>CAWCOW010000001.1:0-702500 GCA_963797305.1 uncultured Alphaproteobacteria bacterium
TTAAAATCCGCAGTTCGAAAGGACGTGCCGGTTCAAGTCCGGCGGTGGGCATAGCATTGAAAAAAAGCGGAAATTGTCGGACGCATCACTGAAACTGTGGACTCGAAAATATCGCCCCTCCCGCTTGCGGACCCGCTGCGGACCCTGGGACCGGCGACTTCACGTCTTGGCGGGGCGCGGTAGCGTCTGGTTAGGCGCCCGTCGTGGGGCCAACTCGAAGCCATCCCGCGAGGGGCACCCGCACTCGGCCGCGGCGGTGCCATTTCTGCGGACGGTCAGGCGCCGCAAAGGGTCCGACCTGTTGCTTGAAGGCATGCCCAAGACCACCTCTTCGAGCTTCGGGAAACTGACCGCGACCCTGACGACGAAATAGCCAAGGTCGGCGGGCCTATCCCCGGCCTGACGACGCACGATCTGCGCAGCTCCGCGGCCAGGAGTTCGTAGCTTCTTGGCGTCTGATGGTAGCGGTGTTGAATAATGTCAGCGGCGGCCGCTCGGGGATCGTGTGCGTGCATCAACCTCATGGTTGGGAAACAGCAAAAGCCGCAGCACTTTGGGCGTGGGCCGGGCACGATCGGCGTCGCGCGGAAACGCCTCGCGTGTTGCCATCGACTGGAGGATGCCGGATTTTCCCTTCTCCCCGAGGTCGTCTTTGGTGTCGCGGAGCTGTGCGACCAGACGGGTGACGCCTTCCGACATGTGCGTGTTGAGGTTGTCGCAGATGACATCCCACAGCGATGCCAAGGCGAACAGCGTCTCTGATCGGAACATCGAGCGTCTCGGGGTCTTGGCAGGCCATGGCCATGATCCTGCAGATCACCTCCGGCGTGAACGTCGCCGGCGCACCGCATCGGGGCGCATCGCTCAAACGCGCCGCCACGCCGGACGAAGCATCCGCTTCGCGCCACCGGCGCCGCCAGTGACCGGCGGTCTTGCGCCAAATCCCCACTTGCCGCGCCGTCTCGTCGACCCCGAGGCCGGTTGCGGCCAGGAGGATGATGCGGGCCCTTTCGACCAGCTTTGTGGCGTTGAATGCGCCCGCACCAACGATCTCAACTCGCACTCGTGCTCAGACGACAGTTGGATCGGTAAAGCCTTGTGAGCCGGCAAGCTGTCTCTCCTCTCAGGTCGAGAGGACGCTTCGCAACGCCGATGGAGGCCCGCCTATGGTCTGCGGTAGCGAAGTCTCATTTTTGGGTCGGCTGTGGCAAATGCGACTCGGTCCGTCATGCGACGGCCCAACCAAGTCGCCAATTCCGGCGCGGTTTTACTACCAGCCGGTCGGACTTAACGCGATGCGGAAGCATGCGGTAGAATCGGCACACACGCTTCACCCTCGCCCGGACCCAAGCCGCACGAGCAACTTCCGCCCGATCAACCGCGACATGGATTTCCTGATGCCGTCATCGGTCGATGAGTGGCTTCCGCATCTTCACCCCGCGCGGTTCGTTGTGGAAGTGCTCGCGGGAGTCGACCTTCGGGCCATGGCTGAAGCGGCATGCGGCCTTATGTTGTCTTACGCGGGGCGAACGTTGCCCGCGACCTCTCGCGCATCAGAAAACATCTCATTCGGTCGTACAAGCAATTCGGCGATACGAAGGCTATCGCGACGGAACGGGCGAACTCCCGGATCCAGGTGGCATTCGACTATATGGCGACATTCGCGACCCGCCCTCACCGCGGGACCGTGCATCCAGAGCTAGGATACGGCGTGCGCCACGTAACCGCGCAACAATTCGTCTATTACTTCGAGATTGATGAACATCTGGCTGAGGTAAGAATCCTGACAGTCTTCTTCGGAGGCGAGGACGCCGTGCCAGTTCGGTCCACGGGTCCACGCTGAACCCGGACAGCACGTCGCCCTCGGGCAGCACGAAAGGTGGAATGCGCCCGGTGACAATGCGCAGCGCCGTTGGGCTGAGCCAGCACGGGGGCTGCGGCAAACACAGCAAGGCAGGTCAGAACAATGCGGATGCAGCGCAACTGCATTGACGTTCATCCGACAGGGATCGTCAGAACAGGCGCCTGCGGGGTGACGCCGGTTTCGGCCAGTGAGAAGAAAATCATCAGCAGGGTAAAGATGCGTTTCGACGCGAAGTCGCCATCGCTGATCCAATACCACGTGTTTCGATAATGGACCGCGCAAAATGCGTCCGCTGGCGCCGCCGCCCCGGACAGAATGCGGACCAATGGCCGATCGCGCTGATTCTCCGCGGTTTCAAGCCTTGTGGACGGAACCGTGCGCTGTTCAGCAATATGCTCGGCCGGCACTTCGATGCCCAATGCAAGATCGATAAGAATCTCGACCATGGAGCGGGAGAGCACGGCCAACTCATGGTCGTTGCGTTGGACGGCGCCAAAAGCGATCGTCAGTTCGCCATCTTTTCCGGGCCTCAGATTGAGCGTGTCCATTACGAATTTCAGGTCCTGATTCACTTGCGCTGTTCGGCTTCCGGACAGAACCAGAATTCCAACCTCCTGTGAGTCTCGCTTTTCCAATCGCAAGCTGACCGTTCCGGATAGCTGAAGCCGCCGCAACGCGTCCAGCAGCGTGTAAAACACCGGATCGGCGGGCTGAAGCTTTCCGCCGGAGGTGCCCTGGTTCCTGATGCCATTCAGCGATCGAACCGTGACCTGAAGCACGAAGTCGGCCGGGTAGCCGGCCTGGATAAGCTGAAAGATGCCGATAGGGGTGATCGGACGCAGCAGGCTCTTGGTGAACTTATCGCCTGACAAAGGCGTATACGAAATGGTCGGGCGATCCTGATAGGCGACGCCCGCACCCAACGACACGGAATTGTAGGGAGCAACACTGGTTAGGTTGGAGTTGACCACACCTCCCGCCGTGAATTGCCCGCCTACTGTGTAGGCGCTGACCACGGAAGAGACATCCAGAAAGGATGGTGCGTCGCCGTAGCGAAGACGCACGACGTTGAGCAGGGTTTGCTCCTTCCACGAGTCCGCAATGGACGAGAGATAATCCGTGCGGTCTCGCGGTATGATAGCCGGGCCGATCGACGAGCATCCTATCACCGGCAGCACCAGGAAAATCGAGCCAACGCAATTCCTAACCAAGGCGGGAAACCGAATCGATGTTTCCTGGCGCGCGGAAACCGGCCCCGGGCCGGGGCGATGTCGCATCATCAAACCTCCTGCAACACCTGCACCTTCCCTGCCCGAACCGCCCGCTTCAGTTCCGCATGGTCGGCTTCCGCCTGATCGGCGTAGGCGAGAGCAAATTCTCCCATAGCAGCATCGAAATGCTCGTTGCTGCCCAGGTAGCCGCTGATGGTCCACGCGTCCCCGGCCTTGGCGTGGCTGCGCGCCAGTGCCCAGCCGCAGCCCGCGGCATAAACCTGCAGCATTTCGGCGTCGAATGTCTCAATCAACGGCTTGATCTTCGCATCGCGTAGCTGACGGGCATACAAGTGTCGCCCATCCTCGCCGTTGAGCCAGCCGAGGAACACGTCCGAGGCCGGTTGCATCAGCCGCTGACCGATGACGACGCGCTGACCGTGATGCGGATAGAGGCTGGCCCCGGCATACGGCTCCAGCACGGAGGCACGCGCCTCCTTGAACTGTAGAAACAGCGGGTCGTTGGCCGCCGACATCATCAGCGCGATCCAGCAGCGGCGCCCGACGCTGCCGATGCCCACCACCTTGATGGCGGCATCCACCAGCCGGTAGTGGTCGAGCAACGCGCGCCGTTCATCCGGCAGCGTGTCGCGGTAGGTTGCGAGCGCGGCTTCCAGCCTGGCCATGAAGTCCGGGGCGCGCGCCACTTCAGGATGGAAGATCAACGGCGGTGCTTCGCGGATATGAATCTGCCCGCCGGTCATGCCAGCCAGGCGCGGATAGTCGAGCTCCGAGCCGGAGGTCTCCCCCGCCTTGGCAATCCGCCGGCGCGCGAACTTCCTGCGGTCTGGGTCGGTTACCTGGCTGACGAAGTCCTCGGCGCTAACGCTCGCATACCAGACTTCCAGCGGCGACATCCGCGCATAGGCCGCGAGACAATTCCGATAGCTGGCTGCGGCACCGACAGCGGCATCGCGCCCGACGCTATCGCTCAACCCGACGGAGCGCGCGGCAAGGACAAACGAAGCGGCGAGCCGCTTGATGTCCCACTCCCATGGGGCCGGCAGCGTCTCGTCGAAATCGTTGATGTCGAACACGATGTTCCGCTCGGGCGTGGCGAAGCCGCCGAAGTTGAGCAGGTGGCAGTCGCCGCAGGCCTGCACGCGCAGCCCGGTTGCCGGCGTGGTGGCGAGGTCCGCGGCCATGACCCCGGCAGCCCCCCGATAGAAGGTGAACGGCGAGACCAGCATCCGCCCGTAGCGCACCGGCAACAACTCGGGCAGCCGCTCGTGATCCGAAGCCTGGATCTGAGCGATCGGGTCGGCGCGATCCGCGGGTTTCTTCCAGACCCCGTGCGACATGCGAGGCACGGTGCTGCGCAGGCGCTTGCCGAAGTCCATCAGTTCGTCCGGGGAGCCGCCTCGCCGCGGCCGCACTGGCGGCGCAGGATTCGCCGCGATGATCTTAGATCGTTCTTGAGCGCGTTTGGTCATGGTTTCCTCGGTGTCCGGCAAGAGACGCCGGACGATTTCGGCTTCGATCGTCGCTGGTGGCTGCCCGATCGGGGATATCCGTCGCAACACCGAAGCAGGCGGACGGTCAACAACGACTTGGCTAAACCACCCGGTCACTGCTTCTAGTCCTGAATTGACTGCGATAGCAGCGGTGGAACCGCGTGCCAGGGATACCCGGTTCGCGCCTTCTGATACGCATAGTCGAACAGAGCCTGCATGTAGCCGGGGTCAAAATCCCCGGGGTGTTCGGCCTTGAAGTCGGGTTCGATATACGCCAGGCGGAATGCCACATCGTCGCGCTGTGTCTGCGCGTAGATGCGGACGATGTCGTTGACACCGCTATAGTGGATCATCGTTGCAACGGCGCGCCCGCTTATAGAGATGAAGCGCCGGCTGGTATTGGTCCAGTCCGGGTCGAGCCGGCCGTCTCGGATGATGTAAGCGATCCGCTCCCGCTCAATTCCTGCTTTCCGGGCTTCGGCCTGGAGCTGAAGCGCGATCGAGTACAGGAAAGTCTGTGCCACAACGCCCCCGTCGACATGCATCTCCTGGTGGCGCTCGCCGTCCACGTCGACGTCGATCAATACCGGAGAAAATATTCCCGGGATGGAGGCGGACGCCAGCAGAATTCGGCGGATCAGATCCATTGCTCCCGGATGGCCGCTTGCTGCGATGGCACCGATATTCCACAGCACCGACGCTGAAGGTCGATGTCCGTCGTACCAATCAGCAGCAGGCGGCCCTTGCGATATTCGCGCGCAATGTCAGCCATCATCTGCTCGTTTGCATAGCGGCTGATCAAGCCGAACAATGGTGATGTATCAGCCAGCGCATCATCGAACACAGCCGCGGTCAGGAAGCGGGTTGTCAGAATGTCTCTTTGCGTCACCCCGGTGAAGACGGCTCGCAACTGCTGGTCATAGGCTGGCCCGAGAGAGGCGAACGGTGCGATCAGGCCGCCGGTTGAAACGCCCGTGACCACCCGGAATTCGGGCCGCTGTCCGCTTGCGGTCCAGCCGATGAGCAGACCGGCGCCGAATGCACCGTCGTCGCCTCCGCCCGAGAGGGCAAGGAAGCTGGCGACCGGTCGCGGGCCGCTCGGGTCAAGGTCCATTGCCACGGCTTCCGCGGCGGCGGCGGGCCTGGCTTCGGCGGCAATCGCGTCCGGACCACGATCAACCCGGAAACGAGCGTTGGTGAGGCCGAGAATCGATGCACTCTCGCTCTCGGCAGCTTCTGGAGGATCGAGGCGCGGTCCCGAACACGCGCACAGCATGAAGATCGCAATACCCGGGACGACCCACCAGCCCGGAAGCGCGTTCCGGCAGGCGGCGGAGAGCCGCTTGGCATGTTTAGGCCGGGGCGGCTGACGCACTAATCCGCTGGTAACGTCGCTCCGTGCCATCGCTCCATCACGCCGGATGGATGTGCGTGATCTTGGACCCTTCCAACCCGAGGCCCGCCATCAGCCCCTTCTGGCCGAACGGGATGGCATAGACATCCTGGGTCAACGTCGTGCTCGTCAGGTTCGCCGCCATGCCCTTATCGACCACGACGACGCTCGGCCCGCTGCCGATGGCCCAGCCGTCGCTTTTGGTGAGGTAATCCAGGGCGTCGTTCGTCATGAAGAACATCGCGAAGCTGTAGGCCTGCGCGCCGGCTTGCAAACCAAAGCTCGCGGCCGTGATGTTGTAATAGCCGGCCGGCCGGCCGGCGACGCGCAGCACGCCGTTGCCGCTCAGACCGCCAACCAGAAAGCCACCCTTGTAGATCTTCGGGAACACCAGCACGCCCTTGGCCCGTTTGGCCAGGTCGCGCGCCTTGGGTTGCACCGCGAACAACTGGTTCAGCGCGTTGGCGGCATCGATGTCGATCTGCCGAGCGGAAGGCGCTGCCTCCGCGGGGCCGCCGGGCACAAGCAGGCTGCCTGCCCCCATAAGTGCAGTCCCAAGCAGGCAGCGTCGGGTCGTGTTCATTCTGGTCTCCATTACGAGCCGGCAGCGCCGCTGCCGGGCATCAAAGTGGAATCGGACTCTCGCCGTCCCGGGCGCGGTGTCACGCGAGGTTGCCAACCGGCCCCGTTACGAGAGGACTTTGTTTGTCAGCCAGACCCAACTCCATTCCGAGATCGAATGCAATCGAACCGCCATCTTTTTGCGGCGGTGATTATGTAAGTTACTGTGACGTCCTGGCAGACTGTTACACGATGCGTGCCAGAGGGAGCGGATCGCCGGACGGTCCGGTTTCGCTGCCCGGCAACCCGGCCTTTCGCAAACCCTCCACAATCGCCCGGGCCAGATCCGGATGCAGGCAGCGGTGGTTCAGGTCCGCGATAACGTGGTCCCCATAGTCCGGATCAAGCGTAAGGATCGATTCCACCGCGGCTGCAGCCTCCCGTTGCAAGCCGAGTTGCGCGGCGGCGGTCGCGACGCCGACGAACCCATAGACGACGGCAGGCGCCTCGACCCGCCGGGCCTCGGCCAGGGCCTTATCAAAACGCCCTTGGGCATAGTGATAGAGGTAAAGGCCGACCCGGTAGGAGCTTGGCTGAGCGGGATTGCGGGCAAAGGATTCCTCCAGTAGCGGCACCGCCTTGTCCCATTCGGTCCGCATCGCATAGCGCAATCCCAAATCGGCAATGACCTCCGTGTCGTTCGGATTGAGCGCGCGGCTGGTTTCCAGCGCCGCGATCGCTCCGCGCGCATCGCCGGCAAACCAGCCCGCGAGCGACAGCGCGCGGTATCCTCGGTTGGCGTTGGGCGCAAGATCGATCGCCCGGCGCGCCAGCGCCAAGGCACGTTGCAGCGGATCGGCGGTGACATGGCTTACATCATGTTTGAACCTGAAGGCGTTCGAATACATCTGCGACAGACAGGCAAAGGCCTCTGCATAACGGGAATCCTTGACGACCGTCTGTTCCAAACCGGCGCGAACCGGCTCGAAGACAGACCGATCGTAGGTGCGCCAGTATTGGTAGAACCGGATAACCCAGTCGTAGGAAATGAGGTTGTCCGGCAGCGCTTCGTCGGCCTCACTGGCAACGTCGTTGAAGATTATACCGTAAGGCTGCGCCAGGATGCGGGCAACACTATTGGCGACTTCGTCTCGAACCCTGAAGACCTCCTTGGCCTGAAGCGTTCGCTCGAACGAATTGGCCCAGAGGTTGCGCCCGGTCCGCGCATCGACGAGCAACGCCTCCACGCTGAAGCCGTCGGTGGAAACCCTCGTGCCACCGGTTAGAAGATAGTCGATGCCCAAATCCGCCCTGAGACGCGCCATGTCGGCCGCGTCGCCGTACTGTTCCGTTGTTTCCGGTCCGAGGACGAACAGTTCGGTGAAACGTGTCAGTGCGACGATGACTTGGCGCGTTAACCCGCGGGTGAAATTCGGGAACGCGGTCTGGTCCCCATCCTCCTCGAACGCCCTCACGAAGATCACGCGGCCGTGTTGGCAAGCGTGCGTCCGCCTCTCGGAGGCGGCCGCCGAGGACGGGCCGGCGGCTGACGGAGCGAGCTGCGCCGTCGCAAAGGCCGGCACGTAGGAACCCTTCGGGATCACGATTCGGATCGGCTCGCTCGCGCCCGCGGTGAGGTAGTAGCGTTCCAGCGAACGGCGCGGGCGGCCGGCCTCGATGCGGACGATCGAATCCACCTGCGGGTCGAAGCTGGCGTCGCGGCCGAACACGGATGTTGCGATGGCGTAGGCCTTCACCCGGTCGGCTCGCGCGCCAAGCGTCTCTTCGACGACATATTCAAGAAAATGCCGGTTGCGCCTGGAGGCATCGAAGTCGGGTGACGCCAGGATTCGGCGCAACTGCTCTCGCACCGCATCCGGTACGAAGCCTGACTTGATCGCATCCATCGTTTCCCCCGGGGCGATGCAGATCGTCGCCAAGATCGCCACTCGATCCGGGCAAGGTAGTCCGACCAGACGGTCCGATCCAGCATCAGCCACCCTCTTTGCGGATGATATTAACAGTGACGTACTTCTCGCCGGCGATACAAATCGCTCAGGCTGAAGACCGTCACCCATGATCGGCGAACCGATGACCGACATATCCGCTGCACGGTTGAACCTCGCCCCTGTTATCGCCCGTCTTCCTTCGAATGCCCTGCTGATCCGGCAGTTGGTCCTGGCGGAACAGGCCTTCCGCAGCGTCTGCGAGGACTACGCGTTGGCGCGCGAGACGCTGACGCGGTTCGAGGCGCTGCCTGAGGCCGAGAAAAAGCCGGCCGAGGTCGCCGACTATGTGTCTGTTATCGCTGGCCTCGAGGACGAGATCGCGGCGGACTTGCGCAATGCGAGCGATTCGCGGGGGAAACCTGATGCGCCGGGTCAGACAGCAACGCAACACTCCGGGCATGCATCCGGCCGTTGACCACGATCCCCGCCCCGAAAGGAACCAGAGAATCATGAAGGTCATCATTATCGGCGGCGTGGCAGGCGGAGCGTCCTGCGCCGCTCGCCTCCGCAGGCTCGACGAGACAGCGGACATCCTGATGGTGGAGCGCGGCCCTTACGTCTCGTACGCGAACTGCGGGCTGCCATATCATGTCGGCGGGGTCATCGAGCGCGAGGCCAGCCTTCTCGTGGCCACCGCACGGACCTTCCATGAGCAGTTCGCCATCGACGTGCGCACCAACTGCGAGGCAATCGCGATCTCGCCGCACAGGAAGACGGTCGAACTGCGCAACGCCATCAGTGGCAAGGTCACGACCGAAGCGTATGACAAGCTCGTGCTTCCCCCGGGGCTGCCTCGGTCCGGCCGAACTCTGCAGGGCATCGACCTGCCCGGCATTTTCCAGGTGCGGACCGTCCCGGATGCGCGGGCGATCCGGGCGTGGATCGAGCGCGGGACCGCCTTTCTCGCCGGCATGAACTCCTATTCCGGTATCCAGATGGTGCGGCCGACGACTCGCGCCGTCGTGGTGGGCGGCGGCTTCATCGGGCTGGAGATGGTCGAGAATCTGCGCCACCGCGGCTTCGAGGTAACCCTCGTCGAGATGCTCGATCAGGTGCTTGCGCCCCTGGACAGGGAATATGGCCGCCTCGTCGAGGGCAAGCTTGAAGCGCACGGCGTGCGCCTGGCACTCGGCGACGGCGTCGCCGGCTTCCGGCAGGGACCGAACGACTCGCTGGAGGTGACGACCCGGTCCGGCAAGACCTATCCCGCGGACGTCGTGATTCTGGCCCTCGGTGTCAAACCTGAAACCGGTCTCGCCAAAACCGCGAACCTCGAGATCGGCGCGCGCGGCGGGATACGCGTCGATGAGCAGATGCGCACCAGCGATCCGGACATCTTCGCCGTCGGCGATGCCGTCGAGGTGCGGAACTTCGTGACCGGGGAGTGGAGCCTCATCGCCCTGGCCGGCCCCGCCAACCGTCAGGGACGCATCGCCGCCGACGTGATCGCCGGCCGCGACTCGCGCTTCCGCGGCACGCAGGGAACCGCCGTGGTCGGGCTGTTCGGCGCGGCGGTCGCCTGGACCGGCGCCAGCGAAAAGACCCTGAAACGTCTGGGCGACACGGACTACGAGAAGGTGTATCTCTATCCGAACTCTCACGCGGGCTACTATCCAGGCGCCAAAATGATCGGCCTGAAGTTGCTGTTCCGCAAATCCAACGGGAAGGTGCTTGGCGCGCAGGCGCTCAGCGAGGACGGGCCCGGCATCGACAAGCGGATCAGTGCGCTCGCCATGGCGATCCAGATGGGCGCCACGATCGATGACCTCGCGGAAGCCGAGCTTTGCTATGCGCCGCAGTTCGGTAGCGCCAAGGACCCGGTGAACTTCGCCGGCATGGTCGCCCGCGACATCCTCGACGGCGACATGCCCATCGCGCACTGGGATGCCGCGCAGGACGGTTTCCTGCTCGATGTGCGGGAGCCTGCGGAACTCGCTCTCGAGAGCGTGCCCGGTGCCATGAACGCCCCTCTCGGCCAGTTGCGGGCACGGCTTGGCGAACTCCCGCCAGACCGCGAAATCGAGGTGATCTGCCGTTCCGGCCAGCGCGCCTACTACGCGACGCGTATCTTGCTTCAGAGCGGCTTCAACGTTCGCAACCTTTCGGGCGGCATGCTGTCGCGGGCGATCCTGTTGGCCGATGCGCCGGGCCTCAAGAAGGAACTGGTGTGACCCGGCATCCAATATCCGATACAGCGAGCACCGATGGCCGTCCTGTCGGGCTCGGCCGCCGGCTTGGGGAAAGGTTGAAGACCGAGACCGGGAAACTTGCCCTGATCGTACTTTATCTCTGGCTGCTGTTTGGCTTGTTCGCGCTGCACGAGATGCTGATCCGCCGGCGTTTGGGTCTTGGCGTTCAGATTGAAGGTTTCGCCATCATCAACGCGCTGGTGCTCGGCAAAGTGATGTTGGTCGCCGAAGATTTTCACTTTGGCGCCGGTCGTGAAGGCAAGCCGCTAATTTACCCGATTCTGCGACAGGCCGCTTTGTTCGCCCTGCTGTTCATGGCTTTTCATGTCCTCGAGAGAGCGGTCGTCGGCTTGATCCGGGACGCGGCGCCGGCAAGCGGCTTGACCGACATCGGCGGCGGCGGACTAGCCGACTTGCTGACCGTGGCAGCGATCCTGTTCGTTGCGCTGGTTCCCTACTTCGCGTTCAGGAATATTACCCGGGCGTTGGGTTGGCCGCTGATGCGAACGCTGTTGTTCACCGGCGGGGACAGTCCGGAGACAAACATCACGACCGGGAGAGCCCGCGTGGAGGAAAATCCCAACGCATGTCGAGCGCGTCTTGATTGACGTGAATCAACATCCGCGGGTGGCTGATGCGCTATTTTACCTACAGCTACTCGGCCCCCTCGGAGGCGTGGTCAAGAGGAGAAGATCAATGTCGGAAACATCGGGCAAGCCCCTCTCGGTAGCCGCTCTTTTCGCCGAACGTGACGCGCGCCGCCGCCGCGAGGCTGAAGCAGCAAAGCAATGGCAGCAACAACAACAAGAGCAACTTGCCGACTTCCGCAAGCGTCTTGATAATTTTCAATTAACCGACGAAGTGGTTCAGTCGACACTCGACAAGATCAAGCGGATTTTTGAACTAGGCGAAAGCGAACTGATGCTGACCTCGTTTCCAAGCAGCTTCTGCACCGATAGCGGGCGGGCGATCATCAACGCCGGCGCTCCGCCGATCGTCAAGCTGACCGAGGAGGAACTGGCGGCACTCCCCGACGAGCCGGAATGGCTGGCGACAATGCCCGCGGGGGTCCGCAAGGTCTACGATTACTGGAAGGAACATTTGAAGCCCGGCGGCTTCGAGTTCAGTGCTCGCATCATCAATTACCCGGGTGGAAAGCCGGGTGATGTCGGGCTGTTCTTTGCCTGGCCGAAGAGCGCTTTGGAAGGCTGATTCCAACTGTCCGGGCGGGACGGTGGACACGCTGCAGGAGTCACACATGAATAATTTGCCGGTTGGCCGCGCCATTCAGGACTACTGGGTGGATGCTTTTCAACGCTCCATCCTGTTCCTCGACGTGCTCCGCCAGCGCGGGGACACCGCGCGCGAGCATAATGCCCGCCTCGCTCCGAACGTCCTGAGTTTCACCCCGGAGCTGATCACCGACGGTCGCACGTTGAAGCGGCCTGTGAACTACGCGCTGGTCCGCATCGTCCCGCCTGCCGGCACTGTCATCGATCCGAACAAGCGGCCCTTCATCGTCGTCGACCCGCGTGCTGGCCACGGTCCGGGCATCGGCGGCATGAAGCACGACAGTGAGATCGGGGTTGCACTAAAGGCCGGCCACCCCTGCTATTTCGTCGGGTTCCTGCCGGCTCCGGTGCCGGGCCAGACGATTGAAGATGTGTGCGCGGCGGAGGCACAGTTCGTCGAGACGGTGGCGGCGCTCCATCCGCAGGCCGACGGCAAGCCGGTCGTCATCGGCAACTGTCAGGCCGGTTGGCAGATCATGATCATGGCGGCGAGGCACCCGACCCTGTGCGGGCCGATCATGCTGGCCGGATCGCCTCTGTCCTATTGGGCCGGCGTGCACGGCAAGAACCCGATGCGCTACCTCGGCGGCCTGATGGGGGGCACTTGGCTGACCGCGCTGATGGGCGACCTCGGGCACGGCATCTTCGACGGCGCCCATCTCATCGGCAACTTCGAGTCGATGAACCCGGCCAACACCTATTGGCAGAAGCCCTATAACGTCTATTCGCACGTCGATACCGAGGCCGAGCGCTTCCTGGAATTCGAGACCTGGTGGGGCAGCCCCGTGCTGCTGACCGCCGAGGAGATGCAGTGGATCGCCGACAACCTGTTCGTCGGCAACCGCCTGGCGCCGGGCGGCCTGCGCGCCAGTGACGGAACGCGGATCGATCTGCGTAACATTCGTTCGCCGATAATCGTGTTCTGCTCACGCGGCGACGATATCACCCCACCGCAGCAGGCGCTCGGCTGGATCACCGATCTCTATGAGCAGGACAGCGAAATCGTCGCCAACGGCCAAACCATCGTTTACACGTTGCATCAGAATATCGGCCATCTGGGCATCTTCGTCTCCGGCAAGGTGGCGACCAAGGAGCACGCCGAATTTGCTACCTGCATGGACATGATCGACCTGATGCCGCCAGGTTTGTACGAAGCCGTCATCACCGACGTGGACGGGGATACCGCCAATCCTGAATTGATCAACGGCCGCTATCTGTTCCGGCTGGAGGCACGCAGCCTGGCCGATATCCGCGCGCTGGGCGGCAACGACGCGGCCGACGATCTGCGTTTCGCCGCCGCCGCCAGGGTGTCGGAGATCAACCTCGGCCTGTATCGAACTGTGCTGGAGCCTCTGGTTCGCGCCATGAGCACGGAACAGTCGGCCGAAATGCTCCGCAAGCTGCATCCCAATCGCCTGCGCTTCGCCATGTTCTCGGACCAAAATCCGTTCATGGCGCCGGTCAAGGCGCTGGCCGAAACCGTGCGTGCGAACCGGCAACCGGTTGCCGACGATAACCCGCTGCTGGCGATGGAACGCGCGGCCTCGGACTGGATCACGAGCTGGCTGAGCGCGGTCGGGAAGGCAAAGGACACCATGACGGAGCAGGTGTTCCTGGCCACCTACGGCTCGCCGCTGGTGCAGGCGCTGCTCGGTCTCGGCACCGGCGAGCCGCTCGCCGATCGGCGAATCGAACATGATTTGCTGCGCGAAGCGACGATCGCGAAACGGCGCGCCGAGTTGGAGACGCGGTTTGAGAAGGGTGGGATTTCCGAAGCCCTGGCGCGCGCTTTGGTCTATATCCGCTTACCGGAAGCCAGCGCCGACGAACGTGGCTTTACCGTGTTGCAGGCAATCCGAGACTCTCGTCCCCCGGGTGAGCGTCTCAGCCAGCCGGCACTGAAGCAAGTGTTGGCGGACCAGTTCCTGCTGATCGAGTTCGACGCCGAACGCGCCATCCAGGCGCTGCCTTTGCTGCTGGCGAACGAGCCTGAACTGCGCGCCCCCGCGCTGGCCGCGCTGCACCGGATGGTCAAGGCGAGCGGGCACTTGTCGGATGAAGGCAACCGCCGGCTGGCGCGGGTGGAAACCCTGTTCGGCGGACCGAAGACCAATAAGCCTGCCACGGAGACGAGCCATGTCTGACGCCAGCATTGCCGGCGGGGTGAGCGCCACGGATGCGCCGCGCCACGCGAAGTATCAGCGCCTGGTGGACGAAGCGCGCAAGCTGCGGCCCACCAAGACGGCCATCGTCCATCCGTGCAACGAGGTCTCGCTGGAAAGCGCCATCGAAGCCACCCGGCTCGGCCTGATCTCCCCGATCCTGGTCGGCCCCGATGCCCGCATCCGCGCCATCGCCGCAAAGGCTGGGCTCGATATTGGCGGCATGCCGATCGTCGATGCCGAGCATAGCCATGAGTTGGCGGCAAAGGCGGTCGAACTGGTCAGGCTTGGGCAGGCCGAGGCGCTGATGAAAGGCAGCCTGCATACCGACGAACTGATGGGCGCCGTTGTGGCGCGCGGGACGGGCATCCGCACGGAGCGGCGGATCAGCCATTGCTTTGTCCTCGACGTGCCCGGTCATCCGGATGCGCTGATCATCACCGATGCCGCGGTGAACATCGCGCCCAACCTGGACGACAAGGCCGACATCATCCGCAATGCGATCGATCTGGCGCATGCCATGCGGTTCCCGGAAGTGCGGGTGGCGATCCTGAGCGCTTTGGAGACCGTATCAGCCAGCGTGCCTTCCACGGTGGAGGCGGGTGCGCTCTGCAAGATGGCCGACCGCGGACAGATCACCGGCGCGTTGCTGGACGGCCCGCTGGCGCTGGACAACGCCATCAATGCCGAGGCGGCGGCGATCAAGGGTATCGTCTCGCCGGTGGCAGGCCGGGCGAACGTGCTGGTCGCGCCGGATCTCGAGGCAGGCAACATGCTGGCCAAGAGCCTGTCGTTCCTGGCCGGCGCGGATGCCGCCGGCATCGTGCTCGGTGCACGGGTGCCGATCATGCTGACAAGCCGCGCCGATTCGCTGCTGACACGGCTCGCGTCATGTGCCGTCGCCTCGCTGTTGGCTGAGGCGCGGCGCGCCAGTGCGTCCAAACCGATCGCATAGGTGAACACCATGAGCGATACAATCCGTCCGGTCCTGGCGGGGCAGAAGGCGCTGATCGTCGGAGTCGCGAACGACCAATCCATCGCTTATGGCTGTGCCAAGGCGTTCCGCACGGCCGGAGCCGATATCGCGGTGACCTGGCTGAACGAGAAGTCGCGGGGCTATGTGGAGCCGCTCGCGCAGGAACTGGAGGCGGCGATCACCGCCCCGCTGGATGTTTCTGTCCCCGGCGAACTGGAGGCCGTCTTCGAGAAGATCGCCGCCACCTGGGGTCGTCTCGACATCCTCGTTCATTCCATCGCCTTCGCGCCGAAGCAGGATTTGCAGGGCGGCCTGTTGAACTGCTCGGCGGAAGGGTTCGCCAAGGCGATGGATATCTCCTGCCATTCATTCGTGCGGATGGCGAAGCTCGCGGCGCCGTTGATGACCGAGGGCGGCACGATGTTCGCCATGAGCTATTACGGCGCCAATCGTGTGGTGGCGAACTACAACGTCATGGGGCCGGTGAAGGCGGCGCTGGAGGCGGCGTGCCGTTACCTGGCCTACGAACTCGGTCCGCGCGGCATCCGGGTGCACGCGATCTCGCCCGGCCCGCTGAAGACCCGCGCAGCCTCCGGCTTGAAGGATTTCGAGCTGCTGCTGAATGAGGCCGCGCAAAAGGCGCCCCTGGGCGAATTGGTCGATATCATGGATGTCGGCTTTTCGTGCGCCTATCTGGCCACGCCGTTCGCCCGCCGGATCACCGGCGGAACCGTCTATGTCGATGGAGGGGCGAACATTGTCGCCTGATCACGCCATGACCGCTCCGATCGCCGTCCTCAACGCCGGATCGTCCAGTATCAAGTTTGCCATTCACGACATCGACGCCGGGTCGGCCCGGTTCCGCGGGCAGATCCAAAATATCGGCCTGAAGCCGAGCCTGTCTGTCAAAGACCCTGCCGGCGGCACGGTGCTGGAGCGAAGCTGGCCGTCCAAGGGCTTTGGCCATGAAGCCGCGACGCATGCCATCCTGGAAGCCGGCATGGAATTGCTGCACGGCGAGCGGGTCCAGGCGATCGGGCACCGGGTGGTGCACGGGGGCACCGAGTTCAGCGCACCGGTCCGGGTGAATGCGGACGTTATGGAGCGGCTCAAGCGTTTGGAGCCTTTGGCGCCGCTGCACCAGCCGCACAATCTGGCGCCCATCGGCGTGATCGCGACCGCTCGGCCGGGTCTGCCGCAAATCGCCTGCTTCGACACCGCGTTCCACCACGGCCAGGCGGCGGTTGTGCAGCGGTTCGGACTGCCGCGGGCGTTCCACGACGACGGCGTCGGGCGCTATGGATTCCACGGCCTGTCGTATGAGTATGTCTCCGGGCGCCTGCGCGACCTGGCCCCGGAGATCGCCGGCGGCCGGGTGGTGATCTGCCACCTTGGCAACGGTGCGAGCCTGTGCGCGATCCATGGCGGCAACAGCGTGGCCTGCACGATGGGGTTTACCGGTGTCGAAGGGCTGCTGATGGGGACGCGGTCCGGGACACTCGACCCTGGCGTTCTGCTGTACCTGATGGACGCCTACGGCATGGACGCCCGTGCGATCGAGGATCTGATTTACCGGCAGTCAGGGCTGCTTGCCGTTTCCGGCATTTCGTCGGACATGCGTGCGCTGCGAGCCTCGCCCGTGCCGGAGGCCGCCGAGGCCATTGCGCTGTTCGTGCATCGCATCATTCGCGAGATTGGCTCGATGTGCGCCGCGTTGGGCGGCATCGACGCACTCGTATTCACCGGCGGCATTGGCGAGAACGACGCCGCGACCCGGGCCGAGGTGATGCAGGGGTGCGCATGGCTTGGGTTGGCCGCCGACGAGACCCGGAACGCCGCCGGGGATCGGCTGATCAGTGCCGACAAATCGCGGGTTACGGCCATGGTGGTTGCGACCGATGAGGAACGCATGATCGCGCGGCACACAGCATCCCTGCTCGGGTTACTCGCTCGCTAAGTCGAGCTTAACTCTATCAACCGCGGATCAGCATTCCGATCACCCTCGTCGCCGCGTTCGGCGTCTTCGGCCTGAGCAAGGTCATCCCCACCGGCTTCCTGCCGCAGGACGACCAGAGCGCGTTCTCCCTGCTCGCGCATCTGAAGTAACTCGTACTTCATGCAGTCCCAGATACCGCCCAGATTGATGGCCATCACCCGGTCGAAGTCCCCGCGGTCAGCGGCGGCGGTCTCCGCATAGGGGCTTTGGACGCCGGCATTGTTGCAAGCCGCATCCAGCCCCGAAAGCGGAGACGGTCTGCGCGACCATGGCCGCCACGCCGGCTTCATCCGTGACATCGCAGCAGATGCCAATCGCCTTGTGGCCGGCAGCGGTGAGCTCGGCCGCGGCGGATTGCACCGCTGCGTCGTTGATATCCACCAGTGCGACCGCGGCCCCGGCCTCGGCGAAGGCCCGGGCGGTTGCCAGGCCAATTCCGGAAGCAGCGCCGGTAACGAGAGCGACCTGGTTCTCGAAGGAAATGTTCATGAAAGGGTTCTTGCATCAGCAGGCAAAGTCATTTGCGGTATTGTTCGTCGCTGACTGGTTCCAGCAAGTCGGCATTCTTTCCGTTCAGCCACTCCTGAATGGCGATGTGTGACATCGCCGTCGCCGGCGTCGCTCCATGCCAATGCTTTTCGCCGGGCGGGAACCACACAACATCGCCGGACCGCACGTCTTTGATCGGACCTCCCTCGCGCGGAACCCAGCCGGCACCCGACGTGATGATCAACGCCTGGCCAAGCGGATGCGTATGCCACACCGTGCGCGCCCCCGGTTCAAAAGTGACGCTGCCGCAATTGAAACTTGCCGGCCCGGGGGGCGCGGAGCAGCGGGTCAAGCCGGACCGCGCCGGTGAAGTTGTCCACCGGTCCCTTGCGAGGCGCGTGCGATCCGCGCCGAATGATCTCCATTGTCTGGCCGTTTCCACGGGCCGGAGCCATCGCAGTGTCCGCGCGGGCGGGATCGGCTGCTGCGGCCGGGGCCATCGCGGCAGAGGTCATGAACAGGCATTGGCGCGGGATCCTCATTCCTCCTGGACGGTTGTCTTGTGAACGTTCCAGCCACGGCGGGACCTCGATGGCCGCCCCGCATCGTTCAGGCCGCCCGCTACCGGGCACGCTTCTCGAACACGTTTTTTGCTATGGGCATTGCGGAGAAGACATTGGCCAGCCGGCGTATAAGGCCAAATGTGTGATGGCTTTCGCCGCTTGCGCCTGCGTGAGACCGTTGTCCGTCGCCCGATTGAGGTGCGAGGCAAGCTGGGCGACCTGACCGGACGCAATAAGCGCGCTGACTGTAACCAGGCTCCGATCGCGCGGCGCAAGGTCCGGACGCAGCCACAGGTCGCGGAATAGAACATCGGTGGTGTACTGGACCCGCGCGGGCGGCATCTGGAACGCGCCCGCCGCGGATCACGACGACGTTCTGTTCACGACCGGCAACACCGCCGACGGCGTGGTTTCGCAACCCGTGCCTAACCGAGGCCTCAGCATGCTGCGCGTTGACGGCGATTCCGGTGCGACCGAATGGCAGTTCCAGCCGGTGCCATTCGCGTTGGACGATGATCCCGACTGGGCGGCAGGCGTCACCTTGATGGACACGGCGTGCGGCGACTTTGCCGCCTCGGTCATGAAGGATGGCTGGGCCTACGCGGTCGATGCGCACAACGGTGCTTGCCGTTGGCAGTTCCCCGCCACAGTGCCGCCGGGCGCCGATTGCCATTTCTCGCCGGCAGGCGCGCATATCCATGACGATACGGACTGTAAACGGCCCGGCGCGTCGTGGGGCAGCGTGCTGGGCATCGTCACGGGGGGCGAGGCGCTGGTGCCGGGCGGCGTGGCGGTCGGCTATGGCCTGCTGCATGGCCTGAACGCCTGCACCCCGCTGCCGACCCATCGCGTACGGTGGATTTCCGACGTGCCGAACAACAGCCATTCCGGCTACGGGCTTGGCGCGCCGACTGTGGCGCGCGGCATCTTCTACATCACGACCGACGCGGGCCACGTCGTTGCCCTGGCCGATCCGGCGCGGACTCCGGCTGTCGGCGTTCGTTGCTCACAAGTGCTGATACCGAACGCCTCGTGCCCGGCGCTTGGCTACAGGCTGGTTCCCGTGCCGGCGGTGCTGGCGGATGTGGCCTTGCCCGACGGGTCTAATGCCGCGGGGCTGCGCAACGAAGCCGCCATCGCCGGCGGTCGGCTGTTCGCGGCAACCGCGGGCGGCCACGTCTATATGTTCTCGCCATGATCGAGGAGCCGAAACCATGATGAACATCATTCCGCGCGCTCTGTCATTCGCCGTGTGTCATTCGCCGTGTTGCTGTCCCAGGCCGCCGCGGCGCAAGCTGCCGATGCGGGTCCTGCCAATGGCCGGGTGACCGCACACACACGCGCTTTACCGCCGATACCTCGGCGCTGAGCGCTACCGCCTCACCGCTGCGCCTTGCGCTCGGAAGTCTCTTCCTGACCGGTGGCCGAACCATTGAGGTGCCAGGAGGAGACTACTACGTGGCCACGCTGGTGAGCGGTGATGCGGTCATGGTGATGGATGGCCGGGAAACAACCCGGCATTCCGGGGACACTTGGGCGGTGCTCGCCGGGACGGCAATGACCGTGGGGTTGCAGGGCCGGTCGCACGATGCCTTGCTGGACGTATTCCGGATCAACAAACCCTGATCCGACGGGGCCTCCGGTTCGGCTGTTTGCCGAACGCCCAACTCTGCGCTTGACTTATCTTTCGCATCGTTCTCATGCTGGACTACAGGCTTTGTCGCTCCACTCCCATGGCGTCGCCGCCCGTATGCCACGGCAAAATCAGTGAACAGGTTCACAGCCTTTGCCGATTATCCCGAGTAAATCTAAGCGACCGATTCGGCGGTGGTCCGTGGTCGGTCGTCGCCCGCCTGTGCCCGGGCTCGCTGGCGGCTGAAGCCTTACGAGGCCCGTGCATGGACGCATCCCCCGTTGTAAAGAGCCAAGACAGTGCGTGACCGGCAAACTGTTTCCAATGAGATCTCAACTCCTCCCGGCTCGGGCGGTGTTCTCGCCGGACTGCTGGCGGAGCAACATGTCCCGGCCGCGGCGGCGCGTCTTGGCGCATGGTTCGGCGCGACGTTCGGACGGCCCGTTCGCATCGCAGGCAAGGTTCTGGTCGTGCGCCATAACCACGTCACGGAGGCGCTGTCTCGCGACCTGGACTTCCGCATCGCACCGGTCAACGAGGCCCGCATCGATGAGGTCAATGGTCCTTTCGTTCTAGGAATGGATCGCGGTGCGACGCTGGTGCGTGAAAGGCGAGCACTTTACGATGCATTATCCGGTGTCGATATGGCGAAATTGCGGGCTGCCGCCATTAGCCACGCGAACGCGCTAATCAATGCCGCCGGCGACGAAATCGATGCCGCCGGCGGCTATTCACGTATCGTCGCCGCCGGCACGGCCCGAAAGCTTTTCGGCATCGCCGGCGGCGACGACGTGACCTTCATGGACGTCGCCCGTGCCATCTTCGCCCACGTCTTCCTCAATACCACTGGCGACAAGGCGGTCGAGGCACGCGCGGTCAAGGCCTCGCCTCTCCTGCACAACTGGTTGCAAAACGAAATCGCGCGCCGCCGAACCACCGGGGACGTCGGGACTGACATGATGGGCATGTTGCTGCGCGGCGGCCAGCTCGACGATGAAGGGGTTCGCCGTACCCTCGGCGGCATGCTGGTCGGGGCTATCGATACCACGGCAAGTTCGGTCGTCAAGATCGTCGCCGTCATCGGCCGCGATGCAGCGCTCGGCCGAAAAGTGGCCGCCGACGCCGACAACGAGGACCGCGTCGCCGGCTGGTGCCGGGAAGCCCTGCGCCGCTGGCCGCACAATCCGGTCCTGCTGCGGCAGGCCGGAACCGACACGATCCTCGCCGGTACCAGGATCAGCAAGGGCGACCAGATCATCCTCTGGACCCAGGCGGCCATGCGCGATGCCTCGATGTTCCCAAATCCCGCCATTGCTCGAGCCGATCGGCCGGCTCGGGCGTATCTGCATTTTGGCGCCGGGCTGCATCCGTGCGCCGGCCGGATCGTCAACGACTTCCAGATACCGCTTCTTGTCGGCGCGCTCGTCCGCCGCGGCATTCGCTCGGTTGGCCCGGTCAATTGGGCGGGTCCGTTCCCTGACCACATGTCTGTAACATTCGCGCGGTGACCGCATGACCCAGGCACTCGTCACAGTCGTCTGCCCGCTTGCCCCCGCGCTCGTTCCGGATGCGCAGCGGGCGATCGACGCACTCGGCAATCCCGCCCGCGCCGACATCGCGACAGCGCTTAACCGGTTGGACGGCGATGAGGGCACGCATTTCGTCAGTCTGCACGCGGTTCCGTCCTGCGACGGCGCGCGCGCCTATATCGTTCTGGAACTGTCCGCCGACGGCACCGAGAACGCCGGTATCCGGCGGATTACCGAAGCCGTCGGCGACGCTGTGAAGCCGATTTTCCTGATGGCGAGCGACTGGACATCAGGACCGTCGCTGAGCGACTACCTGATGCGCCATCGCGTCACCGTTGGCAGCGGCTGGTTTTCCAACCCGGGCGCGGTGTTCTCCGGCACGCCCGGCTTTACCGTCGGGCAAATCCTCCTGGAGGCAACGCTCGCCGACCGCATCGGCGCAATGCTCGGGGAGCAAGGCGAGGACATGGGCGCATTGCAACGTGTGGATGCCGTGCGCAAGCGCCTGGCCGCCGATGGGCTACTGGCCCAGTGCCTGCGGCCCGCTGCGCCGGAGGCGCGGTTCGATCCGCTCCCGACGCTGAACTTCATCCTTCAGCTGCTTTCTGATTTCGCAACGACGTTTCTGTGGCCCGCCGGGATCGTGCTGTTGGTCTGGGCCGTGGTGTCGGCGTTCCTGGCATTGCCCGATAGCAGCGGGTTTGTCGGCTTCATTTGGCAGTTTGGCGGCTGGTTCCTGAGCGGGGTGCTGTGGGTCGTCATCTTGCTGCTGGCGATCGCCGGGATCGCTTATCTGTCTTTGCGCAAAGCCGAGAATACCGATTGGCTGGACGAACGGACAGCCGATAGCGCGACGCTGAAGGCGATCTTCGAGCGCGAGAACCGGCTGACGCAAAACCACATGATTTCGGTGACCCAGCGCAAACCGGGCCTGGTGCGCAAGTTCACCTCGCGGCTGATCTTTTGGGCGATCGTCCAGTTCGCAACCTACCAATACCGGCCCGGCTTCCTGAGCGATATCGGCAGTATCCACTTCGCCCGCTGGGTCACGCCGCCCGGTTCGAGGGACGTTATGTTCTTCTCCAACTACGACGGGAGCTGGGAAAGCTACCTCGAGGATTTCATCACCCTTGCCCACGCCGGGCTGACCGGCGTCTGGTCGAACTCCATCGGTTTTCCGCGGTCGGCCAACCTGATCCAAAAAGGGGCGACTGACGGCGAGCGGTTCAAGCGCTACGCCCGTCACAGCATGCTTCCGACACGGTTCTGGTATAGCGCCTATCCCCGCCTGACGACCACCGACATTCGGACCAACGGCGAGATCCGCCGCGGCCTTTCCGGCGCCATGACCGAGGACGAGGCGGTGCGGTGGTTGGCGTTATTCGGCTCCGCCGCACGCCCGGCATTCAAGCTCGTCACCAGCGAAATCCAGAGCCTCGTGTTCGGCGGGCTGCGTTTCATGCCGTTCGGGACGTGCCTCATCCTGTCGCTGCCACCGGAAACCGCCGCCGCACGCGCATGGCTGCGGGAGATCGCGCCGCACGTGGCGTTCGACGACGGACGCCGTCTCGGCGCACCGGCGGTCGTTACTCTAGCATTCGGCCTACCCGGATTGGCTCGGCTCGGGCTGCCGGAGGAAGGCCTGCAGAGCTTCCCCTTCGCCTTCCGGGAAGGCATGGTCACCGAGGCCCGGTCCCGCATTCTCGGCGATGTGCGGGGCAACGCGACCCGGAACTGGTGGTGGGGCCAATCGCAGCCGGACGCGGCCTTGCTGATGTACGGCCGGACGGCGGCGGCAGTGGCGAAACTGCAGGCTGACCTGGATGCAGTCGCTGTTCGGCATGGCGCAACCTGCATCAAGGTTATCCCGCTGAAGGAGGTCACCGCGGATAAACGGGAAGAGTTCGGCTTCATCGATGGAATCTCCCAGCCGGTGATCCGTGGCACCCATAAGGCGCTGCACGCCGCGGACAGTATCCACGTCGTCGCCCCCGGGGAGTTCGTTCTGGGATATCCCGACAACCGCGATAACCTGCCCCCTGGACCGACCCTTCCGGCCCTTGACGATCATGCCAATCTACTGCCCTTAGTCGGCGAACCGTCCGGTTTCAGTAAGAATTGCGTCGATGCGCCGCGCGACCTTGGCAGCAACGGCAGCTTCCTGGTCATCCGGCAACTCGAACAGGATCGAAAAGCCTTCGATGACTACTGCGAAGCCGAGGCGAATCGCCTCGAGCATCGCCTGCCCGCGCCGTATGAGGTCACAGCGGATTTCATCGCCGCGAAGATGGTCGGGCGCTGGCGGGACGGGTCATCGCTGGTTCGTCATCCGTACAACTCCCGATCGGAAGAGAAGATAAAGGAGAAGAAGCGCCAAGCGTACCACACAGCAGCCGCGGATACGCTGAACGCTCCAGGCGCAGCCGCGCCCGCGACATCGCATGCTCACCCCGATAACAATTTTCTGTTCGGCGCCGAGGACCCGGAGGCGCTTCGATGCCCGTTCGCTGCCCATATCCGCCGCGCCAATCCGCGCGACAGTTTCAACCCGGGGTCGGAGGAGCAGCTCGCGATCAGCAACCGCCATCGCATCATGCGGGTAGGCCGCCAATATTGTCCCGACGGCGAAGAAAAGCCCGGTCTGCTCTTCATGTGTCTGAATGGCGACATCGAGCGCCAGTTCGAGTTCGTCCAGCAGACATGGGTGATGAACCCGTCGTTCGGCGGTCTATCGCGGCAGAAGGACCCGCTGCTGGGGGATGGCGAAGACGGCGAGTGCGGATTTACGATCGCCAGCCGCGACGGGCCGGTGCGGCTTTCCGAAGTGCCGAACTTCATCACCACGCGCGGCGGCGGATATTTCTTCATGCCGGGCAAGCGGCTGATCGCCTATCTGAGCGCCGTGTGATGGCGGACCGTCCGACGCCCGGGCTTCGCATGCTGACCTTCGCACCCATGATCGATAGCGAGCTATCGCGCCTTCTGCTGCGCTACTATGGCGTGGCTTACCGGGAGGAGCGCCATCTGTTCGGACTTGTCTCGATCTTGGCGGTACTGCATGGCGGCACTCCACAGATCCCGCTGATATACGGCGGCGGCATTCGTCTGACAGGCCCGCGCGCCATCGTCAGCCGCTATGATCCGGACCGCCCCGTCGAACACCGGCTGGTTTCTACCGGACAACCGGCGGCGACACGGGTGGAGGCGGACTGGGACCGCTTCAACGGCCGGCTGGCAACCGAGACGGCGGCGTTCGCCTATTTTCATCTGCTGCCGCGTCCTGACATTCTCATCGAGCCGTTGTGTCAGGGCTTACCCGCGTCCGAGGCAAGAGCTCTGCGCCGCTGGGCCTATCCGCCGTTGCGGTGGCTGCTGTCGCTGCTACTGCGTCTCAGCCCGGCCCGAGCCGCTGACGCCCTCGTCAGAATCCGATCGGCGTTCGACTACACCGACGGGATCCTGGCGGATGGCCGGGCGTATATTCGCGGTCCGGCGCTGACGCTTGGTGACTTCGCCCTTGTCTCGGCGGTCGCAGCACTGCTGCAACCCCCGGGTTACGGTGCGCCGATCCCGCCGCCGGAGGTGCTGCCGACGGCGATGGCTTCGGTAATGGCGGAACTTCGCGCCCGCCCGACGGGGGTTTATGTGCGGCGCATCTACGCCGACCATGCGCCGCCTGGGTAGAGCACCATTCTCTTCGTGACCCCGGGAGATCCGTCACGCCGGATACGCAGCATTGTGATCGTTATCAAGCGCCGTTCACCGCGCAGCCATCTCGGGAACACCCGTGTCAGCATGGCCGTGTCGAGACGATCGGTCTTTGCCCGCTTTTGTCCCCGTGAGACGGCGACACTGCTCAAATGTCAAATGGATGACGTGCATCTCAATGCCTCGCTTGGTCAGCCGGCGTGCCAGCCAAAATCCGTCACGCCCGGCCTCGAACGCGACTGGGCTCCCAATCTGGTCGCCCGTCTGCAAGGACTGGCGAGGCCCGGAAAGATCGTCATCGCCGCATCGACCCGCCGCTTGATCGGCAACGCGTTCGAACTGACCGATCTCGGCGACCACGACCTGAAAGGGGTCGCCGAGCCGCTTCACTGCTGCTGCGTGGAACATGCCCTGGTGATGGAAAGCCGCTTCGATGCCAATCGTGGCTGTGGTATGCGCGGTTGGATCGCTTCATGCCGGTGAAGGAGATAGCCCAGATCGGGGCAGCCATCGGCCGCGCGTTCAGCTACGAACTGACCGCCGCGACGGTGCAGATGCCCCACGCCCAGCTCGACCATGCGCTGGCGCAGTTGAGCCAGTCGGGACTGACCTTCCGTCGCGGCACGCCGCCCGATGCGATCTACACCTTCAAGCACGCTCTGGTGCAGGACGCGGCTTACGAGTCGTTGCTCAAGAGCCGCAGACACGAGTTGCGCGGTAAGATCGCTCGCGTGATCGAGCAGCGCTCCTCGAACATCAAGACCGCAGAACCCGGGGTGTAGGCGCACCACTTCACCGCCGCGGGCCTTGTCGAAGCCGCCATCCCGCTTTGGCGAGCCGCTGGCGAACTAGCGCTGAAGCGCACGGTCCCGACCGAGGCCATTGCCCGTTTCAACCAAGGGATCGAACTCGTCTCTACGCTGCCTCGGTCGGCAGAACGAGGCGCTAGGGAAGTGATGTTGCGCAGGCGACTTGGAACCGCCCGGTAGCGCTGAGGGGCTGGGCCGACCCGGAAGTCCGGTCCAGCCTACATCCGGCCCTCGCCTTCGCGGGAACGCTCGAGCGCCGCGACGCGCTCGTGCCCATCCTCGCCGGAGTGGGGGACAACATTTCTGATCAGGTGCGTGTAGCAGAGTCCCTGACGGGGTTGGAGGAGACGCTGGACGTGGCGAACGCTACAGGTAATGCGGACCTGCTTGTCATGGGACGTGCAGGAGCCTGCGCCCGTTACCGTTGGACAGGTGGGTTCATCAAGGCCATGGCAAACTTCGACAAAGTGCTGCACCTCTACGAAACCGAGAAGCATTGCCTTCTCGTAGACATGGTCATCCACGACCCCAAAACCGTGGCGGGCGTCTGGGGCTCAATTTGCACCTTGATCTTGGGCTACCCGGATCAGGCAAGACGGCTGAACGATGAAAGAGATTTACACGATTGCCAGCGCGGCCACCCCTTCGACATCGGGTATGCACTGAGTTTAGGGGCACATGTGAGCGATCAGCGATACGACCATGAGGACTTGCGCGGACGGGCCGAAGAATGTGAGCGGCTGGGTCGCGAGAACAGTCTGCCCGTTCTGTGGGCGACGTTCGCACCCATTTCCTTTGGCCAGGCACTCATCCGAGAAGGCAGGTATCGCCGTTCCGCCGTCGGAAGGGGTGTTCGCCGCCCACGTTCCGGATGCACGTCATAGACGCCCGCGTGCCACAACAGGCGGTAAAGCATGCTGGAAACGCAAAAAGACCTCCACCCGAGGACGGGGGAGGTTCTGTCGAGGTCATACGGCATCAGCTGGCACGAACCAGTCGCTTGATGCCTTCTGCCGCGTCGCTGACAAGCGGTGACGCCGGCATACCTGTGCTGGCGGCAACCTGCCTCGCGGCAGGTTTCGACGAGGCGGGCTGGATCAGCCTTTCTCAGTCATGGCCCCGATTGCCTGTATCGGCCTCAGACATGCGCTTCGCCAACTCCTCTCCCTGCAGCCTGACCACATTGAACAAACGCTCAGACGCCAACTTCATGAAGTAGAGCCCGAAATCGGGATTCTGAAAAAACAGTTCGTGCACCTGGTCGTAGCGGATGGCGAGCACATTGGCCGTATCGACGCATTCTACCGACTGCGTGCGGCGACCGTCCGGCGCCAGGAGGGCGAGCTCACCGACGAACTCACCGGGCATCATATCAATTCCTAGTTCGGGGATGCGAAGGCGCCCGGACACAATATAGAACATCGCGTCGGCGACGTCTCCCTTGCGGAACAGGAACTGACCACGGGCGCAGTGGCGGCGGGCCATGTACGGTTTGAGCCAGTCCATCGTCTGATCGCCGCGCGCCGCGTGGCGCACGCGGCGGACAAGTTTCATCATCTGCAGCATCCGCAGCACGTTCAGTGGAAGTAGGGCAAGGTTCAGCGCCAGGGCCGGATACAGCCCGTCTAACCAGGCATAGACGACGATGCAGAGGTTGCCGGCAGCGCTCAGCGCGCGCAGCGGGATCATGGTGCGTACAAGGAATGAGGCAACGATGAGCAAGGCGCCCAAATATCCGGGCACCTCGCGCCAGGTGAAAGCGCTCGGGTCGTAGTGGAGCGCCACCCAATCGGTCAGCCAATCGATCATGGTCCCCCCATCGGTCGGCCCTTCGCTGTTGCCGCTGCGCGCCGGTCCATTTTCCTGCCATTCGCGATTCCCATAGATATTACGAAAGCCTTTGCGTTGTGCAGATTTCTGAAATTTTGCAGTGCGCCCCGAGGGCGCGTTTCACCAGTGGAGGTAGGATCCACCCAAAAAGTTGTCGATTGCACCGTTAGCCGACGCGCGGTTTGGTCAGGTAACCAACCGGATCGAATCCTCGTGACAATCGCCACCGTTGGGCCTTTGAGCAATCCACGGCATTTGTTTGCCTCGATAGCGGGGAGTGCCTCGCGCAATACTCTGCCTCAAGCCTCCCCGGGTTGGAGGAAACGGCGATGGGCGTCGCGAATTGGCTCCGGAACCTGGGTCTCACCCAATACGAGGCCGCATTCCGTGAGAATGAAGTCGACGCTGACGTATTGCGTCAACTGACTGCGGACGATCTGAAAGACCTTGGCGTTGCAGCAGTGGGGCATTGACGTCGTCTGATGGCGGCAATCGCCGAACTTCGGGGCGACGCTGCGGTACAGCCTTTCGTCGAACCGAGCGGCGAGAGCCATTTACCAGTCCCGACAGCAGAGCGACGGCGTATCTCGGTGCTGTTCTGCGACATCGTCGGCTCCGCCGCCCTCTCCCCCGACTGGATCCGGAAGAGCTGCGCGAAAAGCTGACCGCCTACCAAATCGCCGTTGCCAAAGAGGTCGCCGACAAACGGGGCTATGTCGCCCGCTTCGTCGGTGACGGAGTGCCGACTTATTTCGGCTGGCCAAACCCGGATGAGACCCACGCCGAGAGCGCCGTGCGCGCGGGGTTGGCGATCATCGTGGCAATAGGCGCTCAGCAGCTCTCTATGCGTATCGGCATTGCCACCGGTCTGGTCGTCACCGGCGATCTGGTCGGCTCTGCGCGCGCTGGCATTGGTCGATGAAGCCAGGGCGATGGCGCGGACCCTGGAGCTGGACTTCGTTGAGCTTGAATGGGCCCGTGCGCACATAGCGCGCTGGCAAGGAGAGCTTGACAGTGCCCATGCGCTGATGGGCCGGGCCGTGACGCTGGCGCGGCGGCGCGAGGTGGAATGCCTGATCTGGCTCGCCATGATCGATTTCGAACGCCGGAACCTACTCTATGGCGGCGGGCAGGACATGTTGGCGGCACTCGGCCGGCCACTGGCATCCAGTTCGCTGTCTTCACCAATGATGGACCCTGGCCGGATCGAGCCCAAGCCAGCCGCACCCCGTCGCACGTCCGGCAATAGCTAATGTCTTGCCGTTGGGGTCCGCCCCGACCAGGCGTTGGAATGCCAGAGCTGAGACGCAAGGCGAATGCTTCCACGGGCCGCGCAATGTTTTTGAGTGAAAGCTCGCCGAGTGCCTCGAACGACAAGTCAAGCCGGTCACGCACGTGGTCGCGCACCGAGCGGGAAACGCAGACGCTACCGGCAGGGCAAACTGCTTGCAGCCTGACTGCCACGATTACCCCGTTTCCATGTAGATCGGTGCCATCGGCAATGACGTCGCCGAGGTCGATTCCGACGCGGAGGCGGAGGCGACGGTCGGAGGGCCACCCTTCTTGATGCGCGGGCACTTCCCGCTGAACGTCAACAGCGCACTGAACAGCCTCGGTGATGCTGTCGAACACGATGAGCAGAGAGTCCCCGGCGGTTTGAATGATCCGACCGCCGTGGCGCTCAATCTCCGGATCAATCAGGTCATTACGGAGCGACCGCAATCGCTCTGACGTCCCGATGTCATCGATTTCGATCAATCGGCTGTAGCCCACCACGTCGGCATAAACCACGGCGACCAGCTTGCGGCCGCTCGCTGCCCTGCCGGCCAAGTCCAACGGGATAGGTGAAGAGCTCATGCGCACCTCACAGACTTTATCCGCTGCCGGAGAAGCCCTACCACGACCGGAGCTTCAGACCAACACTCTGATCCTGGAGCCATGCGTGGCGGCTGACGGTGCACGCCAGAAGCTTCAAGATGTCGCGCGTCTGCTGATGCTGCGCGTGCTGCGCGGCGCTGCGCGACCGAATCCTGCACGAGACGACACGGCGGTTGTTGCCCCGCCAACTGGCCGCTGAAGGCGCGCGCATCGACGCATAACGCGACACCATTTGCGATAGATGATCAGCGCTGACGCAGGAGTGAGAGTCGATGCGCGAGCAGCCGGCGTAGGCTTCACGAACGCCGGCCTGGCGTTACCGTTGCCTCAGCCAACCGTCACTTTTGACACGCATTTCACAACCCGGTCGGGCAAAATTGACGGAAAAGCACTGCGCCGCGGCGAAGTCCGACGAACCACGCCGCCGCAATGGTGAGATCGACTTGCCGAACGGAGTAATCGTGACACATTAGATTGCACTCATCACCATATCGATTGCGTTGTTGCTGTCTCCAGGCGGACAGCGCACAGGCTTACAGCGTTGTTCAGGCACTCCGCGTGAATTAGCGTTTCCGTTGTAAAAGCGAACTATAACGACTGAACCGGCGGGAACTGGCTTACACCTTCGCACTGCTAAACCGAGCGGCATGAGGCTGACAAGACCAGCGGGTGCAGTCGAAGAAAACGCCGTTGAAACAGGCATTTGGGCTAATACTAAAGGAGTAGTGGACATGACGGTCAGCAATTGGATTACGGCCACGCCGCAATACGGCGTCCAAAACCAGACCGACGTCTTCGCCATCGGCGGCCACGGGCAGCTTCGTGTCGCCTGGGTGTCGGGCGGGGGTGCCTGGAACGGACCGGTCGGGATTGGTCCCGCTGGACTCTTCCCGCCAGGCGCCGGGGTATTCGCGTCGCCGCAATTTGGGGTGAACGACCAGACCGACGTCTTCGCCATCGGCGCCAACGGGCAGCTTCATGTCGCCTGGGTGTCGGGCGGCGGCGCCTGGCAGGCACCGGCCGGGATCGGTCCCGCCGGAGTCTTCCCGCCCGGCGCCGCGGTTTGCGCCTCGCCGCAATACGGCGTGAACAACCAGACCGACGTCTTCGCTGTCGGTGCCAACGGCCAGCTTCAGGTGGCCTGGGTGTCGGGCGGCGGCGCCTGGCACGCACCGGCCGGGATTGGTCCCGCCGGACTCTTCCCGCCCGGCGCCGCGGTTTGCGCCTCGCCGCAATACGGCGTGAACAACCAGACAGACGTCTTCGCTGTCGGCGCCAACGGCCAGCTTCAGGTGGCCTGGGTGTCGGGCGGCGGCGCTTGGCACGCACCGGCCGGCATCGGTCCCGCCGGACTCTTCCCGCCCGGCGCCGCGGTTTGCGCCTCGCCGCAGTACGGGGTGAACGACCAGACCGACGTCTTCGCCGTCGGCGCCAACGGGCAGCTTCATGTCGCCTGGGTGTCGGGCGGGGGCGCCTGGAACGCACCGGTCGGGATTGGTCCCGCTGGACTCTTCCCGCCGGGCGCCGGGGTATTCGCGTCGCCGCAATATGGGGTTAACAACCAGACCGACGTCTTCGCCATCGGCGCCAACGGGCAGCTTCATGTCGCCTGGGTTTCGAGCGGGGGCGCCTGGAACGCACCGGCCGGGATCGGTCCCGCCGGCGTCTTCCCGCCCGGCGCCGCAGTTTGCGCCTCGCCGCAATACGGGGTGAACAATCAGACCGACGCTTTTGCGGTTGGCGCCGACGGCCAGCTTCACATCGCTTGGGTGTCGGGCGGGGGCGCCTGGAAAGGCCCGGTGAATGTCAGGGGAGTCGCTGCTTAATTTTCGTAATAATTCCTCTTATCAATAAAACTGGAGTTGCGGCGCGGGTGTCCGATGATGCGAACCTCCAACTGGTGATGAGTATGCCACGGTGCTCACTGCGGAGAAGGTCCGGTGCTCGCCATGCTCGCGCGCGACCGGGCGCGCTGGGCGTGGCTGCGGGTGGCTCCGCTCCTCCCATCTCTTTGGTTGCGCTCCGTGGCTTGGCTGCTCGAGGATAAAATCAGACGGATGAGTCCGCCGAGTTGGCGGATTTCCGCGCCTCAGGAAGAATTGAGGCGGGCACCATGTGTCAGATTCTATCCACTAGATCGGGACGGGAAAGCAGTTGGCCGCCGCCGCGACGTCGACTTCCTTGGCCACAAGCGTCAGCAAACTCGCGTTGCGCGTGCTCCGCCGGGGATGGAGATTGCGCGTGATTGTTATCAACAAATCCGAGCGCCGGTGATACATGCTGGACCGAACTAGGGAATCGCAGACGATGCCAAAAGGAGTGTCGATCTGTCCTGAAATAGTCGAGGCCAATACGCTTGGGCTTGCGAGTATTCACGCCCTGCTCCGCCGCTGCGAGGCAGTTGTCAGCCATCGCGGACCAATCCCTGATGACCTGTATTCGGGTCTTGGCTACGCGGCACGTTTTGATGCCGCCGTTGTTGGCGTGGCGCTGTTCCACCTGACGGCGTCCCTCGGGCCGGAGGCGCAACTATGTTTTCTGTCCGGCGGCGTGGAAGCGAAATATCGACGTCATGGCGTCGGAACGCACCTGCTGGCTGAAGTTTTCGCCGCCATCGCCCGGACGGCTGTCCCAACCGCACTGGTAGTCAGCGCACAGCAACATGAACTCGAGGCGGCCGCGGCATTTCTGCTTCGCTTTGGGTTCGAGGAGCTGGATCAAGAGGTTTGCTGGGTGCGGCGCTTGGTCGATCTTGCTCCTATTCGCGAAAATCCGCGCTTTTTGGTCCGCGAGTACCGCGGGCGTAGCCAGGGGCTGAACCGAGCGATGGTCGAGATGCATCGTCGTGGCTACCGCTCCCGGCGCTTTATCGCTGACCTGACTCCCGAATTACTCGCATCCAGGTTGTCCCAGCCGAATTGCCATCATCTCGTGCTGATTGATGGCCGCCAACTGGCTGGCTACCTCTCATCCTGGATCAATGACGGCGACTGCTACGTCGACAGCCTGGTCGTCGCGCGGCGTTGCTGGGGGGCCGACGCCTCCGAAGTCCTCGCGCGATCCGTGCAACATTTCGCTGCCGCGCGGGGCTGCGCGACGCTGTCAGCGAAGACGTCAAGCTCCAACCAGGCGGTCAATCGTCTAATGGAGCGCAATGATTGTCGTCGGGCCACGATCGTCACGCGCTTCTATAAGCAATTTGGCTCGTGATCGCTCAGCCTTAACAGGCTGCGGAATACTCTGAAGCGACCTGAGGTCACGCAACCGCACAGCTTCATAAGGCTGCTAACATAGAACAATCGTGGCATGTTATAAAATGACAATGGATTGTTCCCTCCGGCGTGTTGCTCGCTCCCTTTACCTGCGGCCCGTTGAACGCGAATCCCGCGCTTTGAGGCCAGCGCGGCGGCCGTTTGGCCAACCTTGTCACATCGAATTGTTGGCAGGCGACGTGCGCCCGGACAGCATAAATTCCTCGACAGCGGACACCGGAAGCGCGAGGTCGATGTCCTGGAGTTCTCTCGCCTAGCCGTTGGAATTCGGCGCGCAGAGCCTGTTGCGCGCTTTCGGACAGATGCCCGTCGCGGAACCCGCCGCACATGCGGGCGCGCAATTCCGGGGCGGACGGACAGAGTTTGGCCTTGAACACGTACGCGATCAGATCGCTTATCGTCAGCATTGACGTCTGCACATTGAGATGCAGGGACTCGTCATCGACCGTCTCGCATTGGTGCAGATATCCCCGCGGGACAAAGGCGACGGAGCCCGGTTCAAGATCGAATGTGAGATGGTCGTCGGGCAGCTCGGTGGGAAGGCGCCCACCGGCTTCCATTTCATGAACAAGGGTCGGTGCGCGGTCGACGCGATAGCCGACCGTAGGATTGTCGGCGCTTCGGCTTGTCGCGAGGCGCCATCGCTTTCGGCCCCTTAGCTGGATGACGAAATTATCGTTGACGTCATAGTGCGTCGCGACGCCGCGGCCCCGCAACGACGCGAAGGCGCTGATGCGCGTCCGCCCCCCGTTAAGGCCAAGTCGCCGTTCCATGGCGGACACCAGCGGCTCGAACGCCGGTGAGCGCAAATCATGGAAATAGAGCGTAAACCCTGCGCGATACAGCGGCATCACCTGTCCAGGTCCTACCTGCATGCCTTCGGTCGCTCCGTCGTCAAGCGACATGAACGCGTTCATGCCCGAACACGGCAGTTGAAGCAGCGCGTCAAGGGTTGCGGGAAACACGTCCTGAAGGCGTCCTGCCGGACCGTGGACAAGATAGAAACGATCCGGCCAGTGCTGCGCGACGAACTCCTCTTCTCCCAGATCTCCCAGCAGGTTGCGAAGTCCCGGGTCGGCTGCGAGGTCATCGGGGCCAAGGCGGCGCGGCGTATATGTTTGTGCGATCATACCGTGTTGCTCTCCATCCGCTGCTGATCGTCGCGGCGCGCATGAAGCAGGACCTCGCGTGTTCGCGCCAGCAATCCGAACAAGCGCCCTTCATCGAACTTCCCAACCGGAAGCAGGCGGTTCAGGTGCATATGCGCCAGACTGGCGCAGAGTTCTTCCATCGAAACGCATAATGGAGCGGCGGCGTCCAAGGCGCGGATTGTGGCGCACAGATGCCTGATCTTGACGCGTCGCTCCTCAAGCAGCGAGGCAAGCCGCGCGCTCGACAGTGTTCGATCGGCGACGCTGGTTTGGAGCCGGGTGCCGATTTGGCGATATTCCGTGCCAACAACCTTTCGCCGCAAGCCGGCCGCCCGCGTGAGCCACCGCACCGCGGTCTCCGCATCAGGCGCCAGCGCGTCGTAGAAATCATCAACCGACGCCATCGCCAGCTCCGTCGTATCGGCGCCGCTGCGTTCATCGGCGATTTGCCGTAGCATGCCGACAACGGAATGGCTGTCGAGATGGAACAGCGTCTCGCATGCGTCGATCGAAGCGAGACCGCCATAGCGTTCGATCTCTCGTTCATATGTGTCGACCGCAATGCGGTCGCAAAGGCCGCGCTCGACGAGCGACCGGGACCAGTCCATCGCTTGCGGCAGCCACTCGCGATTCAGCCACGCCTCTGGTCCGCTGAAGCGAAGCCGCAGGTGAACGTCCGGGTCTGCGTAACGAACGAAAAACCATTTCTCGATTGGCTGCTTCATCATGGCGTTCTGCAGGTCGAGGAACGGACCGCGCAAGACCTCGTCCTGGGCGCCGGACGGGATGTAGAGCTTCAGGTATGCCCAATCCGTCCCGGGGGTCTTGATCCTTTGGTTTCGCGGCGGCACGGCGAAATCGCGCGGCGGAACGACCGGCCGAGGCGGGACCGTCGTCTGACGCCTGACAAGCGATACGACCAGATCGGCGATATAAGCGCCGTCTGCTCCCTTTATCCACGCATGGTCCGCCCCTGGCAGTGCCTCCTCCACGAGACAGGCTGAATTCGGCTGGAGCGTTCGGACGTCTCTGACCAGCTCGCCGAATTGCGCCGGATCGGCAAGATCCAACAACAATCTATTGTCGCCCGCCGCCAAATACACCTGCCGCGGCACGTCCCATTGCGAGCGCCAATCCTTGACGTATCGCTCTACGTCGGATTCCGATTTCGCCATTCCTGCGGCGGGCGCCTTGAGCCGCCAGCGGGCCGGGCATAACACGACGCCGTTGAATTCCAGGCGGGGTAGCACCGGTTGGTTGGCGCAAGCGCCCCAGTCGAATGGCCCGAGCTGCGTGATTCCGTCCTGGCTTGCGTCGAGCAGGAATTGCACGACTTCGGGCGCAAGCAGCGGGTTTACCAGATGGCGTGCGGAAAAGCGCACGAAGCACTCGCCGCGGGGCCAGCGCAGCAGGAAGCGATCGTCGCGCACGGAGACCAAGATCTCGTCCAGCGGCACCTCGACGCACTGATCGCTGCGGGCCATCGCGCCAAACGTCGACTGATAGTCGCCCGTGGTCTGGCAAATCGCCACGTTCGCCGCCCTCGGCTTGCTCGGGAGATAGGCGAGGTCGACGGACTTCGTGTTGGACAGCGCCTGTTCGCGCTCAACCACGGCCCGTAGCATCGCGTCCATGTCGCCACCGATGACGTGAGCAAAACGGCCGACGAACCGCCCGGCGTTCAAAGCGCCGACGCTCGGGGCAATCGCGACCAGGAAGCGGCCTCGGTCAATCGAGCGCGCGTCTTCCGCGATGACGAAAATATGCAGGTCCAGCGAGTGCGGCGCCCGATCCGCAGTGAACTGGGGATGTTCAAGACGTTCCAGCATTCTCTTGTCAAGCACGACGCGAAGTTCTCGATCCCGGACCGCCCGCAGCGCGAGTTCCTGAAGGGCGCCGGCCCGCCGAAAACGCGCCTCGGTCGGAGCCTGACCTGTCTCAGTCATCGCGGAGAGGGGGCCGAGACCCCAGTCCGGGCTGACGAGCTCAAGCAGCGGCACCTGGCGATAAGTCCCATAGCGCGCAAGAAAGGCTTGGCGATATTGGCCTATCTTTGCAGGGCCTGTCGGCGCGCCGCTCAGCCGCAAGAGCGTTTCGGCGGCCAGCGCGGCCCTGCGGGCCACGCCGCGATGAATAGATTGCCCGCTTGATGACAGCGAGCAATCAACCTGGAGCGGGGTCGAAGGGCCCGCGTTCGTGATCAGGCTCGCCTGCGCCGCGGCATACCGGTGTAATTCCAAAGCCTTGTTCGGGGGCGCCGCTTCGCACCGGCCGATCGCCGCCGCCAGGGCGTCCAGCCGGAGGCAAATTGCTTTCGCCTGGATGTTCGCACGCAATTTGCTGAGAACATGTCCGAGCGGATCCGCGGTGGACAGGGACGGCATCAGTTCGGTGTGCAAAAATCCTTGTTCCCACAAGTGTTCGAGAAGTTGCTCGACGTCGTGGTGCGGCTCCCGCTGTTCCTCGGAGGCCAATTGAGCCACCAGCCTGGCATATGTGACAGGCGCGCGCGCGGCAGCCAGCGCCCGCAGTACGGCAGGCGTCGCCCGGATCGAAATGGCGCCGCGGCCGTCGGGTGTCCCTTCCTCCAGGTAGGCGCGGCCGCCGGAGACAAAGGCGGCCGGGTTGCTTATCCATCGCAGACGGTTCCGGATGACGTCTCGTTTCTCGAGCTTGCGGACGAGCGTCGCGAGCCACTCCATGTCGGGACGGATTCGCACCCGTTTGATCCCGGTGAGCGTCAGGTCGGTTTCCGGACCCCAGCGGGCCAGCATCACGCCGGCAAACAGGCCGAAGGGCGTCGGGCGTGCGCGCATGCGTATGCCGTACCGCAGCCATTTTCCCCGCACGTCGTCCGCGTCCGCCGAGCCGCCTGACCCGGCTGTCCGATCGAGCGCAGCTGCCAGCGACGGGCTGGCGATCGTGAGCGCATAGCGCTGAAAGGCGTTTGGCGGGTCCAAGGTCAGACCACCCGTCGCCGGCGGCGCCTGACTTGGGACAATGGGCAGGGTCGGCGCGCGCAAGCACAAGGCGTCAAGCGGCTCATACAAGCGTTGCTCGCCATGAGGGCGATGCCGAGGGCTGTCGCTCGACATCCGGCTACGACAAGAGAAAGATACGATCCCAGTCGGGCCGTATCGGCATGGCGACGGAAAGCAAGGCCAAGGCTATGCCGGGGGTGCCGTCCAGGAGGCCAGGCTGGTCGACCCGGCGGCCCTCAAGTTCGAAACTCCGAAACCCGAGCAATGTATCCGGCTCAAACATCGCGTTGAGTCTCCGGAAGAGCCGTTCCGCCTCGAGCGCATAGTCTTCGCCGTCGGCGGCTTGGGCGAAGCGGGCAAAGATTTGCAACAGCCCCGCGAACCCATGACAGAACGTTGGCGACGCTATGCCGCGTTCGTGCATTGGACGCCGGATGATCGCGCGCAGCGCCTCCCCGGCCGTGTGAAGATAGCCGTCGTTGGCCAGAGCCCTTCCGGCCAGCGCGAGCGCGCTGGCGACGCCTGCGCTGCCGTAGCACCAGGCGTTGTGCGCGGGAGCGTCGGCCTGCTCCAGCCGATAGGCCGCAGTTCGCTGCTCCGGCGGCGAGCGGACGATCCTGAGGACGCTCGGCCAGCTTGGACCCCACGCGTCCTGAATCTGATTGGCGACGAGCCAGTCCGCCATGTCCGCGATGACTTCGTTCGTTTCCGCCCCGGCAACACCAGCCAGAGATGCGAGCGACAGAACCGCGAGCAGGCATGGCAGTCCGTGCGCCATCCCGCAATTGACGTTGCCATGAGGGAATTGGCGCTGAACCTTGGGGTCCATATTGACAAACGTTGACGGCGTGTGCCAGCGGGGGCGCCCGTCCACCCAGGTCCACAGGCGGCGAAGAGCGCCTAGGATGCGCGCGAGCAATTCGCGGAAGTCCTGTCTTTCCTGGCGCGCGAGAACGTAGGCGGCTATGCCGGCAAGGCCAGAGACGACGTCGAAGGCGGCGAACGGCATGCCCCCCGTCTCGCGCTCGACGGTCGCGACGCACGAAGGCACGTCATCCAACAGGGCGTCGTCCAGCGCGGACAGGATCTGTCCATAACGCTCGCCGTTTCTTGACAGGCACCAGGTCGTCATGGCGACGCCGGCGAGGCCGCCGAATAGCCCCAACCCCACATCCTCGCATTCGCAAACTGCGAGCTCCAGGCAGTTCTGCGCGTCCGCCTGCCAGCCTGCCTCCGGCTGACATCTGTCGAGCTGGTCGAACAGTAGCGCAAGCCCGGCGTAACCCATGGAGACGCTCGCGGGATGCCACCCCAGCCTGACCGGCAGGTTCGATTGCGCATAGGCGATCGCCGCCGCTCTCTCCACCTCCATAGGCTCTCGGAGTCGCCGGGCGAGTGTCACCGCGATCTCGATGGCCCGCTCGGCTGCAGCGCCGGTCAACAGCGGTCGCCACGCTTCCGACAAGAGGTCTGGTCCTAGAAGTCGCAGCCGTTGGTAAAATCGCCGCAATTACACGAGCAGGTTTGCGTGCAATTGCAAGTCACCCCGCCGCATCCCGACCCGCCGCATCCAATCGAAAGCACGCCGCACGTGTTGCCGCATGTTAGGGAGCCCGCCACCGGTCGCGGATCGAAGTCGGTCGAAGGAACAATGACAGGCGTGTCGATGTGTCGGACGTCCAGCTCCGCCTGAAGCCAGTCTAGCGCCTCGTAGCTCGTCTTCCTGCGACGAGGCAGCGCAACCTCGAGGTCGAAGATTCGCGTCGCCATGGCTCATCACCTCCCTAAACGAGTATCGATTTTGATTATTATGAATCGTCCGGAATACGAACTGGCAAGTTACGAGCTGGATTGGTTCTTCGATCGTGGCGTATTCAAAGTGGCGCCTGACAGGAAGCCGCGAACCGCGTCGGAACCGCTCGCCTGGCCTGACGATTGCAGGAACCGGCTGACCTGGATGGCCTTGGCGCCGACCGAACGTATCACGCGGACGCGGGCGTCGCCGCGCACCCAGGCCATCTTCGCGCCAAGCGGCATGACCGTTTCTGGGACATCCGCCCAATGGAGCACGTCGGCGTTGTCAAATTCGAGGTAGTATGACAATGAGCCGACGTCGAGATGGAGACGCGTCCTCCCGTCGGCGGCGCCTGAGCCGACCCAGCCGGTGAACTGCGCGGGGCTTGCGCCTGGAGTTTCGCGAAGTTTGGTGATAATGGGATTCGCGGGCTGCGCATTATGCGGTTGAGGCTGTTGTGCCATTTGTCCCCTCCTGTACGAATGAGATTCTTAAGTTAGACCCGGCATTTGTTCAAAAGAATTCTCGCCCTGCGTATCCGCCGGATGATCCAGGTCACTAAAATTTGTTGCTAATGACTGCCACCGCAAGAAACCTCGCGCAAAGGCGGCCAGCCGATATGGCTGCGCGGTCAATCAACATCCGTCGGCTGGCAGCGACGGACTGAAGCGGGTGAGGGAGAGATCCTGCCCGTCGATCTTCCGAATCTCCGTCGCGGCGGCGGGGATCACAAACCGCCTGACCTCGCGATAGGCCCGGTCGAGGAAGCACACCTCGCCCGCAACGACGCCCCTTTCGTCACGACGTGAAAAAAATGAACTGCCGACGACGACAAATTCGTGGTCGACCGACAAGCCACGCGTGAACATCGAGCCTATCGTGACGATATTTCGTCGACCGTTGGAAAGACCGCCGCCATCAGAGTTGCAGACAAGGAGGCTTTTGTCTTCGAGAAAAACGATGTTGTGACAGCTCCCGCCTGCGAGCGTCGCCGTTCGGCCGACTGCGCCGACGGCCGGCAGCCATTCGACTATCTGGCTTGGTTTTCCCGTCCGCCGCGAGCAGTGGTGTAGCATCAGATAGATGACGCCGTCCAAGCCGACGACCGAGTTCATATGGGGGTAGCCGGAGTCGAAGTCCTGAAAGCCAATCTCGCCCCAGGGCGCGAAAACCGTATAGGTTCGCGCCGCCATGTCCACCTTGAACAGGCGACTGTTGTAGGTGTCGCATATGTATAAATCGGATTCTATGAGGTCGATCTGGTGGCAGCCGTTCGGCAGTCCCTTGACGACCACCGCCGCCCCGGTTATCTCGCGCCCGTCCAGCGCCAGCCGCACGATTCTGCCCATGCAGGGGAACAGGCTTGGAATCGGCCCGGAAGCTTCGAAACAGTAAATCGCCGTGCCATCGACCGTCACGCCAAAGAATTGGCCGTCGGCGAGCTTGGCGATGCCGCCGAGCCCAACGGCATACAGGCCCTCGCGGCTGGCCAAAATGTGGCTGAACCCTCTCAGGCTGCGTTGCAGCAGGACGAATTCATCTTTGTGGTACAATCCGACGCTGGATTCCGGAGGATGATAGCCGCGCGGCACTGTTGTCCGGATTTGCCGGTTCGGGCGCGGGACAGGAGCTTCGATCAGCAATGGCGGTTCTTCCACCCTGTTCTCGGCGCCCTTCACCATAGGCTTCAGCGACGACTATGGCCCAGCCGCGGCGATCTGGCCGCAATTGGTGACGACGGTTCTCCCTGGCGCCGCGTCGCTGACCGTCAAAGTGCCGGGATGGGTCGGAACCTGATAGATCTTTCCGCTCGGGACCGAGATGTTGAGCGATCCCTGGCAGGCGGCGTCGGGAGGCTGACTGTTTCCGTAAAGCAATGTATAGTTGACGTTGGCCGCGGCGGAGCCGCTTGCTTGCACGATGATGCCGATGACCTTGTTGATCGGCACAGCGGTTTTTGCAGCGATCTGGATCCCGTCGGAGCCGACGACGTCATACTGGCAAGCCGATGGCGGATCAGTCAGGAACGCCTTCTCGTTGAATGTCCAGCCATTGCCAACCTGAGTGTTGTCGACCTGATTGATCCGGAACAGGACGATGCTGGTATTGGCGGGCGCGGTATACTTCCCGGTGGTCGTGCAGACGCCAAGCTGGCTCGTGTGGATGGTTGCGTCGGGCTGCCCTCCCGGGCAACCCATCAAGAGGGTGGCAGGAAACATCACTGCGCCAATCTTCGTCCATCGATTCATCGAGACCACCGCTTGCTTCAACTTTGCGTGCGCAAAATTAAATGAATAGATCCGGCGTTTCTGGCAGCTCGAAACTTTCTAACACAACGATCCCAAAAAGCAAGGCGACAAATCCGCTCCTTCAATTGGAACCGGTCCAAATCGACGGCGTGACTTGAGATTGAAACTGTGATTCGGCGTGAAAGAAGGACCCTGTTTGAGGGGTGATCGGCATCCAAAAGGGACCATTTCGAGCGCATGATCTGATGCGGCCGACCTTTGCTGTCGACCGCGCGCAGACCCGACCCGCCCCCAATCAATATCCCACAGCATGCGACGGAAGACGTGGTCCACTTCTTCTGGACCGCCGGCCTTGGTTAAGCTAATCCCTGGTTGATCATTATGCCGCCAAGCGGACCGTTGCCAGCTGCCGGGCATGCCCGGGAGTGGGCAAGGTTCTTGCCCCAGAACACGCCGTTGTGGCGATACCGCCCGACATGCGCTACCATGTGGTAGATAAGGGTGCGTTCAGCGACGATGATCTGGCGGCGCGCGACACGCTCGCGGCGCTGCTTTTTAGGCTGGAGGCTTCGCCCGACCCGGAACGGGTTGTCGTTCTGGCCGACGCCGTGCTGGCGTGGTTCGTGCGGCATCCCAGCTTCGAAAGGCTGAAGTCAGAGTGTCCATCGTCGTGCCGGCGATGCCGCGGCGAAGTGGTTCCCGGAATTCTTCGCGGCGACGATCCGCAACCGGAACACGCGGACGGCCTACCTCCATCCCGTCGGCCGGTTCTGCGCCCGGTGCGAGTATAACCACCTCGGTCAGCTCGCCGACATCGAGCTGCTGTACGTCGCGGCCTACATTGAGGCGACGCCGAGCGGGTTCGAGAAGCCGCCCGTGAAACAGCATCTCGCCGCCATCCCCACGCTTTTCGACTGGCTCGTCACTGGCCAGGTGTCGCCACCAACCTGCCACACGCCTTCCGCCGCCCGAAGCACGTGGTGAAAACCGGCAAGACCACGGTGCTGGATGCGGACCAGGCGTATACGCTGCTGGACAGCATCGACATCTCCACCGTGGTCGGGCTGCGCGACCGGGCGCTGATCAGCGTCATTACTTTCGCATTCGCCCGCGTCGGCACTGTCGTCGCCATCCGCGTCGACGACGATTACTCCAAGGGCAAGCGCTGGTGGGTCCGCCTGCACGAGAAAGGCGGCAAGCGGCATGAAATTCCGACGCACCATAACCTGGAAGCCTATCTCAACTCCTAATATGGAGGCGGCCGGGATCCGCGACGGCGGCAAATCCCCCCGCTTCCACTCGGCCGCCGGTCGCACCGGCACGCTGACGGACAAGCCGATGAACAGAATCAATGCCTGGAGATGATCCGGAGGCGCGCCGCTGGCCTCGACACGCTCATCAAGATAGACTGCCATACTTTTCGCGCGTGACCGGCATCACGGCCTACCTGAACGCTTGCGGGCACCTCGGAAAACGCCCAGGCCATGGCGGCGCACGAAAGCCCGCGCTCCTCTGCTGCGGCACATTAGAGCGCCTGAAAACCTTCACGAGCTGACGGTCGCTATTTTGGAGATCGTGGATGGTCCGCTAGTGGATAAATTCTGACACTTGCATCCGATTCTGGATTCTCACGGATACTTCCCCCCTTGCGAGTCTGGCAGATGCGAAAAACCACGACGATCGACCTCACCGAAACCGATCGCCAAGCGCTCAGCGCCATCGTGACAGACCGCAACAGCCCGCAAAAGCATGTCTCGCGGGCGCAGATCGTGCTGCTGACCGCCGAGGGCTGCGGCACGATGGAACTCACCCGGCGCACCGGCACGAGCAAGACCTCGGTCTGGCGTTGGCAGGCGCTTGTCCTGGCCGAAGGCGTGCCAGTCTGCTGCGCGACAAGACCCGCCCGTCGCGCATTCCGCCGCTCGGAGCCGAGATCACGGCTCGCGTGGTGGCTGCGACGCAGACCAAGGCACCCGGTGAGGTGACGCATTGGACCTCGGCCGCGATGGCCAAGCACATCGGCATCAGCGTCAGTTCGGTACAGCGCATCTGGCCAAATTCAAGCACTTGACCGGACCCAGCCGGGTCTGCCGATGAAGAAGGGCCGCTGCGGCACGATGACCCGCGACTACAAGCGGGATGGCACCACAACGCTGTTTGCCGCTCTCAACGTGCTGGACGGCACGGTGATCGGCCGCTGCATGCAGCGGCACCGGCATCAGGAGTTCATCCGCTTTCTCAACGCCACCGAGGCCGCCGTGCCGAAGGGCAAGGCGATCCACGCCATCGTCGACAACTACGCCACCCATAAACATCCGAAGGTCATCGAATGGCTGGCCCGGCACCCGCGGTGGAGCTTCCACTTCAGGACGGCAGCGAACGTCGCCGGACGCTAGCCTGTCGGACCTTGCGCCAACCCCGACCGTCGGAGCCACTCGCCGCATGCGCAAGCGGGTTCGCCAACGACGCCGACGGTCAACTTCTCGGCCCCGTTTTGGGTCGAAGTGGACCAATGGACTATAAGGGTGTGCTGGCGGAGAGGCAGGGATTCGAACCCTGGGTACCCATAAGGGTACAACGGTTTTCGAGACCGCCCCGATCGACCGCTCCGGCACCTCTCCATACCCTCGCCAGCAACTGGCGCGTCGATGCCGTGACCTAGCCGGGATTGCCCCTCCTGTGCAAGCGCCGGAAACGCCGCCTTACTTCACCGGCGGTGCCGGCCGCTGCATCATCGGGGCTTTGGCAGCCGCGGGCGGCGGAGCAGGGTCGAACAACGGCCGCAGCACCGTCGTACCCTCCGGCCCAACCACCGTCACGCCCGCATCGCTGATTGCCGTCACGTCATACGCGCCGAGGTGCAATCCCTCTTCCGCGACGATCGCCTTCCCCGGCGCGGCGAAAATCGCGACCTTGCGGGAGCCGGTGACGACAATCCCGCTCAGCCGTGGCAAACCGCTGACGCTGCGCGCGGCGGAGGCCGCCGGCCGCCGATCCGGACTGAACAGCGGCCGCGCCAGAATCGCGCTCAACCGCACGTCCCGCCGATCCACCGGCACGGCCGCGGCGCCGGGGCCGCCGGCCGGCATGATCGGCACCGGCCGCACGAGCGCGGCGTCCGCTCCGTCATCCGGACCGGCGATTTCAAGCCCGATCACGCCGCACAGGGCAACGGCGATCAAGGCCCACCCTGCCCACCCGATGCCGGTCATGCGCCGGATCCCGCGTCGGCCGGGCGGAAGCCATACAGCACCATGGATGCCTGTATCGGCAAACCCGCCGGGCGGGTCACGACGACCGGGCTGTGAAAGCGCACGTCGCCGACGAAAATGCGGCTTGGTCCGCGCTCGACCGCGTGCATCAGCTCGACCAGCACAGGCCAGGGCGCGTTCAGGCTGATGCGCAGCGAAACCTTGTGCCAGCGCGCCTCCGCCGCCGCCGGCAGAGTCTCGACCGCCGTCAGGTTCGCCCCGGCCGCGGTCGCCATCTTCTGCACCGCCTCCTGCAACGCCGCCGCCGCGAGCGCGTCGGTCGTCCCCGGCAGCATGGCGCCCGCGTCCTCCGCCCCGTCCTCGCGATGCGCCGACGCTTCGCGCACCGCCGGCAGGCTGGCGGCCAGCCGCTGCATCCGCACCAGCAGCGCCCGCCGCTGCTCCAGCGCCTCCCGCCGATCGGCATACCACGACCAGACGGGGGAGATGATCGCCAGCCAAATCAGCAGCAACGCCAACACGCCGCAGCCGGCCGCCAGCGTCTGCCCGGGTCTCCCGGTACGCCAGGAAAGCGGGATCATGGCGCGATATCCGCGCCGATGGAGAAGATGTCCGCGCTCGCACCTTCCATCCGGGTCACCGGCGCGGTGAACGACGCGTCGCGGATCGACGGCTCCGCCGACAGCCCCGTAATCAATCCCGGTGCCGACGCCGATCGGCCGCTAATCGTGACGTGGCGGTCGCGCAGGGCGAAGTCAGTCAGGAAACTGTCGTCCGGCAGGATTCGCGTCAGCGTCGCCAGAACCTGGAGCACATCGGCCGTACGTTCCTGCTCGCGCGCCAGCACTTCGCGTCCGGCACTGCCCGCCGTCAGGCCGCGGCGCAGCGCCTCAACCTGCGCCACCGCCGGATGCAGCGCGGCGATTTCGGCGTTCGTGGACCGCAGCGCCAGTTCTTGCAGCACGAACGGCAGCAGCAGCGCCACCGCGGCCAGTCCCGCACAGGCGCGCGCCAGCACTGGCGCCAGCCGCGATCCCGCCGCGTCATGCTCCGCGAGCAGCACGAGCCGGCGCTCGATTTCGAGAAACCGCGGCACGATTCCGGCTGCCGCCAGCCGGTGGAGGCTCGCCGCCAGAGCCGTTTTGGGCACCATCGTCAGCACGATGTCGGTCCGCGTCCGGTCTCCCGCCCCGGGCCGTCCGTCCCAGCGCCAGAATAAGGCGTGAGCCGGGAAGGGGGTGATGCGGGCGAGGTCATGCCGCAGCATCTGCTCCAGATCGCCGCGCGGCGCCGTTGGCACTGTGTAGCGTTTCTCCAGGACCATGTCCGCCGCCGGCCGCAGCAGAACCGGCACGCGTGCCGCAATCCGCGCGGCCATCCCGAGATTGACCGGTTCCTCCCGGCCCTTGCGGCGATGGAACGCGGTGATGGTGTCGCCGCGATCGACGTCAATCACGATTCCGTCCGGCGCCGCGGCGGACCGGGTCAGCCAGGGCGGCAGCAGCTCGGTCATCCGGGCGGTCCACCAGGCGATAAGGTCAGCCAGCATGCATCGAACCCCCGGGCGCGACGGTTATCGTTGCGATCTGAGTGTGACCGCCGGGCCAAAGGCCGCTGGAAGGATATCACCGTCCGGCGCCGCCGGAAAGAAACGCGGGCGTGCGCGCGCTGATAGCGGTACAATGCTGGTATCGTACTGCATTAATAAGTCATAGCGGGATCGTTTGGAGATTGGATCCGCCGAGTTGAGCTGATTCAGAAACAAGCTCATAGACCTGATCAGGCGATGGCTCCGTTCAGGCCCGCCGGGAAGAAGCCGTAGTTGGCGCCGGCGCCCCCGAGATAAACTACGTTCAACACTTGCGTCGTCGTCCGGCTGTACACCAATGCATTTGAATCCGTCGGCGTGATGTTGGCGACGCCGTTCACCAGCACGCCCTGATCATCCGCTGCTCCGGACGCCGCCGCCCGCACCGCCGAAATCTTGTCCGACGCCCCGCCCAAACCGAGTTCGAACAGCAAGGTGCGAATACTGCCCGCGTGATAAGCTTCGACAGCGAGGATGCTGGCCGCCGCCGCCAAATAGGTCTTTGACGTAATCAGCGGCGCGGCACCGTTATAAGCCGTTACGCCGACATCCTCAAATACATAGGCACCCAGCAGGAAACTGATTTCGTCGGCAAATGGATCGAACTTCCCGCCCCTCAGCCCGGCCGCCTCGGCGAGGGTGTTGAAGCTGTTGTAAAGATCGAGCGCCGGCCGGGCGACTGCCGCACTACCAAGCGCGCCGCGCAGAAATTCGACATGCGCGAGTTCGTCCTTGGCGATACCGGCTGCAACCTCCTGGAGCGCCTTGTTCTTGAAAGGCACAGCCGAGCCGCCAACGACATTGCCCAGCGTGCCGGTGCCCGCGGTTTCGCTTGAGGACAGGCCGGTGCCGTTAACCGCCGTCAGGTAGAACGTTGCTTCCAAATACTCCAAATTGAGCGCGAAATTCAGAATATCGGCGTCGCTCGGCCCGCTGGCGGCCTGCGCGGGCACCGCGCCGGCGATCGCGAGTGTGGCCGTGGCGGCCGCTCCCAGTCCGGCGGCGCGAAATAACCCCCGCCGATGCGATATCATCGGCCGTTCGTTCTTTGGCATTGACCTGCTGCTCCCGTTCCGCGTGCCGCGCCTGCGTGCGTGACTACAACACCGATACGGAGCCTGATCGCGGGCTGGATCATACTGGACGGTCACGAAGTCGTATGGCAGCAAGCTTCAATAAAGCGAAGTTGTCAGGGCGCCCCCAGTTCGCTGGCCCTGACACGCCCGGTCAGCCAATTGACCGTTACGGCTACGCGGCGTGCTTTCGATGCCAGGGTGATCGTTCCGCCGGAGGACCCACCATCCGGCAGAAAGACAACCTGCCCGGCGCTCATGACCTCGCCGCCGGGCAGAACCCACGGTGCGGCTCCGTCGATCGAAAATCCGGCCGCGCCGGTTACCACGGACACGGGGCGGTCCTGCGCGATGGCACGCGACCGGGCCAGACGCAAGGCGCTCGCCAGGGCCCGTTCGGTGGCATCCATGTTGAGGCCGGTGCTGCGCCAGGGCTGCCGCATCATCACCAGACCGCCGATCATCGCCATAACGGCGATGACCACGATCATTTCAATAAGCGTGAAGCCGGCGCTGCCTCGCCGGGAGGCGATCGGCATTACCGCAGGTCGCGCACCACGAACCCCGCCGGCACTATCCGCACCTCGAAGTCCCGGGCAACGCACTGCCGGATCGGGCGGTCGCCGAACCGGGCCATTTCAAACGGCGCCACCTGGACACAGACCTGGCAGCGCACGACGTTTGCCGCTTCCGTGCCTTGTTCGGTGACGAGCGCGGGATCGACCCGGCTGTAGTACTCTTCCAGCCGGATCTGCCGCGTCATCTCATCGACGACCGACGGTTCGCGGCACACCGGCCCGCGTTCCCGGGCCTCCGCCGGTTGCGCCACGCCGATCGGCGCGAGCGCCATAACCAGCGCGATCCATCGTACCATGCGGGCCTCCGGGTTCGTCCTTAAACCTGCTTCTAGCGCAGCCGGCGAGTTGGCGCGAGGCCGGTGCGAGCTGTGAAACACTTCATGGCGGCCGCCGGCGGACCGGGCGATGCTCCCGATCGTCAGCAGGGCCGGTTCAAAACTCAGGCGGAAGCCGGCCGATGATGGATGCCAACGAGAAAAAATGGAGAGTGTCATGGAACAGGAAGCCAATATGACCGCCTTCGTTGTCAAGTCTGTGTCCCGTTTCGTCTTCGCCGCGCTTGTCCTGGCCGCGATGTCGGCGCACGCGCAACCGCGTAATGACGCCGCCGTCTCGGCGCATGCCCAACCGGTGATGCACAAGGCGCCGAGCCATGGTGGCCAGGGTAATGACTACAACTGGCTCGCGGGTGGTGGTGGCGGCTGAGTTGCATGATCAGCGGCTGAAAGAAGGCCGGCGCAAAGCCGGCCTTCTTGTTGGCGCGCAATACCGCACGCCGTGACGCTCCCGGCGTGTTAGATTTCATTCCGGTATCAATCCACTGATCAAATACCTGTTATTTGCGTGCGCTCTCCCGCTGGACCTATTCGAACTGCCAACGCAGGGGGCCGGCAGCGATGCAGACGACCGTCACCGATCAGCAGCTTGACGCGCTGGCCGGCATCCTGCTGCGGCAAGGCCATTGCGATCAAAGAACGATCGACCGCGCCCGCCGTGCCGCCGCCGAATCCGACCAGCGGCTGGACGCCATCCTGATCCAGCTCGGCCTCGTTTCCGAGCGTGGCCTCGCGGATGCCTACGCGAACCTGCTGTCCGTGCCGGTGGCCTCAGCCGATCGCTATCCGCCGTTGGAGCCGGTGTTGCCGGAGTGCCTCAATCCGGTCTTCCTGCGCCACGCCCGCGCCGTCCCGCTCGCGGCCGACAGCGACACGCTGGTATTGGCGGCCGCCGATCCGTTGGACCCGTTCACGCCCTCCGCGGTTGCAGCGGCCACCGGGCGCCGCGTGCGGCTGGAGGTCGCGGTGCCGATCGAGCTGGAAGCGGCGATGAACCGGCTGTATCCGGAAGGCGACACCGCCGAACCCGCCGCCGACGGCAACCTTCCCCTCGAAGACGACGCCGATCGGCTGAAGGATCTGGCGAGCGAGGCGCCGGTGATCCGGCTGGTGAACGTGCTGATCACCCGCGCGGTCGAGACTCAGGCGTCCGACATCCATATCGAGCCGTTCGAGGACCGCCTGCGTGTCCGCTACCGCTACGACGGCGTGCTGCACGAGGCGGAATCGCCGCCGCGCCATCTGGCCGCGGCGATCACCTCCCGCATCAAGATTATGGCACGGCTGGACATCGCCGAGCGGCGCATGCCGCAGGACGGCCGCATCAAGATGGCGGTGCGCGGACAGGACGTGGATTTCCGCGTCTCCACCATCCCATCGCTGCACGGCGAGACGGTGGTGCTGCGCATCCTCGACCGCGCCGCCGTGGCGTTCGACTATGCGCGGCTGGGGCTGTCGCCAGCGGTCATCCGCAAGCTCGGCAGCGCGCTGGAACTCCCCAACGGCATCGTCCTGGTGACCGGCCCGACCGGTAGCGGCAAGACCACCACGCTGTATACCGGCCTGCTGGCGCTGAACGCGGTGACCCGCAAGGTCATCACCGTCGAGGATCCGATCGAGTTTCAGCTCCACGGCATCAACCAGATCCAGGTGCGGTCCCAGATCGGCCTGACCTTCGCCAGCCTGCTGCGCTCCATCCTGCGCCAGGACCCTGACGTCATCATGGTCGGCGAAATCCGCGACGGCGAAACCGCGCAGATCGCCGTGCAGGCGGCGCTGACCGGGCACCTCGTGCTGTCCACCCTGCATACCAATTCGGCCGCCGCAGCGGTGACCCGCCTGCGCGACATGGGCGTCGAGGACTACCTACTGACCGCCGTCCTGCGCGGCGTGATGGCGCAGCGCCTGGTGCGCCGCCTGTGTCCGGACTGCCGGCAGGAAGCGCCGGCCGCGCCGGAATTGGTCCAACGCTTCGAGCTGGATCGACGCACAAACGGCAGACCAATCATGCTCAGCCACGCCGCCGGCTGCCCGGCCTGCCGCCAGACCGGCTACCGCGGCCGCACGGCGATCGCGGAGTTCCTGGAAATGGGGCCGGTGATCGAGCGCCTGATCTTCTCCCGGGCCGATCACAGCACGATCGAAAGGGCCGCCGTCGCCGACGGGATGGAGACCATGTTCGACGCCGGCCTCGCCGCCGCGCTGGCGGGCGAAACGACGATCGAAGAGGTCACGCGCAGCATCCGGGCCGATCCGTGACCGCCTTCCGATACACCGCCATCGGGCCCGCTGGGGAGCGTCTGGTCGGCGTGATGGAAGCCGCGACCAGTGAGGAGGTGATCGCCCGGCTGCAGCGCCAGGGCTCGATGCCGGTCCGCGCCGAACCGGCGGACAAAGCCGGGCGTTGGTCCGGGCTGCTGCACCTGGACCTCGGCGCCCGCCGGGGGCTCCGCAAGCAGGACGTGGCGGACCTGATCCGCGAACTGGCGACGATGCTGACCGCCGGGCAGGACCTGGACAGGGCGTTGCGCTACATGCAGGAGACCGCGCCCGCTCGGGTGCGGCCGACGCTGACCGGGCTGCGCGACGCGGTGCGCGACGGCAGCCCGCTGTCGGTCGCGATGGCGCGCTATCCGGCGACCTTCCCCGCCATGCACGTGGGTCTGGTGCGGGCCGGCGAGGCCGGAGGCAACCTCGGCCCAACGCTGGCGCGCATCGCCGACCTGCTGGATCGGCAGCGCGTCCTGGCCTCAACCGTGACCTCCGCCCTGATCTATCCAGCGGTCCTGCTGCTGGCCATGTTCGGCGCGGTAACGCTGCTGCTGACCGAAGTGCTGCCGCAGTTCGTGCCGATGTTCGAGCAGAGCGGGGTCAAGCTGCCGGCCTCCACCCGGTTCCTGATCGATGCCGGCGACTTCGTGCAGACCTATGGCCTGATGCTGCTGGCCGGAGTCGCCGTCGCCGTGCTGGCTGCCCGGATGGTGCTGCGGCGGGACGCCGTCAGGCTGGCGGTGGATCGCATCATCCTGCGCCTGCCGGTCGTCGGCGGATTGACGCAGGAGATCCTGGCCGCCCGGTTCAGCCGCGTGCTGGGCACGCTGCTGCTGAACGGCGTCGCCCTGATCCCGGCCATGGGCATCGTGCGCGACGCCATGGGCAACCGCGCCGGCCGCGTCGCGGTCGAGCGAGCCAGCCTGACCGCGCGTGGCGGCGGATCGCTGACGCCGGAACTGGAAGCTGCAGGCGTGTTCCCACCGCGCACCATCCACCTGCTGCGGCTGGGCGAGGAAACCGCTCAGCTCGGCGCCATGGCCCTGCGGGCCGCGGACATTCACGAGGATCGCACCCGGCTGGCGACGCAGCGACTAACCTCGCTGCTGGTGCCGGCCATCACCATTCTGATGGGCGTCGCCGTCGGCGGCATCGTCGCGTCCCTGATGACGGCGATGCTCAGCCTGAACGACCTGGCGGGCGGATGATACCAGTAGCCGATGACAACGACTTTCAGGCGGTTCGAGCCCGCCATGACGGCGGACAAGTGCCGGCATGAAGCGTCAGGCGGGTTTCACGCTGCTGGAGGTGATCATTGCGCTGATCATCGCCGGGATGGCGGCGGCCGCGCTGATGGCGGCGGTGGGAACCGGCCTGCGCGCCACCCGGACGGCGGCGATGGTGGATCAGGCGCTGGTCCGCGCCAAATCCCGCCTGGCCGCCGCGACCCATGGCACCCGGCTGGTAGCCGGCGACACGCGCGGCGATGACGGCGGCGGTTTTCGCTGGCACCTGCATGTCGCGCCGGTGGCGAGCGCGGCGATCCGGCCGGTGGGCCTGGTGGGGCCGCGCAGCGCCACCTCCGTACCCGTGGTGCTGTATGCCGTCACTGTCTGGATCGGCTGGGACGACGGTGGCACCGAGCGTGAAGTTCGGCTGGACACCGAGCAAATCGGCGGATGACGCAACGCGGCTTTACCCTGCTGGAAATCCTGGTGGTGCTGGCGGTGTTCGGCTTTCTGCTGGCCGGCCTGAGTCAGACCGTACGGTTCGGCCTGCTCGCGTGGCGGCAGGAAGCGCGCATGTCCGATGGCAAGACCGACCTGGAGGCAGTGGACCGCAGCCTGCGCTCCATCATCGAAAACCTCGCCCCCGGGGATGAATCGGGGCGGTCCTCCATAGAGGGGGCAGCGACGGAACTGACCGGGCGGACCCGGCTGCGGGTGCCCGGTTCGGGGCTGGACTCGATCCCGATTGAGGCGGCCCTGGCGGTGTCCGGCACGCGGCTGGTGCTGCGCTGGCGGCCGTATCACCACGGCGATCCGCTGCGGCCCGCGCCGCCGCCGCGGGAGACGGAACTGGTCGACGGCGTCGCCCGTCTGGCGATCAGCTACTGGCAAAGCACCGGGACCTGGACTTCGTCCTGGAAGCAACCCGAGCTTCCGTTGCTGATCCGGCTGCACGTGACCTTTACCGGAGAGCATCCGACGCGGTGGCCGGATATCGTCGTCGCGCCGTTGCTGTCGCAGCCATGAGCACGCGCCAGTCCGGCTTCGCCTTGCTGATCGTCTTGTGGACGGTAGGGTTCCTCGCGCTGCTGGGCACCCAGCTTGTCGCGGCGGGGCGGTCGGACACGCGACTGGCGGACAATCTGAAGCAGGAGGCGGCGTTGCGCGCGGCGGCGGACGGCGCGGTCGCGCACGTCATGTTCGCGATTCAGGCGGCGCACGATCCCGGCTTCCGGGCGGACGGGCTGGAACGGGAAGTGCGCATCGGGCGGGTTCCGGTTTTGGTGCGAATTGATAACGAATCCGATCGGATCAACCTCAATACCGCATCAGCGGCTTTGCTGCGCGCCCTGATCATCGAAGCCGGCGCCCCACCGGCTCTGGCCGATCGGCTGACGGCGGCGATTTTAGATTGGCGAACGTCGGGGGCGGCGGCGCGGCCGGGGGGCGCCAAGGCGCCGGAGTATCGCGCGGCGGGGCTTGGCTTCGGCCCCCCCGGCGAGCCGTTTCAGAGTGTTGACGAACTGGCGGACGTGCTGGGCATGACCCGCACGCTGTTCGACCGGCTGGCGCCGCACCTGACCGTGCTGACGGATGCCGACCCGGACATGACGACGCGCGATCCGGTCGTTGCGCTGGCGCTGGCGGACGCCGCCGGCACGGCTGACGTCGCCGCGCCGGTGGAGCAAAGCGCCGTCGATGTCCTACGCATAACGGTGGCGGCGCTGGGCCGCGATTCGACGCGCTACACCGAGACGATCGTTGCGTCTGCCGACTTTCAGGCCGGTGTGCCGCGGGTGTATATCCTGTTGCGCCAGCGTGTCCTCCCCGCGCCGGATGCAGCCGGGATCGCCGGCGGCGTTTAGCAGTTTCAATTTGCCGATCAGAACGATAACAAACAAAAAGCACGATGGCGTGAGTCTTCAAACTGCAATCCAGGTGTAAGCCGCCCGCCTCACATTTGGTCCAGAACCTTTGCCGGCCGGACCTCGCGGCTGAGAAAGGGGATCAAAAATGCAGGGAAAAACTCTTCGATCGAAACTGTTCGTTTGCTCAGCACTGATTTCGATGGCCAGCCAGGTCGTTGCGCCATCCGTGATGGCCGCGACTCCGCTCGGGGCCAATGACCTGAACACCAAGACGCCGATCAAGCACGTCATCGTCATTTATGGCGAGAACCGCAGCTTCGATCACCTGTTCGCCACGTATCGTTCGCCCTCCGGCGAAAAGGTGTGGAACATGCTGTCGGAAGGCATCGTCAATCAGGACGGCTCGCCCGGCCCGAACTTCTCCAAGGCGGCGCAATACCAGGCCAACGCGACCGGTGCGTTCAGCATGAGCCCGCCGAAGACCACAGTTTACAAGACCCTGCCGCCTCCGCTTGTCGGCGGACCGGAATCCGCCAGCGACACGAAGCCGCCGCCGTTCGCGACCATCCAGGCGGCGGAAAACGCCGATTACGGCTTGCTGCCGAAGGATATACGGTTGCTGACCACGGGCGCCACCGGCCTGCCGGATGGCGTGGTCGATACCCGCATCATCAACGTCAACAACCTGCCGAGCGGCCCGTTCCAATTGACCCCGGGCGTGCCCTATGACGCCTATGCCCAAAGCCCGGTGCATCGCTACTATCAGGCGCGCCAGCAAACCGATTGCGATGCGTCCAAGGCCAGCGCGTGGAATCCGAGCGGTTGCCAGAACGACCTGTTTCCCTGGGTGGAAGTGACCGTCGGCACCGGCAGCAACGGCAAGCCGCAACCGAGCCCGTTCACCGACCTGACCACGGGCGAAGGCTCGACCGCGATGGGATTCTACAATGTCGCGCAAGGCGACATGCCGTATTTCAAGAAGCTGGCGGATGAATATACAATCAGCGACAACTACCATCAGCCGGCCATGGGGGGCACCGGGCTGGACAGCATCATCGCCGGCTTCGGAGATGCGATCTACTATACCGACGGCAAGGGCAACGCCACGACGCCGCCGACAGACCAGATCGAAGATCCTGACGCCCAGTCCGGGACCAACAACTACTATGTCCAGGACGGCTATTCCGGCGGCAGCTACAGCGAGTGCGCGGATGCGACCCACAAGGGCGTCGCTTCGGTCGTTAGCTACCTTAAAGCCCTGCCGAAGGCGGTGGCTCCGAACTGCGATGCCGGCCATTACTACCTGCTGAACAACTATAACCCGGGCTACTACGGCGACGGCACGGTCGCCGATACCACGGTGAACCCGTTCACCATCCCGCCGGCACCGACCAACAGCATCGGCAACGTGCTGCTGGCCGCGCAAGTCTCGTTCGCCTGGTTCGGCGAGGGCTACAACGATTACGTGCAGGATCCGACCGCGGCGACAAACGTTTACTGCAACATCTGCAATCCGTTCCAGTATCAAACCTCGATCATGACGAACGAGCCGGTACGGGAACAGGTGCTGAAGGACACCAGCGACTTCTATACGGACCTGCAGGCCGGCGTGCTTCCGGCGGTGTCTTTCGTCAAGCCGGGCGGGCTGAACGACGGCCATCCGGCGTCGTCGAAGTTCAGCATCTACGAGGCCTTTGTTCGCAAGATCATCGTCGAACTGCGCAAGCAGCCGGATTTGTGGGCTTCGACGGCGGTTTTCATCACCACCGACGAGGCCGGCGGGTATTACGACTCCGGCTACATCCAGGCGCTGGACTTCTTCGGTGACAGCTCCCGCATTCCGCTGATCGTGGTGTCTCCGTTCGCCCGCGGCGGCCACGTCTCGCATGAATACACCGATCACGTATCGATCCTGAAGTTCATCGAGGCCAACTGGGGCCTGCCGAAGATCTCCGCCCGCAGCCGTGACAACCTGCCGAACCCGGACCAGTCGGGCACCAACCCGTACGTCCCGACCAACGGGCCGGCCATCGGCGACCTGATGTCTCTGTTCCACTTTTAGGGCGATACCGGACAAAAATCGGGAAGAGGCGCCGCCTGTGGCGCCTCTTTTTGCCGGTATCGAACAATAATCACGTAGACTCGCATATCGATCACAGCGGATTGCGTCGCGTCCAGGGGATGCTCGGGTCAATCAGTGTTCTCGGAATGGGCGGGGCGGAGTTCAACCGGTTAATGCGGCACCATATCGTTCTCGGAAAGCTGTGCGGCCGGTGGCTGCTTATGGCCGGTTTGGCGCAGCTTGCCGCGTGCAACCATCCGTCGCCGCCGGCCATCCCGGCCTTGTCCCCGCTTCCCCCCGGCACGACCGCCGCGCCGCCGCGCATCAACGGCTCGATAGGCGCGCCGGACGCGCTGCCGCCCGCCCAGGTGGCGTATGGCACCGACAGCGGGCAGACCCTGCCGGCCGGACGGGCGGGGCAGGGGTTCACCACCGGGCCGGCCGGCGATGTCAGCCTGGACTTCGCCGACACCGACATCCGGGAGGTGACGGCGCAAATCCTCGGCAACATCCTGAAGGTCAACTACACCATCGATCCCTCCGTGCGCGGCACCGCCACGCTGCATACCGTCCGGCCGCTGAACCGCTCGGAACTGATACCCACGCTGGAATCGCTGCTGGCCCAGAACGGCGCCGCATTGGTTACCAATGGCCCATTGTACCGCGTGGTCCCGGCGGCGCAGGCCGCGACGACCGCGGCCAGCGGCGCGGGCACGGCGGGCGCCGTCGTCGTCCCGCTGCGCTATGCCTCGGCCGAGGATTTGGCGAAGATCCTGCAGCCCTACGTCGGTGAAGGCGGCAAGATCGCGGCCGACCCGGGGGCGAACGCATTGCTGGTAGCGGGGGAGCCGCAGGCGCGGGAGGGACTGATCGGCCTGATCCAGGCGTTCGACGTGGACGTGCTCGCCCGCCAGTCGTACGCGCTGTTGCCGGTGACCGCGGGCGACGTCAAGGATTTCGCCTCGGCGATGCAGGATGCGTTCCGCGGCCAGAGCGGCGGCGCGCTGGCCGGGCTGGTGCGGGTGATTCCGCTGTCGCGCATCAATGCGGTTCTGGTTGTGTCATCGCAGCAGCGCTACATCGACCAGGCGAGGCGGGTCTATGCGCTGATCGATCGCGGCCGCCGGCAGACGTTGCGGGTGTGGCATGTCTATTACCTCCAGAACAGCCACTCCGAGGACGTTGCCTATGTGTTGCAGCAGGCCTTCACCCCGAACAACGTGACCGCCCAGCCGACCGGCCAGAACCGGTCGCAGAGCTTTGGCCAATCATCGCCGGGACAATCCGGCGGCGGGCTTGGCGGCGGTTCGGGCGGGTTGGGTGCGGGCTCCGCCGGGACGCTCGGGCGGTCCAGCCTGAGCGGCGGAATCACCAGCACCGGTGGCCTCGGCCAACAGATGGGCGGTCAGCAACTCGGCGGCGCCTTGACGTCCGCGGGACAGCAACAGGGACAGACGCCCGCCGCCGGCGCCAACCCGCTGCTCGGCGGGCTGGAACAGGGAGGAGGGGAACAAAACACCGATACGCTGCGGGTGATCCCGGACGACCAGAACAACGCGGTTCTGGTCTACGGCACCGAACGCGAGGTCGGGACGATGGAGGCGATGCTGCGCAAGATCGACATCCTGCCCTTGCAGGTCCGTATCGACGCGGTGATCGCCGAAGTCACCTTGAACGATCAGTTGCAATACGGCACTCAGTTCTTCTTCAAGTCCGGCGGCATCAACGGAATCCTCAACACCGGATCGAGCACGACGACGCCGGCCAGCGCCTCGGCCGCGACACTTAATCTGCAGTTTCCCGGCTTCTTCCTTGGCGGCAACGGTGCCGGCGGGGCGCCGTTCGCGATCCAGGCGTTGCAGGCGGTCACCACCGTCCATGTCCTGTCGTCGCCGGAACTTCTGGTGCTCGACAACCAGCCGGCCCGGCTTCAGGTCGGAGAGGTGGTGCCGTATCTGAGCCAGCAGTCGCAAAGCCAGTTGACCGCCAATGCGACGATCGTCAACTCGGTCAATTACCAGCAAACCGGCGTCATCATGGAGGTGACCCCGCGGGTAAACAGCGGCGGTTTGGTGACGCTGGACATTATGCAGGACGTCAGCAGCGTTGCCTCCGGCATCACGACGCCCGGCGTCACGTCGCCGACGTTCAACGAACGCAACGTCAATTCCCGCGTCGTCGTGCAGGACGGGCAAACGGTCGGACTCGCGGGATTGATCACCGATTCAGCAACGATCGGCAATCAGGGCATTCCCTGGCTGAAGGACGTGCCGATCCTGGGTTTGCTGGCCGGCAATCAGAACAATCAGCGAGAGCGGACGGAGTTGCTGGTCCTGATAACGCCGCACGTCGTGCATGATCAGCGAGACGCTCGTGCGTTGACCAACGATCTGCGGGAGCAACTGATCAACGCCGCGGCGGTGCCGGAGATGCTGAACAACCTGCGGCCCTCGGGGGCGTCAGATCCGTCATCGCGGCTGCGCCAGCAATTGCACCTGCAACAATAGCATCTCGCTGAGCGCAGGGTGGTGTTGTTATACCAGCCGCCGTTGAGTTTGACACATGGGAAGCCCACCTCCCCGTCATGGCCCGGCTCGTCCGGGCCACCTGCCGCCGCAGGTGCTCGCGGGGGTGGCCCTGACACGCCGGGCCATGACGGTGGGTAGGAAGAGCCGCCCTCATCGGCCGTTGGTATTATACCAATCGGCAGATGCGTTGACTCTAATGTTATTTCCATCGGCTCGAGGCGGCGTGGTGCGGTTTGTCCCGTTCGGGTGAGGGATAGGCCGGAGATGACGGTGCAGATTACGCGGTTGGATTTCGATGCGAGTGCACTGCGCAAGCAGGCGGCGCTTGTGACCGAGGCCACGGTGGCGCGGCGGTTGCTGGCGCTGGCCTTGGTGCTGGAAGGCCATTCCCGGTCCGCGGCTGCCAAGACGTGCGGTATGGATCGGCAGACACTGCGCGACTGGGTGATCCGCTACAACGAAGCGGGTATTCCCGGCTTGTCGGACCGGCCGCACGGCGGTGGTGCGCAGCCGAAGCTCTCCGACGCAGAGAAGGCGCAAGTCGCGCACTGGGCCCGGCAAGGTCCGGATATTGCGGAGGACGGCGTTGTGCGCTGGCGGTTGCGCGATCTGCGGGACCGTATCCTGGCGCGGTTTTTCGTGCCACTGGACGAGCGCAGCGTCGGACGGATGCTGAAGACCCTGAAATTCAGCCACATTTCGGTGCGGCCACGCCATCCCCAAGCGGATCCCGAAGCCCAAGAGGCGGATAAAAAAACTTCGCCGATCTCGTTGCCGCAGCAATTCCTCCCGCCGCGCGGGACAAACCGATCGAGCTTTGGTGGCAGGATGAAGCGCGGATCGGCCAGCAAGGCAGCCTGACCCGCATCCGGGCAGAACGCGGCACCCGCCCGAGAGCGCCGCGCGACCAGCGATACCGCTGGGCCTACCTGTTCGGTGCGGTGTGTCCGGCGCGCGGTGTCGGTGCCGCTCTCGTTCTGCCGCACGCCAACATCCATGCGATGAACCTGCATCTGCAAGAAATCAGCACGCAAGTGACCCCGGGCGCCTTCGCCGTGATGACCTTGGACGGCGCCGGATGGCACCAGAAGGGTGACCGGCTGATGGTGCCGGACAACATTGGTTTGCTGCCGCTGCCGCCGTACTCGCCCGAACTCAACCCGACCGAAAACATCTGGGAGTTCTTGCGCCAGAACGACCTCAGCAACCGCGTCTTCCCTACCTACGAGGCCATTGTCGCTGCCTGCTGCGTGGCCTGGAACAAGCTGATCGCAACCCCGGAACGCATCCGATCGATCGCCACCCGCGAATACGCCAAAACGGTCAGTTCATGAGTTGGTTGGTATTATGGCAGACTAATACGAATTCACATTGAGTCTGAGCCCGAGGCAGGAACCTACTGATTGCAGATTGTTTCGCTGCCGCCGGTTCCGGAGGGTCCGTTCGAGCACAGGTCGAAATCGTGCCCGGAACGGCTCGACGGTTCGCGATACACATAGGGATGGTTCCAAGGATCGACCGGCACGGCGCCCTTCACGTAGGGTCCGTTCCATGATCCCACCCCGGTCGGTTGCTCGACCAAGGCGTGCAGGCCCTGGTCGGTGCTGGGGTAGCTACCGACGTCAAGCTTGTACATGTCCAGAATCGACGAGATCCGCTCGATCGACTGCTTCGCCACGGACGTGCGGGCGCTGCCGAGCTGGCGCAGCGCGGCCGGGGCCACCAGGCCGATCAGCAGGCCAAGGATGGCGATGACGACGAGCAATTCAAGCAGCGTGAAGCCGCGCTGGTCGCGGCGGGAACGGGTGCTCATGGGGTTTTGGCTCTTATGGTTGAGAAACGGGTGCCGGCGGACGGGTCCGATTGCCGAGGAACAATGTTCCGGCGGCGCTTAGCACCTTCTGCTGATAGGCGAAACTGAGCGATGGCGTGTGGGAGTGGTAGTGGCCGATGGCGATCATCAGGTTGCCGCGTGACTCATTCAGGTAAACCCGCATGATCGCCGCGGCGGCGGCGATATTGAAGCAAGGATCGTTGACCAGGCGTGCGGCGACGGCCTCCGGCCGCATCCGGGCGTAACTCGCGAGCGGTTGTATCCAGATCGTATTGACCTGCATGACGCCCAGATCGGCTGTATTGTTGGCGTTCAGGTGGGCCAGGCCGACACGGCCGCCCTCGACGGCCTGGATGGAGGGCAGCACGCGGGGCGGCAGATGGTAGAACGCGGCCGCGGTCGCCATGCACGCCAGGAACGGGATGCTCATGCGGGACCCGGGGTCGGGCTGGCCCGGCACAGTTTTACCGTCACCATCAGGATGACCGGCAGCGAGGGAAAAGCTTGGCCGAGGCCTTGTTCTCTCACCGTCATGGCCCGGCTTGTCCGGGCCACCCCCGCCAGTTGGTGCCGCGACAGGTGGCCCGGACAAGCCGGGCCATGACGCGAGGAGACAATGTCGTGCTCCGCGTGCCCCGTTATCCTGACGCCTATTGAGCGTGTCCGAGCCATCGCCGCTTCGGCGGCGGTGCGAGGATGGCCGGGACATGCCCGGCCATGACGGCGTGAGCGGAGGCGGCTCGACACAGTCCGTCTCTGCACCTCGTGACAGCCATAGAGACACGCCCGGCCATGACGCTGAGCGCGCGGCCGCCAGGCGCTGCTGTCATCGCAGGTTAACATCAGGCTCTCACCCCGCATCCATGATCGCCCGGATCGCCTTCAGGTCCTGCACGAATGCGGCATACTCCCGTGCCTTAGACGCCGCGTCCGGCAGGCGCAGCAGATACGACGGGTGCACCGTCACGAACATCGTCCCCCCGTCCGGCGCCTGGATTGGCCGCCCGCGCTCGCGGCTGATGGTGACCGCCCGACCCATCACCGCCCGGGCCGCCGAACCGCCCATTAGCACAAGCAGACGTGGCCGCACATGTTCCCGCTCCAGCCCGAGCCAGCCGCCGCACGCCTGGATTTCCGGCACTTCCGGCGTCTGATGGATACGCCGCCTGCCGCGCTGGACGAATTTGAAGTGCTTGACGGCATTGGTGACATAGACGGTGCGGCGGTCGATGCCGGCCTCCTCCATCGCCCGGTCCATCATCTGGCCGGCGGGCCCGACGAAGGGGCGGCCGATGGTGTCTTCCTGGTCGCCGGGCTGCTCGCCGACGAACATCACCGAGCCCGTCGCCGGACCCTCGCCGAAGACCACCTGGGTCGCCGGCTCGAACAGCGGGCAACGCCGGCACCCGGCTGCCTCCCGCCCGGCCCGAAGCAGCGCGGGATCGGCGGCCGTCCGCAAAACGACTGGCCCAAGAGGCGGCCGATCAGGGGCGCGCGGCGCTTCGTCGAGGTCTTCGGCCTCAGGGATCGATGTTCCCGCCTCGGCCTGCTCCAGCAAGGACGCACCGTGCCGTTCCCACCACGCCGCCAGCGCTTCGTCGTCCTCGGCGTGCCGCAGGCCGGAGCCGAACCGCGGCTTGGACCCGTCCCAATGCGCGGCGCCATCCGGCGTCACGATCGACCACACCAGGTCCGGGAACCGGCGCGCGATCAACTGCGCATTCGCCTCCAAAACGAAATGTGCCGGGGCGAACCAGCCCAGGAAGCGCGTGCCGATCGGCAGGAAGCGGATGTTGGTGCGCATCCGGTGCGCGTCGGCCCGGACGGCCAGCGCGAAGCGGCGCGCCAGCAGCAGATCGGGATCGTCGCCATCCTCCAGCAGCCTCTCGCCGGCATGTGCCCGCCAGACGAGGCTGTAGAGCAAGCCGAACCGCTCCGGCTCGCGCGCCTGGATCGCCACCGAGGCGAGCGACACCAGCGCTCGCGATACGTTGAAACTGCCGGCGGCGTCGGGCAGGGGATCGCTTTGGCCGCCAATGGACCAGGAGACCTCGCCCGGCTCGATCCCCATCAGCACCAGCCGCCGCGCCGCCTGGCGCCAGCCGTCCCAGTCGGTTTCGCTGCTTAATGCGATCTGCTGCATGACTCTTCGGAAACCTCGCGGCCGGGCGGTTCCCAATGCCACCCGCTTTCGTATGATACGCCAACGTGCCCGCGCGCAAAGCGGTTGCGCGAAGCAAACCGGGACGTTCAAGCCGATCGATGCGATCACTCTGGCATTCCGCCTGGGGCCTGCTGGCCGCGGCGAACCTGTTCTGGGCCGGCAACATCGTGCTGGGCCGAGGCCTTGTCGGGCAGGTGCCCCCGGTCACGCTGTCGTGGTGCCGCTGGACCGGAGCGTTCCTGGTCGCCCTCGGCTTCGCCTGGCCGCGCCTGAAGACAGATCTGCCGGTGATGCTGCGGCATTGGCGGATGATGCTGCTGCTGTCCGCGACCGGCATCGCGAGCTACAACACAATGGCCTATATCGGCCTCACCAGCACGACGGCGCTGAACGTCCTGCTGCTGCAGTCCGCCACGCCGCTGATCATCATGCTGTGGGCCGTCGCGTTGTTCCGGGAGACTCCAACGCCCCGGCAGGCCGCCGGCATCCTGCTGTCCCTGGCCGGTGTCGCCGTCATCGCCGCGCGCGGGTCGCTGGAGGTGCTGCTGCACCTGCGCCTGAACCCGGGCGATATCTGGGTGCTGGCGGCGCTGTCGATCTACGCGTTTTACTGCGTTGTTCTGCGCAAGCGTCCGGTCGTCCATTCCCTGAGTTTCCTGGTCGCGGCAATGGCGATCGGCTCGTGCATGATCTTGCCGTTCATGCTGTGGGAAGCGGCTTCCGGCGCCACGATCCGTGGCGGCCTGCCGTCGTATCTGGGCATCGCCTACACGGCGGTGCTGCCGTCCTTCGTGGCGTATCTGTTCTTCAATCGCGGCATCGAACTGATCGGCGCCGGTCCCGCCGGGCAGTCGATGCACCTGATGCCGCTGTTCGGCAGCGTGCTGGCGGTGATGTTCCTGCATGAGCGCTTCCAGTCATACCACGCCGCCGGCATTGCAATGATCGCCGGCGGCATCGTTTTGGCTTCATTCAGGTCATCGCGGAAGGCCACGCCGGTCTCGTTGCCAAACAGAACGTGATCCCGCTTTAACTTGATCGCGCCCGGCGTTGCGACGACGCTTCCCCGGTTGCGGGAGGCGGCGATGCGACGCTCGGGAGTCGTTACCATCTCATTGGTCGCGGTGTCGTTATGTTCCGCCGCGCGGGCGGACGATGCGCCGCCCGCCGCCGCGCGGCCGCCGGCAAGCTCCGTGCAGAAGGTTGCTCCCGAGGATGCCGAAGCCATTCTCGGCCGCAGCGTCACCGGTCCGGACGGCAAGAATATCGGCCGCCTGGTGGACGTGCTGGTGGACGCGAACGGGCAGCCTCAAGCCGCGGTGATCGATTTCGGCGGCTTCATGGGCGTTGGCACCCGCAAGGTCGCGGTGCACTGGAGCGCGCTGCGCTTCAATCCCGCCGCCGGAAAGCATCTGATCGGGCTGGAGATGACGCCCGACCAGATCAAGGCCGCACCGGAATACACCGATACCGACAAGGCGGCGCCGGTTGTGACCCCCTCCGGCGCCTCGCCGCAGGCGCGTTAGAGCGTTGCCGCGGCGCTTCCTGCCGGCGTGGCCGGGCGGCGACCGCGCCCTCGACCTCGTCAATTTCTTCATCGCCGATGTGCAGACCGGGTTCGGTCCGTTCGTCGCGGTCTACCTGACGTCCCACAAATGGACCCAGGTGGAGATCGGCTTTGCCCTGACGCTCGGCACCGTCACCTCGCTGATCAGCCAGCTTCCGGCCGGAGCCCTGGTCGATGCCGTGCGCAACAAGCGCATCGCGGCATCCGGGGCGTTGATCGGCGTCATCATCGCCGCCTTGCTGCTGGCGATGCTGCCCACCCGTCTGCCGGTGCTGGTCGCGCAAATGCTGCACGGGATTGCCAGTTGCATCATCACCCCGGCGATTGCCGCGATCAGCCTGCATCTGGCGGGGCACGCCGGCCTGGGCGAGCGGCTGGGACGCAACGCCCGCTATGCCTCCATCGGCAACGGTCTGGCCGCGGCGGTGATGGGCGCGACCGGTGCCTACCTGTCGACGCGGTTCGTGTTCCTGCTGACCGCTGCGCTGTGCGTGCCGGCTTTGATCTCGCTGTGGGCCATCGGCGCCGGGCCGCACGCCCGCGGCCAGACCACGAGCCGGGTCTGGGACAGGGCCGGATTGAAGCGGCTGGTGACCGACCGCCGGTTGCTGGTGATTGGGGTATGCGTGGCGCTGTTCCACATCTCCAACGCGGCGATGCTGCCGTTGGCGGGGGCCGCGGTGACGATGCGGGCGGGCGATTTCGCCAACCTGATCATCGCGGCCTGCATCGTCGTGCCGCAACTGGTTGTCGCCGCGCTGTCTCCCCGCATCGGCCGCGCCGCCGAGCGGTTCGGGCGCAAGCGTATGCTGCTGATCGGATGGGGGGCGCTGCCGCTGCGCGGCGTGCTGCTGGCGGTACTGCCGGGGGCGTGGCCGCTGGTGGCGGGGCAGGCTGTCAGCGGGATCAGCGCGGCGGTATTTGGCGTCATGATGCCGTTACTGGCATCCGACCTGACGCTGGGTTCGGCGCACTTCAACCTGTGCATGGGCATCCTGGGTCTCGCGGCCTATGCCGGGGCGGCGATCAGCACGACGATGGGTGGCGGCATCGCCGACGCGGAGGGCATGCGGACTGCGTTCTTCGCTTTAGCCGGGATCGGGATGCTGGCGTTCACCGCGGTCCTGCTTTTGGTGCCCGAGACACGGCCGGACCGAACCATGGCGTATGCCGGGAAAGAGCACCTTTAGCGGACGGTCCGTCCGCCCTCACTTCTCCCCCCGGTCATCGCCCGGCTTGTCCGGGCCACCTGTCGCGGCACCCTGCGGCGGGGCTGGCCCGGACGAGCCGGGCCATGACGGGGAGAGGGCCTTCTCCCCGAAACGGTCGTTATTCGGCGTTGCATTCAAGCGCGTTCGGCCTGGCGGGACTTGCGGCGGCGGCTTGCACGAAGCACCTGTTGTGCTACATTGCCCCAATGACAACGACCCTCACGCTTCGCGACGCCAACCAGCAATTCTCCAGTTGCATCCGCGCCGTCGAGTCCGGTGAGGATTTCATCATCACCCGCAACGGCAAGCCGGTCGCCCGGCTCAGCCCTGTCTCCAACGTCCGGGTGCTGACAGAAAGGCAGAGGCAGGCGCTCGCATATTTCCGCGATGTCGTGAAACAGGGATGGGCGCTCGGGTCCGAACCGTTCGATCGAGACGCACTGCATGAGCGGTGAGCGGTTCATGATCGACACAAGCATCCTGATCCGCAGTGTCGATGCATCCGCCGGGCTGCGCCACCTGCTCGCGGTCGAGATCATCGAGCGCGCGGTCATTGTCGCGAGCTGCCTGACGCTTCAATCGGTCTCCGAATTTTTCTCCGCCTGCTGCCGCGGGCGGTTGGTATCGCCGGAGAGCGCGGCGGACATGGCGCGCGCCTGGCTGGACATGTTCCCCACTGTGTGTGCCACGCAAGCCGCGGCCCGGGTGGCGCTGGACCACGTCCTGGCGGGGCGGGCATCGTATTGGGACGCATTGCTGGTGGCGACGGCGGAGGAAGCGGGATGTTCGGCGATACTGACGGAGAACCTCGGCGACGGCACGACGTTCGGCGCGATGCGGATCATCAACCCGTTTGGCGCCAACGGCATCTCCGAGGCCGCCGATCGGCTGTTACGGGTTTCGGCGTGACGCGCGGATGACCCTGATCTACCTGATCGCCGGCGAGCAGAGCGGCGACGTGCTGGGCGCGCGGTTGATGCACGCAATCCGGGCACGGCGCCCCGACATTGCCTTCGCCGGCATCGGCGGCAGCGCCATGGCGGAGCAGGGACTGGCCAGCCTGTTCCCGATCCGCCCGCTGGCGCTGATGGGGCTGTTCGAGGTCCTGCCGAAGATTTTCGAACTCCGGACGCTGATCAGGCGGGCGGTATCTGACATCCAGGCGCGCGCGCCGGAGGTGCTGGTAACGATCAACTCGCCCGGGTTCACGTTCCGCGTGCTGCGCGCCTTGCAGCCCACAGCGCTGCGGCGGGCGCATTACGTGGCACCCCAGGTCTGGGCGTGGCGGGAGAACCGGGTGAAGCATTATCCCGGCCTCTGGGACGAATTGCTGTGCCTGTTGCCGTTCGAGCCTGCCTTCTTCGCCCGCCATGATCTGCACGCCCGGTTCGTCGGGCATCCGGTGCTGGAAAGCGGTGCCGATACCGGCAACGCGCGGCGCTTTCGCCAACGCCATGCCATCGGCGCCGAGGAGACGATCGTTACCATCATGCCGGGTAGCCGGCAGACCGAGGTGTCCCGGCTGCTCCCGGTGCTGGAAGAAACGATCAAGCTTTTGCCGGACCGGTTCGTTCCGGTCGTCCCGTTGGCGGGGCCGGTCGAGGAGGTCGTCCGGCAACGCGCCGCGTCCTGGCCGATCCGCCCGATTCTGGTGCGGGATGCGGAGGACAAGCACGATGCGTTCGCCGCCTCGGCGGTCGCGTTGACCAAGTCCGGAACGTCCACTTTGGAACTGGCGCTGGCGAACGTGCCGATGCTGGTGACCTACCGGGTGAACCCGCTGTCCCACCAGATCGCCAAGCGGCTGATCAAAATAAAGTACGCCTCGATCCTCAATCTTATGCTCGATCGCCCGGTGGTGCCGGAACTTTTGCAATACGAAAGCCGGCCCGACCGTCTCGCGGCCGAACTGCACCGTTTGCTCAACGACCAGGCGGCGGTGGAGCAGCAGCGGCGCGGCTGCGCCGAGGCGTTGGCCATGTTGCGTCCGCCGTCGGGGACGCCGTCGGAGGCCGCGGCCGAGGCTGTGCTGTCGATGCTGCCGTAGCGCCGCCGGTAACAATCTCGATACCCTGACATCGGCGGTCGCGTAGTTCAATACGTGTCATCGACGGAAAGTATCGGCTTTGAGCCGAAGTTGGCCCAATCCGGCGACAAAATATTACGCTCGTGACAGACAGACATGTCTCGGCATGTGCAGGAACTTTCTTGTGACTTGCGTCACCTCTCGGCATCCAATTCAATTAGGTCCGGTCAACGAAAGCAGGCAGTATCCGCGAATATTCATGCCGTGTCCGAGCATGTGACTGCGCAGCTATCCCGCCAATCCAGTTGCTGCTCAATATCACCTGAAACAAGTGCGTGCATGACTGCGGTTATATTTGTTCACGAGGTTCCTCATGACCATCCATGACGATTCCGGCTTCGCATACGCCGCAGGTCCGCGCCTGCCTGATCCGCGGGACGGGCGTCCGGGCCACGCCGGGGGCATTCATCGGTCCGGCGCCGGAACAACGGCTGGCGACTCCACGACACCGGCGGATACGCTTTACCTGCAGGAGCCGGGCAACACCGCCGCCATCAGCGTGGCCGACATCAACCAGGGACAACTCGGCGACTGCTTCATCCTCTCGCCCATCGGCGAGCTGGCGCTGTTCCATCCGAGTTCAATCACGCAGATGATCCATGCGAACGCCAACGGTACCGAGACCGTGACGCTTTACACCGCCTCCGACGGTCAGTTGCCCACCTTCGGCACGACCTCGTTCACGCCGATCGGCGTTACCGTGACGAACAGCTTTCCGAGCAACTCGGTCAACAACGGTGCGACTCAGGACGTTGTCGGCAACCAGAAGGAAATCTGGCCGCAGGTGCTGGAGAAGGCGTTCGCCACGCTGGATGGCGGCTACACCGCCATCGCCGGCGGCGGCAGTCCGGTGATCGCCACCGAGGAGCTGACCGGCAAGGCCGCGACCTGGATGTCGCCGGCCGCTTTCACGCTCAGCGAACTCGACAGCGTCCTGGCGGCGGGCGACCTGGTCACCATGGACACGGCCAGCTCGGCCGGCCTGCCGTTCAACCTGGTCAGCGACCACGCCTACATGCTGGAGGGCGCCACCTCGGTGGGCGGCGCGCCGGCGGTGCAACTGCTGAACCCCTGGGGCTTCAACCAGCCGGCTGTTATTCCGTTGGCGCAGCTTTCGCAGGGTATCGTCGAGGTGGATATCGGGCATCTCGCCTAAAGTATTGCGCCGACGGCTTGATCTGGATCAACCCCGCGTCGCGGTGCAGTGCCATAGACCTACGCCACCGCACACTGCCCGGGGGTTGATCGGCTAAATGCGTATCGCTTGCAACAGGTTGCGCTCCAAGATCATGAGCGCGGACCGCGCCGCGTCCTTCATCACCTCGGGCAGCACCGTCGGCATGAGCGGCTTCACCGGCTCGGGTTACCCGAAAGCGGTCCCCCAGGCGCTTGCCGTTCAGATCGAGGCCGCCCAGGCAGCCGGCAAGCCGTTCCAGATCCGCGTGTGGACGGGCGCTTCCACCGGACCCGAACTCGATGGCGCACTGGCCAAGGTCAACGCCATCGAATTCCGTCTGCCATACAACTCCGATCCCCTCGTCCGCGATCAGATCAATCGTGGCGAGGTGGAATATTTCGACATGCATCTGAGCCAGGTCGCGCCGCTGGCGTGGCAGGGCTTCCTCGGCCCGCTTGACATCGCGGTGGTCGAGGTCAGCGGCATCCGGCCGGACGGCTCGCTGATCCCGTCATCCTCCGTCGGCAACAACAAGACGTGGCTGGATCGTGCGAAGTCAGTGATCCTGGAAGTCAATTCCTGGCAGAATGCGGCGCTGGAGGGGATGCACGACATCTATTACGGCACCGCCTTGCCGCCGAACCGCACGCCGATACCGATCGTGCGTCCGGATGACCGCATCGGCCAGCCGTGTTTCCGCTGCGACCCCGAAAAGGTCGTGGCCGTCGTGGAAACCAGCGCGCCCGACCGCAATCTTCCGTTCTCGCCGCCCGACGCCATGGCGGTCGCCATTGCCGGTCACCTGCTGGAGTTCTTCCGGCACGAGGTCGCCAAGAACCGTCTGCCCGCTTCGTTGCTGCCGCTGCAGTCCGGTGTCGGCAACATTGCCAATGCGGTGCTGAGCGAGCTGGTGCGCGGCCCGTTCGAGAATATGACGGCTTATACCGAGGTGATCCAGGACGGCATGCTGGACCTGCTCGCGTGCGGCAAGCTGCGGATGGCGTCGGCGACGGCGTTCTCGCTCAGTCCCACGGCAGCGGCGGCGCTGAATGATGACATGGACCGTTTCCGCGACAAGATGATCCTGCGGCAGCAGGAGATCAGCAACCATCCGGAAGTGATCCGGCGGCTCGGCTGCCTGGCGATGAACGGGCTGATCGAGGCGGACATCTACGGCAACGTGAATTCCACCCATGTAATGGGATCGCGCATACAGAACGGCATCGGCGGGTCGGGCGATTTTGCGCGCAACGCGTATGTTTCGATTTTCATGACTCCGTCCGTGGCCAAGGCGGGCACGATTTCCGCGATCGTGCCGCAGGCGAGTCATGTGGATCATATCATGCAGGACGTGCAGGTGATCGTGACGGAGCAGGGGCTGGCGGATCTGCGGGGATTGTCGCCAAAGCAACGATCGAAGGTGATCATCGAGAATTGCGCGCATCCGAATTTCCGGCCGGCGCTGAATGATTATGTGCGGCGGGCGAAAGAGCATTCATACGGGCAGCATGCGCCTTCGCTGTGCGGGGAGGCACTGTCCTGGCACCAGCGATTCATCGAGACGGGGTCGATGCTGGGATAGCAGGATGCGCGCGCGGACCGCGCGCATCCTCACCCATCAATTGCATAAAACAACCACCTCGAGGTATTCGCCCGGCACCACCATCGTACCATCGCCAGAACGGTTAAACCGTCCGATCAGATTGGTCAGATCCCCTTCAAGCACCGCCTGCGCGGGCGCGCTCAGCGCGGCAAAGGCTTTCAGCATCGGCCCGTAGTACGTCTTGAAGATCTCCAGCCAATGCGCGGGCGAGCGGTAGCGGAACACGAAATTCCGTTTCGTTACAAAAATCGAAGCCCCGGACCGCGCGAACATGTCCACAAGCCGAGACTCGGTTCCCCACAGCGCCGGCGACCGGACCCCGGCGGGCGGCGGCACGTGTTGTCCAATCGTCTTGAACAACTGGCCGATGAATCCTTCGGGTGTCCAGGTGGCCAAGCCGATCTTGCCGCCCGGCTTGCAGACGCGCAGCAGTTCCGCGGCAGCCCGGTCCTGGTCCGGCGTAAACATCACCCCGTAGGTGGACAGCACCACATCAAAGCTTTCATCCGAAAACGGCAGCGCCTCGGCGTCCGCCTCGCGGAACGCAATACTCAGCCGATCGGCCGCGGCGCGCTCGCGAGCGCGGTCGAGCAGTGCGGGCACGTAGTCGGTCGCGGTCACATCGCACCAGCGCCGCGCGGCGGCCAAGGCCGCGTTGCCGTTTCCGGCGGCTACGTCGAGCACCTTTTGGCCCGCGCGGATGTCAAGCGCTTCACAGAGTTCTTCGCCGACGATCTGTAAGGTCGTGCCAATGACAGCATAATCGCCGGCTGACCAGGCGCCGTGTTGGCGGGTCTTGATGGCCTTGAAGTCGGGTTGAAACGTTGAAGGATTTTGACTCGGCATGGCAGTATGGATATCCATAATATTCCTCCGTTTGGTTGTTGGCCCTGCGCCCGTTTTCCACGCAGGCGCTTCAAAAGCGGCCGGCTCCGGCATTACCGGCAGCACGACCGCCGGTTACAGGCGTAGCGGCTTACCGTGGAGGCGAGCGTGGTAGACGGCGTGGAAATGTCCGTGGAATCCGCCCCGCTGAACCGAAGCCCTGCTTCGGTGGAGGTGCGGTTGCTCGGCCCGCTGACAATCCGCCGCCACGACGTCGACCTGGCGTTGCCATCGTCCCGTAAGGTGCGCGCGCTGATCGGCTATCTGTCGGTTGCGCCGCAAGCTGTGCCAAGGAGCCAGTTATGTGAACTGCTCTGGGAACTTCCCAACGACCCGCGTGGCGAACTGCGCTGGTGCCTCAGCAAGGTCAGGGCTTTGCTGGACGATACGGATCGACATCGCATTGAGACTAGGGCGGATACCGCGCGGCTCGACCTGACTGATTGTTACGTCGATGCGATCGAGATTGCGCGAGCGGCGCAGCGCATCGACTCGCTTCCCGCGGAGCGGCTGCGGACGTTGGTTGCGTTATTCCGCGGTGACTTTCTCGACGGGCTTGAGATCGACCGCAGCCCCGGCTTCACTGGCTGGCTCACCGCCCAGCGCCGCCGGTTCCGTGGCTGGCAAATCGCGTTGCTGGAGCATTTGGTTGAAAGCGCTCCGGATGCCGATAGCAACGGCTACCTGGAGCAGTGGCTCACGCTTGCCCCGTTCGATCGGCGTGCGCACCAGCGTCTTCTGAACGTTCTCGCCCGGAACGGGAAACTTCGCGAAGGCGAGGAGCACGTCGCCGCAACGATCCGGCTGTTCCAGTCGGAAGGCCTCGATTGCGCGCCCATTCGCGACGCATGGCGCGGCGCAAGAGCGCAGGCCGATCGGTTCGTGAGCGGGGCGGCCGCCGTCCCTGGAGAGGTTGTCCCAGCATCGCCGCGCCGTGCCTCCATCGCGGTGATGCCGTTCACCGATCGCTCTGCGATAGCCGGTGTCCGCGGCGGCGTGGCCGACGCCCTGGCACACGACGTGATCACGCGGCTCGCCAAAATGCGAAGCCTGTTCGTGATCGCCCAGGGGACAGTGTTCGCCTTGCATGACCGTCAGATCGGTCCGGAAGAGGCCGCCCGGATGCTGAACATCGACTACATCGCGGGAGGCTCCGTGCGGTTGCGCGGCAAGCGGCTGAGCGTAACGACCGAGCTGGCCGAAACCCGCACCGCCCGGATCGTTTGGGCCGACCGTTTCGATCGTGCTCTGGATGACGCGTTTCTCGTGCTGGATGAGATCACGGACAGAATTGTCGCATCGATTGCCGCCGAGATCGAAACGAATGAAGTCAGGCGAGCGCTATCGAAGCCGCCCAATTCGCTCGATGCGTGGCAGGCGCATCATCGCGGCCTGTGGCACATGTATCGATTCAACAAGACCGACAACGAGCAGGCCCAGCATTTTTTCGAAATGGCGGTGCGGCTCGACCCCGGTTTCGCGCGCGCCTATGCCGGACTGTCCTTCACCCATTTCCAGAGCGGTTTCCAGGGCTGGGCGAAGCGCGACGGCGCGGCGGAACTGGCCTACGGCTACGCCGGGCAAAGCCTGACGGCCGACGATCGCGATGCCACCGCGCATCTCGCCTTCGGCCGGGCGCTTTGGTTACGAGGTCATCATGACCAATCAATTGACGAATTGATTCAAGCCGTGCAGATCAGTCCCAATTTCGCGTTCGGGCACTACACGCTCGCTTTCGTGCATGCCCAGACCGGCGATCCAGCGGCAGCGATCTCGTTCGCCGATCATTCGCGTCAGTTGAGCCCGTTCGATCCGCTGCTGTTTGCAATGCTCGGCGCGCGGGCTATGGCCCTCGTGCGGGCCGGGCGGTTCGAGGAGGCCGCCGACTGGGGCGTGAAAGCCGCGGCCCGTCCGAACGCGCACGCTCAGGTGCAGGCGATCGCGGCTTTCTCTCTGGCGATGGCCGGGCGCATTGAGGAAGGACGTGACCTCCTTGCCCGAATCCGCACAGCACTGCCGTCCTACTGTATCGATGATTTTCTCACCGCGATGCACTTTGGCCCGGACGGCAAAAAATTGTTTCGCGCAGCCTATCGACGCATCGACCTTGATTAGGCCAAAAATTACCGCTTCAGGGACACGGCTTCCTAATACGTCATGGCCGGCTTGTCCGGGCCATGACGGAAGGGGGACGGACCTCCGGATTCGCTTGTTCTTGGGCGTCGCCTTAGTACGGCTCGTAAAGAACTCGTTCGTGCCCGGCCGGGCCAGCTTACACGCCAGGCGCCAGCGGGGATGGCCCGCACTGGCCTCAGGCCCTGAGGGTCCGACGAGTCCCGGGGTGATTCAACGACGACGGGTGATTCGCCCCGGCTGCCGACGTATCGGCCCGGCCGGTTCTCCTTAAACCCCGGGGGCGGCATGCGAGATCGCGACCCGCACCGCCGCCAACGCCTCATCCGCCTTCGCTCCATCCGGTCCGCCGGCCTGAGCCAAATCCGGCCGCCCGCCGCCCCCCTTGCCGCCGACAGCCGCCGAGGCCGCGCGCACCAGATCGACCGCGCTGATCCGCCCGGTCAGGTCCGCCGACACCGCGACGACGATCGAGGCCTTGCCCTCCGCCGTCGATACCAGCGCCACGACGCCGGAGCCTTGCTGCTTGCCGATGGCGTCCGCCAGCCCCTTTAGGTCCCTCGCCGGCACCTCGCCCAAATTCCGCGCCGTCAGCGTCACCCCGTTCACCGTTTCCGCCGCCGCCGCGCCGCCGCCGGTCGCCAGCTTCTTCTGCAGTTCCGCCACCTGAGCCTGCAGTTTCCGCCGATCCTCCTGCAGCGTGGCGATACGGTCCGGAACCTCGGCCGGAGCCGCCCGCAGCGCGCCCGCCGCGTCGTTCAACCGAGCCTGGATCTCGGCTACCGCGCTTTCCGCTGAAGCACCGGTCACCGCCTCGATCCGCCGCACCCCGGCGGCGACCGCCGCCTCGCCGACGATGCGGAAGTAGCCGATGTCGCCCGTCCGCCGCACATGCGTGCCGCCGCAGAGTTCGATCGACCAGGCCGGCTTGTTGCCGTCCGGTTCGCCCATCGCGACCACGCGCACCTCGTCGCCGTATTTCTCCCCGAACAGCGCCATTGCGCCGTGCTCCACCGCCGCTTCCGGCGTCATCAGCCGGGTGGTCACCTCGGAGTTCTCGCGGATGCGCGCATTCACCTCCGCCTCCACCCAATGCAACTCGTCCGCCGTGATCGGCCGCGGCTGGGAGACGTCAAAGCGCAGCCGATCCGGGGCGTTCAAGCTGCCCTTCTGCTGCACGTGGGTGCCGAGCTTGCGGCGCAGCGCCTCATGCAGCAGGTGCGTGGCGGAGTGGTGCGCGCGAATGCGCGTGCGCCGCTCATGATCCACCGTGGCAACCACGGGCGTGCCGGTCCGGGCCTCGCCCGCCTCGACCCGCCCGAGGTGCACGAAAAGGTCGCCCAGCTTCTTCTGCGTATCGGTTACCCGGATCACCAGCCCGTCCGGCCCGGAGATCAGGCCGGTATCGCCGACCTGTCCGCCGCTTTCGCCGTAGAACGGGGTCTGGTTCAAGACGACCGCGACAGTCGTTCCGGCCGGGGCCGCCGCCGCCAACGCACCATCCACGACGACGGCCAGGATCTCGCCCTCGGCGCTTTCCGTGGCGTAGCCGAGGAACTCCGACGCGCCGGCTTTCTCCTTGATCTCGAACCACACCTTCTCGGTCGCGGCATCGCCCGAGCCGGCCCAGGCGGCGCGGGCGCGGGTGCGCTGCTCCTGCATCGACGCCTCGAACCCGATCATGTCCACGCCGCGGCCTTGCTCACGCAGCGCGTCCTGCGTCAGGTCGATCGGGAAGCCGTAGGTGTCATACAGCTTGAACGCGACGGGGCCGGGCAGGGCCTCGTGCTCGCCGAGGCGCCCGGTCTCGTCCGCCAGCAGGTTCAGGCCGCGGTCGAGCAGGGTCTTGAAGCGGGTTTCCTCCAGCAGCAGCGTTTCCTCGATCAGCCCCTCGGCGCGGCCGAGTTCGGGATACGCGGCCCCCATCTGGCGGATCAGCGCCGGCACCAGGCGGTGCATCAGCGGCTCCTTGGCGCCGAGCATGGTGGCGTGGCGCATGGCGCGGCGCATGATGCGGCGGAGGACGTAGCCGCGGCCCTCGTTCGATGGCAGCACCCCGTCCGCCATCAGGAACGAGCAACTTCTCAGGTGATCGGCGATCACCCGGTGGCTGACCTTGAACGCGCCGTCCGGGTCCTGCCCGGTGGCCTCGGCGCTGGCCAGGATGATCGCGCGGAAGATGTCGATGTCGTAGTTGTCGTGCTTGCCTTGCAGGATCGCGGCGATGCGCTCCAGCCCCATGCCGGTGTCGATCGACGGGTGCGGCAGCGGTGTGCGGACGCCGGGCGGGCCTTCCTCGTACTGCATGAACACGAGGTTCCAGATCTCGATGAACCGGTCGCCGTCCTCGCCGGGGCTGCCGGGCGGGCCGCCCGTGATGTGGTGGCCGTGGTCGTAGAAGATCTCGCTGCACGGGCCGCACGGGCCGGTATCGCCCATGCGCCAGAAATTGTCCGAGGTCGGGATGCGGATGATGCGGTCGTCCGGCAGGCCCGCGACCTTCTTCCAGATCGCGGCGGCATCGTCGTCCTCGGAGAAGACGGTGACCAGCAGGCGGTCCTTCGGCAGGCCATAGTCCTTGGTCACCAGGTCCCAGGCGTAGGGGATGGCGAGGTCCTTGAAGTAGTCGCCGAAGCTGAAATTCCCCAGCATCTCGAAGAAGGTGTGATGCCGCGCGGTGTAGCCGACGTTATCCAGGTCGTTGTGCTTGCCCCCGGCGCGGACGCATTTCTGCGACGTGGTGGCGCGCACGTAGGGCCGCTTCTCCTGCCCGGTGAAGACATTCTTAAACTGCACCATCCCGGCGTTGGTGAACATCAGCGTCGGGTCGTTGCGCGGTACCAGCGGCGAGCTGGCCACCGGCGTGTGGCCGTGGCGGGCGAAGTAGTCCAGGAAGGCGGCGCGGATGTCGTTGCTGCTGGCCATGGGGTTCAGATGTATCCCGGGAGTGTCGCAAAAGAGGGTTGCAGGTAGCGCATGGACGCGTGTCTGTCACGCGGGCAGGGCGCGGGCGGCGCGGCAGGCCGGTTTGCGCTTGGCATGGGGCGGCGCCATGCCCTATTTTCAGGTGCCAACGGAGTGGTGTCATGGACGGATCACCGGATGCTGATGGCCGGCGACGGCGGAATTTGGACCTGGAAGCCCGGTTGATCGTCGAGGCCGAGGCTGATGCCGGACTGCTAATCCCATCTTCCGAAGTGAAGGCTTGGATCGACAGCCTCGGAAAGGTTAATCCGCTGGCGATGTCCCGGACTGAGGGCTTATCATCGGAGGCCCATCATGGACGGGGTGCCTGATGTATCCGGGCCTAACGCCTGTGGGCTGGTACCGGCGGCACTGCTTGATCCGGTTGTCGCCTATTTCAATCCGCGGCGGGTCATTCTGTTCGGCTCGGCGGCGCGCGGGCTGGCAGGCCTGGACAGCGACATCGATCTTCTTGTCGTGGTGGACGACGACACGCCGGCCGATCGGCTTACATTGAGGGCCGGGTACGAGGCGCGCCGAGCGTATCGACAACCGGCGGATGTCATCCCGGTGCGCGAAAGCACCTTCCGCGAAAACGCCGCCATCGCCGGCACCCTGTCCAGGGCAGCCGTTCTGGATGGTGTCATAGTCTACGAGCGACCCTGAACCTCACTACTCGTTGGCGCCGGGTGGAAGGGTGGATTCACCACGCTGAAGACGATGGGAGGATCGCCCGAAGTTGCATTACACTCGATCCGCCCGCGCTCGGCGGTGCGGCTTATCATTGCCAGCAGGCATCCGAGAAATTGCTCAAGGGGTTTCTCGTGCTGGCCGAAACCGACTTTCGCAAGACCCACGACCTGAGCGTGCTTGGCGATCTTGTGGTGTCGGGATTCCCCGAGCTCAGATCCTTGCTGATGGCGATGGAAGCGTGGACCACGTGGGCCGTCGCCTTTCGCTACCCGTCAGAAAATCTGCCGGAGCCGGAGCCGGACAGCGATGAACTACGCGACGCGTTGGAATTGATCGCACAACTTCATGCCGCGCTCCGGGCGTTGGCTCCGCCGGATAAGAGTGCGCCATGACCCGGGTGGGCGCCCGCGTCCTGCCGCGCCGAAGGGGACCTCCGTCACGCCACCCGGCGCGGCAGGAAGCTGCGGCCGCCGTCGGGGCTGGTGACCAGGCCGCCGACGCGGACCAGGGCGGCGAGCACGGCCTCAATCTGCGGCAGCAGGCGGCGGCCCTGGCGGAAGCGCACGGCGAGGGCGGTGGCGCTGGCCGGCTCGGCGACACGGGACAGCACCGACAGCACGGCGGCGGTCTGCTCCAGCGCGTCGCTCGGGAATGCGGGCTTCGGGCCGCTGGTGGCCTCGGCGGGGGGCTGGTGCGTCGCGCCGCCCGCCAGGTCGAGCTTGTCCCTGGCGCTGCCGAAGCGGGGGATTTGGTAGTCGGGACGGAGCCAGCGGACCTGGCCGGCGGCTTCCTCCCTGATGCGCTCCTGATTGAGTGCCACGAGGCGCGCCAGGATCTCGGTGTCGCCGAGATCGGCCGGCCAGCCGTAAGCGGCGGCAACGGCTGCATCCAGCGCGTCGTGGTATTCCTTCAGGATCAGCACCAGGCCGTCGTCGAAGATCCGCCGATCGGCTGCCTCCAGGGCGGCGGGGGCGGTGCCGGCGCGGAGCTTTTCCAGCACGTTGTAGAGGCCGGTCAGGGTGAGGTGGGGATGTTCTGTCAACACGCGCTTGCGGTGGGCGTCGAGGTCTTCGGCGATGGCGCGGATGCTTTGTTTCTGAGCGTCGTCGGCGGTGCCCCGCCCGCCTGGCGCGACTGCTTCGCCTCCAGCACGAAGCAGCCACGCTTGTAGAGGTCGATGCGGCCAAGCCCGTGTGACCCGTCGGCGGCATGCCGCTGCACCGCGCGTTCGAACACGTAGTCGTTGTCCTCCGACCCCGCGGCGGCCGGCTGCGGACGCTTCACGCCGATCACGTCGCACAGTTCCGTCAGGAACAGCGCGTAGTTGGCCCGCTCCTGGCCGCCCTCCTGGCCTTGCCAGCGAGCGATGAACGCCTCGATCATGCCGGGTGGTTGTCGGGTCGGATCATTTCGCCAGCATAGAAGCCCGCCGCCGCGGCGGCAACCGCCACCCCTACTTTACACGCTCGCGAAAGGGTGCTGCCACACGGCGTTCGTTATGCAACGCGACCGCCTTACCTCTCGTTTCACGGCCAACCGACCACTGAAGGAGAACCGCCATGGCGTTCACCAACGACACCCGCAACAAGCTCGACGACGCCCAGGCCCAGATCGCCCGCCTGCGCGACCAGGTCGAGGCGCTGATGCGCGACCGCGTCACCCCCGCGATGTCCGATCTCGCCGGCCGCGCGGAAAGCGCCGCCCACACCGCGTCCGGCGCCGTCCGCGACCAGGCCCGCGTCGTCTCCGGCCAGGTCAGGGAGCAGCCGCTGATCGCGCTGCTGGTCGCCGCCACCGTCGGCTGGATCATCGGCCGCGTGATGCGCTGATCCGATGCGACCCGTCCGGCTTGCCCAAATCGCGGCGGAGGCCGAGGGCGTCCGTCTGCGCGGCTTGCTCACCCGGATCGCCACCCGGGTGGTGCTGGCCGTGGTGGCGCTGCTCTTCGTCCTCGGCGCCATTGTCTTCGGGCATGTCGCCGCATGGTATGAAATCCGCACTGCCCTGAACCAGAGCTATCTCGCCACCGCCGGCATCATGGGCGGGGCGGATCTGCTGGTCGCGGTGATCCTCGGGCTGCTCGCCAGCCGCTCGCGCCCGAGCCGGGTCGAGGTCGAGGCCCTTGATGTTCGCCGCAAGGCGATCCAGGGCATCACCAACACGCTCAGCGTGACGCAGATGGCGATCCCGGTGCTGCGGATGATGGCAAACATGCGGCGCCGGCGGCGGTAGCCGGCCGGGTCTGGACCGGGCGCGCGCGGCACGGCAAAGATGTGCCGGTGCCCACCATCCCGGACCCAATCGACGCGTGGCTGGCCCGCTTCACCGAGCCGGCGGCCGGACCGCAGCCGGCCCTGCCGGAGCCCGCGCCTGACTACGCCACCATCGCCCGCGGCGAAGCGTCGCTGGTGCAGCGGACCGGACTCCCGGGCCTCGCCAGCGTCTGGGGCGGCCGGCAACTGATCGGACGGCACTTCCTGAGCTTTGGCACCGAGGCGCAGCGCGCCGCATGGCTCGGCCACGCCTTGGCCGTCGCGATCTCGGAGCCGAAAGTCGGCGCGCATCCCAAGCTGCTGACGACCCGGGCGGACGCGGTCGAGGCCGGCTATCGCATCACCGGCCGCAAAGCCTGGGTCACCAACGGACCCTCCGCCGAAGCGATCATCGTCTTCGCCATCACTGGCCAGGAGGCGGGCCGCAAGCGCTACAGCGCCTTCATCGTGCCGAGCGGCACGCCGGGCATGACGATCGAGGCGATGCCCGGCTTCCACGCCCTGCGGCCTTCGCAGCACTGCCTGCTCACTCTCGACGCCTGCGTCGTCCCTGCCAGCGCCCTCCTTGGCGCCCCGGGATCGGCCTACGAACGTATGGCACTGCCATTCCGCGACATCGAGGACGCCGCCGGCACCTTCGCCACGCTCGGCGCGCTGCGCCACGCTATCGGCTTGCTGGCAGGCATCGCGGCGGCTCCCGTCGGCGATCTGGGCGCCATCGCCGCTCTGGCCGCCGTGTTCGCGGCGGGGGCCGAGTCCGTCGTCGCGTCGCTCGATGCAGGGCGCCTGAAGACCGGCGACGCCACGCTGGTGGGGCTGCGCGTCCTCGCAATCGACATCGTGTCGCGCATCCGCGGCGCGGCCGGCGGCTCGCCGCCGGAACGCCTGAACGAAAGCCTCGCCGACATCGACGCCACATTGGCAATCGCCAGCGGGCCGCGCCTGGCCCGGCAAACCCATCTCGGCGAGGCCGCCCGCCGCACCGCGGAACCCGCACCGTGACGCTGTCGCGCTGCCATTGGGCGGAAACCGCGGACGCCCGAATGCAGGCGTACCATGACACCGAATGGGGCGTCCCGCTGCATGACGACGCTGGACTGTTCGAACTGCTCACCCTCGAAGGCGCCCAGGCCGGCCTGTCCTGGCGCACCGTCCTGGTGCGCCGGGACGCCTATCGCGCCGCCTATCACGGTTTCGACATCGCGCGCGTGGCCCAGATGGCGGATGCGGACCTGGAAAAGCTGCTGACCGGCTCGCCGCTGATCCGCAACCGCCTGAAGATTTTCTCCGTCCGCGACAACGCCCGCGCCGCCCTGGCTGTGGATGATAGCCTCGACCGCTATCTCTGGTCGTTCGTCAACCACACACCGGTTCGCAACGCCTGGAGGGATCGCGCGCAGGTGCCGGCGACGACGCGGCTGTCCGATGCCATGAGCAAGGCGTTGAAGCGGGCCGGCTTTCGCTTTGTCGGTTCGACCATCTGCTACGCGTTCATGCAGGCGACCGGCATGGTAGACGATCACCTGACGACCTGCTTCCGTCACACCTCCAGTCAATAGGAGATGCGCGATGCAAACCCCGCTCTGCCGGATGCTTGGTATCGACTTTCCCCTGCTCGCCTTCAGCCATTGCCGCGATGTGGTCGCCGCTGTCAGCCGGGCCGGCGGCTTCGGGGTGTTCGGCGCCGCGGGCACAACGCCCGGGCAGCTCGAGACCGAACTCGCCTGGATCGACGCCAACACCGGCGGCAAGCCCTACGGCGTCGATCTGCTGGTGCCGGAGAACCTGGCGGTCCGCACCGAAGCCGGCGCGACGCAAGCCGATCTGGCGGCCCGCATACCGGATGCCCACCGAGCCTTCGTGCATGACCTGCTGCGCCGCCACGACGTCGATCCGACCCGCGGCACCGACCCCCGCGAGGCCGCCGATCGGCCGCCGGCGTACCAGTTCGAGACCGCCGAGAAGCTGATGGACGTCGCCTTCCGCCACCCGATCCGGCTGATCGCCAACGCCCTCGGTGTGCCGCCCGCGTCGATGCTGGCGCGCGCCCGGCACCACGGTATCCCCTGCGCCGCGCTCGTCGGCGCCCGCGAGCATGCGCTGCGTCAGGTCGAGGCCGGCGTGGACATCATCGTCGCCCAGGGCGGCGAAGCTGGCGGCCATTGCGGCGAGGTTTCCACGCTGGTGCTGGTGCCGGAAGTGCTGCGCGCGGTGCAGGGCAAAGTTCCGGTGCTCGCCGCCGGAGGCATCATGACCGGACGGCAGATTGCGGCCTGCATGGCCATGGGCGCGGCCGGCGCCTGGACCGGTTCGGTCTGGCTTGCGACCACGGAGGCGGAGACCTCGCCTGTGTTCCGCGAGAAGATGATCGCGGCACGGTCGCGCGACACAATTCGCTCGCGCGGCCGGACCGGCAAGCCGGCGCGGCAGTTGCGCTCCGCCTGGACCGACGCGTGGGAGGGCGCCGGCAGTCCCGGACCGTTGCCCATGCCGCTGCAGGGCATGCTCAGCGAGCCGGCGATGACCCGGGTCACCCGCGCCGCCGAGGCGGGCAACCCGCGGGCGCGGGAGCTGGTCACCTATTTCGTCGGCCAGGGCGTCGGGCTGGTGGACAGCGTGCCGAGCTGCCGCCAGGTCGTCACCGGGTTCATGACGGAGTTCGCCGAGGCGCTGGAAGACATGCAGCGCCTGTCCGAGGCCTTCTGACATGGGCACGGCGTCCGGCCTGACGGACGCCATCGGCTTTCCGGAACGCACCGCCCTGGTCCGCCGGGCCGCCGCGCGGCTATGCCTGCGATCGGGCTGGGCGCCGCTGCACGAGGTCAGGCTGGCGAACGCGCGGCGCGCCGACATCCTGGCGTTGCAGCCCGGCGGCCTGTTTGTCTGCATCGAGGTGAAGTCGGGTCTGCGCGACTACATGGCGGACAGCAAGTGGACGGACTACCAGCCGTTCTGCGACCAGTTCTTCTTCGCCGTGGACACCGATTTCCCGCGGGAAATCCTGCCGCCCGAGGTCGGACTGATCGTCTGCGCCGGATTGCAGGCCGAGGTGCTGCGAGAACCGCTATGCGTGCGTCTGCCCCCCGCCCGGCGCAAGGCGCTGCTGGAGCGCTTCGCCTGGCTGGCCGCCGGCCGGCTGGCTGCGCTGGAGGATCCGGCCGGCGTGGCCGATCTGACCCTCGGCCTGAACGAGGACTGACGACAGCTTCGCCCTATCGCGACGCGGAGGTTGCCCGCGGGGGCGCCTTGTCCGGCAGCCAGACATCGGTCCAGCCCGATCCGCCGGCCCGCGGATCGTTCGTCCTGACCTCGGTCTTCCCGGGGCTGATTCGCTGAACGATCGTGACCCCGGTCGCGACACGCACGATCTGGCAGTCGATCGGCCCGTCCACGGGGTCGCCGCGGCGGCGGGCGGCGAGGCGGTCGAGATCGTCCTCGCTGCGGCACAGCACCGCGCCAGCATCGAGCCGAGGCCAGACCAGCAGTTGCGGCTTGACCGGCGGCAGTCCGGGCGGCGGCTTCTTGAGCAATAGCCCGGGCGCGCTGAGGCTTATGTTGCTGTCCGTCGGCGGTGCCGGCATCGGCTGTGCGAGCGCGCCATCGGCCGCCGCCACGATGCCGAAGCAGCCCGCGGCAAAAAGGAATCGTCTTGCTGCAATCATCATTCTGTCCGTCCGCGCTGGTCGCCGCGTCTATGCGTCCAACCGCGCCGCCGGGCAAGCGTCACCCGCGCCGAACCGCCGCCCCGGGATGGCTCGCGGGCAGGCGCGGTCCTTGCCCGAACAGTTTGTCCCGCAGCGTGCCGGGGGCGTAGTCGCGTTTGTAAAGCCCGCGGGTTTGCAGTTCCGGTACCACGAGGTCGGCGACATCCGCGAAGCTGACGGGCGTCAGCGTATAGGCGAGATTGAAACCATCGACGCCGGTATCCTCCACCCAGCCCCGCAGTTCCTCGGCTATTTCGGCACCGGAGCCGATGAGCACCGGGCTGCGGCCGCCGATGGCGGCGTGGCGGGCTATTTCGCCAACGGTCCAGGTGCGGTCCGGGTCCGCGGTGGTGAACGCCTCCAGCGCCGAGGTCATGGCGTTGGCCTTGTCGCTGAAACGCACCACCTCATTGGCCCGCATCGCGCCGAAATCGAGGCCGGTCCAACCGGACATCAGCGCCAGCGCGCCTTCCTGCGACACATAGCCGAGGTAGTCCCGGTACTTGTTCCGCGCCGCCTGCGCGGTGGTATCGGTGATCACCGTCATCATCGTCAAAATCACCAGATCGGCCGGATCGCGGCCGGCCTCGGCGGCGCGGCGGCGCAAATCGGCGGCGATGCCGCCAACGACCTTTTTTGACGGCCCGTTGATGAACACGCATTCGGCGTGGCGCGCGGCGAAGGCGCGACCGCGGGTGGAGGCGCCGGCCTGAAACAGCACGGGTGTGCGCTGCGGCGACGGCTCGCACAGGTGGATCGCATCCACCGAGAAATGCGGACCCTCGTGGCGGATGCGGTGGATCTTGTCGGCATCGGCGAAGCGGCGCGCGGCGCGGTCGCGCAGCACCGCGCCGTCGTCCCAGCTTGCCTCCCACAGCTTGTAGACGGCCTGCATGTAGTCCTCGGCGACATCGTAACGATCGTCATGCCCGACCTGCCGCGGCAGCCCCATGCCGCGGGCGGCGCTCTCGAGGTAGCCGGTGACGATGTTCCAGCCGATGCGGCCCTTGGTCAGGTGATCCAGCGTGCTCATGCGGCGGGCGAACGGGTAGGGGTGTTCGTACGACAATGCGCAGGTGACGCCGAAACCGAGATGCTCCGTCACCAGCGCCATCGCCGAGATCGGCATCAGCGGATCGTTCACCGGGACCTGCACGGCGTTCTCCAGCGCGGTGCGGGGAGAGCCGTTGTAGACGTCATAAATCCCCAGCACGTCGGCCAGGAACAGCGCGTCGAACTTGCCGCGTTCCAGGATGCGGGCCAGACCGGTCCAATACTCCAGCGTATTGTAGCTGTCGGCGCGGTCGTCCGGATGCGTCCACAGGCCGGGCGACTGGTGCCCGACGCAGTTCATGTCGAACGCGTTGAGGCGGATCTGTTTCATCGCCGGGGGAACTGCATGGCGATGACCTCCGCGCCGTCCGGGCCGGCTTCGGCGTAGAACGGTTCGTCGTCCGGGTAGACGAAGGCGCAGGACAGGTCTGGCAGGCAGGTCCCGTCCCGCGTCAGGCTGCCCGCGGTCACCACCCAATACTGGCCCCGGCTGATCCCCGGATCGGGCCCGGTGACGCCCTCGCCCGGTTTGCGCATATAGCGCCACGCCGCCATGCCGTCGGGTTCCGGCCCGAGCAGGGTCTCGAACGGCGAAGCCGCCGCGCTGAGCGGGCCGGCGACCGCCTCGCGATGCCGCCGGCCGGGGACCGACCGCAGGGCCACCCGGTTCTCCGGCATCGTCATGAAGCGCGCGCCGGGGTCGAAGCCGTTGCGCTGGGTGAAGTACCAGACGCCCTGATCCGCGTCCGCCCGGATGGGGCCGTAGGCGGTGTGGGCGCCGGTGAAATGGACGGTCAGCGGACGCACCTCGTGCAGGCCGAGGGTGCCCCGGCCGCCGACGACAAGCTGGAACTGGTCCTGCCGATGGTAATGCGCGTTGGCGGTGCTGCCGGGGTCCTGCTCGACCAGGAACGCCATCGGGAACAGGGCGTCAGGCGCCGGGTCGGGCGTGCCGGGGGCCATGTTGTAGCGCGTGGTGCCCAGGTAGAGCGTGTGCCAGAACGTGACGCCGTCCGGGGCGGAGCCTCGGCGGCGGCTGGCGCGGGCGGTCTCGGCCGATGCGACCAGGGTCATGGGGCGTCCTCCGAACAGAGATTTCCGGTAGTTTGGCAGAGGCTGAGGAGAGGGCAAGCGTCTCAACCAATCTACCCGGGTTTGATCTTTCTCTCACCGTTGCAATACCAGTCCGCCTTGGGTCTGCCCCGAGGGCACGGCCGCCGCCGCCGTCATCGCCAGGCTTGGCCCCATATGCGTAGAATAAGGGGCGACGCGTAGCACTGCGTTCCCCACATTCGTCATGGCTCGGCTCGTCCGGGCCACATGTTCCAGCACGTGTCGGCGACAGGTGGCCCGGACGAGGCGGGCCACGATGGGGGAGGGCAAGGTCGCCGCGATCGTCATGGCGGGGGCAGGGCCGCCAGCCACACTTTTGCCGTCGAAACAAAAGGCGTGGATGCCGACCTTCGACGGCATGACGAGGCGGCGCACCCCCCAACTCACTGAATCGTACCCCGGCTGATTCCGACAGCCCAACGCCGCCGGGCGCGGCGCCCGCCGAGACGCCGATTCCATGCCTGCTGTAGCCCACAGCCTGACTGTGGCAAAAAGCACGCACCCGGCAGCCCGGCAGAGCCAACGCCGCGCTCTTGTCGCCTTTACGTTCCGTTACGTAGAAAAACCTGTCACGATCTCGTGGAGATTGACCGCGACAGGGCTCCCATGCGCAAAACAACTCCCGGCAGGCCGCGCCTTATGCGCTTCTTGCCCGCTATCCTCGCCGCACTGCTGATTGTCAGCCTGCCATCGACAGCGGCCCTGGCAAACTGCGTCGCCGTCGGCCTGAGCATAACCTGCGACACGACACCCCCCAATCCCTTTACCTCCACGGTCGGCTCAGCCGCCGGCACGCGGACGGGAACCTCGGTCACGGTCGGACCCGCCGCGGGGATCAGCGTCATCAACACCAACGCAATCAGCCTCGGCGACAGCGCGAACGTGACTCTTCAGAGCGGTTCGACGGTGACAACGACAACGAACGGGAGCGCCACCGGCGGCGGCTATGGCAAGGGCGACAATACGATCGAGTTCAACAACAATGCCATTGTAACGATACAAAAGGGCGCATCGGTCATCGCCGCCGGCACACAGCAGACCTCCGAAGGCATTAACGCCATGGGCGGCGGCAACACCATCGTCAATTACGGCCTGATCCAGGGCAATCCCAGCTCGGCTATCTTCTTCGAGAACCTGACATCATCAGCCGGCAGGAACGCTGTCGACAATTACGGCACCATCTCCGCATTGCCGGGAGGCTCCAACCCCGGTCTTACCGGACAGGCCATCGGCAGCCTGAACACTGTAGGGATTGATTTCATCAACGAAACGGGAGCCGTGGTGAAAGGCAACCTCGACTTCCAAGGCGGCAACGACAACGTTACGCTGTTCACTGGATCCAAAATCACTGGCAGTCTCGACGGCGGCGGCGGCACGAATACCCTTACCCTTGATGCGGTCGCCGGCGCGTCCGATTCGCTGCCAGGCGTCGTCACCAACTTTCAGACGCTGACGAAGACCGGCGCCGGCCTCTGGACGCTGACCGGATCCATCGGACAGAACAGCGGCGCGCCGCTGGCGGTTTCCGTCGTCGGGGGTACCCTGGAGCTGACCGGCAACAATGCCAATTTCGACGGCAGCATCGTCGTCAATCCGGGAAGCGACCCGACGGCGACGCTGGAGGCGCGGGCGCAAAGCCTGCCGCCCTTGATCACGGACAACGGCATCGTATTGATCAACCAGGCTTCGCCTGACGGCGTGCAGCCGGCCGACGGGACCTACGCAGGCGTCATCCAGGGCACCGGCGTTCTGGTTAAGCAGGGTGCGGGCACCCTCACCCTGACCGGCGTCAACACCTATTCCGGCGGCACCGTCTTCAACCAGGGCGTGATCTCGGTCGCGGCCGACAGCGCGCTCGGCGCTGCGGGCGGCGGACTGATCTTCAACGGCGGCGGATTACAGTTCGGCGGAAGCTTCAACCTGTCCGCGACCCGCGCCATCACGCTGAACGGACCGAGCAACGGCTTCGCCGGCGGCGGCACGTTCGACACGCAGGGCTACACAACCACGATCGGGCAGCCGATCGGCGGCAGCGGCAGCCTGACCAAGCTCGGCACCGGCTCGCTGATCCTGTCGGGCGTCAGCCCGTTCACCGGCGCGACCGAGGTGACGCAGGGAACCATGATCGTCGGCGATGCCACGCATAAAAGCGCATCGCTGGCCGGCGGGGGCGCCGTCACCGTGGCTTCCGGCGCGACCTTGGGCGGCTACGGCAGCGTCGCCGGTTCCGTCACCAACGACGGCACGATCGCCGTCGCCAATGCCGTGCCGGCCTACGCGGGCGGCCCCACCGGCACCTTCACCGTATTGGGCAATCTGACCAACCCGGGCGTGGTCAACCTGGCAGGATCGTCCATTGGCAACGTGCTTTCGGTGCATGGCAATTACGATCCGCAGGGTGGCACCGTCGTGCTGGCCGCGCTGCTCAACGGCGGAGGTCCTCTCGCCAACCAGTCCGCCGATCGGCTGCTGGTTCTGGGCAATGCATCCGGCAGCACGGAGTTGCAGGTGCGCGCAAGCGGAGCCGGAGCGTTCACCAGCGCCGAGATACCCTCGCCGACCAACGGCATCTCCCTCATTCAAGTGGCAGGCGCCTCGACCGCGACGGTGTTCAGCTTGTCGAATGGATATGTCACCGGCGATACGCCGTATCGCTACCAGCTCTATGCCTACGGCCCCGGATCGGCCAACGGCACCGCCGCCGCGAGCCAGAGCCTTGTCGGCAACGCCGGCGGGCACTGGGACTACCGGCTGGAGAGCGTCTATGTGACGCCGGACCCCGGGCCAGGGCCAGGACCAGGGCCGGGTCCTGAGCCGGGACCCGGCCCTGGCCCCGGCCCTGAACCGGAGCGCCCGGCGGTGGCGCCGGAAGTGCCGGCCTACATCACCGCGCCGCTGGCGCTGTTCAACGCCGGCCTGCAGGATCTCGACTCGCTGCACCGGCGGCTGGGCGAGATTCGCGACGGCCAGGCGCTCGGCACCGATGCCGGCGGCGAGGTCTTCGTGCGCGGATTAGGCGGCAGCTACGACGCGGTCAGCGATCGCGGCTTCGGCGGTTACGGCTACAATTTCTCCGAGGACTACGGCGCAACGCAGCTCGGCGGCAACTGGATCGCCCGCAACGACCAGGACGGCGCGCTGCGAGCCGGTTTCGCGGGCACCTTCGGGCGCCTGTGGATGCAGCCGAGCGCGGTCGATGGAACCAGCAAGGCTCTGTTCAATACGCAGACCGGGGCAGGGGTGGTGACCTGGCAGGCTCGCTCGGGGTGGTACCTCGACGGCATCGTGTCCGCCGGCGCGTTCGACGGTTCGGTCACCACGGCGCAGCCCGGTGCCGGCACCGGGCTGAACGGCAGCAGCATCGCGGCGTCGATGGAGGCCGGCTATCCCTTCCCGATGCCCGCCGGGTTCTCGCTCGAACCGCAGGCGCAGCTTGTCTATCAGCATCTGCAATTCCGCGATCGCGTCGATGGCAATGGCATCGACGTCAACATCGGCGGTCTGAACCAGTCGATCGCCCGCGTTGGTGTCAGGCTGGTGCGCCCATTCGCGGGCCCGGAGGAGACGCGCATCACGCCATACGCAAAACTGAACGTGCTGCAAGGGTTCGGCAGCAGCGGCGACGCGAGCATTGGCAATGTGCCGTTTGGCGTCGCCAACTATGGCACATCCGTGCAAATCGGCGGCGGCGTGACGGGGACCCTGACGCGGGCGATTTCGGTCTATGGCGACGTTGCCTGGCAGCAAAACGTCGTCAACGACGGCGGCTTCCGCGGCTGGTCGTTCAATGCCGGCCTGCGCTGGACGTTCGGCGCGCCGCCACCTGCCGCCGGACCGGACATTCCTGCGCCCACCGCCGCGACCGTTCGCAGCTACCTGGTATTTTTCGACTGGGATCGGGCGGATCTGACTGACCGTGCCCGCCAGGTGATCGCGGAAGCCGCTCGGAACGCCGTGCAGACCGAGGTGACCCGAATCTCGGTCGATGGCTACGCCGACACCTCCGGCACGCATCGCTACAACACGGTCCTGTCGCTCCGCCGCGCCCGGGCAGTGGCCGCCGAACTGGTGCGCAACGGAGTGAAACTGCCGATCATCGCGGTCAGCGGGCTGGGTGACAGCCGTCTGCTTGTGGCGACCGGCCCGGGTGTGCGTGAGGCGCAGAACCGCCGGGTGGAGATTGTCTTCCACTGACCGATCGGTGGCTGCTCCCACTCCCGTCATGGCGGGCGAAGGCCCGCCATCCACGCCTTGTTTGCCCCCGCAGGGCCTGGATGCCGAGCTCCGTCGGCATGACGGTTGAAATACCGCACCGGGCTCACTCCATCGCCGCATGCGCCTCGACCGGAGCGGACGTCAGGCGCGGCCGGCGCATCAGCAGAAGCAGCAGCAGCGACGGCAGCGTGGTGAAGACCATCATCTTGTAGTCGTCGATATAGGCGACTATCTGCGCCTGCTGGTTGACCAGCGCATCCAGTGCCGCCGCGCCATGCGCCTGCACCGGGTTCCACGCCCGTGCGATCATGCCGCCATCCTGCAAGGCGCGGTTGAACGGCGTCACCGAGGCGCCGATCTGCTCGTGCAGCACCTGGGTATTGTGCGACAGCACGGCCGAGGTGACGGACACCCCGACCGCCGCGCCGATGTTGCGGAACAGGCTGAACAATGAGGCTCCGTCGGTGCGCGCCGCCGGCGGCAGGGTGGCGAACGCCAGCACCTGCAACGGCAGGAAGATAAAGCCGATCCCGGCACCTTGCACGATGATCACCGCGATGATCCGCCACTGGGCGATCTCGGGCGTCCAACCGGTCATCTCCCACATCGACCAGGTCAGGGCGAGGATGCCTCCCGCCATCAGGATCCGCGGGTCCATCTTGTTGGACAGCCGGCCACCCGTCAGCATCGCGAACATCGTGCCGATGCCGCGCGGCGCCATGATCAGCCCCGCCGACTCCACCGGGTAGTTCGCTAAATTTTGCAGCCACGGCGCCATCAGCGACGAACTCGACACCAGGATCGTCCCGGTGGTGAACATCATCACCAGCCCGGCCGCGAAATTCCGGTCCATGAACAGCGCCGCCGGGATGAACGGCTTCTTCGCCGTCATCATGTGAATGACGAACAGATAGACGCCGAGGCCGCCGATTACCGCCTCGGCGATGACCTCGCGGGAGGTGAACCAGTCCTGGTCCTGCCCGCGGTCCAGCATCAACTGCACGCCGCCAATGCCGAGAGACAGCACGGCGAATCCGATCCAATCGAACCGCAGGTTGAAGTTGCCGAAGGAGCGGGGCATGCAAAACATCAGCCCGAGCGTCGCCAGAATGCCGAACGGCAGGTTGATGTAGAAGACGTACCGCCAGTTGTACATCTCGGTCAGATATCCGCCGAGCGTCGGCCCCAGGATCGGCCCCACCATCACGCCGACGCCCCAGATCGCCATCGCCATGCCGCGCTGCTCGGGCGGGTAGATGTCCATCATGGTGGATTGCGACAGCGGCACCAGCGCGGCGCCGAACACGCCCTGCAGCAGCCGGAAGATCACCATCTGCGACAGCGATTGCGCAGCGCCGCACATCATGGAGGTGACGGTGAAGCCGATCAGGCAGGTGACGAACAGGTATTTGCGGCCGAAGCGGGAGGCCAGCCATCCCACCGGCGCGGTCATGATCGCCGCGGCGGTGATGTAGGAGGTCAGCACCCAGGTGATCTCGTCGTAGGTCGCCGACAGACTGCCCTGCATGTAGGGCAGCGCCACGTTGGCGATGGTCTGGTCGAGCGCCTGCATCAACGTCGCGCCCACGGTGCAGAGCGTGATGATCAGCCGGTGCGGGACGCGTTCTTGCGGAGGGTGCGCCATTCAGCGGTCAGGCGGCCCGGGGTCCGCGCAGGGCGCGCAGCGCAGCCTCCGGCACGCGGTCGGCCAGGTTTCCGTCCCCGTGTCATGGCCGGATTTAGTCCGGCTATCCACGACTTTGCCGCCACCGGCACCGCAAGTCGTGGATGGCCGGGACAAGCCCGGCCATGACACGGGGGAGCCGTCGTGCGACGCGTTGATGGCTTGACCCATAGTCAGAACAAATCCCGCCACGTCCGCCGGTGCCCGGTGTCGATGTCGGCAATCACGCTCATGCCCGCGCGTAGATCCGGATCTCCCGGCTTATGCTCGACCTTGATCCGCACCGGTATCCGCTGCACCACCTTGACCCAATTCCCGGACGTGTTCTGCGCCGGCAGCACTGAGAACTCCGACCCGCTGTTCGGCGCGATCAACTCCACCTCGGCCTTCCACGTCACGCCCGGATAAGTATCAACCGTCACGTCCACCGGGTCGCCCGGCTTGACGTGGGTCAGTTCCGTCTCTTTCGGATTGGCCTCGACCCACACCCGCGCGGTGGACACCAGCCCGAAAGCCGCCGTGGCCGCGCCGAGGTACATCCCCGGCTGCACCGACTCCACCTGCGTCACGATGCCGTCAAAGGGCGCGTAGATCACCGCGTGATCCAACTGGCGCTGCGCCTCGTCCACCTTCGCCTCGGCCTGGCGGTAGTCCGACATCGTCCGCACATCCACCTCGGGATCACCGCCGAGGCGGGCGAGCTGCACGGCGGCGGTGACCTTCAACGCCTCCACCGCCTGGGTGTCGGCCATCAGCTTGAAGCGGGCGTTGTCGAACTCCGCCCGGGTGACGCCGCCGCCTTTCACCAGACCGGCGAAGCGGTTGTAGTCGGCCTGGTCCAACTCGGCCTGGGCCTGCTTGACCTCGATGTCACGCAGCATGCGTTTGTAATCGAGTTTCATCGCGTTCAGCGTCGAGACCATGCTGTCCCGGTTGGCCTTGGCGCCGGCCAGCGCGATCTCGAACGGGCGGGTATCCAGCCGCAGCAGCACGTCGCCTTTCCGCACAGGCTGGCCTTCATGCACAGGCACCTCGGCGACGATGCCGGAGACGTCGGTGGCGATCACCTCTTTCGCCGCCCGCACATAGGCGTCGTCGATCGAGACGATGCGCCCGCCGGTGATCCAGTACCCGGCCGTCGCCGCGATCACGGCAACGATGCCGCCGACCATCAGCAGCGGACGCAGGGCGCCGCGGTTGAGCCTGAGGCGAGACGGTGCGTCGGCGACCCGGCTGGCGATGTGCGGGCCGGAGGTAGTGGCTTGCGACATCACACGGCCTCCCGGGTTTCGGTGTCGGCGCCGCGGCGGGTGGCATGGGATTCGCGGGTCAAGGTGGCTTTCATCCGCAGCAGGGCATCCGTCACGGTTTCGATCGCCTCCTCGCTGATGCCGGCGGTGACCATGCGGGTCATGTCGGCGCGCTCCTCGTCGATTTGCTGGAGGACGTCGCGCGCGGGGGTCAGCAGGTGCAGGCGCCAGATACGCCGATCGCGCGGGTCGGGACGGCGCTCGACCATGCCGCGGGCCTGCAGGCGATCGATCAGGCGCGCCACGGTTATCGGTTCGACTTCGAGGATTTCGGACAGTTCCTTTTGCGAGATGCCGGGCTGGCGCTCGAGCCAGATCAGGATCGCCCACTGCGCCCGGGTCATGCCGTTGACACGCGCACGCTTGTCGGCGTCGACCCGCAACAGTCGGGCAACGTCGTGGAGCAGGAACAACAGGTCCCGATGAAACTCGTCCAAGGGCGCATCCTCGTAATTGGCGCTGATCATAAGGCGCGTTATCATGTGGATGCCAGACATGTTTCCATGCGTTCTCCGCAAACCCGCTACCCGCTGGTAAGGTGCTTGGAGAAATCGCCTGACATCCGCTATGGCGGCTCCCTCACCCGTGATCCGGACACTGACGAGGATACAGACGACAATGGGAGCATGGGTCGCGGTCGCCATTGGCGGTGCGTTGGGCAGTCTGGCGCGGTTCTGGCTGACAGGCGTCATGACGGCGCTGACCGGGCCGAGCTTCCCCTGGGGCACGATGCTGATCAACGTGCTGGGGTCCTTCATCATCGGGCTGATTGCGGGGATCACCCTGACGCAGGCGCGGATCGCGGTGCACCCGGATGTCCGCATCTTCCTGATGACCGGCGTCTGCGGCGGCTTCACGACGTTCTCGTCGTTCAGCCTGCAGACCCTGGAACTGATGCAGGCCGGAGAGGTCGTGCCGGCCGCGGGGTATGCCGGCGCGTCGCTGGTGCTGTGCGTCACTGCCACCTTCGCCGGATGGATGCTCGGCCGGCTTTAGGTGGGAGACGGCTGCCTGAATCGTCATGGCCCGGCTCGTCCGGGCCACCGCTGCCAGCACGTGCCGCGACAGGTGGCCCGGACAAGCCGGGCCATGACGGTTAAAGGGAGCCGGCCGACTGAAGCAGTCATTCTCGCACGTTGCCTCAGGGCGTTGACAGATGTCATCGCCTAATCCTTTGCATCCGTCCCGTCCGGCTGGCACGGTCCCTGCGGAAGGGAACCAGCATGGACCTGATCATCCGCAACGCGCGCCTTCTCGGCCTGCCCGAGCACGCTCCGGTCGACATCGGCGTCCGGGGAGGCCAGATCATCGCGATCGAAACCAACCTGATGGCCAACGCGCCGGTGTTCGACGCGGAGGGCAACCTGGCCTGCGCCGGCCTCGTGGAAACCCACATCCACCTGGACAAGACGCGCATCATCGACCGGTGCGCCCCGGAAGACGGGCGGGATGCCAACGCCGTGGCTCGCGTCGCCGCGGTCAAGCACAGCTTTACCGAGGCCGACGTCTATCGCCGCGCCAGCCGGACGCTGGAAGAGTGCATCAAGCACGGCACCACCCGGATGCGCACCCATGTCGAACTCGATGCCGGCACGGAGCTGCGCGGCTTCGATGCGCTGGAGAAATTGCGGGCCGATTACGCCCGCGAGATCGACATCGAACTGTGCGTCTTCCCGCAGGAGGGCCTGACCAACAACCCGCGGTCCGATGCGCTGCTCGTCGAGGCGCTGGAGCGTGGCGCCAGGGTCATCGGTGCCGCGCCCAATTATGATCCGGACAAGGCCGGGCAGATCCATCGCATTTTCGAACTGGCCCGGGCCTATGATGTCGACATCGACATGCACCTGGACTCCGGCAACAGCCCGGCGGACCTGGACATCCATCTGGTGTGCGAACTGACCCGGCGATACGGCCTGGGCGGACGCGTCGCCGTCGGCCATGGCTGCAAGTACTCCACCTTGCCGCTGCCGGAGTTTCAGGCGCTCGCCAGCGAAATCGCCGACGCCGGCGTGGCGGTGACCGTGCTGCCGGCGACCGACCTGTTCATGATCGGACGCCACCGGGACGGCGATATCCGCCGCGGCGTCGCGGATGCCAATCTGCTGGTGGAGAGCGGCGTGAACTGTTCGATCTCCAGCGGTAACATTCTCAACCCGTTCACGCCGTTCGGCGACGGCAGCCTTGTGCGAATGGCCAATCTGCAAGCCAATATCTGCGGAATCGGCGATGCCGAGCGGCTGCGTCAGTGTTTCTATATGATAACGGAACGCGCGGCGATGCTGATGAACTTGCGCGACTACGGGATCGCCATCGGCAATCCGGCGGATGTGGTGATCATGGATGCGACAACGCCGGAACAGGCGGTTGCCGAGATCCGCGGGCCGCTGGCGGTGTTCAGGCGCGGGCAGCGCACCGTGACGCGGCCGCGCGCGGAACTGCATCGGGCGTAAAGGCTGGAGCGTCAGTGCGCCGGGTAGTCGCCAATGCCCGGGACAAGGCTGCCCGCGGATCGAGCGACGTTGCAACGAAATTGCGCCGCCCCGTCATGCCGCTGGCCGGACCGCGGCCCGGGGTGGCCCGGGCGAGCCAGGTCATGACGGCTCAGTAAGCCGCCTCCCCGACGCGGTAGTTCTCGAGCGTCGGCTCAGCCGGAGTGCCGGAATACGATACCGTTCCGTGTCTCCGTGGCCCACCGTGGTTCTCGTTCTTGCTCCGTGTCAAAAACCGCCGGTCAATACCTTACGGTCCCGGACACCCGCACTCCGCCCGTCAACCGCATTCGAACCCGGCCCAGCGCCTTCCGGACCTCATTTCCGCACGTCGGCGACCGCCTTCCGCAGCTCCGCCAGATCGACCGCGCCCGGCACCAAAGTGTCCCCGATCACCAGCGCCGGAGTGCCCTGGATACCCAACCCGTGCGCCAACGCCAGGTTGGCGTCGATCCGCGCCTGCACCGACGGGTCCTCCATGTCCTGCCGCAGCCGCGGCCAGTCCAGCCCCAACGCCTTCGCCGCCGTCTCGATCTGCGCCAGCGTCGTATCCGGCGGCAGCTTCATCACCGCCGCCCGCATCGGTGCATACGCATTCTGCTTCTGCGCCGCCAGCAGCGCCTTCGACCCGAGCACGCTGGCCGGCCCCAAAATCGGCAGGTCCTTGTAAACCAGCCGCACCTTCTTGTCCTGGTTGAGGAACCCGTCCACCACCGGCTCCATCTTCCGGCAATACGGGCAGCGCGTGTCGAAGAACTCGACGATCGTCACATCGCCATTCGGGTCGCCCACCACCGGATCGGCCGGAGTCACCAGCTCGTGGCGCGCGGCGATGATGGCGGCGCGGGACGCTTCCTGGCTGTGCGCCGCCTCATCCGCCTGCAGCGTGTTGATCGCCTCCCGCAGGATCGAGGGATCGGTCTTCAGCGCCTGGCGCACGATGCCGACGATCTCATCCCGCTGCGCCGGTGTGAACAACTCGGCACCCGCCGAAGCGGGCAGCAGCAGGGCGGGCAGCAGCAGGGCTGTTGCCCCGAACAGGCGAATCATCTTCGGTCCCTCATGTGGTCGATGCCCGCAGTCTAGCGGCAAAGCCCGCGCCGTTACAGCATGCTGCGCGTCATCCGGTTGCCGCTGATGGCGAAGCCGGTTATGGCACGCCTGCATAACGGCAGGACGTGGTCGCTTGGTTCGGCGCGCCCTCGGATTGGCGAGACCGACAGGATGAACTCAATGCGTCGCGGCCACCAGACTCGTCTCCCGCAGGCTTCGCCGCGGCCAACCCGGCGGCGCACCTCGCCCCTGCGCGCCGCCTTCGCCCTGCTGGCGTTCCTGCCGGGTTGCTCGACCGTCACCAGCGTCACTGACAGCGTGCTCGGCACCGGCGGCCCGAAACCCGGCGAGCCCGGCTACGTCGCCGGCTTCCTCGGCGGCGTGGTGGCGGATGAGCCGCGCGCCGTGCTGGCGGGCCGCGAGGTCCTGTCCACCGGCGGCACCGCCGCCGACGCCGCCGTCGCCGTGGGGCTGACCCTGGCGGTGACGCTGCCGTCCCGCGCCGGTCTCGGCGGCGGCGGCGCCTGCCTCGCCTATGCGCCGAGCGTGAAGACTCAGGCCGGCGGCGTGCCGGAGGCGGTGATGTTCACCCCGCTGGCGCCCTCCCAGACCGGCGGCCGCGCGGATCGTCCCGCCGCGATCCCGATGCTGGCGCGCGGGCTGTTCCTGCTGCATGCCCGCTACGGCGCGCAACCGTTCGAGTCGCTGGTCGCCTCGGCCGAGCAGATGGCGAGGTTCGGCATTCCGGCGTCGCGGGCGCTGGCCAGGGACATCGCCCTGGTGGCCGGTCCGCTGCTGGCCGACCCCGGCGCGCGCTCGGTGTTCAGCCAGAACGGCGTGCCGCTGGCCGAAGGCCAGATACTGCGCCAGCCCGACCTCGGCTCGACCCTGGCCCAGATGCGGGTCTCCGGCGTCGGCGACATGTACCAGGGCACGCTGGCGCGGCGCATCGCCCAGTCGTCCACGCTCATCGGCGGGCCCATCGGCGTGGAGGATCTGCGCGCCGCGCTGCCGAAGCTGGCGGCGCCGCTGTTCGCCAAATACAGCAACGACAGGGTGGCGTTCCTGCCGCCGCCCGCCGATGGAGGTCTCGGCGCCGACGCCGCGTTCGGCGTACTCGCGGTCAATCCAAACGACCTCGGAAACGCCGGCGCGCGCGCCCTGGCAGTGGTGGAGCGCTACCGGTCCGGCGGCGTGACGCCGGAGGCGGCGCTGACGGCGCGAGACCTGACGTCTGCCGGTTCGGCTGTATTTCCCGCCTCCACCAGTTTCGCCACGCTCGATCGGCAGGGCAACGCCGTGGTGTGCGCGCTCACCATGGACAATCTGTTCGGCACCGGGCGGATTCTACCGGGGCTGGGTTTCCTGGCGGCGGCCTCGCCCGCGTCCGTGCCGCCACCGCTGCTGGCGGCGGGGCTGGTGTGGAACGACAACATCAAGGCGTTCCGCGCCGAGGCCGGCGGGTCCGGCCAGTCCGGCGCGTCGCTGGCGGTCGCGGTCGGCTTGATCAACACGCTGCGCTCCAACCGGCCGATGGCGGTTCCCGTGCCCGAACCGGGCCGCGCCAACGTCATTGCCTGCTCACGTTATCTGCCGGGCGAGAACAGCGAATGCGGCTGGGCCAACGATCCGCGCGAATATGGCTTGGCGCTGGGCGCGAACTGAACCATCTCTCGGCGATCAGGTGCGAGGGTGTTGCATGACGCTGTCGGCTCGGTGGCTGACGTTGATCCTGGTGGCGACGGGTTCGGCGGCCCATGCCCAGCGCGCGGCACCGGCCTCCGCCGGCCCCGGCCGCATCGTCTGCAACGCGGCATTCTGCGAACTGACTGTCGGGGATCATCCGAAGCAGCGCATCCGGGTGATTGCATCGCGCCTGCCGGAGGACGACGCTAGGCGGCTGCGCCAATGCACCGGCGTTTCCAGACCATGCGTTGTCACGGTGGACGGGATCGAGCAGGGTGACAAGATGAAAATCCTGGCGACCCGCATCGCCTGGCAGGACTGACACGATGGCGCTGAAAATCGGCAAGGGCGCGTTGGCGCCGCCGTTCATGGTGATGGACGTCATCGCGGCCGCCAACGCGCGCCAGGCCGCGCTGCCCGCAGGCGCCCCGCACGTGATCCGCATGGAGGTGGGGCAGCCGGGAACAGGTGCCCCGGCCGGTGCGGTTGCTGCGGCGGAGACGGCGCTGCGGTCGGGCCATCCGCTGGGCTATACCGAGGCGTTCGGGCTTCGCTCCCTGCGCGAGCGCATCGCCGCGCACGCCCGGTCCTGGTACGGGCTGCGACCTGCCGATCGGCCGGATCGCGGTGACGGTGGGCGCATCGGGGGCGTTTCCGCTGGCGTTCCTGGCCGCGTTCGATCGCGGCGACCGGATCGCGTTGGCGGCGCCGTTCTACCCGCCCTACGTGAACATCCTGACGGCGCTCGGGATGCAACCGGTGATCCTTGAGGCGGGTCCGGAGACCCGGTTCCAGCCGAGCGTCGCGATGCTGGAGGCGCTGGACCCGCCGCCGGACGGGCTGATCGTCGCCAGCCCGTGCAATCCCGCCGGGACGATGCTGCATCAGGACGAACTCGCCGCCATCGCGCTCTGGTGCGACCGCAACGGCGTGCGGCTGATCAGCGACGAGATCTACCACGGGCTGAACTACGGCAGCGGCGCCGATGGCAGGATCGCGACAGCCGCACTGTTCAGCCAGAGTGCCATTGTCATCAACAGCTTCTCCAAATATTTCGGCATGACCGGGTGGCGGATCGGCTGGATGGTCCTGCCGGAGGACCTGATCCGTCCGGTGGAGTGCCTCACGCAAAACTTCTTCATCAGCGCCCCTCACATTTCCCAGGTCGCGGCCGAAGCGGCATTCGATTGCCACGAGGAGTTGCAGGCCAATGTCGCGCGGTACCGGCGGTCCCGCGATCATTTGCTGGCGATGCTGCCGGGGGCGGGGTTTCCCCGGCTGTCACCCGCCGAAGGGGCGTTTTACCTGTGGGCCGATGTCAGCGACCGGACCAACGACAGCGTGGCCTTCTGCGCCAGGATGCTGCGGGAAATCAGCGTGGCGGTCAGTCCCGGCATGGATTTCGACCGCACGCGCGGTCACCGTTTCATCCGGTTCAGCTATTGCGGGCCTGAGGCTGATATGCGGGAGGCGGCGGAGCGGCTGACAGGATGGTTGTGATTTAGTAGGATCGTTCGGTGGTCATCGTCTTCCGGAGGTTCCCGGTCGCTTCTCGCCCGGATGTGGTTTGCAAAGAGACTGTGAGGTAAAGATGGCAACCTACACGGCGGATATCGTTTGGACGTTGGCCAGCGGTGAGGATTTTCCCGGAGGCCGCTATAGCCGAGGCCACTCCTTGAGCTTTGACGGCGGGACGGTCGTTCCCGCGTCCGCCTCGCCGCACGTCGTCGGCAAGTGGGCGGTGGAAGCGGCTGTCGACCCCGAGGAAATGCTGGTTGCCGCCCTTGCCGACTGCCACATGCTGTCCTTCCTGCACGTCGCGCGATTGGCCGGCTTTACGGTTGCTGCCTATCGTGACCATGCGGAAGGGGTGATGGAAGACATTGCCCCGGGCAGGCGAGCCATCACGAAGGTTGTCCTGCATCCCCGCATCGAATGGTTCGGCGATGCTCCGGAGCAGGCGACGCTGGATCACTTGCATCATGAAGCTCACGACGTCTGTTTCATTGCCAATTCTGTCAAGACGGAAGTGACGGTGGCCTGAGCTTGGATGGCTGGCTGCGCGAACCCGTTCGCGCCGCATTGCAGCGTGAAGACAGGCAGATAACATCTGCGTCAAGGGCAATTATGACGCTGGCTTTGGGTTTTCAGCGAGAGTACGCGATGGCCGCCAAACTGCTGCGAGCAGTTGTAATAATCCGTGACGCACACGGTTAAATTGTTAGGGAGGTGCCATCAATGACACAGCGAACCCGCACTGATCTGCCACCCCAGTTGCGTGCGCTTTCGGTCAAAGCGCGGGCTTTGCAAGGCCCGATCCGCGATGCCTTGCAGGCGACTCTGTCGGTCGCGGCCAATGATGCGACCCCGGAGCAGGTATTGAGCGATACGTTTTTTCGGCTTGGATACCTTCCCCAAGAGGCGAAGCGGGCGACCCACAAGTTGCTCGCGGCTTGACCGGCCTCTCATGCCGGCGGCTGGGAAAGTTGCCCGTAAGCCAAAACAAGGTGGCGTCACGGTCAGGGGTGCTGTGACGCCAAGACAATTCCTGCCGGCAGCCGGTATATGACAGTATTGAGGTCAAATCTGACGCATACGTGATCAGCGGCACTCCAACGCCGGCCTTGACGATGTCGTTCATAAATCGGTACTGGTGTCGGGTGCGCAACGCACAGGTTTTGCCGAAGTTTAGGGAGAAAACGCAGCATAAGCTGTCGAGCAGCGCTGTGCCCCCGGGGCACGGCGCTGCCTGTTTGACTGACAGCATCCCGGCGCCCGAACGACGAAACACTTCGCGGCATTGAAGTTCCCGCTTAATCTTCATCCGAAGATCGATGTGCGCGGATGAACCGGTGTTGACCCCGGGGGCAATTTCCAATTCCCGCCTTTCCTTTCAGCCGCGGGCGACCGCGGCCACCATGCTGTGACGGGCCTCGGTCCGGCGCAACCTTGCAGGGTGCTCCAACCGCTCGCTAACCTTCCCACCTGACGAACCAACAAGCGGCACGCGGTCCAATGATGCCGCCGAGGGAGAGAAAATGCCGAAGCTGCTGACCGAGGCCCAAATCGAACATTACCACACGCACGGTTTTCTCGCCCCGATCCGGGTGATGCCGGCCGAAGCGGCGGCGGAGATCCGGCACCGGCTGGAACGTTTCGAGGCTGACTCCGGCGGCCCGCTGCGCGGCGACCTTCGGCATAAGTCGCACCTGCTGTTCCCCTGGCTGGCGGACCTGGTACGGCATGATACGATTCTCGATGCGGTCGAGGATCTGTATGGCCCGGACCTGCTGTGCTGGACGACCAACTTCTTCATCAAGGAGCCCGCCAATCCGGCGTTCGTCTCCTGGCATCAGGACTTCCACGTACTGGGGCCTCAGCCGCCCGGATGTCGTCACCGCCTGGGTCGCCTTCACCGCCGCGGACAGCGGCAACGGCGCGATGCAGGTCATCCCCGGCACCCACACCACCGATCAGATTCCGCACCGGGATACCTTCGACAAGAACAACATGCTGACGCGCGGGCAGGAGGTCGCGGTCGAAGTCGATCCCGCCCGGGCGGTGACGATCGCGTTGCAGCCTGGCGAAATGTCGCTGCACCATGTCCGCCTGGTGCATGGCTCGCCGCCGAACATATCGCACGAACGGCGCATCGGCTTTGCGATCCGCTACATTCCGGCGAGCGTTCGGCAGCTTAACGGCGAGGACAGCGCCACGCTGGTGCGCGGCATCGACCGTCACCATCATTTCGCTCTCGAAGCGCGGCCGGCATGCGATCTCGATCCGGAGCTTGTCGCGCTGCACAAGCGGATCACCGAGCGCAACGCGCAAATTCTTTACCGCGGCACCGAGGTCAAGAGCTTCAACGACCCGCTCGCGGCCAGGCAGTCGGCATAGGCGAAGCAGTCGGCTGCCGCGTCTGCTTGCTTCCGGCCATCCACGACTTGCGGTGCCGGATGCCCGCAAAGTGGCTCCACAAGCATGCCCACGGGCGGGCCGTAGGCACGGCCCGAGGGGCCGCCCATGACACGAAAGGAGAGGCCGTGCCGATCCCGTTAAGTTAGTTCATCACCGGCTCGGCAGCCGACCCTCCTGGATCAAACTTTCACCGGTCGACCCGCCTGAACGGTGCCCCCGCTTCGGTGAGTTTCTGTCTAGCGCCTATGCGGCTCGTCCGGGCCTTGAAGGATGCGGCGGAATGGAGTCTCTGAGGCTACTGCTCGATGCCCGCACCCTCTATTGGTGGCACGGCGGGGACCCGGCATTGTCGGCGCGCGAAGGCCGCCATCGCCGACGGCCAAAACCTAAAATAGGTCAGTGCAATCACCGCCCGGGAATTCGACACTAAGTTCCGCTCGGGCAAGCAACCGGAATTCGCGGGGATTGCCGCCGACGTTGCGGCGATGGTTGCATTACCCGGATCTATTCGCTACCGATTACCATGCGTCATGCTCAGGTCGCTTCTGACTTGCCGATGCGTCACAAAGACCCGATGGATAAATTTCTTATCGGACAGGCGATCGTCGAGGACCTTGAAATCGTCACGATCGATAAGGCTTTTGCCAGCTATACTGCTAAATTGTTCTGGTAAAACCTGTCGGCCGACGGGTCCGTCTGGACCACGCCGTACCGCTCTCGGCCGGTCACGGATGCCCGGGGAAACAGGCATCCGCGCCCTATGCTCTCGGCAGCCAGCGGTGCCGGACCCAGCCGATCGGCGGAGAGCCGCAACCAACGCGACCCGGATTACTTCATCTGAAAAATCCCGATCCGATCGGCCCGGAACGAACTGACCCAGAGTTCGTCGCCGGAGCGGATAGCCCCCGTGCCGGCCCCGAACACTCCGTAAACCCCGCTTTTGACCAGATCCGTCAGCTTCAGGGTCTTGGGGTCGACGCTATAGACCTTGAACGGAACGTTGCAATTTATCTGGTTGGACTCGAAGCACTCCAGCACCTGCTTCACCGTCGCATCCTGTCCGCCCGCGAAGATCGTCCGCCCGTCCGGCGACCAGCGCACGTTGTCGGTCAGGATGCCGGTGGGAACCGTATCGACCTTCGGCTGACCCGATGTCAGATCGACCCGCGTGAGCTGCTTGCCCGACCAGACCGCGATATAGACCGTCTTGCCATCAGGCGAAACGATCACGCCATTGGGACCGGACATGCCTTCGGTCCCCGGCACCGCCGACCAGCCCTTGCCGGGATGCCACTCGTCCAGCGCGCCCACCGGCTTTCCGTCGCTAAGCTTGCTGACGCGGTCGGGATCGGTTGGATCCCACAGGCTGGTGACCATCAGGCCGCCATCGGGCAGCGAGGCGACGGCGTCGGGCCAGAAGCCCTTCGGCGCGACAAGGCAGCCGGTCCAGGTAAAGGCAGGCTTGCTCTTTGAGAGATCGACGTCGAAGACTTCAACCCCCTCCCGGCCGCCATGATTCACGGCATACAGCGTCTTATGCGCGCCGCCGTTACGGGTCAGGTCAAGACCATGCGGGCCGAACGTCTTGGGATCGTACGGACCGGGGCAGTCCGGGTAGGCCGTTTTGTCCGGCTTGATCGCGATCGCGTCCGGCTCAACGTCGGTCACCGTGTGCGTTTTGGTATCGAAAAGGTGCAGGTATCCTTGCGGATGGCTCGCGGCGGCTAGATCGCTGCCGATCACCCATTTCGTCCCGGGAACGGGAGCGAAGTCCTCGACATTGGTTGCGCCGCAGATGAAATGCGCCCCGCCCGCAGGGGCGCAGGAACCTTCCTCGGCCGCGCGGGCAGGCGCGGCCGCAAACAGACCCAGCCCCGCGGTTACGATAGCCGCGCTCAACGCCATCCCACGCGAGGCAAACGCGCGCCCGCGAACCTGGTCATTCATGGTTTCCTCCCGATCATCGCTGGACTTCGCGCCCAATCAACAGGCCGAGCGTCATGCCGGTTCAGTGCGATGTCAACGCCGGACGCCTCGGTCAGCATACCCGCACGCGAACGCGATGCCATGACGCGCAGAGATAGCCCTTGAAGTTCCACAGGGTGCCCGGATGCTCCGGTTGAGCCTGGCCGGCGGAATCCCGGGCGCGTGCGGTCAGTTCGTGCTCGCCCGGCGGCAGGTCGAGCGTCGCCTGCCAGAACGTCCAGCTCCACGGCGCGCCCGTATCGTGCTCCAGACCAGCTTCGCGCCAGGTGAGGCCGCCGTCCGCGGAGACATCGACGCGGGTGACGTCGCGCGCCGTCGCGACGGCATAGCCTCTCACTGTGACGCGGCCCGCCGGCACGGTCGCACCGGCCGCCGGTTCGCAAATCGCGGCGTTCAACGGCATCTCGTTGATCGGGATGCCCGCTTCCCAATCGACGGTATTTGCCGTCACATCGGGCGGCAGCAGCTTGTAGTCGCGCTGCTGCATGTGGTTGTCCGACGGCGTGTCCTGCACGGTGATCGCTTCGAGCCATTTCGCGCTGCGCACCCCGGCATAGCCCGGCACGATGGCGCGCAGCGGGAAGCCGTGCCCGGGCGCCAGCGTCTCATCGTTCATGGCGAAAGCAAGCAGCACCTCGGGCGCCATCGCCTTGCCCATCGGGATAGAGGCGCCATAGCGGAAGCGGCCTTCGGCGGGCATGTCGATCTCATCGCGGCTGCTGAACGCCACGTGCAGTGCCGGATCGTCCGCGGCACCCGCCGCGCGCAATACGTCGGCCAGCGCGACGCCGCTCCAGCGCGCGTTGCCGATGGCGCCGCCCGCCCACTTGTCACCGGAGACCGGGCGGACCGCGTCCATGTCGGCCCGGCGGTTGCCGGCACATTGCAGCACGGCGGTCACCGAGCGGCGCGGAAAGCGCTCGCGCAGGTCCCGCATCGACAGATCGAGGGGCCGGGCGACGCGGCCGTCCACGCGCAGCCGGTGGGTCGCCGCGTCCAGCCGGGGAATGGTGCCATGGGTGCGGACGTAGAAGTCGGACTGGCTGGTGATGAAGGCAGCGCGCAGGCGATGCAGCGGCGGCTCGGCGTTGAAGGGGTGATCGGAGTGGACGATGAGGTGGGGGTTGGGCACGGTGGGACCCTCTCGCGGTTTGACGCGCAAAAAGGGTCAACGCGGTGCGGGGCTTACCGTTGGGTCGGCCCGGCCGCGTCGGCCGGACCGCGGGACGGCGTCCAGTTCCTTTCAGCCAGTATCAGCGAGCTGATATTCGCCCGCCGCTCCACCCTGTTCTTCTCCGCCCCGATCCGCTATCGGGACGCGGAAAAGGAGCCTCGCCATGACCTACCTCGTCGCCGCCGATCTGCCGACTGCCCCCGCGGGGGAGCGTTTCCGGGCACTGCTCGCCCGGCCGGGCATCCTGCAGCTGCCGGGGGCACATAACGGACAGGCCGGGTTGCAAGCGAAACAGGCGGGGTTCGAGGGGCTGTATCTCTCCGGCGCCGCCATGACCGCCTCCATGGGCATCCCCGACCTCGGCATGATCACCGTGGACGAGGTCTGCTTCTTCGTCCGCCAGATCGCTCGCGCCACCGGCCTGCCGCTGCTGGTGGACGGCGACACCGGCTACGGCGAGGCGCTCAACGTGATGCACATGATCCGCAGCTTCGAGGATGCCGGCGCCGGCGCGGTGCATATCGAGGACCAGCTTCTGCCGAAGAAGTGCGGCCACCTGAACGACAAGAAGCTGGCCGAACCGCAGGATATGGCGGCGAAGATCGCGGCGGCGCGCAAGGCCCGGCGGCATCTGTTCATCATCGCCCGCACCGATGCCGCGGCGTCCGAGGGCCTCGACGGCTGCGTCGGCCGCGCCAAGCTGTTCATGGAAGCCGGCGCCGACGCCATCTTCCCCGAGGCGCTGAACACCGCGGAGATGTTCAAGGAAGTCGCCTCCCGCCTGCCCGGCGTGCCGCTGCTGGCCAACATGACCGAGTTCGGCCGCACCCCGTTCTTCACCGCCGCGGAGTTCGAGGCGATGGGCTACAAGATGGTGATCTGGCCGGTGTCCAGCCTGCGCGTCGCCAACAAGGCCCAGGCGCGGCTTTATGCCGCGATCCGGAAGGACGGCGGCACGCAGAACATGGTGGACCACATGCAGACCCGCGCGGAACTGTATGCCACCATCGGCTATCATGATTACGAGGCGCTCGATGCGTCCATCGTCACCACGATCATCCCGCAGGCGATGCCGCAGACGGCCTAGGTTTAGCGGCGCGCAATAAATCGCGTACGACCCTCGGCCGCCATTTTCAATCCAAAGCGGCTGTAGGTCGAGTGGTGAAAATTTGGCACAGTAGGCCCGGGGAGGACGCTGATGCTGACGTGCAGATGCAAGAGCGGAATCGTCACGCTGCTGATCACGGCAGCATTGCTCCTCTGGGGCACTGGCTCGTCCGATGCTGCTGTGCACGTTGAAGGACAGGTTCAGGCGGGCGGCGGCCCCGTCTCCGGATCGACGGTGAGTCTTTGGGCGGCAAGCGCCGAGTCACCGGTGCGATTGGCGCAGGTCCAGACTGACGCAGGCGGAAACTTTGTCGTATCCGTCGACCAGACGCTGAGCAATTCCCCGAGTTTATACCTCGTCGCGAATGGCGGAACCGCCGCCCTCAGCAGGGCCGGCGGCGCCAACGGGGCGGTCGCCCTGCTGGCGGTGCTGGGTAGCACCCCGCCGGCGCGAAGTCATCGTCAACGAGTTCACTACCGTCGCCTCGGTGTGGACGCACGCGCAGTTCCTCGATGGCACGGCCATCCAGGGGAACCCGCTTGGCCTGCACATCGCCGCCGGCAACGTCCCCAATTTTGTCGATCTTACGACCGGCGGGTGGGGTGAGGCCATTCAGGGCCCGCTCAATGGCGGCCAGACGCCGACGATGGCCAACTTCGCGACACTGGCGGACCTGCTGGCCGGCTGCACCACGCGCGTCGTGGAAGACGCGTGCGCCAAGCTGTTCGCCGCCGCCACGCCGCCCAAAGGTAGCACGCCGACTGACACGCTGACCGCCGCCGAGTTGATCGCACGCTATCCCTGGTATCAACCCGGGCGGTTGTTTGCCCTGCTCGACCGGTTCTATCCGGTTCCGCCGGTCAAGATGGACGGCCAGCCGATGCCGCCGAACATGCGGCCGGTCCCGTTCATGCCATACCTGATCTGGGCCCCGAGCGCGTGGGTTCTGCCGCTCAAGTTCGACGGGGGCGGATATCGCGCCGGTGGCAAGGCCATGTTCGACAGCGAAGGCAGCCTCTGGGTCGGCGACAACTTCACCATCGGCTGGCAGGGGCAGGACGCGCTGTGGCAAGGCAATGCCACCAAGTTCGCGCCCGACGGCAAACCGCTCTCGCCGATCACCACCGGCTTTACCGGTGGCGGAATGGAGGGGGGCACGTTCGGCGCCGCCGTTGACGCCGGGGACAACGCCTGGTTCACCACGTATGGCGGGCATTCGATCGCGGTGTTCGACAAGACCGGCAAGCCGCTGACGCCTCCTGAGGGCATCACGTTCGGCGGCCGTCTCGGGCTGATGCAGGGCATCATCGTCACGCCGGGCGGCGACGTGTGGGCTCTCGGCGCCTCGAAGAGCCAGTTGATTTACTTTCGGCAGGGTGATCTGACGAAGGGGCGGATCGTTTGCGAGGGTGCGGCCGAAGAGCCTTGCAAGTCTTTTCTCGGGCCGTTCCATCTCGCGATCGATCAGCAGGACCGCATTTGGGTGTCCAATGCCTTCGCCGAGCACGTGACCCGGTTCCCGGCCGCAGATCCGCGCAAGGCCGAGAACTTTTATGCGGGGGCAAGCCCTGCCGGGCTGAACGTCGACAGCCAGGGGAATGTCTGGATCACCACCCGGTTCGGCAACGGGCTGATGGGCAAACTCCATCTGGCGGACATGGATGCCCGTGCGAAATTCGGGGGAGTGGTGCCCGGCATGGACTACATGACGACGACCATGTCCACGCAACAAGGAGGAACCGACCACAGCGGCAGCGTCACGCTGCTGCGGCCGGACGGCACGCCCTATCCCGGCTCGCCGTTCACGGGCGGCGGCCTGCCCGGGCCGTGGGCGGTGGTTTTGGACGGCAATGACAACGCCTGGATCTCTAATTTCGCCATGCCGGACAGCCCGATCGTGCAGCTGTGCGGCGTTCGCACGGAGACCTGTCCGCCGGGCATGAACACCGGCGACCAGATTTCACCGCCCGGCGGCTATGTCGGGGGCGGCCTTCAGATGCAGACCGACATTGCGATTGATCCGGCTGGCAATGTCTGGGTGATGAACAACTGGCAGGATATCGCCAGTTGTATCGGCAAGCCCCGGGAGGCACTTTCGACGCGCTGTGGCGGCCAGGGTGTCGTGGTCTTCTACGGGATGGCCAAACCCGTGCGGACACCGCAGATCGGTCCGGCACGGGCGCCGTGAGCTTAATAGCCCAGCGTAGCCGGGCCAGGACGAGGAGGCAGAAGCCCCGCTAGGAACCCGGGGAGAAACCGCTATCCTGCCCGCGAGCAACGGCGGGAAACCCATGCAGCCAGCGACGCGGGAGTTTGTGGCCCGATCTCCATTCCCGGCGCTGCTGATCGTCGGCCTCGGCACCTCGATCGTGCCGCTGGATTCCGCGGTGAACATCGGCTTTCCCGCCATCGTCGGGCATTTCGGCCAGCCGATACCGATGATCCAGTGGGTGGTGATATCATATGTGCTGACACAGACCAGCCTGATGCTGAGCTTCGGCCGTATCGGCGACATGCTCGGCCACCGGCGCATCTTCCTGTTCGGCACCGGCATCAGCGCCGTCGCCTTCGTGGCTTGCGCTATGGCGCCATCCTTTGCCGCGCTGCTGGTGGCCCGGGTGCTGCAGGGCATCGGCGCCGGGCTGATCCTGGCCTGCGGGCCGGCGCTCGCCACCAGCCTGTATCCCGAGGCGATGCGCACCCGCATCCTCGCCCTGTATATGATGATGTTCGGCATCGGTTTCGCGCTCGGGCCGTCGGTGTTCGGCCTGCTGGTCGAGCACTTCGGCTGGAGCGCTGTATTCAGCTTCCGCGCCCCCGTGGCGCTGGCGGCCTTTCTGCTCGGCTGGACCTTGCCCCGGCTGCCGCGCGGCGCGGCGGAGCCGTTCGACGCCGCCGGGGGCGCACTGCTGGCGCTGGCGCTGAGCTGCCTGCTGCTGGCGCTGAACCGGCTCCGCCCCCCGGGGCCGGAGACGCTGCTGCTGGCCGCGCTCGCGGCCGCCGGGTTCGCCCTGTTCTACCGGCAGGAGCGCCGGGTTTCCCATCCAATCATCGATTTCGAATACTTTCGCGACGGCGGGTTCACGATTGTCAACGTGATGAACGTGCTGATCAACCTGTCGGCGTTCTGCATCATGCTGCTGGCGCCGTTCTACCTCAGCGGTGTCCCGGGGCTCTCGCTGCCGGTGGCGGGGCTGGTGCTGTCGGCATCACCGTGCGGCATCATCCTGGCCGCTCCCGTGGCTGCGCGGCTGGCCGCCGGCCTGACGTCGCGCCGGATCGCCCTGATTGGCTGCGCACTGAGCGCGGCGGGGCTGTTCGGGATCTCGCTGGCCGGGGAGATCCCGCTGCTTGCGGCGGCGATGGCGGTGCAGGGCTTCGGGCTTGGGTTGTTCCAGGTGGCCTACTTCGACCTGATCACCGCCGCCATCCCGCCGCATAACCGGGGCGTCGCCGGGGCCCTGGGCATGGCGACCCGCACCATCGGCAACGTGGGCGGTGCTACCGTCCTGATGCTGGCGTTCCAGGCGCTGCGAGGATCGGGGGACGATACGTTCCTGGCCGCCTTCCACGCGACATTCCGAATCGCCGCCGCGATCCCGGCCGGTTTAGTGCTGCTGGGGGCATGGCGCAGCCGTTAGCAATCTGCCAAGCAAGCTGAACCGCCCATTTCAGGCTCTTGATGGCACGCTTCACCAACACGTGGTTACGAAAGCCGCCTTGTCGAGAAGTGGTGAACGGACGGTCGCCTAAACCGGCAGCGGCGCCGCCTTCATCCGTTCCATACTGAACCGGCTGCTCACGTTGCGCAGAGGAACCGCGGCGATCAGCTTTCGGTAAAAGTGATCATAAGCCGCGATGTCAGGCACCACGACGTGCAGCAGATAGTCCACGTCACCGCTCATGCGCCACGCATCGACGATCTCCGGCGTGTCGGCGATCACCCGGGCGAAGCGGCCGAGCCAGTCGCTGGAATGGTCCGCCGTCTCCACCGCGACGAAGACGGAAACCGGCAGGCCGATCTTGTCGGCGTCGAGGATCGCGACGCGGCGCTGGATGATGCCGTCCTGCTCCATGCGGCGGATGCGCTTCCAGCAGGGCGTCGGGGTCAGCCCGACCTTGGCGGCGATATCGGCCAGGGATAGCGACGCGTCGACGGAGATAAGCCGGAGAATCTCCCGGTCGAGGCGATCGATATCCTTGTCGGCAGCCATGCGCTTCAGCCTTTCTCTCAGGCCGGACAATCCGGCATTCAATCTGAGAGACCCTCTTAAACTGTGCGAGCGGAGAAGAAAATCTCTCCGACCCGCAAAAACCGCGCAAGTTGGAGAATTATTTTTCCGCTAGGGCTGTGTGCTCGTCCGGCGTACGCAGCGTCAGAGCCAACGCGTGCAGGCCGCCCTCCTCCGCCGGGCCGAACTCCTCCGCCAGCGCGGCGTGCACCGCGCGGGAGCGGGCGACGCGGTTGACGCCCTGGAACGCACTGCTCACCAGCAGCACGCTGTAATGCGTCTCGCCGCCGGGCCGGGCGCCCGTATGGCCGGCGTGCCGGTCGCTGTCGTCCTCGATCCGAAGGACCACGGGGGTGAACGCCTGCGTCAGTGCCGCACTCAGCCGCTCGGCGCGGGATGGGGAGGGATGTATCATGCAGCCGTTATCTCGCGTTCCGCGGCATCCGCCAAGCGGCACCGCTGCGTCAGGCTGCCAGCCCCGCGATCGGGCGTGTGACGCCCAGCGTTTCGATCAGCCCCGGCACGGCCTCCGCCGTCACCGCCCGGCTCAGCAAATAGCCTTGGGCATCGACCGGACGGCCGGCCATCAGCCACTCCAGTTGCTCCCCGGTCTCGACCCCTTCCGCCGTCACCGCCACGCCGAGATCGGCGCACAGCCCCGTCACCGCCCGCACGATCGCCGCGCTGTCGTTATCGGCCCTGCCCAGATACTGCACGAAGGTGCGATCGATCTTCACCCGGTCGAACGGGAACCGGCGCAAATGGCTGAGCGACGAATACCCGGTCCCGAAATCATCCAACGCGATGGTCATGCCCAACGCCTTCAGACCGTGCAGCGTCGCCACGGTTTCGTCGGTATCCTGCAGCATCGCCGTCTCGGTCACTTCAAGTTCCAGCCGGTTCGGCGGCAAGCCGGTCGCGAGCAGTACCCGACTCCACCATGTCGACCAGCCAGGCCCCCGCCCGGAACTGCACCGCCGACATATTGACCGCGACCTTGACATGGGCCGGCCACCCGGCCGCATCCGAGCACGCCCGTCGCAGCACCCATTCCCCGATTGGCCCGATCAGGCCGATTTCCTCGGCGATCGGGATGAATTCCTCCGGCGAGATCGGACCGCTCTCGGGATGCCACCAACGCACCAGCGCCTCGAGACCGATGACCCGGCGCCGGCGGAGGTCGACGATTGGCTGATAGTGTACCTCGAACTGCCCGGCTTCCAGAGCCTGCCGAAGGTCGAGCTCCATGCGCCGCCGGAGCTGCATCTGGGCGTCCATCTCCGGCTCGAAGAACCGCCAGGTGCCGCGACCGTCCAGCTTGGCCCGGTACAGTGCCAGATCGGCGTTCTTGAGCAGCCCGTCCGAAGTTTCCCCCTCGCCGAACGCCAGCGCGATGCCGATGCTGACGCCGACGTCAACGATATGTCCGCCGATGGCATAGGGCGTGCCGAGCGCGCCGATCAACCGTTGGGCCAGCAGCGCGGCCTGCTGCGGTTGACCAACCGACGACAGCAGCACGGCGAACTCATCGCCTCCGAGACGCGAGACGGCATCGGTCTCCCGCAGTTCCGCCAGCAGCCGCCGGGTGACTTCCTGCAACAGGGCGTCCCCCGCCGGATGGCCGAGCGTGTCGTTGACTGGCTTGAACCGGTCGAGATCGAGATACAGCAGCGCGAAACCCTCGCCGCGGGAGGCGCGCGTCAGCGACTCCTCCAGCCGCTCGTGGAACAGCACGCGGTTCGGCAGGCCCGTCAGCGCGTCATGATGGGCCATGTATTCGATGCGCTTCTCGTTGCGGCGGCGTTCGGTGATGTCCTCGAGCGTGACCAGCCAACCGCCGTCGGCGAGCGGCCGCAAGGAGAAGGCGACGACCTTGTGGCCGAACACCCGCTCCAGCGTGACGCTCTCGCCGTTCGCCGCAGCCCGGCTCTGGTTCTCCTGGTACACATCCTGAAGCGTCCGTCCGGGGAAGCAGGGCGCGCCGTCCGCCAGGCCGTCACGATACGTGGTGCCGAGGCGCAAGCTGCCCGGGGCAACGCCCGCGAGTTCGCCCAGGCGGAGATTGGCGACGATCAGCCGCTCTTCGGCGTCGTACATCGCCAGGCCCTGGGTCATGTTACCAAGGGCCGCATCGAAACGCAGATTGGTTTGCCGCAAATCGACGGCGTTCCTGCGGAAAACCTCGATCGCCGCCGCCATGGCGCCGATTTCGTCGCGCCGCCCGCGCTCGGGCACTTCGGCGGCTACATCGCCCTCGGCGAGGCGCGTCACCGCGGCAGTCAGGTGCTGCACCGGCAGCACGAGGCGGCGCAGCAGGATGAGCACCGCGCCGCTGCCAAGGAACAGCAGGCCGATCGTCGCCGCGGCGGCGATGGCCAGATGCTCCTGGGCCTCGACCGCCAGGGCCGTGCCGCGCTCCACCGCCTCGGCGATGGCGGCATCGCGCGCGATGAGGGTTCCTTTCAACGCCTCGATCGTCCAGCGGCGCCACTCGATCAGGGGCATCGGCCGCTCCGCGCCGGTCCGCGCCATCGCCAGGACCTCGCGGTAGCGCGGCTCCGCCCGGCCGAAGAACACCGCCCGAGTCGCGGCGACGGCCGCCACCAAACGCGGCGATTCGCCGATGATCAGGACCTGGCGCTGGAGCCGTTCCCAGGCGTGCTGGATCTGGCCGGTCATGTACATCGACTGCTCGATATGCGACGGGGTGATTTCCTGCCCGCCCATCCAGCCACTGAGGTAGGTGCTGCGGCGCCCGGCGGCGGAACGCATCTCGACCGCGAGGCTGCCGACGGCGACGACGGCGCCGACCGAGGCGTTCGCCAGGGCCGCCTCGCGCTCCGCCCGGGCCACCGCGCGCTCGACTTCGTCCAGACGCTCATTCAGGTGCTGGATCATCGGCGGAATGAGGCTGGTATCGCGTTCCGCCAGCGGATGCCTGATCTGGTCGGCGACTTTCGCCCGGGCTTCGATCAGCATCGCCCGCGCGCGGATGACCGCCTCATCGGGCAATCCCGCGGCGAGCATGCTGCGTTGCGCGCGGTCGAGCAGCGCGTCATTGCGGGCGGCCACGTCGGCCAGGTCTTCGACGCCCTGATGATCCGAGAGGACCCGTTCCTGCAGGGCGCCACGCTCGATCGACAACGCTTCGACAAGCTGTAATGCGTCGCCCATCGCGGAGGCCATCTGGACGGCGGCGCGGGCCTGCACCCACTGCATCTGGGCGTGGGCGGCGATCCAGACCGACCACCCCACCGCGGGCAGGCATGCCGCGGCGAAGCAGAGGAGGAAGACGGTTCTGAGGTTCATCTGCCTGCCTTGGCGGCACGTGCCCCAGGGGCGCGGTCGCGGCCAGGCCGATCGGCTTTACCCATGCCTGGATCTGGTCCTTTCGTGGCAGCAAACCGCCCGCACCAACGGGACGGCCCGGACGTTTGCTTACACGCCGCGCGGTCATTCAGACAGCAGAAAGTTAACAGACCGTTAAGAGAGTCCGCGGGCGCGCGGTTTGGCGCTAGGGTGCCACCTCTGTCACACATTCTGTCACGGGTATAATCGATTCACCTCGATTATACATTAGGTCCGGATCGCCGAGTCGCGCGGGTCACACTCGGCGTGAGCGCCCGGATGTCGTAAGATCGGCGGCGGGTACCAGATGATGTGGATACGTTTCGGGAGTTTGCTCCATGCGACTGCTCATTGCCCTGTTGCTGCCCTGGCTGGCCTTCTTCACCATTGGCCGCCCGTTCGTGGGTTTCCTCTGCCTGATCCTGCAGATCACGCTGATCGGCTGGATCCCGGCCGCGATCTGGGCGGCTTATGCCGTCAGCCAGTACGAGACCGACCAGAAAATCGAGCGCGCCGTCCGTCCGGCCCGCCGCCCGTTCTGAAGCGGACCGCCCCGGGGCGGGCAGGCTGACCGCCGGGGTTTGCCCGAGGCTAGATGGCCGGATGTAGATGCGTTGGCGTTCCTTTGAACGGGGAGCGAGGCCGGATGCATTGACAATAACTGAAACTGCATGTCCCACTCAAAACCATAAAACAAAATCAGGACCGTTGCGAATTGTGCGGTCCAGCGGGAGGTTTGTGTCTTGGAGGTTCGGTTCGGGATCTTGATCGCCGACGGCTCGGTGCGTTCATGGCTGGCGAAGGGCCTGGACCATGTCGGCTAGCCTGCTGCCGGCACCGCCGCGGATGCGTGGAGACGGCCGGGAAAGGGTCTCTTTCAAGCCCTCGCAAGAGCAGATTGTCCTGCTGATCACAGTCGGTCTGTTGCTCGCGTTCGCGGTCTTGCTGCCGGGCTTCGCCAGCGTCGCGAACATTCTGAACCTTCTGCGCAGCATCTCCATCCTGGGCATTCTAGGACTCGGCATGGGATTGATCGTCATCAGCCGCGGGATCGACCTTAGCGAGGTCGCCATCATGGCCGGATCCTGGTCCGTCGCGCTGATCGAGATTCAACGGGGAGTGCCGATCCCTTTGGCGGTGCTGATCGCCGTGGCGATTGCCGTGACCATCGGCGTGGCGAACGGCGTGATGGTGGCATTCGTGGAGGCTCCGCCTTTATTCGTGACGCTGGCAGCCGGTTTCGTCATTTACGGCGTGGCGTTCTGGTTCGCGCCCGCCTGGGTGGTTTACGGACCGAAGGACGCGCCGGCCTTGCTGTTTCCCGGCGCCGGCCATGTATTCGGCATTCCAATGCCGATCATCGTGTTTGCCGGCGCGGCTTTGGCGATGCATTTGTTCCTGTCGCGAACATCCACGGGACGCTTCATCTACGGGCAGGGCGACAATCCGGAAGCGGCGCGGATGGCGGGAATCGCTTTGCGGCCGCTGATCGTCCTTGAATACGTCATCGTTGCGCTGGTCGCCTGGCTCGCCGGCCTGGTGTGGATCGGCACGACCGGCAGCATGCAGATGGCAATCACTCAGGGAACGATGGTTTTCGACGTCATCCTGGTGGTGGTGCTGGGCGGGATCAGCCTTGTGGGAGGGCGCGGCAGCGTATTCAGCGTGCTGGTTGGTTGCGCATTGATCGGGACACTGCTGAATGCGTTCACCATCATGGACATCAACAGCGAAGTGCAGAACATCATCAAAGGTATGGTTCTGCTGGCGGCCATCATCCTGGACAACTGGCTGCATCCTCGGGACGAGGAAACCGCGCGACAGGGCGATTGAACAATAAGAAACAACGGGAGAGACGCGATGGGTCGTTTGAAACTATGCGTTCTGGCATTGTTTTGCGCCGCGATCATGACGATGCCGCGGATGGTGACCGCCGACGAACCGGCGGGCACGAAAACCGCCCGGGAGTTGCGTGCCGATTACAACAAGGCGGTTAACGGCAGAACGATTGCGTTCCTGCCGATCGCGCTGGGGGTTCCGCTGCAGGATGAGTGGGAACGGGTGATCCACGCCGAGGCCGATTACAACGGAATGAAATACGTCGTGCGCGATCCGAACAATAATCCGTCCGCGATGCTGCAGGCGCTGACCGCGCTGGTCAACGACAAGCCCGACGTGCTGATCGTGCAGAACCCGAGCGTGACGCTGCTGGTGAAGGAACTGAAGCGCGCCGAACAGCAAGGTACCCACGTGATCCAGATGAACATGTCGTCGAACTACAAGTCAGACGGGTTCGTCGGCGCGGACTGGGTCGAGATCGGACGCCTGCTGGCGCAGGATGTCGTCAAGCAGTGCGGGACGGGATCGGGCAAATCCGGAAAAGTGCAGATCGTTCAAGGCGAACTGACCGCCGCCGCCAGCGTCGATCAGATTGGCGGCATCATGGAGGTGTTCAACAAGGACCCGGCGATCAAGGTCGTTTCGAATCAGGCGGCGAACTGGGACGCCAACAACGCGCTGAACATCACCGCGACGGTGATCCAGCAGAACCCGGACCTGTGCGCCAGCGTAGGGTTCTGGGGGATCATGGAGTTGGGTGCGGCTCAAGCCATCCGCAATGCCGGAAAGATCGATCAGGTGAAGGTCTATGCCTCGGTCGAGGGGTCGCAGCTTGACTGCGACCAGTTGACCCAGGGCAACTTCTACAAGGTGCTGAGCTACACGGCGACGATCCAAGGGCACAGCGCGATCGATGCGGCGGTGATGATGCTGCAGGCGGGAGAGAAGCCGGGCGCGAACCATCGGCTGATCTTTACGCGGCCGATCTGGCTCGACAAAACGAACGCAAACGGGGTGAACTGCTTCCCGCTGCCGAAGAAAGAGTAGCGGGGGTCCGATGTCCGCGACAACCGGCGACTTCACGAGTTTCGGACGGCGGCTGCGGTCGAGCTACTCGCCGCGGCTGCTGTTGTCCGAACTGCTGCTGAAACAGTGGTTCGAGCCGGTCATCCCGTTTACCGTGATGATCCTGCTGGGGCTTTATTTCTCGGCGACGATTCCGGATTACGCCTCGGCGGCCAATGTCAGTTCGCTGATGCGGCTTTATGCGGAGTTCGGCTTCGTCGCCCTGGGCATGGCCTTGTGCCTGATCAGCGGGGGTATCGATCTGAGCGTCGGGGCGATCATGGCCGCAAGCAACTTCGCGGCCCTGTATTTCCTGTACGTATTGGAATTTCCGGCTTGGGGGGTCATCCTGGCCACGCTGGCGACCGGGGCCGTGATCGGAGGCGTGAACGGCATTTTGGTTGGATATCTAAAGGCGCGGCCGTTTCTGACGACACTGGTGACGCTGATCATCCTGCGCGCGTCGGTCAACCTGCTCAATGAACGATACGCAACGGTTTTCGCGACGAACACCGTGGACAGCGACGCCTGGGATTATATGGGCGAGGGCTTTTTGTTCGGCATACCGATCAATGCGGCGGCTTTGGTTATCGTTTTGCTGGTTGGGCATGTGCTGCTCAGTCGATCGCGATACGGGTGGCACCTGACGGCGATCGGGGCGAGCCGCAAGGCGGCCCGGCACGCCGGCATCCGGGTTGAACGGATGCTGTTCGCGACTTACGTCTTGTCTGGCATGCTGTGCGCGGCAGGCGGCGTGTTTTATGCCGCGCGGCAGAACAGCACCGACTCTACCACGGGTGTCGGCTGGGAATTCCAGGCGTTGACTGCGGTGGTACTGGGCGGGGTGTCGTTGGCCGGCGGCAAGGGCACGGTCTGGCGGGCGATGATCGGCGGCCTGATCGTTTTCATGTTGACGAACGGTTTGGTGCGGCTGGGGATTCCGGGCTATGTCACCTCGGCGGTGATTGGCGTGATACTGCTGGCCGCTGTCGGCATCGACGTCAAATGGTCGAAGAATCGCGGCAAAGCGGCACAGAAAATCTACGTCAATCCGGCGCGTCTGCCGCTGGCCCCAGCGCCGTCGATCGATGCCGGCAGCGGATCGCCGTACGCCCACAACGATCGCCTGGTCAATGCCGAAGCTATCGGCCTGAATCAGGTCGAAGGGCCGGAAGACGTTATCCTTGATCGCCACGACCGGTTGTACGGCTCGACGCGGGACGGCAACATCATCCGGTTCTCGGGTCCGGATTTGAAGCAACGCGATGTCTTCGCGCATATCGGCGGACGGCCGCTGGGCATGCAGTTCGATGCGGATGAAAACCTGATCGTTGCGGTTGCCGGTATGGGTGTCTACGGTGTCAGGCCGAACGGCGAGGTGTTCAAGGTAACGGATGAAACAAACCGTACCTGGTACAAGCTGAACGACGATTCACGCCTGCGGATGGCGGATGACCTGGATATCGCGCCTGACGGCAAGATCTATTTCAGCGATTGCACGACTCGGTACGAAATGACGACAAACACGCTGGATGTCATGGAGGGGCGCCCGAACGGCCGTCTGGTCTGCTACGACCCGGCGACGAAAAAGACCTGGACCGTGCTCAATCATTTTTACTTTCCGAACGGCATCTGCGTTTCCCACGACGGGCGGTCGGTTCTGATTGCCAGCACGTCGTTGTGCAAGGTGTTCCGCTACTGGATCGAAGGCCCGCGGAAAGGCGAACTGGAAGTGCTGATCGGCGACCTTCCGGGACTGGCTGACAACATCAATCGCGCCTCGGACGGGAACTATTGGCTGGCGCTTGTGGGCATCCGTTCGCCGGCTTTCGATCTGGCGATGCGCAATCCGGGGCTGCGGCTGCGGATGGTCAAGCAAGTGCCGATAGACGAGTGGCTGGCTCCCGGCATGAACCACGGGTGCGTACTCAAATTCACCGAGACAGGCGAAGTCCTGGGTTCCTGGTGGGATCCAAGCGGCACGTCGCATTCCACGCTGACATCGATGCGGGAGCACAAGGGATATCTGTATCTTGGTGGTCTGGAGAACAACCGCATCGGGCGCATCAGGCTCGACGGCGCCGACGAGACCTGGACCGGATACGAAGCTTATTGGGGTAACAAGCGGCGGGATCGGGGTTAGCGCATGGGATTCCTGACCAATTTCATTCGCGACCTGGACCAGATCGTTTATCGGAATCGCGACCAGCACCCGATCCCCGCGATGGATGGGGCGTTGAGCCCGAATGATCGGCTGGATGCGCTGCCGCCTGTCGGCGATCCGATCCCCGGCGCGGATGATGTTGTCGAGGGAAACGACGGTGCGATCTACGTTTCAGGTGGAAAGCAGGTATTCCGCCTGACTGGCGAGGGCTACGCGCAACGCAAGGTTTTCGCAACATTCGACGGCAACGCCGGTGGCCTTGCGTTTCACCCGGACGGGCGGCTGCTGGTCTGCGTCGCCGATCGGGGCCTTGTTGCGGTGGAAGCGGGCGGGCGGCAAACTTGGCTTGCCGAAGGGCTTCGTTGCCTTACCAGCGTGGTCGCGGCGTCCGATGGAACGACTTTCCTGACCGAGGGGACAACCGCGTTTGGGCCGGAGGATTGGAGCCGCGACCTGATGGCCAAGAACCGGCTCGGCCGCCTGCTATCTTGCGGCCCCGAACTGGAAAGGCCACGTGAGCTGATGCGCGACCTTGCCTATCCAAATGGTCTCGCGATCGCATCGGGCGAACTCTGGTTCACCGAGGCATGGACCCATCGGGTCAGCCGGGCGGCAATCAATGGACGCGATATCGGGCGCCCGCTTGCGGTTATCGGCAATCTGCCGGGATATCCAGCGCGCCTCGCCCCGGCTTCGGGCGGCGGCTTATGGCTGTCCTTGTTCGCCGTGCGGACGCATCTGGTCGAGTTTGTTCTGCGCGAAGACGAGTATCGGGAGGAGATGATCCGGACAATCCCACCTTTCCTTTGGGTAGCCCCGGCGCTGTCGACCAGCAACCATTGTCACGAGCCCATGCAGTTCGGATCGATCAAAGCGCTCGGCATCGAAAAGCCGTGGGCTCCACCGCGGTCATACGGGCTTGTCGTGCGGATGGACGAGCACGGCGAAGCGGTCGAAAGCCTCCACAGCCGCGTCGGCGGACGGTGCCACGGGATCACGGCCGCCCGCGCGGTGGCGCAGGGTTTGATTATCGTTTCGAAAGGCAGCGGCCGGATCGTCCTTGCCAAGCCAGGAGTCGGATCATGAATGACAGCCTAACCCTGCCACGTAATGAAACGATTGCCGGCCCTGCGGACCGCGCCCCGGTGCTGCGGATCGTCAATGGCAGCAAGATCTACGGTGGGGTCCATGCCATCGAAAATGTCGATTTCGATCTCTACCCCGGCGAAGTTCATGCGTTGGTCGGCGAGAATGGCGCCGGCAAGTCGACCTTGTGTAAGGCAATTGCAGGAGCCATCCATCTGACATCGGGTGAGTTCTACGTCGACGGAAAACCGGTCAAGTTCGACAGTCCACGCGACGCCCTTCGCGCCGGGATCTGCATGGTATACCAGGAGACCAGCCTGGTTCCGACCATGACCGCCGCGCAGAACATCGAACTCGGCAACGAGAAGCTGATCACGCGCTTCCGTACCTTGAATATCCAGGCGCAACAGCTTCTGCAGTCGCTGAATTTCCATGTCGATCCGGCAACGCCGATTGCGATGCTGGGAACCGCCAAGCGCCAGATGGTTGAAATCGCGCGCGCGGTCTACAACGACGCACGGATCATCATTTTCGACGAACCGACGGCGAGCCTTACGCCGGAGGAGATCGTGCATTTCTTCAACCTGGTGCGCAACCTGCGCAAGCGCGGCGTCGCCATTATCTATATTTCCCATGCGCTTGAGGAATCGTTGCAGATTTCCGACCGGATCACTGTGCTGCGCGACGGGAAACTTGTGGTGACCGCGCCCACGTCGGAGATGACGCGGGAAAAGCTGGTGCGCTTCATTATCGGACGTGACATCAGCCAAACCTACTACTCGCACCAGGACGGTCATGCGGCGCGGCGGCGGGAGCGGCGCGGCAAAGTGCTGACGGTTGAAAATGTCACCATGGGCACGATCGTCAAGAACATGTCGTTCTCGATTTATGCCGGGGAGGTCGTCGGCATCGGCGGTCTTATCGGCTCCGGCCGCACCGAGATTGCCAAAATCATCTATGGGGCGCTGAAGCGAAATCTGATCAACGGCGGTACGATCAAGCTGCATGGCAAGCCGATCCGATACAAGGTGCCGAAGCAGGCGATCAATGACGGTATCGCTTACATAACGGAAGACCGGAAGCTGAACGGCTTCTTCGAGACCATGGTCGTCGATGACAACATCTACCTGGGCAAACTCGCAACGCGAGCAGGATGGAGGTTCCTGCTGTCTCTGGCGACGCGCGGCAAGCTCGCCGGGCATTGGGTTGAGCGACTGAAGATCAATGCGCTTCAGCGAAAGGCGAAGATCGTCGAACTGTCCGGCGGAAATCAGCAGAAGGTGGTGATCGCCAAATCTCTTGTGCAGGAGCCGGAGATCATCATCTTCGATGAGCCGACGAGGGGCGTCGATGTCGGCACGATTCCCGAGATCCACGCGCAAATTCGCAGGTTGGCGGACGAGGGAAAGGCCGTGGTTGTCATTTCGTCGTATCTGCCGGAAGTTCTCAGTATTTCCGACCAAATCCTGGTCGCGCGGCAAGGCCGCATCGTGGCCGAGTTTGACGCGGCGGACGCCAACGAAGACAAGATAATGTACGCCGCAATTCACTAAAACCGGGGAAACAAATGTCCAACACATCGGAATCTTTCGATGCCGTCGTGATCGGTGCCGGCTTTTCCGGCATTCATATGCTGAAATCGCTGCGCGACAAGCTTGGCCTGAAGGTCCGCGTTTACGAAGCCGGCGCTACCGTCGGGGGCACTTGGTACTGGAATCGCTATCCCGGCGCGCGTTGCGATTCCGACGCCTACATCTACTGCTTCACCTGGGACAGACAGTTGTTGCAAGATTGGGAATGGTCGGAACGCTATCCCGAGCAGCCGGAAATCCTGCGCTATCTTGAGCATGTCGCCAAGCGCCACGATCTGAAGCGGGACATGCGATTCAATACCCGCGTGACCGGCGCCGAATTCGACGAGAGCAGCAACCTTTGGAGGATTCACACCGACACGGGCGAAGAGGTGACGGCCCGTTTCCTGATTACCGCGGTGGGCACTCTGTCTGCGACCAATATTCCCCGGTTCAAAGGATTGGAGACCTTCAAGGGCAAGTGGTATCACACCAGCCAGTTTCCTCATACCGGCGTCGATTTCACCGCCAAACGCGTAGGTGTGGTCGGAACCGGTGCCACCGCTGTGCAGGCGATTCCCGAAATCGCGCAGCAGGCCAAGCACGTGACCGTGTTCCAGCGAACCGCGAATTACTGTGTGCCGGCGCGCAACGGCAAGGTGGACCCCGAAATCGTCAAGGCCCGCAAGGCTGATTACGACGGCGTCGTCAAACGCATCCGGGAGTCCTTCTTCGGCCAGGAGCACTACTTCATTCCGAAGTCCGCCCTGGAAGTGGCCGAGGAGGAGCGGGAGCGCGAGTTCGACCGGATGTGGGACACTGGCGGTTTCGCCTTCTGGCTGGCCAACTATCAAGACATGTTCTTTGACCAGCGGGCGAACGATCTGTGCGCCGACTATATCAAGCGCAAGATCCGCAAGACGGTGAAGGATCCGGCGGTGGCCGAACGTCTGATTCCAAAGGGTTACGCATACGGCACCAAGCGCCAGCCGCTGGACACCAATTATTACGAAACGTTCAATCGGGACAACGTGCTGCTGGTGGACGCGGCGACCGACGGCCCCATCGAGGAAATCACCGAACGGGGCATCCGGGCCGGCGGCAAGGACTACGAGTTCGACATCATCGTCTTCGCCACCGGCTTCGATGCGATGACCGGCCCGTTGAAGGCTTTGAATCTGAAGGGCCGCGGCGGCCGCACGCTGGACCAGCAATGGTCGGACGGGCCGCACAGCTATCTGGGGATTTCGGTCGCCGGTTTCCCGAACCTGTTCACGATCACCGGCCCGCAAAGCCCGTCAGTCCTGACCAACATGCCGGTTGCGATCGAGCAGCATGTCGAGTGGATCACCGGCTGTATCGAGGACATGCAAAAGTCCGGGAAGACAACGATCGAAGCGACCCCCGACGCGCAGGAGCAATGGGTCGCGCACGTCAATGAGGTGGTCAACCAGACCCTGATGACCGGTGCCAATTCCTGGTATATGAGCGCGAATATCCCCGGCAAGCCGCGCGCTTTCCTGCCGTATCTCGGGCCGGAAGGTATCGGCGGATACAGAAGAAAGTGCGACGAGATCGCCGCCAAGGGATACGAAGGCTTCGAGCTGGCTTGAAGGGGGAACAATGATCGAAAACAGCTATTACTCGCAGGAGGTGCACGGCCCCTACGAGCTGTATGATATTGGCAATCTGGATCTGGAAGAAGGCGGCACCATCCGAGGCTGCAAACTCGCCTACGCCTCGTTCGGTTCGCTGAATGCCGCGAAGGACAATGCCATTCTGATCCCGACCTGGTATTCCGGCACCAGCAAGATCATGGAACAGGTGTATATCGGCCAGGGCCGTGCGCTCGATCCAGACAAGTATTTCATTGTGGTGGTTAATCAGATTGGTTCGGGCCTGTCATCGTCGCCTCACAATACCCCCGCCCCGGCTGGCATGGCGAATTTTCCGCATGTGCGTATTGGCGATGACGTGCGCGCTCAGCACAAGCTTCTTACCGAAAAATTCGGCCTGACCAGCCTTGCTTTGGTCGTCGGCGGTTCGATGGGGGCGCAACAAACCTACGAGTGGGCCGTCCGCTATCCGGATATGGTGAGACGCGCAGCGGCGATCGCCGGGACGGCGAAGAATACGGTGCATGACTTCTTGTTCACCGAAACGTTGGTGGAGGCGATCACATCCGATCCGGGATTCAACAAAGGCTTCTATACTTCGCCAGCGGATGTGCGCGACGGTCTGTTGCGTCACGCGAAAATTTGGGCCGTCATGGGTTGGAGCACGGAATTCTATCAGGCCGAACGGCATAAGGCGCTCGGCTTTTCGTCGCTGGGTGATTTCATCATCAACTTCATGAACGGGTATTTCGGGGTGATGGATCCGAACGACCTGCTGTGCATGGCCTGGAAATGGCAACGTGGCGATGTCAGCCGGCACACGGGCGGTGACCTTCGCGCGGCGCTAGGCCGGATCAAGGCCAGAACATTCGTCATGCCGATGACCACTGACATGTTTTTCCCGCCATCCGATTGTCAGGCGGAATGGCGGCTGATTCCGGAAGCGGAGTTCCGGCCAATCCAAACCATCGACGGCCATCTCGCGCTATTCGGCGCCGATCCGAATGCGATCGGCCAGCTCGACGGCCATTTGAAGGAACTGTTGGCGGCAAACGTCTAGTTGCCGCCAGCGTCTTCCAGCACCGTATCGTCGGCGAGTTCCTGGAGCATCGACACGATGTCACCCAGGACCTCGTCGCGGGGTGCACCAAATCGAGCCGCCATCGCATCGGCGATGGCGGCGACCGTTCTTTCGCCGTCGACCAGCTTCAGCACCTCGACCGCGATTTCGTCGGGCATTAGCAGCCGCTCCGGTGCCAAAATGACCCAGGCCTGGCGGGTGGCGTCGAAACGGAACCTTGTGCCGCGTGGGAAGCGGGGAACCGAGGAAGCAGCGATGACTGCCCGGCTGCGAGCAGTCACGGCACGAAGGCGCCGGGCGGAACGTGCCCTTCGACGTAGGCGCCCCAAAGCGCGTCCATCTGTAGCCAGAGCACGTCACATTTGAAACGCAGCGCTTCCAGCACGTCTTCCTGCTGCTGCGGCGTCCGCGCGTGCGTTTTGCAATACTCCAGCGCGAACCGTGCATCCTGCGGAGCCTGCGTCAAACGAGGTTGGAAATAGGCCAGTGTTTCCTGACTGATGAAATCATAGTTGGCGAGCATGCCCGCCACGCGTTCCGCGATGATCGTCGGCGAGAACATTTCGGTCAGTGAGGACGCGACCGCTTCCAGCAAGGACCGGTCCCGGACAAAGGCCACGTATGCTTCGACCGCGAAGCGGGTGGCCGGAAGAATGCCCTTTGTCGAAATGACGTAGTCGCGGTCGAGGCCCACTCCGTCGGTGAGGCGAAGCCAGCGTTCGATCCCGCCAGGCTGCTGGCCATCGCCATCATGGTCTACAAGCCGCGACCGCCATGCACGCCGCAACTCGGATGTCGGCAGACGCGCGATCAGCGTCGCATCCTTGGCGGGGATGTTGCACTGATAGTAGTACCGGTTCAGCGCCCACGCCTGGATCTGGCCGAATGTCAGTTCGCCGTTGTACATCCGCTTATGGAACGGATGATTGTTGTGATAGCGCTCCGCCCCGATGGCGCGCAGTTCAACTTCCAGGGCATCCGGACTCAGCAATGAACTCACAGCAAAATCTCCATCCCGTCATGCGCAACCTCCCAGCCGGCCTGGTCAGCGATCGCCCGCTCCGGCGAATCGTCGAGCAGTATGGGGTTGCTGTTGTTGATATGAATGAAAACCTTCCGCCGGACGGCAAGATCGCGGAAGGCGGCGATCGTCCCATCGGGTCCGGTGAGGCTCATGTGACCCATGCGCTGGCCGGTCTTGACGCCTGATCCCTCGCGGATCATTTCGTCGTCAGTCCATAGTGTGCCGTCGAAGAAAACAACGTCCGCACCACTCAGGCGATCCGCGACAGCGGGCGGCAGCCGAGCGCAACCCGGGATGAAATAGCAGGCGGCGCCTGACGCATCCGAAAGGCGCAGGCCCACGGTGTCCTCAGCGTCGCCGGCAAGATCGCCGCCGTCGCGTTCCAAATAGAGCGCCACTTTGCCCGGAACGGTGAACAATTCGGCCCGAACTCCGCCCGGCAGATCGAACGGCCGATCCAGCGGCACCGCGTGCCGCGTTACGAAAGCCGGGGATAGAGCATCAAAGATCGGGTTAGCCTTCAGCGATGCATGAACCCGTGCGGTGGCATACAGGTTGAAGGCTTGGCTTTCTCGCAGGTGCAACAGACCGGCGACCGCGTCCACTTCGCCGCAGGTCAGAACGACCGCGGCAATCGGCGAGTGACGCAAGCCGTGCCGCGGCTGCAACAACCGCTGGGCCTCGATCTGCTGGCGCAGATCCGGACTGGCGTTCACGATGATCCAGTCGTCATCGTTTCCAGACACGGCGATGGAACATTGAGTGCGCGGACGCGCGGACGGATCGCCGGATCGCGCCCGGCGGCAGGCAACATTGTTGGCGTTCCACTGCGGGAAACCGCCGCCAGCCGCCGCCCCCAGAACAACCATGCGCAGCAGAACCGCCTCCTTCCCCGATGTTCCACCGATGATGGCATCAGCCGCGGCCGCACAGAAGGGTATAACCGCCATAAGGATTCGTGCGACCGGACGGCACGCGCATGGACGGGCCTGGTACGACTGCTATACTCTGCTCCATGCTGAAATCATCCCTGGTGCCCCTGATCCTGTCGCTGGCCCTTTCAGGAACCGCGAATGCGAAAGGTACCGGCTATGTTTTCGTCAGCCACGAGAAAACGAACAACATAGCGGTCATAGACCCAAAACAGGACTATCGAATTATCAAGTGGATCGAGACCTCTCATCGGCCCCGCGATATGAATTTCCGTAATGATCGGCATCAGTTGCTCGTCGCATGTGGTGACGATGACGTCATCGACGTCATCGACGTCGCGAAGCTGGAGGTCGTCGATCACATCCCGACAGGCCCAAGTCCTGAAATGTTCGAACTCAGCCGCGACGAGAGATCGCTTTACGTTTCGGACGAGGAAGCATCGGCAGTGCAGGAGATCAGCGTCAATGACAAGATCATCGAGCGCGAATTTCCGACCGGGGCGGAACCGGAAGGCATCGTGGTCGCCAAGGACGGGAAAACGCTTTATGTGACCTCTGAAGTCAGTGACATGGTGCATGTGGTCGACCTCGCCGCCGGGGCCGTCACCGACAACATCGTTGTCGGCACGCGGCCGAGGCGGTTCCTCCTGTTACCGAACAAGAATGAACTTTGGGTGTCGAACGAGCTCTCCGGACAGGTTTCGATTATTGATCGTGGGACAAACCAGGTCACGGCTACGCTCGACTTTCTTCCCCCGGCGTTCCGGCAGGTCGATGTGACCCCTGTCGGCATGACGATGACCAAGGATGGGGCAACAGCCATCGTGACGCTGGGGCGGGCGAACCACGTCGCCTTCGTCGATACCGCCAGCCGGAAGGTTAACGACTATGTCTTGGTCGGCAATCGGCCTTGGGGCGTCGCTCTTAGCCCCGACGAAAAGACGCTGTATGTCGCAAATGGTCTAAGCGATGATCTGTCTGTGGTCGACATGGAAAGCCAGAAGGCGGTTCGGGCCATTCCTGTCGGGCGGGTTCCGCATTCGGTGCTGGTTGATGATTAGACCGATACGAAGCATTGCGTTCGCGTTTTATGCGCTGCTCGTTCCAGCCCGCGCCGATCGGGCGGCAGTGCAAGTGATGAAGTTCGGATATGTGGAGATTGAGGATGATCCGCGTTACGCCAACCGCGGGGCGATCGATGGAATCTCGTTCGCGGATCTCGGACGTCCGTACGAAGGCAGCCAGGTCGCGCTGGCGGATGCGCGCTCGATCGGGCGGGTGACCGGCGTTGATTTCGAAATGGACAAGATCACCGGAAAGTCCGTGGACGAACTGGCAGGATGGATCGCGACGCAGGACGTCCATTTCGTGCTGGCCGATTTGCCGGCTTCCGCGTTGTTGGAACTAGGTCGTCGTCTCACGGACAAACCAGTGCTGTTGATCAACGTTTCGGCATCCGACGACTCGTTGCGCGGGCCCAACTGCCTGCCCAACGTCCTTCACACCTACCCGAGCGACGCAATGCTGGCCGATGCGCTGGTGCAATATCTGGCGACCAAGGCATGGATGCAGATCCTGGTGCTGCAAGGACCCGCGCCCGAGGATGGCGCGCTGGTTGCTTCCTTGCAGCGCTCGGCGAAAAAGTTCGGGGCGAAGATCGTTGACGTCAAGCCGTTCGTGCTGTCCACCGATCCCCGCAATCGAACGCAAAGCAACGTCGTTCTGATGACGGAGGGACGGTACGACGTGGTCTATGTCGCTGATAGCAGCGGCGAGTTCGGCCGTTATGTCCCGTATCAGACCAGTCTTCCGCGGCCGGTGGTCGGAACCGCCGGCCTGACCCCGACGGCGTGGTCCTGGACCTGGGATCGCGACGCCGCCGTGCAATTGCAGCACCGGTATGAAAAGGCGGCGCCGGAACGGCGAATGAACGGTGCCGATTGGGCGGCGTGGGAGGCGGTCAAAGCGGTCACCCAGGCCACCGTGCGGACAAAATCGACCGACTTCGAAACGGTGAAGACGTTCCTGTTTAGCGACAAACTGACGCTTGATACGGTCAAGGGCAATCCAGGGAGCTTTCGTCCCTGGGATCATCAGCTTCGGGCCCCGGTGCTGCTCAGCACGGCGGACGCCGTCATTGCGCGGGCGCCGTTGCCGCAGTTCCTTCACCAGACCAATGTTCTCGACACACTCGGCGTCGATGCGCCCGAAAGCACTTGTCACTTCTGACGTCCCCCGAAAGGGTGAGAATTTTGAAAAACACTATATACGCCGCGGGTTTGATGGTCGGATTGTCGATTTGGCTATGTCCGGCCGGGATGCCAAAGGCCGACGAATTGCCAACGCGGCCAACAATCTGGGATATCCACCTGGGGGAATCCGCATCCGCCATCCCGGACGGATACATAAATTATGCTTGCGGCACGAATGGTGGGCCGCCATCGTTTCCGCTGCCGAACTTCGCTGCATTCGCGAAATGTAAGCCGGACGCGCATGGGCTTCATGAAGTTTATTTCGAATATGACGATGAACTGGAATATGAAGCCCGAGCGTTGGACAACAAGCCGAAGATCAAAATGTACGCCGGCACGACGGTCTTCGAATTTCCGATCGTAGCCTCGGTGCTGTTCGACGACGCCGGCCGGGTGCGCGGCGAGCGGATGGTGACCGACCCGCGGCAGCAAGTATCGCGAGATCGCGTGGAATTCTGGGAACTGGCCAACTTCATACGGCAACGCTTCGGGGAAGATAATTGGAACTGTCAGGATCTGCCGCCAGCCGATGGCGAAAATCCAGCGGGATCAAGGTTCGTCAAAAGCCATTGCGAAAAGACCGCGGGAAACGTGCACATGATCCTCGAACAACGCTTCTTTCAGAAGAAGGGCCAACAGTTCACCGATCCCGGCACCGGAAAAGCCCAAGGCCAAGCATTCGAGAGCTCAACCCGGTTTGAGATATACGACGTCGCACCGAAATAGCCGGCAGCCTACTGTCCGGTCGTCCCGTCCACGAGAAGCGCCCCTTTTGTCTTCATGCCGGTGGTTAGGGCGCCGTCAAGATTGGCTTCTTCCAGTCGAGATCCACGAAAGTCTCCACCGGTAAGGTCGGAATCGCTGAGATCGGCTCGATAGAAGTCTGCTCGAAGCGCAGATATGCCCACAAGTTTGGCGCTACGGATGCGCGCACTGACAAAGCCGGCACCGTCGGCCAACACCCCTGAAAGGTCGCTACGGCTGAGATTGGCCCCGTTCAGGTTGGCCTGCTTCAGTTTCGCATGCGACAGGTCGCAGTTCGCGAGTTCGGCCTCCTCCATCGAGGCGCGTGACAGGTCCACATCCTGCAGTTTCGCGCGGGTCAAACGCGCGTGCGACATGCGTACTTCCGACATCACCGCTCCATCGAGGCGGGCGCCGCTTAGATCCGTCGCATATAATAACGCCCCGTCCAAATCGGCCCCGGTCAGGTCCGCACGTTTCATATCCGCTTTGTTCAAATTGGCGTAACTGAGCCTGGCATGGACGAGCTTCGCGTTGGTCAACCGTGCCGCATGCAGAACGGCATCGGTGAGATCAGCCCCGCTCAAGTCGGCACCGCTCAAATCCCGGCGCTTCAGCCTGACTCCGCGAAGATCGCAACCGGGGCAATCATGGGTCTCACCGGCGAGAAATGCGTCTCGCTGCGACGAATCCGCCGGTGCCGCCGCGGCAAGACCCAGTAACGCACAAAGAGCGACGCCCTGCACAATTGATCCGAAATGCCCGGCGATTCTGATGATATTCCGAGTCCGCACCATACACCCTGCCACCCTGTTTGCGCCCCGGGCCTCGCTCCCCTTATGCTACGCGAAACGCGAAGAACAACAACCTGTATGTTCGGGCCGCCCGCCTTCGGGTTCGGTTGGCTTCGGGAGGAGGAAGATGATCAAGATATTTGTTGCGTCCGCAATGTTCGCTGCTTGCGCCGTCCCGGCCGACGCCGCCCAAATCACAGGTTCAGCCAAAGCAATCGATGCCACCACGATCCTGATCGGCGGTGAGCGCATAATGCTATTTGGAATTGATTCCGTGATGCGCAAGCAAATTTGCACATTGGACGGCAAGCCTTGGCAATGCTGGCCGGCGGCGGTGAACGAACTTCAGAGTTTACTCAACCAGGGACCGGCAACCTGCGATCCCGTAGGCGAACCCGATCTTTACGGGCGCTTGCTGGCGCGCTGCACCGTCAATGGCCAAAGCATCAACGAAGAACTTGTCGCGCGAGGCTTCGCGGTGGCACGAACATCCGAAACGAACGATTACGTTGCCGCCGAGGCGGCGGCTCACGAAAAGAAACTCGGGCTCTGGCAAGGGCAGTTTGTTCCGCCTCACGAGTTCCGCATGAGTGCCGGCATTCCGGTCGAGCGTCCCTGAAGCTGGCCCGTCCCAATTGCTCGCGGCCTCGGCTTTACTCTCAAACACAGGAAAGACCATGAACCCTGGTAAGTTGAACGTCATCATCGCTGTTGCGGCGATCGCCTTCGCGGCGCCTGTGCAGGGCCGCGCCAACGAGGCTGCCGAAGGCAAGCGGATATTCGCGGAAAAGGCGCAATGCGTGGAATGCCACGGTTGGGCCGGGGATGGACATGGCAGCTTTCACTCCCCCGGGAAGGCACCTTCGTTGCGGGAAACCCAACTCACTCGCGATGAAATCCGCCTGACGATACAATGCGGCAGGCCCGGCACGCCGATGCCCCACTTCGATCGCTTCGCTTACACGGACAAACGCTGTTACAACCTGACCGCCGAGGATCTCGGCGACAGCGTTCCCGACCAGGCCACAACGTCACTTCAACCATACGAAATCGACGCCCTGGCCGATTATATCGCGACCGACCTGAAGGGATCAGGGCCGGTGACGCGAGAAGATTGCCAGGCATATTTCAAGTCGGATGCGAGCAGCCGCTGCGACCTGTATCCGGAGGCGGCGCAAGCCAGGCACTAAGCGGAACGGCCGCCATGTCTTGGAACATGGCGGCCGCGGGTCTGCGTCAGGATCGACCGTCAGAGACCGAAAACGTACAGCATCGACGTGTTCTGCATGTCCTTATAGGCGGGCGTTTTGTCCAAGGCGCCCTTTGTCTGCACATTGCCGCCGATAAGAATCGCGACGTATTGCTTGCCGTTGATCGAATAGGTCATGGGAGGAGCCGAACTAAACGATCCCGTATTGAAACTCCAGAGTGGCTTCAAGGTTTGATCGTCCAGCGCGTAAACAGTGCCATCCACGGTCGATGTGAACACGATACCGCCGGCTGTCGCGGTGACTCCCGACGAGACGCTGTGCGGCATGGATGCGTGGAGCACCTTCTTCCCCGTCGCCGGATCCATTGCGCTCACGCTGCCCTTGACCTCCTCGGCGTTCGCGTAGGCACCGCCCAGCCAATAAGCCCCGCTGGCATCGTTGGAAGGATCGACCGTGACGTTCGAACACCCTTCGATGCCGCCACCGTAGGAAAGATGGGTCCGAGGACTGTATGTCGTCGGAAAATAGTTAACGCCGCCCTGGATATTCGGGCAGCCTTCCATCTTCCCCTGTTCCCGCCTCGATGCCTGGCCGATCTTGTATGTCTGGAGATCTTTGTTGGGATTGTACTCGACAGGCTTGCCGGTTTTCGGGTCGATTCCGTCGGTCCAGTTCACCTTCTCCGCATATTGCTGACTGGTGATGAACTGGCCGTTTGTCCGGTCGAGCGTATAGAAGAACCCATTCCGGCCGAAATGCGCGATGATCTTCCGGTCCTCGCCACCCAGCTTGGTATCGATCAATTGATTGATGCCAACCTCGTCATAGTCCATGAAGTCGCCGGGGGTGTATTGGAAATACCATTTCATCTTGCCGGTTGCGACGTCAAAGGCAACGGTCGAGTTGGTGAACAGATTATCCCCGGGACGGTACTCCGGATCGAACATCGGCACCGGCTGCCCTGTACCCCAGATCGTCAATTTCGTGGCCGGATCGTAAGAACCGGTCTGCCAGAATGATCCGCCGCCATGTTGCCAGGCGTTGGTGTTGCCCTTCCAGGTGTCGCTGCCAGGCTCGCCGGGCGCCGGAACCGTATAGGTCCGCCACAGATGCTCGCCAGTGTCCGCGTTATAGGCATCGATATGGGCCCGTGCGCCTCGATCTCCCCGCTCCCACCGACAATCAGTTTGTCGTCGATGACAAGCGGCGCGGAGGTCAGCGTGCAACCGGTTGTCTTGAGGTCGTCGAATTGGACCGTTTTCACCAACTCGCCCGTTTCGGCCTTGGTCCAAAGCACCTTGCAATCACCCGTTACCGAAACAACGTAGTCCTTATAAAGGGCGACGCCGCGATTGGATCCGATGAACATATCGGCCTTGTTGGTGCCAGGATCCATCATCCACGTAATCCGGGCGCTGGCGGGATCTCGCACATCGATCTTGTATACCGCGCCCCACGCGTCCACGGCGTACATGAAGCCATCGTTCACCAGCGGCGTGCTTTGGTGGCCGCCCAGCGGGCTGTAGCCCAGACCGTTCACCCCACCCAGCGCGACGGTGAACGCCACGTGAAGATTTTTCACGTTGTCCTTGTTGATCTGATCGAGCTCGGAATAGCGATGGGAACTGTAATCTTTGTTAACCATCAGCCAGTTTTGCGGCTCGTTGTCCGCATTCATGAGTTGCTGAGGCGTGACATCCGCGGCCAGTGCCGACAACGATGTCGTTCCTAGCAAGCCGGACAGCAGCAGCGCGGTCTTCGAATTCGATTTCAGATTCATTCTGTTTCCTCCGTTTTCTTTTTGGCCCGACAATGGATTGTCGTCGGGATCGTCTACCAGCTTTTCGCCGGGTTACGCCAATGTCAAGTGTGGCCAATCCGCAGCCGCAACGGCTACATTGCGTCCTTCTCGGGCAGCAGCACCGGCGGCAGATCCTCGAAACTGAGGTCGCTTCCATCTTCCTTGAACGGCACGGTGTCGGTTGCCGGGCTTTGCCGGCTCTTGTCGTTCTGCATCTTGCCCTGCTTCGCGTCGCCGGATTTTTCGTTCCGCATCTGTGCGTCGGTGTCCGCGACCTTGCCCATGACGCCGACACCGCGGTCGCGCTTTTCCTGTGCGTCGGCCACTTTGCGGGCAAGCGCATCAGTGTACGGAAGCTGGTAGCTGCGCGGTTTTCCCGACGGAACATTGTTGGCGTCGAGATCGTCGGCCCACAGGTAAATATAGCCCGGGGTTCGCAGTCTGCGGTCAGGCTCCGCGATCTGACTGGATATGAAATTGAAACGGCCCGCGGGCCTCTGCGTCGTGGGCCAACCCATTAATCCGTTGATCGCATCGTACGTCACGCCAAAAAATATCGTGGTGACGATGATCGCGGCGGCCTTGACCCACCATCGCCACAGCGACGTCAGGTTTAGGCTAAGCAACAGCATCGCCACCGCGGCATAAGCCGCGGTCAGCACCGCAACCGGTGCGTTCACGGATTGAAAGCCCTACTTTGGACCATTTCCCGACGATGGCCGTCTGACCGCCCGGACCAGCGAGACCGGAGGGTTCGTGTTGACATCGCCGACCTTGCCGTCGGCATCGAGGGTGAAGCGGACAAAGGTCTCCTCCTGGCCTTTATGGTCGAATTCTTGTGTGCCGTAATAGACGACGGACGCCGTGGGATTGAGCTTCTCGACCTTGACGGAGACCGGCACCTTGTCGGACGTGTTCGCCAGGAATTCCTGCGCGTTGACCACATATTCTCCCGGCACGACACCGCGGATGGTGACGATTTCCTGGTTCAACGGATTTTGGATAGTACGGCCGTTGACCGTCATGCGCTCACGGCCGCTGCCGCGGTCGTCATGGTCCAAATGCATCAGTCCCGCTTCCCGGCTATGATACCAAACGATATTACCGGCCGGATCCTGCACGTAGATATCCATGTCGTTCACGTCATTGTCAGGCCAATTCATCGTAATGAGAAATTCCGCCTTCATTTCGATCGCGCCGGACTTGGCTGTCGGGTTGATCAATGCGAAGGCGATGAACACCATGAAGGCAAGGCCGATCACCACGTTGAATAGCATGTCAGTGAACGGAACGAAGGTGCCGTCGTCGCTGACATTCAGCGGGTCGTCGTCAAGCACCGGTGTTGCGCTCCAGCGCCGGAACGACGTGGACCTCGGTCACTTCGGTGATCTTGTCGAACAGATCGACGACGCCGGTCGCCAGGAAGAAATATTGCAGCTTCAGCAGAAGGGCTGTCGCGATGCCGGTCACCGTAATGTTCAGCGCGACCGCCATGCCGCCGCTCATGCCGGACAGCGCCTTGCGCAGCGTCTCCGCATCGAAAGAATTCAGTCCGGCCATCGGGATCAGCATCAGGATGAACCCCACGGCGGTGCCCAACAGCGCCAGCCGCAGTAGCGCCTCCGAAATAAATAGGCCGAAGCGCTCGCGCGCGCGAAGGCGGTTCACCAATACGCGCAACAAAACGGTTTGATCGACCCGGCGGCCCCCTTGAGTGCGCGCCTTGGTCACCACGTTGGCGACATGACGCGCGATCAAACTGCCACCCGGCAGATGGTCAAGATCGTTCCGATGCGCGCGAAGCGTCGCCTCGAACTCCCGCGCAGCGACCAATTCCTTCGACACGAACCATGTCTGGGCCAGGCAATGCAGGCTGGTAAACGCGAACAACAGCAAAATCAGCGTTGAAATGCGGGTCCGGTCGGTCGTGAACAGCGCCTGAATGATGCCCAGACGCCACAGCACCACCACCCCGACCGCCGTCACACTCATCAGCACCAGCCACCGCAAGATCGGCATGAAGTCGCGCGCTTCAGCGGTCGTTCCCAAAAGAACCGATACGCGCGGTTGGGCAGACGATATCTCCACGACCAGTCCTTCACTATCCGGTTGGTAGTCTGTCATAGAACGCTGCCTTCGCGGTCTCTGCAACGTTGGGCTGATCAACTACCGCATGGAAAACGGATGAATCCCGTCCGCTCGAAGAAATGGCGGAGCCGGCTGCACCGGTGGGGGGCGGATCGCGGCACCCGCGGCGCGCAGTGCCGAAATGAACGTTGCTTGCGGCTCCGCGTCACGATACTGCGATTGCATTAGCGTTACGACGCGGCGCGGCTCGATGCCGATGTCATACAGCGTCACATCGTAACAAGCGGCGGCGCTGATGCGCGCGCTCAAAGCCGGAACGATCGCCACGCCGCGCCGCGCCTGCACCATCGCCAGGGCCAACTCATAGGACCGCACACGGCCGACGACGCGGTGATGCGGCAGAAAGTGCTGATACCAGCCGGCGATGCGAAGCTGATAGGTGCTGCCGAAAGTAAATTGCACCACGCTGTTCAACAGATGCACGTCATCCGGTCGAAGCTCTATCGCGGGATTGCCGATGGCGGAAAGATCCAGTCCGCGCGGCACCGCCAGCACGTAAGGATCGGAGAACACATCGCTCTGCAAGAACGACAGGCTGCTGCTGGCGAGCGATCCAGCCGCCACAACGGCAACCGTCAGGCGCCGCGTATAGAGCATTTCGATCGCGTCCGCCGGCGCGACCTCATGCACGTCGAGTTCGACGTCCGGGCAGGTTTCCGCCATGCGCGCCTGCACGTCGGGCAACAAGGCCCGGGCGACGGAACTCAGCAGCGCTACGGACAGAACGCCGCGAACCCCCTTCGCATGGGCAGCAAGACCGGCCACAGCCTCATCGACTTCGGCCATGATAATCTGGGCGCGCCGCAGGAGGAATTCGCCCGCACTGGTCAACTCGAACTGGCTGCGGCCGCGCTCGAACAGAAGTTGACCGACGGATTCTTCCAGTTTGGCGATATGCTGCGACAGCGAAGGCTGGGTCTGGTCCAGCAGCTTGGCCGCATGCGTCATCGACCGCGAATGCGCGACAGCGAGGAAAATGCGGAGCTGATTGAGGGTGAAGGGCGGCGCGGCCATCACGCCGCGTCCGCGAAGCGGCGCGAGATAACCCGCGCCGCTGTTTGTTCAGACGACCGCGCAGCCGTACGCGTTGATTTCGCAGCCAACAGCGATGCGGGTAACTTTCGGTTTGCGCCAGGACATTGAGCGTTCTCCCTTGAAATGCCCGGCCGGACGATCCGTCCGGGTCTTTTGAAGCATCCTACGGGCATCATTGTTCGGAAAGCTATATCGCTCATAAGCACTCGTTTCCCCTCGATCGCCTTTGCTTATAGGGGATATTGCTTCCCGCCGCTGCCGGCCATCCCCACTCTGACCTGTTGTAGAGCCGATAATGCCGGGGGGACAAATTTGCCGACGAACGCCATCGAGCCACCGCTCGCACTTCTCGCGGAATTAACGCACCGGTGTCCGCTGCAATGCCCGTATTGCTCCAATCCGGTCGCCCTGAACGGAGCGTCGGGTGAGTTGACAACCGCGGAATGGCAGAACGTGCTGACGCAAGCAGCCGAAATCGGCGCATTGCAGGTGCATTTTTCCGGTGGTGAACCGACGGCGCGCGCGGATCTTCCGGATCTTGTCAGCCACGCGATCTCGGTGGGGCTTTACACCAATCTCATTACGTCCGGGATACCGCTGGACCGGAAGCGCATCGACGTGCTGGCCGAAGCCGGCCTCGACCATGTGCAGATCAGCTTTCAGGATGCCGATGATTTGAATGGCGACCGGGTCGCCGGCATGACCGGCGCGCAGCGAAAGAAGCGCGAAGTGTCGGCAATGGTGCGCCATGTCGGCCTGCCGCTGACGATCAATCTCGTTGTGCATCGCCAGAACCTGGAGAACCTGCCGGCGATGCTGGACATGGCGGTGGACCTGGGGGCAGCCCGGATCGAAGTGGCGCATGTGCAATATTACGGTTGGGCATTGGCCAACCGCGATGCGCTGCTGCCGTCGCGCGCCCAACTGGACGCCGCGACCGAGGCGGTCGAAGCCGCGCGGGCTCGCCTCGCGGGTGCCGTGGTGATCGATTACGTCGTCCCGGATTATTACGCACGCCTGCCGAAATCCTGCATGGGCGGTTGGGGGAGGCGTTTCCTGACCGTAACGCCCACCGGTCACGTGCTGCCCTGCCATGCCGCCGAAAGTCTGCCCGGATTCGATTTTCCGTCGGTGCGCACACACCATTTGGCGGAAATCTGGAGCGGCTCGGACGCCTTCAACCGCTTCCGCGGCACCGACTGGATGCCCCCAATCTGCGCATCATGCGATCGGCGGGAAATCGACTGGGGCGGCTGCCGCTGCCAGGCTTTCGCACTGACCGGAGACGCCGCCGCCACCGATCCCGCCTGCGGGCGATCGCCGGATCATGCGCTGCTGGATATCGCGGTGCGCGAAGCCGGCGGCGATCCCGGACCGTTCGTCTATCGGCGCATCGGGTTCAGGCCGGAGGCCGTCGGATGATCCCCTACCGCGCCGAGGTCCACCCCTTGTAGTCGCCGACGTTTTCCCGCGTCACCAGCTTGCTGTCCATCAGCAGGGGGTCGGTCTCCGGTTTCTTGCCGTTCAGCAGTCCGACGCCTTCCTGCACCGCAAGCCGCGCCATCATGAACGGGTCCTGGCTTGCGGTGGCGACGAACTGCGCCGACTTCGGGTCCTTCAGGGCGGTCTCGGCGTCCGGCGCGCCATCGACCGAGGTGATCGGGAAGTTGGTCCGCTGCATCTGCCGGGCAGCTAGTTCCGCGCCGATGGCGGTCGGGTCGTTGATCGCGAACACCCCGTCGACGGTGGTGAAGCGGGTCAGCAACGATTGCATCGTCGCAAGCCCTCCCTCACGCGAGCCCTTGGCGTCCTGGTCGGACGACAGCAGCTTGATGTCGGGATGCTTGGCGATGACCTGCTTGCAGCCGTTGACGCGCTCGATCACCGAGGACACCTGAGGCCCGTTCAGGATGATCATGGCGCCCTTGCCGCCCATCTTGCCGATCAGGTATTCGCACGAGATCGTTCCGGCCTGCGTGTTATTCGTTTCGACCGTGGCGTTGGCGCCCTTGGCCGCGGTATCGACCGCAACCACGATGATGCCGGATGCCTGTGCACGCTTGATCGCCGGCTCGATCGCCTTCGGATCGCCAGGATTGAGCAGGATCATGTCAACGCCGGCTGCAATGAAATTGTCGATCTGCGTGTTCTGCTTACCAAGGTCGTAGTCGAATCCGACCGCGGTGACCTTGACGTTCGGGTTGGTCTTCTTCGCCTCGAACTCGGCGCCCTTGGACAGCGCGACGAAGAACGGGTTGCCCATGGAGCCGACGGAAATGCCAATGGCTTTCAGGTCTCGCGCCGAGGCGGCACTGGCACTGGCGCAGACAGCGAGAGCGGCGCCGGCAAGCAGGATTGTCTTCAGCATGTTTCCCTCCAAAGGTGATCTCTGACGTTACCTATTAACAACGGCAAGGCCCCCAAGAACCAGCCGGTCTGGCGTTCCAGCCCATTCCGTCATGGCCCGGCTCGTCCGGGCCACCCCACCCGCACAGTGCCGCGACAGGTGGCCCGGACCAGCCGGGCCGTGACGGTGAGAGAACATTTCCCGGCCGAGCCCGGCCATGAAACGGAGGCAACGACCGTGCCTCGGGATCGGCACTATGTCCGCGCCGAACCGCGCAACCGGTAACGGTCGAGCGCCACCGCGCCGATGATGACCGCGCCCTTGGCGATGTACTGCCAGACGTCGGTGACGCCGAGCAGGATCAGCCCATTGGTCAGCACCGCGATGATCAGCGCGCCGATCAAGGTGCCCCAGATGCTGCCGATGCCGCCGACGAAGCTGGTGCCGCCAAGAATCACCGCGGCGATCGCGTCCAGTTCATAGGATTGCCCAAGCTGCAACCCGTTAGCCGCATACAGGCGGGCCGCCTGCATGACGCCGCCAAGTCCTGCCAGCAGCCCGGAGACGCCATAGACGAACAGCAATACCGCCCAAACCTTGATGCCGGACAGCCTCGCAGCGGCCTCGTTGCCGCCGACGGCGTAGATGTGCACGCCCAGCACGGTGCGCCGCAGAACAAGCCACGACCCGACGATCACCAGGAAGGCGATCACCACCAGCCAGGGGATCGAGAACACGCCCTCGATCCCGATCGAGCCGTTGCCGATAAAGGCGAACGGCAGGTCGGAATTAAACACTGTCGTATCGTTGCCGAGAAGCCGGGCCAGCCCGCGCACCGCGGTCAGCGATCCCAGCGTCACGATGAACGGCGGCAGCCGCAGGAACGCAATCAGCGCGCCGTTGCCCAACCCGATCGCCAGGCCCGTCAACAGGGCCGCCAGGATGCCGAGATCGCCGGCCACCTGCGACACCTCCAACCCCACCACCGCGGCGGCGGCCAGGATCGAGCCGACGGACAGATCGATGCCGCCGGTCAGAATCACGAACGTCATGCCGGCGCCCAGCACCGCGTTGATCGACGCCTGCTGCGCCACGATCGACAGGTTCTGCCAGGTCAGGAACCGGCCCTCGCCGGTGAAGTAGATCCCCGCCAACTGCACCAGGATACCGAGAATGATCAGCACCGGCAGCATGCCGATGGAGCGGAACAGCGCCCGCATCTGCTCCTGGCGAAGCCGCGCGCGTTCCGGCTTGGAAACGACTGTATCGCTCATGCTGCCACCTTTTCGATGTCGACGCCCGTTGCGAATGCCATGATGCTTTGCTCGGTGATGTCGTGGCCGGCGACTTCCCCGACCGTGTTCCCCTCCCGCATCACCACCACTCGATCGGCTATCCCAACGACTTCCGGCAGTTCGGAACTGATCACCAAAACCGCCGCGCCGCTCTGCGCGAGCTGGTCGATAATCCGATAGATTTCCGATTTGGCGCCGATATCGACGCCGCGCGTCGGCTCGTCGAGGATCAGCACCTTCGGCTGTGTCTCCAGCAGGCGGGACAGCAAGACCTTCTGCTGGTTGCCGCCCGACAGGGTGCCGACGGGGATCTCCGGCCCGGGCACGCGGATCGCCATCGCCTTGATGGCGGCCAGCGAACGCGCGCGCGCGCGCGCGCGATCCAGCCAGCCGCCCGCCTTCGCATCGCGGCCGATGACGCCGAGGTTGATGTTGTCGCCGCAGGTCATGTCGAGGAACAGGCCCTGCGCCTTGCGGTCCTCGGTCAGGTAGACCACGCCGCCGTCGATCGCCTCGCCGGGCGTGCGGTACTCGACCAGCTGGCCGTTCAGCTTGACCGTCCCGCCGGTGCGGTGCTCAGCGCCGTAGATCAGGCGGGCGAGTTCGGTGCGCCCGGCGCCAACCAGGCCGGCGAGGCCAAGCACCTCCCCGGCATGCAGGGTGAAGCTGCCGCGCTTGACTCGGCCGCCATCGGTCAGGCCCTCAACTTCCAACACCGCGGTGCGGGCGCCGCCGGGGCGGTGTTCCTTCTTGTAGAACGACGACAGGTCGCGGCCGACCATCATGCGGACGATGGCCTCGGGCTGGATTTCGTCCCGGCTGAGGGTGCCGACATAGCCGCCGTCGCGCAGCACGGACACGCGCTCGGACAATTCGTAAACCTCCGCCATGCGGTGGGAGATGTAGATGATCGCCAGGCCTTCGGCCTTGAGGCGCAGGATCACCTGGAACAGCTTTTCCGTTTCGCGGCTGGACAGGGCGGTCGTCGGCTCGTCCATCACCAGGATGCGGGAGCGCTGGTGGATGGCGCGGGCGACCTCCACCATCTGCTGCTCGGCGATCGACAGGTCGCCCACCAGGGTACGCGGGCCGAAGGTGGCGCCGAGGCTGCGCAGGATGTCGGTGCAGCCGCTGTACATGGCGGCACGGTTGATCATGGCGCCGTTGCGGGCCTCGCGGCCGAGATAGATGTTTTCCGCGACGCTCAGGTTCGGCGACAGCGCCAGTTCCTGGTAGATGATGGCGATGCCGTGACCTTTGGCCGCGAGCGGGCCGTCGATGTTCACAGGCTTGCCGTCGATCTCGATCTCCGCGCCGGGGTCGGGGATGTAGGCGCCGGACAGGATTTTCATCAGCGTGGACTTGCCGGCGCCGTTCTCGCCCATCAGCGCGTGGACTTCGCCGGGATAGACGGTGAGTTCGACGTTGCGCAGCGCCTTCACGCCGGGGAAGGTCTTCGACACGTTGCGCATGCGCAGAATCGGCGTGGCCGCAGGCGACGCTGACATCGTTTGCCTCCCTGACCGGCCCGGTCCTGCGGATCGCAGGCGTCCCGGACGCTTTCTTTGCAGCGGTTTGACCGCAGTATTGTTTTTGAGCCTGTTTAAACCGGCTCAAACTGTCAACATGGCAGCGGCCCGCCGGACGGCAAGATACCCGTGCTGTGATCGGGAATTGCGGTGACCGGAACTATACTACTACCGACGAGCGAGGGACGCCGCAGTGCTGACGGCATCGGGGCGGGATGCGGTCCTTCGATACCAGGCGGGTCGGCGCGGCCGTGGTGCACGGCTGGTCCATCGCAACAGGCCGCGCAACGCCGCCAAGAGACCCTGCTTCGTCAATCGCTGACACTCAAGCCCATGCCCCGAAAATCCGCGCAGACCTCACCGAAGGGCCATCGCGATCGCCACCGCCACCGAGGACGCTGCGGCGATGGCCACGCTACTTTGCGCCGCCGGCGCGTATCCGTTGCGCATACACATTGATCACCAGTGCGATCAGCAGGATCAGCCCGCGGATCAGAATCTTCAGGAAGCTGTCGATGTTGATGTGATCAAGGCCGTTGTTCAGCACGCCCAGTACGAACAGGCCGATGATGGTGTTGCCGATGCCGCCCTGGCCGCCAAACAGGCTGGTGCCGCCGACCACCACGGCGGAGATGCTGTCCAGCAGGTAGGTGTCGAACTCGTTCTGCTGCGCGCTGCCGAAATACGCAACACCGAGCATGCCGGCCACGCCGGAACAAACAGCGGAAATGATCATCACGGCGGACAGGATGGCGCGCACGTTGACGCCGGAATACTCGGCGGCCTCGCGGTTGCCACCGGTCATGTATACGTAGCGGCCGAACCGCGTGTAGGTCAGGACAATGTGCCCCACCAGCAGGAAGACCGCGGTGACAATGACGATCCACGGCACCGGTCCGAGCGAGCGCGACCCGAGCGTCTGGACCAGCGGCGGCATGGCGTAGGCGATCTGCCCCCTCACCAATAGAGCGCAAATGCCGGCGCCGATTTGCAGCATCGCCAGGGTCATGATGAAGCTGGGGATGCCGATGATGGTCAGGCCGAAGGCGTTGACCGCGCCGAGGGCAAAGCAGGCGGCCAGCGCGATGACGATAGCCGCCCAGCCGGGCAGCGGGATGTTGGCGATCGAGACGCTCGGGTCCTGCAAGGTGAAGTAGGCCGCGACGATGCCGGTCGCGTTGGCGATGCTGGCGACCGAGAGGTCGATCTCGGCGCACAGGATCACGAAGGTCAGGCCGACGGCAATAATGCCGGTGACCGAGATCTGCGTCAGGATGTTCTGCAGGTTGCCCAGCGTGGCGAAGGAGTCGCTGGCAGCGGTGAAGAACCCCACCAGCACGATCAGGGTCACGAACGGTGCGATGTTGCGGAGCTGGCTGCGCAGCCAGCCGGCGCGGGCGTTTACCGTCATGGCCCGCGCCCAGTGCTCGCGCGGGTGGCCTGGACAAGCCGCACCATGACGGGCGGACGCCAGGTCCTCATGCCGCCTCCAGCAGCCGGTCCTTGCTGACCGGTTCGCCGGCGAACTCCCGCACCACGCTGCCCTTCTTCATCACCAGTATCCGATCGGCCAGTGACAGCACCGTCTCCGGCTCGGTGGACACCACGACGATCGCAATCCCCTGCGCCCGCAGTCCGCGCACGATCTTCACCACGTCGTCCTTGGCGCCGACGTCCATTCCCCGGGTCGGTTCACTCAGCACCAAAACCCTCGGCAGATGGGTCAGCCACTTGGCCAGCGCCACCTTCTGCTGGTTGCCGCCGGACAGCGTGCCGAGCGGACGCCCGACATCCGGCGGCCGAATGCGCAACGTCTCGACATGCCGCCGTGCGATGCCCCGCTCGGCCGCGGGGCGCAACCAGATGCGGTTGATCCGGTCCAGGATCGCAATCGAGGCGTTCTTGAACACCGGTTCGGTGCCGAACAGCATCAGCCGCCGGCTCTCCGGCAGGAACGCCATCCCGGCCCGCCGCGCCCGCGTGGTCGAGGACAGCCGCACCGGCCGCCCGTCCAGCACGATCCGACCGCTCTGCGCCCGCAGCACCCCGAACAGTGTCCGGGCCAGTTCGAGCTGGCCGGAGCCGAGGAAGCCGTAAATCCCCAGCACCTCGCCGCCGCGCACCGTCAGCGACACGTCGCGATAGGCGCCCGCGCGGGTCAGGCCGGCAGCCTCCAGCACCACTTTAGAGTCCGGACGCGCGGGCAGCCGGATGTCGGAGAGGTAGCTCTCTTCCAGTTCCTCATGACCCGTGCCGATCATCCGGTCGATGATCCAGCGCTTGTCGATCCGGGCGCAGGGCTCGGTCGCCACCGCCAGACCGTTGCGAAACACCGTGACGCGGTCGCAGATCGCCAGCACGTCATCCAGGAAATGCGAGATGAAGATGATGCTGCGACCCGCATCACGCAGCCGGCGCAGCAGGCCAAACAGCCGCTCGATCTCCGGCGGCGCCAGCGCGGAGGTCGGTTCGTCCAGGATGATGATGCGGGCGCCGGAGAACAGCACGCGCGCCACCTCCACCAGTTGCTGCAAGCCGAGCGGCAGGTCGCCCATCCGGGTGCGCGGATCGACGTCGATGCCGAGGCTGGCCAGGTGGTCCGCCGCGCCGCGCCGCATGGCGGGCCAGTCGATCAGCCCGAATCGGTTCACCGGCTGCACCCCCAGATGCACGTTCTCCGCCACGCTCAGATCGGCCACCACCGACAGTTCCTGGTGCACCATGCCGATCCCGCTGTCGCGGGCGTCGCGCGGGGAGGCGAAGTGGACGTGGCGGCCGTCGAGGCGCATCTCGCCCTCGTATCCGGCGTGCACGCCGGCGATGATCTTCATCAGGGTGGACTTGCCGGCACCGTTCTCGCCGACAAGGCCGTGGATCTCGCCGGCCGCCAGGGAGAAATCGACCGCGCGCAAGGCGGCGACGCCGCCGAACGTCTTGGTGATGCGGGACAGTTGGAGCAGTGCCGTCACGGGCGGGATCAGATCAGAAAGTGCTCCTCCATCCACGCCATGCCGGGGGCGTTGGCCTTGGTGACGACCGGGCCGTCGACGATGATGTTCTTGGGGATGCCGCCCTCGCCGGTCTTCTCGCCGCCGACGACCGCCGCGACCCCGGCGACGATGGCGCCCCCGTGGATGCGGCAGGACGGATTCCGCACCGTCGCCAGCATGCGGCCGTCGCTGACCGCGGCGAGGGCAGGGGGCATGGCGTCGCAGCCGCCGATCTTGATCTCGGTGCGGTTGTGCGCCTTCATCACGTTGTAGGCGGCGAGGGCCATGTCGTCGTTGTGGAAATAGGCGGCGCTGATCTTTGGATACTTGGTCAGCAGCGTCTCCCAGATGCGGGCGACCTTGGTGACGTCCCAGTCGCCGGGCTGGGTGTCGAGCACCTCGATCTTCGGGTACTTCTTGACGACCGACTCGAAGCCGCGCGCCCGGCCTTGCGCGCCGGTGTGGCCGAGGGCGCCTTGCGTCATGATCATGGTGCCCTGACCGCCGATGGCATCGACCAGCGCCTGGGTGACCGAGGCGCCCATGAACTCGTTATCGGGGGCGAGGAAAGTGTGGATATCGATGGTGTCGAGCGGGGCGATCAGCGTGTCCATGTCGATGACGGGTGTGCCGGCGGCGATCAGCTTGTTGACCGGGGCGGTCAGGGTGCCGATGCCGAAGGCCTGGATGGCGACGAAGTCCCATTTCTGCGAGGCGAGGTTGTCGATCGCGGCGCGCTGCTTCTGGGCCGCGAGCTCGCCGTCGAACCAGGTGACATCGACGTTGAACAGTCTGCCCCAGTATTCGGCGGCCTGCTTGCCCTGGGCGCACCATGTGGCTTGCAGGCCGGCGTTTGAGAACGCGGCCTTCAGCGGCTTGTCGGAGCGGCCGGCGACCTTGCCGATCTCCTGCGCGAGGGCGGGGTTTATGCCGAAGGCTGCGAGCGCGGCTCCGGCACCCTGCAGGAGAGTCCTGCGGTTGGCCATGGTGGTTCCTCCCGGGTTTTTCGTTGGTGGGGACGTTAGTGCGGGGGTGTGGGGCGGGGCAACCGCCCGGGGGCGCACACCGGCGCGATTGGCGCGGGCGAGCGGCAGTAGAAGTGTCCCGAGCGTGTCGCGGACAGGCTGCTCCTCGTGTCAAGGCCGGACTTGGGCCGGCCATCCATGACTTTGCCGCCGGTAGCAATCGCGGCCGAAGTGTCGGCGCTGTCGCAGGCCGAAGCGCCCGGTGTCGTGCGCTTCAAGCTGGATGCGGTAACCGTGGCGGCACTGGGGGCCGAACTGGCGGCGACGCTGGGCTCGCACCAGACCTATCGGCAAACGGGCGTGGCCGAGGCGCTGGATGGCGGCTGGGGCCGTGTCGAGGACTGGGGCGCCACACAGTTGGGCGTAGTCGCACCCCTGGCCTTGCATGGCGCTGCCGCGCTGCTGTCGCGGCGGAACTCGGGCACGCGCAGGGTGGGGGACATGTCGAGCCTGGCCTCGCTGGCGGGTCTGGCCCAAAGCTTGTTGTTGCGCGTTTCGGTCTTGGGCGCCGGGGATGAGTTGGCGCGGCGCCCGGAGGTCAGCTTCCGCTTCTCGCAACCGGAGCATCAGGGCTCTGAATGAATCGAAACGCCGATATCGCTGCGCGTCGCCGGGTCCATGCTTCCCAGTCCGAAAAGCACCAACAGCCAGAAAACCGTCGCCAGGGCGAAGGCCGGCGAAACGCCCCTGGTTCGGGCCAGGCGCATATAAGTAAGCGCTACGATCAGCGCCATCGTCGCCCCGATGGCGGTCGCCGCCGCACCGCGGGTAAAAAACTCAATGCCCAGCAGCAGCATCAACAGCAGCCAGATGCCAAACGTTTCGAGCAACGTCATGTCACCGCCCTGCCGGCCAGGTAGATCGCCGGATAGAGCATCAGCCAGACCATGTCCACAAAGCTCCAGTACAAGCCGACGATTTCGACCGGCGTGTGATAGGACGCTGTGTAGCGGCCTTTCCTTGCACCGCGTGCGATCCAACTGACCAGAATGATCCCGACGATCATGTGAAGCCCGTGCAGACCGGTTGCGATGAAGTAGAAACTCCAGAACAACTGTGCCGGGCCTGCGTTCGGGCCTGTGATGGCGAAGCCCGGCCCCGGGAAGAGGTGGGCGTCGAAGTCAAGCTTCCATTCGTATCCCTTGAGCAACAGGAACATCAGTCCCAGGCAGGCGGTGACGATGCAGGCGCGGACCAGCGCCCTTGGTTGTCCGGCCTGTATCCTGCCAAGCCCGAAAACAAAAATTGCGCTGCTGGAGAGCAGGATGGCCGTATTGATCGTCCCGATAGCGAGCTCGCTATGCTGCGAGGCCTCGGCGATCGCACCGGCATGGCTTGCGCGATAGACCGCATACAGCAGGAACAGGCTGCCAAAGAACAGCGCTTCCGTCGCCAGGAACAACCACATGCCCGCAATCGCCGTCTCGGTCTGATGCGGCAGGTCGGCGTATTGGAACTCGACATGTTCGGCGACTGCTGCATCGCCCGTGTTGGCCGGCCAGCCGGCAAAGAAGCCTCCTGCGGCGGCGCGGCCAGGCCGAAGGCCGTGGAGCGCGGCGGCGCGCGTGTTTTCCTGGTCGGGTGGCGCAATGGATGCCGGCACCGAGGCGCCACCTCGGCGACCGAGCACAAAGCCCGTCAACATGGCAACCGGAACGACCGCGCTTATTCGCCGCCTAGACATGCTGCCGCTCCTCCGGCCGAGGATAATCATAGGGCGGGTAGGTGATCACGGGAGTCGTTGAAAAATTCTGCGTCCGCGGCGGCGATGGAGTCTGCCATTCCAGACCGGTCGCACCCCAGGGATTGGCCGGCGCCCGCGCGCCATAAACCAGGGACCAGGTCAGGTAAACCAGCGGCATGAGATACGCGACGGCGAGCGCGATGGCCCCGCAGGACGATACGACGTTCAACACCTGGAACTCGGGCGCGTAGCTGCCGTATCGCCGGGGCATTCCTTCGTAGCCGAGGATGAACTGCGGGAAGAAAGTCATGTTGAAGCCGATGAAAATCGTCGCGGCGGCGATCTGGCCCCAGACTTCCGGATACATCCGCCCGGTGATCTTCGGCCACCAGTAGTGCAGGCCACCGAAAAACGCCGAAACCATCGCACCCACCATGATGTAATGAAAATGCGCGACGACGAAGTAGGTGTCGTGCAGGTGGATGTCGGTTCCCAGGGAGGCAACGAACAGCCCGGTCAGGCCGCCAACCGTGAACAGCCCGATGAAGCCGAGCACGTAGAGCATCGGCGCGTTGAACCGGATAAATCCCTTGTGCAGCGTACCGAGCCAGTTGAAAACCTTGATAGCCGACGGCACGGCGACGATAAAGGACAGCAACGAGAACGCTATGCTCGAATACAGCGAGGTCCCGGCCACGAACATGTGGTGACCCCAGACGAAAAAGCTTATCACCGCGATCGACACCGACGACCACGCAATGAACTTGTAGCCGAAGATGCTCTTGCCGGAAAACGTGGTGATGACCTCACTGACGACGCCAAATCCCGGCAGGATCATGATGTAGACCGCCGGGTGCGAGTAGAACCAGAACAGATGCTGGAACAGCAACGGATCGCCGCCGAGTGCCGGATCGAACACGCCAAGCCCAAAAACCCGCTCACTCACCAGCAGAATCATCACCATCGTCAAGATCGGCGTTGCCAGCACATAAATCACCGAGGTGGCATACAGCGACCAGAGAAACAGTGGCAGCCGGTACCAGCCCATCCCCGGTGGCCGCAGCTTGTGGATCGTCACCATGAAATTCAGCCCGGTGGCGATCGAGGAGTAGCCGGACAAGATGATGCCGACGCACACCAGCACCACGAATCCCTGCGCATAGTGCGTCGAAAGCGGCGTGTAGAACGTCCAGCCTGTATCGACCCCGCCGAGCGCCAGCCCCGCCAGCGCGATGACCCCGCCCGTTACGAACAGATACCAGCTCGCCAGGTTGACCTTGGGAAACGCCAGGTCGCGGGCACCCAGCATCAACGGCGTCACAAAATTCCCGAGCGTCACCGGAATGGCGGGGACCAGGAAGAACCAGACCATCACCACGCCATGCATGGTGAACAGCCGGTTATACATCTCATGACTGACGATCAGGCCGTCAGGCGACAGCAGGTTGATCCGCATCAGCGCCGCCGCCGCACCGCCCATGAAAAAAAACGCGGTGATGGATGCGAAATACAGCAGCGCGATGCGCTTGTGATCAGTCGTAAGCAGCCAGGACCAGATCGACGTCTCTTCGGTCAGATATGTCTCGGTCTCGGACTCTAACGTCGCAAGGTCAATGCTGCTCATGGCGCGGCCGCCTGCACGACCCGCGGCGCCAGCGATTTTACGTACGCGATGATCTTGAACAGGTCTTCCTCGCTGATGACGTGGTCGAACGAGGGCATCACCGGTGCATAACTGGCCACAATCTGTTCCTTCGGATAGAGGATCGAGTCGTGGATGTAGCGGTCGTCCGCGATGACCGTCTGGCCATCGGACAGCGGCACCGGGCTCATGTACAGCCCGTTCAACGACGGCGCCCGGACGGTGCCGCCGCCGCCGGACAGGCCGTTCTGATGACAGCCATCGCAGCCGTAACGGATGAACAGCGCGTGCCCTTCGGCGACCAAAGCAGCGCTGGTACCGTTCTGCTCCAGCCAGCGCTGGTAATCCGGACCGCTCATGACCGTTACGATTCCGATCATGGACGCGTGGTCGGTGCCACAGAACTGGTCGCAAAACAGGTGGTATGTGCCAAGCCGATCGGGATGCAGCCACAAGGCCTCGTAACGGCCGGGCAACACATCGCGTTTGACACGGAAAGCCGGCAGCCCAAAATCGTGGATGACGTCCTCACTGGTCAGCAGCAACTGCACGTCGCGGTCGATCGGAAGGTGCAGCGCATTGATTTCGCGCTGGCCGCCCGGATACTCTACTTTCCACATCCACTGCTTGCCGATGACACTGATGGTCAACGCCCCCGGGTGCGGTGCGGTGCTGCGCACAAACAAATCGGCGCCCCAGATGAACAGCCCGAAGAAGATCACCAACGTGGCCGCCGTCCAACCGATTTCGATCCCGAAGGTCTTTTTCGCCTGCTTGCCGCGATCGATCGGGCTGCCCTGCCGATAGCGGATCACGTAGACGAACATCAGCCCGAACACGAGCGCCAGCACCAGCAGCGAGCTTCCCAGCAGTGCGGCCAGCAGCCAGTCCGTTTCGACGGCGCCGGGGGAGGCTGCGGGGATCATCCGGCGGCCCGATGCCGGCTCAGAACGAGAAAGGTACCCGCAATCGTCACGATCGTCAGCGCCCCCATCAGCCGCAGCAGCTTCATGATCACCAGCGTATAGCGGCCGGTGGTTTCATCGTAATGAAAGCACAGCAGCAGTATCGGCAGCGCCGCCCGCGCTATGCCGCCGGAACGGGCGCGGATCAGCCCGGTTCGCAGGTCGCCGGAAGGATAACCGGCGCCAAGCAGATAACTGCTGACGGAACCCGCGCCGGTGACCAGCACCAGTCCGGTCGGATGCAGGAACTGCTTGTAGCGCTCGTCGTATTTGGACCGGAAACCCACGGCCGCGGCGACGGCATCGATCGCGTCCCGGCTAGCCGTAAGATAATGCAGCCCGGCACCATCAAGGTCCGGCCAGGTGGCGAGGTCGCGGGCCTTGGCGGCTGCCGCATCGGTGGGTTGCTCTTGCGCATCGATCGAAAGCGACGCCAGTTCGAAATCCCGACCGGCACGCAGGCCGGTCTTATCGAGCGAATCGTAAAGGTTGGAACGAATGATGCCACACAGCGACGGGCAGTTGAAATAGCCGAGGTCGAGAATGACCGGCACGCCATGGAACAAATGGCCAAGGGTTACTGCCTTCCCGGTCTCGTCGCGGACAGTGATGTCCAAAGGCAATACTGCGCCCGGATGCTGCTGCCACTCATAATCTTCACTGCCGGCGCGGGCGCGCGAAGCCGCCGCCAGCAGCAGCATCGCAAACAGCAGGGCCATTCTCACGGTTTGCCCCCGCCGGGCCATCCCGGGATCCCTTCGGCAACGACCGACCGCATCGCCTGGTCGATCGGGATGTGAACCGTTCCTGCCGCCTTATCGACCCACCCGGCACTGTTCAGCCGCTGCATCTCCTGAGCGTAGAACTGCTGCATATCGACAGGCGGGCTGGGTTGCAGGACGGGTTCGGGGAATTTCGGAAATGGCCGGGCGAACCGCTGGTCGCGCACCTCCTTCGGAAACAGCAGGTATGCCAGCCCGAGCATCAGCACGAGGCACAGACCGATAAACCCGAGCAGCGCCAGCATGAAACGCAGGCCGATATCGTTCTTCTCGCGCAGAACGGGGCGCAGCGCCCGCTCAGACATGGCGTGCCCTCCCCGCAATGGCCGGCCGCCGCGCGACCCATGAACCGAAACCGAGTGCCAGGCCGCCGATCGCTGCCATGCAGGCGAGATCGATCCAGTCGATACGCTGCCCGAGCGCAGGCAGCACCGTCCACCAGGCCCGCAGCACCTCCATGACAACAAGCAAGGCGGCAACCCCAAGGATCACCGCGCGGGAACGTTGCATCCGCGCTGAAAGCAACAGCGCAAAAGGCAGGACAAAATGACCCAGGGCAATGATGATCCGCAAAGCCCCCCAGTAGCCGCGCGAACGCACCAGATACCACGGGGATTCCGTTGCAAGATCGGATTGCCAGACGATCAGCAACTGCATAAAGTCCAGATAGATAAACAGAATCACCAGCGCCAGCAGCAGCCTTCCCAGATCGGCTTGCATGTCCGCCGGCACTGTGGCCGCTGTCGTCAGTATCGCAACGGACAGCGCCAGCAGCACCATGTCGCAGGCCGTCATCATGCCATAGATCGAGGACGTGAAGCTCGGATCAAGTGACATGGTCGTATCGATCGCAGCAAAACTGACGCTAAGGCCAAGCAGAAACAATGCCGGCGGGGCGATCCGCCGCAGCGCGACGCCGCCCAGCACCAATCCGCCGATTGCCAGCCAGACGACAAGGTACAACGCGCCGCGAAGCGTGAAGCCGGGCACATTCAGGTAAAACGCATTCGCCGGATGCGCCCCCGGGCGCGCCCACGGATACAGATCTGCGAGGCCCGGAGCCAGCAACACCGCCGCCGGCAGAAGCAGCGGCACGGCACCAACCCCGGCGAACAACGACGGCCGCACCGCATCGCCCCACCGGCCCCCGGTCAACGCGTTGATCAATACCAATGCGATGCTGCCCAGACTGAGCCCCGCCAGCACCGTCAGCGCAGCGAGCCACGCGCCGAAGAACAGGCGAGGCTCCAGAATCCAGCCCAGCAATGCCAACGCCAATCCGGCGATGCCGACAAGCAACGCAATGCGGATCGAAACGTTCATTGCAAACTCGCCTTCTGTGCGGGCGTCAGGTCCGCAACTGTGGCGTTCTGACTGCGCTGCAACGCCCGGATATAAGCGGCAATCGCCCAGCGATCCGCAGGCTGCACACGATAGGCGAACGAATACATCGCGCCATAGCCATGTGTCATGACGTCGTAGAAGTGCTGCACCGGGGCGTCCCGCAGCCGCGCGATGTGATACGAAGGCGGTGCCGGAAAGCCCCGCTGCACCACCATCCCGTTGCCGTCGCCCAGTTCCGAATGGCACGGCGTGCAGTAGATGCGAAACCGTTCCTGACCCCGCGTCAGCAGCGCCATCGTCACCTGCGGCGGACTGACAGGCTGCGTGTCGTAACCAACGATATCATCCGGAATCGTCCCCGGGCCGACTTTCGCGTCCGCATAAGCGTTCCGCTTCGCCTGGTGGATCATGTCATCGCAGCCACCGAGCAACACCATGAGGCAGAAAACGGCCCGTCTCATGCATCGATCTCCTCGATCCGCTCGGGGTTCAGCGCGCGCAGGATTCTCAGCCCTTCCTCATCGGTGCTGCGGATCGCAACGATCCAGCCGTCACGGCTGACCTGGCGCATCACCTCGGCCTCGTCGATCGGCTCATACAGGCGCGGCATCCGGTTGATCAGCATGAACGCCGCAAAACCTGCTGCGATGGCAACCAGGACAGCGTTCTCGAACACCGTCGGCAGGAAAGACGGCCAGGCAAACTGCGGCCGCCCGCCGATGGGGAATGGATAAGCCAGCGTATAAGCGTAGGTCTGCAAAGCCAGGCTCGCCGCCGCCCCCAGCAGCCCGGCAACCAAAATAATCAGCGGGATCGGCGACACCACCTGCTCGTCCCGCAACGGGGCCGGGGTGTAGGTCTCCAGCGGATCCACCTGCGCCTCCCGCAAATGCCGAAGCGCCTCGGCCAGTGCCTTCTCCTGGCGGAACAGGGCCAGAATCATGCCTGCCCCCGCTCGACCAGCAGTTCACGCATCTCGTACATCGAAACTATCGGCACGATCCGCAGCGCCAGCAGCAACATCGTCGCAAACAAGCCGACCGTACCGGCGAAGATCATCCAGTCCCAGATCGTCGGCACGTAGTGGCCCCACGCCGACGGCAAACGCGTCCGCAACAAACTCAGTTCGACGATGTTGAAACGCTCCAGCCACATCCCGATGATCGAGCCGGCACTGACCAGCGCGAGCAGCAGATGGCTGGCTCGGGCACGGCGGAAGCACAGCACCAGCGGAAAGACGCAGTTGCAGAAGATCATCCCCCAGTAGACGCCGGCGTAGTCTCCGGAAATGCGATTGAGGAACTGCAGCCGCTCAGCCGGTTCGCCGCTGTAGAACGGCTCGAACGCATCCATGACATAGGCGTAGGACATCAGCAGGCTGCTGGTGAGCAGCAGTTTCGCCAGCACCTGGATATGCCGTTCCGTCATCAGCGTCGCCAGGCCAAGTGTCCGGCGCAATCCCAGGATCAGCAGCAGCACCGTCGCCAGCCCCGACCACAGCGCGCCGAAGACAAAGAACGGCGGATACTCCGTGGAATGCCACCCCGGTGTCGCAGCGCCGGCGAAGTCCAGCCCGACGACTGAATGCACCGAAACGACCAGCGGTGCCATGATTGCGGCCAGCACCCCGTACGTCGCCTTCAGATGCCGCCACTGCGTCCCGCTGCCGCGAAAGCCCATCGCGAAAAATCCATACAGGATCTGCGATGAGCGCTTCGTTGCGCGGTCCCGCATGGTCGCGAGGTCGGGCATCAGTCCCAGATACCAAAAAAGCACCGACGCCATGACATACGTGAACAGTGCCATGAAGTCCCATAACAGCGGCGACTTCCATTGCGGCCACAGCGTCATGGTGTTTGGATACGGAAACAGCCAGTAGGCGAAGTACGGCCGCCCGAGATGCAGAATGGGATAAACCCCGGCGCAGGCAGCAGCGCACAACGTCATCGTCTCCGCCAGGCGGTTGATCGAGGTGCGCCATTCCACCCGCACCAGAAAGAAGAACGCCGAAACGAACGTGCCGCCCGACGCGATTGCGATCCACCACACATAGGCCAGGATGGGAAATCCCCACATCACCGGCCAGTCGTTGCCCCACTCGACGATGCCGTTGTAGAACGACCACGCAACCGCTGCGATGCCGAACACCAGCAGCGTCGCCGACGGCACCAGCGCATACCACCACCAGCGCCAGGACCGGCCATCCAGCGGCACCCCGCTGACCCGGTCCGTCATCGAACCGATCGTCTCGCGCGGATCGACGACAGCCCCGCTCATGCGGAAACCTCCGGATTGCGATTGAGGATCTTGCCCTCATAGGTCAGCCGCGGATGCGTGTTCTGGTCCGCCAGCAGGGCGTAATCCAGCGGGCTGGCCTTGCGCTGCGTCACCTCCGCCGCGGGGTCGTTGATGTTGCCGAACGTAAACGCCCCGGTCGGACAGGCTGCCTGGCACGCGGTGACCGCCTCCTCCGGCACGCCGTCACGGTCGTGCGCGATGCGGGCCGCCGCGATGCGCTGAACGCAGAACGTGCATTTCTCCATCACGCCGCGGCTGCGCACGGTCACGTCGGGATTGCGCGAGATCGCCGGCCGCTTTTCCTCCGCCGCCCAGGCGCCGAAGTTGAACCGCCGGACCTTGTACGGGCAGTTGTTGGAGCAGAACCGCGTGCCGATGCAGCGGTTGTAGACCTGCAAATTCAGGCCCTCGCTGTCATGGATCGACGCCTCCACCGGGCACACCGGCTCGCAGGGCGCGTCCTCGCAGTGCATGCACAGCATCGGTTGCAGGAACGTCTGCGGTGCCTCGGCCGGACCTTCGAAGTAACGGTCGATGCGCAGCCACTGCATCTCGCGCCCCAGCCTGACCTGCTCGGGGCCGACGACGGGGATGTTGTTCTCCGCCTGGCAGGCGACGACGCAGGCGTTGCAGCCGATGCAGGCATTCAGGTCGACGCTCATCCCCCACGCAACGCCGCTGCGCTGCGGCCGGTGGTAGATCGAGGGCTCATCTCTGCCGGGATCGCGCAAAAGATCGGGCGTGGCGGTGAACGCCGCCAAGGTCGCGTGCCGCACCACGCTGTCCACCGTCTTGCCGTCGACCTCCAGCATGTTGTGGTGGTCGGTGCTGGCCAGCGCGACGCTCCGTCCGGTCTTGCGCAACCCCGGCACGCCCTCGATGCCGCGCAACGGCGTGACATCGACGCCGACGCCGTTGCCGACGCTGCCCGCGCGGGTCCGCCCGCCGCCCAGCCACGCGACGACGACATCCTCCGCCTGCCCGGGAACGATCCATACCGGCGCCCGCAGTTTCTCCTCGCCGGCGCTGAGTTCCACCTCGTCGCCGTTGCCCAGCGTCAGCCGGGCCGCCGTCGCCGGCGCCAGCAGCAGCGGGTTGTCCCACACCAGCTTGCCGATGGGCCGGGGCAGCTCCTGAAGCCAGGGATTGTTGGCATGGCGGCCGTCGCCCAGGCTCGGATCCGGACGGATCAGCAGCGTCATCGGCCGGGCGGCCGGAGGCTGCGGCGCCGGGATGTCTCGCAGCCGGGCCGTCGACACCGGGCGCGCGGTGCCGGCAACCACCCCCGCCGCCAGCGCCGTCCGCCACCCGGCATCATCCAGCCGATCGGCCCAGGTCTGGCGAACCATGTCGCGGGCGGAGACGGGCGTGTCGCTTGTAAGCAGCGCCAGCGCCTCCAGCGCGCTGTGGCCGCCATACAGCGGCAGCGCCTGCGGTTGCTGGATCGTGCCCGTGCCGTCATAGGCGACCGCGTCGCCCCAGTCCTCGAACAGGTGCGCGCCGGGCACGTACCAGGATACGGCATGCGCGGTCTCGTCCGGCACCGGCGACAGCGCCATGCTGAATTTCACGCGCGGCAGGGCCTCGCGGAAGCCCTTGGCGGTGTAGACCGGATTGCAGTCGAGGATCAGCAGCGTCGAGACCCGGCCCGCCTGCATGTCCTCGATCAGCGTGGCCATGCTGGCGCCCTCGTCCTCGGCGCGATACGCGGCGGCGTCCACGAGGTCGAACGTGGTGCCTCTGCCGCCCAGTTTTTCGTTGATCCGGTGCACCAGTGCCTGGGCGTCCGCCGGCAGCGACGGGCCGGCATGGATCAGCGCATGCGGCCCGGCGGCGCGCAGATCGGCGATCGCCGCCGGCAGCCAGGGCGGCGCCCCGGCCGGGACCGCCGCGTTGTCGAGCAGCGCTGACGCCAGTCCTGTCACCACTGCGTGCATATCGCCCGGTCCCGCGGCGAAGCGATGATCCGCCGCGCCCCCGATAAGCGTCGGCACCGGTTCGGCGGCGTAGACCCGACTCATGCGCGCTCGCACCGGATTGCGGCGCGAGGCGAAGTCGCGCGCGTGCCGCAAATAGCCGGGCGCGCCGTCGATCAGGTCGCTGTCCAGCGCCAGGATCACATCCGCCGCAGCCACATGCGGCAACAGATCGAGCCGGCTGCCATACGCCAGTTGCGTCCCGCCGCCGATGCTGTCGCGCGAAACCGCTTCCCACTGGTGCCAGCGCGCGCTTCCATACCGCTGCAGCACGCCGTCGATCGCCGCCCCCAGCGTCGGCGAGACAACCCGTCCGGTAAGAATGCGCAACCCCGCGCCCGCATTCGCCGCCAACTCCGCCCGCTGTTGCAGGCACGCGCCCAGCAGTGCCTGCCAGGTCGCGACACTGCCAGCCCGCAGCACCCCGGCGGCACGGTCGGGATCGTAGAAATCGAGCAGCAGCGCCTGGCCGAAAATACTGGTGCTGCCCAGGCTCGCCGGATGCGCCGGATTGCCCTCCACCTTGATCGGCCGCCCCATATCCTGCCGCACGACGATCCCAGCCGCCGCGCCGCCATCGACCAGCGCCGTGGCATAGTGGTTGGGCAGGCCGGGGATGATGTCGGCCGCCTGGTTCACCGCCGGCACGTAGTGCGTATCAGGTTCCGCCGGGTCGTGGCAGCCGCCGAGGCCGGCGAGCGCGGCACTCGCCGCCATCAGCCGCATCACCTGCCGACGGCTCGCCGGCTGGCCGAGCTGGCGGGCAAGCGACGGCCACTCCCGTGCCATCCGTTCCGCGTCCGCCGCGGTGCCGCGCCATTGCGTGTTCAACGGTGGCATATCGAGCAATCCGTCAGCGTGCGGTTGGGGACGCCGTAATGCTCCATCAGCGCCGCCGGGGCAGGCGTGTCCGCGGTGCGCGTCCACTCGGTGTTGTAGATCGCGCTCTCCGGGCGCAACTGCGGCGCCGGGTTGCGATGGCAATCCAGGCAGAACTGCATCGTCAGTGTCGCCGCCTTTTCGGTCAGCGGCATCGTCGCCACCGCTCCGTGGCAGGACGAGCAGCCGACGCCCTTGGCGATGTGGATCGAGTGGTTGAAGTAGACGTAATCCGGCAGGTTGTTGACCCGCGCCCAGACGATCGGCCGATTGTTGGCCAGGCTATCCCGCACCGGCGCCAGCAACGCCGCACTGGTCCAGATCTGCGAATGGCATGTCATACAAGTGTATGTCGGCGGCAGCCCGGCCTTGGCGGACACTTCAACTGAAACGTGACAGAACCGGCAGTCGATGCCGAGGCCCGCGACGTGATGCTGATGGCTGAACGGCACCGGCTGGTCAACGTGGAAGCCGACGTTGCGCGCCCAGTCCGTGCGCGGCGCAATCCACCACCAGCCTACTCCCAGCGCCAGCACAGCCGCCGCCGCGAGCAGCACGGCTCGGCCGATCAGGGTGTCCTTTGGTTGGAAGATCGCAGCCATCCAGCCTGCCTGCCCCTCGACATTGGCAGGACATGAAGGCGCGGACAGGCGAAGCGGTTTCCGGCGTTAACACACAATTCCTTGCAGGCGGGGGAACCGCGGGTCAGCGCGGACGCTCGATGCAGTGAAAGTGATTCGGGATGCATCGCGTGCTGGTTTTTGGCGCAGTCACCGTCGACTTTGTTTTCCCGGTTCAGCGCCTGCCTGAACGCGGGGATACGGTCTGGAGCGAAGGCGGCCGGATCGCTCCGGGCGGCAAGGGCGCCAATCAGGCGGTGGCGGCAGTTCGCGACGGCGCGCGCGTCAGCCTCGCGGGTGCGGTCGGCCGCGACGGTTTGGCGGGTGCGATCCTGGAGGAACTTCACCAGGAAGGCATCGCGCTGACCGGGATCGCGCATTGCCCGGCTCCGACCGGGCGTTCAGCAATTTGTGTAGCGCCCGACGGGCACACCAGCATCGTGACCGATCGCGGCGCCAACGCGCTGGCTCGCGCTGCGCAGGTGAGCGACGCGGTGCTGGAACGGACGCGGACGGTGTTGGTGCAGTTGGACACGGACCCGGCCGAAGTCGCATTGCTGATCCTGCGTGCGCGTCGCGCAGGGGCTCATGTCATTCTCAATCTCTCGCCGACCCGCCTGATCGACGCCGATGCCGTGCGCGCGGCCGATGTGCTGATCGGCAACTCCGAGGAGATCGCCTGGCTGGGCAGGCGTCTCGGGACCGCCAACAACGCGGCTTCGATTCAGGCTGCGCTCGGCGTCACGACGGTGCGGATGACCGGCGTGAAGGGTGTCGAGGCGATGAGCGATCAGGGGTGGCTGCACATGCCGGCCGTGCCAGTCGAGATGCGCGACACCACGGTTGCCGGCGATTGTTTCGTGGGGGTGCTGGCGGCGGCTTTGGATCGCGGCGCTCCGTTCGCCGATGCGTTGCGGCGTGCCGCGGTCGCGGCGGCTTTGTCGGCCACGCAGCTTGGGGCGAAGGGAAGCATGCCGCGGCGGTCCGAGATCGAGGCCGCGCTTGCCGGGGCGCCGCATCCAAGCAGCCGGCAGGAGGAAGTGCAGGATTAGGCGATCAGGGGTTCGAGGGCACTGCAACCAAAGGAGCAAGTCTTGGCAACGGTCGTTGTGATAACAGGCGCGGGCGCCGGCGTCGGACGAGCTACGGTGATGGAATTCGCGCGCAACGGGTGCGATGTCGCCTTGTTGTCGCGCGATCCGGATCGTCTTGAAGACGCCGCGGCCGAGGCGCGCGCTTGCGGCGTCCGGGCGCTGCCGATCCCCACGGATGTTGCCGACGCCGGCGCCGTCGAAGCCGCGGCGAGCAAAGTTGAACAGGAGCTCGGGCCGATCGACGTCTGGGTGAACGTCGCCATGGCAACGGTCTTCGCACCCGTCTCCAAACTGACTCCGGAAGAGGTCGCGCGCGGCACCGCCGTCACCTACCTCGGTCAGGTGCACGGCATGATGTCTGCGCTGAAACGCATGCGGCAGCGCAATCGCGGTTCCATCGTCAATGTCGGATCCGCGCTGGCCTACCGCTCGGTTCCCCTGCAATCGGTTTACTGCGGCGCAAAGTTTGCCATCCGCGGCTTCACCGATTCGCTGCGCTCGGAAATCATCCACGACAAGCTTAATATTTCGCTTTCGATGGTGGATCTGCCGGCGGTCAACACGCCGCAATTCAATTGGGCGCGTAACAAGATGGGCAAGCGCCCGCAACCGGTTCCGCCGATCTACCAGCCCGAGATTCCGGCGCGGGCGATTTACTTCGCGGCCTTCAATCCACGGCGGCAGACCTGGATCGGCTTTCCGACGGTCAAGGCGGTTCTGGGCAACCGTATAGCGCCCGGCCTGATCGACCGATACCTCGCCACATCCGGCTATTCGGGGCAACTCACCCACGATCCGGTCCCTGCCGGTGCGCCGGACAATCTGTTCCACCCGGTGCCCGGGCCGTACGGCGCCCATGGCCGTTTCAATTCGCAAGCGCGCACCGTCAGTTGGGAGGTCTTCACCAGCCGTCACCGCAACGCTATGTGGGCGATTATCGGCCTAGGCGCGATCGCCGGCCTGCATCAATTGGCCAAACGGATGAACATTTGACCCGCAGAAGCGCCATTTCGGCGATGCGAGGCTCTTGCTTCGGACCCATGGGGCACACGTCATGACCGCGCCGCTCGAAGACTACGCAATGATCGGCGACCGGGAGAGCGCTGCCCTGGTCTGCCGCAACGGCTCTATCGACTGGCTGTGCTGGCCGCGGTTCGACAGCGACGCTTGTTTCGCCGCACTCCTCGGCACGCCTGCGAACGGCCGTTGGCTGGTGGCGCCGGAAGATCCCGCGCATATCTCTCGTCGTTACTCGCCAGGCACGATGGTGCTGGAAACCGACTTCGAAACCGAAGATGCCGCCGTCCGCGTGATCGACTTCATGCCCCCGCGCAAGGGCGCTTCGGCGCTGATCAGGCTCGTCACAGGCTTGCGCGGCCACATGCGGATGACGCTTGACCTCGATCTGCGCTTCGACTTTGGCAAGATCGCACCCTGGACCGAGCAGACCGCGGACGGCTTTGTCGGCCGTGTCGGACCTGATCTTGTCGTATTCCGCACCCCGGTCCCGGTTTCGGTCCGCAGCGGCGGGGCGGGCGCCGCATTCTCCGTCGAGGAAAACCAGACCGTGGCCTTCACGCTGCAATACGGCCATGCTTGCGAAGAGCCGCCTGGCCCGCTCGACACCCGCCAGGCGCTGCACGACACCCAGTCCTACTGGCGCGATTGGATCGGCCGCTTCGACAAGCCGACCGCCTGGCCGGAAGCGGTGCAACGGTCCCTTTTGACCCTTCGCGCCCTGACCTATGAGCCAACGGGCGGGCTTCTGGCCGCTCCGACGACCTCACTCCCCGAAAAGCCGGGCGGCACGGCCAATTGGGATTACCGCTACAGTTGGCTTCGCGATTCCACCTTCACGATCAGCGCGCTGCTGAATGCCGGCTACCGGGAAGAAGCCCGGCAATGGCGTGACTGGATCCTCCGCGCCGTCGCCGGAACGCCGTCGGAGCTGCGTATCCTCTACCGCATCGATGGCGGCCGGCATGTGAACGAGTGGGACGTGGACTGGCTGCCGGGATACCGCTGGTCGCGCCCGGTCCGCGTTGGCAATGCCGCCGCCAATCAGCGCCAGGTGGATGTGCTGGGGGAGGTTCTCGACACGCTGGCGCTGGCCAGCCGGGCCGGGCTGGAAACCACACGCCAGGAAGCCGCGGTGGCGCGCGCCGTCGCCGAGCGCATCGAATCGATGTGGCTGGAGACTGGGCAAGGTGTCTGGGAGTCGCGCGCCCGGGCGCGCCAGTACACGTATTCCAAAGTCATGGCCTGGGCGGGAATTGATCGTTTCCTTAAAAACGAGCCACTGCATGCCGGCGCCGGTCAGGACGTTCTCCGCCGCCTGAAGTCGCTACGAGACCGCATCCACCGCGAAGTGTGCGAGGAAGGTTTCCATTCCGGTCTCGGCACATTCGTACAGCATTATGGCGGCCAGGCACTCGACGCCAGCCTGCTGCTGATGCCGCTGGTCGGTTTCCTGCCGGCCGATGATCCGCGCGTGGCCGGCACGATCGCGGCGATCGAGCGTGAACTCATGGAAGACGGCCTGGTGCGGCGCACGCGCGGGACAGGCGAGGAGCCGGAAGGCGCATTCATCGCCTGCACCTGCTGGCTGGCGGATTGCCGAAGCCTGCAGGGACGTGATGCGGAAGCGCGGGAAACCTTCGAGCGCGTTCTCAGCATCCGTAACGACGTCGGCTTGCTGTCGGAGGAATACAACATAAGCGGCCGCCATCTGTCCGGCAACTTTCCCCAGGCGCTCAGCCATCTTGCGCTCGTCAACACGGCGCTCGGTCTCTGCGGGCCCGTGCTGCAACGCGGCGGCGGATGAAGCGGGGATCTAGCCTTTTTTGACGGCGGTGATCTTTCCGCTCGGCTCCAGGACCACCCGCCTTGCAGACTCGACGTCTGCCACACCGGACTGGCGGAGCGACTCCAGCAGGTCGTTCCGGGTGATTGCATCGCGCAAAAGGGCGTCCCGGTCCGTCCGGCCGTCCCGCGCCAGTTCGATCGACTTTCCCTCGACGATCCGGGCAAACCGCGGCGACCACGCTGCCACATGAGCCAGAACCCAGTGCAAGGCCATCATCGCTGCGGAAGCCGCCATCGTGCCGCCGAGAGCGGCGCTGCCGGTGACGGCGCGGCTGAGGCTTGAGCCGATGATGATCGACACGACGATGTCCAAAGCCGACCACTTGCCGAATACGCGCCGGCCGGAGATCCGCACCAGGGCGAGGCCGAAGAAAAACACCACGACGGAGCGATTGCATTCCTGCCACCAGGTGATGTGCCCCTGCGGGCCGAATAGCTCCGGCAGCGTCACGAGCGTGCCAAGCGCGTTGGGCTCATAATTCACCACGGGCCGCCAAAGCCTTGATACGGTCGCCGGTCCGGCAAGCGATCGCCTGGATGGTCAACGACGGATTGACCCCGCCGACGGTTGGAAAAACCGAGCCATCGCAAATCCACAGGTTGCGAATATCCCAGCTTCGGCAGTCCGCATCGACAACGCTGGTTCGCGGATCGTCGCCCATGCGGGCGGTCCCGTTCAGGTGACACGTGTCGTCGTCCTGCGTCCATATCTCCGTTGCATCGACCGCTTGCAGCGCGTGCGTCATGAATTGCAAAGAATGCTTGATCAGCGCCCGGTCGTTGTCGCTCCAGGAATACGTTATCCGGGCGATCGGCAGGCCGTACCGGTCCATGTCGTCCGCCAGCGTGACGCGATTACGCTCCTGCGGCAGCATCTCGCCGACGATCTTCAACCCGACAACGTGATTGTAGCGTTCCATTTCGGACATCAGACGGTCGCCCCAGAGCCCGTGCGCGCTGAGTTGCGTGTTCGCCCAGAGTTGCGGCAGCGGGCCCTGGCTCATGTAGCTGTATCCGCCGAAGAAATCCTTGCGGTCGTCATAGTTCCAGTGTTCGGTGATCGCCAGCGAGGGCGGCCCTTTGTAGGACCGGATCTCGTCCTTCGAAATGCCCCAGACCGCCTGGTTGGACTGTGCCATCAGATTCTTGCCGACAAGCCCGGAACTGTTGGCCAGACCATCCGGATAGCGCGATGTCGCGGAGTTCAGCAGCAGGCGCGGAGTCTCGATGGCGTAACCCGCCACCACCACATTGCGGGCTTTCTGGAAGCGCCAGCGATCTTCCCGATGATAATGGACGCCGGTTGCCTGTGCGGTGTCGTTCACCTCGACCCGGCCAACCATGGCGAGGTCGCGAATTTCCGCACCCGCCGCGATCGCACGGGGGATCCACGTCACCAGGGCACTCTGCTTGGCATTGGTCGAGCAGCCGGTCGTGCAGAAGCCGCGGTAAACGCACGGATGCGCCCGCCCGCGCGGCGCCGAGAGCGTGGCCAGCGGCGTCTCGGTCCAGGCGATGCCCATGGCCTCGCAGCCGCGCGCCAACGCCAGGGCCGCGGCGTTCATCTCATGCGCGCGGTAGGGGTATCGCGGCCGGTGCGGGCCCCAGGGATAGGTGACCGGGCCGGCAATCTTCAAAGCCTGTTCAACCTCGGTGTAGTAGTTCCACATCTCGCGCCAATCGAGCGGCCAGTCCGCGCCATAGCCGAGCAGAGTGCGCGACCTGAACCATTCAGGCCGGAAGCGCAGCGACACCATGGCGAAATGAACTGTGCTGCCGCCAACCGCCTTGCCGCTGTTGTTGCTGCCCATCTGCAACGGGTTCTCGCCATCGACGATCCGGTCGTCGGTCCAGTACAGCTTGGTCTGTTCGGACTCATCGGACGCGAAGTCTTCCAGCGGCCGGAAGTAGGGTCCTGCATCCATCGCCACGACGGAAAATCCGGCCTCTGCCAGCTTGCATGCCAGGGTGCCGCCGCCGGCGCCGGTGCCCACGATGACGAAATCAACCGGCTCGTCCTCGCGGTATTCCCGCATCGGGATCCAGCCACCGGGCGCGAAGACATCCGGTGCCCGTCCCGCCTTGGCGCGCGGCGACAGCAGCGGATCATCCGACATTGCGGTTCTTCCGGCGAGCGGTCTCGACATCGCCGTTCTTGACCTCCGCTGCCTCCCACGGATCGCGCTCGTTGACATCCATCCGCACGTAACCTCGCGGGCTGGCCGGGCCGCCCCAGCCGATCTCGTTCCAGGAGGTGGGGTGGGCGAAGTAGGCGTGGACGATGTCGTGCGCCAGACGATGCTTGAAGAATGCGGCCGAGGACATGTCGCCCCAGGCCGGATGCTTCAACTTTCCCTTCTCCATGCGCGTCAGCAGCGCGTCCTGGTCGTCTGTCCTGAGTTGCTCGAAAGGCGCGTCGTGAGCGGCCTGTGCCTCGGCGGCGAGCGCGCGCAGGCCCTGGCGCCAGGCCTCCCGCAGACGCGGCATTCCGGCGTGGCGATAGCCGTCGGCCTGATCCCGGTCGAGCTGATGATCGACCAGTGCGGCGACCGGCACGGGCGGCCGGTGCTTTGGCTGCGGCACGATGCGGGCGGCGACCGCGGCGACCAGAGCGTATTCCTCCGCGGTCAGGAACCGCGGTTCGGTGGGCAGCGCCAGCCGGCGGTTGATGACCTCGCGCGTCTTCTGGTTCCAGGACGGCGTCCACCGCTTGCTCAGCACGTCGTACCCCGGGAAGCGGTCAGGCATCGGGATGGTCCTCCAACAGGCCCAGCGCGGCCAGGCCGGCCAGCGCCAGCCCGGTGAAGCTCGGAGGGGCGGGCAACGGTGGACCGTTCAGCACGTTCTGCCGCCAGTTGCGCCAGCCGCCCATGTTCCGGGAGACCCCGTAGGCGTGGAATCCGGCGCCCGCGAAGCCCAGCAAGGCTGTCAAGCGCAGCCACCAGCGCGTCAGCCACCGGTCCACCGCAGGAGACCCTGCGGCAACCGTGCCCATCAAGCCCGCCGCGACGGGCGGGATCGTTACAGGGGCGTACATGAAGGGATTGTGGTAGGCGCCGCGGAAATGCAGCAATCCGGCTTCACCGGCGGTGCCAAGCAAGCCGGCGCCGGTTAACGCCGCGAGGGCGCGGCCAGCCGGCAGACCGAGCACTTTCGGTGTGCCTCCTTGTTGGTCGCGCAGCCGCTCGGAGTAAACGCCCAGCAAGCCGGACAGCAGGATCGCCATCGGTGCGCCGAGCGGCGCGCCATAGAACAGGTTCTGCCAACTGAGCCGCCCCGGCCGTTTCAGAACGTTGTAGGCATGAAATCCCGTGCCGACCACACCGGTCAGGGCGGCGGTCGTGTAAACCGTGTCCCGCAGCCGGTGCGCAGCCGGCCGCCGGTCTGCGGTTCCATGCAGGCTGACGGCGAGCCCCAGGGCGGACACCACAAGCGGCGTGAACATCGCCTTGTTTTCGAAGGAGCCGCGATAATGCTCGACGGCGCTGTCGGCCAGGACTGAAAAAGCCAGCCATCCGGATGCATGATTGAGGCGGCGCGCCGCACGCACCGTCGGCGGACGGACGGCCGAGTTTGACAGTTCCCGTTCAAGGGTGTCGAGCTGCGTGGCGATCGCCGCAAGCTCGTCATGCCACGGTGTCGTCTTCGTAACGGCAGTCTGCATGGCTTATGCCTTGTAGCGTGCGGCGTCGGACCGCCTGAAGTCGAGGCCGATGCCCGGCCGGGACAAATCGGGCCGGATCACGCCGTCGCTAGGCACGGGCGCGCCGTCGAACAGCATGTGCTCTATCCGGACGTGGTCGTGGAACCATTCCAGATGGCGGAAGCGGGGCACGGCGGTCGCAAGGTGCAGGTGCAGTGCGGGGGCGCAATGACCGGACAGATCGATGTGATGCGCCTCGCAGAGCGCCGCAGCCAGCAGGAAACCCGTGACGCCGCCGCAGCGGGTGGCATCCGCCTGCTGCACGTCGACCGCGCCGGCGGCCAGCATGGTGCGGAAATAGTCGATGTCGTAGCCGTACTCTCCGGCGGCCAGTTCCATGCGCAACGGCAGGCGGCTCCGCACATAGTGCAGGCCGCTCAGATCATCCGACGAAACCGGCTCCTCGAACCATTGAACATCTTGTTCGCGGGCAAAAATTTCGGCCAGGGCCAGCGCCTGCCTAGGCGAGTAGGCACCGTTGGCATCAACGAACAACGTGCGGTCGCCGATGGCCCGCTTGGCGACATCGACACGGTGCGGATCGCGGCCGGGATGCGTTCCCACCTTCATCTTCACCCAGCGGCAGCCATCGTTCTGCACCCATCCGGCGAGCTGGTCACGCAGCTGATCGTCGGTATAGGTGGTAAAGCCTCCGCTGCCGTAGATCGGGATCGCATCCCGCGCGCGGCCGAGCAGCAGCGCCAGCGGCAGGCCGAGCAGCTTGGCCTTCAGGTCCCACAGCGCCACATCGACGGCGGAAATGGCCGTGGCGGCGAGACCGTCGCGCCCCATGTTGCGGACCGCTTCGTTCATCGCCCGCCAGGCCGCCGGAGGATCCATCACGTTCCGGCCGCAAATGATTTCGCTCAGCTTGCCGTTGATCAGTCCGGCGACAGAGCCGTCGCTGTAAGTGTAGCCGAGGCCGGTGGCACCGCCGCCCTGAACCTCCACCACAATCATCGTTGTGGAGATCCAGGCGAATGTTCCATCCGCCTCCGGCGCGTCGGTGGGAATGGTATAGGTTTCCGCCGAAACCGTTTCGACTTGTGGAGGCTGCACGGCTTCAGTTCTTCCCGGGCAGGACGTTGGCGAGCACTTCCTTGGCGCTGTTCTTCAACACACTGCCCAGTTCCGGCTCGGTCCACGTCATCGTCATGAAGTTCTTCGCGTCCTTCAGCGTGATGTGCGGCGGCAGCGGCGGAACATTCGGATCGGTGTAAACATTCAGGATCACCGGCCGATCGGCCGACAGCGCTTCGTCCCAGGCGGCACCGAGCCGATCGGCGTCGCGCACGACGATGCCTTTCAGCCCGAGCAAATCGGCGTACCGGTCGTAAGCAAAATCCGGAATGCTCTGGGTGGATTCGGTTTTCCCGGCGCCAAGCTGCACCCGTTCCTCCCAGGTCACCTGGTTGAGGTCCCGGTTGTTCAGCACCATGACGATGAGGCGTGGATTGCTCCACGCCTTCCAGTATTTCGAGATGGTGATCATGACGTTCAGCCCGTTCATCTGCATCGCGCCATCGCCGATAAAGGCGATAACCGTGCGTTCGGGAAACGCCATCTTTGCTGCGACAGCGTATGGCGTCGCAGCGCCGAGCGAGGCGAGGCTGCCTGAAAGCGATCCTTTCATGCCGCGTCTGATTTTGATATCCCGCGCATACCAGTTGGCGACGGATCCACTATCGCCGGTCATGATGCAATTGTCCGGCAGCCTCGGCGAAAGCTCCCAGAATACGCGCTGTGGATTGATTGGTTCGGCGGACTGCATCGCGCGGTCTTCCAGCGTTTTCCACCACGCGGCCACGCCCTTTTCGATCTCCTTGCGCCAACCGTCTTCGCGTTTCTGTTCCAGTAGAGGCAGCAGGGCACGCAGTGTCGTCGCGCTATCGCCGACGAGATTGATCTCCATCGGGTAGCGCAAGCTGACCATGCTGCCGTCGATATCGATCTGAACGCCGCGGGCACTTCCGGGCTTGGGCAGGAATTCACTGTACGGGAAGGCGGAGCCAACCATCAGGAACGTGTCGCAACCCTGCATCAGATCCCAGCTCGGCTTGGTGCCCAGCAGTCCGAGCGACCCCGTCACGAAGGGCAGATCGTCCGGCACCGCGGCTTTTCCCAGCAGGGCTTTTGCCACGCCCGCCTGCAGCCTATCGGCGACGGCAATCACCTCGTCCGTGGCGTTCAGGGCGCCGGCGCCGACCAGCATCGCCACCTTCTTGCCCGCATTCAATACCGCGGCGGCATCGCGCAAGCGGCTTTCCTCCGGCAGCAAGGCCGGGCCGGCGTAGCCTGTTCCGGTGTGGGTGGTGCCGTGCACCAGCGGGGGATCTTCGTAGGGCAGTCCCTGGAGGTCGTTCGGAAGTATCACACAGGTAACAGTCCGCTTCGGTACTGGCGATGCGAACGGCACGGTCGATCAGGTGGCGCACTTGGCTCGGCACGCTGGCCATGGCGACGAAATCCGCTGCCACATCCTTGAACAGGGACTGAAGATCAACCTCCTGCTGGTAATGCGCTCCCAGAGCGCTGCGCGCCTGTTGGCCGACGATCGCGACCACCGGGACGTGGTCCATCTTGGCGTCGTAAAGCCCGTTGAGCAGATGGATGGCGCCGGGTCCGGACGTCGCATAGCAAAGCCCGACTTCACCGGTGAATTTGGCGTGGGCTGAGGCCATGAAGGCGGCCATTTCCTCATGCCGTACCTGAACGTAGTGCAGCTTGTCCTTTGCGCGCTCCAGCGCCAGGTCGAGGCCGCCGACACCGTCGCCCGGGTAGCCGTAGACTCGCTTGATTCCCCATTCCTGCAGGCGGTGCCACACGAACTCGCTGACGTTCATCGCCATCCATGCCTCCCGAGCGCAACGCCTCTTCTACGCATCAGGTGCCGATGCGTTGCGGGTCGCTGCGTCAGGTGTCTTCGAGTTCACGCGCCGAGCGGCACGCGTTCGGGACCGTGCTCTCGCGCATCACCGGCGCCAGGCCGAGCGGCGATCAGACCATCACCCTGCAGCAGGAGGCCGCGCATGCACGCCAGCCGATAGCGGTGCTGTTCACCAAGGCGTTCGCTCCGCGTAGCTTCACGTTGCGGGTCACCTACTTCATGGGCCTGCTGGTCATCTACCTGACCACAAGCTGGCTGCCGACGATGATGCGGGACGCCGGACTGTCGATCGATCGCGCGGCCAATATAACGGCGATGTTCCAGCTCGGCGGCACCGTGGGCGCTGTCCTGGTCGGGTTGCTGATGGATCGCTGAGGTGCCAACTCCGTCATCGCAGCGTTCTACTGCATGGGCGGCGGGCTACTGGTGGTGCTCGGCCTGGGCGGGATCCAGTCGCTCCAGCTTGCCTTGATCATCGCGCTCGTGGGCTTCTTCATGAGTGGCGCGCAGACCGGCCTGAATGCCTACGCCCCTGGCTGCTACCCCACGCTGGCCCGCGCTACCGGCGTGAACTGGATGCTTGGGGTCGGCCGCCCGGGCAGTATTCTGGGATCTTCCATCGGCGGCGTCCTGCTCGGTCTGGGCTGGGGTTTCGAAGGTATCTTTCCCGCGCTGGCGATGCCCGCCGGGATCGCCGCCGTGGCTATCCTGGTCAACCGCGTGGCGATGCATGGCCACATCAACTGAAACCGTTCAAGCATAACCAAGAAAGGAAACACCATGGCTCGCGTCATTGGCGGCATCGCCTGCTCCCACACCCCCACGATCGGCTTTGCGGTCATCGGCGTGTCCAACCTGCACATCTACGCCGCCATGCGCGGGCAGACCCTGGAGGCGTTCCAGGCTACCCGCAACGCGCCGGGGGCGCTCTACTCGGTCGCCGGCAAGGAGGGGCAGGCAAACCTGCAATGGGACAGGCGCTGATCGGGTAAGCTATTCGTCACCCCGGGGTCGCTATCGCCGTCCCGTCGGGGCTGCTACGGCCTCGTGGCATGGCCCGATGACACGGCGAGTACAACGAAACGGTGTTACAATGGGACAGGCGTCGATGCCGGCAACGGCCCGCGGAGGAAACATCACAATGACCGCTCCTAACGATATCGATTTTGCCGAAACCGCCGAATGGGTGGATGCGCTGAACGCGGTCTGGCAGTACCGCGGGCCGGAGCGAGCCAACTTCCTGGTCAATGCCGTCGTCACCGAGGCTCGCCGCGACGGGCTGTTCGTGCCGCAAGCGCTGACCACCGTGTACCGGAACACCATTCCGCCGGAACAGGAGGCGAAATCCACCGGCAACCGCCAGATCGAGTTGCGCATCCGCTCGCTGATCCGCTGGAACGCGGTCGCCATCATCCTGCGCGCCAACAAGGAATCCTCGGAACTCGGCGGCCACATCGCCAGCTTCCAGTCCTCGGCGCTGCTGTACGACATCGGATTCGGGCATTTCTGGCATGCCGCGACCGCGGACCATGGCGGCGATCTGGTTTACATCCAGGGCCATGTCTCGCCCGGCATCTATGCGCGCGCCTATGTCGAAGGGCGCCTGTCCGAGCAGCAACTGCTGAATTTCCGCCAGGAGGCCGACGGAACGGGCATCCCGTCCTACCCGCACCCCTGGCTGATGCCGGATTTCTGGCAGTTCCCTACCGTGTCGATGGGTCTCGGCCCGCTGATGGCGATCTACCAGGCGAAGTTCCTGAAGTATCTTGAAGGACGCGGCCTGGCGAACACGCGGGACCGCAAAGTCTGGGGTTTCCTCGGCGACGGCGAGTGCGATGAACCCGAATCGCTCGGTGCGATCTCCATGGCCGGCCGCGAGGGGTTGGACAATCTCATCTTTGTGATCAACTGCAATTTGCAGCGACTGGATGGTCCGGTGCGCGGCAACGGCAAGATCATCCAGGAACTCGAAGGCGTGTTCCGCGGCGCCGGCTGGAACGTCATCAAGGTCGTCTGGGGCTCGGGCTGGGACGCGCTGTTCGCCAAGGACAGGGACGGGATCCTGCTCAAGCGCATGGAGGAATGCGTCGACGGCCAGTATCAGGACTTCAAGAGCAAGAACGGCGCCTATGTCCGCGAGCACTTCTTCAACTCGCCTGAACTGAAGGCCCTGGTTGCGGACTTGTCCGACGATCAGGTCTGGAAGCTCAGCCGGGGCGGTCACGATCCGTTCAAAGTTTTTGCCGCCTACGACGCGGCGGTAAAACACAAGGGCCAGCCGACGGTGATCCTCGCCAAGACCGTGAAGGGCTACGGTATGGGTGAGTCCGGGGAAGGCCAGATGATCAGCCATCAAGCGAAGAAGATGACCTCGGATGCGCTCCGGCAGTTCCGCGAGCGTTTCTCCATTCCGATCACTGACCAGCAGTTCGGGGGCATCGAATTCGTCCGCTTCCCCGACGACAGCCCGGAGATGAAATATCTGCGGGAGCGCCGCGCGGCGCTGGGCGGCTACCTGCCGCATCGCAGGCAGAAGTCGGCGGCGTTGCAGGCTCCGCCTCTGACGACGTTCGAACGGCTGCTGAACAGCTCGGGCGAGCGCGAGATTTCGACCACCATGGCGTTCGTGCAGATGCTCGGCACGCTGGTGCGCGACAAGACCATCGGCAAGTTCGTCGTGCCGATTGTTCCGGACGAATCGCGCACCTTCGGCATGGAGGGGATGTTCCGGCAACTCGGTATCTACTCTGCGGTGGGTCAGTTGTACCGGCCGCAGGACGCCGATCAGTTGATGTATTACCGCGAAGACAAGTCGGGGCAGGTGTTGCAGGAGGGTATCAACGAGGCCGGGGCGATGTCGTCCTGGATCGCGGCGGCGACGTCATACAGCACCAACGATGTGCCGATGATTCCGTTCTACATTTACTACTCGATGTTCGGGCTGCAGCGTGTCGGCGATTTGGCTTGGGCGGCCGGCGACATGCGCTGCCGCGGATTCCTGCTCGGCGGCACGGCCGGGCGCACGACCTTGAACGGCGAGGGGTTGCAACATGAGGATGGGCACAGCCACATCTTGTCGTCGACGATCCCGAACTGCGTTTCCTACGATCCTACCTTTGCGTACGAGATCGTCGTCATCATACGCGACGGCATCCGGCGGATGTATCAGGAGCAGGAGGATGTTTATTACTACATCACCCTGATGAACGAGAACTACCAGCAGCCGGCCATGCCGGAGGGGGCCGAGGACGGCATCGTCAAGGGGATGTATCTGTTGAGGGACGGCGGCATCGCCACCGGGCCGCGCGTGCAACTGCTCGGCTCCGGCACGATCCTGCGTGAGGTGATGGCAGCGGCGGATTTACTGCGGGACGACTGGAACGTTTCGAGCGATATCTGGAGCGTCCCGAGCTTCACCGAACTGCGCCGCGACGGCATGAGCGTCGAGCGCTACAATCTGCTGCATCCGGATGCGACGCCGCGCAAGAGCCACGTGGAGACGCTGCTTGAGAAACGAACCGGCCCGGCAATCGCCGCCACCGACTATATGCGGGCGTTTGCGGATCAGATCCGCGAATGGGTGCCAGGGCGGTATGTAACGCTCGGCACCGACGGGTTCGGCCGCAGCGATTACCGGGTGAAATTGCGCGAGTTCTTCGAGGTCAACCGGCATTACGTCACGGTTGCGGCGCTGAAGGCGCTCGCTGACGAGGGCAAGGTTGACCGGTTGATGGTCGTTGAGGCGATCAAGAAGTACAGTATCGACGCGGAGCGGCCTGATCCCTGGACTGTGTAACAGCCGCCAGCCATGACAGCGACTCTCCGGCCGCACCCCGTAATCATGCCGGCGGAGGTCGGCATCCACGCCTTTCGCTTGCACAGTAAAGGCGTGGGTGGCGGGCGACCGAGCACATTGTGTGCCAACCGTGGCGCCTGCCGGGCGGCACGTGCCGTTCCCACTGTGCAAGATCCAATTGAACACAAAACCTTGAGACCGGGGTAGTCCAATGACAATCGAAGTAAAAATCCCCGACATCGGTGATTTCGAGGCCGTCCCGATCGTCGAGATCATGGTCAAGCCGGGCGATACGGTGAAGCCGGAAGATGTGCTTCTTACTTTGGAATCCGACAAGGCGACGCTGGACGTGCCGTCGCCGGCGGCCGGCACCGTGGAGTTGGTGCGTGTCGCCGTCGGTGACAGGGTCAGCGAGGGCAGCGTGATCCTGCTGTTGGACGCTGCCACCGCCGCACCGGCGCCGACACCGCCGAAGACCAACGTTTCGGCGCCGCCGGCCCCGGCCAGCGCGCCGGCCGGGGTGGCGGAGGTCCGGGTGCCGGATATCGGCGACTTCAAGGACGTGCCGGTGATCGAGATCATGGTGAAGCCGGGCGACACGGTGAAGCCGGAAGACCCGCTGATCATGCTCGAGTCGGATAAGGCGACGATGGATGTTCCGGCGCCCTTGGGTGGCGTCGTGCAGGACCTGAAGGTCAAGGTTGGCGACACGGTCTCGGAAGGGTCGGTTATCCTGCTGCTGACGACGGGAGCGCCGGTTGGCCTGTCTACCACCGCTGCGCCGCCGAACACGCCGCCGCCGGTGGCGCCCGCTGCGGCGGCCTCACCGGCCGCGATCGGCGGCGTCGATGAGGCGGCGTTCCGGCTGGCCTATGCCGGTCCCGGGGCGCGGGCCCTCGCCCGCGAGCTCGGGGTCGATCTGGGCCGCGTCAAAGGCAGCGGCACCAAGGGACGCATCCTGAAGGAGGACGTGGCGGCCTTCGCCAAGTCGCCGCCTCCGCCGGCTCCTGTTGCGGCGCCTGCCGGTGGCGGCGTCGGGTTGGACCTGCTGCCCTGGCCCAAAGTGGACTTCGCGAAATTCGGGCCGATCGAGGTCAAGCCGCTGTCGCGGATCAAGAAGATCTCGGCGGCGAACCTGCACCGCAACTGGGTGATGATCCCGCACGTCACCAACCACGACGATGCCGACATCACCGAGCTGGAAACCTTCCGGGTGCAACTGAACAAGGAGAACGAGAAAAGCGGGGCGCGTGTCTCGATGCTGGCGTTCATGATCAAGGCGGCCTGCGCGACGCTGAAGAAGTTCCCCGAGTTCAACGCCTCGCTCGACGGCGACAACCTGATCCTGAAGAATTACTACCATATCGGTTTCGCCGCCGACACGCCGGCGGGGCTGGTCGTGCCGGTCATTCGTGACGCCGACACTAAGGGCGTCATTGCGATTGCGAAGGAAATGGGTGATCTCGCCAAGCTGGCCCGCGACGGCAAGCTGAAGCCGGATCAGATGCAGGGCGGGACGTTTACCATCTCCAGCCTCGGCGGTATCGGCGGTACGTACTTCACGCCGATCATCAACGCGCCCGAAGTTGCGATCATGGGCGTCTGTCGTTCGGCCTGGCGGCAGGTGTCGGCGGACGGAAAGACGTCCGCTTGGCGGTTCATCCTGCCGCTGTCGCTGTCGTGGGACCACCGGGTGATCGACGGCGCGGCGGCTGCGCGCTTTAACAGCCATTTCGCCGCGCTGCTGTCCGACTTGCGCCGCGTGCTGATCTAATAGGGGAACAGACATGGCGATCATCAAAGTTTCGGTTCCCGACATCGGGGATTTCAAGGACGTTCCGGTCATCGAAGTGCTGGTCAAGCCGGGCGAAACCATCCGGACGGAGCAGTCACTGGTCACACTGGAATCCGACAAGGCCACGCTGGACGTGCCTTCGCCGGTGGACGGTGTGGTGACTGCCATCGGCGTCAACGTTGGTGACAAGGTCTCCGAAGGTGCCTTCCTGCTGGACGTGGAGGCGGATGTCGCACCGGCGGGGGTTGCCCCGCGCGAGAAAGTCTCCGGTGATGCGCGCACCACCGCCAGCGGGGCGCCTCCTGCCGACTATGGCACGGCCAGCGTCTACGAGACGATTGACGTCCGGGTGCCGGATATCGGCGACTTCAAGGACGTGCCGGTGATCGAGGTACTGGTGAAGGCCGGCGACACGGTCAAGGCCGAGGACGCGCTGATCTCGCTGGAGTCCGACAAGGCTACGATGGACGTGCCGGCCCCCGTCGGCGGCACCGTCGGCAGCCTTTCGGTGAAGCTTGGCGACAAGGTTTCAGAGGGCAGCCTGATTCTCACACTGTCGACCGGCGCCTCGACGGCGCCCGTGGCGGCGGCGCCTTCGGCCCCGGCGGCGGCGGTTCCGAGCGCGGCGGCTTATGGCGGCGATGCCGATATCGAGTGCGAGATGCTGGTCCTCGGCGCCGGGCCGGGCGGCTATTCGGCGGCGTTCCGTTCAGCCGATTTGGGGATGCAGACGGTGCTGGTAGAGCGCTACGCGGCGCTCGGCGGCGTCTGCCTGAACGTCGGCTGCATCCCGTCGAAGGCGCTGCTGCATGTGGCCTCGGTGATCGATGAAGCGCGGTCGCTGGACCGACACGGCATCAGCTTCGGGACGCCCGAGATCGACCTGGGGAAGCTGCGCGGCTTCAAGGAGGGCGTGGTCAGCAAACTGACCGGCGGCCTCGGGGCGATGGCGAAAGGGCGGCAAGTGGAGGTCGTGCGCGGTGTCGGCCGGTTCCTCGACCCCTATCACCTGCAGGTCGAACTCACGGGCGGTGACGGACAGGACAAGACAGGCGGCACCAAGACGATCCGCTTCCGGAAGGCCATCATCGCCGCCGGGAGCCATGCGGTGAAGCTGCCGTTCATGCCGGATGACCCGCGGGTGATCGATTCGACGGGCGCGCTGACATTGACTGCGATTCCGAAACGGATGCTGGTCATCGGCGGCGGGATCATCGGGCTGGAGATGGCGACAGTCTATTCTACCTTGGGCGCCCGGATCGATGTAGTGGAGATGCTCGACTCGGTCATGGCGGGCGCGGACCGCGATCTGGTGAAGGTTTGGGAGAAGCGGAACGCGCCGCGGTTCGACCGGATGATGCTGAACACCAGGACGGTGTCGGCGAAGGCGACCGAGGCCGGCATCGAGGTCGGGTTCGAGGGCGTGAACGCACCGGCCGATGCGCAGGTGTACGACCTCGTGCTGGTGGCCGTTGGCCGCAGCGCCAACGGCCACGCGATCGATGCTGATAAGGCCGGCGTCTCCGTCACCGACCGCGGCCTGATCCCGGCCGATCGGCAGATGCGGACGAACGTCGGGCATATCTATGCGATCGGGGACATCGTCGGGCAGCCGATGCTGGCGCACAAGGCGGTGCACGAAGCCCATGTTGCGGCCGAGGCGGCGGCCGGCCGCAACAGTTATTTCGACGCGCGGCAGATACCCTCGGTCGCTTACACCGATCCCGAGGTCGCCTGGGCGGGGCTGACCGAGGAGCAATGCAAGACGCAGGGGGTGAAATATGAAAAGGCGGTATTCCCGTGGGCGGCGTCCGGGCGCGCGATCGCCAACGGGCGCGAAGACGGTTTTACGAAACTGCTGTTCGACGAGACGACACATCGCTGCATCGGCGGCGGCATCGTCGGGACGCACGCAGGTGATCTGATTAGCGAGGTCTGCCTCGCGGTAGAGATGGGCTGCGACGCGGCAGATATCGGAAAGACGATCCATCCGCACCCGACGCTGGGCGAGTTGATCGGGATGACGGCGGAGGTGTTCGAGGGGGTTTGCACGGACGTGCCGCCGCCGAAGCGCAAGATCCGGTGAAGCGTGACGACGTTTTGCTCGGCCCCTTCGACCGTTGTTTGCACGTTATTGACCTTTTCGGTGCGCGTCGCGTGCGCTCTTTGTCGGCACGAAGTCGGTCTCCACTCACGATCTCACCAGTCCCGAGCCGCTCGCCGTCCCGATATCGCAGTGGAATCGATGCAGCGCCGGCTGACAAATCGTGACCGAAGCCGACGATCTGCCTTCAGAGTGAAGGGCACGGCTCCGTCTGTGGGCGTCCGGTTACTGGTACCGGGATGTCCGCTGAACGCCTGACTTACGCGAAGCCTGTCTGCGCGCGGCCCGATCCAGTATGGCGGCGACGTCGATCGATCGCATTCCAGCACGCTTCGCCGCCTCGATCCCCTCCCGGCTATCCTCGAACATCAGACAGCCTGCCGGCCTTACGGATAAACGACTGGCGGCCTCCAGGAAGGGGTCGGGCTCGAGCTTGGAGCGACCAACATCGTCGAAGGTCACGATGGCGTCGAACAAGGGGTCACCATACGATGAGGCAGCGGCGCCATCCATAGCCGATCGCGCCGCCAATCCAGACCGGCATTCTGAGGATGATGCGTTGTTCGCGCTGGGTCGAGGCCAGCGCGAACTGATCATCGGCGACCGCGCCACGGGCAAGACCTCGATTGCCGTCGATACGATCAGTGATTCCGGGAAAGGTGCAACCTTCAGCCGGCGACAGACCTTAGCTCCTTCTTCCCGGAACCTGTCCAAACCACCGGGACCGCCGCAGCTCGCCCCTGTGCGTCCGCTCTCTTGGTTTGCATACTGTCCCGGCGGAGGACAAAGAAGAATGGCTGCACCATCCCACGAAGGTCCATGACGCCCAACCGCGTATTGCTGTCGATCGCTCGGAACATGTCATTGATAGGCAGGCTGTCATAGATCATCGTCGCGGTCTGAACGCCGCGGAACTCAGTCATTCGCAAGCGCGCTGTCGGCCTTTTCGTTGCCGCTGCCCACCCGGTTAGCGCGACCACCGCTGCGGCGAACCGGGTGTGAAACAGGCCGATATGCCGGTTCACGAATCCGATCGGGACGAAAGCGGGGTTTATCGCGAAGACTTCGCCGCCTCGCCGCTTGCAAAGCAGTGGCTGCACATCCTCCGGCCCGTTGAACTCCTTGCCGTACCAACCGAAGCGTTCGAGCAGCCCATCCATCGGGTGACCACTCGGTAATCCCTCGCCGCGCCAGCGCCCGCGCATCTCGTCCAAAGAGACGGGCGGCAGAGTGTCAAAGAAGGCGAGGACGGCAGCAGTGGTCCCGCCATTGGTGGTGAACGCTGTCAACTGCAATGCAGGAGCGTTCTTCAGGTCCACAGTCTCACCTGGCACCATTGTTCTCGCTCTCGTTCACTACTTTGTTCAAGGTGGCCCCATCAACCACGAGAGCCTGCGACGAAGCTCCGGGAGCACATGCTGTGGCAGCAGGCGGCTGGCCAAGTTTGCATTTAGCGCGAGCTTCCCGGTCAGCACAAATCTACGGCCGGCCAGCAATGCCTGATAGCCGGCACGTGCCACGTCTGCCGGTGCGCTTGCCTTTCTAGCAACGAACAGGGTCTTCATCTGCGAAGTCCCGGCAAAATCGAGAATGCCGCCGGCCTCGGCGAACCGGGTTTGTGTCGCGCCCGGCGCAAGGCAGGTGACGGTCACGCCGTGCGGCTTGAGTTCTGCGGCCAACGTGAGCGTGAAGCTGTTGACGTAAGCTTTGGTGGCGCAATACGCCGCCATGTTAGGATACGGCACCATGCCAGCAGTCGATCCGACGTTGAGGATACGACCCCGACCCCGTGCCTTCATCTGCGCACCAAACAGGATGGAGAGTTTCGTCAGAGTCGTGACGTTGAGCGCAATCATCGACGCCACGCGCGCCGGGGCCGCATCTACCGCCTCGCCGAAGCAAGCAAATCCGGCGTTGTTGATGAGCGTACCCACCGTCAAGTCCCGCTGCTGACACCAGGCAACCAGCCGTTCCGCCGCATCTGTCTCGGACAAGTCCATGCGAAGGGTCAACATCTGCCCATCCTCAGCCTTAAGCTCGCCGTGTAGCTTGTCCAGTTCCGTCTGGTCCAGGCTGACGGCCAACACTTGCGAACCGTCGGCAAGGAACAGCCTGGCAATCTCGCGACCGATCCCGGAGCCCGCACCCGTGATGACGACAGTCTCGATCATTGGATGACCCGTCTAAAAGCGTGATGGGATACGGCCACCATAACGATTGGTAACGGTTGGGTTCTGTCAAAAGTCGTGGCAGCAGGTACAACGATCGGCACATAGCCCGTCTTATTCACCGCATAGCCGGGATTCGCTTCTACGCCCGGACAGAATCAGCCGTGCGCACCAACGCCGACGATACCCTTTTCCCGTTTTCGTTGCCAAGTCTCTGCAAGAAGAAAGTCACCGCCGCCTTCGATGCCGGCCAAACCAGTTCCGACGGCGGCGTCCTGCTGCTGCTGGCGCCGACAAGCGCCTTGGCCTGATCGACACCCTTGCCGCGCTCATCCCCGACCATCGCGGCCCGGCCGTGCTCACCCATACGATGGCCAACATCCTGCGTCCGCGGGTGTTCGCCATCGCCTGCGGCTACCCGGATGCGAATGACCTTGACGCTCTGCGCCAGGACCCCGCCTTCAAGCTGGCCGGCGGTCGGCGGCCGGCTGCCGGAAACCGGCATCGACCTGACCTCGCAACCCACCATGTCACGCTGGGAGAATGCGCCGGACCTGCGCACCTTGGCCGGGCTGTCGCACCGACGTCGTCATCGAGATTGCGAACCGTGAGGCAGGCACCAGAATTTCCCGCTGAACATGCTGTCAATGTTGTTATATGGCTGGCACCGGATGGCTTGCCTGAGCTTCGCCCGGCTGACGTGGCTGCGCATCGTGGTCGGGCTCCCGGCCGGATGTGCCCCATGATCTCCTCGTCCGGCATGCCGTTGCGGTAGACCGTCGTCACGAACCCAGCCGCAGTCTGTGCGGGCTAACCGGTTCACCAGCGTGCCCTTAAAATCGGCCGGGGCGGCGCGCTTGAGCAGAATCGGGCGCACCCCGTCAGGACTCAGACGGGCGTTCTCGACCTCGCCGCCGCGGTTGACCTTGCGGAACAGCGGCCCGGCGGTGACCTCGGCAAGTTCGAGCCCCTCCTCGGTCCCGGAGTCCGAGCTGTATGTCGATCGGCTTCTGTCGTCGAGGACGGCTCGGCGTATTTGGGGCGGCAGTGAAGATGCTGACGGCGACTGCTGGATACCTCGCCTCCAAGCGCTGGCCGTCCGGACGCTATGCATCAAGACCAGGCGCACAAATTCGTGGTGGCCTGCCATGTTGGCAGGCAAGTCGATCAGTTGCATGTTGCCGTTCTGGCAGTCGTTTGATTGCCGGCGAACAGGGGAGGAGGAGATGGCAGTTGCGAGCGTGAGCAAAATCACCGCGGCATCGCCCACCAGCTTCGATGCCGCAATCAATGAGGGCCTTCTGCGAGCAAGCAAGACGTTGCGAGGAATCACCGGGCTTTACGTCATTGATCAAAAGGCAAGCGTCGTGGACGGCAAAATCGCGGAATATCGCGTCACCATGGAGGTGACATTCATTTTGGAGGGTTGAGGCAAGACAAGGCTTCGAGCGGCTTTGGGAGTAGCAACAACTTTCACGTATAGCGTTGCGATCCCCAACCGGGGAGATGTTCGAGCATCTCTCCGGAAGTTTGTTGAGCCAAAGAGCCGGATCCTCAACGTCCGGCTAACGTACGCACGATCACAGACACGGATGGGTGGAACGCTGGACAGCCAACTCCTTACGCTTCCGCCGGTGCGTCGATTGACTGCCACGTCGTTTCCGGCTCCGACCGCCATGCCAGCACGTGGCAGCAGACGCTTGACATCCCGGCGCGCAAGACCTGATGCTCGATCATGCCTTGGCCTGGCTCAACCCGTGCCGCCGGCTGGCCAAGTATTTCGAGAACCTCAATCGTACCGATCTTGCATTCATCAAGCTGGTGTCGATCCGCCTGATGCTCCGGAAACTGAGTAATTAACTATGGGACTTTCCAAACGGACTCTAAGCCCCGAACACAATCTTCTCCCTCTGATAGATCCGGCGGATCAGCTTGAGGACCAACGCAATCTCCGGGGATCGATCGCCCTTACGACTAGACATGATGATCGGTGAAACTGCATGTTCCTGGTCCAGCGGCCGATACACCACGTCGTCGCGGCGCAGACGCTCGACGGAAGCCGGAACCAGACATACTCCGGCACCGGCCGCAACCAAGCCGAGCGCGGTTTGCAGCTCGCGCACCTCATACAACCCGGGTGGCTTTAATCCGCGGTCACGGTAGAGCGCAAGCACTTGGTCGGCGTAGCTCGGCCGCGGCGCCTTCGGGTAGACAATCAGCGGCTCGGTGGCGAGGTCTGCCAGCCTCAGGGGGCCCTTCCGGCCAAGGATCGCATGGTTCACCGGAGCCGCCGCAATCAGCTTTTCGTTGCGCAGGAGTTGGCGTTCCAAGGCAGGATCATCAAGCGGAATACGCCCGAAGCCCACGTCGATACGGCCCTCTTTCAATGCGGCGATCTGCTCGAAGCTGGTCAATTCCAAAAGTATGATTTCGACCTCGGGACGCGCCGCGCGATAACTTCGGATTACTTCCGGCAGCTTGCCGTACAGCGTCGAACCGACGAAGCCGATGCTGAAGCGGTCACGGTGGGCTTCGTAAAGGCGTCCGACCGAGGCCCGCATCTCGTCAAAGCGTTCCAGCATCTGGATGGCTTGTTCATAGAACAAACGCCCGGCCTCGCTGAGACGCAAGGGCCGGGTGCCGCGCTCGATCAGGACAAGGCCCAACTCGTCCTCAAGTTGCTTTATCTGCCGGCTCAGCGGCGGCTGGGCGATGTGCAGGATCTCGGCAGCCCGCGTGAAGCTTTTTTCACGCGCGATACAGACGAAATAACGCAGGTGCCGCAGTTCCATCTTATACCCCAAAGGTATTTTACCGACCTATTTGGTCTTGGACCTAGGAGTTGGGAACAGGCAAGACCGTGAGGCAGAGGACGCAAACCTCTCCTGGTCGCGGCTAAAGATCCCGGTCGCGAACCGGAAAAAGCAATGATGCAAAGGAGGCGATCGAATGCTCGACACGATTCGGAAGACGCTCGACACGGCGTTGCAGGATGACCCGGCCAGCGGCGTTTATCGCGTGGGTCGCGACATTTTTACCGACCCGGCGATCTTCGAACTCGAGATGAAGCACATCTTCGAAGGCAACTGGATCTACCTCGCGCACGAGAGCCAGATCCCGAACAACAATGACTACTTTACCACGACGATGGGCCGTCAGCCGATCTTCATAGCGCGCGGCAAGGACGGCGTACTCAACGCCTTCATCAATGCCTGCAGTCATCGCGGCGCGATGCTGTGCCGCCACAAGCGAGCCAACAAGTCCACCTACACCTGCCCGTTCCATGGCTGGACATTCAGCAACAGCGGCAAGCTGCTCAAAGTGAAGGATCCGCGCGACGCGGGCTACCCCGAGAACTTCAACACGAACGGTTCGCACGATCTGACGAAGGTGGCGCGCTTCGAATCGTATCGCGGCTTTCTGTTCGGCAGCCTCAACGCAGATGTCGTGCCACTGGTTGAGCACCTCGGCGAAGCGGCGAAGATTATCGATATGATTGTGGACCAGTCGCCGGATGGCATGGAAGTCCTGCGCGGCGCTTCAACGTATGTCTACGACGGCAACTGGAAACTGCAGACTGAGAACGGCGCCGACGGGTATCATGTAAGCGCGGTCCACTGGAACTACGCCGCCACCACCAGCCGGCGTAAGGAAGCCGAGCAGGTCGACAACGTCCGCGCCATGTCGGCGGGCGGCTGGGCCAAGCAGGGCGGTGGCTTCTACTCCTTCGAGAACGGTCATTTGCTGCTCTGGACCAATTGGGCCAATCCCGAGGATCGGCCCAACTGGGACCGCCGTGACGAACTTGCCGGTCGCTATGGCCAGGCGCAGGCCGACTGGATGGTGCAGCGTTCGCGCAATCTCTGCCTTTACCCGAACGTCTACCTGATGGACCAGTTCAGCTCGCAAATCCGCACCTATCGGCCGATCGGCGTCGATAAGACCGAGGTGACGATCTACTGCATAGCGCCGAAGGGCGAAGCACCGGAGTTGCGCGCCCGCCGTATTCGTCAATACGAGGATTTCTTTAACGCCAGCGGTATGGCAACGCCGGACGATCTGGAAGAATTTCGCGCCTGCCAGATGTCGTACATGGCCAGCGCCGCGCATTGGAACGACATGAGCCGGGGTGCGCGGCATTGGATTACCGGCGCCGACGCGGCGGCGGAGGCCATAGGCCTGAAGCCGCTGCTGAGCGGGGTTCGCACCGAAGACGAAGGCCTCTTCGTCGTTCAGCACAAATACTGGCATGACGCCATGGGCAAGGCACTGGCCGCGGAAACCGGCATCAAGTCGTAGGAGGAACGATCATGTCCAGCACACTTGAAACATCCGCAACCCGGCTTTCCGTCGAGGATGTCCGCCAATTTCTGTTTGCCGAAGCACGCGCTCTGGACGACAAGGACTGGGACGCCTGGCTCGGTTTCTATGCACCGGACGCCGAGTTCTGGATGCCGTCGTGGGACGATGACGACAAGCTCGTCACCGACCCGCAGAGCGAGATTTCGCTGATCTACTACGGCCACCGTGGCGGACTGGAGGACCGCGTCTTTCGCATCAGGACCGAGCGGTCGAGCGCCACCAGCCTGCCGGAGCCGCGCACGTCGCATAACATCAGCAACGTCGAGATCATCGAACAAACCAGCGGGGAGTGCCGGCTGCGCTTCAACTGGGTGACGTTCAGCTTCCGGTACAAGACCGTGGACACTTATTTCGGCACGTCGTTCTACACGCTCGATACAAGCACCGGGCGGCCGGTGATCAAGCGCAAGAAAATCGTTCTCAAGAACGACTACATTCACCACGTCGTCGACATCTATCACATTTAAGTCGGGCGCGTATCAACAGGAGGACATCATGGGACATAACATCGCGCTCAACTTCGAGGACGGCGTCACCCGCTTCGTGGAATGCCGGCCGGATGAAACGGTTGCCGAGGCGTCGTATCGCGTCGGCATCAACATCCCGCTCGATTGCCGCGACGGCGCATGCGGCACCTGCAAGTGCCACGCGGAGTCCGGAGACTATGACGGCGGCGACTACATCGATGACGCGCTGACCGAGGACGAAGCGGCGCAGGGCTATGCGCTGGCCTGCCAGATGCGGCCGAAAACAGACCTTGTTATCGCCATCGCTGCCTCGTCGGAGGTCTGCAAGACCGCAGGCCAAAACTTCAAGGCGCGCCTTGCTGCGGTGGAGAGACTCTCCCCGACCACAATCGCCTTCTCACTGTCGTTGGAGGGCAATGATGGCCTCGGCTACCTTGCAGGCCAGTACGTCAACGTGTTGGTGCCGGGTACCGACCAACGGCGGTCGTACTCGTTCAGTTCCCCGCCCGGCGGGACCGATCTGTCATTCCTTGTGCGGGACATACCACGCGGCGTGATGAGCGGCTTTCTCAAGGAGAGCGCCACGCCGGGGACGCAAATCGAATTCATCGGGCCATCCGGCAGCTTCTACCTGCGCGAGATCAAGCGCCCGCTGTTGTTCCTCGCCGGTGGCACCGGCCTGGCACCGTTCCTGTCGATGCTCGGCCGGATCGCCGCCACCGGCAGCCCGCACCCGGTCCATCTGGTCTATGGCGTGACGAACGACGAAGATCTTGTGGGCCTGGACCAACTTGAGCAGTTCGCCGAGCGCATCCCCAACTTTACCTTCTCCTGCTGCGTTGCCGCGGAATCGAGCGCCTATCCCAGCAAAGGCTACGTGACCCGCTACATCGAACCCGCCCACGTCAACGGCGGGGACGTGGATGTATATCTCTGCGGCCCGCCGCCGATGGTCGAGGCGGTGCGCGGCTGGCTCGGCGAACAGGGCATCGCACCGGCGAATTTCTACTACGAGAAATTCTCCCCGAGCGGAGCCGTGACCACCATCGGCGAAACCCACCGGCAGGCTGCGTGAGGAGGTCATGATGATCCGCTCAAATCGCTTCACCGGTAAAACCGCCGTCGTGACCGGTGCGGCACAAGGGATCGGCCGGGATGTCGCCCTGCGCCTCGCGCGAGAAGGGGGCAGTGTGGCGCTGGTCGATCGTTCTGATCTCGTGGAGGAAGTTCGAAACGAAGCCGAGGCGGCCGGCGCCCGGGCGATCGCGATCATTGCCGATCTGGAAAGCTTCGCCGGCGCGACCGCCGCCATGGAAAGCACCGAGGAACGCTTTGGCCGGATCGACATACTGGTCAACAATGTCGGCGGCACCATCTGGGCAAAACCTTACGCAGCCTATGAGCCGGAGCAGATCGAGGCCGAGATCCGTCGATCGCTGTTTCCGACTTTGTGGTGTTGCCGGGCAGTGCTGCCGGCGATGGTGCAGGCCGGTGGCGGAACGATAGTCAATGTTTCGTCCGTCGCCACGCGCGGCATCAACCGCGTTCCCTATGCAGCCGCCAAGGGCGGGGTGAACGCCATCACCGCCTGCCTGGCCATGGAGTATGCCGGGCATGGAATACGCGTTTGCGGTGTAGCTCCGGGCGGCACCGAGGCACCCCAGCGGCGCATTCCGCGCAATGCCGTGCCGCCCGGGGAACAAGAAGTGCGGTGGTATCAGCAAGTCGTCGATCAGACGGTCTCATCCAGTCTGATGCGACGATACGGCACCACCGAGGAACAGGCCGCGGCGATCCTGTTCCTGGCCTCCGACGAGGCATCCTACATCACCGGCGTCACTCTGCCCGTTGCGGGCGGAGATCTTGGCTAACGAACCGTAAATCATGGAGGACGTGAAATGAGTGAATCCTTGACGAACACGCAGGCAGTTAAAGACCTTATCACCAAGGTCAGTGGCTTGACCAACGACGCCGGAAACCCGCGGATGAAGCGTATCATGCATCGGCTGATATCCGACCTGTTCCGCACCATTGAAGACTTTGACGTCCAGCCCGACGAGTTCTGGTCCGCGGTTAGCTATATCACCGCACTCGGCCAGGCGAACGAAGCCGCACTGCTGGTGCCGGGTCTCGGCATCGAAACCTTCCTCGACTTGCGCATGGACGAGGCGGAGCGCAAGGCCGGTATCGAGGGCGGCACGCCGCGCACGATCGAAGGCCCGCTTTATGTCGCCGGCGCACCGTTGTCCAAGGGCGACGCGCGGCTTGACGATGGCAGCGAGCAGGGCGAAGTCCTGTTCATGGACGGGCAGGTGCGCGACATGCACGGCAAGCCGGTTGCCGGCGCCATTGTCGATGTGTGGCATGCCAACACCCTCGGCGGGTACTCGTTCTTCGATCCGTCGCAGCCGAAATACAACCTGCGCCGCCGCATCGAAACCGATGCCGAGGGACGCTACAGGTTCCGGTCTCTGCTGCCCTCGGGCTATTGCTGCCCGCCAAATGGCCAGACGCAGAAGTTGCTGGACCAACTCGGCCGTCATGGCAACCGCCCGGCGCATATCCATTTCTTCGTGTCGGCGCCGAACTATCGCAAGCTGACGACGCAGATCAACATCGACGGCGACGCGTATCTGCACGATGACTTCGCCTTCGCCACCCGCGACGGCCTGATCCCGCAAGTGCGCCGATCGGCCGATCCGGCGTCGATCCACGCGCGCGGCCTGAATGCGCCGTTCGCCGAGATCACGTTCGATTTCGTTCTGCATCCGGAGAGCGCTGTGGCCCCGAATACCGTGGTCACAAGGGCGCACGCCGAAGCCGTCTGACGCCCAACCCGGCCGTCGATGGCGGCGGCCGGGCTTCTTTTGTGCCGCTTGCGGAGTAAATCATGCCGGACACCATCCTCCCCGTCCCAGCCGACCTGCGGCGCGACCTTACGATCAGCGAGATAAAGAGCTCGATCGTCGATGTGCCGACAGTTCGGACGCACAAGCTGTCCTCGCTCTCCGTCACGGCACAGAGCTATGTCATCGTCGAGGTGCGCCTCGCCAACGGCGTTACCGGTATCGGTGAGGCCGCAACGCTGGGCGGCCCGCGCTGGAGCGAGGAAAGCGTCGAGAGCATCAAGGCAACGATCGATGCCTACCTGGCACCCGCTCTTGCCGGCGCGGCGGCGGAGCGCTTCGAAGCGGCCCGGGTCAGTATGGACGAGGCGGCGAAACGCAACAATGCCGCGAAGGGCGCCATTGAAAGCGCACTGTTCGACGCTGTCGGCAAAACCGTGGACGTGCCAGCCGTACAGCTTCTGGGCGGCGTGGTGCGCGAAAGCGTGCCGGTGATCTGGACCCTCGCGTCCGGCGATCCGGCTCAGGAAATCGAGGAGGCGGAAAGGAAGATCGCCGCGCGCCTGCACAACATGTTCAAGGTCAAGATTGGCGCTCAAACTCCTGAAGCCGACATGGCGCGCCTGCGGCGGCTCGCCAGCGCGCTGGAAGGCCGGGCGACCCTGATCGTCGACGCCAACCAGGCCTGGGACGAAACCACGGCCCTGCGCTGCCTGCCGGTCATGGCAGACCTTGGGGTCACATTGGTGGAGCAGCCGCTGCCGGCGTGGAACATTCCGGGTATGGCGAGGCTGCGCGAACGCTCCGCCGTGCCGCTGATGGCCGATGAGTGTGTGTTCTCGACCCATGACATGCTGGACGTCGCCCGTGCCGGCGCTGCCGACGTGGTGTCGCTTAAACTGGTCAAGCACGGCGGCCTTCTGGCAACCCGCGACATCGCGGCGGTCGCCCGGGCGGCCGGTATCGGGCTCTATGGCGGCTGTTTGTTGGAAAGTTCCATCGGAGCGGCAGCCCATCTGCACGTCTTCGCCGGGCTGCGTGATCTGGCGTGGGGCTGTGAGCACTTTGGCCCCCAGATCCTCACCGGCGATCTGGTGACCGAACCTCTGCGTTTCGAAGATTTCCACATACATCTGCCAACCGGCCCGGGCCTGGGCGTCACGCTGGATCTGGAACAACTTCGGCGCTATGCGCGACAATAGGAGAAATTGGATGTTGTATTGCGTTCAGATGGACGTGCGCATTCCACACGATTTGGACCCATCGCACGCCGATACCCTGAAGGCGGATGAAAAGGCTCGCGCGCAGGCATTGCAGCGGGCGGGTAAGTGGATTTATTTGTGGCGGGTCGCCGGACGATATGCCAATGTCAGCGTTTTTGACGTGACGGACCACGACGAACTGCACACTATCCTGTCGTCTTTGCCGCTGTTTCCTTTCATGGACATTACTGTGACGCCGCTCGCCCGGCATCCTTCGGCGATTGAGTGAGCATCTTTACGAAGCAAACGACCGCGTTTCGGACTGATCATAACCAGGGGGAACGAAGCATGGCTAACACATTGCGAATTGCGATCGTCGGCGGGGGCATCGGCGGCCTCACTCTGGCGGTGGCTCTGCGCCAGCGCGGTATCGAAGCCGACGTGTACGAGCAAGCGCAGAAGTTGGCCGAGATCGGCGCTGCGGTCGCGCTCTCAGCCAACGCCACCCGGGAACTACGCCGGCTCGGCATGGGCGACGCCCTTGAAACCGTCTCGACCGAGCCCGGCGAACTGATCTACCGCAACTGGCGCGACGGCAGCCGCATCGCCGCGCACCCGGTTCATGAGGACATGAATTATCGGCAGATTTGCGGTGCGCCCTACTACGGGATCCACCGTGCGGACCTTCAGCGCATCCTGAGCGGTGCGCTTGGTGGCACCGGGTTGCATCTCGAACACCGGCTGACCGAGATCAAGGACCTTGGTGGCGCTACAGGTCTAACGTTTGCCAACGGGCGAAGCGTTGAAGCCGATCTCGTTGTCGGCGCGGACGGCGTGCGCTCCCTCGTCCGCCGCTTCATCACCGGTCGCGACGACACGGTCTATTCGGGGACAAGTGCTTTTCGCGGCATTGTGCCCGTGGAGAAGCTGCCGACGCTGCCCGACCCGAAATCGATCCAGTTCTGGATGGGGCCCGACGCCCACCTGCTGCATTACGCCATCGGAGGCGACGCCGGGCATGTGAATTTCTTCGCTGTCGTCGAGTACCCGAAGATCTGGCCGCATGCCGACAAGTGGCTAGACCCGGTCGAGCCCGGCGAGGCCGTCGCCGCATTCAGAGGCTGGCATCCGGCCGTCATCGAGATGGTCTCGCAACATCTGCCGGTGCGCTGGGCGCTGTTCGGAACGCGGCCTTTGCTGCACTGGTATCGTGGGGGCGTCGTGATCCTTGGCGACGCCGCACACGCGATGCTGCCGCACCACGGTCAAGGTGCCAACACCACCATCGAGGACGCGATCACCCTGGCGGAACTCCTGCCCGGGACTGCGCCGGACGGGCTCGGTCCGATGCTCGCGCAATACCAGTCGATGCGCCGCGCCCGGACCCGCAAAATCCAGCGCAGCTCATGGATTACCAATTCACTGTTGCATCTGCCGGATGGTCCGCGCATCGCGGACCGTGATCGGCGGGTGGCGCGGTTCCCCGACCATTTCGGCTGGATCCATCAGTTCGACGCATTGCAAACCGTGCGAAGCGCGCTGCAGACGCAGCGTCACCCCGCTTTGCCGCTGGCTTGAGGAGGTCAGAATGAAACAAGCCGAGATCGAGACGGCGCTTGCCAAACTCCTCACGGATATTACAGGAACTCAATTGCATCGATTTGATCGCGCGCTTCGCCTCGACAAGGCCGGCCTGGATTCGCTCTCGCGCATCGACCTCGCTGTGGCGGCCGAGGATCGTTTCGGAATCTCCATACCGGATGAGGAACTCGAACGGTTCGTAGACATCGGCGACCTTTTGGATTACCGCCATCGTGCCTCCGCATGAGAACGCTTGATGCCGTCTGGAATCGGCAATCGTGTGGTGGCGAAGAGGGCGATCATAACGCCCCATCAGAAATCAGCAGCGCGGCATCGCGCGGCTGCGGCCAGGGAGACCAAACATGAAAAAAGTCTTTGCAGTGCTAGCGCTGGCCGGTATCGTAATGAGCGCTCCGGCGTTCGCGGACGCCACGAAGTTGCCGGAGTTCAAGAAGCAGCCGTCGTCGCTGAGCAGCACACGCGATACAACACAGGGCTATGCCGCCCCTGTGGCCTTCATGACTGACGGCCAAACCCGGGTCCATCTGGCAGCAATGGATCTCGCCGTCGCTTTTCGTACCAAGCATGGTGTCAATCCGCTTGAACGCGGTCACATCGCCTTCCGCACCGATGATATCGAAGCTTTCAAAAAGCGGCTCGAGGCAAAGAACGTCTTTTATTCCGACTATGGCCTGTGGGCGATGAATGGCTGGTTTCAGATCTTTTTCTACGATCCTGCCGGCAACGTTATAGAGCCCCATCAAGTCATCAAAGAATAGCTGTGCAACCAGCCCGATGCTGTTCGTGACCGCCGCGACCCAACCCACAAGAACATGAAAGCACGACACCAACCCCTCGTGCCGCCAAAGGAGAAACCCCATGGACAATCTTGCCGAAAAATCCAGAACGGAAGCTGACTTCGATGCCATCGTCATCGGTGCCGGGTTCGGCGGCATCTACATGCTTCGCAAGCTGCGCGATGAGCTGGGCCTTCAGGTCCGGGCGTTCGAGAAGGGCGGCGGCATCGGGGGCACCTGGTATTTCAATCGCTACCCCGGCGCAAAGTCCGACACCGAGGGTTTCGTCTACCGTTACTCGTTCGACAGGGACCTCCTGCAGGAGTGGGACTGGACCACGCGCTATCTGGAACAGGCCGACATCGAGACGTATCTGAACCACGTCGTCGACCGCTTCGACCTGCGCCGCGACATCCAGTTGAACACTGAAGTGACGGGCGCGGTGTTCGACGAGCAGTGCAACCTCTGGCAGGTGCGCACGAGCACCGGCGAGACGTTCACAAGCCGCTACCTGGTAACGGCGCTCGGGCTCCTCGCGAAGTCCAACATTCCGGCCATTCCCGGGATCGACCGCTTTGGCGGCACGCTCGTGCATACCAACGCATGGCCGCACGACCTCGACATCACCGGCAAGCGAGTCGGCGTGATCGGTACCGGTTCCACCGGAACTCAGTTCATCGTCGCCGCCGCCAAGCAGGCCGGCCATCTGACCGTCTTCCAGCGCTCGCCGCAGTACTGCGTGCCGTCCGGCAACGGCCCGGTCGATCCGGCCGAGGTCGCCGAAACGAAGAAGAACTTCGACGCAATCTGGCAGCAGGTGCGCAACTCGATCGTCGCCTTCGGCTTCCAGGAAAGCGGCGTCGAGGCGATGAGCGTTTCCGAGGAAGAGCGGCAGCGGGTCTTTCAGGAGAACTGGGACAAGGGCAACGGCTTCCGGTTCATGTTCGGCACCTTCAGCGATATCGCCACCAATCCGGAGGCCAACGCGGCCGCGGCGGCGTTCATCCGCTCGAAGATCAAGGAGATCGTCAAGGACCCGGAGACCGCGCGGAAGCTCACACCGACCGGCCTGTACGCCAAGCGTCCGCTGTGCAACGAGGGCTACTACGAGACCTTCAACCGTGACAACGTCACGCTGGTCTCGATCGAGGACAACCCGATCGAAGCGATCACGGCCGCCGGGGTGCGCTTGACGGATGGCGTCGAGCACAAGCTCGATGTGCTGGTTTTTGCCACCGGCTTCGACGCGGTCGACGGCAACTACCGGTCGATGGACTTGCGCGGCCGCGGCGGGCGGCACATCAACGAGGGCTGGGCGGACGGCCCCAGCAGCTACCTCGGCCTGTCCACGCACGGCTTCCCCAACCTGTTCATGATCCTCGGCCCCAACGGCCCGTTCACCAACCTGCCGCCGAGCATCGAGTTGCAGGTGGACTGGATCTGCGAGACCATCCGGCATACGGAACACTCGGGGATGGCAACGGTGGAGCCGTCCCGGGAGGCCGAGGACGGCTGGACGAAGACCTGCGAGGAGATCGCCAACATGACGCTCTTCCCGAAGGTCAACTCGTGGATCTTCGGCGCCAACATCCCCGGCAAGAAGAACACGGTTATGTTCTACATGGCCGGCATCGGCGCCTACCGCCAGCAGCTCGAGGCCGTCAGAAGCGAGGGCTACAAAGGGTTCATGTTCAGCTGAAGCGATGTGCCCGCCGCCGTGGGCGGGCGCAGCTTGAGGTGCCGCACGCGGGCAGGTCGCATGTCAGCGCCGCCCGAGCCGGCCCCCAGGCCGCGATGATGAGAGCAATCCTCGAATCCGGCGCTCACAAGCCGAGCTTCCCAGCCACACCTCCTCCGGCGGAACCATGAGCAGATCCTGTTCAGCGCCATCGCCGAGGCTGTCCCGGCCAAGGAGCGGGAGGCTTGGGTGCCGCGTCTCTTGGCATTGATCGGAGGTGGCGAGATGAGCCACCTTGAATGGTTGGGTGTGAGGTCGGCAAGCTTGCCGGACTTGCGGTACCGGCCACGGCGGTGCACGAGAACTCGCGCTGTTCCTGATCGGCTTCGACGGCGCCGTGCGCCGCTCGGAACTGGTCGGGCTCAGCGTCGAGCACGTGACCTGGACTGAGGATGGGCTGAAGCTGCCGATCGAGCGCTCCAAAACCGACAAGCAAGGCGAAGGTGCCGAGATCGCCCTTCCGCCTGGTAAGGCCGAGGAACTTGCCCGGCAGCCGCGCTGAAGGAGTGGCTCGGACGGCTGAGATCACCGCCGGGCCGCTGCTCCGCAAGGTCAACCGCGGCGGGGCGTCGAAAGGGCCCGGCTGAGCCCGACGGGGTGCGCCAGATCCTGCTCAAACGTGCCGCCGGGTCCGGTTTGAAAGGCACGACGACGGGATACCGCAACAGTGCGCCTGACGAGGCGATCATGGGGCATACCCGGCACTGCAGCCTGACCACGATGCGCAGCTATGTCCGCCGGGTGAAGCTCAGTCAGGCCTATCCGGCGGGGAAGCTGGGGTTGTAGGAACGATGCTGGCAGGCGCGTTGGTAACCGGGTCGATATTGGTATTGGTATACTTGTCCAGCACGACCGCATCGAAGGTCAACGTTCCGGTCGCGCCTGCGCTGAGATTCGCGGAACTCAGCCTGGCGAGCATCGCAGCCGCACTTTGCAGGTTGACCTGTGTTTCGCCGGCGGAAAGCGCCCCCGGATTGCCCGGCGCATTGTAATTGACTTGCCGCCGCCATCTCGCCGTACGGCGAAAAACGAGAGCGCCACGGGACCCGACTACGTTTCGCACTACCAGATGACGAGTACCGCGGCACCGGCGACTGTCGGCAATCCGATTACCGGCACGACGCTGCAGATCGAGTTGCCGAACACGGTGGAGTACAACGGTGGACCGATCACCGTAACCGGTTCGTTCGGCACCGCCACGTTCACGCCAGGGCCGGCGGCGCCGGGAGGCAGCGTCTACGTTACCATTCCCTCGCTATCGGCGAGCGACGGCAAGACCGCCATCGACATTCCGGGCCCGGCAAGTCTCGATCTCGGCCTCGCCCTACGCCGCCTTCCTCCGGAACGCATCCAAACTCCCCGCATGGATCAACTCGCTCGGCAACTGGTGCCCCACGATCTCCTCCGCCAAGCGCCCGACCTCGATCAACGCGTCGAGATCAACCCCCGTATCGATCCCCATCTCCTCGCAGAGCAGCACCAGTTCCTCGGTGCAGATATTCCCCGCCGCCTTCGGCTGCCCCGCAAAGGGGCACCCGCCCAGGCCGCCGACGGTCGAGTCGTATTGCGTCACCCCCAGCTTCAGCCCCGCATGAGCATTCGCCACCGCCAGGCCGCGCGTGTCATGCAGATGCAGCGACAGCGCCATATCCGGCCAACGCTCCCGCACCGCGCCGATCGTCCGCTCGATCCGGGCCGGCGTCGCCCACCCCATCGTATCGGCCAGCGAGAACCGCGTGATCTCCGCCCCGGTCTCCGCCGCGATCGCCATCCCGTCGCGCAGCGTGCTCACCACCTGCTCCGGGGCAATATCCCCCTGGTAGTTGCAGCCGAACGCCGCCATCACCTGCACCCGCGTGACCGGAACCCCCTTTGATTGCTGCAACGCGCTGTGCTTCTTCATCGCCTCCACGTTCTCGGCATGGCTGCGGTTGAGGTTCTTGCGCGTGAACCCCTCCGAGGCAGTCAGCGAGATGCTGCCATGCACCGTCAGCTTGCCCCGAAACGCCAGCGCCCGCTCCAGTCCGTTGCCGTTGAAGAACAGGCCGGTGTATTCGACCCCGGGCCGCGCGGAGAAGCCGTCCACCACCGCCTCCGCATCCGCCCAGCCGGGCACCAGCCGCGTGTTGACGAACGAGCACGCCTGGATATGCCGCAGCCCGGTATCGCTCAGCGCCTCGATCAGCCTGATCTTCTCTCCCGTCGGGATCGGCCCCGGCTCGATCTGGAAGCCTTCGCGCGGGCCTTCCTCATGGATCTCGACATGCTTGGGCAGATCGGTCATGGCGGCGGTTCCTTCTGCTGGACCGCGGCATCTTGATCACGCCTCGCCTTACTGGCAAGCGAGCCGATCACTCCGCCGCGGCACGCACCGCCTTGGCAACCTCGACAAGCGTGTCGGAAAACGTCGGCGCGTGGCCGTAATCGGCAAACGCGGGCGGATTGATCGCATTGACGGTCCGCCGCGACCGGCTGTTGCGCGGCCAATATCCCATCGGCGCCACCACGACCCCCGGCATCGTGTCCGGGGAGACCTCGGCGAGCGCCTCAAAGGCGCCGCGCTCATTAAAGACCTGAACCCGGTCGCCCGCGGCGATCCCGCGCGCCGCCGCGTCACCAGGGTTGAGGACAACCTTTTGCTCGCCGGCATGATGGATCTGCGCCGGCATGTTGCCGAAAGACGAGTTCAGAAACGCGTGGCTCTTCGGCGACAGCATGTTCAGCGGATAGCGTTCCGCCAACATCCGGTTCGTTGCCGGCGTTTCGTTCGGCGGAATATAGTCCGGTAGCGGATCGAGCGCCTGGCCCGGCTGGTCGCCCATGTAACCCTGGCGGAACAACGGCAGCACCATGTTGCCACCGGCGGCGATCGACGACCTGAACTCGCATTTGCCGGACGGGGTCGGAAAATTGCCTTCCCGGTGGGGCACGAAGCTCTCCGGCGAGCCGACCTGAAGGCGGGCGTAGCCGGTTTTGCGCAGCAGCGCCATATCGATTCCATTTAGCACCGGGTTGCTCCAGTCCAGGGCGGCAACCGCCAACTCTTCGTCGGTGCGGTCCCAATACGGATCGTCGAAGCCCATGGCACGGGCGAGTCGCCGGAACAGTTCGGTGTTCGGCACCGCCTCGCCGAGCGGCGCGACCGCCGGCTCGTTCAGCGTGAGATAGAGGTGCCCCCAGGAGAACATGATGTCCAACTGTTCAAGCTGGGTCGTTGCCGGCAGTACGATGTCGGCATAAATCGCCGTGTCGGTCAAGAAATGTTCACTGACGACCGTGAACAAATCCTCCCGCGCCAGGCCGCGCTCCACCAGTTCCTGCTCCGGAACCACCACCATCGGGTTTGAATTATACACGAACAACGAGCGGATCGGCGTCTTCAGCGGCAGCGCACCGGTCAGGGCCTGCCCGAGCCTCCACTGGTTGACGACCGGCGTGCCCGGAGGAATCCAGTCCGGACGGCTGATCGCATCCCAGTTCACCGGAAAAGCCCAGATCGGCATATGCAGGATGCCGCCGCCGCAGTGCCGCCACGACCCGACCAGGGCAGGGAGGCACGACAGGGCGCGGACGGCGTTGCCGCCGCCGGCGGTGCGCTCGATCGCCACCCCCATGCGGATCACCGACGGCTGCGTCGTGGCGAATTCGCGGGCGAGCTTGCGCACGTCTTCGGCCGAGATGCCGGTCACGTCGGCAACCGTCCCCGGCGGAAAATCCGCCGCGCGCTGCTTCAGTTCATCATAGCCGACGGTGTATTTCTCCACGTAGTCGTGGTCGACCAGATCCTCATTGATGATCACGTTGATCATGCCCAGCGCCAGCGCGGCATCGGTGCCGGGCCTGATGCGCACATGCCAGTCGGCGCGCTTGGCCGTTCGTGTCGAGACGGGATCGATGACCACAACCTTCGCGCCCCGCGCCTGCGCCTCCGCAATGAACGGCCAGTGATGCAGGTTCGTGCTGATCGTATTGATCGCCCACAGGACGATATATTTTGAATGCACGAAACTTTCCGGATCGACCGCGGCGGTTGGCCCGCACGACATGAAGAAGGCGGTGATCGCACCGGAGTCGCAGAAAGTCCGCTCCGAAACCGTGGCCCCGAGCCGGTTGAAAAAGGCGTCGCCGACATTGAGCCCGTTCAGCAAACCCTGTGTGCCGAGGTAGCTGTAAGGCAGAATGGCGGCCGGACCGGACTCGGCGATGATCGCCGACCATCGGTTGCTGATTTCAGCCAGCGCTTCGTCCCAGGTGGCGCGGCGAAAATGGTTGGTGCCCTTGCGACCGGTTCGGATCAGGGGAAACAGGACGCGATCGCTGCTGTAGACCCGGTCCTCATAGTGGTTGACCTTCACGCACAGGCCACCGCGGGTGAACGGATGGTCCGGGTTGCCGCGCACCTCGATCGCTCGCCCGTCGCGGACAGTGGTGATCATGGCGCAGGTGTCCGGACAATCATGCGGGCAGGCACTGAATACTGCTTGTTCGGCCATTCCGGGCCCCCTGAAATAGCGAAAGTTGCAATTCAAACAGTTTTTGCGACCTGGATTTGCCCAGCCCTTACGCGCAAATCAAAGACGGCTGCGATTTGATCAGCTTGTCAGCAAAGCGGGGCTGTGAAAAGCCGGGCGGATGAGTCGCAATGCAAGCTCACGCGCAATTCAGCGTTTGGCAAAGTGTGCGTCCCGCTCGCACCAGCCAAGGAGTTCCGCCAGCCGTGACGGGTCTCCCTGGCGGCGGACCTGGCATCAAAAAGGTGCGCCGGCAACGCGATCCGGCGCGCGGCAGTTGCGCCCCTACTGCCGGTCTGTCGGTACGACGCTGATGCTGTTGAACGGGGAGCCATTTATCAGCTTTGTGCTGATGACCGTATAGACAAGCACATGCTTTTCCGGATCCACCGCCCGGTGGATCTGAAACGTCTTGAAAAACAGTGACGCCTGCGAGAACGCAACGACTTCCTTGGGTGGCATGTTCTCCGGCATCGTCACCGGCCCGACGGCGCGGCAGCCGAGCGAAAACCGGCTGGGATCCTCGGCGAAGCCAAGGCCACCCTCGATCCCGCCTGTTGTCGCGCGTGAAAGGTAGCACGAAACATTTTGCACGCGCGGATCGTCGTATCGCTCGACGACGATCTTGTCGTCGGGGCCCAGCCACCGGAAAGATGTGTTGATGGAATCGATTTGAGTCTGTGCCAGCGCAGGCCCGGACATCAGCGCCAGTAGTCCGGCAAAGATCATGAGGCGCATCAAACAGTCCTTTCTTCGAATGTTGTTGATAGAAACTGAACCTGGCTGCGCGGTGTCGATCGCAGTGGAAACCTCTGTCCAAAGTCGCGAATGCGAAGTCAGGTTGCCACCCATGCTAACGCCGGTTTCGCAACCACGTTCGCTTCGATGGCGGTTACTTTCATGTGAGCAACTTAGCCTAGCGCGGATCTCTTTCCCTGTACCTGCCGCGCCATCGAAGCATTATGTCGTTACCGCTTTGCTCCCGGGTTGCATCTACTCCGCCCCGCCGCTGAGCCGAATGGGCGCGGAAAGTGCCGACCGCCACTTGCGAACGGCGGGGTGGAACGCGCTCGGCTCGGCGAAACCGAGTTCCGTCGCGATGCCGCCGATATTCCGGCGGCTAGCCACTCGCCGGCCGGTTCGCGGCGGATTGATCGCCCTTCGGGTTTTGCGGCAGCCTGAAAACCGGCCTCGACGCTTGCGTCGAATGCTGCGATCGGCATGTTGCGGCCGGCGCGATCGCGGTGGACCGGGACACCCGGGACGGGCGGCGGTCCGGTTTCAGCTTCGTGAAACGAAGATATTCAATCTGCGGATGGACCCCTACGAACGCGCGGATGTGGTGTCCGACCAGTATGACGACTGGCGGGTGAAGAATGCCTACCTGATGGGGTGGCTGAACCTGAAAGCCGCGGCGTTCCTCGGAACGTTCCGCGACTATCCGCCGAGCCAGGCGCCGGCCAGTTTCACGATCGATCAGGTACAAAAAGGCATCGATCGCGAGATCGAGCAGTTGAACACCAAGGGGACGCCCACGGACTGAACCGGCAACTCACGCCACGCCGCCCGCCAGCCGATGGGCCCGGAACGCGCCGGGGCTGTTCGAGCGCCACTTGCGGAAGGCGCGGTGGAAGGCGCTCGGTTCGGCGAAACCGAGTTCGGCGGCGATGTCGCCGACACTGCGCTGGCTGTGCAGCAGCCACTCGTCGGCCAGTTCGCGGCGGATCTCATCCTTGATCGCCCGATAGCTCTGGCCTTCGTGGCGCAGGCGGTGGCGCAGCGTGGAGGCCGGCAGGCGCAGTTGCGCGGCCAGCCCGTCGAAGCCGGGCCAGAGCGCGGGCGGCATGCCGCGCAGCAGACCGCGCACCCGGGCGACCAGGCCGCCGTCGTAGCGATAGCGCACCAGGATGTTCGCCGGGGCGCCGCGGAGGAACTGTTTCAGCATCCGCTCGGTCCGCACCGCGGGCAGCCTCAGATACGACGCATCGAACGCCAGCCGGTTGATCGGTTGGCCGAACCGCACCGGGGCACCGAACAGCAGGCCGTATTCGGCGCTGTGGCCGGGCACCGGGCAGCGGAAATCGGCCAGGCGCAGCGGAATGCGCCGCCCCACCAGCCAGCAGGTGATGCCGTGCACGATCAGCCAAAACGTGCGGTAGGCGAAGGCCGAGCGGGGCGCGCCGGCATCGGTCAGGACGATCTGCGCCATGCCGTCGGCCACGATCAGCGTGCCGCTCGGATCGTCCAGCACCACGCGCAGGAAGCGCAGGGCACGGCGCAGTGCCTGCTCAAGGGTCGCGGTATGCAATACGCAATGGCACAGCAGAGTGAAGCTGCCGGGGCGCATCGGGCGGCCGCCGAGGCCGAAGAATTCGTCCTCGATTGCCGCGGCGATGGTCAGCCACAGCGCGCCGTATTGCTCGGCCGAGACCGGGTCCCGCACGTCCGACGGCAGGCCGCACGCTGCCAGCACCGGCTCCGCCGGCAAGCCTCGGCGGCGCAGGCTGTCCAGTGCCTCCTCGACGAAGCAGGCCGCAATCATGCGCCGTTCCATGCGCGGTTCCATAACATGGCAAAACCGGCCGCGAAATAGGCGCGCCAAAGGCATCGATTACCATGCCGGGTTGGTGTTCACTCGGCCCGGAGGCGTCGTGGCCGTAAAGAACACGAGCCCGCGGAGGAACAACCCATGACCGACCGTCCCGAATCCCCAACCTACGCGGATGCCATGGCAACGTTCCGCGTCGAGGACCTGGCCGCACGCCTGCACGGCAACCTGGAACTCGGCCTCAACGCCTGCGTCGAATGCTGCGATCGGCACGTCGCGTCCGGCGGTATCGCGCTGAACTGGGAAAGCCAGGACGGAAGCCGCGCCAGCGTCAGTTTCGCGGAGCTGCGGGACCAATCCGCCCGCTTCGCCCGCTTCCTGACGGCGCGCGGCATCGGCGCCGGCGACGTGGTCGCGGGCATGCTGCCGCGCACGCCGGAGCTGCTGGTCACCATCCTCGGCACATGGCGCGCGGGCGCAGTGTATCAGCCGCTGTTCACCGCCTTCGGGCCGAAGGCGATCGAGCATCGCTTGAAAATTGGCGGGACGAAGCTGGTGGTGACCGATGCGGCGAACCGGGCGAAGCTGGACGAGATCGCGAACGCGCCCCCGGTGGCCGTGGTCACCGCGGCGGCGGTGCGTGACGGGGATTTCGACTTCCGCGCCGAACTCGCCGCGCAACGCCCGGTGTTCGAGCCGGTGATGCGGCGCGGGGATGACCTGTTCCTGATGATGTCCACCTCCGGCACCACCGGCCTGGCCAAGGGCGTGCCGGTGCCGCTGAAGGGGCTGCTGCCGTTCTACGTCTACATGCGCGACGCGGTGGATTTGCGGCCGGAGGACAAGTTCTGGAATATCGCCGATCCCGGCTGGGCGTATGGACTGTATTACGCGGTGACCGGGCCGCTGATGATGGGACTGACCACCACCTTCTACGACGGGCCGTTCACCGCGGAGAGCACCTACCGCATCATCCGGACCCACGGCATCACCAACCTCGCCGGCTCGCCCACCGCCTTCCGCCTGCTGATCGCCGCCGGGGCGGAGGCGGCGTCCCGGGTGAAGGGCCAGTTGCGCGTTGTCAGCAGCGCCGGCGAGCCGCTGAACCCGGAGGTGATCCGCTGGTTCGAGGAACACCTGTCGGCGCCGATCCACGACCATTACGGGCAGACGGAGCTGGGCATGGTGGTGAACAACCACCACCGGCTGAAGCATACCGTCCATCTCGGGTCCGCCGGGCTGGCGATGCCGGGGTATCGGGTGGCGGTGCTGGATAACGAGGGCAACGAGTTGCCGCCGCACCGGCAGGGCGAACTGGCGATCGATATCGCCCGCTCGCCGCTGCTGTTCTTCAGCGGCTATTACCAGCAGCCGACCCCGGCCATCGCCGGCGGGTATTACCGCACCGGCGACACGGTGGAACTGGAACCGGACGGATGCATCAGCTTCGTCGGACGGGCGGACGACGTGATCACCTCCTCCGGCTACCGCATCGGCCCGTTCGACGTGGAGAGCGCGCTGATCGAGCACCCTGCGGTGATCGAGGCGGCGGTCATCGGCAAGCCGGACCGCGAACGGACCGAGATCGTCAAGGCGTACGTCGTGCTGTCCGACAATTTCGAGGCGTCCGACGCGCTGGCGGAGGATCTGTGCCAATACGTCAAACGCCGCCTGTCCGCGCACGCCTATCCGCGCGAGATCGCGTTCGTGAAGAGCCTGCCGAAGACCCCCAGTGGCAAACTGCAACGCTTCATCCTGCGCAACAGCGAGGTCGCCGCAGCGGGCGGGACGTGAGGGGGCGCTAAAAACGCTAAAGTGGCATAAACCCGCGCACGTCGCCGCAAGACACGTCATGGCCCGGCTTGTCCGGGCCGCCTATCGCGGCAAGTGCTGGTGGGGTGGCCCGGACAAGCCGGGCCATGACGATAAACGCAATGCATGACGTCGAACGCTCTGTACGCCACCGGTCACAGACCAACTCACTCCCCGGGAGGACCCCATGACACCCCATGATCCCATCGTCATCGCCGGCGCCGCGCGCACCCCCATGGGCGGCTTCCAGGGCGAGCTGAAGGACGCCGCCTCCCCGGCCCTCGGCGCCACCGCCATTGCGGCCGCGGTGCAGCGGGCGGGGATCGCCGGCACCGATGTGCAGGAAGTCGTCATGGGCTGCGTCCTGCCGGCCGGGCTCGGCCAGGCGCCGGCGCGGCAGGCGGCGTTGGGAGCGGGACTGCCGCTCGACGCGGGGTGCACCACCGTGAACAAGATGTGCGGCTCCGGCATGAAGGCGGCGATGCTCGGGCACGACCTGCTGGTCGCCGGCAGCGCCGACATCGTCGTGGCCGGCGGCATGGAGAGCATGTCCAACGCGCCATACCTCCTCGACCGCGCCCGCTCCGGCTATCGCATGGGGCACGGGCGGGTGCTCGACCACATGTTCCTCGACGGGCTCGAGGACGCCTACGACAAGGGCCGCCTGATGGGCACCTTCGCCGAGGACTGCGCACAGTCCTACCAGTTCACCCGCGCCGCGCAGGACGCCTTCGCCATCGAGTCGCTGACCCGGGCGCAGAACGCGATCAAGAACGGATCATTCTCCGCCGAGGTCACGCCGGTCACGGTGAAAGCGAAACAGGTCACCTTCGACGAACAGCCGGGCAAGGCGAACCTGGACAAGATCCCGACCCTGAAACCCGCCTTCCGCGACGGCGGCACCGTCACCGCGGCCAATTCCAGCTCGATCTCCGACGGCGCCGCCGCGCTGGTGCTGATGCGCCGCAGCGAAGCGGACAAGCGAGGCCTGACGCCGCTCGCGATCGTATCCGGCCACGCCACCCATGCCGCCGCGCCGAACCTGTTCCCCACCGCGCCCATCGGCGCCATCCGCAAGCTGGCGGAGAAAACCGGCTGGGCCCTGTCCGACGTCGATCTGTTCGAGATCAACGAAGCCTTCGCCGTCGTCACCATGGCGGCGATGCACGACCTTGACCTGCCGCACGACAAGGTCAACGTGCATGGCGGCGCCTGCGCGCTCGGCCATCCCATCGGCGCATCCGGCGCCCGGGTGCTGGTCACGCTGCTCGCCGCGCTGCAAAAATACGACCTGCGGCGCGGGATTGCGTCGTTGTGTATCGGCGGCGGCGAGGCCACCGCCGTCGCCATCGAACGCCTGCACTGACCCCGGGAGCCCTGTGATGCTGCTGACCGACACCCAGCTCCACCTGCGCGAAGCGGCGCGGGAATTCGCCCGCGAACGCCTCGCCCCAGGCGCCGCCGCCCGCGACCGCTCGCACGCCTTCCCCGCCGCCGAACTGCACGAAATGGGCCAGCTCGGCTTCATGGGCATGCTGGTGCCGGAGGAGTATGGCGGCTCCGACACCGGCGTCCTCGCCTACGCCGCGGTGCTGGAGGAGATCGCCGCGGGCGACGGCCCGTGCTCGACGATCATGAGCGTGCACAGCTCCGTCGGCTGCGGGCCCATCGTCAAATACGGCACCGAGGCGCAGAAGCGCCGCTTCCTGCCCAACATGGCGAGCGGCGCCTGGATCGGCGGCTTCGCCCTGACCGAGCCGCAGGCCGGCTCCGACGCCTCCGCGCTGCGCACCCGGGCGCGGCGCGACGGGGATTCGTATGTGCTGTCGGGCACCAAGCAGTTCATTACGTCGGGCAAGAACGGGCAGGTGATCATTGTGTTCGCCGTGACCGAACCGGCGGCCGGGAAGAAGGGCATCTCGGCGTTCATCGTGCCGACCGACACGCCGGGGTATGAGGTGGTGCGGGTCGAGGAGAAGCTCGGCCTGCATTCCACCGACACGTGCCAACTGGCGTTCAACGACATGCGGCTGCCGGCCGATCTGCGCCTCGGCGCGGAAGGCGAGGGCTATCGCATCGCCCTGTCCAACCTGGAGGGCGGGCGGATCGGCATTGCCGCGCAGTCGGTGGGGATGGCGCGGGCGGCCTACGCGGCGGCGCGGGACTATGCGCGGGAGCGTGTGGCGTTCGGCAAGCCGATCCTGGAGCACCAGGCGGTGGGGTTCCGGCTGGCAGACATGGCGACAAGGATCGAGGCGGCGCGGCAGTTGGTGCTGCACGCGGCGGCGCTGCGGGAGGCGGGGCTGCCATGCCTGACGGAGGCGTCGATGGCGAAGCTGTTCGCGTCCGAGACGGCGGAGGCGGTGTGTTCGGCGGCGATCCAGACTTTGGGGGGATACGGGTACCTGGTCGATTTTCCGGTGGAACGGATCTACCGGGATGTGCGGGTGTGCCAGATTTACGAGGGGACGAGCGACGTGCAGCGGCTGGTGATTGCCCGGGGGTTGCCGGAGGAGTAGGGCAATTTGCAGTCCATGTCGCGCCACGCAGCGCTTTTCAGCTTGAGAGAGTTCAGGACGGGGGGACTTCAGTATGAACTTAATCTCTGTTAACCTAACGGAAGGTGATTGGTGGTTTTGCGGCAACGGCGCAAGATCCTAAGGAGTCAGCTTTCAATGAGGCAACGAGGGTACAGCTAGGCGCAGTTGAATGGCATCCGCGCAGCAACTCATAGGACTCGTGAAGAGTCACGCCGAAGGCAACGGTGATCGGTTCTTCGATCTCGCCATGCAGTTGGCTGCAGCCGAGGAGCAGAAAGGGCACGCCCGCTTGGCCGAGCAGTTGCGGCAATGGGCGGAGGCTGGGCAGGCTCCAGCGATACGCCGCCCGGTGCAGCCTACGCCATTAGTTGCCCCGAGGGGGGACCTCGCTGGCGTGCTCAGCGTCGCCTACCCCTCGGCCCGGCTAAGCGATGTAGTTCTTCCGGCGGCCCTTGAGGACGAGGTAGCTCAGCTCGTCGTCGAGACGCGGATGACAGAGCAGCTCGAGGAGAAGGGGCTGCGGCCGCGTCGTCGAATTCTGCTGGCTGGACCCCCCGGTACCGGCAAGACTTTAACCGCAGCCGCCCTCGCTGGAGAGATGCGCTTTCCCCTCTTCACGGTTCTTCTTCACGGCCTAATCACGAAATTCATGGGCGAGACCGCCCAAAAGCTTCGGTTGGTTTTTGACGCCATCCGCACGACGCGTGGCGTCTATCTCTTCGACGAGATCGATGCACTGGCCGCAGCCCGAAGTTCTGAGAACGACGTTGGCGAGGCACGCCGCATTCTCAATTCATTTCTGCAGTTCCTTGACGAGGATACCGGCCCCTCGATGGTCATCGCGACAACGAACATTGCCGGCATTCTCGATCGGGCAATCCTGCGTCGCTTCGACCTTGTGCTCGCCTATGAGATCCCCACGGCCGACGCAGTGGAGAAGGTTATGCGCAGACGGCTGAAGGGCTTTGAGATCGCTAACGTAGCCTGGCCGGAGGTCACACGATCAAGCACCGGCCTTTCTACCGCGGACGTAATAGCCGCTGCGGAGGATGCCGCTCGACGCGCGGTGCTCAACCGCTCAGACACCGTGGAGACCGGCGCTCTGATCGCCTCGCTCGATCGGCGCCGATCATTGCAAGGCATTGGAAACGAGCTAAATGCCCAGGGACCGACAGCATCTGACTCTGTCCGGCTTCGGCCGCGCACACGGCTTCAAGGCAAAGGGCGGCGGTTCGACCAAGAGACCACGTGATGTCCCTGACCGCGCGATCCATGCCCAGCTTCTTCTTAATGCCCTAAACCGCCTACCAGACCTCAAGACGGCCGAGCAGGCAGGCGTCTATCTTGACGTCCAAGGGCGTCCAGGCGAGGCCATGATTACGAAGAGCCTAAATTCCAGCGGTCTCACGTTGCTGAGTGTAAGACCATCAACGCGAGCCGACGAATCGCCTGCGCACGCGACGGTGTTTGCCACGGATAAGGGCATCGAAAACCTCCGTAAAAAGATCGAGGCGTTCGGAGATGGCCGAGACCATACCGTTGGCGGCCGACCGCTCAATGCCGATCTCGTTCAGAGCATCGGCGCGATTGTCGAAGCAGGCCTTCGCGCGCTTTGGCGCAGCCCAGCTCACCGGTTTCCACCGGCGAATACGCTCGGTGCATGGGAGGTCTGGCTTGACAGAACTGTCGCTGATACATTTATTGCTAATTCGATAAAATATCGCGTTGTGGTAGGTGCCGACCGTCTCGACTTTCCGGAAGATGTCGTTGTCGTTGCCACGGCGAAGCATGACGACCTAGCCCTGGCCATTCGGCGCCTCGGAGGCGTTCGGGCTCTCGCAATACCGGCGGTCACGGCCGCGATCTTCGACGACATGCCAGTCGAAGAACAGCACGAGTGGCTGACGAGCCTCAAGGATATCGCGACGTTTCCGGCTGTCGCCGATGCGACCTACGTGACCTTGCTCGATACGGGCATCAGCCGTGCACACCCGCTCATCGCGCCCGCCCTTGCCGTCGCAGACCGACACGCTGCGGCCCCGTCGTGGGGTCTGGAGGATGTCAAAGGGCATGGTACACAGATGGCTGGTCTGGCCTTATACGGTGATCTAACGCTCGCGCTTCAAAGTGTGGGAACCATTGAGATCCGGCATCGGCTTGAATCCGCAAAAATCATCCCGGACGCCGGGCACAATCCGCATCATTTGTTGGGTGCAAGGACCAGGGACGCCATTAATGCAGCAGAGACATCCGGGCCGCGCCGCCGTATCTTCTCCATGGCTAGCACCACGACGGAAGACACGCCGCATGACGGTGCACCCACGTCCTGGTCGAGTGAATTAGACCGACTGACTGCCGGCGTGTCTGGCGACGAGAAACATCCGCGGCTGCTGCTTGTCTCAGCGGGCAATACTGATCAAAATCTTTTCACGGCTCAGGATTACCTGTCGGTCTGCGATCACCCCGAGAACGAGATCGAGTCACCGGCGCAATCGTGGAACGCTATTTGCGTTGGTGCCTACACTGAAAAGACGATATTGCCCGCGGGGGAGAGCGGGGCCGCGCTGGCGCCTGCTGGCGACCTCTCGCCGTCTTCGCGCACGGCGAGTTGGGCGTCTCACTGGCCGATTAAGCCGGATGTCGTGATGGAGGGTGGCAACTGGCACGTCGCGGGACCTCCGCCGCCGTTGAGGCATCCCGCGCTCGGCGTTCTGACGACCGATCTTGACTACCCGATGAGGGTCTTTACGACTTGCCACGATACCAGTAGCGCTACGGCTCTCGCCGCCAAGGCAATTACTGAGCTTTGGTCGGACTACCCCAACCTTTGGCCAGAAACCATTCGAGGCGTATTCGTTGGCTCGGCACGCTGGACTCCGCAGATGCGCAGCCATCTGCCATCGAACAAGCTGCCACCGAAGGGAAGCTTTACGCGACTCTTCCAGCGCTACGGCTACGGAGTTCCGGATATGGCCCGCGCTCGACGAAGCGCGTCCAATGCGCTGACCCTGGTCATCCAGGACACGATCACGCCATACAAGAATGGCGCGCGCGACGGTGCAGATCCGGTCTACAATGAGATGAAACTGTTCGAACTTCCATGGCCGGTTGAAGAATTGCGCAAGTTGGGCAGTGTGACAGTGACGCTACGCGTTGCGTTAAGCACTTTCATCGAACCAAACCCATCCGAGGCGGCTCGTGGTTCGAAGTATCGCTACGCGTCGCACAATTTGCGCTTCAAATTAAATCGACCGAACGAGGGGATGAAACAGTTTATCTCTCGAATCAGTAAAACGGTTGATGCACCCAACCCACAGCAACTCGATGAGGACGATGGCTGGTCGTTCGGCCGCAACCGCCGCGACGTCGGCGCTTTACAGATTGATGAAATGCAGTGCAAAGCGTCAGACCTTGCCCGACGTAACATCCTAGCGGTCCATCCAGTCGCCGGATGGTGGAAGAGCAAATCGATACCGGCGCCAGACAAACTTACGGCCCGCTTTGCTCTTATTGTCGAGATAGACGCCGAGCATACATCGGCCGATATCTACAGCGAGACAATAACCGCGATCAAGGCGGCGAACATCAAGACGGAGATCAACATAGCAGGCTAATTAACCGAGCTGGCGATGCTGTCCATCCCACACCGCAAACAAAGGAAAATATGCTTGACAGAACCCGAAACCTAGGGCATAATTCCCACACCACAATCCGAGCCCGCCCCATGTCCCAACCCGAACCCGCCTCCCCCGCCGCGAACCTGGCCAACCTCGTCCTCGCCCTGCTGACGCCGATGTTCCTCTGGTCAACCAACGGAGACATCCGCCTCGCTTACACCGCGGCGGCGCAGACGGTGAACGAATACCGCATCACCAACCGCCTCAGCCTGTTCACGGTCGCCAAAATCATCGCCTTCGACATCGCGACACTCAGTTCCCTCAGTCTCTCGATGTATGAGGACGTGTCCATGCTGCTGGCCCTCCGCCTGCGCGGCAACGCCAACAGCCTCGACCGCTCGGGCGAGCGCAGCCGCCGCCGGCTGGAACAGGAAACCAGCGCCCGCGCCGGCGAAACCACCGACGTCTCCGTCGAGGCCGCGATTGCCGAAGCCGAGCGGATGGTGCGCGAGGCCAAATCCCGCCTGCACCCAGACGCCCAAGCCCCCGAGGCCCGGCCGAACGCCGCCCCGGCTCAAGCCGCCGAACCGCCGGCACCACCGGCTCCGTCGCCCGCGACCCCGTCCGCCACCCGCACCCCGGCCGAGCGCCAGCAAGCGGCTTGGGCCGGCGCGATGACCGCCGTCGCCGAGGAATTCACCACCGGCCTCAAGGACCTGCCGCAAGACGAACGGTGGAAGGAACTGGCCCGGATCAAGGCCCTGACCACGGCCGCGGCCGATCTCTCCCCTGCCGCCGCCCCGCCGCCCGAACCCGCGCTGGCCGCGGAGTAATAGATCCACCCCCTGTGTCATGGCCGGCCGTGCAGGCCAGCCACCAACGCCGCCTCATTGCTCTGCTCCGGTTCGGCGTCGGCGGGCCGGGCGGTCAGCCGCACGCCAAGCGCCTCAAGCACGCGCAGGATCGTCTCGAATTCCGGAGTAGCGCCCGGCTGGAGCGTCTTGTACAGGCTGGTTCTGCCCACATTGGCGGCCTCCGCGCCCCGCGTCATGCCTTCCGCTCGGGCGATCACGCTGATGGCGTCCAGAATGAACGGCATGTCCCCGGTTTCCAGCGCCGCGCTGAGATACGCCGCACGGGCTGCCGGGCTGTCCAAATACTCTGCTGCATCGAAGCGGGAGAGTGTGCTGCCGGTCATGTTTCTGATCCATGTCTGTCCTGGCTACAGGGTCGCGGCCAATGCCCTGGCGCGCGCTATGTCTCTGTCCTGGCTGCCCTTGTCGGCACCGCAGAGCAGGATGACGACGGTGCGGCCGGTTTGTTTGTAACAGTCCAGACAGCCCGGGCCGTAGTGCATGCGCATCTCGCTGACGCCGTCGCCGATCGGCTTGACGTCGCCGGGGTTTCCCATCGCCAGCCGGCGGATACCGGCGGCAATCCGCGCCTGCGCCCTCGGGTCGCGCAGAGTGCGTTCACCGCCGGCCTCAAGGACCTGCCGCAACACGAACCGTGCAAGGAACTGGCCCGGATCAAGGCCCTGATCACGGCCGCCGATCCGGCGCCCGCCGCCGCACCACCCCGTTCCGCTCGCGGCAGAATGACAAGCGGCAAGCGGCACCGCACTGGTCAAACCCACCCCATCTGTTAGGCTCGTAACACAGCCTGCACACGCGTCAGTATCGAGTGATGACGATCTCGCCCGACCAGCTGGGCCGGGCAGTACCGCCGTGGCGTGTGCTTGCTGCAAAAGGTGAATTCGGAGCGCTCGATACTCCGATATAGTTGGGGGGACTCTCGCGGTGCAATCGAACCAGGGTAAATTCCGGCAGATCTGGCCATCAATTCGCCGAAAAGCAATGGGGACGGCCTCTATTGCCTTATGTGCGGTTGTATTGGCTCCTGCCGCTACTCGCGCCCAGACCGCGTGCGTGATCGGACATCAAGGCGTGCCCGCTTCCATCCAGGCCATATTCAACGGGCCGTTCTACAACGGCGCCATCTGGGGATTGCGGGTCGATGATCTCGACACCGGCAAGACCCTGGTCGAGCTTCAGCAGGACTGCCAGCTATACATCGGCTCCGTTCGCAAGGTCTTTTCCATCGGCGAACTGGTCAACCAGATCGGCCCCGATTATCGCTACAACACCCCGGTCTTCCACCTCGGCGATGTCGGCAGCGACGGAGTCCTGCACGGCGATCTTGTGCTTGTCGCCTCGGGCGACCTGACGATGGGTGGACGCACCAACCCGGACGGGACGATCGCGGTTCCCGACTTCGACCATAATGAAGCCAACTCGCTGGGTAACGCGGTCCTGGCAGCACCCGATCCGCTCGCCGGATACAAGGCGCTCGCCCATCAGGTTGCGCAGCACGGCATCACCGCGATCAACGGCGATGTCGTCATCGACGATCGGCTGTTCCAGCCATACTACTTCCGCGACCAGTTCTACATCCGGCCGATTTTCGTCAACGACGATGTGGTTGACGCCTCGATTACGCCGGGCGCCGTCGGCAAGCGGGCGAAGGTCGCGATCAGGCCGATCTCCGCTGCACTGAGCATCAAGAACAAGCTGCAGACGGGTGCCGCGGGTTCGGATGACACGCTGACGCTGGACCCGGAGCTGCCGCAATGCATCGGCCAGCCCCGCTGTTCGGCGGCGATCACGGGCGCGCTGCCGATCGACTTCAAGCCAATGTTCACCAACGCGTTCCCGCTGGTCCAGACGTTCCGGATCGTTGAGCCCTCGAACTACGCCCGCACCATTTTCATCGAAGCGCTTGAGGCTGAGGGCATATCAGTAACCGCCCCCAAGGTGGCCCCGAACAAAGCCGCCGCGCTGCCGGGCCCGCAGTCGTACCGGCAGGACCGGAAGGTCGCGGAGCTTACCGGGATTCCCTATTCCGAGACGATGAAGCTGATTCTGAAAGTCAGCTATAACATCGGCGCCGATACAAGTCTGCTCCTGTTCGGACTTACGCAGGGCGTCAATACCATGGACGACGCGCTTGCGGTGGAGCGCCGCATTCTGCCGTCCGTCTATGGGGTGGCCGACGACCAGTTCCATTTCATCGATGGTTCCGGCAAGGATGACACCCTCGCGACCAGCCAGGCAATCATGACGATGCTGACGCAGTTGCGCCAGCGTCCAACATTCCCGGCCTTTTTCGACGCGCTGCCTATCCTTGGTGTGGATGGCTCGCTTGGCAATATCACCGACTTCGAATCCGACCCGACGCTGGCCGGAGCAGCCGGGCAGGTGCGCGCCAAGACCGGCACCTACGCCGGCCCGACGAGTTCCGGCTCCGGGACCGTGCTGTATGGCCAGGCGTTCGCCGGCTACATCACCACGAAGGCCGGCAGGCATCTGATTTATGAAGTCGTCGTCAACGATCTCCCGATCACCAGTCTCAGCCAGGTGGTCCAGGTGTTTCAGGACGAGGGCACTGCGTCCGCCATCTTGTGGCGGGACTACTAGACCAAGCCGGGGGGCGATCAAGATTTCGGGAAATACCCGACCCCCGGCGGCCAACCCGGCCACTGGCCGAACGAAGACGTTGACAGAGCACGGCCATCCAACGACGGTTTTCAGGCCGCCGTAGGCGGCACCTGCTGAAACAGGCTGGGCTGAAATCCCGCACCGCGACCGGCTGAGGACTACCTCCGGATCTTCCACGCTCCGGCCCGGGGCTAACATCGCCGGAGCATTCCCTCGCCGCAGGAAGGAACTCGCCATGATACGCTGCGTCCGGATCTGGACCGCCGAGGACGGTAACTCCCGCTTCGAGGAAGGCGTGATCGACATGCCGCAAGGCGAGCGCGGCGATGTGCTCAGCGCCACCGCCGCCGCCGCCTCCATCTCGTTCCGCGAAACCAGGGCCGGCGGCGCGTTCGAATGGCACGATGCGCCAACCCGCCAGTTCGTCGTCACCCTCAGCGGCACGCTCGACTTTCAGACGCGCGGCGGCGAGCACTTCATCCTTCGCCCGGGCGACATCCTGCTCGCCGAGGACACCACCGGTACCGGCCACACCTGGAAGCTGATCGACGAGCAGCCCTGGCGCCGCGCCTACGTCATCCTCGCCCCCGGCGCCGCCGTGCCGTTCCGCACCGCGCCGCTGCCCTGAAACGAAGGAGCAAGCCGCCATGCCCGCACCTACGCCCGACATCGCCCTGATCGGCGCGGGCATCATGAGCGCCACGCTCGGCACCCTGCTGAAGGAACTCGAGCCGTCCTGCACCATCACGATACTGGAAACGCTGGACGACTGCGCGCAGGAAAGCTCGGACTCCTGGAACAACGCGGGCACCGGCCACGCCGCCAACTGCGAGGTGAACTACACCCCGCAGCGCCCCGACGGCAGCGTGGACATCTCGGAGGCGCTGAAGGTCAACACCGAGTTCGACCTGTCCCGCCAGCTCTGGTCCCACCTGGTCCGCCGCGGCGCGATCCCGGACCCGCGCGCCTTCATCCACCCGTGCCCGCACATGAGCTTCGTCCAGGGCGCGGACAACGTCGCCTTCCTGCACCAGCGCTTCAGAGGAGATGTCCGCCCACCACTGCTTCCACGGCATGGAATACAGCGAGGACCGCGCCACGATCGCCGAATGGGCGCCACTGGTCATGCAAGGCCGCGGCAACGACACCCCCTTCGCCGCCACCCGGATCATCACCGGCACCGACGTCGATTACGGCTCGCTGACACATCTGCTGATGCAGCACCTCGCCGCCCAGTCCGGCGTCCAGATCCTCTACAAACATGAGGTAACCGGCCTGAAGCGCGACCCTGCCGGCCCGTGGCAACTGGACGTCGAGGACACCGGGACAAGAACCCGCTCCACCATCCCGGCCAAATTCGTCTTCATCGGCGCCGGCGGAGGCGCCATCGAGCTGCTGCAGAAATCCCGCATCCCGGAGGGCGACGGCTACGGCGGCTTCCCCGTCAGCGGCATTTGGCTGCGTTGCGACGACCCCGCGATCAGCCAGCGCCATCACGCCAAGGTTTACGGCAAGGCGGCGGAGGGCTCGCCGCCGATGTCGGTGCCGCATCTCGACACCCGCATCATTGGCGGCAAGAAGTCGCTGCTGTTCGGCCCCTATGCCGGCTTCTCGACGAAGTTCCTCAAGCACGGCTCGCTGACCGATCTGTTCCGCTCGATCGAGCCCGGCAATATCCTGCCGCTGCTCGCGGTGGCCCGCGACAACCTGGCGCTCAGCGAGTACCTCATCGGCCAGGTGCTGCAAAGCGCCGCCCACCAGTTCGCGATGCTGCGCCAGTTCTTCCCGGAGGCGGCGAGCAAGGACTGGCACAAGGCGGTCGCCGGACAGCGGGTGCAGATCATCAAGCCCGATGCCGAAAAGGAGGGCGTCCTGGAATTCGGCACCGAACTGCTCGCCTGTGCGGACAAGTCGCTGGTGGCGCTGCTCGGCGCGTCCCCCGGCGCCTCCACTGCCGCCGCCATCGCCATCGGCGTGCTGCAGAAGTGCTTCGCGGGCGAACTGACCGAAAGCGGCTGGCTGCGACGGCTGCGGCAGATCATCCCGAGCTACGGCATCGACCTGATCAAGGACGCCGACGCCACCCGGACGATCCGCGCCGAGACGGCGAAGGTGCTTCAGGTGGACAACATCTGATCGACGCTCCCGCCCGGGTCGAGGAAGTCGCCCACCTGTCTCTGCTCGTCGGCCGCCTCCTGCTGGCCAACGGCGCCGATACCGAGCAGGCGGAGACCGAGATCATCCGCTTCGCCGCCGCCTTCGGCTGCGAGGCCCATGTCGCCTTGAGCTACGAGGCGCTGATCCTCACCGTCGTCAACGGACCCCATTTTCGCACCAAGATCGGCCGCCGGCTGCCGGGGATGAACGTTGGCATGGCGGCGCTGGAAGCCTTGAAAGCGGTCGCCGATTCCGCGGCCGCCGGCCGGCTGTCCCTGGCCGATGCCCGGGCGGCGCTGGACGCGATCGAGCACGCCCCGCCCGCCTATCCAAGATGGCTGGTGACGCTCGCACTCGGCCTGACTGCCGCCAGCCTCAGCCGCTTGTTCGGCGGCGACTGGGGCAGTTTCGCCATCGCCGGCGTGGCCGGCACGGCCGCCACCTGGCCTCGGCTGCTGCTGGCTGCCCGCCGTGTGAACCCGGTGCTGGTAGCCTTCGCGGTCGCGCTGCTCGGCGGCATCCTCGGCGGCATCGGCGTGTATCTGGGGGTGACCGGTAGCGCGGAACTCTGCCTGGTCGCGCCCGCGCTGGTGCTGGTGCCAGGCGTGCCGCTGATCAACGGCGTCCAGGACATGATCCGCAACCACGTGACGCTTGGCATCAGCCGGCTCGGCTTCGCCGCCATGGTGGTGTCGGCGATCGCGCTGGGGCTGTTTGCCGCGACGGTGCTGACCCGGGTGCAGATCCCGGTTGCCGGCGCCGCGATGGTCATCGGTCCGGCGCAGGACGCACTGTTCTCCGGGCTGGCCGCCGCCGGCTATGCCGTGCTGTTCAGCGTGCCGGCGCGCATGGCCTGGGTGTGCGTGCTGTGCGGCATCGCCAGCCACACCTCCCGCGCCCTGCTGTTCGGCCTGGGAGTCGACCTGATTACCGGCACCCTGCTCGGCTCGCTCGCCGCGGGCGTGCTGGCGTGCCTTTTCGCGCGCCGCTTTGCCGCGCCCGCCGCCGCCTTCGCGTTTCCAGGCGTCGTCGCGCTGGTCCCCGGTTCCTACGCGTTCCGAGCCGCGATCGGCAGCGTCGCCATCGCCCGGGGAGCAGCGGACCCCGCACTCATCGGCGACACGCTGTCGCTCGCACTCAGCGCGGTGCTGATGGTGGGCGGCATCGCCGTCGGCATCGCCGCCCCCACCGTGCTGTTCCCGTCGGTCGCAGGCCCCGGGCAAGCTCAGCGCCGACCGGGGACCCATAGGCGTTAAAATAGTGTCGGCGGCGGGTTGCTCCATCCCCGTTTCATGGCCGGATTTAGTCCGGCCATCCACGACTTGCGGTGCGCGTGGAGGCGAGGTCGTGGACAGCCGGCACAAGCATGTGCTCATGGCCAGTCCGCACGCCCTTGGGGCGGAGGCCCGCCATCCACCGCCGGCCGAGCTTAAGACGGATCGTACCCCGGCTTCTTGTAAAGACTGCCCGGCTTCCCAATAATATCGGGCTTGTACACGGTCTCGAGCCAGTCGCCCTCCGCCACGTCCTCGATGCTCACCGAAACGGCCTCCTCCTCGACCTTCGCGCCGATCATGACTGCCTTGGCAACGTCTTCCGCGATCTTCGCCTTCTGCTGCTCAGACCGTCCGGACAGCATCTTCACGATCACATGCGGCATCGTCCCGTCCCTCCGCTCAGTATTCCTGCCGGGTGGGCCGGTACAGGATCTCGTTGATGTCAACCTCCTCGGGCTGGCTGATCGCGAACGCCACCACGCGCGCGAACGAGTTGGCCGGGATCGCCGCCTGGGCATAGAACGCGCTGACCCGCGCCTTGGCCTCCGGGTCGCTTATGCTGTCCGGCAACTCCGTCGCCACCGCGCCGGGCGAAACGATCGTGGTGCGGATGTTGTAGGGCTTCACCTCTTGCCGCAGTCCCTCCGAGAGGGCGCGCACCGCGAACTTGGTGGCCGCGTAGACTGCGGCGCCGACCCCGATCTTGTGCCCGGCCACGGAAGAAACGTTGATGAAATGGCCGGACTTCTGCTGCTGCATGTACGGCAGCGCCGCGGCGATGCCGTACAGCACGCCCTTGATGTTGACGTCGATCATCCGGTCCCACTCATCGACCTGCAACTGCTCGAGCCGCGCCTGCGGCATCAGCCCGGCATTGTTGATCATCACGTCAATACGTCCGTATGTCCGGACGGCGGTATCCACCAACGCCTTGACTTGCGCGCGGTCGGAGACATCCACGACCACCGCGATCGCCTTGCCGCCGGCGCTGTTCAACTGGTCCGCGAGCGCCTCGATGCGATCCCGCCGCCGCGCCCCGAGCACGACCCGCGCGCCCTGCGCGGACAGCAACCGGGCGGCCGCCTCTCCCAGCCCGCTGCTGGCGCCGGTGATGACGATGACTTTGCCTTCGATGTTGTCAGCCATATTCCATGCTCCTGTTTAGATAAAGCGAGGTGCGGAGACGGACTTTGTCGAGCCGCCTCCACCCTGACCGGCATGTCCGTCCGCTCGTCCGTGCCATGACGGAAGGGGAGGGACCCCCGGACTCGCTTATGTTTGGGCGTCCCCTCAGCTCCCGGGTGGTCAGTCGATCCGAGCCAGAAACCAGCGCCGTGGTACGTTCGCGGCACCGCAGGCATTTTCCAACCGCGGATGTAAGCAAATGCTCGCAGATTCCTGTTGCTCCGCCGGAACACACGGCCCGGCGGACAAAGTGGCGGCGGCATTGAGGCAACTTTGATCTGCGTGCATTTAGGTACATCCGCGGTTGAAATTCTTGCTGGCGTTTGCACAAGCGCCGTCTTCAAAAGCCGGCCCCGGCGTTTACGGGGCATGTTCCGGCCACGACCGTGAGGCAAAAGCCCTTGCTCCTCCTCTCGTCCGACTACCCGGTCTCACCGCGGCACCAGCCTGATGGAGGTCGCCCGTGCCTCCGGACTAACGACGGACGCGACATATTGCGCCCCGTGCCGCCGATACTTCTCCCGATACGCGGCATCGATCGCATCGGCCGCCTCCGGTTCGGCCGGGGCGAACGAGACGTCCTTTTCCAGGCCGCCGGCGCTGATGCGGCCCTCATGCCGCTCCCGAGTGCCGCGCAGCCAGCCGGGGGACTCGCCGTACGCCGACCGGACAAACAGGTCGTCGCCAACCCGCACAACCCAAATCGTCACAGGTTTGCGCAACGTCCCGTCCTGCCGCAGCGATTGGATCAGCAGTTCATCCGCGCCGCCGATGCGCTCCAGTTCGCCGCTCGTCCAGGCCGTCACGACCCGCCCTCGTACTGCGCGTCGGTCACATGCTCCATCCACTCGACCACCTTGCCGTCGAGCCTTTCCTGCAACGCGATATGCGTCATCGCCGTGGTCGGCCCGGCGCCGTGCCAGTGCTTCTCCCCCGGCGAGAACCAGACCACGTCACCCGGCCTGATCTCCTCGACCGGCCCGCCGACCCGCTGCACCCGCCCGAAGCCGGCGGTGACGATCAGCGTCTGGCCGAGCGGATGCGTGTGCCACGCGGTGCGCGCCCCCGGCTCGAAGGTGACGCTGGCGCCCGCGACCCGGGCGGGATCGGGCGCGCTGAACAGCGGATCGACCCGCACCGTGCCGGTGAACCAGTCTGCCGGCCCCTTGCCGGAGGGCTGGGAGCCTGCTCGCTTGATCTCCATCTCTTCGTCTCCTGTGATTGCGGGTCAGTCCCTGTCCGTCATGGCCCGGCTCGTCCGGGCCACCTATGCCTGCACCCTGCCGGGACCGGTGGCCCGGACGAGCCGGGCCATGACGGGGGAGGCGGGTTCGGACACCACATAAGATGCCGCACCCCGCCGGATTAGTGGCCAGCCTGCGAATGAACTTATAAGCTGGCCTTCTCAATGCCCCGCACCGACCTCAACGACATCGTTGCCTTCCTTGCCGTAGCCCGCGCGCGCAGCTTCACCCGCGCCGCCGCGCAACTCGGTGTCTCGCAATCCGCGCTCAGCCAGACAATGCGCGGGCTGGAGTCGCGGCTCGGCCTGCGCCTGCTGACCCGCACCACCCGCAGCGTCGCGCCGACGGAGGCGGGCGAGCGCCTGCTGCACGCTGCCGAACCGCGCCTGGCGGAGATCGACGCCGAACTCGCCGCCCTCAGCGCCCTGCGCGACAAGCCCGCCGGCACCATCCGCATCACCGCGCACGACCACGCGGTGCGATCCGTGCTGTGGCCCGCGCTGCGGACGCTGCTGCCCGGCTACCCGGACATCAAGGTCGAGATCGTCATCGACTACGGCCTGACCGACATCGTCGCCGGGCGCTTCGATGCCGGCGTCCGCACGGGCGAGATGGTGGCCAAGGACATGGTCGCCGTCCGCATCGGCCCCGACATGCGCTCCGCCGTCGTCGCCGCCCCGTCCTACTTCGCCGACGCGCCCAAAACCGAAGACACCGCAGGACCTGACCGCCCACGCCTGCATCAACCTGCGCCTGCCGACGCATGGCGGCCTGTATGCCTGGGAGTTCGAGAAGGGACAGCATGAGGTGCATGTCAGGGTCGAGGGCCAACTGACCTTCAACGGCACCACCCCGATGCTCGAAGCGGCCCTCGCGGGCTTCGGCCTCGCCTACGTGCCGGAGGACACCGTTCACGACCACCTCGCCGCCGGGCGGCTGATTCGGGTGCTGGTCGACTGGTGCCCGCCGTACCCCGGCTACCACCTGTACTACCCGAGCCGCCGCCAGCCCACGGCCGCGTTCGCCCTGCTGGTCAATGCCTTGCGGTACCGAGATTAGAGCGGCTTCAGGCTGACTGGAAGCGCTCACGCCGTCATGGCCCGGCTTGTCCGGGCCACCTGTCGCGGCAAGTGCTTGCGGGGGTGGCCCGGACGAACCGGGCCATGACGAAAGGGCTACGTCCGCCACCGTTCCAGTCAGGCTGAAGATGCTCGAGCGAGATGACGGCCGGGCCAATGCTCCCCTGTCATCCCCTGCGTAGCCCCCGTCAGGCCGCGTGCCAACCGCACGCATCGGCGGCTTCGGCGCCGTGCCGCCGGGCCGCGAACCGGAGGCAGGCCGCCTCCTACTGCAGCGACCGAGCCGGTTCGTGTCCGCCGTGTTGGCGTGTCGTCATCGCTTCCACCGATATCCGGGCGCCGGACGCGGCATCGCGCAGGATCTTCCGCAGTTCCCGCAGGAAAGCCATCCCGGTTGCGGTCCGCTGCACCAGCACGCTGCGGCGATCGAGCGGATCGATCTTGCGGCGAACCAGATCGAACTCCGACAGCCGATCCAGCGCCCGGGTGATGGCTGGCTTGGAAACGCCGAGTTCGGCGGCTAGTCCCCGCACCGTTTGTGCCTCGGTTTCGAGATAGCAGGTCATGAAGACGCCAAGCTGCCGGGCGGACAGGTCCGGACCGTCACGCCGGACGAGGTCTACGATCGCAGTTCTTAGTATGCCGGCAAGTCCATCGCTTTGATCATTCGGGATCATTTTCGTCTACCTTTCTGCAGCCGCTTCGTTTCGCACAAACCAAAAACTACTACAGGACGGCCATCACGCCACCGAATTATCAACCGATAACGAAAAAGTGTATGAATCGTATTGTTCGTTGTAAGGTCTGGAAATTTATCTGTGTCACAAGCCGATACGGTCTGCAACAGTAATGGATATTTATGCCCGGGTCCGACGGGAACCGAATATTACGGCGCCGAACCGAGACCGCCGGTGGCGAACGCCAGCGTGGCCGCCGCGGCGCGGGCGGCGCTGTAGGCGTCCACCATGCTTTGACGTGCCTCCAGCAGCCCCGTCTGCGCCATCGTCGCGGCCGTGACGGGCCCGACGCCGTTGCGGTAGGCGGCGAACGCGGCGTCGTATGTGGTCTGCGCCGCCTTCACCAGCGACGAAGCCGCCTCATACGCGGCTACGCTGGTCTGCACCGCATTGTCCGCCAGGGCGATTTGCTGCACCGCCTCGTCCTGGCTGTGCTGCAGCGCGGTGGAGGCGCTGTCGGCCCGGTTCCGCGCCTGCTCCAGCAGCGCGGCCCGCGTGCCGCCATCGTAGATCGGCACGGTGATCCCGGCGATGATCGTCGAGCCGACACCGCGCTCGGTCAGGTTCAGCGCCGGGGGCTGGTCGCCGACGCCCGGAATCGCGGTGATGTTGAGGTGTCCGGAGCCGTAGGAGACGTTGCCGGAGGCAAAGACTTTCGGCCAGAACTCGGCTTCCGCCGCGCGCATCCGCGCCATGCCGGCCTTCTCCTGCGCATAGGCGGCCAGCACGTCCGGCCGCCGCCCCACCGCCTGTGCGATCGCATCATCGGTCATCTTGCCAACCCCCGGCGGGAACGGCCGATCGGCCGGGGTGGCGATGCGGATGCGGATGGAGGGGCTGAGGCCGATTTTGGTGATCAGCGTCAGATAGGCGTTCTCCGCGGCGCCGTCGGCGCGGACGCGGCCGAGTTCCGCCTGCGCCGTCGCCTGCCGCGCCTGGGCGACATCGACGACGGTGCCCTCCTGCTGGCGCAGGCGCGCCTCGGCGGCCGACTGGATCGACCGCGCGTTGGCGAGCGCCCGGGCGGCGACATCCTGCCGCTCATGCGCGGCGGAATAGGCGTAGAACGCCAGGCTGACGTCGTAGATCACCTGCTGATGCGCGGCCGTAAAGGCGATGTTCGAAACGACGGACCCCTGTTGCGCCGCCTCGATCAGCGCGCCGCGTTCGCCGAAGTCGAACAGCAGCCATTGCAGCGACGCTGCGGTTATCGTTCCGTTGCCGGCATTCTGATTGTCGATGCTGAGTCCCGCGACACCCGTGTTGTTGGCATTGAGCCACTGGCCGCCTCCCAACGCCGCCACGGTCAGGCGCGGCAGGTAGGTGGATCGGGCGATGCCGACGAGCAGGGCCGCGTCGCGCGCCGCGTTCCAGGCGGTGTGCGTCAGCGGGTTGTTGGTCTCTGCCAGGTCGATCAGGTCGCTCAGCGTATACAGCTTCCCCGGATCGGCTTCCGGCGCGGCGCGGATCCTGGCCAACTGCTGGTTGGCGGGCAGCACATACCGGTCCGAGCCTGACGGACCGGACGCTACACCGGCAACGATCTCGCCGCCGGCATTGGTCTGCGGGGTCCAGGGCCGGTCCGCCCGCGCTGGCGCGAGGTCCAATGACGACGTCGCGCAGCCGGCCGGAAGCAGGGCAACACAGACAGCGCCAGCGTGGACTCTCAGGCGACGCCCAAGATGAAACGAATCGGGTCCACGTTGTACCGTCATGGCCCGCATTGTCCGCCCGGGCGCTAACTTATCGGGGTTGGCACGGACTTCAGTTATGTGTCGTGGCTGGCCTTGTGCCGGCCATCCACGACTGTGCCGCCACCAGCATCGCAAGTCGTGGGTGGCAGGGCCAAGCCAAGCCATGACACGGGGGCCACGGCCGTGCGCCATTCGACTTATGTTGGCGCCTATGCGGCTTGTCCGGGCCAGCGCCGCCAGCACGAGCCGCGACAGGTGGCCCGGACAAGCCGGGCCATGACGGTTTGACGAAGCCGCCGGGGCCGAAGCGCTCATTGTTCTAAGCCGGCGCATCGCGAACCCCATGCGGGCCGGCGATGGCTGCCTCAAGCCGATCAAGGTGGAGATCGATGAGCGGAGCAAAGGCTGCTCCGCTCGTGCCAGCGGGTGATCGCAACGGCGGTGCTTCCTCACCAGGCGCGGCCAATGCGGCAAGTCGTGCGGCGGAGGCCGCCGATGGGCCGCTCAGCAGCAGCAGCCCGCACAGGGATCGCAGGTCGTCCATGGCATCCGTCCAGCGCCGGATCGCGGCGTGTCCCGGCCTCAGGCCGGGCGGCTCCTGCCAGGTCAGCTCTACATCGTGCCGGGCCTCGCCGATGGAATGCTGCGCCTCGGCTATCGCGCGGGACGCCGAGTCCGCATCCGGCGCCGCGGCGACGGCGTGCAGGGACCGCATGACCGCGCCCAGACGCCCGTCGATGCGGCCGCCGATACTGACCGGCCAGACGGTGGTGCTGACGACGAAGGCAACCAGGTTGCCTATCAGAACCCCGATCACGCGATCGCGGGCCGTCACCAGGTCGGTGCCCGGACCGCTGCCCTGGATCAGGCACAACAGCAGCGCGAACGCGACCTGGTAGCCGGCATAGGCGATCCTTGGACTGCCCACGGCGATCCAGGCGGCCGGCAGGATCCCGGCGAACACCGACACCAGCAGACCGTCGACGGAGTCGAGGTGCGGCACGACAAACACGATCGCGCCAATGCCGAGCGCCGCGCCGATGATGCACCCGATGATGCGCAGGGTCAGCTTCTGTGCCGTCTCGGCAGCCGTTCCGAGCGATACGATGTAGCATGTGATCATGCAGGTATGGATGCCCTGCCAATCCAGCATCTGGTACAGCATATAGCAGATCATCGCCGCCGCGGTGGTCTTCAATGCGTGGCGGACGTAGCCCGGATTGCTGAACGCGTCCGGCTTGAAGAAGCCCGCCGGCTTTGCCGCCGCGGGCGGGCGCGACACCGGCTCCGCGAACCGTGTCATCGTGCCGGTCAGCCTGGACAGCATGGCCGCGGCCCGCGGCGGCAATCCGCTCATTGCATGCTCATCAACCGGAAGCGTCACATTCACCGGATACCCGCCCGCGGCAAGGATGGTGGCCGCCTGTTCGGCACCCTGTGCGATTGGCGTCGCCAGCGCATCCGGAAGGCGCACCGACGGTTCGCGGCCGGCCGCATCCGCGAGCGTCAACAGCACAATGCTCGACCGCGCCGCCCGCGACAGCGCGTCGATGTCCTCGGGCGGCGACGTGCGTTCCATCCGGGCGAGCTTCAGGTGCTCCTGCATCTCCGCGTCGCTTTCGGCCAGCGCCTCGGCGCACTCCTCACGGGCATCGGCATCGGGGCCGTCCAGCAACCTGGCGGCGAGCTGCATCCGCCGTCCCAGATCGTCCTGCACCAGCCGTCGCGGCGAGGGCGCAACGAGCAGGTTGACCGCGACCGACACCGCGGCCGGTATGGCGACGAAGCCCCACACGTAGAACAGCGCACGCGTCGCCAGTTCGCCCTGCGGGATCTGGCCGAGTTCATCGAGGCCGAACGCCAGGATCAGTGCCAGCGTCCCGCCGACGGCATCGAGCTTGCTGGCCGCCGCCAGGAACAGCACGCCGATGGAAACCAGGGTCATCGCCGCGACCAGCCGGAACGGCCGGTCCAGCACATGATTGGCGAGCAGGAAGATGAACGCGATCAGGATCGTCACCAGGATCAGCATGACCACGGCCACCAGCAGGCCGCCGACGCGGTCCGGTTTGTGCAGGAAGAACGCGATGTAGACGACCAGCGCTGCCTCGGGCATCGCGTACACTTCGCACACCAGCGCGGTCAGCACGCAGATCGCGGTCAGCCTCAGCGCGCCTTCCAGCCGCCCGGGAAACGGCCGCAGATCGCCGCCGATGCGCCGCAACGTTCGGCCGGGCCGTTCAGTGGCAACTTTGGCCATAGCCGACCTGGATGATGGCGCTGGCGCCGACGCGCATCAGCGGCTCGGGCGGATCGATCAGCCTGATGCGCACCGGGAAGCGCTGTGCAACGCGAACCCAGTTCATCGAGCGTTCGACGTAGGGCAGGGCGCGCGGCAGGTTGATGCGCGCATCGTCCAGCACGCCCCAGCCGATGCTCTCGACCTCGCCGCGGATTGGCTGCCAGCGGTCGATCATCGAATAGCCGGTCGCGCATTCTCCCGGGCGGAGGCGGCCCAGTTCGCTCTCCCGCACATTGGCGGCGATGAACCATGCGTCGGTGGCGATCAGCGTGAACAGCGACTGGCCGGGTGCGACGACCTCGCCCGCCAGGACCGTCAGGCCGGTGATGCGGCCGGTTTGCGGGGCCGTGACGACGGTTTGCCGCAGTGCGCGGCGGGCGATGGCGAGCGCCGCCTGCCGGGCGCGGACCGTGGCTTCCTCGGTATTCAACGTCCCGACCGCCTGCAAGGCCGCGATCTCCTGCTGGCGTGCCTGCGCCAGCGAGGTGGCGGCGTCGCGCTGCGCCACCTGCGCCTGGTCAAGCTGCTGGACGGGTATATAGGATTGCGCGGCGAGCGGTCGCAGCCGTTCGACGGTGCGCCCGGCCAGCGCCTCGTTGGCCTGCGCGCGGGCGACCTGATCGCGTGCCATCCGAGCGTTCGCGGTCTCCACCTCGATCGAGCGTTGCCGGGTTTCCAAAAGTCCTTGCGCAATTGCCAGATCGGCTTCGGCCTGATCGACCGCCAACTGGTACGGCTCGGGATCGAGGCGGAACAGCACGTCGCCCTGGTGAACCAGTTGGTTCTCGCGCGCGTCCAGGTCGATGATGCGGCCGGCCACGGACGCCGCGACGTGGACGACATCCGCGTCGATGGTGGCGTCGTCGGAGGAGACGAACCGCTCGTTGCGGTCCAGCGCGTAGACGGCCACCAGGAGGCCGAGCCCGATGATGACGGCGGCCAGGATCTCGCCGAGCCGGCTTTTGCGCCTGGTTCCGGCTGCCTGCATGGTCATGCCTGGAACCAGCCGAACCACAGGGCGATGCCGGCGATCAGGCCGATCGAGGCATAGACGAAGAGTTTCGCAGGAAGGATGGCATCGAGACCGAGGCCGCTGAACACTGCGCGGGCGACGATCGCCCCGGCGATGCCGAGCAGCGCACACAGCATCCAGGCAGGAAAGTAGGCCCCGGCGACAGCAAAGGCCGGCGCCCCGCTCAAGGGCGGCGCGACCGATCGGTGGTCAGCCATGCCGGACGAAACGGCCTGGCCGGCTTGACGGGGCAGCCAAATCGTTGCCACACAGGACCGAGGTGCATGGTTCGCCACTACCAGACAACCGTCGGGCAGCATAGCGCAATCGGTCCAGCGGGCGCACAGGGTGGTTGCGGAGAAAAACCTGGCTGATCCGGCATGCTCTCACGGTCATGACCCGGCGTGTCCTCATGGGCGTTAGCTTAACGAGACCGGCACGAGCGTCGACTTTGTGTCATGGCACCGATAAGCCGAGCGGCACGGAGGGTGGCAATCAGCCGTGGCGGGCGCTGTGCCATCCGCGCCGATTACGATCGCGTGCTAAAAATTCCAAGATTTTCTGCCCGCTGTGAACCTTTCGTTAACCACCTCGTGGTTACTTCCTGTCCGGCAATCAGGAGGTGCCCATGTCGAACAGTCGTCTAGTCAACCGAAACGTCGTCGCTGAGCGAGGGCGCACCAGCATGCGGCTGGAGCCCGAGCTCTGGGACGCCTTGAATGAAATCTGCGAGCGCGAAGAGCGGGACATGAGCACGGTGGTGCGTCAGGTCGAAGCGGCCGGGCACGCGGGCGGACGCACCAGTGCGATTCGCGTCTTCATCCTGAACTACTTCCGAACCGCCGCGACCGAGCCCGGCCATGCCGGCGTAGGTCATGGTCCGGTCCTGCGCAACCGTCTGGCGGAGGTCACATCGCTGCGGGGGATGATCCCGAGCCACGCCAGCGTCTGAACACGAACCGCAAGTGCCAACAGGATGATGGGCTTGCGGCTTCTATTCCGGCATTCGGCCGCCTATTGGGCGGGCAGCGCGTCCAGCGCCGATTGCACCAGTTTCGCGTCCTCGCCGCCTGCCGGCAGCTTCGCCAGCAGCGCCTTCCAACTGCGCCTCGCGTCCTCGGGATGCCCGTCCTGGGCCGCGGCGAGTCCCAGATACCAGAGAATCATCGGCTCCTGCGGATCGGTCGCCTCGGCCCGCTTCAGCAGCGCGACCGCCCGGGCTGGAATCCGCGCCGGCGGCTTCAGGTCGGCCAGCGCCGCGCGCGCCGCCTGCAGCATGACCGAGACGTCGTCCGGCTTCAGCGCCAGCGCCTTGTCGTAGGCCTCGGCGGACTTGGCCGGCTCATGCAGCACCGCATAGGCCTGTCCGAGGCGCATCCAGCCGTCCAGATTCCCCGCATCGGTTTGCTGCTTCGCCGCCAGCTTCTCCACCATGCCGCGGATCATCGCCTGGCGCTGGTCGTCCGGCATCGCGGCTGCATCCGCCATCGCCTTGGCATCCGGACCCGGCGCGGCCTGGGTCTCGGCGGGCGCCGCCCCCTTCGCCAGTTCCGGCACGGGAACGCCGGCCGCCTTGGCCGCCTCGGCGATCCGCTGGCCAACCGCTTCCCGGACCGGCGAGTTCGAGGGCATGTCGGCCAGCAACGACTGCCATCCCGCGATCGCCTTCAGCGGTTCCCCGGCCTGCGCCGCCGCCGTCGCCAGATAGAACCGCGCCAGCCCGTTGCCCGGATCGGCTTTCAGCACCTGGTTGAACGCCGCCTCGGCTGCCGGAGTCACCGTCCCGCCGGCCGCCATCACCAGCATCTCGGCGTGATCGGCCGCCACGTCCGGGCTGGAGATGCCAAGTTCGATGGCGTGTTCCAGGGCGTCGGCGGCCTTGTCCCATTGGTTCAGCGTCGCCAGGCTACGCCCGTACAGCATCCACCCCGATGCATCCGAGGGATTCTCCCGCAGCTTCGCTTCCAGCTTCGCCGCCGCTTCTTCCAGGGCGGCGCGCTCGCTGGTATCGGTCCTCGCGGTCGCGGGGCGAGAGTCGAACGGCTCGTCCGGCACCGTCGGCGCGCCCAGCCAAAGGTAGCCGCCAACGGACCCGGCGGCGACGACCAGGAACACCAGCGCCGCCGCGATCGGGCTGCGGGTCAGCACCGCGGGCCTGGCCGGGATCTGCTCGGAGGCCAGCAGCCGGCGCTGGATCTCCAGCCGCGCGGCGTCAGCATCGGTGTCCGTCAGCAGGCCCCGCGCGATATCGCGGTCGAGTTCGCGCAACTGGTCGCGGTACACCGCCTGGTCGTAGCTGGCCCGCGCCGGGACCGGCCGGCTGCCGCGCAGCAGCGGCAGCAGAATCGGCAGCACGGCCAGGAAGGCCAACAGCGCCAGGAGAAACGGCAAGATCAACCCTCGTTATCCCTCAGCAATCCATCCAGGCGGCGGCTTTCCTCGGGGCTGAGCGGCGCAACCTCGGCCGGAGCGGCATGCCGGCGCCGCAGCCAGATCATCGTGCCGATCAGCCCGAACGCGACCAACGCGGGCGGCCCGAACCACAGAATGTAGGTGGCGGGTTCTACCGGCGGCTTCAGCAGCACGAAGTCGCCATAGCGATTGACCACCGCCTGGATCGTCTGGGCGTCGGTATCGCCGGCACTCAGCCGCTCTCGAACCAGCACCCGGATATCGTGCGCCAGATCGGCCCCGGATTCATCGATCAACTCATTCTGGCACACCAGGCAGCGGAGCTCCCCGCTGATGGTCCTGGCGCGCGCCTCCAGCGCCGGGTCCGCGAGACGTTCGGACGGCTCGACCGCGAGGCCGGGCAGGGCGGCCAGCAGCAGCGCCAGACAGAGGACCAGCCGCTTCACGATGACGGCTCGAGCTGCTTCAGCAAGGGGATCAGTTCCTTTTCCGCGGTCTCGGCGGTGAGCGGACCGACGAAGCGTTTGCGGATGACGCCGTTGGCGTCGATCACGTAGGTTTCCGGTACGCCGTACACGCCGAAATCCAGCCCGACGCGGCCGTCGCGGTCCATGCCGACCTGCCGGAAGGGATCGCCGAAGGTGGCGAGCAGGCGGGATGAGTCAGCCGGTTGGTCCTTATACGCAATACCGTACAACGGTAGGTGATCTTCTTGCGACAGCCGCATCAGGAGCGGGTGCTCGACCCGGCAGGGCATGCACCAGGAGGCAAAGAAGTTGACGATGACGACATGTCCCTTCAGCCCGGCGAGCGACAGCTTGTTGTCGTCGCCAAGGTCGGGAATGTCGAATGCCGGCGCCGGCTTGTTGAGCATGGCGGACGGCAGTTCATGCGTGTCATGGCCGGGCCGCAGCGAAATCAGGAAATAGCCGATGAGGACGAAGAACAGCGCCAGCGGCAACAGGTAGAAGATGCGTTTCATAGTTCACTCGCCTGCCGCCGGCACCGCTTGCTGAGACCGCCTCGTGGCGCGGGCGGCGACACCCACCCGCCAGCGGCGGTCGCTCAGGCTGACCATGCCGCCGAATGCCATGATCACGGCGCCAAGCCAAATCCATGGCACCAGAGGTTTCCAGTAGACCCGCACCGTCCAGTCGCCCTTGGTATCCGCATCGCCCAGCGCGACATAGAGATCGGCCAGCAGGTTGGTGCGGATCGCGGTCTCGCCGGTGGTCTGGTTCTGCAACTGGAAATAGCGCCGCTCGGGGTGCATCACGGTCACCGGCTTGCCGCCGCTGGTCACCTGGATGGTCGCGTCGTCGGCGACATAGTTGGGGCCGGGCATCCGGTCGACATGCTCCAGGGTCAGTTCATAGCCGGCGATGGCGATGCTGGCGCCGGGCTTGAGGATCTCGATCGCCTCCTTGTCGAAGGCCGACGCGGAGAACCCGGCGACCGAGACCGCCAGGCCGAGATGCGCGATGGTCATGCCGTAGGTAGCGCGTGGCAGGTTGACCGCGCGGCGCAGGCTGTCGCCCGGGGGGATGCGGAACAGGCGCACACGCTCCGCCAGTTCGGTCAGCACGGCGGTGGACAGCCACGCGGCCAGGCCAAGCCCCAGCACGGCCATGACCGGACCGCCCCGGGTCACGTAATAAGCCACCAGCACAACCAGAACCGTCGCGACATAGGCGGCCCAAAGCCGCTGCAGCACGCCGAGGATATCGCCGCGCTTCCACGCCAGCATAGGGCCGATACCGACAGCGGCGATCATGGGCACCATCATCGGCACGAAGCTGCGGTTGAAGAACGGAAAGCCGACGGATAGCTTCGGGCCGCCCATCGCGTCGAGGAACAGCGGATACAGCGTGCCGATAAATACGGTGGCGCAGCCGCAGGACAGCAGCAGGTTGTTCAGCACCAGCGAGCCCTCACGCGACATCGGCGCGAACAGCCCGCCGCCCTTCAGCGCCGGCGCCCTTATGGCATACAGCGTCAGCGACCCGCCGATGGCGGTGACCAGCAGCAGCAGGATGAACATGCCGCGCTCCGGATCGGTCGCGAAGGCATGCACCGAGGTCAGCACGCCGGAGCGCACCAGGAACGTCCCCACCAGGGACAGCGAGAAGGTGATGATCGCCAGCAGGATGGTCCAGGATTTCAGCGTGTCGCGCTTCTCCACGACGATGGACGAATGGATCAGCGCGGTGCCGACGAGCCACGGCATGAAGGAGGCGTTCTCGACCGGATCCCAGAACCACCAGCCGCCCCAGCCCAGCGTGTAGTACGCCCACCACGATCCCATGGCGATGCCGATGGTCAGCGCGCACCAAGACGCCAGAGTCCAGGGCCGCACCCAGCGCGCCCAGGCGGCATCCACCCGGCCCTCGATCAGGGCGGCGACTGCGAAGGAGAAGGCGACGGAGAAGCCGACATAGCCAAGATAGAGGAACGGCGGATGGAACGCCAAACCGGGGTCTTGCAGCACCGGGTTCAACCCCTGGCCGTTCGGAGCCGGCGGGAAGGTGCGCAGGAACGGGTTGGAGGTCAGCAGGATGAACAGCAGGAAGCCGACGGCGATCATCCCCTGCACCGCCAGCACGCGCGCCCGCAGCGCAGGCGGCAGGTTGCTGGAGAAGGTCGCCACCGCCGCGGCGCACAGCGATAGCATGAACACCCACAGGAGCATGGAGCCCTCGTGGTTGCCCCAGACGCCGGTGATCTTATACAGCAGCGGCTTGTCGGTGTGGCTGTTCTGGATGACGTTGATCACGGTGAAGTCGGACGTGACGTAGGCATGCATAAGCGACAGCATCGCCAGCGCGGTCAGTCCGAACCCGATCAGCGCGCAGGATCGGCCGACCGCCATCCACCCGAGATGGCGCCGCGAGGCGCCGATCAGCGGCACGGTCGATTGGATGACCGCCACGAACAGCGCCAGGATCAGTGCGAAGTGGCCGAGTTCAGTGATCATGCCCGTGTCCCACGATCGTCACGGCCCGGCTTGTCCGGGCCACCTGTAGCGGTAGGTGTCTGCGGGGCTGCCCCGGAGAGGCCGGGCCATGACGGTGCTTGAGGAGCGATCCCGATCAAGCCGCGTGCCGCCGCTCCTGCGGGATGATACTGGTCAGGGCGTCCACCAGCTCGTCCATCATCGCGTCCGTGTGCAGCGGGCCGGGCGTAAACCGCAGGCGTTCCTCGCCGCGCGGCACGGTCGGGTAGTTGATCGGCGTGGCATACATGCCGAATTCGCTGAGCAGACGCTGGCTGACTTCCATGCAAAGCGAGGCCTCCCCGATGTGCAGCGGCACGATGTGGCTGACCGATTCGATCCGCGGCAGGCCGGCAGTGTCGAACCGGGCCTTCAGCGTCGCGGCCCGCTCGAACAGCGTTGCCCTGCGGGCGTGGTCCTGCCGCACATGCCGCACGCTTGCAAGAGCCGCCGCGACGGTCATCGGCGGCAAAGACGTGGTAAAGATGAATCCGGGCGCCGTGCAGCGGATGAAATCGACTACATCTATATTCCCGGTGACGTAGCCGCCATGGCAGCCGAAGGCTTTTGCCAGCGTGCCCTCGATGATGTCGAGCCGGTGGGCGACCCCGTCACGCTCCGACACGCCGCCGCCGTGCGGGCCGTACATCCCGACCGCGTGCACCTCGTCCAGGTAGGTCATGGCGTCGTACTTGTCCGCCAGGTCGCAGATCGCGCCGATGGGGGCGATGTCGGCGTCCATCGAGTAGACCGACTCAAACGCGATCAGCTTCGGCGCATCCTTCGGCGCGGCGCGCAGCAGGGACTCCAGATGCGCCACGTCGTTGTGCCGGAAGATGCTGACGACGGCGCGCGTGCCTTTGATGCCGGCGATCATCGAGGCATGGTTCTTGGCGTCGGAGAAGCAGTGGAACGGCCGGTCCGGCCCGTTCGGCAGGCTGTTCAAGATGGCCGACAGCGCCGCCTGGTTCGACACGAAGCCGGAGGTGAACAGCAGCCCCGCCTGCTTGCCGTGCAGGGAGGCCAGTTCCGCTTCCAGATCGTCGTGCAACGGGCTGGTGCCGCTGATGTTGCGGGTGCCGCCGGCCCCGGCACCCATCATCTGAGCGGCCTCGCACGCCGCGTTCACCACGACCGGATGGCCGCCCATCGCAATATAGTCGTTCGACGACCAGACCAGCACACGCGAGCCGTCGCGGCGCTGATAATAGGGGAAGCCATCCGCCCGTTTCTGGAGCGGGGTGAAAATTCTGTAACGTCCCTGGTCCTTGATGGAGTCAAGCGAGCGGCGGCAGTGGTCCTGGAACGCGTTCATCCGTCATGAGTCCTCGGTTACCGAATACGTCGGAAGTCTGGCGACGCTTCATCCCTTGATCACTGACACGTGACCCATGATCTGGATCAACCGGAGGCGCAAAAGCCGCAACGCCGGGACGGATTTTTGCTGTCGTCCGATAACCGATGGACAATGAGGCGGGGCGTTCTTGTCCGGGTCGGAAGAAAGTGGCTTAAGTCAAATTCATCCCTGGCCGATGAAGTGCGCCGATCGGCGCGGATCGCCGCCCGCGCGGCCGCCGCCGCGCTTGGCAAACAGCGCGCGGGCTGCCATACGAAAATGTTGCATCGCACAAGAACGTTGAGGAGCCGAGATATGCCGTTAAGCCAGCCCGCCGCGCGCGAGCGCCTGCACACGCGGGCCATTGAAATCAACGGCTATCGCCGGGCTGACGGCCTGTATGACATCGAGGCCCATCTGACCGACTGCAAAACCTACGGCATGGCCAACGTCGACCGCGGCTATATCGAGGCCGGGGAGCCGCTGCATGATCTGTGGATACGCGTGACGCTGGATGAGCATTTGCACATCACGGCGGTGGAGGCGGTCAGCGACAGGACGCCCTATGTGATGTGTCCGACCGCGGCACCCAACTTCACCCGCCTGGCCGGTTTACAGATCAAGGGCGGCTTCCTGCGCGAGGCGACACGTCTTGTTGGCGGAACGGTTGGTTGTACCCATTTGCGGGAACTGCTGCAGCAGATCGCAACGACGGCGTTCCAGACCATCAACCCGTCCCGGGCGCGGCGGGAAATGGCGGCGGAGGGCAAGCCCGAGGAAAAGAACGGCAGCGACGCGCTGGATAAGCGGATCACCGAGAAATGGGGCGGCGGCGCGAAGATCCTGAACACCTGCCTCGCGTATGACGAGAAAGGCCCGCTGGTGAAGCGCCGCTGGCCCAGCCTGTATATCGGGCCGGACCGGATGCCGGAGCCGGCGATCATTCAGGAACCGGTCAAGGCGTCCACGTAGCCGGTCAACGTGTCGTCCAACCGGCGGTGCATGAGCGTCTGGAACGGTTGCAGATCGTCCGTCAGCGAAGCGTGTTCCAGCGCATCGAGATACGCCAATCGGTCCTCCGGCCGCACGGCGACGGGTACGTAGCCGTGGCGGATCAGCAGGAGATTCATCAGTAGTCGGGCGGTTCTGCCGTTGCCGTCGCTGAAGGGATGAATGGCGATCAGCCGGAAATGTGCCTCGAAGGTCGCGGCCGGGGTCGCCTCGGCCTGTTCGATCCAGTGGCCGAGCGCGTCCATCAGCTCTGGGATCTTCAGCGGGTTCGGGACCACCGCGGGCGATCGGGCGATCCGCCGCCGGTGCGGGCTGTAGATGCCGGCGATGGCGGGTTCGCTGCGGGCGACGATCCGCCGATGCAACTCGCGAATGACCGCCTCGCCAATCGGCGTTGTGCCGGCGGCGATTTCGCGCATCCAGAGCACGGCGTCATAATGATCGACGGCTTCCAGGTGCTCCTTCAGGCGTTTGCCGCCGACGGTGATGCCGTGCTCGATCACCTCGGCGGTTTCCCGCAGCGTCAGGGTGTTGCCTTCGATCGCGTTCGAGGTGTAGGTCAGTTCGATATCGTAGTATTTTTGCAGGTGCTGCAAGGCGGTGGATGACGCTGGCCGCAGCGTATCGAGCCGAGCCTTCTTCCGCGCGATGGAGGCGAGCAGCATGTCCATCCGGAGCTATACTTCCTCCACCTGATCCACACCCGGCAGCGATTTCAGCGCCTGCGCCAGGCGCGGGGTGACGTTGTAGCCGCCGGGCAGGGCGATCTCCACATCCTGCTCCGCGCCGATCCGGGGCACCAGCGTTACCCGGCCGCGGCCGCCGCTTTCGCGGGCAAGCACGTCATGGATATGCGGCACCGCCGAGGTTTCGCGTAGCCACACGCGTATTGACGCCCCGGCCGCCGCCGCGGCCTTGTCCAGCGACGTGATATCCAGTGCCGTGATGCGCACGGCCTCGCCCTCGGTTTTCAGTTCGGCGGTGACCAGGATGTTCGATCCCGACGCCAGCACGTCGCGGGATCGTCCCAGGATTTCGCTGAAGCAGGTCACCTCGACCGAGCCGGCGGCATCGGAAATCCGCACCCACGCCATGCGGCTGCCGGTGCGGGTGATTCGTTCCTTGGTCGCGACGACCGTGCCGGCCAGCTTGACCCGGCTTTCACCCGCGAGGGCCCGCCCCTCCACATGGATCGACTGCGTGACCCCGATGCGGCGCAGTGCCTGCGCGTAGACGTCGAGCGGATGGGCGGTAAGATGAAAGCCGATCGCCTCGGCTTCGAAGGCAAGCCGCTCCAGCGGCGGCCAGTCGGGGACGTCCGGCAGGCGCAACGGCTCCGGCTTGCTTGTTGCCCCACCAAACAATCCGATCTGGCCGCTTTCCTTTTCCTCCTGATCCGCCTGGGCGCGCCGCAGGATTGTTTCGGCGCCCGCGAAGACGCGCGCGCGGTTGGAATCAAGCTGATCGAACGCACCCGAGCGGGCGAGGTTCTCGATTTGCATGCGATTCAACTGCCGCGGATCGACCCGCCCCGCGAAATCCGCGAGATCGGCGAACGGTGTGTCCCCGCGTGCCGCGGTTACGGATTCCATTGCGGAGAACCCGACTTTCTTCACTGCTGCTAATGGGTAACGAATCGCCAGCCGCCCGTCCTCCAGCCGCTCGACCGAGAAATCGGCACCGGAACGGTTGATGTCCGGCGGCAGGATCTTGATTGAACCGCGCTCCGCATCCTGCTTCAGCGCCGCCAACCGGTCGGTGTTGTTGATCGCGAGGCTCATGCAGGCGGCGAGAAACACCTCCGGATGGTTCGCCTTCAGCCACGCCGTTTGATACGCGATCAGCGCATAGGCGGCGGCGTGCGATTTGTTGAAGCCGTAATCGGCGAACTTGGCCATCAGGTCGAAGACCTCCTTGGCCTTCGCCGGATCGATGCCGCGCTTGATCGCGCCGTCGGTGAAGATCGCCCGTTGCGCTTCCATCTCCGCGGCGATCTTCTTGCCCATCGCCCGCCGCAGCAGATCCGCGCCGCCCAGCGAATAGCCCGCCATCTTCTGGGCGATCTGCATCACCTGTTCCTGGTAGACCATGATGCCATAGGTCTCGCCGAGGATTTCCGCCAGTTCCGGATGCGGCGGCTCCCACTTCTCGCCGTGCTTGCGCCGGCAGTAATCGGGGATGTTCGCCATCGGGCCGGGGCGGTACAGTGCCACCGCTGCGATCAGGTCCTCGAACCGGTCGGGCTTCATCTGCCGCAGGCAATCCCGCATGCCCTGGCCTTCCAACTGGAACACCCCGCCGGCATCGCCCTTCTGCAGCATCTCGTAGGTGCGCACATCGTCCAGCGGCAGGCGTTCCAGATCGAACGGGATGTCCAGCCCCTTCAGGAAATTCTCGGCGCGCCGCAGGATGGTCAGCGTCGTCAGTCCGAGGAAGTCGAACTTCACCAGTCCCGCCTGCTCGACATACTTCATCGAATACTGCGTGACCAGGAAATCGGACTTCGGATCGCGATACAGCGGCACCATTTCGACCAAAGGCCGATCGCCGATGACGACGCCGGCGGCGTGGGTGGAGGCGTGGCGATACAGACCCTCCACCCGCAGCGCGATTTCCATCAGCCGGCCGATGGCTTCGTCCTCGGTGCGCATGGCCTGTAGCTTCGGCTCGCCATCCACCGCCTGCTGCAACGTCACCGGCTTGGCCGGATTGTTCGGGATCAGCTCGGCAACTTTATTGACGTGTCCGAACGACATCCCGAGCACGCGGCCGACGTCGCGCACCGCGGCGCGGGCCTGGAGTTTTCCGAATGTAATGATCTGCGCCACCCGGTCGCCGCCATATTCATTGCGTACGTAGTCGATAACCCGGTCGCGGCCCTCCTGGCAGAAGTCGATGTCGAAGTCGGGCATCGACACGCGTTCCGGATTGAGGAACCGCTCGAACAGCAGGTTGAAGCGCAACGGGTCGAGGTCGGTGATGGTCAGCGCCCAGGCGGCAACCGATCCAGCGCCCGATCCGCGGCCGGGGCCGACCGGAATGCCCTGCGCCTTGGACCATTGAATGAAGTCGGCAACGATCAGGAAGTAGCCGGAAAACCCCATCGAGGCGATGACGCCCAGTTCGTATTCGAGCCGCTGGGCATACACCGCCCGCATAGCGGCGTCGGCGCCGAGGGCGTCCATCCGGCGTTCCAGCCCCTCCACCGCCATAGCGCGGACGGTTTCCTCTTCCGAGGCGCCGGGGCGCACTTTCGGGCACACCGGCAGCAGCGGCTTGTGCGTCTCCGCCATGGCGGCGCAGCGGCGGGCGATGGCCAGCGTGTTGTCGCAGGCCTCCGGCAAATCGGCGAACAGCGTCCGCATCATGGCGGCAGGCTTGAACCAGTGCTCCGGCGTCACCCGGCGGCGGTCCGGTTCGGACAGGGTGCGGCCCTCGGCGATGCACAGCAGGGCGTCGTGCGCCTCGTGCATGTCGGGCGTGGCGAAGTAGCAGTCGTTGGTGGCGACCAGCGGGATGCCTCGGGCGTCGGCCAGGGAGATCAGGCCCGGTTCGATGGCGGCTTCGACCGGCAGGCCGTGGCGGTGCAGTTCCTGGATGGTACGGCCGGCGAATGCCTCGGATAAAGCGTCCAGCAGGCGTTCGGCTTCCGGCTTCTGGCCCTCGGCCAGCAGGCGGCCGATGGCACCGGTGGTGCCGCCGGTCAGCAGCAGCAGGCCGGCGGCGTGCCCGGCGATCCGCTCGAACGGCAGTTGCGGCTTCAGCGACGGGTCGGTTTCCAGGAAGCCGAACGACGACAGGCGCTGCAGATTGGCCATGCCGGCCGCGTCCTGCGCCAGCAGCACCATCGGGTCGGGCGGCAGCCGCGGATTGTCCGCCCGAGTCAGCGACACCTGGCAGCCGACGATCGGCTGGATGCCCTTGCCAGCACAATACTGCGAAAATTCCAGCGCGCCGAACAGGTTGCCGGTGTCGGTGATCGCTGCGGCCGGCATCTTGTCGGCCTTCGCCAGGGTAGCGATCTTGTCGGGCCGAATCGCGCCCTCGCTGAGCGAGTAGGCGGAATGGGTGCGCAAATGGACGAAATCGGCGTGGGGCATGTCCCGATCCTAGCAGCCGCCGCCGAGTCTGCGCATCCCGGCAAACTGGACCGTCCCGCCCGCGTTGCTTACGGTGCGCGAACGCACATCACCAAAGGCCCGCCGCTGATGCCTGACGACTCGCCACCACCCGCGGTCGATGAGAACCCGACTGTCGCGACCTCCACCCGGGCGCCGCAAGCGGCGACCGAACCGGCGGAGATCACCGCGCGGCGAATCCGTTTGCTGCCGCTCTCGATGCTGGCGATGATCGTCGGGATCATAACCGGTTTCGGCGCCGTCGGGTTCCGCGACCTGATCGGGCTGGTGCACAACGCGTTCTTCCTCGGCCGGTACTCGTGGACGTACGACTCCAGCCTGTTCACCCCGTTTAATCCATGGGGTCCCTACATCATCCTGGTGCCGGTCATCGGCGGCATCCTGGTTACCTGGCTGGTCTCGACCTTCGCGCCGGAGGCGAAGGGGCACGGCGTGCCGGAGGTGATGGACGCGATCTACTACAAGCAAGGCATGATCCGGCCGATCGTTGCCGTTGTGAAATCACTGGCGTCCGCCATCGCCATCGGGACCGGCGCCGCCGTGGGGCGCGAGGGGCCCATCATCCAGATCGGTTCGGCGCTGGGCTCGACGCTGGGGCAGGTGATCCGGATGCAACCCGGGCAGCGCATCACCCTGGTCGCGGCCGGGGCAGGGGCGGGGATCGCGGCCACCTTCAACACACCCATCGGCGGGGTGCTGTTCGCGACCGAGCTGATGCTGCCCGAGATCAGCGTCAACACCTTCCTGCCCGTTGCGGTCGCGACCGGCACCGCGACGTTCATCGGGCGGCTGTTCTTCGGCTCCCAGCCGGCGTTCAGCGTGCCGGCAAACCTGGCGCCGATACCGAACGATCTCAACGCGCTGGTGACGCTCCTGCTGTATGGCGTCCTGGGCGTGCTGGCCGGCATCGCGGCGGCAGGGTTCATCCGCGGGCTGCACCTGATGGAGGACGGGTTCGACCTGATCCCCTGGCGCTATCCGCGGCACATCCTAGGCATGCTGCTGGTGGGCGCCGGGATGTACGGGTTCTGGGTGACCTCGGGGCACTACTACATCGAAGGCGTCGGCTACGCGGCGATCCAGTCGATGCTGCAAGGCCAGGTCACGCTGCCGCTGTTCCTGCTGATCCTGTTCGGCTCCAAGTTGCTGGCGACGTCGATCAGCCTCGGGTCGGGGTCATCCGGAGGCATCTTCTCGCCGTCGCTGTTCATGGGCGCGGCGCTCGGTTCGGCGTTCGCGGCGGGCGTGCAGGCGGTATATCCCGGCGCGCCGGTCAGCCTCCCCGCCTTCGCCATGGTCGGCATGGGCGCCATGGTCGGCGGCGGCACCGGCGCGGCGATGACCGCGGTGACGATGATCTTTGAGATGACGCTCGACTACAACATCGTCCTGCCGATGATCCTGGCGGTCGCGCTGGCGCTCGGCGTGCGGCGGAAGCTGTCGGTCGAGAACATCTACACGATGAAGCTGACCCGCCGCGGCCATCCGATCCCCAAGGCGCTGCACGCCAACATGTTCCTGGTGCGCAAGGCGAGCGAAATCATGGAGCAGGACGTGCTGGTGCTGGAGGAAAGCACGCCGTTCTCGGCCTTCCTGAACCTGGCCGCGGCGCAGGGCGGCCTGCGCCACGTGGTCGTGACCCGTGATGGCATGGTCGTCGGCGGCGTGCGGGTGAACACCGACCTGCGCCGCACGCTGGGGGTCGCGGCGGGAGACGTGCGGCTCGGCGACCTGATGAACACGAATTTCATCATCGTGCGGCAGGCGGAGGTCGCGTTCGACGTCATCACCTCGATGTGGAACCGCAAGGCCTCCATGGCGATTGTGGTCAGCGCGGAAGGCGGGACCGAGCAGGTGCTCGGCGTGATCACCAAGGAGCATGTGGCGGACACCGTCGCCCGCAGCGTTCAGATCTACCCGGGCTAACCCCGAAGGGAGACCATGCGATGCCAGTCAGTTTGCCCGCGTCACGGTGGCCGTCCGAACTGGATGAGGACGGACCGCCGGACGATCCGGCGATTCTGCTCGGCGGCGCGGCCGAGATCGGCCAGGCGCCGCATCGCGTCCTGGCTATGCGGATCAACCCGGGCACGCTGGCGATCGATTACCGCAAGGATTTGGATGAAGCGGTCTACGACGACTTCCAGCTTGAGGAGATGCTGGACGAGCTGACGTTCATGGACGACATCGACAAGTCGGTGTTGGTGCCGATGGGCGGTGCGCATTACGTGGTCTGGATGATGCCGCTCAGTAATTTGCCGGTGGATTGACGGCGGCGGTCAAACCGGTGCTGTCAGGCGACGCCTAAGAATAAGCGAATCCCGGGGGTGTCCTCCCCCTTCCGTCATGGCCCGGCTTGTCCGGGCCACCCCCTCCGCACGGTGCCGCGACAGGCGGCTTGGACGAGCCAGCCTGACGCTTTAGGAAGCCGCCTTCCTGAAGCGTAATTTTTGGGCGGCGCCTTACCCTCGCTTGGCCAAGCCCTCGGGCAGTTGTGCCGCCAGCACGCCTAGCACAAGCTGGCCGTATCGCTCCAGCTTCGAAGCCCCTACGCCCTTGATGCTTGCCAGTTCATCCAGCGTCACCGGCCGCATCGCCGCGATGTCCCGCAGCACGGAGTCGTGGAAAATGACGTAGGGCGGGATCCCCTGGCCCTTTGCCTCGGCCAGCCGCCAGAGCCGCAGCGCCTCATACAGCGTGTCCGACTGACCCGCCGGCGCGGCTACCGGAGCCGCAACCGGAGCCGCGCGCGCGACCCGCTCCGCCCGAACCGCCGCCGGACGGTCCTGCCGCAGGATGACCTTCGCTTCCCCGCGCAGGATCGGCCGAGCCTCCTCCTGCACCAGGAACAGGCCGCCGTGCCCCTCGGTATCCACATCCAGCGCCCGCAGCGCGATCAACTGCCGGATCAGCCCGCGCCAGTATGTGCCGTTATGAGCCGCACCCACCCCGAAGGTGCGCAACCGGTCGTGCCCGTGCTTCAGCACGCCTTCAGTCTTCTCTCCGCGCAGCACAGCCACGATATGCGCCGCGCCGAATATCTGATCGGTTCGATACACCGCCGACAGCACCATCTGCGCCTCGGTCGAAGCATCCACCGTCACCGGGGGCGCCTCGCAATTGTCGCAGTGGCCGCAGTCGCACGGCAGAGCCTCGCCGAAACACCCCAGCAGGGACTTGGTGCGGCAGGTCACCGCCTCGGTCAGCGCGACCATTTCCTCCAGCTTCGTCCGCATCACCCGCTTGCGGGCCTCGGGTGCCGCGGATTGCGCCAGCCAGTGGCGCGCCTGGGCCACGTCCTGGCCGCCATACAGCAACAGCGTATCCGACGGATCGCCGTCGCGCCCGGCGCGTCCGATCTGCTGGTAATAGGCTTCCGGACTGTCCGGCATATCGAGATGCACGACGAAGCGCACGTCCGGCCGATCGATTCCCATGCCGAAGGCGATGGTGGCGACCACGACCAGCGGCTCGCCGGAGCGGAACCGCATCAGCGCTTCCCGCTTGAGCTCAGGGTCCAGGCCGGCATGGAACGGCAGCGCCGGAAAGCCTTTCTCGGACAGTTTTGCCGCCACCCGCTCGGTCTTGGCACGGCTGCCGCAATAGACGATGCCGCACGATCCCCGGTGCGATTTCAGAAATTCCAGAAGCTGGGCGGTCTCGCCGACCTTCGGCTCCGCCGACAGTCGCAGGTTGGGGCGGTGGAAGCTGGAGACGAATACTTTCGCCCCCTCCATGCGCAGCGCCGCCAGAATGTCCTGCTGCGTCCGCGGATCCGCCGTCGCGGTCAGGGCGATCCGCGGCACGCCGGGGAACAGGTCCGCCAGCCGGGACAGTTCGCGGAACTCCGGGCGGAATTCGTGGCCCCATTGCGATACGCAGTGCGCCTCGTCGATTGCGAGCAGCGCCAGCCGCACGTGCATCAGGCGCTCGGGTGTGCCGTAGCCCAGCAGCCGCTCGGGCGAGACATACAGCAGGTCGAGCTGCCCCTCGAACAGATCGCGGCCGATCAGCCGCGCCTCGTCCGGACGCACCTCCGAGTGCAGGGCGCCGGCATTGACCCCGACCTGGCGTAGCGCGGCCACCTGGTCGTCCATCAGCGCGATCAGCGGCGAGACGATCACCGCGGTGCCCGGGCGGCAGAGCGCCGGCACCTGATAGCAGATGCTTTTCCCCCCGCCGGTCGGCATCAGCACCAGCGCATCGCCGCCGCCGACGACGTGATGCACCGCCGGTTCCTGCTGGCCGCGAAAGCCGGGGAAGCCAAACACCCGGCGGAGCACCTCGGCGGGATCGTTGAGCGTGGTTTCAGCGAACATCCGGCGCGGGAGACTCCGTTCCAAGCGGCCGAATCGCCGTGGCGGCTCGGAGTATAGGGCAGCCGGTGCGCATGTCGCCACGCTGTCGTCGCCTCGGCACGCCGCCGAGGGCCTGAGACACGCGGTGCAACCGCAAAATCAGCGACGCGGTTCGCTTCCGTAGAGCGGCGCCTCGGCATAAGTGACATAGCCCTCGCGCAGCTTCACCCACTTGCGCAGCGTCAACTCGGTGAGGTCGTCCAGCTGGAGCAGTTCCTGCTGAAGCGCCTCGTCACTTTCGAGTGCCTCGACACGGCGACGGGAGACGAAAACAAGTGGAGGGCCGCGACCTATCGGGTCGACGATTGCGTAGTCTGGTGGCCCCAGAACCTCGATCATCAACTCCACCGACCATCCGCGGTTGTGCACGTCGGCAGGCGTCAAAAGATCCGCCGGATCAACGTCCTGGACGTCAACGATCCGGCGCACGCCCAGCGCTTTGGCGTCAAACCAGTTTAACATGCGGCGACCCGGGGTGCTTTGCGGAGAAAATGCCACGATGACACCAAGCGAGGCGGCGGCAGCCGCCAGCAACAGCACAGCCGGCATTTGCAGTGGGGTTGCAGACAGGGGGGTCGAGGCGGCGGGGCTGGAATTCGCGGGCGGTCGTTCGAGCGTTTCGCGTGGCGTGACCGGCATGACCGGCATAACCTCAGCCGGAAGGTTCATATCCCCCTGTAGCGTCTGGGATGACTCCGCAACGGGATTTGCCGGTGGAAGGCCGCCGATGAACCAATCGGGATCGGTGGTCGCCACGCTTGAGACTGCGAGGCTTAGCAGTGGTACGACCCAGATTTCGGCGGCGTCTTTTTTGATCGGACCTGCTTGCGGCGATATCGTCGCGGCTGCGACGGGGGAGGCATACAGAACGGCCGTTAGAACAAAAATCCGCGCAGCCCGGTATGAAGTGCCAACGCATGTCCGATTGGGAATAGTCCTGGCCACTTTCCGCTGCCTCGACTTTTGTCGCCGGGCAGATAGCGCCGATGCAAGCCGTTGCATGCCGGCAGGCATACAAACGCTCGGTCACCGACGTCCCTGCACGGCTGTTACACGAACCAAATATCCGGCCGTTGCCCGAGCCAGGTATCTAACTATATCGTAACATCATAGGCCAAGCGATGTAAACATCGGAAGTGGGTCAGAACTACCACGAAATTTTATGAAACGAAAATATTTGGTGGTGAAGCGTCTTGTTTCGTTCATCGTCCGCGCCGTTCGTTTGCTTCCTGGTTGCGAATCCGAATATTGGGACTACGCAGCGATTTAATGGAGTTTCGACAGCTCATTTTCATGGACGTCCGCTTGCCCATGGACGTTTCATTTCCATCGGAACGGCATGGCTGAGGGACATTCGCTGAGCCGTGCCGGCGCCGGACAGGCTGAGCCAGCGCCTGGGTTCCCCCGGCCCTGCGATGCTACCCCCTCAGGCTACGCGCGAGGCCGTAAACGCTGATCGCTGCCCAGAACAGCTCGAGCACGACCGACGGCAGGTTCCACGCATCCATCAACGACACCAGCACCAGGGACGCACCCAGCAGGTTGACCGCCGGAAACCGCCAGCCGGCCGGGTCGAGCCATCCTTGCAGAGTGCCGAAATAGGCCGCGATGAAGCAGGCGGCACCCACGATGCCGGAGACTGTGTACAGGATCGAAGCTCATGAACCAACCTGACCAACGCTGAAGCGCCGCCTCTATACACCGGGGCGACCCCCGGGGGTGACTTCGCTCACGCGGACGGCTAGGAATCGGGGCCTGTCACGCCTTCGGGCAGACATTTATGAAACCCTCTCGGGGAGCAGGAAGTCGATGACGATCAAGGTCGGTGATACAATTCCGTCCATGAAACTGATGGTTGCGACCGCGGACGGTCCGAAGGAGATCTCGACAGACGAGATTTTCAAGGGAAAGAAGGTGGTGCTGTTCGCGGTTCCCGGCGCATTCACGCCGACATGCAGCGCCAAGCATCTGCCGGGTTTCATCCAACATGCTGATGACCTGAAGGCGAAGGGCGTCGATACGATCGCCTGCATCGCCGTCAACGACGCGTTCGTCATGGGCGCATGGGGCAAGGACCAGGGGACGGGAGACAAGATCCTGATGCTGGCCGACGGAGCCGCCGCGTTCGCCAAGGCTATCGGACTCGAACTCGACCTGAACGCGCGTGGCATGGGGTGGCGCAGCCAGCGCTACGCCTTGGTCGCGGACGACGGGAAAGTGACCCATCTAGGGGTCGAGGCTCCCGGCGGGTTCGAGGTCAGCAAAGCCGAGGCGATCCTCGCGGCTTTGTAAGGCAAGGCCCGCGAACGACCAATTCGGGGAGACGGCTTCCTGAAACGTCGTGGCCGGGCGTGTCCCGGCCATCTTCGCACCGCCGTTAAAGTGCGGATGGGTGGGACACATCCAGCCATGGTGGTGATAGTGTGCCGGGTCAGCCAGGTTTTTTCTCCGCGACCGCCTTGTCCTGATTCCCAATTGGCTTGGGCCGGCATCGACGACTTGCGGTGCCGGTGGCGGCAAGGCCGTGGATGGCCGGCACAGGGCCGGCCATGACACGCCGAGAAGGTGCCGGGCCGCCGTCAGTAAGCCTTCAGGAAGAACCCGATGGTGACCGCGGCACTCAGCAGCACCACGAAGATGCGCAGCGCCGATGGCGGCAGCTTCCGTGCGAACCGGGCGCCGTAATATCCGCCGGCGATGGTGGAGGCCATCATCGCGAGGCCCTCCTGCCACCACACCGCTCCGGCAACCGCGAAGCACAACACCGCCATGCCGTTGGCGGCGCTGACCAGCAGGGTCCGGGCGGGGGCCATCGCGTTCAGGTCGATTGTGTCCAGTAACGACCATACCGCCAGCGTCATCAGGCCGACGGCGCCGCCGAAATAACCGCCGTAGACGCCGAGGATGAACTGGATGACCAACAGCGGGACCCGGTCGATGCGAACATGCCGCCGCATCCAGGCGCTCAATCGGTGGCCGCCGGCGAAGGTCAGCGTCGCCAGCAGCAACAGCCATGGAATTACCTGGTCGAACGCCGCCCCGGGCGTCACCAGCAGCAGCACCGCTCCGACCAGACCGCCCGCGAGGCTGATCGCCAGCAGCAGGCGCAGGCTGATGCCGGCAACGCCGGCGAGGTCCTTGCGGTAAGCCCAGGTGCTCGCCAGCGTTCCGGGGAACAGCGCCACGGTGCTGGTCGCATTCGCCGCGATCGGCGGCAGTCCGGCCAGGACCAGCGCCGGGAACGTTACGAACGAGCCGCCGCCGGCGACCGCATTCATCGAACCGCCGAGCAACCCTGCGGCAATAAGATAGACCCAATGCAAGTTGCTCATTCGAGCGGAACGTTGCGTTCAAGTTCCGCGAGCCACGCGGCAGCGTTGCCGTCGGATGGCGCCCGCCAGTCGCCGCGCGGCGACAGCGATCCTCCGGCGGAGACTTTCGGGCCGTTCGGCATGGCACTGCGTTTGAACTGGCTGAAGGCAAAGAAGCGGGTCAGGAAGACCTGCATCCAGTGCCGGATTTGCTTCAGGTCGTAGCCGATCCGGCGGTCGTCGTCGAAATGCGGCGGCCAGGCGCCTTTCTCCGGATCTTCCCAGGCGTGCAGAGCCAGGAAAGCAATCTTCGACGGCACGTAGCCGTAACGGAGAATGTGGAACAGGGTGAAGTCCTGCAGCGCGTAGGGGCCGATCTTGGCTTCCGTGCTTTGCGGTATTTCGCCCTCGGCGACCGGGACCAGTTCGGGGGAGATTTCCGTCGACAGGATCGCGTCCAAAGTCTCCAGAACGTCATCAGCGAAACGTTTGCTGCCGATGATCCAGCGGATCAGGTGCTGGATCAGGGTCTTCGGCACGCCGGCATTGACATTGTAATGCGCCATCTGGTCGCCGACTCCGTAGGTGCACCAGCCAAGCGCGAGTTCCGAGAGGTCGCCGGTGCCGATGACGATGCCGCCGAGGTGGTTGGCCAGCCGGAACAGGTAGTCGGTGCGCAATCCGGCCTGCACATTCTCGAACGTAATGTCATACACCGACTCCCCGGCTGCATACGGGTGCCCCAGATCGGCCAGCATCTGTTTCGCCGCGGGCCGGATGTCCAGTTCCGCTGCCGTCGCGCCGAGCGACCGCATCAGCCTCCAGGCATTCGACTTGGTATGATCGGATGTCGCGAAGCCGGGCATGGTATAGGCGAGGATACCATCCCGCGGCAGTCCGAGCAGATCGAACGCCTGCGCGCAGACCAGCAGCGCCTGGGTGGAATCCAACCCGCCGGAAATGCCGATGACCACTTTCTTCAGGCCAGTCGCCCGCAGCCGCTGCGCCAGGCCGGACACCTGGATGTTGTAGGCTTCGTAACAGTCCTGCTCCAACCGGGACACGTCGGCCGGCACGAACGGAAACCGCTCGACCCGGCGGCGGAAGCCGACGTCACCCGCGGGGGCATTCACCGTGAAGCCTACGCGGCGAAACGGGCGCGCATGGCGGCGGCGATTGGTGTCGAACGAACCCATCTGCAAGCGTTCCTGCGCCAGCATGTCGAGATCGATGTCGGCGATGGCCGCCTGATCCTCCACCGGAAACCGTTCGGTCTCGGCCAAAGTGTTGCCGTTCTCGAAGACGGACGCCTGGCCGTCCCAGGCGAGGTCGGTGGTCGATTCCCCCGCCCCGGCCGCGGCGTACAAATACGCGGCGAGGCAGCGGGCGGATTGGGAGCGGCACAGCAGGCGGCGTGTCTCCGCCTTGCCGATGGTGATGTTGCTGGCGGACAGGTTCGCCAGCACGGTGGCGCCGGCAACTGCCGCCTCGCCGCTGGGCGGGTTGGGGACCCAGACGTCCTCGCAGATTTCGGCGTGGACGGTCAGGCCGGGGATGTCGGAGGCCTCGAACAGCAGGTCGGGGCCGAACGGGGCGGTGTGCGCGCCGATGGTGATGGCGCCGCCGTCGGTGCCGTCGCCGCTGACGAAGTGGCGCGATTCGTAGAACTCGCGGTAGTTCGGCAGGTGGATTTTCGGCACGACACCGAGGATGGCGCCGCGGTGGATGACGACGGCGCAGTTGTAAAGCGCCCCCAGATGCCGAAGCGGCGCGCCGATCAACAGCAACGGCATCAGCTCGGCTGATCCGGCGGCGACGGCGGCGATCGCGGTTTCCACGGCGTCGAGCAGGGTGGCCTGCTGGAGCAGGTCGCTGATGGCATATCCGGACAGCCCGAGTTCCGGGAACACCGCCACGGCGACGGCCTGCCGATCGCACTCCCGCGCCATGCGCAGGATGGTCTCCGCGTTCGAGGCCGGATCGGCCAGCGCGGTGCGGGTGGTGCAGGCGGCGACACGGGCGAAACCGTGGCGGTAGAGGGAGCGGAAACTCATGGCGGCTCCGGGTGGTGCTCGCGGTAATATGGCGCGGGTTGGGGGTTGATGCTACCGGTGGTCGTGCAGACCATCGCGTGCCACAAAAACCTTGAAAAACCTTGGCATCCGGGCGACCCTTGGCCTGTAGGGGAAGTTCGATGAGCGACGGACCGGGCAGCATCGTTTTGCGGTTCATGCATCAGGTAGACGCCAAGTTGGACCGCGTCATCGACGATCTCGCCGATATCAAGGTGCGTGTGACGAACGTGGAGGAGAACCTGGTTGCCTTGAATCACCGAGTGGACCGAATCGATTTGCGCATCGAGCGAATCGAACGCCGCCTGGATCTGACCGAAAGCCCTGCCTGACGCTTCTCAATGACCGGCAGCAAGTGGCAAGGCCAACGCTATCCGCTTGTAGCGCACAAATCCTTGCGTTAGATTAAAACCGTGGAGTTCGGTTGGGATCCCACAAAGAGCGAAAGGACGCGGCGGGAGCGAGGCTTCGGCTTCGAGTATGCCGCGAGGATTTTTGCGGGGCCAACGGTTGAAGCGATCGATCGGCGGAAGGACTACGGTGAGGAGCGTATCAGGGCGATCGGTGAAATCGATGGCCGCGTTTACGTGGTGATCTATACCGACCGTCCTGGATTACGTTGGATCATCAGCGCGTGGAAGGCGAGTGGACGGGACTTCAGGCAATGGCAAAATCGGGAATGACGCTGGCTGAGATCCTGGCTGGCAAGCCGGACGTCGATCTCGCCAAAATCGATGCAACCACCGAGGACGATGTCCGGCGGCATATGATCGAGGACGGCTACGATCCGGACGAGTCGGTCCGCGAGGAAGACATCATCTCGCCCGCGATGATCCGCAAGCGCCTCGGCATGTCGCAACGGCGGTTCGCCGACGCCATCCACGTCCCCGTTGCGACGTTGCAGAACTGGGAACAGGGGCGGACCCCGATGGACCCGAGCGCGCGGGCATTGATGACTATCCTGGCACGGGAACCGGAGGCCGCGCTCAGGGCGCTGGGCCATCAAAGGGCAGCCTGAGTATCGCCCTCTACCGCGTCGATGATGTCGTCCGGCGTCTCATCGAAGTCAGGCGCCATCCAAATCTTGCCGCGCAAATCGCCGAACCGGCCCAACCCATGACGGCGCGCCGCCAACCCTCTATGTCCTTCCACCGTGCCCCCAGACCTCCCCGTTACCGAAGCGCTCCCCGCCCTGCATGCCGCGCTGAACGCCGGCCGCAACACCGTGCTCGTCGCCCCGCCCGGCGCCGGCAAGACCACCCTCGTGCCGCTCGCTCTGCTCGACTCCCCCTGGCGAGGCGACAGCCGCATCCTCATGCTGGAACCGCGCCGCCTCGCCACCCGGGCCGCCGCCAGCCGCATGGCCTTCCTGCGTGACGAACCCGTGGGGAAGACAATCGGCTACCGCACCCGCCTCGACGGCGCCGGCTCCGCCGAAACCCGCGTCGAGGTTATCACCGAGGGCCTGCTGCTCCGCCGCCTGCAATCCGACCCCGGCCTGGACAGCGTCGCCGCCGTGATACTGGACGAAATCCACGAGCGTTCGCTGGAATCCGACCTCGGCCTCGCCTTGTGCCTCGACTTGCAGCGCATGCTGCGGCCGGACCTGCGGCTGCTCGCCATGTCCGCCACTGCCGACGGCGCCCGGCTGTCCGGCCTGATGGACGCCGAGGTGATCGAAAGCGCCGGCCGCCAATACCCCGTCACTGTCGAGCACTCGAAGACCGACATCCCCCACATCCGCGACCTGTCCGACGCCGTCGCCCGCGCCATAAAATCCGCGCTGGCCACACACCAGGGCGACATCCTCGCCTTCCTCCCCGGCATGGCGGAAATCCGCCGCACCCAGTCCGCGCTGGACAACTGCGGCGCCCTGGTCCTGCCGCTGCATGGCGAGTTGCCGCCGGCCGAGCAGGACCGCGCCCTCCGCCCGGCCGAAACCCGCCGGGTCGTCCTGGCAACCTCGATCGCCGAGACATCCCTGACTGTCCCCGGCGTTCGCATCGTCGTGGACGGAGGCTGGCGCCGCACCCCGCGCCTTGACCCCGCCACCGGCCTGACCCGGCTGACCACGGTGCGCATCTCCCGCGCCGCCGCCGATCAACGCGCCGGCCGCGCCGGCCGGGAAGCCCCGGGCGTCGCCATCCGGGTCTGGTCGCCTGCTATGCACCGCGGCCTGCCAGCCTACGACCGGCCGGAAATTCTCGAAGCCGAGCTATCGGGCCTCGTGCTCGAATGTGCCGCCTGGGGCACGTCCCCGGCCGAACTGCGCTTTCAGGATCGGCCGCCGGCCGGAGCGTTGGCCGCGGCGGCGGCGCTGCTGAAAGACCTCGGCGCGCTGGACCCGCAGGACCGCATCACCCAAGCCGGCCGGGACATGGCCCGCATCGGCTCGCATCCCCGCCTCGCCGCCATGATGCTGGCGGCTGGCGACGCGCCCACCGCCGCGCTTGCCGCCGACATCGCGGCGCTGCTCGAGGAACGCGATCCGCTGCGCTCGCGCGACGCCCCGGCCGACATCGCTACCCGCCTCGCCGCCATCGCTTATGGCGACCCCAACGCCGATCGGGGCGCGCTGTCGCGGATACGGCAGGCCGCCGGGCAGTATCGGCGCCGCATGAACGTGCCTCGCGACACCCGACCGGCCGGCGACCCGGGGCCGTTGCTCGCCGCCGCCTTTCCGGACCGCATCGCCCAGCGGCGGGGCGAACCCGGCTCGTTCCGTCTGTCCGCCGGCGGCAGCGCGCGGATGCCGCCAACCGACCCGCTCGCCAAGGAAGCATTGCTGGTGGCGGCTTCGCTCGAACTGAAGGCATCCTCCCGCATCACGCTGGCCGCGACGCTCGACGCGGACTCCCTGCCGCCGTCGCTTGCCGCCCGGGTGACGGAGCAGGTGGAATCCGGCTTCGACCCGGTCACTGGCACCGTCCTGTGCCGCCGACGCCGGCGGTTGGGCACGCTGATCCTGTCCGACCGGACTGAAACGGCGGAGCCCGGGCAGATCGCGGACCTGCTGGCCGCCGCGGCCGCCAGCCAGGACCTGCGCCCGCTGCCCTGGACCGACGCCGCCCGCCAGCTTCAGGCGCGCGTCGCGCTGATGCGCGGAATCGAACCCGAAGTCGGCTGGCCCGACCTGACCGACGCCGCGCTGAAAACGACGGCGCAACAGTGGCTGACCCCGTATCTCGCCGGCATCACCCGCCTGTCCGACCTGCAAAAGCTCGACCTGCACGCCATCCTGCGCGGCACCATGCCTTGGGACCTCGCCGCGCGTTTGGACCGCGACCTGCCGACACATGTGTCGCTACCGGGGGGACGCGCCGCGATCGACTATGCCGAGGCACCGCCGCTGGCCTCGGCCAAGGCCCAGGCGTTCTACGGCATGGCCACGACTCCGAAGCTCGCGGCCGGCCGAATCCCGCTGCGGCTGGCGCTGCTGTCCCCGGCCGGGCGGCCGATCGCGGTGACGGCGGACCTGGAGAGGTTCTGGAAAGGCGCCTGGGCGGATGCGCGCCGCGACATGCGCGGGCGCTATCCGAAGCATCGCTGGCCCGAAAACGGTGCGGAACCAACTGAAAACTGATCCCACGGAATTCTTGTTACAACCCTGGTCACGTGCCATCTGGTTACTGATAGCCTCTGTTCACCGGAGACGGCCCACCATTATGCATTTTGATACACACCTCCGCTCGTCCTGGCGGCACGCCTCGCGGGGGCTCATTCTCGCAGTGGGACTGCTGGTCTCCGATTGCGGCCCGCAGGATGCCCTGGCGCGCGCCGCGCCGGACAGCCTGGCGCCGCTGGTCAAGAAGGTCCTGCCGGCGGTCGTCAACATCGCGGTCACCGAGACCGTCTCCGGCGGCGAGATGCTCAGCGAACTGCCCCCTGAATTGCGCGACACGCCGTTGGGGCGGGAGTTCAAGCGCAAGTTCGGCAACCGCCACGAACAGGTGGCCGGCGCCGGTTCGGGCTTCATCATCGATCCCTCCGGCATCATCGTGACGAACAATCATGTCGTCGATCACGCCGACAAGATCGTCGTCTCGCTGACCGACGGCCGGCAACTCCCGGCCAGCGTGCTGGGCCGCGACGAACTGACCGACGTGGCGGTGATCAAGGTGCATACCGCCGAGTCCCTCCCCAGCGTCCCCTGGGGCGATTCCCGCCGTGCCGAGGTCGGCGACTGGATCCTGGCGGCCGGCAATCCATTCGGACTGGGCGGATCGGTGTCGGTCGGCATCATCTCGGCCGAGGGCCGCGATTTGGGGTCCGGGCCGTTCGACAACTTCCTGCAATTGGACGCGCCGATCAATCCGGGCAACTCCGGCGGACCGGTGTTCAACATGGAAGGCCAGGTCATCGGCGTCAGTTCGGTCATCGTCTCGCCCACCGGCGCCTCGGTCGGCATCGGCTTCGCCATCCCCAGCGAGGCGGTGAACCGGATCGTCGCCCAGCTTCTCGCCAAGGGGTCGATCGAACGCGGCTGGCTGGGGGTCTCGGTAGACGACCGCGACGACGGCGTGACGATCGCCAGCCTGGACCGCAACGGACCGGCGGGGAAATCCGGGATAAGGCCGGGCGACGTGGTCATTGCCATCAACGGCGATCACATCGACAGTTCGCGCGGGCTGATTCGCGCCGTCGCCGGGGTGGCGCCCGGCAACAGCGTGCGCGTCACGATCCGCCGCCAGGGGCGCGAGATGGATATTTCTGTCAATGTCGGCCGCCGGCCGACGGAACAACAAGCAGGCTGAGGAGGAACTGAATGCGCATCCTGGTGGTCGAGGATGACAAGGACGTCGCAGGCTTCGTGGTGCGCGGGTTGCGCGAGGCCGGTCATGTGGTGGAACACGCCGACAACGGCCGCGACGGGCTGTTCATGGCCGCCAGCGAGAGCTTCGACGCGGTGATCCTGGACCGCATGCTGCCCGGCGGCATCGACGGGCTGAAAATCCTGGAGACTCTGCGCGGCCAGCAAAACACCGTGCCGGTGCTGATCCTGTCGGCCATGGCCGAAGTGGACGACCGGGTGAAAGGCCTGAAGGCCGGCAGCGACGACTACCTGACCAAGCCGTTCGCCTTCGCCGAACTGCTGGCAAGGGTGGAGGCGCTGAACCGCCGCGGCAAGGGCGAGGGTCCGGTGACCAAGCTGGTGGTGGAAGACCTCGAACTCGATCTGCTGTCGCGGCAGGTGAAGCGCGCCGGGCAGAAGATCGACCTGCAGCCGCGGGAGTTCCGGCTGCTGGAATACCTGATGCGCCACGCCGGCCAGGTGGTGACCCGGACGATGCTGCTGGAGGGCGTGTGGGACTACCACTTCGATCCGCAGACCAACGTCATCGACGTGCATGTGTCCCGTTTGCGCCAGAAGGTGGACAAACCGTTCCCCACGGGCCTGATCCATACGGTTCGTAATGCCGGCTACATGTTGCGAGCCGAGCAGCCGTAGTATCCCGCGGTCATGGTGGGGACATGATCGACCGGGGCCTGTTCAGGTCCGCCGGATTTCGCTTCGGTGCGATTTACGCGCTGCTTCTGGGGCTCAGCGCGACGGCGCTTGCCGTCTTCCTATGGTGGGCGACGGCCGGACTGCTCGACCGCCAGACGGAGGCCGCGATCAACGCCGATGCCCAGGGCCTGTCGGAACGCTGGGCGGAGGGCGGCCTGTCCTCGCTGATCGTGACCATCGAAGACCGCCTCGCGCAGAATATCGACGACGACGCGATTTACTTCCTGGCGGACCGGTCCATGCATCGCGTGGCCGGCAACCTCGAGCGCTGGCCGGCCAAGGTCACGACCGCCGGTTCGTTGTATGAGCTTCCGGTGATGCGGGCGGGCATGCGCTCCCTGGCCAACGTGCAGCGATACGACCTTCCAGGCGGGTTTCACCTGCTGATTGGCCGCGACGTCCAGGTGCGGGCGCAGTTGCGTGGCCTGCTGACCGATGCGCTGCTCTGGGCCGTTCTCGTCGTCGTACTGATGGCGAGCATCGGCGCGTTGGTGGTACGCAATCTGTTTCGCCGCACGCTCGCGAATATTTCGGCCACCACCTCCGCCATTGCCGCCGGCGACCTGGCCAAGCGGGTGCGGCTGACCGGACGCGGCGACGAGTTCGACCAGGTCGCCGAAGTCATCAACGACATGCTGGACCGCATTACCCGGCTGATGGACGGCGTGCGGCAGGTGTCGAATTCGATTGCGCATGACCTGCGGACGCCGATAACCCGGGCGCGCACCCGGCTGGAGGACGCGGCGATCCACGCCGAGACGGCGGACGATCTGCGCGCCGCGATCGAGCGCGCCACGATGGACCTGGACGGCATCGTCGGGGTGTTCCAGGCGCTGCTGCGCATTTCCGAGATCGAGGCGGGATCGCGCCGATCATCCTTCGCCCGCATCGATCTGTCGCCGATGCTGGCGGAAGTCGTCGAACTCTACGGCGCGCTGGCGGAGGAGCATGGCATCTCGCTGGTCGTCGAAACGCCGCGGGAGCTTCCGGCCTATGGCGACAAGGCCCTGATCCAGCAGGCGGTGGCCAATCTGCTCGACAACGCGGTGAAGTTCTCTCCGCCCGGCAAGACCGTGCGCCTGGACGCCTCGGCCGGACGGGCGGTGGTGATCGCCGTCAGCGACCAGGGACCGGGCATCCCGGAATCGGAGCGCGGCAAGGCGACCGCCCGTTTCTATCGCGGCGAGTTCGCGCGCAGCACGCCGGGGTCGGGCCTTGGGCTGTCGCTGGTGGCGGCGGTGGCGCAGTTGCACAGCGGGGAACTGCGGCTGGAGGACAACGCACCCGGCTTGCGGGCGGTTCTGGTGCTGCCGATTCCGGAGGAAATCGAACCGCGCCACGGGGCGGGTCGAGCTAACCGCGAATTCATGTGATACCCAGGACAGGGCGACCCTGGATGTGGCATTGGATATGTCATGTCGCGTGCGCGCCTGATGTTGATTGCCTGTCTGGTCATGGCTCCCGGCGCATGGATCGCCGGGTCCGGGCGAGCGGTGGAAGCGCAACAGGCGCGTGATCCTGCACCGATGGAAGTAACCACCGACACGCCGGAATATTGCGTCTATCTGGAGGACCGGGTGCAAAGCCGGGTGCAACTGGCCTCGACGCCGCTGCCGCACGAGGTTGCCGACCTTTCGGCGGAAGGGCAGCGGATGTGCGAGCACGGCCAGACGCGCGGCGGGATCATGCGGCTGCGGCGGGCGTTGCTTTTGCTCATGCAGGATGAGGGGACGCTGCAGCGATAGAAATTTTCTATCGACATATGGTTTGAGCTTGTTGCATTTACTCGCCGGTATGGCTTTGAATCTCCCGATAACAAAAGTCATGTCCGCTTCGGGAGGATGCGATGGCCGATTTCGAGGCCTGGGATGAGGACCGTGCCCGCGGCATCATTGCGGTGCACGCGGCGACGCCCGGCGCGGCCCTGCCGATGCTGCACGATCTGCAAGGCGCTTTCGGTTGCGTTCCGCTTGCGGCCGAACCGCTGATCGCGGCGGCTCTGAATCTGACCCGTGCCGAGGTACATGGGATCGTGACTTTCTATCATGATTTTCACCGCAAGCCGCCCGGGCGGCATATGCTGCGCGTTTGCCGCGCCGAAGCCTGCCAGGCGGTGGGGGCCGAGGCCGTCGCCGCGCATCTGCGCTCCGCTCTGGCGGTCGATTGGCACGAAACCTCGCGTGACGGCGCGGTGACGCTGGAACCGGTGTTCTGCCTCGGCCTTTGCGCCACCGGCCCCTCCGCCTTGCTCGACGGCCAGCCGGTCGGCCGGTTGAATGAAGCGCGGGTGGACCGGATGCTGGAGACGCTGACGTGACCCGGGTCTTCGTCCCGCGCGACGCGGCCGCCCTGGCCATGGGCGCGGACGCGGTTGCGGCGGCACTGGCCGGGCACGCGGACGTGGTGCGCACCGGCTCGCGCGGGCTGTTCTGGCTGGAACCGATGATCGAGGTGGAAACGGCCGCGGGCCGGATTGCCTATGGTCCGGTCGAGGCGGCCGATGTGCCGGCACTGCTCGCGGACGGGCTGTTGCAAGGTACCGCGCGGCCTCTGCGGCTTGGGGCACCCGAGGAGATCCCGTTCCTGGCGCGGCAAACCCGCCTGACTTTCGCCCGCTGCGGCATCATCGATCCGCTGTCGCTGGATGACTACCGTGCCTATGGCGGATTGGCCGGACTGGCCAAGGCTAGCGCGATGGATCCCGCCGCCATCGTCGAAACCGTCCTGGCATCCGGCCTGCGCGGCCGTGGCGGCGCCGGGTTCCCGACTGGCGTCAAGTGGAAGACCGTGGCGGAGACCAAGGGCGACCGCAAATACATCGTCTGCAATGCCGACGAGGGCGATTCCGGCACCTATGCCGACAGGATGCTGATGGAGGGCGACCCGTTCGCGCTGATCGAAGGCATGGCGATCGCCGGCCTCGCCGTCGGCGCGTCGCGGGGATACGTCTACACACGGTCGGAATACCCGCACGCCATAGCAACCTTCAACCGGGCGCTGGGCATCGCCCGGCAGGCCGGAATCCTCGGCGCGGATTTCGACATCGAGCAGCGGGCCGGCGCGGGTGCCTATGTCTGCGGCGAGGAGACCGCGCTGCTCGAAAGCCTGGAGGGCAAGCGCGGACAGGTGCGCGCCAAGCCTCCGCTGCCCGCGCATAAGGGGCTGTTCGGTTGCCCGACCGTGATCAACAACCTGGTCACGCTGACGTCCCTGCCGTCGATCCTGACCGACGGGGCCGAGGCGTACCAGGCCATCGGCATGGGACGCTCGCGCGGCACCATGCCCATTCAGTTGGCGGGGAATTTGAAGTATGCCGGGCTGTTCGAGGCGGGTTTCGGCGTCACACTCGGCGAACTGGTCTACGACATCGGCGGGGGCACCCTGTCCGGCCGTCCCGTGCGCGCCGTCCAGGTCGGCGGTCCGCTCGGCGCTTATTTCCCGCCCTCGCTGTTCGACACCCCATTCGACTACGAAGCCTTCGCCGCGAAGGAGGGGCTGATCGGCCACGGCGGCGTGGTGGTGTTCGACGATACGGTCGACATGGCGCGCCAGGCACGCTTCGCCATGGAGTTCTGCGTCGCGGAGTCCTGCGGCAAGTGCACGCCGTGCCGCATCGGCTCGGTGCGCGGGGTGGAGACGGTGGACAAGATCCTCGCCGGCCGGGACGTTGATGCCAATCTGGAGCTGCTGCGCGACCTCTGCCACACCATGAAGTTTGGATCCTTGTGCGCGCTGGGGGGTTTCATCCCGTACCCGGTGCTGAGCGCGATGAACTTCTTCCCTGAAGACTTCCGGCGCGTTGAGCGTCTGGCCGCTGCATAGAAGGAGACTCCCCTGATGCCAATGCTCCAGGAGATCGACTACGGGACGCCGCCCGTGACCAGCGCGACCATGGTGACGCTGATGGTGGACGGCCACTCGGTGACGGTGCCGGAGGGCACGTCGGTGATGCGCGCCTCGATGGAAGCCGGGATCAAGATCCCGAAGCTCTGCGCCACCGACATGCTGGAAAGCTTCGGCAGTTGCCGCCTGTGCCTGGTGGAGATCGAGGGCCGCGGCGGCACCCCGGCCTCCTGCACCACGCCGGTCGCTCCGGGGATGAAGGTTCGCACCGTCAGCGACAAGCTGCGGAAACTGCGGCGCGGCGTGATGGAGCTGTATATCTCGGACCATCCGCTCGACTGCCTGACCTGTTCCGCCAACGGCAATTGCGAATTGCAGGACGCGGCCGGGGAGGTTGGCTTGCGCGACGTCCGTTATGGGTATGAGGGCGCGAATCATCTGTCGGCCGTCACAGACGGGTCGAATCCGTATTTCAACTTCGATGCCTCGAAGTGCATCGTCTGTTCCCGCTGCGTGCGGGCGTGCGAGGAGGTGCAGGGCACCTTCGCGCTGACTATCCAGGGCCGCGGGTTCAACTCCAAGGTCGCGGCCGGAATGGACGAACCGTTCCTGACCAGCGAATGCGTCTCCTGCGGCGCGTGCGTGCAGGCCTGCCCGACGGCGACGCTGATGGACAAGTCGGTGGTCGAGTACGGCCAGCCGGAGCACTCCGTCGTCACCACCTGCGCCTATTGCGGCGTCGGCTGCAGCTTCAAGGCGGAGATGCGGGGCGACCAGGTCATCCGCATGGTGCCGTGGAAGGATGGCCGGGCGAATCACGGGCATTCCTGCGTCAAGGGCCGCTTCGCCTGGGGCTACGCCAACCATCCGGACCGTATCCTCAGCCCGATGATCCGCGAGAAGATCACCGACCCGTGGCGGAAGGTAAGCTGGGACGAGGCGATCGCCCGGGTGGCTTCGGAATTCAAACGTATCCAGGCGAAGGCGGGGAAGGACGCCATCGGGGTGATCACCTCCTCGCGCTGCACGGCCGAGGAATCTTATCTGGTGCAGAAGCTGACCCGCACCGCCTTCGGCAACAACAACACCGATACCTGTGCCCGGGTGTGCCATTCACCGACGGGATACGGGCTGGGCAAGACGTTCGGCACCTCGGCGGGCACGCAGGACTTCGACAGCGTCGAAGACACCGACGTGATGATCGTCATCGGTGCAAATCCGACCGACGGCCATCCGGTGTTCGGCTCGCGGATGAAGAAGCGGTTGCGGCAGGGCGCCAAGCTGATCGTCATCGATCCGCGGCGGATCGATCTGGTGCGCACGCCGCATGTGGAGGCGTCGTTCCATCTGGCGCTGCGCCCGGGGACCAACGTCGCCGTGCTGACCGCTCTGGCGCACGTGATCGTCACCGAAGGACTGGTCGATCAGGCGTTCGTGGCGGAGCGCTGCGACACCGAGGCATTCGCCGACTGGGCGGCGTTCGTAGCCGATCGGCGGCACAGCCCGGAGGCGACCGAAGCGATGACTCATGTGCCCGCGCACCTGGTGCGCAGCGCGGCGCGGCTGTTCGCGACCGGCGGGAACGGAGCGATCTACTACGGGCTGGGCGTGACCGAGCACAGTCAGGGCAGCACCGCCGTGATGGCGATCGCCAACCTGGCGATGGCGACGGGGAACGTCGGGCGGCGCGGCGTCGGTGTGAACCCTCTGCGCGGCCAGAACAACGTGCAGGGCAGTTGCGACATGGGCAGCTTCCCGCACGAACTGCCCGGCTACCGCCACGTGAGCGATCCGAAGGTGCGGGCGATATATGAAGCGGAGTGGGGCGTGAAGCTGGACCCCGAGCCGGGGCTGCGCATCCCCAATATGCTGGATGCCGCGGTGCAGGGGCAGTTCCTCGGGATTTACATCCAGGGCGAGGATATCGCGCACTCCGACCCGGATACGAAGCACGTCACCGCCGGGCTGCGGGCAATGGAATGCGTCGTGGTGCACGACCTGTTCCTGAACGAGACCGCCAACTTCGCGCATGTCTTCCTGCCGGGGGCGACGTTCCTGGAGAAGGACGGCACGTTCATCAACGCCGAGCGGCGGATCAATCGCGTGCGCAAGGTGATGGCGCCGCGCGCCGGGCTGGGGGACTGGGAGGCGACGCAGGCGATCTCCAACGCCATGGGCTACAGGATGGACTACACCAGTCCGGCGGAGATCATGGACGAGATCGCGCGGACCACGCCGACATTTGCCGGGGTGTCGTATGAGAAGATCGATCAGGGGGCGATGCAGTGGCCGTGTAACGACGCCGCTCCGGACGGCACGCCGATCATGCACATCGATCATTTCGTGCGCGGCAAGGGGAACTTCGTCATTACCGAATACGTGCCGACGGATGAGAAGGTCGGACCTCGGTTCCCGCTGCTGCTGACTACCGGGCGGATACTGTCGCAGTACAACGTCGGAGCGCAGACCCGGCGGACCGGGAATGTGGCGTGGCACCCGGAGGATCTGCTGGAAATCCACCCGCATGACGCGGCGGAGCGCGGGGTGCGGGACGGCGACTGGGTGAACCTGCGCAGCCGGGCGGGCGAGACGACGCTGCGTGCGTCGCTGACCGAACGGGTGGCGCCGGGGGTGGTCTACACGACGTTCCATCATGCGGTGACGCAGGCCAACGTGGTAACGACGGACTACTCGGACTGGGCGACCAATTGTCCGGAGTATAAGGTCACAGCGGTGCAGATCTCGCCCTGTAACGGACCGAGCGAATGGCAGATAGCCTACCATGCCCATGCGGTGGAAAGCCGGCGTATCGAAGCGGTGGCGGCGGATGAATGAGGGGGCACGTTCCTTACCGCCGCTCCCCCTCATCGTCATGGCCCGGCTTGCCCGGGCCACCCCCGCGAGCACGTGCCGCGACAGGTGGCCCGGACAAGCCGGGCCATGACGACGAGGGGACCATGCCCGGCCATGACGATGAGGGGACCATGCCCGGCCATGACGATTGGGCAAAGGCGCTCCATGATGACACTTTGGCGCCCCCATGCCTGACCCCTCGGTCTCCGTCCCGCGCGTCGTCTACCGCGGCGACAGCGCCTCCGAGGGCACCCGCACCATCCCGCGGGAAACCCCCGTCGCCCTCACCTACAACCGCGCCACCCACGCGGTCATGCTGGCCACGCCAGCCGATCTGGAGGATTTCGCGATCGGCTTCAGCCTGTCCGAAGGCATCATCCGCCACGCGTCCGACATCCTCGCCCTCGAGATCATCTCCGTGCCGGACGGCATCGAATGCCGCATGGACCTGCCACCGGAGCGGCTGGACGCGCTGACACGGCGGCAGCGGCGCCTCACGGGGCCGAGCGGATGCGGCCTGTGCGGCATGGACAGCCTCGCCGCCGCGATCCGGCCGGCGCCGCCTGTCCCGGCCGGCGGAACCTTCACCCCCGAGATGATCCAGGCCGCGATGCAGGCCATGCCGGCGGCGCAGACGCTGAACAGGACGACCCGTGCCGTCCACGCCGCGGCGTTCTGGAATCCCGCCCGGGGTCTGGTGGCACTGCGCGAGGACGTTGGACGCCACAATGCGCTCGACAAGCTGTCCGGCGCGCTGGCCCGGCTGGATGTGCCGGCGGCGGACGGGTTGCTGCTGCTGTCCAGCCGGGTCTCGGTCGAGATGGTGCAAAAGGCGGCGACCTTGCGTGCCCCGGTGATCGTCGCGATCTCGGCGCCAACGTCGCTCGCGGTCGATGTGGCCGCCGCCGCCGGCATCACACTCATCGGCGTGGCGCGGCCGGACGGGTTCGAAGTGTTCACCTTTCCTGACCGGATCAGTACGCGGAGAGCCTCCCATGTCGCATGACAAACTGGCCTACATGGCCAACCAGATCGGACGTTTCTTCCAGTCGCAGAAGACTGAAACGGCGGTCGATTCAATCGAAGATCACCTGCGGAAATACTGGGACCCGCGGATGCGGCAGACTATCGCTGCCCAGCTCGCCGCGGGCTCGATCCAGCTTGATCCCCCCGTGCGGGCAGCCGTCGAGCGGTTGGGAACTCACACCAATACAATTTGAGTTTAACCCATCGGGCCCATACCATCGCCATGGCCCGGTCCGTCCGGGCCACCCGTCGCGGCAGGGTGCTGAAGGGCTGGCCCGGACGAACCGGGCCATGGCGATGGTGACGGGTGTCTGATTGCACTTCGGCTTGCCTGCTATAATAACGAAGACTGTCCGGGAGAGACGCCATGGGTGCCGACACGACCCGCATCGGCGGGAAAAAAACCGCAGCCGGCCTGTTGGACCGGGAGCGCATCGTTGCTGAGGTGGATTTCAACCGCTGGCTGGTGCCTCCCGCGGCGCTGGCGATCCATTTGTGCATCGGCATGGCCTATGGCTTCAGCGTCTTCTGGCTGCCGCTGTCGCGTGCCATCGGCGGGACCAAGCCGCTGGCCTGTCCGGCCGGATCGACCATCCTGAACGCCCTGTTTACCACGAGCTGCGACTGGCTGGTGGCGGATCTGAACTGGGTTTTCACGCTGTTTATCTTCTTCCTCGGCGTCGCCGCCGCGCTGTGGGGCGGCTGGCTGGAGCGGGCCGGGCCGCGCAAGGCGGGCTTCGTCGCGGCGCTGTGCTGGTCCGGCGGGCTGCTGATTGGCGCGGTCGGCATCATCACCCATCAGTTGTGGATTCTCTGGCTCGGCACCGGGGTGCTCGGCGGCATCGGCCTGGGGCTGGGGTATATCTCGCCGGTCTCGACGTTGATAAAATGGTTTCCGGACCGGCGCGGCATGGCCACCGGCATGGCCATCATGGGCTTCGGCGGAGGTGCGATGATCGGCGCGCCGCTGGCGCAGTTGCTGATGCAGCATTTCCGCGGCCCGGAATCGGGCGGCGTCTGGCAGACCTTCGTCGTGCTGGGGCTGATCTATCTCGTGTTCATGATGGGGGGCGCGTTTGGCTATCGCGTGCCGCCGCCCGGATGGCAGCCGGCCGGCTGGACGCCGCCGGAGCCGAATTTGAAGGCGATGATCACGCATGGCCAGGTGCATCTGCGCGACGCGCACAAGACGTTGGCGTTCTGGTGCGTCTGGGTGGTGCTGTGCATGAACGTCTCGGCCGGCATCGGCGTGCTGAGCATGGCCTCGCCGATGCTTCAGGAGATCTTCGGCGGTTCGCTGATCGGCCATCCCGACATTTCGTTCACGGCGTTGGCCGAGAGCCAGCGCGCCTCGGTGGCGGTGATCGCGGCCGGGTTCGCCGGGCTGCTGTCGCTGTTCAATATCGGCGGGCGGTTCTTCTGGGCCTCGGTGTCGGACCATATCGGCCGCAAAGTGACGTATTTCGTTTTCTTCCTGCTGGGCATCGCGATGTACGCGGCGGCCCCGTGGGCGGCGCACCACGGCAGCATGGTGCTGTTCGTCGGGTTCTTCTGCGTGATCCTGTCTATGTATGGCGGCGGGTTCGCGACCGTGCCGGCGTATCTGGCCGATCTGTTCGGCGTGCAGTTCGTGGGCGCGATCCATGGGCGGCTGCTGACGGCGTGGTCCACCGCCGGGATTATCGGGCCGGTGCTGGTCTCCTATATGCGGGAGGCGGCGATTTCGGCCGGTGTGCCCCGCTCGTCGGTCTATGACGTGACGCTGTATCTGCTGGCGGGATTGCTGGTGATCGGGCTGATCGCCAACCTGCTGGTGCGCCCGGTGCCGCATAAGTGGTTCATGTCGCCCGAGGAAGTCGCCGCCGTCCAGGGCCATGCGCATGGCACGGTGCTGAAGCAGACCTCCCGCACGCCGATGGTCAGCCCGGCGTCCATCGCGGCCTGGCTGGCGGTGGACATTCCGATCCTGTGGGGCGTCTGGATCACGCTGACCAAGGTCGCGGTGCTGTTCAGGTAGTGGTGTTGCGATTGCGGGTGGCGTGCGGTTCGAGCCACCCCATCGTGGCGTCCGGCTCGCTGTCGGTCGTCTGCAGATAGGGCTTGATGTCGAGCAGTTCGCTGCCGTCGAGGCAATCGAGATACCGCACCTTCAGGCAGTCAGGGCCATCGAAGCCGTCGAACGCCACGACGGACAGGCCGATGGGATTGGGCCGGAACGGTGCCCGGGTGGAGAATATGCCGCGCGGCCGGGGATCGAACGGTGGTGAGAAGATCGCTTGCGGCGGTGTCGCGTAGCTGAGCCAGTACAACAGGATCAGGTGGGAGAAGCCGTCGAGGTCTTGCAGGCCGTCGAGAAACTCGGGGAACACGTGCGCCGTGCAGGCTGGCGCGGGATCGGGCTGGCGGCCGTTCCTCGGGCACTCGGCGATGGTTCGCCAGGGGGTGTGGAGGATCCCGATCGGACGCAGGGACATCATGGGGCGGGTTCCTTGCCTGGTATACGGGCTGATCATGCGCGGAGGCCGGGGGCCGGGCAACCGCCCGGAATGTTAGAAAGTGACAACAGGTCTCCGAACGGCTAGATTTCCTGCAATATGTCATGGCCGGGCTCCGGCCATGACGGATCGGACCAGCCGGAAAGAGGCCCGCCCGCATGCGTCATCCGGCCCGCTTATGCACGATAATCGCCGCTTCCGTCCTCGCGCTTGCCGCCTGCAAGCGAGAGGTTCAGCCGATGCCGATGGCCGCGCCGCCGATGATGCGCGCCATGGCAATGGCGGCTGGGGCGCCCGATGCCACCAGCCGGCGGATCGCCTACTCCGTAAACTTCGTCGTCGAGTTGCCGGGAAACGCGGTGGAGGCGACGCAGCAGAAAGTCCTGTCGCAGTGCATCGCCGCGGGGTGCTCGGTGCTGAACTCGCGGCTCGACCGTTTGCGGGACGGGTCGGTGCAGGGCGGGTTTTCGGTTCGGATCGCGCCCGACAAGTATCAGGCGTTCGCCGACGCGGTGATCGCGCCTCCGGCGCGGCTGGTGAGCCGTGCCGAGACGGCGGAAGACAAGACGATTCCGCTGCTGGACATCGAGAAGCGCCTCGACGCGCAGATTGCGTTGCGCGACCGGCTGTCGGCGATGCTGAAGCAGGCCGGCACCGGTGTGGCCGATCTGGTGGCGGTGGAGAAGCAACTGGCCGACGTGCAGGGCACGATCGAGAGCGAGACGGCGCAACGCGACTACCTGCGGACCATTACCGACACGGTGATGGTGGATGTGTCGTATAACGGGCTGATCCAGCAGGCGGGTGCGGTCGATCTGTCGCCGGTCCGTGTGGCGTTAAACCAGTTCGTGCAGACCATGATCGGCTCGTTTGGCGAGATGATCGTCTGGATTGCCTATGCGTTGCCGTGGCTGCCGCTTGCGGCTTTGGCCGCGTGGCTCGCAAATCGCGTGCTGAGGCGGCGGGCAGGACCGGCATCGCCGACGGAGCCAGCCCGAGGGCCCGGTTGACGCGTCCGCGGAACTTCACAACATGAACGAAATACGTCGATGCCTTTGACGGACGAAGAGCAGCGCGAAGAGTATCAGCGCAGGATGGATCAAATGGCGATAAACATCGAGAAAATGCGTTCGGACATGGTTTGGGAGTCGCGGAAGTTCCTGCTTCAGGCGGTGGTCTCCGCCGCGGCCCTGGTCGCCGCGGGAGCGGCGCTGGGCAACTACCTGGGACGCCGTGAGCCGGCCCCCGCGGCTCCCCCACAGGTCATCTTCCAGCCCGGGTCGATCGTCGTGACACCAGCGGTGCCGGCGACGCAGCCGAAATAGAATGACAGGGTTACGCCGCGAGTGCGGTATCACGCCGCACGCGCGGCATCACCAGCCCGCTCATGAGTTCCATCGAGCGCAGCACCTTGCGGTTTTCCAGGCCGCCGATGCGGGTCCAGCACAGCAGTTCGTCGAAGCCGTATTCGACCCTCAATCTGGTCAGTTTTTCCACGCAATGATCGACGTCGCCGCAGACCATCAGCGGGCTGTTGGCAAGATCCTCGAAGTTCAACGTCTCCGCTGAGCTGCGCGTCGCGCTATAAAGTTCGTAGCTCTTGATCGCCGCCTGACCCGGTGGCGGAGCCACGTATTTTGCGATCGTGCGGTAGTACCACGTGCATGGGCCGGAGTAGTCCCGGCGGGCGCCGTCCATCGTGTCGCCGGTATACACCTTCAGCAGCAATGCGACCTTGCCGCCCGCGGGATCAAGCCCGGCTTCCCGCCGTCCGGCGCGGTAGTCGGCGACGCCGATCTTGGCACCCTCCGCCGACAGGCCGAAGGCGCCGGACATCAGCACGTTGAAGCCGTAGCGCCCGGCCAGACGGAACGTCTCGGCCGACAGGCACGCCATGTATATCGGCGGATGCGGCTGTTGCAGCGGCTTCGGGCGGACATACAGGTCCTCGACCTGATAGTGCTTGCCCTTGAAGGTGACGCGCTCCTCGGTCCAGCACTGGCGGACCAGATTGATCGCCTCATCGAATATTTCGCGCGAGATCGACTGCTTGTCGGCCAGCCCGAAGCCCTTGTATTCGATCGGCTGGTAGCCGCGGCCGACGCCCAGATCGACGCGGCCGTCCGACATCAGGTCGAGGAAGGCGAAATCCTCGGCCACCCGGATCGGGTTGTGAAACGGCAGCACGACGACGCCGGTGCCGAGGCGGATGCGCTTCGTTTTCGCCGCTACTGCGGCCAGGGACAACTGCGGCGAGGCGCAGTAGCCGTATTCGGAGAAATGGTGCTCGGCCGGCCAGACGGAGTCGAAACCGAGGCTTTCGGCCTCGTACATCAGTTCCATCTGTTCCTTGATGACCTCGTGCTCGGTCTTGCCGGCCGGGTTTTCGAACAAATGCAGCATTCCCAGTTTCATGGCGTCCCCTTGCAATTTCTTTTCTGGTTTGGCGTACGTCTGTCACAAACCGGGCGAGCGCCGCTTTGATTTAGATCAATCGCCGTGATTTTGGCTCGGTCGCGCGGGTTGACACCTACCGGACGGTAGAGTGAAACACCTGGAGGTAACGGGGAGGAAACCGCCATGAAGGTGGGTCTCGCACTCAATATGCTGTCGCAGGCCGGGCGGCCGGACGCCGCGGTCGTCTCCGAACATCTGGCGCTGGGCGACCTCGCCGAACCGCTGGGCTTCGACTCGCTGTTCGCGCTGGAGCACCACTTTACCGGCTACGCCATGTCGCCCTCGCCTTGCCAGTTGTTGTGCTATTTCGCCGGCCGGACGCAGCGGATCACCCTGGGCACCGCGGTCATCGTCCTGCCCTGGCACGACCCGATCCGCGTGGCGGAGGAAATCGCGCTGCTCGACGTCCTGTCCGGCGGCCGTACGGTGTTCGGCTTCGGCCGCGGTGCCGCCAGCGTCGAGTATGAGGGGTTCCGCATCGATCAGGGCGAGGCCCGCCCGCGCTTCATCGAGGCGGCGAAGATCATCCAGTTGGCGCTGACCCGCGACAGCTTCGCGTTCGACGGCGAGTTTTTCCGTATCCCGCAAACCTCGATCCGGCCGCGGCCGGTGTCGCATCCGGAACGCCGGTTCTACGGCACCGCGGTCAGTCCGGATTCGGTTGAGGTCATGGCCAGGCTCGGCTTTTCGATGCTGGTGATCATGCAGAACGAGTGGCCCAAGGCCGCCGCCGACATCCACCGCTTCAACGCCGTCGCCGCCGCCGAGGGCTACAAGCCGCGGCCGCCCATGATCCTGACCAACGTTTCGGTTGCCGAAAGCCGCGCGGAGGCGGAGGAGCGGGCGATCGAATACCTCGGGCGGAAGTGGGACTCGATCGACAACCACTATCATTTCTCGGACGGCCACCTGAATGCCGTCAAAGGCTACGAGTCCTACGACAAGGTGGGACAGACCTACGCCAAGCTGCAGGACCCGGCGAAGCGGGCGAAGGCGACCGACTTCTACGTCAGCATCCAGCTTGTCGGCACGCCGGACGATTGCATCCAGAAGTTGGAGGAATTGCAGGCGCTGACCGGACTCGACCACCTTATCACGGAGTTTTCCTTCGGCGGGATGCCGCACCATGAGGCCGAAACGAACATGCGGCTGTTCGCCGGCACGGTGATGCCGGTGCTGCACCATGACCCACGGTTCGCCCGGCCACCCGCGGTGCTGAAATCCTCCGCGGATGCGGCCGCGGACAACGTCTTCGCGCCCGCCTGACGCATGCGCCTGAAGACCAAGCTGCGCGCCAGTTTCGCCGAGGCCGTCGCGGACATTCCGAACGGCAGCACCATCGGCTTCGGCGGTTTCGCCATGCCCGGCACGCCGTTCAACCTGATCCGGGCGCTGCTCGAGCAGGGCGCGCGGCATCTGACGCTGGTGGCCAACACCACCGGCGGGGCGCTGCAGCCGCGGATGCCGGATATCGGCATGCTGGTGGAGAACGCCCGGGTCGCCAAGGTGATCTGCGCCTTCACCGCCGCCACGCGCCCGACCGACGTGCTACCGTTCACTGAATATTACGAAGCGGGCAAGGTCGAGGCCGAACTGGTGCCGCAAGGAACTCTGGCGGAACGGATGCGCGCGGCCGGCGCCGGCATCCCCGCCTTCTACACCCCCGCGGCGGTCGGCACCGAACTCGCCGAAGGCCGCGAAACGAGGTGGATCAACGGACGGGAATACCTGCTGGAATACGCGCTGCCGCTGGACTACGCGTTTGTCCGCGCTCGTACCGCCGATGCCGCCGGCAATTTGCGGTTCCACCGGTCCCAGCGCAACTTCAATCCGGTCATGGCCACCGCGGCCCGCGTCACCATCGCCGAAATCGACGAGGCGATCCTGCCCATCGGCGCCATCGATCCCGACGACGTCCATACGCCCGGTATCTACGTGCATCGGATGGTGCGGGTGCCGCCCGCGCCTGACGGGCTTTGGCCCGCCAAACGCCAGGAGAAACCCCGGTGAAAGGACTGAGCCGCCAGCAGATGGCGGATCGCGTCGCGCGCGAATTCCAGGACGGCTGGATCGTCAATCTCGGGGTCGGCATTCCGACGATGTGCTCCAACACCGATATCGGCGATCGCGACATCACGTATCATTCCGAGAACGGTGTCATCGGCTACGGCGGTGTCGCGGCGGAGGGCGAGGAAGACCTGAACCTGGTGAATGCGGGCGGACAGAACGTGACGCTGAAGCCGGGCGCGGCGGTGGTCCATCACGCCGACAGCTTCGGCGTCATCCGCGGCGGACGGATCGATGCGACCGTCATGGGTGCGTATCAGGTTTCCATGACCGGCGATTTCGCCAACTGGAAGCTGAAGGGCCAGAAGGGCGGTGGCATCGGCGGCGCCATGGATCTGGCCGCCTGCGCCAAGCGGGTGTTCATCATTCTGGAACATATCACGCGCGACGGCGGTCCGCGGCTGGTCGCCGCCTGCGACCTGCCGGTCACCGCGCGCGGCGTGGTGACCCTGGTGGCGACGAACTACGGACTGTTCGAGCCAGCGGGAACGGGCTTTCGCCTGCGGGAAATCGCCCCCGGGCTGACGGTGGAGGAAATTCGGGCGGCGACCGGCGGGACGCTGGTCGTTGCCGACAGCTTGAGGGAAATTCCTGTCACGTGACGGGTTGGATGACGTGCCCGTTGGGACGCGCCAGCGGGTTTCGCTCCACCGCGTTTCACCACGGTGAAGCGCGAGGGCCGCTGAGGGCCGCGGAGACGGCAGGATCAGTCGGTCTTGCGGCGCGTTTCTGCGACCCGAACGCCGGGCGGCAGCACTTCGGCAGCCTGACTACCACCCGATAAGCCCAATTCAACAACTCCGTGGCCCTCGCCCTTCTCGTTCTGTCAATGTGTGAAAAGCGGTGCCGGATGCCTGTTCTTCCTTCAAAGCCAGCTTGGAATTCTTTTTGCCGGTAACGTTTCAACGCGCGGCAGGTCCTTTGTCGGTTGTGTCCCACCGAGTGGTGTAAGAGCCGCTGTGGATAAGTGGCCCGCCGGAGCGACCGTCCAGAGTCAGGCGCAGGCGGGCCACTTATCCACAGCGGCGGCCATTGCGGATCTTCGGTAAGGTTTGGTTGCGAGACAACCCGAACCAAGGACCCGACAATGACCGCGACCAACATGGACCTCAAGGAGCTGCTGGAGAAGACCGCCGACACCGACTTCCTGCGCGAAATGATCGGCTTTACCGCGCAACGCCTGATGGAACTGGAAGTCGAGACCCTGACCGGAGCCGCGCACGGCAGCCGGAGCGTCGATCGCCTGACCCACCGCAACGGTTACCGTGAACGCGACTGGGAAACCCGCGCGGGCACGGTCGAGCTGCGCATCCCCAAACTGCGCAAGGGCAGCTACTTCCCGGGCTTCCTGGAGCCGCGGCGGATGAGTGAGAAGGCACTGACCGCCGTCATCCAGGAGGCCTACGTGCAGGGGGTCTCCACCCGCTCGGTCGATGATCTGGTGCAAGCCATGGGAATGAGCGGTATCTCCAAAAGCCAGGTCAGCCGCCTGTGCGGCGAAATCGACGACCGGGTCAACACCTTCCTGAACCGGCCGCTGGAGGGCGATTGGCCGTATCTCTGGCTCGAACGCCACCTACGTGAAAGTCCGCCGCGCCGGACGCATCGTCTCGGTCGCCGTCATCATCGCCGTCGGCGTCAACAGCGACGGGCGGCGCGAAATCCTCGGCATGGCGATCGGCGCCTCCGAGGCCGAGACCTTCTGGACGGAGTTCCTGCGCAGCCTCGCCCGGCGAGGCCTGCGCGGGGTCAAGCTGGTGATCTCGGACGCACATGAGGGGCTGAAGGCGGCCATCGCCAAGGTGCTGAACGCGACCTGGCAGCGCTGCCGGGTGCACACCATGCGCAACCTGCTCGCCCATGCCGGGCGCCAGGGGCGCGGTGTCGCCTCGGCCTTCATTGCCACCGCCTTCGCTCAGGAGGACGCCGAGGCGGCCAAGGCGCAGTGGCGCAGGGTGGCCGATCAACTCCGCCCCAAGCTGCCTAAACTGGCGGCCTGCATGGATGAGGCGGAGGCGGATGTGCTCGCCTACATGGACTTCCCCGCGGCGCACCGGACCAAGCTGCACTCGACTAATCCGCTTGAACGGGTCAACGGCGAAGTCAAGCGCCGGACCGATGTCGTCGGCATCTTCCCCAACGAGGAGGCGATTACCCGGCTGGTGGGCGCGATCCTGCTGGAACAGAACGATGAATGGATGGTGCAGAGGGCGCGCTACATGACGCTGGAAACGATGGCGCCGTTGAGCAATCATCCAACCGTCAGCCTGCCCGCGATGGCGGTCTGACAGACCCGGCCAAACCGCCGGAGAGCGTAATGAAGCCGCAGGCTCTTACACCACGGCAGGGGGCACGATCTCCTTTGTCTACGTCACTTCGTTTCTCAGCCGAAGAATCGGCGATGCCAAAGCCGCCAGAGTTCTTCTCTGCGTTCTCGACAACCCGCAACGGGCCCGCTTAGGGCCCGCCGGATAAGCTCACCCGTACACGAACGCCGCGTCGTCGAGATCGATCGCCGGCAATTCGTCCTTCTCCGCCCAGTAATCCTGCGTATGCGCCCACTCCGGCTTGTCGCCGCGCTTCGGCAGCAGGTGCATGCCGCGCATGACATACCCGGGATTGAAGTTCTCGGTATCGATCCAAGGCAGCAACTTCATGTCCTTGTCCTCAGGCCGCAGCGCCGGCGTCACCCGGGACACGCCTTTCGCCTGCATGTGGTTCAGCAGGCGGCACACAAAATCTGCGACCAGGTCGGACCGCAGCGTCCAGCTCGCGCGGAAATAACCGAACACCCATGCCATGTTCGGCACACCGCTGAACATCATGCCGCGATACGTCACCGTGTCGGAGAACACCAGCGGTTCGCCGTCGATAGTGAAGGCAATATCGCCCAGAACGTTCAGGTTGAAGCCGGTGGCGGTAATGATGATATCGGCTTGCAAGGACTTCCCCGACTTCAGTTGGATGCCGGTCTCGGTGAACCGCTCGATTTCGTCCGTCACCACCGACGCCTTCCCGGACCTGATCCCCTTGAAAAGATCGGCGTCCGGAACAAACGCGATGCGCTGCCGCCAGGGCCGGTAGCCGGGCGTGAAATGCGTGTCGATGTCGTAATCGGGATCGAGCTCCGCCCGCACCAGCGACAGCAGTTCCCGCTTCACCACCTCGGGTTCGGTGAACGACCGCTGCGTGAACACGTCCTGGTCGTGCAGGATCTTCCGGCGCACGATTTCATGGATCCAGGTCTCATCGATCTGCAGTTCGCGCAATTCCTCGGCCAACGGGATCGCATTGCGGCCGGTGCGGAAATACGTTGGCGAGCGCTGCAGCATCGTAATGTGACCGCAATCGGCCGCCATCGCCGGGATCAGCGTCGCCGCCGTGGCACCGGAGCCGATGACCACGACGTTCTTTCCCTTGTAGTCCAGATCCTCCGGCCAGGTCTGCGGGTGAACGATCCGGCCCTTGAACGTCTCCATCCCGTCCCATTGCGGCGTATAGCCCTTGGAGTGCCGGTAATAGCCCTGGCACATCCACAGGAAATTGGCGGTGATACGAACGGCCTCCCCGGTGTCGGTGCGGGTGGCCTCGATGGTCCACAGGTTCTCGGCGCTCGACCAATTCGCCGAAACGATCGTGTGGTGATACCGGATGTGCCGCGCGAGATCGTTCTCCGCGATGACTTCGCCCATATACGCCAGGATTTCCGCCGCGGTCGCGATCGGCGCGCTGGTCCAGGGCTTGAAGCGATAGCCGAAGGTGTGAAGGTCGCTGTCGGAACGGATGCCCGGATAGCGATGCGTCCACCACGTCCCGCCGTAATGATCCAACGCTTCAAGCACGACGAAGGACTTCCCGGGGCACTGCTGCGTCAGATGGTAGGCACCCCCAACGCCGGAAATGCCAGCCCCGACGATCAGGACATCGAAATGTTCACTCGCCGGTGACGTTGTCTTGGCAAGCGTTGCTGTCTCGGACATTGGTTCGGTCTTCTTGGTTCGGGTGACGGCTTGGACGCCGGGCGCGGAGTGCTGCGCACGGTATACGCGAACGCGAGGCTACTCCCTAGTAGGACTCGTCTTGCCCGGCGGAAAAAGTGATCGGAAGCGGCCGCGGCGGCCGAAATCCGTGCCGCGTGGCCGGCGTGGTTAGGATTTCGTTAACCTCTCACCTCTATCATTCGTGAACGGAGGCTGGCGCAGCGGGCCGCAAAGCCCGGAAAAAGCGCTGGCTTCCACCAGAGTGTTATGCTACATATGGCATGGTGAAAGCAGATGGCGACATACGATGACCCGCGGCCAAAGCCGGTGCGCTGGATCGGATCGAGCAAGCAGGACGTCCGCGCCTTCCCCGAGCCTGTCCGCCTGCGCATCGGCGGCGCATTGTGGGAGGCGCAGACCGGCGGCAAGGCGCCCTGGGCCAAGCCGCTACACGGTTTCGGCGGCGCCGGGGTGCTGGAAATTGTGGATGACGACGACGGAGACACCTATCGGGCGGTTTACACGGTACGCTTCCACAGCGCGGTCTACGTGCTGCATGCCTTCCAGAAAAAATCAAAAAGCGGCATCGCCACGCCGCGCCACGAAATCGCGGTGATCGAGCAACGTCTCAAGCGCGCACAACAGGATCATGATCAATGGCTGACCTGCACGAAGACGATATCGCGGTAACCCCCGGCTCCGGCAACGTCTTCGCCGATCTCGGTGTCGCGGAACCGGAGGAGGAACTGGCGAAGGCCAAACTCGCCTCCCACATCCGCGCCGCCATCACCCGGCGGGAACTCACCCAGGCTCAGGCGGCGTCCCTGATCGGCCTCGACCAGCCGAAAGTGTCGGCACTGATGAACGGCCGGCTGACCGGATTTTCCAGCGACCGGTTGCTGCGCTGCCTGGCGGCGCTGGGGCTGGATGTGGACATCGTGGTCCGCGACGGGGCTTCCGACCGAACCCGCGGACGCGTGCGTGTTGTCGGCGATGCGGCGCAATGCGCCTGAGCACGGCGGGCCGTACTCTACACCGCGATGAACCCGACAACGTCATCTTCCAATACCGCGCAGGTCAGCGCGCCGCCGATCCCGGCACCGGTATCGAGGCCGATCCGGTTTAGCGTGATTTGCGCTGACGGAACAGTTGAGTGGCCATGCACGACGACCACCCCGAAATCCTGCCCGGTCGTCAGAAATGGCTGCCGGATGCTGACCAGGTCGTCCCGCGTCTGATCCGCCAGCTTCACCCCGGGCCGGATGCCGGCGTGGACAAACAGATAGTCGCCCTCCCGATGCGTCAGGACCAGGCTCCGCATCCAGGCCACGTGGTCCGGCGGCAACGCCGACAGCCACGCCTCGCGCGGCAGTCCGGGGTCCAGGCCCCAGCTCGCCAGTGCGGCCCGGCCGCCGGCCCAAAGCCAGTCCGTGGCCGCCGCACGGTCGCCGGACAAGGCGTCCAGCAGCATCCGCTCATGATCGCCCAGCAAGTTGACCACGGGCCGTCCAGCTACCGAAGGGCCGGCCGCGAGCAAAGCGATCACACCGGCACTGTCGGGGCCCTGGTCTATGTAATCGCCCAGATGCACCAGCACGGCGGAACGTGCCGGCCGCGCCGCAAGATCGGCCGCAATCGCCTCGTGCAGCGCTGCCAGCCTGTCCCGGTGCCCATGGATATCGCCGACGGCATAGACGCGCCGTCCGCGCGGCAGCGACCCCGGCGCGCGCAGAAAGCGCATTGAGTCCCCTGCGTCGCGCGGCCCGTGGAACGTCGGAATCGCGGCAGCCTCAAGCGCGGCGCGGACCCCGGGACGCCGCAGCGGACGCCTCACGCGCCCGCCCGCCGGTTTCCTCTTCGCGAAACCCTGCTAACCTGATCCGGCATAGTCAATCGGAGGAAATCGTTGGCCAAAATCACCTTCCCCGTCGAAGCGAGCCACATCATGATGTTCGCACGCGCCATCGGCGACACCAATCCCGTGTATCACGACGCGGCGGCGGCGAATCAGACCGAGGCCGGCGGCATCATTGCTCCGCCCACGTTTCCGCAGGCGGTCGCGCAGTTCGATCCCGATTATCATCTCCGCCCGAAACCGGGACAGAAATGGTTCGGCTCCGGCAAGACGCCGAGCGGGATTGAAGGGAAGCCTGCATCATCCGGCTCCCTGCACGCGGAGCATCATTACGAATACCACCGGCATCTTCGCCCGGGCGACGTGCTGACCGTGGAGACGCACCAGGGCGAGGTCTGGGAGAAGGAAAGCAAACGCGCCGGCAAGCTGACGTTTCGCGAGCGGGTCACCGAATACCGCGACCAGGCCGGCGATCTGGTGATCACGGTGCGCAGCGTCGGCGTCACCACCGAACGTCCCGTGGACCAGGGTTGAGGGGAGGAACCGATGGCAATGAAAGCATCCGCCCTGAAGATTGGCGACACCCGCAAGGAACGCGTGGTCGAGAACCTGTCGCGCACCCAGATCGTCCAGTATGCCGGCGCATCGGGCGACTACAATCCGCTGCACCACGACGAAATCTACACCACCAAGGTGGCCGGCTACCCGAGCATCTTCGCGCACGGCATGCTGACCATGGGACTCACCGGCAAGGTGGTGACGGACTACGTCGGTGACGGCACGCTGACCCGTTTCGGCGTACGCTTTACCAACCAGGTCTGGCCCGGTGACACCCTGGACGCTACCGCGACCGTCACGGCCATTCGCGAGGAGGGCGGCCAGCACTACGTCGACCTCGCGCTATCCACGGTCAACCAGGACGGCAAGGAAGTCATGGCCGGCACCGCAACGGCGCGGATCGATCCGTAGCCGCCTTGTACCAGGCGTCCTTGAGTTCGACCCGTCAAGGCCGTCTCCCCGGTCATGGCCCGGCTCGTCCGCATAGGCGCTAGACAGAAACTCACCGAAGCGGGGGCACCGTTGGGGCGGGTCGACCGGCGAAAGTTTCATCCAGGAGGGTCGGCTGCCGAGCCGGTGATGAATTAACTTGACGGGATCGGTTTTGTGTCATGGCCAAGCCCGGCCATGACACGAGGGCAACGAACGTGCGCCATTCAACTCATGTCAGCGCCTATGCGGCTCGTCCGGGCCACCTGTCACGGTGGGTGCTGGCGGGCGTGGCTCGGACGAGCCGGGCCATGACGAGTCGGAGGCGGAGAGTCGCTATCGCCGCCCGTTGGTATTACTTCAGCAGCGCCTGGCGTTCCCGAACCTGCCGCTGCAGCAGGCCGAGCGCGTCCTGGATCGTCGGCCGGTTCGCCAGGATCCAGGCGTGGTCGCGTCCATCGAGCGTGTCGCGCAGCGCCCCGGCCAAGCCGATCAGCCGCTGGTCGCAGTCCGCCAACGCCGCCAGCGTCGGTGCCTCCTGCCGGTAGCGCTGGGTCATGCGGTCGGTTTCCGGCACCGGCAAGGCGCGGATCGTGCCCTCCAGCGAGCCGATTGTGGTGGACAGGTCTTCGAGCGCCCGCGCCGCTTCCACCGCCTCGGGCGGCGGCAGCGGTTGGGCACGGGACGGCGCGGGAAGGTGGGTGCGGCGGTACGCGCTCTGTTCAGCCTCCAGCATCGCGCTCGATTGGCCGAGCAGGAACCCGGCCTTCTCGCGGATCATCAGGTCGTCGGCGCGAAGCTGATTCTCCAGGCGATAGAAATTGTAGCCCCAGCCGTAGAACAGATTGATCGCGATCTGGTCCAGTTTTGGGGCGTCGTAGAACAGCGATCCGGACACGGTCAGGCGCCCGGCTTCGGCGGCGTCAGGTCCACGGGGTAGGTGCCAAGCGCCTGACCGCCGATGCTGAACGGAACCCCCGCTGCCGCGTTAGGCGCCGAATCAGGCCCCGGTCGGCCATGCGCAGCGCCAGGTAATACCGCACCGCCTCTATCGGCGAGAGACCGATCGCCTGCAACGAAATCAGTTCCCGCATCCTCGGATCCTTCGGCAATACGAGGATCTTCAGGTCGTTCAGCATGATGCCATAGATCGCGAGGAAGCTGGACAGGTGGTCCTTCACGACCTCCCGCAGTTCGCCGATATGCTCGTTGATGGCTTCCAGTTTGGTGACCTGGACGACCTGGTTGATCGCCTGCTCGATGGCGGGCCCGGCATACGCGGCGATTTCGTTGGTATCGATAACGATGCCGCTGAACGGCATGTGGGTGATCAGTTTCAGCGCTGCGTCCGGCGTATCGACATGGATGTAGTAATCGACCTGATACGCGACCTCCGCCATCTCGGCACTGGTGGCGACGCCTTCGCTGCGGACCAGCAGCTTGGCCCGGTTGATGTAGATGACTTCGTATTGCCACGGCGAACTGCCGCCCCAGAAGCCCTGCACGAAAGAACCGATCAGCGGCTTGTCCGGGGTGACCAAAGTATATTGACCGGTCTCATACACTTGCAGCACGGCACCGCGCGACTTGAGAACGCAGAAGTGATTGCTCTCGACCGTGAGCAACGACCCGGATACGATGCTTTCGTCGGCCTGCTTCAGCGCGACATTCGTCATGCCGAGCATGTCGGTGCCATCACGATTGAGTGCCGTGATGATCTGGCGGTTCAAGGCCATCGGGACTTCCCTCTGTATTGCCGGGAGCGTGTAAAGCGAAAGTCGCAAGTCAAGCCTGCCGCGAGCGCCGCATACACGGCGAATCACGGCAGCTCTTGCGATTACTTAACATTTATCCTGCAGCACTGTCACGCTGATTCAGCGCTGCCCGCCGCTCGCCTTCCAGCAGCGCCTTCTTGCGGGGAACGCCCCAGCGATATCCCGTCAACCCGCCATCGCTGCCAACCACCCGGTGGCACGGCACCGCCAGCGACACCGGGTTGGTCGCGCACGACCGCGCCACCGCCCGGATCGCCTTCGGGTTGCCAGCCATGGCGGCAAGCTGCGCATAGGTCCTGGTCTCCCCCGCGGGGATCGTGCACAGCGTGCGCCACACCCGCTGCTGGAAGGCGGTCCCGCGCAAGTCCAGCGGCAGGTCGAGCGCCAGCCCGGGTTCTTCCAGGAAGGCCACGACTGTCCGCACCGTGTCCGCCAGCGCGGCATCGTCGGTGGTCACGTTGGCCCGCGGGAAGCGCCGCCGCAGATCGCCCATCAGCGCATCGTCCGGTTCGGCGAAGCCGATGAAGCAGACGCCCTTGCCGGTGGCGCCCACCAACAGCCGGCCGAACGGGCAGTCGGCGAAGGCGGTACGGATTTGCTCGCCCTGGCCGCCACGCCTTGCCGAACCCGGGGTCATGCCCAGCAGCGGTCCGGTCTTTTCATACACCCGGCTTTCCGAGCCGAAGCCCGCCCCGGCGACGGCATCCGCCACGCGGTCTCCGTTTGCCAGCGCGGCATGCAGGCGGCGCGCCCGCACACCCTCGGCATAGCTGCGGGGCGTCAGGCCCGTGTGGTCGCGGAACATCCGCAGGAAGTGGAACTTCGAAAATCCGGACCGCTTCGCCAATGCGTCCAGGGACGGCACCTCCTCGCTGGCCTCCATGAAGGCGCAGGCGTCGCGCACGACAGCCTGCGCGAGGCGGGCCCGATCGCCTTTCGGGTCGCAGCGCTTGCAGGCGCGGAAACCGGCGGCCTCGGCCTCCGGGACGGAGGGGAAAAAGCGCACGTTGCGGCGCAGCGGACGCGGCGAGGGACAGGACGGGCGGCAGTACACCCCCATCGTGGTCACCGCGTAGAGGAAATCGGCGCTCGTTTGACGGCCGAGAACCTGTTCCCAAAGCGTGTCGGTGTTGCTCATGCCGGTAACATCGTCACCTGGACATGGTATCGCCATCCGGCGATTGCGCCCAGTCAGGCGGGCACAAAAAAAGACCGGGGACCTGCGTCCCCGGCCTGATGTCCTCAGCGGATGATGATTTCCACCCGCCGGTTCTGCGGCTCCCGCACACCGGGACCGGTGGCGACCAGCAGATGCGTGTCGCCGAAGCCCTGGATGTCGATGACATTCTCCGGCACGCCGTCGCGGACCAGTTCTCCGGCCACCGCCTTGGCGCGGCGGACCGACAGGCCCTTGTTGTATTGCGGCGTGCCGGAGGTATCCGTGTAGCCGTTGACCTCGATCCGGGTCACCTGGACGTGCGTGGAGTTGTCCGCGGCTTCCTTGACGATCGCCCGCGCGCGGTCGGTCAGGGTCGCCTTGTCCCAATCGAAGAAAACCAGATAGGACCGCGCGGGCGCCGGGGCAGGCGCCGCCACGGGAGCCGGGGCGGGCGACGGCGGGGCCGGGGTGTTGAACGCGTAGCGGATACCGATGACGACGTCGTTGTTGAGCTGGTTATGCAACTTCAGCACCGACGGCGAGGCCACCCCGTCGTTCACCACGATGCCGTCGTATTTCGCGCCACCCAGGATATCCATGAAGCGGTAATCCGCGGTCAGCGACAGGCCTGGCATATTCGGAATCGGGAAGGATGCGCCGATGATCCCCTGCCAGGCGAAGGCGCCTTCCTGCGCGCTGGTGGCGGAGGCAAAACCACCGCCCGGCTCAACCGATGTCAGCGGATTCAGTCGCGTCCACTGGTAACCGGCGCCGGCGCCAAGGTACGGATAGATCCAGGGCGACCCGACATCGAGGTCATAGATCGCATTCGCCATGGCGCCCCAGGTGCGCACGGTCCCGCTGCTCGCGGTCGGGAACGGCGTTCCATGCAACTGGTTGATCCCGCTGCGCATGAAGTCGCCTTCGATCTCGAAGCGGAACCCGTTGCCGATGCCGTAGCCGACGGCGAGGTTGGAGTTGAAGCCGTAGTTCTGGTTCAATTGCAGCCGCCCGGCACCGAAACCAGGGCCGTAGGGCGTGATGTCCGGGTTGATCGGGGCATGCAGACCGACCCCGGCCCCAACGTAAAGGCCGGTAATGGGCTGCGCCATCGCCACGACCGGGGTCGCGAGGAAAGCTGCCGCCAATACCGCACTGCAATAGCGCATGCGTCGTCACTCCTGGGTTATGGTATCGAGATCGTCCGGAAACGGATCAACCGCACGGAACCGTTGGATGTCAATCGGCCGGCTCGGCACTGGAGCCATATTCGGCACGGCAGACCGGCCGGCAAATCACCAGGACTTGAACAACCTCACAAGCCCCGGAAAAACATGGCCTTTTTTTCACCGCCCGGGAAGATCGCGGCCGGCGCCATGTGCCTAACACTCTGCTTCGGCTGAGAAATCCGCATGGACGCGGATTAGGTATCAGCCGAAATTCGAACGTTTTTTTAATCGACGGCTTCACGGTGGCGTGGCCGGACGGCGTGCGAAACGGCCACAGTCGCGGGTTTTCGCGGCTGCAGCAGAACCGGTTCGCAAGCATACGATCATGTGGTTTCGTCATCAATGCCGGCCGGGGTATTTGCTTTATTTTCTTGCGGGCAATGGCCATATTGGCCGTTACCTTGCGAAACGGGAGTAGTGCGTCAACCCCATGTGGTCCTGGATCAATTCGGCCGCCGATCTGGTCGCGCTCTACCCGGCCTGGGCGCTGGGCGCGGTCTTCCTCGCCGCGATCATCGAGGCGGTCGCGGTGCTGGGCATCCTGATCCCCGGCACGCCGATCCTGATGGCTGTAACCGGTGCGGCGGCGATGGCCGGTCAGCCGATGATCCCATTCCTCGCACTTTCCATCGTTGGAGCGGTCATCGGCGACTTCTTCTCCTTCTGGATCGGCCGGCGCTTCAGTGTCCGGCTGCGCGGCGTGTGGCCGTTTTCGCGCCGCCCGGCGCTGATGGAGAACGCGGGCCACTTTTTCGAACGCTATGGCACCTTCAGCGTCGCGCTCTGCCGCTTCGTCCCGGTGCTGCGGTCCACCGTGCCGCTGGTGGCTGGCATGGCGGGGATGCGCCAGCGGCGGTTCGTCATGGCCAATGTCGCCTCCGCCTTCGTCTGGGCGCCGGTGCATATCTACCCAGCCAAAATGGCCGGCCTGTCGCTCAGCCGCCTGGAAGACGGGGAGTGGACGTCGGCCGCGCTGTGGGCTGCTCTGCTGCTGGTTTGCTGCGCCTTCGGCTGGGCACTGCACCGGGTGTTCCTGACGCGGATGCGCTGATCAGCCGCCGGGGACGCCTTGGGTGTTCACATAAAGCGCATACAGACCGTGACTGGCCGCCATGAACAGCCGGTTACGGAAACGGCCGCCAAAGCACAGATTGGCGCAGCGTTCCGGGAGTGCGATGTGGCCGATAGCGGTCCCGTTAGGGTCGAACACGCGCACGCCGTCCAGTTCGGCGTTGCCCATGCCCCAGCCGCACCACAGATTGCCCTCGATATCGACGCGAAATCCGTCCGGCGTCCCGGGACCGGCATCGATGAACACCCGGCCTTTAGCCAGTTGCCGGCCGTTGCCAGCGACATCGAACGCGCGGATCAGGCGGTTCGGCGCGGCGCGCGAGGCAACCACATACAGGATCGATTCATCGGGAGAGAACGCCAGGCCATTCGGACCCTCGATATCGTCCGCCATCATCGTGGCCTCGCCGGTCTGGCCGTCGATGCGCCAGACCGCGGCGGGGAGTTCGGAGTCCGCTTTCTCGCCCTCGTAGTAGCCGCTGATGCCGAACAACGGGTCGGTGAACCAGATCGAGCCATCCGACTTGACCACGACGTCGTTCGGCGAGTTCAGCCGCTTGCCCTGGTGGCTCTCCATCAGCACGGTGATTGTTCCGTCATATTCGGTCCGGGTGACGCGGCGGCCGCGATGCTCGCAGGTTACCAGCCGGCCCTGCCGATCACGGGTGTTGCCGTTGGCGTTCCAGGAGGTTTTCCGGAAGACGCTGACGGCTCCGGTTTCCTCCTCCCATTTCAGGATGCGATCATTGGGAATGTCGCTCCAGAGCAAATAGCGGCCGTCGCCGAAATATACCGGCCCCTCCGACCAGCGGCATCCGGCGGCGAGCTGCTCGACCGAGGCGAGCGGCAGGCGCAGCGTGTTGAAAGCGGGTTCCACCACGCGAATGGACGGGTCCGGGTAGCACTGGCTGGGTTCCCACATGGACGGTTCCCCCTGGTCGTTGGCGGGCCGAGCCTAGCGCGGGCGGCGCGAGGCGGGAAGCAACGTCGTCATCGCGGCAGCGGATGGTTCCGCTGCGGTTCTGCCTGAAAACAGGCTGATGTAAAGCTGGCCGATGTGCGATCAGGAAATGCCTATCTCGAACTGGATATGCAGCGGCGCGGCCTTCACCAGCCACGGCGGGTGGGCGCGCCGGTGTCGATGAAAGTTTCCGGGGCGCCGAACGGCCCGTGCGGAGAGATTATCAGACCGGTCATATTTTCCCGGCCAGATGCAGTGCGAGGGTTGCCACGCCGGCGCCGGCAGCAAAGCATGTCGCGCCGGTGGCCAGCGCCTGCAACAGGAACTTGCGGCTTTCCGATCGCATGTCCGCCCGCATTTTCTCGATGTTGATGGTCATTTGGTCGATCCTCAGATCCTGTTCTTCCTGATCCCGCCCAGTCATTGCGCACATCAACCGGGCGCAGCGCGGCGGCTGGGGTGCACGGGCATCGGGGAGCCTTGCCGAGGATACTTTAATAGCGGTAGCAGTTGTTCAAGGATACGGCCTCATCCGTTAACAAGCGGTTAACGCCGGTTGCCATTTCCTCCCCGAACGGCGAAATTCCGTCCCCCGTTGAAGGACCCCGCCGATGCTGCAATCGCCCCCGGCCGTACCCGGCATGCGTGAGGACGAGATCGACACCCCGGCCCTGGTGATCGACCTCGACGCGTTCGAGTTCAACCTCGACACCATGGCCGCTCTGCTCGCGCCCACCGGGGTGAAACTGCGGGCGCACGCCAAGACGCACAAATCGCCGGTGATCGCGAAGTTGCAGATCGCCCGTGGCGCCGTCGGCAACTGCGTGCAGAAGGTAACCGAGGCCGAGGTGCTGGCCTGGGGCGGCATCGGCGACATCCTGCTGAGCAACGAGGTCGCCGGGGCGGCCAAGCTCGCCCGTCTGTGCGCGCTGTCCCGCATCGCCAAGATCGCGGTCTGCGCCGACGATGCCGCCCAGGTCGCCGCGATCGAGGCCGCTGCCGCCGATGCCGGTATCCGCATGACGGTGCTGGTGGAGATCGACGTCGGCGCCGGCCGCTGCGGCGTCCAGCCGGGACCGGAGGCGGTGGCGCTGGCCACCCGCATCGCCGCCTCGAAGCACCTGATCTTCGGCGGCCTCCAGGCCTACCACGGCAGCGCGCAGCACAAGCGCACCCCGGAGGAGCGGCGCACCCTGATCGGCGGTGCGGTCGAGGCATCGCGCCGGACGATCGAACAGCTTCGCCAGCAGGGGCTGGACTGCGCCATCGTCGGCGGCGCCGGGACCGGCACGTTCGAGATCGAGGCGCAGTCAGGCGTGTACAATGAGATGCAGGCCGGCAGCTACGTCTTCATGGACGCCGACTACGCCCGCAACCGCGACGCGGAAGGGGCGCCAGTCAGCACATTCCGCCACGCGCTGTTCGTGCTGTCCTCGGTCATGAGCGCGAGCAAGCCGGGCGTCGCGGTGTTGGACGCCGGGCTGAAGTCGTTGGCGGTGGATTCCGGGCTGCCGACGGTGTGGCAGCGGCCGGATATCCAGTACGTCGGCGCTTCCGACGAGCACGGCAAGCTGGCGGTCGGCAGCGAAACGGTGGCGCCGAAGCTCGGGGAGAAACTGCGGCTGGTGCCGGGGCACTGCGACCCGACGGTGGACAAGTTCGATTGGTACGTCGGCGTGCGGGGCGGCCGGGTGGAGTGCCTGTGGCCCGTTGCTGCCCGTGGCGGGGTGAGCTGACCCCTTGCCGGATAGTGCGAGGCGGGGTTGGTTCATCACGGATTACCCGGATTCAAACACGGAATGCACTGATTTCGCTCGGCGCCGACGCGCTGCGAATGGACAAGCCGGTGCGAGAGTGGTGTTTTCCGAGTAATCCGTGGGTGAATCCGTGTAATCCGTGTGAACCCGACACCCCCCGAACACCCCCGGCTTAACCCCGACGATCACCCCCGCGGCCGATCTCACTCAACGCTCCGCTCCCCGAAGTGCCGCCGCAGCCGCCCGATCGCCTCGTCCAGCACCTCCGGCTTCTTGCAGAAGGCGAAGCGCGCGTAATGCCGCGGTGCCCCCGGCTCGTCGTAGAACGCCGAGACCGGAATCGCCGTCACCCCCGCCTTCTCGGTAATATGCCGGCAGAACGCGTCATCATCCCCGTCGAACCCGAGAGGCGCGAAGTCGGTAGTGATGAAATATGACCCTTGCGTCGGCAGCACCGCCAGCCCTACCGAGGCCAGACCCTCGGCAAGCTGATCCCGCCGCGCCTGAAGATTGGTCGCCAGGGAGGCAAAATAGGCATCGTCCTTGCCCAACCCGACGGCAACCGCCCGCTGTAGGTTGGGGGCCGTGGTGAAGGTCAGGTTCTGGTGCGCCTTCTGCACCAGCGGAGTCAGCGCCGCGCTGGCTGTGATGTAGCCGACCTTCCACCCGGTCAGCGAGAACGTCTTACCGGCGCTGCCGATGCGCATCGCTCGATCGGCCATACCCGGCACCGTCATCAGCGGGATATGGCGGGCGCCGTCGAAGGTCAGGTGCTCATAGACCTCGTCACAGATCGCATAGGTGTCGTGCCGTTCCACCAGCCCGGCGATGAAATCCAACTCCTCCACCGTGAACACCTTGCCGCACGGGTTCATCGGCGAGTTGAACAGGATCGCCTTGGTCCTCGGCCCGAACGCGCCGGCGAGATGCTCGCGCGGCAGGTCCCAGTGCGGCGGCGTCAACCGGACGATGCGCGGGATCGCGCCGAGCATGCGCACCACCGGAACATAGGTGTCGTACAGCGGCTCGATCAGTACCACCTCGTCGCCGGGGTCGAGCACGGCCATCAGGCAGGCGGTGATCGCCTCGGTGGCGCCGGATGTGACGGTGACCTGCGTCACCCAGTCGATATCCAGTCCGTAGAAGCGCCGGTTCGCCGCGGCCACCGCCTGGCGCAGTTCCGGCAGGCCGGGCATCGGGGGATATTGGTTGCGGCCGTCCCGTAGCGCCTCTGCCGCGGCCTGAACGACGTCCGCCGGTCCCTCGGTATCGGGAAATCCCTGGCCGAGGTTGATCGACCGATGCTCGACGGCCAGCGCGGACATCACCGTGAAGATGGTGGTGCCGATCGATCCCAGGTAGCTGTTAGCTCCGCGCATCGGATTGACGCTCCGTCATGGCTGTGGGTGTGACCGCCGGGCATATCGCCCGGGGATCGAGTTGGAAAGGGCAAGAAGGCTGAACGTTGCGTATAGATTGGCCCCGGGTGTTGCATAAAAAACGGGCGGTTTGCACCTGTTTCAACTGCGCAAGAAGGAGGCAGCGTGCCCTTTGCCATGCGGCGGGTGCCCGCCTCGCGTCAGTTCTGGCGGCGACGGCGGCAATCGAGGCGACCGAACGAATTCCTGCTCAAATGGCGTCTAACGCAACCTTCGTCGTTGAAGCTTGGCACGCCACATGCAAACCTGCATCGCTGTTCACGCTGCTGAAATCTCAGTGGCGAAACGGGCAGCGTGAACACTGTGTGGGAGGCCCGGCCAACCCCGGGCTTGGTGGACATGAAGAAGATTGAAGCTGTCATCAAGCCGTTCAAACTCGATGAAGTGAAGGAAGCGCTTCACGAGGTTGGGCTGCAAGGCATTACCGTGGTCGAGGCCAAGGGCTTCGGCCGCCAGAAGGGTCATACCGAGCTGTATCGGGGCGCGGAATACGTCGTCGATTTCCTGCCGAAGGTGAAGATCGAGGTCATTTGCGAGGATGGCGTCGTGGAGCGCGCGGTGGAGGCGATCGTCAATGCCGCCCGGACCGGCCGTATCGGCGACGGGAAGATTTTTATCTCTTCCATCGAGGAAGTGATTCGTATCCGCACCGGTGAACGTGGGGAGGACGCGATCTGACGTCCTGCCGGCTGTTCGCCGTGACGAACGGCGAACAGCTTGACTCGGCGGCAAAAATATAGACACAGCCCTTTCCGCATCCGCGAACAGCCTTCGGCGGACTCGACAACAGAAGGCAGGATCAAGGGAGTTCCGCGTGGTGCGGGGCTTCGTTTGGCCGCGTCCCGCCACGCCCTGTGACGGGCGGCGGGTCGTGGCGACCAGATTGACAACGGGGAATCAGGATGGCGAAGAAGCCGGCAAGTGAAGCTTCGAGCGGCGATGTGAGCAAAGTGCTCAAGCTGATGAGCGATAATTCCGTGGAATATGTGGATCTTCGGTTCACCGATCCGCGCGGCAAGTGGCAGCATACCGCCCAGCACGTCTCGACGATGGACGAGGATGCGTTCCGCGACGGCATCATGTTCGACGGCTCGTCGATCGCCGGCTGGAAGGCGATCAACGAAAGCGACATGATCCTGATGCCCGACCCGTCGAGCGCGGTCATGGATCCGTTCGCCGCCAAGCCGAGCCTGATCGTGTTCTGCGACATCGTCGAGCCGTCCACGGGCCAGTTCTACGCCCGCGATCCGCGCGCGACGGCCAAGCTGTGCGAGGCCTACGTCAAGTCGAGCGGCATCGGCGACGCTGTCTATGTCGGCCCCGAAGCCGAATTCTTCGTATTCGACAGCGTGAAGTTCGGCACCGGCGGCAACTACGCGACCTTTCAGATCGATAGCGTCGAGGGTCCGCAGTCCTCGATGAAGGACTATCCGGAAGGCAACATGGGCCACCGCCCGGCCGTCAAGGGTGGCTACTTCCCGGTTCCGCCGGTCGATGGCGACAGCGACCTGCGCGCCGAGATGCTCTCGACCATGGGCGAAATGGGCCTGGTGATCGAGAAGCATCACCACGAAGTCGCCCAGTCGCAGCATGAGCTTGGCAGCAAGTTCGGCCCGCTGACCCAGATGGCCGACCACATGCAGATCTACAAGTATGTCGTGCACAACGTGGCGCACAGCTACGGCAAGACGGCGACGTTCATGCCGAAGCCGATCTACGGCGACAACGGTTCGGGCATGCACACCCACCTGTCGATCTGGAAGTCCGGCAAGCCGCTGTTCGCCGGCAACGGATATGCCGATCTGTCCGAGACCTGCCTGTATGCCATCGGCGGCATCATCAAGCACGCCAAGGCGATCAACGCGTTCACCAACCCGTCGACCAACAGCTACAAGCGGTTGATTCCGGGGTTCGAGGCGCCGGTGCTGCTGGCCTACTCCGCGCGCAACCGCTCGGCGTCGTGCCGCATCCCGTATGCGACCAACCCGAAGGCCAAGCGCGTCGAAGTGCGCTTCCCCGACCCGGCGGCCAATCCGTACCTGGCGTTCTCCGCGATCACCATGGCGGCGCTGGACGGGATCAAGAACAAGATCCATCCGGGCGACCCGATGGACAAGGACCTGTACGACCTGCCTCCGGAAGAACTGGCCGGTATCCCGACTGTGTGCGGCAGCTTGCGCGAAGCGCTGGGCGCGCTGGCGGCGGACCATGAGTTCCTGCTGGAAGGCGGTGTGTTCAGCACGGATCAGATCGAGAGCTATATCGAGCTGAAATGGTCCGAGGTGTATCGTTTTGAACACACCCCGCACCCGGTTGAGTTCGAGATGTACTACTCGGTCTGATTTCGACCGCCAGGCTAAGAAACAAACCCCGCCGTGTCGCACGGCGGGGTTTTTTCGTGGCGATCGGTGGTGAGTGAAACGTGTGGCCATGAGGCCTGCCGGGCTGTTTTCTCTGCAAATCTCCAGGCTTCTCAGCGAGCTCCGTGTTGAAACGCGGATGAAAACCCGCCCGGGTCCTATCCCGCCGGACGGATCGGCGCGGCCACCGACACGGTCCCACGACCGCCTTTGGACCAGTGTCCTGGCATGGCATGGCCGCGAGGCGGGGACAGAGCCAGCGTGCCCCGAGCGGCGGAAAACGGCGTCTGGTGGCTGGCCGACCCGGCCTATTTCCCGACGAACTCGTACCGCTGCCGATCGGCAACAGGGTCGCGGGTGGCCGCCTGGTCGACTTCGATCCAGGCCTTTGCGTCGTCCTCATTGAAGAACACGCCGACGACGCGCAGGCCGCCGGCGGTGTCCTCAACCTGCACCTTGTATCCGGCGCCGCCGCCAAGCGTGTTGATGCAATACATGCTCATACACACCGTATGTCACCAAATTGCAGACTCGACCAGAGGCCGGGCGCGACAACACGCGCCCCAGATGGGTGTTTCCGCCTCACGAAACCCGGAGCGGCAGCGGGCAATTGCCCGTTAAATGTGCAGTGCAGTCTCAGCTTCAGTAACAGCAGTCGCGATTTCTACTGCCGCGCCGCCCGAAACGGCAGTTGGCACGATTGTTGATAATGCTCCTGCTACGTCTGGCCGAGACTCATCGTAACGGCGCGACGGAACGGCAAGACAGGATTCGAGAATGCAGCCTTACCCCAACAACATCGTGAAACCGGAGGACCGGGCGAGATGAAACTCATCATGGCCATTATCAAGCCCTTCAAGCTGGACGACGTCCGGGAAGCCTTGACCCCGCTCGGGGTGCAGGGACTGACGGTCTCCGAAGTGAAAGGCTTTGGCCGCCAGAAGGGCCAGACCGAGATCTACCGGGGAGCGGAATACCACGTCAGCTTCCTGCCCAAGATCAAGATTGAGGTTGTGGTGCCCGCGGATCTGACCGACCAGGTCATCGAGGCGATCACCAAGGCAGCCCACACGGGGAAAATCGGCGACGGCAAGATCTTCGTACTCGCCATCGAACGCGCCCAGCGGATCCGCACCGGCGAACTCGATAACGAAGCACTGTGAACAAGAAGCATAGGGAAACTGGACTATGAAGAAGCCCCTCAACCTGTGGGGACTGGGCGCGGCGCTATTGCTGCCCGCTCTGTTACTCGCGCTACCGGCATTTGCCGATGATGCCGCGGCTCCCGCGGCGGCTGCGGCCGCAGCGGCGGCTCCGGCCGGCCCGCCGAAAATCGACTCCGGCGATACTGCCTGGATGCTGAGCAGCACCGCACTGGTGCTGCTGATGACCATTCCGGGCCTGGCGCTTTTCTATGCCGGCATGGTGCGCAAGAAGAACGTGCTGGCGACGCTGATGCAGTCGTTCATCATCACCTGCATCGTGACGATCGTCTGGACGGTCGCCGGCTACAGCATCGCGTTCACCACCGGCAACGCCTACTTCGGCGACTTCTCCCGTATCATGCTGAACGGCATCGCCGGGTTCATCACCAAGGGGAACGACAGCCAGGCGTTCGTGCTGGCCTCGGGATCCAAGGACGTTCCGGACATGGTTACAACCTTGCCCGAAACCGTCTACATGATGTTCCAGATGACCTTCGCGATCATCACGCCGGCGCTGATCACCGGTGCGTTTGCCGATCGCATGAAGTTCTCCGCTTTGTGCATCTTCATGACGCTGTGGTCGTTGCTGGTTTACTCACCGGTTGCGCACTGGGTGTGGTCGCCGTCCGGCTGGGCCAACCAGATGGGCATTCTCGACTTCGCCGGCGGCACCGTCGTGCACATCAACGCCGGTATCGCCGGCCTGGTTTGCTGTCTGGTGCTCGGCAAGCGCGTTGGTTACGGCAGCGACAACATGGCGCCGTACAACCTGGCTTACGCGGTCATCGGCGCGTCGTTGCTGTGGGTTGGTTGGTTCGGCTTCAACGCCGGGTCCGCGACCGCGGCAAACGGCCGTGCGGGCATGGCCATGACGGTCACGCAGATTGCCACCGCCGCGGCGGCATTGGGCTGGATGTTCGCGGAGTGGATCACCAAGGGCAAGCCTTCGGTGCTCGGTGCGATTTCCGGTGCCGTGGCCGGCCTCGTTGCGATTACCCCGGCTTCGGGTTTCGTGCTTCCGGGCGGCTCGATCGTCATCGGCGTGGCCGCCGGCGTGATCTGCTTCTGGTGCGCGACCAGTCTCAAGCACATGCTGGGGTATGACGACAGCCTGGACGTGTTCGGCGTGCACTGCATGGGCGGTATTGTCGGTGCGTTGCTGACCGGCGTCTTCTCCTACGGGCCGTTGTCGGCGACGGACGCCAGCCCGGACGGCAGCCCGGGCGGCCTCGCCCAGTTGAAGATCCAGGCGATCGGTGTCTGCTCGACACTGGTCTATAGCGGTGTCATGACGTTCATCCTGCTGATGGTCACCAAGGCTCTTGTCGGGCTGCGGGTCGGCGCGGAAGAAGAGCGGGAAGGACTGGATATCGTTCTTCACGGCGAGCAAGTGTTCTAAAGCGCTACAAGGAACGGGCGCTCCACGCAGGTGGGGCGCCCTTTTTTTGCCTATGTTGCAGGAAAACAACCCCCTTGTAACCGAAAAGACATATGGTGCGGTGCAGGGCAATGCGGGGCCTGTCCGCTTGAAGGATGAAACAGATGACGAGTAGAAAGCTCTGGCAAGGCGCGTGCTTTGCCGCGACAGCAACGATGGCGACATTGGGTACGGCAGCTGCCCAGGCGCCCGCCCAGCCGGCTGCGCCCGCTGCAACGACAACTGCTCCGGCACCCGCCGCGGCGCCGGCCGCCGAGGCGCCGCCGCCCGGTTTCTGGATCGACGGGATTCATCTGTCGGCGCAGTTGGACGCCGGCGTGATCTTCAACCCGTTCCGCCCAAGCACTGGTTTGAACTGGGGCCAGGCGTTCACCGACCATGGCAACCAGGCGCAGTTGAACCAGATTCTGCTGACAGCCGCTAAGCCGCTGGACCCGAAGAATCCCGACTATCAGTGGGGCTTCAAGGTTCAGTTCATGTACGGCTCGGATGCCCGGTTCACTCAGTACGTTGGTCAGTTCAACAACTCGCTGCCGGGTGACCGTTACCAGTTCGACCTGGTCGAGGCGAACGTGCAGTTCCATGTGCCTTTCCCCACATCGGGCGGCATGGACATCAAGGCCGGCCAGTATGCGACGCCGCTTGGCTTTGAAACAATCGATCCGTCCACCAACCCGTTCTACTCGCACTCGTATATCTTCCAGTATGGCCTGCCGTATGAGCATACCGGCGTCCTGACGACATCGCATCTTACCCCGATGTTCGACCTGTACGCGGGCCTCGATACCGGCACCAACACGACCTTCAAGCCGATTGGCGCCGACAATAACGGGGCCGTTGGCGGGATCGGCGGCTTCGGGCTGAACTTGTATGACGGCAATCTGACCGTCCTGGCGCTAAGCCATCTCGGCCCTGAGCAACCCACCTATCTTCTCTCGACAACCGCCGCGCAAAATGGAAACCCGACGTTCAACGCGAACGGCACCTGGCGGTCGTTCAACGACGTAGTGATCACCTACAAGTATAGCGACGCCTTGACATTGAACACCGAACTGAACTGGGCGCGCGATTCCTACGGCGTTGCCAACAAGCCGGTCAATGCGTTCGGCGCGGCACAGTATGCCTCGTACACGTTGACGGACACCCTGACCTTGAATGGCCGACTGGAAGTCTGGCGCGACGACAACAATTTCTTTGTCGCGGCATACTCCGGCAACAACGATCCGGTCAGGACTGAACAGGGCCTGGCACCGATATCCAATGTGTATGCGGCGCCCGGAGGCGGCGGCACCACCTACGGTGCCTTGACCGTTGGCGTCACCTATAAGCCGACGCTTCCGGTCGTCACCAGCCTGATGGTCCGGCCGGAAGTGCGGTGGGATCATGCGCTTACGTCGAACAATCCGTTCAACCAAAACTACGTTGTCGGGCCTGGCAACAAGGGCGGTTCCAACAGCTTCACCTTCGGTTCCGATATCGTTGTAACATTCTAAGGTAAACACCTGGCGTATGTGCCGGGCTGACAAAGCCGTATCCGCATGCAGGTTGCATGCGGATACGGCTCTCTATTATTGGATCGGCAGCCCGTCTTGCCCGGCTCGTCCGGGCAACAGCATTCGGCACAGGTGCTTGCATAGGTGGCCCGGACAAGCCGGGCCATGACGAGCAGCGAACCCGGCCATGACGAAGAGCAACCCGAGCCGTGACGAAAAGCCGGCAGGGCTACGACGAAGGGCGGCGTCCATCGCCTTTCCGGTCAACCTGAGGACGCTTTAGATTATGCCGGCATCCGGTTTGCGCGCCGACGCCAGCACATAGTCGAACGCCCCGTAGACCGTGTCCCAATCGAAGCGCATCAAGAACCGGTACGGCACCCGAGCGGCTATCGGCAGCCTCCGCAGCAATGCCGCATCGTGCCGCAGCGCCGCATGCCAGCCGGGGAACACGTCTTCGCGGATCGACCTGACATCCACGTCGCCAAATCCCGCCGCCCACAGCTTCGCCGCGTAATCGTCGCGGCGGTCCGCATTCGCCTCCGGGATCGCGAAGACATCGGCGAACCGTGCCCAGTTGAAGCCCTGCAACGGCCGGCGCAACGGGTTCCGCTCCGGTGCCGCCCAAATCACATCCGCCAACACCAGCCGCCCGCCCGGGCGCAGCACGCGAAACGCTTCGGTGAAAAACCGCTCTCGCGTCTCGAAGTGGAACGCGCATTCCACCGCCGTGACCACGTCGCAGGACGCATCCGGCAGTGGCATCCCGGTGGCCGAACCCTCCCGCAGGTCGATTCGGTTGGTCAGGCCGAGCCGGCGGACACGCTCCCGGCCGATCCGCACGTGAGCAGGGGTCACATTCAGCCCGATGATCCGCCGCGGCGCGAACCGTCTTGCCCACAAGATGTCCTGATCGGCGAAGCCGAAGCCCACGTCGACGACCTCATCGTCCGGCCCCATCCCCGCGGCCTCGGCCACCAGGGACGCGAGCGCCTCGCATGCCTCATCGATCGTCCGGGCGTTCCGCCAGTAGCCCAGGTTCAGGTAGAACCCGCGCTCCGTGAAGGCCCGCGTGGACAGCAGGCCATACAGGTCCCGCGCCGTTGCCGGACGCGCCCGGCGAGCGATCTCCGCTGCCTTGCGCAATCCCGCCCGGGATGCACCAGCCGCTTCCCGCATCGTCATACTCAACCTCCGATCAAACAGGCGACGCACCATTCTAAACCAGTCGTCATGCCGTGCTGCCGCAATCGCAAGCACATCGGTTGCAGCGCCACATTTTCACATCCCGCGCAACCCTCCGTCGGCTCATCCGTTGACCGGAAGGCGTCCCCTGGGACGCCGCATCGAATTCGGAGAGGAAGATTCGCGCACATGGCTGACGAACAGCAAAAGCCCACGATGACGACGGCGTTCGGCCGCCCGGTTGAGGACAATCAGCACTCGCTGACCGCCGGGCCGCGCGGCCCGGTGCTGATGCAGGACTACCATCTGATCGAGAAGATGGCCCACTTCAATCGCGAGCGGGTGCCGGAGCGTGTCGTCCACGCCAAAGGCTATGGGGCCTACGGAACGCTGACCATCACCGGGGACATCACCCGATACTCCTGCGCCGAGGTGTTCAGCGCCGTCGGCAAGAAGACCGAGATGTTCGCGCGCTTCTCCACCGTCGGCGGTGAGAGCGGCTCCGCCGACACGGCCCGCGACCCGCGCGGCTTCGCCTTGAAGTTCTATACCGAGGATGGCAACTGGGACCTTGTCGGCAACAACACGCCGATCTTTTTTATCCGCGATCCGCTGAAGTTCAGCGACTTCATCCGGACGCAGAAGCGCGATCCGGCGACGCATCTGAAGCCGCATTGGCGCCGGTGGGATTACTGGGGCCTGTCGCCCGAGGCGATCCACCAGGTGATGTTCCTGTACAGCGACCGCGGCACGCCGGTCTCGGCGCGGTTCATGAACGGGTACGGCAGCCACACCTTCAGCCTTTGGAACGCCAAAGGCGAGCGGTTCTGGGTGAAGTTCCACGTCAAGACGCAGCAGGGCAACAAGACCTTCGACGATGCCGCAGCGGCGAAGATGACGGGCGACGATCCGGACTTCTCGGCGCGCGACCTGCACGACGCGATCAAGCGGGGCGACTTCCCGAAATGGACGCTGTCAGTCCAGGTGATGCCGGAAAGCGACGCCGAAACGTATAAGTGGAACCCGTTCGACCTGACCAAGGTCTGGCCGCACGGTGATTATCCGCTGATCGAAGTCGGCGTGATGGAACTGAACCGCAATCCTGAAAACTATTTCGCCGAGGTCGAGCAGGCTGCATTCGAGCCGTCCAACATCGTGCCGGGGATCGGCTTCAGCCCTGACAAGGTGTTGCAGAACCGCGTCCTGTCTTACTCCGACGCGCATCGGTACCGTATTTGTATCAACTATGACCACATCCCGGTGAACCAGGCGAAGGCGGCCAAGGTCCGTACCTATCATCGCGACGGCAACATGGTGACGGGCAACAACGGCGGCGGCTCGGTCGATTACGAACCGAATTCGTTTGGCGGCCCGGTGGAAAACAAGGCGATCATGGAGCCGCCGTTGAAGATCGACGGCAACGGCCAGCGGTACGTTACCTATCCGGGCGATGATGAGGATCTGTACGGCCAGCCGCGCACCTTTTGGGAAAAGGTTTTGGATGAAACCGGACGGGCGCATCTGGTGGAGAACATCGTCGGCAGCATGACCGAGCCGGCGATGGGGATGGAGGACGATGCCAAGCGGCATGAAATCCAGCAGCGCATGCTGAAGCACTGGTACAAGGTGCACAAGGACTTTGGCACGGCGGTCGAGAAAGGCATCAATGCCGCCACGCACCAGCATAAGGCTGCCGCGGAGTAGCTGACTTCAGTCCGGCGGTTGGTGATCCGATTTGAAATGGATCATTGGCCGCCGGTCTTTGTTCAGATTGTTTCTCCAATCTCCACGATCGGAACGCACGGTCTCATTTGGCCACCGGGCTCGCCGCTGGACGGGACGCCATGCCGATCGAGGCTGACGACACTGCCGCTGCACCGGAATGTGCCGGCTTCGGTGTTGACCAGGCCAGCGGCAGACGCTTCGGTCAGCACGAATGTAACAAGAAGCGCTGCGGCAATAGCGATAGGGTTCATTGGTCGCCTCGATACGGGTTTAAGTTCCGTGAGACGTTGACCCTCCCTAAATCCAGAGCCGTAACCACGCGGGAACTGATCGGTTGCACCCGCCGCGGTTGACATCCCCTCGAACACGGGATTGCCGATGTCCTCCTAAACCGTCATGGTGATGTCACGCAACGCAAATCGAATGTCTATGCGCCGATAAGCAGCGGATTTAATCCACCGGGCCTGAACCCTTGCTCCCGGATCAGCAAATCCAGTCCGTGGCTTGCGATATCATCCGCGATCGGCTCCAGCGCCGGGTTTGCATGCTGTCGCAGGTGTTTGATGTAAGTGCGACAATCGGAGCAGGTTTCGACCGCAATATCTTGCCGTTCACCTTCAATCGAGTAATAGGATATTCCGCCGGTCGAACCGCAAGCGACGCATTTGATGCGCACGAAATTCCATAATGTGCCGCAGAGTGAGCAGCACAAGTAGCGCGCCTTGTTCGCCTTGGTCCAGCCGGCGACGAGGCTCGCCACTGGCGGTGCGCCGCAGCAGGGGCAGAGATTTTCGGGGTGCGGCCGCAGCAATGCCGCGTCCAAACGGGCTGCCCGGTGGGCAAGGTAAACCTGCAGTGCGGCCGCGACGTACAGGCTCTCGCCGATGCGTTCGGGTTGATAGATTGCATCGAGGACGTCCCCCGCCAGGACCAAACGTGCCGCGAAATCCAGCGCGGCCAGCCGGTCGCGCGCCGCGCGGGCCTCGGCAGGCGCCTCTGACGCTGCGAGATGCATCAGCAGCACGTCCAGTGTTTTTGCGAAATGCGGATCGTTCTGAACCTGCTGTCTCACCGGCAATGATTGCAGCCGTTCCGGCCACGGCAGCGTGGTGGCAACAGCGTGTTGCGCCGCCGCGATGCCGCGCAGGAACACCATATAGGGTCCCAGCGGATTATCCTTAGCCAAATCCCTCAGGCGCGCGGCGCGATCGGCGAACATTGCCGCCGGGTCCGGCAGGCGCACGAACGGCGGTTCTCCCACGCCGCCGACCATGTCGGGATCGGGCTTTATCGCATCGAATGATTTTGGCGAGCGCACCGGGCAATCAGTCCGCCGTGCCGCGCATCTGCCGGAACCATTTACGATGATGCTTGAATGCCCAACCCCCCGTCACCGTGCCTTGCGTCATGGCCCGGCCGGTGCCGCGTATCCAGATCGCGGCGTAAATATGCACCAGTATAATGGCTATGGCGAAGATCGCCGTGACGGAGTGCAACAGCACAGCCCAGCGCTTGACCTCGATGCTCGTGTAGGTGAAGAAATATTGGTCCCAAATGATCATTCCGGTGACGAACATCGTGATGACCAGGGCGGTTTGCGACCAGAACACACCTTTCTGCCCGGCGTTGTATTTGCCGAGTTCGGGCAGGCGGTCATGCCGGTTGGTGACGACGTCGCCGATGCGGCGGCTCCACAACACGTCGTCGCGGTTCGGGATATTCAGCCGCCAGAAGCGCACAAACAGGCTGGCGAAGCTGACGGTCAGCAACAGGCCGATCCAGGGGTGGATCGTGCGCGTGACCTGTCCGCCGCCGAAATAGCCGGTCAGGAAAAAGAGATACGGCGAGAACATCGCCAGGCCGGTCAGTGTCAGCAATGAAAAGGCCAGCGCGGTCAGCCAATGGTTGAAGCGCTGGAACCCGGTGTATCGTCGAACAGCCAGGCCGGTTTCGTCGTCCCTTCTCACGGCTTCCTGTCCTTGTGGTTGGCCTCAGCAGCGAGCCGTTCGGCCTCCGCCTCGTCGCGCGGGCCGACCACGTCGGGCCCGGCGGTGACGTAATGAAAGAATGCGCCGATGGTCGTGAACAGGATAATTGCCAATCCGAATATCTTGAAGCCGCCCTTCCACAATTCCACCAGCGGGCTTATCCGCGGCTTATCCGGAAGACCGGCGTAGAGGCTCGGCTTGTCGTTGTGGTGCAGCACATACATCACGTGCGTGCCGCCAACGCCGGGGGGATCGTACAGGCCCGCCTGCTCGAAGCCTCGGGATTTAAGGTCCTCGATCCGTGCCGACGCCTGATCGATCATCGCCGCCTTGGTGCCGAACATGATCGCCCCGGTGGGGCAGGCCTTGGCGCAGGCCGGCGCCTGGCCGACAGCGACTCGGTCGGAGCATAGCGTGCATTTATAGGCTCTGTGGTCTTGCGGCGAAATCCGCGGGATATTGAACGGGCAGCCCTTCACGCAGTAACCGCAGCCGATGCAGTTCTCCTCGACGAAGTCCACGATCCCGTTGGCGTATTGCACGATGGCGCCCGGCGAGGGGCACGCCTTCAGGCAACCGGGATCACTGCAGTGCATGCAGCCATCCTTGCGGATGAGCCATTCAAGGTTGTTCGTCGCCGGGTTTTCGTATTCGGTGAACCGCATCAGCGTCCAGGTCTTGGCCGACAGGTCCGGCGGGTTCGTGTAGACACCCTCGTTGAAGCCGATATCATCGCGCAGGTCGTTCCATTCCTCACAGGCGACCTGACACGCCTTGCAACCTATGCATTTCGAAACGTCGATCAGCTTTGCGACTTCCGTCTTGATGCGGATATCCGGGGTGTGCTCGGTGGAGGCTGACTGGCGGAGAACGTCGAGGGACTGATAATCGGCCATGGTGTGCGCCTATGCCACAGCGTCGTTCGGCGGCGTTGTCGGCTCGATATTCACCAGCCACGCCTTGAACTCCGGGGTTTCGATGTTCGCGTCGCCAACCACCGGGGTCAGGGAGTTGGGTCCCCAGCCCTTGCGGGTTTTGCCGGTGAAGCCGAAATGATGCGGAATTCCAACTACGTGGACGGGGCGCCCGTCGCAGATCAGCGGTTTGATCCGTTTGGTCACGAGCGCTTTCGCCTTCAGTTCGCCGCGATTGCTCCAAACCCGCACCCAGCCGGCGTTGGGGATGCCTTTTTCGCCGGCAAGTTGTTCCGAAATTTCCACGAAGAATTCCGGCTGCATGATCGCATTGACGCGGGCATGCTTGGTCCAGAAGTGAAAGTGCTCGGTCAGCCGATAGCTGGTGGCGACGCACGGAAAATCCTTGGCCGCGCCAAGCTGGGCCAGGTCGCTGTGGAAAATGCGTGCCACCGGGTTGCCGCGCACTTTCGGGGCCAACAGGTTATCGCGCGGCGATTCGAACGGTTCGTAATGCGCCGGGAACGGACCGTCCCGCATCAGGTCGCGCACCCAGAGCCGGGCGACACCTTCCTGCTGCAAAATGAATGGTCCGACGCCCTGTTCGGGTGCGATGGTTGGTCCGTAGTCCGGGACGTCAAAGCCGATCCAACGGGTGCCGTTCCACTCGATGAGTTTCTTCTTTTCGGACCACGGTTTGCCGCGCGGATCGCATGATGCGCGATTGTAAAGAACCCGCCGGTTGGCCGGCCACGCCCACGCCCAGCCCGGGGCGATTCCCCGATCCGCCGGGTCGCTGTTGTCCCGGCGTGCCATCTGGTTGCCTTGCTGCGTATAGCAACCGGAATAGATCCAGCAGCCGCAGGCGGTGCCGCCGTCGTCGGTCAACTGGGCGAAACTATCCAGTTGCCTGCCAGCCGGAATGGTCACGCCTAAGGCGTCCTTGATCGGCTGCAAGGTGTACCCGTTGATCTCTTGTGCCAGTTCTTCCGGGGTCGGGCTTTCCGGGTAGGCATAGGGCCAGTTCAGGTTCAGGATCGGATCGGGGAATGCGCCTCCTTCCTTGCGGTACAGATCACGCAGGCGCGTATAGATCCCCGTCATGATGTCGATGTCGGTGCGCGCTTCGTACGGCGGTTCCTGGGCCGGCCAGTGCCATTGCAGCCAGCGGCTGGAATTGCTGAGCGAGCCTTCATCCTCCGCGAAGCATGTCGTTGGCAGCTCGAACACTTCGGTCTGGATGCCGTGCGGGTCCACCGGGTTGTAGTCGCCGTGATTTTCCCAGAACCGGGCGGTTTCCGTCTGCAACGGATCCATGACGACCGCGAACTTCAGCTTGCTGAGCGCCGCGGTCATCTTGGCACGGTTGGGGAATGTCATCAGCGGGTTGAAGCCCTGGATGACGTAGCCGGTCATCTTGCCTTGATCCGCCAGTTCGAACGCGCGCAGGACGTCATAGGACGGCACGTCGAGCTTGGGCAGCCAATCATACGCCCAATCGTTTTCCTTCGTCGCGGCCTTACCGAACATCGCCTTCTGGAAGCTGACGAAGAATTTCCCGTAATTTTGCCAGTAGCTCGTCTGGCCCGGACGCAGCGGCTTGAATTGCCGCTTTTCCATATACCGGGCGTAGTCAGGTTCTTTTTCGGTTGGCAGGTTCAGGTAACCCGGCAGCAGATTGCTCATTAACCCGAGATCGGTCAGGCCCTGGATGTTCGAGTGCCCGCGCAGCGCGTTCAGGCCGCCGCCGAGCATGCCGATGTTGCCCAGCAGTGTCTGCACCACGCACATGCCCCGAATATTCTGCGACCCCTTGCTGTGATGCGTCCACCCAAGCGCATACAACGACGTCATCGTCCGTTCCGGCGCCGATGTGGTCGCGATCAGTTCGCAGACCTTCAGGAACTTTTCCTTGGGCGATCCGCAGATGCGCTCAACCATCTCCGGCGTGTACGGTTCGACGTGCTTGCGCAGCAGTTGCATGACGCAGCGCGGGTGCTGCATCGTTTCGTCAACGACGGCGTAGCCGTCGGGACCAAGCTCGTAATCCCAGGTCGATCGGTCGTAGTCGCGCTTATCCGGATCGTAGCCGGTGAACAGGCCTTCGCTGAAATCGAAGCCGTCCTTCACGACGAATCCGGCATTGCTATACGCCTTGACGTACTCGTGCTGGATCTTGTCGTTATCCAGCAGATACTTGCTCACGCCGTTCAGAAAGGCGATGTCGGTGCCGGGCCGGATCGGGCAATACAAATCGGCTACCGACGCGGTGCGGGTGAAGCGCGGATCGACGACAATCAGCCGGGCGTTGTTGTGCGCCTTGGCCTCGACGACCCATTTGAAGCCACACGGGTGGGCTTCCGCGGCGTTTCCGCCCATGACGACGACGACATCAGCGTGCTTGATGTCCATCCACAGGTTGGTCATTGCACCGCGGCCGAAGGATGGCGCCAGACTGGCGACCGATGGGCCGTGTCAGACTCTGGCCTGATTATCGAAAACCAGAGCGCCAGTGCTACGAACGACCTTGTAAGTCAGATAGGCGGTCTCGTTGGTAGACGCCGAGGCGCCGAGAAAGCCCGTCGTGATCCAGCGGTTGACCGTCAGGTCGCCGTTCTTCGCCACGAAATTCTTGTCGCGGTCGTCCTTCATCAGCCGCGCGATGCGATCCAGCGACCAATCCCACGACACCCGCTTGAACTCGCTGGACCCCGGCGCACGATACAGCGGATATTTTGTGCGCGTCTCGGAATGGACAAAATCGAGCAGACCCGAGCCCTTCGGGCAAAGCGTGCCACGGTTCACCGGATGATCGGGGTCGCCTTCGACATGCAGCACGGACGGCCGCGCGTTTTTCGCCTTGTCGCCGAGACTGTACATGATGATGCCGCAGGCGACGGAGCAATACGGACACGTATTCCTGGTTTCGCGGGTCTGCGACAGCTTGTAGGCGCGAACCGAAGCGGCCGAGGCTTTTTCCAGCCCGCCGAACCCCAATGCGGTCAGAGAGGAAATGGCGATGCCGGCGCCTGCCGCTTTGAGGACGCCTCGACGGGTCATCTGGAGTGTCACGGGCGCTGCTCCCTGGTTCGGGCTCGAAAGCCTGCCGAATTCCCGGGTGGCGGTAAAGGAGGTAACGCCAAGGTCTCGCTACACAATCCCGAAGTATCACAAATATGTAAGAGCAATCAGCCAAGTCGAACAAAAAAACAGTTACGGAAGCAGCCTGTGCTACCGCGCATCGGCCGGCCGTTCGGGTGTGGTGTGTGCAGGAGTTCCCGGATCCTGTCCCGGCGATAAAGCCGCAGGAGATTTGGACGTGGCAGGCGATCCTGTGCCCTCGGCCCGTTTTTCCTCGCCGGGGGTCGTTGCGGATTTCGAGGCCGCCTGATCCCGCGAAACCGGGGCCCAGCTCCATCCATCCTGTCCGGGCTTGTCCTTGCCATCCATCACATCGGCGCCGTGGATGGGCGCGGCGGAGCTGCCCGTGTCAGCTGCTCGCAACGGGCTCGCCGTGGCCACCTGCATGATCGCCGCGGCCGCCGATCCAAGACCATATTGTATCAATCGAAGCGCCTTGCCCATTCGCTTGCAACGCCGGTGGCCGGGCGCGGTTCCTCAAGCGGGGCAGGGGGACGGTCCCGGGTAACCTCGCTTCCCCGTTATGGCGAGCAACCTAAACTCGCGATGCTGGTCCCACTTGTCGTTCCAACGTAACCGCCCACTACTTCCGCACGTCGATCCATTCGTCGGTGAACGGCCGGTGCCGGAACGTAGCCCAAACGTAGTTCATAGAGTAGCGCAGCCCGATCTTGAACACGCCTTCCTCCAGCAGCCGTCGCCCGGACGACAGCGCCGGCAGGCCGAAGGTGAACTTCACCTGGCCCACCGCGTTCAACCGGCGCGCCAGATCCGTATCCTCACCGTAGAAACTGAACTCCGAATTGAACCCCCCGATCGCCTCCAACGCCGATCGGCGGACGACGAAGTTGCCGCCCTGCAGCATGGAGCCGACGCGCAACACGAAGCGGTTCAGCACGTAGAAGCCATACCCCATCCAATAGAACGCCCGCACCGCCGCGCGGGTCCGCTTCGGCACGTCGTAATAGATGTACGGGCCGCTCAGCGCGACCAACCCGGGGTGACACCGGAACTCCTCCAACACGCGCTCGAGCCAGCCTTCCGTGACGATCGTGTCGGCATCGACATTGGCGATGAGCATGCCGGTGGCGCGCTCGAACCCGGCCTTGCGCGCCTGCACCAGGCCCTTCACCGGTTCGTCGACGACGATCACCTCAGGGAACGAGGCGGCTACCGCGCCCGTGCCGTCGGTGCTGGCGTTGTTGACCACGATGACCTCGGCCGGGCACAGCGACCGCTGGATCTCCTCGATGATCGCCTTCAGGTTGCGACCCAGGGTCTTCTCCTCGTTGAAAGCCGGCACGACAAAGCTGATCTGGACGTGTTCGCTCATGCGGCGGAACTCCTTTGGAGCACCGAACGGTAGAGCGCTTCCCACTCATCGGTGACTGTTTCAACGGCAAATCTCTCGGCGGATCGACGGCCGGCCGAACCCAGCCGGCGGCGCTGCTCGGGGGCGGAGAGCAACTCCCCGAGCACCTGCGCCAACCGGACGGGATCGTCCGGCTCAACAAGCATACCATTACTTGCGCCAACAAATTCCGGCAAGGCCCTTGTCGCGGCGGCGACAACCGGTAGCCCTGATGCCATCGCCTGTAGAAGCACCATGCTTTGGGTCTCGCTTGTGCTCATTATCACAAAAGTGTCACTTACTTGTAATAATTGTGCCAGGCTCTTTTGCGGTAAGGTGCCCGGGAATCGGACTTGGCCCTCGATTTGAAGCTGTGTCGTCAGCTTGCGCAAAACCTGCTCGTGCGAGCCGTGGCCGGCGATCACCAGTTCAGTAACGACGCCCTGGTCACGCAGTGCCGCCACGGCACGCAGCAGGACTTCGATATTCTTTTCCGGCCCCAGTCGGCCCGCATAGGTGATTGTCGGCCCGGACAGGCCGAACCGCCGTCGCAGGCTGTCGCGCTCGTCCTCGCGCAACGGCGTGAACAGGCCGGTATCGATCGGATTGGAGACAACTCCGCACGGGCGGTGCATCTTGTCCGGCCCAAGCTCCTCGAACACCGACCGCGACGGTGCCGTGACATAGGCGCAGCGGTTGTAGAACCAGGTGACATAGGCGCTGGCGTGATCGACGCTGAACGGCATGTGGGCGCCGAATCCGGCCACCGTGGTGTGGTTGGTGCCGATCACCGGGATCTTCAGGCAGAGGCCGTTGAGCAGCGCCTCCAGCCCGATGCCGAAGAAGGAATGGACGTGGATCACATCCGGCCTCGCCCGCCCGGCCAGCACCGCCGGAGCGATCGGCGAGGGCAGGGCGGCCCGGGATTGCCGCGTCGAACTGGGAAACGGCAGCGACGGCCGGCGGCGTATCCGCACGGTGTCGCCCAGATCCCGCTCCCGCATCGGCGCGCCGATGCGGCGGTAGTCCGATCGGCCGTAGGCGGGCGCATAGATATCGACCCGGTAGCCTCGTTTCGCCAGCGCTCGGCTGGTGGTGGCGATCGAAATCCTGGATACCTCCCAGTTCGGGAAAGAAGTAGTCGGTAAACATGGCGATTTTCACGGGCGGGCCTTGATGACTTGGGCTTGGCGGAGGATGAGGGCGATACCGGCCACCCCGGCGGCGCCGAGGACGGCGGTTGCGGCGATGGCATGGTGTTCGAACGCTGCGAGATAGCCGCCCGCGTAGTAGCCGGCGGCGAACAGGATCCCGCTCTTGGGCACGGTGGCGAGCAGGTTGACCAACAGGAAGTGCTGCAAGGGCAGCCGCAACATGCCGCTGGCCAGCAGCACGACGCAGCCGATGGAATGGGTCCATTTGCCGATAAGCAGCATCTTGGTGGAGTGCCGCTTCAGTTGCCGCTGGAACTCGGGCGAAACGGCTTCGCCAAGGCCGAAGCGGGACAACGGGGCCATGCCGCTGCGGCCGATGAAGTAGTAGATCAGATCGCCGATCAGGTCGCCGCCGACCAGCAGGACCATCGCTAGCGGCCAGCCGAAATAGCCTTGCGAGGACAGGAATCCGGTTGCGGCTGAAACCGCCGGTCCTTCGACGACCGAAAGCGGTAATATCAGCGCGCTGCCGTACGCGATCAGGAAGCCGTCGAGCGTCACGGAAGTTTCATAGGCGTTCGTATTGGACGGTGGAGCCGTCCGCGGCCGTGTAGGCCAGGCTGGCCCAGGTATTGGTCCGGTCGTACCACAGATCGATATTGAACGCGCCGCTGACTTTGACGCGGTTCGCAACGATGGATTGGCCGGACGCGAGCGGGATGGTTTCGCCTCCAACCGGGGCGACCCGGGGACGCAGCAGGACGCCGTCCTCCAGGCTGATCATCGGTTTGTCCAACGCGCGCCGATCCCAGTAGCTGGTGCATCCAGGCGGTTCCGGCGCGATATAGCGTTGCGTCTGGCTGCCGGTCACGACCAGGCCCTCATTGGTGCGGCGCGCGTTGACCCATTGGTGGCGGCCGTTCTTGTCGGTTTCGCCGGTCACGTTGGTCAATGTGTCGCCTTGCCAGGTCTCGACCGCATGGTGGCTGTAACGAACGATGGGGATGGACAGGAGTGTCACCCGGGCTTCAACCGCAATGCGCACCGTCAGGGCATTGCCGCGGCGTTCGAAGGTCAAGGTGTGGCGGCCGATCTCGCTGCCATGACGAACCAGCCGGAAGGCAAGCCTGTCGCCCGGCGGCACCGGCAGGGCGGCCTCCGCGACGCGTGCGGCGGCCATCGCCCCGGCGAACAGCATGGTGCGCCGGGCAATCACCCCTGGATCGCCACAGGCCGCGATCTGCCCTCCGAATCGCCATCAACTTTCATTCGATACCGCTTCATCCGCGCACTCCGCCCTGAGCCAAACACCGGAAGGAATCCCGGCGCCTCGATTCACCGGGCGTCATAGCATCTTTATATGACACTGGAATGACAACGGTCCGCTGCAACACCGTTTATGTTCTTGTTACCAAAACAGAAATGCGGGCATGGGCAGGCCGACGCCGTACAATGCCGTGATATTTTGCCACCCGCGGCCTGAGCGCGAGGGGTATCGATGGGAGCCGGGGCAATGGGACTCGCGGGGCGAGTGGGTCTGGATACCCGGCCACTGGCTCGGTTGACGCCTCAGTCCGTCACGGCGGCGTAGACCAGATCGCGAAACAGCACCCGGTAGTGCTGCCGCTGCAATGGTGCCTGGATCATCAGCACCGCGAACAGCCGCTCGGCCGGATCGACCCAGAATGTCGTCCCGGCCACGCCGCCCCAAAAGTAGCTGCCAACCGATCCGGGGAACGGCGCCAGTCCGGGCTGCGTCCGCACCGCGAATCCCAGGCCGAACCCATGCCCGGGCGGCACCAGGTCGCTTGAGCGGGGGATGCCGCTGCCCAGATGATCCGACGTCATGAGTTCGATCGTCTTGCGGCCGAGCAGCCGCACCTCGCCGAGTCGCCCGTTGCCGATAAGCATCGCCAGGAACCGGGCGTAGTCGGTCGCGGTGGAGACCAGACCTCCGCCGCCGGATTCGAACATCGCCGAGCGACGCACGTCCAGCAGCGCGACGTCCTGGTTGCCTTCGGGGTCCTTGGCGAACGGTTCGGCGATGCGGCGCTGGTCCTCCGCCGGCACATGGAAGCCGGTGTCGGTCATGCCGAGCGGGGCCAGGATGCGCTCCGACAGGAAGGCGCCGAGCGTCTGGCCGGAGATCACCTCGACCAGGCGCCCAAGCACGTCGGTCGAGCGGCTGTATTCCCACGCGGTTCCCGGCTGGTGCAGCAGCGGCAGCTTCGCCAGCGCCTCCACCTGATCGGCGTTGGTCTGCTTCAGCCGCGCGACCCGGGCCTCGGCGTAGGCCTTGTGGATGGGCGTGTCGCCGCGGAACTCATAGGTCAGGCCGGAGGTGTGGCGCAGCAGGTCCTGCACGGTTATGGGCGAGTCGGCGTCGGTCCAGCCGTAGCTGCCGCCGGAGATGACGCCGACGCGGACGTCGTTGAAGGCCGGGATGTAGCGGCCGACCGGATCGGACAGCAGGAAGCGGCCTTCCTCCCATAGCATCATCGCGGCGACCGAGACGATCGCCTTGGTCATGGAGTAGATGCGGAAGATCGCATTGGTGGTCATCGGGGCGTCGGCGGCCGGGTCGAGGCGGCCGAAGCTTTGATGATAGGCGACCTTGCCGTGCCGGACGATCAGCGCGACGGCGCCCGGGACGTGGCCGCTGGCGACGCGCTCCTCCAGCGCCTTGGACAGGCGGTTGAGCGCGGCCGGGTTAAGGCCGACTTCCTCGGGCTTGGCGGTCTGCAAGGCTGTGGGCATGGGAATGGTCCTTGTGCCGGGCTAGGTCCGCAGTATCGCCGGAGCCGGGCGTGGATCAAGCGCGCGCCGTCTCCCATCGTGATGGGCCGGACAAGCCGCGCCATCACGAATGAGGAGAACGCCTTGCCCCGCGTAACCCCTTATCCTGACGCCTAAGAGGCGTGCCCCGGCCGTGAGTGCGAGGCGCGCCGGCGAGCCCCTTCGCTGCGCCTCACCTTAGCCGTCACACCAGTACAACATGCGGGGGATATCCAGTCCGGCGCAAAACCTGTAACCCGCGCCATCGGGATCGCCGCTTCGCGGCTGGCAGAACGGAAGGAAACGGACCATGGACAATAAGGACACATCCGCGGCGGATGCCGGCGGCGCGATGCTCGGCCTGTGGACGTCATGGATGGAGGCCGCGTCCGGCTCCACCGAGGCGCTGACCAAGAGCCTTGGCGGCGCCGGACCGCAGGCGTGGCTGACCGCCCCGGATGCCGCGGCGGGCAATCTGCTCGCCGCGGGGGTGAACCAACTGAACGAGATCCTCGGCAAGCACCCGGCGATCCATGCGATCGATCAGGTCTGGAACGCCAACCCGCTGCGCGAGGTGGTGCCGGTGGACTGGGGCGAGATCGCCCGCGCGCTGCGTATCGTCTGGCTGCGCACGCTGCGCGATCCGGCGAAGGCGATCCAGGCCGCGGCCGATCTGAACGCGCGTGTATTTACCGCCGCGACCGAGGCCTGGGCGGATATGGCGCACCGCTGGATGGCCGGTGCCGACGCGAAGCAGAAGCCCGGCCCCGACAAGCGGTTTGCCGCGCCGGAGTGGCAGGCCAACCCGGGCTACCGGATCCTGAAGGAACTCTATCTGCTCGCGTCGGAGTGGCTGCTGAGGCAGAGCGACACCGGCAACTCCGATGACCCCGAGCAGCAGCGGCTGAATTTTCACCTGCGGCAGTTCATCGACGCCATGAGCCCGTCGCTGATGCTGCTGTCCAATCCGGAGGCGCTGCGGCGGGCAATGGAGACGGGTGGCGCCAGCCTCGCGGACGGCGCGCGCAACCTGCTGCACGACATGAAGGAAGGCAAGCTCAGCATGGTGGACGCCACGGCGTTCGCGCCGGGCCGCAACCTCGCGCTGACGCCGGGCAAGGTGGTGCTGCGCAACAAGCTGATCGAGCTGATCCAGTACTCGCCCACAACGGACACGGTGCACCAGGTTCCGCTGCTGATCGTGCCGCCGTGGATCAACAAATACTACATCCTCGACATGCAGCCGAAGAACAGCATGGTGCGGTACCTGGTGGCGCAGGGGTTCACCGTGTTCATCGTGTCCTGGAAGAATCCGGACAGTTCGATGGATGGCACGACGATCGAGGACTACATGGACCTCGGCCCGCTGGCCGCCAGCGAGGCGATCCGCGCGATCACCGGCAGCGAGACTCTGAACGTCATGGGCTACTGCATCGGCGGCACGCTAATGTCGATGACGCTGGCATGGCTCGCGGCGAAGGGCGACACGCGATTCGGCTCCGCCACCTTCATGGTGTCGTTGCAGGATTTCTCCAAGGTCGGCGACACTGCGGTGTTCCTCGGCGACACGGCGATCGACTTCGTCGAGCAGCAGATGATGGAGCGCGGGTATCTGGACAGCCGCGAGATGTCAAACATGTTCAACCTGCTGCGCTCGAACGACCTGATCTGGTCGAACGTGGTGAACAACTATTTGCTGGGGCAGAAGCCGCCGGCGTTCGACCTGCTGTACTGGAACAGTGACGGCACCCGCATGACGCGGACCGCGCATAGTTGGTACCTGCATAATACGTACGTCGAGAACAACCTGATCAAGCCGGGCAAGATCGAGGTCAAGGGCGAGGCTCTGGACCTCGGCCGGATCACGCTGGATGCCTATTCCGTCGGCGCCGAGAAGGATCACATCGTGCCGTGGGAGTCGGCGTGGCGCATCACCCAGTTGTTCGGCGGCACGGTGCGCTATGTGCTGGCCTCTAGTGGCCACATCGCCGGGATCATTAACCCGCCGGGAGGCAAGGGCACGCACTGGGTGAACGAGGGCAAGTATCCCACCCCCGAACAGTGGCGGGAGACCAGCGCGGTGCATGACGGAAGCTGGTGGAACGACTGGGCGCGCTGGCTCGGCGACCACTCCGGCGGGCGGGTCAGCCCGCCGAAGCTGGGCAACAATGCGTATCCGCCGCTGGACGATGCGCCGGGGCGCTACGTGCTGGAGAAGTAGGGGCGCCCGTGCCTCAATGGCCCGGCCACCCGAGACTTGCGGTGCTGGTGGCGGCAAAGTCTTGGATGGCCGGCCATGACACATCGTGAAAGCGGGCCATAAGCCGTCAAGTAGTCGCCCAAGCGGCTCGTCCGGGCCGTCCGCGCGGCATTTGGTGGCGGGTTCGCCAGCACAGCGCGGGGGCAATAAAAATGCTTTGACCGTATTGTCTTGCTGTCTATCAATGCGTCCACGCGGCGGACGAATCAGGCTTTTGCCGTTAAATCAAGTGGGAACCTTTTCAACCCGCGGGGGAAACGTGCATGAGCTTCGTCGTCGCCATAGCCGCGCTGTGCTTCCTGATGCTGGCCGCCTACCGCGGTTTCAGCGTGATTATCTTCGCGCCGATCGCGGCGTTGCTCGCGGTACTGGTGACCGAGCCATCGTCTGTCCTGCCGGTCTACAGCGGACTTTTCATGGACAAGATGGTCGTGTTCGTGAAGCTGTACTTCCCGGTCTTCCTGCTCGGCGCCATTTTCGGCAAAGTGATCGAGCTGTCCGGCTTCTCCCGCTCGATCGTTGCCGCGACAATCCGGCTGGTCGGGCGGCAGCGGGCGGTATTGGCAATCGTCATCGTCTGCGCTCTATTGACCTATGGCGGCGTGTCGCTGTTCGTCGTGGTTTTCGCCGTCTATCCGTTCGCTGCCGAGGCGTTCCGGCTCGGCGGACTGCCCAAGCGGCTGATCCCGGGGACGATCGCGCTCGGCGCGTTCACCTTCACCATGGACGCGCTGCCCGGCACGCCGCAAATCCAGAACATCATCCCGGCCGCGTTCTTCAAGACCAATGCCTGGTCCGCCCCGTGGCTCGGCCTGATCGGCTCCGTCTACATCGCCCTGATCGGCCTCGCCTACCTGACGTGGCGCCTGCGTCAGGCCGCCGCCGCGGGCGAGGGGTATGGCACGGGCCACATCCAGGAACCCGAGACCGTCGATGAGGAAGACCTGCCCAATCCCTGGGTCGCGCTGCTGCCGCTGGTGGTGGTGGGCGTTTTGAACCTGGTGTTCACCTATGCGCTGCCGTGGCTGTACGGGCCGACCCACAGCGTGACTCTGGCGGGTCTGGCCCAGCCGCTGACCGTGCAGGTGCCGCCGAACGTGGCGATCTGGGCGGTGCAGCTTGCACTGCTGTCCGGCATCCTGACGGTGTTCGCGACGGCCTTCCGGCCGGTCTCCCGGCGCTTCGCCGAGGGCAGCAAGCTGGCGGTGGCCGGCGCTCTTCTGGCCTCGATCAACACCGCGACGGAGTATGGCTTCGGCTCGGTCATCGCCGCGCTGCCGGGGTTCATCGCCATCCGCGACGCGCTGACGGCGATTCCCAACCCGCTGATCAACGAGGCGATCAGCGTCACGACCCTGGCCGGGATCACCGGATCGGCCTCCGGCGGCATGTCGATCGCGCTGGCGGCGATGTCCGGGCAGTTCATTGCCGCGGCGAATGCCGCGAACATTCCGCTGGATGTGCTGCACAGGGTCGCGGCGATGGCCTCGGGCGGCATGGACACCTTGCCGCATAACGGCGCGGTCATCACGCTGCTGGCGGTCACGGGGTTGACGCATCGGACCTCGTACAAGGACATCTTCGCACTGACCTGCATCAAGACGTCCGCGGTGTTCGTGGTGATCGCGGTCTATTACCTCACCGGCATCGTTTGAGCGGAGGCAGACCCATGGCGCATCAGGCGGTGCATCCCTTCCTGCAATCGCTGCGGACCGCGCATAGCGGCAAGGTCGTTCCCGCGCGCGACGCGGTGCGGCTGATTGGCGACGGCGACACCGTGGCGACCGCCGGCTTCATCGGCACCGGCTTCGCCGAGGGCGTGGCGGTGGCGCTGGAGGAACTCTACCTTGACGAGGACGAGTCGCATTTCCGTGCCCACGGCAAGCCGCACAACCTGACCCTGGTGTATGCCGCCGGGCAGGGCGACGGGAAGTCCCGCGGGCTGAACCATTTCGGCCACGAGGGCCTGGTGCGCCGGGTCATCGGCGGCCATTGGGGCTTGGCGCCGTCGCTTCAGAAGCTGGCCATCGCCAACAAGATCGAGGCGTACAACCTGCCGCAGGGCGTCATCACCCACCTGTTCCGCGACATCGCCGCGCACCGGCCGGGACATCTGACCACTGTCGGCCTCGGCACCTTCGTCGATCCGCGCAACGGCGGCGGCAAGATCAATGCCTGCACCACCGAGGATATTGTCGAGCTGATCACCATCAACGGGCAGGAGGCGCTGCTCTACAAGTGCTTCCCGATTGATGTCGGCATCATCCGTGGCACTACCGCGGACACGCTCGGCAACATCTCGATGGAGCGCGAGGCGCTGACGCTGGAGGCGCTGGCCATCGCCATGGCGGCACACAACTCGGGTGGCGTGGTGATCTGCCAGGTGGAGCGGCTGGCCGAGGCGGGCAGCCTGCATCCGCGTCAGGTCAAGATCCCCGGCATCATGGTCGATTGCGTCGTGGTGGCGGAGAAGCCCGAGCATCACGGCCAAACCTTCATCACCGTCTACAATCCCGCCTACACCGGGGAGACGCGCGCCCCGATGGGCTCGCTGCCGCCGATGGCGATGAGCGAGCGCAAGATCATCGCCCGCCGCGCCGCCCTGGAACTGGCGGCGAACAGTGTGGTGAACCTCGGCATCGGCATGCCGGAGGGTGTCGCCGCGGTGGCGCACGAGGAGCACGTGATCGATCTGATCACTTTGACCACGGAGCCGGGGTCCATTGGCGGCGTGCCGGCGGGCGGGTTGGATTTCGGCGCCGCGGTCAACAACCAGGCGGTGATCGACCAGCCGTATCAGTTCGACTTTTATGATGGCGGCGGGCTGGACCTGGCGTTCCTCGGGCTGGCGCAGACCGACGCGAAGGGCAATGTCAACGTCAGCAAGTTCGGACCGAAGCTGGCCGGGGCGGGCGGTTTCATCAATATCAGCCAGAACGCCAAGAAGGTGGTGTTCGTCGGCACGTTTGAGGCCGGCGGGCGCAAGCCCTCGATCGAGCATGGCAAGCTGGTGCTGCACGGCCACGGCGACGACCACAAGTTCGTGCAGGAGGTCGAGCATCGCACCTTCAGCGGCGAGTACGCCGCGAAGAACGGCAAGCCGGTGCTGTACATCACCGAGCGCTGCGTGTTCCGCCTGACGCCGGAAGGTCTGGAACTGACCGAGATCGCTCCGGGTGTGGATCTCGAGAAGGACGTCCTGGCAAGGATGCACTTCAAGCCGATTATCAAGGGCGACGGCCCCCGGCTGATGGACGAACGCATCTTCCGTCCCGAGCCCATCGGCCTGCGCGAGCTTCTGTTGGGAATCCCGCTGGAGCAGCGGTTCTCCTACGACGCGGCCGAGGGGCTGTTCTTCGTGAATTTCGAAGGGCTGTCGATCCGCGACGCGGCGGAGATCGCACAAATCCGCCATCTGGTGGCGGAGCGTCTGCTGCCACTCGGGCACAAGGTCTATGCGATCGTCAACTACGACCGGTTCAGTATTCTGCCGGAACTGCTGGATGCCTATACGGCGATGGTGCAGGACCTGACCGACCGGTTCTACTCGCGGGTGACGCGCTATACGACCAGCGGGTTCCTGAAGGTGAAGCTGGGCGATGCGCTGAGCCGGCGGCAGCTTGCGCCGCATATCTACCTGTCGGCGGAGGAGGCGCGGGCGCATCTGGAGGAGAAGCAGGGGCGGTAGAGCATTTTCAACCTGACTGGAAAGGCGGCGGACGTAGCCTTTCCGTCATGGCCCGGCTTGTCCGGGCCACCCGCGCAAGCGCGTGCTGCGACAGGTGGCCCGGACCACTGTTTAGACCGGAGACATCCCTGACGTACGTTCGGAGACCTTCCTGGCGGCTGCTGTTTGGCCTTTCTGATCGCGGAGGTCGACCTCCGCGATCAGAAAGCGCATGAAATACACTTGCCACACACCATCCGTGGCGGTCGGTCGGAACGCTACATCAAGGCCGCCAAACGCCTGTGACAGCTTCACCCGCCAGCCGCGGAGGCTTGCAGCCCCGTCCTGATGCACCCGGCGCACCACGTCCGTCGCGTAGTATTCCGGCTCCGCAAGCTGCTCGGGAAACACCGTCTGGCTCGCGCGGTAGCGGCTCTGCGGCACCGCCATGCCGATCCCTTCGTGCGGGCGCTCGGTGTTGTAGACCCGGCGGAATGCATCGAACCCGATCTGGCTGGCCGCCAGGCCGGCAAAGCGGTTGCCTTGCAGCAGTTCGACATCCAGCGTGCGGTGAAACCGCTCCTCCTTGCCCTGCGTCTGCGGATGCCGCGGCTTGCCATGCAGCAGCGGGATGCCAACCCGCAGCAGCCACACCTCCAGCGCCGTATGGCCGATCGCCCCGCTGCCCCCCCATGGCGAGCCGTTGTCGGCCAGCATCGCCTCCGGCAGGCCATAGCGGCGGAACAGTCCGGTCAGATGCCCCTTGACTGTCTGCTCGGTCTCGTCGGCGCAGGCGATCAACCCGATCGAGTAGCGGCTGTGGTCGTCCAGCACCGTCAGCGGGTGGCAGCGGTCCTGCTGCATCGCGAAATGACCCTTGAAATCCATCTGCCACAGCTCGTTCGGCGCCCCTCGCTCGAACCGCTCGAATGGCCGGTGTTTGGCGGTCTCGGCCGGGTCCAGCTTGCCGTTACGGCGTAACACCTCGGTCACCGTGGAGACCGCCGGAACGTTCGCGACGCCGAGGTCGCGCAGCCGGCGCGCCAGCTTGCGGCCACCCCACCGCGGATGCTCGGCGCGCAGCTCGACAATACGGCTCTCGACCGCGGGCGCACAGCGGTTGGGGCTGTTCAACGGCCGGCTGGAGCGGTCTATGAGGCCGTCTGCTCCGCTCTCGCGGTAGCGCCGCAGATACTGGAAGCCGGTCTCCCGGCTGATCGCGAAGCGACGGCAGAGTTCCGCCACGCTGACGTCCCCTTGTTCAGCCAAACGCACAAATTCCAGCCGGCTGTCCATGATCGTTCCTGACTTCCAAGGCATCGCCGACGCTCCATTGCATCAGCGATCCTAAACCGTCAGGAAGGTCTCCGAACGTACGTCAGGAAGGTCTCCGGTCTAAACAACCAGCCGGGCCATGACGTTGTCGGCGTCGCCGGTCAGCTTGAGACCGCTCCGGCGTTTCAATTCCCCCGCGGTCTGGTATGAACGCAACAAGATCACCCGGGGAGACAACTCCAATGACAGCGGCGGCATTCAAGGCAGCCCGTGATTACCTGCTGGCGCATCGCACCGACTACGCGACCGCCTACCGCGACTTCCGCTGGCCGGAGGTGAGCAAGTTCAACTGGGCGCTCGACTGGTTCGATGGCGAACTCGCCCGCGGCGCCACCGCGCACCAGCCCGCCCTTATCATTGTCGGCGACGGCGCTGCCCGGCTGACGTTCGCCGAATTGTCAGAGCGCTCCAACCGCGTCGCCAACGGCCTGCGCGCCTTGGGCGTCAAACGCGGCGACCGCATCCTGCTGATGCTCGGCAACATCGTGCCGCTGTGGGAGGTCATGCTGGCGGCGATGAAGCTCGGCGCGGTGGTCATACCGGCGACGACGTTACTTGCCTCAACCGACCTGGCAGACCGTTTCGATCGCGGGCGGGCGCGGCATGTCGTCACCACCAGTTCGGAAACCGGCAAATTCGATGGCCTCGACAGCAGCCTGACGCGCATCGCCATCGGCGATCCGGTTCCCGGCTGGCACCGCTACGATGACTTGCCGGCGGCCTCGGCCGATTTCGTCCCCGACGGCGAGACGGACGCAGACGACCCGCTGCTGCTGTACTTTACCTCCGGCACAACGGCGAAGCCGAAGCTGGTGCTGCATTCGCACCGGTCCTACCCGGTCGGGCATCTGTCCACGATGTACGTTCTCGGGCTGAAGCCCGGCGATATCCACCTGAACGTGTCGTCCCCCGGCTGGGCCAAGCACGCGTGGAGTTGCTTCTTCGCCCCCTGGAACGTCGGCGCCGCCGTGTTCATCGCCAGCCAGGGCCGCTTCCACGCCCGCACCCTGCTGGAGACCATCGCCGCCAGCAAAGTGACCACGCTGTGCGCGCCGCCGACGGTCTGGCGCATGCTCATCCAGGAGGACCTGAAGGCCATCAAACACAGCCTGCGGGAGGTGCTCGGCGCCGGGGAACCCCTGAACCCCGAGGTGATCGAGCAGGTGCAGGCCGCCTGGGGCCTGACCATCCGCGACTTCTACGGCCAGACCGAAACCACCGCCCAGGTCGGCAATCCGCCGGGCCAGCCGATCAAGGCGGGTTCGATGGGACGGCCTTTGCCGGGGTATCGGATCAGGCTGCTGGACCCGGACGACCAGGATGCCGGGGAAGGGGAGCTGTCGATCGCCCTCGATCCCGCCCCGGCGGCGCTGATGCGGGGGTACCAGCAGGACGATGGCTCGATCCTTGGCCTGACCGGCGTCGCCTATCGCACCGGCGATGTCGCATCCCGCGATGCCGACGGCTATCTGACCTATGTCGGCCGGGCGGACGACGTGTTCAAAGCCTCCGACTACCGGATCAGCCCGTTCGAGCTGGAAAGCATCCTGATCGAGCATCCGGCGGTGGCCGAGGCCGCGGTGGTGCCGGCCCCGGATCCGCTGCGCCTCGCGGTGCCGAAGGCGTTCGTCGCACTTGCCGGCGGCGCGGCGCCGGACCGGGCGACCGCGCTGTCGATCTTCCAGCACCTGCGCGAGCGGCTCGCCCCGTTCAAACGCGTCCGGCGCTTGGAGTTCTACGAACTCCCGAAGACGATTTCCGGCAAAATACGCCGGGTGGAGTTGCGGCAACTCGAACGCCAGCGCGCCGCCGACGGTGCGCGCGAGCCGGAGGAGTTCCGCGAGGAGGATTTTCCGGAACTGGCGGGCCGGTAGTGCGGTCCGCAACACCCGCCGCCGCCGTGGCGTTGAAGCGGCGAATCGCGGAGACAAAGCGTCATGGGCAGACGGCGGGCAGGCGCATTGGCAACCGGCACCGTCGGGATCGTCCTGATCGCTTGTCTGTTGCCGGGGTGCACACTCGAGCAAATCCTCATCGGCCAGTGGTATGGCATCGAAACCCCGGCGGCCGGGGATTGTCCGCGGCTCGAATGGGAGTTCGTCGTGGATGCCCAGCGTTCCATCGCCGGAAGTTTGTCGCGAAACGGGCGGCAGCCAATCGCCGGCCTGTCCGGCCGGCTGAATCCGGATGACAGCTTTGAGATCACTGCCACCGGCCTGGCCGAGAAACGCACGGCCGACGTGACGGGACGGTTCACGTCTCAAGTCAGCACGATTTCCATCCGCGGCGATGCCGCAGGCCCCGGGTGCGACGGCCTGACGTTTAGCCTGCGTCTCGGGGCTTACTTCGCGGCGCAGGGAGGCGGCGGCGGCGGGGGTGGCAACTGACGCGATGGGCGCGGAGAGACTCATGCTTTGATCGGCACAATAACACAATAGTTATTTTTTTGTTGTGTCTCACGAAGGCCGGTTCATAGCACAATCCAGGTCGGCTCACGATCCGTCGCCACGAATACGCGGGTCCGACCTAAGGCGCGCTGTCCATGCAACCGTCGCACAATGATGTCTCACCCCGCCCGACCCACTCGGTCGCGGTGCCGGTTTTCCACGAAGCCGAAGTTGTTGGCGGACTGCACAGGCGGCTGAAAGCCGCCATGGACGGAACCGGCGAGACGCGGGAGGTCGTCTATGCCAACGACGGCAGCCGCAACACTACCCTGCCGCATCTGGAAGCGTTGCAGAACTCCGCGCCGGAGGTCGCGCTGGTCTACCTGTCGCGCAATTTCGGCAAGGAAATCGCCACCACCGCCGGATTGGACCAAGCGCGCGCGGGGCGGCGGTGATCGTCATGGATGGGGACCGCCAGGACCCGCCGGAGGTGATTCCGTGGCCGGTGAGTGCGTGGCGCGACGGCGCGGACATGGTCTATGCGCAGCGCCCGGAACGGCATGGCGAGACCTGGCTGAAGAAAACCACCGCGGCGCTGTTCCATCACCTGATGCGCCGGTTTAGCGACGTGCAACTGCCGTCCGACACGGGCGATTTCCGCCTCATGAGCCGCCGCTTGGTGGACGCGCTGCTGCAATTGCGTGACCACCACCGCTTCATGAACGGCCTGTTCGCCCGGGTTGGCTTTTCCGCCACCGTGGTGATCTACGACCGCGAGCCGCGCGCGGCGGGAACCACGAAATGGAGTTTCTGGAGGCTCTGGAACCTGGCTATCGAGGGCATAACCAGCTTCAGCGTCATGCCGCTGAAGCTGGTGACGTATATTGGATTGGCGATCGCGGTGTTCGCGGCGATATTCGCTGCTCAACTCGTGCTGCGCACATTGCTGTTCGGCAATCCGGCGGCCGGGTATCCCAGCATGATGGCGATTATTCTGTTCCCGGGCGGGGTGCAGCTCATCATGCCCGGCATCATCGGCGAGTATCTGCGACGCGTCTTCAACGAAACCAAGCGCCGGCCGCTGTATCTGACGGACCGCTACGCGCGGAGCCGGGCAGGGGAACCGGCGGGATACCGCCTTAAAAGTCTCTCCGCGCCAGTTCCGGAGCTGGCCGCGGTTTGAGCCTCATGTTGCAACCGGCCGATCGGCGTGGTCCCGAGGAGGTTCGGCGGGTCCTCTTGGTACTGCTGGCGGTTTGCGCGGTGCAGCCCGCGATTTGGGCCGTCAAGATGCTGATCGCCTCCGAGGCGCTGTTTCCCGATTTCTTCGGGCTGTGGTCGTTCGGTCGCTACGCGCTGACCCGGGTGCCGGCAACGATCTACGATGACCGGCTGCTCTATGCTTTTCAGACCGGACTGGGAATGCCGCCGGACACGGCTCATTACTCGTTCTTTTACCCGCCCTGGACGCTTCTGCTGTTCGTGCCCATCGGCATGCTTCCGTATACCGTGGCGCGGGTCGCCTGGTTGGTACTCACGTTCGTACTGTATGCGGGGGCGCTGGCCGCATGGCGATGGCAGCGGCCGGTGGCGGCCCTGCTTCTGCTCGCGCCGTCGTCCGCGGTTTGCATCCTGCTGGGACAGAACGGGTTTCTGACGGCTGCATTCATGCTCGGCGGGATGCGGCTATTGTGGACGCGGCCGTTGGCCGCCGGGATCGTGCTGGGTTTTTTGGCATTGAAGCCTCAGCTCGCAATCCTGGTGCCGTTCGTGCTGCTGTTCGGGCGGCACTGGCGGGCGATGGCCGGGGCCGCCCTGTGCATCGCGGTGCTGGGGCTGACGGCCACGCTGGCGTTCGGTGTGGATGCCTGGATCGCGTGGCTGCAAAGCATGCGTGGCCACGCCGGCACGCTGACGGCCGGGCGGCAGGCGTTGCTAGACATGATGCCCACGGTGACCGCGGCTGTGATGGTGTCGGGTGGCGGGACAGGGGCAGCCCGACTGGCTCAGTTCGCCGGCGCGCTGGCCGGAGTGCTGGCGATCTGGAAAGCCAGGCATGGCCGGCAGGTCGAAGCCCGGACCGTGCTGCCGCTCGCGACCATCCTCGCCACGCCGTATGCCTTCGATTACGACCTGACGATGACGACCGGTGCGGTATTGGCGGTGATGGCGGAGCGTGTTTCCGCCGGGCGGTTCGGTCAGATCGAGTTGCCGCTGTTTCTTGCTTGCATCATGCTGCCCGCGATCCTGCCTCTGCATTTCGGAGGACTGGCTGCCGCGGTTCCGGTGACGTTCGCCGCCGCCCTGTGGATCATGTGTAAGACGGCCGGACACGCGGGTGCCGGACTTCCGGTTGCGCGGCTAGGCGCGGACGCGCGACGGTGAGTGTCCGGAATAGACATCTGTCGTTGCTGTTTCAGTGAAAAACTCTGTGCCCGGCCGACTGGATCATCGATAATTTTTATCAATCGATATCGGCATTCCTGGCTTGGACCGGGGGAGTAAATACCGGACCCGTAGCGCATGAGGCCGCCCGTTAAGTCGTTACGGAAGAGGTGGTCAGCGTCTGGCTGTTGGGATAAATCCGAAGCCACCCCCCAAACCCGGAGCCGCGTTGCCGCTATTGCGGTATCGCCAAGAATAAATGAGGTTCCCGTTTGCCATACTGACAAAGGTCAACACGTTCTTGTTATGCGGGGCCTCTCCGTGGGGCCTATGGGATCGCGCGGCCGCGACGATGCGCGGCTCGCCCCGCTTTTGACGGACGCGTGTCAGGTCAGACCAACAATTTGATCCCATGGACGATGACTGCTCCGATCCCGGCGAATACCGCGAAGAAGAGCGCCACCACCATCCCCAGGAAACCCACGAATGCAGTCAGGAAGGCATTGTCCGAAAGCCCGAGCGCAGTCGCAACCTGATCCCACCGCTGCGTCAGTTCGACGAACGCAGAGTCGAACGCATGTTGCGCGGTGCCGATCGTATCCGTCTGCGTGGTTGCATCGTACCGAGCGCCGTATAGCATCGAGGCCAGGGCCGCGATGCTGGAAGGCAGATGGGCGGTAAGAAAGCGTTTGGCGCGAGCCGGTTTGCCATGCTCGGGCGCGCGAGAGACCAGCCTCGCGCTTGCCTGCGGCCTTGCGGCTTCGGGATGCTTGAGAATTATTCCCGGCCCAAACAAGTTATCGCGTTCGGCATTCTGGTGTAGCCGCGAGTTCATGGCGCGCCTTTCCAACGGCAACCAAACCGGCTGGGTGCCTGAATTATCTGTAGAGCTGCGGTCGTGCATCAAGCCGGGCAGCGTCGTCCACCCTGGATGATGGCGGTTCTTTCGAAACGTTGCCGCAGTCAGGGAATATTATTGAGACAACCTCGTGCCGGTGCCACTCAAAACGGTGTCATGGCAAAGCCGCGGCGCATCAGTTTAAGCAAATTTGTCCGTCGCGATAGGTCGTTTCGCCTGCTACTCCGCCGCCGGCTTGCACGACGTTCACGAGCGGGAGATTGGCATCCGAATCCGGCCAAACCTCACAGTTTATCGAAATTATTCTGTATCCTGTGGAGGTTGGCCGCGGAAATGGATATACTGCCGACAAATCCGGAGTTCTGACGCAATGGCATGGCGTGACCGCTGGTGTAGTTCTTCCTGCTCCCGGCCAGCCGCGACCGCCGCCGCGCGATGGCTGACTCGCCTGGCCCGCGCCGATTGGCTCAATCGTGACCGTATCGTCGCCTGGGGCGGCATTCTGCTGGTATTGGAGGTCGCGTTTCTCATCTTCATGGTGCTCTGGCATCATGACGTCTTCGGCCGGATCGACCCGCCGACAACGACCGACTTCGTCAGCTTCTACGCGGCCGGCAAGCTGGCGCTCGCGGGAACGGCGGCGCTGGCATACGATCAGGCCGCGCACGCCGCGGCCGAAGTGGCGGCGACCGCGCCGGGCATCGGTTACCAATACTTCTACTACCCTCCAGTCTACCTGCTGCTGTGCGCGCCGCTGGCGCTGCTGCCGTACATGGTTGCATTCGTATTGTTCCAGGCGGCAACACTAGCGATGTGGCTGATGGTCATGCGCCGCATCCTGAATGTCCCGGGCTGGTCCTGGTGCATTCCGATGCTGGCCTACCCCGCTGTGTTCTGGACCATCGGGATCGGGCAGAACGCGTTCCTCACCGCCGCGCTGCTCGGCGCCACCACGCTTCTGCTGGACGAGCAGCCGATCGGCGCCGGCATGGCGCTGGGGATGGTATGCTACAAGCCGCATCTCGCGCTCTTGGCCCCGGTGGCACTGGCCGCCGGAGGCCGCTGGCGCGCTTTCGCCGCCGCCACTGCCACGGTAGCCGCCCTCGTCGGCGTGTCGGTGGCGCTGTTCGGCGTCGACACCTGGCGCGGCTACCTCACGGCGTTGGCCGGGTCCGGCGCGGTCTACGAAACCGGCCGGATCGAACTGACAGGTTTCGTGACGCCGTACGGGGCTGCACGCGTGCTCGGGGCGAGCGCTCATGTGGGGCAAATGGTGCAGGCCGCCGTCTCCCTGCTCGCCGTGGCGGCGATCGCCTGGATCTGGCGGCGCGATCCGGGTCCGGCCCCGCGATCGGCGGCGCTGGCGGCGGGCATTCTCCTTAGCGTGCCTCTGGCGCTGATCTACGATCTTCTGCTGCTGACCGTGGCGATGGCCTGGCTGGTCCGCGCCGGCCGCGCGACCGGATTCCTGCCGTTGGAAAAATGGGTGTTGTTTGTCTGCTTCCTGGTATCGCTGACATCGCGCTATTTTGGTCAGGCCACGCATATTCCATTGGGGCCGCTGGCGCCGGTCCTGCTGCTGGCGGTGTGCCTGGTGCGCACGCACCAGGCGACTGTGCGGGACGCGTTCCCGGGGCGGCACGCGCTGGCCGCCCGGGCCTGAAATGCCTGGCTCCGCGCCTATTGTGAAAGCGTGGATTTGACCGGCGACGCGTCGGCCGATCGTTTCGGCTCCTCCGGTTTGAGCGCAGCCGCGTCGGACTTGCCAAGGAGCGTGGCGACGAGCGCCAGGTTGTGAGTGGCCGGCATGTCTTGCGGCCGCAGCACGAGCGCCTTGCGGAACGCGTCGGCGGCGCCGTTCAGGTCGCCAAGTTGCGCCAGCACCACGCCCATGCCGTTCAGCGCCTCGGGGCTGTCGGGATGGCGTTGCAGAATCTGCTCGTAGACTTCGCCCGCGTCCTTAAGCCGGGCCGCCTTGATGGCCAGGCGTCCCACCTCGCATGAGTATGGCAGGTCATTGGCGTGGGACGCGAGCGAGGCCCTCGCGACCTTGATGCCTTCATCCACCTGTCCGGCGGTCACCAAGGCGGTGGCGTGCGTCAGCGGATCGTCGGGATCCGCCGCCTTATGGCTCGTCTGACTCCGCACGATCGCCGCGTTAGCGGTGTCGCCCGAGTCCTGCAGCGCCTGCGCGAGCCTTTGCCGCGTATCATCGGTGACGGTCGGCTGTGCGACTCGCATCGGCGCGCAGCCCGCCAGAGCTACGATCAGCGCGGCGGAGGCTGCCTTGAACAGGTGGGGCTGGAGATAGCGGTCCATCGACTTGGGTGTCCTCATGGGATCATTCCGATTCACAATTAGAAAAGCACGGCCGATCCATCCCGGCGCCAACGCAAGGCGCGCGGAACGATACCTGAAAGCATTGCCGTCGTGCCCGCGAGCGAAGAAGCGTCCGCGGTCCCGCGGCGCTGCTCACGTCCTCGGGCGATCATCGCGGCGAGAAACAAGCAATATACCAGAGGCGTGATCAGTCCGGGCGGAATGATCTGCGGCGGGTCGAGCAATTCGATGCTCCAGACCACGATGATCAAAGTCGAATCACCGAAGCGGAAGCCATCGTCCAGGGCGCGGCACAGGAACAGCAGCACGGCGACGGCGACCATCACCGCGTCGCAGTTCGAGACATGCGGGGCGGCGAGAACCGTGGCGGTCAGCAGCACGGCCAGTCGCAGGTCGCGCGGCAAGCCGGAGAACCGGTAGCACCACCATACCAGGCCCGCACAGGCCAGCGTCGCTGCCGCCTGGCACAGGCTGGCGGCATGCGCCGGCATGCCGAGCAAAACCGCCTCCGTATAGGCGCTCTGGCCCATGAGCCGGCCGTATTGCATCCAATGCTCGAACGCGGGGTTTGGCCGAAGCATCAGGGTCAGCCATTGCCGCCACGGCTCGAGGCCGAATACCGCTGCGCTGGTCAGTGCAAACAGAGCGGCTGTCGCCAGGGCGCTGGCAAGTACCCTCCATTCGCGGGCGGCCAGGAGCGCCACCGGAACAAGCAGCCAAAGCTGCGGCTTACACGCCAGCAGCCCCAGCAGCACGCCGGCAAGCACAGCCGATCGGCCGATCAGACCGAAGCCGCCGACAAGCAGAGCGGTCGTGAGGAAGGCGTTTTGTCCCACGCCCGCGGTGAACGCGACCGCCGGAGACAGCAATAGTCCCGCGGCGCAAACCACCCGCCGGTAGCCGGGCGGCACATGGCAGCGCAGGGCGCCGTTGACCGCCAGGAAGGTGGTGGACATCCACAGTCCGTAGGAGATGATGAACGGGAACAGCCCCAACGGCAGCACCATCAGCAGGAACAGCGGCGGATAGACCCACGGATGCAGATTGAGCGGGGTGGCGAACCAGGCTCCGAACTGCTCGTTGATCCGCGCGGTAAAGGCGTCGCCGTCGAAAAGCAGGGGCAGGTTGCCCTCGATGCAGGAGCGCGCCGCGGTGTAGAACACCATGAAATCCTGGGCCGGCGCGTAGCTGAAGAGCTTGCCGTAGAGGGCCCAACCCGCCATTCCGAACAGCAGGCAGACGGCGGCGATCGGTAGGAGATTTTTGCGCACTTCAACAGGCATCCGCCAGCTCCAATAGGGCTTTACAAACGTGGTCGAGTTATCTCTACCGGTATTCGCGCGGTTCTGCAGACGCAACCACGGGCGCGCGCGGGACGACGGGCGCGCCGAACCGAGGCGAGCCGCAACTGCACGACGGAAGCGATACCGCTCCCGGTGGCCCGCATTCCAAAAGCGAGAGCTTTTCACATCGATCACGCCAACGGTATTTATATCAAACTATCCCGACTTAGCACCGTAGTGCCATTCACGAACCGCTGACCCGGACCAGTGCGCCGGTCTTCGGCCTATCGGCGAGGGTGATTACGTGAGTGGCCGATGCGTCCCCAGACCGTGTTGGACGAAATCCCATCGATCGCGCAGTGTCAGAAACGGGCGTTCCACCAGCACGTGAAGCAACCATGCCAGGATAGCGGTAGCCGCGATCAGGCCGGTGACGCCGCCGACGGCAGGATGGTCGCTGATGTGTGCGGCCCACCAGCCGAACAGCGGCAGGTGCACCAGGTAGACGCCTTAGCTTAGCTGGCTGCCCCATAGCACAGGGATCGACCAACACGGCCGGACCGGCCACCGCCGCGCGCCGTGAAGCCAAAGTATGATGGCGGCGCTGCCAGCGGATATAAGCGGCGTATAGAGGGTGCTTACGGCAACACCGGCGATTTCGGGCGCCGATGCGGGGCGACCCATCGCGTCTGTTACAAAAGAAGCCAATGCCGCGACCCAAATCAACAAGCCCAGTGCCAGCATCCCGGGCCGCCCGTCGATCCGTGCCCATATGGCGGGCGCGTAGCGACGAAACCACGCCAGCAGCAGTCCGACCGCAGGGGCATCGAGCCGCAATGGAGGTAGGCGATAGTAGACGTTGTTGAAGGGTTGTGTCACGATCAATGCCAGACCGAACGGCAGCGCCAGGAGCACCACGAGGAATGCCGCGACGGCGGCGAGGAATGCATCTCGCGCGGAAAATCGCAGGCGCAGCGCCAGCAATGCGGGAGGGAACAGCACGTAGAACCATTCCTCGACGCACAGCGACCATGAGGTCGGGAAAAGCTCCAACGTTTGCCGGGAGACGTTCTGGGCGAACACGAGTTATAGCCAACTGCCGTTTGCCGAGGCAGTAAACAAGATGGCGACCGTGGCTGCATAAGCCGGCAGAGTACGCAGCCAGCGCCGCATCCAGAACCGGCGGAGCATCTTGCTGTCGAATGGCGACGCGAGTTCGTTCAGTAGAATATCGCCGATCAACAATCCGCTCAGTACCGAAGAAAATTTCGACGCCAAGGATGCCGAAGAGACCGCCGAGCCAGGCAGGCACCAGGTCGAACTCTGAATGCAGGTGGCAACAAGTACCAAGCTGATCGCAACGGCGCGAGTGACATCGAGGCCGAAATGGCGATTTGGTGCGACCGCATACGAATGGTTGCGGTGTATTGAGGGAACCCGCCAGGGCGGGGACGACCAGGCGGACTTAGCGGATGTTGTCATGGTTCGCCAATCGTGGAGGGGTTTTTTGGCGCGGACATTCATTGCTGGTCCTGTTATTCCGGGGTGAGCGAGGTTCGCTCCGGCGGACCCGTCAAAGCCGGAGCATGGTCAGGCATCCCGTTGGCGGATGGGCGCACCGGTGACGGGCGCCGTTGGTCCGATACACCTGCGGTGGACAATGACGCTCGTTACCCTGGCGTGCCAGCGACGGCCCCGCAGTCCGCAGCCTGAACCTGCGACCGGCCGGTTCCGGAGTGAGATGGCACTGCCTGACTCATGTGATGTTCCCGCGCCGGCGGCGAGCCAATGCCGCACTAGACAATGCTGACGTTGCTTTAACGTCATAGAACTGAAGCCACAATCTTAACGATTCATTACCATCGAAGCGGTGACGGACTCTCCGCCATTTCCGCATAGGATAGTACTGTCTCAAACAAGCCATAAAGCTAGGCCGTTGCCAAAGCTAATATAGACCAAGGCTTTCATTTACTCGGCCGTCAAAAGACGCCCGAGCTCCGGGACGCCTTCGAGCGGCAAACGGCTGGCCAGATGCAGCGGGCTGCCGGGAATCGCATAGCGGTGAGCCAGGCCCGCTTCCTCGGCAAGGGTGCGAAGCCGCGGCTCATCATAGCCTTCCGCGAAGAAGGCCACCGTATCGGGCTCCGGGTCGGCGCCGTCCAATGCCGGGATTTGCGCAGCGGTAAATCCGGCCGGGTCCAGGGCTGCCACACTGTTATCCACCAGCAACCGGCCCAGAGACGGCCGCGCGGCGCTGATCGCCGCCACCGCGCTGTCGATCGCGGCTTGCCGGGCCACGGACGGAGCCTGCAGAAACGCCCGCGGCAGCGGCAGTCGCCCCGGGTCGTGAACATCCGCGGCAGGCGCGAAACTGAGCGCCAGCAGGGCGGCGAACCCGGCAATCGGATTGACCGGCTGCTTCAGGGCCGCAAGCGGCGGCTTCGACGCGGCGAGGAGAGGCCATGCAATGGCAACCAGAAACGGAAAAGCGTAGTAGCTGGCCAGCGCCCCCGCGAAAAAGCTCTTGGCCATCAGGTTCAGTCCCAACCACGGCGCGGCGGCCGCATAGCCCAGGACGATGTTCGGGTCACGGGCACGGGCTGACCACAGGCAGGCGCCAAACGCCGGCAGCAGGACATACGGCCGATTGATCACAAAGTAGAGAATGCGGTCGGCCATCAGCGAGACGTTCAAATGAGCCAAAGGCGGATCGCCGAGATAAACCCGTGCAAACGACGCGTCGCCCGAAAATAGCAAGTGCTGCAGCGTCATAATCACAACAACGTACGATGCTCCGCCCAGGGCAAAGATCAGGTCAGCTTTCTGGCGCGATAACGGTATGCCCCGCGCGCAATTCAGCCCGGCCAGCAGGCCGAGTATGGCGAGATAATGCAGCCCGGCATCCTCCCGTGTCAGCAGTCCCGCGATGAAGAACACGATCGCGAGGCGGGTGTGTCCAAGCCGGTGCGCCACGGCGAACAACAGGAAGAACGCCGCGATCAAGGTCTCGAAATGGGGATACCGGGCGATCGCGATCGCCAGTCCGCTGAAGGCGAAGGCAAGCGCGACCAGCGCCGCGAGCCAGGGTGCCGCACCGCGGCGCAGGCCGTAGCCCTCCGTCAGAAGCCAGAACACCGCCAGCGCCAGCAGGGCGTGGCTGAAGCCGATGAAACCGGCGAAGAACTGCGGCATGGAGAACGGCAGAATCCGGCTCAGGAGGCCGGTCAGCAGGAACAGCGGAGACATATGCGTGGCGAAGAAGCTTCCCGGACCCACGGACTCCGGTTTCGACAATAAAATATCGTTGTGCCACGTCAGGAAGGCGAGCAGGCCGGAATCCAGCAGAAAGCTGCCGCGGACGTAGAAGTGGAACAGCACCAGGCGCGCGAATGCCACGAACGGCAATCCGGCTGCGAGTGCGCCCGCCGCGCCGATATTCAGCGCGTTCAGCCGATCCGGGGAAAGCAGTCGCGGGTGGGCCGCCGGAGCGGCAATCGCCCGGAGCTTGCCGGTGGCTTCAGACAGCATGGCCGCCGTTCCCGGGCCAAGGCTTGCCAGACGCCGCGGATGCCGGGAGAGCGTCATTCGAGGCAGGTCACAAAGGTGCGATTCTGTGTCAACGCTCGCGTCACTTTCGGGTCCGGCTCGCGGCAAGCGCCGCGATTGGTGTCCGATACGCCACTCGAGCATATCAGCAACAGTCACGAATTCGACATTAAAGACAGTATTGGCCGAATGGCGGAGCACCAACTCCGGGCAAGCCTGTTTGGCCGTCCGCGTTTTGAAATCGAGCGGTTTCGCCGGCGGCAAATGATTGTGACTGAACCGCATAATATTCAATGTCGGCATGACCTTATTCCCAACCCGACACCTCGCCGTGATACTACCAAAGGTGACGAGTGAGCGGTTCCGGCACGCGCTAAATGGATGAAACCCCGGCGCATTGGGAACGACGATCGAATGGCGATTTCACTCATTACAGTTACTTCCGGCACTGGTTGCGGTGGTTCGGCGTTTCCAGGCAGCCGCTCCAGCCGCTGTCCGGGCATCCGCCGCGTCCCGGGCGGCGGATGCGTCAACTCGCGGCCGTGCCGGTCATCGACAGTATAGTACATCAGGTAGTGCCAGAATAATGAAACGCATCGACACGAACAGACCATCCGCCGGACTGATATGCCGCGCCACGTGTGCGATAGGCTTGGTCTTCAACATCTCCACCGCGGCTTGGGCGGAATCCCCCGCCTCGGGCGGAACACTGACCTTCGCGGTCAACTCCGAGCCGGTCAACTATGATTGCCAGGCCAACGTGTCGGTACTCATTCCTGCATGCCGTGGCCCCGAGTTATTCGACGCTGCTGAAGTTCGATGCCGCGAACTATCCGCAAATCGTGGGCGATCTGGCGGAATCCTGGAGCATTTCGCCGGACCGGCTGACCTACAGTTTCAGGTTGCATCCCAACGTCCTGTTTCATGACGGCACGCCGCTTACGGCCGCGGACGTGAAGGCAACCTACGAACAAATCCTGCATCCGCCGCCGGGGGTCATCTCATCACGGCAAAGCGACTACACTCCGATCAGTGCGATCGAGACGCCTGAGCCGTTGACTGTGGTTTTCCATTTGCAGCGCCCCGACGCGTCGATGTTGGCCAATTTCGCATCGCCCTGGAATTGTATATACCAGGGCGCGAAATTGGAGGCCGATCCGCAATATCCGCGTACGCATGTATTGGGAACCGGGCCGTTCGTGTTCGTGGAGCATAAGAAAGGCCAGTCCTGGACCGGCCGGCGGTGGGAGCATTACTTTCAACCAGGCAAACCCTATCTCGACGGCTACGAAGCGGATTTCATGAGCGGCAGCAGCTTGGTCAAGGGCATGGAGACCGGTCAGATCATGGCCGGCTTCCGCAGCTTCACGCCGGCCGAGCGGGACGAGCTTCAGACCGCGCTCGGCGACCGGGTCAGCGTTCACGAATCGCCGTGGCTGTTCAATCTGATGCTCGTATTCAACCCGAGACAGCCGCCTTTCAACGACGCGCGGGTTCGTCGCGCCCTGTCGCTCGCCATCGACCGCTGGGGCATGGCGGAAGCGCTGTCGCACAGCACGGTGATGAAGTACGTCGGCGGAGTCATGCGACCGGGATCCGCGCTGGCGGCGCCGGAGGCAATCCTCGCCGCGCAGCCCGGGTTTTCGCACGATATCGCCGCTTCCCGCGACGAAGCGCGGCGGCTTCTCGCCGAGGCAGGCTTGCGTGACCTGAAGATCACGTTGATCAGTCGTGACCTGCCGCGCGCCTATGGTCCGAATGGCGATGCCGTCGTCGCAGCCTGGCGTGAAATCGGCGTTACCGCCAACGACGTCGCGCTGAACGCGAAGGATTTTCGCATCGCGACCGAGAGCGGTCATTTCGATGTTGCTCTCGACTTTTCGGGCGACTCGTTTGACGATCCGAACCAACAGCTCGGCAAATATGTTTCGCGCTCGCTGGTGCCGTCGAACTACGTCAACGCGGTCGATCCCGAGCTGGACAAGCTTTATCTCGCGCAGTCAAGCAGCACCGATCCTCTGAGGCGTGCCGGGATCGTCCGCGAATTCGAGGAGCGGGCGCTGACGGAAGCGCGGTCGGTGCCGATCTTGTGGTGGAATCGGATCGTTGTGACATCGTCCAGCGTGAGGGGCTGGAAGATGACCCCCAGCATCTACGTTGGGCAGGATCTGGCCGATGTCTGGATCGATCGTCCGGCTCTCGGTGGCACCGCCCCGGCTACCGGGAACGCGAGCAATCGAACCGCTGGCACCGGTTCGCCAACCGCGCCGCAGCAGATCGCGCTGTAGGGCGCGCCGGCGGAGGACGCCGGGGACAGCCGTCGGTGCTGGCAGAGCAATACCGGCGCAAGAATGTTACAACACTTTAATAATGCTGCATGATACATCTACTGCCGTGACGCGGAGGCGGGTCTTACGAACTGGCCGCATCGCCCGTGCCCGCAGGATCAGTCTCTATGCTTCGCAGGAGAACCCGATGGATTTTCTATTCTCCGAGTCTTTCATTCGGCTTTGGTCGCTCGCACATGAGGTGTTCGAACGTCTTGGCTGGGGAGACCTCACCCGGCAAGACGCGGCGCCGACGGTGCAAGCCTTGGTTCCGCTCGCGATTTCCGTCTTGTTGATCCCGGTGATCGTGCGGTGGTCCGGCAGCCTGGTGCGCCTGACGATCATCGTGATGGCATTGCTCGTCCCTGTCTGGGTGGTGCTGCCGGCTCTCTAGCGCCGCCGCCCGAGGAGGGGCTGCTTGGCTGCTTGCGTCGCGGCGGCGGGCTGCCTCCGGCGGCCGCTTATATAGAGACCGCGATCACACCGCTGCGTGAGAGCGCCGGTTGAGTGACCGCCGGGTTGCATCCCGCGCCACCGCGATGCTCCGCCCCAGCCGGTACGGGTCCCCCTGAACGCACCTCGATCTCCCACCTGGTGATTACCGTCGTCGTCGGCGCCTCTCCCGCGCACGGCCGCGGGACTGCGGTCCCTCCTCAGCGCTCCGCAAAGACGGCGAGGCGGTCGCGGAGACGGCGAGCCGGGCGCTGCCGGCAGTCCCGTGCGTGCAACCGAGCGCCGGCTGGCGGTGACCCGGACACCCGCCTGACCAGCTTCGGTTGCCTCTCCTGTCACCGCGGCTCAGATCGGCAGACGATGGTGTGTTTTGTTTGAAATAAGAATATCGTGAGCGTGTCCGGGGCCACAATCAACCTCTGGCGCAACCGGTTCGACAAGACAATTTATCCGGTTTCGGCAGACGAACCCTGCGTCTTGAGGCGTGACCGGGGCCCATCCGCGGGCCTCGCCAACCGCGTCCGAAGGCGACGACCTGCGGGGGCGCGGACATGCGTGCATATTTTTTTTCAGCCAAATCAATGAGGTCTCAAACGAATGTGATAGTGTTCACAGAACAAAATACGCATTTGTGAGAGGAAAACGGCCAAACAGACAAGTCTTCGTGACGATTAGAGAACTTCGTTGACGGTAGGGCGGCCGCGCTTCTATGACGGCTCTGTCGCAGCCTGTAACGGTCCGACACCACAATTGGTGGTTTTCCTCAACAGACGAGCGGCGTCGCTGCGTGCGACCAAGCTCAGTACCGGAAGGTAAAAACGATGATGAACACCCTCGCTTCGCTGATGCTTCGTCTCAAGAACGACCGCCGCGGCGTCACCGCCCTCGAATACGGGCTGATCGCCTCGCTGGTCGCCATGGTGCTGATCACAGGTGTCACGAGTCTCGGCAACAAGCTGAACACCACGTTCAGCTCGATCGCGGCCTCGATCTAACTCCTGATGACGGTTGCATGATGGACCGGGCGAAGTTGCACCAGCGGTGCGGCGGGAAGCCCTCCATCATGCCGACCTCTTTGAGCTGACTTTAAATGACCAACCTCATTGCGCACGTAATTGTATTCTTCAGCCTTGGGATCCTTTTGGTTGCCGCACTGCACGATGCCGCCCTGAGGACGATTCCGAATTGGATCCCGGGCTGTCTCGCCGCCGGTGGGCTGGTTTTGCGGCTCCAGGACGGAAACGCCATTGCCGGCATCGGGGTCGCCGCGCTGCTGCTGGTCATACTGGGCGTGCTGTGGCTGCGAGGTTTCATCGGCGGGGGCGATATGAAGCTCATTCCCGCCGTGGCCCTGGTTCTACCACCTTCGGGTGCGCCCGGTTTCATTCTGTTCGTGGCGCTCGCGGGTGGTGTGTTGGCGCTGATCTACCTCGCTCTTTCTTTCGTCGTGCCTCCGCCCCGCCCGGGGCCGCGCCGAGGCTTCCTCGCTCGCGTCCTCAAGGCCGAGGCGTGGCGTCTGCACCGGCACGGACCTCTGCCTTACGCCCTCGCCATTGCAGGCGGTGCGCTGCCGATCTTCATCGCAACTCTTTCCAGGTAGGTCGCGAATGTTCCTACGCATCATGGCCGTGCTGCTCGGTCTCGTCGGCATCAGCGGCATCGGCATTGCCTTCATGTTGGCGCAGAAGCCCGCACCGGAGCCGACGGTAGCCGCCGCGCCGACGCCTTTGCCGCCGCCGCCCGCTCCCAAACCGCACATCCTGGTCGCCGCCCGCGCCTTGCGCGCCGGCAACCTTCTGGTGATGGAGGACATCGGCGCGACCGAAGTGCCGATCGGCCAGGAGCCTCAGGGCAGTTATGGCGATACGATCGGTGCCCGCTCGGCGTTGCGGGGCGCGATGGTGCGCCGCAGCCTGGCTCCCAACGAACCGATCGTTGCCGGCGACGTGCTCAATCCGGGCGACCGCGGCTTCCTCGCCGCCGTGCTCGGCACCGGCATGCGGGCCGTCACCGTCGGCGTCGATCCGGTCAGCGGCACCGCGGGGCTGATCTGGCCGGGCGACCACGTTGACGTCGTGCTGACCCAGTCGATCGAAGAAAAAGAGCAACCGCTTGACCGCCGAGTTTCGGGCGAAACCGTGTTGACCAATGTACGAGTCATCGCCGTGGACCAGCAGCTCGTGCAGGGCGGCCAAGGCGCGCAGGCGAACCCGACAACGGTCGCCAGTGCCAACAGAACCGTTACTCTAGAAGCGACGACCTACGATGCGGAGCGTGTCGCCGTGGCATCCCGTCTCGGCAGGCTCTCCCTGGTGGTGCGTTCCGCGGCGGATGACGTGTCGCCGGAAGGCTCCGAGGTGCCGGATACCGCATCGGTTCCGCCGCCGGCTCCGCCCGCCATCGCCTGGGGTGGAGACGTTTCGCCCGCGTTGCGCGACCACTCCGGCGGCAAGACAACGACAATCCGCGTGAACCACGGGAAAGACGTCGAGGAGGTCCACTTCTAATGGCTATTCATTATTTCTCCCGGGTCGCGGCAGCCGCTCTGGCGCTTGCTTCGGCCGTCCCGATGGCCCGCGCCGAAGAACCTTCGCCACGTGCTAACCGCTCCGCCGCTGCGTCCAGTTCCGTTGTATTGGAGGCTGGCGCCGGCCGTGTCTTCCGCACCGGCGGGACGATTGCCAGTATCTTTGCAGCCGACCCGAAGGTCGTGGAAGTGCGGCCGGCGAGCCACAACAGCGTTTACATCTTCGGCGTGGCCCCCGGACGGACCACTGTCGCTGCTCTCGATGACGCCGGCAATCCGTTGGCGCAATATACCATAACGGTGCTTCCATCATCGTTTGGCGCCGGCCAGGCGGGTGCCGAGGCCCGCCGCACGGTTCCGGGTGCCAACGTACAGTTCTCCGCGGCGCCGGATGGCATCGTGGTTAACGGACAGGTGCCCGATCCGGCCGCCGCGGAGCAGGTCGCCTCGGATGCGCGCCGCTACATCGTCGATAAGCAGACGGTCCAGAACCAGACGAGCATTACGTCCCCGGTGCAGGTCACGCTGCGGGTGCGGATCGCCGAAATCTCACGCGACATCACCCGCCAGCTCGGCATCAACTGGGTTGCGCTGGCCAATATCGGGAAGTGGGGGATCGCCGCGGCGATCACCGACGGGCTCAATTCATCCTCGAGCCTGCCGAACACGATCGGCATTTCCACACCCGGCAACTCGATCAACACGGTGCTGGATCTGCTCGCTCAGGACCAGTTGATCACCATGCTGGCCGAACCGAACCTCACCGCACGCAGCGGCGAGACCGCGAGCTTCCTTGCCGGCGGGGAGTTTCCGATTCCGATTTCCGGACAGAACAACCAGATTACCGTGGCGTTCAAGCAATACGGCGTGTCGCTGGCTTTCGTGCCAACGGTATTGTCGGAGGGACGTATCAGCTTGCACGTGCATCCGGAGGTCAGCGAACTGACCAACGCGGGCGCGGTCTCCGTGCCGATCGGCACAAGCCTGTTCGGGTCGAATACGATCACTATTCCCGCGCTGACGGTGCGCCGGGCCGACACCACGGTTGAGCTCGGGTCCGGACAGAGCTTCGCGGTTGCCGGGCTTCTGACGTCTCAAAACACAATGAACGCGCGCGGACTTCCGTATGCCGGCGACATCCCGGTGCTTGGCGCGCTGTTCAAGTCCAGTCTGTTCCAGCGCGACCAGTCCGAACTCGTAATCGTTGTAACGCCGTACATCGTGCGGCCGGTCGGATCGCCGAACCAGCTTCATCTGCCGACCGATGGTTTCGTGCCGGCCGGCGACTTTGACCGGGTGTTCCTGATGCGCCAGCGCGCGCAGGGAACGGGTCCGAACATGATGGTGCCGCCGTCGCAGGCCGCACTCTCCTCGGCCGCACACCCGTCCGACATGCCCGCCAATGCCGGCTTCGTGCTGCATTAAGCAAAAGGGGAAGACGACATGCTGAACATTTCCGCACGGCGCCTCCGGCAACTTGCCAGCCTTGCACTTCTTTCAGGCACCACCGGCTGCGCGTGCATGAACGATCCGTTTGCGTGCCCCGGCACCTGGCGGCCCGACCATGTCAACGAAGCCAACATTTCCGCGATGGTGGCTGATCCGCGCCACCTGGAGCAAGGCGTCGGCACCGACGCGAGCCCGGGCGCGCTGTCAGCGGCCGCGGTACACCGGCTGCTGACCGATCACGTCAAGCCTTTGCCGAACATGGACGTTGGTCCGTTGGCCGGCACCGGGGACCAGTCGGGCGGCTCAGCTCCCGCGGCGATAACCCAATGAGCCCGGCGGACGGCATGGTGCTGCCGGAAGCGGCACCGGACGAGGGCATTCGCTCATCGCGCGTTCCCTTGATCGTTTATGCCAACGATCGTGAGAGTCTTGCCGTTCTCAGCGACGTGCTGTCACCGGCGCTAGGGCCGGCCGCCGAATTCCGTTCGGGCGGTATAGCCGAAGCACGCGCCGGCCTGCAGCGCCTCGACGCGCCCATTGCGGCGCTTCTGGTCGACGTCTCCGGCGAGTCCGACCCGCTCGGCCGGCTCGAGGATCTCGCCCTCTACGTTGAGCCGGGGGTGCGGGTCTTCGTCATCGGCGATGTCGAGGACATGGAGTTCTACCGTCAGGTCGTCCGCGGTCTGGGCGTGCAGGAATATCTCTGCAAGCCGATCAACCGCGAGATCGTGGCGCGCCGGTTGCAATCGGTGCTCACCGGCGGTGCCCAGGCGACGGCGCGCGGCGGACGGATCGTCACGGTAACAGGCGTGCGCGGCGGTGTCGGCGCCACCACGATTGCGGTCAATCTGGCCGTTCAGCTGGCAGACCGCTCGCGCCACCATATCGCGCTGTTCGATGCCGATCTGCATAGCGGCGCGGCTGCCATGATGCTGTCCGCCTCGGCCAGCGGCGGCCTGCGGGCGGCGCTGGAAAGTCCGGAGCGCGTCGATGTGCTGTTCGCCGAACGGTCCGCGGCGGCTATCAGCGACCGTCTGCACATTCTTGCGGCCGAGGAACCGCTTGACACGTTGATCGCGCATTCCGAAGGGGCCGCCCGCCACCTGACGTCACTGCTGTGCAACCGGTTCAATTTCCTCGTAGTGGATCTGCCGCGTCAGGTGACGCCGTTGAACCAGGAGCTGCGCGAACTGGCGCATGTGCGCGTTCTGGTGATGGATGCGACGCTGCCTTCGCTGCGCGACGCGTTGCGCCAACTGAAGCTGCCGCGCGGGGCACGCCAGGCATCGCGCCCGATCGTGGTGCTCAATCATCTCGGAGCCCCCGGTTCGCTGTCGCGCAAACAGATCGTCGAGGGGCTGGGCACGGACGTCGACGTGGTTGTGCCGTGGCTTCCCAAGTTGCTGCACTCGGCCGCCACTTTGGGTCAGCCTGCGGTCAGGCGGCGCGGTGCCTTCCAGGTGGCGATTGCCCAGCTTGCCAACGAAATCCTGCCGCAACGGGCGGAGCCGGCGAAGTCATGGCTGGGCTTCAAGCGCCCGGGCAAGGAGCGGACATGAGCGGCTTCAGAGCGACATTCGGGCGCCGGTCGGGATTCCAGCCCGCGCCCGTGCCGGACGCGGCGGCCAGGATGCCCGACGATGGAGTGCCTGTGCCGCCACCGACCGGTGCCGCGGAACTGCGGACCGCCTGCCTCACAAGGCTTGATGCGGGCCAGCTCGCCGACGCAACACCCGAGCAGCTCCAGAGTGACATTGAGCGCCTGATCTCGGAAATCGCCGACGAGAAGCACATCCAGATCAACGGCCGGGAGCAGCGTCAGCTTGCCGCGGAGCTGGTGCACGACATGGTGGGCCTCGGCCCGCTCGAGCCGCTGCTGGACGACGAACTGATCACCGACATCATGGTGAACGGCCCGGACAAGGTGTTCGTCGAGCGGCGCGGCAAGCTGACACTGACGTCGGTGCGGTTTCGTGACCGCGCGCATGCCGCGAACGTGGCGCAGCGCATCGCCGCGGCCGTCGGGCGGCGCGTCGATGAGAGCAGCCCGATGGTGGATGCGCGCCTCGCCGACGGGTCTCGCGTGAACATCATCTTCCCGCCGCTGGCCCTGGACGGCGCCTGCATCTCGATCCGCAAGTTCGCGCGCCGCCGGATCAACTTCGACACGATCGTGGCGAATGGTTCGGCGACGTTGCAGATGGCCAAGGTGCTGCGGCTCGCCTCCGCCGCGCGGCTCAACATCATCATCTCCGGCGGCACCGGCGCCGGAAAGACGACATTGATGAATGCGTTGTCGCAGACGATCGACGAGGGCGAGCGCATCGTCACCGTCGAGGACGCAGCGGAACTGCAACTGCAGCAGCCGCATGTCGTGCGGCTGGAGACACGGCCGGCCAACCTGGAAGGCAAGGGCGAAATCACACAGCGCGAACTGGTACGCAACGCCCTTCGTATGCGGCCCGATCGGCTGATCGTCGGCGAGGTCCGCGGCGCCGAGGCGTTCGACATGCTGCAGGCGATGAACACCGGTCACGACGGCAGCATGAGCACCATCCACGCCAATACGACGCGCGACGCGATGACCCGCATCGAGAACATGGTGCAGATGGGCCAGCCCAACCTGCCGTTGCGGGCGATCCGAACCCAGATCGTCAGCGCGGTGGACCTGATCATTCAGCTCGAGCGCATGCGCGACGGCGTTCGCCGCATCAGCCAGGTCACCGAGGTGATCGGGCTGGAAGGCGACGTCGTGACCATGAACGACATTTTCCAGTTCGAGTACGACGGCGAAAACCCGGACGGCACCATTCGCGGCCGCTTCAAGGTGTCGCACATCCGTCCGGCGTTCTGGTCCCGTCTGCAGTATTTCAATCTCGATCGCGCCTGGGCCGCTGCGCTCGAAGACGGAGTGGCGGCATGACCACGCCGCTGGACCCCATGATCCTGATGGCGGCGGGCGGAACCACCGTGGTCGCCATCGGCATCTGGTTGTTCGCAGCCGATCGGCATGGCCAGGCGACGCGCCAGCGCATTGCCAGCGTTTCGGCTGCTCATGCCTCCGCGGGCATCCAGGTGCAGGCGGTCCGGCGCCCTTGGGCCGAGGCAACCCGTGAAGCGAATGGTTTCCATCGAGCGCTCGCCTATCTCGCCATCGAGCCCGACCGGCCCGATCTCTACCCGATGCCGTGGTGGGCGCTGGCTTTCGTGGCGAGCATGCTTGCTCTCGCGCTTGCGGCCGCTGCTACCTTCTTTGTTGGACCGGTGGCCTGGGTTTCGCTGCCGCTCGATGCATTCTTGATCGTGCGTACGGTCTTCAGGTTCTTCCATAACCGACGCAGCGCCCAGCTTTACACCCAGTTGCCGGATGCCATGGCGATGGTCGTGCGGTCCGTCCGGGTCGGCTTTACGGTCCAGGATGCACTGCGGATCGTCAGCGAGGAAGGGCAGTGGCCGACCTCCACCGAGTTTCGGCGAGTCATCGACGAGATCAGGGTCGGCGGATCGTTACTGGATGCACTGGTGAAGCTGGCGCAGCGCAGCGCGTTGTTGGAGTATCGCTTCCTGGCAGTCGCACTATCGTTACAGGGCCAGTCGGGCGGCAGTCTGAGCGAAACGCTGGAGAACCTGGCGGACGTCGTGCGCAAGCGCGTCGCCTTGAAGCAACGGGCGATCGCGCTCGCGTCCGAAGCAAAAACGACGATGTATGTGCTCGGCGCCCTTCCGTTTGTCGTCTCGGCCGGCCTCATGGTTCTCACGCCAAGTTACCTTACCCCGCTGATTACCACGTCTGTCGGCAAGAAGGTCCTGTTCGCCGGCATCGTGCTGCTCGGCCTGGGCTTCGGATCAATGAAGGTCATCATCAAGAAGAGCGTGTCATGAGCAATGTGTCCGCCTGGGGACTGGCAGTCGGGCTGTCGGTGGTTTGCGCGGCCGGGGGTCTGCTGATGATGCCCGCGGCGAAGCGGAGTGCGCGGATCGAAGCGCGCATCCGAGCCGTGCGCTCGCCTTCAAGCCAACAGCAGGAGGATGCGGGAACCTCAGTCCCGATATGGGTGCGCCTGCTCGACACCGTCGGCCAGGCCGTCCTGGGAAGCGGCCTGTTGTCGACCAAGGCGATCGAAGATCTGCGGCAGACCATGACTGCGGCTGGACACCGTAACGGTCTGGCTCTGTCGTTGTTCGTGGGGGCGAAGCTTGTGCTGTTCGTCGGGCTGCCGACGCTGGCCTGGATCGTGCTCAACGCAACGGGTCTGCGCATTTCCCCATTGCTCTTCATGGCCGCGTTCGCCGTGATTGGTTTGATGGCGCCCGACTTCGTCGTGCGCGGCATCCGCAAGCGCTACCTCAAAGGGGTCGAAAGCGGCATGCCGGCCGCGCTCGATCTACTGATCATTTGCGCCGAGGCCGGGCTGGCGCTCGAAGCGGGCCTGGAGCGTGTCGCGGAGGAGGCGCGGGAAGGGGCACGCGCGGCAGCGAACGAGCTGCGCATTACTGCTACAGAAATGAAACTGCTGGCCGATCGGCGGCAGGCCCTGGTGAACATGGGCAAACGCACGCAGCTCGATTCGATGATCCGGTTCGGGGCAACCCTCGCCCAAAGCCTGAAGTACGGCACGCCGTTGACGCAGGCGTTGCGGGTGCTCGCCGCGGAGATGCGGCAAACCGTGCTGACCCGGTTTGAAGCGAAAGCGGCGAAGATCCCGGTGCTGCTGACCATTCCGATGATCCTGTTCATCCTGCCCTGCGTCTTCGTTGTCGTCGCCGGCCCGGCGGCAGTGCAAGTGATGGCGGCACGATGAGCACGCTGTCGCGCTGGCGGAATGCCACGGCTGGGGTCGTGGCGCTTGAGTTCGCATTGCTGGCTCCGGCGATCTTTGGCCTTTTGCTGCTGATGCTCGAAATGGGTTTTCTGCTCTATGCGCAAACGGCACTGGACTTCGCCGCGCGAGAGGCCGCCCGGAACATGTCGACCGGACAGGCTACAGCGACCAATCAGACCGGGTTCCAGTCTCTGGTGTTCTGTCCGTTCCTCGCTCCGATGCTGTCTTGTGCCGGCGTTACAGTCGTGCTCCAGCCGGTCACCAACTTCCAGACCGCCTTGGCGTCCACGCCGTCTTCGCCATTCGCATCCGGCAATTCCGGCAGCCTCATGCTGCTGCAAGCGACCTACACGTCGAAGATTCCGCTGTGGCCGCTGAACGTAACGACGTTGATCGGCACCGCCGCCTACTGGAATGAATTCTAGGAGCATCCATGCGAAACGGGACAAAATTCGATGTCCGACCGGCGCGGCGAGGCTTGCTGGGAGGGCGCGGCAGATCGGGACTGTTGCGATCTCGCGACGGACTTGCGGCGCTTGAGTTCGCCCTGATCGCCCCGATCCTGGTCGCCATGGTTGCCGGTTTGTACGACCTCACCACCGCCTTCATCGCGTGGCGGCGCGTCACCGCGGCGGCGATGTCGATTGCCGAGATAGCAACGGGGGAAGCCGCATCGGCCGTGAACGGCGCCAACATTCTGAACCAGACCCAGGCAGCAGCGGCTGCCTCCGCGGTCTATCCCTATCTGCCAAGCCTCTCGCTGCCGTCGCCCCCGGCGTTCGGTGTAACGATCTCATCGATCGTGATGACACCGACTGTGTCGGGATGCACCTCCAGTTGCACCTACACGGCGCATGTCGCCTGGAGCGGCGTGTTCGCGGGCACCGGGGTGGTGCGGCCCTGCGACAGCGTGCAAGGAACGTCCGTAATCAGTTCAGTCAGCGACACCTCCAATCCATCGCCGACCACCCTGCCGGTGGACATGTTCAGCGCCGCGCCGCTGCTTGTCGTGGACGTTACCTATACGTTCAAGCCGATGTTCTTCAGGTTCATTACCGGGAATATCGCGATGGCACAGACATCCTATCTTTCGCCGCGCACAGGTCTCACATCGGCCTGGGTTCAGTATTTTCCGGCCGGGTCAAGTGACCCGACAGGACTATGCGCCGGCTACCCCGCGGCAACCGTAAGCTGATATCAGGTCACGACCGAGGACAATCACGATGATCAATCCCAATATGGCTCGCTTGCGGTCCGATCGCCGGGGCATTTCGGCCATGGTGTTCGGACTGGCTGCCGTCCCGATGATGGTGGTTGTGGCGCTGGGGATCGACTTCGCCGGCGTCACCGCCGCGAAGATCAAGCTCGAGTCCGCCGCGGATGCCGGTTTGCTTGCCGCGGTCACGACGGCCGCCAACTCAGTAGTTGCGAGTCCGAGTACATACCTTACGATCGGCAAGACCGCGGGCATGCAGCGCTTTATGGCGCAGGCCGGTCATGTCATTTCGTCATCGACTCCAATTCCCGTGCTGAACGTGACCCGGTCCGGCAACAACGTCGTCGGTACGATGACATGGAGCACCACATACAATACGCTTCTCGGGTCGGTTATCGGAGTAACGAGCTGGCCCATTTCCGGCATCGCTAAGGCCAGCGTCCCGGTCGCCGCGCCTTACCTTAACATAGAAATCCTGCTGGATAATTCAGGCTCGATGGAAATCGGCGCGCTGTCCAGCGATATCGCGACGATGGAGTATCTGACGGCGTGTTCGGTGTCCGGCGCGTGGTATTGCAATGGATCGGGATGCGGGAGCGGCAATTCATGGGTCCAATCCAGCGGCCTTCCTTCAAGTAGTCCATATCATACCGCCGTTTCATCCGGCCAACCCTACAATGCGTATGTATGCGGTTCGGGAGGGTATAGCTATGGCGGATCGCCCGCGTGTCCCCTTGCGGGCGAAACGCTCGGAAACATAAGCTATCCAACCTTTACTCTCGCAGGCAGCAATCCGGCCAATTCCCCCTCCTGCCCTTCGCTCTTGCCCAAACCTTCACCGACGACACCCGCCTACAGTCACGGTGGCTACGGCCCGGCGGCCGGGCCGCCTTGCGCGTTTGCCTGTCATTTTGACACAAGCTCCGCCGCGGGGACCGGATCTGACTTTTACGCCTTGGCAAGAAGCACGATCGGAACATCCTATCAGGTCACCCTGCGTTTCGATCTGGTCAAGGCCGCCGTCAATCAGGTGATCACGTCCATGCAAAACGACAACGTACCAACCCTCAACAACCTCAATGTGGGCATATTCTGGTTTGCCGACATTGTGCAACAAGTCTACCCGTCGAGCGGCGAAGCCAGCAATAACTGGGCGACCGCGATCTCCGACGTCGGCGGCCCGGCAAGCGTGGCGAACGGGGCCGATACCGGAATCCAGCCATACGTAGGAGCGAACGGCGGCAACACGGACTTCACGTCGATCATGTCAACCCTCGCGTCGAAACTTACGGCGTCCGGCACGGGGGCGACCGCGGCCTCGCCACAAAAGGTGCTGTTCATCGTCACCGATGGACTCAATGACCCCGCGAGCCGTGCCATAGCGGCCTTCAACCCGAACGCCTGCACCCAGTTCAAGACCATGGGCTACACGATCTATGTCCTGTACACGCCGTTTTATGATTTGATGAATCGGTACTATTTGGACGGGACCACACCGTCCGCCGCCTCGATCGTTCAGGCTGCTCCGACGGCGACGAACTCAATTCCCTACAACCTTCAGAAGTGCGCAACCTCGCCCGAGGATTACCTCGAAGCAAACGACAGTGCTTCGATCACCGCCGCGCTTCAGACGTTCCTTAAGAAGGCCGAAAGCCTGCCCGCCAAGTTCACGCAGTGATCCGAGGGGGGGGGTGGCTTCGATGGCACCATGGCAGTGCCGGTGACAGCGGACTCGGTGGCCGCGAGGCGCGTTCGGCCTGCGGTGCTTCTGCTCAGCCTCGCCCTGTTCGCCGCCCTGCCGGGCCGGGCGGCGGCCGATATCGGTGAGGCATGCCGCGATCAGGCTGCCGCGGCCGAGCGTGCTGCCGGCATCCCGACCGGCCTGCTGCTGGCTATCGGCAAGCGCGAAAGCGGCCGCTACGACACGGACACCAGCGGTGTGCTGCCCTGGCCATGGTCAGTCAATCGCGAAGGCGAGGGCCACGTCTTCGCCTCCCGGCAGGAGGCGGCCGCTTACGTTGCCACCGCGCAGCGCGAGGGCAGCACATCGATCGACGTCGGCTGCTTCCAGATCAACCTGAAATATCACCCGATGGCGTTCGCCTCGCTCGATGTCGCCTTCGATCCGGCGGCGAACGCGGCGTACGCCGCGCGTTTCCTGCGGCAGTTGTACGACCGCGAAGGAAGCTGGGAAACTGCCGTGGCCTACTACCACTCCGCCAGCCCCTTGCTGGGCGTGCCGTACCGGGAAGCCGTGTTCGCGACCTGGCACGGCCTCGCGCAGGTGGCGGCCACGCGGATTCGGCCGGTGCCGTTCGGCGCGGTGCGCGTGGTTATGGGCATACGCATCTACACGGCGGGCGAGGCGTATTTTTATCCGGCGGCCGTTCAGGTGTCCGCGAACGCTGCCGCCCCGGCGGAGGGACGCCCGGTTCGGGGGCTGCCCAGGGTCATCACCCCCTCAGGCGGAGTGTCCCGCGTTCGGATCGGCAGGGCCGGGTCCTGATGCGCCGCCAAACCTGCAATTCCGTTGGCTTGAGTTAAAGGAATGAACGATGCAATTCGCTCAGGCAGTCCTGGCGGCTTCCATGGCTTTGGCGTGCGCGCACGGCGTTGGCCAGGCCGCCGAATTCCGCGCGATCGACATGCCGGACGGGAACGGGCACGGCATCGTGCTCTCCGGGGTGATCGCACCGGGCGACGAAATCGCCTTCCACAGGCTGGCTGAGACCCGCGACAGGGCAGTGGTGTTGACCACCGGTCCCGGCGGCGTAGTCGCGACAGCGGTAACCATCGGCACCGAGATCCGCGCGCGGGGATGGTCCACTCTGGTGCCTCCGGGCGCTCAATGCGCCTCGGCCTGCTCGTTGATCTGGCTGGCCGGTCAGACGCGGATGCTGGGAGCCGGCGCCCAGATCGGCTTTCACGCGATGTCCGTCATTGCTGGCAATGGACAATCGGCGGAGACGCACGACCTCGATATGTTTATGCGGACGTGGCTCACCAATCTCGGTTACCCGTCCGACGCCACAGCGACGATCGTCAACACGCCGGCGGCGTCCGTTCGCTGGTACAACACCACCGAACTGCGGGCGAACGGTATCCCGGCGGACCCGTATCCATAGGAACCGCGCGCCCGGTTCGGAGCCGCCGTGGCGGCGGGACTGGACATCCCAGCCGCCGCGCATTCGTTGTATAAACGGCTCGCTCGCCGTGGGTAGACTCTGCCCCCGGCGGGGCTGAATTAACCGCGTGTTCAACATTCGGCGTCATGGACAACGGAAAGAAAATCGTGTCTTGGCTCGGGCTGCCGGTGCAGGGCAACTTTTGTTGACTATACCGCAACTTCGTTGACAGGGCAGCCCGCGAGCATGTAGTGCGTTTCTGTCGCAATTCGGAACCGTCCTCGAAAAGCAATAGTGCTTACCGAATAACGTATCGAGGCGCTGGTTGTCGGAAGGGCGATCCAACGCAACCATAGAAGGTAAAGTTCCATGATCAACGCCGTCATTTCTCTGATCGCTCAGCTCCGCTCCGATCGTCGCGGGGTCACCGCCCTCGAATATGGTCTGATAGCGTCGCTCGTGGCCGTTGTCCTCATCGCGGGTGCCGCAACGCTGGGCGGCAACTTGAACTCCACATTCAGTAGCATCGCCGGCTCCATCTAACCGGTATCTCCCCCGATGGCGATGATTCGCCGGTCGGGTTCGGCCGGTTCCATCTCCATGGAGGGAGTTGGGATTATCTGAAACCAATGCCCGTAAGTCCGGACTCGTGGCGAATTTAAACGCGAGGCGAGAAGGCGTCGCCCGCGGTCGCCGCTCAGCCCCCGGCACAGGTCGGGACTTACGGGCGTGAGTTTCATTGCGTGGTTTGGTCCGTGCACGTGGTGGGCCATGGGCACCACCGGCCCGGTCGCCATGGCGGCGGCCACCCGCGCTGAACGCACCATCTGAGGCCCTGAAGCGCTCAGGGAAGCGACGCGACGACGGGACTGCCATCGATGTCCGACCGGCATACAATGCAGGTCCAGTCGCGCCGCCGATGTACCTTGCCCCGCTGTCGCGAACCGCGTCATTTCGATGACGCATGCACTGAAGCTGGCTCCGTTCCGCTCTGGCGGGATTGGGTACCTCGACAATAATCGACCGGCGTGGATACTCCCCCCCGGTTAATCGCGCTACGTCAGGCGCTGCATCGATCAACCCGATGCTCACTGCCTTCGGGGGGCTTCGAATCATGTCCTATCGAAATCCGCGCACCCATCTGGCCACCCACGACGTGACGAACCAGCCGCGCCCGCTGGAGGACGTGAACCTGTACGTCAGCGACGCCATTCTGACCTCCGCCTGCGCCTGGTCCGGTGCGGCACGCCACGCCGATCGGCTTTCGCGCCTGGGGGCGGTGGTGGGTTCGGCGGAGACGCAGGCGCTGTGCGCGCGGGCCAATCGGGTGATCCCCGCCTTCCTGCCCTACGATCGCTTCGGCCAGCGGATCGACGAAGTGGAGTACGATCCGGCCTACCACGCACTGATGGCGCTCGGGCTCGAGGCCGGAGTGTCCGGGGCCGCCTGGAACGTCCCCGAGGCAGGCCACGCCCTGCACGCCGCTCTGCTCTTCCTGATGGGCCAGGCCGACTACGGTGTCTGTTGTCCGATGTCGATGACCTACGCCGCGGTTCCCGCCCTGAGGATCGAACCCGACATCGCGTCGGAGTGGATTCCGCGCGTGACAGCCGAGGCCTACGACCCGCGGTTCATCCCCGCCTCCGGCAAGCGCGCGGCGACGATGGGCATGGCGATGACGGAAAAGCAGGGCGGCTCCGACCTGCGCGCGAACGCAACCCGGGCGGAGCGCCAGCCGGACGGCACCTATCGGCTTATCGGGCACAAATGGTTCTGCTCTGCGCCGATGTCCGACGCGTTCCTCACCCTCGCCTATGCCGAGGGTGGCCTCACCTGCTTCCTGGTGCCGCGCTGGCGGCCGGATGGCGAACGCAACGAGATCGAGATCCAGCGGCTGAAGGACAAGCTCGGCGACCGTTCCAACGCCTCGTCGGAGATCGAGTATCGCGGCGCCAGCGCGGCGCGCGTCGGCGAGGAAGGCCGCGGCGTGAGGACGATCATCGAGATGGTGCAACTGACGCGGCTCGACTGCATCGTCGGCTCCGCCACCCAGATGCGCCACGCCGCGGGCCTGGCGGCGTGGCACGTGCAAGGCCGCTCGGCGTTCCAGCGGCGGCTGATCGACCAACCGCTGATGCGCGCGGTACTGGCCGACATCGCGCTCGATGTCGAAGCCTCGGTCGCGCTGGCGTTCCGCCTGGCCCGGGCGCTCGACGCCGCCGCCGACCCGCGGGAGGCGGCAATCGCCCGAATCGGCTTGCCGGTGGCGAAGTACCTGGTCACCAAGCGGGCGCCCGCCGTCGTCGCCGAGGCGATGGAATGCATGGGCGGCGCCGGCTACGTCGAAGAGGCGCCGATGGCGCGGCTGTTCCGTCAATCGCCGCTGAACGCGATCTGGGAGGGCAGCGGCAACGTCATCGCCCTCGACCTTCCGCGCGCGCTGGGCCGCGGGCCCGAGGTCCGCGATGCGCTCATCACCGAACTGCGTAGCGCCGCGGGAGCAAACGCATCGCTCGACGCCGAGCTAAAGGAAACCGAAACCCTGCTGTCAGCCCCTATTGCCGACGCCTCGGCGCGGTATGTCATCGAGCGCCTGGCGCTGACATTCGCGGCGACCACGCTGGCCAAACACGCGCCCTCCGCGGTCAGCGACGGCTTCGCGGCACGGCGGCTGGGCCGACCGAGCATCACCTTCGGCGCGAGCGCCACCGCGATCGAGGAAGACGCGATCATCGCCCGCCTCGCCTTGCAGGCCTGAATGAATCGCTCGTGCCGGGTTTCGGCGGCTTGGCAAACCACGGTAGGTTTGTTCCGACCATGTCAGACCCGATGATCCCGCCCGCGTGCTGAAACGTCTGCTCAATCCGATCCTGGCGATCCTGTCCGTGCTGGCGATTGCCGCATCGCTGTGGCACCTGCACGCCACCACGCAGGGCCTCGACATACGGCACATCGCCATCGGGGATACCCCGGCCACGGTGTATCGCCTCGCGCCCGCGCGTCCCGCCCCGGTGGTCGTGATCGCCCACGGGTTCGCCGGGTCGCAGCAGCTGATGCAGCCGTTTGCCGTGACCTTTGCGCGCGCGGGCTATATCGCGGTGACATTCGATTTCCTCGGGCATGGCCGCAACCCGCGCCCGCTTGGCGGCAGCATCACCGAAATCGACGGCGCCACCCGCTATCTCGCGGCCCAGACCGCCGAAGTAGTCGGCTACGCGCGCACCCTGGGCGACGGGCGGCTGGCCATTCTGGGTCACTCGATGGCCAGCGATATCATCGTGCGCGTCGCGCAGGCCGATCCGACGATCGCGGCGACCGTTGCGGTTTCGATGTTCTCCCCCGCCGTGACGGACGACAGCCCGCGGAATCTGCTGGTGATCGACGGCGAATGGGAGGGGATGCTGAAGGCCGAGGCGCTGCGGGTCGTCGGGTTGTCGATTGCTCCGCAACCCGCCGTGGCCGGCGTCACCTATGGCGACTTCGCCGCCGGCACGGCCCGGCGCGCCGCGGTCAGCCCGCATGCCGAACATATCAGCGTGCTTTACAAACAGGCAACCATGGCCGAGGCGCTCGCCTGGCTCGATGCCACCTTCGGCGTGACCCGCGCGAGCACCCCCTATCTCGATGCGCGAGGATCCTGGATCCTGCTTCTGCTGGCGGGGATCGTCGTGCTTGCCCGTCCGCTGTCCGGCTTGCTGCCGGTGGTGGCGTCGCGGCCCGCCGGTGCCGGGCTGCGCTGGCGCCAACTGGCTCCGGTCCTGCTGATGCCGACGATCGCCACGCCGCTTCTGCTGCGCGTGGTGCCGACGCATTTCCTGCCGGTGCTGGTGGCCGACTACCTGGCGGTGCATTTCGCAGTCTATGGCGTGCTGATCGCCTGCGGCCTGCTGTGGCTGCGCCGGGGACGGGTCCCGGTTCGAGCCGGCACGTCGCTGCCTCGGCTTCTGGCAGCGAGCGCGGCGGTCACCCTGTATGCCGTGGGGCTTCTGTTCTGGGCGATCGACACCAACTTCACTTCGTTCATGCCCTCGCCGGGGCGAGTGCCGCTGCTTGCCGCGATGCTCGTTGGCACGCTGGCGTTTTTTCTCAGCATGGAATGGCTCACCCGCGGCGAGCAAGCGGCCCGCGGCGGGTATGCCGTTGCCGAAATCGCCTTCGTCGTTTCGCTGGCCATTGCGGTTGCGCTGGATTTCGAGCGGCTGTTCTTTCTGATCATCATCGTGCCGTTGATCGTGTTCTTTTTTGTCGTCTACGGCCTGCTCAGCGGCTGGGTCTATCGCGGAACGCGCCACCCGCTGGTGGCCGGCATCGCTTCGGCGATCGCTTTCGCCTGGGCGATCGGAGTGACATTTCCTCTGCTTGCCGGCTGATCTCCCTACCGTCTCGACCCGGTTTTTTGGCGGAAAGCAATCGGACCCCCCTGGCCTCTGAGCCAGAAGGCATCATCTAATCTTCAACTCAAGAGGTTCGACCCATGCTGAGCAGACCGATGGACTGGCAGAAGATCATCAATGCGGAGGCGGAGACCTGTTACTGGCTCGCGCCCGACGGTTCGCGGCACCCGGCCACGGACGACGAGAACGCTGACGTCCGGCGCGAATTGCTCAACATGCGGACGATCAGCGACAAGCGGCGGCAGCAGCAGCTCGCGGAGCGATAATCCGCCGCACCGGACGACGTATCGAAGGGAACCCGATGCAGTCTTTGACCGAGGAGCACGCCCCATGAACCGCCGGTTCGATGCCATCGTCATCGGCGCGGGCCAGGCCGGACCGTCTATGGCGGCGCGGCTGACCGGCGCCGGCATGACCGTCGCGATTGTGGAACGGCATCTCGTCGGCGGCACCTGCATCAACACGGGTTGCACGCCGACAAAGACGCTCGTCGCGAGCGCCTATGCCGCCCATCTCGCGCGCCGAGGCGCGGATTTCGGGGTGCTGACGGGGGAGGTGCGGATCGACATGGCGCGCGTTCACGCGCGGTCCCGCAAAATCGCCGAGGACGGCCGCACCGGCAACGAAACCTGGCTGCGCGAAATGGAGCGTTGCACGCTGCTGCTCGGTCACGCCCGGTTCGAGGCGCCGCACGCGGTGCGCGTGGGCGAGGACGTGTTGGAAGCGGAGCGAATTTTCATCAACGTTGGCGGCCGGGCGCTGGTCCCGGACATGCCCGGCATCCATGACGTGCCGTACTTTACCAACAGTTCGCTGCTGGCGACCGATGTGCTGCCCGAGCACCTCGTGGTGATTGGCGGTGGCTATATCGGGCTGGAGTTCGCGCAGATCTACCGTCGTTTCGGCTCGCAGGTAACGGTCGTCGAAATGAGCCCGCGCCTGCTCGGGCGGGAGGACGAAGACGTATCTGCCGCGATCCAATCCATCCTGGCGGCAGACGGGATCGATGTCCGCACCGGCGCCGAATGCATCCGCTTTGCCCGGCACGAACAAGGGATCGCCGTCGGGGTCAATTGTTCGCAGGGCGAACCCGAGGTCATCGGCAGCCATGTGCTGCTCGCGATCGGACGGCGGCCAAACACTGATGATCTGGGGCTCGAACATGCCGGCGTGGCGACCGATGCCCGCGGCTACATCACCGTGAACGATCGGCTGGAGACGAGCGTTGCCGGGATCTGGGCGCTGGGCGACTGCAACGGCCGCGGCGCGTTCACCCACACCGCCTACAACGACTACGAGATCGTCGCCGACAATCTGCTGAACGGTGCCGATCGCAAGGTCAGCGACCGGATTCCGTGTTACGCGCTTTACATCGATCCGCCTTTGGGCCGGGTCGGGCTAACCGAGAGCGGTGCGCGTGCCATGGGCAAGGCAATCACGGTTGGCAGCCGCCCCATGTCGCGCGTGGCGCGAGCGCGCGAAAAGGATGAGATGCAGGGCCTGATGAAGATCGTGGTTGACGCCGGCACCAACGCCATCCTCGGAGCCGCGATCCTGGGAACCGGCGGCGACGAGGCAATTCATGGCGTGCTCGATACCGTGGCCGCAGGAGGGGATGCCGTCACGCTGGCCCGCACCATGCACATCCACCCGACAGTGTCCGAGCTTTTGCCGACGATCGCCGGCGAACGGAGCGCAACCGGCGCGGGTTGAAATATTGACGCGTGGCCCCGTTGCGGTTGCGACATAGCGAAAGACGCTTTTAAGGTATTCTTTCACCTGCGTGGGGGTAAACTCTATCGTCCGGTTCACGATTTGCGGCGTTGTCTTGGCCGGGACGAATTTTTAAGCGAGAGTTCCGCCGACGACCGGTAACGCCAATCGCGCGCTCGACGCGATATCAAATACAAGTCCGGCCCAACAGACCTCCGGAGCGGACATGAACTGCGAAAATTGCGGTCATGACAATCCTTCCGCATCGGTGTCATGCCGCTCGTGCGGGCGGCCATTTCACGCCGTGCCGCCAACCGCCCGCCGCCATGCGGAGCGGCGCCAAGTCACCGTGCTGTTCTGCGATCTCGTCGATTCCGTGCCGTTGAGTGTGCGCCTGGACCCGGAAGACATGATGCATGTCTTCGACACATATTTGGCGACCTGCGACGACATCATCGCCGAGTTCGGCGGCAATGTGATGCAGTACATGGGCGACGGCGTGCTCGCCTATTTCGGCTACCCGCGCGCCAACGAGGATGACGCCGCCAATGCGGTCCGGGCCGGCATGGCGCTGTGCGACGCGGTCGCACGCCTCGAACTGCCACGCCAGGTCAGTTTGCAGGCGCGGATCGGCATTGCCACCGGTTTCGTCGTCGTCAGCGACCTGATCGGCCACCGCGAGGGGCGTGGCGGAGGGATCATCGGCGAAACGCCGAACCTGGCAGCGCGTCTGCAGTCCGTCGCGCAACCCGGCACCGTCGTGGTCGCCGACGCCACCCGCCGCGTCGCCGGCAGGCAGTTCGCCTACCGCGGCCTCGGGGCATTCCCGCTCAAGGGATTTCCGGCGCCGGTCGAGGCATACCAGGTAGTCGAGGCCCTGCCGCTCGCCAGCCGCTATCTCGCGCGTTCCCCGGGCAAGGCGATCCCGCTTGTCGGCCGCGACGACGAGCTTGGCCTGATGCTGGACTGCTGGGCAGCCGCGCGCGCAGGGCGCAGCCGCATCGTGTTGCTCCGCGGCGAACCCGGCATCGGCAAGTCCCGTCTGGTCGAGGAACTCCGGGCGCACGCGGCCGATACGCCGCATGTGGAGGTGACGTGGAGTTGCGGGCCCAACTTCACCCGCAGCGCGTTGCATCCGATCACGGAGCAGCTTGCCAGGGCCGCGGCGTTCGAGCGTGGCGACAGCGCCGACGTCCGCCGCGACAAGCTCGGCGGGCTGCTGGCCCAGTACGGCGCGACTGAGGCCGCCAGCAAGGCGGTCCTGGCCGACATGCTTGGCATCCCGGCGGCGTCCGATACGCCGATTGAAACGATGAGACCGTACAGGCGCAAGCAGGTTATACTCGATACGTTGCTCGGTATGCTGGACCGCTGGGCCAGGCTCAAGCCGGCTCTCCTGATACTTGAAGACGCACATTGGGCGGATCCCACCACCCTTGAGTTGACGGAGCGGGTCATCAGGGAGTTGGGCGAGCGGCCCGGCTTGATCCTGGTGACCGCGCGGCCCGATTACGAGCCGCCATGGCTGGACCATCCGGATGTCGCATGCGTCCAACTCGATCGGCTCGATCGCGACCACGCCGAGCGGATTTGCACATCGCTTGGTGCCGGCGATCTGCTGTCGGAGTCGACGATGCGGCAGATCGTCGCGCGCTGCGACGGCATCCCGCTGTTCCTTGAGGAGATGACCAAATCGGTACTGGAAGCGACGGCGGCCGTGCCGGCGCGGGACGGTTTGCGTTCGGTGGCGATCCCGGTGTCGGTGCAGGACTCGCTCGTGGCAAGGCTCGACCGGCTGGGTCCGGCGCGGCGGATCGCCAATCTCGGGGCGGCGATCGGGCGGCGTTTCAGCTACGAACTGCTCGCCGCGGTCGCCGCCGAGCCCGAGCCGGCGCTGCGCCAGAGCCTGCGCGACCTGACGCTGTCCGGCCTGGTGGACAGCGATGGACTGCCGCCTGCGAGTTCGTATCTGTTCAAGCATGCGCTCATTCGCGATGCGGCGCACGAATCCCTGCTGAAGCGCGAGCGGACCGATCTGCATGGCCGGATCGCGGCGGTGCTGCGCGACCGGTTTCCGCAGACGCTGGAGGCCGAGCCGGAACTTCTCGCCTACCACCTGACCGAAAGCGGGGCGTTTGCCGAGGCGATTCCGTTCTGGGCCAAGGCCGGACGGCGTGCCGGCGGCCGCGCCGCGCATGTCGAGGCGGTGGCGCATTTTCAGACCGCACTCGATCTGTTGCCCGGCCAGCCGGAGGACAGGAAGCGGGCGGAGTTGGAACTGCAATTGCGGCTCGAACATATCGCCAACCTGTCTGCGGCGCGCGGCTATTCGGCGCCCGAAGTGGCGGAGGCGCTGGCCGCGGCGCGGGCGGTCTGCGACGTGCTGGGGACGTTCGACGGACTCTTCAAGCTGCTGCGCAACGTCTACCTGTTTTCCGTTTCGGCCGGCGATCTGGCGGCCGCCGAGGATGCGGCACGGCGGTGCATCGATGCGTCCGAGGCGAGCGGTCTTTTGGAACAGCGGATCGAGGCGGCCTGTGCGTTGGGCGCCGTCCTGATGTCGAGGGGCGACTTCGCCGGCGCGCGATCTCTGTTCGAACAAGCAATGAGGTTGTATACCGAGAATGACGGTGTCCGGCTGCCATACGCCATTCCGCATGACCCGTTCGCCGTTTACCAGGTGTTTCTTGCCGAAGTCCTCCGCGCCGCTGGCGACCCCGAGGGTGCGGAAGCCGCGATCGGCCGGGCGTTGTCCCACGCACGGTCGTTGCATGCGCCTTATACGCTTGCGCTGACGACCACCTATGTCGCCTGTTTCTACAATCGCGCGGGTGACTACAACCGGACCCTGGAGCACGCCAGGGAAGCGGTCGAACTGTGCGGGAAGCACGGGTTTGACTTTGTCGGGGTCCTGGCCCGGAACATGAACGCCTATGCCCTGGGAAACCTGGGACAGCCGCAGGAAGGCCTCAAGATCGCTCTGGCCAGCCTGGCCGCGCAGGACCGGCACGGTGTTCGATACAAGCGATGCGAAGCGTTGGGCGACATCGCCAGGCTTTACGCCGCGGCGGGCGAGATGCAGCAGGCGCTGCGAACCATCGACGCTGCCATCGCCGATGCCCGGCAATACGGCGATTGCCACTTTCTTTCGCAGTTGTATCGGCGTCGCGCGGAGATTCTGGAGCGCATGCCCGGGAGTGATCCCGGTGAGGTGCGGTTGGCGCTGCGCGAGGCGATCTCGGTTGCGCGCGAACAAGGTGCCATTGGATTTGTGCAACAAGCTGAGGCGATGCTTGCCCGGCGCAAGGTTGAGTCTCCGCCAGGACAGCGTTTGATTATTTCGCGGCCCGCCGGTCAGCTTGTGATGTGCATCACAGCCGGTATCCGCCCGGCCGGTGCATCTTCGGTTCAGCGGGGCGGCTGATGTGATCGCTGCATGAGATGATAAGCCAATAAAGGGGAGGGGTCATATGAATGAGACCGCCGGCCGTCAGAAGATCGCCATCCTCGGTGGCGGCATTTCGGCTCTTACAACGGCATTCGAACTGACCAAGGACCCTGGTTGGAAAGATCGGTTCGACATCACCATCTACCAGATCGGCTGGCGCCTCGGCGGCAAGTGCGCCTCCTCCCGCGGGCCCGACGGCCGGATCGAGGAACACGGCATTCATGGTTTCCTCGGCAGTTATTTCAATGCGCTGCCGACCATGCAGGGGCTGTACAAGGAACTTGGGCGCAAGCCGGGCGAGCCGCTGGCGACGTTCGAAGAGGCGTTTCTGCCAGAAAATTACGAGTTGATGTGGGAGTGGCGAAACGGCGGCTTGCAGAAGTGGAGCAACTGGTATCCCGATCGCGACAACAAGTTCCCCCACGAGGAGGATTTTCTCGGCTGGATTTTGCCGTTTCTCTCCGGCCACCTTGAGGGTGCCAACGCTGAGCCGGGATTCGCCGGCACGGTCATCGACGAAGCCAGAAGGCTGCTTGAGCGCGTGATGGGAACACTGCCATCCGGCGCCTGGAATGATATACTTGCGGCGCTCGAGGACATCCGCGATTGCTTGCGTAAACTCCCGCATTTTATCGAGCAACACGATGTTTTGCGGCATGCGTTTATCTACTTCGACTATGTCACAACGCTTCTCGGCGGTTACCTCCGCGATGAGATCGCGACGAAAGGCTTCGATTCGATCGATGACCGGAACTGGAGCGATTGGTTGCGGGACCACGGGGCCGATCCGATGACGGTTGCGTCGCCGCTGGCGATGGCGTTGATCAATATTACTTATCAGTATCCGGCGGGCGATACATCGCGCGCGCCGCAGATGGCGGCCGGGGCTTATCTGCACTGGAACCTGCGGACCCTGGCCTATGTCGGATCGTCCATCTGGATGTTCGCCTCCGGTACGGGCGAAACGGTGATCGCTCCGTTCTACCTGGTGCTGAAGGCCCGGGGCGTGAAATTCGAGTTCTTTCAGAAGGTCGAGGCATTGCACTTGTCGGCCGGCAAGACATCCATCGATTCGGTGACGATCGCCGTCCAGGCGACCTTGAAGGACCCGTCCGAACCTTACGATCCCATTTTGTCCGTCAAGGGCCTGCCCGGTTGGCCGAAAACTCCGTTCTACGACAAGCTGAACGAAGGCGAGGCGCTTCGGGCCGGCAATATCGACCTCGAATCGTATTGGACGCCGTGGCAGCCGCCGGCGCGCCGAACGCTGAAGGCGGGCGAGCATTTCGACAAGCTGGTCTTCGCCATTTCCATCGGCGCGATTCCGTACCTGTGCAAGGAACTGCTCGACGCCAGACCCGATACCTGGGGCAAGATGGTCGATGCACTGCCCGCGGTTCAGTCGCAGGCGCTGCAAATCTGGCTATCCAAGGACCTTTACGAGCTGGGGTGGACGACCGATCGCGACGGCCCGTTCACCGGCCACGACACGGTGGTCGCCGCCAACTATATCTGTCCGCCGAACGGCCTGGCGGAGTTCCGGCATCTGCTGAAATGGGAGGACTGGCCCGACGGCAATGCGCCACGCTCGCTTTGGTATTTTTGCGGCCTGACGCCCGAGCAGGCAAAACCGCCGCCCTTTGACGACACCGGTTACCCCGCGCGCGAACTGGCGCGGGTGCGGACGCAATTCATCCAATATCTGCAAGCCGGGATGGGCACGCTGTTGCCGAACTCCAGCCCCAACGCGCAAAATCCTCCGGGCGACCCGATCGGCTTCGACTTCGGCCTGCTGGTCGACCCCGCGGGACCGGCCGGTTCGGCGAAACAGGGCCCTTCCAGAATCGACACGCAGTTCTTCCGTGCCAATATCGATCCGACCGAGTGGTATGTCACTTCCCCGCCTGGCAGCACGCGGTATCGGCTCAAAGCATGGGATACAGGATTTTCCAACCTCGTCGTCACCGGCGACTGGATCTATACCGGCCTGAACGTGGGCAGCGTCGAGTGCGCGGTCATGAGCGGCAAGCTTGCCTCCTACGCCATCAGCGGCGCCCCGGGTCTGGAAACGATCATCGGCTACCCCGCGCAATCCGGGACGTGATTCCGGCGTTCCTTTGGGGTAAAGGAACAACGCGCCGCGGTTTGGCCGCGGCGGGGACAGGAACGGGGAAGGAACAAAAATGACCGCCACCGCAGGCCCCACGGCCACGGCCCGGGAGGACCGGGTTCACATCCGCCCGCTCGGCCGCAACGATCTGGACGCCGTCGTCGCGATCGACCAGGCGCTGTCCGGCCGCAGCCGGCGCGGCTTCTTCGCCGCCCGGCTCGATCACGCCGCCCGCGATCCTGCCGCCTTCGCCGCGCTCGCCGCCGAATCCGAAGGCCGCTTCGCCGGGTTCGTGTTCGCCCGCATCGAGGAAGGCGAATTCGGCACCACGGGGCCGCAGGCCTCGCTCGATGCCATCGGCGTCGATCTGGCGTTGGCCGGGCGGGCGGGTGTCGGGCGCGAACTGCTCGATCGGCTGGCCCGGGACCTGCGCGCCCGCGGCATCGGCGAACTGGCGACCCAGGTCGATTGGACCGACAACCGGCTGATCGGCTTCTTCTCCAGCACCGGCTTCGTCCTCGCATCGCGCATCGTTCTGGAGCGCGGCACCGAAGAACTGCCGCCCGAGGGCATGCAGGCGGCGGACGAGGACGATCGGCTGCGCGTGAGATCAATGAATCGTGAGGACCTCCCCGCGCTGGTGGCGATCGACCGGCGCATCACCGGGCGGGACCGCTCGGCCTATTACGCCCGCAAACTGGACGAAGTGTTCGGCGAGACCGCGATCCGGATGTCGCTGGTGGCGGAGATCGACAGCCACCCCGCCGGCTTCATCATGGCGCGGGTGGATTTCGGCGAGTTCGGACACACCGATCCGGAGGCGGTGATGGACACCATCGGCATCGATCCGCGGCACGACCGAGAAGGGGTCGCGACAGCGCTGTTACGGCAGCTTATCGGCAATCTCGGGGCGCTGCGGGCCGAAGCGTTGCGCACCGAAGTCGCCTGGAACCGGTTCGGACTGCTGGGCTTCCTCGATCGGATGGGGTTCCACCAGCACCGCCGGCTCGCTTTGCGGCTTGGCCTGGACTGACATCAGCTTCCAAGCGTGTTCGGATCTCGCCAGGCGCGTTCGAACGGCAGCCGCCAAGCATGCGGAGCTACCAGTTGGTGCACCGATTTCGGTCCCCATGAGCCGGGGGCGTAAAGCCGGACCGGCGGCGGTGCCTCCAGCAACGGTATCGAGACCTCCCACAAGCGCTCGATCCCTTCGGCGGTGGTGAACAGCGTATGGTCGCCGCGCATGGCGTCGAGGATCAGCCGCTCATAGGCCTCCAGCACGTCGCCAATGAGGCCGGTGTCGTGCATGGCGAACTGCAGGCTCAGTTTGTCGAGGCGCATGCCGGGGCCGGGGCGCTTGCCGTAGAACGACAGGGACATTTTCGACGCGTCCGCGAGGTCGAACGTCAGGTGGTCCGGCCCTTGCGCCCCGACGCCGGACCCGACGGGAAACATCGCCTTCGGCGGCTCCCGGAACGCGATCGAGATAATCCGTTGCCCCTCCGCTAGTTTCTTGCCGGTGCGCAGGAAGAACGGCACCCCGGCCCACCGCCAGTTGTCGATCATGCACTTCAGCGCGATGAACGTTTCGGTATCAGACTCAGGGTCGACGCCGTCTTCCGATCGGTAGCCGGTATACTGTCCGCGCACCACATTTCTCGGGTCGAGCGGCAACAGGCTGCGGAATACCTTGTTCTTCTCCTCGCTGATCGGTGCAGGCTCCAGCGCCGTCGGCGGTTCCATCGCCATGAAGCCGAGGATCTGGAACAGGTGCGTCACGACCATGTCGCGATAGGCGCCGACCGTCTCGTAGAAGCCGGAGCGTTTGCCGAGCCCGAGCGTTTCGGGCACGTCGATCTGGACATGGTCGATAAAGTTGCGGTTCCAAATGGGCTCGAATAGCCCGTTAGCAAAACGGAACGCCAGGATGTTTTGCGCCGGCTCCTTGCCAAGGAAATGATCGATACGGAAGATCTGGTCCTCGGAGAAGACCTCATGCAACTTGGAATTCAGCGACACCGCCGTGTCCAGATCGGTGCCGAACGGCTTTTCCATGATCACGCGCGAGCGTTCGACGATCCCGGCTTCCGCGAGCAGCGCCACGGCCGGCAGCGCCGCGCGAGGCGGTATACTGAGATACAGGACGCGCCTTGCGTCGCCGCCCAATGCTGTCTCGGCTCTCTCCACCGCCTGCTTCAGGACCGCGGCGCCGGCCGACATCGGCACGTAGTCCAGGATGTCCGAGAAGGCGCTCCACTCGGCCTGATTGACCTTGCGGGTGGAGAATTGGTCCAGCGCCTCGCGGGCGATTGTTCGGAAACCGTCCGGGTCGATGTCGTCAAGCGAGAGCCCGATGATCCGGCAACCCGGAATGAACCCGGCACTCGACAGGTGAAACAGGCCGGGCACGAGCTTGCGGCGGGAAAGATCCCCGGTGGCGCCGACAAGAACCACGACCTGAGGGTATCTTGGACCGACGCCTGCTCGAATTTTCCTCAAAATATCTGTCCTGCTAAGGTTAAGCCACTTTGAAAGGCAAATGCCCATGCATCTGAACCCGGTCGGCGCGCATGCTGCTACTGTTTTGTGCGCTGCTAACGGACGCTTGAGGGAACGTAGGGGATGATGAACGATTGCAGGAGAACCGTCGTGATCGGTCGAACCGTAACGTCTTTGTTGATTGGGCTTTCTCTGCTCAGCGCGCCTTGCTATGCCAAAACCCTGCCGGTCCCGGATAATCTTATCGATTTGACATCGAAACCGGGCGAACAACTGCTGATCGAAAGCCATGATTTGGCTGGGTACATCCGGCTGAGCGCGAATTTCCTCACCCAGAAGAACCAGGCGTTCTGCGGGGTCGCCAGCATGGTCATCGTGCTCAACGCGCTGGATGTGCCGGCGCCGGCAACCGCGGAGTACGAGCCCTACCGGACTTTCACCCAGGACAATCTGCTCGACGACCGCACCGAGGCTATCCTGCCGCGCGAATTGCTGATGCGCCAGGGAATAACCCTAGACGAACTCGGCCGGCTGCTGGCGTTGCATCCGGTTCAGGTGGAGGTCCATCACGCCGCGGATGGGACTGTGGAGGGTTTTCGATCGGCCGTGCGCGACTACCTCGGAGATCCCGGGCATGCGGTTATCGTCAACTATCTGCGCAAGACGATCGGTGAGGAGCGCGGCGGACACATCTCGCCGCTGGCCGCTTACGATGCGGAGGCGGACCGGTTCCTCATCCTGGACGTCGCCCGTTACAAATACCCGCCGGTCTGGGTGAGGACGGCTGACCTGTTCGCGGCGATGAATACGACCGATGCCTCCAACAACAACAAGACGCGCGGATACGTGCTGGTTCGCAAAGTCGAGTAAGCCGGGGCTGGTATCCGCGGTTCTATCGTGACACAGTTTTCGCCGCGACGATCCAAGGAAGCACCAGCCATGAGTCAGGACTTCAGCGTTGGCGATCTCAGCATTCATCGCGTCATCGAATCAGAAGGGCCGCTGTTCGACCCCCTGATGTTCTTTCCCACTCTCACCCGGGAGATGCTCGACGAGAACGCATCGTGGTTGAAGCCGGACTTTATCGATCCGGCGTCGGGTCAACTGATGCTGTGCATCCAGTCCTATATCGTGCGCACGAAGCATCACACGATCCTGATCGATAGCTGCAACGGCAACCACAAGGCCCGCCCCGAATTCCCCTTTTGGGATCACATGACGTCGGATCGTTACGAAAAGAACCTGGCGGCGGCGGGCGTCGGGTTCGCCGACATCGACTTCGTCATGTGCACCCATTTGCACCTGGATCACGTAGGCTGGAACACCCGCCTCGAGAACGGGCGCTGGGTGCCGACCTTCCCCAATGCGAAATACCTTTTCGGAGAACGGGAACTGGCGTTCTGGACGGAGCAGGAAAAAACCGATCCGGGCAAGCAACCTTGGATCCTCGATTCGGTGCTGCCGATCGTCGAAGCCGGGCGACACCAGGTGGTGAGCAGTGATCATGAACTGAACGACGTCGTGAAGCTGATGCCGACGCCGGGTCACACCATCGGTCATTTCTCGGTGCGTGTCGGCAAGCCGGGTGCGGATGCGATCATCGCCGGCGACATGGTTCATTCGCCCGTGCAGGTCCGCTATCCCGAGCTCGCCATGTTCGCCGACTACGACGGCGAACAGGGCGTCGCCACGCGCAGGGATCTGTTCGGCAAGATCTGCGATACATCGACGCTGCTCTGCCCGGCGCATTTCCCTTCGCCATCGAAAGGACGCCTGACCCGGTGGGGCGAGGGATTCCGCTATACTCAGGTCTGAACCACCGCCAGTGCGTCGAGCGCCTCCACCTGCGACCCGCGCACCCACAGAGGATTGATGTCCAAAGCGTGAAGCGACGGTCCCAGCGCCAACGCAGCGTCGCCAATCCGCGCAACGGTTTCCGCTACGGCGTCCAAATCCGCCGCCGGGATTCCGCGCTGTCCTTGCAACATCCGCGTGCCCTTCAGTTCGCCCAGCATCCGCCGGACCTCGGCCGGCGTAACCGGCAGAATGCGCAGCGAAACATCGTGCAGGACTTCAACGAAAATGCCGCCGAGGCCGACCGCCAGTACCTGGGCCCCATTGAGGATCGCGCGTGCAGCCAACGAACAGTTCGAGGCCATGAAGTCGCATTGGTGAAACGACTACGCCATCCACGCGCGCACCTTGGGGCGCCGCCGCCATGACACGCCGGAAGGCCGCGGCAACGGCATCATCACCGCTCACGTTCAGCGCCACGCCCCCGATGTCACTTTTGTGCTGAACGTCGGCGGAGGCGATCTTCAGCACGACGGATCCGCCAATTCTGCGTGCTGCGTCTACCGCCGATGCCTCGTCAGTCGCTAACGAGGCCGGAATGACAGGCACGCCGTGCCGCGCCAGATGATCGAGCACCTGCCGTTCGGTTTCCGGCCATGGATCCGGTCCGGTCACTTCGGCCGGCGGTGACCAGGTCGCGGGCTCTCGGCGTTGCTGCTCGGACCACCACCAGGCGCGGCCGAGCGCCGCCAGCCCGTGGAAAATGCCGGCAGAGCAATATGGCAATCCGAGCTCGGACACAATGCGCCGGGTTGTTTCCGTCGCCGGCCGTAATGTATGGCTGATCATCAGTGCCGGCAGCGGTTGCTGCTTCAGCCCGAGCGAGATGTGGCGCAGCCCGGCGATTTGAAATGCCGAGGCCTGCGCTTCGACGCCGGGCACATCGAACAGGCAGACCAAGGCGGAGAACGCCGGTTCGCCGCCCATGATCATCAGTGCGCGCTCGAACAGTTCTGGCTCCAGCACCGCACCGCCGGTGATGTCGAGCGGATTATGCGGCGTGCCGAAGCTTGGCAGCACGTCGAGCAGCGCCCTTTCGGTATCCGTGTGCAAGGGCGGCAACGGCACACCCTCGGACTGAAGCCGATCGGCTGCGATTTCGCAGGCACCGCCGGAGACGGAGACCAGTCCGACGCCTTTCTTGCCCATTACCCCGGTGCGGGTGATGACATCGGCGGTGAACAGCAGGTCCTCGATCGAATTCACCCGCACCACGCCGAACTGGCGGCACGCGCCTTCGAAGACACGATCGTCGCCAACCAGCGAACCGGTGTGGGCCCTGGCGGAACGTGCGGTCACGTCCGACAATCCGATCTTTAGCGCAACGACAGGCTTGCCGGCCGCGTGCGCCTTCTGTGCGGCGGCGGCGAAGCGGTAGGGATCGCGGATCGATTCGATGAACATCGCCACGGCCCGGACGCGCTCGTCGTCCAGCAGATGATCCACGAATGCCGCGCCGTCCAAATCGGCTTCATTCCCGGTAGAGATCAAATGACTGAGGCCGATCTCCTGCTGTTGCGCCAGCGCGGTGATAAAGGCGCCTGTCGCGCCGCTTTGAGAGATCACCGCGATCGATCCCGGCTGACTCGGAGCTCGAAACGAACCGGTCCACAGCGGCACGGCATCGAGGAAATTCACGAACCCCAGGCAGTTCGGTCCGAGCACGGAAATTTCGAATCTGCGCGCCAGATCCGCCAACTTCCGCTGCTGCGCGGCGCCGTCGAGGCCGGTCTCGGCGAAACCCGACGTCAGAATGACTGCGTTTCGCACGCCCGCCGCCGCCAGATCGGCCATGGCTTCTTCGATCGCCGGCACCGGGACCATGAGCAGGCCAAGATCGACTTGAGCCCCGATGGCGGCACAGCACGTCGCGGCAGCGCGGCCATGCACGGTACCGCCGCGGCGGGCCACGAGATGCACCTCCCCGCCGTAGCTTCCTTCAGTCAGGTTGGCGAACGTCATCTTCGACCAGTTGGAACGATCGGTCGCTCCCACCAAGGCAATAGAGCGTGGCTTCAGCATGGTGGACAGGTCGCGCGTCATCACAATTCCTTCCCGTTCTTCAGCTTTGCTGGAAGCATAGGGCCGCATTGGAAGCAGCGGCAACCGGCCCGACGTTGTCACCTCCCGGACACGCCGCTAGGCTTTGAGCAAAGGAGTGAACGTGCATGTCCCAACGACCGGCCCCAGTCCCGGATGAGATCAGCGTGCCTTTCTTCGACGGTGCCCGGCAGGGCCGGCTGATGCTGCAGCATTGTCCGGCATGCGATCGCTGGAGCTTTCCGGTACGGGAACGGTGTCCGCATTGCTTCGCGTCCGGGCTGGAATGGCGTCATGCCAGCGGACGCGGCAGTCTGTATACCTTCACCGTCATGCACCAGGTCATGAACCCCGGCTTCGCATCGGAGGTGCCATACAACATCGCACAGATTGACCTGGACGAAGGGGTGCGCATGACAGCCAATATTGTCGGCATCGCCAACGATGCGCTGCGGATCGGCATGCCGCTCCAGGTTGTCTTCGAGGAAGCGGGCGACAACGTTTCTTTACCAAAATTCCGCCCCGTGGCCGGCTGAGCGCGGAGAACCCAACATGCCGAACCAACCGAAAGGCGCCGTCGCGGGCTTGGGTGTCACGCCGATGGGCAAGATCTACGGCCGCCGCGCGGTCGATTTCGCGGCCGAGGCGATCGCCCTTGCGCTCGACGACGCGGGGCTGAGCAAAATCGATGTCGATGGATTACTGATCAACGCCAATCTGCCAGGTGACATGGACGTCCGCTCTCAGATGGTGCTCGGGTTCGAGAACCTGACGCTGGTCAACGTCATGAGCGCCTACGGTTCTACTGCCGGCAGCATGATGCAGTATGCCTGCATGGCGATCCGCGAGGGTCTCGCGAACGTCGTTGTGCTGGTCTACGCGGATGCGCCCCTGTCGCCGACGCGGGGTGCCGGCCAGTCGTATGCGGGACCGCACCGGTTTCCGCTCGCCGGGATGACGGGACTGCGCGCGGCCTACGGCAACTTTGGCGCCAATCCGGAATATGCCATGGCCGCCCGGCGGCACATGCACCTGTACGGCACCACGACCGAGCAGTTCGGCACCATCGCCGTCGGGCAGCGCCAATGGGCGCAACTCAATCCGTGGGCCCAGATGAAGCAGCCGATGACGCTTCAGGACCATCAGGCGTCGCGTTTCATCGCTGAACCGCTGCGGCTGCTTGATTGCTGCCTGGTTTCAAATGGCGCCGTCGCGGTAATCGTGACGTCATCAGAACGGGCGCGCGATCTGCGGCAGCCTCCCGTCAATGTGCTGGGATATGCGCAATGCGCGCCGGGCGACAATCTGCGCACCGACCGTCATCCGGCGGTCGAAACCGGTGCGAAACGGTCCGGCGAAATTGCGTTCCGCATGGCCGGCATTACCCGCAACGACATCGGCACTTGCCAGCTTTACGATTGCTATACGTACACGGTCCTCGTTACGCTGGAAGACTACGGCTTCTGCGTCAAGGGTGAGGGCGGCCCGTTCGTTGCAGACGGCAAGCTCGGTCCGGGTGGTGCGCTGCCGACCAATACGGGGGGCGGGCAGTTGTCGGGGTATTATATGTGGGGCTTTACGCCGTTGTCGGAGGCGGTGGTGCAGGCGCGCGGACAGGGCGGCGAGCGGCAGGTGCCGCGCAACGATTTCGTTTTGGTCAGCGCGAATGGCGGGATCCTGAATTATCATTCCACGATCATTCTCAGTCGGCACGCGTCCGGATAGCCTATTCTCCCGCGATCGTTCCTGCCGCGTGCAGATCGGCGATCTCGCGCTCGGAATATCCGGCATCGCACAGGATCTCCCGGCTGTGCTGCCCGTATTCCGGTGCCGGTGCTGCCGGCACTTTCGGCGCCTCGCCCATCGTGAACGGACTGTCCACCGTCATCAGTCCGGTGTCACCCAGTGGCCGCAGGATACCGGTCGCAAATGCCTGCGGATCGCGAACGATCTCCGTCACCGAGCCGACCACCCCGAAAGTCAAATCGGCTTCGTCGAGAATCGCTCGCCACTCGGCCAGGGTCTTGCGCGAGAACACGTCATCGAAAATCCGCGTCAGGACCGGCGCGTTTATCCGCCGCGCCTCCGCGTCCACGAACCGGGGGTCAGTCGTCAGCCACGATGATCCGATCGCACGCGCCAGCGCCGGCCACTGGCGTTCGTTGATCACCACCAGCATGAACCACCGGTCGTCCAGCGTCCGATAGATGTTTGTCAGCGACATCAGCGCTTCTTCGCGCGGCGGCCGCGGCGGGAACGTGACGCCGCACAACTGCGCCTGGATAAAGTACCCGTTCGCCCACATGCCGCTGGCCAACAACGACGCCCGCACTTCCCCGCCGCGCCCGGTCTTCTCCCGCTGGTATAACGCCGTTACAATAGCGCTATATAAAGCCATGGCGGTCGGCCGGTCACCCATTGCAGGGACAGAACGGGCCGGGATGGCGCGATGGTCGGGGCGCACTTCATCCATCAGTCCCGTGCGCGCCCAGTACGCTGTGGCATCGAACCCGGTCTTGCCCGCTTCGTCGCCCTCCTCGCCGTAAGCGGTCAGGGATGCGTAGATCAGCCGAGGATACTTCTCCGCGAAATCAGCGTAACGAATGCGCAGCCGCTCGCGCCCCGGCAGCGGAACATTGGTGATGAAAACATCCGCCCGCGATACCAGCCTTTCCAGCACCGCTCGGCCGGGAGCGGATTTCAGATCCAACGCCAGTCCTCGCTTGTTCCGGCTATCCATCATCCACGGATGATTATGTTCCGTCGGCGGCATGCCGGGCCGCTTGTATTGCATCCGCCAGGGATCGCCGCCCGGCGGCTCGATCTTGATGACGTCGGCGCCGAAATCCGCGAGCACGGTGGCGGCGGCCGGTGCGGCCACATAGCTCGCGCAGTCGATCACCGTCAGGCCGGCAAACAACGGCTCCGTCATATCCGGATCGCTCCTTAAACGTTCTCTCCCGTGTCAAGCTTCGGGCGAGCAAGCGTCTCCGGTCAATCCCGGCTCACAGATCAAGCTTCTCCTGAATGACCTTCGTCCGCGCCCTGCCGCCGCTACCTTGCGCCACCGCATCGACCTCACCGTCCCCGAAGCGCAGCCGCAGGCGGGCATTCGGCTTGACCGACGCGGCGGAAACGACCGGATGTCCCGCCGGATCGGTCACCAGCACATAGCCGCGCTGGAGGATCGCCAGCGGCGAGGCCGCGTCCAGCCGAGGCCCCAAACCCGACAGATGCGCCCGAGCCTCCCGCAGCGACGCCCGCAACGGGGCTGCGTTCAGCCGCCCGGTGACCCGGTCCGCCCGGCCGCGCAACAATGCGAGGGCTCGCCGCGACGCACCGGTAAACCGCTGGGCCATCACTTCCAGTCCCGACCGCCGCGCCGCGACCAGACCCGGCGCCCCGAGAACCAGCCGCAATCCATGATCCCGCAGCGACGCGCGTGCCGCCGCCGTCAGTGTCCGCGGGTCCGGCAGGCGCCGCTCCACCGAGATCAGCACCGCACGGCGGCGCGCGACTAGAGAGGGAAGCGCCAGCATTGCCCGCTCCGCCCGGTCGTCCAGCCGCTGCCGCGCCGTACCGAGCAATGCCGGCAGGTCGGGGATGCCGCGCTCGGCCCGGGTCAAACGCAGCCGGTATTCCTGCGCCATCCGGTTCAGCCCGCCAATCAACCGCGACCCCTTCTGCGCCAGATCGGCCACCATGTCTGTCCGCGCCGGGATTGCCATCTCCGCCGCCGCCGTCGGCGTCGGAGCGCGGCGGTCGGAGACGAAGTCGATCAGCGTGGTGTCCGTCTCGTGCCCCACCGCCGAGATCAGCGGGATGCGGCAGGCGGCGGCAGCGCGCAGGACGATCTCCTCGTTGAACGCCATCAGGTCTTCCAGGCTGCCGCCGCCGCGGGCGATGATCAGCACATCCGGGCGAGGCGGATCGCCATCCGGCGGCATGGCGTCGAACCCGGCGATGGCGGCGGCGATGCGCTCGGCCGCGCCCTCGCCCTGCACCGGCACCGGCCAGACCAGGATAGGCCGGGGAAACCGTCGGGCGATGGTGGTCTTGATGTCCTGGATCACCGCCCCGCGTTCGGACGTGACAACTCCAATGACCCGCGGCAAACCGGGCAGCGCCCGTTTGCGGTCCGCGTCGAACAGGCCCTCGGCGGCGAGGCGCTGGCGGATCATCTCGATTCGCGCCAGCAGCGCGCCGGCGCCGGCATACTCCAGGCGCTCGATGATCAACTGGTACGATGACCGCTCGCCGAAGGCGGAGATGCGGCCGGTGGCGATCACCTCGACCCCGTTCTCCGGCTTCATGCCCAGGCGCGGGACGGCGCTTTTCCAGACGATTCCGGAGATCTTGGCGCCCTCGTCCTTCAGCGACAGGTATATGTGACCGGACGGATAGGCCTTGACCTCGGTCAGTTCGCCGCGCACGCGGACGCGGCCGAACGTGGTTTCCAGGGTGCGCTTCACCGCACCGGAAATCTCCGAGACGGTGTATTCCGGCAGGTTGGAAACCGGAGAAGGTCGTGGATCGTCCATAGCGTTAACCTATGCTACGGCAGCGGCGCATGGAACCGGACAGGAGAGGTCGATGAGGGTGCTGGTCGTCGGATCGGGCGGACGCGAGCATGCGTTGTGCTGGGCGATCTCCGCCAGCCCGCTGCTGACCAAACTCTACTGCGCCCCCGGCAACCCCGGCATCGCCGCCGTGGCGGAGTGCGTGGACATCGGAGTCCTCGACATCCCGACGCTGGTCGGTTTCGCCCAGGACAACCAGATTGATCTTGTGGTGCCCGGTCCGGAAGCCCCGCTCGTCGCCGGGATCACCGACGCCATGGAGGCTGTAGATATCGCCTGTTGCGGCCCCACCGCCGCCGCCTCCCGGCTTGAAGCGAGCAAAACCTTTACCAAGGAAATCTGCGACGCCGCCAGCATCCCGACGGCGCTGTGGGAGCGGTTCGACGATGCCGAGGCGGCCCGCGCGTTCATTCGCCATCGCGGCGCTCCGATTGTCGTGAAGGCCGACGGGCTGGCGGCCGGCAAGGGCGTGGTGGTGGCGGCCACCGAAGACGAGGCCGTCGCCGCGATCGACGCCATGATGGACCGGAAAGTCTTCGGCGACGCAGGATCGTCCGTCGTGCTGGAAGAGTGTCTGACTGGCCAGGAGGTCTCGCTGTTCGCGCTGTGCGACGGCGAGGACGCGCTGATCCTCGGCTCCGCCCGCGACCACAAGCGGGTCGGCGATGGCGATGCCGGGCCCAATACCGGCGGCATGGGCGCCTATTCGCCGGTCCGGGATTTTCCCGCGGCGCTTGAGCAGGCCTGCCTGGAGGCGATCATCCGGCCCGCGTTGAAACAGATGGTGCATCTGGGCACGCCGTTTCGCGGTATCCTGTTCGCCGGCCTGATGCTGACCGAGGAAGGGGCGAAGCTGATCGAATTCAACGTGAGGTTCGGCGATCCGGAGTGTCAGGCGCTGCTGTGCCGGCTGAAGTCCGACCTGCTGCCGGCGCTGCAGGCCGCATGCGACGGGGAACTGGGAGATTTCGACCTTCGCTGGAGCAATGAGGCGGCGGTGGCTGTCGTGGTTGCCGCCCGCGGCTATCCGGATGCGCCGGAACGCGGCTCGACCATCAGGGGCCTGGAGGATGCGGCGGGTAAGCCAGGCGCCCTGGTATTCCAGGCCGGAACGGAGGCAGGTCCCGAAGGGACGGTGCGCGCCGCCGGCGGTCGGGTGCTGACCGTGTGCGCGACAGCGCCGGATGTGCGCCAGGCGCGCGACCGCGCCTACGCGGCGGTCGATACGCTGGTCTGGCCCGAGGGCTTCTGCCGGCGCGATATCGCGGCGGGCGCGTGATGACCGTCACCGAGGCTCCGCGCGGCGACCGCATCGCCAAATACCTGTCCCGCGCCGGGGTCGCCAGCCGCCGCGATGTTGAGCGGATGCTGACCGAGGGCACCATCAAGCTGAACGGCCAGACCGTCACCCATCCGGCGACCTTCATCACCGCGGGCGATGTCGTCCAGGTCAACGGCAAGGTGGTGGACCAGCCGGACCGCACCCGGGTCTGGCGCTACCACAAGCCGGAGGGGTTGGTGACCACTCACAAAGATCCGGAAGGCCGGCCGACGGTGTTCGACAAGCTGCGGCTCCAGTTGCCTCGGGTCGTCAGCATCGGGCGGCTGGACCTGACCAGCGAGGGGCTGTTGCTGCTGACCAACGATGGCGGCCTGGCGCGGCAGTTGGAACTGCCGGCGACGGGCTGGCTGAGGCGCTACCGCGTGCGCGTTTTCGGCGTGCCGCATGAGGGCGCGCTGAAGTCGCTGGCAAAGGGCGTGACGGTGGAGGGGGTGAAATACGGGCCGATCGAGGCTGAGGTGGACGCGGGGAAGGGTGACAACACCTGGCTGTCGGTCAGCCTGCGCGAAGGCCGCAACCGCGAGATCCGGCGGGTGATGGCGCATCTCGGGCTGTCGGTCTCGCGGCTGATCCGGGTGGCCTATGGCCCGTTTCAGCTTGGTACGCTGGAACGCGGCGGGATCGAGGAAATTCCCGCGCGTGTGCTGCGCGAGCAGTTGCCGGCCGGGGCGGGGGCGCCGCCTCCGTTGCCGCGCAAGCGATAGGAATGCGAATCGTCGCCGGTGCCTGGCGCGGCCGCGCCCTGGTTGCGCCGCCGGGGCAGGGCACCCGGCCGACGGCGGACCGGGTGCGGCAGGCGCTGTTCGACATTCTGATGCATGCGGAGTGGGGCGGCCGAGAGGCGATAGAGGGCGCCGTGGTGCTGGATGTGTTCGCCGGGACCGGGGCATTGGGGCTGGAGGCTCTGTCGCGCGGGGCGGCGAGCGCCTGCTTCATCGAGTCGGACCCGGCGGCGCTGAAGGCGCTGCGGGCGAATGTGGCGGCGTGTCGGGCAGAGGAGAGGTCGACGGTCGTTGCGGGGGATGTCTTTGCCGCTAACGCGTCTTCCCCTCATCGTCATGGCCCGGCTTGTCCGGGCCACCCGTCGCGGCACGTATCGGGGGGAGTTGCCCGGACAAGCCGGACCATGACAGAAGATGCGAACGACACCGGAGGGAGTGCCTCCCTAATCTTCCTTGACCCGCCCTATGCGCAAGACCTCGTCCCGCGTGCCATCACCCACCTGCGACGTAACGGCTATACCGCCCCTGGCGCGCTCATCATCGCCGAGACCGGCCGGGACGAAACCTGGCTGCCCGCCGAACCTCTCCTCGCCGAACGCCAATACGGAGCGGCGCGCATCCTGGTGTTTCGCACCGCCTGATCAGTAGCTCCGCGGCAGCCCCAGCACATGCTCCGCCAGATAAGACAGAATCAGGTTCGTGCTGATCGGCGCCACCTGATACAGCCGCGTCTCGCGGAACTTGCGTTCCACGTCGTATTCCTCGGCAAACCCGAACCCGCCGAACGTCTGGATGCACGCCTCGCCCGCCGCCCATGACGCCTCCGCCGCCAACATCTTCGCCATGTTGGCTTCCTCGCCCGGAGTCTCCCCCGCCTCGAACTTCGCGCACCCGGCCTGCACCATCAGCTCGGCCGCCCGCATCTGGGCGTAGGCGCGCGCCAGAGGAAACTGGATGCCCTGGTTCTGGCCGATCGGCCGGCCGAACACCTGGCGGTCGCGGGCGTAGTCGGTCGCCTTGTTCAGGAACCACTTCGCGTCGCCGATGCATTCCGCCGCGATCAGCAGCCGCTCGGCGTTCATGCCGTCGAGAATGTAGCGAAAGCCGCGGCCCTCGACGCCGACGAGGTTCTCCGCCGGCACCACCATGTTGTCGAAGAAGATCTCCGTCGTGTTGTGGTTCATCATCGTCCGTATCGGCCGGATCGTCAGGCCCTTGCCCAGAACCTCCCGCATATCGACGATGAAGGTGGACAGTCCCTCGGTCCGCTTCGCCGTCTGGTCGCGCGGCGTGGTGCGCGCCAGCAGCAGCATCAGGTCGGAGTGCTCGGCCCGGCTTGTCCACACCTTCTGGCCGTTGACGATATAATGGTCGCCCTCCTTCCGGGCGAAGGTCCGCAAGGACGTCGTATCCGTCCCGCTGGTCGGCTCGGTCACGCCGAAGGCCTGCAGGCGCAGCTCCCCGGTGGCGATCTTGGGCAGGTAGGCGGTTTTCTGCCTATCGGTGCCGTGGCGCAGGATGGTGCCCATGATGTACATCTGGGCATGGCAGGCAGCGCCGTTGCAGCCCTCGGCCTGCACCGTCTCCAGGATCGCCGCCGCGGCGGACAGCGGCAGGCCGGCACCGCCGTATTCCTCCGGGATCAGTGCGCCGAGGTAGCCCGCCTCGGTCAGTTCCGTGACGAACTCGGTCGGGTAGCCGCGTTCCTGGTCCAACTTCCGCCAGTAGTCGCCGGGGAATTTGGCGCACAGCTTCCGTACCTCATCCTTGATCTCGGCATGCGGGTCGGGGCGGAGCGTGTCTTGCATGATGGACCTCCCGGAACGGACTTTCCTACGTTGGGTGATCGCCCGCGCCTCGGCAACTGGCAAGCGCCAACCGCGCATGACAGCCCGATTGCGCATCCCCGCTTGCCGGATCGCCGAAAAGTGCTGTTATCCCGCCGACGAAGCTTGAAGGAGCGCCGCCATGCCGGCAGACCACACACTCGCCGCCTCACCGTTCGCCCAGTTCGCGGACTGGATGGCGGAGGCGGAAAAGACCGAACCCAAGGACCCGAACGCGATGATCGTCGCGACGGCGACGCCGGACGGGCGGCCCTCGGCGCGCGCCATCCTGCTGAAGGATTTCGACGACCGGGGCTTCGTCTTCTACACCAACAAGGAAAGCCGGAAGTCGGACGAACTCGCCGCCAACCCCAATGTCTTCCTGCTGTTCTACTGGAAGTCGCTGGGCCGGCAGATCCGCATCGAGGGCACCGTCGAGTTGGTGACGGACGCTGAGGCGGATGATTATTATGCCACCCGTCCGCGGATTTCCCGCCTCGGCGCATGGGCCTCCCAGCAGTCCCGCCCGTTGCCGGAACGCGCGGTGCTGGAACGGCGGCTTGAGGATGCGGAGCTGCAGTATCCCGACCACGACATCCCGCGGCCGGCGTACTGGTCCGGTTACCGCGTGCTGCCGGTTTTGTTCGAATTCTGGCAGGACATGCCGTATCGTCTGCACGACCGGACCGTCTATCGCCGCGCCGCGAATGGCGCGTGGGAACAGTCGAAGCTGTTTCCCTAGACCTTCGGCAACGCAAACCTGCACTGCTCTAGGCGCAACCCGTTGTAACGGAGCTGACCATGGCAATACGCAAGCTTCTGCTGCCCCTGACGGGGACCGCGGCTGGCGAGGCCGCATTGTCGACCGCGCTGACGATCGCGCGGGGCTGGAACGCGCATGTGACCGCTCTGCACGTCCGCGTCGATAGCCGCGACGTCGCGCCGCTGGCCGGCGAAGGCCTGTCCGGCGCGATGATCGAGGAGATGATGTCGGCCACCGAGAAGGAGAGCAACGAGCGGGCGCACTCCGTCCGGGCGATGTTCGAGCGCTTCGTCGCCAGCCACAACGTGGTGGTGGAGGAGGCGCGTCCGGGGGCTGATCACCCCTCGGCCAGCTTCGCGTCGGTGACGGGGCGCGAGGAGGATATCGTGGCGCAGCAGGCGCGGCTGGCCGATCTGACGGTGGTGCCGCACCCGGACAGCGGCGACGATGTGTCGTCGTCCGATGCGCTGCACGCGGTGCTGTTCGATTCCGGCCGCCCGGTGCTGATCTCGCCACAGACCGAGTTGCCGAAGATCGGCAGCCGCGTCTGCATAGCCTGGAATGGCACGGCGGAATCGGCGTCATCGGTGCAGGCCGCGATGCCATGGATGGAGCGGGCCGAGGCGGTGGCGATCCTGTCGGCCGAAGGATACCAGAGGCGCGGCCCGGGGTCTCCGGATCTGGCCGCTTTCCTGGCGCTGCATGACATCCACGCCAGCGTCGTTTCGTTCAAATCGATCGGAGGGTCGGTGGGTGCCGGACTGCTGGCCGCGGCGACCGATTTCGGCAGCGACCTGCTGTCGATGGGGGCGTACTCCCATTCGCGGCTGCGCCAGTTGATCCTGGGCGGGGTAACACGGCACGTGCTGGAGAACGCGAAGCTGCCGGTAATGATGAACCGGTAGCCGCCGGCGAAGTTCAGCGAGACGTCTTCCTAAAACGTCATGGCCCGGCTCGTCCGGGCCACCTGTCGCGGTACCGTGCGGCGGGGGCGGCCCGGACAAGCCGGGCCACGACGGAGGGGGAACGGATCTTCGGATTCGCCTGCTCTTGGGCGTCCCCAAGATCCGCCCGGGACATAGAACCGCATCGGCGTTGCTAGCCTCAGAAAAGCTTGTCCTGCTGGCCAAGCTTGACGATCACGTCACCCGGCTCGGCGAGGTTCAGCATCGCGCGGGCACGCTCATCAAGCGTGTCCGGATCGAGGTGCTTCGCCCGCAGACCTGACACCCGGGTTTCCAGCGCGTCCCGCTCGGCCTTCGCGGCGGCTTCCTCGGCGATGACCTGATGCAACAGGTCCTGCCGCTGTGCATAAGCCTTCAGGCCGCGGTCCCCCTGCGTTGCGTTCCAGCCGAAATACGCGGTAATCGCCAGAAACACTGACGGTGCCAGCATCAGCCTGGCCCGCCGCTTGACCGCATCGCCAAATGACATCGACCGCTCCGGGGTTGATGTGGCGATTTTAGCGGACACCTGCGGTTCGTGGAAGGAAAAGCCGCTAAGCCGCCGAATATTCGGCATAACTCGTGGCCAGCACATCCCGGTGCGGCAATGCCGCGTTGACAGGACAAACGACGCTGCGCATCGTCCGCCCGCTTCACTCAGGAAACGGCCCTTTATGTCTCAGCACAGCCTGCAACAGCCGATCGAAGACCTTTGGGACCAGCGGGACACCCTTAACGCGTCCACAAAAGGTGCGCCGCGGGATGCTGTCGAGGCCGCATTGAACGCCCTCGACAACGGCGAAGTTCGCGTTGCCGAGCCGATCGGCGGGGATTGGCATGTCAACCAGTGGCTGAAGAAGGCGGTGCTGCTGTCGTTCCGGCTGATCGATTCGGGGCCGATGGAAGGCCCGGGCGGGGCGCCGGTCTGGGACAAGGTGCCGATGAAATTCGCCGGCTGGGGCGAGAACCGCTTCCGCGAGGCCGGTTTCCGTGCCGTCCCCGGCGCCGTGGTCCGCCGCTCGGCGTTCATCGCGCCGGGCGCTGTGCTGATGCCGAGTTTCGTCAACGTCGGCGCCCGCGTCGGCCGCAACACCATGGTCGATACCTGGACCACGGTCGGAAGCTGCGCCCAGATCGGCGCCAACTGCCACCTCTCCGGCGGCGTCGGCATCGGCGGCGTGTTGGAACCGCTCCAGGCCAACCCTGTTATCATCGAGGATGACTGCTTCGTCGGCGCCCGGTCCGAAGTCGCCGAGGGCGTGATCGTTGAGCGCGGCAGCGTCCTGTCGATGGGCGTGTTCATCGGTGCTTCCACCAAGATCATCAACCGCGCGACCGGCGAGGTGCACATGGGCCGCGTGCCGGCCTATTCGGTGATCGTCCCCGGGTCCTTGCAAGGCAAGCTGTTGCCGGACGGGTCGCCCGGGCCATCGCTGTATTGCGCAGTGATCGTGAAGACGGTGGATGAGCAGACCCGCTCGAAGACCTCCATCAACGAGCTGCTGCGCGATTGACCGACCTGACCGACCCGCTGCCGCTGGCGCAGGCGCTGATCCGCTGCGCCTCGGTCACACCTGCCGATGGCGGTGCGCAGGACGCGCTGGCCGGCATGCTGGAGACGCTGGGCTTCACCGTCCACCGCCTGCGTTTCGGCGAGATCGAGAACCTGTTCGCACGCCGCGGCACCGGCGGCCCGCATGTCTGCTTCGCCGGCCATACCGATGTCGTGCCGGTGGGCGCTTCGAACTGGCGCTCCGACCCGTTTGGGGGCGACGTGCGGGATGGCGTGCTGTATGGCCGCGGCGCCTGCGACATGAAGGGCGCGATCGCCGCGTTCGTATCCTCCGTGGCGCGGCTTGGTTCGGCGAATGGCTCGATCAGTTTCCTGATCACCGGCGATGAGGAAGGGCCGGCCACCGACGGCACCGTCAAGGTGCTGGAGTGGATGCGCGCCAACAACCAGATCCCCGACTTCTGCCTCGTCGGCGAGCCGACCTGCCCGGTCAGGCTCGGCGACATGATCAAGATCGGCCGCCGCGGCAGCGTCAACATGGCGATCGAGGTGCATGGCACCCAGGGCCACGTCGCCTACCCGCAGCGTGCCGACAATCCGGTTCACCGGCTTATCGGCGCGCTGTCCGCCTTGACCGCGGCCCCGATGGATGCCGGCACCGACTGGTTCGAACCGTCCACACTCCAGGTGACCAGCATCGATGTCGGCAACACCGCGACCAACGTCATTCCGGCCTCCGCGCGCGCCGCGTTGAACATCCGCTTCAACGATGGCCACAGCGGGGCCTCGCTGACCGCCTGGGTCCGGGCGACTCTGTCGCGCCATGCCGAGCGGTTCGATCTGGACGCCTTCATCAGCGGCGAATCGTTCGTCACCAAGCCAGGGCCGTTGGTGGACAAACTGCGTCAGGCGATCGAAGACGCCACCGGAATCGACCCGAAGCTCGACACCGGCGGCGGCACGTCGGATGCCCGCTTCATCGCCAACTACTGCCCGGTGGCGGAGTTCGGCCTTGTCGGCGCCACCATGCACAAGACCGACGAATGCGTGCCCGTCGATGAACTGCGCGATCTGGCGCGGATTTATCGCGACATCCTCGCGGCGTTCCTGGCATGAGCGGCGCGATACCGCCTCGGCAGCGCATACTGATCGGCATCCTGCGCATCGCGCGGGGGCGGGCGGATGGGATCGGCTGTTTCGGCGCCACCCCTCGGGACTTCATGGCGAGCCTGACCCCGCTGCTGGCGTTTCCCATCGTCGGCGCGGTTCTGGCGATGTTTTCCGAAGGCCCGCGCCAGGCCCTGACCGGGCTCGGGATGACCCTGTGTGCGCTGCTGGCGCCCGCCGTCCTGTCCTATGAACTGGCAAGGCTTTGGAAGCGCACCGATACCTGGATGCGCTTCGCCACCGCGTTCAATTGGTGCGAGTGGATCCTCCCGCTCGTGGCGTGCCTCGCGATGGTGCCGCTGACCCTGGCGATGAGTGCCGGTCTCGACCAGGACACGGCGAGCAAGGCGCTGGTCATCGGCCTCGGCTGTTACGGGTTTTGGCTGCAGTGGTTCCTGGCCAGCAAGGCGCTGTCGCTGTCCGGGCTGCGCGCCGCGATTTTCGTCGTGCTGGTGAATCTCGGCACCTGCCTCGCGGTCATCGGGCCGTCCGCACTGGCGCCCGAACTCGTGAACGGGTCGGTTGCCTCGGTGACGCTGGGTCTTTCCGCCGCGCTGCGGCTGGCGCGCGGGCGCGCCGACGGTGTTGTGCTGGTGCCGGCGGATCGCGCATCCATCGCGCGCAGCTTCTGGTCGATCGCGTTCTGCCTGCCGTCGGTGGTTGGCCGCCTGCTGATGTCGTGGGCGGATACCGGAATCCCGGTCAATGCCGCTCACCAAATCGGGCGGGAGGTGATCGTCTTCGTCCTCGGCTGGCTGATTTTTGTCGAGGCGACCTATCGCATCGCGCCGGCGCTGGGGCGGGCGGAGCGTTGGGGGCGGTTCATCGCGCTGTGGAACTGGTGCAACGTCATCGAGGGCATGCTGGTCGTTATCGGCGGCATCCCCGGGATGCTCGGGGCGCCTCCGGTCATCGACCAGGCTTTTGCGCTGATCACTGTCGGCTGGGCGCTCTGGCTGGAATGGTACGCGACCCGGCTGGCACTCGGCGTCGGGCCGCTGATCGCGACCGGTGCCGTCGTGCTCGATCAGTTTATCGGCATTATCCTGGCATCGGTGGCGATGGCATTGTCCGGATAGCCGACGGCTACCAGGGTCAGGCCCTCGGGCGGCGCGGTCGGGCCGGCGGCGGAGCGGTTTCGCGCGTCCAGCGCCGCCGCGACGCGTTCCGGCGGCCAGCTTCCGTCGCCCACCAGCTTCAGCGTGCCGGCGAAGTTGCGCACCTGATGGTGCAAGAAGCTGCGAGCCTCCGTCGTGATCTCGATGATATCCCCCCGGCGTGTGACGTCCATGCGATCGAGGGTTCGGATCGGGGATTTGGCCTGGCAGGAGGCGGCGCGGAACGACGTGAAGTCGTGCCGGCCGAGCAGGGATTGCGCGGCGTCATGCATGGCGGTTGCGTCGAGCGGAACCGCGACGTGCCATACGCGTCCCGCCAACAGGGCAGGGCGGCTGCGGCGGTTGAGGATGCGATAGCGGTAGGCGCGTTGGTTGGCGGAAAAGCGCGCGTTCCAGTCCTCCGGAACGTCCACCGCCCGCAAGACCACGACCGGATGCGGCTTCATGTGGAAGTTCAGCGCGTCCCGCACGGATTTGGGCGTAAGGCCGCCGGGCAGGTCGATATGCGCCACCTGACCCTCGGCATGCACGCCCGCGTCCGTCCGGCCGGCGACGATGCTGGCGACGGGCTCGCCGCGGTTCAGATGGGCGGCGGCGTTCTCCAGCACCTCCTGGACCGACAAGCCGTTGATCTGTCGCTGCCAGCCGACGAACGGGGTGCCATTGTATTCGAGCAGCAACGCCCAGCGGGTCACTGTCCCAGCACGGTGCCGGGCGGAACGGGGTGGCCCCGCAGAAAGGCGCCGGCATCGAGCGCCCCGCGGCCGGGAAGCTGCACCCGGGTCAGCCGGATCGCCCCCTCGCCGCAGGCAACCGTCAGCGCCGTGTCGAGGACGGTGCCCGGAACAGCATGGTCCCCTGCCACCGTCCCGCGCTGAGGTTGACCCATTGGCACAAGTTTCGCGCCGTGGCCCGGCTCGTTCGGGTCAGCTGTCGCGGCAGCTGCTGGCACGGGCGGTCCGGACAAGCCGGGCCATGACGGTTGGAGGGGAACAACAGCCAACACCTTCAGGGGGCTCCCGGCGAGCAGGGTGAAGGTCCCCGGCCATGGATCGAACGCGCGGACCTGGCGGTCGATCGCCTCGGCCGGGGCTGTCCAGTCGATGCGGCCATCGTCGCGTGACAGCTTGGGCGCATAGGTTGCCCCGTTCTCCGGTTGGGGAACCGGGACGGGATGGGACCCCAGGGCTTGCAGCACCAGACGGGCGCCCATCGCGGCCAGCGTGTCGTGCAGATTGGCCGTCGTGGTCTCGGGGGTGATCGGAACGCTGTCCCAAAGCAGCATGGGGCCGGTGTCGAGGCCGGCCTCCATCTGCATGATGGTGATCCCGGTTGCCTCGTCTCCGGCCAGGATCGCCGCCTGGATCGGCGCCGCGCCGCGCCATCGCGGCAACAGGCTGCCGTGGATGTTGAGGCATCCGCGCCGGGGGGCATCCAGCATCGCCTGCGGCAGGATCAACCCGTAGGCGGCGACCACCGCTACATCCAGGTCCAGCGAGGCAAACGCCGCCTGCGCGTCCGGATCGGTGCGCAGCCGGGCAGGGGTGCGAACGGGCAGCCCGAGTTCGTCCGCGACGATATGCACCGGACACCGCCGAACCGCCTGCCCGCGCCCCGCCGGTCGGGCAGGCTGGCAATACACCGCGGCGATCGTGTGCTCCGCGCCGTGGATCGCCCGCAGGGCAGGGACGGCGAAGTCCGGACTGCCCATGAACGCCAGGCGCATGGCGGCTACCGCTTCTTTTCCCGCTGCTCCTTGGCGAGCCGCCGCATGATCATGTTACGCTTCAGTGCCGACACGTGATCGACGAACAGGATGCCGTCCAGATGATCGATCTCATGCTGGAGGCAGGCCGACATCAGGCCCTCGCCCTCGATTTCCTTCTTCGCGCCGAACTCGTCGAGGTAGCGCACCTTGACCCGCGCCGGCCGGGTGACGTCGGCATACATGTTGGGCAGCGAGAGGCAGCCCTCTTCCCGGGTCGCCAGTTCTTCTGTGGCCGCGATGATCTCGGGATTGATCAGGGTCAACGGCTCGAATTTATCATTCGGCTTGAGGTCGATGATGATCAGCCGGAGGCCATGGGCGACCTGCGGCGCGGCCAGACCGATGCCGGGCGCGGCATACATGGCCGCGAACATCCGCGGGATCAGGTCGCGCACCACGTCGGCATCCGCGTCCTGGACCGGACGGGCGCGGGCTTTCAGGACCGGGTTCGGGGCGATCACGATCGATATCGGCGTGATCACGGGGGATGACAGTGCGGTGCTCATGGTCTCGCTGATGTGGCGGCGGTGAGGCGGCCGATCAACGCCGGCCAATAGGGTGTCCTACCGATTCCGGGGGGCCTCTTGCAAGTACCGGTGCGACTGCCAAGATGTTGCGCAGCCGGGATGCCGTTGCGGGTCCCGGTGTTTGCTTCGCTCGCAGGAGGGGGCCTTGACCACTCGTATGTTCACGTCGCCGTTATTTCTGGGTTTCGATCATCTCGAGCAGATGCTTGAGCGTGCGTCGAAGACGTCATCCGACGGCTATCCGCCGTACAACATCGAGCAGATCAGCCAGACCGGGCTGCGCATTACGCTCGCGGTTGCCGGATTTACCATGGATGACCTGCAAATCACCCAGGAGGACAACCAGTTGGTTATCCGCGGGCGGCAGACAGACGACAGCCAGGGCCGTATTTTCTTGCATCGGGGCATTGCAGCGCGCCAGTTTCAGCGGTCGTTCGTCTTGGCCGAGGGGATCGAGGTGCGTGGAGCCTGGCTCGATAACGGCTTGCTGCATATCGATTTGGCGAAGCCGCAGCCCGAGGTCCGGGTGAAGACCATTCCCATCACGCGCAACACGGTGGGAAGCTCGCTCCGGCCAAATGGAGCCGAACTCGGGCGCGGTGGTTGAGAGCAAGGCGGAAGGATAACTGAGCGGGGGCCGCCGGGCGGACCCGCTGAACAAGGGAGACGACGGGCCTTTGCTAGGCCGTCGTACAGAAGGAGTACAGGACCCATGGATATGAATTCAGGCGACCGGGGCGACACCGCGGTGGTGCCCGTGACGGAGCGGGTGGCGTTCGATGTTCGCCATCTGTCGGAAGAGCAGCTCGCGGCGCTGGGCGTATCGCACATTGCCTACGTGAAGCCCGTGATCGTCAACGGGGTAGCCGGTTTCGCCATTCACGCGGCCGACGGTACGCCAATGGCCGTTGCCGGAGATCGGGATGTCGCGGTAGCCGCGATCGTCCAGCATGAGATGCACCCGCTTTCGGTGCATTGACGCGACGGGGGGAAACCGTCTCAAAGCGCGTCAAATCGGGGTCAGGTTCACCTGTAGCCCGTCTCTCGGCTGAGGAATTGGCCACATCTTCCAGGCTGGCACGTAGCCGGGCGCTACGGTGACAGCGACATTCTGAACCAGATGCCGCGTGAAGCACTTCGCCTGCATGTACGCGAAGTTCAGCCCCAGGCACATATGCGCACCCCCGCCAAACGGCACATAGGCGTAGCGATGGCGTGACGCCTGGGCCGCATCGCTGAAGCGCTGCGGGTCGAAATGGCCGGGATTCGGCCAGATCTCCGCCATATGATGGGTGAACAGCGGATTGATCGCGACCGACGAGCCGCCAGGAATGCGATACCCGGCGAACTCGAAGTCGCGCAGGGCACGCCGAGGCAGCGCGGGAACCGGCGGGATGATCCGCAATGCCTCCCTGAACGCCATCTCCGTCTGCGTCAGCGAGTTCCAGCCGTTCGAATGGCAGCGGCTGATCCGCGGCCAGACCGAGCCCCTCGACCTCGGCCCGCAGGCGCTGCTGCCAGTCCGGGTTGGCGGCCAGCAGCCAGACAAATGCGCTCAGCGATGACGTCAGCGTGTCGTGGGCGGCCATCATCAGGAAGCTCATGTGATCGGTCACTGCGGGAGCGGACATCAGTTCGCCGTCGTCGGTCCGTGCTCGGCAGAGCTCGGAGAACAGGTCATCGCCGCCCTGCTCGCGCCGGACCGGGATCTGCCGGCCGAGCCACTCGACGATCCGCGCGCGCCCCTGCACGCCGCGGCGCATTTGCGTGCCGGGTAGCGGCTTGCGGACCGGCGCGATGGTCGCCGCCACCATGTCCACGAAGGCTGCCGTGATGTCGTCGGTTTCCGGCCCGAGATCGGCGCCCAGGAACGACGTGGCAGCGAGATCGAGCGTAAGCTGCTTCATCGCCGGATAGAACCGCATCGGCCCGGGTGAGGCGCGCCACCGTGCCACCCGCGCGCCGATGCCGGCGTCGAGGGCCGCGAGATACGCCTTCATCGGCCCGGCTTTGAACGCCACTGAAAGGGCGCGGCGCTGCGGCCGGTGTTCATCGAAATCCATCATCATCAGACCGCGCGGAAAGACGCGATCCATGAAGCGTCCCCACCCGAACCGCGAGGAGAACAGCCGCTGCGGGTCGAGCAGCACGAACTCATTCGCCTCGGGACCGAGCAAATTCACGCCGGTCTCGCCGAGAATGTTGGCGCGCACCACCGGCCCGTGCTTCGCCGCCGCGGTCTCGAAATACCCCTTGGGATCGGCGAGCGCTTCAAACGTGTGCCCGACGATGGGCCAGCCATTGCCGCCCGGGATGTGCGACAGCGCACGGCTCGGCGGCGGTCCAACGGTCGTGCGTACGTCGAGCGCAATCGTGTCCACGCAAGCCTCCCAATTTCATGAGTGATCCGGAGCGTAGCATCGCGGCGTGCCGCCGGCCTAGCAGCGGATCGCGTCAGGAACCGCCGGTGACGAAGCTCTGAACAAGGCTTCCGGCGACCAGCCGCCAACCGTCCACCAGCACGAAGAAAATCAGCTTGAACGGCAGCGACACGGCGCTCGGCGGCAGCATCATCATGCCGAGGCTCATGAGCACGCTGGCGACGACGATGTCGATGATCAGGAACGGGAGGAACAGCAGGAAGCCCATCTCGAAGGCGCGGCGCAGTTCGCCGACAAGGAACGCGGGCACCAGGGCGCGCCACGGTGTGGATGCGGGATCGGGGGAGGGCGGCAGATGCGCGAGGCCCTGGAAGAACGTCAGGTCCTCGTCGCGGACGTTGTCCGTCATGAACTGGTGGAACGGCTCGGTCGCCAGCCTGCAGACCTTCGATTTCGGTTATCCGGCCCTCGGTCATCGGCTGGATGCCCGCGGTCCATGACTGATCCAGCACGGGCTGCATCACGAAGAACGAGAGAAACAGCGCGAGGCCGATCAGGACGACGTTCGGCGGGGTGCCTTGGGTGCTGAGCGCGCTGCGCAGCAGCGACAGCACGATGACGATGCGGGTGAAGGCGGTCATCATCACCAGAAGGCTTGGAGCGAGCGACAGCACGGTGATCAGGGCGGTAAGCTGGACGATGCGCGCGGTGGCGCCGGCCTGGCCGGCGGCGCCGAGGTCGATGTTCACCGACTGCGCATGGGCGAGCGCCGGTGCAATGAGGATCGCGGACAGCAGAAGCAGGTGCCGCATTTTCATGGATCGGGCACCCATCCCACAACCAGGTCCTGGCCGCCCCCGGTCAGCAGGATCACCTGCCGATCGGCGCACTGCACGAGGTGAAGGCGGCGGCGCGGGTCGAGGGCGATGGTCTCTCGCAGCATCAACGTCCGGCCGGTGCGGGAGGGTGGCCGCCAACCCCGGAATTGGATAATCCGCGCCAACACGCCGATGAGTGCGAGGACGCCGATGAGGCTGACGGCGACGAGATAGGCGGCCTGGCCCGTCATCGCGGCGCCTCTTGGGCCCGGATGACCGGGAACCGCGGGACAGGCGCATAAGTTTCTTGGCCTGACTTCGGCGCCCTCGCTCGTGGCCTTCTAACGGGAATCAAACGCAAATGGTCACGGATGGACGCAGAGGAACGCGGATAAAAGCGGTTTCGACGGTGCCCGCGGACCGTCGGATGCCTGTGGGCCGGCGACGGACCTGCATCGATCTGCGTCCGACTGCGTTCATCCGGGTTTGAAATACTTGCTTTTGTTAGCCCGCACCGGGCAGAGCGCGTTCCGCCCGGCGCTGAAACACCGCGGAAAGCGATTGAAGGCGAACGACTGTGCGGGGCCGGCGACATGGCTCTATTAGCCACCGGTAAAATGAATAAATCGTTAACACCCGCCCGTTAACCTTTCGTTTAGGTTTTTCGGTCACAGTGCGGGCATGGACCCGACCAAGATCCCTCTGTTCGACATGGCCGAAAAGCGGCTGACCTGGACGGCGCAGCGGCAGGCGGTGCTGGCCTCCAACATCGCCAACGCCAACACGCCCGGGTTCCAGGCGCGGGACCTGACATCCTTTGCTGAGGTCCTGGCCGGGAGCGGTACCATGGCGCCGGTCCAAACCCAACCGGGACATATGTCCGGGACGCTCTCGACCGGCACCGCGTCTCTGAAGCACGAGCGCCCGAAGGTGCGGGCGCTGGACGGCAATGCTGTCGCGGTGGACGAGCAACTGACCAAGGTCGCCGACACCGAGACGACCCAGTCGCTCGTGACGTCGATCTGGAAGAAATACGTCGGCATGTTCAACACCGCACTCGGACGGTCGAGTTAGCCATGGCGAGCGATCTCAACAAGCGCCCTGAACATATCCGCCAACGGCATGGACGCGCAGACGGCGCGGCTGCGTGTCATCGCGCAGAACATCGCCAACCAGGACTCGACGGGTTCGTCGCCGGGCGCCGATCCGTATCGGCGGAAGACGATCACGTTCGAAAGCGCGTTGGATCGGGAGGCCGGCGTGGACACGGTGAAGGTCAAGGAGATAGGCGTTGATTCCAGCGAGCTGCAGCAGCGCTACGACCCGGCGAACCCGGCCGCGAACGCACAGGGCTACGTGAAGGTCCCCAACGTCAACAGCTTCGTCGAGATGATGGACATGAAGGAGGCGGAGCGTTCCTACAGCGCCAACCTCTCGGTCATGCAGGCGACCCGCGGGATGCTGAACAGGACGATCGAGCTGCTGAAATGACAACAATCCCGACCGTTGTCGTCACACCGTCGGCAGTCGCGGAGGCCTATGCCCGCACGGCGCGGGATGCCGGCGGGCGGCACCGCGACCGACTTCGGTTCGACGATGGAAAAGGCGCTGGACGAGGCGGTCCAGACCGGCCACGCGGCGGACGAGCAGGCCATGCAGGCGATCAGCGGCGGCGGCAACCTGACCGACGTGGTCACGGCGCTGTCGCACGCGCAACTGACGCTGCAAACCGCGACCGCGATCCGCGACCGCGTCGTGCAGGCCTATCAGGACATCATCAAAATGCCGATCTGACCGATGAACGAGGGCGATACGGCGGCGCTGATGCATGAGTGCATGCTCGTGATCCTGAAGCTCGGCGGACCGGTGCTTGGCGTTGCGCTGATCGTCGGCCTGATCATGTCGGTCATCCAGGCGGTGACCCAGATCAACGAGGCAATGCTGGCGTTCCTGCCGAAGCTGGCCGCGATCGGCCTGGCGCTGATGCTGTTCGGGCCGTTCATGGTGACGACGCTGCTGAATTTCTCGCGCGAGATTTTCGATCGCGTTGTCGCCATCGGCGGGTCGTGACCCGTGTCATGGGTATCGCTGCTGGATTGGGCGCCGGCCTTCGCCCTGGTGTTGGCGCGGGTGGGCGCGACGATGACGCTGTTGCCGGGGCTGGGCGAAAGCGCCGCGCCGGCGATCGTCCGCATCGGCCTGGCGCTGGCCCTGACGATCCTGTTGCTGCCCGCGGTGCAGCCCCTGGTGCCTCCGGTCCCGGAGTCCGGAATCGAGATGGCTTTGATGGTGGCCGGCGAGGTCGTCACCGGGCTTTGGTTCGGCTGGGTCGCCCGCATGATCGTCTTGGCCTTGCCCGTCGGCGCCCAGTTGATCGCCTACCTGATCGGGCTGTCCAGCGTGCTTCAGCCGGATGCGGAGCTTGGCTCTCAATCGACGGCGCTGGGTAAACTGTTTGAACTGGCGGCGCCGATGTTGATTTTGGCATCAGGCCTCTACGCCCTGCCGTTGCAGGCGTTGGGAGGGCTGTTTCAACTGATCCCGCCCGGCCACATGCTGCCCGCCGGCGATGGCACCGAAGTCGCCATCCATGCCGCGGGAGCGTCGTTCGGCCTGGCCTTGCAGCTCGCTTCCCCGTTCGTCGTTGCTGACATCGTCTGGCATGTCGCCATCGGGATGCTCGCCCGGGCGGGATCGCGGATGCAGATCTACTTTGCGTCGATGGCCGGACAGATCCTGGGCGGACTGGCGCTGCTGATGGCCACCCTCAGCGCAATCATCTTCGCCTGGCGGGACAGCGCGCAGAGCTTCCTGGGCTTGCTGCCGGGGAGCCATTGAGCGATGGCCGAAGACGACGTCTCGACGGGCGATAAAACAGAGACCGCAACCAGCCGCCATGTCGAGCAGGCCCGCGATGCCGGCCGTGTTCCGATCTCGCGGGAAGCGACGATGTTCGCCAGTTTGACCGCGGTTTTTTTGGTTCTGATCTATCAGGCCCAGTCGATGGTGCTGGAACTGTTGCCGGCGTTGCGGGCGTTTCTCGCCCGTTCCGACGTATCGGGAGCGTCCGGGCCGGGTATGGTCGTGCGAGATGTTCTCGGCGCCGTCGCGCCGGTGCTGGCGGCGGCGGCGATTGGTGCCGCGGCCGCGGTTCTGTTGCAGACCGGCTTTCTGTTCAGTGGCAGCGTGTTGGAGCCGAAGGTTTCCCGCATCCATCCTGTCGCTGGCTTGCAGCGCCTGTTCGGCTGGCATGGCGTCGAGGAACTGCTGAAGTCGGTCGTCAAGCTGGGTGTATTCGGCACTGCAATATGGATTGCCATCAAGGGCGACATTGACGGATTGGTAGTGCTGCCGCGGCAGGATCCGGCGGGACTGCCGTCGGTCATAGGCCGGCCGCTGTTTCATATCCTTCTCGCGAGCGTGCTGTGCCAAGCGTTTGCGGCAGTCATCGACACGTTCTGGGTGCGCTTTCGCTATGCGCGCGATCTGCGCATGAGCAAACAGGATGTCCGCGATGAAATGAAGGAAACCGAGGGCAATCCCCACACCAAGGCCCGCATCCGCCGCATCCGCGTTATGCGTGCGCGCAGGCGGATGATGGCGAAGGTTCCCAAGGCCACGGTCGTCATCACCAACCCCACGCATTACGCGGTCGCCCTCGCGTATGACCGCGCGGCGAATCCGGCGCCTCGGGTCGTGGCCAAAGGTATCGACGATGTCGCCAGGCGAATCAGGGAGGTTGCCGAAGCGGCCAAAGTACCGATTGTCGCCAACCCGCCGTTGGCTAGGGCGCTTTACCGTGTGGAGTTGGATACGGAAATTCCGACCGAGCACTACAAGGCGGTGGCGGAGATCATCGCCTATGTCTGGCGCCTCGGCCGCCGTTGGACGCCGGTGGCGTGAATTGGGGCTATCCCGACTCGGGCGTCAGGGTTGATCTTGTAGCTAAGTCTGTTGCGCGAAGCGCCTCGATGTTCACAGAAAGTTCTTGCCGGATCACGGAACCCGGAACATAAAAGGCACGAACAATCGGTGGGCGATGTGACTCGAGATCGCCACCAAAGTGCGCACGTATTGGTTGTAAGTTGGCGCGTTATACGTCTAAATTGGTTGAGAAAGCGGTCAGTCTGTCTTGAACCGAGGAAAATGCGGAATGGAAAAGAATAAAGCGCTCGACGCGGCCATGGCACAGATCGAACGGGCCTTCGGCAAAGGCTCGATCATGCGGATGGGCGCCAGGTCCGGGGATGAGCAGATCGAGGTCATTCCGTCCGGCTCGCTCGGGCTTGACCTTGCGCTCGGCATCGGCGGCTTGCCGCGCGGACGGATTATCGAGATTTACGGTCCGGAAAGCTCCGGCAAGACGACCCTGGCGCTGCACGCCATCGCCGAGGCGCAGAAGCGCGGCGGCACGTGTGCCTTCCTGGACGCCGAGCATGCGCTGGACCCGACTTACGCCCGCAAGCTGGGCGTTGACGTGGACAACCTGCTGATCAGCCAGCCCGACGCGGGCGAGCAGGCGCTGGAAATCGCCGATACGCTGGTTCGGTCGGGCGCGATCGACGTGCTGGTGGTGGACAGCGTCGCCGCGCTGGTGCCGCGGGCGGAACTGGAAGGGGAGATGGGCGACAGCCACATGGGTCTGCACGCCCGCCTCATGAGTCAGGCGCTGCGCAAGATCACCGGCAGCGTCAGCCGCAGCAAGTGCATGCTGATCTTCCTGAACCAGATCCGCATGAAGATCGGCGTCATGTTCGGCAACCCCGAGACCACGACCGGCGGCAACGCGCTGAAGTTCTACGCGTCGCTCCGCCTCGAGATCCGCCGCATCGGTCAGATCAAGGAGCGTGAGGAAGTCGTCGGCAACCAGACCCGGGTGAAGGTCGTCAAGAACAAGCTGGCACCGCCGTTCCGCCAGGTCGAGTTCGACATCATGTATGGGGAAGGGATCAGCAAGGTCGGCGAATTGTTGGACCTTGGCGTGAAGGCCGGTGTTGTGGAAAAGTCCGGCGCATGGTTCAGCTACGACAGTCAACGCATCGGCCAGGGGCGGGAGAACGCCAAGCAGTTCCTCCGCGATCATCGCGACATGGCGGAGGCCATCGAGGTGAAGGTGCGGGATCAGTCGGGCGTCATTGCCAACCTGATGCTCTCGACCATCGATGACTCAGAGGAAGCCGAAGCCGCTGAATGAGGCGGTCCTGCGGGACGTCGCGCTTACGGATGACGATCACGCGTTGATTGCCGCCGCGAATGCCGTGCTGGAGCGGCATTATCGGACATTCTGGCACACCGTCGCTGCGGCCATCCGGAGCAGCGATGGCCGAATCTGGACGGGTTTGCACATCCATACGACCGTGGGGCGCCTGGCTGTTTGCGCCGAGGCGATTGCTCTGGGCCGGGCAATCTTGGAGGGGGACGGGACGATCGAGACGGCCGTCGCAATCCGCCATCCCAAGCCGGAGGAGGAAGACCGGGAATTGGCGGTTGTCTCGCCATGCGGCGGTTGCCGGGAGATGATTTTGGATCATGCTCCCAAGGCCATGGTGATCGTCAGGGATGCGAACGGCTTGATCAAGCTGCCGATCCGGACCTTGCTGCCGCTGCCGTATCGGCGCTGAGACCGGTCAGGCGGCGGTCCCGTTACGGTGGGAGAATGCCGTCTCTGCGCTGGTGATGAATTCCAGCAGCGCGGTCTTGCCGTTCTCGGTCGCGCGTTTGGCCCGCAGGATGGCTGCCGCGATATCGCCGGGATTGCTGACCCGTTCGCTCCATGCGCCGAGGTCTTTCGCCAGATTCGCGTAGTTGCCGCCGAGGTCCCGCGCGGCGTGCCGCTCGTGGGATAGCTTCATGTGCGGAATCTCGATCGCCATCGTGCTGTTGTTCAGCACGATGGTCAGGCTGGGAATACCCGCCCGGACCGCGGTTTCGAGATCCAGGCCGGTCATGCCGAACGCCGCGTCGCCCATGAAGTTGACGCAGAATTTTTCGGGCGCGGCGACCTTGGCGCCAATGATCAAGCCCAGGCCCGTGCCAAGCTGGTGCGATTTCCCCCAGCCGAGGTAACCGCGCGGGCGGGTGGCGCGGTAGAACGGCAGAAGCTGATCGCGGGGACTGCCGGAATCGTGCGTGACGATCGCCTCGGCCGGGTCGATCACCCGGATGAATTCCGACATGACCCGGTAGGGCGTCATGGGCGTTTCGGAACTGGCAAGCCTGGCGTGCCAGCGGGCGAGCCAGGCGTCCCGCTCCGCCGCGATCTCGGCGGCCGGATCCCGGTTTGGCCGCTCGCCACCGAGCCGATCTTTGACGGCGGTGATGAGGCTGGCCAGGGTCAGCCTGGCGTCGCCTAGCAGCGCGACTTCGGTTTGATAGGATTTGTGGAGGTCACGCGCATCGTTGGTGGCGTGAATGATTGGAATATCGGCCGGCAACGCGGGTGTGGTCAGCGGATGTTTGGTAAATCCGCATCCGATCCCGAAGATCAGATCGGCCTTGGTATGGAGAAACAGTCTTCCCGGACCGCTGAACGTATTGCCGCCCGACCCGAGCGCGAGGGGATGGTCCTCCGGAAAAGCGCTCTTGCCATCGACCGTCGTCATGACGGGGGACTGAAGAAGCTCGGCCAGTTCGGTCAGTTCGTCCGATGCCTCGGCGTACAGGACTCCCTGGCCGGCGAGGATCATCGGGCAGGAAGCGGCAAGCAGCCGTCTCGCCGCATCGTCGATGTCGCGGGCGCCGGGGACTGAGCGGGAGGGCGCAAAAGGCCGATAGGACTCCGCGTCGCTGCCGGCGTCGAGATCGATGATATCCCGCGGGACTTCGACCATGACCGGTCCCGGGCGGCCATTCTTCAACGCGCTGAAGGCGCGGCGCAGTGCGGAGGTGGTCGCCTGCGGGACCACGATTTCCTCCGCCAGCTTGGTGACCGAGGCGTAGGTGCGGCTGGACCGGAAAGTCGGGAAGACCTGCGACTGGTCTCGCGCATGGGCGAGTGGCAGGAAAAGGACCGGGACGCTGTCGGAATAGGTGGTCGCGATGCCAGGGAAGGCGTTTTCGGACCCCGGGCCGTACTGCATCATGAAGACGCCGGGCGGCTTGCCGTTAGTGACGCGGGCGAAGCCGTCCGCCATATCGACGCCGACGCGTTCCTGCCGGCAGATGATCGGGCGGATGCCGGCGGCGACCGCGTTCTCGATCAGAGGCGTCGTGGGAAAGCAAAACAGCGTCGAGACGCCCTCTCGCTTGAGGATTTCCGCAATGGCGTCGCCTGTCCGCATCCGGCGTGCTCCCTGGTTTGGGGCAGCGTAGGGGAGGGACCGCCGGAGGGGAAGCTTGGCGGCTTACGAAGCGGTGTCCGAGAGGGTGATCGGGGAAAAGGTCGCCGACAGCGGACAATCGAGAGTCCAGGCGCTTCCAAGGTCATTGCCGATGCTCCAGCCGGACGGCTGCACGACCGCGGAGAAATTATCGGTCACGGCGTTGCCGCGGCCGATTTGCGTCGAGCCGCAGGGATAATACAGTTGGCAATTGGCGGAGGCGTGCTGAAGAGCTGTTTGCAGCTCGATCTGCAAGTGCGTCTCGTCGAGGCGCTGGCAGGAGATCGCCGGCACGATCGTTCCGTCGTTGCCCGGTGCACCGCCATCCATCACTGCAAAGCCCGCTCCGGCTGCCGCCTGTAAAGGAACCTTCAGGTCGTTGCCCGCGTCATGCACGATGGTCAGCACGAGCGTCGTGTTCGATTGCCGGTAGACATGGGTGATCGAGGGTCCGCCGATTTTCGGCAGCGTCTCGGGAAGCGTCGAAATCGAATCTGCGTATCCGCCTGCGATCAGGGCCCGGCCGATGATGGGGCTTGCCAGCATGGCAAATCTGACGTTGTCGGGACTGTCGCGATGGGAGAAATCGCCGCCGGAGACCGTGCCGGTCGCCGGGTCCCATGACGCTCCCCGCGGATTGCTGTCGCTCGTCTGAATGTTGCCGATGACCACACGCTGTGTCGGGTCGGCGGCAATGCTCTGGACGACCTGCCGATGCATCGTCATGCCGTCCGTCCCCCCGTAGGGGATCGCGTTCCACCAGACCAACGGAATGCGATTGGTGGTATCGCCCAGCATCGGTCGAAGCAGTGCGAGGAACCGAAGCGCGGCGGCCTTGAATGTGCTGTATTCGCTGTAGTTACGAATACTGTCGGTTTCGCTCCACGGCCAGACGATCGCGCACATGTCGGCCAGGTCTTCAGAAGGCAGCGCTGTGATCGCCTCCTGAACGGCCAGGCCATCTGCCCCCAGCGACCAGGTTGACGGGTCGGATCCGTCACCCGGATCGTGCACGAAGTCGCCCGGCCAGCCGGAACTCGTCGCATAGATCCCGTGTCCGCCACACATCGTGTAGGGTGCGTTACTGGATTCTGTTCCCAGAAAATTATAGGCCAGGGCGCCGACATGCCATGCTGCGCCCCGTGCCAGCAGGGCCGCGGCACCGTCGGACAACGCATAGTAGATCGCGTTCGATTGTCCGTTGAACAGAAAATAGATGCCCTTGCGGTCACCGCAGGTCCAACGGCGGGCGTAGCTAAGCACCGAAGTCACATCGGTGTCCGAGAGCGAGCGCGACCACTCGGCCGCCTCATGCAGCCAGCACTGCGCGGCGCCGTTTGAGGTGCCGTCGTGCAACAGCAGGACTGGGCCGGTTTGCGGCCCGGCCGGCCAGGCGACCGATTGCGCCACCCGGGCGCCATCCAACCAGAGATCGGCTCCCGCGGACGGAGAATAGCGAATGACAACGCAATGCGTGTGGCGCCGGGTCATCGCTGTGCTGACAACGGCTTGGCTTGCCCCCGGGAACAGCACAAGCCGGCCGGTGCCCCCTGCGCTGTCCACCTGCAAGGCCGGCTCAGACCCGATCGTGAGCAAGGTGATCGGCTGCGCATCGCGGCCGCTGTTCTGCCGCCAGTTCGGGCGTGACCAGACCAGATACAACGTCCAGGCCGACGCGGCGCTCGCAGCCGAACCGGACGCCTGCCATCCGGTGGCCGGGTCCAGGGCCGGTTGCAGAAGTCCTGAACCGGTCACCGGGTAACCGGCTCCGCCCAGCAAACCGGAAAGATGCGGGGACCCCTGCGGCGCTCCGGCTGACTGCATGGAAAATGGCAGCAAGTTCTGGCCGTTGCCGGTCAGGTCCAGAAGCGCGGTTCCCGTCGTGTTCCAGGTGGTCAATGGGGAGCTTCCGGGTCCGAGCAAACCACCCGGATGGCTGGCATCCCACCAGGCGGCGGTTCCGGACACCGCCTGCGTCAGCGAGGCGGTTGAAGCGGTCGTCCCGGACGCCGGCGGCGCGTAGAGAGCCGTTTGATTCGGCCCGACAAGCATGGGCCGGCCGGGCTGCGCGAAGATCAGGCTCATCGCCTAGGTGACCACGAAGGACGTTGCGTAGACCGTCCGCGCGCTCCCATCGAGGCCTTCCGCCCACACATACCAATTTCCCGCGGTGGCCGGGGTCGCCATGTAGGCACCCCAGAGGTCGCTGTTCACGTAATTCGCTGTCGTCCAACTCGCCGGCGGCGTCCCGGGCGAGAGCGAGAAGCCGAATTGGACTGGTGATGTTGCGGGCGCAACGTGGGCATTCACGGGAACGTCGCCGGCCCCGTGCACATACGGACCGCCAGGCAACATGTTCCAGGAAATGGAGGTGACCGATGCCGATGCCGATTGCGTGACCGCCGTGACGGTCGCGGATACCGGACCATTACCGGTCGCATTCACGCCGAAGACCGAGAAATCATAGCTGGTTGCGGCCTGCAAACCGGAGATCGTCGTTGATGCGCCTGAAACGCCCGTGACGGACGACGTCCAGCTTGAAGATCCGGTTACTCGGTATTGGACGGTGTAGCTGGCGGCGGCGTTGGTCCCGGTTTGCGCCGACCAGCTTGGCGTGATGGCGCTCGAGGAGGTTGGCGTGGCCGTAAGGCCGGTCACCTGAGGTGGCACCGCCGCCGTTGGCGCCGCTGCAGACGTTGCCACTGTCAGAATGGCGGATGACGAGCCCGTGCCGGCTGCGTTCACGGCCTGGACAACGATGTCGTAGCTGGTGGCGGCCTGAAGGCCGCTGATGACGCTCGTGGTCGCCCCAACGACAGCCGGAGCACTGCTCCAGGACGACGTTCCGGTCAGTCGATACTGCACGACGTACGACGTGGCGCTGGCACCGCTCTGAGGCGCCACCCAGGAAATGGCGATCGTGCTGGATGTGGTGGATGTGCTCGTCAGGTTCGTGACCTGGCCGGGGACCGCAGCGGCTGCCGCGCCCGAAATCGATGCGAACGCGATGGTTCCACCGGAGTAGGTTACGCAGAAGATCGCCGCTGCCTGCTGCGGGCCCAACGTCAGGCTTCCGGTCGAACTGACAAATCCAGTGCCAAGCGTCACCGCCCCGGCACTGGCGTTGATCACCGTGCATTGGAAGCCGCTGCCCATGTTGGTTGTCAGGGGGGTGAGCGTCACCGGCTGGCTGCATATGAGAATACGGCCGTTGTGAACACTCGCATCGAGATTGAGGCTGGTTGTGATCTCGACCACCGGAACTTTGTACGTCGGCAGGTTGCCGGCAATCCAAACCCAGATCGCACTGAAGGTCTGGCTTGCCATGACATTGCTGCCTTGGGACACCCAGGTGGTGTCCGAATTGCTGGCGGGCCCGGCAGCTTGCGCCTGACCGATCGTAATGCCGTCGAGGAAATTGCTGTAGCTTACGGCGCAGTCGGAACCGCCGTGGCTCACCGCCACCAGGTCCTGGCTGGACATCGATGGAATGACCTGAAGGCTGGCGATGGGGCTGCCGCTCTCGACCGTCGCGCCGATCCCGGTCGTCGAAATCGTGCCGTTAGCCGAGATCGTGACATTCTCGCCCGCCGAGAACAACCCGCATAGCAATGACGCGGGCATCAGCATGGGCGTGCCTTGGTTGGAGATCACCAGATCGGCGTTCTCCACGAGGCTGGCCAGGGCAGGGAACCCGGCATGGTCGAGACCATCGGCGACCAGCGTGCCCGCGGAAAGGGTGACGCCGGTTCCGAGGTCAACCTGCTCGGGTCCGCCGGAACCCAGGCTGACTCGGCCCAGGAGCGACTGCGATTGAATGGTGATCGCGGGTTGCGTCGAAGCAAGCAGAGTTCCCACGGCCGCGGCCCTGGCGGCACCGCCCTGACTTATCGGCACCAGGTCTGCCGCGGAAACGGAAGTCGCAGCCGGAAGTTGAGATATTGTCGGCATTTATGTGCAGGATCCGATTGTAGAGCGAGACAGAACGGTTGTTACGCGACGGCGGCGAGGCCGCTGCACTGCGAGATCCAGTTGTTGCCATCGAAGAACACTGTTATCCCGGATCCTGCTCCCGCCGCTTCGCTGGGCTTTCTGCCGTTGCTTGCGAAGGCCAGCGCGCCCGCGGCCATTCCGGTGGGCAGGTTTGACACGGTGAAGGATGGCAGCACGGGGGTTCCGGAGAACCTTGGCGCTACCGCATTCGTCCGGAACACCTCCCGCCAGGTTGAACTGCCGTCCGAAACGAGATGATACCGGTCGTAGGTCCGGAGTGTGACCGGGCCGCAGTCGATACTGTCGGTGCCGTTCGGGGTAATGCCGACCGGCGCGGAGCCGAGAACAGAGAAAGTATAGCCGGTTCCGGCGGCAACTGTACTGGCCGCAGGGAGCGTGATGGTGTAGGCTGACGTCCCCGTCAGGAAAATAATATTTCCCGCGGTGGTGTTGGCCAATGTCGTGGACGTGGAATAGCTATTTTGCCATCCCACCGAAATGCCCTTGCCGACAGGATAGGACTGGCTTCCTTCGCTCCAGGTCAGCACCCCGGTTGTGCTGTTGTAAGCGAGCCTGTTGTTGTTCGTGCTGTCGAACGCGATGGCCTGACCTGCCGCCAGCATGATGGCCGGGGCATTGTTGATCGACCTGGCCGGGGTTGTGTCGAGAACCGCGTGGGAAAACGGAATGTTGATGGAAAAAACCGACTTGACGCTGCCGGTCGATCCCGCGGCCAGCCAAACCCCGATTACCGAGGAGACCTCCACGGCCGGCCCGGACGTGTTATGCTGGCCGACCACAAGACTTTGGATCGTTCTTGTATTGGCATCGTCCAGGCCATTGCCGAACCAGTCCATCTCGATCGTGAGGGAATTGTTGGCGGAACTTGACGGCAGCCCTGTCGTGTCCCGGTATTCAAGACAAGCCGCCCACAACTGAGGCTGCGGAAGATATTGGCCGTTTGCGCCCGCTGTTGCTGCCTGTCGAAGCGTCTGAATGTATCGTCCCACGTGTTGCGCGGGATAGACTGCGTTCGGGGTTTGGATCCCGGTCCAGATCAACCTGTCCAGGGCGTTCCATATGTAATTTCCTGGGCTGTTGTAAATGATCGTATCGGATCGGGTGTTCGTCGCTACCTGGCCGTTCGTGCCGCCGGCGTGGCTGACGATATAGCAAGATTGGTTGACGGTGAAATCCGTTGCCTGGGAATTCGCCTGGGACGAGGAAAGCCCGGTCTGCGTATTGCCCAATACAAAGCCCGGCAGGGCAAACGCCGCGGGGGCGCCGCCATTCGGGATACACGCGGCCAGGGGCGTGCCGTTTGACAGCACCGTGCCGTCGACAATCCACTTCACATATTTCGTAAGGGCGACGCCCCACGTCGACGGCGCCTGTATAACGCTGGTGCCATTGGGGACGTAGATGGCTGATCCGGCCGGTGCCGCCACATAGGCTGCCTTAAAGGCGGCGGTGTCATCGGTAACGCCGTCCAGTTTGGCTCCGTAGGGCGCCAACTTGACGTTTATGACGCCCTGGGCGTTGGGATTCGCATCGACATATGACTTCGTCGCGGCTTGTAGCGGCAGTGTCGGTACCCCGGCCAGCGACAACGTGCCGGCTAAAGAACCACCAGTTAGCGGCAGCGATGTCGCGACCTTGGTGTCAACATAATGCTTCGTCGCGGCCTGTAGCGGCACCGTCGGATCGGCCGCGAGCAGAACCGTGCCTGTGAAGCTTACTCCCGTGGCGCTGATCGACGTCGTTGCTTGACTGTCAACATATTGCTTTGTTGCGGCTTGCAGTGGCGAGGTCGGATTGGAAGCCAGATACAGCGCGCCGGTCAGCGTATCGCCGTTTCGTAGGACGTGCAGGTCGACATATTGCTTCGTGCTGGCCTGAAGCGCCACGGAGGGATCGGACCCGAGCAGAAGAGCACCGGACATCGAAGCCCCGGCGCGCAGGACGGCGGTGCCAATTTGCGTGTCGACGTAGTTCTTCGTCGCCGCCTGACTGGAAAGGACCGGGTCGCTGGCAAGCGTCAACGCGCCTGTAAGCGTGTCGCCGGATCGATAGACGCGCTGGTCCACGTACTGCTTTGTGGCCGCCTGGGCATTCGTCGTTGGATCCGATGCGAGTACCAGGCTCCCGGTCAACGTGCCGCCGGATTTAGGCAAAGCCGCGCCGGTCTGCGTGTCGACGTAATTCTTCGTCGCCGCTTGCGATGGCGACGTTGGATCCGCTGCCAGAGCAAGAACGCCGGTGAGCGTGTCGCCGGCGCGCGACAGTTTGAGGTCCGCATAATTCTTCGTCGCGGCCTGCTGACTGACCGACGGATCGGCGCTAAGCAGAAGCGAACCGTATAGGGAACCTCCAGCCAAAGGCAGCAGGGTTGACGCCGTCGAATCGACATAGCCCTTGGTGGCGGAGTCCAGCGGATTTCGAGGCGATGTCGCGAGGGTCAGAATGCCGAGCATCGATCCGCCCGTCAGCGGCAAAGCGGCGGAAACCTGGAGGTCCACGTAAGCCTTGTTGGCCGCTTGCGCGGGGGATGCCGGATTGCCGGCCAGCGCCAGCACCCCGGTCAGCGTCGCGCCCGCCACGGTCAATACATTGGCGGCGAGATCAGCGAGCCGCTCGGCCCCCGTCTTGCCGGTGGGGGTGACCATGCCCTGCGACAAATCCACGTTCGGGACGCCTGATATCCCGCTCAGGAGTTGGTCGTAGGTTACGGCCACGTTGGTGCCGCTCTGATACACAGCCACCTGGTCGCCGCCTGCCGGGACATTCCCAGCGGGTAGAGATCCGATGACGAACGGCGCGGCGGAGGCCGAGAGTGTACCCGCGTTCAAGGTGAGGTTGGCACCGACGGCGAGAACCTGAGGCGCTCCCCAACCAGTGCTGCTGCGGCCAAGCAACGATCCACTTGACAGCGTGAGTGCGGGTTGCACACCGTTCAGCACCTGGGCACGGGTTATTTTTCTGACTGTACCCGACTGGCTGACGATGAACTCATCGGAGTTCGAGGCCGATGTGGCTGGGTCGAGTTGATCTATCGTGGTCATGGAGATTTATTCTCCGGCCGGCCCGCAGTGGCGAGGGGGACCGACCCAATGCTTGGTGGGTCTTGGATGTGCAGATGGTCGATCAAACTAACTGCTTGTGACGACCGGGTTGCCGTTCTGATCGGTCAGCATGGCCCCGGTTGATGTCAAGACCGCGTCAGCCGGGATCTCCGGCACCGACAGGAGCAGCACTGGGAGGAGAACGCTTCGTTGCAGCGACCGTCCGTTAATAGTTTTTATAGCGAATGTCAAAGTATAGACCGTGCCAGCTTGCCCCCCCGACAACCACAATACAATCCGGCTGCCATCCGTCGTTGAACTTTGCATAACAAGGTCGCCGGGGTTGGACGGAGCGAGCGATACGTCCAAGGTGGCTATGCTGTCCCCATCGTTTCCGAGGATAGCCGGCCCGATATCCAGAATATAGTCCAGGACGTCTCCAGGATCCTTGGTCGGCCAGTTGAGTGGCGACGGCGCGAAGGCACTCGTGCCACGAGGAACCGGAATGAAAGAGTTCGATGGTGACCACGCGCGCGTGGCTTGGGATCCATACATGGTTTGCAGGCGTCGACATGGCTAATCCAGATGTTCAATATTCACGCAGTCAACGGTGGGGTCAGCAAGCCGCGTGGCTACCACCTTACGACGACGAGCCCGGCGCCTCCGGCCGCGCCTTGGTAGGCTGAATTGCTTGCACCGGTCCCGGCCCCGGCGGCGCCTCCGCCAGGGACGCTTCCGGCTTTGCCGGTGGTTCCACTGTTTACTGTCCCGCCCATCGGCGCTGCACCACCCATCCCGCCCTGGGTTAGAATCCCTGCCTGTCCCGCCGACCCGGTGAGATTCACGTCGCCGCCGACGCCGACGCCGGGCGGCGTCGCACCGTTCTCCGGGGCCGAGGCACTCGCGAGATAATTCAGACTGCCGCCGGTCGCGCTGACGAACTGGCCGAAGCTTGACGTGCCGCCAGCGCCCGCCGGTGTCCCATCGGTGTTGCCGCCCGCGCCGCCCGCGCCTACGGTGACTTGAATGACCTGCCCCGGCGCAAGTCCGGTGACGAGCTTTCTGGCGTAGCCGCCGCCGGAGCCTCCTCCGCTAGGGAGATTGGGAACCGAAGCGTAACTGCCGGCACCGCCACCCCACACCTCGACTTCAACCTGAGATACTCCGGCAGGAACGGTAAAGTTCCCAGAAGTGGCAAATGTCTGGACGCCTGACCCGAAGCCCGGTTTCAAGGACGGCAGTTTCCAGTTCAGGAAAGGTGCAGTAACGAGGATGCCGATATTGGAGGTTGTGATCGTCGTTTGACCATAGGCGACGGTGATCTGGTAGAGTCCGGTCCAACCGGCATCCGCTGGCGGGGTGGTCTGGCTGCCCGTATTGGCGGCCGCCCCGGCCTTCAACTGCAATTGCACGGTTTGGGTACGCACTGTGTTCTGTGCTGTACCCGAGTTGGCCGGGCCGCTGAACGACTGAGCAGGATTGCTGGCGTTGTAATACGGAAGGACGATCGGGTCGCTATCAGCCTCGAGAAACGCCGCCTCGATGAGGTAATTGATCGACTGGCCGGTGCTCGATGGCGCGGCCAGGCTGAACGTGGTGGACCCGATATTGATCCCCATTTTGACAAGCTGATCGGTGGTATCGGCCGGAATCGATCCGTAGGCAGGACCTGTCGACGGGGCCGAATTGGGTCATGCTGCCAGCGCCGATGACCACGCTCATTGATGCCGGTGTCGTGGGCTGGCAGGACAGTCCGTCTACTACGGTATTGGTGCCGAGTATCGCCCGGGCGAGATAGCCCAGTCCGATCATCGCATTCTTGTTGACTGAAAGCAGGTCGGTGTCCAACGGGATGGCACCGGGGTAAACAATGCTACGGTCCATACGGAATCATCGCCATTTAACGAAGGTTGAAACTAAACAATTTGCAACCAGGCGGTTGCGTTGACTGGCAGCAGGCCGGAGAGAGTTGTCTGAATGTCCTGATCGGTTATCTGACCTGGCAGCAGCGAAAGATCGGCATAGGCAATGGATCCCCCGTCGTATCCGCCAGCCGTGGTCCTGTATCCCGCCAACATGGCCACGCCCGGAGTAGGCGGGCGCTGGACCGTGACAAAAAACTGGAGTGGCATGTTAAGATCGCCCCAACCACCTGCGAGGCCGTAGGCGAGGCCTGACCCTGCAATGGCGGAAACGCCGGCGGCCGTCGCGTAAGCGCCGGTATCGCCGCAGTTCGCTGGTTCGAAGATCCGCGGCGCGGAACCGGTCAGATTTTCCATGCACGAACTGATCGCTGACCTTGTCGCTGCGCTGCGAAGCAAGGCGTGCTTTATCCTAGCGCGATATGACGTGTCGGTCTCCCCGCTTTGGCGCGGTAGACCTTGTCCGAGGAAGTCGAGGGCAATCAGATCGAGCCAACTGTCGGTGGCGGTTCCAATGCGGGTCTGCCAGCCGGCATAGGTCAAAAGGCCGTACAGCCACGTCCAGGGCGTCGCGATGCTGCTGATGATTGCCGTCAGATTCGGAGTTTGATCGGCGAACCAGCGCTTTGGCAGAACGGCTCGGATTCGCGATATGAAGTCCGAAAGGTCACCCGTCATTGATCGTCACCACGATCGAACCGGCCTTGACGACAGTCCGCGATGGCGGAAGCACATCGGACGCAAGGCCGTTCAACAGAACGGCTGAAATATTTTCAATGTCCCGACCGGCCGCATATGCACTTTGTGCGATACGGGTGACGGACGCGACACGGCCGATCGGCAAGCTGTTGAGGTAGCTGGCGACCTCCGTCTGGATGGCGGAGACGCACTGGGACGATGCGGCAGTGGACGCGATGAACGCGGTCAGCGTCACGTTGACCGTCAACACCCGAGGCGGCAGCACCGCGAACATCGTTCCAACCGGCCGAACCGAATCCACCGCCGCAGCAACCGAGGACAGCAGAGCGGACGGTGGACAGCCTGATCCGTCGTCGACCGTGACCAGAAGGAACCCAGTATGGGCGTTGCCGTCGGCGGCGGTATTCTCCTGTATCACAACGTTCAGACCTTGCTGCACGGCAGCGATGGCCGTTCGCACGGCCGTCAGGGTGGCGCGCGACAGACTTGCCAGATAGTTCTGGAACCTGGCGCGGAATGACTGGTCGCTTTCGGCATCGATGCCGTCGGTGAACGGACTGGCGTTGGTGACCAGATCCACACCGGGCAAGGAGGCTGATATGACAGTTATGGTGCCTGCCAGAACATTTCCCACGGTTCCGCCTGTGGTGCATGTCACCGGCAGGTTTGCCGCGCCCACGCCGCTGGGGATCACGTAACCGCTTTGCCAGGATTGCCAGATGGAAATGGTCGTGTCTTCTGTAACCGCGAAACTGACGGTGCCGTCTGCGGTCTTAACGATCGCCCCGATGGGTATCAGCGCAGCGATGTTGCTGGCATAGCGGGAGAATGTAACGACCCCGGAAGACGGCGATGCCGGCAGCCTGATGAGGCCGTAATCCGCCATCCATGAGTCCAGGTCGGACCCGGTGGATGTGGCTGCCCTGGTAGTTTGAAGCAACTGAAGAATAAGCCACTGCAGCCATAGAACCACCGAGGCATTGGCTTCGAAAATGGCACGTATGACCGACCCGGCCGAAAGATCTATCAGTGCGGTTGCGGAACTCTGAAGAGCCGCGCCCATATCCTCGACGAGCTGGCTGAACGACTTCAGTGACAGATTCATGTTTGATTAGCCGGAACTGACAACAAGCTGGGAGGAAGCCACCGCGGAGGCGTCGGTGTAGGTGATGTTGGCAACCACATATCCATTGGCCGGATCGGTTACGCTGGCGCTGACCTGCGGGGCGGGGGAGGTCACCACAGCCGTCTCGAGGGCGAGCTGGGTCCTGACGACTGACTCGATATCCGCCGGCTGCGCGGGCGTGCCGACGAACTGGCCCAGGCCGCCCCCGTAATCGAGTTGCCAAATATAATCGCCGGGGTTCGTCAGCAGGCGTCGCTCTACCCGCTGCGTCGTCGTATCAGAACCGGTTACGATTGCCAGATCGCCGGTACTGCCTACGCCGACGTCCCCGCCCCATTCCAGAAAGATGTCATTCATCGTCTTCAGACCGTTTCGGATGGCGTCGAGGTGGTTGTGCTTCCCGCGGTGTGGGTATGAGTGTCATAGGCTGACCGCAGTGCGGATAACGTCCCGTGACTATCGTAGACATCACCCTGAACATGTAGATCTCCCTTGACGCGAATGGTTCCGTCACTACAAAGCTTCAGGAAGCTGCCGGTTTGGTGCACAAGCCAGAACTCACCCGCGGGTGCCTGAGGCGGCTGCTGACTGGTCGAGAAGGCTCTTCCGACGATGATGCCTTGTTCGATGTCGCCTTGATGAGGAACAAGCAAGACCTGGTCGCCCGGGTTGAGAGGGCAAACCATACCCCACCCATCGCCGGCCCACTGCGACAGCACGGGAAGCCAACCGGACAGCACGCCGTCGGGTTGAATGCTGACCCGAGCAGTAGCGGTTGCGTAGTTTACCGAGGTCACCGTGCCGAATTTCACCTGACCGGCTGTATTGTCAAGACTGGACGCATGGGCCTTCAGTGAGTTCAACAAATAATCTGACACGTTGTTTCCCGACTCAAATAAGCCCGGCGATCGAGGCGGCCCTCACAGTCTGCCGCGATCCCGAAATCGTGCTAAAATGGCGCTCCACGCAATCGATCATATATGGGCCATCAAACGAAGACCCCGTTCCGGTCAGCATCACACCTGTCCGCGGGGCGAACGTGAGGTTCCACGGCATCTCAAACAAAAGAGTCGTCCCGAGCCGGTTGAGCTCGGCTGTATACCGCGCGGCAGCCCGGTCGACCTGTGCGGAGGTCAAATTGGACGCCGAGAACAAATAGGGCTGGCTGGTGGACCCGGCCGAAGTCTGGCCTGCGCGTATTGCTATCATAGACGGTCATCGCCTGCGAATTCCAGGCTTGCACCCGGGCCGCGCCACCGGAAGCGATGGCGAGCGCGCGCTCAAAACGCATGGTTTGGACTTCGGCCGGAGTAATCGGGATGAAGACTGCCGGGATGCTGGTAGAAGGCGCGAAGTACAAGGTCTGGCCGGCGACGTAGACATCGAATTCGCATTCGCGCGCAAGTTCGACGATCAGATCCCAGTCGGAGCGGAGCCGTGTAAACTGGCCCGTCGATAGCCGCGTGTATCCGTCGCCATAATAGCGGCCGATATTGCCGGTGGTAGGCGTCACGGCCGCGCCGAGACCGTGGGCATTCGCTATGGTGGCAACGATCTCAGAGGCAGTTTGGTTTACAAAATCGCTTTGCCGATACGAATCGACAAGCGACGCGGACAGATCTCGGCCCTCAATGGCGACGGTTCCGAGAATCGGGTCCATCTGGATGTTATCAATAGTCCCCGTGATCAGGTTTTGGAAAGCCGGTTCAGGGGCGGGCGCCGCCGCTATTTCGACGGTACCGGTTGAAATCGCCGACCACCAGAGGATGCTGCTCAAGGGTGGTTCGCCGGTGACAAACGAAAGTGAATAGGAATCGGCCGAAAAACGGTTTGTCGATGTTACCGACGCTTGCAAAAGCCCGGCTACATTCATCCCGTTAATCAGGACGGATATGTTTGTTCCGGCCATAGCGACGGTGGTCACGCTACTGCGGTCCGATGCCGTCGGAAAAAGCGGCCGAGAAAACAGGAACTACAATTTGCATTTGACCGGAAAGCATCGGATCTTTCAGGTCATTGGTTCTTGCTATGTTAATCCATTGCAAGGCACTTCCCAGCTCCGCGGCGGCGATCGCGAAGAGATTTCCGCCTATCGTATTGATGGTTTGCAGTTTAACCTCCTGTCGAAGCCAGCCGCTGCGCGATACGTCCGACATACGAGCTAGCGTTCACGGCGGCGGCCAGTGACCCAGCGGCTGCGGCGGCATTGTTCAATTTCTGTCCGTAGGCCGAGACCGCAGTGTCCGCACTGAATGGTGACGCCACGATCGCGGATTGCTGAGTGATCTGCTGATCGATCGCCAGTTGCGACGATGCCAGCGCGGCAAGCGCCTGCGATTGGGCGACCGTCCCTGCGGTCAGCGCGTTATCTGCCGACAGCGCGGTCTGCAGGGATCCCAACTCAACCGAGGTCCCGCTTGCCGCCGCCATGGCGTTTGAAAGATCGGCTGTCACCAGAATGCCCAAAGACGCGCTCAAGCTGCTGGTGGCGCCTGGCTGAGAAGCAACCAGACAACTGACCCTGTAAGGAATCCACCAGGGGCTGTGAAAATCGGCGAGAAAGGCTCTGACGATTACCTGATATCGGAACAACTCCCAGGTCAACCAGACAACTTCGCCGCTCAAGCGGAGGTTATCGATGGCCCGCGCTCTCGCGGCCGCTTGCGGACCGGAAAAGGTCCCTTCAAACTGGATGTCACCATCATCCGGTCCGATCGGTTCGAGCACCCGGGCGCCACCGGAGAGCGTGTGGACAACCACCCTGTATCGTCCGCCGAAGCGAAGCTTCTGCGGAACCTCGAAACCGTGGAGATTGATCGCGCCAATCTGAATCGGAGATCCCTGCACGTGTTAGTCCACTTTCAAGGTAGCAACGGTTGAGCCGGTCTTGGATAGTTCGGCTAGAAAGGCGACACTCGGCTGCATGGGATCGTGGCGCGCGGGTCGACTCCGGTCATTCCTTTGGCTGGTTTCGCCAAGACACGTCCGAGGTGATCAACCGCCCATCGTCCCAGCGCGGCTCCGTCAAGATGCAGCGTCGCGCTCGATGGACCGGGAGATCGAGCCTGATATTGCCCGGACCGGGTATCCGATCCTTCTACGACCAACTCGTTATTCGCATGCAGGCGATCATCATGTCCCTTGACGGTTTCTTCCGGGCCTGCTGGGCGCTCGCGCCAAGTGTCGCTCGCCCGGTTCGGCAAGCTTGGCGGCCGCCATGGTCCGGATGCCTGGAGAGCGCCATCCCCGGGTATATCCAACAGGGCCTTACTGACGATACTCGTTCCGATCCTAAGCCGATCGGCACCATTACGCCAAGCACCGCTAACGATCCGTCGTGGATGAGGATGTTGCGCTAACGATGAAGCCTTTGGCGAATGTGGAGACGGCAACCTGCTCACACGCACGAACCTGCCGCCAAGTGGTCCTTTTTCCGAGCCCGGAGCGTTGGCCATGAGCCACTGAACTTGCGACGGCGCGGCGAGGCGTGCCGCCCGCGCCGCTGCCTCGGCGCGACCTGAATTGGCGCTTGCAATGGACTGCCAGACCCAAGGTTGAGCCGCTTGCACCGGTCGCGAGCGAACCAAGAACGTCTGTGGGTCCGCCCTTCGAATGCTCGATAAAAACGGACTTTCATCGCCAACGGGTTGCCGCCGTGCCAGGCGCGCCACGAACGGTGCAGCCGGAAAGGCGGGAAATCGGAGAACATTGCCCAACGTCAACATCCATGCCGCTCGCTTGCCGATGGCCTCGGTATGGCGATGGGGATGCCCGCGAACCCCGGAGAGTCTATGTGGTCCTAACACGAAAGTAGCCGCACTAATCAGCTCTGAACGACCCAGCCAAAAGATGGCCAGTCAAATATATTCCCATCCAAAGTTCCGATGGCGATAACCCAAGCGGTCCTTTCGACAGACGAAAGTGCGAATGCGATGTCAAACGGCACCCCGTTTCGAACGAGGTAAAGGCAGTCGATCAAGACAGGGTGCCGGGCGAGTTTCCCACCCGGGCCTTTGCCTCGGGCTCATTCGGATCCTCTTTGAGCACGTCGGCGATGGCTTCGAGCCCCTCGTCCCCGAGGCGATCGATCAAGCTCTCGATTTGCGCCTCTGTCGCAGGCGGAGGCACTGGAACGCCGTCGATCTCCAGGACCGAAAACGCTAGGCCCGCCAGGGACAGCCACGGTCCGTTTTGTGCCAGAACCGGGCCCGCCGCCTTGAACAGCCTGAGCGTGTCCAGAGCGCTCATGCGCCGGAGCAAAAGCCTGCGCCCATTCCGGTCGACCGCCGGAACGGCCCGGGTCGCCTCGCTGAGGACGGTGCTCGAAGGGGTCATCAGATGCGCTTCTTCCGGGTCGCGAAGAATTCGAGCTTTTGCTTGACGCTGGCATCGCCCTTCCAGACGCCTGCGCTGGCGAGCTTGAATACGACACCGTCAAACTGATAGGTCGAAACCGAACCGTCGGTCTCCGTAACGTATTGGTAGATCGTGCCGGTTTGGGCACCGGCTCCGTTATAGAACCCCTGTTCGACCGAGTAGATAAAGTCATCAAGGGCCGACGACCCTCGTTCGACCTCGAAGCTGCCTTCCCAGCCTTTCGGAAGTTCCGCGCCGAGCTGGCTGCCGTCGAGCCGGCTGACGCGTATCGGTGCCGTCAGCTGCCGGCTTTCGAAGCCTGTTACGTGGCTGATATCGACGCGTCCGCCAGGACCCATCACCACCAGTTGGGTGTCGCGGCCAATTGAAAAGGTTGTAAGACCCACTGCAGATGCTCCTAGTTAATCTGACCCGTAGGCAATGTCTGACGGGCAACCTGCACGGTCTGGCCCCCTTCAACATTCACGATGAAGCGCTCGTTGATTGCCTGATACTGGATCTGGGCGTCCGATTGAACGTAACCGAGGCTGGTTCGAGATGACGGATTATTCGAGGTGTCACAAATGACACTGAACGGGACCGAACCGTCCGTGCTTCCCAGCAAGCCCTGCGAAAACATGTTGTTCAAAAATGACAACTGCGTCGATCTGATCTGAGTGAATAAGCTGCTGTTGACGACCTGGCCGACATACTGACCCATCCCCGCGGCCAGCGTCTCGGCGATATAGTTTGTCAGGCGGGTGTAATTATCCCCGTCAGTCGCAGGATTGGACGACGTATTGATCCCGCCCCGCACTCCCCAATAGGATCCTCCCGGCTGAGGATTGCAGATAAGGTCAATGCCAGCAGCCAGCAGGGCACTCAAATCAGCCGAAGAATAAGCCGAATTCTGGCCGGATCCAGGCGTGCCGGTTTGCTGGCTGCCGATGATACCGTATATCTGCTTATTGAGACTAGACTGTTCGGGTGAAAGGTTTGCCAGACGCCCGGCCGTAAATCCCTGCGGCGAAACCAGGCGGATGACCGAGTTCACCTGATCCGACCACCACAGCCAATCGCCAAACATTAGTTTGGTTGAATAACTGTTGAGTCCCGCCTCCCCGATGGTCGTCACCGCGTTGGTGATGGTGTCGCCCGCGGGTGTGGTGAGGATCATGTACATGCCCTCCTGTAGCCCGAATCCGGCCTGAGTGCTCCACGTGGTCGCATCGTCGCAATCGGCGAGCAGGGCAAGACCGCAGCCTTGTCCACGCAACGCATACATCCCGGAGCGAGTGGACGTATCGGCACCCACAAGATGGCTGCTGGCAACCTGCGTTGCACCGTCTGAACCGGCGCTGGAGGAACCAAGTGTAAGCGAAAATGCCGCAGGCGATGCGGTCGTGCCGCCGGCACTGGCGACCACCAGTTGGGATGGTCCCCGCTGCGGTCCCTGGCCCGTGTTCACCGCCGCGGCGAGTCCGTTCCAGAATGCTGCCCCGTTTCCTGTCAGCCCGTCATAGATTTCCGGCGTATAGCCAGGCAGCAGCACGGACAACCGCCAGGTATTCGGTTGGGATCCTGCGCCGAGCGTAATCGTTATGCTGTTGCCAAGCGATCCCGTGTTGATCGCCGTGAAGCTGGCGTTGCATCCCGGAACGACCGAATATGCCGCAGCATCGGTGCCGTCTGTCACGCGGACGCACCGGAAATTTTGAGCGCCTTGTTGAACTGCCGTCGCGACTTGTGTTCCCATGTCGTACTTTCTGACCATCAACGGTCCGAAGGACTGGGCAAAATCCGCCATGGTGCCAACGATAGTAGGCTGGTCTACCGGGCCCCACGATGCCGTGCCGACAATACCAACAATGTTTGTCGGGACACCGTTTAGAACGAGGTTTTGGGGCGGAACGATCTGGACATACAGGTCAGGAACAATAAGCGACGTCGTGTTGATGGCGCCAAGCTGGCTGATCGGCACTGGACTTTATCCTTTCCACGCGACGGGTGATGCAACCCTCGTCACGAATTTCTTGTAGTCGGATACGAGGATTTCAGCGATTTTCGCGGCGTCGGCGATGATGTCGCCCCGAACGTAGCCCAGGAAGGGCTTCAGCACGACAAGATGGAGAGTCATAGTATATACCTAACCATAAGTGATATTGCCGTTGATCGCGGCCGCTCCAAAGAGCATGGAGGGCAGCTCCAGGGTCGTCACAGTCGGATACTCAGCCGTGTAAAGCAGATCCCGCCGGTAGAGCAGAGCATTCTGCGCCTGATCATAACTGGCTGTATTGCGATAGGTGATCCGGGCACTGGTGCCGTCGGCAAGGGCGAGAAAGGCCATCTGATCCATCGCCGCATCAATCGCCCCTGCAACTGCGTCCCGGGTCGCCGGGCTGGGGCACCAGCAGGCAACCCGCAGATCCTTCTCCTGCCGCCGGCTCTCGAATGAGGCAGCACAGTCGCAGACAACCCGAGCGATGACCGAGTAGGATCCCGGTATGGTAATCGTGGACCCTTGAACCGAGACCGGCCGGTTGGCCTGGATCAGCAGAGCCAGATTGGAGGCGATCAGATCGATACCGTCGCGGCTTTGGATGCGATAGGCATAGGCCGCCCCATCGACCAATATCCCGGCCACATCGCCGACAGCCGGAGTGCCGCCAACCGTTACGGTGGAGCCGGATGCTGTCGCGGTTGTTCCGGGCTGCGCCGGTGTATACTGCCACTCGGTCAAGTACCGGGTCGTCGTCCGGCCGGATTCGTTGTCGGGTGCGATCGTCACATTGATCACGCCTGCGCTGAGGTCGGAGTTCAACGTCGCTGCGTTGGGCCATCCGCGATAGACCCGGCACAAGACGCCGACGACACTTGCTTGAGAGAATCCTTCCGGATAAAGACTGGACGTAACACTGTCCGCGATCGATTGCTCAACTTCAGACAGATCCGCCATCAGGTGGTGGCCATTTTTGCAATAATACGCCAGCCGAGATTGGTCAGTTCGGACCCGGCGATTACGGCGCTTCGGCCCAGGTCGTCGGTGATCATGTCTCCGGGTGCCAGCAAGACGCCTGAAACGGCAGGAACCAGGATGTTCCAATATGGAATCGCCTGGTCGGCGGGCAGATCGGCCGCGATCTTCGTCATCCGGTCCTCGCCCAGCACGCTGGCCGGCCACCGGTTCAGGAGGGCCGATGAACTGTTGGCGGTGAAGCCGCCGTAAGGATTCGATCCCGTCGCGGTTTGCAGGGATGGCCGCGCCATGGAGATCGTCCTGTTCGTCATCACACAAAGCACCGGTAGAAGTGGTTCCTGAGACGCTATGAAAAACGTCTTCTTTCCCAGGATCAGGTAATCGCCCGGTTGCGTATAGCTCGCGTCGAATATCCCATGCCACAGCGGTTGGCCGTAGGCATTGGTGGTGTCTGAGCCACCCTTCGGCGGCATAAACGCCGCTGGCAACCTGAGGAATCGGTTCTCTTTGTTAAGCGGATCGAACGGACCCGCCGGACGAAATGCATCCGCCGTCTGGCCGACGTGAATGGCCGACAATCCCAGGCTGAGATAGAGGCGATCCTGGAGCCTGCGGCTGTCCATCGATCAGACAATCAGAACGGGCGCGCCGCTAGAAAGCGCCGGCCCTGGCGGAACGCCCAGGAAGCCGCACAGGCGGCGGCGCCACTCATCGAGCAATCGTATCCTGTCGCTCATTTCACTCTTGTTCCGCGTCCAAATGGATGCCTGATCCGTGTCGAGATTGGCCGCTGCCGCCGGCACTGCCAATTCGAGCGACAGCAAGGTCCCAAGGTATCGGCGCGTGACACCAAGCTCAAAGGTGGAAAGGTTGCTCAGGCGGAATTCCAGTAAGCCGTACACCTGGAAGAAGCGCCAGGTTTCCATTCCCGCCGGAGCGGCACCGTAGGCGGGATATCCGCAGAAGCGGCGGACATCCACGCGCTCGGCATCGGATAAAGGATTCACAACGTCGACCCGTCACCACGGCTGAACAATACGGTACCGGACCCGGACGGAGTTATTGCCGCAGCATGGCCGATAAGGCTGTTGACCGACAGAATAACCCGGCTATTCGCTAGCACCGGCATGTCTGCGATGGTTGCGGTGACCGTCGAGTCCGAACCGAACCGGACGTAGGCCAACACGGCGGACGTGTTAGTGACCACAACGCTGTCACCGCCGCCGGACAACGCGATGTTCGCTGAAACGCTGGTCGCTGCGATGTTGGCAGTGCCAGTTGGGCGAAAGGGGCTGACCGAGCCGATCGGCATGACGGAATGGCCTTCTTGTTGTGGTTAGCCGATATGCTCGACGATAACGGCTCGCTTGAACGCGGCGTTGGTTGCCGTGGGAACCGTCGTGGAATTCGTTGTGGTGTCCGACGGGGCGCAGAAGCCTCCGATCCAATACCAGGACTGGGCGATGATCTGCTGCAGCCGGTCGATCGCTTCCCGGGTAACCATCGCGATGCCGTCGACCATGGAAATGATTAAATCGGCCGGCGCGACGTCACTCGTTGCCATGCCGGCGAAATCGCCTTCGATCAGGGCACCTTGACCGCATATCACCGGCCGGCGAACCATGAGGCCGCTGATACTTGGATGCGGCTGGACAAAAGCTTCCGTCGTCGGGATAAACCGCAGACCCAGGAAGTCGTTCGTCATGCCCTTCTTGAACACCTGGTTGGCCGAGGTAGCGCCCTGAAACAACTGCTTGAAGTCGGGATCAGCAAATAGCTGGCGCGCCGATACCGGATCGAGATAGCAATTGTAGGCCCCATCGATTTCGGGAACCGCGTTCAACCGCAGCTTGGCGACCGCATCGAGAAGACAAGACATCGCCAGCGTGTCCGAGGCCAGGATCTGCGACGTATTGCCACGTTGCGACGGGCGGACAATCGAAGATCCGGTGGAGGCGCTTATGGTATTTCCCGCCGTGCCGTCGGATACTGAGACACTCGTCGCAAAGGTCAACGCGCCGGAAACGCCGTTCGGGGCCGTCGATACGTTGGTACTGTCGGCCGCGACCGCAACAAGCGTATAGACATCCGAGCCGACCGTGACGCTCATGGTGTTCGTGCTGCTGACAATTTGCTGCACACCGTTTACGAACACGAATTGGAAACCCCGGATATCGTCAACCGATATGGTAGTCGCCGCCGCCGCGAGCGTGACCCGGACACGGGTGTTGCCGCCCAAATATGCCCCGAACAGTACGTTTCTGCCCAGTTCGTCGAGGCTACGGGCCGCCTGTTCGCCGTTGACGTAGGCATTCTGCAGGAACTGCGACGCGATGCCGACACGTTCCGCCACGACGTTAAGGTCGGTGGTTGCTGCGTAGAGATTGATCGAAATCGTGTACTGTTCAACCCCCCAGGTGGTAGGGGTGAGCCCATTGTCGAAGTTCGTGTTCGTTGCCGGTGCAAGCGGAGTCGTCACGGTCGGCTTAAGGCCGGCGCGCGTTTTGGTCAGCGTTTCACCAATTCCCACCGCGACGTCAACGCGATCGGCGCACGCCCGATAACCGAGCTTCGAACGAAGAGCCTGAGTAAACTCGCGCTCCAGGAAGCCCTGCTGAATGATCGGCTGCAGCGAGGTCGGAAAATTTTGGATACCCATCAGTGGTCCTATCTATGTCGGATGCCGTCGTCAGGCGTGACGGATGATTTAGAATCGATGTTTGGTGAGCGCGGCGCGGGCCGCGGCATATTCTTCGTCGGTCATCTCAAGCGCGGTTTTCTGCCGAACCGGTTGCGACGCGGGGGCAACGGCGGCACTGGACGAAGACGACGTCCCGAACAGCCAAGGTTTATCGCGACGTAAATCGTCCATGAGCTTCCGGCCACCCACGACGCGGTCGTTCGCATCAAGCTTTACTGACGACAGATCGACCAGCTTCAGCCCATCCAGGTCGATCATTCCGGCCCGGAGTGCTTCCGTTCGTAAGTTTGCGGCTACCAGGCGCGCCTGAAATTCCGCATGCAGCTTAGCTATATCATCATTAGACGGTAAATCTCGAGGTTGACCCTCAGTACTCTGCTGCTCGTTGTCCGTTTGATCATCCATTTCCGACTCATGATGTTTCGGCGACATTTCCGGGATCATCTTCCCCGCAGAAAAACTCTATATCGTAACAGGCTGCGATCGCGCGCGCCGCGGTTTCTCGACTGATGCATCCGGCGGACACCAGGGAGGTTAGCGACTGAACATCCTTTTGGCGGTCGTCGGCCGTGGTCGGATACCATCGTGGCCACTTGAGGCTCAGCGACGCAGCCGGGTCCATCGGCGCGATTTCCTGTCCGAATATCCGCAAAGCATAGACCTGCGAAGCACGGACGATCATTCGGGCAAGTTGCAACAAGCCCGCCTCGCCGTAGCTGGTTCGCATGTTGTCGGCCAGCCAGATCAAGCCTTGATTCAGCAGCTCAAGCGCGCGGCCGGATTGGGCCGAGGTTATCCGTTCAGGACTCGCTCGGTTCCCGTGGATGCTTTCCAGGGCCAGCTCACGCAACGTGCGCACATACTCGATAACGGCGCTTGACGCGGTGCCCCCGATCTCCAGAAGCCGCGCGTCGCCTTTTTCAGAAACGACGAGGGCGTTGCCGGCACCTTTGATCAAATCGCCATCCGATAGCGCTGGATCCTTCAACAGGAGCGTCGGATCGCTGCTGTACTTCAATCCGCGACCGACCTGACTGAGCTGATAGTCGATCTCGACCTGCGTATGAAGCGCCGCGGCAAACGTGCAGGCGCCGTCGCATGTATCTCCCGTTACGGACAGTCCGGGCAGGTTCTTGATCCAGATGATTGGGACCGCGCCCAGCCGATGCGAAACCGTCCTGGCGGTATCCACCAGGGCCGCCGACTGGGATCCGACGGGCAATGGTTCAAACCACGTTTCGTTTGCCGCATCCCAGCTTCGCGCGAACCAGTATTGCGCGTCGGGATCATCCACCTCGTAGCCGTTCTTCATCAGGTCCGCGCCGGAGACCTTGTAGCGTTCGTCGACACGGGCGAGCGTATCCGGTGCCCGCGGGTCCCATGTCGGAGTCAAATACATCGTATCCAAAACATCAACGAAGACGCGGCCCTGAAGCACCCGCAGCAGCAAGGCCACCGACCCGACCGAGCCTTTCATGGCGGCCTCGGTCATAGTGAAGTTCAGCCGGGTTTCCTTGACGATGCGGGCGAAGGCATCGCGGATCGCCGGATCCGTACTGTCGATTGACGGGAAATGACCCTCACTGAACAGTAACGAGACACTGTCTTCGACCACGATCCGGCAAAGCGGATATCTTACGCTAGGGCGCCGTTGACGGAGCGGGATGTATTCCCCGCCCGGCCCACGTTCCTCATGAAAATGGTGTGGCAAGACGTCGTATAGAGTCCCATCCAGCACGCGATTAAGAATCGAGAGCTGGCGAACGCGATCCGGATAGTCGGAGTCGCGCGGCACCAGTTCATACAGCGTATCGAACATCGTTTTCCAGTAACTGGCGTCGGGTTGCCGTTAGCGATTGAGGATGGACACCGGGATCATAGCCGTCGCCCTCGGTCGATCGGTTAGCGTGGTGAAAGCTCGCACGAGCGCATCGACCTGGTCGTCCTTACGACCCCATGGAAAGTCGCGCATTTCATCGATCAGTTCCCGGTTCCAGTCGCCTTTGCCCAGGGAAAGGTTTCCAGCCTCCAATTGAGAAGCGAGCGGCATCGCCCGCGTAGCCTTTGATCCGGTCTCCCGCGCAGAAACGACATGAAAGCCGGCAAGTTGGCGCGTTAGGTAAGACATCTGGCTTTTTCCGGCCTGGCCGGGATCTTCGGGGATCGCCACGATGACTCTGTTTCCATCTTTCCGCGCTGTTTTCACGACCAGATCTTCAACTTGGTGCGGTGTGCCACGAATGCGAACGACATCCAGTATGACGTATCGGCCATTTGCGCACTGCTGCAACTTGACTCCGACAGTCCAATCCGGGTCGTTTTGACCGGTATCGCCGGTGGCGGCCAGATCCCAGGCCCGAACGACGGATTCGCCCGCAGCCGGCGCCGTAGCATCAACCACCGTAACACGCTCGACCGAAAACAGTTGACCACCGGCGGGCAGGGGCGTCTGCTGGAACAATGCCGCCCATGCCCTTTCGCCCACAAGCTTCCGCTTGCGGACAAGGGCATCGTAGTCCTCCCATTCCGGCCACAGCGGGATCCGACCGGGCGGCCCAGCGGGTCGTCGGGCTCAGCCAGAGCCGGCAGGCGAACGATGCGCCATTCGGAGTCATCCCGGGCAAGCAATTGGCCGCCCAGGTCGTCCGGATGCCAGCGAGTCATGATCAGAACGATCTTGCCGCCAGGTTTCAAGCGTGTCGTAACGTCGGACTTGAACCAGTCCCAAACGTGGTTGCGCTGCCTCGCGCTTTCCGCATCCGCCCGAGACCTGACCGGATCATCAACGATCACCAGATCGGCCCTGCGCCCTGCGATGGCGCCCCTGACGCCGACGGCAAGATACTCGCCGCCACTGCTCGTAGTCCATTGGTCGGCCGATCGCTCGCCACGCTTTATACTGAATCCAAGATACCATTCCTTCTCAAGAATAAGCGCGCGGACGCGACGGCTAAAATGTCGCGCCAGCGACGCGGAATGGGACGCGGTAATTACCGAGGAGCGCGGGTGTTGCGTAAACCACCATGCCGGAAAAATAACCGATGCATAAGTTGATTTGGCCGAGCCCGGCGGCATCAGGATCATCAACCGGTCGAATCGGCCGCGAGCGAGGTTCTCGAGTTCAGATACCAGATAGAGTTGATGAGCCGCAGGGCGGTATCCCGACGTCTTTAGCGCTTCTTCCGCCCAGGCTCGCAAAGTCCCACGAAGACTGCTTCTAACAAAAAGCTTTCGTTCAGTAAACAGCACTGTACAATAGATATAAACGACAAATCCGCAGCCCGCCAGGACTGCTGCCGACACGAAGCCTGACGCCCAACGTCACGTCTCCGATCATGTCAAAGACCATACAACATTTTGGGGTCTTTGGTCAAGCCTTTTTTTCCTATTTCGGCTGGTGACGTTCGGCGGCTCAAAGCCGCGCCGCAAATTTGCGCTTGTCACGGCGGCTCGGGCGGCCCTAGAGGCTGGCCGGATGAACACCGCTCACCCCCGGACTGACCGGTTTCGCTTCGAGACGCTGGCGGTCGATGGTCTAGCCCGCGCCGGCCTCGTGCACACCGCTCACGGCCCAGTGGAAACGCCCGCCTTCATGGTCGTGGGAACCGCTGGCACGGTCAAGGCCATGACCGCCGACGCGGTTCGCGCCACCGGAACGCAATGCGTCCTGGGTAACACCTATCATCTTATGTTGCGGCCGGGCGCGGAGCGTATCGCCGCGCTCGGCGGCCTTCATCGCTTCATGGACTGGCCGGGACCGATTCTGACGGATTCAGGCGGCTTCCAGATCATGTCGTTGGCCGGCCTGCGCAAGATCGACCGGGATGGGGTCACCTTTCAGTCTCATATAGATGGCAACCGTCACCGGCTGACCCCGGCGACCTGCATGGACCTTCAGCGGCAATTCGATTCGACCATCACCATGGTGCTCGACGAATGCACCGCGTTTCCCGCCACCTATGAAGTGGCCGAAGCCTCGATGGACCTGTCGATGCGGTGGGCACTGGCATCGAAAGAGGCCTTCCGCGAACGGCCGGGATACGCCTTGTTCGGTATCGTCCAGGGTAGCGTCTATCCGGATCTCCGCTTACGCTCGGTCTCGGCATTGAAAGGCATCGGGTTCGACGGGTATGCCATTGGAGGTCTCGCCGTCGGGGAAGGACAGGCGGCAATGCTCTCGACGCTCGATATCACTCTGCCAGAGGTCCCGGCCGAGGCACCTCGGTATCTGATGGGTGTCGGCACGCCTGATGACATCCTTCGCGCCGTCCAGCGCGGTATCGACATGTTTGATTGCGTCATCCCAACCCGGGCCGGTCGGACAGCGCGGGCCTACACCAGGTCAGGGATGCGCAATATGAGAAACGCCCGCTACGCCGATGACGCCGAACCACTCGACGCGGGGTGCGAATGCCCGGCCTGCACGCGGCACAGCCGGGCCTATCTGCACCACCTGTTCCGCTCGCAGGAAATGCTCGGCCCGATCCTCCTGACCTGGCACAACATCGCCTACTATCAGTCCCTGATGCATGGCATCCGCGACGGGATCAAAGCCGGCGAGTTTTCGGACCATGCCGCCAGAGTGCGCGCAGCTTGGGAAACCCCGGGAAGCGCGGCATGACCGAGACGCCCTATGATCACCTGACGCTGCTCGGGCACGCCACGGCGCAACCAAGGAGTCCGAATGAGGCGATTCTTGAGCGTGTCGCCAATCCGGCGCCGGGCAAGCGGTATATCGTCCGGCTCACATGTCCCGAATTCACTTCGCTCTGCCCGCTGACCGGCCAGCCCGATTTTGCCCATATCATGATCGACTATGTACCCGGCGATTGGATTGTTGAATCCAAGTCTTTCAAGTTGCTCATGACCTCCTACCGCAATCACGGCGCATTTCATGAGGCTTGCACGATGGAGATCGCGGGCAAGTTGGTCACGTTGCTCGATCCCGTGTGGCTCCGCATCGGTGCATACTGGTACCCGCGAGGCGGCATCCCGATCGACGTCTTCTGGCAAACCGCCTCTGCCCCGCCGGACGTTTGGGTGCCGCCGCAGGATGTGCCCTCCTACCGAGGGCGGGGTTGATTGGCGCCGCCCGGCCGGCCGATCGGCGGAGCCTGATCCGCGAGCAAGCCTTGCGCATCGGCTTCGACGTAATCGGATTTTGCGCCGCTGAGTTGGGACCTGAAATTCGCGAGCGCCTGAATGATTTTCTGCAGGCGGGCTATCACGGCGACATGGGCTGGCTCGCCGCCAGGACCGAGCAAAGAAGCCATCCTCGAACGCTTTGGCCGGACGCTCGTAGTGTCATCGTATTAGGCCTCTCCTATTCACCGTCCGAGGACCCGCTTGCAGTCACGCGACGAAGGGATCGCGGCACCATATCCGTCTACGCACGCAACCGGGATTACCATGACATCGTCAAAGGTCGCCTAAAGCACCTGGCGCAGTTCCTGGTGTCGCGTTTCGCGTGTCAGGTCAAAGTCTTCGTCGATACCGCCCCCGTCATGGAAAAACCGCTGGCGCAGCGCAGCGGATTGGGCTGGCAAGGAAAGCACACGAACATGGTGTCGCGCTCGCATGGATCGTGGCTGTTCCTGGGCGAAATCTATACCGACCTGGAACTAGATGGCGACCACGAAGCGCCTGACCGCTGCGGCTCCTGTGCGCGATGTCTCGACATTTGTCCCACCAAAGCCTTTCCTGCCCCGTATCGGCTCGATGCGACGCGTTGCATCTCGTATTTGACTATTGAGCACAAAGGCCCCATTCCGCTGGAACTCCGCCCGCTGATGGGCAACCGTATATACGGGTGCGATGACTGCCTGGCGGTTTGTCCGTGGAACAAATTCGCCAAGCCGACTCCGCATGAAAAACTCGCCGGTCGCGCCGATCTCAGCGCTCCGGAGCTTGGCGAACTGGCCCGCCTCGATGATGCCGGATTCCGCGCCCGATTTGCCGGCTCGCCGATCAAGCGGATCGGGCGCAACCGGTTCGTCCGGAACGTGCTCACGGCCGTCGGCAACTCTGGCGAGCCTGACCTGGCGCCGATCGCGGAAACGTTGCGGCATGATCCGGATGCCGTTGTGGCCGAAGCAGCCGATTGGGCAGTGCGGCGCATGAAGGATACCTACCGACCTTCCTCATGAATCTGCAGTGCACGCGCATATACAAGCTTTCTCGGCAAGCCTGTCGCCGTGCTCACAAGAGCCGCCGCGTCCTTCACCGTTTGGGTTGCCAGCGCCGTGCGCAATCGTTGGTCGAGTTCCTCCGGGTCATCCGTCTCAGGCGGCCCGACAAGTAACGTAATCTCGCCGCGCGGTGGCTCTCGGGAAAACAAAGCCGTGAGCTCGCTCACCTTCCCGCGCTCAACCGTTTCGAAGCGCTTGGTCAATTCGCGCGCCACGGCCGCTGAACGGTCGCCGAAAACCTCCTTGATGTCATCCAGCGTCTCGAGCAGCCGGTGCGGCGCTTCGTGCCAGACAAGCGTGGTGGACAGGCCGGCCCGCTCCGAGGCGCGTAGCGCGCTGAAGGCCGCCCGGCGCGCGGCCTGCCGAGGCGGCGGAAACCCGAGGAACATGAACGGCAAAGGCGGCAACCCCGACAAAATCAAGGCTGTCACCGCGGCATTGGGCCCGGGAACCGCGCTCACCGGAAGCCCCTCGGCGATCACTGCCCGAACCAGCCGATAGCCGGGGTCGGAAACCAGAGGCGTTCCCGCATCGGAAACCAGGCCGACGGTCCGACCGCCGCGCAGTTTGCCGAGCACCATCGGGATCTTACTGTCCTCATTATGGTCATGCAGCGTGTCCGTCCGGGTGTGGATGTCTAATGCCGCGAGCAGGCGCCCAGTCCGGCGGGTGTCCTCGCACAGGATCAGGTCGCATGACGCCAGTACCGGTGCGAGCCCTCGCGCTGACATCCCCGAGGTTGCCGATTGGTGTGGAAACAAGCACAAGGCCACTCGGCGGGTCGGGCTGGCCGTCTCGCGCGTCCTCGGGAGATGCGGCCGATGCGGCAACGGGCATTCCTTTTCCTTATCTGTGCCCTGACGCTCTCAGGGTGTGGTGAGCAGGTCTCCGGACGATACGGAGGGGGCGGCGAATCAGGTCCGGGCGCGCCAGGCGGGGCCGGGTTCGGACAGAAGATTGCGGTCTTGCTGCCCCTTACAGGACCCCGAGCGGATATTGGCAAGGTTTTGCAGCAGGCGGCCCAACTGGCACTTGGAAACGGGGCCGGACCAACACTCGATGTCCTCGACACAGGCGGAACGCCGGCCGGAGCGGTGACCGCCGTCCAAACCGCGATCGCCAATCGGGACAGTGTGGTGCTAGGTCCCCTGACTTCCTCGGAAACCGCGGCGGTCGCGCCGATCGCCAAGGCCGCGAACGTTCCCGTCCTGGCCTTTACCAATGATTCGTCGCAGGCTCGGCCAGGGGTGTGGACGCTCGGCATCACACCGAGCCAACAAATCCACCGGCTGGTGGTCGCGGCTTCGGCACAAGGAAAGACCCAGTTCGCCGCCCTGCTGCCGTCGAGCGATTTTGGCCATGCCATGGCCAATGGTCTTACCAAAGCACTTGCCGCCGAGAACTTGCCGCCTGCGACGATCCGTATGCACGGGGCGGGAATGGGCGCTTTGACCTCCGCCACCCGCGAGGTATCCGATTACGCCGATCGGCGGGGGCCGATTGAAGCGAAGGTAAAGGCCGCACGAGCGGAAGGTACGTCAGAGGGGCGTCATGAGGCTCAAGACCTGATGAAGACGCCCATACCGCCGCCCTCGTTCAACGTTCTCGTGCTTGCCGACACCGGAGAGGCATTGCAGGAAATTGCCTCGCTTCTGCCCTATTATGACGTCGATCGATATTCGGTCCAAATCGTTGGACCAGCCTTGTGGGCCGATCCGTCCAGCGGATCGGGTGCGGTATCGGGCGCATGGTACGCCGCGCCGGACAACGCCGCGCGAGCCGGACTGGAGCGCGACTACGCGGCCAAATATGGCTCGCCACCGCCCCCGCTCGCCGACCTGGCATACGATGGCGCGTCGGTCGCAGCGGCCATCATCAGCCGCGGCGGCGCGCAAACGACGGTGTTGACCCAGTCGGCCGGGTTTGTTGGAACCGACGGCTGGCTCGCGTTCCTTCCAGACGGCCAGGTGAGGCGCGGACTGGCTGTCTTCCGCATCGAACGCGGCGGCCCGGCACTGATTGATCCCGCCCCGCAGTCATCGGCCGCTCCAGGATCTTGATGATCCTCAGCTACCCACGAAGCCGACCAGGCGCTCGGCCTCGGCGACGATCGGGACTGCGATGGACGCCGCCCGTTCAGCGCCTGATCTGAGGATTTGCAGCAGCGAGGTCTCATCCTCCAACAATCGCCGGGTCTCCGCGGCGATCGGGGCCAGCCGGTCAACAAGCAGATCGGCCAGTGCCGTTTTGAAGGGACCGAAGCCCGTGCCGCCGTGCTCCTTCAGGACGGCCGCATGGTCGGTCTCGGTCAGCGCCGCATAGATCCCGACAAGGTTTCGCGCCTCCGGCCGATCGGCCAATTCGCTGACATCGGCTGGAAGGGGGAGGGGATCTGTCTTGGCTCGGCGGATCTTCAATGCGATCGTGTCGCTGTCGTCATTCAGATTGATTCGGCTCTGGTCGGACGGATCGGACTTGGACATTTTTTTCGTGCCGTCGCGCAAGCTCATGACGCGGGCCGCCGGACCCATGATCAGTGGTTCGATATTCGGGAAGAAATCGGCGCCATAGTCGTGGTTGAACTTCTGGGCGATGTCGTTGGCGAGTTCCAGGTGCTGCCGCTGGTCGTCTCCGACCGGCACGCGGGTCGCGTGATAGGCATGAATGTCCGCCGCCATCAGGTTCGGGTAGACATACAGGCCGGAGGACGCATTCTCACGATCCTTGCCAGCCTTGTCCTTGAACTGGGTCATGCGGTTCAGCCAGCCGAGGCGGGCAACGCAGTTGAAGATCCAGGCCAGTTGGGCGTGGGCACGTACCGCCGATTGCAGAAAAAGGATGTGCTTGTCGGGATCGACACCGCACGCCAGCAAAATCGCGGTCATCTCCAGAGACTGCCGCCGCAGCTCGGCCGGGTCCTGCCACACGGTGATCGCGTGCAGATCGACGACACACCAGATGCATTCGTGGTCCGCCTGCAGTTTGACCCAATTGCGCAGGGCGCCGAGGTAATTGCCCAGGGTCGGTATGCCGGACGGCTGAATGCCGGAGAAGACGCGCTGCATAACTCTTAGGTCTCTGTCGTTGCGACCGGACTGATGGCCGATCCGGTCGCGCTCTGCAAGCGACGGCGGGACATGACACGCTTGATGTCACTCAGGTTGTAGGCGCCAAGCAGAGGGACCGCGGCGGCATAGGCCAGTAGCCCTGCGCAGATCAAACCCGCCAGCGCCGCAAACCGAAGCACGCCGTGCAGTGGCGCCGAAAAAAGCAGATCCTGCACAACGAACAGCACGCCGCCCATCGCCACCGAGGCGCCGAGCATCCCCAACACCCGGCGCTTCAGTTGCCAGTCAGGCTTGAACTGTCCGCGCCGTAGCAGGATCCAGCCCAGGCCAACTACGTTGCAGATCGCGGCAATGCTCGTCGCGAGAGCCGGACCGATATGCGCGAGCGGGACCATGAATGCCACGTTGAGCGACAGGTTCAACGCCACGCATCCCATCCCGACCTTGACCGGCATGCTGGTATCGCCTCGGGCAAAGAAGGCCGGTGCCAGCACTTTCACCAGCACGAACGCTGGCAGTCCCAAGGCGTATGCAGCAAGGGCCTGGGACGAAAGCCGGGCGCTCTCGGCATCGAAGGCGCCGCGGCCGAACAGGACAAAGATGATCGGGTAGGCACACACGATTAGCGCCAATGCCGCCGGCAGGGTCAGGAACAGTGCATACTCGATCGCACGGTTCAGCGTGGTCAGCGATGCCCCGGCCTCACCCGCTCGCACTTGCCGGGACAACAGCGGCAGCAGCGCGGTGCCGACCGCCGTGCCGATCACGCCAAGCGGCAGTTGCTGCACGCGATCGGCGTAATACAGCACGGACACGGTCCCCGGCGGCAGCAGGCTGGCGATGATCACGTCGACTGCGAGATTCAATTGCGTAACGCCGGCCCCGACCAATCCGGGTGCCATGCGCTGCATCAGCAGCCGCATTTGTGGAGTCATTCTGGGCCGCGGGATCGTCAGCTTCATCCCGCCGCGCCAGACCGCGATCATCAATACCCCGAGCTGAGCAACCCCCGACAACGAAACGCCCCAGGCCAGAGCATGGCCGACGGTCGGCACATACGGCGTCAGCCAGAGCATGCAGGCGATCGAAACGACGTTGAACAGGACATAGGACGCCGATGCCGCGGTGAATTTCTCCATGCCGTTCAATACGCCGGACACGAGCGCCGCCAGGCAGATCAGGATGAGGTAGGGAAAGGTTATCCGCGACAGATCGACCGCGAGATGAAACTTGGCGGGGTCTTCGGTAAACCCCGGCGCCAGCACCAGCATGAGTTGCGGCATGAATATCTCGCCGAGAATGGTCATCATCCCCAGCCAGAACGCCATGACGGCGAAGGCCTCCTGGGCGAACTGCCTCGCGGCGGCCAGACCCTCGGTGTGCAACAGGCCTGAGAACGCGGGTATAAAGGCTGCGTTGAAGGCGCCCTCGCCGAACAGGCGGCGGAACAGGTTTGGCAGCTTTAGGGCAACGAAGAACGCGTCGGCGATCGGCCCGGTGCCGATGAACGCCGCGATCAGCATGTCCCGGGCAAAACCCAGGATGCGGCTGACCAGCGTCCAGCCGCCAACCGTCAGGATTCCCCTCAGCATGAGGGTGCCATGCGGTGGGTGAAGACATTCATTTTTCGGCAATTCCTCATTGGCTGACTCTGATCACTCATCCCGCTGAGGACGCGACAGAAGTAGTGCAATCGACTGATCCAGAGTCTTGATGCCCATCAACAATTCCGCCACCGCGTTGCAGATCGGCAATTCGACATTCCCGGCCCGCTCGACCAGGGCAGAAGCAGTGCTGACGCCCTCGGTTACCCCGGTCCTGCCCGCGAGAATGCCGGCAAGCGTCTTCCCCTCGCCGAGTGCGTACCCAAGACTGAAATTCCGGCTCGATGCGCCTGTGCAGGTGAGAAGCAGGTCTCCCAGACCCGAAAGGCCCATCACGGTCTCCGCTCGACCGCCGAGCGCGACGGCCAGCCGGCAAAGCTCGCTCAGCCCGCGGGTCACGAGGGCCGCTCGGGCGTTTTCGCCAAGGCCGGCTCCGATCACAGCGCCCGCCGCGATAGCAATGACATTCTTTGCCGCCCCGCCCAGCTGCGCGCCGATCGGATCATCGTTGCCGTAGAGCCGGAACGTGTTCGTCCCGAGGCACATCCGCACCAGTTCCCGAAGCGACGCATCGCTGCTGGCGACAACAGAAGCGGCGGGAAGGCCGGCGGCGATCTCGTGAGCGAAGTTGGGTCCGGTCAGGATCCCAAGAAGGTGCCCCGGCGAAACATCCGCCACTACCTCCAAGGGCAGCAAATGCGTGCCGGCTTCCACGCCCTTGGCACACACGACGATGGGCGATCCCGGCAGCCGCAGCGCCGCGAGCGACGGGCGGAGCTGCTGCGTTGGTACTGCCCAGACCAGTAGGTCGGCTCCCCCCGGGACCTGGTCCTTGACGGACATTGATGCGGGAATAGCCACGCCGGGTAAGCGGGCGTTCTCCGCGCGTCCGGTGATCGCTGCCGCTGCCGCGGCGTTCCGTGTCACCAGGGTCACGCGGTGTCCCGCGCGCCCAGCCTGGAGCGCGAGTGCCGTGCCCCACGCTCCCGCCCCGACCACTGCGACCTCACTCATCCGCTATCCTGATCACGGCTGTTCCCGCTCCGCTCTCATCACGACCTAGCCCATCCAGGACCGCGGCCGCGATCAAGTCGCCCTGCTCCGCAAAGCGATAAGGCGGATTTATGACCAAAAGACCGCAGCCATTGAGCCGATCGGCTGTTACCGGCTCGCGCAGGTAGAGTTCGACGGCCACGATATCGGCGATGCAAGCGGCCTTCATCGTTGCGTGAAAGCCGCGGACGGCGGCGCGCCGCTTGATCGGATACCAGGCGGCAAAGACACCGTGGCTGAAGCGGCTGTGGCCGCGTTGTAGACCATCAGCCAGAATGGCGAACTCATCGGGATCCTCAAACGGAGGATCGATGAACGCCAGCCCGCGCTTTTCTTTCGGTGGCAGCAGCGCCCCCAGCGCCTCCCATCCGGAGCGGTTGTGCACCTCAACCTGAGGATCTCGATGGAACTGGCGGCGCAGCGGGATCGCGTCCTCCGGATGGGTTTCACAGCATGCGAGGCGATCTCCCGGACGCAGAAGTGTCCGGACAATCGTGGGTGACCCCGGGTAAAGGCCAAGCGCGTTCACCAACCCAAGGTAGCGCTGCAGAACGGATGACTGGTTCGAAAGCAGGCGGCGAATGCCCGAGTCGGCTTCAGCGGTTCGCAGCGCCGCCTCCGCATTCAGGTCGTAGCGACCGGCACCGGCATGCGTATCGAGCACGCAATACGGCGCCGCCTTTCGCATCAACGAATCGACAAGTTCCACAAGCAAGGCATGCTTGAAGCAATCCGCGAAGTTCCCGGCGTGATATGCGTGGCGGTAATTCATAAGGGCGAGGCTCGCAGTGATTCCAGCGGCCACCGCGGGCGAGCATCGACGCTCAGGTCATCGCTCAAGCCGCGCCTCAGCCGCTCAACTCCAACCCACGCCACCATGACGGCGTTGTCCGAGCACAGCCGGATCGGCGGAGCAACCATGGCGAATCCGCGCAACGCGGCCGCGTCAGCCAAAGCCCCGCGAACCCGCGCATTCGACGCGACGCCACCGGCGACAACCAGCAATCTGGCCGCTGGAAATCTGTCCCGCATCATGTCCATGGCATGTCCCGCCCGATCGGCGAGCACCTCCACCACTGCCTGCTGAAAACTGGCCGCGATGTCCGCGCATTGCTGACGCCCCGGCGGGACGCCCAGCTTCAGCACCGTCTGGGCTACCGCCGTCTTCAGTCCGGACAAGCTCAGGTCGCACCCTGGCCGGCGCAGCATGGGCCGGGGGAATGGGAACCAGCCCGGATCGCCTTCCTCGGCAAGTTTCTCCAGCGCCGGACCGCCCGGCCACGCCAGCCCAAGCAGCTTCGCGACCTTGTCGAAGGCTTCGCCAACGGCATCGTCCACCGTCCCACCCAAACGGACGTGGTTGCCGACATCCGTCACCGCTATGCACTGCGAGTGGCCACCCGACAAAAGGAACAAAAGATAAGGAAACGGCGCCCCGTCATCGACCAATCCCGGAAGGCGGGCCGTCAGGGCATGCGCCTCCAGATGGTTGACCGCCACGAAGTCCAATCCGTTCGCTATCGCGATGCCCTTGCCAAACTGGCTGCCGACGATCAGTCCGCCAATCAGCCCGGGGCCGGACGAGGCCGCGACTCCGGCGAGGTCCTGAAATCCGACACCCGCCCTGGCCATCGTCTGGCGCACCTGCTCGGGCAGGTAACGCAGATGGGTCCGGGCTGCGATCTCGGGGACGACGCCGCCGAACGGGGCGTGTTCCGAAAGTTGGCTGAGTACGGCTTCGGCGAGGATCCGCCCGTCTCCGTCCACGACCGCCGTGGCGGTCTCATCGCAGGAGGTCTCTATACCGAGAACCGGTTTCATCGCATCTTTCACGTCGTTCACGCCCGTCCTTGGCCATCGTCTTGGCCCATCTCATGCCGCCACGGCAACCGGTCTTCTCGGGCCATGGCAGAGCGTTGCAAAGCGAGGTAACTACACGCCCCCGGTGGACCGGACCCACGGGACAACGACTCTCTGACGAAAGCGGCATCCTTGAAGCGCATATTGATCACAAGGCCGGAACCGGGTGCGTCCCAGACGGCGGAACGACTGGCCGCGCTCGGGTTTACGCCGATTCTCGCGCCGGTGCTCGCGATCATGCCGGTAGACGCGCCGCCGCGGCTGCCGGGCAACATGGCGGCGACCCTCGTCACCAGCCGCAACGCGATCCCGGCCTGCCCGCCCGCCTGTTTCGAGCGTCCCGTCTTCGCCGTCGGCTCGGCGACCGCCGCGTGCGCAACTGCGGCCGGGTTCCGCCATGTGATCGATGCCAACGGGGATGCCGAGGTGCTGGCGGCTTTGGTGGCGGACACACTCTCGCCCGACAGCGGCAGTCTGTTTTTGCCGACGGGCCACGGGCAGGGTGCCGCGTTGGCCAGCGATCTGCGGCGACGAGGATTTCGTGTCATCCGCCGCGTGGCCTATCGCGCCGTCGCCGTTGCCGTCCTGCCACCCACGGCCGTGTCCGATCTGCAACGAGGGCAGTTGACGGCGGCCATGTTTTTCTCCACAGAAACCGCGCGGCACTTTGTCCGCCTGGTCCTGGAAGCCGGATTAGGTGAGGCTGTGACCGATGTCGAAGCACTGTCAATCAGCGAGCGTCCAGCCATGGAATTGAAGCGACTACCCTGGCGTCGTATCAGCGTCGCCGCGAACCCGAATCAGAATGCGATGTTGGCGCTGCTGCAATGAGTGAAAATTCAGATTTCATGTCGTCGCATTCGGGCGACAGCGGCGCCGGTCCGGCGAAAGCTCCGGAGACGCAACAGGTCGAACTTCTGCCCTGGGCTTATGGCCTGGGCTTCGTGGTGCTTGCGATCGCGATTTGGGCCGCCTGGCAATACCCGCGCCCATCAGTCTCGCCAGCAGTGCACGGCCTGGAGCAGCGCCTCGCCGACGTCGATGCCCGTCTGAGCCGGCTTGAACACTCTGCCGTGACGACGGCTGACCTCGACAAGCTGTCCGCACGCCTCGATGGGTTGCAGTCGAAGGGTACCCGAACAAACTGACGCCGGCGCCCGCATCGACGCGCTGTCCGGCAGGGTTGAGTCTCTGTCCGGCCGAATCCAGGCGGGTCTGGATGCCGACAAGCAGCAGACCGATCGCCTGGCCGCTCGCGTTGCCGGTCTGGAGAAGAACGTCGGCAGTGTCGATGTCGTCTCTGGACATCTCAACAAGCTGACCAGAATACAGGAAGCCGCCATCGCGTTGGCTTCCGGGCGTCCCGTTGGCGACATTCCGGACGCACCGCCCGCATTGAGCAAGTTCGCTCATGAGGCACCACCGACGGAAGTCGAGCTTCGGCTATTGTTTGCGAAGTCGGAGCAAGCCGCGATTGCCGCGAAGCAGCCGGACGAAGCGACGCATCCGTTCATCGATCGCGTCTGGGAACGGGCACAAGATCTCGTGACCGTACACAAAGGAGACGAGGTAGTGGTTGGCAATCCCGCCTCTGTCACGTTGGGACACGCCCGCACAGCACTCGATTCCGGCGATCTGAAAGGGGCGATCGCCATCGTCGAGTCGCTGAATGGGCAACCGCGTCAGGCTATGGATACCTGGCTGGCGCAAGCGAAGTCGCTGGTGGATGCGCGCGCCGCGCTCGCCAGCCTGGCTGGGCCAACCTGATGCGCAGGGTTGTTCTCTTTCTTATTGTCCTCGCGGCTGTTGTCGCGGGGGCATGGCTCCTGTCGGGCGTCACCGGCCATGTCACGGCGACCGTCGGCTCGCTGACAGTCGATACATCGGCGTCCGTCGCCATCATGGGGGCAATCGCCTTTATCGCCGTGGTTGTCATTCTCCTGCGCATTCTTGCCCGTCTCTTTTCGATGCCGCGTGCAAGCGTCCTCTGGCGGCGTAACCGCCGGGAACGGTCGGGAGATACTTCCGTGACGCGTGTGCTCGTGGCGCTCGCCGCCGGGGACGAGAAGGTCGCCCGCAAGCATGCTCGGCGTGCCAGGCAGTTGCTCGGCGACGACCCTCAGGTGCTGCTGCTGCTGGCGGAGGCCAACCGCCTGGCGGGACGCGAGGATGAGGCCGAAGAGGCCTTCAGCGCGCTGGCGAAGCAGAAGGATGCGCGGTTCCTTGGACTGCGAGGCCTTCTGCGTCAGGCGGTGGATCGGCAGGATTGGACCAAAGCGTTGGCGCTTGCGAACCAAGCCGAGGCCGCCCACCCCGGAACCAACTGGCTGCGGCAGCAGCGTGCCGATTTGGCGCTGCAGGCTGATAACTGGTCGGAGGCGCTGGACCTGATCGGGACCGATGCCCGGCGGCCTGACCACTACATCGCCGCGGCCGAGGCGGAACCCGACTCGGCCCGTGCGCTTGACTATGCAAAACAAGCCTGGAAGGCAGACCCCAAATTCCCTCCGGCCGTCCTGGCCTATGCCCGCCGTCTTCGTGCGAGTGGCAACGAAAAGAAGGCCCGGGGGTATGTGACCGAAGCATGGGCGGCCGCTCCTCACCCCGACCTTGCCGAGTTTATCCTCTCGCTTGAGCCGGATAATGCGGGCCGTTTGCGGGCGGCCAAGACTTTGATTCAGCGCAACGCCAAGCATCCGGAAAGCAGGATCCTGCTGGCGCGTGCTTCGCTCGACGCAGGTATGCTTTCCGAGGCGCGTGCCGCGGCCGAGGCGGCGCAGGCGGACGGGATCAATCAGCGCCGTCTTTGGCTGCTGATCGCTGAGATCGAGGAACTGGAGCGAGGCGACACAGAAGCCGGCCGGCTTGCCCAGCGGAATGCCCTGCGCGAGGCCGCGAGCGCCGATGCCGACCCGCACTGGCAATGCACGAACTGTCGGACCGACCTCTCGTCATGGCAGGCGAAGTGCCCATCGTGCGGGCGTGTCGCCACGGTTCAATGGGTGTCCGAGGTCAGCACCCGGAGTGTACCGGCGATTATCGGCTAAAGGGGCGGCCGGGCAGGCTCCCGGCCGATCCTACTTCTGCGTGACCGCAGGGGTTGGCCGAAGCCTTGAGTCAGTCGTGCTTGGCGGGTTCATCTTGCATGGCCCGACACGCAGGTACGGCGACGGATCGACGGCATGCCCGTCGATGATCATGCCAAAGAATAAATGTGGACCGTAGGTCAGGCCCGATCGCCCGACCGTGGCAATTCTTTCGCCGCTTATAATCGTCCTGCGGCCCTCCGCTATCGGTGGCGCGATCAGGCCAAGATGGCTGTAGACACCAACAAATCCGCCATGTTGGACGAGCATCTCCATTCCCCCGACTCCGTGCCGCTGCACGCGGATAACGACCCCTGGCGCGACGGCTAAAACCGCCGCGCCAATTGGCGCCGGGATGTCGATGCCGTTGTGAAAGTTTCCAGCCAGAGGTTTGTTGGACAGTACGCGCGGCCCGAAAGGAGACGAAACACAGGCAGGGTTCACCGGCGGCAACAGGGAGGGCTGGGCCGGCGCGGGCGGCGTTGCCCCCGCGATCGAAGGGACGCCCGCAATAACCGCGGCTAAAGCGGCTTGCAGCCATCGCTTGTTGGTCCTGTCCGGGCGATCTGCCGCCCGGCTTCGGTGATCATTGAACCACAAGCGGATCTAACCGGTCGCCGCTGTCTTGATCTTACGTACCGGCGGAACAACCTCGTGGACCGGAACGTCCTCGGGGTTGGTCAAGGCGCGTAGCAATGCTTCCCGAATCTGGCTGAGCTTCAGTTCGTTGTCGATCTTGAGTCCGAACACGTCCTTCACGTAAAACACGTCCACCGCGCGCACCCCATAGGTGGTCACGTGCGCCGAGGCGATCTGAAGACCCTGTTCACTGATTGCCGCGGTCACATCGTGCAGCAGGCCGGGACGGTCTCGCCCGTTGACTTCCAGCACGGTGTGGGTGTTCGACGCCCGATTGTCCACGACCACCCGAGGCGGCACGTGGATGGCCTGCATCCGCCGGCCCAGCAGGACCTTTGAAACGCGGCGAATCTCGCTGGTCAGCCTCAGTCGCCCGGACAGCGCCTGTTCAATCAACACCGACAAGCGAGCCAGGCGGTGCGGAGCTTCGAACGAGCCCCCCGCTGTGTCCTGGATCCAGAACGTGTCCAGCGCCATCCCATTGTTCATCGTATGGATTCGCGCATCGACAATCGACGCGCCGGCGACCGCTAGGGCCCCGGATATCTTGCTGAACAGCCCGGCATGGTCGGCGCAGTAAACCGTCACTTCCGTCACGGCCCGCGCCGGTAGCGGCTGCGTATCGACGGTCAGAGGCGATTTCCGATGATCGGCGTCACGGATAAGCCGCGCATGGCGGGCGTGAGTTTCCGGATCGAACGACAGCCAGTACCCGGCATAGGCAAGCGACGTGTAGTGCTCGATCTCCTGATCGCTCCAGTCCGACAGCAACTCGCCGACGGCTTGCTTGGCGCGGGCGACGCGAACATCGCGCTCTGCCGTCGCCAACCCGCCGGCCAGCACTTCGGCTACGCGGGAATAGAGTTCGCGCAGCAGGGTCGCCTTCCAGCCGTTCCAGACCTTGCTGGAAACCGCCCGCATGTCGGCGACCGTCAGGATAAGCAGCAGGCGAAGGCGTTCCGGAGATTGGATCGTGTCCGCGAGATCCAGGATCGTCTTAGGATCGTCGATATCGCGCTTGAACGCCGTGGCGCTCAAAAGCAGATGGTGTAGCACAAGCCACGACACCATCTCGGTCGCTTCGTCGGAAAGCCCGAGGGTGGGTCCAACGTCGAGCGCGACCTCCGCGCCGAGTTCCGAATGGTCGCCGCCGCGCCCCTTGGCAATGTCGTGCAGCAGCATCGCCAGATACAGTGCCCGGCGCGACTGAACGTTGTCGACGAGCTCGGATGCGATAGGCGCGACTTCCGCCAGTTCGCCGCGCTCCAGCGTGTTGAGAACGCGCACCGCCTCGATCGTATGTTCGTCGACCGTGAAAATATGATAAGTGTCAAACTGCATCTGGCCGACGATGCGCGCCCAGTCCGGCAAGTAGCGGCCGAAGAAGCCGGTTTCGTTCAGAATGCTCAACCACTTGGCGCCGTCCGGATGCGGGCTTCCCGGGCGATGGCGATCCGGCTCCTTGCCGCAAAGCAGGTCCATGAAAATCGCGGCTGCCTTTTGATCGCCACGCAGGGCCACGGCCCGGCGCTCATTCTGGATGAACGAGCGGATTGCCAGCGGGTGAAGTTCCAGCCCCCGGTCGCGCGCCACCTGCAGGATCCGCAGCATCTGGATCGGCTCGGCGTCAAAATCGCGTCCGCTGACCGGCAGCAGCTTGCCTTCCGCCAAAACGAACCCGAATTCAAGCAACGCGCTGTCCGTCTCCGCCTCGATCGCCGGCGGACCCAGCGCCGAACGCAGGATCGCCGGCTCCAGGATGCGCGTCAGCCGAGCGATCTCGCGGGCGGTCAGGAAGTAATGGCGCATGAAGCGCTCGACGCCGTCCTGCCGGCCATGCCGGGTGTATCCCATGCGAGCGCCGATCACCGGCTGCAGATCGAAGGTTAGACGCTCTTCCGCCCGGCCGGCCACGTAGTGCAGGTGAAATCGGACGGTCCAAAGGAACTCCCAGGCCCGGCGGCCGTGGCGGGCCTCCTGTTGTGTCAGGATGCCCTCCAGATCGGCCAATTCGCCCATCGTCCGCGTGTCGAATACATAGCGCGCGATCCAATAGAGCGTTTGCAGGTCACGCAGACCGCCGCGGCCCTCCTTGACGTTTGGCTCGACGACGAACGGGCTGTCGCCGTAGCGGCGGTGGCGCACCGCCCGCTCAGCCTGCTTGGCCGCGATATAGTCGGCCGGCCCCGCTTCCTTGCAGGCAGCGCGGAACCGGCGGTGGAATTCGTTGAACAGCGCTTCGTTGCCGGTCAGAAATCTGGCGTCGAGCAAGGCGGTTCGGATCGTCGTGTCCTTGGCCCCCTCGGTTAGACAATCGGGGATCGATCGTGTCGCATGACCGACCTTCAGGCCGAGATCCCAAAGAAAATACAGCATGTACTCGACCACGCGGAGCGCATCCGGCGAGGGGTCGTCCGCGGTCAGAAAAAGCAAATCGATATCGCTGAACGGCGCCAGCACCCCCCGCCCGAAACCGCCGGTGGCCGCGATACTAAGCTTCTCGACCGGGCCGAGTTCGGAATGGGCGGTGGTATGCTCGAACAGAGCCGACACCACGCCGTCCACCAGTGCGCCCAAAAGCCGCGCGGCTTGCAGGCCCGTGATCTGCTCATGCTCGAAGGCATGCTGCACATAGGACTGGATGCGAGCCAGATGACGCCGGAATGCGCCGACGGCAGCATCTCGCGGCACCGCCCCGCCATGGTCCGCGAGGCTGGCAAGTGCGTCCGATAGCAACGTCGCCGCGGCTTCAGGGGCACGCGGCAGGGGGATGGGAGTTAACATTGCACTGATCGTACTATCTGGACCCATCCGCGCAAGCGGGGACGAGCGTCTTAAGCAAATAAAGCGCGTCAAGCGCCTGTTTGGGGGTCATGGCATCGGGGTTTATACCATCCAGAGTCCTGACAAGCTTCGAAATTTCATCGTCCTCGGGCGGGGGTTGATCCGCGACCGGCGCCGCCGCGAACAATGGCAGGCCGCGCAGGGAAGCCGCGGCATTCAGCGGTCCGCCATGCTTCTCCATGGCAGCCATCAGGGAGGCGGCCCTGCGGACCACGGGGGCAGGGACTCCGGCCAATTCAGCGACATGAACACCCCAGGATCGTCCGCCGGCACCCTCGCCAACTTCATGCAAGAACACAACGCTGCCCTTCCATTCCTTGACCCGCATGGTATGCGGCTTGAGCCGTGGCAGGCGATCCGCCAGTTCTGCAAGTTCATGAAAATGTGTGGCGAAAATAGTGCGGCATCGCGTCGCCGAGTGCAAAGCCTCCAGAACGGCCCATGCGATCGCAAGACCATCCAGAGTCGAGGTGCCACGGCCGATCTCATCGACAACGACCAGCGATTTCGGACCGGCCTGGTGCAGGATGGCGGCGGTTTCGGTCATCTCCACCATGAAGGTCGATCGGCCCCGAGCCAGATCGTCAGCCGCCCCGACGCGGCTGAAAAGCCGATCGACGATACCGACGACGGCGGATTCCGCGGGAAGCGGCAAGCCGGCCTGGGCCAGCACGACGAACAATGCGTTTTGCCTCAGGAACGTCGATTTGCCCGCCATATTGGGGCCGGTGAGCAACATGATCCGGCGATCCGGCGAAAGATCGCAATTGTTCGGGACGAACGCGGCTTGGCTGGCGAGCGCGGCCTCTACCACCGGATGCCGGCCCGCTTCGATGTGAAACTCGTCCGTTTCCGTCAGGACAGGCCGGACCCATCGCCCGCTCTCCGCCAGGGACGCGGCGGATTGGGCGACATCGAGGAACGCAAGGGCCTCTGCGCAAGCGGCGAGTTCGTCGGAATGGTCAACCACCCGGCGCACGAGGTGGCCGAAGACGATGCGTTCTCTCGCGGTGGCCTGCTCCGCCGCTTCCCGGATGCGCTGATCCAGATCTGAAAGGCCGCCTTCGGTAAATCGTGCGCCGTTTGCCATACCCTGCCGCAGTGTCAGGTCCGGGAAGCCACGCAATTTTTCGACCGCGACGCCAGGCACCTCGATCACGTAGCCAAGCTGAGCGTGGTGCTTGATCTTGAGGCTGGCGACACCGTAGCGCTGGGCAAAGTCGAGTTGCAGCGTCGCGATGACCTGACGGCTCTGGTCGCGTAACGCCCGATGGGCGTCCAGTTCGCCGTCGAAGCCGGTCTTGATGACGCCGCCATCCTCCAGCCTCGCCGGCGCCGGGTCGGCGAGGGCGGACGCGAGTTCGTCCGCGAGTGTCAACCCGGCCGGGATCTTCGACGCGGCCTCCGCGAGCGCCCGAGACAGAGGCGGCTGCAGGATTTCGGTAATCGCAACGGCGGCCCTCAGCCCGTCTCTCATGGCGGCGAGGTCTCTTGGGGTGCCCCGGTTCAACGACAGGCGTCCCAGCGCCCTCGCCATGTCCGGGGCGGACCGCAGAATGGTGCGCAGTTTCTTGGTCGCCTCCGGATGCGCGATGCACCAGGACCAGGCATCCTGACGCGCAACAATGGCCGCGTGATCGGTCAGCGGAGACGAGAGCCAGCCCGTCAGCATGCGCGTTCCCGGGGCCGACACCGTCCGCTGCACCGTAGAGACAAGTGTATGCGCCGAGCCGCCGTCCCGCGACCGATGGATTTCCAGGTTCGCCCGAGTCGCCGCGTCCATCGACAACGCGCCAGCCTCTCCTTGCGGCTCCGGCCGGCCGAGCCGTGGCAAGGCACCGGACTGCGTGCCGCGGATGTAATCGAGCGCCATCGTGGCGGCGACGGCTTCGCCATCGGTGAACGTCCCGAAGGCGTCCAGGCTGGCCGCTCCAAATGTCTCGGCGAGGCGGCGCCGCGCGATCAGCGGAGTCGAAGCCACCCGTTCTGGCGAGCGGCGCGTGTCCCACTCGCCGAGATTTAAGGTTTCGGGAGCCAGGATTTCCGCCGGTTCCAGGCGGCCAAGCAACGCCGGAAGGTCAGTCGCCGCCAGCGAGGTGGTTTCGAACAGGCCGGTTGACACATCGACCCAGGCCGCCCCGACGCTGTCCTTGTTCCAGGCCAGCGCCATCAGGAGGTTGGGGCGGCCTGCCTCCAGCAAGGTCTCCTCGGTAATCGTGCCAGGAGTGATGACCCGAACCACCTCACGCTTGATCGGCAACTTGCCCGTGCGAGCCTTCGGGTCCTCCATCTGCTCGACGATGGCCACGCGAAAGCCGCGCCGGATCAGCCGGGCGAGGTAGGCATCGGCGGCGTGGTGCGGAACGCCACACATCGGTATGGGCGTGCCGCCATGCTCGCCGCGATGGCTCAGCGCGATGTCGAGTGCCGCGGCGGCGGCTTCCGCATCGGCGAAGAACAGCTCGTAGAAGTCGCCCATGCGGAAAAACAGCAGCGCGTCCGGATGGTCCGCTTTCGCGGCGAACCATTGCGCCATGGCCGGCGTGGCGCCCAGGGCCGACGGCGTCCTGGCGGAACTTTCGGAAGCGCTGTCCACAGTCCGGTTACGCCTCCGCGATGGCGGGTTGGGCAGCTTCACGCTTGCGAACAAACGCCGCGAGGGATGCGAGCGCGGCCGGTGTCATGCCCTGAATGCGTGAGGCCGCACCCAGCGAGTCCGGGCGGGACCGGTTGAGTTTTTCCCTGATCTCCGCTGACAGGCCACCGACGTGGTCAAACGGGATATCCGCCAGCGTCATGCCGTCTTCCCGCCGGCTTAGCCGCAACTCGGCCTGCTGGCGGTGCAGATAGCCCGCATAGCGAGCGCCGGTACGAAGTTGTTCCGCCGCGCGCTTCGGAAGGTCCTCGAGCCAGGGGAAAACCTCGCACAGGCGCGGCCAGGCGACGGCTTCGTTCCCGGCGTAGTCCAGAACCGAGCGCCAGCGTCCATCGACTGGCGGAGCGATCCCCAGGCGATCCGCCGCGGCTGCGGCCAGACCCTCTCGGCCCGCGCGCTCGATCGCCTGGTCCAACGCCGCACTATGGTCAATGAAAGCGGCCGCTCGGGTCGGACCGACGCAGCCCCAGGCGATACCTTTCCCGGTCAACCGCAAATCGGCGTTGTCCGCTCTCAGGCTCAGGCGAAACTCGGCCCGGGACGTGAACATCCGATAGGGTTCTGTCACGCCCTGGGTCGTCAGGTCGTCCACCATGACGCCAAGATAGGACTCGGTTCGGTCGAGCCGGATGCCTGCCTGGCCGCAGGCGCTCCGAGCGGCGTTGAGTCCCGCGAGCAGGCCTTGCGCCGCCGCTTCCTCGTATCCCGTGGTTCCGTTGATCTGTCCGGCGAGGAACAGCCCGGGCAAGGCGCGCAGTTCAAGTCCGCGAGTTAGCGCCCGGGGATCGACATAGTCGGTACTCAACCGCGTAGCCGGGCCGCACCATGCGTGCATGCTGCAACCCGGGGATGGTTTGCAGAATCGCCTGCTGGACATCCTCGGGCAGGCTGGTGGAAATGCCGTTCGGGTAGATTGTCGTATCGTCCAGGCCTTCCGGCTCCAGGAAGATGTTGTGACGATCCTTGCCGGAGAACCGGACGATCTTGTCCTCGATCGAGGGGCAATAGCGCGGCCCCCGGCCGCCGATATTGCCCGAATAAACCGCGGACTTGTGGATGTTCTCCCGAATCACAGCATGGGTGGCCTCGGTTGTCCCGGTGATGCGGCACTCGATCTGGCGGTTTGCCAGCCGCGTGGTCATTGTGCTGAACGGCTGGGGGTCGTCGTCCCCCGGATCTGCCCGCAGCCCCTCCCAGTCGATCGTCCGTCGGTCCAGTCGCGGCGGCGTCCCGGTCTTCAGGCGCCCTAGCGGCAGTCCGAAGCGGGCGAGCGTCCTGGCAAGGCCGATCGATGGCGCCTCGCCCATTCGGCCAGCCTCGGTCTGGCGATCGCCGATATGGATAATGCCCCGCAGAAATGTTCCTGCGGTCAGGACGACGGCCCCGCACGCGATCCGGCTGCCATCGGCGCAGATCAAGGCGGCGATGCGTCCGTCGCTGCCGCTGTCAAAATCTTCGACCGCGGCGGCACGGAGAGCGAGGCCAGGCGTCTCCTCCAGCATGGCTCGCATCGCTCGGCGATAGAGGGAACGGTCAGCCTGCGCCCGCGGACCGCGCACCGCCGGACCCTTGCTGCGGTTGAGCAGCTTGAAGTGGATGCCGGCCGCGTCGGCGACGCGCCCCATCAGCCCGTCCAGTGCGTCGATTTCCCGAACGAGGTGGCCCTTGCCGATGCCGCCGATGGACGGATTGCAGGACATCTCGCCGATGGTTTGCAGGGAGTGGGTGAGCAGCAGCGTGCGCGCGCCCACCCGAGCGGCCGCGGCCGCGGCCTCGCACCCGGCGTGCCCGCCTCCGACGACGACTACATCATACCTATCGCTCATTCGCTGCTTTCTGCCATAGAACGCGGCATCCAGCCATGCTTGTACGCGACCCGCCTCCCTGCGTCGGCGGCGCGCGTAGGGACATGGCCGCACGTCCGTTCAGGACATTTGAGAACCTAAGGAAATTGCCATGGCTGATGCGGCTGTTGATACACGTACGGCACGGGTCACCGCCGAAGAGGCGCTCGCCATGCATGCCAGCGGGCGGCCCGGGAAGCTGGAGACGCGAATCACCAAGCCGCTCACCACCGCCCGGGACCTGTCCCTGGCCTACTCGCCGGGCGTCGCCGAGCCATGCCTGCGAATCGCCAAGGACCCCGCGCTCGCCTACGAGTACACAACCAAGGGCAACATGGTCGCGGTGATTTCCAACGGCACGGCGGTCCTCGGCCTCGGCAACCTCGGGGCGCTTGCCGCCAAGCCTGTGATGGAAGGCAAGGTCGCGCTGTTCAAGCGATTTGCCGACGTCGACGGCATCGACCTCGAGATCGGCACCGAGGACGTCGAGGAATTCGTCAATGCCGTCCGTTTCCTCGGCCCCGGCTTCGGCGGCATCAACCTGGAGGACATCAAGGCGCCGGAATGCTTCGTCATCGAGCAGCGGCTGCGCGAGCTTATGGATATCCCGGTGTTCCATGACGACCAGCATGGCACCGCGATCGTCGTGGCCGCCGGCTTGATCAATGCCTGCCACCTGACCGGGCGGTCGCTCAGGGACGCGAAGCTTGTGGTGAACGGTGCCGGAGCGGCAGCCATCGCCTGCGTCGAACTGATGAAGGCCATGGGCGTCCGGCCCGACCACGTGATCCTGTGCGACACCAAGGGCGTGGTCTACCAGGGCCGCACCGACGGCATGAACCAGTGGAAATCAGCCCATGCCGCCCGGACGAACGCGCGCACCCTGAGCCAGGCCATCGAAGGGTCGGACGTGTTTTTCGGCTTGTCGGTGAAGGGCGCTCTCACCCGCGACATGGTCGCCTCCATGGCGGACAAGCCGATCATCTTCGCGTTGGCCAATCCCGATCCGGAAATCACACCGGAGGAAGCCAGGGCGGCCAGCCCGCATGCGATCATCGCGACCGGACGCAGCGACTATCCGAACCAGGTCAACAACGTCCTCGGTTTCCCCTACATTTTCCGCGGCGCGCTGGACGTTCGCGCCAGCACCATCAACGACGCGATGAAAATCGCCGCTGCCGAAGCGCTGGCGACACTGGCGCGGGAGGACGTGCCGGACGAAGTCCACACCGCCTCCACCGGGCGCCGCCTGGCCTTCGGCCCGGACTACATCATTCCCAACGCCTTCGACCCGCGCCTGATCGGCCGCATCGCACCGGCCGTCGCCAAAGCCGCGATGGATTCGGGCGTTGCGCGCCAGCCTCTCGACGACCTGCGCCGCTATGCCCGTACTCTGTCAGGCAGGCTGGATCCGACGGCCGATGCGTTGGATGCCACCATGGAAATGGTGCGGAACAACCCGCGCCGTGTGGTATTTGCCGAGGGCGAGGAACAGAAAGTCGTCCGCGCGGCGATCGCATTCCACACCGCCGGCTACGGCCAACCCATTCTGGTCGGGCAGGAGGATCGCGTGAAGGCAGTGCTGGCCAGCCTTGGCCACGGGGATATCCAGGGCCTGGAGATACAGAACGCCCGGCTTTCGGGTTCCAACAGCAAGTATGTCGAGTTCCTGTACGCCCGCCTGCAACGGCAGGGTTTTGTGAGACGCGACATCGTTCGCATGGTCAATCTGGACCGGAACGTGTTCGCCGCCTGCATGGTGGCGACGGGCGATGCCGACGCGATGGTCACCGGTGTGACGCGGTCGGCCTCGGTATGCCTCAACGATGTTCGCCAGGTCATCGGAACGGCCAAGGGCGGCATTGCATTCGGTCTGACATTGCTCGTCGGCATGCGCGGCCGGACCATCTTCCTGGCGGATTCGCTGGTCAACTTCCGTCCGGACGCGGCCCAGGTTGCTGACATTGCCATCGGCGCGGCGGCCGCGGCACGGCATCTCGGGCACGAGCCGCGCGTGGCCCTGCTGTCGCACTCGACGTTCGGCGATCCGCCGCACCCCGGAGCGGTGCCGATGCGGGACGCCATCGCCATTCTCGACGAGCGGAAGGTGGATTTTGAATATGACGGCGAGATGAGCCCGGATGTCGCCCTGGAACCGTCAATCCGCGCGCTCTACCCGTTCTGCCGGCTGACAGGCGACGCGAATGTCATGGTGCTTCCCGGCCTGCATTCGGCACTCATTGCCACCCGCCTGGCGCATCATCTCGGCGGCGGGACGACGATCGGTCCGTTGCTGATCGGGATGGAGAAGCCGGTGCAGATCGTCGCGATGGACGCAACGTCAAGCCAGATCGTCGATCTGGCCTGCCTTGCCGCCTACCAGTCGGTCACCCAATAGGCGGCAAGGGGCGCGTCAGACCACCGGTTCGGCGGTCTGGCGCGGCGGCAGGTCGGTCTGCGGCTGATCGGTGATCATTTCCATCCGGCCGGTGATCTGGCCGCCGTCTTCCACCTGAAGCCTGCGGCACCGGGCGGTTCCGAGTACCCGGCCGCTGCCGCGCACCACCAGGCTGCCGCGCACGGTCAGGGTGCCGTCGATGGTGCCGGCGATTTCGGCATCCTCGACCTCGACCTCTCCCTTGAAGATGCCGCCGGGAGCGATCGAAAGTTCAGTCGCATGGATCATCGTCGCCTCGACGGTGCCTTCGACCACGAGGCGCTCGGCATCCTGCACAACGCCCTGCACGCTGATGCCGCGCCCGACGACCAATGTACGCCGTTCGGCCGGATCGCGGGCGGGCGGGCGATTGATCGTCAAGCCCGGTCGGGCCGGGGAAACGGGGGCGGAAGGGGTGGTCCCGGAAGCGGGAAACGGTGGTCTTGACATGATAAGCGCATCCTTAGACGGAGCGGGACGAAAAGGGGGAACACCCAGGCCGCTGTCCGAAGCCGGATGCGCCAGGTCGGTAAAGACGTTTCGAGACTCCGTATCAGCTTCGGCGTCCTCGGCGTGGTCGGTCACCAGCACCGCCGTGGCCGAGCCCAATGGTGCCGACGTAGATTCGTCCGGTTTGCGACGTTTGAACAAGGCATTTTACCCAGTTGAATTCGAAGCCTCCGCCTAGCATGGAGCGCCGCGAGCGAACAACAATCGCTTTGCGGCCTTGCCGGTCATTTTCGCTACCAGTTGGTCGGCAGGCGCCCCCGCCCGGGTTCCTCTACCGAAGAAATCGCAAGATCAAGCACATGCACCATGGATGCGGTGCCGATAATCGGGATGAGCAGGTTGATCACCGGCACATAGGCTGCCGCGGCCAAGATGCCGCCGTTGACCAGGACCATGCCGCGGCGCGATCGATACAGCGACTCGGCCATCGCCCGAGGCATACGCCGCATCGCAACCGCGACGAACAAGCCGCGCCCGATCGCGTAGGCTGCGATCGCCCAGCCGACAACGAAACCGACGCCGGGAAACAAAATCGAAAGGATCAGGGCTACGATATTGAGCGCCAGAACCTTGAGGGCGACCGCGATGCCGTCCCAGGTCTGCGCAATGACGGACGCACCCTCCGCCGGAGGCAGCCACGGGTAGAACCGCCGTTCGACGGCAAGGGCTATGCGGTCGAAATATAACGTACCGATTGCCGCGGCCACCGGCAGAAACAACCATAACGCAAGCAAGGACGCGCCCGCGGCGCCAAGGATGTCAGCGCCCCACTCCAGCCATCCATGCAGGTTCAACAGGTGGTGCACCGCCGAGACAGCAAGGGCATAGAGCGCGACAAAGCTGGCCGCCGACCATGCGACGCTTTGCAGCGCCACGGAGATAAAAGTCCGGTCGTCCATTTGGGCGAAGGCGCGGGAGATCGGCAGGAAGAGGCTTGCAGCGGGTTCAGGCGGCATGGGCATCAAACTTTCAGGCTGTCACGCGGCACATTGATGAACGCCGCGGGGGCGATTTCCGGATCACGGATAGCACTGCCTATAGTCCGCGGACACATCCCCATGGGCCGCCCGGGAGACAACCCTATGTCCTACGTCCCTTCGCCGCATATCACCCAGAACTGGGTCCTGTCGAAACCCTCGGCCCGGGGACGTCGAGGCATGGTCGTGTCCCAGGCCGCCAGCGCGGCGGAGGCGGGCGTCGCCATTCTGGACGCCGGCGGCAATGCGGTGGATGCAGCCGTCGCAACCGCTCTCGCACTTGCCGCGGTCGAGCCTTGGAATTCCGGTCTCGGCGGGATCGGCTTTGCGCTTGTGCACCGGGCTGGCCAGCCGCAGGCCGAGGTAGTCGATTTTGGCCCCGTGGCGCCGCGCGGGTTGGATCCCTCCGCGTTCAGCCTGACCGGCCGCATGAAGCTGGATCTCTTTGCGTGGCCTGAGGTGGAGGGCGATGCCAACATTCACGGGCCATTGTCGTTCGCGGTTCCATCCTCGGCTGCCGGCTACGCGCATATGCATGCGGCGTGGGGCAAACTGCCATTGTCCGAAGTCATCGCACCGGCCATCGCGCTGGCCAAACGAGGCTTGCCGCAGGACTGGTTCACCACCCTGAAGGTGGGCGCCTCGGCCGCGGTCTTACGCCGCTATCCGGAAAGCGCTCGGATCTATCTCCCCGATGGGCTGCCGCCGGTCGCCCCCTATCAAGGTACGCCAGGATTTTTTCGGCTCGGGGCATTGGGGGATACGCTGGAGCAACTCGGGCGCGCGGGCTTGCGCGACCAATACGACGGCGAGGTCGCGCGAGCCATCATCGCGGATGTGGAAGCGATGGGCGGCGTGCTCTCGGCGGATGATCTTGCAACGTGCCAGGCCCGGGTTCTCCCGGCCACGCAGTTCCCATGGCGCGGACATACGTTGCAACTGGCGGGCGGCCTGACAGCTTCACCCACGATGAAGCGGGTTCTGGAGCAGATGGCGCCGGTCAAGCCGGGTAGCGAACCGGACGCCGAATGGTTTGTGTCTTTCACCCGCGCAATGAAGGCGGCTTATGCCGAACGGCTCCTCGGGTTGGGCGATGCGGGGGACACTTGCACCACGCACCTGACCGTATGCGATCAGGACGGAACCATGGTGTCGATGACGACAACGCTGTTGTCCTCGATGGGAAGCCGCGTTGTGCTGCCGAAGTCGGGCATCCTGATGAACAACGGCGTCATGTGGTTCGACCCGCGGCCCGATCAGCCGAATTCCATCGCCGGCGGCAAGCGGCCGTTGACCAATATGTCACCGATTATTCTCAGGGACGGCGATCGCCCGTGGTTGGCCGCCGGAGGGTCCGGCGGCCGGCGCATTCTGGCGGCGGTCACGCAAATATTGGCGTTTGTGACCGATTTTGGAATGACCCTGGACCAGGCGGCGCATCATCCCCGGGTCGACGTCTCCGATCCCGATTATGTCTCGGCGGACATCAGGCTCACGCCCGCTATTATCGACAGCCTTCAGTCCGACGGCCGTGTCGAGGTGGTCGAGCGCGCTGTTATGCCGATAAACTTTGCCTGCCCCAACGCCATCGTGGTCAACCGTGACAGTTCCCGGATCGGGATCAGTGATGTTGCCTCGCCCTGGTCGGCTGCCGTGGCACAGACGTAGCCCTCGATTCGCCAAAGCCAGCCATCGCGGTAAGATCGCCGCCAGGCGACGGAATTCGGGGAGGTCTCGGCGATGGATTTCGCATTCACCGACGCACAGCAGCAAATCCGCGATGAGGTTCTGCGCCTTTGCGCCAGTTTCGACGATCGCTATTGGTTGGAGCGTGACGCGACGGCGACGTTTCCGGTGGGCTTTTTCGACGCCATGGCGGCGGGAGGCTGGTTGGGAATCGCAATGCCGGAGGCATATGGCGGTGCCGGTCTCGGCATCACGGAAGCCGCCATCATGGCCCAGGCGGTGGCTGAGTCAGGCGCTGCGATGGCCGGCGCCAGCGCGATCCACATCAATATTTTCGGGCTGAACCCGGTCGTGGTCTACGGCACGGATGAACAGAAGGCCCGGATGCTGCCCCCGCTGATCGAGGGCAAGGACAAGTCCTGCTTCGGCGTGACCGAACCGAATGCCGGTTTGAACACCACCGAGATAACCACCCGAGCCGATCGGCATGGCGACCATTACCGGATCAACGGGACGAAGATCTGGACCTCAACCGCGCAGGTGGCGAACAAGATCCTGCTGCTGGCGCGAACCACGCCGCTGGACAAGGTCACTCGCAAAACGCAGGGCATGACCCTGTTCTACACCGACCTCGACAAGACGCACGCCGAGGTGCGGCTGATCCACAAGATGGGGCGGCATGCGGTCGATTCGAACATGGTGTTCTTCGAGGACATGCGCGTGCCAGTGGAGGATCGCATCGGCGAGGAAGGCGAGGGGTTCCGCACCCTTTTGCACGGCCTGAATCCCGAACGCGTGCTGGTTGCCGCCGAAGCCGTCGGCATTGGGCGGGCGGCGCTGGCTCGGGCGTCCCGCTACGCCCGCGAACGTGTCGTCTTCGGCCGGCCGATCGGCCAGAATCAAGGAATCCAGCACCCGCTGGCAAAGAACTGGGCGGAACTGGAAGCCGCCAACCTGCTGACGTTCAAGGCCGCATGGCTGTACGATACCGGTCAGGAGTGCGGCGCCGAGGCAAATGCGGCGAAGTACCTCGCCGCGGAGGCCGGCTTCCATGCCGCTGAACAGGCCGTCATGACCCATGGCGGGATGGGTTATGCGCAGGAATACCACGTCGAACGCCTGTTCCGCGAAAGCATGCTTCCGCGGATTGCGCCGGTTAGCCGCGAGTTGATCCTGAGCTATCTGGCCGAGCGCGTCCTTGATCAACCGAAGTCGTATTAGGCGACGCCCAAGATTAAGCGAATCGGGCGGTCCACGTTACACCGTCATGGCCCGGCTTGTCCGGGCCACCCCGGCCAGCACGTGCCGCGAGAGGTGGCCCGGACAAGGTTCAGCCGGACCATGACGGTTTGAGGAAGCCGCCGGGGCCGAAGCGCTAATTATTGGGCGTCGCATTAATCCACACCCACTGCAACTCCGAGAGTATCGCCGATCGACCTGTTCAGCGCCAGATCGGCGATCTCATCGAGACCGGTGCGCTGCAGGTTCAGAATGACCAATGCGGATCCGTTCCGCTTCGCCAGTTCAGGAAAACCGGCAGCCGGATAGACGACAAGCGATGACCCGATGGCGATGAACAAGTCCGCCAGTAGCGTTTCCGTCTCGGCGCGCCGCATTTCGTTGAGCGGCATCGACTGGCCGAACGACACCGTCGCGGTCTTCACCCAGCCGCCGCATGCGCAATGCGGAACGATCCGGTCCTGCTCGAAATCAACGCGCAGGGCCTCGATTTCGTAGCGAGTGCCGCAGTTCAGGCAATGCGCATAGGTCGTGTTGCCATGGAGCTCGATCACCTGCTCGTCCGGAATCCCGGAATCCTGATGCAGACCATCGATGTTCTGCGTGATCACGGCGGCGGCCTTGCCTCGGCGGATCAGTTCCGCCACGGCGCGGTGGCCCCGGTTCGGTGCCGCCTGCCGCAGCACCGGCTCCATCGCGAAACGGCGGCGCCAGGACTCGCGCCTGGCTTCATCGGAACGCAGAAAGTCGGAAAAATCGATCGGTGTCTGCCAGGTCCAAATGCCCCCCGGGCTGCGGAAGTCGGGAATGCCCGAATCGGTGCTGATGCCCGCCCCCGTGAAGACGGCAATCCTGTCCGCCCGGTCGATCATGCGGGCGAACTCTTGCAGGTCTGTGTCCATTGGCGGTCGCGCTCCGTCAGAATGTTCCCGGGCGAACATGCAAGCGCCTCCGGCGGTTTTCTCCAAGGAGCGATCAAACCACCGCGCGCCGGGTATCATGCATCGCGCCTGTCGGCTTTGAAATGCCGGCACAAGCCGATAGCGTTAGTTCAAAGCATCGGAGCCTCGGGCATGGCCGAAAAGCGACAAATGCGGCTGGGGGCGTTCATGCGCCCGGTCAGTATCCACACCGCGTGGTGGCGCTACCCCGGCGCCTACCCGGACGCCAACTTCAATTTCCAACATATCGCCCGGTTCGCGCAAACCCTTGAGCGTGGCAAGTTCGACGCGTTCTTCATGGCGGATCATCTGGCGCTGCTGAACATGCCGATGAACGCGCTGAAGCGGAGCGCCACGACCACATCCTTCGATCCGCTCACCTTGCTGCCCGCGCTTGCGGTAGTGACCGAGCGGCTGGGTCTGATCGCCACGGCCTCCACCACGTTCAACGAGCCATATCATATTGCCCGAAAGTTCGCGTCGCTGGATCACATCAGCAACGGGCGTGCTGGCTGGAATCTCGTCACCACATCCAACCCCGACGCCGCATTGAATTTCGGCCTGGAGGAGCACGTCGAGCACGGCGCGCGCTATCGCAAGGCCCGCGAGTTCTACGACGTGGTGACCGGGCTGTGGGACAGTTGGGCCGATGACGCGTTCATCCGCGATGTCGAGAACGGGGTCTACTTCGATCCCGGGCGGATGCATGTGCTGAACCACAAGGGGCCGCATTTTGCCGTCCGCGGGCCGCTTAATGTAGCCCGGCCCGTGCAAGGCTGGCCTGTGATCGTTCAGGCCGGTGCATCCGAGGCGGGCCGCCAGCTTGCCGCGGAAACCGCCGAGATGGTGTTCGCGGCCGGCGGTCCGATCGAGGAGGCGCGCCGCTTTTATGCGGACGTGAAGCATCGCACCGCGGCGTTCGGGCGTAACCGCGACCACCTGAAGATACTGCCGGGCGCTTTGGTCGTCGCCGGCGAAACCGTCGCCGAGGCACGGCGGAAGCGGGATCTTCTCGACAGCCTTGTGCATCCGGACAGCGGGCTGGGTTCGCTGTCGATCGCACTAGGTTGCGATGCCTCGGCTTTCGATCTGGATGCACCCCTGCCGGAGATCCCCGAGACCAATCAAAGCAAGAGCGGCCGGCAGAGGGTGATCGACCGCGCACGGCGTGACAACCTGACCGTCCGGCAACTGGCGCAAATCGCCGGTGGCTATGGTGGGTTGTCATTCACCGGCACGCCGCGGACCATCGCCGACGAGATGGAGGAGTGGCTGCTCACCGATGCCTGCGACGGCTTCAACGTCATGTTTCCTTATGTGCCGGGGGGCCTCGATGATTTCGTAAACATGGTTGTTCCCGAACTTCAGCGCCGCGGGCTGTTCCGTACGGAATATGAAGGCCGGACGCTTCGCGAGAATCTCGGATTGCCACGACCGGCCAATCGGTTCTTTCGTGAAGACTGAATGCGATTGAAGAGGCGATATGAGCGACAGACGTGCCACGCCTGACTTCTGTGCCCCCGGGGGAAATGCAACCTGATGCCGGCTACCCCGCTCGCCGGCCTGCGCGTGCTGGAATTCAGCCATACGGTCATGGGTCCCACCGCCGGGCTGCTGTTTGCCGAACTCGGCGCCGATGTGATCAAAGTGGAACCGGCGCCGAACGGCGACCACACCCGCGGCCTAGGTGGGTTCGCGGCCGGATTCTTCGCTGCCTTTAGCCGCGATAAGCGCAGCCTGGCGGTGGACCTGAAGAGGCCGGAAGGTCAGGCAATCATCCATCGCCTCGTCCCGAGCATCGACATTGTCCTGGAAAATTACGGGCCGGGGACGATGGAACGCCTGGGGTGCGGATACGAACAACTCGGCCCGCTCAACCCGCGGCTGATTTATCTGGCGTTGAAGGGCTACCTCGCGGGTCCCTACGAGAACCGCCCCGCCTTGGATGAGGTGGTGCAGTTCCAGACCGGCCTCGCCTTCATGACCGGCCCCGTCGGACAGCCGCTGCGTGCCGGCGCTTCGGTCATAGACATTCTCGGCGCGGTGTTCGGCGTTGTCGCCGCGCAGGCTGCCCTGCACGAGCGCGAGCAAACCGGCAAGGGCCAGCGCGTCGGCAGCGCCCTGTTTGAAAGCGCTGCCTTCCTCATGAGCACCCACATGGCGGGGATTGCGGCGACTGGGCTTGACGCGCGGCCGATGCCCGCTCGCCGCGGCGCCTGGGCGATCTATGAGGTGTTCAAGACGGCTGACGGCGGCGAATTGTTCATCGGCGTGACCTCCGACCAGCAATGGGCGAGGTTCACCGCGGCGTTCTCGCTCCAGGAACTGGCCTCGGACTCACGCCTAGGGACGAACCTTAAGCGGCTGCAGGAGCGCGCGTGGCTGATTCCGGCCCTGCGGGAGATTTTTGCGCGACTGCCGCAAGCGGAAGTCGAAGTCACGATGCGAGCAGGCGAATGTGTCCTGGGCGAGGGTGGGCCAGCCTGGCGATCTGTTCACCGATCCGCATTTGCTCGCGACGGGTGGACTTCTCGACGTCTTTGTTTCACGCATCGGCGGGATTGACGGGAAGAAGGTCGGGCTGCCCGCTCTGCCAATCGAATTCGGACCGAACCGTGACCGCCCCGGGATCAGTCGGCAGTCCCCGCGTCTCGGTGAACATTCGCAGGAGATCTTGAGCGAGGCCGGCTTTTCGCCCGCTGAAATCGGCGATCTCCTTCAGTCCGGTGTCGTCTCCCGTGCGGACTGAAGCTCCCGTTCCGTATCCAGGAAAAAACCGCTAAGACAGTTGGCCGAGACGTCGCTTCCGCGGCGTTTTCCGAGTCGGACTCCGGGGGTCATCATCACAACACCACTTATCTTGGCCGTGGCGAACCAGAAAGGAGGCGTGGGCAAGACCACGACAGCGGTCAATCTCGCAGCCGCGCTGGCGATCGCCGGCCTGCCGGTGTTGCTGATCGACATGGATCCGCAGGGAAATGCCTCGACCGGCCTGGGTATCAACCGGTCAGAACGTTTTGGCGGAACCTACCACCTTCTGATGGAGGGCCGCTCCGACAGCCAAACCCTTCGGCAAACGTCCGTGCCCAACCTGTCCTTGATCGCCTCGGACATCAATCTGGCCGGCGCGGAAATCGAACTGGTGCCGGTTGAACGGCGCGAGTTCCGGTTGAAGACCGCCTTGGCCGATCTGGCGGAGTTCAAAACGTTTCGCGTGATCCTGCTTGATTGTCCCCCTGGCCTGGGCTTGTTGACCCTGAACGCGCTGGTGGCCGCCAGCGGCGTGATCGTGCCGTTGCAGTGCGAGTTCTACGCCCTCGAGGGCATCAGCAGCCTGATGCACACGATCGAGGCGGTACGGAAACGGTTCAATGCGCGCCTGCGCCTGTCTGGCATTCTGCTAACCATGTTCGACCGCCGCAACAGCCTTTCCGGTCTCGTCGAAAAGGACGCGCGGGACCATTTCGGCGATTGGGTGTTCGATGTGTTGATTCCTCGGAACATTCGGGTTTCGGAGGCGCCGAGTCATGGCTTGCCCGTGATGGTCTACGATCCGAAATCGCCCGGCGCTGCGGCTTATAACGCGCTAGCGAATGAGATCTTGAAGAAAGAGAAGCTCGTGGTTTTGCAACCGGTTGATTCCCATGAGCAGTAAGAAGATGCCGCCCAGGCTTGGACGCGGATTGGCGGCGCTGTTGGGCGATGCCCCGCTCCAGCCGGGTTCCGAACAGGGTCTGTCGGTGCTTTCAGTCCCGATGGATCAGATCGACGCGAATCCCTTTCAGCCACGCATGGACTTCGATTCGTCCGAGCTGGAAAACTTGGCGCAGTCCATCCGGGTGCAGGGCGTTTTGCAGCCGATCCTGGTGAGATCGCACCCGACTGCCGAAGAGCGTTACCAGATCGTGGCGGGCGAGCGGCGGTTTCGCGCTGCGATGCTCGCCGGTTTGAACGAGATTCCGGCGATGCTGCGCGAGATGGATGACAGCGATGCCGCGGTCGTCGCGCTGGTCGAGAACCTGCAGCGCCAGGACCTGAATGCTCTGGAAGAGGCCGATGGATATCAGCGCCTTCTGGACGATTTCGGGCTCACCCACGAAGCGCTTGGCTACGCGGTCAGCAAATCCAGAAGCCACGTTGGCAACACTATTCGCCTGCTCCGGCTACCGGAAAGCATCAAGAAGGAGGTACGGTCCGGCACCCTGTCCTCTGGTCATGCGCGAGTGCTGATCAACGCGCCTGACCCTGAGGCTCTGGCGGAACAGATCCTGAAGCGGGGCATGTCGGTTCGTCAGGCGGAAACTCTCGCCGCGAAAGCCGTCGCTGCGAGGGGCGCGCCGCGTCAGCCGAAGCCGGAAAAACTCGACATTGCCGATTTGGAGCGCCGGATCAGCGATGCCATCGGCACCAGGGTGACCATCATCACAAACCGCAAGGGCAGCGGCGATATCAGTATCCAATTCCGCGATCTGTTCCAGCTCGAGGAACTAATCGGCCGTCTGACGGGTGAGCGGGAGAAAGTGCATATAACGGCGGAGGGTTGAACCGCTTACATCAACTTGCCCTGGAGAAAACCCAGAGCTGGCAAAGGCCGCCAGGATCTCGGCAGGTCGGCCCGGCGAATGGGTCGTACGGTATATGAAGGCGTCGGTTGTCTCGAACTTCCGAGGAAATTGGCGTAGGCCTTGACCTCCTGTTCGCGCCACGCCTGATCGGCCAGTGCCGCCAGCCGGTTGGAGAAAACCTCCGCGACGCGCGAGGTGCGGCCGATGGACGCGACCACCGCCCAGAGCGTGTCGTCGCGGTAACTGCTGAGGCTCACGGGTTCCACCATGTCCCGAAGGCTGGCTTCCCGTGCGGCGGAAGGCAAGAGTCTTTCGCCTGAACGCCACGCAAAACTGGCGACCGGGGCGATGGTCAGGAACCGCGATGGCGGTTCCGAAAGCCAGCCAGGTCACCGGTTGACGTCGTGAAATTCAGGTTCGCGCGCGGGTGCGCGGTTACGATTGAAGCGCTGCTTGATACGCTCCCTCAGGGTCTGGAACACGACATAGAGCATAGGTATCAGGAAAACGCCGATCGAGCTGGCTACAATCATCCCCGCGAACACCGCCGTGCCGACCGCCCGCCGACTCAGCATCGCCGCTCCCGTCGCCCAGACTAGCGGAATCAGCCCAAAGATGAAGGCAATGGACGTCATCATCACGGCCCTGATCCGCATGCGCGCGCCGAGTGCGGCCGCGTACAGGATTGGCAGACCGGCCTCGCGCTGCTCCTTCGCGAATTCGACGATCAGAATGCCGTTTTTCGCGGCCAGCGCGATCAGCACGACCATGCCGATTTGGGCATAGAGGTCGAGTGAGAGTCCGGAGATCTTCAGGCCGATGAATGCGCCCAGTACCCCGACGGTCACGGACAGCAGCACCGGAATCGGGATCATCCAGCTTTCATAAAGCGCCACCAGGAACAGGTAGGCGAACAGCACTGCCAGAGCGAGGATGAAGCCCGTCTGCCCCGAAGCCTCTCTCTCCTGATAGGCCGTGCCCGTCCACTCATAGGTGTACCCGGCGGCAGGGTCGTACGGGAAAGCTGGTCCATCGCCGCCAGCGCGTCGCCGGAGGAAACCCCCGGCTTGGGGCTGCCGTTGATCGTCACGCTTCGGTAGTTGTTGTATCGGCTGATGACCTGAGGCCCCAACTGAATGCGGACAGTCGCGATCGACCGCAGTGGCACCATCTCTCCACGGTTGTTGCGAATATAGATCTTGTAGATCGCCGCCGGATCACTCCGGTCGAGCGCATCGCCCTGGATGTTAACCTGCCAAGTCCGTCCGAACAGATTGAAGTCATTGACATAATAGCCGCCGAGCGTGGTTTGTAGCGCGTTGAACACGTCGGCGACGGCCAGCCCGAGCGCCTGCGCCTTCTCCCGGTCGATATCGAGCCAGATCGACGGATTGGACGCGGTGAAGGTCGAGAACACACGGTTCAGGCGCGGGTCCTGATTGGCCGCCGCGACCATACCCTGCATCACGCTGCCCATTTCCTCAGGCGAACGTCCCTCCAGATTCTCCAACTGGTATTCAAAGCCACCACTGGTGGACAGGCCAATAATCGGCGGCAGGTTGAACGGGAAGACAACCGCCGAACGGATTTGCTGCGCGGCACCGAAAATCGCTCCCAGTACCGGCGTGGACGCCGTTTGCTGGCCCGGGACGCTGATCGAACGGCTTGAGCCTGGTGACAAGGAAGGCGGCGTTCGGTTGGTTGCCGCCATCCAGCAGCGAGAAACCGACGATGGACAACACCGCCTCGACCTGGGGCATCGGCCGGATCAGGTTCTCGACCTGCTGTACCACGTTGCGGGTGCGCTCGACCGAAGCGCCGTCAGGAAGCTGGACGACCGTGAAGATGGCACCCTGATCCTCCTCGGGAAGGAAACCGGTCGGTGTCGCTTTGCCAAGGATGAAGATGCCTACGCCGGCGGCGGCGATGACGAGCACGGCGAGCGCCGCCAGCCGAAGCAGACGGGTGACGATTGCCGAGTATCCGTCCCTGACCTTGTCGATGCCAATGAGCATCCAGCCGATCGGCCCGCGCGGCCGGTGGCTGTGACGCAGGAACAGCGCGCACAAGGCGGGCGACAGGGTCAACGCGATGATCGCCGACAGCAACATGGACACGCTGATCGTCACCGCGAACTGGCGGAATAACGTACCGGACAGGCCGGGAATGAAAGCTACCGGCACAAACACCGACAGCAGCACCAGCGAAATCGCGATCACCGGACCGGTGATCTGCGCCATCGCTTTCTTGGTGGCGTCCGCGGGCGAGAGGTCCGGTTCCTCCGACATCACCCGCTCGACATTTTCCACCACGACGATCGCGTCGTCCACGACCACCCCGATGCCGAGGACCAATGCGAGCAGGGAGATCGTATTGGCGGAGAACCCGAGCGCCAGCATCACGGCGAAAGTCCCGATCAGACTGACCGGGATCGCCACCATCGGAATGACGGTCGCGCGGATGCTGCCAAGGAATACGAACACCACGGCGACCACCAGGACGAAGGCGATCCCCAGGGTCTTCACCACCTCGGTGATGGTCGAGGAGACGAACGAACTGCTGTCGTAGAAGACCCGCGCCTTGATGCTCGGAGGGAACCGCACCGACAGCTCGTCGAGCGCCTTGCTGACACGCGCCGACGTCTGCACAGCGTTCGCGCCCGGGGCCAGGTAGATGCCGATGGACACAGCCGGGTTGCCGTTCAGCCGGCTGAGGGTATCGCTGTTCGCGGACCCAAGTTCGGTCCGTGCGACATCGCGGATGCGCAGGACCGACCCGTCCGGATTGGCCCGGATGACGATGTCGCCGAATTGGGACGGTGTCGTCAAACGACCCTGGGTCTGTACGCTGAGCTGGAACTGGGTCGCATCGCTCGTCGGCCGAGCGCCGATGCGCCCGACCGCGGCCTGCACGTTCTGGGACTGGATGACCGCGATGATGTCAGCCGGTGCAAGATTGAGCTGCACCAGCCGGTCCATGTCGAACCAGATGCGCATCGAATAATCGAGCCGGCCGAACAGCGTCGTATCGCCGACTCCGGGCACGCGGCTCAACCGGTCCAGCACGTTGATAGTCACGTAGTTGCTGATGAACAGCGGGTCCTGCTTGCCGCCATCGCTGTAGAACTGCAGGAACTCCAGGATCGCAGCCGATTTTTTGCGGACGGTGAGTCCGGCGCGCTGCACCTCGGGCGGCAGGCGGGCGATGGCCTGCTGCACCCGGTTGTTCACGTTGACCGTGTCGATATCCGGGTTGGAGCCCAACTCGAAACTCACGGTCAGCGCGTAGCTGCCGTCGTTAGCGCTGTTGGACTTCATGTAGATCATCTTGTCCACGCCGACGATCGTCGCTTCCAGCGGCTGGGCAACGGTCTGCTCGACCACCGCGGCCGAGGCGCCGGTGAAGGTGGCGGCAACGGTGACCTGCGGCGGCACGATATCGGGGAACTGCGAGACCGGGATGCGCAGCAACGACAGCGCACCCGCCAGGGTAAGCAGGATGGCCACGACGACGGCGAGCCGTGGCCGATCGACGAAGACGCCGGAAATCATGTCAGGACTTTCCGCCCGTGGCGCCGGACGCCGTGGGCGGTGGACTCGCCGGCCCGGGGTTCACCTCGATGCCCGGGCGGATACGCTGAATTCCCTCGGCGACCACAAGTTCACCTTCCTTCAACCCTCCCGCAATGACGGCAACGGTCGGCGTCGATTGCCCCAACTGGATGCGGCGCTGTTCGACCTTCTTGTCTTCACCGACCACGTAGACGTAGTCGCCCTGCTGATCCGACAGCACCGCCTTGCGGGGGATGCCGAGGGCCATGACCGGCTCAATCCCCTCGACCCTCACGCCCACGAATGCTCCATCGACGAGTGTCCGCTCGACCGGTTGTCCCTCGGAGGCGGCCTGACGCACCGGATTGGCGATGCGGGCGCGCAGCAGGATCGTGTCAGTGGTAGCGGAAACCGACGGCTCTACATAATCGATCTTGCCAGCCTGATCGTAAATCGTGCCATCGGGCAGACGCAGCCTCACCACGACAGCGTTCAGACCACCCTTGTCGGCGTAGCGCTTCTCGATTTCGGTCTGCGCGCGCGACGCCACCGGGAACAGTACATACATCGGGTCCTGGCTGACGATGCTGGCGAGGGGGCCGCTGCTCGGCGACACGACGTTGCCCTCGGTGATGCTGGTCCGGCTGATCTTGCCGGAAACCGGAGCGTGAATCTCGGTGTAGGCCAGATTGATCTGTGCCTGGCGCAATTGCGCCTGCGCGGACATGAGCTGTGCTGCCTGGGACCGCTGGTTCGCGGTCGCATCGTCAACGTTCGATCGCTGGCCGGCTGGCGTGTTCAGCAGCGACTGCGCCCGCGTCAGTTGGATCGTGGCGTTCGCCAGGCGGGCGCTGGCATCCGCGACCGCCGCCTCCTGCTGCTGAACAGCGGCCTCGAACGGACCCCGTTCCAGGCGATAGAGCAAATCGCCCTGCCGGACTTCCGTGCCCTCGGTAAACAGCCGCTGGTCGAGGAAGGCGGTTACGCGTGCTGTAAGCGCGACGCGATCGATTGCCTGGATGCGGCCAACGAACTCCGAGGTTTCCGTTATCGCGGTCGGCTCTGCTCGCGCGACACCGACGGACGGCGGCCCGGATGGCATTTGTGCGTATCCCGCCGGCACAGCGGATAGGGCCAAGACAAGCGCCACGAGACCTGTCCGCGAAAGACTGAAAAGGCGCATAAGGGCAACATCCCGTATCAGGCGCCTGATGTGGCGCATCATTAAACTTGGGTTAATGCGCCCCTTGGACAATAGGATGAGGGCGCCCGCGGGGAGCAAGGGGCGGTCGGCCTCTCTTCGCGAGACAATTCAAAAGCCGAGGTAGGCCGCCCTTACCAGGGGATTGGACCTGATGGCGGATGGCGCACCCTCGGCGATAAGCAAGCCTTTGTCCATCACCAGAACCCGATCCGCGGTCCGAAACACAGCGTCGGTGTCATGCTCCGTGAACAACACGGCGCAGCCGGTTTCGCGCGCTAAAGCCAGCATGAGGTCCATGACAATCCCGCGATCCGCGAGCGTCATGCCGGCGGTCGGCTCATCCATCAGCAGCAATCGCGGCTGGTTCGAGAGCGCGAGTGCAAGCTCGAGCCGCTTGAGGTCGCCGTACGCCAGGGTGCCGCAGACCGCATCCGCAACCCTGGACAGCCCGACCCCGGCCAGCAACGTCTCGGCTTCCCGATGGAAAAACGCCGAAGCCGGGCGAAAAAAGTGCCACGTCGCGCGATGCCGGGCGATGAGCGCGGCGCGCACATTGTCCCTGACCGTCAATGACCCAAACGTCTGAGCGGTCTGGAAGCCGCGCCCGACGCCCAGGCGGCAGATGCGGTCGGCCTTCCATAAAGCAATGTTGAAACCGTTCATCAGGATCTCTCCGGCGTCCGGCCGAAGCTGACCACTCAGCATGTTGAAGCATGTGGACTTCCCAGCACCGTTCGGGCCGATGAGCGCGAGAACTTCACCGCTGCCGACGTCAAAGGAGACATTGGAGACGACGGTGTTGCCACTGAAGGCTTTTGTCAGATGGCGGACCGAAAGCAGCGTCATCGGCGCGATCCCCCCGCGATCCCATTGGGAAAAGCCAGTACCAGCGTAATGATCATCAGGCCAAGCGCCAGTCGCCACAGTGCGGCGGTCTGAAGCAGAAGATCATACGCACCTGTGTAAGCCGCAGCGCCTATGATCGGGCCGATGACGGTGTTGAGGCCGCCCAACAGAACCATCAATAGGGCGTCGACCGATTTCCCCACCGCGGCATAGGTCGGAAAGACGCTGCCGGTCAGGAAAGCGAACAGTCCGCCGGCAAGTCCGGCCGCCGCGCCCGAGATAGCGAAAGCGACCCAACGAAGTCGATCCGGCCGCAGTCCAATCGATAGGGCGCGCTGTTCGGAGTCTCTGGCAGCGGTTAAGGCCAGCCCGAACGGAGCGCAGGTGGCTCGGTGCATTAACCAAATCGCGCTCGCGGTCAGACCCAATACCCAGAAGTAGAACGGGATTGGTCCACTCGGCCATATACTCAGAATGCCGTCGTCGCCGCCGGTGAGCCACGTCCATTGGGTCGCCGCCGCCCAGACGATCTGCGCGAACGCCAAGGTCAGCATCGCAAGGTAGACTCCGTACAGGCGGACGACAAACCAACCAAACGATGCGGCGATGACGCCGGCAACGACCGGTGCCGCGAGCAACGCGAGGGGCATCGGAGCTTCCAGCGTCCGCATCGCCAACGTCGAGGCGTAAGCGCCCAACCCGAACCAGGCCGCGTGCCCGAAGCTGATCATGCCGCCCGGGCCCATCATGAAGTGCAGGCTGCTGGCGAACAGCATCGCGATCAGCATTTCCGTCAAAACCGATAGCCAGTACGGCGGCAGCCAAAGCGGCGCCGTGGCAGCCACGGCAACCAGGCCCCAGCCAAGCAGGCGGAGGTTTTCCGGGAGGGCGACAACGCGCTCGGCCGCCGATGCGACGGCAGCCGCGGGAGGTGCATCGCCCAGAAGTCCGCGCGGCCGCACGCTGAGTACGACCGCCATCAGCACGAATACCAGGACCAATGTTGCCTGCGGTATCAGAACGATACCGAAGGCCTGCAACTCGCCGATCAACAGACTTGCGAGGAAGGCTCCGGTCACGCTGCCCATGCCGCCGACGATGACAACGACAAAAGCCTCGACGACAACCGCAAGATCCATTTGCGGGTTTGCCGAGGCAGCCGGCAAGATCAACGCGCCCCCAAGACCGGCCAGCCCGGCGCCCAGGGCAAACACTGTCGTGGACAATATCCGATGGTTGATTCCCAGCGCAGCGGCGAGCTCCCGGTTTTCCGTGCTGGCTCGGATCAGCATGCCGAACCGCGTGCGCGACAGCAGAAGCAATAATGCTAACAGGACGATCGGCCCGATCGCCATGACGATAAGGTCGTACAGTGGGTAGCGGCGCTCAAACATGGTAACGAAGGCCCGCAGCCAGGGCGCTCGCGGCAGGGGGAGATCATTCGGTCCCCAAATCAGCACTGTCAGGTCCTGAACAACCAGCATCACAGCAAATGTCGCGAGCAACTGAAACAGCTCCGGCGAGCCATATAGCCTACGCAACAGCGTCGTTTCGATGACAACGCCGATGCAAGCCGTGGCCAGGGCCGCGGCGATGACACCGATACCAAACCAGAGCGGATCGTGCGGCAGCCGTGTCAGGATGCTCCAGCCCAGGTAGGCGCCTAGCATGTAAAGACTGCCATGGGCGAAATTGACAACGCGGGTCACGCCGAAGATCACCGTCAGCCCGGCCGCCATCAGGAACAGCGAAACCGATCCCGACAGGCCGGTGAGAAACTGGATCGCAACGAAACCCATCGGGCCGGCGATCTTATCCCGCGCTTGGCCGCAATGCCCGCACCTGTTGATCGGATGGCAGGTAGTCGGCGCCGTTCGCGTAGTGCCAGTCGACCATGATCCCCTTGCCGTCGCGCACGGCGGTCTTACCGACAAAAGTGCCGAGCGTGCCCTGATGATCAAGCGCCCGGTAGGACGCGGTACCGAATGGTGTCCCGAACGTCGCCCCGCTGAATCCATCGACCAAAGCGTCCGGTTCCAGCGAACCGGCCCGGGCAATGCCGGCGGCGATTGATTGGAGCAGGCTGTAGCCGACAACCGAACCCATCCCGGGGATGGCATCGAACCGCGCCTTGTAGACGGCGATGAACGCGGTATTCGCCGGCGTGGCGACCCGGGCCTGCGGGTAGCCTGTGACGATCCAGCCCTCCGGCGTTTCGTCGCCAAGCGCATCGAGATATTCAGGTTCACCCGTCAGCACGGACACAACGGAGCGGTTGTCGAACAATCCGCGCGTATTGCCCTGGCGGACGAAATTTGTCAGATCCGGACCGAACGTGACGTTCAGGATCGCGTCCGGTTTCGTCTCTGCCAGTGCCGCCGCTGTCGCGCCGGCATCGATCTTGCCCAATGCCGGCCATTGTTCGCCCACGAACGTGACATCGGGACGCTTCTCCGACAACAGAGCCTTGAACCACTTCACCGTGGAAAGCCCATACTCGTAGTTCGGGGCAACGCTCACCCAGCGCTTTGCCGGCAGCTTCGCGGCTTCTTCAACCAACATGGCGGCCTGCATGTAGGTCGAAGGCCTTAGTCGGAAGCAGTACCCGTGTACCCTTCTCCCATACCAGGGCGTCGGACAACGGTTCGCCGGCAATGTAGAGACGTTTACGCTGCTGAGCGAAGTCGGAGAGGGCGAGGCCGACGTTGGACAGGTATCCGCCTGCCAGGATGTCGACCTTCTGCCCATCGAGAAGTTCCCCCGCGAGCCGTATGGCGTCCTGCGGCTTGCCCGCATCGTCGTGGCTGATGACCTCCAGCTTGCGCCCGAGCACGCCGCCCTGCGTATTGATCTCGTCCGTCGCCAATTGCCAGCCGTTGCGGTACGGCAAGGTGAATGAAGGGATCGCCGAATAGGAATTGATCTCGCCGATGCGTATCGACGCCGGTTGCGCCCGCACGATGGCAGGCATCGCCAGCGCCGAGGTCGCTGCCAATACGGTTCGGCGGGTGAGCATGTTCGATTTCCCGGTCCAGATCTGATGGCCCGTGCTTATGAGGCCGCACCGTTTCGCGCAAGCCGCTGCTCATGACGCACTTCCTCCTCGATGGCGTTCGAGCAGCCGCGTTACGAAGAAACGCGGGACGCCCTTGGTGATGAAGACGATGCGGGTTGTCTCGTCGGTACTCGGCCAGCGATCGAGGAAATCGGGCGGGCTCACGGCGTGGCGCACGCCGTGGATCACGGCTGGCTGCCCCGGCATCTCTTCAATCTCAACCAGCCCTTTCAGACGTAGCAAGCGCGAACCGCAGTGCTCCGCGATTGCTTCCAGCAGCATTGCCAGCGCCAGGGCGGGCAGCGGCCGATCGCGGGTGACGGTGAAGGTATCGATTTCGCCGTGGGATCGCGGACGCGGGCTTACCGAAACGCGATGAGCCAGCGCTTCGACCGTGGGAGGGCAGAAAAGCGCGGAGGCTTCCACCGCCTGCGTCGTCATCCGAGGCGCCAGCGGATTAAGTTCGTCCAGGCTCGTCAACAACGCAACCGACGGGGCCTGCACGTCGGTCTTGCTGATAAGCAGCCTCTGGGCCAAGGCGATTTGAATCCTGGCCTCGGCGTGCAGGCGGAGCGTCGCCTCGCCATGCTCCGTATCGACCAATGTCACGACCGTCGGACTTGCATGCGTGCCGGAGACATCGCGGTCGGTCATCATGGTTTGCAAGATCGGCACCGGATCAGCCAATCCGGACGTCTCGATCAGCACCCGATCATAGGCGGCGCGGCGATCGAACAAGGACATGAGTGTTCGGGCCAGGTCGGTTTGCACCGCGCAACAAAGACATCCGGTGCTCAGCGTCAGGACCGAGTCGTCGCTGCTGGCGATCAGTTCGTGGTCGAGGGCGACGTCTCCAAACTCACTGACGATGACGGCTGTCCGGCTAAGCCCCGGATCGCGCAGAAGGCGGCTGATCAGGGTGGTCTTGCCGCTTCCGAGGAAGCCGGTGACGATGCAAACCGGTATCAAGGCCTGCCGCGTCAAACTACCCGGCCGCTGTCCGGTTCGATCAGGTGCATCTGGTTCAGGTCCGCCGTCAGCGGCAGAATTTCGTTCGGTTCGGCGTGGGTCGCCGGGTCGACGCGGGCGCATACAGGTGCGCCGTCGACAAAGAAGTGCACCATCGTCTCCATGCCCATCGGCTCCACCACGTCGACCGGAAGATCAACTCGGGTCCAACCAGGCTTGGCTTGCTCATGGAATTCGAACAGGTGTTCCGGCCGAAGACCGAGAACCATGCTCTTGTCCTTGTATCTGCCGTAACGGTCCGCTCGCGCCGGCGGGATGGGCAGAGTGATGGAATCCGTCACTTTGATGGAGAGGCCGCCTCCGGTGCCGTCCTGAATGCGACACGGCAGGAAGTTCATTGCGGGCGATCCGATGAACCCGGCGACGAAGCGCGTGGCAGGGTGATGGTACAGTTCCTGCGGCGCGCCGACCTGTTCGATGTTGCCTCCGTTCATCACCACCACACGGTCGGCCAGGGTCATCGCCTCGATCTGATCGTGCGTAACATAGATCGTCGTTGTGCGCACGGTCTGATGGACCTTCTTGATCTCCGTCCGCATCTGAACGCGGAGCTTGGCATCCAGGTTCGACAACGGTTCATCGAACAGGAACACCTTCGGATTGCGGACGATCGCGCGCCCCATCGCAACGCGTTGACGCTGTCCGCCGGACAAGGCACGCGGCTTTCGGTCCAGCAGTGGCACGATGTCCAGGATCCGGGCGGCCTCATCCACGCGGCGCTTGATCTCATCGCGCGGGAATTTCCGCAGCTTAAGGCCGAATGCCATGTTGTCGAAAACGCTCATGTGCGGGTACAGCGCGTAGTTTTGGAACACCATGGCGATGTCCCGATCGCGCGGCGGCACGTCGTTGACCACATCGCCGTCGATCCAGATCTCGCCGGACGTGATCTCCTCAAGTCCGGCGATCATCCGCAAGGTTGTCGATTTGCCGCATCCGGACGGGCCGACCAGAACGACGAATTCGTGGTCGGCGATATCCAGGTCGATGCCTTTCACCGCTTGCACGCCGGCATCGTATTCCTTGATGACTTTGCGGCAGGACACTTCAGCCATGTGGTTCCGTTTCCTTGCTTGGGTCCGGCACCGGGGGCCTCCCGGCTACCCGTCGTTCAAATCAGCCTTTGGTCGCACCGGCCGTCAGGCCCGCCACGTAGTAGTCCATGAGGAACGCATAGATCACGATCGGTGGCAGGGACGCCAGCAGGCAAGCAGCCATGATCTTGCCCCACTGGAACACGTCGCCGCGGATCAGGTCGGAAATGATTCCGACGGTCAGCACCATCTGGTTCGACGTGTAGAGGTAAGCCAGTGGATACAGAAACGCGCCCCAGGACACTGTGAAGGCGAAGATCGTCGCCGCGATGATACCGGGCATCGCAACCGGGATGAAAATTCTCCAAAGCATCTGCAAATAGCCCGCGCCGTCGATCAAGGCTGCCTCATCCAGCTCCTTTGGAATGGAACTGAAATAGCCAATCATGATCCACGTACAGAAAGGAACTGCCAGCGTCGGATACAGCAGCACCAGGCACCAAAAGTTATTGATCAGGCCGAGCTGCCCGATGATCTGGAACAACGGGATGAACAACAGCGAAGGGGGCACCAGATAGGTCAGGAACACGCCTGTCGAAAGCGTCTGGCTGCCCCAGAAGCCCATGCGCGACAAGCTGAAGGCCGCAAGCACGGAGATCACCATCGATACGACGACCGTCAGCACCGTGACGATGACCGAGTTGAGGTAGTATCGCTGGAAATTCGGATAGGTAATCAGATACCAGAAATTCTCCAGCGTCGGGTGATGCACGAGCCACGGGCTGCCCGTCTGCGCCGAGATCTCCGCCGAAGACTTCAGGCTCGTCATCAGGGTATAAAACGGCGGGATCAGGAACATGAACACGAACACCGTCAGCGCCGCGTAGCTGCCCCACAGCGCCCACATCCGGCTTCGGTGCAGGCTGTGCTTGCGCGCCGCGGCGACCGCGATGCGACGTTCGGAGACCGAGGCGCTCATGTCGCGATCTCCTTCGTCCGCCTGGTGACGCCGCGCAGGACAAAGAATGCCGCGAAGGCCAGGATCGGGAACATGAACAGGCTATCGGCCGCACCGAGCGGGATATCGCCCGACTGAATGCCGATCTGGAAGGCGTAGGTGGCGAATACGTGCGTCATGTCCTGCGGGCCGCCGGCGGTCAGGATGCGCACGATATCGAAATCGGCGAACGTTACGATCAGGCTGAAAAGAACCGTGATCGATATAATGTTGCGCATCATCGGCAACGTCACGAAGAACAGCTTCTGCAAACCGTGGGCGCCGTCGATGGACGCCGCCTCGTACAGCTGCTCCGGTACGGACTTCAGCGCCGCGAGATACATGATCATGAAGAATGGAGTGCCGTACCAGACATTGACCGCGATCGTGCAGAATCGCGCGATCCAGCCGACGCCAAGCCACGGCACGTTTCCGAAACCAAACTGGTTCAACACCCAGTTGAACGCGGAATACGACGGATCGAACATCCACCACCATGTCAGCGTGGACAGCGCCAGCGGGATCACCCACGGCACCAGCAGCAAGCCGCGCCAGATTCGCTCGTTCTTGCCCGGGATGTTGTGCATCAGGTGTGCCAGAACAAACCCGATAATCGCTTTAAGGATCACCGAAGTGATGGCGAACAAGCAGCTCTGGAAGATGACGAGTTGGAAGGTGTGACGCTTCAGAAGGAACTGGAAGTTGCCCAGCCCGACAAAGGCCGTCATCTTCTTGTTCAGCATGCTGAGGTAGATCGCGTAGAACGCCGGATATATGACGAAGGCGGCGATCAGCAGAATAAGCGGCAGGCACAGCAAGAACCCGGTCGTCGATCGCCGTTGGGCGAACTTCTGTATCGTGTTTCTGCGGGTCTTGGTCTTCCCGGGTGAAACCACATCAATCGGGATGCTCGTGCCGTCTGCCATTTGTTATACCTCCCGGACCCATCCTGAGCCGCCGCGCCGGTCGTTGCCGGCGCGGCGGCTCAGGTCAGCGAGCAAAGCCTTCCAGTTCGTCATTCGCCCAGGCGATCACCTGGTTAATGGACTGACCGCTCTTGAGTTTCGCCAGCATGGTCGGCATAGTGCCGCGATTATAGATTTGGACAGCAATCTCCGGAGGCGCCGGCAGCGCCGCGATGTGCGCCGAAACCTTGTGGGACGACCGGATCGGATAGTTGTAGACTGTCCCCTTCGGCGGCTCAACCTCCTGCCAGATCTTGAAGTCGAGCATCGAGGTGAATGGCGGCACGTCATAACCGATCACTTCATTGCAACGTTGCTCGACGGCGTCCCGCTGCATCAAAGCCTCGATCAGTTCCTTCGCCGCGGTCTGGTTCTTGCTGAATGACCAGACGCCCCAGAAGTAGGGAAGGTAGGGCAGGAAGCGACCCTCGGGACCCGCCGGCGGGGCGAACGTCCAGGAGTCAGCCGCGATTTGCGGCGCGTCACGCTTGGCAACCGCCCAGGCCGACGGCGGGTTCCAGATCAGCGCGCTCCTGCCCGAGATCAGCGCGCGATTGTTCGATGCGTCGTCATAGCTGACGGCATCGTCCGGCAGCACCTTCACAAGCTTCTGTCCGTGCTCCAATACCGCGCGGACCTTGTCGGACTGCACCGTGATGTTGCCATCCTTGTCCACCAGCTCGGCGCCGAAAGCGCGGAACAGCGCGCCCGCGGTATCAACGGAGTCCGTAGTCTGGCCCAGGCCGATGGCGAACGGCATGCCCGCCCTGGCACAGGCCTCCGCCGCCTTGTAATGCGCGTCCCAGGTCCACCCGTCCGACGCCGCGGTATGGACGTCCTTGGCGGGATACATCTCGACGACGTCGAGCCCGGCTTTGTCCTTGAGCACGCTGATGCGGCCGCAGGGCCCTTTATGCTGGGTACCGGAACTCGACGGCACCGCCAGCCAATGGCCGTTGACCTTGGCCAGATACTCGCAAACCTGGTTCACCGGCCCGTACTTGTCGGCAAGCCGCTTCATCACGTCGTCGATCGGTACCAGCAGATCGCCGTTGTTATGAACCTCCCACGTCGGGAACGTTTGAATGTCGTGGCCGGTTTTCGCCTGATGTTCGGCGGCGATCGTCAGGACGTTCTTTTGGCCGACGGCGGTGATGAAGTCCGCCTGCACCTCGACCTGGTTCTTGGCCGCCCAGGCATCGACCTGCTTCTGCATCACGGCATTGCCGGATGGAACCCAGTGGTCCCAGAAGGCGATGGAAACCTTGCCGGCCGCGCGGCCGGACCGGATGTGGACCAGCGGCAGCACGGCGCTGGCCGCGCCGAGCTTGAGCGCGCGTCGCCGGCTGAACGCGCCGGTTGTCTTTTTTGTCTTGGGAGAAGGCGTCGTCACGTCAGTTCCTTCCTGGGTATGTGATGGTCTGGGGCGGAATAGCGTTCGTCACGGCCGCCAACCGCCGGATTCGGATACGCGTCCTGTCGCGTGGGAGGACTTCTCTCCAACGCGCCGGCCTGATTTGCGACCTATGGTCGGGACACCGCGCACCTGCGCACCCATCACAACACCTCTCCCATTCGCGTCTCGTTCACCGAGCGCGTTTCTCGTTGGCCTGACCCTGCTGGCTTTCCGGGAGCTGTGTCAATCTGTAGCGCGAAAAGCCATGTCGCTCTGGCTGGCGATGGCCACGCTAACCATTGCCGCGGCGTCACGCAACGGCGCCGCGGTGCCGGCAAGTCGTTTTTACATCAATTCTTACGATGCCGCGCCACGGTCCCGACGCCGAGGTCGATAACGGATCGTCGCCGTTATCGAACGAACCCCTCCAGCTCGTCCTGTGCCCAGTCCTGCACGTCCTTGATCGATTGGCCGCTTTGCAGCTTAGCCAGCATTGTCGGCAGCGTGCCGCGGTTATACACCTGGACGGCAATTTCGGGGGGAGCCGGAGCCACCGCGACGCAGTTCTGCTGATGGTGCGACTTGCGGATCGGATAATGGTAGACGGTGCCTTTCGGAGGTTCCGCTTCCTCCCAGATCTTGAAGTCGGACATGCTGGAGAACGGCGGCACGTCAAAGCCGAGCGTCACGTTGCAGCGGGCCTCGACGTTCTCCCGCTGCGACAGGAATTCGATCAGTTCCTTGGCCGCGGTCTTGTTCGGACTGAAGTTCCAGATCCCCCAGGAGAACGCGCCCAGCGGCAGAAACCGTCCCTTCGGCCCCTTCGGCGCCGGGAAGGTCCAGCAATCCGCCGCCACAAGCGGCGCGTCGCGACGGGCGACGGCCCAGGCCGAGGGCGGATTCCAGATCAGCGCACTCTGTCCGGCGATCAGCGCGCGGTTGTTCGAGGCATCATCGTAGCTGACCGCGTCGTCCGGCAGATATTTCACCAGATGCTGGGCGTATTCCAGCACCTGCCGAACATTATCGGAGCGGGCGTTCACCTCGCCGCTCGGGGTGATCACCTCCGCGCCGAAGGCGGCAAACAGCGCGCCGGCCGTGTCAACGGAATCCGGCGTGGTCCCGAGGCCGATGCCGAAGGTCATCTTGGCCTTCTTGCAAGCCTCTGCGGCCCGCAGCATGGCATCGAAGGTCCATTTCTCCGCTTCAGGCGTCGGGTCCGCGGACGGCGGATACATCTTGACCACGTCGATCCCGGCGACATCCCGCAGGACCGAGATGCGCCCGCAGGGCCCCTTGTTCTGGTTGCCCGCGCTGCATGGCACCGCGAGCCAATGGCCCTTGGATGTGAACAGGTATTTGCTCGCGTCGGCGACGGGTCCGTACTTCTCGGTCAAACGCTTCATGACGTCGTCGACCGGCTCGCATTGATCGGCGTGGTTTTGCACTTCCCACCCGGGGAACTGTTGAATGTCGTGGCCGGTTTTCGCCTGCGCCTCGGCGGCGATCGTCAGGATGTTCTTGGCGCCGACCGAGGTGATGAAATCCGCCTGAACATCCACCTGATTCGCGGCAGCGAACGCTTCGCACTGCTGCTTCATGATCTCGTTGCCTTGCGGAACCCAGTGGTCCCAGAAGCCAACCGAAACCTTGCCGGCTGCCCGTCCGGTCCGGATGTGCACGAGCGGAAGCGCTGCCGAGGCCGCGGCGAGCTTTAGCGCACGCCGGCGGGATACTCTCCTTGCCTGGGTGATCACGTAACCTCCTGTCGTGGCCGGCGCGATTATTTTGTGCCGTTCGCCGCAGGCTAGAACAGAGGTCTGGAAGGGGCAAACTCCCGGCCCGGATTTACATCAAGGCGTATACAACGAACCCTGACACGCCAACGAAATAGACGCCGGCGATGAGCAAGCGCACGATGCGGGCTCGGCGTCCGAAAAAGTGGGCGACCACGAAGGCCGCCATCGTGGCGCCTGTCAGTAGCCGCGCGGCGTGCGTCTGGGTGGTCGTTAGGGGGTGGAAGATCATACGCGGTGAGACTGATTTTGCCGAGTGGGAGTATCGGTCATTGGCCGCCACACTGCCAATCTTTTCGCACTTGCCGCAATTCGCGCTCAACGCCGCGATCGGACACCGCCTCGTTATCGGGGCAGAAGTTCAGTTCCGCGGCCGGACGGCTCCCGTCCCACCCATCACCGCCGAGGCGCGCCATGTCCACCAGGACGACAACGGCAGCCAGGCGGCAACAGCGTCCCGAGCGAATCGGGCAACTCCAGCCGCACCGAGGTTATCGGCGGTTAGGCGACGTCCAAGAATAAGCGAATGCGGGGGTCCGTCCCTTTTCCGTCATGGCCCGGCTCGTCCGGGCCACCCCCGCTAGCACCTGCCGCGACAGGTGGCCCGGACGAGCCGGGCCATGACGTTTTGGGAAGCCGTCTATCTGAAGCGATAATTTTTGGGCGTTGCTTCAGCACATGCCGGGTGGTTCGGCATTATCCTCGCCCGTCAAACGAGACGCCCAGCCTCCCGCCGCTTAAACTCGGAGCGGCGGATGCTCAGATGGATGGCACAGCCGCCGCTCGTCCCGCGCCGATTGCCGCTCCTCCGGCTCGGCGGTAGCGTGCGGCCAGCAGAAGGAAGCAGGTCCATGACCTTGAAACTCGGCTACAAGGCCTCGGCGGAGCAGTTCGCGCCGCGGCGGCTGCTCGACTTCTCTGTGGCGGCGGAGCAGGCCGGCTTTGATTCCGTTTTCGTGAGCGATCACTTTCAACCGTGGCGCCACACCGACGGGCACGCTCCGTCCGCCATGGCTTGGTTGGGTGCGCTGGGTGCCAGCACGCAGCGTATCGTCATGGGCACCAGCGTGCTGACGCCGACGTTCCGCTATCATCCGTCCGTCGTGGCTCAGGTATTCGGCACGCTCGGTTCGCTGTTTCCCGGCCGCGTCATCCTGGGAGTCGGAACCGGAGAAGGGCTGAACGAGGTGCCGGCCACCGGCATGGTGTGGCCGGAGACGAAGGAACGCTTCGCCCGCCTGCGGGAGGCGATCAGCCTGATCCGCAAGCTGTGGGCGGAGGACCACGTCACCTTTGACGGCGATTACTACAAGACGCGGGACGCCACGGTGTACGATAAGCCGGGCGCGTTCCTGCCGATATATGTCGCGGGTGCCGGCCCTCAGGTCGCCAAATATGCCGGGCGGATGGCGGACGGCTTCATCTGCACCAGCGGCAAGAAGTGGGACCTTTACACCGATACTTTGTTGCCGAACGTCGCCGATGGGTTGACGCTGTCATCGAAGCCGAAGCCGGACTTCGACCGGATGATCGAGATGAAGGTGTCCTTCGATACCGACAGGCAGCGTGCGCTGGAGGACACCCGCGTCTGGGCGGCGCTGGCGCTGACCCCGGAGGAGAAGACCACGGTGCACGACCCGAGGGAGATGGAGCGCCTCGCCGACGCGCTGCCGATCGAGCGCGCGGCAAGCCGATGGATCGTTTCATCCGATCCGGACGAACACATCGACAAGATCAAGCCATATATCGACCTGGGGTTTCGACATCTGGTGTTCCACGCACCCGGTAACGATCAGGCGCGGTTCCTGAAGATCTACGGGGAACAGGTGCTGCCGAAGCTGCGCGCCCGCTTCGGGTAACATGACCGCTCGACTGGAGTTGTTCGCGCTCCCGGGCCTGCCGATGGTGCAGGCCGGGGACGATCTGGCCGCCCTGATCCTGGCCGGCCTCGACCGTGCCGGCCAGGTTTTGCGCGACCGCGACGTGGTGGTGGTCGCGCAAAAGATCGTCTCCAAGGCGGAGGGCCGTATCGTCGATCTGGCTGACGTCGTTCCCTCCGCCCCAGCCCTCAAGCTCGCCGCGGAGATCGGCAAGGATCCCCGTATCGTCGAGGTCGTCCTGTCCGAGTCGGTCAGGGTCGTGCGCAGCCGGCCCAACCTTATGATCATGCAGCACCGGCTGGGGTTCGTCATGGCCAACGCCGGTGTCGATCAGTCCAACGTGGCCGAACCCGACGGGCGCCACCGCGCGCTGCTGTTGCCGCTGGACCCGGACGGATCCGCCGAGGCGATCCGCGCCCGGCTGTCAGTGCGGGCGGAGGTCGGCGTGGTGATCAGCGACAGCTTCGGCCGCCCGTGGCGCCGGGGCACCGCCGGAGTAGCCATCGGCGCCGCCGGCATACCCTCGGTCATCGATCTGCGCGGCCAGCCCGACCTGTTTGGGCGTACGCTCGAAGTCAGCATCATCGGCTTTGCGGATGAGATTGCGGCGGCCGCTTCGTTGTTGCAGGGTCAGGCCGCGGAAGCGCAACCTGTCGTCGTCGTGCGTGGCCTCACGTGGCAGGCCCCGAATGTCCCGGTGGCGGATGTCATCCGTCCGCCTCAGGAGGATCTGTTCCAGTGATCATAGCTTTGTCCGGCGGGGTGGGGGGAGCCAAGCTCGCGCTTGGACTGTCGCGCATCATGCCGCACGAAAACCTGCTTGTCGTCGTCAACACCGGCGACGATTTCGAGCATCTGGGGCTGTCCATCTCCCCCGATATCGATACGGTCGCCTATACGCTGGCCGGGCTGGCGAACCGGGAGGTCGGCTGGGGCCGCCACGACGAAACCTGGTCGTTCATGCAGACGATGGAGGTTTTGGGCGGCGAGACGTGGTTCCGCCTCGGCGACCGGGACGTGGCCCTGCACGTTGAACGCACCCGCCGGTTGCGCGCCGGGGAGAGCCTGTCCGAGGTGACCGCGGATTTGTGCCGGCGCATGGGCGTGGGGCCTCGCGTGGTGCCGATGTCTAACGATCCCGTTCGAACGCGCCTGCTGACCGAACTCGGGTGGCTCGACTTCCAGGACTATTTCGTGCGCCGGCGGTGCGAGCCGGTGGTGAGCGAGTTGCAGTTCCAGGGCGCGGGCGCCGCCAAGGCTCATCCCGAGTTCCTGGCAGGGCTGGCCGATCCGGCTCTAGAGGCGGTTGTGATCTGCCCGTCCAACCCGTTCATCAGCGTCGAGCCGATCCTTGCAATCCCCGGCGTGCGGGAGGCGCTGATGGCGTGCCACGCGCCGATTATCGCCGTGTCTCCGATCATTGCCGGTCGTGCGGTGAAGGGGCCGACGGCCAAGATGATGACCGAACTGGGGCTGGACCCGTCGGCCGGCACCGTGGCCCAGCGCTATGCCGCCCTGCTGGACGGGTATGTTATCGATCACGCCGACATGTCCGAGGTGGTTTCGATCGATGCCCGGGTCACTTTGGCGCAGACGCTGATGACGACGATCGAGGACCGGGAGGCGTTGGCCCGGATCGTGGTGGAGGCGGCGGCGACTCTGCGGCGGCGGGAACTGCGCGGCCTGCGGCATCGCGGTGGGCGATGATCGACGTTTGGGCGGCGGTCCCGGTCAAGGCGTTCACCGGGGCAAAGTCGCGCACGGGGTCCGTTCTGACCCCGCTCCAGCGCGAAGTGCTTGCGGCGACCATGGTGGAGGACGTGCTGACGGCTCTGGCCCGGTCACAGCTTCTGGCGGGGATTCTGGTTAACACGGTTGACCCGGTAGCGGCTGCGCTGGCGGAGCGGTATGGCGCCAGGGTAGTGACGGACGGGGCGCTGGACGGCCATACCGGGGCGGTAAACGGGATGGCCCGGGTCTTGGCACAGGAGGGCAGGGGCGGGCTGCTGACGGTGCCGGGGGATATCCCCCGCGTGACATCGGCGGAGATCGACGCCGTGGTGTCGTCCTGCCGGGCGGCTCCGTCATTCACCATCGTGCCGGCGCATGATGAATTGGGATCGAACGCGGTGCTGTGCGCGCCGCCGTTTTCGGTGCCGCTGCGGTTTGGCGACGACAGTTATTTTCCACATTTGATGGCGGCGCGGGCGCAGGGGATCGAGCCAACAGTTATGCGGATGCCGGGGATCGGGCTGGATATCGATCATCCGGCGGATTTGCGGGCGTTCATGGCGGCGAAACCGCGGATGCCGACCCGGACGTTGGCGTTGCTGGAGCGGTTCGGGTTTTAGCCCGAGCTTCCTACTTCAGTTTTACATAAACCATTGACGGCATTGCACAAAATGCCGTTTCAGCGGCCCGCTACTGGCTACACCGAGAGCCCCAGCAGATCGAACGCCTTCTGCTGCACCGGCGTTGGCCGCGTCGCCACGGTCAGCGGATAGAGCGGGTTGATCGCAGTGACGATCGTATTGCGCGCCAGCGTCGCCAGATCGGCAAGCAGCGTGCGGAAGCTGTGCACCGGCAGTCCGTCCGGCGTCATGCCTGTGGTCTGCTTTCTGACCGCCGCCTTGGAGCGCTGCGCCTGCGCCACCACGCTGCTGCGCAGCGCCTGCGCCTCGTCCTTATCGGTGTCATCGAACAGCATCGGCGCCAGACACCGGCGCATGTGCCATTCGAGATAATAGGCCAACATGCACAGGAACACGTGCGCCCGCACCCGGCCCTCCAGCCGATGATACACCGGCCGGACATTCAGATCGACGGTCTTGATGCAGCGGAATGCACGCTCCACCAGGGCCAAGGATTTGTAGCTACGCACTGTATCGGCATCGCCGAGCGTCGCCTCCGAAAGGCTTGTGCGCACGACATAAAGCCCGTCGGTGGCGGCCTCGGCGGCGATCCCGGCGGTCTTTCTCGCGAAGCTGAAGGCGTCGTCGGTGATCGTCAATTCGACATGCTTTTTCATTTTGTAGGTGTTGAGCACCGCCCCCACTGCGAGCGCGATTTCGGCGGTGCCGCGCAGCGGATTTCGCTTGCGCTCGACCGCGGTTTTGATGCGGGCGAGATCCTTCTCGGTGGCGGCCAGCAACTCTTCGCGCTTGCGGCTGCGCTCGGCCGCGAGATCGGGATTGCGGCAGACCACCAGCCGCTCGCCGGGAAACTCCGGCGAGGTGATGCCGGCCATGTCGCGGGTGTCGAACAGCGTCAGTTGCAGGGCGCCACTGTTGAGCAAGTCCTTGATCGCCGGGGCGCGCAGCGCAGTGATCCAGTCCAGGCCTGCGGTTATGACGTCCTCGGTGATGCGCGCTTCGGTGATCATCCCCCGGTCGCCGACCAGCACGACATGGCTGAGGCCGAAGCGCTGTTTGAGCTTGTCGACCTGCGGCGCCAGTGTGGTCGGATCGCCGGTGTTGCCGTCGAACACTTCAATGGCGACCGGGCAGCCGTCAGGCGCACAGAGCAGGCCGTAGACGATTTGCAGCATGCCCTTCTTGCCGTCACGGTTGTAGCCCAGCTTGGCCAGCGGACAGCAGCGGCCTTCCATGTAGCTCGACGAGACGTCGTAGAGCACCAGCGTGCCGTTCTGGAGGTGGCGTTTGGCCAAGGCGGTTTCGATGGCGGCCTGGCGCTCCAGCAGCCAGTCGAGCGCTGCGTAGAGTTCGGCGTCATTGACGTTGCCGAGACCGAGCGCTTCGCCGAGGCTGGAGGACGCTGTGGCGGGGGACAGCGTCCTGGCGGCGGCGAGCTTGGAGACCGGGTCGAGGATGCGGCCGGTCAGCATGGCCAGGACGAGGTCGCGGCTACGGTCGCCGTCGGGGCCGAGGATGCGGTCGAGGCCGATCTTGCGCGCGGTGCCGAGGGCGGCGGCGACATGGCCGTGGGGAAGGCTGCGGGTGACGGTGAAGGCGTCGTGCTCGGGCGAGATGACGGTGCCGCCTTTGAGCACGCCGCGCAGGCCTTCGATGTGGGCAGGGGACCAGTCGGAGAGGTTGCAGAGGGTGCGTTTGCGGACCTTGCCGTCGTGGCGAAAGCTCTCGCGCAAGAGGATGGCGGGCGGCGAGTTGCGGTTCGGGACGGTGTCGATATACATGGCGAAAGACGAACTCGATTCGGCCGGAAAAGTACAGTCACATAGCCGTGATTACATGGCTACGTTTTCAGATGGTTCGGGGCGGTTTTTCCAGGAGTCCCGCCAATTTATAGTAATGACAAGAAGGAAGCTCGGTTTAGCGGCGACGCCGAACGTTCGGGCGGGTCCAGGCTTCGTTTGCCTCGAATCCGGGCCTGGCTATTTCCTGGCCGCCACTTCGATCCGGTAGAGGTCGCGGATCGTGGCCGCCCCGTGCTTCCGCTCCAGCCGGCGAATGATGAAATGACCATGTGCCACGCGTTCAAAATGATCCATGAAGATCATGTTCAGCGTGGCGCCGCCCAAAGCACCCAATACCGGGACGGCGCCGGCCGCGAAGCGCTCCGACCAGACCAGACCGAAACGAGACACGATCTCCGATACCATGCGTGTAACAACCGGTGCCGATGCGTCCAGAACCCTGCGTTCGACCATACCGGCCACCAACTCGGCGGTAATCTGGCTCAGCGCTTTCCGCGCCGCGAAGTAGCCGACAACGGCTCCGGCCTCGGATTTGCGGCTCCCAAGGGCGAAGACCTGAAGACAGGCCAGCCGCGGTTCCAACGCTGACAGGTCCTCGCCGTTATGGCGTGCGATTTCGACGATGGCCCGCATCATCAGCGTCGTGGTGAACGGCAACTCGACCGGCAGCGCGAATACCCCGAACAGGCCGCCAAGTCCGCCTGTCAGCCCGGTCAACGTTTTCGGCCGCCAGGCTGACGGCTCGAATTCCTCCTCGCCCTGGGAGTCGATTGCCACCATGAGGCACTGCATGATCGCCTTGTGCAGTATCCGCTGGACCTTTCCGTTCACCGCCGGAATCGCCCCCAACGCACCATCGAGCGGCTTGCCCGCCATGTTCGCGAGACGCACCGCCAGCCGCGGCTGTTCCAGTAACCCGACGGCGCGCGCCAGGTCGCGCTGCTCGGCGGGCGGAAGCGTCATGCCTTACGCAGCAGGGGCCTGATGCCGTTCAAGCTGGCCAGAATCGCCGAACCGTTGCTCAGCACTGCGGTAAAGGCGGGCGACACCAGTCCGCCGGGCAGAGCGAAGCCCAGCGCCAACGTGTTCAGCACGGCGACGATCCCGTAGTTCTGCTTGACCAGCGCGACCGCGCCGCGCGAGACCTCGATCGCCTGCACCAGCTTCCACAGCGAATCTTCCATCAGCACGACATGCGCCGATTCGTGCGTCACTTCCGGACCGTGGCGCATGGCGATGCCAACGTCGGAATAGGTCAGCGCGACGGAGTCGTTGATCCCGTCACCCACCATGGCGACGATGTTGCCCTCGCGCTGCAACTGCGCGATCACCTCCGCCTTGCCAGCCGGCATCATATCCGCGAACTGCCGCGTCAGGCCGATACGCGCACCAACCGCGTTGGCGACGGTCGCATTGTCGCCCGTCAGCATCACCGTGTTGCGGATACCCATTTCGTGCAGCCTGCGCACCACGTCGCGGCTTTCCGGACGGATCTTGTCCGCATACGGGATCAGGGCCGCCAGCTTCCCGTCAACTGCCATGTAGAGGCAGGAGTAACCGCTCTCGTCCAGCATAGCGCGGTCTCGCACCGCCTGTTCGACGCGAATACCGCTGCCGCGCAGGAAGCGCTCGCTGCCGAGATGCACATAGTTTCCGTTGATCTGGCCCTGCACGCCGAGGCCGACCTTGTATTCCGGTGCATCGGATAGCGGCACCGTGATGCCTCGATCGCGCGCATGGGCGCGCAACGCCTCGGCGACCGGATGCTGCAGCCGGCTTTCCGCCCCCACCGCCAAACCCAGCAGATGATCGGCCGACAGGTGATTCTGATATGTCCGGATGTCGATGATTTCGGGCAAGCCCTGAGTTAATGTGCCGGTCTTGTCGAAAACGATCGTATCGACCTGCGCCAGCCGTTCCATATAGCCGCCGCTCTTGACGATGATTCCAGATCGCGCGGCGTAGGTCATCGAGGCCAGGACGCTTGTCGGCGCGGCGACGCGGATACCGGTGCCATAATCGATGATCACCAGTGACAGGAAGCGCTGGTAATCGAATGTCAGCGCCGCCGTGCCCGCCGCCAGCCCCAATGTCGGCACCACCAGCCGATCGGCGAAGCGTTCGGCATGGTTCTGCATGCGCGTGTCGCCGATCGGCGCGGAATCGACAAGCTTGGCGATCTGGCCGGCAACCGTATCAACTCCGACGCGCGAGGCGCGGACGGTGATCTGTCCCTCGCGCAGCGCGGTCGCGGCGAACACCGCTTCGCCCTTGCCGCGCGAAACCGGCAAGCCCTCCCCGGTGATCGTCTTCTGGTCGATCATCGCGTCGCCGTCGACGACCTCACCGTCTACCGGGATCATTTCGCCCGGGTAGACGACAATCAGGTCGCCGGCGACGACCCGGGCGGCCGGGACCGAGACGACCGACCCATCCACCAGCAGCCAGGCCGAGCGGCTTTGGAACTCCATCAGATCGGCGATGGCGTGTTTCGATCCGCGTGCGGTCAGGTCGCGAATCCAGTCGCCCAGCCGGATCAGCCAGGTGATCAGGCCCCCGGTGACGAACAGCCCCTGGCCGATCGAGGCGGTGATCGCAATGGTGTCGAGGGTATCGATGTTCAGCCGCTTTTCCCGCCGCCAAACGCCCCAGGCGCGTCTGGCGATGGGCCAGCCGTTCCAAAGCATCAGCGGCACATTCACCGCGATCGCCACGGGACTGGCGACAAATGCCAGCGCGAGTGAAACACTCGGCAGTACCATCGCCGACGGGCCAAGCGTCGCCGGCGGCGCGGCGGGCGGAATCTGTTGCGGCTCCGTGGCTTCCGGCAGCTCCGATACCGCGATGAACGCCATCAGCTCGCGTGGCGTCAGACACCGCATGTAGTCCAGCATCGAGTCCAGCAATGGGCGCTGCGACTCATCGTAGGTGACGACCAGAACTCGAGCAGCCGGCGTTGATCCTCGCATCGAGGATGCCATCCTGCGCGTTCAGCCAGCGCACGATCTTGTCGTTGACGCCGGGCATCGAAACCAGCGCCGGGACATGCAGCCGGATACGCCCCTGAATACGGTGCCGAACAGAAAATTGCATGAGCAGCTACAATCCAGGCGGGCCGGAATCTTCGGCGGTTTGTTTCTTGTCCCCGTCATGGGCGCGCAGTTCGACGAAATGAGTTAGCGAGAAAAGCGCCAAGGTAATCCACATGGGCGTCGCCGCCGCGGCACCGATTTCCAGGAAGGTGACGCCGGCGAGCGCGACCGGCACCATGATCTTGAGATCGAGTTTATTGTTGGTCGAGCGCTTGATGTCCTTGTCCAACCGCCTCATGGCGGTGGCAACCGATTGGGCGAGAGCGGATTGCTCCGCGCGGAACCCAACCTCATCTTCAATCGAATGGGTGAGCGTGTCGCCACAAGCGGACGGTGCGGACGCGAAGGTGACCGGTGCGGACTTGGACTGAGCGATACAGCTCAGCAAGTCCGCAACCTCCCGGTGGTGTTCGGGATCGTAGTAGATCACGACACTCCCGGTGCCTACCTTCACCTCAACAGCATCGACGCCCTCGATCGCGCTGATCGCCGCCTTGAGTTGACTGAGTATCCCCGGATCGCGCCTGGCCGCCGGAATTTTCAACCGAAGGCGGCCGTTCACGGCATGCGCGACCTCGGCGAAGTGCCGCGTTGGCGGGGGCGCCGGGCTTGTCTCTTCTCCCGCGTCTACGGCCGTATCCGGGACAGGGTTCGCCGCCGTGCCGGCGAGAGGGGTCGTCGCGGCCGATCTCGGCCGCGATTGAGTGGACGAGCTCACGCGTGCGGCTTGTTCTCGGGCGGCGCGGTGCTTTCGGCATGCACCTCCGCGACGATGTCCTGCACCTGTTCGGTCGCCTCGGCCGCGGCCTCCCGCGCCTTGCGGCCGATTTTGTAGGCACCGCGGACAGCCGAACGAAACATCGGCTGCAGCGCATTCCCGACTTGCGGCATGTATTTCGGCGCCACGGCCGCGGCGAGACCGATGATCATTCCAGGTATCAGGGCCGCTTCGATCAGTGCAGCGCCCACAATGATCACGCCGGCGGTGGCTGCCTGCGTTTTCAGGTCGTCGGACGCCCAACCGGTTTCGCCACGGTTCGTCGATGGTTCCGCATGCGTCGTTGACGGTTCCGTGTCACCTGACCCCGTACCGTTCGTCCCTCTTCTCATCATTGTTCCCCAAAAGCCCACCAGCGGCGCTGATAATCGCCGATTTCTACACCCTATAGCCGACACCGTATCCGGGTAACCTAACGAGACTGTGAAAATTTTGTGGCGATGCGGTAAATCCCGCGCCTTGGATGCCGCGATCGTGATAGATTAGTAGCCATTTTAAGAATGTTGCAACTGATCTTCGTCACACAGGTCAAACGTCCCTTGACCGGCCAGGGATTTGCGGTAACCTCTTCTCCCGGACAGGCGACCTCTATTGGTTGCCTTTTTTCATGCGTCTTCTACTGTGACACTTCGGAGACAACACATGCCAGCCAGTGCCACAACCGCCGATGAGCCTGGTGCCGCCGGCTCGGAAGAGTTGGTCATGCAGTCTGTCGCCGACGCAATGACCAACGCCTCGAAGACCGCGACCCGGCATGCCGCGAAGGTCAATCAGGCGGTCGGTGACGTCGTGCCCGTGGCGCTGGAATCCGTATCGCGTGCCGCCTATACGGGCGCCTATTTTCTTTCCTATGCGGTCGTCTACCCCGTGGTTCTAGGCGCCCACATTCTGCCGCAACAGAACGCCGTCATGAGGGGCTTCCGTGACGGCGGCCGGGCGGCGAAGGGTGCAGTCGATGCTCGAGGCCGCAACTAGACTGCCCGGGCTGCGCTGGATCAGCCCTGCCCTTGGCCTGATCCCGGTGAAAGCCGGGGATCGGACCGTGCCGGACACCACGGGCTCTGCCAGCGAGATGAAAATAGTTCTCCCGGCCGACGGGGTGATCCGGGTCGAGAGCACGGTGCTGTTCGCAAACGCTGACAGCGGCTACTGCAAGCGTTTTCTTGAGCGGGTGTTTCAGGCGCCGGAAATTCGAAGCGCCGCTATCACCCAGCGAGACAGGCCGTCGATCGACCTGCTGTTCGATCCCGCGGCACATCCTCCGCGGGATATGTTGGCGCGCTTGGGAAAGGTGCTGAGCGGTGAGGTCAGCACCAAGCTCATTGTTGCGCCCGCGCTCACGGCCCGCGACCGGCATGGAGTCGTTCGTTACTACAAATATGAAGATTTGGTGACAGGTTGGCAGGTCGTTAGCGAACAGCCCGGTACAATCAAACTGAGGAATCCGGTCTTATACCGCAAGGCCGTACTGTGCCAGGCGATCGAGCGCGAACTCATGAGTGTGCTCGGAATCGGTCGCTACGATACGAATTCCGTCCGCTGTACCGTTCGCATCGAATACGACATCCATCAGCTTGAACCGGCGGATATCATCGAGATCCTCGACGCCGCCCTGGCGAACGCCGAGCATCCACGACACCCGGACAAGATCGATCTCGATCTGCCGCTCAGCACCGCCTCGGTGCCTCTGGCCGCGGTAGCCCAACTGGGGGCGCCGGCCTTATTGCCGGTCGCCGCCGTGGTCTTTGCCTATACGGCCATCCCGAGCTTCCGCGGCGCCTACCGGGTGCTGTTCAAGGAAAAGCGCCTCGGCGTAGACTTACTGGACTCGATTGTGGTTCTTGGTTGTCTTGCAACAGTCCAAGTCCTCCCCGGCGCTATCCTGGTGTTTAGCCTGGCGGCCGGCCGCTTCCTGGTGCGCCGGACCGAGGACAACTCCAAGAAGCTGCTGCAGGGCGTCTTCGGCAAGCAGGCCCGCTTCGTCTGGCTGCTGAAGGACGGCGTCGAAATCCAGGTTCCGCTCGATCGGCTGCAAAAAGGCGACATCGTTGCCGTCAATACCGGCGAAGTCGTGCCGGTTGATGGCATGATCATCAGCGGCATGGCGATGGTCGATCAGCACACGCTGACCGGAGAGGCGACACCCGCCGAAAAGGGCGTTGGCGACCCCGTCTTCGCCTCCACGATCATGGTAGCGGGCAAGGTCTGCGTGCAGGTTGAGACGTCCGGCAGCGAGACCGCCAGTGCCAAGATCGCTCGGATTCTGGAAGACACCGCCGGTCACAAGCTCGCGTCCCAGCATGAGGGCGAACGGCTTGCCGATATGGCGGTGATCCCGACCCTTGGGATCGGCGCCATTGCCCTCGCAACGATGGGGCCGGCCGGCGCGGTGGCCGTCATCAACAGCGATTTCGGCACCGGCATTCGCGTGGCGGCACCGCTGGCGATGTTGTCCACGCTGGCGCTCTGCGCGCAGAAGGGCATCCTGGTCAAGGATGGCCGGGCGCTGGATATTCTGTGTGACATAGATACGATCATCTTCGACAAGACCGGCACCCTGACCCGCGAAAGGCCGGAAATCGGCCGCATCTTCGCCGTCAACGGTTTCGCCCCGGAGCAGATCCTGAGCTTCGCGGCGGCCGCTGAGCAGCGGTTTCATCATCCCATCGCGCTCGCCATCCTGGACAAGGCGGCGGACCAAGGCCTGGAACTGCCCCCAACGGACGCAACTCAATATAAAGTCGGCTACGGCATCACCGTCGGCGTCGACGGCCGCCGGATACGGGTCGGCAGCCGGCGCTTCATCGAAGCCGAAGGGATCGCGCTGCCCCCCGACATCGATGCGGCGCTGGATGAGGCCCATGCCAACGGCCACAGCATGGTGATGGTCGCGGTCGATGATGAATTCGGCGGCGCGCTGGAGTTGCAGGCGGCCATCCGCCCCGAGGTTCGCGATCTTGTCCAGGGCCTGCGGCAACGCGGCGTCAAGCATATCGCCATTATCTCCGGCGATCATGAGGCTCCGACCCGGCAGCTCGCCGCGGAGCTGGGGATGGATCGCTACTTCGCCCAGGTGATGCCGGCCGACAAAGCCGAATACGTAGAGAAGCTGCAGCGCGAGGGGCGTAAGGTCTGTTTCGTCGGCGACGGGATCAACGATTCCATCGCGCTGAAGCAGGCGGATGTCGGTATTTCCCTGCGCGGTGCGTCCCTGATCGCCACCGACACCGCGCATGTGGTGTTCATGGAGCAAAGCCTCGGCAAGCTGTGCGAATTGCTCGACATCGCGCACGACCTGAAGCGCAACGTTCGCAACAGTTGGGTCATGATCGTGGTCCCCAATGCCGCCTGTATCGCCGGTGTCTTCACGATGGGATTCGGCATTGCCGCGTCCGTCGTGACCAATAACGTCGCCGGGCTTGGTGCGCTTGCCAACGGGATCTGGCCGATGCGGAAAGTGGCCCAGTTGGAGGCCGAGCGGCGCCACATGCGCGCTCTGCTGCTTCGTTAGGCCGTGGCAGGTTTGATTGACAGGCTGGTGAAACGCCGATTACCCTTAGTCAAAGGAGGTGCTTCGATGCCGACGAGTGATGCCCAATCGGAGTCACCTCAGCGGCCTCCGCGGAGGCGAAAAACTCAGGTGGTGGCACCGGCTGCGAGTTTACCGTCTGCCCCGGATTCTGCACCGTATAACGGCTCGTGGCTCCCCCCGACGGTCCCGCGTTTTCGGATATTCATTGTCGATTCCGGGTGGAACTCGGCTGGTCGCAAGGTCCTGCATGAGAATTTCCATCTGCTTCGGGACTTGCAGCGAGACACACCGATTTACTTGCTGGGCAGGGAAAGATCGATCGAGTTGTTGCGGCGCTACCCGGGGCTCGTCGGCAGGGATCCGATCATTCGGGTCCACTCCGAAGTGCTTCGGGCCCATCGGCCGCCGGGATTTCACGGTTTCCGGTTGCACCTTGGTCTTTTGAGAGAAGAGGACCAGGCGCTCAAGGCGCTGCAGAAGTTCGTCAGGTTCATCGGGATCCATCGCGACTCCAAGGATCTGGAGATGGACATGCGGAAGAAGCTGCGCATGGAGGGACTGAAGGGCGCATTCGAAATCATCGCCCACAGCGATGCTCACGGCGTACTCTGAACGCGAAGGAGACAAACCATGTTGGAAACAAGTGCGGATGTCGTCAGCGTCGGTGTCGGCGTCCTGGCCGTTGGCTACGTTATTTACGAGATCGATCGGCGGCAGCGGAAAATGCACGACGTCTGGGACACGCTTGGCGAAAAGGATGAAGAGCGGACCGAACTGCTCGAACGTATGGTCGCAAGTGGGGACTTGGTTCCGTACACCGGCGGACCACTGCCTTGACCGAAGCGGCGGGCGGCCGATCGCTTGTCCTCGTTCCGGCCCCCGGCGAACCGGAGGCTGTTCGGTCCGATACTGTGACGAAGGAAGTCGGCTGGCTGCTGATGATCGCGGGTGTGGTGGGGGTGGTCATGCCGGGGATCCCGGGCACGCCGCCTATGATCATCGGTTTGCTTGTCGTCCTGTCGCGCTTGTCCGGGGGCGATAAGCCTCCCGGCTTTATCAAGCGCGCCATGACGCCCGTAGGCCGATCCCTCGACAATCTTGAGCGGCGATATCCCCTGAACGCCGCGACATTCTGATGGCTCGGTCCCATGTTTTTATAAACGTAACGGCCGAGCTGGTGCATCGTCTCAAGCGGAACGCGACCGAAAAGCATGGGGTCTTGTTTGACCCGCCGGGCGGGACGGATGGCACGGCCACAGCTCATACGCCGCTCGGGGATCTGGTCGTTCATTTCACGCACGACAACGTTCAATCGGCGCTGGTCATGACTCTGGTGAAAAAGCCGATGTTGCTGCCGTCCGCATTGCTGTGGAGCGGCTTTAGCGCGGAACTCGAGCGGACCCGCGAGCACGGATGACGCCGTACCGTTCCGCTTTCGACTACAATTGATCGGCAAGCCGGGGGCGGGAATGCATCACGTCATGGGTGACATGCGGCTTGGCGGCATGGCGATCCGCTACAGCCAGTTCGTGCCGAAGCTTTACAATTACTGCCTGTCGCTCGGGTTCGAGCGCAGACTGACGATGCCGTCGCGCGCGTTCTGTTCCGACGAGAGTCAGGGCTATCCCGTCATACTGTTGACCCAACATTTTGGCACCTTCCCGTTCGACCATGGGAGGGTGGGCGGCAAGGTGGCGACCGACCGCCACGGACCCCACGCGCATCATGGCGAACATCTGGTGATCATCCAGGCCAGCCATGTCGGCTACGATCCGGATGGCCAGACGTTTGGCACGTACCGGCGGCAGCGTATCGCGAGCGGCGGGTTCGGCGCGAACTGCGGCAAACTATCCGCGGTGCTGGAGTGGTATCTGCGCGAGTACGAGCATGCCCGCAACGATATTCAGCTTGGCGGGATCGACGGCACACCGGCGATATTCATCGACAATGCCGTGCTCGATTCGCATCGCGGCGACGGCCTTGTGCTGCATGCGGATCGTCTGATCGACCCTGCGCGGCCGGATCCCTTGCGCATCCTGAGTACCGCGAAGGCCTTCGCCGCGTCGCCGTGGCTGCTGGCAAGGCTCGGCGGCTTCGACTGGTCCGGCGTGAACCAGCCGATTGGCGATCGATTGTCGGCGGAGATGTTTTCGTTTCGCCGCGGGCCGGTGATGGGGCCGGGAGGGCATGACCTGCTGGAGGAAGCGCTTGCCCCGGCCATGCCGGCTCTCGTTACGTCGCCCAATCCGGCGTTAGATGCCGCGCGGTATCACACGCAGATTGAATTCGACCGCACCTACCGCACGATTCAGCGCGAGCCGGCTTACCGCGACAAGAGCGTCCTGTTCCTGTCCGGGCTGAACATCGATGTGTCGCCGCGTGAGGGACAGTTGTTCCCTCTGACGAAATTCGTCCCCTGGGCCGCCTATGCGCGCCTGCGCAACGGCACGCGCTTTTTGCTTGAGCAGGACCATCTGTTCGATGTGCTGGCTGCGCAGCCGGTTGAGAATGCGGACCGCATTTCTTACGATGGCGCGATAGATACGATGGCAGCGTTGGAAAGTATCGAACTGCCGTCCGTTTAGCGGTCAGTCCATTTTAGTGTCGTTACATCCACGCCGGCATGGGAACGCCCGACGCCTCCGGGTTGGGCGTTTGTTATCTAAACCATTGACGCAGCCTCCGCATTGCTTCCATACGATAGACAGGATTAGAATCGGAGCGCCGATTCCCGCAGATTTTGGATTGCACTGTCATAATCGACGCAACGAGACGATGACCGCTGAACGGACAGGACTGTCGGCGATTTAAGGGACCGGAGGCTGATTACGTGGACGCCACGATTTCGCGGATGCGAGGACTGTCCTTGCCCGACAGCCGGGCGGCCGCGGCTCAATTCACGCCGACTAGGGACGACTCGGCGGAGCAGTCCCGGGCGGATGTTGAACCGCTAGTATACGGCATCGGCGACGTGCACGGCATGAACGATTTGCTTTCGCACCTTCTTGCTGAAATTGAATCCGATTCAGCTATTTGGGGACATCCTGCAACGGTCGTCTTCCTCGGCGATGTCGTCAACCGCGGCGGTCAGACGAGGCAGGTGCTGGACCGCCTGATCGCGGGACCGACGCGGCCGGGCGATCGGTGGGTGGTACTGCGGGGCAATCATGAGCAAATGATGCTTGAAGCGCTGACGGCGGGCGGCGCTGCCACGTTTCGGCGCTGGTTGAAGATGGGCGGCGTGCAGACCTTGGCGTCCTATGGGGGCACCCGAAAGCAGGCCACGCCCGAGCGAGCGCGGGAACTGGTGGATCCGGGCCATGTGCGGTTTCTGGAGGACCTTCCCCTGACGTACATTGCCGGCGACTATCTGTTCGTCCATGCTGGTGTCGAGCCGGGCGTGCCGCTGCAGCAGCAGGATGCCGCCAAGCTGCTGACAATTCGCGGACGGTTCCTGAAGCAGGCGCACGGGCTGCCGTTCACTGTTATCCATGGCCACACGCCGAGCGACGGACGTCCGATTCTCGGTCCGGGCCGAATCGGCGTTGACACCGGAGCCTATTATACTGGCATCCTGACCGCCGTCGCGATTGCGCCGAAACAAGCCGGCCAACGGTTCCTGCGGGTCCCGGCCCCTCGCGATGCGCGAGCGTTCAAGTGAGCCTTGAGCAGGCCGCTCGCACGGCGGGTGCAATGCCTCAAATTCCTTCAGCCATCGAAGTCTTGGTGACGAGATGAAAGCCTTAGCTCGGATAAATCATGCTCGCGCCGAACCTGGAGCGGTGCCCCCGGCAATTCTTCGCCCCAACGATCGAGAGATCGAACTGAAGTTTCTGGTGAGCGAGGGTGACTTCAAGGCCATCCAGCATTCCCCGCTGCTCGGGTCCGTTGGCCGGAGTTCGGGCTCGCAGCGGCTTCATTCGATCTACTTCGATACCGATCATGGGGATCTTCGACGGCACCGGATGGTCCTCCGGATTCGGCGGCTGCGTCACGGTCAGGTCCTGACGCTGAAGTGGCCGGCCCGCGCCGAGGGAGGCGGTTTCGAGCGCGGCGAGATTGAGGTACCCACTGACTCGTCCGTGCCCGATCCGTTGCTGCTCGGCGAAGACGTCCTGGCCGAAATTGATCGCGTGACGGAGGGGCGGCCGCTAAAGCCCTGTTTCGCCACCGACATCAGACGCACAGTGCGCCGCGTCCTGGCCGGGGCCAGCGAAATTGAGGCGGCGTTCGACACCGGTTTTGTCGTTTGCGGCGAACTGAAGTCCCGGGTTCATGAAATCGAGCTCGAATTGAAGGCCGGCGATCCGGCCGATCTCTACCAATTCGGTTTGTTGCTGGCGCGGGATCACGCCGTGCGGCTGGGCATCATGAGCAAGGCGGAGCGAGGCACGCTGCTTAGCTCCGGCAGACATACCATTGCCGCCCGCGCCGTCTCACCAGACCTCACCGCCCAAACGGTGGATCAGGCGATCGGAGCTATTATCAGCGTGTGCCTCGGCCAGTTCGTCGCGAACTGGCCCGCGTTCGAGGGGCCCGACCGCGCCGAGTCCGTCCACCAGATGCGCATCGCCATGCGCCGGCTACGCGCGGCTCTCGCCCTGTTCAACCGGCGATTTCCCTGTGCCGAGTTCCAACACGTGCGTGCCGAGGCCCGGCGAATTGCAGCCGCCATGGGCGAGGCCCGCAACTGGGAGGTCCTCACGGAGATGGTGGCGAAGGGTCCGGCTGGCGCGTTTCCGTCCGCGCCGGGTTTCGAAACCTTGATGGCGGCGGCGGCAGCCCGGGGCCAGGTTGGCTATGACGGGATCGCCGAGCTGTTGGCGCATGTTGATACCACGCGGTTTGTATTGTCCGTCGAAGCGTTCGTCTCTCGGCGCGGATGGCGCAACGCGCTGTCGGGTACCGAATTGCCCCGGCTTACGGAGCCTGCGTCCGGCTTCGCGGCGCAGTGCCTGGAGCGCCTGCACCGCCGGGTGCGCAAGCGTGGCAGGAAGCTGTTCGATCTGTCCCCGCAAAATCGCCATTCGGTTCGCATCGCATTGAAGAACCTTCGATACGCGGCTGAATTTTTCGGCGGTCTGTTCGATCGGGCGGACAGCGTCCGGTCCTACAGCCGGGCCGCGGCACGGCTCCAGGACGCCCTGGGTATCGTCAACGACATGGTCATGGCCACCGGGTTGGTCGAGCAACTCGAAGTACGCGGTGAAGATCCGGCGAGAGCCGCTGGCATAATCACCGGTTGGTATGCGCGTGGTGCCATGGAGAACGATGCCGCGCTGCGCGACGCCTGGAAAACGTTCCGCAAGGCCGAACCGTTTTGGACGGGCGAACTTCCGGAACGAAGCGTGCCGCTTGGCCGTTGACCGAGGCGCTTAGCCCGCTTTGCCGCGACGCGGGAGCGGGCGGTCAAGCAAAAAGTTGCAGAGTCAACGTCTTCTGACCCGCATCCAGGAATGAGGTCTTTGCACGGCGCGATTCCCGGTGCGATACTATCCGCCGATGCGCGTACTCTACCACATTCCGCTGTCTCCCTACGCCCGCAAGGTCCGCCTTGTGCTGGCGGAGAAGCGGTTGCCGTATGAACTCCGCCAGGAAAACATGTGGGAGCGCCGTCCCGAGTACCTGGAGCTCAACCCGGCCTGCACCGTGCCCACGCTTGTCGAGGATAACGGTCTGGTGGTTCCGGACTCGGGGGTCATTTGCGAGTACCTGGAAGAAGCCTATCCGGACAGCATCTTGATGGGCCGCACCTTGGCGGAGCGCATCGAAGTGCGGCGTTTGGCCGCCTGGTTCGATGGCAAATTCGCGGCCGAGGTGACCGCCAATCTCTACGGCGAGAAGTACCTCCGCCGTCTGACCCGGCGCGGCAATCCCGATCCGTCGGCTATCCGAACCGGCTTTACCGCGCTGCGCTACCACCTGGACTACATCGCCTGGCTGGCCGAGACTCGGAAATGGCTGGCCGGGGCGAGCCTCTCGGTCGCCGACTTCGCCGCCGCGGCGCATCTTTCGACGCTGGACTTCCTGGGCGAGGTCGACTGGACGATATCAGCCCCGGCGAAGGACTGGTATGCCCGGATCAAGTCACGGCCGAGCTTCCGCGGCCTGCTCGCGGACCGGGTGCCAGGTACGACGCCGCCCGCGCATTACGCCGATCTGGACTTCTGAAAGAAGTCCGCATTGAGACCGACTCTTCCAACCCCCGTCATGGCCCGGCTCGTCCGCCCGCACGGCCGTGCCCTATGCGGCGCGGGCAGCGGGCCCGGTCATCCGCGCACCGGCTGATCGTGCGTCGAACAGCGGGATGCGCCAACCCGACCCGGTTGACAGGGTTGGACCGGGCGGATCTGCCTCAGTTTTTTAACACGGATTTCACGAAGAACCAGGAAGTTGCACGGAGCTTCGGAGAGGCGGCGGCTTGGCAGTCCTGTCGGCTACGCTGGTTGTCTATAGCGCTTCGCTCCAAGCGCAGCTGCATGACGGTTAGACGGGAAGATTAGCCGCAATCGGCGGTTGGTACTAGGCCAGATGAGCCGCCGCCGGACGTCCTCCGAAGCGCGTTGTTACACTTTGAACGCATCGCCACCGTTGCGTTTCGTTTTCCGGGGTCTATACTCCGCTGTGCCGCCCAACCCGGGAGTAACCAGCCATGTTGCCCATGAAGACACTGTTTCGGACCGCCGGCGCGCTCTGCCTCGCGGTCCTGCTGTCCGGCTGCATCGTCGCCCCCGCCTGGGGCCCATATTACCACCCGCACCACTACTACGGATATTGATGGCGTGATCGGCGAAGCCGTCCGCCGCTCCGGCGGCCGCCCCACTGCGCAGGCGGCGGCCGTGCTGGAGACCACCATCCTCGACCATGCCACCGCCGCCTTTCTGGCCGACGGTTATGCCGCGACGACGATCGAGGCAATCGCCCGCACCTGCGGCGTCGCCAAACGCACGATCTATGCGCGCTGGAACGGCAAGGCTGCCTTGTTCCACGCCGTTCTGGAACGGCTGATCGCCAGGTGGATGTTGACGGCCGGCGACTGGGCGGATGCCGAAACCCTTGAGGCCACGTTGAAGGCCGCGGCCGATGACATCCTGGCCGTGGCATTGACCCCGGAGGCCATTGCCCTGCATCGCCTGATCATCGCCGAGTGTGGCCGCGTCCCGGAATTGCCTGTGATGCTGCACCAGTCCGGCGCGACCCGGGGCGTCAGCATGATCGCAGCACTCCTGAACCGAGCCGTCGCCCGAGGCGACCTGCCGCCGCAGGATACAATCTTCGCTGCAGAGCAGTTCATGAACATGCTCCTCGCCGGACCGCAGCGGCGGGCGCTGGGTCTGGGCCCACCCTTTGATCGCGACCAGATCCGGGTGTGGCGGGATAACGCTGTCAGTTTATTTCTTTACGGTGCCGACAGCTTGAGGTTGCAGCGCAACACGAACTGATGTTACCGGACGTCTGCAAGGAAGGCAGGGAAGTTCGGACGAATGAAGCTTTTGCTGACCGGCGGGTGCGGGTTTATCGGTTCCGCGGTCGTTAGGAATTTGCTCCGCCACAGCGACCATGTGGTGGTGAATGTCGACAAGATGACCTACGCCGCGTCCGAGGACGCGCTGGAAGACGGTCTGACCCACAATCGCCATCTCCTCGTGCGGGCCGATATCGCGGATGCCGCGGCGATGCGACAGGTGTTCGAAACCCACGATCCCGATGCGGTGATGCATCTGGCGGCCGAGAGCCATGTCGACCGCTCGATCGACGGGCCGGCCGACTTCGTCCAGACCAACGTCGTCGGCACCTTCATCCTGCTGGAGGCCGCGCGCCGCCATTACGGCGGGTTGACCGGGGAGCGAAAAGCGTCGTTCCGCTTTCATCACGTCTCCACGGACGAAGTGTTCGGCGCGCTCGAAGCCGGCGACCCCCCGTTCACCGAGACGACCCCGTACGATCCACGCAGCCCGTACTCAGCCACCAAGGCCGCATCCGACCATTTGGTCCGCGCCTGGAACCACACCTACAAGCTGCCGACAATTGTGTCTAACACTTGCAACAACTACGGCCCCTGGCAGTTCCCGGAAAAGCTGATCCCTTTAGTGACTCTGAACGCTCTGGAAGGGCGCGATCTGCCGGTGTACGGCGACGGTTCCAACATGCGCGACTGGTTGTTCGTCGAGGATCATGCCGAGGCGCTGGTGCGTGTCGTCGAACAGGGCGTCCCCGGCGAGACCTATGCCATTGGCGGACGCCAGCCCCGCACTAACTTGCAAGTCGTCAAGGCGATTTGCGCTCATCTCGATGTGCGGCTGCCCGACCCAGCCGGCGCGCGCGAGCGGCTGATCCGCTTTGTTACTGATCGTCCCGGGCATGATTTCCGGTATGAGATAGACCCGTCGCGCAGCGAGGCCGCCCTGGCATGGAAGGCGCCGCACGATTTCGAGTCCGGGCTGGCACGCACGATTGACTGGTATCTGGCTAACCGGGCCTGGTGGGAAGCGTTACGCTCCGCACGCTACGCCGGTCAGCGACTTGGCACCGTGGCCGATAACAAAGGACAAGCGGCATGAAGGGCATATTGCTCGCCGGAGGATCAGGCACGCGCCTGCATCCGATGACCCAGGCGGCGTCGAAACAGCTTCTGCCGGTGTATGACAAGCCGATGGTCTATTACCCGCTGTCAACGCTGATGCTGGCGGGCATCAAGGACGTCCTGCTGATCTCCACGCCGGACGATCTGCCGCAATTCCGCCGCCTGCTTGGCGACGGCTCGCGGTTCGGGGTTCGCTTCGAATATGCCCTTCAGCCCTCGCCAGACGGAATCGCCCAGGCGTTCCTAATCGGGCGCGACTGGCTGGAGGGCCAGCCCTGTGCCCTGGCGCTCGGCGACAACATCATCCACGCCGATCATCTCTCGACCCTGTTGCGTATTGCTGCCGGGCGAACCGTCGGGGCGAGCGTCTTCGCCTATCAGGTGCGAGATCCGGAACGCTACGGCGTGGTTGCCTTCGCCCCGGACGGGCGCGCCGTCGAGGTGGTCGAAAAACCCGCCGCGCCCACCAGCAACTGGGCGATCACTGGCCTGTACTTCTACGACCAACACGTCAGTGACATCGCGAGGCGCATCAAGCCGTCCGCTCGCGGGGAGCTTGAGATTACCGACCTCAATCGCGTCTATCTGGACATGGGCACGCTGCACGTCGAGAAGCTGTCGCGCGGCTGCGCCTGGCTCGACGCCGGCACGCCCGATAGCCTGCTGCAGGCGGCCACGTTCGTGCAAACCATCCAGTCGCGCACAGGTATGCTTGTCGGCTGTCCGGAAGAGGTCGCCTTCCGCATGGGCTTCATCGACGCCGATCGGCTGCGGCATCATGCAAAGCAGTTGGGCAAAACCGAACTTGGCAGGGTGTTGATGGAACTCTCCGAGGGAGAGATGGCGTGAAGGTCGAGGCCCTTGCGATACCCGCCGTCAAACTGATCACTCCCCCGCGACACCAGGACCCGCGCGGGTTCTTCTCGGAGACATGGAACCAGGTACGCTTCGCGGATGCGGGGATCCCCGGGCCGTTCATCCAGGACAACCACGCCGTCTCCACGGTCGCGGGAGTCCTGCGCGGCCTGCATTGCCAGATCGGCCCCAACGCCCAGGGTAAGCTGGTGCGTTGCGTAACAGGGTCGATCTACGACGTCGCCGTCGATGTGCGGGACGGTTCGCCGACGTTCGGGCAGTATGTCGCGGAGACCATCAGCGCCGAGAACTGGACCCAGATCTGGGTGCCGGCCGGTTTCCTGCATGGCTATTGCACGCTGACCGAAGTGACCGAGGTGATCTACAAAGTCACCGGCGCTTACGATAAGGCGGCCGAGCGGGGTGTGATGTGGAATGATCCGGACATCGGGATCGATTGGCCGGTATCGGCGGACAATGTAATCCTGTCGGAAAAGGATAAGGTGTTGCCAAGGCTGCGTGATTTGCCGCCACTGTTCGAAATGTAATCTTGCCGGGTCGATTTCGCCTCACCGTTGGCTGGGACATGCCCGGCCAACGTTCAGGCAGAAGCCCTCGCCCCGCCAAATCTCCGATCCTGGCAGGCAGGGTGTCGAGCCCGGCCACTACTCAGGGCAACGCCCTGAACGCATTCGGGACAACTCATGACCCAATCGACACCGGAGGCCGCCAATGCCTGACCGCGCCATTCTCGTAACCGGAGGCACCGGCCAGCTTGCGTCCGCCCTGGCCGCCGCGGCCGGCGACGTCCGACTTGCCGGCCGTCCGGCGTTCGACTTCGACCGCCCGGAGACGATCGAAGCAGCCTTCCGCGCAGCCACACCCCGACTGGTCGTCAATGCCGCCGCCTACACCGCGGTGGATGCCGCCGAGAAGGACGTCGAGGCGGCCTTTCGGGCCAATCGCGACGGGCCGGCTATGCTGGCGAGCCTGTGCGCCGAGGCCGACATCCCGCTGATCCATGTCTCCACCGATTACGTGTTCGATGGCACCAAGCCCGTCCCGTATGTCGAAACCGACCCCGTCGGTCCGCAAGGCGTGTACGGCGCCAGCAAGCTGGCCGGCGAACAGGCGGTCATGGCATCCGGCGCCAAGGCGATCATCCTGCGCACCGCCTGGGTCTATGCCGCGACCGGCAAGAATTTCGTGCGCACCATGCTGACTGTAGGAAAGACCCGCGATCGGCTGACCGTCGTCGGCGACCAGCACGGCTGCCCGACCACCGCTGCCGATCTCGCCGATGCGATCCTGGCAATCTCGGCACTGCTCGACCGCGCCGGCTGGCGGGAGGAATACCGCGGCATCTTCCATGCCGCCGGCAGCGGTGCGACCACCTGGCACGGCTTGGCTGTCGCGACCTTCGAGGAAGCCGCCCGGCACGGCGCCGCAGTGCCGGAGGTCGCACCCATCGCCACCGCCGACTGGCCGACCCCGGCGAAGCGGCCGGCAAACTCGCGTCTGGACTGCACCCGTTTGCACGACGTATTCAATGTCCGCCTGCCGCACTGGCGTAACAGCCTGACCCGGACGATCGATACGATCTACGCCGTCGCGCCGCCCTGAGCAGCGGGGCTTGGCCACCGGTGGCATAGGGGAACGCAATGCCGCGCCTGATCGAGATCGTCCTGTTCCTGGCGCCTTTCATTAGCTTTGCGGTCTGGCGGCTGCTGTTTCCGTCGCCCCTGCCGCCGCTGTGGCTGGTTTGCTCGCTGGCCGGCTTCATGGCGGTCACCTTGGCAGGGCTGCTCTGGCTGTGGCATGCGGATGCGGGGGACGCCGCCATTCGCTACGTGCCGGCGCAGTTGGAGAACGGTAGGGTGGTCAAGATCCAACCCGGCCAGCCGCCGTGACGGAAGCCGCCGCCCGCATTCTGCATCCGCCGCCTTTCCAGGCGGATGCGGCACTTTCGGCGGTATGGGACGCGCTGCCGGAGGCCAGGGTCGCGGGCGGTGCGGTGCGCGATACTCTGGCTGGACGCCCGGTCTCGGATATCGATCTGGCGACACCGCGGACTCCGGAAGCGGTGACCGAGGCCCTGCTCGCCGCCGGCTTGCGCGTCGTCCCGACCGGCCTCGCCCACGGCACTGTCACCGCCGTTGTCGACGGACGCGGCTTCGAAATCACCACCTTGCGACGGGATGTCGAAACCAATGGCCGCCACGCCGTCGTCTCGTTCACCGGCGACTGGCGTTTGGATGCGTCGCGCCGGGATTTCACCATCAACGCCATGTCCATGGCGCGCGATGGCGCCGTGTTCGACTATTTCGGCGGGATCGCCGATTTGTCGGCCGGCCGCGTCCGCTTCGTCGGCGACCCGGCGACCCGCATCGCGGAAGACTACCTGCGCATCCTGCGCTTCTTTCGGTTCTACGGCCGATATGCGCGCGTGCCTCCGGATGCGGAAACGGTCGCCGCGCTGCGCGCCGGCATTCCCGGACTGGCCCGGCTCTCTGTCGAGCGGGTCTGGAACGAGTTGCGGCTCATCCTGAGCGCGGACGATCCGTCGGCGGTGCTTGCGCTGATGGACAGCATCGGTATCTGGACGGCCGTGCTGCCGGAGGCCCCTGCCATCGCGCGCGTGAACGGGCTGCCGCCCGACCCGGTCCTGCGTCTTGCGGCGATGCTGGCCGGCGACCCGCTGGCGCTCGCGCTCCGCCTGAAATTCTCCAACGAGGACCGCGATCGGCTGGTTCGGCTGCTCGCCACCGCGTCCGCCCATCCCGGTTACGACGACGATGCCTTGCGCCGCCTGCTCGCGGATCATCAGCCGGCGGATCTGATCGACCGTGTTTGGCTCGACGGCGGGCCGGAGGCCCTGCGGCAACGCCTCGCGGAGATGCCCCGGCCGGTCTTCCCCCTGGAAGGGCGCGATGTGGTGGCACTGGGCATCGCGCCCGGGCCGCGTGTCGGCTCGCTGTTGCGGCAGGTGCGGCAATGGTGGCTCGGTGGCGGCTGCCTCGCCGGCAGAACCGCCTGCGAAGCAGAACTCGCGCGGCGGGCTTGCGCGGGACGCTGATCTGCCCAACATCGATGCCTGAGGTGATGAACATGCCCGATGTCGAAGTCTATACGCAGCCCTGGTGCCCGTACTGCGAGCGGGCCGTGCATATTCTGACCAAAAAGGGCGTTGCGTTTCGCGAGATCGATGCTCCCGGGGGTTCGACGGCCCGGGCGGAGGCGCAGGCGCGGTCCGGCGGTCGCACGAGCGTGCCGCAGATCTTTATCGACGCGAACCACATTGGCGGTTGCGACGATCTGATGGCGCTCGACCGCGCCGGAAAACTGGACGCGATGCTGGGGCTGAGGTGAATTTCATTGGCGCGGCGTCTGAGGCGGTGCCAGATTGCGTCCTTGTATCTGTAACAGGATCGGGTACTTGTAACAGAATTGGCTGCCGTCAGGACGAGGCATGATTCACTACCAGTTGCGGTGCGGCCAGGACCATGGCTTCGACGGTTGGTTCAAGGACAGTGCCACGTTTGAGAACCAGGCGAAGTGTGGGCTGGTGGAATGCCCGGTCTGTGGGGGAACCGACGTCGAGCGCGCCTTGATGGCTCCGGCCGTGGCCCGTCGCGAATCTCTGCCCGTGCCGGTCGAGAGTCCGCAGCCGCCCGCTGCTGAACCGCCGCCCGCGGAGGTGAAGATCGCCGCGGGGCGCATGCCGGCGCAGATGATGGCGGCATTGCAGCGCATCCGCGAGGAAGTCGAGAAGCGGTGCGATTATGTCGGTCCGGACTTCGTCGACGAAGCGCGCAAGATGCATCGTGGCGAAGTTGAGCCGAGGAGCATCTACGGCGAAGCCACCGAAGACCAGGCGGAGAGCCTGTCCGAGGACGGCATCGAGGTCACGCGAATCCCGTGGGTGCCTCGCGCTGACGGCTAGGCTCCCGCCGCGGGTTATGACGCCAAACCTCTGATCCGGACAGAAATTGCTTTTTGCGCTGGTGTCGTTCGCGGATGCCCGCCAGCCGACGCAGGAGATCAGCGGTTTGTTCGTGCTCGCCGGCATGATCCCGCAGGTCGCCCGGCAGGTCTATCGCAGCATTGTAGCCGCCGGCGTTGCTGCGCTCGATCGCCGCTTCGATGTCCTGCCACACCCCGTCGCCGCGCCGGCACGAGATCCTCCCCGCCGCTGCTCAGGCAGTTCTCCCGGATGCCGCCAGCATCACAGCAATGATTTCGCGTGCTGCAGAACCATGTCGCAAACCTTGTGCGTGACTTGCTCCTTCACACCTCCGCCGGCCAGGCTGAAATTCTGGCCATTGCCGGTTTGCAGCAAGCCGCTGTTGCCGGCCTTGAAGCCGCTGTCGTTGCTGCCCTGGCCGGACCCGGTCACCTTGCTGACGATCGAGTCCTTGACCGACGACGCTGAACTGCCGCTGACGTAGTTGTTGCGGACGCAGTATTGCAGCACGCCGGCGTTGTTGCTCGGGCTGGCCTGACCCACGGCCGGCAATCCACCGGTGAGTCCGCTCATGGTCCCGCCGCCGCCGGATTGTGCCGATCCGACAGCGCCCTTCAACTGGTCCATCAGTTGCGCCCGCGCGGGGCCCGGGTGCAGAAGTGGCAACGCCAGGACGGCGATGACCGCGACTTTGCCCAAACCTGAGGACGTGTGGCGCATGCTGGATTCTCCCATTGATATGTTGGCGCGCAAATTCAGCAAATCCATCGGTTTGCACAGGCGCCCGGGGCGATGGTTGATCGGTGTCGCATGATCGTGATCGTAACGCGACTGTCGGAAAAGTCAGCCCCGCCGGCTGATAAGTTCAAGCAACGGTAGCAGGATCGCGTCCCGCTCCGCAGCCAGGTCCGCCAGCGACCGGCCGTTCGCCTCCGCCTTCACGCCGTCAACGATCCGCCGGCAGGCGTCGTCCGACAGGTCCGGCGTTGTCATGGTGGCCCACCACGTCTCGAACGCCGGTTTGAACTGTGCCAGCAGGTGCTCGATACCGCCTTCGCCGCCGCCGAGGTGCATCGTCATGTGCGGCCCCATCGCCGACCAGCGCAGGCCGGGACCGGCGCTGATCGCGGTATCGACGTCCTCGACGCTCGCCAGGCCGGAGACAACCGCGCTCACAGCCTCCCGGTACAGCGCCGCCTGCAACCGGTTGGCCAGGTGTCCCGGCGCCTCCTTGCGGATGCGGATCGGTTTCTTCCCGATATGCCGGTAGAAATCCATGCACCATTCGACGGTTTCCGGCGCCGTGTCGCGTCCGGCGACCACTTCAACCAGCGGGATCAGGTGCGGCGGGTTGAATGGATGGCCGACCGCGAACCGCGCGGCCGATCGGCAGCCCGCCTGCATGTCACTCATGATCAGGCCGGAGGTGCTGGATGCGAGCACGGCGTCCGCACGCAGGCTTGCATCGATGCGCGCGAACAGTTCGCGTTTCACCGCCAGCCGCTCCGGGCCGTTCTCCTGCACGAAATCAGCATCCGCGACGGCATTCTCCGGCGTTGCGCGGAACCTCCACCGGTCGGGCGAGGCACCTTCGGCCATGCCCAGCCGCGTCATCGCCGGCCATGCATCCGCGATGTAGCGGCGGACGTGGTCCTCAGCCTCCGGGCGGGGATCCCAAACCTCAACCTCGATGCTGCGCGATAGAAACAACGCGGTCCAGCTTGCGCCGATGGTGCCGGCCCCCAGGACCGCGGCGCGCTTTACGGCGTTCGGTTTTGTCATCAGGTTCCTCCCGGGGATCCGTTCAGGCAGTCACCACACCGCCCGTTTCCGTGCTAGGGATACTGCCATGAGTAGCGAACTCCGCCAGCCCAGGGCCCTGGAGCCGTTCCTCACATGGAAAGAGAGCCAGATGCCGCGCGCTCGCGGACGTTTACGCGGACGCGGCGCTTCCGGCCCCGGGTGAGGGCTGAGGACCTTGGTTGCGTCCTGCGCGCGCTGCTGTATTGATTCCGCCCGGCGAAAGCACCGACAGGAGGAAGCGTGCCACCCGAAACCGGCCTGCGGTCCGCCGCCGAGAGCGTGCCTCTGAACTGGGACGCCGTCCGCACCCATCTCGCTGCCCACGGACACCGCCTGGATGCCGAACCGCCGCCGCGCCAGTTCGCCGGCGGCCTGGCCAACCTGAACTACCTGATCCATCTTGATGGCAAGCCCGCCGTGCTACGCCGTCCGCCGATGGGCGAACTGCCCGCCGGAGCCTACGACATGGCGCGGGAGTTCCGCATCCTGTCCCGCCTTCCGGACGCGCTGCCGTTCATCGCCCGCGGCCTGCATCTCTGTGACGATCCGGCGGTCATCGGCCAGCGCTTCCAGATCATCGAATACCGCCCCGGCCTGGTCATCCGCGAGCACCTGCCACCGGACCTCGCCCACCGCCCCGAGATCGGCGCGCGGCTATCGCATGTGCTGCTGGAGACCATCGCCGCCATCCACGCCGTGGATACCAAGGCCGTCGGTCTCGACGACCTCGGCCGGCCGGAGGGCTTCCTGGCACGCGGCGTCTCCGGCTGGCGCAAGCGCGGACTGGCCGCGATGGAAGACCGCACCGAGAAACTGCACAACGACGTCGGCACCTGGTTGGAGCGCAACATCGTGCCCGAGGGGCCACCGGCGCTGCTGCATAATGACTTCAAGCTGAACAACATCATCCTCGACCCGCACGATTTCTCTCCGAGGGCCGTCGTGGATTGGGACCAAGGCACCCGCGGTGACCCGCTGTTCGACTTCGCCACGCTGCTGACGTACTGGGTTCACGCCGACGATCCGCAGCCGATGCACGACATGGAGCAAATGCCGGCGGTCGAGGCGTGCCTGTGCTCGCGCCAGGAGGCCGTCGCGGAATACGCCAGGATTTCCGGGCGCGACATGTCCGACTTCCTGTTCCACCGCGTGCTGGCCATGTACAAACTGGCCGTCATCTTCCTGCAGCTTGGCCTGCGCTACCGCTCCGGCGTCACGCAGGAGCCTCGTTACGCGCCGCTGACCGGCATCGGCACCGGCATCCTCGAATTCACCCGTGAAATCGCCCAAGGACGCGCATTCTGATGGATTTCTCCCTGACCCCGGAACTGCTCGAACTGCAGCAGCGCACGCGGGCTTTCATCCACGACAAGATCATTCCGCTGGAAGGCGACAGCCGCCAGACCAGGCACGGCCCGACGGAGGAATTCCGCCGCGAACTGGTGGCTCTGGCCGCCGCCGAGGGTTTGGTCGCGCCGCATGTCGGCGTCGAATACGGCGGCCTCGGGTTGTCGCATGTCGGCAAGGCCGTGGTGTTGGAGGAATCCGGCTATTCGCTGCTCGGTCCCGTAGCGATGCATGTATTCGCTCCCGACGAAGGCAACATGCACCTGCTCGAAGCCGTTGCTTCGGGCGAACAGAAGGACCGTTGGCTGCGCCCGCTCGCCTCCGGTGCGACCCGCTCCTGCTTCTGCATGACCGAACCGGCACCCGGCGCCGGCTCGGATCCCGCGGCACTGAAGACGACGGCGCGGAAGGACGGAAACCACTACGTCATCAACGGCGACAAATGGTTCATCACCGGCGCCGAGGGAGCCGCTTTCGCCATCATCATGGCGAAGGACGACGACGGCAACGCAACGATGTTCCTCGCCGACATGGACACGCCGGGCATCGAGATCGTCCGCACGATGGACAGCCTGGATACCGCCTTCGCCGGCGGCCACGCGGTGATGCGATTCAACGACGTCCGCGTGCCGGCCAGCGATATCCTCGGCGAACCGGGGAAGGGCTTCCGCTACGCCCAGGTCCGGCTGGCCCCGGCACGGCTGACGCATTGCATGCGCTGGCTCGGCGCCGCCCGGCGCGCCCACCAGATCGCCAGCGACTACGCCATGCGGCGCGAGGTGTTCGGCTCGAAGCTGATCGGCCATGAGGGTGTCGGCTTCATGCTGGCCGACAACGAGCTTGACATCCGCATGAGCCGCCTGTCGATCATGCACACCGCCTGGACGCTGGACCAGGGATCGCGCGGCACCACCGAATCGTCGATGACCAAGGTGTTCGTCTCGGAAGCGGTCTGGCGCGTGGTCGATCGTTGCGTGCAGGTCCTCGGCGGCCAGGGCGTCACCGGCGAAACCCTTGTCGCCCGCATCTTCAACGAAGTCCGCGGCTTCCGCATCTACGACGGTCCGTCCGAGGTGCATCGCTGGAGCCTGGCGCAACGCATCGCCCGCAACGGAGCCAATTGGTGAACGACGATTTCGACCTGACCGGCAAGATCTGCATCGTCACCGGCGCTGGCAGCGGTATCGGCCGCGGCATCGCCGAGGGGCTGGCAAGCCACGGCGCCACCGTCGTATTGGCCGGCCGCACCCGCTCCAGGCTGGAAGCAACTGCCGCCGGCATCGGCGAGCAGGCGTTCGCCCAACCCGCGGATGTCTCGAAGGAAGCCGACGTGATCGCGCTGCGCGACGCAGTGCTGGCGCGGTACAAGCGCATCGACGTGCTGGTGAACAACGCCGGGGTGAACCCGATCCTGAAGACGATCGAGAAGACCACGCTGGAGGAATGGAACGACATCATCAACATCAACCTCACCGGCCTGTTCCTGTGCTGCAAATACGTCGGGGGCGCCATTGGCGAGGGCGGATCGGTGATCAATATCACCTCCATAGCCGGGCGCGGCGGTCTGCTGCGGTCCACGTCGTATTGCGCTTCGAAGGGCGGCGCCGAGTTGTTCACCAAGGCGCTGGCGCTTGACTGGGCCAAGCGTAAGGTTCGGGTGAACGCGCTGGCGCCGGGCTGGGTAGATACCGAACTGACCCACGGTTTCCTCGGCCACGATGTGCACGGCACACGGTCGTTGGAGCGCACGCCGCTGGGACGGTTCGGTACGCCGCGCGACATGGCGGGGGGCGTGATCTTCCTGGCCAGCGACGCCTCGGCCTTCATTACCGGGCATAGTTTGGCGGTCGATGGCGGGTGGAGCGTGGAGTAGCGGTCCGGGCTGCCCGAAGCCGGGCGCCGGCTGGCTTAATCGGGGGCATGGGTTAAAGCTCGCGGCATGGAGATCCCGAAGCGACACGGTCAGCCCAGGCCAATTCCCATCGGACGGGCGGAATTCGGCCTGGCGAAACTGGGCGTTCCGCGTTTCGATCTTCGCGATCCTTACCATTTGGCAGTCAGCCTGTCCTGGCCGGCTTTCGCCGTCGCCATGCTCGGCTGCTGGTTGGCGATCAACATGGGTTTCGCGTTGCTCTACATGCTGGGGGGCAGCGCCATCGCCAACGCGAGGCCCGGCGCCTTCAGCGACGCTTTCTTCTTCAGTATCGAAACCCTGGCGACGGTCGGCTATGGCGTAATGGCGCCGGTGACGCTGTACGGCCACGTCATCTCCGCGGTGGAGATCGTCACCGGCATGGCATTCACCGCGATCGTCACCGGGCTGCTGTTCGTGCGGTTTTCGCGGCCAAAGGCAAGGATCGTCTACTCGGACGATGCGGTCATCACCACCCACAACGGCCGCCCGGCACTGATGGTGCGGCTGGCGAACGGGCGGCTGACGATGATGAACAACGCGGAAGTTCGTCTTTTCACTCTGATCGCGGAGCGCACCGCCGAGGGGACATTTTTCCGGCGGATTCGCGAATTGACGCTGCAGCAGTCGCATTTGCCGGTGTTTATCATGCCGTGGACGCTGATACATATCATTGGCGAGACCAGCCCGCTGCACGGCCATGACGCTGACGCCTTGATCAAGGCGGATGCAAGACTGTTCCTGACTGTCGAGGCACGCGATCATGTCCTGAGCGCGTCGGTGCAGGACATGAAGGACTACTCGGTTCAGCATATCCGGTTCGGGATGCGCTTCGCCGATGCCGTCTCGGTCGATGGTGACGGACATACGACGGCCGATTTGTCGCGGCTCAGCCTGCTTGTGCCTGAAGGCGACGTGCACACAGACGTCTGACTGAATTGTGACATTTCTGTCACGTGGCCTCCACGATGCGTGGGGAGTTGATCTGCGTCAACGCTGTTGACAGGACAAAATTGTTCTTGGCGGCGTCCGGAGCTATCCGGGCGTTTGTATTGACGCGACGGAGATCCATGCCGACCGCGCGAGGAGAAATTATGAAAAAACTGCTGTTCGCCGCTACGGCATTGGCCGCCGTTGCAATCGGGCCCGCTGCCTTTGCCCAAAGTCCGCTTGACATGAACCAGCCTTTGGTCGGCAAGGAAGCCGGCACGTTCATGATCCGCGCTCGCGCTATCGGTGTGATCCCGGAAGACAACTCCAGCTCGATTTCCGTCATCGGCGGTCATGTCTCGGCAACCGCCCAGGCGGCGCCGGAGGTGGACTTCTCCTACTTTCTCTCGGATCATCTTGCACTTGAACTGATCGCCGCGTCGACCCGACATGATATTAAGGCAAATAGCACAGCGGTCGGAAGCTTTGATGTCGGCAGCGCCTGGGTCCTGCCGCCGACGCTGACGTTGCAGTATCACTTCATGCCGCACTCGGCATTCAGCCCCTACGTCGGCGCAGGCGTGACCGTGGCCTTCTGGTACGCCACGAATCCCGCCAACCCGCCGGTGACGCACTACACCATCGGCAATAACGTCGGTCCGGCTCTACAAATTGGTTTTGACTATAACTTCACCGGTCACTGGTTCGCCAACTTTGACATTAAGCAGATCTTCTTGAACGCCGACGCGCATATCGACGCGCTTGGTATCACAGTGAAGGCTCATGACGCGGTTGACCCGCTGGTCATCGGTGCCGGCATCGGCTACCGGTTCTAACCGCCTTGCTACGCCATGCGCTGCCAGGCCACGGCCAGCAGCAGCATGGCGTTGAGCGCCATCAGCACCGGCCCGGCGACCGCGACGCTGCGGTGCCAGCGACGTCCGGCGGCGTGCCCCGCGATTCCGACGACCATCAGGCTGGGCACCGTCCCAAGGCCGAACGCGAGCATCGCCGCGGCTCCCATCACCGGCCGCCCGGAGGCTGCCGCGGCAGCCAGCGCCGCGTAGAGAAATCCGCACGGCAGGAAACCGAGTGCGATCCCGAACAGAAACTCCCCGCCAGCCGTGCCGCGTGGGATCGGCCGCGTGGCGCGGCCCAGCATACGCCCCCAGAACCGCGGTGCCCGGTCGAACCACGCTACCGGCGGCCAAATCCGTCGCACCGCCAGCGTCAGGAACAGCACGGCCGCCAAGGCCAGCAAGGCCGCGGAAAGGGGCCTGAACCACAGCGAACGCCCGAACAGGCTGGCCGAGCCAGCGGCGGCCGCACCGAGAGCGGAATAGGTTGTCAGCCGGCCGATGTGATACGGCAGGAGCATGCCATTTTCGATACGCTGCCATTCGCAAAGCCGGGCCTCCGGCAGCCGCGCCATACGCTCCGACACCTGACCGAGCACGAATGCCCCGCACATCGGCGCGCAATGCACCACGCTTCCGGCCACGCCGGCAAGGAACAGGCCGACAAGCAAGCCGCCTCGCAGCACGGGTTCGGAGGCGCAGAGCGCGCCCAGCCAATGGAGTTCATTCATCATTATCAAGCGCTACTAGTCGCTATGGTGTATGGCGTTGACATAAATCAATGTTAATACGCGTGCGTCGCAGCAATTTGTGGCCGCGATTCTGGAGAGGGTAGATGGAAAGCGTTTCAAGCCTGTTGGTCGGGACGATGGTCGCCGCGTTCGGCGTTGTCGGCCTGTTTCTGGTTGCCGGCGCCGCGGATAGCGAGATGTTCCTGTTCGGGATCAGCCTGGCCGGTTTCGCTGTCGCCTTCAACTTCAACCTCATACGGCGTCACTACAATAAGGTAGACACGGTGCGCGCCGCAGCTCGGGAAGGCACCCATGTCTGATACCGCCCTGGCCGCGAGGCCGGTCAATTACAACGACGAGGTGGTGAAGAAATTCGTCATCGCCGCCGTCTTCTGGGCCATCATCGCTTTCGGCCTTGGCGTCTATATCGCCTCGGAGCTGGCCTGGCCCTCCCTCAACCTCGGTTTGTCTTTCACCAATTTCGGCCGGTTGCGCCCGGTCCACACCTCGGCGGCGGTGTTCGCGTTCGGCGGTTCGGCGCTACTCGGCACGTCGTTCTATGTCGTACAGCGGACCTGCCACACACGCTTGTGGGGCGGCGCGGCGCTGGCGAACTTCATCTTCTGGGGCTACCAGTTCTTCATCGTGATGGCTGCCCTGAGCTATGTGATGGGCTACAGCCAAGGCCGCGAATACGCGGAACCCGAGTGGCACCTCGACCTGTGGCTGACCATCGTCTGGGTCTTCTACCTGCTGGTGTTCCTCGGCACGCTGATGAAGCGGACGGAACCGCACATCTACGTCGCCAACTGGTTTTACCTGGCGTTTATCGTCACCATCGCCGTGCTGCATGTGGTCAACAACGCGGCGCTGCCGATTTCCTGGTTTTCCGCCAAGAGCTATGGCGCGTACTCCGGCGTGCAGGATGCGCTGGTGCAGTGGTGGTATGGCCACAACGCCGTCGGGTTCTTCCTGACCGCGGGCTTCCTGGGCATGATGTACTACTTCATTCCGAAGGCGGCCGGACGGCCGGTCTATTCTTACCGTTTGTCAATCGTCCACTTCTGGACGCTGATCTTCATGTATATCTGGGCTGGTCCGCACCACCTGCATTGGACCTCCCTGCCGGACTGGACGCAGACCCTTGGCATGGCTTTTTCCATCATGCTGTGGATGCCGTCCTGGGGCGGCATGATCAATGGTATCATGACCTTGTCCGGGGCCTGGGATAAGCTTCGGACCGATCCTGGCCTGCGCTTCTCGGTCACCGCCGTCGGTTTCTACGGCATGTCCACCTTCGAGGGACCGGTAATGTCGATCCGCGAGGTTAACTCGCTGTCGCACTATACCGACTGGACAATCGGCCACGTCCACTCCGGTGCGCTCGGCTGGGTCGCATTCATCTCGTTCGGAGCGTTGTACTACCTGGTGCCCGTGCTGTGGGGCCGCCGCGCTCTGTATTCCAACCGTCTGGCGTCGTGGCACTACTGGATCGCCACTCTGGGCATCGTCTTCTACATCGTGTCGATGTGGGTCGCGGGCATCATGGAAGGGCTGATGTGGCGCGCCTACGACAAGTTCGGCTTCCTCCAGGTCCTCCTTCGTCGAATCGGTCATCGCTATCCATCCGTTCATGGTGATCCGCATGATTGGCGGGGTGTTCTTCCTGATCGGGGGCCTGATCATGGCTTACAACCTGAGAATGACCGTCATCAGCCCCACGACCGAGCAGCCGCGCGTCGGTTCGGCTCCGTTGGGCGGCTTCGCCGTGGCGGGAGAATAAGACAATGTTCATTCGACACGACTGGTTCGAGAAGAACGCCCTTCTCCTGCTCATCGGCTCGCTGCTGACGATCTCCATCGGCGGCATCGTCGAGATCGTGCCATTGTTCACGATCGAAACTACGGTCGAGCATGTCGAGGGCATGCGTCCCTACTCGCCGCTGGAGCTGCGGGGACGGGACATCTACGTGCGTGAAGGCTGTTATCTCTGTCACAGCCAACAGATCCGCACCCTGCGGGATGAAGTCGAACGTTACGGCCACTACTCGATCGCGGCCGAAAGCATGTATGACCATCCGTTCCAGTGGGGATCGAAGCGTATCGGTCCGGATCTCGCACGGGTGGGCAACAAGTACTCCAACGACTGGCACTACGCGCATCTGAGGAACGCCCAGTCGCTGGTGCCGGAATCGCTGATGCCACATTACGCGTTCCTGGGTGAGACGCCGCTGCAGATCGACGACATCAAGGAGCGCATGAGCACCCTGCGCACGCTCGGCGTCCCGTACACGCAGGAGGATATCGACAACGCCAAGGCCGATCTGCTGGCGCAGGCGGACCCGGCGGCGGATAACACGGCGCTGCTGAAGCGTTATCCGAAGGCCAACGAAGCGTCCGGCAACGGAAAGGTCGTCACCGAGGCTGACGCTGTGGTCGCCTATCTCCAGATGCTCGGCACGCTGGTGAACTTTGCCGACACCAACACGGAAAGGCTCCGGCAATGAGTTGGATCCAGTGGCTTGAACATTACTCCGTCGTGGTGATGACGCTGATGTTCGTGGTGATCGTCGCCGCCACCTACTGGCCCGGCCGCAAGGCCGAGATCGAGAAGCAAGGCCGTATTCCGTTTGAGGATGACGTGTAGTGCCAACCAAGATCGAAAAGGATGCCGTTTCCGGCCGAGACACGACCGGTCATGAGTGGGACGGCATCAAGGAGCTGGATACGCCGCTGCCGAAATGGTGGCTGTGGACCTTCTACGCCTGCATCGCCTTCGCTTTCGGGATGTTCCTGCTGTACCCGTCCATCCCGTACGGGCCGGGCTATTGGCACGGGTTGCTGGGCTACTCGCAGCGCAAGATGGTCGATGAGGAAGTCGCCAAGCTCGCCGCGATCCGCAAGGTATCGATGGACAAGATCGGCGCCATGTCGTTCGCCGACATCAAGGCCGATCCGGCGCTGCTGGAAGTGGCCTTGACCGACGGACGCATCACCTTCGCGGAAAATTGCCAGCCCTGTCACGGGGCGGGCGGCGGCGGCCATATCGGCTATCCGGCGCTGGCGGCCGGTGCCTGGCTGTGGGGCGGCACGCTGGACGACATCCAGCAGACCGTCACTCACGGCATCCGCAGCGGCGATCCCGATGCCCGCAACAGCGCGATGCCGCATTTCGGCGCCGACGGGCTGCTGAAGCCGGAAGAGGTCCAGCAGGTCGCTGACTTCGTCTGGGCCACGTTCTACGGCCATGCCAAGCCGGGCGAGGACGTTTCAGCCGGAGCGAAAATCTTCGCCGACAACTGCATCGCCTGCCACGGCGAGAACGGCGAGGGCAACCGCATGGTTGGCGCGCCGAGGCTGAACAGCCGGATTCACCTCTACGGGGATGCCCGCGAGACCATCGTCTCGCAAGTAACGCTGCCCCGCCAGGGTGTGATGCCGAACTGGAATGCCCGGCTGAGTCCGGCTACGATCAAAGCCGTCACGCTGTATGTCCACTCCCTGGGCGGCGGCGAGTAGGAGCCATCCGTGTCGCGAATCAGCAAGATTGACCGCCGCCTCCAGGACAACCAGGAGGCGGTGCAACACGATCTCTACGCCAACCGGGTCAAAGTCTATCCGAAGACCGTGCGTGGGCGGATGCGGCAAATCAAGTGGGCTGTGCTGATCGCGTGCCTGGTGATTTACTATGTGCTGCCTTGGGTCCGCTGGTATCGCGGACCCAACCAGCCCAACCAGGCAGTGTTGCTCGATATCTCGACCGAGCGGTTTTATTTTTTCAATCTTGAGCTTTGGCCGCAGGACATCTGGCTGCTGGCCGGCATCCTGATCATGGCCGCGGTGGCGCTGTTCCTGGTGACCAGCCTCGTGGGCCGGGTCTGGTGCGGCTATACCTGTCCGCAGACCGTGTGGACCGATCTGTTCATGTGGATCGAGAAGGAGATCGAAGGCGACCGCAACGAGCGTATGCAGCGCGACGCGGCGCCGCTGACCGCCGATACCATTTGGAAGAAGTTCCTCAAGCACGGCATCTGGCTGACCATCGCCTTCTGGACCGGCGGCGCCTGGATCATGTATTTCACCGACGCGCCGACCGTCAGCGTCGATTTCTGGACCGGGGACGCGGCGAAGCAGGTCTATTTCTTCACCGGGCTGTTCACCCTGACGACGTATGTGCTGGCGGGATGGGCGCGAGAACAGGTCTGCACCTATATGTGCCCCTGGCCACGGTTCCAGTCCGCGATGCTGGACGACCAGAGCTTCACCGTCACCTATCAGAGTTGGCGCGGCGAGCCTCGGGCGCGCGGCAAGCGCGGCGAGGGCGTGACGGGTGTCGGCGACTGTGTCGATTGCGGCGTCTGCGTCACCGCGTGCCCGACCGGCATCGACATCCGCGACGGCATCCAGTTGGAATGCATCAACTGTGGCCTCTGCATGGACGCCTGCGACCATGTGATGCAGCGCACCGGTCAGGCCAAGGGCCTGATCACCTGGGACACGCTGGCGCGGCAGGCGGCCAAGAAGGCCGGCACGCATGAGGCGATCCGCTTCTTCCGGCCACGGACGCTGATTTACGTCACAGCGCTGACGGTCGCCGTTATCGCGCTCAGCACGGCCCTGCTGACGCGCTCCACGTTGGCACTTTCGGTGCTGCGCGACCGCGCACCGCTGTTCGTGCCGCTGGCCGACGGCAGCATCCGCAACGGCTATACGCTGAAGATCGTCAACAAGTCGCAGGTCAACGGCGCGTTCGACCTGAGCGTCGGCGGCCTGCCGGGGGCCGGCATGGCCATCGCCGAGGGCGACCCGACACCTGCGCCGGTGCTGCGCCTGCTGGGTTCGTCCGACGGGATTGAAACCTTCCGCCTGCTGGTGACCGCACGGCCGGCGCATCTGAGCGACGGCTCGCAGCCCATCGACTTCATCCTGCGCGACACCACGACCGGCGCGCAGACGGTGTACCACTCGATCTTCATGGGCCCGTCCGGCTACGCCGGCTGAACGCCCCGGAACAGGAAAGGCTGACACAATGGACAGAAGCGCCTACCGCTGGTTTCCGCATGGCCTGTTCGTGGCGATGGGCGTGGTGTTCGCCGTGAACGGCTACTTCATTTATGCGGCAATCGACACCTTCCCCGGGGCCGCCGGCACCGACGGCTTCGATCTCAGCAACAGCTACGACAAGGTGCTGGCGACGTACGCCAAACAGGCGGCACTCGGCTGGCAGGTCGAGGTCGCGGTCGATGACGCCGGCCATCCGCTCCTGAAGCTGGCCGATCGGCTGGGCGCGGCGCTGCCGGCGGTGGCGATCGACGCGCACGCTGAACGGCCCCTGGGTCCGCCGCAAGTGACCCCGTTGGCCTTCCGTACGCTTGACCACACGCAGTACCAGACCGATGCGCCGCTGGGGTTCGGCCAATGGGATCTCATGATGACGGTCACCTCCGGTGACAACCGCTACACGACAACCCGGCGCGTCGTCGTAAAATGACGCGATGAGCACGACTGTCGCGTTGCCGCCCGGTTCGGCCGAGGCTGCCTCTACAGTCTGCGCACATTGCGGTCTGCCCGCCCAAGCCGATCGGCGATTCTGCTGCCCCGGGTGCGAGGCGGCGTTCGGGATCATCCAGGGGCTAGGCCTCGGACGGTATTACCAGCAGCGACTGTTGGGCGCCGACGCGCGCGCATTGCGCCCCGAGCCGGCGGGGCGATGGGATCTGGCGAGGCACGTCGTATCGCGGCCGGATGGCGAGCATGAACTGACACTTGCCGTGGACGGGCTGCAATGCGGCGCCTGCGTGTGGCTGATCGAGTCCGTGCTGGCGAAGCAACCCGGCGTCACGGCGGGCCGGGTCAACATGACGACCCGCCGCCTGCATCTCGCCTGGCGGGGCCCGGCAGCCGACGCCGATCGGCTGGTGGCGGGGATCGAGGCGTTGGGCTATCGGCTGGTGCCGTTCGAGATGTCGGCGCTGAACGCGGCGCAGGACAGCAAAGGGCGGATGCTGCTGCGCTGCCTCGCCGTCGCCGGATTTGCCGCCGGTAATGTGATGCTGATGTCGGTCGGCATCTGGGCCGGCCAGACAGGCGTGCTCGGCCATATCGGCCCGGCGACGGAAGCGATGCTGCACTGGGTGTCGGCGCTGATCGCCATGCCGGCGGTGGCCTATGCCGGGCGGCCGTTCTTCAGCTCGGCGTTCGCGGCGTTGCGGCAGCGGCGCACGAACATGGATGTGCCGATCAGCATCGGGGTTCTGCTGGTGACCGGCATGAGCCTTATACGGACGATCCAGGGAGGCGATCACACCTATTTCGATTCCGCCGTCACCTTGCTGTTCTTCCTGCTGGTCGGCCGCGTGCTTGACCATCGCGCACGCGGACGGGCGCGGGCGACGGCGGAGCAGTTGCTGACGTTGCGCATGACCGATGTCGCCGTGCTGCAAAAGGACGGGACGGTCCGGCGATGCGGCCAGGAACAGGTGGCGGAAGGCGACGCGGTGTTAGTGGCAACCGGCGAACGCATCGGCGTTGACGGCGTTGTCGAGAGCGGCGGCGGGATGCTGGATGCCAGCCTCGTCACCGGCGAAAGCCTGCCGGTGCGTGCCGAGCCGGGCACAGCGGTCTATGCCGGCACGCTGAACCTCGGGGCCTCGCTGACGGTGCGTGCAACGGCGACCGGCGGTTCGACGTTGCTGGCCGAATGCGTGCGGCTGATCGAGGCAGCGGAGGCACGGCGCGGCCGCTTCGTGGTGCTGGCCGACCGGGTGGCCCGGCAGTACGCGCCTGCGGTGCACGTCTGTGCGTTGGGGACATTTCTTTGGTGGTTCTTCGTCGCCGGGCTGCCGGCTGGTCAGGCGCTGCTGACGGCGACCTCCGTGCTGATCATTACATGTCCATGCGCGCTGGCGTTGGCGGTGCCCGCGGTGCAGGTGATCGCAACCGGGCGGCTATTTCGCAGCGGGGTGCTGCTGAAATCGCCGACGGCGCTGGAGCGTCTGGCCGAGGTCGATACCGTGGTATTCGACAAAACCGGCACGCTGACCGAGCCGCTTCTCGGCCTGGCGGAGGCTCGTGACCTCGCCGCCCTGGCGGAGGGGGCGGCGATGGCGGCGTGCAGCCGGCATCCCTTGGCCCGCTCGCTGGTGTCTGCCGCCGGGCGTGTGGCTCCGGCGGAAGGCGTGACCGAGCACCCGGGGCAGGGGCTGAGCCGCATGACGCCGGCGGGCGAGGTGCGCCTGGGCAGCCGATTGTTCTGCGGCGGAACGGACGATGCGGCGGCGGGACCGGAACTGTGGCTGGCTCGCCCCGGGACCGCGCCCATTCGCTTCGGCTTCGACGAGCGCCTGCGCGTGGATGCGGTGGAGACTGTCGGCCGCCTCCGGGCCATGGGCCTGAGCCTCAAGCTGGTATCCGGCGATCGGCCGGAGCAGGTCGAGCGAGTCGCCGAGGCGCTCGGGATTGAAGATTGGCGGGCAGGGTGCTCGCCGGTCGACAAGGTGCGGCTGATCGAAGGGTTTGGATCGGACGGCCGCCGCGTGCTGATGGTTGGCGATGGATTGAACGACAGCCCGGCCCTTGCCGCGGCCTCGGTGTCGGCATCGCCGTCCACGGCGGCGGATGTCAGCCAGACCGTGGCCGATCTTGTTTTCCAGGGCGCGAAGCTGAGGCCGGTCGCTGTGGCACTGGAGACGGCGCGGCGCTCGCGTTCGGTGATGCGACAGAACCTGATGCTGTCGATCGGGTATAATGTCATTATGGTGCCCCTGGCGGCTTCCGGCTGGGTCACCCCTTGGCTCGCGGCGGCGGCGATGTCGAGTTCGTCCTTGCTGGTGATGGCGAACAGCCTGCGCTTACACGGAAGGACGGACGCATGACGATCATTCTGTTTCTGTTGGCGGTCAGCCTGATGATCGCTGCGGTCGGGCTGGCGGCGTTCTTGTGGTCGTTGCGGACGGGGCAGTACGACGATCTGGATGGGGCGGCCAACCGGATCCTGTTCGACGACGATTGACCTGGCATGGCCAGCAACCTGCGACGTCGCCCTGCGCGCAATCTCAGTCAGTTCCGCGTCGGCAAGATTCCTCGTGCACAGAGCATGGGCAGACGGCGCAGCGACGTCAATAAAATGGGCAGGCCAGAGCCTTCGTGGGGCTTCATACCTGGACTATTCCAATACCGGCCGCTCCGGGAACGCCAACTCATGCCGCGACCGCCACTCCGGCTTCACGTAATTCACGATCAGCGACCGCCGCACCCCAATAATCTGCCGCCGGTGGAACCCGTGCCAAGTGTCGGCGGCGGGTACGAATATCAGACCGCCGTTACGGACATGGGGCGTTGTAGCAACCAACTTGTTCGGCGCTTCGAGTATATCCGTCCCCCAGGCCTCGGAACCGGGCTCCTCCGACAAATACACCAGCATCGTAAACAGCTTGGCGCCGATGTCGGTATGCGGCTCCAGCCAGAAACCATCGGTATCGAGACAGTATTCGATCCGCAGGAAACTGCCCGCCAGCGCCGCGCCGCAGAGGCTTTCCAGCCGCCGCGTCACCGCATCGCTTTGCAGCGCCGAGGCCAGCGCAGCGCAGACCGGATGCAGCGCCCGCTGCTCCGCCCCGAAGAAAAGGCGCGAACTGTTATGCGTCTCCCGCTTGCCCCTGGTGTCGCCGATTGCCGGGGGAGTCACCGGCAAGGCATCAATCGCCGCGCAGGTATCCTCCGGCAGAACACGGTCGAGCAGCCAGTGCCGATACGGATAGGTCGCGGCCTCCGAGCGATCGAGGCAGGACAAGAACCGAGCCGCCACCGGATCAGCACCGGACATGCCTCGGGATCCTACGCGGTCGCGGTGGGCGCGAAGGCGCGCTTGGCGGTCGCGGAAACCCGGTGCCGCAGCAGTTCGCGTTTCGCCGCGAAGGTGCTGGCCATCCAGTTGATCATGACGTAGCGGCGCACCCCGACATACGGCTCATGCCCGTGGAACGACTTGTCGGAGCGCCGGAAGGCTATCAGCGTTCCGGAGTCCGGCGGCACCTCGGCGATCATGTCCTGCAGATCGTCCGGCCCGCGCAGCAGCCGCAGGCGCCCTCCAGCCGCTTCCCAGGTCTCGTTAAAATACAGCAGCGCGGTGACCACCTTCGACTCGCTGTCGGTATGGATACGCCCGTCCCGCTCGGCGCAGCGACCGCGTACCGTGATCATGGTCGCGCGACCGACAAGATCGATGCCGAACTTATCCGAAAACACCCTCGCCACCGCGTCGCTTTGCAGCTCCTCGATCAGTTCGGCGAAGCGCGGACCGGGATTCGTAGCCTCGACCGGCAACAAGCCGGCATAGGCGATGTCCGGGAAGTCCCTGCGTATCGCGGCCGCTGGCTCGGGTTGAACGAAGCCGGGAACGACGGTGAAGGTGAAAGGGTCTGTCGTAACGGTCGCATTTCGAAGCGCGTCGAGGTGGAGCAGCCCCATGTCAGATCACTCGCCATCAATCAGACCCATCCAATAGGTGCTGCTCAAACCTCGCGAATTGATCCGGATCAAGGACGCCGCGGGACCGCCCAGCCATCAATGAAAATCACGGGAAACAGAGTGGCACCGATGACGGACAGCGCGATTAAGAAATACCTGAACGAGCGCATTCCGCGTTACACCAGCTACCCCACGGCGCCGCATTTCTCGGCCGCCGTCGGGCCGCTGTCGTATCGCGACTGGCTGAAGGCAGTGCCGAACGGGTCAAAGCTGTCGCTCTATCTGCATGTGCCGTTTTGCGAGACCCTGTGCTGGTATTGCGGCTGCCACACCAGCATCACCCGGCACCGCGCACCGGTCGAAAAGTATGTCGGGCTGCTTGAGCGCGAAATCGACCATGTCGCCGAGCTGATCGGCAGTCATCGGGTAGCCCACATCCATTGGGGCGGCGGCACGCCGTCGATCGTCGGGCCGGAGTTGTTTGTCGCGGTCATGTCGCGCCTGAAGCAGCGCTTCGCCATCGAGCCGGACGCCGAGATCGCGATCGAGATCGACCCGCGGCGGTTGACCCCGGAAATGGCTGCGGCGATCTGCGAGGGTGGCGTGACCCGCGCCAGCCTCGGCGTCCAAAGCTTCGAAACGGCGGTGCAGGAAGCCGTCGGCCGCATCCAGTCGCTGGAAAAGACGCAAGCCAGCGCCAATCTGCTGCGCGGCGCCGGCCTGCGGGATCTGAACGTCGATCTGCTCTATGGCCTGCCGTTCGAGACGGCGGAGACCTGCGAGTCCACGGTCGCGGATGTGCTGACCCTGGACCCGGCCCGCATCGCCGTGTTCGGCTATGCCCACGTACCGGGGATGATGAAGCACCAGCGGGTGATCGAGGAGTCCACGCTGCCCGGCTCGGATGAGCGGCTGCGGCAGGAGCAGACCATTGGCGACGCACTCCAGCGTGCCGGCTACCAGCGCATCGGCCTCGACCACTATGCCAGGCCGAACGACCCGCTGGCGGTGGCGCAACGGTCCGGGCAGTTGCGGCGCAATTTCCAGGGCTACACGGACGACCCGGCCGACGCGCTGATCGGCCTCGGTGCGTCGTCCATCGGGCGGTTGCCGCAGGGATACGTGCAGAATGCGGCGGGGATCAAGGATTGGGGCGACCGGATCGAGGCCGGCAACCTCGCGACCGCGCGCGGCGTCGCCTTCACGCCCGACGATGATCTGCGCGGCGATATCATCGAGCGGCTAATGTGCAATCTGCGCGCCGATGTTCCGGCGGTGATCCGCCAGCATGGCTTCGATGCTGGTTGGCTGGACAAGGAGATGGATGGACTGAAGCCTTTGATCGCCGACGGGCTGGCCCGGGTCGAGGACGGCGTCATCACGGTGCCCGAGGAATCCCGCAACCTGGTTCGCAAGGTGGCCAGCGAGTTCGATGCGTATCTCGATCCGGCTGCGGGCCGGCATGCTGTGGCCGTCTGACCACGGGCGTGCCGGCGGGGCTGTCGCTACATGATTTCCCAGAACCCGGTCTCGTCATCGAGCCGGGCACTCTCCCGGCAGGTGAAGTCCCCGCGCGAGACAATCCCGACGATGCGCTTGCCGTCGACCACGGGCAGATGGCGGTAGCCGCCATCCTGCATCATGCGCAAAGCGTCCATTGCATCCCCGCTCGGGCGCAAAGCATCCGGTTCCAGGGTCATCACAGTGCGCAACAAAGTTGTTTTCGGGTCGAGCGCCTCGGCGACGACGCGGGCCACAGCATCACGACCCGTGAACAATCCGGTCAGGCGGCCGTCCGGCCCGGTGACCAGCACGGCACCGACACGTTCGTCGCGCATCGTGCGGCACGCCGACTGAACAGTTGCGGTCTCCGGCAGCGTTACCGGCTTTTCCCGTTTGACGACATCTCCCAAGCTTCGGTTCGACATTTTAAGTCTCCTGATCCCCAACGATCCTGGAGAGCGCTTTTGAAGCGCGACATTACACCAACATTCCCGGCGCGCGGGAGATGGCCGCGACCAGATCCGATCGGCTGACGACGCCGACGACGCGGCCATCGACCAGGACGGGCACGCGCTTGATCCGGTGCTTCACCATCAGTTCCGCGATCTCCGGCAGGGTGGTTTCCGGCTCGACCGCGTACACGTGGTGAATCATGACATCTTCGGCGGTGCGCGTGTCCTGCCGGATGTAGTCCAGGAAGTCTTGCGGCAGTTGTTCGCCCTCGGCGATGACGCCGAGCCACCAGTCGCGTTGCACCCTGACCGACTCGCGGAACGGCTTGAGAATGTCACCTTCGCTGACGACGCCAACCAGCGTGTTATCGGCGGTGCAGACCGGAACGGCACTGATATGCTTGCTCGCAAGCAACGCCGCGATTTCGGCCATGCTGGTTTGCGGCGACACGGCGACGACCGGCGAGGTCATGATATCGGCCGCGGTTATGGTCATGAGCGGAATCCTCCAGGCATCCGGCGCAGTCTGCCAAACTCGCCTCCTATGGGTCATTGATCAGGGTCAAGCCGCGCGGAGGATTTCGTCGCACTACACGCGGTGCGGGAATCCCGCGCATGGACCACGCCGCGTTTCGCGAGGCGCCAAAGCGGGGCGACAACAAGAAGAAAAGTGGCGCAGGTCACAGCGTCCCGGACGAGTCGAAATCATACTCCGAATATCCGCAGCAAACCGGACCGGAGTTCGCGATGAAAAACCGCCTCATGACAATCGTCATGGCCGTCTTGATCGACCTCATGCCCTGCGCCGGCCCCATCCTGTCCGCGATGCCAGCCGCTTCTCTCGCTTTCTGAGTAAGACCTTGGCCACATGATAAGGAGTGTGTCGTGGAGAAGGCGGTCCTGATCGTGCTCGCGCTGATCGCACTATCGGCCGCATCCTTGCTTGTTGATCCGCCGGAACCGGCGGAAAGCGGGTGGCCGGCGGGTGACACGGCTTACGACAGCCCTTGACCAGCCTGCTCGGCCGAGGACGCAGGGTGACTCCAAGCGGCGAGGTCGTAGATCCGTGTTTCGCCGAAGCCCTGCGTCGTGAACACGTCCGGGCTGATTCCGGCCTCCCGCCGCGCCGCGGCCAGCGCTTCGAGGGGGGCATCCATCGCCTCATCGGTCAATTGGAACGTGCCGAAGTGCATCCCCGCCGATCGGCGGGCACCCAAAGCCAGATGCGCCTGCACGGCTTCCTCCGGGTTCATGTGCGCGGCCGCCATGAACCATCGCGGCTCATACGCGCCGATCGGCAGCAATGCGACGTCCGGAGGCCCGAGTCGCGCTGCAATGTCGTGCCAATGCTGTCCGGCCGCCGAGTTGCCCGCGAACAGCACCTGCCCGGAGGCGCAACCGATCATGAAGCCGGCCCATAGGGTGCGATTGCGGTCGAACGGCGTGCGTGCCGAGAAATGACGCGCGGGCGTCGCCGTGATGCGGATCGCACCGTGTGAAACCTCCTGCCACCAGTCGCACTCGGTCGCGGTTATGCCAAGCCGGGCAAGTGTCCTTGCATTCCCGAGTGTCGTGACGAATCGCGGCGCGTGACGTTGCTGGAGCTCAAGCAGGCTGGGCAGATCCATGTGATCGTAATGATTGTGCGAGACCAGCACCACGTCCGGGCGCGGAAGGTCAGCCAGGGAAATTCCCGCATCCCGCGCCCGTGCCGGTCCCACCCAGGATACGGGCGAGCAGCGGCGGCTGAAGATCGGATCGGTCAATACGACCGCGCCAGGCAGACGGATCAGGAAACTCGCGTGGTTGATGAAGCTGATAGCAACGCTGCCGGGATCGACCTCCAAAGGCGGAGGCGCATAAACCGGTCCGGCCGCCGGCCGGGTCCAACGGGCGCGCTGTCCACCCATCCGCCACCGAAGCACCTGAAGCAGCCCGCGGGACTCCGCGCGGCGGCCCGGGTTGAAGAAACGCTGCCCGTCACAGTGGTCTGATTGCGGGAAGGATTGCTGCATCGGCTTGCCTCACCTGTCCGGACGTCAATCGGAAACAAAAAAACGGCGGTGCCCGAGGGCACCGCCGAAGTTTAGGGAGGAAACGTCCAAGAAAGCAGTGCGCCTAAGCGCGGTCTGCGAAACGGAGAATGGGCTTCGATCCGGCGGCTTGCAAGCAGGAATTGCTGCGACGCAGCAAATTGTTATCGCTAACACAAGATCTGTGGCACAATTGCAACATGCTACTGACCGGTCCCCGCATCCGATCCCGAAAGCTAGCTAAAAGTTGCGCAACTAGCCGAAATAACCGGTCATACTCTGGCTTCGCAGGGCAAAAACCGCATACATAATACCAGAATGTGGATACCTGAGTTCGGCCGGCGCCAAGAGCGCGGCGCTGGAATAGCAGCTTTCGCCCGCGGTCTGGCCTTGGCGGCCCTCGTGGCGATTCCGTGGTCAACAAGCCGGGCGGCCGAATTGGCCGGCGTCACCCTGCCAGACACGCGACAACTGGACGGCAAGCCATTGTATCTCAATGGTATCGGCTTGCGCACATATTCTTTCCTCAGGATCAAGATCTATGTTGCGGGCTTGTACCTGCCGCAGCGCAGCGACAATGCCGAATCCATTCTGAACTCACCCGAGCCGAAGGTGCTCGAGATCCGCTTCCTGCGCGATGTTGACGCGGAGCAAGCCCACAAGTCCTGGCGCAACGGGTTCGCCAACAACTGCCGCCCCCCGGAGTGCTATGTGAACCCGCAGGACGTCGAACGGTTCGTCTCTCAGGTGCCGGCGGTGCACGCCGGGGACGAGAGCACTATCGTGTTCACGTCCCGGGGTGCGGTTCTGACCCTCAACGGCAAGCCAATGGGCGATATCACCGATACGAACTTCGCCCGGGTCCTGCTGCGCACGTTCCTGGGTCCGTCTCCGCCGACCCCGCAGTTGAAGCGAGAGTTGCTCGGCCTGGAGTGAGACGGGCGCCAGCACAACCGCCGTGCCCCGTCGGCATCTAAAATTCGGAACATAGGCGGGTTCGCCCGGCCGTGCTAACACGCGCTTGAGGTGCCCGGGGGCTTAAGAGCATAGTCCGCCGCGTCCTCAACCGCCCTTACACCCGCCGGGGAGCCTGTCTTGATGCGTCGAATCGCTCTGCTCAGCTTCGTGCTGACCCTTGGGGGCTGTGGTTACAATACCTGGTGGAACCCGCCGCTGACCGGCGGCTACAACCCGAATGCACCTGTCGCCGACAGCGAAAACGTCAACCTCGTGTTGGGGCACTCCGGCGTCGTCGAGCCAATCACCACGGAACCGGGGGATATCTGGCCCGGACCATTGCCGCCCGCCCCGACGCTGGAGGACCTGGAGACTCAGGGCAATCTGACCCCGCAGCCGGAGCAACCGGTGCCCGGTTCGCCGCTGAATCGCGGAACCATGCCTTCACCATCGCCCAATCCGAGCAACGGCAGTTCCACACCGCCGGGCAACAGCCAGCCCGGCCTGCCGCCACTCAATCCGGCACCGCCATTGTCCAGCTACGCCGCGCCGCCGGCAGCCCCGCCGGGGCGGGTGCCCGGAGGACAGGTTATTCAGACCCCGAGCGGACCATCGGTCACGACCGGCGGCGGCCCGGGCTATCAGACCACCACTACGCCGGGCGGCGGACAGTCCATCGTCGTGCCGAACGGCAACGGGACCAGCACGGTGATCCACGCCGATGGCCGGATCGAGACGATTCCTACTCCGAAGTGACGGCCGGCGGCCGTGCCGCCGATGTTGGCGCGGCAGGCGGCCGAACCGATATGGGTGGGCATGAACAAGCCGATAACGATCCTGTATTTCGCCTGGCTGCGGGAGCGCATTGGCGTCTCGCATGAGGAAATGATGCTGCCCGACGGGGTCGAGACCGTCGCGGACCTTGTCGATTGTCTTTCCGCCCGGGGGGCACGCCACGCGTCCGCGTTCCAGAACCGGCGGTCGGTGCGATGCTCGGTCAATCAGGAATTTAGCGAATCTTCAGCTCCGGTGCGGCCGGGCGACGAGGTGGCGTTTTTTCCGCCCGTGACCGGTGGATAGCTTCACCCCGGCCTCCCGGAGGCCGAACCGGGGCGGGTTGACCCCGGATTCATGTTCCGCCTTACCCCCGCAACACCTCCGGATTGACCACCCGCACCGGCTTGCCGTCCAAAAACGCCACCGCGTTCTCGATCATCTGTGGATAGAACGAGTCCCACGTCTCCTTCACGCAATACCCCAGATGCGGGCTCAGCACCGTATTCGGCGCGCTGCGCAGCGGATGGTCCGCGGGCAGCGGCTCCCGGTCATATACATCCAGCGCCGCAACGATCTTCCCCGCGTGCAGCGCCGCCAGCAGCGCCGCCTCATCCACGATCGGCCCGCGCGAGGTATTCACCAGGATCGCCCCCGGCTTCATCCGGGCGATATCCGCCGCCCCCACCAGACCACGGCTGCGATCCGACAGCACCATGTGAATGGTGATCGCATCCGCCGTCGTCATCAGTTCGTCCTTCGACACCAGCCGCGCCCCGGCCGACTCGGCCCGTTCAGCCGTCAGGTTCGGACTCCATGCGATCACGTGCATCCGCAGCCCCTTGGCATACGCCGCCATGTAGCCGCCCAGCCGCCCCAGCCCGAGCACGCCCAGCGTCTTCCCCGCCAGCCCGATCCCGACCGGCACCCCCATCTGGAATCCGCCAGCCCGTATCACCGCGTCGCCCGCCGCCAGCCCGCGCGCAGCGCTGATCAGCAGCCCAAGCGCCAGCTCAGCCGTCGCCGAGTCCGCCATTCCGCCGCCTTGCGTGTTGCACACCACCACGCCCCGCACCGTGCAGGCCGCCGTATCCAGCGACAGGTTCCGCGCCCCGGTCATCCCCAGCATCCGCAGCTTCGGCAACCGGTCGATCAGCGAGCCGGGCAGGGGAGTCCGCTCCCGCATCGACAGGACGATCTCGAAATCCGCCAGTTTCGCGGCGGCATCATCCGCATCGCCAAAGGCATCGGCGAAGAACACAACCTCGGCCCGCGCCTCGAGCGGAGTCCAGTCGGCCGCGCCACGCGCCACGCCCTGCCAGTCGTCCAGCACCGCCACCCGGGTCATGCCTGCCTCCTCATGCGTCCGAAGCGGGGAAAGTGACGCTGCTCAACCGGTCGTGCAAGCGGTTGCCCGGGTCCGCGCCGCGTGGCATTCCCGGCGCGAGGAGGAGTCGCCATGACCAACGTCGCCGTTATCGGAGCCGGGCTTATCGGCCGCGCCTGGTCCATCGTGTTCGCCCGCGCCGGGTTTCACGTCCAACTCTGGGACCAGTTCCCGCTGCAAACCACGCTTGCCAAAACCTTCATCGCCGATCGGCTGCCGGAATTGCGGGCGGCGGGACTGCTGGCGGACGAGCCGGATATCGTGCTCGCGCGCATCCAGCCGATGCAATCGCTTTGGGAAGCGGTGCGCGATGCCGAGTACATCCAGGAGAACGGCCCGGAGCGCGTCGACGTCAAGTCCACTTTGTTCACCGAGCTGGAGCGCGCCGCCCGGCCGGATACGATCATCGCCTCGTCATCCTCCGGCATCCCGGCCAGTGCCTTCACCGAACATTTGAAGACCCGCCACCGGTGCCTGGTCGCGCATCCGGTCAACCCGCCGTACCTGATCCCGCTGGTCGAGATCTGCCCCTCGCCCTGGACCGATCCGGCGGTGACCGGGCGCACGCGGGGGATCATGGAACAGGCTGGCCAGGTCCCCGCGACGGTCAACAAGGAGATCGACGGCTTCGCACTGAACCGGCTGCAAGGCGCGCTGATAGCGGAGGCGTTTCGGCTGCTCGCCAACGATGTCATTTCGCCAACCGATCTGGACGCGCTGGTGAAGCACGGGCTGGGCTTGCGCTGGAGCTTCATGGGCCCGTTGGAGACGATCGACCTGAACGCGCCCGGCGGCCTCGCAGACTATTGCAACCGTTATGGCGAACTATACGCGAGGATGCAGCGGCAGATGGAACCACTCGACTGGGACAAGGCGTTAGTGGATCGCCTGCATGCCGCGCGCCGGTCGGAACTTCCCGCCAACATGCAGCCCGTCCGGCAGGAATGGCGCGATCGGCGTTTGATGGCTTTGCTGGCGCACAAGGCGGAGCAGCCGGAGTAACGGGAGTGACCGCATGAAACAGGCCCTGCATACGCTTCAGGTCGGCACTGGCGGACAGGGCCTGCATGATATCACCCGTCCGATCCGCCATTGGGTGGGACAACAAGGCATCGGGATGGGCTTATTGACGGTGTGGTGCCGTCACACCTCGGCCTCGTTGATCGTTCAGGAGAACGCCGATCCGGACGTGCGTGCGGACTTGACGGACTTTTTCCGCGGCGTGGCGCCGGAGGGAAACCGCTACCGGCACGATGTCGAGGGCCCGGACGACATGCCGGCGCATATCAAGGCGGCGCTGACGCAGACAAATCTGTCGATCCCGGTGCAGAACGGTAAGCCGCTTTTGGGAACCTGGCAGGCGATCTATCTGTTTGAGCATCGCACCGAGCCTCAGGTGCGCAACATCGTGCTGCATATGATCGGGTCGTAAGGCAACGCCCAAGAATAAGCGAATCGGGCGGTCGATTTTGTTCCGTCAGGGCCCGGTCCGGGCCACTCCCGCCAGCACGTGCCGCAACAGGTGGCCCGGACGAGCCGGGCCATGACGGTTAGAGTGAGCCGCCGGATGAAACAGGTTGGACGTCGCCTAAATGGCGTCAGGCGCGCTTGGCCGCCCGGCCGAGGCCGCCATACAGGTCCAGCATGCGATCGAACCAGCCGGCGACCGGATCGCCGTCTTCCAGCAAAACGAACCGGCTGGCGCAGCGCGGCCACATCAGCGTCCCGGCGATGATGTGATCCGCGTAGCTCGGCGCGGCGCCCCCGAGCCAGTCCTGCCGCCGCAGCACCAGCCGGATCGGCAGCAGCAGATCGCGGAACGCCGCCAGCCGATCGTCCCGTCCGGCCTGGACCGCTTCCAGGCTGGCGCCGAACCGCGCCTCGCGGCTGGAGCGGAAATAGTCGCGGTCTTTCGGGTCGATGACATCCAACAGGTCGCGGACGATGAATCGCACGATGCCGCCGACGAGGACTCCATCCGCCCAGGCGTTGACGAACTGTGCGTGCGCTTTGCCCACGGCTCCGCCAAAGAGCCCGGGAGTGGGATGCCGATTCTCCAGGTATTCCGCGATCGACCAGCTATCGGAGACGACTGTCTCGCCGTCGCGGATCACCGGCACCTTGCCCTGACCGGAGAACGCGATCGCCTCGGTCTCGCTGAACCGCCACGGCAAGGTCTCCATCGCCAGTCCCTTGTGAGCCAAGGCGAAGCGGATCCGCCAGCAATAGGGGCTGAACCGCACATCAGGGTCAGCGCCCGCGAGGTCATGCATCACGATGCTCATGCCGCATCGTGACCCGGTTTTGGCGGGGCGTCCAGATTCGCTGTCTCCGACTGAGACGGTATGATAACAACCGGCCGGTGTCAGAGACCCGTCCGGCCGAAAGCCTCCTGCTGCGCACCGCCCGAGGCGCCGGATGGGTGATGGCGTGCCGGCTCGGCATCCGGGTGCTGGGGCTGGTCAGCACGCTGGTGCTGGTGCGCCTGATCCAGCCGGCGGATTTCGGCATTATCGCGTTGTCCACCAGCTTCATGCAGACGATCGATGGCATGATGACGCTAGGGACCGAGGAGGCGGTCATCCGCACCGCCAGCCCGGGGCGCAGCTTCTACGATACCGCGTTCACGCTGAACCTGCTGCGCGGCCTTGGGGTTGCCGCCCTCGTCGCCGCTTTTGCCTACCCCGCGGCAGGGTTCTTCGACGACGCCCGGTTGGGGCCGGTGCTGCTGTTCGTCGCCTGCATGCCGATCCTGGAAAATCTGGAGAATATCGGCATCGTCCAGTTCCGCCGCGATTTCGCCTTCGACCGGGAATTCGCCATCCTGGTGCTGCCCAAGCTGGGCGGCATCATCACCTCGATTACGGTCGCCGTGCTGCTGAGATCCTACGTGGCGATGCTGGCCGGGATGGCCGTAAACCGGCTGCTGCGCGTGGTCATGAGCTACGTCATGCATCCCTTCAGGCCATCCTTGTCACTACAGGCGTGGCACGGCCTGGCGGGCTACTCGTTTTGGACCTGGCTGCTCAGCCTCGCGGTGCTGGTGCGGGATCGCAGCGACAGCCTGCTTTTGGGGCGGCTGCTGGGCACAGCGTCCGTCGGTTACTACTCCGTCGGCGCGGAGATCGCGGCATTGCCGACGACCGAACTGATCGAGCCGCTCGGCCGCGCCGCGTTTTCCGGTTTCGCGGCAGGCCGGCACGAAAGCGCGGATGTCGGGGACACCTTCCTGCGGCTGATCGGATCCGCTGCGCTTGTGACACTGCCTGCCGGTGTGGGACTGTCGCTGGTCGCGGCCCCGCTGGTCGCGCTGGCATTCGGCGAGGGGTGGGACCAGGCCGTGCAGGTGCTGCGCATCCTGGCGTTGAGCTTCACCGTCATGGTGTTCGGGCACCTCAGTTTGTTGCTGCTCAGCGCTCACGCCCGGCTGGGCCGTCTGGTCGGAATCACCCTGTGCGGGGCCTTGGTGCGCGTGATGATGCTGGCCGCGCTGATACCTGCCTTCGGGCTGACCGGAGCGGCCGCCGGTGCAGCGATTGCTGTCATACTCGAACAGGCACTGACGGTTGCCACCGCCTTGCGACTCGTCCGGGTCAGCCCCCGCCGGCTGGCGCGGCAGGTCTATCGGCCGGTGGTGGCGGCGGCCGCGATGGCCGGAGTTCTGGCGTTCACCGGGTTGGGGTGGTCTGACGATCGTACCGTGATCATGCTGGCAGAGGCGGCATCGACGGGCGCCTGTGTCTATACGGTCGCGCTGCTGGCGTGTTGGATGGTCGCCGGCCGGCCGGACGGGGCGGAGAACGACGTGATGGCGCTGGCGCGACGGGTGGCACGGCGATGAACGCCATGGTGCGTGACAGTACCGACGCGGACGTGCCCGCCATCACGCGCATCTACGGACACTGGGTGCGGCACGGCCTCGCCAGCTTCGAACTGGACGCGCCCGACGAGGCGGAAATCCGCAGGCGGCGCGCGACCGTGTTGGCGTCCGGCTTTCCCTATCTGGTCGCGATCGGCGATGCGGGCACGTTACTCGGATACGCCTATGCGTCGCTCTACCGCACCCGCCCGGCCTACCGGTTCGCCTGCGAGGACTCCATTTACGTTGCTCCGGGCGCGACGGGCTCCGGCGCCGGCCGCGCACTGCTGGGCGCGATGATCGACCGCTGCGAGGCGAGCGGCTTCCGGTTGATGGTCGCGGTCATCGGCGACAGCGGCAACGCGTCGTCCATCGGCCTGCATACCGCGCTCGGGTTTCGGTACGCCGGCTTGCTCCCGGCCATTGGCTGGAAGCACGATCGCTGGGTTGACAGCGTCCTGATGGTTCGGCCGCTCGGTCACGGCGCCGCTTGCCCCCCGGTCGAGCGCCCAAACCCGCCATAGCCAATCGCCCGCTTTCAAGCAGCCGTGATCCAGCCGGAGGGACGACTCGCCCCGGGCAGGATACTGTGCGGCCATGCATTCGTCCCGTCCGGTGAACACCGACCTCGTCCTGCTCGGCGCCGGTCACGCGCATCTCGAGGTGCTGCGTCGATTCGCCATGCGACCCGAACCCGGGGTGCGCCTGACGCTGATCGGCCGGGAGCCGGAGACGCCATACTCCGGCATGCTACCCGGCCTGCTGCGGGGCGAATATACACACCAGCAGGCGCATATCGACCTCGCGCCGTTGGCCGCGGTGGCGAAGGCGCGCCTGATCCTGGCCGAGGCTACCGCCATCGACGCCGAAGCCCGCATCGTCGCGATCGCCGATCGGCCGGGGGTCGGGTTCGATCTGCTGTCGATAGACGTTGGTGGTGTGCCGTCGGTGCCCCCCGGCTCCGGCATCGGCGTCAAGCCCATCGGTCGGTTCCTGGAGCAGTTGACCAGGCTGGAAACCGGGTTGCCGCCGGAGTCGCGCATCGCCGTCATCGGCGGTGGCGCGGCCGGAAGCGAGCTGGCGCTCGCCCTAGCCGCCCGGTTCGGCGGCCGGTTGGGGCTGGTGCTGGTCTGTGCGTCTCCGGACCCCATTCCCGAGGCACCGGCATCGGCGCGCCGCGCCGTGCGGCAGGCTTTGCTGGATGCCGGCGTGCAACTGGTCTGCGGCGTGACCGCCACGGCGTTGGAAGCCGGACGGCTCGTGTTGTCGGACGGTAGCCATCTCGACGTAGCCACGGCGCTGTGGGCGACGGGCGTGCAAGGGCCGGCTTTATTGGCGGCCTCGGGCGTCGCGTGCGACCGTGCCGGTTGCATCCTGGTCAACCACGATCTGTCCAGCATCAGCCACAGGTTTATCTTCGCCGCCGGCGACTGCGCGACGCTGGAGGGCAGTCCGCGGCCGAAAGCGGGGGTCTGGGCGGTGCGCGCCGGGGCGCCGCTGGCGGAGAACCTGCGGCGGGCTGCCACCGCCCGCCCGCTGGAACGCTGGCGCCCGCAGCGGGACGCTTTGGCGATCCTGGGCCTCGGGCATGGCCGCGCCGTCGCCTGGCGCAACGGCTTCTCGCTCCAGGGCCGCAAGATCGGCTGGCTGAAGGACCGCATCGATCGCCGCTGGATGAGCATGTATTCCGACATGCGGATGCCGGAAGATCCGGACGCGCCGATGCGCTGCGGCGGCTGCGGCGCCAAGGTCGGCGCCGAGGTCCTGGCGCAGGCGTTGGCGACCCTGCCGCCAAGTGACAGCCCCGACCTGATGGAGACGCGGGACGACGCGGCGGTACTGAAACCGCCTGTCGGCAAGCTATTGGTCCAATCGGTCGATCATTTCCGGGCGTTTCTGGACGATCCGTTCGTGTTCGGCCAGATCGCCGCGGCGCATGCGCTGTCCGATCTGCACGCCATGGGCGCCGCACCGTGGACAGCCTTGGCAATCGCCTCGGTCCCCTACGCCATCGGCCGCAAGATGCGCGAGGACCTGTCGGCGATGCTGTGCGGCGCGACCGGGGTTTTGCAAGCGGATGGCTGCGAGCTTGTCGGCGGACACAGCGCAGAAGCGGCCGAGCCGGCTTTGGGATTCTCGGTTACCGGGCTGGTCGATTCCGGCAAGATCCTGCGCAAGTCCGGCCTGCAACCCGGCGACCAGTTGATCCTGACCAAGCCGATCGGCACCGGGATCGTGCTTGCGGGACACATGCGGGGGAACGCGCGGTCGCAATGGCTGATCGCTGCGATCGAGTCGATGCGGCTGACGAATGCCTCGGCAGCGCGGATCGCGCTGGCACACCGTCCTCGGGCGGCGACGGATGTCAGCGGATTCGGGCTGGCCGGGCATTTGATGGAGATGCTGGGGGCGTCCTGCATGTCGGCGGTGCTGCGGCTGGAGGCTATCCCGGCCCTGCCCGGTGCCCGCGCGCTGGCGTCACACGGGATCGAAAGCACCTTGGCGCCGGAGAATCGGCGGCTGCTCGGGGATGTCGCGGACAAACCCGACATCGCGTTGCTGGCCGATCCGCAGACGTCGGGCGGGTTGCTGCTGGGCGTACCGGAGGGCCGGGCGGATGCCTGTCTGCAAGCCCTGCTGGATGAGGGCCTGACCGCGTCGATTATAGGCGAGGTCGAGGCCGCGGGCAGCGGCCCCGGACGTATCAGGCTGGAATAGCCGCCTTACTTGCGCGAAAAGCCGAGCTGCGCCTCGTGCACGAGGTCCGGGCATAGAACCGCGACGTCCTGCTGAAACTGCGACAGGACCGGTTGGCTGACGCCCAGCGCCTGGACGGATTCCTCATCCGCCCCGGCGAGCAGGTGCTCGTCATGCGGCGTGGACAAGCCCAAAATGTCGCGAATGACATGCGGGAGGGTGAAATGCATGAGTATGACCCCTTTCGGAGGGCGACAGCGTTGCGCTGATCGTATTCCGCTCTGTATGGGCATCGTTATGCTGCATTGCAACAAAAATTGGCAGCTTGCTGACTTGCTTGCCGAACATGGGGCGTGCCCGCCTCGAGCATACGCCTCTACGGCCGGCATGTCCGAAGTGGACCATGGTCAGGACTGTATCATGCCGGCACACGCCTCGCCACGGCTTGGTTCGCGCCTCGACCCGCGCTACCAAAGGCGTCAACGAGAGGAAGGAGCCGTCCATGACCCGCAGCTACCGCATCGCCTCTATCCCCGCCGACGGCATCGGGCCGGAGGTCATCGCCGCCGGGTTGGAAGTGCTGGAGGCGGTGGCCTCGCGCGATGGCGGGTTCTCACTGATCGTCGATCATTACGACTGGGGGTCCAACTGGTATCGCAAGCATGGCACCTATATGCCGGCGGACGGTTTGGCCTGGTTGCGCACCGCCGACGCGATCTATTTCGGCGCGGTTGGTGACCCCAACGTGCCTGACCACATCTCGCTGTGGGGCTTGCGGTTGCCGATCTGCCAGGGATTGGATCAGTATGCCAATGTGCGTCCGACGCGGATACTGCCGGGCGTGACCTCGCCGCTGCGCGATATCGGTCCGGGCGACCTGGACTGGGTGATCGTGCGGGAGAACTCGGAAGGCGAATATGCCGGCCAGGGCGGCCGAACCCACCGCGGCCTGCCGGAGGAAGTGGCGACCGAGACCGCGATCTTCACGCGCCGCGGGGTGGAGCGGATCATGCGCTTCGCCTTCGATATCGCCCGGTCGCGGCCCCGCAGGCATCTGACAGTGGTGACGAAGTCGAACGCGCAGCGACACGGGATGGTATTCTGGGATGAGATCGCGGCCCTGGTCTCGCATGACTACAAGGACGTGACGTGGGACAAGGAACTGGTCGATGCGATGACGATGCGCATGGTCCGCAAGCCCCGGACGATCGATACGGTCGTGGCGACGAACCTCCACGCGGACATCTTGTCGGATCTGGCGGCGGCCCTGGCCGGGTCGCTGGGCATCGCGCCGACGGGAAATATCGATCCGGAGCGGCGGGGGCCGTCGATGTTCGAACCGATCCACGGCAGCGCGTTCGACATTACCGGAAAGGGGATCGCCAACCCGGTGGGAACATTCTGGACCGGGGCGATGATGCTGGAGCATCTCGGCGAGAAGCCGGCGGCGGATTTGCTGATGCGGGCGGTGGAGCAGGTTTGCGCGGCGGGTATCCTGTCGCCCGATCTGGGCGGGACCGCGACGACGACAGAGGTGACAAAAGCCGTGGTTGAGGCGGTGCGGGGGCTCAACCGGTAGGGGATACGCGGACCGCGGCCGGGCAAACCGGCGGGTGGCTCGGGCGAACCACCCGCCTGCCGGATCAGTCGCTCGGGCCTTTGGACGCCTTTTCAGCCTCGGCCATCCGCCTCGCCATTTCCGCCTTGATGGCATCCAGATTGAAGCTCGCGCCACGCTGCATGGGCGGGAAGTCGAGGAAGGTCTGAAGCTCCTTGGCCATGACCTGCTGTACGAAGACGAAACGCCAGAATTGGTACTTGAACCAATCGAAGTATTGCTGCGCCCCGTCTTTCGTGCCGTTGTTTGGCCAACCCGTGCGCTCGAACGGATCGAGCCGCAGGTTGGTGATGTATGGCACGTCGGGATGAGTTTTTTCGCCCAGCCAGCCTTGCGGCTGATCGATGAAGCGGAACTTGTAGTCGTCCAGACGCAGCGCGCCGACGGTGCTTTCGCCGAGATAGAAGATCTCGTGCCGCGCGGACGGCCCCTTGCCGGTGATGGCGGCCATCTGGTCATAGCCGTCCAGATGGTTCTTGTAAGTCGTATCACCGAGTTTCACGCCCTTGAGCAACTGCTCGGTAATGTTCGGGTTTCCCGCCGCATCGAGAAATGTCGGATACCAGTCCATGCCCGAGAAGATGCCGTTCTGCACCGAATCAGCCGGCACATGCCCCGGCCAGCGCAGCAGCGCCGGCACCCGGAAGCCGCCCTCCAGCACCGTTCCCTTGGACTGCGCGAACGGCGTTTGGCCGCCATCCGGCCAGGTGAAGACTTCGGTGCCATTGTCGGTGGTGAACAGGACGATGGTGTTATCGTCCTCGCCCATATCCTTGATCTTCTTCATCACCAGGCCGACGTCGTCATCGAGTTGCGCCATGCCGGCTTCTTCTTCCGACCAGCCATTCTCTGCATTGCGCATCGCTTCGTACTTCGGCGAAAGATGCGTGACGATATGCATGCGCGTCGGGTTCAGCCAGACGAAGAACGGCTTGCCGTCCTTCTTGGCCTTATCCATGAAGGCGATGGCGAGGTCGCGGATTTCGTTATCCACGGTCTCCATCCGCTTCGGATAGAGCGTGCCGGCATCCTCGATGCGCTGCTTGCCGATTTTGCCCCAGCGCGGCATGACCGTCGGGTCGTCGACGTTCGTCGCCCAGCTATGAACCATGTTGCGGGGGCCGACAACGTTCAGCAGATCCTGCGGGTAGTTCGGATGCGCCGGGTCTTCCATCGCGTCGAGGTGGTAGAGGTAGCCGAAAAACTCATCGAATCCGTGCACCGTCGGCAGAAATTCGTTCAGGTCGCCGAGATGGTTCTTGCCGAACTGGCCGGTGGCATAGCCTTGGACTTTCAGCGCGGTGGCGATGGTGCTCGCCTCCGCCGGAATGCCGATTTTCGCCCCTGCCTGGCCAACCGTGGTCATGCCGGTGCGGATTGGCAGTTCTCCGGTAATGAAATTCGCCCGGCCCGCCGTGCAGCTCGCCTCGGCATAATAGTCGGTGAACAGCATGCCTTCCTTAGCGATGGCATCGAGGTTCGGCGTCTTGCCGGCCATCATCCCGCGATGGTAGGCGCCAATGTTCCACATGCCGATATCGTCGCCCATGATGACGACGATGTTAGGCTTTCGCTGCGGTTGCTGGGCATTTGCCGAGGGGCCGAACCATCCGGCAGCGGTCAACAGAAGACCGAGAGTGAACATCCCGGTGAGCCGGGTCACCAAACTTCGCATGACGTTTCCCACCTTTCTGACGATACCAAGCCGCTCTGGCACGCCGCCGGGGTTGTGACTATGCATATCCGGCCCGAATGCCCTGATTTGGCGGGTTTGCAATTTTTGCGCGGTCTGGCTGCCGGTGCCCTACTGACCCGAACCGCTTCGGGCGTTAGGCTTGCGGCATGGCATCTATACACAGGCAAGCGGCCGGCCTCCCGCCGGCGAATTTCTCCGGGTTCCCCGAAGCGGGCCTGCGCTTCCTGGGTGACCTTGCAGCCAACAACGATCCAGCCTGGTTCAGGCCCCGGCGCGAGGACTATGAGGCGCATGTCCGCGGTCCGATGCTGGCGCTCGTCGCCGATCTGCTGACCCGGGCCGCGGCCCTCGGGCTTCCGCTGACGGGGGAGCCGGAGAAGGCGGTCTTCCGCATCTATCGCGACGTTCGCTTTGCCAAGGACAAGCGGCCTTACAAGACGCACTGCGGCGCCTCGCTCAGTCGCACCGGAGTGAAGCTGGCGCCCGGCCTGTTCTACATCCACATCGAGCCGGGCGGCTGCTTCGCCGCCGCCGGGTTCTGGCATCCCGAGCCCCCGCTGCTCGACCGGTTGCGCCAACGGATCATCGCCGAGTCCGCACGGTTCCTGGAAGTTGTGCAGGCCTTGGATGCGGCCGGCATGCCGATCGAGCCGGATGATGATGGAGCGAAACGTCTGCCGCGTGGTTGCGAGAGCGGGCGCGGGACGGAGGTCGAGTCTTTCCTGAAGCACCGCAACCTGATCGCGCGGCACAGGCTGAGCGATGCCGAGGTGCGTAGCCCGGGGTTGACGTCGTTATTGCTTGAGCGGTTCGCGGCGGCGCGGCCACTGCTCGACTTCGGATGGGACGTGGTCGACGGCTGATTAGCCCGGCTGCGCACGAGCACAGCCAGCCACCTGCCCATTATGATCCGCACAAGCACTCAAACGTGGACAAAGGAAACAAAACCGCTGCGCTGCGCAGTAACAAGTTGCAGAACTGGAGATATTAGCCGAAACTGGAAATCTTTTGTTGACGCGACCCCGGCTTATGCTGCATTGCACACAAACTCACGAAACCGTGAGACGGAGACACAAAGTTTAGCCGGATCATTCATCATGATTGCCGCACGATTTGCCGCTGCCGCTTCACTGCTTATCGCAATCCAGGTTCATGCCGCCCCGCCTCCGCCCGACTCCGACGACGCACTGCGCATGAGGGACTATGCTGAGCAGGTCCGCAACATGAAGCAGCCGGGCGGCGAGGTATCCTGTTGCAGCCTGGCCGATTGCCGCCCGGTCGATAGCTGGCGGATCAACCCGGGCGGCCACTACGAGGTCTTCATCAGCAAGCTGACGCCCGATGGACACGGCTGGACCAATGGCCCGGACGCGTATGTCGAGGTGCCGGACGATAAGGTGATCCACGGTTCGGCAATACCGGAGCCTGTCGCCTGCTGGTCGCGACATCCGGAGAACAAAGGCTTTTACTGCTTCACGCCCGGTAGCGGGACCTGAACGCCCGAACTTTCGGCCGGGGCATGGTACGGCGGTACGGTCCGAGAGCCGCTGTCAGCGCGGATTCGATCGCGAAGGGTTGGTCCCGTTGCTCCAGCCCGTACCCGCGCCGGCCGACGGCCCGCGAGTGCCAACTTGCCGCGTAACGGTTTACCGCATAAACCCGCCGCGACAGGCACACCGGTCACGCGCTGCCCCATCGTGGCCGGTCCATTGGAGGTGCCGGCACGGAGAGTTCGACACTGTGGCGAGGCCGCGAACCCCAGCTTCCGTCGATCCGGGCGACCTCTCGGTCGGTATCGAACTGCATCGCCTGGGGCGGCACGCCGATGCCGCCAAAGTTTATCGGCAAGTATTGCAACGCAAGCCGGACAACGCCGAGGCACTCTACCTGCTCGGCATCATCGAACTTGCCGGCAACAAATTCCGGCGCGCCGCCGATCTGATCGCGCGTTCTATCAAACGCAACGCGGGCTTGGCGCCGGCGCACGCCAACCTCGGCATTGCCCTGATGGGCCTGGGGCAACATGACGCGGCCCTGGCGAGCTTCGATCGTGCAATCGCGCTTGGCTTCGCCGAGGCCCGGCTGAACAAGGCCATCCTGCTGACGAAGCTGTGCCGTTTTGCCGATGCGCTGGACAGTTGCGACGCTGCGATCTCCTGGCAGCCCGGTCTCGCCGAGGCGCATAACCAACGCGGTCATATTCTGAACGAGTCAGGCCGCTTCGAAGAGGCGTTGCCAAGTCTCGATCGTGCCATTTCGATTCAGCCCAATCTGGCGGAGGCGCACCACAATCGCGGCACGGCGTTGCTCCGCCTGGATCGCCCGGACGAGGCTTTGATCAGCTTCGATCATGCGCTCGCGCTGCGGCACGATTTCGCCGACACATGGTGCAACCGCGGCGATGCGCTGACGGATCTGAAACAACCGCAGGCGGCGCTGGCCAGTTTCGATCAGGCCATTATGCTGCGAGCCGATTTTGCCGAGGCCTATTTCGGCCGCGCCCTCACGCGATTGCTGATCGGCCGATACGAGGACGGTTTTCGGGACTACGAATGGCGGACGCGCCGCTCCGGCCAGAGCGGTTCCCGCTCGTTGCCGCGACCGTTGTGGCGCGGCGATCGGGACATCAGCGGGAAGACACTGTTCATCCATCCAGAACTGTTCCTGGGCGATATGATCCAGTTCTGCCGCTACGCGCCGTTGGCCGCGGGGCTTGGAGCCAGGATCGTGTTGGCCGCGCAAGATCCCTTAAGGCCGCTGCTCGCAGGCCTCGGTCCGGATATTACGCTGCTGTCCGAAACGGCGGTACCGGATCGTTACGACCTGCATTGCCCGTTGATGTCTCTGCCGCTGGCCTTCAAAACGACGCTTCGAACGATCCCGGCAGAAAAGCCGTACTTGCACGCCGACCCGGAGCGCGTGGCGGCGTGGCGGCAGCGTATCGGATCGTATGGTTATCGTATCGGGATTTTCTGGCAGGGTAGCGCCGCGTCGGTCGCGATGGGTCGATCGTTCCCGGTTGCCCGGTTTGCCGAAATCGCCCGGATGCCCGGTGTCCGGTTGATCAGCTTGCAGGTGGGTTCCGGATCGGAGCAACTGGGCACGCTTCCCGGCGGCATGGCGGTGGAGGATTTCACCGATCAGGCCAGTCAGGCACTACGACCGTTCGCGGAAACCGCCGCGATGATGGAGACTCTCGATCTGATCATCACGCCGGATACGGCCATCGCGCATCTCGCGGGTGCCATCGGCCGGCCCGCATGGGTGGCGCTGAAGCATGTGCCGGACTGGCGCTGGGGCCTGGAGGGCGCGTCAACCGCTTGGTATCCGACCTGGCGGCTGTTCCGCCAAACGACAAGAAACGACTGGGCGCCGGTCTTCGACGCCATGCGGCACGCTCTCGCGGCGTTGCTGCGCTGATCGATGCATGGTTGCGTTCGCAGCGGTTGATGGAGCAGCTTCCCGGGGGCGCAGTACCGTGCTGGCGGATAGTTCGCGTGAAACGCCAAGACGTCAGGTTTGCCGGGGGACCATGTGATACACTCCGCGTTGAGAGCGATTCTTGTCATAAACCGTCATGGCCCGGCTTGTCCGGGCCATCTTTCGCGGCAAGTGCTGGCGGCGGTGGCCCGGACAAGCCGGGCCATGACGGGGAAGCGAGACTCGATGGGTCGAAACCAAAGCGGACTGCTATCAGTGTCATCGGATCGACGGGAACGGCCAAACAGCGTTCCATGGCCTCCAATCATCTTCGCCGGAGCGGTCGCGGCGGCGGTGATCCTTGGATATATCCATCCGCTTGGCGGTGTGGTGCCAACCGGCATCGCGGTTCGCGCCATCGGCGCCGCAGTCCTCCCGGCGGGCATCGGGCTGGACGTGGCGGCGATGCGAGAGCTGCGCCGGCACCGCGCCAATATCCTGCCGCACCGGGCCGCGACGGCGCTGGTAACCTCAGGGCCATTCGCGCTGTCGCGCAATCCGATCTATCTCGGCAACACGCTGGTGATGATCGGCGCCGCCTTCTTGTTTAGCAGTGCATGGCTACTGCTGGCCGCCGCCGGGGCTGTCCTGGCGGTGTGGGCGCTCGCGATACGGCGGGAGGAGTCGCATCTGGCCGCGCAATTTGGCGACGAGTGGGCCGCTTACGCCAGGCGAACCCCGCGCTGGGTGCGGCTTCGGTTCTGACCATCACGGCACCAGCGGATTCTCCGTTGCGATCCGCGACGGCAGGTCGCCGGTTGACCATCCACCGCCAAGCGCCTCGATCAGGGCCACACTGGCGACCAACCGGCTTTGCTGAACCGCCAGAGCCGACTGCTGATTCGAGAGCAGCAGCGTCTGTTCGGTGATGACGCTGGTATACGGCACCGTGCCGGCCTTGTACTGATTCAGCGTTGAATCCACCGCCCGCCTGGTTGACGCCACAGCCGTGGCCTCGGCGTGCGCTTGCAGTTCCAGAATGCGAAGCTCCGACAACGCGTCTTCCACTCCCTGGAACGCTGTCAGTACGGTTTGCCGGTAGGTCGCCACCGAGGCGTCGTACGTCGCCCGTGCCGCCGCCACGGCCGCGGTGCGCTGTCCGCCATTGAACAGCGTCTCCGAGCCGCTCGCACCCAGCGACCAGATCTGGTTGCCGACATTGAACAACTGCCCGATCGGATTGCCTGCATATTCGCCCAGCGCTGACAACGAGATGGTCGGATAGAAGGCGGCGACAGCGACGCCGATCAGCGCGTTCTCCTGCTGCATAGCGCGTTCCGCGGCAGCGATGTCCGGGCGCCGCTCCAGCAATTCCGACGGCAGCCCCGGCGGCAGGATCGGCACATCGGTGGCCAAAGGCGCGGGCGGAATCGTGATCTCAGCCGGCGCGTGTCCGGTCAGCATGGCGATGGCATGCTCGTATTGCGCCCGTTGCACGCCGACAGCGATGAGTTGCGCCTGCGTGGTTTGCAGTTGTGCTAGTGCAGTGACGTAATCGGTGCTGGCGGTCGTGCCCGCGCGATACTGGTTCTCGGTGATCTGCAAAGCCCTTTGATACGCCGCCACGGTCTCAGTGAGCAACTGCGTCAGCGAGTCCTCAGCGCGCAGGTCAAAATAGTCGGTCGCGAGTGTCGCCTGCGTCGACAGCTTGGCATTCGCCAGATCGGCCGCACTGACCTGAGCGTTGGAGACGCTGCTCTCGATCTGCCGCCGCACGCTGCCCCAGATGTCCGGCACCCAATCGACGGTCCCGCTGATGCTGTATGTCGTGCCGCTGCGGCCTCCGCCACTGAAGGACGAATTGCCTGAATTGATGCTGGAGCGCACGCTGCTGCCGCTGCCGCCCCCGCCGCCAAAGCGCGAGACTCCCGGACTGAGACCAACCGTCGGAAACAGGTTGGCACGAGCCTCGGCGACCAGGGCGACCGCGTTGCGATACTCCGCCTCGGAGACCTTGATCGTCTGGTTGGAGACCTCGACCATGCGCTCCAGCCGGTCAAGTTCGGGGTCGTTGTACACCGACCACCAGTTGCCCTTGTCCACCGCATCCGCGGGGTGGCTGATCTTCCAGCCTTGGAGTTCCTTGAAGGCCACCGGCGTTGTTGCGATGGGCCGTCTGTAGTCGGGACCGACCATACAGCCTGTCAGGGCGACCGTAAGGACAGCGACCGCGATCGACCTGCTGGCAAAGCGCTGTCGCGTGGTTCTTTCACCTTCATGGCCCGGCTTGTCCGGGCCACCTGTCGCGGCAGGTGCTCGCGCGGGTGGCCCGGACAAGCCGGGCCATGACGAATAGCCGCCGGGCCATGATGGCGAGGCGTCCGGGCGTGACGAAAAGACAAAATGCCGGGTTCGCAGTGCCGCCGTTGCCATCATTCAGCCGCCTCCGGCGCAGCCAACCCGGGGAAGGCCCGATTCCAATGGTGTTTCGCGAATAGCCGGAACCTGTCCAAATACAGGTACACGACCGGCGTGGTGTACAGCGTCAGTACCTGGCTCACCATCAGCCCGCCGACAATGGAAATGCCCAGCGGCCGGCGCAATTCGCCTCCGTCGCCGAAACTCAGCGCCAAGGGTAACGCGCCGAGCATGGCGGCGCTGGTGGTCATCATGATCGGGCGGAAGCGCATGAGGCACGCCTCGAAGATCGCCTCCCGCGGGGCCAGACCGACCTTGCGTTCGGCTTCCAGGGCGAAGTCGATCATCAGGATGGCATTCTTCTTGACGATGCCGATCAGCAGGATGACGCCAATCGCGGCGATCAGGCTGAATTCAATGTTGAACAGCATCAGTCCCAGGATGGCTCCGATACCCGCCGACGGCAGAGTCGAGAGTATCGTCACCGGGTGGATGTAGCTCTCGTACAGGATTCCCAACACGATGTAGATCGCCGCGAGGGCCGACAGCAGCAGGACTGGCATGGTGCTGAGCGATTCCTGGAAGGTTCGCGCAGTTCCCTGGAATGATCCGTGTATGGACGCGGGCATGCCGATCGCATGCATGGCCTGTTCGACCGCCGCGGTGGCGTCGCCCAGCGATTTGCCGGGGGCAAGATTGAACGAGATCGTGCTGGCGACGAACGGACCCTGATGGTTCACCGCGAGCGCCGTATTGCCCGGCCCGAACGTGGTGAAGGACGCCAACGGGATCATCGTCTCCTTGCTCGTGCTGACGGCGGCTCCGGAGGACGCGGTTCCCTTGCCGACGTTCGCCAACGCATTCGTCGCGGCATTGCGAGCGGAGCTGAGCGCGATCGTCGCGGCCGTCGTTGCCGTCGTCTTGGTTGACGCCGCCACGGTTCCGACCACCGCGTTCGACGTCTCCGTCCCGCTGGCGTTGCCGCCGGAGGTGCTGACGTAGACGTCCCGCAGCGTCTCCGGGCTTTGCCAGTATCGCGGCGCCACCTCCATGACCACATGATACTGGTTCTGCGCGCTGTAGATGGTCGAAACCTGGCGCTGGCCGAACGCGTCGTACAAGGTATTGTCGATCTCGCTGGCGTTGATGCCCAGCCGCCCGGCGGTCGCGCGGTCGATCACGAGCTCGGTCTCCAGCCCCTTCTGCTGCTGGTCGGAGATCACGTCGCGCAGTATCGGATCGTGCTCCAGCGCCGTGACCAGCTTCGGCGTCCACTCATACAGGTCCGAAGCGCTGTCGGCTTGCAGCGTGTATTGGTACGCGGCGCTGCTCTGCCGCCCGCCGGTCGAGATGTCCTGCAGCGGAATAAGGATCAGCCTGGCGCCGGGCACGACCGCCAGCTTCCGTCGCAGCCGCGTCATGATCGCGTCGATCCCGTCGCGCTGCGCCAGCGGCTTCAGCGCCACGTAAACCGAGCCTGTGTTGGTCTGACCGGCACCGCCTCCACCGCCCTGACCGGTGAAGCCGACGACGCTTTGGACGGCCGGATCGTCCTGCACGATGCGCGCCATTTGCGTCAGCTTGCCCTGCATCGCCTGGAACGAAATGCTCTGGTCGGCCTGCAGGCTGCCGATCATGCGGCCGGTGTCCTGCTGCGGGAAGAACCCCTTGGGCACGACCACATACAGCGCGACATTCATCACGACGGTGCCGAGCAGCACGGCCATGACCAGTGCCGGATGGCGCAGCGACCAGCGCAGAGACCGGCCGTACGCCGACTGCGCCCGATCGAACAGCGTCCGCTTCTTCGGCAACGCCTTGTTCGCGGGCTTCAGCATCAACGCGCACATCATCGGCGTCGTCGTCAGCGAGATCGCCAGCGACACCATGATCGCCAGCGACAGCGTGACCGCGAACTCCCGGAACAGGCGGCCGACGATGCCGCCCATCAGCAGGATCGGCAGGAACACCGCGATCAGCGACACGCTGATGGAAATGACGGTGAACCCGACCTCCCGCGCGCCCAGCAAGGCGGCCTGAACCCGCGGCATGCCGTCCTCGATGTGGCGGGAGATGTTCTCCAGCACGACGATCGCGTCATCGACGACGAAGCCGGTGGCAACGGTCAGCGCCATCAGCGAGAGATTGTCCAGGCTGTAGCCGAGCAGATACATCGTCCCGAACGTGCCGATGATGGAAACCGGCACCGCGATCGCCGGAATCAGCGTGGCCCGGGCGCTGCGCAGGAACAGGAACACCACCAGCGTCACCAGACCCACCGCGATAACCAGCGTCCTCTCCGTGTCCCGCAGGCTGGCGCGGATCGTTGTCGTGCGATCGTTGGCGACCAACAGGTTCATGTCCGCCGGCATCGCCGCCATCAGTTGCGGGATCGCTGCCTTCACCGAGTCCACGGTCTCGATGATGTTGGCGCCCGGCTGGCGGAACAGGATCACCAGCACCGCCGGCTTGCCTTGCGACAGGCCGAGATTGCGCAGGTTCTCGACCGAATCCTGCACGTCCGCCACGTCGGACAGACGCACCGCGGCGCCATTGCGGTAGGCGATGACCAGCGGCTTGTAGTCCGCCGCGTGCGTGGCCTGGTCGTTGGTGTAAAGCTGGTAGTGCAGGGTGTCGGCCTCGATCGATCCCTTCGGACTGTTGGCGTTGGCCGATGCCAGCGCGGCGCGCACGTCCTCCAGCCCGATGCCGTATTTGAACAGCGCTGTCGGGTTCAGCTCCACCCGCACCGCCGGCAAGCGCGGCGCCGCCGATGATGACCTGGCCGATGCCGTCGATCTGCGACAGCCGCTGCGACAAGACGTTGGTCGCCGCGTCGTACATCTGTCCGCGCGTCAGCGTGTCCGAGGTCAGCGCCAGGATCAGCACCGGCGCGTCGGCCGGGTTCACCTTGCGATAGGTCGGGTTGCTGCGCAGGCTCGTCGGCAGGTCGGCCCGCGCCGCGTTGATCGCCGCCTGCACGTCGCGCGCCGCGCCGTTGATGTCGCGGTTCAGCCCGAATTGCAGCACGATCCGCGCCTGCCCGACGGAACTGGTCGAGGTCATCTCGGTCACGTCGGCGATCTGGCCGAGATGCCGCTCCAGCGGGCTGGCAACGCTGGTGGCGACGGTGTCCGGGCTGGCGCCGGGAAGCTGCGCCTGGACCGAGATGGTCGGGAAATCGACCTGCGGCAGCGGCGAGACCGGCAGCTTGAAGAAGGCAAAGATCCCGGCCAGGGCGATGCCGATGGTCAGCAGCGTGGTCGCGACGGGACGCGCGATGAAGGGGGCGGAGATGTTCATGCCCTTGTGTTCCACCGCCACGCGTCATGGCCGGGCTTGTCCGGGCCACCTATGGCGGCACGCGCTGGCTGGGGTGGCCTGGACAAGCCGGGCCATGACGCATGGGGGGAGCACGTCACGGTGCCGCCTCGCCGCTCGCCAGCTTCTTCCCGCCCAGCCGCCACGCCAGCCGGTCGAACATCAGGTAGATCACCGGCGTCGTGAACAGCGTCAGCACCTGGCTGACGATCAATCCCGCCGACGATCGCGACACCCAGCGGCCGGCGCAGTTCCGACCCGGTCCCGGTGCCCAGCATCAGCGGCAACGCGCCCAGCAACGCCGCCATCGTCGTCATCAGGATCGGCCGGAAGCGCAGCAGACACGCCTGGTGGATCGCCTCGCGCGGCGGCTTGCCTTCTTCGCGTTCCGCCACCAGCGCGAAGTCGATCATCATGATGGCGTTCTTCTTGACGATGCCGATCAGCAGGATGATGCCGATGATCGAGATGACATCGATGTTGTCGCCGGCGATCAGCAGCGCCACCAGCGCGCCTGCTCCGGCCGAGGGCAGCGTGGACAGGATGGTGATCGGGTGGATGAAACTTTCGTACAGCACGCCCAGCACGATGTACATCGTCACGATCGCCGCCAGCACCAGCAGCAATTCGTTGGACAGCGATGCCTCCAGCGCCGACGCCGCGCCCTGGAACGCGGTAACGAAACTCTCCGGCAGGTCGATGTCCTTCTCCGCCTGACGGCATCGGCCGCGACGGCCGCGCCGAGCGACGATCCCGGCGCGGTATCGAAGGAGATCGTCGTGGCCGGAAACTGCGCCAGATGGCTGATCTGCAGCGGTCCCGGCTTTTGCACGATTGTCACGATCGAACTCAGCGGCACCTGGCCGGTGGTGGAGGCGGAGGACGGCAGATAGATCGCCGACAGCGCGTCCAGCGATGTCTGCAACGCCGGATCGGCCTCCATGATCACGCGGTACTGGTTCGACTGCGTGTAGATGGTCGAGATGATCCGCTGCCCGAACAGGTCGTACAGCGCGTTGTCGACCGTCGCCGGGGTAATGCCGAAACGCGCGGCGGTTGCCCGGTCGATCACCAGGTTGACGGTCAGGCCCTGCTGCTGCAGGTCGCTGGCGACGTTGATCAGGTCGGGCGACTTACTCAGCTCCGCCAGCAGCTTCGGCACCCATTCGTTGAACGCCGACAGGTTCGGGTTCTCCAGCACGAACTGGTATTGCGTGCGGCTGACCGACGCGTCGATCGTCAGATCCTGCACCGGCTGCAAATACAGCGATACGCCCTGAACATTGGCGGTCTCCTGCTGCAGCCGGCGGGCAATCTCGGTGGCGTTCAGGCTGCGTTCGTCCTTCGGCTTCAGGTTGATCAGGAACCGGCCGCTGTTCAGCGTCGTGTTGTTGCCGTCCACGCCGATGAAGGAACTAAGGCTGGCGACGTCGGGATCTTTCAGGATCGCCGCCGCCAGCGCCTGCTGGTGCTCCGCCATCGCCTCGTAGGATGCGCTTTGCGCGGCGACCGAGATGCCCTGGATCACGCCGGTGTCCTGCACCGGGAAAAAGCCCTTGGGCACCACGGTGTAGAGAAGGACGGTGACCGCCATCGTGATCACAGCCACCAGCAGCGTCAGCGGCTGGTGATCGAGCACCACGTTCAGCGCCCTGTCGTAGCGGCCGATGATCCAGTTGAAGCCGCGCTCCGCCGCCAGATCGAAGCGCGCTCCGCTCCGCATCGGGCCGATGCCGCACCAGCTTGGCGCACATCATCGGCACCAGCGTCAGCGACACGATCGCCGAGATCACGATCGTCACCGCCAGGGTGATGGCGAACTCGTGGAACAGCCGCCCGACCACGTCGCCCATGAACAGCAGCGGGATCAGCACCGCGATCAGCGAGACCGTCAGCGAGATGATGGTGAAGCCGATCTGCTCGCTGCCCTTCAGCGCCGCGGCCAGCGGCGACTCGCCGGCTTCGACGTAGCGGGCGATGTTCTCGATCATGACGATCGCATCGTCCACGACGAAGCCGGTGGAGATCGTCAGTGCCATCAGCGACAGGTTGTCGAGGCTGAACCCGAGCAGGTACATCACCGCCAGCGTGCCCACCAGCGACAGCGGCACCGACAGGCTGGGGATGATCGTCGCCGGCAGGTTGCGCAGGAACAGGAAGATCACCACCACCACCAGCGCGACCGCCAGCGCCAGCTCGAACTCCACGTCGGAGACCGAGGCGCGGATCGTCATGGTCCGGTCGGTCAGCACCGCGACATCGACCGCGGACGGCAGCGTGGCCTGCAACTGCGGCAGCAGCCGCTTGATGGTGTCGACCACCTGAATGACGTTGGCGCCCGGCTGGCGCTGCACGTTCAGGATCACCGCCGGCGTCGTGTTCGCCCAGGCGCCGAGCTTGGTGTTCTCCGCGCCATTCACCACGGTCGCGACGTCCTTCAGGCGCACCGGCGCGCCGTTGCGGTAGGCGATCACCAGATCAAGGTATTGCTGCGGATCCGATGATCTGGTCGTTGGCGTTGATCGTCGTGGCCTGCGCCGGCCCGTCGAAATTGCCCTTCGGCGTATTGACGTTGGCATTGCCCAGCGTGGTGCGCAGGTCGTCGATGTTCAGCCCGTAGGCGGCCAGCGCGCGCGGATTGATCTGCACCCGCACCGCCGGCCGCTGTCCGCCGCTGATGCTGACCAGTCCGACGCCCGGCTGCTGCGAGATCTTCTGCGCCAGCCGCGTGTTCGCCATGTCCTCGACCTGCGTCAGCGGCAGGGTCTTCGAGGTCAGCGCCAGGGTCAGGATCGGCGCATCCGCCGGATTGACCTTGGCGTAGATCGGCGGCGCGGGCAGGTCGGACGGCAGCAGGTTGCCGGCCGCGTTGATCGCCGCCTGCACCTCCTGCTCCGCCACGTCCAGGCTGACGTCGAGGCTGAATTGCAAGGTGATCAGCGACGCGCCGGCCGAACTGGTGGAGAACATCTGGTTCAGGCTCGGCATCTGGCCGAACTGCACCTCCAGCGGCGAGGTGACGGACGAGGTCATCACCTCCGGGCTGGCGCCGGGATAGAAGGTCTGCACCTGGATGGTCGGGTAATCGACCTCCGGCAGTGCCGAGATCGGCAGGAAGCGATAGGCGACGATGCCCACCAGCATGATCGCGGCCATCAGCAGCGTGGTCGCGACGGGCCGCAGGATGAAGGGGCGGGACGGGCTCATGCGGGGCGGCGGTCAGTTGGTAAGGCGCTTTGCCCCTCGGGCGTCACGGGCCGGCTCATCCGGGCCACCCGTCGCGGCGCGTCCAGGCGGCGGTGGCACGGACGAGCCGGGCCATGACGCGTTGCGAGGGCGGCACGATGCCCACCGCGCCCCATTCCAACCGGCCAAAGCGGCATCACTGCCCCTGCTGCTGGCGGTGGTGCTCGTGCTGGCCGTTCGGATTGGCCGGCGATGTTGATGCTGGACCCGCTGGTTGCGACGCGCCCGTCTGCTGATGCGATCCGGCCTGCTGCCCCGCCAGCGTCACCGCCGCGCCGTCGCGCAGCCGGTCGGTTCCATCGGTGACCACCTTGTCGCCCGGGTTGAGGCCCGACAGCACCGCTTGATAGTTTCCATCGACCGGCCCAACCTTGATCGGCCGCACGGACACTGTGTTATTCGGGTTGATCAGGTAGACAAAAGTCCCCGGCTCGCCACGCTGCACCGCCGGCACCGGCACGCGCACCGCGTTCGGCATCGTGTTCACCAGCAGACGCGCGTTCACGAACTGGTTCGGATACAGCAGCTCGTCCGGGTTGGCGAAAATCCCTCGCAGCTTCAGCGTGCCCGTGGTCGTGTCGATCAGGTTGTCCATCGTTCCAAGCTGCCCGGTCGCGAGTAGCCTTGTGTTGGCGCGGTCGTATGCCTCGATCGTCAGCGTCGCTCCCGCCCGCACACGCTGGATGATGTCGGGGAGATTATCCTCCGGCACCGAAAACAGCACCGAGATCGGCTGCATCTGCGTGATCACGACCACACCGGTGGCGCTGGAAGTCTGGACATAGTTCCCCGGATCGACCTGCCGCAGGCCGACCTGCCCGTCTATCGGCGAGATGATATGGCAGTACGCCAGGTTCAATTTGGCAGTGTCCACCGATCCCTGATCGGTCTGCACTGTGCCGGTGTATTGCTGGACCAGATAGCGCTGGTCGTCCAATTGCTGCTGCGCGATCGAGTCCTGCCGCCCAAGCGTCTGGTATCGCTTCAAATCCGCCTGAGCCTGCGCCAGCAATCCCTGGTCCTTCGCCAGCGTTCCCTGCGCCTGTTCCAGCGCAGCCTGGTAAGGCCTCGGGTCGATCTGGGCCAGGAAGTCGCCCTTCTTGACCACCTGGCCCTCGTTGAACCCGACCTCCTGCAACTGGCCGTTGATCTGCGTGTACACCGTCACCGTATCGAGCGAGGTCACCGTCCCCAACTCGTTCAGCATGATGCGGATGTCGCCGGTATCGACCGTAGCGAAACCGACTGGCTGTGGTGCGCCCTGGGCGAACCGGCTGGCGGGCGCAATGTGAGACGCCGTCCGGGTTTCGTGCTGGTTCCACAGATACCATCCGCCCCCGGCCAGGCCGGCGAAGATCAGGCCGGTGAGGACCCAGTACCCCAAGCGCAGCCGGTGCCGCGGCGGCGTCACGCGCGACACGGTATCGGGGGCCGGCCTCGCTTCCGTGTGGACACGTTCATCCATAAAGGGTCAGTCCTTAATCGATTTCGGCTTGGCGATGCTCTGCGTAGCCGGATTAAGCACCGCCAAGGGCGCCAACAAGCAGAAGCCGGACCCTGTTACCCTAATTTTTCCTTCGTTACACGGGGACACCCGGTCGCGAGGCCGCCGCAACCAGCGCTCGGAACGCCAGGAGCGCCCGCGCGTTGACATATATGTCCGAAACCGAAACCAGCGTCAGTTGCCAGCCCGCGACCCGGACAGTAACGTCGGCGGCACGCAGCTAGAGGTAATATTTGCATGGAAATGACCGGCGAGCGGCGGATACCCGCGCCACGTCAAACCGTCTGGGAGGCGCTCAACAACCCCGACGTGCTGAAAGCCAGCATCCCCGGCTGCGAGAGTCTGGAGAAGCTGGCCGACGACCAGATGAAGGCCACCGCATCCGTCAAGGTCGGTCCCATCTCCGCGCGGTTCTCGGGCAAGGTCCAGCTTACCGAGATCGACCCGCCGAACGGTTACCGGATCAGCGGGGAGGGGCAGGGGGGCGCCGCCGGCTTCGCCAAGGGCGGTGCGAATGTCGGACTGACCGACGACGGTGCCGACACGCTGCTGAACTATGCGGTCAGCGCCCAGGTCGGCGGCAAGCTGGCGCAATTGGGCGGCCGGCTGATCGATGCCAGCGCCAAGCAAATGGCGGATTTGTTCTTCGACCGTTTCAGCAGCCAGGTGCAGGCGATGTCGCCCGGCGCCGCGGAGGCTGCCGCCAGCGGAACCATGGCCGAGCCCGTCGCGGTCGCGAAGGCCGCTCTGACGCCGTCGCCGCCGATTTCGATCTGGGCGCTGATCCCACGCGAGCCGTTCGGCTATCCGCTGGCAGTCTGGATCGGCGGCGGTATCTACGCCCTGATTCTTCTGCTGATGCTCGGAAGCATGCGCTAGTGGCGGCATTGCCCGCGACCGTCGCCGACACCGCAAGGCTGCTGTCCGACAACGGCTACATCGCCGATCTGGAACTGGCGACGACCGTGCATCTGGCGCTGGCGATGCAGCGCCCGCTGTTCCTTGAGGGCGAACCGGGCACCGGCAAGACCGAGATCGCCAAGGTCCTGTCCGCCGGCCTGAAGCGGCGTCTGGTGCGGCTGCAATGCTATGATGGCATGGATCTGTCGGCCGCCGCCTACGAATGGGACCACGCCCGCCAGTTGATGGCGATCCGGCTGGCCGAGGCAGCGGGGCAAACCGACCGCGACGAGATCAGCCGCGACATCTACACGCGCGAGTTCCTCCAGGCCCGGCCGCTGCTGTCCGCCGTCGATCCCGACCTGCCCCCCGCCGTGCTGCTGATCGACGAACTCGACCGCGCCGACGAGCCGTTCGAGGCGTTCCTGCTGGAACTGCTCGCCGATTTCCAGATCACCGTGCCGGAGTATGGCACGGTCCGGGCGGCAACCCGTCCGGTGGTGGTGCTGACTTCCAACCGCACGCGGGAGGTGCATGACGCGATCCGCCGCCGCTGCCTGTATCATTGGGTAGATTACCCGAACCCGGCTCGCGAGCGGGCAATTCTGGCGGCGAAGGCGCCGGGCGTGCCCGACCGGCTGGCGGAGCAGGTGGTCGGTTTCGTTCAGCGTCTGCGCGGCGAGGAACTGTTCAAGCTGCCGGGCGTAGCCGAGACCATCGACTGGGCGCAGGCGCTGAGCTACCTCAACAAGACCGAATTGACCGCCGGCGATGTGGACGAGACGCTGGGCGTGCTGCTGAAGTATCAGGACGACATCGCCAAGGTCCGCGGGGCGGAAGCGGCCAGGCTGATGACGGAGGTGCCCCCTTCCGATTAGGACGCGACAGGCTTCATCCAGTCGCCGGTGATGTCCGGGCATGATGAGGAAACCAGCGACCGCCGAGCCGTCGGCGGGAGCTCCGCCACCACGGTTCGGAGGGCGGGGAGCAAACTTCCCGCCCCCCAATCGGTGAGAGGTGACCGGTCAGCCAAAAATTCCCCTTGATCGTCTTTCCTGACGCGTCTGGCGGGTGTCCAGGCCACAGTGGGAGCGTGGTGCCAGCCCAACCTGGTGCCGGCACCCGCCCGCGCTCAGGCCGACAACGCCGCCGGCTCCGTCCGCTCCCGCTTTACCAGCAGCTTGTTCAGCGCGTGGATATAGGCCCGCGCGGAAGCAACGATCGTGTCGGAATCCGCACCCTGGCCATCGACCATCTTGCCGTTCTCCTCCAGCCGGACCGTGGTCTTCGCCTGCGCATCCGTCCCCTCGGTCACCGCGCCCACCGAAAACAGCACCAGATCGGCCGTATGCGGGAAAATCTCCCGGATGGCGTTGAAGGTCGCATCCACCGGGCCATTGCCGGATGACTTCGACGACTTCACCGCGCCGTCCACCTCCAGTTCCAGCTCCGCACGAGCCGGACCCTTCGACCCGGCATGCAGGTCCAGCGAGACGAACCGGATGCGTTCGTGGTCGCGCATCACCTCGTCATCGACCAGCGCCACGATGTCCTCGTCGAACACCACCTTCTTGCGGTCCGCAAGATCCTTGAACCGGCGGAACGCGTCGTTCAGCTTGTTGTCGCCGATCGACGTATCCCATCGTCTTCAGCTTGTCGCGGAACGCGGCGCGACCGGAGTGCTTGCCCATCACCAGGCTGGACTTCTGCCAGCCCACGCTCTCCGGCAGCATGATCTCATACGTCCCGGCATGCTTCAGCACGCCGTCTTGGTGGATGCCGGCCTCATGCGCGAAGGCGTTGCGGCCGACGATCGCCTTGTTCGGCTGCACGTCGAAGCCGGTGATCGCCGCCAGCATCTTCGACACCCGCAGGATGTTCGGCGTCTTGATATTGTTGTTGAACGGCACCGCGTCGTGGCGGGTGCGGATCGCCATCACCGCTTCCTCCAGCGACGCATTGCCGGCCCGTTCGCCGATGCCGTTGATCGTCGCCTCCACCTGCCGCACGCCGCCGCGGATCGCCGCCAGCGTGTTGGCGACGGCCAGCCCCAGGTCGTTGTGGTTATGCGTGGACAGGACGATGGTGTCAGCGCCCGGCACCCGGGTGCGCACCATGGTGAAGATGCGCTCCATGTCCTCGGGCAGCGCATAGCCGACGGTGTCGGGGATGTTGATCGTGGTGGCGCCGGCCTTGATCGCGGCCTCCACGCAGCGGCACAGGAAGTCGGGATCGGTGCGGGTGCCGTCCTCGGCCGACCATTCGACGTCGTCGGTGAACGAACGCGCCAGGGTGACGCTGTCGGTCACCGCCTGCAGCACCTCGTCCGGCTCCATCCGCAGCTTGTATTTCATGTGCAGCGGGCTGGTGGAGATGAAGCTGTGGATGCGCTTGCGCTTCGCCGCCCGCACCGCGTCGCCGGCGCGGGTGATGTCCTCGCGCCCCGAGCGGGCCAGGCCGCAGATCACCGGGCTGTCGTCGCGCTGGCCGACGGACTCCGCGATCGCCTTGACGCTTTCGTAGTCGCCGGGGGAGGCGATCGGGAACCCGGCCTCCATCACGTCGATCCCCAGGTCGGTCAGCGCCTCCGCCATGCGGATCTTCTCCTCCAGGTTCATGGAGAAGCCGGGCGACTGCTCGCCGTCACGCAGCGTGGTGTCGAAAATGATGATGCGGTTGTCGTCCAGCTTGCCGAAGCTGGGATGCTCGATGCTCATAAACGGATTCCTCTGGGGACGGACGGACGCGACAATAGCCTCAGGGGTTCCCCTGAGCGAAGCCGCGTTCAACACCCGGCGAAGCGCTCAGGGGCGAATAAGTCGAAGGAGGAGGCCGGACAGGCGCGCAGGACCGGACGCGGAGGCGTCAACGATCTGGTTCGCGAAGGGCGCGCGGCGGCACATATAGAAACCTATAGCGGCAATGCCGGACCGTCGCAACCCTGTGAATGTCACGCGGGTTGCGCCTTCAGTAAACTCCGGCGGAACGGTTCGGGTGAAAAAGACCGCCGCGGTTGGAGGACTTTGTGTCGAGGCACTTGCTGATCGCGGGCACCGGCCGCGCCGGAACGAGCTTTTTGGTCCGCTATCTCGCCGCGCTCGGGCTGGAGACGCACCTGTCGCGGGCCGGAGCGGGTGCGTTATGGGATACGGTGGCGAACGCCGGCTACGAGGACACGCCGCTGCCGGGCGCCGACGATCTGCCCTATGTGATCAAATCCCCCTGGACGTTTCAGGTCATCCACGAGGCGCTTCGCAGCGGGAAGCTGCAGTTCGACGCGGTGGTCATCCCCATGCGCGACCTGACCGAAGCCGCATGCAGCCGCGGCATCATCGAAATGCAGGCGATGCATCGCACGCTGCCCTGGATGGCCGATCTCGAGCAGACCTGGGACCATTTCGGCCATACGCCGGGCGGGACTGTCTTTTCCTTGAGCCCGGTTGATCAGGCCCGGCTGCTCGCGGTCGGATTCCACCAATTGCTGGAGCATCTCGTCCGGGCCGAAATTCCGGTGGTCTTCCTGTCGTTCCCCCGGCTGATCGATGACGCGCCCTACCTGTATTGCAAGTTGGCGCCGGTTCTGCCGCGACCGGTGGACATCGCGACAGCGCTTGCCGCCCATGCCAGTCTCGCGGACCCCGCGAAGGTGCGCGTTGGCGCCGAGATCTGTCCCGCCGCGCCCGAACCGGCGCCCGGCCTCGTGCTGGAGGGACCCGCTCCCGGGCGTCTGGAGCGCGCCGCGCTGACCCGGTTGCTGGCCGAACTCCGGGGCGAACTCGAAGCCGTCCGGCAGGAACTGACGGGCGCGAACGCGATGATCCAGCAGACCCGGGCGGTCGCGGCGATCGAAGCCGATAACCGCCGCGCGGCGGAGCAGGCGTTGGTTTCCATGACAATCGAACGCGACCGGGAGACCGAGCGCCTGCTGGCCGCCAATCAAGCGCTGGCGGCCACGACCGCCGAGCGCGATTTCCGGCAGGCTGTCTGGACCGTCGGCGAACAGGCTCTCCAGGAGATGACCGCTGACAGGGACCGCCTCGCCGCCCATATCGAGACCGTCGGGCAAGCGTTCGCCGCCCGGATCCAGACCGCCGAACAGGCCCTCGCCGCGGCGATCCGGGAACGCGACGAACAGCGGGCACGCGCTTCCCCGGGGCGCCGTCTGCATGCCTTTCTCCTGAAGTTCGAGGCGAGCTCCAACTCCAGCTTGGCGCGGATGATGAAACAGTCGCTCAGGCGGATCCCGAGGGTCAGGTCGATGGCGCGGCGGGCGCTAGGCGCATAGCACGGGTGCGCTGTGAGTGAGCCCGACGGACGCCCGCCCCGTGTCATGGACGGGATTGCCGAGCGAACGGGCCGGACGCGGGAGTATGCGCGAAATCGCCCGGTGATGCTTTGCCGCTGACCGATTCTTAACACGAAGGACACGAAGAACCACGAAGCCTCGCGGAGAAAAACTCTGCTGCGCCCCACGGAAGCGCCATCACTGGCCACCATCCGCTGAGACTCCCGGGTGGGTATCGCACCTAAGGTGTGACTTCGTGGTCCTTCGTGCACCCCGTGTGCACTCCGTGTTAAAGTGCGGAGGCAAACCCGCCCCGGTCCCATCCCGCCAAACGCGCTTGCACAGTCCCGCCGAAAGCTCCGGGAACCCGGCCATGACCCGAGACCGATCGCCTGAGGCTTTGGCCTTTCGCACGTACATGTGTACAACCACCACATGCCACGCTCCATACGACCCGATTACCCGCCCCCGACCCTGATCGCGACAACCGCCGCCCTGGACGCCTTCTGTCAGCGCATGCACGCAGAAGCGTTCATCACCGTCGACACCGAATTCATGCGCGAACGCACATACTGGCCGGAACTGTGCCTGGTGCAGATCGCCGGCGAAAAGGAAGTCGCGATCATCGACGCTGAAGCCGAGGGCATCGATCTCGCCCCGCTCGCCGTCCTGTTCGCCAATGAGGCGGTGGCGAAGATCTTCCACGCCGCCCGCCAGGACCTGGAAATCTTCGTCCTGCGCTACGGCGTTGTTCCGAAACCGCTGTTCGACACGCAGGTCGCCGCCATGGTCGCCGGGTTCGGCGATCAGGTCGGCTATGATGCCCTGGTGTCCGCCCTGACCGGCGGTCACATCGACAAGGCGCACCGCTTCAGCGACTGGTCGGTGCGGCCGTTGTCGGATGCCCAACTCACCTACGCCGCCGCCGACGTGACCTGGCTGCGCGACGTCTACCTCAAGCTGAAGCAGCGGTTGGAGCATGACGGCCGGCTCGGCTGGGTCGCCGAGGAAATGGCGATCCTGAACAATCCCGACACTTATCGCACCGATCCGGAGACCGCGTGGGAAAGGCTGCGTCCGCGCTCCACCAACAAGCGATTCCTGCATATGCTGAAGCAGATCGCCGCCTGGCGGGAGCGGGAGGCGCAGCGCGTCAACATCCCCCGGCAGCGGCTGATCAAGGATGAGGCGCTGCTGGAGATCGCCGCCACCGCGCCCGCCGATCCCGAAGCCCTGGCCCGCGTGCGCGGCATCAGCCGCGGCTTCGCCGAAGGCCGCTCCGGTACGTCGCTGCTGGAGGTGCTCGCCGAGGCGCGGCGGGTGCCCGACGCCGATCTCCAGCCGGTGCCGCATCAGCAACGTGACGGCAACCGGCCGTCCGCCGCGCTGGTCGCGCTGCTGAAGGTGCTGCTGGCGGCGAAATCCGAACAGCACCATGTGGCCGCCCGCCTGGTCGCAAGTTCGGACGATGTCGATCGGCTGGCGCTGGAGGAGAGCCCGGATATCGCCGCGCTGCGCGGCTGGCGGCGGGAGGTATTCGGCAACGATGCGCTGCTGCTGAAACAGGGACGCATCGCGCTGGGCGTGGATGGCCGGAAAGTCAAGTTCATTCCGGTCTAATGCCGGAAATCCCCGCGTGGCGTGAGCCACGCCAACCGGATCGAGGATCGAAAGGACGGCCGCGTCTAAATTGTTCAAAACATCTGGACAAAAGATTGCCAGAACGCCAATTTTGTTGGAGGACGGGATCAACGGAAACAATGCGACTTGGAAGCACGTGAACGCCCGGGTCTATCACTGTGCCTGGTACCGGCCCGGCGGTGCCGCCCCGTGAGTTCCGGGCGGCGGAACGCGGGCAAGGCGTAATGTGCCTGGCATTTGACGCGCCAGCGGATTCGCCGGTCGATCTCTACCGCAGGGCGTTGCTCGCGATTCCGGCGCACACCGCGGTCTTGGACCGGTGGGGTACCATTCTCCTCGTCAATGACGCCTGGACCGCGTTCGCCAGCGACAATGGGGCAGCGGATTCGATGGCTGTCGCGGCCGGCGCGAACTACCTCGACATCTGTCGGAGGGCCGCAGGATCGGACGTATACGCCGATCGGGCGCTGACCGGCCTGACCGCGGTGCTCGACGGCAGCCTGCCGCTGTTCGAGATGGAATATCCGTGCGACAGCCCGCGTGAGCCGAGTTGGTTCCTGATGACGGTTTCGCCGGTGTCGATCGGCAACCGCGAGGGGGCCATCGTGTCCCATGCGAACATTACGGCGCGTAAGGCGGCCGAGCGGAACCTGCGCCTGAGCGAGGAGCGGTTTCGCGCCACGTTCGAAAACGCCGCCGTCGGCATCGCTCACGTCGCCGCCGACGGCAAGTGGCTCATCGCCAACCGGCGGCTCTGCCAGATCCTCGGCTACACGCATGAGGACCTGCTGACCAGGTCGCTGTGGGACATTGTCCATCCTGACGATCTCGACGCCGATCATGCCCAGGTCGAGGTCATGCGGGCCGGGGCGTCCGATTCGGGCAGGATCGAACAGCGCATGATGTGCGCGGACGGGTCGATCGTCTGGGTCGTTACGACGCTGGGCTGCGTGCGTACCGGGTCCGGCGCGATCCGCTATCTTGTTGTCGGCATCGAGGATGTCTCCGAGCAAAAGCGGGTCGAGCAGCGCCAGGACATGCTGCTGGCGGAGCTGTCGCACCGCGGCAAGAACCTCCTGGGGGTGATCCAGTCGATCGCCGCCCGCAGCCTTTCGGGCAACCGCTCCCTGGCCGAAGCGCGGGAGGCGCTGACCGGCCGCATACACGCCTTGGCCAACACCTATGAAGCCTTGACGAGCGGGTCGTTCGACGGTGCGCTGCTCGATGTCATTCTGAAATCCGAACTGAAGTCCTTCGGCGACCGCGTGCACCTGGACGGGCCGGGGATCATGCTGACCGCCAAGGCGACGCAGACCATGGCTCTCGTGGCGCACGAACTCGCCACCAACGCGGCCAAATATGGCGCCCTGACCAGCCCCGCGGGCCGCCTGGTCGTGATCTGGAATATGACCGGAGACGAGTCCGCACGGAATCTCCGGTTCGATTGGCGCGAGGAGGATGGGCCACCCGTCAGGCAGCCGGCGCGGCGCGGCTTCGGCTCGACCCTGATTTCCCGGGTGGCGGGCGCGGAATTCGGGTGCGAGCCGGAACTCGTCTACGCCGAAGCCGGTTTCCGCTACCGGTTCGAAGCGCCGATCGGGCGACTGGGTGCGCCGACGGTCAACTCGCCGGTTCGCCGCAGACTGAAGAACAGGTTCATCTGCTCGCTCTATGACACCTGGGCGCGGCAAAGGCCAGCCGGCGGGTTGCCGAAACTTGCCGGGTTCGATTGGAACCAGTTCGCCGCCACCGGCGCCCTGACGATCGCCGACATCGATCCCGGCGGCGAGGTGCATTTCGCCCGGGTCGGCCGCGCCCTGACCGGGCGCCTCGGCCGCTCCGTCGACGCGGTCCAGGAGTTCGCGGCGGAGGACAGCAACAGCCTGGCGCAGGTCTACCTGCGGTGCGCCCGCTCGGCGGAGCCATGCCACGAACTGATGCGCATCGACTTCGGCGATGGCGACCCGTTCACGTTCGAGCGGCTGCTGGTACCGTTCTCGGCGGCGGGAGGATGCACGCCGTCGCACGTTGTCGGGATCGTCGTGTTCGAGGGCAACACGCGTTCGGCGGACGGGAACTAATACCAGGCGGTATTTGGATAGACCCATCGGCACGATTGCCACCAACGTCGTGGCCCGGCTCGTCCGGGCCACCGCCGCCAGCACATGCCGCCGTCCGGGCGGACGGTCTGCGCCGGCTGGTCGAGGTCTACGGCTCGACGGAGACGAGCGGCATTGGGTGGCGCGACCTCGACAACGTGCCGTTCCGGTTGCTGCCGCATGTGGCCCCCGAGGACGGCGAGACCGTGCGCAAAGCCGTCGGCGGCGCGTTGCGGTGCTATGCCTTGCCCGATCTGGTGGAGTGGCACGGGTCCGATCTGCTGATCCCGCTTCGCCGCCGAGATGGCGCCGTTCAGGTCGGCGGCATCAACGTCCACCCCGAGACGGTCCGCACGCTGCTGCTTTCGCACCCGGGCGTCGCCGATGCGGAGGTGCGGCTGATGCATCCGGCGGAAGGCGAGCGGCTGAAGGCATTCATCGTCCCGCAACAGCCGGCGGGTGCCGGCGAGGAGCTGCGCCGCGATCTCGAAGCCCTGGTCGCCGAGCGGCTGACTCCGCCGGAGCGGCCGCGGGCGTTTACGTTCGGGGAGGCTGTGCCTTCGAACGCGATGGGAAAGCGGGTGGACTGGCGGATCGAATGAGCGTTGGGGGGCGGCCGGTGCGGGACGGATGCTTCGGGTCGGTGCGGCCAGCGTGCCCGGGCGGTCTTCCTTCTCTTTCAGCGCGGAGAAGGTCGAGGGCCGCTGAGGGCCGCGGAGGATGGCGATACCCGCAACGTCAACGCGCATAAAACCGGCTCTCGGGCTGTGCTTCGCCGCCCTGCCGGCGCGGGTCTGGATCCACGCCTGTGCGTGGGCAAACAAGGCCGGATGGCGGGCCTGCCCCCATAGGCATTGAAATAGCGGGCCGATCGGCCTTTGCATCATGGCCGGACTAAGTCCGGCCTTGATACGGGGACGGAGCGACCCGCCGCCGCCGCTATTTTAGCGCCTATGGGGTCTCCGCCCGACGTGACGGGATGGGGGCTGCTGCACACGGTCCACGCCGAACCGCGGAACACGAAAATACCCGGGATCAGTCGCCCGGGTTACTCCCTCCGCGGTCCACAGTGGGCCTCGCGCTTCTCCGTGTTGAAAAATCAATCGCTTATCACCCCCGAGGCCCCGAACAGGTCGCTGTGCCCTCATCGCCCACATCTCGCTTGCAAACATGCAGATATCTTTATATATCGCCGCCACCCATTCAGGAGCTTCACGCATGGCCGACGCGGCATTCAACGATTTCAAGGTCAAAGACCTGTCCCTCGCCGCCTGGGGGCGCAAGGAAATCAACATGGCCGAAACCGAAATGCCCGGCCTGATGGCGATCCGTGAGGAATACGGCAAGGCCCAGCCGCTGAAGGGGGCCCGCATCGCCGGCTGCCTGCACATGACCATCCAGACCGCCGTGCTGATCGAGACGCTGGTCGCCCTCGGCGCAACCGTGCGCTGGTCGTCCTGCAACATCTTCTCCACCCAGGACCACGCCGCCGCCGCCGTGGCCGCGGCCGGCGTCCCGGTGTTCGCCTGGAAGGGCCTGAACGAGGAAGAGTTCTGGTGGTGCATCGAGCAGACCGTGCGCGGCCCCAACGGGTGGACGCCGAACATGATCCTCGATGACGGCGGTGACCTGACCATCGTGATGCACCAGAAGCATCCCGAGATGCTGGCCGATGTGCGCGGCATCTCCGAGGAGACCACCACCGGCGTGCACCGCCTGTGGGAGATGGCCAAGGCCGGGACCCTGCTGACCCCGGCGATCAACGTCAACGACAGCGTCACCAAGTCGAAGTTCGACAACCTGTACGGCTGCCGCGAATCCCTGGTCGACGGCATCCGCCGCGGCACCGACGTGATGATGGCCGGCAAGGTCGCCGTGGTGAACGGCTTCGGCGACGTCGGCAAGGGGTCGTCCGCCTCGCTGCGCAACGCCGGCTGCCGCGTCATGGTGACGGAAGTCGATCCGATCTGCGCCTTGCAGGCGGCGATGGAAGGCTACCAGGTCGTCACCATGGACGACGCCGCCCCCATCGGCGACATCTTCGTCACCGCGACGGGCAATGTGGACGTCATCACCATCGACCACATGCGCGCCATGAAGCACCGCGCCATCGTCTGCAACATCGGCCACTTCGATTCCGAGATCCAGATCGACGCCCTGCGCAACTACACCTGGGACAACGTCAAACCGCAGGTCGATGAGGTCGTCTTCCCCGACGGCAAGCGCCTGATCGTGCTATCCGAAGGCCGCCTCGTGAACCTCGGCAACGCCACCGGCCACCCCAGCTACGTCATGAGCGCCAGCTTCAGCAACCAGGTGCTGGCGCAGATCGAGCTGTTCAATGCGCCGCGCGGCAAGTACGAGTGCACCACGGTCTACACCTTGCCGAAGCACCTGGATGAGAAGGTCGCGGCCTTGCACCTTGCCAAGGTCGGGGCTAAGCTCACGAAATTGTCAACGAAGCAGGCTGAGTATCTTGGCCTCGCGCAGCAGGGACCATTCAAGCACGAACTGTACCGCTATTAATTAGATCACTGACACGTAATTCACCCTCTTGTCACCTTGTTGTGCTGGTGCATCAGGTCTACAATCCCTAATTGGAAGCCGCACGACTCATGCCATCCGTTTTCCGGCCAAAGCCGGTCACGGATGGCGGAGAATCGCGCAGCGCCGATTGTGGGAAGTGTCCAATGTTAATCGCGTCGCATACGCTGAAACCACCCTACACACAGGCAGTGCGTAAGGCGCTTCAGGACGCCAATAATTCCGCCAAAGCGGCCGATCTGTTGTTTTTGGAGGCATGGGAGATGCGGCCGGAGCCGCTGCTCGGGGCTACATTGCGGGCCAGCCAGATCCGTCGCGCCAACCCCGATCTGGCGGCCGAGATCGACGCGGAACTGAAAGGCCGATCCTCATAGCCTGCGCAGCGGCAGGGTCGCCGCGCAGGCGACGATGATGCAGGAGAAGCAGGCCACCGTCAGGAATACGCCCCTGAACGCGGAAGCGATCTCGATCCCTGACGACGTCCTGCTGAACCGCTGGCAACCTGTCCAGCACGCCGGAACCGTGCCGCACCATCTCGGCGAACAGGTCGGCCGTGCCCGGATTCATCGCCGACAGCAGGCCGAACAGCACCGCCCCGGCCGCCGCGGCGCCGAATGCCGAACCCAGTGACCGCGACAACTGCACCGACGCGGCGGCGGCGCCAAGCTGGCTGATGCCGGAAACCGACTGCACGGTGATCTGCGCCGTGATCATGGCCGACCCCTGCGACAACGACCCGAGCGCCACCAGCCAGGACAACTGCACCCGGCTCAGCGACGGCGCCCAGATCGCCAGGCCGATCAGACTGAGCGCGGTGATCGCCAGGCCGAACGTCGGGAAGACGGCGGTGCGCCCGGTGCGGGAGATCAGCCAGCCGGTGCAAACCGACCCCAAGCTGACCGCCCCCGTCAGCGGGATCAGCAGCAGCCCCGACTGCGCCGGCGAGGCGCCGGTGACGACCTGGAAATAAACCGGCAGGAACGTCATCATCGCCGTCAGCGACGCTCCCGAGCAGGCGCCCATCACGTCGGATCGCCAAAACGCCGGAATGCGCAGCAGCTTCAGCGCCAGCAGCGGTGACGGGGCGCGGCGCTGCTGCCGGATCAGCGCCGCCAGCGCCGCCGCGGTCAGCGCAAGCAGACCCCCCAGTTTCGGCAGGGCGGCCGGGCTGATCCGCTGCAGTTCGGACACCGCCAGCAACAGCGGCACGACGAACGTGGTCAGCAGCACCATGCCGGAGATATCGAATCCGGCCGCGACGGCTGCCTGTCGTGCCGGGCGGCAGGCGCAGCACCAGCAGGATCGCGATCAGGCCGAGCGGCAGATACGCCAGGAACACCGCATGCCAGCCCCAGGCCTGGGTGATGAAGCCGCCGGCAACCGGCCCGATGGTGGAACCGGCGACGATGTTCGCCGACAGATAGCCCTGGTAGCTGCCGCGCTGCCGCGGCGGCACGTTCTCCCCCAGCAGCGCCTGCGCCAGGGTCATCAGGCCGCCGCCGCCGAGCCCCTGCAGGACGCGGGCGGCCAGCAGGAAGCCGAAGCTGGGCGCGACCGCGCAGAGGCCGGAGGCGGTCATGAAAATGACCAGGGAAATCAACATCATCCGCCGCCGCCCGAACTGGTCTCCAAGACGGCCGTAGGCAGGCGCGGCGATGGTGCCGGCGATCAGGTTGGCGACGACGATCCACGACAGGTTGGCGACCTCGCCGAAGCTGGCGGCAATCGCGGGCAGGGCGGTCGCCACCACGGTTCCGTCGGCCGCCGATAGGAACACCGGCAGGATGATCGGCGGCACCACCAGCCGGAACAGGTTTGTCGGCGCGGCGCCTCGCGGGGGCGGGGACGCCGAGAGATCGGACGTTTCCATATGCGTTGATTAGTGGCACGGCCCCGGACGCAACGCCAATGTCCGGCGCCGATCGGGGTGTTCGAGAGCTCCCCGGGGGACCGCCAACGCGGTTGCACATGTTGCGATCGCGGCGAAGCAGCCGCGTCGTCGGAGCCTTGCCGTTGAGCGGCGCTTCCCGTAATGAAGGCTACCCGGCGGGCGGCGTCGCATGCCGACTGTCGGGGCAAGTCGGACGGCGGCCGGCATGGATCGTGCCATGACAGCGAACCGGAAACGGCCGCCGCCGATGAGGGTCGCCCCCGTGGCCGGCGCCGTCGGGCCGAGCAGGCGCCGAACGCGCCCGGTTCGGCCTGGAGCAGCGATGCGTTGTCGCGCTACCGGTTCCGCGCCGCTCTTCCCGGTCGAACCGCTTCCTTTCGGAGAAAGTGTGCTGAAGCCCTTGTCAGCCATGTGGTTTCCAGGTTCGGCATCGCGGCCGGCCGGTCCCGTCGCGGACGCGAAACCAGCCATCGTTGAGTTCGACCCACCGAGCCTGTCTTTCACGTCATGGCCCGGCTCGTCCGGGCCACCTGTCGCGGCACGTGCTGGCGCGGGTGGTCCGGACGAGCCGGGCCATGAAGAATTGGGCGGGAAGAGCCGCTCTCATCGGCCGTTGGCATGAAACTTCCAGCACCCGAACCGGACGCGACTGTTCGGGTCTTGCCCAAAATGGCGTCACGTTCGCGGCAACCGAGGAACCGGATCGCGCTCGCGGCCGCCGGCCTGGCTGTTCTACTGACCGCGGGTTCGGCGGCGCTGCTGCTTCGGCCCGGGCCGGTGGCGGTCCCGGCTGCCTTGCCGGCACCACGGGTGGTCATCGAAACCGCCTCGATCGCGCAGATCCGGTCGCACCGGCCGACGGACATGTCGGTCATCCGGCTGGCCGAAAGTCCCGCGATCGTGGTGCTGGATTTCGCGTCCCTGGCGAAGCAGGGCCGCACCCTGGACCGGGTCGCGGCGCTCATCGAAAAAGGCGAACTGCCGAAAGACCGCATCCTGAACCCGGATGAATTGGAACAGGCCGTCAAGGCCGGCGGCGACTTGGAAGCGGGATTCTACTACGGCCATGACTACAGCGCGGCGTCGCTGCGCCGGTTTTTCTCGATCGCCGATCGCGACCGGGTGCTGCTGGCGCCCGAGGAGGCTGATCTGCGGCGCTTGCTTAAGCAGCTCGGATGGCTCGATCCGGATGCGGTGGCGGGGCTGATATCGCTACCGGCCGTCGGTGCCGACGAACGGGTCACCGTGGCGGCTCGTAACGCCATTCTGGCGCACGAGCTGTCGCATGGCGCCTGGTTCAGCGATCCGGCCTATGCCGCGTACGCGCACGGTTTCTTCCACACCGCGCTGAAGCCGTCGGAGCAGGCGGAATTCCGGGCCTTTCTCGGCCGGGAAGGCTACAATGCGGCCGATGCGCAATTGGTGGAGAACGAGACCCAGGCCTATCTGGTGTTCACGCCCGACCCGCTCTTCTTCACGCCGGCACAGGTCGGAATGACGCCGGAGCGGCGGACCGAGCTGCGGCTTGGTTTCCTTCACGGCATGCCGGACGGATGGTTGAAGGACATGCTTGCGGAGCTCTGGTGACCGGTCTCGGCAGTCAGCCGGCTAGGCCGCCCTGACTCCGGTCAGGATGCGGCCCACCTCGCCGGAAAGCTGCTCCGCCTGATGCGACAGGTCCGCCGCTGCGGTCAGGAATGTCTCCGCCGCCGCGCCGGTCTCGTCAGCCGCCTGGTTGACGCCGCCAATGCCGGCCGTGACCGCCTGCGCCGCCTGGCTGGTCTGCTGAACGTTGCGGGGAATCTCCGCCGTGGCGGCGCCCTGCTGCTCGACCGTCGCCGCGATCGTTGTGGAGATGGTGCTGACCTCCTCGACCGTGGCGGAGATGCCGCGAATGGCCTCCACCGCCTCATGCGTTGAGGACTGGATCCGGGTGATCTGGGCGGCAATCTCCTCCGTCGCCTTGGCCGCCTGGGTGGCGAGGTTTTTCACCTCCGACGCCGCCACGGCAAAGCCCTTGCCGGCGTCGCCCGCCCGCGCCGCCTCGATCGTAGCGTTCAACGCCAGCAGGTTGATCTGGCTGGCGATATTGGTGATCAGGCTGACCACGGCGCCAATTTTTTCCGCCCCGGCGGCCAGGGTGCGGACGATGGCGTCGGCGCGCCGCGCGTCCTCCACCGCGGTGGCGGCGATTTGGACGACTGCGCCACCTGACGGGTGATCTCGTTGATGGAGGCGGAGAGTTCTTCGGCCGCGGATGCGACGGTGTGCAGCCCGGTGCTGGCCTGTTCCGCCGCGGCGGCGACGGAGGCGGCCTGCTGGTTGCTCAGGTTCGCCGAGCCCGTGACCGAGCGGGCGGTCGTCTCCAACTCCGCCGAGCGCGCCGACAGCGTCTGAACCAGCCGGCCGATCTGGCTTTCCAATCCGTCGGCCGAGTTGGGCGAGGGAGGCCTTATGCTCGGCCGCGGCGCGTTGCCGGGCGGCGGCCTGTTCGAGTGCGCAGGCGCTCCGCTTCCGCCAGTCCGTCGCGGAATACCAGCACCGTGGCGGCCATCTCGCGGATGTCGTCCCGCCGGTTGGCGCAGGGCTCCTCGGCGCTCAGGTCGCCCTTTGCCAGGCGGGACATGGCCGCCCGGCACGCCGACGCACGAACCGGGCGGTTGATAGCCAGACGGTCAGCAACGGCATGGTGCGAAGCCGGAGATGACCGAGGACGTTCAGTGCGATCTCTTGGCCTTGCGATGGGGACCGGCCGTCATGCCCTTGGCGGTTCGATCCAGGGCTGACCTTTTAGCCTGGAGAGATAAACAAACTCTTAACGCCGAGGACCCTATTCGCCTGATCGGCGCTTTGCGGCTAAGCATCGACAACGTGCCCGAGACCGAAGACCTGTTCGGCGCGCCCGAGCCCGTCACGGCGACCGCCATCCGACCCCAACCGCCCGCTCGCCGATCGGCTGCGGCCGGCGACGCTTGGGGATGTGGTGGGACAGGATCACCTGCTGGGGCCGGATGGCACGCTGACCCGGATGCTGGAGCGCGGGTCGCTGGCGTCGCTGATCCTGTGGGGTCCGCCAGGGGTGGGGAAGACCACGATCGCCCGACTGCTGGCATCTCGGGCGAAGCTGGCGTTCGTGCAGTTGTCGGCGGTATTTTCCGGCGTGGCGGACCTCAAGCGCGCGTTCGACGATGCGACGAAACGGCGGCGGGCAGGGCAGGGGACGCTGCTGTTCGTGGATGAGATCCACCGCTTCAATCGTGCCCAGCAGGACGGGTTCCTGCCGGTCGTCGAGAACGGCACCGTCACGCTGATCGGCGCCACGACGGAGAACCCGTCCTTCGCGCTGAACGGCGCGCTGCTGTCGCGCTGCCAGGTGCAGGTGCTGCGCCGGCTGGACGATCCGGCGCTGGACCGGCTGCTGACCCGGTCGGAAGAGGAGATCGGCCACCCGTTACCGCTGACCGCCGACGCCCGCGGCACGTTGCGCGCGATGGCCGACGGCGACGGACGTTACTTGCTGAATATGGTCGAGCAGATCGCCGCCCTGCCCGACGGCACGCCGCCGATGGACAGCGCGGCGCTGTCGGAACTGCTGTCCCGCCGCGCCGCGCTGTACGACAAGGACCGGGAGGAACACTACAACCTGATATCCGCGCTGCATAAGTCGCTGCGCGGATCGGACCCCGATGCTGCGCTGTACTGGTTCGCCCGCATGCTGAACGGCGGCGAGGACCCGCGCTACATCGCCCGCCGCCTGGTGCGCTTCGCCGCCGAGGATATCGGCATGGCCGATCCGAACGCGCTGACGCAGGCGCTGGCGGGGTGGGAGACGTATGAGCGGCTCGGTTCGCCGGAGGGCGAACTGGCGATCGCGCAGGTGGTGGTCTATCTCGGCACGGCGCCGAAATCGAATGCGGTCTATACCGCGTTCGGGCAGGCCAAGGCGGCGGCGAAGGCGACCGGCAGCCTGATGCCTCCGGCGCATATCCTGAACGCGCCGACGAAGCTGATGAAGCAGTTGGGGTATGGCGCGGGATACGAATACGACCACGGCAGCCGAGGAGGCGTTCTCGGGGCAGAACTACTTTCCCGACGAAATGGACCGGGTGCGATTCTATCGGCCCCGCGACCGGGGGTTCGAGCGCGAGATCGGCCGGCGGCTGGAGCACTGGGCGGAGCTGCGAGATGAGCGCGGCGGCGGGGGGTGACGGCTTCGGGCTATAACTCTCGCATTTGGATCAGGGCACGGCGGCGGCGGACAAGGTTCAAGGCGAGGTCGGTAAACTGGTCCTGCAAACCGGCCGGTGCCACGGCGATCACACCTTCGCCGGGGGTACCGATGTCCGGAAACCAGGCCGGGGCCAGCGGCAGCCTGGCGAGGACATCGAGGCGCAGGATGAAGGCGCGGGACCGGTTCAGCGCCTTGGCCTCTCGCGCATCGAAATAGCGCGCGGCCGCCGGCAGCGGCGTGCCGTCCGGCCAGGGTTGGGAGGCGGTTTTGGCGATCATGGCCTCGGTCGCGGTGGAGACAAGCAACTCGCGGGGCTTTTCGCGTGTCGGAAACAGGACGCGGACGAAAGCGCCGGGGCGCATGGCGGTGCGACCTTAGCCGTTGTCGGGAATCGACCACAATTCGGCCGCCACTTCGCGTCGCTTGCCAAAGGCTTCGTCTGTTTCGCCCTCACCGCGCAGAATGTCCTCCGGTGCAAGCCGCTCGGAGGTGCCGGGCGCAACGTACATTGTGATGACACGACTTGCTTCGTCATGCGCCGCTAGGTCGCGAATCAACGCCGTCTCCGCGTAGTTGGTCAACGCCCGGTTCTCGGCTTCGGCGATGGCCTGAAGTTGCCGCATGCGGTCGGTGTCGAGGCGAAGCGTGATTGCCACCTTGCCGGAACTCGCGGCTGGCCGGGTCGGGTTTGAGGTTCGTGGAATGCGCGTTTCAGCCTGAGAACAGGGTTATGCGTTCTGCAAGCAAATGCAATTCCTTTCGGTGGCTGTTTGAACGGCGGCGGAGGATCACGAGGTTTTGGACGTCCGCCCTCGCCACGTCCCATGGAATAGGCGCTCTCGACGGCGGGTTTGCGCCCGGTCCGGCCTCGACCAATCTGTCCCCGCCTGTCCGATTGGCCCTTGCCGGTTGCGCGCCCAGCCGGGAGAAGACGCGGGTTCCTTGGACAGAGGCGAATATGGCCAGCGACGATGATGAATATGCGTTCGATGAGGCGACCGGAGAGTGGCGCCCGGCACGGGACATCGCGCGTCCGCCGCGTCTCGGCCGGGCCGAGGTCCGCGATGCGGCCGGGAACGTCCTCGCGGACGGGGACTCCGTCAGCCTCGTAAAGGACCTGAAGGTGAAGGGGGCGAACCAGACGCTGAAGCAGGGCACGATCATCAGGTCGATCCGGCTGACCGGCAACGAGCAGGAGATCGACTGCCGCCACGACACCATCAAGGGGTTGGTGCTGCGCACGGAGTTCGTGCGGAAACGCTGACGCACGCGTTGGTCCGGTTTCCCGTGGCACGGCTCGTCCGGCCCAGGACTGCCAACACGTGCCGCCATTGGTTGCCCGGACACGCCGGGCCATGACGTGAACGACAGAATCGGAAGGGCGAACTTAGCCTCGTCCGATTTGATCCGGTCAGCCGGATTACCCCAGCAGCCGCCGCGCCTCCGCCGCATCGCGCGCGATCTGTGCCTTCAGCGCGTCCAGGCCGGAGAACTTCGTCTCCGCCCGGATGAAGCTGATCAGCGCCACGGTGATGTCCTGGCCGTACAGGTCGCCCTCGAAGTCGAAGATGTTCACCTCCAGCCGGCTTTCCACGTCGGCGGTGACCGTCGGCCGCCGGCCGATATTCGCCACGCCCTTGTGGAACGACCCGTCGGCCAGACGCGCCTTCACCGCATAAACTCCCCGCGCCGGCTCCAGGTGCCGCCCGAGCGGCACATTGGCGGTGGGAAAGCCGATGGTGCGGCCGCGCTTGTCGCCGTGCATCACCTCGCCGCGGATCGCCCACGGGCGGCCGAGTTCGGACGTCGCCCGCTCCGGATAGCCGTCCTGCAGCACCCGCCTGATCCGGGTGGACGACAGCGGCCCGTGCGCGTCCGTCACCGGGGGCACCAAGGTGATGCCCATGCCCAAAGCCTCGGCCCGCGCCGCCATGAATGCCGACATCGCCGCCCCGCCGGTGTCCGAAGGCGAAATCCTGGCCGGAGACCAGATGCCGCGCGCCGACGCCCTGGTGCAGCACCTTGGACATGAAGTCCTCGGCGGTCATCAGGCTGAACGTCGTGGTCGAACGGCAGTTCATACAGGATATCGACACCCAGCGAGGCCAGTGCGTCCGCACGCTCGGCCGACAAAGTCAGCCGGAACGGCGGATCGTCCGGGCGGAACAGCTCGCGCGGGTGCGGCTCGAACGTCAGCACCGCCAGCGGCGCGTCGGGCCGGGCGGCGTGGGCGGCGCGGATGACGCTATGGTGGCCGAGATGGACGCCGTCGAAATTGCCCAGCGCGACGGTGGCGCCGCGCGCGTCGGGCGGGATCGCCCGCCAGTCACGTAAGATCCACATCAGGCGCGCGAGGGCACCAGGACGCAAGCCTGTCCGTCGATCACCACTTCCTCCTTCACCATGCAGGTGGTTTTCAGAGTGGCCTTCTTTGACAGCGGATTCAAATCCATGATTTCGACGATCGCCCTGACGGTGCTGCCGATCCGCACGGGGGCGCGGAAGTTCAGCGATTGACGCGCGTATATGGTGCCGGGGCCGGGAAGATGCGAGCCCAGAACGGCGGAAATCAGGCTGGCCGAGAGCATGCCGTGCGCGACCCGCCCGCCAAACCGGCCGTCGCGGGCGATCGCCTCGTCCAGATGGATCGGGTTGGTATCCAGGCTGACCGCGGCATACATCATGATATCGTCATCGGTGATCGTCTTGCATAGCGTGGCCGTTTGCCCGACGAACAGATCCTCGAAAAAGTGCCGCGTGGTCATGCCCGGAGTTCCTGATCCCATTGCTTTTATTGGTTCGGTCCAAACATGGCATCAAGGCGCGTCCGGCGCGCTGAACCGTTACGTGATGCATCTGCACGAGGGATTGAGCGCATGCCGGTGACCGAGGTCGGAACCTCCGACGATTTGCTGACGGAATTGTCGGCGTGGGTGAAGCTCGAAACCCCGACCCCGGACGCCGCCGCGGTGAACCGCCTGATGGACCTGGCGGAGGCCGGGCTGGCGGAAGCGGGGGCGGCGATCACCCGCATGCCCGGGCGCGACGGCTTCGGCGACCTGCTGATCGCCCGCACCGAAGGCAGCGGCAAGCCGGTGCTGCTCGCCGGCCATCTCGACACGGTCTGGTCGCACGGCACGCTCGCGTCGATGCCTTTCAGGGTGGACGGCGCCAGGGCGCATGGTCCCGGCATCTACGACATGAAAGCCGGCAGCTTCCTGGCGTTCCATGTGCTGCGATCGATTCTGCGCCAGCGCGTCGCCACGCCGCGCCCCATCGTCCTGCTGCTCACGCCCGACGAGGAAGTCGGCAGCCCCACCAGCCGCTGGCTGATCGAGCGGGAAGCGGCGCAGGCGGCGGCGGTGCTGATCCCGGAGCCGGCCGGGGCGGGTGGCGCCTGCGTCACCGCGCGCAAGGGCGTCGGCCGCTTCGTCATGAAGGTGGAGGGCAAAGGCTCGCATGCCGGCGGCGCGTTCGAGGACGGCGCCTCGGCCGTCGTGGAGCTGTCGCACCAGATCATCGCCCTGCACCGCATGGTGGACACCGATCGCGGCATCACGCTGAACACCGCGCCGGTCTGGGGCGGCTCGCGGCCGAACGTGATCGCGCCGGACGCGGGGTGCGAAATCGACCTGCGGGTCAACTCGGCCGCGGACGGCGAGGCGATGCAGGCGCGGCTGCTGGCGCTGACGGCGATGACGCCTGGCTGCCGGATTTCGGTTCAGGGCGGCATGAACCGGCCGCCGTATCAGGAAACCCCCGCGATCTCGAAGCTATACGCGCACGCGCAGGGGATCGCCCAACAGCTCAGCCTGGCGCTGCCGAAACAGCATCGCGGCGGCGGGTCGGACGGCAATTTCGCCGCGGCACTCGGGGTGCCGACGCTGGATGGGCTGGGCTGCCCCGGCGCCGGAGCCCATGCCAGCCACGAGCACATCCTGTGGGGCCATCTGGCGCAGCGGGCGGCCCTGCTGGCCGGGCTGCTGGAAACGCTCGACTAACGCCATGCGCCGGCCTGGCTCTTGCGCGGCCTGTCCGGGCGGCGCTATTGTTCATCGACTGTATCCTTTTCTTGAAGGTGAGAACTCATGCACGGCCGTTCCGTTTCGGATCGCGTTGGCGATCGTCGGCACGCCCGGAGCCCGATCGACATAAGGAATTAGGCCGCCTTGCCGGTGCGCCTCACCCGGACCGACCGCCGCCTGCTCGCCATCGGCGCCGTCCTCGTGGCCGCGATCGCCGGAACGGCGGTCTGGCTCGGTTCGAGCCAGCGCGCCGTCGCCCTGGCCGATACGCGGCGTGCGACCGCCAACCTTGGTCAGGTTCTGGCCGAGCAGACCGCCAGGACACTGCTGCCGGTTGATCTGACGCTGCGACAGATACAGGACCGAATGGAGAAGACCGGCCCCGACATCGTCGCGACCCTCGGCTCGGCGGCGACGTTCACCATGCTGGCCGATCGGCTGAAGGGCTTGCCGCAGGCGGATGCGCTGGTGCTTGTCGGTGCGGACGGGCGACTGGCGAATTCAACCCGCGGTTTTCCGCCGCGGCCTTTCGACCTCTCCGGCCGCGACATGTTCCGGTATTTCAGCACACACGACGACCGCACGATTTACGTCAGCCAGCCTGTCAAGACCTTGGCAACCGGCGCTTGGACGGTCTATTTCGGTCGCCGCATCAACGGCCCGCCGGGGGTGTTCGCCGGCTATGCCGGCGCGGCCTTCACCCTGGCCTCGCTCGAAGACTTCTACGCAGCGGTAACGCCAAGGCACGGGTCGGTCACCCTGCTGCGGCGCGATGGGATGATCCTGGTCCACTACCCGCATATCGAACCGGGTATCGGCATCAGGCTGCCGCCTGAGGCGCCTTGGTATTCGGTGCTGGCAGAAGGCGGCGGATCGTACCGCTCACCGGGTTATCTCACCGGCGTGCCGGGCTTTTTCGCCGTGCGTCCGCTGCGGGACTTTCCGCTGGTGATCGATGCCAGCACATCGGAAGCGGCGGCGCTGAACAACTCGCGCAGGCAGGTGGTCTGGCTGGCCATCGGCGCGGTGGTCGCGATCGGCTGCGTGATCGTCCTGCTGCGCGTGTTCAGCCTTCAGTTCGGACGGCTTGAGCAGCAGAACCGGCAACTCGAAACCGGCCGCCGGCAGTTCGACGCGGTGCTGGACGCCATGTCCCAGGGCCTGACGTTCTTTCGCAGCCACACGCTGATCGTCTGCAACCGCCGCTACCGCGACATCTACCGGTTGTCGCCGGAACAGGCCCGCGAAGGGACGATGCTAGAGGAGGTCCTCCGCCACCGGGCCGCGAACGGCAGCTTTCCGGACATGGACGCGGCTGAATACATGGCCCGGCGCGATGCGCTGTGCCGCGAAGGCCACCCCTTCGACCTGATCGATGAATTGCGGGACGGCCGCACCATCGCGATGCACTTCCAGCCGATGCGCGAGGCCGGTTGGGTCGCGACGCACGAGGACATCACCGAGCGCCGCCGTGCCGAGGAGCGGCTGGTGTTCATGGCCCGACACGACGGGCTCACCGAACTGCCCAACCGGACGCTCTTCCATGAACGCCTCGCGGACGCGGTCGCGCTGACGCGGCCCGGCACGCACTGCGCGGTGCTGTGCCTCGATCTCGACGGCTTCAAGACAGTCAACGACACGCTGGGCCATCCCGTCGGCGATGCCCTGCTGCAGGCGGTGGCGCAGCGGCTGTGCGGCGAGGTGCGCGACATCGACACCGTCGCCCGCCTCGGCGGCGATGAGTTCGCCATCATCCAGGTCGGGATCGAATCCGCCGATGCCGCGGCAGGCCTCGCCGAACGGATCATCCGGCTGATCCACCAGCCCTATGACTTCGACGGCGAGCGTGTGGTGGTTGGCATCAGCCTCGGCATCACGCTGGCGCCCGGCGACGGCACCGCGCCGGATATTCTGCTCAAGAGTGCCGATACCGCGCTGTGCCTGGCCAAGCTGGAAGGGCGCGGCACCTATCGCTTCTTCGAGCCGGACATGAATGCGCGCCTGCACGGTCGACGGGTTCTGGAACTCGATCTGCGCAAGGCCCTGCCGGCGGACGATTTCAGCCTGCATTACCAGCCGATGCTGAATGTGGCGTCCGGCAAGGTGGTGGCGTTCGAGGCGCTGATCCGCTGGAACCATCCCGACCGGGGCATGGTGCATCCGATCGACTTCATCTCCATCGCCGAGGACACCGGCCTGATCGTGCCCATCGGCGCCTGGGCGCTGCTGCGGGCCTGCCGGGAGGCCGCGGCGTGGCCGGGCGATGTCAGCGTGGCGGTCAACCTGTCCTCCGCCCAGTTCAAGGGCGTGCAACTGCTCAGCGTCGTGCAGGAGGCGCTGGCTGCTTCGGGGCTGGAGCCGCGGCGGCTGATCCTGGAAATCACCGAGTCGGTGCTGCTGCATAAGAACGACGCCCAGCAGGCCTTGCTGCACCGCTTCCGCGCTCTCGGCATCGGCATCGCGCTGGATGATTTCGGCACCGGCTATTCGTCGCTGAGCTACCTGTGCGGCTTCCCGTTCGACACCATTAAGATCGACCAGACGTTCGTCCGCGACCTCGGCACCCGGGAAGAGTCGAAGGTGATCGTCGGCGCCATCATCGAACTCGCCCGCGGACTCGGGATGGCGAGCACGGCGGAGGGTGTCGAGACCAGCGGGCAGCTTGCCGTATTGCGCACGCTGGGATGCACCACGGTGCAAGGATACCTGTTCAGCCGGCCGGTTCCCGCCGCGGCGGCACCGGGCCTGATCGAGAGTTTGCGGGCTCTGGAAGATGCGGGCGGCGGGTGATGCCGGGTGCCCCCCGGCCCGCATTCTCGCCTTCTTGCAACGCCCCGTCTTGATTCACCCGGTGCGGTCCGGGTGGAAACTCCGTAATCTCCCGTGCGAATCGGCTGGAGCTTCGCATGGACATCTTACAAGCGCTCACCATCGCCATATTGCAGGGGGCGACGGAATTGTTTCCGGTCAGCAGCCTCGGCCACGCGGTGGTGCTGCCCGCCCTGCTGCATTGGGGCATCGACCAGCATTCGGCGGAGTTCCTGCCGTTCCTGGTGATGCTGCATCTCGGCACGGCGACCGCGCTGCTGGGGTATTTCTGGCGCGACTGGTGGGCGCTGTTCACCGGGGTCGTCGGCATCGGCGATTCCCACACCGTCAGAGAGGCCCGGCGGGTGTTCCTGCTCGTCGTCATCGCCACCATCCCGGCGGTGGTGTTCGGCTTCCTGCTGGAGAAATTCGTCCGCGGCCTGTTCGGCTCGCCGGTGGTCGCGGCGGCGTTCCTGGTTGTCAACGGCGGATTGCTGCTGTTCGGCGAGCGGCTGCGCGGGCGGGGGCAGCGCTCGCTGTCCGGACTGACCCGGCTCGACGCGCTGCTGATCGGCCTGTGGCAATGCACGGCGCTGATCCCGGGGATTTCCCGCTCCGGCGTCACTATCGTCGGCGGGCTGCTGCGCGGCATCAACCATGAGGGCGCGGCACATTTCTCCTTCCTGATCGCGACGCCGATCATCCTGGGGGCGACGGTGCTAGAGGTGCCGAAGTTGATGCATGAGAGCATTCCGCCGGGGGTCCTGACCCAGTCCATCATCGCCGCGGTGGCAGCGGGGATCACGGCGCTGCTGAGCACCGCGTTCCTGATGCGGTATTTCCGCCAGCAAGACAACATGGCGTTGAATCCGTTCGCTTATTACTGCATCGCGGCGGGCGGATTGAGTCTCGTCGTGCTGCTGGCGTTCTGATGCGTCTCGGCGCGTGGCTGGCCGCCTGCTATGCGTTCCTCTACGCGCCGATCGGCTTTTTGGTCGTGTTCAGTTTTAATGACTCGCGGCTGGTGACGGGCTGGTCGGGGTTTTCGACGCGGTGGTATGCGGCGCTGCTGCACGACCCGGCGATGATCGGCGCGGCGCTGCTGTCGCTGCGCATCGCCGCGGTGTCGGCCAGCATCGCCTGCGTCGTCGGTGGCGCTGCGGGGTTCGCCCTGGCGCGGTTCGGGCGGTTCCGCGGGCGGCTGGCGTTCGAGGCGGCGCTGGCGGTGCCCCTGGTGATGCCGGAGGTGATCACCGGCCTGTCGCTGCTGCTGCTGTTCGTCGCCCTCGAGCAACTGGTTGGCTGGCCGTCCGGTCGCGGGGCGGGGACGGTGACCGTCGCGCATGCCTCGGTGTCGGTCGCCTATGTCGCCGTCGTGGTGCGGGCGCGGCTGGCTGATGCGGGCGTGGCGCTGGAGCAGGCGGCGATGGATTTATACGCGCCGCCGTGGAAGGCGTTCGCGCTGATCACTCTGCCACTGATGGCGCCGGCCCTGGTCTCGGGATGGCTCCTGGCGTTCACCTTGTCGATGGATGACGTGGTGGTCGCCAGCTTCACCTCGGGTCCCGGGGCATCGACCTTGCCGATGGTGGTATTCTCGATGACGAGGCTCGGTACGACGCCGGAGATCTACGCCCTGGCCACCGTCATCGTGGCCGTGGTGGCGGCGGTCCTGACTGGGGTGGCGCTGGTGTCGCGCGGGCGAAATCTGTCCTACCGGAAGCGCGCCGCTGCATAGGGGGCCAGATCGAAACCCGGCGTCCGTCCAGCCACCAGTGCCGCCACGACCTTGCCCGTCGCCGGGGCCGCCGCCAGTCCGACATGCCCGTGCCCGAACGCATGCACCACGTCCGCGCAGCCTGACGCCAGCCCAAGGCACGGCAATCCGTCGGGCGTCGACGGCCGGTGCCCCATCCACAGCTTCACTCTCTCCGCCGGCAAATCGGCCGGCAGCGCCGGAAACACCGTGCGGGCGAAGCGCAGCAGCGCCTCCGCGCGTTGCCAGTTCGGTGCCGCGCCAAGTCCCGCGAGTTCGACCTGTCCGGCCAGCCGCAGGCCAGCCGGAGTCATCACGCAGGCCATCTTCCCGTCCGATGGCATCACCGGATGGCGCAGTTCGATTCCCGGGGCCTCGATCGCGACGTGGTAGCCGCGCTCGGTCTCCAACGGCACCCGATCGCCGGCCGCCGCGGCCAGGGCCTTTGACCAGGCGCCGGCCGCGATCACCGCCTTGTCGCAGGCAACTTCCCCGCCGCGGGCTGTCACCGCGCGCAGATGGCCGGCCTCGATACGAAACCCGGTCGCGCCGGTCCGCATGATCGTCGCGCCTTGCGTCTCCGCGTGCCGCGCCAACGCGGCCACGTACGCGCCGGGGTCGTGGCACTGGCCGTTCTCCTCGACCAGGATGGCGAACGTGTAGCGGCGATCCAGCGCCGGTTCGCGCTGGCGGAGTTCGTCCTCGTTCAGTTCCAGCCAGCGCGTCCCGTTCTCGCGGCGCAGCCGCCAGGACAGTGCCTCGGCCTCGAACGCGGCCCGGTCGGGGAAGGCGAACAGCACGCCCTGCCGGGCGATCAGCTCGCCCACGCCGGCCTCCTCGGCCAGCTTGCGGTGCAGCGCCGGAGAGTCGGCCACCAGCGGCCGCAACGCCCGTCCGGTCGCCTCGATCTTCGCCATGGTGGAGCCCGCCGCGACGAAGCGGCGCAGCCAGGGCAGCAGGCGGGGCAAATAGGACCAGCGGATGGTCAGCGGCCCAAGCGGGTCCGCCAGGTAGCCCGGCACCTTCTTCCACAGTCCCGGCGCCGACATCGGGACAACCGAGGAGGGATTGAGCAGCGTGCCGTTGCCATAGCTGGCGGACTGCTCGCCGCCGGGCACACCCGGCTCGAGGATCGTGACGGCGTGGCCGTCGCGCAGCAATTCGATCGCCGCCGCAAGTCCGACCACGCCGCCACCGATGACAACAACCCGGCTCATGTATCCTGCTTCAGGCCATGGAATCGCGGCCAGCCATCCGGAACATCTTTCATGCAGTATCGCGTGACGTCAGGCGTCGTCCAGACCGGATCGAGCGACGGGCCACCTCCGCGAGCACCTGCCGCGACAGGTTGCCCGGACAAGCCCGGCCATGACGCTTGAGTAATACCAATCCGCGTTGGCTTCAACTCTCGGCCCGCGCCACATCGTCATGCCGACGACGGTCGGCATCCACGCCTTTTGCTTATATAATCAAAGGCGTGGATGGCGAGCCTGCGCCTGCCATGACGGCGGTGACGACCGTGCCCGTGTCAGATCAGAGGCGGATCGTTATAAGCCGTGCCCCGGCATCAGTCCAAGCTCCGCGCCTCGTGCTTCAGCGTCTCGGCGACCAGCGGCGCCGCAGCGTCCGACATCCGCCGGCCGTCATGGCCGACGCCCGGCACATCGACCACGCGCCACGCGAACGGAACGTTCAGCGCTACCGCGGCCTCGTTCCCGGCGCAGACGTAGTTGTGCGCCCGGGCATAGCGGTTCGGCCCTTGCTGCAGGGATTTCGGACCGCCGGGAAAGAAGCGGCCGGTGGTTTTGGTGTCCTCGGTCCCGGCCATGATCGTCAGCGGGAAACCGAGCAGCGCCGGAAGCCCGGCCGCGGTGAAATCCGTCCCGCCCAACCCCCAGGGCCAGTCGACCGACAGATCGGGCATCGCATAGGTGCCGGCGTTCGCCCCGGCCGCAACGGCGACCCGGTCGCGATATCCGAACGACAGCATCCGATGCACGAACTGCCCGCCAGCGGAATGACCGAACAGGCCGTAGCGAGGTGCGACCGTCAGGCCCTGGTCCCGCAAGGCGTCGAACAGGCGATCGTCGATGCCGAACGTCCATTGCGAGCGTGGATTGGGCACGCCATCCGTGGTGCGCAGGTTGCCGAAGTTGTACCAGAGATGCCCCGGGAAGCTGGCCTCAGGAAACTCGACGGCGATCGCGAGGTATCCGCCGCGGTCCACGTGCGGCAGCCAGTAGTCGCGATAGTCCCGTCCGTTGCGGGCAACGCCGTGATGCACGAATAGCACGGGCTGCCCCGGATGCCAGTCGCGCGGCCGGGCCGCGTGCAGCATCAGTACGCGGTCCGGAAAGGCCGGATCGTAATAGGGCAGGGACGCAGGCCCCGCGGCGGCAATCAGGGGTGAAAGGCCGGTCAGCACGGCGCTATCATTTTATGACCAATTCAAATTGACCGAACGTTTCATCGCATATCAAAAATCCTGTGGATAAATCGGCGTCTAATTTTCATACCATGCATCTATCGCTTGGTGAGACAGCCGGACCGGGTTAGCAGTCCTACAAAATGCTCATCTCAGGAGGCGGCCATCATCATCGTATCCGGCCGGGTTTTCGCTGCCTTGCGCAAGGACGGTCCCGCCGCGCGCGGCAGCCGATCGGCGATGTATCACGCGGTCACTCCGGACTGCCGGATCGCGCTGTGCGCGACCGAGCCGGGAGCCGGTTCGGCATGGGCGGAGCCTCCGTCCGACACCGTCACCTGCCGTGCCTGCCTGCTGAAGCTGGAACGGCTGCGCCAGCGCTCCCTGCGCAGCGCCGCCGGGTAGCGGGCCCCGGCTAATCGCTGGCACCGGCCTGCAGGAAGCCGTCCGGCGCCGCCACACTGGCGCCGTCCAGCCGCTTGTCGCGCGTGATCCACGCCTCGGCCTCGGCTTCTGTACCGAAGCCGAGCAATGTCTGCCGGGTGCCGTCCGCGCCCGCGACCGCCACGTTGAAGCCGGATTTATCCCCGTTCGGGACAATGATGTATTGGGTCATGCATGGCATATGGTGCGCGCGGAGCAGGATTGCACCGGGAACAGATCTGGCTACTGAAAAGTTTGACGGGCAGCGGGAGGCCGGCCTGTCTCGGCGCGTAGCGGCACCTATTGCGCTCCGGTGCGACCGACTCTTCCATCGCACGTTATGGCGCGGCTCGTTCCCGGGACACGCTCACCGTCATGGCCGAGACGCTTATCCTGATATCCATTGGGCCCAAACCAGGCACAACGTTCCGGCGCAAAGTCGCTTTCGACGCGGCCCCGTATCGATCCACCTCGCCGGGCCGTCCGGCATACGCGAAGTCCGCTGCCTCGGCCTGTGCCTCACGGCCACGGGCGGGCCGCGCCGGCAGCAACGCGCGCAGCCGCTCGATCAAATCGGCCACAGCGAGCGGTTTGCGCAGCAGCGAGAATGAGCCGCTGACCGCCCCGCCCAGCGCGAGCGCAATGCCGTCCCTCGCATAGCCGGTCAGCAGCACCGCCGGCAGCCCGGGCTGGTTGTCCTGCGCCGCGCGGATCAGGGCGAGGCCGTCCATGCCTGGCATCGACAGATCCGTGACCAGCATATCCACCGCTTCGCCGCCCGCCAGCAGCACGAGGGCTTCGGCGCCGTCAGCGGCGGGCAGCAGGTCGAAGCCGAAATCCTCCAGTTGCAAGGTCAGGACTTCCCGAACCGGCAGCTCGTCGTCAACCAGCAGCACACGCACCGCTGGCGGCTCGCTCGGCGCATCCTCCGGGGGCGCCGCCGTGCCGAGGTCCTCGGGTGCGGGCTCGGCCAGGCATTCGGGCAGCCACAGCGTGACGGTCGTGCCAAGGCCAGCAGGTGCCGTCCGGCGCGTCATGCGCATCGGGGTGAACCGGCGAACCGGTCTCCATCGCCGCGCGGCACGCCTCGGCGAACGCGCCGGAAAACGCCTCCGGGATTGCGGCGCGGATGTCCTTGCCGACGAGGTCGCCGCCGAGATGCGCCCGGGCGCGCTGGTTCAGGTAGGCGAGGCGCCAATCGCGATCGAGCGCAATCACCGCGTCGGTGGTGCTTTCGAGCGCCGTGCGAAGCGCCTTCTCGCGCTCCTTCAGGGCGGCCGCCATGGACTGGAAAGCGGCGGAGAGGCGGCCGAATTCGCTGCCGTCATGCCGCAGGCCGGTGCGCGCCGACAGATCGCCGCTCCGCCAGCGATCGGCGGCGCGCAGCAGCCGGTTGACCGGGCGCCGGATCAGCCGCGTGCCGAACAGCGCAGTCAGCGCCAGGGCGAACGCGGCACTGGCGATGATCAGCGCGGTCGCGACGCGATTGGCCCGGGCGATCGGGCCGAGCGTGGTGTCCGGGTTCAGCCCGACGGACACATACAGGCCGCCAGGGCCGGCCGCGGGCGGAATGTAGGCGAGAACGCGGCTGCGGTCGTCAAGCGCGATGATAATCGCAACCCCCGGGGCCGTGCCGTTAAACAGGTTCGCGTTGCGCACCGGCAGCTTCTGGCCGGCGAAGCGGTCGCCGTCGGGATAGCGCGCCAGGATCGTGCCGCTGCCGTCGGCGACCGTGAGCGAGCCGTCCCGCGGCAGCGGCAGCGCCTGAAGCTGATGGCCCCGCCATGCCAGGTTCAGTTCGGCGACAACAACCCCCGCGACGGTGCCATCGTGTCCCTTGAACGGCCGCGCGAAGTGAATGACAGGTTGCCGCGACAGCCGGCCGACAGAGTAATCCCCCACCGTGAAACCGCCATTTTCCGGAGCTTTCTTGAAGTAGGCCGATCGGCGTAGCTGGTGGCGGGGTCATCAGGGTTCGACGTGCACAATGGATGCCCGTCGAGGCCGATCACGGTGATGGTGCGATATCGCTCGGTGGCTTGCTCCAGGCCGGCAATAAAGCGCCGGCACGAACCGGCGATGTTGTCCTGGATCGCGGGATCCAGGCCGAGAACGGCCAGCGCCTGCTCCGCGCCTTCGATGATCCGCTGCTGCTCGGCACCGACGAGGCGCACGAGGCGCACCGCTTCCTCCTTTATCACATGCTGGCGCGATTGGCGCGCCTGACCTTCCAGATAGGCCGGGACGGCCAGTGCCGGGAGCAGAGCGATGACCACGACGGTGAGCAAACGCGCCAGTAGACTGTTCGTGCCGATCTCCGGCGGCCGGCGGCGACTGTGATACTTTAAAACTTATCACACCCGTGTCATCAAAATGGTATCGAAATATATCATGAATGCGTGATCGCCGGGCACGGGCGGAAGCCCTTAAAGCTGCCGGGAATCGCCTGTATCGCGCGGATCGTTGCGCGCCGCATCGCGGCATCCGTGCCCGGGGCGAAGTCGATCGAGACCGTGTCGACGATGCCGCCGTAGCGCTGCTCGATCGCCGCCGGCAGTTCGGCATAGGTGGCGCGGGCGGCGAACAGCTCCAGCACGTCGTCCGGCACTTCGGCCGCCATGCGGTTCCATTGGCCCTGTTTCGACATCTCGGTCAGCTTCACGCCAAGTTCCGGGACGCCGTGCAGGTCGAACACGCCGCGATAGGCGGGGGTCGAGCCGTAGAAGGCGACGCGGTAGCGGATTTTCTCCATTTCCTCCCGCACGGCGGCTTCATCCGGGCCGGTGGCGATGAAACCGCCACCGCTGACCTCGAAGTGTTCGAACGACTTGCCGGCAGCGGCGAGTTCCTGAGCCAGCACCGGGCGCACCACCTGTTCCAGGTAGTCGCGGGTGGCGAAGCTGTGCAGCCGGACGCTGTCGGCGACGCGGGCGGCGGTCTTCAGCATCAGCGGGCCGACCGCGGCCATCGCCACCGGCGGCAGCGGCAAATGCTGCGCGGGCGGCGAAAACTCCGGCGTCATCAGCGAGAAATTGTAATACTTGCCTTGATAGTCCAGCTTTTCGCCGTACTCCCAGCAACGGAAGATCGCGCGCAGCAACTCGACATATTCGCCGAGCCGCGCGGCCGGGGCGATCCACGGCGTGCTGAAGCGGCGCTCGTTATGCGCCTTCACCTGGCTGCCGAGGCCGAGCACAAATCGGCCCTTCGAGTGGGTGTGCAGGTCCCAGGCCTGTTGCGCCACCACCATCGGGCTGCGCGGAAAGGCGATGGCGACGGAGGTGACCAGTTGCACCCGCTGCGTCGCCAGCGCGGCGAAGGCCAGCGGGGTGAACGGATCGTTCTTCAGTTCGTGGCTGGAGACACTGTCGAACCCGTCATCCTCGGCCTGCCGCGCGGCCGGGCCGCAGGCAGCCCAGTCGTGGCATGGCAAGCTGCATGATACGCGCATCGTGTTTCCCCCCGGTCTGTTGCCGGGTAATTTGCCGCCGGGCGAGACCTCTCGTAAAGCGGACGGGACGCATGGAGAGGGCACATGAAGCGGCTTGAAGGCAAGGTCATCATCGTCACCGGCGCGAGCCGCGGGATCGGCGCCGCGGCCGCCGCGGCCTGCGCGAGATCCTCGGCGTCGGTGGTGCTGGCGGCGCGGGACGGGGCGCGGGCGGCGGCGGTGGCCGAAAGCATCGGTCCGGCGGCCTCGGCGCGCGCCTGCGACGTGACCGACTACGCCGCGGTCGAGGCCCTGGCGGCGGAAACCCGCGAGCGGTTCGGCCGCCTGGATGCGCTGATCAACAACGCGGGGGTGATCGAACCGATCGCCTCGATCGCCGGCAGCGATCCCGCCGCCTGGGCGCGCAATGTCGAGATCAACCTGACCGGCGCCTATCATGCGATTCGTGCGGTGCTGCCCGGCATGATCGCGGCCGGCGGCGGGACGATCGTCAACGTCTCCTCGGGCGCGGCGGTGCGGCCGCTGGAGGGCTGGAGCGCCTATTGCGCCGCCAAGGCCGGGCTGCACATGCTGACCCGCGCCGTCGCGCTGGAGACGGAGGGGCAGGGCATCCGGGTATTCGGCTTTCAGCCCGGCACGACGGATACCGAGATGCAGGTCCTGATCCGCGCTTCCGGCGTCAACGCGATTAGCCGCATCCCGCGGGAGAACCTGACCCCGGTGGCGCATCCGGCGGCGGCGATCGTCTATCTGTGCACGGCGGACGCGGACGACCTGATCGGCCAGGAATTCAGCCTGAAGGATGAATCATTCCGTGCGCGGTTGGGGCTGTATTAGCGGGCGGACGTTTGTGCGGCAACTGGCGGCTGGACAACCTCACGACTCTATAGTATTGGCGAAAGTGGTGGGAGTGGCTTGGTTCGCGGGATGTGGACGGGACGGCTTTGTCGCCGATCCTTCAGCCCATTCGATCCCTTACGTGTCTCCCGCCAGGGATTTACTGGCGTGCCATAAGCGAAGGCAGTTGATAACTGCTGTGCAACCAGATACTTAAAGGAGACGAAAATGGCTTCTGTATGGTTGTGGATACTGATCGCTCCCGCGATCGGCATCGTTCTGCTCTCGCGGACCTGATCCCGCAACGTGCGGCGCGCGGTTGGTCGCGCGCCCGGGCAACCTCTTCTCCGGCGGCGGTGCCCCGTCCGCCGGAGGGATGGAGGTTGCTGTTATGCTGAAGTAACCGAAACTCCTTCCGGCAGATCGGGCGTTCTCAGCCCCTGGTTTGGCCGTTCAGTCGAATTCCGTCGCCAGCGCCGGATCCCGCCAGTGCTCGAACATGCGGGAGATGTGGTGCGGCAATGTGCGCGCCAGCGATAGATCGTCCGGGATCTCGTGCTCGCCGAACCAGCCGACTTCGCTGGTTTCCAGGCTGGTGGCCGGGGCGCCACCGTCCAGGGCGCAGATAAAGAACATCCGAACCAGGGAGAACGCCCGCGGCGGGTGCGCCTGCCGTGCCCGGTCCCACACGGCCGCCAGCTTCACCGGCCGCACATGATAGCCGGATTCCTCGAACACCTCCCGCACCACCGATTGCGCCGGAGACTGGTTCACGTCCGCCCATCCGCCGGGCAGCGTCCAGCGGTTGTCGTCCACAACCTCCCGCACCATCAGGATACGGCCGGCGCTCGTCGAACACCGCGCCGCGGACGCCGATCTTCGGGGTCGGGTATCCGGTTTCGGCCTCGAACAGCGCCTCGATCCGGGTGAGATCGGCCGACGTATGCGCCTGCATGATCCGGGCGGCGATACGGCGGAGCGATTTGAAACGGTCCAGGTCATAGGGATCGCGGCTGTAGGCGAGACCGGCTCGGGCAATCGCCTCGATCTCCCGCGCCCAGATCAGCCAGTCGGGGTCAGGCATGGATGGTGTCACGTGCTTGGTAACCCCGTGTCATGGCCGGGTTCGGCCGTATAGGTGTCGGGATAAGGGTAAGCGAGGGGAAGGTCCGGCCGAGGCCTTGTCATACCTTTGTCATGGCCCGGACGAACCGGGCGCCGTCAAATGGGGAGCATGGCGCGCTCCGCGCACCACGTTATCTTGCCAGCCATGGGGAAAGCTCGGCCACTGGAGACTGTGATTGCAGGAAAGACTTGGACGGCAGGCACAAGATCCGATCATGGCACAAAAGCATGAGGCCGGCCAAGATGCCGAAGGGCACGACCGCACCAGATCCCCGGCCGCGGACGCGGGATCTTCGCCAGCTCCGGGTTGCCGTTGCGCAGGTTCTCCGGCCGCTTCCGCTGCAAATCTGGCATGATCCGACGGCCGGGATACTCCTGCTGCTGTAGCGTCGGATCGTCCGGCAAGATCATGCCGCCGCCGGGCAGAACCCCCGCGGTGCTGGGCCGCCGGCCTCATTACCCCGCACCTCATATTTTCGTAACAGACGCTCGAGGCTGCAAATCGCGATCAGCGGATATTGAAGTCGCTGCGCGGCCTCCGACTGCCTGAAACGGCAAACTTCCCGAAGTAATACGGTAATCAGGGCTGTATCCTCGTCGTCTCAAAACTCAATCGGTATCGCGAGTTTTTGTTTTGAATACTTTATTGTGTCTTGTCACAATTGGTTACTGAAGTTTCAACGGCAGGACAGGAAGCGCCAAATGGCTGCACGTCTCAAAGCCGGCTTCCCTGCCGATCGTTCTATTGCCGCCGCGGCCGCGCGGTGCACGGTTTCCGTTGTTCTTGCGCCTCTCGCGCCCGAACCGGCGGGGCCTCCGCGGCGCGAACGTATCGCGTTCGCCGCGCTGTTGGTGTTCGCGCGGCTGTTGCAGCAGGAAGATGTGCAGGCACGCTTTGCGTCGGGTAACGATGCCGACACGAACGCCCCGGTGGCGGCCCGTTTCGCCCCCGGCACCACGCTCGCGGCAGCACTGGCGACGACCCGCATCGGTACCGGTGCTCAAGGCACCGAAATAGATTTGATGATCCGCGAGCAGACCGGCGCCTCCGACGGCTCCGGCAACGTGCTGACTTTTATTTGTGGCGCGGAGAGTTTGCTTCTGTCGTTGGAATTCGATTCCGCCAGCGTTGCGCCATTGTCAGCCCGTGACTTCCTCGAAAAGATCGGGATCGTCCTCGATCGGCTTGCCGTCGCACCCGGCACACTCTGCTCCGAATTGAGTTCTGCTGACGGCCGCCGCCCGCACGCTGATGCCCGACCTCGCCGCGGCGATTCCGGTTCGCGCATACGAATTCATCCCCGCCGTATTCTTCCGCGTCGCCGCACAATACGCCGAATGCCCGGCTATCGCCAGCGACACCCAAACCTATACTTACGCCGATCTCGGCCGTGTTGTGAGCCATCTTGCCAACCGGCTGGTGGCCGCTGACGTGGCGATCGGGGAAACCGTGGCGGTCGATGGTTTCAGCAGTTTCGGTATGCTGGCCGGTATGCTGGCCGTGCTGGCCGCCGGGGGCGTCGTCGTGACGCTCGACGAGGCGTTGCCGCCGGAACGCCGGAAGCTGATCGCGGAACTGAGCCGGGCGCGGTTGCGTATCCAGGTCCGCGCCTCCGGAGATACCGATAAGTATGGTGATAGCACGATCGTAATAGCCGGCTGGCCGAACCGGGCTGAACTCGACGCGATGCCCGCCGAGGCGCCGCCGTCCCCGGACCTGGCGGCCGATGCCAGCGCCTACATTTTCTTTACCAGCGGCAGTACAGGCGTGCCGAAAGGCGTGCTCGGCACGCATCTCGGGCTGGCGCATTTCCTCGAATGGCAACGCTCATGTTTTCCGATCGGCCGCGGCGACCGAACCGCTCAGCTTACCGCCTTGTCCTTCGACGTCGTGCTGCGCGACATCCTGTTTCCGCTGACCAGTGGCGCCTGCATTCATATCCCCCGGCGCGAGATGCTGTTCGACGCGCGGCGCATGCTGAAGTGGATAGGGGAAACCGGCATCACCGCCATGCACTGCGTGCCCTCGCTGATGCGGGCGTGGCTTATGGCCGATACGGGCACCCATCCCTTCCGCTCGCTGCGCTATATCTTTTTCGCCGGGGAGCCGTTGACCGACGGGCTGCTCAACCGTTTCGTCACCGCTGCGGGCGCGGACACCCGTATCGTCAACCTGTACGGACCAACCGAAACCACCCTGGCGAAGCTCGCCAACCGCATCGACCGTATCGAGCCGGGGGTGCAGCCCATCGGCCATCCACAGCCCGGAACGCAGGTTGCGATCATCTGCGACCGCAGTGTCATGTGCGGCCTTTGGGAGATCGGTGAGATCGCGATCCGCACGCCATATCGCTCAAAGGGCTACGTGGGGAACGAGGCGCTGACGCGCCAGGTGTTCGTCGCGAACCTGTTCGGTAACGATCCCGCTGACCAGCTCTACTATACCGGGGACCTGGGACGCTATCGGTCGGACGGCAAGATCGAGATTTTCGGACGCATCGACGCGCAGATCAAAATCCGCGGCATCCGCATCGAGCCGAACGAAATCGAAAGCCATCTGCTGAAGTTCCCGGGCATCCGCGATGCCGCTATCACAACGCGGGCCGCCGGCGCGGCAGACAAGGTCCTGGTCGGGCTTGTCGTTCCCGAAGCCCCGGTCACGCCGGAGGACCAGGCGAATTTCAGCCGCAGGATCTGCGCCTCTTTGAAGCAAAAACTGCCCGAGGCAATGGTGCCGACCCGCGTCTTCGCGCTCGACAAGCTTCCCTATCTGCCGAACGGGAAGCTCGATCGCAAGTCGATCGGCGCGATGGACCTCGACTTGCAGGGCAACGAACCGGCCGCGGACGACATCGTCGCGAACCTCGACGACAGGACGCGGCGCATCGTCGTCGGCTTCGAGGAAGCGCTCGGCCGAAGAGTCGTCAATCTCGACAAGTCGTTTGCCGAACTGGGCGGTGACTCCCTGTCCTACATCCGCGTCTCGATGATCATCGAGGACGAACTCGGCTTGATACCGCTCGGCTGGGAGCAGAAGCCGCTGGCCGAACTGGCTCGCCTCGGCACAGTCAGCGACGGCGCCACGGCCAAGTCACGGTGGACACGGCTGGATTCCACAGTGCTGTTCCGCGCTATCGCGATCTTCATCGTGACGCTCAGCCACACCGGGACCTTTTGGTTCCTGTCGGCGACCTCGACGCTGTTCGTGGTCTCCGGGATGAACTTCAGCAAGTTCCTGCGCCCGGGCATCCGCGACAGGGGCGACCTCCGTCCGACACTTCGCATGATATCCCGGTTCGCCATTCCAGCCGCGTTGTGGCAGGCAGTTCGCGGCTTCAGCCTGCAACAGTTCTGGATTCCTGACCTGATCTTGCTTGGCACATTCTTCCAGAATCCAAATGCGCCCCATTACACCTTCTGGTTTCTCGACGTATTGGCCGCAAACCTTCTGCTGCTCGCCGTATTAACCCGGGTCGGCTTCTGGCTGCGGGGCCGCAAACCTGCCGGGAAGGACGGAGGCAGGTCTTCGTTTCGCAGCGATCTGCTGTTCTGCCTGATGGGCCTCGGTATTGGCGCCGCCCAGGTTTACTCCGGCTGGTGGGACGGCGTCGTCGGCAAGGTGGGCGTGGCGCCGTTCAAATGGTTCTGGATGCTCGCGCTCGGCGTCCTCATCACGCAGGCGAACACCGTTGCGCGCAAATGTCTGGTCACAGGGCTAGTCGGGTGCGTCGCGTTGGCCGCGAATTCCGGCCTGCGCGTAACTGACTTGTTTTTCATGGAAAACGACGCCTTCTTCTTTGCTTCAGTGGTAGCCCTGCTCTGGATTGACCGCGTGCCGGTGCCACGCCTGCTGCAGCGCCCGCTGACAGGGATCGCAGCGGCGACGTTGTTTATTTACATCGTCAACTACTCGGTCATCACCAAACTGTTGCCACACCTCGGCGCGCCTGACTGGTGGCCGCTTCAGGCCGGCGCGGCGATCGCTATCGGCATCGCTACGAAACTCGTCTGGGACCGCGCGGCCGTCCTGGCAAACAGCGTCTTCAGGCGTGGCAAACAGCGATTTCGCGCCGGTCTGAGGCTCGGTATCGCCGGGTCGTCGATCAGGCGGCAGGCATGAGCGGCGGCCGGCCGATCGTCCAGGTCACGCCGCGCAGCGGACCAGGCCTGGTGACAGGCATGCCTCGGCGCCCACCTCCTTAGGCGACGCCCAATGATTACCGCTTCAAGGAGACGGCTCCCCAACACGTCATGGCCCGGCTCGTCCGGGCCACCTGTCGCGGCAGGTGCTGGCGGTGGTGGCCCGGACAAGCCGGGCCATGACGAAAGGGGGCGGCCCCCCGGATGCGCTTATTTGGGCGTCGCCATAGCTTAGCCGCGGCTTCGACCCCCCGCCGGCGATGCGTAATCAATCCGCGGGGTCGAGCGGTTTCCCGTCCCCTTCGGCGCCCGGCGGAAGAAGTGCATGCCAAACCCCCGGTTTGCGGCTAAGTCAGGGGCAAGCGCATGCGTCAGGGCCTGGTCACACAGCTTGTCACCCCCTCAACAAAACCTCGGATTGGAGCCGGAGCGCCGGGTTCCGGTGCTGCTGCCATACCCGTTCCCGGGGCCCTTCGACTATCGCGTCCCGCTGGAGATGGACCCGAAGCCGGGCGACGTTGTGGTTGTCCCGCTCAACCGCCGGGAGGAGATCGGCGTGGTCTGGGACGCGGCCGCCGATGACCCGGTGCCCGCGCACAAGCTGAAAGCGGTAGCCGGCATCCTCGACACCCCGCCGATGAACGAGTCGATGCGCCGCTTCGTCGACTGGATCGCTTCCTACACGCTGACCCCGCCGGGCGAAGTGATGGCGATGGCGCTGCGCGTCGTCTCCGCCCCCCAGCGTCCCGTCGTTCGCTACCGCCGCGCGGACACGCTGCCGGAGGCGCGGCTGACCCCAACGCGGCAGCGGGTGCTGGATGTGCTGGCCCGCCAGGAACCGCTGGTTGCTGCAGACCTGCTGCGCGAGGCAGGGGTCAGCGCCGCCGTGCTGCGCGGCATGGCAGAGGGTGCACTGGTGGTCACGGAACTCGCCGCCCCCGGTGCGCCGTTCCTGCCGCCCGATCCGGATTACCCCGGTCCGTCGCTGTCGCCGCGGCAGCAGGAGGTGGCCGCCGCGTTGCGCGCATCCGTCGCCGCCCGGACGTTCAGCGTCACCCTGCTCGACGGCGTCACCGGCTCCGGCAAGACCGAGGTCTACCTGGAAGCCGTCGCCGCCTGCCTGCGCGCCGGGCGGCAGGCGCTGGTGCTGCTGCCGGAGATCGCGCTGTCCTCGCAATGGACCGAGCGCTTCCAGCGCCGCTTCGGCGTCGCCCCCGCGGTGTGGCACTCCGACCTGCCGTCGCGCACCCGCAAGATCACCTGGCGGGCGGTGGCGGAGGGCAACGCGCCCGTCGTCGTCGGCGCCCGCTCGGCGCTGTTCCTGCCGTTTCCCGACCTCGGGCTGGTGGTGGTGGACGAGGAGCACGAGGCGGCGTTCAAGCAGCAGGACGGCGTGGTCTACAACGCGCGCGACATGGCGGTGGTGCGGGCGCGGCTGTCGGCAAGCCCGGCTGTTCTGGTCTCGGCAACGCCGAGCCTGGAAACGGTGGCGAACGTCGAGGCCGGCCGCTATGCGCATCTGCGCCTGACCGCGCGGCATGCGGGGGCGTCGATGCCAAAGATCACGCTGGTCGATCTGCGCGAGACTCCGCCCGATCGCGGCCGGTTCCTCGCCCCTCCGCTGATCCGGGCCGCGCAAGAGACGCTGGCGCGGGGGGAGCAGGCGATGCTGTTCCTCAACCGCCGCGGCTACGCGCCGCTGACCCTGTGCCGGGCCTGCGGGCACCGCATGCAGTGCCCGAACTGCACCGCCTGGCTGGTGGAGCACCGCACCCGCGGCGAACTGCTGTGCCACCATTGCGGCCACACCATCCCGATCCCGCCGGAATGTCCGCAATGCGGGGTGAAGGACAGCCTGACCCCCGTCGGCCCGGGCATCGAACGCATCACCGAGGAGGCGGCTGCGGTATTCCCCGACGCCCGCCGGCTGATCATGGCGAGCGACACCATAGCCGGCCCGCACGCCGCCGCCGCCGCCGCGCATGCGATCGAGGCGCGGGAGGTGGACCTGATCATCGGCACTCAGTTGGTGGCCAAGGGCTGGCACTTCCCGCATTTGACCTTCGTCGGCGTGGTGGACGCCGATCTGGGACTGGCCGGGGGGGAATTAAGGGCGTCGGAGCGGACGGTGCAGTTGCTGCATCAGGTCGCTGGCCGTGCCGGGCGGGCGGAGGCGCCGGGGCAGGTGATGCTGCAGACGTTCATACCGGATCACCCGGTGATGCAGGCGCTGCTACAGGGCGACCTGGATGCGTTCATGGCCAGCGAGGCGGAGAGCCGGCGGGATGGCGAGTGGCCTCCGTACGGGCGGCTGGCGGCGGTGATCGTCAGCGCGGATACGGCGATGGTGGCGGATACGGTGGCGCGGGACCTGGGATGGGCGGCGCCTCGGGGGGACGGGATTTTGGTGCTGGGTCCGGCGCCGGCGCCGATGGCGCTGCTGCGCGGGAGGCACCGGCGGCGGCTGCTGCTGAAGGTGCGGCGGGACGTGGCGGTGCAGCCGATATTGCGGGCGTGGCTGGGGGCGGTGAAGGTGCCGGGCGGCGGCCGGGTGGATGTGGATGTCGATCCGATTTCGTTTCTGTAGCGGTAGCGGCGCACCATGTCGGGCGGTCGGCAGTAGTTCAGTTGAGCTGAAATTTCGAGATGCACTCTAAGCAAAACCCTTGCGGCGGTTACGCCAATCAGGTTATGACAGTCCGCAGAGGTACGGTTGGGCCGCCTCGGAAGGCGTTGCAGCGGACGCGGGGCTATTCGTTGTCGCCCCCGGGCTGCCGATAGGTGCGTGGCATTTATCGATTACTTTAGTTAAGGCAACGCCCAAGTACTATCGCGTTCGGGGAGACTGCTTCCTAAATCGTCATGGCCCGGCTCGTCCGGGCCACCTGTGGTGGGACCGCGCGGTGGGGTGGCGCGGACAAGCCGGGCCATGACGGGGCGGGGGGACGGACCTGCGGATTGGCTTATTCTTGGGCGTCGCCTAACGAACCCGCCGCCATCTTCTACAACTCAAGGATCGCTTCGCTAGTACTCCGGGGAAATATCGAACGTGCGGTGCTCTGCCACTGAACGCTTGATGAAAATCGTTTACTCCACGTGACTCACGGCACTGTTTCAGGGGGAGGCGCGACAATGCCAACAACTTTAAGACTCGGCAGCCAGGGCGAGGAAGTTCGCCGGCTCCAGGTTAACCTCAACGCCGCGATCGGCGACCGATACGGAATGCTTGAAACAGACGGCAAATTCGGCCGCCACACGAAGGATGCCGTTGAGCACTTTCAACGGGACTTCCGCCTCAAATCCATCGATGGGGTTGTTGGCCCGGAAACGCGAGGGGCGTTGGCGACCCGGGTTCTTCTGATCGAAGGTAAAATGACCCGCGCGGCGGCGCCGGCGCCGCCTGCTCCCGCTCCTCCCACGCCGCCAACGCCGCCCGCCCCTTCGCCCGTACCGCCGGTGGTGGCGCCCGCAAGACCGTTCCTGCTTCTGCTTCAGCCGGCCTTTGGTTTGACCCCGCCACCATTCCTGGCTTCCGGAACCGCGCCCGGCAGCAGCACGGTCGCCGGACAACTGGCGATCGGAATCGTCTATCGAACCGCCTCGGGTGGCCCCCACTGGGAATTTGGAGGAGCGTTCCAGCCATCTCTCAACTCAACGAATTCGGCCTCGGATCCTCGATATACCCTGCAGTTGCAGGGTAGCGCTGCATATGCGGATCCATGGAGCAAAGGTCGTTTCCACACGCAATTGTTCAGCCAGGTTGTACTGCTGCAAAATCTCGACCCGGCCAGCACCGTCGTCGGCCTGCAATTGGGCGGACAACTGTCCGTTGACATCATTGAGGATCGGTGGAGCCTCTTTATGCAAGGTGTGCTCGCGGGGCAGTGGGTATTGCACGCCGACAGCGGCGGGCAATCAGGGCAGTTGCTGTTCGGGCCGCAGGTTACAGTTATCGGCACGACAATACAGTGGGGACTGTGATTCGGCGCCGGTGAGCGTCACGTTATGCAGTTTAAGGCATGACATAAGACGGTCGGATCCGGCCGCACGGCGTGTTCGAGCGTCCCAATCAGGGATAGGCGGACGCGTCGCGGGTCGCGGCCGTGACGGTTCACGCGACGCGCGCCGGCCCGGCGGTTTCCGGCGCCATGCCCGCGATCCGGTTCGCCTCGTCGACCCGCACCACGATCGGCTTGTAGCGGGCGGGAACCGCGTCCATGTCGGTGAATGTCGCAATGATCACCAGATCGCCTTCCTTGATCAGGTGGGCCGCCGCGCCGTTGGCGCGAATGGTGCCGCTGCCCGGCGGGGCCTCGATCGCGTAGGTTGTCAGGCGCGTGCCGCGGGTGACGTTCCAGATATGGACTTCCTCGCTTTCGATGATATCGGCCGCCTCCATCAACAGCCGATCGATCGAGAAGCTGCCTTCGTAATCCAGATCGGCGTGGGTCACCGTTGCCCGGTGGATCTTGCTCTTGAACATCCTGCGCCGCATCGTGGTCCTCCTGATGGACGTCCGACCTCCATCGTCATGGCCCGGCTTGTCCGGGCCAACCGTCCCAGCACGTGCCGCGACGGTTGGCCCGGATAAGCCGGCCATGACGGGATGGAAGCTTCTGATGCGGCGGCGTATCATGCCGCCGCCAGTGACACCAGCAGCAGCGCCAACTCGGCGACCTGCTGTGTAGCGCCGACGCAGTCGCCGGTGTAGCCGCCCAGACGCCGGGCGAACCAGGCGGCACAGGCAGTCAGTGCCGCCGCAGCGGCCAGCACCGCGACTGGACACAGCGGCGGAGGCAACAGCAGCAGCGGCGCCAAACCGATGGCCGCCGCCACGGTGAGCCTTGCCGGCGGCAAGCGGCCGACAACCGGGCCGGCGCGGCTGTCCTGGCCACGCAGATACGGCAGCAGCGCCATTAACCCCACCGCCGAAGCGCGGCTGAGCGCCTGCGCTGCCACCACCATCGCCGGCACGATCGCAACCGGCAGAGCGGCCAGCGCCTGCCACCGCAGCCCCGCCATGACCGCCAACGCGATCGCTCCGGCCGGCCCGACGCGGGATTCGTGCATGATCTCCAGGACGCGGTCGCGCGCCGGATCACCGGCGAAGCCGTCGGCCACATCGGCGACACCGTCCTGCTCCAGCGCGCCGGTCACCAGAATCCCCACCGCCAGCGCGACCCCGGACGCGATCAGCGGCGGCCACAGGCGCGACGCCAGCCACCACGCGCCCGCCATTGCGCCGCCCACCGCGATCCCGACCAGCGGCCAGTACGTGGCGGCGCGCCGCATGTCGTCCGCGTCCAGCAGAGGCCGCGACGGCGCCGGCAGGCGGCTGAAAAACACCACCGCGGCCATCATCGCCCGCAATTCGACGATCAACCGCAAGCGACCTCGCGTCCGGTGACGCCGGCTTCCCCGAAGCTCGCCATCTCCTCCAGCACCGCGATCGCCGCCCGCAGCAGCGGCCAGGCCAGGATCGCGCCGGTCGCCTCGCCCAGCCGCAACCCGAGGTCGAGTAGCGGCCGCCCGCCGAGCGCTTCCACCGCATGGCGGTGCGGCCCGTCGCCGGACAGGTGTGCGAACACGGCGTAGTCCAGCACCTCCGGCGCCAGCCGCGCCGCCACCAACGCGGCGGCGGTGGCGATGTAGCCGTCAACCATCACCAGCATGCGGCGCGACGCCGCCTCCAGCATCGCCCCCGCCATCATGGCGATCTCATAGCCGCCGAACGCGACCAGCACGCCGAGCGGGTCGCATACTCCGGCGTGGCGGGCCTGCACTCGCGCCAGCACGGCCCGCTTGTGCGCCAGCCCGGGGCCGCGATGCCCGGCGCCGATGCCGATGCAGTCATCCAACGGCAAGCCAAGCAACGCGCTGTAGATCAAGGCGCCCGCCGAGGAATTGCCGATGCCCTTCTCGCCGGGCAACACGGCATTGCAGCCGCTCGCGGCCAGTCCGCGCACCACCGCTGCCCCGCGTTCAAGGCACAGCGTCACCTCGGCGGCCGTCAGCGCCGGTTCGTACAGCGCGTTGCGGGTGCCGGCGCGGACCTTCAACGGGATGAGGTGCGGATGCGGCTCCAGTTCCACGGCCACCCCGGCATCGACCACCTTCACCGGCAGCCCCGCCTGCCGGGCCAGCACGGCGCTGCCGGCCCGCCCGTCCAGGATGGTGCGCACCACCTGCGCGGTAACCTCGGGCGGAAACGGGCTGACCCCGTCGGCTGCGAAGCCGTGATCGCCGGCGAAGATCAGCACCACCGGCCGGTGCAGCGCCGGCCGCAGCGTGGCTTGCATCAGGCCGAGCTGCAGTGCGAGCTCCTCGAGCCGCCCGAGCGAGCCCTGCGGCTTGGTCTTGTCGTCGAGCCGCGCCTGCAACCCGGGGCGCAGATCGCGGGCGAGCGGCGGAATGGCGGGGGGCTGCCACGCGGGCGAGACAGGCATCAGGGGAACCTTCATACGGCGGCGAGGGAGGCGAGCAGGACAGCCGCCTCGCAAAGCTGCTGCGTGGCCCCGAGGCAGTCACCCGTATAGCCGCCAAGACGGCGGCGAAACCACAGGAAGCAGGCCAGCCATACGGCCGCCGCGGCGGCGAGGCAGCCGGGCCAGGCCGCGGGCGGAAGCAGCAGCAGCGGCGCCAGTGCCAGTCCGGCCGTGCCGGCCAGCCGCGCATCCGGTCGCGCCGCCATGCGCTGCGCCACGCGATTGTCGGTGCGCGCATAGGGCAGGGCGAGCGTCATCGGCACCAGGATGGCGCGGCTGAGCGCATGTGCGGCGATCAGCGTACCGGGCAGCACAGCCGCCGGCAGCGCCGCCAGCGCCTGCCACTTCAGCGTCAGCAGCATGACGATGCCGACGGCGCCGAACGCGCCGACACGGGAGTCGCGCATGATCTCCAGCGCCCGCTCCCGCGTGCGGCCGCCGCCGAGGCCGTCGCAGACATCGGCAAACCCGTCCTCGTGCAGCGCGCCGGTCAGCAGCAGCCCCGCGGCCAGTGCAAGTCCCGCCGAGACGCCTTCCGGCCAGATGCGGGCGGCGAGCCACCAGACGCCGGCGATGACGGCGCCGATGCAGGCGCCCAGCAGCGGCCAGTAGGCCGCAGCCCGGCGTTCGTCCTCGGGCACCAGATCATTCATGCAGGGAAGCGGCAGGCGGGTGAAGAACACCGCCGCCAGCCAGAGCGCGCGGACCTCACGCGCCGCGAAGGCGGTCACGGCGCCCACCGGATCGGTAGACTATGACCGATCCGCCGCTGCGGCGATTGGCGAGCGCGGAGGGCGGCCGTCATGGAACTCTCTGTCGTTTGAAGGCGCCGGCGCAAACGGCCGGTCGCGCGGCGAAATCGAGCGCTGCAATAGCGTCGCGCCGGAACGGCGTCGATGCGCGCCCGGGTACGACCCGCTATGCGTCACGTGCGCAAGCGAAGCGGAGATCTCATCACGCCCGTTTATGGCACCGGGCGCCGGTCAGATCGGCGATCGTCGTGCTGGCGGGTCCCGCCCCGGAGCGACGTGATCCCGCGACCCTGATCGCCGGTTCACGGCCTGTGCCGCACGTCGAGGTCCACGATCGCTATCAGACCGCCGCGAAACACGGCGCACCGGGCCTGTTGGCTTTGCTGGGCCGCTGCGATTACCTGCCAAAGTATTCGGGAGCTAACTGCCGGCTATAGGATGAATGTGCGAATGTCCTTCAACCGTTCGCCAATCCAAAGCTTCAGCGTCTCCATGTCACCCTCAAATCCGCCAGCACTACACAATGTGGGGAATCGGTCAAACTCACGCTGTATTTGAACACAGGAATGAGTGCATTGGTAAAGTGAGACCTTGGCTTTTCCTTTCACCAACTGCTAGGTTTTATCGTTCGGCTTGGTCTCGGTCGGACAGGGAGGCAAAATGTCGCAGGGCGCCAATGTACGAAATGACCCGAACATCCTGATGGCGAAGGACTATCAGATCGACGGCGGCGGCCAGTTCGCGAACTTTCTGGTGCCGTGTCCGCTCGGCCTTCCCAACTCGAAGGAGATCAGCAACGTCAACGCGCAGTGCAGCGTCGATTTCGTGGTGAATGGCGGCATCAATTTCGTCCGTGTCAATCCCAAGCCACTGAAGGCGCATCGCTATCTGCCTTACGAGCAGAACGGCCTGACCTACATGACATTGGATGCCAATGCCCGCCTGGTGCTAAGCGGCCCAATCAATGGTTGCCACATCTATGTGGCGCAGGCGGCCGGCGGGGCGGTCACGATTATGCATGTCAACTGGAACCAGATCGCGACAAACACTCCGGCCGGCGTCACCGCCAACCGTGCCAAGAAGCTCTCGCTGGCCAATACACTGCGCCAGGCGCTACCCGGCGCGCCGCCGTTCACCAACGTGCTCGTCTACCAACCCGAACCGTTGATCGTGGACTACAACACCTACCTCGGCTTCGCCGTCTGCCGGAAGACGGCCCACGGCGGACCGTGGGAGTTCTTCGTCTACGGTATCGGCGGGATTGGACCGGCGCGCATCTTGCGGCAGTTCTAACGCATTGGCGCGCCTGCCGACCGGTACTCATTACTGGGATTGCAACGGATGGGCACAGACGATCGCGGCCGAGCGAGAGTTTTATATTTCATGGTTCACACGCTCCTCCGCATTAAGCGTTCGTGCCGCCGTCAATAGTCAGATTTGATCCAGTTATAAAGGAAGAGTCGGGGCCGGCAACGAACGCCACCAAGGCAGCGATATCGTCCACGCTGCCGTAGCGATTAAGCGCGGTGAGTGCTTCCTGCGGAACCGCCCATTCTCCGGCGGTAGGATTTAACTCCGTATCGATCGGCCCCGGCTGTACGGCAGCACCAACGGAACTGGGAAGCCCTGGCGCCGGCTAAAATCACTTTGTAGGCTGATGGATATGCCTGGGAGGACTGGCCATGGAGTTGCGACACCTTCGCTATTTCGTTGCGGTCGCCGAGGCGGGAAGCCTCAAGCTTGCGGCGGAGCAGCGGATGCGCACGGTGCAACCTTCGCTCAGCCGGCAACTGCGCGATCTCGAGCATGAAGTCGGCGTGCCGCTGTTGAATCGCAGCGTGCATGGGACACGGTTGACCGCGGCCGGCCTCGCCTTCCTCGACCATGCGCGCCTGTCGATCTCGCAGGCAGAGACTGCCAAGACGGCAGCGCGCCGGGCCGCGCGGCCTGCTAAGTCGATCTTCGCGATCGGGTTCCTGACCGGACAGGAAGTCGCGTGGCTGGCGCCCGCGACGCGCATTCTGAGCGATCAAATGCCCGATATCGAGATGCGGGTTTCGAGCGGCTTCTCGACGACGCTCGCCGACGACCTGTTACGCGGAAAACTCGATATCGCGTTCCTGCGCGCGGAGCCGGGGCTCGATCTGGAATACAGGTTGGTGACGCAGGAGCGGCTTGTGGCGATCATGCCGCGCGACCATCCGCTTGCGGCGCGCAAGGCGGTCGACCCATACTATTTCGATAACGTAACATCAATCGGGATTTCCGAGGTTCCCCGCGTATTGCGCGGGGTCGTCAACGGCTATCTGAATCGATCGGGCGTCGAGATCGCGCCGCGGCTCGAAATCGACAAGTTTGCAATGGCAATTTCACTGGTGGCGTCTGAGAAAGGCGTGGCGCTATTGCCGGCGTCCATCGAGGATTACCTGCCCCCGTGGGTCGTCAGCCGCCGCTTGAGGGGCGAGCAGCCAACCGTCGATCTGGTCGTCGGCTATCACAAAGCCAACGCATCGCCGATCCTGAAAACGTTCCTGTCAAGGTTCGAAGGTCTGGTAGTCGGGACGCCGGGGATGTGATCCGCGAACAACGTCACGGCCCGGCTTGTCCACATAGGCGCCAATATAAACGGAGACAGGCACGGTCGTTGCCTCATGGCCGGGCTTGGCCCGGCCACCCACGCCTTGCGGTGCCAGTGGCGGCAAAGTCGTGGATGGCCGGCACAAGGCCGGCCATGACACAAGATCGACGTTCGTGGCGACCGGTTAAGTTAGCGCCTATGCGACTTGTGCAGGCCATTCCGGCGAGCACATGTCGCCAAAGGTGGCCCGGGCGAGCCGGCCATGACGGGGCGCGAGCCTAGCGTTGCCGCGACACGCCGGACCCCGGCCACCGCAGGCTGGCCGGGTCCCGGCGACCACCTATCGCGCCCCGCGGTCCCCGGGTCAGCCGAGACAAGAGCGACCTGGGCTTGGTAGCCTAGCCCCGGTTTACCTTGCTTGTGTCGGAATGCCGGAACAGTTTTCCAAGCACCGTATTCTGTCCGAGAAAATGTGTCGGCGGATCGTTGCGGTGGTCAGCGAACGCCTGCGACCCGTATGTCTGCGGAGTGTAGCCCGGCGGCACGCCCTGCGCGAATGCGCCACCCGCACCCAAACTCGCAACCGTCAGCGCGGCGAGGACCAGCTTTTTCATCGGAATTCTCCATCTTCGGCCAGGCGATCTACGCTTCCCGGCTTGGCTTACACTTGGTTACGTTGTGGCCGAGGAGTATCCCGCAATGCAGCATTAGATTTCTGCGCCGGCCGATGAAGTGCCGAACCGCGAGGCTTGTCGCTCAATGCGCCCCGGCGCCGCTTCCGGCCGACCTGCCCATCGCCAGCGAGGTGACCAGCGCCAGCAGCAACGCCGCGCCCATCAGGCAGAACGCATCGCTGTAGGCCAGCAGATAGGATTGCGCCCGGACGGTGCGGCCGATCTGCACGATCGCCTCGTGCCAGGCAGTGCCCGGATCGCTGATGCCGCTGGCGAGGAAATGTTCCTGCAAGGACGCGATGCGTTGGCGCGTCGCCTCGTCCAGCAGCGACACCCGCGCGGTGATGATGCTGGAATGAAACTGCTCCCGCTTGGTCACGAAGGTTTCCAGCGCCGCGATGCCGACGGAGCCGCCGAGGTTGCGCATCATGTTGAACATCGCCGACGCGGTGCCGGCGTATTCGCGCTCGATGCCGCCGGTCGCCAGCGCCGAAAGCGGCGTCATCACGATCGACTGGCCCACCGCACGCACCAGGTTCGGCACGAAAAGCTGGTCGCCGGAATAGTCCGGCGTGATCCCCAGGTTCATGAAGCAACTCAGCGCGAACAGGGCGAAGCCGGCGCCAACCAACAGGCGTGCGTCGATATGGCGCATCAGGAACGGCACAAAGGGGATCAGCACGAGCTGCGGCAGGCCGGTCCAGGCCAGCACCATGCCAACCTGCTCGGAGTTATAGCCCTGCGTCTGCGACAGGTAGACCGGCAGCAGATACACCGAACCATACAGCGCCGTTCCCAGGATGACGTTGGCCAGGCTGCCCAGCCCGAAATTCCGCCGCCGCAACAAGCGAAGATTTAGCAACGGGTGGGGACTTGTCAGCTCGATCCAGAGGAACAGCGCGAGCGACACCGCAGCGACCACGGACAGCCGCAGGATGAAGGACGAACCGAACCAATCGTCCTTGTTGCCTTCCTCCAGCACGGTCTGCAACGCGGCGAGACCGATCGCGAGGGTGGCGATGCCGGGCCAGTCGCCCTGCTTCAGCACGCCGAGCCGCATTGGCGCGGGTTGCAGCGACGGCCACAGGGTCGCCAGCATGATCGCGCCAGGGACGATGTTGACGTAGAAAATGTATTGCCAGCCGTAATTCTCGGTCAGCCAACCGCCGATTGTCGGCCCGATCGCCGGCGCGAACGTCGCCGACACCGCGAACATCGCCAGGCCGATCGGCTGGTTGGAGCGCGGCAGCATTGTCAGCGTGATGGTGAAGGCCATCGGGATCAGCACGCCGCCGAAGAAGCCCTGCAGCGCCCGCAGCACGATCATCTGGTTCAGGTTCGTGGCGAAGGCGCAGGCCACCGACATGACCAGGAACATGATGGTGTTGCCGAGCAGATAGCGCCGCAGTGAGAACACCGGGGTCAGGAATCCGGTCAGCGGGATCACCACGATCTCCGCCACCAGATAGGCGGTCGAAATCCAGCCGCCGTCGTCGAGCCCTGCACCGATTGCGCCCTGGATGTCGGGCAGCGAGGCGTTGGTGATCTGGATGTTCAGCACCGCGATGAAAGCGCCGATGACCGAGCCGCACACCGCCATCCAGGTCTTCAGGCTGGTCTTCGGCTCGGTATCGGGCAGCCGGGGACTGCTCATGATCAGTGCGAGGCCAGCACGGTGGATGCCGCCGCCCTGGTGTCGATTTCCGGTTCGACCGACATGCCCGGGCGCAGCAGTCCATCGCCGAAGCCGCGGTCGAGGACGATCTTCACCGGCAGGCGCTGGACGATCTTGGTAAAGTTGCCGGTCGCGTTGTCCGGCGGCAGCAGCGCGAACTGCAGGCCGGTGGCCGGGGAGACGCTGTCGACATGGCCATGGACGGTCAGGTCCGGGAAGGTATCGACGGAGATCTCGACCGGCTGGCCGGGACGCACGCGGGTCAACTGCGTCTCCTTGTAGTTCGCCACGACGTACACCGCGTCCAGCGGCACGATGGCCATCAACTGGGTCCCGGCCTGGACGTATTGTCCGACGCGCAGGGTGCGGGCGCCGACTGTGCCGTCCACCGGGGCGGTGACGGTGGTGTAGCCGAGGTTCAGTTGCGCCTGCTGCTCGGCGGCGCGGTAGTGATCCAGTTGCGCCGCCGCCTTGACCCGCGCCGCCTGCAGCACATCGACCTGCTGCCTCGCCGCGGCATAGGCCGCACGCGCCTGAGCTAGGGCCGCCGTCCGCTCCACCAGTGCCGATTCCGTCCGCTGCGCCGATTGGATCGTGCCGGCCCCTGTGCGGGACAAGCTATCGTAACGGGCATGATCCTCGCGGGCGAAACGCAGCGCGGCGTCGGCCGATGCGATTTGCTGGTTCGCCTCCTCGATCAGGGACGTCTGCAACGTCAACTGCGCCTCGATCGAGCCAATCTCCGCCTCGGCCGTCAGCCGATCGGCGGTGGCCTGGCGGAGGGCGGTCCGGTAGTCGCGGGCGTCAATGCGGGCGAGCGCCTGGCCGGCTTTGACGGCCTGGTTGTCGGCCACCAGCACCTCACTGAGATAGCCGGAGACTCGCGGTGCGATCAGCGTGCTGTCAGCTTGAACATACGCATCGTCGGTGGACACCACGAAGCGGCCGGTGCGCCAGTACTGCGTGCCGAAATACGCTCCGCCCGCGAGGCCGAGCGCTGCGAGAGTGACAAGTGCACTCCGTTTCAGCAGGCCCTTGCGGCGCGACGAGGTCACTTTGCGGATGCCGATGCCCGGTGAACCGCCGTCCATGGGCCGCTCGACCGTTGTTGCCTGATCCATAATGGCTGCCTCGCCCTCAAATCCACTACAGTGTGTATCGGTTTGCCGCGATGTGGCGAGGCGGCGCGGGGTTTACCTGTGCTGAAAGCAGATACGCGACATGCTGTAGCGGAATGGCGGTGCGCTGTTCCGCGGTCTATGTTGGGTGGTGGAACAGAGTTGGAGGGATAGGTTATGTCGCCGGCGCCGGCACGCGCCCCGGGTCGTCCGCGCTGCGAGGTGACCCACAAGGCCATTTTGCGGGCCGCCTACGATCTTCTGGCGGAGAGCGGGGTCAGCCACTTCACGATCGAGGGCGTTGCCGCCCGGTCCGGGGTGGCGCGCACGACAATCTACCGCTGGTGGCCAACCAAGGGCGCTCTGGCGATGGAGGGTTTTCTCGAGGGAACCGCGCCGGAATTGGAGCTTGAGCCGATGGGATCCGTTGCCGCCGACGTGCGGGCGCTGCTGCACTCCTTCGCCCGGCTTCAGCGAGGCACCGGCGGCAGAATCATTCGCGGGATCATCGCCGAGGGGCAGAGCGATCCGGAGACCGTCGAGGCGTTTCTGGCGGGGTTCGTCACACCCCGGCGCAAGGCTGTGCGGGCGATTATTGAGCGCGGGATGGCCACAGGGGAACTGCGTGCCGATCTCGACGTGGAGATGGTGCTCTATGGCTTGTTCGGCCCGTTGTATTTGCGGATGTTGCTGAATGAGGGTTTGGACGAGGCCTGGGTCGACCGGCTGTCGGATTTCGTGCTGGCGGGGTGTCTGGCGCCGGGCGGGATCGGATCGAGGCTGCGGAGTGACCCCTGACGACCTCTCGGCCGGAGCTGACCCCCGGCGCAACTCGGCCACGGCCAAACCTGCGCGATGCCGTGAGAAGCGAGTCGTGCCCCATGACGCCGGCGCGGGTATCGCGTAAGCTTCACCCGATGCAATCAAGTACTTATTTTGACCTTGCGCCCCCCGCGGAGCGGATCGCCGATGGTGTCGTGCAGGGCGTCAACGTTGTTCTGGCCGTAGCGGGATGTGTCGCTCTGGGCGTGCTGGCTCGGTCGAACATGGATCCGCTGCGTGCCGCCGCGCTGGCGGCGTATGGCGCCGGGCTGCTGGCGATGGTGGTTTGCTCGGCGCTGTACGCCTGGAGGCGCGGCAGCCGTCGCCGCGAATTGTATCGCCACCTCGACCAGGCGGCGATCTTCGTGATGATTGCCGGGACCTATACCCCGTTCACACTCGCGGCGCCCGACGGCACCTACCGGCTGCGGCTGCTGGCGACGGTCTGGAGCATCGCCGTCATCGGCGCGCTGCTTAAGCTGCTCGCCTCGCGCCGGTTCGAGCCGATCGCGGTGCCGCTCTATTTGATCATGGGCTGGGCGATCGTGTCGGACCCCGGGTTGGTTCTCAGCCTACCGGTAGCGGTGGCGGCGCTACTGGTCGCCGGCGGGTTGCTCTACACCGTCGGCGTTGTCTTTCACCTGGCACGGATACCGTTCCAGGAAGCGATCTGGCACGGCTTTGTGCTGGCGGCCGCGGCGTGCCATTACGCCGCCATCGTGCAAGTCGCGGCTTAGGAGCCGGCGGCGGGCCTGACGGCGGGCGCGACTTGCCGATCGGCAGGAACAGCTTCGGCAGGGGTTGCCTGATCTTTCGCTAACGGCGATGCTGCCGGGTTAGTTCCGTGGCCGGAAGAGGCGCGATATGACATCGTGCCGGCGCCCAGAGCTGCAATGAAAACGACAATAATCCACATGAAACATGTCTTCTGAAAATTGTTGCGCAACAGCTAACCCGAGAAGGCTAAGAGGCCGCGCGCAAAAGCTCTTTGATCTGGATCAACGAAACCCGGCGAAGCGGTCTATAACGATAAAATAATGATAGGCCGCTTCCGGTTCAGGATGGACCGCACCGGAACCTGCGCCGTGCCGGTTTCATATCTGACCGCCAAGAGCGGAACCGCCGTAGTTGCCGCCATCGCCCGAACATCCGCCGCCGTTCCGGGGCAACGACCAACAGGCGTTTGAGCAGAACCTTGGGCCGTTTGAATCCGTAAGCGGCGAGATCGTGCAGCGGTCCCAGCAGGCACTTCATGCCAAACGTCGCGCTGGACCTCATACACAAGGATTTGCGTTTGGTGTTGGAGATCGCGGACGAACCCGGCTTGTTGGTGCAGATCGCCCGCCGCGCGGGAGTTGGCGAGTTGGATCCGGCGCCGATGGCGATCATGCGGGTTTACCAGACCTCGCGCGAGGAAGCTGCGCAATCGTAACATAATTATCGCGCCGGGTTGACGCCGTGCCAACCGAACCTATCATATCCGCCCGTGACGTAACGGTTTGGCGAAGCCCACGAAAACTTGAGCTTCGCTATGAAAGGCCAGCATTTGTCATCGGCAAAAGGGGGCTAATACCGTTGCGGACCAAACCTGGGGGCAAATCGCCGTGAGGGCCGAATTCGGACACGACCTAATGATCGAACGAAGCCAAATCCTGGTGGTGGAAGACGATCCGCTGGTCTCGGAAGTGATCGAGGCCGCGCTGGACGATACCTATCGCATCATCGTCGTCGATAACGCATCCGCGGCGATGAACCGCCTGCAAGAGGGTGGTATCCGCCTGATGCTGTTGGATTGCACCTTGCCCGGCGGCCTGCACGACGATCTCCTGCCGGCGGCCGATCGGCAGGGTACGGCAGTGGTGCTGATGTCGGGCGATCCGGGACGCATGGACAAGCTGCCGGGCCAACCAAGGCCCTTCGTTTTGAAGCCGTTCACCCTCGTCGGCCTGGTCGCCACCGTCGAGGACGTGCTGGCCGCTACATCCGCGCGCGAGCCGCAGGACTGAGCCCGGGCGGGGAAGTGTCGCAGGCCCCAGCCGCTCGTGCTCACGCCGATGGGCCGGACGTGACGTGGACGGGCCGCCGAGCGGGGTCTTCGTTTCATAAACGGATTGAATGGTCTCATACGCGGATCGCACCGCAAGCCCGACGCCGCGTTACTGCTATCCGCGTAAACGGTGTATGAACCCGTTCAATCCGTAATGAACTACCCGCGCCCCAGCCTCATCCACGCTCAGATCGCGGCCTCGCCGAAAATCCGGCTCACATCCCTTCGCCAGACCCCGTGGTACTGCGCCAGCCAATGCTCCGCCTGAGTCGGGCCCCCCTCGGCGATCTGCTGCAACGGTGCCAGAAACACCTGCTCGTCGTTTCCCGCCGCATCGCGCAGCCCGCGGGCGCGCAGCCCGTCCCGGGCAATCGCCACCACCTCCGGCACGATATCGCGCAGAGTTCCCCCCCGCCACGGTGCGTCCAGACCCCGCCGGGGCACCGCGGCGCGCGCGGCCACCGCGTCCTCCCAACCCGCCCCGCGCAGCAGCGCCCCGGCCGAGGCCAGCGCCGCGTCATCGTACAGCAATCCGACCCAGAGAGCAGATTGCGCCAGCATCATGTCGGCCCGGCCGGCATCGGCGCCTCGCATCTCCAGGAAGCGCTTCAGCCGCACGTCGGTGAAGGCCGTGGTCAGGTGGTCCGTGAAGTCGCCCAGGGTCGCGGTCTCGCCCGCCAGAGCCGGCACCCGTCTCGCCAGGAAATCCGCGAACGACACACCGGCGACGTCGATATAGCCGCCGTCCCGGTAGAGGAAATACATCGGTACCTGCTCGATGACCCACTCGGCATAGCGCTCGAAGCCGAAACCGTCCTCGAACATCACCTTCGGGATGCCCGACCGATGGTTGTCCGTATCGGTCCAGACCTGCGCGCGGTACGACAGGAAGCCGTTCGGCTTGCCCTCGGTGAACGGCGAGTTGGCGAACAGCGCCGTCGCAAGCGGCTGCAGCAGCAGCGACACGCGCAGCTTGTGCCGCATGTCCGCCTCGGAGGCGAAATCCAGGTTCACCTGCACCGTGCAGGTCCGCGTCATCATGTCCAGCCCGAGGCTGCCCACCAGCGGCATATACCGCCTCATGATCGCGTATCGCCCCTTCGGCATCCACGGCATCGCGGCCCGCGACGCCAGCGGATGGAACCCGAGCGGCGCGAAGCCCATGTCGAGACCGCGGCACACCGCCCGCACCTCGTCGAAATGCGCCTCCAGCTCCTGCTTCGTTTCATGCAGGCTGAGCAGCGGGCCGCCCGACAGTTCCAACTGCCCGGCCGGCTCCAGCGACACCGACGCGGCTCCCTGCTTCACCCCGATCGGATTGTCGCCATCCAGGATCGGTTCGCCGTCGAACGCAGCGAGGCCAACCAGCAGATCGCGGATGTTCCCCGGCTGCCCGTCCGCCGGCAGATACGGCGGCGGAGCCAGATCGGCGTGGCGGAAGCCGAACTTCTCGTGCTCCGTGCCGATGCGGAACGCGGACGCGGGCTTGCATCCGCTCGCCAAATACTCGGCCATCTGCCGGGTCGACGTCAGCTTCGTGTGGTCGGCGTCTCCGGGATTGGACATGGGACTCCCAAGGCAGATCGGTTGAACTCGCCGAACCGGCGAGCGAACGCGCGGGCCGGCGGCCGGCCGGGTTACCCTTGCGTATCGTTTGAGCGAGTACTAGCCACAGCCGGACGCCTGCAACAAGGCCAGACCGACAATCGCCGCCGTCTCGGCGCGCAATATCAGCGGTCCGAGCGAGACCGGACGGGCGAACCCGCATCGCTCCAGCAGCGCGCGATCCCGAGGACCCAGGCCGCCTTCCGGGCCGATCAGCAGGCCCGCGGGACCGGGCGAGGGTGCCAGAGGCACCGCGTCCGCCCGCTCCATCGCCACGAACAACGGCCGATCGGCGGGCCATGCGGCGAGGGCCTGCGGCAGCGGACAGGCGGGATACAGCATCGGAACAGTCAGCCGCTCGCTCTGCTCGGCCGCTTCGACCGCAATCGCATGCAGCCGATCGGCGTTGATCCGGGCGGCGTTGGTGCGCTCGGTGAAGACGGGCAGAAGGGCGGAGACTCCGAGTTCGGTGGCCTTCTGCACCACCATGTCCGTCGTGTCCCGCTTCAGCACCGCGAACATCAGCCGGATATCGGCGCCTTCCGTTTGTGGCCTGACGAGATTTTCAACCATGAAGGCCGCCTTGCCGCGACTCAATGCCGTGATCGGTGCATCCCATTCACCATCGCGTCCGTTGAACAATCGCACACGGTCGCCGGCCGATCGGCGCATGACGGCACCGAGATAGTGCGCCTGCGCGGCGGTTGCCTCGACGCTCTGCCCGGCGGCCAGGGACGCCTCGACATGCAGCCGGATCATGGCCGTGACAGATGGACGGTTGACGAAACCATGGTTTGGCGAACAAAACCCCCTTCGCATGCATACTGACATCGTCGCCCACGGCTGGGTTGCCCGTCTGCCACGCTCCTGGCTGCCCTACCTGCTTCTCGCGCGGGTGGACAGGCCCATTGGCACATGGTTGCTGTTCCTGCCCGGACTGTGGGGGATTCTGATCACTCGCGCGCCGCCCGCCGAGACGATCCGGCTGCTGGCGCTGTTCGGCATCGGCAGCCTGGCGATGCGGGCGGCGGGCTGCGTGGTCAACGATTTGTGGGACCGCGACATCGACCGCATGGTGGCGCGCACCATCGGCCGCCCACTGGCCTCAGGCGCGCTGCAGCCGCTGCAGGCGCTGACCTTTCTGGCGGTGTTGCTGTCGGTCGGCCTCGCGGTGCTGCTGCAATTGAATATGCTGTGCGTGCTGCTCGGAATCGGGTCGCTGCTGCTGGTTGGGCTGTATCCGCTGGCCAAGCGGTTCACCTGGTGGCCGCAACTGATGATGGGTTTCACCTTCGGCTTCGGCGCGCCGATGGGCTACGCCGCCGGCACCGGGCGGTTGGATGCGACGTGGGTCGCGATCTATGCGGCGGCGATCCTGTGGGACCTCGGCTTCGACACGATCTATGCGCATCAGGACCGGGAGGACGACGCGCTGGTCGGTGTCCGCTCCACCGCGCGGCTGTTCGGCGAGAAAACCCGGCCGTTCCTGGCAGTCTGCTACGCCGCGACGATCGGCGCGCTGATCGCGGCGGGCTGGCTGGCGGGGCTGGGGATGTGGTTCTACCCGGCGCTTGCGTTGCCGGCGGTGCTGCTGGCGCGGCAGGTCGCCGCGCTGGACATCCACGATCCCGCCGGCTGCCTGCGACTGTTTCGCGCCAACCGGGAGGCCGGGCTTGCAATCGGCCTGGCGATCCTGGCGGGATGGCTTTGATTGCTCCTGAGACGTTTATCCGCGCCAACACGGTCATCGCAACCGCTCCGCAGGTGCCGGAAATCCGCCTGCACCTCGCCTCCGAGATCACGCCGATTTGGCAGGCGACCGAGGCGTGGCTGGCCGAGCGCAATGTCGATCCGCCGTTCTGGGCGTTCGCCTGGCCGGGCGGGCAGGCCTTCGCGCGGCATGTCCTGGACCATCCGGAACTCGTCGCGGGGAAGCGCGTGCTCGACTTCGCCGCGGGCTGCGGGATCGCCGCGATCGCCTGCGCGATGGCGGGGGCCGCCTCGGTGGAGGCGTCCGAGATCGATAGCCTGGCAGTGGCTGCGATCCGCCTGAACGCCACGGAGAACGGCGTTGCGGTGACCCTCGCGGCCGACGTTGTCGGCGATGCCTGCCGCTGGAACCTGATCCTGTGCGGCGACGTCTGCTACGAGGCGCCGATGACCGGGCACATCATGCCGTGGCTGACCGGGATGGCGGCGGCTACCGAGGTGTGGATCGCCGATCCGGGACGGGCTTATTTGCCGAAGATGGGGCTGACGGGATTTGCGTCGTACCGGATCGAGACGTCACTGGAACTGGAGGACCGCACCGCCCGCGATGCGGTACTCTACCGTCTGGCGGCGGCCTGAGCGAGCGGCACGCCGTTCACGGTAACCGCACCCGCGGCATAGCCGATATCCCAGACCAGCGTGTCGCCCGCCGGCTTCGCCATCCCCTTGGCCAGGAAGATCAACGGCAGGATCTGCATCGCTTGCGCGTTGTGCTGAAGCTCCGTCATCATCGCGTCCAGGCCGCGCGCGGTCAGGTGAACATCCACACCAGCAGCATCGCCGGGCAGAGGACGGACGCGGGCGGAGCCGTCCAGCACCAGCGGGCCCGAACTCGATCACCAGGGTTTCGATGCCGACCTTGGTGTCCGGATCGTTCAGCAGCGCCATCGTGCGGGTCAGCATCGCGGCCGGGTCGGTTCCCTCGGCGGTGGCGTCGCGCAGCCATTGCTGCAGGGCATCGCGGCGCATGCCGGAGACCGCTGGCCGGATGGTCACCCGGCGCGGCATCAGCGAGGCGTATTCGATCGGCACCATGCTGGAGGCCGGGTCGCTGAGGGTAATATCGAAATGCGCGCTGACCCTGTCAGTACGGGCATCTCCGGCGATGCCGATGCGGACGCTGCCGGCATCGGCGGTGGTCCCGGCGCCATCGAAGTGCAGGCCCTGGATGGTTTCATCGAGATCGAACCGGGTCAGCAGGGCGCCGAGATCGTCGATCACGGCATGCAGGCGCTCTCGCATGGCGGGCGACAGGTTCGGCATCGCGTTCACTCCCGCCGGTGCAGGCCGATCGGCCTGGAGGGATTGGACGGTGGTGCGGAGATGCTCCGCCCGGGCGCGGTCGAGGCCCTCGACCTCCGAGCGGACGGACACGGCGCGCAGCGACAGCTTGAACGCGTCGCCCGGCTTGTCGCTGCCGCCGATCATCTGCCAGTTGGTCAGCGTGCCGGCGGTGCGGGCATTCATGCGGCCGTGCCCGTCGCCGGAGATCGTGCCGTCCATGCTGTATTGGTCGATGGTCTGGTCGGTGTGTTGCGGGGCGTTCTCGGTGCGGAGCGTGATCTTGCCGAGGCGGGCCTTGAATGGTGACGGCGTGGCCAGGCTTGGATCGACCCGGGCGTGGAACGTCTGCTGGCCGATGGCGAATGTCAGCAGGCCCGCGGCGCCCGCCTTCTGCGCCGCCAGCGGCAGGACGCCGGGTGAGGGCAGCGTGAGGGCGGTGATATCCCAGGCCCCGGCGTCAACCGGCGTGGCGACAGCCTCGATCGCCGCGTTCGGCGGGGCGGTCAGGCCGGGGACGGGCAGGCGGACACGGTAGAGGGAGCCGTCGTGCGTGACGGCGGGGGGGCTGTCGTGCGGCACCAGCAGGCCGCCGCTGAGCAGGGACAGGGCGTCGAGCAGGCCGGCTTCCGGGGCTTGCGCGGCGGCCGGGCAGGCGAGGAGGGGCAGAGCGACGAAGGCCGCGGCGAGGCACTGCAGGCGTGACGGCTTCATCGGCGATCCCTCGGGGTCGGAGGCGGACGGGCGCGTCAATATCAGCTTGTGCCGGTCATCGCACGGAATCCGAATGGCGGCCGGGCGGTGCGGTTGTCGTTAGCCGTGATTGTTGCCGTAGGGCCACCATCCTTGCGCATGTCTACTAAGGGAAAAGTGGTGGTATAGCTGGTCGGCTTGAGCCGTCGGCTGGGATGCTGCCTGCCGCAGGTAGACCAAAGAGGTAAAATTGTCAGTGGTTCTTTGGCCGCTCTACGAGACAAATGTGCACTGTCTTCGTTTCCCTCCGCAACGACGGTATCTCGATGTGCAACCTGAGCATCGATTTCGGTGCATTCGGGGCGTGCCACGATTTGCCGCATGAGCTCGACCGCTACTTCCTCCCGACATCGGGTGCCGTTCTGATCGGACTGGAGCAGTTGGCGGCGACGCGCCCGCCCGGACGGGGTGGTCAACGCGGGACGTATCATACGCGAAACCTACTCCGGCAGGCATCCGCGGCGTGCACCGATCACCGTCACGAAGCACCCCAGCGGGGTCTACACAGTTCTAGACGGTAGTTCTGCGGCACTAAACGCCTCGGCGTCAGCGTGGCCGGGGATCATTTGCAAAGGTCTTTCTCATATGTGCGATTTTGGTTGAGAAAGCGAGGCCCCGGCCAATACGTCCTGCGCGTTGAGATACATATCACGCTCGTCACGGGACAACAAATCGAACGCCACCACGTGGCTGCAGTTCCTCGACGCGCGAAGCGCGGCAATCTGCTCGGACAGACGCTGGCGCACGACCTCGGCCACCTCACGGGCCCGGCTCGGATCGCCGAAAGACGCTTCTCCCCGTACCATTGTGTCGAGACGCTCGACCGACCAGTGCTCGAGGTTGAGTTTCGTGCGCAGGTCCTCCAGAAGCTCCACTCCAGCCTGTCGCTCCGCGTCCCGCTGATCTGGCGGCAGTCGTTTCCACAGGTCGGTCAGGTAATACAGCATGTTCTGCCGGGTAGCCACGTCCTGCCCCTCTGTCTTGACCAGGGTTTGCGCGGCCCGGGATAAGTCGATCGCACGTCGAAGCAGCGGGACCGCGTCCTCGCGGTCCGGATCAAGATCGACCAGGCTCCAGCAAATGTAAGCGAGATCTCGGCGCAACAACCACCCTGCTTGGCGCTGCACGTCAGGGTCGGGATCGGGGTTGATCTCGGCCGCCTCCAACCCGCGCTCCATGAACTCCTTGGCCTCAGAGAACGCCCCGGCGTCGCGGCGCAACTGACCAAGTCGCAGCAACACCGTCACGCGGTCGGGCCAGACATCTAGCAATTGGCGATACAATCGCTCGGACTGGTTCGTCAATTCCTCGTTCTGCGAGAACATGTAGCAAAACGCCAGTTCCTCCCGCAGAATATCGCGAAGCCGGCGCATCTCATCGGAACCACCTTCGGGAAAGGCCTCAATTACTGACTTGAACGCGTTCGCCGCTGTTTGGAATGCCGACGCCTCGTCGGCGGAACCGCCCCGGCGATTAAGGCCTTTTCCCACAGCAACGGTGCGAAGCCTGTATGCGTGAAGAGCCATCTCGTGGACCATCGGACCGCAGGAGGCGAACATCGCCGAAGACTTTTCCATCGCATCCAACAGGCTGGGCACCGGTTTTGCTCGAACTCGTAGCCAGACTCTGCAACTGGCGATTGATCAGATCGGCATACTGGGCGCATCCGTCGGTCAAAGACTTCAATGCGTCCAGATGCAACAACAGATCGGACAGCGCCTCGTGCTCCGTGCCAGGGTCCGAGTTAAGGGCGCGGGCAAGCTTCGCCGGCGCATATTTCAGCCGATGGCTGATTTCACTCCAGGCTTCCTCGAACACCGAACGCAGTTGAATTTCGCTCCAAGCCCCTACATCCTGACCGACTTCGCACGCCAGCAGCACATGCACCGACGAATAGCTGGATGCTTTCGAGGGCGGCCGCAGCACCAGGCCGTGCATTTCCACCACCGCCTTCACCTGTTCATAGATCGACAGCGGGTCATCCTGGCGGCGGCTCGTGTGGAACTCGATTTCCCGGACCCCGTTCAGCCCTCCGCCCTTCAACCTTCCATCAACTTTGCCACCTGGCAGGCTCGTCTTCAGCAGCGACAGCAAATCGTTGAGCGCCTGCGGCACCTCGGCGTTGAACAGCTTGACGATGCGAAACCCTGACGCATCCGTTACATCTGAGGGCCGATATTTCGGCTGTCTTTGGGCAAGGTCCTCATGGTTCCGCCGCCCTTGGACCTTGTTGAAAATATCGTCCGCCGTCTTGGTCCGGCCCTTGAAAGCATAGGCGCGCTCCGCCGCAAGGCTGCGCCGCAAAATGGGATCCAACCATGAATGAACCACCCCGGCCCGGTACACCGCAAACTCGCATTCGGTCTTCAGGGCGGGTTCGGAGTTCATTGCTTTCCTCATGCGGTTCCGCTGACTGAGCGATGTCAACTTTGATTGACATCCTGGGCGGCCAATTCCGCCCTGTCAATCACGTCCAAGACCGTCCTTTCAGCCTGTCACAGACGCGCAGAGAGCGTCGCGGCTGTTCCTAAGCAGAACCGTTCCGTGTTTAGTCTTGTGTGGCAGCATGGCACCACTGAATTTCGGCCGAGGGTTCCCCCGCTGAGTGCGCAAGTCGCGAATGCGGGCAAAGGGCGACGTTCCGGAATGCCGGCTTCAGACCGGCGCCTTGCTCCAGCCATCACGGCTCGGGTCCCGGGCCATGGCGAAACAAGATCGACCGCCGGACTCGCTTTGCCTTGGGCGTCGCCTAAATCGGGCCATCCTTGGGGCGGCCGAGGTCGTTTATTTAGGCGGTTATGGCGGTGTCGGCGGCCCGCGGGCAACCGACAGTCGTGCCCATTGCACCCCCTTCAGGCATCTGCATACAGTTTGCCAACCAAGGAAGGCCCGGCATGACCCGTCACGCCCGTTTTTTACCCGCCCCTGCCCACAGTTTGGTCCCGTCGTGAACACCCGCGAGCACTACCTCCGCCTGGCTATCGCCATCGCCCGCGCTGCCCGCGACGCCGGCAACCATCCATTCGGCGCCATCCTCGTCGCCCCCGACGGTGCCGTGCTGATGGAAGCCGGGAACGCACACCGCACGGCCGGCGGCGATCGCACCGCGCACGCCGAGCGCATCTTGATGACCCGCGCCAGCCAGACCTATGGCACCGATTTCCTCGCCACCTGCACGATGTATGCGAGCGCCGAGCCCTGCGCCATGTGCGCCGGCGCCGCCTACTGGGCCGGCATCGGCCGCGTCGTCTACGGCCTGGCGGAGCGCGATCTCGCCGCGCTTATCGGCCCGCATCCGGAGAACCTGACCATGGACCTGCCCTGCCGCGCCGTGCTCGGTGCCGGGCAGCGGATGATCGAGGTGGTCGGGCCGTTGCTGGAAGACGAGGCCCGCGCGGTGCACGACGGTTTCTGGACGCGCTGACCGCTGCTTGGCGCGGAGTTTGCATCACGCAGACCATCGGTTTCATGCAGGAGAGCCGCGCACGGATAGGCAACAAACTCCAGCTTCGCCATAGTCGGTCCCCATCGTCACCGGAGTTCACCATGCTCAGACGCCAATTCACCCGCCTGATCGGTGCGGGCGCGCTCGTCGCCCCCGCGCTGATCCGGCCCGCCGCCGCGGCCGAACCGCTGAAGGTCGGCTTTGTCTATCTCGGCCCCGTCGGCGATTTCGGCTGGACCTATCAGCATGACATCGCCCGCCAGGCCGCGGTTGCGCATTACGGCGACAAGATCAAGACGACCTATGTGGAAAACGTGGCGGAGGGGCCGGATTCCGAGAAAGTAATGAACGACCTCGCCAATTCCGGCCACAAGCTGATCTTTGCGACTTCGTTCGGATATATGAACTATGTGATGAACTCCGCCCGCAAGCACCCGGCGGTGTTTTACGAACATGCCACCGGCTACAAGCGCGCGACCAACGTCTCCGACTACAACATCCGTTTCTACCAGGGGCGGTATGTGCAGGGCGTCATCGCCGGCAAATTGAGCAAGGCCGGTCTCGCCGGCTATGTCGGATCGGTGCCGGTGCCGGAGGTGGTGCAGGGCATCAACGCGTTCATGCTGGGCATGCAGTCGGTCAACCCCAAGGCACGGATGAAGTTCGTGCTGATCAATTCGTGGTACGATCCGCCGAAGGAGGGTGATGCCGCCAAGGCGCTGATGGATCAGGGCTGCGACATCATCACCCAGCACACTGACTCGCCAGCGCCGTTGCAGGCCGCCGCCAGCCGAGGGATCAAGGCGTTCGGCCAGTCCAGCGACATGGCGAAATTCGCGCCGGCCACCCAGTTGACCGGCAGCACCGATACCTGGGCGCCGTATTACATTAAGCGCATCGGCGACGTGATGGCGGGGACGTGGAAAAGCACCGACACCTGGGGCGGGTTCGACAGCGGCATGCTGTCGATGTCGCCGTTCATCAATATGCCGGAGGACGTGGCGGCCCTGGCCACGCAGACCGTCGCCGATATCTCGTCCGGCAAGAACAAGATCTTCGTCGGGCCCATCAGCGACCAGACGGGCGCGGTGAAGGTGGCGGCGGGAGTTACGATGGACGATGATGCGCTGTCGCATATGCAGTGGCTGGTTAACGGGGTGGAAGGCAAGCTGACCTGATCCGCCTTTAGCCCGGGAGCGCCGCCATGACCGATCCAACGCCGCTGCTGACGATGACCGGCATGACGAAGCAGTATCCCGGCTGTCTCGCGAACGACAACGTTTCGCTGACAGTGGAGCGCAATCAGATCCATGCCCTGCTGGGCGAGAACGGCGCCGGCAAGAGCACGCTGGTGAAGATGATCTACGGCGTGGTCAAGCCGGACGCCGGGGAGATCATCTGGGAGGGCCGCAAGGTCACCATCCCGAATCCCGGCGCCGCGCAGCGCCTGGGCATCGGCATGGTGTTCCAGCATTTCTCGCTGTTCGAGGCGCTGACGGTGACCGAGAACATCGCCCTCGGCCTCGCCTCGGCGAAGGAACGAGTCGGGCTGCGCGGGCAGATCTTGCAGATTTCCACCGAGTATGGACTGCCTTTGGATCCGGACCGGGTGGTGCACGACCTGTCGGTGGGGGAGCGGCAGCGGATCGAGATCGTGCGCTGCCTGCTGCAAAACCCGAAGCTGCTGATCATGGATGAGCCGACCTCGGTGCTGACGCCGAGCGAGGTGCAGAAGCTGTTTGTTACGCTGCGGCGGCTCGCGTCGGAGGGATGCTCGATCCTGTATATCAGCCACAAGCTGGAGGAGGTCCGGGCGCTGTGTTCCGCCGCGACGATCATGCGGCTGGGGCGGAACGTCGCCCGGTGCGCTCCGGCGGAGAAGTCGGTGAAGGAACTGGCGGAGATCATGATCAACATGGATCTGCGCACGCCGACGCCTCGCCCCCCCGTCGCCAGTTCGGCGCCCGCGCGCCTTGTGCTCGATCGGCTGACGATACGATCGCACAATCAGTTCGGCACGGACCTCAAGGATGTTTCGCTGTCGATTGCCGGAGGGGAAATTCTCGGCATCGCCGGTATCGCGGGCAACGGGCAGAGCGAGCTGATGGATGCCTTGTCGGGCGAAATCCCTGCCGGGCGGCCGGAAAGCGTGCTGATCGATGGGGTGCCGGCGGGGCACATGGGTCCCACCGAGCGCCGCCGTATCCGCGGCTGCTTCGTCCCGGAGGAGCGCAACGGGCATGGCGCGGTGACGACCATGACCTTGGCGGACAACGCGTTCCTGTCGGGGTATTTGCGGGGCGCGCTGGTGCGCTTCGGAGTGATCGACAAGAAACGAACCTTCGCGTTCGCGGAAGACATTATCAAGCGTTTCGACGTGCGGACGACGGGGCCGCGGGCGGAGGCTCGGTCGCTGTCGGGCGGCAATCTGCAAAAGTTCCTGGTTGGGCGGGAGGTTTTGCAAGATCCGAGCGTGTTGGTCATCAACCAGCCGACATGGGGTGTGGATGCCGGTGCTGCGCTGGCGATTCACGAGGCGATCATGGAACTGGCCCGGGCCGGCGCGGCGGTGATGATCATTTCGCAAGATCTGGACGAGATTTTTGTGATGGCCGATCGGATCGCGGTGATCGCGGGCGGGCGGGTTTCCGATCCGGTGCAGACACGCTCCGCCACGGTGGAATCGATCGGGCGGCTGATGGGGGGCACGTCTGCTACCGCTGAGGCACAAGGGGAGATGGTGCATGCGGAGTAGGCCCCAGTGTCATGGCCGGGCCATGACACGGAGGCGCCGGGCCGCGAAGCGGAGGCGCAGTGCCCATGCTTAAGATCGAGCCTCGCGGCTACGAATCGAAGTTCTGGCGCTACGCCTCGCCGATCCTGGCGCTGCTGCTGACCGGCGCGACGTCGGGGTTGATTTTCGCGGCGATGGGACGGCCACCGGGACTGACCGTCTACACTTTCCTGATCGCGCCATTACTACAACAGGACGGACTCCAGGCCCTCGTGGTCAAGGCGGCGCCGCTCATCATGATGGGGGTCGGCTTGTCGCTGGCGTATCGCGCGAATGTCTGGAACATCGGCACGGATGGGCAGTTCACCCTCGGCGCGATCTGCGGCGGCGGCATTGCGCTGGCGTTTCCAGACGCTCCCGCCTGGGCGCTGTTTCCCGCCGTCGCCATCGGCGGCATCGTCGGCGGCATGCTGAACGGCGGCCTGGTGGCGTGGTTGCGCATCCGGTTCAACGCCAATGAGATCCTCACCAGCCTGATGTTTGCCTACATCACGCAGTATCTGCTGGTGTATCTGGTCACCGGCCCGTGGCGCGACCCGGAGGGCTACGGCTTTCCGCAGACCGCGCTGTTCTCCGACAACGCGCTGGCACCTCGGCTGATCGAGGACACCAACGTCCATATCGGCATCCTGCTCGCCCCGCTGATCGCCGTCGCGCTGTGGGTCATGCTGGAGAAATCCTTGCTCGGCTTTCAGTTCCGCGTGCTCGGCCAGGCGACGCGGGCGGCGCGGTTCGCCGGGTTCAGCGAGAACCGGCTGGTCTGGGTGGCGATGCTGATCAGCGGCGGCCTGGCGGGACTGGCCGGCGTGCTGGAGGCGACGGGAACGCTCGGGCAGCTTACCACCACGCTGTCGCCAGGCTACGGCTTCACCGCCATCATCGTGGCGTTTCTTGGCCGGCTCAATCCGCTGGGGGTCATCCCGGCCGGGTTGCTGCTGGCGCTGACTTATCTCGGCGGCGACGCGGCGCAGATCAACCTGGGTCTGCCCAACGCGGTGACCGGCATCTTCCAGGGCATCCTGCTGTTCTACCTGCTCGGCTGCGACATTCTGCTGCTGAACCGGATCCGCTGGGTCTCCAACACGACAAAGGCTGCCTGATGACTGAGTTGCTGGTTGCGTTTCTGGTCAGCACCATCGCTGCCGCGACGCCGCTGCTGCTGGCGGCGACCGGGGAGCTGGTGGTGGAGAAAGCCGGCGTGCTGAACCTGGGCGTCGAGGGGATGATGCTGGCCGGCGCGATCGCCGCGTTTGCCGCGACGAACGAGACGGGTGTCACGACACTCGGCGTGCTGGCGGCCCTGGCGGCGGGCATGGCGCTGGCGCTGCTGTTCGCGCTGGTTTCGCTGACGTTGCAGGCGAACCAGACCGCCACCGGGCTGGCGCTGACGATCTTCGGCCGGGGCTTCAGCGCGCTGGTGGGCGCGGGCTATGTCGGCATCCCGGCGCCGACGTTGCCGAAGCTGAATGTACCGTTCCTGTCGGATATTCCGGTGCTGGGGCCGGTGGTTTTCGGGCACGATATCCTGGTCTACCTGTCGCTGGCGATCCTGGCGGTGGTGGCGTGGTGCATCCGGTCGACGCATGTCGGGCTGATTTTGCGAGCGGTCGGGGACTCGCATGATGCCGCACATGCCCTGGGGTATAAGGTGGTGCCGATCCGGTATGCGGCGGTGGCGTTTGGCGGGGCGCTGGCGGGGTTGGCGGGGGCATACATGTCGCTGGCGTATACGCCGATGTGGGCGCAGGACATGACGGCGGGGCGGGGCTGGGTGGCGGTGGCGCTGGTGACGTTCTCGGCCTGGCGGCCGTTCTGGCTGCTGATCGGAGCGTGGTTTTTCGGCGCGCTGATGTATCTGTCGCTCTATGTGCAGGCGTTGGGTGTGCCGGTGCCGTCGGCGCTGCTGTCGGCGTTGCCGTATATCGGCACGGTGGTCGTGTTGGTGCTGATCTCCCGCGATCGCCGGCTGATCCGGCTGCACCGTCCGGCGATGCTGGGGCGGCCGTTTCAGGCGCGGGCGTAACGCGCCCGGTCAAGGGCGACTATCGGCCATGGCGGCAGCGCGGTATTCAAGGCGCAAGGGAACGTCGCCGCCGTCTCGGCGCCAGCGACCCGCAGGGAAAAACGACACCAAGAAAGCCGGGCAACCATGAGAATCAAGGACTCCATCGACAAGATCCCCGGCGGCCTGATGCTGGTGCCGCTGCTGCTCGGGGCGCTGTGCAGGACCTTCGTGCCGGGTGCGCCCGCCTACTTCAAAGGCTTCACCATGGGGATCATGACCGGAGTCATCCCGATCCTGGCCGTGTGGTTCTTCTGCATGGGCGCCTCGATCGCATTGAGCGCCACCGGCACCGTGCTGCGCAAGTCCGGCACCCTGGTGCTGACCAAGCTGCTGACCGCCTGGGCCATAACCATCGCCGCGTCCTGGTTCATCCCCGCCGAGGGCATCCAGACCGGGTTTTTCGCCGGCCTGTCCATCCTCGCCATCGTTGCTTCGATGGATATGACCAACGGCGGCCTGTATGCCTCGCTGATGCAGACATACGGCACCCGGGAAGAAGCCGGCGCGTTCGTGCTGACCTCGATCAAGTCCGGGCCGCTGATGAGCATGATCATCCTCGGCGCCTCCGGCGTGGCGCATTTCGAGCCGCAGATCTTCATCGGTGCCGTGCTGCCGTTCCTGGCGGGCTTCGCGCTCGGCAACCTGGACCCCAAGCTGCGCGCGTTCTTTGCGCCGGGAGGCATGCTGATGATCCCGTTCTTCGCTTTCGCACTCGGCAACACCATCGATCTCGGCAACCTGCTGTCGCCGCTGGTGGGGCTGGGCGTGGCGATGGCGCTGGCGGTCATCGTGCTGACCGGCATTCCGCTGATCCTGGCGGACAAGTTCATCGGACGGGGGACGGGCACGGCCGGTCTCGCCGCCTCCTCCACCGCCGGTGCGGCGGCGGCCAACCCGCTGGCGATCGCCGCGGTGGCGCCGCAGTTCGCCCCGGTGGCACAGAGTGCCACGGTGCTGGTGGCGATCTGCGTGATCGTTACGTCCATAGTCGTGCCGGTTCTCACCGGGCTTTGGTACAGGCGGTTCGGACTAGGGATGGCCGACCCGGCGCCACGGCTCGCGCACGCGGACTAACCCAAGTCCGCGTGCGCCTCCGGCCCCCTAGGTCGGCGGCAGCTTGTTACGCACCAGTTCGCCGACCATTTCGGCTGCGGGCTCCGTAACTTCCACCTCCGCCAGATCGGCTGCCGCCAAATCTTCAGTCAATTCGGTTGTTTCCGTATCGTTCTCAGCGATTGCCGCGGCCCGCAGATCCAGGACTGCCGCAACGATCTCGCGATGCAGGCCTTGCACATACGCACGCTCATCGCGCAGCCGATCGGCCATGGAGACCGCCCAGACCATGTCGGGCGAAGCCTTGCCCGTGGCCAGTGCCGGCAGCAGGGTCAGTTGCGGCAGGATCACCTCGTTCTGGAACGTGTTATACTTAGTCAGCACTACGATAAGCTGTTGCGCCGCGGTGGCGGACGGGGTGGCGCGCTGCGCCACGTGTTGCAGGGACGCCAACACGCGCTCCTGCTTCACCGCTTCGGACGGCGGGATGACGGCGGCCGGGTTCGCCCGGGCGGAGCCGAGCGGTCCGGAGGCGGCAAGTCCCAGGCCCAGCAGGGCGGCAGCAGTGAAGACTGACTTCATGATGATTATACTTTCCTGTTGATATGAAGCAACCAGCGACGGCTTCTCCCCGGCCGAAGCCGGGCGTTGCAAGACGGTAACGTCTAACCGTGTGGCCCGGGGCTTGGCGCGAGCAATCAGGTTGTCTGTCTCAGGCCGGCAAGATAGTCAGCCGAACCGGACAAACAACGAGTGCGACATGACGCATAGTCGAGCCCCTTCTTCCGCGGCATCATACTCCCGATGCTTGGTCGATGAGTCTGGCTACCGGATATGAATCTACGGTTCAACCAATAATGCTGCGGTGCAGCAGATTTTTGGTTTCATCATTTTGTCCGATACACACTGTTACCTATCCGTGATCCGCAAGCCTCCCTATCATGTAAGGAACTCTCGCAATCCACTGTCAGCCTCAGGATTTCTCATGGAAGCCTCGTCCCATCTGCTGCTCATCGAGGATGATGCCGAAATCGGCCGCATGGTCTCCCGCTTCATGCGGGAGCATGGATTTCGCGTGTCGCTCGCCGCCAACGGCAAGGCGGTCGACCGCGTCATGGCGGACAGCAAGATCGACCTCGTGCTGCTCGACCTCATGCTGCCCGGCGAGGACGGCCTGAGCATCTGCCGCCGCCTGCGCACGGTATCGACGGTGCCGATCATCATCATGACCGCGCTGGGGGCGGAGGCGGACCGGGTGGTGGGACTGGAGGTGGGCGCGGACGACTACGTGCCCAAGCCGTTCAGCACCCGCGAACTGCTTGCCCGCGTGCGCGCCGTCCTGCGCCGCAGCCGCCTGTTCAGCATCGCCGATCGGCAGACGGCGGAATTCGTTTTCGACGGCTGGCACCTCAGCCTGGGCACCCGCCAACTGCGCTCGCCCGACGGGTTGCAGGTACCGCTGACCAGTGCCGAATTCAATGTGATCAGCGTATTCTGCCAGCACCCCGGGCGGGTGCTGACCCGCGAGCAACTGCTCGACCTGGCGCATGGCCGCTCTGCCGTGCCGTTCGACCGCAGCGTCGATATCCAGATCAGCCGCCTGCGCCGCAAAATCGAGCCCGATCCGAAGGACCCCACGCTGATCCTGACGGTGCGCAACGGCGGCTACATGTTCACGCCCGCGGTCACGGCCTCCGGCGAGATGCAATGACACGCTGGATGGGCGGACGCACGGCGCGGCAGATCGCCGCGATCGTCGTCATCGCAATGCTGGCGGCGCATGCCGTGACCGCCGTGATCTGGTCCGCGTTCGACATGCGGCCGGGACCGCCGCCGGACTACCTGGCCCCCGCCTCGCGCATCGGGTTGGTGTTGTGGCTGCTTCGGACGCTGCCCGCGGAGGATGACGCCGCGATCCTGGCGGCGGCGTCGCGCGGCGCTGTGACCGTGCGTCAGGGGGACGGCGAGCCTCCGGTTCTCGGCAGCGGCGAGGACCATGAACTGCTCGGTTGGCGCCAGGCGATCGAGGCCGAACTCGGACCCGATGCCAGGGGATGGACTGTTGGCCGTGCGGCCAGGCCGGACGGGACGCCGGGCGACCTGACGCTTGGCGTGCGTCGCGGCGACGGCTGGCTGCTGTTCGACGTCGCGCCGAAAACCGGGCGCAGGGAAAAGGCGCTGCACTGGATCTCGCCCAGCGGGTTGGCCTGGTTCATCGCCAGTCCACTGCTCATCGGCGTCGTTTCGCTTTGGGCGACCCGCCGGGTGGTCAGCCCGCTCACCAGGCTCGCCGCGGCCACCGCCGGACTGGGCGACCTGAAGGAGCCGACCCCGGTGCCCGAGGAAGGCGCGGTCGAGGTCCGGCAGGTCGCGCATGCCTTCAATACGGTGACCGGACGGCTGCGGCGGTTCGTGGTCGAACGGACGCGCATGCTGGCGGCGGTCAGCCACGACCTTCGCACGCCGCTAACTCGCATGCGGTTGCGTGCCGAAACGGTCGAGGACGAGGAAACCCGCACCAAGATGCTCACCGACATCCGCACGATGGAGTCGATGATCACCGCCACGCTGGCGTTTATTCGTGAGGAGAGCGCGCAGGAACCGGTCGAGCGGGTGGACATGGCGGTTCTGGTGCAGACGGTGTGCGACGATTTCGCCGACGCGGGCGCGGATGTCCGTTACGAGGGTCCGTTGCATTGTGCGGCGTCGTGCCGGCCTCAGGCGATGCAGCGCGCGTTGAACAACCTGATCGATAACGCGGTTAAACTCGATGCCGGCGTGACGGCTCGGCTGGAGGCAGCGGCGGACGGCTTTGTCGTCACGATCGACGATGATGGTCCGGGGATTCCCGATGATCAGAAGCAAGCGGTGTTCAGGCCGTTTTTCAGCGGCGAGGCGCGGCGGGATGAGTCGAACGGCAACGTGGGGCTTGGGCTGTCGATCGTCCGGGCGATCGTTCTGTCGCATGACGGGCGGATCGAACTGTCCGATCGCGAGCCGAGCGGACTGAGCGTTCGTGTTTCCATACCTTGGAAGCAACGAAAATCCGAAGCCACGACCGAGTCGGCGGCGGCAAGCCGAGCCGGCGTAGGGCGGTGACCGGGTGCACGGCAAACGATGCGGCACCGGTGGGGTTGGCCTGCAACGTTCGGCACGCGATGAAGCAGAAGCAAGTATTTGCAACGCAGATACGAAGCAGATGGACGCAGATCGGGTTTGACACGCCATCGAGTCCCGGCCAGCCGTTATCGGTAAGCACCCATTTTGAGGCCGCTTTTATCTGCGTGCATCTGCTTCTTTTCAGCGGTTAGAAGTCCTGAATGCCGCGAACAAACACGGTGCCGGATGGGGCGGTAGGCCGTAGAATCGCACGACGTCCAAGCGCAAACACCACCGCACCGACGTCAGGCACGGACAATCAGCGCATCAACCGCCGTGATCCGGTCACCCGCGCAGATCAGCGGGTTCACATCCAGTTCAGCCACTGTGTCGCGATGATCCGCCATGAATCGCGACACGTCGCTGATCACCCGTGCCAGCCGCCCGATATCGGCCCCCGGCATGCCGCGGAACCCCTCCAGCAGCTTAACCCCCTTCAACTGCCGCAAGAGATCCTCGGCCTGCGCAGGCGAGACCGGGGCAGGGGACAACGCGGTGTCCTTCAGCACCTCCACCAGGATTCCGCCCAGGCCGACGACGACCATCGGGCCGAACAGCGGATCGTTACGGCCGCCGACGACCATCTCGATCCCTTGCGGCACCATCGGCTGCACCAGGACGCCGTTGATCAGCGGCGGCGGCATCGCCTTGCCCGCGTTCGCCATCACCGCCGCATACCCCGCCCGGACCTCGTCCGCGGTTCCCAGGTTCAGCCGGATCACCCCGGCCTCGGTCTTGTGCGGCAGGTCGGGCAATTCGACTTTCAGCACCACCGGGTAACCGAGCGCCTCCGCGGCATCCACCGCCTCGGCCGCCGACTCGACCAGCCGCTCGCCCACCACCGGCACGCCGTACAGCGACAGGACCGCTTTCGCTTCCCGCTCTGTCAGCGTCTTCCCGGGCGCCGCGGCGATCAGCGCGCGTGCCGAAGCGACCGTGTCCGCCGGTGTCGCCGCAACCGTCCGCCCGCCGGCCGCACGCTGCTCCGCGCGCCACTGCCAGGCCGCCAAAGCGGCGAAGCACGCGCTCATGGAGCGGAACAGCGCGACCCGGCTGCACTGGTTCGCCTCCACCACGCCCGGCCCGTCCTGCCATTCCGTCTGCCACACGACGCAGGCCATCTTGCCGGCCTGCTCCGCCAGCGCGCTGTAGACTTCCGGCCGTTTCGCCGAGGGCGCGTACCCGTAGGTCAGCGGCGACACCAGCACGCCGTATTGCGGGTCGCTCAGCAGCGCGGTGGCGCAGACGCCCAGCGCCTCCGGGTCGCTGAGGATCTGTGCGGTGACATCGCAGGGATTGCGCGACGAGCCGAACTCCGGAATGCGTGATTCCAGCACCGCGCGCACCTCGGGCATCGGCTGTGGCATCGGCACGCCGTGCTGCTCCGCCCGGTCGGTCGCCATGATCGCGGCACCCCCCGAGGCGGCGACGACGGCAACGCCCGCGGCTTTCGGCGGCGGCGCCTTGGCGAAGAATGCGGCGGTCTCCATCAGCGCCTCGAAATCGTCCACCACGATCGCGCCCGCATGCCGGAACAGCGCGCGGTAGGCGGCGTTCGAGCCGGCCAGCGATCCGGTGTGCGACATGGCCGCCGCGGCACCCTGCTCGCCGGTCGCCATCTTGAAGATCACCAGCGGCTTGTCGGCGGCCCGCGCGTTCTCCGCCGCCAGCAGCAGGCGGTCGGGCGTCGCCATGCCCTCGAACACGCAGGCGATCGAGCGGGCGGCCGGGTCGGTTGCCAGGTAGTTGACGAAATCCGCCATATCCACGTCGCAGGAATTGCCTGAGGTCAGCACGTGGCTGACCGACAGCCCGCGCACCACGCCCTGCGCCAGCGCCATCCCGAGCGCTCCGGACTGGCTGATAATACCGACCGCATGCCCGTTCGGGCGGGGGATCGGCGTGATGTCCATGAAGGTAGCGCGGCTGTCGAGCAAGGCGTTCGCCACGCCGATGCAGTTCGGGCCGACGATCCGCAGCCCGGTCTCCCGCGCGATCGCGGCCAGCCGATCCTGTTGGGCGATGCGGTCTTGTTTTGAGGTTTCGGCGTAGCCGGAGGCGAAGATGATGGCGCCCCCGACCCCCGCTGCGGCGCAGTCGAGGACGATCTCCTCCACCGCCTCGCGCGCCGCGCAGATCACGGCGCAGTCCGGCACTTCCGGCAGCTCGCGCACGTTCGCGTAGCACAGCCGATCGGCGATCGTTTCGTAACGCGCATTTACCGGATAGGATCGGCCGGTGTAGTGCGCCATGTTGGCGAGCACCTGCTTGCCGAACGCGCCCGGGCGCGGGGACGCTCCGATGACCGCGATGCTGGCGGGATGGAGCAGCCTGATCAGCTGTTCCCGGCTGTAAACGCCGGTGCGCCTGGTTTGATTTTGCATTGGCCCTGCCTGATGGACATTCCCGAATCAGGCAGCTTACCCATCAGTAGCGCGGCGGCAAGCCGCACGGGTTGGCCGGGTTTCAACAAAGCGGTAACAGTGCGGCTCCGAGATGAGAGGTGCGGTTTTGAACCATGCTGCTCGCGTAGCCTCGGCGCTGCTGTTGTCCGCCGCGGTCGCGGCCCCGGCTTTGGCGGACGTCCGATGCCCGGCGCTGCTCGACGGCCATCGTTACGCGCGGGTCAGCGTGTTCGACGGACCGCCGGAAGAGCAGGCCGATCTGGTGCCGGACAGCCAGAAGGGCGGGACGGACACATGGCGGGGGGGCCCTGTGTTCAGCGCTGAGCGCGAGCCGCAGGCAACGCCCAAGAATGACTGCTTCGGTCCAACAACTCCCTCGAACCGTCATGGCCCGGCTTGTCCGGGACACCTGTCGCGGCACGTGCTGGCGGGGGTGGCCCGGACAAGGTTCAACCGGGCACATGGGTTACACTTTGGACCGGGCACATGGGTGACACCGCGCTGGTGTCCGTAACGATTTCTCGGCCTTCAAAGCCCCGTTTCCTGGTTCGGTTGAAAGGGCCCGTTTCCTCGTCCCAGCCTGACATCCCCAGGGTGGTGCGGCCAGCGGCGGTCAAGGATGCCCGACGGGCACCGCCGCCGCAGGCGGCGCGAAGGGCCGTTGAGATCGGGTTGCGAGGCAGCTTCGCGGCGATACGGTCGCGGCGGGAGCGTCACGACCGCCGCGCGCGCCCGGCCTACCCGGCCCGCCGCTCGAGGCCGGCGTCGCCGTCCGGGTATTGCGTCGTGCCCGCGATCTGCACGATCAACTCCACCGCCCCGCTGAACCCGCTGAACAACCAGGCCGGCAGCACCGCGTCACCTGTCGTCCAGCGGACGCCTGCCTCGGGTTCGAAGCCATGGAACCCGTTGACGAGGCCCGGGTCGCTCGCCTGCATCGTCCTGCAGCGCCGGCCCTGGATGACCGCGAGGCTTTCGATCCCGACGCCTAGCACGCGCGGATCGCGCGCCAAGCCAAGCTCCGCCGGGGACGCCGCCCGCGATACCAGGCGCATCGGCCCGCCGGAACCGGGCAACCGGAAGGCGAACCCACCGCCTTGCCGGCGGAGCGCATCGACCCGCTTGCCTCCCGCGATAAGGTGCAGGTCCGGATCGCCGGTCAACACCTGCCCCGGCCGCGGACCGGAGCGGTCGAGCAGCCGGCGCCAGGCGGCGTCCACCACCGCGCCCCCGGTCAGCACCGGTGCGCACGGCTCCCGCGGCGCCAGCCCCCGGGCGGTGTCGGCATTTTGGAACAGCCAGCGATTGCCGTCGTCGCGATAGCTCTCCGCCGGTGCGCCGTTGGCGATCAGCACGTCGTGCGTTTCCAGTTCGACGTGGTAGAGCGTCACCTCCTGCGCGCGGTCGTCCCACAGGATCGACCGGTGGTTGACCAGGTACTCGACCGGTATGAGCGCGCCATCGACATACAACCCGTGTGCCCTGGTGATCCGAAGATCGCTGTTCGGCACGTTACCGTCGATCGCACCCTTGCGCACGATGACCGGCGTCGCGGCGGAGCGGCATCCGCGCGTGGCCAGCACGCGCCCCTTGCCGATCCAGACGATGCGGCGGGGGCGGCGGCCGAGGGTGATCGCGGTGTCGCCGATGGCCAGGCGTTCGACCTCAACCTCGCCGCCGTCGGTCAGGAAGCGCGTGCCCGCCAGAAAGCACAGCGGCGTCGCCGCCGTATAGGATGGCGCCTGGCTGAGCGGCAGATAGTGGGCGCCGGTCACCGTGTCATAGGGCGCCCCGTTCACGTCCCGGGAGGCTGTAATCGCGCCATAGAATGTATCGTTGGCCATGGTCGCCGGATCGGTCTGCCCGGTGACTGGATCCTTCGTCGAATTGAACAGGGCGATGGCACCTACCGAGAGCAAATTCGGAGAGCCATTGCTGATGATCGTGTTGTTGCTGAAATTCAGGCTGCTGCCCGCGTAGGCCCCTTCCTCGCCAAACGCCACCATGTGTTCCTGCGGAGAATTCGGACCCTTCTCGATAACGTTGCCGGTAACGATGTCGGTGCCGCCATTGGCGAGGTCGATCTCATAGCTCGCCGGCGCGCTGCCGTCGGCGATGACGTTGTTTTCGATCGTTGACGCCAGAGCCCGCGACTTGATCTCATGACCGCCCAGCGCATCATGGACGTAGCTGCCGGTTATGGTGAATTGGGTGACCGCGCCGATATAGAGATCGTGGTCGTAGCCGAACCTCACGTTGGTCGGTGGTACGCCATTGTTGTCGATCTCCGAGTTGGTGATTGTCACCGTCATGCCGTTGACGCTGTCGGCGTTGGCGCCCCCTGTCAGAATGCCGTCCTCGTTGCCGTGGATGCGGCTGTTCTCGACCACCAGCGCCCCATTGCCCGACTCGAACAGGATGCCCGCGCCGTTCGCTCCACCACTGGCGGCTGGGTTGGAGGCGTCATCCACGGCGCCGGAGATGTCGAGGCCGGAGATCGTCAGGTTGACGTCGAGATTGCCCGGCACGTTCAGGACCGCGCGTCCGTTCGGTGGATCGGGCTGCGGGTTCGACAGATAGGCCGTGCCCCCGACGGATTCGATCGTCAGGTTGTGGGTGATGTTCGGAAAGTTCTCGACATAGGTGCCGGCCGAGATCTGGATGACGTCGTTGGCCGACGAGGCCGTAATGGCGTCGCTGAGCGTGCTGTAGGTTTGATCGCTGGTGAGATTGACGACACTCATGTTCAAACCCCGGAATTGGCCTGTTTGTTTTTATATTAAATCGATACCTGGTCGCCACGAAATAGCGGCGCGAAACGCAAAAAAAACCGGCCCAGCCTGGCCGCGCGGCACCGGCTTGCACCGATGCCGCGCGGCCAGGGATCGCCGGCTCTCCGACGGATGGTCCGCGCGGGACCATCCGGTCATGCCAATCAGCGAACCGAGGTGATCGCGTTGCGGTTCTGCGCCCAGGCTTCCTCGGTGGAGCCTTGAGCGGTAGGGCGATCCTTGCCGTAGCTGATCGTGCTCAGGCGGGCCGCGGCGACGCCCTTGGCCTTCAGATACGACGCGGCCGAGTGCGCGCGGCGCTCGCCCAGCGCCAGGTTGTATTCTTCGGTGCCGCGTTCGTCGGTGTTGCCGGCGACCTGAACGTTAACGCTGCCGTATTTGCCAAGCCACGCGGACTGCTTGTCCAACGTGGCTTTCGCGTCATCGCGCAGGGCGGCGGAATTGAAGTCGTAGAACACGCGGTCGCCGACATTCGCGACCAGGTCTTCCTGGCTTCCGGGAACGATCCCGGCCGCGACCGGCGCCGGGGCCGGGGCTGCGGGAGGTTTGCTGGAACACGCTGCCATCAGCGCGACGGCGGCCAAGGCGCCGAGGGTCTTCACGTTCATTTGTTGTTCGTCCCTGGATGGGGTGCAATCGAATGCGCAAACAAGGCATGCGCGGAGGAAACGGTAATCCGTTCCATCCTCGTGAGCAATTAGTCCCGCCCAGCCGTGACGGTCAAGGTCCTGGCCGTCAGGCTTCGACACAGTGGTCACATGTTGCCGTCCCAACACAGTGCCTCCGGCGGCGTCAGGTCCCCAATGGCGACCAGGCCGGGTCGGAAGCATCCGTCGGCGTCGCCACCGGCCGCTCATTGAACCCGGTGATGTCCACCGACGCAAGGCGGGACGAAAACCCGGCCCCGCGCGCATCGCGCGACCGCGACTCCTTGAAGAACATCAGCACCCGCCCGTTCGGCGCGAAGGTCGGCCCCTCGATATCCCAGCCTTCCGCCAGCAGCCGCTCGCCCGAGCCGTCCGGATGCATCACGCCGATGGAGAAGTTGGAGGTATCCCCGGCATAGCGGGTGAAGGCGATCAGGTCGCCGCGCGGCGACCACACCGGCGTGGCGTAGCGGCCGTTGCCGAAGCTGATCCGCCGGGCGCCGCCGCCGCCCGCGCCCATCAGGTAGATCTGCTGGTCGCCGCCACGGTCGGAGGCGAAGACGATCTGCGATCCGTCCGGGCTGTAGCACGGACTGACGTCGATCGATCCCGACTCGGTCAGTTTGCGCGGCACCCGGCTGCCCAGATCGACCGAGATGATGTCCGATCCGTTGCCGGTCGACACCGCCATGATCACGCTGCCACCGTCGGGCGAGAAGCGCGGCGCGAACGTCATCCCGGCGAAATCGCCCAGCGCTGTCTGATGGCCCGAGGTCAGGTTGAACAGGTACACCCGAGGCCGGTTGTTGGCGTAGCTCATGAACGCGATCTCGTCGCGCGTCGGGTGGAAGCGCGGCGTCAGCACCAGCCACGATCCGTCGGTCAGGATACGGTTGTTCTCGCTGTCCTGGTCCATGATCGCCAGCCGCTTGGTGCGCCGGTCGCGCGGCCCGGTGGCGGAGATGTAGACGATCCGCGTGTCGAAATAGCCCTTCTCGCCGAGCAGCCGCTCGTAGATCACGTCCGCCATGATGTGGGCTATGCGCCGCCAGTTAGCCTGCGTCGTGGTGTAGGCGGTGCCCTGGATCTGCGTCCCCGGCAGGATGTCCCACAGCCGGAACTCGACCCGCAGCGAGCCGCCGCCGCCTGTCACGCTGCCGGTCACCAGCGCCTGCGCCCCCGTCGGCTTCCAGTTCTGGAAATTGGGCGTCGAACCGGAGGGTCCGGACTGGATGAATGCCGCATGGTCGATCATCCGGAACAGCCCGCTGCGGGCGAGGTCGTTGCTGATCACGCCGGCAATGTCTCGGCCAAGCTGCTCCTCGCCGCCAAGGTCCGGGATGGCGATCGGTATCGGTTCGGTCCGGGCGCGATTGACGTCGATCACGGCGGACGGGCCGCCTGGGCCGCCGGACGCGGGCTGCGCCAGCACCGGGACGGGTGCCGCCGCCAGCAGACCGGCGGCGCCGGAGATCAATGAGCGCCGGCTGAAGTTGGGATTGGGAATGTGGATCATGCGATTGTCTTCCACCTTTACTGTACCTGTCCGGCCGAGGCCGAAAACGGATCTTGCTTAGGGGCTGAACCGGAAGGTCAGTACGTTGACCTTCCCGAGTACTTTGTCGGGCAACGGCAGGTTGGCGCAGCGCGCATCCAGCACGGCGCGGCGAGCGCGTTCGGCAAAGGCGCGGAACCGCGGATCGCCCATGCGGGCGATATCCTCGCCGGCGATGTCCGCCTTGCGGGCCACGCCGGTGGCGTCGGTGGTCACCGTCAGCAACACGCGCTGCTTGTCGATGTCGAGCGCGCCGGCGTCCTTGGTCCAGCATTCGCGCACATGGTCGCCGATGGCGCCGCGTTCCGATGAGCTGAGCGCCGCGGTGTCATTGCCGAGCGGATTGCCGCCGCCGTTCGGCTGGCCGCCGGAGCGCGGATTCGGCCGCGACCTGGGCCGCGCCGACTGGGCCATCTGCTGGCGCAGCTTTTCCAGCGTGTTCTCCACCGAACTGCTGTTCGGAGCCGGGTTCTTGGTGACGTTCGGCTGCGACGTGGTGCTCGGCGGGGCCGGCGGCGGCGGCACCAGCGGTGGCGGTAATGGCAGCGGCGGCTGCACCTTCGCCGGCGTGGGGGCCGGTGGGGTCGGCGGCGTGGGCGGCGGCGGCGGTATCACCGGCGCGGGCTCGGCCGAGGGCGTCGGCGCCGGCATGGGCGTTGGCGGCGGTGGTTTGACCGGCGACGGCTCCACATGCGTTTGCGGCGGCGGAGGCGGCGGTGGGGGAGGCGGCGGCGGCGCCTCCGTCGGTTGCTGCTTCGGCGGTTCGGTCACCGGCGGCGCGGGCGGCGCGGCTTCCTTGGCCGGGGCAGGGACCGGGGCCTGGGTGGGCGCGCGCATCGATGCCTGGGAGTTGCCCTGGAACACCATTGCCACGGTGGCCTCCGGCGGCGGTTCTTCCTTTTCCGCGAAGGACGGCAGGCCGAACAGCAGGATCAGCAGGACCACGACGTGCAGGGCGGCCGAGACGATGAGGCCCTTGCGCAGGCGCGGGTTCATGCGGGACCGGCGTCGGCCGTAGCTGTCCAGACCGCGGGAGAATTGTTGCAGCACGGCGCGTTATCCGGCGGCCGTTAGCTGCGGCGGGCACGATTGGTGCCGCCGTGTCACGGCCGGGCCTGGTCCCATGGCTGTCAGGATAAGGGGAAACGAGGGAACACTTTGCCCGGGGCCTGGTTCCCGCACAGTCATGGCCCGGCTTGTCCGGGCCACCTGTCGCGGCATGTGCTTGTGCGGGTGGCCCGGACAAGCCGGGCCATGACGAATGGGTAGAACGCCTTGCTCCTCGTGCCCCCTTATCCTGATAGCCATGCGGCTTGGCCCGGCAATCCACGACTCGCGGAGCCGATCCCAGCAAAGTCGAGGACGAGAGGCACAAGGCCGGCCATGACACGCTGGCAGGTGCCATGTCGGCCGCGTCATCTCCGTGCTGGCCATCGCTCCGGCGTCCCTACTTATGCGGCCCGGCGGCAGGCTGCGCACCCGCGGCAGGTTTGGCGGGCGCCGCGGCCTGCGCGGCGGTCTGTTCGGCCAGCAATGCCACCTTGGTGAACCCGCCCTGGGTGATCGTGCCCATCACCTCCATGATCCGGCCGTAGGCCAAATCCTTGTCGCCGCGGACGAAGATCCGCCGCTCCGGATTGTTCTGCGAGATCGCCTGCAGCTTCGCCACCAGATCGGCGACATCGACCGCCTGCTCCTGCAGGAAGATCGAGCCGTCCGCCTTGATCGTCACCGTCAGCGGCTCGGCGTCGCTGTTGAGCGGCTGGGCGTTGGTCTTCGGCAGGTCGACCGACACGCCCGAGGTCATCAGCGGCGCGGTCACCATGAAGATGATCAGCAGCACCAGCATCACGTCCACCATCGGGGTGACGTTGATCTCCGCCAGCGGCCGGTAGCGGTTGCGGCGGCCGCGGATGCTCTGGTTCAGGGAGATTGCCATGGCTTAGGCCCGCTCCTCGCTTTGGCGCGACAGGATGGCGCTGAACTCGCTGCCGAAATTGTCCAGGCGGCCGGCGAAGCGCGACAGGCTGTTGCTGATCTGGTTGTACGCCAGCACCGCCGGGATCGCGGCCACGAGGCCGATGGCGGTGGCGAACAGCGCCTCGGCGATGCCGGGGGCGACCACCGCCAGGTTGGTGTTGTGCATGGCGGCGATGGCGGAGAACGAATGCATGATGCCCCACACCGTGCCGAACAGGCCGATGAACGGGGCGACGGCGCCGACGGAGGCGAGGAAGACCATCCAACGCTCCATACGCTCCATTTCCCGCTGCACCGTCACGTTGATGGCGCGGTCGATGCGTTCGCGCACGCTGGTATGGCTGATATCCGCGCCGGCGACCCGCAGGGAGCGGCGCCATTCGCCCATCGCGGCGGCGAACACCGAGGCCATCGGATGCGACGGATTTGTGCCCTCGCGGTCGAACAGCTCGTCGAGGCTGCCGCCGGACCAGAACCGGTCCTCGAATCCATCGGCCTCCTTGTTGGCCTTGCGGATCGTGGTCACTTTTTCGAACACCACGGCCCAGACCCATATGCTGGCGGCGAGCAGGCCGATCATGACGAGCTTGACGACGATGTCGGCCTCGACGAAGAGGCCCCACAACGACAGATCTCCCCCGGGCGTCCCCAGGTTTACCGCATCCACGACCCGATCCACTGCCTAATCCCCTGTTTCCGTTCTGCCGTTCGCCGCTGACGGCGGTTCAACACGCATGCCGGCCATCGCCTCCCGCCATTGGGGCGGGATGCGTGCCGGTTTTCCTTCCAGTCCGACGCAGGCGAGCTTGATGCGGAGGGATGCGCATATCCCGCCGGGACCTCGCACCACCTGGCGCAACACAGCACTGGCGCCGCCGACGTCGATAGTCTGCGTCTCGACCACGAGCAGGTCGTCGAGCACCGCCGGGCGGACATAATCGATTTCGGCACGATGCACCATGAACATCACACGGCACTGCTCGACCATCTCCGCATGCGGGATTCCTGCCTCGCGCAAGGCTTCCGTCCGCGCGCGCTCGGCGTAGCGGAGGTAGTTGGCATGGTAGACGACTCCGCCGGCGTCGGTGTCTTCGTAATAGACGCGGAAAGAATAACGGTGGATGGAGGGGGCATGAGGCTTCATTCATGAACCCCAATGATGGCGGGCGTTAGGCGCCGGGCGGCACGCGTCATGACCGCACCCCCCTTCCTCATGGCCGCACCCCCCTCGTCATGGCCCGGCTTGTCCGGGCCACCTGTCGCGGCAGGTGCTCGCGGGGGTGGCCCGGACGAGCCGAGCCATCACGGTGTAACAACATGAAGGTGTAACAAACCATCACTCCTCCACCCCCAGCACATCCAGCAGTGGCAGCGCCGAGCGGGGCGGCCTCATGTCCAGGTGCCGCCAGCCCGGCTCGCCGAGCATGCGGCCGCGGCTGGTGCGCAGGATCAGGCCTTCCTGGATCAGGTAGGGTTCCACCACATCCTCCAGCGTGTCGCGTGCCTCGGCCAGCGCGGCGGCGAGGGTCTCCACGCCCACCGGGCCGCCGTCGTGATGCTCGGCGATGCGGCGCAGGTAGCGGCGGTCCATAGCATCCAGACCGAGGTGGTCCACCTCCAGCCTTGTCAGCGCAGCGTCGGCCACTGCGCGATCGACTGAGCCGGCGCCCTGGACAGCGGCGATGTCGCGTACGCGGCGCAGCAGGCGGCCGGCGATGCGCGGGGTGCCGCGGGAGCGGCGGGCGATCTCCGTCGCGCCGTCCTCAGTGAGAGGGCACTCCAGCAGGCGCGCACCGCGGCGGACGATCAGCAGCAGTTCCTCCGGCGTGTAGAATATCAGCCGCAGCGGGATGCCGAAGCGGTCGCGCAGCGGGGTGGCCAGCAGTCCGGCGCGGGTGGTGGCGCCAACCAGGGTGAACGGCGGCAGGTCAATGCGCACGCTGCGCGCGGCGGGGCCGGAGCCGATGATCAGGTCGAGCTGGAAATCCTCCATCGCCGGGTACAGCACTTCCTCGATCGCCGGTTGCAGGCGGTGGATCTCGTCGATGAACAGGACATCTTTCGGCTGAAGATTTGTCAGGATCGCGGCGAGATCGCCGGCCTTGGCGATCACCGGTCCTGACGTCGCACGAAAGCCGACGCCCAGTTCGCGGGCGACGATCTGTGCCAGCGTGGTCTTGCCGAGGCCGGGCGGCCCGTGCAGCAGCACGTGATCCAGCGGCTCGCCACGGGCCTTGGCCGCCTGGATGAAGATCGCCAGGTTCTCGCGCGACGCCTTCTGGCCGGTGAAGTCGGCCAGGGTCTGCGGGCGCAGCGACGCCTCGGCGGAGTCTTCCGGCAGGCGGGCCGCGGTGATGGCGCGATCGGTGTCGCTCATCCGGTCGCCCTTTGCGCGAGGTCTTTCAGGCTGTCACGGATCAGCACGTCCAGGGTGGCGGTGTCGCCGAGGCGGTCGAGCACGCGGGCGACCGCCTGCTGCGCCTCCGCCCGGCGGTAGCCGAGGTTGACCAGTGCGGACAGCGCGTCATCGGCCGGGGTGGCGGCGGCGATCGGGGTGTAGGACACTCCGGTGGATGTGGGCATGGCGCCGGTCTTGTCGCGCAACTCGGTCAGCAGTCGGACGGCGAGGCGGGGACCGACTCCGGGCGCGCGGGTCAGGCTGGCCTTGTCCCCGGCGCTGATGGCGACGATCAGGTCCTTCGGCGACAGCGCCGACAGGATGGCCAGCGCGACCTTGCCGCCGACGCCTTGGACAGTGGTCAGCAGCCGGAACCAGTCGCGCTCGGTGCTGTCGGCGAAGCCGTACAAGATGATGGCGTCCTCGCGGACATAGGTTTCGACCAGCAGCTTCGCCGGGGCGGGGGCGGCCGGCAGCGCGGACAGGGTGCGCGAGGACGCCTGCACAAGATAGCCGACGCCGCCCACGTCGATAACGCAGGAGCCGTCGGAGAGCGCATCCACGCGTCCGGTGAGCTGGGCGATCATTTCGGTTCCCGTGCCAGGCCCGCGAATTGGGTGGCGGCGGGAGTATACCGCATGCTCGGCGATGACGTGAGTTTTGCGGTGGGCGCCGGAGGGCTGCGAACCAAGGTTTCGACCGACGAGGCCGCTTCAGCCGGCACGAACTGAACCGCCCTCCGCGAGCGGATCCCTCGTCCGCAATCGGTCCAGCCATGCCATCCGTGCGCTTGGTCAGGTCGCCACTTCGCCGCGCTGATAGTGATGCCGCTGAACGGCCAGGCAGTACCAATGCCGGAACGTCCCGCTACAAATCTTCGAATGGTTCCGTTCAACATGGTTGCCGACAAGGACTTCGGACTCTATGGTCCCAAAAAAACCAAGAGCATTCAGTCAAAGTCAAAAGAAATCGTCACCGTCACACGGTGCTGCCGTGGCAGCTGTGTCGTGGCAATTCTGTTTGTTAGGCGCTGAAAGCATAACAGGGAGGACGCACCATGATCACACGGCGGCTGGCACTGGCCGGGGCCATCACTCTCCCAGTCATCACCGGCCCTCGGGCGCGTGCTGCCGACACCCCGGGGGTAACCGCGACCGAAATCAAGATCGGCAACACCATGCCCTATGGCGGTCCGGCCTCCGCCTACGGTTCCATCGGCAAAGCGGACGCTGCTTTCTTCCAATGGTTGAACGACCAGGGCGGCATCGGCGGACACAAGATCAACTTCATCTCGCTGGACGACGGCTACAGCCCGCCACGGACGGTCGAACAAACCCGCCGCCTGGTCGAGGACGAGAACGTTGCGTTCATGTTTGATGCGCTCGGCACGCCAACCAACTCGGCCGTCCATCGCTATCTGAACCAAAAGAAGGTGCCGCAACTCTTCGTCAACACGGGCGCCGACAAGTGGGCCGATCCCCAGCACTTCCCCTGGACCATCGGTTTCCTGCCAAGCTACCGCACGGAAGCGCAGATCTACGCCAAGTACATGCTGAAGCAGACCCCGGGAGCAAAGCTCGCGGTGCTCTACCAGAACGATGACTTCGGCAAGGACTACGTCACCGGCCTGCACGATATACTTGGCGGAGACTGGGACAAGCACGTCGTCAAGACCGCCTCCTACGAGGTGACCGATCCGACGGTCGACTCACAGATCACTGACCTGCGCGCCGCCGGGGCGGACACGTTGCTGGTGGCCGCGGTGCCGAAATTTGCCGCGCAGGCGATCCGCAAGGTCTATGATATCGGCTGGAAGCCAATGTTCTTCATGACCAATGTTTCCATCTCGGTCGGCTCGGTGCTGCAGCCGGCAGGCCCTGAAAAGGCCGTCGGCATGATTTCGGGGCAGTTCTGCAAGGACGCGGTGGATCCGGCCTGGGACCATGATGCCGGCATGAAACAGTACCGAGCCTTTATGGCAAAGTACCTGCCGTCGGCTGACATCAGCGACGGGCTCTATGTCTGGGGCTATTGCGTCAGCTACATCCTGTGGAACGTGCTGAAGCAGTGCGGCGACAACTTCTCTCGCGATACGATTATGCAACAAGCGACGAACCTGCGGAACCTTGAAGTGCCGATGCTGCTCCCGGGCATCATCGTGAACACCAGCCCGACCGATTACCACACGATCCGCGCCCTTCAGCTCTCGCGCTGGGACGGCAAGAGTTGGGTGCGCTTCGGCGAGGTCCTCGAAGGGACCGCCACGTGACGGCGTAGCCCCGGGGCCGCGCCGCCGATGGGGTCAGTCGGACGACCGGCGCCGGCCAATAACGCCGCTCGGCGGCTACCGCTCCGCCATCCACCCGGGCCCGACCCGCCGCGCCTCCGTCACCAGCGCCGCTGTCAGCGGGGTCAGCGGCTCCCGCTGCGGATACACCAGCCCGATCGTCGGCGGCGGCACCGGATCGGCGATCGGGATCGCGCGGACCGGCCCGGGCAGGCCCATCGTCTCCGCCAGCACCGCCGGCATCACGCTTGCCCACTGGCCGGTCCGCACATGCGAATACAGCAACACCATCGAGTTCGACTGCAATGTCGGCGCCGGTTCCGTACCCGCCTCGCGCAGGCGGCGATCGATGATGCGGCGGTTCTGCATGTCCGGAGTCAGCAGACACAGCGGCACGCCCGCGACCTCCGCCCAGGTCACCTCCGTCCGGTCGCCCAACGGCCGATCGGCCGCGATCAGCAGGCAATAGCGCTCGTGGTACAGCGGCACGGCGCGTGCCCGCCCGAGCGGTTCGTTGTCGACATAAGTCAGACCAGCCTCGATCTCCAGATTCTCCAGCATCGTCAGAATCTCGAAGGAATTCCGCGACAGCACGGAAAACAGCACCTCGGGATGCGCCGCGTGCAGCGGTGTTGTCAGCGCCGAAACGATCGCCAGCGCGGTCGGCACCGCGGCGATGCGCAGATGTCCCGCAAGACCGCGCTTCAGCGCCCGGATTTCATCGCGCATCGCCCGGTAATCGCCAACGATGCGCCGTGCCCAGTCCAGCACGCGCAGGCCTTCGGGGGTAAACCCGATGAACCGGGACTGCCGTTGCACCAGCAGCACGCCGAAGCCGTCCTCCAGGCTTTTCAAACCGGCCGACAGCGTCGGCTGCGTCACCCCGCAGGCGTCCGCGGCGCGGCCGAAATGCTGTTCCCGCGCCAGCGCCAGCAGCATGTCCAGTTTGTCGATCATTGCTCCTCACCGCGTTTCGAAACGAATACCTGGCGGTTGCGGAACGATACCCACACCCGGCGGCCTTGCAGGAATTGCTCGCCGATCAGGGCGTCGCCGATGCCGGCCTCGGCGAGTTGCACCGCGATCAGCGGTGCGGTTTGCGTCGTCGGCCCGATGCGCAGCAGGTTGAAGCGATGGAGATACCCGACGGCCTCGGCCGGTCCGATGCCGCGCTGGCGAACCTTGATATCGGCCGCCATCGTCTGTTGGTTCAGGTCCATCCGCCGCGCCATGTCCGCGCCGATGACATCGCGTCCGGCGCCGGTGTCGAGGATCGCCATGCCGGCCAGGTTGTCCAGTTCGAACGGCAGCAGCAGCCGATCCTTCCGGTCGGAGACGCCGGGGATGGCAACGGCCGGCTCGGTCCAGGGCGGCTTGGCCTTGGGGCACTGGCGGGCATGATACAGCGTCAATTTGCCGCCGGGCACGTCGATGTCCATGTCGAATGCCAGCAGGATGTCGGCGCCGAGCAATCCGTCCGCGTGCAGCCCGCGATCGTTCTGTAAATCGAATGTGCCGACAGCGACCCGATCCATCGGGAAATGCACGCCGCCGAGCACCAGCCGATCGATGTCGGCGTCCTCGGTGACCGTGCGTCCGCCGATGCCGAGCGCTCGGGTGCGATAGCGCGGATCGTGCGGCAAGCCCAGCCGATCGGCCACCGCCTGGCTGAGTGTGGTGCGCTCGGCGCCGCTGTCGACAACGAGATTGACCCACTTGCCGTTGATGCCCGCGGGGACAACCAGCAGATGATCCTGCACCTGCAACGGCATTTGCGCCACCATGGTCAGTGAACAGTCGGCTTGCGTCGGAGCGCATCGCGCCAGCAGGAGCAGCAGGAGAAGGCCGAACGCGCGGCGGAGCGGCATAGGCGAGGCACCTTCGGTCTGAATATGCAGACGATTGCATAGCCACGATGCCGCTGTCACTGCAACGAGCCTGTCGTCGGATGACGACGGATCAGCCTGCCCGGGCGGCGCCTTCTTTCGGGAGCTCGGTCCCTCCGGTGATCGCCACCGGCTCGAACCCGCAGAATTCCCACCGAAGCTCCCGGGTCTCCTCTCACGACGGGAACTGGGCGAGCGCCACCGGCTTGCGCAGCGCTACTCTCATGGACTCGTCCATTGCATGCCCCACCGTATTTGTCGCCGCTCCGCGCGGGGTGCTAAATCCACCCTCCCAACCCGGAGAACCCCATGGCCAAGACCTATTGGATCGCCACCTACCGAGCCGTCACCAACCCCGACAAGCTCGCCGCCTACGCGCAACTCGCCGGTCCCGCCATCGCGGCCGGCGGCGGCACGTTCATCGTCCGCGGCACGCCGGCCAAGACCTACGAAGCCGGGCTGAACCAGCGCACCGTCGTCATCGCGTTCGACAGCCTGGAGCAGGCGACCGCGACCCACGACAGCCCCGCCTACAAGGCCGCGCTGGACGCACTCGGCGACGGGGCGGAGCGCGACATCAGGCTGGTCGAGGGAGTCTGATCAGCCGGTAATATACTCGCATTTGAAACCGTCGCCCCACCGCCGGATGTACCCGCGGGACGGCGACGGGAAATGTGCGAAGCAGCATTGCGTGTCCGTATCGCAGTACCGTTCCAGGAATGTCCGCCGCGTCGCCGAGCTTTGGATCGGGTCGTAATCGATCCGCATCGCCAGGTCTGTCCACTTCGCCTGCAGCGGGGTGTGGATCAGGTCACCGGTGATCACCGCGTCGCGGCCGCCCTTGCCGAGCGTGACGGCATAGTGATCGATCGTATGGCCCGGCGTCGGGATCAGCGATACGACATCGCTCAAGGAATGATCGCTGGCGACCTGGTCGCAGAGTTTCGCCTCGAGGATCGGGATGACGCTGTCCAGGATCGGCGGAACCGCCGCCTTGTCATTTTCCGCCAGCCAGAAATCCAGCTCCTTCTTCGAGAACAGATACCGCGCGTTCGGGAAAGTCGGCACCCAGCGTCCGTTCTCCAGCCGGGTGTTCCAGCCGACATGATCGACATGAAGATGTGTGCAAAGAACAAAGTCGATGTCGTTCACCGTCAAGCCGACCGCCGCCAGCCCCTGCATGAACACGTTGTCGGTCTTCATGTGCCAGATCGGGCGCAGCGGGCGATCCTTGTTGTTGCCGACGCAACTATCGATCAGCACGATGTGACGGCCGGTGCGCACGATGTAGGACTGGAAGCACAGCACCAGCCGATCCTGCTCGTCCAGGGCGAGGGGAGACGCCATCCAGGGGCGGCTCTCGTTCAGCCGCTCCGGCGTCAGCGTTGGCAGGAACTCCAGTGCCGGCGTGAAGCCGCACTCCATCTCGATGATGCGGTGCACGGTCATGTCGCCGAGCTTGAACGTTGTCGTGGCCATTCGGCTCGCTCTCCCGGGTTTTGAGAATGCGATGGTAGCGGCGGCCTGGCCGCCCGGCAAACGCGGGCGGGGAACGGTTGGCGTCCGGCCGTGTTGCAGCCCGCACAGGCAGGAGCGTGGCAATGGTGCGAAGTCAGGCGACACCGGCGAGCGCCACTTGCCCGAGCGCAACCACCTGACGCAAATGGAATCTGCCGAAACGACCGACGGGAAGCGGACGGACACGAAGCGGGGCAAGCAGTCCTCGGCCCTGCCCAAGGCCATTGCCAGGAAGACGGCGCGCGACCGTCCCAATCTGGCGCGGGCGGACCTCATGCAGCGAGCGGCCCGGGCCGGCATCGCCGGACGCTCGCGGGTGACGAAGCACCAACTGCTGGAGGCGCCTGGCTGACTTGCCAGGCGCCGCACCGGCATCATGTCAGGACCATGGTGACAGTCTGGTTCGATGGTTCCTGTCCGTTGTGCAGCCGGGAGATCGCGCTGATGCGCCGGCTGGATAGCCGCCACGCGATCGACTTCGTGGACATTGCCGGCGACAGTATCGGTTGTCCGTTCGATCGGCGTACCTTGTTGGATCGCTTCCACGCCCGGGAGGGTGACACGATGCTCTCCGGCGCCGCCGCCTTCGCCGCGATGTGGCGGGCAATTCCGCTGCTGCGTCCGCTGGGCCTGGCCGCCCGAAACCCCGGGATACTGCGGCTTCTGGAGCGGCTTTATCTCGCGTTCCTGACTGCCAGACCGCCATCGCCTGCCGCGTTGGCCCGGAACTCCGGGTCATTGCGAGAGATTACCGGACCTTGACCCCGGGCGTTGCTTCCGCGGCGACCCAGACGTCCATGCATCCCGCCCGGTTGCGTTTGTAAACCACCAGACCGTCGAACGACGCGATCGGCTTATAGCGCGTCCAGGCCCGCGAGAACGCCGGATCGGCTGCGCTCAGCACGCTGATGTATTTCGTCGTCTCGCGCGTATCCACCACCGCGATATCCGGGCATCCGGCTATAAAGTCATGCGCCACCCAGCGCGCAATCGGCCATTCCTTGTCGGCGGCGGGATCGAAGCGGGCACGCCAGATCTCGCCCTTGAGGGCCCACATGGAATCGAACCGCGACGCCCAATTGACCCCGGTATTGTTCACCACCGGGAAGCCCAGGGCGATCCATTCCGAGAAGGCGATGTAGGTACGCGCGTGCTGGTCCTCGATGATCTGCTCCAGGCGATCCACGGCCGTCCGTTGCGGCTCGACCGCGTCAAGCGCCTCAGGCTCCAGCCGCTGGATCGAGGATCCGCAAAACAATGCCACCGCGAGGGCGGCAGCGGCCAGCGGCACGCGCCGAAGCGGTCCACGGTGGTGACAGGCCTCGGTTGCGCCCCACAGCACCAGCGCCAGAACGGTAACGACTGTTGCCGGCAAGCGATGGTAATACCAGTCCTTGCCATCGACGAAACAGATCACGGTGCTGGTCGCGGCAAACAGCACCAGGGTCAGCATCAGGCTGCGCTGCGCCGGTGATCGGCGGCTCATCCAAAGGAGGCCGATGGCTATGGCTTGGCCGGCGATCAGCATCCTGCTGTCCCACAGCAACATGCGGAATGACACGTCGGTCCCGCCGTAAAGCGCCAGCGCCAGCGGAACCGCATGCGCCAGATAGGCTGGACAGACGATCGCAACCAAACCCGCGTAGCCCGCCAGCGTGAAGCCTGCCGCCAACGGCAGCATGCGCCAAGGCCGCAGCCCGCGTGTCAGAGCCAGACACTCCAGCACCATGAACACCGCGGCGTAGCGGGGTTTCAATGCGCACCCAAGGCCAGCCAAAATCCCGGCCGCCAGCGAGGCGGCCAGCGAGGCGCGCTTTCCGTCCAGGGAACGGGCGAAAATCGCCAAATAGGGCAGGAAGGCGGCGACCAGCAGATGCTCGCGCTGGCCAAAATCGCCGGCTGGCAGAAGCAGCAGCATGGAGCCGATCACCGCGAAGACCGGAAGCCGATCGGCGAGGATGCCGCCATGACTCCGCAGCAGGCTGGCGGTCCACCAGGCGCATCCCAAAATCGAGACAGCGAAGAATGGCAAGGTGGTGAGTTGTGGCGAGACGTCCAGCCAAGCCGCAAGTTGCAGCGGGATCGCCGAGATCCAGACGATCAAGGGCGGGTTCACCTCGACCACGTCGACGTAAAGCTCCCGCCCCGCCATCCAGCGCCGGGCGACATAGAGCAACCACGCGATGTCGTCCTTCAACGGCGACCGTAGGGCAATGAACATCACGGCGGCCAATACGGATAGCAGCAAAATCAAGCTGATAGCCGATACAAGCGTCCGGGAGGCCGGGTGCGTCGAGCCGGCGGCCCGGCTGCGGAGAAATTTCAACAAGGGCGATTCTGCGGCTAGTGATCAAAAAACGGGCGACCGTCGCCCGCTTTGTTGCCACAGCGTTAGAGCCGCGCCAAGTGTTTTAATTATGGCGCGAGAGGTTAAGTTTTTGAGAACACCGTGCCGGAGCGGCCGGGGTAAGCCTACCTGTCGAGCAGGGCAGCGATTCGGCGCGCAACCTGAAGCTGTGAATATGGCTTCTCGATCAGCTTGACGCCCGGTACGCTGATCGCGGCCCCGCGGCTGGTGCTGTACCCCGAAGTCAGCAGCACCGGCACATCCGGATGATGGGTGTGGAACCACTGCGCGAGACCGAACCCGTCCATCCGCCCGGGCATGCGCACATCGCTGAAAACGAGGTGAACCGGGCCAGCCTCGTTGACCGCAGAGATCGCCTCGGACGCGTCGCCCGCTTCCACGACGTTATATCCGCAGTCACGCAAATATTCCGCTATCGGCATGCGCACCATCATCTCATCTTCGACGACCAGGACGGTCGGCACGGTGCTCTGCTCTGTCGGATGGGTGTGGTTGGGCATGGTCATCATGTTCATACTCGCCGATGTAATATGGCGCCCCCCCGATTACGCCGTTACTGGCGGCAATTTCTCGTGATGCCGCCGGATCTTCGCCGCTCTCGGGCAATGTCATCCAATTCATGCTGCGTCCGCCGATCGGCCGCGGCCCGGGTGGCGAGGGTTCGTTCCGCAATCAGGCGCTCCACGGCTTCGGCATCGAGACGGGCCACGGCGAGTTGTCGGCGCGCCGCCTCCGAGCGGGCTTCGGCATCTGCGCGAGCGGCTTCCGCGCGCTGCCGTTCGGCGGTCAGATGCCGGCGGGCCGCGAGAAAGATGTCCCGGAAGTGCTGGTGGTCGGGAAAGGCCCTGGCGGCCTCGGCGTCGTGACTGATCGCGTCATCCAGGGCGGCGATCGTGGATGCGGCCTCGGCCTCCAGCGTCAGGCAGTCCGCCAGGACCTGGCGCCGCTCATCGACCGCGTGCCGGCGCACTGCCAGCAGGATGTTCAGCGGGTCACGCTCTCCCGCCGTCATGGCCCGGCGTGTCCGGGCCACCGATCGTGATAGGTGTTTGCGGCGGCGGCCCGGGCACACCGCCCAATGACGAGTTGGGGGAATGTCACCCCTCCACCGCCTCGCCGAGGCGGCGGAACGACTCATCGAACCCGGTGGTCTCGTCGCGCGCCTGGCGCAGCACCTCCTCGATCCGCGGCGTCAGCCGCAGCGCTTCGTCCACCGCGGCGTCCGTGCCTGCGCGGTAGGCGCCCAATCGCACCATGTCCGCCATGTCGGCGTGCAGCGACAGGATCGCCCGCGCCCGCCGGATCAGTCGCGTCTGCTCCTCGTCGAGGATCGACGCCGCCGAGCGCGACAGGCTGCGCAGCACGTCGATCGCCGGGTAGCGGCCGCCCTCGGCGATGCGGCGGTCCATGACGACGTGCCCGTCGAGGATGCCGCGCACGGCATCGGCCACCGGCTCATTGTGGTCGTCGCCCTCGACCAGGACGGTGAACAGGCCGGTGATATGGCCGGCGCTGCCGTCCGGCTGCTGGATGCCCGGACCGGCACGCTCCAGCAGGCGCGGCAGTTCCGCGAACACGCCGGGCGGATAGCCGCGCGTCGCCGGCGGTTCGCCGAGCGACAGGCCGATCTCCCGCAGGGCCAGGCAGAAGCGGGTGACGCTGTCCATAAGAAGAAGCACGGATTTGCCCTGGTCGCGAAAATGCTCGGCGACGGTCATCGCGGTGTAGGCGCATTGCCGGCGCATCAGCGGCGGCGCGTCGGAGGTGGCGACGACCACCACCGCCCGCCGCAGGCCTTCGTCCCCGAGGTCGTCCTCGATGAACTCGCGCACCTCGCGGCCGCGTTCGCCCACCAGGGCCAGAACGACGACGTCGCAGGCGGTGCCGCGGGTCAGCATCGCCAGCAGCGTCGATTTGCCGACGCCCGATCCGGCGAACAGGCCGAGCCGCTGGCCCTCCCGGCAGGTCGCGAAGCAGTTCAGCGCCCGGACGCCGAGGTCGATGCGCGGGCCGAGGCGGGCGCGCAGCGTCGCGTCCGGCGGGGCGGTGCGTGTCGGACGCAGCGTGGCGCCGCCGAGCAGAACGCCGCGGCGGTCGAGCGGCTCGCCGAGCGGGTCGATTACCCGGCCGAGCCAGGACGGCGCCACATCCAGCATGCCGGTATACTGATTGACCAATAACGCGGTGGCGCCATGCGCGAGGCCGTCCAGCGAGCCGAAGGCCATCGCCTGCATGGCGCCGCCGTTGAAGCCGATGATCTCGGCCGGGATCGAGCGCCCGTCGCGCGCCACCAACGACAGCCGATCGCCGGCGGCGGCGCGGCCGTCGAGACCCTCGATGTCCACACAAAGACCGAGAAGGCTGGCGACTGTTCCGCTGCCTTCGGGGGCCGCGACGCGGCGCAGGCGCGCCCTGGCGGCGGTGACGCGTTCGCCGAGACTCGTAACTCTTAATAAGACATCATGATCCATTTTGTACACCAATCAACACATATTTGTGTTCAAAATCGTGAATGCGCTTGTGTTTCTAGAAAAATACGACCGTAGGTTAAAAAATTAATAGCAAAAAACACGCTATAGTGGTATTAGTCCGTTCACTATTTATTAAGGAGGAGCTGGATGCGCGTCCTGCTCGTTGAAGAAGATCACGCCGCCGCCCGGACCATCATGGTCATGCTGAAGGCCGCCGGCGCGGTGGTCGACCAGACGGAGGGTGGCGAGGATGCACTGGAGCTGCTGCGTCATTATGAATATGACATTGTTGTCCTGGACCTTGGTCTGCCTGACATCGAAGGGTTCGAGGTGGTGCGGCGGATGCGGATTTCCCGCAACGACACCCCGGTGCTGGTGCTGTCCGGCCTGACCATGCCGCAGGCGCGGGTCAAGGCGCTCAGCCTCGGTGCCGATGACTTCATCATCAAGCCGTATGACAAGGCGGAGTTGCTCGCCCGCATGCAGGCGATCGTCCGCCGCAGCAAGGGGTTCAGCCAGCCCGTCGTCCGCATGGGGCGGCTGGAGCTGAACCTCGACAGCCGGGAGGTCTCGGTCGACGGCCGGGACGTGCACCTGACCGGGAAGGAGTATGCAATCCTGGAGCTGCTGGTACTGCGCAAGGGGATGGTTCTCACCAAGGAAGCGTTCCTGAACCACCTTTACGGCGGGATGGATGAACCAGAGGTTAAGATCATCGACGTTTTTGTATGCAAATTGCGAAAAAAGCTTGCCCGCGCCGGGGCCGACGGGATCATCGGCACGATCTGGGGCCGCGGCTACATGCTGCGCGAGCACGCGATGATGGACCTGTTCCCGCCCCCGTATGAGCCGATCCGCTTGGCGACGGAGATGTCGCCGGTGGTATGAGGGGTGATCTGCGCACAGGGCTTTTGGTGAAGCCGCCCAGCTAAGCGATGGCTCTCGGGCGTTGCCCCGGGGCGGTTTCCAGCTGACTGGAAACCCTCGTAACGTCATGGCCCGGGGTTGGGAGAGTCGGTCTCAACGCGGACGGATACACCCGCCTATGCGGCCCCGTGCGCCCGCTCAATCGATCGCCGCATGCACCAAATTCGCCACCCGGTCCAGCCGCGCCGAATGCCACGGGTCGGGGCTGACGAAGTTGGTCAGGTAGGTAAACGAAACCCCGCTGCCGGGGTCCGCCCACGAATACGACGACCCCACACCGCCATGCCCGAACGTCTCCGGCGCGGCGAGCGTGCCCAACCCCCGGATCCGGTCGCTCTCGCCGCGCAGATGCGGGCCGAGGCCGCGATGCATCGGTATGCCGCCCATCTGCACATCCGGCGCCTCGCCCGTATGGCTGCGCGACACGTAGGCGATCAGCCGCGGCGAGAACAGCCGCACGCCGCCCAGCCGCCCGCCATGCCCGAGCATCTGGTAGAACGCCGCCATGCCCCGCGCCGTCGCATACCCGCCGCCGCCCGGCAGCCCAGCGGCGCGGAACGCGGCGGAGTTGTCGCGCGGCTCGGGCGCATAGGTGTCGGCGCAGCGCGCCTGCCGGGCCCCCGGCACGCCCACGAAAATGTCGTTGCCGAGGCCGAGCGGCTCGATCACCCGCTCGCGGATCACGTCGCGGTAATCCTGCCCGGTGACCGCCTCGATCACCATCGCCTGCACCAGATGCGCCGCGCGGCCGTGATATTGCAGCCGCGTGCCGGGCGTCCATTCCAGCGAAAAGTCGCATACCTCGGCGCGCATGCGGGCATGGTCGGTCCAGGTCTCGCGGCTGACATCGCCGTTGGGGAAGCCGCCCTGGTGCGTCATCACCTGCTGCAAGCGTGATCTCGCCCTTTCCCCGCGCCGCGAACTCCGGCAGGTGATCGGCGACGCGATCCATGAACGACAGCCTGCCGTCCTCCACCAGCGTCCATACCGCCGCGGATGTCAGCACCTTGGTCTGGCTGAACAGCAGGAACAGCGTGTCGTCTGACGCCGGCACCGTGCCGCCCTCGGTGCGCGCGTCGCCATAGGTCCGGAACAGCGCCAGCTTGCCGTGCCGGGCCAGAGCGATCTGCGCCCCGGCGTAGCGGCCCTCGGCGATATGCGACCGGATCAGCGCATCGAGATGATCGAGCGGCCCGGGGGCGAAGCCGAGCGCAGACGGGTTTGATTCGGCCAGCGGATAGGCGTCGGACATGGCTGCTTCCTCCGGTTCTGCGGACGCCGACGCTACGCCGGGTTCCGCTTCGGCACCAAGGGCCGTGGGGTTGACATCCGGGGTGAGCGACCAAATACTTCACCATGTGGCAAACCATTAGCTTCAACGCGATCCGGCTTTCGCCGCGCTGTTTGCTGAAACGGGAGGCAATCATCATGGCCTTGCATAACGTCGTATCTCAGGAAGAATGGCTTGAGGCGCGCCGCGCGCTGCTCGCTGAAGAAAAAGCGTGGACGCGAGAGCGTGACCGCCTCACCGAAAAGCGCCGCGCGCTGCCCCGGGTGAAAGTCGAGAAGACCTATGTCTTCGACGGGCCCGAGGGACCGGTTTCACTCGCCGATCTGTTCGATGGCCGGAGTCAATTGATTGTCTACCACTTTATGTTCGGTCCGGACTGGCAGGAGGGCTGCCCCGGATGCTCGCTGTTGTCGGACCAGGTCGACGGGGCGCGGCAGCACTTCGAGCATAACGATGTGAGTTTCGCCGCCGTGTCGCGCGGGCCCATCGCCCGGTTGCAGGAGTATCGCAGGCGGATGGGGTGGACATTCCGTTGGGTCTCATCCGCCGGCAACGATTTCAACTTCGACTACAACGTCTCGTTTCCGAAAGGCACGCGCGAGCAAGGCGTCATCTACAACTTCGAACGCCGGCCCGATCCGGAGATAGACGAACTTCCCGGCGCCAGCGTCTTCTACACGGACGACGGCGGCGCGATTTACCACACCTACTCGGCCTACGGTCGCGGGCTGGAGGCAGCGCTGCCGGTGTACGGCTGGCTCGACATCGTGCCAAAGGGCCGGAACGAGACGAAGAACGGCAACCTCACGGACTGGGTTAAGCGGCACGATCGGTACGAGACGGACGGGCGCACGCGTCCGGCCGGGCGAAGCTGAATTTCTAAATAAAATCCGCGACCAGGGAGAAACAGGATGATTACACTCAGTGCGTTCAGTTCGGTGCCCGAGTTCGCCCAAGGCGTCGTGCGCGACGTCCGCGTGCGTTGGGCCCTGGAGGAAGCGGGCATTCCCTACCGGGAAAGATTACTCGCATTCGGCGACAACGCCGGCGCGGCGTACAAAGCGCTGCAGCCGTTCGGCCAAGTGCCCGCGATTGAAACGGACGCGTTCAACATGTTCGAATCCGGCGCCATCGTGCTACACATCGCCGAACAGTCGGTGGCGCTGATGCCGGCGGATGCCGCCGGACGGGCGCGCACCATCACCTGGGCATTCGCGGCCTTGAATACCGTCGAACCCGCGATCCAGAGGCTGATCGACATCGACGTGTTCCAGGCCGGCGACCCATCCGCGGCGAAGCGCCGGCCCGCGGCGGTGGAGGGCGTGCAAAAGCGGCTTGCGGCGGTCGAGGACCAGCTTGGCGATCGCGACTACCTGGAAGACCGCTTCACCGCGGGCGATCTGCTGATGACCACGGTACTGCGCATCCTCCGGCATACGGACCTTGTATCCGAACGGCCCGCGCTGAAGCGATATCAGGCGCGCTGCGAGGCGAGGCCCGCGTTCCGGAAGGCGTTGGCAGATCACCTGCGGCCGTTCCAGGCGGGGGCGGCCTGACCGCGGCCGAACCGGTCCAGCACGATCGCTGTCACGGACGGGTCATTGCCCATCGTGACATGCGATCCGCCGAAGTCGAAACTGTCGTCAGGACGCGACGGGTCGAAGCAACTCCGCCAGGCGACGATCCCGTCGCGTCTGCTGTAGAGGCTGGTGCATGGTACCGGCAACGGGCGCTCCAGCGCGTCTGCCATCCCGGCGAGACCCGGGACCCGCCAGGCTCGCAGCGCCGGCCGCAGCGGCAGCCAGAAACTATCGAGCGGCGCGCGGAACGGGCTGCACACGGTGATCACCTGGCGGACGCAGTCCGGATGGCGGAACGCCAGCCAGCGGCAGAACAGCCCGCCCATGCTCAGGCCGAGCAAATCCATCGGCCCGTGCGCCGCGGCCAGCGCCAGCAGGCGGGTCTCGACACCGTCCATCAGCCGCGGCGTCGGCCCCCAGTTGGTCCCCAATCCCCAGCCGAACGCCGCGTGGCCGTTGCGCGACAGCGCCGTGCGAAGGATTCGGGTTTGCCAGTCGCCGCAGAACAGGGCCGGAATCGCCAATACGGGGCTGAGCGGCCCGTCGCCGTCTTCGGCCGGTTCGGGGATACGCAACAGCGCCAGCCTCGCCGAACTGAACATCAGGATGAACTCGCGCATTGTCGCCAGCGGCGGCGGGCGGGCCGGGCGGTACGGCGCGGGGGACGCGATCAACTCCGGCACGCTGTCATTCCGCCGCGGCTCCCGAGATCAACCTGCACACCGCCGCAATACCGGCCTCGCTACGCCGTGCCAAGACGCGCGCCGCCGGATTTGCATATCGCCAACGTTGCGTCCTTGACCCGCGTCCGGCGCGCGGAGCAACGTGTCGCCAGCGATGGAATGCGCCATGCGGGTTGGTTTGGTGTTCGGTCTGGCGTGCATGCTCGGACTGGGGCCCGGAATTCCGTGCGCCCGGGGGTTGCAGTTCTCGCAGATGCGGGTGTCCGGGACCGAGGCGGTCCTCGACGGCCGCGGGCCGATCGTCGAAGGCGATGCCGAGCGGTTGCAGGACGCGCTGGGGGAGATGTCCCCGGCGCTTCGCCTGCTCGGATTGGCGCTGGACAGCCCGGGCGGCAGCGTCTCCGAGGCCAGGCAGCTTGGCCGCATCATCCGCGCCGCGAATCTGCCGGTGATCGTCTCGCATCGCAGTGTGTGCGCTTCGGCCTGCTTCATGCTCCTGGCCGCATCGCCCCGCCGCTTTGCCGCCGATGATTCGATGATCGGCGTGCACAGTGCCGCGGAAGACGGCGCCGAGACCGATACGTCGCTGGCGGTGACCACCCTGATGGCGCGCGACGCCGCCGATCTGGGGGTGCCGCCGGGGATTATCGGCAAGATGGTGGAGACGACTCCGGGCCGGATCGAGCGCCTGAACCTGCAGGACCTCGTGTCGATGAACGTGACGGTGTTCGCCGGCGATCCGCTGGCGGCACTGCACCAGGCGCCCCTGTCCCCGGCGCGCCGCGTGGCCGCGGGGGTTCCGGCACCGGCAGCCTCGGGTCTCGCGGCGGGTCGCGCGGATCGCAAATCCTGGGAGGCGTGGCTGGCCTCGCTGCGGGGACCGTACCGCGACGGCGCCCGGTTCGCGCGCGACCGAATGGACGATCCGACGCCGGTGTCCTGCAACGGACCGGGCAACGTCAGCCGCGGCGATTTCAGCCTCGGCTGCGAGGTGGCGCGGCAACGGCTGGCCCCGGTCGTTACGCGCTTGCACGCCGACGGCGAGTACGCCGCCGGGTGGAACGGTTTGGTTGTGCCGGTGGCGGCCGGCGATCCGGTGGAGCAAGAATATCAAGGCGTTTACTTCTGCACGGGAGCGGTCGTGCATCTGACCTTGAAGGTCTACCCGCGATCCCCGGAGGCGCAGCGCCGGGCGCTGCTGCTGTTCGGTCCGAATGCATCCAGTCCCGACATACCGCACGGGGCGTTTCTGGTCGAAGGCGCAATCGACCCGGCTGCCGGAGAGATCGCGCTCGCGCCGGTCCGGTGGGTCATGCAGCCCCCCGGCTATCCCTGGCTCGGTTTGACCGGCCGATCGGCCGATGGGGGAAAGACCTGGCGCGGGCGGGTCACCGACAGTGCCGCCTGCACGCAATTCACCATGGCGCGGGTTTCGGGTGCCACCGTGTTGCGGTGAAGTGTACGCACGGGCGGCGATACATTCCGTAAAGTCATACCCCTCTGCTTTGAGTTCGACCCGCTGAACCTCTCTTCCCGTCATGGCCCGGCTTGTCCGGGCCACCTATCGCCGCACGTGCTGGCGGACGAACCTGGCCATGACGGTTTACGGGAAGAGTTGATCTCAACACCGACAAGTATAAAATCATGCGAAAGTGGATCGAAGTGGCAGGCGAAATCCTTGTAATACCAACCAACTCATGAACTGACCGTTTTGGCGTATTCGCGGGTGGCGATCGATCGGATGCGTTCCGGGGTTGCGATCAGCTTGTTCCAGGCCACGCAGCAGGCAGCGACAATGGCCTCGTAGGTAGGGAAGACGCGGTTGCTGAGGTCGTTCTGGCGCAAGAACTCCCAGATGTTTTCGGTCGGGTTGAGTTCGGGCGAGTACGGCGGCAGCGGCAGCAAACCAATGTTGTCCGGCACCATCAGCCGGTCACCCTTCTGGTGCCATCCGGCGCCGTCCAAGGTCATCACGGCGAAGGCGCCCGGGGTCACTTGCGTGCTGATTTCTTGCAGATGCAGGTTCATCGCATGGATGTTGGCGTGCGGCAGAACGAGAGCGGCACCGACACCGCGCGCCGGACACACCGCACCGAACAGGTAGGCCCAGCGGTATCGCTGGTCGCGCGGCGCTCTCGGGCGGGTGCCGCGTTCTGCCCGGATGCGGGTCAGGCTGCCTTGCTGGCCGATCCGCGCTTCATCCTGCCACCAAAGCTCGATCGGTTTGTCCCGCGCGGCGGGAGGAATCGCTGCGGCAACGAGATCGGCGAAGTTTTTTTATGCGCCTCTTGGGCTTCGGGATCCGCTTGGGGATGGCGTGGCCGCACCGAAATGTGGCTGAATTTCAGGGTCTTCAGCATCCGTCCGACGCTGCGCTCGTCCAGTGGCACGAAAAACCGCGCCAGGATACGGTCCCGCAGATCGCGCAACCGCCAGCGCACAACGCCGTCCTCCGCAATATCCGGACCTTGCCGGGCCCAGTGCGCGACTTGCGCCTTCTCTGCGTCGGAGAGCTTCGGCTGCGCACCACCGCCGTGCGGCCGGTCCGACAAGCCGGGAATACCCGCTTCGTTGTAGCGGATCACCCAGTCGCGCAGTGTCTGCCGATCCATACCGCACGTCTTGGCAGCCGCGGACCGGGAATGGCCTTCCAGCACCAAGGCCAGCGCCAGCAACCGCCGCGCCACCGTGGCCTCGGTCACAAGCGCCGCCTGCTTGCGCAGTGCACTCGCATCGAAATCCAACCGCGTAATCTGCACCGTCATCTCCGGCCTATCCCTCACCCGAACGCGACAAACCGCACCACGCCGCCTCGAGCCGATGGAAATAACATTAGAGTCTAACGCATCTGCCGATTGGTATAAATCCTTCATTCAAACGATAAAATTATTACATCATAATATTTACGCTGAATACATCGGTATGTCTTTGCACCGCGAAACTACGGGCCGCCTGATGGCCTCTTGCGCCGCCGCCATGCTCGCCGGCTGTGCCGCGACGCCGCTGGGGCCAAGCGTGCAGGTGATGCCCGGTCCGGGCAAAAGCTTCGATGCGTTCCAGGCTGATAACGCATCCTGCAAGGCTTTCGCGGCCGATCAGGTGAAGGGGCCAGCGGGCGGTCGGGGCAGCGGCTCTGACAACGGTGCTTGGCTCCGGTCTGGGGGCCCCGACCGGGGCCGCGTTCGACAATGCCGGCGCGGGCGCCGCGACCGACGCTGCCGCCGGGGCAACCGGAGGCGCCGCCTATGGCGCCGGCAACAATGGCAATGCACAGTACGGGATCCAGGTATCTTACGACATCGCGTTCTCGCAGTGCATGTATGCGAAGGGCGAACAGGTGCCCGGATATGCGCCGGTCGTTGCAATGCCGGGGATTTCCGCCCCCGTCGCGGCCGCGGACCTGTTGACGCGTGCTACACAATCGGAATTGATCCGCCCGGGCTATCTCAGTGGTGGCGCCGACGGGTTTGCCGGGCCTAAGACTCGCTCTGCGATCGCAAGCTTCGAGCAGGCAAACGGGTTGCCTCCGGACGGCGCCGCATCGCCGCGCCTTTTGGCAAGGTTGCAGGCCACACCTACGCGTGTCGAGGCGGCAACTGCCTCTGCCCCGAGCGGTTGGGTTGCTCCAACCGGCACACCGGCTGCTACGCCGGTTTCGGCGTCCGCGCCCGCCGGATGGGTGGCGCCGGCAAGGTCGCCTTAACGCATGAGGCTATAAACCCGGGGATGTCCGATGCCAGTCGAACCGAGAAGCAGCCTATGCCGGCATGCTTTGTCATGGACCGTCGCCGCGGCGCTGGCGTGCGGCTCCACCTCGGCGGTTCGGGCGCAGTCCGGCGGATTGGACATGGACGCGCCCTCGGCCAAGCCGGCGCCACCGGCGGCCCAGTCCGGCGAACTTGACATGGACGTCAACCCCGCGGCGCCGCTCGCAACCGATGCGGCCAAGACGGCGCCCCTGGCGGATGTCCAGGACGGTATCCGGGTCGCTCCGGCGGAACCGGATCAGTCGCCTCTGGTTCCGCCGGGCGACGGAACGCCGATCGTCACCAGCAACGATGTGCTCGCGCCGGCGGAACCGGTTTCGCTGGCCCATCCCAAGGTCGTCACCACGGCACAGCTTCAGGCGGACCAGACAAGCGTGACCCTGTTCGGGATCGAGGGTTTCCCGGGCGAGGCGGCGCAAGGGCTGCAAGGCTTCATCGCTGCGGCCGGCGACAGCGTCACATGCCAGGCCCAGGGCGCGACCGGGTTCGTTTGCCTGCTGGCCGATGGCACCGACGTCGCGCAGGTCGCGCTGGTCAACGGCGCGGCCCGCACCAGGCCGGAGGCGCCTGAATTCCTACCGGGAGCAGGAGGTCGCGGCGCAGACGGCCCGACGAGGCATCTGGGTCAATCTGCCGCCGCCGCCGGAGACCGTGGCTCACCCGATCGTCCGGGACACCGCCACCCTGGTGGAGGGGCCGAAAGTATTTGCCCTGGACGGCATCATCGGCTTCGCGATGCCGTATGTCGGCCAAATGCAGGGCTACATCGCCGGGGCCGGGGACAGCGTGACCTGCTCGCCGCAAGGTGACCCCGGACATTTCGTCTGCCTGCTGCCGGACAACACCGACATCGCCAAGGTGGCCCTGGTGAACGGTGCCGCGCGGGTGGCACCGGATGCGCCCGATGCGTATCGCGTGCAGCAGTTGGACGCGCTGAACAATCGCCGCGGATACTGGGCGACGGTCTCCGATTCGGTCCGCGCCTCCGCAATGGTCATGCAGCCGCAGCCGGAATACGTCCTCGCCGCGGGTGACGATGGCGTTGACGGGATTACCTATGTCGGGGGCGCCCCGATGGCGGTGATCGATGGCGCCTCCGTGTTCCTGGTGTTCGGCGCGGGGCTCGGCTGGGGCTACTACGACCATTATCATCACTGGCGCGGGGCGCCCGACCGCTACCGTTATCATATGGACCACTTCCATCCGGAGGGAATCGGCCTGCGCGGCTTCGACCACGGCTATCACGACGCCGCCTTCCGCGCCGGTGAGGCGCGCGGCTTCCATGCCGGCACGCCCGGCGGGGCGGAGCACGCGGGCGCCTACGCGCCTCCGGGCGGGGTGGAACATGCGGGTGCGTATGCCCATCCGGGTGCAGCCGGGGCGTATGGCCATGCGGGTGCCGGCGCACCGGTAGCCCACAACGCGACGGGTGCCCCTGGGGGTCATCCCGGCAACACGGCGACGGGGGCGGCGCGCTTCGGCGGACCCCCGGGCGGCGGCTTCATGCACCCTGGCACCGCGGCGTCCGCCGGCGGCTTCCATCCCGGCATGCCGGGCGGCGCGATGCACACCGCGGCGGCCGCGCCGCACGTCAGCCCGCCCGCGCCCAGACATAAGTAGCTTCGCTGCGTTGCGGGGTTATAACTTGCAAAGGGTTCCGCTCTCACTTAAATGGGCGGTTCCCCTGAAGCTCGTAACCGGAGGATGAGCGCATGGCGCGCGTCACCGTTGAAGACTGCGTTCAAAAAGTTCCCAACCGCTTCGAGCTTGTTCTGCTCGCCGCGCAGCGTGCCCGTAACATCAGCCGCGGGGAAGAGCTAACGATCGACCGCGACAACGACAAGAATCCCGTCGTCGCGCTGCGCGAAATCGCCGACGAAACCATCGAGCTGCCGAGGATCGAGCAGGACCTGATCAAGTCGCTGTCCCGCGCGCCGGAGCCGGAGCCGGCCGACGAGGAAGTGCTCGACCTCATCCCGACCGATCAGAACATCTTCGGCCTGCAGGACGTCACCGCCGAGGAAGAGACCGCGAGCCTGCCGGCGGACGCGGAAGAATCCCTCTCGCCGGAAGATCTGGAAGCGGCCATCGAGGCGGAACTCGGCGGCCGGGCATCGCGGTAATCCGCCCATGAAAGACGGGGAACTCGGCGGCGAGATGAATCGGTCCGCGCCGACCCCCGCGCGTTTGACCAATCCGTTCTTGCCGCCGCCGTCGCCCGCGCCGGGTGATCTCGCGGTGCTGCCGGGTCCGGCCGGCCCGGGGCTGATTCCGCAACACGAGTTGACGCGGAAGATCCTGGAGTACGACCCGAAGGCCGAAACGTCGCTGATCGACGCCGCGTATGAGCTGGCGGCGCAGGCGCATGTCACCCAGCGCCGGGACAACGGCGACCCCTACATCACCCACCCGGTCGCGGTCGCTGATATCCTGGCGGGCTACCGGCTGGACGTTGCCTCGATCGCCACGGCGCTGCTGCACGACGTTGTCGAGGACACCACCTACAAGCTGTCGGAGATCGAGACCCGGTTCGGCAAGGAGATCGCCGGCCTGGTCGATGGCGTCACCAAGCTGACCCGCCTGGAGCTGCAATCGGACCGCACCAAGCAGGCGGAGAACTTCCGCAAGCTGGTGCTCGCCATGAGCCGCGACATCCGCGTCCTGCTGGTGAAGCTGGCGGACCGTCTGCACAACATGCGGACGCTGCATTTCGTCCGCGAAGCCGATCGGCGGAAACGGATTGCGCGCGAGACGATGGAGATCTACGCGCCCCTGGCCGAACGCATCGGCATGGATGCGGTGAAAACTGAGCTGCAGACGCTGTCCTTCATGCAGCTCGAACCCGAGGCCTACGCCACCATCCAGGCCCGCCTGAACTTCCTCCGCGGCCAGGGCGCCGACGTCATCGACGAGGTCCGCCGGGAGCTGATCCAGGTCTGCAAGGAGGGCGGGGTCGAGGTCGTATCCGTCACCGGCCGGGAAAAGTCGCCTTACTCGATCTGGGAGAAGATGCACCGCCGCAATGTGGCGTTCGAGCAACTGTCCGACATCATGGCGTTCCGTATTGTCGTCGCAACCAAGGCGGATTGCTACGCCGCGTTGGGCGCGGTGCATTCGGCCTATCCGGTGATCGCCGGCCGGTTCAAGGACTACATTTCTACGCCGAAATCGAACGGCTACCAGTCGCTGCACACCGGCGTCACCTTGCGCCAGCCGCGCAACCAGAAGATCGAGGTGCAGATCCGCACCGACGAAATGAACGACGTGGCCGAGAACGGCGTCGCCTCGCACTGGGTCTACAAGGCGCCCGACAAGAAGGTCGACGGCACCGACGTGCAGCGCTTCCGCTGGGTGCAGGACCTGCTGGAGATCCTCGACGATTCCTCGGCGCCGGATGAGTTTCTGGAAAACACGAAACTCGAACTGTACGCCGATCAGGTGTTCTGTTTCACGCCGAAGGGGCAACTGATCCAGTTGCCGCGCGGCGCCACCCCGGTCGACTTCGCCTACGCCGTGCATTCCCAGGTCGGCGACACTTGCGTCGGCGCCAAGGTGAACGGGCGGCTGATGCCGCTGCGGCATCACCTGGAGAACGGCGACCAGGTGGAGATCATCACCGCGCGCGGCGGCACGCCCTCGGCGCAGTGGGACCGCTTCGTCGTCACCGGCAAGGCCCGTGCCCGCATCCGCCGCTTCATCCACCAGGAGCAGCGGGAGAAAAGCCGCAACGCCGGGCGTGTCGAGCTGACCAAGGCGTTCCGCCAGGCGGGCGTGGACGGCTCGGAAAAGGCGCTGGAACCGGCGCTGAAGGCGCTGAAGGTCGCCGGGGTGGACGAACTCTATATCGCCGTCGGCAACGGCAATCTTGTCGCCAAGGATGTCGTGCACGCCGCCTATCCGGAACTGCGCCAGGCGCAGCGCGGCCCGCGGATGATGGTGCCAATGCTGCCGCGCGGGAAGCTGCCGGCGCGGCACGACCACGACATGCCGGTCACCGGTCTGGTCGCCGGGATGGCATACACCTTCGCCGGCTGCTGCCATCCGGTGCCGGGCGACGAAATCGTCGGCATCGTCACTACGGGGAAGGGGGTCACCATCCACGGTCGGGACTGCCAGACCCTGACCGCCTTCGCCGCGACGCCGGAGCGGTATATCGATGTCGACTGGAACTATGAGACCGTCGGCAAGGCGGGTGCCGGCGGAAAGCCGATGGGCCACACCGCGCGGATCAGCGTGATCTCGGCGAACGAGCAGACGGCTCTGGCGGACATGTCGAATGCCATCGCCAAGCAGGACGGCTCGGTCATCAACCTGAAGATCGTCAACCGGCAGCAGGATTTCATGGAAGTGCTGATCGATGTCGATGTGCGGGATATCGCGCATCTGTCGAAGGTGATCGTCGGGCTGCGCGGGTTGAAGTCGATCAAGGGCGTGGAGCGGGCGACCGGTGGCTGACACCGGCTGCTCCCTCCTCCGCCATGGCCCGGCTTGTCCGGGCCATCCGGCGCGGCACGTGCCTGGACGGGTGGCCCGGACAAGCCGGGCCATGACGCCGAGTGGGGAGCGTCCCGTCCCATGATCCTCGGCATCGGCTCCGACATCTGCGACATCCGCCGCATCGAGTCCGCGATCGAACGGCACGGTGCCCGCTTCCTCGAACGGGTCTTCACCGAAACCGAGCGCGCCAAGGCGATGCGCCGGACCGAGAAAATCCAGGCCGCCACCTTCGCCAAGCGCTTCGCCGCCAAGGAAGCCGCCGCCAAGGCGCTCGGCACCGGCTTCCGGCAGGGCGTGTTCTTCTCCGACCTCGGCGTGGTCAACCTGCCTGGCGGACAACCGACGCTGCGGATGACCGGCGGTGCGGCGGAGCGCCTGCGCGCGCTCACGCCGCCGGGCATGACGGCGCAGGTCCACCTGACGATGACCGATGAATATCCCTATGCCTATGCCCAGGTGATCATCTCAGCGATCCCGTTGCCGTAATGCCTTTCCTTGACAGACCATGGTGGCCCGGGCTTGATCCGCCCGCCTCGCGTGGCCCCTGCCGCCGTATGATGTGAAAGACCGCTCCACCCATGGCGACCAGCAAAGCCAAGCCCAGACAGCAGTCCAACGCCTGGGTCGAGAACATCAAGACCATCTTCTACGCCGGGCTCATCGCCATCGGCGTGCGGACGGTCTTGTTCGAGCCGTTCAACATCCCCTCCGGCAGCATGATCCCCACCCTGCTGGTGGGCGACTACCTGTTCGTGTCGAAATACAGCTATGGCTACTCGCGGTTTTCGTTGCCGTTCTCGCCGCCGCTGTTCTCCGGCCGCATCTGGGGCGCGCTGCCGAAGCGCGGCGACGTTGTGGTGTTCAAGTACCCGCGCGACACGTCGGTCGATTATATCAAGCGCATCGTCGGCCTGCCGGGCGACCGCATCCAGGTGAAGGACGGCCAGCTTTATATCAACGGCGAGCTTTGCCCCCGCGTGCCGGAGGGCAACTATCTCGCCGACGACAACGGCATCAAGATGATGCGCCGCCTGTATCAGGAAACCCTGCCGGACGGCGTCAAGCATGACATCCTGAAGGAGCGTGACGACGGCTGGGTCAACAACACCCAGGAATACGTCGTGCCGCCCGACCATGTCTTCGCCATGGGCGACAACCGCGACAATAGCGCCGACAGCCGGTTCATGGACGGAGTTGGCTTCGTGCCGGTGGAGAACCTCGTCGGCCGCGCGGAGATCCTGTTCTTCTCGATCGACGCCGATCACCCGTGGTGGCAGGTCTGGGAATGGCCGTTCGAAATCCGCTGGAGCCGGATTCTCAAGCCTGTACATTGAGGCATGACCGGTTCATTCGAATCCATCCTGGGTCACGCGTTCAAACGCCCCGCGCTGCTGAAGGAAGCCCTGACTCACAGTTCCGTGGCGCATAGCCACGGCCGCAAGCAGGGATCGAACGAGCGCCTGGAATTCATCGGTGACCGCGTGCTTGGGCTGATGATGGCGGAGTGGCTGGCCGAACGCTTCCCGCGTGAGCAGGAAGGCGAACTGGGTCCGCGACTGGCTCATCTTGTCTCCCAGCCCGTCCTGGCCTCGGTTGCGGAAACCATCGGCCTCGCCGATGCCCTGTCGGTCGGCCCCGGGGAGTTCAAGGCCGGTCTGACGAAACGCGCCACGGTCCTGGCGGACGCATTGGAGGCTGCCTTGGGCGCTTTGTATCTGGACGGCGGCATCGATGTCGCGCGCGCTTTCGTCCGGCGGGCCTGGAACGACGCGATGATCAGCCAGGTCGAGCCGCCGAAGGACGCCAAGACGGCGTTGCAGCATTGGGCGCTGAAGCGGTCGCTGGGGCTGCCGGTCTATGCGACGACGGCCCGCTCAGGCCCCGAGCATGCGCCGCAGTTCACCATCACGGTCTCGGTCGGTGATCTTGACGCCTCCGGCACAGCCGGCAGCAAGCGGGCGGCGGAACAGTTGGCGGCCGAGGCGTTGCTCGCCAGGCTGCCGTCATGATCCCCCCGTCGCGCTGCGGCTTCGTCGCCATCGTCGGGGCGCCGAACGCCGGCAAATCGACGCTGATGAACCGGCTGACCGGGGCGAAACTGTCGATCGTCTCGCCCAAGGCGCAGACGACGCGGTTTCGCGTGCTCGGCATCCTGATGCGGGCGGAGTCGCAGGTGCTGCTGGTGGACACGCCCGGCATCTTCAAGCCGAAGCGCAAGCTGGATCGCGCCATGGTGGCGGCGGCTTGGTCCGGCGCGGCGGACGCCGACTTGGCGATGCTGATGGTGGATGCGCGGGCGGGGCTGCGGGAGGATGTGCGGCAGATCGCGGCGCAATTGGGCGCGTCGGGCCGGCGGTGCTGGCTTGTGCTGAACAAGGTCGACCTGGTGGAGCCGCCGTCGCTGCTGCCTCTGACCGCCGCCCTGACCGCGCTGGCGGCGTTCGAGGAAACGTTCATGGTCAGCGCGCAGACCGGCGAGGGCATCCGCGTCCTGGCGGACGCTCTGGCCAACGTGGTACCGGAAGGGCCGTGGCTGTATCCCGAGGACGACTTGACCGATTTGCCCGACCGGCTGCTGGCGGCGGAGACGGTGCGCGAGCAGATCTTTTTGCAAACGCATGAGGAAGTGCCCTACGGCGCGACGGTGGAAACCGAGTCGTTCAAGGAGCGCAAGGACGGCTCGGTACGGATCGACGTCACGATCTACGTCGCCCGGCCCGGCCACAAGGCCATCCTGATCGGCGATAAAGGCACCAAGATCAAGGCGATCGGCGCGCGTGCCCGGCAGGACCTGGGCGGATTGCTGGACCGTCCTGTGCACCTGTTCCTGAACGTCAAGGAACGCAAGGGCTGGGACGAGGAGGGCGCGCGGCTGCGGGCGATCGGCTTGGAGGATCCGGGGAAGGGGTAAGTGGCCTGTTAGGGTCCGGCTCCACTTGAATCGGACTTTCGGCTCCGCTGCTACGAACACCCGATACACGAAGACGCCGGATCAATTTTTCGCATGTGATTCATTTACACGGTTCATTGAATAACAGCGATTAACTGCCCCGTGTATGATTCGATCGTCGTAATGAAGGTCGAGTGCTTCGTGATGAACCGGAAGTTTGGTTCGGAAATATTGCGCGCTTCGCGCGGGCGTGATCGGCATGCTGACCGGCACAAAGATTGGTTCGTTCGCGATGGGCTCTTCGAAACAGCCGATTACGGGCATCATCCGATCGATGGTTCGAATCGCTGGCATGATGACCGCTCGGACCCGCTCCCTTTTTCGCCAAGCGACTACAACATCCGTTCTTTTGACTCGCCTGTTCCGGCGCAAACATTGGTGAACCACGTTCTTTCACAAATTGAAGGAGTACTGATCAACGACCAGGGCTTGGTCGCCGGCGTCGCGAGTTTATACTCGCAAGGCTATAGTGGCCGGATTGTCGGTGGCACCAGCTTTACCATCAACAACGCGGTTCTAACCGTCAGCGGTTCGCTCGAACTCGCTGGCTCAGCTTATGACGTTCTCTATAAAACGCCGCTCGATCAAACCAGGCAGACCGTGCTCGGCCAAAGCGTCGTGTATCTGACACCTGCCGGAGAAAGCGAGTCCGGGTTCTATGTAGTTGGCATGGACGTGAATTATTCGCCCGCGGGCGTGGGACTGGGCGACACGCCCTATGTCCAATACAACGGCCTGAGCACGGCGCTCAAGATCCCCGCAATCGGTGGGAAACTGGTCGATTATCTTACTCCCGAGGCGGTCAATGACCATGGCGTAATCGTGGGCTCCGCCGAGATATTAACAAATCCGTCAGCCGCAAATCCCGACACCCTGATGGGTTTCATTTACGATCATGGGAAGACTGACACGATTGCCGTACCCGGGGCCGCTGATACAATAGCCACCGGCATTAACGATGCCGGGGAAATCGTCGGTTATTACGTCCAAGACATTGCCGGTCACGCTTATGATCACGGTTTTATTGACTGGCATGGCCGGATTCGGTTGTTCGATATTCCCGGGTCCACCTCGACCACGATTACAGGAATCAACGACAACGGGCAGATCGTCGGCGACTATACGACTGCAGAGCCAACAATCGCCTTGGAAATGGGCACCGTTCCGATTTACGCGTTCTCGGGCAGCCATGTCTTTATCGCAACGCCGCAACTCCATGGTTTGGGCTGACAACATCGCCAACGCCGCCGGGAGGCCGGATGGTGGTACGATTTTGTCCTTTGGGTCGGGGATAGCGATAGCAGCCTTGCGATAATACCTCTTGCCGATAAGTCGGTCACCGCCGTCAAGAGCCTCAGGAAGGCTTTGCGTGGCGCTCGGGACCGCACCGGGCGACGACGGGGTCACTTATGGCGTTCAGTGGCGATGGCGGGCTTCGCAAGCGACGGACGTGCGTTGATCCTGATCCGACATGTCGGCATCAGTCGGTCCGAGGTTTGGTGGAGGCTGTCGCGGCGGTGGCCGGATATCGTGTTATGAATGTCGGCGATATGCAGCCATCGCCTTCGATGCCGATCGATCAAGCTGTGGCTTTAGCGGCAGCGCGGCGTGGGATCGAAGGGATGAGGATAGTCATCCCGGCGCAGCAGGAGATGGCCGCATCAACGGATGAATGGAGTGATCAGCCAATGCCGATGATCGTGTTCTGAGGCAGACGGTCATCCGCGAGCCGCGTTTCGGAACGCCCACAAGCGGCGTATTGCCCCATACTCAAGCCACTACCGAGGCCTCCATGCTCATAAAGGAGGTCGGGTGTAGCCGTCGAAGAGGTGCGGGCGAATCGCCTGATCTCCTCCCGACGAGACTGAAACCAATTCCAGTAGGCTGATTTATGGTTGCACTGGATTTGGCCATATGTTACGTAGCGGATTAAATGCGATTCCACACCGTCCTGTGCGTCAATTGGATACCATCTGCTTCTGGATGAACACACGCAATGCAACCGGCAGCAGATTTGCATCGTTTGATGGCGACCGATACTGATACCATACCTCAAGGGTTATTGCCTTTCTCTCGGAAGGCAATAGTCGGGGCATTATTGATTTTAGGCGCCTACGACGTACTTTACGTCATCATATGGCTGTGCCGATCGCCGCAGCCGCCATTTGATGATTTCTTTGGCCTTTGGTCCTTTGGAAAATTCGCGATTGCTAACGGATCCGCAATCTACGATCCGGTAGCCCTGCAAGCGTTTCAGCATGTCCTCGATCCATACTTCTCCGGCGCCTACCCCTATCCGTATCCGCCAACATTCCTGCTTGCGTTAGCCCCACTCGGGATGGTTCCTATCGCACCCGCTTACATCGTTTGGATCGCGGGAACCTTTGTCCTTTATACCCTTGTCACGCTCGGACGTGATTGGCGGTCTTTGCGCGGTGCCGCCCTCCTCGTGGCTCCGACTACTCTGTTGGCAATCGTTTCCGGCCAGAACGGCTTTTTAACCGCCGCCCTACTCGTGGGCGGGTTGTGCAACCTCAAGCCTTTTCCAATGATAGGTGGCGTACTCCTTGGGTTGCTGACTTATAAGCCGCAGTTCGCCCTGCTGGCCTTTAGCGTCTTGTTCGCCGCGAAAGAGTGGAGGGCAATAATCGCTTTTGGTCTAACCTTCGTATTCGTGGTCATCTGTAGCAGTGCGGTTTTTGATTGGTCGATTTGGCTAATATGGGCGCAAAGTATATCGGTATATCGGGAATTGTTGCAAGCTAACCAGTCCAGCCTATACCACCTCATGCCGACAGTGATGGCGGGCGCTCGGGAGGTCGGCGCATCGCAACTAGCTGGATACTGTCTACAGTTCGTAATGGCGATAATATTTGCTATCTGTGTATGGCGTAAATTTGCTTGTGCCATTGACGACCGTAGTATTGCGGCAGCAATCATAGCGACGATGCTCGTGACGCCGTACGCATTTACGTATGACATGCCTATGGTCGCGGCGGCACTAGCAATTGAATGGCGAAGACGAAAACGCCATGGCATTCCCGTGAAATTATGGGAGGCCCTTGTGGTTCTAAATATGTCTACCGTGATCATGATCATGACTGTTAGGACAATACCATTTGTCATACCCGTCCTATTGTCGATAATTTTCGGAGTGATAGCATATAGCAATGACTATCGACGTGATGATAGCACATCGGCGCTACCAGCCACTTCAATCTGATCATGTCAAATCGAACATAGGCAGGCAATCATGAAGTGTTGGTCGGTGAGGAAGTTTCAAGTGCCGGAGCTAATTCCGTCCGTCGCGATGAGCTTGATGATGATTGTTGCTACAATATGGAATCAGCGTGTCGGCATTGTCTGGCAACCATCATTGGGCTTTTTTTATCCTTCCGGGAACATTTCTGGCGCTGGCTGCGGTTTATTCAACTTTAAGGCCCGCGCCAGTGCTGGCAGAAATTCTGTTTTATTTGTCGCTTTGGAACCTGTTTCCCGTCTTCGGTACCCGACTAACATATCTCTGCGCGGCGATTGGGTATAACCTCAATGACGCAGTATTCTCCAAATGGGATGCGGCTCTAGGCTTTCATTGGGGAGCATGGGCAAAGTTTGTAAATGATCATCAGCTTTTCCCAGAATTGCAACGCTTTAGCTACACCAGTTATTGGTGGCAGCCAATCTTGGTAGTGTTGGTATCGGCTATCTGGAAACCGCGCGAGCGGAATGCGGAGGTATTTACAGCACTTGCAATATCCATGGGCCTCACGCTCGTAATAGAAATCTTTGTTCCAGCGATAGGTCCTGCCGACGCCTTGGGGTTTGAACCGGCGCCAGCATGGGTAATTCGGACGCTCCAAGCTTCCCCCGCCGCGCAATCGCTACCCTACGAAGGCATAGTCAGCTTTCCGTCTTTTCATATGGTCATGGCTGTACTGTTCGCCTATGCCTGTCGCGGCATACGTTGGGTCTTTCCAGCGGCTGTCGGATTTAATGTGCTTATGGCGATGTCCAGCATCATGGGCGCTCGGTGGTTATCCGCCCTCAGGCGTCGCCCCCAACTAACCATTGATGTTGTAGGCACACCTCAGGCCGCATCTCGTGCATAAATGTATAAAATCCCAATCTTGGCAACCTTATCGCTTAATCAGCGGGACTGATGACATCGACCCACTGTTCACTATCCAAACGCGCAAGCATCAAGGGTATTGTTGGAGTACCCGCGATCTACTCGGCAAAGTGGGGTTCTGGATTAGGAGTATCTCAACCTTGAAGTCCACGAGGTTTAGTTCATCGGAGCGTGGAGGGATGGCGACTCGGTCGCCGCTCTCACGCGTTACGGGTAGATTGTGACACAGCCCTGCCATCGGCTGGCTTTGCGGCTTTATGTGATGAGCCGCGCGGTCCGGCCCGCTCCATCTCATCCCAAGCGTCCCAATTTGTCACGAATATAAACTCGGCGATGTCCTGCATCTCGGCGTCACCTTCAAGGCTTTCCTCGTTCATCCACGCCAATGGCGCAGGGTCAACGCCGCGATGGCGCAGCAGGTGATTGCCGCGCGACAATCAAGGTGAGAATCCCCGTCAATCAGGATGAGAAGGTTTCCGGGGCTTGGGCCGTAGGGAGGGCGTAGCCCGACCGAAGGCCCAAGCCCCGGCAAAAGTCGGCCTGCGGCCCCCCGGGGGTGGCAGCGGATCGTCTTGTGATCGTAACCGACCGGCTATGGGAATGGATCTTCTCATCAAGGATCCGCCCCGTTGCCCGGCCGCCATGTCACCGATCACCAGATGAGGCTCTACATGAAGTTCCGACAGACAGACTCGCCCTCCGTGGCGGCGGCGAAGGCGTCGATCAGCCCGGCCACCGCGTATCGCTTCGAGCACGATCACCGGCTGCCGTCCGAGCATCCGCAGGTCCGCGGCCGCCGCCGTCCGGACCCGCTGGCCGACTTCTTCGAGACCGAAATCGTGCCGATGCTCAAGGCCGCCCCCGATCTGCGGGCGGTTGCCATCTTCGAAGAGATGCAGCGGCGCCACCCCGATCTGTCCGCCGGCGTTCGGCGCACCCTGGAGCGCCGCATCCGTTCCTGGCGTGCTCTGCACGGCGCGGATCAGGAGGTGATCTTCCGCCAGGTGCATGAACCCGGCCGGATGGGGCTGTCGGATTTCACCGACATGGCCGATCTCGGCGTCACCATCGCCGGCGAGCGGCTCGATCACCGGCTTTACCATTTCCGGCTGGTCTACTCGGGCTTCGAGCATGCTCACGTCATCCTCGGCGGCGAGAGCTACGTGGCCCTGGCAGAGGGGCTGCAAAACGCGCTGTGGGCCCTCGGCGGCGCGCCGCTGGAACACCGCAGCGACAGCCTCTCCGCGGCGTTCCGCAACCTCGACGAGGATGCGCGCGAGGACCTGACCCGGCGTTATGATGCGCTGTGCGCGCATTACGGGATGCAGCCGACACGCAACAATCGCGGTGTCGCGCATGAGAACGGCTCGGTCGAAAGTTCTCATGGCCATATCAAGAAAGCCGTCGCCGATGCGCTGCTGATGCGTGGTGCGAACGACTTCGACGGCCTCGCCGGTTATCGCGGCTTCATCGACGAGATCGTCAGCCGCAAGAACGCCCGGTCCACCAAACGCATCGAGGCCGAACGGCTCGCGCTCCAGCCGTTGCCGGGGCAGCGGACCTGCGATTATGAGGAGACCGTCGTCACCGTCACTTCGTCCGGCGGCTTCATGCTGAAGAAGGTGTTCTACACCGTGCCGTCGCGGCTGATCGGCCACCGGTTGCGGGTGCGGCTGTACGATGACCGCCTCGATCTGTTCATCGGCGGCACGCCGCTGATGACCCTGGTCCGCGGACGGCCCGATGCCGCGGGCAAGCGCGCGCATGTCGTCGATTATCGCCATGTGATCCACGCTTTGCGCCGCAAGCCCATGGCGCTGCTGGGCCTCGTCTACCGCGACCAGCTCTTCCCCCGCGACGCCTACAAGCAGACCTTCGACCGGCTGCTCGAACGGCTGCCGGAAAAATCCGCCTGCCGGCTGATGGTCAACCTGCTGGCCCTGGCGCATGAGCGCGGCTGCGAGGCCGACCTTGCCACACTGCTGGCCGCCGATCTCGCGGCCGGCCAGTTGCCCGACCTGGCGGCCTTGCGCGCACGCTTCGCGCCCGATCCCGCGGCCTTGCCGGAGGTCGTCGTCCTTCTCACCCCGCTCGCCGCCTACGAGGCGCTGGTCGACAACGATAACCATATCGGAGCGGCAGCATGAGCCAGACCATCGACGCGGCCCGGCTGACGCTGCTGCTCAACGACCTCCGGTTGCCGGCCATCAAGCAAGGCTGGGCCGCCTTTGCCGAGCGGGCGGACAAGGAAGGCTGGCCCGCCGCCCGCTTCCTGGCCTCGCTGGCCGAACACGAGGTTGCCGAACGCGACCGCCGCCGCATCGAGCGCCATCTCGTCGAGGCCCGGTTGCTGCCGGGCAAGACCCTCGACGCCTTCGAGTTCGAGGCGGTGCCGATGGTCTCCAAGGCGCATGTGATGGCGATCTGCGCCGGTGACAGTTGGATCGACAAGGGCGCCAATCTGATCCTCATCGGCGGACCGGGCGGCGGCAAGACGCACCTGGCCTCGGCCATCGGGCTGGCACTGGTGGAAAACGGTTGGCGCGTGCTGTTCGCCCGCACCTCCGACCTGGTGCAGAAACTCCAGGTCGCGCGCCGCGAACTCGGCCTCGAGGCCGCCATTACCCGGCTCGACCGCTTCCATCTGCTGATTCTCGATGACCTCGCCTATGTCAGCAAGGATCAGGCGGAGACCTCGGTGCTGTTCGAGCTGATCAGCGCGCGTTACGAGCGCCGCTCTACGCTGATCACCGCCAATCAGCCGTTTGGCGCGTGGGGCAAGGTCTTCCCCGATCCGGCGATGACGCTGGCGGCGGTGGACCGGTTGGTCCACCACGCAACGATCTTCGAAATCAACGTCGACAGCTACCGGCGGCGGGCGGCGCTTGAGCGCAAGCACAAAGGCCCGGGGCGGCCGCCAGACCGCGCGACAACCAAGGACACGGCTGGTTTGTCGCTCCGCGACAATCAGATCCAAACTTAGTCCTTGTCAGCGACAATCGCACCGCACATCATGAGTTCGTTGCGATCATCAATTCTCATCCTGATTGACGCATTTTCTCATCCAGATTGTCGCGCTACAAGGTGATAGAGAGGTGGCCGGCCAAATTCGGACAGCCCGATAAGTGGAATTTCGGCCTGAGAGCGGCGAGGATGCCGCGGATCAGGAGCGAGCATATCGCAACGCCGCAACTCCATGGTTTGGGCTGACAACATCGCCAACGCCGCCGGGTGGCCGGCCTCCGATCCGCCATCCTCGTGCGGGCTACCCGCCAGCCCGCCGTCATGGCAGCATGCGCTACCGCCGGCGGCCGCCCGTCAGGGATCCGAGCACACCGCGCATCAACTCGCGAGTCACCGAGGAACCGACAGTTCGGGCGGCGCTGCGCGCAATTTGCTCGACGACGCCTTCGCGGTGTCCACCACGCGGCCCGGTGCTGCCAAACAAGATGTCGGAAAGCCTACCGCCCCCGGGCGTCGATGCCGGAGGGTAAGGGGCGGAGGCGACGGAAGGGTCACCCCATGGCGAGGCAGGCGCGGGTCCCGGGGCCGATGCCTGAGTCGCTTCCTCGGGCATTGGTATGCCGCCGCCGCTTCGGTCACGCAGAATCTCGAAGGCGGACACGCGGTCGATGGCTTTCTCGTATGTGCCGGCGACGATCGAGTTGTCGATCAGGCTGCGCCGTGCCTCCGGGGTCATCGGGCCGATCTGTGAAGCCGGGGGAACGATGAAGGCGCGTTCGGTGATCGAGGGCGTGCCCTTCGCGTCCAGGAACGACACCAGCGCCTCCCCGACACCCAGTTCCGTGATGGCCTTGGATATATCAAACCCGGGGTTTGCGCGCATCGTCTCGGCGGCAGCCCGGACCGCCTTTTGGTCGCGCGGCGTAAAGGCACGCAAGGCGTGCTGCACGCGATTGCCGAGCTGGGCGAGGACTTTGTCGGGTATGTCGAGCGGGTTCTGCGTCACGAAATAAATGCCCACGCCCTTGGATCGAACCAACCGCACGACCTGCTCGACTTTCTCAAGCAACGCGGATGGAGCGCCATTGAACAGCAGGTGGGCCTCGTCGAAGAAGAACACGAGCTTCGGCTTGTCCAGGTCGCCGACCTCCGGCAGTTGCTCGAACAACTCGGACAGCAGCCAGAGCAGGAAACTGGCGTAGACCCTGGGACTGTTCATCAGCCGATCGGCTGCCAGGATATTGACCACACCGCGTCCGTCCACGGTCTGGATCAGGTCGTCGATGTTCAGCATCGGCTCGCCGAAAAACCGGTCGCCGCCCTGCGTCTCGATCTGCAGCAGGCCGCGCTGGATTGCTCCGATCGAGGCGGAGGAGACGTTGCCATACTGCGTGCGCAGGCGCGCGGCGTTTTCACCCGTGAATTGCAGCAGGGCCCGCAAGTCTTTCAGATCGAGCAGCAGAAGTCCGTTGTCGTCGGCGACCTTGTAGACCAGCGCCAGGACGCCTTCCTGGGTTTCGTTGAGGTTCAGCAGCCGCGCCATCAGCAGCGGGCCCATGTCCGATATCGTGGCCCTGATGGGGTGGCCCGCCTCACCCCAAACGTCCCACAAGGTTACCGGGCATCCCTGCCAGCGCGGTTCGGCGAGATTGAGCTGCCCCAGACGGGCTTTCATCCGATCCGAGAGCTGGCCCGGCATGGCAATGCCACTCAGGTCGCCCTTGACGTCGGCCGCGAACACCGGCACGCCGATGCGCGAGAACGCCTCGGCCATTACCTGAAGGGTCACGGTCTTGCCGGTACCGGTGGCCCCGGTGATGCAGCCGTGCCGGTTGGCCATGGCAGGCAGCATGCTGAGCTCTTGTGCGCCGGATCGCGCGATGATCAGCGGTTCGGCCATCGGCCCGGACTCCCTGGTGTCATGACGGACAGTATCTGCGACCATGCCGCGCCGGAAGCCCCCTCGCGCAGCCCGGACCTTCGCGCGGCGCGTCAATCCGGCGGCATCGCGGCGATCATCTGTTCCGTTCGGGCGCCGGCCTCGCTCAGTAGATCGGGAATGGATTGCGCCTCCGGCAGGCCGCGCCAGAACCGTTTCGGGATGTGGCGTTGCAGCAACCGGGGATTTGAGCGTGCCGGGTTGAATGTTGCGCGATAGTAGCGCTTCCACCAATCCTCCATCGCATCGGCCCGCGGCACGGAGGCACGGTCCAGGCCGGGTTCGAAACGGGCCGACCGGCGATCCCAGTGCAGCGCGAGATCGGGGGTGATGATTGAAAACCGCAGACTGGCAAACCGATCGATGAAGAATGGGGCGGTCCGGCGCAGGACATTGTGGGCAGGTTCATACCAGGCGACGGAGCAGGGCCCGTCGTCATCCTCCAGCACGCGAAACCGGACGAAGGCGGTCATCCTGTGCTGATCCCGCCTGACCGCCGCCGCCATCCGCTGAAGCCGATGCACCAGCCGATCGGCGTCCCGGGTCATCAGCGTCCGCTCCCCCCCGGCGATGCGCCACAGAAGTTGATACAACAGGGACCATCGCCCGGCATCGCGATGACAGGCCACGGCTTCCGCCAGCAGCACAAAAGCCCGCGGGACGGATATGATGAATTCGGCATCCGGAGGAACGTCCGGAAACAGTGTCGCGCCAGTTTGTTCCGTCCATACCACATTGGCGGGATCGATACCGGCCGCGAGCAGCTTACGCGCGGCACACCGAAACGACGCCAGATCGGCTCGATCTTCTATGGTAATGGTGTAGATCATGCGAACAATGACAATTGGCCGGCTTGGGGCCTGAGCATGCCGCGCAATGCGGCGCGGTCCAGCAAGCCGGCGGGGTTGTGATCCACCGTCACGATGAATGGCAGCAGACGCCGGAACGATCCGGCCAGGCGGCGGATATCGTCCAGCCGGAGCGCCCCGTGCACTCTTGCGCCTATGATACGATCGACCGTCCGGATACCGAGGCCCGGCACGCGCAGCAGCGTCTCCCTGTCGGCCCGGTTCACATCGGCCGGAAATCGATCGCGGTTGCGCAGAGCCCAGGCGAGCTTTGGATCGATGTCTTGGTCGAGCATTCCGCCGCTGGTTCCGGAAAGAATATCTTCGGCGGTGAAGCCGTAGAAGCGCATCAGCCAGTCCGCCTGGTACAATCGGTTTTCGCGCAGCAGCGGCGCCGGGCGCGCCGGCAGCAGCGAACTCGGGTCCGGAATCGGGCTGAAAGCGGAATAGTAGATCCGCTTGAGTTTGTAGTTGCCATACAAATTCGAAGCCGTTGCCAGAACGGTCGAATCGCTGCTGGCGTCGGCGCCGACAATCAGTTGTGTGCTCTGGCCCGCGGGCGAAAAGCGCGGCGCACGCCTGTCGGATTTCAATTCGGAGATGCCGCGGGAGAGGTCGCGCATCGTGCCATGAATCGATCCGATCCGCTTCTCCGGCGCAAGCCGCCCTAACAACTCAACGGTAGGCAATTCGATATTGATCGACAGCCGATCGGCGTAAAGGCCGGCGGCATGGATCAGGTCGGGGGAGGCCTCGGGTATGGTCTTCAGGTGGATGTAGCCGCGGAACGCATGGTCCACGCGCAGGGACCTTGCGACGCGGACAAGGCTTTCCATCGTGTAGTCGGGCGAACGGATGATTCCGGACGACAGAAACAGGCCTTCGATGTAGTTGCGCTTATAGAACTCCAGCGTCAGATCGACCACCTCGGGCACGGTGAAGCGGGTCCGCCGGACGTTGGATGAGCGGCGGTTGATACAGTAGGCGCAGTCGTACATGCAGGCGTTGGTGAGCAGGATCTTCAACAGGGAAACGCAACGGCCGTCCGGGGTGTAGGAATGGCAAATGCCGTTGCCTGTGCTTGAGCCAATGCCGCCGCCGCTGCGGGAGTTCCGCCTCTCGCCGCCGGACGAGGCGCAGGATGCATCGTATTTCGCGGCATCCGCCAGGATTTCGAGCTTATCGGCGACGGAAAGCTTGTGGGGCATGTTCACAATATGTTCTCGCGTGGACGTCGTGTCAAGCACCATCGACATGACAAGGTGGCGGCAGGCGATGCCCGCCGCAGCGTGCCATCACACCGCCCGCACCAGCGGCAGCTTTGTTCCGGCAACCTGGCGTTCCGCCAGAACCTCCCGCCGGAAGCTGAACAGCTTGGCCGGCCGCCCGCCGGTTTCCGTCGTTACTTCACCGGTTTCTTCGACCAGATCCTGCTGGTCGATCAGCCGGCGGAAATTCTGCTTGTGCAGCAGACGGCCGCCCAGCGCCTCCACCGTCCGCTGCAATTGCAGCAGCGTGAACGCCGCCGGCATCAGTTCGAACACCACGGGGCGGTATTTGATCTTCGCCCGCAGCCGCGCGATTCCGGTCGCCAGGATGCGACGATGGTCGTGCCGCATCGCCTCGCCCGGGACCGCTGCCGCGGCGGTCCCGGCTTCCGCGACCAGCCCGGCCTCCCACAGCAACTCGTAGCGCTGGAGCACCAGTTCCTCGTTCCAGCGGTGACCGTCCAGGCCGAAGTTGATGGTGATGCGGCGCAGACGATCGCGTGCCACGCCCGGATCGTCGGCCCGCGCCGCCCAATCACGCAGCGGCGCGGCCAAAACCGCCTCGGTCAGCGCCGTGCCGGAACCGCGCATGTCCTCCCACGGGAAGAACCGGTACCAGGGCTGCCACTCCGCCCCCCAACCCTGCGCCGCCGGAGCCTCCCGCGTCAGGCCGAGATAGCTGACCGACACCACGCGTTCGAGCGTCCCCTGTTTCCGGTCGGCATCCGCGAACGTGTACAACTGCTCGACATAACCCAGCGGATGCCGCGTCTGCGTCTCCACCCAGGACCGCAGCCCGGCCTGAAGCGAGCGGTGCGCCGCCTCGAACGGACCCGAAGGCAGCGCCTGGCCGTTGTCGATCGTCAGCACCCGCGGCTGGCCATCCGTCACCGCGACGATGACGGCGGTCAGTTCAGCGGCGACTGCGACGCTGGCATCCTCGGTCCGGGGCGGTGCAAGGCTGGAAAGCGGCATGCCCGGCTTCTGCCACGACCGCGGCGGCTTCGGCTACAGACAACTCCGTTTCACGACCCGGGCCGGCGGCGCAGGGTGGCGTTCTGAATAGCGGCTCCGGCGCCGAGCATCACGGCGCTGGTGGCCATGGTCATGACCGCGCCGCCGATCAGAATGCCCGCCAGCAGCAGGCCGGGGGGTGACGGCGCCGGGAAACCCGGGGAGGCTTTCAGCCTTTGCATGATGACGATCCTCTTCGCAGCAATACCTTACACCTACGCACGGATCGGCGGAACGGTTCATTCGCGGCCAGCGCCGGCATGGACACGAAACCCGGCGCAGGCAAATATCCCGGCCCGGGAGGAAGGGAGACACCGATGGACGCGCTGCTGCCAATGGCCGAAAAGCTCGGCGCCCGCCTCAAGCAACGCGGCGAGACGATCGCCATCGCCGAATCGTCAACCGGCGGGCTGATCTCCGCCGCGCTGCTGTCCGTTGGCGGCGCATCGGCGTATTTCCGCGGCGGCGGCGTGATCTACACCGCCCGCGCCCGGTCGGCATTTCTGCAGATCCCCGATCCGCTGCCCGCGCCGATCGAGCGGGCCTCGACCGAGCCGTATGCCGTGTTGCTGGCCGATACGGTGCGGGCACGGCTCGACGCAAGCTGGGGGCTGGGCGAAACCGGGGCGACCGGGCCGACCGGCAACCGCTATGGCGACAAGCCCGGACACACCTGCATCGCGGTCACCGGTGCCGGGTTCTCCAAGGTGATCACGGTTGAGACCGGCACCGATGACCGCATTGCCAACATGCGGGCGTTCGGCGTGCGGGCGCTGGAACTGCTGGCCGAGGCATTGGGGTAGGGTCCATGGCGAAACCGATCCACAGCATGATCCGCGTGCTGGACGAGGCGCGCAGTGTCGATTTCTACCACCGCGCGTTCGGCCTGCTGATCGCAGACCGTTACGCATTTGACGGATTTACGCTGGTCTACCTGAAGTCGCCGGAGGACAATTACGAACTCGAACTGACAATCAACCACGGCCGTACCGAGCCGTACACCCACGGCGACGGCTACGGCCACATCGCGTTCGTGGTGCCCGACGTCCGCGCGGAGCGAGAGCGCTTCGCCGCGGAGGGCCTGGCGCCGGAGCCGGTGAAGGAATTCAATCGCGACGGCGCGCTGATGGCGCGGTTCTTCTTCGTGACCGATCCGGACGGCTACCGGATCGAGGTCCTGGAACAGCACGGGCGGTATCGCTGAGGCGGCGGTACGGGCTGTGAGGCGTGTCATGGCGGGGCCTGTCCCCATAGCTATCAGGATAAGCGCCAGCACGGGAAATGTTTGGCCGAGGCCTTAACTACGAAGAAAATAGAGTTGCGTCCGGCCGAAACCCAGCCCGGTCCTCGATTTTCATCCAGGATGGGTCGACCGCGGGCCGGTAGCGAACTGTCATCGTCATGGCCCGGCTCGTCCGGGCCACCTTCACGGCACCTGCTGGCAAGGGTGGCCCGGACAAGCCGGGCCATGACGAATGGGGAGAAATCCGTGCTCCGCCCCGTTATCCTGGTACCATGGGGCTTGTCCCGGCCCACCAAGACTTTTCGGTCTCAAACCCCGCAGGTCGTGGATGGCCGGACTAAGTCTGGTCATGGCACGGGGGTAACGACCGTGCCGGCCTCCGCTTATCTCGGGCGTCGGCTAAGCCGCCGGGAACGCCGCCTCCATCGCGCGCCTGTAACGATACGCCTCATCCGCCGCGTCGATCCGCACGTCGTCCCAGGTGACCGGCTGTCCCGCCGGCACGTCCCTCACCAACGTCACCCGATTGGCCAGGCCGATCGGCAGGCCGCCGCGGCGGAGGCTGTCGGCGGCGGGCATCAGCTTGCCCCAGACGCAGGCGCCCCCTTCGCCATCCAGCACTTCCCCGGCGCGCAGATCCCGTTTGGCTGTCGATACCACATCGCCGCGAAATCCGGTCGGCGTTCCCGTCGGCTCCCGCCGCAGCGCGGCTGACAGGATAGAAACGTTCAGCTCTAGGCCGATCAGGTGGAACGGGCGGTATAGCGCGGTGACGCGGCCGGACGAATCGGTGGCGACGCCGTATTCGTGAAAGCAACGTTGTGCGTAGTCGTTCGGCGCCTCGAACACCACGAACACGCCCCAGCGCAGATCATTCTGCACCGGGCTGCCGTCGCGGTGCACGCTGGAGATCACCTCCACCTGCCCGGCATGGTGCAGCGTCCCGGCATTCCCCGGCCGCAACGTCTCCGCCAGTTCATGCGTGCCGATCGGCGGGAAGACCAGTCCGTCAGGGGCGGGCGTCAGGCCGGAGGCGTTGGCGACGGCGGCCATCTCGATCGACGACTTCGTGCCATCAAGAAATGAGTTGAACATCTGCGGGTTCATGCCGCCGAGCTTCGCCTGCTCCGGGGTCAGGCCGTAGTAGCCCCAGACCGTGTCGGGCGTGGAGGCATGGTATTCCGGCATGTATTTCGTGCCCTTGCCGGCGGCGAGCACCGGGAAGCCGCAGGCCCGCGCCCAGTCGACCAGTTCCGCGATCAGTGCCGGCTGGTCGCCGTAGGCGAGGCTGTAGACCACGCCAGCCGCCTCCGCCTCGCGCGCCAGCAGCGGGCCGGCCAGAACGTCGGCCTCGACGTTGACCATGACGATGTGCTTGCCCTGTCGGATCGCTCGGCGGGCATGGGCGATGCCGGCCGGGGCGTGGCCGGTGGCTTCGACAACGACTTCCACTTCGGGGAACGCGATCATGGCCAAGGCGTCGTCAACGAAGCGGGTGGCGGCGATGCGGTCCTCCGTCCATCCCACCCGTCGGCACGCCTCGCGCGCCCGGTCCGGTGACAAATCGGCGATGGCGGCGACCTCCAGGCCCGGCGTTGTCGGCACCTGCGACAGGAACATCGAGCCGAACTTGCCGGCGCCGATCAGGCCGACGCGCACGGGGTGCCCGGCGGCGGCGCGTTTTTGCAGCAGGCGGTAGAGGTTCATGCGTGTCCTTCCGATGGGTTGAAACGCCGCCTAGCCGACGAGGAATTCGCGATCGACCGGGACTTGCAGGGCGTTGGCGAGCGTGTTGGTCTCCGACGCCATGCCGATGATCGCGAGCAGGTGCATATGCTGCGCGTCCGTCATGCCTTTTTGTTTCGCGGCCGCGATATGGGAGTGGATGCAGTACGGGCAGCCGTTGGCGGCGGACACGGCGATGTAGACCAGTTCCAGGGTCAGCGGGTCGAGCGCGCCCTCGCCACCCATGATCGCTTTCAGGCTGTCCCAGGTGCGCTTCAATGTCGGCGGGTCGTTGGCCAGCGCGCGCCAGAAATTGTTGATGAAGCTGGAGCCGCGGGCGCGCCGGATATCATCGAACACGGCTTTGACGGCCGGTTCTTTGTCCGCTTCGTCGTCGGTCCAAAGGCGCACGGTTGCCACACTGTCCTCCGTTTCAGCGGCGGATGGTTTCAGCCGGCCGTGCCGCATCAGCGGCGCGGGCATCGGCGTCTCGGCTGAGTGTGGCACCTGGTGCGGGATCGGTCGATAGCGCCGACCCCGGCGCGGCGGGACCGCGAGGCGGAGGCTTATTGCCCGATCATGGTCCATTGCTTCCAGGGCTTATCCTGCCGCTTCAGATGGCCCGGGCAATTGAAGTCTCGCAGCCAGTGCGCGGCTTCCCGCAGGCAGGCATCCTGGTCCTTGTGGCGTCCCTGCACCTGGCTTTGCGTGACCGCGCAGCGGACACAGTAAGACCAGGCGTAATAATCAGATCCCGCGTTCTTTTCGATGCTGGCGCAATGATCATGACCTGCGACGCCGTAACCGGCGGTCTCGCCGTCGGTGTGCCAACCTGCCCGGCAGCAGGTTTGCGCACGGTCATCGGCAGGCGAAGCATAAGTTCTGAGCATGGCTTCAGTCCCTATTTCTAAGCACTTGGCTAGATATGTGGCTTGTTGCCGCGCGCATTGATCCAAATCAATCAAAGAGAGCTGGGATGTGGACCTCCAGAGGGAGAAATGCCTATTATATGTGCATCGCTTGCCGTCCACCGGCAGGTCCCACTCGCGTCCCGGCCGCATGCGCGGACAAACCCTCCGGCCATCGACGGACGCAATGATGTCCCGCTTTCCGCAATCATCGACCAAGAATTCGCGACTGGCCGGCGCTTGCCCGGGTGCGGCACAATTGTCCCGGGCACTCGAGGGAGCGCATTGAACGCCGTTACCGCATGGCTTGACCGGGTCGATCCCGGGACGCACCGGCGCATCAAGGGCCTCCGCCTGGTCACTGCGTACGGCCTCGCGGCGATGCTTGGCACCATGCCGGACATCGCCGCGGGATTGCCGAACGCCGCGGCGTTGCCCGGGCTTTCCAGCGGCTTCGCCCTGTGGGGCAGCGTGTCGGAGACCCGGTCCACCCGGGCGGAGTCGAGCCGCGACCTTCTGCTGCTGGCCGCTGCGGCGGCGGCGGGCGCGGCGGGCTTTATCCTGCTGGCGTGGCTGCCGCGGCATTTCGGCCATGCGCTGCCGGAGGCGGTACTCGCGACCGGCGCCTTTTGCGTCGGCTATCTGCGGCGTTTCGGCGTCACCGGGACCGGCATCGGCTCGCAGATCTTTATCGGCCAGTTACTGGCCTACAGCGCCGGGCTGGGGCCGGCCGACTTGCCGATGGTCGCGGTCGCGGGTGTGCTCGCCGCCATCGCCTCCATTGTGCCGCGCGTGCTCAGCGGCCCGGCGGAGCAACCGCCGCCCGCCGCACCGCCAATGCCGGTCCGCCCCGGCTGGATCGGCTCCGAGCTTGCCATGGGAGTGCAGGCTGCGGCGTCCGCATTGGCGATCGTGGCGCTGAACGCGACGGTGGGGCTGATCGAGTTCGGCCTGGGCGATCACCGCCTGCACCTATATCGTCGCAGGCTCCGCGGCCGGCACGATCGACCGGGTCAGGCGCCGCATCATCGGCACCCTCATCGGCGTACCGCTCGGCCCGGCGTTCCTGCCGCTGGTGAGTACTGCGCCGTTGGCGGCCTGGGCGGCGGCGGCGCTGGCGATGATCGTCTACGCGATGGCGCTGCCGGAGCGATATGACATCGCCTGCGGCGCGTATGCCTTCACCCTGATCGTCACGCTGGCGGCGAGCGGCGAGCACTCCGTCGCCGTGCTCGCCGCCCGAGGCTGGGAAACGCTGCTGGGCGGCGGGCTTGGCCTGGTGGCCGCGACGCTGCTGTTCCCGCTGCGCCCGCCGCGGCGTTAGATGATGACGACAAGCTTGCCCATGGCAGTCCGTGTGGCCAGCGCGGCGATGGCGTCGCCGCCTTGCTCCAGCGGATAGCGCGCCGAGATGACGGGCCGGATCGCGCCACGTTGGTAGAGGTCCAACAGTTCGCGCGCGCTCGTCCGGAACCCCGCGGGATCGCGGTCGATCCAGTCCGCCCAGAAGACGCCGACGATCTGGCAGGACTTCAGCAGCACGAGGTTCAGGGGCAGCCGCGGAATGCCGGCCGGAAATCCGACGACGAGGAAGCGGCCATCCGGCGCGATGCTGCGCAGGGCGGCTTCCGCGTAGTCGCCGCCGACGGCGTCGTAGATGACATCGGCACCGTTTTGCGGGCACGCCTGCTTGAACAAACCGGACAGCGTGCGCAACGCGGCCTTGTCGAACGGGCCGCGGGGATAGACGAAGCCCGATGCCGCCCCGTGGCTGGTCGCGAGTGCCAGTTTTTCGTCGGACGAAACCGCGGCGACGACATGCGCGCCCATGGCCTTGCCCAGCTCGACCGCCGCGAGCCCGGCGCCTCCCGCCGCGCCGATGACGAGCAGGGTCTCGCCGGGCTTCAGGGCGCCGCGCTGCCGGAGCGCGTAGTGCGACGTGCCGTAGGTCATGATGAAGGCGGAGGCTTCGTCGAACGGCATCGTGTCCGGGATCGGGATGCAGTGGGCGCGGGGGACGGCGACCTGCTCGGCCATGCCGCCCCAGCAGCACCAGCCGATGACGCGGTCGCCGGGGCGGATGTCCCGGACGTTGGAGCCGGCGCTGGCGACGATGCCGGCGACCTCGCCGCCGGGGGAGAAGGGGCGTTGCGGGCGGAACTGGTACTTGTCCTCGATGATGAGCGTGTCGGGGAAGTTCACGCCGCAGGCTTTGACGGAGATGAGGATTTCGTCGGCGCCCGGGATCGGGTCGGGCAGGTGGCCGATGACGAGGGTTTCGGGTCCGCCGATGGTGTGGCTGAGCAATGCCTTCACTGGTGTCTCCCGCCTGCTGGTTCGGGTCTGACTGAAATGCGACACGGGTCGGATGGCAAGGTCCGCACCGAACCACGACCGGTTATGTCTCATCGATCGCTGGGCGGCGAACCCGGCCATCGGACAACGGCCGGCATTGCGCCATCGAAACGCCTGCTCGCCGCGGAGGCCTGTCAGGCGTGCTCGGCTTGCGCGGCAAGCATGGCTTCCTGCCGAGCCTGCTCGTTCGTTGTTCGATTGAAAAATGCATTCAGGGCGACGGCGGCAAGGGCCGTCATGATGATCGGGTCGCCGAAAATCGGCTTCAACTCAGACGGCATGATACGGAAAAAATTGGGTGACACGATCGGGATCACGCCAAAGCCGATGGAAACCGCCACGACCAGAACATTGTTGCGCTGGCTTACATAGTCCACCGTGGCGAGGATCTTGATTCCGGTTGCCGCGACCATGCCGAACATAATGAATGCGGCGCCCCCCAGGACACATTGCGGAATGGAAGCGACGACAAAGGCCAGCTTGGGAACCAGACCGAGTGCCAGCATGATCACGCCACCGGTGACGCACACCCAGCGGCTGGAAATCCCGGTAATGCCCACAAGGCCGATGTTCTGGGAGTAGGATACGTAAGGAAAGGTGTTGAACACGGCGCCGATCACCGTGCCCAGGGCGTCTGCCCGCAGGCCGCGCTTGATATCCGCGGCCCCTACGGCGCGGCCGGTCATGGCACCCAAAGCCAGGAACATGCCGGTCGCCTCGATGAAGACGATGGTCATGACCAGGCACATCGTCAGGCATGGAATCAGGTGGAACTGCGGCATGCCGAACTGCAGCGGCAGCACGATCCGTATCCACGGCTGCTGCGACAGGCCGGAGAAGTCCGTCCAGCCGATTGCAATGGTCAGCCCGTAACCGACAGCCAGCCCGATCAAAACCGCCATATTGGCCAGGAAACCGCGAGCAAACTTGATGATCAGCAGGATCACCGCGAGCACGATCGTTGCTACCGCGAGATAGCCGCCGGCGCCGAAATCGGCTGCCGCCGCCCCGCCGCCAGCCCACGCGATGCCGACCCGCATCAGGGCCACGCCAATCATGGTGATGATGGTGCCGGTAACAACGGCGGGAAAAAGCCGCAAGACGTATCCGACCAGGGGCGCGATACACAGGCCGAAAATGCCGCCCACAAGCACCGCACCGTAAATGCCCGTGAGCCCGACCCCGGGCATGGCCGCCATCGCAAGCATCGGCGAGATCGATACGGCAGTAACGCCCATAATGATGGGCAAGCGAATGCCTATCGGGCCAAAGCCGATTGTTTGGATCAACGTGGCTATACCGCAAGCGAACAGATCGGCGTTGATCAGCATCGCGATCTGATCCTTCGGTAGATGCAGCGCGCCACCCAGTATAAGCGGCACGGCCACTGCATTGGCATACATGACAAGGACATGCTGGAGTCCCAGCGCGAACAGCCGCGGTAGAGGCAGTATCTCGTCCACCGGGTGAACACTTTCGTCTCTGACGGCGCGGCTCGACATATTTGATACCTCATCCTCGAAATGAAAGTGGGACAGACAGAGCGGCAGGGCTGATCGCTGATGTCGTTGACGAAACGGGACACCATGCAAGGTTTGGTTCTGCAAAAGTCGGGCCATAATTAGATCGACATGCAGAACCGAGCCTGCGTCTGCGCGATGCCGTGATGATCTCGAACTAATCGAGGAGATGATGCGTGCTGATCGTGCGGACACAGTCTGACATCGACGGCTACCCGGGGCGGGTTCGTCAGGCCGATTTTGACGCTCGCGCCTGGATAAGCACACAAACCGGCGAGCCGCTCGACATGCTCAAAAGGATGAAATTCGATCCGGCCGCCTATCACCCGATAGACGGCCACACACTGAACCTTGTCGAACAGATCAACCAGACCTGGACATACCTGGTGGCGTTGGCCGCGGGCCGCCCATTGCTGGCATTACATCCCGAAGCTGGCGGCTATCGGCTCGCGCCGGGTGCTGCCGCAGTTCGAGCGCGACGGTGTCCAGGTCTGGTCTGTCGAGGTTTGAAGTTTCACTGTACCATCCGTATCGACCTACCCGACCCCCTCCGGCCGCATCCCCCGAGGCAGTGTCGCCAGCGACTCCGCCGTATCGAAATCCCGCAGCACAGCGTCGTCCGCCATCTCCACTTCCGCCACGCTCTCCATATGCTTCCCGACCAGGAACCGCGCCCCCGAATCCCCCGCGATCTCCAGTATCTCCGGGAAGAATCGCCGATCCCACAGCATCGGGTTACCCTGCTTCCCGCGGAACGTCGGCAACACGATCAGCCGTCCCTCCTGCGGGTTATACATCGACAGCAGCCGATCCATCATCCGCCCGGTCACCAGCGGCATATCCCCCAAACACACCAGCGCCGCCGCGCACTCCGGAGGCACCGCCGCGATCCCGGCCTTCAGGCTCGCCGCCAGACCGTCCGCATAGTCCGGAGCAAACACATACCGCACCGGCCGCCCGCCCAGCGCCCGCTCGACGTCCTCCGCCTGGTGCCCGGTCACCACCAACACCGGCCGCGCCCCCGAGGACAACACGTTGTCCACCACCCGGGCGATCATCGTCCGGCCGGACCGATCCGCCACCAGCAGCTTGTTATGCGGCGCCATCCGCCGCGAGCGCCCGGCGCCCAGCACCACCGCGCAAACCGTCGGCGCACTGCGCGGCGCCGCACCGCTCCGCACCGCCGCCGCAGCCTTCTCCCGCGGCATCGGCCGAGCCTCGATATCCTTCAGCAGCCCGCCGACACCCATCCGCATCATGTCGCGCGGCGTCACCTCGAGCCCCGCGAACAGCCGCGACAGCACGAAGTCGATCCCGTTCAGGCTCGGGCTGCGTGCGCAGCCCGGCAGCACCAGCGCCGGCCGCTCGCCGATACGGCCGAGGCAGATCAGGTTCCCCGGATCGACCGGCATGCCGAAATGCAGGATCTCGCCGCCCGCCCGCACGATCCCCGCCGGCCCGACATCCCGCCTGTCCACCACCGCCGAGGCCCCGATCACCAGCAGCAAATCGGCGCCATCGCGCACCAGCCCCTCCAGCGCCCGGCCGATATCCGCCTCCGCATGCGCGCAATGCACCGGTGGCAGCAGCAACCCGGTCAGTGCGGTGATCCTGGCCTCGGTGATCGCGATCGTCTTGTCGGTGACGCTGTCCTTCAACCCCGGCAATTCAGTAATGACCAGCCCGACCTTCAGCGCCCGGAACGGATGCAGCGCCAGCGCCCCCGGCGCCTGCCGCACCAGCGCCTCCGCCACAGCCAGCACATTGCCGGGAACGGAGAACGGAATGATCTTGATCGTTGCGATCAGGTCCTTCGGCGCCACCACGGCGTAATCCGGCAGCGTGCCGATGGTGATCGCCTCGTCGATCGTGTTCAGGCGATCGATCCGCGCCGCATCGACGCGCAGCAGCCCCGGCGCCTCGGCCGACAGGTTCACCCGCCCCGTCGCCGCCCGCGACCGCCCGATCAGCGGCGCCGTCAACGGCCCGGCCAGCCGATCGGCGGCGATATCCTCGGGAACGTCGCCGGGTTCGAGGCGGGCGCAGATCACCTCGGTCCGGCCGGCCACGCGCAACGCATCGATGGCGTCGTCGTCCAGCAGCGCGCCCTTGCGGATCATCCGCTCGCCAACTCTCTGGCTGTGCGCCATGATCGCGCCGCGAGCCTGCGTCAGCGAGGCGGGTCCGAAGATCATGCGGCGGACTTGGCCGGGACGGGCGCGTTGCGGCGCACGGCGATGATCTCGGCGATAATCGACAACGCGATCTCCGGCGCGGTGACGGCCGCGATGTTCAGCCCGACGGGTCCGCGGATGCGCGATAGCGCGTTGTCCTGGTGGCCAAGTTCGCGCAGCCGGCTCAGCCGCGCGGCGTGGGTGCGGCGGGAACCGAGGGCGCCGATGTAGAACGCTTCCGATTTCAGCGCGCGGTCGAGCGCCGGGTCGTCCAGCTTCGGGTCATGCGTCAGCGTGACGACGGCGGTGCGGCTGTCCGGAGCGAACTTCTCCAAAGCCTCGTCGGGCCAGTCGGTCGCAATCTCCATCCCCGGAAACCGCTCGCCCGAGGCGAACGATCGGCGGGGATCCACGATGGTGACCGAGAAGCCGCAGGGCACGGCGAACGGCGCCAGCGCTTGGGCGATGTGCACCGCGCCGACGACGATCAACCGCAGCGGCGGGTTGTAGGCGTGCAGGAAGAACTCGGTCTCGCCAATCCGCACGGTGCCGCTTTCGTCCCGCTCCAACGCGCGCCGCGCGGCGTCGTTGAGGTCCGCGGGCGCCTCGGGGTCTGGGAGCAGGCGTTGTTCTCCCGACGGCAACTGCGTCGCCAGCACGACAGGCCGTTTGTCGCGCTTCGCCTGTTCGAGGGCGGCAAGGGTGTCAGGGGTCATGGACGTTCATCCTGCGGGGGGAGTGGCATGATATCGTTCTCCGGCGGGTTGGGGGAGAGCCGCCGGGGGCGCTGTTTGTTCACACGGATTACGCTGATTTCAAACACGGATTGCTCGGAATTCAGCTTCACTATCAAGCTTGGTGAATGTCCCCAAAGTGGCTTGGGGCGCTTCGCGCCAAGATTAAATCCGTTAAATCCGTGTGCGTAATCAGTGGACTCCGTGAGAACAAGCCAACCCGCCGCCCCAACCGCCGCCCCCCCACGTCACCCCAATTTCTCCACAAACACCTTCACCTTCCCCCCGCAAGCCAGCCCAACCTCCCAAGCCCTCTCATTGCTCACCCCGAAATCCAGCACCTGCGGCGTCCCGGACTCGATCGTCTGCATCGCCGCGTCGGCCACGGCCCCCTCGATGCAGCCGCCCGAAACCGACCCGGCCATCCGCCCCGACTTCGTCACCGCCATTTGACTGCCGGCGGGGCGAGGCGAACTGCCCCACGTCTCCGTCACCGTTGCCACCGCCACTTGCTCCCCGGACGCGCGCCATGCGGCGGCGGTGCCCAGGACATCCTCGACTTCCGGATTGCTCATCAGACTATCCTTCAAAACGAACCGGCTTCATCGGCGCCGGCCGGGACAACAGTTCGACCAGGCCGCGCAGGCTGGCCAGATTATGCACCGGACGGAATTCGTCCACATGCGGCAGCATCGCCCTGATCCCCTGGGACTTTGGTTCGAACCCGCTCCAGCGCAACAGCGGGTTGAGCCATATCAGCCGTGTGCAGGACCGGTGCAGCCGATCCATGTTGTCCGCCAGGCCGTGCGCGCCGTCGCGGTCGAGGCCGTCGGTGATCAGTAGCACCACCGCGCCCTGGCCGAGCACCCGCTTCGCCCAGAGGTGGTTGAACGCCGCCAAAGCCTCGCCGATGCGGGTGCCGCCGGACCAGTCGGGCACGGCATGGGCGATCATCTGGAACGCCACCTCCGGATCGCGGGCGCGCAACTGCCGGGTGACGTTGGACAGCCGCGTGCCGAACAGAAAGACCGAGACGCGGTCGCGGTCGTTGGTCACCGCGTGCAGGAAGTGCAGCAGGATCTGTGCATAGCGCGACATCGATCCGGAGATGTCGCACAGCACCACCAGCGGCGGCGGCCGCGTCACCCGGCGGTTGCGCGCGATCGTCAGGATCTCGCCGCCCTGCCGCAGGCTGGTCCGGATCGTGCGCCGCAGGTCCGTCACCGGCCCGTTCTGATCCGGGCGCGTCCGGCGGGTGCGGCGCAGATCGAGCGGCAGCACCAGGCGGCGGATCTCCTGCTTCGCGCGGGCGATCTCCTCGGCGCCCATCGACTCGAAATCCATCTGCTGCAGCCGTTCCTGCTCCGACACGGTCAGCGTCATGTCGACGCGCGGTGGCTCGTCCTTCGGCTGCGGGGGCCTGTTGCTTTTCGAAGCGAAGGCTTCGGCGACGCGGCGCGCGGCGGGGGGAGGGCGGTCCGGCTTCTTCTCCTTCTGCGCGTTCAGCAGCGCCATCGCGGCGGCCTGCTCGGCCGCCGAAGGATCTCGCCAGAACAGTGCGAAGGCCTGGTCGAACACCTCCTGATGCTCGTGCCGATGGATCATCGCGGCGCGCAACGCGGTGCGCGCCTGGGTCCTGGAGCCGATGTCGATGCGGGTCAGCGCGTCCTGCGCGGCGATGGATTCCGACGGTCCGACAGGCAGGCCCGCGCGCCGCAGCAGGCGGGCGAAGTGCATGACGTTGGCGGCGAGGCGGGGGGCGGGCTCGGGTTCCATCGCGGTGACGGAACCCGATGCCGGCGTTTGGTGCAAGCCTTGCCAGATGAGGCAATCGCGGGTCAGACCCGGTCGTTACGGCAGCGCGGCCAATGACCGGATAATCGGTTTCAGCAAGCCGGCGACCGCGGCATGCCCCTCGTCGTTCGGATGGATGCCGTCATCGGTCAGTTCGGGCAGATAGGTGCCGTCGAATTGGCCCGCCGTCACATGTCCCAACACGGCGGTGGCATCCACGACGATTTCTCCGGCGCGTCTCAATTCCAGAATGGATTGACGCAAATCCCGCCACGGCATCAGGCGATCGGGGGTCATGAATGCCGCGTTTCGCGGAAAAGGCGTCAACCAAATCGGCACGGCGCCGTTCAGGCGCACCACGTCGACCGTCTGAAGCAGGCGGCCGAAGAACAGGTCGCAGCACGCGCCGTCGGCTTTCACGTCGCCGATCGTTTCGTTGGCTGTCCAGCCGGGGAGCACCACATAGGACGGGTTCACATGGCCGATCAGGGCTTGCAAGTAAGGAAAGAACTGCTGCGAAACGGATCCGCCGACGGCACAATTCACCCAGCTCATCGGGATCGATCCGATCGTCTCCCGGCCTAGTGAAACGGTCAACTGGGCGAGAAACCCATTGAACGCGCCGGATGTCGTCGTGCCTTGCTGGTGGCTGTCTCCGGTGGTCATTCCAATGATGCCGGGATGCGCCGTGAGGAACTGGACCGCGCAGGCGAACGATCCGTTGATCAGCGTGTTCGGCGGCAGCAGCGATGCGTTGACAGCGGCGAAATCCGTGCGGTCCTTGCCGTTGTTCAACCCCCCACAGAAATAATCATACCCCATGTTAACCGACGACTCACCGTTCCAGCCTTTGAATCGTCCGTTGTTGAATGTAATGAATCCGCCGTTATTATTTTCGACGGTGTGGCGGATCATCAACACGCGCATGCCGGTCTCCGGGTCCGGCGCGACGCTCCTGACCGCGCACCAATCCGTCCACGACCAGACCGCCACGGAGGTCTCACCCGACGCCGGATCAACCGCGTTGGCGGCGACGGTAAGACCCTCCGAGGCGCCGTTCGGGGTGACGATACGATCGACATCCGCTCCGGCGTGCAGGCTCGTCAGCCGCACCGGCGACGCGCCGCCTGACGGATTGGCGTAGTCGTTCCAAGCGGTAGAGGGACACACCGCGATTTGCGGGATCGAAAAGCGGGATCGGGTGATGTTGGGAAAGCCCAGCCGGACGGCGTAAAAATCGTCGGGACAGCCGACCGTCAGGAACTGGGTGCCCCAAAGACCCGTGCCGGGACTGGCGACGGATTGAAGCCAACCGTTCGGCGCGAAGGTGAAACGGTGGAGGCGGCGCAGGCGCGGCTCATCCGTTTGGACACCGGGCGCCGAAGCACGGGTTCCGTTCATCGTCCGGTCCCGGCTTGGGAATGCGGCATCGCGAACTACTGCCTGCCGTCCTCGTAAAGCAAGATCCTCTCGAGGGCGAAGGCCAGAAGCCGGCTTTCGGCTTTCTTGCTGTCAATGTCGCACGGGCGCGCGGCATCCGGCAGGCCGATAGTAACGATGCAGTCGCCGGAGTCACCCGCTGGCGGTTCGTCCAGGTCGATTTCGATCACCGCGGACGTTGAGATGATGACCTGTCCTAACGGGACGCCATTCACGCCGATATCCAGCCGCTGGTTCGGCAATACGGTTCCGGATATAAACGGCCGCCCGACCAGCAGCAATCGACAGCATGCGGCGGCGGCTGGCCATTTGACGCGAATGGAACTGGTTGCGGCTTTGGACCACACCCAGCTCAGTTCCATGCCCGACCATCCCGCGACCAGATGTTCGGCAAAGTCCGCGCCCGGGGCCGACACGTCCAACGCCAGTCCCATCGAAATACCGGTCGCGCTTTCCATCACCCGCGCGGCCAGGCGCTTCGACACCTGCATATTGGGCACCACGTGCAGGCGGCGCCTGCCTCCGCCCGCCGGCCTATTCTTTTCGTAACCGAAGCGATCAAGATAGTCCGCGAACAAATCGTCGCACCTGTCGATCTCGGAGGGCATCAAATCCTGCGCCCACCGCCCGACCGAGGCGGCGGCATCCCGGCTGGTGCCGTGCATCCCGAACAAGCCTTCCCGCGCCGATGCGGACTCGATACGGTCGATGCCAATGAACCGGTACATCGTGTCTCGTGCGTTGACCGGATCGTGGATCAGATCTTCGTACCGCACCGCGGCCACGTCGCTTCCGCCGCTGTTGCAAATATCGGTCAAACGCGGCAGCGCTGTCTCTAGCGTCCGCAAGGCCTCCTCCGTCGAAACCTTCCAGAAGGCCTTGGCGGAGCAGAGAAGATCGCGCGGGTCGCGAACGAGAACGATTTCGCGCACCGGGCGATAAAGCATGCGCGCACCCTCCCGCGCGGCCTCGGCGATATCGCATTTCTCTGCAAAAAACCGCGCATTGGCCTTGTCGCAATCATCCGCGACGATGTCGTAGTAGCCGTCGATAAGATCACGGAATGTCGTCGCGAGCGCCGAAGGCATGACCTCTTCGTGGAAGGCCGTCATTCGCGCCCGGTCTTTGACGACACCGGACAGACCGGTCGAGTTATACGGATTGTGGCCGATATGATACTCATTGGGGCCGGAGAACATATGGTCCGGGTTGGTGGATCTCTCCCGATCGGCCTCCGACGCCAGCGCGCGGAACGCCGATGCATAGTAGGAGACCAGCTTGATCTCATAGGGATAGCTGTCCGCCACGATAATATCAGGGTGGCGCAGCAATTCGCTCATCAGCAGGGTCGTGCCCGAACGGCCGGTGGACGTCACCAACAGAGGTGCCCTGGAGGACGGCGACACCGCGGCGGCCGGAATGACACGCATGCTCCTCGGCAACGTTTGCTCAGGATGGCCTTCGACAGTGACCGACACGACATGTTGCCTGAACGGCGACAGCCGCGGCTCGAAAGCCAGTTCGAACGCGTACATGCCGGTCGCCGGCTCGCCCAGGGCCTCCTTCAGCTTCGGCCGGAACGCGTTCGCCGCGCAGCGGCCGTACTCATGGCCATCGACCGTTACGATGATCTCCAGTGCAGCGTCCGGCCGCGCGGTATCCATGGCCCAGCCGGAAACCCCGCGGCGCGAGATCTCATCGAGATGACCCTTCAGCGGCATGTCCCGGGTTTCCATTTTGGTTCTTGTTCATTCGTCGTTGCCAAGCCACGCGACAATTCTCGCGGCGGCGTCGGTAGCCGAACTCGTTGATGCCGTCGATCCTCATTTCGCAGTCCGCCGGGGGTTCATAGGGGCTGTGAACGCCGGTGAAATTGCGCAACTCGCCGGCCAGCGCTTTCCGGTACAGCCCCTTCGGATCGCGCTTGATGCACTCCTCGACCGGCACATCGACGAAGACCTCAACGAACTCCTCCGGCCCCACCAGGCTGCGCACCAACCCGCGCTCCGCCGCGAACGGCGAAATGAAGCAGCACAACACGATAAGCCCGGCGTCCACAAAAAGCTTCGCCACTTCGCCTACGCGCCTGATATTCTCCACCCGATCCGCCTCGGTGAACCCGAGATCGCGATTAAGGCCGTGCCGCAGATTGTCGCCATCCAACAGCATCGTACACATGCCGCGCGCGTGCAGTGACTTCTCCACCAGATCGGCGATCGTCGATTTGCCCGAACCCGAAAGGCCGGTGAACCATACGATTCGCGGCTTTTGGTGCATCAGCGCGGACCGCGCGGCCTTGTCGACCGCATGATGCTGACGATGAATATTGGTCGCCCGCCGCAAACCGAACGAGATCATTCCGGCGCCGGCGGTCGCGTTGGTTGCCCGGTCGATCAGGATGAACGAACCGGTCCGGCGGTTCTCCGCGTATGGATCGAAGGCGATCGAGCGTGCCGCGGCGATGTTGCAAAAGCCGATTTCGTTCAGCGCCAGCGTCTTGCCGGAACCATGTTCCAGGGTGTTGACGTCGATCTTATGTTTCAAGGCAGTAATGCTCGCGGGAGTTTCCGCCGTACCCACGCGCATCAGGTAGGATCGCCCGGGCAGCATGTCGTCTTCGCTCATCCACAACACATGGGCGGCAAGCTGGTCCACGCATTCCGGGCGGCTGTCGGGATGCACCAGCAGATCGCCTCGGGTGACGTCGATCTCGCTTGCCAAGGTCAGGGTAACAGCGTCCCCCGGCAACGCCTGGTCACGATCGCCATCGAATGTAACGATCCGCGCGACCTTCGCCGTCGCGCCCGTGGCGGCAACCACCACGTCATCGCCAACCGCGACCCGTCCCGATGCAACCGTTCCGGCAAAGCCGCGAAAGTCCAGATTTGGGCGATTGACCCATTGCACCGCGAAACGGAACGGCTTGCCGGTCAGATCGTATGAAACATCCGCCGCCTCCAGGTGCTGCAACAGCGCTGGTCCGTCGTACCACGGGGTTCGGGCAGACCGTATCGTTACATTGTCGCCATAGCGCGCCGACAGCGGGATCGGGCATATCGTGGAGAAGCCGAGCGTTTTCGCGAACCCTATATAGTCGGAGACGATCTTGTAGAACCGCTCGCCCGAAAAATCGACCAGGTCCATCTTGTTGATGGCGAGCACGACGGATCGGATACCAAGCAACGAGCATATGTAGCTGTGGCGCTTTGTTTGCGTCAGTATGCCCTTGCGCGCGTCGACCAGGATGATCGCCAGGTCCGCCGTGGAGGCACCGGTCGCCATGTTGCGCGTGTACTGCTCGTGGCCGGGCGTGTCGGCGACAATGAAGGCGCGTTGCGGCGTCGTGAAGTAACGGTAGGCAACGTCGATCGTGATACCTTGCTCGCGCTCGGCTTCAAGACCATCGACCAGCAGGGCCAGATCGACATCGTCTCCCGCGGTGCCGTGCTTGCGACTGTCGCGTTCGATGGCGGAAAGTTGGTCTTCAAAAATCAGTTTCGAATCGTATAGCAAACGGCCGATCAGGGAGGATTTGCCGTCGTCCACCGAGCCGCAGGTGAGGAAGCGGAGGAGCTCTTTCTTTTCGCCTTGATGCTGCAGGATGCGCTCCACGGCCGACGGTATATCGAGCATCAGAAATACCCCTCGCGCTTCTTGCGTTCCATCGACGCGCTCTCGTCATGATCGATCAGCCGCCCCTGCCGCTCCGACTGACGCGATGCCAGCATTTCGGCGACGATGTCGTCCACGGTTTCCGCGGACAATTCCATGCCGGCCGTCAGCGGGTAGCAGCCGAGGGTGCGAAACCGCACGCGCATCATCGCCGGCTCCTCGCCGTCGAGCAGCGGAATCCGCTCGTCATCGACCAGAATCAACTGGCCCTGCCGGTGCACGACGGGCCTGATTTTCGCGAAGTAGAGCGGCACCACGGGGATTTCCTCCGCGGCGATATAGGACCAGATATCGGTTTCGGTCCAATTGGAGATCGGAAATACCCGGATCGATTCACCGCGCACGACGCGGGTATTGTAGATGTTCCATAGTTCCGGCCGCTGGTTGCGCGGGTCCCAGGTATGCTGCGCCGTCCGGAACGAGAATATCCGTTCCTTGGCGCGGCTTTTTTCCTCGTCCCGCCGCGCCCCGCCGAATGCGGCGTCGAATTGCCATTTGTCGAGCGCCTGTTTGAGACCCTCGGTGCTCATGACCTGCGCATGCACGGTCGGCCCGGATGCGATCGGGTTGATTCCGCGCCGCAGCCCGTCTTCGTTGGTATGGACCCGCAGATCGAGACCGAGCTTCGCCGCGAGAATGTCACGATACACGATCATCTCGTGGAAGTCCCACGTGGTCGCGATGTGCAGGAACGGAAACGGTGGCCGCGCCGGGAAGAACGCCTTCCGCGCGATGTGCATCATCGTCGTGGAATCCTTGCCGATCGAATAAAGGAAGACCGGGTTCTGGAATTGCGCCACGACCTCGCGCATGATCTCGATCGCTTCGGCTTCCAGCCGGCGCAAATGCGGCGACAGCCGCCGGCCGCTTGGTGCGTCGTCGGATTGCGCGGCGTATCGGCTGATCGCTGCCTCAAGCGGCGTATCGGCGGTCTGCCGAAACGGCTCCGCACAGTGGCTGTCCAAACCCGGAAGATCGGTTTGCGGTTCGGCCATCAGCCCGGAAAAACCTGACATGTGCAACGCTTTCCTTACGTAACAAGACCGTTAGCCGCCACGCCGCTCATAACACCATCCGGGTTCCGGCCAACGCCATCGCGATGGCCAGGATCAAACGCAGGGCAAAATCCGGAATTCTGAACGAGACATAGCTGCCGGCGATGATTCCCGGTATCGATCCGGTTAGCAGGGCGCCAAGCAACGACCAGTCGATCGAGCCGAGAGCCCAATGTCCCGCGCCGGCGATCAGTGTCAACGGCACGGCATGGGCGATATCCGAGCCGACAAGGCGCGGCATCGGCAATCGAGGATACAGCAGGATCAGCACCGTGGTGCCGATGGCACCGGCTCCGACCGATGTCATCGTTACCAGAGCTCCGACCAGTGCACCGGAGGCAATGGTCAAAAGTCTTCGCCGCGGTTCGGACAGGCCCTCGGTCCAGCCGGCCGAGAATTTGACAAGGCGCTTGCGCATCAGCAGCGCGACGGCGGTCGCGATCAGCGAAAAGCCCAGGACTTCGGTAATGATGCCCTGCGCTTGCGGGCTGTGCAGGTCGATGCGCGATAGCAGAAGCAGGGTCAGCGCCGTAGAGGGAATGCTGCCGGTCGCCAACCTTCGCACGATGCGCCAGTCGATCGTGTTTTGAAAACCGTGAACCAGGGACCCGGCGGCCTTGGTGACGGACACCTGGAGCAGATCGGTTCCCACCGCGACAGCCGGATGGATGCCGAAGACGATGACGAGCAGAGGTGTCATGAGCGACCCTCCACCGACGCCGGTCAGGCCGACCAGCATGCCGATCCCAAATCCCACCGATGGGTACAGAAGGCTCATTGTCAGTTGATATGACAGCGGTTGACGGGCGGCATTCGCGGGCTCCAATCGTGTTCTGGCACGGTCCCCGGGGCTTACGCAGGGACCGCGCGAAGCGCGTTGTCTTCATCGTCCCCGGCCGTGCCGGTAACAGGTCTGACGATTTGATCCAAGGCCGAGGCCGCCGCCAAACCGATCTCCATGCTCACATCAAACATTCCGGGTCCGTCGTATAGCCACGGAGGCTGCCCCGCACAATCACTCTTTGGCTCTGTCGCCTCGCTGTGGAAAGGGCGTCCACCGAACCGTATGTCACCGTTTCGTACCTGTTATTTCACCCGGTTTCCGCATGCATTCCAAACTCGCACCGATCGCCGGGATGCACCAGGATCGCGCGTGGCTCGAACGGACCGGCCGTGGCTCCGCGCCCGTGGCGTCCATCCAGCCGCGGAAAGGACTGGATAGCAAGATGCCGGATGCCGGCATTCGATCGAAACGGGCGATTCGTCTCGGCGGCAGCCTGGTGAATATCGATTTCAGCCAAGGCGGAAACAGCGCCTGCTGCCTGCGCGACGGCTGGAGCGGCCAGCAGCGCTCGCTGACATTGCAACAGAGACGGTGCTGTCCCGGATCGAGTTCGCATCCGCGGCCGTGCCGGTTTGTCGCGCTTGCTACCGGTGACGTCCCAATGCATGAAGCAATGGTAACCGACAATGAGATCGCCCATGCGCTATCGCCTTGCCACGTTGCTGATGCTGACCGCCCTCGGCGCATGCGCCAATCCGTTTGGCGAACACCGGCGTCAATACAGCGTCTATTTTCCGGCGTATTCCTCGGACCTTGACTTACCCGCCCGCTCGACGATTTCCGATGCCGCATCGTTCGCGCACGACCACCCGCTGCAGCCCGTTTCGCTGGCCGGCTATGCCGCGCCGGCCGATCCTTCGAAAGACGTGGACGGGTTGTCGGCGCAGCGTGCCGAAGTGGTGAAACAGGCGCTGATCGCCCACGGCATCGGTCCCGGCCGCATTTCGATCGAGGCCAACGGGGTAACCGATCCGCAAGGCAAGCCGAGCCTCGCGGTCCGCCGGGTGGATATCAACATCGGGCGCAACGCTACTCCGTAACAATTCGATCCATCCGGATGTCGAACGGCCGCGGATAGATGGTGTCCAGGCGACTGCGGGCGAAGCCGATGCCGATGCTGCGGGGCCGGGCGGGCATCGCCGCGATCGTCCGGTCGTAGAAGCCGCCGCCGTAGCCGAGCCGGTAACCTGCCGGATCGAAGCCCACCAGCGGGATCAGCAGCGTGTCCGGAACGACCGGATCGCCGCCGGCAGGCACCGGTATGTTCCAGACCCCGGACGCCATCGGGGCGCCCGGCCACCACGGCCGAAACGCCAGCGGCGAGGCTTTCGCGATCACCACCGGAAGCGCCAGCGCGACCCCGCCCGCGTGCAACGTCCGCACCAGCGGGCGCGGGTCGTACTCGCCTTTGAACGGCCAGTAGAACCCGACCAACCGGGCCGGAGCGTCATCCAGCAGCGCCGTCAGCCGGGCGGTAATCCGTTCGCTCGCGGCGCTCCGTTCGGCCGGGGACATTGCCAGCCGGGCGGCGATCAGCTCCGGCCGCCTCGCCTTGCGCCAGAGATCGATGTCGGGCGGTTCCATGGCTCAGACGATCGCATCCGCCCGCAGCGCCTCGATCTCGGCGGGGCTGTAGCCGATTTCCGCCAGCACGGCATCGGTGTCGGCCCCCGCCTCCGGTGCCAGCGTGTCCAGCTTTCCCCCGCCATGCGCCATCTGGAAGCCGGAGCCCATCAGCCGCAGCGGGCCATACGGACTGTCCACCGTCTGGACCACCCCCCGCGCGGCGACCTGCGGATGGTCGATGATGTCCTCCACCTTCCAGATCGAGGCGCAGGGCGCACCGGCATCGTTCAGGCGGCGTTCCCAGGTGCGGGCATCCTCGGCCGCGAGGGCGGTTTCGATGATCTCGCGCAACGCCGCCGCGTGCTCGGTGCGCAGGAACCAGTCGGCGAAGCGGGGATCGCCGAGCACATCGGCGCGGCCAAGTTCCCCCAGCAGCGCGCTGAACTGCTTCTCGTCGTTCACCGCCAGCAGCAGGAAGCTGTCCTTCGCGCGGAACAGGTTGGCGGTGACCTTGCGGCTGATCGCCTGGTTGCCCGCCTGAAGCTGCCGATGGCCCGCCACCGTGAAATCGGCCACCTGCGTGGTCAGAAACGCCAGGCTCGCCTCCAGCATCGAGACATCGATGAACTGGCCGCGTCCGGTATGGGTGCGCTGAAACAGCGCCGAGGCGATGGCGAACGCGCCCGTCGCCCCCGACAGCACGTCGCACACCGCAAATCCAGCCCTGGTCGGCCCCATCTCCTCATGCCCGGTGATCGCCATGATCCCGGACATCGCCTGCATCTTGCCGTCATAGCCGGCCTCCTGGCTCGACGGGCCGGTCTGGCCGAAGCCGGAAATGGCGCAATAGATCAGTTGCGGGTTCACCGCCGACAGCGCCTCGTAACCGATGCCGAGGCGGTCCATCACCCCGGGGCGGAAGTTCTCCATCGCCACATCGGCGGTCTCGGCCAGCCGCAGCACGATATCTCGTGCCGAGGGGTGCTGCAGGTCCAGCGTCAGGCTGCGCTTGTTGCCGTTCACCGCGATGAACGGCGGCGCCATGTTGCGGTCCGCCCACTCACGCGACAGCGGGGTGCGGCGCATGTCCTCGCCGCCGCGGCGCTCGATCTTGATGACCTCGGCACCGAGCAGCGCCAACTGGTAGCTGGCATACGGACCCGCCAGCACCTGCGTGAAATCGACGATGCGGATGCCGGAGAAGGGGCGGATGGTCACGCCGCTTTCACCGGGCGGTTCGGCCGGGCGAGGTCCTTTTGGCGGTCGAACTCCTCGCGGCGGCGGCGCAGTTCGGCCTCGCCGATTTGCTCCAGGTTCAGGTAGTCGAGCTTCCAGCGCCCGTCCGCGTTCCAGCGCAGCGGCGACTGCATCGTGGTTTGCGGGCCGGGTGCCAACTCCAGCAGACGCAGCGCCAGGGCCAAGGTCTGGTCCTGCGACGCGGGATCGTGCGGCCTGCCGGCGCTGTTGCCCAGAGGAAAATCGCTGAACAGGAAACGCGGTGCGGCGGCGTGCTCGACGATGTCCTTGGCGCAGCCCATCACCACGGTGGGGATGCCGTTCGCCTCCAGGTGGCGGGCGACCAGGGTGCTGGTCTGGTGGCAGACCGGGCAGTTGGGGACGATGATCGCAGCGTCGGCGCCGTCCTCTCGGACCCGGGCGAGGATCTCCGGCGCGTCGGTCTCCAGCGTGACGCGGTGGCTGCGGTTCGTCGGCGCGCCATGGAAGCGGGGCGCGACCGAGCCGATCAGTCCGGCCGCGGCGGCGCGGCGCAGGGCGGGCAGGGGGAACCAGGTGCCGCTGTCGGTTGCGGTCGTGTGCGTGCGGTCGTAGCCGATATGCGAGATGCGCAGGTCATGGTCGATCGCGGTGTCGCCGGAATACACCGTGTAGAATTTGGCACTGCCGTTGTAGGGTGCTCCCGGCCCCTGGTCGCCCTTGTCCGGCTGGAACGGGGCGGCCGTCGTGACGATGGCCATGCTCGCGCGGGCGAGCGGCTTCGTCAGGGGCGCCAACGGCGCGGTCAGATAATGCGCCCAGCGGTATGGCGTGGTGTAGCCGATGGCCGCGTAATACTCCCGAGTCCGCCGCATATAGGGGATCGGCGAGTCAAAGTCGGGCGCGAAGCCGAGCGTGGCGTCTATGTTCTCATCCATTGGGACAGGTCTCCGACGGCATGGTCCGGTGTCGTGCCATGACACCGGGGATCGGAGCAAGTTCCGGCGCCAGGCACGTGCCTGTCCGACCGCAATGCTCTTGGCGGCCGAAGGCGGCGTGCGCGGTTGCCAAAGCAAGCATTTCAAACGCGGATGTACGCAGATATATCGGCCACGTCCGCCTAGCCGAGCGGCGCGGTATTGGAGGACGCCACTATCTGCGTCCATTCGCGTACATGAGCGGTTGAGAAAACCTTTGGATGCCGCGAACGCCCCCGCCGCCTAACCTTTTCGTTGACCGCCACGCCCCCCGCCGCTATTGCCCCCCGCCCTGCTGAAGCGGAGACCGAGTCGATGGCGACCAAGATGGTGAGCGAAGAGGAAATCAAAAGCGGCGGCGTCGCCGTCGATCGTCTGCGCAGCCTGGTCGAACGCATCGAGCGGCTGGAGGAAGAGCGAAAGGCGCTCGGAAGCGACATCAAGGACATATACGCCGAGGCCAAATCGGCCGGATTCGATCCCAAGGTGCTGCGGCAACTGATCCGAATTCGCAAGCAGGAAGCCGCCGAGGTGGAGGAGCAGGAGACGATGCTCGACATCTACCGCCGCGCCCTGGGGATGTAATACCAGTCCGCGTTCAGACCAACTCGACCCTCAAACCGTCATGGGAGCGGCTGGGGACGTTCCAAGCCCGAACTCAGAAGAACGCCATCGTCCTGACCTCGATGCTCTCGCGTCTGCGCGCGTTGGGCGGGGTCGTCGGGTCCTCGAACGCCGCGTGGCCGGCGAAGCGGGCGCGGCCGTCGGTTTCGGAGTCGTAGGTCTTCAACAGGATCGCGTGGTCCGGCTGCATGTGCGGGAAATAGGTCCAGCGATGCTCCGGCGAGTAGCGCATGACGTAGATCTCGCCGGTGCGTTCGCGGTATTTCAGTTCCATGCGCAGCAGGTCGCCCGGTTGCTGCGTGCTGGCGTCGCAGATCGCCAGCGGCAGTTCCTCCACCGGATCATATAAGGGTTTCCATACGTTGTAGAACGCGACGCGCCGCTTCAGCAGCGCATCCGCCTCGTCCGGCAGCAGGTCGCGCACCCGTTGCGGACCGGACGTCACGGTGTAGTCGCTGTGCACCAGCAGCACCGCCGGCCGCTGCACCGTCGTCTGCTGGCTCAGATCCGCCGGCAGGCGCTTGCGCAGCGTGTGGTCGAAGATCACCACCCGCCTGGCCCCGCTGGTGCGCTTCACGAACTCGACGACCTGCCCGTAGAAGGTCGTCTTCACCGCGTCATCGTCATCGAACTGCGTGAACTCCGCCCCGAACGGCTTCATCGCGAAGCCCTGCACATCGGCCGAGAACGAACTGAGGCGCGGCCAGCCGTTGAAGATCTCGACCTCATGCGGATCGGTGCCCGGCGGGTTCAGCTTCACCGAGGGGCCTGGCTCATAGAAATAGTAATCGGGCGGGATGCCGTTATCGACCGTGTAGTTCATCACCGCCCGCACGCTGTCTCGCTGCATCGTCATCCCCCTTCAGGCTGCCCTGCGTTCGAGGGTGAAAACCTCGCTGACATAGGACCGTTCCCAGCACGGCAGTTTTTCGACGTTCTCCGTCAGCCAGCGGCGGACGTTCGGATGCTGGTCCAGCGGCAGTCTCTGGGCCTGATGCAGATGCGCCGGAGCGGCGACAGCGATGTCGGCGATGGTGGGCGTGTCGCCGCAGAGCCAGCGGCTGTTTGCCAGACGCTGATCCAGGATGCCGGCGAGCTTGTGGAAATTGTCATCCTGCGCGGCGATGGCGGCTGGATCGGGCTCGGCCTTGAGCAGCGGCTTGACGCAGTGCTCCACTAAATAGACATAGCAGCTCGGGAACCAGTGCGCGCCTTCCCACAGCATCCAGCGGTTGATGTCGGCCCGCTCACGCGGGGACCGGGGATACACGGCATCGTTGCCGGCCTTGTCGGCGGCGTATTGCAGGATGGCGTTGGATTCCCACAGCACGAAGTCGCCATCGACCAGGGCCGGCAGGCTGGCGTTCGGGTTGATCCGCCGGTAGGCGTCGCCGCGATGCTCGCCGCTGAAATAGTCGACGTGAACCAGTTCGTAATCGGCCCCGATGAGGTCCAGGCCGGCAACCACCTTGCGGCAGTTCACGGTGATCGGATCCGCATACAACTGCATGTTTGTCTCCCCCTGCGCCTTGTTCTTGGGCCTGGTGGCCGCACCCGGCCGGGGTGGCGCAAATCCGACCGTGCGGGTTGGATATTCGGCGCAAACGGGCCGGCGTCAACCCGCGAAGTCGTCAGGCAAGCGGGAGTTTCGCGAGGGTGGCACTGTCCCAGCCGTAGCAGGTTTCGCGAAGCCTTTGGCCGTTGATGCCGATTTCCCGCTGCCCGATACGGGCGCCGCCGGTGCGCTCGTAGAACCCCCGGGCCCGATGGTTTTCTGACAGCACCCACACCATCACACGCGAAAAACCATGGTCCTCGAGGGATCGCGCAGTCGTGGCCGCAAGAAGTTTGCCGATGCCGCGGCCGTGCCGGGTCGGATGAACGTAGAGGCCATGGATTTCTCCATCGCAGCCGGCGACCGGACAGCGCGAAGCGCCGCCTGTCGCGAAGCCAACCACGCCGATGCCGGAATCGACAGCGACAAAAACGAAACGGGCCTTGTCTGCCAGGAGGAGAAGCTGTTTTCGCGCGGTCGCGTTGTAGGACGCCGCGCTCAGTGTGCCATCGGCGACGATGCCGGCATAGGCGGCCCGCCAGGCGTCGACCTGCACTTTGGCGATAGCGCCCGCGTCCTCGATCGAGGCTGCGCGAACGCTGACGGCAGTCGCCAGGGCCGGTTGCACTGGATTTGCCCGGTCTCTCGGGCGCGTTAGCGCCGCGCGGTGGCGGCCGGGCCTGACGGCGTCCCCGGCCGGTTCATGCGCGCGAAGTCGAGCGGCGCTCCGGTCAGGAGCGAATTGGCGGTGCTGCTCAGGATCGCCGCTTTCGCTGTCATCTCCTTGCGCCGGGCGGGCGGGAGCTGGACGGCTTTCGCCAGGTCTTCTGCGGCGGCATTGGCCAAGGCGCCGCCCCATATCTTGCCGGACCGGACCGGCTCTGGAGCCGGCTTTGGCGCTGCCGGAGCAGCCGCGGGCGCAGCAGCAGGGTGGACGGCGGGCTTCGGTGCCTGCGCGCTGGCGCGGACCTCCGCCGCTTGCCGGCTCGCCTCGGAAACATCGGCATGCACCGCCGCCGCTTCCGCAAACCCACGCCGCGGTTCGGGCGCCGGCGCGACAGGGTGCCCGGCATCCACCGCGCGTTCGTTGCGCGCTGCCGAGCGGTCGAGTGCATTTGCGTTGGATCGCAGTTGCAGCACCAGCGTGATAGGAAAATCATCCTGCATCGACAGGCTGAGCGACCCGAGCGTCGCCAGACCGAACGCGATAATATTCGCGATCTTGATCAGGCTGGCGTGGTTCCGGACGCTGTAGGACCGAATCGTCTCCAGCGCGGCCATTTCCGCCAAACCCGGGCGTCCATCGGCGCCAAGCAGGAACATCGGGGCCAAGAGGGCGACGAGCGCCCCGATCAGCACGTCGGCCGGTTGAAGCGTCGCGTCGTCTTCGGTGTCGGACCGTGAGGTGATGGGTTGGGTCATGCTGGCCAGCGTGTGGTTGTCGGGTAGCCAGATTACCTCTGGCTGCAGCGCGCAGTCAAGAATTATTTCCTGTCAAGCGATGAGACGTATACCGTGGTCAGCCGCCTTCGTGACTTCGTGGCTTCCTGGTGAGTCAAACAGGAGCTTCCAGCCGCACAAACCCATCCACGCCGGTGCGGTACAATCTACCGCTCGATACGAAGTAGTCACGAAGTCACGAAGCCGCGAAGATGCGTTCCGCTCCGGTCCGGATCGCTTGCCTGCCTACAGCGAAATCTTGAAAAACGCCCCCAGTTCTCCGATGATGCCGCGGCGGAACGCCAGCACGCAGATCATGAAGATTACCCCCTGCGTCACCGTTACCCACGCGCCGAACTGCGCCAGGTAGTTCTCCATCGACGTCACCACCAGCGCCCCCGCCGCCGGCCCGAACACCGTGCCCAACCCACCGAGCAGCGTGGTCAGCACAACCTCACCCGAGGTCGAGGAATTCACGTCCGTCAGCGTCGCGATGCCGAACACCAGCGCCTTGGTGCCGCCGGCCACGCCCGCGATCGTGCAGGACAGCACGAACGCGATCAGCTTGTAGTCGTCGGTGCGATACCCCAGGGACGTCGCCCGCGGCTCATTCTCCCGGATGCCCTTCAGCACCTGCCCGAACGGCGAGTGGATGATCCGGTGCACCAGCAGGAACCCGCCAATGAACACCGCCGCGGTGACCCAGTACATCGTCATGTCGTTGGACAGGTCCAGGAACCCGAACAGATAGCCGCGCGGCACCTGCTGGATGCCGTCCTCGCCGCCGGTGAAGGGCGCTTCCAGGCAGAAGAAGTAGACCATCTGCGCCAGTGCCAGGGTGATCATGGCGAAATAGATGCCGGACCGCCGGATCGCCAGGAAGCCGAGGAAAAACCCCAGCACCCCGCCGGTCAGGCCGCCCAGGATGATCGCGATCGAGGCGTCCAGGTGCCAGAACTTCATTGTCCAGGCGGCGACGTAGCTGCCCAACCCGAAGAACGCCGCGTGGCCGAACGACAGCAGCCCGACATAGCCGATCATCAGGTTGAAGGCGCAGGCGAACAGGGCGGCGCACAGCACGCGCATCAGGAACACCGGATACAGCACGAACGGGCAGACCGCGATCAGTACCACCATCACCACGAAGGCGATGGACTGCGCGCGCGAAAATCCGAACATCTCAGGCAGCCCTTCCGAAAAGCCCGCGCGGCCGCAGCAGCAGGACGATCACCATCACCAGGAACACCACGGTCGCCGAGGCCTGCGGGTAGAAGACCTTTGTCAGTCCCTCGACGACGCCCAGGCCGAAGCCGGTCAGGATCGAGCCGAGAATCGACCCCATGCCGCCGATGACCACGACGGCGAACACCGTGTTGATGAAATTGCTCCCCATGTTCGGGTTCACCGAGTAGATCGGCGCCGCCAGCACCCCGGCGAACGCGGCCAGCGCGACGCCGCCGCCATAGGTCAGGGTGATCAGCCGCGGCACATCGACGCCGAACGCCTGCACCATCGGCGCGTTCTCTGTCGCCGCGCGCAGGGTGGCGCCCAGCGAGGTCTTCTCGATGATCGCCCAGGTGGCGAGGCAGACGAACAGCGCCGCCACCACCACCCAGCCGCGATACAGGGGCAAGTACATGAAGCCGAGGTTGGTGGCGCCCTGCAGCACCTCCGGGATGCGGTAGGGCATGCCGGAACTGCCATAGGCGTTGCGGAACAGGCCCTCGATCACCAGCGCGAGCCCGAAGGTCAGCAGCAATCCATACAGGTGATCGAGCTTGTACAGCCGGCTGATGATGGTCTTTTCCAGGATGATGCCGAAGATGCCGACCAGCAGCGGCGCCAGGATCAGCGCCGGGAAGTAGCCGATGTCGAGATAGTTCAGCAGCATCCAGGACACGAACGCGCCCATCATGAACAGCGCGCCGTGGGCGAAGTTGATGATGTTGAGCATGCCGAAGATAACGGCGAGTCCCAGCGACAGCATCGCGTAGAACGCGCCGTTGATCAGGCCGAGCAGCAACTGTCCGAACAGCAGCGGCGCGGGAACGCCAAAGATCATTGTCATGGTTGTTTCCCGGCCGTGCCGCTCCCCGTTGTGAGTGTCATATCGATTGTCGCAAGCATTGGCCGGTACGCGCAGTCGTCGTGGCGGGCCCGGGGCCGCGATCCACGCCTTCGTTCTTGCGAGCAAAAGGCGTGGATGCCGGGCTCCGCCGGCATGACGACGATGTGCGGCCGGAGCGTCTCCCCATCGACAATCGGTATCAGGCTTTGACGAATGCGCAGTGGCCGTCGGCCAGCGGGCGGAACGCCTCGGTGCCGGGCGTTTCCACCACCAGCTTGTAGTAGTCCCACGGGCCTTTGCTCTCGGACGGCTTCTTGACTTCGAACAGGAAGGACGGCACCAGATTGCGGCCGTCCTCGCGGATCTTGGTCTTGCCGAAGCAGTCGTCGTCCACCGGCATCGCCTTCATCCGGTTGACCGTCGCGACGCCGTCCTTCTTCGCCTCGGCCGCGCCCATGTCGGCGACGGCCTTCAGGTAATGCAAGGTGGCGGAATAGCAGCCGGCATGGTCCATGTTGGGATAGTTCGTTCGGCGTCTTCGGCAGCACGCGCTTGGTGAACGCGCGGGTGCGGTCGTTCAGGTCCCAGTAGAAGCTTTCCGTCAGGTTCAGGCCGTGTGCGACATCCAGGCCGAGCGCATGCACGTCGGTGATGAACATCAGCAGCGCGGCGATCTTCATCGAGTTGTTCAGACCGAACTCATTCGCCTGCTTGATCGAGTTCACCGTGTCGCCGCCGGCATTGGCAAGCCCGATGACCTTCGCTCCGCTGGATTGCGCCTGCACCAGGAACGACGAAAAGTCGGTGGTGCCCGGGAACGGATACTGCGCCGCGCCCAGCACCTTGCCGCCCGCGGCGATGACGAACCCGGTGGTGTCGGACTGCAACTGCTTGCCGAAGGCATAGTCGGCGGTCAGGAAGTACCAGGAATCGCCGCCCGCCTTCACCATCGCCCCGCCGGTGGACTTCGCCAGCATATAGGTGTCGTACGTCCAGTGGACGAAGTTGGGCGAGCACTGCGCCCCGGTCAGCGCCGAACTGGCGGCGCCGGAGTTCAGGTAGACCTTGTTCTTCTCCCGCACCACCGACTGCAGCGCCAGCGCCACCGAAGACGTCGGCACGTCGAGCAGCATATCGACGCCGTCGCGGTCGAACCATTGCCGCACGATGGACACCGCGAGATCCGGCTTGTTCTGGTGATCGGCCGAGATCACCTCGACATTCAGCCCCTTGGCGGCGACGCCGAAATCCTCCAGCGCCTGCTGCGTGCAGATGACGGAGGTCTTGCCGCCGGTTTGGGCGTAAGGCCCGGACTGGTCGTTCAGAACGCCGATTTTGATCGTCGGCTTTTGCGCCCGGGCGGGGCGGATCAAGGGCAGCGTGGCGGCCGCGGCCACCGAGGTCAACGCGGTTCGGCGTGTGAGAGTCATGGGTGTGAACCTTTATGGAGTCACTAAAGAGCCGCCGCCCGGGCCGGGCCGGCGGAACGGGTTGGGTGGCCCGGCCGAGCCCCCTCGTCATGGCCGGGACACGCCCCGCAGACGTCAGGATAAGGGGCAGCGAGGAGCACGGCGCTTTCCACATTCGTCATGGCCCGGCTCGTCCGGGCCACCTGTCGCGGCACGTGCTGGCGTAGGTGGCCCGGACAAGCCGGGCCATGACGGTGAGAGAACGAGGCGCCGGGCAAACTTTTCCTTCTCTGCCGCTTATCCTGATACCCGTGCGGACACGCCCGGCCGTGACGAGGGGGCGGCCCGGCAAGGACACCGCCAGCCACAACGGAGGGGGCAGCGCCGATTGGCCCAACTGACTGGTTCATCGCAGCGTTCCCCTCCGAGACGTTCAGACCCCCAGGTACTCGTGCAGCTTGTCCATGCTGCTCTCGAGCAAGTGGTTCGGAATCATGTCAACGATCTTGCCGTGCTCCATGACGTAATGGCGGTCCGCCACGGTGGAGGCGAAGCGGAAGTTCTGCTCCACCAGCAGCACGGTGAAGCCGCGGTTCTTGATCTCCCGGATCGTCCGGCCGATCTGCTGGACGATGACCGGCGCGAGTCCCTCCGTCGGCTCGTCGAGCAGAAGCATCTTGGCGCCGGTGCGCAAAATGCGGGCGATCGCCAGCATTTGCTGCTCGCCGCCCGACAGTCGCGTGCCGTGCGCGGTCTTGGCGCGCTCCTTCAGGTTCGGGAACAGCGTATAGATTTCCGCGATGTCCAGGCCGCCCGGCGCGACGATCGGCGGCAGCATCAGGTTTTCGGTCACTGACAGCGATCCGAAGATGCCACGCTCCTCCGGGCAGATGGCGATGCCGGCGCGGGCGATCTGGTTGGGCATCAGGCCGATCATCTCGGCGCCGCGGAACTTCACGTGGCCGCGGCGGCGGGGGACCAGGCCCATGATCGATTTCATGGTGGTGGTCTTGCCGGCGCCGTTGCGGCCGAGCAGGGTGACGACCTCGCCCTCGCGGACCTCGAAATCGACGCCGTGCAGGATGTGGCTCTCACCGTACCAGGCGTTCAGGCCGCTAATCTCAAGCATCGACGGTCCCCAGGTAGGCGGCGATCACTTCGGGGTTTTTCGACACCGTGGCGTAATCGCCCTCGGCCAGCACCTTGCCACGGGTCAGCACGGTGATCTTGTCGCACAGGCCTTCCACGACCGAGAGGTTGTGCTCGACCATCAGGATGGTGCGGCCATTGCGGATACGCTTGATCAGCTCGACGATGCGGTCCACGTCGCCATGCGCCATTCCGGCGGTGGGTTCGTCCAACAGCATCATCTCCGGGTCGAGCGCCAGCGTCGTGGCGATCTCCAGCGCGCGCTTCAGGCCGTACGACAGATCCGCCACCACGGTGTCGGCGAAGCCGGACAGGCCGACGTCGAACAGCAATTCCCGCGCGCGGTCGTCGTAGACCGACAGGGTTTTCTCGGAGCGCCAGAAGTCGAAGCTGGCGCCGCGGGCGCGCTGCAGCGCGAGGCGCACGTTTTCGAGCGCGGTCAGATGCGGGAACACGGCGGAGATCTGGAAGCTGCGGATCAGCCCGAGTCGCGCTACCATCGCCGGCTTCATGCCGGTGATGTCGCGCCCCTTGAACTTGATGGTGCCGCGGGTCGGCGGCAGGAAGGACGTCAGCAGATTGAAGCAGGTCGTCTTGCCGGCGCCATTCGGGCCAATCAGCGCGTGGATATTGCCGCTCCGCACGCGCAAGGAAACTCCGTCGACGGCCAGGAAACCGCCGAATTCCCGCGTGAGGCCTTCTGTTTCCAGGATGGTGTCGTCTGTCACCCCCGGACGTCTCCCATTTTGATTGGTTTATGTATGCGTGGCGTTTTGCATATACCGGGTTCTTATGCAAGGCCGCCCCCCGGTCGGAACGCGATAACGATACCATTTGATCGCGGGCTCCGCCGCCTTCCGGGCTAAGCGAGATGCCGGAGCGCGTCCCCATGGGCGTCAGGATAAGGGGCCACTCGGACACGGCGTTCTCCCCATTCGTCATGGCCCGGCTCGTCCGGGCCGCCTGTCGCGGCACCGTGCTGGCATAGGTGGCTCGGACAAGCCGGGCAATGACGGTGAGGGAAGATGCCCGCTCCAGGTTGAGAGAGGAACCCCGCTCCGTGTTCAAAACACCACAACTCCCCGCATTCCGAGGACCGCGGCATCGGCGGCTTTCCGGGTCGGATCGTTGACGCTCGGCTGGCCGCCGCCCGGGTTGAAGATGTACTGGAAGTCCGGCTGGACCGTCAGCCACGGCGTCACCGCCGCCTGATAGGTCAACTCCAGCACCGTCTCATTGGTGCGGATCGGGTAGAAAGGGCCGCTGAACAGCGCGACATCGCTGTCGGCCGCGCGGGCGTTGTCGCTGATCCGGGCGATGCCGATGCCGAGGCCAATGGTGTCGTCCGGACGTCCGGACACGGCGCCTTTCCAGGTCGCGCCGGCATTGACGAACGCACTCACCGGGTTGCGGTCGCCGCTGGCGCCGGTGATCCGGGCGAACACGCCAATCCCCTCGTCCTTGGTTCCCGACTTGCGCCAGACCATCTGATCGGCGACCGCGTAAAAGCTATAGTTGCCGCTGTGCGACAACGGCACGCCGCTGCTTGCCGGATCGGCCAGCAGCAACCCGTCGGCGCCGAATCGCTGGTCCGGGAAGGCGTTGGAATTGTACCAGGCGCCCAGCTTGTAGGTGCCCGGCAACCCGGCCGGCGTTTCCCCGGTGTTGATCGAATACTGCACCTCCCCGATGACGAAGACGCCCTGGTCAAGCACGAACGACGTGCCGGAGGTATTGTACTGGCCGTCCCGCGCCGGACTGCCGCTGTAAACGCCAAGCAGCAGTGTCAAATCATCGCGCGGCAGCAGCTTCAGCCGGCCGCCGAGTGCCGCGAGCGGGTAGGCGGGACCGCCACCCGGAAGCGCGAGGGCGGCGAGCGTCGGCCAGCCGAACGAGGCGTTGATGAACAGGCCGCCATAGGTGCTGACCTGGAACTCCTCGTCGGCCGCCTGCTGGCCTAGTCGCAGCGACATCGACCCGCCGAACAGGCTCTGCTCGTACCACAGGTCGAACAGGCGCGACCCTGGCGACGCCTCGATGTTGCTGACCGTATTGAGATTGCCGAGGTTGGCGCCGCTGAGGCCCTGGCCGTGGATCTGGTACATGCTGGCCCGGAACGTCCCGCCCGTCAGGCCGATGGCCTTCGCGGTGTCGATCTGCAACGCAGCCAGCGTGGATCCCTCATAGACCACGCCCCTGGTGTCGCCGGTGACGTTGCCCAGCACCTCGCTGGTTTCCTGCACGGTGATGGTGAACCCGGCATCTTCCAGCTTCGAGCGAATGCCGCCGGGGTCGCCGAGCAGGCGGTCGCGGTGCCACAGGCTGCCGTCGGATGGCGCTGCCGCGGGCGGTTCGAGCGGTTGCTGCGCGCGCGTCTCCGGCGCCCCGGGCAGGGTGCCGGTCTGCGCCAGCGCTGGACAGGCGGAGGCAATCGCCGCGCCAACGAGAATGGCGCCGTTGCGCCGGCATCGCACGGCATCGGAAATCATGCGGCATGGTCCCTGATCAAGGTTCGGCGTTTACGGGCTGTGCGGCGGCGCATCGGTGACCGAACGATGAAATCCCGGCGGCCCCATCCGATTAGATGCGAGTGATTTGCAGTTGCATTTGTGGATGTCAAGGTTGCGCGTCTTTCCGTGACATGCGGACGCCTCCGGACCTATTTTCCCGCGGCGACAGGCGTGGCGCGGCGGCGCATTGGCGATGGCCGGCTTGCCGGGACTCTCGGGACGGGAGGCCTGGATCGCCGCGCCGATGCCGACGCTCACCACTTTAGGATGACTGATTGTTGACCACCGGCCTGTCCCGCCTGATCCTCGTGCCGCTTGCCTTGCTTGCCGGCTGCGACCTTGGCCCGACGTATCATCGTCCGTCGCTCGACATTCCGGCGGCCTACCGCGCGACCCCACAATCCGCGACGGCGGCCTGGCCGTCGGTGGACTGGTGGCGCGGGTTCAACTCGCCGGAACTGAACGCGCTGATCGAGCAGGCGCGCGCCCAGAATTTCGACATCGCCGCGGCGATCGCGCGGGTGCGGCAGGCGGATGCGCAGGTGCGGATCGCCGGGGCGTTTCTGCTGCCCGACATCTCCGGCACCGGTAACGCAACGTGGCAGCATGAGGGGCTTGGCACCGGCAGCACGGGCTCCGGCTTTGCGCGCGGCGGCAATGCCAGCATCGACCTGCACAGCTACAGCGGCGGGCTGAACGCGAGTTACGAGCTGGATTTCTGGGGCCGCAACCTCGCCTCGCGCCAGGCCGCGGTGGCGTCCGCCGTGTTCAGCCGGTTCGACCAGCAGACCGTGGCGCTGACGGTGATCACCGACGTCGCCAACACCTGGTTCACCGCCCTGTCGCTGGCCGATCGGCTTGGCGTGGCGCGGCGGAACCTGGCGGATGCGGAGCGGTCGCTGGCGGTGATCAAGGGGCGGCTGGACGCGGGCACGGCCAGCGCGCTGGACGTCGCCCAGCAGGAGGCGCTGGCGGACGGGGAAAGGGCGCTGATCCCGGGTTTTGTCAGCCAGTTGGAGCAGGAGGTGATCGCGCTCGGCATCCTGGTGGGCGAACCGCCGGAGCGGATCACGGTGACGCCGGGCACGCTGACAGCCTTGGATCTGCCGCCGGTGGCTTCGGGGCTGCCCTCGGACCTGCTGGCGCGGCGGCCGGACGTCGCCTCGGCCGAGGCGCAACTGATCGCGCAGAACTTCGACATCAAGGTGGCGCGGGCGGCGTTCTTCCCGAGCATCCAGTTGACCGGCAGCGCCGGGTATCAGGGATCGGCGCTGAACCATCTGGTGACGCCAGGCGGGGCGTTGGCGTCGCTGGCCGCCGGGCTGACCTTGCCGCTGTTCGACGGCGGCACGCTGCGCGGCCAACTTGAGCAGTCGAAAGGCCGATACGACGAGCTGCTGGCCGACTACCGCAAGTCGGTGGTGCAGGCGTTCACGGACGTCGATACCGCATTGACGGCGTGGCGTTATGCGTCCGAGCAGGAGCGCCTGCAGCGCATCGCAGTGGAGGTCGCGACCCGGGCGGCGGACATTGCCCGGGCGCAGTTGGGGGCAGGGACGGTGGACATCACGACGGTGCTGACGGCGGAGACCACGCAGTTCAATGACGAGGATACGCTGGTCCAGGTGCGTCTGACCCGGGTGCAGGCTTTGCTGAATCTTTACAAGGCGTTGGGCGGGGGTGGGTGGAACCGGACCTGCCGGTGGAGCGGCAGTTCCCCGGTTTGAAGCCGGGGATAGTCCCGGGCGGGGTGGCTCTGCCCGTGGGCGGCAATGTGGAGTGAGGCGCCGGGGCGCGGATATTTCGGTTAGGCCGGATATCGGCGGAAATGCGCGGAGCCGCCCTGGCCGTTGGCGATTGCATCCTCCCAGAGCCTGCGTTTGCAGGTGGGCGCCGGATACCGAAACCAAGGCTTCGACAGAGCCAGCTCCCTAGGGAGTTGCTTACTGGCCCAGGGGATGACTTGCCTGACGCACCGGGCAGCCCCGCAACTGTAAGCTAGGCATGCTTGTGCCGGCCGGCAATGACCTTAATCGTATCTGCTTCGTGGCATCGTGCCTTCGGGGTGTCAATTTTGTCCCGATGACGGCACGATGCCGCGAAGAGCACCCGGGCTGTCCGCCGCCGCCGCTATGACGGCTTTGTAACGGCCTTCCGCCGCACCCCTCGGGTATGACTGGCGAAACGGCGATGCGTCCCGACATCGGCCTGTGATAGAGGAACCGCCTCGCAGCATGGATGCCAACGTGGATGCACTGACCCGAGACCCTGTCCGGAGCCGCGGCCGGAGCCGCGTCCGCAACTGGGGCATGATTTTTCTCTGCCTGCTGGTGGTGGCGGCGATCGTCTATGCGCTCTGGTTCTTCCCGTCCGCTTCGCCCGCCAAGAAGCTCGATCCCTCCGCCGGGCAGCCGATCCCGGTGGTGACCGCGGTTGCCGTCACCAGGGACATGCCGATCTACCAGGATGGGCTGGGCACGGTTCAGGCGTTCAATACCGTGACGATGAAGGCAATGGTCGATGGCCCGCTGGTCACGGTGAACTTCAGGGAAGGACAGGCCGTCCACAAGGGCGACGTGCTGGCGCAGATCGATCCGCGGACATTCCAGGCGGCCTTGGACAATGCGGTCGCCAAGAAAGCGCAGGATGAGGCGCAACTGGCGAACGCGCGGCTGGATCTGGCCCGGTACCAGAAGCTGGTGGCAAATGCCTATACGTCCGCTCAGCAGGCCGACACCGCGAAGGCGCAAGTGGCGCAGTTCGCCGCACTGGTGCAGCAGGACCAGGCGCAGATCGATACCGCCCGGACACAGCTCAGCTACAGCACGATCGTCGCACCGATCGACGGGCTGACCGGGATCAGGCAGGTTGATCCGGGCAATATCGTGCATGCGGTGGACGCGACGGGCATCGTGGTGATCACGCAGCTTCAGCCGATATCCGTGCTGTTCACTCTGCCGCAGCAGACCCTGCCGGCGGTGGCCAGCGCGATGGCGGCCGGTCCCGCGCCGGTGCTGGCGCTGGCGCAGGATGCGACGGGCGGTCCGCCGCGGCTGCTGGATTCCGGCGTGCTGGCGGTGCTGGACAACCAGGTCGATTCCACCACGGGCACGATCAAGCTGAAGGCGACGTTCCCGAACCAGCAGCATCGCCTCTGGCCTGGCGGCTTCGTCAGCGTGCGGCTGCGCACCGAGGTCGCAAAGGACGCGCTAGTCGTGCCGCCCTCGGCGATTCAGCGCGGTCCGCGCGGGCCGTATGTCTTCGTTATCGGCCCGGACAGCACGGCGAAGCGGCGGTTGGTGACGGTCGGGTATGAGGATGAGGCGGCCTCGATCGTGACCGGCGGGCTGAAGGCGGGCGAGACCGTGGTGGTGGACGGGGCGTCGCGGCTGTCCGACGACACCAAGGTGGCGGTTGCGAGGCCGGATGCGGACGCGGCCTCGGTGCCGGAGCAGCCGGTCGCCCCGGGAACCAACCGCCAGCATGCGGGCGGATGATGGGCGGTTTGCCCATCCCGTCATGGCCCGGCTTGTCAGGGGCAACTTTCGCGGCACCGTGCGGCGGGGGTGGCCCGGACAAGCCGCATAGCTATCAGGATAAGGGGGCGCGCGGAGCACGTTCTCCCCTTTCGTCATGGCCCGGCTCGTCCGGGCCACCCCCGCAAGCACGTGCCGCGACAGGTGGCCCGGACAAGCCGGGCCATGACGGTGTGGGAACGAGGCCGGGGGCAAACTTTTCCCTCCTTTCCCCTTATCCTGATGGCTATGCGGACAAGCCGGGCCACGACGATGAACACCGGGCGGGCCATGAGGGGGGAGGGGTGGCGCCCCCCGCCGCCGGGTGAACATCTCCGCCCCCTTCATCGCGCGCCCCATCGCGACCTGGCTGCTGGCCGTCGCGATCCTGCTGTCCGGACTGCTCGGCTACCAGGCCCTCCCGGTCTCGGCGCTGCCGGAGGTGGATTTCCCCACCATCCAGGTCGTCACCCAGCTTCCCGGCGCCAGCCCGGAAACCACCGAGACGCTGATAACCGCCTCGCTGGAACGCCAGTTCGGGCAGATTCCCGGCCTGCTGCTGATGACCTCGCAAAGCGCCGAGGGCACCAGCCAGATCACCCTCCAATTCGGGCTGCAGCGCTCGATGGACTCGGCGGCGCAGGACGTGCAGGCGGCGATCAACGCCGCCGCGGCCACGTTGCCGGTGAACCTGCCGTATCCGCCGACATACTCGAAGGTGAACCCGGCCGACGCGCCGATCCTCAGTCTCGCGCTGACCTCCGACACGGTGCCGATCGATGTCATGAGCGATTCGGCGGACACACTGCTGCAGCCGAAGCTGTCCGAGATCGACGGGGTAGGGCGGGTCACCGTCATGGGCGGCATGCGACCGGCCGTGCGCGTGCGGGTCGATCCGGCGCGGCTGGCGGCCTACGGCCTGGCGATGGAGGACGTGCGCACCGCCGTCGCCGCCGCCAACGTCAACGGCGCGAAGGGCGGATTCGACGGGCCGCGGCAGTCCTTCGCGCTGGGCGCCAACGACCAGTTGGTCGATGCCGCCGCCTACCAGAACCTGGTGGTCGCCTGGCGCAACGGCGCCCCGGTGCGGCTGTCCGCCGTGGGCAGCGTTATCGGAGGGGTCGAGAACGACCGCGTCGGCGCCACTTTTGACGGCACCCCGGCCGTGGTGCTGGATATCCAGCGCCAGCCCGGCGCCAACATCGTTCAAACGGTGGAAGCGCTGAAGGAGGCTTTGCCCCGCCTGCGCAAGGGCATCCCGTCCGGCATCCGGATATCGATCGTGACCGACCGCACCGAGACGATCCGCGCCTCGGTCCGCGACGTGCAGTACACGCTGGTGATGTCCGTCGTGCTGGTCGTGTTGGTGATCTTCGTCTTCCTGCGCAGCGCCCGCGCCACCTTCATTCCCGCCGTCGCCCTGCCGCTGTCGCTGATCGGCACCTTCGGGATCATGCATCTGCTGGGCTACGGCGTGGACAACCTGTCGCTGATGGCGCTGACCATCGCCACCGGGTTCGTGGTCGACGACGCCATCGTCATGATCGAGAACGTCGTGCGCTATATCGAGCGCGGCGTGCCGCCTCTGGAAGCCGCCTTCCGCGGCGCCGCGCAGATCGGCTTTACCATCGTCTCGCTGACGGTCTCGCTGATCGCGGTGTTCATCCCGCTGCTGTTCATGACCGGTGTCGTCGGGCGGCTGTTCAAGGAGTTCTCGGTTACCCTGTCGGTCGCGGTGATCGTCTCCGCCGTGATATCGCTGACCCTGACGCCGATGATGTGCGGGCGGCTGCTGAAGCCGGAAGCCAAGCCGGGGGTCCTGGCGCGAATCAGCGAAGCCGGCTTCGACCGCCTGCTTGCCGGCTACCGCCGCACGCTGGACTGGAGCTTCCGGCACCAGCGCTTCGTGCTGGCCGTCGGGGTGCTGACGCTGTTCGGCACACTCGGGCTGTACGCGATCGTGCCGAAGGGGTTTCTGCCGCGCCAGGATACCGGCGTGGTGCTGGCGGTGACCGAGGCGGCGCAAAGCGCCTCGATCCCGAAGCTGGCGGAGATGCAGACCCGGATGGCGGAGATCATCCGGCAGGATCCGGCTGTCACCGGCGTGGTGTCGTTCGTCGGCGCCGGGACGATCAACACGACGCCCAATACCGGGCGTCTGACCATCGCGCTGAAGCCCGTCGGCCAGCGCGACCGGATGGATGTCGTCGTTGCGCGGATGCAGGCGGCGATCGCCGGCATCCCCGGGATCACCGCGTTCTTCCAGCCGGTGCAGGACATCCAGATCGGCACCCGGGTCAGCCGCACACCTTATCAATATACGCTGATGGATACGGACGCCGCCGAACTCGCCACCTGGGCGCCGCGGCTGCGGCAGAAGCTGGCGTCCCTACAGGAGCTGCGGGACGTCGCAACCGACCAGCAGGACGACGGCTTCCGCACCTTCATCACGGTGGATCGCGACGCCGCGATGCGGCTCGGCGTGTCGATGCAGGCGATCCAGGACACGCTGTACGACGGCTTCGGGCAGCGGCAGATTTCCACCATTTTCGGCCAGGCAAACCAGTATCGGGTGGTGCTGGAAGCCGAACCGGGCTGGCAGGCCGATCCGGACAGCCTGCGGCTGCTGCGGGTGCCGGGACTGAACAATGCGCAGGTGCCGCTGTCGGCCATCGCCCGGGTGGAGCGGACCACCGCCCCGCTGGTGATCAGCCATCAGGAGCAGTTTCCGGCGATCACCCTCAGCTTCGACCTGGCGCCCGCATACTCGTTGGGCAGCGCGGTCAAGGCCGTGGCGCGGGCGGAGACGGAGATCGGCATGCCGCAGACGATCAGTGGCAGCTACTCCGGCGACGCGGCGGAGTTCCAGTCGTCGCTGGCGGCCGAACCGTGGCTGATCCTGGCGGCGGTGGTGGTGATCTATATCGTGCTGGGCGTGCTGTATGAGAGCTGGATCCATCCGGTGACCATCCTGTCCACCTTGCCCTCGGCCGGTATCGGCGCGCTGCTGGCGCTGATGATCTGCGGCATCGACCTGTCGCTGGTGGCTCTGGTCGGGATCGTCCTGCTGATGGGCATCGTGAAGAAGAACGCCATCATGATGGTGGATTTCGCCATCGAGGCGGAGCGGACGCGCGGGCTGTCGCCGCATGACGCGATGCGGGAGGCGTGCCTGTTGCGGTTCCGGCCGATCATGATGACGACGATGGCGGCGCTATTGGGTGCGCTGCCGCTGGTGCTGGAGCGCGGGGCGGGTTCGGAGCTGCGCTATCCGCTGGGGGTGACGATCATCGGCGGCCTGCTTTTGTCGCAGTTCCTGACGCTGTATACGACTCCGGCGATCTACCTGGCGTTCGAGCGGATCAGGCTGCGCTTCGCCGGTTCGGCGGAACCGGCGGCGGCGGAGTGAAACGACGGTGCAGGGCATCGACATCGACAATCCCGGTTCGCTTCGGGGCCGATCGGCGGCGGAGATTGAAGAAGCGGTTCCGGGCGGCTGGCGTTCAGGCGTGACTAAGCCCATCTCCCCTTCATGGCCCGGGTTGTCCGGGCCACCTGTCGCCGCAGGTGCTGGCGGGGGTGGCCCGGACAAGCCGGGCCATGACGGTGGGCAGGAAGAGGCGCCCTCATCGGCCGTTGGTATAAGGAGGTCGGGTCAGGTTTCCGATCTCGTTCCGCTGCTTGGCAACCCCATTCTCAATCAGGGCGCAGGATGACACCGACCGATATTCGCAGACGCATCCTCTCGCAGACGACGGATGATACCACCGGGCTTTGGGAACTCGCGGCCACGCCGGGCGCGCCGGGCGTGGAAGAATTGATCGCGGTGCTCTCGGACCTCAGCCGCGAGGGTCTCGTTACCATCTCCACCGGCACGCGGTTCGAGTCCGAGGAGACCGCCTTGCCGGTTTCCGCCGCGCAGGCGGCGATCGGAGACACGCGGTTTTGGGACTGGTCGGCGCCGGAACATGGAGAGCACGTTCGAGCGTTCGCAACACCGGCGGGCCGCGACTGGTATTTCGAGTCTGGCCACCGCCGTCTGGCATCCTGAGCGCGCGGTTTGCCCGGTCCGACGTCAGTCACGCGCTGGCGGCTATACCCGCGCGGCGTCAACCGGGGCGGGGATCGGCGCCGAGTTCGGTACGGCCAGGCAAATTCCCGGCGCCATGTTCGGCGCTGCGGCTGGCCGGCGGCTGACTGCACGCGGCCAAGCCTATCGCCATTCCGGCGCCAGCAACGAAAGACACCACTCTGCGCATCCAGACCTCCCTGATTTATACTTGCGGGCGTTAGGACCGACCCTAACCCTCGTCGTTACGCGGAAACAGGCCCGCCACTGTGCCATGTGCATGTGGCTATTGCTATTGAAGGACTTTTGTACCCCCTTTGGGAAGCGGTTGTTACGGCTGATCGGATGGTCCGTGAAAGCGCCGGTGTCAGTCCCCCAGCGCCCGATCGATCGAGCGGCCCGCGGACTGCGCCGGACCCTTGGGCGGGTTCAGTGTGTCCTGCACCTTCTGCCCGGCGTTATCGAGGCTTTGGCCGGCCTTCTCGGCCGGACCTTCCTGGTGGCACGCGGCCAGACCCGCCAGCATCGCGGCGCAGGCGATAATCGACAGCAAGTTACGCATATGATCCTCTCGGTCGGGATGAACCGTCCTAACGGCAATCGCCACGGCCGGTTGCGCACGGGTCAGCCATGAATTTTTCGGCGTTCTTCATCACCCGCCCGGTCGCGACCATCCTGCTGTCGATCGGCCTGATGTTGTCCGGCGTGGTCGCCTACCGCTTCCTGCCGGTCGCCTCGCTGCCCAGCGTCGATATCCCCACCATGGTTGTCTTCGCCGCACGCCCGGGCGCCGATCCGGAGACGATGGCCAACTCCATCGCCGCGCCACTGGAGCGGAGGCTCGGGCAAATCCCGGGCGTCACCGAGATCACCTCGACCTCGGCCGTCGGCAACACCAGCATCGTCATCCAGTTTGATATCGACCGCGATATCGACGGTGCCGCGCACGACGTGGAAGCGGCGATCAACAACGCCGAGGTGGATTTGCCCGGCGACCTGCCGACGCGGCCATATTACCGGAAGTTCAACCCGGCCGACGCGCCGATACTGATCATCGCGCTGTCCTCGGCGACGCTCTCGACCGCGCAGATCTACGATGCGGCCGACACCATCCTGGCGCAGCGGCTGTCGCAGGCGCCCGGGGTGGCGCAGGTCCAGGTGAACGGGTCGGAGAAGCCGGCGGTGCGCATCCGCCTCGATCCGGTGCGGCTGGCGGCGGCCGGCCTGTCCGGGCAGGACGTCTATAACGCGGTGCGCAATGCCAACGTGCTGGAGCCGGTGGGCGGCTTCGAGGGACCAGACCGCGCCGAGACCATCGGCATCAACGGCCAGATGTGGCAGGCGCGGCAATATGCGCCGCTGGTGCTGAAGACCGCGAACGGCGCGATCCTGCGCCTGTCCGACGTCGCCAGCGTGGTGAACGGCACCGCCAATACCCGCCTCGCCGCGTGGGACGGCAAGCAGCCGGCGATCCTGCTGACTATTACAAAAGAGGCCGGGGCCAATGCCATCGATACGGTGGACGGGCTGAAGGCGCTGCTGCCGCAGTTGCTGCGCTGGCTGCCCCCGGACATTCAGCTTTCGGTCATTTCCGACCGCACGACGACAATCCGCGCCTCGGTCACCGACATTCAATGGACGCTGCTGATCACCATCGCGCTGGTGCTGATGGTGGTGCTGATCTTCATGCGCCGGCTGATCCCGACCCTGGCGGCGGCGGTGACGGTGCCGCTGTCGATCAGCGGGACGCTCGCCGGCATGTGGTTCATGGGCTACACGATCGACAACTTCTCCCTGATGGCGCTGACCGTGTCGGTGGGCTTCTGCGTCGACGATGCGATCGTGATGATCGAGAACATTGTCCGCCACGCCGAGCGCGGCATGCCGCCGTTGCAGGCCGCGATCGCCGGCTCCCGGCAGATTGGCTTTACAGTGATGTCGATCAGCGTCTCGCTGGTCGCTGTATTCATCCCGCTGATCTTCATGGGCGGCATCCTCGGGCGGCTGTTCCACGAGTTCGCCATGACCTTGACGATGGCGATCGCGATTTCGGCGCTGGTGTCCTTAACGCTGACGCCGATGATCTGCGGACGCTACATGTCGGTGGCAGAGCCGAAGGGGGGCCACGGGCTGGCGTGGCGCGCGATCGACCGGGTGCTGGGTGCGGTGGAGTCGTTCTATGCCCGCACCCTCGGCTGGGCGCTGGCGCACCGCGCGTTCATGCTGCTGATCACGCTGCTGACCGTTGTCTTGACGATACGGATGTACGGGGTGGTGCCGAAAGGCTTCATGCCGCAGCAGGACACCGGAATCCTGCAGGGGGTGACGGTGGCCGATCCGGATATTTCGTTCGCTGCCATGCAGGATAAGCAGCGCGAGGCGGTCGATGTGCTGCTGAGCGACCCGGCGATCGAGTCGGTGTCCTCGACCGTCGGGGTCGCCAACGGCTGGGCGTCGCTGAACCGTGGCTGGATGACGATCAGCCTGAGGCCGTTGGCGCAACGTGGCCACGTTTCCTCCGACCAGGTGATCGATCGCCTGCGCCCCGCGCTGGCGCGGGTGAACGGCGTGCAGACCTTCCTTTATTCCGCCCAGGATCTGCGCGGCGGCGGCCAGCAGGGCGGGTCGCAATACCAATACGTGCTGATCAGCCGGGACCTGGCCAAGATGCGCTACTGGTCGGTTGCACTACAGGATCGGCTCAAGCAGACGCCGGGAATCGTCGATGTCTACTGCGATCAGGACAACGGCGGCCCGGAGGTTGACGTGACGGTGGACCGGGATGCCGCCGCGCGGCTGGGCGTCGCCATCGCCGACATCGACAACGCGCTGACCAACGCCTACTCGCAGCGCCAGGTCTCGACGATCTATGCGCAGCGCAATCAGTACAAGGTGGTGCTGGAGATCGATCCGAAGCTGCAGGCCGATCCCTCGATGCTGGATCGGCTGTATGTCGGCGCGGCGGGGGGCAAGCAGGTGCCGCTGTCGGCGGTGGCGCGGTTCGAGCGGACGACGTCGGCGCTCGCGGTGCGGCATCGCGGGCCGTATGCGGCGGCGTCGCTCAGTTTCAATTTGGCGCCAGGGACGCCGGAGAGCGTGGGCGTTGAGGCTGTCGAGAAGGCGAGCCTCGATCTGCGGATGCCGGAGGACGTGCGCACGGAATTCGCCGGCAATGCGCTGTTCCTGCAGAAGTCGCTGGCGACGCAGCCGCTGCTGATCGGGGCGGCGTTCATCTCGATCTATATCGTGCTGGGGGTGCTGTACGAGAGCCTGCTGCACGCGCTGACGATCATCTCGACTCTGCCGGCGGCGGGGCTGGGGGCGCTGCTGGCGCTGTGGCTGACCGGCAGCGACCTGTCGATCATGGGGATCATCGGCATTATTCTGCTGATGGGGATCGTCAAGAAGAACGCCATCCTGATGGTGGACTTCGCATTGGAGCAGGAGCGGCAATACGGCAAGGCGCCGTTCGAGGCGATTCACGCCGCCTGCCTGGAGCGGTTCCGGCCGATAACGATGACCACGCTGGCGGCGCTGCTGGGTGCGCTGCCGCTGGCACTGTCGTGGGGCACCGGGGCGGAGATGCGGCGTCCGCTGGGGATCGCCATTGCCGGCGGCCTGATCGTGTCGCAGATGCTGACGCTGTACACGACTCCGGTGGTCTATCTCGCGCTGGAGCGCTTGGCCGGCCGGCGGGCGGCGATTCGGTATCCGGTGGCGGAGTCGGGGCGGGGCTGAGGGGTCTTAGAGCAGCCGCGCCGCGCAATAGATCAGCGCCGCCCAGAGCGGCAGCGACAGGGCGACGGCGATGATCAGCCCGCGCGCGAACATCGGGCGGTGGACTGCCGCATGATCCGCCGTTTGCCCGCGATCAGACGCAAATCCGACTTGCATGGTTGCCTGTGCCATCGGGGTCCTCCGTTCGAGAGATCACAATGACAGAGTGGTGATCGCACGCCAACTTGAATCAAATAACCGCGAGCTACGGTGCGATAACGGATTTGTTATTCATCGGCCACGGGTAACAATTTGACGGAATAAATCCGATATCATAAATAATGCGAAATACTAAGGACTTCAGGGTTAACGCGCCAGTTATCAAATGCCTGTGAGGTTGAGATGGAAAACACGATGAACCGGCCTCAGAGGCTCGTTCCAGAAATATTCCTATCGAAACAAATCGATTGCGTGCCCGAGGCGGCCTGATGCAAGGTATCACTTAAACGTGAACGCGTCGGCGCCGATCGGCCGCGCAATGGAGACTCCGGTGCAATTACCCCGCACGTCCGTACAGACGCCGACTGGTCTTTCCTTCGAAATCCCCGATCTCCTGATGGCTCAGGCTTGGGCCGACTACCACAATCTCCGCATGACGATCGACCTCGACGCCGCCTCCGAGCGCGATGAGTTCGAGGAACTGGTCAGACTGTCCTACGGCGCCAGCGCGCACCCGCGCTGGACGATATGGCGGTCCGCCGACGGGATCATCGTGCAGCCGACGATGGGCCGGACGATGATGTTCGACAGGATGTCGGTGGCGCTGGAGGTTCTGATCCCCGCGCGGGACTGATGCCGCCGGAACGAACGCTGTGGCGTCCGCCGCAGGCCGTCAGTATGCGCTGGCGATGGGGTCGCCGCCCTGGCTGCGCTGTTCCGCCGGCCCCTCATGCGTGTCCAGGTTCAGTGCGCTGTTGATCAGCGCGAGGTGGGAAAACGCCTGCGGGAAATTGCCGAGTTGGCGCTTGCCAACCGGATCGTACTCCTCCGCCAGCAGGTCGACATCGTTGGCCAGCGCCAGCAGCCGGGCGAACATCTCCCGCGCTTCCTGCATCCGCCCCTGCAGCACCAGGTTATCGACATACCAGAAGCTGCAGGCGAGGAAGACGCCCTCATTGCCGTGCAGCCCGTCGGCGGTTTCGTCGGTGCGGTAGCGACGGATCAGGCCGTCCACCATCAGATCGCGGCCGATAGCCTCCACTGTCGAGCGGATTCGCGGGTCCTCCGGCGGCAGGAAGCCGACCAGCGGTAGCAGCAGCAGGCTGGCGTCCAGGGTGTCGCCGCCGAAATACTGCACGAAGCTGTTGCGGCTTTCATTGAAGCCTTCCCGGCAGACGGTGTCGTGAATCCGGGTGCGCAGCGCCCGCCAGCGCTCCAGCGGCGCGGCTTGGTTGAACTGTTCCGCTGCGCGGATCGAGCGGTCCACGGCGACCCAGACCATCGCCTTGGAGAAGGTGAAATTCTGCGCGCCGCCCCGCACCTCCCAGATGCTTTCGTCGGGCTGTTCCCAGATCCGTTCCAGGTGCAGCATCAGCGCCCGCTGCAATTCCCAGCTTTTCGACGACGGCACGAGGCCGAGCGCGGTCTCCTGATAGATCGCGTCGATCAGTTCGCCGTAGACGTCGAGCTGCAACTGCGTGCTCGCGGCGTTGCCGACGCGCACCGGGCTGGCGCCCTGGTAGCCGGACAGCCACGGCACCTCCCACTCCTGCACCCAGCGCTCGCCACCGATGCCGTACAGGGTCTGCAATTGCGACGGCGAACCGGCGACGCTGCGGCGCAGCCAGGCGCCCCAGGCCTGCGCTTCCTCGCGGTATCCCGCATGCATAAGCGCCAGCAAGGTGAAGGTGGCATCGCGCAGCCAGCAGAACCGGTAGTCCCAGTTCCGCGACCCGCCGGGCTGCTCCGGCAGGGAAGTCGTGGGCGCGGCGACGATGCCTCCGGTCGGGTAGTAGCTGAGTGCCTTCAGGGTCAGCAGCGAGCGCTGCACCTGCTCCCGGTAGCGGCCGTGATACTTGCAGCGGCCGGTCCAGGAACTCCAGGCGGCGTCGGTGTCGTCGAGCGCCTCATCGGCGTTCGGGGGCACCGGGATGTCGAGATGCGAGGCTGCCCGCGTCAGCACGAAGCGCGTGCGCTTGCCGGCTTCCGCGGTGAACGTGGCGACCGTGGTCATGGCGCGGCCGTGCAGCTTGACGTCGCTGTGCAGCACCACCTGCTCGGGGCCGGCGATCGCCCGGATGCCGCTGCCGTGGTTGAGCCGGGTGACCCAGGGAATGGCGGAGCCGTACTCGAACCGCAGCGCCAGGTCGAAGCGCATCTCGACCGCGCCGGTGCGGCCTTCGACGATGCGGACCAGCGAACACTTTTCCACCGCCATGAAGTCGATCAGCGCGACCGAGCCGGACGGCGTCTCGAACAGGGTTTCCAGGATCATGCTGCCGGGCAAATAGCGCCGGGTGATCCGCGCGGGCGGCGCGGCGGGGGCGATGTGCCAGCGCCCGTTGCCGGGGCCACCGAGCAGGGCGGCGAAGCAGGCCGGGCTGTCGAACCGTGGCCAGCACAGCCAGTCGATCGAGCCCTGTTTGCTGACCAGCGCCGCGGTATGGCAATCGCCGATCAGCGCATAGTCTTCTATCGGCGCGGGCTTGTCGAAGGAGGTTGCGGCACCAGCTTGTTCCGAATCGGCAGCGGATGGCGCGGTTTTCGCTTGTCCGGAGGGATCGGGCCGGGGGCGGCCCGGCGCCATCAGTTGGCGCGTCCCCAGACCCTTTGACCGCCATTGCCGAGGCAATAGCAGCCGGCTCCGGACGGGACCGGGCGGTCCATCGGACAGGTGTAAGGCGACGCGTAGCACATCTGCCCGGCACCGGCCTGGGGCGCCGGCACGTAGGTCTGCGGCGGCGCATAATACACCGGCGGCGGGGCATAATAGACCGGCGGCGGGTAATAATACGGCGCGGGGTAGAACCCCGGACCGTAGAACGGAACACCGACGCCGACTCCAAAGCGGACCCAGGCCTGAGCGGGTGCTGCGGCCCATCCGGTCATCGCGGCACAGAGCGCGAGGGCGGCCGCGGTTCGGCGCGTAAGGAGCAAGGACGAAGCGATCATCACACGGTTTCTGCCATCAGGCTGTTAGCGGATTATGGCCGCTTTTGGCGTGTTTGAACACCGGAAAACGAAAGCGTGTTCCGCCTCGCTCCAAGGCGTCGTCGGACAATTTGCGCTTCGGCCCCGGCGGCTTCGTCAAACCGTCATGGCCCGGCTTGTTCGGGCCACCTGTCGCGGCACGCGCTGACATAGGTGGCCCGGACAAGCCGGGCCATGACGGTTCAACCTGGACCGTCTGATTCGCCCAATCTTGGGCGTCGCCTAGGTGATCCGCAACAGCCGCCCGACCCGCACCGCGAAACGAGCCAGTGCCGGCGTGGTGGTGGGCCGCAGCAGGCGCGGGTCGTAGCCGGCGAAGCGGCGGTCGTTCTCGCTCAGGCAGATCGCCATCAGGCCCAGCGGGCTGATGTCCATGTCGCTGACCGATTTGCTGCCGGTCAAGGTGAAGTTGTTGTCGGGGGCTGGCGCGCCGCCGTCCAGGTCCTTTGCCAGCCCGATTCGCTCCCGCGCCAGGAAGATCCAGGTCCGCATCACCCGCCATTCGAAGCGGATGCGCTGCCAGAGCCCGAGCCGCTTGCGGTGCCAGGCCAGCCAGTTGGCGAACAGCAGGATGTGGCGGGCTTCCTCCTGGATCACCGGTTCGAACGTATCCACCAGCGCCTCGGGGAAGAAGCCGGACCGGCGGGCGAGTTCGAACAGGCCGAAGGCGAAGAAGCTGTCGATGCACTCGGAATATCCCGTCACCAGGTAGCCCCATTCCGGATCTGTCGGCGGCACGTCCGGCTCCTCCGTCGCCAGTTTGATGCCGTAGCTGGCGACGAGGTCGGACAGCACCTCGCGGTGGCGGCCTTCCTCCCAGCCGTTGCGGCCGATGGCGTGGCGCCAGATCGGATCCTCGATCGAGTGGCTGTAGGCCATCATGCGGGCGCGGGCCTTGTCCTCGGTGGTCACCGCGATGTCCCATATCGGCAGGCCGGTGAGCCGGGTGAGCGCCTCGGGCTCCAGCTTCGGCCATTCGATGACCGATGGCTTGTAGGGATTGAAGGTGTCGCGGAACATCTGGCAGGCGGCGTCGCGGTGGCGATCCGTTCCGATGGCCAGGTCGCCCGGATGCGGCCATGTCCATGCGCGCGCGTTGGCGTCGGCGGTGTCGATTTCAGCTTGGGTGGGAGGCATGGCCGCTGAATACGGTTTCGCGTTAAGGGGTTCAAGTGCGGCGGGCGGGGCGGCGGCGCGCGGGGCGAAGCGGTGCTGGAAACATGACGCGCCAAGCCCTCTCCCCCGTCGCCGCCGCGCCGTGACGGTCGGCATCTCCCGCGCCGGTAATACGGCTGGATATCCGGCCTCCGGCGCTCTACACGACCCTTCGCGTCCGATGGTGCGCTGCACCCCAAGGACAAAATGGACGCGGCGCGCCATGCCGGCGCCCCGGGTGGAAAGGATGGAACGATGAGTCTCAAAGGAAAAGTCGCCCTCGTCACCGGATCGACCAGCGGCATCGGTCTCGGCATTGCCCGCGCCCTCGCCGGCGCCGGGGCGGACATCGTGCTGAACGGCTTCGGCGACGCGGCGCAGATCGAAGCCCTGCGCGCCGAGCTCGCCGGCGCCCACGGCGTCAGGGTCAGCTACAGCGGCGCCGACATCAGCAAGCCCGAGCAGATCGCCGCCATGGTCGCCGAGGCGGCGAAGGCGCACGGTTCGGTCGATATCCTGGTGAACAATGCCGGCATCCAGCACACCGCCGCGGTGGAGGATTTCCCCGACGAGCGCTGGGACGCGATCATCGCCATCAACCTGTCGGCGGTGTTTCACGGCATGAAGGCCGCGATCCCGGGCATGAAGGCGAAAGGCTGGGGCCGGATCATCAATGTCGCCTCCGCGCACGGCCTGGTGGCCAGCCCGCAGAAGGCTGCCTATGTCGCCGCCAAGCACGGGGTTCTCGGACTGACCAAGGTGGCGGCGATCGAACTGGCCAACGCCGGCATCACCGTCACCGCGATCTGCCCCGGCTGGGTGCTGACCCCGCTGGTGGAAAAGCAGCTTCATGCGCGCGCCGAGAAGGAG
>CAWCOW010000001.1:707500-2357203 GCA_963797305.1 uncultured Alphaproteobacteria bacterium
CAGTAGTGGCGAGCGAACGCGGAACAGGCCAGTGGTTTTTCGAAGATAAGCAGAATGCTCTGGAAAGTGCAGCCATAGCGGGTGATAGCCCCGTATGCGTAAATGTCGGAAAATCCTTGAGTAGGGCGGGACACGTGAAATCCTGTCTGAACATGGGGGGACCACCCTCCAAGCCTAAATACTCCCTGGTGACCGATAGCGAACAAGTACCGTGAGGGAAAGGTGAAAAGCACCCCTAAAGGGGAGTGAAAGAGACCTGAAACCGGATGCCTACAAGCAGTCGGAGCACCTTTTGGTGTGACGGCGTACCTTTTGTATAATGGGTCAGCGAGTTTCCGTTCGCGGCAAGCTTAAGCCGGTAGGCGTAGGCGGAGCGAAAGCGAGTCTGAACAGGGCGTTCAGTCGCGGGCGGAAGACCCGAAACCGAGTGATCTAGCCATGGCCAGGCTGAAGGTGCGGTAACACGCACTGGAGGGCCGAACCCACGCCTGTTGAAAAAGTCGGGGATGAGCTGTGGCTAGGGGTGAAAGGCCAATCAAACTCGGAAATAGCTGGTTCTCCGCGAAATCTATTGAGGTAGATCGTCATGTGTTTACCCTCGGGGGTAGAGCACTGGATGGGCTAGGGGGTCCCAAAGACTTACCAAACCTAACCAAACTCCGAATACCGAGGCGTATAGCGTGGCAGACAGACGGCGGGTGCTAAGGTCCGTCGTCGAGAGGGAAACAGCCCAGACCGCCAGCTAAGGTCCCCAAATGATGGCTAAGTGGTGAAGGATGTGGGAATTCCAAAACAACCAGGAGGTTGGCTTAGAAGCAGCCATCCTTTAAAGAAAGCGTAATAGCTCACTGGTCTAAATAAGAAATCCTGCGCCGAAGATGTAACGGGGCTCAAGCCATCTACCGAAGCTGCGGGTTCATCGCAAGATGAGCGGTAGCGGAGCGTTCCGTAAGCCTGCGAAGCACTACCCGTGAGGGGGTGTGGAGGTATCGGAAGTGCGAATGCTGACATGAGTAGCGACAAACAGAGTGAGAAACTCTGTCGCCGAAAGTCCAAGGGTTCCTGCGCAAGGTTAATCCGCGCAGGGTGAGCCGGCCCCTAAGGCGAGGGCGAAAGCCGTAGTCGATGGGAACGGGGTTAATATTCCCCGGCCTGCTGGAAGTGACGAATCATGGCTTTGGTGCGGACTTATCGGATTGTCCGTGCTGCGAAGTGGTTCCGGGAAATAGCTCCAGCGTATAGACCGTACCCGAAACCGACACAGGTGGACTGGTAGAGCATACCAAGGCGCTTGAGAGAACGATGCTGAAGGAACTAGGCAAATTGCTCGCGTAACTTCGGGATAAGCGAGACCTGTTCGAGGGCAACCTCGGGCAGGTGGCACAGAGCAGGGGGTAGCGACTGTTTAGTAAAAACACAGGGCTCTGCGAAGTCGAGAGACGACGTATAGGGTCTGACGCCTGCCCGGTGCCGGAAGGTTAAGAGGAGGTGTGCAAGCACCGAATTGAAGCCCCGGTAAACGGCGGCCGTAACTATAACGGTCCTAAGGTAGCGAAATTCCTTGTCGGGTAAGTTCCGACCTGCACGAATGGCGTAACGACTTCCCCACTGTCTCCAGCATCGGCTCAGCGAAATTGAATTCCCCGTGAAGATGCGGGGTACCCGCGGTCAGACGGAAAGACCCTATGAACCTTTACTGTAGCTTTGCAGTGGCATTAGGAGAGAGCTGTGTAGGATAGGTGGGAGGCTTTGAAGCCCGGGCGCTAGCTTGGGTGGAGCCAACCTTGAAATACCACCCTGAGCTCTTCTGATGTCTAACCGAGACCGGTCAGCCCGGTCCGGGACCCTGCATGGTGGACAGTTTGACTGGGGCGGTCGCCTCCCAAATAGTAACGGAGGCGCGCGATGGTGGGCTCAGGCCGGTCGGACATCGGCTGCTGAGTGCAATGGCACAAGCCCGCCTGACTGCGAGAGTGACAGCTCGAGCAGAGACGAAAGTCGGCCATAGTGATCCGGTGGTCCCGCGTGGAAGGGCCATCGCTCAACGGATAAAAGGTACTCTAGGGATAACAGGCTGATCTCCCCCAAGAGTCCACATCGACGGGGAGGTTTGGCACCTCGATGTCGGCTCATCACATCCCGGGGCTGGAGCAGGTCCCAAGGGTTCGGCTGTTCGCCGATTAAAGTGGTACGTGAGCTGGGTTTAGAACGTCGTGAGACAGTTCGGTCCCTATCTGCCGTGGGTGAAGGAGATTTGCGAGGATTTGTCCCTAGTACGAGAGGACCGGGATGAACATACCTCTGGTGCACCGGTTGTCACGCCAGTGGCACCGCCGGGTAGCTATGTGTGGACGGGATAACCGCTGAAAGCATCTAAGCGGGAAACCCACCTCAAAACCAGATCTCCCCGAGGGCCGTGATAGACCATCACGTCGATAGGCCGGATGTGTACGGACGGTAACGTCCTCAGCTAACCGGTCCTAATCGCCCGATCGGCTCGATACCGTTGCTCCATCAAGGGCAACACCATGCATGGAAATCATCCCCGGATAACCGTCCGGGGAAACGCACCGCACATTCGAAACACACACACCGGAACCTCGATGCACCCTGTCCGCAGGGCTTGCCCCAAAGGCAGGCCGCACAGGGTGGATTGGACGACCTGGTGGCTTTGGCGGGGGGCCCGCACCCGATCCCATCCCGAACTCGGCCGTGAAAACCCCCAGCGCCCATGGTACTGTGTCTTAAGGCACGGGAGAGTAGGTCGCCGCCAGGTCTTCCAATCCACCCTTACTTTTTGGTTCTCCACTTGAGACCCTACCCACCACCGGCGCGGGGTGGAGCAGCCCGGTAGCTCGTCAGGCTCATAACCTGAAGGCCGCAGGTTCAAATCCTGCCCCCGCAACCAAAATTATCTCAACTTAAACAATAGATTAACCTCCGCCTGGGGCGGACGCCTTGCTGTTTGTTCTATCGACTTGGAAGCGTGGTGGAAGCAATCGGCGGCGCAATCTGGCGTAGTCGGTCCTTTTGCACGCTCACCGGGCCCGCCATGATCAATTCGGGTTGAAGTCCGATGGCTCGATTTGCGAAGTGGCCCCAACAGAGCACGTGGTCCTGTGGCCGGCCCAAAGCCAAGCGGTCGATCTCGGCCGAAGCGTTCTGTCCGGTTGCGGATGCTCGACGCAACGAAGCAGACACTGACTTCGGTATGTAACTGTCCGCGCTCGGCCTCCTTTAGACCGCGCCATCGACAAAGTTCCCCACGGAGGCCATGGGCGGTGCGGCCATTAGATGATTGGACCGATCAAGGTCCATTCGCTTCCTTATATACATGAGCAACGGGCGTCAGATCAGGAGCCGATCACCGGCTGCGTTCGCCAGGCCGCTTCCCTTGGAACCCCGCGACGAGGAAGGCGTCATCCTGCGTATCTGCGGCTCCCGCTGCGATTCATCACACTAGCCTTGTGAGTTGCGGATCGTTCCGTAAAACGACAAACCAGCGAGCGACTGACGAGAGTTCAGCGGTAGGGCGGGTCAGCTCATAAATCTGCGTCCCAATTTGCTTAAGTTTCATACCCGCAGCCGGATTGTTGGTAGTCCGGGCCTTCGCCGTGAGGAAGTCCGCGATCAGGCCATCGACCTGCTGCCAAACCTTTCGACGAGCCTCGGCCAGTGGTACATGTTCATTGAGCTTCAGCCGCTTGACGGTCTCGGTTACGCGTTCCTTTTCCCAGTTGGATGCACCGGGCACCGCCACGGCCTTGCCCTCCTCATCGAAGGAGATCAAGGACACTTCGTAAGGGTCAGTCGGATCCAGCAGGTAGCGGGATTCAAATTCTTCGCACGGCTCAGTATAGGTCGAACAAAGCGAACCGGGTTTCAATGGAAACCAGCCGCCCTTCTTTCGGTTACCAACATTGCCGCACACCCGAAAGTTCATATAATCAAAGGCAAGCCACCAATAACCGTCGCGCACCGTCCCATCTAATGCCTTAGCTTCCTTTTTTGGCCGGAAGTGTTCAACGTCATAGTGCACATACAGATTGCGGGTTTCAGAAAACCAACATTTGCCGCCTGACAGAGCCAACAACCAAGGCTTCAGAACGCTCCAGTGACTACTATTAGCATCGATTAACGCATCGCGCTCCGCGCGCTTCCCGGTTGCATCAAGCACCGCTAACTCGGCCTTCAGCTGCTTGGATTTAGCCAGCCAGGCATCCCACTGCACCTGCGTCCAGGGCGTCCAATCCGGAATGTTGGTGTCGGTGGGGCGCTTGTGCTCCAAGTCTATGAAGATCACTGGTCGGCCTTCGCGTGCAAGATTTGCTTGATGATCTCGTCTGCAATCCGATCCTGTTCGGCGCGTTCTTCCGGCGTAAGCGTCGGCTGACGGAACTTGCGATGCTGCGCCATTTTGCGAACGAAGAGTGCGTAATCCGGGTCACGGAAATCGGCAGTCGAAAAGCCCAGATCGGCCAGTTCGGCTGACAAGCGGGTTAGTTCGGCCTCCTCCGCCGGCTTTCGCGGCGACTTCACGAACAACTCGTTGCGGCGAAACAAGCGCCGTTCGGTTTCGACATCCAACGTGGATGACAGACCGAACAGATCGCTCTTAAGCAAACCGGTCACGCCCATGCCCTGCGGATGCTCATCGGGCACGTCCACCACGGTTCGGTCGCCCTCCCGGCGGAGGATGTGCACTTGCTCCCGCTTGAGGCTGCCAACCATCATCGGGTCGTGGGTGGTGATAAGAATTTGCAACTCACCCTGCACCATCCGGCCCTCATCCGAAGTCAGGACGCCTTCGATGTCGTCGAAGTAGCGCAGCTTCCAGATCGGGTTCAGGTGAGTGTCGGGTTCGTCCAGAAGGAACAGGCAGTGGTCTTCGCGGGTGATGCGCATGAGACCCAGCACGGTCAGCATCTGCAACTCACCCTCGGAAAGCTGCGTGAAGCTGACCTTCCCGCCGTGCTCATCGCGCTTCTTAACAGTAATGCGGACCTCATCAATCAGATCGCCGATGTATGCGCCCTCGGCATAGCGGAAGAAGCTGTCAGTGCCGCCGACCAGTTCACCAAGTTGCTTGAGTTTGTCCTGGCTGGGCACAAAGAGGTAGAGCTGTTTCTGCCGTTCCGTGCGGCCCCGGAAATCGATCTGTTTGGTGGCCTCTTGCTCGATCGGCGCCCACGCCACCTGCCAGAGCTTATCAAGGAATTCGCTCACCACATTACCGCGCGCATACCAAAAGCGAGGGTCGCCTTCGTTCAGGTCAGTTTCATCAAATTTGCCATTGCGGCGCCTCTCGCGCAGCCGGTGCGGCTCCTTCAGCACAAAAAGGGCGGACTCGAGCGACTCGATGTGGAGGTTCATGAGAACCTTTTGAAACACGACGTCGTCCGAAAGCAGACAGGCCAGCAGGACTAGCTGGCTATGGCCACCACGACAGTAGAATAGCCGACGCAATCGATCATCGCCCAAGTGCCGCAGGCGGCTTTGCGCGCGCATCTTCGCTTCCTCAATGGCACGGATATCAGAATCATTGCCCCTAGAATTCTCCAGCAGCTCTGCTGGCAGCACCTCCTCGGCCACGATCTCCTGCCGTCTATTGAACCGACGTTGGTGCTCCTGAAACAAAGCTTCAATACGATCGTTACGACCTGAATAGTAGGCGAATAGGTGCGACGGTAACAACTCGCAATTCTTCAGCAGAAAGCCCTGCAATTCTGCCTCTCCGTCCACCCAGACGAATGGACGCTTCTGCCTAGCGATGTCAGCCTGGACCCGGACGACCCGGCCACGAATGTTGTAGGCAAGCGTGTAGTCGAAGGTCGCGTTGCGATCCAAGTCAATATCGCGGAAGATCGTGATCAGCGCTTCGATCAGGTTGGACTTGCCAACCCCGTTCTGCCCGATCAGCACATGGCTGCAAATCGGCTTCGGTAACTCACCTATTCCGGCTTCCGTGAAGCCGAACTGCGTAGCAAAATCCATCATCACGCCGCTTAGGTTCCGAAAGCATGGCAGTGCCAAATGTAGCAGTTGCATGCTCAGGCTGCCTCGGAGTCCGTTTGTTTTTCGAGCATCTCGGCAACGCTAGGCTCTCTAATCCATCCCTGGTCAACCTCGGCCTTGAGCTGTGCATAGAAGGCGTCGATCTCACCTCCGAAACGCTGCCATAGATCGCGTGCCGACATCTCACCATGTTGACGAGCCAGCAGGCCGGCTAGCGGCGCCTGAAACCTGACGTGAGGCATCTCGCCTAAATGCAGCATCGAAATCAGTTCGGTTTGTGGAGCTTTCACGGCTTCTTCCTCGGCGTGGTCGATGGCAACTCCAGCCACACTGGCAATTGCGGCGGCGGCTAACGCGGCAGCCAACGTCTTCTGGTCGGTCAACTGCTGGGATAGGCGATCACACATTCGTTGGAACAATCTAAGGTGATCGAGCAATTTAGGCATCGCCGTTGCGGTTGGAATTGGAATCAAGACGCTACCGACTTGAGCGAGATTAAGCCCTGGTTTGTCGCCATAGATGTATCGCGCCAATAATCCTCGCCCTCCGAAGGCATTGATCATCCAGAAGTGGATGAATTCGGATAGGCCTGGATCTTTCAGCCAAATCAGAGCAACATGCTGGCTTACGTAAGCATCGTTTGATAAGTTTGGTGCCACTGCGCACTTGCCAACATTGCCTCCTGTAATCGTTAGCAGCAAATCATACTGCCGGACCAAAGTTCGTTTGCCTTCCGTCTTTTCCGGCAGAATGACATATGCCGGGTTCTCCAGAATCAGGGCATCATTCCTGATATCCTGCGAGCGAATGAAAATGTCTCCTGCGTTGGCAAGGTACGCTTTCCAGCCCCGCGACCCGCTGGTTATGCATTCCGAAAGCTTAGCTAAAGGCTTCCATTCCCAACCTATCGGTAGAGGAGCGAGCTTCCCGCTTGATCGTTCGCCAAACCCGTCCGCTAAAGACCCGGGCAAAAAGGTCCCTCTCAGCGCGAGATCAAAAATCATGTCTCGAAGATGGTGGACGTCCTCTGCCGAACGGAACAACCGCCCGAAATTTGCTTCAAGGCGCCCCCAGGTAGTTTGCAGTTCGCGCGGGCCGGTAGAAGCCGCAACAGCCTGTAGGGTTGTCTGGCGCAAGGTGACCTTCAGCTTGTGGCCCGCTTCACGTTGCCCTCCGAGCGTATCGCACAGAGCCATCAGCTCATCAATTTTGGCAACTATGTGTGATTGTTCTTCAGGTGAGGGCAGAGGGACGAGACCCGAATAGAACTTCTCATCGCTAATAGCTGGATAAGCCATGCCGATTTGAACCGCCTCGACATATTTAATGAACCACGGGCTACGCAGATAATGGTAGAGATAGCGAAGCTCAACGCCCTCCCACGGATGCACAACCGCAAACGCTGTGCTAGCAATGGGCTCAAATTCGAATTCGCGATCAATGATCGCAATATTCAAAAGATATGGGCGAACAGTTGAATAAATTATCGTTCCTGTCCTGACAATCTTTCTTGCTCGACTTGGAGCGGATTGCGGCTCGATAAGTTCTAGTCTGCTCGATATCTTACCAGTCTTATTATCGATCGATGAGACGTCAATATAGCTGAATTTGCCATCTGGTTTCTTCTGCCCCCACGTGTGGCCAACGGTACTTAAGCTCGCCCATCTCCAGTTCTCTGGAATGCGAAATGGGCCATTTGAGCAGCGCAGCAGCAAGTCTTGTCTTGTCAGCCGCTGGTTGCGCGTCTCAGCATTTAACAGTTCTCGTTGATCCCCGATCGAGCGAAGGAGCGAATCGGCCGACTGAGACGAGTTGGGGCAGAGATCACCCTTGAACGCCAGAGAGAGAATCAATTCGCGCAACCGCTCCACGCCCTGCGGTGCGTCTGAGATATGTCCAAACTCCGCCAAGAATTGCCGGGCGTCCATCAAATTTCCTCATCAACGAAATGATGCGCCAGTGCGGCTGCCAGTTCACTCTTTAGAAGGTTTTCGGTTTCTTCGATCTGACCTAGAAGGGCCCTATACCGCTCCAGAAGCACGTCAGGGTCGTCACTTTCATCTTCCTGCTTGGCGGGGTTCTTCAGATCCAGGTTGTAGATCGGCCAGTAGATTCGGTCGCCCGCAGCCTGGGCGTCCCGAGCCTTTAGGCGTAAGCCGTCTGCCTGTGCGCGCAGTATGTCGATATCGTCTTCCGTGGCCTTGCGTCGCCGCTCACCCGTCAGACCTCTAAGGGACTCGCGTAGGTCGCGGGCGTGGTGCTCAAGCGCGGCTGCCTCGTTGTTTAGTGCCTCAGCGCGATCCCAGTGAGGCTTGGCCGAAGCTTCCGCCCGCTCGCGCTTGGTCTTGAAATCCACTTTCCACGCGAATTCGCTTTCCACGCGATCCGAAAAGTCGTTGTCCTCGGTACCCCACCAATCCTGCTCGGGTTTGAACTCCTCAAAGCGAATAGGCTTCGTCTTGCTGTAACTCTTGTAACCTGCCGGATAGCGGTGCTCAAAAAACCATATCGTATCCGTGTAAAATTGCTCCGCGCCATTCGCCACCTGTCCACCTTTGGTAAAGAATAGCAGATTGGTCTTTATGGTGGTATAGGGTGCGAATACACCCTTTGGCAGTCGAACGATGGTATGCAGTTTGCAGTCGCGCAGCAGTAACCGTTTCAATACAGCTTTGATCCCTTCACCGAACAGAAATCCATCAGGTAGCACGACGGCAGCGCGGCCATTTTCTTTCAGCAGCTTCTTGATGATGAGCGCGATGAACATGTCAGCAGTCTCGCGGGTGCGTAGGTCGGCCGGGTAGTCGCTGCCAACTCCATCGTCCTCGTATCCTCCAAAGGGTGGGTTCGTAATGACGCAATCGGCCTTGTCGTGAGCGCTCCAGTCATTCCAGCCAACCGCCAGCGTATTGCGATGCTCGATCTGGTCGGGGACGTCGATGTCGTGGAGCAGCATGTTCGTGGTGCACAATAGGTGGGGGAGTTGCTTCTTCTCGATGCCACGAATCAGCTCCTCGATCGCGCGCTTGTCTTCGGCACTGGACTTGGTAGTGAGCTGATTGCGGAAATGGTCTATCACGGCGGTCAAGAATCCACCAGTGCCGCATGCGGGATCGATCACCGTCTCGCGTGTGTCAAGACGCGGGTTGACGCGGTCAACCATGAACCTGGTGATAGCACGCGGGGTATAAAACTCGCCAGCGTTGCCGGCGCTACGCAAGTCATTGAGCAACTGCTCGTAAACGTCACCCAAGCTGGCGCGGGTCTTGAAGTCGTGGAAATTAATGGACTCTTCCAACTTCTCGATCACAGCCAATAACTGGGTACCCGACTTCATAAAGTTGTTGGCGTCTTCGAAGACACTTAGAATCACTTTATGCAGTGGACTCTGGCTAGCGTCGAGGTCCTTGAGCGTCGGGAACAGGTCGTTGTTGACGAAGCCGATGATTTCGCTCGGGGAGACCTGCGGTCGTTTCTTGCCGTCAGGGCCAGCAACATAGGCAGCCCAGTTGCGCCACCGCATGCGATCCGGAATGGGAGAGCGGTATTTCGATTTGTCGTCTTCCCATTCCTCTTCCCGTTGGTCAAAGACCTTCAGGAAAAGCATCCAGGTGAGCTGGCCCAGACGTTGGGCATCACCATCAACGCCGTCGTCCTTGCGCATGATGTCCTGGATGGACTTGATGGTCGTGCCAAGATTCATCGCAAGTTGCTCTCATCGCGAAATGTTAAAGGTTGGTTCGGCATATGATTCAAGCCTGCTTCCATTCAGGTATCTCATAGAGCGCCTGTTCGAGGTCATGGATTGCTTGGGCGTATTGCTCGACGCTGCCGAAGACTCCACGCCGGATCTGCGTCTTGCTGCCGTACTGGTCGAAGGGTGGCAGCTCCAAGACCTTGGCATCTTCAATGTCCTGCACGCCGTGGTCGGCGAATTTGTCGAGGAGCGCTTCCAGCACCGTTCGGGCTTGCTCGCCGTACTTACCGAAGACGTCCTGCTTCTTGACCTTGTTGGCACGCTCCCGGCGGGTCAGCGGTGCTTGATCGAAGGCAACATGGGCCACGAGGTCGAATGCGTCGAGTTCGCCGCCGTTCGCCACGGCTTGCTGGAGGACGTCCAGCGAGACGCCCTGCCCAGCCAGTTCGTCAAGCACGGCTTGCTTGCGCTCGGCATTGTTCCAACGGCGAAGGAAATCGGTCAGGCTGCCGAACTCGGTCTGTAGGGCCTTCCTAATGTTGTCCTTGAGCAGGACCCGATAGTCCTCGGTGATGAGCTTGCCGTCGGCATCTAGATACTGCGAGCGTTCCACGGCGACACGCACATTCACGTCGTTGATCACATACCTAGTCCGACCGCTACCAACGCCACCCCTATCACTGCTATCATGCCCGACTGGCGTGTCGCCGCCGTCCGCTGGTCTGACCCCATCAACCGGTGAATCCAAATCGGTGCCGTCTGCAACGGGTGTGGTATCCGGCGGAACGACCGGCTCATCAGGTTTGGGTTCGTAGATCACCACTGGTTCGCCGTCGAAGTCTTTGTCGGCGAACAAGCGGGTGGCGCCTTTGAAGTCCATGATGGTGAAATAGAGCTTTTGATAATCCTCACGCAGCCGAGTACCCCGGCCAATGATCTGCTTAAACTCCGACATCGAATTAATATTCTGATCGAGCACAATCAGCTTGCAGGTCTTGGCGTCCACCCCCGTGGTCAGGAGCTTGGACGTGGTCACAATGACCGGATAGGGCTCGTCATTATCAATGAAGTAGGAAAGCTGCGCCTTGCCTTCGTTGTCGTCGCCGGTGATACGCATCACGTAGCGACGATTGGCGGAGGCAGCCGGGATGATCCTCACCAACTCCTGTCGCATGCGCTCGGCGTGATCCTGGTCGTCACAGAAGACGATAGTTTTCGCCATCGGGTCAGTTGCCTTGAGGTACTCCCAGACTTTGGTGGCGACGAGTTCGGTCCGTTTCTCCAAAACCAACTTCCGGTCGAAGTCTTTAGTATTGTACTGACGCTGCTCGACCAGTTGGCCGAACTTGTCCACCTTACCCGCTTCCGGGATGTAGCCAACGGCATCGACATCAGATGCGATGCGGACAACCTTATAGGGGGCGAGGAAGCCATCTTCGATACCTTGCTTGAGCGAATAGGTATAAACTGGGTCACCGAAGTAGTTGGTGTTGCTCACCTCTTCGGTCTCTTTCGGCGTGGCGGTCAGTCCCAAGTGGGTGGCGCTACTGAAATAGCTAAGCACTTCGCGCCACGCGGAATCATCAGCGGCGCTGCCGCGATGGCATTCGTCAATGACAATGAGGTCGAAGAAATCGGATGGAAACTGGCGATATATCTGCTTCCATTCCTCCTTGCCTGTTACGGCCTGATAGAGTGCCAGATATATCTCGTAGTTCTTTTTGACCTCGCGATTGGTGACCTTGTGCATAACCTCGCCAAATGGGGCGAAGTCCTGTTGCATCGTCTGATCGATCAGGATGTTACGGTCGGCCAGGAACAGGATGCGCTTCTTAGCCTTGGCCTTCCACAACCGCCAAATGATCTGGAAGGCGGTGTAGGTCTTGCCCGTTCCGGTGGCCATGACCAGCAGCACCCGATTTTGGCCCTTGGCAATGGCTTCGATAGCACGGTTGATGGCCACGATCTGGTAATATCGGGGTGCCTTGCCGCTGCCGTCCGTATAGAGCGGTTGCTCTACGAGCTTGACCGCGGCAGGCTCAGCCAACCCCTTCCATTGCTGATAAAGCGTCCACAATTCATCGGGTCCAGGGAACGCCGTGAGCGCCAGCTCCCGTTCGATCGGTTGGGTAAGCCCCGTCCGGTCATGCAATAGGAAGCCGTCGCCATTGCTGCTGATAGCGAACGGCGCATCGAGCATTTCTGCATAGCCGAGGGCCTGCTGCATGCCATGCCCGACGGAATACCGAGCTTGCTTGGCCTCGACGATCGCGATGGGGACGTTCGGGCGTGCGTAGAGCACATAGTCGGCCCGCTTGGGGCCACCTTTGGCTTCCGGATTACGAATGCGCGCGGCGAGCTTGCCGCGCACCATCACGCGGCCATCGGTCAGGTTCACTTCCTCCCGGAATTGGCGCTGCTCCCAGCCAGCCTGCTGAATGGCTGGCGTGATGAACCTGGTGCATATATCGCGCTCGCTGAGTTGGTATTTATCCATTCACCCTCGCGAGCCAGCATGACGTTGGGCTTGGTTAAGCATCAGAAGGGCCAATGTCGCCGTTGTCGTCATCAGCCCCACCCGCCCGAACCCAGTCGTCCACCTCGGAGAGCCGGAACTTCCAAAGCCGACCAATTTTGTGTGCGGGCAATCCTTTCCGTTCCCGCCACCGGTAAACAGTGTCCTTCACGACACCCAGATGCTGGGCGACTTGATCGGCGGTAACCCATGGCTCTGCGGTTAAGATTCTAGACACCAAAATTTTCGGTCCAAAGTCGGCTTCGATCGTTGAAAGTCTAACAGAGCGCTATCTCAGCCGCTAGCGGATAGACACCGGAAAATGAAGGGAACGGGCGCTGACATGCATCTGCCCTTCCTTGTCCCGATCTCCGTTACCGCGTGCACAGGAAGTCGTGTTGCGCAAACGAGCATATGCGCAATGCTGGCGGCCCTTCGCTGTGCATTGTGCTTGTGGCTTGCATAAGCTGTTGCCATGCTGGATCACATGGCAACAGGGTATCGCAAGGAGCCAAGGCTGGCCGAATGTCAGAACCCACTCCTCGGAGCCCTGTGGGTCGGGCCACGGGATGTCCGTTTTTGACTGACGTCGCGTTCGGTCGAAGGGCCGACATGGGCGCGAAACGGTCCTCAACATTGCGTATCCGATACGTCCGCTCACCACCACAAGCTGGCGGTGCAACAATGGTCTTCAAATCCTTATTTCTCCGGCTGAAGGTGCGGCCCTTGGATTTGAAATAGCGGGATTGGAGCTTGGAGGCGCTGCTACTCGGCGCACTCGATGCCGCGACATTCATAACGACCGCTTTAGAAGATAGCGCGCAGCTCGAAGATGTGCACAAAGCAGCCAAAGGCGGCTTCTGAACACGCCGGACTACGCCAAAGCGTCCGAATCCGAATTCGGATTCGACTTTCTGCACTTTGGCTGCTGGAAAATTGCAAGCCAGGATCTAATATCGAGATAGTCCGTTTCGAGGTAGTTATGCCAAGCCTGACCCGCCGCGTCTTTCGCAGCGCAAAACGTCGCATCAAGCAAGGGATGCGGGATCAGAGAACGTTCAATCTCTGTCGGACAGCCTGTCGTCTGCTGGCTCATCAGGACCACGACCACATTTCGGTCGCTCGCATAGCCCGCGAGACCGGCATCTCGGTCGGCGCCTTCTATGAGCGCTTTCCAAGTAAGGACGCATTCCTTGGCATGGTGGTGTCGGACCGCCTGCACGGCGCGCGGGAGCACATGTTGCGGGAGCTTGATCCCGAGCGCTGGCGGCGCAGTTCAGCGGGCTCTGTAACCCATGCGATCGTGGAGGAGATGATGCGGAACCTCCATGGTTCCGGCGCCGGCGTGGTGCGTGCAGCCTTGAAACGCGGGTATCTCGACCGCAACAAGCTTGAGCCACTGATCCGCTACCGCGCAGCGCTGGCGGACGCTGCCGTCGCCCTCCTCGCCCACCGAGCCAAGGGTGCTCGTAACCCGGCGCGGGTCATTCGCTCAGCCATGCAAATGGCCGAGGCAACGGCCCTGGACGCGCTCCTGCATGAAGCAGGCACCCTGCGGCCGGGCAGCCGGCGAATGGCCGATTTGTTGAGTGCGATGATACTCGGCATGCTCGGGCTTCCCGCCGGAGCACGCGAGAATTCGACACGGAAAGGTGACGAACTACCCGAGCGCGGCGATGATGACGGCGATGAAGCGATGCTGGATATGCCGATCGAGGAGATGGTCGCCCTGCCTATTCCCGAGCCAGCGGACCTTCGGGCTCGATCCGCGCGACGTAAGGCGGTGCGGGCTTCTGAGGCGGCATCAATCAAGACAGCCCGTCCGAAGCATAATGTGGCGGAGATTGCAGAAAGTCCGGAACCGCCGGCGCGGCGAAGGCGGCGCCCGTCGTTCTAGCTTTGATGCCTATCGTTCGCCAAAAATTACATCTCGCTGTTTTCGTGCGCGGTTGAGGCTTCGCCGGAATGGATCTGTCAGGACTGCCTCGCTGATCGTTGTGCTGACAATCCCTGATAAATGTCGCTCGACGGAGATATCATCCAGATGCATAACGGCAGCGAGAGCCGCAGCATTGCCGTTGATGAGTGTCTTGTGACACTCGATTTTCATGGCCTGGGTTATCTCGATCAGTCGGCCAGGAGGCAGATCACCGGCGCCCCCAAGCAGATCCGCAGTCTCAATGTGCTGACGAGCATTGCGCCAGATTGAGTCTGGCTCGCGCCGAGAGACATTCTGGTCAGTTTCGCCCACCGCCACATACCGTACGCGTTGCGTCAGGTCGCAGAGAGCGGGACGCAATCCGGTCACGAGGGCATCAAAGCTTCTTATTCGCCGAACCTTCTTGAGTTCATGACTGCCAAGACGAAGCTCCAATCGCCATACGCGGGCGCTTCGATCCAGCGGGTCAAGGCCCCAGGCCTCAAACCAGTGCGGGTGCTGCTTGGCTCGCGCCTCGGCCGTCTTGTCGTATAAAATAACTTGCTTTCCCGGCATCGTTCCTATGGTGACAGATTCAAGTCTGCGGCCGGTTAGCACGGCCGCTGGACGAAGGTCATCCGTTTGTCCCCACTGGGGCCGCCGTTTGGCTTTCGGATGGGCGATAAACCGGCTAAGGTCAAGGATAAAGTCATCGGAACGAATATCGATCGCGTAGTCGATCCGATTGATGCTGATCTCGACTACTCGCCCACCAATCGCGGATAGTGTCTCAGTGATCGTCCGAACAGCGGAGCCGAAGCCGCACGTTAGAAACGCCGTGGCATGTGGTTTGACAAACAGATTCCAGTCGAGCTTTTCGCTAGTCGCCTTGCAGGCGAAGCGGGCGCCAAGCGGGCCGGTATCGAAGACGAACGAGTAGCCGCCTTGTTGCCCACCGGCCGGCACTAAAGCCTTGACGTCACCCCCTCCGAGCTCGATCGGGATTTCACGATTATCCTTTGAAGCTTGAGCCTTGGCTTCGGCGAGGCGAGCAATGAGCTCGGCCGGCAGCGTTCCGTTGATCGCCAGATAAAGGCTGTCCACACCGGCATGAATGATCTGCATTTGGATTGTCCAGTGGGTTGGGGATGGTCTGTCATCGTAGAGGGGGGTGTTACGTGGACCCCCCTCTACAAATACGTCAGGCCGCGGATGCGGTCGGGGTGGGTGACTGGGCGTCACGTCGGCGCCAAACGATCACCCATTCGCCGGTCTTCTCATCAAGAAAGGCGGCGACATTCAGCGCAACAGACCGCTCGGGATGGTCGATCTGAATGGAGAAGAACCGCTTGCCTTTTTGCGGACCGTGCCGCGAGGTTTTCAGCCACGCAGAACCGATTTGGACTTTGGACTTATCGCGGGCGTGAGTGATGATCCGATGGGATGGCCGTTGTTGATCGCAATCAGCCTCAACGCCTTCCATCTCGATCTTCAGACGACCGTCCATAGTCTGTATATGTCCACTCATATACGATAGGTCATCGGGGCTGCCGGGAATTAGGCGTCCGAGTTCGCTCATGGTGAATGTCCTTACAGTAATGATTAAGCTAAGGCGCGCTCCGCGCTGGGACAGCATTATGTTTTAGGGGCGCCAAGCGGCGCGCGGCAGAGTGCCGCAGGAAGCCGGCCGGCGGCTCATGCCGCCGGCCGCGCCCCCAAACTCCCGCCGGTGCTGTCAACCCCGCCGGGAGAAAACTCAGTCGATGTGTGCCGCCTTTGCACCAATTGCGCGCTCCGCGCTGGGAGCACCAAGTGCTGGTGCCGGCCCTAAGTCCGTGGTGCTCGCGCGAAGCCTTGCCTCGATCCAGGCGATGAGATCGCGATGACGGTAGCGAATAGAACGGTCTGACACTTTTACAAAAATCGGACCGCCGCCGCGAAGGCGCCAGTTTTGCAGTGCTCGGACTGTATAGCCGAGAAATGCTGCGGCTTCGTGTTCTTTGATGAGGCGGCCAAGATCAGCGGCGCCAGAGCTTGAAGATTTCGGCGGAGGGTTAACCATCACTGCGTGACTCCAGTTACGATGGTTAACGATATTGCTCACGTCGTCGTGAAAAGCACTAACAAAAACTGGCAAAAAAGGGAGGGTCGATCAGCCGGGCTTTTTGCCATTTTGCTTGCCATTGAGAGACCTGGCGTCTTTCGCCTCGGATCGCATCGCGCTTTGCAAGGCGATTGACGTAACCGTGTCATCGAGTGGCTTGAGCGCTTCTAAGCAAAACAGGAAAGCCCTGCTCTTGCCTTCGTTTCCGCCCTCTTTTCCTGAGGTCGAAAGCGTAAACCTCCAATCGAGTAGGCCTGTCCATACGAGCCGCATATTGCTGACCCAAAAGTTTAAAGCGTCGTTTGGCGGGCGGCCGCTCGGATTGTGCGGAATCTGCTCTGAGGCCCGGCTCGCGTAATTCCGGAGAATTGTGAGCGCCTCAAGGATGTCATTTTCCCGCAAATAAATAGGTGTGAAGCCACCGCCAGGAACTCCAATTCGACGGACGGTATGGCCATAGCGGCCAACTTCGCCGGGACCGATGTCGTGGCTCAATCCTCCCGACCGTCCGGGTTGCCAAAACAAATCGGCGCCGCGCTCATCCAAGCCATCAATATGCGACAACAATTTTGCGGCGTTTTTCCCGATTTCGGAAAATGTTGTTTGACGCGATTTCCATAACCCCTGTTGTTGAGCAGCATTCTTCATGCTTAGGTAGTTCGCGCCGTTTATTCGAAGGTTTTCACCCAATTCATCAATAAGAGCTTCCGCAATCCGAAATTTCGTGGCAACGGAGCAAAGCCACGCATCCGAATAAATACTTTCGGCCTCCGGTAGCCACATCGGGAAATCAACATCGTTCAAGGAATGGATGTATTTCATGACATGCCCAACGCGCGGGCAATATCATCCGATATCCGATCAGCGGCCAGCTGCACCGGGTTATTGGCTAGGTGCGCATAGCGGGCAGTCGTCTGCGTCTGCGTATGCCCAAGCAATTTCCCCAGCATTGGGAGGCTCTCCCCCAGACCAACGGCATTCGAAGCGAAGGAGTGTCGCAAATCGTGGATTCGAACGTCTGGCAAACCGGCTCGCTGCCTGATTCGGCGCCACGGCCGCTCCAGATCGGTCAAATGAGAGCCGGCAATCCTGCCGGTTATCACATACGGGTTGTCAGCTACCCGCGGGATCGCCAGCAAAACTGATAGCGCTGCATTTCCGAGCGCGACCCGCTTCGCTCCTGTCTTCGAGTTGGGCAGAGAAAGCGCTCCTCCCTGAACATACTCCCATTTCAGGGTCTGGATCTCCCTGAGCCGGCAGCCGGTGAGGAGCAGGAGGCGGATGGCGGCGATGGCCGCGATGGACTCCGTTCCGCTGTTCTCCGCCTCCGTCAACACCTGCCCCAGGCGGGTAAACTCGTCGGCGCTGAGATACCGTTCGCGTTTATCCTCCTTATATTTCTCAACATGGCGAGTCGGATTTGAGCCGTCGGGGCGGATGCCCCAGACTTCGGCTAGATTGAACAGCTTCGAAAGCACACCCAGGGTTCGGTTCGCTTGATACGGAATGTGCCGCAGTTGGAGGTGAAGCTCCGCGACATGCCGGCGCTGCACGTCGGCGGCCTTCATGCCGCCGATTTTTGGTGCGATGAAAAGCTCAACGGACCGGCGGTATTCCCTCTGCGTCGTCAGCTTGCATCGATGAGCAACGTAATCGGTGAGGAATCGCTCGCAAAGATCCACTACGGTCGGAGCCGCGCGCCGCTCACGCCGCTCGACGGACGGATCGTCGCCTCGATCGACGGCTGCCAAAAGCTGCCGGGCCTGGCTCCGAGCCTCGTCTGGCGTTAGAGGGCCGTGCTTGCCGAAGGCGAAGCGTCGGGTGTGACCATCCTTGCGGTATTGGATGAGGTAGGACTTAAGGCCGCTGCGCATGATGCGAATGCCGAAGCGCGGCATCTCATCGTCGAACATGAGGCGATCGGTCTCGCCTGCTTTCAGAGTGTCGATGAAGCGTTTGGTAAGCTTCGGCATCGAGCTGTCCCATGATTGGTGGAAGCACCATGGAAGCAACAAGCAGCGAAATGCAACGGAAATCAGCGTACATCAGCGGGGCTACCACTGGAGAATGAGTAGCGGATGCAGATAGTTATGATAACTCGGCGCATTCTGGCGGAGACCCTTCAGGTGGCAGTAACCTATCTCATAACCTGAAGGCCGCAGGTTCAAATCCTGCCCCCGCAACCAAATCTTCCAGCTAAATCAATACGACGCACACCACCTCGGGGCACCGCTCCGCAGGTGGTTTTTGTGTTCCCCGGGAGCACCGGGACCGGGTCCCTCACGCAACAAAAACGCTGATGGCCAACGGGGTCCGGCCGATGCACGTTATTCAGCGATGAACGCTCAACCCGAATGGCTCAACCGCTGGCGCGTGCTGCTGTTCGCTGCCACGGCGGGAACGATGGTCGCCAATCTTTACTACGTCCAGCCGCTTCTGGCCGCGATTGCCGCGTCGTTCGGCTGCGGCGTGACCAGCGCCGGTTATCTCGTCACCTTCACCCAGCTTGGCTATGCGCTCGGCCTTCTGCTGGTCGTGCCGCTCGGCGACATCCTCGACCGGCGCCGGCTGCTGTCGGTCATGCTCGGCGGCGACATCGCCGCCCTGCTTGCCGCCGCCGCCAGCCCGGGCTTCATCAGCTTCGCCGCGGCCAGCCTGCTGGCCGGATGCACTTCCAGCGCCGCCATGGTGGTGATCCCTTATGTCGCTTCCAAAGCGCCCGAGGCGTCGCGGGGCCGCTCCATCGGGCAGGTGATGACCGGCTTGCTGCTCGGCATTCTGCTGGCGAGGACGGTCTCGGGCCTTGTTGCGGGGTGGTTCGGCTGGCGTTCGATGTATGTGATCGCCGCCGGATTGGTCGCCGCGCTGCTGCTGGCGTTGCGCGCCGCGATCCCGAACGAGGGCATGCACGGGCGTCTGGCCTATGGCCGGCTCATGCTTTCGCTGCTGCATCTTGCCCGCGACGAACCCGAACTGCGCCGCCGATCGGCGTATTTCGCGCTGGGGCTGGGCACCTTCAGCGTGCTGTGGACAGGGTTGACCTTTCTGTTGAGCGGTCCGCCTTACCATTATAATGAGGCAACCATAGGCCTGTTCGGCCTGATCGGCGCAGCCGGGGCCGTGGCGGCGAACGTGGCCGGGCGGCTCGCCGATCGGGGGTACGCCAACCCGGTGACGGGCGCGGTCGCGACGCTGCTGTTGCTGTCATGGGGCGTACTGGCGTTCGGCAGCCGATCGATCTGGGCCGTCGTGGCGGGCGTCTTCGTGCTCGATGTCGGCGTACAGGGGCTGCAGGTCACGAATCAGTCCGTGATCTACCGGTTGAACCCGCGGGCTCGCTCGCGCATCACCGCCGTCTACATGACGTCCGCCTTCATCGGCGCGTCCGCCGGCTCAGCGCTGGCCAGCGTCAGCTTCCGGGTGGCGGGGTGGATCGGCCTGTGCCTCGCGGGCGCGGTGCTGCCGGCGATCCTTTTGCTGTTGTGGGGATTGCGGCGCGCCGGCCGGTGACGCGGCCGATGCGCTGACGCTGGCGGTGGGCCGCGACGCCGCCTCCAACGCGACCCGGGAGATGCACCGTGCGGCCAAGGTGCTGGTTCGCCGGGTTGGCTGGCGGCTGCTGGCGCTGTGCTGCGGCATCGCCGGCGGTTTGCTGGTCGCCGGGGTGCTCGGGGGCATGGCGATCGGCTATTGGCTGCTGCATCCGTCGCCGGACAACAGCGGCATGACCTGTGCCGACCAGCCGGACGACAGCAGGGTCTGCCGGATAACCGTCACGCCGGCGCCGGAGCCCGACCGAACCGCTGAGGCGGGATGGCCGCTGCCCGCCTTACGGCATGCACTGTGTACCATGATGGTTAAGGCTGCGGACACCCTGGGGGCCAGGCTGCACCGGCATCACGCACCGTCCCGCCGCGACAACTTGCGGACGAAAAACTCCGCCAATACCCGCACCCGGGCTGGTTGCGGCCCGGCCGGGGGAGTCACCAGGAACAGGCTCGAACTCCATGGATCGCCACTCAGTCAGCACCTGCTCCAGCCGTCCGTTCGCCAAGGCCTCGCGCGCCAAAAACCCGGGCATGGCGGTGATGCCCAGGCCGGCGATCGCCGCCGGCAACACCGCGTCGCCGTTGTTGACCCGCAGCCGCCCGGACGGCTTCACCGTCACGGTCTCTCCGGCCGGGTTGGCGAAATGCCAGAGGTCGCGAGTCCGCAGATACGCGTAGGCGAAGCAATCGTGTGTCTCGAGATCCGCCGGGTGCGATGGCCGCCCGCGGCGGTCGAGATATGATGGCGCGGCGGCGGTGACACCCGGCACCGCGGCCAGCCGCCGCGCCAGCAGGGACGAATCCGGCATCGCGCCAATGCGCAAGGCAAGGTCGAATCCGTCGCCGATGATGTCCACGAATGCGTCGTCCAGATGCAGATCGATCGAGACCTCCGGATATGCCGCCAAGAACTCTGGCAGGATCGGCGCGACCTCGCGCACGCCGAATGACATCGGCGCGGCCAGCCTCACCGCGCCGCGCGGCGTTGCCGATTGCGCCATCAGCGTCGTCTCCGCCGCTTCCGCGTCGGCCAGCAGCCGCCCGGCGCGCCCGGCGAGGTCCCGACCGGCATCGGTCAGCGCCAACCGGCGGGACGTGCGGTTGAGCAGCCGGCAGCCGAGCCGCTGCTCCAACCGCGCCAGCGCCTTGGAGATCGTCGGTGCCGACAGGCCGAGCTCGGCGGCGGCGCTGCTGATGCCGCGGGTTTCGACGACCTTGGCGAAGATCGCCATCGCTTCCATGTCAGGCAGTCTGGACATCGAGTTTCAAATGCATGCGAGTCCAAGTCTAATATTTGTTATAAAAGCAGTAATGGTAGTTTTGCATTTCCGACCTCTACTGGAAGTGTTGAAGACGCATCATTCCATGAAGGGTTGATGATGGCAAAGATGCTGCTACTCCGCGGTCCAGGTTGCCTGAGAATTTCTACCGCCTGTCGATATTTGATACTCGTCCACATATGCGCTTCGATCGCCGAAACGCACCCGGCCGCCCGGGATCCCATAAGCCGGGCGCCAGCGCCTTGTCATGCATCGCCTCCAGGCTGCACCATCTGGACATAACAATCCGAAAGAATGAGTTTCGATATTTTCTATTCCTTTCGCTGGGCGACGTCCACATCCTCTGCACCGCGGGCCGCTCCGGCGCGCTGCCGCGCGGCACTTTTTCCCGGGAGTTCATGATGGCCAAGGTTTTGGTACTCTACTATTCGACCTACGGACACATCGAGACATTGGCCAATGCCGTGGCCGAGGGCGCCCGGTCGGCCGGCGCCACGGTGGACGTCAGGCGCGTGCCGGAGACGGTGCCGCAGGACATCGCGACGTCCGCCCACTTCAAGCTGGACCAGGCGGCTCCGGTGGCGGTGATCGACGATCTGCCGAAATACGACGCGATCATCGTCGGCACGCCGACGCGGTTCGGGCGGATGTCCTCGCAATTGGCGAGCTTCCTCGATCGGGCCGGCGGCCTGTGGGCGACCGGCGCGCTGAACGGCAAGGTTGGCGGGGCATTCACCTCCTCCGCCAGCCAGCATGGCGGGCAGGAGACGACGCTCTTCTCCATCATCGTCAACCTGCTGCATTTCGGGTTGGTCGTGGTTGGGCTGGACTACGGCTTCCAGGGGCAACTCGGCGTGACTGAGGTCGCCGGCGGGTCGCCATACGGCGCGACGACGATCGCGGATGCCGACGGGTCGCGCAAGCCATCGGAGAAGGACTTGGACGGTGCCCGGTATCAGGGCCGCCGGGTCGCGGAAGTGGCTGCCAAGCTGCACGGGTAACAGACATTATACCAAGCGCCGTTGAGCTCGACCCATCGAGCCCGTCGCCCCGTCATGGCCCGGCTTGTCCGGGCCACCTGTCGCGGCAGGGTGCTGGCGGGGGGGCGGACCTCCCACTGCGATAACCTCCGGGTGAGCGCAGCGGGCCATCCGAAGGCGTTCGCCCGGCGGTGGCCAGGCGCGGCCGCGGTGCCATCCGCTATGCCTGGAAGGCTTGTCGCCGTTGCGCCTCGGTCAGGGCCGGAGCCGCACGCAGCCAGGTGCCGAATGTTCCCGTATCCGTTCGGCACCCGCCTCCACCGGCAAACAACGCCATCAGTGCTTACAAATACACCAATCTGAGTTCGCCCGGGCGATGCCGCCGCTGGCATCGAGTGTCCGCGCCATCGCTCCAGCAGGGGCCGCTGCATACGGCCCGGCCCGGTTCATTCCGGCGGTGGCGGCCAGGGCCGGCCGGCCGAGCCAATAGGCAAGGCCCCAACCGGCCTGGATCAGGATGAGCGGCATCTCAGGAAAGTGGAACCGCGACTCGCCGAAGTAGACGATGGAGATGAGCGTAACATACAAGGCGATCCATCCCGTCAGCAGAACCCACGGCCGATCGGCTCCCGCACAGCGCCACAGGGGGCGGAACGACATCAGCCAGACGATGATGACCGCGGCATAGAACAGTTGGTTGATACCCCGCGCTGTCCGAAACGCCACGACATTCTCACTGTACCGGTCATAGCCGGCCTGGAACCACCACTCCCCGTCACCGTCCGGCGCCCAAAGGTGCCATATCTTAAGCGGAACAAGCTTGCCGAATGCCACCGGGTTCTGCCGGATCCAATCCTTGCCAAGAGCATAGGACCGACGATCGGCGGCAACCTGATCGTCTGACGTTATGTTTGCTTGCTCCACCAGCGGACTGTCAGGCGCGAAGTCGCCACGCGCCTCGGGGTTGTTGCCAGCCAGGAAGGTCGGACCCCCATTGGTCGAGATGAGGACGAAGGAATGCATAGCAACAGTATTGCGGTAGCTCCAGGGCAGCACCACCAGCGCCATGCCCAGCGCAACCAGCGCTCCGCGCGGTACCGTGAACCGCAGCGTCAGGGCCAGCGTCTGCGACCACTTCAGGCCGGATCGCGCATACCACCACTGCAGTCCGAGGAGGATCGCCGGCATATACAACATTTGTGCCTTGACCAGGGCCGCGGCGCCGAAGACCAACCCCGCGAGCAACGGCGCCCACCGGCCAACGGGTTCGCGAACAAACACAAAGATACCGAGCAAAAAAAGTAACGAAACCAATAACTCGGAGAGCAGCACGCCGGTGTAGGCTATCTGATTGGGATAGATCGTCAGCAGCAGTAAAGCACAGCGCGCCGCCAGCAGATTGCCGAACATGATCACGCTCAGCCGGTACGTCAGCACGAAAATGCCGAACGAGATCATAAGGTTCGCCAGCTTGGCTGCCAGCAGATTATGGCCGAATATCGTGAACACGCCGGCCAGGAAGGCTGGATAGCCAACGGGCCAGTATGCAGTTGGCAACAGGCCGTAATGGTACCCCTCGCCGTTGGCCATTTCGAATGCACGGCTGATGTACCAATGTGAGTCCGCGACCGGCGTGACCGGCAGCAGCAACATCATCGCGAGGCGGACAAGCACAAACACCGCTGCACATATCGGCACGAAGCCGCGGGACAGCAGCAACGAAACAAGCTGCCTGGTAAAGCGGCGGGACCCGGGCGCGGTCATGCGCATGCCTCCTGATAGAGTGTCTCGGCGGCTCGGAGCGATTGCCCGAAACCTTTCACGTTGCGATCAGCAAACATCATGCCAACGGCCGACGGCGACCGGAAGCAGCCATGCAATCGGAGTGCGAGGAAATTCAGGCGTCCTGCGTCGCAGTTTGCACGTCCGGCTTGTTCTCCCCGATATCGGGGTCACCACATGGCTGGGTCGTCCCGCCACCCATGCCGGCACGTGCCGCGACAGGCGGCCAATCCGGGCCATGGCGGTGGGAGGAACCCGCCGGGCTGAAGCGATCTGTCCCGGGCGTCGCGTCAAGTCGGACAGGCTTCTCGCTCCGGCTGTTGCAATCTGATCGCTTCGGAACCGGCATGTTGATACTCTGCACGGCATGGACGGCTTCCAACCTACGGACAAACGGCTGTTTCTCGGGTTCCTGGACTCGGGCGGCAGCCCGTCGCGCCGCTCGCAGATCCTGATCGCACTGGCCGCCTGTCTCGTCGCCGCCAGCCCGCTGCTGATCATTCCGCACCCGGCGGTGATCATCGGCATCGGCCTGGTTCCGCTGGTGATCGTCTTCGCCTTCCACAATCCGTTCGTGCTGTGCCTGGCCTTCATCTGCTTCAGCTTCTTCCGCATCCACGAAGCCTTCATGGTGCTGAACAAGCTGCATATCCCGCAGATGCTGGCGGTCGGCACGCTGACCGTGCTCGGTCTTCAGGTGCTGTTCCATCGCATCAAGATCGCCTGGACGCCGGAACTGAGGCTGTTCGCGATCTTCTTCGGGATGGTCACCTTCGACTGCCTCGTTGCAACCGACCGGGCCGTGGCATTCGGCTACTGGACCGACACCTTCTCCAAGATCGCGCTGATGGTGTTCGCCATCGCCAGTCTGGCCAAACGGCCGCAGGATTTCGCCCTGGCCTGCCGGGCGTTCGTGCTCTCCGGCATGCTGATCGCCTCGGTCGCCATCTATAACCACGCCAACGGGCTTGAGGAGGTGGAGGGCACGCGCGTGACGGTGGGCCGCAGCACCGGCTCCGTGCTGGGCGATCCCAACGACCTGTCGCTGGTGCTGCTGTTCCCGCTGAGCTTCGCCGTTTCGCTGCTGCTGACCAGCCGCACGCCGTTCTTCGGCCGCGTGCTGGGCCTGATCGGCTCGGGCACGATCGTGGTGGCGATTCTGGACACCCAAAGCCGGGGCGGGCTGCTCGGCACGGTCGCGGTCTGCGCGGTGTTCGCGGCGCAGCGGATCAAGAACAAGGCGCTGCTGATCGCCATCGGCGTCGTCGGCCTGATGGGGCTGTTCGCAGTCGCCGGGATCAGCGGACGGTCGTCCGGGGGCGCGGCGGAGGGCGGTGTGGTGGATGAGAGCAGCGAGGGGCGGCTGCGCGCGTGGGGCGCCGCATGGCGCATGGCGCTGGCCCGGCCGCTCACCGGAGTGGGGCTGAACTGCTACGTCTCCAACTATTGGCTTTACCAGGACTGGTGGGAGGGCTTCGCCAAGGCAGTGCACAGCACCTGGTTCGCGGCGCTCGCCGAGAGCGGCTTCCTCGGGTTCGGCGTCTTCATCACCATGGTCGTCCGCACCGTCCGCAGCGCGTTCCGCAGCGGCAAGGCGCTGTCGCTCAAGGCGGCGGGCGACCGCTACGACCCGGCGGCGTTCGGCATGGCGCAGGCGGTGATGGCCGGGATGGCCGGCTTCGTCGTCTGCGGATCGTTCCTGACGCAGGCGTTCACGTGGCCGCTGTATATCCTGCTCAGTCTGGCTGTCGCGGTGGCGCGATACGTCGAGGCCAACGACCTGACCCCCGCGCCAATGGCCAAGGCAAGCTTCGGCAATGGCAGCGCGGTTGCCGGGGACGCGGCGGTAACGCGAATCCGGCAGGCGGGCGGGCGCAGCCCGTAATACTAGTCCGCGTTGAGAGCGACTCTCGCCATAAACCGTCATGGCCCGGCTCGTCAGCGCCACCTGTCGCGGCAGGGTGCTTGCGGCGGTGGCCCGGACAAGCCGGGCCTTGACGGGGAGGCGAGGCTCGATGGGTCGAACCCAAGGCGGGGTGGTACAATACCGACACGCATCAATATTGACCGATCGGCAGCAACTCCCAATCCCGTCATGGCGGCCGGAGGCCCGCGATCCACGCCTTGTTTGTCCACGCAATGGCGTGGATTCCGACCTTCGTCGGCATGACGATGAAGCACCGCTCCGGAGTCAATTCGTATGCGTGTCGGTATAAGCCGAGCGGCCGGGTCGCACCGAAGGCCCGGTTCGCTCCGGGCCTTCGGCTCTCTGCGATCTTCAGCGCGTTGAGCGAAACGATTACGCCGGGCGGTTCCCCAGGCAATGGCGAACGCCGTTCACGCACAGCCGGCCGGACGTACAAGGCTCGTCGCCACGACTGCCCATCCGGTCCGCCTCATATTCCAGGTACATCGCCGTCAGTATGGCCAGACGCTCCGAAACATGCGTCCTGAGTTCTCGAGCCTGCCGCAGAAGGCAGTTGCGTATCGTCTCTGGTCTCATGTCCCAACCTATGTCAGGCGGCAAAAGCCCACGCCTGTCCTTCCCGCGTCAATATGTTTATAAAGAACCCCGCGATCACAGAACCGTGACGGTCGTCAAAAATTACATTTTGAAATCAAACGGATTTCCGCCGCGCGGCGACCCCGATATCGAGTGCCAGCGCCGCGGCCACCGCCGTCGCGCCGAGGATGAACAGCAGATAGTAATCCCCTCCGGTCCGCGCGAACAGAAACGACATGCCGTAGGCCGCGGCCGCCTGCAGCAGCGCGAAACTGGTCGTCGCGGCGCTCCAGGCCGCCTTCTGGGCCGGCAGGTCGTGCGGCACCAATTCATGCACGCGTCCCAGGACGAGGGGGACGATCCCTGGCGTGAAAGCGCCCACGACGACGCTGGACACGATCAGGCCGATCGGCCCGAAGCCGAACACCGGCAGCGCGATGGCTACGACCTCGATCAGGAAAGCCAGGCGCAGCGCCCGCCCGAAGCCGATCGTGTCGGCTACGTGGCCGCTGACGAGCGGTCCGGCGATGGCGCCGAGGCCGAACAGCACCCAATAGCGCGCTCCGCTATCAAGCCCCTGTCCGAGGCCTCGGGTCACGAAATCCACCAGGAAGATCATGTGCGGCACCAGGCCGGCGGCATTCAGCCCGTACTCCGCATACAGCGCCCGGAGCCGCGGGGACGGGCGTGCGCGCCGCGCCGGATGCGCCGCCATTTGATGTCTCGGCCATCCGGACCAGGCGATCGCCGTCAGGATCAGCGCCAGCACGCCAAGTCCCAGCCAGGTTTCCTGCAATCCCTGCCGCAGCAGCAACGGCACCAGGGTGCCGGACGCCGCGATCCCAAGTCCGACGCCGGCGAAGATCGCCCCGCTTGCCACTCCGCGCCGGGCCGCGGGAATGTGCGCCAGCACCGTGGGCGCGGCCAGCACCATCAGCGCTCCGCCGGAGATGCCCGCCAGCAGGCGCCAGGCGAAGAACCAGAGAAACGACAGCGGCCAGGCGCAGGCAAAAAAAGCCGCGGTGGCCAGCAGCATCATCGCCCGGAGGATCAGCGCGGCCGGCGCATGCTCGGCCATCGGACGCGCGAGCAACGCGCCGGCAAGATACCCCAGCAGGTTGGCCGCGCCCAGATAGGCGGCACCGGAGGCCTCGAACCAGTGCGCCTCGATGATGGCCGGCAGCAGCGGTGCGTAGGCGAAGCGGGCAAGCCCGATGCCGACAAGGGTGGCGCACAGGCCGGACAACGTTGCCGGCCACGGATTGACGGCCCGCGGATTTGGCCGATGGATAACCGCCCGGGTTTGCATGCGCCTCGGTACCGTGCCGTTGAGGGGATAGCGGACCGTAGGATGGAATCGCTATCGCCGGTAACGGTTTGTCCTGAGAGGCGCTATCACTTCGGATGATAGCTCATTCCGCCGCGAGCGCCGGGGGCGGCGACGGCCGCGCCATCGCCAGGAACGCGGTCAGCGCGCTGGATACGAATGAATCGTGTCGCCGGATGAACAGCGTGTCGACCCGAGCCTGCTCCGGCGACAGTTCATGCGTGGCCACTCGGCCTTCGCGCTCGGCCGCCGCGGCGAGGGCCTTGGGCAGCAGCGTCACGCCGACGCCCGCCCCGACGCAGCCGAGGATCGCGTCGAGCGATCCGAACTCCAACGGTTGCGCCGACAGGATGCCGCGCTGGGCGAGGATCGCCTCGAGACGCTGCCGGTAGGAGCACCCGAGGCGGAACACGATGGTTCTCAGCTCGCGCGCACTGGCGAGGTCTTCCGGCCGGCGGATCGCCGGAGACGTGACCAGCACCAGCTCTTCGCGGAAAATCGGCTCCGAAACCAGATCGGCGTGCTGCACCGGCCCGGCGACGAACGCGCCGTCGAGACGGTGCTCGACGACCTCGGTCAACAAGCCGCAGGTTGTCCCGGTTGTGACGACCAGTCCAACCGCGGGGTAAGTTCGCGCAAACGCCGCGAGGATCGGCGGCAGGCGCAAGGCGGCAGTGGTCTCCATGGTGCCGATGTGCAGCCGCCCTTGCGGCGTGCCGTCGTCGCGCGCTGCCGTCAGAGCTTCCCTCATAAGCTGCGCGATCCGCGCCGCGTACGGCAGGAGCCTCCGGCCCGCGGCGGTCGGCGTCACACCGCGGCTGTGGCGGTCGAACAGTGGCGTGCCGATGTGCTCTTCGAGGGCGCGGACGCGGGCGGTGACGTTGGATTGCACCGTGTTCAGCTCGACCGCCGCCCGGTTCATGCTGCCATGCCGGGCGACGGCTTCCAACATGCGCAGGTCCGCCGCGTCCATCCGACCACCTATCACCGAGAGTGAGTATTGCGTCCGGTCAATATCTCTGTTTCAGATGGGGACGGCAAGCCGGCCGGTGGATGGCGATGGGAGGCCGGTTCGCAACTCCAACACGCATAAGACCGACGCCCGGGCGATGCATCCACGCCGCCTTTCCAGGCGGGCTGAAGACGCTCTAGCCTGCATCGCCGCAGCATTGACGAGGTTCCCGCGATGACAACACCCCTGGCCGGCATCACCGTCCTGGATTTCGGCCAGGTCTACCAAGGCCCCTACGCAACGTTGCTGATGGCCAAGGCCGGCGCTGACGTCATCAAGATCGAGCCGCCGGACGGCGAGCCGCTGCGCCGCCGCGCCCTGGCGGCCGGGGAAGACACCACGCTGCCGATGGCGATGCTGAACGCCAACAAGCGCGCGGTGACGCTCAACCTGAAGTCGCCGGCCGGGAAGGATCTGCTGAAACAGATGGCCGCCCGCGCCGATGTGCTGCTGGAAAACTTCTCCCGCGGCACGCTCGATGGCCTGGGCGTCGGCTACGACGTGCTGCGTCAGGTCAACCCGCGGCTGATCTACGCGACCGGCACCGGGTTCGGCATCAGCGGGCCGGACCGCGACATCCTGGCGATGGATTCCACCATCCAGGCCGCCTCCGGCATCATGAGCGTGACCGGCGATCCGGACGGGCCGCCGATGAAGGCGGGGCCGGCGCTGGTGGACATCATGGGCGGAATCCACCTGTATGCCGCGGTGATGACCGCGCTGCTGCAACGCATAACGACCGGGCAGGGCCAGTTGGTGGAGGTGGCGATGCAGGAGGCGGTCTATCCGGCCCTCGCCTCCAGCTATGACTACCACCTTCGCACCGGCAAGGTGCCCCCGCGCGCCGGCAACCGCCAGTCCGCACTGGCAAGCGCCCCATACAACGTGTTCCGCACCCGTGACGGCTGGGTATCCGTCCACCTCATCACCGAGACGCATTGGCAGAACTTGCTGCGGGCGATGGGGCGTGACGATCTGCTGGATGATCCGCGGTTCAGCTCAAACGCGGCCCGGGCGCGGAACATGGCGGAAACCGAGGCGCTGGTGACCGCCTGGACCTCGGGCCTCGACAAGGCCGAGGTTGCCGCCGTCGCCAAACGCCTGAAGATTCCGGTCGCGCCGGTGCGCAATGCGGTCGAGGTCATGAACGATCCGCACATGCATGGGCGCGGCATGTTGCAGCGGATCGACCACCCGTCGCTCGGCCCGATCGTGGTGCCGAACTCGCCGTTGCGGCTGCACGGCGCGGACCGGGTCGAGCCGGTGCCGAGTCCGTCGCTGGGCCAGCACAACCGCGAAATCTATGGCGACTGGCTCGGGCTGGACGTAGCGGCGCTGGAGCGGGCAGGGGCGATCTGACCGCGCTGCCTACTGCGGCTGACCGGGCGGCGTTTGCAAATACCCCGGCGGATACGCCGGTGCGTCCGCCGGGGGATAGGCCGGCGTGTCCGTCGGCGGGGGCGCCGGTTGAGGTGCCCGTGCCACACCCGCACCGGCGTCCGGCGGAGCCGCAGCCGGTGCCGCGCCAGCACCAGCGTCCGGCGGAGCGGCCCCGGGAGTAGCCGGCGCGGGGGCCGGGTTGCCGGAGCCGTCCAGCGGCGTCTGTTGCACCGGCGTGTCCGGCGCGACGGCGGTGGTCAGCCATTGCTTCAGATTCCGATGAATCTGATATTCGAACTCGACGTTCATGTCGTTCATCATGCTCTTGGTCATGTCGTAGAGCACCGAACGCAGGTCATCGACCCGGCCCGAATGGCGGCCTTCCACCCGGGCCTCTGCAAAGCCCAGTTGGCTGCCGTCGTCCCCCTGGATCGTCAGCGACACCGCGAACGTCCCGTGGATGACGTCGTTCTCCTGCATCATGGACGCATCCAGCACCGCGAACACCGCGCGGTTCGCCGTGCCGAACGCCTGCAGCCGATCGTTGGCCATGGCGCGGAGGGTGGCGATGGGCGGCGCGGGATCCTGGCCGCTGACGTCCGGGGGCACACCGGAGGGGACGAACCGCTGCTCGATCGCGATGGACGCGACGTTCAACTGTATCGGCGGCAGGTAGTTGAAACGCAGAGGCTCGAACGCCGCTTCGTTGTTCCCTTCGCCGCAGGCCGAGAAAGCGAGCGGCAGCAGCAGCGCGAGGCGGCGAGTCAGATATCCGGCTGGCATGAAAGCCTTGTCCTTTGGTCAAGCGCGTCCGCATGTGGCGGAACCGCCGGCGCCCGTCAACATTGCCCGCCCGAGCTACTTCTTTTCCGGTTCCGCAGATGCTTGGGCGACGCGCAAGAATAACTGCTTCAGTCCGGCGGCTCCCTCAACCGTCATGGCCCGGCTCGTCCGGGCCACCTGTTGCGGCTCGTGCTGGCGGGGGTGGCCCGGACTTCGCCGGGCCATGACGGAACAAGATCGACCGCCCGATTCGCTTATTCTTGGGCGTCGCCTTGTCCATGCACATCATTGCGTGGAAAGCGGAAGTCGTGGTTGCAGAACTCGCACGTCATCACGATTTCGGAATCGGACGTCATGTGGTCCAGGTCCTCGGCCGGGAATCCTTCAAGGATGCTGGCCAGCCGCGCGCGGGAGCAGCGGCAGCCGAACGACAGCGCCCGCGCCCGGTCCGCCGCCACCCCCTCGGTATGAAACAACCGATACAGCAGCCGATCGGCTGGCAGGTCGTCGTCGAGCAGTTCCCGGTCGGTCAGGGTGGCGGCGAGCACGGTCGCGGCGTGCCAGCTTTCCTCCTGCGCCGCGTGGTCCAGGTCGGGGTCGATGCCGCCCGCGCCGGCGACCTTCTCCAGGATCAAGGCTCCGGCCCGCCAGCCGGCGGGAGTCTCGGCGCAGGCCAGCCGCACCTGGCAGCGAAGCTGCTCGCTGGTCTCGAAGTAGTGCAGCGCCATCTCCGCGAGGCTGCCGCCGGAGATCGCCACAATGCCCTGGTGCCGGTTCTGCTCGCCGCCCTGGTCGACGGTGAAGGCGAGGAAGCCGGTGCCCAGCAATGTCTCGGCCGAGGGCGCGGGATCCTGCTCCAGCAGCGCCTCCAGCCTGGCGGATGAGGTGTGGGCGTAGCCCCGAAGCTCCCCCGCATCGGTGCAGTCGGCCAGCAGGATCGGCACCGGGCCGTCGCCTTTCGCCTGGAGGCTGAACGATCCGCGGAACTTCAGCGCCGCGGATAGGCCGGCGGCCAGCGCCAGCGCCTCGCCGACGAGGCGGGTCACGGCGGGGTGGTTGCGGTGCCGCCCGAGCAGCGCGTCGGCCAGCGGACCGAGCCGCACGAGACGGCCCCGCACCGGGCGTTGCGGCAGGAAAAACGGCACCACGCCGCGCGGCACGACAAGGTTGGGCACCGGCGGACGGCCGCTGTCGAGGAAAGCAGGTGTATCGGACATGGGATCAAGATAGGCGGCCGGGCGTCCGGCTGCCACCGCCTTTCGCTTTCGCCCCGTCAAACCGGGCCGCGCGGGTGGTCAGGCGGGCCGCCCCCGGGTAGGCTTCGGGTTGTCCGGCGAAGACCGGCCAACGCAAGCGGGCAGGGGAAAACGTATGCAGCTTCGCCCGTGGATCATTCTCACCGCCCTGGCGCTCGGGCGCGTGGCCTTCGGCTACCAGTTCCAGACCGTCGCCACGCTGACAACCGACCTCGTCGGGCGGTTCGGTCTGAGCTACGCGCAAATCGGCAGCCTGATCGGGATCTATAACCTTCTCGGGATGTTCATCGCCGTGCCGATCGGCCTGCTCGGGCGGCGTTTCGGCGACAGGGTGGTGATGGGCACGGGCCTGCTGCTGATGACGGTGGGCTGTTGCGTCAGCGCGTTCGCGGACGATCCGGGCGGGATTGCCATCGGACGCGCGGCCGCCGGGGCCGGAGCGGTGGCGATGATCGTCCTGCAAGGCAAAATCATCGCCGACTGGTTCTCCGGTCCGCGTTTCATGATCGGCATCAGCGTCTCGGTTGCGGCGTTCCCCATCGGCATGGGATTGGCCGGGCTGGTGCTGCCGCCGGTGCTTGCGGCGCTCGGCCTGCGCGGCGCGTTCCTGACCGGCGCGTTTCCGTCCGGCGTTGCGTTGCTGCTGTTCCTGGGCAGCTACCGGGTCCCTCCGCACGCGGCACCGGTACCGGGGCGGTTCTCCCTGCCGAGCGCGCGGGAGTGCCTGTTGCTGGTGATCGCCGGCCTGGCCTGGACCGCCTATACCAGCGGCTACTCCGCCTTCCTGTCCTATCTGCCGGCCAGCCTGTCCGCGCGCGGCTACGGATTGGCGCTGACGGGGCTGGTGATGACCGTGGCGACCTGGGGCAATGTGCCGGCGATCCTGTTCGGCGGCGGTCTGGCGGCGCGCTTCGGCGGCTTGCGGATTTTCCTGATCGGGACCGCGAGCCTTGTGATCGGCATGGTCGGAGGCGCGTTGGCTGAATGGCCGTTGGCCTGGGCGGTCGTGCTCGGGGTGCTGGGGGCGATCCACCCCGGGGTCATCATGGCCATCGGCACGCTGTCGGCCCGGCCGGAGAACCGGACGGTCGGCATGAGTTTGTTCTACACGCTGTATTATCTGGGTGGATCGTTTGCCCCGGCGTTGTGCGGGGCGGTGGCCGATTACGCGGGGCGGCCGGAGGGCGGGTTGCTGGCCGCGGCGGCAATCTCGGTGCTGGCGGTGCCGATCTATATGCTGCACCGGGCGATGGCGTCGCATGCGGCGATGTTGGTGCGGGCGTAACGAGCTAGAGCATTTTCAGCCTGACTGGAAAGGTGGCGGACGTAGCCCTTCGTCATGGCCCGGCTCGTCCGTGCCACCCCCGCAAGCACCTGCCGCGACAGGTGGCCCGGACAGGCCGGGCCATGACGGTGTGAGAGTTTCCAGTCGGCCTGAAACCGCTCTAGGCATGCTCAATCTCCGTTCAACAATATTCTCATGAAGCAACATTGACGTTAAACAAACGACTGTGCCGTCTATGGCCATTCCTGAGGCCGTATCGTTAACAAATCGAGGTGGCCCGGGCGACGCGTCCCATCCGTCTCGGCCCGCGCCTTATCTTGACAACCCAAAGTGATGGGGAGATCAGACCTAATATGGTCACGGCCGTGTGATAGTCGATCCGGCTGGCTGGCTATTCCCCGGCAAATCCCTACTGTCGAGACAAGTTTGATACAAGGCCGAATTCAACATGGTCACCCTGCGCACGTCCCGGCTCCCGGACATCCTGTCCGGGTTCCAACGACAGATCCTGGCCGATTGGCTCGACGCGCTGCGGGCCAACGCCGACCCGCGGATCCCCGCCGCGGAGCGGGAGGCGCAATGCGAACTGATTATGTCCAGGCTGGCGCGGGCGATGCAGGACGGCGACGCCTCCGACACCAACGCGCCGGCGTTCGCGCCGTTGCGGGACGTCCTGGACGATCTGTCCCGCGCCCGGGCATTGCAGGGATTTTCGCCGACGGAGACGGCGACGTTCGTGTTCTCCCTGAAGCAGCCGGTGTTCGCGCGGCTGCGCGAAGTACTTGCCGCCGATGCCGCCGCGCTGGCAGCCGATACGATGGTGGCGAGCGAACTGATCGACCAGTTCGGGCTGTTCATGATGGAGACCTTCCAGCGCACGCGGGAAGAGGTGATCATCCGTCAGCAGACCGAGATCTCCGAACTGTCCACCCCTGTCGTTCGCCTGTGGCAAGGAATCCTCGCGCTGCCGCTGATCGGCACTTTGGACTCCGCGCGCACCCAGGTGGTGATGGAGAACCTGCTCGACAGTATTGTCCGGTATGAGGCGGATATCGCCATCATCGACATCACCGGCGTGCCGACGGTCGATACGCTGGTGGCGCAGCATCTGCTGAAAACCGTCGCCGCCGCACGGCTGATGGGGGCGGACTGCATCATCAGCGGGATAAGGCCGCAGATCGCCCAGACCATGGTGCATCTCGGCGTCGAATTGAATGTCGTATCGAAAGCCAATCTTTCGGATGCGTTTGCGCTGGCGCTGCGCCGTCTGGGCAAGACGGTGGTCAGCCAAAGGCGTCCGCTTTCGGCCGATGCGGGCTGAGGCTGCGGCGATGGACCGTATTCCGATCCTCAAGCTCGGCGAGGCGCTGCTGGTCACCATACAGGTGGACATGCACGACCGCCTCGCGACGGCGCTGGAAGAGGACCTGACGACCCGCATTGTGGACGTCGCGGCGAAGGGCGTGCTGATCGACATATCCGCGCTGGAAATCGTCGACAGCTTCATCGGCCGCACCTTGGCGAACATCGCGATGATCGCCAAGGTACTGGATGCCGTGACGGTCGTGGTCGGGATGCGGCCTGCGGTGGCGATCACGCTGGTCGAACTCGGCCTGTCGCTGCCGGGGGTGCGCACCGCGCTGAATGCCGAACGCGGCATGGCGATGATCAGGTCGCTGCTCGACAGCGACATTCACGTCTATGGAGACGAGGCCGAGGGTGCCGCGTAGCACCGTCGCGATCCAGTCGGGAGAGGACGTCGTCCGCGTCCGCCAGGAGGTCCGCCGCATCGCGATCGAGGCCGGGCTCGGGCTGGTGGACCAGACCAAGATCGTCACCGCGGCCAGCGAACTGGCGCGCAACACGCTTGACTACGGCAAGGGAGGCCAGGCGTTGATCGAGATCGTGCAGGCAGGGGCGAGGCGTGGCGTCAGGATCATGTTCGAGGACCATGGTCCGGGTATCCCGGACATCGAACTGGCCCTGAAGGACGGATACACCACCGGCAAGGGCATGGGCCTCGGCCTGGGCGGTGCCCGCCGGCTGTGCAACGAATTCGCGATCGAGTCTGCTCCCGGACAGGGCACGCGGGTTACCGTGGCACGGTGGAAGTAGCCATGGTCAAGACGGTGGGGTTTTCAGCAAAAAGGATTTTCACCACGGAGGAAGATCGAGGTCGGGCCGAAGATGATCCTGACAGGCCGGGCCATGACGGGGGAAAGGTGGCGAGGCGCCATCTGCCAAGCTCCGGAACGCGCTTCGCGCGAAGCGCCATGCCTTCGTTCTCCGTGCCGCCCCGCGACCCTCCAGTGCCCTCCGTGGTAAAATTCTTTCTTGCTGGCCGAACACCGCCACCCCGGGACCCATCCCGCCCGACCGCGGCCTGACCGCCATGGACCGCATCCAGGTCCGCGAACCGACCGATGTCGCCACCGCAAGGCGGCGGATCGTCGGGCTGGCGATGCGATTGCGATACTCCGAGACCGCTTCCGGCCGTGTCGCCATCGTCGCCACCGAGTTGGCGCAGAACCTGCTGCGCCACGGCGGCGGCGGCGAGATGCTGTTCGGGTTGGACCCGCGCCAACCGGACAGCATCGAAATCCTCGCCCTGGACAAAGGGCCGGGCATGGCGGACGTCGCCGCCTGCATCCGCGACGGGTTCTCCACCGGCGGCACCGCCGGAGAAGGGCTGGGCGCGATCCAAAGGCAGTCACGGCAAGTGCTGATCCATTCGCGGCCCGGTGCCGGCACGGCTGTCCTGGCGCGGGTCGGGGACAAAGCCTCGGCCGACACCCCGGCATCAGCCGTGTTGTGTGTGCCCAAGCCGGGGGAGGAGGTCTGCGGCGACGCGGGCTGCATCGTCACACGGCCGGACGGAAGCGTCGCGATGTTGCTGGCCGACGGCCTCGGCCACGGCCCGCAGGCGGCGGCGGCATCGCAGGAGGCGGTGCGGCTGTTTCAAAACACCATGATCGCAGCGCCGGCCGACATGCTGGCAATCCTGCACGCCGGGCTGCGCGCGACGCGGGGCGCCGCCATTGCGACCGCCCTGATCGATCCGGCGAGGCGCCAGGTCACCTATGGCGGCATTGGCAACATTGCCGGATTCATAACCGATTCCGGCGGCGTCCGCCGCATGGTGTCGCACAGCGGCACCGCGGGGCACACCGCCGGGAAGATGCATGCGTTTCATTATCCGATGCATCACCGGCCGGTCGTGGTGATGTTCTCTGACGGGCTCGCAACCTCCTGGTCACCCGACGGTCACGCAGGTCTGTTCGCGATGGACCCTACGCTGATCGCCGCTGTCCTGTATCGTGATCACGTACGCGGACGGGACGATGCATCGGTGATCGTGTGGAAAGGCTGATACGATGGAATGGCCTCTGCTGACGGTTGCGCTGACCGAACCCGAGGATCTCGTCCTGGCCCGCCATCGCGCCCGCCAGGTCGCCGCCCAGTTCGGGCTGGATGCGTCCAGCCAGACGCGCTTCGCCGCCTCGGTCTCCGAAATCGCCCGCAATGCCATCGCCTACGGGCGCGGCGGGCGGGTGACGTTCGCGGTCAGCCGCAATGGCTCGACGGCCATTGTCGCGCGGGTGGCCGACAGCGGTGGCGGCATCGCCGATCTGGATGCGGTGATGGAAGGGCGGGTGCCGGGGCGCGGCATCGGCAGCGCGCGGCGGCTGGTCGATGACTTCGCCATCACCAGCACCCCGGCCGGAACCACGGTGTCCTTGTCGCGCCGCCTGCCGGATGGAGTCCTGGTCTGTGCCAGGGACATCGCGAGGATCGCCGAAACGCTCGGCCAGGGCCTGCGGCCCAATCCGGTGCAGGAACTGCAGACCCAGAACATCGAATTGGTTGCCAGCCTCGCCGAACTCCGCGCAAGGCAGGAGGAACTGGAGCGGCTGAACACCGAACTGGAAGACACCAATCGCGGCGTTGTCGCGCTGTATGCCGAACTGGACGAGCGCGCCGAACAGTTGCGCCAGGCCAGCGAACTCAAATCCCGCTTCCTGTCGAACATGAGCCATGAATTCCGCACCCCGCTGAACTCGATCCTGGCGCTGTCGCGGCTGCTGCTGGACGGCGTCGATGGCCCATTGACCGCCGAGCAGGATCGCCAGGTCACCTATATCCGCCGATCGGCTGAGAGCCTGACGGAACTGGTGAATGATCTGCTGGATCTGGCCAAGGTCGAGGCCGGCAAGCTGGAGGTGCGGCCGAGCCTGTTCACCGTCACCGAACTGTTCGGGGCGTTGCGCGGCGTGATGAAGCCGCTGCATCAGAACGAGGCGGTGGACCTGATCTTCGACGATCCGTGGGGCCTGCCGGCTTTGGTGACCGATGAAGCCAAGGTGGCGCAGATCCTGCGCAATCTCGTTTCGAATGCGTTGAAATTCACCGAGCGCGGGGAAGTTCGGGTATCCGCCCGCCTCGATCGTCAGACCCGCCACATCCGCCTGATCGTCTCGGATACCGGGATCGGCATTGCCGCCGAGCATCAGGATCTGGTGTTCCAGGAGTTCTCGCAGGTCGCCAACCGGTTGCAGTTCCGGTCCAAGGGCACCGGCCTGGGCCTGCCGTTGTCGCGCCGGCTGGCGGAACTGCTGGGCGGAAGCCTGACCTTGCAAAGCGTCCCCGGTGAAGGCTCGATGTTCACCCTGGATATTCCCGCCCGCGTGACGCCGGCCGTGGTGGCGTCTCCCGCACTCGTGGTTCAACCGGGACCCGTGCGCGACGTTCTGCTGATCGATGATGAAGAGACCTCGCGCTATGTGGTGCGCCAGATGCTAAGCGGATGGCAGCCGATCGGCGTCCGCGAGGCGGATACCGGCGCGGCAGGGCTGCGGCTGGCCCGCCAGCGGCGTCCGGACGTGATCGTGCTGGATGTCCGGCTGCCGGACATCGATGGTTTCGAGGTGATGGCCCGCCTCGCCGCTGAAGCGGAAACGGCTGATATTCCGGTCGTTGTCGCCACGTCCTCCGTCCTGACTGACGCCGAACGCATCCGCCTCGGCCGTGCCCGGTCGATTCTGTCCAAGGCAGCCCTGACCCGGGAGAGCGTGCAAAGCGCCCTGTCCGCGGCCTGGCAGGCCGGCAACCCGCTCGACGTCAGGCGGCTGGTGGAATGACCGCGGCGCGGGAACTGGTGCTGAATGTCGACGACGATGCGGCCAACCGTTACGTCAAGACGCGGTCGCTGCGCATGGGCGGGATGCAGGTCATCGAGGCCGAGGATGGCACCACCGCCCTGGCCCTGATCGCCGAGCACCAGCCGCTGCTGGTCCTTCTGGACGTCAATCTGCCGGACGTGAACGGACTGGAAGTCTGCCGCCGCATCAAGCAGTCCTGGCCGGAAATCATCGTCATCCAGATCTCCGCCACCGCCATCTCCTCCGCCGAAAAGATCGTCGGGCTGGAAAGCGGCGCCGACTGCTACCTGACCACGCCGGTCGAGCCGTTGGAACTGATCGCGGTCGCCCGCGCCATGCTGCGCCTGCGGCAGGCGGAATCGCGCGCGCAAGAGGCGCATGAGCGCTACAGGATGATCGTCGAGAGCGCGATCGACTACGCGATCTTCACCTGCGGCCTGGATGGCCGGATCACCAGTTGGAATTCCGGCGCCGAGGCGATTTTCGGCTACCAGCCCGACCAGATCGTCGGCGAGCCGTGCGCCCGGATCTTCATGGCGGAGGACGTCGCCGCGGATGTCCCCGAGATCGAAATGCGCTCCGCCCATTCGGGCCTGAGCGTGCGTGCGGAACGCTGGCAGCGGCGGCGCGACGGCACTCGCTTCTGGTCGAGCGGCCGCATGGTCCCGTTGCGGGATCGGCGGGGCGAGGTCGCGGGTTATCTCAAGATCCTCTACGACCGTTCGGCCGAGAAGGACGCGCGCGACGCGCTGGAAGCGTTGAACGCGGAACTCGAAGACCGTGTCGAGGAACGGACACGGGAACTGGCCGAGGCCAACGAGCGGCTGACCGCGGAAATCGCGGAACGCGAGCGTACCGGGGAGCAGATCCGGCAGTTGCAGAAGATGGAAGCGCTCGGCCAGTTGACCGGCGGCATCGCGCACGACTTCAACAACCTGCTGACCGCAATTCTCGGCGGGCTGGAGGTGACGCGATTGCGGATCGAGGATCCGCGGACTTTGAAGATGATCGACAGTTCGATCAGCGCGGCGCAGCGCGGCGCGAAGCTGATAGCGCAGCTCATGGCGTTTGCCCGCAGGCAGAACCTCCAGGTCGAGTATTTGCCGATCAATGAACTGGTCGAGGAGATGCGGGAACTGCTGGAGCGCAGCGTGGGCTCGGCGGTCAGTCTGACGTTCGATTTCGCGCCGGATGTCTGGCCGGTGCTGGCAGATGCCAGCCAGGTGCAGACGGCGATCCTGAACCTTGCCATCAACGCGCGGGACGCGATGCCGGAGGGTGGAGACTTGCGGATCGCCACCAGTAACTCGCTGATCGACAGCGCGGCGGATGAACTGGATCTGGCGGCGGGCGAGTATGCGACGTTGTCGGTCGCCGACACCGGGACCGGCATGTCCGACGCGGTCAAGGCGCGATTGTTCGAGCCGTTCTTCACCACCAAGGATGTCGGCAAAGGGACGGGTTTGGGCCTGGCTCAGGTCTATGGCTTCGTGCGGCAGTCCGGCGGGGACGTCAGGGTAGAGAGCGTGCTTGGCCACGGGACGAAGATCACGATCCTGCTGCCCCGGGCTGTCGCGCCGATCGAGCAGGTTGCGGCGGTCTAGCGGCCATCGCTTGGCGGATAGCGATGCGCGGCGTATCGTTCCGACGCGGCCAGCCGGCGTTGCCGCCCGACGGCCTGGTTTGGTCTGACGCGACCCGGGCGGGTTTGCCTCCGCGCTTTAGCACGGAGTGCACGGAGAACCACGAAGTCTCACGGACGTTTGCGGGAGGCGCAGGCTTGGCAGTCTCACCGGCCGCCCTTGCCGGCGATTGCGCTTCGCGCGAAGCGCAACAGACTTATTCTCTGTGAAACTTCGCGGTTCTTTGTGCCCTCCGTGTTAAGAAACGGTCAGCGCCCCGGCAGCGTCGGCGAATTCGCGCACCCGCGGCCGGTCCGGGCGATCACGTCGATGGCAAAAGTCGTTCTCGCCCCCCGTTGATATCAGAACTTCACCGACGTACGAAGCGCGAAGACCAGCGCATTGGGAATTTCGCCTGTTGCTCCGGGATGCACGATGAACTGTATGCCCGGCTCGATGCTGATTCCGGGCCACACCGCGGCGCTGTAATTCACTTCGAAGGCGATTTCGCGTTTCTGCACCCCGGTGACCGCGTAGCCTTCCGACAGCAGGAGCGTTTCCTGATAGGCACGATTCTGGTTCACTTCCGTATCGGTGACGGCGAAGCCGATGGTGTCGTCGTCCCGGTTCGCGAATGTTCCCTTTAGCACGGCGCCTGCCTCGGCATAAACCCGATACAGCGCCGTATCGGCATCGCCCACGTTGACTGCCGAGAACAGGGACAGGCTGCGCGTTCCGCCCGGCTTGGCTGTCGGCACGCGCCATACGGTCTGCGCGGCGTTCACGTAAAATCCGTAACGGCCGCTGAAGGTTGGCCCCGTAATCACCGGCAGGTTCTTGCCCGGAATGTTCGAGAACGGCCCCATGACGTCCGAGGTGTCATAATAGGCGCCGATCCGGTAATCACCCGGCAGCGGCCCATCCGTCGTCGGCCGGCCGGTGATCGTATGGCCGGGACGCCAGCCGATCTCGAGCGGAATGAACGCGCCGGTGGCGTCGCTGCTCGACATCTTCAGCCCGTTCTGGGATTCCGCGTAACTCGGGTTCACCTCATAGACGCCGGTTTGCGCGAAAATCGTATCGCTCGCCATCACGCGTATGCGTCCACCCCAGGTCGATTGCGGATACGCATCGTAGCCGGAGTTGACCGGCACGCCAACCGGCGTTCCGCACACCCCGTTGTTCTGGAATACGCAGTATAGCGACGCATGATCCCACAGGATCGGAGACGTGGCGAAGTCGTTCTCGGTGATCACGCGGCCGACTGAGATATCGATGTGATGATCCGCGAACGACTGTTCGAACGACAGCTCAGCCAGCCGGAAATCCTGGCCCGTGCCATAGATTTCCTGCACCGATACCAGGTTGCCGATAACCTCCTGGCTCAGCGAATAGCCGTAGCGTTGCGTGAACGTGATATGAATCGACCCGTTCGGGTCAATGCCGAGCCGCCCCAGATCAAGATCGGCTCCGAAATTAAATTCGCCCGCGTTGCGGCCGCCCTGCGACAGGCCGCCCGAGGTGTTGCCGGCGAATTCGTTGACCAGATTCGCACGAATATCGATGCCCATGTTATGCAGTTGCGTCCGCTCGCCGCCAAGATCGCCGAGCAGATGCGCCGACGGCGGCCCGTCGCTGTACTCGACAGTTGAAGCGGCTTGTTGCGGCGGCGGCTGCGCGCCCAGCGGGTTGGCGGGCCCGGTATCCGCCGGTTGCTGGGCAAAGGCAGGCGCCGCAACCAGCACGCCCGCCACGATTGCTACGATGCGTCCCATTCCGCCTCGATCTGTTCCAGGGTCTTGCCCTTGGTTTCGGGAACAAGTTGGTAGGTGAAAATGAACGCCGCGACCGACATTGCGGCATACAGGAAGAACGTGCTCGGCGGCCCGATGCTGTCGATGAGCAAAAGAAACGTCAGCGCGACGACCAGGTTCGATGCCCAGTTGGCGAAGGTCGCCGAGGACGTGCCCCGGCCGCGCGTGGCAAGCGGGAAAATCTCCGCGATCAGCAGCCAGAACACCGGGCCCAGACCGATGGCGAAGAAACCGACATAGGCGGCAAGGCTCAGCGCCGTCACCCAGCCGAGCGCCCCGCCACCGCCCACGCCGATCATGAAGCCAAGTCCCAGCACGACCAGCGCGGCCGTCATGCCCGCCAGCCCGGTCAGCAACAGCGCGCGGCGACCCGCGCGGTCGATCAGACGGATGGCAACCAGCGTCATCAGGACGTTCACCGCGCCGATGCCTGCGGTAGCCAGAATCGTTGCTGACGTGCTGCCGAGGCCCGCCGCCTTGAAGATGGCCGGCGCGAAATAGATCACCGTGTTGATCCCGGTGACCTGCTGGAAGATTGCCAGGCCGACACCGATGATCATCGGCCGATCGAGCCGGGCTTCCTTGAGATGCGCCCGCCGCTTTTCCCGCGCTTCGCGTTGCAGGTCGGTGCGAAGCTGGGCCAGTTCCTCGTCGGCGGCCCCCGCATCCCGGCGCAGCGTGCGTAACGAAGCACGGGCGTCCTCGACCCGTCCCAGGCCAGCCAGCCAGCGCGGACTTTCCGGCAGCGGCAGCATGCCGACGAACAGCACCAGTCCCGGCAGCGCGCCAAGCCCGAGCATCCAGCGCCAGCCTTCGCCCTGCGCCAACAGGTAGCCGACAAGATACGACACCAGGATGCCGACGGTGATCATGAGCTGGTTGAGTGAAACCAGCGCGCCGCGCTGCGCCGGCGGCGACGTCTCGGCCAAATAGAGCGGCGTCAGCATGGAGGCGACACCGATGCCGATGCCGACGAGCACCCGGCCGATGACCAGCACCGACAGCACCGTGGCGATGGCGGAAATGATGGCGCCGGCAAAGAAGATCACCGCGACCACCAGGATGACCGATTTGCGTCCGAATTTGTCCGAGAAGCCGCCGGCCACCATCGCGCCGGCGGCGGCTCCGGCAAGGGCACTGCTGGTCAATACGCCCTGCATCAGCGGCGTGAGGTGGAACGCGTCCTTCAGGAAGGGCAGGGCGCCCGAAATGACACCCGTATCATAACCGAACAGCAAGCCGCCGAGCGCCGCGATGAACGCTATCAGAGTGTAGGACACCCTTGTTCTCCCTGCTTTGCCGAAATGGCTCTTGCTGCGCGCCCGCCGAACCTTTGCGAGACGCGGCGAACCTTATCCGGAGCGTTCCAACGCGCGACGAAGCGGCGGGTTGCAGGAGATAATGGGAGGTTGAAGACGCCGGTCTGCACGAGGGTGCGGGTGGCCGACGGAAGGTGGTTAAATGCAACGAAATCCGTGCGGCGCGCCTTCCGCGTGTTCTAAGCTGAGCGACGCTTCGCCGGGGGTCTGTCTCAGCGTCCCGCCGACAACCGCCTCGGCCTGCGGCGAAACGCCGCCATCGCCGCAAGGCCCGTTGCCATCAGCAGCAGGCTTCCGGGTTCGGGCACCTGGGCGCTACCTGACGTGCCGGCGAAGTTCAGGATGGTGGGGGAGGCGGGAGGCGCCACCGTGCCGTCCGGCAGCGTGCCGGTATAGGAATAGCTGTGCAACTCACCGTTGCCGGAATAGTTGTCCGCCACCAGCGTCCCGTCGATCGGCCCGTCGTTCGTCACCGCGGCGAGCGGTGCCAGCACCGAGCCGCCGAATTCATTCTGGAACGTCAGATCCGTCGCGTTGACGAAGTTCCACAACACCCTGTCGGCATATCCGGTCGGATCATTGAAGTTCAGGCTGTTCGGTAAGGAAAACGCGCACGTCGCGGACGCGCAGCCATCGACCGTGACGTTGATGATCACCGACGTCGCGCCGTCGAGGTTCATCGTCACTGTCGAGTTCTGCGTCAGAAACGACGACTTGATGTCGAACACCGCGGTCCCGCTCGAATTGGGCTTAGCATTGAAGGTGATTGCGTTGTTGGCCGACGTGGCGGCGCTGTTCGCCGCCACGGCATCCAATTGAGCCGACAGCGCGGTCAACGGCGCCTGGAAGGTCGAGTTGAACGACGGCAACGTATTGGCGGGCGCCGTCAGGTTGAGGCTGGAGGCCTGGACCGCCGTGGCTCCCTCGTTCAGGTTCGCGTTCCCCTTGCTGCCGGTGTACGTATACGTGCCCCCGCTCAGGCTGACCGTGGCGGCGTTGCTGCCGTTCAGCGACACGGTCCCGCCGCCGTTCAGGTTCACGTTCGCCGAGTTGGAGCCGTTGATCGCGACCGAGGCATTGCCATTGACGGTGATGCCGCCTGAATTGCCTCCACCGACATACACGCTGGCGCCGCTGTTGATCGACAGCGTGCCGCTGTTGGCACCTCCAACGGTCACGTTGCCGCTGCCGTTGATGTTGCCGCTATTGGCGCCGCCGATATACGTGGAGCCGCCGCCGTTCAGGTTGAAGGATACGGTGTTGGAGCCGGCGATCGTCACGCCACCGCCATCATTGACGTTATAATTTCCGCCACGCGTCGCGCTTCCGTAAACGGAAAGACCGGAAAAAGACGACGCCGCGACATCTCCGGGGTTCATGTAGAAAGTCGCGCCGCCGATCAGATCGCCGCCGACGACGGTGCGTCCCTCCACGTCCGACCTGCTGGAGAAGTCGTCAAATACCACCGCGTTGAATTGGCTAAGAATATTGCCGACCGACAGCACGTCGGCGCGGGCCGGCGTGGTGGCGAAGGCGCCGATCGGCACCAGGATCGCGGCAAGCCGAAGCGGGACGAGTTTCATTTTCAATTTTAATCCTATAATGAACTTATTGCTGACATATCCAAATATGTCTCAATAATCAAGTATGGTTTCAAATTCCTGAATCACGGATTCGTGATAGCGTCCGCGCCCGCGAGCTTTCCCTTGACCACGCACCCCTCTCTTGTATGTGCGGTTGCGGCGGCGCGACTGATGATCGGAATTCCATGCCTTCCATGACAGTCCTGGACGAAACCCAACCTGAGGCGCGGTCGGCTGACGCGCCGGTGCTGAGTGTCATCGTTCCCTGTTATAACGAACGTCTGAACGTTGCCCCGATGATCGCCAAGCTTGACGCCGCGTTGGCCGGCATCGCCTGGGAGGTCATCTACGTTGACGACAACAGCCCGGACGGCACCGCGCGCGAAGTGCGCCGCATCGCCCGGCAAGACGGGCGCGTCCGCTGCATCCGGCGAATCGGGCGGCGCGGCCTGGCTTCCGCGGTGATCGAGGGGGCGCTGTCGTCCTCGGCCGACTACGTCGCGGTAATCGACGGCGACCTGCAGCACGACGAAACCCGCCTGCCCGTCATGCTGGAGGCGCTGCAAACAGGCGAACACGACATGGCGGTGGCCAGCCGGCATGTGGAGGGCGGCGACAATGCCGGCCTCGGCGGACGCTGGCGCCACCTGCTCTCGGATGGCGGCATCAGGCTGGCCCAGGCGTTCCTGCCGGTGCCGCTGAGCGACCCCATGAGCGGCTTCTTCATGCTGCCGCGCCGCCTGTTCGAGGATCTCGCCCGCCGCCTGAACGGGCAGGGCTTCAAGATTCTGGTCGACCTTGTGCTGAGCAGCCCCAAGCCGCTGCGCGTGCTCGAGGTTCCGGCCCGCTTCCGCGAGCGCACCGCCGGCGAGAGCAAGATGGACGCGCTGGTGATGATCCAGTTCGTCGGATTGCTGCTCGACAAGGCCTGCGGCGGGGTATTGCCGCTGCGCTTCTTCTCCTTCGCGCTCGTCGGCGGCCTCGGCGTCTTCGTGCACATGGCGGTGCTGACCTTGCTGCGGGCCGCCACGCCGCTCAGCTTCGAAACCGAGCAGGTGATCGCGACGCTGGTCGCCATGGCGTTCAACTTCCAACTGAACAACGTGATCACCTATCGCGATCACCGTCTCCGGGGCGACCGACTTTGGCGCGGGCTGGTGGTATTCATGGTGGTCTGCGGTTTCGGCGCGGTGGCCAATGTCGGCATTGCCCAGGTGCTGTACGAGCAGAAGGCCGGATGGACCGTCGCCGGCGGCATCGGTGCGGTGATCGGCGTCGTGTGGAACTACGCGGTTTCGGCGACCCTGGTCTGGCGCGCGCGGTGAGCCGCCTGCCGTGACGCCGCGCCTGCTGGCCGCCGTTATCGGCGGCCTGACGCTGGTGCGCCTGGCTGTTGCGGCCTGGATGCCGCTGGCGCCGGATGAGGCGTACTACTGGGTCTGGTCGCACGCGCTCGCGCCCGGCTATCTCGATCACCCGCCGATGGTCGCTCTTTGGATCAAGGCGGGGACGCTGCTGGCGGGGCAGACCGCGCTCGGTGTTCGGCTGTTGGGCCCGCTGGCCGCCGCCGTGGCGTCGTGGCTGCTGTTCGATGCCGCGAGGCTGCTATTTCCCGGCTCCCGGGCCGGCGTGTGGGCGGTGGTGCTGCTGAACGCTTCGCTGCTGCTCGGCGTGGGGTCGATCATCATGACCCCGGACTCGCCGCTGCTGTTCTTCTGGACCGCCGCGCTCTGGGCAATGGCGAGGCTGATCGCCGGCGGGTCCGGCGGGTGGTGGCTGGCCGCGGGGGTTTCTGCCGGCCTTGCGCTCGACAGCAAGTACACCGCGCTGTTCCTGTGGATCGGAATCGGCGGCTGGTCGCTGGTTGTACCGTCGGGGCGGGCTTGGCTGCGGCGCTGGCAGCCGTGGGCCGCTTGCCTGATCGGGCTGCTGCTGTTCTCGCCTGTCGCCGCCTGGAACGCGGCGCATGACTGGGCCGGGTTCGTCAAGCAAGGTGGCCGGGTGGACGACTGGCAGCCGATGCGCGCGCTCGGCTTCCTCGGCGAGTTGATCGGCGGCCAGATCGGCCTTGCAACGCCACTGGTCTGGGCCCTGTGCATGGCCGGCTTGGCGGCGGCCGTCCGGCATGCCTGGCGCGGCCGCGATCCGGCGTGGTCACTGTTGGCGGCCTTGTCCCTGCCGCCGGTGCTGGTGTTTCTGCAGCACGCCACCGGCGGCCGGGTCCAGGGGAACTGGCCGGCGATCATCTATCCCGCGCTCGCCATCGCGGCGGCCGCGCTGAGGGTGCCGGCACGCCGGTTGGGCGGCGCCGCCGCGCTGGGCTTCGCGATGACGGCGCTGGCGTATCTCCAGGCGGCCACCGGCGTGGTGCCGCTGCCGCCGCGAACTCGACCCTGTGGCCATCCGGTTCGCGGGATGGAACGGGCTGACGCGGCAGATGCTGGCCTATCGCGCCGAGACCGGTGCCGCTTTTATCGCGGTGGACGGTTATACGCCGGCCAGCGCGCTCGCCTGGCGGCTGCCGGAGGATGTCAGGCTTGTCGGCATTGATGACCGCTGGGCGCTGACGCGCCTGCCACCGGCGTCGATCGCCGGCCGGTCCGGTCTCCTGCTGCGCGACATCCGGCGGACCGACGCGCCTGATCCGGGCGAGTGGGCGATGGCGGAGCCGATCGGCCGGGCGGAGCGGGAGGGTGCTCCAGCCGGGGTGTTTGCGGTTTATCGGGTTGTTGCCGTCGGCCGCCCGGAGCAGGGGGTTGAGTTGCCGCATCGTTGACGGTTTCCCGCAGTGGCCTCCACCGCAATACGAGCAGCAGTTTCGTAGACGGGTCGCCGCGGACGGCGAAGCTTGGGATTGAGCCGGAACCAGATCGCCTGCACCTGCCGGGTTAAGCAGACACAGCCCATAGTGCGGTTTCCTAAATCGTCCTGACGCGGTGTTCCTCCCGCAGAAATTCAATCAGCGCCCGCAAAGGCGGCCGCATCTGTCGCCGGCTCGAGTAATACAGGCAAAACGCATCGATCTGCGGCTGCGGCCAGCTCTCGAGAAGCGGGACAAGCCGGCCCGCAACAATCTCCGGCTTCAGATAAGCAAGGGGCAACTGCACGAGTTCCCGCGCCGTCGACCGCCGCGCGAATGCCAATGGCCGGCTCATTGGCAATCAGGGGTCCGTCGACTTGCACCTCGATCATTCGCGGGTTGCGAACGAAGCGCCACGGAACCAGTGCGCCGGTTCCGGACCGGAAGCGGATGCAGGCGTGGCTGGTGAGCTGCCGCGGGGTCCCGGGTATTCCGCGCCGTTGAAGATAGGTGGGAGACGCGGCCACTCCGAAGGGCATGTCATCGCTGATCCGGACGGCGATCATGTCGCGTGCGATACGCTCGCCCGGCCGGATGCCCGCATCAAACCGCTCTTCAACGATATCGATGAAGGCGCGGCTGATCGAAACGTCGAGGCTGATGCCGGGATATTGGGCCACGAAACGGGCGACGATAGGCGCCAGAACGAAATCGGCGGCTGGCGGCGGTACGGTAAGTCGCAGCGTGCCGGCCGGCGCGGTGCGAAACTCTTCCAAAGCGTCGAAGGCTGCCTGGTAATCGTCGAGCAGGGGCCTTAGCCGCTGAAGCAGGCGCTCACCGGCGGCCGTAGCGGTGACCGAGCGGGTTGTCCGCTCGACCAGCCGGACTCCCGTGCGCTCTTCGAGAGTTCGCACCCGCTCGCTGACCCGGGCAGGCGATAGTCCAAGCTGCTCCGCGGCCTTGGTGAAGCTTCTCTTCTCGAGCACTGCCACAAGCGCGCTCGTTTCGGAAAAGCCGGGGGAGATCATGGGATCACCTCATTATTCGGGGTTTCCATAAAGCTCATTCCGATTTTTCGATCTTATTTCCGCCATTCCGCGTGTCCAGGTTTGCCGGCAGCACGAACCGAGAGTTCGGATCAGGGAGGTCGAGATGAAGATCGCGGTCACCGGCGCCTCGGGACAACTCGGCAGCCTCGTGCTGGACCGGCTGTCAGAAACCGCCCCTGCCAATGAACTCGTTGCCATCGTCCGCACCCCGGAGAAAGGGGCGCACCTCGCCGCACGCGGCATCGAGATAAGGCGCGGCGATTACACGGAAACCCAGACACTCGCGCCCGCACTTGCCGGTGTAAATCGGCTGTTGCTGGTGTCGGGAAGCGATCTCGGGAAGCGCGTTGCGCAGCACCGCGCGGTGATCGAGGTGGCGAAAGCGACAGGCGTTGAGCTCGTTGCCTACACAAGCGTACTACGCGCCGACACGAGCACGCTGCCGATCGCCGGCGAGCACAAAGCGACCGAGGAGCTGCTCCGCGGCTCAGGTATCCCGTACGTGATCCTGCGCAATGGCTGGTACATCGAGAATTACACCGAGCGGCTCGCCGCGCCCCTCACGCAGGGGGCCTTTGTGGGGAGCGCGGGCGGGGGAAGAATTGCCGCCGCGAGCCGTGTCGATTACGCCGCCGCGGCTGCGACGGTCCTCGCGACCGACGGACATCAAGGAAACACCTACGAGCTGGCCGGCGATGAGAGCTTCTCCGTGACCGAGCTCGCCGCGGCCGTGTCCTGTTGGGTGGGCAGATCGCTGCCGTACAAGAATCTGGCGCCCGATGGCTACCGGCAGTGGTTGATGAAGGCCGGCCTCCCGGACGTGATCGTCGAGTTCTTGGTGGCTACGGACGTCGCGATCGCGGGTGGCGATCTGGATAGCGACCGCCGCGACCTCCACACGCTGATCGGACGCGACACGCAGACCCTGGCCGATCTGCTCGCCACGCTTCCGAGACCTCAAGAGACAGCGGCATGACGGGGTCGCAGAGCGATTGCAGGAAGGGATTAATCCGATGACCGATTTGAAAGGCAAGGTGGCGGTGGTGACCGGCGCCTCCAAGGGTATTGGCGCCGAAATCGCCGGCGAGCTTTCAGCAGCGGGCGCAGCCGTAATCGTAAATTACGGCAATGACACTTTGGCGGCGGATCGTGTGGTCGACGCGATCATGAGCAACGGCGGCCGGGCAATTGCGGTGAAAGGCGATGTCGCGAAAGCGGCGGATGTCCGTCGGCTATTCGCCGAAGCAAAAGCAGCCTTCGGGCCGGTCAGCGTCCTTGTCAACAACGCAGCAGCGACCGGTTTCAGCCCAGTCGAGGCGGTAACCGAAGACAACTACCGCCGCATGTTCGACACCAACGTGCTCGGCAGCATCCTGACGATCCAGGAAGCGCTGGCACATTTCGGGACGGGCGGCGGCAGCATCATCAATATCGGCTCGCTCTCAAGCGTGAACGCGACCCCCGGATCGGTTGTCTACGCTGCCACCAAGGGGGCAATCGCCACCATGACAAGCGTGTTGGCGGCCGAGTTGGGCGGCCGGAACATCCGGGTCAACACGATCGCGCCCGGCCCGGTCGCTACCGACGGCACGCGCGCGGCGGGGTTGATCGGCAGCCCGCTTGAGACGCAACTCGTGGCAATGACGCCGCTCGGCCGTCTCGGCCAGCCGCAAGACATTGCACGCGTTGCGGTCTTCGTTGCCTCCGATGAGGCCAACTGGCTGACCGGCGCCTGGATCCCCGTGACGGGCGGCCTCCGTTGAGCATCCAGAATAAACAGACCAAGAGGTAAAACCATGACATCAACAGATGACCGGAGACCGCCGGTTTGGGTCGGTCACGTGTACCTTTCGGTGAAAGATGTCCGTTCCGCCGCACGATGGCTGAAAACCGTCGGTCTACGCCCGATCGTGGTACGCGACGAGGCTGCCGTGCTTGAGCTGCGGGGCGGCACGCACGTCGTGGTTCGTCCCGCGCCCGCCGCCGGCGGCACCGCGCCGTTCGATTTGATGGTCGATGACATCGACGCGGCGCACCGCACCTTGGCTGAGAAGGGCTTGTCGCCGTCAACGATTTAGCGGGGGAGTGCCGTGGCACGGTTCGACCATGACACGTTCGAACTGCCTGGTCCCGATGGTTGGGTGTTCACCGTCAACTCATCGCACGTGGGCGATCGGCCTGTGTAATGCAGACACTCGGCTAGTTTCTGCTCCTGCCGCCGGCCCGCTTTTTCGACAGGGGCAGACTGGGCAGATTAATTCACCAGACAGGAGTTCCTGATGATTAAGCAGACAGAGCCGTGGATCATAGGACGGGAGAACGCAGAAATCATCCGCCCGTTCGGTAACGAAATGAAGGTCATGCTTCCTGCGACGCGAACAGACGGCACATGCTCGGTGCTGTTCGCTGACCTGAAACCGGGCGAGGGAGCGCCGCCGCACCTGCATCGCGAGTACGACGAATATTTCTTCGTAGTAGAAGGCACTATCTTCTTGGCCGTCGATGGTAAGGAAAGCAAGATCGTGCCGGGCAGTCTGGCTTTTACGCCCCGCGGGGCCATCCATTCGTTCAAGAATATCGGGGCATCGAATGCCAGTATGCTTGAGTGGACCGTCCCCGGCGGCAACGAGCCCTATTTCCGTGCCGTCTCCGAAATGGGGGCAAACATCGATCCGAAGCGGCTGGCCGAAATCAATGCGCAGTTCGCAACCAAGTTCATTGGCTCATAATGACGAAAATGAAGGCGCCTGAAGCGTCAGTGGCGGGGCGGCTGGACTACTTCGGGCGCTATGTCGACGCGGCTCTCCCGACACGTTAGCGATTTCGGCGCCCCACCACGCTGAATGTCCGGTTTCCGGGTCGCCTCGCATGCTGATCTAAGGCGAATTCGGGTCGAAACCAGCCGAACGGTTCAGCCCGAACGAACGGCAGGTTGTCGGCCCCGCTCGCTCCGAATGTGCCATTCCGCTCCCGGCCGACAGCGGGGTTCGCGCTAAAATGCCCGAGACGCCACATTTGATATAATACCAGACGGCATTCGGACTGACCCATTTCACGTCATGGCCCAGCTCGTCCGGGCGACCTCTCGTGGCATGGTGCTGACGGCGATGTCCCGGACGAGCCGGATCATGCCGGTTGGGAGACAAGAGTTGGCTCGATCGCCGGTTGGTCCAAGATCGCTAACGGCCTCTACTCTGTCCTCGACACCTCGAGCACATGCTCCGCCAATGCCAGTGACGCGGTCAGCCCGGGACTTTCGATGCCGAACAGATTGATCAGTCCCGCCACGCCGTGACTCTGCGGGCCTTGCACAACAAAATCCTGGCCCGGCGCGCCCTTCGGCACGATCTTCGGGCGGATCCCCGCATAGCCCGGTTGCAGCGCTCCGTCCTTCAGCGCCGGCCAGTACTTCCGCACCGCCGCGTAGAAGCCGTCCGCCCGCGCCGGGTCCACCGTGTAATCGATCGAATCGATCCACTCGACGTCCGGCCCGAACCGCGCCTGGCCGCCCAGGTCGACGGTCAGATGAACGCCCAGCCCGCCCGGCACCGGCACCGGATAGATCAGGCGCGAAAACGGCGACCGGCCCGACAGCGTGAAATAGTTGCCCTTGGCGTAGTGCGCCGGCGGCACGCGGTCCGCAGGCATGCCCGTGATCCGCGAGGCCAGCCGCGGCGCATGCAGTCCGGCCGCGTTCACCAGCAAACGGCACCGCAACGTCATCGGGTCGGCACCACCCACATCCACCTCGATCCGCCCATCGGCTGACCGGGCACTCAGGACGGGGCTGAGGAAGACGGTCGCCGCACCGGCATTCTCGGCGTCGCCCTGCAACGCCAGCATGAACCCGTGGCTGTCGACGATCCCGGTCGTCGGCGAGAACAGCGCGCTGGTGCAGGACAGGTTCGGCTCCAGCGCCATCGCCTCGGCGGCGGTCAGCACCCGCATGCCCTCGACGCCGTTGGCCTCCGCCCGCTGCTTGATGCCGGCCAGCAGCGCGTCCTCCCGCGCGTCGTTCGCCACGATCAGCTTGCCGCAGTTGATGTGCGGCACGCCTTTCTCCGCGCAATAGGCATACAGCCTGCGCCGGCCCGCGACGCAGAACCGGGCCATCAGGCTGCCCGCCGGATAGTAGATCCCGGCATGGATCACCTCGCTGTTGCGCGAGGAGGTCTCGGTGCCGATGGCCTCGGCCGCCTCCAAGATGATGACCTCGCGCCCGGCCAGCGCCAGCGCCCGCGCCACCGCCAGACCGACGACTCCGGCACCCGCAACGATGCAATCGACATCCTCCAAGCCTGATTCCTCCTGACGAACGGCACCGAAACGGGTAAGCCTGCGGCGAAAGCGGAGTTCTACATATGCTGACCCTGACCGCGGGCGCATCGTCGATTGTCGTTGCGCCCGAGACCGGCGCCAACCTGACCGGCTGGATGCTGGGCCGGACGCCACTGACCCGGCGGGCGTTGCCCGAGGCCACGGCGGCAGGCGATTCGCACGCGATGGCCCTGTTCCCGCTGCTGCCCTACTGCAACCGTATCGGCTCGGCGAGGTTCGTCTGGCGCGGCGAGGAACACCAGCTTGCCCGCAATTTCGGCGACAGTCCGCACGCCATCCACGGCGTCGGCTGGCAGCGTCCCTGGACCGTAGAGCATGCCAGCCCGAGCGCCGCCGTCCTGAGTTTGCATCACCGCCCGGACCCGTCCTGGCCGTTTGCATTCCAGGCCGAGGTTGCCTACGGCCTGTCTTCGTCGGGCCTGACCGTGGCGTTGCGCCTGACCAACCGGGAGAGCACGCCCGTTCCGGCGGGCCTTGGCATCCATCCTTATTTTCCCAAGGAATACGACCCGGCGTTGCGCTTTCGCGCCACCGGCGCCTGGGAGAACGACGGCGATTGCCTGCCGGCGCGGCACGGTCCGGTCCCGCCGGAATGGCGGCATGACGGTTTCCTGCCGGTGGCGCAGTCCCGGCTGGACAATTGCTTCACCGGCTGGGATGGCGTGGCTGAGATCCAGGCCGGCCCGGCCAGCCTACGGATCGAAGCAAGCGGCATCTTCCGCCACCTGCAAGTTTTCACCCCGCACTGGGCCGATTTCTTTTGCGTCGAGCCGGTGACCCATGTCCCCGATGCGCTGAACCACCCCGATCTTCCGCCGGACCAGGCAATGCACGTCCTCGCCCCCGGCGAAACGCTCTTTGGCTCGATCAGCTTGACGCCGATCGGCTGATTCAGCGGCCGCGACGGCCCGAGACGGTGAGGTCGTCCAGCTTGGCGTTCGTCATGGCGGACTGCTGTTCCAGGCCGGCGATGGCTTTCAGCATATCCTCACGGGTGTCCTGAACCCGCCCGTCGATCGAGGCGACCGATCCGCGGATATCTTGAATCCCGGTCTGCATGTCGCCGATGGAAGCCCTGGCATCCCGCGTGTCCGCCTGCAAACCGCCGACGGCGCTTCGCATATCGCGCACATCTGCCCGCATGTCCCTGGTATCGGCCCGGCTGTCCCGAATATCGGTCCGGATGTCCCTAACAGAGGTTCGGATGTCACTGAGGTCGCTGTGCACCCGGGCAAACCCGCCGCCGACAGCAGCGATACCCAGGCTCAGCAGAGCGCTGACGACCGTGTTGAATGCCGTCCAGGACACCGCTTCCGGTGACCGTACCATTACATCATCTCCAGCCGGATGTGGCTCATCATGCAAAGCATCATAAAGCCGTATCTGTAAACGATTGGTTATCAGATTCCGCCGCATTCCCCGCAAACCCGGGAAAATCGGTGTTATCGGTCCGACTTTCGACCCGCCCTTCCTCGACGCCGTGCCCGCTCATACCTCACCTCGCCGTTCGTCCAGCATCGCCAGTGCCGCATCCGGTCCCGCGAGAATCTCCACCAGACGGATCTGGTCCGTGCGCTCGAGGCCGCCCGGGGCCGGCGAGGCCTTGATCGCCTCGGCCGCCTGCCGCAGCATCAGATCGTAGGTGGAGGCGCCCCCGATGGTCCGGGCCTCGGTCTCCAATGCGCGCAGGTCGCGCGCCGCCGCTTCCATTCCCGCGACGTCGCGGCCCGCCGCTTCGCCCAGCGGCGTCAGCACCCGGTCCCGCAGACCGGCGGCGAAGCGCGCGCGGCAACCGCTGTCCAGATGCTGGCGCGCCGCGTTCACCTGCACGCGCCGCGCTGGGGAAACCGTCCCCTCCTCCAGGTCCCGCAGCAGAGTGGCGATGCGGCGCACCACCGGAGCCGCCTCTGCCAGGCCGGTCGCCGCGATCCGCGCCCCGGCGCCGTCCTCCCTGGCGAGTTGTTCCAGCAGCGTCTCGACGGTTTCCTCCATGGCGGCCTTCAGCGCTCCGCCCTGCGATCCTCCTGGCCCCGTCACCAGCAGCGCGGCGGCCTCCGGCAGCCGCGTGAGCAGCAGCATCACCATCATCGGCAGCGCGGTCTCGTCCGCCTCCGCCACACCCCGCAGCGTCGCGTGCAGACCCTCCGGCCGCAGCGGCAGCAGTCCTTGCGCGGTTTCGGCGCACATCCGGTCGAAGACGTCCATTTGGGACAGGAGGGCGCCGACGCGGCGGGCCAGCGGGGCGAACAGCGCGATACCTAGCCCGGTCTCCTCCCAGCTCGGGGGCGGCGAAGCGCCGCCCAGCACCTTCCCGGCGGCCGGCCACAGCAAGCGCCCCCGGCTTGCGATCAGGTCGGCATCCGCGGTCGTCCGGCCGGCGATGGCCGCTTCGATCGCCCGCGCTTCCGCCCCCATCGCGCCGCGCACGTACTCCGCCATTGGGGCCAGAGCGGTGCGCGGGATGGTGTTCCGGTCTGGCCGCCAGCGTCCGGCCGCGACGATCAGCGGGTCGAGCGGATGAAACAGCAGCCTGACAAAGCGCAGCGGCTTCGGCGGGCGCAGCACGGCCAGGCGCGGGCGCAGCGGCGCGATCACCTGATCCGCCGAACCCCGCGACGCCATGGCGTCCACCGTCGCCACCACGCGCATCACCCGTGCATTGTCCGCCTCGGCAACGTCGCGGGTGACCGAGCGTATCTCTCTGGCATTCGGCGGGACTGGTTCGGCGGCCATTCAGATGCTCATCGCGCGCAGGGTTTCGTTTCGGCCGATCAGGGGGAAGGCGGCAGCGCCGGTCCGCCAGGAGTCCTCGCGGCTGGTCACCCGACAGGGCTGGCGCAGCGTCTCGGGCGGCGGCGGCAGGGTGGCCCAGCCGCTGGCCTCGGCCGGCAGCACGGGCACGAGCTGCGCCATCTCCAGCAGCGCCCGCCGCCGCGCATCGCCGCTGCCGGCGGCGAGCCACAGCAGGCAGACCCATTCCCACCCGTCCAGCACCCAGCCGGCGCGGCTGGCGGTCGCCTCGACCTCCTCCGGGTCCTTGAACCAGCGCTTCAGCAAGCCGATCGGATCGGCCAGCGCGGTTCGGGCGGAGGTGAGGATGGTGCCGCCATAGCCGGCGGCGGTCTGCATGGCGCCTGCCACCGCCCGCCCCAGGCCGCCGATGTCATTCTCCGGATCGGTGCGCAGCCAGGCTGACAGGGTAACCTGCGCCTCTTCCAGCCGGGCCAGCAGCCGGGCGATGCGGGAGTCGGTGTCCTCGGCACCGACGCCAACCGGGGCGAACAGCGCGCCGATGGCGGCGAGGGCATCGGCCAGGTCCGCCGGCGCGCGTCCCATCATCGGCGCCAGCCGGTGCAGGATCGTGCTGCCGCGGCGCTCGACGTCCGCCGCGGCGGTGGCCTTCGCGGCGGACGGGCTGACCTGCTCGATCAGGCTCATCATCAGCAGGAAGTGGGCGTTGAGACGATGCGCCGCGTCGCGGGCAAGCGATTGCCCGGCGGCGGCGGCGGCGTCCCGCCCGGCGTGGCCCTGAAGCGCCACGTCCAGGGCCGCTTCCCGCATGCCGGCGGGATCCAGACTGCCAATGTCGGCCATGCGCCGGAACAGCACGGTGTCGTGCACGGTCGGATTTCCCAGGGTGCGAACGCCCGCCCAATCCAGAATGTAGACACCGCGTCCGCCGGAGGGGTTGGGAACGACCAGCTCGATGCCGGTCTGCGCCGATTCCCGCGCCCGGGTGCCGCTGAGCAGCGGCGTCGTGAACGGGACCGCGACCCCGCGGCTGCGGAAGGTCGCGGGGTGGTGGGATTCGATCAGGAAGGGGACGGTTCCGGACACCGCGACAGAATGCCCGGTAATGATGAATCAAAGGTTACCGGCGGGGGTGGTTTGACGTCCGGAAGCGGTCTTATACCAACCAACTCATGAACTGACCGTTTTGGCGTATTCGCGGGTGGCGATCGATCGGATGCGTTCCGGGGTTGCGATCAGCTTGTTCCAGGCCACGCAGCAGGCAGCGACAATGGCCTCGTAGGTAGGGAAGACGCGGTTGCTGAGGTCGTTCTGGCGCAAGAACTCCCAGATGTTTTCGGTCGGGTTGAGTTCGGGCGAGTACGGCGGCAGCGGCAGCAAACCAATGTTGTCCGGCACCATCAGCCGGTCACCCTTCTGGTGCCATCCGGCGCCGTCCAAGGTCATCACGGCGAAGGCGCCCGGGGTCACTTGCGTGCTGATTTCTTGCAGATGCAGGTTCATCGCATGGATGTTGGCGTGCGGCAGAACGAGAGCGGCACCGACACCGCGCGCCGGACACACCGCACCGAACAGGTAGGCCCAGCGGTATCGTTGGTCGCGCGGCGCTCTCGGGCGGGTGCCGCGTTCTGCCCAGATGCGGGTCAGGCTGCCTTGCTGGCCGATCCGCGCTTCATCCTGCCACCAAAGCTCGATCGGTTTGTCCCGCGCGGCGGGAGGAATCGCTGCGGCAACGAGATCGGCGAAGTTTTTTTATCCGCCTCTTGGGCTTCGGGATCCGCTTGGGGATGGCGTGGCCGCACCGAAATGTGGCTGAATTTCAGGGTCTTCAGCATCCGTCCGACGCTGCGCTCGTCCAGTGGCACGAAAAACCGCGCCAGGATACGGTCCCGCAGATCGCGCAACCGCCAGCGCACAACGCCGTCCTCCGCAATATCCGGACCTTGCCGGGCCCAGTGCGCGACTTGCGCCTTCTCTGCGTCGGAGAGCTTTGGCTGCGCACCACCGCCGTGCGGCCGGTCCGACAAGCCGGGAATACCCGCTTCGTTGTAGCGGATCACCCAGTCGCGCAGTGTCTGCCGATCCATACCGCACGTCTTGGCAGCCGCGGACCGGGAATGGCCTTCCAGCACCAAGGCCAGCGCCAGCAACCGCCGCGCCACCGTGGCCTCGGTCACAAGCGCCGCCTGCTTGCGCAGTGCACTCGCATCGAAATCCAACCGCGTAATCTGCACCGTCATCTCCGGCCTATCCCTCACCCGAACGGGACAAACCGCACCACGCCGCCTCGAGCCGATGGAAATAACATTAGAGTCAACGCATCTGCCGATTGGTATTACCCGTCATGGCCGGGCTCGTCCGCGCCATGACCATGGGGTAGATGGCGGATGGGCCCTTACGGCGCCAGCAAACCCCCCGCAAGCGCCCCGGCGACCGCGCCGCTCATGCAGGTCGCGATCGTCCCCGACAGAATCGTCCGCAGCCCCAACTGCACGATCTCCCGCCGCCTCGCCGGGACCATCGCGCCCAGGCCGCCGATCATGATTCCCAGGCTGCCGAAGTTGGCGAAGCCGCATAGCGCGTAGGTCAGGATCATCCGGCTGCGCGGCGAGAACGTCCCGGCCGGCATCTGCGAGAAATTCAGGTAGGCCACGAACTCGTTCAGCACCGTCTTGGTTGCCATCAGGGTCGAGGCGGTCGCTGTCTCCGCCCAAGGCACGCCGATCAGCCACATCACCGGGCGGAAGGGCAGGGCGAACAGCCGTTGCAGCGTCACCGCCGCGCCGTCCCAGTCCGGCAGCAGGCCCATCGCCATGTTGACCAGCGTCACCAGCGCCACCGTCACCAGCAGCGTCGCGATAATCGCCGTCAGGATCGGCACGCCATCCAGGGCGCCCTTCACCAGCGCATCCAGGCTGCTGTGCGGCGGGTCCTCGATCGTGAGTTTTCCCTCCGGCCGATCGGCCGGGTCGAACGGGACCATCAGGGCGGCGATGGCGAGGCCCGCGGGCGTGCTGATGATCGAGGCGATCAGGATGTTGCCCAGCGCGTTGGGCACGAACGGGTCCAGGAACGAGGCGTAGATGATCATCACCGTGCCCGCGACCCCGGCCATGCCGCAGGTCATCAGCGCGAACAACTCGCCCCGCTGCATGCGCGCGAGGTATGGGCGGACGAGCAGCGGCGCCTCGATCATGCCGACGAACACATGCACCGCGGCACCCAGGGCCAGCGGGCCGCTGATGCCCATCGTCCGGCGCAGCAGCCAGGCGAAGCCGGCGGTGACCCGCTGCAGAATGCCCCAGTAGAACAGCAGCGACGCCAGGGCGCTGATCGTCAGCACCAGCGGCAGCGCCTGGAACGCCAGGATGAAGCCGGCGCCGGGATGGGTTTCCGCGAACGCCGGGGCGCCGCCGGCGAGGTAGCCGAACACGAATTGCGTGCCGGTCAGCGTCGCCTGGTGCACTGCGTTGGCCGCGTCGTTCAGCCAGAACATTGCACGATCGGTGCCGGGAACGCCGATCAGCAGCAGCGCGAAGGCGATCTGCAGGACGATGCCGGCGGCGACTGTGCGCCATTGGATGGCACGACGGTTCTCGCTGCACAGGAACGCCAGCAGCAACAGCGAGGCCAGGCCCAGAGCGGCGTGAAGCATGCCTGTCACGCGGTGCGGGCCAAGGTAACGAGGCGGCACGCGGGGGATGCGCCTGCTGTTCGTCGGTCGGCGCTCAGCATCATGATCCCCTTGATCGTAGTTGGTCGGCGGAGTGTATCGCCAACCGTATCGGGTTGCGAGCGCCGGCGGCCGGGATCGATGGTGTGATAGTCACCGCGATGGCGGCACGGAGCATCAGGACAAGCTGGCCGCGGAGAACGACTTGCTCGATCCGGCATGCTCTTTCCGTCATGGCCGGGACTACGGCCGGCCATGACGATATGCAGCAGCGGTCCGCCAGTATCAGGCGACGCCGAAATTGATCAAATTCCGCACCGGCGTCCCTGACTTCAACTTGGCGAAGCCTTCGTTGATCTCATTCAGCTTGATCTGTCCCGAAATAAGGTGATCCAGCTTCAGCCGCCCCTGCCGCCACAGCTCCAGCAGCCGGGGCATGTCAACGCGGAAGCGATTGCCGCCCATGCTGGTGCCCTGGATTTTCTTGTCGCGCAGGAAGTCGAAGCCGTGCAGTTCGATCTTGGTGCCGAGCGGGATCATGCCGATGATCGTCGCCACGCCGCCCGGACGCAGCATGGCAAAGGATTGTTCCGCCGTATTCTTCAACCCGATCGCCTCGAACGAATACGGCACGCCGCCGCCGGTCAGTTCCTTCACCGCAACCACCGCATCGACGTTCGACGCGTTGATGGTATCCGTCGCCCCCATCAGCTTCGCCAGTTCCAGCTTCGCCGGGTTCGTATCGATCGCGATGATCCGCTCCGCCCCGGCCAGCGCCGCGCCGTTCACCGCGGACAGGCCGATGCCGCCGCAGCCGAGCACCGCGACGGTGCTGCCCGGCTCGACCTTCGCTGCATGAAACACGGCTCCCACCCCGGTCATCACACCGCAGCCGACCAAGGCGGCGCGGTCCAGCGGGATCTCCGGATTGATTTTGACCACGGCATGTTCATGCACCACCATCTGCTCGGCGAAGACCGAGAGGTTGAACGCCTGGTGCAGCACCTGGCCTTTCCATTTCAACCGCCGCGCCACGCCGGGCAGCAGTTTGACCTCGGTGTTCTCGCAGAGATTCGGGTGGCCGGTCATGCATTGCGGACACTCGCCGCAGAATACTGACAGGCAGGTGATGACGTGGTCGCCTGGCTTGACGTAGGTAACGTCCTCGCCCACCGCCTCGACGACCGCCGCCCCCTCATGGCCGAGCACGGCCGGGGTGGGGTATGGATACAGCCCCTCCATGAAGTGCAGATCGGAGTGGCAAAGGCCGGCATAGGCGGTGCGCAGCAGCACCTCCCGCCGACCGGGCTTTTCGATTTCAACGTCCTCGATCGTCAGGGGCTGGTTCGCTTCGTGGAATACCGCGGCTTTCATGGTTGTTCCCTCCGGCATTTTTGGTCTGCCGGAAGCCTAGCCGGGGTAGCCGCCGCAGCCAAATACGGGGATCCATCGAGATGGTTGTTGCAGATGTCAAATCAGGTCGCTAGCGTCGCTTTCGGACCAAACTCAGGACACGACAATGCGCACCCTTTCTGTATTGGCCGCGGCGGTGTGGATGGTGGGTACCTCGATCGGGTCCGCCCGGGCGACGACGTTCCAGCTACAGGATGTTACATTTTCAGACGGGGGCACCGCGACCGGTTCTTTCGACATCGACGTCTACGGCTATTTCACGAATGATTCGATCAGCATCGCCACCACCGCCGGTACAGCATTGAATGGCTCGGTCTACGATGGGGGCACACTGTTCAATAATCCGTCGCCGACCAGTCTGATCGATTTCTCCTCGTTCGCCTCCCCCGACTACACGCTTGTGCTCGACTTCGTGGCGCCGGTTGGCTACGGCTCCTCCAATTTCGACGCTCTGGTGCCCGGTGGCATCATCGGCGGGGTCCTGTCGGGATCGTATGAGACGTGCGACAACAGCGGTGTGTGTGGCTCGGCTTACCGCCTCGTCGAGACCGGCACGACGTACGCGCCAGAACCCGCAACACTCAGCCTGCTGGGCTTCAGTGCCGCGGGTCTTTTGGCGTTGCGCCGCCGGCGCACGAGTTCATGGGAGCGCGCCGCGAAAAACGGCGCGCTCCACGGAGGCTACATCTTGCCGCCGCTGTTCGGCATCGGGGCGTTGCCGCTCGGTGCCGCGGCCGGCGGTGGTGCGGACATGTCGCCCGACCCGAACGCCTCACCCTTCTGGGCCGCCGCATAGCTTTCGTCGTTCAGGCGATCAACCGCGGCATCCTGCGAAGACGCGCCTTTGCTCTCACGCTTCATGTGATGCCCTTCCATGGCGGAATGGTGCATGTGGCTGGTGCCCATCGCCCCATGGTCCGCCATCGTGCCGGGCGCGGAATTCTGTGTCGCCGGGGTGGCGGAATTCGAGTTCGGCGTGGTGGAATTTTGTGCCAGCACCGGGGTCGCGCCGAGCAAGGCGAACGCACACGCTGCCCCGAACAAGTGAATTTTTGTCATTTGTCATCTCCTTACTGCGATGCGCAGTGTAACGCACGTGGACTCCGAGACAGAGTGCAGGTGGTTGTCGAAGGGTCCGCCGTGAGATCAATTCCAGTTGCGCTCAACAGGATGTTTCCGGACTTGCGGCCGATCGGCGATCCGGGTAAACGCGCGCCATGTCGATGGCCCGTCCCACCGCACGATTTTGGTATCGCTGGTATCATCCGGCGGCCTAGGTTCGTGCATCCGTAGCAGACCCGAAGCCGCCCTACCGGCGGCTTTCGTTTTTCGGGCACCCTCGTTGCGAAATCCGCTGGAAATCCCGGCTCCGGTCCGATAAGCCAGGAGTATCCAGTGCAGTGTACTAGTTTCGACTTCGATGTCATCACCGGACCGGCGCATCCCCGCCCGGCGCCCAAGCCCGCGCCAAGGCCGGCTCCGCCGCAAAGCCCGCGGCCGGCTTCGAACGAACCAGCCAAGTAGCCGCAACGACCCGATCGATAGGCTTTTTGACCCCATTACGAAACCGAGCGGGTTTGGAAGCGCGCAACTTGGTAATGAAAGCGTGGCCGACACCCTGTCCGACTTTGCCAACAAGCCGACAACACGATGCTACCGATACGTTACGATATACGCCGCCGAATTAATGGCCACACCGAAGAAGCTCCACGCCGACCGGAAGCATCGCTGATGCCCGAAGCCGATCGGCGAGGTGGCGGCGGTTTCGCCGGTGATGCGGGCGGCGGAATAGGCGTCTATAATGGATGGCATGTCAGCAACCCTGCTCCGGCCGCCGGTGCCGCCCGTCTCGGATGCTCCTTTATCCATGCGCCAGTTCCTGCGTGCGGTGCGCACCAACGCGCTGACCATGTGGCCGCGCGCCGCCTATGTGCAGGACAGCATCACCCGTCAATTCATGGGACGCACCACTGTCCTGATGAACGAACCGGAGGGCATTCACCACGTCCTCGTCGGCAACCCCGGCAATTTCCGCCGCTCGCCCGCCTCGATCCGTATCTTGCGGCCGATCACCGGGGAGGGATTGCTGCTGAGCGAGGGCGAGGCGTGGAAGCTGCAGCGCCGGACGGTCGCACCGGCGCTCGGCCCGCGGGTGATGCCGATGCTGGCCAGCCATATTGTTGCCTCGACGACCCGGGCGGTCGCGCGGCTGGCGGCGCAGTCGAACCAGCCGATCGACCTGTTGGCAGCGATGCAGAGCCTGGCTCTGGACATCGCAGGACGCTCGATGTTCTCGATGGAGATGGACCAGTACGGCGCGGCGATGCGACGGATGCTGACCGAATTCGGGGAGACCTACGCCAAGCCCTATCTGCTGGATATGCTGCTGCCGCCGTCGATCCCGACCTGGCACGATCTCGGCCGGGCGCGGTTCAAGCGGCGCTGGATGGGGCTGATCGAAACGATCCTGAATGCGCGACTGAAACAGCCCGCTCCCGAAACGCCCCGCGATCTGCTCGACCTGCTGCGGGCGGCGCGCGACCCCGAAACCGGCGCGGGGTTCTCACCCGGACAGTTGCGCGACCAGGTGGCCACGCTGATCCTCGCCGGCCACGAAACGACCGCGGTGACGCTGTTCTGGGCCATGATCCTGTTGGCGGAGGCGCCGGACGAACAGCAGCGCGTCGCGGACGAAGCCAGCGGGATAACGATCGAACCGGAGACGGCGCACGCCGCGATGGCGGGACTGGTGCGCACGCGGGCGGTGGTGAACGAAACTCTGCGCCTGTTCCCGGCGGCCTTCACGCTGGTGCGCGAGACGATCGCGCGCGACCGGGCCGGCGAGGTGGACCTTCCGGTCGGGACGCTGGTGATGATCGCGCCATGGGTACTGCACCGGCATCAGGCGCTGTGGCAGGATGCCGATGCGTTCATTCCCGACCGTTTCATGCCCGATCAACCGGCGCCCTCGCGCTTCGCCTTCATGCCGTTCGGCGCCGGACCGCGGATTTGCGTCGGTGCCCAGTTCGCCTTGGCTGAAGCCACCCTTGTGCTGGCCTCGCTGATCGGCCGCTTCCGCGTTTCGCGGGTCGATACGCGGCCGGTGATGCCCGTGGCGATCGTAACGACCCAGCCGGACCACGCGGCCCTGGTCAGGTTGTCGGCGCGCGGGTAAGCCGGCTCCGCACCCGTCCGGCGAAGTGGCGCAGCCACGCCAAGGCCCCGGCCGGAACCCGCGGATCGACCAGCAGCACGCCGAAGCGCTGCCGGCGTTGCGATGCCCAATCCTTCTTGTATCCGTCGTCGCCGCGGCCGAAATCGATTTCCGCCACGTGCTCCTCGTCCAGCAGATGCCGCAGCATCAGCGCGGTCAGCACCGTGCCGGGCGAGTGCGCCTTGTATGCCTCGTCATGCGCCAGCTTCAGAACCGTGGCGCGGGCAGCCACCACCACCCAGAACTGCACCGCCACCGGCTCATCCCCGACGCTCCACACGCCTAGCCGCAACGCACCACGCCCGGCCATCGCCCGCATGTGCGCGACATTGAATGCCGGATACGGTTCCGGCTCCTTCCAACTTCGCCGGTAAACCGACTCGAACGCTTCCGCGGCCAGATCCATCTCGTCCGGCCGCGTCAGCAGCGCGAACCGGGCGCCGGGCAGTTTCTCGGCCCGCTTCAGCCGGCGGCGGACGGTTTCGCGCAGCGCGCCCGGGCGGCGGAGCAGATAGGCCGCCCAGTCCAACCCCCGCACGTCCTCGTGCCAGTTGCCGAAGTGATCGAAGCGCAGCGGGCGCAATCCGGCCCGGCGCGCGCCGGCGAGCAGGTCGGGCCAACCGTCCCACTCGGCGGGCAGGCAATCGAGACGGGTGACGCCGCCGCTTCGGCAAAACCGGGCGAACGCCGCGAACGCCTCGATCCGGGTCGCGCGGTCCGACCCGCCCGCCAGCAAAGGCGCATATTCGCAGGTATACAGCGTCGTCAGGCTGTGCAGCCGCCCGCCGTGCCGCTGCATCGGCACCAGCGCCAGAATGGCGCCGCCGCCGCGAACGGTGACAAAACAGGCCTCGGTGCCGAACGGCATGGCCTCCGACAGCACGACATTCCACCACGCCCGGCCATCGAATGGCCCGGTGCCACTGTCGAGCAGCCGCAGCGCGCCGTCCGGCAACTCATCGACCGAGGCAGCAGTCTCGATCTCCACGGGTCAGCGGAGCCGGTACCAGGCGAGTCCGATCCATTCGTGCAGCGCGTAGTAGGCGTTATGCCACGCCGCCGCGCGGGGCAGGAATTCCCGGAAGTCGAGCTTTGGCGGATCGTCCAGGGAAACCGGCGCGGCGGTCACGGTCAGCCCGGTGGCTTTGAAAGCCACCAGCGCCCGCTTCATGTGCCAGGCGTGCGTGACGAGGTAGACTGAGGTGATACCCTCGTGGCGAAGGATGTCCGCGCTGAAGCGCGCATTCTCCCAGGTATCGAGGGATTTTGGTTCAACCCAGCGGGCCGGCGTCTGGAAATCGTCGCGCAGGCTTTGTTCCATCACCACCGCGAGCGCGGGGGTGTCGGGTTCGGCTACGCCGCCGGTGACCAGGATCGGCAGGCCGGTGCGGCGCGCCAGCGCGGCGCCGGTGCGCAGGCGATCCAGCGTCAGCAGCCCCGGACGCGCGCCGAACGGTTCGTGGCTGGCACGGACGAGTTCCGCACTCAGGACGACGATCGCCTGCGGCGGATGCTCCGCCGGTGGTGTCGTCGGCAGTCCGGTTTCCAACGCCACCAACGCGCCTTCAGACACGATCGGCAGGCTTGTCACCAGCAGGCCGGCCACGGCTGCCCACATGAGAAAGCGGCCGAGACGATACCAGCGTCCGCGCAGCAGCAAGCCGATAATGATCAGCGTGACGAAGCCGGTGGGCGGCATCGCCAGCGACAGAAGAATGGATTTCATCAGTATCGCTACCGCGACGGCTCCCTCATCCATGCGAGCACCTTGCCCAAGCCGTCGCGCAGCCTGACCCGCTCCGGCAGGCCGAGCACCCGAACGGCCAGATCGGGAACCCCGAGCGAGTGCCTGATCTCCCCCGCCCGCGGCGGCATGCCGCGCGCGTCGAGCGCCTGCCCTGCGAGATCGGCGATCAACCTCGCCAGCGCCTCCACGGATGTCGGGATGCCGGTGCAGACGTTGAACGCGGGTGCATCGGACGGCCGCAACGCCATCGCGGCGAGCAGGGCACCAGCGACATCCGCGACATAGACGAAATCCCGGGTCTGGCCACCGTCGCCGAAGATGCTGATCGGCTGGCCGGCCGAAATCCGTTCGCAGAAGATCGAGATGACGCCGGAGTAGGGGGATTTCGGATCCTGCCGCGGCCCATAGACGTTGAAGAAGCGCAGCCCCACAGTGGGAATGCCATGCACATGGCTGGCGACACGCGCATGCAACTCGCAACTGTATTTGTCGGCGCCATAGGCGGACAGCGGCGTGCACGGCTCGGTTTCCGGGATCGGCACGGTGGCGGCATCGCCGTAAACCGCGGCAGACGAGGCATAGACCACCGGGATGCGGCTGCCCTGGCGGCGGATGGCGTCGAACACGGTGATCGCTCCGGTAATGTTGGCGCGATGCGTGCCGAGCCAGTCGGTGACGCCCTTCTCGACCGAGGCGATGGCCGCGAGGTGGAAGCAGCCGTCGACGCCCTCCATGGCGCGGGCGACGGCGTCGGGATCGGTGACGTCGCCGACGATCAGCGGCACACTCGGGGGCAGGTTGTGGCGATGACCGGTGGACAGGTCGTCGATCACCCGGACGCTGTCGCCGCGGGCGACCAGAGCCTCACACAAATGCGATCCGATGAATCCGGCGCCGCCGGTGACGAGATAGGTGCTCATGCGCCCGTCGCCGTTTCGTCATGGCCCGGCTCGTCCGGGCCACCCCCGCCAGTACGTGCCGCTACAGGTGGCCCGGACAAGCCGGGCCATGACGGGGGGGAATTAGCACCCGTGCGGGAGCAACACCTGCCGGAGGACCGAGCCGTCCGACAGCCGGTCGAAGCCTTCGTTGATCTGGTCAAAGGAGATGGTCCCCGTACGTAATTTGTGCACAGGCAGTTTGCCACGTTGGTAGAGCGCGATGAAGCGGGGAATGTCTCGCTTGGGCACACAACCGCCCATATAGGATCCCATGATGCTCTTCCCGTCACTCACCAGGGCGGCGTGCAGGTAGGAAAACGTCGCGGTGGAGGCCGGCAGCCCGGCGCTGACCACGGTGCCCCCGCGCGCGGCGATGGCATAGGCCAGGTTCATCGCCGGGATCGAGCCAGCGGTTTCGATCACGTAGTCCAGGCCGCCATCGGTCGCTTCGCGCATTTCCTGCGCCGCGTCGGCGTTGCCGGCCAGGAACGTGTCGGTCGCGCCAAGCTCCCGCGCCAGCCGCAGTTTGTCGGCATTGAGGTCCACGGCGACGATCCTCTCCGCCCCCGCGACCACGCCGCCGAGCAGGGCGTTCATGCCGACCCCGCCAAGCCCGACCACCGCCATCTGGCCGCCAGCCGGAACCCGCGCGGTGTTGAGCACGGCGCCGACGCCGGTGACGACGGCGCAGCCGAAGATCGCCGCGTCGTCCAGCGGCACGTCCTTGGGGATCTTGATCAGGGCGTTCCGCGACACCACGGCATACTGCGCGAACACCGACAGCCCGCTGTAATGATAAATCGGCTCCCCGTTCAGCGACAGGCGGCGGGCGCCGGAGATCAGCGTCCCGGCGGTGCGGGAGGCGTTGGAGCTTTGGCACAGATTGGGCCGTCCGCCGTTGCAGTAGCGGCAGTCGTTGCAGCTCGTGACGAATACGCTGATGACGTGGTCGCCGGGCTTCAGGCCGGTAACGCCCGGGCCGATGGCCTCGACGATGCCAGCGGCTTCGTGGCCGGGGATGGTTGGCAGCTTGCGCGGGCGCAGGTTCTCGATGGTGGAAAGATCCGAGTGGCAAAGGCCGGCGCCGATGATCTTGTACAGCACCTCACCCGGGCCGGGCGGATCGAGATCGACGGTTTCGATCGTCATCGGCTGGGTGACGGCGTAGGGGCGCGGTTTGCCCTGTTCGCGCAGCACGGCGGCTTTCATCTGCATGGTCGTGTCCTAATTGACCGGGGCGATCAGCCGCTGAACGGACGAGCAGTCAACGGAACGTCGCGCTTGAAATGTGATACAAAAAGCCTGATATCGCGCACAACCAATTGTTGAGGCAAGGGCTGCGAGGTCCCGAGATTTCACCGGCTGACCACATCCCCGCCCTCGGGCTTCACCACCCGGCAATCCTCCGGCACCTTCCCATCGTAGCGTGTCCAGGTCTGCGTCTGGCCGAGCAGCGGGATGCCGATATAGCCGCGCAACGCCAGCGTGCCGTCGGTCTCCACATGAAACTCCACCTGATAGACGCTGCCGTTGCGCGGATTGGTGATGTGCCCCTTCCACAGGTTCGGCTCCACCTGCTCGGCGTCGGTGATCAGCGGCAGGTGGCATTGCGAGACCCCGCGATAATCGACCGGCGACCGGTCGTCCGGATGATCCAGCATGAACCCGTCGATCCGGGCGCACAGCTTGCCGTCGCAGGGTTCGATGCCGATGATCCCGTCGCCGTCAGCCGTCAGCCACAACCCGTCCGGCGACGGTTCAGCGAATGCTGATACGGGCGGCAGCAACAGCAACAGGCCAAGCAGCACATATCTCATGCTGGAAAGATGGGGTTTCATGCCGCCATTCTCAGCCCGGCGCTGTCGGTGAACCGCACGCCCAGCGCGGTCAGCCGGTCGCGGGCGTCGTCCAGGGTGGTGCGGCCTTCCGTTGTCGGCAGGGCGATGGCGCGGCAGGCGTCCTCGATCAGCACGACGTCGAAGCCGAGCCGGGCGGCATCCTCGGCCGACCATGCGACGCAGAAATCGGTGGCGAGGCCGCACAGGAACAGGCGCGAGAAGCCGCGTTGACGCAGCCAGCCCTCCAGCCCCGTCGGCGTCGTCCGATCGTTTTCGAAGAACGCCGAATAGCTGTCGAGGCCGGGTATAAAGCCCTTGCGGACGATAACCTCGACCCGGCTCTGGTCGATCGCCGGGTGGATCGCGGCGGATGCCGTCCCGGCGACGGCGTGGTCCGGCCACAGGACCTGCTTGCCGTAGGGCAGGTCGATCGTATCGTATGGCTGCCGGCCCGCATGAGCGCTGGCGAATGAGGTATGCCCGGGCGGATGCCAGTCCTGCGTCGCGAAGGCGTGGTCAAATAGGGTCAACAGGCGGTTGACGACCGGAACTATGGCATCCCCGTCCGCGACCGCCAGTTCGCCACCCGGCATGAAAGTCGGCTGTATGTCGGTCAAACCGAGGATGTCGGTAGCGGAATTGATTTGCATCTGCACTCTCTCTGGCCATTGCACGCCGCTCGGGCTAGATTCGCGGCGTTGGAAGGCGTTAACAAATTAATCGAGGTCCGGCCATGTCACGCTCTCCGCTCTACGCATTCGTGTGTCTTGCCGCGCTGGCGGTATCCTCCGCCGATGCGGCGACCTTCCGCTGGGCCAATGACGGCGACGTCAACGCGATGGACCCGGCCACCCGGCAAGAGACGGTGCAGTTGTCGTTCCTATCCAACATCTACGAGCCGCTGGTGCGCCGGAACCGGCATTTGGCGCTGGAACCTGCGCTGGCGACATCGTGGGAGCAGACCTCGCCCACCGTCTGGCGCTTCCACCTGCGGCCGGGGGTGAAATGGCAGGACGGCTCGGCCTTTACCGCCGATGATGTGGTGTTCACGCTGACGCGAATCCAGTCCAGGGATTCGGCGATGCGGGCGCCAATGTCGCCCGTGAAGGAAGCCCGCAAGGTCGATGATCTGACGGTGGATTTCGAGACCTTCGTCCCCGACCCGATCTTCCTGCAGGAACAGACCAACCTGCTGATCATGTCGAAGGCCTGGTGCGAGGCGCATAACGCGACCGTGCCGGTGATCCTCGGCAAGGAAGACAATTACGCGCTGCACGATGCGATGGGCACCGGGCCGTTCCGCCTGGTCTCGCGCGAGCCCGACCGCAAGACGGTGGTGGAGAAGAACCCCGGCTGGTGGGACAAGCCGGAGCACAACCTGGACCGGGTGGAGTTCAACGTCATCGCCTCGGCCCCGACGCGGGTCGCGGCGCTGCTGTCGGGCGAGGTGGACATGATCTACTCGGTGCCCCCGCAGGACATCGCCCGCATCAAGCAGACCGATGGGCTGAAGCTGCTGGAGACGCCGGAGCTGCGAACGATCTTCCTCGGCTTCAACGTCGCCCGCGATGAGCTGCCGAGTTCCGACATCAAAGGCAAGAACCCGTTCCGCGATGTGAAGGTGCGTCAAGCGGTTAGCCTGGCGATCGATGAGCCGGCGATCGCCAGCCGGGTGATGCTGGGATTGGGCCATCCGACGTGGGAGATGTGGGGACCGGGGGTGAACGGCTACGATGCCGCGCTGGACGTGCGGCCGAAGCCGGATGCGGCGAAGGCCAGGCAGTTGCTCGCCGATGCCGGGTATCCGGCCGGATTTCGCGTGCAGTTGGATTGTCCGAACGACCGGTATGTGATGGACGAGCAGATCTGCACCGCGATCGTGCCGATGCTGGCGCGTATCGGCATCAAGGTGGATCTGAACGCCCAGACCAAGTCGAAATTCTTCAGCAAGATCGCGCCGCCGCTGAACGATACGGATTTCTACATGCTGGGCTGGACGCCGGTGACCTATGACGCGCACAACGTGCTGTTTACACTGTTAGGAACACGGAACGGTAAGCGCGGCGAGGTGAACGACGGCGGCTACTCCAATCCGGCCCTTGACGACCTGATCGAGAAAATCGGTGTCGAGACGGACCCGATGAAACGCATGGCGATGATCCGCCAGTCGATCGGCATTTTGCAGCAGGACATGCCGACCGTTCCGCTGCATCAGCAGGTTGTCGTCTGGGCAGCGAAGAATAATATCGAGCTGGTGCAGTTGGCGGATAATACATTGCCGTATCGGCTTATCGTGGTGAAGTGAAGGCGTGGTCCGGGGTATCGAGCGCCTCGGGACGCGCCGGCGGGTTTCGATCCACAGCGTTTCAACGCGGAAAAGCACGCGGACCGGCGGAGAAACCAAGATCAGCCGGTTTCGCGACACGAACGCCGATCGTCATCGCCTCGCCAGCCGGACTTCCTATCCGATAAGTCGACGCCCAAGAATTACCGATTCAGGGAGACGGCTTCCTAAAACGTCATGGCCCGGCTCGTCCGGGCCACCTGTCGCGGCACCGAGCGGCGAGGGTGGCCCGGACAAGCCGCATGGTCGCTAAAATAAGTCGACTGGCGCATTGTCGTTGCCCCCGTGTCATGGCTGGGCTTGGCCCGGCCACCCGGGACTTGCGGTGCTGGTGGCGGCAAAGTCGTGGATGGCCGGCACAAGGCCGGCCATGACACCAAATCGACGCTCGAGCCGCGGATCCCGCTAAGTTAGCACCTATGCGGACAAGCCGGGCCATGACGGAAGCGCGACGGACTCCTTGATTCGCTTATTCTCGGGCGTCGCCTAAGCCCATTCCGGCGACTTCGCGGCCCTCGCGCTTCTCGTTCTGCCTCCGTGTTGAAAAGCGGTGCCGAACACCTCACCGGCCGTGAAACCAACGCCGCGTACTATACGATTCGACATAACAACAATAATCGCGGCGCCCCGACAACCTCCCCCGCCGGGATTTTCACCCGCCCCGCAATTGGTCTAGCCTCCTCGCAACGCCACCCAACAAAGCGAGGAAACGATGGACTTCCATGGCAAAGTCGCCCTGATCACCGGCGCCGGCAACGGTATCGGACGTGCCGCCGCGATCGGCTTCGCGACCCGCGGCGCCAAGGTCGTCGTGGTGGACCGTGACACCGTGGGCGGCGAGGCCACCGCCGGGATCCTGCGCCAGCAAGGCGGCGATGCGCTGTTCGTCGCCGCCGACGTCACCCAATCCGGCGATGTGAAGAACTACGTCCGTCTGGCGCTCGACAAGTACGGCACGATCGACTTCTTCTACAACAACGCCGGCATCGAGGGGACCGTCGCCCCCACGCATGAATACGATGAGGACACCTTCGACCGGGTGATCGCGGTCAACGTCAAGGGCGTGTTCCTCGGCCTGAGGCACGTCCTGCCGGTGATGATCGCGCAGGGCCGCGGCGCGGTGGTCAACACCGCCTCGGTCGCCGGGCTGGTCGCGTCGCCCGGGATGCCGGCTTACGTCGCCTCCAAGCACGCGGTCATCGGCCTCACCAAGACGGCGGCGGGCGAGGTGGCGCGCGCGGGCGTGCGGGTCAACGCCGTCTGCCCCGGCCCGATCGATACGCGGATGATCCATTCGCTGGAGGCGATGCTGAACCCGGGCGATCCGGCCAGCGTCAGCAGCCGCTACCAGTCCAACATCCCCATCGGCCGCTACGGCACCGCCGAGGAAGTCGCCAACCTGGTGATCTTTCTCTCGTCCGACCTCGCTTCCAACATCACCGGCGCGCAGTATGTCGTCGATGGCGGCCGCACCGCCACGGGGGGCGCGGTGACCAACAATCTCGTGCGCTGACATGGCGGCGCTGCTCGACGGTCGGCTGGCGCTGGTGACCGGCGGCGGCTCCGGCATCGGCGAGGGCATCGCCCGCGCCATGGCGGAGCACGGCGCCCGCGTCATCGTCGCCGACATCAATGAGGAAGCGGCCGGGCGGGTCGCCGCCTCCATCGGCGGCGAGACCGCGCATTATGAACTCGACGTCTCCGATCGCTTCGCCTGCGACGCGTTGGCGCGGACGGTGGGGCCGATCTCGGTTTTGGTGAACAATGCCGGGATCATCCGCCGCGGCAAACTGGAGGCGGAGAACGCTAGAAGCGACTGGGACGCAACGATGGCGGTCAACCTGGACGGGCCTTACAACATGGTCACCGCCTTCATGGCCCAGTTGAAGGCGGCCAAGGGCTGCGTCATCAACATCGGCTCGATCCAGTCCTTCGTGGCGCTGCCGAATTCGGCCGCCTACACCACGTCGAAAGGCGGCGTGCGGGCGCTGACCAAGGCGCTGGCGATCGAACTGTCGCCGCAGGGCGTGCGGGTGAACGCCATCGGGCCGGGGCTGATCGCCACGCCGCTGAACGCCGAGGCGCGGCGGAACCCGGACTACATGGCGAATTTCTCCCAGCGAATCCCGCTCGGGCGCATCGGCGAGCCGGCCGATATCGCCGGGGCGGCGGTTTTCCTGGCCTCCGACCTCGCCCGCTACGTCACCGGCGTGACCTTGCCGGTCGATGGCGGGTTCCTGGCGTATTGACGATGCAGACGGTCCGCACGCCGGTTCTGGAGATCGGCTACCTGGAAGCCGGCCCGGCGGACGGGGCGCCGGTGATCCTGCTGCACGGCTGGCCGTCGGATGTCCACGACTACGCTGACGTGGCGCCCGCCCTTGCCGAGGCGGGCTTCCGCGTGCTGGTGCCCTGGCTGCGCGGCTTCGGTCCGACCCGGTTTCTTGACCCGGCGACTCCGCGCAGCGGGCAGCAGGGGGCTTTGGGCGCCGATGTGCGCGACTTCATGGACGCGCTGGCGATTCCGCGCGCCATCCTTGCCGGGTACGACTGGGGCGGCCGGGCGGCCTGCGTCGTGGCCGCGCTGTGGCCGGAGCGGGTGCGCGGCCTGGTGTCGATCACCGGCTACGCCATCCAGGACATCGCGGCGGCGGCGGTGCATCCCGCGGCGGCGGAGCAGGAACATCGTTACTGGTATCAGTGGTATTTCCACACCGAGCGGGGCCGCGCCGGGCTGGCCGCGAACCGCCGCAATTTGGTGCGCTTGATGTGGCGCCTGTGGTCGCCGAACTGGGACTTCGACGACGCGACGTTCCAGGCCACGGCGGCCAGCTTCGACAATCCCGATTTCGTCGATGTGACGATCCAATCCTACCGGCATCGTTACGGCAACGCAGCCGGCGATCCCGCCTATGACGCGATCGAAGCACGTCTGGCCGCGCAGCCGCCGATCGGCGTTCCTACGGTCATTTTGCATGGCGAAGAGGACGGCGTCACCGCGGCGGCCGGGTTCATCCCGCGCGACCGGCTGTTCACCGGCGCGGCAGAGCGGCTCTCGATCCCCCGCGCCGGCCATTTCCTGACCCGGGAAAACCCCGGCGACGTCGTCGCGGCCATCAAGCGGCTGGAGGAGCGGTCATGAATGTCATTCCAAGCGGCCAGGCCCTCGGGGCGCGGATTGAAGGCATCGATCTGGCCAACCCGCTGTCCGACAGCGATTTCCGCACCGTGCTGCGCGCCCTCGGCCGGCACGGCGTGCTGTGCTTCCCGAACCAGACCTTCGGCACGCCGGAATTCGCCGCCTTCGCCCGCCGCTTTGGCGAGCTGGAAGTCAACGTCGCCAACCAGTTCCATGAGCCGGACTTCCCGGAAATCATGATCCTGTCCAACCGGATCGGCTCCGATGGCAAGCCGGTGGGCCTGAACGATGCAGGGCAGGGCTGGCACACCGACATGTCGTACAGTCGCGACATTGCCCTGGCCAATGTGCTGCACGCCCGGGCGGTGCCGATGCGCAACGGCAAGCCGCTGGGCGAGACGCAGTTCCGCAACATGCACGCCGCCTACGACGAATTGCCGGAGACGCTGAAGGACAAGCTGGAAGGCCGCACCGCGACGCACGACTTCGAGAAATTCTGGGAGGTCATGCGCCAGCGCCCCGGGTCGCGGCGTGCCAAGCTGACCGAGGAACAGAAGCGCCGCAAGCCCCCCGTCTCGCAGCCGCTGGTGCGCGTCCATCCGCTGACCGGCCGCAAGGTCCTCTACGCCAATCCCGGCTACACGATGTGGATCAAAGACATGGATCGGCTTGAAGGCGATACGATCCTGGATTACTTGTTTCGCCATCAGGAGCGCGCGGATTTCCTTTACGCGCATCGCTGGAGCGTCGGCGATGTGCTGATGTGGGACAACATCGGCACGGTGCACAACGCCGTCGCCGACTACATGCCGGACGAACCGCGATACATGCGCCGTGCGCAGGTTATGGCGACGCTGGATTATCCGGCGCTGGTGGCGTGATACCAGCAGGTGATGAGAGCGACTCTCGAGGTGTTGCCGCTCAGTCATGCCGACGTAGCGCGGCATCCAAACCTTGTACCCAGCAGTGCCAAGGCGTAGTGGGCGGTCCTGCGTCTGCCATGACTGCGGTTGCGACCGTGCCCATAGGTCGACTTTATCGGCCGAAGGGCAGCTATTCTGGCTGGGCCGTTCCATCACGCCCTGCCCAGGCACCTCGTCTATGGCAGCCAGGACATCAGCCGAAGAACAGATGCCGGCCGCCGGTATGTCTTCCTTCGCTTCCCGAAGATGCGGCGGATTTTATCTATGTTGGGTTGAAATCACTGCTTCATCCGTCTCGTATCGATCGTGCCGTTCCGCATCTAAGGGCAGTCCGTCTGCCGTTGCATGCTGACAAGCGGCAATGCTCCTCTCAGGTTAGAACAGGGAATACAACCACCGATTGAAATATCGGCATTGACCGGCTCGCGTCTCACTCCTACGCTTTCACGCAGGGATGGGGGAATACATGCCGCGGGACATCGAAGACCGGTTCACTCTGAGAATGTTCGAAATCTATCAGCAAGCGAAGCAAAAGGCAGGGTACAACGCCACAATCTTCTACGGAATGGTCAGTGACAACGGCGGACTCGCAACCGCCAAGACGCTCATCAATGCGACAAAGCCGTCTGACGGCTACACCGCCTTGTATATGAGGGGTCATCTGAATCTTACCGTGGAAGCTGTCGTGGTCGAGGAACCACGATGGCACTCGCTGTTCACGGATGAGGAGATTAATTTGACAAAATCACATTCTCGGCCGGCCCTTCCGTAGATCCGGGCTTGACGTGATCCCACTTTATCGAATTGATGGGCCTCCATTGATTCGAGCGAGTGGGAAGGCGAAATGAACCAACCAGTTCGTCACGTAACCGTATGTCCGGATGATGGCTGACCAAATCCCTGGTCGATGGGATGGCCGAGGCGTTTGCCGTCTTCATCGCCCGCCATGGCCACTTCTTCCGCACCAAGACCCGCAACAGCGCGGCCGTGGCCGGACGCTATCTGCGCGGGCTGGCGCAGGCGGGCGACTGCACCTTCGCCTCGATGGCGACCGTGGTTGACGAAGGCTGCGCCCAGCAGTTCCAGCACTTTATCAGCAATTCGCCTTGGGAACACGAGCCGGTTGTGGCTCAGATCAGCCAGGACGCCGACCGCCTGCTGGGCGGCAAGCCGACCAGCGCGCTGATCATTGATGAAAGCAGCTTCGCCAAGCAGGGCGACCGCTCGGTCGGCGTGGCGCGGCAATGGTCTGGCCGGCAGGGCAAGATCGACAACTGCCAGGTTGCGGTGTTCGGCGTGCTGACCGACGGTCAGCGTCATGCGCCGGTCGACATGCGGCTTTACCTGCCGAAGCGCTGGATCGAGGACGCGGCCCGATGCGACAAAGCCGGCGTGCCGCCTGCGGCCCGGGTGCTGACCTCGAAGAGTCAGCACGCCCTCGAGATCGTGCGCCAGGCGCGCGACCGGCACATGCGGTTCGAATGGGTCGGGGCCGATGCCGGCTACGGCAAGGAGCCGGCCTATCTGCGGGCGCTGGAGGATATGGGGGAGGTGTTCGTCGCCGACGTCCACAGCACCCAGCGGATTTGGACCGAGCGGCCTGAGCTCGCCGTTCCGCCGCACCAGCCCGGCCGCGGGCGCCCGGCGACAAAGCGGCAGGCTGCGGTGGGGCCGGTTACGGTCGAGGCCCTGGTCAAGGGGTTTGGCGCGGGTGACTGGACGCGCCATGTCCTGCGAGACAGCACGCGCGGCGAATTGCGCGTCGATATGGCGCACCGGCGGGTCTGGGTTTGGGATGGCGAGGAGGACGCCCCGCGGCATTGGCATTTGATTGTCCGGCGCGAGGTGAAATCAGAGAAGACGATCAAATACAGCCTGTCCAATGCCGCGGCGGACACGCCACTCTTGCGTCTGGCGCAGATGCAAGGGCAGCGCTATTGGGTCGAGCGCAGCTTCGAGGATGGCAAGGGCCAGTGCGGCCTGGCAGACTATCAGGCGCTGGGCTGGCAGGCATGGCATCACCACGTGACGATGGTGATGTTGGCAATGCTGTTCATCGCCGAACAGCGTGTCGCTCACCAGCCCGGTCTGACGCTGCTGACGCCGCGCGACATCGTCGAGATGCTGAAGGAAACCCTGCCGCGCAAACCGGAAGGAAAAGAGGCTCTGGTTGAACGGATCAATCAACGCCACGAACGCCGGCGCGGAGCCGTCGAGTCTCGGTTCCGCATGCAGCGCAGGGAAGCGCCTAGTTAAACAAGAATCATGCCAAGTAATTTGACTCTGTCAAATTAAGCGGGCAGAAAAGCGGCTCAGCGATTACAGATACACGCCACAAATCAGAAAGTGACGTATCAACCAGAAAATACGGATAGAGATGGCCGAGGTACTGGGTTTACGAAAACTGGACTCACAAGCGGGCAAGATTGCATTTGGCTGAATGCAGTTTCTGTAATCGTGGACGAGGTACACAGCCGCAAGACTCAGGACACAATGGCCGCTGGCACGGCCCTTTTTCTGAACGAAGGGATGCAATGACCGCTTTGGAAAAAACGAAACAAGTCGATCGGGCGGTGTGTAGTTTCTGTAATCCTTCAGATTAATTGTTTGCCGGCTCCTATAGAACCGCCCTCGAAGCAGTGGCTTCAAAACCATCTGCTCGGGCAAGCCTTTGCAGCGCCTAAGGGGCTGGGCTACAGACCGCCGCGTCCCGAACACCCCGGCGTCCTAATCCTGCGACAACTCGCCCGACTTCCCGCCAGCCTTATGAGTCACCCGCAGCGCCTCGATCCGCATCGACCGGTCCACCGCCTTGCACATGTCGTATACCGTCAGCGCCGCCACACTTGCGGCCGTCAGGGCTTCCATCTCCACCCCGGTCTGCCCCGTCGTGCGCACCGTCGCGGCGATCTCCACCCCGCCATCCGCCGCCTCCAGGTCCACCGTCACAGCGGTAATCGGCAGCGGGTGGCACAACGGGATCAGATCGGCCGTGCGCTTCGCCGCCATGATCCCGGCCAGCCGTGCCACCCCGAGCACATCGCCCTTCTTGGCCGACCCGGCCCGGATCATCGCCAGCGTCTCCGGCTGCATCGCCACGTGCGCCCGCGCCGTCGCGGTCCGCGCGGTCACCGCCTTGTCCGACACATCGACCATGGCCGCATTCCCGGCGTGGTCGAAATGGGTGAACCCGCTCATTCCGGGGCACCGTCTCCCAGCAGTTCGCGCACCGCGGCGGTGACGTCCTTCTGCCGCATCAGGCTCTCGCCCACGAGGTAGCAATTCGGCCCCACCGCCGCGAGCCGCCGCAGATCGTCCGTATTGCGGATGCCGCTTTCGGCGATCAGGAACCGGTCCGGAGGGACCAGCGGCGCCAGTTCCTCCGTCGTCGCAAGATCAGTCACCAACGTCTTGAGATTGCGGTTATTAATGCCGATCAGGGAGGTTTCGAGCATCAGGGCACGCTCGAGCTCTTCCCGGTCATGGACCTCAACCAGGACGTCCATGTCCATGCTGAGGGAAAGCTGCTCCATCTCCCGCGCCTGCGCGTCCGACAGCGCCGCCATGATCAGCAGGATGCAATCCGCCCCCATCGCCCGGCTCTCGTAGATCTGCCAGGGATCGATCATGAAATCCTTGCGCAGCACCGGCAGCTTCACCGCGGCCCGCGCCGCCTTCAGAAAGGCGGGGTCGCCCTGGAAGTGGTTGAACTCGGTCAGCACCGACAGACAGGCGGCGCCGCCAGCCGCATAGGCCCTGGCCAGCGCCGGGGGGTCGAAATCCTCCCGCAGCAGTCCGCCGGAGGGCGAAGCTTTCTTGATCTCGGCGATCAGCCCGTAGCGCCCGCTGGCCGAGGCGGTTTTCAGGGCATAGCCGAAGCCGCGCGGCGGATCGTGGCGGGCGGCGATCTCATTCCGCAGCGCTTCGATCGGTCGGGAGGCCTTGCGCACCGCCACATCGGCCCGGACTTCGCCGCAAATGCGGGCGAGCACGTCCGGCATCGCGCTCATATCGTCTGGCATCAGGTCTCCTTAAGCTTCGGGGACGGCGCAGACTCGCCGCAGGGTCTCCAACGCCGCGAGCGCCGCCCCGGATGCGATCGAGGCGGTTGCCAGCGACACACCTTCGCGCAGGTCGCCGGCTCTGCCAGCAACGATCAAGGCCGCGGCGGCGTTCAGCAGCACCGTATCACGATAGGCGCCCCGCGCGCCCTGCAAAATCGACTCCAGCGCCGCCGCGTTGTACGCCGGGTCGCCGCCGCGGATGGCCTCAAGCGGCGAGCGCGGCAGGCCGGCATCCTCGGGTTCGACCAGGAACGTGCGAATCTCCTGTCCGCGTAGCGCGGTGACGTTGTTCTGCCCGGCGACGGTCAGTTCATCCAGGCCCATCCCGTGCACGATCCAGGCGGATTCGTGCCCGAGCGCCAGCAGCGTCTCCGCCATCGGCCGGGTCCAGGCTGGCGAGAACACGCCGGTCATTTGCTGCCGCACCCGCGCCGGATTGGCCAGCGGGCCGAGCAGGTTGAAGATCGTCCGCGTTCCCAGCTCCACCCGCGGCCCGGCGGCGTGGCGCATCGACGGATGGTGGCGCGGCGCGAACAGGAACACGCAGCCAGCCTCGGCCAGGATCGCCGGAAGCGACTCCAGCGGCGCATCGACGTTGACGCCGAGGGCGGTCAGCACGTCCGCGGCGCCGGCGCGCGACGACAGCGCGCGGTTGCCGTGCTTGGCGACCGGGACGCCGCAGCCGGCAACGACGAACGTCACGCATGAGGACACGTTGACGGTTCCCGCGCCGTCGCCGCCGGTGCCGCAGACATCGATCGCGTCATGCGGCGCATCGATCGCGGTCATCCGCGCCCGCATGGCGCGCACCGCGCCGGTGATTTCCGCCACCGTCTCGCCGCGCATGCGCATCGCCATCAGCAGGGCGCCGATCTGCGCGGGCGTGGCCTCGCCCGACATGATGATGTCGAACGCGGCCTCGGCCTGCTCGTCCGTCAGGGTCTCGCCGGCGGCAAGCCTGGCGAGGACCGGTTTCAGCGTCGCCGACACGGTTCAGGCCGCCCGGGCGGGGGAGTTGGTGCCGCGGGCAATGGCGAGGAAATTGGCCAGGATGGCATGGCCGTGCTCGCTGGCGATGCTCTCGGGATGGAACTGCACGCCGTATATCGGCAGGGTGCGGTGGTGCATCGCCATGACCAGGCCGTCCTCGGTCCAGGCGGTCGGGACCAGCGTATCCGGCAGGCTGTCGCGCTCAACGATCAGGCTGTGATAGCGGGTGGCGTGGAACGGCGTCGGCAGGCCGTTGAAGATATCGGTGCCGGTGTGGCTGATGGCGCTGACCTTGCCGTGCATCGGCTGCGGCGCGCGGCTGACGGTGCCGCCGAAGGCCTGCCCGATAGCCTGGTGGCCGAGGCACACGCCGAACAGCGGCACTTTGCCCGCCGCGGCGGCGATCAGCTCGAGGCAGATGCCGGCTTCCGTCGGCGTGCACGGGCCGGGGGACAGCACGATCGCCTCGGGCTGCATGGCGAGCGCCTCGCCGACGGTCAGCTTGTCGTTGCGCCAGACTTCGCACTGGGCGCCAACGTCGCCCAGGAAGTGGTACAGGTTGAAGGTGAAGCTGTCATAGTTGTCGATGAGTAGGATCATGGCGGCGCATGTTTGGTCCCGTGGCGCGCCGGGGTCAATCATGGAACGAGGCGGGGTGGTTGGCGCCGCCTCCGCTCACGGTCCGGACGAACCGGCCGGGTGCCAACCAAAGCATGCGGGTGCGCAGTGTCATGGCGGTGGCTGATCCCGGCCGGCACCGCCCGTTTGTGCGAAACCGGCAGGGGCCGCGCCAGCTTGTCAAGCGCGACAGGAACCGGGACACGTGTACCTCCGCGTCTAAACAGCAGTCAGTGCCGTGGTTCTTTGTGTCCCGCTTCGAAACAAGAGGCGGGCTGTCGAGGCCGAACCGGTATCCGGCACCGCTTTTCACCACGGAGGCAGAACGAGAAGCGCGAGGGCCGCGGAGTGGTTCGCATGGGCTTATCGGCGGGACGTCCAGCGGGCCGCCTGGCGAAGCGCTGACCACCGGCATTCGTGTCGCGGAATCCGGCTGAGGCGACGCCCAACAATGAGCGCTTCCGCCCCGGCGGCTTCCTGCCCACCGTCATGGCCAGGCTTGTCCGGGCCACCCCCGCCGGCACGTGCCGCGACAGGTGGCCCGGACAAGCCGGGCCATGACGGTACAAAGTGGACCGCCCGATGCGCTTAATCTTGGGCGTCGCCTGACTTTGCCTTCTCCGAGGCCCTCCGTGGCCCTCCCGCTTCTCCGCGATGAAAATCGGTGGATCGAAACCCGCCGCCCCGTCCCGAGACGCACGACAGAACGGCACGCGTTCGGCACGATTGCTCACGCCCCGTGCGGGACAATCTCCAGCACCAGGTCGAACGTGATGCAGACCGGGTTGCAGCCGCGCTCCAGCCACCCGGCGTGGACCTCGCCCCGCATGTCCACCACCAGCAGCTCCAGTTCCGCCACGCCGCCGCGAACGCGGCCCTGGCGCACCAGAACCTCCGTCGCATGGTCGTCAACCCCGCCGCCGCCGGTGAAGCGGGCGCCGATGAGGCTGCCCAGGCTGCCGCGCACGGTCGCATCGCGGACGCCGCAGTCCCGGCAGATCGCTTCCACGGCCGAGACGATATCCTCGTTCGGCCTGACCCGCGCGACGATCCCCGACGCGTCCGGCACCGACACCCCCGACGGCTGCAAAAGCCGGAAATTGGTTTCCGGATCGGCCGCCGCCTCGATGCGGATGTCGTCGAATGCCCAGGCCCCGGCTTTCGCATCCCCGGCGAGCACGGTCTCGCCCGGCAGGATATGTCCGCCGCGGCGGCGTCCGTCCGGTTCGGTCCAGACGGCGTGGCAGTGCACCACCGGCTTGCCGTCCGCCCAGCCGAAGGTGGCGTTGGCCTGCTCGACCAGCGAGACGCCCTCCGGCGAGCGCGGAGCGGAGAAGTAGGCGACATGCGCCGGGCCGTCCGCCGGCCCGGGCATCACGTAGCGGAACGGGCTCAGTGCGGCGCCCTTGAACACCACCGTGCCGGACTGCATCCCCGCTGCGACGAGGGGCCCGGTCAGCGCCTCGTTCAGCGTCGCCCCGGCCGGCAGCGCGTACCGCAGCGGCCGGGGCACATCCCGGAACCACTCGATCCGGCGCGGATGCACCGGGCCGGGCTGCGCCAGCGTCCGCATCAGCGCCCCACCGCGTAACCCTGCATGCCGCGCGGGTTGGCGCCCGCCAGCATCTGGCCGTCCGGTTCCAGGCGCGCTGCCGACAGCCGCCCCTCGCTCCAGTCTTCACCGCGGGAGGCATCGTGACCGCGCGCCAGCAGCTCCGCCAGCACCGCGTCGTCGAAGCGACCTTCCAGCACCAGCTTGCCGGGGCGGGCGGCGCGCGGCCAGAAGCTGGAGGGCCAGTGCTCGCTATGGAACGACGGCGCGTCGATTGCCTGCTGGATGTTCATCGCGTGATGCACCATGCGCAGGAAGAAGATCAGCGACCACTGGTCCTGCTGCTCGCCGCCCGGGGTGCCGAACGCCATCCACGGCTTGCCGTCGCGCAGCGCGAAGCTCGGCGTCAGCGTCGTGCGCGGCCGTTTCTTCGGCGCAATGCTGTTCGGATGCCCCTCATGCGTCCAGAACATCTGCCCGCGGGTGCCGAGCGGAAAGCCGAGTTCCGGGATCACCGGCGAGGATTGCAGCCAGCCGGCCGAGGGTGTCGCGCTGACCATGTTGCCCCAGCGGTCGATCACATCGAGATGGCAGGTATCGCCGCCGACAGCGCCCATGCGCGCCACCGTCGGCTCCCCGCTGCCGGCGGTATCGGCCGCCAGCATGGCAACCCGTGCAGCGGCGCCTTGATCGACGACCGCATCGTATCCCGGAACCGCCCCCGGCCGCAGCGTCAGCGACGCGGTATCATCGATCAGCCCGCGTCGCCCCGCATTGTATTCGTCCGACAGCAGAACCTCCAGCGGCACACTGACAAAATCCGGATCCCCGTAATACGCCTCGCGATCGGCGTAGGCCAGTTTCGCCGCCTCGATGACGGTATGCACGAATGCCGCACCTACCGGGTCCATGCCGCCGATATCGAAACCTTTCAGCAGCGCCAGTTGCTGGAGAAACACCGGACCCTGGCTCCACGGCCCGCATTTCAGCACCGTATGGCCGTGGTAGTCGTAGGTCACCGGATCCTCGACCGTGGCGGACCATTGCGCGAAATCATCGGCCGTCAGCAGCCCGCGGTGACGGCGTCCGCTGACATCCAGCACGTCCGTATTGCGGAAGAAACGGTCCACCGCCTCGGCGACGAAACCGCCATACCAGGCGTTGCGGGCGGCCTGGATGCGGACCTCACGCGTCGCGCCCACGGCCTCCCGCAACAGGCGCTCATAGGTGTCGGCCAGCGCCGGACGGGCGAACAGGCTGCCGGGGGCGGGGACCTTGCCGTGCGGCAGGAACACCGCGGCCGAGCTGGTCCATTCCTGCTCGAACAACGGCTGCACCCCGGCGATCGTGGCGCTGATGCGTGGCACGACATGCACGCCATTGCGCGCGTAACCGATGGCGAACGCGAGGACGTCGGCCAGTTCCCAGGTGCCCCAGTCGCGCAGCATCAGGCACCACGCGTCGAACGCACCCGGAACGACCGCCGGCAGCAGCCCGGTCGCCGGAATGAACTCCACCCCCAGATCGGCAAACGCCCGCGGCGTGGCGGTGGCGGGAGAGACCCCCTGGCCGCAGATCACATGCTGCGTCCCGCTCGCCGCGCTGTGCAGGATCATCGGCGCATCGCCGCCGGGGCCGTTCAGATGCGGCTCCGCGACATGCAGTGCGAACCCCGCCGCCACCGCCGCGTCGAAGGCGTTGCCGCCGCGCTCCAGCACCGCCATGCCGACCTGGCTGGCGAGCCAGTGGGTGCTGGCGACGACACCGAAAGTGCCGGCGATTTCCGGCCGTGTGGTGAACATGCGGCGTGGCCTCCCGGATGCGCCGCACAAGTATGCGGCGGCCAGCGTCGAACGGAAAGCAGCGGGGTTCACGAACCGGGTGGCTTGCGCGCATCCTCAACCAATGAATGCCATATCCCCGCGCCGATCAACATGGCGGTCACCGATCTGCTCAGCCAGGGTTTTCTCGATGCCGACCTCGAGTGCCAGCCGGCGTTGGTGCATCAGGTGGCGGTCGATGCCTGCGCTTCGGAGCACGCGGACACACTCGCCGAGGGGATTCGCCTGGTTTTGCCGGCGGAATCCCCAAGCCAATACTCCCGCGGTCTCACGACGCTTGACCCCGGCGCGCTCTGGCGGCTGATGCGGCTCGACGTCTATCGTAACGACGTGGCAGAGTTCCGCGTCAATCGCCGCCTCGCCGACAGAGCGCACGGAGACAAGGGCACGGTGATGATGCTGGCCGCCGCGTTCTATGATGCGCCGCTCGAGACCGCTTGGATCGCCAGCCGGCATCCGGAGATTCAGGCCCCTCTGCTCGAAGCCAAGCTCAATTCCTTCATCGTCAGCGGCCTCGGCGGTGAAGAGATGCCGGAGACCATCGCGTTCAGCCGCCAGCAGCGGGATCGCGAGGGCTTCGGCGGCCTGGCGGACCAGCTTCTGCGCTACGATCTGCTTGCCGGCCGGCTCGACGCGGTGCGGGATGCGGCCCAAACGGCAAGCGACGCCGACGCGCGGCAGTCGCTGGAGGGCGCGGCCGCCTTCCTCGAAGGCCGCAACGACGCGGCGCTGCTGCATTATCGCGAGGCGCTGAAGTTGCGCCGCAAGCGGATCGGCAAGCGCAAGCTGTTCCTGGAGCAGGAGCACCGCGTGTTGTTTCTGCTGGCGCTGCTGGGCGCCAACGATCCCGCCGTGCACGGCGAGATCCAGACCGGACTCGACGCCGCGCTCGATCCGTGGTGGAACCCGGCGGTGGAGGACCAGGCCTCGGACCGGGCGCACCGCATCGGGCAGGAGCGGCCGGTGACGATCTACCGTCTGGTGATGCAGGATAGCATCGAGGAGCGGATCCTGGCGCTGCACCGGGACAAGCGGGATTTGGCGTCGGAACTGCTCGACGGGGCGGAGACGGCGGGGCGGCTGAGCGGGGAGGCGTTGCTGGATCTGATCCGGGCGTAGGGGGCGGTCAAAGGCCGTTCAGGCGGGTAGCGCCGGCCGGCCGCGACACGCAGGCGCTTCCCGTCGAACCGTCATTGCCCGGCTCGACCGTCAGCCTGAATGAAATCGGTCAGTTGAATGGCTTCACGATCACCATGATGACGATGATCACCATCAGCACCGTCGGCAATTCGTTGGCGATCCGGTAGAACCGGCCGCGCCGCGAGTTCGCGTCGCGCATGAAATCCTTGCGCCAGCGGCCCAATGCCATGTGGAACGCGGTCATCAGGATCACGCAGAACAGCTTGGTGTGCCACCATCCGCTGGCCCAGTTCAGCACGCCCGGGGTCAACACCAGCAGCAGGCCGAACGTCCAGGTGGCGATCATCGCCGGGTTCATGATCTGCTTGAACAGGCGGTATTCCATCAGCTTGAACCGCTCGCTCTCGACGCTGCCGATTGGCACGTCGCAGTGGTAGACGTAGAGCCGCGGGAGGTAGAACAGGCCGGCCATCCACGCGACCATGGAGATCACATGAAAAGCCTTGATCCAGAGATAGTAGTCGGCGAGCGCGTCGATCGTCATGAGGTTCCATGCAGGTAGGAGCGAATCAGGTCAGGTAGCGCGAACAGGGAACTGAAGGGAAGGCCTCCCGCCTGTTTCATCGCGCCGCCGTCGCCGTCCGGGTCGTAGGCCAGACAGGTCATCTTCGCCGCCACCGCGCCGCGCACGCCGGCCAGCGAGTCCTCGATCACCAGGCAGGATTCCGGTGCCACGCCCTCGGCCGCCGCCGCCTTGAGGAACAGCGCCGGATCCGGCTTGCCGCGCTTGCCGAGCGGGATCAGGTCGTACGCGCTGTGAATGCGCCCCTTCAGCATGTCGGCGAGGCCCGCGCGGGCGAACTTGGCGGACATCTCGGCGCGCGAGGAATTGGAAGCGACGCGATAGGGCAGGCCCAGGGCGGCGGTCGCCTCCAGAGCCTCCCGCGCGCCGGGCATCGCGTCGGCCTCCGCCGCCATGACGGTTGTGACGCGCTGGACGATGGTGGGGACCCACTGGTCGCCCAGCGGGCGTTTCAGTTGGGCTTCTGCGGCGCGCTGGATGTCGGCGAAGGTCAGGCCGATGAACAGCCGGTGGCATTCCTCCGGAGAAAGCAGCCAGCCGATTTCGTTCAGCTCTCGCGATACGACGCGGTCACAGAGCGCCTCGCTGTCGATCAGAACGCCATCGCAGTCGAAGATGACGAGTTGGAGGGGAGCGGACATCGTTGGCATTGTTTTGATCCCCGAATTGTGAATGACTTACTTTTGTCATTCTCCCGGGGGTGGCGCAATCCCCCGTGAACGAGGGGACCGTGACGGGGTCCGGCCACGCTGGTTATGGCCGGGTGGCTTCCCCGGGGATCACCGCGCGGTCAGTAGGAAGATCGTTTCATCACGAATTAAGCGGATGCATGCACGGACTAAGCGGAGGGCAAAGCTTCGCGGCGACCGAGTGCCGCAAAACCGGCGGATGCTGTGCACGAACCGAAATAAACCCTCCGCGCGGATCGTCGCGAACGGGAGGGTCAATTCGTGGGATCCGCGAATGAAGTCGCGCTCGGTGATCATACCAGTCCGCGTTGACTTCGACTCTCGGCCCGCGCCGCATCGTCATGCCGACGATGGGCGGCATCCGGCCCTTTTGCTCGTAAAGTCAAAGGCGTGGATGGCGGGCCGGCGCCCGCCATGACGGCGGTGACCGCCGCGCCGATGCGTCAGACTGAATACGGATTTGTATCGTCTCTGGGCTTCAGCGGAAGGCCGCTGGTGTCGGCAATGTCCAGTCCATGCATCGCCGCTCCGGCCGTCGTCCGATTGGCCGGGCGCAGCGCTTGCCGCCACTGACGATCGGACAGCGGCAGGCTTCAGGTTCGTGGCCAGCAAATCGCGCGGATTTGTATCTAAATTCAAAACTATTTCATTAATTGAGATTCTGCTTGCGATCTCCGGTTGCGATGGTCAGAACTCCAGCAGACCCGGAACGGGTCGCGCGGAGCCTCGCGGATCGCGCCCGGCCCACAAGGGGCGCCTTCAAAACTCCCGCTGCACGACTACGGAACTGCAAGGCAAGGCCGACATGAACAGGACAACTCCGCTGGTTTCGACGCTTCTTTGCGCCGCGCTTATCGCGCCGTTTGGATTGACCACCGCCGCGCTGGCGGACCCGTTCGTCACCGGAAACGGCTTCCTGAGTTCGCTGGGCGATGAAATCGGCAGCGGCTTCGACACACTCACCGTCACCGGAGGCACCGGCACGGCGAACGGTCTCCAGACCGTGGCCACGCTGGATTTCGACGCCGGCTACAATTGCAATGCCTGCACGCAAACGCCCTCCGGCCTTTTGTCCGTAGGCCTCAACGTCGGGGGGGTGACCGAGGATCTCCTGCTGCCATGGAGCTGGGTCTCCACAGGCCCAGTCGACACGCTGGGCCTCGGGCCCATCGGCCCGTTGACGTTCGACCTCGGCGGCGGAGACATCGTATCGGTTACCTTCGTCACCCCGGCCTCGCTGTCGTCCGCGGGCGGCGATGTGACGGAGGCGCTGGAGGCTGTATTCGCGGTTCCGGAACCGGCTTCGGCGGCTCTGCTCGGAGCCGGCCTGTGCGGCATCGGCATGGTCCGCCGCCGCCGCGCCTGAAGCCGCGGGGCAGCACCGTCCGGTGCTGCCCATCCCGGTCGCTTTGTGTCATCGGCTAGTCTTCGACCTGTAGCCATTTGCCCCAATTCGGGACATAAGACCGGCTCAGGAGACTGCTTATGCCGAACACGACCGTTGCCAGCGCCCAATCCGCCCGCCCCTGGAACCCCAATTCCTGGCGCGACTGCCCGATCCGCCAGGTCCCGACCTATCCGGACGCGGACAAGCTGGCCGACATGGAAGCGCGCCTGAGCAAGTACCCGCCGCTGGTCTTCGCCGGAGAAGCCCGCCGCCTGAAGGCGCAGCTCGCCCGCGCCTCCGAGGGCAAGGCGTTCGTCCTGCAAGGCGGCGATTGCGCCGAGAGCTTCTCCGACTTCACCGCCAACGTCATTCGCGACACCTTCCGCGTGCTGCTGCAAATGGCCGTGGTGCTGACCTTCGGCGCCTCCCTGCCCGTGGTGAAGATGGGTCGCATGGCCGGCCAGTTCGCCAAGCCCCGCTCCTCCGACACCGAGACCATCGACGGCGTCACCCTGCCGAGCTACCGGGGCGATATCATCAACGGGCCGGACTTCACCGAAGCCTCCCGCACGCCCGATCCCGGCCGGATGGAGTTCGGCTACTTCCAGTCCGCCAGCACGCTGAACCTGCTGCGCGCGTTCTCCTCCGGCGGCTATGCGGACCTGTCCGAAGTGCATCGCTGGAACCTGGGCTTCGTCGAACGGTCGCCGCTGATCGAGCGCTACAAGGACCTCGCCTCCCGCATCGACGAGACGCTGTCCTTCATGGCCGCCTGCGGCATGAGCAGCACGACCACCCGCGACCTGCGCGAAACCGATTTCTACATCAGCCACGAGGCCTTGCTGCTGCCGTACGAGCAGGCGCTCAGCCGCGTCGATTCCACCACCGGCGACCATTACGGCTGCTCCGCCCACTTCCTGTGGATCGGCGACCGCACCCGCCAGCTCGAGGGCGCGCATGTCGAGTTCCTGCGCGGCCTGCAAAACCCGCTCGGCGTCAAGATCGGCCCGACCCAGGACCCGGACGAGCTGCTGAAGCTGCTGGACATCCTGAACCCGCACAACGAAGCCGGCCGCATCACTCTGATCAGCCGCATGGGCGCCGACAAGATCAAGGCCAGGCTGCCGGCTTTGGTGCACGCGGTCGCCCGCTCCGGCCACAAGGTGCTGTGGCTGAGCGATCCGATGCACGGCAACACCATCAGCACGGTGGCCAAGCTGAAGACGCGGAATTTTAATTCGATCCTCCAGGAGGTGCGGAGTTTCTTCGACATCCACGCCGCCGAAGGCACCTGGGCGGGTGGCGTGCATGTCGAAATGACCGGCCAGGATGTCACCGAATGTATCGGCGGCGCGCATCGCCTGTCGGAGGCCGATCTGAGCGAGCGTTATGAAACTTTCTGCGATCCGCGGCTGAACGCCGAGCAGGCCCTGGAACTTGCGTTCCTGGTGGCCGAGGAACTGAAGGCTCGCCGCCTCCCCGCCGCTTCCCACGCCCTGGCCGCCCAGTGACCGCCGATCGGCCGGCGGTCGAGGCGGACATCGCCGCCCGCACCGACAGCTACTTCAACCGCACCAGGCACATCGTCGAGGCGTTCGGCGACAGGCGCGTCACCTACGCGGTGTTTCTGCGCCGCCCGGTGATCTGCGCGCCGCGGATGATGCTGGACTGGCTGAACACGGTCGCCGCGCTGCGCGGCACCGAGATCGAGGTCGATCTGGTCTGCCGCGAGGGCGACTGGGTCGGCGCCGGTGAGCCGATCGTGTATCTGACCGGCAGTTTGGCGCAGATGTCGGACCTGGAAACGATCCTGCTGCAAAAGATCGGCCCGGCCTGCGTGGCGGCTCACAATGCCTACCAAATGGCGCTGTCGCTGCCTCAGGCCGCGTTCCTGGCGATGGAGGCGCGGCACTGCGCGGGCGCCGAGATGCAGGACATGATGTCTTATGCGGCCTCCGTCGGCAGCGAGGCGGCGAAGCGGGAAGGGGCCAAGGGCTTCATCGGCAACGCCAACGACGGCACCGCGCACTGGTTCGGCGCGCCGCACGGCTACGGAACGATGCCGCATTCGCTGATCGGCTATGCCGGCTCGACGGTGCGGGCGGCGGAAATGTTCCGCGAAACGTACCCCGATGAGCCGATGACGGTCCTGGTGGATTATTTCGGCCGCGAGATCAGCGACGCGCTGGCGGTGTGCGCGCGGTTCCACGACATGGCGGCGGCGGGCAAGTTGGCGTTCCGGCTGGATACGCATGGCGGCCGGTTCCTGGAGGGGCTGGACCCGGCGGAGAGCTATGCGGTGCTGGAACGGTACGCTCCCGCGGCGATCCGGCGGTATCGCAGCGACGCGGAACTGCGCTTCCTGGTTGGCACCGGCGTTTCGGCGGCGGCGATCTGGCGGATGCGGGAGGTGCTGGACAAGGCGGGCTGCCCGAAGGTGCGGATCGTCGCGTCGTCCGGGTTCGGAGTCGACAAGTGCCGCGTGATGGCGGACGCGAAGGCGCCGATCGATGTGGTTGGGACGGGGAGTTTCCTGCCAGATTTGTGGCACGAGACGTATGCGACGGCGGATATTGTCGAGTACCGACGGGGTGCCGATGGTGAAGATCGGGCGGGAGTTCTTGCTGCGGAAGAATGGGGCGAGGAAAAGGGGCGGGTAGCGGTCGCACCTCTCTCCGTCATGGCCGGTCGCAGTCCCGGCCATCCGCCGACCGGCCGGAGATCGGATACGGTCCTGGTGACGCCCCGGATTGCGGGACCGATACAAGTCGTCTACGATTGTGAGTTCAAAACAAGAGCAGGATCTCCTCCTTGGACGACCTTATCCGCTTGCTGTCTGCGCTCCCGGGCGGCCCTGCGCTGATCGCGTGGTTTACCGGCCTCGTGGCCTTATCAACTGGTAAACTGATCCTGGAACTGGGCAAGTTATTCTTCCAGATCGTCGGTCTGTGGGAGTTTGGCAAGTATTTCTACCGGTGGATTTTTAAACGACGCAGCCGCCTGGAAGACGAAGTTGAGGCGCTCGAACATCGGGTAGAAGAACGAAATGACACAATCACCGAACTGCGGGGAGTTCGGGACCAACTTACGGCCGAACTGAAATCGGCGCGCGACGCACTGCCTCAAGCGGCCATTGCCCGTGCCGAGCGCGAATTGAGTCTACACAACCCCGAAAGAGCAACCCGCCATCTCGAAGAATGGTTTGCGGAAAATGCTGAAAGCATCACCGCGATCGCCAAGCGTCTCGCCCAATATCACATCGTACGAACAGTGCCCGATCCGGGCGAGCACTTGCAGCGCGCCCGCGATATGCTGCGGCTTGCCCGTGGTGCATCGCCCGGCGACGAGGAGGTGCGCGAGTTATCGAACGAGCTTGATTCGGTGAATGCCGCGTTGCAGGAGCAGAAGCTGCGCGATGGCGACAGCCAGATCGCCTGGAACTCCGCGATGGCCGGCGGTCCCGCCGCACACGGCGACGCGTTGCTGCCAGCCGTGGTCACCCTTCGCAACATCGCAGGCTGGTTCTTTGACCGAGGTCTCTGGCGCCTGACACCTCTTTTCGCTGACCGTGCAGCGGAATTGGCACGGTTGGCGGGCAAATCCCACCGGCGCATATGGTGCCACCAGGAGACGCTGGCCGCTTTTTATCAATGCGTTTTGGGACGCCCGGCTGATGCGCTGGATCGCGTGGAAAACGTTCTGTCGCAGGCCCGAGAACTACTGCCGCCGCGTGATATCGTGATCCTCGAAGCGCGAAACCTCCGCGCACAGGCGCTGAGCAACCTCGGGCGCTACGGCGAGGCGCTGGCGGAGATCGAGGCTTTCGCGCCGGTCCGGGCGGAGGTGCAAGGCGCGCGGCATCCCGGCACGCTGACGACGCGATACCTCCGCGCACAGGTGCTGAGCGACCTCGGGCGCTACGGCGAGGCGCTGGCGGGGATCGAGGCTTTCGCGCCGATCATGGCGGAGGTGCAAGGCGCGCGGCATCCCGGCACGCTGACGACGCGAAACCTCCGCGCACAGGTGCTGAGCAACCTCGGGCGCTACGGCGAGGCGCTGGCGGAGATCGAGGCTTTCGCGCCGATCATGGCGGAGGTGCAAGGCGCGCGGCATCCCGGCACGCTGACGACGCGATACCTCCGCGCACAGGTGCTGAGCAACCTCGGGCGCTACGGCGAGGCGCTGGCGGAGATCGAGGCTTTCGCGCCGATCATGGCGGAGGTGCAAGGCGCGCGGCATCCCGACACGCTGACGACGCGATACCTCCGCGCACAGGTGCTGAGCGACCTCGGGCGCTACGGCGAGGCGCTGGCGGAGATCGAGGCTTTCGCGCCGATCATGGCGGAGGTGCAAGGCGCGCGGCATCCCGACACGCTGACGACGCGAAACCTCCGCGCACAGATGCTGAGCAACCTCGGGCGCTACGGCGAGGCGCTGGCGGAGATCGAGGCTTTCGCGCCGGTCCGGGCGGAGGTGCAAGGCGCGCGGCATCCCGGCACGCTGACGACGCGATACCTCCGCGCACAGGTGCTGAGCGACCTCGGGCGCTACGGCGAGGCGCTGGCGGAGATCGAGACTTTCGCGCCGATCATGGCGGAGGTGCAAGGCGCGCGGCATCCCGACACGCTGACGACGCGATACCTCCGCGCACAGGTGCTGAGCAACCTCGGGCGCTACGGCGAGGCGCTGGCGGAGATCGAGGCTTTCGCGCCGATCATGGCGGAGGTGCAAGGCGCGCGGCATCCCGGCACGCTGACGACGCGATACCTCCGCGCACAGGTGCTGAGCAACCTCGGGCGCTACGGCGAGGCGCTGGCGGAGATCGAGGCTTTCGCGCCGATCATGGCGGAGGTGCAAGGCGCGCGGCATCCCGGCACGCTCGGAACTCGCTCACTCCAAATCGGCATACAGATCGCGAACCAAACGAACACAAGCTATGGCGACGCGTTGCGAGACATCATCAGCCAATTCTCCACGGCGATCGGCAGTGCGTCGTCTCTAACCCTTTGGGCGCGCTACCGCCTGTCTCGGCTGCTCCTGCAACAAGGGCAGGTCGACGCTGCCCGCGCTGAGGCATCCGCCGTCATCGCGGCTTTTGATCCTGCCACAGACCCGGGCCACGTGCTGCTGCGCTCGACACAGGTCTTGTTGGAGATGATCGACGGGTGCCCGACCAACGGCACGCTTGCGATCTGATCCCTTCGGTCCTCATCACGCTGGCGGGACATTATGTTTACTGTTGTCCCTCCTTTCAATTCACCAAAACCAACGGCGCGGCGATGCGTCCGAAATGCCGGGTATTGTTTGTCACCAGTATAGCCCCAATCGAAATCGTATGGGCGGCGATCATCATGTCCATATCGCCGATGGGTTGCCCGGTGCTGGTCAGTTGATGCCGTATATCAGCGTGGATGTCGCCGGCATCGGCGCCCCACACCAAGACCCTGGTGATCCGCAAGAACGCTTGGACATTCACGTGAAGCCGATGCGAGGCGGGAAGTCGCCTCAGCCCATACATCAACTCGGCCCTTGTCACCTCCGAAACACAGATGCGATCCGCGGGAGTTGCCGCCAGCCTCGCCTCGATATCCGGCGACCGCCCTTTGATGACAAAACTGGCTGTATCCGTGTCCAGCAGGTGAAGCGGCAGCGTCATTCGTCAAACACGCCACGCTCCGGCGGAACCACATTCATCGGCCGATCGGCCATGAAGTCCTCAGGCACGTCGGTCGAGTGGGTGAGTGCGAAGAAGTCCGCCCACGCCCGTGCCCCCGGTCGCGTGGACAGCGTGACATCGCCCGTCTGCTCGTCGCGCGTGGCATACACCTCAGTTCCTTCAAAACGGAACTCCGCGGGCAGCCGCACGGCTTGGCTGGCGCCATTCTTGAAAAGCTTCGCAACGCGGGTCTCCAGCACGAAAGCCTCCAGTGGCAGTATATAGACTTTGGTCTATATCATTCGGGAAGCACTGTCGGATTATCGCCGGACGCTGAGCGAGGATCGACGTGTTCTGCTCGATCGTTACCATCTCGTGGACGTCGCGGTCAAGGTGGTCGGGATCGGCAGTGTCGGAACGCTCTGCATGGTGCTGCTGATGATGTCCGTGGCGGACCATCCGCTTTTCTTGCAGGTCAAGGAAGCCAACGCCTCGGTGCTGGAGGCCTATGCCGGCAAGAGCGTCTACGCGCACCACGGCGAGCGCGTGGTCCAGGGCCAGCGGCTGATGCAACCGGCTTCGGATCTGTTCCTCGGATGGGCCACCGGACCGAAACAGCGCCGGTTCTACGTGCGGCAACTGCGCGACGTGAAACTGAGTCCGCTGGTCGAGACCTATGACGCCGAGATGCTGTCGATCTATGCCAAAGCCTGCGGTTGGGTGCTGGCGCGTGCCCACGCGAAGGCGGGCGATCCCTGGACGATCAGCGGCTATCTCGGCAAGCGCGATGCGTTCGACGAGGCGCTGGGCCAATTCGCCGTCGCCTACGCCGACCAGGCCGAGCGCGATCACGCGGCGCTGACGGCCGCGGTGCGGGCCGGCCTCATCGACGTGAGACTGGATCGCTGAAACGGACTTCGCACCTGCCGTGACCTAGGCGGCGCGGACGATGCCGGCTCCGCCCCTCATACGCATTTTCCGGATCGGCCCTTCGAGATCGGGTCGCTTCACATCGGGAGAGACTATAGACCCCGGCCCGCTGCCACGAGCGTTGACATTGCAAAGGGAAAATGGTTTGATATCATAGTCGTACCGAATGCTGAATAGCAACAAAGAGTAACCGATGTCCGTTTACGACGCTACGCAAAATGTTTCCTATGCCAGCCTGTCGGCCGCGATCACGGGATCTAACGCCGGCGATGTCATTGAGATTTCAGCCGGGACGTACAGCGGTAATCTTCCAAGCGTCACGCACGACCTGACGATCGAGGCCATCGGCGGGATGGCGACCCTGACGCCGCCGGCCGGTCAGTCGCCCGCGAACGGCAAGGCGATCCTGGTCACCGATGCCAACGTCACATTGGACAATCTGGCTTTCACCGGTGCAACCGTGCCAGATGGCAACGGGGCAGGGGTGCGCATGGAAAGCGGCAACCTGACGGTGAACAATTGCTGGTTCTATAACAATCAGGATGGACTGCTCACATCCAGCCCCTTGCCAGGGGCGGTGCTGACGATCAACAACAGCGAGTTCAGCAACAACGGGTCGGGCACCGGATACACCCATAATCTTTATGTCGGCCAGATCGCCCAAGTTTCGATCAACAACAGCTATTTCACCGCCGCGAACGCCGGCCACGAAATCAAGAGCCGCGCCGCCGTGACCGACATCACCAACAGCCGCATCCAGGACGGCCCAAGCGCCGACACCAGCTATAGCATCGATTTGCCGAACGGAGGCATAGCCAACATCAGCAACAACGTGATCGAAAAGGGACCCCATGCACAGAACCATGCATTCATCGCCTATGGCGAGGAAACGACTGCTGTACCGGCCAACTCATCCGTAACAATCAGCGACAACACGGTGATCGACAACTTGCCGGCGGCGGAATACGGGCCTTTCATTTGGGATGTTTCGCCCTCCATCAGCACTGGGACGTTGGTGCTGCCGTCGGTTACCGACAATATTTTCTATGGCGTGACGGCGGCACAGTTGGTTGCCGGTCCCGGCTTCTTCGATTCCCTCGACGGCACGCCCTATTTGGCCGACAACAGCTTCCAGCCGATTGCCGCGGCCCCGCCGTTGGACACCTCGCAACCGTTCGCCGCGCCCGAGCCGGCGGTGGCACCGCTGCTGATGTTGGCGTTGTCGGTGGTGGCGACGATCCGCCGCCGCCGCCGATCAACCCGCCCCGCGCGGGTCACGCCTCGTTTCTTCGGGTACAGCGGTCCGCGATGATCCGCCGGCCTTCCCCGGGGTGGATATCCCAACCCGGGGAGCGGTCATTCACCTGGCGGTGCGGGCCGGTTTACACCCACCGCTCCGGGCCAAGCCGGCGGCCGCTCGCGGGATCATAAAACACCTGATAGATCCCGTTGTCGGTGCCGCGATAGAACACATGCTGCTGCCCGTTCGGCGTGTACATCGCTGCCGGGTTGCTGGCGGCACCCGTGGCCCATTGTTCCGGACCGTGCCGGCTGTTGCTTTGGGCGTCATAGTAGACCTGATAGATGCCGCCATCCGCGCCGCGGTAGAACAAATGCTGCTGCCCGTTCGGCGTATACATCGTCGCGGGATCGCCCGCCGTGTTGGTCGCCCATTGCTCCGGACCATGCCGGCTGTTGCTTTGGGCGTCGTAATAGACCTGATACATGCCGCCGTCCGAGCCGCGGACAAACATATGCTGTTGTCCGTTCGGCGTATACAGCGTGGCCGGGTCCCCGGCCGTGCCGGACGTCCACTGCTCCGGCCCGGACCTCTGGCCGTTTTTCTCGTCGTAGAAGACCTGGAGGATGTTGCCTCTGCCGTCCCGGTAGAACACGTGCTGCTGCATGTCGTTCATCGCGCTATACATGGTCGCCGGATCGCCGGACGCGGAGGTCGCCCACTGTTCGGGGCCGATGCGGCGGCCGCTCGAGGGATCGTAAAACACCTGGTAGATGCCATTGTCCGTGCCCCGATAGAACACGTGCTGCTGGCCTTGCGCCGTATACAGCGTGGCGAGATCGCTGGCCGCGCCCGTGGCCCATAGCTCCGGGCCGTTCCGCCGGTTGGTGCCCGGGTCATAGTAGACCTGGAAGATCTCGTTACGGCCCGTGCGATAGAACAGATGCTGTTGCCCGTTCGGCGTGAACAATGTCGCCGGATCGCTGGCGGCGCCGGAGGCCCATTGTTCGGGACCGTTGCGGCGGCCGGTCTTTTCATCGTAGAAGACTTGCCAGATATTCCCCGCGTCGTCGCGGTAGAACAGATGTTGCTGACCGTTGTTGACTGTAGAGTACATCGTGGCGGGATTGCCGGTCGGACTTGCCATCAAAGGCTCCTGTTTCTGTGATATGAAGTAAAAAGCACACGCTTCGACACTATCGACGCGCCGGCGCAGGCACGCAGACAACCCGGCCCTGATGCTTTATGGCGACAGTCGATCGACGACTGACCGCGCGGCTACGATCTCTGGTGCCAGCCTGAAACACACGCGGCTGACGCAATCGAAACATAACCGGTTGAGCTGATAGCCCAGCATATTTAGTATCAGATGTAAAGACATTTGGCCGCCTGTTGATCGCCTCGCCGCGGTTTCGCCGCGAGGGCCGCGCGCCGGTCATAGCTCGGCGGAGGCGGCACCATTATGGTCCAACGGCGCGGCGTGGGATGTGAACCAGCTTACAGCCAACCCGGGGGCGCCCCCCGATGCGCCGGCGCCGCCGCAGGCCGACCGGCCCCCCGCCGCGTCCCTGCCAGGCCCGGAGCGGCTTCCGCCTGTGACGGAACGCTGACATAACCGCCCGCACGCCGCCGCGCGGCTTTTTTGGGCTAGGTGGTCCGCGGCAACCTGTCGTAGAATCATGGCAACACAGCACAGGTTCCCGTATCGCCGATACCGCTTTTAAATTTGATCGCCACGCCGCCCGGCCAAACGCCGGCCATTTTGTCGCCCCGTCCGGAGTGACGGGATCTCTTCGCCCCCCAACGGGAGGAACTTAGTATGGATGCAGCCGATATCGTCACCGAGGGCATCAGGAACAAACGACTGGCCGATTGGGTCGGTGACATGGCCCGCCTCTGCAAGCCGGATTCAGGTGCACCTCGTCGATGGCTCGCAGCGGGAGTACGACCAACTCTGTGAGGATATGGTCGCCGCAGGGACCTTCATCCGCCTCAACCCGGAAAAGCGCCCGAACTCCTTCCTCGCGCGCTCGCATCCCTCCGACGTCGGCCGGGTCGAGGACCGTACCTTCATCTGCTGCAACAGCGAGCAGGACGCCGGGCCGACCAACAACTGGGCGTCCCCGGTCAAGATGCGGGCGACGCTGAATGAGGCATTCGACGGCTGCATGCGCGGCCGCACGATGTACGTCATCCCCTTCAGCATGGGCCCGCTCGGCTCCCCCATCGCCAAGATCGGCGTGCAGATCACCGACAGCCCGTATGTCGTGGTCAACACCCGGATCATGACCCGCATGGGCGCCGCGGTGCTCGACGTCCTCGGCGACGGATCGTTCATACCCTGCATGCACTCGATCGGCGCGCCGCTGGCGCCCGGCCAGAAGGATGTGCCGTGGCCCTGCGAGCCGGATATCCAGAAGAAGTATATCGTCCATTTCCCGGAAACCTACGAGATCTGGTCGTATGGCTCCGGCTATGGCGGCAACGCCCTGCTCGGCAAGAAGTGCCTCGCCCTGCGCATCGCCTCGGTGATGGCCCGCGACGAGGGCTGGCTCGCCGAGCACATGCTGATCATGGGGATTCACTCTCCGACCGGAGAGAAGACCTATCTCGGTGCCGCGTTCCCCAGCGCCTGCGGCAAAACCAACCTGGCCATGCTGGTGCCCCCGGCGGCGCTGGAGGGCTGGAAGGTCACCACTGTCGGTGACGACATCGCCTGGATCAAGCAAGGTCCCGGCGGCGAACTGCGGGCGATCAACCCGGAGGCCGGCTTCTTCGGCGTGGCCCCCGGCACCAACACGCAGTCCAACCCGAACGCGATGGCGAGCTGCTCGCGCAACTCGATCTTCACCAACACCGCGCTGACCGATGACGGCGACGTCTGGTGGGAGGGGATGACCCCGACGCCTCCGGCCCACCTGATCGACTGGACCGGCAAGGACTGGACTCCGGACTGCGGCCGCCCGGCGTCGCATCCGAACGCCCGCTTCACCGCTCCGGCGGGCCAGTGCCCGTCGATCGACCCGGACTGGGAGAACCCGGCCGGCGTGCCGATCAGCGCGATGGTGTTCGGCGGACGGGCGAGCAAGAACATGCCGCTGGTGTTCCAGGCGTTCAACTGGACCCACGGCGTCTATCTGGCGGCGACGATGGGGTCGGAGGCGACGGCCGCGGCCATCGGGGTGACCGCGACGCGGCGCGACCCGATGGCGATGCTGCCGTTCTGCGGCTACAACATGGCCGACTATTTCTGCCACTGGCTGAACATGGGCCGCCGCGTGGCCAACCCGCCGCGGATCTTCCGGGTGAACTGGTTCCGCCGCGACGCCGACAACCACTTCCTGTGGCCCGGCTTCGGCGACAACATGCGCGTGCTGAAATGGATCGTCGACCGGGTGCGCGGCCGCGGCTACGGGGTCGAAAGCCCTATCGGCTGGATGCCGCGGCTGGAAGACATCGACTGGCGCGGCCTGAACTACCATCCGGAGACCTTCTACGAACTGATGGCGGTCGGCCGTGAGGCCGGGGCGGAGGAGGCCCACTCGCACGAGGAACTGTTCGACCGCTTCTTCGATCGCCTGCCGAAAGAGTTCATTTTCGAACGGGAGCTGTTGAGGTCACGTCTATGGCGGTCGCCGGAGCGGTGGGAGCTGGCGCACGAGAGATAGCCGGGCGGGGAGGGGCGATTAAAAATCGTCATGGCCCGGCTTGTCCGGGCCACCCCTTCCAGCAGTTGCCGCGACAGGTAGCCCGGACTAGCCGGGCCATGACGTGGTGGTGGCGATCGGCTCTATATGGCAACGAATTGAACGCCAAAAACCCTACTTTTAAGGCGGAATTTCACGTTTACGCTATGGACTAATTCCATCACCCAAGGCACAATCCAGCGATCTGTTTCAAAAGTGCTGTAAAGACGCATATAACGGGCAGGAAATCCAGACCTGCATCTTCGATGCATTTACAGGCAACGCAAACTTCAGGAGCTTCGATGCAAGTCATCACGTGTGACATCGTGGTCGTTGGCGGAGGCGGGTCGGGCCTGCGCGCCGCGATTGAAATTGCCGAGGCCGATCCGAAACTGTCGGTGGCGTTGGTTTCGAAAGTCGTGCCGATGCGCAGCCACACCGTAGCCGCCGAGGGCGGCGCGGCGGGCGTGATCCGCGGCGACGACTCGTTGGACAACCATTTCAACGACACCGTTTCCGGCGGCGACTGGCTGTGCGACCAGGACGCGGTTCAGTATTTCGTCGAACATTGCGTAGACGAACTCGTCCAACTCGAGCACTGGGGCTGCCCCTGGAGCCGCAAGGACGACGGCACCATCAATGTCCGCTTCTTCGGCGGCATGACTGTGCAGCGCACCTGGTTCGCCGCTGACAAGTCCGGTTTTCATATTCTCCACACACTGTTCCAGACCTCGATCAAGTATCCCGGCATCCAGCGCTACGATGAATATTTCGTGGCAGATCTGATCCTGGAAGACGGCAAGGTTCGCGGCGTGCTGGCGATCGAAGTCGCCACCGGCGAGATGGTGCTGTTCGAGTGCAAGGCGGTGATCCTCGGCACCGGCGGCGCCGGGCGCGTTTACCGCCAGAACACCAACGCCGGGATCGTCACCGGCGACGGCATGGGCCTGGCGTATCGCCACGGCGCCAAGCTGCGCGACATGGAATTCGTGCAGTATCATCCGACCTGCCTGCCCGGGTCCGGCATCCTGATGACCGAGGGTTGCCGCGGCGAGGGCGGCATCCTGACCAACAAGGACGGCTACCGCTATCTGCAGGACTACGCGCTCGGGCCGTTGGACCCGTGGCCGCGTCCGAAGGCGATGGAACTCGGGCCGCGCGACCGCCTGTCGCAGGCGTTTTGGCACGAGGACCAGAAGGGCAACACGATCAAGACGCCGCTCGGCACCGCCGTCAATCTCGACCTGCGGCACCTGGGCGAAAAGAAGATCCTCGAGCGGCTGCCGCTGATCACCGAGGCCGCGCGGGTGTTCGGCGGCGTCGATCCGGTGACCGCGCCGATCCCGGTGCGGCCGGCGGTGCACTACACGATGGGCGGGATCTACTGCAACATGACGGAGTGCGACGTCCCCGGCCTGTTCGCGGTGGGCGAGTGTTCCAGTGTCGGCATCCACGGCGCCAACCGGCTGGGCTCGAATTCGCTGGTGGAAATCATCGTGTTCGGCAAGGTCGCCGGGCAGAAGGCTGCCGCTTATGCGCGCACCGTGGCGGACGGGTCGTCCGCCGGGGTTCGCCAGCAGGCCGAGGAATCCGCCGCGCGGCTGCTGGCGCTGCTCAACAACGGCAGGGGCGAGCGGGTCGCGACGCTGCGCAATGAAATGGGCGACGCGATGGAAACCGGCGTCGGCATCTATCGCAACGCCAGCGGCATGCAGACAGCCATCGACAAGATTGCCGAGCTGCGCGCGCGCTATCGTAACGGCATCGCGCTGGACGACCACAGCCGCTCGTTCAACACCGAATGGCTGACGACGATCGAACTCGGCTTCATGCTGGAGGTCGCCGAGGCGATGGCGCATTCGGCATACAACCGCAAGGAATCGCGCGGCGCGCATGTGCGGCTGGATGAGTATTCGACGCGCGACGACGAAAAGTTCCTGCAGCATTCGCTGGCGACCTACACCGGCGAAGGGCCGCCCGCGATCAGCTACCAGCCCGTCACCATCACCAAGTCGCAGCCCAGGACCCGCAGTTACGGCGGCGCCGGCAAACAAGCCGTCATGACCTGATCGGGAAAGCCAGACACATGAGCGTCGAAACCAATACCCGAACCATCGAGATCGAATGCCTGCGCTACGATCCCGACACCAAGGCGCCGCCGCGCTATCAGTCCTACATGGTGCCATTCCAGCACGACACCTCGGTGCTGCAAGGCCTGCAGGTACATCAAGGACAACCTTGACGGCACGCTGACCTTCCGCTGGTCGTGCCGCATGGCGATCTGCGGCAGTTGCGGCACCATGATCGACGGGACGCCGCAGTTGTCGTGCCACACCTTCCTGCGCGACTACTACCCGAAGAAGCTGCGGATCGAGCCGCTGGAGCATTTCCCGATCATCAAGGACCTGGCGATCGACCAGACCGACTTCCTCAACAAGCTGGAATTCGGTCAGGCCGTATCTGATCTCGAAAGTGGACAAGGCAATCTCCGAGGGCGCCTATCTGCAAACGCCCAAGCAGATGGAGCAGTATTATGCGTATTCGCAATGCATCAACTGCCTGCTGTGCTACGCCGCGTGCCCGCAATACGGCCTGACGCCGACATTCACCGGCCCCGCCGCGCTGGCTTTGCTGCACCGTTACAACGCCGATTCCCGCGACCAGGGCTGGACAGCCCGCAGCGACGTGCTGAATTCCGAGGACGGAGTCTGGCGCTGCACGCTGGTGGGCTACTGCTCGGAGGTGTGCCCGAAGCAGGTCGATCCGGCGCATGCGATCAACCAGAACAAGGTCAACAGCACGCTGGATTACTTCGGCGTCCTGAAGCTTCTTTCAACAGTAAGGGGGTGAGGGACATGAGCGGACGTTTCAAACCGGCAGTCAACACCTATGTCCGGCCGGTAACCGGCAAATGGTGGATGTCGAAGCCGTTTTTCATCTGGTACACGGCGCGGGAACTGACGGCGGTCGCGGTTTTTCTCTACGGCGTGGTGCTGGTGACCGGGGTCTATAGCCTTGCCAACGGCGAGCACGCCTGGAATGCCTGGCTTGCCGCGATGGGCACCTGGAAGTCGATAGTCTTTCATCTGATCCTGTTCGCGCTGATGTGCTACCACAGCTACACCTGGTTCAAGGTCATGCCGAAGACCACGCCGCAAATTCCCATTGCTCCGCAAACGATCGTCAAGACCGGTGTCGCCGTGACGGCCGGCCTGTCTCTGCTGATCATCGCGGTCCTTTTTGGAGTGACACTACTATGAAACGCGCCAACGATCCGATCTTCTGGTCGAGTTTCGGCGCCGGCGGAATGCTGTCGGCGTTGTTCGGCCCGGTGCTGATCTTCATCACCGGAATAGCGGTGCCGCTCGGCATCATGCCGAAAAGCACGTTGAGCTACCACAATGTGCTGGCATTCGCGCACAATCCTATCGGCAAGCTGTTCCTGTTCGCGGTGATCGCGCTGTTCCTGCTGCACGGTGCGCATCGCCTGCTGCACAGCCTGCACGACTTCAACATCCACGGCGGCCCGCGTGAAAAGCTGTGGTTCTACGGGGTGCCTCTGACCTTGACGTTCCTAGCGGCGATTGAGCTTCTGATTATAGGCTTCTGACAGGGAAGATCGGGCGAAGGCGCGATTGGAGGCGGAGGAATAACTTCGTGTCTTAGTGCCTTCGTGGTGAATTATTTCTTTTTTCGCAGCCCCGCTTGATTTCACCACGAAGCCACGAAGAGCGGGCCGGCAAGGCCTCGGCGGAAGCCCGAAAATTGTCTTTGCGCAAGGCCTGCTTGCGTTCAAACTGGACCCGCCCCGGCTGCCGATGTCGGGACCGCGGCGTAACTCCCGGGAGGTCAACCATGATCGAAAAAGAATTCAAGCTGGGGCAGGAATTTCCCCGGATCGATTTCGACACCTGGCGCGCAGCGGTGGAGAAAGAGGTCAAGGCGCCGTTCGAGAAGCGCATGGTCTCGCCGACGTATGAAGGTTTCGCGCTGCAGCCGCTTTACACGGAAGAAACCTTCCCGACCGGCGGCGATCCGTCGGGTCTGCCCGGCTTCCCGCCCTACGTGCGCGGGTCGAGCCCGCTCGGCGCGGCGGTCGCGGGTTGGGACATAAGGCAGGAACACGCCGAGCCCGATCCGGCGGCGCTGAACGCGCATATCCTGGACGATCTGACGAATGGCGTGACATCCGTCGTGATCCAGTTCGATGCCGCTGTCGCCGCTGGCCGAGATGCAGACGATCCGCGCGCTGCGGCGCTGTCCGGCAAGGGCGGCGCGATGATCCATACCACCGCTGATATGCGGCAGGCGCTGGACGGGGTTATGCTCGACGTGGCCGGGGCGTGGCTCGACGCCGGCAGCGCCGCGTTGCCGGCCGCCGCTTTGTATGTGGCCGCGGCGCGGCAGGCCGGGGTCGGCCCGGACCGGCTGCTGGGGTCCTTTGAATCCGATCCGCTTGGCACGCTGGTGCATGAAGGAACGCTGCCGGTGCCGCTGGACGTGGCGCTGCGGCAGACAGCCGATCTCGCGGCGTGGACGGCGACGCATGCGCCGCGGATGACGTCGGTGCTGGTGTCCACCAAGGCCTATCACGACGCTGGCGCGACCTCGGCTCAAGACCTGGCTTTCCTGCTGGCGACCGGCGTCGAGTATCTGCGCGCGCTGACCGCCTCCGGGCTGGATGTCGATACTGCCGCGCGGCAGATTTCCTTCAGCATCGAACTCGGCTGCCGGTTCTACCAGGCGACTGCGAAGATCCGCGCTGCCCGGCTGCTGTGGGACCAGGTCATCGCCGCCAGCGGCGGTGGCGAGGCGGCGCGCAGGGCACGGGTGCACACCACGACGGGGCGCCGGGTGCTCACCACGCGCAATCCGATGCTGACCATCCTGCGCAACACCGCCACCGCCTACGCCGGCGCCATCGGCGGGGCCGATGCGATCACCACCGTGCCGGTCGATGCGCCCGACGTGCTCAGCGCGGACCAGAGCCGTCGCAACGCGCGCAACACGCAGTTGATCCTGGCCGAGGAATGCCACCTCAACCACGTCGTCGATCCGGCGGGCGGCTCCTGGTACATCGAATGGTACACGCAGCATCTGGCCGAACAGGCCTGGGCGCTGTTCCAGGCAATCGAGGCCGAGGGCGGCATGATCGCCGCCGTCACCAGCGACTGGGTGGCGCACAAGATCGAGGCGGTGGAGGCGAAGCGCGAACGCGACATCGCCACCCGCAAGCTGGCGATCACCGGCATCAGCGAACATGCCAACGTCGCGGAGGGCCACGTCCACCACACCCCGGCCGCCGAACCGGCTGCCTTGCGCGCTGCCGCCAGCGAGCGTCTGGCAGCCTGGCGCGCCGAACATGCGCCGAACGACGCGCTCGCCCGTCTGGCGGCCGCGTCGTCGGGGCAAGGGGTCGCCGCACTGGCCATCGCCGCTGCCGAAGCCGGAGCGACAATTGGACAGATCGCCGCGGCGCTGATCCCGCCGGGATCGCAGCCGGCGCACGCCACGCCGCTTGCGGTGCATCCGTTCGACGAGGCGTACGAGCACCTGCGCGACGCCGCCGACGATTTCGAGGAAAAGTCGGGCCATCGCCCCCGCGTTTTCCTCACCGGCTTCGGTTCCATCGCGCAACAGATCGGCCGCAAGACCTTCGCCAACAGCTTCTTCCAGGCCGGCGGGTTCGAGGTGCTGGCGCACGAGGGCAATTTCACCATCGATCAGGCAGCGGCGGAATTCGCCGCCAGCGGTGCGAACATCGCGGTGATCTGCTCGACGGACAAGCTGTACGCCACCGGCGTGGCGGAGCTGGCGCCGAAACTGAAGGCGGCCGGCGCGCGCAGCATCGTGCTGGCCGGCCATCCCGGCGCGGAAGAGGCAAACTACCGCGCCGCCGGGGTCGATACGTTCATATTCCTGCGCAGTAACGTGCTGGAAACGCTGACGACGCTGCTGCGGCAGGAGGGAGCTCTGTGATGGCCACGATCCCGAACTTCAAATCCGTCCCGCTGAAGCCGGTAACGCCAACCGCAACGGCGGACGTCTGGCTGGAACGCGCCGAGCACAGCGCGGCGGCGGCGTTGGAAACGCTGACCTGGACGACCTCGGAAGGCATCCCCGTCAAGCCGCTGTTCACCGCGGCCGATCGGCAGGGGGTGGAACATCTCGACAGCTACCCGGGGTTCGCGCCGTTCGTGCGCGGGCCGTATGCCTCGATGTATGTCAGCCGCCCCTGGACGGTGCGGCAGTATGCCGGGTTTTCGACCGCGGAAGAATCGAATGCGTTTTATAAACGCAACATCGCCGGCGGGCAGAAAGGGCTGAGCATCGCCTTCGACCTGCCGACGCATCGCGGCTACGATTCCGACAATCCGCGGGTTTATGGCGACGTCGGCATGGCGGGGGTGGCGATCGACAGCATCCTCGACATGCGCATTTTGTTCGACGGCATCCCGCTCGGCCAGATCAGCGTGTCGATGACGATGAACGGCGCAGTGCTGCCGATCCTGGCGCTGTATGTGGTTGCGGCGGAGGAACAGGGGGTCGCGCAGGAACAACTGACGGGCACCATTCAGAACGATATTCTGAAGGAGTTCATGACCCGCAACACCTACATCTATCCGCCGACGCCCAGCATGAAGATCGTCGGCGACATCTTCCAGTACACCAGCAAGCACATGCCGTCGTTCAACAGCATCAGCATCTCCGGCTATCACATGCAGGAGGCCGGGGCGACGGCGGACATTGAGCTTGGCTACACCCTGGCGGACGGGCTGGAATATCTGCGCACCGGGTTGAAGACCGGGCTGGCGGTGGATGATTTCGCGCCGCGGCTGTCGTTCTTCTGGTCCATCGGCAAGAACGTGCTGATGGAGGTGGCTAAAATGCGCGCCGCCCGCATGCTGTGGGCGAAGATCATCAAGGGCTTCGATGCAAAGAACCCGAAAAGCTACTCGCTGCGCACCCACAGCCAGACCAGCGGCTGGAGCCTGACGGCGCAGGACGTCTACAACAACGTCACCCGCACCTGCCTGGAGGCAATGGCGGCGACGCAAGGCGAAACCCAAAGCCTGCACACCAACGCTTTCGACGAGGCGCTGGCGCTGCCGACGGATTTCTCCGCCGAGATCGCCCGCAACACGCAGTTGTTCCTGCAGGAAGAGACCGACACCGACAACGTCATCGACCCCTGGGGCGGCAGCTATTACGTCGAGTGGCTGACCCGCGAACTGGCGCAACGCGCCTGGGCGCATATCGTCGAATGCGAAGAGCATGGCGGCATGACCAAGGCAATCGAGGCCGGTCTGCCGAAGATGCGCATCGCCGAGGCGGCGGCGCGCATGCAGGCCCGCATCGACAGCGGACAAGAAACGATCGTCGGCCTGAACAAGTACCGGCCGAAGACCGAGCAGCCAATCCGCGTGCTGAAGATCGACAACACCGAAGTGCGGGCGGCGCAGATCCGCCGGCTGCAGCAACTGCGGGCCTCGCGCGATCCGGACGCCGTGAAGGCCGCGCTGGCGGCGTTGACGCGATGCGCCGAAACCGGGGAGGGCAATTTGCTCGACCTGTCGATCCAGGCGGCGAGGCTGAAGGCTTCGGTGGGAGAGATCAGCGATGCGCTGGAAGTGGTGTTCGGCCGCTACCAGGCGACCCCGAGCCTCGCCACCGGCGTGTATGCCCGCGATTTCGGCGAATCCAGGAGCGGTATCATGGATGTGCGTGCCAAGGTGGAGGCGTTCGCGAAGGCTGAAGGGCGGCAGCCGCGCATCCTGATCGCCAAGCTTGGCCAAGACGGGCACGACCGCGGCCAGCAGGTGGTGGCGTCGGCATTCGCCGATCTGGGCTTCGATGTTGATGTCGGCCCGCTGTTCCAGACGCCGGAGGAAGCCGCTCAGGCCGCCGTGGACAATGACGTGCACGTGGTTGGCGCCAGTTCGCTGGCGGCCGGGCACCTGACCCTGATCCCGGCGCTGCGTAAGGCGCTGGACGAGCGCGGGCGGGAGGACATCCTGATCGTCGTCGGCGGCGTCATCCCGCCGCAGGACTACGACGAACTGTATGCCGACGGCGCGGCGGCGGTGTTCGGGCCGGGCTCGGTGATTTCCGACTCGGCCGCGACGGTGCTCGACCTGTTGGCCGGGCGCTAAGCCGGCGCATGCCGCTGTCGGTCGATGCCCTGGCCGAGGGTCTGGTGGCCGGCAACCGCTCGATGCTGGCCCGCGCGATCACCCTGGTCGAATCCAGCCGCCCCGACCATGAGGTGATGGGCCAGGCGCTGATCACCCGCCTGCTGCCACGCACCGGCGGGGCAACCCGCATCGGCATCACCGGCGTGCCGGGCGTCGGCAAAAGCGCCTTCATCGAGGCGTTCGGGTGTCTGCTGACGGCTGCCGGGCATCGCGTCGCCGTGCTGTCGATCGATCCGTCCAGCGTGCGCACCGGCGGCAGCATCCTCGGCGACAAGGCGCGGATGATGCAGCTCAGCGCCGATCCGAACGCGTTCATAAGGCCCTCGCCGAGCGGGTCCGTGCTTGGCGGCATCGCCCGCAAGAACTCGTGAAACCATGCTGCTGTGCGAGGCCGCCGGCTACGACATCGTCCTGATCGAGACCGTCGGCGTCGGCCAGTCGGAGGTCGCAGTCGCCTCGATGACCGACCTGCTGCTGGTGCTGATGCTGGCAGGGGCCGGGGACGAGTTGCAGGGCATCAAGCGCGGGCTGTTGGAACGGGCCGACATGATCGTCGTCACCAAGGCGGACGGGGCGAACGTGACGGCGGCATCGATCGCCGCTTCACAATACCGGTTCGCGATGCGTCTGCTGCACGAGGCCGCGGAACTGCCGGAAGTGGTGACGTGCAGTTCGGTCGAGGGCACCGGGTTGGAGCGGATCTGGACCCTGATCACCGAGCGCATGCGGGCGGCGGAGCAGTCCGGCGCGCTGACGGCGAAGCGGGCCGAGCAGGCGACGGCGTGGATGTGGACACTGGTGGATGAGAAGATCCGCGAGACGCTGCGGCAGACCGAAGCGATCCGGGTGATTGCGGAGAACGCTGAACTCCAGGTGCGCAGCGGCACGATGACCCCGGTGATCGGCGCCGGGGCGATCGTCGAGGCACTGCGTCTGTCGGGGGTTAAGCCGCAGGCGTAGCTTTGGCCGCGAGTTTCTCATTGGACGCCGCGGCCTTCGATTGTCCGCGCAAGCAAGATCTTACCATGGAGTTCACCAAAAACTCGACGGTGCACAGGGATGGCTGCCCGGCGCTTCGCACCGTGCCTGATTGGTGCCTCGGCCTTCGTGCCCTCTCCGGCGTCTGGGTGCACTCAGCGGTAGGATCTCGCGTGCGGCGCTTCGTCCAACCGATCCGGCGAAGCGAGGCACGATGCCCGGCGTTTCCAGGAACCCTGGTTTATCGGTAGGAAAACTGCTCAATCCGAGCAGGAGTTGAGTCTCCATGACCAACCCGAGCGTCGAACTGAAAATCCTCGACCAGCGCCTGCTGGCCTGGGGGCTGCCGCGATACCAAAGCGACATGGCGGCGGCGATCGACCTGCACGCCTGCATCGATGGCCCGTTGGAATTGCGCCCGGGCGCACCGGCGGCCCTGGTTCCCAGCGGCATCGCCGTGCACATGGCCGATCCCGGGATGGCGGCGCTGGTGTTGCCGCGCTCGGGTCTCGGTCACCGCCGGGAACTCGTTCTCGGCAATCTGGTCGGCCTGATCGACGCCGACTACACCGGCCCGGTGCTGGTCAGCGCCTGGCACCGCGGTGGCCCGGAGGCGGAGCCGATCGTGCTGATGCCCGGGGAGCGCTTCGCGCAGATGGTGTTCGTGCCGGTTCTGCGGCCCCGGTTCGAGGTTGTGGAGACCTTCACAGCGGTTTCGGATCGGGGTGCCGGCGGGTTTGGCTCCACCGGCACGGCGCATGGCGGCGGGTGAGGCTCTGGGGGAATCGGTTACTGCCGCGTATTTGAATGGACCGGATCGGCACCTGTTGCTTTAAAGCAAGCGTATCGTGGTCGCAAAGACGGCGGCCCGCAACAGGAGGATCCGGGATGTCCATCCACCTTACCGAGGCCGAACTGCTGGTTCCTGCGAAGGTCCGCGTCGCGCCGCCCGCTGCGCAGCCGATTTACGACGTCATCGAAACCGAGGAGCGTGAGCGCCTTGCCGCGGCGCGCGGGGTCACCGTTGCCGTCATCATATCAACACCGTTCTGGCTTCTCGCCGGCTTCACCGCCTATATGCTGTTTTAGAGCGGTTTCAGGCCGACTGGAAACGCTCGCACCGTCATGGCCTCGTCCGGACCACCTGGTGACCGGATCGAAATCGTTGAGGCGTCGCATCTCGTTCCCGATGAGAACGGACACCGGACGGACGGGCGCATGCTCGACATGATGCAGGGCATCGGCTTCGATGACCTGGTGCTGGCGCTGATTTCCGGCCGCGGGTCGTCCCTGCTCACCTTGTAGGCACCGGGCCTGACCCTCGCCGACAAGCAGGCGGTCAACACCGCGCTGCTCCGCTCCGGCGCGCCGATTGGCGAGATGAACGCCGTGCGCAAACACCTGTCCGCCATCAAGGGCGGCAGGCTCGCCACCGCCGCCCACCCGGCCCGGGTCGTGACGCTGGTCATCTCGGACGAGCCCGGCGACGACCCGTCCGCCATCGCATCCGGCCCGACGGTGCCCGACACCTCGACCTTTGCCGATGCGCGCGCTGTCCTGGCCAGGTATGGGATCACCGAACCGCGCGCAGTGATCGATCACCTGGAGCGCGCCGCCGAGGAGACGCCGACGCCGGGCGACGTACGGTTGTCAGGCAGCCGGACGGAGACGATCGCCACGCCGCAACTGTCACGGGAGGCGGCCGCCGATATAGCCCGGCGGGCCGGAATTGTGCCGCTGATCCTCGGCGACGCCATCGAGGGCGAGGCGCGCGATGTCGGCAAGGTCATGGCAGGGATTGCCCGCCAGGTGGCGTTGCGGGGTCAGCCCGCTCCGCCGCCGGTCGTTCTGCTGTCCGGCGGCGAGACCACGGTCACGCTGTGCGGTTACGACCGCGGCGGCCGCAATGTCGAAGTTCCTGCTGTGCCTGGCCATCGAACCGGGCGGCCTGCCCGGCGTGTTTGCACTGGCCGCGGATACCGACGGGGTCGACGGCGCCGAGGAGGTCGCTGGCGGCATCGTCACCCCCGACACCCTGGCGAGCGCCATTGCACGGGATGTCAACGCCAAGGCATCGTTGCCCGACAACGATGGCCACGGCTTCTTCGAAGCACTTGGCGCCCGGGTCATCACCGGTCCAACGCTGACCAGCGTCAACGACTTCCGCGCGATTCTCATGCTCGGAAACAGGGAGGCGGCCGTGCAGGCCGCAACATGACATGCGCCGTCAACGCAACGCCAAGATCCGGGCGGAAGTCGAGGCCTGCGTCGCCTAAACTCGGCGCAGTTGACCTGACAGTGCCATCATCGAATCAACTGTACGGTCGGCGTTGAAGGAATGTCGTGTGCAGACTTACTCAAATTCAGCAGCAGCGATACCATCGACAGCGTCTCCAGCGTATGGTCGCAGGCCTCGGTAAAATCGAGACACGGCGTGGAGTTAGGCACCCCCCAGAATTCCCCGCCATAATCGACACCGAATCGCGCGCGCATGCGATCATGCGTAAGGTGAAACAACACCTGCCCGCTGGTGCAATCATGCCTGGATCCGCGGTCGTCTAGCGTAATGCATATGTCCATGGCGGCCTTTTCCGAACGACGCTCCTCCCCGCCCAGCACTTGGCCAAGGAAGCTGAAAATGCCGAGCGTGGAGCGAACGGTGAAATCAGGCAGGGGTTCATTTTGCGATCTTCTGGCGCCCATCGGCGCGCCCAGTTCGAACGCCGAATGCTGATTACACGGATTGTCCGCTAGCGGCCTGAGGCCAGCGCCTGCCGCGTTGGCAGCTTCCCGCGGGCTATCGACAGACTGCCTGGTTATGCGGTCCTGACAGAGCACGATTTGGTCCTCGGCCGACTGCACGCTTAGTTGCAGAAGCCCATTGGGCAACGTTGTCAGCGCTTGCTTGCTGTAATCCATCGATAGCAGATCATGGAGAAAATGAGTGTTGTCGGGCCGGAATGGCGGTCCAACCGGCACGAACGGTTTGTGTGAAACGGCAAAAACACGTGGCAGACCGTTCAAAATCCTCATGAACGCCAGAAACTCACGCTCGCGTCCAGGGCAGTTCTCGGATCTCGTTTCCATCCCATGCACTTCCTACAGGGACGGAAGCTCGCCTGGTTTGGGTCGGCCATTTTGGTAGCAAACCAGGCGTTCGCTGCGCGGATAGTTTGCGATCGCCTCCTCTCCGCCTGGTAGCCGTGCGCTAGACAACATCAGCAATAATACGAGTCGGTGATCGATACCGCTGTCCAGGAAGTATTTCAGCATCTTCGGCGAGATCGGGGCTGTTACACCCTGGGAGAATGTTTGCGTGTCGAGGGTGCCCAGATCAAATGAGGCCTGGTCACCAATACTCGCCGACGGTGCGAAAGTGGCGCGCGGAAGGCTGGTGCTGTGGGGGATTTCGCCAATCGGTTGGGTCAGCAACGCCGTTCCAGCTTCCGACACCGAACCATGGATCAAGGACAGTTCGGCGAAATGCAACGGCGCGTTGTCCTTCGCACGCAACACGTTGAGCAGAATAATGCGGTTTGCCGTGACATCGGTGGTTTCGTGGTAGGCCAATGCATCCGACTCCACCCGCGGCGCGAGCGAACAGGCGGAGAGCGTCAGCATTCCCAAAGCGACGATTGCTCGCCCCAAGGGTCGCGGGTACGGCTGCATCAGGGTTTCCATTGTCTTCGTCAGGCCGGTGAAGATTGGCTGCGGCATCACACACCGCGCACGATCGACAAGCCTGCCAATGTTAGCACCTCGGGCATTGTCCGGACGACGTCGCGGTCTTTTTCACGACCGTCTTCGTCCAGGTCCTCGAACGGTTTCAGGTCGGGATGGAGCCGCCGGTCGTTGTCACGCACATTGGCATATCGCCACCCTCGCAACAGCCGTTCGGCGGACCACCGCCGGTGCTCCATCCGAGCAAGGTCGTCTACCTCGGCATTGGAAAATGTGAAGACCGGCCCAGCCCCGGCTTGGAGCCTGCAACCAATCGATGCGAGTTTCACGCTCATGTGGTCGGCGGCGGCGCGATTGGCGTGGCGGGTATTCTCCGGCAGGTTGCCCCACGGTACCGGGGTGCCACCCGCAGCGTCCAGCCGCCGCATTGTTCCCAGGTAATGATCATGTATCGCGCGTGGTAGCGCATCGTCGCTTTCGGATTGCAAACGCTGCAAAGTCCCGGCCGGCAGGATGCCGCCAAACGGGCGCAAACGCGCATGCCCAGCATCGGTATTTTCGCGCGCCAGCAGCGACAGGAACCGGTCTTCGCGTCCCTGGTGTACGGCAATGGTGAATTGCGGCCAGTTCCGTAGCTGCGCCTGACGCGACAGCGCGACCCCCACGCTGACCGCCACGTCGTCCGCCAGACAAACACACATCAGCGTCGCGGACGGGGCGTCGACCAGCATTGTGTCCAGTATCGTCTCGGGAATTCCGGCAGTCGGATCGCAGGGCAGAAGCCGCAATTCGGCGACATAGACTGGAATGGCATCCGCTCGCAGCAGCGGCTCGGCGGCGAGATCCTTATCCGAGGCCAGAACCGTAATTGTGGGTCCGGATGTTGCTGTATCTTGTCCGAAGGTCAAGGCGTGGCGCAGCACGGCCCGGACGCCCGCTCCCAGTCCAACGACGATGACATGGGTTGGCTGCGTCCGATCAGTCTTGCGTGCCGCCAAGGGCGGGTCGAGGAAGATCATGCGCGCCCCCTCGTCAGGAATCGACAAGCGGCGATAGCGCAAGCCCGAACCACGCGCGGCATTGTCCAGCGCGACATCGACCTGCTCAGCCAACGCGTCGCTTTCCAAAGTTACCACCAGCGCAGGGCCATCGCCGCGCCGAGCGGGACGCAGCGCATCGGCAACCGTCACGACGATGTTCAGGTTGTCGATGTCGCTGCCGTGCGATACCACAACCAGACTGGCGCGGTCGGCTCGTGTCTGATGCCAGGTCACATCCCAGTAGGGGTCCGCGTTCAAGACTGGCAGGCCGTATTCTTCCATCCGCGCCCGTTCATTGGCCAGCAGGTCCGGCGCCACGGCGACGGCACGAAGATCGTTCATTTGCGCCTCTCGCAACATCGCTCGGCCGACCGGCCCTTTACCGGGCACCAGAATGACGTGGCCAAAGCGAAGACCCAACATCGCGAGGCGCGCCGGGTTACGAATGGCTCTGAGGATGAGGTGATAGGATTCGATGAAGGCGAATGCCGGCACCATCAAACGGGCCAGGACGAGTTGCCATTGACTCCATTGCGCGGAAACAAATTCTCGCGGCATTTGCAACGTCAGCATTTGCAGGGTGCGGAACAGGTTGTTTGCCAGGCCCGCGGGGTTGAAGGCTGGTGTGAAAGCGGGCGTAACGATTTCCCAGCCCCACAGGCCCAGGACCAACGCGGACACGCCGAACAGAATACGGGCGAAACCTAGCCAACGGCGAATGAACAGGCCACCTGCGTTCAGGACATATTTAACCGGTTTCGAGCTGGTCAAAGCGATAGACCACGCAGGAGCAGTTCTGCACAGCGTTGCGTCGGCATCCAGCATCTCGTCGCGACGGTAGTTACAATATTGGTGGCGGCAGAACTGAACAGATCAGGACTCCTTTCTGCGGACAGCACCATAGTTTCTTCGGACGTACACCGAGCCAACGATCGTGACGCAGCGTCGAGCGCAAAAACAAAGCAGGAACTGACTTCCACAAAGGTTTTACCGACGTCTCAAAGTACCATAACAGCACTCTCGCCGGAACCAATGGATTCGGCAATAGTCCACATTGCGAGCTAATCCTATCGGGGGAGGGCCCTGCGCTGGTCGCTGCGATCCACAACAACTCGCCCGCAACCGGATGGACGTGGCGCTGGACCATTTGGCGGCCGGTTTCGGCTTGCACTCCCGTCGCCTGTGAGTGGCTGATATCGACCAGGCATGGCGACTCTCAAGAATCAAGGGTGGGGTGGTTAGTAGTCCTCACCGGCGAGAAAATTCGGCGCCAGGGCGGCGGCGTTGTCCGGATCGTCTTCAGGTTCGCGATTGTCGCGGTGTCGGCGGTGACCAGCTTGGCATAGCCGCCACCGGCTTTGACCGAGCGGGTGGGCAGACGGCCGTTCTGCACCCAGTGGTAGAGCGTCGACTGCGGCACGCCAAGTTCTTCAGCCAGTTCGCGGATCGTCCATTCATCCGGTTGTCGCTCCGGAATCGTCCGCGGCCGACGCGCCCCTGGCTCGATGATGCCGGCCGTGGTCAGCAGGCGCCGCACCATCGGGGCGTTGAAGGTGTCGCGCCGCTTCGGCGGCCGCCAGGCTTCCTGGTTGAGGATCGCCGCGACATCGGCGCAGCTGTTCCCCGCCCGATGCAGGTCGACGGCGCGTGCGAGCAGCGCGGTGTAGGTGCTGAGCGCCTTCACCCGCGCCACCGGGCGTATCAGCGTGTGGATCGTTTGGCTACCGCCATGCCAGTGGCATTCCAGGCGAACTTGCTCACTGTCGTCGATCACGGTGAGCAGAACGCGCTCAAGCAATAATCGCACGATGGTCTGACGTTCTTCGCCCGTGGTTGTCGGCGCCTGCCACAACGCCGGCAGATCCGTCGTCAATTGCCGGATCGCGGCCAGTTCCGCCGGACCGGGCGCCTGCGGGCGCTCGCGCCAAAAGCGTTCATGATCGGCCGCGAGCCGCAGCTGCTCGGCCAAAGCCTCCTCCCACTCCCGCTCCAGCGTCCGCGCCACCAGGCGGTTCTCCGGCTCGGTGCTGGCGTAGCGGCGACGCGCCTGATCGACCTTGTATTGCGCGCGTTCCAGGCGCTGACGCCACTGCTGCTCCAGGGCGGCGCGCTCAGCTTGCAGATCGGCGGCGACCGCAAGACTGGCCTCCAGCGCCGCCGGCTGCAAAGCTTGCAGCACGATGGACGTCACGTGTTTATCGACCGGTGCCGCCTTCAGCGATTGGCAAAACGGGCCGCCGTAGCTCGAGTTCTCGCCACTACAGATGTAGCGCGCAGCATGGCCGTCATTGTTGTAGGCGGCGGTCATGCGCAATCCGCACCGGCCGCACACCACCAGGCCCGACAGCAGCGCGGTGCCGGCACGCACCGGTCCCAGACGATCCGCCCGGTTGGCGCGCAGTTGCGCCTGATTGCGATCGAACTGCTCGCGGCTGATGTAGGCCGGCACCCGGTCGGGCAGGAACACCTCGGCTTCGCCCGCCCGTGGCGGCCGCCGCCCGGTGCCCGGCCGCCCCGGCTTCTGCCGCCGCCGGTCGGTCGCCCGCACGCCATAGGCGTAGATACCGGCGTAGATCGGGTTGCCGAACAGATTGTGCAGCGTCGGCCGGTTGGCGCGGCGCCATTCAAGCTCGCCCTTGCCGGGGCCGCCACGGGTGCGCACCGGCATCCGGATGTCGTGCTCGACCAGATAGCACAGCACCTTGCCGACGGTGCGAAACCGCTGGAACAGCGCGAACACCTGGCGGATCACGGCCTGCGCCTGCTCGTCCGGGTCCAGCGCCACCTCGCCGGACGGCCGCCGCACGTAGCCCATCGGCACCGGCTTGCCGAGTTCGCCCCGCCGCGCCTTGGCACGCCGGCCTGCCAGCATCCGCGCCTTGAGGATGTGCAGTTCCGCTTCCGACATCGTCCCCTTCAGCCCGAGCAATAGCCGATCATTGAAGTGGGCGGGATCATAAACGCCATCGACATCGGCGATAAGCGTGTCGAACAGCGCGCAGATCTCCAGAAGCTGATGCCAGTCCCGGTTCGATCGGGCCAAGCGCGACATCTCCACCCCGAGCACCAGTCCGACACGGCCGAGGCCGACTTCGGCCACCAAGCGCTGAAAGCCCAACCGGCCTTCGATGGTGGCGCCCGAACGGCCGAGATCGTCATCGACCACCACGATGCTCTCCCGTGCCCAGCCGAGATGAAAGGCACGATCGGCCAAAGCGTATTGCAGCCGGGTCGATTCCTGATGGCGTTCGACCTGCTGAACCGTCGACTGGCGGATGTAGACAATCGCCAAACGTTCACGATGGAGCCGAGAGATTTTCTCCGACAGGCCGGCGGGCGACGGCGTGAGTTCCCCGTCTGTCGTCATCGGCTGTCTCCCCGATGGTCTGCTGTGGGGACGCTGGGGTGCGGATCCGGCGCATCGCCATTTGGCCGAGCGTGCGAACGAGGCCGTGCTGCCGTTCGGCCGGCAGTGTCTCCCAGACTGGATAGAACGACCCCTCGCTCATCGCGTGACCCAAGCCAGCGCACCACCGCGCATAGCGCCTGGAGGCCGAGTCTTGGGGATTCATCGAATTCGTGTCAAATTATCAGCGGTGTCTTGTATGGTGTATCGAGGGCTGCCCGAGCAGATTGTACTTCGATCTGCCGCCACCGGGCCGCACGGCGTCGCCGCAGAATGGCAACTCGTGCGATACGCCGATGCGGCCGCCTCGGCGGACCCGGAGGCGCTCGTCGCGGATTGGCGGAGCCGCCGCCCACACTGGCCTGCGTTTACCCGCCCGGCGATGCCGCGGGGATCTTGACCCGGATGCTCGCCCGGCGGTCAGCACGGCAGGCCGTCAAGCCGCGATACACCAGACGGCGGCGGACGGGTTCCTTGGCTTGCTTGCCACCGAGCGGGCGGCGAGGGCCATTAACGACTGTGTCCGTTCGGCCTCGGGGCATCCTTCGCCTGCGGCATGGCGTCGGTTTTTAAATACGTAGCGGACGATTTTCCCGACAACATGGGCGCCGTGTCGGGAATCGTCGGCCTGGCCGGGGGTCTGGGCGGCTCTCTGCTGCCTGTGCTGTTCGGTGTTCTCCTGGATCTGACAGGCGGTCCGCCACCGCTCCGCCAAACGGCCGCACCAGCGATCCGGCGAACACCACCGCCGCGGTACAATAGCCGGCGCTGACCGCGGGCAATCCGTAGGCGTCGTTGAAGTAGATGGTCAGCGAGTAGGCGAGGCCGACGAATCCGCCGAAGGTCACGCTGTAGAAAAACATGAACCACCAGCAATCGCCCTGCTTCAGCAGGGCAAAATAGGCGGACAGCGGCTTCGGTGCCGAGGCGTTCGGATTGTCCTTGGCGGCCAGGATGAAAATCGCCAGTGCGAGGACGAGCGGGATTGCGGCGAGACCAATGACGTTTTGCCACCCGAACGCGATCGCCAGCGCCGGTGCGAACAAGGCCGCCAGGACCGTGCCGGAGTTACCCGCCCCGCTATTCCCAGCGCCTTGCCCTGATGCTCCGGCGGATACCAGGCAGATGCCAACGGCAACGCGACGGCGAACGAGGCCCCGGCCAATCCAAGCACGCACCCCAGCAGCAAGGTCCCCGCAAAGCTGTCGATGCCGATGGACCATGCAGCGATCAGGCCGGCGATCACCACGATCTGGGCCCCGATGCCGACCCGCTTCGGCTTGAAGCGATCGACCAGCAGGCCCAGCACGACACGCAGCGCCGCTCCGGCCAATCCCGGGATCGCCACCATGAGCCCTTTTTGGCCCGGGTTGAGGTGCAGTTGGCCGGCAATGGCGACGCCAAGCGGGCCGAGGATGACCCAAACCATGAAGCTCAGATCGAAATACAGGAAAGACGCGAACCGGGGCGGCAGATCGCCGGCCTTAAGGAAGCCCTTGTGCATGGGTGCTCAGTCGTCGGGGAAGCCGCCATTGGCTTGCCGGTGGATCATGGTAAGCGCATGCGCTTCCGGGTCAGACACCTGCCCGTCGTTGGGCCGCGCCGAGAGCGTCAGGATTCTGATTGATACTCTAAATGAGACCGGTGCGCAAGATCGTTGCCAAGACCAGCGTGTCTGAAATGGGCGCTCTTTGGGCAGTGCTGCTGCAATTTGCCTAGAAAACAACCGGTGTCGGCTGTTTATTCATCATGCCGCCTCTTTTTGGCCGTTCGACTAGGGTTTGGGGCGTGATTTCCGTTCAAAAGCTTCGCCGTTGGGCATCGGAAGCATGGCACTCCCTTCCAATGACGGCAGGCCCGCCGGTGGATAAAGACCCTCCGCTTCCGCCGCCGAGGCCAACAGATCAGGCCGATAAACCCGCGCCGCAACTGCCTGCAGATCCGTTTTCTCGTCCAGCCATCCCCATCTCTGCATCTGCCGGAGGAACCAGACGGCGTGCGCCCGCGCGGGAAACCAGGCTTGGCGTGCGTGGAAGCGTATACGTTCGCGGCCGGAACCTCCGGGCAGGGCTGCCAGGGTGGCCTCCTCCGGCAGATTCAGTCCACTTGGGCTTGCCAGCAGCGCTGCGATACGCGGTGCCTCGTCCGGCTGGTCGCACAGGACCTGGGCGTGCAGCACCGACCGTAACAGATGATGCATCAGGTCCGCGTTGGCCGCGGCTCCGGATTCGGGAAAACAAAGGCATTTTTCCGGATGCATCGGCCAGATCGCAGAACTCCCGCTCAGCACCTGCCCCGCGTTCTGCCTTTCAGCCGCCTCGCCCCAGGGCGCGCCTGCGCAGAAGCCGGAAATGGTGCCGGTGGCAAGGGCCGCGACAACCTTTTCCGGCGGAATGACAACCGTGTCGATATGCCGATCGGGGTCCGCCCCGCCGGCGGCGAGCCAGTAGCGCAGGAGCAGGTTGTGGGTCGAAAAAGCATGCACCACCGCGAACCGCGGCCGGGACGTCCGGCCGCTCAGCCACTCCAAAAGCCGGGTCCGCGGCGGCATGTCGTCGGCCCGCAGGCCGTTCGCGAGGTCGTGGCTGCCAACGATCGTGTTGCCACCCTGACTGAGCGACAACGGTACGACCAAACGCACCTCGGGTCCGCGCAATCCGATGCTGGCGGCCAGCGACAATGGCGGCAGCATCACCGCTGCGTGCAGCAGCCCGTAAGTCAGTTTGTCAACGACGTTCGACCAGGACGGTTCGATGCTGATCTCGACTTCGATCCCGTGCCGGGCAAACAGGCCGTCGGCCTCGGCGACGATCAGCGGCGCGCTATCGACAAGGCGCAACAATCCGATGCGGATCGGCTTGCTCATTGCGCGCTTCCTTCCGCCGTCGCTATGAGTTCGTTGGCCACATCGACGATCCGTTTGGCTCTGCTCATGGCGTTCTTGCGCAGCCATTTATAGGCATCGGGTTCGCTGATCCGGCGCTGTTTGATCAGGATCGCCTTGGCCCGGTCGATCACCGCCCGTTCGCGCAGACTGGCTTCGGCGTGCTTCAGGTCATCGCGCGCCTGCTGATGGCGACGGAACAAGGCGATCGCGGCGCGCAGGACCGGCTTGACGTCGTGTGGCGGCGTGGCGATCGCGTTATAGGATGACACGCCGGCGTCGATGGCCTCCTCCATGAACGCCGGATCGTCCTGATCCACGAAAAGAACCACGGGGTGGACGTTCAGGGCGGCGACCTGGCGAAATCCGTCCAGGGCGTCGCGATCCGGGCGTTCCATGTCTACCAGGACAACGTCCGGGGCAAGGGCCGCAACGGCCCCGGCCAAGGATTCGGATGGCTTCAGCCGAAGCACCACCAGTCCCTCGTCCGCCGCAAGCACCCGCGCCAGTGCTCCAGCCCGTTCTGCGTCATCGTCGGCCAGCAGGACTTTCACGGACGAGGATCAAAACTTTGCATGACACTCGCGTCTGCAAAGCCCATGCCGCGTCTCGCGGAGGAGCACGGCCCGGGCGCTGCTGGCTCACGCGGGGCAAAATCCGCCGTCTTCGATGGGGAGATCAGTCGCTGGATCCCAAGCGCTTCGTGAGGCAGGCGAAAGCAGCCCGTATCGATACGACGCGCGAGTACGTCCGCGGACAGCAGCGTATATACCACATCATGGCCGGACGGTCGCATGAATCGCACACGCAGCTGTGTGGTTGCGCCCTCGACTTGGGATTTAGAGCGCAGGCGGCTGTCCGCTACAGAACGGCCATGAGCAATCCTGACCCGATCACCAGTGACGGGCCGATCGGCCGCCCATTGCGCCGGCGGGAGGACCGGCGCTTCCTCACCGGCACCGCGCGTTACATCGACGACCTCGCCGTCGCCGGCGCGCTGCATGCCCGCTTCGTCCGGTCGCCGCACGGCCATGCCCGCATCCGCGCCATCGATACCGCGGCGGCCTCCGCAATGCCGGGCATCGCGATGATCGCCACCGGACAGGATCTCGCACAATGGACCAGGCCGCTGCGCCTGGCTCCGGCCATCGAGGGGCTGCACCCGGTTACGATCGAAACCCTGCCCACGGACAAAGTGCGCTTCCACGGCGACCCGGTGGCTTGCGTGGTGGCGACCAGCCGGGCCGCGGCGGACGATGCCGCGGAGCAGGTCGTAGTCGACTACGACCCGCTCCCGGCGGTGACGGACATCGCCGGGGCACTAGCTCCCGGGGCTCCGCTGGTGGACGACACGCTGCCCGACAACCTGGTGTCGCACCAAAGCTTCAGCGCCGGCGCGCCGGACGCACAGTTCGCTGCGGCGCATCGCGTGATCGAGGCGGAGTTCGTGCAACACAGGCAGACCCATGTGCCCATGGAACCGCGCGGCTGCTGCGCGATCTGGGACCCGGGCCGCGAGCATCTGACCATGCATGTCGGCACCCAGGTGCCGCACCCTTACAGAACCCAGCTCGCCGCTCGTCTTGGCCTCAGCGAATCGCAAGTCACGGTGATCTGCCCCGACATCGGCGGCGGTTTCGGCCAGAAGATCGCGCTCTACCGCGAGGAGCTGACCGTCGCAGCGCTCGCCCGTGTCCTCGGCCGCCCGGTTCGGTGGCGCGAAGAGCGGGGCGAGAATCTGCTGGCGGCGGCGCATGCCCGCGAACAGACCGCACGGGTGCGTGTCGCGGTCGACGCCGACGGCGGCATCAAGGCGCTGTCGCTGGAGATCATCGAGGACTTCGGCGCATACTGCTTTTACCCGGCTAACTACTTGTTGCGGATGGTGGTCCTCAGCCTGACCGGCCCATACCGCATCGCCGACTATGCCTGCGACATGCGGGTGGTGCTGACAAACAAATGCGGCGCCGCGCCCATGCGAGCCCCCATGTCGATTGCCAGTTGGGTGATGGACGGCACTATCGAGGCCGTGGCCCGCGCCCTCAAACTCGACCCCATCGCGGTACGGCGGCACAACATGCTGAGCGCGGCCGAACTGCCGTGGACCATGGCCGCCGGTCCGGTGCTGGAGGATGTGACCCCGCGCGAAACCCTGGACGCCGCGCTGGTGGCGTTCGACGTGCCGGGGTTTCGTGCGCGCCAGCACGCCGACAGGACACGGGGGGTGCATCGCGGAATGGGCCTGTGCTGCGTGGTCGAATCCAACACCTACGGCTCCGCCTTCTACCGGGCCGCCGGAATTCCCGGCTCCGGCCATGAGGCAGGTTGGGTAAAGGTGGCTCCGAGCGGCGCAGTGGATGTTTCGGTCGGACTGATGGGGTCGGGCCAAGGCTACGAGACCGCGCTGGCACAGGCTGCGGCCGAAGGGCTCGGCGTGTCGCCCGCAATCGTAAGACTGCACCTCGGGAACACCGATATCGCGCCGTATGGCATGGGTAGCCGGGGCGCGCGGGGCGGTACAGCGGGCAGTTCGGTGCTGTTGTTGGCCGGCGCGGCGGTGCAGCGCAAGGCGTGCGCCATCGCTGCGGCGTTGCTGGGGCTGAACTCCGGCGACGAACTCCGGCTGTGGGAAGGCCGGGTGCAGCGGATGATTGGCGGCGCATGGACCGATGCCGGACTGAGCCTGACCGACCTCGCGCGGGTCGCCTACACCGACCCGCTCCGCCTGCCGCAGGGCATGGAGCCGGGGCTGGAGGCGCACCGGGCCTATGATCCGCCGCCGCTGACCTTCTCTAACGCCACGCACGCCTGCGAGGTGGTGGTAGACGTGGAAACCGGCGTGGTGCAAGTGGAGCGGTACATCGTCGCGGAAGACTGCGGCCGCGTACTGAACCCGGCGATCGTGGCCGGCCAGCAGCATGGTGCCGTAGCGCTGGGCATTTCGGGCGTGCTGCAAGAACGCGTGGTGTATGACGAGAACGGTCAGAACCTGACCGGCAGCTTCCTCGATTACGCGATGCCGCTTGCGGCGGATCTTCCGGCGATCGAGTTGATCTCGATGCACACGCCGAGCCGTCGAACCTTAAGCGGGACGAAAGGGATGTCGGAGGGCGGCGTGATGGGGGCCGTCGGCGCCGTGCCAAGCGCGGTAACCGACGCGCTGACGCCCTTCGGCGTGGTGGTGGATCGCCAGCCGCTGACCGCAGCGACGGTCCGGGACATGTTGGTCGCCTCGGCGAGAGCCACGGGGTCTTCCCGCCCAAGTGCGGCCCTGAAGGGCTGACAAAGCGCCCGCGGCACTGGCGCGTGACATCGTTTTCCAGCAGCATGGTTACGCCGCTTCGCGCTAAAGGGCCCACGCCAGACAAAATCGGCGGGGCGGTCAGAGGCATGACTGATGACGTTTCGGGAGGAAACGATGTCATTAACGCGACGTACAACCCTGCTGGCTTCGGCCGGCACGTTGGCTGCGCCCTTTATTTTGCGCTCGGCCCGGGCCGCCGAACCGATCCGTTTCGGCTGGCTCGTGGCGCTCACCGGGGCGAACTCTGCGCCTGGTATCGGCTACAATCGCGGCGTGCAGTGGGCGGCGGACCAGATCAATGCCAATGGCGGCGTCAAGGGGCGCAAGATCGAGGTCATTGCCCGCGACACCCAGGGCGATCCCACAAATGCCGTCAATGCGGCGGTGGAGTTTGCCACGCGCGACAAGGTGCATGCGGTGTTCGGTCCTACCAACTCCGGCGAAGCGCTGGCGACGACGCCGATCCTGTCGCGCTACAAGGTGCCGAACATGCAGCAGGGGGTCGTCGACAAGCTGATCGATCCCGAGAAGTATCCGTATGCCTTCCGCAATGCCGCCACCAATACGCAATGGGACGACGCCAACCGCAACTATGTGGTGAATGTCCTGAAGGCGAAATCGGTCGCCATCCTGGGCGATAACACCGGCTATGGCACGACCGCGACGGCGGCTTCGGTGGCGGCGTTCCAGAAGGCGGGCCTGACAGTGGCCTACAACGAGGTGATCGACGCGAACGCGCAGGACTGCGCGCCGAGCCTGTTGCGGGCGCGGGACGCCGGGGCCGGGGCCGTGGTGGTCTGGAGCGACAGCACCGGCCTGGACGCACGGATGATGAACGCCCGGGCGCGCATCGGCTGGAACGTGGTCTTCGCGGGTCACCCGGCCATGGGGTCCGGCGGGGTCGCGAAGCTGCTGGACAAGCCGTCGAGCTGGGACAACGTCTACATCATCGGCTATCGCCCTTGCACCTTCGACGCCAGCGGCAAGCTGCCGGCGAAAACGCAGGATTTCGTCAACAGCGTGAAGGGCAAGATCGAACTCGGCGATACCTCGCTCTGGTGGGTCGTTGCCGCCGTCGATGCCGTGAACCTGGTGGCGGCGGCGGTGGAGAACACCGGATCGAGCGAGCCTGACGCCATCGCCGGCTACTGGAACAGCCTGCGCGACTGGCCCGGCCTGTTCGGCACATATACGTTCTCGCCGACACAGCACAACGGCTACGCGACGGAGCAGATCGTCATGTCCGCCGCGAATTCCCAACACGATGGCGCATTCTCGCTGGCGCCGGGGTACGCCGGCTAGGCGGCGCCGGGCGCCCCGCTTGTGACTCGGCGCGCGGCTGCTACGCTGGGCGCAACGGCCCGGAAACCAGCCGGGCGAGAAACGGGAGGAACAAGCATGGCGATCACGCGTCGCGATATTCTCGCCGGCTCCGCCGCTTTGGCGACCGGGCTGTCACGCAAGGCGATTGCCGCCGGGGAGCCGATCCTCATCGGCTTTCTTCCCGCATTGACCGGGCCGAGTTCGTCCACCGGCATCGCCATAAACCGGGGCACCCGGTTCGCGGTCAATGAGATCAACGATGCCGGCGGCGTAAACGGACGCAAGATCGAGCTGATCGTGCGCGACACTCAAAGCGACCCCACCAAGGCGGTGGATGCGGCCGCGGAACTGACGCGGCAGCAGCGTGTGGACGTGATTTGGGGGCCCCTGAATTCCGGCGAAGCCCTCGCCGCGACGCCGCTGATCGCGCGCATCGGTGTGCCGCAGCTTAATCCCTGCTGGGTGGACGCGCTGATCGACGTTAAGAAATACCCGCTGGCTTTCCGCATCGCGTCGAGCAATCAGCAGATCGGATCTGCTGCGAACCGATATGTTCTGGAAACGCTCAAGCTGAAGAAAGTCGCGGTGATCGGGGATACCACCGGTTACGGCACTGCGTCCGTCAATGCATACGTGCCCATGCTGAAGGCCAGCGGCGGCGACGTCGTCTACAGCGGGGAAACCGACGCCAGCAACCCCGACCTGAAGCCCGAGTTGTTGCGCATGCAAAGCGCCGGTGCCGAAGTCATCATGCCCTGGAGCGTCAACGCCGGCTTCCTGTCGCGCATCATCAATACCCGCGGCGAGATGGGCTGGGACGTGCCCATCGTCGGCCAGACCACGCTCGGCTCCGGCCAGACAAAAGCGTTGCTCGAGAAACCGCAATACTGGGAGAAAGTCTACCCGAACAACTTCCTGTCCTGCTGCTATCAGGCCGATGGCAAGCTGCCGGAACGAACCCGCGCCTTCGTCGACAAGCTGCACGGCGCCAACATAGAGATGGGCGATACGTTACTGTGGTGGATCGCCGTCGGCTACGACGCGCCGCATCTTGTCGCCGAAGCGGTCAAGAATGCTGGCAGCAGCCCGCAGGATATCGCGGGCTACTGGAACACGCTGAAGGCCTGGCCGGGCATCTACGGCGACCTCAGCTTCACGCCTGCGCAGCATAACGGCTATCCGGACAACGAGGTCGTCATGTGCCAGGCCGAACTCGTTCCGCGACGGGGCCTTCAAGCTGGCCCCGGGCTATAGCGTTTGAACCGATGATCGAGTCGATCGTCTCGTACGGGCTCGCAATGGGCGCCGTGTATGCTTTGATCGGTATCACCTACAACGTCATGTTCTCGGCCTCGCGCGTGTTCAGCTTCACCGCGGGGGCGCTGGGCATGCTGGGCGGCGTATTCGGCGCGTTGTTCATCGGCCGGCTGGGACTGCCGGTCTTCGTCGGCCTGATCGCGACCCTGGCGGCTGGCGCGGTCATCGGCGTGGCAACCGAAATCGTCGCCGTGCGACCGGTTCTGCGCAGCCTGGAGCAGCATCTGTACGTCCTCTCCACGCTGGCGTTCGCCCTGATGATCCAGCAGTTCACCGCGATCGAGTGGAGCACCGAGCCGCAGCCTTTCCCGCGTCTGCTGCCGCTGGACCACGGCGTGTTCGACCAGCGTTTCTGGATCCCCATCCTGGCCTGCGGCGTCACCCTCGCCGGCCTCGAATTCCTCTATCGCCACAGCATGATCGGCCGGGCCTTTCTGGCCATCGCCGAGGATAATTTCGCCGCCCGGGCGCTAGGGTTGCCGGAAAGGTCGTTGCGCATCGGCAGCTACGCGCTGGCCGGGGTCATCGGCGCGCTGGCCGGGTTCTCCGGCGGCGAGGTGCTGCTGGCATTCTTCGCCAATCAGCCGATGCTGAATTTCTATGGTTTCGTGCCGGTGGCGCTCGGCGGCATGGGCAACAATCGCGGGGCGGTCATCGGTGGCTTCGCGCTGGGCCTGTTCCAGCAAGCGGCCAACTTCCTGGTGGGCGGCGTGTTCGCCTCGGTCGCGGTGTTCGTCATGTTCATCATCGTTCTCCTGGTGCGGCCGGAGGGCCTGGCGGGCGCACCGGAGGCGCGCCGCGTATGACGACCGCCGAGGCTTCCACCCGGGCGCCCGATCGTCCGGCTTTCCCGGCCCTGGCTGCGCTGGAACACGCGGCGCCATTCGTGGTGATTGGCGTGCTGGGCGCCTGCATGCCGCTGTTCGGCAGCACGTATTGGGGGGTGATCGCAACGCGGGCCTGTGTCTATTGGGTGCTGGTATCGGGCCTCAATCTGGTGGTCGGGTTTGCCGGACAGATCGCCATTGGCTGGGTCGCGCTGCTCACCATCGGTGCCTATGCCACCAGCGTGCTGTCCGCCGGGACGGTGACGCCGGAACTCTCGCCCTATGTTGCGCTGGCGATCGCCGGCGTGCTGGGGGCGATCTGCGGCGTCGTTGTCGGCCTGCCCGCGCTGCGTCTGCGGACATTCTATTTCGCCATGACGACGCTGGGCTTCGCCACGATCGCTACCCAGGTGGCGCTGGCTTGGCAGAGCGTCACCGGCGGCGGCGTCGGTGTCGCCGGGCCGGAGTTCGGGGGTACGTTCTCCGGCCAGTGGGGTCTGTACTATTTCTGCCTGATCCTGGCCGCGATCTGCACGTGGATGACGCTCAACATCGCCGGCAGCCGGTACGGACGCGCCCTTATTGCGATTCGTGATGCCGAGGTCGCCGCGGAGGCGACGGGCATCTCAAAGCCTGCGCTGCTGATCATGGTGTTCCTGTTCAGCGGGGCCGCCGCGGCCGTGGCCGGGGGGCTGTTCGCGTCGCTCCAGACCTACATCACGCCCGACGCGTTCACCTTTGACCTGTCGGTGCTGTTTTTCATCGCCATCCTTATCGGCGGCCGCGGCTCGGTGCTGGGGCCGCTGCTCGGGACGATCCTGCTGACGGTGCTGCCGGAGTTCGCTGCACCTCTGGTGGCGTGGTCCACGTTTCTGTACGCGGCCCTGCTGCTGGTGATCGTATTGGCCATGCCCGGCGGCATCGCCGCCCTGATCGACTACAAGAACCGCAGGCCGCTCGCCAGCGACCGGGAAATCATCACCCGCCCGCATCTGCTGGCACAGGTCATCGGGCAGCACCGGCAGGCAGGCGCGTTGTCGTTGGACGGACTGATGCTGCGCTTTGGCGGCGTGCGTGCAATCGACGGCCTGACCATGGAGATCCTGCCCGGGCAGGTTCATGGCCTGATCGGGCCAAACGGCAGCGGCAAGACGACCACGCTGAACGTCATCTCCGGTTACTACAGCCCGCAGGAAGGCGGTATCCGTCTGAACGGCCGGACCTTGTCCGCGCGGGCGCCGCATCTGCGCGCCGGCCACCGCATCGCCCGCACATTCCAGACCCCCCGGATCGTCGGCGCGGCGTCCGTGCTGCAGAATGTCATGATCGGGGGCACCATCGACGGTCGCGGCACCTTCGTCGAGTCGCTGCTCGCCCTTCCGCGGCACTGGCGTGACGAAGCGACACTGCGGCGGGCTGCCATGGCGGCGCTGTCGGCGGTCGGCCTGGAGCAGCTTGCATCCGTGCGCGCCGATCGGCTGCAGCATAGCGAGCTTCGCTTCATGGAAATCGCGCGTGCGTTGATGCTGCGACCCGCCTTTCTGCTGCTGGACGAACCCGCGGCTGGCCTGTCGTCGGAGGAGATCACACGCCTGGGCGCGCTGATCCGGGCCGTGAGCCGGCAGGGCACGGGCGTGCTGCTGGTCGAGCACCACGCCGATCTGATCTTCGACATCTGCGACCAGGTGACGGTGCTGAACCTGGGCAAGGTGCTGGCCGCGGGAACGCCCGACGAGATCCGTTCGGACAAGGAGGTCGTCAATGCCTATCTCGGGGCCTGAGCCACTGCTGGAAGTCGCCGGCCTCCAGGCCGGCTATGGCAAGGTGCAAGTGCTGCGCGGCATCGACCTGACGATCGGCGCCGGGGAGGCCGTCGCACTGTTGGGTCCGAACGGAGCGGGCAAGACGACACTGCTGCGCGCGATATCCGGCTTGCTGCCGCGATCCGGGGTGATCCGTTTCGGTGGCCGCGACCTGGCCGGCGCCGGGCCAAGAGCTACGGTTCAGGCTGGAATCGCTCATGTCATCGAGGGGCATCGTGTCTTCGCGCGCCTGACCATCCTGGATAATCTCCTGCTCGCAGGGTACGGCATGGCGCGCGGCGAGAGAAGCGCCCGCATCGAGGAAGCGTTGGCGATGTTCCCGGAACTGACCATGCGCCGCCAGGAGCCTGCCGGCGCCCTGTCAGGCGGCCAGCAGCAGATGCTGGCGGTGGCGCAGGGGCTGGTTCGGCGGCCGAGGCTTCTGATGCTGGACGAGCCTTCGGCCGGCCTGTCGCCCGTGCTTGTGGATCGGGTTTTGGCCGTGGCCAGGCAGCTATGTGAGGCTGGCACCGCGGTCCTGCTGGTCGAACAGCTCGTGGAAAAGGCGCTGTCGCTGGTGACCCGGGTCTATGCGCTCGCCCGTGGCACCATCGTGCTGGAAGCGACCGCCGCGGAGCCTGATTTAGCGCACAAACTTGAGCAAGCGTATTTCGGGCGCGAGGCCAAAGCGCCGCTGGAGTGAGCTCGACGGCGCATGATTCTTGCTGGATTGGGCGCATGCTCCAGTGGCGGGGCGCGGCGTCTTCTTCGCCGCGCGAGCCGCGGTCGCGGAATCGGTAACAAAATCCCGATTGACGGACTCGCCGCCGCGCGCGTGTTCTGGTGCCAATGCGGCACGTCCTGCTCCTCCTCTCAGGTCTTTTGTTTCTGCTGCCGGCGCTCCCGTCCGCGGCACAGCCGATCGGCTTGCCGCGCGGCGTCGTCGATCATTTCTTTCTGTCGTCCGACGGGGTGCGGCTGCACTACCTCGAAGCCGGTTCGCCCTCGGCGCACACGCTTGTCCTGGTACCGGGCTGGACCATGCCGGCCTGGATCTGGATGCCGCAGATCCTCGCCTTTTCGCAGCGCTACCACGTGGTGGCGTTCGATCCGCGCGGGCAGGGCGACTCGGCCGCGCCGCCCGGCGGCTATGAACCGGTTCGCCGCGGCCGCGACCTCGCCGAACTGATCGATCAGGTGGATGCACGGCCGGTCGTTATCATCGCCTGGTCGCTGGGCGTGCTGGATACGCTCGCCTCGGTCCATGTCGCCGGGGACCGCCGGCTCGCCGGACTGGTCCTGGTGGACAATTCGGTCGGCGAGGACCCGCCGCCCGCGCCGCCGCGGTTCAGAGCCGCTCCGCCGCACCGCGGGCCGCCGCCTGACCACGCCAAGGTGATGCAAGCCTTCGTGCGCGCGATGTTCCACCGGCCGCAGCCCCCGGCCTATCTCAACCGCCTGACCGAGGCCACCTTGCGCACCCCGGAATCCGCCAGCAGGCTGCTGCGCGCCTATCCGGAGCCCCGTTCGTACTGGCGCGATGCAGTGTATGAGACCAAGGTGCCGCTGCTCTACATCGTGCGGCCGCGCTGGGTTGCGCAGGGGGAAACCCTCGTGCGAAACCGGCCGGACACCGAGATGGAAGTGTTCGATGACGCCGGTCATGCCCTCTTCGTCGATGAACCAGCCCGGTTCAACGGCCTGACGGAGCAGTTTTTGCGGTTTCGCGTCTGGCCATGAACCTGATTCCGCTGTTCCTGGTCTCGTTGGCCGCCGTCGGCTACGAGACCGCGCTGACGCGCTATTTCGCCGTCGCGAAATGGTCGGAATACGGCTACTGGGTCATCTCCATCGTCATGGTCGGCTTTGCCCTGAGCGGGGTCGTGCTGGCGCTGTGGCGCGATGCCTTCGCCCGCCGCGCCGGAGCGCTGATGGCGGCGCTGCCGGCCTGCCTGGTACTGACCGCCGCCGCCGGCTACCATTTCACCACGACGAACCCGTTCAATCCGCTGCAATTGCAGAACCCGGTGACGTGGCAGCCGCAGATCTGGAACATCGCCGGCTACTACGCCGCCCTGCTGCCGTTCTTCTTCCTGGCCGGCCTGTTCATCAGCCTGAGTTTCGTGCGCAACGCCAGCCGTATCGGCCTCGTCTACGCGTTCGACCTGACCGGAGCGGGCGCCGGCGCGGCCGGGGTGCTGGCGGCGATGTTCGCGGTGCACGCGTTCGATCTCGTGCCGCTGCTGCTGGTGCCGCTGGCGCTGGCGGCGGTGTTCATGCGCGGCCCGCACCATCTTCGTTCGGTCACCGCCGCGCTGCTGGCGCTCGGCGCGGCGGAGGCGGTGCTGCTGCTGGACAACGAAGCGGCCTACAATGATTTCAAGGCGATCTACGCCCCGCTTCACACGCCGGATGCAAAGATCGTCGCGTCGGTGAACTCGCCGCGTGGCGACTACGCCGTGCTGGACGACTTCACCGAACGGGTGGACACCGACATCTCCAACAACGCCGGCATGCTGGGGGTGGAGGGACCGCCGCGTTCCTTCGGCCTCTATCGCGACGGCAACCGCATCGCGGCGCTGCCGTCGAAGCCGGGGCCGCTCGGTGCCGACTATGCCGCGGCGGCGCTGGATGCGCTGCCCTACACGCTGATCCCGCACGCCCGCGTGCTGCTGGCCGGCGCGTCCGGCGGGTTCCGCATCGCCGAGGCGTCCCGGCTGGGCGCGTCGGAAATCCGCGCGCTGGAGCCGGAACCCGTCCTGTTCGGCATCCTGCGCCACGGCATCGGCCCGGTCGCTCCGGTTTCCGGCGTGGCCGGCGCCACGATCTCCGGCTCCCCGCCGCTGGCCGCGACGGGCACCTTCGACATCATCGACCTGTCGGCCGACTTCCTCGACGCCGCCGAGACCAACGCGTCCGCGTTCAGCCGCGAGGCGATCGTCTCCTACCTTGGCATGCTGGCGCCGGGCGGGATGGTGTCGATACCGGTCTCGATCCGCGACTTCCCGGTCTACGCGCTGCGCATGCTGGCTACTGTGCGTTCGGCGTTGCTGTCGGCCGGGATCGAGGACCCGGCGGCGCATGTCCTGGTCTACCGCTCCGCCTGGAACGTTCGCATCCTGATCGCCCGCGACGGCTGGACCACCGCCCGGATCGACGCGGCGAAAAAGTTCTGCCGACGACCGGTCTTTCGACATGGCCTGGTATCCGGGCATGGACGTCGCCAAGGCCCGCGACAATATTTACAACGACTTGCCGGCGGTTTCTTTCGATAAGGGCGAGGTCGAATCCGGCGGCCCCGACGACGCCATCGCCGATGAGGCGGAGGCTGTGTTGTCCGGCCACGCATCGCCCTCGCGCGAGCAGTTCAACCTGTCGCCGATAACCCTGGACCGCCCGTTCTTCTATGCCGTGCTGCGGCTTGACCGCATCGGCACGATCCTCAAACGCCTCGAAATCCTGCCGCAGGCCGAGGTCGGCGCGCTGGTCAACCTCGCGGTGCTGGCGCAGGCGGCAGTCATCGCGATGCTGGTGCTGATGGTGCCGCTGCTGGCACCCGGCCGGATTCGCGCGCCGGGGGCGGGACTGGTTCGCGCGGTGGTGTATTTCCCGGCGCTGGCGCTGGGCTTCCTGTTCATCGAGATCTACCTGATCGAGAAAGCCAGTTTCTGGCTGTCCGACCGCACCAGCGGCTTTGCCCTGGTGCTGACCGGTATGCTGATCTTCTCCGGCCTCGGCAGCCTGCTGTCCGAGCGGATGACGCGCGCACCGCGGCGTTTCATGGCACTGGCGGCGGCGGTGGTGCTGATCTGGTGCGCCTCAGCGGCGATGCTGCTGCAACCGCTGGTGCTGGCGACGCTCGACTGGCCGATCGCGGCGCGGACCGGGCTGTTGCTGGCGCTGGCGGCTCCGGTGTCGCTGGCGCTCGGTCTGCCGTTCCCGCTCGGACTGAACCAGACCGGAACCACCGGATTTCTGCCTTGGGCCTGGGGATTGAATGGAGCCTTTTCTGTTGTGGCAACGCCACTCGCGAACTTGATTGCGCGCGAGGCCGGTTACAAATGGGTTCTGTTGTGCGCGGCAATCCTTTATGCAATCGCTTTGATTACATTCCCGGCGATGAGGAAAACTTCGGTTTGGCAAGACATACCAGCACCATCACCCGTCGGGGATTGATCTCCGCCGCGGCGGCTGCCTCCGTTCTGCCCGCCGCCGCGCGCGCGGCCCCGGTCTGGACCAAGGCTGATTATGAAAAGGCCATGCGTGAATCCGGCCGCCCGGTCAGCCTGTCGGACGCCCAGTTCGACGCCATCCAGAAGCGCAAGCCAGCGGCGATGCGGCTGATCGAGTCGTATCTGAAGGAACGCCTGGGTTCGGCCGATCCGGCGGTGCTGGCGGCATTCCAGGCGGTGCCGCGGGAGTATTATCATTACTCCTACTCGGAACACCGGGCGTCGCCCGGCGACGCGTATGAGGAAACGCCGAAGCCCTGGGCGCTCGGCTGGGGGTCCGCGCTGTCGGACTATCTCGGGCAGGCCTACATGACCCAGATCTGCAAGCCGGCGCCGGGCGAGGTCACGCTGGAAATCGGCACCGGCAGCGGATTCCAGAGCAGCCTGCTGTCGCGGATCGTGGCGAAGTCCTACTCGATCGAGATCATCGAGCCGCTCGGCAAGGCCGTCGGCAAGATTTTCGCGCCGCTTGGGTACGACAACGTCCATACGCGCGTCGGCGACGGGTATTACGGCTGGCCGGAGGTGCAGGGCGGCTTCGACATCATCATCGTCACCTGCGCCGCGACCTTCGCACCCCCCGACCTGTTCAAGCAGTTGAAGCCGGGCGGGCGGATGATCATCCCCATCGGCCAGCCGTTCAAGCGCGGGCAAGTGCTGTATGTCTATACGAAGGATGCCGAGGGAAAGATCCACTCGAAGCGCGACATCGGCGTGTTCTTCATCCCGATGACCGGGGCGATCCAGCGCAACCAGCCGGTGCGGCCGGAGACGGTGTCGGACCATGTCCCGGCGGCGCCGAAGCCTCCGGCGGACGAGACGAAGCCGGCGGCGGAGTAGAATGTTCCCCGCCATGACGCTGCCCGGCGGGTATGACGTTATTGCGCCGGACGGATCGGAGGTTCGCGTCCTGCTGGCGCTGAAGGGCGGCAGCATGGCGCATTTTCGGCTGCCCGCCGGCCAGGTGTCCCGCGCGGTGCGTCATCGCACTGTGGAGGAGATCTGGTTCATCCTGTCGGGCCGCGGCGAGATGTGGCGCTCCGCCGGCGGCGAGGAGGCGGTTACCGCGCTGACGCCGGGGACCTGCCTGTCGATCGAAGCGGGTGTGTGCTTTCAGTTCCGGGCCGGGGCCGAAGAACCGTTGACGGCCGTGGCGGTCACCATGCCGCCGTGGCCCGGCCCGGACGAGGCGGAACTGGTCGAGGGCAAATGGATGCCGGCGGTTTGACGCCGCTGCGGCGGGAGCATGACAGGCATTTGGCGAGAACTGCCGCGGTTGTGGACTTGGCTGAACGCGCCGGTTTCCGGGCCAGCCACCGCAAGAACGAAATGTTCGTCCGTTTGATCGCTACAACCGACCGGACCGGGTTTCTACAGTTCGATCACACCGCCCCGCAGGCCCTTGGTCAGCGCCTCCGCCCGGCTGGTGGCGTCCAGCTTGGTGAACAGCGCCTCCATGTGGAACTTGACCGTGTGGACCGAAATCCCCAGCCGCCGCGCCATCGCCTTGTTGCTCAGCCCCTCGCCAATCAGGACCAGGATCTCCCGCTCCCGAGGCGTCAGCAGCGGCGCGTCGTCGGCCGGCGCGAAGCCGCGCGCCTCCGGCACCCCGGCCGGGCGCACCAGCAGCCCGGCGGCAACCGCACGCAACGCCGCGTCGAGCTGTTCGGCTGTCGCATCCGGCGGCAACAGCCCGGCTGGCGCGCCCGAGGCCGGGGGGTTGGCGGTCAGCGCGACCACCGGAGCCTCCGATTCGCGGGGCAGGGTTTGCCCCGTATCGCACAGTTCGACATCCGGCGTGTCGTCCGTGACGGTATGACCGGCGGCCTCCAGCATGGCAATCAGGCCGTGCCGGCGCACCGGGTCCGTCGCATGGACCCGGACGCGCAGGCTCATGCGGCCGGCCGCGCCGCGACGGTGACGCTGATGGTCTGCACCGCGCCCGCCCGGAGCAGGCGCAGCACCACCGCCTGGCCGATCCGGTCGGGACCCAATGAGGCAGTCAATGCCCTCGGCCGGCTGACCGCGGTGCCGTCGATATCGAGCACGATGTCGCCCGGCAGGATGCCCGCGGTCGCGGCCGGGGCGCCATCGGCGAGGCTGACCACCATCAGCCCGCTGTCCTGGCCGGTGGACTGACGGAAGCTGTCCGGAATCATCACCGGCTGCAGACCAATTCCAAGCCAGCCGCGGGCGATGCGGCCGTCCGCCAGCAGCGGATCGATGACCCTTTCCAGCGTCGCGGCCGGGATGACAATGGTCCTACGCCGAGGCCCCGATGTGGACATGCCGATCAGACCGCCTGAGAGAGCGATGACGGGTCCGCCTTCGTCGGCGGCAAGGCGGGCGTCCAGCCGGATCAGCGCGTCGATGCGGCCGCCTGCCATGCTGTGCCACGCTACGCCGACTTCATGCACCATCGCCAGCCGCGCCGTCGGGCCGCCCGACCCATCGGCGCCGACTACCATCGCGAGGCTGCCGACCCGCGGGGCTTCGGCGGCAGGGGCGGGCAGGGTGCCTTCCAAAGGGCTTTCCAGTTTCAGCACCGCGACGTTGGTGCCGGTATCGCGTCCCGCCAGCGACGCTTTGACGCGCGTCCCGCCGCGCAAGACGGACAGGTTGGAGACATCCTCGGGCAGCACCTGCTCAGACGCCACCACGACGTCCGGGCGCCAGAGGATGCCGCTGCGCGGACGGTGCCCGCCGTGGATGCCGACCGCGAACGGTGCCGCGGCCGCCAGCCGATCGGCGAGGCCGGTGGAGAGATCGTCGAGAATGGACATTCAGCTATACCTCCTTGAATGGCGGCATACTGCGCTGCCTGATCGCATGGCGGCATCGGGCGGATGACCGGTTCGCCGCCCCTCCGGATGGCCGGGGTCCGACGGGACGGCGCCCAGGGTGAAGCCGCGGGCGCGTTTCTGGATGAGCATAGGCGACGCCCAAAAATAGACGCCCAAAAATAAGCGAATCCGGGGGGGCCGTCCCCACTTCCGTCATGGCCCGGCTTGTCCGGGCCACCCCCTCCGCACGGTGCCGCGACGGGTGGCCCGGACGAGCCGGGCCATGACGTTTTGGGAAGCCGCCTTTGTGAAGAAGCCGCCGCTACCTCATTCAGCCGCTCCGATCACCAAACACACATTCTGCCCGCCAAACCCGAACGAGTTCGAAATCGCGTGCCGCACCTTTGCCGCCCGCGCGCAGTTCGGCACGCAATCAACCGGCAGCGCCGGGTCCGGGATTTCGTAATTGATCGTCGGGGGCAACAACCCGCGCCGCACCGTCAGCACGGTAAAGATCGCCTCCACCGCCCCCGCCGCCGTCAGGCTGTGCCCGATCATCGACTTGTTCGACGACATCGGGATCGACCCGGCATGCTCCCCGAATACCGCGGAGACGCCGACCCACTCCATCTTGTCGTTTTCCGGCGTACCGGTGCCGTGCGCGTTGATGTAGCCGACATCCTCCGGCGCCAGTCCCGCATCCACCAGCGCGTTGCGCATGCACGCGATGATCGGCTTGCCGTCCGGCGAGGACCGGGTGCGGTGGAACCCGTCCGCTACCTCGCCGCAGCCTTCCACCACCGCCAGCACCGTCGCTCCGCGCGCGCGGGCGGCGGACAGGCTTTCCAGCACCAGCGCGCCGGCGCCCTCGGCCATCACGAAACCCTCGCGGTCCTTGCTGAACGGGCGGGAAGCGGAGGACGGCGGGTCGTTCCGGGTGGACAGCGCAGACAGCAGCGAGAACCGCACCAGGCTCTCGGGATTGATCGACGCATCGGTGCCGACAACCAAGGCGGCGTCGGTCTCGCCGCGCCGGATCGCCTCGACCCCGAGTTGGATCGCCGTTCCCCCCGACGCGCAGGCCGTGGACGTCGCCACGGGCGAACCCTTTGTGCCAAATTTCTCCGCCAGGTTCTCACCGACGGAGCCAAACAGGAACCGGCGATAATACGGCTCGAACCCGCCCTTGCCGGCGGCGCGCAGCAGATCGTTGTAATCGACTGTCTGATCCGCTCCGGATGCCGCGGCCAGGGCGAAACGCTGCGACCACTCCATCTCCACCGGCGGCAATGCCAGGAACAAGGCGCCCGGGAAATCGCCGGGACGGCCGATAGCCGCCTCGGACAGGGCTTCGTCGATGACCAGTTCGGCGAGGCGCTGCGACAGGGCAGGGGCCGACATGTCCTCGACCGGGACGAAATCGATCGTGCCGGCGATGGTGGTGCGCAACCCGTCGGTCGGAAAGCGGATAATGCGGCGGATGCCGGACACCCCGCCGGTCAGTGCGGCCCAGTTATCCGCCTGTCCCTGACCGAGCGACGTCAGCACCCCCATGCCGGTGACCACGACGATCGGGCGGCCGAGATGATCCGTATCCTGTGTCATCGCCGTCTCTCCCTCAGGCCGCTGCGACAAGCGCGAGCGCCTCGCCGCGCCAATGTCCCCAGGATGTCACCAGCGCCTGCGTCAGCGGGGCCGCCATAGGCTGTTCGGCGGCCTCCAGCGGCGCGAACAGGGCACCGCGCTGTACCGAGATCGCCGCCAGTGCCAGGCTCGCCGGGAAGGACGGCTCCAATGATGTTCCCATTGCGGTCGCGCTGGCCCGCACCGGGCGCCCGAGCGACGCCAGGAACGCCTGCTCTTCCCGCGTAATCGCGGCCACGCCGGATGCGCCGGAGATCACCGCCGCGCCCGCTTGGTCCCAGTGCGAGGCCACAGCGTCGAACTGTGCGCGGGCATTCGCGGTCGCCTGGCCGGGGTCGCGGTGGCATCGGTCCGTGCGGATTGCCGCGATGTGCGCGAACGCCGGGGCACCGCGCGCTTCCGCGTGGGCACGGCTCTCGATCACCAGGAAGGCGCCGACGGAGCCGAGCACCAGGCCGCCGGCGCTGTCCTGCCTCGCCCAAATGCCGTCGAACGGCGCGCGCCGTTGCAGGCCGCCCATTTCGTAGTGCAGCAAAACGTCCGGCCGCTGGGCGTTGTACGAACCGCCCACCAGCGTGATGTCGGCCTGGCCCGCGGCGATCCGGGCACAGGCGATGCGCACGGCGTCGGCCCCGGCGGCTTCCTCGCCCATGAAGGTGCGCGACGAGCCGGTCACCCCGTGAACGATGGAGATATTGCCCGCCAACAGGTTGGACAACTGCGCGAGGAACAGCGTCGGTCGCAGATCGCCCTGGAGATGTTCGTTCAGATACGCATCCGGGTTGGCTGCCTTGGGATAGCCCGTCAGGATTGCCGCATCCACCGCGTAATCCCGCTCCCCGCCCCCCGCGGACACGATCAGATCGGCATGCGACAGCATGTCGGCGTTGCCCTTTACGCCCGCCAACTCCAGTGCCAGGCCGGCGGCGAACACGCCGATGCGCTGCCATGGCTCCATCTGCCGCTGGTCGCCACGCTTGGGGATCTGTGTATCGAAGTTCACCGGCGCCAGCGGGTGCACGGCGAATGGCGGAAAGCTGGCTGTGTCCAGCACCGGTGTGAAGCCGGCGGGATTGTTCAGCGCCTCCCAGTGCGCCTCCACCCCCGAACCGAGGCAGGACACCAGGCCGATCCCGGTGATCAGGGCGTCGCGGTCATGCGGCATGGATGTATTCCTCAGGCAGCCCGACCCGCCGGGCGGTTTCCAGCATCGCCGCCCTCAGCGTCTCATTCGGGAACGGCACCACGCCGTAGCGGATTTCGGCGTCGGTGACTTTCTTGCCTCCGGCGGTGATGCTGGCCTTCACCACCGCGTAGCCGGAGCCTTCGTGCAGCAGATGCGCCTCAGCCACCATCGCCTGGCCGGGCGAGACGAACGACCGCATCTTGGCTTTCTCGACCTGCATCAAGAACGGCATTTTCGTGCAGCCGAGCGTTGCCAGCACCAGCCAGCCGCCGGTCTGGGCCATCGTCTCGATCATCAGCACGCCGGGCAGGATCGCATATCCGGGGAAATGGCCCTCGAACACCGGGGACTGCTCCGGCACCTGGCAGGCGGTCGTGATCCGGCGGCCCGGGAGGTCGAGTTCGGTGATCCGATCGACCATCTGGAAATATTCCAGCCGCATCAGGTCACCGTTGCATGATGTTACGCGAAATCGTCAGGCGGCCTTGGCCGCGACCAGCGCGTCGATATTGGTGCAGAGGTTCTTCAGGACGAAGTATTCGTCGGTGGTCTTTTTCCCCTCGTTGACCTGCTGCGTCCATTGCTCCAGCGGCATCTTGATGCCGAATGCCTTGTCAATGGCGAAGGCCACGTCGAGGAAATCCAGGCTGTCGATGCCGAGGTCGTTGATCGCATGGCTGTCGGGCGTGATCTTGTCCAGTTCGATATCGCAGGTGTCGGAGATGATCCCCGCCACGGTTTCGTACGTCGATGCCATGCTGCAAGCCCCTGAGAAAGTCGCGCGGCACTATCACGGCGGTGGAGTCGGAGGCAAGGCCAGGCCTTCGCTGGCCGCCCGCGCGGGGGCCGTTGCCCATGTGTCATGGCGCCCGCGACATGGCGAGTGCACGCCGCAATTGCCGCAATTTTCAACGCCGAGCAGCCGCTGGCGCGACATCCACGTCCTGTGCTGCATCGAGTCTCACCGGGGCCCGACATCAGCGGCGTAGTGCGTTCGCGGCACAGCAAGAATTTTTAACCGCGGATGTACGCAAATGGACGCTGTTCAAAGCCGGCTCGACGCCGCCGCCACTCCGTCGGCCGGGCCACCATCGTCAAAAGCCGACCCGGCGATGTTGCCCTCCGCTCCACTGGTGGGGTTTATGCCATCGAGCGGACTTTTTGGCTAATATAGGAAATCGTTCTTGACACCGCTCTGCAACTCCAGGTAGAACGCCCGCACCGCACTCCGAGCAAAGCACCATGGCAACAACCGAACCCGCCGCCCCTGCCAATAACCTGGCCAACCTCATCCTCGCCCTGCTGGCGCCGATGTTCCTCTGGTCCACCGCGGGCGACGTCCGCCTCGCCTACGCCGCGGCAGCGGAAACGGTGAACGAATTCCGCATCGCCAACCGCCTCAGCCTGTTCACCGTCGCCAAGATCATCGCCTTCGACATCGCCACGCTGAGTTCCCTCAGCCTCTCGATGTACGAGGATGTCTCCATGCTGCTGGCCCTGCGTCTGCGCGGCAACGCCAACAGCCTCGACCGCTCCGCCGAACGCAGCCGCCGGCGGCTGGAACAGGAAAGCCGCCCCGGCGCCGGCCATACCGAGCAATCCCTCGAAGCCTCGGTCGCCGAAGCGCAGCGCATGGTCAGCGAAGCCAAGGCCCGGGTGCGGGCCGCCACCTCAGCGCCCGGCACGCAGCCGGACGCCGAGCCGGCACCGGTTGCCGAAGCGGTTGGGGTTCCCGCTTCGGCGCCGGTGCCGCTGTCTCCCGCGGCCGTCCGCACGGCAGAGGCGCGGCAGGCGGCGTGGGCCGACGCGATGACCGCGGTCGCCGCCGAGTTCGCGGCGGGTCTCGACGACCTTTCTCCTGACGAGCGTTGGAAAGAACTGGCGCGGATCAAGGCGCTGACCACCGCCGCCGGGGAGCTTTCGTCCGGCGCGACCCCGCCGCCTTCAGGCGCGATGGCCGCGGAGCCGATTTAGCAAATCCCGCAGCCCTGCTCTGCCTGTAGCGGCGCGCAATGATGAATGGCCCGACGCCCAATAGATGGTCTTTTCGGGCGCGCATTAGGTGAAACGCAAGTCGGCGTCGGACGCACAATCGCTGAGACACAACGCACCTTCGGTGAGACGGACGCGCAATAAATGATCGGCGGTGCACGACTGCAGCTTTTCTACTCAAGCGGAAGTTCGACACGGCTTCGTCAATTGCTTGGCGAGGCCCCGTCAAAACGGTTCCCCGTGCCATATCCAGGCGGCTCCAAGCGAGTCTTGACTCCGTACCATGGTACGCATGCTAGGCCTTTAATCGGAGGGCTGAGGCATGAGCAAGGTGCGTACGATCGGAATATTGGCCAAGGAGGTCGGTGTAGGTGTCGAGACCATCCGATTCTACGAACGCCGGGGACTGATGGCGCGACCGCCAAGGCGTGATGGGCCTCGCCATTACGACGACAAGGCGGTGGCGACCCTCCGCTATATCCGGATCGGGCAAAAGCTTGGCTTGAGCCTGAAGGATATCCAAGCACTGCGGGACCAGTTGGCACACGGCGAAACCTTCTGCCTGTCGTTGCGTGCGACGGTGGAGATGAAATTGGCCGCGCTAGCCGCCGAGGCTGCAGAAATCGTCCGCCTGCAGCACGAGCTGCAGACATTTCTGACACGGTGCCGTGCCCGCGATCCGAAGCTCGCCTGCCCCATCGTCGAAGAGCTGACGCGATTGGATTCCGCTGTTTCAGTAAGCAATCAAGCTGATAGGAGAATTCAAAATGCTGGAAACGCCTCAACGTAACCCGTCGCTGCGGGCGCTTCTGCTGATCGATTTTCAAGACGATTTCCTCGAGCCGGACGGCAAGATGCCGGTCAGCCGCGCTCAGGTGACGCCGGTTCTCGCCGCCGCCGCACGAGCTGTCGCCGCCGCGCGCCAGGCAGGGGATCTCGTCCTGGCGATCGGCAACGAGTTCCGGCCCGACGATTACTTCATGAACCTCCTTCGCCGACATGCGAGCATCGCCGGCTCGCCTGGTTCGCGGTGGACGAAGGCGCTGCCGCTGGCCGGGATCCAGTATTTCCCGAAGTGGGCAGGCAGCGCCTTCGTCAATCCGAACTTGGAACCCTGGCTACGCGCCAAAGGCGTTGAAACGCTTGCCCTCAGCGGGCTGCTTGCAAAGGGTTGCATATCCGCGACCGCCCGGGACGCCCTGGCGCGAGGCTACGAAGTCGATCTTGTTTCCGACGCGATTGCATGTGCCAGCGACGCATCACGCGCTCGCGCCCTGACACGGCTGGAAGCGAAAGGGTGCCGGATCGTCAGCGCGATGCACGACGAACACGTCCGTTGATAGTGGTAAAGCTCTAACGCCACCGGGGCATCCCGGGGTACTGACGCTATCGGGACAAAATGATCGTAATGATCGTAAAGCTAAACTCGCGCCTGGTTTCTGGCGAGATCCCTACCACCGTCGCCGCCAGTCATCTATTGGGCGTCCGTCTCACCGATTGTGCGATTGTGGCTTCAGTCTCAGCCATTGGGCGCCGGAGGCTCGCTTCCGTCTCAAATAATGTGCGCCGGAAACTGGCCTTTATTGCGCGTCGAGGCGTACATCACTGTGCGTCGCTACACCTACCCCTTCGCCAGGATCGCCTCCGCCGCGTCCGCGAACACCTGGCAACCCAGAACGATATCCTCGTCCCGCGTATTTTCCGTGTAGTGGTGGCTGATCCCGCCGATGCTGGGCACGAACAGCATCGCCGAGGGCAGGATCTGCGAGATGATCTGCGCATCGTGCCCCGCCCCGGACGGCATCGCCTGGTGCAGCCCCGGCGCATGCCGCTGTGCCGCCGCGGACAGGGCCATCTGGAACCCCGGATCCATCGCGGCCGGCGCGGTGCCGCTGCGATACGTGACTGACACCTCGCACGGGCCTTTCGCCGCCTCGGCGATCAACTCGTTCAGCGTCGCCTCCAGGGCGTCGAGAATCTCCAGGTCGGTGTCGCGGAACTGGAAGATCAGTTCCGCCCCGCCAGGGACGATGTTCCCAGCCCCGGGGTCGAGCCGGATATCGCCCGTGGTCCACACCGTCCGCGGCCCGGCGACCGCCGGGAACCGCGCCTCGATCGCCGCAACCAATTTGACCAGCGCGACGCCCGCGTCCTTGCGCACCGCCATCCGCGTCGTGCCGGCGTGGTTCTGCTGGCCCCTGAACTCGATCTTGAACCGCCGGCTGCCGACGATCGCCGTCACGATCCCCAGCCGCAGATGATGATCCTCCAGATCGGCGCCCTGCTCGATATGCGCTTCGAGATAACCCCGGTACCGCCCGCGGTCGATTTTCTGCCGCGGCCGGCCGGAGAACCCCGCCTGACGCAGCGCATCCCGCAGCGACACCCCGGTCTCGCGGTTGGCGCAGACGTCGATCTCCTGCTCGGTCAGCATCCCGCAGAAAGAGCGGCTGCCGATGAACGAGCCGAAATGCCCTTCCTCATCGCACCACGCCGCGACATCGATGCCGCGTCCGAGCGAGCGGGCCACCTCCAGCCCGTAAATGATGCCCATCACGCCATCCAGCCAGCCGGCCCGGTTCTGGGTTTCCAGATGGCTGCCGGTCAGCAGCTTGCGCCCCGGCCGCGGGTCGCGGCCATAGACGTTGCCGATGCCGTCGATCGACGCCTCCAGCCCGGCGTCGCTCAGCCGCCCGGCGAGCCAGTGCCGCGCCTCGATATCCTGCGGCGAAAAGGTCGGCCGGTGCACGCCGGTCATGTACTTGCCGATTTCGCGCACCGCATACAGGTCGCGCAGCAGCCTTTCACCGTCGATCGACGCCATCCGGGGTGCTCCACGTTCACCGGTGCAGTGCACCATGCTTCGCCGCGATCCGTCCAGAGACCGGTTTTTTCCCGTCAGCGTTAAGGGAGTCTTAACCAATCCGCGCCATCATCGGCCACATGGCTCAGCCTCTCGCCGCCGGTGTGTCCCGCTTTCTGGCCGTCCCCGGCATCGCCGCCGGCGGATTGTTCGTCGCTTTGAGCAGCGGTGCAACGCCGGGGCCGGTCACGGCTGTTTTTCCGCCGTGGTGGGACGCGACCCGCGCCGTCGAAGCGGCGGCTTCGGGCGGGACGATCCTGCGCCTCGGCGGGACCGGTTTCGCCGTGCTGGTGGCGCCCGACGGCGCGTCCGGACGTCAGCGCCTGTGGCGGGCCGGCGCCTGGCTGCTGCTCGACCCCGGCGGATTCGCCGGCTGCGGCTTTCAACCCAAGTAGGAGACCAAAGTGCAGCGCACCGATCAACTCGCGGACCTGCGGAGCAAAGTGGATACGGCGCTGGTCGCCGCGTTATGGCTGCACGTGCCGCTGATCACCGGCGTTGCCTGGCTCATCGGCAACAGCGCGGTGGTGCTCGGCGGCGGCGCGGCTGCCGTCGCCGCGGCGGTCACGGCGGCGGTCGCCCTGTGGCCGCCCGGTACTGCCCGCAGAATGACCGTCGCCGCCGGCGCGGTTGTCATGGTTTCGCTGCTGCTGGCCGCCACCGCAGGGGGCGCCTGGCAGACCGACATTCACATGTATTACTTTGCCGTTATGGCCGTGCTGGCCGCGTACTGCGATCGCAACGTCATCCTGACCGCTGCCGCCGTGACCGCCGTGCACCACCTGGTACTGAGTTTCGTCGCCCCGGCGCTGGTGTTCTCCGGCGGCAGCGACCCGGGCCGCGTCGCCCTGCACGCCGCCATCCTCGTCATCGAGGCCGGCGCCCTGATCTGGCTGGCCGATCGGCTTGGCACGCTGATCGCCCGCGACGCCGCCAACCTGGTCGAGGCCGAGGCCGCGCAGGCCAAGATCGAGGCATTCGGCAAGCAGGAAACCATCAAGCGAGAGCAATCGGAGCACCGGCGCGCGGCGATGCTCGACCTGTCCACTCATTTCGATGCCGCCGTCGCCGGAATCGTCGACCACGTCGCCAGCGCCGCCGGCGAACTGCAGGACACCTCGCAAGCGATGGCGCGCACCGCCGAGGAAGCCGCGCACCAGACCGGCACCGTGGTGACCGCGTCGGACGCCGCCGCCCGCGACGTGCAGACGGTTGCGTCCGCCACCGAGGAGCTGACCGCGTCCGTTATCGCGATCAGCGACCAGGTGACGCGGGCCAGCGCCATGATCAACGATAGCGTGCGGCAGGCGACGGCGTCGAACGAGCAGGTCGCCGGCCTGACCGAGGCGGCCGACAAGATCGGCGACGTGGTCAGGATCATCAGCGACATCGCCGGCCAGACCAACCTGCTGGCGCTGAATGCGACGATCGAGGCGGCTCGGGCGGGCGACGCCGGGAAAGGCTTCGCGGTGGTGGCTTCCGAGGTCAAGGCGCTGGCCAACCAGACGGCCAAGGCGACGGAAGAGATCAGCGCCCAGATCAGCGCGATCCAGGACGCTACCAAGACCTCCGCGCATCTGATCCATGGCATCACGGAGACCATCGGCAAGGTCAGCGAAACGGCGGCGGCGATCGCCTCGGCGGTGCAGGAGCAAGGCAGCGCGACGCAGGAGATCGCCCGCACCGTGCTGAGCGCGGCGGAGGCGACCCGTGAAGTCTCCCACGCCATCGTCGGCATTGGCGATGCGGCCAAGAGGTCCGGTACGGCCGCGATCCAAATGAACGATGCGGCGGGGGGGCTGCGCAAGGACGGCGATGCGCTGAAGCAGCAGGTGGCGACATTCCTGCGCGAGGTGCGCGCGGCATAGGGAATGCAGGCAGCGACCGCGCGAGCCGATCGGCTTCGCCTCCGTCACGGCCCGGCTCGTGCCATGACGGGGGACAGCCTGGCTCGCCGACCTCAGGGCTGACCGGCGCTTTGTCCCTCGATGTCCCGCACGAACCGCGCCCGCTGCTCGCACGCGGCGAGCAAAAAGGCGAGGTCGGTGCCGGTCGAGACGTAGCGTGCGCCCATGCGCACGAACTCAGCCACGAGATCGTCCCGGGTCGCCAACCCACCGATGCCGACATGCTTGCCGGCGGCCCGTGCCGCGGCGATCGAGCGGGCGAACGCCTCCTTCAGGCGCGGATGGCCGAACTGTCCGGCAATGCCCATTTCGGCGCACAGGTCGTTGCTGCCAACCAATACCATATCGACGCCGTCAACCGCGACGATCGCCTCGACAGCGTCCAGTGCGGCGACGGTTTCCAGCATGACCACCAGCAAGGTCGCGTCGTTCATCGCCGCGTTCGTCTCCGCCAACGGAAAGCCGCGGTACTGATAGTGCGACAGCGCCCCGCCGGCCGAGCGGCTGCCAAGCGGCGGGAATCGCACCAGATCGGCCAGCGCCCGCGCCTCCTCGGCGGAGCGGACATGCGGCGCGATCACGCCCATCGCGCCGCCATCCAGCACGCGGCCGATATACTCCGGCCGGTTGGCCGGCACCCGCACCAGCGGTGTAACGCCGATCGGCTGTGCGGCGATGCAGATCTGGCAGCAGGTGTCGATCGAGAGCGTGTTGTGCTCCAGGTCCACGTACAGCGAGTCGAACCCGGCGGTCGCTGCGATCTGCGCGATCTCGATCGAGTGGGACAGCCGCACGGTCATCGACGCGACGACTTCGTCGCGCGCCAGCTTTTCCTTCATGTGGTTGCGCAGGATGGCGCGGATCCCGGACATGGCTGCCTCCCGTAAAGGACGCGGCCAGCGTGAGGACAAAGAGAATGCGGTGCAACCCCGGTAACGTGTTGATGTGCCTACGAAGGTGACTTGCGCCCCCGGAAGCCGCGTGGAAGATTTCGCAGCGTAAGGCGACGCCCAAGAATGATTGCTTCAGTCCGGCGGCTCCCTCAACCGTCATGGCCCGGCTCGTCCGGGCCACCTGTTGCGGCACGTGCTGGCGGGGGTGGCCCGGACTTCGCCGAGCCATGACGGAACAAGATCGACCGCCCGATTCGCTTACGTTGGGCGTCGCGTAAGGATTTGCCGGCGGGGGCTTGGACGTGGACCAGACGGACGTCGTGATCATCGGCTGCGGACCGGTCGGGGCGATGCTCGCCAACCTGCTGGGTATGCAAGGTTGCGGCGCCGTCGTCCTGGAACGCGAGGCCGCCATCCTCGATCTGCCGCGCGCCGTGCACCTCGATGGCGAGATCATGCGGCTGCTGCAGACCGCCGGCCTGGCGGAGGCCATGCGGCCGTTAATGCAGGTCTCGCCCGGCACGAAATACGTCGATCCGGCGGGCAAGCTGCTGCTCGAATGGCCGCGTCCACACGGCATCGGCGTGCAGGGCTGGCACAGCGGCTACCGCTTCCACCAGCCGGATCTCGAACGGGTACTGCGCGACGGGCTGAGCCGCTGGCCGGACGTGGCGCTGCGAACCCGGGCCGAGGTGCAGGCGCTGGAACGCAACGGCGACCGCGTGGACCTGCACTACCAGGACCTGGCAGCCGGCGAGCTGCGACACTTGCGCGCCCGCTTCGCCGTCGGCTGCGACGGTGCACACTCCTTGGTGCGGCGGATCGTCGGCGGTGCGATGGAGGATCTCGGTTTCGAGCAGCGCTGGCTGGCGGTCGATGCGCGGCTGCGCCGCCCGGTTCCCGGTCTCGGCGACGACAGCATGCAATATTGCGAGCGGCAGCGGCCCGCTTGCTATATCCGCGGCACCGGGGATCGCCGCCGGTGGGAAATCGCGCTGCTCCCGGATGACGACGCCGATCCCGGGCCCTCCGCCGTGTTCCGCCTGCTGGAACGGTGGGTCGGCCCCGAGGACATCGAGATCGAGCGCGCGGCGGTCTACACCTTCAAGGCTGCCATCGCCTCCCGCTGGCGCGCCGGCAAGCTTCTGATCGCGGGCGATGCGGCGCATCTGACGCCGCCGTTCCTGGGGCAGGGGCTGTGCGCGGGGATGCGCGACGCCGGCAACCTCGCCTGGAAGCTCGGGCGGGTGCTGCGCGGCCAGGATGGCGCCTCGCTGCTCGACACCTATCAGTCGGAACGGGAGCCGCATGTGCGCGAGTATATCGAGGCCGCGGTGCGACTCGGCGGCCTGATCAACGCTAGGACGACCGCGGTGGCGCGGATCGAGCGGATCGAGCCCCGCCTCGGTCCCGGCCTGTGCGGCGGATTGCCCGAGCCGCGCGGGCGGGTGGCACCGCAGCCCGTGGTCGATGGCGGCGCGGGTCTGGACGACCGCATCGGCTACCGCTTCGCCGCATTGGCGCGAACCGGGTTCGCCGGATCTCTGCCGCCCGATCTGCACGCGATGCTGGCAGAGCGTGACGTGGCTCTGGTCGCGGACGCGGCCTATGGGCCGTGGCTGGACGATATCGGCGCCGAGGCGGTGCTGGTCCGGCCGGACCGCTATGTGTTCGGCGCGGCGCACGATGCCGACGAAATGCGCGCCCTCGTCGCGGCGTTGTAGGGACCGCACAGACAGGCTTGCGCCCCCCGGATCAAGCGGCTAGGTAACGGCGCCGCGCATTCCCCGGCGCTGCTGTAGCTCAGTGGTAGAGCACTCCCCACCGTCGCCGGGTGCCCTCGATGTCCCGGGTCACCATGTAATCGTAGCTTGCACCGGTGTGTCGTAGCACGTGCAGGGTAATGCTCTCCGCATCCCGCAAGCGAAGCTCCCGGCACAGCTGCCGGAGCCGCTTGTTCATGTATCGGCCGAATGCCGAGACGTCGCGAAAAAGGCCGTCCGTTGTCTTGGAGGAATACCGTATCGGAGGTCCCGGCCCGAAATACTCCGGAGTGAGCGAAGCATCGACAAGGTCCCCGGGCGGAGGTCGTCGATATCGCGGTCGCGAACCTCGTTTCCGCGAGACTTGACATCCCGGAGGACTCCGTGTGCCCGTTGGAAGTCAACGTCTGGCCACTTCAACAGGAACAGTTCCTTTCTCCGCGGCCCTTCGTTGAAGCCGAAGATCAGGACGGCCGCGACCGAGATCCAGCCATGCGACAGGGCCTTTTCGACCAGCCATTTGGCGTTGTGGGGCTGGATAACGACGTCCCGCCCCTTCGGTTCCTGCCCGAGCTCAAAGCTCGGCGGCGGACACCCCTGTTTGGTCCCCCACCGCCGGTTGGCTGACCGCAGGATCGGCCGAGCCACGGCCAGAACCTGCCTGAGAAAGGTCGAGTAGCCCGAGGTGGAACGGATCGTCCGCTCGGCGACCTTTTCGAGGAACCCGTCGTCGATTTCATCGCAATAGAACCGGCGGCGCTCCAGGCGCTGGATTTCCAGGACTGCCGCTTGGAACCGCAACACACGGCTAACCGTGTCGTCCGACAGATGACGTTTCTGTTGCCACCGGTGGACTGGCGTCGGGTCGCGGTAGTGCTTGATCGCCTCCATCAGGGTGCGCTTTCTGGGTTGCTGGGCCAGGCGACTGCCGCACTGCGTCGCCTGCAAATGTTCCTCCCGGAGTGCCAGGACGCGGGCCGCCCTGTATTCCTCCGCGCGAGCCCACACGGTTTCGTGCGTGGATTCGCGCACGCGGCGGCCATACATCGTGCCAAAGAGATGGACGATGTTACCTACCCGCTTGAGGTCCATGCGGCCCCGGCCGGCATCGGGAACATCGAGATACGCGACCCCATTCCAGTCTCCCGGCGCATTGTCGTTTGCGTAAGCGGCGGGCTCCCGAGGGCTCGGAAGATTGTCGTTCGCCGGAACCGGAAGTCGGACGGCGTCCTCCTGCTCCCGGAACAGGTCCTCGATAACGGACCCGCCGGTTCGCCGTGCCCCTGAGCCTCGGGTCCGCTCCGGCGGGCCTCCCCGTCTCGATTCGCCCCACGTGCGTCTCATCAACTCGTCTCCCTCAACTCCCTCCGGTCACCATGATCGGGGGCGCTCGAAACAAAGGGGCGACCGCCCGCCGTCTCAAGGGCGCCGGATTCTGAACCGGATTTTAGGAGTTGCGATGACGGTTCCATTCTGATCACAGAATGGTCACAGAATGGTGAACGGAATTCTTCAGTCGCAAGGATTCGTCGAGGCGTTGCGGTGCGCGAAATCCTTGACGCTAAGCGGTCAATCTTTGGCGGAAACGCGCGGCAGGATCGAAATCCTTGCACCCCTCGGAGAAAAGCCGGAACGAACAAAATGATACCCCGGAACGAACCGGGGAGCGTATTACGTGCGCGTCACCCGTTGATCATCCGTCTCGGATGAAAATCGCGAATTCGTCATCCCATTGCTCCAAATCTCATGTGTCGTTACGACGGTCTACACAGCCTCACTGGCCGTATCAGCCGTTCGCAGCCCGGCAGCCTCGGTTAGGACGCAAGTGGCGATATTATTTCGTAGTTGGTTCCGTTACGATGTCGGTTTTCCGGCGTCGCCCCGACCCTCCATTGGGGAGCGGCATGAGAGCCTCTTCGAGGAGCGACCGCGCGCATTTGACTCAACCGGGTCAGGTTCCAGACCTGTGGGCCTGTATAAGTGTCGCCCGCCAACACCAAGGAAACCTGCTGGCATCGGTCCGCGCACCAGGGGCCATCGCGTCGGCCGGTTCCGGGGTTGCTGCTGGTGTGCTTGCTGCGATTGTCTCCACGCCCGAGGTCGCATAGCTACCACGTGATCGGCTGCGAGTCCATGGCCGCTGGAACGGTGCGATTGAAGTTGAGCGCGGCCGCGTCGAAGGTCAGGCGGGGCTCCGACCGCCCGTCAGCAAGGCGGTCTATGCCACCTGCCGTTCGGATCGATGAAGGTGCCGTTGGCCGAGGTGAAGGAGACCTATTCGCGCTGCTTCCAAGTCTGCGCTGATCCCGGCCGATTAGTTTCGGGGCGCGCGCCTGGTGGCAAACCGGATCAGCTTGCCTCGGATTGTTTGCCTTCATCTCCGACTACCACACCACGGTTCCAGAATTCTTCGATTTCCGGTGCCATCTCCTCCGGCGCAAGATGCGAATACCGGTCCGCCATCTCGACAGAATCCCAGGCTCCATCCGCCGCGAGCTTTTTTAGGTTCTTGTGGAGGGCGTAGTGCCAACTTGCCCAACTGTGCCGAATAACATGGAGTGAAACCTTCCGGTCGATCCCCGCATTCCGCACAATGGCTTGGAATGCGCGGTTCAATCGAGCGCCCGACCTCGTGATGTCCCGATTCCAATCCTTGCCGTTCGCGCCCTTGAAAACCCGACCACGTGATTTGGGGCCCGGCAGCGATGCCAGCATTGCCACCGCCCTGGGCGGAAGTTTAACTACTCGGTCCTTAACGACCCCTGGCTGCGCCTTGACATCCCGAAGCGTTGCCCGTGCATAGCGAAGCTGGATGTAACTCCAATCAAGACTGAGCACTTCACCTCGACGCGCACCAGTACAGAACATAAAATCATACATTACCCTCAGATACAAAGGTGCCTTCGTCAATATTGCTTCAGCTTCCTGGGGCGTCAGCCACTCCTTTCTTGCGCGTCCCTGCCGGATGGTTTCAAAGATCGGCAGCGGACACCAGCCCCGGATGGCGGCGTGCCGGAGAATAGTCTTGACAGGCCCAATAACCTCCCGCAGCCGCGTTTGCGGCGATGCGCCCGGCCGGAGCATCTTTTCACATGCGACATCCAGGAACTCCTGGTTCACATGGTCGCAGCGGATGCCTCGCATTTTGGCGCTGTCCAGGTATTTCAGGAAACGTGCTACTCTATTACGGGTATCTTCGGACCTCTCGGTCTTCAGGTAGGAGGCCGCTGCCTCAGCAAACGATTTGACCGACGGTAACCCGTGGGTCACCCCTCGATAGATTTCCGCCTCGCGCGTTGCGCGACGCTCCTCCGCGAGCTTCGGGTCGCTAGTTCCAGCGCTTTCTCGAATGCGCTGGCCGAGGACGGTCCCCATGATCCAGAGGAATGGGGAACCACTGCGTCGGACGACTTTGAGGGGCATCGTAGCTTCTCCACCAAGACGTTGATTGCGACGTCATCAAAAAGGAGCGTTTTGCCAGCTTTTAGCACAGGCGGCTTATGCTGCCGAACCAGGCTTCGCAGGGACCGCTCGGACAGACAAAATTCTTGTGCAACTTCCGCGCATATCCGAAAGCGCAGCGACGAATGATCAGTGTTGGCAGCCGGGTGGAGCACTGCCGAACCAAGCGGCGCATAAGGATCTCCGTCATGTATACCGGCGATAGAGGGACCCTTCGTTTCGGTCGGCGCAATAGACTGTTCTCGCCCTCCCGCGAATGCGTGTCGGCTCGCAACTCCGCCGGGCTCGACCGGGCCGGACTTCTCGGATTTCATTTCGTTTGTCCTGGTCACAAAACTTTGCCAGCCGTCTCAACTCACCCGGCCACTCGGGTCTGGACGAACTAATCATCAGTTCCGCCGTCTCCCTTCCCGAAACGACGAGTACAGCTCTCCGTACAAATCCAGAAATCGCCGCACCGCAGCCGGATCGTCCCGAGGCGGCGGCGGAACTTGAAGGTGCCGGGCCCACTTCCGCGCCGCGAGCCATTCTCCGGTGAAAAAATCCGCGAGTGGATCCGGCGCAAGGAAACCCCCGGGCTTCAGGATAAGCAGATCGAAAACCGCACGGCCTTCCTCATCAAGACACTCGACCGCGGTTCGGCGCCCGAGCGCATACAGACGACCGCTGACCGTACGCGCACGGCAGGCCACCTCATCGAATTCCTTGACCGGAGAACTGTGCATCCAGCTCAAGCCCCCCGTCACAGGATGATTCACTGCATACCCGAATAAGATCTCGAGACCGTCGTGGAGCTCGAACAGCAGCCACGGGTCTAAGAATGCGTCCGGCGTCCGGTCCATCAGGCTCATCGAGGCATCTCCGATGACCCGCAAACCGAAGCGGCGGCGCGTTCCGACAAGCCAGCCTGGTTGGCGGAATGTTGCTGCACGATACTCGCAGCCGCGGCGCCATCGATGACCTGGCAGCGCAAAAGCTCCGCCGCCAGCGCCTTCACCGCCGACGCGCGACGCCGAGCGAGCCCGAGCGCGTCAGCATAAGCCGCGGCAATCACGCTTCGCATACGGCCCGCGAGCACCGGATCGCTGCGCAGCATTTCGGGCAGAACGGCCATGTCCGGCACACCCCGCCAGATCAGGCCGGACTCTTCGTCCAGACCCATCGTGGTTGCGGCGGCGGTTGCCAATTCAGTTGCCATCGCCAAATCACTCTCGTCGCATTTGGAGGCGCCGGTCTCTCGAGGCGCTTCGGCCTTCCAGCACATCCAGTCCGACCTGCGCGAGTATGTGCCGCGGTCTGTCCAATGCAGCTCGCGGAATCCGTCCCTCGGGCGGTCGCCGTGTCGCGCCTCGATTTTCCATCGCTCGGCGGCATGGGAAATCCATGGCTCCGCTGGCACCACCACCAGGGTAACCGCCCCGTCCCGGCTGGCGTCGGCTAAGGTCGTTCCGGCCGCCCGGAGTGCATGGTCGATGAGCAAGCCCGCCGCGACGCACGCGGGGTCCTCAGGCTCGACCTCTTCCTCTTCGGCCGGTGTCGAAGCTGCGAGATCGATGATCTCGTCGGCGTCTTCCAGCTCCGGACAAGTCGTCGCCGGTGACGGCGGCGGGTCTACCTCCTGTCGGGATGCACGCCGCCGGAGGAGACGTGAAAGGAATGGCAGCGGATCGAACCGCCGAGCCTGATCGGGGGCGGACCCGTTTGCCTTCTCGTTCATATCCATGGCCTGGGAGTCCATCTTGCCTCCGGGCCGCCGATCACGACGGCGTCTTGAAATGTTGGGACTGATTGCGGACTCGCCGGTGAACCGCGCTCGCTAATGGAGGGCGTGGTTTCGGTCGCGGGCAGCAAGTATCCCTTCGACGAGGCGAGTCAGATACCGCAACGACCCACCCCGCCAATATCTGCCCAAGACCTGACGCTCGGCGCCGGTCAGCGGAGGCGCCCACCGGGAATCCATGCGACGCTCGGCCGTCAGCGTGTTGAGAATGGTGTTTGCCAGGGTTGCCAGGTGGTCCGCGTCCGGGCTGGGAAAGGCGATCAACCTCAACTGCTCCCAGAGCGCGCGGGGGATCCCATCCAGACTGCGCGCGGTGGCAATCCAAAGAATATGCGACAGATCCACCGGCGCCTCGACATACGGGTCAAACCACGTGCGGGCGGACTGCGCCTCCAGCATGCCGAGAAGCGCAGCCGACAAGGCATCGTCCGCCGTGTCGATGTCATCGAGGACGATGGCCGGGGAAGCATGCCGGTGTGCTCTGATGACCGCCACCGGGATCGACGGCTCGCCGGTTGTCCAGCGGCGGGACATCCCCGGCAGTGCGTCGCCAACACCGCTGCACGGAAAAACCTCGGTCGGAACCCCGAGGAGTTCGCCGAGCATAACGGCGAAGCGCGACTTCCCGATCCCGGTCGAGCCGACCAACGCCGTCGGACGCAACCGGACATGCGATGCCGAAGCGAGATCCCCGAGGACGGTGCTGATGACCTTCTCGGCGTGGGGGAACGCGCCAAGGAGCTCCCGCTCAACCGCCGAGATCTTCGGTAGCGGGGCCAGGGGCAGCGGGACCCGGAGCAATGGCTGAAACTCGCGGGAAACTCGGGCGCCGACGTCGCCGACGGCGTTTCCGACTTCCCTGAAAACGACGACCCCCGTAGCCGCCGGGTCGGACCGGACTGGCGTCGCGTGCCCAAAGACAGGCAATGGGTCCGCGGGATCGATCGTGCTCTCCCCGGTCTCCGGCGCGGCGGCAATGCCAGGGCCGTCAGCGAGGACCGCTTGCGGTTGTCCTTCGAGGAGCGTCGCGCGGCTTTGCAGCATGCGACGGACCATGCCCCGGCCGGGTCCGGGGTCAGCGTCGACCGCAGCCACGAAAGCGGCGGCCGTTTTCCGTGTCCAGCCCGCGGGAGGCGGCCAATGTCCGGCCGCGGCCAGGATCCATGCGACAGCCCCCGCAACCTGGCTGCGAACCGCGTTCGGATCCAGGCATGATGAGTACGCTTCCATAACGGCGTGGGCAGCGACTTTTCTCACCGCATCCGCGTCACCGGAAACCGCCCCGTAGAAGCAGCACCGCGCCGCGGCCTCCAGAAGCACACCGGACTCCCGCTCACCCGGCTGGACGTGCCGTTCGAGCGCCGCGGAGGCCACAAGGAAATCGTTCGATGTCGGCGCCGCCATCAGCTTGCGCAGGGCGGATAGGAGGATATCATTCTGCCGCTCTCGGGCACCGATCCGGCGAATGGTTTCGTCGGCAAACGCCGCCGCATCGGCATCGCGGTTTTCATCGAGAAACGGATATCCTCTCAGCAGTTCGGCGACCCCTGGCAACTGACCCGGGGAAGTTGATGAGGTGTTCGATGGACCGTCGGGCGGCTCCGACGCAGCGGATGTCGGGGTGATTGTCTTGGTGGCATTCATTTTATAGATCCCTGTAGTTGGACTATTGCGGGTCCATACATTGGCGTGACGCCGGTTCACGGACGCTTAGACCCCATACTCAGACAAGCTCTGCTGCCGCCCGCCTGGCGACGGACCGGGATGGAACGACGCAAGTGCCCCGGGATGCAGCACCCGGCCGCGCCGATGGCGGTGAACCAGCAGTCGTTTTCGAACGGCGAGGACGGTCTGTGTTGTGCGGCAACAATGTCACCGCTTTGCGGGACACCTGCTGACCACGACGCGGGCTCTTTGTCCGGAGATTACCCTCCGCGATGACCCGCCGGGCTTTGAGCGGAAGCCTCCCCAAATGGATATCGGACATCACGTAGCCTGCACGAGGCCCGGTGAGTATCGGGCGAGCGGTGACAAAGCCGACCGGCTGCAACTCCGCCGTGATCACGACGACCATGTAATTATGGTCCGCATCCCACGAGACGACATAGAGATCGACCGGGATGTCTTGCTGTTGAAGGCGGTCCCAGGCGGCGAACCCGCCGCTTGGAATAACGCGGCGCGGATGTGGCCTGACCCGCTCGCCACAGTAGATTCCCTTTGCCTGCGCGTATCGCCCACACTCGGTACACTGTAGGTCGATACCGTCCTGATCGCCGCGCATGGTCTTCCAGGATCTGGTGTGACAGCCCGCGCATTCGCACCGCAGGCGAACCACGGCCTCGGCATAGCGTCCGTTACTTTGCAGCGTCGTCATCTCCAAGCCCTCCATCGTTGACGGCGCTGTTCTCCGATCGATCCGGCGTAGTTGTCCAGTATTTAATTTTACTGTCTGACAAAAAGGCACGATCATAGTCAGTATACACGAGTATTTTACTACCATAGAGAGGAAGAATATTCATGGATACTGAAGGATATACTCTCTAGTAATCCTGGCTTGATTGAAGGAGTTTTGGATGCAGATCGGGGCGCTCACGGGTTCGCGAGCTTGCCGTTGACCGAGGCTACGCTTGGCGTCCGGCTGCGCCGCTGTTGCCGAAGATCCCGCCCGGGAGACGCCCAGCCAACTGGCATATAGCCCAACTCATCACGCGTAATCGGCCGCTCGCTGGCGAATTCAGCAATTCAGCCGACGCGCTGTCCGTTACAGACAGCACCGTGCGCCTCGTGGGAAAGCGGGCGAATCACGGACGACGACGCGCCCGATCCGCGCTCTACGGACGCCGCGCGGCCGGCGGTGCAATCCCGAGCCTCGCATGGGGTTCCGGCTACGATCGTCGGCTAGCCGCCCCCGGTGCGCTGCGACGGCCATGCCGCCCTCATGCTGCAACTGATCGACATGCCTGGTCCGGCGTCCACTGCTGCAATGCCGTCATTCTGCCGCGGGCGGCAAGGAGCAAGACCCTGCGGGTGCCGGCTGCTGCTATCTCTGCGGTTACGTCGGCATGGCGCGTTACCCGTCCAAGCAGCGGGCCGCCTATCCGTGCATCAGCGCCGCGACCAGGATCGCGCCATAGAGCGCAAGGAAACACAGCGGGATTGCAGTTTCGATAGCGGAGAGCGAGCGCCGCCTCTCCCGTGAGTAGAGCCTGCGCTCATTCGCGAAAGGCTGCGCCGGCAGAGCTTTCTCCAGGTCCTGAAGCACCCCGAACTTCGCTCGGTTGAGTTCGCGGTAAGAGGCGAGCAGCACCGTCCAGGCGACGGAAACGATCGCGCCGGCGGCCGGGATCGCCCAGAGCCAGATCGCCTTGTGTGCCGCCGGCACGGTGAGCTTGTCGGCGGCGAGATAGCCGTAAAGTGCCACGATGGCGCTGTTGACGCTCAGCATCCAGGCATTTGCAGCCGCTCGCCGATCGCTTATCCTTTCGGCGGTGGCGAGGTAGAGTTCGAACAGCGCGAGCAGGGGGTCGTTGCCGTCAGCCAAGGCAATCCTCCGTGTCGAAGACATGAATACGGCCGAGCCCGTCGCCGAGTGCGAAGGCGGCTCCATGGATCGCAAGGGCGAGGACAGCGGCGTCGAGTGTGCTGCGGGCAATCTCAGCGCCGGTGGCCGCGTCCCAAATACGGGCGGTTCGGTCGGTGGAGGCTGTGACGATGCGGGCGCCGTCGGACGAGAACGCGGCGCTCACCACCGTGTCCTCGTGCCCGCGCAGGGCGGCGATCTCGGCGCCGGTGACGGCGTCCCAGATGCGGGCGGTTCGGTCGAAGGAGGCGGTGACGATGCGGGTGCCGTCGGGCGAGAACGCGGCGCTCCGCACCAAGCTCTTGTGCCCGTGCAGGGCGGCGATCTCAGCGCCGGTGGCAGCATCCCAGATGCGGGCGGTTAGGTCTTCGGAGGCGGTGACGATGCGGGCGCCGTCGGGCGAGAACGCGGCGGTCCACACCTGCCCCTCGTGCCCACGCAGGGCGGCGATCTCAACGCCGGTGGCGGCGTCCCAGATGCGGGCGGTTAGGTCTTCGGAGGCGGTGACGATGCGGGCGCCGTCGGGCGAGAACGCGGCGCTCCGCACCTGCCCCTCGTGCCCGCGCAGGGCGGCGATCTCGGCGCCGGTGGCGGCGTCCCAGATGCGGGCGATTCGGCCGTAGGAGGCGGTGACGATGCGGGCGCCTTCGGGCGAGAACGCGGCGGTCGCCACCTGCCCCTCGTTCCCGCGCAGGGCGGCGATCTCGGCGCCGGTGACGGCGTCCCAGATGCGGGCGGTTCCGTCCCAGGAGGCGGTGACGATGCGGGCGCCGTCTGGCGAGAACGCGGCGCTCCGCACCAAGCTCTTGTGCCCGCGCAGGGCGGCGATCTCAGCGCCGGTGGCAGCATCCCAGATGCGGGCGGTTCGGTCGAAGGAGGCAGTGACGATGGAGGCGCCGTCGGGCGAGAACGCGGCGCTCCCCACCGGTCGCTCGTGCCCGCGCAGGGCGGCGATCTCAGCGCCGGTGGCGGCGTCCCAGATGCGGGCGGTTAGGTCTTCGGAGGCGGTGACGATGCGGGCGCCGTCGGGCGAGAACGCGGCGGTCTCCACCTGCCCCTCGTGCCCGCGCAGGGCGGCGATCTGGACGCCGGTGGCGGCGTCCCAGATGCGGGCGGTTCGGTCCTTGGAGGCGGTGACGATGCGGGCGCCGTCGAGCGAGAACGCCGCGCTCTGCACCCGGTCCTCGTGCCCGCGCAGGGCGGCGATCTCAGCGCCGGTGGCAGCATCCCAGATGCGGGCGGTTCGGTCGGAGAAGGCGGTGACAATGCGGGTGCCGTCGCGCGAAAACGCGGCGCTCTGCACCTTCCCCTTGTGCCCGCGCAGTGCGGCGATCTCGGCGCCGGTGGCGGCGTCCCAGATGCGAGCGGTTCGGTCGGAGGAGGTAGTGACAATGCCGGCGCCGTCTGGCGAAAACGCGGCGCTCTGCATCTTCCTATTGTGCCCGCGCAGGGCGGCGATCTGGGCGCCGGTGGCGGCGTCCCAGATGCGGGCGGCTCGGTCGTCGGAGGAGGCGGTGAGGATGCGGGCGCTGTCGGGCGAGAACGCGGCGCTCTCTACCGGCCCCCTGTGCCCGTGTAAGGCGGCGATGCCGGCGCCGGTGGCGGCGTCCCAGATGCGGGCGGTTCGGTCCCAGGAGGCGGTGACGATACGGGCGCCGTCGAGCGAGAACGCCGCGCTCTGCACCCGGTCCTCGTGCCCGCGCAGGGCGGCGATCTCGGCGCCGGTGGCGGCGTCCCAGATGCGGGCGGTTCGGTCCCAGGAGGCGGTGACGATACGGGCGCCGTTGAGCGAGAACGCGGCGCTCTGCACCCAGTGCTCGTGCCCGCGCAGGCAGAGGCGTTCGGCACCGGGTGGTGTGAGACCGGGCCACCGGGGTCGCGGGCGGCATTCCCGGTCATGCAGCGCTGCGGCGGCGCAGGCGAGGCCGGTATCCCCGAGCCGCCCGAATAATTGGCAGGCGAGTTCGCGCTTGTCCGCCATCAGCGCCGGGAGCGACAGCCCGATCGCCCGCCCGATCCGACGAACGTCGCCGTCGGCGGATTCCGGAAGATAGCTGCCGTAGAGCGAGCGCGCATCGGTCGCGTGCAGCCTCGCCCTGATCCAGGTGTAGTCCGAGAGCAGGGTGTCCGCCGTCCGGTCATCCCCCGCGCCGCGCAGATGCAAAATCAGGAACCGCCAGTCGTAGCTCTGATACTGTGGCAGCGCGCTCCACTCGCCGCCGCATCTGGCGCGCAAAGCCCGCACCATGGCGGCATGCGCTGCCTTCAGACGCTCAGCGCCAAGCCGGTCGCGCAAATACCAGAGGATGTTGTCGTGCAGCCGCAACGTGCGGCCGCCGAGATCGAGCGACTGGAGCAGCGAAAGCGCGTCCAGCCGGCGGACGAGATCGTCGGCGGCATCCTCGTCGAGGCCCCCGGTTTCTGCCCAGAGCGCCCCGACGATGTCGAGCGGCACGTCCTCGTCCTCCGGCAGCACCGCCAGCTCAGCGAATCGCTCCGCCTCACCGGCATCGAGCTCCAGGGTGCTGGCCTCGATGCAGAGCCGAATCGCCTTGTTACGCTGGGTCTCGTTCTTCGGGTCGAAGACGAATGGGCCGTCCTTGGCGAGCCGGCGCTCGAAGCGGTCGATGGCCTTCGAGAGGGGTTCGTGCTGCCGTACCCGCTCGCGCAGCCAGCCATTCGCGATGGCGAGCATCTGTGCCCAATGGCCTAGGTGCCCCGTCAGGGCGGCAAGCCGGACCGCGACTGCCGGGTCCGTCGCGCGCAGCAGCCCGGCGCAGATCAGGCCGGCTGCCTCGCCCGCCCGCATCTCGTCGATCGGGACGGACAGGCTGCCGGGGGGCAGCACACCCGGCAGCCGCGTCGTGACCAGCCGGACGCAATGCGGCCCGCCGCGCAGGAACGGCTTGAGCTGCGCCTCGCGCCAGACATCGTCGATCACCAGCAGGACGCGGGACTCTCCAAGCAACTCGCCGAGATGCTCGGAAGCGGTGACAACATCGGCAAAGCCGGGACGTTTGCCGTCCGGGTCCAATTTCTCGATCAGATCCGAGACGAGGCCGGTGACGTCGATGCGCTCCTTCCCGATCTCGACGCGGAGAATGCCGTCGGAGAACGCAAACCGCACATCCGGGTCGCGGCAGAGCGCGTTGGCGAGGGTGGTCTTCCCGTAACCGCCGGCACCGCGCAGCGCGGTGGTGAGCGCCACTGTCCGGTCCGGCGCTTCGGCCAGCACCGCCGCCTTCAGCGCTGCGATTTCGGCCGGCCTCGGGACGTAATCGGCGGAAAGGTCGCCTTGCATGTAAGGTCTGCGCTTGACGCGCCCGTCGCCGCGAAGGCCCAGCACCAGGGCCTGCCACCGCTCCTGGTCACGGTCACGCTCGGGATCGATGTCGAAGACTTCCTCGCGCTTCATCCAGGCGGGCAAGTCGGCGCGCGTGAGCGTGGGGTCGGCCAGCACCGGACTGACCTGCTTGCCCATCAGCCGGGCGTGGGACCACTCGCGCTTGATCCAGTCCGAGACCAAAGCGCGGCGGGAGAGAATCAGCACGAGGTGCTTCGCGTCCTCGATGGCCCGCAGCACCTGAGGGAGGATGTCGCCCGCGCCCATGTCCGTGAGATCGCGCCAAGTATGGATGCCCTCCGCCGCGAGCCTGCGCTCGAACGCCTCGGCGAACGCGCGACCGTCCGATCGTGAGTAGGAGATGAAGACTGGGGCGGCCGCGAAATCCATAGTAGACACGATGCGCGGTCGGACAGACATTTGCAAGCGGATGAAGAAAGTCCATTTAGAATGTCTGCTCTGTTGGTATAAAGATTCGAACCGGCCATTCCGGTTTCGGCGGTTTGACGTCGGGCCGTCGAGCATCTGAGTCGGCTGTCGAGAAATTCCTGTCGGTATGACTCCCGTGGATCACTCAAAGAACGCAGACTTCTGCGGGAGAGATGCTCGGGAAAGGCGCCCTAACCGATCCAGCTTGGTCATCGGTGCGCGTCGGCCTGGTGGTTGGTTGACGATGCCTATGGCAGCCTGCCGCCCTCGGGCGGCCGTACCGGGACAGCCAGGACCGCAAGCTGACGCAGGCGATTTCCGGCAAAGGGACCTCGCCCGGAGCGGGCAGTTATCACGCGATTTCGGTGACGGGGAGGAACAGGCGCCTTGTGCCCCTCACCAGCGTCTTGAATCCGAAACGGCGATAGAACGCCTCGGCTCTCTCATTGAGGGCATCGAGGACGACCACCGCAGTCCCGGTTTCTTCCGATATCCGCTTCGCCCGCCGGAGCGCATTGGCAAACAAAGCCGTCCCGATGCCCTGGTTCTGGTGCTGCTTGTCGACCGCGAACATCACGACGTAGACGGCGCCGACGACAGCGTCACGCCGCAGAGACATGCCCTCGGGCGGCGGCAGCGCTGCCGCTTCGATATGCATGTTGTGCATCGCATAGTAGCCGATGACGGCCGCTTTCTTCGGTGGCTCCAAGGCGACGAACAGGCGAGCCAGATTGTGTTCCTGAAGAGTGAGGCCCTGGCGGAGGTAGTCATCAATCCTGCGGACGCCGCAGGAGAAGGACCCGGCCGCCCGCTCCACCTGAGGCGTGAGGGCAACCACCGATAGCCGTCTATTCCCCATCTTCCACGTGGTCGGCATGCTCGGCCATCAGTTTGCGCATGGCCTCGTTCGGCCCGGCCTTGCGGTCGAGGGCGGCGAAAAACCTCCCGGCGTCATCTCCAACGAGACGGGTACGCCGCATGGAGATGATTCTGTCCATCGCCGCCTGGAACGCCGCCATTGAGACGAACTCCGAGGTGTCGGTGCCGGACAGCGCTGCGGCAAACTCAATGGCTTGCTTCATCGTCGGCTTGACCCGCTGCTCCATCCGCTCGGAGCGGCTCTCGCGGGCAAGTTCCTGGCCCAAGGTTTCGTGGTCCATGAGGTAGGCTTGTGTCATATCCCCCTCCACCCGGCTGTTGTCCGGACACACATGATGGGCGTGCCTCCTGCTGTCAAGCGCACCGGCATCCATCCGGGTCTCTCTCGAGTCCCCGTCTGCCCGATGTGCGCCGGCACGGAGGGCACGTCAGGGGGGCGGCAAGTCAGCCAGAAACCACTGCGTCTGCGGCTTCCGATACCAGTGCCTCGGCATACGCCAGTGCGGGCTTCCTGCTCATCGGGATATTCGGGCTTGGGTGGTAATTGCTCCAGCCATCCCGGGCTGATAACGCCGCCCCCGCCGGGCTCATACGGTCGCAATGAAATGTCCATTCGAGGCGATAAGTCGGGAGGACCCTGACACAAAAGGGCAGCGTTATCGTTCTAATTCGTTGACAAAATTGATATTGCAATATAAATGGCCGAACGCAGAGTTCGCGTCCACGAATACCCGGGCCAATGAGGGGTGGTCGAGGCGCGATGCATCTGCCGAGAATGCGAGAGCGTGATCTATCCATGCTAGCCAAGGGAATACCAGTGCAATCTTCGGCCGAAGGGCGTGTGACCGTGAATTTTGATGTGTCCACGTCGCGGGCGGCTCAGCGGATTTGAGGGATGATTTTACCGATGCGGCGCGCACGGGTCCTTATCCCGTGACATTGGCAAAGCGAATCTATGCCGACGCGAATGCCACAGCTCCTCCGCTTGCCGAGGTAGTGGACGCTGTGACTCACGCGCTGAGGTCGATCACGGGCAACCCGGCGAGCGCACATGCCGCAGGCGCACACGCGCGCCGTGCGGTGGAGGCGGCCCGTGAACAGGTCGCGTCCTTGGTTGACGGCTGCTTTCCCGAGGATCTCTTCTTCGTCTCGGGAGGGACCGAGGCGAACAATACCGTCCTGCGGCACTTCGACGAAAGGGGTGCGGTATTTTTCGCCTCCCGCGCGGAGCACGCTTCGGTGCTGAGGCCGCTTGAGCGCGCCGACGCGGAAGGCCGCGTGGTTTGGCTTCGACTCGACCCGACGGGACAACTTGACCCGGGTAGCATCACGGCAGGGAGACATGCGCCGAGAGGAACAAGGAACGTCCTTGCGATCCAGGCGGCCAACAGCGAGACCGGTGTGTTGCAGCCGGTCGGCAGACTAGTGGAAGCGTTCCGGCAAACGTTTGAAAACCCGTATGTATTGCTGGATGCGGCGCAGGCCGTCGGCCGGATTCCTCTGTCGTCCACCGAGCTTGGGGTCGACGCGATAACGTTCTCTGGCCATAAGCTGCACGGTCCTCAGGGAACCGGCGCGCTCATACTGCTGAATTCCGACGAGGCGGTATCTCCGCTTCTGCGCGGCGGAGGCCAGGAGCATGGTTTGCGGTCCGGGACACTGAACGTTCCCGGCATCGTCGGCTTCGGTGTGGCCGCAGAAATCAGGCGCAGCACCCTGTCGCACGCTATGGCTGACCTGCGCGAGATCCGCGATGCCTTCGAGGCACGATTGCGGGAGCAACTCGCCAACCGTGTGGCGTTCAATGGCAGCGCGGCACCCCGGGTCCCCAACACCTCCAACGTTCAGTTCGCCGACATCGACGGCATGCGTCTGCTCGCGCTGCTCGACGAGCGCGGTGTGATGGCGTCGCAGGGTTCGGCTTGTTCGAGCGGACGCCCCGAGCCGTCCGCGGCGCTGACAGCTATGGGGCTGTCCGCCAGGGAAGCGTTTGCCAGCCTCCGGTTCTCGTTTTCGGTTCTGAACGATATTCAACAGGCGCAAACTGCCGCGGACATTGTGGCCGTCCTAGTGTTGGAAATCGCCGGATGAACCAGATCGCGCCCAAGCCCGCGAGGATGGAGTTCGGGCGGCATGAGACCTTCACGATTCGTCACGGCTGGCTCGGAAAGGGTCTGTTCTGCCTTGGGCGCGACCAGGGATTCGATACGGATACCGCCACCGCGGATTTCCTCGGACTGGGAAGTCGGATGGTACGATCGCTGGGTTACTGGTTGGAGGCATCAGGGCTCGCCGACGTCGAAGTCGAAGGTCGGTCGCGTCGCTTGGCGTTATCGGATGTGGGCCGGGCGGTCGAGGCTGCCGATACGTTCTTCGAGTACCCGGGCACCTGGTGGTTCATGCACCTGGCGATAGCGAGCCGCGAGGGGTGCTCACCAGCTTGGTTTTTCAACGACTACCTCGAACGCAGTTTCGAGCGGGCGGCGTGCGTCGAGGCGTTCCAGCGCCACGCGAAGCAGCGGGCGATAAGGGCGCCGACGATCCAGACGGCCCAGCGTGAGGTGGCTAACGTCCTCGCGAGCTACGCCTACGATCCGATCGACGCTCAGGATCCCGAAGATGGAACGGTCTGTCCGCTCACGGAACTGCGCCTGGTGACCTACCACCGGGACACGAGACGTTTCGAGAAAGTCCAGCCGGTCGATCCCGTCCCGGTTGAGGCGGTACTGGCGGCGGCGGTCGCCTGCGGCAGAGGCAAGGAAACCGTCTCCGTGGCAGATCTCGCGTCGCGCAGGCATGGTCCAGGCCGGGTGTTCGGCCTCAGCGCGGAGGCGATTGACCGCGCTGCCCAGGATGGCGCCCGTCTCTACGCCAAGCATGGAGTCGCGTATGACCTTCTCGGCGCGGAACGCCGCTTGAGGGTCCCGGAGAAACCGCCGGTCTGGTGGTTGAACCTCCATTACAGCAGGGTCGTGGTGCTGGCATGAAGCCTCATAGCTTCTTCCGCGCCGTGAATCTCGAAGCGGACATCGAGATGCCCGAACGGCTAGCCCATTATCAGCCGACGTCGCGTTCTCTTCCGGTTGTCGACGCTGTGCTCGGTCGCGACCCGACGCTGGTTATCGCAGCGTACGGCAGCGGCAAATCGTTGGCGGCCGGAATAGGGGCCGTGGCCGTAGTGAACGACGCGCGGGCCCGTCCGGTGATAGAGGCCATTCTCTCGAAGACTAAGCGTTTTGATCCAGCCATCCACGAACGACTGTCGAGACAGCTCGCGGCTGGCCGTCCCGGGCGAGCTGTCGTGTTGTCAGGTTACGTCCCGAACCTGGCGCGCGAGATCGGCGCCCGGGTCGGGGTGCCGGAAAAGCTGTCGACCACGCTGGAGCGTGTGCTGAACTGGGCATCGGCCAACCTGGCTGACGTGGCCCACCTAGCCATCATTTGGGACGAGTTCGGGCGCCACCTGGAGGGCCTTGCCGTTGAAGGCCGCTCGCGCGACCTGGACTTTGTCCAGCGGCTCGCCGAATGGGCGGCTCGAGCCGAGGCGCCCACCGTCAGCCTGACCCTGCTGTCGCACCAAAATCTTCTGGCCTACGCCGGTGGCCTCAACCAGACCTCGCGCAACGAGTGGCGCAAGATTGAAGGCAGGTTCCGGACGCTCCGGTTCGTCGAGGACAGCCGGGAACTATACCGCTTACTGGTGGAGCGGATCGTCGACCGCCGGGACAGCAAGGTGCCCGAGATGGACACGAAGCTGAAGGCCGCCGTTGTTCGATGGGCGGTCGAGGCTGGCTGGTTCGACGGAACGACGGACCTCGGTCAAGTCGCAGCCATCGTTGAGGGCGCCTGGCCGTTATCGGCAGGCGCGCTTCAAGCCCTGCCCCGGCTGGCGGCGCGGGTCGGCCAGAATGAGCGCAGCCTGTTCACATTCCTCGAAGAGGCCGATCTCTCCCAGCCGGTGGGATTCGAGGAACTCTATCGCGCGTTTTCGGAAGCGATGCGTTCCGATGTCGGCCCGGGAGGCGCCCACAAGCGCTGGATCGAAACGGAGAGCGCGCGCGGCCGAGCCGAGAGCAATGTCGAGCGCGAGGTTCTGACCGCCGCTTGCCTGCTGCAACTCGGCGCGGACGGGGAACGGCGAAAGCTTGCACGCGCGGCGCTGGAGGCGGCTGTCGCGTCTCGCGGCGTGCCACTCGCCGATACGACGTCGGCCGTTGAGGCCCTGATCGCCCGAAAGCTGCTGTTACATCGCCGTGTTGTTGACGACGTGTCGGTGTGGCATGGCGCCGACGTCGACGTGGCGAGCCGCATCGCCGACGAGCGCGCCAAGCGGGCCGACGCTTTCGACGCGGTCGCGTTTCTGACGGAGCGCCGCCCAGCCCCGATCGTCCGTACGACCCGCCACAACCTGGAATTCGGGACCCTGCGGTACCTGACCGGACGCTACATACTGCCCGATCAGGTCGAAGCCGCCGCGCGGGCCGGTGTGCCGTCCGAGCCAGTGGGACCATGGGGCGACGTGCTGTATGTGCTTGCCGAGTCGGAAGCTGAGATTGCTCGGGCCCGCGCGGCAATACAAGCTTACGCTCCCGCACGGATTTTACACGTCATACCCTGCCGCCCGCTGAATGTGGTCGATGCAGCCCTGGAGGTAGCGTGCCTCGAGGCGCTGCGAGCCGACGATCGGCTACTCGCGGAAGACCCGCTCGTCTCCGTCGAAATCGACGAGCTTCTGGCGGTTGCGAGGCGCCATCTCGACCTCGCGGTGCACCGCCTGACCAGCGACCGTCCGACAGAGGCGAAGTGGTCCCGTGGAGGAGTCGAGCTGCAAGTGTCCGCGGACCGCCCTGCCGCCATCGTCGCCTGCGAGTTAATGGGCGAATGGTATCCGAAGACGCCACGCATAGCGAACGACCAGCTCATGCGGCTGCGCATCTCCAAGCAGATGAACACCGCGCGCGTGCGGCTTTTGATGAGGATAACGGAGTCAGGGGTAAAGCCATGGATGGGCTATGGCCAGGAAGATACCTCGGTCGAAGCTTCGATCTACCGAACGGTCCTCGCCAACACAGGGCTGCACCGAGAATGTCCTGACGGCGCGTGGGGGTTCGCAGAACCCGAGAAGATCCGCGATCCTGGTCTAAAGCTGGCCTGGAGGACGGTGAAGGCTTTCTTCCAGGACCCATCGCCCGAGCCAAAGAAGCTTGCTGCGCTCGTCGGAGATTTGTCCGGGCCGCCCATCGGCGCGCCAGCAGGCGTCATCCCGCTGATCGTAATGGCGGGTTACCAGGCATTTGCCCGTTGCGTGTCACTCCGTTCGGACAGCGCCTACGTGGACGACATACTCGGCTTCGATGCGAATCGGATGTTCACGGACCCCGGACGGCACGAAGTACAGGTACACGATGCGGACGATGCGACGCTACTCTACCTTTACGAACTCGCGGACGTGTTCGCGCACGCCAAGCCAAGCGCGGACATCGAGGCTTTGCGATTTGCCCGAGACGCTTTCGCGCGCTGGCGCGCTGCGCTGCCAGACGGCGCCCGCCGCTCCCGGCGCCTCTCGCCCGGCGCGCAGTCGCTCCTGCGGGTCGCCGCGGACGCGTCCGACCCGGCGGACTTCTTCCTCCTCGCGCTGCCGAAACTCTTCGGTCGCGGACGCCGCGATTTAGACGCGGTTGTTGCCGCGGTGGCCGCCGCCCGTCGCGAGATCGACGGCTTGGTTGAGGGTTATATCGACGAAGCGGTGGTTGTCCTTGGGCGAGCCTTTCGCATTGGGAATGGCAACGCGATCGAGGGGTTGCAGGCATGGGTTGGCTGCCTTGATGTCGACTTGCTCCTCGCCCGCGACGACCTGCGGCTCACCGACAAGGCGATTCTCAGGACGGCTAGGGACACCGCGAACGGCCGCTACACACCGGCGAGCTTGGCGCGCGCCATCAGTTCGATACTCCTCCAACGAGGCGTCGAGCAGTGGCAGGACAGTACGACCGGGCAGTTCGCGATGCTGCTGCGCGAGTGTCGTGCACGCATTGAGGACGCAGCACTCGCGGCGGACGTGCCGTCGCCGCGGCTCGCGCCGGTGATCCGGGAGAGGATCGCCAGCCTTCAGGCGACGCTTGCGCGTTTTGAGGGAAGCGCGGAGCGGCGCGCTGCGGCGGGAGGGAAGCGATGACGGTGAAGCCCGCGAAGATGCACGAGGCGGCGACGGACACGACGCGCCGCCACATCGTACCGTTATCTGGTGGCAAGGATTCGACGGCCCTGTCGATTTACCTTTCGCAGGCGTACGGCGAAATCGATCTTGAATTCGTCTTCTGCGATACCGGCGCGGAACTGCCGGAGACATACGAGTACTTGGATCGTCTGGAGCACGTGCTCGGACGCCCGATTACTCGTATTTCGGCGCTTGAGATGCTCGATATAAACGCTAAGCCGGGCCGCTCCGCCTTTGACGTCGTGCTTTACGACCACTTCAACGGCTTCCTGCCGAGTCCGCGCTCTCGCTGGTGCCCTGTTTAAGATGACCAGAAGACTGTCAATTTCCGGGAAAATGCACGTATCTCCAAAGACTTGCCCGCCACGATCCTGCCTATGACCGCCGATTTCGTCAACAACTCTCTCGAAAAACGCCATCGCGCCCCCGATTTGTTTACACCTCCGCCGCCGCTTGCAGAGTCCCGTTCGAACGCAACGTCGCAGCCGGGCGCGAATATGACACGGTCTGGCCTCTGCGCCGAGAGACACCCAACAAAATCACCGGGACAATTAAATCTGACGCTGGCAAGACAGCACTACCAGTCGATATAACCCCGCACAGATGACATCACTTGACCCCATTTCCTGGTATAACGCCAACGCGCAGCGGCTGGCTGCCGTTTATTGTGCATTGCCATCCGACGTGGCGCTGGGCTGGCTCGATGGTTTACTGCCCGCGTCTCCGGCCATGGTTCTTGATGTCGGCGCTGGCACCGGTCGAGATGCGGCTTGGTTTGCAGCCCTCGGATACGATGTCGTTGCCGTCGAGCCTGCTGCTGGCATGCGGACACTGGCTGCCCAGGCGCATACAGATCTGCGCATCCGGTGGCTCGATGATCGACTACCCTCGATGACAGGCACGCTTCGCCTTGGCCTTAGCTTTGACTTTATTTTACTTAGCGCAGTTTGGATGCATCTTGCTCCGACCGAGCGTCCTCGTGCCTTCCGCAAGCTCGCCAGCCTGCTCAAACCTGGCGGACTATTGGCAATCTCACTGCGCCACGGACCGTCCGAACCCGAGCGTCCCATGCACGAGGTCACCGTTGCCGAATTGGAGCAACTCGCCCGCGGACACGGCTTCATCGTTGAACGCATCTGCGAGGTGCCTGACGGCCTCGGTCGCCCGGATGTGCATTGGACCCAAGTGGCTCTGCGTCTGCCAGATGACGGCACAGGTGCACTACAGTTGTTGCGCAACATCATTCTGAATTCAAAGAAGACTGCAACATACAAGCTTGGACTGCTCCGGGTTCTTTGCCGCGCAGCTGATGGAGCTGCTGGCCTCGCGAGGGAGCAAGAGGATGGACAGGTGGTTCTGCCACTCGGCCTGGTGGCGTTGATTTGGCTGCGCCTCTACTTGCCGCTCGTTCGAGCAAACCTCCCGCAATTATCCATAAATCTGAGCGGCTCTGAGAAACTTGGGTTTGCCGGGCCTGGTTTCCGGGCGGTTGTGGAAAACGGGTTGCCACCTCTCGATTTTCGTGTGGGCAACCGTTTCGCCGAAGAGGAAGCTCGGATGGTGCATTCTGCTCTTACCGACGCGGCGCAGACCATCACCAAAAATCCGGCATGGTTCACGACCTATCCAAATGGAAGCCAAGTGTTTCCTACAATCTTTCGCCGCCCACCACGTCCGAAAGGCGAGATACATTTGGATGAAGCAACGCTTGCTGGCTACGGCGAGATGCGCGTACCGTACCATCTGTGGCGAGCGTTTCAGCGATTTGCCTGCTGGATCGAGCCAGCTATCGTGTCCGAATGGGCGTGCCTCATGCGAGATTTCGCAACAGGCCAAAATCGGACGCTGCCAGAGGGCGCGATTGCGGCCGCTATGACGTGGGCGGACCCGGAACGGGACGTCGCGCTCTCCCGCGGGATCGCGATGCGTTTGCTGGAGTCGGGCACGCCGTTGCACTGCGTCTGGAGCGGCAAGAAGCTGACAGCCGGGGCGTTCGATATCGATCACTGCTTCCCATGGTCGGCATGGCCCTGCGGCGATTTGTGGAACCTGCTACCTGCGCATCCATCCATAAACCGAAATCAGAAGCGCGACCGTCTGCCCGGTGAACGGATTTTGCAAACGGCGCAACAGCCGATCATTGCCTGGTGGCAGGCGGCTTATCTCAGCGGTGAGGTGCTGCCGCGGCGCTTTGCCGACGAAGCGCGTGCGAGCCTTCCCGGCCTCGGCTCTGCCGCGGCCGCTGATGAACCAGAGGAAGTGTTTTCGGCGATGCGCCTTCAGCGGCTACGGCTCCGGTATGATCAACAGGTGCCGGAGTGGTTCGGGTGATGGCCAACTTCGTCCACATGCTCGCCGCCAATCCGGCAAAAATTAGTGTAGTGGATACCACGACTGTGCTTTATTATAAAATCCATTTTACCGTCAAATGAGTACCGTGTTGCGCTCAATCCCCAACCTGAAAGATGGCGCGTCACAACACGACGGAGATAGCTTTTTCGATATGCGGGATTCCGTCGAAACCTCCGATGAGAACAGCCGGTCAACGCTGGTGTATATGTCGCCCGCCGACTTCCTGCGAATGGTAGAGGATGGCCTCAACCGTAATAAAGAAGAAAAAGTAGCGGACCTTATAAGGCACGGCGTCAAGTTTATTAGCCTTCCGCTAATTCTTTTCGAACACGATGATCGGGGCCACGCCCAAGTGGTAGGACATGAGGGGCGCCACCGAGCGCGGGCATTGCAGGGACTCAAAATCGGGGACATGCCCGTCATACTCCGTTCGCTATCAAGCGAAAACGGAAGGGCGATCCGATGGGGCTCGCAGACCAATAAACAGGACCGCATAGACAGATTTCCGACCATTTTGTTCGGCCAACGCGGTAGCTCGATCGCCATGCCGCGCAGTGTTGTCTTCCCGCGATAAACTAATTCTTGGGAGAACAAAAGTATTGCGTTTTCCTGTCGGCTAGAAGGGCTTGAAACTTGGTCTCTTCCGCCCAAGCTGCGTCGCGACTTTGGCTGGAGTGACCTGGCATCCCTTATCCGTCGCTGTTGGAACCTTTGTCGCAGGAATGAAATCAGGCCATTGCTCACACTTAAACGGAGGAGGAGTGTCCCGCAGAGTGCTGGGCGCGGAGGTTCTCCAAATCTCGATGGCTCCTTCTGGGTCGCGCCTCGCGAACGCGCGTAGATCGGCGTAGAGCACCTGGGTGTCATTCTCACTCAAGCTGCGCCGCAACGGATCGAACGACCATCGCCGGCCCGATCTCAATCGCTTCACCCGCATGGAGAGGTCATGGATATCCTTTTGCAGGGCTTCGGGCACCTTGGCTCCGGCAAGGACGTAATCAGCAGCCCGTGGCAGGCCTTCATCTGGCACGTACATTTCCGATTTTCCATCGTCAACAACGCTGTATTCCGGGGCTTTGCCATATCTTATGAAACGACTACCGTCCAGGAACGCCCCGCCACGAAAATCGAATCCGCTATTGATGTAGTGCCAGTGGCCCAAATAGTTGGGAGCATTTGCATCTCGACTAAGTATCCCGACGGCAACCGCCCTATCGATCGCCCTTTCCTCCTCGACCCGCTTCGCCGCCTCGTGCTCCCGCCTCCGTACTACGTCGCTAGGGAATACAGGCTTCATGAACTCCTTGGGGGCGTATTGAGCCCAAAGGGCGCGCGCTGCAGCTTCGTTGTTTTCTCCAAGCGCGGAGATGTCGGCGTAAATGGCGTGCACCACCTTGGCGCCCCGTGTCCGTACAGAGCTGTCGTCTGAATAGCTATACCACCAGTCCGCCAGCTTCATGCGTCTACCGAGGTCGGCGACACGCTCGTCGAGGGTCTGTTCTTGATCGTCGCTCATAATGCTCTCCCTTTGAGGTGAACCATGTTTAGTGCGCGTAAATTACTATCTGCCAAGCGTGGGCTTTGCCCTGTGTACAGCCTTGACTGCAGCTCGAGCCCCACTCGTCAATGCTTGTGCAATGGCCAGCGGCAAACCATCCACCACCAAGTGGCGGCGAAACTCGGGCCTACTGCGCAGGTCCTTGCAAATGGCCAGCCCGAATGGGGTTAACCCTCAAGCATCCCCTCATTCTCGGCCTGACCCGGCGTGGGAATAAAAGACTCACCCGCTCTCTTTGAGATTCCAAAAAGACTCGGCAAAACGGCATCGTTGTCCGAAAGTTGCGTATTTGTCGAACCACTTTTCCTCCCCGCCGCATCGGTCGAGTCTGCTCCACAGCGATCAATAGGATTCTGCGGAGCATGCCGTGACAACCACCGCCAGCCAGTTCTCGTTCGATCAGGTTCGTGATGTCCTCGGCGGCCTGCTCGGCCCGGACCTGCACGCCAAGCGCATCGACTGTCTGTCCGATGCCACCCTCGGCGTGCTGCACAGTGCATCGCTCGCCGTCGCCGCCATCGGGCATGGCCTGGCTGCGGCCAAGGGCGTGGCAACCAAGCATGCGATCAAACAGGTCGACCGCCTGCTGTCCAACCCCGGCATCAAGGTCGACGACATCCTGGCCCTGTGGGTGCCTTTCGTCATCGGCGCCCGCACCTCCATCGCGGTCGCCATGGACTGGACTGACTTCGACGCCGACAACCAGGCCACCATCATGCTGTCGCTGATCACCGAACACGGCCGCGCCACGCCGCTGGTCTGGCTGACGGTGGACAAGAAAACCCTGAAGGATCGCCGCAATCTGTATGAGGACCGCGTGCTGGTACGACTGGCCGAGATCCTGCCGCCGCAGGTCAAGGTCCGCATCATCGCCGACCGCGGCTTCGGCGATCACAAGCTCTACCGGCTGCTGACCGAGCAGTTGCACTTCGACTATGTCATCCGCTTTCGCGGCAACATCTCGGTCACCGCGGCCGATGGCGAGGCCCGCACCGCGGCATCGTGGGTCGGCCCCGGCGGCCGCGCACGCACCCTGCGCTGCGCCAAGGTCACCGCCGAGTGCTATGAGGTCGGCACCGTCGTGTGCCTGCGCGACAAGGACATGAAGCAGGCCTGGTGCCTGGCGACCAACAGCACCGACGAGACGGCCAAGGACCTGACCCGGTTCTACGGCGCCCGTTGGGGTATCGAATCAGGGCTGCGCGATACCAAGGACCTGCGTTTCGGCATGGGGATGGGCATCATGCGCGTGAATTCGCCCGAACGCCGCGACCGGCTGTGGCTGCTCAACGCCTTCGCGGTGGTGCTGTTGACCCTGCTGGGCGCGGCAGGCGAGGCGCTTGGATACGACCGGCTGCTGAAATCCAATACCGCCAAACGCCGCACCCATTCGTTGTTCCGCCAGGGTTGCATGCTCTACGACCTGATCCCGAACATGCCGGAAAGCCGGTTGCGCCCGTTGATAGAGACCTTCAACGCCATGCTGAACGCTCAGCCGCTTTTCACGAAGGTATTTGGAGCGATCTGAATATGAGGGGAGTCGTGAGGGGTTAACCGCTTGTCTTCGCGCACCAAGCCAGACCAAAGAAAAGACTGATACATTCCTTCATCCAAGATTCGCGGATTTATCTGCACGTCAAGCAGAAGATCAAGAACACTGGGACAGCCTTCCCGTTCCACAATGAAGCTCCCGACATCTTCCGCTGTAAACCCGTTGCTTTCTCTTTTGCAAGGTTCCCGCGCGCCTGCGCGGAGCGCGCTGGTTGCGGTAACCTTTAGTCTATCAAATCGGCCCATGGTCCTTGCCCTCCATCAAATCATGCTTCTTTTATTGGTGCGGGTCACGTCGGCCACATGTTCAATTCATTCGCTTCTGCCACTGCGCGAGGCCAAGCTCCACAAGCTTCGCGATGGCCGGATCAATATAGGGATTGGGGCCAACCAGCCTCGCGCCGATCTCAGCGCAAATCAGCTTTTCAGCTTCTCTCAGACTTAAGCCTGGCCCCCACGTCTCTCGCCCCCCGATCGGGATGGGAGCAAGAAAGCCCGCCTCCGTACCTGGGGAATACGCGATACAGGCTGTAACCCGTTGAACAGCAGGTGTGATCCGAAACAAGCTGGTGCTTGACGCCATCCGCGTCGAGGTAGTTGCGCACAATGTATCGGACGGGGGTCGCTTGGGCACCACCCAAACACACGGTAACGTTTTCTAAGTAAATGTCGACAGTCTGTTTCATTATTTGCGCCTCCTGATAATCATCACTTCAGCTAAAACTATGCACCTACACGGCCAGTATACTCTAAAGAGTCCCAAATGTCATGGTTAACATTGTATAATATCAGCCTTTATTTGCATCTGGATGGCCGCATGTTGCTCTCCACCTCCAATTCTTGAGCAATTTTAACCGTCTCTAGTTTCAAAACCCCTGTCACTAGGACGTAAATGCATTCGGCCACATATGGGTCGATGTCGCTGTAAATATGCTCCTTTTGCACGGGTTCCCCATAACAAACCTCTAACTAAAATGGAAACTAGGGCCAGTTATTCGCAATGAGTGGATGTATATTACGCGCTAAATGCTAAATATTAAATTAACGCGTCGCGCATCACGCAGAGAATACCAAATACGACTAGAATATCACAGCCCGGACTAATAACTCGGCATGCCTGCAGATCAGCAATCACGCGCAAGGGACGACGCTTCTTGAGTCTGTCTTTGATCGCCGAAGCTCTGCACAATCGGTCTCAAATTCACGAATCCGACGGCCCTATTTTCTGCCTCGCCGATGTCGATTGGCGAAACGCCTCGGCAACACGCCTGCTCTGTTGCCGCAGCCACTCGAGCCTTGATGGCGGTAAGAGATTCAGCGCGACATAGGTGTCCGGCTTTGACCTTTGCGCCGCGTCCGAATTCCCCGTGCTAGAATCTGTCGCATTCTCGTCCATCTTCCTGAACTTAGATTGCAAGCCCTCACAATCAAGGGTAGTGTGCCTTGTCACTCCTGACATCGAGCATTGCCCCAGCACCGTTCAACGGCCGTGTTGTTGCTTTGTGGGGATGCCAGAGAATGCGACGCTGACGAACGGCCTCAAAGTGTCATCGGCGTGGCCCACCACTTTTTTTGTTTATGAGCGGGACTTTGCGAGCACGCGAGTTATAGCGAGAAGGGGCGTTGCTTGGACGGCTTTGCAGTCTGAGGCAAGAACACCCAGCAACCTTTTTACTCACCGCCGGTCCCTTTTGCGATCAATCGGCGGCAACGGCTGGTTTAGAACGGCTTCGGTTAATCCTCGAATGCTGGCGTTATATGACCAGCGGGCAAATTGGCTCAGAAGAAGCGCTTCCCTCGCCTCCAGTTCACGCTTCTCGCGCTCTAGCCGCTCGATCCGGTCAAAGGCCGACTGGAGAGCAGCCGATACCCGCGGCGCGCTTGCAGCGGTAGGACTCTTCTTGTGGGCTTCATATGAAATTCTGATGCGGTCATGGCTATGAAGTGCCTGGCGGGTGTATGTGATTCCCAGTTTCGTCGAAATTGCACTGATCAGCGACGGCCACGTCAGTCGGCCATCCCATCCCCGAACTATGGACACCACCGCGTCGACACGCGCGGGGGTAAGGTTAGGCGCGCGCTTATTCACTGCTGCGCGCCCCAATTGCCCGGACTGCGGTCGCCATAGGGACCATATCGTCAACTTCCGCCTTCTCTCGCGCTACAGACAATCTGTCGCGGATAGCTCCCTCGGCAAGGCTATATATGCCAGAATTACCGAGCTGGATGACCGCTCCGTCAGGAACATCAGGATCGTCCAGAATAGCGACAAGCTGCTCAAGCCGGAGTACCGTAGCCGAATGTGTGGCAACCCACGCGTCGGCACCGTAATAATCGTCAGCCGCCGCCTTTCTGGCCCGCTCTAGGTTTAATTGCGCTTGCGCGGCCGCCTGCCGAATCCTTTCTGTTTTCAACGGGTCGCCCTTAACGCAGACCTGCTCTCGGCACTCAAGGCAACGCCTAAACAGCTCGCAGGGTGATACGACGAAGTCGTGGGTACAAAAGCCGTATTCGGTAGTATGGGCTGTTGGAATTGCCAATTCAGCGAACTCATCACGCGACACGGGAAGATTTCTTGGTATATCGGCGAGGCCGCCGATTGCCTTCTGCTTGTTCCCTACTGCCGAACGCAGCTTGGTTAGGATCTCCTCGCTTGAGACATGGTTGTAAGCCGGATTTTGACTGACGTCCACGCGCCCGCTCCACTTTGCGATGTCTATTTCAGACAACCCGCTACCGTGAGCGAGTGTATTAAGATAATGGCGGAACTGGTGCGATTTGATGCGGAGCTTTCGGTCCGGATCAAGGCCTATTTTGCTGAATACGGACATTGTGTTGGAATTGGGGGGACCACCGAGGCCATTGGCAATCCTAGAATAGTCGACGGGCTCGAACATGCACGGGCTACCCGTTGCTAGAGCGGACCTTTTCTTGACAAATAGTCCATGAGTGACCACAAAAAGCGACTCGCTATAACGCAGGCCCGTTCGGGTGTCGCGTATAGGAAAGCCACGCGGCAATCGCCCGAGCATCAATCGTTCAACATCCTTGAAAGAAACGGCGAGGCGAGAGAAGCCATCAGTACCTCGAATGCGGTATTTCGGTAAACCGAGCTTCCCGATAGTCCCGCGGATATTACTGTCGTCCATGGCCCCAGTGACTGCGGCGAAATCAGACGTGCTTAGCAGCTTTGCATTGCGCAAATGTGCAAGGTCTGGAGGAAGGTAAAGGGACGTAGGGTGCTGCTCGTACCATTTCGCAATCATTCTCGCTTTGTCGGTTTGCCGCCTTATTCGCTGTATGGCTTCTCGAACTACTTCAGCCATGCTCGGCAAAACCCATTTGATATGGTCTTTCGCACCCTTCGAACCAGCCCAGCGCAGGCCAAGATACGAACGCCCGTCGCTACCTCTTCGTTCGACCTCACAATCTGCACGCAATTGCAGCACCTCGTTAATACGTTCGGGAGCCGCACACATGATGGCCGCAACCGAAGTCACGATTATGTCTCGCGGGTCGGTCGCGAGGCGGAATGCTTTCGGCAGCGCCTCAAGAGCATCAGGATCAGGCATCCTCTCTCCGCGCTTTCGAACGAATTCTTGACCGGCACGCCCCGCGTCATCTTGCCGACGGCCCAGCCTGCTCGGATAGCGCCATAAACCGATTGGCGCGGCGACAAATCCGTGACTGTCAAGGAATTGCGCTATCATTTGCAACGTCGCTCCCAGATGGGCAGCGGTTGTGGATTTCAGGCGTCCCGCGAGGACTTCAGCAGCTTTGTCGAGAACCGCTATGTTGCACCGAGCGAGACTATCTATGTTCAAGAGCTCCATCGCCTCATCCATCGCCCGAAACACTTTGACGGTATGACAGTGATATCCGATGCAGAGATGCGCCCGCTGCCTTGTGTACGCCTTCGCAAATTCCATAACGCGGTGCGATAGGGGTGGGGCAGACCGCTCCTTTCCTCGGGGAACCCAACGGGTGAACGGAATCCCACCTCTATTGCTCCGCTCGCCGTGCTCTAAAACGTAATCCCTAACGTCCCAGTAGTCTGCGTCGAAATCGAGTGTTGACCCGAACCCTTTCATCTTGTCCCTGGCGTAAGCGATAAACGCAGCAAGGTTTTCCTCTGCAGACGCTTCGGCTAGCGGACGGAATGGAACGATCTGCGTCATTCTATCTATGTCCCTGGGTAATTGCCGCGCACTGATTTACAACGTCAGCAACAGCTAGAATCGTCCTGTCGTTTATCGATGCGATCCTCTCGTCGGAGACCTGCAACAGTTTGTCGCGTTCGGACAGAAGATAATCGAGAAGTTCCTCGTGAGGGGCATCATCCCACGGTTGGAAGTGGCGGCAAGTGTAACACGCGAAAGGGGCAGCGAGGCCGCAAAAGTCATGTTTACCACAACCACCGATGGTTTTCAGGGCATCTACTCCAGCGAAATGTATACGGCCGCCGGGAGAGGTCTCTGCGTCCTTGAATTCGTCGTCTGTGACCAAAGTTCCGGCGAAGGCCTGAGCCAAAGGAGCCATCTTTAATGCTAGGGCCTTATCGACCCTCTCGATGATGTCGGGTCGCGTTTCGATGTATACGAGACTGGAACTTGTCCATGAATGGTCCATTAAATCGGCGATGACCTCAGCGCTGTATCCCTCAGCAGCGGCTCGTGTCCCAAAGGTTCGTCTGAGACGTAGTGGAAAAATGTTAAGCGGATCACCTGTACGCTCGGAGGGAACTCGCAGCAGGCCTAGCGCTCTTTTCATTCGAGCGCCTGTATTTCTGCCAGCGATATGTCCTTTGTAATCATCTAAGAGAGTTACACCGTCCGCTGCGAGCCTATTGCCGTTATCGGATGGGAAAATTGGAGCCTCTTGCGGGGGAATATCATTCTTTGCCGCCCATGCGCAGGCAACGGCGCACTGCTGCTCTACTAGCGCGCCGGTTTCCGGCGCAAGTAGTCGAGTTCGGAATAGCGTCCGCGCCCTGCACGATTTTCTCTGCTTTAGGCGGGAAATGCGCAGTGTATAGATTTTAGTGCCATCAATGTTTTCCGATATTTGGAAATCGCCGACCTTTAGCGATGCCACTTGGAGCGGCCGCATGCCAAGCGAGATAGTTAATATTGCGAGCGTATAATTTAAGTGGGTTATTTCGCCCGCCGCATAGCCGTCACGCAAACCGGCGAGCATAGCCTCATATTCCACGTCCGTAAGAGGCCCTAGACCAGGGTCGAGGGTTCGAACTGCTTCTCCTATTTTATGCCTTTCTGTAAGCATCGTTGGCAGAAGGGCCTTCAATTCTTCGGAAACTCCCCCTGCTCCAGTCTTAATCCATGCGAGCAGCGCATATCTCAGACGACGTACGATGTACTTCCTCTTCCCCGACAACCAGGCTTCATAGTTGCGGAGGTGGTCAACGTTAAGTTCTGAGATATCGAGGCAGCCACAGTTCTGTTTGAGAAAGCGGAGTAAGGTGCGAATTTCGCTAAGATGCGTGCGGGCGTAGTCTGCCGCGCCGCCAACTACCATTGCGGCAAATGCCGTCCGAATCTTCTCCCTCAACGAGGCTGTAGCGCCAGGAAGATCTGTAAAATTAAAAGACAGAGCCCCGGCTGGTGAGGGAATGCGCCAAACCGCCAGATCTGGGTTAAACTGAAAACCATCAAGTGTAGTGCATAAACGCGGGCCTTGCGCCACTGCTTTTCTATTGTTTGTCATTTTTGATGCCCTTTGATTTGCCAATGACGCTTTGTTGGATTTTAACCGACGCCTCCGCCGCCCTTTGCTGCGTAAGACGCTTGAGATATCGGTCAGCGGATTTGGAAAGATCTGACCACCCCATCGCATGAATACGGGCGCGCCGCTCTTCCTCCGGACCAAGGCCAATCTCATCGGCCATTCTTGAAAAGTCTTCGTTCCATACATGGCGGAGCACGTGCATAGTGAGTGTCGCGCCGGTGTCGGGGCAGCGATTGCGCAGGACGCGGAAAATCTTGGATAGAGCGGACAATGATAGCGGATTCCCATTCTCGGCTACGAACAGAAAGCCATGTCTGTGAGCGCCGGGAATACGCGAGCGATATTTACGAATATGAGCATCCGTCAGACTTGCCAGCTCTTCGCTAATATCGAGCATACGCCCGCGTGTTTTAGTATTTGGCTGGCGTTTACGCGGGTCCTTAATATCGTCGGGACGCCTGACGATTGTGACCGTATTCGTACGAAAGTTAATACGCTTAGCCTCCAGGCCCAAGAGCTCCCCGCGCCGAAGGCCTGTACCAAGCCCCCAGAGGACAAGAAGGCGATTACGATCTCGGGCAAACATTGAAGACCACGGGTTTTCTGTGCTTTGTGGATCGATCACATCCTTCAATCTGTTAAGTTCTTGTGCTGTAAGACTTAGGCGTTCCCCGGTGTGGCCGCTCGGGGTTCGAGCCTTGAGGTGTCCCATGAACTGGTCGAGCCTCGCCGTATATGCAGACCTCCGGTCGAGGGAAAGCGCCGCGCCGCCGGTCGCACGCTGAGCAAGCCATTGGAGGTACTGTCCAGCATAATAGAGTTCTAATTGAGGCCGTGCTCGGTGCAACAACCGCTTTTGCACGGCCATTTGCTCGATGCGTATCATCGCGTTTTGGGGAGAGTGAGTAGGCAGCGCGGGCGAGATTGTCCAACTCGTGTAGGTCCAGGAAGCGACCGGTCGCGATGCGTTCGTTGAGATTAATGTCGAAGTCGCCTGCGAACTCCTCTAGCAATTGAACCCCGCGAAGCGCCTGCTCAATTGTTGCCTCCGATCCGCTTCGAGGGCGTACGGTCGTCACAACATAAACGCATGCGTCGAACACAGGTATGCCGGTCGCGGCATAAACAAGCATGGGCAGCCGCTCGCCGTCATCCAGTACTATCAGCCTGATCCGATATGCCCCCGGCATTTTGTTAACACTTCCGATTGGTGCGTCCTATGCACGATCGTGCATAGGACGCACCAATCGGCGCAACCCCGAAACTGCGCAACAATGCTGAGTTAACGGACTCTTGTTTACACTGCGCCCATAGGTAGCCGTAACACACGGATGCTGAAGATCCACCCCTACGAGAGTTACATCGGCAGCGCGCCAGCCTACTCGTATATCGCAATCCGGGCCGACGAGAACAGGCAGGGCTACATCGGCGGAGGCAAACCCGTGCTCCTGTCGGAGCAGCCGAACATTCTGCCTGTCTATCCTTTCAAGGACAACGGTCTCGGCCTAGACGACGTGCAACGCCTGTTGGACGACAGCGGGCTCGGTCTTCCGCGCTACTACGAGTGGCGTAGCCGGTCCGGCTGCTACTTCTGCTTCTACCAGCAGATCGCTGAATGGCAGGGACTTAAAGAGCGTCATCCCGCCCTGTTCGAAAGGGCGAAGGCTTACGAGACGCGCAGCGGCCGAGACTACACCTGGGTTGACGGCCGTTCTCTCGGCGATATCGAGACGATGTCGCGCCGCGCGCTGAAGACAAAGTCGGGCGATACCGGCTGCGCGATCTGCCATCTCTGAGGCCAAAGATGTCCACTAATGCTCTCGTCGATTTCCTTGCGACCTACGGTCCGACCGCCGCAGCCCAATCTATGTACGATGAGCACGTGCTCGAAGGTGCCCGCCGCTTCGACGTCGCCCCAATCTTCGTCGAGACCGACAAGGTCAAGCTGATCCTTGATGCCTTAACGGGTCCAGAACCCCGTTCCGTGATCCTCACGGGCACAGCCGGCGACGGGAAGACCTGGCACTGCCGGGTGGTCTACACCGATCTGGTCGGGACGGAGGAGGATTGGCGACGCACCGACTGCCGCATCGACGCCACTTTGCCGGGTGGCCGGCCCCTGGTCATAGTCAAGGATCTCAGCCAGTACAACAACAAAGCGGAGCAGGACGCCATCGTCCGCGGCCTCTTCAGGAGCGCCTATGGAGAGGACGAAACGGTCTACCTCATCGCGGCGAATGATGGTCAGTTACTGCGGACCCTGAGGCGATTTGCCGCGCAAGACGAGAGCGGAAGACGGGCTGAAGAGGCGATCCGCAACCTGCTCAAGAACGATGAGAACCGAGTGCCGGGCCTCCGCCTGGACATGTGGAACCTTAGCCGCCAGCCCCATGACGAGACGTTCGAGCGGATGCTGGACGCGGTGGTGGACCATGCCGACTGGAGCGACTGCGCGGTCTGCGCCAGCGCCCCGGCCTGCCCGATACGAAGGAACAGAGAACTCCTCAAACAGACCGGACCGGTCGGCCTTCGCGCCAGGATGCGCGACATAATCCGCATCGCTGCCGACAACGACATGCATCTGCCGATCCGGCAGGTGCTGCTGGTGATCGTAAACACGCTGCTGGGCGTGCGGGAGTTGAAGTCACGGCTATTAAACTGCAAGTCCGCCGCCGCACTCGCGAACGAGGGCAAGCTGACCGCGGCAAACCCATACGACAACGTCTTCGGCCTGAACTTGGAGGTTGACCGGGGTACCTACCGAGCGTTTGGCATCCTCTCTTCGTTCGGCGTGGGCCGAGAGACCAACAATCTTATTGATAGCCTGTTGATCGATGCAGAACCGCTGGACGCGCACGCGGACCATGTTTCGGGTGATCTGCTGTTTGGGGAGGCACTGTTCGAGCCCCTGCGACGCAAATACCGCCGCGGCGAAGCCACCGACCCGGACGAATTCCGGCATGCAATCGAACAGCAGCGTCGGCGCCTCTTCTTCCACCTGCCCCCGAAGCTCCAGCCCCAAAGCGATCTAGATCCGTGGCGCCTGACGGTGTTCACCCACGGCGGGGAATATCTCGCGTTTGCCGAGTTGCTTCTATGCGGCACGGTGGACGCGAAGATGAGGAACCGGCTCGCCGTGGGCCTAAACCGGACCTACACCGGCATGATGTGCGAGGATGGCGCCTCGTTATGGTTCGCGGCACCAGCGGCCAACGCGCAAAGCCGAATTGGGCAGGTGCTCGACATCGATATGCCCGTTGGCGAACGCCGGAACCAGAAGGTGCACTTTGACTTCGACGCGCTCGGACCACACCGCACAGTACGAATGGTCGTCCGCGAGGGCAAGGAAATCGTAGAGGCGAACGCGTTGCAGCCGCTATTGTTCGAGTATCTCCTCCGCGTCGAGGGCGGGAGCCTGCCGGGCAGCTTCTCGCGCCAGTGCTTTGAGGAACTTAAGCAATTCCGCCTGAGAGTTGTCGCCTCGCTCACCCGGAGGGGCCTTGTGGACTCGGAGGGCGTGGAGGACATCAGAATTATTCGGCTGTCGCCGGACGGACGCTTAAGTGCCGACGAGATCGGCTTGATATCGGTGGAGAGCTGAGATGTCTGCTAGTCAGTTTTCCCCCTCCAGATCGACGGATGCCCTTGTCGCCCAGGTTGTTGAATACAACGGCGCCAAGGCCACAATTACTGACAACAATCGTTTGGTTAAGTACCAGCCGCCCAAGACGGAAATTTGGCTCGAACAACGGATCTGGGGACACAGATTCCACAACGACCAAACGCCCTGGCTGTTGGTTCTCGAAGCATTAAACATCATGGCAGCCTTTGCTTCAAACCAAAACTTCAAGCTGATATTCCCGGGCCTGGACGAAAACCATGAGGGTCGAACATACGAGATGCCGAAGAGGTCCAATCTCCGGCACCTCCTTTTCCGGGATCGGGGCATAGACGAGATTGCGTCGTCCCAGACGATCGGGGACGCCTCCCAGTGGGCAAACTGGTTCGACGGGATAGCGAACGGCCGTGAGCGGTTTGGCTACCTACAGCAGCGGTTCGTCAACTTCGGCGCCCTCCGGAACGCTGTGACACTGCTGCGCGGCGCCGAGGTCGAATTGGAAAGACACCGACGGCCGACTTCAAGACACCTTTCGCCCCGCGGCATGGACATGCTGACAGCAGACTACGGCGAGAACCGGAACGACACGGTAAACAAGGACCGCCGATTCTTTGCGCGTGGCGGCGAGCTTTTGTACCTGATGCTGAACAGGAGCCGGAGCCGCGACGGATTGGAGGTAGCCGTCCGCAGGCGGTTCATCTCGGAGAACAGCCGCTGGAACAAGTTGGCCCTTGCCATGCAGTCCGGGGTCGAGGAGCCAGGGGTCTCCATGGACAGCTTTGGCTTCCTGCCCGTTGCGGAGCATCCCGCGTACGACCGCGTGGCGGATGATTGGGTGTCGCTACTTGTTCTTGATGGGCTACCTGACGACAGTGTCCCAGAGCCGCTCATGCGCCTATCAGGGCTCGGCGTGCTCCAATACATTGTCGATCGATCGGCCGACATTATCGGAGACAAACGGCCGCCCTACCCGATCGACATGCTCACGCCTGAGACTGCGAACGTGCAAAAGCACGCGAAGGATGCATTCGCCCAGCATAGGGAACTAAGCCGGAAGGCCATCCGTCGGCTCGTCCAGGCCCTGGTCGATTCAGATGAGTGGAAAGCCGCGCTCAGGCAGATAAACCCGGAAACGGCGTTGCGGAAGCTCTGTGAAGATGTGTTCCGGTATTCGCCGCAAAAACACACGCCGGAGGCCATGGCCGACGAGGTGACGGAGACCGCGATCGACAACCACGAGCAGCACCTCGGCAGGGTGGTTGGCTTCTATGCCGAGCAGATCGGCCTCGCTGTCGCCAGGCGCGGAAACGGTCGCTGGTACGCGGCTTCCGATGGATTTCTTGAGGCGCTGGTCCTTGCAAACGTCGCGATGCCGATGGAGCTAGAAGCCTTCCTGGAAAAGCTATGGCGCCGGTACAGCTTCGTCATCGGAACCGAGGCCGCGAGGCAGGAGTATCCCGAGGCGAATTACGAGCACTTCAAGGCCAACCAGCGCATCTTCGAGGACCGGCTTAGGGTCCTCGGGCTATCGAAGCGCCTTTCCGACGACTGCGCCTTCGTGATCAACCCTTTTCACCGGCATAACGGGGCGGCCATATGAACGTCGCGTTTCAGTTGATGCGTGCTGACGATCAGCCTTCGGACCCGCCCGAAGTGACCGACCTCGTGACCCGAGTGGCGGTAGCGCGAGTGACAAGGGCCGTAGAGGCCAGCCCGGGATTAAAAAGCCTCTTTTCCATCGTCGGCCTGGACGAAGAATTGACCTGTGCCATCGCGAGGCGGATTGCAGTCGAAGTCCCTGACGCGATGGTCAGAGTCCATGTTTCTCTCGATGACGGCACGCTCGACGATGCCCTCACGACCACTTGGAACACGACGGATTTCCGGAACATGCCGCGCGGTCAGGGCGGCGGTTGCATTGTTTTTGCGACCCCTACACAGGATCTAGATGTGGTCGGCGCGACCGCCGGCGAGATATCCGCGATCTCGTTTGAGAAGCTGGCGACAGCGCCTGACCTTTGGATCGACGCCTGCGACAATCTCGCGGACCTGGCCGGAAGGCAGCGGAACGAACTGACGAATTTCGTCATCGGTCTGCACGCTTCCGGCGTCGTGGTTGGCGGCCTCCGAATGATGGCGAGATTCTTCGTTGCGCTCAACAAGAACCGGGGCGACAAGCCGTTCGAACGCGCTATCGACGAATCCCTGCCGGCGATCCGGATCTGCCGGAGCGCGGGCCGTTTCAAGGAGACTAGCCAGAAGGGAAGGCTTCGGACACCTGCTAAATGGGCGGAGGCCCTAAGGGATCTGCAAAAGCAGACCGACGATTTCGTGCATCTTGTCAACGATCGCGGGGCTGAACTCGATCGCAAGGGAATCCGCGAGCAAATCGAGAAGCTAGCGGCCTCAGGACGCCTGGATGACGGAGAAGCGGAGGTGCTCCGCAAGCTTGTTGCCGACCAGAACATCGAGCCCGGCTCAAAATGGCGCTCGACCCAGGATGCAGTTGTCCATCTCTCCTGGGACAAAGTCGAGCCGGTTTTCAAGTCACCGAAGAAAGCGAGGAAGAAGAGCCTCGGCGAAGAGACACTCCAGTTCTTCAAGGCCAATCTGCCACGAGCGCTTTCTAAGACGGACAAGGAACTCCTTGAAACGATAGTTAGCGAGGAAAATGAACCGGAGGAGGACGAGAAGGTCTTCTTTTATGACCACCGCGACGAGATCGCGGAGGATAAGAAGCTGCTGAAGCGCTGGGAATCCTACATATTCAGTTCCAGCAACGAACACTCGGACCTTATGATCGGACTCCTGTCAACGATTCGAGACCTTGTACTGGAGGCCGACTTCGTCCCCGCCGACCCAAAGGTCTTCGTGCGGCTGGTCAATTCAGACACCCAATCCTATTGGAAGAACAAGAATTCTGACATCTCCGCCTATCTTCGCGACCGTTTCAGGGGCCTCGACAAAGCGTTGGCGCCCGCGGGCGTAATCCTTGATTTCGGGATGCTATGGGAGCCGGGACGGGCGTTAGGAAATGGGTCGCCAAAGACGGGGCCGAGCGCCCGCCAGTTTAAGATTGATTTGCACCTCCTCGGCGCGGAGGATTTCCAGGGCGGCCGACCGAAACCGGACGCGATCAAGGCAGCCCATAGCCGACAGCTGGTGTGGTCCATGCCAGCAAACTGCCTCGGGGTTTCCTATGCCGCGAACCTGGCGGACATCGCGGCGGCAGCGGCGACGGGAGCACTGCCGATCGGCAGCTTTACGCGGGCCCAGAGGTCGGAACGAATCGTCGAGGAGGGTATCGACCTCGAAAACCGCGGTTCGATTCAAGATATCCACGGGAACCCGGACGGTATCCTAGTCGATGCAAACAAGTTAAACTTGAACGCAGCGGCGCTGTTTGGGCGTGGCCTCGGAGCGGTGTCAACCTTTCTGCCCGCGTCCGCAGTGGACACAATCCGGATGTCGATGGCGGACTTCCGCAAGTCTTACTCGGAAGCGATTGTCGCGATGGTCTCCGGAGAGGGCCTTGTCTGCGACGCGCTTTACGAGCAGGCGAAACGGTATGGCGCGGTGCTGGACCTGCTACGCAAGACGGCTCGTCAGGATCTTTGCCGCAAGGAGCTCTGGGAGCCGACCCTGCTCATCGGGACTGCTCTATCAGAAGACAAGCCCGAAGTCGTCCTCATCACGCCTTGGCACCCGTTCCGACTGGCAGAGGCTGCCGCGAAGGTTAAGCGGGTCGTCGCGGCTGTGCAGCGAATCCTTGCCCCGAACGGAGCGTCGGGTGCGAGCATCAGACGATTCGCCACCGGAGTCGCAGAGGGTCTTGAAACACCCTGGCATCCCGCCGTTGCCGTGCGAACCGACGGTCCAACGAAGCGGCTTTTTGTCGAAACGGACGCGTCCTTCGAGTTCAGCCTCCTCGAATCACCGACCGGGGGCGAGGGCGGCAGCTCCGCCTTCGACGGGTACTCCCGCGAGGCCGCTTCCGAGCTTATGGCGATGGCCGCGGAATACCTCTCGCTCCAGCCGCATCAAAGGGCCAACTTCTCCGTCGCTCTGTTCAATGCGGACAACCGCGAGCTTCCCTCGCGCCTTGCGGAGCGCCTCGCACGCCAAATCGAAACCGAACCAGACCTGCGCTGCCACCTCATCCTGACGCACACCGACCAGCAGCGGCTACGCCAGATTTACGCCGAGCAGAACGTTGCCATCAGTCGCGAGCTTGACGGCGCGATCGCCGGTGAAGCGGCGCGTTCGTTCCTGTCGCGCCTACGCGTCGGCTTCCTGGATGCTGAGACCGTCGCGCAGGAAAACGATGGACGGAGCCGCGTCGACATCGTCTTCTTGCACGATGTTATCGCGCGCAGCGCGAAGGCATCGTGGCGGCGCGTTGACCCCGTCACAGCCACCTACGCCGACTTCTGCGAGCCCGATGGCGAACAGTCCACCCGGCGGCGCCCGTTCGAAACCGGCGCCCGGAAGACCGAGGTCTTTTTGGTCGCCAACGAGAGACCCTCGGAGGTCCAGAACTACCTTGATCTCCTGCACGACCTGGAACAGGACGAGCAGGACAATCAGTTCTTCAGTTACGCGCCCGTGCGTGAAATCGTCTTCGACGACGCCGGTGTGGGCCAGGTGATCGAGAAGGCCCACAAGGTCGGCAATTGGGTCGTAACCTTCGACGCGATCGCCGATAAGCAGCTACTGCTCGCGAACGGCGTCAGCGTCATCCGGTTCCTTCCGAAGCCTGGCACGAAGCACAATATCATCGTCTCCACAAACAAGCACGGCCGGACGCTGACCAGCCGCCTGGAGGAGATTTTAGCTCCGATCGCCGACCTCCCGGCCGCGGATGCAGCAGCGGCGGCAAGGCTTTTCATTGATGACGCAGCGCGCATTTCGGGCAAGGTGGTGCTGCACGCGGCGCGGTCCGAGCAGAACGCCAATGAACTGGTAGGACTTGTTCTCAGTCGCGCCCTGGTGGCGGGCGCTTTGAAGGACCGCTCCACGCCGGTGGCGTGGCTGCTCGTTGACGACTTCGCGGACCTCATCGGCCATCCGCGAGGTAAACGAGCAGACATTCTCGTCGTCGGGCTCGCCGAGGAGGACGGGCGGCCGATCATCGACCTGGTCGTGATCGAGAGCAAGTTCATCGGCCAGAACGCGGAAACGCAGGAGGGGAAGGATGCACTCGCGCAGCTTAAGGCTACGACGGACCACCTCCGCGACAGCCTTGTCCTCGACAAGGACGCCTTGAACCGCCAGACGTGGTTGTCTCGGCTAGCCGATCTCATCGCTGAACAGGGGTCGTTCGACGGCCCCGTGGGTGGCCGCGACGCGGCAGCGTGGGCGTCGGCCCTCCGGTTTGACGCTGCGATCCTCCGCATTTGCGGCGTGGCGCTGGTGTTTGTTCATGACCGTCGTGACGGCAGGGGCGAGGCCAGCATCGGCAAGGCGGAGGAACAGCGCGAAGTCCTGTTCGACCGCAGCGAAGTCGCGAAGCTGATTCGCTTCCTGCGGGGCGAAGCGGTGACCGCCCCGGCGCTCGCCCTTCCACCCTCGATTGGCAGCGGAGGCGGCGCGGTTCCTTTCGGCGATGTCCCGGATGAGGCCGCGCCCGAAGCAGCTCCTGTTGCAGCCGCTCCGGCGCTGTCGACCGAAAAGACGCTGCCTGAACATGCGGCTTCTCAGCCGACGCCGATTGCGGATTCCGCGGAACCCACCGAGCAGAGCGCGTTACCCGGGCTGGTCATGGAGTTCCTGACGGCAAATGCGTCCCCGAAAGCCGAATCCGACGGACTGGAATGGCTCTCGGCGACGCGCCAGAAACTGAAGGTCGCGCTCAGGAACTACGGTTTTGACGCCGAGGTGATCGGGGAGCGCCTGACACCAAACGCTGCGCTGGTTCGCTTCAAGGGCAGCGACCGCCTGACCGTTTCGGACGTCGAGAAGAAGCAAGACGTGCTGCTGACGTCCCACAGCCTCCCGGTCATCGCGGTCCACCCGGCCCCCGGGGAGGTGGTCGTTATGGTGGCGCGCCCCGAGCGTGCCTTCCCGGACCTGCCCGACATCTGGCTGCGGCGGAAGTTCGCCGAGACGGTCCCGGACGTGAACGCGTCGTTCCTGCTCGGTGAGCGCGAGAGCGACGGCAACATGCTTTATCTGAACCTGGCGAACGGGTTTAACGGCCAGCCGCAGCATGGGCCGCACACGCTGATCGCCGGCGAGACAGGCAGCGGCAAGGGTGTCCTGACACGTAACATCATCCTCGACATCTGTTCGACGAACTCGCCGCGGAACGCGCGGATTCGGATGATCGACCCGAAGTGCGGCGGTGACTATCCTTGGATCGGCAGCCTCCCTCACCTGGATGGCAGCCTCGTCACAACGCAGGCGGAGGCCAGCGAGACCCTGAAGGCGCTCGTCGAGGAGATGGAGGAGCGCTATGCCCTCATCACCCGGACGACGGCCAACATCGACCGCTATAACGCCAAGCGGCAACCCGGCGAGCGGATGCCGCGCATCTACGTCTTCCATGACGAGCTTGGTGACTGGATGGCGGACAAGGATAACAAGGAGTACCGCGAGGCGGTGGGCAGCTACGTCGGTCGTCTCGGCATGAAGGCGCGGGCGGCAGGTATCCACCTGTTCCTGATTCTCCAACGGCCAGATAAGGACGCACTTCCGGGGCCGATCAAGGCGAACATGAACAACAAGGTCTGCCTACGAGTGTCCTCGGCGACCAACTCGCGCATCGTGCTCGATGAAGGTGGCGCCGAGTCGCTGCTCGGCAAGGGACATTTCGCGGCGAAGCTCGCAAACGAGCAGCCAGGGAACCAGCAGAGTCTCGTCTACGGACAGGCGCCATTCCTTGATGACGACCTCGCCTTCGACCTGGCGCTGGCGATCGGAAACTACTGGCGAGGGAGATAGACCTTGGCGGAACGCGCCCGCGCGCAGAGTGCGGTGGGCAAACGGGTCGGAGGCGCTCTTTATGCCCACCGCGATGCATTGGCGCTGTTGCCCGAGGAAAAGAAGCGCGTGGCGGAGGCGGAAGCTGCGGCGCCGCCCGTCGACTGGAACGTGGCTAAAATTGAACGGCAATCGGTATCCTTGCTGCTCTACGAACCATTCGACGTCGACTTCCCCGCACTGCTGCGCTCAACCAAGGTCGACCTCAGGTCCGGTTCTGTAACGTCGACGGACTATACCGGTCGGGCCAATCCGCCGATTCTCCACCGGAAGGAGACGCTTCTGCCGCCCGATGACCCGAGGCTGCCGAAGTTCAGAGCGCTCACAGCCGCGGCGGAGGAACACGGCCTGTTTGCCGAACTCGAACAAGATAGGCACACGAAACGCATGGAATGCCCGGATTGAGACCGCCGGGTTAGTACTGAAAAACGGACGTCTTCTGCGCGCGGATGAAGAGCACCTGGAGACCGAGCGGCATAAGACCGCGATCGTCCGCTACGAGATGTCGCAGCCGATGCAACTTCTCATGCGCTTCGGCGTGGTTGCGCCAGGCCGGAGTGTTTTCGACTACGGATGCGGCCAAGGTGCCGACGTCGGGGCGCTCGCGTCGCAAGGCTTCGATGCGTTTGGCTGGGATCCGCATCACGCGCCGACGGGGCCCCGTAAAGCCGCCGACGTCGTCAACCTCGGCTTCGTCGTCAACGTCATCGAGGATCCTCGCGAGCGCGTCGAGACGCTGAGATCCGCCTGGGGTTTTGCGCAGCGGGCGCTGTGCGTGGCCGTCATGTCACTCGGCAAGGTGTCAACCGTGGGCCAGCGCCCCTACCGGGACGGCTTCGTGACGTCCCGCGGGACGTTCCAGAAGTACTTCGACCAGCAGGAATTGAGGGCGCTCGTCGAAGCGGCGACCGAACAATCTCCGCTGTCGCTGGCGCCGGGTATTGTGGCGGTGTTCCGGGACAAGGACCTCGAACAGGAAGTTATGTTCCGCCGCCGTTCGGGTAGCCTGATTTGGGGAACGAGGCCGCGTCCGCCGGTTCGCGAAAGGATCCAACTTTCCCCCCCGAAGCGGAGGGAGCAACCAGGTATCGAGCGGGTTGCGCTTCGCGAGCGTCTCGCTTCTCTCTTGCAAGCGCTGAGACCGATGGCGGTCAGTCTCGGGCGGCTTCCGGAGCCGGACGAGCTGGCGGCCGACCATCTGTCTGCCCTGTCGGCGGAGCGCGTGCGGGTCCAGCGTGCTCTGGAACTGCTGAAGGACGATTTGGCCGGTGACGGCGAATTCGATCAGGCCGCGCAGACACGCCGCCAGGATCTGCTGGTGCACCTGGCGCTAAGCCTTGTTCCCGGAGCGCCGAAGTACAAGACGCTTCCACGGTCGCTCCAGTCCGACATACGAGCGTTTTTCGGGTCCCATGCAGTCGGATTGGAGGAAGCAAGGCGCCTTCTGTTCGCAGCAGGCGACCGCGCGGGCGTGAGGGCGGATGCCGCCGCGGCTGCGGCGGGCGGACTCGGGGGCATGAGGGCGGAAAAAGCCTTCCGGTTCCGCTCCGCCGTTCTCCCCAGACTTCCGGCGCGCCTTCGGGTCATGGTCGGTTGCGCAGAGGTGCTTCAAGGTGGCGTGGAGGCTGCCGACTTTGTTGACATCGACCTGGAGGCACCGCGTGTCACGATGGTTGTCTGTGACGATATCGAGCAGCCGGTGCCGTTCATCATGGAGACCGCGCGCGTGGACCTCGGGCGGCTGAAGGTCAGCGCGGATCGGCGCGAGCCCCAGTCGACGCCGATCTATTTCAAGTCGCGCTATCTGCCTGCCGATGATGAAAGGCGGCGCGAACAGGAGGAGTTTGAGATATTGTTGCTTGCGACGGGCATGTTTAAGGAGGGACAGCCGGAGCCTCCTTGGGACAAGGTCCAACCTGCTCTCGAGGCTCTGACGGTTACTCTCCATGGCTCCAAGCGCGCCGAGTGAGTTTCGTGGTCGCCACGATATTCGGATCAGACCACAGGCAAGGCCCCGTTCCAGACGCGAGGCGCCGAAAAGGCACCGTTACGCCTCGCCGATCCCGTTGGAGCGAATTGGGGTGGACGCAAACGGGGGCGACAACCGTCGTTGGATACCGCCAATTCCGCGTCGTCTCCTTGTTGCGATGCCAGGCTGATCCTCCGAAAGGGCTTCGGCGGCGACGCGCCACCCGTCTGTCGTTATCGCCAAGCGCGAAGGTCGGCCGTTTTCGACCATCGTCGGGCTTCGACGCGATGCGGCCGAACGTCCGGGACCGGCCGGAGAACGAACCCGCTGCGCGGGATTGGTGCTGGGGGATGAGTTATACCCGGCACCCGAGAGCCATTGACCGACGAAGCAAGCAAGGTTGGGGCGCTGCCCCAAACCCCGCCAGGGGCCGAGCCCCTGGACCTCAATACTTGTTCGCGTTTTCGATGAGGTCTTGAGCGAGGCGCAGTTGCCTCTCGAGCATGGAGTTCCCTTCATCATGAGAGGAACTCCCGATGCCCGATCCAACTATCGACCGCCCGATCAGCCCGCTGCGCCAACGTTTGATCGACGATATGAACCTGCGCCGGTTCTCGCCTGAGACACAGCGCAACTACATTCGCGACGTCGGACGCTTCGCAACCTTCCTGCGGCGCTCGCCTGATACGGCGACGGCGGACGACGTGCGCCGCTTCCAGATCGAGCAGCGCGCGGCCGGCGTGCCGACGCCGACCATGAACAGCATCGTCTCGGCGTTGCGGTTCTTCTTCACGCACACGATCGACCGGCCTGACCTAGCGCGCAAGCTGATTCGGGCAGTGCATCCGCGTAACCTGCCCGTGGTGCTGAGCCGGGACGAGGTCGCACGACTGCTCAACGCGACCACCAGCCTCAAGCATCAAGCGGCCCTGTCGGTCGCCTATGGCGCTGGCCTGCGTGTGGCTGAGGTCGCGGCGCTCAAAGTCGCCGATATCGACAGCGAGCGCATGCTGATCCGGGTCGAGCGTGGCAAGGGTGGCCGGTATCGCAATGCCATGCTCCCGGCGGATTTGCTCACCCTGCTGCGCGAGTGGTGGAAGGTCGGGCGCCAACAGGGCGTGATGCATCGCGACGGTTGGCTGTTCCCGGGACAGCACGCCGTGAAGCCGATCAGCACCCGGCAACTCCATCGCATCGTCGTCGAGGCGGCACAGGCCGCGGAGATCACCAAGCGGGTCGGGCCGCACACGCTGCGCCACAGTTTCGCAACCCATCTCCTGGAGGACGGTGTTGATATCCGCGTCATCCAGGTCCTGCTCGGGCACGCGAAGCTGGAGAATACCGCCTTCTACACCAAGGTCGCGACCCGAACGGTGCGCACCGTGACCAGCCCGCTCGACAAGCTCGGCATGTTCAGGGCCGGAGAGATCGCACCCACCGGCTGAGGCGGTGCGCGCCTCACTCGAGGTCGCCGACATTCTCCGTGCTGCCGGCCCCGCTTATCGGGCCGCCCGGGCCGGGCACCTGAGCTTGCATCAGCTCAAGGTGATGTCGGCGATCGAGCATTGCCGCACGGCGGCTCTGGGCGGTCATGTCGAGGCCTGCGAGGACTGCGGCCACCAGCGGATCGCCTATAACAGCTGCCGCAACCGGCATTGCCCCAAGTGTCAGGGCGGCGCCGCACGCATGTGGCTGGCCGAGCGCGAGGCCGACCTGCTGCCGGTCGGATACTTCCACGTCGTTTTCAGCATTCCCGCCGAACTTGCCGACATCGCTTTTTACAACAAGGCGGTCATGTACGACCTGTTGTTCCGGGCGGCGTCGGAGACCATGCTCACCATCGCCGCCGACCGGCGTCATCTTGGCGCGCGCATTGGCATCACCGCCGTGCTCCACACCTGGGGCTCGGCGATGACGCACCATCCGCACATCCACATGATCGTGCCGGGGGGCGGCATCTCGCTGGACGGCACGCACTGGGTGTCGTCCCGGCCGGCCTTTCTGCTGCCGGTTCGTGTCCTGTCCAAACTGTTCCGCCGCCTGTTCCTGACGCGGCTGCTTGAACTTCACACCACCGGACGGCTCGCCTTCTTCGGCGACCAGACCGGGTTGCGCGAGCAACGCGCCTTCACGCACCTCATCGCGCGGCTGCGGCAGAAGAACTGGGTGGTCTACGCGAAGCCACCCTTTGGCGGGCCGGAGGCGGTGCTCGCCTATCTGTCGCGCTACACACACCGCGTCGCCATCTCCAACCGCCGGCTGATCTCGCTCGACGAGGGCGGGGTCACCTTCCGCTACAAGGATTATCGACGTGACGGTGCCGAGCGCTATCGCACGATGACGCTGGTGGCGGACGAATTCATCCGGCGCTTCATGCTGCACGTGCTGCCGAAGGGCTTCCACCGCATTCGCCACTATGGCCTGCTCGCGAGCGCCGGCCGCAAGGCCAATGTCGCACGTGCCCGTGCGCTGCTCTCGGTGCCGCAGGTAGAGGACGCCGCTGAGCCGGTCGAACCAACGGAGCTGCGACCGCCTTGTCCGTGCTGCGGAGGACGCATGATCATCATCGAAACCTTCCGGCGCTGGATGCAGCCGCGCGCGCCGCCGGTTTGTCCCGCATCAACCGGGACGATGACGCCATGACCCGGCACGGCTCATGCCCACGCCATGTCGTTGCCTCACTGGTACGGCCATCGATACGCTATGTACCCATCGCCATACCCATACCGTCAAGCACCCAGATCCAAGACGTCATCAGCGACTTTACCTGCCCGTGGCCTCGGATCAGTACCCCGATCGCCCGCCAAGACCTCCGGAATGGCGATCCCGGAGAGCGCGGTGAACACCAAACCCATCACCCCTGGCACAGCCAATTTCTCAAATCCCCATAAGCCTCGGTCCGGACACCGCGGGTTCGTTCCTCGCGGACTTTCGGACGCCAAGCGGCATCCGAAACTCTTCACGAAACCTGAATGGCAGCTTTGAGTTGCTCGAACTGGAAACGCGGACGCTGCTGTGGATTGACACTTTGTCAGATACCAACCCGATGTCGCATGACGACCGGCGCACATGTCTCGGATTTTTCTCGTTGCTACCGCGAGCGCCCTTATCCTTACCGACGAACACGCCGCTGAAGCTCCTCCCGGCGGTCCTGCCACTGTGCCTCGCCATCGTAAGTGGATGCCATGCTCTCGAGCACCCGAGCCGTGAAAGGATGCCGGTTAGCGATGCGCCGCGACCATCCTCGATACTGGTCAACGAGATCTCGTTCCTGGTTACCCCCAGTGGCTCGCCAAACCACGCCGCGAGCGTTGTATCGACCTCTTCGTAACCCCCTCGCCATCACGTCGTTTCCGAATTCCTCTAGAATCTCGCGGACCGCCTCTGGGGGCCAAATGCCGTCGTCACCTGCTGCGGCGGCCGCAAGCAACGTCCCAATTCGGCTATCTCCGGCATGTGCGCGGGCGCAGCCTTGGGCCAGCTTGCGCGCCGTAATGACCCATAGGCGCAACCTCTCCAAGTCGATCCTGCCATCTGCATCCGTTCCTGGAAGGCGTTTCGCGCTGTCCAACACTCGGTAAGCGACGGTCGTCAATTTTTCCCGAGACCCCTCGTTACCGGGACGCAGTTCCGGCGGGTCTTCACCGCCATCATCGCGCTTGGACGTAAGGGCGAGCAGTTGGACGAAGAGCTCCGGGGACGTCGAGATCGCATTCTCAAGGTTCCTGATGCCGTGCTTTGTGTGTGCCAGGAACTCAAAGTACAAGAACTCGAGGCGCACAAGGTCATCCTGGGTAACGTCCGTTCGCCGTGATAGATCCGATAATGCATCGGAAATGGCGTGAGCCCGGATTTGTTGCTGACCTGTCGGCTCTGACCCATTTGTCGCCGCCTCCCGCAGGAGGCGTACCATTCGGCCGGTCGCGACCTTCTTGAAGACCATTTCCACTGCATTTAAGGCGGCTCTAGGCCGCCCGACGCCGAGGAGTTCGTCGATCACCCGCTCGATCTCCTCCGGGCTTTGCTGGAAGAGAGATGGGATCGAGACCTCGCGCCAATACCGTGTTTGTCCAGTTTCCGGTAGACGGTCCACGAGCGCCCAGGTTGCTGCCTCAAATGGCGCATAGTGCAGCAGCGCGTCGGCAACTTGCATCGCAGAAGTGCTGCACACACGGGCCTCGTCAACGACGTTTTCGAGGAGTGTCGCTCTAGTATCAGCGCTCATTGCTGCGAGAAGGCCGAACAAACATCCGCCAATTCGCCAGTCGGCGGCCGGCGCGACTTCGCCGATCCGTCGCGCGACGTCTTCTGTCTCCTCGCTCGTCAGCACCTGGCAGGCGAGGTGATGTCCGATCAAGTCCGGAGCACCACTTGAGGCGCACAAGCGCAGGACACCCTCAAAGCCGACCGAGCGCCAGATGTCGCGCAACGCCTCGGCTCGGAGCACTTTGACACGTTGATCTCGCGCCTCGAAATCCATCTCCTCGACCTCCAACTCGGCGACCAACTCCTGGACCCAGCGCTCAGCGAAGAGCCATCGGTGCCGGAGGACGGCGTCAGTCGGAGTGAGCGCATCATAGGCTTCAATGGCCCGCGGCGAAACGCCGTTCGCGTGCCGCCGCTGCTTCCCCGGAAGGGTCATCGTTGCGCGACGAATTCGCTCGCAGAGCGATGCCTTGGCCTCTTCGGGCACTCCTGAAGCGGACCAACGCATTACGGCATCCCATACTTTCTCCTGTTCGGCCGACGGGAGGGCCGGGTTATCAACCAGATCGCCAAGCGTTCGCTCGTTATGCAACGGCCATCCGAGCATGAGATCGAGCGCCCGCCGTCGGGTGAGGTCTGCTTCGGCATCGTCCACCACCTCGCCTGCTGCGGTTGCGTCAGAACGCCACCGGGGACGTGCGCTGTAGTCGCCGAAGAGTGGCCCGGGCTGGACCTGCGCGAGGCAGACGCGCCAGCCCACCTCGGGATGCCGCCGAACGAGACTCTCTAGGGCAGCAAGGCGATCGTCAATCGACGCCGCCGTCTGCGGCATCCACGCGCGGAAGATCGACTGCAACGAGTTTTCGGGCTTGTTTGTCCAGTTGTCCTTCAGCGGAATCTCTGAGAGCCGACCGAGAAGATCTACCACTCGGGGAAGCCACCTCGGGTTCCAGGCAAGGGTTTCGAGTGCCCAGAGAAGCCCCGTCCGCGCCGGCGAGGAGAACAAAGCGCTCCCCGCCGGCGTCATCAGCGCATGCACCTTCGGGTCCGGTGACCGGATATCCTCGTCCAATATGTCCAGAAAGACCGACGGCGCAGCCTCAGCATAACTAGGCAGGTCTTCCTCTTGCGACTGCCATGTCGGCCCATCCAGCGGGGTCAGGAGCGACCTGATGAGGTCGTCCACGCGCCCCTCCACATCGATCCCAAGACGCTCACGGATGAGGCCGTTGCCGTGAACGGCAAGAAGAACGAGTGTCTCGCAAAGACCCGCTCGTAGAAGCGCGGAGTGCTGGCGCGACTTGCCAAAGAGGGCTGATGCCCAACGCCGGTCCTCGGGTAGTTCAAGACTCGGATCGGTCTCGGACAGAACGACCTGTGCGACCTTCAGGAAACGATCGAGATCGTCGCCAGTCATCCGTGCTGCGACCGCGTAGAACGCGTCAATCTTTGATACAACGCCGCGGACTTCGCCGACGGTCCAAATGGGGCTTTCTTCCATGTCGACGAGGTCAGCGACCGCAGTCTCTACTTCAGAGTATGGAATACGCGACAGGTCCGTAAGGACCGCTTGGTCGGCGGGCGTCCTGGAGTTCCAGTGGCCGACGAGCATAAGGGGAACGACTTTTCGCGCGATAGAAAGGTCGTTGGCCCAGCGCGGGTTGCGAATTGCCGGCACAGGCGATAGACGGCGCCGAAGCACTGTCCGTGATAATCCGGATTCATGGGCAAGTTGCTCGACCCGGGGACCGTCGAAGCTCATTGCAAATAGCGAGTTGCGGAACACCGCTTCCTCCACAAGGCCGACAGCAACGTCAATGTAGACCCCTGCCGGACTCCCGGAACTTACGATCACTGTGTGCCGGTTGCGGTGCGTCCCGGCGGCAGCCGCTTCGGCATCGCGGGAGGCAATGATAATAATTGCCCGCGGATTCGAGGCCGCTATTACCTTTGACAGAGCTTCGGCCGAGCGCACGACTATCGCGCGATCCCCGGCGTTCGAGTGCTGCTGGTGCCGGCGTTTCGCAAGCGCACGCAAGGGCAGCGAGCGCCTCTTCACAGGAGTCCGACGCGACTACAAACGGGCGCTCGACTGGTCGGGCCAACCATTCCGCGAGCTTCCGCCCAGCCATCTCGGCCACAGGCTGGAAAAGCGACTTCGGTAGCGGCGGCACTGGCTGTTCCGGCACCTCCGACCACGCCTTCCATTCGGCATCGAGCGACCCAATACCCTCGGCACGCAGCGGGAGGGCCGCACCTAGCCACGCCTGCGCGGCCACCGAAGTTTCGAGCCATTGTTCGAGGTCGCTCGCGTCAAACGCCCGGACGTCTTTCCACTCGCCCTTTGTCCGCTTCGCGGTTTCCCAAGCCTTCTTAGCGGGCCAGTTCCGGGGTGTCACAAAGACGAAAGTCGTTTGCTCGCGCTCCGCGAGTCGGACCTCCCCTGTCCGCGCGTTGTAGTCACCTTCAGCCTTGGTCCGAGGGTCGTCGGTCACTCCAAACTCCCAGCCGGATTCGCCGAGCGGGATCCACGCGGTGGCGGCACCGGCAGTGACCATGCCATCCCACCCGTGTCGCTGAGAGTTCTCGTGGCCGGGAAAGTCCACCCGGCTAAGCGCCTCACCGGTAGAATTTACAAGACGGCGCAAAAGCACTGCTAGCTCGGCGCGGCTGGTAAGGCGCTCCGCCCACGCCTCGATTTGCATTGCCGTGATCGCGAGGACGCTCTGGGTGTACGCTCTGACAGCTATGCCCATCTCCCGGCCCCTCGCCAATATTCGATCGTGGTCGGCCTGCATCTGGAGCAGCGCGGACGCGTCCGCACCAAAGGCTTTCGCCAGCCGAGTCGCCATGTCGGCCGAGAGCGAAGCCTTCCCATTCAGGAAGTTAGAGAGTGTTGGGCGGCTCACACCAAGACGCTTTGAAGCTTGGGTGACTGAGAGACCGGGCGGAAGGACATTTGTCCGAATCCAAACGCCTGGGTGGCTCGGGGAGGAAGAGATCGACATATACGATGTGTAGCGTGTAATGCTACGCATTACAATCACAATTCAACAGAGGACGGTTCGCGGTGACTGCCTGGTTAGAAAATTTGTGGAAAAGCAGCACTCGACCCCTTCGCCTGACCGATGGCGGGAGCAGCCCATGCGGAAGGTACGTCTGCTTTGGACAACCAACAACAATTGGCTGAACGACCGACCTGGGCGCAACCCAGCCATCGAAGGTGCCGGTGCCAGGGCATTGATGCGTCGCCTCGGCGCAGAAGGCTCAGCCGTGATCCCAGGGCGTCACGGCATTTGTCGCGTTAAGCGACAACTTCCCTCAAATCCAGCAGCCGTGGCAGGATGCGGCGCATGAGAAAGCCCCGTAACCGGGCGAAAGCCCGTCCGTCCGAGCCAAGCACCTCCGCGGCAGCGGAGGATGCAGATGTCATAGACACGCGCCGGCGTATGGCATTGGACAAGCAGTATTGCGAAAGCTGTGAGGCCTTCAGTCGCTGGGAGACAGCCCGGGCGCGGACCGACCTTAGCCTGTATCGTGCGATCGGCCGCCTCGCCGAGTTCGCCGCGGCCGTCGGCAACGACCATCAGGCCCTGACGCGCTTCGCGGCCGAGAAGAGCGTGCGCGCGACCAAGAGGAGTTCGATCTACACGGTCATCGCCAAGCTGGTGGTAACAAACGATCGGCGCAAAGCAAGCAAATATGCCTCAGTGCTGGACCTGGCGGCACGTAAGGGGATCGAACCGAAAGCCGAGGCGATCGCGACCTTCATTCAGGCGGAGGGTGGTATTGAGGCCTGTCTTAAGCGGGTGCGGGAACTGCCGCCCGAGACGGGCGCAGCGACGCGCCGGGGCCGCCGGTCAGCCTTCGACCAAGCGGTTGCCCGGCTTGCCGGCGTCGGCCGCAGCCAGGCGCCCCCGGATCTGCAATGCGCCGACTTGCCGCAGGATTATGTGCTGTTCGTGGGCGTGCGCGGCGACGACGGCACCCGGCAATTGCTGCACGAGCCAGTCACCGAGGAAGGATTGGTTCGCAAGGCAGTGGCCGCGCTCGCTCCGAAAGCGTCGGGGTCAGGTGGGTTGTCATAATCCGGGTATCCGGCAAATTTGGTCATGCCCCCTTAGAACCGACCAGCCCGCAAATCCTTCGCCATGTTTGACGGGTCAAGTCCTTGGACCACCGCACGGTTCAGCAGCGCCTCTCTTTCCCCTGTTGGGGGCGAAATCAGGTGGAAGTTCACCAATTCGCTGAGCGGGACGACGTCGCCCTATCTGTGGAGCGCCTTTGACCGCAGATTGGCGAAGTCGTAGCCCGACCCGCCGCGTTGGCCACATCGCCGTTCGTCAGCCCATGAGATCCCGGAGAAAGCCATCGCCCGAATTTACCGGACCCGATCATAACGCTGTCGGGAAGCCGAAGAGGTCGGACAGGCCGCCGCCGGACATGACATCAAAGGCCCAAAGACGTCCACGGTGGTCTTACCGGGCGGGATGAAATGACATTGCCTTCGCAAAATTCGCAATCAGTCTTCCCGTACGGTAAGATTTATATGTATGCCGATGTCGAAACGGGAAACCTTACCGTTCGGGAAGATGGCCCTTGTCATCTGCGCTTGGTCCCTCTATCTTCCCGTTCGGTAAGACAGAGAACGTGATGAGAGACGCGGCGGAATTTGGTCGAATGATACGCGAAAGGAGGCGCGCCGCTCACCTCAGTCAGCGCGATCTGGCCGCAGCGGTCGACACCGGCGAGCGCTTCATCGTCGACCTGGAAGCTGGCAAGCCGACCTGCCAACTCGGCAAGGCTCTCGCCGTCGCCAATGCCCTCGGAATCAATCTGGTTGATGGCCGGATCATGGAGCATCCCCCGGAGGATGACGACGATTTGCCGCCTTTGGCCGATCTCCCGGGCAGGACGCCATGAGCGACGAAGTTCCAGTTTTCTATGAAAGCACCCTGGTGGGCCGAATCCAGGCGGCCGAGGAAGGGCTGACCTTCGCGTATGACCCTGTATGGCTGGCCCGAGGCAGCGCATTTCCGCTTTCGGTTCTGATGCCGCTTCGGGAAGGGCTGATCCCGGCGGACACGCTCGTGCCGTGGCTGATGAATTTGCTTCCCGAGGGCAATGCGCTCCCCGTCATCGGCCGCAATCTCGGGGTCGCACCGCAGGACGTTCTGGGGCTGATAACCCGGGTCGGACGCGATACCGCGGGCGCGCTCAGTTTCGGCGGCCCGCGGGCGACGAACGGGTCCGACTATCGTCCGATACCCGACGAGCAGTCGTTGGCTCGAAATCATCGCCGAACTCCCGGCCAAACCGTTCCTGGCGGGCGAGGAGGGCGTATCCATGAGCCTGGCTGGCGCGCAGGAGAAACTGCCCGTGGCCATGATCGACGGCAAGCTGGCAATTCCGCTCAACGGCGCTCCGTCAACCCATATTCTGAAGCCGGACGTCGCCCGGCTCGACGGCAGCGTCCATAACGAAGCTTTATGCATGGTCCTGGCCGGAATGCTGGGCATCAACGTCTCCGAGGTAACGACCGGCAAGGCCGCCGATCGGCACTATCTGCTCGTGAAGCGCTATGATCGCGTCCAGCGCGCCGATCGGCGACTGAGGCTGCACCAGGAGGATTTCTGCCAGGCACTCGGCAAGCCGCCAGGGGCGAAGTACGAGCACAATCAGACCGGCGTGAAAGGCCCCGGCATCAAGGACTTCTTCGGTCTCGTCAGGAGGCACATGCAAGCTGGCGACATTCTCCGCCTCCGCGATGCCATCGTGCTCAACGTCCTGCTGACAAATGTTGATTCGCATGCGAAAAATTACTCGCTGCTCCTTGTGGGGCGCAGCGTCACTTTAGCCCCGCTCTATGATCTGATGTGTGGCTCGGTCTGGCCGAGTGTCACGCAAAATATGGCTCAAGACATTGCCAAGAAAAACCGAGGAAAATACATTGCAGCGCGCCATTGGCGCCGCATGGCCGAGGAATGCGGCATCAACGGCACGGCGTTGGTGCGCCGCGTGTCGGAGCTTGCGAACATAGTTGCCGCAAAGGTCGATGAGGCAGCAGACCAAGTACGCCGCATGCCCGCGGGTGATCACCGCATTCTGAAAGAGTGCGCGGATGCCATCAAGGCAAGGTGTGCGACTGCGCTGGCAAACCTTGTCGAGACTTTCCCGGACGCCACAGCCGAAATCGAGGATACCCGGAGCTCATCCGATGATGGCGCGTCGGAGAGTGTGGATGATGGGTCTCTATCCATTCCCCGAGCCGCTGAGGATTCAGAGCCGATCCCAACCCGCGACAGGCCGTCAACCTGATGTGTCGTAGCGCTTGAAAGGATCGCCGGTTGCGCATCGCCCGAATCTGCCGAACCACGTCACAACGCCGTCGCGTAGCTGGCGTGCGGACCGGGCACCCTCGAACACCCGTGCCGCCAAGGATTTAGTCGGACGCGCGGAACTTGTCTCATGCGTCGTCAACTGAAACTACCGAAGCGGCCGATTGGCCTCCGGAAAGGCTGTCGCCAATACCTCGCCGGACGACCCGTTCTCGCGGCAGCGCTCTGGCGCATGGAAAAATCGCCAAAAGTGCCTCCCGCTGACTGCTGCCGACGCGAGCTGTCCGGGCGAGCCTTGAGTTGATACATCGCGATATGCGTCCCAGTTCGGCAACTGCCAGACGGCGACCACCTCAAGCCTTTCGGTCAGCCGAAAGCGATGGCCGGGCCGAGCTTAACCTTCATCGCCTTCGCGAGCGTCGTCGAGAAGGTTGCGAGCAATACCCGCACGTTTTCGGGCTGACGGGCAAGGAAAGCGGCGGAATGCACTTGCGACCACGGTCTTGCGGTCCTGCCGGTTCCGGCCGAAGCGCTGCCCCGGGCCGGACCGCGGCACGTCGCTCCACCGAGTCGCGCTTGGCGGGACGCAGGAACATGGTCCACTTTTCACAAAGATAGTCGAGCGCGAAGCGCAATTGCTTCGCCGGTGCATTGTGCCGCGCGCCGCGTGACGCCGCGCCCGTGCCGCCAGGTGGATCATTCGCCCATTTCGGAGGCAGCATCTGCCAGAACCGGTCGAGGACGGCGCTTGTCGGCGGCGAGTTCAGGCATAGTCACCGTCGCCCAAGGTTTCCAGATGCGCGAGAACAGCCTGCGTATGTCCCTCGGCATAGAGCTCCTCGGCCGTCCGTCCTTCGAATCCGGACAGAGGCTGATGGCGGAACCACACGATCGGCTTGGCGGTGTCGCCGCCGAGAAGGTCGGACGCGGTTGCGATGACCCTGGCGACCTCGCCGAGGCGAGCCTGCACGGCCGGGGATTCCGGGTGATGATATAGGTTGTTGCGGTGGACCTTGGCGATCCGGGCGACATCGGGCGAGTCGGGCCATCGATATGCGCATGGCCTCGCTGATCCGCGCAGGCAGGAGGACCCCTCGGGGGTCGGTCACGTCGGCGAGGAACGAATGGAGCATGCGGCATCCTGTGCGCCTGGAATGCGCTACCTGCACACGAAGCGTGCGGTTCTCAGGGTGTGACGGATGATCAGGAAAATCGGGGCCAGGGCTGTCCCGAGGGATGATCGCCGGGCGGTGAAAAAAGAATCGGCAAAACCTTGAATGCGTGACACACGGGGTGGCGCAAAACTCCCGTCTCCCGGAATCTGAACCGTCGGGCCGGCTTCTTCGATCACACGTCGGTTTGACCGGCCCATGTTGAGGCGAACGTCAGGCACAAAGATGGGGCCCGCATTTCCGGCAGATCGCGTGATGGACTCGGACGGCCGGATGGAAGCGGTCGTCAGGCGCCGCCATGGGTCGGGCGCCTGCAACATGCCCCTGCCCCGCTCATCGGTCCGGCGGCGTTCCTCGGGGACGAGGATGCCTGAATGGCGTGCCGGTGCGGGTCTGGCTTGGCTTTGGATCGACCGCGGCGTCGCGGTACCAGACGAGAACGAGGCCGGACGGGTGTGTCAGATTCGTGCCAGCCGTATGGGTATTTTCCCGGTCTGTTCTCGCCGGTATCCGTTGGAAGGGGTTGCGCGCGCCGGCGCGAAAGCCTAGAGAGACGGGCGTTTCCGCCCCGGCGCTGCTGTAGCTCAGTGGTAGAGCACTCCCTTGGTAAGGGAGAGGTCGAGAGTTCAATCCCCTCCAGCAGCACCATCACCACGCGCCCGGGCAGATTACCCCAGCACCTCCGCTAACTCCGTCATACTGCCCACTACCAGATCCGGCTGATACGCCCACCGGGCGAACGGCCGCCGACGCCGATCGACGAACACCGTCCGCATCCCCGCTGCCTTGGCGCCGACGCAGTCGAACTCGTGGTTGGCCACGAACAGCACCGCCTCGATCCCGACGCCCATCCGCCGCGCCGCCATCTCATACGTCGCCCGGGCCGGCTTGAATGCGTTCGCCTCCGCCACCGAGATCACCGCGTCGAACGCCACCCCGTGATGCGGCAGCGCCGCCTCGAGCATGTCCGGGTCGCCGTTCGACAGCACTGCCAGCCGGTAACGCCGCCGCAGCCGATCGAGCGCGGCGGGTACCTCCGGGAAGCATTGCAGCCGCTCGATGGCGGCGACCAGGGATCGCGCCTCCGCTTCGGTATGCGCGATCCCGGCCCGGTCCATCACCTGGCGCACCGACAGCACCCCGATCTCCCGGTATGGCGTATGCTGAAGCTGAAGCAGCGCGTCGATCATCGAGTTCTCGAAATGCGTCCGCCGCCACCACGTCACGAACGCATTGGGGTCGATGTCCGAGCCTTTCGCCCGCAGGAACCCGGCCGCGACCTCCCGCAGGCCGCCCTGCATGTCCACGATCGTGCCGTACTGGTCGAACATGCACACGCGGACGGAGGCTTTCAGTGCATCGACAGACGTCATTCCCCCACCTCTGTTTGTCTTGCAATCCGGGGCCCCGGACCGACATCGTAAGGACACCAGCCGGGAGCAACCCAGTGAAGATCGGCGTTCCGAAGGAGATCAAGACTCACGAATATCGCGTCGGCCTCACCCCGGCCGGAGCGCGCGAACTCGTGCATCACGGCCACCAGGTGATCATCCAGCACGACGCCGGCATCGGCATCGGCTTCAACGACGAAGCCTACACGCAAGCCGGCGCCACCGTGAAAGCCACCGCGCCGGAGGTGTTCGACGCCGCCGACATGATCGTCAAGGTCAAGGAACCCCAGCCGCCGGAAATCGCCCTGCTGCGCCCCCGCCAGATCCTGTTCACCTACCTCCACCTCGCTGCCGACAAGGCGCAGACCGACGGCCTGATCCGGTCCAAAGCCACCTGCATCGCCTATGAGACGGTGACTGACCGCACCGGCGCCCTGCCGCTGCTCGCCCCCATGAGCGAGGTTGCCGGCCGCATGTCCATCCAGGTCGGCGCCCATTGCCTCGAGCATGAACAAGGCGGCGCCGGCATCCTGCTCGGCGGCGTCCCCGGTGTGCCCCCCGCCAAGGTCGTGGTGCTCGGCGGCGGCGTCGCCGGCACCAACGCCGCCCGCATGGCGGTGGGGCTGGAGGCGAGCGTCACCATCATCGACAAGTCGCTGCAACGCCTGAAGGAACTCGACCTGCAGTTCGGCGCCCGGGCAACGACGTTGTTCGCCACCACCGCCTCGATCGAGCAGGCGGTGCTGTCGGCGGATCTGGTGATTGGGGCCGTGCTGGTGCCGGGCGCGGCGGCGCCGAAGCTGGTGACGCGGGAGATGGTGCGACGGATGCGCCCTGGCTCGGTGCTGGTGGACATCGCCATCGACCAGGGCGGCTGCTTCGAGACCAGCCGGCCGACGACGCACTCCAGTCCGACCTTCGTGCAGGACGGCGTGGTCCATTATTGCGTCACCAACATGCCCGGCGCGGTGGCGAAAACCTCGACCTTCGCGCTGACCAACGCGACGCTGCCGTTCGTGCTGGCGCTGGCGGGGAAGGGGTGGCGGCAGGCGATGCAGGATGACTCGCATCTCGCCGCGGGGCTGAATGTTCACGACGGCCAGGTCACGCATATTGCGGTCGCCAGCGCGCTGGATCTGCGTCACGTGGCCCTGCCGGATGTGCTCGCGTCCTAACCCCTCAACGACTCGATCAGCTTGGGCAGTGCCACCAGCGAACTGACCACTGCGTTCGGGGCGTAGCCCAAAGCCTCGGACTGCATCCGCAACGCCCGGAACATCGTCGCCGGACCGATGATCCCGGCGCTTCCCAGCTCCTGCCGCAAATTGCCGGGCGACACCCGCTCGATATGGGCAACATTGAAGCCAAAACTGCGCGCCCCGGCGACGTCGAACCCGTTGGACGATACGAACAGCACCTCGTCCGGCCGGCAGCCGAGCCGTTGCTCCACCAGCGCATACGCACGCGGGTCGGGCTTGTAGACCCTGGCCGCATCGGTGCTGATCACCGTCTCCAGAAGCTTGTCCAGCCCGCTGTAGCGGACCACCGCATCCAGCATCGCCGGGCTGCCGTTGGACAGGATCGCCAGCCGATACCCTTGCATCGCGCCAAGCGCTTCGGATGCCTCGGGGTAGGACGACAGCGTGTTATAGGCATCGACGATCCGGTCGAGCTGCGCCTCATGCGCCGTCAGTCCGAGGGTGCCGAGCGTGTAGTCAAGCGAGTCCCGGGTGATCGTACGAAAGTCCTCGTAGCGCCCCATCAGCGAGCGCAGCCACGAGTATTCGAGCTGCTTCAGGCGCCAGACCTGGGTGATGTACCCGCCGTGCCCGGGAAATGCCGCGCTGACCGCGCCCTGCACCGACTGCACGTCAAACAACGTGCCATACGCATCGAACACGACAACCTTGATCGTCATCGCACCTGCTCCTGCCGCTCAAACCGCGCGCGATCCGCCGGCAGCAGCCGCACCTTCATATGCACGGCAGAGTCGTCATCCGAGCGCTCCACCACTTCGCCATGCTGATACAACCAGGCCAGCCGCGCTCCGTCCTGCGGCGGTATGTCGTAGTCAGCCACTTCCATGCCCTCGGCGATGCGCCGGTCGATCGCGGCCTTCAGCGCATCCAGGCCCTGCCCTGAGATCGCCGATACCGCCACCGCGCCGTTGCGCACCGGCACGTGTTCCACGCCGCCCAACAGATCCGCCTTGTTCAGGACCTCGATCGTGCGCTCCGGCCAGTCCGCGTCCAGGCTGCCGTCCGCCACCATGTCGTCCAGCACTTTCATCACGTCGCCGCGCTGGGCGATCGTCTCCGGGTGCGCCGCGTCGCGCACGTGCAGGATGACGTCCGCTTCGGAGACTTCCTCCAGCGTGGCGCGAAACGCTTCCACCAGTTCGTGCGGCAGTTCGCTGATGAAGCCCACCGTATCGGACAGGATCACCCGCCGCCCGGACGGCAGCCGCAACCCGCGCATGGTGGGATCCAACGTCGCGAACAACTGGTCCTTCGCGGTCACCTCCGCCCCGGTCAGCGCATTGAACAGCGTCGATTTCCCGGCGTTGGTGTAGCCCACCAGCGCGATCACCGGGAACGGCACGCGCCGCCGCGCCGACCGGTGCAGCCCGCGCGTGCGCCGGACCTTTTCAAGGTCCTTGTGCAGCCGCACCAGCCGCTCGTCGATCAACCGCCGATCGGCTTCGATCTGGGTTTCGCCGGGGCCGCCGAGGAAGCCGAAACCGCCGCGCTGCCGCTCAAGATGGGTCCATGACCGCACCAGGCGCGACCGTTGGTACTCCAGGTGCGCGAGTTCGACCTGGAGCGTGCCCTCCCGCGTCGCGGCCCGCTCACCGAAGATATCCAGGATCAGGCCGGTCCGGTCGATCACCTTGCAGCCCCAGGCGCGTTCCAGGTTACGCTGCTGGACCGGGCTGAGCGCCGCGTCGACGATCGCGACCGTCACGTGGTCCCGGGCGATCGCCTCGCCCTGCGCCTCGACCTGGCCCTCGCCCAACAGCAAGGACGGACGCCGCGCCCGCAACGGGAGAATCGCCTCATGTACCACGATCAGGCCGATTGAGGTGGCAAGCCCGACAGCTTCCGCCAGCCGCGCCTCAGCGGCGCGTGGCTGATCGGCACCTGCGACATCCCGGCCCTGGCGTTCCCAGGGCAGGATGACAGCAGCGCGTGTCGGCCCCGTGGACGGCGGCACGTCTTCAGGACCGGCCGAAGCCGGCGGCGGATGGTGAGTTGAGGTAGCGATCAGTCGTTCCCGGTCACGGAACTCAGCTCCCGCGGAGGAGCCGCCGCACCCTCAACCTTGGTCGCGTCGAACAACTGGATCGGCGCCCCCGGCATGACGGTGCTGATGGCATGCTTGTAGACGAGCTGGGTATGCCCGTCCCGGCGAAGCAGAACGGAAAAATTGTCAAACCAGGTTATGATCCCCTGGAGCTTGACACCGTTCACAAGGAACACCGTTACCGGCGTTTTGCTTTTCCGCACGTGGTTCAGGAACACGTCCTGAACGTTCTGCGCTTTCTCGTTGGCCACGGCCAAATCCTTCTTTTTTTATATGACAGCGTTAAAGCCCGGTTCCCGGCGGTTCGTGGCACGCCCGCCGGTCGGAGAGAGCCTTTTAGCAGGACACCCTCTTCACGCAAGGTCACGTAAACGTGTACATAAATCAAGCGCAGACGGGAAATGGATATCCGGAGCGGCTCGTTCAACTCCCCCGTCGTGCTCCGCATCGCCAATCAGCACGGCGGTGGCGCCGGCGGCCCGCGCCGCGTTCATGTCGAGCGCGGTGTCGCCCATATACCAGACCGACACCCCCGGATCCTGGCCGAGTTGCCGCAACGCGAGCAAAATCGGCGCCGGATCCGGCTTGTCGAGCGGCGCATCGCCGGCACCGACGACCGGACCAAAGAAGCGGTCCCAACCGAGATGCGTCACCTCCCGCCGCAGGAAGGCCCCCGCCTTGTTCGAGACAACGCCTTGTGGCCATGAAGAGCCAGCGGTCAGCATGGCCTCGGCGCCCGGCATCGGCGCGAGATGATCCAGGTGCTGGCCGGTCAGGCTGCCATAAAACAGGTCTCGCGCGTGTTCCCAGCGGTCGCCGAACATGACCGGGAAGCTGTCGCGCAACGACACCCGGACCCGGTTCTTGGTGTCCTGCTTCGTCCACGGCGGATGTCCGAATTCGGCGAACACAACGTTCAGCGCCGCGGTGATTCCGGCCCAGCCATCGATCAGCGTATTATCCCAATCGTAGAGCAAGACCGAGGGACGCACGAGTTGAGGCGGTTTCCTCACGCGCCGATGGTCCCCGCGATGGCGGCCGCCGCGCCGGTCCGGCGTTCGCCCGGCAACACCGACTTCTCCAGGCGCGCCATGACATAGGCGTTGGCACACACGCGTAACCAGCCCTCGAACGACAGGTCGTGGGCGTTGTCTGCGGGGGCGAAGCGATCGATGTACCCCTTCAGCAAGCCCGGCATGAGAACCTCCACCGTTCCGGCGGGCCGATCGCGCTCGGCTTCGACAACCCAGAGCAGCGTGGCGCCCCCGTACCGGTTCAGCGCCATGTGCAGCGGCAGGATTTCCTCCTCCGACACCGCCGCACCGAACTTGTAGACGAAAATCTTGTCGTCGGCCTCGAGTTCCTCCATGAATTTGCGGCGGAGGAAGGTCAACCGGGCGGATTCCTGTTCGCGCATCAGCCAGATGCTGCGCTGCCCCTCGTAGACGAAGGTATGGTACACGAGGCCGTACTTCTTCTCGTGGATCATGTACTCCTTGCGGGGGCTGCCTTCCAGCCGCGGGTCGATGTCCTCGGTCGCGCCCAGCCCTTCAAATTCGGTGTCGATGCCGCGGATCAGATTGCGCATGAAGGTGCTGGAAAACCGCAACAGGCCGAGCGGTTCGGAATCGCAGCGCCGCTGGAACAGGCCGAACTCGCAGTTCTCTCCCAGCGATTCGAACTTCAGGGCGATCTCCGGGACGGTCAGGCCGGTGCGCGCCAGGACCCATTCCGTCAGGTCGCCATGACCGCGGGCGCCGAGCGTGCGTTCGTTGGCGGGACCCAGCATAAGGCCGGGCGGCAGACGCAACCGGGACGCCACGTCCGGTTCCTCGATACGGTAGAGCTTCGCCTCCGACACCGAGAACGCAAGCGGGCGGTCATCCTCGGTATCGCCGAAATCCTTCGGACGCGCCGCGTCGGGGTGCTGCAGCGTGATCAGCATGCGGTCCGACCTGCGGGCGAGGACCCCGGGGATGCGATAACCAAGCAGGGTCGGGCGCGATAGATCGGTCGAGCCCACAACGGTATCATTCACCGACACGATGAGCCGCTGGCCGGGCAGTTCGGGCAGGTGAACGAACGGCACGACGTCGAGCGTCAGGACGTACTCATCGGCTTGCTCGAGGCGCGGGAACACGAGGTGACTTTCCGCGCCGACGGCCCAGGAAAATTCGGGTTCCGACCGGGCCCACCCGCCCCCAAGATAAGCCAGGCTATTGCCGGCGGTTGCAAAGTTTATCGTCAGGTCGCACAAAGATACCATTAAGGATCGATTCTCCTGCGACTGCAACCCTCGGTCGCTAAACCCGTCAGACTTGCTGCCACCCCGAAATTGATGACATCCAGGCTACCATAGGACCTTTGGGGACCCTCACGCCATGCTAAAAAAACTGTTTTAAATCATAAATAACCGCGCTCTGCCTCGTCCGGGGAGATTCCTTGCAGCCACTTAACAAGATTCTCGCCGTTCGTGCGTTCGCCACCCGCGGTTTATACGTGCGAGGGAGGGCTTGATCCGGCACGCCCGGCTGTGCGGAACGGCTTGACGGTTGAGCGCGTGCCGTCCACATCTGCCCCGTCATGACCGTTACCCGCCTGACCATCGATCACCGCCGAGACGCTCCGCCGGACAGCCCGGCGGCGGGGGCGGTTGCGCCGCGCCACCCGGAAAAGGCCCACCGGCCGGACAATCCGATCCAGCGCAAGCCGGCCTGGATCAGGGTCAAGGCGCCGACCCATCCGATTTATCACGAGACGCGCACGCTGATGCGCGACCATCATCTGGTGACGGTCTGCGAGGAAGCGGCCTGCCCGAATATTGGCGAATGCTGGTCGCAGCGGCACGCCACCATGATGATCATGGGCGACACCTGCACGCGTGCCTGCAGCTTCTGCAACGTCCGCACCGGACAGCCGGACGCGCTGGCCGCGGATGAACCCGACCGGGTGGCCGATGCCGTCGCCAGGCTGGGGCTGCGGCACGTCGTGATCACCTCGGTCGACCGTGACGACCTCGCGGACGGCGGTGCCGCCCATTTCGCGGCGGTGATCCACGCCGTGCGGGCGGCCGCGCCGGAGACCACGATCGAGGTGCTGACCCCCGATTTCATGCGCAAGCCGGGCGGCGCGCAAACCGTCGCGGCAGCGCGGCCGGACGTGTTCAACCACAATCTGGAAACCGTCCCCCGGCTGTATCCCTCGATCCGTCCCGGCGCGCGGTATTACCAGTCCCTGCGCCTGCTCGACACCGTCAAGCAGATCGACCCGGGAATATTTACGAAATCCGGCCTGATGGTCGGGTTGGGCGAGTCCAGGTCGGAGATCGGCCAGGTGATGGACGACCTTCGCATCGCCGGCGTCGATTTCCTGACCATCGGCCAATACCTCCAGCCGACAATCAAGCATGCCGCGGTCGATCGGTTCGTCACGCCGGATGAGTTCGCCGAATATGCTTCCTTGGCCCGCGCCAAAGGGTTCCCGCTTGTGTCCGCCACGCCTCTGACCCGCAGTTCCTACCATGCCGACGCCGACTTCGCCGCCTTGCGCGATGCAAGGCAAGCGCTGCGGGATGCGAATCCGAATCAGCCCGGCGCCTGATGCCGACCCACGCTGAACGCAGGGTCGTTTCCTACTCCCCTGAGCAGTTGTTCGACATCGTCGCCGATGTCGGCAAGTATCCGCGGTTCTTGCCGTGGTGCGTGGCCTCGCGCGTGCGCAACCAAACCAAGGACGGCCTGATTGGCGACCTGACCATCGGCTTCGGACCGTTCCGGGAAAGCTTCACCAGCCGGGTCAGCCTCGACCGACCGAAGCGGGTGACGGTGACCTATGAAAACGGGCCCTTTCGGTACCTCAACAATCAGTGGGAATTCCTGCCGCACGGCACCGGAACCGAGGTCGATTTCTTCGTCGATTTCGAATTCCGCAGCCGGCTTCTGCAGTCCGCCATCGGCGTGGTTTTCAATGAAGCGGTGCGGCGGATGGTGAACGCCTTCCTCAAGCGCGCCCGCGACGTCTATGGTCCACCCCCGGGATCGTAGGAGTTTGACATGGCTTATGCGCCCGTTCGACCGGATCCGACTCTCCCGCCCGTGCGGGTGAATCTCTATTCCGATACGCAGACGCGTCCGTCCGCCGCGATGAAGGACGCCATGATGCGGGCGGAGGTGGGCGACGAACAGCACGGCGACGACCCGACCGTGGCGGCGCTGTGCGACCGCGTCGCCGCGTTGACCGGGAAGCAGGCGGCGATGTTCCTGCCCTCCGGCACGATGTGCAACCAGATCGCGATCCTGGTGCATTGCCGCCCCGGCGACGAGATTCTGGCGCATGAAAGCGCGCACATCATCATCAACGAAGGCGGCGGCCCCGGCGCCCTGGCGGGTGCGGTCGTGCTGGGCCTGCGCGGCGCGCGCGGCATGTTCGACAGCGCGACGCTGACCGCAGCGCTGCGGGAGAAGCGGCGAAATGCTCCGCCGCAGACCCTGGTCGCGGTCGAGCAGACCTGCAACGACGGCGGCGGATCGGTCTGGCCTGCGCGACTGCTGAATGAGGTGCTGGGTGAAGCGCATGAACTCGGGCTGAAGACCCACATGGACGGCGCGCGGTTGATGAACGCGGTGGTCGCCTCCGGCGTGCCGGCGCGGGAGATGGCGGCGGATTGCGATTCGGTCTGGATCGATTTCACCAAGGGGCTGGGCGCGCCGCTCGGCGCCGTGTTGTGCGGATCGGCTGCGTTTATCGATGAGGCGTGGCGCTGGAAGCAGCGTCTCGGCGGCTCATTGCGTCAGGCCGGACTCTGTGCCGCGGCCTGCCTGTACGCGCTGGACCACAATGTGGAGCGGCTGGCGGAGGATCACGGGAATGCGCGCCGGCTTTCGCTCGGACTGGCTGCGGTACCCGGGTTGGCGGTGGAGGAACCGGAGACCAACCTGGTGTTTTTCGATACGAGGGCAACCGGGCTGACCGCGGATGACCTGGCGGAACGGGTGCGTCTGAAGGGGGTGCTGCTGTCGACGACGGACAGATACCGGGCTCGCGCCTGCACCCATCTCGACGTGGACGCGGGCGGTGTCGATGCGGCTGCCACGGCAATCGCTGAGGCGGTGCAAGAGCAGGGCCGGCGGTTTCCGGACAACCGGGGGCCTGACTTTACCGACGCCGGTTAACCTTTCCTTAAGACATCGCCGCTAGGCTCGCCTGACCATCAACCGGATCAGGAAGCGCAAAATGCGTCGTTTATTGGTTCTGCCGCTGTTGTCGGCCCTGGCGTTGCCGGCTGTCGCCGTGGCGGCGCTGGCGGACGATCCGCCGAAGGCCGATGCCCCCGCGGCGCAGCACGCGCGGATGACGTGGCAGCAGCGATTTGCCAAGGCCAACGTGGCGGGTGACGGCCATCTCACGCTGGAGGAAGCCAAGACCGGCTTCAAGCTCGTGGCGAAGCACTTCACCAACATCGACGTCGATGGGAAGGGGTATGTGACGGAGAACGATCTTCGCACCTGGTATGCGATGCGGAAGGTGGCCCGCGGCTTGCGCACGCTGCCCGGCGACGCGGCGCGGCCGGCCGACACAGGCGGGTCCGGCGATCAGCCTGGCACAAGCCCCGGCGCGGCCAAGGTCACGGCGTCCGCGGAGCAATAAGGGGACGCCGAAAAATTACCGCGTCAGGGAGGCGGCTTCCTAAAGCGTCATGGCCCGGCTCGTCCGGGCCACCTGTCGCGGCACCGTGCGGCGGGGGGTGGCCCGGACAAGCCGGGCCATGACGGAAGGGGGACGGACCCCCGGCTCCGCTCATTCTTGGGCGCCGCCTAAGCACACGCGGGGGTCGCGGCACTAATCCACCGGCCTGAGTTCGCCGGCGAGCGGGGCGTGGTTCAGCAGCGCCGCAAGTATGGTTCCCCCGGCGGCATTGCCGAGCATCGTCGGCACCAGGAAGCGGATGGTATAGTCGCCGAACGTGGCGGCGCCGGTCAGGACGCCGTAGGCCGCCTCGACCGATCCGGCGATGATGTGCGGGAACTGGCAGATCGCAATCACGTATGTCAGCAGGATGATGATCAGCGGCCGGCTCGGCCCGGCGCCTGGCAGCAGCCAGACCATCAGCCCAATCAGCCAGCCGGCCGAACCGCCGGTGAGGGCGGTGTGCCAGAACGCTCCGTCCATCGTGTGGGCGGAGAGTTCCGCCATCGCCTGCACTGTCGGCGCCTGGAACAGACCGGGGATGGCGACGATACCGGCGAAGATCCAGGTCGCAGCGAGGTTCGCGATCAAGACGATCGCCCAGACCCGCAATGTCATCATGATCGTGCTCAGGCTGCGGCGGGTCAGCGCCGGTATGACGGCGGTCAGGGTGGTTTCGGTGAACAGTTGCTGGCGGCCGAGGATCACGATCAGGAAGCCGACCGAGTAGCCGAAACCGGCGACCAGAGGGCGCCAGGGGGTGTCCGGCAGCCTCGCCTGGATCGTCGCCTGCACCAGGAACGAAAAGCCGATGGAAAGACCCGCGGCGACGCCGGACCAGGCGAGGCCGCTGAACGAGCGTTCCAGTTCCTCCTCGCCCTGGTCGCGGACGATCTCGTGGATCACCAGCGCGCCCATCGGCGCTCCGGCGGCCGCCTGGCGCTGTTCCTTCTGGTCCAGGTGAGGCGATTGTTCGCCGGCGTCGGCCATGGCGGCTCCCGTTGTCGTGCGGGGGCGTAACGCCGCGGGAAACGCCGGGTCGCATCACATCGTTCAGCGGCGCGTGTCTTGCCAGCCGGAATGCTTCATGCTTTTGCGGACTATGACCGGGAGGATGCGATGACCGACTACCCAGCCGACACGGTTGCGGATTTGCTGACCCGCGGCGCCGCCGATGCTCCGGCCATCGGCGCGCCCGGCCAGCCCTGGCTGACGCACGGTGCGTTGCGGGCGCTCGCGCGCCGGACCGTGGCCGACCTGAACGGGATGGGTGTCGGCCGCGGCGATCGGGTCGCGCTGGTGCTGCCGAACGGGCCGGAGGCGGCGGCGGCGTTCGTGACGATCGCCTGCGGCGCGACCACGGCGCCACTGAATCCCGCTTACAAAACCGATGAGTTCGCATTCTATCTGGGCGATCTCAACGCCCGCGTCCTGGTGGTCCAGGCTGGCACGGAAACGCCGGCGCGCGAGGCGGCGGCGGCGCGCGGCATCCCGGTGGTGGACCTCGTGCCGCAAGCCGATGGCCCGGCCGGCGCGTTCGTGTTGCAACCGCCGCCCGGGCTGAACGGCACCGTCGCGTATCCGGGCGACGCCGGCGCGGAGGATGTCGCGCTGGTGCTGCATACCTCCGGCACCACCTCGCGGCCGAAGATCGTGCCGCTGCGGCATGTCAACGTCACGGCGTCGGCCTACAATATCTGCGACATCCTGGCGCTGACGGCGGACGATGTCTGCCTCAACATCATGCCGCTGTTCCACATCCACGGCCTGATCGCCGGCACCCTGAGCAGTCTCGCGGCCGGCGGTTCGGTGTTCTGTTCGCCCGGCTTCAACGCGTTCCGCTTCTTCGCGTGGTTCAACGAGGCACGGCCGACATGGTACACGGCGGTGCCGACGATGCACCAGACCATCCTGGAACTGGCGCCGCGCAACACGGCGGCGATCGAGGCGGGGCGGCTGCGCTTCATCCGGTCCTCCTCGTCGTCCCTCCCGGGGCCGGTGATGACGGCGATGGAAGCGGCGTTTGGCGTGCCGCTGGTGGAGTCGTACGGGATGACCGAGGCGGCGCACCAGATGGCCTCCAACCCGCTGCCGCCGCGGCCGCGCTATCCGGGTTGCGTCGGCATCGCGGCGGGTCCGGAGGTGGCGATCATGGACCCGGACGGCGCATTGCTGCCGGCGGGCGATCTCGGCGAGGTGGTGATCCGCGGCCGCAACGTCACCGCCGGGTACGAGAACAATCCGGACGCCAATGCCGCCGCGTTCACCGGCGGATGGTTCCGTACCGGCGACCAGGGGGTGCTCGACGCGGACGGCTACCTGCGGCTGACCGGGCGGCTGAAGGAACTGATCAACCGGGGCGGCGAGAAGATCAGCCCGCTGGAGGTGGACGAGATCCTGTCGGAACACCCCGCCGTGGCGCAATGCCTGACCTTCGGCATGCCGCATCCCAAGCTCGGTGAGGAAGTGGCTGCGGCGATCGTCCTGCGCGGCGGGTTCGCGGTGAAGGATACCGAGCTACGCGCATTCTGCGGTGAGCGCCTGGCGCCGTTCAAGGTGCCGCGGAAGATCGTCTTCCTGACCGAAATCCCCAAGGGCGCGACGGGCAAGCTGCAGCGCATCGGCCTGGCGGAGAAGCTGGGACTGACGGCGTGAAGGTCGCGATCTTCGGTGCCGGCGCCATCGGCGGGTTTTTGGGCGTCCGGTTAACCAGGGCAGGGGCCGATGTGACCTTCATCGCCCGCGGGCCGCATCTGGCGGCGATGCAGGCGAACGGCGTCACGCTGCGTTCGGAGGGCGAGAGCGTCACCGTCCGGCCGCGTTGCGTCGCTTCGGCCGAGCAAGCCGGGGTGCAGGATTATGTGGTCGTGACCTTGAAGGCGCACGGGCTGCCGGCCGCGGCACCCTCGATCGCGACGATGATGGGGCCGGACAGCGCGGTCGTGACCGGGATCAACGGGATTCCGTACTGGTATTTCTACGGGTTGGACAGTCCGTATCGGGACCGGGTGGTCGAAAGCGTCGATCCCGGCGGACGGCTGTGGTCCGTCCTGCCGCCGTCCAAGGCCATCGGCTGCGTGGTCTATCCGGCGGCTGAGGTCGTCGAACCCGGGGTGATCGAGCACAGCTACGGCGACCGGTTCACCTTGGGGGAGCCGGACGGGTCTCGCAGCGCGCGGGTCGAGGCGTTCTCCCGCGCGCTGATCGCGGCGGGCCTGAAGGCGCCGGTTCGGCCGAGGATACGCGACGAGCTGTGGGTCAAGCTGTGGGGGAACCTGGCGTTCAACCCGGTCTCCGCCCTGACGGCGGCGACATTGGACCGGATCACCGGGGACGATGACCTGCGCGACCTTTGCCGGGGGATGATGCTGGAGGCGAAGGTCGTCGCCGAAGCTCTGGGCGTGCGCTTCGGCATCGACGTGGACAAGCGCATTGCCGGTGCCGCCGAGGTGGGCGTGCACAAGACCTCGATGCTGCAGGACCTGGAGCGTGGGCGGCCGATGGAGATCGACGCGCTGCTCGGGTCGGTTGTCGAACTCGGTGGCGCGGTGGGGGAGGCGATGCCGCTGTGCCGGGCGGTGCTGGCGCTGGCGCGCGAGAGGGCGCGGCAGGCGGGGTGCTATCCGTAGAGGCACCATCGGCAAAAAAATTTGGCCGGGGTCTCGTTCTCTCACCGTCATGGCCCGGCTTGTCCGGGCCACCTGTCGCGGCACGTGCTTGCGGCGGTGGCCCGGACGAGCCGGGCCATGACGAATGGGGAGAACACGGTGCTCCAAGTGGTCCCTTATCCTGATACGCATTGGGCTTGGCCGGGCCATCCGGGAGTTGCGGAGCCGGTAGCGGCAAGGTCGTGGCCGGCACAGGGCCGGCCATGACACAAATGCAGATCCCGCGCCGATCCCGCTAAGTTGGCGCCTATGCGCGCGCCCGGCCAGGACGATGGGAGTGAGCCGGGCCGTGGCAGTGGATCGGGCCCACGATGACGTGCAGTCAACTTTTTCGAAAGATTTGTATGCAACCGAAGCGGCCTTGGTTCGCTCATCTCCCAGCCGGCTGGCGTGCCGGTGAAGCCCGTCGCCCTCTCCCGGCGGCGGCGTCGGGGAGATGGCGATGCCTGCCGAACCAGTGGAACCGCCACAGGGACGCGCGAAGCCGTGGCTCCGGCCGATTTTTCTCACGCCCATCGGCCTGACCGCTTGCCAGCCGGCGGTGCTTGACCCGCAGGGCAGCGTCGGCATCGCGGAAAAAACCATTCTGATCGATTCGCTCGCCATCATGCTGGCGATCGTGGTTCCGACAGTGCTGGCGACACTGGCCTTCGCCTGGTGGTTCCGGGCGTCCAACACGCGGGCGCGCTATCTGCCGCACTTCGCCTATTCCGGTGCGCTCGAGCTGATGGTCTGGTCCGTCCCGCTTCTCACCATCATCCTGCTCGGCGGCGTCGCCTGGATCGGCTCGCACGATCTCGATCCGGCGAAGCCGCTGCCGTCCAGCGCGCCGCCATTGGAGGTTCAGGGTGTCTCGCTGGATTGGAAGTGGCTGTTCATCTACCCGGACCAGGGCGTGGCCAGCGTCAACCAGCTTGTGCTGCCCGCCGGCGTCCCGGTGCACTTCTCGCTGACGTCGTCGAGCGTCATGAACGCGTTCTTCATCCCGCAGCTTGGCAGCATGATCTACACGATGAACGGGATGACCTCGCAGTTGAACCTGCAGGCCGACACGCCGGGCACGTTTCGCGGGCTGTCCAGCCACTACAGCGGCGATGGTTTCTCCGACATGCATTTCGAGGTCCGTGCGGTGCCGCCGGAGCGGTTCGAGGACTGGGTCCAGGCCACGCGCAACACCGGTCAATCGCTGGATCCCGGCAGCTACAACGATCTGGCGAAGCAGAGCACCGACGTCCGGCCGTTCACCTATCGCGAAGTCGATCCGGAGTTGTACCAGATGATCGTTACTCAGAGACTGCCTCCCGGCCCCGGGCCGGACGCCGGGCAGCCGGACCGGACGGTCTCCCCGCGGACGGAGCACTGACATGCTGGGCAAGCTGAGCTGGGACGCCATCCCGCTGGATCAGCCGATACCGATGGCGGCTTCGGCCGTGGTCGGCCTAGTCATTGCCGGCGTGCTGCTTTGGGTCGCGGTGAAGGGCTATATTCCGTATTTGTGGAAGGAATGGATCACCAGCGTCGATCACAAGCGCATCGGCGTGATGTATTGCCTGCTGGCGCTGGTCATGCTGCTGCGCGGCTTCTCCGACGCGATCATGATGCGCTCGCAACAGGCGCTGGCGTTCCAGTCGCCGGGGTATCTGCCGCCCGAGCACTACGACCAGATCTTCTCGGCGCACGGCACGCTGATGATATTCTTCGTGGCGATGCCCTTTGTCATCGGCCTGATGAATTTTGTCGTGCCGTTGCAGCTTGGCGTCCGTGACGTGGCGTTCCCGACGCTGAATTCCGTTAGTTTCTGGCTGACCGCGACCGGCGCGCTGCTGGTGAACGTTTCGCTGGTTGTGGGCGAATTCGCCCGCACCGGCTGGCTGCCGTATCCGCCGCTGTCGGAGCTGAAATATTCTCCCGGGGTCGGCGTCGATTACTATCTGTGGGCGCTGCAGATATCCGGCATCGGCACTCTGCTGACCGGCGTCAATTTCGTCACCACGCTGCTGAAGATACACGCCCCCGGCATGACCTATATGCGGATGCCGATGTTCTGCTGGACGGCTTTGGCTTCCAACCTGCTGATCGTCGCCGCGTTCCCGATCCTGACCGCGACGTTGGCGATGCTGCTGCTGGACCGCTACCTCGGCTTTCATTTCTTCACCAACGAGGGCGGCGGCAACATGATGATGTTCATGAACCTGATCTGGGCGTGGGGCCATCCGGAGGTCTACATCCTGATCCTGCCCGCGTTCGGCGTCTTCTCCGAGGTGGTCTCGACGTTTTCCCGCAAGCCGCTGTTCGGCTACCGCTCGATGGTGATGGCGACGATGGTGATTTGCCTGCTGTCGTTTACCGTGTGGCTGCACCATTTCTTCACCATGGGCGCGGGTGCCGACGTCAACGCGATCTTCGGCATCGCTTCGATGATCATTGCGGTGCCGACGGGCGTGAAGGTGTTCAACTGGCTGTTCACCATGTATGGCGGCCGGATCGAGTATACCACGCCGATACTCTGGTCGCTCGGCTTCATGGTGACGTTCGTCATCGGCGGCATGACCGGCGTGCTGCTGGCCGTTCCGCCCGCGGATTTCGTGCTGCACAACAGCCTGTTCCTGGTGGCGCACTTCCACAACGTCATCATCGGCGGCGTGCTGTTCGGCGCGTTCGCCGGCTACAACTACTGGTTTCCCAAGGCGTTCGGCTTCCGCCTGCACGAGGGGTTGGGCAAGGCCGCGTTCTGGTGCTGGACCATTGGATTTTATGTCGCATTCATGCCGCTCTATGTGCTCGGCCTGATGGGCATGACACGGCGGATGCAGCATTACGACGTGCCGGCCTGGCATCCCTGGCTGCTGATCGCGGCCTTCGGCGCGGCGATCATTCTCGCCGGCATCGTCCTGCAGGTCGCGCAGCTTGTCGTCAGCATCCGTCACCGCGACGAACTGCGCGATGAAACCGGCGACTGCTGGAACGGACGCTCGCTGGAATGGGCGACGCCGTCGCCGCCGCCCGCGTTCAACTACGCCGTGCTGCCGGTTATCGAGGGCGAGGAGGCGTACTGGGACATCAAGCAGCGGGCGATCGAACGTCTTCGTTTGCGTGACGAACCGGAATACGCGGAGATCGAAATGCCGAGGAACAGCCCGACCGGTTTCATCTGCGCGTTCTTCGCCACATTCATGGGTTTTGCCCTGATCTGGCACATCTGGTGGCTGGTCGGGGCCGCGGCACTCGGCGCGTTCGCCACCTTCGTGGTTTTCGCCTGGCGGGACGAGGATGAATACATCATTCCGGCTGATGAGGTGGCACGTATCGACCGGGCGAACCGGAGCGCTCGCAGCGCGGCGCTGGCGCGGCTGCAGGCCGCGCGATGAGCGGCGCGCAGGCGGCCGCCGATCCGCATCGGCTGGGGAGCGGCCGGGCGACACGCCATCCGGGATCGGAACATGCTGCCCGCGGCTTGGTGTCCAAACGCATCATCGTCGGCTACGGCTTCTGGATCTTCCTGCTCAGCGACATCATCATGTTCTCCGCCTTCTTTGCCACCTACGCGGTGCTGGTGGGCAATACGGCGGGCGGGCCGAGCGGGAAGGATCTGTTCGATCTACGCAATGTGGCCGTCGAGACGGGCTGCCTGCTGTTCTCCAGCTTCACCTGCGGCATCGCCGGTATCGGCGCCCAGACGCGCCGCGGTTCATGGTTCTATGGCGCAATGGCGGTGACGTTCCTGTTCGGCGCCGCGTTCATCGCCCTGGAAATCCACGAGTTCGCGGGTCTCGTCGCGCGCGGGGCCGGCCCGACGCGCAGCGCGTTCCTGTCGGCATTTTTCACGCTTGTCGGCTGTCACGGGCTGCACGTTTCGGCCGGCCTGCTGTGGCTGCTGACGATGATGGCGCAGGTGTTCGCCAAGGGATACCGGCCGGATATCCTGCGGCGGATCCTCTGCTTCAGCCTGTTCTGGCACGCGCTGGATATCATTTGGGTTGCGCTGTTCACGGTGGTCTACCTGATGGGAGCGGGACAATGAGCGAAGTCGAACCAGGCACCCCGCCGGATGTCGCCCCGGGCGAGGACGATGCCGAGAGCGTCACGACCTACATCATCGGCCTGGGCCTCGCGACGCTGCTGACCATCGTCTCGTTCTTCGTCGCCGGCACCTCGCTGGTGTGGGGCCCGAGCATTCCCGTCGCGCTGACCGTGCTGGCGATCGCGCAAATGGGCGTGCATCTGGTATTCTTCCTGCACATCACTACCGGGCCGGACAACGTCAACAACGTCATGGCGCTGGCGTTCGGGGTGCTGATCGTTCTTCTGATCATGGCCGGGTCGCTGTGGATCATGGCGCACATGAATCACAACATGATGCCGATGGACCGGATGATGCAGATGCAACGGTGATGAAAGGACATTGCGTATGAAACCGCCACTCAACGTTCACACACCGGGATGGATCGGCGAATTCAAGGCCTTCATACTGCGGGGAAACGTTGTCGATCTGGCCGTCGGAATCATCATCGGCGCGGCGTTTACCGCGATCGTCTCAAGTCTGGTGAAGGACGTGTTCACCCCGCTCATCGGCTTGCTGGTTGGTGGTATCGACTTCAGCAATATTTTCGTTACGTTGAAGGGGCCATCGCAACCGACGCTGGATGCGGCGCAGAAGGCCGGCGCGGTCACCTTGAACATCGGCCTGTTCCTCAATGCCGTCATTCAGTTCGTGATCATTGCCTTCGCCATTTTCTGGGTCGTCAAGGTGATCAGCCGTTTCGAGCGTAAACAGGCGCCTCCGCCGCCCCGCTCGGAGGTGTTGTTGCAGGAAATTCGGGACGCGCTGGTTTCCCGGCGGCAAAGCGGAAGCCCGCTGTAGGTTCGGCACAGCGGTGTCGCGGCCTGTATTGGAAAATAAAGATGAAAACACCGATAGGGCATGCAGAGCAAAGCGGTCTCGACCCCATTGCCGGCCGCGGCGCTGCCGGGCGGTTTCAACTTTCGATCCATCGCCCGGGGCGGCGGCGCGGCCGATCGATACGCCGCGGGAGCCGGGCGGTTGTTCGCGGTGATATCGTCAGACGCCGAACCGACAGAATTTGGTTCTCGGCGTGGTAGGAATTTTAACCGCAGATAATACCAACCCGCCTTGAATTTGACCCATCGAGCCTCGCTTCCCGTCATGGCCCCGGCTTGTCCGGGCCACCTCTCGCGGAAGGTGCTGGCTGGGGTGGCCCGGACAAGCCGGGCCATGACGGAAGGGGGAACGGACCGCTCGATTCGCTTAATCTTGGGCGTCGCCTTAAAAATACTTGCCTTCAGCCACGCATGACGCCGGGCAAGGGCGCTATTCGCCGCCAAGCGGTTTCATCTTCCGCTCCACCGCCCGGCGTAGCAGCGCAGCCGAACGATACACGCCGTGCACCATCTTGGAGTATGGCAACACGAGGAAGAACGCCAGGACGAAGCCCAGATGGACCGCCATCGCCAGGCCCATCGCCCCGGTGGCGCGCACCGCCAGCAGCACCAACCCGCTGACGGCGATCAGTGCCAGCAGCATCAGCAGCGCGACATCGCCGCCGAGCAGGCGCCGCACGTTCGGCACCGGGTCGTCCACGAACTTCATCGCCAGCAGGCCGACGGTGCCTCCGATCATCAGGATGCCGCCCAAGCCACCGAGCAGCACCGGGGCGCTGAGCAGCGGATAGGGTGCCGGCCAGCCGAGAAACGTGTGATAGACGAACCCCGTCGAGGTCGCGGCGAAGCACAGCAGAAACCCGTAGAACATGCCGTGGTGCAGATAGCGGCGGCGCATCGAGAACGCCTCGGAATTGTCGTTGCAGCCGTTGCCACCGCCGCCGAGGTTCTTCAGGCTCAGCACGTCCCACAGCGCGATCGCCATCGCCGCCGGGCCGATGCGTCCGCGCGGGCCGGCATCGCGCCAGAAATTGCGGGTGCCCATTGCCAGCGCCAGCAGGGAGAAGCCGAACGTGGCGATGCCGACACCCTGCATCGCCCAAAGGGGTATGATTGCGTAGAACGACCCGTACGCCGCGAAGAAGGCCGCCGAGCCGTTGGTCAGGGTGCTCAGCGTCAGCACCAGCGCGATGCCCAGTGCGGCGGCCAGCGACAGCAGCGTGCCGTTGCGGTCGAAGGCTCTCGCCAAAGGCTTCGGCCAGGCGTACTCCGCGTAGCTTTCGGCGCGGACTTCCGCCAGCACGGCCGGTACATTGACGCCCCATTCATGCGGCGGAGCGTACTGGCAGGCGTAGTAGCAGCCGCGGCAGTTGTGACACAGGTTCGCCAGGTAGCCGATGTCGCCGGCGGAGAACTCGCGGCGCAGTTCGATGGCCGGGAAGACGGCGCAGAAGCCCTCGCAGTAGCGGCAGGCGTTGCAGATCTCGATGTCCCGCCGCGCCGTGGCGATGGCGTCAGTTTCTTGCACGGCGGGCTGCCTCCTGTCCGGCGATGCGGCCGAACACCGTGCCGATGGTCATGCCGAAGCCGGCGAGGTAGCCCTTGCCGAGGATGTTGCCGGCCATGATCTCTCCCGACGCATAGAGGTTGCCGGCGGGCTGGCCGGTGTCCATCAGCACCTGCGCCTTGTCGTTCACGCGGACTCCCAGATAGGTGAAGGTGATGCCGGGGCGCAGCGGGTAGCCGTAGAACGGCGGCTTGTCCACGGTGCGCGCCCAGTTGGTCTTGTTCGGGGTCAGGCCGGCGGTGGCGTTGCCGTCCAGCTTCAGGTTGTCGAACGCCTGCCCGGGTTCCACCGCCGCGTTGAAGCGGTCGATGGTGCCGCGAATCTTCGCCGGGTCGAGCTTCAGTTTCACCGCCAGTTCCTCCAGCGTATCCGCCTTGATCGCCGGGAACACCGAGGGCATGAACAGCGGGAACGCCTTGGCATCGCAGATCGAGTAAGCGATCTGCCCGGCCTGCTGCGCGATCAGCCGCCCCCAGATGGCGTAGCGCTTCGGCCAGACGTCCTCGCCTTCGTCGTAGAAACGATCGCCCTCGCGGTTGACCACCACGCTGTAGGGCACGCTGTCCAGACGCGTGGTGATGCCGCCATCGAATTTTGGCGCGCGGGCGTCGAGCGCCACCGCATGGCATTGTGTCGGATCGCCAATGGCGGCGACGCCCTGGTCCAACAGATTCTTCAATACGCGGCCTCGGTTATACGACGTGCCGCGGATGACGAAATTGTCCACCGCGTCGCCCCAGTATTCGCGCATCCAGTCGAGGTTGGCCTGGAACCCGCCGGACGACGCCACCACGCAGCGCGCGTGCACGGTTTCCGGGAACCCCTTGTAGGTGATATCGACCGACCGCACCGAGCCATCGTTCATGTTCAGCGCGATCACCTCGGAATCATACAGGATCTCCACCCCCAGCCGTTCGGCAGTCAGGTAATAGGCGTTCACCAGTGCCTTACCGCCGCCCAGGAAGAAGGCGTTGGTCCGCCCCAGGTTCAGCGTCCCGGTCAGCGACGGCTGGAACCGCACCCCCGCCTGCTTCATCCAGCCGAACACGCCGGAGGAGGCTCGGATCGTCATCCGTGCGAGCGCCTCGTCCGTGTTGCCGCCGGTGACGCGCAGCAGGTCGTCCCAGTATTCGTCCTCGGTGTAGGCGTCGGTCAGCACCGCGTTCGGGCGTTCGTGCATGGCGCGCAGGTTGCGGGTGTGGCGGCTGTTGCCGCCGCGGAACGCCTTTGGGGCGCTCTCCACCAGCAACACAGAGGCGCCGGCTTGGCGGGCCGTGATCGCGGCACACAGGGCCGCATTGCCGCCGCCCGCGACCAGCACGTCGTATGTCTGTTGCCGAACGGGCATGCCACCGGACTCCTCGCCGGCTTCCTACCTACGAACGGTTGCCGCATGCTGCAAGCCGAGCGCCGGAACAGGAGGGGGTCGAATGGCCTGGCATGAGATCGTGCGGGACGTGCTGAAGCGCCACAGCGTCAGCCTGGTGACCTATGTGCCGGACAACGTGCTGCGCCCGCTGATCGAGGGGGTCGAAGCCGATCCCTATTTCGACGCTTTCGCCTGCACGCGCGAAGAAGAGGCCCTGGGCATTGTCGCCGGTGCATGGATGGGCGGGCTGCGGGGTATTTTGCTGATGCAGACCTCCGGCTTTGCGACCTTGCCGAATGTGATCGCCTCGCTCGCGGTGCCGTTCCAGATCCCGGTGCCGATGATCGTCTCGGAACGCGGCACGCTCGGGGAATTCAACATCGGCCAGTCGCTGGTGGCGCGGACGATGCGCCCGGTGCTGGATGCGCTGGCGATCGAGCACCACACGATGACCCGGCTGGATGAGGCGGAGTTCATCCTCGACCGCAGCCTGACACAGGCGTACGCGACGATGGCGCCGGTGTGCTTCATCCTGTCGCCGCTGCTGACCGGCGGCAAAGTCTTCGCGCAATAAGGGGAGGAAAGCGGCATGGTGTCGAACCATCCGGTGACCCGGGACCAGGCCAAGGTGATGAATCGCTTCGAGCTGACCCGCCGGTTGCTGGGCTTGCTTCACCGCGATGAGGCGGTCGTCGGCGGCATCGGCTACACGAATTTCGACCTGTGGGCGGCATCGGCGCTGCCGGGCGGCGGGCGGCGGGGGCCGAATTTCTACATGCTCGGCAGCATGGGGCTGGCGGTGCCGATCGGCCTGGGGGTGGCGCTGGCGCAGCCGGGGAGGCGGGTGTTCGCACTGGAGGGAGACGGGTCAATGCTGATGCAGCTTGGCTCGCTGGCGACGGTGGCGGCGCGGGGGGTTCGGAATTTGTGCATCGTGATCATGGATAACGGGACGTACCAGATCACCGGCGGGCAGGAGACGGCGACGGGGCAGGGGGCCGATATCGTCGGAATCGCCCGGGCCTCGGGGCTGGCGCAAAGCGCCTGGGCTGCGGATGAGGAAGAATTCGCGGAACTGGCCGGACGGGCTTTGACGGAGGACGGGCCGTGGCTCATCGGCTGCCGGATCGACGGCGGGAAGCCGGTGGATACGACGGAGCGGGATCCGGCGCGGATACGCGACCAGTTCATGCGGGGATTGGGGGTGAGATAAGGCGACGCCCAGGATTAAGCGAATCGGGCGGTCCGCGTTGCTGTATTGTCATGGCCCGGCTTGTCCGGGCCACCCCCGCCAGCACGTGCCGTGACAGGTGGCCCGGACAAGCCGGGCCATGGCGGTTTGAGTAAGCCGCCGGGCCGAAGCGCTTATTCCTGGTCGTCGCCTAAGCCCGGGGGAGGCGGCGTCTGATCCGTGATCGCATTTCTAACGAGCACACCGTGACATCTTGACGGGACGAGGCGAAGTCATTGCGCACTGGAATAATACCAACCGCCATGATATCGACTGCCCGGCTCGTCCGGACCTGCCCTCGCGGCACTTGCCATGACGTTTGAATGTTTCCGGCCAGCCTGAAACCGTCCTAAAGCCCGGCGCCAGGCCAGGCGTTCGCCGGTTGATCTGTCGCGGACGACGGGAGTTTCCTGGATGCAGCGTACCGTCGTGATTGTCCTGAAAATCGCGCTGCTGCTGTTCGTGCCGCTGTCGCTCGCCCTGCATCACTACTCTCTTGCCGCGCCGCAGTGGGTGTTCGTGTCCGGCCTGGTCGCGATCGGGGTGCTGGCCGACTGGGTCCGGCGCGGCACCGAGGAGGTTGCCGGACACGCCGGCAGCGCCATAGGCAGCCTGCTGAATGTCAGCTTCGGCAACGCCGCCGAGCTGGTCCTGGCGCTGTTCGTGCTGTCGCACGCAGAGACCCGGGTGGTGCAGGCCCAGATCACCGGTTCGATCATCGGCACCACCCTGCTGTTCTTCGGCATCGCCGCTCTGGTGGGCGGTCTGAAGCACCCGCGGCAGACGTTCAGCCAGGCGCAGGTGGGGCTGTTATCGACCCTGCTGCTGCTCCTGGCGGTCGCCATCATGCTGCCGGCAATCTTCGACATGACGGAACGGCTGCACGCGCCCGGAGCCGACATGGCGCAACTCGACGAGCGCCTGAGCCTGTGCGTCTCGGTCGTGCTGCTGCTGCTGTACGGCTTTCATCTGATCTACGTTCTGGTCACCCACCGAACCATGTTCGGACGCGAGCCCTCGGGCGGCACGCCTGAATGGAGCCTGCCGCTCGGGCTAGGCGTGATGGTCGCCGGCACCGTCGGGATCGCGTTCGAGTCCGAACTGGTATCGACGCGGCTGGCCGAGACCGCGTCGGGACTGGGCCTCTCGCCGGTGTTCATGGGCGTCGTGGTGCTGGCCCTGATCGGCACCGTGGCCGACTTGTTCGCCGCCGTGGTGTTCGCCCGCCACAACAGGATGGATATCGTGTTGGGCCTGTGCGTCGGATCGGCGATCCAGATCGCGTTGGTGGTCGCGCCGATCCTGGTGCTGGTGTCCTGGGCCATCGGCCACCCGATGAACCTCGTGTTCGGCAGCCCGCTCGATCTGTTCGCGATCGCCAGCGCGGCCTTGATCGTCCGGGTGATCGCCGCCGACGGCGAGACGACCTGGTACGAGGGCTTCCTGTTGATCGGCGTGTATGTGCTGTTCGCTCTGGCCTACTTTTTCGAGGCGCACGGCTGATCGCCGTCGCTGGCCCGGACGATGCCGGCCCGGCAAGCGTGGGCGCGTTAGCCATTGGTTAACCTCCGTCAGGCAAAGTGCCGTTTCACCGGCGACGGAGGAGCCTGTTGAGGACGATCGCTGCCCATCGGTCAGGTTGGCCCTTTCTGGTGGCCATTCCGATGCTGTGTTGGCCTGCCATCTGGAACGGCTATCCGATCGTCTTCGCCGACACGGGAACCTATCTGTCGCAAGCCATACACCGATATGCCGGCTGGGACCGGCCGATGTTCTACAGCCTGTTCATGCTGCCGCTGCATGCAACAGTCACGACATGGCCCGTGGTGTTCGCCCAGGCGCTTTTGGCTACATCGGTATTGCGGCTGGTATGCCGGGTTCTGGCGCCGGACCTCGGACCCCGCGCGTTCGTTGCAGGTGTGGCGGCGCTGTCGCTCTGCACTTCGCTGCCGTGGATCGTTAGCGAATTGATGCCGGATGTTTTCACCCCGATTCTGGTGCTGGTGCTGTGCATTCTCGTGCTGGCGCCGGATCAGGTGTCCGGGCGGGAGCGCATTACGCTGCTTGCGTTTGCCGCGTTCATGATCGCGAGCCAGTTGTCCAGCCTTCCGCTGTGGTGCGGGATGGTGCCGGCGCTCGCTCTGATGCCTCGGCCCGGGGGCGCGATTCCGGCGCGGCTGTCGGGGCGCGGCCGCCCGCACGAAAGTGACTCGCGGGCTCAGTCGGCGCCCGGCCGGACATCTCGAGCCATGGCCGGCGGAATGCTGCTGCCTCCGGCCCTGGCAGTCATCGCCCTGTGCACCGTCAACCTCGCCGCGCACGGGCGCTTCGCGGTGTCGCCGTTTGGCAATGTTTTCCTGCTGGCACGGGTTGTCTATGACGGTCCTGGCATGGCGGTGTTGAAGCGGGACTGCCCGGCGGCTGGCTGGAGCCTGTGTCCGTTCCTGGATCGCTTCCCGCCTTCATCGGACGGCTTTCTGTGGACGCCGGATAGCCCGTTGAATCTGGCGGGGGGAGCGAAAGCGGTGTCCCGCGATGCCGATGCGATCATCCGCGCGGCGGCACTGTCCGATCCGGTTGGCCTGGTTCGCGCCTCTGTTCTGAATACGTGGGAGCAGATCCGCCGCTTCAACACCGGCGACGGACTGGAGGCTTGGCCAAACCACGTCACCCCCTGGATCGCACTCGATTTTCCGGCGGTTGAGCAGACCGCCTATGCGTCGGCGTTGCAGCAGCGGCGTTTGCTGACCGTGCCGCCGCTGCTGGCGATGCTCCATCGTGCCACCGCGATTGCCGGGGTTGCGGGATGCCTCCTGCTGCTAGTCCGGGCTGTCCGGCACCGCGCGGCATGCGCGGGATTTCTTGCAGCCGCGCTGATCGCCCTGCCGCTCAGCGCCGCGATCACCGGTGCGCTATCGACGCCGCATGACCGCTACCAGAGCCGCATCATGTGGCTGCCGGCTTTCGTTGCCGCCGTCTCGCTCGCGTCGCTCTCGCACTCTGGCAGGACGACCAAGGACCGCTGACAACAACTCTCCGCGTCCAACTCTTCATGGCCCGGCTTGGCCCGATCGGCGTCAGCAAGCGGCGGCGACGGAAGAGTTTGGCCGACGCCTTGTTCTCTCACCGTCATAGCCCGGCTTGTCCGGGCTACCCCCCGCCGCACGGTGCCGCGACAGGTGGCCCGGACGAGCCGGGCCATGACGAATGTGGAGAACGCCCTTGCTCCGCGTGACCCGTTATCCTGACGCCGATGGGGCTTGGCCCGGCCATGACACAACACTCGTGCCGTTCCCGCTACGGAGCGGCTATCCGGACAAGCCGGACCATGACGGGATGGGCGGATATCCGGATTCGCTTGTTCCTGAGTGTTGCCTGGGCTAAGCCGACCCCGCCACGTACGCTGTCAGGCTGTCAACCGCTGTATCCTGGTCGGCGATGCGCGCCTTCACCACGTCGCCGATACTGATCAGGCCAATCAGCTTATTGCGATCCACCACCGGCAGATGCCGGAATCGGCCGGCGGTCATCATCTGCATGGCTTCGGCGACGGTAGTGCTCGGGCGCACCACTTGCACGTCAGACGTCATCAACTGCGCCGCGCTCATTTCCAGGGTGCGGTTGCCGTTCGAAGCGAGCGACCGCACGATGTCGCGTTCGCTGACAATGCCGAGCAACTGTTCGGCCTTGTCCATCACCAGAACCGCTCCGATGCGCCGCTCGGCCAGAAGCTGCACGACGGCGGAGATATGCGCGCCCGGATCGATCGTGGAAACTTGAAATCCCTTGTTTTTCAGCACTGCTGCAATCGTGGTCATGAAAATCCTCGCTTTCCTGGTCAAGCGGGCGTTCGATCCGATTGCCGTTTCGCCGGCATCTCCGTTCGTGGGGGACCACTGCCGGATCGCGCATCCACTCTCGTTCAAGCAAAGAAGTATGCGCCATGCATAAACCGGTTTGCAAATTCTGAGTGTGCGGCGCAGCAATCCGCTACCAGAGAGTATTGCCCGCCATCAGGCCAACGACCAGAAACACCACGAATATCACGATTGAGATAAAGAATAGAATGCGAGCGATATCAGCAAAGGCTGCGGCAACGCCGCCAAATCCGATAACCGCCGCGATTATCGAAATGATCAGGAATAGTATGGCCAGTCTCAGCACGGCGCGCCTCCAATCCCGCGGTTGTACGCAACAAACGCCGCCTGACCGGCGGCGTTGCTGCGTCTTGTTGCGGAGTCATGCGGCCTTTACCGGCAATTCACTCCGCCGCCACAAGCTGCGGCACCGACGGCGAGAGCTGGGTGTGGACCAGATCGGCGAACCGGCCGCCGCGCGCCAGCAAGGAGTTGAAGTCGCCCTGCTCGACGATGCGGCCCTCGTCGAACACGAGGATTTCATCGGCGTCGCGCACGGTGGACAGGCGGTGGGCGATGATGAACGTCGTCCGCCCGGCCATCAGCGCCTTCAGGGCGCGGCTGACGCGAGCCTCGGTCGCCGCGTCCAGTGCGCTGGTCGCCTCGTCGAGGATCAGGATGGGCGGGTCCTTCAGCAGCGCCCGGGCGATCGCCAAACGCTGGCGCTGGCCGCCCGACAGGCTGGTGCCGCGCTCGCCGATCATCGTATCGTAGCCGTGCGGCTGGCGGATGATGAACTCATGCGCATCGGCCATGCGGCAGGCCCGCTCCATCTCCTCCTCGGTCGCGTCGGGGCGGCCGACCATCAGGTTCTCGCGGATGGTGCGGTTGAACAGCAGGCTTTCCTGAAACACCATGCCGATGTTTGACCGCAGGCTGTCCAGCGTGATGTCGCGCAGGTCCTGATGGTCAATGGTGATGCGGCCGGAGGTCGGGTCCCACAGGCGCTGCAACAGCGACATCGCGGTGGTCTTGCCGGCCCCGGTGTGGCCCACGAGGGCCACGCTGGTGCCGGGGCGGGCGTCGAAGCTGACGTCTGTCAGCACCTGGCCGCCGCCGTTCGGGTATTCGAAGCAGACGTCCTCGAAGCGGACCTCACCGCGCGGCGCCCATAGGGTGCGGGCGTCGTCTTTCTCCGGCACGCTGCTGCGGGCGTCGAGGATGGCGAAGAAGTCTTCCAGCGCCGGCAGCTTGAAGAACAGCGACGACACGAAGGATGCGGCGGTTTCCAGGCGTCCAATCAGCAGCATGGCGATGCCCATGAAGCTGACGATCTCGCCCACGCTGGCCATGCCGTTGACGTGCAGCCATGTGCCGACGACGACGATGGTGATGACGGCGAGCGTGCTGGAGGCGCGGGTCATCACGTTGACCAGCGCCCACCAGTTGAGCACCGGGAACTGGTTGCGGATCACCTGCTGGGCGATGTCGCCGAACAGCTTGCCCTCGGCCGACAGGCGGGTGAAGGACTGCACGACCATGACGTTGGCGAGCGCGTCCTGTGCGGTGCCGGCCAGCGAGGAGTTCAGGCCCTCGACCCGGCGCTGCGCATGTTCGGTCTTCTTGACGACGATCATGGTGAAGGTCAGGAAGATCGCAACCAGGGCGATCAGCACCAGCGCCAGGCGCCAGTTCAGGAATAGCGTCAGCGGCAGCAGGATGGCGGCCGACAGGATGGTGGATAGCTGATCGCGGAAAAACACCAGCCAGGTGGCGAACAGGCCGTCGGTACCGGACAGCATCTGCTTGATCAAGCGGCCGGAATGGGTGTCGCCATGGAACGACAGCGGCAGCGCCAGCACATGCTGGAAGTACTTGCCCATGGAATTGATGCGGTGCTTGTGCGACAGCCGCTCGGTCTGCAGCGCAACGAAGATGTTGCTGAGGATGCCGCCAATGCCGACGGCGACCCAGATCCCCAGCAGCACGGCCGCCTGATGCCAGAGCGCGGCGGGCGCCATCTTGTCAGACCCGGACAGCAGGTTAACGACGCGGCCGAAAAGGACCGGATCAAGGAACTGCAAACCGGCAACGATCAGATTGGCGAAGGCGAGGAAGCCGGCGATGCGGATATCGCGGCCCAAAAGGCCAAGCACGCGGCCGTATACACGAAGAAATCTCATTGCAACCCATCCCGGACAAGACGTGCCGAACCCGGCTTTGAATGTCCTCAGGGTGGGGAACGGGTGTGGCCAGAAAGGGGCAAGCGGCGTGAAAATCCTTCCACGCCGCTTTTCGTGAACAGGCTCAGGCTGGTTTTTTCGGCTTGGCCGCCGCCTTCGGCTTGGCCGGAGCCTTCGCCTTCCGCTTGGGCTCGGGAGTCGGCTTCACCTCGCCCTGATCGGCCAAGCGATCGGGAAATTCGCCGAGATTCTCCTGGATGGCGGCTTCCTCGAACGCCGGTCTCACGAACCGAGTCCGGGTGGGTTTGCGGGTTCGGCAGTTGGCCGGCACCCGAGCTTTGTTCGATGCCGACGAGTTCGCGGGCACGCTCCCAGGTACTCGACATCGCGGCCGTGCGGGCCGCCGTCGGTTTCCCAAAGCTGGTAGGCAACCTCGCGGATGCGTTCCTCGCGGGCCGGGCTCGGTTCAAGCGGATTGTCGGTCTTCGTCTCGGCGGGCTTGCGTGCCATGGAGCCTCTCTGTCGATACAGCGAACTTACAACGGTCAGTCATTTACCGGCGTTGCACCCGGCAGGCATAGACCCGGGTGCGGAGAAAATCCCTGCCCGCGACGTGTGGATAGCGACTCGGTTTACCGAATCTTAACGTCTCCGGCCACATCCTGCAATCATGCCGAACTCGCGAACAGAGAGGCCGTGCGGCCAGGGCGCGTGGCGTCGCCGCGGAGGATGCCGTCTGCGCCGCGGTGCGGGCCGACGGCTGGACCATCCTGGCGCGCCGCCTGCGCACCGCGGCGGGGGAAATCGACGTAGTGGCCGAGCAGGCGGGGCTGCTCGCGATGATCGAGGTGAAGTCCCGGCCGACGCTGGCGGAGGCTGCGATGGCGCTGAGCTTTCGCCAGCGCGCGCGGCTGCTGGCCGCGTGCGAGATCGTGCTGGCCGGGCATCCGGACTGGGGCGTCAACGGCGTTCGCTTTGATGTTGTCGCGGTGGATGCCGCCGGGCGGGTGCGGCGTATCGCCGATGCGTTCCGGTTGGGCGACCCGGAGGGGTGATCATCCGCCCCCGGCAAGTGTCACATCGGAGCCCGCACCCGCGCCGGTGAGGTACATGGTAGCGGTTCCAAACCAGCGGGACTCGAAGGTGAGGCGAACCGGCAGCGGGGGACCACCGGGGACGGCGGGCGCGAGCCAGGCCGAGCCGTGGATCGGGCGGGCGGCGCGGGCGTGGTCCTCGTCGCGCCTGAACCCCGCCACCAGCCGCCCGCTGAAGTCGCACCGCAGCGCCTTGCCGGAAAACGCCGATCGGCTGGTTGGTTCAAGGGTTTCGGGGCCGGCGGTACGGGCCTCGATGTCGGTGGCGCGGCGGCCATCGAAGGTGCGCACGGAGGTTTCGCAGCGGCCGGTGCCGGCGACGGCGTGGATCAGCTGCATCATCGCGCTGAGCGTATCGATGGTGTTCTTTTGCAGGGTATCCGGGACAGGTTCGCGGTCGTCGGGATCGGGTGGAACAAGCTCAACAATTCTCGGCTGGCGATGCTCATAGTCGATGACCGTCAGCCGATCGGCGCCACGCCATGTGCCCTTGCCGACGTAGCGCGCGGGTTCGGCGGCCGTCCCGTTCCAGGTCCCGTCGACCGTGCCAAACTGATGGCCGCGCAGGACAAAGCCTACAAAGCCCGTCATGCGGAAATCCAGGCTCATTTGATACGTGCGGGACGTGGTGGCGAAGCCGGTGTCGAGATCGGCGACGTGAAGGCCGGCGGCGTAGGCTGCGTAGCTCGCGTGCAGTGAAGCCGATGGCTGCGCGAAGGCGGTCCAGGGCAGAAGCAGGCCGATCAGGAGGGCGCGATAGCGGAGCATGGCGGTGAACGTGTGGCGTTCGGCAGCGAACGCAAGTGCGTTAGGCTCCGGCTCCTCTCCCCCCGTTCGCGCAAGTCTGGCTCTTCGTCCGCCTCCATGCCACCAACCGGGGTTCGCAGGGACTCCACTCCGCCATGACCGCAGACGAGTTGCTAAGGCGACGCCCAAGAATAAGCAAATCCGGAGGGGCCGTCCCCCCTTTCCGTCATGGCCCGGCTTGTCCGGGCCACCCGCTCCGCACGGTGCCGCGATAGGTGGCCCGGACAAGCCGGGCCATGACGTTTGAGGAAGCCGCCTTCCTGAAGCGGTCATTTTTGGGCGTCGCCTAACCACCGAGGTCATCCTCGACGCCTTTGCCAATTCCATCACCTTGCACACGCTCCCGCGTGACGCCTTCAGGCAGGCGGCAGACCGCTGGGCCGAGGTCGGCCCCGCGCTGATCGCGCGGCTCAAAGCCGCCACTGGCGGACCGGAGCCATCCGAACGCGAGGGCAACATCCTGTGCCTCGGCATCCACCTGATGGCGCAGCTTCGCGAGACCGGCGCCTATCATGTCTCTCCCAACCGTCATGGCCCGGCTTGTTGTCCGGGCCACCGCCGCCAGCACCGTGCGGCGAGAGGTTGCCCGAACGAGCCGGGCTATGACGTGAAACGGGTCAGTCCAAATGCCGTCCTGTATAAGTATTTCGGCGTCGAAGTTTGGGGACGTCGAACACGGACCGCGCAAGGCGGCACGTTCTTCCGCGCCGTGCGGACTATCCCCGCAGCTTCACGCGCTCCGCGATGTTGAACGCCGCGTCCGGCGTGGCCTGGGTGAAGATGCAGAGATCCGCGACCCGCCGCGGCAGTTCCAGAACCGGGTCGAAATACGCCTCGGCGGCGGCCAGGAAGACCTCCTTTTCCGGTTCCGACAGGCGCCGGGTCAGCGTCATGTGAAAGAACCAGGTCTCGAACACGTAGGGGTACCCCCAGCTTGCCAGCATCGCCGCTTCCAGCGGCGACAGGCCCAAGGTCCGGCGCCGGGCCAGATCCGCCTCGGACAGTGGCGCGCGGAACGGATCGAGCTGCTCGACACAGGCATCCGCCAGGGCCTGCAATGCGGGACACGGCTCGGTTTCGCGCAGCGCCAGGAAGCCGCGCAGGTCGTGCACCGCCATGCGCGGCAGGTCGAACGGTGCGATGGTGGAGGCCAACGCGCGCACGGCAGTCATCAGTTCGGCCCAGCTTCGGCCCTCCGCCAGCCGCATCGGCGGCTTAAGCGTGGCGTGGAACCCGTAGCGGCGCGGTTCGGCGGTGATTTCATCAATTCCGAACAGGGCTGGCTGGACAACCGGCGCGCCGGTGACCGGATCGCGCCCCAGCCAGTGGGCGGCCAGTCCGGTCAGCGGATCGTCGGCCAATGGCGCGTAGTAGATCGCCACCCGCCCCATCAGATCACCCGCTCCCCGCTCCGCCACACCTGCCGCACGATCGGCAGCGCTCCGTGCAGCCGCACCCGTGCCATGTCGGCGCGCAACCCGGCCTCGAGCCGCCCGCGGTCCGGCAGGCCGGCCATGCGGGCGGGGTGTTCGGAGATCATCGCGACGGCGGCAGCCAGACTGGCACGTTCCTCCCGCACGCACTGGAAGGCGGCCTCGACCAGGCTGGTCGGGACGTAATCCGAGGCGAACGCATCCACCGCACCCGCCCGGACCAGGTCCATCGCCGAGATATTTCCGGTATGCGAACCGCCGCGGACGATGTTGGGCGCCCCGGCGATCACCTGCATCCCGGCGCGCTTGGCCGCCAGCGCCGCTTCCATCGTCACCGGGAACTCGCTGATGCGGATACCGTCGGCGGCGTTTTCGGCGACTTCCGCCTCGGTGCGGTCGTCGTGGCTGGCCAGCGCGATGGTCGTGCCGCGCACCCGGTCGAGCAGTGCGCGGCGGTTGGGGTCGCGCCAGCGGGCGCGATGTGCCTGCATCTCGAGGATGCGGCGCTCCACCGTCGCCTCGTCCAGGCCGCCCTGGCGGCGCAGCTTGCGGTAGAAATCGATGTTGGCGTACTGGCCGACGCCGGGGCTGTGGTCCATCAGGCTGATCATGCGGATCAGCGGATGCGCCGAGACCGGATCGAACAGGTCCAGCATGTCGGTCGCCGGCACCTCGCAGCGCAGATGCAGGAAGTGGTCCGCCTTCAGCAGGCCGGCCTCCGTCAACGACTCCAGGTCCACAACCCCGTCGCGGAAGGTCTGGATGCGTTCCGCATCGAAACCGAGGTCGCCGAGGCACAGCGCGTCCAGCACGCTGGTGACGCCGGCCGCGGCGCATTGCGCGTCATGCGCGACCATCGCCGAACGCGACGGCCAGCGCGCCAGGCTGCGCGGCTGCACCTGCCGTTCCAGGTTGTCGGTATGGACGTCGACGATGCCAGGGATCAGGTAGTCGCCGCTGAGGTCAACCGCAGCGGAGAGATGCGACCGCCCGGGCTGGACCTCGGCGATGGAACGGCCTTGCACCACGATCGTGCCATGCAGCGTCTCATCGGGAAGCACCAGGATCGCATTGGTGAAGATCGTCTCATGCGTCATGCGGCATCCCGGTAAGCCTCCATTACGAACAGCCGATCGGCTATGGCGTCGCGGACATCGGGGTCGTGGCAGATGGCCACGATCGCGGTGCCGCGCGCCTTCGCGTCCCGGACCATGCGTATCACAACCGTTCGGTTATCCGCATCCAAAGAAGCCGTGGGTTCGTCGAGCAGCAGGATGGGCTGCTCCGCGATAAAACCGCGCGCCAGATTCACCCGCTGCTGTTCGCCGCCGGAAAAGGTGGCCGGCGGGATCGCGTGCAGCCGAGCCGGGATCGCGAGATCGAGCAGCAAGGCCCGCGCCCGTTCTGATGCCGCCGCGGTGTCCGCGCCGCGCCCGAGCAGCACCTCCGCCACCACGTCCAGGGCGGCGACGCGCGGAACTACGCGGAGGAACTGGCTGACATATCCCAGCGTCTCGTGCCGCACCGCCAGGATGGCGCGCGGTTCGGCCGAGGCGATGTCGATCATGGTGCCGCGATGCCGCACCAGGATGCTGCCGCCGTCGGCACGGTAGTTGCCATACAGGCTGCGCAGCAGGGTGGTCTTGCCGGCGCCCGACGGGCCGGAGAGCACGACGCATTCACCCGCGTGGACCTCAAGGTCGATACCGGACAGCACCGGCAGGCAGAGGCCGCCACGCAGATGCAGGGTAAAGCTTTTGGCTAATCCAAGAGTCCGCAGCATGACGGTCATGAAAAACGTCCCCTCTTAACGAAGGATTCATCTTTTTGGTGTCTCGTCCGGCAGTCGAAGCGACGTGTTGAACGCAGATGTACTTGGAAAGCCGCCTGACGAGTTCCGAAGAACGAAACCGCGCTGTCGCGATCGCGGCTTGTTTCGGTGGAAACGGCGCATGGTGCGCTGTTGCCGGGACGGAGTTGCCATCGGAGATTGGATATGACGCTACATGTCATATTGATCGTCCGGTGGGGGAAGAAGCGGATCGAGCTCAAATTCAAGATCCGCTTCTGACCTACACCGGGGCCCGGAGGGCGTACCACCGCCTTCCGGGACTCGGTCTATCATAACCATACACCGCCCCGCAAGTCCTTGTTCTGATTGCATACTCATGCATTCAAGACCGAGCTGACGAGCAACTGCGTATACGGATGCCGCGGATCGTCCAGCACCTGGTCGGTCAGTCCGGTCTCGACGATCCGCCCGCGCTGCATAACCGCGATGCGGTGCGCCAAAAGCCGGGCCACGGCGATGTCGTGCGTCACCAGAACCACCGCGATGCGCAGCCGCGCCACCAGCGAGCGGATCAGGTCGAGCAATCGTGCCTGCACGGAAACATCCAGTCCGCCGGTCGGCTCATCCATGAACACCAGCCGCGGATGCGTCACCAGGGTGCGGGCGATCTGCAACCTCTGTAGCATCCCGCCCGAAAACGTGCGCGGCAGATCATCCAGCCGATCGGCGTCGATTTCGACTTGCTGAAGCCAGTCGAGAGCGGTGGCGCGGATATCGCCGTAGTGCCGCGCACCCCGCGCCATCAGCCGCTCGCCCACATTGCCGCCGGCGCTGACGTTCATCCGCAGGTTCTGGCGGGGATCCTGATGCACGAACCCCCAGTCCGAGCGGTGCAGCGTCCGCAGCGCCGGTGCAGGCATGGCATGCACGTCGAGCAGGCGTTCGTCCGGGTCGCGGTACCGGACCACGCCGTCGCCGGGCGCGAGGCGGCCGGAGAGCACGTTCAGCAGCGTGGTCTTGCCGGAACCGGACTCCCCGACGATCGCCAGCATCTCGCCCGGCCAGAGATCGACGTCCACGTCCAGCAGGGCCGGAATCGTGCCGAAAGACAGCGTGAGGCCGCGGCCGGAGAGGAGGGTCGGGTCGGTCATCCGGTGACCCCTGACATCGTTGGCGAACGCGGCGGTCCGGCGTGAAAATGTCCCGGTTCCTGCGGCGTTCGGCTTTCGATTTTTAACACTGAGAAGGAACGAGGACCACGGGGGACCACGGAGATGTCGGCCGGTCCATTGGCCGAAGCGCCACCCCGGCCAGCCGGGGCAAAGATTTCTTCGTCGGCCAGGCACTGGCGGCGGGGTGAGGCTCCAGCCGGAATGCGCTTCGCGCGAAGCGCCAGTCTTGCTTTCTCCGCGGACCTGCGTGGTGTTCGTGCTTTCTCCGTGTTAAAATACTCACTGAAGAACGAACCCCAACGGCCTTTCCCCGGACCCGCCGACGCCGCAACCGGGGAACCGTCCACCCCCCTCATTCCGCCGCCTCCCGCATCCCATCCGCCCCGATATGCCCGGCAGCCCGCCGTTCCGAGCAATGATCCGTGTCCGAACACACAAAAAGCCGCCCGCCCCGGTCGTCCGTCACCACCTCGTCCAGATACGCATCCGTCGCCCCGCACAGTCCGCAAGGCCGCGCCGCATTGATCGCCCGGAACGGATGATCGTCGAAATCCAGCGACCGAACGCGCGTCCAAGGCGGGATCGCGTAAATTCGCTTCTCCCGCCCGGCACCGAACAGTTGCAACGCCGGCATCATGTCCATTTTCGGGTTGTCGAACGCCGGGATCGGACTTGGCGACATCAGGTAGCGCGCGTTGACCATCACCGGATAGTCGTAGCTGATGGATATTTGGCCGTAACGGGCGATATCCTCATACAGCTTCACATGCATCAGCCCGTAATCCGCCAGCCCGTGCATGCGGGTCGTCTCCACTCGGCTCGGCTCCAGACGCCATAGCGGTTCCGGCTGCGGCACCTGGTAGACGATGATCTGATCCTCGCGCAGCGCTTTTTCCGGAATGCGGTGCCGGGTCTGGATCACCGTCGCCTCCGCCGTTGCCGTCGTCGTCCGCACCCCGGCGGTGCGCGCGAAAAAGCGGCGGATCGACACCGCGTTCGTGGTGTCGTCCGCCCCCTGGTCGATCACCTTCAGCACGTCGTCCGCCCCCAGGATCGCCGCCGTCACCTGGATCCCACCGGTCCCCCAGCCATATGGCAGCGGCATTTCGCGCGAGCCGAACGGCACCTGATGACCCGGGATCGCCACTGCCTTCAGCAGCGCCCGGCGGATCATCCGTTTCGTCTGTTCGTCCAGATAGGCGAAGTTGTAACCTTTCATTCCGGCATCTCCGCCCGCATGCGCCGCACGTTCTGCAGTTCGCTTTGGAAGTCCACGTAATGCGGCAGTTTCAGATGCTCGACGAAGCCGGTCGCCTCGATGTTGTCGGAGTGGTACATGACGAATTCGATATCCTGTGCCGGAGCGGTCACGTCCTCCCCCAGTTCGGCCGCGCGCATGGCGCGATCGACCAGAGCCATCGCCATTGCCTTGCGCTCGCCGAAGCCGAACACCAGTCCGTAGCCGCGGGTGAACTGCGGCGGCACCGCCTTCGATCCCTTGAACTGGGTGACCATCTGGCACTCGCTCAGCACCACCTCGCCGATATCGATGGCGAAGCCGAGTTCGGCCGGCTCGATCTCGACCGACACCTCGCCCATACGGATCTCCCCGGCGAACGGATGCGAACTGCCGTAACCGCGCTGGGTCGAGTAGCCCAGTCCAAGCACGAACCCCTCGTCGCCGCGTGCCAGCGCCTGCAGCCGGACGTCGCGCCCGGCCGGGAAGGACAGCGGCTCGCGCGTCAGGTCGCCTGGTTCGCGATCGGACCCGGCATCCGGTTCCAGCAGCCCCTCGTGCCCCAGGATGTCCGGCACGCGCGGCATCGCCTCCGGTTCGGCCGGATCGGGGCGCGTGTCCGCGGCAAGTGCTGCTTCCTCCAGCAGTCCGAAGTCCAGCAGCCGGTGCGTATAATCGTAAGTCGGCCCCAGCACCTGGCCGCCCGGGAGATCCTTGAAGATCGCCGAAATCCGCCGCTCGATCCGCATCGCGCCGGTGTCGACCGGCTTCGTATAGGCGAAGCGGGGCAGGGTGGTGCGATAGGCGCGCAGCAAAAACACCGCCTCGATCAGGTCGCCCTGCGACTGCTTGATTGCCAGCGCCGCCAATTGCCGATCGTAGAGCGAACCTTCGGCCATGACCCGGTCGACGGAGCGGCCGAGCTGTTCCTGGATCTGCGCCACCGACAGCGCCGGGGTCGTGGTATCGCCGCGGCGGTCCTCGGCCAGCCAGGCGTGGGCGCTGTCGATTGCGCGTTCGCCGCCCTTGACCGCGACATAGGCCATGCTCAGGCCTCCCGCACGGCGACGCTGCGGGGCAGCGCCGCGAGCCGGCTGCCCGCGCACAGGATCAGGTCGATGCCGCGCGGGAACAGCGCATGATTGCGCTGCCAGATGGCCGCGAAGTCCGCCGGCAGGCCGTCGGCGATCAGCAGCGCCGGCTCGCGCAACCCGGGGCCTTCCAGCATGAAGGCGCGTCCGGCCGTTAGTGACGCAACCTGCAGGATGACCGTTGCCGAGGTCTCCGGCGCTTCGTCGGTGCCCGTCATCAGGTCTGACACACCAGCCCGCGTTCCCTCTCGATCGTCACGGCCCGGCCTGTCCGGGCCACCCGTCGCGGCACTTGCTGGCGGCGGTGGCCCGGACAGGCCGGGCCATGACGGTAGTTGGTCCGGAAACGACATTGCCAACACGAACATCGCCCTGGCCGGATCGGCGATCACCGGTGCGCCGGTGTGGAACGCGATCCACGGCCGCGCGGCGTCTACCGCCGGGTCGAGCCAGAGCGGCGTTTCATGGTCCATCAGGGTCAGCACGACCGAAGCGGCCGACTGGCACAGCGGGGCCGGTGACTCGATGCCGCGCACCTCATGCACCCGGCCCGGATGTGCGATCGCGTCAAGCAGCAGACGGAAGCAGGCTTGCGCGTCGCCGGCGATGTCGGCGAAGCCGAGTGTCAGGGCGTTGCTCATGTCCGCATCGTTTGCATGGCGAAGAACTGCACCCGCGTCGCCGCGGCCTTTCCGGCCCGCTCGGCCCGGCGAGCCGTCTGGCTGGCCTCCAGCGGCGCGATGATCCGGGTTTCCAGCGCATCGGTCCGGTCCGGGTCCTGCATCAGCGCGTCCACCACCGCGGCCAGCTCCGCCCTCCGCGGCTCCCGTCCGGCCACGTAGGCATGGCCGATGAGACCGGACTCAGTCCGCACGGTGCAGCGGGTAACGGTCATCTCACCGAGGTTGAACGGCGCGCCGCCGCCCCCGGTGCGCCCGCGCACCATCACCAGGCCGCCTTCCGGGCCGCGCAGCACCGTGTAGGCAGGCGGACCGCCGGCTTCGCGCAACAACGTCTCCAGCCCTTCGGCCGGCGCGCGGGCGAGCACGGACATCCAGCGGCGGCGGGGGTTCTCAACAGGGAGGCGGTCGGTCATGGGCGCTCGATGTTGTTTAGACATCTAGACAGCTAGAGTCCGTGGGGCGTATCGTCAACCACGAACGCGACCGGATTGGATGAAAGAACGATGAACCCGACCGCCGAGACGGACCGTCCGGTCGCCACCCGGGACGGGGTTACGCTGTGGCGGCAGATCGCCGCGGCGTTGCAGGCCGACATCGCCTCCGGCTTGCATAAGCCGGGCGGGCGCCTGCCGACGGAGGCGGAGTTGTCGGCGCGGTTCCAGGTCAACCGCCACACGGTGCGGCGGGCTTTGGAGGAACTGTCCCGCGACGGTCTGGTGCGCGTCGAGCAAGGCCGCGGCAGCTTCGTCGCCGAGGACGTGCTGGACTATACGGTCGAGGCGCGGACGCGGTTCTCGGAGTGGATCCGTAAGCACAACAAGGAACCGCATGGCGTGGTCCGTCAGTTGCGGGAGATTGCGGCTGATGCCCGGGTGGCCGCCGGGCTGGGCGTGCGCGGCGGCAGCCGCGTCGTGATGCTGGAGCGTCTGGGCCTGGCGGACGATCGGCCGGTCAGCCTGACCCGGCACCACTTCTCGCCGCGGCTGAGGGGCCTGCTACAGGCGCTGCAATCGACGCCGCGAATCACCGATGCGCTGCGGGCAGTCGGGGTGGAGGACTATCTGCGCCAGCAGACCCGGGTCACTGCCCGCCTGCCGACGCAGGCCGAGGCGGACCTGCTGCGGACGGCGCGCAACCGGCCGCTGCTTGTCGCCGAGAACATCAACGTCGATCGCGAGGGGGCGATTATCGAATTCGCCGTCGGATGCTATCCCACGCCGCGGGTGCAGATTGTATTCGAGCCATGAAGGCAGGATTTGATGCGGGATTTGAGCATTGCCGGCGGAACCGTGCTGCTGGCCTCCGGTCACCTTGAACAAACCGGTGTCGTGCTTCGCGGCGGCCTGATCGACCGGGTTGGCGGTGCGGGCGGCGGCGCGTGTTTCGATGCGTCCGGGCTGCTGGTGCTGCCCGGAATCGTCGATCTGCACGGCGATGCGTTCGAGCGGCAGATCCAGCCTCGGCCGGGGGTGAACTTTCCGGTCGATCTGGCGCTGCGCGATACGGAATCGCAGTTGCTGGCTAACGGTATCACCACGGCGTTCCATGGCGTGACCTTGTCGTGGGAGCCCGGGCTGCGCAGCCTCGATGCCTGGCACGCGATGATGGCGGCGCTGTTCGCGCGGTCCTGGACCTGCGACATGCGGGTGCATCTCCGGTGGGAGGCGTACAACCTCGACGCGCTGGACACTGCCGTCGCGGCGATCGAGGCGGGGCATGTGCACCTGGTGGCGTTCAACGACCATACCCCCTCGATCGTCCGCAAGCTGAAGGACCCGGTCGAGGGCGCGAAATACAGCGGCCGGGCCGGGATGAAGATCGATGCCTTCCAGGCGATGGCGGACGATGTCGCCGCGCGCGCCGATGCCGTGCCGGCTGCGCTGGACCGCATCGGCGCCGCCGCTCGGGCCGCCGGACTGCCGATGGCGAGCCACGACGACCACAGCATCGCCGCGCGCGACGGTTTTCGCGCCCGCGGCGCCCGCATCTGCGAGTTCCCGATGGCGGAGGAGGTGGCCTCCGCGGCCGTCGCCGCCGGGGATTTCGTGGCGATGGGCTGCCCGAACGTGGTGCGCGGCGGGTCGCATCTTGGCTGGGCCTCGGCCGCGGTTATGGCGGAGGCGGGGGTGTGTTCCGTGCTGACCTCGGATTACTACTACCCGGCGATGCTGCGGGCGGCGTTCGTGCTGGCGGAGCGGGGGGTGCTGGACCTGCCGCGGGCCTGGGCGCTGATCGCCGAGAACCCGGCGCGGGCGGCGGGGCTGGCCGATCGCGGGGTGATCGAGGCGGGGAAGCGAGCCGATCTCGTGGTGGTCGATCCGGGGACGTGCCGGGCGGTGGCGGTGGTCGCCGGCGGACGGGTGGCGCACCTGACGGCGGAGGGGAGCGGGCGGCTGTCGGCGGGCTGAACAGTTGCGGGTCGGCAACCTCCCCCCTTGTTCCGGGCGGCTTCGGTCGCTTACAAAGGGCCCTCATACCCCAAGGCGACATTTTCCGTCCGCGGGCTTACCTGACAGGAATGTCTCGCCTTATGATCGAGCGCTTTCTGCATCGCCTGCTGTTCGCCAGCCGCTGGCTGCTGCTGCCGTTCTATCTCGGCCTGGTCGTGGCGCTGGCGCTGCTGGCGTTCAAGTTCGTTCAGAAGCTGGTCGCGCTGTTTCCCGAGTTCATCGGGCTCGACCTGGAATCGACGATCGTGGTCAGCCTGAAGCTGGTGGACATCGCGCTGACCGGCAATCTGCTGCTGATGGTGATCCTGGCGGGCTATGAGAACTTCATCTCGCGCATCGAGACGGATACCAAGGAGGAGCGGCCGGCCTGGATGGGGAAGGTCGATTTCGCCGATCTGAAGATGAAGCTGATCACCTCGATTGTAGCGATCTCGGCGATCCAGTTGCTGGAGGCGTTCATGAATATCGACGCCACCAACAAAACGGATGTGGCCTGGCTGGTCGGTATCCATCTGACGTTCGTGGTGTCCGGGCTGATATTGGCGGTGCAGGACCGTATCGGCGGCGACAAGCACTGACCGAGAGGATGGGCAGGGACGGTGAACGGCGGCGGTCACGTTTGACGACGGCCGTGGCTGCACCGGGTTTGCTGGCCGCGGGATCGCAAATCTGACCGTACGATCCGGCTGCGCTTCCTGGCATCGTGGATGCCTCGCGCGGGCTGCCCGCTATGACCCTTGGCAAGACGGCATCTCAGGCGTCATGCTTGATCGATGGGCGCCGCATCCCAACCCGTGACTTGCCTTGCTCCGGGGTGCTCCCGTAGAATCTAGACGGTTAGACTGAAGGATTTGATTTTTTGGCCGGCGGGAGCCAAGAAATCACCAATAACCTTTAGCAGCCCCAAGCGCTCCGTCCGGATTTGCAAGCAAGCGTTGTGAGACAGGGAGGTTTATAATGAGCACAGCAATCGAACAGAACAAGGCCGTAATCCTGCAATTCTTCGACGCATGGAACAACCGTCAGCCCGAAGCGTTCGACGAACTCGTTGCGGGGAACGTCATCCGCCATTGCGAAGCGACGCCAGAACTCGACATTCGCAGTCTTGATCAACTCAAGGAATTTCTGCGGCTCGATACGGAGGTATTTCCTGATTCCGTGCAGACGATCAAACACTTGGTTGCCGAGGGCGATCTCGTGGCCCTATGGGTGACTTACGAGGGCACACAGAAGGGACCAATGGGACCGTTGCCGCCCTCCGACGCCAGAGCCAAGTTTGATTTCGGGGCAATGTTCCGCATCGACGGCGGGAAGATCGCAGAATGGTGGGTGACCTGGGACAACATGACGGTTCTCCGTCAGCTCGGCCACCTTCCGAGTAGTTGAGACGTCCCGTCAAAGGCCCGACCCGGCCGGGCGCGAATACTGTCCGTGCTCCACGGGGACAACTTGCCGACCATGCGGCTGGCCGCACGGTCGGCGCGTTGATGCGGAGTTGCGACGCCTAAGCCGGCACCCCCACCTTCGCCAACTCCGCCCGCCCCGAAGCGCCCTGCGTCTGGGTCGCCTGGATCGCCGTCAGCGCAATCGTATACACAATATCGTCCACCAGCGCCCCCCGCGACAAATCGTTCACCGGCTTGCGCAACCCCTGCAGCAGAGGACCGACGCTGACCACATGCGCCGAACGCTGCACCGCCTTGTAGGTCGTGTTGCCGGTATTGAGATCCGGGAACACAAAGACCGTCGCCCGCCCGGCCACCAGACTGTCCGGCGCCTTCTGCTTCCCGACACTGGCCACGCTCGCCGCGTCGTACTGCAACGGCCCGTCGATCAGCAGATCCGGCCGCTTGGCCTTCGCCAGAGCCAGCGCCCGCACCACCTTGTCCACATCCGCGCCCTTGCCGGACGTCCCGGTGGAATACGAAATCATCGCCACCCGAGGCTCCACCCCGAACGCCGCCGCCGAGTCCGCCGACTGCACCGCGATATCCGCCAGTTCCTCGGCCGTCGGGTCCGGATTGACGGCGCAATCGCCATACACCAGCACCTCGTTCGGCATCAGCATGAAGAACACGCTCGACACCGTCGTCACCCCCGGCGGAGTCCGGATCAACTGGAACGCCGGCCGGATCGTATTGGCGGTCGTATGCACAGCCCCGGAGACCAGCCCATCCACCTCATCCAGCGCCAGCATCATCGTGCCGAGCACGACGTTGTCCTCAAGCTGCTGCTCGGCCTCCACCGGCAACATGCCCTTGGAGCGCCGCAACTCGCACATCGGATCGACATAGCGCGCGCGGATCGCCGCCGGGTCGATGATCTCCAGATCGTCCGGCAGAAACAAACCTTGGGCCTCCGCAAGGTGCCGGACCAGCGCCGGCTCGCCCAGCAGGACGCAGCGGGCGATGCCCTTCTTATGGCAGATCGCCGCCGCCTCGACCGTGCGCGGTTCGTCGCCCTCGGGCAGCACGATGCGCTTGTTGGCCGCGCGCGCCTTCTGCACCAGGCGGTGCCGGAACGCCGGAGGCGGCATGCGCAGCCGTCCGGCACGGCCGATATGCGCCAGCAGCGCCGCCGTATCGATGTGCTCAGCGGCGTGCGAGATCACCTGGTCCATGCGTTCGGTATCGTCCGCACGCACGTCGTGCGACAGTTCGCCCAGATGCGCGGCGGTCGCATAGGTGTCCTGGTCGGTGGTCAGGATCGGCAGATCGGCAAGGCCGGGGCCGTTCAGCAGCTCGGCGATATGGTGCGACAGCTTGCTGCCGCAGGTCAGCAGCAGGCCGGCCAGGGGCATGCCCTGCAAGTAAACCAGGCCGCTGGCCAGCACGATGTCGCTGCGCTCGCCGGCCAGCACCACCAGCGCGCCGGGGCGCAGCCGATCGATGCAGCCCTCGAACGCCGCTGCCGGCAATGAGGACATTGTGGACGCGGTTATGCGCCAGCGCCCCTTCGCGCTCGACGCCGAGGCCAAGCGCATCCTGCACGTCGCGCAGCCGCAGCGCGCCGAGGCGCGGTTCATACGGCACATCGCCGAGGATTGGCACGCCGCCGCCGGAGACGGGCAGGGTGGCCGGCAGAAGCGGGTGCTCGCCGGCATGCAGGCGGTTGATCAGCACCCCGGCCAGCGGCGGCGCCTCCTCGCTTTCGGCGTACTGGTGCATGGCGAGATCGACGATGGCGGCCAGCGCCCCCGGTTCGTGCTGCCTGCCGCACAGCACAGGGATCAAGGTCGCCGAGAAAGCGCGCGCCATGGCGGCGTTCAGCCGTGTGGCGATCTGCAGTCCGGGATCCGGGATCAGTCCCTCCACCACCACCGCGTCGCAACCGGCGCCGGCGGCCTCCACCACGGCAACGAGGTCTTGCAGCAAGCCGTCGAGGTCGCCGGCCCGCACCCGCGCCTCGGCCTCCGTGAACGGCATCGGATCGGGCACCGTCAGGTCGAGCAGGGTGCGGGCAAATTCAGCATCCAAATCCGCGCTGCCCCGGTCGTCGGGCTGCATGATCGGCTTGACGAAGCCGACGGCGACGCGGTCTCGGCGCAACGCCTGCACCAGTCCGAGTGCCATCGAGGTCAGGCCCGAACTCGGGGTGAACGCTGCAAGGAAGAAGATCTGGCGATTGCCGGACATATCACGCGCTCTCCAGCAATGATCCCGTGGATCGGGCCGCCGCCGCCAGCTCGGCGGTGTCGCAGACGATCATCCATTCCTCGTTAGTCGGTATCACGGCGATATGCGCAGAGGAGCCGGAGGCACTGATCATGCCCGCCGCCCCGCCGGTCGTGACCGCGTTGGACGCCTCGTGAAGCGCCAGACCCAGCGCCCGCAGCCGCGTGACCGTCATCGCCCGCATCCGCACCGAGTTCTCGCCGATGCCGCCGGTGAACACCACCGCGTCGAGCCGCCGCAACGACATCGCCAGGCCGCCGATGTAGCGTGCCAGCCGGTGCACGAACACCTCGAGCCCGAACTGCGCGCCGGCATGTCCGGCTTCCGCCGCGGCTTCCAGTTCGCGCACGTCGTTGGACAATTCGGTCAGTCCCAGCAGCCCGCTTTGCTTGTTGAGCAGCGCGTCCATCTGGTCCACGCTGAGCGCTTGCCGGCGCATGATGTGCAGCAGCGCCCCGGCATCGACGTCGCCGGAGCGGGTCCCCATCACGAGGCCCTCCAGCGGGGTCATGCCCATACTGGTGTCTACACTGAATCCGTCCTGCACCGCGGTTGCCGAGGCACCGTTGCCCAGGTGCGCGATGACCATTCCGTGATCGTTCGGATCGAGGCCGAGCAACGTCACCGCCTCCCGCGCCACGTAGCGATAGCTGGTGCCGTGGAAGCCGTACCGCCGCACGCGTTCCTCGCGATACAGTGACATAGGCAGCGCGTATAGATACGCCTCGGGCTTGAGCGTCTGGTGGAATGCGGTGTCGAAGACCGCGGCGTGCGGGATATTGGGCAGCCGTGCCATGGCGGTGCGAATGCCCAGCACCGCCGCGGGATTGTGCAGCGGCGCCAATGCACTGCACGCGTCGATGTCGTTGATGATAGCGGGCGTGATCAGGGTCGAGTGGGTGAAGTGCTCCCCCCCGTGCGCCACCCGGTGGCCGATGGCGGCGAGCCTGTCGAGCCATCCGTGATGCGACAATTCCGCCAGCAAGGCGTCGAGCGCGGCGGTGTGGTTACCGGTTTCGAGCGGAAGCACCCGCTTTTCGCCCGCCTCCTTGAACGTGATCATCCCATTTTCCCCGCCAAGCCGCTCGGCGATGCCGGACAGCAGGGGAGTGGGATGTTCGGTGTCGTGGACGGCGAATTTCAGTGAGGACGACCCACTGTTGAGCACAAGCACGAGGCGGGGGTCGTTGGACACTGGCATCTCCCGTTGATCAATCCGGCATGTTTGCCGGCGGAATGAATCGATCCGGCCCGCTCTGCGAGCAATTAGCGACCGCATCATTGACCTGAATCAAACGCGGGCGGCGATGCCGGGAATAAGATTAGAACGTCTGATACCCGAGCCCGCAAGGGATACCGGAGCCCGCAAGGATTGACTATCGTCACGTTCGCGGCCAACCGGATCCCGCCTCACGGTGATCGTCGCCGGGCGCGTCTCCATGGCTATCAGGGTAGGACGAGGCGCGGAGATGGACTTTGCCATCCCGCTTCCCTCCGGCCGTCATGGCCCGGCGCGCCCGCATAGGCGCTGGCATAAGTCGATGGCGCACGACCGTGGCCCCGTGTCATGGCCGGGCTTGCCCCATAGGCGTCAGGATAAGGCGGCACGCGCCAGCACGGCCTTCCCTACATTCGTCATGGCCCGGCTCGTCCGGGGCACCTGTCGCGGCACCGTGCGGCGGGGGTGGCCCGGACAAGCCGGGCCATGACGGTGAGAGAACAAGGCCCCCGCCGAACTTTTCCCCTTATCCTGATACGCATGGGGCTTGGCCCGGCCACCCCGGATTTGCGGTGCCGGTGGCGGCAAAGTCGTGGATGGGCGGCACAAGCATGCCCACCGGCGGGCCGTAGGCACGGCCCGAGGGGCCGGCCATGACACAAAATCCACGCCGGTGCCGATCCCGCTTGGTTAGCGACTATGGGGACATGCCCGGCCATGACCGTGAGAGCCCGCCAACCCGCCGCTGCCCTGGATTGACGCCGCTGCCACTCATTATATACCGTCGGATATAGCGCCGCCGACACTCCGATCTGAACCATCCGGACGGTCGAAACGGCGTGAAAAACCAACCGGGAAGAGTACGCCATGGAGAACTTTAGCCTCCTGATCGACGGCCGCCTCGTGGCCGGCGACACCACAATGCCCGTGATCAATCCGGCGACCGAGGAAACCATCGCGGATTGCCCGCGTGCCTCGCTCGATCAACTGAACCAGGCCGTCGCCGCCGCCAAGGCCGCGTTCCCCGCCTGGGCCGCCACCCCCATCGGCGAGCGCCGCAAGTTGATCGCGCATATGGCCGGCGTGATTGAGCAGAACGCCGACGAGCTCGCCCGCCTGCTGACGCAAGAACAGGGCAAGCCGATTGCCGATGCGACCGGCGAAGTGCAGGGCATGGCGGGGTTTTTCCGCTATTTCGCTACTCTCGACCTGCCGGTCCGGGTGATCGAGGACAGCGCCGGCCGCAGGGCGGAGGCGCATCGCCGCCCGCTCGGCGTCATCGGCGCGATCGTGCCGTGGAACTATCCGCTGCTGATCCTGGCGTTCAAGCTGCCGCCCGCCTTGCTCGCCGGCAACACGCTGGTGGTCAAGCCGGCGCCGACGACCCCGCTCGCGAGCCTGCGTTTCGCCGCGCTGATTGCCGATGTGCTGCCCAAGGGCGTGACCAATTTCATTACCGATGCCAACGATCTTGGCGACGCGCTGACGCATCATCCGGACGTGCGCAAGATTTCGTTCACCGGTTCCACCGCGACCGGCCGCAAGGTCATGGCGAGTGCCGCGGAAACGTTGAAGCGCATCACGCTGGAACTGGGCGGCATCGATGCCGGTGTCGTGCTGGATGATGCCAACCCGGCCACCGTGGCCAAGGGCATTTTCAACGGCGCGTTCCAGAACAGCGGCCAGGTCTGCCTCGCCATCTAGCGGCTGTATGTGCATGAATCGATCTATGACTCGATGTGCAACGAACTCGCGCAGCTCGCCGACGCCGCGATTGTCGATGATGGGTCGAAACAAGGCACCCAGCTCGGGCCGTTGCAGAACCGCATGCAATACGAAAAGCTCAAGGTATTCCTTGAAGACGCCAAAAAGAACGGCAACATCATCGCCGGCGGCGACGTCATCGATCGGCCCGGGTTCTTCATCAGGCCGACCATCGTGCGCGACATCGCCGAGGGCAGCCGTCTGGTCGATGAAGAACAGTTCGGTCCTGTCTTGCCCGTCATGAAATACGCCAGCACCGACGAAGTCATAAAGCGTGCCAATGCCACGACCTACGGCCTCGGCGCCTCTGTCTGGTCGTCCGACACGGATCGTGCCCACGACGTAGCAACCCGCCTCGAGGCCGGCACCGTGTGGATCAACACGCACCTCGACATGGCGCCGCACATCCCGTTCGGCGGATCGAAGCACTCGGGCATCGGCGTGGAGTTTGGCGAGGAAGGGCTGGCCGAGTTCACCCAGCTTCAGGTTATCAACATGGCCCGTTAAGCCTTCGCCGGGTCGCCTGCGAGGGTGACCCGGCGAAACCGCCTCGGTGACGCAGCCGTAACTTGTATCGGCTGCGCGCGGCTTCCAAAATTCTCCTCGGTAAAACCGGGAGTCATTCAATGGTGTCGAGGCGACGTCTGCTGGCCGGCGGAACGGCCGGCCTGGCGGTGGCGATCGGAGCATGGCGCTGGAGCACGGTGTCACCGGCCGCCGAATCCTTCGAAGTCCATCATACTGAAGCGGAGTGGCGCCAGCTGCTGACGCCGGCCCAGTTCGAGATCCTGCGGCAGAGCGGGACCGAACGGCCGTTCTCCAGCCCGCTGCTGCATGAGGAGCGGCGCGGCGTCTTCACCTGTGCGGGCTGCAACCTCGACCTGTTCTCCTCCACCACGAAATTCGACAGCGGGACTGGGTGGCCGAGCTTCTGGGCGCCGCTGGACAATGCCGTCGGCACGGTTCGCGACACGAGCTTGTTCATGGTGCGGACCGCGGTGCATTGCCGCCGCTGCGGTGGGCACCTCGGGCATGTGTTCGACGACGGCCCGCAGCCGACGGGACTGCGCTACTGCATGAATGGAGCGGCGTTATCGTTCAGGGCTGCGTAGAGCTGTTCCAGCGTGACTGGAAAGGCGGCGGGCGTAGCCTTTTCGTGGCGGACTTGGCCTTTTCGTCATGGCCCGGCTTGTCCGGGCCACCCCCGCAAACACCTGCCGCGACAGGTGGCCCGGACGAGCCGGACCGTGGCGTTGTGAGCTTTTCCGGTCAGCCTGAAGACCGACGCCGAACAGAAGGGTGCCATCGCTTCGGTCTGGTTGGCATCGCTGCACTGGATCGGACTGGCACTCACGGGCGAGGCGGTTCGGGCGCGCGGCCGGCCAACGGGCCAAGCAAGCCGATCGTCTCGTCGTCGGTCAACTGATGGAAGTCGGTATAGAACGCGCCAACGCCGGCGAAGCGCCGAACCGAATGCAGGCACACGACGATATCGGCATGCTCGCGCATTGCGGCCAGCGCGTCCTGCTGCGCCGCGGGGATCGCCAGCACCGTCCTGGCAGCGCCCTGCCGCCGGACCGCGATCAACGCGGCTTTCGCAGTCGCGCCCGTGGCAAGGCCGTCATCAACCACGATCGCGGTGCATCCCGCCGGGTCGAGGCGCGGCCGACCCCCCAGGTACAGGGCGCGGCGGCGTTCGAGTTCCGCGAGTTCGCCCTGGCGGGCGCGCTCAATATAGGCGTCATCCGCGCCGTAACCGCGGCGCACATCCTCATTGATCACGGTCTGCGGCGGATCGCCCTCGACAACCGCGCCGAGCGCCAGCTCCGGCTCGCCGGGGGCGCCGATCTTGCGAACCAGCACGAGGTCGAGCGGCGCATCGAGGGCCCGGGCGATTTCCAGGGCGACGGGCACGCCACCGCGGGGCAGGGCGTAGACGACCGGGCGATCCAGCGCCATCCCCACCAATTCGGCCGCCAACTGGCGGCCGGCATCGGTTCGATCGGCAAACCTGAAGCGCGAACCGGACATGCGACCCTTCACGGAACGAGAACCGCCGCACCCTCGATGCGCCCGGCCCGCAGATCGTCCAGCGCCCGATTGGCGTCCTTGAGCGGATAGGATGTGGTTCTCGTGACGATGCCCATCCGAGGAACCATGCCCAGGAAGTCGATGCCGTCCTGGCGCGTCAGATTGGCGGCCGACACAAGCTGCCGCTCTTCCCACAACAGATGATAGGGAAAGCTCGGGATGTCGCTCATGTGGATACCGGCGCAGACGACCCGGCCGCCCTTCCGCACCGCCTTCAGGGCGAGCGGCACGAGCGCGCCCACCGGCGCGAAGATGATCGCCGCGTCCAACGGTTCCGGCGGCATGTCGTCGGATCCTCCGGCCCAGATTGCCCCCAGGCTGCGCGCGAAGTCCTGCCCGGCGGTGTCGCCGGAGCGCGTGAAGGCAAACGTCAATCGGCCTTGCCACCGCGCCACCTGAACGAGAATGTGCGCCGCCGCGCCGAAACCATACAGCCCGAGCCGTTTGCCGTCGCCCGCCATCACCAGCGCTCGCCATCCGATTAGTCCAGCGCACAACAGCGGCGCGATCGCCTCGTCGGAGCCGGCTTCAGCGAGCGGCAAGGCAAACCGGGCATCGACCAGCGTCGCGGTGGCGAAACCGCCGTCAAGCGTGTAGCCGGTGAACAACGGGCGGTCGCAGAGATTTTCGTGCCTGCCCAGGCAATACGGACAAACGCCGCAGGTCTGGCCGAGCCAGGGCACGCCGACGCGCTGGCCGAGATGGAGAGTTTCGACCCCGGGCCCGATGGAATCGATACGGCCGACGATCTCGTGTCCCGGGATAATCGGCAGCTTCGGGTCGGGCAGGTCGCCATCGACGACATGCAGGTCGGTGCGGCAGACCCCGCATGCCGCCATCTTCACCCGCACCTGACCCAGGCCGGGCGGCCGATCGGCGAGGTCCGTCCATACAAGTGGAGCACCGATCGTGTTCAGCACCATCGCCTGCATGGCTGCCTGTCACCTCCCGGGCTTATTGGGTTGCCAGCGACGCCAGTTCGCGCTCACGTTGCGCTATTCCGGTCAAAACCGCCACTATCGGCGACCCGGCATGCACATCGTGATCTCGCCGCTGCTTGCCGCTGTGTCGGATCACCCATTGTCCCGCGCCGCGTGTTGGTGCGGGACTGTTTCTCCCGCCAGAGCAGGTTCAGGCTGGACAGAAACTACGGGAGCGGAGCCGATGACAATGCCGTGCGAGGGACAGTTTCATCGCTTGGCGGGTCGGGCCTTCCGGTGATGAACTGACTGGAGCGGCGCCATGACGAAACGGCTACGTTCGCCGCCTTTCCGGTCAGCCAGAAAATGCGCTACACCGTCTCCACCACTCGTCCGACTTCGTTGATCGGGCGCAGAGCATATTGCGCCTTAAGGTGATCGGCCAGCCGCAGCGCCAGCGCCACGATCGTGATTGTCGGCATATCAGAGCCGCAGGTCGGGAATACCGAACTGCCGGCAATAAACAGGTTCTCCATGCCATGTACGCGGCACTGAGCATCCACCACGCCCTGTCGTGGATCCTCGGCCATGCGGGCGGTACCCATGTGGTGCCAGCAACCGCGCAAGGTGTCCGGCCAGTCCTCTTCGTCGCCTGGCGCCTCAACCACGACGCTGCCGGCGCCGGAGCGGGCCAGTTCCTCGCCCAGGATTTCCTGGGTGCGCCGGATGGTTCGTCTTTCAAGCTCACCCAGCCGCCATTCCACCTTGACCTGCGGCATACCGAGGCAGTCGCGCCCGTAACCCAGCGTGACCCGGCTGTCAGGCAACGGCGTCGGTTCGACAACGGTCTCCAGTGAAAAGCCACGCGCCAGGAACGGCAAGCGGAGCTTCAAGCCAGCCGCGAGCACGGCCACATTGGGGAGGTGCCTCACCATACTGAGGATGTCCGAGCGCGAGCGTTCGAGCAGCGACCCGGCGCCATGCACCGCCTGGCGGATATGGCTGACCGCGGTATAGCTGGCCGGATCGTCACCGACATAGCGCGATACGGCGTAACACCGCGTGTTGCTGAGGCGCTCGGCGCGCTGCGTCTCCGGCGTCAGGCCGAAATAGCCGGCGATCTTCACGCCGCGGGCCGTGACGTTGCCCTGAAGCGTGTTATGCAGGTCATATAACCCGCTGCTGGCGCCGGGGTCGCGGAATTGGATCGAGCCGCCGCGCAGCCGCGGATGGTCCATGAAATACCTGCCCACGAGATCGTGCTGATTGCCAATGCCCGCCGGCTGATACCGGTTCGAAGTCAGCAGCAGGCGCGGCGTCTCGATTCCGCCGGTGGCGAGGATGTAGGTGCGGGCGGCGACCATGAAGGAAACGCCGCTGAGGGTACGCACCCGCACGGCTGTCACCCGCGAACCGGCCTCAGGGGTCTCGATCTCGGTGACATTGGCGCCCAGGTAGGTCGACACGTTCGAGGAGCCGGCGATGTCGTCGCGGTAGTGGCGACCGAAGCGCGTCGGCGGACTGATCTGGGAGACCATGTTAATCGCGCGATCGCCGGGCAGCGATACCAGACGGGCATCCTTTCGGCCGATCCAGTTTTCCCAAATTGCCGGGTCATAGTGAAACGGGCCGAGTTGGAGCAATCCGTGCGCCCGCTCATAATACGGCAGAAGTTCCGTTCGCTTGATCGGCCATCCGCTGTTTGGCACCCAATCCCGTTTCTCGAAATCGTGATAGTCGAGGGGACGGCAGAAGCCGCCCCAACAGTTCGAACTGCCGCCGAAATACCGCGATCGGGCCTGATCCAGATCCTCATAGTGCAGGCCGACATTCTCGCCCTTGTAGAGCGCCTGACCGGCCCGGTTTCGCTTCAGTCGGCCGGCTTCGAGCAGGATCACGCGGAATGGCTGGGCATCGAATTCCCGCGCCAGGCTGATACCGGCCGGACCCGCACCGATAATGCAGATATCAGCTTCCAACCAGGTGCCGCGGGGTACGCTGTTTGCATCAATGATCAAAACCAGGGCTTCCTGTCAGTGAACCGACCGAACATGAACCACTGGTTAGGATGCCGGTCCGACCGCAGGCAAATAACATTGCGTAGATTAGACCATAACGTGGGCGGCACACGGTCGCCGGCTCCCGCGGCTGACGTTGGATGGCGCGCACGAATCCTCGCGGACGGCAATTCTGCCATTCCTGCGACTGCGACGCGGCCATCAGGTCGGGAAAGGTACTGAATTGGGGCGCGATGAAGCTGGTTGATCGGCTTCCGCGAAACTTCCCGTTGAGGTTGCGGCCCGCAGGGCTCGTGCACTCGGAAGCCATGCATCGACAGCGTCGCGATGCCCCGTCTGTCGCAGCGTATGGCTGCATTCACGCGTCGGTGGCGAGAATGTTGTGTGGAGTGTGCCTTTTATTGCGCGGCCACGGCCTCCGGCTGCCAGCGAGCGGGAAAAATGCTGCCGGGATCAGCGTTCCGCGGTTGGTCACGGCGCACGCGCAGTTTGCCCCGATGGTTGGGGCCGCGCCTCATCCATCGGCGAAATGACCACTCATGGGAAATGAGGATCTGATCGTTACGCCGTCCGTCGCCGCGTGTGCCGTCAGGCGACTTGATTCGAGAGCATTCTAATCGATTCGGATATCGATCCTATAAACCGCCGATTGCTTCGTGTAGCCGCCAGGTATGCGGATGTACGTTCGGTATGCCACCATGAAGATTCGATGCTGGCTCCTGGCTCGATGACATGAGCTGATAAATGTTAGCCTCAGACAATGTATTTTTCGTGATTGGCGGCGGCTGGCAGTTCTTTTTAAACATGTTTATCAAATGCCGGTTAGCTTTTCGGCAAATCCGATTCGCCGAGCCTGGGAACGCGGGAGCAATTTGTGGATGCAATTGGATTGTCCGCTTGACGGCATCGCGACTTTATCCGTTGATTGTTGTTCTCTGGCCGCATCGCCTGATACAAGGGGGTCGGCGACAAATTTGTTGCGTTTGTGCCCTTGGATTGCGCCGGCGGTTCGTGGACGTGGTCGCAATCAATTGTCGTCGCGTCCCGTGACGCAGCCTCAATCGTCTCGTTCAGCTTGGCAATCGCCGCGATCGGCGTCCATGGATGGCCCCGGTTTTGCGGTGAGTTATCGTGCCGTTCCGTAACGAGTGTCAGCCACTGGCCCGAACTGGATGTGTCGCATCGTGGACGGCGGCAAGAAGCGGAGGTCTTTCATGTCGATTTTCCCAACCGCGGCCGCTCCGGTTCCGGGCAATATCCGCATCGGCGACACCGTCGATATGCCCGCTTTGGTGAAAACCCACACACTTGGAATCCGGGCAGATGTCGTTGGCGTCGAGGCGATCGTGTCGATGCTTGACGACGCCGCCCGGGCCGGGACAGCCTTTCTGGCGACCTTTGTCAATCCCTCTTCGGTGACATTAGCTGCCCGCAACGATAATTACAGGGCTTCACTGGACCATTTTGACCTGGTGGCTCCCGACGGGTTCGGAATGTGCCTGGCGATCAAGTGGTTGCATGGCCTTCCGGCGGAGCGCGCCAGTTTTGACAACACGTCCCTCGCGCCGATCCTGTTCGATCTCGCCAGCCGGCACGGCCTGTCGGTGGCCCTTGTCGGCGCGAAGCCAGGCATTGCCGGTCAGGCGGGGGAACGCATCCGCGAGCATTTCCCGAACTTGCACATCATTGCCGCAATGGATGGCTACGGCGACTTCGATGAAAAGATCCGCCGCATCAACGAACTGTCGGCGGATATCGTCATTTGCGGGATGGGGGGAAGTATGCAGGAGAATTTCCTGTTGCGCCTCCGTGACAGCCAGTGGTCCGGCTTGGGCTTCACCTGCGGAGGCTTTCTGGACCAGTTGCTGGAGGGCTATCTGTATTACCCGGTATGGGTCAATTCCACGGGCCTGCGATGGGCCTACAGATTGCTGAAGGAACCGCGCCGGTTGTGGCGCCGCTACCTGATCGAATACCCGCGGTTCGGTATGCGGTTGTTCCACGCACTCGCCCGGGGCGCCACGAGCGGGGAATATGGCCGCATCGGGTGATTACATTCGGGACTGGCTGGGGGACCTGGATTCGAACCAAGGATGCCCGGGTCAGAGCCGGGAGTTTTACCGCTAAACTATCCCCCAACGGGATGCCGGTCATCGGCGCGGGCGGGGCCAATAGCACGGTCGCCCCCACCCCGCAATGCGTTCCTTGCGTTCAACCGAGCGCGTTCAGTTCCCGCCGCAGTGCGGTCCCGCGCGGGCTATCGATCCGCCCGAACAAAATGTCGCGCGACGTCAGCGTCCGCCCGTAGAATTCCGAATCCTGGTTCGGCTCCGCACGGATCACCGATCCGTCCACCGTCAGCCCGCCGTACAGCCCGGTCGCGGACGACCACACGACGATATCCGGCGGCGACGCGCCGCCGATGGCGCCCTCGACCCCCGACCCTAAGGTGGCCACTGAAATCCCGGCCTGGGCGCCGATTTTGAACTCGATTCTGCAGCACGCCATCGAGACCCTTCTGCGTCATGATCAGCAGCACCACCTCCGACTGCTCCAACCCCACCTGCAACCCGAACGACGCGGCGCCGAGCGCGTAGAAGGCCGGATCGCTCCAGCCGCCTTTGTGCTGCACCATCAGCACGCCGTTGCCGCCCTCGCCGCCGACGATGAAGCCGCCTTTCAACAGCTTCGGCACGATCATCACCGCTTTGGCCTGCCGCAGCAGCTGCGCGGCGTTGCCGAATTCCTTGTCGTGCCGCAGATCGGTCAGCACCTTGCGGGCGCCATCGATCGTCACCTGCTGGTCGGATTGCGCCGCCGCCATCGGCGCATCGAGCGCCGCAAAAGCCAGCACAGCGGCTCCGGCCAGAAATCCTTTGCGTGTCAGCATCACCATTCCCCTTTTGCCATGGAAAAACACGGCGGCAGCGAAAGGGTGGATATCTGAAGGCACTCAACCCGATTGTAGCACCACGCGGATAACGATTGGGCGACCCTTCAGTCGCGCACGGCCGCCTCGATCTCCGCCGCGGACAATCCCCAGGCGGCCAAAGCCTCCGCCGCGGGCACCGATCCGGGCGCCCGCGGCGGCGAACCTTGCGTCACGCTGAAGCGTGGAGCGGGGGCGGGCTGGCGGTAGGCGCCGACGTCGATGAATGCCGATCGAGCCGCGTTGTGCGGATGCGCGTGCGCCTCGGCCATCGACAGCACCGGGGCGAAGCAGGCGTCAGTCCCCTCCAGCAAGCGGCACCATTCATCGCGGCTGCGGGTGCGGAACCGCTCGGTCAAGACGGCCTTCCAGCGCTCCCAGCCGGCCTTGTCCCGCTGTGGCGGCATGACCGCCGCGTCGATCTCCAGCAGACGCAGCAACTCGGCATGGAAGCGCGCTTCGATCGGCGCGATGGAGATGAACTGGCCGTCCGCGCATTCATACGTTTCGTAAAAGTAGGCACCGGAATCGAGGATGTTCTCGCCGCGCGGCGCATTGAGCCGCCCGGCCGCCTGCATGGCATAAATCGGAGTCATCAGCGACAGCGCGCCATCGACCATGGCCGCGTCCACGACCTGCCCCATGCCGGTGGCGCGCGCCGAAATGATCGCCGCCAGCAGCCCGGTGACCAGATACAAGGCACCTCCGCCGTAATCGCCGACGAGGTTCAGCGGCGGCGTCGGCTTCTGCCCGGCGCGGCCGATGGCGTGCAGCGCCCCGGTCAGCGCGATGTAGTTCAGGTCATGCCCGGCGGCCTGTGCCAGCGGTCCATCCTGTCCCCAGCCGGTCACCCGGCCGAAGGCCAGCCTCGGGTTGCGGCGCAGGCACACCTCCGGGCCGAGGCCCAGCCGCTCCATCACGCCGGGACGGAAGCCCTCGATCAGCGCGTCCGATCCCTCGATCAGCCGGAGCGCCAGCGCAATCGCCTCGGGCTTTTTGAGATCGAGGTTGAGGACCGCCCGGCTACGCAGTGTAAATTCATGTTCCGCCGCCATGGCCACGCCCAGATCAGCCGGCGCGACGCGGTCGATGCGCAGCACCGTCGCACCCATGTCCGCGAGCAGCATCGCCGCCAGTGGCGCCGGGCCGATGCCGGCGAATTCGACGATCTTAACCCCCGCCAAAGGTCCCATGGCCGGCTTTCCTTCCCGCTGTTTTTCGCAACGGGATTAAAGCCCCGGCCGGGACCTCAGCGCAACCGAGGCGGGGGAAGTCCTAACTCCGCTGGATCAGCTCGATCTTGTAACCGTCCGGGTCTTCGACAAAGGCGATGATGGTGGTGCCGAATTTCACCGGTCCCGGCTCCCGCGTCACCTTGGCGCCGAAGCCGCGCAGCTTTTCCGTGGTCGCCGCGACATCCGGAACGCCGACGGCGAGGTGGCCGAATGCGCTGCCGAGATCGTACTTTTCGGTGCCGTAGTTGTAGGTCAGCTCGATGACAGTATTGCTGTCCTCGTCGCCGTAGCCGACGAAGGCCAGAGTGTATTTGCCGTCCGGCACGTCGCGGCGGCGCAGCTCGGTCATGCCGAAGCCCTTGGTGTAGAAATCGACGCTGCGCTGCAGGTCGCCGACGCGCAGCATGGTGTGCAGGAACCGGCTCATGGTCTTTCCTCCCTCAGGACAGGTTGGCGCGATCGAGGCCGATCATGAACAGACCCGCCGCGTCCGCCGCGGCCAGGCAGGCCTCTCGGTCTGCCAGAATGGTGGCCCTGGCCTCGAAAGCAAGTCCCCGCAGCCCGGCGGCGGCGGCGAGGCGCACCGTCTCCGCACCGATCGTCGGCAGATCGGCCCGTGTGTCCTGTCCCGGCTTGACCAGCTTGACCAGCACGCCGCCGAACCCGTCCCGCCGCACGGCGGCGGCGCGAGCCAGCATGGCGTCGGTGCCCTCGATCGCCTCGACCGCCAGCACCAGCCCCTGCTGCACCACGCAACCCTGGCCGACATCCGCCATGCCGAGGACGCGCGCGACCTCCACCCCCCGCCGGATATCCGCCATCGCCGTCTCATCGGGAGCGGCGCGGGTCAGCACGCCGGCCGGCGCCAGCACCCCGCCCATCACCTCGTGCGCGCCGATGACGGTGAAGCCTTCTTCGGCGAACACCTTGATCACCGCGCCGAGCAGCCCGTCATCGCCGGCAAAGATCGCACGGCCGACGCGGGCGAGAATGCGCGTGCCCTCGGCGTCGGGACGCAGGTCGAGCAGGGACGGGCGGCGCACCGGGCCGATCATGACAAGGTCCTGGCAGCCATGCTCGCGCAGCGCGGCGAGGATGCGTCCGGCCTTGCCGATGCGCTGGAATTCATGCGGCCAGGGGGCAAGAATGGCCGGGTCCGCAAACCCGTCCAGCCCGAGGATGAAGACGTTACGCCCGGTTGCAGCGGCCGCTGCCGCCACTTTGGCGGGGAGTTCGCCGCCGCCGGCGATTATCCCCAAAGATCGTGGCATTTCTGCCGGTTTTTTCATTGCGTGTTCCGCCGAGGCTACTCTCTTCTTGCAACCGGAAGGGGTTCTTCCCCATACAGCGCATGGCGCTATAGCACGCCTACATGAGTGTCTGATGACAGAGATCGCCCCCCCCATGTTCGACGAAGACTTACCCGAGGCGGCTCGGCATGCGACTGCCGCCGGCGTCTTGCAGTGCCTGACGATGCTGGCTGAGGAATCGGGGAATCTCAACCTGCCCCGAACCCTGGTCGCGCTGCGCAAGGCGATCCGCGCCTGCCAGGCGGAGCAAGCCCGGCCGGGCGGTCCGGTGCTGCGTCCCAGGCGCCACGTCGTGCTGCATTAGGTCCGCCGGACGGGAATCTTTGCGTCGCCGGGCTTTGCTGCGACTGCGAAGGTTGCGTCGCGGCGCGTAGCGCCATAATCCTATGCGGAACCACCGTTCCGGTGCGGCGATGATCGCCTGCCGGGGCGATGGCAGGCTTTCGCCTCCAGCACAAGGACATGGCGCATGAGCGCAGCGGAAAAACGAACTGTCACGGTTACCATCGACGGCAGCAACAGGTCGAGCAGCTTGCCCTTGCTTCAGGGCACCGTCGGCCCGGATGTGTTCGATATCCGCAAGCTGTACGCCGACCTGGGCGTGTTCACCTATGACCCGGGCTACGGCCAGACCGCGTCCTGCGAAAGCAAGATCACCTATATCGATGGCGACGAGGGTATCCTGCTCTATCGCGGCTATCCGATCGAGCAACTGGCGGAAAAATCCCGCTTCCTCGAGGTCTGCTACCTGCTGCTGAACGGCGAACTGCCGACCGCGAAGGAGTTCCGAAATTTCGAGCTCGGGGTGATGCGGCATAACATGCTGCATGAGCAACTTCGCGCCTTTTACAACGGCTTCCGCCGTGATGCTCATCCGATGGCTGTGATGTGCGGCGTGGTTGGCGCGCTTTCGGCGTTCTATCACGACAATCTGGATGTGAAGGATGAAAGCACGCGGCGGATCGCCGCGTTCCGGCTGATCGCCAAGGTGCCGACGATCGCCGCGTGGGCGTACAAATATTCTGTTGGGCAGCCGTTCGTGTATCCGCGCAACGACCTGACCTACTCAGAAAACTTTCTGTATATGTTCCATGCGGTGCCGACCGAGGAATACAAGATCAATCCGATCCTGGCGAAGGCGATGGACCTGATCCTGATCCTGCATGCGGATCACGAGCAGAACGCGTCCACCAGCACGGTGCGTCTGGCCGGCTCGACCGGCGCCAATCCGTTCGCCTGCATCGCCGCCGGCATCGCCAGCCTGTGGGGCCCGGCGCATGGCGGTGCCAACGAAGCCGTGCTGAAAATGCTCGGGGAGATCGGCACCACAGCGAACATCAAGCCGTTCCTGGACGACGTGAAGGCCAAGGACAACCAGACCAAGCTGATGGGGTTCGGCCACCGGGTATACAAGAACTACGACCCGCGGGCGAAGCTGATCCAGAAAGCCTGCCACGATGTGCTCAACGAACTGGGGATCAAGGACGATCCGCTGCTCGAACTGGCAATGGAGCTGGAGCAGATCGCGCTGAACGACCCGTATTTCATCGAGCGCAAGCTGTATCCGAACGTCGATTTTTATTCCGGCATCATCCTCAAGGCGATGGGCTTCCCGACCAGCATGTTCACCGCGCTGTTCGCGGTGGCGCGCACGGTGGGCTGGGTGAACTCAGTGGACCGAGATGATCGAGGATCCGCAGCAGCGCATTGGCCGCCCGCGGCAGATCTATACCGGGTCGCCGAAGCGGGATTACGTGCCGGTCGCGCAACGCGGCTGATTGGCTTCCAGGTCAGGGTTGAAGGGACCGGCGGTCGCGAGGCCGCCGGTTATTTTTTGGACGATCCGCCGGCGCCGTGGCGGTCGAAATTTCACCAGGCGAAATTCACATTTTGTATCAAAATAGATATCGACTCTTTTCATCATCTTAACAGCCAACGTTAGCGTATCCGCTCAACTGGTTGAGAGTATTTTTTTGCAAAAGCATGCAACAGCGATAGTCTAATTTTTCTACTGGCGTATCTGACCGACAAACAGCGCCAACGTCCCGTGCAAAATGCGTATACATTTGTCGTGAATGGGATAAGGCCGGGTTATCCACCGCTTACGGTGAACAGCGGCAGGTTAGTAAATAATGGATTCGCATACCCGTGTAGGTTGCGCTCCGTCAGCAATTGCTCGGGATGGAACCTATGCGGGGACGTATTTCGCTCGACCTCCTGGTCAAGAGCCGGCTGAAGCGCTGGGGACAACGGCCGCCTGGCGTCAAACCGCGGCGCGGCAAGGAGTCCTGGCTGCGCGGGCGCCCCTCGGAGGATGACGTGCGAATCAGCAGCCCATTCCTGAAGATTCCGGGGAGCACCAGGCTACGCACCCTGCCGGACGGGTTATGGCTCAATTTCGGCGGCAGCTTCGCCGAACCGTTTGTCGACATCCTGGCGATCGAGGCCTGCAGCACGATCCAGAACCTGCTCGACAAGCGGTCCCGCTTCGCGCCCAGCACCCACTCGATGATGTGCGTCTGTCCGGCCGAGTGGCTGCTGGCGCCGATAACCCCGGACGATCCGACGCCGCGTTGGAAGACGACCGGTGTGATCCGGCGCGAACCGTTTCTGGACGTGATCATCCCGGTGCGGGAGATGCGGGTGCTGTACGGTTTGAAGAACGATCACTACAAGGGCTTCATCCGCCACCAGCTTCCGCACGCGCATGAGTTCTTCGTGCCGATGGAAACCCTGACGGAGGAGAACAGCGAAACCAACCCCGCGCTGCGGGACCTGATTGCGCGCACCTCGGTATCCGCGAATTTCTTCAGCCCTTGAGCGCGGCGGGCGTGGCGGTGAGCACGATCTTATCCCAGCCCGCATTGCGAGCCACTCTCGGCCCGCGAAGCATCGTCATGCCGACGAATATCCGCATCCACGCCTTTTTCTTGCATAAACAAAGGCATGGATGACGGGCCTGCGCCCGCCATGGCACGTATGCGCCCGTGCCTCACCGTCTGCATTTCCATGCCAGGCGCGGGCTCCTCACGCGTTGGCAGGCAGGGGCTGGATCGTGTCGTCACCGTGCACCTCCGTCCCGCTTGGTGACCTCCGTGGTAAAATGCCGTCGCCAAGCAAGCACCGCCACTGAAGCGAACCAGCTAAAGCAGCAGCCCCTTCCGCAACATCGCATGGATGCCCTTTTCCCCGTTCACCGTCTGCGTCACATGAAAATCCACCGCCAGCGAGCAGAACTGGTAGGCTTCCTGCCGCGACAGGTTGGTGCGGCTGGTGATGAAGGCGATCATCTGCCGCAGCGCGGTCTTCATCGCCACATCCAGATCCTCGTGCATACCCATGGCGATGAAGTGGCTCGCCGTCTCCGCCCGCGGGTAGCTCAGCAGCGGGTCGCGCGGACCGCCGCCCTTGTGCAGGATCAAGGTGAAGGTGCCCGTCAGGCACATCTCCAGCGCGTTGATGCAAACTTCGCCGTCGCCCTGGACACCATGGCCGTCGCCGGCCGAGAACAGCGCTCCCGCTGCCCAGACCGGGAGGAACAAGGTCGATCCCTCGCCGAGTTCCTTGTTATCCAGGTTGCCGCCGTGCTCGCGCGGCTGGATCGTCGAGATCGCGCCATAGGCGGGCGGCGGCGCCACGCCCATCACGCCGAAGAACGGCGACAAGTTCAGTTCCGTGCCCCAAGGCAGGCGGCAGGTCTTGCGGTCGCGATCCACCGGGATGTGGGACAGGAATGTCTCCGGAAAATCCTCTGGAATGGTCCCTGCCAACGGCCGGAAACCGCAATAGCCCCAGTCGCAGCCGATATCGATCTGCTCGATCCGCACCTCCAGCATGTCGCCCGGCTCCGCCCCTGCCACGCCGATCGGCCCGGTGATGAGGTGGCCGGGCGCGCGCGGAATGCCGGCGGCATGGATCGCCGCCAGCGCAGGCGGAATCGCCAGACCGGACTGCGGCGGGGGCATGACCTCGGGACCGCCGGAGACGCACTCCAATTCCACCGAGTCGCCGGATGCAACGGTGATCAGCGGTGGAAACCGTGCGTCGAACACGCCCCAGCGTACCGTCTCGGGCGTCGATGCTATACGATGCGTGGCCATGCGAGGTGCCTTCTGCCGCGGTTCGGATCGCGCAATGCCATCACACGGGGACCGGACAGATGCCGCCTACGGACGGTATTCCGCGGGCATCTGGGGATTGTTGGCCGGGTTGGTGTCGTGGCGGGACAACCGCGTGATCAGCGGACCCCCGACAAGCGGCTGAAGATCCGCCTCGAGTGAATCGGCGGCGTCCTTCGAGTACACTTCACTGCCGCCGACATGCAGCGCGAACGACTTGATATGCTTCGCTTTCTTGTCTGGATCCTGGATCGTCGCCTTGGTCCACCGGTAGAGCGGAAATGTGTCGACGCCCTGCCTTTCAGCCTCGGCCACGTAGTGCGCGAATGCGTCGTACTGGCAGACCGCGGTCGCATCGTGCCGCTCCAGGATGTTCGACAGCGGATTGAGCGACGGGTTGCCGGGATCGCTCCGCGCCATCTCGGCAAACGCATCGCTGAGGTAGACCCGTACCTGGTATTGCAACTGATCGCTCAATCCCGTTCTCCTCGATCCGATTCCATGCTGGTTCGTAGGATGGTGACGGAACGCTTCCCGGGAAGACCGGCATCGTCCGCCCGTCGCGGTCACCCGGCCCGCTCCATCCGCCGCATCGGGGAAAGCCCGGCATCGCTCAGCCGCAGGCGCTGGGCCGCCCGGATGCCGGGATCGCGCAACGCCGGCCCGGGCGCCGCCAGCCACAGCACGGCCGCGCCGAAACCCCGCGCGTTGGCCCCGGCTTCAAGCAGGGCGGGGAGCAGATCGTCCTGCTGCGCCGTCACCGGCAGTTCCAGGATCAGCAGCCGCGGCTCGCCAAGGAACGCCCGCACGCAGGCGGCGCGCAACAGTATCGGCGCCGGGACCTGCCGCGCCGGACCGGCGGGCAGCCCCGGCAACCCGAACCGCAACGCCAACCGTGCCGCCTCGGCGCGAAGTTCAGCCTCCGGGATCCGCGTATGATGCAGCCGCCCGAGCAGCACACGGGTGGCGACATCCTCCGTTTCCGCCCGCATCGGCGAATGGAACAGCCGCCCGATACGACCGCGCAGGGCGTCGGCGTGGTCGTTCGGCACCGTGCTCCAGTCGCGCCCGAGAAACCGCGCCTGGCCCGCCGCCAACGGTATCAATCCGCTGCACATATCAGCGAAGACCGCGCCACGCCGTGGGCCGGGAACCTCGATTACGGCGAAATCGCCGTCATGCAGCTCGAGCCGCAGCGCCGCATGCGGCAGGTGTTCTCCCATGCCCTGCGCACCGTCCAGCAGCAGGATGGGCGCGCTCATCGGATCACCAGACTGAGCAGCAGCGTCACCGCCAGGATCGAGGTGACGCCGCGGGTAAAGCCGCGCGGCAGCAGGCTGGACGGGGCATCGAGTTCCCCGGCGCTCAATCCCGTGGCGCAGCACGCCAGCGCGATCATCAGGCCGATCAGCAGGAGCTTGGCCGGGAAGACCACAAGGTCGGGGATCGACATCGCCCGCAGCACGTTGTCGAGAAATACGAACACCGAGTTGTTCACGACCCCGAACAGACTGCCCGCGATGAAGCCGCTGAGCAGCGCCAGGATGACGAACACCATTCCCAGCGTGAACGCGGCGACCGCGAAGGCGGCGGCGCGCGGCAGCACCAGGAACCGGAAGATGTCGATCCCCTCGGCGCGCAGGATCGCGGCCTCCCCGCCCGCGGCAAGCGCCCCGAGTTCGGCGACCGCGACGGTGCCCCCGCGGCCGAGCAGGACGATCCCGACTAGCAGCGGGGTGATCTCGCGGACCAGAACCAGGACGAGGAGGCGGCCGGTTTCCTCCTGCTGTCCAGCGGTCCGCAGCCAATACAGCGCCTCGAACACCAGCGCCATGCCGACGATCATCGCGGTGACCGTAATGGTGCCCAACGACCCGGCGATCAGGCGGGTCAGCATGGCGCGGTATTCCGCCCGCAAGGTGCGCCGCCATGTGGACGGCCGCACACCCTCGCGCAGCACACCCCAGAGCAGCGCGAAAAGCTGCAGCACGAAGGCGGAGCGCCGCCGCACCGCGCCGCCGAGGATGCCGAGCAGACGCATCATGCCCGGCCGGCGAGGATGTAGCTGCGGCTTTCGCCGCGCCGCGGCCGGAAGAACAAGCCCCGGGGGCGGAACAGGAAACCCTGGCGCAGCAGGCGATAGGCCTGCTCGCTGGCCTGGATGCCGCCGTCCGGGGCGGAGGATGCGAGAGCCTCGGCGCCCTGTGCCGCCTCGCCCCAGAGGTTGAACATGGCCGGTTCAGCGCCCAGCATGCCGCCGGCAACCGCCCCGGCGTCCAGGCCGATGCCGAACGGCGCCGGATCGTCGATCGCGTCGAACAGCGCGGCGCAGCGCTCCCGCAGCGCGATGGCCGCTTCGGCTAGACGGGTGGCTGCGGTGCCGTCGGGTTGCGTCCCGTATCCGGCCGCGGCGACGATCGTCGCGCCCAGCATCTTCACATAGGGAATGGCGTGGGCGGCGGCGATCTCCTGCGCGGCGCGGGCGATGGTATTCGCCAGCGTGCCGGCGGGTCCGGACGATGATGCCTGCGCGAGCACGGCGTCCGGCAACCGCGCCACCAGCACAACGGCACACGCCCCGAGGCTGTCATCCGCCGCCGCCAGCCCGGGATCGAGGCCGCAATCGTCAGCCGGCTCCGTCCGGGCCTGGACTGGCGTTACCGCGGTGCGCGCCGGCAGCGGCGTCTCGGCCGGGGTGCGCGCCGCGACCAGGGTGGCGCAGGCACGCGCCAGGTCGAGCACGGCGGCATCGCGCCGAGAGTCCTCCAGAAGCAGCACCCCGACCGTTTTGTCGCCCTGCCTGATCGGCAGCGCGACCAGCGATGAACTGCCGAACGCGGCCATCCACGATGCATGCAAGGCAGCGGTCACGCGGTTGCGGCGCGCGTCCGGGACGTCGAGCGTCTCGCCACGCAGCAGCGCCCCGACCAGCGCCGGGATTTCCTGCGCGGACAGCTCCAGACCGGACACATGGCCGCCGGTGGCGCGTTCGAAACTGTCCTCGCAGCGCAGGATCTGGCCGTTGCCGAGCAGCCGCCACAGCCCGGCGCGGCGGGCGCCGGTGGCCTCGGCCAGGGTCTCGGTCAGGGCGGCGGGCGGCCTGCCGGCGGCGTCGAACTCCGCCGCCTCGGTGGCCAGCCGGGCGAATGCCGCACTTTGCCGCCGCACCGCCTCCGACCGCTCCTCCAACGCCCGTGCCGCGCGGTCGGAGCGCACGCCCTGCCGCGCCAGCAGCACCGCCAGGCCGACGGCGAGCGCGACCACGCTGAGCGACAGCAGCCCGGCACGGCGGGAGTTGGCGGTGACGAAGCCGCTGAATTCGTCCTCCGGCACCGTCATCAGCAGCAGCCAGCCCTGGCTGTTGGCCGCCAGCGGCGTGACGATGGAGATCAGCCGCTGGCCGGCGACGTCGATCACCCGGTTGCCCGGGCCGCTGGCGCGGTAATGATCCCAGCTTCCGGCGGCATCCGCGTCGCCGATGTCGACGATTCTGGCCGGTGCCATTTGGCCGTCCCTGGTTTGCAGCACCCGGGCGGGATCGGGACCGGCGATCATCTCGCCGTCCTTGTCCACGATATAGGCCCGGCCGGTGGAGCCGATGGGCAGGGTGCCGAGGAAGCGGGAGATTTCGTCGAGGCGGATGTCCACGCCAACGACGTCGGGATTCTGGTCCGGCCCGTGCACCGCCGCGGTGACGCCTGGGGCGCGCTCGGAGAAGAACACGTAGACGCCGCTCCAGAACACATTATCGGTGGCGCGGGCGCCGGTGTACCAGGACCGGGTGCGGGCGTCGTAGTCGTCCTTCGGGTCCTGGTGGCGATCGGTGATGTGGCCGGCCTTGTCGCGGGTGATCCATTCGACGGTGCGGCCGTCCGGGGAGACCGCGATACGCTTGGTTTCGATGGCGCCGGCCGGGCCGGCGGCGGCGCGGCGGACCAGCATGAAGTTGCCCGCGGCATCGGCGAACTCGACATTGGCGATCTGCGGCGTCTGGTCCAGCACCGAGGCGGCGAAGACGTAGGCGTCCTGCGCGCGTTCGGTCGCGGCGCCGCGGCCGAGCATGCTGTGGGCGAGCAGCGTGGCCCGCGCGGCCGGCTCGAGGTAGGCGGACACCTGCAGCGCGATGCGGTCCTGCAGATTGCGCAGCAAGGTGTCCGACAGCCCGAGCACTCCAGCGCGGTTGGCGCTGTCGGCATAGACGGCGATGCCGAGCAGGAAGCCGATGATGAGGCTGACGCCGGCGAGTGGCAGGCCGATGCGCAACAGGGTGCCGCGCCGGCGCTTCCGCTCGGCCAGGGGATCGACATCGATATCGACAATGTCCTGCCGGCTGGCCAGACGCGGGTCCTCTCGACGGATCGGGAACAACAGGAGCGTTCGCTTGATAACCCGGTTCGGGCGGCGCGAACAGACGGGCGCATGCTGGCCGCTGCCCGGCGGCTTGTTCGAGAGTTGATGACCGCTGGTGTTACGCGGACCGCGATCCGGTGCGTCTCAGGACGGACCAGCGGGGTCCGATCTCCGGATTTTTAACACGGAGCAAGAACGAGGGCGGCGAAGCGCCACGGAGGCGGCGGCCCACCCGGTTTCAACGCGGGTCTGCGCAACGCGAACGATGGTGTTCGGTGCTTCGCTAGAGCGGTTTCAGGCTGACTGGAAATGCTCCCAACGTCATGGCCCGGCTTGTCCGGGCCACCTGTCGCGGCACCGTGCGGCGGGGGTGGCCCGGACAAGCCGGGCCATGACGAAAGTCTACGGCCGCCGCCTTTCCGGTCAGGCTGAAAATGCCCGAATCACTGACAGTGGAGACCTCCCGCCGATATGTCCGCGTCATGGCTCCGCGGCCCTCGCGCTTCTCGCTCTTTCTCAGTCGTAAAAAGCGGCGCCAAATATTTCCCTGCCTTTATAGTCAGAGCACTATTTCCAGGGCAGCGACGACGGAGTAATATCAGCCCGCGATGACTTCAACTCTCGGCCGCCGCGTCGTCATGCCGACGAAGGTCGGCATCCACGTCTTTTGCTTGTATAATCAAAGGCGTGGACGGCGGGCCTGCGCCGGCTGTGACGGCGCGGGCGACCGAGCCGATGTGTCAAACTCGACGCCGATCGGTATACGATCGACGCGACGTGTCAAACTCAAGGCGGGTGCTATCAATACCAGCCGTTACCAGCACAACGCAGCGCCTCAGTGGCGCATCAGCACCGGCACGCGGGCGTGCTCGAACACGTAGCGCGTCACGCCGCCGAAGATCAGCTCGCGCAGCGGCGTATGCGCGTAGGCGCCCATCACCAGCATGTCGCAGCCCATCGCATCCAGCGTCTCCAGCATCGTCTTGCCGAACGGCTCCGCGCCAATGGGCAGGACGTGCAACTCGGCCTTGATGTCGCGATCCTTCAAGACAGTCGGAATCCCGGGAGCGGCCTTCTCCTTGCGGACACCAGCGAGCAGATGCACCTGCTCGGCGGATCCCAGGATTCGCAGGGCCGGAATGATCGCCTTCGCCGTGCGGCTGTCATCGCGCCAGGCGATGGCGACGCGGCGGCCGAACGGCACCATTGTCTGTCGCGGCACCATCAGCACCGGCCGTTCGGTGTAGAACAGCGCGGCCTGGAAGGCGTGCCGCGCCGGCGCATCGTCATCCGGTGAGGGCTGGGCGATCACGATGATGTCGGCCCGGCGCCCGCGCTCCTCGACGATGACGCTTTCGGCGCCTGCTGCTTCGACCCATTGCACCGTGTGGCCGTCCTGCTGCGCGCCGCTCGCCCGGGCATCGAACATGGTCTTCAGCGCGGCGATCCGCCGTTGTTCGCGTCGGCGCGGGCCCTCGACATCGCCGGCTTCCGTCATCAGCGCCTCGGCGGCGAGCGGCCGGGGCGGCGGAGCGTCGATTGCCAACGCGATGATGCTCGCATGGCCGGCAAGGCCGCCGAGGCACCGTGCGGCGTCCAGCACGGCCTGCGCCGTTTCCGGGCGTCCGAGCACGGCCAGGATGACGTCAGCCATGGCCAACTCCTAATGACGCATCAGCACGGGGATATCCGCGTGCGCAATGATGGAACGTGTCGTACCCCCGAGCACCGCCTGGCGCCAGGGACTGTGGGCATAGGCGCCCATCACCAGCATGTCGGCGCCAATAGCATGAGCTTTCGCCAACAGGGCCAGCCCGAACGGATCCTTGCCGAGCGGGATGGTCTCCAGCTTCGCCGCGATGCCGTGCTCAACCAATATGTCCGGAACGCGCGGCTCGGGCGCCCCGGGGCGGACACCGGCCAGCAAATGGACGCTGACGGCTTGCGAGGCATAGCGCAGCGCGGACAGCACCGCGCGGGTAGCGTGAGGATCGTCGCGCCACGCGATGGCGATATGCCGGCCGAACGCGGTGGCCGGACCCGCCGGGATGACGGCGACCGGCCGGTCGGTGTCGAACAGCGCGGCGGGCAGGGCTTGCCAGGTCGCGCCATACTGCCGCGGTCCGGGGCGTTCCAGAACAATCAGGTCCGCGCGCCGGCCCCATTCGACGACGAGGCCGGCGGCATCGGCCTCGATATCCATGAATTCAGCGTGCCCGCCGGACGTGGGCCAGGCGTCGAAGCGAGCTCTGATGGCGGCGACCCGCGCGTTCTCCGCCGCCCGCAGGGCGGTTTCCTTGTCGCGAGTCAGGATCTCCTCCCCGGGCAGGATTGTGGAGATGGGCGGTACACGCGCCGTCAGGACAGTGATGCGCGCGCCGCCAGCCATTTCGGCCAGACGTCCCGTCGCGGCCAACATGCTATCGGCTGACGCCGGATGGTCGAGCATAGCGAGGATGACGCCTGGCATAGCCGTTGCCCTCCTGCCGTTAATCCGCGTCCGGCATCGGTCTTGATACCGGCTTTGGAATTGTGGCCGGACGCCGGCGGCACATGGCAAACCCCGCGGCCCGTCTCGCACGCCGCCGGGTCGAGCCGTTGCAACACTATAACACAGCTGCCCCGGATCGGCCAGAGGATCGTCGTGCGAGGATCCTCGTGCGGGCAGGCGTGCGGCGCGGCGGAACGTTGGCCTTGCCAGCCGAAAAGCGTTGCGCGGGGTCGCCCGTTCGGCCACAACATTTCGAGGCATATGCACCTGGAAGCTTCCGCGGCGGGAATGTCCCCGCGCGGCCGCCGCTTCGACGTCCAATCGGACCTATCGCAGGAGGAACACCATGACAGCACGCATTACGGGTGTGAAAGCGCTCGAAATCCTGGATTCACGCGGCAATCCGACGCTGCGGGTCTTCGTAACGCTGGCGGACGGCACGCAGGTGTCCGCTTCGGTCCCGTCGGGAGCCTCGACCGGCGTCAATGAGGCGGTCGAATTGCGCGACGGCGACAAGGCCCGGTACGGCGGCAAGGGCGTCCTCAAGGCAGCCGCCAACGTCAACGACGTGATCGCCCCGAAGCTGATTGGCGCCGATCCGGCGCGGCAGGTGGCGATCGATACGCTGATGATCGAGCTGGACGGCACCCCCAACAAGGCCAATCTCGGCGCCAACGCGATGCTTGGCGTGTCGATGGCCGTCGCGCGTGCCGCCGCGCAGGCGGCGAGGCTGCCGCTGTATGCCTATCTCGGCGGACCCGGCGCGACCCGGCTGCCGGTGCCGATGATGAACGTGCTGAACGGCGGCAAGCATGCCGACAACAGCATGGACTTCCAGGAATTCATGCTGATGCCCATCGGCGCGCCGAGTTTCGCCGAGGCGCTGCGCTACGGCTCCGAAACCTTCCACGCGCTGGCCAAGATCCTGCACAAGAAGGGATACGCCACGTCCGTCGGTGACGAAGGCGGTTTCGCGCCGAACCTGCGCAGCAACGAGGAAGCCTGCGAACTGATCGTCGAGGCGATCGAGGCCGCCGGCTACAAGCCGGGCAAGGATGTCGCCATCGCGCTCGACCCCGCCGCCAGTTCGTTCTTTGCCGATGGCGTCTACGACCTGGCCAAGTCGGGGCAGGGACGCAAGACCAGCGACGAGATGACCGAACTGTTCACCCGCTGGCTCGACGCTTATCCGATCGTCTCGCTGGAAGACGGACTGGACGAGAGCGACTGGGCGGGGTTCACCCGCCAGACGGCCAAGCTGGGTGAGCGCGTGCAGATCGTCGGCGACGACCTCTTTGTCACCAACCCGGCCTTCGTCCGCCGCGGCATCGCCGAGAAGGCCGCCAACGCCGTGCTGATCAAGCTCAACCAGATCGGCACTGTCACCGAAACGATTCAGGCGATCGCGGTGACCCGGGATGCCGGCTGGCGCTACGTCATCTCGCATCGCTCGGGCGAAACCGAGGACAGTTTCATGGCCGACTTCGCCGTCGCGATGGGTGGCGGCCAGATCAAGACCGGTTCGGCTTCGCGCAGCGAGCGGATCGCCAAGTATAACCGGCTGCTGGAGATCGAAGCCGATCTCGGATCGACGGCGGAGTTTGTCAGTTCCCTGGCCGCGCGGGGATAATACGCACAGGAGCGAAGTCACCGAAACAAGGGGTCATGGCCCGGCTTGGACCGATAGCTATCAGTGCAAGCGGCGAATGTGGAGAACACCGTGTTCCGCATAGCGGCTTATCTTGACGCCTATGGCCAAGTTTGCCCGGGGCCTTGTTCTCTCACCGTCATGGCCCGGCTTGTCCGGGCCACCTATGCCAGCACGTGCCGCGACAGGTGGCCCGGACAAGCCGGGCCATGACGAACGTGGAGAAAACCGTGCTCCGTGTAGCCGCTTATCCTGACGCCCATGGCCAAGCTCGGCCATCGACACGCCCATGGCCAAGCCCGGCCCTCGACGATTTTGCCGCTGCCAGCACCAAAAGGCGGCGATGGCCGGCAGCGCCCCGCCATGACACGGCAGGCCGATCGGCTACACACTGATCGAGTGCCAACAGGGGAATAGTCCCGCAGCAAAGGGGAGATCGGAACGGGCATGGATCTGCGCGCCTACGAACGCGTCAAGTTCGAACTTGCCGAGATCCTGAATATCCTGCCGCCCGATCCGGCGCGGCAGGGGCGCCGGCTCGATCTGTTCGCGCGCCTCGCCGAGGATCGCTTCAACCTTGTCGTGGTCGGCCGTTTCAGCCGCGGCAAGAGTTCGCTGATGAACGCCATCCTCGGGATGGACAGCCTGCCGACGGGCGTGGTGCCGCTGACCTCGGTGATCACCACCGTCACCTATGGCAGCGAAGAGCGTGTGACGCTGCATTTCCACGGCAGCAGCCTGATTGAGGACATACACCTCGACCAACTTTCCGACTACGTCACCGAGCGCGGCAACCCCGGCAATACCCGGCGGATCGCGGTGGCGGAGGTGCAGGTGCCGGCGCCGATTCTGCGGCACGGCTTCCATTTCATCGACACGCCGGGCCTCGGGTCCTCGATCGCCGAGAATACCCGGGCAACCGAAGCCTTCATGCCGGAGGCGGATGCGCTGATCCTGGTCACCAGCTTCGACAGCCCGCTGTCGGAGGAGGAGATCGCCGTGCTGCGCTCCGCCAGGCGCCTGAACCGGCGCGTGTTTCTGGCGATCAACAAGCAGGACGCGGTGACTCCGGCTGAACAGGCGGAGGTGCTGGCGCATGTGGCGGCGCAAGTCGGCGGCGTGTTCGGCGATGCCCGGCAAGACCTGTTCCCGCTGTCCGCGCGCAACGCCCTGGCGGCGAAGCTCGGCGGCCACCGCGACGGGCTGGCGGCGAGCGGCGTGCCGGCGCTGGAACAGGCGCTGACCGGCTTTTTGGTCAGCGGCAGGCGGCAGGAGTTTCTGCTGGCGATGTGCGACCGCGTCAGGGAGGTGGTGGCCCCGCATGCCGGAGCGGTGTCTCGCCTGGGCACGCTCCGCGCGTCTATCGCGGCGCCCGGTCCGGCCGCGGCCCCGTCCATGCGAACCGAACCGGAACTCGCGTCCGACATCCCGCCGTGCGAGGTCTGCGTGCGGATCGAGATCGCCGTTCGCGATTTCATGATGGCTTATCAGGCGCGCCTGGGCCGCGATCCGGCCGCAAAGGCTGATCTGGCCCAACGGCGCGGTCTCTGCGGCCCGCATGCCTGGCAATTCGAGCGCGTCGCCGCGCCGCGCGAGGTCTGTGCCGGCTTAGCCAAGGTCCTGGAGGCGCAGGCCGCGCGCCTGCGGTCCGCCGATCGGCGGCGGCTGTGCGAGGCGGTGGAGCAGATGCTGCCGCACGAGCGCCAGTGTCCGGTTTGCCGGGTCGCTGCTGCGGCGGGGGCGAATGCCACGGCACTGGTGGCATCCAGCCTCACTGCCGCCGGACCGGTGACGCCGCGACGGTTTCCGGCGATCTGCCTGCCGCATCTGCCGGCGGTGCTTGCCGCATTGGACGACGGCCCGGTGCGGGAGGGATTCTTGTTGCGGCAAGCGGATATACTGGACCGGTTCGCCGACGACATGCGGCGTTTTGCGTTGAAGCAGGATGCCGCGCGGGGATGGGCGTTCAACAAGGAGGAACTCGGTGCCGCGCATCGCGGATCGCGGGCCCTCGCCGGCGCGCCGGGAGCGTTCATTCCCGGGCGCGGACGGCTTGATGATACCGGGACGGATACCTGAATATCCGCCATGGCGATTCACCGCATCCTCCGCCGAAGCGCCGCCGATCGGCGGCCGTATGAGCCGGGTGGGGCGCAGGGGTGTCTGGAACGGAACGCCGCCGCGGTGACGGCGGATTGCGCGAAGCGCGGCGGCTGAGGGCCGTTTGCATTGCGTCGTTCTGCGAGCAGGTTTCGAGCCGGCACGACGGACGTGTTGGCGCGAAGTATAGCGTGCAGGTGATAGAGCAACGGACAACACTGCACAAAGTTACGACCCTGCGGTATCCTGTTCGCCGAACCCGGCGCCCTGGGCGCGCGAAGTAAGCCGCCTCTCCCGCCATTGGCATCGCGACCGCGAGCACTACTTCAGGCCCGGTGGCGCGATCACATGGTTTCAGTCGAGTCAGCACATGTTTGTTAGAATTAGTTCGCGTGCAACCTCTGGCGCCGTTTTCTGTTTCCGCGTTAGGCTTTTCAAATTCACAACCCGGGAGGATGACATGCCATTCGATGGACTGGCCAAAACCTACACAGCCGATCTGAATCACTGTTCGATCGATACACTGCTGGCGTCGCTCGGCATCGAGCCGGTGTCGAAGGATATCCTGGAACAGCACAAGGTGGACCAGGTCAATAAACATCCTGCGTCATTTTTCTTCAGACATCCCGCACTGCACCGAGTTCTGACTTTGGCATCATCGGTCGGCGCGGTTGCTTCGACTTTCCTCTTCATGTCGTACAACTTCGTGCCGTCCGCCGCTTCGATCACGGTGCTGGCCGTGCTGCTGGCTTGCCTGATGGCGACGACCGAACTCGTGCTGTTCACCAGGGTCAAGCGACCGTCTGCGTGGCGGGAGAGTCAATTTTCGGTCAGAAAGGACCAGGCGAGGGAGCCGCTTCCGCCGCCGATCCTGAACCTGGTTCGGCAGATCGATGACGCGTCGGATGGCGTGCGGTTTACCGTGGGCACGTTGTACCAGGAGCAAGTGGTGCTTGATCCTTATATCGTCGTTGAAAAATACGACCACGAGACGATGACCACAACGGCTGCCTGCCTCGGCATATGGGATGGTGATCGCATTCTCCATATCGCCAGTCAGTCCTGACCGATTTGCACGGACCCGGCGAACCTACGGCGGCCGTCCGGGGGCAACGGGCCCGTGCAAACATCGTGAGCGGTGAAGCACGAACCGAAGCGTTGGCGCTGCCCCGTTTTCTCGGGCAGCGACCACTGCAACGGCGGGCCAACACCTACGGACCCAACCGGTGGGCGACCCGCGTTTTCGGCGGATTCCGCGCCCGCCTTCAGCCGGTCAAAGTTCGCGAAGCTCAGTCAGCCCTGGGCGAGGACGAGGAGGCGCTACGCTGAGTGCTACCCGGTGCAGGGGCCGAAGCTGTGTTCAGCGCCCGGCTGGCATTGGCCAAGGCCTCGGCCCGTTGGTTGGCGACCCACGCCTGACCGTATACCGGAGCCTGTGCACCGGCGGACCCCTGCGCGAAGGCGGCGCCCGCGCCGAGTGACAAAACCGCGGCCACTGCGAGGATTGTGGTTTTCATCGACATTCTCCGTGCGCCCGGCGAGATATCCGGGCGTATCGAGCCCCTACATGGGTCCATACAGCGTGAATGACTATGTGTAGTTTTCGCATTGGATTTATGCGTGAAGCGATGAAGACGTTTTGATTGCAGCCGGCTTGCCCGGTGCTCCGCCCCGGCCGCCATGCATCCGGCCACACCGTTGCGTGACATCAAACTCCCTTGAGAGCACAGCATCCTTTGATCTGGATCAACCGGTTTCGATGCGCCGTCGTCATTCTGCCTCCGTCTCAACCAGGAGGGCACTTATGGAATTGTTGAAGCCACGCTATCAGAAGATTGTCGATGAAATTGGCGGCTTCAGGTGGTCGGAGCTTAACCGGAATGATCTTCTGGCGGTCGCTCAGGCCTACTACTATTTCTCGGTGCAGTTCTGCGAAACAGTTGAAATCGCTTGCAGACTTTATCCCGACGATCGCCAGCTCGATGAGCTGCGCGACGGTGAGTGCAACACCGACAACCTATCGCCCTACCCCGGGGTGGCGGAGCCTGGCGAAAAGCTGAACCATGACGAGTTCATGCGGCGCGCGCTGACGATGTCGAGCCTGGATCGCAACGAAAGGGCGCGGGTAGACCGCCTCGGCGCGGAATATCTTGCCAAGCTGCGGCGGGCCGATGCCGAGACGCGGATCATGAGCCTGCCAAGCTACGAAGACGGCGGCCTCGAAACGGTGTTCAGCGCGGTGCTGCATGCGCGGGACTGGAACGACCCCGCACTTCAGGCCTTCCACCACTTCCTCGTTGGCCACATCAAGCTGGACAGCGATCCCGATGCCGGGCACGGCTCGCTCTGCCGGCATCTGGTCCCGGATGACAGGATCGTTCCGCTATGGGCGGCGTTCCGCGATCTCCTGGCCGAAGCCGCGCCGAAATTGGCGGACTGACAGCGGCGGCTCATGCATGGGCGCGGGGTTGCCGGAACCGGCAACCCCGCCGGTTTAAATCTGCCTCATGGCGTGTGGGCCCCTCCGTCATGGCGCGGCTGTCCGGACCACCCCCACCTCAGGGTACCGCGACGGGTGGCCCGGACGAGCCGGGTCATGACGTTTTGAGGAGTTGTCTCCCCAAAGCGGTCATTCTTGGGCGTTGCCCTAGCCTCGCTCCGGCCGCCGCACCCGCACCAGATTCACCGGCCGCAGCGTCATCACGACCTCATCATCCCGGTTCAGCACTTCCATGAACGAATGGATCAGGCCCCGGTCAGGCTTTGACCGTGATCGCCGCGCATCCGTCACGGTTACGCGCAGGCTCAGCGTATCGCCGGGCAATACCGGACGCGTCCAGCGCAGCTCATCGATTCCCGGCGCGGGCAGGCCGTCATGCGGCAGGAACCCGTCCACGAACAGACGCATCGCCAGCGCCACTGTGTGCCAGCCGCTGGCGATGACCGCGCCGTACGGTCCCGTCGCAGCCGACTGCCGATCAACGTGCATCGTCTGCGGATCGTACGCCTCGGCGAAGCGGATGATGTCGTCCTCCGACACTGTGACCGAGCCGCAGAAATATGTCGCGCCGACGCTGTAATCCTCGAAAAATCGATTGTCGGGCGGGGTGGAGAATGCATCAGCCATGGATTGTCCCGCTTGGTTGCCGGTGTTCCCGCTAACATGCGATATAGTGCAAGACAATCAATGCCCCGATCGCCCACTTTGGTTGCCCAACACTCTGGTTGCCATGAGTCAGACCGCCGAGGATCACGCGTTCCTGCAAGCCCTCGGGCAGCGTCTGCGCCTGTTGCGGGCGCGCCGGGGCATGACGCGGCGCATCCTGTCGGCGCAGTCCGGGGTGTCGGAGCGCTATATCTCCGCCGTCGAAGCCGGTGCCGGCAACGGCTCGATCCTGCTGCTTCGGGCGCTGGCCACGGCTCTGCACGTCGATCTGCGGGCGCTGCTGGAGGACGAAGCCGACCTGCCCGGTCCGCCCGCCGTCCGGTCCCCCGGCTACCGCGGCCGCATCGCCCTGATCGGCTTGCGCGGGGCCGGAAAGTCCACGCTCGGCCGCCTGCTGGCGCAGCGGCTCGGCAAGCCGTTCCTGGAACTCGACCGTGAAATCGAGGCCGAGGCCGGCATGGGCCTGGGCGAAATCATGGAACTGCACGGCCAGGCCGGCTTCCGCCGCCTGGAGCGCAGCGTGCTGGAGCGTGTGATCGAGACCCGGGCGGACGCGGTGATCGCCACCGGCGGCGGCATCGTGGCGGAAACCCGCACGTTCGCCCGCTTGCTGGAGACCTGCCTGACCGTGTGGGTGAAAGCCTCGCCCGAGGAGCACATGCGGCGGGTGGTCGAGCAGGGCGACCTCCGTCCGATGCGCGACAACCCGCGCTCGATGGGAGACCTGCGCTCGATCCTGGCGAGCCGGGAGGCGCTGTACGCGCTGGCCGATATTCAGCTCGAAACGACGCGCCGCGACGTCGCGGCCACGCTGGTGGAACTGGCAGCCTCCGTCGGCGGCTGATCCAGCAGTGTCCGCGCGGCCGCGACAGCCTGATCGACGCTGATCGCCTGCATCGATTCCGCCACCACCGCGACCGCCTTGCGCCCTGTCGGGCCATAGGTCCCCGCGTCGGTCGGCCCGAACAGGCCGATGGTCGGCGCACCGGCGGCGGCGGCGAGGTGCATCAGCCCGGAATCGTTGCCGATAAACAGGGTCGCGCGTTCAAGGCAGGCCGCAACCTCCGGCAGGCTCAGCCGCCCGGTCAGATCGATCGCGTCCGGCAGCGCGGCCAGCAGCGGCGCGGCCATGGCGCGTTCCGCGTCGCCGGGTCCACCGAGCACCACCGGCAGCGTGTCCGGGCCGGCCATGCGGCGGAAGAAGGCGGCGAAGCGCTCCGCCGGCCACACCTTCGGCAGCCAGTTCGCCGTCGGAGCCAACACTATCACCGGCCGATCGGCGAGGATTCCGGCGATGCGCCGCCGATCGGCCGGCGCGGTCCAGATGACGGGGGAGGGGGGCGGGGAGAGGTCGAGGATGGCGCCGAGTTCCGCGATCTTCGGGCCGCCCGTGCGGCGGAACACCGCGCGGCTGCGCGTCGGCACCAGCCAGGACAGCGCGGAGCCGCGGATATCGACGACAAGGTCCCACAGGTGCGGCAAGGTCGCCGCCCATAGCGGCAGCCAGTGCCGGCTGCCGGACCGCTTGCGTAGCACAATGGTGCGGTCCCGGTTCGGCATCCGCTCGAACACGCCCTCGGCGACCGGGCCGCAGACCACGGTGATGCGGGCGTCCGGGTGGGTGCGGATCAGGTGGTCGAGCAGTCCGGTGGACAGCACCGCATCGCCCAGCCGGTTGGAGGTCACGAACAGGATTTTCATTCTGCCGCTGCATTAGCAGCGTATCGCCGGTTCGTTAACCGGGCGCGGACATCAGATCTTGAAGGCCTGACGTGCAAGCAGCTTCCAGGCACCGTCCGGCCTCTGCCATACCATCAGTACGCCGATCCTGATGGGCACGATCTTTTCGCCGGTTTCGAGGTCGCCTGTCAGGGTGAACCGGGACACCGCGGCATCGCCCGCCACGCTGTTCGTCACGCCGGAAAACTCCAGCGTCTTCCAGGTCGCCTTGCCGCTGGTGGCGTCGGCGAGAAAGACGTCCTTGGTCTGGACCTTGCCGTCGGAATGGCCGTAGCTGAGTTGCGGCGCGCAGAGTGCGTCCAGTCGGGCGCGATCATTCGCCTGCATTGCGTTTCGGAAGGATGCCACCGCCGTCGCGACGGACGCATCGTCTCCGGCCTGCGCGCCGGCAGGCCGGGCGGAACCGGCGAAAGCAACAATAGCGGCTGTTGCGGCAAGCCCGCGTCGGGGCAAGTTCATGGGTTCCTCCTGTTGATTTTCTTGGGGCCGGGACGCTACCACGCGCTGCTTTGTCGATCCAAGACGGGGCAGCCCTGGCGCTGTTGCCGGCAACGAATTGGCGCGACTGGCGCGCGTCGCGCCGGTTCCCCGTATTGGCGGGTCCCGTAACCTCGTCATGGTTTCGGCATATCGTGCCGTCTTCACCGACATGGCATGATCACGATCGAATAACGGGCATTCCCCTATAGCGCGTCGCTGTACTTTGGCGGAAACGTCACCATGCCGGTGATCGCGGTCATAGACGTTCAACCCCTGATCTGCGACGTCCTCGCGGAAGCCTGCGCGGCCTTCCCGCTGTTGTGCATGGCGCAAACACCGGGATGCCGGAGCGCGGCTTCTGCGGGATCATCGTTTCGACCTTGCGTTCATCGAGGTGATGGTCCCCGGCCTTTCAGGCCTGACCCTGGCGACGATGGCGGCGGATCTGGATACGCCGGCCGTCCTGAGGTCGGGTCGCCCCGATTGGATCGAACGGTGCCACCGATACGGCTTCCCTTACCTGGCCAAGCCATTCGGTCTTGGTGCAGTCCGCATCAGGAGCGACTCTCGCCATAAACCGTCATGGCCCGGCTTGTCCGGGCCACCGCCGCCCGCACGTGCCGCGAAAGGTGGCCCGGACGAGCCGGGCCATGACGGGGGGGCCAGGCTCGACGGGTCAAACTCAGGGCGGGCAGGTATGACAGGCGCGCACCGCCTCGCGTTTGACCATCCTCGCGCCGTTCGGCAGCCTGTGCGGCGGCAAAACGGCGGGAGATGCAGACATGTCCGAGGAAACCCTGGTCGCCCTGGGAGAAGACTATCCGGACCTGCGCGATTCGGTCCGCCGGCTGTGCACCGGCTATCCCGGCAGCTACTGGAATGCGCTGGAGGAGCGCCAGGCCTACCCGACGGAGTTCATCGATGAACTGACCCGCGCCGGATTCCTCGCCGCGCTGATCCCGGAGGACTATGGCGGGTCCGGGCTGAAACTGCGGGCGGCCGCGGTGATCCTGGAGGAGGTCAACGCCTCCGGCTGCGTCGCCAGCCAGGGTCATGCGCAGATGTATATCATGGGCACGCTGCTGCGGCACGGCAGCGAGGCGCAGAAGCGCGCGTATTTGCCGGAGATCGCCGCCGGCCGCATCCGGCTGCAGGCGTTCGGGGTGACCGAGCCAACAACCGGATCCGATACCACGCAATTGAAGACGCGGGCGGTGCGGGACGGCAATTCGTATCTGATCAGCGGACAGAAAGTGTGGACCTCCCGCGCGCTGCACTCCGACATGATGCTGCTGCTGGCGCGCACCACGCCGGCGGATCAGGTGGGCAAGCGCAGCGACGGGCTTTCGGTGTTCCTGCTCGATATGCGGGAGAGAAACACGGGCAAGGGGCTGGAGGTGCGGCCGATCAAGGCGATGATCAACCACAATACGACGGAGGTGTTCTTCGACAATTTCCGCATCCCCGCCGCCAGCCTGATTGGCGAGGAAGGCAAGGGGTTCCGCTATATCCTGGACGGGATGAACGCCGAGCGCATCCTGGTCGCCAGCGAGGCGGTGGGCGACGGCCGATGGTTCATCCGCAAGGCGACCGAATACGCCAAGGAACGCGTGGTGTTCGGCGCGCCCATCGGCAAGAACCAGGCGGTGCAGTTCCCGATCGCGCGCGCCTGGGCGGAACTGGAGGCCGCGGACATGATCTGCCGCCGCGCGGCCGCTTTGTTCGATGACGGCAAGGAGTGCGGGGCGGACGCCAACATCGCCAAGCTGCTGGCGTCCGAGGCCGCGTGGAAGGCAGCGGACACGGCGATGCAGACGTTCGGCGGCTTCAGCTATGCGCGGGAGTATGAGATCGAGCGAAAGTGGCGCGAAGTGCGACTGTATCAAATCGCACCCATATCGACGAATCTGATCCTGGGCTATATCGGACAGCATGTGCTTGGGATGCCCCGGTCCTATTGAGGCTCCGTCGCGGGTTTGATCGCATCCCGGCCCCGCCGTGACGGCGATATCTTAAAACCGCCGGGTTGCTCCCCATTTCGGGGACATGCTGCCACGCCCTGCCGCCCGGTTGCCGGACGATCCTGTCGCGCTTCATTCTCCGCGTCTGTTTCGGGCGTTCGGCTGGTATCTGCGCTGGTTCATCAGCCGCAATTTTCATTCCGTGCGCATCGCCTCCGGCGAGCTTCCATCCGTGCCGGCCGGGCGGCCGCTGATTATTTATTCCAACCACCCGTCCTGGTGGGATCCTGCGCTGTTCATGCTGCTGGCGAACACCATCCTGGCCGATCGCATCAGCTTCGGGCCGATGGAGGCGGAGGCGCTGAGCCGCTACAGGCTGTTCCGCCGCTTCGGCGTTTACGGCATCGACACGGCCACGCGACAGGGCGCCTCGCGCTTCATGACACTCAGCCTGCATATCCTGTCGCATCCCGGCACAATTCTGTGGGTGACGTCCGAGGGTCAATTCACCGACACGCGGGCGCGTCCGGTCCGGCTGAGGCCGGGCCTCGCGCATCTCGTCCGGCGCGTGCCCGGCGCTGTCATCCTGCCCCTTGCCCTCGAGTATCCTTTCTGGAACGAACGCAAGCCGGAAGCGTTGCTCCACTTCGGCGCTGCGGTCGCAGCAGCGGATGCAAGCCAACTCAGTGTCGCCGCGTGTAATGCGCTGCTCGAGCAGCGCCTAACCGAAACCATGGACGCATTGACCCGCGTCGCGATGGTCCGAGACCCGAACCGGTTCCGGCTTTTGTTGCGAGGCCACGCAGGGATAGGCGGCATCTACGACGTGTGGCGGCGGATGGTAGCCTTTGCGGGCTTGCGGCGACCGCAACTCGCGCACGAGCCGCAACGGGAGGCGTGATGTTGCCGGCGTTCGCCTTGGCGTTGGCGGCGGGGCCGCTGCTGTTGGGACTGCTCAACCTGCGCATCTATTGCGCGCCACCGGCCGCCGACGGGCTGCCCGCCGTGTCGGTTCTGATCCCCGTTCGTAACGAGGAAGCTGCCATCGGCGCGGCCTGCGTTGCTGTGCTGACCAACACGGACGTGTTGCTTGAGCTGATCGTTCTGGACGATCAGTCGACGGATCGCACCCGTGAGGTGCTGGCATTGATCGACGATCCGCGGCTGAAGGTCGAGACCGCGCCGACCCTGCCGCCGGGCTGGTCGGGCAAGCAGCACGCCTGTGCGCATCTCGCGACGTTAGCGACCCATGAATTGATGGTGTTCGTCGATGCCGACGTGCGGCTGGCGCCGGATGCCGTGTCGCGCATGGCGGGATTCATGCAGCACAACGATGTCGGACTGGCGAGCGGGTTCCCGCGCCAGATCGTCGGCTCCTGGTCCGAGGTGCTGCTGCTGCCGCTCATGCATTTCCTCCTGCTGGGGTTTCTGCCCATGGCGCTTATGCGGAGGTCGGCGGATCCGATGTTCGGCGCGGGCTGCGGCCAGTTGTTCATCGCACGGCGGACGGATTACTTCCGCTCCGGCGGTCATGCGGCAACCCCGGCATCGTGGCACGATGGCCTAAAGCTGCCACGTTCATTCCGGGCTGCCGGCATCCTGACCGGATTGTTCGATGCGACGGACATTGCATCCTGCCGGATGTACACCAACGCCCGCGATGTATGGCAGGGACTGATCAAGAACGCGACCGAGGGAATGGCAACGGCGAAGGGGCTGCCGGTCTGGACGGTCATCCTTGGCGCCGGCCAGGTGTTGCCGCCCCTGCTTCTGGCGCTTGCGCCCGGGTTGGTGAGCGTCGGCGCGTTTGCCGCCTCGATGGGATTCCGTCTGCTGCTGGCGTGGCGGCTGCGGCAGCCGGTTGTCAGTGCGCTCCTGCATCCCATCGGCGTGGCCGCACTGCTGGCGGTGCAATGGGCAGCGATTATTCGGGCGGCACGCGGGATACCGGCGACATGGAAAGGCCGCGCCCATCCGGCGCGGTGACGGTGGGCAGGAGGAGTCGCCCTCACCGGCCGCGGTATCAGCCCGCAACGCCAGGCAGCCACCCCGCCGTCACGCCGGCACCCGGATTCCGGCGCCATCGCTGTCCAGGCTTTCCGCGGCAATCCATCCTGACATCAGCACCATCGGCATGCCGGGACCCGGATGCGCGGCGCCCCCGGCCAGATAAAGTCCCTTCAGGTCGCGCGACCGGTTGCCCGGTTTGAATGCGCCGAAGAAACGGCCATGGCTGGCCAAGCCGTAGATGGCGCCATCAAGCACGCGATACCGCTCATGAATGTCCTGCGGCGTCAACGCCGCCTCGAACACGATCCGCCGCTCCAGATCGGGCATCCCGGCGCACCGCGCCAGCTTGTCGAGAATCACCTGCCGGTAACCGCGAAACATCCGCTTCCAATCGTGATGCGGTCGCAAATACGGCGTGTGCACCAGGATGTAGAGCGCCTCTCCGCCGGCCGGGGCAACCGAAGGATCGGTGCGGGCAGGGGCTGCGATATAGCACGTCGGGTCCGGCGCCGGTTCCCCCCTGCGGTAGATCCAGTCGAATTCCTGCTTCGGATCAGCGGAAAACACGAAGTCGTGGTGCGCAAGGTGCTCATAGGCGCGGTCCAGTCCGAGATACAGCACGACACCGGAACAGGCGGGATCCGACTTCCACCGCCCGGCGAACTGAGCAGCGGCTTTGCCGCCAACCAGTTCCCGGTATGTGCGCACTGCATCCATGTTCGAAACGACAGCGCCAAGCCGGACTGTTTCGCCGCCCTCGGTTTCAACGCCGCTGACCTGGCCCTCATTGGACAGAATGCGGCGAATGCCCGTTCCGGTCCGGATATCGACCCCCAGATCGCCGGCCAGGGATGCCAGTGCGGCCGGCACCGCGCCGGTACCGCCCATCGGATACCAGACACCGCCGCCGGTCTGCATATGCGCGATCGCGCACAGGACAGCGGGCGAATTGTAGGGTGATGACCCGACATACTGCACGAAATGGTCGAGCATCTGTGCTATTCGCCCGTCATGCACGCGCCGCCGAATTGTGCCTGCGACAGTGGCGCCCATGCGCAGACTCAGCACATCGCGCAGGGTCTCCAGATCCATGTTCCTGCGCAGGTCGAGCGTATCGTGGATATCCTCGACCGACCGCCAGAAGAAGAATTTTTCCGAGACCTCATGAAGCTTTGCCGCCAGTTTCATGAACTCGCGATAGCCCTGCTGCGACCTCGGCGCGAACACGGAAATGGCGTCCGCCATGCGCGCCACATCCTCGTGCAGATCCAGCCGGGACCCGTCGGCGAAGAAGCAGCGCCATTGCGGATCAAGCCGCCGCATCTCGAGCACCTGGTGCATGTCGCGCCCCGCCTCGGCGAAGATGCGCTCCAGCACGCGCGGCACGGTCAGGATCGTCGGACCCATGTCGAAACGGAAGCCGTCCCGTTGCAGCACTGCCGCCTTGCCGCCGAGCCAGGGATTCTTTTCGAACAGGATCACCCGCCGGCCGCGCGCCGCCAAGGTGCAGGCCGCCGCCAGGCCGCCGAGGCCGCCGCCGATGACGCCAACCGGAAGCTCGCTCATACCGCCTCACGCAAAGGTTCGTATTGCTCATCCGGCAACGCGGTCCCGGCGGCACGGCCCGCGGTCAGGCCAAGATCCCGAACCAGCAGGCGGGTGCTGATACGTGCAGACTCGAAAATGACCGGCAATCCGCTGCCGGGATGCGTGCCTCCGCCGACGAGATAGACGCCGTCGAGATCCTCGAAACGATTATGCGGCCGATTGTGCAGCATCTGACCGAGATTATGCGACAGGTTGAACGTCGCGCCTGTAAAGACGTTGAGATCGTGTTCCCAGTCCGTCGGTGTGAAGACCTTCTCGAACCGGATGCGGCGCTCAATGTCCTTGATCCCCAGCCGTTCCAGCCGCTGCAGCGTCAACGCCCGAAAACCGTCCCGATTCGCCGCCCAGTCGATGCCGGCGCCAACCCGCCGCCCGACCGGAACCAGGACATACAGGGTCGAATCGCCAGGCGGTGCCAACCCCGGGTCCGTCACGCAGGCGTTCTGCACGTAGAACGACGGATTGACCGGCGGCGCGCGTCCTTCCTCGATCTCCGTGAAGTTGTGCCGGTAATCGCGAGACAGATAGATCGTATGGTGATCGAGGTTTGGTGTCGGGCCCTCGAGCCCGAGATAAAGCATGAATGTGGAGCAGGAAAACTTACGCGTTTCGATGCGGCGGTCAGACCATCGGCGGCGCAGACGGTCCGGAACCAATGTGGTCATTGCCTGTGCGAAATCGGCGTTCACCACGATGGCATCGAAGCGCTCCGTTCCGCGATCGGATCGGATCCCGGCGGCGCGGCGGCCATCGAACAGGATTTCCCGCACCGGCGTGCTTGTTCGCACATCCACACCGGACTGCCGCGCAACGCGTGCCATCGCCGACATCACCGCGCCGCAGCCGCCACGCGGGTGCCAGACACCGAATTCATATTCGATGAAGGACAGAATGCTGAACAGGCTGGGGCAGCGGAACGGCGACATTCCCAGATATTTGCTCTGAAATGAAAACGCCAGCCGCACCCGCTCATCCTTGAAGTAGCGGGCAAGATAGCGGTCCAGCGTCTGATGCGGCCGCAGTTCCGGGAGCGACTTCAGCATGCCGGGCCGCACGAGGTCGAACACGCTGCTCAGCGGCGATTCCAGTGCCGGTTGGAAGGCTTTCAGCTTGGCGCGGTTGTCGCTCATGAAGCGTTCGAGCGCCGCGGAATCGGCCTGCGAGAACCGTGCGATTTCGCGGGCCATCCGCGGCATATCGGAGGTCGCGCTGATCTCGCCGCCTTCTTCGAACACCAGCCGATACTGCGGATCGACGCGCAACAGTTCGACTTCGCGATGCAGGTCACGTCCGCAGGCGGCAAAAATCTCCGCCAGAACGCGTGGATACAGAAAGAACGTCGGCCCGCGGTCGAACCGGAACGTTCGGCCACCGGCGCGTGCGTAAATCGTAGCCGATCGGCCGCCGACATGGTCGAGCCGCTCGAACAAAGCGACCGAGGCATCGGTCTGTGACAGTAACATTGCCGCCGCGAGGCCTCCCGGGCCCGCGCCAATGATTGCGATGCGCGGCCGGCTTACATGTCGGTTCATTGGGTACTCCTCGACCCCTACAGGGGAAGTCCCGAGCATCCGGCAACCCCGGGGGTGGCTACACAAACGCGACAGCCCCCGGCCGCGCGATCCGCGACTTCGTCGATGGCTCGCATGACCGCCTTCGGCTGCGCGTGCTGCACCATGTGCCCGATACCCGGCAACCGTACCAGCCGGGCTTTCGGCAACCGGCGGGCGATCCACGTCGCATGCCGTTCGGGATCGGCCGTCGTGTCCGCCTCGCCCGCCAGCACGATCGCCGGCACCTCCAGATGGCGGAGAGCGTTCCGGCGGGCGATCATCGCCTGGTTGAACCCGAACAGTTCCGCTGCCATGGTTTCCAATGTGTCGGATTTTACCAGTTCGCGCAGCGGCATCTCGCTCAGGTAGTCCGGCACCCGGTCCGGCGCGAACGTGGCCGCCAGGCGGTTGCGTCCGAACCAATCGGCCAGCAGTGGAAAAACCCGGTTGCGGACGAAACCCCCGACCAACGGCAGCAGCGCCAGGCGCAGCAGTGGCATCCGCGAGGGCCGCGTCGGGCGGCAGAACGGCGCGATCAGCACCAGCCCGGCGACTTCATCCGGGAAGCCCAGAGCATAGCTCAGCGCCACCGCCGCGGCGATCGAGTGCGCTGCGATAATTGGTTTCTTGACACCGGTTTTCTTCAATACGCCGCGCAGCCACGCGGCTTGTTCGTCAGGCCGCAGCCGGGCCCGCCGCAGACTTGTGCTGCCTCCGTAACCAGGCCGATCGGGAACGAGCAGGCGATAGCGGCGGCTGAGCGGCAGGAGCGGGAGGGCGATCTCCAGTCCAATGCTGCCCAGTCCGTGCAGAAGAACGACCGTTGGACCGCAGCCCTGGTCCAGCACGTGGCATTGGCGACCGTCGATGCTCAGGCACGCATCGGACCGTGGCGCCCAAATTACCGGATTGTTACTCTGCGGTGGAGTTACGTCTGTCATGGCGCGGCCCGAACGTGCCGCGGCGGTCCGCGTTTTCCCGATCGCGACCGCTCGCGAGAGGTTTAGCACAATTTGCCGCTTGCGGCGCCGCCGCCGGTGGGCGAATGACCGGCGGCGGCCCGGCCGCATCCGAAAGCGCAACAGGAGCCGCCATGCGAAGCTGGTTGGAGCATCAGACCGATCTCACCCGCGTCGCGCAGGCGCAATTGTTCTTCATCGGCGGCGCGCCGCGGTCCGGCACGACGTGGCTGCAATGCCTGCTCGACAGCCATCCTGATGTGTCATGCCGCGGCGAAGGGCTGTTCCCGAAGCATCTCGCGGAGCCGCTCGACGCCCTGATCGCGACCCGGCGCGACGCGCTCGCGGCCAAGAACGGCACTGTCTTCCGTGAAACCGGCGGCTATCCGTTGCCGGAGCCCGAGGACGCCGACATCCTGCTCGGCACCGCCGTGCTGCTCGCGCTGGAGCGCCAGCGCGCCGGCAAGCCTTGCCGCGCCATCGGCGAAAAGACGCCGGAGAATGTATTTTTCTTCCCGCGGCTGCGGCGCCTGTTTCCCGGGGCGAAATTTATCGGCATCGCGCGCGATCCGCGCGACGTGCTCACCTCAGCCTGGCACTTCTTTCATAAGGCGGCGGCCGGGGAGGATGAAGCCGCGGCCAAGCTGGCGTTCATCCGCTCGGCGTTCCCGTCAATCGGCCACGGTGCGCGCACGATGCTGGCGCTGCACGAGCGATATCCGTTGGACTGCCTGATCGTGACATACGAGCGTATGCGCGAGGCGCCCGAACCGGTCGCGGCGGCGCTGTTCGACTTTCTGGGCGTGTCAAACGCGCCCGCGGTCGTCGCCGACTGCGTCGCCCGCACATCGTTCGCGTCGCTGGCCGGCGGCCGATCGGCCGGAATTGCCCGGAACGGGTCGTTCTTCAGGAGCGGGGTGACGGGGGACTGGCGGTCGACCCTGACGCCTGCGATGAACGCACTGATCGTGGACGAACTCGGCTGGATGTTTCCGGCGTTCGGTTGGATGCCGTAGGCCGAACCGGACCGGACGCCCCAGGGTCCGGTGAGCACGCCCGGTTCGGCTTGGCGGACACACACGGTAATACTCGCGGCACAGAAAGAAATGCCCTCGGGATCAGTCTGGCGTGTCTATGTCCCGCCTTCAAGGCCGAACCGGCGGCCCGCGACGGGCGGCAGGCGGCGTTTCGATAAATTTGAAAATCTTCCGATTTTCATATAATATTTCCGTGAAAATGACGAGTGCCCGCCGCATGGACCAGACCATCCCCATTCAGGACCGAGAGACCGCCGTCACGCTCGCCGAGCGCGATCCGCCACGCTCCGGCGAAACCGCCCCGCCCGCCGCGGACCCTGACGCCGCCAAACGGCCATACCCGCCGCCCGCCAGCCTGCCCACGCAATCCCGACCGCGCGGCATCACCTTCGACTTCAACCAGGGCGCCCGGGTCGTCCTGCCCACCCGCACCGAGGGCAAGTGGCGCGTCCGCCTGCGCGACCTCGATACCGGCAACATCCTGTTCCAAAGCGAGAACAAGGGCGCCTTCGTCAGTTCCTCCAAGCGCTTCTACGTCCGCTTCGGCCTCGAGGTGTGGGATCTGGACGAGGCCGGCGCCGACGCCCCGGTGTTGTCGCACGAATACGATGCCTCCGGGCAGGACGTGCTGATCCAGTTCCCCATCGGCACCCTGGGCGACATCCTGGCCTGGTTCCCTTATGCCGCGCGGTTCGGCACGGTGCATCGCTGCAAGCTGACCTGCGCGATGTCCGGACTGATCATCCCGCTGCTGCGCGACGCCTATCCGGACATCGACTTCGTCACGCACGAGGAACTGGCGCAGGGAGACGTGCCGGCGCGTGCCTATGCCACGTACTGCCTCGGTTTGTTCTTCGACGACGCCGAGTTCATCCATCAGCCGACGGATTTCCGCCATGTCGGGCTGCACCGCACCGCCGGCTACATCCTGGGTGTCGATCCGGCGGAGCAGGCGCCGCGCGTGGTTTTGCCGGACGAGACCCGGCCGATCCCGGAGCCATACGTATGTATTGGCGTGCAGAGTTCGACGCAGAGTAAGAACTGGACCAATCCGGACGGCTGGCGCGCGGTGGTGGCGTTCCTGAAGGATCGCGGCTACCGGGTGATCTGCATCGACAAGAGCCAGGTGCATGGCACCGGCATCGTCTGGAACCACATCCCGCACGGCGTCGAGGACGAGACCGGCGATCGGCCTTTGACCGAGCGGGCGCGCTGGCTGCGCCACGCCGCGGCGTTCGTCGGCCTCAGCAGCGGGCTGTCCTGGCTGGCCTGGGCGGCGGGAACGCCGGTGGTGCTGATCAGCGGCTTCACGCATCCGAATAACGAGTTCACCACGCCGTACCGGGTGATCAACTGGCACGCCTGCAACAGTTGCTGGAACGACGTGCGGCTGCGCTTCGACCATAAGGACTTCCTGTGGTGCCCGCGCCATGCCGGCACGCCGCGACAGTTCGAGTGCACGCGGCTGATCACGGCGGCGCAGGTGATCGGGACGCTGTCCAAAATTCCCGGTCTCGTTGACCGGGCCGTCGCCGCCGCGCCCGCGGCGTAGAATGCCTCGGGGCATGACCGAAAGCATCACCTCCGCGTAGGTTTTCCCCGGCGGCTGGCAGGACGACCGGGCCTCGTCTGATACAAGGCTCCGTTGAGTTTACCCCACGAGCCTGTCTTTCACGTCATGGCCCGGCTCGTCCGGGCCACCTCTCGCGGCGCCTGCTGGCGCGGGTGGCCCGGACGAGCCGGGCCATGGCCCGGGTTGGAAGATCCGGTCTCAACGCGGACCGGTCTAACACCAGCCGCCGTTGACACTGAGATTGACTCTCGGGCCGCGCCGCCTTGTCATGCCGACGAAGGTAGGCATCCACGCCCTCTGTTCTGACGGGCAAGGGCGTGAATGGCGGGCCTGCGCCCACCATGACGATCGCGTCGAGCGCGCCAAGAATCAAACTCAATGGCGTCTGGTCTACGGCGGGTTGGAAATGGTCAATTTCGCCTGAAAACTCGTCCCTGCACTGTCGCGGCGCAAAAAACCCGATATCGCATGACGGCGTTAACTTCACGTTAATTGTTCGCACCGATACTGCGGCGGTGAACAACGACGTTGGGTGAAGTCATGCGCTCGCTTCGCATCGGCCTTTGCACGGGGATTTTCGCGGTTCGGCTTCGCCACCGGCAGGCCGATCGGCACGACCGGTGACGCGGGCGGATCGCACACCGTTTTCCGGGGGCAATGCGATCGCAACCGCGGTCAACAGCGGCGGCGTCGAGGTCATTCCGCCCGGCGCCAAAGCCGGCGGCACGACGGCGGGAACCCCGTTAGACACCTCCGCCAGCAGCGGCACCAGCGAGATCGTATCATCCGGCCAGACGATCACCGGCGCTGTCATTCATGCCGGCGAGACCGAAACGATCTGGAACGGCGGCACAACCATCGGGACCGTGCTGACCGGCACCTATGCGGTCCTGTCCGGTCCGACGGACGCCTATGAGATCGTCTCGTCCGGCGGCACGTCCATCAGTGCCGCGGTCAACTCCGCCGGCTCGCAGGACATCAGCGCCGGAGGCACCGCGAGCGACGCGGTCGTGAGCAACGGCGGACTGGAGTATGTCTTCGCGGGCGGCACGGCGTCGCACACCACCGTCAGCAGCGGCGGCTCGGCATTCGTTTCGTCCGGCGGTTCCGCCACGTACATGGTCGTCAGCAACGGCGGCACGGAAATCGTCTACTTCTCCGGGTTGAGCCTGAATACTTCCATCGGTGCCGGCGGTTACGAAGTCGTCTCGAACGGCGTCGCCAGCTTCACTGTTGCCGGCAGCGGCGGTTACGTTGCCGTCGAGGGCGGCGCGCTCTCCGCAGGCGTCTATGGCCAGGGCTCGGGCACCACGATCGGAACGATCATTCAAAGCGGCGGGTTCGAAATCGTATCATCCGGCGGCATCGCCGAGAACACGGTCGTACAATCGGGCGGGACGCTACTGCTACTGCCCGGCGCCCTGGTATCGGGGACCGTGACATCAGCCGGCGGCATCGTCATTGCGCCGCGAGTGATCGTCTGGTCGGGCCAGACAGTGGTTTCGGCTGTCAGCGTGACGCTGTCGGGCCTGGTCACCAGCGGAACAGAAAACGTCACCGTGACGTCCGGCGGCACAACCGTCAGTTCGCTGATCCTGAACGCCGCCGTCGAGACCGTGGATGGCGGCACCGTCAGTTCCACCACCGTGAGCGACGGCGGCTACGAGGTGGTGTCCGCCGGCGGCACGGCCATCGGCACGATCCTGAAAGACAACGGTTTTCAAGGCATCCACAGCGGCGGCACCGCCGACGGGACGGTGATAAGCCAGGGCGGGTTCGCTGTGATCTCCGGCGGCGCGGCCAGCGGCACGGTCATCGGCAGCGGCGGAAGCGAGTCCGTATGGGGCGGCGACGGCTTCCTCGCCGCGAATGTCACGACCGGCTCGGCGATCGGCACCGTCGTCGACGCGGGCGGCTCGCAGACCGTGTTTTCCGGCGGCGTGACGACCTCCACCACGGTCAACAGCGGCGGCTTTGAAGTGGTGTCGTGCGCTGCCACCGTCAGCGAAACCATCGTGAGCTGCGGCGGCAGCGAGACCGTGTGCAGCGGCGGGACGGCCGTCAGCATCACGGTCGATGCCGGCGGCTCCGAAATGGTCCAGCCGGGCGGCACGACCAGCGGAACGGTGCTGAGCAGCGGCGGCTATGAGAGCCTTTCCGGCTCTGGCATCAGCACTACCATCGGCAGCGGCGCCGGCGAAATCGTGGACATCGGCGGTTCGGCAACCGGCACAACGGTGGACAGCGGGGGATACCTTGTCGTCGTCCCCGGGGGCAGCGCCACTGGTACCGTAAACTCCGGCGGCGCCGTCGTCTCCACCGGTGTCGTCATCGGCCAAATCGGCGGCGGCATGACTCTTTACGCGAGCAGCGCCACCGGGCTGACCTTGGGCAACAACGAGGCCGCATTCGTGTTGCCGGGCGGCGTGCTGATCAGCGCCACCGTGAACAGCGGCGGCGACGTGGCGGTCCACGCGCAAGGCAAAGCCAGCGTTACCACCGTGAACAGTGGCGGCTGGCAGGACGTATTCGCCGGCGGAACGGCCAGCTTCACGGTGGTTGATGGCGGAACCGAGTTCGTGCACTCCGGCGGCCTCGCCATCAGCACCACGGTCAACCTCGCCGGCTCCGCCTATTCGTATTCCGCCGGCGTCGAATACGTCTATTCCGGCGGCATCGCCAGCGCCGCGACGATCAACGCGGGCGCCCGGCAGGACCTCACCCGCGGCGGCATCGCCATCGCGACGACCGTCGGCAGCGGTGGTTTTGAAAACGTATCCGGCGGCTCGACCACCGGAACGGTCGTGGACAGCGGAGGTTTCGAGATCGTGTCGGCCGGCGGCACGGCCAGCGGCACCGTCGTGGACTCCGGGGGATCGCTGGTCGTGTTCTCCGGCGGCGCGGCGGCCGGCGCGGTGGTGACCGCGGGCGGCCGCCTGATCGTCCTCCCGGGAGGCATCGCGACCGGCACGACCGGCACGGTCGTTTCGACCGGCATCGTCGTCTATGAGCCCGGAACGGGGGGCAGCTACTACCCGGCCACCGCCTCCGGCGTTGTCGTGAGCAGCGGCGGCACCGAATTCATCCTGCCGGGAGGCAGTGCCACCGATACGACCCTCATCTCCGGCGGTACCATCGATGTGACTACGCTCGCCTACGTCAACGGCGGTTCAGTGAGCGTCGATGCAACGACCGATATGCTGACCGTAATCGAAGGCAGTTCAACCTATACGCAGCAACTGGCCGGGTCCTACTCGGGCGTGGCCTTCGGCCTGTTTCGGGATAACAATGGCGAGGGAACTTTCATCACCGAAACGGCCGCCGCGTCGGTCAACCTGGCGCCCGGCACCACTGTAACAGTCGGCACATTGGCTGCGGGACAAACCATCGCCTTCGCCGGCAGCGGCACCCCGGCGACTCTGATCTTCGGATTTCCGGCCGGGACGATGTCGAACCCGATCACGGGATTTGCCGCGGGCGACCGGATCGAGTTCTCCAACGGCGCCACGGTCACCGCCGCGTCGGTGCTGAACGGCAATACCCTGGCGGTCTCCTACCACATCGGATCCGGAAGCAGCCTGGTCTATGACTTTACCGATGTAACGTTCTCGGAGGGCGCGCCGCTGACGATGCGAACGTCGTACGACGACGTAACGAACAACTATTATGTCCTGCCCACGACCTACATGACATGGACCGGCGCCAGCAGCACGGATTTCGGCACTGCGTCGAACTGGAGTTACGGCACCATCGCGCCGACAATCGCCGATTTCGGGATCTTCAATAACGGCGTTGGCGGCACGATAACCGGAGGCGGAACGGTCGAGGGGATCAACTTCGCCAATTCCGGCACCTGGCTTCTGGGATCGGGCACCGATATTACTGCCGTGGGGGCAGTCGCGATCGGCAACGCAGGCGGCGGGACAAACAGCGCGGGCGCGCTGACCATCGGCAGCGGCGCGACGATCGCCACCCCCGGCGGTGTCATCGATGTCGGCGCCAACGCCGGCAATGTCGTGACCCTGGCCATTTCGGGCGGCGGCCTGCTGGAGGAAACCGCCGCGGACAGCCCATCCAGCTACATCATGAACATCGGTGTCGCCGGGGCCTCCGGCAGCCTGGCGGCGGCGAGCGCCTCGGTCCTCGTCACCGGCACCGGATCGCTGCTCGACCTGGCGTTCAACGGGATCGAAATCGGCAACAGCGGAGGCTCCGGCAGCGTCACCGTGTCACAGGGCGGGTCGATCCTCGCCACCACGCAGAATTCAAACGACGCCGTGGCGGTGGCCATCGGCCCCACCGGCAACGGGTCGCTGACGGTCACCGATCCCGGTTCACAGCTCACGGCTATCGGCGGAATCTTTGTGGGACGCTCGGAAACCGGCACGCTTACGGTGGAAAACCACGGCACCGTTCTGCTGGATCCCGACGCCACAGGTCAGGCCGGGATCGTCATCGGGTCCGGCAACACCGCCGGCACGGGCGGCACCGGTATCGCCACTGTAACGACAGGCGGGGATCTGATCAGCCAGGGTTACGTCGCAGTCGGCCTTTACGGCACCACGGGTCAATTGAACGTCTCCAACAGCGGCACAGTCCAGGTCGGCACCTCACTGGCCGTCGGCACCGGAGGCACCATCCAGAACGGCACCTCCTACGCCGGCAACGGCACGCTGACCATCGGTGCCGGCGGCACGGTCGAACTGACCGGAGGCGCGCAGACCGCGTCATTCGGCGTCCTGCTGGCGAGCAGCAACAACAGCCAACTGACGTCGTCGGAGGCGGTCGTTACGGTCAGCGGTGCGGGTGCGCTGCTGAACACCGACGGCAACGGCATCGCCGTCGGCCAGTTCGGCACCGCCTCGCTGACCGTATCACAGGGCGGCAGCGTGCTGGCCGGCACGCCGAATTCAAATTCCATCGTCGCCCTTGGAATCGGCAAGCAGGGCAGCGGCACCGTCACGGTCACAGGCGCCGGGTCGCAACTGACCGCCAACGGCGCGGCCTGGGTCGGCCGCGCCGGCAGCGGCAGCCTGATCATCGAGAACCAGGGCAGCGTGCTGATCGGGGTCGATGGCATGGGCTCCGGGGGCATCACCATCGGCGGAGCCGGACTGAGCAACGGCAACACGCTGTTCACCGGCGGCACAGGCACCGCCTCGGTCACGACGGGTGGCGTGCTGTCCAGCGCGCAGTCCATCACTGTCGGGCGCAACGGCGACGGCGGCTCGCTGTCAGTGACGGGCGGCACCGTGGTGGTGGGCACCGGCCTCGTCATCGGCGCCTCCACGACACTGGCCGCCGGGGGCTACGACGTCGTCGGCAACGGCATGACCCGGGTCGCAACCGCGACGGTGTTCAACGGCGACGGCACGGTCACCGTCGGCACTGGCGGCCTGATCAAGACCGGTGCGAACGGCCTCGGCGCCGGCGTGGCGGGGCTGGTCATCGGCTCGGCCGCGGGCGCGACCGGCGATCTGAGTGTCAGAGGGGGCACTGTACTCGCCGCCTGCGGCCTTTCGATCTTCCAGGGATCGACGGTATCCGTGAGCAGCGGCGGCGGCATCGACGTCGGTGCCAGTGGCACGATCAGCGCCGGCACCATCGATGTCGATAGCGGCTACGCGATCACCGGCGCCGGGCTCGTTCGCGACGCCGTCGTCAACAACAGCGGCACAATCGCGGCTTCCGGTGAAGGCACCCTGGAACTGACCGGGGCGGTCATCGGATCGGGCACGCTGGAACTGAATTCCGGCGGCACGTTGCGCCTGGATGGCACCATCGGAGCCGGTCAGTCGGTAGTGTTCGGTGCCGGCGGTCCCGACACGCTGATCCTCGGCACGCTGCAGACGACGCTGGCCAACAGTGTGTCCGGCGTGACGATTGGCGACCGGATCGAGTTTGCGGGACTATCTGTCACGGGCGCCTCGGAGACAGCGTCCGGCACCATTACGGTCAGCACGTCCGGCGGAACGTTCATCCTGAACGACGTCACATTCGCCCCCGGCCTGTCGCCGGTTCTCTCGACCGGCACCGACGCGGCGACCGGCAATGGCTTCGTGACGATTGGAACGACCGTGCGGGCGCCGGCGATTACCGGCGCCGCGGCGGATCAGTGGGCAACCGACACGTCGCCGGTCAATCCGTTCTCGGGAGTCACGATCTCGGATGCGAATTTCAGCCAAAGCGAGACCGTGACGGTTACGCTGTCCACGGCGGCGAACGGCATCCTGACCCGCCTTGGCGGCGGCAGCTACGACGCGGCGACCGGCGTCTATACCGACACCGGCACCGCCGCCGCGGTCACCGCCGCTGTGGATGGCCTGATATTCACGCCAATAACGCCCACGACATCGCCCGCGGAGACGGTAACCACCGGCTTCACCATCGCCGTCGTCAATTCCGCGGGCGCCACCGCTTCCGATGCCACGACGAGCGTCACCGTAACGATACCGCAGACGGCGACGATCGCATCCAACGGCACGACGACCCTGGTGCAGGTTGGCAACCAGTTTCTCCTGGACCCTGCCGGAGCGGTTGCCGCCGGCGAAAACGGTCCGTGGCTGGAGTATCAGGGCAGCGCGGTGACCGCCGGCCAGTTCGGGGCCAACGTCACGCCGATCGGCGCTGTGCAGACGGCGACCGGCTACGAGGTCGCGTGGAGCCTGGGATCGGGCGAGTACGTTGTCTGGAACATCGATGGCAACGGCAACTACACGAGCAGCGCTACGGGTGTCGTGTCCGGGACCAGCGCGACGGTGGAGGGTGTGGAAGCCAACTTCGGCGAGGCCTTCCCCAACGCCGGACCAATCGCCTCGGCGACGACGATCGCATCCAACGGCACCACGGCGCTGATGCAGGTTGGCAACCTGTTCGAACTGAACCCCGCCGGCGGCGGGACCGGGCCATTGCTGGAGTACCAGGGCAGCGTGGTGACCGCCGGCCAGTTCGGGACGAACGTCACGCCGATCGGCGCTGTGCGGACGGCGACCGGCTACGAGGTTGCCTGGAGCCCGGGATCGGGCGAGTACGTCATCTGGAATACCGACGGCAACGGCAACTACACGAGCAGCGCCACGGGGGTCGTGTCCGGGACCAGCGCGACGCTGGAGGGTGTGGAAGCCAACTTCGGCGAGGCTTTCCCCAATGCCGGACCAATTGCCTCGGCGACGACGATTTTGTCCAACGGCACGACGGCGCTGATGCAGGTTGGCAACCTGTTCGAACTGAACCCCGCCGGCGGCGGGACCGGGCCATTGCTGGAGTATCAGGGCAGCGTGGTGACCGCCGGCCAGTTCGGGACGAACGTCACGCCGATCGGCGCTGTGCAGACGGCGACCGGCTATGAGGTCGCCTGGAGCCTGGGTTCAGGCAAGTACGTCGTCTGGAACATTGACGGCAACGGCAACTACACGAGCAGCGCCACGGGTGTCGTGTCCGGGACCAGCGCGACGCTGGAGGGAGTGGAAGCCAACTTCGGCGAGGCTTTCCCCAACGCCGGACCAATCGCCTCGGCGACGACGATTGCGTCCAACGGCACGACGGCGCTGACACAGGTTGGCAACCTGTTCGAACTGAACCCCGCCAGCGGCGGGACCGGACCATTGCTGGAGTACCGAGGCAGCGTGGTGACCGCCGGCCAGTTCGGGCCGAACGTCACGCCGATCGGCGCTGCACAGACGGCGAGCGGCTATGAGGTCGCGTGGAGCCTGGGATCCAACCAGTACCTGGTCTGGAACACCGACAGAAACGGCAACTACACGAACTCGGCGACGGGCGTTGTGTCCGGTGCGAGTTACGCGTGGCAAAGCCTGGAGCCGTCGTTCGGCCTTGGCTCCGGCTCCGGGCCCACCACCACGCAGATCGCGTCAAACGGCGAAACCAGCCTGGTGCAGGTTGCGAACCAGTATGCGCTGGAGAACAGCAGCGGGGGCATCGTCGCCTGGCTGACATATCGGGGTAGCACGGTGACCGCGGGGGAGTTCGGGACGAACATCGCACCGGTCGGGGCGATGCAGACGGCGACCGGCTACGCGGTCGCCTGGAGCCTGGGATCGAACGAGTACCTTGTCTGGAACACCGACAGCGACGGCAACTACACCACTTCCTCCGGCGGTATTGTGTCCGGCGCGAGCTACGCGTGGCAAAATCTTGAGCTGTCCTTCGGTGTTGGGTCGGGCACCGGGCCCGTCACGACGCAGATCGCGTCAAACGGCGAAACCAGTCTGGTGCAGGTTGCGAACCAGTATGGCCTGGAGAACAGCGGCGGGGGCATCGTAGCCTGGCTGGAGTATCAGGGCAGCGTGGCGACCGCCGGCCAGTTCGGGACGAACGTCACGCCGGTCGGGGCTGTGCGGACGGCGACCGGCTACGAGGTTGCCTGGAGCTTGGGATCCGGCGAGTACGTCGTCTGGAATACCGACGGCAACGGCAACTACACGAGCAGCGCCACGGGGGTCGTGTCCGGGACCAGCGCGACGCTGGAGGGTGTGGAAGCCAACTTCGGCGAGGCTTTCCCCAACGCCGGACCAATCGCCTCGGCGACGACGATCGCATCCAACGGCACGACGGCGCTGACACAGGTTGGCAACCTGTTCGAACTGAACCCCGCCGGCGGCGGGACCGGGCCATTGCTGGAGTATCAGGGCAGCGTGGTGACCGCCGGCCAGTTCGGGGCCAAAGTCACGCCGGTCGGGGCTGTGCGGACGGCGACCGGCTATGAGGTCGCCTGGAGCCTGGGTTCAGGCAAGTACGTCGTCTGGAACATCGACGGCAATGGCAACTACACGAGCAGCGCCACGGGTGTCGTATCCGGGACCAGCGCGACGCTGGAGGGTGTGGAAGCCAACTTCGGCGAGGCCTTCCCCAACGCCGGGACAATCGCCTCGGCGACGACGATTGCGTCCAACGGCACGACGGCGCTGACACAGGTTGGCAACCTGTTCGAACTGAACCCCACCAGCGGCGGGACCGGGCCATTGCTGGAGTACCAGGGCAGCGTGGTGACCGCCGGCCGGTTCGGCACGAACGTCACGCCGATCGGCGCTATGCAGACAGCGACGGGCTTCGAGGTCGCGTGGAGTCTGGGTTCGAACCAGTACGTCGTCTGGAACACCGACGGCAACGGCAACTACACGAACTCGGCGACGGGCGTTGTGTCCGGCGCGAGTTACGTGTGGCAAAGCCTGGAGCCGTCGTTCGGGCTTGGCTCCGGCACCGGGCCCGTCACGACGCAGATCGCGTCAAACGGCGAAACCAGCCTGGTGCAGGTTGCGAACCAGTATGCGCTGGAGAACAGTAGCGGGGGCATCGTCGCCTGGCTGGAGTATCAGGGCAGCGCGGTGACCGCCGGCCAGTTCGGGGCCAACGTCACGCCGATCGGCGCTGTGCAGACGGCGACCGGCTACGAGGTCGCGTGGAGCCTGGGATCGGGCGAGTACGTTGTCTGGAACATCGACGGCAACGGCAACTATACGAGCAGCGCCACGGGGGTCGTGTCCGGCACCAACTCGACGCTGGAGGGTGTGGAAGCCAACTTCGGCGAGGCCTTCCCCAACGCCGGACCAATCGCCTCGGCGACGACGATCGCATCCAACGGCACCACGGCGCTGACACAGGTTGGCAACCTGTTCGAACTGCTCCCCGCCGCCGGCGGGACCGGGCCATTGCTGGAGTATCAGGGCAGCGTGGTGACCGCCGGCCGGTTCGGCACGAACGTCACGCCGATCGGCGCTGTGCGGACGGCGACCGGCTTCGAGGTCGCCTGGAGCCTGGGTTCAGGCAAGTACGTCGTCTGGAACATCGACGGCAACGGCAACTACACGAGCAGCGCCACGGGTGTCGTGTTCGGCACCAACTCGACGCTGGAGGGTATGGAAGCCAACTTCGGAGAAACCTTCGCCAACGCCGGACCTATTGCCTCGGCGACGACGATTGCGTCCAACGGCACGACGGCGCTGACACAGGTTGGCAACCTGTTCGAACTGAACCCCGCCGCCGGTGGGACCGGGCCGTTGCTGGAGTACCACGGCAGCGTGGTGACCGCCGGCCAGTTCGGGGCCAGCGTCACGCCGATCGGCGCTGTGCAGACGGCGACCGGCTATGAGGTCGCCTGGAGCCTGGGTTCAGGCAAGTACGTCGTCTGGAACATCGACGGCAACGGCAACTACACGAGCAGCGCCACGGGTGTCGTGTCCGGGACCAGTGCGACGCTGGAGGGCGTGGAAGCCAACTTCGGCGAGGCCTTCCCCAACGCCGGGACAATCGCCTCGGCGACGACGATTGCGTCCAACGGCACCACGGCGCTGACGCAGGTTGGCAACCTGTTCGAACTGAACCCCACCAGCGGCGGGACCGGGCCATTGCTGGAGTACCAGGGCAGCGTGGTGACCGCCGGCCAGCTCGGGCCGGCCGCGCCTCTGCCCCCGCGCAACCCGGCGCTACCCGGCACGAACGTCACGCCGATCGGCGCTGTGCAGACGGCGACCGGCTACGAGGTCGCCTGGAGCCTGGGTTCAGGCGAGTACGTCGTCTGGAATACGGACAGCGACGGTAACTACACGAATTCCCCCATGGGCGTCGTTTCGGGTCAGAGTTTTGCGCTGGAAGACCTCGAGCCGGTCTTCGGCAAAGACCTGAACGGCGACGGACGGCTGTCGACCGTCCTCGTGACGGCCACGGGCACTGGCAATACGCTCGATCTCAGCGCCCAGACGCAGGATGCGACGATCAACCTCGGCAGCAATACCGCCCGTGCCAACGCCGGCCTGAACACCCCGGGCCTGGCCTTCATCGGCACGCCCGATGCGATAACCCTGGGATCGTCCGTGGATACAGTCGAATATGTGATGGCGCCTTCCAGCGGCATCGAGACGATTGCGAACTTCACCCTCGGCGTGGACGAACTGAATATCGACCTCGCGGGCGCTGCGGCCGGCTTGCTGCAAGCCTATGACACCACCGTGGGCGGCCTGCATGCGATTGCGATTGCCAGCAGTGCCGATCTTTCACATGGCGTGGTGCTGTTGAACATGCCCTCGAGCGAAACAGCGGCTGAATTGTTGGCGAGCCATACGACGTTCAGCGGAGGACATGTGCTGATCAGTTAACCCCGGCCGGCAGGGCTCGCGCGGCAGAGTTGGCCGCGAAACCCGCCTCCTCGGGGCGGGTGGAGGCCGCCAGCGGCAGGCCTGTCAGCCACACGCCTTGCCAGGCCCCGGGAAGGCGGCAACGATCCCGGCCTTGCGAATGGAGACAGGACGATGGCGCTCAGCGTTCAGCACGTGCATCTGAAGACCCGCGACGTTGAGGCAACGGTGCGATACTACATTGACAATTTCGGTGCGGTGAAAAAGGCGGAGATGCCGGGGCGCGGATGGCAGCTTGACCTGCATGGGACGCAACTCAACATCACCGGGATCATCCCCGAGCAGAACCATGAGCAGCATTACGGGATCGAGCACATGGCCTTGGTGACCGACGACTACGCGGGCACGCTGGCCGGGCTGCGGGCCAATGGGGTGGCGGTGCTGGAGGAGCTCCGGGGGGAGAAGGGGAACCGGGTTGCTTTCGTGGCGGCGACCGATGGGGCGCAGGTGGAGGTGATTGAGCGGATTTGAGTCCGGGGACCCGGGATAGTGCTTGGGGTAGGTAGTTCTCACGGATTGCGCGGATTGTACACACGGGTTGCAGGAGGGGATTTCGAATCGTCAGGCTGGCCCCCGGGCGGGTGGCAATGAAATCCGTCAATCCGTGGGTGAATCGCTGTTATCCGTGATGAACCGGCCATCCCCCGGGCCCAACCCGTCACTCCCCGATCTGGTCGCCCCGCACCTCTGTTCGTAGGCTGTCCCCAAACAGAGGGCCCAGCCGGAATGAACGACCCGCGATCCCTGCTGGACCAGGTCCAGCATCAAGCCACCCGGCACGAAACCCCGTGCGGCGACGGCCGGATGGTCTGGCACCTGTGGGATCGCTCCGGCGGCACAGCTCCGTTGGTGGCGCTGTTCCACGGCGGCGCCGGGTCCTGGCGGCACTGGGTCCGCACGATACCAGCCCTGGTCCCGCGTTATCGCGTGCTGGTGCCCGACCTGCCCGGCCTGGGCGAATCCGATGAACCGCCCGTTCCCGGCGATGCCGATGCCATCGCCGCGATCGTCGCCGGCGGGATCGATGCGATCGCGGGGGCCGGCGAGACCTACGACGCCGTGGGATTTTCCTTCGGTGCCACCATGGCGGCCTGCGTGGGCGCGCTGCGCGGACCGCGTGTCCGATCGGTCACGATCATCGGCTCCTCCGGCGTGGGGCCGCCCGGTTCGATGGTGACGCTGGAGAAAGTGCGTCACCTCGAAGGGCAGGCGCGGCGGGATACCCACCGGATCAACCTCAGCCGGCTGATGATCGCCGATCCGGAGAAGATCGACGATCTGGCGCTGGCGATCCAGGACTGGAACACGGTGCGGTCGCGCCTGCGCACCCCCGCGCTCTCCCGCGGCGGCGCCATCATGCGCGCCATCGATCGGCTGCGATCCCCGCTGAACGGCATGTGGGGCGAGTTCGAAGCGCCGGCCCACCCGAGGGGTCCGGAACGCGCCGCCACGTTGCGCGCGCTCCGGCCCGAGGCCGATGTCCGGGTCATCCCGGGCGCCGGCCACTGGGCGGCGTATGAGTCGGCCGATACGGTGAATGCAATCTTGCTGGAAATGCTGGAACGCACGTTGCCCCGCGCGACTTCCCATTGCTGAATCCGCTTCTCATGGCGACGCCCAAGAATGAGCCAATCCGACGGTCCGGCCGGCCCTCCGTCATGCCCATGATGCTTTGGGAGGCGGTCTCCCCGGTGCGGTAGCTCCCGGGCGTTGCCTACCGCCCGAAATACCGTGCCACCAATCCCGTCAGATCACCTGATCCGTTCTTGTATCCCGCCGCCTTCATGCCCCGATCGACCAGACCGGCCAACCCGCCCGGTTCCGCCGGCGCCACCCCAACTACCCGCAGCCGCGCCACAGCTTCCGGTGTCTTCGCCAGGTCCAACGTCCGTTCCCGCGCCGCCCGCAGGTTCGTTCCCGGAACCGACAGCGAAAGCTCCACCGAGATCGACCGTGCCGCCGGCAGCCCCGCCGCCAGGTCTGCCGCCGTATCGTCCGCCGGAGCACAAACGTAGCCGCCATCGCCGGCCGCACACGCCAGAACGGCCCGGGCGCTCCCCGGCAACCGCACCGACGCCTCCGCTTTACCCGCCATCGACGATGCCAGCAGCATTTCGTTCGACAAACCGCGTACCGCGATCACCGGCACAAGCACCTTGCCGGTCTCCCGTATCTCCAGATCGGCCGACACGCCTGCTCCGGCGAACAGCGGGTCCTTGTGCCGCAGCGTGCACCCGGCATCCCCGCACTCCAGCACCCAACTGCCGATCGGCTCCGGTGCGGCGGCCGAAGTGGCAAACAGGATCACCAACGAACCGGCCAAACGCCGCATTTTCCACCCCTTGGCTCACACGCCTCTTCCGTACCACGCGGTTATCTGTAAGCGTTGCGCCATGAACGATGCATTACAGCCCGACGCGCTCTCGATCCACCGTGCTCTCGTGACGCTGGATACACATATCGACATTCCTTGGCCATCCGGACCGGATCCATTCCTGGATGGCACCAGAAAGGTCGATTTGCCGAAAATGATCCGCGGCGGACTCAGCGCCGGCTGCTTCGTCGCCTACGTCCCCCAGGCGATCCGCACGCCAGGGTCGGAGGAAGCCGCATTCGGCCGCGCCATCGCCATGCTGGACCACATCAACCGTATTGCTCTGACGCCATCCGGCTTCAATGTCCGCCTGGCCACCCGAGCCGATGCGATCGAGGCGGCGAAGCGCGACGGCGCCGTCGCCATCGTCCCGTGTGTGGAAAATGGCTTTGCCATCGGCGCCGATCTGGCCCGCATCGCGGCGTTCCGGGCGCGGGGGGCGGTCTACATGACACTGACGCATAACGGCCACAACGCACTGGGCGATTCCGCCACGCCGCGCCGCGACCTCGGCGACCGGGGGAACGAGCATGGCGGGCTGTCCGCATTCGGCAAGTCGGCGATCGTGGCGATGAACCGTGCCGGCATGCTGGTGGACGTGGCGCATACCTCTCGCGACACCATGCAGCAGGCGGCGGAGGCATCACGCTCCCCGATCGTGTCCACCCATTCCTGCATCACCGCGTTGTGCGATCATTCCCGCAACATGGCCGATTGGCAGTTGGACGTGATCCGCGACGTGAAGGGAGTGATCCAGATCACCGCGGTCTGCGCGTTCCTCAAGCCGAACGCCAAGCCGGAGGAGGTCACCGTGTCCGACTTCGCTGATCACCTGGACTATGCGGTCAAGCGCATCGGCATCGACCATGTGGGGATCTCGTCGGACTTCGACGGCGGCGGCGGCATCAGCGACTGGAACGACGCCAGCCAGAACCCCAACATCACGATCGAACTGGTGCGGCGCGGCTATGACCGCGGCGCCCTTGAAAAGCTGTGGGGCGGCAACTTCCTTCGTGTGATGCGAGTGGCGGAGGGTTTGGCGAACTGATGCGCACGGTGACGCTTCCGGGCGGCGAGATGGTTCCGGCGGTCGGGCAGGGGACCTGGTACATGGGCGAGCGCGGCCACAACGCCGCGAAGGAGGCCGATGCGCTGCGGCTGGGGGCCGATCTCGGGATGACGCTGATCGACACCGCGGAGATGTACGCTTCCGGGGGCGCCGAGGAGATCGTCGCCCGCGCCTCAACCGGCATCCGCGAACGGCTGTTCATCGTCAGCAAGGTGCTGCCGCAGAACGCCTCCCGCTCTGGCGTGCCGGCGGCGTGCGAGCGCAGCCTGAGGCGGCTGAAAACCGACCGGATCGACCTCTATCTGCTGCACTGGCGCGGCAGCCACCCCGTCGCCGAGACGGTGGAGGCGTTCGAGGCGCTGAAGGCAGCGGGCAAGATCCGCTATTGGGGCGTGTCGAATTTCGACGTCGCCGACATGAAGCAGGTCACGGGCCTGCCCGCGGGCGCGGCCTGCGCGACGGACCAGGTGCTGTACCACCCGGACAGCCGCGGGATCGAGTTCGACCTGCTGCCGTGGTGCGCCGGTTCCGGGGTGCCGATCATGGCGTATTCGCCGCTTGGGCACGATACGCGCCGCCTGCTGCGGTCCCCGGCCCTGGTGTCGGTGGCGCAAAGGCGAGGCGACACGCCGGCTCAGGTGGCGATCGCCTGGGGGCTGCGCAGCGGGATCGTGATCTCGATCCCGAAAGCGTCGGACGAGGCGCATGTGCGGGAGAATGCCGCCGCCGGGGGGCTCGAACTGACGGACGAGGATCTGGCGGAGATTGATGCGGCGCACCGGCCGCCTCAGCGCAAGCAGGCGCTGGATTTGCTTTAGGCGATTCTTTGGTGGGTCGTGGTGAGTTTGAGGGGGGTGTCGGGTTCATCACGGATTACGCGGATGCATACCCAGATTGCGCGGATGCGTTTTGGCCGGCCTTCGCTGTGGTTTGTGATCGAAAGAGATTTTTGCGGGCCTGCATTGCGGTGAGCGGGGTCGGCTGGCGCTGCTCGTGCGCGCTCGACGTCCGCTTTTTCAGCGCGGAGGTCGCAGAGATTTTGAGATCGAAGAGGTAACGTTTGTCTCTTCGGCGTGGGTGGCTGTCCGGTCTGGGGGCGGCAGATGCGGTCGATTCGCGCCGAAGGTGCAAGAAAACCATCTCCGCGATCTCAAAATCTCGGCGTTCTACCATGCAAATAGAAGTTGACGTCCAAATTAGAGAGCATTCTTCTATAGATCCAGCAAACGATAGATGAATTTACTACCGTGGCGGTGCGGGCCGCCGCCGCTTGGTTGGCTCTGCGCACAATACCAACGGCCGATGAGGGCGACACTTCCTGCCCATCGTCACGGCCCGGCTCGTCCGGGCCACCCCCGCGAGCACCTGCCGCGACAGGTGGCCCGGACGCGCCGGGCCGTGACGGGGGGCGTGCTTCTCGTACGTCAAACTCAACGGCGGCTGGTATGAATCGGAATCCAAACCACGCTCCAGCCTGCGATCGGCCCCCGACCGGTCGCACAACCCGGTCCGGCCGCGGCAAGGACCAGACGTGCCGGGAGCGCTATCCGGGCGGAGCGGAAAAGTCTTCTACGGCCTTGTAACAGAGCCAAATCTTCACACAGCCTGCTTGTGGCCGCAATCCAAGCCTTTTTTCGCCTAATTTGACAGAGTCAAATTACTTGGCATGATTCTTGTTTAACTAGGCGCTTCCCTGCGCTGCATGCGGAACCGAGACTCGACGGCTCCGCGCCGGCGTTCGTGGCGTTGATTGATCCGTTCAACCAGAGCCTCTTTTCCTTCCGGTTTGCGCGGCAGGGTTTCCTTCAGCATCTCGACGATGTCGCGCGGCGTCAGCAGCGTCAGACCGGGCTGGTGAGCGACACGCTGTTCGGCGATGAACAGCATTGCCAACATCACCATCGTCACGTGGTGATGCCATGCCTGCCAGCCCAGCGCCTGATAGTCTGCCAGGCCGCACTGGCCCTTGCCATCCTCGAAGCTGCGCTCGACCCAATAGCGCTGCCCTTGCATCTGCGCCAGACGCAAGAGTGGCGTGTCCGCCGCGGCATTGGACAGGCTGTATTTGATCGTCTTCTCTGATTTCACCTCGCGCCGGACAATCAAATGCCAATGCCGCGGGGCGTCCTCCTCGCCATCCCAAACCCAGACCCGCCGGTGCGCCATATCGACGCGCAATTCGCCGCGCGTGCTGTCTCGCAGGACATGGCGCGTCCAGTCACCCGCGCCAAACCCCTTGACCAGGGCCTCGACCGTAACCGGCCCCACCGCAGCCTGCCGCTTTGTCGCCGGGCGCCCGCGGCCGGGCTGGTGCGGCGGAACGGCGAGCTCAGGCCGCTCGGTCCAAATCCGCTGGGTGCTGTGGACGTCGGCGACGAACACCTCCCCCATATCCTCCAGCGCCCGCAGATAGGCCGGCTCCTTGCCGTAGCCGGCATCGGCCCCGACCCATTCGAACCGCATGTGCCGGTCGCGCGCCTGGCGCACGATGTCGAGGGCGTGCTGACGCTTCGAGGTCAGCACCCGGGCCGCAGGCGGCACGCCGGCTTTGTCGCATCGGGCCGCGTCCTCGATCCAGCGCTTCGGCAGGTAAAGCCGCATGTCGACCGGCGCATGACGCTGACCGTCGGTCAGCACGCCGAACACCGCAACCTGGCAGTTGTCGATCTTGCCCTGCCGGCCAGACCATTGCCGCGCCACGCCGACCGAGCGGTCGCCCTGCTTGGCGAAGCTGCTTTCATCAATGATCAGCGCGCTGGTCGGCTTGCCGCCCAGCAGGCGGTCGGCGTCCTGGCTGATCTGAGCCACAACCGGCTCGTGTTCCCAAGGCGAATTGCTGATAAAGTGCTGGAACTGCTGGGCGCAGCCTTCGTCAACCACGGTCGCCATCGAGGCGAAGGTGCAGTCGCCCGCCTGCGCCAGCCCGCGCAGATAGCGTCCGGCCACGGCCGCGCTGTTGCGGGTCTTGGTGCGGAAGAAGTGGCCATGGCGGGCGATGAAGACGGCAAACGCCTCGGCCATCCCATCGACCAGGGATTTGGTCAGCCATCATCCGGACATACGGTTACGTGACGAACTGGTTGGTTCATTTCGCCTTCCCACTCGCTCGAATCAACGGAGGCCCATCGATTCGATAAAGTGGGATCACGTCAAGCCCGGATCTACGGAAGGGCCGGCCGAGAATGTGATTTTGTCAAATTAAGCATGCCGGCCTGCGTTGGCAAAACGAGAGATGTGCCCGAAGCTGCTCAGCGCAATCCGTGAATGAATTCGTGTAATCCGTGATGAACCAATGCCACCCCGCACTGTCCAGCAAGGCACTGATTAATCCACTCCAAATCACCTCCCCGCTTCCAGCAACGCATTGATCAAAACCGTCCGCCGTTCCGCCTGATTGCGCTGCCCGTTGCGCATCTTCTCCCGCGCCGACGGCCCCACTACCAGGTCGATCCCCAGCACCGGCGGACCTTCAACCCTCAACCGAGCCCGTTCCGCTTCCGCCTCGGCCAGCGCCGCCTCGGAATTGTCTACCCACTCCAGCACCGCGAAACCCGCCGCCTCCAGCAACGCCCTCGTCTCCTCGGGTGTGCGCAGGAAACTGAGGTCCGGTCGGCTCGCCCACATCACCGGAAAGATCACCTCGCCACCGGGGCCTTGTGCCACATCCTGGATCGCCAATCGCCCGCCCGGCTTCAGCACCCGCCGCATCTCCCCGTAGAACCGCGGCCGATCGGCGATGTTCATGGCGACGTTCTGCGACCAGGCGCGGTCGAAGCTGGCGTCCGGGAATGGCAAATCCAGAGCGGATCCCTGGCGGAAATCCACGCGATCACGCAATCCCACCCGCGCGGTGAGGCCGATTGCCGTCGCAACGAATTCCGCCGTCAGGTCGACGCCGCTGACGCGGCAGCCGTAGGTCGCCGCCAGATAGCGGGACGGCCCGCCGATGCCGGAGCCGATGTCGATAACATGGTCGGACGCCAGCGGCGCCAGCATCCGCGCCAATTCCTCGGTGGCGAGGCGGCGGCGCGAGTGGAATTCGTCCACTGGCGCCAAATCGTCGATCGTCAGCCGGTCAAGCGGCTTCCCTGCCCGGGCCAGGCCGTCCAGGATGCGATCCAGCAGGCCTTCCTGCGCGTAATGAACAGCTACACTGTCGGTCATGCCCGCATCCCCAGGGAAGGTGAAGACCGACACCCTGATCACCGGGCACGCCCGGGTCAATCCGGACGCCGGGCGTAAGCAATATTGTAAAGTAACGACTTGAGTGCGGTCGCGACGGCGATGCAGACCCTGGCGGCGCAACCGGCCACTGCCCCGCGTACCGCACGCACCTGAAACTCCCTGAGGCGGCGCGAATCCGATTGCCGCGACTCGGTTCGTCATGGCAAGAAGCGCGCTATGCCGACCCGCCGAATCCTGCTTGCCAGCGCGTTGCCCGCGGTGCTTGCCGCACGCGCCTTCGCGACTCCGTCCGAGAGTTTCCAGGGCTTCCTGATGGAACTGCGGGCCGAGGCGCGCCGCGCGGGCATCGCCCCCGCCACCATCGACCGAGCCTTCGCCGGCGTGGTGCCGAACCAGAAAGTGCTGGAGAAAGACCGCCACCAGCCCGAATTCACCATGACCTGGTCGCGGTACCAGGAGTTGGTGATCACCGACAAGCGCATCGCCAACGGTCGGGACGCGGTCGCCGCCAATCGCGCCTTGTTCCAGCGGGTGCAGCAGCGCTACGGCGTCAGCACCGGGGTGATCGCCGGGATCTGGGGCCTGGAATCCAGCTTCGGCACCGGCATGGGCGACTTCCGCGTGGTCGAGGCGCTGGCCACCCTGGCCTGGGAAGGCCGCCGCGCCAGCTTCTTCCGGGGCGAACTGATGGCGGCGCTGAAGATCCTCGACCATGGCGACGTCGCGCCGGGCGCGATGCTGGGGTCCTATGCCGGGGCGATGGGCCAGCCGCAGTTCATGCCCACCAGCTACCTGCGTTATGCGGTCGATTTCGAAGGTCACGGGCGGCGGGACATCTGGACCAGCACGCCCGACGTGCTGGCATCGATCGCGAACTACCTCGCGCAATCCGGCTGGCGCGGCGGCCAGACCTGGGGCCAGGCGGTGATCGCGCCTCCCGGTCTGCAGGTCGAGGGACGCGAGGCGAAGCGTCCGCTGTCCGAGTGGGCGCAGGCCGGGGTGCGTCCGCTGGAGGGACGCTGGGTCGCGACAGGCGATACGCCGACGGGACTGGTGGCGCCGGACGGAGCGGGCGGGGAAACCTTCGCCGTGTTCGGCAATTTCGCGGCCATCCGCCGGTACAACCCGTCCGACTACTATGCGCTGGCGGTGGGGTTGATCGGCGATCAGGTGGCGGGGTGAGGCGGGGTTTCACCCGGCTGCCGTTCATCAATGTGTCATGGCCGGGCTTGGCCCGGCCATCCACGACTTTGCTGCCACCGGCACCGTCCGTCATGGATGGCGGGGCACGCAGAGTACGGCGTTTTCCACATTCGTCATGGCCCGGCTCGTCCGGGCCACCTGTCGCGGCAGGTGCTGGCACAGGTGGCCCGGACGAGCCGGACCATGACGATACGAGACCACAGTCGCGGGCAAACTTTCCGCTCGCTGCCGCTTATCCCGATACCCACCGGGCCAAGCCCAGGCATGACAGCGGGAGAATGGGCTGGCCAATCGTCGCGCTGCTCATCCCGCTGTCCGCCTGCACCCCGGCCCTGAAGCCCGACCCGCACTACGTCCTCGGCAAGCCTTACCAGGCCGGCACAGTCTGGTACTACCCCGCGGAGAACTTCGACCTCGACGACACCGGCCTCGCCTCCGTCAGCAAGGACACCTCCGTCCGCCTGACCACCGATGGCGAGGTCTTCGACCAAACCGCGCTGGCCGCCGCCCACCCCACCATCCAGCTTCCCGCCATCGCCCGCATCACCAACCTGGAGACCGGCCTGCAAACCACCGTCCGGGTGAACGACCGCGGTCCCGGCGATCCGCACCGTCTGGTGCAGGTCACCCGCCGCACCGCCACGCTGCTTGGCATACCGCCCGGCGGCGCCGCACGCGTCCGGTTGACGGTGCTCCCGGTGGAAAGCCATGCCGCCGCCGATTCCCTCCCGGGCGCCCCAAGCCCGGGAGTGACTGCGGCGCCGCGCGGCGGAGTCGAGGTCGCGGAACTGCCGCCGCCTCCCGGCATTCGTCAGGGTGCCGGCCACGTCATCAGCCAAACGCCCGCGGCGCGGCCGGAGGCAGCCGCTTCCGCCGCTCCGCCGATGCGGCTGCCGGAATCCGTCACCCGGACCGAGCCGCAACCGGGGAGCCTGATGGTGCGGTTGGACAGCTTCGACGAATACCACTACGCCGCCGCCCAGCGCGCCCGCATGGCGGCCGCCGGAGCGTTCATCGTGACCGAGCGGCAAGGCCGCTCGCGCCGCCAATACCGCGTGCAGATCGGCCCCATCCCGGACATTGCCCGGGCCGAAGCCATCTTGGACCAGGCGCTGGCATCGGGTATACCCGACGCGCGGATCGTTGTTGATTGATAGGAGGTTACGTCGAAATGCTGACCCGTCGTCTTAGCTTGCTGTCATCCATCGCCGCCCTCGCCGCCGGGCCGGCGCTGGCGGCGAAGCACCTCACCCCGCATGCCGGGGCGCAAGGCCGCAACGCCAAGGACGCGCCGCCGGCGGGCAGTCCGGCGGAAACCACGCTCGGCCCGGTCGATACCACCGCAAAATGGGCCTATATCGTCGATTTCGACACCGGCGCGTCGCTGCTGGAAAAGCAGGCGGACGATGAAATGCCGCCGTCCTCGATGACCAAGCTGATGACGATGTACATCGTCTATGACCGCCTCAAGCAGGGCCGCCTGAAGCTGGACGACGAACTGCCGGTCACCGAAAAGGCCTGGCGCACCCAGGGATCGAAAACCTTCGTGCAGATCGGCTCCCAGGTCAAAGTCGAAGACCTTATCCGCGGAGTGATCGTGCAGTCCGGCAACGATGCTGCCATCGTGCTGGCCGAGGCCATCGGCGGGTCGGAGGAGCAGTTCGTCGAACTGATGAACAAGACCGCGGGGCAGCTTGGCCTGAAGCATTCGTTCTTCAAGAACTGCACCGGCCTGCCCGACCCGGACCAGCACATGAGCGCGCGCGACATCGCCACGCTGGCCGGCCACATCATCCGCGAGTTCCCCGAATACTACCACTACGATGCGGAAAAGACGTTCCGCTATAACGGCATCGAGCAGGGCAACCGCAACCCGATGGTGCAGAAAGGTACGGCGGACGGGCTGAAGACCGGACATACCGACGCCGGCGGTTACGGCCTTGTGGCCAGCTCGAAACGCAACGGCCGGCGCGTGATCCTGGTTCTCAATGGCATGGCCTCCATGCACGAACGCGCCGAGGAATCCGAGCGGCTGATGGACTGGGCATTCTTCAATTACGAGGACGTGACGCTGTACAGCGCCGGGGACGTCATCGAGCGGGTGCCGGTCTGGCTCGGCAGCCAGAGTTCGGTGCCGCTGGTCGCCGGCAAGGACCTGATCGTCACCATGCCGCGCAACTGGCGGCAGAAGGCCTCGGTGAAAATCAGCTATGACACGCCGCTGAAAGCGCCTATCGCCAAGGGCGACACGCTTGGGAAGCTGGAGGTGACAGGCCAGGGCGTCCCGAATTTCAGCGTGCCGCTGTTGGCCGTTGACGATGTGCCCCGGCTTGGATTGCCCGGGCGCGCGATGGCGGTGCTGTCGAGATACGTGACGGGAACATGAATGACCGGCCGGTTTATTACGCTTGAAGGTGGAGAAGGCGCGGGCAAGACCACGCAGTGCGAATTGCTGGCGGAGGCGCTGACCTCCTGCCACGTGCCGGTGCAGCGCACGCGCGAGCCGGGCGGCGCGCCGGGCGCCGAACTGCTGCGTGGACTGCTGCTCGGCAGCGAGATCGACTGGGCGCCGCGGGCGGAAACGCTGCTGCATTTCGCCGCCCGGGCGGAGCATGTCGCCAAGACCATCCGCCCGGCGCTGGAGTCCGGAATTTGGGTGGTGTGCGACCGGTTTTTCGACTCCACGATGGCGTATCAGGGCTACGGGCAGGGCGCCGACAAGCTGTTCATCAAGGAATTGTCGCGGTTGCTTGGGATCGTGCCGGCTCTGACCCTGGTGCTGGACGTGCCCGAGGATCTGGGTGCGCAACGGATGCGCCAGCGCGGCGGCGACGCGGATCGTTACGAGAAACTGGACGCTGCGTTCCATGCCCGGGTGCGGGCGGGCTACCGCGAAATCGCGGCGGCGGAACCGGACCGTTGCGTGCTGGTGGATGCGTCCGCGGATGTAGAAATGGTGCACACGGCGATCCTGGAGGCTGTGGAGACGCGGCTGCAATAGCGGCTGTCAGCGGCACGGCCCTGGCGCTGGAGGCGGCGGATGGTCCGCGTGCACCGCTTTCATGGCCTGCGAAAATCGTGTTGAGTTGGCGGCGCCGCACGCGGCGGCACATAACTTCATTTCGGAGGGAACTGAATGTTCAGTCATGTGATGATCGGGAGCAACGACCTCGACCGGTCGAAGAAATTCTATGATGCCCTGTTCGGCGCCATCGGCGGGAAGCCCGGCAGTTACGATGACAAGGGTCGGTTGATTTACCTCCACAACGGCGGCCTGTTTCTGGTGACGAAGCCCATCGATGGCAAGGCGGCCACTCATGCCAATGGCGGAACGATCGGCATCGCCGTAACAGGTCCTGAACAAGCCGATGCCTGGCACAAGGCCGGGGTCGCCAACGGCGGCACGGCGATCGAGGAGCCACCCGGTGTTCGCCAAAGCGGTGTCGGCGACCTCTATCTTGCTTACCTGCGTGATCCGGATGGCAATAAACTGTGCGGGCTTCATCGCATGGCGGCTGCCTGAGCCTTTAGCGGGGCCGCCCGAAACGGGCGGTCCCACGGAGCCAAGCCGCCGGCGGCTCGGCTCCGCGGCCCTCATGCCAACCGGAGATCGAGCCGACTCTTTTCTCCCAACCGTCATGGCCCGGCTTGTCCGCGCCACCGATGTCAGCACCCTGCCGCGACAGGTGCCGCGGACAAGCCGGCTCATGACGCGAGATGGGTCAGTCCAAATGCCGTCTGGTATTGTAGTTAGCCGCCGCCGGGAAACATCTGAGCCTCGGCGAACGCGGTCGCCAAATTGGCCGTCCGGTCGTACGGCAGGTTGGACAGTCTCTGCAGGGTCTCCTCCGGCGGCAGCGTGAACACGGGCGAGGCCAATGCCTCTGCCACTTCCGCCCGATCGCCGAACTGAAGTCCCGCGGAAAGCCGCAACAGCGCGTTCACCACCGCTTGCGATGGCGCATCCGGCCGAATGCCGAGGATGCGGCGAAGGTCGTCCCGAGCCTGCGCCATATGCAGCTTCGTCGCCGAGTCCATGCCGACCCAACGGGGGTTTTCGTGCAATTCGCCGGGAAGGTACTCGAGCGCGATCACCGCTCGCGCCGCGTCCACGGGATTGCCGCGCGTATTGGCCGGCGACGCAAACGCCCAGGACGACTGATTGATCGCGCCGGTGTCGTTGTCCAGGTAAACGCCGTACACCCCCGCCGGCAGATACGGCGTCGCCGGTGTGGGCGGCAGGGTGGCGCAGCCTGCCAAACCAAGCGCCAGGACTGAAACTGTGCGCGAGCCGATCATGCCATTCAAATGGGATCGCCGGACCGCTTCAGCCAGAGGCGTTCACGCGGTCTGGAAGGATGTTCGCCGCCGCGGCGTCCAGAATATCCCGCGCCAGCACGGGATCCCGGGCCACCCGTGCCAGCACGACGGCTCCGACCAGGGTGGAGAGAGACGCCAGGGCCCGGTCGCGGCGGCGGCCGGGGATCACCCGGGTCAGCGCCTCCACCATTCCGCTCACCGCCCCGCCGATCGCCGAGCGCGACGCCGATCGGCGGGCCATGTCGGGACCGAGAGACGTTAACGGACAGCCGATGCCGGACTCGATCTTGTCCGGATCGAGATAGGACCGAACGATCCGCTCCAGCGCCGCGCCGGGAGGCTCCGTCCGGCTGATCCGATCCCAGTTGCTGGCGGCGTTCTCCAGCAGCCCCCGGCAAACCTCGGCCGCCAGCGCGTCCTTGGAGGCAAAGTGCGCGTAAAACCCGCCATGCGTCAGGCCGGCTTCCTTCATCACCGCATCGACGCCTACGCCGTCGATTCCGTTTCGGCGGAACAGGCGGCCGGCGGCGTCGAGGATGCGCTGGTGGGTTTCTGTCCGGCGCGCGGTCGGTTGAGCCATAGCATGCGTCCTGTTTCTGACGGTCGTCATATCCGGGCTTGACTTCTATATGACGACCGTCATGTTGCCTGCAACCTTTATCGGAGTCACGGCATGGGACCGAAGCTGATGGCGCGCCTGCTCGCCGGGCGCGTGCATTACGCCTGGATCGTGGTCGCGGTGATGTTCACCGTGATCCTCGCATCCGTCGGCGTGCGTGCCACGCCGGGGGTGCTGATCGTGCCGCTGCAGCAAGCGTTCGGCTGGAACGCAGCGGTGATCTCGGGCGCGATCTCACTGAACATCCTGCTGTTCGGGCTGGTCGGCCCGTTCGCCGCCGGGCTGATCCAGGTGATTGGATTGAAGCGGACGGTGGTGTTCTCGATGCTGCTGCTCGTCGTCGGCGCCGGGCTGAGCAGCTTCGTCACCCGGATCTGGCAGTTGTATCTGACTTGGGGCGTGCTGGTCGGGCTTGGCTCCGGCGCGGGCATGGTGGGGTTGGCGACCGCCATCGCGAACTGCTGGTTCGTGCAGCGGCGCGGGTTGGTCGTGGGCCTGCTGACGGCGAGCAACGCCAGCGGGCAACTGGTTTTCCTGCCGTTGCTGGCGAGTCTGGTGGTCTCGCATGGCTGGCACAGCGCGCCGCTGGTCGTTGCCGCGGTGATTCTGGCGCTGATCCCGGTGCTGCTGCTGATGCTGCCGGAAAGTCCTGCGTCGATCGGGCTTGGCGCGTATGGCTCGACTGAAATCGTGGAACTGCCGCCGCCGTCGGGCAACCCGTTCGTGATCGCGATGGCCGGCCTGGCGCGCGGCCTGAAGTCGGTGGATTTCTGGCTGTTGTTCATTACTTTCGCGGTCTGCGGGTTTTCCACCAACGGGCTGGTGGGAACTCACCTGATTCCGTTTTGCATGGATCACGGCATCCCGGAGGTCAGCGCCGCGAGCCTGCTGGCGGCGATGGGCGTGTTCGACCTGATCGGCACCACGTTGTCCGGGCACCTGACGGACCGGTTTGATTCGCGGATCCTGCTGTTCTGGTACTACGGGCTGCGCGGCCTGTCTTTGATGGCGCTGCCATTCACGCAGTTCGATGTGGTGAGTTTGGCCATATTCTCGGTGTTCTACGGCCTCGACTGGGTGGCGACGGTGCCCCCGACGGTGGCGCTGACCAACGAGGTGTTCGGCAAGAAGGACGCCCCGGTCATTGTCTCCTGGATCGTCGCCGGCCACCAGATCGGCGGTGCCCTGGCGGCTCTGGGCGCGGGCGAGACGCGGTATCTGACGGGAAGCTATGTGCCTGCGTTCGTGGCGAGCGGGGTTGCGTGCCTGATGGCAGCGCTGATGGTTTTGAGGATTGCCCGGCATCGGGTGGCGTTGGTTGCGGCGGAGTGAGCGGGGGTCACAATCCGTTAACCAACCGCCGGATTTCGAGGCGCGGGGTGCCGACTTTGAGCAGCAGGCACAGCGAGAGGCGGGGCGCTTTCAAGTAGTTGACGCATTGGGCGACATGGTTGGCATCAAGCACCCTGACGGGCTTCAGTTCCACCAGGACGGCATCCTCGACCAGCATGTCGACCTTGTACGAGCCGACCACGACCCCATCATAGTGAACGGTGATGTCATGCTGCTGATCGACATCGAGACCGGCTTTGCGCAGTTCGTGAGCCAAGGAGCGGCATTGGCAGCGTTCCCCTCGACCGTCTTGTCCGCTGCACCGGGGACCTTCTGCAGGCAGCCGGCCCGGGCCGATTTGAGGTCGCAACCAAAGCCGTTCCGCTGCCGGCCGTCGAGCGGGCATGGCCGCGGGACGATAACACCCGGCGCACCGTGTTTACGGTTGCGGCACCGATGACCTGAGCCGGCATCACGCGCCACACGCGCGCGCGATGCCGGAGCATGAGGCGAAGCCGCGGTCTACCGCGTGCTGAAGCGCATGCGGTCGAGCACGCCGTCGCGCCACACGCCCTGATGGACCAGCGCGGCCAGGGCATGAACCAGCACCAGCACGACGATCAGCCAGCCGATGGAGGCATGCACGCCCATGATCTGATCGACCAGCGCCTTGTTGCCGGGATCGAACGAAGGAATGGTGTAGAGACCGAACAGGCTGTCGCCCCGCGCCCAGGCCAGCGACGCGCCGACGACTACCTGGGCAACGACCGCCAGGTAAAGCCCCCAGTGAACGATCTTCGCGAGCAGCCGGATCAGCCCGTTGCCGACTGCCGGCAACTGGCGTCCGAACGTGCCGCGCCAGAACAGCCGCAGCACCAGCAGCGCGCCCAGGGTGGCGCCGCAAACGATATGTACCGATCGTGCATCAACCCGTAGGTCGCCCTTCGGAAACAGGTCGATTATTTGCGCGCCGATCCATTGCTCCACCACGAGCAAGGCGATGAGCCAATGCAACAGAATCGTTAGGCCATCATACCGTGAGGCATTGGTGTTGATTGCTTGCATGAATTTCACTCCAAACCGGGTTCGCCATGGACGTACAGGCGTCCTCTTGATGTAACCACGTTTCGATTATTGACGCGAGATGGCAAATCCGCCCACGGCGACCTTTCGCTGTTCGGGCGCGTGCCGAAGCATTCGTGATCGCGGCCGGCGAACACGTCCCGGATCGAGACGTTGTAGCGCGCATGCGCATGGAACGTTCAGGTCCCGTTGCGGGACCGGTCTATCGCCTGATGCTGGCCACTCGTCCCGCGGGCGAACGCGGCGAACCTGCCGCCGCCGGAAGCGGCAAGCTGGCCGAACTCGACGGGTTGCGCGGGGTTGCCGCGCTGGTCGTCGTGATCTGGCACTTCATCTACGCCTTCATGCCGAGGCGCATCGGCATCGTTCCATCGTTCGATCCTGCTTCCGGCCTTGTCGGCAGTCCGGTGTTCGCTCTGCTGGATGGACCGGGCGCGGTGATGCTGTTCTTTGTCCTGTCGGGATACGTGCTGCCGCTGGGTTATTTTCGTTCCGGCCGTATCGAGGTGGTGATGCGGGCGGTGGCGAAACGATGGTTCCGGCTGGCCGGACTAACCTTGCTGGCGGCCGTGGCATCGTATCTGTTGTTCCGTTTCGGCCTGTATTACTATCGCGAGGCGGCGGCGCTTACGCAATCGAACTGGCTGGGCAGTTTTGGTGGCGGCGACACCAACGGGGCGCTTCGCCCGTCGCTGGCGGGTGCCGTGCTGGAGGGTTCGGTGTTCGCCTTCGTGGACAAGACGGACGCCTATAACCCGGTGTTCTGGACGATGCGCGACGAGATGTTCGGCAGTTTGCTGACGTTCGGACTTGGCCTGGCGCTGGTGCGTTGCCGGGCGCTGACCGGGCTGGCTCTGCTGGCGGCGGCCGCAGCGGCGACCCAGTGGATGGACCCTCGGTTGATCGCCTTCGTCGCCGGGCTGGCACTGTCCTGGTTGAACGCGAGGGGGATGCTGTCGGTGCACCGGTGGATCGCGCCTGTGTACCTGGCGATGGGGCTGCTGCTGTTCGGGTATCTGGAGCCTCGCGGGCTATACGGCTGGCTGGGCTTTCTGTATGACGGGTCGGAGTGGCGATATGACCGGATCTGGCTGCATACGCTGAGCGGCGTGCTGCTGATCCTCGGACTGCTCGGCAGCGAACGGGCCGGAGCGGTTCTGGCGTCGGGCGCGGGGCGGCTGCTCGGGCGGCTGTCGTTTCCGGTTTACCTGTTCCACTTTCCGCTGTTGTGCTCCTTGTCGTGCTGGTTGTTCCTGGCGGTTCGGCCGTCCATGTCTCAGGATGCCGCCCTGGCCGTGGCTGCGCTGGGAACCGTGCCGGCTCTCTTCGCGGTGGCGTATGCGTTCGCCCGGGTGGACGAAGCGTGGGTCGAGCAGTTGAACCGGGTCGCGCGGAGGGTCATTGCGGCACCCGAGCGGGTTCAGGTTGACCCGAAGCCGGCCCAGCCGCGCCAGCACATGCTGCGACAGGCCGCCCGGAAACGATGAACCCGCCAATCAGCCGCGGGTTTTCAGCGGCGATCACATGCGCGTACAGTTCGTAGGCGGAGCGGAAATGCGCGCCGGTCGCCAGAACCGCGACCTCTCGCACCGCCCGGGGGCAGGGACGGCTTCACCGAAAACGCCTTGACCAACTCCCACGCCGGCCTGCCGACGCACGGCTCATTTCTTTCGGCGCGCACGACCCGGCTGTAACGGCACGCAGGCAGGTCGCGCCTTTGGCGTATGGTCCGGGAGCTGCCAGGCTTTACCGGCGGGGGTGTCCATCAAAGAAGCAGCAGGCGCAGCAGCACGGAGCCCAGACCGGCGATCGGAACCAGCATTTGCAGCGGCCGCAGGCGGGCAAAAAACAGCGGAACCTCCCGGCGCCGGGCGGCCAGCGGGTCGAGGATCGCAACGGACGTGTAGCCGGCGATCAGCAGCACGAGCGATGCCGCCGGCGAAGGCGAGACCAGCGCCGCCAGCGCGAGCAGGAACCAGCCCAGCATGGTGGCGATCTGGGCGGCATCCTCGCCGCCCGGAGTGCGGAAACTCAGGCCCCGCCGAACCCCGGCCAGGAAGATCAGGATCGCTCCGCCCCAGACGATCGTCAGCGCAACCGCCGGCCCGATGTCGCGCAGTGTCCAGGCTGCCGCGGCACCGCCCGCGAACGGCAGCATGGCGGCCCAGCCGAAGATCATCCCGAGCGCCGGGACCTCCGGCGACTCATCGACGCGAAAAGAAACGTGCCGGGGTTCGCTGGCCTGCATCGCCGATCCTTCCATGAATGCGGCGGTAAGCGCGGCGGGGGCATCCGGTTCCCGGCAAACTTCGGACCCGGCCGCGCGTTGTGTTTGGCAAATGCATTGGAGTTGGCAGACCATGGAAAAGACCACCGCCGCCGTCGTCAGTGTCGCATCCGTCGCGGGCGCGGCGGCTATCGGCGCGCAGTTTGGCCCGCAGCGTCCGCGTGAGGCGGTCTGGTACGATACCTTGCGCAAACCGTCCTACACGCCGTCCGGATCGACCATCGGCATCGCCTGGGGCCTGCTCGAGACGTTGCTGGCGGTCACCGGCTACCGGCTGCTGACCAGGCCGGGAACTCCGGTGCGCGGTGCGGCGCTGGCTTCATGGGCGGCGACCTTGGCGGGTTTGGCCGGTTATCCGGCGACTTTTTTCGGCGGCAAGAAGCTCGGCGCGAGCGCGGCCGTGGCCGCCGCGATGTGCGCCTCCACGACGGCCACGGCGGCCACCGCGGCAAAGGTCGATGAGGTCGCGGCGGCGTCGATGGTGCCGCTGGTCGTCTGGACCGCGTTCGCGGTCCTGCTCAGCGAGGAATTGTGGCGGCGCAATTGAGTGCACCGCATGCAACCTTGCCGTCGCACGAACGTTACGACGGGATGATGCCGCATGACGATAGTCCGGACGACACCCCTGGCAGCGGGCGCTCCGCGGCCGGCGGCGCGCCGCGCGCCGCGGGACCTGAGAGCGAGGTCCGCGGCGGCCCGGAAGCGCCGGGCGAGGCCCTCGACGCGGACCAACTGACCTCACCCGACGCCCGGCCGATGCCCGACGGGCGGCCTGGCGAGCGGGCGGCGTTGCCGGAAGGAAGCCTGCCAAGTCCGTATCTTGGGCCGCAGGGCGACGAGAACCGCGATCCGCCTGCGGGTGCGCCGGCGCCCACATTCCCGGCCGAAACCGTCGAGGATGCGCGCCGCGCCTCCAGGGAACCGGGGACAGCGCGCGAGTAGCGCCCGGGCCGGACGCTTATGGTATCACGCCGCCATAGCCAACGGCGGATGATACCGGACGATGACAAATCCCTACCTGACACTTTCCTCGCGCATCGCGTACGAGAACCCGTGGACGCGGGTGCGGGAAGACCTGATCCGCCGCCCGGATGGGTCCGACGGCCTGTACGGGGTGGTTGAGCGCCCCGATTTTGTTGTGGTTGCGCCACTACAGGACGGATGTGTCACTCTCGTTGAACAATATCGTTACCCCGTCCGTGCGCGGATGTGGGAGTTCCCGATGGGCATGTGGGAACAGGCGCCGGAAACCGCCCCCGAGGTGCTTGCCGCGGCGGAATTGCGGGAGGAGACCGGCTGGATCGCCGATCGCATGGTGTATGCGGGAGAAATCTTGCAGGGACCGGGGTACTGCTCGCAACGGGGCCATATTTTCCTTGCCACCAACCTCACGCGCGGCGAAACCGCGCGCGAACCGTCCGAGCAGGACATGATAACACGTGAATTCACCTTGCCTGAACTCGAGGCTATGATTTGCTCGGGTACGATACAGGATGCGATGACGGTCGCGGCTTTTGGACTATTGCGGATCAAGGGGCTCCTATGACGTGATCAGATACCCCGCAAGCGATCAAAACAACTAAGTGGAAGACAACCGGCAGACCGCAATGTTATGTATTGCGACATGAGAACAGATTGCCACGCCTCGGTTCGGTTGACGTCCGGAACGGCTTCCCGATCAGGTTTGTCTCGTCCGGCCAGGGTATTCCAAAGTCCAGCCGGGGCGAGCCTTGTGTGATACTCATCCACTGAAAGCAGGAACATCGTTTCAATTTGGGGCTTTTGCAATGCCGGCGACGACCCTGCCGCCGCCTGCGTGCCATCATGCCGCATTACAGGATTGTCATCCGCTTTGGACCGGCCATGGTGATCAGCAATTCGAGAGGAGCCGTATTATTGATTTTCATGACCATGATTGTTGTTCTGGAAGGACATAGCGGCAAGTCCGTCACACACACGATAAGTTTGGGCATGACGTCCACGTCAGGATTGGTTTCGCGGATGCGTTGCTATTGTGTACGAACGTCGCCTCATGACATCCTTTCCACAAACAGCGCGGTAGGGGACCTGTAATGAGTGCTGATGCGGTGGTGGTCGGTGCCGGGCCGTACGGTCTGTCGGTCGCCGCGAATTTGCTCCGTAACGGTTTGAATGTCCTTGTGTTCGGGCGGCCGATGGAAATGTGGACCGACCACATGCCCGAGGGCATGCTGTTGAAGTCCGACGCATTTGCTTCGAACTTCGGCGCGCTTCCGCTGACTCTGCAACGATTTTGCAGCGTGACGGGACGTCCCTACAAGCCGGTCGGTCACCGCACGCCGCTGGCGGATCTGATTGCCTACGGACAGGCCGTCCTCAGGGAGTATGTCGGAACCGTGACGGACGAAAGAGTAAGCGGAATACTTCCACAGAATAATGGCTTCGCCGTTCGCCTGCAAAGCGGCGGAGAAGTGTTCACGAAACGAGTGATCTGCGCGACCGGCCTGATGGGCCTGCAGAATATGCCGGACATCAAGGGCATGCCGGCTCACCGTATGACGCATGCATCGGCGCATCATTCGCTGGCTGCGTTCAAAGGCAAGCGGGTGCTGGTGCTGGGGGCCGGACAGTCTGCTTTCGAAACGGCCGCCCTGTTGCATGAGCGCGGGGCCGCGGTTCAGGTGCTGGCACGTGACAAGCCCTTCTGGTTCAAGCCCGACAGCGAGGCGGTGCCGACGGCGTGGACCCGCATCCGCCGCCCGAATTTCGGCCTCGGGCCTGGCTGGCGCACATGGTTTTTTTCGGAAGCGCCGAACCTGTATCACCGGCTTCCGGCGAAAGCCCGCCTGGCGAAGGCCTACTCGACGTTCGGGCCGGCAGGTTCCGGCTGGTTGTATCACCGGGTCCTCGGGAAAATCCGAATTGATGTCGGAACCATAACCCGTGCTGAGGAGCGGCCAGAGGGCGTTCAACTGACGATCGGCGACCGCCCGGTCGAAGTCGATCACGTGATCGCCGCGACCGGTTACACGCCCGACATGCGAAAGCTGTCCTACCTTGAACCGGTGCTGCCCCGGATCGCCACCCTGGCGGACGGCATCCCGGCGCTCGACCGGGCCTTCCAGACCAGCCTCCCCGGGCTTCACATCGTCGGATGCCTGAGCGCGGCCTCCTTCGGTCCGTCCATGCGCTTCATTTACGGCACCAATACCGCCGCGCCGCAGATCGCGCGGGCAATCAAGCGCGACAACAGCCGGCGGCTCGCGGGCCAGCACGACAATACGCCAGCGTATCAAGCGGCTGAATAATGGTTTCTGGAATTCTGGCTGCTCTGGCGTCGCGACGTTCGCGGAAGGACCGCCCTGCGTGAGTCGGCAACGAAGGCAAAACGTCGTGCTCGTCTGCCACCTCGGCAGGGCGGGATACAACGTTCAACGTGCGCTCCACGCGTTGGGGCTGCGCACCTATCTGGTGCATGACAGGCACTCCCGCTCGGTCCGATGGTCGCGCGGTTGCAAGCTGTTGCACCGCGCCGACGAACTGGACTCCGCCGATGCGGAAGACATCAGCGCGAAGATCAACACCCTCCATCGCAGAGTTGGCATTTCAAGCGTAATACCCACCGACGTGCCGGCGACGCGGTTGGTGTCCCGAATGCAGTCCTCGTTGCGTCCGCCCGTCTTCCCGATTCCCGATTTGGACCTGCTTCGCCAACTGGACAGCAAGTGGCAATTCGCAAGGATTTGCCAGGAGCGCCAGATCCCGATCCCGAAAACCCTGTATTTCATCAACAGCAACGCGTTCGACCCGGGCCAGGTTGCGGCCGAACTGGGCTATCCCGTCATCATCAAGCCGGAGGTGGGTTTCGGCCAGCGCAATATCGTCATCGTCGCGGGACCCGCCGACGCGGAGGCCTATCGTACCGCCGATGCCCATCCGACCGGCATTATCGTGCAGGAGTTCATCGACGGGCGCGATTGGGCACTCAGCACGTTCTCGCGCAACGGGATCGTGACGCATTGGTGCACGTGGGAATGCCCGGGCCAGCTTGAGGTGCAGGAATCAACCAGCCGGTATGGCGTCGCGCGATTCCAGACGACAAACTTCCGCAATCATGATGCGCTGGTCGATATGGGCCGGCGGGTGATCGCCGCCACCGGATATTCCGGCGTTGCCAATTTCGACGCCAGGCTGGCCGCCAATGGCCGCATGGTGCTGCTTGAATGCAATCCGCGGTTCTTTAACCGAATGCTCGCGGCGCGCATCTGCGGTCTCGATTTCCTGGCCGCCGGGCTGTACGGCAACGAGGATGATCGTTACAGCCTGACTGAGTGCGACTACTATCCATGGCAGGACATGTTCACCCGGCGCGGATGGACGCGCTTGCGCTCGGGAGAATGGAAGTCGAGCCAACTCGCAACGGATCTGAGCGAGATGATTCGCGACCCGCTGCCGCCGCTGATCCGGAAACTTATCGGCGAAGACCAGAAGGCGCTGTAACCCGATTGGGCTGATTTCGATCGCGCGGGACAAACGTGTTTCGCCAATCCGTGATGCGATCGGTGATGAAAATCGCGCGCCGATGCGGGAAGATCGGACATTCCGGCGGTGCCGGCACAAAACAAGGGAGAGGCAATGTCCATCGGGTCGCATGCTGCCCGCGCGCCTGACCGCGCCGCGGTTATCGACGCTGCCACCGGCGAGACCGTCACCTATCGCGAACTCGACGACCGATCGAACCGGTTGGCGCAATATCTTCACGCGGCGGGCCTGCATCGCGGCGACACGATCGCGCTGTTCATGGAGAACACCCTGCGCTTTCTCGAGGTGGTGTGGGCGGCGCGCCGGTCCGGCCTGTATCTGACCGCGGTGAACCGCTACCTGACCGTGGATGAGGCGGCCTATATCATCGACGACTGCGACGCCCGGGTACTGGTCAGTTCGCACGCGCGCGCCGATGTCGCTGCGCTTCTGCCGGAGCGCCTGCCGCGCTGCCGGGACTTCCTGATGATGGGCGGTGCCGTCGAAGGCTGGCAGTCCTATGAAGACGCGGTCGCCTCCTGTCCCGCGGAGCCGCTGGAGGAGCAGTGGCTGGGCGACGTGATGCTCTACAGTTCCGGCACCACCGGGCGGCCGAAAGGCGTAAGGCGGCCGTTGCAGCCGTTGACGGTCGATCAGGCGGGATTGACCGCGGAATTCGTCCGTAGCTACGGGTTCGACGACAGTTCGATCTACCTCTCGCCGGCGCCGATGTACCATGCGGCGCCGCTGATTTTCTCCATGGGTGTGCATATCCATGGCGGGACGGTGGTGATGATGCCCCGCTTCGATCCGGAGGAGGCGCTGGCGCTGATCGAGCGGCACAGGATAACCCATAGCCAGTTCGTGCCGACCATGTTCGTGCGGATGCTGAAACTGCCCGAGCCGGTGCGCCGCCGCTACGACCTGTCCAGCCACCGCGTCGCCATCCACGCCGCGGCTCCATGCCCGGTCGAGGTCAAGCGGGAGATGATCGCGTGGTGGGGGCCGATCATACATGAGTATTACGGCGCCACCGAAGGCAACGGCATGACGCGGATCGATTCCGCCGCCTGGCTCGCGCATCCCGGCTCGGTTGGCAAGCCGATCATCGGGGTAGTGCATATCTGCGATGAAAACGGGGAGGACCTGCCGGCGGGCGAATCCGGGCTGGTGTACTTCGAGCGCGATACGATGCCATTCGCATACTACAAAGATCCCGACCGCACCCGCGCGTCGCAGCATCCGCGGCATCCGGCGTGGTCCACGCTCGGGGATATCGGCTACCTGGATGCGGAAGGGTATCTGTACCTGACCGACCGTAAGGCGTTCATGATCATCTCGGGTGGCGTCAACATCTACCCGCGCGAGATCGAGGACGCGCTGGTCGCGCATCCGGCGGTGCGCGACGTCGCGGTATTCGGCTTGCCCGATCCGGAGATGGGCGAGCAGGTTAAGGCCGTGGTCGAACCGATGGACGGGTTCGAGCCGTCCAATGCCCTGGCGGCGGAACTGACAACGTTCGCCCGGGAGCGGCTGGCGCACTACAAGGTGCCGAAATCGCTCGATTTCATCGATGCCCTGCCGCGCTTGCCGACGGGCAAGCTGTACAAGCAGGGCCTGCGGGCGGAATACCTCGCACGGATGGAAAGACCGGGTGCATCGCCGGTCGAAATCGCCGTCAACCGGGCTTCATGACACAGGCCCGGCCGCCGGGATAGAAGCCAACTTCGGGGTCCGGCGCGGGCGTGATCGAAGGGGTTGGAGGGCGCGGCGATCTTTGCCATACAGCACGGATGCGCCTGACAAACCCGTCCATCCCGCCCGCCGGTCAACCGGTCTCCTTCCAATTCGATGGCCGACCCATCGCGGCGCTGGAGGGCGAGACGATTGCGGCGGCATTGTCCGCCGCCGGCATCACGACGTTCCGCCACACCGCCTCCGGCGCGCCGCGCGGCGTGCATTGCGGCGTCGGCGCGTGCTGGGACTGCATCGTCACCGTGAACGGCAGCATCGGCCAGCGCGCCTGCAAGACTCAGGTCGCAGGCGGCATGACGGTCACCAGCGCCGTGCCGGAGTGGTTCAACATCCCGCCGCAAGGTCCCGCCGCGGAGGAACGCACCTGCGATATCCTGGTCGTCGGTGGCGGTGCGGCCGGTCTGTCGGCGGCGACTTCCGCCGCGCGGGCCGGGGCCTCGGTTGTGGTTCTGGATGAAGGCCAGGCTCCCGGCGGCAACTATGCGCGTCCGTTGGCGCCGAGCCATACGGCGATCAAGCCGGACAAGCAGTTCAGGCTGAGCATCGACCTGCGCGGCCAGGCGATCCAGGCGGGTGTGCGGCTGGAGGCTGATGCTCTGGTCTGGGGCGCCTTCGCGCCGGATGAGATCGCGGCGGTGGTGCGCGGACGGTCCGTGGTGTATCGCCCGCGCCGGCTGATCCTGGCGACCGGGGCGTATGAAACCCCGGTGCCGGTGCCCGGCTGGACCTTGCCGGGCGTGCTGACGACCGGCGGCCTGCAGGCCCTGGTGCGGACGCAGCGCGTGTCGCCCGGCGAGCGGATCTTGCTCGCCGGCAACGGTCCGCTCAATCTGAAACTGGCCTGCGAACTGCTGGCCAGCGGCATCAAGCCGATCGCGGTGCTGGAGGCCTCGCCGAGTCCCGGTGCGATGCAATATCCGGATATCCTGAAGATGTCCTGGTTCGGCGCGGACCTGCTGCGCGAGGGGCGCGACATGGTGCGCACGCTGAAGCAGGCCAAGGTTCCCATATTCTGGAACACCGCGCTCGATCGGCTTGAAGGCAGCGACCGCGTCGAACTGGCGATCGCCGGGGCGCACCGGTTCGAGGTCGATGTCGTCGGGCTGAATGTCGGTTTCCAGCCGGAAGTCGGCCTCGCCCGCGCGCTGGGCGTGCCGCAGCGCTGGATCAATGTCGGCGCGGGCTATCTGGCCACCAAGGTGGATGAGGACGGCCGCACGGCGATCGATACCGTGTTCGCGGCGGGCGATGCGACGGTGATTGGCGGCGCGCGGATTGCGCAATGGCAAGGTTGGCTGACCGGGCAGGCGGTGGCGCGCGATCTCGGGTTTGCTGCGCCGCCGCTCGAGCGCGCGCGTATCGCCGTCAGCCGGGCGATTCGTTTCCAGCAGTCCCTGGCGTTTGTTTTTGACGCCGATCGGGTGAAGATTGCAGATGAAACGGTGGTTTGCCGGTGCGAAGAGGTAACGGCGGCGACGTTGCGGGCGGAGATCGAGGCCGGGGTGACGTCGCTTCCGGCGCTGAAGAAGACCACGCGGGCGGGCATGGGGCCATGCCAGGGACGTTTCTGCGCCCATACGGTCGCGCGGCTCTGCCCCGACTTGCAGGAGGATGCGGCCTTCGCCGCTCCGCGTGCGCCGCTGCGGCCGGTGCCGATCGCGGCGCTGATGCGGGAGACGCCGGAGTTCGTCGCGCACGCGCTCACCGATCCGCCGCTGCCGGTGCATCTGCACGCTGTGCCGCCGGTGCCGGAGGAGGCGCGGCAAGCGGACGTGGTGATCGTCGGCGGCGGCGTGGCCGGGCTTTCGACAGCGTACTACCTCGCCAGGGGCGGCGCCGACGTGTTGGTGCTGGACCGTGACGAAGCCGGCATGGCGGCCAGCACGGCGAACGCCGGCAGCCTGCATGTGCAGGTGCAGTCCGCCGATTTCGGCTACGACACGCCTCCGGACGGCGGTCCCGGCGGTCCGGCCCTGGCGTTGGGCCCGCGCGGCATCGGGCTGTGGAAGGAGATCGCCGCCGAGGCGGGCGACGATCTGGGCATCCGCACCGAAGGGGGCCTGATGCTGGCCGAGGACGAGGCCGGGCTGGACTGGCTGCGCCGCAAGTCGGACCTGGAGCGGAGTTGGGGGATCGAGAGTTATATACTTGGAAGTAACGACGTGCGGGCGATGGCTCCGGCGTTGTCGCAGCAGATCGCCGGCGCCGCGTTCGCCCCGGCCGAGGGCTTTGGCGACCCGCTGCGCTGCATGAAGGCATTGCTGCGCCTGGCGCGGGCGCATGGGGCGCGGGTGCTTTGCGGGGTGGAGGTGACGGCGATCGAGCGCACCGGCAGCGGATGGTCGATCATGACGAGCAAGGGCCTCGTTTCGGCAGCGAAGGTGGTGAACGCGACGGGTCCGTGGGCGGCGCGGACGGCTCGGCTGGTTGGTTTGACGCTGCCGGTGACCGGGACGGTGCAGCAGGTAATGGTGACCGATCCGGCGCCCGCCTTGACGCGGCATCTGGTGTCGATGGCCAACCGGCATCTGACGGTGAAGCAGCAGGCCAACGGGACGTTTCTGATCGGCGGCGGCTGGTTCGGTGCCGCGGACGCGGCGACGGGGCGGAGCACCAATCAGCGGCAGGCGATCGAGGGCAATCTGTGGACCGCGGTTCGCGCCGTTCCGGCCTTGGCGGCGCTGTCGGTGGTGCGGGCCTGGACGGGGATCAATACCTCGGTCGATCGTGCTCCGATCCTGGGGGAGGCGCCGGGTTACCCGGGCTTCTACAATGTGGTGACGGCAAACGGATACACGCTGGGGCCGGCGGTGGGACAGTTGACGGCTGAAGCGATCCTGCACGGCGGGTGGATCGACACGCGGTTCCGCGTGGAGCGGTTTGGCTGAGCGGTCAGAGCCAGTGGAAGCCGCGTGCCATGGCGGTCAGCAGGCTGCCGGCGGTGGCAATCTGGATGACGATCAGCCACAGGAAGTCCGCGCGGTGGTGCACGTTCATCGTGTCCATCCGCCGATCGGCTTCGCCAAAGCGGCGGTCCATGGCGTCGAACCGGCGGTCAAACCGGTCGAGCATCTGGTCCTGACGCTGTTCCAGCCGCTCCAGCGCAGCGGCGGTGGTCTTGGCGATGTGTTCGAGAACGGCGATGCGCGCTTCCATGTCAATGTTATGGGCGGTTTGGGACGCAAATCAACTGACAAATCCGACATGGCATCTTCCTTCGGCCAGCCGATACTGTGCGGGGAAAGGTAAACAGACTGTAAACGCCGATCGCAAATCCGCAACTTGAGCGCAATGGTATGCTGCCACTTTGCTGGCCTGTTCCAGTCCGCGTTGACTGCGACTCTCGCCACAAACCGTCATGGCCCGGCTCGTCCGGGCCACCTGTCGCGGCACGTGCTGGCGGTGGTGGCCCGGACGAGTGTTTAGACAACGAGCCGGGCCATGACGGGGAAGCGAGGCTCGATGGATCAAACTCAAGGCGGGCTGGTATTACTGGGTCTTCGTAGGCGCCACCCAGCCGGCGGCAGGCGCGGCGACGTTGGTCGGAGCAGGGGGCGTGGAGGATCCGGCGGGTGCGACCCAGCCGCTCGATGCCGATGCCGATGCCGATGCAGGTGCCACCCAGCCGCTCGGCGCCGACGCGGTAACGGCGGCGGCGTGTGACGGTGTGGCCTGTAGTTTGGCCAGAAGCCCGGGTGAGGCTGTGCCGTCCACGGGCATCCCGTTCGTCTGCTCGAAGCTGGAGATCGCGGCACGCGTCCGGCCGCCCGCGACGCCGTCGGCGGGTCCGTGCAGATAGCCGAGCCGGTTCAGCTCCACCTGCGTCGCGCGCACCGTGGGATCGGCGGTGGCGACGGCGGCGACCGGCGCTGCCGAACCCTCATATTGCACCGGACCCGCGCCGGCGACCGGGGCGAAACCGGGCACCAACTCGCCGTTGGAGTACATGCACTGGGAGAAGGCGATGTCGTATTGCTGCTGGATGCCAGCCTGGTCGCCGGCGCCGGAGGAGGCGCCGATAACGGCCCCGCCGCCCGCACCGGCCGCCGCGCCGATGGCCGCGCCGCCGCCCGCATTGCCGGCAAGTCCGCCGGTCGCGGCGCCAAGCCCGGTTCCCAGAACCGTGGTGAGCAGCGCCGTGCCGACCGCCCGCTGATTCGCCGCTTCGGCCTGGCCCTGGACCTGCTGGGCCGCGAAGGCCTTGCAGGAATCGTTATCGGCCTGAAAGATCGGGAATGATTTGCCGGGGCCGGGCATCACCTGGACCGTCGACCCGGCCGGCGTTGCCGCGCAGCCGGCGAGAGCGGTGGCCAAAGCCGCGGAAAACAGCAGGCCATCCGGGATCGATCCGCGCGTGTACATGTCAGTTACCTCCCAGTTGTACCAACACGGCGAAATAATGACACCCGGGGCATAGGCGACTTTTCGTCATGACGGGCTGCTACCGGCATGCGCGCCTTACGATTGGAAACGGCAAGCAACGTACGACCGAAGCCGCCGGCGCGACACGGATCTCCGCCGGAAATCCGGCGCTGAGACAACCCGATTATAAACCCCGTTCGCTATGGCACCGTATCGCCAGGCTTCCGGTCGCGCAAGCGGCACGGAACGTTGGCGAAGCAGCGGACGTTGTGGAGTCGTCTCGGTATCGCTCGCCGATGGCTGAAATCCGCCAGTTCGCACCTCTCGCAAGCGGAACGGTTAGCGCATCAATATTCCGTGCGTCAAAAATCCGGTGCTTATGGCTGTGAGAAACGGTGCCTACCGCTTCAGACGGTCCGCAACCGAAATACATTCCGTTAGCTTGCAATCAACGTCCGCCCGCAGCGGCATCGACTCCGTTCCGTAAACGGGATAAAAGCGCCACGATCGACGGCGCCGCGCGCGGCGGCCGCCCCGCTGCCGCTCGTTCCTTCGTCTGATAGAACCAGCGTGCCGGATGCATGTCCGGGTCCGCTCGAACGACAGTGAGACAAATTGCGGAGGTCTCGATCGTGACGCCGGCATCGCTCACCGCGACCGTTCCGCTGACCGCCCAAAGCTTCAGGCAGTCCAACAGCAGCGACCGAAGCTGTGCGTCCGTCACGCGACTACAGCCGAGGCGCAGCGATGATGTCATCCGCAACCTTGCGATGCTGCCATCGTCCGTCCTCCAGGCTGCCGAAAAAGCGGCCGTTCTCCACTACGACCTTGCCGCGCAGCACCGTCAGGCACGGCCAGGCGTCCATCCGGCGGCCTTCCCACGGCGTATAGTCGGCTTCATGCAAGTCCTCCGCCCGGATCACCCGCCGATCGGCCGGGTCGAGCACACAGATATCGGCGTCGGACCCGGGCGCCAGCGCGCCCTTGCGAGGATACAGGCCCATGATCCGGGCTGCGTTGGCCGAAACGAGATCGACATAGCGCTGCAACGAATAGCCGCGGTTGCCAACCATCTCGGTATACATCAGGGCTATCCGAGGCTCCACCCCGGCGTTGCCACCGGTGGTATCGTCGATCCGGACGCCCTGCAGCTTTTGCGCCAAGGTGCAGCAGATTTCATCCGTGGCGATGCAGTTGATCGAGCCGTCCAGTGTGCCCTGCCACAGCGCGGCATGATCCTCCGGCCCCTTCAACGACGGGTAGGTGTGATAGATCTGGCCGTTCGGCTTCCTGTAGTCCTCCTTGGTATACAGCATGTACTGATGCAGCGACTCCCCGTAGATCGGCACGCCGCGCCGCCGCGCGTCCTGGATCGCGGACACCCCGGTGGCAGCCGAAACATGCATCATATACAGCGCCGTGCCGGGCACTTTCTCCGCCAGCCGAATGATCCGGCGGAACGAAACGTCTTCCGACAGCGTGTTGTGCACCTCGGCCATGTTCTCGAAGCCGGTGCGCCCCTCGCGGATCAGCTTGCCATACATGTGCATGACAATGTCGTTGTCCTCGGAGTGGATCACGCCCAGGCCTTTGTTGGCCGCCAATACCTGAAAAATCTCCCAGATGTCGCCGAAATCGACCATGCGGCCCTTGCGGCTCGGCGTGATATCGGTGGTGAAGATTTTGACCGTCGGATAGCCCGCCTGGATCGCCTCGCCGATCTGGCCGGGGAGATCGATGGGCAGGGCGCCCTCGACCATGAGGTGCGTGGCATAGTCGCAGGCGCAATGACCCTTCCAGTCCAGGTCGCGCCGTTCGATCGCGTCGCGGACGTCCTTGCCTTGCGAGGTGCGAGTGAAGTCGATCATGGTCGTCGTGCCGCCATGCAGCGCCGCCTTGCCGACGACATCTGGCGGCGCGGTTTCGGTGGCGCCTCCGTCCGGCGCGGGCAGGTGCCATTTGCAGTGCACATGCGGATCGATTCCGCCCGGGATGACGACCTTGCCGCGCGCGTCGATCAGCCGCGCGCCGTCCGTTACGGTGATCGCATCCGGTGCGGTGACGGCGGCAATGATGCCGCCCGCGATCAGGATGTCATGCGCACCGGCGCCCTGCGGCGTCACCACGGCGTCGCCGCGGATAACCAAATCGATCATGGAATGCCTCCCGGTTTCGCGCCGCGGGCATGGTTACCCGTCTTTTGGCGGGACGAAATCCGGTGCCGAAACACAAGATCGCCACCTATGCTATCCCGCGCTGATGTTGACCATCGGCAGAACGTTCGCGTCCTCGCCCGGGTCGACGCGGCAGCGATTCAGGCGGAGCCCGCCGCGATCCGCGCGTTCCACGCCTCGGTCCAGACCGGTATGACCGCCAACGGCAGCGGCCGGGCGACCAGGAAGCCCTGCGCCTCATCCGCACCCAGCGCCCGCATGCGGTCCCACAGCGTCTCGGTTTCCACGCCCTCCGCGACGATCGTCATGTCGCGGTCCTTGCCCTGTGCGATGGTGCAGGCGATGAACCGGCGGATCGCCTCTGAACTCGGTCACCTGCTTCACCAAGTCTTTGTCCAGCTTGAGGCTGGTAAACGGCAGGTCCAAAAGCTCGGTCAGCCACGGCACCGCCGGCCCGGCATCGTCGATCGCCACGCCGAACCCCCAGCCGCGCAGCCGATCGATGGAGCGGCGGAGCAGGGGGAAGTCGTCGACTGGACGGCTTTCCGTCAGTTCGATGATGATACGATCGGCCGGTATGGCGCGGGCGGTTTGCTGCTCCCGCAGGCGATCCAGCGCCGCCGGGTGGAGCAGCACATCGAGCGGGAAATTCACCGACATGCGGACCCCGCGTCCCGCCAGTACCGGTCCCGCCATGTCGGCGAAGGCCCGGGCGGACACGCGGTCGGTCAGTTCGGAGGCGAGCCCGGCGTCTTCGATCTGCGGCACGAAGCGATCGGGCAGCAGCGTTCCCATCTCCGGATGGTTCAGCCTGGCCAGCGCTTCCAGCCCAATCGGATGCCGATCGGCCAGGCGGGCGATGGGCTGGTAGCGGTTTTCGATCATGGTGCCGCTCAGCGCAACGCGTAGTTGCGCGAGGTCGATGGCCATGCGGCGGCGCGGGGGGGAGCCCGACATCAGTGCCTCTCTTACGGACCCGGCCGACGCTTCGAGGATTCGACCAATGTCACAGCTTCCGCCGCCGGCCACGCCAAGGGCCAGCATGTCGGTCTCAGGCGATCCGGCTTCCAGCACCAGACGAGCGAGCTCATCGAACAATCCGTCGGCATCGGCGTGATCGACGAGCACGTGGGAGTGACAACGGGATGATCCAGCCAGGTAGGCCAGCGCCTCATGCGCGGTGCAGGGGGTGACGCCACCGCCGGAGTCTCCAGCGGCGCTGCGAACGGCCATTTCCCAGGTCTCGCTGCGGCTGACGAGAAGCAGGTTGATACCCCGGGTCATGGGCGCCGCCGGCCTGAATCCGGCATCGGCGGCGCGCGCGTGAAGGGGCTGGCTCTCGCTCATGATGGTTTGCTAGACCATCGGCGGCCGGGACGCGAGGAAAATTCCGTCAATCCGCTGTAAAATGAGCGGAAAACACAACCAGGATCAAAAAGTACACGCGGTTGTCAAAATTCTTGTCCTGATTTAGCTTATCGGGACGTTTCAGCCCAGACGGAAGTCCGGCTTCCGCTTCTCCACGAACGCCGCCATGCCTTCCTTCTGGTCCGGCGTGCCGAACAGCGACAGGAACAGCGCCCGCTCGTGACGCACGCCTTCCGCCAAGGTGGTTTCGTAGGCGCGATTGACCGCCTGCTTGGCGAACTGCACCGCAACCGGCGACAGGTTGGCGATCCGCTCGGCGATCTTCAGCACCTCCGGCAGCAACTGATCGGCCGGGAACACGCGGGAGACAAGGTTGGCGCGCTCGGCCTCCGCCGCGTCCATCATGCGGGCGGTCAGCACCAGGTCCATCGCCTTCGACTTGCCGACGGAGCGGGTCAGGCGCTGGGTGCCCCCGGCGCCCGGGATGACGCCGAGGTTGATTTCCGGCTGGCCGAATTTGGCGGTGTCGGCAGCGAAGATCATGTCGCACATCATCGCCAGCTCGCAGCCGCCGCCGAGCGCGAAGCCGGCCACCGCGGCGATCACCGGCTTCTTGACGGTGAGAACCGATTCCCAGGCGGCGCCGATGAAGTCTTCCACCATGGCGGCGGGGTTGGTGCGGTCGCGCATCTCCTTGATGTCGGCCCCAGCGGCGAAGGCGCGGTCGCTGCCGGTCAGGACGATCGCGCCGATGGCGCGGTCGGCATCAAACGCGGCGAGCTGGGCGCCGAGTTCCTTGACCAGCGCATCGCACAGGGCGTTCAGCGCGGCCGGGCGGTTGAGGCGGATCAGGCCGACGCGGCCGTGTGTCTCGGCGATGATGTTCTCGTAGGCGGCCATGCTGGGATCCTCCCGGTCGTGATGGAGGCGGATGATAGCAAAGGTCCGGGCGCCGCACACCCCGCCGCGGCATGCGGCCGGACGGCGCGTAACCTGACCAGAACGACACGCGTCATCACATATCTTCCAGAACGGCGGGAGTGAATCGATGGCCGATCTCTACGAGGCGGATATCCTGCTCTGGTCGGAGCGGCAGCGCGATCTGCTGCGCCGGGTCGCCGCCGGGGAAGCGGTGAACGAAGCGCCCGACTGGCCGAACATCATCGAGGAAATCGACAGCGTGGGTAACGAGCAGCTTCACGCCGTCGAGTCCCTGCTGCGCCAGGCACTGGTCCACATGCTGAAGGCCGAAGCATGGCCATTGTCGAGCTATGTGGCGCACTGGTTGTCGGAGGCCCGGGGATTTGGCGCCGACGCCGCCGATCGGTATGCACCGTCCATGTGCCAACGGATCGACCTGGCTCGCATCCATCGTCAGGCGGTGCGTATCATGCCCGACACGATCGACGGCCAGCCGCCGCTGCCGGTGCCGGGTGTTTGCCCGGTCACGCTCGACGAGCTCCTCGCGGACTGAGCCGCCCCGCTCACCTTTCCGCGTTCTTCGTGGCCGTGCTGCCCGCATCCGTGTATAGGCTGGCGTTTCCACACCCTCGGACAGCCTCGGCTGCCGCCCCATTTGCCTGACGGACCTGTTCATGAACGACGCCGCTACCAACTCCGCCCGCGACTACCGCGACACGGTGTTCCTGCCGCAGACCAGCTTTCCCATGCGCGGCGACCTGCCGAAGCGGGAGCCGCAGATCCTGGCGAAATGGGACTCCATCGACCTATGGGGCAAGCTGCGGGCCGCCTCCGTTGGCCGTCCGCTGTTCATCCTGCATGACGGACCGCCATACGCGAACGGGCATCTGCATATCGGCACGGCGCTGAACAAGATCCTCAAGGACGTCATCAACCGCACCCGGCAGATGGCGGGTTACGACGCCAACTACATCCCCGGCTGGGACTGCCACGGCCTGCCGATCGAATGGAAGGTCGAGGAGGAGTATCGCGCCAAGAAGCAAGATAAGGACGCGGTGCCGATCCTGGACTTCCGCGCCGAGTGCCGCGCCTATGCGACGCACTGGATGGGCGTGCAGAAGGACGAGTTTCGCCGCTTGGGGGTGGAGGGCGCCTGGCGCGAGCGCTACGCGACCATGGACCGTCCCTCGGAAGCCGCCATCGCCGGGGAAATCTGCAAGTTCCTGCTGAACGGCGCGCTGTATCGCGGCCTGCGCCCGGTGATGTGGTCGGTTGTCGAAAAGACCGCCCTGGCCGAGGCGGAGATCGAATACTACGACCACACCTCGACGACGATCTGGGTCCGTTTCCCGGTGGTCAAGCCGTCGATCCCGGCGCTGGACGGGGCCGCAATCGTCATCTGGACCACCACCCCCTGGACCATGCCCGGCAACCGCGCGGTCGCGGCCGGGGCGGAGTTCGACTACGCCGTCGTGCGGATCGACGCCGTCGCGGAGGGCTCGCTGGCCGCGGCCGGCGAGAAGATCGTCATCGCCGAGGCGCTGCTGCCGGCGGTGCTGAAGGACACCGGCATCACGGCGCATACCGTTCTGGCCACGGTCAAGGGCGCCGATATCGCCGGCACCGTCCTGGCGCATCCGCTGCGCGGCCGGGGGTATGAGCAGGACACGCCGGTGCTGCTCGGCGACTTCGTCACCACCGAGGCCGGCACCGGCTTCGTCCATATCGCGCCCGGCCATGGCGAGGACGACTTCATCCTCGGCCGGGCCCACGGCCTGGATATCCCGGAGACCGTCGGCGACGATGGCACCTTCAACCCGTGGGTGCCTCTGGTCCGCCGGCGTGCATGTCTACAAGGCGTCCGATCCGGTTTGTGCGGCGCTGACCGAGGCGGGTACGCTGCTTGGCCCGCGGCAAGATCGTGCACTCCTATCCGCACTCCTGGCGGTCCAAGGCGCCGCTGATCTTCCGCGCCACGCCACAATGGTTCATCCCGCTGGACGGGCCGCACGACATCCGCGGCAAGGCGCTCGCCGCCATTGCCGCGACGCAGTTCGTGCCGGACCAGGGGCGCAACCGCATCGGCTCCATGGTCGCCGCCCGGCCGGACTGGTGCATCAGCCGCCAGCGCGCCTGGGGCGTGCCGATCACGGTTTTCGTGGAGAAGAAGTCGGGCCAGCCGCTGCGCGATCCCGCGGTGGTGGCGCGCATCGTCGAGGCGTTTGAAGCCGAGGGCGCCGATGCGTGGTATTCCTCGCCGCCGTCCCGGTTCCTCGGCAACGATTACAATCCGGACGACTATGAACAGGTCATGGACATCGTCGATGTCTGGTTCGAGTCGGGCTGCACCCATGCCTTCGTGCTGGAGAAGCGCGGGCTGCCGTGGCCGGCGGATTTGTATCTGGAAGGCTCCGACCAGCATCGCGGCTGGTTCCACTCGTCCTTGCTGGAGGCTGTCGGCACCCGCGGCGTGGCGCCGTTCAAAGCGGTGCTGACGCATGGCTTCGTCAACGACGAGAAGGGCCGCAAGATGTCCAAGTCGCTGGGCAACACCACCGCGCCGGAGGAGGTCGCCGCGAAGTTCGGCGTCGATATCCTGCGGCTGTGGGTGATGTCCTCCGACACGACGGAGGATTTGCGCATCGGGCCGGAGATCCTCAAGCAGCAGTCGGAACTGTATCGTCGGCTGCGCAACACGCTGCGCTGGGTGCTCGGCAGCCTGGACGGGTTCACCGAAGCCGAACGGGTGGCGTTCGAGGAGATGCCGGAACTGGAGCGCTGGGTGCTGCACCGGCTGACCGAACTCGATGTGAAGATCCGCGCCGCGGTGCAAAGCTACGACTGGACCGGCGTCTATCCGGATGTGCATAATTTCTGTTCCGTGGACCTGTCGGCGTTCTACTTCGACATCCGCAAGGACGCGCTGTATTGCGACCGTCCCGACAGCCTGCGCCGCCGCGCCGCGCGCACCGTGCTGGACCATCTGCACCGCTGCCTGTGCACCTGGCTCGCCCCAGTGCTGTGCTTCACCGCCGAGGAGGCCTGGGGCGCCCGCTTCGGCGAGGACTCCAGCGTGCACCTGGAACTGTTCCCGGCGCTGCCGGCGGAATGGCGCGACGACGCGCTGGCGGCGAAGTGGGACACCATCCGGACGATCCGACGCCGCATTACCGTGCCGATCGAGGAAGCCCGCAAGGCCAATGTGATCGGATCATCGCTGCAAGCCGCGGTGGAACTGCCGCTCAATGCGGAACACGAAAACTTACTGGATGCTGACGCATGGACCGAGATCGCGATCGTCTCCTCCGCACGGATCGTGCCGGCCACGGACGAGAGCCTGTCGAAGGTCACGCCCGCCTCCGGCGCCAAATGCGCCCGCTGCTGGAAGGTCCTGACGGAAGTGGGAACGAACGCGTCCCACCCCGCACTGTGTCTGCGCTGCGCGGACGCGGTGGAGTCGGGCCTGGTGTGCAAGCCGGCGGCATGACGCGGCCGAACTACATGCCGCTCGGGGTGATCGCCGGGCTGCTCGTGCTGGCGGCGGACCAGGCGAGCAAGTGGTGGATCCTGCACGGGCTGGATCTGCCGGCGCTGGGGCAGGTGGTGCTGCTGCCGGTGCTGAACCTGACGATGGTATGGAACCGGGGGGTGACGTTCGGGATGCTCAACAGCCTCGGCGCCTGGGGGCATGTGCTGCTGACGGTGGTGGCGCTGGGCGTTGTCGGCGCGCTGGGGGTTTGGCTGCGGCGGGCTGAAAGCGCTGTCGTTGCCGTCGCCATCGGCGCCATCGCGGGAGGCGCCATCGGCAACGTCATCGACCGGCTGCGCTTCGGGGCGGTGGTTGATTTCATCCAGGCGCAGATTAGTTCGCCCTGGGGCAATCTGTTTCCCTGGGTGTTCAATGTGGCGGACTCGGCGATCGTCTGCGGGGTGGCGGCGCTGATCATCGAGTCGCAGTTTTCGCGGCGGCGGCGGGAGAAGTCGGCGTAAGGCTGTTACTTCGATGAGGGGAGGGTCAGGGTTTGAGCGACCTTTATGACCGGGACTTCTTCGCATGGGCAAACCAGCAAGCTGCGCTGCTGCGTGCCGGTCGGCTGTCCGACGCGGACGTGGCGAACATCGCTGAGGAAATCGACAGCATGGGGCGCAGCGAGAAGCGCGAGTTGATCAATCGCCTGAATATACTGCTGATGCACTTGCTGAAGTGGCGCTTTCAGCCGGAGCGGCGAACCCGTTCGTGGGAAGTGTCGATCGCCAACACCCGCGATGAGCTGACCGATCATCTGGCTGACAACTCCAGCCTCAAGGCCATGCTGCCCGAAGCGATGGCGAAGGCCTATCGCCGCGCACGCCGTGCGGCGAGCACGGAAACAGATCCAGCGGAAAGCACGTTCCCGGCCGATTGCCCCTGGACGTTCGATGAGGCGATGCAGGAAGCGGCGGTCGGTTGATGCGAACCGGCGATGAGACTCGGCCGACCCGCGGAAATAGTGCCTCGTCATAAGGCGGAGCACGGCCATGTGTCACGGCCGGCCCCCGGGGCCGTCCCTACGGCCCGCCCAACGGCATGCTTGTGCCGGCCCTCCAGGACTTTGCCGCGATCAGCACCGCAAGTCGTGGTGGCCGAGACACGCCCGGCCATGACACATGATCAACGACCGCGCCCTCCTTTCGCCAAGTTATACCAGCCACCGATAAGGGCGACTTCCTGCCCACCGTCATGGCCCGGCGTGGCCGGGCGACCCCCGCGGGCACGGCCGTTGGCCGGACGGCGGCCGGTGTCAGTGTCGACCTGATCCGGTAGGACCGGGCCGGAGGGGTGGAGCGGACCTATCCGGCGAGCGGCGTTTCGGGCTTGTCAAGACCCTCGACGATCTCCTCCGCCCGCTTGGTCAGCTTGTCCAGCTTGCGGCCGAATTTCGAGTCGGCCTTCAGCTCGCCGCCGGCGTCCGGGCCGTTCAGCTTGTTGCGCAATTCGAAGATGTCGTCCGCCATCAGCAGCGCCGCCATCACCAGCATGCGCGACTCGCCGCTCGGCCCGGCGGCGGCGCGGACCATGTCGATCCGGCGGCCGACCTCCGCGCCCATGGCTTCGAGGTGCTTCTCCTCGCCGTCCTTGCAGCCGATGGTGTAGGCGTAGCCATTGATGCGAAGCGTCACCTGCGCCATCGCGCCGGTCTCCTGTGTCTGGTGGCCTAGCCGGCCCCGGCCGTGGTGGGGTCGATGGTCCGGAAGACCTCGGTCACCTTGGTTGCCGGGAACCCGCTGATTTCAGCGTGCTTGTGAATGATGGCCTCATCCTTGGCAAGGTATACACAAAACGTCTTGTCCCCGGCGACATAGCTTTCGACCCACTGGATGTCCGGGCCAAGCTGCTTCAGCGCGTCGTTCGATACCGTGGCCGCGCCCTTGAGATCCTCGCCGCTCAGCTTCGATACAGCCGGGATGTCGCGTTCGATGATGAATTTGCGCATGATGTCCTCCTGGTTGGCCGCGGCCTCTGACCGGGCCGCCGGGCACACGGTTGGCCGACGGCGGGCGCCGCGTCAAGGCCGTCCTGAACGCTCCCTGTTGCGTTCCAGCGCCGAAACCGGCGAGATTTGCGCACCGGTCATGTTGCAATCGCGAAGGCATCGTACACATCGCATCAAGCCACGTCCCTTTGGCCACCGGCAGGAGACCACATGCAGCACAAGACCAATCCCGTCGCCATCTTCGACTGCGTTGTGTTCGGCGCTACCGGCGACCTGACGCTGCGCAAGCTGCTGCCGGCACTGTATTACCGCTTCCGCGACGGGCAGATGACCGGCCAGTCCCGCATCATCGGCGCCGCCCGCTCCCGCCTGTCGGATGAGGAGTATCGCGACCGCGCCTGCAAGGCTCTTGAAAAGCACGTCGCGCCGGACGACCAGGACCCGCACACGATGCGCGACTTCCTGGGCCAGGTGTTCTACGTGACGATCGACGCCACCCGGGCGGATGCGGACTGGAGCCAGTTCGACCGCGTGCTGGATGAGGCCGCCGTGCGGGTCTTCTACCTCGCCACCTCGCCGGACCTGTACGGGCCGATCTGCCAGGCGCTCGGCACCGCCGGGCTGGTGACGGAGAAGTCGCGGGTGGTGCTGGAAAAGCCCATTGGCCACGACCTGCCCTCGGCACTGGCGATCATCGAAAATGTCGGAAAAGTGTTCTCTGAGGCGCAAACCTTCCGCATCGACCACTACCTCGGCAAGGAGACGGTGCAGAACCTGATGGCGCTCCGCTTCGCCAACACGATCTTCGAGCGGCTGTGGACCGCCGACGTCATCGACCACGTGCAGATCACCGTGTCGGAGACGGTGGGGCTGGAGGGCAGGGGCGGCTACTACGACAAGTCCGGCGCGATGCGGGACATGATCCAGAATCATATGCTGCAGTTGCTGTGCCTGATCGCCATGGACCCCCCGGTGTCGCTGGAGGCGGACCGCGTGCGCGACGAGAAGCTGAAGGTGCTGCGCGCGCTGAAACCGCTCGACCCGCACGACGTGTCCACCCAGACGGTGCGCGGGCAGTACACGCCGGGGGCGATCGACGGCAAGCCGGTTCCGGGATACCTGTCCGACCTTGGCGCCGACGAGGCTTCGCGCACCGAAAGCTTCGTCGCGCTGAAGGCGGAGGTGCGGACCTGGCGCTGGGCCAACGTGCCGTTCTATCTGCGCACCGGCAAGCGGCTGCCGTCGAAGATGTCGGAGATCGTCATCCAGTTCCGCGCGCTGCCGTTCTCGATTTTCCCGGAGGACTCGGCGGAGTGGCGGCCGAACAGCCTGATCATCCGTCTGCAGCCGGAGGAGGGGATGCGGCTGGAGATGATGACCAAGGACCCCGGTCCCGGGCGGCTGCGGCTGTCTCCGACCGGCCTGGACATCCGGTTCGAGAAGACCTTCGGGCGGCGCTTCCCCGATGCGTATGAGCGGCTGCTGATGGACACGGTGCGTGGTGACCCGACCCTGTTCATGCGCCGCGACGAGGTCGAGGCGGCGTGGAACTGGGTGGAGCCGATTCTGGAGGCGTGGGCGTCGCGGCCGGACCATCCGCGGCCGTATCCGGCGGGGAGTTGGGGGCCGACGGCCGCGATCGCGCTGATCGAACGGGACGGGCGGACGTGGCATGAGGATGTGGAGTAGGGCTGATCTGTTTGCCGAAGCTTGGGGCTCCCCCTTATACCAACCCCCGATCGAGCCGACTGGTCTCTCCCAACCGTCATGACCCGGCTTGTCCGCATAGGCGCTAGCTTGGGCGGACCTGCGCACCGGCATTGCCCCCGGCGCCTCGTTCCCTCACCGTCATGGCCCGGCTTGTCCGGGCCACCTGTCGCGACACGTGCTTGCGGGGGTGGCCCGGACGAGCCGGGCCATGACGAACGGGGAGAACGCCGTGCTCCGCGTGCCCCCTTATTCTGATACCTATGGGGCTTGGCCCGGCCACCGGGACTTGCGGTGCTGGTGGCGGCAAAGTCGTGGATGGCCCATGGCCGGCCATGACACGAATGGAGATCCCCATGACGTGAAATGGGTCAGTCCAAATGCCGTCCGGTATTACACCGGCAACAAATCCTCCAGCTTCCACTCCTTCGCCGACGCACCCGCCAGCGCCTGGATGCGCTCCTCATCCCCGCGCAGCGCCTCGGCAGACCCGGAGTAGACGATCCGGCCGTTCTCCAGCACATAGGCGTCGTCGGAAATCTCCAGGCTCATGCGAACATTCTGCTCGACCAACAGCACCGAGATTCCCTCGTCGCGCATCCTGGCGACGATGCGGAACACCTCCTTGACGATCAACGGCGCCAGCCCCTGCGACGGCTCATCCAGAATCAGCAGCCGAGGATTCAGCAACAGGGCCCGGCCGATGGACAGCATCTCCTGCTCGCCGCCCGACAACTGCCGCCCGGAATTCCGCGATCGCTCGCGCAGGCGTGGAAACAAATCATAAATCCTGTCGATCGTGTACGGGCCGGGCCGTTCGATCGGCACCCGCAGATTTTCATCCACCGTCAGGTTCGCGAACACGCGCCGGCCCTCGGGGACGTAGCCGACGCCGGAGGCGGCGATGCGGTATGCCGGCAAGCCGGTGATGTCCGTTCCAAACAGTGTCACCCGCCCCGACCGAGGCGGAGTCAATCCGACCAGACTGCGCAGCGTCGTGCTCTTGCCGGCGCCATTGCGTCCAAGCAACGTCGTGATCCGGCCCTCGGCCACGGTCAGCGAGACATCGTGCAGGATATGGCTCTTGCCGTAATAGGTGTTCAGCCCTTCGGCTGCCAGGGCGCTCATTCCGCTTTCCCCAAATAGGCTTCCTGCACCGCCGCGTTGTCGGCGATCTCCGCGGGCGTGCCCTCCGCCAGCATGCGGCCTTCGGCCAGCACGGTGATCTTGTCCGCCAGATTGAACACTACGCGCATGTCGTGCTCGATCAGGACGATCGTATAGGCGCTGTTCTTGTGCAGGCGGCGGATCAGGTTGGCGACGGCATAGGTTTCGTGCTCGCCCATCCCGGCGGTGGGCTCGTCGAGCAGCAGCAGCCTCGGCTTCAACGTCAGCGCGGTGGCGATCTCCGCCGCACGCTGATCGCCGTGCGATAACTCGCCCACCCGGCGGTCCGCCTTGCCGGTCAGACCAGCCTGGACCAGCGCCTCCTCGATGCCGCGCCGGACAACCGCCAGATCGCGTGCGCGCAGCCAGAAGCGCTGGCGCAGCCCGAGGGAGCTTTCGACGCCGATGCGGATGTTTTCCCGCACCGTCAGCTCGGGAAAGATCTCGGTGATCTGAAAAGTGCGGGCCATGCCCATGCCGACGCGCGCCGCCACCGGTATTTTCGTCACCGTAACGCCGTCAAATACGACGTCCCCCGCCGTCGGCGCGAAGAACCCGGAGATCATGTTGAAGAACGTTGTCTTGCCGGCGCCGTTCGGGCCGATGATCGCCCGCAGCTCCCCGGCGGCAACCTGCATCGAGATTTCGCTGACGGCGGCCAGCCTGCCGAAGTGTTTGCTGACATTGCGGACATCCAGCATGGTCATCGGCCGCCTCTCCCCTGCAACATCCCCAGCAATCCGCGCGGGAAGAACAGCACGACGAGAACGAAGATCAGCCCGACGAACGACATCCAGTTCACGGTCATCGAGGAAATGTAGTCCTGCACGACAACGAACAACGCGGCGCCAACCAGTGGACCCCAGAATGCGCGCATCCCGCCCATCACGGCCATAATAACGATCTCGCCCGACAGCGAGTAATGCAGCCCCATCGGGTCCGCGAAATTATTCAAAAGCGCATACAACGTCCCCGCCAGTGCGGTGAAGAAGCAGGAGATCGAGAACGACATCCAGATGTGCCGCTCGATCGGAATACCAAGGAATCGCGCTCGCCGTTCATTCTCGCGGATCGCCAGCAGCGTGCGCCCGAACGGCGAGGCCAGCAGCAAACCTTGCAATCCCGTGGCAACCGCGAACACCACCAGCAGGAAGTAGTAGAACGCCGTTTCGTTGTCGGCAATGTTGATCGTCGTGAATCCGAGATCGAGCGGCGCCCTGGAGAACCCGCGCAGTCCGTCATAGCCGCCGGTCAGGTCGTTCCAGCTATAGGCGATGTAGAACGCGATCTGCCCGAACGCGACCGTGACCATGGCGAAATAAACGCCGCGCCGCCGCACGATCAGCAGCCCGAACAGCGTGCCCGCCATCCCGCCGAGCAAAACCCCCATCAGCATCGCCAGCGGCGTGCTGGCCGCCAGGAATTTCAGACTCAGCCCGGCTCCGTATGCGCCCAGTCCGAAATAGGCGGCATGACCGAAACTCATGACCCCGGTAAAGCCGAGCAGGATATTGAACGACATGGCGGCGAGGCCCAGCACCAGGACGCGCCCGGCCAGCGCCGTGTAGCCGCCAAGCATCGGCAGCCAGACCGGCACCGTCAGCAGCAGCGCCCAGACGATCGCCGCGGTCAGCCAGGGGCGGGCGGGCGCGTGCCGCACCGCGTCCGCAGTCGTGACGCTCATGTCAGCATCCCTTCCTCGCCCAGCAGCCCGCGCGGACGGACCACCAGGACGACCAGCATGATGACGTAGATCACCGCCTCGCTGGCGGCCGGCCAGATCACGGTGGTCAGCGCGCCGGCCACGCCGATGAGCAGGCCGCCGAGCAGCGTGCCGGTCAGGCTGCCGACGCCGCCCACGATGATGGCGATGAAGCTCGGCATCAGCAGATCGTCGCCCATGTTCGGGTTCAGGCCGATCTGCCCGGCCGCCAGAACGCCGGCAAGGCCGGCGAGCAAAGATCCGACGGCGAAGTTGAATGATCGCAGCATGCCGACGTTCACGCCGAGCGCGTTGACCGTGTCGAGGTCCAAAGTCCCGGCGCGGATGCGGATGCCGACGCGGGTATAGCGCAGGAAGGCGAACAGTCCCGCGACCGCGACGATCACGATCGCCACCATGAAAATGCGATACCAGGTGATGAAGAACAGGTCCGGGGTCAGCGGCTGGGCCAGGATGTCCGGGATGCTCATGGGCAGGCCGTTCGGCCCCCAGATGTAGCGGCAGGCATCCTGGATGATGAAGGCCAGGCCGAACGTCAGCAGCAGGCTGTAGACCGGATCGCGGGAATAGACCCGGCGGATCATCAGCCGCTCGATGACGAAGCCGAACAGCGCCGTCAGGATCGGCGCGACCAGCAGCGCCCCCCAGAAGCCGATATACGGCGTCAGCACGAACGCCATGTAGCCGCCGAGCGCCAGGAAGTTGCCGTGCGCGAAGTTGATGACGTTGGAGAGATTGAGGATCAGCGACAGGCCCAGCGCCATCAGCACATAGAATGCGCCGATGATGAGCCCGTTCGTGACGTTGAACAGGACGAGTTGGAACATCGGCGGCCCTTCCGGGAACCAGGGTTCAGGCTGGATGGACCATCTTGCAGCCGGTGTCGGCCACCGGGCCGGCGGCCTTTTCGCCCGGTACTACCGCGGTGACGGTGAACACCGCATCGGGGTTGTTGTTCACCGGCGGATGCACGTCGCCGACGAAGATGTTGGCCATCAATTCATGGTCGCCGGCGCGGTAGAAGATGTGTCCGGGCTGCAACGCCACATCGGGTGGCAGCGCCATGTCCTCCATCGCCATGGACAGCTTCGGTCCCTCCAGCGAGCCGGCCTTTTCCGCGCCGAGGCGGACCGACTCGACAGCGACCAGTCCGAACCAGTGGCGGGCGCTGGGCGTCTTGCCGGTCGCCTTGCGGAAGTCGGCGACGAAGGCGGCGACCTCCGGGACGTCCGGCTGGTCCCACCACCATTCCATCGCCCAGGTGCCCGCCTGGGCTTCGCGGGGAACGGCGCGGATGGTCTCCAGTTCGAACAGCGCGCCGCCGAGGTGCATGTCGCGCTCCATGCCGAACTGGGTGAACTGCTTCATGCAGTTGATCTGCGCCAGGCCGCCCATGTTGTTGAGCAGCACGTTCGGCCTGTAGGCCTTGGCCTTGATCAGCGAGGCGGAGAAATCCGCCGTGTTGATCGGCAGCAGTTCGGCCTGATACTCGCCGCCCAGCGCCTTGAGGTGCTTGATGTAGTTGTCCTGCAGCGTGTGGCCGTAAGCGTAGTCGGGGGTGATGAAGAAGAACTTCTTGCCGAACCGCCGCACCAGGTCGCCGGTGGTCGCGGCGGCGTCCATCGAGGTCGTGTTGCAGATGCGGAACACGTTCCATTTGCAGTCGGTGCCGGTGATCGGGTCGGTGTGCCCGCCGGGGACGATCTGGAAAACCTTGGCCTCGTTGGTCACCTGCGTCATGGCATAGGCGATGCCGGAATTGACGTCGCCGAAGATGACATCGACCTTGTCGCGCTCGATCAGCTTGTGGGTCTTCTGCACCCCGGTGCCGACGTCGTTGGCCGAGTCCTCCACCAGCAGCTCGATCTGCCGCCCGAGAATGCCATTCTTCTTGTTCAGGCGTTCCACGGCATAGCGCGCGCCCTCGACCTCGCTGGCGGCGAGGGCGGAGAGGATGCCGGTCAGCGGATCGACCATCCCGATCCGCACTGGCGTCTCGCCGCGCGCGGCGATTATCGGCGGTGCGGCCAGCGCGAGCGTGGCCTGCAAGATGGTGCGGCGGCCGAGTCCGCGCGTCATGGCGGTCTGCAACATGAACGTCTCCTGTGCCGGGCTATTGCGCCCGTTAGCTCCCTGTTGCCGCCCGAAACGGACGACGGTCTTTCATATCCGTGCTGCGAGGTTTCCGTCGAGACCCCCTGACGGACCGCCGCAGCGCCGCGATGGTCGATCGCGGGCGCGTCGAAGCATCAAGTCCGGCACTGGTACCGTTAGCACGATCGCAATATCGGGGCTGGGTTCGTTGCCGGTCTGCTGATGCTGGCCGCGGCGAAAATCGCGCAATATTGTTGCAGGACCGCGCTCCCGGGGGGTGCGAGCGGATACAGCGGCGCGGTTTGCAGCGGATCAGCCCCGGGGGATCAGGCCCCCGCCCGTCACTGTCATCGGGGCAGATCGCCGAACGCAGAGGCTTCCGTTTCGCGATCACGGTGCTATGAACCCGGCATGAACACCACCGGACCCACGCCGCTGCGTGCCGGCACCCGCGGCTCTCCGCTGGCGCTGGTGCAAACCCGCACCTTCCTGCGCCTTCTTGCCGGCATCCCGGGGGCGCCGCCCGGCCTCGAGGTCATCATCAGCGTCACCGGTGACGCCGTGCTGGACCGCCCGCTCGCCGAAATCGGCGGCAAGGGCCTGTTCGCCAAGGAAATCCATGAGGCGCTGCTGGACGGCCGCATCGATCTGGCCGTGCATTCCTGCAAGGACCTGGAGACGGAACTGCCGCCCGGCATCGTCCTGGCCTGCGTGCTGAAGCGGGAGGACCCGCGCGACTGCCTGATCATCGGACCGGCGTGCAAGTTCCCCGACCCGTCCAATCCGTTTTCCGCCCTGCCGAACGGCGCGCTGGTCGGAACCTCCTCCGTCCGCCGCCAGGCGCAGTTGCTGCATGCGCGGCCGGATCTGAGGGTCGCCTCGATCCGCGGCAACGTGCAGACCCGGTTGCGCAAGCTGAAGGAAGGTGAATGCCAGGCCAGCCTGCTGGCGCTGGCCGGGTTGAACCGGCTGGAGATGGAAGTGCCCGGCACGGTGGTGCTGAACCCGGAGATCATGGTGCCGTCCTCGGCCCAGGGCATCGTCGGGATCACCGCCCGCGCCGACGATTACGATACGCTTGAACTGCTGGCCAAGATCGAGGACGCCGAGGCGCGGATAGCGGCCGAGGGCGAGCGCACTCTGCTAGGCGAATTGGACGGTTCCTGCCGCACGCCCATCGGCGGCCATCTGCAAATCCAGGCGAATGGCAGCGTGGTGGTGACCGGGCTGGTGGCGCGGGCCGACGGTTCGTTCCTGCTGAAGCGCTCGTTGACCGGGGCGCCGGAGGACGCGGCGCTGATCGGCCGCGAACTCGGCCTGAGCCTGCGGGCGGATTCGCCGGCCGATCTGTTCGGGTAAGCGACGGTCGGGCGCTTCGGCTTAGCAGCCCATAAAATCGTCATGGCCCGGCTCGTCCGGGCCACCTATCGCGGCAGGTGCTGCGGGGGTAGCCCGGACGAGCCTGGCCATGACAGTGAAGTTGGCTCGATATGCCCCGGGCAAAGCCATTTCAGGGGTTGACGACGCTTCGCGGAATTTAAATCGCAAGGCCTGTTCAATCGCAAGGCTTGTGCCAGCGCCGCTCGCGCCTGGCGTCCCGGGAGCGGCCAACAACCGCCAGCCGCAGGAACACTGCGCCGAAAATACGTTACCACACCACAGTCAGCTAGGGCGCGGCCGGGGCATCGGTTTCGGGAACGGCTCGGGCCAGAACGACCTCATCCACCAAGCCGAAATCGCGGCTTTCCTCCGCCGACATATAGGAGTCACGCTCCAGCTTGCGCTCGATCGCTTCGATCGGCTGGCCCGTGTGCCGCACGTAGATTTCGTTCAGCCGCTTGCGCAGCGCCAGGATTTCCCGCGCCTGGATTTCGATGTCGGTCGCCTGTCCCTGCGCGCCGCCGGACGGCTGATGCACCATCACCCGGGCATTCGGTAACGCGAAGCGCTTGCCCTTCGCACCGGCGGCCAGCAGCAGGCTGCCCATCGATGCCGCCTGGCCGACGCACACCGTGCTGACCGGGCTGCGGATGTATTGCATGGTGTCGTAAATCGCCAGGCCGGCGGAGACCACGCCACCGGGGCTGTTGATATAGAAGGAAATGTCCTTGGACGGGTTTTCCGATTCCAGGAACAGCAACTGCGCGCAAATCAGTGCACTGACCTCGTCGTAGACTTCGCCGGTCAGGAAGATGATCCGCTCCTTCAGCAGGCGCGAGAAGATATCGGTACGAGCGCTCTCCCCGTGTCGACTGCTCGACCACCATCGGGACCAGGGCATTGTCGTAGACCTCGACGGGGTCACGGTCCGGCATCGATCACCTCGGTTGCAGTTTGGCGAGCCATGCGCGTGGATACTCGCTTCGCAAACGGTTAGCCAGCGCGACCTTAGGCCCGGCGGCCTCAGCGAGCGAGGCCGCCGATCGGCCGGGCGTGCCATTCCGGGCATAACGGCGTACGAGACGGCTGCATTGTACGAATGGAGCCGCAGTTTGGAAACCTCGATGGACGTGATGTCCGGCCCGCTGGCGTGGCTGGTGCCGGTGCTGGTCGCACCCTTCATCGGCAGTTTCCTGGGCGTGCTCATCCTCCGGCTGCCAGCAGCGCGTCCGATCGCGTTCGGCCGATCGGCTTGCGATCAGTGCAGGCACAGGCTTGGAGCGAGGGACCTCGTGCCGTTGCTGAGCTTCGCTCTGTCGCGCGGCCGGTGCCGCTATTGCGGCCAGCCGATCGGCTGGTTCCCGGTCGCCATCGAACTGGCCGCCCTGGCGGTCGCCATCTGGGCCGCCTGCGTGCTGACCGGGACGGACATCTGGATCGCCTGCGGGCTGGGTTGGACACTGCTCGCCGCCGCCTGGATCGATGCGAGGACCATGCTCCTGCCGGACGTCCTGACGCTCCCGTTGCTGTTGGCCGGTCTTGTCGTGACCGCCTGGTTCAGCCCCGACGACCTGGCCGATCATGCGCTGGCCGCGGCGCTCGGGTATCTGCTGTTGTTCGTGACCGCCCGGGTGTACCGCGGCTTGCGCGGGCGTGACGGGTTAGGCGAGGGTGACGCCAAGCTGCTGGGGGCGCTAGGCGCCTGGCTTGGCCTCGGCGCGCTGCCGTTTGTGCTGGTCCTGGCGGCGTGCTCCGGCCTGGCCGCGGCGGGCGCGGGGGCGCTTGCCGGAAAACGGGTGACGGCGGCGACGGCGATTCCGTTCGGCCCGTTCCTGGCGTTTGCAGGGTGGCTGTTGTGGCTGTATCAGGACTGGCTGTTGCGCTGGTTCGGAGGAGTTTACTGATCGCCGGGACGGACATCGACCGGAGCAGATCCGTAAGGACTTGCGGCACGAATCACCGCGTAGCGGTAGAAGGGCGCTTACAACCCGAGCTATGACGATGTTGCACAAGAACGACGCACCTGAAGTTTCCGAAAAGCGCGTCGGGGCCGGCTTCGCCCGAGGTGCGGCTGGGCTGCCACTTTCGGCAGAGCGTCCATTATGATCAAGCGTCAAAGCAACCGCCCGACCGGCGCATCGTGCAGCCGGGCGCCACGACGCCGGCGGAGCTGAAACGTATCGGCGTCACGCGGCTCAAGCGCTGCGCCGTTCCGAGAGCTTGGGGGCGGCCTCGGTCGGCACCGCTCGACTATGGCAATTCCTTGGAGCGTCCACCGCGGCACGTGAGCAACCCGGCGGGACCACGCCACTTTCGTTTTTACTGGGAGGACGGGGAGACTCAGCACGTGTGGTGCTGCGGTCAAAATGGGATACCGGCCGGCGGTTTGAGCTGGCTCGCTTGCTTGGCGACCATTTATTCTTCGGTGCGGAAGCGCCGATCCTGCCGGCGACCCGCGCCTACACATTCCGTCAGAAGGTGCAACGGGCCTTTGCCGCCGAGTTCCTCAGCCCATTCGAGGCGGTCGAAGACATGCTGAAAGGTGATTTCTCGCCCGAGGCCGTTGAAGAAGCGGCCGAACACTTCGCCGTATCGACCGTCACGATCGAGACGCTGTTGCTCAACCACGGCTTGATCGAGCGCGATTCGCTGGCCGATGCGGCATGATCTTCCGGGTTACTGCAGCAGCGCCAGCATGATCCCGCCCGACAGCGCCGTCCCGAACACGCCCGCCAGATTTGGCCCCATGGCGTGATAGATCAGGAAGTTCTCCGGATCGTCCTGCAGCGCAACCATATGCGCCACCCGCGCCGCGATCGGCACTGACGCGATCCCGGCGGACCCGAGCAGCGGGTTGATCTTCTCCTCCAGGAACAGGTTCATGATCTTGGCGCCGATGACGCCCGACGCCGTGCCGCACATGAACGCCAGCAGTCCGAGCCCGAGGATCTCGAGCGTACTGCCCGTCAGGAAGTGATCCGCGCCCATCGTCGAGCCGATGGCGATGGTCAGGATGACGATGACGATGTTCATCACCTCGTTCGCCGCGGCCTTGGCCAGCCGCTCGGTCACCAGCACTTCCTTGAACAGGTTGCCCAGCATCAGCATGGTGATCAGCGGCGCCACCGGAGGCAGCAGCAGATTCACCAGGATGCCGATGATGACCGGGAAGGCGATGCGCTCCACCCGCGTCACGGTGCGCATCTGCTTCATTCGGATCTGCCGCTCCCGCTTCGTGGTCAGCAGCTTCATCACCGGCGGCTGAATCAGCGGCATCAGCGCCATATAAGAGTACGCTGCCACCGAGATCTGCGGCAGCAGATGCGGCGCCAGCTTCACCGTCATGAAGATCGCCATCGGGCCGTCGGCGCCCCCGATGATGCCGATGGCGCCGGCCTCGTAGATCGTGAACCCGAGCAGCTTGGCGCCGATCAGCGCGACGAAGATGCCCAGATGCGCCGCCGCGCCCAGGATCACCAGTTTCGGGTTGGCAATCATCGGGCCGAAATCGGTCATCGCGCCGACGCCGAAGAAGATCAGCGGCGGCAGGATGAGCAGTTGCACGCCCTCATACGCGTAATGGAACAGCCCGCCCGGCAGCACCAGATCCGAGCCGGGGACGTTGGAGATGATGCAGGAGAAGCCGATGCCGACCAGCAGCAGCGGTTCGTATTTCTTGATGACGGCGAGCAGGATCATGGCGATCCCGATGGCGATCATCACCACATTGCCCCACCAGAACTGGGCGATGCCGGTTTGCGCCGCCATCTGGCCGAAGAAGTGCAGCATCTCGTCGAACATGGCTGGTCCCCGTTGGTTTGCAGGCAGCGCGGCGGTCAGTGACCGCGGCGCATGCTTTCCTCGTCCAGCTTGCCGAGGCGGTTCAGGTAGGGGAGCAGGTACAGAACCACGCCGATGCCCGAGATCAGCACCATGCTGAGGAAGAAATCGATCACGCTCAGCATCACCGCGAAGGTAAAAGTGTCTTTTTCCATGAAAGCCTCCTGGCGCGCATGGCCGGAGACCATGCCGCGTTCGATGCTGAAATTCAGGCGCAGCGTGTTATTCGAGGACCATCAGCAACTGCCCGGTCTCGACGCTTTCGTTCACCTTGGCGGCGATGGTTGCGACCTTGCCGGCGATCCTGGCCTTGACCTCAGTCTTCATTTTCATCGCCTCGATGGTGGCGACCTTGTCGCCTACCGCGACGTCACGGCCGAGCGGCACGTCGATCGAGAACACCACGCCGCCGAGCGGGGCGACGATCGAGCCGGCCCCGGCGGCGACCGGAGCCGGAGGCGGCGCAGCGGCCACGGGCGCCGCGACCGGGGCGGCCGCAGGGGCAACAGCGGCCGACGGCGGGACCGGGACCGGAGCGGCCGGGTCGAGATCCTCGACGGTCACGTGATAGCTGCGGCCGTCCACGGTAATTCGGAAGCTTTTCTGCATGGTCTGGTCCTCGGAAGAGTGCCTTAGCCGGGGCGATGGGACGTTTGGTGCATCCAGCGTCCCTCGGCGGCCCAGGTCTGGCCAGTCTGAACAGGTTCGAGTTGAACGATCCGGTGCGCGCCCATCATCGCGTGCACGGCCGCAGCGATGACGACGATGTCATGGTCGGTTTCGGGCGAGTGGAGCGGCGATGCCGGCAACTGCGCGATCGCGGATGCCTCCGGCGCGTCGTGATCGGCTTTGGCGCGGCGGGGCAGCAGGGCGACGACGATGCGGAAGCCCCAGTACATCAGGCTGATCACGCCGACGATCGCCAGCCAGTTGGTCAGCACGGAGCCGCCGAGGTTGGCGTCATGCATGGTGTTTGGCCTCCGGTTTCATTGCGGAGGTTGCACAACTATCGTCATGGCCCGGCTTGTCCGGGCCACCCTTAGCGGTACGTGCTTCGACGGGTGGCCCGGACAAGCCGGGCCATGACGACGGGGGCGAGGGGGCGCGAGGCGCGGGGGCGGCCTGCCTCACAGCGGCATGTTCCCGTGCTTCTTCGGCGGCCGCACGTCCCGCTTGCTCTGCAGCTTGCGCAGCGCCAGCGCCACGGTCCAGCGCGTTGCCGCCGGGTCGATCACGTCGGTGATGTAGCCCTCGCCGGCCGACAGATACGGTGTCGTGAACTCCGCCCGGTAGGCCGCGGCCAGTTCCGCCGCCCTGGCCCGCCGGTCCGGCGCGTCCTTCAGTTCCTTGCGATAGAGCACGTTGACAGCGCCCTCCGCCCCCATCACCGCGATCTCCGCGGACGGCCAGGCGTAGACGAAATCCGCGCCCATCTCCTGGCTGCACATCGCGAGGTAGGACCCGCCATACGCCTTGCGCAGGATAACCGTGATCTTTGGCACCGTCGCCGCGGCGTAGGAGAACAGCAGCTTGGCGCCGTGCCGGATAATGCCACCGCGTTCCTGCTCGATCCCCGGCAGGAAGCCGGGCACGTCGACCAGCGTCACCAGCGGGATGTTGAAGCAGTCGCAGAACCGGATGAACCGCGCACCCTTGTCCGACGCATCGATATCCAGCGCGCCGGCGCGCACCGCCGGCTGGTTGGCGATCAGGCCGACGACAACGCCCTCGATCCGAGCGAAGCCGACGATAATGTTCTCGGCAAATCCGGCATGGACCTCCAGGAAGTCGCCGCCGTCCACCAGCCGCGCGATCACCGTGTGGGTGTCCAGCGGCTGGGAGTTTTCCTCCGGAATCAGCGCCGTCATGCCCTCGTCGGGGCTTTCGTCGATTTCGGGGTTCGGGCGATGCGGCGGCTCTTCCGCGTTGTTCTGCGGCAGGAAGCTGAGCAGGCGCTGCACCAGTTGGACGGCGTGCGCGTCATCCTCGGCGAGGAAATGGACGTTGCCGCTGACGGTGGCGTGCATCGCCGCGCCGCCGACCTCGTCCATCGTGACGGTCTTGCCCGTCACCGCCTTGATCACCTCCGGCCCGGTGATGAACAGATCGGCGTTCGACTTCGTCATGATAATGAAGTCCATCAGGGCCGGCGAATACGCCGCACCGCCCGCGCACGGTCCGCAGACCACGGCGATCTGAGGCACCACGCCGGACAGCAGCACGTTCTGATAGAACACCTGCCCGTAGCCGGACAGCGCATCCACCGCCTCCTGGATGCGGGCGCCGCCGGAATCGTTGAACGCGATCACCGGCATGCCGGCGTGTGCCGCGGTCTGCATCGCCTTGACGATCTTGCTGGCGTGCATCTTGCCGAGCGTGCCGGCCGCGACCGTGAAGTCCTGGCTGAACGCTGCAACTGCCCGGCCATTCACGTAGCCGGTGCCGACCACCACGCCGTCGGCGGGCTGGTTGACGTGGTGCGCGACGCCGGCCTGGCGCGTGCTGCGGATGAACTTGCCGATCTCCTGGAACGTGCCTTCCTGAAACAGGGCGGCGAGGCGTTCGCGCGCGGTCAGCCGGCCTTGCTCGTGCCGGGCGCGCACCTTGTCGGGCCCGCCCGCGGCGATGATCTTGGCTTCTCGGTCCCGCAAGTCCTGCAGGATACTGGCGCTCAGCGGCATGACGGGGTCACCTTTTCAGTCGGGCTTCAGATCTGCTGCAGCTCGATCAGGCAGCCGTTGAAATCCTTCGGATGCAGGAACAGCACCGGCATGTCGTGCGCGCCGATCTTCGGCTCCCCGTCGCCGAGGACGCGGGCGCCTTGGGCTTTCAGCGAGTCGCGGGTGCCAAGCAGGTCCTCGACCTCAAAGCACATGTGGTGGATGCCGCCCGAGGGGTTCTTGTCGAGGAACGCCTTGATCGGGCTTTTGTCGCCCATCGGCAGCAGCAGCTCGACCTTGGTGTTGGGCAGTTCGACGAATACGACAGTCACGCCGTGCAGGGGCTGCGGCACCGGCGCGGATACCTTGGCGCCGAGCACGTCGCGATACACCGCCGTGGCCTTTTCCAGGTCAGGCACGGCGATAGCGACGTGATTGAGTTTTCCGATCATTGACGTCTCCTGAATAAGCTCTTCGTCGGGATCATACGACGCGAGACGCGCGAAACATTTGTGTTGAGGCAATTTGCGATACGGTTGCCATGCCCGTCAAGCTGTTGTGAGTTGCGGGAACCGCATGGACGCGCCGGCGTTGGGCGCTATTCGTGCGCCAGCACCCAATCGTTGATGAAACTTGCGAGTCCGTTGGCATGGAAATCGCGTTTCAGTGCCGCCTCGTCATAATCCTCCCGCACCCAGTCCAGGAACGGCTTGCGCCCTTCCGCCTCTCGTTGGAAGTGCAAAAAGAATGCGTCGAGGATGCCGGTGCGCGCCTGCCTGATGTGCCCGAACCGGGGCGAGAGCTGTCGCAGCGCCTCCGCCGCGGTGCCTCCGGCGAACATCACGATCAGCCCGGCGGCCAGTCCCGCCCGATCGGCGCCCGACTTGCAGTGCATGATCGCGGGGGTCTGCATTGACATGAAGATCCCATGAAGCCGCAGGATGCGGTCCCGCTGCGGCGCACCGCGGCTTTCGAACGCCATGTCGTGGAACGCCAGGCCGAGTCGCCGCGCCGTCTCCCGCGACAGCGCGTCGGAGCCGCTCTGGGTCTTGCCGCGCAGATTGATCAGCGTGCGCAGGCCGAGCCGCTTTGTCATGCGGCGCAGCCGGGCCGGCGTAGGATGGTTGCAGCGATAGACCTTGCCGGGGATGACCGCGGCGAGGTTGCTCCAGACCAGGCGGAACACCGCATGGTCGATGAACAGCGAGTCGATCCAGGCCACGAACCGGCCCTTGGCGGTGCTGAGATCGCCGTTGAAGATGGAATTCATGCCGTCGGCTGGCCTTCGTAACGCGAGCGCATATGGACATGGCAGGGTGTCGCGATCAATGGATGCGCATGCCCGATTTCATTCTCGCCCGCGTGCTGCACGTCCTTGCCGTGGTTTTGTGGATCGGTGGTGTCGGAATGGTCACCACCGTTCTGCTGCCGGCGATCCGGCGGTCGCATCCGGCCCCGCAGCGGTTCGCGGTGTTTCATGACATGGAGCAGCGCTTCGCCAGCCAGTCGCGCTGGACCACGGCTATGGCCGGAGCCAGCGGACTCTATATGGTGTGGCGGCTGGATGCCTGGGACCGGTTCCAGTCGGCCGGGTTCTGGTGGATGCACGCCATGGTTCTGACCTGGGCAATCTTCACGGTGATGCTGTTCGTCGCCGAGCCACTGTTCCTGGACCGGGTTTTGTCCCGCCGGGCGGCCGTGGCGCCCGAGGCGACGTATCGGCTGGTGGAATGGCTGCACCGGGGTTTGCTAACGTTGAGTTTGCTGACCGTCGCGGGTGCCGTGGCGGGCAGCCTGGGCCTGAACCTGTTCGCGTGGTGAGGTTGCCAGGGTGCGCCTTCGGCGCGCGAGCACACCTCCCCCGACATGGGATCGTCCGGGCCGGACAGGGCTGGAAGAGTAGGTCGCACCGCGGACTGTTATAACCTGATCCGCCGCGGCCGTAACAAATTGTGACTCCGCGGCCCTCAAGGCCCCTCGTTCGTCCTCCGGGTTGAAAAGCGGTGTGCGAAACCCGCCCTCCGCTCCGCCGCCGCGCATTCGTGTTTCGTTGGCCGGCAACATCCCAGTTATACTTGATGCACCAAAAACCCTGGCAAAGACCAAGGGACCGCCGAACAGGGAGGCTGCCAATGAACGCTCCGGTCGACATCGACCCGCGCGAGGATGCCTATGCGACGCCCATCGACCGGATCGACGTCAGTAATCCGCATCTGTACCAAGACGATACGTGGCGACCCTATTTCGAGCGTCTGCGCCGCGAGGACCCGGTTCATTGGTGCGAAGACGGCATGTACGGGGATTACTGGTCGGTCACGCGATACCGCGACATCATGGCGGTTGATACCAACCACGCGGCGTTCTCCTCCGATGCGCTGATGGGCGGCATCGTGTTGCGCGATGTGCCGATGGACTTCCGCCGCCCCAGTTTCATTTCGATGGACCCGCCGAAACACGATGAGCAGCGGAAGATCGTTGCGCCCATCGTGGCGCCGATGAACCTGCAGAACCTGGCAGCGACAATCCGGGAGCGGGCCGGGCGCATCCTGGACGGCCTGCCGCGCGGGGAAGTCTTCGACTGGGTCGAGCACGTCTCGGTCGAATTGACCACGCAGATGTTGGCGACCCTGTTCGACTTCCCGTTCGCCGATCGGCGGAAGCTGACATACTGGTCTAATGTGGCCTCAGTGAATACCCGCGCCGGCAGCAACATCGACTCCGAGGCCAAGCGCAACGAAGTACTGGACGACGCGTTGACGTATTTCAGGGACCTTTGGCACGAGAAAGCGAAGCAGCCGCCAGCCCCCGACCTGATCTCGATGCTGGCGCACGGCGAGGCGACGCGAGACCTGCCGTCGCGCCCGCATGAATTCATGGGCACCCTGATGCTGCTGATCGTCGGCGGGAACGATACCACCCGGAACTCGATCTCCGGCGGATTGCTGGCGCTGAACCAGTACCCTGACCAGTATCGCAAGCTGCGCCGCAACCCGGCATTGGTGACGGGCATGGTGCCGGAGATCATCCGCTGGCAGACGCCGGTCATCCACATGAGGCGGACAGCCCTGCAAGATACCGAAATCGCCGGCAAGACCATCCGGCAAGGCGAGAAAGTCGCGATGTGGTACATCTCGGGCAACCGGGACGAGGACGCGATCGAACGCCCGGACGACTTCATAATCGATCGGCCGAGGCCGCGGCAGCATTTGTCGTTTGGCTTCGGCATCCATCGCTGCGTCGGCAACCGGCTGGCGGAGATGCAACTGACCATCCTGTGGGAGGAAATCCTGAAGCGGGATCTGCCGATGATCGAGATCACCGGGCAGCCGGAGCGTGGCTACTCCAATCTGCTGCGTTCGATTACCGCGTTGCCCGTTCGTATTCCTTCGGCCTGACCCGAAGCGGAGCCTGATCATGTCCATTCCGTATTATGACGCCATCGCGCATCACGCCATGCGGCAGCCGGACTCGCTCGCTGCCGTCGATTTGGCGACGGGACGCCGGCACAGCTATCAGGCATTCGATGACCGGATTGCCCGGCTGGCCGGAACGTTGCAGTCCAGCTTCGGGATTGCGCCGGGCGACCGTGTCGCGGTGCTGGCGCCCAACACCACCGATACGTTCGAAGTTCAGTTCGCCTGCGGCCGTATCGGCGCGATTTTCGTGCCCTTGAACTGGCGGCTGGCGAACCCCGAACTGCAGGCGATCCTGGCGGACTGCACGCCGGCCCTGCTGGTGTACGATCCGGAATTCTCCGCGCGGGCGGAAGATCTCGGGATCGGCCGGATCCTGTCGCTGGGCCAGGCGTTCGAGCGCATCGCGCTGAATGGCACGCGGCTGGATCATCCGGTTGCGGCGGCGTTGGACGACATCTCGACCATTCTTTACACATCAGGTACGACTGGACGGCCGAAAGGCGTGGTCATCACGCATGGGATGAATTTCTGGAACACCGTGCACAGCATCAGTTCGGCAGGGGTCGCGCGCTCCACGGTGTTCCTGGGATTGCTGCCGTTGTTTCATACCGGCGGACTGAACGTCTTCTCCTACCCTGTCTTCCAGGTCGGCGGCACGGTCCTGATCATGCGCAGTTTCGATGCCGGAGAGGCGTTGCAGCTTATCGGCGATCCGTCCGCCGGGGTGACGCACGTGCTCGGCGTGCCGGCGAACTTTCAGTTCATGGCTCAGCACAAGCGTTTCTCGCAAACCGATCTGAGCCGGCTGGTGTTCGCCGGTATCGGCGGGTCGCCCACGCCGAACGCGATCCTGGCGGTCTGGAAGGAGCATGGTGCGATCCTGCAACAGGCCTACGGCATGACCGAAACCAGCCCTCTGGCGCTGGTGCTGGACAAGGAGGACGCCGTCCGCAAGGCCGGTTCGGCCGGCAAGCCGGTGCTGCACATGCAGTCCCGGGTCGTCGGCGACGACGGCGCTGATGCTCCCCGTGGCACAATCGGCGAGTTGTGGGTGAAAGGCCCGAACATCACCGAGGGCTACTGGAATCAGCCGGAGGTGACCGCGGCGGCGTTTACCGACGGCTGGCTGCATACCGGCGATGCGGCTCTGGTCGATGACGATGGTTATTACTTTATCGTCGATCGGTGGAAGGACATGTACATCTCGGGCGGCGAAAACGTCTACCCGGCGGAAGTCGAAAACGTGCTGTATCAGCATGATGCGGTTGCCGAGGCCGCCGTTATCGGCATCCCCGACCAGCGCTGGGGCGAGGTCGGCCGCGCGGTGGTTGTGTTGAAGCCGGATCGGTCACTCTCGGAAGACGAGGTGATCGCGCATTGTGCGGCAAACCTCGGCCGCTACAAACTGCCCCATTCGGTGGTGTTTACCGACGCGCTGCCTCGCAATGCGACGGGCAAGGTGCACAAGCCGACGTTGCGCCAGCTATTCGGGGCGGCTGACCAGGGCTATTGAAACGCGAATGAATCCATCCGCAGGATGGAGTGCATGGCCGACCGGTGCAGGAGCTCGCCCTTCCCGGCGGCTCCCATTGCGACGAACAGCGGCAGCAGATGCTCGTCGGTCGGATGCTGCTCGACTGCGTATGGCGCGAGCGTGCGGTAGTGCAGCGCGTCGGCGGTGCGGCCCTCGGTGATCGCCTCGCCCAGCCAGTCGGAGAACGCCTCGACATCCGGCGGCGCCGGAGCATTCACCGCCGCGCCGCGGAAGCGGCCGAGATTGTGCGTGAAAGACCCTGATCCAAGGATCAGCACGTTCCGTTCCCGTAGCTCCGCCAGTGCCTTGCCGACTGCGAAATGGTGCCGCGGGCCGAGATGCGGCTGGATGCTGATCTGGAACACCGGGATATCAGCCTCCGGATACATCATCATCAGCGACACCCAGGCGCCGTGATCGAGGCCTCGTGTCGCATCCATGCCCGCGGCCAGGCCGGCCCTGGTCAGCAGAGCGGCCGCCTCGGCGGCGAGCGCCGGGGCGCCGGGGGGATCGTAGCGCAGTTGATACAGCTCCCGCGGGAAGCCATAGAAATCGTGGATAGTGGTGTTGTGCGCGATCGTGCTGACCGCCGGTTCCGGGGTTGCCCAGTGCGCGGAGGCAACGACGATGGCGCTCGGGCGCCCGAGTTGCATGCCCAGACCGCGCAGGAAATCGCGCGCAGGCACATCGGCCAGCGGAAGGGTCGGCGGCCCGTGGCTAACGAAAATGGCTGGCAACATGCGTGACATTCCCATGAAAGTCCGCACGTATAGCGCTGTGCGGATGGCCGACTAGAGCATTTTTAGCCTGACCGGAAAGGCGGCGGACGTAGCCCTTTCGTCATGGCCCGGCTCGTCCGGGCCACCCCCGCAAGCACCTGCCGCGACAGGTGGCCCGGACAAGCCGGGCCATGACGGGGGGAGTGTTTCCAGTCAGTTCACCAGCGGAAGACCCGACCCGCCAGGCGATGAGACTGTCCCTCGCACGGCATCGTCATCGGCCCCGCTACCGTAGTTTCTGTCTGGCTTGAGACCGCTCTGCCGTAGCACAACTTTCATCGAACGCCGTAGATTGACCTATGGGCACGTCGCACAGGGGTTAAATTATCCTCTCATTGCCGGTTTTGCTCGATCGCGGTTCCGCAAGAAAAGCGGAACCGCGGATGTCGCAAATCCACGCAGATCGATGTTTCGGCATCAGCGGCCACCGTCCGCCGCCGCGTTCGCTGTGGCGTCAGAGCCGCTTCGAGCTGCGTGCATTTGCGTCATCTGCGGTCGAAATTCCTGCATTCGCCACGCCAAAACGCGGCCCGGAAAGTCATCACCGTCCAGGCCAGCCACTCGATCGCGCCGCGTTTGCGTTTCGACTCTCCGGCGCCGATGTGTCGCCATGCGGCGCAGACCCCGACAGGGTTCGAAGCGCCTACACCGCCGCGTAGGTTCGCAGAAACATCCCGATCGACGCCTCGATTACCCGGTCGATCTCGGCCTCCGAAGGGTTCGCCAGCATCGCCAGCCTGCGGCGCAGCACCAGCCGCGTCTGGCACAGATTCAGGAACTGCTCCGCCGCGAACGCCGGATCGGCTACGGCCAGGCGGCCGCGCCGCGTTTCCTCCGTCAGCCAGTCCGCCATGAAGCCGGCCGCCCGAGCCGGGCCGGACTCGAAGAAGCCGCGGGCGAGGTCAGGGAACTTCGCCGCCTCGGCAATCACCACGCGGTACATCGCGAGGCCTGCGTCGGACAGCATGACTTGCACCATCCGTGTGCCGATGTCCCGCAGCACAACGGCCGGATCGCCGTCGTGGCCAGCCTGGTCGAACACCCGCGCCAGGCTGCGCTCGCAGGTTTCGGCCACATAGGCGGTGAACAATGCCGCCTTGCTGTCGAAGTAGTTATACAGCGTTCCCTTCGACACCCCGGCCACGGCGGCGATGCGCGCCATGCTCGCGCCCTCATATCCATCGGCGGCAAAAACCGAAGCCGCGCCGGACAGGATCTGCGCCCGCTTCTCCGGACTGAGCGACATACCGGCATCCATCGGACACAGTATCCTTCCGCATTGACAGCCCGCGCCGATCGGCGGCATCTGGATGGGGTTAGAATGACCGAACGGTTCGGTCAATGGCCGGACCTGACGACCGCCTGACGGAGCTTCGCCGATGGACGATCTGCTACAGGATGTTCGGCCCGCCGACGCGGGCTCTTCCCGTCCCGCCGCCCGGCCGCGGGCACGGCGCTGGCCGCGACTTGCTTTCGGCCTGTTGGTTCTGATCGCCGCGGCCCTTGCCGGCGGGCGGTACTGGCTGAACGCCCGGCATTTCGAGACCACCGACGACGCCTCGATCGACGCCTACACAACCCAGATGGCCTCGCGGGTCGCCGGGCAGGTGACCAAGCTGCTGTTCGCCGACAACCAGCATGTCGAGGCCGGGCAGGTGCTGCTGCTGATCGATCCGCGCGACTACCAGGCGAAGCTCGACCAGGTGCGCGGGCAGCAGGCCAGTGCCGAGGCGACGTTGCAGCAGGCGCAGGCGCAGGTTTCGGTGCAGCAGGCGGCCGTCGATCAGGCTGCCGCCAATGTCCGCGTCGCCGAAGCCGATCTGGTGGCGGCGCGGCTGGACTATAACCGGTTTACCAGGATCGATCCTCACGCGGTGACCCGCCAGCAGATCGACGCGGCGACCGCGACCTTCCACTCCGATGAGGCCAAGCTGGAAGCGAGCCGGCAGACAGTTGGCGGTGCGCAGGCGCAGGTCCGCGCGGCTCAGGCCCAGGTGCTGGCGGCGGAGGCGTCGCTAAAGCAGGCCGAGGCGAACACCCGGGCGGCGGAACTTCAGCTTTCATACTGCACGATCACCGCGCCGGTCGCAGGCCTGGTGACGCACCGGACCGTCAGTGCCGGGAACTATGTCAATCCGGGGCAGGCGCTGTTCGCGCTGGTGCAGGACGACCGTTGGGTGACCGCGAACTTCAAGGAGACGCAACTGGCGGACATGCGGCCGGGGCAGGACGTCGATCTGTGGCTCGACGCCGTGCCGTCTGTGACGTTCCACGGCAAGGTGGACAGCTTCCAGGGCGGCACCGGAACCGCGTTCAGCATGCTGCCGTCGGAGAACGCGACCGGAAACTACGTGAAGATCGTCCAGCGCGTGCCGGTCAAGATCGTGTTCGATGACCCGCGGGTGAAGGACTACACGCTGGCGCCGGGCATGTCGGTGGTGCCCTCCGTCCGGGTGCGCTGACGCGTGGCGAACCCGTTACTGCCGCGCTCGGCCGCGGGGGACCGCAATCCGTGGCTGATCGCCTGGGTGGTGTCGATCGCGACCTTCATGGAGGTGCTCGACCTGACGATCGCCAATGTCGCGCTGCGCCATATCGCCGGCACTTTGGCTGCGGACCAGGACGAATCGACCTGGATCCTGACCAGCTACCTCGTCTCCAACGCAATCGTCCTGCCGATCAGCGGCTGGCTGGCGAATGTGCTGGGACGGAAGCGGTTCTATATGATCTGCGTGGCGCTGTTCACTCTGAGTTCGCTGATGTGCGCGATGTCCACCTCGCTGACGATGATGATTATCGCGCGGGTCCTGCAAGGCGTCGGAGGCGGCGGCATGGCACCGACGGAGCAGTCGATTTTCGCCGATACCTTCCCGCCGGAGAAACGCGCGCAGGCGTTCGCGCTGTATGGCCTGACCGTGGTCAGCGCCCCGGCGATCGGCCCCGTTCTGGGCGGGTGGCTGACTGACAACCTGTCATGGCACTGGGTGTTTTTGATCAACCTGCCGGTCGGGATGCTGTCGCTGTTCCTTGTCGGCTGGCTGGTGGTGGAACCCGAGACCCTACAGCGGGAGCGGCGGGAGCTGCTGGCGAAAGGCTTCAATGTCGATGTGCTCGGCTTCATCCTGGTGGTTCTGGGCTTTGGCGCGTTGCAGATCTTCCTGGATCGCTTCGAACTGGATGACGGGTTTTCCTCGCATGTCATCTCCACCTTGGCGGCGGTCAGCTTCGTGTCGCTGCTGACGCTGGTGTTTTGGGAGATCGCGCACCCTCAGCCGGTGGTGAATATCCGGCTGCTGGGTTACCGCAGCCTCGGCATCTGCTGCGGGCTGATGTTCCTGGTGGGCTTCATCCTGATCAGCACGACGCAGCTTTTGCCGCAACTCGCGCAGACGCTCATGGGCTACGACGCCACTACAGCAGGACTGACGTTGGGCGTCGGCGGTATCGCCTCCCTGGTGCTGATGCCGGTGGTCGGCATCGTCACCGGGCGGGTGATCCAGCCGAAGTGGCTGATCCTGATGGCAACCCTGGGCGTCTCCTGGTCGATGCTGAGGGCCTCGAATCTCGACCTGGATGTTGGTTTCTGGAGTATTTCCGGCATCCGCATGTCGCAGGTGATGTGGATGCCGTTCATGTTCATCCCGATCAGCGCGGTGTCCTATGTTGGACTGCCGCCGTCCCGCAGCAGTGAGGCGTCGGCGCTGATCAACCTGATGCGCAACCTCGGCGGCAGCTTCGGCGTGTCGTTCGTGACCAACATGCTGGAGGAACGCGGCCAGTTCCACCACGCGCGCCTGGCGGAGCACATCACCGCCTACAACGGCTACGGCTGGAACGTGCCGCTGGCCCCGGTCGATGCGATCGTCCGGGCGCAGGCGTCGGTCATGAGCTATCTGGATGTGTTCTGGATTCTCGGCTGGGTGGCTTTATGTGTCGCGCCGGTTACGCTGCTGCTGCCAAAGATGCCCAAGGGCGCCGCGTTGGGCCACTAGCGGGCTGGCGACCTCAAATCGGCCAGTGCACCGCCGCGAAGGTAGTGCTGATCAGCGTGGGCAATTGCTCCCATTCCGCCAATATCAGGTAGCAAGCGACCAGCAACACCACCCCCAGCAGCGGTGCGGCAAAAGCCTTGGCGCCACGCACATCTTTGCGGGATAATGACACCGTGCAACCTCCGAACACGCAGACACGCCACCAGTGCCGGCGCGACACGGTGTACTTGATCGCTGAATGCACCCGAAATTAGGTGGTTTTGCTCGCCAATTGCCATACGGGAGATACCTGATCCCCACCGGGCGCATGGGTGGACCCGGAGGCTCTGCGCATACTATTCCCCGCCCCAGACCAAGGATTGCCCGTGAGCGAGAACCCGTCCGTATCCCTGTCCCGCGCTTCGGCGCTCCCGAGCGCGAGCGGGACAACGATGGCGATCCTGGTGTCGCTCAGCCTCAGTCATTTTCTGAATGACATGAACCAGTCGCTGGTGCCGGCGATCTATCCGATCCTGAAAGACTCCTATCACCTGGATTTCGGCCAGATCGGGCTGATAACCTTGGCGTTTCAGTTGACCGCCTCGCTGCTTCAGCCGGTGGTCGGGCTGGTGACCGACAAGCGGCCGCAGCCGTTTTCGCTGCCGATCGGCATGGCCAGCAGCCTGCTGGGGCTGCTTCTGCTGTCGGTCGCGAACTCCTATCCACTGATCCTGCTCGCGGCGGCGATGGTCGGTTTGGGATCGTCCGTTTTCCATCCCGAATCGTCCCGGGTGGCGCGGATGGCGTCCGGCGGCCGCTACGGTTTCGCGCAATCGTTATTCCAGCTTGGAGGCATCGCCGGTTCGGCCATCGGGCCGTTGCTCGCGGCGCTGATCGTTGTGCCGCGCGGCCAGGGCAGCATTGCCTGGTTCTCCGCCGCCGCGTTGCTGGCCATGGTCATGCTGACCAACATCAGCGCCTGGTACGCGCGCCATCCCTCGATGCTGGCTCGCCGGGGACGCCGCGCAACCGCGCCGGCACTCGCGTCGCCGCTGCCCAAGGCAAAGGTTTACATGGCGTTGGGGGTCATCCTGGTGCTGATGTTCTCGAAGAACGTGTACACGTCGAGCCTCAGTTCGTACTACACCTTCTACCTGATCCAGAAGTTCAACCTGTCGGTGCCGCACGCCCAGTACATGCTGTTCGCATTCCTCGGCGCGGTCGCGGCCGGCACCTTTGCCGGCGGTCCCATCGGCGACCGCTTCGGCCGCAAGCCGGTGATCTGGTTCTCGATCCTCGGGGCGTTTCCGTTCGCGCTGATGCTGCCATATGCCGGCCTGCTGTGGACCGGCATCCTGAGCGTGGTCATCGGCCTTATCCTCGCCTCGGCCTTCTCGGCGATGGTGGTTTATGCGCAGGAACTGCTGCCCGGACGAATCGGGCTGGTGGCGGGGATGATGTTCGGGTTCTCCTTCGGTCTCGGCGGACTGGGGGCGGCGGCGCTGGGGCGCATCGCCGACGTGACCGGGATCGAGACGGTCTATCAGGTCTGTTCCTTCCTGCCGCTGATCGGCCTGATGACCGCCTTCCTGCCGAATATCGAGCCGCGGCGCTGACCGAAGACCCGGTCGATCTGGCGATGGTGCTGGCGGTCGATGGCTCCGCCAGCGTCACCTACGAGGAATTCGGCCTGATCGCGGGCGGCATGGCGGCGGCTCTGCGCGACCCGGCTGTCGTCGAGGGCCTGACCGGGTCCAGCATCCTGTCCTTGCTGCTGTGGTCCGGGGCCGGCCAGCAGGACATCATCACCCCCTGGACCCGCATCGGTTCGGCGGCGGATCTGGCGGCCTTCGCCGATGGCGTGGACAACATGCCGCGCACGGTCAGGGCAGGGGCGACGGCCATCGGCGAGGCTTTGCTGGCGTCGCTGACCTTGCTGGCGCGGGTTCCGGCGGTGCCGAAACGGAATATCGTCAATGTCATCGGCGACGGGCGATCGAACGACGGCATCGCTCCGGGGCCGATCCGGGACCGCATGGTGGCAGCGGATATCACCATCAACGGCTTGTGCATTCTGCATGAGGAGCCGGATCTGCTTGCGTCCTACGTCGGCGAGGTCATCGGCGGCCCTGGCGCGTTCGCGGTCACTTGCCGGGCGTACGCTGACTTTGCCGAGGCAATGCGGCAGAAGCTGACGCGCGAGATCAAAGGTCCCATCGTTTAGCGGGGTATCAGGCTGGCTGGGAACGCGTTTCGGGTGTCGCAATACCGTCATGGCCCGGCTCGTCCGGGCCACCCCCGCCAGCAGGTGCGGCAGTAGGTGGCCCGGACGAGCCGAGCCATGACGAAAAAGGCTGGTGCGGCAACTCAAGCCGGCGTGACATCCCTCCGGATCGCTACCAGAAAGGTGATCGGTGTCTGCGTAACCTGTCGCGCTTAAAACGATTGTCTCCATAGCGGTTGGCCGAACGGCCAAGCATCGCGTCCCATCCACGGGCGAAGGCGCACCCGGTCATGACCGAAACGACAACGCCATCCCCCGACGACCGGATCGTCGCGGCGGAGACACGCAGCGAGTTCATCTCGGCCGGCGATCATACCGTCGGCGCGGTGACCGAAAAGAAGACGTTCAAGGCCGCGGTCGAGGACGACGAGGACATGCCGCTGCCAACCGATCCGAAGACGATCTTCCTCGGCGGCCTGTTCGTCTTCGCGGGTTTCGCGGTGCTGTATGTTACCTCCGAGATCGTTCTGCCGCTCGTGCTCGCGCTGGTGCTGAAGATCCTGCTGCAGCCGCTGGTTCGCCTGCTGGAGCGGTTCCGCATCCCGCGCGCCGCCGGTGCGGTTCTGACGGTGCTGCTGGTGCTGCTGGCGTTTGCCGGAACGATCAGCATGCTCGCCGGGCCAGCCACCGACTGGGCCGGCAAGCTGCCGCAGGCGATTCCGAAACTGCGCGACAGCTTTGCCGTACTGAGGGGGCCGATCGATACCGTCCAGGGGATGATGCATCAGCTTGATACGCTGACCGGGGGCCCGGCCGGCGCGGGGCCTCAGGCATCGGCGGTGAAGTCGGCCAGCGTGATGGGCGCGGTGTTCACCGGCACCGCCACCGCGACGGCGGGATTGCTGACCACGCTGCTGATGCTGTTCTACCTGCTGGTTTCGGGTGAAACCTTCCTGCGGCGGCTGGTGGAGGTATTGCCGCGCTTCAAGGACAAGCGTCAGGCGGTAGAGCTGTCCGCCGATATCGAGCGCAACGTCTCCGCCTATCTGCTGACCGTGACGTGCATCAACGCGCTCGTCGGCGTCGCGACCGGTTTGGAGATGTGGGTGTGCGGCGTCGCGAATCCCGTGTTGTGGGGAGCGGTGGCGTTCGTGGTGAATTTCGTGCCGATCCTGGGGCCGATGGTCGGGATCGTGATCTTTCTGATGGCGAGCGTGCTGGCGCTGGGCGTGACATGGTGGGCGTTGCTGCCGGTCGGGCTTTATCTCGGCATCCATATCATCGAAGGCGAGATTGCCACGCCGATGCTGCTGGCGCGCCGGTTCACCATCAATCCTGTGGCGGTGATGCTGGCTTTGATCTTTTGGTATTGGATGTGGGGGTTCGCAGGAGCGATCCTGGCGGTACCGCTGTTGGCGATTACCAAGATCATCTGCGACGATTTACGGCCGTTGCGGGCTTTGGGGCACCTGCTGGAGGGGTGATTCGGGGGGCGCTATCGGCGGCGAACTACGCCGTCTTCGCCCCAACCAGCTTCGCCAGATCGCCGACACAACGTAGGCTGTCGAGTTCGCGGGTGTTGAACTTGATGCCCCATTTCTCCTCGCTCGCCATGATGATCTCGATCTGCTTGAAGCTGTCCCAGCCCTGAACCTGTTTCGCCGTCAGTTCCGGGGACAGCTTGATATCGTCGCGCAGGAACACGTCGGCGAAGATTTCGCTCAGCGCGCTGTAGATTTCGGCTTCGGTCGCCATTGGTCTAGCCCTCGACTACATGAATGAATGTTTCGGCCGGCGCGAAGCCCGCCAGATCCAGGACGTTCAGATTCCCGCCTGCCGGATCGGCTTGCATAACCGTAAAGCCCAGTCTGGCATAGTGATCCTTCACCATGCCATTCTTCTTGGTCGGGATGTACTCGCCGACCAACCGCTTCGCGCCCAGCTGCCGCGGCTTCCCGGGCGATCAGGTTCAGCGTCGTCGGCTCGACCTGGCGTCCCAGCACGCGGCAGCTCATGAGCCAGGTGTCGATGTACAGATCCTTGTTCTCCCGCAATCGCCCGATGATGATGGCGATGATGCCGTTGTCGCCGAACCGGTCGGTCAGCCGCAGTTGCAGGCCGAACGCGTCCGGATCGGCCATGACGGCAACGACATCCTCATCGGTGTAGCGGCGGGTCGTCAGGTTGAACTGGTTGGACTTGTTGATCAACTGGACGATGCGCTGCAGGCCGATCTTGTCGAAGCGTTTCCAGACCAGTTGCATCTCCAGGCCGCGCAGGTAGGAGGGCAGGTCGGTCACCGCCGCCTTCAATGCCTCGCGCGCCTTGTTGCCTTGATACTGGCTGGTGCGCTCGCGGTCCTCCTCGGTGACCGACAGGCCCCTCGAAATAGCCGCCGTCGGCCAGCGCGACCGGATACCCCGTCGGATCGTCCGAGACTTCCGGCACCGCGACCATCGGCAGTTCCTGGCGCACCAGGTTGCGCTCGAACGGATTGTCGTCGATGAAGCACAGAGCGTCCAGGCCGATGTTCAGCTCTTGCGCGATCGCTCGCAGGTTGTCGGCCTTGTTCTGCCAGTTGGCGACGAAGCTGGCGATGTCGCCTCGTTTCAGCACCATGTCGGGATGTTTCTCGAACGGTTCGAGCGCATTTGCCTCGTCGTTCTTCGAGCACACCGCGAGGATGACGCCGCGTCGGCTCAGTTCCCGGGCGTATTCCTGGAATGCGGTATAGGCCTCACCGAGCGGGCTGCCCTGGCCGAGGGCGATTCCCTCCAGCCCATCGTCGCCGATGACGCCGCCCCACAGCGTGTTGTCCAGGTCCATCACCAGGCACTTGAATGATCGGCCCTGTTTCGCCGCCAGCCAGCGGCCGACCAGATCGCCGTATAGCGGCCCGGCGGCGGGCGAGACTTCCTGCTTCGAGCGGTGCCACAGGGCGGGGTCGTGCCACTTGCCGATGCCGTCGCGGGCGGCGCGGTCGTCCAGCGCGAGGATATCGACGCCTTCCGCCTCCGCCATGCGCGCGGATCGCCGCGTTCAGCCGCGTCACGAACCGGGCGCGCGAGCCGGGCAGGCGGTGCTCGTTGCCGCCGAGAATTGGCAGATGCACCGGCAGGATGGTCTGCTGGATGATCGGGCAGCGGAACGCCTCGCGCGCCAGGCGCCAGGCCTCCGTGAGGCGGCCCTGTCATTTCCTGCAGCGCGGCGTCGGCGTCTTGCGCATCCATCGCGGCGGTGACGCCGGCCGTCATGTGATACGCGTCCAGCGCGAGCAGGATCGCCGTCGGGCTGGAAGGCGTGTAGCGCGGAGTCGGTGTCCGACAGTTCCTGCAAGTATTGGCCGTAATCGTTTTCGTAGGTGTCGATCCAGATGCCGCGGCGCAGGCCGGCGACGCGGATGGCGGGCAGCAGATGGGTCAGCGTCGAGGAGCCGAGCACCGCCAGCCGGACCTTTTTGGTGGCCAGCGTCTCCGGACCTGCCGGCAGGACGCGGCGGATTGTTTCGTCCAGGGCGTTGGTCAGCACGAAATTCAGCCGCGCGTTCGCCAGGGCGACCGCATTGTCCCAGGCGGTGGCCGGGTCGCCCGGGAGGGCCCGGAGGCGCTGACGCCAGTCGGGGATCGCCGGCAGCCAATGGAGTTCGGTCACGGACGTTCTCCTGGTGTCCCGTACCCACGGGCGTATAGCTGACGGAGCGCCCGGTTCAACAAAAAAATCGGAACGAACCGGCGAAGCCGGCAGCGGCCGACTTCGGGCACGAGGCAGACCACAATCTGGCTTAGCCATCGCCGGATCGATCTCGCCGGCCAACATGCGGCTTGTCGTGGCAACGGTATAAGGTTTATGGATAACATGTTACGTGGGTTGATCATCGGACGGCCGAAAAACAAGCTGGGTGTTCCTGGCCGAGCCTGGGTTGGAGTTACAGGGAGTGTCGCGTGTTTCTCCGCAACTAATTTGTTTCTCATATCATAAGTCCGGTACCAGCTTGTTTTTCCATGTTATGAGGAAAGTCACTGAAAGGCTGGGTCTGAAGTTAGCAAATCACTACGGCTTGGTCGAGCGGCTCGACCCCAAACCCGACGTGGTTCTCCTGCCGCACTCCATGCTCCGGGGTGGCATCGGGTGGCCGTACCGTGCCATTCGCCTGATCCGTGATCCGCGCGATATCTGGGTATCCGGCTACTTGTACCACCTGCGTTGCGATGAGCCATGGTGTCGCAACTCCGATCTGGACCCTACGCCCCCCATCGGGTGGCCACGGGTCAACTATTCAATGATTCATTGGCCCGAAGACTGGAAGCGCCGCTATCTTGAACGGCTGGGTGGTCGGTCCTATCAGAGGAACCTGCTTGATCGCTCCTTGACCGACGGCCTCGACTTCGAACTCGGCGGCTATACGGCCTGCACGTTCAAGACGATGCAGGAGTGGGCGCGCAATGGTGTCAACGCGCTGGATGTCAGGCTGGAAGACGTGATGATGGACTTCGACGGCGCGATGCTGCGCATATTCGACTATTTCGGCCTGACCATAAAGCAGAGTCAGGCGGCGTTGGAGGTGGCTCGTTCGGAGGATATCCGCCGCATGGATGACGCGGCGATCCTGGAACGGCCACAGATCAGTTCCCGGACGATTTCCAAGTGGCGCGACATGTTGTCAACGACGCAGATCGCGTGTTTCGAGGACAGCTACGGCAACCTGATCCGCGAACTTGGTTACGAAGCGGCGGGGGCTGCTGCGGACCGCCCTGGCGATGCGAACGTAGCGCCTGTCGATAAAGCCAGGCGGGCTATCACCGACAGCGACGCCAGCGGGGCCGTGCGGTCGGGACAAGCCGAATTGCCGGAACCATGTGGTGGTGCGACTGATATCGTGGTGACATCCCAAGACGCCGGGGTACGGTTATCGGCCGATGGTGCGCCCATTTGTCCGACGGCCGTCAACCATGGAACCTTTACCTTTGTGGTGCCGCCGGGTGCGGAACGGGTCCGCCTGGTTTCGCGGTCCGGCAATCTCGCTGGTCCGCATGCGTCCGATCGGACCGACAATCGGTGTTTGGGCGTCAGCGTGACCAAGATCGCCATTCGCTCCGAGGCGGGCGACGTGGTGATCGCAGCCGACCATCCGGGCCTGACAGCGGGTTGGCACGACGCCGAACAGAAGGGTGCAGCCGTGTGGCGCTGGACCGATGGTTCGGCTGAGGTGCCTTGGACTGGTATTTCCGGGCCGGCGGTTGTGACCATCCATTGCACGACGCTGCGCGAGTATCCGATACATGACGGGAGGCGTGAGAATTGAGTCGCAGGCAGCGTTGGCACGAGAAGTCCTCCGTGCGAGTGCTAGGCCGGAACGCCGGCTTTGCCGTGGCGGTGCCGTGATCAGGGCTGAGACCTCACAAGCTGCTGTTCGTGACTACGGCTTTCGCCAGCCAGTGACAATGTTTGGGGCTGTTTGATGATACGGTATCGCCTTCTCAACTATGCGCGCTCGGAGATGGGCGATTTGCAATTCAACCGGAAGCATCAGTTCGCGGCATCGCATGCGCTTAGCGTCTATAATTCTGGTGCTATATACACCTTCATACCAAAAAACGCATGCTCTACGATGCGGCTTTCATTGGCAATCGCAAATGGCTGTATCGCGGATGGGTCGGATATCGAGTGGATTCATACGAACAATGATACATTCAGCGCGGGCCTCAATGATTTGATCCGTGCAACTTACACCTTTGTAATTTTGAGAAACCCATTCCTGCGATTGGCCAGTTGCTTCCTTGACAAGATCGTTGGGCAGTCCCGGCCTGCTCTGCGGCTGCGGGAACTTGTTGCGCCGGACTTGAACCTCGATCAAATCACGTTCGACGACTTCGTACATTTCCTGAGTGACGCGGCAGTTCGTGCCGACAACATGCATTGGCGCCCCCAGGTCAACTTTCTCGTTTATGCTTGTTACGATGACTATTTCTCGATTGAGAATTTTCCCGCTGCGGTGGAGACGATCAGAGCCCGGGCCGGGCTCGAGGTCGTGGACGCCCGGCCGCTCACGGCGCATGGGATTGAACGTTATCGACTGCTGCCCGCTGATATCGATCATTCCAGAACGCCGGTCCAAGAGATCACCCGACTAAAACGGCTTGGTGATTGTCCCGATCCACGAAGCCTCTTTACGCACGAGACTATCGATCTGGTCGGAAGTCTGTACGCGGATGATATAAGGCTCTATCTTGACAAGATTGGTCCGCTGCCGTCGTTCCCTGGCAATCCGCTGGCGTGATCCAATCGCGTTGGGGACTGCGGGCGGGTATGGCAGCGCCACATGGAAATAGCCGAGCTGGGACCTATATATCACCGAATAATTGAATCGTTTCATTAAGTGGTGTAGCCAGCCATTCAAGTCCAGGCGGTAATGTCAACCGTTGCAGGTTGTCGACATAGCGGCGGATGAAGGCACGATAGTTTTGTTTGTTCGAAGGTAATCCGCCGATGATATTCGCGGAGCAAGGCGTTTTGTTCGTTGCGCTGATCAAGATGTCGAAATAGGTATCGGTGAGGTTTTGCTGATTCGCATAAATGGACCCCAGGACATGGTCTTTCAGATGGGCAAGATGCCCGGACACGGAGATCCTTGAGGAGATGCCATAGTTGTTCGTCTGGAACCGATGGCCAAAATTCCGGCGTTCACCGAGAACCATGCGCGCCGGCCGGTCGTTGCGAACAAACGTGAAAATCTCCTCTCCAAGACGGACCAGGGGAAAAACCGCAATATCGCAAAGGCCAAAATCAACGCCGGCCAGATGGTCGAACATATTGGGTGCGAATAGATCATCATCGTCATAAAAGAACAGGAGCGACTGCGGTTTCGTAATCATCCCTGGCAAATCGCATACTTCATCCTCCGATATCATTATGGCATTGCTGATCTGCCGTAGAGTACGCTCCGATATTTCAGTTAGCACTTGACGGCACCGAAAGAAATTCAACGGAAAAATGTCGTTCCAGATCTGAACGCAGGCGCCAATGTCCGCCGGAAACCCGGGGACGTCAACCCGAGGTCTGTATCGGGAGGCATCAATAGGTAGGCCAGATTCGTGGTCGGACGCCAAGCTCCGCCAGTCGGGGGACCGGCGCCGAACGAGGATAATCTCATCTAGCGGCATTTCGATGCCACTCCCTCTGGTTGCCAGTCCCGATGACCTGGCGCGTTGTGCTCGCCCTGTGTGGTCAATCCATGCCGTGCCACGAGGCGTGAGAGGATTTTAAGGGCTCCTTGTCAGCGCGGCAACGACGGCGCGAAAGCCAGCGCCACGGGCATCTGGTCGTCGGCCTCCTCGTTGACGTTCTCACGGAACCTGTCGAAGGCGATCTCGCCTGTGCCAGACGCTTCGTGGTTGCATTGATGAAACGCCGATCTCATCTCGGTGCGGACCTGGCGTGGCGCGGGGGCCCACAGGCGCAGAGAACGGGCCGGTCGGACGAAATGTCGATATCCAGCCGCTTCGCCGCGGCATCGAAGTGGCGCCGGGCCGCCAAACCACGGTTCCTTCAATCCCAACCTGGCTTGAAACATCCTCGAAAGCCGCACATCCGCAAATCAACCAAATTCTACCCGCGTCATGGCGAACTGGGTACCGCGGTCAGATCTGCTCAAGAGCTATACAGCTCCGCGTTGAGTTCGACATGTGGCACGGTCGCCACCGCGTTTTGGCGGGCGCATGCCCGCTATCCATGCCCCTGATTGCACACGCTAAAGACGTGGATGCTGACCTTCGTCGGTACGTCGACGTGGCGCGGGCCGAAACGCAAACTCAACCCGGACTGGTATTTCAAACACAACCCGGACGTGCAAGCCTCTCACCGAGACAGCGCCTGTCCCGTTTAACGACTCCCGGATCGCACCCGACGCTATCGCCTGAGGTTGACCATGCCGCCGCGTGCCGTTGCCCCAAATTGCAGGCGGCCACCGAAGCGCAATCACGAAAACTCACGAATGCCTTCGCGATCCTCCCGACAGAGTGTCGGAAAACTTTACATTTTTGGCATCCAAGCGGAAAGCCTTCGGCTTAATGCTTTGAAAACGGATACTCTTTTTGCTTGGCATGTCGTTTGCGTGAAAGCTATGGCTGGACCTAACCTGGGGCGACGAGGAGTCACCGATGACACTGCGATATTCTTTGGCCGGGCTTGCATGCCTGCTTATGACCGGCTCCGCCAATGCGACCACAATCTTCAATTCGATAATCAGCGACTATAACAACGTCGCCTTGCACAGCCCGATTGCCAATACGCAGGGCGGCTCCCCCGACGCCCAGGAGTTTATCCTGGCCAGCGCCATGACGCTGGAGTCACTGACTCTGAGGCTGGCCAATTCAACCTACGCCTCCGACTCCGGTTCAATCATGGTGTATTTGGTGGCTAACGGGTCATCGAATCTTCCGGCACACAGTGGTATAACGCTGACTGATCCCACCGAAATTGGAACCGTCGCCTACTCGAGCCTGGGGATTTCACCCACCAACGTGACGTTGACGTTTGATCAAACTCTTGCGGCCGGAACGTACTGGATTGCGTTGACGTCCGCGTCCACCACGACAGCCGCCGCGTGGGAGCGTACATCCGGAACCATTTTCAATCTCGGTGTTGCCGATCCTACGCTGTATAACGCCCATGTGGCGGCGCCGGGCGGAACCGCATTGACGTCCGTCACCGGCAACGCCTTTGAGATGACGCTTTCTGGGGTTGACGTCCCGGAGCCCTTGAGCTTGGCCGTTTTTGGGACGGGCTTGATCGGGCTAGGCTTAGGCCGTCGCCGTCGGATCAAGAACTCCGCCGGATAAGCGCTTAGCCGCGTGCATCGATCCCCCTAAGCGGTTGGTCGGGAAATTCTACATCGCCCGACCGCCGCTCCGGTTCGTAGGATGCTCGTGACGAACCGATCATTCGGCCGCCGCCCGGGTGGCCTCTCCGGGAGGACTTCGTGGTTTGCCAACCGACCCTGTTCATGCGGATCCACAAGACCGCGGGTGAGGCTTTGGCAGATCAGATCCACGACCGGTTGCCGGCGGATATCGTTTGCCCCGAAAAGTTCGAGTGGCAGGTACGAAATCTCTCAGCGGCGCAACTTCGCCGCTTCAGCTTCTTCGAAGGGCATATCAGCCCGTCGGCTTTGTCGGAAATCTTTACATCTCTGCGCGCGTTTACGATGCTCCGCGCCCCGAAAGAGCGACTTTTGTCATGCTACTTTTATTGGAAGCAGGGATCGAGGTCCGCCAAAAGTCAATTTCTCGACGCCGTCGCCAACCTCTCGCTCGATGAGTTCTTGCGCTCGAAAGAGCCTATCATTCGTCGCGCGACCTGGAATGTTCAGGCCAGGTTGCTCGCGGGTGGCCAGTTCGGCGGCATCGATGGTCAGCGGCAGAACGTTTTTGGTCCTTGGCTGACCGTATCCGGTTTGGCAGCCGAAGCGGTTCGAAGCCTGGACCGATTTGCCTTTGTCGGGACCGCGGAGAGATACGAGACCTCGCTCCGCATACTATATTCGCTGCTGGAACTCGGTGAACCGCCACCGCCGAAGCGGCTCAATGTTACAGCCGCCAAGCCGAATACCTATGCGGACTTGCTGGCGAAACCGGAAATCGCCGATGCATTGTCGCGGCTGACCCATGCCGATGAGATTGTCTATGACGAGGTTTGCCGCAGACTTGACTGCTGTTCAACAGAAGCGCTTCCACCCGTCTCCTCCAGCCGCGCATTCAGCTCCGCCCCCAGCAGCACCGCGTAGGCCGACAGATACAGCCACATCATCACGCCGATGACCGCGGCCAGCGACCCGTAGGTCGCGCCGAAGCTCGCCATGCGCGACACATAAAACGTCAGCAGTTCCGAAGCGATCAGCCACAGCGCGGTCGCCAGCGCCGCTCCAGCCGCGATCCGCCGGTGCAAAGGCGGCTCCCGCGACGGGCCGTAGCGGTACAGCAGCGCGATGGCGACAAAGAAGAAGCCGATGAGCATCAGCATCCCCGCCGCCGGGATCAGCCGCCCGCCAAGCGTGCCCAGTCCCAGGAAATCGATCGCCGTGGGCAGCACCACCAGCACGGCGATGGCCAAAACCGCGCACAGCACGGCGACCATCGTCATCGACAGGCCGATGGCCTGGAACCGCAGGAACGGCCGCTGCTCGGTCACGTCATAGGCGACGTTGACCGCGGACAGCACCGATTTGCTGCCGGTCGAGCTGCTCCAGAACGTCAGCACGAAGCTGAACAGCAGATGCGCGCTCAGGTTGCCGCCGCTTTGCGAAACAAGCTGATGCACCCGGTCGGAGATCAGGCTGAGCACTGGTGGCGGCAGCAGGCCGGACAGCACGGTCAACTGATGCTCGGCCGTCACCGGGTCGAGCACCAGGCCGACCATCGAAATCAGCATGCTGATCGCGGGAAACAGGGCGAGCATGGCGTAGAACGCGCATCCCGCCGCCGCGAGCGACATGCGGTCGGTCGTGCTCGCCCGCAGCGTATCCTTCAACACACTGAACCAACTGTCGCGGCCCGGTTCGGCCGACAATCCGTCTTTCGGCACGGGCCACCTCGGCTATGTGTGCGACGATATTCATGTGGCATGGCGGCAGCGGTTTTTGAACCCCGGTCCGCATTTCGGGGTTGCGTGAGGGGGACGTGGGTTCTATGGGGGCGGCACGCAGCAACGCACGTGCCTCTGGCCCTCCGTGGTGACGTCTCCTCGGGGTTACGCAACGACGTCAAGCGTTCTGGCAATCGTTTGGTCGCTGGTTCGTTCGACCGTTTCGTTAACTACGCTCATCGCCTGCACAGGTGAGCATTGAGGGAGGCCCGGCGCGATGACCCCGAAAATCGCCCAATTCCTGGCTCGGCACCAGCCGGCGACGCCGTGCCTGGTGCTGGACGTCGATCGCGTGGAAGCCAACTTCCGCGCGCTGTCGCATGCGCTGCCGCTGGCGCACATCTACTACGCCGTCAAAGCCAACCCGGCCCCCCCGGTGCTGGAGCGGCTCGTCGGCCTGTCCAGCCAATTCGATGCCGCGAGCATCGAGGAGGTCGAGGCGTGCCTGCAAGCCGGGGCGCAGGCGGAGGCGATCAGCTTCGGCAACACCATCAAGAAAGTCTCGGCGATTCGACGGGCGCACCAGGTCGGGGTGACCCTGTTCGCCTTCGACTCGCGGGAGGAGCTGGACAAGCTGGCGCGCCACGCCCCCGGCGCCCGGGTCTACTGCCGCATCCGGGTCGAGAATGAGGGTGCCGACTGGCCGCTGTCGCGCAAGTTCGGCACCACGATCGAAGCCGCCCGGGAGCTGATGACCGAGGCGGCGGGGCTTGGCCTCGATCCGTACGGCCTGTCGTTCCACGCCGGCAGCCAGCAGACCGCGACCCGCGCCTATGAGGCCGCCATCGGCAAGGTGGCGATGCTGTTCACGGACCTGACCGAGGCCGGGGTGAATGTGCGCATGATCAACCTGGGCGGCGGGTTCCCGGCCCGCTACCGCGACGACGTGCCGGAGATCGACCGGTTCGGCGATGCGATCATGCGGGCGATGACCGATCATTTCGGCAACGCGCTGCCGGAGATGCTGATCGAGCCGGGCCGGTTCATCGTCGCCGATGCCGGGCTGGTTTCGGCCGAGGTGGTGCTGGTCAGCCGGCGCGACCGAGACGATCCGGTGCGCTGGGTGTATCTCGATATCGGCCGCTTCGGCGGACTGGCGGAGACGGAAGGCGAGGCGATCCGGTATCGCATTGCCACACCGCATGACGGGTCGCCGATGGGGCCGGTGGCGATTGCCGGCCCGACCTGCGATGGGGCGGATATCCTGTATGAGACGTCGAACTACCGGCTGCCTCTGGCGCTGAGGAGCGGCGACCGGGTGGAACTGCTGTCCGCCGGTGCGTATGTCACGACGTACGCCAGCACGAAGTTCAACGGGTTCGCGCCGCTGGCGGAGTACTACGTGTAGGCGGATGCCTGACCGCTTCGGCGAGCGCGTTTCCTGTGTGTCCTGGCCGGGCTTGGCCCCATGGCTGTCATGATAAGGGGCCACGCGGAGCCTTGAGTTCTTTCACATTCGTCATGGCCCGGCTGGTCCGGGCCACCGGTCGCGGCACGTGATGGCATAGGTGGCCCGGACAAGGCGGGCCATGACGGTGAGGGAACCACGCCTCGGCGGCCAACTACGACTTTGCCTTGGCAATCACTGCAAGTCGTAGATAGCCCGGCCATGACACGGGGGACGGCGCTGCCCGCAGCGGCCATCCGCTACCGGATCAACCCCGTCAGCGGACTGCTCGGATCCGCCCCCATCCGGCGCGGCATGCGACCGGCCAGATACGCCAGCCGCCCGCCCTCGATCGCCGCCTTCATCGCCCGCGCCATCAGCACCGGGTTCTTCGCATGGGCGATCGCCGAGTTCAGCAATACGGCGTCGCAGCCCAGCTCCATCGCGATCGCCGCGTCGGACGCCGTGCCGACGCCGGCATCGACCAGGAACGGCACCGTCACCTGCTCCATCATCATGCTGATCATGGCCGGATTCTGGATGCCCAGCCCGGAGCCGATCGGCGCGCCGAGCGGCATGATCGCGACGCAGCCCATGTCCTGCAGCCGCTTCGCCGCCAGCGGGTCGTCGGCGCAATAGACCATCACCTCGAAACCGTCCTTGATCAGCGCCTCTGCCGCCTCGAACGTGCCAGGCATGTCGGGATAGAGTAGCGGCGGCGGTCCCAGCACCTCCAGCTTCACCAGGTTCCAGCCGCCGGCCTCCCGCGCCAGGCGCAGGGTGCGAACCGCTTCCTTGGCGGTGAAGCAGCCGGCGGTGTTCGGGAGGTACGTGTACTTCTTCGGGTCGACGTAATCCTGCAGCATCGGCGCGTTCGGGTCAGACAGGTTCACCCGGCGCAGCGCCACGGTGACGATCTCCGCCCCGCTTGCCTCGATCGCGCGGCCTGTTTCCTCCAGATCCTTGTAGCGTCCGGTGCCGACAATCAGCCGGGACCGGAATGTGCGGCCGGCCACCGTCCAGGTGTCGTCAGCCGTGATCGATCCGTCCATGCTCAGCCTCCACCGATGAAATGCACGATCTCCAGCGTATCGCCGCTTGCCAGCCAGGTGTCGGCGTAGCGCGAGCGGGGGACAATCTCCTCGTTACGCTCGACGGCCACTTTGCGGGTGTCGAGGCCGATCGCGACAAGCAATGCCGCGACGGACAGCGGAGCGTCCGCCGAACCGTCGAACACCCGGGTTTCGCCATTCAGGGTCAACGTGACAGAACCATGCATCCCGCTAGTATGGTACGCGCGCCGCCCGGCGGCAACGCCGGGAAGGCAAGCGCGGGAATCCGCCCCGCACCCCGCCAAGGGCGACGCCCCCTGGAACCGCCCAAAAATAAACGGGATCAAAGGGCCGCCGGCCCTTTGCGGGTCCAGGGCGGAGCCCTGTCCTTCCTTACAGGCATTGGACCGCGGGCGTTGCCTATGCTAGGCGCGGTCGTTATGCCTCATTCCGCGATCCGGCCGTTGGTTGCTGTGCTGAACGGGCCTAACATAAACATGTTGGGCCTGCGCCAGCCCGACCTCTACGGCCGGGCGACGCTGGACGACGTGGAGGCGCTGTGCGCCGAGGCCGCGGAGGAAGTCGGGTTGGCGATCGACTTCCGCCAGACCAACGGCGAGGGGGAATTGGTGACCTGGGTGCAGGAGTGCCGCGGCCGTGCGGCGGGGATCGTGATCAATCCGGCCGGCTTCGCTTCGACCTCGGTCGCGCTGCTGGATGCGCTGTTGGCGACCGAATTGCCGGTCATCGAGGTCCACATCACCAACATCCACCGGCGCGAGGCATTTCGCCGCAACTCGTATGTCTCGCTGGCGGCGACAGGCGTGATCTGCGGCCTGGGCGTCCGCGGCTATGCCATGGCCTTGCAGGCGATGGCTGATCTTTTGGAGGAACAGAGTTGACCCGTATTCCCATCGATCCCGACGCGATCCGCGCTCTGGCCGCGGTGCTGGTGGAAACCGGCCTGTCGGAGATCGAGATCGCCGACAAGGACAGCCGGATCCGAGTCGTGCGCCACCTGGCTCCGGCGACCATGGTGGCGTCGGTTGCCGCGGCACCTGCGCCCGCGCCGGTTGCGGCCGCGGTGGTGCCGGTCGTGCAGGATCTGGCGGAGCACCCGGGCGCCGTGACCAGTCCGATGGTCGGCGTTGCCTATCTGTCGCCGGAACCGGGGGCGCTGTCGTTCGTCTCCGTCGGGCAACAGGTGACGGCGGGACAGACCCTGCTGCTGATCGAGGCGATGAAGACCTTCAACCAGATCAAGGCGCCAAAATCCGGCACGGTCGCATCGATCCTGGTGCAGCACAGCGCACCCGTCGAGTACGGCGAAGTGCTGATTATCCTGGAATGAGCCGTTGTTCCGCAAAATCCTGATCGCCAATCGAGGCGAGATCGCCCTTCGCATCCAGCGCGCCTGCCGCGAGCTGGGCATTTCGACCGTCGCGGTGCATTCGACGGCCGACGCGGAGGCGATGCATGTGCGTTTGTCGGACGAGAGCGTCTGCATCGGGCCGCCGCCCGCCAAGGACAGCTACCTGAACATTCCGGCTATTCTGTCGGCTGCGTCCATCACCGGGGCGGATGCGATCCATCCGGGATACGGGTTCCTGTCGGAAAATGCCGGCTTCGCCGATATGGTGGATGCGCACGGGCTGACGTTCATCGGACCCACGGCCGAGCATATCGGCATGATGGGCGATAAGATCGCCGCCAAGACCGCGATGGCGGCGGTCGGCGTGCCCTTGGTCGCCGGCTCGGATGGCGCGTTGCCGGATCTGGAGACGGCGCGCGAGGTTGCCGCCCGCATCGGCTATCCGGTGCTGATCAAGGCCGCGGCCGGCGGCGGAGGGCGCGGCATGAAGGTCGCGCAGGACCCGTCCGAACTTGAGGACGCATATCGACTGGCGCGCACCGAGTCGCGCGCGGCGTTCGGCAACGATGCGGTTTACATGGAGAAGTACCTCGACAAGCCCCGGCATATCGAGCTGCAGATCATGGCCGACAACCACGGCAACGTGGTGCATTTCGGGGAACGCGACTGCAGCCTGCAGCGCCGCCACCAGAAGGTACTGGAGGAGGCCGGATCGCCGGCGATCAGCGCGGCTCAGCGGGACGCCCTGGGCGAAACCGCGACGGCAGCGTTGCGCAAGCTGGGCTACCGCAATGCCGGTACGCTGGAGTTCCTGTATCAGGACGGACAGTTCGCCTTCATCGAGATGAACACACGGCTGCAGGTGGAGCATCCGGTGACCGAGATGCTGTGCGACGTCGATCTGGTGCGCGAGCAGATCCGCGTCGCCGCGGGTGCGAGGCTCGGCTACGAGCAGCGCGACCTGACGTTCGACGGGCATGCGATCGAGTGCCGAATTACCGCCGAGGACCCGGTCACATTCGTTCCTACTCCGGGCCGGGTGACGGCGTATCACGCGCCCGGCGGGCTGGGCGTGCGGATCGAATTCGGCGCTGTATGCCGGCTATTTCGTGCCGCCGTATTACGACAGCCTGATCGCCAAGCTGATCGTGCATGCGCCAACGCGGGAGGGGGCGATCAACCGGCTGCGGCGGGCGCTCGACGAGTTCGCGGTGGTGGGAATCAAGACGACGATTCCGTTGCACCAGCGGATCGTCAACGATCCGGAATTCCAGGCCGGCGACTACACGATCCATTGGTTGGAGAAGTTCGTCGCCGCAGGCTAAGGCTCCGCGCAAAACGGAGCGAAGCCACATGAGCCACGATCATCCGCCGGCGGCGGGGACGGTCGATTGGAAGTTCAACGGCGTCCGGGTGATCAAGGGCGACCAGTTGGACACCAACACGCCGCAGACTCCCGGCATGAACCGCGCGGCCGCCATCGATGCCGCACGGGTCGGGGCGCAAAAGATCTGGGCGGGCACGGTGAATATCCATGCGAACGCCAAGACCGGCGCGCACCACCACGGCGCGCTGGAGAGCGTGATCTACGTGGTTCGTGGCAAGGCGCGCATGCGCTGGGGCGACAAGCTGGAATTTGTCGCCGAGGCGGAGGCGGGGGATTTCATCTTCGTGCCGCCCTACGTGCCGCATCAGGAGATCAACGCCAGCACCGATGAGACTCTGGAATGCGTGCTGGTGCGCAGTGACAATGAAGCGGTGGTGGTCAATCTGGACATCGAGCCGGTGGAGAAGCCGGAGGCCGTTTTCTGGGTGGACCCGATCCACAAGCAGCCGTCGTGACAGGCAGTGCTGGCATCATACCTCGAGTACTTCTTCGGCATAGCAACAAAACGCTGCAAGCAGGACTTTGGTACGGATCGCACGGACAACCAGCGACCTGCGCTAAGCTGGCACTTGCGAGGTTATTGCATATTTGCGGTGAGATTGACGTTTGGGCACCGTCGCCGCCACCGGTTTTTTTGCGGGCGAAGGCAGTGATGGTGTGCTGGCAGATCGAATTGGCATTTAAGCGGCCGAGATCCAGGCTGCATATCGGTCAGTTGCGGCCACCGGCCTTCGCCCCGGGCAAGCTTCTGCACACCGTTGCGTCAAGCCAGCGCGGTCACGCCGCTCGTATCGTCCGGCTAGCGCGCAAGAACGTGCTTTCCAGCAAGCCGCGTACAACATTCTTCCGCCGCTCGGTCACCAGACCGAGGGCGACGACCAGCAGGCCGGTCAACAGCAGCAAGGCGAGCTGCCGCGCTGGATTGGTTCTGCGGCCCGGCAAGGTAGCGGCAAGCATTTCGAGGATGGGAAGGTGATACAGATACAGCGAGAAACCGATCGAGGCCGCTGTTTTGACCGCCAGCCCGAGGCGGCCGGAAAATCCAGGCACGGATCTCATCCGCCCCGCCGCCATCAGGTGGAGCGCGAAGGCAAACCCCGCAAGGTGATCGAAGATGCTGTATTCCTCTGGCCACCAGGAATTGCTCATGGTGGCGAAGGCGCCGATCTTGACCCCGTAGTTTAGCGCGATCAGGACGAGCAGCGCGCCCGCGCACAGCGGGGGCGCCCAGTGCTCAGGCAGCGCCTCGCGGTAGCGCCACGCGGCGACGCCCATCAGCCATATCGGCAACATAAAGAGAATCTTCGGCCCGACCACCAGGGCGGCGAGCGCGAGCAGCAGTAGACGTGCGGCGCCGCGGCAGAACACCGCTATGCCAAAGAGGGCATAGTACCAGACTTCATAGGCCAGCGACCAGAACGGCCCGTCGGTCGGCACGCCGATATGCAGGTTCCAGAGCTCGTTGAGATAGAGGGCAGCCAGGCCGAAGCTGAGCGCCGGTGACTCGACCGTTGTCCAACCATCTGGCTGGGGAATAACGAAGCCCTGCGCAACGCAAACCGTGTACGAAACAATCGACAGCAGTAGTGCTGGCACTGCCACCGACAGCACCCGCGCGGCGCGGCTTAGCACGTAATCGTGCGCCGAACCGCGCCGGCCGAGTGTGACGAAAGCAATCACATAGCCGGACAGCACGAAGAACAATACGACGGCGGAGTGGCCGAACGGTGCCACCTGCCACAGCCGCCCATCGCTGATCTGGCGGAAGGAGAAGTGCCGCGAGAACACCATCAGCGCTGCGAGGACCCGAATCAGATCAAGGTAGGCGGACATGGATCTTGTCATGGGATGATGCTCGATAGCTTGGGGCTTAGGCCTGCAGGATCATCAGCGCGGCCAATGCGACAAACATAGCGAGCGACAGCACGCCACAACGTTGCGAAAAGTCGCGGCGCCACCAGCGGCCGAGCACAGCGGCGAGCGTCGCGGCCGGAATGAAAGCGAGGGCGGAGAGCAGGCAAGCGGAGACGGCAGCCCAGCCGAGATCGGCCGCGCCACCCACCGGTGCCTGCTTGAGTAGCCGCAGCGCCAGGACGACGCCCAAAGCGCCCGTCCACAGCAAGGCTGGCCAGAAATGCATGGCGATCGAACCGTTTTCGAACGAACGGCAGCGCGTCATCTGGTCTCGGCCTCCGCTTCGTCGCTGGCAAAGGCGCGAAACGCCACCGTCGCCAACAGGATCTCCGTCGCCGACAGCATCCAGCCATCGACGGCGCGCACGTCCTCGCGGCGGAAATCTGCCGCCATGCTCCTTCGCAGGGCGGCGGCGACAGAGGCGGCGTCGCTCTCCATGGCCAGGTGCAGCCTCGCGCCCAATTCGCTGGCCAGCGCCGCCGCCGATCGCGTACCGAAGTCGGGCAGCAGCCGCTCGTACTTTCGCCCAAGTGCCACCAACTCCCCCGGATGGTCGAGTGCGCTCCACAATGGCCAGTGCCGCGGTGCGCCGGCGTCCGTCGCCGCGGCGCCGGGCATGGAGACCGCGACCAGAAGCGAGGCCGAGGAAAAGAGCATCGTCCTGCGGTCGATCATGCCAGCTCAACCGTCCTGCATCTTGATGTGATCGGCGAGGCGCAGCGCGAGCGCGATGATGGTCAGCGTCGGGTTCGACCAGCCGGTGGTCGGGAAGACGCTGCTGCTGGCGATGTAGAGATTGCGGACGCCGTGTACCTTGCAGTCAGGATCGACCACGCCGTCTTTCGGGTCCACCGACATGCGGGTGGTGCCCATGTGGTGGCAGGCGATCTCCACGAGACAATCCATGCCCGGCGTGCCGACTTCGCGCTCCAGCCGCACCCGGCCGAGGCCGGCGGCGGAGATGCCGGCCGCAAAAAGCTCCAGCGAGCGGGTCAGCGTTCTCCGATCCGCATCGCTGATTTGCCACATTAGCTTGATGCGCGGCTGTCCGAACGGATCAAACTGGTCGGACAATACCACGCGGCTGTCCGGATTGGGCACCTGTTCGGCGCTGACATGAATTAGCGCGCCGCGACCGCGCACAACTTCCGGCACTGGCGTCCCGAGGAAGCCCAGCTTTCTGTGCAGGGCGTTTTTATAGACAAGGTCGGCCACCCGGTCGATGTCCACCAGAACGTTACCCAGATGGTAGCCTATTTGGCTCAACTCGCCGGGATCCGGATGCGTCGTGGCCAGGGCGTGAAACGATTCGATGCCGGGGACGAGGTCAACGGGAAACAATTGAATACGGAAGTTGCCGATATTCTCCCGCGCGACCACCTCGGGGCGCGGGGTGAAGATGCCATAAAGCCGGCTGTCGCCGACCTCATGGTAGTCGGTGAAAAAACCCATGTCGGGCGCGGACGGGGAGAACTGCACTTGGCCCCCGGAAAGCCCCGGATGGTCCATGTAGCAACGGCCCAACATGTCATGGCCATCGCCAAGCATCCGCGGCTGGTGCCGGCGCGAAAGCAGCAGCAGGCGCGTGGTCTCCAGCCCACCCATGGCGAGAACGAAGCGGCGGGCGGCGACGACAAAAGCGGCACCGCCGAAGCATTTCACCCCGGCAGTCTCGATGCGGGTTCCGTCGGGGCCGCTGACCAGGTCCTGAACGTTGCTGTTCAACACGACGGTGACGTTGGCCGCGAGCTTGAGCTGCTGGCGATAGGCGGTCCCGAACCGTGTCGGCGGGCTGAATTGCCCGACCGCGGGCACGATCGTAGCCCCTGGCAGCGCCAAGGGCACGAAGCCAGCCTGCCGCTGCCAGCTCTCAACACCGTCGTAATCCATCCGGCCGAGCTGGCAGAGCACGCCGGCTCGGGGATAGTAGGCGGCAACGTCACGCTGTGCGATCGGCCAGCCGGACACGGGGTAAAAGGGACGGGGGCGAAGTCGAATTCGCTCAGCGGATGTGTGAAGCCGCCCCAATGGTTGGTTGTTCCGCCGAAATACCGCAAGCGGACGGTAGACAGAGGGAATTCGACGAAGCTGGCGTTCTCGCCGTCGTAGAGCGCCTGCGTCTGCTCGTCGATGTCGAGATCGCCGCTCTCGAGCAGCACGACCTTAAGCGTGCAGCCTGCGAACTCGAGGGCCATTGAAATGCCCGCGGCCCCGGCGCCGACGATGCAGAGATCGGCTTGCAGCGTGTTGCCGTTCAGGGTGCGTCCGTCGACGAACACGCGCAATCCGTTCAGAGTGAAACAATCACGGCCGGTAGCGAGTCAGTGTCAATCCGGCAAAGATACCATACCACTGCCGAAAAATATGCCCCCTCATAACACTGACGCACCAATATGGCAAGCACGCCGGACCTTCCGCGGCCAATTTAAGGAGCAACGCAGCGCCCCGTTTTCATGGGCCGCAATCCGCGGCGCCTTTAACCGTGATTGCGGCGGTGGCGGGGCAATCAGCTTTTCGATTCGGTGGCGAGACTCCTTGCCGGTTCGAAGCGGTCGTCCCGTATCCGCGGACATACAAACCAATGGTCGTGACGTGAAACGCCCTGCCCAATACCTAATCCGCCGCCGCCCGCCAGGCGGTGTCGGCGCCTGTCGGCAGATCCGCCCGATCCTGGTCGGGGCGATGGAACAGCAGCACCACCAGCACGGACGACAGCGCCAGCCCCGCCATCAGCAGGAACGCATACTGGAACGATCCGAACGCTCCAACCACCCAGCCGGTGATGGCCGGTGCCAGGAAGCCCGAGATCGCGAACCCCGTATCCATGATCCCGAGCGCCGTTGCCGCCCGGCCCGGCACGATATCGACGTTCACCGCGTAGTAGCACGCGTTGGCGCCCATGCTGAAGGCGACGGCGATGGTGATGCAGGTGATCGCCACCGGCAGGCTGTGGGTCAAGCCGATCGGGATCACTGCCAGCGCGGCCAGCAACTGGCTGACCCCGATCAGCAGGCTGCGGGAAATCCGCAGGCTGCGGGTGCGCGCGAGCAGATAGTCGGACAGGTAGCCGAACGCCACCAGCAAGACCGCGGCGCTCGCCCAAGGCAGGATGGCGAACAGGCCCACCTGTTTGACGTTCAGCCCGTAGGTCTGAGACAGATAGTTCGGCAGCCAGGTCATGAAGAAGAACAGGAAGTATCCGAACACAAAGAACGCCCAGTAGTTCGCCAGCAGCGTCCGGTTTGTCAGCAGCAGCTTCCAGTCGGTGACGCCATGGCGCACATGCCCGGCATCGCGGTCGCGCGCCGCCTCGACGCCTCCGCGGATGTGCTTCAGTTCGGCATCGCCGAGGAAGGCGGACTGCGCGGGTTCGTTGCGGAAGAAAATCAGCCACAGCGGCACCCAGATGCCGCTGATGATCGTCAGGGCGAAGAACATGCCGCGCCAGCCGAAGGCGTTGATCAACTGCGTCGACACCGGCGCGCCGATGGCCAGCGCAATCGGCACGGCGACGAGCGTGTTGCCAAGTGCGATGGCGCGCTCCTGCGGCGCGAGCCAGCGGCTGACCGCGCCGGTCAGCGCCGGGAAGTTCGGACCCTCCGCGATGCCGAGCACGGTGCGCGCCAGATACAGCGTGAGAAATCCGCCGGCGAACCCGGTGACGCCGATGGACGCCGTCCACAACAGCGCCGCCACCAGCAGCACCGCGCGGGCGCCCCACCGGTCAACCGCGATGCCGCCGAGGAAGGTGGTAACCGCGTATCCCAGCCCGAAGGCACCGAGGATCAGGCCGATGGCACCGGCATCCAGTCCAAGCTCGGTCTTGATGCCGCCGATGGCGAAGGCGATCGCGGACCGGTCGATGTAGTTCGCGACGGTGATGTAGAAAAGGAGGAAGATAATGAACCAGCGGAAATTGCCCTTGGTAGCCATGCTTCCCCCGTGTCGAAAACGGGCGTCTTGCGCGCCCCGCCAGATGAACCGAACCGGGCGCCCACGCCCGCGCGCAATTTTTTGCACGTGCCGCGATTTCCGGCACATCGCATCTTGCGTCGGTGGCACCCTGCACGCCGACTCCGGATACCGCAAGCGGTGTTTTTGAATGAGCAGCTATTGCCTATCCGGCTGCCCTCAACGCCTGGACGATCATCCCGATGCCCTGCGCATGCCATCTTTGGACCGCCTTGTGATCGGCCCCCAGCGCCTTCCCCAGCCGCCTCCATGCGAACAGATGGCGATCGGTGACGGGGTGAACGAGGCTGCGGGCGCCGACGACGCGGCGGAGGACGTAGCGGTCCAGGGGGATCAGCGGGATCCAGCTCATGGCTTCGTCCATGCGGGTAATTTTGTCCGCCGAGGGTACCCCGGGGCGGATGCGCGCCTCGCTCCAGCCGTAGGATTCCAGCGCGGTGCGTACGATTTCCAGCGAGGAACTGCGCAGCCGGGTGGACCAGCCGGTGCCCGGCAGGGCGAGCAACGTCGCGCCGGCCTCCTCCAACCGGTAGATCACGAAATCTGCGTCGATGTCATAGCCGTTGGTCAACACCGGCCGGATCGCCGGCTTGGCGGATGGGCGCGCGCTGGTCATGGTCTGCTCCGTCAGGGAATGCGGGGGTGGCGATCACCGGATGCTGCCGGGGGTCTGGAACGGCACGCCGTTGAGGATCGTGTCGCGGTTGATGACGCACCAACTGTCCGCGTGACCGGCTGGCAGCGGCATGCGCTCGGACTCGTCCGGCGCGGCGGCGGCGTTGGCGGGCGGCTTTTCCACGCCGATGGCGCGCCCGCGTTCGATCACGGTCCAGCGGGCGAGGCCGAGCGCAAGGGCGATGATGTCCCAGCTTGCGCCTTCGGTGCGAAGCCGGCGGATCTGGGTGTCCTGTCCGTCGGTCCAGACGATTTTCCTAGGCATTGGCGGCTCCGCGTCGAGAACATTGAGTGAACGCGGCGTTAGTTAGTAGAACAAACGCGGGCTGTCAACAGAAATAACATCATTGATGGGAAAATCGTCCGCGCCGGCGGCACGGCCGTTGGCAGCGGTGCTGCTGCCACGACAACAACAGGCTGGCCTTCGAGGCCGAACCTGTTGCCGGCACCGCTTTCACCGCGGAGGCGGAACGACAAGCGCGAGGGCCGCGGAGTTGTTCGGAACCAGGCTGGAAGTCCAACTCACAGGCTGGCTGGCGACGCGCCGATGACCGGCGGCCGTGTCGATCATACCCGCCGCAACCCGGCTTATCTTGCCTTCTCAACGGCCCTCGGCGGCCCTCGCGCTTCTCCGTGTCGAAGCGCGGTGGATCGAACCCCGTCGGCCCGGCCCGTGTGAAGGCGCACGACCGTCGACCGGCAGTGCGTTAGTGCGGTGGGCGCCCGCGGCCAGCCACCGGCCCGGGACCTGCTTCCCCCGGACCTGTCGGCAGGCCCCCCAACCGCCCAGAAAGATTTCCTGGACATGTACATCACGGTCAGTATAACTAACGGCCATGCCCACTCCCAATTCCATCGGCGACCGCATCCGCGCCGCCCGTACCGACCGTTCCCTCACCCAGGACGAACTCGCCCGTCAAATCGGCGTCTCCCGCAGCGCCGTCGCCCAATGGGAAACCGGACGCACCGGTCAGATCACCGGTAACCTCACCCGCATCGCCGCGGCGCTCCAGGTCAGCGTGGAGTATCTCGTCCACGGCGACGACAAGCGCGCCCCGGCCGAGGCGCGGCAAGGCGACGAACTGGCGCTGCTGCGCCTCTACCGCGCCTGCGACCCGGCCGATCGGCAGATGCTGCTGCACACCGCGCGGCGCCTGGCCCGCCGCTAAGCCTCCCCCCGCGGCGCCGCCGCCCGTCCCAGCCGATCGGCGATCGCCAGGCCGAGGCCGGCCTCGGGAATCGGCATCACGGCGATGCCGCGCGCGCCGGTTCGGCGGCCTTCCGCATCCAGCCAGCGCAGACCCTCGAACAGATGCGCCGCTGCCTCGGTCACGCTGCCTCGCGGACTGAGTTGAAAGACGCACCGCGCCCCCGGCAATGGCGGTCCGAACGCCAGCAGCGCCTCATGCTCCGCCACAGCTACCGCGTTCAGCCGCACCGGCAGCACCGGCGCGTAATGCGACGCCATAATCCCGGGCGAGCGCCGGGCCGCCGCCGCGTTCGCCGGCGGCAAACCGCGGCCGATCGGCCCGAGCAGCGCTTCGAGATCCTCGATCGAGACGCCGCCCGGGCGCAGCAACACCGGGTGCTCGCCGATAAGGTCGAGCACGGTGGACTCCACCCCGACGGCGCAGGGACCGCTGTCCAGAACCGCGGCGATGCGTCCGGACAGACCGTCCAGCACATGCCGTGCCGTCGTCGGGCTCACGGCCCCCGACCGGTTGGCCGATGGCGCCGCGATCGGCACGCCCGCCTGCCGCAGCAGCAATTGCGTCACCGGATGTCTGGGCACCCGCACCGCCAGGGAGTCCAACCCGGCGCTGGCGAGCAAGGCAACCGGGCAATCGGTGCGGCGCGGCAAGACCAGGGTCAACGGTCCCGGCCAGAAACGCCGCGCCACCAGCGTCGCACGGTCATTCGCCGCCACGTGCCGAAACGCATCATCCGCGCCGGCATAATGGGCGATCAGCGGATTGAACCGAGGCCGTCCCTTGGCCGCGAAGATGGCGGCGACGGCTTCGGCGTTGGTCGCATCGCCGCCCAGGCCGTACACCGTCTCGGTGCCGAACGCGACCAGCGCCCCGTCACGCAGCAACCGCGCCGCCCGCGCCACGCCGCCATCATCGGCAGTCAATATCTCCGTCATGCGCCGCAGCCATTAACGATTGTCTCCGGACATGGCAAAGTCATCCCAGCACGTTTAGGCTTTCCGCCGAGTCGTCCGGAGACATCACCCCCATGCTCGATATCGCCTTCGCCAAGCCGGCTTTGCCGAAATCCGGCGCTCTCGCCTTGCTGATCTATGAAGGCGAGAAACCCTCCGGACTGTGGCAACAGGCCGACGAGGCCACCGGCGGGGTGATCGCCCGCGCCTTTGAAGTGGCGGAATTCACCGGCGCGAAAGGCAAGACCTGCGCCATCCTCGCCCCCGGCGCCAATCTGACCCGCATCCTGGCCGTCGGCCTCGGCAAGCCGGCCGACGTGAACGCCAAGATTTTCGAAGAAGCCGGGGGCGCCATTGTCGCCAACCTGGCGCAGGAGCCATCGGTCGCCGTCGCCAACAGCGCGCTGGATGCACAGCAGGCGGCGGATGTCGCGACCGGCGCCGTGCTGCGCGGCTACCGGTTCGATCGCTACCGCACCAGGGAAAAGCCCGAGGACAAGCCGAAACTGGCGAAGCTGACGGTGTTGTCGGCGGAAACCCCCAAGGCCAGGACCGCATGGGAACGCGCGGAAGCCATCGCCAACGGAGTGTTTCTGTCCCGCGACCTGGTCAGCGAACCGGCGAATATCCTGACCCCCGTCGAAATCGCCGAGCGCTGCCGCAAGCTGACCGAACTCGGACTGAAAGTCGAAATCTTCGGCCTGAAGGAGATGACCAAACTCGGCTTCGGCGCGCTGCTCGGCGTCGCCCAGGGCAGTGCCAACGAGCCGCGCATGGTCGTCATGACCTGGAACGGCGCCGGCGGCAACGGCCGCGGCAAGGCGAAGGAGAAGCCTGTCGTGTTCGTCGGCAAGGGCGTCACCTTCGACACCGGCGGCATCAGCATCAAGCCGGCGGCCGGGATGGAGGACATGAAGTGGGACATGGCCGGCGCCGGCACGGTCATCGGCCTGATGGCCGCCCTGGCCGGCCGCAAGGCGAAGGTCGATGTCATCGGCCTTGTGGGTCTGGTCGAGAACATGCCGTCCGCCACGGCGCAACGTCCCGGCGACGTTGTAACAAGCTACTCCGGCCAGACCATCGAGGTGATCAATACCGACGCCGAGGGACGTCTTGTACTGGCGGACGTCATCTGGTACGCTCAACAAAAGTATGACCCGAAGTTTATCGTCGATCTCGCGACCTTGACGGGCGCCATCATCGTCGGGCTGGGCCATGAATACGCCGGCCTGTTCAGTAACGACGACGGTCTGGCGCAGCGTTTGACCTCGGCCGGACTGGCCACCGGCGAACGCGTGTGGCGGATGCCGCTGGATGAAGCCTATGACAAACTGATCAAGTCCGACATCGCCGATATGAAGAATGTCGGCGGGCGGCCCGGCGGCTCGATTACCGCCGCGCAGTTCATCCAGCGTTTTGTCAACGGCAAGCCCTGGGCGCACCTGGATATCGCCGGCATGGCCTGGAGCACCAAGGATGCCGCCGTGGTTCCCAAGGGAGCAACCGCGTTCGGCGTGCGGCTGCTCGATCGGCTGCTCGCCGACAACTATGAATCCTAAGGGTGCATGACCGAAATCGGATTCTACCACCTCACCCGGTCAAGCCTGGCGCAGGCGCTGCCGCGGCTGCTGGCCCGTACATTGGCCGCCGGGCAGCGTGCCCTGGTGCTGGGCAAGACCGCGGAAGGACTCGACGCGTTAAGCACGGCACTGTGGGCGCAGCCGGACTGGCTGCCGCATGGAACCGCGGCCGACGGAGACCCCGACCTCCAGCCGATTTGGCTGAGTACCGAGCCGGATGCCGCGAACGGCGCCCGGTATCTATTTATTGTTGAGCAGGCCGAAGCAGGCGCATTGGATCGCTTCGATCGCGTATTCGCATTATTCGACGGCAATGATCCGGCCGCGGTCGAAGCGGCCCGCGAGCACTGGAGAACCGTGAAGGCAGCGGGCCACACGCTTGCTTACTGGCAGCAAACGGAGACCGGATGGCAAAAGAAGGCCTAGGCGAACAAGACAGCCCCTGAAATCGTCTCGCTTAGCGGGTTGGCATTTTCCGACACTCAGCGTCGTTTCGGGGTTGCTTTGGTATTCAACCACCATTTGACGGGCTCGGGTTCAGCCTCGGGCGTCACGGCCTCGATCGGGCGCTGACGCCGCGTGGACACCGCGGCGGCATCAGGCTCGGCTGCAGCGCGCCCGCGCCTGGCCTCCGCGTAAGCCGGTTCATATCGCGGTTGTTCGACGCCTGTCCGTCCTCCGGCCCGCGGCAGGCCGGGCTCTTCCTCCGACAATGTCCTCACAAGCTGCTCCGCGGCATCGCGCGCGGCTTCCGCCGTGCGTAGCGCCTTCTCCGCGGTCTTGCGGGCATGACGTTCGCCGGACAGCTGATCCTGGCACTCGTTCAGCGCATCTTCGGCAAATTCCGCCCGTTCCCGTGCTTCCTGCAACCGCGCTTCCAGGGATGCGGCCTCCGAGCGAGTCTGTCCGATCGATTCACGTTCGCGCCGCAAGGCCTCGACCGCTTCATTTTTGGCGAGCTCGGCATGACCGATCTTGGTCTGAAGATCGCGCACCACGGCGTATGTTTCGGCCAAGGAGCGTTCCGCCCTTTCCCGCGCCGCCGTCTCCGCGGCGAGCGCGGCTTCGGTTCGCTGCAGCCGGCTGCTGCTCGGGACGGTGACCGGCGGAGCGATACGATTTGCCGGCACGTCCAAACCGGTATCGCGCCGCAGCACTGTTACGGGAACATCGCCGTCCTGGACGAAACGCCGGCGGTGCAGTCCGCCGTTGAACGCGCCGCCGGGTCGCATCGCCGGCTCCGCCCGGTCGTTCTCGGTGCGATGCCGGGGCGTTTCGCCCAACAACCCGAGCGCTCGTCGCATTTGCGATTCGGCTTCGTCATTTGGCCCTTCTTCACCCGCCGTATTTTGATCAGGCAGGCGCGCCAGCCTGTCTTGTTGACTTTCTCCGGTCGGGATATCGAGACGCAGTTTAACGTTTTCAGCCAATGCCATCACCTGGAGATTGAGAGAGCCGGGCAAGTGACAAAGATATCGGTCAACGGTCCGGCAAAGGGCGTTGGGGTTCGAACTTTGTAACAGGTTTTCGGCTCTCGAGCGGTTGTTCCTTGGACTACCAACTAAAGGACGATTCGGTCTAATCGATCCATACTTTGAAATGTGCGGCTAGGTCGCCCGCCGCAATTCGCGCCGGATCGCTCGACTCACACTCTTTAACGTGGGCAACTTATCGAGTGTTCCAAACAATAGCAAGTGATCAAGCGCGATGTGCGCTGTCAGATGCAAGCGGGACGGCTACCATCGCCCGACCGCCGTTGCCGCGGGGGCAGTCGTTTGAGGGGACTCTATATTCATGGACAGGGACAATACGAGCATCGTGGCCGTCATTGACGATGACAATGATGTCGGCGATGTCCTCGGCGGCTTGCTCGAAACTATGGGCTACCACGTTGAAACTTATAGATCTGGCATGGATTTTTTGTCCGAGGCCCGGATGGATCGCCTCGCCTGCCTGGTGGTTGACCAGAATATGCCGCGCATGACCGGCCTGGAGATGATCGAGCGCCTCGCCGCCCGCGGCGTGAATATTCCCGCATTGCTGATAACCGGCGTGCATGACGCCGAAGTCGAGCGCAAGGCCGCCGATCTCGGGGTCATGACAGTGCTGGAAAAGCCGATGTCGCACCATGAGTTGCTGCGTTTCATCTCTGTCACCGTCGGGTGAACGTTCGCGTGGTGCGCCCATACTCATCGGTTTCATGCGATACCAGTTAACTTCCGGTAAGATCCTTTGATGGCGGCACAACTAAAAAAAATGTTAGCAACTTGTGCGGGCCTGAAACGGGGAGCGGCGGAGCAACCGAACTAAAGGGACAAAATTTGATAAAGACCAATAAAAATTGCGCATGGTATCCGCCAAACCGGCGCGAAGATATCTCCACGCCGATATCATAACCCGGCAAGTTCGAGTTCTTCTTCCGCGGAAAGCCAAGCCAGCTCCGCCGCATGAGCCTCCTTCGTGATCGCCGCCAGCCTCGCGTTCGCCGCGGTAATTTCGGCTGTCCGCCCGGGCGCATATAAAGCCGGATCGGCCAACCTGGCCTCGATGCGCTGCCGCTCCGCTGCCAATGCCGCGAGTTGCCGTTCCGCCGCCTGTGCCTTCTTGCGCAGCGGTGCCAGGGCGGCGCGGGCCTCGGCACGCTCCCGCCGATCGTCCTTGCGCGTTATGGCGTTGGGCTTGGCGGCCGGACGCGCCCGTTCAACCAGCAGTGCCCGGTAATCATCCAGGTCGCCGTCGAACGGTCGCACCGTCCCGTCCGCCACCAGCCACAGCCGATCGGCGATCAGTTCGACAAGGTTAGGGTCGTGAGTGATCAGCAGGACAGCGCCCTGGAAGTCCGCCAGAGCCTTTACCAGTGCGTCACGAGCGTCGATGTCCAGATGATTTGTCGGTTCATCCAGGATCAACAGTTGCGGTGCGTCGCGTGTCGCCAGCGCAAGTAGCAGCCGCGCCTTTTCTCCGCCGGACAAATTCGCGATCGGCGTCTCGGCGCGGTCCGCGTCCAGTCCGAACCGAGCCAGTTGAGCGCGCAGCTTCGGGGGCACCGCGTTCGGCAGCGCCCGCGCCATATGGTCGATCGGGTTTTCCTCCGACACCAGCTCTTCAGTCTGGTGCTGTGCGAAATAACCGACCTTGAGCTTCGGTCCGCGCCGCACCTCTCCGCTCAATGGCGCCAGCCGATGAGCCAGCAACTTGGCAAGCGTGGACTTGCCGTTGCCGTTCGATCCGAGCAACGCGATCCGGTCGTCCATATCGACGGTCAGCGAAACGTTGCGCAGCACCGTTGTGATTCCATAGCCGATATCGACCCGTTCCAACGCCAGGATTGGCGGGGCGATCCGGGCAGGTTCGGGAAACGCGAAGCGGGTAGGGGCGTCTTCGATGACCAACTCAATCTGCGGCAGCCGTTCCAACGCCTTGATGCGCGCCTGCGCCTGCCGCGCCTTGGATGCTTTGTAACGAAACCGGTCGACGAACGACTGGATATGCGCCCGCTCCACCGCCACGCGCTCAGCCGCGCGGGTCTGCTGCAACGCCCGCTCGGTACGGATGCGGACGAATTCGTCGAAGCCGCCGGGTGTCAGCGAGATCTTGCCCTTGTCCAGATGCGCGATCGCCTCCACCGCGCAATCGAGCAGCCCGCGGTCGTGCGACACCACCAGCGCCGCGCCGGGGAAGCGGGCCAGCCAACCCTCCAGCCACATCGTCGCTTCCAGATCGAGGTGGTTCGTCGGCTCGTCGAGCAGCAGCAGATCCGGATTGGCGAACAGCGCGGTCGCCAGCGCCACGCGCATCCGCCAGCCGCCGGAAAATTCCTTCACCGGGCGCGCCTGGGCTGCCTCGTCAAAGCCCAGCCCGGCCAGGATGGTGGCAGCGCGGGCCGGAGCGGAGTCAGCGCCGATGGTCAGCAGCCGCTCATGCACCTCCGCCAGCCGGTGCGGGTCTGCGGTCTCCGCCTCCGCCAGCAGGGCCAGCCGCTCCGGGTCGCCTTGCAGGACGACCTCGATCAAGGAGTCCGGACCTTCCGGCGCCTCCTGCCGCACCGTCGCGATGCGGGCGCGGGAGGCCAGGCGCATGTCGCCGCCGTCGAGCGCCAGTTCGCCGGCGATGGCGCGAAGCAGCGTGGACTTGCCGGCGCCGTTGCGCCCGACCAGGCCGATGCGCCGGCCGGCGTCGATGGTCAGGTCCGCCTCGTTCAGCAGGGTTCGGCCGCCCAAGCGGATGACGGCACCGGTGATTACCAATAAGGACATGGTGCGGGTTTAGCGCCGGAGCGGGCGGCATGAAAAGCGCGATCGAGTGTGGCGGCATGGTCTTCGCCGGCCAGGCTGCAACATTGCGCCGCTTTCTTCCAGTCTCCGGTTCGCCGCGCTTGCTGTTCGATACGAGGATGATTATGCTTCGCATATTCTGCAAATCATTCGCAACTGAAGGAGTGCGACCGGACATGGCGCAGCAAAATCCGATTGGCCGCAGGTGCGAACGCGCCGTCGTCACCGCCTACAGCGAACTGCGTCAGATCGGCTCCGACGATATGTCGGCGTTCCAGGCCTGCACCGCGCTGTATCGGATCCATCATCCTGAAGCGTCGCTGAACGAGGCCCGGCGCTTGGTGGCGGAGTGGATTGACCATCATCTGGTGCGGCAGGATCCCGGGGCAACGGACGGTTGCTTCTGCGATTGATGTTACCAAGGAGCAGCGGGATCACCCGGGTGCTTCCTCCCAGGACAGAATTTTATAAACGAAACTATCATCCGGTTCCGCGGGGGCGACGCGCACAACTGTCACGCGCCGAAATCGGGCGCCAGTGGCCTCCCGCGCCGTCGCGGTCACGCGGATGACCGGCACGTCCCCCATCGTGGCGGCAGCGGCTTGGTCTGACCCGTCGGGGTAGGCCTCCAGGATCGCTTGCCGCACCATTGGATCGCTGGTCGTCATCAAGGCAGGCACCGACAGCGCGTAGACTGTCATATGAGGTGCAAGACAGGCGAGAAGCTCCGGTGTCATTCCCGGCACCAGCCCAAGTTCATCGAGGCTGATAAATCTGGCATGTGGCGGCACGTAGCCTAATCCGGCCGCGCGGTATCTCGCCACGCCCGCGTTCCCGGCCGACTGCCGCAAGTCCAGGCTGCGCCAATCATATATGGCCTCGGCCAGTTCAGCCGCCGGCTTCGGTGCCACGCCGCATTGATGTGCCAACGCCTGCATCAGGACGACGGGCGCCACGTTCGGATCCACCCGGGCGCCTTCGTCGTCGATCCGAACCTCGGCCACCGCCTGCCGCCCTTGAACAAGGTGGATAGTGCCGTCAGCTTTCCACCGTTGCGCGAGCACCTGAAAGATCGCTTCATTCGCGGCACCGTCGGCCTGCGCCTGCGCGACAGCACTGCTTCGAATATTGGCTGAGAGCGATACTGCCGTGCGGCTCGCCGTGGCGATCTGTGTTCCGAGAAACAAAAGCAAGGCGAGCCACCACAGCACGATCAGGATGACAAAGCCGCTCTCGCCGGTTCGGGGCGCGGCACTTCGGGATTGAGTCCGATACTGACCGTTCCTGCGAGACAAGCTTGCGCTCCTGCTTGAGCAAGCTTCCTCTGCTGTCGTGATTGCCGGCGCAAGAAATCAGTGACTCAGAACCGATAAGTATTCTGTGAACAGATGATTTGGCTGTGGACGCGGTGCGGGCCCGGAGGCACGTTTAACGAAAGTTCATGTTCAAGACAAATCGACTTTGCGGGGGGATCCATGCACAAAGTATTTGCCGCCATAAGCATCGCAATGCTTGCTTCGACAACAGGCTTGGCCCAATCGGACGTTGGCCAGTCAGAGAACTATAAACCGGTAGGTTGCAATATACCTTCGGATACCCTGGCAAACGTTCAGGCCCAGCTCGCCAAGGTCGTGATTTTGCCGGATCATAATGGCGGCCTGTTCTCGCCGAACCGGATGTGGTCGGCGGTGGTCGATCGGGCCGGAACACTCTGTTCTGTGATAGTAACGGGTGACGCGTGGCCGGGCAGCCGGGCGATCGCCATCGCCAAGGCCACCACGGCAAACGGGTTCAGCAACGATGCCTTCGCTCTTTCGACCGCGAATTTGTATTCGCCGACGCAACCCGGCGGCTCGCTGTACGGGTTGAACAACTCCAATCCCTTCAACCCCCTGTTCCAGGCCCAGGGCACCGGCATCGGCTATGTTCCCGGCGGTATCATTACGTTCGGCGGTGGCGTGGCGCTTTATTCGGGTGGCAAGGTCATCGGCGGGCTTGGCGTCAGCGGAGACACCTCCTGCGCCGATCACGCCATTTCCTATCGCATGCGGCATCGGGCCGGACTGGACGGAACCCCTAACGACGATAACATCGTCTATATTCCGGCGGGTGCCGAACCGAGCGGTTATGAGCAGCCCCACTGCACGTCGTCCGATATTACTCCATAACAGGCGGGCGTTAGCCGTCGCGGAGGACCCGCCTGCGGTTGTTGCTGTCCGGCGAAACGCGCCTGTTGGCGACGTTTCGCAGGCAGGCTTTACGCTGCTGGAAATTCTGGTCGTGTTGGCCGTGCTGGGTCTGTTGCTGGCCGGTCTGCTGCAGGAAAACCGCTTTGTTCTGCTCGGGTGGGACAGGCAGGCTCGGCTGGCGGCGGCTTCGGAGGATCTCGATAGCGTGGAGCGAACGCTGCGGCACCTGATCGAGCACGCCGCACCGGCTTCGAAATGGGATGCCGTTACGTTTGCCGGCACCGCCCATTCGGTCACGTTCACCAGCGTGATGCCCGCCGCGTTGGCCGGGCTGCCGACCCGGCGAGCCGATGTGGAACTGGCGGCGGATGGCGCGCGCCGGCTGATGCTGGTGTGGACGCCGCATCTGCATGCGATTCGTGTCGGCCCGCCAGCACAAGCGATAGCGACCGAAATTCTTCACGGGGTTAAGCAGCTAGATCTGTCATATTTTCCCTTACAGGGTGCGAGCTGGGTAGCAGCCTGGCATGACACCGCGCCTCCGAGGCTCGTTCGGATTCGAATCGTCTTTGCCGACCCTGACCACGGACCGTGGCCCGACATCCTCGCTGCACCGATTCTGGAGGCGCAGTAAGCCGGATGCGTCCGTCCGGCGGCCAGAGCGGCTTCAGGCTGACTGGATAACGCTCACACCGTCATGGCCCGGCTTGTCCGGGCCACCTGTTGCGGCAGGTGCTTGCAGGGGTGGCCCGGACGAGCCGGGCCATGACGAATCGGGCGAACGCCATGCTCCGCGTGCCCCCTATCCCGATAGCTATGGGGCCAAGCCCGACCCTATCACGGGGGCAACGACCGTGCGCCCTTCGTCTTATGGTAACGCCTATGCAGATTATGTTAACGCCTATGCAGGCGAGCCCGACCATGACGAAAAGGCTACGTCTGCCACCTTTCAGGTCAGGCTGAAAATGCTCTAGCGGTTAGCCGCCGTCCCGATCCAGGCTTGCGTGTACAAATCCACAATCTCCTCCGCCGTCGGCACGCGCGGATTGTTGCCCGGACTGCCTGAGGCCAACGCCTGCTCGGCCATCAACGCCAATTTGCCGAACCACGCAGTTTCATCGATCCCGAACGACCCTGGTGTCGGCACCGCCAGATCGCGGTTCAGCCCCTCCAGCCCGTTGACCAGCCTGACCAGTGCCGTCGCGTCGCTGTCGCCCACCTCGGCAAAGCCGATGCGCCGGGACGCCTCGGCATACCGGGCCTCGGCGCCACGTAAGGAAAACCGGGTGACCGCCGGCAGCAGCATCGCATTCGACAGCCCGTGCGGCACATGGAAGTGCGCGCCGATGGGCCGTGACATGCCATGCACCAGCGCTACCGAGCTGTTGGAGAACGCCAGCCCCGCCTCGGTCGCACCCAGCATCATCGCCTCCCGCGCCGCCGCGTTGTGCGGTTCGGCGTAGGCGGCGCGGATGTTGCTGCCGATCAGCGCCATCGCCGACAGCGCCAGCGCGTCCGACAGCGGGTTGGCGCGCTTGGAGACATACGCCTCCAGCGCATGCGTCAGGCTGTCGATGCCGGTGTCGGCGGTGGTGCGCGGAGGCACCGAGAAGGTCAGCTCGTAATCGACGATCGCGGCCAGGGGCAGGGCGCCGAGACCGGCGATCAGCATCTTCTCGTCCCGCTCGGTGTCGGTGATCACGGTGAAGCGTGTGCATTCGCTGCCGGTGCCGGCGGTGGTGGGGATGGCGATGACGGGCAGTGCACCCTTGTCGGCGGCGAACGGCGCCTTGTAGTCGCGCATCTTCCCGCCGCCCGCCGCCAAAATCGCCATCGCCTTGGCGGTGTCGATCGGCGAGCCGCCGCCAAAGCCGATCAGGCAGTCGTGGTCGCCGTCGTCGAGGAACGCGACGCCCGCTTCGACGACGGTGTCGGTCGGGTCCGGAACGGTGTCGCTAAACACCGAGACCGCCAGTCCGGCGGCGGCCAGCGGATCCAGGCAGCGGCTCAGAAGGCCCGAGCTGACCATGAACGGATCGGTCACCACCAGGGGCCGGGACAGGCCGAATTTGGCCAGCACATCGGCGACGTCGCGGACCCCGCCGCCGGACACCAGCAGCAGACGCGGCGAGGCAAAGCTCATGGGGATGGCGACCATTGGTTTTCCTCCGGGTTTGTCCGAAGCCTAGCGCGGCGGCTTGCACGCGTCACGATGGCATGCTGAGAGGCAACGAAATCGCGCATCGAATGATGCTATATACCGTGCCAATGAGGGGGGGTCACTATGCGGACCACATTGGCTTTGGACGAAGATCTCGTGAAGGACGCCCAGCGGTTGACCGGCTTGCAGGAAGAATCCGCCTTGGTGCGGGAATCACTCAAGGCATTGATCGAACGGGAAAGCGCCCGCGGTCTCGCGCGTCTTGGCGGCAGCGAACCCGGCCTTGCCGCGGTGCCCCGGCGGCAGTCCGACCCGGTGTGATCCTGGTCGATACCTCGGTCTGGATCGATCACCTGCGGCAAGGCGATGCGATCCTGTCCGAGATGCTTGACCACGCAAGGGTCATCAACCGCCCCTTCGTCATAGGCGAACTAGCGACCGGCAGCCTGCGACAGCGGCAGGTGATTCTGCACGCCCTGCGCGGACTGCCGCGGGCGGTTGTCGCGCAGGATGGGGAAGTGCTGGACTTCATCGAACGGGAAACGCTGTCCAGCTGCGGCCCGGGGCTACATCGACATCCATCTGCTGGCGTCCGTGCGGCTGACCTCGGACGCGTTGCTGTTCACTCGCGACAAGCGCCTGCACGCAGCGGCGGCGCGGATCGGCGTGGCGGCGCCGATCGCGCACTGAGCGTCACGTTGCAGTGACGACAATTTCAATCGCGGGGCCTCGGCACGACCTTACCGGCGGTGGTTGTTCCGAGGGGAACCCGAATGGACGCCTTCACGAACGCGATCAACTCACTGCTTCACTTATTGGTGAAAATCGGCGACCTGCTCGTGGCCGCCCTTGTCGCCGTCGAGCTTTGGGTGCGGGCTCAACTCGCGACTTTCGGGCTGCCGCCCGCGGTGCAGACGGTCATCATGCTGGCGCTGGCGGCGGTGCTGATCGTGGGATCGTTGCGGCTGTTCGGCGGGTTGATACGGGCGATCGTGCTGCTGGTGCTGATTCTGATCGCCATCCACATTTTACTGCCGGTGCTGCCGCACTAATCGATGTCGCCGCAGTCATCGGGCGGCGGTCGTCCGGCAAGCCGATCGGCGATCCATGCAGAGGCTGCTCCCGCGCTGCGCACGGCGGCCGTGTAGTGATCGACCCCCGGCATCGCGAGATAGCGGACGGGCGTATGTCCGCGACACAGGCGGCGGGCGAAGTCGCGCGTCAGAGCCGGAACAATAACGGGATCGGCATCTCCCTGCGCGAGGAAGACCGGGACATGAATATCGCGGGCGGGAGGGGCGTTTTCCGCCATCCGGCAATTCCATCCCGCGGCCGGCGTGACGGGCTGACCCTTCAGCGGTGCGGAGTCGCTCAGCAGCGTCTTGAGTTCGTCTCCGCTTTCCAGGCAGTCGCGGGCCGAGCGTGCGATCGCCGGTTCAGCGGCGGGAGGAATGACGGCGGTCGGGTCGAGGCCGAAAACCCGCGACCAGGACCAGACGGTATAGGACAGCAATCCACCCCACAGCGGATCCTGTCCGGGCTGCTCCAAAAGGGCGGCGACATCGGTCACCGGCGCGGCCGCGGCCACGCCGGCCAACCGGAGTTCGGGGGCATAAGCCGGCGCCAGCGCGGCGGTAAAAAGCGCCGCCTGCCCGCCCTGCGAATGCCCCCAGACGGCAAACCGCGGGGGCGCCGGTGTTTTTTCGAGATGCGCTGCAGCCCGAACCGAATCGAGCGCCGCGCGCGCCTCGCTGGCCCCCACCAGGTAAGGATGAACCCCCGGCGCACCCAGCCCGGCATAGTCCGTCGCGACGACCGCGTAGCCGGCTGCGAGAAACGTGGACAGACCCTGGATTTGCCCGAACGGTTGTGGCCCCAGCGACGGCGCGCACCTTTGTGCGACGCCCGTAGTCGGGTGCAGCCACGCCAGGATCGGCCGGCCGCCCGCGGGCGCGGGCGTTTCCGGCGTGATCACCAAACCGGACACGCCGATCGGCTGGCCGTCAGGCGCGGTGGAAGCATAGAGAATGCGGGTGGCCGTGGCGCCGTCCGGAGCGCCGGGGAATGGCTCGGCCCGCAGAACATCGCCGGGACGGACGTTGCCGGGAACCGGCGGCACGGCGCAGCCCGCCAAAAGGACGACGATCAGGGCCGGATAACGCACTTCGATTGATCCTCGACAGCACCGTTATCCTGAGCGTATCGTCCTTGTAGTGCAAGGTTGCCTCCGGCTATGCCTCCACCTCAGGAAGCCAGATTTCGGCAATCGTGCCTTCGCCCTTGCGGCTTTGCAGGACGAGCTTTCCGCCCGATTGTTCGGCGAACCCGTGCACCATCGACAGGCCAAGCCCGGTGCCCCTGCCGACGCCCCGGGTCGAGAAGAACGGCTCCGTCGCGCGGGAGAGCGTCGCGGCATCCATTCCCTCGCCGGTGTCGGTCAGCGACAGGCAAACATAGCGACCGGGCGGCAGATCGCCCAACTCCGCCGACTCGAAGGTCCTGGCAAGCAGCGTGACGATCGCCGAACCGCCGTGCGGCATGGCATCCGCCGCGTTCATCACGAGATTCATGAACGCCAGTTCCAACTGATCGACATCGACACAGCACGTCAATGCCGCATCGGGAAAATTCATTTCAAGCGTGGTTGCCGGGCCCAGCGTTTGCTGAATGATATCCATCATCGACCGCAACAAGGTCTGCAAGATAATTTTTTCCGGCTTGAGTTCCTGCCTGCGGCCGAAAGCGATCATGTGCCGGGTCAACGAAAGTCCGCGCTGCGCGGCCTGCACCGCGCCTTGCAGCAGCGGCGTGACATTGGGCGTGTCCGGCAGGCGCCTGAGGACAATCTCGAGACCGCCCATGACAGCCGCCAGGATGTTGTTGAAATCGTGGGCGACGCCGCCGGCCAGTTGCCCGACAGCGTCCAGCTTCTGAGATTGGAACACCGCCTCGCGGGCGCGCTCGAGCGCAAGGCGGGCCTCCCTCGTTTCGGTCATGTCGCGAGTGACCTTCGCGAAGCCGATGATCGAGCCATCGTCGGCGCGGATCGGATCGACGACGACGCTGGCCCAGAAGATCGAACCGTCCTTCCGCCGCCGCCAGGCTTCCGTTGCGAAGCGGCCTTCGCGCGCGGCCGTTTCGAGCGTTCGCGCAGGCTCATTTTTATCGCGATCTTCCTGTGTGTAGAACAGCGAGAAATGGCGTCCGACGACTTCGCTGGTGGAATATCCCTTGATCTTCCGGGCGCCGGAATTCCAGCTGCTGACAACACCGTGGCGATCGAGCAAGTAGATGGCATAATCGGTGACGCCATCGACCAGCAATCTGAGCTGACTCTCGCTTTGCCTGAGCAACATGTCGGCGCTTTTACGCTCGCTCAGGTCGCGGGTCACTTTGGCAAAACCCGCCAAATTGCCGGCATGATTGCGAATGGGGTCGATGATTACATGAGCCCAGAAGCGGCTGCCGTCCTTGCGCACGCGCCAACCCTCGGCTTCGAACGCGCCATCGTTGGCGGCCGCGTTCAGGGCTTGTTCGGGCAGGCCGTCGTGCTGGTCCTCCGGCGTATAAAACGCCGAAAAATGTTCGCCGATTATTTCGGATTCAGCGTATCCTTTCAAGCGCTCCGCGCCGGCGTTCCAGCTTGTTATGTAGCCGGCTGGATCGAGCATGTAGATCGCATAGTCGGTGATGGCATTGACCAGCAACCGGTAGCGCCCGTCTTCCGTCAAGGACGCTTCGAACCGTTCAGCTTGACCCATGGCATTCATGACGCAGACCCCGTTTCGGGTCCCGCGGGCCTGATGCCGGCTGGCGGCGGCCGCGAACCGATCAGGTATTGCGGCATAACCTGCGGCGGTAGCGGCCACGAATTCATTCGCGCTCCCTCCACACAGCGATAGCGAACTTACGTGCGTAGAGACTATCTGGCGGGCCAGACAATCACATATAGTTCAACGTGGGCAACTCGACCGTTTGTTTGTCCACGCTAAGGCGTGGATGCCCACCTTCGTCGGCATGACGACCACGCACCGCGCGTGAGTCGATTTTTGTGCGCTTTGGTATTATTCTTCATGGTGCTGCGTGATCGTCGGTGCCCGTCGTGTTGAAATTCTTGCTTGGGCACCGTCCGCAAGCACAATCCCCATTCGCCGTCACGCGGTCAAAAAATGCTGGCGCAATGCACACGGGTCAGGAATTCAGCCGGGTGATACGGCCGGCCGTCATCCCGCCATCGATGACAAGCTCCGATCCTGTCACGTGGGTTGACAGGTCCGAAGCCAGGAACAGGATGCCGTCGGCGATCTCCGACGCCTGCCCAGCCTTGCCGAGCGGCACCACCGCCTGCGCCGCCGCATGCGGATCTATCGGCTGATTGCTTCCCACCGGAAGCTTATTCCAGATCGGTGTCGCGATTATCCCCGGATGCACCGAATTCACCCGGATGCCGTCTCCGGCCTGTGCGCATTCCAGCGCCATCGACTTGGCGAACAACCGAACGGCACCCTTGGTCGCGCTGTAGCCGGCCAATCCGGCGGAGCCACGCAGCCCGGCCACCGAGGACAGCATGATAATCGAGCCGCCATGCCCGGCGCGCCGCATCGCCGGAATACAATACTTAGCCGAAAGGAAAACGCCGTCGACATTGATCGCCATCTGCCGCCGCCAATCCGTCAGTGACATGTCCACGGCATTGCCCATGATGCCGATGCCGGCGTTCGCCACCATGATGTCAAGCCGCCCGAAGCGTTCCGCCGCCGCGATGACCGCCGGCCAGCCATCTTCCTCGGACACGTCGTGGTGCAGGTAGACCCCGCCGATCGTTTCGGCCAACGCGAGGCCGGCCGTGTCATCGATGTCGGTGAGGACCAGTTTGGCACCCTCCCGCGCCAGCACCCGCGCCGTCGCCGCGCCAATTCCCGACGCGGCGCCCGTGATGATGCCGACCTTGCCGTCGAGCAGACCCATTGGTTCCTCCCTTTTTTGGTTCAGGCCGATCTTCTCACCCCGTTGCGGGGTTTCCAAGCCGGCGTGACGATACGGGCGGCCGCGACTAGCGCACAACTTCCACGGCCGTGCCGACCGAGGCGGCGACGTCCAACCAGCTCCGGTCCGCGGTCAGCACCGTCTGTCCGGTCCGCTGACCCAGCGCGAGGCAGATCCGGTCGCCCATCGACAGCCCGGCGGCCCGTGTCACATCGGCCATCAATGCGGATCGGAGTGCCAGGTCTTCATCCACGGCGACCAGCGTCAGCGGGATCCGTTCCAGCAGCGTCGCTGCGCGGTCCTTCGCGCCGCGCAGTACATATCTGGTGACAACCTCGGCGAAATTGACGGTGGTCATCACCGCGCCGTCGATCAGCGCCTCGGCCACCCGATCCTTCCCTGGCTCCGCCAGCAGGAACGCGAGCAGTGCCGAGGCGTCCAGGATCATGCCGGCAGGTCGCCGTCCCGCCGCGCTTCGGCGCGGCGGTCGCGCAGGAAGCCATCAACAGTCTCACCGGAGCCGGCAAATACATCCCGCGCTTCGTCCTGCAGGTCGGCCAGCACCTGTTTCAGGACGCGCATCCGGATCTCCCCGCCGACGACGGAGACCATGACCGGGCCGCCGTGCTCAAGGCCGACCTCTCGCCGTATCGAAGCGGGCAAGTTCATTTTGCCGCCTTCGGACACTCTGGCAACCGAACCCATTATGGACACCAAAAACGTAAGAATCAGTTAAGGGAGGGTGGTTACCACGAAACAAATGCGCACCAAAACACTTTGTCAGAGGTTGTCGTGTCCGTGATTGCCCCTCTTGCACGGCGCGCGCGCGCCGTGCATTGAGGCGGCGCCATTGGTTTGGGGGAAACGGGCGTAGACGGCGCCCGGGATTTTTCCAACGCATGAAGGATCGAAAAACATGCGCCTTGCGGTGCTGAAAGAACGGCGGGCTGCGGAAACCCGCGTGTCCGCGACACCGGAGACGGTGAAGAAGCTTATCGGCCTTGGCCTGACGGTCGCGGTCGAGTCCGGGGCCGGTGCCTCGGCGTCCATGTCCGATGCGGACTTTGCCGCTGCGGGAGCCGAGATCGCGGCCGACGCGGGTGCCGCGCTGGCCGGTGCGAATATCGTCTTCGCGGTGCAGACGCCCGAAGCCGACATCCGGGCGAAAATCCCCCGCGGTGCATTGCTGATATGCATTGCGGGCGCATTCTCGGACCCGGAGCTGGTTCCGAGCCTCGCCAAGGCCGGCATCGACACCGCGGCAATGGAGTTGCTGCCGCGAATCACCCGCGCCCAGTCGATGGACGTGCTGTCCAGCCAGGCCAACCTGGCCGGCTACCGCGCGGTGGTGGAATCCGCCACGGCGTTCCAGCGCGGCTTCCCGATGATGATGACCGCGGCCGGCACCGTGCCGCCCGCCCGGGTGTTTATCATCGGCGCCGGTGTCGCCGGGTTGCAGGCCATCGCCACCGCCCGCCGCCTCGGCGCCATCGTCTCCGCCACCGACGTCCGCCCGGCCGCCAAGGAGGAGATCAAGTCCCTTGGCGCCACCTTCGTCGGCGTCGAAGACGAGGAAACCGCCGGTCAGACCGGCGCCTACGCGAAAGAAATGACCGACGCGTTCCGCCAGAAGCAGGCGGAGCTGATGGCCACGACGATCGCCAAGAACGACATCGTCATCACCACCGCGCTGGTGATGGGCCGCAAGGCGCCGGTCATCGTGACGCAGCCGATGGTCGACAGCATGAAGGCCGGCAGCGTGATCGTCGATCTCGCGGCCGAGGCGGGCGGCAACTGCGCCGCCACCGTGCCCGGCCAGAGCATCACCACGCCGAACGGCGTCATGGTGCTGGGCTTCAACAACTGGCCCGGCCGCATTCCGGTCGCCTCGTCTTCGCTGTACGCGCGCAACTTGCTGACGTTCCTGACTACGTTCTGGGACAAGGAAGCCAAGGCGCCGAAGCTGCCGGAGACCGACGACATCGTCAAAGGCGTCATGCTGACCCGCGGCGGCTCTATCGTTCACCCGAATTTCCTGCCCTCGCAGGCAGCCTGAGCATCCGGAGACTTCCCGATGAACCCCACCAATCTGGCGGATGAAGCCGCGCGGCTGTCCAGCAACGCGATGGAACTCGCCGAACACGCAAGGACGATGGCTCTGGGCGTGTCAGGCGTGATCGCCCCTGAAGTCAATCCATTCATCTTCCTGCTGGCCATTTTCCTGATGGCCTGCTTCGTCGGCTACTACGTCGTGTGGAACGTGACGCCCGCGCTGCATTCGCCGCTGATGGCCGTTACGAACGCGATTTCGTCGGTCATCATCGTCGGCGCCATGCTGGCGACCGGGCTGGGCACCTCCGGCTACGCGGTCGCTTTCGGGTTCCTTGCCGTCACGTTGGCTTCTGTGAACATCTTCGGCGGCTTCCTGGTGACCCAGCGGATGCTGTCGATGTTCAAGAAAAAGCAATAAGGCCAGATCGATGTCCGCCAGTCTGACTTCACTCGCCTATCTCGTCGCCGCCGTGCTGTTTATTCTGGCACTGCGCGGCTTGTCTTCACCCGTAACCTCCCAGCAGGGCAACCGCTTCGGCATGATCGGCATGGCCGTCGCCGTCGCGGCGACGCTGCTGCATCAGGGCATGGCGGCCAGCGGATACCTGCTGATTGTCGTCGGCATCGCCATCGGCGCCGCCATCGGCTCGCAGGTCGCCAAGCGCATCCAGATGACGGCGCTGCCGCAGCTTGTCGCCGCGTTCCACTCGCTGGTCGGTTTGGCCGCGGTGTTCGTGGCCGCGTCGGCGCTGAATGCGCCGGAAGCCTTCAACATCGGCACCTATGGCAATGTGCATGCGCAGAGCCTGGTCGAGATGTCGCTCGGGTTGGCCATCGGTGCGATTACGTTCTCCGGCAGCCTGATCGCGTTCGCCAAGCTTCAGGCCCTGATGAAGGGCAACCCGATCACCTTCCCGGGGCAGCATAAGCTGAACCTGGGGCTGGCGATCCTGCTGCTCATCCTGATCATCACCTTCGTCGGGTCGGGCGGCAGCCAGGTGCTGTTCTGGATGATCGCGCTGCTGGCGTTCGGGTTGGGCTTCCTGATCATCATCCCCATCGGCGGCGCCGACATGCCGGTGGTGGTGTCGATGCTGAACAGCTACTCGGGATGGGCCGCGGCCGGCATCGGCTTCACCATCCAGAACCTGGCGCTTATCATCACCGGCTCGCTGGTGGGCGCGTCGGGCGGCATCCTGTCGTACATCATGTGCAAGGGGATGAACCGCAGCATCATCAACGTGCTGCTGGGCGGCTTCGGCACCGACACCGGCGTCGCGGCGGCGGCCGGACCGGGCGGTGACCGCACGGTGCGCTCGGGCAACGCCGAGGACGCGGCGTTCATCATGAAGAACGCGTCGAAGGTGGTGATCGTGCCGGGCTACGGCATGGCGGTGTCGCAGGCGCAGCACGCGTTGCGTGAGATGGGCGACATCCTGAAGAAGGAAGGGGTGGAGGTGAAGTATGCCATCCATCCGGTCGCCGGTCGCATGCCGGGGCATATGAACGTGCTGCTGGCCGAGGCGAACGTGCCGTATGACGAGGTGTTCGAGCTGGAAGAGATCAACAACGATTTCTCCACCGCGGACGTGGCTTACGTTATCGGCGCCAACGACGTGACCAACCCGGCGGCGAAGACCGATCCGTCCTCGACGATCTACGGGATGCCGATCCTGGATGTGGAGAAGGCGCGGACGGTGCTGTTCATCAAGCGCTCGATGGCGTCGGGTTATGCCGGCGTGGACAACGAGCTGTTCTTCCGGCCGAACACGATGATGCTGTTCGGCGACGCGAAGAAGGTGACGGAAGAGGTGGTGGGGTCGCTGAACCACTGATCGGTTCGGGCTCCGTCGAGGCCCGGCGTGTTGGACGGGCAATGCTACGTGGATGGCTGGCCTTGTGCCGGCCATCCACGTTTTTGGCGCCGTAGGCACCGCACGGCGTGAGGATAACGTCCCTGCCGAGCTCTGGCTTCGTCACGTGTCATGGCCGGATTTAGTCCGGACACGACGCGGCGGACGCGGCTCCTCGACGTGTCGCGGCTGGTGTCAAGCGTTGTGTGCGGGGCATTCGGTTGAACCCGCGAGCCGTGCAATTTGCACTGCATGGACACGATCCCACCCGCTGCCGAGAGCGAGGCGGAGGTGCTCGCGGAGGCGTTTGCCGATGTTGCGGCCGGCCGGTTGGTCGAGGAAGCCGATGTGGACGCCTGGATCAACAGTATCGGCACGGAGCGCGAACGGCCGCGGCCGGTATCCGGCCGCTGATGCTTTCGACAGGGCATTGACACGGTTCCGGCACGTGCCGGCATACTGCGGTGCCACATCGCGCCGGACCGCCTCGGGTCATGACCGCCAGTTTGCCGCCTCTGCACCTGCGCGTCTTCCTCGCCTCGCCCGGCGATGTCGGGGAGGAGCGCGCGGCGGCGCGGGAGCTGATGGAGACGCTGCTGCCGAAAGACCCGCTGCTGCCGTGCCGGGTAACGTTCGACGTGGTGGCCTGGGACCATCCCGCCGCCGCGACGCCGATGCCAGCGCAATTGACGCCGCAGGAGGCGGTGATCCGGTTCAAGACCAGGCCGGCGGACTGCGACATCGTGCTGGTGATCCTGCGGGCGCGGATCGGCACGCTGCTCGATGTGTCCAGTCTGAGGAAGCCGGACGGCTCGGCCTATCTGTCCGGGACGGAATGGGAGTTCGAGGACGCCTGGAACGCCGTGCCCCGGCCGGAGATCATGGTGTACCGGTGCAGCAACGTCCCGGCCGTGCCGCTGAACGATCCGCGGCGCAAGGAAAAGCAGGCGCAGTTCGAACTCGCTGGAAGCGTTTCTGGCGCGGTTCAGGAACCCGGACGGGTCCTGGAAGGGTGGGATCAACGACTTCAGCGACGTGGCGGATTTCACGCAGCAACTGACGACCTACCTGAAGCAGGAGATCAAGCAGCGGTGCGACGCGGTGGTGCATCCGTATCTGCCGGCGCCCGCGCCGGTGCTGCTGCCATATCCGAGCCTCGGGCCGCTGTTCAAGGGCCGCAACGTCTTTATGCGCCGGTTGCGCGATAGCCTGACCCGTCACGGCGGCGGCACCGCAGCGATTGCGGGCCGGGCGGTGCATGGGATGGGCGGCGTGGGCAAGACCCGGGCGGCGGTGGAATATGCGTGGGACCATCGCAACAACTACTCGATCGTGGCACTGCTGGAGTCTGAGACGCCGGACAAGCTGCAGTCCAGCCTCGCTGCCCTGGCTGGCCCGCTGCATCTGCCAGCGCAGGCGTCACCCGAGGAAGCAGTGCGGGTGGAGGCGGTGCTGGACTGGCTCAATACCCATCGAACGTGGCTACTGATCCTCGACAACATCGACACCGAGGCGGCGCTGGATGCCGCGCACCGCCTGCTCGGGCGCCTGACCGGGGGGCATGTGGTGCTCACCAGCCGGCTGACGCAGTTTCCGCGCGGCATCGAACCGCTCGACCTGGACGTGCTGACCCTGGATGACGCCGCCGCGTTCCTGCTGGAGGCAACGCCCAGGCGGCGCAAGGCGGCGGACGACGCGGCCCGGGCGCGGGCGCTCGCCGACGCGTTGGGCCGGCTGGCGCTGGCACTGGAGATGGCGGCGGCGACCATCGAGGCGCGCGGCCTCAGCTTCGCAGGGTATCAGACCCTGTGGCAGGGCAACCGCCAGCGCGTCGTCGGCTGGGCGGACAAGAAGATCACCGGCTATCACCACGCGGTGGCGGAGACCTGGCAGACCTCGGTGGACCAACTGACGGAGGCTGGGCGGACGCTGCTGCAACGCCTGTGCTTCCTCGCCCCCGAACCGGTGCCGGAGTCGCTGCTGGACGTGCCGGTGCCCGGCCCGGCGGAGGCGGGTGATGCGCACGCGGCGCTGGACGATCTGACGGCGTACTCGCTGGCCACGCGCGATCCGGAGGGTGAGACGTTCGTGCTGCACCGTCTGGTGATGGACGTGACGCGGCGCGGGCTGGCGCAGTCGGGTACGGACAGGCAGCGCCTGACCGAGGCGCTGGGCTGGATAGACGCGGCCTTCGCCGGCAATGCGCAGGATGTGCGCACCTGGCCGGTGCTGACGCCGCTGGTGCCGCACGCCGAGGCGGTTGCCGGATACGCTGACGCGGCTCGCATCGCCGAACCGACGCTGTATGTGATGGGCCAACTCGACATGCTGTTCGGTGCGATGGCGCTGCCCGCACGGGCCGAGCTCTATTCCCGTCGCGCCCTCGCCATCGCCGTGTCCCACTTCCCGCCGGACCACACGCGAGTCGCCATTCGCCTCAACAACCTCGCACAGTTGCTGCAAGACACCAACCGGCTCGGCGAGGCGGAACCGCTGATGCGCCGCGCGCTGGGCATCGACGAGGCCAGCTACGGCCCGGACCATCCTGAGGTTGCGATCAGCCTCAACAACCTCGCGCTGTTGCTGCAAGCCACCAACCGGCTCGGCGAGGCGGAACCGCTGATCCGCCGCGCGCTGGGCATCGACGAGGCCAGCTACGGCCCGGAGCATCCGAAGGTTGCGATCCGCCTCAACAACCTCGCGGCGCTGCTGCAAGCCACCAACCGGCTCGGCGAGGCGGAACCGCTGATGCGCCGCGCGCTGGGCATCGACGAGGCCAGCTACGGCCCGGACCATCCGAACGTCGCGCGTGACCTCAACAACCTCGCGCAGCTGCTGCAAGCCACCAACCGGCTCGGCGAGGCGGAACCGCTGATGCGCCGCGCGCTGGGCATCGACGAGGCCAGCTACGGCCCGGACCATCCGAACGTCGCGCGCGACCTCAACAACCTCGCGCAGCTGCTGCAAGACACCAACCGGCTCGGCGAGGCGGAACCGCTGATGCGCCGGGCGCTGGGCATCGACGAGGCCACCTACGGCCCGGACCATCCGGACGTCGCGCGCGACCTCAACAACCTCGCGCAGCTGCTGCAAGCCACCAACCGGCTCGGCGAGGCGGAACCGCTGATGCGCCGCGCGCTGGGCATCGACGAGGCCAGCTACGGCCCGGACCATCCGAACGTCGCGATCCGCCTCAACAACCTCGCGCTGTTGTTGCTGCAAGCCACCAACCGGCTCGGCGAGGCGGAACCGCTGATGCGCCGGGCGCTGGCGATTGTCTGCGCGTTGGAAGCCGCTATCGGGCGTGAGCATCCGTCTCGCGTGATGGTCCAAGGCAACTACGCCGCCCTCCTCGAGTCCACCGGGAAAAGCACGCCGGAGATAGAGGCGGCGATTGCCGAGGTGCGGCGGCAGGCAGGGTTAGATGCTGGCCAATGAGGCTGCGCTGACCCGGGTGAGCCTTCGCGAATTCTGAATCAGAGCGCCAGGTCCGCAGCCAAAGATCGGCCCTCAATCCTCCTCCGGGACATGCCGCGCGAGGTCCATCGCGTCATGCAGGATGCGCAGCACGTCGATCGCCTCGTCCTGCTCGCCACTGACGCGGAACAGTATGATGTGCCGTCCGCGACGGCCGGCAGGCAGTGTGTAAAGACCGGTGCCGATCTCGCCCCGCTGTCGCGCTCCGCGGATGGCCGGACCGCCCTCCAAACGGGCCACTGCTTCGGCCAGCAGCGCTGCATAAGCGTGTGCCTGGTTCTTCCCGAAGCGCTTGGCGGTCCAGCGGAGAATCTCGTCAAAGTCGGCATTGGCCGTGTCCGACATGCGGACTGTCCACATGCGAGTTCTCACCCAGCCGATGGGCCCAGAACATCGTCGGCCCGGGCGGCAAGGTGGCTGCGCAACGCTTCGCCGCCGGGGAAGCTGCTGTAACGGCCGGCGTCGAAATCGGCGATCCCGGCGCTTGCCGCGTCCCGCAGGGCGGCGAGGCGGGCTGCGTCCTCGGCGTCCCGCTGCTGCACCAGCCGTAATCCGTCGCGCAGCACCTCGCTGGCATTCTGGTAGCGACCGGACTGTACCAGCCGATCGATCATGACCGCCTGTTGGTCCGTCAGCACGACATTGCGTGTGGGCATCGCGAACTCCGCGTCCGGTCGGGGTATCTCGTTGGAATTATATGCCATCGCGCTTAAACACACCAGTTTCGATGGGAGCTTCGGGAGTCTCACCCCCACCGGCTCAGCCCGGCCGCGCGCGCCCTCAGCAGCACCAACCCCACCCACACCGCCTGCGGCAGCAGCGTCAGCACCGGCACCCGCGGCTTCCACTCCGACGGCACGGCGATGAACAGCAGACAGCAAACCCCGCCCCACACCGCAAACCCCCAATGCACCAGCGTCACCGCGGTGGCCGGCACGCCGGAGCGCTGCGCCACCTGATACAGGTGGCCGCGATGCGGCTCGGTCAGGCGCTCGCCCGCGATCATCCGGCGCACCAGGGTGAACGCGACGTCGAACAGCACGCCCGACAGCAGCATCGGCACCAGCAGGAACGACAGCTCCACCCCGTCGAACCGGCTGGCGACCACAGCCAGCACCGCCAGGATGAAGCCGCAGAACTGGCTGCCGACATCGCCCATGAAGATCCGCGCCTTGGGGAAGTTGAACGGCAGGAACCCGGCCAGTCCCGCCGCCAGCAGGCCCGCGGCGGCATACGCGAACCAGCCGCCGTGCTGCTCGGCGATGAACACGATGAACAGGCAGGCAATCAGCGACACCCCGCTCGCCAGGCCGTTCAGCCCGTCGATGAAGTTCATCGCGTTGGTGGTGAACAAAATCCACAGCAAAGTCACCGCCAGCCCCGGCCACAGCGCCGGCAGCAGCGGGCCGATCGCGGCGGGCAGGTGGAAGTCTGCGACATACAGCCCGCTGCTCACCGCCACCAGCGCCGCCCCCAACTGGGCGCCGAGCTTCACCGTGAACGGCCAGTCGAACAGGTCGTCCAAGAACGCCACCACCGCGATCGCCAGCGACGCCTCGATCACCCCTAGGAAATACGGATCGGCCAGCCGGGCAAACGCGGCGTAGCGATACAGCACGGCGATGCCGGCGAGGAACGCCACGACGATCCCGACCCCGCCGCCCTTCGGCGTCGGATGGACATGCGCCTTGCGGTCCTCCGGCGTGTCCATCACCCGCATCGAGATCATCAGCCGGACGGTCGCGGCCGACAGCAGCATCAGGGTCAGGGCGAAGCCGAGGTGGCGGAGAAGGGCGGCAAGGGTCATACGGCGATCCGGTCGGTTGCGGATGGATCGTCTATCGCCTCAGGCGTGCGCCGAACACCCGGGGGACGTGGCCCGGGCGTCACGGACGAAGCAACCAGGGCCGAGGGCGCCGGACCTCCAGCCAATGCGCGGCGCGGCCTCCCGCAACAAACGCTAATCCCTGCTGAGTGCAGCGGATGGGCCACATCGCCACTCAGGAAGAACGATGGCGAGCGGAAGATCACAAACAAGTCATAACCCGCGCTTCACGAGCATAATGCGGTTCGTGTCTTATCCTCCCGTTGCGAAGTTATTTGAAACTTACCAGCATCCGGCGTACAAGAACAACAACAAGAGGGATACGGTGGAAACGCCTCAAACAGGAATTGCTGTCCCGTCGCGGACCGCGCCGGCGAAGGCGGGTTATGAACTACGGGTCGCGGTCGCCCGGCCCGCCAGCCGCGGCCAGCACTAGATACGCAACGAATGGCGTGCACTGTGCTGATACGGTGCAGTGGCCTCGGCTACGGCGAGTTTCCCGGCGGTCCGATCACCGCGTACAGCGTGGCGATGGGCCAGCAAAGCGAGATGTCATCATGGCGGACAGCAAACAGCGAGTTGCGATCCTGGGCGGGGGCATCGGCTCCATGAGCGCGGCCTTGGCCCTAACCGAGACCGACCCAGCAGGCGAACAATTCGATATCACGGTTTATCAACTCGGCTGGCGCCTCGGCGGGAAAACCGCGAGCGGACGCAATCCCCGATACGGCCAACGCATCGAGGAGCACGGGCTGCATGTTTGGTCCGGCGCGTACGACAATGCCTTCACGATCATGCGGATTGTCTTCAACGCGTTGCAGCGGCAGCCCGGAACCCCGCTTGCAAGCATCGCCGATGCCTTCAGACGGCAAAATCAGCCGATAGTCGCGCAAAGTGGCAGCGATGGCTGGTCACCCTGGCCGTTCTGGTTCCAGCCGGACCTGGACCCCAACCTGTTTCCCGGCCGCGACAGCCTCTTTGAGCAGGGGCAGGTCATGCCGTCGCTGGCCGATCAGCTTCGCCGGTTGTTCGCCGCCATTGAAGACATCTGGGGCCACGATCTGGCGGCGTCAGCAACCCTTTCACCGCAGTCCCGAGTGAGCGCGGAGCGGTTCGACGCGATGCGCGCGGCCGCCGGGAAACTGGACAGCAACCTCCAGGCCGACCGGATTGTTGCCAGAAACCAACTCCTGGGGCACCTGTCGGATTTGCACGCAATGGTCAGCCCGAAGCGTCGTAATCAAACACTCGATGACAGCTTTGCCCGGGCGCTGACTTCTGGTCGAACTCATAACAATCGTCGGTTATGGGATACTCGCCAATGATTGCATCGAGCAAGGGCTGCATGTCCTTGACCAATTCGATTTTCGCCAATTCCTCCGGACATATCCCTCTGCGCAGGCGCCCGAGGACGCTTCGATCGCTGATTGCCCGATCGTCGTTGCTCTGTATGATTATGCTTTCGGCTACGCGGAAGGCTCGCGTCAAACTCCAAGCCTTTCGGCGTGCTCCGCCATCCAGGCTGCGTTCCGGCTTATTTTCACCTATCACGCTGCGTTTTTCTACAAGGCGACCGCCGGCTTCGGCGACACCATTTTTACTCCGATCTATCAGTTGCTAAAGAACCGCAACGTCAAATTCGAATTCTTTCACAAGGTCACCGGCTTGGTCCCGGATGCCGGCGGCACGACGATCGACAGTATTCTGATCGAGAGACAGGCCGCGCTGCTGCCTGGCGTGGACGAATACAAACCGTTTGTAACGGTTAACGATATTGATTGCTGGCCTGATGCGCCGTTTTGGGACCAGATCGTCGATGGCGCACGCCTCGCCGCCATGGGTGTCGATTTTGAGGACTATTACAGTCCGGAGCCACCGGGTGCGGAGGCGCTCCCGCCGCTTCAGCGTGGCCGGGACTTCGACCAGGTGGTGCTCGGCATTTCGGTTGGCGCACTCGGCACGATTTGCCAGGCGCTGATCGACCAGAAGCCGGGTTGGGCCGACATGGTCTCGAAGCTCGCCACCACGCGAACGCAGGCGCTCCAGCTTTGGATCGACCAGGATGTGCGCGCGCTCGGCGGTCCGTTCGTCGCGCCGGTCACCGGACCGGCGCCCGAGACGTTGGGGCCGATCGTAACTGCTTATGTTCCTCCCCTCGACACCTATTCGGACATGTCCCAATTGCTGCCCGCGGAAGCCTGGCCCGAACCTCCTCCGCGCTCGGTAGCCTATTTCTGTGGCGTGATGAGCGATGGTGAGGCGCCGAACAATGCCGCCCTGGCGACCGAGAAGGCCAAGGCGAACGCCTTGTCATGGATGACAACCAATCTACACGGGCTCTGGACCAATATCGGACAGGGCGCCGATTTCCATTGGGATTTCTTGCATTGCCCGGATCCCGGGCCAACCGGTCCCGCGCGGCTCAATTCGCAATACTGGCGTGCCAATATCAGCCCAAGCGAACGCTATGTGCTGAGCCTGCCGGGGACGCTGCAATACAGGCTCGAGCCGGGCAAATCCGGGTACAGCAACCTCTTTCTCGCGGGCGATTGGACCAAGGTGCCGGATGTCAATGTCGGCTGCGTCGAGGTCGCTGTGATGTCGGGCCTCGCCGCCGCGTCGGCCCTGTCCGGTGTCACGATCCCGATCGTTTGCTGCAACACTCTCTACCCGCCGGCGGCGTTGGCCGCTGCCGGCGAGGGCGCACCGCAAACCAGGAGGAACGCATGATGCCGAACGAATATGCGAATTTCATGGGCTGGGCGACCTCGTCTCCACCACCATACAAAATCGATGACATCAACTTCTATGCCCTGGGTTTCCCGGTCGACGGGGACGCCTGCCAGAAGTATCTCGATGCAACCTACAACCGGTTGGGCGGCCAACAACAATTCCGCCTGCTGATCGATTATACCTTCGTGCTGATCATGCGGTCGCCGAAGCTTTATGCGCTGACGCCCCCCTTTGACGGGCAGGGCAGCCAGCCGGAGATCGATTTCGGCTTCTGGTTCGCCGTCGGCTGCTTCGAGGAGGGCAACCCGCTGCCGACCGTCAAGTGGCTGCCGGGCCTCCTGCTGGTCGATAACTGTTATGCCGTGCAACTCGGCCGCGAGGTGTTCGGCTACCCGAAATACCAAGCGAGGCTGGTTGCACCCGACACGGGTCCCTCGGGCGGGCCATTCACCGCGACGGCGATGCTCACCCGGAAATTCACGACCAACGCCTCGGCAAGGGAGCAGGGTTGTTTCTCATTGAACGCTCCAAGCTTCAACCGAACCGCGCCCGTGGGCGGGGCAACCGACGTCTTGCGCGAGCTTTGCAGCCGGGCAAGTCCGGATCGCCTGGAGACCTTCATCAACACGGCTGATCAGGCCGGTCTGGTTGGCTCGGTGGGTGGTCTCCCGTTCCCGGTTTGGTATTTCAAGCAGTTCCGGGCGGGAGACGGCTCGGCTACCGCGATTTATCAAGAAATCCTCGAAGGTACCCTGGAGCTTAACGCCATAAACGACTGCGCCATGCTGTGGGGAGATTGGACACTTGAACTGGGCGCGTTCGATAGCCTGCCCTTCGTCAAGGCATTCGGCCTCGGGACGCCGAATCACGAGGGCAAACTGACACTGACGACAAATGTCGCCTTCTGGTCGAGTTGCGATGTCACGGCGGGGACGGCCTCGGTCTTCACCTGATCGTCCGGGGGCGCCGCGCCGTCAAAGGCTCATGGTCGTGGCTTGTCCGTGCCGCCGGTCACCGGCTCAAGGTGCTGACTGGCGGTGTCGGCGAAACCTTTGGCCTCTTGCTCGTTGGCGACGATCAGGGCTTGGCGCAGTGCCGCCGCAACGCTGTCGGTATCGGGCACTGGTTGCTCGCGCAGGATTTCTGCGTGGTAGCAGTGCAAAATCGGGAGAAAGTAACGGTCATCGTGGCGGGTTACATAATCGATCGCCTGCGCGATCGTGTTCAGGGCCGCAGCCGGATCGCCGGCCCGCAGATAGAGGCGGGCAAGTTCGCCGATAAAGAAGCCGCGGGTGTGCACGATCCCCAGCCTCTCCCAATCCGCTACCGCACGACGTAACAGGTCGAGCCCCTTGTCGAGGTCCCGATGATGCCCGACGACTGTCGCCTTCAACGCGGCTGCGATGGCGCGCCAGGCCGCATATCCGTTCGCCTCGCTCAGCGCCAGGGATTTGTCGATGAACTCGCTCGCCCGTGCCGGGCGCCCGGCGATCCAGTGATAAAGGGCCTGCCAACACAGCCCATAGGCCGCATCGAACGGGCGCCCGAGTATCGCCAGGTGGTGCAGCAGCGCATCCGCGGCGCGATCCGCCTCGACAGTGTCGCCCATCGCGAACGCAACCATGGGCAGCACCGAGAGCGACGCTACCAGGGGATCCTGAGGGGTCTGGAAAACAAGTTGGCTACCGTTCAGAGCCGGATAAAGGCGCTCGACATTGTCGAGGTTCCGCCGGGCGGCGGACAGTTTGCCGCGGGCCCACCGGATGTGACCCAGGGGGCAGTCGCTTTCCAGTCGGTGTTCGGCCAGACCGGTCCGGACGGCGATCGCTTCGCAGCGCTGGGCCAACTCCTCCGCACCCGCCAGGTCACCGGCGACGTTCAGGAAGCTGTAAAGCGCGCGCAGAACCCAAAACAAACCCTCATGATCGTTCATCGCGTCGCAAATGGCGCGCGCTTCGTGCAGCAACTGCCCCACTTCAGGTACGGAGTAGCCGCGAGATGCGGAGAGGCTGACAGCCAGCCCAAGCAGAAGCTGCAATTCAGCGGCCGCGCGGGCCGCATCGACTGGTTGTTGCCGCAGCAATCGAAGCGCGGTCTGCAGGTGCACCACGGCCTCGACATGCGCGGCGCGGGAGGCGGCGCGTTGCCCGGCCGCCAGCCAAAGCGGAATCGCAGCCGCGGTCGCCCCGCTTTCCGTGAGGTGGTGCGCGAGCAGTTCCGGCTCGGTGACCTGCAACTCGGGGAAGCGATCCTGCAACACGGCTGCGATCCGGCCATGCAGCGTCTGTCTTTCCCGCCTGAGCAACGATTGGTAGGCGGCATCGCGGATCAGCGCATGTTTGAAACGATACACACTGCGCGGCGGCCGGCCGCTGACCTCGACCAAACCCGACAGGGTCAGGTTGCGCAACAGCCGGCGCAGCTCGGCCTCGGGTTCGGTCGCCACGGCGGCGAGCAATTCATAGCCGAAATCGACGGCCGATAGCGGCGCCAAGCTTGGCGATCCGGCGGGCCGGCCCCAACCGGTCGAGCCGGGCAACCAGCGAGTCCTGCACCGACATGGGGATCGGGACCCCGGGCGCGCCGTCGCGCATCGGTGCGACGGCGGTCGCTTCGAGGACCGACTTCGTCATCTCCTCGACGAATAGCGGCACGCCATCGCAGCGTGCGACGATCTGCCGGACCGTGTCGTCCGGCAGAACCGAACCGGCGCCAAGATAGTCGCAAATCCGCTCGGCGTCGTCGCGCTTGAGCCGTTCCAACCGAACCTGCGTGACCCCGGACCAACCCGACCAGGACGGCTCATACTCCGGCCTGGCGGCGGCAATGATCAGCCAGGGGCGCCGGGGCGCACGCTCGACCACCCGCTCAAGCAGCGCGAGCGTTGTCGCATCCGCCCAGTGGGCATCCTCGAGTACCAATCAGGGCAGGGCCCGTGCCCGCCCGGTGCTCAATCATCTCGATAAGCGTTTCGAGTATCACTTCCTTGCGCTTATCGGGCGTCATCGTATCGATCGCCGGCGAGGCATCGAGCACAACGCCCGCCAGGTCGGCGATGACGGCCTGGCTTGCCGGTGCCGTAACTTCGAATTGGGCCAGGAGCCGGGTCAGTTTTTCGCGGCAGGCCGCCTGGCTGTCGCCGCGCTCGAACCCGGCCAAACGGGTCAACTGCTGGGAGATCGGATAAAGCGCGCTGTCGGTCGTGTTCGGCCCGCAAAACCAGATCATCTGCTGATGGGGTATATCGGCTGCGTAGGCCCGAAGTTCTTCGACGAGCCGCGATTTGCCGATGCCGGGCTCACCTCGCAGCAACACGATCCGGCCATCGCCGACACGCGCGGACGCCCAGTGGTCCCGTAACAGGTCGAGCTCGTCCTCCCGGCCGACCAAGGGCGTTGTCCGGCCCCGTGTGCGGGTCAGGAAACGGCTCGCGAGGGGCGTCGTCTCCACGGCCTCGAACGCCTGGATCGGCGAGGCGAAGCCCTTCAGCGTGAACATTCCGAGGTCGCGATAGACGAAATGGCCGCTGGTGATGCTTTGCGTCGCCTTGGCCACCACGACGCCGTTCGGCGGTGCGATACTCTGTAGCCGTGCGGCGAGGTTTGGCGTTTCGCCGACGAGATCGGCGGTGCGTCCCATGCCACGTCCGATCAGGTCACCGACCACCACAAGCCCGGTGGCGATGCCAACGCGCATGCGCAGGGTCACATCGAGCGGCAGGTCGAGCCGCTGCACCGCAGCGCGGAGCGCGAGTCCGGCGTGGACGGCGTTCGCGGGGGCATCCTCATCGGCGCGGGGATATCCGAAATAGGCCAGCACACCATCACCCTGAAACTGCGTGATGTGGCCGCCAAGCTCGCCGATGACGCGGGTGCAGGTCGACAGGAAGATATCGATGACGTTCAGCATATCCTCCGGGTCCAGGCGGACGGTCAGGGATACGGAATCGACAAGATCGCACATCAGCGCGGTCACCTGCCGCCGCTCGCTCACCGGGGAATTACGAGAAGCCGCAGGACGCCTGGTCACATTGCCCGCTCCGTTGGCCAGGCCTCATCCGAGCCCGGTAGATTGATGTGGACAAAATGTTAGTTCATCGCAGCAGCAAGCGCCAGCCAGGCGAATCTTGTTTTTCGCTAATGTCGCACTGCGTGGAACGAATTGGCGCCCGATATGGCGCGAAGCCGCCGCGAAAGACTGGCCGGGTGTATGCGGGACGTTGAGACCACATCTCGCGCCATGGATATTTTCCTGATTTCGCCGCTGGTGTGACAACCGAGGCGCTGGGTTCAGGCTGATTAGGAAACGCACACAACGTCATGGCCCGGCTCGTCCGGCCACCTGTCGCGGCAGGTGCTTGCAGGGGTGACCCGGCGAGCCGCATGGGCGCTAACTTAACTGGCTCGGCGCGGGCTCTCTTTTGTGTCGTGGCCGGCCTTGTGCCAGCCATCCGCGACTTTGCCGCCACCAGCACCGTAAGTCGTGGATGGCCGGGCCAAGCCCGGTCATGACGCGGGGGCAGTGCCGGTGCGCCCGTCCGGTTAAGATAGTGCCCATGCGGACGAGCCGGAATCCAGTCAGGCTGACAATGCTCTATCGCGCGAACCCCTCCAACTCGTCCTTCGCCCAGTCGATCGCCTGCTGGATCGTCTGCCCGGCCACCAGCTTGGACACCATGGTCGGGATCAGTCCGCGGTTCCACGCCTGCACGCCGATCTCCGGTGGGCCGGAGGAGCCGGTGACGTAGTATTCGGCGTCGTGCCAAGGACGGATTGGATAGTTGTAGACCGTGCCTTTCGGCGGCCCGACTTCCTCCCAGATCTTGAAATCGGCCATCGAGAGGTAGGGCGGGATGTCGTAGCCTTGCGTCGCCGTCGTCAGCGCCTCCATCTGCTCGCGGGCACCGAGGTAGGTCAGCAGGTCTCGGGCCGCCGGCTTGTTCTGCGCGAACGACCACATCCCGAAGAAATACGGCCGCATCGGCACCAGCCGGCCTTTCGGGCCGCGCGGGTTGGGGAAGGTCCAGCAGTCCCCGGCGATTTGCGGCGCGTCCCGCTTCGCCACCGCCCAGGCCGAGGGCGGATTCCAGATCATGGCGGACCGCCCGGAGATCAGCGCGCGGTTGTTGGAGGCGTCGTCATAGCTGACGGTGTCGGACGGCAGGAACGGCACCATCCGCCGCGCATATTCCATCGCCGCCCGCACGTTGTCGGAATCGGCCGTGATCTGTCCGTCCGCGTCCACCAGATCGGCGCCGAACGCGCCAAATGTGGCGCCCCAGGTCTGGTTCGAGTTCGGTGGTTTCGCCGCAGCCGAAGCCGAACGGGACGCCGGCCTTGTGGCACCCCTCGGCGGCTTTCAGTTGCGCTTCGTAGGTCCACGCGGCCGAGGTGGCGGGGGTCGCCTCATGCGCCGGGAACCAGGACTGCACGTCGATCCCGGCGTGCTGCTTCAGCAGACTGATGCGGCCGCACGGGGTCAGCGGCGCGGAGCCCCAGGCGACCGGGACAGCGCGCCAGGAACCGCCGGAGACGCCGAGATACTCGTAAGCGCGACCGATCTTGCCGTATTTGGCTATGAAGGCGCGCATGATGTCGTCAACGGGGTCGAGGGCGTCGGCATATTCGTGCACCGACCACATGTCGAAGGCGTAGATGTCGTGGCCGGTCCTGGACTGCGCCTCGGCGGCCATGGTGATGTTGATCTTGTTGCCGATGGCGGTGAGGAAATCGAGCTGCACCTCGACATGGTTCCGCTCCGCCCAGGCGGCGACGACCGCGCGCATGGCGTCGTTGCCGGCAGGCACCCAGTGGTCCCAAAGCGCCACGCTCAGGCGCCCGGCCGACGCGGCGGCGTGGATATTGGCCAGCGGTAACGTCGCCGCCGCGGCGCCGAGGCGGAGCGCCCGGCGACGTGTCATGCGTGTTTTCATCGGCATAGCCTCCCGGAGTGCCGGCGTTGCTGTTGAGCCTTCTTATTGTGGGCCGAGTATTGAACAGTGCAGGCGAGGGAACAAGGTGACAGCGCCGGAGGATGTGTTCCTTACTGCCGCGGTGCGGGAAATTGTTTCGTCACCAGGGTAAACCCAAAGTGCCGGACGCCGTTGTGGTCAACAGCCCCCCTGGAGAAGACATTGGCAAACCGCACCGTCACCGGTGACATCGGATACCTCGGATCACGTATCGGACCCCCGGCCGCCCAAAAGCCTATTGGCCGATGAGCGCCCAAAGTGCTGAGCAGGAACTGCGTCTGCGCCTGCGTCAGCAGGAAATCCTTGCCGAACTGGGCGCCGCGGCCTTGCGCGGCGGCCCCCCTGAGAGTCTGTTTCAGGAAGCCACGCGGCTGATCGCACTTGGCCTGGAAACCATGTTCTGCAAGGTCCTGGAATACCGCTCATCCGAGGATCAACTATTGGTTATCGCCGGCGTTGGCTGGCACGACGGTGTGGTCGGACATGCCCGCATTGGCGCGGATTTGGCCTCTCCGGCCGGATACGCGCTGAAGACCGGCCGTCCGGTCATCTCCAACTCGCTCAGCGCCGAAGCCAGGTTCCATACCCCCCCGCTGCTGGTCGAGCACGGCATCCAGCGCGCGATCAACGTGATCATTCGCAGCAACGGCGAGCATTTCGGCGTGCTGGAGGCCGACAGCCGTCACCCGGGCGATTTCGAGATCCAGGACCTGGCTTTCATGCAGGCCGCCGCCAACCTGCTGGGGCTGGCACTCGACCGCAACCGGACGGAAGCCGCGCTGGCGGCCTCGCACGGCCAGACCACCGACATCCTGGAAAGCATCAGCGACGCCTTCTACGCGGTCGATCACGACTGGCGGCTGACCTATTTCAATCGCAAGGCCGAGGAGTTGTGGGGCCGCACCCGCGGCGACCTGCTGGGCAAGATCTACTGGGAGGAATTCCCGCACACCGCCGGCGGGCCGATCCACGAGGCGCATATCCGCGCCGCCGAGGAGAAGCAGGTCACCACCATCGAGGCGATGTCGCCGACGCTCGATCGCTGGGTCGATGTGACGATCTTTCCCGGCGACAGCGGCCTGTCGGTCTACCTGCGCGACATCACGCAGCGCAAACAAAGCGAGGACGACCTGAAGCGGTTCACCGAGACGCTGGAACTGCGGGTGCGGGAGCGCACCCGGGAACTGGCGGAAACGAACGCCCGGCTGACCGAGGAGATCGCCGAACGGAAGAAGGCCGAGGCGGCACTGATGCAGGCGCAGCGGCTGGAGGCCATCGGCCAATTGACGGGCGGCATTGCGCACGATTTCAACAACCTGCTGACCGCCGTTATCGGCAACCTGGAACTGTTGCGGCCGGTATTGGCGAACGATCGCGCCCTGCGGCAGGCGGATTCGGCGTTGCAGGCGGCGCGGCGGGGCGGCGAACTGACGCGCCAGCTTCTCGCCTACGCCCGCAAGCAGCATGTCGAGCCGCGGCCGGTCGATGCCAATGCGGTGGTCACGCGCATGCGCGACCTGCTCGGACGCAGCCTGGGCGGCCTGGTTTCCATCGAAACCGATCTGACGTCCGATCCCTGGCCCGCGCTGACCGATCCCGTTCAGCTCGAATCGATCGTCCTGAACCTGGCGATCAACGCGCGGGATGCGATGCCGGAAGGCGGCCGGGTGCGGATCGCGACGCGCAACGTCCCCCGCGCGGCCGGCACCCTGCCGGCGGACCTGGAACGCCGCGACTACGTGCTGCTTACGGTCGAGGACGAAGGCATCGGCATGCCGCCGGAGGTACTGGCGAAAGCGTTCGAGCCGTTCTTTACCACCAAGGATATCGGCAAGGGCAGCGGCCTGGGGCTGGCCCAGGTGCACGGCGTGGTGCAGCAGTTCGGCGGCACGGCCCGCCTGCGCAGCACTGTCGGCATCGGCACCGTGGTCGAGGTCTTCCTCCCGCGCTCGGCGATCCCGGCGCCCGGCGACGAGGCCGTGCACGCCAGGCCGGCGAATGCGCCTCCGCCGGGCGGAATCACTGTGCTGGTCATCGACGACCAGGACGATGTCCGCGACGTTGCCGTCACCTTCCTGCAAGACGCCGGTTATGCGGTGCGCTATGCCTCCAGCGGCGCGGCCGGGTTGGAGGCGCTGGACAGCGGGCCGGTGTCGGTCGCGCTGGTGGATCACGGCATGGCCGGGATGTCGGGCATCGAGTTCGTCCGCCAGGCGAGGCAGCGGTGGCCGGACTTGCCGGTGGTGTATCTGACCGGTCACGCCGAACCGCTGGAGTCGGAGGGCGTCGATCCGCATGACCGCGTATTGACAAAGCCCTATACGCCCGATGACCTGCTGGAGGCGGTGCGGCAGTCGTTGGACCACGCGCGGGCGGGCAGGTAGCGCCTCGACAAAGCCCGCGTCACCGGGAATGCTGCGTGGCGCATCCGCGGCGCGGGGGGATCCGCCATGTCCAGACCAACCAGCCCATGACGCGGCGGCGGCGTATCGGCATCGCCGCCGCGACCGTGTTCGGCCTGTTCGTGGCCTATCAGGTCGCGACCAGCTTTATTGCCTATACCGCGGACGCCTATGTGCGGTCCGACCTCGTCGCCGTCGCGCCGGAAGTCACCGGCCGCATCATCGGCGTCCATGTGGCCGACAACCAGGACGTCGTCCGCGGCGATCCGCTCGTCACCATCGACCCCGTTCCCTTTCAACTGGAAGCCGATCGGCTGCGGGCGGAAATAGACGAGGCGCGGGCACAGGTGGCGGCGGACCGGGACACGATCTCTTCCGCCGAGGCGACGCTGGCCGCCGCGATGGCCGCGGCTACCTACGCAAGACAGACCAATACGCGGCTCTCGGCCCTGGCGGCGGACCAGGATGCTCCGCGCGCCGATGTGCAGAAGGCGCAGGACGATCTGCGCCAGGCCGACGCCGCCGTCGATGCGGGTCGCGCGATGATTTCGCGGGCGCAAGCAACCGCTGCCATGCATCAGGCGGCGGAGGCGCGGGCGACCGCTGCGCTGGGGACCGCGGAGTGGAAGCTCAACCGCACCCGTCTGACCGCGCCGGCGACCGGTAGCATCGTCAATCTGACCATCCGCGCGGGCGACACCGCTACCGCCGACGTGCCGCTCATCGGCATTGTCGATGCGCACGCCTGGCGAATCGTCGCCAACTTCAAGCAGAGCTTCATTCGCGGCTTCTCCCCGGGCGACGCCGCCCGGGTCTGGTTGGACTCCCAGCCCTGGCACCTGTACCGGGCCCGCGTCGAGGGCGTCGCCCGCGGCATCAGCCGCGAACCGGAGCCCGGGCGGCTGCTGGCGTATGTCGCGCCCACCACGGACTGGATCCGCCTGCAGCGCCGGTTTCCGGTCACGCTGACGCTGGTCGATCCGCCGGCCGATCTAAAGCTGTTCATGGGCGCCGATGCCAGGGTGCTGATCCTGCCATGATCGTCCGGATCGTGCGCGACACGGCCGCCGGGCTGGGCCGGGAACTGGCCGAAATGCAGGTGACCGCCGGCCGCGGCCCGCAGTGCACGATCACCGCCCTCGCGGTGGCTCTGGCGGTAGTGTCCGCTTTGGCGTTGGGGGTGGAAGACGCATGGTGGGCGGCGATCAGCGCGTTCGTCTCGACCCGGGCCACCGCGCCCGCCTCGGTCGAGCGCGGCGTGCTGCGAATTCTCGGCACGATCGCCGGGGCGGTCGTGTCGCTGTTGCTCAGCCCGTGGCTGGCCGGCGACGCGGTGTCGGTGGTGCTCGTGCTGTTCGTGGTCAGCACCGCGGGGGTTCTCGGCTTCCTGGTCAGCCCGTACGGCTACGCCTGGCTGCTGAGCGCGATTACCGCGGACATGGTGCTGATGGCTCTGTTGAGCGATCCGCCCTCCGCCGTCTCGGTCGCCGTCAATCGCACGGCGGAGGTGATCATCGGCACCGGCGCGGCGTTACTGGTCTCGCTGGTGCTGGCACCGGACGCGGATGCCGCACCGGCCACGCCGCCGCCGGGCTGGTCCGATTTGACGGGTGCGCAATGGCCGGCGGTGCAGCATGCGTTTCGAGCGGGGGCAGGGGTCATGCTGGTGCCATTGGTGTGGAACTGGCTGGAACTGCCAAGCCTGTCGCAGGCGGCGGTCACGGTGGCGGCGGTGATGGCGGTGCCGGCGCTGTCCGCGGATATGGCGTCGAACCGGCGGGCGGTGACGGAGCGCGCGCTGCACCGCATGCTCGGCTGCCTGCTGGGCGGCCTTGCCGGGCTGGGCTACCTGGCGCTGCCGGTCGAGAGCCTGCTGCCGTGGTTGGCGATGCTGAGCGCGGGAATCTGGGTGGCCGCGCATGTTCAGGGCAGCACGCGCGGCCTCGGCTATGTCGGCACCCAGGGGGCGGTGGTGTTCATTCTGACATTGGTGCAGGGGGCGGGACCGCCGGAAAGCATCCTGCCGGGGATCGAGAGGTTCGCCGGGGTTATCGGCGGGTTGCTGATCCTGCTGGTGGTTTCGTTGCTGCTTGCGCCGTCCGCGGAGCCGGCCTCTCGGGTTCCGGCGTAGGCCGGGCAGCGGATTTCCGCTTCAGGCCGCCGGTGCCGCCTGAGGTGGACGGGTCTCCTATACCAGTCCGCGTTAAGAGCGACTCTTGGATGAACCGTCATGGCCCGGCTCGTCCGGGCCACCCCCGCCCGCACGGTGCCGCGACAGATGGCCCGCTAAGCCGGCCCACGACGAGTTGGACGCAGCGAGTCGCTATCACCGGCCGATGGTATCATTTGCCGGCTTGCGGGTCGGTATGACTGTTACCCGGCGGACGCAAACGGATTCCGGATCGTCAACTGCCCATCGATTATCTGCTCGTCGTGCATATTTTCGGACCATAGCGTTGAGCACCCGGCCTCCAGCGCCGACGCAATGATCATGGAATCGTAAAACGCCAAGCCATATCGGTGCGCAATCGCCAGCGCCGCATCATGCTCTGCCGCCCCGATCGGGCGTGGTTGCGGGAACAGGACGCGCAACGCGGCCAGGGCATCGACGGTCTCCGGCCAGCTTCGCTTCAGCTTGCGGTGCGCCACGTTGGCGAATTCATTCAGCACCTGAACGCTGACCGAGCCGCCCTGTCGCAGCAGCGATTCAGCTCGGATCGACCGGCGGTCGGCCGGCGTCATCGCGTAAATCAGGATATTGGTGTCGAAGAACCAATCAGCGCTCATTCGCCTCATCCCGGCTGAAACGAAAACCGGGAGGAAGTGTCCAGTTCAATGCTTTCAGACGCCGCAGGGCATCGTCCCGGCTGCTGTCCCGCATTACCCTGAAGGAATGCGTGCCGGCGATTTCGATCTCGATCTCGTCGCCTTCCTTCAGGCTCAGGCCTTCGACGACGGAGGCGGGCAAACGCACTGCCAGACTGTTACCCCATTTCCCAACCTGCATGATGGCCTCGATGATCTACCGAAGATATGTATATCATCAAAACGTGGCGCGAATGCAAGGCTTTGGCGCGACCGGATCAGTCCTCCGCCACCGCCGGATACGGCTGCTCCCACCGGTCCAGATACACGAACTCCGACAGCCTCCCCCGCCCGACCGGCCCGAACTTTCCCATCGGATAGCCGATCGGCAGGATCGCGTAGGAGTGCACGCCGTCGGGCAGGCCCAGCGCGGCGTCGGCCTCCTTCGCGTGCAGCAGATGCCGTGTCGTCAGGGTGGATCCCAGGCCCAGCGCGCGGATCGCCAGCAGCATGTTCTGCACCGCCGGGTAGATCGAGGCGCCCGCCCCGCGGCCGGGATTGGGGCCGTCCTTCAGACAGGCAACGATCCACACCGGAGCTTCATGGAAATGCTCCGTCAGGTAGGCCACCGCACCGTGCTGGCGGCTGTATTTCTCCACTGTCACCCCCGGCGGTGGTGCACTGGTGGCGTAACGAGGGCCGATGACTTCGTCGAACGCCTTCTTGTACCAGACCTGGACCGCTTTCTTGATCTCGATGTCCTTGACCACGAGGAACCGCCAGGTCTGCGAGTTCCCGCCATTCGCCGCGGCGGTCCCGGCTTCCAGGATTTGCTTGATCAGTTCGTCCGGGACAGGGTCCGGTTTCAGCCGGCGCATGGAGCGGGTGGTTCCGATAATCTCGAACAGATCCGGCATCGCGTTGTCTCCTTGTGGGCCTGCGTTGTCGGTCAGCCGCCCGAGCCCGGCCGCCCTTGCGGATACTATGCGCCGCCGTTGCGGCGACTGACAAATCAGTGTCCCGACCCAGGCCGTCCAGCGCCGGAACGGCGAGGGCCGGGGCGCCCCATCTGCCACTGGCAAGCAAGAATTTAACACGGAGAACACCAAGGACCACGAAGATACACGAAGAAGCATGTTTAATACAAAGACGCATTAAACCCGAATCCCGGGCGGTGCGCCATCGTCATGCCGACGAAGGTCGAAGCCCGCCGTCAACGCCCTGCGTTCGCGCTAAACTACCTTCGCCGCCTTTAGCCGCGTGATCTCTCCTTCGCTATACCCCAGCTCCGTAAGCACCGCATCCGTATGCTCGCCCGGTTCCGGCGTCGCGCTTCGGATGCTCCACGGCGTGCGGCTCAGCTCGATCGGCTGGCCGATGACCTCGACGTCGCCCAATACCGCGTGAGGCACCGTGCGCGTCATCGCCAGATGCTTCACCCCGGCATCGGCAAATACCTGATCCATCGAGTAGATCGGCCCCGACGGTACGCCCGCTGCGTTCAGCGTCTCTATCCATTCCGCTGACGTTTTCGTCCGGCTGATCGCGGCAATCGCCTCGTTCAACGCATCCCGGTTCGCCGATCGCGACCGCCCCGTGGCGAACAGCGGATCATCGGCCAAATGATCCGCCCCCATCGCCTTGCACATCCGGCGGTAGATGTCGTCCCCCGCCGCGGCGATGTTGATGTATCCGTCGGCGGTCTGAAACACCCCCGTCGGGATGCTGGTCGGGTGATTGTTGCCCGCCTGGCCAGGCACCTCCTTGCCGATGGTCCAGCGTGCCGCCTGGAAATCCAGCATGGAAATCTGAGCGCCCAGCAGCGAACTTTTCACCCACTGCCCCTCACCGGACTGCTCGCGCTCCAGCAGCGCGATCAGAATCCCCATCGCCGCGAAGATCCCGGCAGTCAGGTCCGCGACCGGAATGCCGACGCGCATCGGCCCGCGCCCCGGCTCCCCGGTGATCGACATCAGCCCGCCCATGCCCTGCGCGATCTGATCGAAACCGGGACGATCGCGATACGGCCCGTCCTGGCCGAAACCGGAGATGCTGGCATAAACGATGCGGGGATTGACCGCCTTCAGGCTCTCGTAATCCACGCCGAGGCGGAACTTCACGTCCGGCCGGTAATTCTCCACCAACACATCCGCCCGCGCAACGAGCCGCTTCAGCACGGCCAGCCCCTCTGGCGCCTTCAAATTCAGCGTCAGGCTGCGCTTGTTGCGGTGCAGATTCTGGAAGTCCGGCCCGTGCCGCTCGCCGCCAAGGCCGGCGTCACCCTCCGGTGCCTCGATCTTGATGACGTCGGCGCCCCAATCGGCCAACTGCCGCACCGCGGTGGGGCCGGCGCGCACCCGGGTCAGGTCGATCACCTTGAAGCGGGCGAGGGGGCCTGCAGTCATCCGATAATCCTCCCGATGAAAGCGTTATGCTGACACGGGACGGCTGCGGCGGTCGAGGCAGGCGCGGTTTACATCTGCACGACGGAGCTCAATTCGAATGTCCCGCCCGGCGGATTCTCGCCGATGCGCACGGTGGTGTCGTTGACAAACCGGTACGGCGGCACCGGCAGGTTGTATGGGGCCGGAACCCCGGACCAGACCCGCCCGGCAAGGTCGTATTTCGAGCCATGGCACGGACAGAAATACCCGCCCGGCCAATTCTCAACCGGCGTCGTCGGATCCGGGTTCGGCAGGTAGATCGGCAGGCATCCCAGATGCGTGCAGATGCCGACCAGAACGGCGAATTCCGGCTTGACCGAGCGATGCCAGTTCTCCGCGTAGGGCGGCTGCTGGTGCACGGTGGAGTTCGGATCCAGCAGCCGCGCCACCATCGCGGGCTCCTGCAGCGTCTTCAGCGCCCCCGGCACGCGGTTGACGATCAGCATCGGGGCGCCGCGCCACAGCACGACAACCTGCTGTCCCGCTTCGATCTTCGACAGGTCGATGTCGATCGGTGCGCCCGCGGCGATGACATCTTTCGACGGGTTCATCGAATCTGATGAACGGCCAGGCGACGGCCGCGGTGCCAATGACCGCTCCCGCGGTGGCTACAAGCGAGAGCATGTCGCGCCGCTTGATTTCAGGTTCGGGTGATGCGGTGTGTGATGACATGATCGCACTATCGGACAAATCTGCGGCGCCGGCCAATAGCTCCCCGATGAAGACTTCGTTAACAACCTTGGTTTGGCCGGTCCGCGCGGGTGCCGTAAACTGACGCCGAGACCTGATGCGGGAGGAAAACCATGCCCTGTGCGACAAGCGGCGACGGCGTGCGCCTGCACTACGAGGAAACCGGCGCCGGCACGCCGATAATCTTCGTGCATGAATTCGCCGGCGACCACCGGTCCTGGGAAGCGCAGATGCGGCATTTCGGTCAGCGCTACCGGGCGATCGCCTACGCCGCCCGCGGCTATCCGCCGTCCGACGTGCCGGCCGAACCAGGGCAGTATTCGCAGGCGAGGGCCGCGGATGACATCGCGTCGGTGCTGGATCATCTCGGTATCGCCAAGGCGCATGTGGTTGGCCTGTCGATGGGCGGCTTCGCGACGCTGCATTTCGGTTTCCGCCATCCGGACCGTGCGCTGTCGCTGGTCGTTGCCGGTTGCGGCTATGGCGCGGAGAAGGACCAGCGCGACACATTCCGCGCCGAGGCCGCCGCCACCGCCGCCTTCCTCGACATCAACGACATGGCCGCCTTCGCGGCGAAATACGCCTATGGCCCGACGCGCGTGCAGTTCGAGAACAAGGACCCGCGCGGCTTTGACGAGTTCCGGCGCCAGCTTGCGGGACACTCGGCGCTCGGGTCGCGCAACACGCAACTCGGCGTGCAGCGGGAGCGCCCGTCGCTGTACGACCTGACCGACGAGATGAAGGCGCTGACCGTGCCGACGCTGATCCTGACCGGCGACGAGGACTGGCCCTGCCTGCGGCCGGCGCTGCTGATGAAGCAGACGATCCCCTCCGCGGCGCTGTCGGTGATGCCGAACTGCGGCCATACCATCAACCTGGAGGATCCCGATCAGTTCAACCGGCTGGTCGGCGATTTCATTGCACAAGTGGACGCCGGACGCTGGCCGCAACGCGATCCCCGCGCGCTGGCCAATTCTATCACCGGAATGAAGTAACCCGACGCGCCTGTGATTGGACCGGACCGGCCGGCGAGGGGATATAGCCGAGGGTGATGACGCCTCGCTTCGGTCTTCCCACCCTTCTGCTTGTATGTGCTGGTGCCGTCTCGGGCTGCCAGTCCGTGCTGACAGCCTCCACCGCGGACGTCGCGGGCATCGCCGGCGCAGGCGTCGCGAACGCGGTGACGAAAAGCCCCGCCGCCGCGACGGGCATCGGCCTCGGCATCGCCGCCGCTGCCACGGCCGGGCTGCAGACCGTCGAACGCGACGTGCACCGCGCTGAACAGGACCGGATCGCGGCGGCGGCGGGTTCGCTTGAGCCGGGCGTCGTCGGGCACTGGAACGTGACGCACGACATCCCGATCGAGAACAACGAGCACGGCGACCTGGTGGTCACCCGCCTCGTCGGCGCGCCGGATTTCGCCTGCAAGGAGATCATTTTTTCCGTCGATACGGTGACGAAGTCCGTCGCGCACCGGGCGTTCTACACGGCGACGGTCTGCCAGGACGGGACGGCGTGGAAATGGGCCTCGGCCGAGCCGGCGACGGCGCGGTGGGGCTCCTTGCAATGATGCTGCGATGGCTGGCGCTGGCATCGGTTATTGTGCTGGCGGGCTGCAACACGGTGCCGGAGATTACCGGCCTGGTAACCGGCGGTGTCGCCGGCGCGGCCACCGCCAGCCCGGCCGTCGGATTCCTCGTCGGCGTGGCCGTCGACGCAGGCGCCAGCGCCGGCCTGACCTACGTCACGCGCACCTGGCACGGTGCCGAGCAGGACGCCATCGCCCGCACCGCCGCGGATGTGCCGGAGGGTGGGCAGGTGCCCTGGAAGATCGAGCACTTCGTTCCCATCGGCAATGAACATGGGCAGTTGCGCGTCGTCCGGACAATCGATTCGCCGTTGGCGCAATGTAAGGAAATTGCATTTTCGGTTGACGAAGGCAGCGGGGCAAAGCTGAAACGGGCGTGGTTCATCACCACGCTCTGTAAGCAGGATCAGACCTGGAAGTGGGCGGCGGCCGAACCGGCGGTGGAACGTTGGGGATTCTTACAATAGAGAACCGATGATCGGTCCCGCCGCGGGATGACCTTCGCCGCCCGGCGACGCAAACGGCGGTCGGCCTTGCGTCGATGCGCCATTGCAGCATCATATCGCATGTTGCTGCCCTTGCCGACAGGTTCCCATGTTGAAACCGGCGCTGTCTGCCCTGATACTCGCGGTCCTGCCGCCGTTGGCGCACGCCCGGGCGAGCCCCGTGGCGGAGCTTCCGGCATGGACGGTGCCGAATCCGGATGCCCTGCCGGACGACTCCTTCGGCCGCACCGTCCGCCGAGGCCGCGACCTGATCCTCAGGACATCCTCGCTGATTGGCCCCGATGCCGCGGAACCGGCCATGCGCTACGCGGTCAGCGGCCTGGATTGCGAATCCTGCCATATCGCGTCGGGTACCAGGCGTTTCGCCCTGCCGCTCGCCGGCATCTGGGGCATCTTTCCGCAATACATCGGGCGCGAGAACGAGGTGCGCACCCTGGCGGAGCGGATCAACGGCTGCATGACGCGCAGCCTGAACGGCAAGCCATTGCCGGTGGACGGCCGGGAGATGAAGGCGATGCTGACCTACATCCGCTTCGTCAGCGCCGGGGAGAGAACCGGCCAGCCCCTCGACGGCCGCGGCGCGCCGCCATTGCCCCTGCCGTCAGGGGCAGCCGATCCGGTGCATGGCGGCGCGGTATTCGCCAGCATGTGCGCCGAGTGCCACGGCGCCGGCGGCCAGGGCAAGCGCCTCCCCGCCGCCGTCGCCAGGATGTCCGGCCGGCGCTATCAGTTTCCGCCGCTCTGGGGGCCGGACAGTTTCAATGACGGTGCCGGCATGAACCGCGCGATCACCGCCGCTCGCTTCGTGCACGCCAACATGCCGTTCGGGACCACCTTCGAGGCGCCCGCGCTGTCGGTATCGGACGCCTTCGATGTCGCCGCCTACGTCGTCAGCCAGCCGCGCCCGCACATGGCGGGGCTGGACGCGGATTATCCCGATCGCATGCGCAAACCGGTGGATGCCGGGTATCTTCCGTTCGTCGGGCCGTTTCCGCCGGAGCAGCACCGCCTCGGCCCCTGGCAACCGATCCAGGAGTGGATCAAAATCAACGGCGGAGTCGCCCGGGCGGGCGACTGACACCTGAACCGGAGGAAACATCCATGCTGACCCCGCGCCGTTCAAGCCTCAAAGCCCTGGGCATGGGCCTCGCGGCCATCGGAACCGCCGCGGCGGCACCCGGGGAAGCCGTCCTTCCGCCGGGCGCCCGCACGCTTGACGCGCTGACCAAACATCTGGCGGCGGTGCCGCGGCAGCGGGACTTCAAGTCGGTGCCGATGATCCTGACGGACCGGGACCAGTGGGACGCGGAGGCGCTTGACGCCGTGCTGCACTATGCCGGCGGCCCGAAGCAGAGCTGGGACAACACCGACCTGCACGGGCCATGGCTGAACGTCATGCACAACGCGATGAACGGGCAGATCTGGTCGTTCCGGCACCCCGACTTCCTTTGCGTGTCGGCCACGCACGGTTCGGCGCAGCTCGCGCTGTATGACGACGCGGTCTGGGAGAAATACGGTCTGGCAAAGCTCGCCGGGGGCGGCATGACGCGCAACACGCTGGTCGCGGCCCCCGCGGAGGCCGCTGCCGATCCGGCGGATTTCGAAAATCCGACCGGGGCGTTTTCGGCGAAAGGCAACAGCATCCAGACCTTGCAGCGGCGGGGCGCGGTGTTCCTGGCGTGCCATACGGCGATCTGGGAACTCGGGCAGCGGCTGATCGCGTCGGACGTCAACCCGGACAAGCTGTCGCCCGACGCGATGTGCGCGGAACTGACCAATCACCTGATCCCGGGCGTGGTGCTCAATCCGGGCGCGGTGGCGACGCTGGTGGAGCTGGCGCATGCCGGCTTCGCCTACGCGCGATGATCCCGCTTGTTCGCGCCGCCGTGCTGTCGGCGTGCGTGATGCTGTGCGCCGCGGCGCCTCCGCCCGGGTCGCCCGCGTCCCGGCTGGAGGCGGCCGAGGCGCTGTATCCGCCCTGGCCCATCGGCGAGGCGGCCGGGAAGGGGGTGGCGTTCAGCGTGCCGCCCGCCGACAACATGGCGGATTTCCATGGCAGTCTCGATGATCCGGCGCTGGTGCTGTATGCGTCGGGCAATTATTTCTTCGCCCTGGCCGGCATGGTGCGGGCGTTCGGCGACGCGTATCCGGCGTACCGCGGACGGGTGTTCTACGAGACGCTGCCGCCGGGCGTGCTGCTGAAGCAGTTGGAGGCGGGCGGCACGATCACCTCCGGCAACCTGACCTTCACGGTGAAGCCGGACGTGATGATGGCGGAGCAACGTGCCAGCGAGGCGTGGGTGAAGGACGGCAAGCTGGCCGCCCCGGTCATTTCGTTCGCCACCAACGACCTGACCATCATGGTGCCGGCGGGCAATCCCGGGCATGTCGCGGGACTGGCCGATCTGGCGCGGGCGGATCTGGCGCTGATCATGCCGAATCCGGCGTTCGAGGGTGTGGCGCGGCAGATCCGGGCCTCCCTCGTCAAGGCCGGGGGCGAGGCGCTGGCGCAGGCGGTGTACGAGACCAAGGTCGCGAACGGGATGACCGTGCTGACGCGCATTCACCATCGGCAGACTCCGCTGCTGCTGATGCAGGGGCTGGGGCAGGCAGGGGTGACCTGGCGGTCGGAGGCGATTTTCCAGGAACAGCAGGGCCGTCCCATCGGCCATGTGGATATCCCTGCCGAGCAGAACTCCCGCGCGGTCTACAGCGCGGCGCTGGTCGTGGGGGCGGCGCACGGGGAGGCCGCGCGGGCCTGGCTGGAGTTTGTTCACGGCGATGCGGCGTTTGCCGCGATGGCGCCGTTCGGGTTCCAGCGATTCGCGGAGTGATTGCCGCGGATGTACGGGCTGAGGGGTTCCGCAGGCGTTTGTGATTGGCCGGGGGCGTTGTTTGCCTGTTCGACTACGCTTGGTCCAGTCGAAGTAGGTCCATGCGAACCGTCAACATCCATGCCGCCCCGGCGGTGAAGTGAAGTAGCCCTGAGCGTGAAAGAACGCGCCCCCGGGGCGCGCCTTCCTTCGCTCAGCCTCAGTAATGGTCGTGATAGTGGTGGTGCCAGCCGCCCGGTTCTTCGATAACGCAGCCCGAGAGCATTCCGCCGGCCAGCAGCAGCGCGATCAACGCGACAAACTTAAAGCGCATGGTTTTCATGTCCTCAGTGACAGTGGGTTCCGCAATGCGAAACATCCACTGGAGAGGATGGGCAGGCGCTGAGGCGGATGCTTGTCGGCGCCGTGGCGGAAGTAAGCCGTCGGCGGGGATGCCGCTTTCGTGATCATCCCGGCCAACGGTGCCGGGCCTTGCGCTGTCCAGCGTTCGGCCAAAGCGAGCCTGGCTACTCCACCGTCACCGACTTCGCCAGATTCCGCGGCTGATCCACGTCCGTCCCCTTCAACACCGCCACATGATACGCCAGCACCTGCACCGGAATCGCATACAGGATCGGCGCCACGAACGGATCGACCGCGGGCAGGATGATGGTATCCGCCGCGATCCCCTTCAGCTTCGCCGCCCCCGCCGCATCGCTGAAGACGATCACCTGGCCGCCGCGCGCCGCCGCCTCCTGCAAATTCGAAGCCGTCTTCTCGAACAGCGGCCCCGACGGAGCGATCGCGATCACCGGCACCGCCGGATCGATCAGCGCGATCGGCCCGTGCTTCATCTCCCCGGCGGCATAGCCCTCGGCGTGGATATAGCTAATCTCCTTCAGCTTCAGCGCCCCTTCCATCGCGATCGGGAAGCAGTTGCCGCGCCCGAGGAACAGCACATCCCGCGCCTTCGACACGCGATGCGCGATGGCCTGGATCGCCTCGTCGTACTCGAGCACCTCCGCCGCGCGGCTCGGCACCTCCAGCAGAGCTGCCGTCATCCGCGCCTCCTGCTCGGCATCGATGGAACCGCGCGCCCGCCCCGCCGCCAGCGCCAAACACGCCAGCACCGACAACTGAGCGGTGAACGCCTTTGTGCTGGCCACGCCAATCTCCGGCCCGGCCACGGTTTCCAGGACGGCATCGCTTTCGCGCGCCATCGAGCTTTCGGCGACGTTCAGGATCGACAGCACCTGCTGCCCCCGGGAGCGCATGTAGCGCAACGCCGCAAGCGTATCCGCCGTCTCGCCCGACTGCGACACCAGCAGCCCGAGGCCGCCCTTCGGCATCGGCGGCGTGCGATAGCGGAACTCGCTGGCCACGTCGCCGTCGGTCGGGATGCGGGCGACCGCCTCGAACCACCAGCGGCCGACCAATCCGGCGTAGAAGGCGCTGCCGCAGGCGCTCATGGTGATGCGCGGCACGGTGGCGAAATCGATTCCCAGATCGTCCGGCAACGCCACCGCGCGGGTGGCGGGATTGACCATGCGGTGGAGCGTGTCGCCGATGACGGCCGGGTGCTCGTGCAGCTCCTTTTCCATGAAATGGCGGTAGTTGCCCTTGCCGATGGCGGCGCCGGTCATGCGCGTCAGCTTGATCTCGCGCTCGACCGGGTTGCCGTCCGCGTCAAAGAAGTCGGCGCCGTGCCGGTGCACCACGGTCCAGTCGCCGTCCCGCAAATAGGCGATCTTCTGGGTCAGCGGCGCCAGCGCCAGCGCGTCGGAGCCGACGAACATCTCGTGCTCGCCGAAGCCCACCGCCAGCGGCGCGCCGTGCTGGGCGGCGATGATCAGGTCCGGCTGGCCGGCAAAGATGATCGCCAGCGCATACGCGCCCTCCAGCCGCCGCAGCGCCTTGCCCGCCGCGTCTATCGGCGGCAGGCCCTGCTTCAGATACAGGTCAACGAGTTGCGCGACGGTTTCGGTATCCGTCTCGGTATGGAAGACCTGCCCGGCGGCTTCCAGTTCGGCGCGCAGTTCGGTGTGATTTTCGATGATGCCGTTATGCACCAGCGAGACGCGGTCGGTGCCGTGCGGATGGGCATTGCTCTCCGTCGGGGCGCCATGCGTCGCCCAGCGGGTATGGCCGATGCCGATGGTGCCGGACAGCGCGGCCCGGTCGAGCGAGGCCGCGAGGTTGTTCAGTTTGCCCTCACTGCGGCGCCGTTCGATCTTGCCCCCGACCAGCGTCGCGATCCCGGCGCTGTCATAGCCGCGGTATTCCAACCGGCGCAGCGCCTCCAGAATGATCGGAGCGGCCGAACCCGCACTGATTGCGCCGACAATCCCACACATCAGACTTTTCCCTTTTTCGCTACCGCTGCTGCCCGCATATCGATTGCCCGCCCCGGCTTCTGCACCTGCCGCCCGCGCGCCACGGCCAGCGCGTCCGGCTCCACGTTCTCGGTGATGACGCTGCCGGCGGCGATGATCGCGCCGTCGCCGACGCTGACGGGTGCCACCAGCGAGGTGTCGGACCCGACAAAGACGCGTGCCCCGATGGTGGTGGTGTACTTGTTGAAACCGTCATAGTTGCAGGTGATTGTCCCCGCTCCGATATTGGTTTTTGTCCCGACGATTGCATTGCCGATATACGACAGGTGATTGGCCTTCACGCCGGGCCCGAGGGTCGAGGCCTTCACCTCCACGAAGTTCCCGACATGCACGTCCTGTTCCAGCTTCGCCCCCGGGCGCAGCCGGGCGAACGGGCCGACGATCGCGCCCGGCCCGATATCGGCGCCTTCGAGGTGGCTGAACGAGCGGATCATCGCACGCGACGCCACGGTCACGCCGGGGCCGAAGAAGACATGCGGCTCGATCGTCACATCGGCGGCGAGCCTGGTGTCCGCCGACAGGAACACCGAGGCGGGGTCGATCATCGTGACCCCGGCCTCCATCGCCGCGTCGCGCATCCAGCCTTGCAGCACCGCCTCCGCCCGGGCCAGTTCGCCGCGCGAATTGACCCCGGCCAGCTCGTCCGCCGGTGCCTCGATCGCAGTGACCGGGCGGCCATCGGCGCGGGCCAGGGCGACGAGGTCGGTCAGATAGTATTCGCCCTTCGCGTTGTCGTTGCGCACCGCCCGCAGCCAGCGCGCCATGTCCGGCGCCGCGCCGCACAGCACGCCGGCGTTGCACAGGTTCACGGCGCGCTCCGCCTCGGAGGCATCGGCAAACTCGACGATGCGTTCGACCAGGCCGTCGCTGCCTGCGATCACGCGCCCGTATTTTCCCGGATCGCCGGGGCGGAACGCCAGCAGCGACAGGCCATGCGGGGCATGACCGTCCAGCAGGCGGCTCAGGGTCGCGGTGCGGATCAGCGGATTGTCGGCGTACAGCACGGCGGCCTGGCCGGTGCCGAACTGCTCGATCGCCTGCAGGGCGGCGTGGGCGGTGCCCAGACGTTCGTGCTGAACGACGCAATGATGGGGCGCGGCTTCCTTGGCCACCGCCTCCATGTCCGGACCCAGGACGATCACGATTCGGTCGAACACCGGTTCGCAACTGGCAAGCAGATGACGCAGCATCGATCTGCCCGCCAGTTGGTGCAGCGTTTTCGGCAGAGTCGATTTCATCCGGGTGCCCAGGCCGGCAGCCAGGATTATAGCGGTTGCTTCCATGCTGGTTCCCTGCTTCCGTAGGAGATTGTGGCGTAGCGGTGACCATACAGCGATGTCAAAGACTACCGTTACGCCTTTGCTGCAAATCGCATTACGGAGTGCAACACAGTGGCGCGGACCCTGCTGCTCGATCTCGATGGCACTCTGGTGGACTCTGTGCCCGATATAGCCGCCGCCTTGAACCGCCTGATGGCGGCTCGGTCGCTGGCACCGTTCACAAATCAGCAAGTCGCCTCGATGGTGGGCGACGGCGTCGCGGTCCTGGTTGCCCGCGCTTTCGCCGCCCGCGGTGCCGAACCGGACCCGGACGCCGCGGGCAAGTTCGCGGCGGATTATGAGGCGCATGTCGCGGTGGACAGCCGGCTGTTCCCGGATGTGGTGCCGGTGCTGACCGGCCTCGCGCGGGAAGGCTGGCGGTTCGCCGTCTGCACCAATAAACCCGAGCGGACCTCGCGGACCTTGCTGGAAACGCTCGGGGTCCTGCCGCTGCTGCGGGCGGTCGGCGGCGGCGACAGTTTCCCGGTGCGCAAGCCCGATCCGGCGCATCTGCTGGCGACGCTGGCTAAGGTGCCCGGAACAGCCGATCGGACGCTGATGCTGGGGGATCACCATAATGACGTGATCGCGGCGGCCGGCGCCGGCATGCCCTGCATCTTCGCCGGCTGGGGCTACGGCGCGCCTGGTATGTCGGAGGGCAGCGCCGCCGTGGCCCGGGATTTCACCGACGCGGCCGCCATCGCGAACCGCCTGCTGCCGCCCTCGGACTGAGGAACCAGGGCGTCGGCTTGAATCGATTTAATCGTCATGGCCCGGCTCGTCTTAATCGTCATGGCCCGGCTCGTCCGGGCCACCGCCGGCAGCACCCTGCCGCAATTGCCGGCTCGGACGAACCGGGCCATGACGGGGAAGAAGGGAACTCCCTGCCGCCAAACCCACTTTACAAACCGGCCGATCGCGCGCAGCCCGCGTTGCCGGGCGGCGGGAGAGGAACAGTGGAAACGCTTTTCAGCAGCATCGTCGCGGACCTCGACGCGGTGCAGGCAGCCTATGAACGGGCCGGGCTGTTGGCCGATAGTGGCCCCGGCTCGACTGCCTGGACCCTGCTCGGCGGCGGTGAGGACGCCGATCGCTTCCGGCGCGGCGCGTTGATCATCGGCGCGTTGATGCGCCACCGGGTCGCACGGTTGGTGTTCAAGCGCACCGGGCCGCGTCATCTTGTTGTGTTCGGCGGCAACAATGTCGGCAAGAGCACGGTCGTCAACATCCTGGCCGCCGCCTCGGTCGCCGGCACCAGCCCGGAAGGCGGCCACACCCGCCATGCCGAGGCGTTCACTGCGTTTCCAGGGCCGCTGTTCGCCTGGAATCCCTACGCCTTCACCCGCTTTCGCGAGGTCCCGGCCGACGGGCTGGAGGATGAAGCGTTCGATTGCTACGCCGTGGTCCGCACCGGCGGGCTCGCCCTGCCGGACGACATCGTGCTGTGGGATTCGCCCGACTGCGACGCCGTCGGCTCGATCCGCTATCTAGCGTCGGTCGTCGAGGCGGTCGCCGCGGCGGATGTCGTCGTTTACGTCACCAGCGTCGAGAAATACGCCGTTGCCGATCTGGTGGAGTGGGTTTTCGACCTGTCCGACGCCGGCATCCCGCTGCTGGAATGCCTCAACAAGACCGCCAAGAAAGATCGGCCGCTGGTGATACAAAAGCAGGTCGATGACATCTTCCCCGCGGTGGCGCAGCGCCTGGGCGTGGCCGAACCGGCCGTCCCCGTCGTGGCGTTGCGCTACATGACCGACGGCGAGGAATCCGATCTGTGGGGTGAATACCACCCCGAAGCCGCCGAACTGCGCGAAGCTGCCCTCGCCAGCCTGGCCGATCGGCGGGAGGAGGCGGAGGCGCGGGCGGCGCTGCGGTCGGTGCAGCGGCGCCTGGGCGCGCTTTTGGAACCGGCGCGCGCGGAACTGGCGGTGCGCGAGACCTGGAAGGCGGCGGTGCGGACGGCGGTGGCCGGATTCGTGCGGACATACGATGCCGAATACCTGTCCAGCGAGTCGGTGATCGAGCCGTTCAAACAACTGAACGCCGCCTTGCTCGAAATGCTCAATCCGGACATCCCGTACTGGGGCGGGGCGATCAGGAGCATCCGCGCGGTGCAGCGCATTCCGACGCGGCTGCTGCAGGCCGCCGCGCGCGGCTTCGCCAACCTGTTCACCGAAACCGACCATGCCGACAGCAAGCTGTCTCCCGAGCTGAAGGCCTATGCAATGGCGCATCGGGCGCTGCTCGGGTCGCTGTCGGAGAAGATCGCATTCGAACGGCGGCCACCCCGCCACCATCCGTTCTGGGACCGCCTCGCCGAGGAATGGGACCGCCGCACCGCCCGGCTAGCGGATGAGTTCAGCCAGGCGACCGTGCTGCACATGGAAAAAACCGACGAGGAAATCAGGTCCGCCGCCGCCGACGTGCTGCGCGCGCTGGAACAGCGGCCGAACCTGTTGAAGCTGCTGAAAGCGGGGCGGGTTTCGATGGATGTCAGCGGCTTGCTGGTGGGATTCGTGTTGCCGGGACACGGCAGCATCATGACCGACCTGCTGCAGGAGATCGTGATCGCACCGGCCATGCTGGGTGCCACCGGTTTCGCCGCATCCTCCGCCGTCGAGGGCTACGTCGCCCAGCGCCGCGCCGAGATCGTCGACCGGCTGCGGGCGGATGCGCGCGAGATGGCGGCGTCGCTGTACACCCAGCCGCTCGACAACGTCGGCGAGGCGGTCATGGCACGTGTCGGCGCGTTGGGGCTGGACCAGGCGCTGCTGGATCGGCTGCCCGCGGACGTGCAGCGGCTGCGCACGGGGTTGCACGCATGACCGGCCTCGATCTGGAACCCGTCGGCGCATGGGCGGAGGCGCTGCGGCAACGCGGGCTGATCGATGAGGCCGCCGCGGCCGGCCTGATGCAGACGCTGGCGGAGTCGAGCGGCGAGAGGCTGGAGGAAGCGGACGATCCGCTGCTGGTCATCATGCTGTGCGGCCCGACGGCGGTGGGCAAATCGAGCCTGATCAACGTGCTGGCCGGCGCGGACATCTCCCGCCAGGGCCTGGGTGCGACGACCCGCGCCGCAATGCTGTATGTGCATGAACAAGATGATCCGGCGAAGCTCTATGCCTACAGCCACGGCCTCGGCGACGAGGCGGAGATGGTGCGCCACCGGTCCGATGCGTTGCTGCACAAGGTGCTGGTGGATTCGCCGGATATCGACAGCGTGATGCTGCGGCACAAGGAACTGACGCAGCGGCTGGTGCATGCGGCCGATCTGGTGCTGTTTGTAACGTCACCGGAAAAATACAAGGTGCTGCGATCGGCGCGCTGGGTGCTCGGGCAGCGGCAGCAGCGCGGGCTGGCGTTCGTGCTCAACAAATGGGACCGCGAGGCGCTGGGCGTGCAATACGACCGCCGCGCCGAACTGGAAGCCGACTTCCACCGGGTGCTGGCGGACCAGGGGTTCCCGGATGCGCTGGTGTTCAAGGTGTCGGCGCTGAACGAGCCGGGGAACGCCGAAAACGACCTGCCGGCGTTGCGCGCCTGGCTGGAAACCGGCCTCAGTCAATCGACCGGGGCCGCGATCCGCCGGCGCCGTCTGCAAGCCGCCTGGGGCCGCCTCGCCACGGCGATCGAAGCCGTGCAGCCGGAGCCGCTGTCCAACCACCCGTTCCTGCCCGAGCTGCGCAACCGCCTGGCGGCGAGCGGCGCCGCGGCGGAGCAGCCGATCGGCGTGGATGCCGCGATGCTCGATTCCGCGGGTCTGGATGACAGCGCCTGGCCGAGTTCTCCGGGATTGCTGGGGATGTGGACGCGGACACGACAAAGGCTGGGCGCGTCGGTGTCGTCGCTGCGCGCGGGGGTGTCGTTTCTAAGGGCGCCCGATGCCGAGGGCGGTGCCACAAGGCGGCCGGGCTTCGGACATGACAGCGCCGCCGTGCTGGCGGACAACATGGATGCGCTGATCCGCGATGCGTCGCTGGCGCGGCTGGCGCTCGGGCCGGTGGGCGCGGGCTGGAAGGCGGAGACCACGCGGCTGGAGCGCCAGTTGTCCCTGTTGCCGCGAGTGGTCGAGGCGGAGGTGATCGCGGAGGCCGGCCGCATGACGCTGCGCCGCGCCGTCGGCGTCGGATGCTTTTATTTGGTCGAGCTGCTGATCGTTGCTGTCCTGTTCACCGCCGCCGCCCGGGTCGGCATCGACTTCGTTACCGGAAACTACTCCCCCGGCAGCCTGTTCATGACTGCCATGGAACTAATTTTCATTCTTTTGCTGATCGGCCATGTCATTGCTTCCATGTTGTTCCCGCCGTTACGAAAGCGGTTGCGACGGCGGGCGGAGCGGCAAGGCAAGGCACTAGTCCGCGCAACGGTGGACGGGTTCGCGTCGGACCTGCGTGAGCATGTGGAAGCAGTCGATGAACTGGCGCGCGAAGGCCGGGGGCTTTTGCGATCGATCGACCGGACGGTGGCGTCGCTGACCGCGCCCCGCGCCGAAGCGGCCGGTGTGGACCGGCTGTTCGGTCAACCGGCGCCCGAACCGGTGGCAGTGCCGGCGATACCGAACGCGGCGGAGCCGGCGCGCCGCCGTCCGCGGTTTGATTGAACGCCCGGAGAGGGTCGTGTCCTCGCGGAAGGTGTATGCTGCGACTGCGCTTTCGCCCCTTTCAAGGACATCGGGTTGGCGGTTTCTCACGGAGCGCACAGATTGCACCCACGGATTGACCGGAGGAGCTGGCGATCGGCCGGAACCGCCTTTTCAGTGGAATCCGTGCATGAATCCGCGCAATCCGTGAGAACCCGCCACCCCCCGAACCCGAGACCGCGATTGATCTAGATCAATGCACGCCGGCGTCGTTCATGAGGAAGTTCCCAACCTAACGTGCGTCCACGAAAAACGGTAAAGCGGTACCCCTTTCCAACAATCGATCTCGCGTAACCGCTCTACACCAGACCAAACAAGCCGGGGACGGCGCCACCGTCCTACCCCGGCGGGAGGAACTACGCATGAAGCCAACGCTGCTTCCCGGCATCTCGCGTATCGAGACGCTCACCATCGACCGCCCCCGCACCATCGACTTCATGGGCGAGGACCTGCGCATCTACGCCACCCCCGAAGTCCTGCGCGACATAGAAATCACCTGCCGCAACCTGCTGCTGGACCATTGCGATCCCGGCGAGGACTCGGTCGGCGTCCACGCCGATTTCGGCCATTCGGCGGCCACGCCGCTCGGCATGCAGGTCAGCATCACCGTCACCGTCGCCAGCGTCGAGGGCCGCCGCGTCGTCCTCGACGTCGTCGCGCACGACGCGATCGAGGAAATCGCCCGCGGTCAGCACAGCCGTTTCATTGTCGATATCGCTAAGGCGAAGCAGCGCCTGGTCGCCAAGGCAGCGAAGGCAGCCGGGTGACCCGCGAAATCCGCATCCATGGCCGGGGCGGGCAGGGCGCGGTCCTGGCGTCCGCGATCCTTGCTCAGGCTTTTGTGGACGAGGGAAAGTTCGTCGTCGCCATCCCCAGTTTCGGCTTCGAGCGCCGCGGCGCCCCGGTCTCCGCCTGTCTGCGCGTCGATGACCGCGCCATCCGCGCCCTGACCAATATCTACCGCCCGGACTGCGTGATCTGCATCGATCCGACCCTGCCGCGCATGGTCGATATCTTCGCCGGTCTCAAAGAGGGTGGCACGTTAGTGCAGGCAACCAGGCTGCGGCCGGACGCCATCGCCCGCCCGGCCACTGTCGAAACCCTCGGCATCTGCGACGCGGTGGGCATCGCGCTGGAGATTTTCGGCAAGCCGATCACGAACTCGATCATGCTGGGTGCGTTCGCCCGCACCACCGGGTTGGTTTCGATTGACGCCCTCATCGGCGCCCTGGAACTGGCGGAATTCCGCGACGCCGGCCTGGCGCAGAACCGCCGCGCCATGCAGCGCGGCTACGACGAAACCGAGATCCTCGTCACGGAGCCGGTCGCATGAGCCGCCCGCGCCCCGACATGTCCGCCGTCCCGGCCGATCTCAGCCCGGTGGCGACAGTGCTGAGCAAGATGCTGGCGGGAGACTGGCGCGCTATGCGCCCGGTGGTGGCGCGCGACCGTTGTGTCAAATGCGCGGTCTGCTGGCTGTATTGTCCGGTCCAGTGCATCGTCGAGAAGGCCGCGTGGTTCGACATCGACCTCGCCGCCTGCAAAGGCTGCGGCATCTGCGCGCAGGAATGTCCGCACCGGGCGATCAGCATGGTCGAAGAGGCGGCGGCATGAACAACATGTCCCGCATCGCCGTCTGCGACGGCAACGAGGCTGCCGCCATCGGCGTCAAACTGTCCCGCCCCGACGTTGTTGCGGTGTATCCGATCACGCCGCAATCCTCGCTTGTCGAATACTTATCGAAATTCATCGCCGCGGGCGAGCTCGACGCCGAACTGATGAACCTCGAAGGCGAGCACAGCGTCTTGTCGGCGCTGCAAGGCGCCTGTCTCGCCGGGGCGCGCACCTACACCGCGACCTGCGGCCCGGGCCTCGCCTTCATGTTCGAGCCTTACATCCGCACGCCCGGGCTGCGGCTGCCGATGGTCGCCTCGCTGGTCAACCGCGACATGCTCAGCCCGCAATGCGTCTGGGGCGGCCAGCAGGACGTCATGACGGTGCGCGACGCCGGCTGGATCCAAATGTTCTGCGAGTTGGCGCAGGAGGTCTTGGACACCGTCATCATGGCCTACCGCATCGCGGAACATCGGGACGTGATGCTGCCGGTCAACATCAACCACGATGGCAACTACCTGTCCTACGGCGTCACCGGGGTGGACATCCCGGAGCAGCCGGCGGTGGACGCCTTCCTCGGCCCGAGGAACACCAACTGGCACACCGCGCTCGACCCCGACCGACCGATGGCGGTCGATCCGCTGACCGGCGGCGCCGACGCGGAGGGTGCGGCGGTGTTCGCCGCCTACCGGCAAAGCCAGTGCCGCGGCATGCAGGTGGCGCTGCGTGTGATCGCGGATGTGCATGCCGAATGGGCGGATGCCTTCGGCCGTCTCTATGCGCCGCTGGTCGAGGAATACCGCCTGGACGGCGCCGATATCGCCATCGTCACCATCGGCAGCATGAGCGGCGCCGCCAAGGACGCGGTGGACGCCGCGCGGGAACGGGGGATTGCCGCGGGCGTCATCCGCATCAAGACCTTCCGGCCGTTCCCGGTCGAGGCGCTGGTGCATGCGGCGGCCAAGGTGCGGGCGCTCGGCGTGGTCGATCGTTCGGTGTCGTTCGGCTGGAACTGCGGGCCGGTCGCGCAGGAGGTGCTTGGCGCGCTGTATCGCTCCGGCCGGACGATCCCGGTGCTGTCATTCATCGGCGGGCTGGCGGGAGCCGATCTGACAGGGGAACATTTCGATAAGGTTATAGACGGCACGGTGCGGGCGCTGGAAGCCGGGCCAAGCCCGGTCACGCCGGAAACCATATGGCTGAACGCGCGCGGGGAAGGAGCGGGGCGATGAACGCATCCGATTACCTGATCGTCGGCAGTTCGCATGCGGCGCTGGAGGCAATCTCCGCCATCCGCCTGCAAGAACTCGGACTCTTCGCTTACGGTGCTCACCCGCGATCGGCATTTGCCGTATTCGCCGACATTACTGCCCTATATCGTTTCGGGCCGCTCCGCGCCGGGCAAGGTGACGTTGCGCAACGACGCGTTTTTCGCCGCGCAGCGCGTGCGCCTTCAGCGCGAGGCGACTGTGGCTTCGGTGCGGCCTGAAGCGCGCTCGGTGGAACTGGAAGACGGCACGAGCTGGCAATACCGCAAACTGCTGCTGGCGACCGGCGCGGCGCCCGCCGTGCCCGCGATCGCCGGGCTGGACAACGTGCGGTTCTACCGGCTGCGCACCCTGGACGACAGCCTGGCCTTGCGCGACGCCATCGGCACCGCCCGCCGCGCCGTCGTCCTCGGCGCCGGCCTGATCGGCATGCACGCGGCGGAAAATCTTTCTGCAGCGGGCGTCGCGGTAACCGTCGTCGAGCCGCGCGACCAGGTGTTGCCGAGCTACTTCGATGCCGAAGCGGCCAGGCTCATCGAGCGCAGCTTCGCGGCGCATGGCGCCGCGTTCCGCTTCGGTTGCACGGCGGCCTCGGTCGCCCGTGACGGCGAAGGTTGCCGCCTGACGCTCGACGACGGCGCGGTGCTGGAGGCCGATTTGCTGCTGGTGGCGACCGGGGTGCGGGCGGAGTTCGGCTATCTCGCCGGCTCCGGCATCGCCACCGGGCGGGGCATCCTGGTCGATGCGACGATGCGGACCAGCGCTTCGTCGGTGTGGGCGGCGGGTGACGTGGCGGAGGCGCCCTGCTTTCCGGGTCCCGGTACCGCTGTGGCCGGCATCCTGCCGGAGGCGGTCGCGCAGGGCCGCACCGCCGGGATGGCGATGGCCGGCGACGCGGCGCTGACGCCGTATCGCGGCAGCGTGCCGCGCAACACGTATTGTTTCTTTGGACAATCGGCGATTTCGGTCGGGACCGGCGTTGCCGGCGAAGCGCCGGCCGGGGTGGAGGTGGTTACTCGCCACGATTCCGGCACCGATGGTTATTGGAGCGTCGCGCTGAAGGATGACCGGCTGCTCGGCCTCGCTGCGGTGAACCTGACGGTGGATGCAGGGATTTTGTGCGAACTGATTCTGCGGCAGGTCGATTTGGCAGCGGTGAAGCAACGGTTTGTCGAGCATCCCTGCGAGACCGGCCGGATGCTGATGTCGCGGCTGTGGCGGTAGGTGAGCACGGGAATGCAAAGCACCCCCATTACGACCGTGTTTGGGCTTGGCTCGCTCCCCCTCGCGTCATGGCCGGGCTTGGCCCGGCCGTCCACGACTGTGCCGTCGTCAGCACCGCGGGTCGTGGATGGCCGGCACAAGGCCGGCCGTGATACGTTGGCGGCGGCGCGGGACATTCAAGCGGCAGCCCCCATCCCCCGTCGCCAAACAGCCGCGCAGCGAGGCGCACGCTGATGGGCCTCAGCTTCAACACCATCGCCTTCCGCGGCGAACTCTGCGACGGCTGCGGCGACTGTATGACGACCTGCGCCGAAATGAAGTCGCAGCCAAGGCTGCGCATTCTGCCGGCCCTGGCGGATGGTCCGGCGGCGGAACTGGCACTGTGCCGGCAGTGCGGCTCGCCCGAATGCGCGACGGTCTGCCCGGCCGGGGCGCTCGCGAAGAACCCTCGCTCCGGCATGGTCGAGTGGGACGCGCAAAGCTGCGTCAACTGCCTGCTGTGCACCGCCGGCTGCGCCTATGGCGGCATCACCTATGAAGCCTCGGCAGGCCACGTCGCGAAGTGCGACACCTGCAACGGCGATCCCGCCTGCGTGCGGGCGTGTCCGACCGGGGCGCTCGGCTGGCGCACCGCGGGCGACCTGTATAACACCCACGGTGCACGTGAGGACCTGTTCGTTCCGGGTCTCGCCGCCTGCCAGGGCTGCCACTCCGAACTGCTGATCCGCCACACGCTGCGCAAGGTCGGCCCCGAGGTGGTGGTCGCCGCGCCGCCCGGCTGCATCCCGGGCATGGGCACCGTCGGCTACAACGGCCGCACCGGGGCGAAAGTGCCGATATTCCATCCGCTGCTGACCAATACCGCGTCGATGCTGGCGGGGATGCAGCGGCAGTTCCGCCGCCAGGGGCGGGAGGTGACTGCGCTGGCGCTGGCCGGCGACGGCGGCACCGCGGATGCGGGGTTCCAGTCGCTGTCGGGGGCGGCCTCGCGCAACGATCCGATCCTGTTCATCTGCGTCGATAATGAAGGCTACATGAACACCGGGATGCAGGCCTCCGGCAGCACGCCGCTCGGGTCCTGGACCTCCACCACGCCGGTCGGCCCTGCGCTGCACGGCAAGCAGGAGGAGGCGAAGAACCTGCCGCTGGTGATGATGATGCACAACCCGGCCTACGTCGCCACGGCTTCGACCGCGTTCCTGGAGGACTATTACGCGAAGCTGGAGAAGGCGATCGAGGTGTCGCGGACCGGGTTCGCGTATCTGCATGTGTATGCGCCATGCCCGTCCGGGTGGCGGTTCCCGACCGCGATGACGACCGAGGTCGCGCGGTTGGGAGTCGAGACCAATTTTCATCCATTGTGGGAGTTCACACCCGGCGTCGGGATTAGCTTCACCCGCGCGGCCGATCGGCCGCGGCCGGTCACGGACTATCTGTCGGGGATCGGCAAGTACCGGCACCTTTCTGGCGAGGAAATCGCGACAATCCAGGCGCGTGTGGATGAACGGCTGGCCGCGCTGGGGCGTTACGCCGGAGGGGCGGCCTCCCCCGCCGTGCCCTTATCGTCATGGCCCGGCTCGTCCGGGCCACCCCCGCCAGCACCTGCCGCGACAGATGGCCCGGACAAGCCGGGCCATGACGAGGGCGGCCATGACGGAGGAAAAACGATGTCCGCTCCCGCCATCATCACCCCGCCCTTCCGCTTCCAGCCCGACATCGAGTCCATGTCGCGCGACGCGCTCGCCGCGCTGCAGTTCGACCGGCTGCGCGCGATCGTCCGCCGGACATACGATTGCGTGGCCCCGTATCGCGCCAAATGCGACGCGGCCGGCGTGCGGCCCGAGGACTTGCGCACGCTGGACGACCTTGCCGCCTTCCCGTTCAGCCTGAAATCCGACCTGCGCGACAACTACCCGTTCGGCCTGTTCGCCGTGCCCCGCACGCAGATCCTGCGCCTGCACGCCTCCTCCGGCACTACCGGCCGGCCGACCGTCGTAGGCTACACGCGCGGCGATCTCGACACCTGGGCTGAACTGATGGCCCGCTGCCTTGCAACCGGCGGGGCGCGGCCGGACGACCTGATCCACAATGCCTACGGCTACGGCCTGTTCACCGGCGGCCTCGGCTTCCATGACGGCATCGAGCGTCTCGGCGCCACCGTCGTCCCCGCCTCCGGCGGCGGCACCGAGCGGCAGATCGTCCTGCTGCGCGATTTCGCCGCCACCGTGCTGTGCGCCACGCCGTCGTATGCGCTCAACATCGCCGAGGTCGCCGAACGCGAGGGCGTCGATCTGCGCGGCGGCCCTCTGCGGCTCGGCATGTTCGGCGCCGAGCCGTGGTCGGACGGGATGCGCGCCGAGCTTCAGGCCCGGCTCGGCATTCGCGCCTGCGATACCTACGGCCTGTCGGAAGTGCTCGGGCCGGGCGTGGCGGCGGAATGCGAGGCGGGCGCCGGGCTGCACGGTTGGGAGGACCACTTCCTGTTCGAGACCGTCGATCCTGATACCGGCACGCGGCTGCCGGATGGCGTGGCCGGGGAACTGGTCATTACGACGCTGACCAAGGAAGCGCTGCCGATGATCCGCTACCGCACGCGCGACATCTCCCGCCTCGAGCGCGCGCCATGCGCCTGCGGACGCAACCATGTGCGGATCATGCGCATCACCGGGCGCAGCGACGACATGATCATCCTGCGCGGCGTCAACGTCTATCCGACCCAGGTCGAGGCGGCGCTGGTCGATGTGGAGGGGGCCAGCCCGCACTACCAACTGGTGCTGGAAACGCACGGCTCGATGGACCGGATGACGGTGGAGGTCGAGGCGGACCCGCGCACCAATCCGTCGGCGTATCCGGACCTCGAGGCCGAAATCGCCCACCGCATCAAGTCGCTGATCGGCATCACCGCGGGGGTCCTGGTGCGGGAGTTCGGCGCACTGCCGCGGTCGCTGGGAAAAGCGATCCGGGTCCGCGATTTGCGGAGGAAAGCATGAGGGGGCGGCGGATGTCGGCGCGGGTTGCCCGGTACTCACCGTCACGGCCGCCGCCTTCGGCACGGTCGCCAAAACCGTCACGGCGCGGCTTGTCCGGGCCACCCCCAGAGGCACGTGCGGCGAGGGGTGGCCCGGACGAGCCGGGCCATGACGGTGAAATAATGACACTGCGCCGCGCATGCCCGGTCCACCAGGACCCTCGGCCATGACCGCGGCATCCCCCACGACCGTCAAGGAAGTCCCCAGCTTCTGCTACAACTGCGTCGCCGGGCCCGACCTGATGACGGTGCGGGTGGAGAACGGCATCGCCACCCGCATTGACCCGTGCCACGCGGCATCCGAAATCCACCCCGGCCTTGGCCGGATCTGCGTCAAGGCGTTCGGCCTCGTGCAGAAGACCTACAACCCGCACCGCGTGCTGACCCCGATGAAGCGGACCAACCCGCGCAAGGGGCGCAACGAGGACCCCGGTTTCGTGGCGATCTCCTGGGACGAGGCGCTCGACAGCATCGCCGCCCGCCTGAATGACATCCGTGCCCGCGGCCTGCTGGACGAGGCCGGCTTGCCGCGCGTCGCCGCCACGTTCGGCCATGGCGGCACGCCGCAAAGCTACATGGGCACGTTCCCCGCCTTCCTCTCCGCCTGGGGCGCGATCGACTACAGCTTCGGCTCCGGCCAGGGCGTCAAGTGCACCCATTCCGAGCATCTCTATGGCGAGTTCTGGCATCGCGGCTTCACCGTCTGCGCCGATACGGTGCATACCCGCTACATCATCTCCTGCGGCTTCAACGCCGAGGTCTCCGGCGGCGTCTGCGCCGTTCGCCGCCATGCCGACGCGCGCATCCGCGGGGTGAAACGGGTCCAGGTCGAGCCGCATCTGTCGGCGACCGCCGCCTGCTCGGCGGAATGGGTGCCGATCAAGCCGAAGACCGACCCGGCGTTTCTGCTGTCGCTGATTCGGACGATTTTGTTCGAGCACCCGCGCGAGGCCCTCGACCTGCCGTTCCTCCGCGACCGCACCGCTTCGCCGTATCTTGTCGGCCCGGACGGTTATTACTTGCGTGCTCCGGACTCCGGCACGCCGCTGGTGTGGGACGAAGCGGGGGGCGCGGTGCCGTTCGATACGCCCGGCGTGCGCCCCATGCTGGAAGGCCGCGCCATCGTCGCCGAGGCCGTCACTCGCGGCCCGGACGACGAACGCCGCCCCCAGCGCAACGTCGAGGCGCGCACCGCCTTCACCGCGATGGCCGATGCCGTTAGCACATATACCGCGGAATGGGCGGCAACGATCTGCGACATTCCGGCCGAGACCATCCGCCGCATCGCCGGCGAGTTTCTGGAAAACGCCTGCGTTGGAGAAACGATCGAGATCGATGGCGAAATCCTGCCGTTCCGGCCGGTCGCGGTCACCCTCGGCAAGACCGTCAACAACGGCTGGGGCGCCTACGAATGCTGCTGGGCGCGCACCATGCTCGCCACGCTGGTGGGCGCGCTGGAGGTGCCCGGCGGCACGCTCGGCACCACCGTCCGGCTGAACCGGCCGCATGAAAACCGCCTGCTCAGCGTCAAGCCGGGCGAGGACGGTTTCATGAACGCGAGTTTCAACCCGACCGGCCGCAATTCCTGGCTGTCCAAGCCGGGCGGGCGCAACGCGCATCGCACGCTGGTTCCGATTGTCGGCAACGGCCCGTGGGCGCAGGCACTGGGGCCGACGCATCTGGCGTGGATGTTCGCCAAGGATGCGCCGAAGGAATGGCCGGAGCCGCCGCTGCCGGAGATCTGGTTCGCCTTTCGCACCAATCCGGCGATTTCCTTTTGGAACACGGCGGAACTGTCCCGGCAGATGGCGCGCATGCCGTTCATCGTCGCCTTCGCCTACACATACGACGAAACGAACCACATGGCGGACATCCTGCTGCCGGATGCGACCGACCTGGAAAGCACCCAGTTGATCCGCATCGGCGGCACCAAATTCGTCGAGCAGCACTGGCAGCACATCGGCGTGGCGCTGCGCGCGCCCGCCATCCCGCCGCGGGGCGAGGCGCGGGATTTCACCTGGATCACCACCGAACTCTGCCGCCGCGCCGGGCTACTGGAGCGCTACAACGCGGCATTGAACAAGGGCGCGGCGGGCGCGCCGCTGAAGGGCGAGGGGTACGATTTCAGCCTGCCCACCGATGAAGTGCATGATGTCGATACGATCTGGAACGCTGTCTGCCAGGCGGCGACGGCCGAACTCAGCGGCGGGGCGGACATCCACGACCTCGACTGGTTCAAGCAGCACGGCCACTACGTCGTGCCGTTCAGGCGTGAGGATTGGTATCTGTATCCGACGATGAAGCGGCTCGGGCTGCGGTTCGAGCTGCCGTATCAGGAACGGCTGCTGCGTGTCGGCTTGGAACTCGGGCGGCGGCTGCACGAGCAGGACATAAGCTGGTGGGACAGCCAGCTCGACGAATATGTGGCGGTGCCGCAATGGCATGACGTGCCGGGGCGCTGGGCGCAGTCGGTGCGCGACATGGGCGGCGACCCGGACGATTACCCGCTGTGGGGCATCACCACCAAGTCGATGCAGTATACCACCGGCAACAACTCGGGCATTCCGCTGATGAACGAGGTTGCCGGCAACATGCGCGGGCATGGGGCCGTGATCCTGAACGCCGGGACAGCGGCCCGGCTCGGCATCAAGGCCGGCGACCGGGTGGAGGTGCGCTCGCCGATCAGCGTAACCACCGGGCGGGCGGAACCGGTGCAGGGATGCCGGCCGGACACGGTGGTGCTGCCCGGGCAGTGGGATCACTGGAAGACGCCGTACGCCAAGGATCTGGCGTTCCCGTCGCTGAACACCGTGGTGCCGATGTCGCTGGCGCTGACCGACGCGACCGGCTCCGGCTCCGACATCGTGCGCGTCTCGGTGCGCAAGGTGGGTGCGGCATGACGCGCTATGTGATGGTGGCCGATCTGCGCCGGTGCGTGGGATGCCAGACGTGCACGGCGGCATGCAAGGAGGGCAACGGCACACCGCCGGGGGTGCAGTGGCGCCGCGTGCTCGACCTGGAGCGCGGGACCTATCCGAACGTCAACCGGGTGTTCGTGCCGGTGGGCTGCCAGCATTGCGCGCATCCGCCGTGTCTGGAGGTATGCCCATCCACCGCGACACGGCAGCGGCCGGACGGGATCGTTACGATTGACTATAATCTGTGCATCGGCTGCAGCTACTGCATCATGGCATGCCCGTACGACGCCCGCAGCCTGGTGGATGACAGCGCCGGCTTCGCCTTCGGGGACAAACCGACGGAGGCGGAGGCGGCGCGGGCCGAGGGCAAGTCGCTCGGCATCGCCACCAAGTGCAGCTTCTGCGCCAGCCGTATCGATGCCGGCACGGCGCGCGGCCTGCTGCCGGGGCAGGACCCCGAGGCGACGCCGCTCTGCGTCAACAACTGCATCTCCGGCGCGCTGAGCTTCGGCGACATCGACGACCCGTTCGGCCCGGTCGCCAGCCTGCTGGCGGAAAACAAGACGTTCCGCATGCATGAGAACGAGGGCACTGAGCCGGGCTTCTACTACATCTGGGACAAGGGCGAGTTATGAGGCGCCCGATCAACCCTCTGCACCAGCGCAACTGGGACCTCCGGGCGGCAGGCAACTTCATCGGCGGCGGCTGCGGCGCCGGCCTGATCGCGACGTCGGCTTTGGCGGCTGCAACCGGGGCACCGTTTCGGCTTGCGATGGCACTCGGCCTGGCCTGCGTCACGGCCGGCCTGTCGCTGGTCTTCCTGGAAATCGGCAAGCCGTGGCGGGCGTTGAACGTGTTCTTCCACCCGCACACCTCCTGGATGACTCGGGAGTCGATCATCGCCGGTCCGTTGGTAGCGATCGGCTCGGCCGCGGTCGTCTTCGGCAGCGTGGCGGCGGCCCTGGGCGCGGCGGCGCTGGCGGGCGGGTTCATCTACTGCCAGGCGCGAATCCTGCGCGCGTCTCGCGGTATCCCCGCGTGGCGGCAGGCGGAGATCGTGCCGTTCATCATCGCCACCGGCCTTGCCGAGGGCAGCGGGCTTTACCTGCTGGCCGGAAGCCGATCGGCTGCATGGCTGGCGTTCGGCTTGCTGGCGGGGGCTCTTCGCGAGGCGGCGTGGCTCAGCTACCGCGCCGGCCTGTGCCGCACGCCGGCCGCGGAACGCAGCGTGGCGATGTTCGATGCGCGCGCGGGGCGGGCGGTGCGGCGGGCGCAACTCGGCGGGTTGGTGCTGATCGCGGCGGCGCTGGCGTGCGAGTTTCTGGCGCCGGGGATCGCACAGATCCCGGCCTGTGCGGGTGGCCTGCTGGCGGCGCTGTCGGGCTGGGGGGTGAAGGCGCTGCTGATTACGCGCGCGGCGTTTACTCGGGGCGTGGCGATTCCGGTCGTCCCGACACGCGGAAGGAGTGGCGGCCATGCGCGGCACGCTTTGTAATTCCACAGCGTCGCCCCGGGTTGTGCGCAGCACTCAGGCGCGGGACGCCACCCCTGTTTGCGCGTCGGCTTTCGCGTTTGGTGACTTCGTGATTTCGTGTCTTCGTAGTAATACTATCGCCGTTAGCGGCGCCGGCGTCCGTCATTTCGCGCCATCGGATGCGTTGTTTTTGTCTCATCTGGTTATTGAATCACCACGAAGCCACGAAGCCACGAAGATCGAACGTCCGTACTTTCCCGCCGTTGCGCCCGCGGCAAGGACTTGGCTAGCCGGCGTGCCGCACCGGCTTCGCATCGAAGGCAGCCCGGGGCCGTCGCACGACCAGCCTAATTCTAAAACGTGGGCCGGGTTTTTGTGTGGCCCTCGGGCGCGGGATGCCACCCCCGCTTGCGCGTCGGTTTTCGCATCTCGTGTCTTCGTGTCTTCGTGTCTTCGTGGTAATATTATCGCCGATAGCGGCACTCTCGTCCGGCGTTTCACGCCACCCGATGCGCTGTCCGGTCCGGTTATTAAACCACCACGCAGCCACGACGCGACGAAGATGGAACATCCGCACTTTCCCGCTGTCGGGCCCGCGGCCAGGACTCGCCTAACCCGCGCGCCGCACCCCGCGCCGCACCGGCTTCGCCTCGATTCCCGCCCATGGCCGCCGCGCCACCAGCTTCAGCATGGTGGACAGGCTGATCGACCGCAAAGTCGCCACTGCCTGCGTGTCGATCTCGCCCAGCACGAAGCGCAGCCCCTGAGCGATCTGCTGGCCCGCGGCCTGCGCGGGCAAGGCTTCGGTCTCCGCTTCGACATCCTCGAACAGGCTGATCACGTCCATCAGCGTCAGGCGCTTGGCGTTGCCGGTGAAGCGGTAGCCTCCGCCCGCGCCGCGCACCGCGTCGACCAGCCCGCCGCGGCCCAGATCGCGCAGCACCTTGGCCAGATGATGCGCGGAAATCCCGTATTTGTCCGCGATCTCGACCGCCGTCAGTTGCCGTCCCGGTTCGGCGGCGAGTTCCAGCACCGCGTAGAGCGCGATGATCGTGGCTTTCTGCAAGGTCATGGCCGGAGGTCAATCAAGACGCATTTCCAGTTCGATGAAGGGGCCCGCCGTCATCCCCTGGCTGCGGAAGAACGAGTGGATCACTGTATTGGCGGGCGCCACCATGGTGCGCACGCGATCGATGCCGGCGGTACGGAAGCTTTCGCACACCGCCTCGAACAGCCGCGAACCCAGCCCCTGCACACGCCGCCCCGGCCGCACCTGCACGGCGAAAATCCACCCGCTCGGCGAGGACCCGAACTCCCACGCACGCACCTCGCCGATGATGAAGCCGTCGATACGGCTGCCATGACCGGCGACCAGGAACACCCGCGAGGCGTCGGGATGAGCGCCGTAGCGCTCGAACATTTCGCGCCAGTATTCGGCTTTCAGCAGACCGGTGACCTCCTGGTCCAGCGCGATCACGGCCGGCACATCCGTCTCGACCGCCGGCCGGATCGGCATGGTTTCGGCGCGGGCCCTGGTCATCCGTTGCGGCATTCGAACTCCTCAACTCGCCCCTATCCAGCATTCGAGCACCGTTTTGCACCCATTTCCGGGCCATCGCCAAACTCGCGAAGCAGAGGACACAATGCAGGATAATACCGTCGCGATCGAGCCGGGTCCGTCCGGCAGTCGCATCACCTTCGCCCCGCGCTTCAACGCCGCGGCGGCCTTCATCGACCGTCACCTGACGGAGGGCCGCGGCGGCAAGATCGCCATCCGCACCGTGGCCGAGGACGTCAGTTACGCCACGCTGGCCGAACGTGTCGCGCGCTGCGGCAACGCGCTGCTCGAGCGCGGCCTGCGTCCGGCCGATCGGCTGCTGATCGTGGTGCTGGACGGGCCGGCGTTCTTCTATCTGTTCTGGGGCGCGATCAAGGCCGGCATCGTGCCGGTGCCGCTGAACACCCTGCTGCGCGCCGCCGACTATGCGTATTTCATCGAGGATTCGGGGGCGGCGGGCATCGCCTGGTCGCCGGAGTTGGCGGATGAAGTCGAGCCAGCCTTGGATCGCGCGTCGCGCCGGCCCGATATGGTGCTGAGCACCGCTGACCTGCCGGAGGCAATGGCACGGGCTTCCGCGACGCTCGAAGCCGCGGCGAGCGCGGCGGACGACGACTGCTACTGGCTGTATTCGTCGGGTTCCACCGGGCGGCCGAAGGGCGCGGTGCACAGCCACCGGACGGCGCCGGTGACAGCCCAGCTTTATGCCGTGGACACGCTCGGCGCCGGGGCGGACGACGTGTACTTTTCCGCGGCCAAGCTGTTCTTCTCGTACGGTCTCGGCAACGCCATGAACTTCCCGCTGTGGACCGGTGGCACCGCGGTGCTGATGCCGGACCGGCCTACGCCGGAAAGCACCTTCGCGATGATCGAGCGCTTCCGGCCGACTCTGTTCTTCGGCGTTCCGACGCTGTATGCCCGGCAGATCGCCGAATTGCAGCGGCATCCGGCTGATCTGTCCTCGGTGCGCTACTGCGTCTCGGCCGGGGAGGCGCTTCCGGCGCATCTATACGAGGGCTGGAAGCGGCTGACCGGGATCGACATCCTGGACGCCATCGGCTCGACCGAGGCGGGCCACATGTATATCGCCAACCGTCCCGGCGACGTCACGCCGGGCAGCAGCGGGCATGTTGTTTCGGGCTATACGGTGAAAGTGGTGGACGACAACGGCGCCGAGGTGCCCGCCGGCACGCCGGGGCGGCTGCTGCTGGCCGGCAATTCGATCGCCAAGTATTACTGGCACAATCCGAGGCCCACGCTGGAGGACGGCTGGTTCGACACCGGCGACACCTACCGCGCCAACCCGGACGGCACCTACGCCTACTGCGGGCGCAGCGGCGACATGCTGAAGGTCGGCGGCATCTGGTGCTCGCCGGCCGAGATAGAGGCAGCGCTGATCGAGCATCCCGACGTGCTCGAAGCGGCCGTCATCGGCCGCGAGGACGCCGACGGCTTGATCAAGCCGGAAGCCTGGATCGTCCCGAAAGTGCCGGTGAACGAGGTGCCGGAGGGGCTTGACGCCGATCTGGTGCGGCACTGCCGGACGCGGCTGGCGCCGTACAAGTTCCCCCGCTGGGTGCAGGTGGTCCCGGACCTGCCGAAGACCGCGACGGGTAAGATTCAACGCTTCGTGCTGCGCCAGCGGCACATGGCCGTGACACCGGGATGAGGGGGATGAGTGTCATAACAACCGGCATTGAAATCGGCGTTTCGGCCGTGCCACCTCGTCATGCCGACGCAGGTCGGCATCCACGCCTTTGCGTGGACAAACACAGGCGTGGGTGGCGGCCCTTCGGCCACCATGACGCGGAGAGGCCGGTTATCCCCCACCCGTCATGGCCCGGCTCGTCCGGGCCACCCGTAGAGGCACGTGCTGGCGGACGTGGCCCGGACGAGCCGGGCCATGACGGGGGGGGCGGATGAAATCCATCCTCACCCTCACCGTCAACGGCCGCCGGCGCGAGGACCTTGTCCCCGACACCATGCTGCTGCTCGACTACCTGCGCGAACAACTCGGCCTGACCGGCACCAAGCAGGGCTGCGACGGCGGCGAGTGCGGCGCCTGCACGGTTCTGGTGGACGACCAGCCGCGCCTCGCCTGCTCCACGCTGGCGGTGCAGATGCAAAACCGCCGCGTCGAAACCATCGAGGGCCTGGCGAAGGGCGGGCGCATGAGCCGGCTGCAACAGGCCTTCCACGAAAAGCTCGGCACCCAGTGCGGCTTTTGCACCCCCGGCATGATCATGGCGGCGGAGGCGCTGCTGCGGCGCAACCCGGACCCGGGCCGCGACGAGATCAAGGCGGCGCTGGCGGGCAATTTGTGCCGCTGCACCGGCTACGTGAAAATCATCGAATCCGTTGAGGCAGCCTCATGCGCGACGACCTGAAAATGCGCGGCATCGGATCAGTCGGCGTGCGAACGCCGCTGATCGACGGTGTCGAGAAGGTCACCGGCAAGGCTAAATATACCGCCGATTTGCCGGCGCCAGGCGCGCTGTGCGGGCGCATCCTCCGCTCGCCGCACCCGCACGCGCGCGTCCTGTCGGTCGATACTTCCGCGGCGGAAGCTCTGGAGGGTGTCGCTGCTGTCTGCACCGGCGCCGATTGCAGCCGGCCGTTCGGCGTACTGCCGATCTCCGAGAACGAATTTCCGCTGGCGCGTGAGAAGGTGCGCTATCGAGGCGATCCGGTGGCCGCCGTGGCGGCGATCGACGAAGCCACCGCCGCCGCCGCGGTCAAGCTGATCCGCGTCGAATACGAACCGCTGCCGGCCTATTTCGAGGTCAAGAAGGCGATGGCGCTCGGCGCGGAACCGATCCATGCGGAAAAGCCCAACAACATCCTGCGCGAGGTCCACAACGAATTCGGCGATACCGCGGCCGGCTTCGCGGCAGCCGACTTGGTGCGGGAAAAAACCTACCACTTCGCCGAAGTCAACCACGTCCACATCGAGCCGAACGCCACCCTGGCCGATTTCGACCCGGCCCGCGGCCACCTGACGATTCATACGACCACCCAGGTTCCTTACTATGTCCAACTGAACGTGGCGAAGTGCCTGGAGATGGAGGAAGGCCATATCCGCGTCGTCAAGCCGTTCGTCGGCGGCGGCTTCGGCGCCCGGACGGAATGCCTGCACTTCGAGATCATAGCCGCGATGCTCGCCCGCAAGGCCGGTGGCACCGTGCGGCTGCTGCAAACCCGCGAAGAAACCTTCCTGGCGCATCGCGGACGGCCCGAGACGGAGATCACGGTCAAGCTGGGCATGACCAATGAAGGCCGGCTGACCGCCTGCCACCTGCAGGCGACGCAGCGCGGCGGCGCCTATGCCAGCTACGGGATCATTACTATCCTCTACACCGGCGCGCTGCTGCACGGGATCTACGCACTGCCCGCGATCAAGCACGACGGCTGGCGCGTCTACACCAACACCCCGCCCTGCGGCGCCCAGCGCGGCCACGGCACCGTCGATCCGCGCGCGGCATTCGAGGCTCTGATGAACGAGATGGCCGAGGAACTCGGCCTCGACGCCTTCACGGTGCGGCGGATCAACCTGCTGCGCGAGATCCCGTACATCACCGCCTATGCGCAACGGGTCATGAGCTACGGGCTGCCGGAATGTCTCGACGCGGTGATGCAGGCGTCGGGCTGGGCGGAGCGGCGCGGCAAAATGCCGAAGGGCAGGGGCCTCGGGCTGGCCTGCTCGCATTTCGTCTCCGGCACCACCACGCCCAAGCACTGGACCGGCGAGCCGCATGCGACGGTCAACCTGCGGATGGACTTCGACGGCGGCATCACCGTGCTGACCGGGGCGGCGGACATCGGCCAGGGGTCGAACACCATGGCGGCGCAGATGGTGGCGGAGACGCTGGGGGTGGACTGGCACCGGCTGCGGGTGATCTCGGCCGACAGCGCGCTGACCCCGAAAGACAACGGCTCCTACTCGTCCCGCGTCACCTTCATGGTTGGCAATGCGGCGGTGGCGGCGGCGAAGGATTTGAAGCGGATCCTGGTGGAAGCGGCGGCGAAGAAGCTGGATGCCTCGCCGGACGCGGTGGAATGCGAGGGCGAAATCTTCCGCGTCGCCGGCCAGGACCCCGGATTGCCGTTCAATGAGGTCGTGAAGGCGGCACTGATCGATACCGGGCCGATAACGGTGAAAGGCACCTTTACCAGCCCGGCCGAGTTCATGGGCGACAAGAAGGTCCGCGGCAGCGCCATCGGCGCCACAATGGGGTTCTGCTACGCGGCGCAGGTGGTGGAATGCTCGGTGGACGAGATCACCGGCAAGGTCACCGCGGAGAAAGTCTGGGTGGCGGTCGATGTCGGCCGCGCCTTGAATCCCCTGGCGGTGGAAGGGCAGATCCAGGGCGCGGTGTGGATGGGCATGGGCCAGGCGATGTCGGAGGAAACCCGCTTCGACCAGGGCCGCATGATGCACGGCAACATGCTCGATTATCGGGTGCCGACGATGGCGGAAAGCCCGGACATCGCGGTGTTCATCGTCGAAAGTATCGACCCGAACGGCCCGTTCGGCGCCAAGGAGGCCAGCGAGGGCATGCTGGCCGGCTTCCTGCCCGCGGTGATGGACGCGGTGCACGAGGCTATCGGCGTGCGCCCGGACGCGCTGCCGCTGACCCCCGACCGCATCGTCGAGTGGCTGGACGCGAAGGAACGGGGGAAGCGGGCATGAACATTCTGCCGGATGTGCGGGTGCATCGTCCCGGGACTTTGGACGAAGCGATCCGCTTGAAGGCCGCATCGGAGGGGTCGCGCTTCCTGGCCGGCGGCACGGACCTGCTGGTCAACCTGCGGCGCGGGCTGGGCGAGCCGTCCGCGCTGATCGACCTGACCGGGGTGGCCGATCTGGCGGCGGTGCGGTGGGAAGGGGATGCGCTGTGGGTCGGGGCCGGGGTGACGCTGGCCGATTTGGCTCGGCATCCGGATGTTCTGCGGGTCTATCCGGCGCTGGCAGAGGCAGCTTTGGCGGTAGCGGGGCCGACCCATCGGGCGGCAGCGACGCTGGGCGGCAACCTGTGCCAGGACACGCGCTGCGTCTTTTACAATCAGAGCGAATGGTGGCGGGAGGCGAATTGCTTCTGCCTCAAGAAAGAGGGCGACAAGTGCCAGGTGGTCGCCAAGAGCGACCGCTGCTACGCGACGTATCACGGCGATATCGCTCCGGTGCTGATGGTGCTGGCTGCCGAGGCGCTGCTGGTGGGGCCGGATGGCGCCCGGCGGGTTCGGGTAGGGGATTTGTATCGTGAGACAGGCGCCTCGCACCTGACCCTGGCGGCGGGCGAGGTGCTGGCGGTGGTGATCTTGCCGCCGTTGCCCGGATGGCGCGCGGGGTATCGCAAGGTGCGGATTCGCGATGCGATTGATTTCCCGCTGGCTGGCATCGCGGTGGCGCTGCGGCGGGACGGGGATGTCGTCGGCGGTTTGCGGCTGGCGATCACCGGGACCAATTCGGCGCCGCTGGAGGTGCCGCTGGAAGGCGTGGCGGGGCGCCCCTGGGACGGCGATGCCGCCGCGGTGCTGCTGGCGGCGGTGCGCAAGAAGGCCAGCGTGCTGCGCACCACGGTCGTCGGGGCGAGCTACCGGCGGCGGGTGTTGCAGGCACTGGCGCGGAGTTCTGGTGGACGGGTTGTGGGGGGAAGCATGAGTGCTGCCGTCATGGCGGGCGCAGGCCCCCGGTGCCCCCCGTGTCATGGCCGGGTCAAGCCCCACAGCTATCAGGATAAGGGGGCACGCGGAGCACGACGTTCTCCCCTTTCGTCATGGCCCGGCTCGTCCGGGCCACCGCCGCAGGCACGTGCCGTGACAGATGGCCCGGACAAGCCGGGCGATGACGGTGAGGGAACGAGGCCCGGGGCAAACTTTGCCCTCGTTTCCCCTTATTCTGATAGCTGTGGGGCTTGGCCCGGCCATCTACGACTTTGCCGCAACCGGCACCGCAAGTCGTGGACGGCCGGACTAAATCCGGCATGACACGGGGGCTCCAGCCATGAAAAACGGGAAAAGAACGGGGCTTGCCAATTCGGTATTTCAATACTATTATACCGCCAAATTTCGCCTCGGGCGAACAGGGGAAACGGAATGACGACGCGTATCGACGCCTATCGCTGGATCATGACCGGCGTGAATCAGCCGCAGGTCCGCGAATCCTTCACCGCAACGCCGGGCGACGGGGAGGTTGCCGTCGCGGTGGCCGGATGCGGCGTCTGCCACACCGATCTCGGCTACCTCTATGACGGCGTGCGCACCAACCATGCCTTGCCGCTGACGCTCGGCCACGAGATTGCCGGGCGCGTCGCCGCCGCCGGGGCCGGGGCGGAGTCCTGGCTCGGCCGCTCGGTGATCATTCCGGCCGTCCTGCCATGCGGCGAATGCGATACCTGCAAGCGCGGCCGGCCGAACATCTGCCGCAAGCAGGCGATGCCGGGCAACGACATCCCCGGCGGCTTCGCCTCCCACATCGTCGTCCCCGCCCGCGGCCTTTGCCCCGTCGATGAATCCCGCCTGGCCGATCGGCGGCTGACTTTGGGGGATGTGAGCGTGGTGGCGGATGCGGTGACGACGCCGTACCAGGCCGTGCTCCGCGCCGGAGTTTCGCCGGGATCGGTGGCGATTATTGTCGGCATCGGCGGCGTCGGCGGCTATGCAGCGCAGATCGCCCGCGCATTCGGTGCCACGGTGATCGCCATCGATGTCGATCCGGTCAAGCTGGATGCCATCGGCCGGGCGGGCGCCAGCCTGACGCTGAATGCGCGCGAACATGACCTGAAGGGCCTGAAGGCGCGCATCGCCGAATTCTGCAAATCCGGCGGCCTGCCGTTGACGGAATGGACGATCTTCGAATGTTCCGGCACCGGCGCCGGCCAGACGACGGCGTTCGGCCTGCTGACCTATGGCGCAACGTTGTGCGTCGTCGGCTTCACCATGGATCGCATCGAACTGCGGCTGTCCAACCTGATGGCGTTCGACGCGCGGGCGCTGGGAAACTGGGGCTGCCCGCCGGAGCTTTATCCCGCCGCGCTCGATCTTGTGCTGGATGGCAAGATCGATCTGGCGTCCTTCGTCGAGCAGCACCCGCTCGACAGCATCAACGAAGTTTTCGGGCAGGCGCACGCGCACCGGCTGACGCGCCGCGCCGTGCTCGTTCCATAGAGGATCTTCCGCCATGTCCCATCTTGTCGACCACGACGTCGTCCCGTTGGAACCCTCGCCGGGCGTTATTTACGAGAAACGTCCCGCGCATCGCGCCGACGGCCGTGTTGTTCCGGGCCTGTACAATGCCTGGATCTGGCTGGACAACCCCAGCCAGTTCAATTCGTACACCACTGATATGGTAAAGGGCGTCATCCGCGCCTTCCGGGCGGCATCGAACGCCCGCGATGTCGTTGCGGTGGTGTTTACCGGCGTCGGCGACAAGGCGTTCTGCACCGGCGGCAACACCAAGGAATATGCCGAGTACTATGCCGGCAATCCGCAGGAATATCGGCAATACATGCGCCTGTTCAACGACATGGTGTCGGCGATCCTGGGCTGCGACAAGCCGGTGATTGCGCGGGTCAACGGCATGCGCATCGGCGGCGGCCAGGAAATCGGCATGGCCTGCGATTTCACCATCGCGCAGGATCTGGCGCGGTTCGGCCAGGCCGGTCCGAAGCACGGCTCCGCCGCCATCGGTGGCGCCACGGACTTTCTTCCATTGATGGTCGGCGCCGAAAGGGCGATGGAATCCGGCACGCTGTGCGAGCCCTGGTCGGCCCACAAGGCCTACCGTCTCGGGGTGGTGCTGGATATCGTTCCGGCATTGAAAGTGGATGGGGTGTTTGTTCCCAACCCGCTGGTCGAAACAAAGCGCTATCTTGATGACTATGGCCGCATCGTTCACGGCGAACCGCTGACCGGCGAGGCGCTGGCCGCCGGCAAGGCGGTGCTGGCGCGCGGCGTGGTCGATCTGTCGCAGCTCGACGCCAAGGTCGAAGCGCTGTGCACCAAGCTGCTGACCACCTTCCCCGAGTGCCTGACCAAAAGCTTCGAGGAGCTGCGCAAGCCGAAGCTCGACGCGTGGAACCGCAACAAGGAAAACAGCCGCGCCTGGCTGGCGCTGAACATGATGGCCGAGGCCCGCACCGGCTTCCGCGCCTTCAACGAGGGACCCAAGAACGACCGGGAAATCGACTTCGTCGCGCTGCGCCAGCGGCTCGCCAGGGGCGAGGGTTGGAGCGAGGCGATGATCGAAGAGCTGATCCCGAAACCGGGTCATGCGGCATGAGCGGCCCTCTGAAAGTCTGGTTCGACCGCGAAGGGCGCCTGTTACGCCTGCGGCTGGACCGCCCGAAGGCGAACATCCTCGACGCCGCACTTGTCGGGGCGCTGGAGGAGGCGCTGCTGGAACACGGCACCATCGCCGAACTGCGCGGCATCCTGATCGACGCGAGCGGCAGTCATTTCAGCTTCGGCGCCTCCATCGAGGAGCACCTGCCGGATCATTGCGCCGCCATGTTGGCGGGTTTCCACCGGCTGGTGCTGCGGATTTTCGCTTCGCCCGTGCCGGTGCTGACGGTGGTGCGCGGGCAGTGCCTCGGCGGCGGACTGGAACTCGCCTCCGCAGGACATCTGCTGTTCGCCGCGCCGGACGCGAAATTCGGCCAGCCGGAAATCGTCATCGGAGTCTTTGCGCCCGCGGCGTCGTGCGTGCTGCCGGAACGGATTGGCTTGGCGGCGGCGGAAGACCTGCTGCTGTCGGGTCGATCCATCGACGTTTCGGAGGCGACCGCGATGGGCCTGCTGACCGAGGTCGCGGACGATCCCGAAGCGGCCGCGCTGGGTTATTTCGATCGCCATCTCGCACCGAAAAGTGCTGCTGCGTTGCGCTGCGCCACGCGGGCGGCGCGCGAAGGCATCATCGAGCGGGTCGCGGCGAAGCTGGCGACGATCGAAACGATGTACCTGCGGGAACTGATGACCACGCATGACGCGGTCGAGGGGCTGAACGCCTTCCTCGAAAAGCGTCCGGCGCGTTGGAAGGATCTTTGACATGCTCGATCATCTTGCGTCCTCCACGGCCGGAATCATTCACCGCTGCGAGGAGTTGTTCGGCGACCTGCATTTCGCCAGCGCCCGGGCGTGGAAGGCGGAGAAGCCGGGCCGCAAAGTCATCGGCTACATGCCGTACTACGTTCCGCGGGAAATCATCCATGCCGCCGGCGCGCTGCCGCTGGCCATTCTGGGCGGCGGCGACCAGCTTGAGGTGATCCACGGCGACGCCTACTACCAAAGCTATATCTGCCGGATTCCACGCTCCACGATCGAGCTCGGCGTGTCGGGGCGGATCGATTTCGTCGACGGCATGCTGTTCCCGTCGATCTGCGACGTGATCCGCAACCTGTCCGGGATGTGGAAGCTGATGTTTCCGTCCGTCGGTGCGCGCTATGTCGATCTGCCGCAGAATTTCGAGGATGACGTCGGCGGCGAGTTCTACCGCAGCGAAATGAACGAAATCCGCGACTGGCTGGCGGAACTGACGGGCCACCCGGTCACCGACGACGCGATTCGGGCGTCGATCGTCTTGTTCAACGAAAACCGCCGGTTGGTGCGGGAGGCTTACACGCTGCGCACCGACGAGCCGTGGAATGTTCCGGCCTCCGAGCTGTATCTGGTGATGCGCGCCGGGCTGATCCTGCCGGTGGAGGAGCACAACCAGATGCTGCGGGCCTACCTGGCGTCCGTACGGGATGTGCAACGGCCGATCAAGGACAATTCCAGGGTGGTTGTTTCCGGGGCTTTTTGCGAACAGCCGCCGCTGACCTTGATAAAATCGATCGAGTTGTCGGGATGCTATATCGTCGATGACGACTTCCTGCTGGTCAACCGGTGGGAGCGGTCGGACGTCTCGACCGAGGGCGATCCGATCGCCGCCCTGGCGCATTCGTTTCTGCACGACTCGCACTCGACGCCGCCAAAGTATGAGCCGGACCAGGCGAAGAAGGGTCTGTATCTTGTCGAGGCGGTGCGCAAACATCGGGCCGAGGGGGTGATCTTCGCGATGGCCAGTTTCTGCGACCCGGCGCTGCTGGATCGCCCGATGCTGCAGGACATCCTGAAGCAGCACGGCGTGCCGCAGATCGCTTTCAAATTCGCAGAAAATTCCGGCCAGATGCAGCCGATTCGCGAGCAGGCGGGGACTTTCTCCGACTCGATCAAACTGTGGAGTGGAGCATGACCATCATCACGCGCCCCGCGGCGAAGCCGGCGGACATCATCAAGGATGCTTCGATGTCGAAGCAGAAGGACATGATGGCGCGCCATTATGACCGCCTGTCCGACGCACCGTCACGCGGCGACAAGGTCGCTGCCACCTTCGTCCCCGGCAACCTCAACGAACTGCTGATGTGCTTCGGCCTGGTCAACAACCTGCCCGAGGTCAACGCCATCCAGAGCGGGCTGCGCAAGCAGAGCGGCCAGTACGTGATGGAGGCGGAAAAAAGCGGCCATTCCGAGGATGTCTGCACCTACGTGAAGTCGGACATCGGCATGATGGCCAAGGGCAACATCGGCCCGAACGGCCGCAAGCTGCCGGACCCGGACGTGCTGCTGCTGTCCTACACCGGCTGCTTCACCTTCATGAAATGGTTCGAGCTGCTGCGGCAGCAATATAACTGCGAAACGATCATGTTGCACACGCCTTACCTGGCGGATGGGAAGATCACCAAGGACATGATCGGCTACATGGTCAAACAGCTCAGGCAGGATGTCATTCCCACGCTGGAACGGGTTTCCGGCGTCAAATTCGACATCGACCTGCTGCGGGAGTTCCTGCGGAAATCGGCGAAGGCGGAGGACGATCTGGTCTGGGTGCTGCAAAGTGCGAAAACGAAGCCATCGCCGATCGACGCGTATTTCGGCGGTATCTACTATATAGGGCCGATTTTCGGGGCGTTCCGCGGCACCGACGATGCAATCGACTATTATCGTTTCTTGCGCGAGGAAGTTGAAGAACGCATTGCGGAAGGCAAGGGCCCGGTCACGCCGGACGGCGACATGGGCAAGGAGCGGTATCGCCTGGTGGTCGAAGGGCCGCCCAACTACACGCATTTCCGGCAATTTTGGAAAATGTTCTATGACGAGGGCGCGGTCGTCGTCGCCTCCAGCTACACGAAAGTCGGCGGGACATATGATTTCGGCTTTCGGCACGATCCCGACAAGCCGCTGGAGTCGCTGGCGGAATATTGCCTGAATGTCTACACCAACCGCAACCTGCCGATGCGCGTCGATATGCTGGAGAACTACATCGACGAGTACGAAGCCGACGGGCTGCTGATCAATTCGATCAAGAGCTGCAACAGCTTTTCCGCCGGACAATTGCTGATGATGCGCGAAGTCGAAAAGCGCACCGGCAAGCCGGCTGCATTCATCGAAACCGACCTGGTCGATCCGCGGTATTTCTCCGCCGCCAACGTCAAGAACCGGCTCGAAAGCTATTTCCAGATGATCGAGCAGAAACGCGCGGGTTTGCGCGGCGCCGCGTAACGGAGGGAACACCATGCGGACGTTCATTGGCATCGACCTCGGCTCGACCACGACGAAAGCCGTTCTGCTCGACGAAAACCGCGACGTCATCGGCAGGGGGATTACCAACTCCCGCTCCAACTACGCCACCGCCGCGCGGGTGGCGTCCGAGGAAGCCCGCATCGACGGCCGCTTCACCTTGTTTCGCCGCGCGCTGAGTTCGGGCGGGGCGAACGTCGCCGTGGTGCAGGCATTTCTGGGGGCGCTGGAACGCAATTTCCGGCTGGTGCAGTTCCTGGAACAACTCGGCGACCTGGAAGAAACCTGCCTTGGCCAGTTGCAGACGGAACGATTTGCCAAGGTCGCTGACCGGATGGGCGAGGCGCTGAACGAAGTGTTTCGCCGCCTGCGAACCGAAGCACCCGATCTTTACGCCCCCGGCGCGGTGCGCCGGTCCGATTTCTTCCGTGATATCGCCGGGTCCCGCTTCCATGTCCATGCCGATGCGGTCGCGGAAGAAGCCAACGTGTCGCACGACATCCTGCTGAACGCCTACGACAAGTCGATCATCGAAGTCGAAAACCGGCCGCCGTCGGGCGGCATGAGCGAGAAGTTCCACCGTGCCATGGACCGCGTGCTGGAGATCGATCCGCATCTGATCGACGGGGCAAACGACGTTCCGGCCAGGATCGAAGACACGCTCGGCATGGAACTTGAAGAAACCTACCTCGTCGGCACCGGCTACGGCCGTGTCACGCTGCCGTTCTCGAAAGAGCACATCCGGTCGGAAATCCTCTGCCATGGCCTCGGCGCGCACATGATGTATCCGAACACCCGCACGGTGCTCGACATCGGCGGCCAGGACACCAAGGGCATCCAGGTCGATGCCGCCGGGATCGTCGCGAACTTCCAGATGAATGACCGGTGCGCGGCCGGATGCGGCCGCTATCTCGGCTATATCGCTGACGAGATGAACATGGGGCTGCACGAACTCGGCCCGATGGCGATGAAATCGAACCGGCCGGCGCGCATCAACTCCACCTGCACCGTGTTTGCCGGGGCGGAACTGCGCGACCGGTTGTCGCTCGGGGAAAAGCGCGAGGACATCCTGGCAGGCCTGCACCGCGCGATCATTCTGCGCGCCATCTCGATCATTTCGCGCTCAGGCGGTGTCACCGACGAATTCACCTTCACCGGCGGCGTCGCCAAGAACGAAGCGGCGGTGCGGGAACTGCGCAAGCTGATCAAGGAAAACTACGGCGACGTCACGATCAATATCAATCCGGATTCGATCTACACCGGAGCGCTGGGTGCCGCGGAATTCGCCCGCCGCGCCGTCGTTTCCTGACACGGGAGAAAGCTATGACGATTACAGCGGGAATCGATGTCGGAACCGGCGCCGTCAAGGTGGCTCTGTTCGATGTAACCCCTGAAGCGGAAACCTGCCTCGGCAAATCCGTCGAACGGGTGCGCCAGCGCGACCCGTTGAAGCTGGCAACAAAGGTTTATGACGACGTGCTGTCCGCCGCCGGCATCACCCGCAATGATGTCGCGTACTGCGCAACGACGGGCGAAGGCGAGTCGCTGGAATTCCACACCGGCCATTTCTACTCCATGACAACGCACGCCCGCGGCGCAATCTATCTGCGTCCGGACGCGCGTGCCGCGCTCGACGTCGGTGCCCTGCACGGCCGCGCCATCCGGCTGGACGAACGCGGCAAGGTGCTGAACTACAAGATGACCAGCCAGTGCGCCTCCGGCTCCGGCCAGTTCCTGGAAAACATCGCCCGCTATCTCGGTATCGCCCAGGACGAAATCGGCACTTTGTCAAAACAGTCAGACAACCCGGAGAAAGTCTCCGGCATCTGCGCGGTGCTAGCGGAAACCGACGTCATCAACATGGTCTCGCGCGGGATCACCGCCCCCAACATTCTCAAGGGCATCCACGAATCCATGGCCGATCGGCTGGCCAAACTGACGAAGACGATCGGCGGCGTGGACGGGACGATCCAGATGACAGGTGGCCTCGCGCTCGATGCCGGCCTGGTGGACGCGATGCGCGAGGCTTTGGTGCGGGCAAAAATCGATATGCCCATCAACAGCCATCCCGATGCGATCTATGCGGGAGCGTTCGGTGCCGCGCTGTGGGGCGCCTTCCGGCACGAAAAGCTGGCGCGCATGGCGAAGGCGGCGTGAGCAAAGTCGGGGATGGCCGGCACAAAACCGGCCATGATACAAATAAAGCCCCCGAAATATCTAACCGCCGTAATAAACCGTGTCGCCGAGATCCTTCATCTCCAGGATCGCCGCATCGGCACGACCCGTCGGCGGCGTGTGCACATAGGCCTCGGTCACCTCGCCAATAACGATATGGTGGTCGCCGAGTTCGACGATCTCCCTCACCGTTACTTCGACCGCCGCAATCGCCGCGTCCAGGATCGGCGCGCCGTTCGCCCCGGCATGGAAATCCTGGCCGGACAGTTTGCCGTCCTCCAGCTTGGCAGGCTTGAAGAAGGTGAACGCCAAGCCCTTCTGATCCTTGCCGAGCATGTTCAGCGCGAACCGGCCGACGCCCTTGACCACCGTGTGCGCCCCGGAATCGGCCTTCACCCCGACCACGACAAGCGGCGGCGCGAACGATCCCTGGGTCACCCAGTTGACCGTGGCCGCGCCAATGTTGCCTTTTCCGTCGTCCGCGGTCAGGACGTAGATCCCGTACGGGATCATGCGCAGTGCGGTCTTCTTGGCGTCGGCGTCCATCGGATTCCCCTCGTCAGCAAAACTGAAGCCAGCTTAGGGCGCTTTCCGGGCGGGTGGAAGACGTTACAGTGCCTCGGTATCCAGCGCGTATCCCGCCGTCCGCACTGTGCGCACCACGTCCAGTTCCTCCGCCCCGTTGATCGACTTGCGCAGCCGGCGGATGTGCACGTCCACCGTGCGCGGCTCGACGTGGATATCCGGCCCCCACACCGCGTCCAGCAGTTCCTCGCGTGAGAACACCCGCCGCGGGTGCTGCATGAAGAACTCCAGCAGCCGGAACTCCGTCGGCCCCAGGTGCAACCGCCGTTCGTTGCGGGTGACGCGATGCGACGCCAGGTCCATTTCGATATCGTGGAACGACAGCAGCCCCTTCACCGGCACCGAGTTCGCGCGCCGCAGCAGCGCCCGCATCCGCGCCAGCAGTGCCTCGATGTTGAACGGCTTAGTAATATAATCGTCCGCGCCGGTGTTCAGTCCGCGCACCGCGTCCTGGTCCTCGGTCCGCGCGGTGACCATGATCACCGGCAGGTCACGGGTGGATGCCTTGCGCCGGATCTGGCGGCAGACCTCGATGCCGGACATCACCGGCAGCATCCAGTCCAGCAGCACCAGGTCGGGCTGCTGTTCGGAAATGCGGGTCAGAGCCTCCTGGCCGTCGCCGGCCTCATCGACGCGGAAACCTTGTTTCTCCAGGTTATACCGCAGCATTGTCGCCAGCGGCGCTTCATCCTCAACCACCAGGACCAGCGGCTTTGGCAGGCTCGATACGCTGTCAAGCATCACACTCTCCTGCTGATCAATCTCTCGGGCGGATCACGGCATAGGCGGACGAATCGCCCTTCGGCCGCGTGTCAGGAAGCACTTCGCCCTCTACGGCATAGTAGATCGTTTCGGCGATATTGGTCGCATGGTCGCCAATTCGTTCCAAATTTTTCGCAATGAACAGCAAGTGCGTGCACGGCGTGATGTTGCGCGGATCCTCCATCATGTAGGTGATCAGTTCGCGGAACAGCGCATTGTAGATGTCGTCCACCACGCGGTCCGAGCGCCAAACCTCAACCGCCTTCGCGCTGTCGCTGGAACCGACGGCGTCGATGATCGACTTCAACTGCTCCTGCACCATCTGCGCCATGTGCGCGAGGCCGGTCAGCGAATAGGGCAGGGTATATTGCCCCAGCACGATGCTGCGCTTGGCGACATTCGCGGCGTAGTCGCCGATTCGCTCCAGGTCGCCGGTGATTTTCAACGCGGCGACGATGCGCCGCAGATCGCCCGCCATCGGCTGGCGCAGGGCCAGCATGCGGATGACGAACTGTTCGACCTCGCGTTCCAGCAGATCGACTTTCGGGTCTGCTTCGACCGCGCGGGTCGCCGCGGCGCTGTCGCGGTTCATGATCGCCTCGGCCGCGAGGCCCACCTGGCTTTCGACGATGCCGCCCATCTCGGTCAGCATGTCACGCAAGCGCTTCAGATCCGCGTCGAAACTTTTCACCAGATGCTCGGTCGAATCGGACATTATGGTCCCTTCCTGCTCAGCCGAACCGGCCGGTGACGTATTCCTGGGTCCGCTTCTGCTTGGGCGCGGTGAAAATCTGCACCGCCGGCGCGCACTCTACCATTTCCCCCAAGTAAAAAAAAGCGACCTGATCGGCGCAACGGGCCGCCTGCTGCATATTGTGCGTTACGATGGCGATGGTGAAGTCGTGCTTCAGTTCGTCGATCAGCTCTTCGATCTTCAGCGTGCTGATCGGGTCCAGCGCACTGGTCGGCTCATCCAGCAGGATCACCTCCGGCCGCACCGCAATTGTGCGCGCGATGCACAGACGTTGCTGCTGGCCGCCGGACAGGCCCATGGCGGAGGTGTTCAGCCGGTCCTTCACCTCGCCCCACAGCGCGGCGCGCGTCAGCGACCATTCCACACGCTCATCCATTTGCGACTTCGACAGCTTCTCGTGCAGCTTTACGCCGAAGGCGATGTTCTCCAGCACGGTCATCGGAAACGGAGTCGGCTTCTGAAACACCATGCCGATGCGGGCGCGCAGCGCGTTCAGGTTTTCTTTCGGATCTATGATGTTGCTGCCATCCATCATCACCTCGCCGGTGGCGCGCTGCCCCGGATAAAGGTCGTACATCCGGTTCAGCACGCGCAGCAGCGTGGATTTGCCGCAGCCGGAAGGGCCGATCATGCCCGTGACCTGACGTTCCGGCAGGTCGAGGTTGATGCTCTTCAGCGCGCGGTGGTCGCCGTAGAAGAAATCCAGGTTGCGAATGGAAAGCCGCGCCGCATTCATGGTCGCGGCACCATTCCCCTTGACGCCGCTGAAATCCGGTCCGGTCCCGTGGGAGGCAGTTGTTGCGCTCATGGACACCTCATTTCGCTCCCCGCAGCAGCAGCCGCGCAGTAATATTGATCGCCAGCACTCCGAAGGTAATCAGCAACGCGCCCACCCAGGCGAGCTGCACCCAATCGTCGAAGGCTGAACCGGCATATTGGTAGATGGTGACGGGCAAACTGGCCATCGGCTTGCCCAGGCTGAGCGACCAGTTCAGGTTGCCCAGGCTGGTGAACAGCAGCGGCGCTGTCTCACCCGCGATGCGCGCGACGGCCAGCAGGATGCCGGTGGCGATGCCCTGCCGCGCCGCGCGATAGCAGACCAGGACGATCATCTTCCACTTCGGCGCGCCCAGCCCGATGACCGCCTCACGCAGGGTGGAGGGGATCAGGCGCAGCATGTCCTCGGTGGTGCGCACCACGATCGGGATGACGATCACTGCCAGCGCCAGGCAGCCGGCGAAACCGCTGAACCCGCCGAACGGCGAAACAGCCAATTCGTACACGAACAAGCCAATCAGGATCGAGGGCGCCGACAGCAGCACGTCGGAGACGAACCGAACCGCGTTGCCGACGACGGAGCCTGTCGCATACTCGGCCAGGTAGGTGCCGACCATCAGGCCGATCGGCGTGCCGATGGCGGCGCCGAGAAGGGTCTGGATCAGGCTGCCGATGATCGCGTTCAGCAGGCCGCCGCCGGAACCCGGCGGCAGGGTGGATGTGGTGAACACCGCCAGCGACAATCCGCCCAGCCCGCGATAAAGCAGCGTAAACAGGATGGACGCGAGCAGCGCCAGGCCGATCACTGTGGCGATGACGCACAGCGCCTTGATGACGATGTTGGACAGGTTGCGCCGCCGGCCCAGCGACCGCGCAACAGCTTCGTTCCTGGCCGGACCGGGTAGGGCCGCGGAGGCGGTTGTGGCACTCATGTCTTCAGCCTCGGCCGCAGCAGGACGCGCGAGATCGCCAGCACGATGAACGAGATCACGAACAGGATGAAGCCGAGCGCCAGCAGCGACGACAGTTTCAGGCTGCCCGCCTGGCTTTCCGGAAACTCCAGCGCCACCAGCGAGGCGATGGTGTTGCCGGGGCCGAACAAGGAGGAGGTGATCCGGTTGGTGTTGCCGATGACGAAGGTGACCGCCATGGTCTCCCCCAGGGCGCGTCCCAGGCCCAGCATGATGCCGCCGACGACGGAAACGCGGGTGTAGGGGATGACGATGGACCGCATCACCTCCCACGTCGTGCAGCCCAGACCGTAGGCCGACTCCTTGAACACCGGCGGCACGGTCTCGAACACATCGCGCATGGTGGCGGCGATGAACGGGATGACCATGACTGCCAGGATCAGGGAGGCGGTCAGGATGCCGGTGCCGAAGGGCGGTCCCGCGAACAGGGTGTCGAGGAACGGCACGTCGCTGAAGGTGTCGATGATCGGAGGCTGTATGTACTGCGACATGATCGGGACGATGACGAAGAAGCCCCACATGCCGTAGATGATCGACGGCACGGCGGCGAGCAGCTCGATCGCGGTGCTGACCGGGCGGCGGAACCAGACGGGAGCAATCTCGGTCAGGTAGAAGGCGATGCCGAACGCCAGCGGCACCGCCAACAGCAACGCCAGCACGGCGGTGACGACCGTGCCGAAGATCGGCACCGCGGCCCCATATATCTCCTGTACCGGGTCCCAGTCGTCGTCGATCAGGAAGTATGGCCCGAAAGCGTGGAATGCTTTCGCCCCGCCGTAGGCGAGGACGACGATGATGGCGCCCAGCAACACCAGCACGAACAGTCCGGAGGCCTTCGCCACGGCGGCGAAAATGGCGTCGCCGGGACTGGTTCTGACGCGGTGCGGCGGGGTGATGATGGCCTGCGACAAGATGGTGTCCTGGTTAGGCTGGAATCGGAAGGTGCGTCATGGCCCGGCTCGTCCGGGCCATCCGTCGGGGCGGGCGCGGGCGCGGATGGCCCGGACTGGCCGGGCCATGACGCGTGGGGTGATTACCACGCACCAGCCTTGCAATGACGGGTCGCGTGGTCATCATCCCTCAGAAAATCGGCTTGCCGTCGGGGCCAATGATGTTGGCGTGCCATGCGGTCCGCACCGCCGCCTTCACCGTCTCCGGCAACGGCACATACTCGAGCGACGTCGCCGAAGCATCGCCGTTCTTATACGCCCAGTTGAAGAACTTCATCACCGCGCCGGAGCGGGCGGCATCGGCCGGATCCTTCGGCAGTTCGACGAACGTGGCCGACACGATCGGCCAGCTCTTGTCGCCGGGTTGATCGATCAGGTTGACGGCGAAGTTCTTCGCGTTGGCCCAGTCGCCATTCTCCGCGGCGGCCCGGAAGGACTCCATCGTCGGGGACACGAACTTGCCGGCCTTGTTGCGAAGCTGCGCGGTGACCAGGTGGTTCTGGCTGGCATAGGCATACTCGACATAGCCGATGCCGCCCTTGGTGTTGCGGACGGTGGCGGCGACGCCGTCATTGCCCTTGGCGCCCGAGCCGGCCGGCCATTTCACGCTGGTGCTGGCGCCAACCTTGTCCTTCCAGGTCGGGCTGACCGCGGACAGGTACGATGCATAGACGAAGGTGGTGCCCGATCCGTCCGCCCTATAAACCGGGGCGATCGCGAGGTTCGGCAGCGTGACGCCGCGGTTCGCCTCGACCAGCTTGGGGTCGTTCCACTTGTAGATCGTGCCCTCGTAGATGGCACTCAGCAACTCCGGTGGCAGCTTGAGCTGGTTGGCCTGCACCCCGGGGATGTTGACGATCACGACGACCGAACCCATCACGGTGGGGAATTGCAGCAGCTTGCCGGATTCCAGCTTCTCTGGCGCCATCGGCGCGTCGGAGGCGCCGAAATCGACGGTGCGCTGCAGGATCTGGTTCTGCCCGCCGCCCGAGCCGATAGCCTGATAGTTTAGTTCGATGCCAATCGCGGCTTTCGCCTGCTCGCCCCACTTGGTGTAAACGGGGGCCGGGAATGTTGCTCCGGCGCCGGTGATCTGCTGGGCTTGGGCCGAGCCGACGGAAGCGGCTGCGGCAAAACCGGCCAGGCCAAGGGCCAGGGCCGTCAGGGCAATCTTCATCAAGTCCTCCTCAGGAGTCGCGCCGGTCAGCGCGGCGGCACCCTAGGCGGGGGCGGTGACTGTCATATTGCAGTTTTATGACAGTTGGATGACAGCGTTACCGGATTGGTTGAAGAGTTGTCTAGAACCTGCTCGCGCGGGCGATCGGTTTGTCGGGCCGCCCGTGCGCGGGTAGATTTCCTTCGATGAACCAAGGGGGCAGGAAACCACCCATGCAGCACGGCCCATACGACCACATCGCTGTCGAAGCCGCCGGCCACGTCGCCACCATCGAGATCCGCCGCGGCCCTAACAACTTCGTCGATACCGACATGGTGGGAGAGATCGCCGACGCGCTGGAACACTACGATCGCACCCCGGACGTACGCGCCATCGTCCTCTGCGCCGAGGGCAAGCATTTCTGCGCCGGCGCCGACTTCGCCAGCCGGGGTTCCGACGGCGTGGCGCGGGGCGCCAAACGCGGCCGGCATTTATATAAGGAAGCCCAGCGCCTCTGGCGCACCGGCAAGCCGATCGTCGCGGCCGTGCACGGTGCCGCTGTCGGCGCGGGGGTCGGCCTCGCCGTCATGGCGGATTTCCGCGTCGCCTGTCCGGAGGCGCGGTTCTCCACAAACTTCACGCGCCTCGGCTTTCATCCCGGGTTCGGCCTGACCGCCACGCTGCCGCGCCTGATCGGCGAACAGCAGGCGGCGCTGCTGATGTACACCGGCCGCCGCATTAGCGGCGAGGAAGCGCTAAGGATTGGACTGGTCGATTACTGCGTTCCGCTTGATCAGGTTCGGACCAAAGCGAGGGAACTTGCTACCGAAATCGCCCAGTCCGCGCCGCTGGCGATCGTTGCCACCCGCGAAACGCTGCGCCGCGGCCTCGCCGACATTGTCGCCCGCGCGACCGAGCGCGAGTATGAAGAACAGGACTGGCTGCGCAACACGGACGACTTCAAGGAGGGCACCAAGGCGATGGCCGAGCGGCGGCTGCCGGAGTTTCAGGCGCGGTAAGACCGGCCTTTATTCCGCCGAGCCTCTCTTCCGCGTCATGGCGCGGACGATCCGCATAGGCGCCAATTTAGCGGGATCGGCACAAGCGTCGATTTTGTGTCGTGGCCGATAACGGTCCGAGCCCTGACAGTCCAATAAGCGTTACCCTTAACCTTTCTTTAATCCTTCGCCGCTAACCAGGGATCTTGCCGTTCGGAGGTCCCCCGCATGAGCCAGTCGCTCCGCATCCCGCGGATCCATCTTGCCGCGATCATCGACGGTCTGTTGTGGCGGGCCTTGAAGTTCGCACGATCGCTGGAATCCCGTTCCCCGCGGCTCGCGCGGCTGCTGCGCCGGGGTGTGCTCGTGCTGTGGTGGGGGGTCACCTTTCAACTGCATATCCATGCGCGGTATTGGCTGCGCGCCCGGCGGTTGCGGCGGATCGCTCCGGAACCGGTCGTGGCCGAGGTGATCGAGGAGCCCGATCCGGCCGCCTTGGTGTTGCCGCTGGCGGACGACCCGGTCGTTTCGGTTATCCTGCCGACCTACGGGCAGGTCCCGTTCACCCTGCGCTGCCTGGCCTCGATAGCGAACCACCTGCCGGACATCCCGATCGAGGTGATCGTCATGGACGACGCGTGGTACAGTCCCGACGCGGACGCCCTCGACCTGGTGCAAGGCATCCGGGTGATCCATAACGAAACCAACCTCGGGTTCCTGCGAAGCTGCAACAAGGCTGCCGCAGTGGCGAAGGGGCGGTTTTTGTACTTCCTCAACAACGACACCACGGTGTTGGACGGTTGGCTCGAACCGATGCTCGCGCTGCTGCGGGAGCAGCCGGATACCGGCGCGGTGGGGGCCAAACTGCTCTACCCGGACGGCCGCCTCCAGGAAGCCGGCGGCATCATTTGGCGCGACGGCACCGGATGGAATTTCGGACGCAATGAGGACCCGGGCAAGCCGGAATACAACTATGTGCGCGAGGTCGATTACTGTTCCGGCGCCGCGCTGCTGGTCCCGGCGGAGGTGTTCCAGCGACTGGGCGGCTTCGACGAACGCTATGCGCCCGCCTATTTCGAGGACACCGATCTGTGCTTCCGGCTGCGGCAGATCGGCCTGAAAACGCTGTATCAGCCGGCCGCGCAAATCATCCATCACGAAGGGATCTCGCATGGCCGCGATACCGCGGTCGGCATCAAGTCTTATCAGGTCATCAATCGGCGCAAATTCGTGGACGCCTGGGGACAGGTCCTGGCCGAGCGGCATTACCCCAACGGTCAGAATGTGTTCCGTGCCAAGGACCGGGCGATGGGCAGGCACATCGTGCTCGTGGTCGATCACTTCGTGCCCACGCCCGACCGCGACGCCGGTTCGCGCGCCATTATGGCGTTGCTGCACGTGCTGCTCCAGGCCGGACTGCTGGTGAAGTTCTGGCCTCACAACCTCAGTTACAGTCCCGGCTACACCGAGATTCTGCAAGGCATGGGTGTCGAGGTATTTTACGGCGCAGAACAGAAGGGGTTTGACGACTGGATCAGGGAAACCGGCCAGGAAATCGATACAGTCGTGCTCAGCCGTCCCGACGTGGCCGAGGACGTGATCCGGTCTGTAAAGCACCATTCGCGCGCCCGGATCGTCTACTACGGCCATGACCTGCACTTCTGGCGCATGCGGCGGCAAGCGGCGGTGCTGCGGGACGATGCCATGCGGCGCGCCGCCGACATGATGGAGCAGCGCGAATACGCCATTTGGCGTCAGGCCGATCTGTCGCTGTATCTGTCGGAGGAGGAGGCAGCGATCGCCTCGGCGCTGCAACCGGCCGCCCCGATCACCGCCATCGTGCCGTATTGCTTCGACAGTTTCGCCGAAGAACGATACGCACCCGCGAGCAGCGAGATCATCTTCGTCGCCGGATTCGGTCATCCGCCGAATGAGGACGCGGCCAATTGGTTCGTGTCCGAGGTACTGCCGCGGATCCGCGTCGAATGTCCGGCAGCGCATCTGTCCATCATCGGCTCGGCTCCGACCGACCGCGTGCAAGCATTGGCCGGGGAGGGGGTCGAAATTCTCGCGGACGTATCCGAGGAGGATCTGGCAGCGGCTTACGGCCGCGCCCGCGTCGCCGTGGTGCCGCTGCGGTTCGGCGCCGGAGTGAAGTTCAAGGTGGTGGAAGCCCTGCGCGAGGGCCTTCCACTGGTCACGACACCCACCGGCGCACAGGGCCTGCCCGGGCTGTACCAAGTAGTCCAGGTGGAAGATGACGCGGCGCGTTTTGCCCATGCCGTGACCGTGCTGCTGCATGACGATGCCGAGTGGGAGTGGCGCAGCCGGCTGCAAATCGACTTCGCCCGCTCCCGCTTCTCACGCGAAGCGATGTCGGCGACCGTGCTGGCCGCGCTAGGGGTGGCAAAGAGTGATTGTCATTCCCGGGCCGGTCATGGCTGGATAAAGGCGTGATTCGGGAGACACTGCCATGGCCATCCAGGCGCAGGACCGCGGACCATTTCCTCATCCCCCCGTCCGGCCGGAATGGCTGGCCAAACTGACGGAGGAGGTGATCGACCCGGCGCAGCCGATCATCGATCCGCACTATCACCTGTGGCGGGCGCGGCCGGACCGGTATCTGCTGGATGATCTCGCCGCCGACGTGCGGACCGGCCACAACGTGGTGGCGACCGTGTTTATCCAGTGCGGCTCTGAGTATCGCCTCGATGGTCCGCCCGAACTGCGCCCCGTCGGCGAAACCGAATTCGTGGCCGAAGCCGCCCGCGGCCGCGAGGCCGGCCGCTTTGGCGCGTGCGCCGGGATCGTCGGCTTCGCGGACTGCACCCTGGGCGAGCGTATCGACGCCGTGTTGCAGGCGCACATCGAGGCCGGCGGCGGCCGCTTCAAAGGCATCCGGCACAGCGCGACGTATGACCCGGGCATCGCGCCGGCAGTGCCGCCCGGGGCGCCACCCGGCCTGTACCGCGACCCGGCGTTCCGCTCCGGCTTCGCCCGCCTGCAGCGCTTCGGCCTGACATTCGAGGCGTGGCTATATCACCCGCAATTGGCCGATCTGCTGGACCTGTTGCGAGCGTTTCCCGAACAGAAAGTGGTCCTGAACCACCTCGGCGGTCCCCTCGGCGTCGGCCCCTACGCCGATCGGCGGGCGGAGGTGTTCGCGCAGTGGCGCGCGTACATCACCGAACTGGCGGACTGCCCGAACCTGCATATCAAGCTGGGCGGACTGGCGATGCACGTGAACGGCTTCGGCTTCCACCAGCAGGTGCTGCCGCCGTCCTCCGGCGAGATGGCCCGGGCGTGGCGGCCCTATGTCGAGCACGCGATTGAAGCATTCGGCGCCGCCCGGTGCATGTTCGAGAGCAACTTCCCGGTGGACAAAGGTATGTGCGCCTACCCGATACTGTGGAATGCGTTCAAGCGGATCGCGGCGGGGTATTCGGCCGGCGAGAAAGCGGCGCTGTTTCACGGGACCGCACGGCGCTTTTACAATTTGCCCGAAAGTCTTGACGGTTTGTAACTTCGTGCTTTCGAACCCGCCTCGCCTCCCTGACGTTTCGGCCGGACAAACCAAGCGGAGGCGACAGTCATGGATCGGCGCAACGCGCTTATGGCATTTTCCGGGATCATCGCGAGTTCGGCCCTGCTCGCCGTGCCGCGGCGTTCGGCGCTGGCGCAGGCGGCTGCGGAAACCCCGGCACGGATCACGATGTCGGAGTATAAGACCCGGACACTGGCAGCCGGCAATTTCTCCAAACAAATCAGTCAGCTCGCCATCACGAACGCCAACCACCCGCGGGTCAAGGAATTCGCCCAGTTCGAGGTGGCGGAGCAAACCACGGTTGCCCAGGTGTTGACCGATTCCACCAATCCAACACCGCCTGCACTCGACACGCATCAGGCGGAGGTGCTGGGGCAGCTGCAGGCGCAGTCCGGCAAGGATTTCGACGCGGCCTACGTGCAGGCGCAAATCGCCGGGCATCGTCAGTTGCTGAACATCCAGCAGGCGTTTCTGAACGCCGCCATGGCCGGCGAGGAGTATGAGCCGATCGCAGTCATGGCACGCATGGTGATCCAGATGCACCTGACGATGCTTCAGGATTTGCAGAATCAGCTCGCTGCGTAGCTACAGGCGCCAACCTAGCGAGAGCGCCGCGAGCTTTGCATTTGTGCCATGGCCGGCCTTGTGCCGGCCATCCACGACTTTGCCGCTACCAGCACCGTACGTCATTGTTGGCTGGGCCAAGCCCATGGCTAGGAAGAAAATAGGCTTGGCGGCCGGCCGAAACCCAGCCCGGTCCTCGATTTTCATCCAGGGGGGCGGCCGCGGGCCGGCGGCGAACCATCATGATAACCGGCAGCGAGGGAGAGGTTTGGCCGGCGCCTTGTTCCCTCACCGTCATGGCCCGGCTTGTCCGGGCCACCTATGCCAGCACGTGCCGCGACAAGTGGCCCGGACAAGCCGGGCGATGACGAATGGGGAGAACGCCGTGCCCCTCGCTGCCCGTTATCCTGACGCCAATGGGGCCAACCCCGTGCGTGACCCCGGGGTGAGCTTATCCTGATGCCTATGGGATCAAGCCCGGCCATGCCACCAGAGCCACGGCCTTGACCGTCAAGACGTCCAGTGCGGCGGCTGCCAGACCCAGCCGGCGTCGGTCCGCGACCACCACCCGGGCATCCACATGTTCCCATGTCCGGCCGCGGGCACATACTGGCCCTTGGCCCAGACGTAGCCGCTGCCGTTCCAGTCCCAGTGACCGGGCTGCCACATCAGCGCCTCCTCGGTGACCGGCGGTTTCGTCGGAACGTCCGCGAGCAGCGCCGGAACCGGCGGATACGGGTTGCCGCCGGGACCTGTCCCCGGCTGGCAGGCCGCGAGCAAACTGATCGCCACCGCGGCGGCCAGCGTTGTGATATGCCTCATGGTCACTCCGGCAATGCGATACGTCATTCTGGCAGCAGGATCGACACGGCGGCCTGAGCGGCGATGCCCTCGCCGCGGCCGGTAAACCCCAGTTTCTCGGTGGTGGTTGCCTTCACTGATATACGTGCAGCCTCGACCCCGAGCAGCGACGCCAGCCGCTCGATCATCGCGGGTGCGTGCGGTGTGATCTTCGGCCGCTCGCAGATCAGCGTGACGTCGGCGTTGGCCAGCCGCCCGCCGCGCGCGGCGATCCGCCCGGCCGCATGGGTCAGGAACCGCGCGCTGTCGGCGTTCTTCCAGTTGGCCTCGCCCGGCGGGAAGTGCCGCCCGATGTCGCCCTCGGCCAACGCGCCGTAGATAGCATCGCACAGCGCATGGATGCCCACGTCGGCGTCCGAGTGTCCGGCCAGCCCCTTGTCATGCGGCACGGTCACACCGCACAGCACCAGCGGCCGTCCCGCTTCGAAAACGTGCACGTCGAACCCGGTGCCGACGTGGGGAACCGAGGGAACCGTCATGATACGCTCCAGCCGGATCAGATCGTCCGGATAGGTCAGCTTGATGTTGTCCTCCGAGCCCGGCACGATCGCCACGCTCAGCCCCGCCGCTTCCAGCAGCGAGGCATCGTCGGTGGCACCGATGAGTCCGGACCGGTGCGCGGCGAGCAGCGTCGCGAACCGGAACGCCTGCGGGGTCTGAGCGCGGAACAGCCCGTCGCGGGCGACGGTCTCGGTGATCACGCCGCGCACCACCCGCTTCAACGTGTCGGCCACCGGAGCGGCCGGGATGGCGCCGGGCGATTGCTCCAGCGCGGCGAGCAGGGCAGGGATCGTCTCCGCCGGGATCACCGGGCGGGCGGCGTCATGCACCAGCACGACATCCGGCGCGAACGGTTCCAGCGCTTCGAGGCCGGCGCGGACGCTGTCCTGCCGGGTTGCGCCACCGGCCACGGTTGGCAGAACCCCGGCAATCCCATCCACCGCCCGGCCGATGCGTTCGGCCTCCCCGACCGGCTGGAGCAGCGAGACCCGGGCTGCCAGCGCCTCCGCCGCATGACGGATCACGGGCTTTCCGGCCAGCATCAGGAACTGCTTCGGCATGTCCGCTCCGAAGCGGGAGCCGGTGCCCGCGGCAACGAGGATGGCGGCGACTTTCATGCGCGGAGAGATGCCGTTACGCGGCCCGCGCGTCAATGACACTCTATTGACGCGCCGCGGCTTCGGCGGCGACCCGCTTTGTCTCGCGCAGGTGGCGGACCTCCGCGTATTGCCAAATCAGCAGGATCGGCACGCCAACGATGATGTCGCGGCCGCGCCGAACCAGGGACGCGGCCAGGGACAGGTCCGCCGGGACGCCGAAGATCGCGCCCAGGCCGGCATAGCCGGCTTCCTGGACACCGGCGTTGACCGGCACCAGGAACGTCACCGCCGCCGAACCGGCCAGCAGCGCCTCGATCGCCATCGCGTCGTCGAAATCGATCGGCACGCCGAGCGCGTGGTAGGTGATCCAGCCCGACACCCCGGTGCACAGCCAGCCGATGAGGTGCAGGAAGAACCCCAGCGCCAGCTTGCCGGTGTGGCCGTAGATCGAGGCAAGCTCCGCCTGGAACACGTCGACGCTTTCTCCGGCATTGCCGAACCACCGCCCGGCGATTCGCCGGCCGATGCGGGCGAAGATCGGCACCGCACCCTTCTGCGCCCAGACGAAGCCGTAGCCCGCCAGCACCGCCAGGCCGACGCCGACCTCGACGGGCACGGCGAGTCTGGACCCGGGGGCGCGCGCCAGCAGGACGCCGAGGCCGATGCAGACGAACGCGATCTGCGCGAGGAACTCCGCCGTGACGTCCACCGCGGTGGAGGCGGCGGCGGTGGGCCAGGGCACGCCAAGCAGCCTGACGGCGCGGGCGCCGAACACGAAGGCGCCGACCTGCGAGAACGGCAGGCAGTTGGCGGCGGCATCGCGCACCATGCGGCCCCAGACCATCACCCAAGATCGCCGCCCGGAGGACGCCGGCGTGATGACGTCCCAGGCCATGCCGATGATGATGAAGATCACAATCTGCCAGACGCAGATCATACCGAATCGGGCCCAGCCGACGCGGCCGACGGCGTCCGCGACGTTGTCGAAGCCGAAGTAGGAGACCAGCAGCAACGCGATCAACACGCCGAGCAAGGCAAGCAGGTACGATAAACGCTTCATGATCCGCGGCTTGTGCCCGCGGCGCGTGCATCGGGCAAGGCTGTGTCGTGGTGCATTCGAACGATGAACGCGCGGTTGTGTGGCGCGCCGGAGATTTTGATGCTCGGGTCCGCCCGATTTGGACCGAGGTTTTATCCGCCGGCAACCCCGGGGTTCGGATCAGCTAACGCCGTGACCATCCAGAAACGGCGTGTCATAACGTACCGATGGCGTGTCAAATAAAGGCCGAGCCCCCCGGCTTCGTCGCGTCGGTCTGCCAACAAGTTTCCGATAGTCGCTGCCTTGAAGCTTCACATCCCGCCGGGCTTGACCCAACAATCCAGCGCGGCGACTGATTTCGGGGGCTTCATTCCATGAAAACAATAGACGCCAACGCAAAACGCGCCGCGCTGGCGCGAACCCAGCTTTTCCAGGCGCTACAACCCACCGATATCGATCTCATCCTGGCCCGCACGACGGTGCGGCGCGTGGCGCGCGGCGACGTCGTGCTGCGGCGTGGCGACGACAACGGCGGCATGGTCGTCATCATGGCCGGCCGGGTACGGGTCAGCGTCATCTCCGAGGACGGCAAGGAGGTGACGCTCAGCGTCCTCGGCCTCGGCGAGGTGCTGGGCGAGATGTCGCTGCTGGACGGGGAACCCTGCAGCGCCGACGTGACCGCGCAGGAGGATTGCACGCTGCTGGTGATCGAGCGCAGCCAGTTCCTCGGCATTTTGCGTGCCAACAGCGCGCTGTGCCTGCACCTGATGGCGTTGCTGAGCCGCCGCCTGCGCCGGGCCAACGCGGCGCTGGAGGACATGGCGCTGCTCGACCTGCCGGCCCGCCTCGGACGCCTGCTGGCGCGGCTGGCGACCGATTACGGCGTCCCGGTCCGCTCCGGCACGCGAATCGAGGTCAAGCTATCGCAGAAGGACCTGAGCACGCTCGTCGGCGCCTCGCGCGAGAAGGTGAACCGCCAGATCCGGCAGTGGGAGGAGGACGGTGTGCTGTCCAAGGACAGCGGCCGGATGGTCGTCGTCGATTCCCGGGCGCTGGCGCCGCTGCACTGACCGGTGCGGACCGTTGACCGCCTGTGGGTGCGCAAGCTGCGGCTCTGCACCGGCCTGACGCTGTTCTGTTATGTCACCACGCATCTGCTGAACCATTCGGTCGGCAACGTTTCCATTCCGGCGATGGAAGCCGGCATGGTCGTGCAGAAGTTCATCTGGCAAGGGATCATCGGCACCGCGGTGCTGTATGCCGCGCTGTCCACCCATTACGTCCTGGGGCTGTGGGCATTCTATGAACGGCGGCATTACGGCTGGACCGCGCGGGAAGTGGTTCAGCTTGTGCTGGGGCTGAGCATTCCCTTTATGCTGATGAACCACCTGTTCGTCACCCGCATTTCGCTGACGCTGTACGGCACGCAAAAAGGTTACGCGCAAGAACTGTATTCGTTCTGGGTCGCGACGCCGTGGTTCGGCTGGCTGCAGGCGGCGGTGCTGGTGGTCGCCTGGATCCATGGCTGTATCGGCGTGTACCAGTGGTTGCGGCTGAAGCCGATGTTCAGCCGGTGGATGCCGTTCCTGGTCAGCGGCGCCGTGCTGCTGCCGGTGCTGGCGCTGCTGGGATTCTACCAGGGCGGCAGGACGATGCTGACCCTGGCGCAGGACCCCGCCTGGCGCGCCGCCAACCTCAATCCCTGGCAGGTCGGCGTGCCGCCGAATAACCATGCGCTTGCCGAATGGCGCGACCGCAGCCTGTGGACCGCGCTCGGGCTGCTGGCGTTCGTGCTGCTGGCGCGGATCGCCCGCGCCGTACGGGAATGGCGCGGCGCGGCCATTCGCGTCACCTATCCGAACGGCCGATCGGTGCGCGTGCCGGTGGGCTTCAGCGTGCTGGAGGCCAGCCGCAGCGCCCGCGTGCCGCATGCCTGCATCTGCGGCGGCCGGGGCCGATGCTCCACCTGCCGCGTCCGCGTCGTCGCCGGAATCGCATTTATCCCGCCTCCGTCACCCGGCGAGCAGGCGGTGCTGCGGCGCATCGGAGCGGCGCCGCAGGTGCGGCTCGCCTGCCAGTCGCATCCCACCGGCGATGTCAGCGTCATCCCGCTGCTGCCGGCGGACTGGCCGGTGACGGCGCTGCGGCGGCGCGAGTGGCCGCTGCCGGGGCAGGAGCGGTTCATCGTCGTGCTGACCCTGGACATGCGCGATTCGACTCGGCTGGCGGAGACCAGGCTGCCGTTCGACGCGGTGTTCATCGTGGATCGTTTTGTCTCCACCGCCGGATCGGCGCTGACCGCGAGCGGCGGACGTATCAGCCACTTCACCGGCGACGGGCTGATGGCGACGTTCGGCCTGGAATGCGGCCCGCGCGAGGCCTGCCATCAGGCGCTGACCGCGCTGGTCGGCATCGGACGCGGCATCGAGGCATTGAACGCCGTGCTGCTGCCGCAGACCGGGGAAAAGATTCGCTATGGCATCGGCGTCCACTGCGGTTCGGCCGTCGTCGGCGAAATCGGCGACGGCGCGATGCGGACGTTCACCACCCTGGGCGATGCCGCCAATGTGGCGGCGCGGCTGGAATCCCTGTGCAAGGAGTTCCAGTGCGAGGCCGTGTTTTCCCACGACGTCTGGGTGACCGCCGGGTTCTCCATGGTCCAGCTTCCCGTTCGGCAGACGGTGCCGCGGGGCCGCGGCGCCCCGGTGATGGTGCATCCGATCGAGCGGGTGGAGCGGCTGGCCGCGGTTGTCGGCGAGGCCATCCCGCCTTGAGACGGGCGCCGCGGGCCGCCCGCTCGGCTTAGTGCATTTTCAGCCTGACTGGAGAGGTGGCGCACGGAACCCTTTCGTCATGGCCCGGCTTGTCCGGGCCACCCCCGCGAGCACCTGCCGCCACAGGTGGCCCGGACAAGCCGGGCCATGACGGTGTGAGCGTTTCCAGTCAGTTAATCACCGGAAGACCCGACCCGCCAGGCGATGAAACTGTCCCTCGCACGGCAATGTCATCGGCTCCGCTACCGCAGTTTCTGTCTAGCCTGAAACCGCTCTAGTCGTTTGCCCCGCGCCCGTTCCGCGTCGCTTCGAACAGGAACCACGTGCGCCGCTCGGTTTCGTCGATCCACACTTCCAGCAAGCTTGCCGTCGCGACGTCGCCGTGGGTGTCGCATACGCCGTGGACCTCACGCATGATCGACGTGAGCTGCTTGTTGTCGTCACGCAGTTCGGCGAGCATGTCCGGAGGGTCGACATAGTCGGCGTCGTTGTCGCGGATTCGTTGCTGACGCGCGATCTGGCCGATGGACCGCAAGGTGTTTCCGCCGATCTTGCGGGCGCGTTCCGCGATAGGATCGGTCATCGCGAAGATCTGGTCACCGTGTTCGTCGAGCAGCAGATGGTAGTCGCGGAAATGCCGCCCGCTCATGTGCCAATGAAAGTTCTTGGTCTTCATGTAGAGGGCGAATACGTCGGCGAGCAATCCTTGCAGTGCAGCCGAGATGTCTTTTGTCGCCTGCGGCTTCAGGTCGGTCGGCGTGCCGAGGCGTTCTTGCGTGTGGGTTTCTTTCGCGGTCGATGCAGCGTTCATTTCGCTCTCCCGGATTAAATGCGGCGTCGCGGCGAGTTATGCGTCTGGAGCGGCAGATGGTTGAGATGCAGCCAATCGCATCGTTGGAATTCATTCGCCTGCTGTCAACTCGGTGCCTTTGGAGGGGTGGATCATATTTTTTGAGCGAGCGATTGGTTAGCGCCTTGGTAGGGTTATGGAAAAGGCGAGCCGGACCTGACCCATCAAAGGTGCGCGACATGCGCGAGTCCGAACCCACCGGACGACTGGCCCAGCCCCTGCCATCGCCGGCACGAACGCCGGATGGGCGGGCCTGGATCGGCGCCATTGTTCGGGGCGCCGCAATGCCGCAAACTCTTGCTCATGCAGTTCGTCTCGTACCACCACACAAAGGCGGCCTGACCTATGGACGCCGCCGCGTTCCGCGCCTCGACCGCCGCACCGCACCCGCCACCCTCGGCGTCCTTGCCATTGCAGGCGCTGTGGTGGGATGCCAAGGGCGACTGGGACCGGGCGCACGCGTGCGCCCAGGCCGATCCCGGCGCCGCGGCCGCCGCCGTTCACGCCTACCTCCACCGCAAGGAGCCTGACCCGGCCAACGCCCGCTACTGGTACAACCGGGCGGGGCGGGCGCCCGCGACCGTCAGCCCGGATCAGGAATGGGACGCCCTTGCCGCGGAGCTACTGTCCGCCGAGACATCCTGAATAGTCATCAAACGCGCCGGGCGGCGAGTTCGCGACGCGTTCCTGCCCGCACAGGTCGACCCGCGAGTCCGTCTCCGTCAGGGAGGGCGGTTGTTTCAGCCAGGCCAGGTCGAATGCCGCCGGGTCCCGGAACCATCCGCGTTGCGGATGCAGCCCCACGAACAATCCGGGCAGGAACGGCTTAGCGTTGTCCCGGGTTTGCAGCGCCGAGCCATCCCGCTTGCGGATCGCCCCATCGACGATGTTGGCGGTCACCGTGGCCGACGACTCGACGAACCGGACCTGGATGCCGGCGGTGTCGAGCAGCGTGTTGTGGTCGATCGCCGACCGGGCGGAGCGGTTGACGTAGATTCCATCGCCGCTGCAGAACGCCACCAGGTTATCGCGGATGACCCCGCCAACCTGTTCGAGTCCGCTGAGGCCGTTCATCCGGCGGTACGGCAATCCGGTGCCTGCGCCGCCTAACGACAGCCCGACCTCCTCGCCGGGGACGCCGCGCAGCTTCCACTCGCAGAGAACCACGTTCCGCTCCATTACGTTCCCCTCGCCTTCGCCTTTCACGAAGCCGCCGTAGGGAGTCTCGCCGATCTTTCCCGGGGCGCGGACGAAGTCGGCGATGATGTTGCCGCGGATGACCCAGTCGTTGGCGGCCACCAGGTCGACCGGCGCGATCGGGTTTTCGGTGACGCGTGGGACCGTGTTGGTCATGGTGTTGCCCTCGACCACGCCGTGATCGGGAAACCGGCCGTTCTCGCCGTTGATCTTGATGTGGGCGTTGTAATCGACCATCAGATTGTTGCGGATGACCGTATCGCTGGCGCCGGCGACGACATGGAAGGCGTGCTCGCAAACGGAATGATTAGCGCAAACCCCTCGCATACTGAGGTTTTCGAACCGCCAGAAGGGTGCGGTGACCTTGAATGTCTCGACGCCATCCGACTCGATGACGACATCGCCGAGCCGGGCGGCGCGCACGACGATCGGATCCGCCGCGGTGCCCCGGGTGCTGAAATGGATCGCGGTGCCGGAGAAATGGTACTGCCCGGGCTGAATCTGAATGATGTCTCCGGGCGATGCACCGGCGGCGGCATCGCTGAGTTCCTGCAGCGACGACACCAGGAGGAGACGCCCGTCGGGCGTCTCGCCCGATCGGCTGGCCGAGGCGCCCAGGGACCCGGGCAGGCTCACGGCTTTTGGTTGCACCAGCCGATCGGCACGATTGAGCAGATCCGCGGCGAAATTGGCCACGCCACCCACCACGGGCTGGCTGATGATCTCCGGCTGCTGAAGCTCCGCCGCGAATTCGCGCGGCGTGCGGTCTATCCGCCACAGCAGGACAACGGCCGCCACGCCGCCGGCGATGACACCAAACGATAACAAACCGACGGCCAGCCCGAGCAGGCGCCCCCTGCCGGATCGTTTTTTTGGCCGGACGTCCACGCGGTTGCCTCGATCGTAACGTGTCGGCCTGCGCCGTATGGTTGTCGGATCAGTCATGAGCTGAACGATACCCTCGAAAAGTGCCGCATATCGCGGTAAGCGGAACGGTTAGCACGGAACGGGGCGCCCTGTCCGCCAAGGTTTGTCAATTCCGGCGACGATATTGTAACATGTCACGATGCGGGTGGCGCCGGTGGCCGCTTGGCTGTTATTGCTGACAGCGCCTGACCGCGGTGCCATGATTCTGTAAAACAACAAGGTTAGCCATATGACGAATGCGCAACACATGCTTTCGGCCTTCCGGGGCCGCCGATCGTTGCTGGCCGCGGCGCTGATCGCCGCCGGCCTGGCCGCGTCCGGCCTGTCCGCCCCGGCCGCCGCCGCGACGCTGGAGGTCGGCACCGGCAAGACGTATGCGATGCCCTCGGCGGCCATCGCCGCGGCGCACGACGGCGACCACATCGTCATCGCCGCCGGGTCCTACTTCGACTGCGCCTCCGTGCGCGCCAACGATCTGACGATCGAGGGCGCCGGACCCGACGCGACCATCCTGACCGACAAGGCCTGCGCCGGCAAAGCGCTGCTCGTCTTGGACGGCAACAACACAACTGTCCGCAATCTGACGCTGACGCGCGCCAGGGTGCCTGACGGCAACGGGGCCGGCATCCGCGCCGAAGGCGGCGACCTGACCGTCGAGCACCTGAAGTTCGACAACAACCAGGACGGCATCCTCAGCAGCGACATGCCGGGGAAGAAAATCATCGTCCGTGACAGCGAGTTCACCCGCAACGGCGGATGCGAACTCGGCCCCTGCGCGCACGGCGTCTATGTCGGGAAGATCGCTTTGCTGCGGGTCGAGCACACCAAGTTCTTCGAGACGAAGCAAGCCCACAGCATCAAGTCGCGCGCCCAGCGCACGGAAGTCATCGGCTGCGACATCGCCGACGGCGCGACCGGAACGTCGAGCTATGCGATCGAGGTGCCCAATGGCGGCGACCTCCTCGTGCGCGACAACCACATCGAGAAGGGCCCGAAATCCGAGAACCACACCGCGGCCATCGAGATCGGGGCGGAGGGGGTTACCCAGCCGACACCGACGATCATCGTCCAGCACAACACCTTTTTGGTTGAGGGGCAGTACAACTCGTTCCTTGTCTACAACCTGACCGCGACCGAGGCGCAACTGACGGGCAATGTCCTGCAGGGCAACGCCAAGGCGATTCGCGGCGACGGCGTCGTCAATTGATCGTCCGGCTGCTGGCCGCCGTGCTTGTCGCGTCGGCCGGCCCCGCCGCGGCCCGGACCCTCGAGGTCGGCCCCGGACTGGCCTATGCCGCCCCGAGCGATGCCGCCAAGGTTGCGGCTGACGGCGACACCGTGACGATCGCCCCCGGCACATATTTCGACTGTGCGATCTGGCGGGCCAACGGCCTGACCATCGCCGCCGCCGGCCCGGATGTGCGGATCACCGACGTGGCATGTCAGGGCAAGGCGGCCTTCGTCATCGACGGCAACGGCGTGACGGTGCGCGGCCTCAGCTTCATGCGCATCCGGGTGCCCGACGGCAACGGTGCCGGCATCCGCGCCGAGGGCCGCGACCTGACGGTGGAAGACAGCCGTTTCATCAACAACGAGGTTGGCATTCTGGCTGGCGGCCAGGGGGGCGCCTTGCGAATCAGCGGTTCCACGTTCACCCGCAACGGCGCGGGGCCGGAGAGCCGCCCGCTGAATGCCGTCCTGGCCGGGCCGCTGGAGCTGCTGGTGGTCTCGCATTCCGTATTCGACCAGGCGCGCAGCGGCGGCCACATCACCTCGTCCGCCCAACGCACGGAGCTGATCGGCAACCGCCTGGCCGACGAGGGTGGCCGGATGACCGGGCCGCTGGTTTCGATCGCCGGCGGCACGGTGGTGCTGGACGGCAATACCGTAGACCTCGCCCCCGGCGCGGCCGATCGGCCGGGCGCCGTGCTGGTGTTCGGGGATGCCGAGGCGCTGACGGTGCGGGGCAACACGCTGGCCGAACCCGCCGGTCGCGTGGCGCTGGTGCGCAACTGGGGTGGCGTTGCCGCCATCGACGACAACAACACCGTCCCGGCGGACGCTGTGGCCGTATCCGAGAGCGGGGCGACCTATCGCCGGCTGCGTGCGCGGATCGCATCCCTGCGCGACACGGCGCGGGGCGTTGCCGGGGCCGCCAAACATGATGTGGCGCAGGTTGCACGGGGACTGAGGCTGATTCCGTGAGACCTTATTAATGCTCCGGACCGTACAGATAACGATCCCAAGAACGTGAATCGCTGATTTTATCAAGAACCGAGGTCAATCGGGCGTTGACATTTGCTGAAAATTCCAGTCCCTTCGTATCAGAGTTTGATTTTCCATCGGGCCACCGCGACCAAACAGGTTTTGCTTCGCACAGCACCGGGGTGTCCGTTGCGCTAAAGCGACACACCTGACGTCGCGTCAATAAAGACCCGTCAAGTCTTGGGGGAGGCAGATTGTGCAAAGCGCAAGTGCTGGCTTGTCCACCATGCAGGACATTGTGGCCGGTATTTATGAGGCCGGTTTGAATCCATCCCTGTGGGCCGATATCATGCCCAGCTTCAGTCGGCTCCTGGGCGATGCGGGGATCGCTTTCGGCGTCATCAACCTCAAGCGAGGTTTGATGCTTTTCCCGGAGCACAACTTCAGCCCCGATTGCTTGCGAGGCGTTGCGGAACGGTATCACACCCCAAGCAACAATCCCGGCGTGAAGGTCGCCGTATCCACTGCGCCTCTGACAATCGCGCCGCTGGAAAGCGTGGTAAGCCCGTCTGAGCTGAAGCGGATGGATTTCTATAATGATCTCATGAGACCATACAACTTTTGGTACGGGGTGTGTGCTAATGTCTATCGTGACCAAGATCACATGGTCGCGCTGTCGTCGTTTCGTTCTGCCTCCGCTGGCGCCTATAATGAAACAGAGACTGCGTATTTGGCTTCACTTCTACCGCACATGTATCGCTCCGTAAACGTCTTTCTACGGCTGGCCTCAAGCGATGCCCTGGCCCGGGCCGGAGCGGCGATTATCAATCGCTTGCCTCAAGGGATCATCGTTGTCGATGCGGCGGGAAGGGCGGGGTTCGTAAACAGCGCCGCGGAGGCGATCATCGCCGAGAATGATGGCCTGACGATCCGTGATGGCGTGCTGCGCGCGGGCCGGCGTCAGGAGGCCGAGCAGTTGAGGCGGCTGATCGCCGAAGCCGCCGGGCTGTCCGCGAAGGACGGCCGGTCCGGCGTCCAGAAAACCGGCGCGATGCAGATATCTCGACTATCGATGCGCCAGAAGCTGCCGCTGGTCGTGGCCCCGATGAGATTTGGCGAGGTGTCCGCGCGAGACCCGCTCGCTGTCTCCATCACGATCAGCGATCCGGAGCGGCCGCCCGAGACCGCCGCGGACACGTTGGGCCGGCTCTATGGCTTTACCGCGGCGGAGGCGAAGCTGGCGGTCCTCCTGCTCCGCGGATGTTCGCCGCAGACTGCCGCTACGGAACTGGATGTGTCGATCAATACGGTGCGCACGCATATTCGCCATCTGCTTCTGAAGACCGAGACCGAGCGCCTGACGGACTTCGTTCGTCGGGTGATGAGCGGTCCGGGGGCGTTTGCGGCATGGCGCCAGGACTAACGCGAGGCCTCTCATCAATTCTGATGACGTGGACCGGCTCGGCATATGTCTAGCATCGCTTTGCCGACACTTACATTGGAGGAAGCAATGCTTTATTCGGAACCATTGGCGATGCTGTTCGCGGCGGGTGTTTTCGCGGCCGCTCTTGGCAGCGGGCATCGAGCATTGGCCGGAGACATGTTTCAGGACCTGATCGCTGCCTGGAATGCCCATGACCCGGACAAGGTCGCAGCCATGTTCACAAGCGATGCCCTTTACGAGGACGTCGCCCTCGGCATCAAAAGCCAAGGGACCGACCAAATCCGAAAATTCGCCAAGTTCACCTTCGATGCTGTTCCGGACATGAAGATTGAGCTGGTCAACAGTTTTTCGGCGGGGAGTCACGGCTATTCCGAATGGGTCCTGAGCGGCACGGATGTAGGGATTTTCAAGACCGGGAAAACCTTCTCGTTTCGCGGCGCCTCGATCAACGACATTGCTGGCGGTAAGTTCGCAAGCAACCTCGATTACTATGACCTTTCGGTCGTTATGAAACAGGAGGGGCTTCTTCCCGCGCAAACGGCTCAGGCCGAGCAGCCCGCGCATTGATGCAATAAACAATGGTAGAAGAAGGGGGGAGGCAATGGCCGAATTGATCGGCGAACAGGCGGTCGTTATCGGGGCCGGCCTGGGCGGTCTGACCGCAGCCGCCGCGCTGGCGGAGTTCTTCTCGAAGGTTATCGTGCTCGAGCGCGATACTCTTCCGGAACATGTGGAACCGCGTGCCGGATGCCCCCAGGGCAAGCACGCGCACGCGCTTCTCGCCGGCGGTCAGGCGGCATTGGAGTTGCTTTTCCCCGGGTTCGAGAACGACCTGGCGGCGGCAGGTGCGGTGCGAATCAATGTCGGTCTGGACGTTCGTTTCGAAGAGCCCGGCCACGACCCGTTCCCGCAGCGCGATCTTGGCATTATCGACTACGCCATGTCGCGCCCGCTGCTAGAGCATGTGGCCAGAACCCGGGTGATGCGGATAGGCAATGTTGATCTTCGTGCGAACTGTGTGGGCAAGGACATTATCGGGACGGCTGACGGCAATGCCGTAACGGGCGTCCTTTGCCAGCGCGGAGACGGCGCCGCCGAGGTACTGGCCGCCGATCTCGTGGTGGATGCCTCGGGTCGCGGGGCGCCGAGTTTAGACTTTCTGAAGGCGAGCGGGCAAAATGTGCAGGAGACCTCGATCGGGGTGGATATTCGTTATTCATCAGCTATATTCGCCGTGCCGCCGGATGCACCCGCGGACTGGAAGGGCGTGCTCGTATTCGCGGACCCGAGGATCGACAGCCGCAGCGCCGTGCTGTTGCCGATGGAAGCGGGGCGCTGGATTCTGAGCCTGTACGGGGCACATGGCGATGCTCCACCCGGCGACGTTGAGGGAATTTTGGCATTCGCCCGCTCACTGCGCACGTCGACGATCTATGATGCGATCCGCAACGCCGAGATCCGGGGCGAGATCGCCCGATTTGCCTTCCCGGCCAGTGCGAGGCGGCATTTCGAGCGTGTGGAAGCGTTTCCTCGCGGACTCCTGCCAGTGGCTGACACAATCTGTCGCTTTAACCCGGCCTTCGGACAAGGCATGAGCGTGGCGGCCCGGGAAGCCTGCGTCCTGCGGCAATTGCTGCGCGGGTTGGCGGCTGACGGCGATCCTTTGGCGCGGTTGGCGCCAGCGTTTCTTGCCGACATTGAAGCCGTGATCGCGACACCCTGGGCGGTTGCCAACATGGATTTCGTTTATCCCCGGACCCGCGGCGAGCGCCCCGTCGACTTCGAGGGCACCATGAAGTTCATGGCCGCATTGGGCCGGCTCGCGGCGCGTGAGCCGCCGGTCCACAAGCTGATGACGGAAGTGCGGCAGTTGCTCAAGCCGCTCAGCGTCTATAACGAGCCGGCGTTTGCGCAGCGGGTGATGGCGGAGATGGCGTCTGTTTGAATCGCAACTCGAGATAATGTGGTCTGAGAGCTGCGTTCGGCCTAAACATTGACCGGTGAGGGTTGGGGTGCGACGCGTCCCGCCACGGTCGAGTTCGAGCAGAGGCGAACGGGTCCATGTCACGTCTTGTCGTTGTTTCCAACCGTGTCGCTCCGATCCAGGAGGGCGAGGCGACAGCGGGCGGCTTGGCGGCCGGCGTGCTGGACGCGCTGAAGCAGAAAGGCGGCCTCTGGTTCGGTTGGAGCGGTGAAGTCACCGATTCAAGCCAGCAGAAGCCGGAGCGCACGGTCGGGCCGATCACGCTGTTCACCATCGACCTGTCTCGCAAGGACTACGACGAATTCTACCGCGGCTTCGCCAACGGCACTCTCTGGCCCGTCCTGCACTACCAGATCGGCCTTGGCCGCTTCGAATGGGCGGAGTTCGAGGGATACCGGCGGGTCAACGACCTGTTCGCCGCGGCCTTGACCCCGCTGGTGCGGCAGGACGACCTGATCTGGGTGCACGACTACCACCTGCTGTGCCTAGCCGGGTCGCTGCGAGCGAACGGCCTGGGCAACCGCATCGGCCTGTTCCTGCACACGCCGTTCCCGTCGCCGGGCGTATTCATGACGATCCCCGCGCATGCGGAACTGGTCAAGGCGATGTGCGCGTACGACCTGCTGGGGTTCCAGACCGAGATCGATCGCACCGCCTTCCTCGACTACGTCGTGCGGCAGGCGGGCGGCTCGGCGGACGGCATGCAGGAGGGCGCGGTGCGGGTGGCTGGACGGGTCGTGCGCACCGGGGTCTATCCCATCGGCGTGCATGTCGATGAAGTCCGCGCCCAGGCCGAAACTCCGGTCAACCGGCGGCAGGCCACGCGGATGCGGGCGTTCCTGATGGACCGCCTGATCCTGTCGGTCGATCGCCTGGATTACTCCAAGGGCCTGCGGCAGCGATTCGCCGCGTTCGAGCGGTTTCTGGCGGAGTACCCGGCGCAGCACGGGCTGGTCACGTTCATGCAGATCGCGCCGCCCTCGCGGTCCGATATCGAGACCTATCAACGCATCCGGCGGGAGCTGGAGGGCGAGATGGGACGCATCAACGGCCGCTTCGCCGAGGTAGACTGGGTGCCGTTGCGCTACCTGAACCGCAGCTTCGCACGCAACGTGCTGATGCCGCTGTACGCGGAGGCGCAGGCCTGTCTGGTAACTCCGCTGCGCGACGGGATGAACCTGGTCGCCAAGGAATACGTGGCGGCGCAGGACCCGGAGGAGCCGGGGGTGCTGATCCTGTCGGAATTCGCCGGCGCGGCGCGGGAGCTGGATGCGGCGCTGCTGGTCAATCCGTATGACGAACAGGGCATGGCGCGGGCGATGGACCAGGCGCTGTCGATGCCGGTCGATGAGCGGCGGGAGCGGCACCAGGCGATGATGGCGGTGATGCGGCGGAACAGCCTGGAGCGATGGCGCGACCGATTCGAGGCGGATTTGCGCGCGGACTGATCGCTGATTTTTCGGCGTCACGGCCGGGTTTTCAAGCCAAACCGCTGGTTTCGCGCCAGCAGTCTATCCGTTTGTATCGCATTCTGGCACAAGCCGTGGCGCTGAGATAAGATCGCGCGCCGCCGAACTGCGCGGCGCCAACAGGACGGGGATGCTCTATGTTGACAAAATCCATGCAGTCAGGCCGGCGAACAGCACTTTTGGGCGCCGCGGCAACGTTTGCCATCCTGCTGACCGGCGCGGCGATGCCCGGCCGCGCACAGCAGATCCACGTCGCCGTGGCCGGACCGATCACCGGGGAATATGCGGCCTTCGGCTCCCAGATGAAGGCGGGCGCGGAGCAGGCGGTGGCCGATCTGAACAAGTCCGGCGGGGTGCTGGGCAAGCAGTTGGTGCTGGATGTGGCGGACGATGCGTGCGATCCGAAGCAGGCGGTGTCCGTCGCCAACCAGTTGGCCTCCAAGGGCGTCAAGCTGGTGGCGGGTCATTTCTGCTCCGGCAGTTCGATTCCCGCCAGCAAGGTTTATTCGGAGGAGGGGATACTGGAGATTTCTCCCGCTTCCACCAATCCGAAATACACCGATGACGGAAGCTGGAACACGTTCCGTGTCTGCGGCCGTGACGATGAGCAGGGCAAGGTCGCCGGCGACTATCTGGCCAGTCATTTCAAGGGCGAGAAGATCGCCATCCTGAACGACAACTCCGCCTACGGCAAGGGCCTGGCGGACGAGACGGCGAAGGCGCTGCACGCCGCGGGCGGCCAGGAAGTGCTGGCAACCGCCTATACGCCGGGTGAGAAGGACTACTCGTCGCTGGTCAGCCGGCTGAAGGAGGCGGGTGTCTCCGTCATCTATATCGGCGGCTACCATACCGAGGCCGGGCTGATCATCCGCCAAGCCAAGGAGCAGGGGCTGAAGGCCACTCTGGTGGGCGGCGATGCGCTGGTGACGAATGAGTTCTGGCAAATCGCCGGTGACGCCGGTGCCGGCACCATGATGACCTTCCCGCCCGACCCGCGGCTGATGAAGACGGCGGCTGAGGTGGTGAAGGAATTCAAGGCGAAGAACGTCGATCCGGAGGGGTATGTGCTTTATACTTACGGCGCCGTGCAGGTCTGGGCGGATGCGGTGAAGAAGGTGGGCTCGACCGATCCGAAGAAAGTGGCGGCGGCGCTGAAGGCGTCCGGCAACTGGCCGAGCGTTCTGGGGCCGGTCAGCTTCGACAAGAAGGGCGATACGACCGGCGGCGGGTATGTGTTCTACGTTTGGAAGAACGGTTCTTACGCGCAGATGTAAGGTTTCGGGAATCATGGCCGGGCGCGCGGGCGTCCCGGCCATGACACAGGGAAGAAGCAGTCCGTATAATGCCAGCGCCCAATACCATGACGTGAAAGAGAGGCTCCATTGGTCAAACTCAACGGCGCCTGATATGAGATATCGATCCACAGCCGACGTCCCGGGGTCGGCTGAAGTAACAACCTACCTTTTCTTCAGTATCACGCCAAACAATCCCTGCCGCTGGCGGGAAACCCGCAGCGGATCGGGCCGCAACGGTTCAGCCTCGCAGACGATCGACAGATGGTCCGGAATCGACCTTGCAAACTCGTCAAAGGCGCGGTTGTTGTCGATGTCGTCCACCACGACGGCGCCGCCCGGGCGAACGAAAGGCCACGCCGTGCGCAACTCGAACAGCATGTTGTATTCTGAATGCAGGCTGTCGTGGACAAAGACGTCGATGGGACCGATCCGCCGCAGCAGTGGCAGCAAATAACGCCGGCTTGACCCGCGTATATACGTCCAATGTGTGCGCAACGCCTCGCCGACCGCCGCGCCGATTTCGTCGTGCACGCCGGAGACCGTTTGCGGCGGCAGATCGATGCTCCAGAGGTGGCCGCCGCCATTGCGGACCAGGCCCTCCAGCACGAAGCGGCTGGTCACCCCGTGGGCAACCCCCGTCTCGACGATGGTGGACGCCTGCGAATGGGCAATGACGCACCAGATCGCCCTGATGAAAGCCGGGTCGCCATCGTTATGCCCCAGATAGCTCGCCGGTCCCGGCGTGATCCCCTTGCGCTGCAATCGTTGCAGGATATCGTCCCATATCGGCGCTTGCATCGCCTGCATCCGACAGGGCAGTTCGCAACTCAGCTGCTCATGCAGCATCTGTTCCCAGCCGGGCTGGGCGACATAGGGGCACGATAAGGCCCATCGTTCCGGAAATTCGCGGACCTTCGCCCACGAACGAATAACGAATTCGGTCGGATCGGTTTTTAGTGCCGTGGCAAGTCCGGACAACAATACCATTGCGAGATCCTTACCGTCTTTTACTCCCCCGCCGCGGGACGCCTCGCTTTTGTGTCACGCGGTCATGGCGCTTCATCCCGCGACCGCAACCCGATGATACCCGCGCCCGTAATAAATCAACCCTTCATGCGCCTTGCCGGTGCGCACCGCCTCGACCGAGCAGAAGAACACATCGTGCGTCCCGACCTCCACCACCTGCGTGATCCGGCAGTCGAATACCACGACCGCCTGGTCCAGAGCGGGCGCTCCGGTTTCCAACCTGTGCCAAGCATACCCGTCGAAACGCTCGTTCATCGTGTGCTGCGTCATGCCGGCGAACACCGGCGACAGACCCTCCTGCGCCGGGGTCAGCGTGTTCACGCACAGCACGCCGTTTTCCCGCATCGCCGGATACGAGTCATTGGTCCGGTTGGCGCAGACCAACAGAGTCGGTGGCGAATCCGTCACGCTGCACACCGCGCTGGCGGTGAAGCCCGCCCGTCCGCCGGGGCCGTCCGTGGTGACCACGTTCACGGCGGCGCCCAGGCGGGCCATCGCCTCACGGTAGGCTTGCTTCTCCACGGGCACGGCGTGCATCCTTCGCTTGTTCGTTCCGGACTATGCAGCAGGTTCATTGAAGTGGCCAGACGACGCGGGGGGAAGCCGGCGGCGCAAACGCCGCGCCCAATCATCATGTTCGGCCGTTCGGTTCTGTTTTCGCCTTTGCCGCTGCCGGGCACTGCGGCCGCCGGACCGCGCGCCTGATGCGCCTCCCGGCCGCGCTGGTGCCGCTGCGCAACGGCGTGTTCCGCCGGCTGTGGATCGCCACGGTCGTCGGCTGGCTCGGCATGTGGCTGCAGAACACCGGCGCCGGCTGGCTGATGACTTCGCTGGCGCCGCATCCGCTGATCGTCGCGGCGGTGCAGGCGGCGACGATCATGCCGGTGTTCCTGCTCGCCCTGCCCGGAGGTGCGATGGCCGACATCGTCGATCGCCGGGTGTTCCTCATCGGCGCGCAGGTCTGGACCGTCGCCGCCGCCGCCCTGTTGGCGACGCTGACGCTGTGCCACCTGATGACTGCCGGCTGGCTGCTCGTGTTGACCTTCGCCATCGGCATCGGCTCCGCCCTCACCGGGCCGGCCTGGAGTGCGATCGTCCCGGAACTGGTCCCGCGCGAGGACATGGTGCAGGCCATCGCGCTGAACGGCATCGGCTTCAACCTGACCCGCGCGGTCGGCCCCGCCCTGGCGGGCGCGCTGATCGTGCTCGGCGGCTCCAGCCTGGCGTTCTCGCTGTATGCGGTGTCGATCCTGGCGGTGATCGGGGCGCTGGTGTCCTGGACCCGCGAGCGGCGCAGCAGCGGCCTGCCGCGCGAGCATTTCGTCTCCGCCATGCGCACCGGGATGCGCTTCGTCCGCAACACGCCGGCGATCCGGGCGGCGATGGTGCGCACCGCGTCGTATGCGATCCCGGCCTCGGCGCCCTGGGCGCTGCTGCCGCTGTTCGTGCGGCGCGACCTGGACCTCGGGCCGGGGATGTACGGCGTGATCCTGGGGATGATGGGCATCGGCGGGGTGACGTCAGGCATGCTGCTGCCGATGGTGCGGGGGAAGCTGTCGCGCGGATCGACCGTGGTGCTGTGCTCGCTGCTGTCCTGCGCCGGGATGGCGGTCATCGGCGTGTCGCATCACTGGGTGCCGGTGGCGGTCGGCATGCTGCTGTTCGGGCTGGGCTGGACTTCGGCCTTCGCGACGATCCAGGCGGCGGCGCAACTTGTGTGTCCGTCCTGGGTGCGCGCCCGGGCGCTGGCGATCTACCAGTTGGCGCAGAACGGCGCGCTGACCCTCGGCTCGTTCGGCTGGGGCTGGCTCGGCGCCAGCATCGGCTTGTCCGACACCTTCCTGGCGGCCGCGGCTGTCGGTCTGGGCCTGACCGCGTTCGCGCGGTTCTTCAGTATCGAGGCGATCGTGCGGGCGCCGTCACCGCCCTTGCCGGACCCGGCGCCGTTGCCGGAGGCGCCGGCCGCGGAACTCGCGCCACTGCTGCGCCATACGCGCGGGCGGATCATGGAGATGGCGTATTACCGGGTGGATGCGCCGCGACGGGTCGAGTTCCTGCGGCTGATGGCCGAACTGCACCACGTCCGCGGCCGCGCCGGCGCGGTGTTCTGGCAGGTGTATGAGGACGTGGCGCACCCGGAGGGCTGGGTCGAGGTCTGGTCGATGGAAAGCTGGACCGATCATCTGCGCGAGGAGACGCGCCTGTCCGAGGACGACAGGCGCCTGCTGACGGCGGTATCCGTCTTCCAACAGGACGCCGATCGGCCGTCCCGGTACCTCGCGGTGGACCCGCAGGACTATCTGCATGCGCATCAGCCGTTGGCGCATCAGCCTGACAGATTGTCGGTGGGGCCGGCAGCGACAGAGGCGTAAGCCGGACGCGCCTTTGCCGAAAGCAATGCGCACAGCGCCAGTCTTGCTTCTCCGAGCTCCTCGGCGGTTCTCGTTCTTGCTCCGTGTTAAAAATGCGTAGGACGCAACCCGCAAGCCCGTCCCGAAGCGCACGAACCGCAACGCGCCCCCCGGCCGATGCCTCAATTTCCCAATCCGCACGAAAGCCGCAGATTCCATCACGGGAATCGCAGCAGTTGTGAACACAACCGCCGCGTTCCCTCTCCGTTGTCGTTGCACCGGGTCCGACGGCCCGGAAAGTAGTATGAGAGGAAACCAATGGCTCAGGAACCACATACGCGTAATCCGGGAAACTTCGCCGAGGATCGCGAAAAGGCGTCCCGCGCTGGGCATGTCGGTGGCCAGCATAGTTCAGGTAACTTCGCCAACGATCGCGAGCGCGCCGCCGAAGCGGGCCGCAAGGGCGGCCAAGCCAGCCACGGCAGTAGCGCCGGCAGTGCCGGCACCGAACATAACCCCGGCAATTTTGCCGAAGATCATGAGAAGGCGTCCGCGGCCGGGAAAAAGGGTGGGCATGCGAGCCACAGCGGCTCCGGCGAGAGCCACAATCCCGGCAACTTCGCTGAGAACCGCGAGAAGGCGTCCGAAGCGGGACGCAAGGGCGGTCACTCATCGCACTGATCTTACTCTGGCAAAACAAAAAGGTGCCGGCATGAACGACAAGGCGGACAGCTTATCCAATCCGCGCCAAGTCCGGGCCATCTTCGCCGATGCGGAGCGGATGCAGGATGCCGTGGGCAAATTGTCCATATCCGGGTTCGACCGGGCGGAAATTAGCCGCCCGTCCGCGTCCGGGACGGACGACCCCCTGGCGGCAGAGTCGCAGCCCGCCTTCACGGAAGAGGACGCGCGCCAGTCGCGCACGCTCGGGGCCAGCACCGCCGGTGCGGCGGCTGCCCTGGCCGCGGCCGGGGTGACCATCGCGACCGGAGGCGCTGCGGCCCCGGCGGTGGCGGCGGCGGTCGTTGCCGGCGGCGCCGCGGGAGGCGCCACCTTCCTCGCCCACGGCGCCTCCAACCGGCTGGAGCAGGACGATCGTGACGCCCGCGCTGCCTCCGGCGATCTTGTCCTGACCGTCCTGACGCCCACGGATGCAAAGCAGTCGCAGGCGGAGGCGATCCTGCGCGAGGCGGGCGCTACACACATCGAAACAATCAACCGGGAGGCCATGCATGGCCGCGACTAAAGGGTTCAACGAGTTACTGCTGACATTTGTCCAGGATATCTATTATGCCGAGCGGCAGATCCTGAAGGCCTTGCCGAAAATGGCCAAGGCCGCGACAAACGCCGATCTGAAAGAGGCGTTTACCGCGCACAGGGAAGAGACGCAGGGTCAGGTGGAGCGGTTGCAGAAGGTGTTTGATGCGCTCGGGAAACGTGCCCGCGGCGTCACCTGCGAGGCGATCAACGGCCTGATCGAGGAAGGTGAAGAAGTCATCGAGGAATTCCCCGAAGGCAGCGTTCGCGATGCAGGGCTCGCGGCGTGCGCGCAGGCGATCGAGCATTATGAAATGGCGCGCTACGGGGCCTTGATCGCCTGGGCCAGGACCGCCGGCCAGGCGGAAGTCGTCTCGTTACTGGAAGAGACCTTGGCGGAGGAGAAGAAGGCCGACGACCTGCTGAACAAACTGGCCAGCAAGGAACTCAACAAGCAGGCGTTCAAGCAGGCGGCGTAGCGCGGGTCCTATTTCGGCCTGACGGTCGCCGCGCCCCACACCCGGGAAGCCGCGATCGGCTGGGTGTTTGGTTTGGGGGCCGGTCGGCCCCAGACGTCAGGCGGCCCGCCCGGTGCCGGATGGCACCGGGACAGCGCCACGGTCGTGACTGCCATCTCGTCGATCGCTTTCACGGCCGCCGCCGAACCACGGGTCATCTCCAGGGATATCGCGGTCGCGTCCTCGGCGAAGCGCCGCAGGTCGCGGGATAATGTCACCGCTTCGCGGCTGGCCAGCACGCCGCCGGCCGCGAGCGTGTCGCCGCGCTCCGCCAGGCCGTTCGCCAGCGCGGCGATGCCGTTGACCTCCTTGACCGTGGCAGCTCCCGCCTTCAGCCGTTCGGGCAGGTCCGTCAGTGTGCGGGACAGCGGCCGTAATCGCGCCCGAACCGACGATGCGTCCGGCAGAACGTCGATCTCCTGCGCCAGTTTCCCGATATCCTCGGCGTGCGAGCTGATCGCCCGCGCGACCTCCCGGCCCAGAAGTGCCTCCTCGCCCGCACGTTTGGCCGCGGAGGCGACCTCGGTCGCGAAGGCCTTGATGTCGAGGGCCAGCGCCTCGCATTCCTGGTCGAACCGTTGGCCGCTTGCTTGGCTGAGAGTCCAGAAGCGTTCGGCGATAGCCTCGGCACGCACCGCCAGCAGCGTGATGCGAATGGCGGCATCCTGTTGCGAGCGCATCCGGTCGCACAGTGCCGCCAGGGCGCCCGACAGGCCGGCGAGGATTTGCCGCTTGGCCTGTGGTTCAGGGTCCGGGCGATCATTCATGGGCAGCGGCAGCTCCGGCAGCGGCCGCTGACCCGCGGTCGATCGAAGCCCCGTTATAAAGGGGGCGGCTTAACAACCGGTTAACGCCGAAGTACCCCCATCATCTTGCCTGCTCAGTGCCCTTCGTGCGCTTCCAGCAGATCGAGCATGTCGGTCGCATGTTCTTCCTCGACCGACAGAATCCCCTGCAGCATCACCCGCGTCGCCGGATCGTCATCGCCGAAATAGCGGATCAGTTCCCGGTAATGGTCCACGGCGATACGCTCCGCGATCAGGTTCTCCCGAATCATGTCGATGAGGTTCGCGCCCTCCGCGTATTGCGAGGCGGACCGGGTCGCCAGGCCCTCCGGGTTGAAGTTCGGCTTGCCGCCGAGCTGATCGATCCGCTCGGCGACGGCCATCATGTGGTCCTGCTCCTCCTTGGCGTGCTGGGCGAATTCCGCCTTGATCGCCTCGCTGGAGATCCCCGTCGCCGTCACGGCATGCATCGTGTAGCGCAGCACGCAGACGATTTCGGTCGCCAGAACCGATTGCAGGATCTCGATCGTCTTTGCGGCATCTCCATGATAGCTTTTCGTAACGATCCCGTCGGACAGGTTCTGCCGCGCGCGATCCCGTAACGTTTGCACATCGGTCAGGAATGGCTTGCTGCCGCCCTGCGTTTCGCTCATGAAATTCTCCCGTCCGCCGTTTCGTCAGCCCGACAGGTGGGGAGATGATCACCCGTTGCCAGACACGGACACGGTGGCACGCGGTCTCGTGTAGAGCAGGGTTTGGAGCTGACGACCGAACTCGATGTGCCGCTGCGCCGGCGCGCGTTTCGGATGACCTGGCAATCTCACCCGTCCCGGGAAGAGTTGATCTCCCTGCGCAGGCGTAGGATACAGTCTCGAGACCCCGCGAAAGGGTCGCGGTGCGGTGGGCCGCGTGTCAGAGCTGGAAATCGTCTTCGATTCGCTGCCGGGCGGCGCCTTGAGCGCGCTCGTGCGAGACGACGTCTTAAGTTTCGGAGTTGGCCGAACAGGCGGCATTCCGTCGGGTTCTTTCTGAGAAGCCCGCGCGGCGAGTGGGTCGGGGCCTGCTTGCCTGCATTTGGGGCGGCTGGCTGCAGGTCAATTTTCTGTGGGTGAGCGAAACGCTGCGCGGCCAGCGCCACGGGTCCCGGCTGATGGATGCGGCGGAGGCGATGGCGATGGCGCTGGAGCGAGGGGCGTCAGCGGCGACGGTCGAGACGTCACCTAGCAGGCGCCTGGCTTCTACCGGAAGCGCGGCTATGAGGTATTCGGGTGTCTCGACGACTATCCGCCCGGCCATGCCAAGCTGTTCTTGCGGAAGGACCTGGCGCAGGGCAGGTCAAACGCGCTTCTTAGGCGCGGCGGGTGTCGTACCGGCCGGCGCCTCCCGGCCGCCGCGGCGCCCGGATCAGCCGCCCGCCAGCGATCCGAGTAGTTTTACGTCCTGACCCATCAGCGCGGCCAGCACACTGGGCGACAACATGCCTACGGTTCCCGCCACATCAGTCATGGCGGCCGGCGTTGTCGCGGAACTCGCGCCAGTCGTGGCTGCCGCTGACGCGGCGGGCGTAGCCGTTTGTTCCGGCCCGTTGGTGCGGCTCAAAAAGGAATACGGTGCCGCCGATGGCGGCGCTATGCTGTTGATCGCCATCTTTCACTCCCTGACCCGAGGGTCTGCGAATCTCCTAAAGCAATCACGATGCCAACTCGGGGCATCTGCTTTTCCTCAGAAATCCGCCGCAGAATCCGGGACGGCCTTGCCGATCGGCAAAGATTGCCGGGACATTTCTGCTGGGGGTAAGCGGCTGGCCCCCGTCCCAGCCCCGAACGGCGAGGAAGTGCCGATCGGCGAGCCGCCGGCCATGTCGTGCCGGGCAGCCGCCTGCCTGCCAGATGCGGTCGTTCCGGGGCATTGATTCACGATCCAGCGTGCCGCGGCAACCCTGCCGCCGCGCGGCCGCCGGCCCTCGCAGGTGTCGCGTGCGGCCCGGTTTCGCGATCAGCAGGACAAGGTGGTGACGCTCAGGCAGGCGCTCGCGCATCGGCCGGGCATTCTGGTCCTGGACTGCGACCGCTGCCGCAACCTGTGCGGATCGGTGCGAAGCGACCTGATCAGGACGCTGTCCCGGTTCGAGGATTCCACCCGCTACAGCCTCGTGATGCTGTCGATCGATCCATCCGAGACCCCGAGCGATGCCCGCTCGGCGCTGGCCGCGGACGCCGCCCGGCGATGTCGTCCAGGGTATCACACGCGCGGCCGGAGATATGCCCTCCAGCCTGCGGCCGGTGCTGCTGCTGCGATCCAGCCGCGACCGCGCCGCCGGATCGGTCCGGCGCCTGCTCAGGCTTGCCAAAGCCATCACCGTCCTGCTTCTCGCCGCCCTGGTCCCGGGCCTGCGTTGCCAGTCACGGCGGTTTAGGCAAGCATGGCGGTCAAACGGAGACCGTTCGCATGACCTTCCTGACCGAACCTGAGCCCGATCGCGGCGCCAGGCTTCCCGTGCTGCCGGGCATCAGCCGGATCGTTGCCAACAACCCCGGGCCGATGACGTATTTCGGCACCAACACCTACCTGATCGACACGCCGGAGGGCTTGGCCGTGCTCGATCCCGGCCCGGAAAACCATCCCGAGCACGTCGAGGCGATCCTTCGGCACAGCGGCGGCCGGGTCGCGCTGATCCTGGTCAGCCACACGCATCACGACCATGTCGGGGCAGTCTCGGCGTTGCAGGCGGCAACCGGGGCGCGCACAGCCGGTTTCCATACCAGCGCGATCGAGGCGTTCGATCCCGACGTCAAGCTGGGTCATCGGGAAACGATCGCCGGCATCACCGCGCTGCACACGCCCGGACATGCGTCGGACCATCTATGCTACGCGATGACCGGCGAGACCGGGGATCGGATCCTGTTCAGCGCCGATCATGTGATGTCCTGGTCAACCAGCATCGTCAGCCCGCCCGGCGGCAACATGCGGGATTACTTCGACAGCCTGAATTTGTTGCTTGCCCGCGACGATGACGTTTACCTGCCGGGCCACGGCCCGCCGCTGCGCGATCCCCGTGGCCTGGTGCGCGCCATGCTGACCCACCGCATGCTGCGCGAGCAGTCGATCGCCCGCAAGCTGGCGGACGGGCCGGGGGATGCGGCCTCGATCATGGAAGCGCTGTATGCGCAGTTGAATCCGAAGCTGAAGAAGGCGGCGGAACGCAGCGTGCTGGCGCATCTGCTGAAGCTGGAGACCGAGGGCAAGGCGGTCAGAGACGGGGAGGTATGGCGGGCGGCGTAAACGGCGCAGCCGTCATGGCCCGGCTTGTCCGGGCCACGTGTCGCGGCACGTGCCGGCGGCGGTGGCCCGGACAAGCCGGGCCATGACGGGGAATCGAGGTTCGACGGGTCAAACACAAAGCGGGCTCGTATAAGGTGGAAGGCGCAAGAATCCGGTCGTGCGAACAGCACCGGACGCGCCCTGCGACCCCGGTCGAGCAGGTTGCCGGAACCGCCGTGAGCACTCAGCCCCGGCACCTTATCGGCATCGAAACGACATTCTTTCGCCCCGCCCTACGCCTTGACCAACGCGCACCCGCCTTCCGACAACGGACGCCAGGCATCGGCCGGCGGTATCGCCGCCAGTTGCCGGCAGAAATCATTCGGATACCGCGCCTCCGGCGCCGGCTTTACCTGCCACAGATACATTTCGTGCATGACCCGTCCGTCCTCGCGGATCTTCACGTTGTCGTTGTAGAAATCGTTAACCGGCATTGCCTTCATCTTGGCGACGACCGCGTCGGCATCCGTCGATCCGACCGCCTTCACCGCCTTCAGCCAATGATACGCCGCGCAGTAGCTGCCGGCATGCAACAGTCCCGGCACCCGCCCCATCCGGTCGCTCCAGCGCTTCGACCAGGCCCGAGTCTTGTCGGTCATGTCCCAGTAGAAACTGTCGGTATAGGCCAGTCCGGCGCAGGTGTTCTGTCCCAGCGCGATAATGTCGCTGATCTGTATCAGCAGCGTCGCCAACCGCACGCCGCTCTTGGGCAAATCGAACTCCGCCGACTGCTTGATGCAATTCTGCGCATCGGTGCCGGCATTGGCCAACCCGATAACCTTCGCGCCCGAAGCCTGCGCCTCCACCAGATACGATGAGAAGTCAGCGGTGCCCAACGGCGCGCGAACGGCGCCCAGGACCTTGCCACCGGCGGCCTTCACCGCGGCCATCGTGTCGCGCTCCAGCGCGTAGCCGAACGCATAATCGGCGGTGATGAAGAACCAGGTATCGCCGCCGGCCTTGGTCAGCGCATTACCCGTGCCGTGCGCCAGCGCATAGGTGTCGTAGGAAAATTGGATGCCGTATGGCGAGCACTGCTTCCCGGTCATGTCGGACGTGGCCGGCCCGGTGATGAGGTAGATCTTCTTCTTCTCCCGGCACACCTGCTGGATCGCCAGCCCCGACGAGCTGGCCGCACCGTCCGCCAGCACATCCACGCCCTCCGCGTCGATCCACTGCCGCGCCAGCGCCGTTGCCACATCCGGCTTGTCCTGGTCGTCCGCCTGCAGCACCTTGATCGGCCGATCGAGCACCGAGCCGCCGAAATCCTCGATCGCCAGCTCGGTGGCGACCTTGTTTCCCAGGCCGCCGACATCGCGATATACGCCGCCCATGTCTGAAAGCAGGCCGATCTTCACGGGTTGCGAGGTGCTCTGCGCGCGGATGATGGCCGGCCGGGCCAGAGGCGCGGCGGCAACGACGCCAATCAGATCGCGACGCGACAGTCCTGGCATCGATGCGGCCTCCCGGGGGTAAACTCCGACGCCTTCGCTTGATTTGCCGCGCGGCGCCTTGTAGCGAAACGGTACCACCTGCCGTCCCATGGGAGAAGCTATCGATGCCGATGATGCCGGGGAAGATCGCGCTGCTGGAACTGCTGAAGCAGGAGGGTGTCCGCGTCATGTTCGGCAACCCGGGAACGACGGAACTGCCATTGATGGACGCATTGGCGGTGGAGCGGGAGCTGCGATACGTGCTGGCGTTGCAGGAAGCCCCGGCCATGGCGATGGCCGATGGATACGCGCAGGCGTCGGGGCAGTGCACGATGGTGAACTTGCATGCCGCGCCCGGCCTCGGAAACGCCATGGGCATGCTGTATGACGCGCAACAGGCAGGATCTCCCTTGTTAGTGACCGCGGGACAGCACGAACAGCGCTTTAATTTTACCGAGCCGCTGCTGTGGGCCGATCTGCCGGTGATCGCGCGCCCCCTGGTGAAATGGTCGGAGGAAGTGCGGCGGCTGGAGGATCTGCCGCGGGCGATCCACCGCGCAGTGAAGACGGCCCTGGCGCCGCCGATGGGACCGGTGTTCCTGTCCTTGCCCGGCGACATCCTGACCGACAGCGCCGATCTTGATCTTGGCGCACCGAGCCGCGTGGCGTTCGGCATCCGCGGCGATGCGGACGCTATCGCCCGGGCGGCCGCGCTGATCGCCCGGGCGAAAAGCCCGGTGATCATTTCGGGCGACGCGGTGGCGCAAGGCGACGCGCTGCTGGAAGTGGCGGCTTTGGCCGAAGCGCTGGGTGCCCCCGTGTATGACGAGAGCATGGCCAGCCGGGCGGCATTCCCGTCCTTGCATCCATTGTATCGCGGCCCGCTGGTGCGGCTGCCCGAAGCGATCCGCGGCATGCTGACGCAGCACGATCTGCTGATCTCGATCGGCGGCGATCTGTTCACGCTTTCGCTGCCGGGGGATGTGGACTGCATCCCGGACGGTTACCCGGTCGTGCACATCGACACCGATGCGTGGGAGCTGGGGAAGAACTACCCGGAAACCGTCTCCATCCTGGGTGAACCCAAGACGACGCTGCCGGAACTGACCGAGGCGGTGATCAGCGCCCGCTCGATCCCGGACACCGAGGCCGCGGTGAAGCGGCTGGCGCATGTGAAGGCCGAGGGCGTCGCCAGCCTGCACAAGCTGAACGCCATGGCGAACGCGGTGTGCGAGCGGCAACCGATTCATCCCCTGGCGCTGATGCAAACGATCGGGCGGCAACTGCCGGAGGACGCGGTCGTCATCGACGAGACGGTGTCGTCCGGAAACGGCTTGCGGCGGTTCCTGAAAAGCAACGACGCGCAGAGCTTCTTCGGGCTGCGCGGAGGCGGCATCGGCTGGGGCCTGCCAGCCGCCATCGGCGTCAAGCTCGCACTGCCCGACCGTCCTGTTATCGCATTGATCGGCGATGGTTCCGCGCTGTATACGATCCAGGGCCTGTGGACCGCGGCGCGCGAGAAGCTGAGGATGGTATTTGTGATCGTCAACAACACATCGTATCGCATACTGAAGCAGCGGACCAACGCGATGAAGGGTCTGGCGGCGCAGTCGGACACCTATGTCGCGATGGATCTGGACAATCCGGCGATCGATTTTGTCTCCGTCGCGCGCGGTTTCGGACTGACGGCTTACAAGGCAGCGACGCTGTCCGAGTTCGAGGAACAGCTCGATCAGGCGCTGGCCGCCGATGGGCCGACGCTGATCGATGTGGGGGTGGACCGGTCGTGGAAGCCCGTGTGATGCGCTGGTTCGTTGTTGCGATGCTGCTGCTGGTGTGCCGCCCGGCCCTGGCGGAATGTGATCTTTCCGAACTGATCGGCTATACTTTGGTGTTCAGCAAGACGATCGATGGTTACATGCTCGACGGCCGGCGCGTGAGCGGCTTCCAGGGTTGCACGCGCGACCGGGTGCTGGTGTTCAGTGATAATACGGGGGTGCGCTGCAAGGAAACCTTTCTACAGCAGGGTAATTTCCCCCGCGCGTTTCTGTTCGCGCGCAGTGCGAATGACATGAAGCTGTGCGTGGAGGGTTCGATTTATGAAGTTGCGCAAGCGAATTGAGATGTTTGTTATTGGATCGTTAGGTGTCCGGATAGGCGAGACGCGGGGCCAGACTCTACTCTCACCGTCATGGCCGGGCTAAGCCCGACAGCTATCAGGATAAGGGACCACGCGGAACACGGTGTTCTCCCCATTCGTCATGGCCCGGCTTGTCCGGGCCACCTGTCGCGGCACGTGCTGGCATAGGTGGCCCGGACAAGGTTAAGCCGGCCATGACGGTGAGAGAACAAGGCCCCGGGCAAATTTTTCCTTCGCTGCCGCTTATCCTGATAGTTCGCCACCGGTCCGCGGCCGACCCACCCTGGATGAAAAATCGAGGACCGGGCTGGGTTTCGGCCGGCCGCAAAGCCTATTTTCTTCCTAGGCACGGGGACACGCCCGGACATGACGCGGAGAGATTTGTCACGGCCGCGAAACCTTTCTCCGCGACCGCCTCATCCCGACAGCTATGTGGACTCGCCCGGCCATGACAATGTGGCTGAAGCCGCTACACACCCGCCGGCATCGTCTCCGGCAGCCGCATCCACGCGGGAATCCGCGGCATCAGCACGGCCGCCCCGCACCGCAGCGGTCCCGTGACCGCATCCAGGCGCAACGACGCCAGCCCGGCCTGATCCCGGCCCGAGCGCATCTGCCCGACCTCCTGGCCATCGCGCATCACCGGAGTGCCGGGCGGGGGCAGGGGGCCCTCGACCTGAACCGGCACCAGCCGCCGCTTGACCAAGCCCCGGTATTTGGTGCGTGCCGTCAGTTCCTGTCCCATGTAACAGCCCTTCGACCAGGACACGCCGTTCAGCTCATCGAAGCCGGCTTCCAGCAGCGTGCTGCGGTCCGGCTCCATGTCCTTCGACCCATCCGGCAGGCCCGCTGAAATGCGATAACGGTCCCAATCCTCAGGCGTCGCGCTGCCGGCAAGCGGTTCGGCGGCGAGAACGCGCCACGCGAACCCGGGTAGCCGGGGATCCGGCGCGATCATGCCCGGCACGTCCGGCCGATCGGCCCAGGCCGCATGGACAAACAGCCCCGAATCGGGGCGCAGCGTCACCTTCATGCGCAGCCGATAGCGCGTCAACCGCTGCACCAGCATCGGGATCTGCGCGCGTTCGCAGTCCAGCAGCAACGCCTCCGCGGTCGCGAAAACGAAGAAATCCGCCAGCCACTTGCCTTGCGGCGTCAGCAGCGCGGCCCAGACGGCGCGGCCGGGGATCGCGGCTTCGACGTCGTTGGATACGAGGCCCTGGAGGAAGGCGACCCGGTCATCGCCCTCGAGTGCCAATACGCCCCGATCGGGCAGGAAGGTCAACGCGTTCATGGCCTATAGTTAGGCCACCGCAGCGAACCCGCAAGCCGTATGTCCCGCAAAGCCGATCATTCCGCCGCTTGCGGCGCCGGACTGTATTTGTCGATCCAGGTGCGCGCCAACTGCACCGCCTCGTCCGGGGTCAGCCACGACCAGTCGGCGCCGCGCGAGCGGATCGCGACCCACACGGTGTCGCCATGCACATGCTCTTCGACAGCGACGGAAGCCGGTTTCGACATGGTTTAAGCCCTACACGCAACGATTAGGAATGGTGACCCGGCGCGCCCGCACACCGTTTCGCGATAGTTACAGCCTCGTCAAGCCTGACTCGCGATGGCGTGATGCTCCGTGCCATAATCCTGACGCAAAGCCCGTGACCGCCGCAACGTCAAAATGAAGCTCGTTTCGTCACAATCGAAAGTACGCGACAAACCCGGCCGCGCGTGTGATCCATGCAACAGCTTCGGCGCGTGCCGGATTAAAATCCGAACATGTGATCGAGCGAGAAACCGCCCAACTCGTCCATCAGGCCGTGATACCCGAACAACCGGCAGGTTGCGTCCCGCACCAGCACGTAGCCGTCAGGCCCGGCCGCCGCCACGGCGGCCGAATCGAACACCGTATCCGGCCAAAGCATGCACGAACCGGAGCAGGCGATGGCGATTCGCTGCTCTGCGATCACCTGCCCGGCCCCGTCATACAATTGTATCACGGTGGTGGACGCCGGATGCCACGATCCGGACGCCGGATAGATCAGCGCCGCGAAGCTGCGCCGCCGCGCATGGCCGAGCTTCAGGAACAACCGCGTGGACAGCCCGGGGGGCGGACCGGAGTAGGATTGCGGCTCGTCCTTGTAGGTCATCGCGGTGTTGAAGATATGCGCGCCGAAGCTGGATTCGGCGCAGTGGCCGGAGACGCGGTCCTCATACCGAAACAAGGCGTGCAGCCAGCCATCCGCCTCGCCGCCGTCGCGGAAGTCGTAGACCAGTTCGGCGTGTCCCTGGTCGACCCCGAACCCGTCCAGGTCCATCGCCAGTCCGTGGTCGCGCGGCAGGCAGCCGAGGAACTGTTCGCCGCGCTTCGTCCCATCGGCATCGAACACATCCAGACGCAACGGCAGATTGGCCTGCGTCGTCGCCATCGGCGTCGGCTGCACGATGGTGCGGAACCGCTCACGCGGGAGGATCGGGAACGGCAGAAGAAAGCCGCGTCCCATCTCCCGCGGCAGTGCGGGAATGCCGGGGTCGGGGCGCAGAGTGTCGCGCTCCACGTTGACGTGGGCGATGCGGACGCGGTCGTCGCGGGTCACCTCGTAGCGCGGGCGCACGACGTGGCGGCCGGCGCGCACCTCGATCTGTGCCGGCCAGTGCAGCCCCGGCAGGAATTCCGCCACATCCAGCGCCACCGAGGCGAACGGACCGACTTCCCGCCTCAGCGCGACCGGTCGCTCCGCCCCCATGCGATCCAGCGCGATCGTCTCGGCCTGTATCGGCACGGCGTGGCTGTTCTGCAGCCATAGCACCACCGTCTCGTCCGGCCGCGGCGCGGGCAGGCCGGCGAAGCGGTCGGACGGCCAGGCATTGGCGTCGTGCGTGCAGGACAAAGACGCGCCGTTGTCCGAGGCATAGGTGTCCAGCGCATATTTCACCACATCATGCCCGGCGACGCCGATGGCGTGAATGAACAACTGGCCGGTGAACGCATCCAGCCCGAAGCGCGCGCGCACTTCCCGGCTGTCGATCGAGAAACCGCCCGGGCCTGAGGGCAGCGTCTGGTCCCAGGTCGCCAGTACCGCGCCATCGGCATCGAACAGGCGCAACCACAAGCGAACGTCCCGCGCGCCGTAGCTGGCCCAGTAGTTCGCCGAAACCAGCCGCGTCGACAGCCCGTCCGCGTCGCGGAAGAAGGCGAAATTCGTGGCGAAGTTCAGCTTGTCGAGGTACCGGCCGACGCTCAGCATCGCCTCCGGCAGGCGGACCTCATCCAGGGTCAGAACGGTGGCTCCCGGCGGCAGCAGCGGCGCGATCCGCGCCACGATCCGCGCGGCATCGAAGGCGGCGACCAGCACGGTGCGGGCGCCGCTCGACGGCAGCCCGGTCAGCGGACGCGCGGTCAGCCCGGCGCGGGTCCGGCCGACGGCCTCGACATCGTGCACGAACAGGCTGTCGATCGCCGCCGGATAGAGCGCAACCAGCGCGTCGGCCAGGCCGTCCGGATCGTACAGCGCCACCGGCGGGTCCAGACGCGCGTACAGGCGGCTGATCGCCTCGGCCGCCAGCGGATGCGCCAGCGCCTTGTAGGTGACATTGCCCCCGGCGCGGGCGTCGAAGGTCTGGATCTGCAGCATCGGCCTCGGCTCTCCCTACAGCCCCGCTCTTTAGAACCGCAGGCGGCGCCGCATCTCCTCCGCGGCTGCCGGCGTATCGTTCAGGGGCGATACCGGCCACTGTACGAAGCGGCCTTCGAAAGGGCGAATCCGGCCCTCGTTCATCATCGTCTTCAGGAAGATCCCCTGCCGCCGCGACGATCCCGGCAGCGCCGCGAACAGCACCGGAGCGGCCGTGGCGGCGGCCTCGGATATCATCGAGACGCTGTCCTGGGTGACCACGATCATGTCGGCCAGCGCCAGCATGCCGAAATACGGGTTGTCGCCGGTGAAGTCCCACACCCAGCCGCCGAGCGGCGCCAGCGCCTCGCGGATCAACGCGGTCACTGCCGGATCGGTGCGACGCGACGGCGTCACCGCCACGCCGACATTGTCGCGCCGCGCCATCGCCGCCAGTTCGGCCGCCAGCTTCGCCCCGACCCGCTGGTCGAGCGTGTAGCGTCCGTTGTTGCCGCCCAGCAGCACCGCCACCAGCGGTCGCGTCTGCCCGGCGAACCGGTCGCGCCACAGATCGGCCTCCGCGGCGAGGCGCTGGGGAGTCACGCGATGCAGCGCAGTGCGGGTGACGAAGACGTTCGGGCCGGTCAGCTCGTCATGCGTGTTGGCGACGATCAGGTCGAAGCGGCTGATGTCCAGGCGCGGGTTCTGAACCTGCACGACTCGCAGGGACTGGCCGCGCAGGGCCGCCAGGACGGCGCCCGCCATGCCGCCGCAGCCGATGGCGAGGGCGGGCAGGGGGGCTTTCACCGCCTCCTTCACCGCGGCCAGCGGGTTGGGCCAGAATTTCGCGGATATCCATTTCCAGGGTGCGCCGGGTGCGAGGACCCGCACGTCGGGTGTCAGGCCGGCGGCCTCCGCCAGGCCGAGGGCTTGCGTGCGCAGGCCGGCGAATCCTTCGCTGATGACCCAAGCGGGAGCAATGTCGGGGGCAATGTCGGACATGGGCGCGGCTTCTCGGCGTCCCGCCGGGAAAAAGCAACACGCCTGGGGCGGGGACAGAGTTGTCTTGATGGCGGGTTGTCACTCGGTGCCGCCGCGCATGCGTGCGCCTCGGCCGGCGGGGTGGGATTGGGGCGGGTTTGCCTCCGCGTTTCAACACTAAGGCGACGCCCAACAACGAGCGCTTCGGCCCCGGCGGCTTCGTCAAACCGTCATGGCCCGGCTTGTCCGGGCCACCTGTCGTGACATGCTGGAGGCGGTGACCCGGACAAGCCGGGCCATGACGGAAGCGGGACGAATCGTTTCCCGGTTACCGCGTTGCCCGGCCACGACCCAGGCGGAAAGCCCGTTGCCGAACCGCCGGGTTAGCGCCTATGGGCCTGCGCCCGCCATGACGCTGTGTCGCGCGGTGCCTTGGCAAGCTGGAGACACCGCCCGATGCCGCCCGTAGCAGGAACCGCCGATGGCACAGCCGCGGCGCGGGTCCAAACCAAGCTTCAGCGAGGACTGCTCGCCGCCGCGACCGGCGCGACGCTGCTGCTGCCCTGGGCGCTTCTGTATGCGCGCGCCATCGGCGACGGCGTGCTGACCGTCATCGTCCTTCTGTTCCTGGCCAGCCGCCTCGCCGCCCGCGACACGGCGTGGCTGCGATCCCCGTGGACCCGGCTGGCGCTGGCGTTCTGGGGTTGGATGCTGTTCTGCACCCTCCTCACCGCAGGCCTGCAGCCGATCGGCCAGGCGCTCGCGGCGCTGCGGTTTTTCCTGCTGGTGCCGGCGCTGGAAAGCTGGGTGCTGACCGCGGAGCCGGCGCGCCGGCGGCTTTGGTACAGCGTCCTCGCCGCCGCCGTATGGATCCTGGTCGAGTGCTGGCAGCAATATATCCTCGGGCTGAACATTTTCGGCCGCCCGCGCTGGCCCGATGGCGCGTTGACCGGCCCGTTCCGCGGGCCGGTGGCGGGTCCAACTTTTCTCTGGCTATTCTTTCCCGCGTTCCTGCCGCTGTGCTTTCTGCTGCTGCGGCGCGAGCGGCGGTTGGACCGAATTTGCGGCCTCGCCGTGCCGATGCTCGCGGCGGTAACAATGATCCTCATCGGCCAGCGCATGCCGGCGGTCCTGATGGCGCTCGGCCTGTTGATCAGCGGCCTGCTGTTCCGGCCGCTTCGCCTGCCGGTTATCCTGACCGTGGGAATCGGCGCGGTTGCGCTGGCCTTGCTGCCGGTGGTCTCGCCGCCGGCCTTCGCCAAGCTGGTGGTCCACTTCACCGAGCAGATGGAGCATTTCTGGGCGACGCCCTACGGCCTGATCTTCGGCCGGGCGGTAACGATGGTTCATGCCCACCCGTGGCTCGGCCTGGGCTGGGACGGCTACCGCACCTACTGCATGCAGCCGGAGTATCTCACCGGCCTGCCGTGGCTGCCGATCGGCGATCCGGCCAGCATCGTGGGCTGCACCATCCACCCGCATAATTACTGGCTGCAGATCGCCACCAGTTGCGGGCTTCCCGGCGTGGCGCTGTTTGGCGTGCTGGCCGCATCCTGGATTCGCGGCATCCGTGGTGGCGCCGGCCATCCGGCGAACGACCGGCGTTCGGCGCTGTTGGTGATCGTGCTTGTGTCGCTATGGCCCATCGCGTCCACCACATCGTTGTTCACGGTGCCGAATGCGGGATGGTTCTTCCTGATGGTGGGATGGGGCCTCGCCGAGGCCCGGACGGACTGACCCGCCGGACGCGCATCGTTGCGCCACGTTGCCGCCAGGCCTAGAACGCGATGATGTCTGATACGTCGCCTCCTCCACTGGATCGCGTGCAGGACCTCGTCCTGGCGCCACCTCCGCGGGCTTTTCCGCGCCCCGGGCCCGGCACCAGGTGGACGGTGGCGCGCCGGACCTTCGCCGCCTGGTTCAAGGACCGCGAACAGTTCAAGTATCCCAAGCTGGCCCGGACCTGCCCGATTTGCGGCCATACCGGCGTCATGATCGCCGTCGGGCATCCGCCGCGCTGGGACGCGCGCTGCGCTCTGTGCGGCAGCCGCGAGCGGCACCGGCTGCTCTGGCTGTGGGTGACCCGTTCCGGGACCAACCGGCTCGCCAACAAACGCATCCTGCATTTCGCCCCGGAGAAGGCGCTGCGCCGCGCCTTGCGGGATGAACCGGGATACGAAACCGCGGACCTGCTGCAGCGCGGCGTCACGCATCAGGTGGACATCACCCGGCTGCCGATGTCGGACGGAACCTATGACGTGGTGATCGCCAACCACGTGCTGGAGCATATCGACGACGACCGCAAGGCGATGCGCGAGCTGGCGCGCGTCCTGAAGCCGGGCGGCATTGCGCTACTGACCGCGCCGATCAACCCGACCCGGCACAAGACGTACGAGGACGCGTCGATCACCGACCCGGCTGCCCGGGCGGCGCATTTCAACGCCCCCGATCACCGCCGCTACTACGGTCTCGACTTCGCCGATCGGCTGGGTGAGGCGGGATTTCGGGTGGACACGTTCCGGTTGCCGCCGCCCCTGGAAGTCAGGTTCAGCCTGTTGCCCATGGAGTGGCTGTATATCGCGACGCGGCCGGCGTGATCCGCGGCGGTTGCCGGTTCGGCGGGCCGCTGGTACGGAGGTTCATGGTTTCTTCGGATTTTGCGGAAGCAAGCCGCCGGCCTCCGGCGGCGGCCGATCGGCAACGGATCTTGATCGTCAAGCTGGGGGCGTTCGGCAACGTCATCCTCTCGCTCGGCGCGTTTCGCGCGATCCGGCAGCACCATGCCGGAGCGAAGATCAGCGTGCTGACCAGCGCGACCTATGCCGAGTGGCTGGGCACGTTCCCCTACTTCGACGAGGTGCTGATCGATCCGCATCCGTCCTGGTGGGACAGATCGGCCGCGCGCGGCCTGGGACGCATGCTGGCGGACGGCGGTTTCGACCGCGTCTATGATTTGCAGACGTCGAAACGATCATCCTGGTACTTCTCGCTGTTCCCGGTCAGGCAGCGGCCGGAGTGGTCGGGCATTGCGTTCGGCTGCTCGCTGCCGGACCGCGACCCGCGGCGCAACACGCTGCACGATGCCGTGCGCCAGCAGGGACAGTTGCGGCAGGCCGGGATCACCGCGTTTCCACCCGCCGACGTGTCCTGGATGACGGGGGATATCGGGCGCTTCGGGCTGCCGGCCGATTTCGCCCTGCTGGTTCCTGGAAGCTCGCCGGATCGGCTGGCCAAGCGGTGGCCGGCGGACCGTTACCGGATGCTGGCCGAACGTCTGGCGGAACGCGGGATCGCCTCGGTCGTGCTCGGGGCGGGGGCCGAGGCCGATCTGGCGGCGGCGATTCCGGGCGGCATCGACCTGATTGGCAAGACCGGCTTCGGCGATCTGGCTGCCCTGGCGCGCGCGGCGAAATTCGCGATTGGCAACGACACCGGGCCGATGCATTTGATCGCCACCGCAGGATGTCCGTCTATTACGCTGTTTTCAAAAGATTCCAATCCCTCGCTCTGCGCCCCGATCGGGCCTTGGACGCGAGTCCTGCAACGCCCGGACCTGGCCTCCCTGCCGCTGGAGGCGGTGCTGGAGTGTTTGCCTGAGGCGGTTGCTGCCTGATGCCGGATATCGTCCTCCCCGGCAATCCGGCGCTGGCCCCCGTCACCGACGGCGTGCCGATGCCGCAGCGAATATGGGCGATCCTGACCATCGCGCTCGGGCTCACCCTGGCGATCCTGGACGGCGGCATCGCCAATGTCGCGCTGCCGACGATCGCGCGGGAGGTGAACACCTCGGCGGCCAATTCGATCTGGGTGGTGAATGCGTACCAGCTTGCGGTGACCATTTCGTTGCTGCCGCTGTCGTCGCTGGGCGAGATCCATGGTTACCGTCGGATCTACCAGGGCGGGTTGGTGCTGTTCACCATCGCCTCGCTGGTCTGTGCGATGTCGTCGTCGCTGACCACGCTGATCCTGGCGCGCATGCTGCAAGGGTTCGGCGCGGCCGGAATCATGAGCGTCAACAGCGCCCTGATCCGCTTCATCTACCCGCGCCGCTGGATCGGCCGCGGCGTCGGTCTGAACGCGACGGTGGGATCGATCGCCTCGGCGCTGGGGCCAACAGTGGCCGCGGCGATCCTCTCGGTGGCGCACTGGCCCTGGCTGTTCGCGGTGAACGTGCCGCTGGGCGTGCTCGGGGCGGTGATCGCGCTGCGGGCGCTGCCGGAGACTCCGCTGTCCGGGGTGCGCTTCGACCTGACCAGCGCGGCGCTGCAGGCGGTATCCTTCGGCACGTTGCTGTTCGGTGTGTCGGAGCTGGGGCATGGCGAGTCGTGGGTGCATGTGACAGTGGAACTGGTGGTCGCGGCGATCACCGGGTCGGTGCTGGTGACGCGGCAGTTGACCCGCCAGGCGCCGCTGCTGCCGGTGGATCTGATGCGCATCCCGCTGTTCGCGCTGTCGGTGGCGAGTTCGGTGTGCGCGTTCATTGCGCAGTCCATCGGTCTGGTCTCGATGCCGTTTCTGTTTCAGCATAGGCTGGGTCTGGACCAGGTGATGACGGGGCTGCTGATGACGCCGCAGCCGTTGGTGGTGGCGGTGATCGCGCCGTTCGCCGGGCGGCTGGCGGACAAGTATCCGGCGGGGCTGCTGGGCGGCTGCGGGCTGATCGTGATGGCGGCCGGGCTGATCGCCATGAGCCTGCTGCCGGATCATCCGGCGACCCGGGACATCGTCTGGCGGATGACGCTGCTGGGGCTGGGGTTCGGGTTTTTCAATACGCCGAACAACCGGGCGATCATTACGTCGGCACCGCCGGTGCGGACGGGCGGGGCGAGTGGCATGCAGGCGACGGCGCGGCTGCTCGGGCAGTCGATGGGGGCTGCGCTGGTGGCGTTGGTGTTCACGGCGTTTCCGGGTGGGAACGGGACCACCGTGGCGCTGTATATCGCGGCGGGGGCGGCGCTGGTGGCGTCCTGCGTCAGTTTCACCCGGCTGGCGGCGGCGTAGGCATCCCGGGTGGCCGTCGGCCGGAACATAGCGCAGCCGGTTTGTTGCCGTTTCGCAGTGACGGTCTTGCGCGTCTCAGCAACGGCCCCGCCAGCGTCAGCCTCAGACGCGGCAAAGGCTCCCGCGCGGTGCGCTTCCGGCGTCCCGCGCCGCCGCGCGGCGGCGAGCGGCCGCCAGACCGAACAGTCCGGTCGCCACGACGATTATCGAGCCGGGTTCGGGCGCGAGATAGGGATCCAGGAACGCTGCATTGGCATAAACCGAGGTGTCGCCGCCATACTGGTTCAGGCTTGCATCGGGCGTGCATCCGACGGCGGTGCAAGCGTTGAAGTCGTTAACGCCGACGATCTCCCACGTGCCGTTCACGTCAAGCAGAGCGGCGCCCCCGGAGTCGCCCGGCGCGATCATTGCTTCTTGCGAACCGGCATACCAATACCCGCCGTTGACGAACTCGTATTCGTAGACCGAAGGCACCTGCGACCAGCCTCCCATGAAGCGGGTCGTTCCGTCATGCAGCGTGCCGAAGTTGTTGCTGCTGTAGCCGGCAGTCCCGTACGCGGTGTCACCGTAGCCGGCGATCGTCACGGTGGTTCCGGCGGCAACGCCCGAGGTCGTATCGACCGTATAGCCGGCAATCGAGGTGATCGGCGTGCTGAGCTTGATCAGCGCCAGGTCGCCGCCGCTCAGGAGATTGCCGTTCCAGGCGGGATCTACGATGTATTGGGTCGATGAGACGCCGAGGCCGACATTGGCGAAGTCAAGCGATATATGGGTGGCCGTCAGGTTGTCACTTGCACCGGTCACGCAATGCGCCGCGGTCAATACGTACGCTCCACCCGCGAGCAGACTTCCCGAGCAACCCGCCTCGCTGCCGTTGCTGAGCGAGACCGTCAGTTCGGCTTCGGGATTCAAAAACGATTGGCCGGCGCCCAAACCGGCGGTCTGCGCGGCGGAGGTCAGGAACACGATGGCAGAAGCGGGGCGCGCGGCAAAAAGCGCGGCCACCATGGGGGCGGTCAGGCAGGACAAGCGCACAATGATCGAGAGCCTTGAAGTTCCAACCTGAATTTTTCTGTTCATTGTCACATGGTATCCGAACGGGCGCACTATCTCACCTGAAACGCAAAATCGCATGGTCCGGTTTGATATTGCAAGCATTGGTTGCCGCTCGTCACGATTGCTCCACATGCCGGAAACAATCCGCGTGGCGGCCCGCGAGCCTAAGCTGGCAGGCCGGAATACGGCTGGTTGGGTGCCGGGTCAGCGCGCGGCAGCGTGGACACGCCAGATCGTGTTGCCCACGTCGTCCGCCACCAGCAAGCCGCCGCGCCCATCCAGCGCGACACCCACGGGCCGCCCGCGGGCGTGTCCCTTGTCGTCGAGAAACCCGGTCAGCACATCCACCGGTTGCCCATCCGGCTTGCCGTCGGCGAACGGAATGAAGATCACGCGGTACCCGCTCGGCGGACGGCGGTTCCAGGAACCGTGCTGGCCAACGAAGGCACCCGCGGTGAACGGCGGCGGCAGGCCGCTGTCCGCCGTGATCGCCAGTCCCAGCGATGCGGTATGCGGACCCAGCGCATAGTCCGGGACAATCGCCCGCGCGACCAGGTCCGGGTTTTGCGGCTGCACGCGTTCGTCCACATGGTCGCCGTAATAGCTGTAGGGCCAGCCGTAGAAGCCGCCGTCGCGCACCGAGGTCATGTAATCGGGCACAAGATCGCTGCCCAGTTCGTCGCGCTCGTTCACCGCGGTCCACAGCATCGGATCAGGGCCGGGGGAAAACGCGAGGCCGTTCGGGTTGCGCAAACCGGTGGCATAGCTGCGGCGTTCCCCGGTGCGGGCATCGACCTCCCAGATCTGCGCCCGGTCCTGCTCGGCGGCCATCCCGTTCTCGCCGACGTTGCTGTTGGAACCGATGCTGACATAGAGCAACTCGCCATCCGGGGCGGCCACGAGATTCTTGGTCCAATGGTGGTTGAGCGGGCCGGCAGGCAGTTCCGTCAGCACCGCGCCCGGGTCGTCGATCCGGGTTTGACCGGGATGGTAGGTGAACTTAAGGATCGCATCGGTATCCGCGACGAACAACTGATCGCCGATCAGCGCGATGCCATAGGGGGAGTGCAGGCCCTCCAGGAAGACGGAGCGCATATCGGCCACGCCATCGCCTTTCGTGTCGCGCAACAGAATGATCCGGTTCGGACTCGGTACCCCGGCGCCTGCCCGGTCCATGATATGCTTAGCAATGAAGCCGCGCAGGCTGAAGCCGGCGTTGGGGTTGGGCGGCGTGTTGGTTTCCACCACCAGCACATCCCCGTTCGGCAGGATGTAGATATTGCGCGGATGATCGAGCCCGGCGGCGAAGGCGGTCACCTTTAGCCCGGGCGCAGGAGACGGCTGTTCTCCAGCGCGCCATCCGACCGCCGGAGCAACGGCCACGGTCGGGAACCAGCCGGTGCGGGGCGCCGGCAATTGCGGTTGCGGTCCGAATCCGGCGGACAGCGGAAGTTGCGCCTTCTCCGGCCGGTAGAGCAGCGCCAGCGAGCCGCCGGCCGCAACTAAAACGACCGCGGCCGCGAGCAGGGTCTTTAGCAGTGTCGTTTTGCGCATGTGACGTTTCAACAGGAAAGAGTTCATGATCTTATACCGGTTCGCGTCCGGACAAGCCGGGCCGTGACGGTGGTGGTGGATCTCGGCGCCCCAAACTCAACGCAGACCCGCAAGCGACGCCATCGAAGCGCTGGCGTTCACCTGCCCGGTTTGACGAACATCGCCTTGAACAGCCGTTCGCTTTCAGCCAGCCCCTCCTCCGTCAGCCACACGGACTTCGCCTTGCTCGCGGGATCGCCGATCATGCCCTTCTCATGCAGCCGATCGAGCGCGTCCCAGTCGTGGCCTTTCCATGCCCGGCAGCCGTCGTGCAGCGTGAGATGCAGCAGCGCCAGCACCGCCTGGTCGATCTTGTCCTCGTCGATGTCCATTGCCCTCGCTCCCGACACGTGTCGTCATCCGCCGGACGTTGTGCTAGTATCCCATCATGACCGCGCTCCGCCAACACGCGCCCGCCCGCACGACCTTGGCGGAGTTCCTTTCCCGGGATGCACCGGACGCGCCCTGCCAGTTGATCGACGGCGAGCCCGTGGGCATGGCCCCGGCCAGCGAACCCCATGCCGCCCTGCAAGCGGAGATCGGCGCTGTCATCCGCAACCACCTGATCGACAAAGGCGGCAAGTGCCATTTGCTGAGCCAGCCCGGGATCGTGCCGCGTATCCGCTCCGACCGCAATTTCCGCATCCCCGATCTCGGCGTCACCAGCTCGCCTCCGGCGAACGGGCTGATGGTGCCGGACCCGGTGTTGCTGATCGATATCCTCTCCCCGCGCAACGAAGCGGACACCCGCGCGAACATCTGGGCCTACACTACCATTCCGAGCGTGCAGGAAATCCTCGCCGTCCACAGCACCCGGATCGAGGCTGAACTGCTGCGCCGCGGCGCCGACGGCAACTGGCCGGAGGAACCGCAGATCGTGCTCGGCGCGGACACGCTGACCGTCGCCAGCATCGGCTTCTCGAGGCCGCTGGCGGCCCTCTATCGGACGACAGCCCTGGCGTCATAGCCGCGGCGGCCCATGTGAGAGTGCAACGCTCCGCTACCCAGCGGGCCGGATGCACGTTAGAAGCCCCCATTGAATAGAGAAGCGGCGGATCATGGCGAGTTATCAGTACGTCTACGTGTTGAAGGATCTGACCAAGGCCTTCGCCGGCGGCCGGGAGGTCTTCAAGGGCATCACCCTGTCCTTCCTGCCCGGCGTGAAAATCGGCGTGCTCGGCGTCAACGGCGCCGGCAAGTCGACGCTGATGAAGATCATGGCCGGGATCGAGACCGAATACGGCGGCGAGGCCTGGGCCGCGCCCGGCGCGACCGTCGGCTATCTGGCGCAGGAGCCCCCGCTCGACCCGACCAAGACGGTGGGCGAGAACGTCGAGGAGGCGTTCGCCACTCTGAAGGCGGCGCTGAACCGGTTCAACGAAATCTCGATGCTGTTCGCCGAGCCCATGAGCGACGACGAGATGAACAAGCTGCTCGCCGAACAGGGCGATTTGCAGGAGCTGATCGACTCGAAGGACGGCTGGGAACTCGACCGCAAGGTGGACATCGCGCTGGACGCGCTGCGCTGCCCGCCGGCCGACGCCTCGATCGCCAACCTGTCGGGCGGCGAGAAGCGGCGCGTCGCGCTGTGCAAGCTGCTGCTGGAAAAGCCCGACCTGCTGCTGCTCGACGAACCGACCAACCATCTGGACGCCGAAAGCGTCGCGTGGCTGGAGCATACGCTGCACGACTACGCCGGCACCGTGATGGTGGTGACCCACGACCGATACTTCCTCGACAACGTCACCGGCTGGATGCTGGAGCTGGAGCGCGGCCGCGGCTACCCGTTCGAGGGCAACTACTCGTCCTGGCTGCAACAGAAGCGCAAGCGTTTGCAGCAGGAGGAGAAGGAAGAATCCGCCCGCCAGCGCGCCCTTGCCGCGGAATCGGAATGGATCTCCGCCTCGCCGCGCGCTCGCCAGACCAAAAGCCGGGCGCGCATCGCGAAGTATGAGGAGATGCTGCAGAAGTCGCAGGAACTGGCCACCGGCGTGGCGGAGATCGTCATCCCGCCCGGCCCGCGCCTCGGCAACGTCGTCATCGAGGCCGAAAACCTGTGCAAAGGCTACGGCGATACCGAACTGATCGAGAACCTGAACTTCAAGCTGCCGCCGGGCGGGATTGTCGGCGTCATCGGCCCGAACGGCGCCGGCAAGACCACCCTGTTCCGCATGATCACCGGGCAGGAGGTGCCTGACTTCGGGATCGCTGCGCATCGGCGACACCGTGAAGCTCGGGTATGTCGATCAGTCGCGCGACAGCCTCGATCCGGAGAAGACCGTCTGGCAGGAGATCAGCGGCGGCGAGGAGGTGATCTACCTCGGCAAGCGCGCCATCCAGTCGCGCGCCTACACTGCGGCGTTCAACTTCAAAGGCTCCGATCAGCAAAAAAAGGTCGGCATCCTGTCGGGCGGCGAGCGCAACCGGGTGCATCTGGCGAAGATGCTGAAGGTCGAACACAACGTGCTTCTGCTCGATGAGCCGACGAACGACCTGGACGTCGATACGCTGCGCGCGCTGGAAGAGGCGCTGGAAGAATTTGCCGGCTGCGCCGTGATCATCAGCCATGATCGCTGGTTCCTGGACCGCCTGGCGACCCACATCCTGGCGTTCGAGGGCGACAGCCACGTCGAGTGGTTCGAGGGCAACTTCCAGGCGTACGAGGAAGACAAGCGGCGGCGGCTGGGTGCGGATGCGACGGAACCGCACCGGATCAAATACCGGCCGCTGGCGCGGTAGGCGATCCGTCTGGTTGCGGTCCACGATGCGTAGAGCCGGACATTCGGTCGCATCCGAGTGTAAGGCTTTGTTGTATATTTTACCCTGATCGGCGCGCTAAAGCATTTCTTGCCAACACTGCCTGCGGGCTCGCCCCGCATGGCAGTGACGTCCAAGCCCTTGGATCGAGTGCCGGATGCACCGAGAACCCACTGCCGCATCGACTTGATCCGTATCAAGGCCGTAGCGCCTCGTACGACAGAACATGTCGGTGAAAGCAGATTAGCCCCCGCCGTCAGGCCGCCTGGCGCTCTGACGATACGCGCCAATTCAGGAGTGAGCATCCGATGTGCATCGCATGCAGTCCGGGGTTTCAATCGGCTTTTCAGTCACTCGCCTGGTCGTCGCGCCGGACGCTGTTGAAGCGGGCCGGGGCGGTCACCATCGGCAGTGCCTTCATTGCCGAGGCAGTCGGGCCGGTCACGGCACGTGCGGACGGTGGTATCGGCGAAACCCTGGCGAAGGGTCTGGGTGGCGAGCAGCAAGCCGGCGCGGCTCCTCCGGTAACGATCTTCACCGCCCGCAAGATCATTACGATGGAGCGTATAGCACCAACGGCGAGCGCCATCGCCGTATCGGGGAGGCGGATCCTTGCGGTTGGGTCATTTGATGAAGTGAAGACCGCGGTCGGCACCCGTTTCTACACCGTGGATGAAACGTTCGCCTCCAGGATTGTGCTGCCGGGACTTATCGATCAGCACCTCCATCCGATCCTCGGCGCCCTGACTTTGGCCGTGGAGGTCATCGCCATCGAAGACTGGGTGTTGCCCGGGCGAACGCTCAAGGCAGCCAACAGCCAGACTGAATACCGCGATCGGCTGAAGGCCGCCGAGGCGCGCATCGCCAACCCGGACGAATGGCTCCTCACCTGGGGGTATCATGCGCTCTGGCACGGCAAACTCGATCGCGCCGCCCTCGACGGCATCAGCACGACCCGGCCGATCGCGGTGTGGCAGCGGTCATGCCATGAGTTCTATCTGAACACCGCGGAACTCAAGGCGCTCGGCCTCACGGAGGCGATGACCCGGGGCAAGGGACTGGCCAGTGAGCAAGTTGACTGGGACCAGGGGCATTTCTGGGAGTCCGGTCTGAACCTGATGATCGGACCGATGCTGAAGGTGCTGGCGACGCAGGACCGCCTGCAGTTCGGCCTCAAGCAGATGGTCTCCTATCTGCATGCCAACGGTGTCACCGCTTACAATGAACCGGGGGCGCTCTACACGCCTGATATGTGGAAGCTCTATGAGCAGGTTCTCGGTGCGCCTGACACGCCGATGTACAGCACGTTCCTGGCTGACGGCCGCGGCATTCCGGATCGCGTCGGGCTTGACCGGGCGCTCGACGCGACCGAGCAGCAGATCGCCGTCGCGCCCGAGGGGCCTGGCAAAAAGCTCATGTTCTTCCCCGGACAGATCAAGCTGTTTGCCGACGGCGCGATCATTTCTCAGTTGATGCAAATGAAGGACGGCTACCTCGACGGCCACAAGGGCGAATGGATCATTCCGCCCGAGGAATACGAGAAGCGGTGCAAGCTTTACTGGGACGCGGGCTACCGGATCCACGTCCATGTCAACGGCGATCTTGGCCTGGAGATGGTGCTGGACGCGCTCGAGCGCCGCGTCAGCGAAAATCCACGCCCCGACCATCGGACGGTGATCGTGCATTTCGCCAATTCCACCGAAGAACAGGTGGCGCGCATCAAGCGCCTCGGCGCCATCGTCAGCGCGAACCCTTACTACACCACCGCGTTTGCTGACAAATACGGGCAGGTTGGGCTCGGTCCGCAGCGCGCTGACGCGATGGTCCGGGCGAAGTCGGTCGTGGACCACGATATTTCGCTTTCCTATCACTCCGACTTGCCGATGGCGCCGAGCGCCCCGCTGTATCTTGCCTGGTGTGGGGTAAACCGGATGACGCCGTCCGGTCGCGTGGCCGGACCAGAACAGCGGATATCCGTGGACCGGGCGTTGCGGGCAATCACGATCGAGGCTGCCTATTCGTGGGGAAAAGAGGATCAAATCGGCAGCATCGCGCCGGGCAAGATCGCCAATCTCACGGTACTCGAGCAGGACCCTTACGCCGTCGAACCCGTCGAGTTGAAGACCATACCGGTTTGGGGGACCGTTTTCGAGGGCCGCGTATTCCCTGTTCCGGGTAATGCGGTTCAAAGCCTTTAGCCCCGATCGCCCAGGTCGCTTTGTAGTACGCCGCTTCGAGGAACCGAACATATTCATGGCTACGCCCTTCGCAGGCTACTTCCGGCCTCGGCAGGACGCGGTCTTGCACGAGCGGCAAGTCTTCTCGATACACCGATCCGCTATTTGTTCGCGCCGGACCGAGCCTGAATGAAACCGATGATCAGGCGGCGCAGTTCTTCGGGCTGCTCGTTTATCATGTTATGGCCGCAGCCGGGCAGCCCCGCGAGCCAGGTGTCCGGGCGAGTCTCGGCGATTTTGTAGGCTTTCTCCGGCACGGCGACACGGTCGAGAAGGCAGGTGATCGCGAGCATCGGTGCGGTTCCGCCCATGCTCCAGGCTTCCTTGGGCGTCGCCTCGCTGGCCTTGACCTCAGCGGCTGCGATCGCCGGGAACTGGCCTTCACCCGCGTCCTTTTCAGCAAGATGCTCGTTTCCAGGCGCGTACATCAACTTCGCCTGCAACGACAGCCATTCGGACTTGGGCACGTCGGGGTCGGTGTACCGCTTGTACAGCGCGATGGTTTCCGGCGAGGGTTGAACCTCGCCGCCGGCCCCGACCAGAATGATCGTCGCGACACGGTCCGGCTTTGTCTGGGACGCGGCGCGCATGACCCTGTTGCCATAGGTCTTGCCGGCCAGATGCACCTTCTGCACACCGAGCGCGTCGGCGATCGCCCAGACATCATTGCCGTAGTCGACCAGTGTCAGGCCGTCGAGCGGACCGTCACTCGCGCCAATCCCGCGGTAGTTGTAGACGACCGTGCGAATGCCGGCGGAAGCGATGGCCTTGGCGAGATCCATCAGTTGCGACGCCGGCCGTCCGTTGCCGGCCGCCATGATCAGCGTTTCCGGTCCCTCGCCAAAGACGAAGGCTTCGATAATTTGACCATGCACGGAGATCAACTGGCGCGCATCGGCGCTCGCGTGAGTTATTGACGCCATGCCGTAAGCGCCGATGGCCACTGCCACCGCGAACCATCGTGTCGCCGTACGCGTCAAAGTTCCAGCGCTCATCCGTCCCCCCTCCATTGGACCCGTGTATCCCGCAGGCCGAGGTCGCGCGCTTGGCCCCGATCGCTCAGGTCGCTCTGTAAACGCTCTTTCCTTCCTTGATCGTCTCGAAAACCTTGAGCGTGATCAAATCCTCGGGCTTCACCGCGAGCGGATTGTCGCTCAGGATCACGAAGTCGGCGAGTTTGCCGGGTTCGATCGTGCCCTTGCTCGCTTCCTCGAAATATTGGGTCGCCGGCCAGATCGTCATGGCTTTCAGCGCCGTCAGCGTGTCGACGCGCTCCTCGGGGCCGAGCACGTAGCCTGATCGCGTCACGCGCGTGACGGTCGCCGAGAGCACGCGGATCGAGTCCGGGTTCGCGACCGGCGCGTCGTGGTGGCTGGTGAAGATCATGCCGAGCTTCCGCGCCGAGTTGCAGGGTGAGATGCGCTCAGCCCGCTCCGGACCCAGAACGGAAGTGCGGTGCCAGTCGCCCCAGTAATAGGTGTGCATCGGGAAGAACGACGGCAGGATGGCAAGCTCCTTCAGCTTCGGCAGTTGGTCGAGCCTGGCCGTCTGGCCGTGCACCAGCACCGCCCGCCGATCGGCGGGACCGTGCTTCGCGGTCGCGTCGCCGACGGCCTCGATCAGCCAGTCGACCGCCGCGTCGCCGTTGGCGTGGGTGAGAATCTGCCAGCCGTTGGCGAAGGCGAGGTCGACGGCATCGACGATTTGCGCCTTGGTGATCGCCGCATAGCCGCGATAGTCGGGGCCTTGCCCCTCCGGCGGCTTGTAATAGGGCTGCGACAGGAACGCCGTCTTGCCCTGCGGCGAGCCGTCGATGGTCGCTTTCGCGCCGCCGATGCGGACGCGGTTCTTGTACTCGCGAGACAGCGCAATCTCCTTCAGGGACTGAAAAACGTCGGGGTAGACGACGACATCGACATCGAGCAGCCCGGCCTCGCCCGCCTGAGCCAGCATGGTCGCGCTGCCCGGCATGGCGCGGCCTTCCTGCACGGTCGTATAGCCGAAAGACGCGTAGAACGCGGCCCCCGCCTTGATCATTGCGAGATACGCGTGCGGGTCGAGCCGGCCAAGAAGCTTGCCAGACGCAGTGAAGAACGCGGCTTCCTCGCAGACACCGTTCGCGGTCGCTCCGTCGGCTTCGCGCCGGAACGCGCCGCCAGGCGGATTGGGCGTGTCCTTCGTCACGCCCGCCTGGTCCAACGCCTTGCTGTTCAGGACCCCGAGATGGCCGGACTGATGGATGATCATAATCGGCGTATCGGACGAAACGGTATCGAGGTCGGCGCGGGTCGGGTGGCGCTGTTCCTTAAGCTGAGAGTCGTCGTAGCCGAAGCCGATGATGATGCCGTAGCGCTCGATGACCTTGCCGTTATTGCCTATCCAGTCGCGCAGGATGCGTTGCAGCGCGGTGATGTCGTTTCCCTCGCCGTCGGGCGCTGGCAAGAGCTTCGCCGCAAGCGCCTGAAGTCCGACCATGACGACATGGCCGTGCGGATCGACGAAACCCGGTAGCAGCGCTTTGCCCTCGAGATCGACGGCTGCGATCGGCCCCTTCGCCTGGCTTTCAACCTCGGCCCGGGTGCCGACGGCGATGATTCTGCCCCCGCGTACGAGCACCGCCTCGGCGACCGGCTGCGCGTCATTGATCGTGATGATCGGACCGCCGGTATAGAGTGTGTCGACGCTCTCGGTCGCCGCCTCCGCCGGGTTGCATACGAAGCCGCGCGTCGCACCTGCCATCCCGGCCCACGCGACCCCGACGGCTGTTCGTTGCAAGACCGCGCGGCGTGACAGGGCGCCGGCGAGCGCACCGGCGAAGGGACTGCAAGCGAAACACATGGACTTCCCGCTCCTCGTTGTCTGGACCGCAACGATTCCGTCCGGTCTATCGCTTGCGGGCTGGGGATCACCCGGCAAGGCCAAGAGTTGAGCGTCTTCAGTATCTATGCCATCCCCGATGACAGTCATACTGTTTCGCGATCACTTCTGTCGGTCAATGTTTTTCTCGGCGGAGCCGAGACGACGGCGGCGATGGCATCGTGACGTCCGCCAAGCGGCGCGGCAGTGCAGGCGACGCCGATGGGATGGCGGCATTGGAAGGGCAACGACTAACGGCTGAAGACCGACACCGGCATGAAGCGACCATCGGTCCACCGCTGGAGGTGTCCGCCGTCCTGGTTCACGATGGGATGCCTTGAAGCGCTTCGATCAAGGGCTGCACCGGCACTACGATCAGTCCTCGGGACGGCCGGTCGAGATCGACGACCAGCATGACCATGAGGGCAATCGTTGCCGCTATGATCAGTTTGATGATGCGCCGCCGCGCCCCGGCAACCCCTCCTTGGAAGCCGGTGAACCCCATGGCTATCATGCTGACGCCGATCAGCACACCTACCACCTCGGCCGGAACCTGGTTGCGCAGGCCGCTCAGGCGCCGCTCGTGGATGTTGTTCATCTCGTTCAACGAACCGACAAAGCGATAGACCGGCAGTGACTGCGGCGCGACGTTGGACAGCGTAACGGCGTGCTGCCAAAGCTGGCTCTGGAGGCCGACCGATCGGGCGATGTCGCGCGCAAGCTTCGTTGGGTCGTGCGGGATGCCGAGGCCGATGCGGACGGTGGTGTAGTCGCGCAGCAGGCGCAGGATCGGCGGTTGTGTCTCGGCTGGCAGCATCAGCGCAAAGTTTGCCGTGCTGCCAATCGCGTTTGCCTCCTCCAGAACCATCGTGCGACGCAGGTCGTAGCGGGACAGCGCGATTGAGAAGCTGAACGCCAGCAACAGCGCGAGCAGGCCGAGCGCGGCGCCTGTCACTGTGCTGATATAGCTTTCGTCGACGCGCGTGTTGGTAAGCCGAAGGCCGATCCGGTTGCCCACTTCACCGGTGCCGACAACCAAGACGGCGATGACGGGATAGAGGATCGATGCGTCCAGATCGTACAGCCAGCTTAGAAACACGCTTGCTCCCCTTCGGCACGTTTCGATCCCGGTAGCCGCGGCGCCTGCCAAGCACGCGTCCCGGTGGCCCTGAATGATCGTCCTCCATCATGCGCTTTCCACGGCCCGAGCTGTGGCGCCGCACGGGCGGCTCGACGACCTTTATAACTCAGTAACGGTCGTGCGCCAACGCGGACAGGCGGCAGCTTTCGGGATCGCTTGCCTGGCCGGCGACGGGCTCTCCCGGGTCGGTTGCGGTCAGCGGCTGAAGCGGCACAAACGGCCGCTTCTTGCCCCAGCTTAATCCAGAGCTGCCATTTCGCTTCCGGCCGATATCGCCCATTCCGCGCATCGCGTGAAAGCGCGAGGAACGTTCACAATGTCCTCACGCCGCCTTCACCGCGCCGCCCTGCCCAATGATCTCCATCGCCCGGTCGATCTGGCTCAGCGATGCCGCATCCTGCCGGAACGCGAAGCTGGTCATCCCATCCTCGATGCGCACGATCCGCGCTTTCACCGAGCCACCACCCGGCAAGCAGAACTCGGTATCCATGCCCAATTGATCGTCGCAGTCGAGCAGGATCGTAATCCCGCCCCGGGAAATGTCCTTGATCGTTGCCCCGGCAGCGGGCCGGGATCCCATTCGCACGCTCACCTGCGCACCTTCACCGGGAATTCGCTCATAAAGCCGCCGTTCGGACTCGTTGCCGCGGGTCAGCGCCGCGAGGAAGTCCGCCATCTCCGACCGCAGCGTGCCGGCGGTCTCGCCAACCTCATCCGCCGCCTGCACAGCCGAGACGTTGGTCTCATCCGTACTTTCGGCGATCGCCAGCACCTCGCGCATCGCGTCGGCCGCGCTTGATGTGGTGGTGGTGACAAGCTGGACGCTGTTGGTGATCTCCCGCGTGGCGGCGGCTTGCTCCTCCACCGCCGCGGCGATGGCGGTGGCGACGGTTTCCACCGCGCCGATGGCGGCTCCGACCTCGCGCACCGCGGTGACCGCGCCATCGGTCGCGCCGCGGATGGCGACGACCTGAGCGCCGATCTGCTCGGTGGCACGGGCGGTCTGGGCAGCCAGCGCCTTCACCTCGCCGGCAACGACGGCGAAGCCCTTGCCCGCTTCGCCGGCCCGCGCCGCCTCGATCGTCGCGTTCAGCGCCAGCAGGTTGGTCTGGCCGGCGATGTTGGTGATCAGGTGAACCACCTCGCCGATGCGGTTGGCCGCCTCCGACAGGCTGGCCACCTTGACGTCGGTTTCGGTCGCCCGGCCGACGGCGGCCTGAACCGATGCGGTGACATGGCTGACCTGCTTGCTGATTTCGTTGATGCTCGCCGCCACTTCCTCCGCCGAGGCGGCGACCGAGCCGAGGTCCCGGGCGGAGGCAGCCGCACCTTGCATGGTGTCGGAAATCCGTTCGTGGGTGCGCCGCGCGCCGTCGGTCGCCTGCGATGCGGCTTGCCGCACAGCGTTGGCCGAGGCGATGAACCGCTGCATGACGCCGGCAATCGAGGTGCCGAAATCCTCGGTATGCCGGTCCATCGCCGCCTGGTGGCGGTCCTTCTCGGCACGGTCGTGCTCCCGCTCCCGGGCCAGGCGGGTGTTCTCGATCGCGTGCAGGCGAAACACCTCCACCGCGCGGGCCATGGCACCGATCTCGTCCGTGTTGCCGCGGGCCGGAACGTCGGTTTCGGTGTCGCCGGCCGCCAGCCGCGCCATCGCCTCCGTCATGCTCCTGATCGGCCGGATGATGGCACGCGCCAGCAGCAGCGCGAGCACGAGGCCGGCGATGGTCGCGCCGCCCGACATGGCGATCTGTTTATGGAGCGCACCGGTGGCAACGTCATTGGCCGCGTTGCTGGTCTGATCGAAGCCGGACGAGAGCGAGTCTTGCGCCGTCGCGAGCAAGGTCTGGAGGTTGTGTATCTCGGGCCTGATCTGCGTGTCATACAGCGAAGCGCCTTCGAGCATCGCGGCGGCATACTTGTTAAAGCTCGCGATGTACTGGTTGAGCAGCGTCTGGACCGGGGGTACCAATGTCTTGACGTCGGTTGAGCCGACGTAGATCTCGGCGGTCAGCGACCCTTGCGCAAGCCCGGCCTCCTTGCGGAACGCATCCGCCAGGGCGGCATCACCCTCCGGGGACGCGAGAAAGCGGGAACTCGCAAGTTCGGCCGACAGGAACGCGATGCGCACCGCGTGGCCGGGAACCCAGTCAGCCGGGTTCTTGCTGGCCCCCGCGGCGTCCGCCAGGTTTGTCGCCGCCACGGTCATGGTGTCGTCAATGTCAGACAGCACCTTGCGCTCCTGCACGGCGGCGCGGAGCAAGGTGACGAACCGCTCCCGCTTTTTCGCCAGGCTGCGCAGGTTGGCGGCGACGCTGTGGTACAGGGCGCTCTTTTGATCCGAGGTGGCACCGGCCGCGAGCTGCTCGAGAAGTTCCACGGCGCGTGTCTCGGCGTTGATCGCGTCGCGCAGGGCCGCTTCATCGGCATCGAGCCGGAAGCGGTTCAGGCCGCGCCGGACGACCTCCAGCCGATAGGTGGTTTCCTGCACGCGTCGCAGCGATCCCGCGATGGCGTCCATCTTGCCAACTTCGCCGCCGACGACGAAAAGCCCGTAGCTGCCGGACAACGCAATTCCAAGTAAAAGCAATACCAGAATTCCGAAGCCGGAGAAAATCCTCATACCAAGGCCAAAGCGAAGCGAGCGCATGACTTCACCCCACGTGAATGCGACGGCGGCATTATCAGGGCGAATGATTAACCCGGAGTTAATACCGCCGGCCGGAAACCGGTTTTTTTTCGCCGCGACAGGATGGCACGCATTTCACCGGATAAATTAACCATTTCTAAATCATTTCCTGCCTGGATACGCCCGGGCTTTTGCTGCCTGAAGATCATCGGAGAATGCCATGCGACGCAGAACCTTGATGCTGTCCGCCGGAGCCGCTGCCCTGCGCGTGGCCGGGGCCGCACCCGCCTTCGCGGAGGCGGAACGCACGTTCAGCTTCGGCTACGCCTTGCCGGAGGACTCGCCGCTTGGCGCGGGCGCCAAGGTATTCCAGGCGGAGGTCGCCCGGCACACGGCCGGACGCTACAAGATCGACCTGTATCCCGGCGCGGCGCTTGGCAATGAGACCACGATGCTGAAAGGGCTTCAGGCCGGCGTCGTCGATCTTGGCTTCATCACGGCCGCGCCGCTGCCCAACCTCGTGCTCGAGACCGGCGTGTTCAGCATCCCGTTCATGTTCCGCAACGCCAGCCATGCACGCGAGATGCTCGACGGTCCGGTGGGACAGGCATGCCTGCAAAGGTTCAGCGACCGCCAGCTCGTCGCGCTGGCCTGGGGGGAGAACGGCATGCGCCAACTGACGAATTCGAAACGGCCGGTCAACGCTCCCGCGGATCTCAAGGGCCTGAAGCTCGGGCTGCCGCAATCGGCGGTGATGATGATCGGCTTCGAGGCGCTCGGCGCCGATGTCAGCGAGTCGGCTTTGCCGGAACTGTACGATGACCTGCGACTGGGCCGGCTCGACGGGCAGGACAACCCGATCGCCACGATCGAGACCGCGAAGTTGTGGCAGGTTCAGACGCATCTGACGCTCAGCAACCACATCTACGATGCGGCGGTGATCCTGATGTCGCCGCAGGCGCATGGCGCGCTGCCGGAGGCGGACCGGGAAGCGTTCGCCGAGGCTGCGAAGTCGGCCGGCGTGGCGTCGCGCAGCTATGCCACGCAGGCTCAGGCAACCGGGGTCGACAGCCTGGCCCGGGCAGGCATGCAGGTGGTTCATGATATAGACCGGGCACCATTCCTGGCCGCGATGGCTCCGGCGAGACAGAAGTATGAGCAGCTGTTCAGCCCCGGGCTGGTAGACTGGGTCCAGGGCGCCAGCTAGGCGGCCAGCCGTCATCGTGTCGCAATGACCGGGCGATCTGTCTCGGCGCCCTTGGCATAGGGGATGCAATCTAGGCTGACGGCGGCATAAGCAGCACGGATCAGCATCCTGGCGCAGAGCAAACGCCCTGTCATTTTCCTTGCCATGATACGCTCCCGTCCTGACCCGTCTGCGTGATGCCGGTGCCGCCATTCCCGCGAACCCGGGCGCCGGCGGAGAATGGCAGGACGGCGGCTACCCGGCTCGGAAGTGTTTCAGAGCTCGTGCCGGCGGGGCGCGCCTCTGGCCCGATCCCGCCGCTTCGCATAGCCTCCCTGCAAAACCAGGGAGCCTGTCCAATGAACCTCGCCCGACGTGCCGTGCTCGGCACCGCCGTTGCCGCCCCGATTGTCCCGCTCCGCCGCGCCCGCGCCCAAACCAAACCGGTCGTCCGCATCGGCGTCATGAACGACCAGTCCGGCCCGTATCGCGACGTGAACGGCCCCACCGGTGTAATCTGCACCCGTCAGGCGGTGCAGGAATTCGCCGCCTCCGCCTTCGATGTCGAGGTCGTCTCGGCGGACCACCAGAACAAGCCGGACGTCGCGGTGTCGCTGGCGCGCGAGTGGTTCGACCAGGGCGGCGTCGATATCATCATCGATATCGCCGCGACCTCCTGCGCGCTGGCGCTGGCGTCGATCGTCCAGGCGAAGAACAAGATCATGATCGCCACCAGCACGGCGTCATCCGACCTGACCGGCAAGGCGTGCACGCCGAACTCGATCCACTGGGTGTTCGATACCTACATGGAGGCGAAATCCACCGGCGGCGCGATGGTCAAGGCCGGCGGCGACACCTGGTTTTTCATCACCCCCAATTATGCTTTCGGCGAGGCAACCCAGCGCGACACCACTGGCTTCGTCCTGGCCGGTGGCGGCAAGGTGCTGGGCGCACAGATCTATCCGTTCCCGGAGACTACCGATTTTTCCGCCTACCTGGTCAAGGCGCAGGCGTCGGGGGCGAAGATCCTGGGCATCTGCGGCGCCGGCTCCGACCTGATCAACATCGTCAAGCAAGCGCATGAGTTCGGCCTGTCGAACACCATGAACATGGCCGCCATGGTCGCCTACACGACCGACATGCGCTCGATCGGCATCGAAATGGCTGCCGGGACGCGGCTGTCCGAGACCTATTACTGGGACCTGAACGACCGCACCCGGGCATTTCAGCAGCGTATCCAGCCCAAGGTCACGCTATGGCCGAACATGGCGCAGGCGGGGGATTATTCATGCACGCTGCACTACCTCAAGACTGTCGCCGACATGGGCGCGGCGGTGGCCAAATCCGACGGCGCCGCGACGGTGGCGCGCATGAAGGCGACCCCGGCGGACGACGACTGTTTCGGGCCCGGCCGCATCCGCGAGGACGGCCGCAAGATCCATCCGGCCTATCTGTTCGAGGTCAAGCAGCCAGCCGAAAGCAAGCACGATTGGGATCTGTACAAGCTGATCGGCACCACCCCGGCCGAGGACGCGTTCCGGCCCCTGTCGGATAATGCCTGTCCGCTGATCAGGACCTAACCCCCGATCCGCCGTCCCCAACCTGCGATATCGCCCGCGGTTGCCACATCCCGATCAACTTCGCCAACTGGACCGGATCGATCGGCTTCGAAATATAATCGTTCATTCCGGCCGACAAAAGAGCCTCCCGGTCCCCATCCATCGCATGTGCCGTCATCGCAATGATCGGCACGTCGGCTTTCGGCGGACCCAGCGCCCGGATGGCGGCCGTCGCCTCGACTCCGTTCATCACCGGCATCTGCACGTCCATGAAGACGATGTCGTAATCCCCGTCTTTCACCTTCTCCACCGCCTCGGCGCCATCGGCCGCCAGATCGATCCGGTGGCCACCCTTCGACATCAGGCGGGACGCGACAAACCGGTTGGTCGCCACATCATCGACCACCAGGATTCGCAACGGAGTGATCGGGGCGCCGTGCCCGGCGTCGGCAGTCCTCGGCGGCAGCGGCCGCGCCCCTGGCGCACGGCCAACCAATTCGAGAAGCCGCGCGATCAGCACGTGCTGTCGCACCGGCTTGGTCAGCACGACGTTGATGCCGTCCGCCGCCGCGCGCGCCCGCAATGTCACTGTCGAGACCGATGTCGCCAGAGCCACCGGCAGCTCCGCCAGGGCAGCGTCCTCGCGCATTTCCGTCGCCATTTCGTAGCCGGTGATGCCGGGCATCTGGTGATCCAGCACCGCGACATCGAAAGGCGTTCCGGCCTCGGCCGCCTTGCGGGCCAACGCCAGGCCGGATGCGCCGCCATTGCTCGTTACGACCGTGCCACCGGCGCCTTCGATCTGTCGGCGAAATACTTCGAGGTTGACCAAGTTGTCGTCCACGACCAGGACACGAATCCGCGCCAGCGCCTGATGCCGATCGTGAGGCATTGAAACGTCCTGGCCGCGTTCGAGCGGGATCGAGAACCGGAAGGTGCTGCCGGACGACACGGCGCTTTCGAAGCCGATGGTCCCGCCCATCGCTTCCACGATGCGGCGCGAAATGGCCAATCCCAGGCCCGTCCCGCCATACCGGCGCGACATCGACAAATCCGCCTGGGTAAACATTGTGAACAGGCTCGGTTTGGCTTCCTCGGCAATACCGATACCGGTATCCTTCACCTCGAAACGAACTGTTTCGCGCTGTCCGGAGCGGTGATCCGCCGACACGTTCAACTCGACAATGCCGTGCTCGGTGAACTTGATCGCGTTGCCGACAAGATTCAGCAGCACCTGCCTGATGCGCCCGTCATCCGCCACGAAGTTGCCCTGCGCCCCGGGTGCGACGTAGCCGGCGAGATCGACGTCCTTGCCGGCAACCCGAGGCGCCAGAATGTCCAGAACGCCTTCGATCAGCAGGTTCATGTCGAACGGGCGGGGTTCGAAATCGAGCCGCCCGGTCTCCATCTTGGAATAATCAAGCACGTCGTTGATGACCGACAACAGCGCTTCGGCCGAACTGCGCACGGTGTTCGCCGAATGCCGCTGGTCATCGGTCAGTTCGGTATCGAGCAGCAGGTTGGTCATGCCGATGACGCCATTCATCGGCGTCCGGATTTCATGGCTGATCGTCGCCAGAAATTCGGACTTGGCGCGGCTGCCTGCCTCGGCCTGCTCCTTCGCCTCCACCAGGCTTGCATGATAGGCACGCGACCGCTTCTTCATGACGACGGATATGCCGGTGCCCCAGGTGACGGCGCAGATCGCGGCGAAAATGATGGCGAAGGCGCTGAGGCGGACGCTCTTCAACGAAGCGAGGCCCTCGACCGGCGTAAGCACGTAGGCTGTCATGCCCTCCGTCGCCAGCGATTGGCGCGCCATCACCGCCGGGACCATCGCGGGCCCCGCCCGCCAGGGGAACGGGTCGTTTTCAGTATGAACAAGCGGCAGCTTCTCGATGTCCCAGCGCTTGTACGCCAGCAGGCGCTGCTCCTTGGTCAGGGTATAAACAGTAGCATCGGGAACCGCCTTCAGAAGCCACGCCGGGTCCGCCGCGATGACGATGACGCCATGCCGATCGGCGGCGAACGCGCCCTTGGCGGCAACGGTTCGCTGGATGTTGGGTACGTTGATCTTGACGACGGCGACTCCGGCGAAGCGGCCGTCACGCAGCACCGGTACGGAAAAGAACACGCCGGGGATGTTGGTGACCCGTCCCACCGCGTATTGCACCCCCGGCCGCCCGCTCCGCGCCGACGCGAAATACTCGCGATCGGCGAAATGCTCGCCGACAAGCGAATCGGGCTCGCCGGAATTGCTCGACGCGATGCACACCCCGGTCGGATCAATGACAAAAGCCAGGTCGACGCTCAAGGTTTTCGCGATGAAAGCAAGATAGGCGTTCAACGCGCTGGCGTCGCGCGGCGAGGCGGACAGCGCCTCCTCGACCAGCCTCTCGTTGGCAATCACCACCGGAACGGAGCGGATGAAGGCGATCGACTTCTCGAAATCGGAGGCGAACCCGGTCAGCCGCAGGTCGGTTTCCTGCCGGGTGCGGGCGACCTCGGAGATCGTGTCATAGGTCTGCCAGACACCGGTCAGCCACCACACGGCCACGCCAACCAGCGTCAGCGCCGCCAACGCCGCCAGCCTGAGCTTCAACCCGGCGCCCGCGACCTTCGGTAAGCCGACCGGCACCATCAGCGACGGACACGCATTCGGATGCTCAGGCCCACCGCGGCGCTTTCTGCGACGCGAAACATCCTCTCGTTGTGCGGGCGGGCTGATGGTGCATCCGACTGGTCTCGATACTGCAATTGGATGGTCACGGTTTATATCGTTTCAATCCTTCTGTCTGCCATAATATGGCCGCCAGCCAGCCCGTGCTTGACCGGGCGATGACCCGGAGTCCGTTTGCGGCGATGAACATTCTTCTGCAACTGGGCCTGCTCGCCGGCTGGGTGCTCGGCGTCATCGGCTTCTTCAGCGCCCGCTCCGCGCACCGGGAGCTGCGGCGGCTGCGTGCCGGGCCGCCTGTGGCCATCGTTCGCGCGGCTGCCGAACCGGTGGAAGCCGCCCGGCCCGCGCCGCCGCCGCCCATGAAGCCGCGGCGGGACCTCGAGGCGCTGATCACCATGAACTGGGGCGTCTGGCTCGGCTCCGCTGCCCTGCTATTCGCCGGGGTGTTCCTGGTGCGCTACGCGGTGGAGCAGGAACTGCTCGGCCCCGCCGCCCGCTGCGGCCTGGCGGCGCTGCTCGGTGTGGTGCTGCTGGCGGGGGCGGAGTTCCTGCACCGGCACGAGGGTCCGCCACTGACCGGCCCGTTCCGCATCGACCAGGCGCCAAGCGCGCTGGCCGCCGGTGGCACGGCCTTCCTGTTCGGCGCGGCTTACGGGGCAGGACCGTTCTTCGGCCTGCTGCCGCCTGCTCTGAGTTTCGCCTCGATGGCGGCGGCATCGCTGGTCGCCCTGGCGGCGGCGCTGCGGTATGGGCCGTTGACCGCGGCGACCGGCATCGCAGGAGCGTTCGCGACACCGGCTCTTGTCGCGACCCGGGATCCGTCCTTGCCCGGGCTGTTCGCCTATCTGTTCCTGGTGTCCGCCGCTGCGCTGCTGGTGGTGCGGCGCACTGCCTGGATCTGGCTCGCCCGGGCGACGACCATCGGTGGCTGCCTGTGGGTGTGCTTTGCCGGGCTTTCGGGGGCGCCCGACCGCTGGGCCGCCGCTTTGTTCGTCCCGGCGGCGGCGGGTCTGAACCTGCTGTTGCTGCCGGGCGCGGCGTTGGAGCATCCGATCGGGCGGCGGCTGGCGTGGCTGCCGTTGGCCGCGCTGGGTGCCGCGGGGCTGGTGCTGGACGCGTTCGCCCCGGGTTCGGCACCGCAGGCGGCGCTGTTGGCGCTATCGCCGATAGCGGTATGGAAGGGCATCGCGGAGCCGCGGCTTGATCGGCTACCCTGGGTCGCCGCGCTGATCGGGTTGCTGTCTCTGCTGATCTGGGCGGTGCCCGCCTGGACCCCGACCGGCGAAGTCATTCGCGCAGACGGCGTGGTACAGGCGATTCTGCCGGGCGCGTGGGCGCCGGCCGCGCTGGTGCCCCTGCTCACCACCGCCGCGCTGCTGGCCGCCTTCCATGCCGCCGCGGGGCTGTGGCTGGAGCGGCGGGCGCCGCATCCTCTGTCCTGGGCCGCGCTGGTCGCCGCCGTGCCGGTGCTGACGCTGGCCGTCGTCTACGCCCGGATCACTGCGTTCCAGACTGATGTCGCCTGGGCCGCCGCCGCATTCACGCTGAGCGCGGGGCTGACCGGGATCGCCACGCTGGCCGGTGCGGATCGCCGGCGCGCCGGGGTGCACGCGGCGGGAGCGGTCGCCGCCCTGGCGCTGGGGTGCGGCATGCTGCTGCACGATTACTGGCTGACCTTGGCCATCGCGCTGTTCCTGCCGCCTCTGGCGTGGATCGAGGCACGGGCCGAGCTGCCGGCGTTGCGGCCGATGGCGCTGGTGGTGGCCGCGGCGGTGATCGTCCGGCTGGGGCTGAACTGGTATGTGCTGGATTACGCATTCGGCACGCTGCCGTTGGCGAACGGGCTGGTGGCGGGATACGCGGTGCCGGCCGCGTCGTTCGCGTTCGCCTCGGTGCTGTTCCGGAAGCGCGCCGACGATCGGCTGGTGGCGACGCTGGAGGCCGGGGCGGTCGCCTTGCTCGCGCTGTTCGTCGCGCTGGAGATCCGACACGGAAGCGGCGAGGGCAATCTTGTCCATCCTGGCGGCTTCAGCGAGGCGGCGCTGCACCTGCTGACGCTCGCGCTTCAGGCGACGGCGTATCTGTATCTGGCGCAGCGCACCGGGCGGCCGATGCTGCGCCGGGCCTGGCAGGTGCTAGGCGGGATCGCGTTGGCCTGCGCGGCCGGGATGCTGGTGCTGAACCCGATGACCACCGGCGCCCGGGCGGGGGTCTTGATGCTGGGCGCGGCGTATCTGGTGCCGGCGTGCCTCGCTGTGCTGGCGCTGCGCAAACTGGCGGACACCGAGATTCGCGTGGCGCTCGGAGCCTACGCGGTGGCGGCGGGGTTCGTCTGGATCACGCTGCAGATCCGGCAGTTTTTCCACCCGGACAGGATGTGGTTTCCCGGCTCGCCGGTCGAGGCGGCGGAGCTTTGGGGCTGGTCCGGCGCCTGGCTGGCCTACGGCATCGGCCTGATGCTGCTGGGCATCCGCAGCGGGCAGCGGTTGCTGAGGCTGACGGCGCTGGGGGTCATCGGGCTGGTCTGCGTGAAGGTGTTCGCCATCGACATGTCGGGGCTGACCGGGCTGTGGCGGGTGGTTTCTTTCCTGGGCCTCGGGCTGGCGCTGATCGGGCTGGGGGCGGTGTACCGGCGATTCGTGCCGGCACAAGGGTAGGGATGAGGCCCGGCGCTACTTGACAATGCATAGCGCCCCCGGGGACGTGAATGGCCGCGCCTCCTCGTGTGATGGCCGGACTTGGCCCGGTCCCTTGCGGCTGGCGGTGCTGGTGGCGGCGAAGTCGTGGGTTGTCGGCACAAGGCCTGCCATGACACCAGGAAAGCGCCGAGCATGACACAGCGGGGTGCCGGTCACGTCCGGTGTGAGAGCGCCTGCTGCGACAGGTGGCCCGGACTGACGCCGGGCCATGACGCATAGACAATGCTACCGCACCCGCACGGGCACGATCTCCGCCGACAGTTGCACCTCGTCTCCTAGTCCGTAGTAGTAATGCGCCGGTTGCGACAGCCGGCGCAGCACCAGGAACAGCCGCAGCCGCAGGCGCTTCGCCCAGCCCATTGTGCGGGACGGCAGGAAATGCTCCAGCGAGACATGCACGATCCACCGATGCCGATTAGTCGGCAGGTCGATCTCCTTGTGGCGCGCCATTTCCTCCAGCACGCGTTCGACATTCGGTTCTTCCATGAAACCGAACTGCAACTCGACGCCGATGATGCTGCCGTGGTCTGGATCCCGGTCGAATACCGTGACGTGGTAACGATCGTCGTGGATATAAGGCTGTTTGCGGTGAGTAACCTCCACGAAGATCATGTTGCGCGGCAGGATGCCGTAACGATCCAGCAGCATTCCCAGCAAGGCCGGCGCTCGATCGCTCGGCACGCGCAACGGCTTCGGCGACATCAGAATGGCCGCACGCTCCATGTACACCGGGCTTTCGCGGTGCAGGCGGACCAGCGCCTCCATCGTCATCGCCGGACGCGCCGAGTAGGTGGAGGAGGTCGCCTTTCGCCCCCACCGCCAGGTGATCATGATCAGGAACACGATCGTGCCGATGGTCAGCGGCACGAACCCGCCCTCCAGGAACTTCAGCGTGCTGGCCACCAGGAAAGCGCCGTTGACCAGCGCCAGGAAGCCCCACAAGGCGGCGATGCGGAGCTTGCCCCAATGCCAGTAGAACCGCGACACCGGGATCATCGCCATGGAGGTGATCACCATCACCCCGGACACCGCCAGCCCGTAGGCCGCGCCGAGCGCCGAACTGGACCCGAAGCCCACCACCAGCAGGATGCAGCCGGCGTAAAGCCCCCAGTTCACGAACGGCACGTAGATCTGTCCGGCATGCGCATGATGCGTGTGGTTGATCACCAACCGCGGGAACAGCCCCAGCCGGATCGCCTGCGATGCCAGCGTGAACGCCCCCGAGATCAGTGCTTGAGAGGCAATGATCGTCGCCACCGTCGCAAGCAGGATCATCGGGTAGATCGCACCATGCGGCACAAGGCTGAAGAACAGATTGCCTTCGCGGATCGGCTGGCCGCCAAGAAGGTAAGCGCCTTGCCCCAGATAATTCAGTAACAGCGCCGGATAGACCACCGCGAACCAGCTCGTCCTGATCGGTTTTGAACCAAAATGACCCAGATCGGCGTACATCGCCTCCCCGCCGGTGATCACCAGCATCAGCGCGCCGAGGATCAGCAGCGCCTCGTACGATCCGGTGTGCAGCAGGAACCGGATGCCGTGCAGCGGATTGAACGCCGTCAGGATCTGCGGCTGATGCGCGATTTGCACACCTCCGAGGGCGGCGATGACCACGAACCAGAAGAACAGGATAGGTCCGAAGACGCGGCCGATCCCGGCAGTGCCATTGAACTGGACAGCGAACAGGGCGGTCAGCAGGATCAGCGTGATCGGCAGGATCAGGTGGGCGAGGGAAGGGGTGGCGACGCCGAGACCCTCCACCGCGGACAGCACGCTGATCGCCGGCGTGATGAACCCGTCGCCGAACAGCAGGCCGGCGCCGAGCATCAGCGCCCACAGGATGACGGTGGTGCCGCGCCGCTTGTATTCATGCAGCAGGCCATATAGGGCGAACACCCCGCCCTCGCCGTCATTCTGCGCGCGCAGCACGAAGATGGCGTACTTGATCGCGACGATGATGGTAATGGTCCAGATCACCAGCGAGATGCCACCGAGGACGGAGTCCGGCGTGATCGCAACCCCGGCATGGCCGAAGAATATCTGATCCAGCGCATACAGCGGCGAGGTGCCGATGTCGCCGTAGACGATGCCCAGCGCCCCGATGGTCAACGCGGCGAACCCGCCGTGGGGCGCGCCGGTCTCGGTGGGGTGAGGCGTAGGCACCGCGGCGGTGCCGGGGTGCGCGGTGAGTTTCATCGACGGCAAACCAGTCTTGCGTTGGTCGCACCCTACGTCCAAGTTGTCACAGTGGCGCATGGAAAATTGCAAGCGCCTCGGGAATGGCGGGGCTGCGCCCCATAGCAATCAGGATAAGGGGGAAGGAGGGAAAGGTTTGCCCCGGCACTTCGTTCCCTCACCGTCATGGCCCGGCTTGTCTGGGCCACCTATGCCAGCACGGTGCCGCGACAGGTGGCCCGGAAGAGCCGGGCCATGACGAAAAGGGAGAACGCCGTGCTCCGCTTGCACCCTTATCCTGATAGCTATGGGGATGCGCCGGGTCAGGCGCGGGTTGCCAGACCGTATCGGCTTCCGTGCGCGGCGGCGAAGGCCTCGATCCGGGCGTCGTAGGTCACCACAGGGCAAGCCAGCTCGATCGCCGTCGCAGTCAGCAGCCGATCGGCCGGTTCGCGGTGCGGAAGAGGATCGAGGCGACAGGCCGCGCGTCGGCGTGGTGGCTCAGCGGAACGGCGCCAATGACGGGCGGCTGCTGAACTGCTGCAGCCAAGCCTGTAACGGCAGATCGAGGGAATCCTGCCGGTATTGACCAGCAGAGCAATATCCTATGCGCTCACCGCGCTCAGCAGGACCGAGCCGCTGCCTTGCCAGCACCCTTCGATCAGCGCCCGGGTGGAGGGACGCAGGCGTTCGCTGCGGCTGTCGAGCCACAACGCAATGTGAGGGTCCGGTTCAGCGGCGTCGGCCGCGGGCCGGGACTTTTGCCCGCCGCCCCGCTGTCTGCAAGGATACTTCCAACCAACGACACCGGGGAAATGCCGACCATGCCGATCCGCCTGCCGACCGCCGCGGTACTGCCGCCGACGGCTGTCTCCGCCCGTGCCGCGACCATCAACAACGCCCGCGCGTTCGCACTCGTCAGGGAAATCGGCAGTCATGGCAGGCCGCACGGGCGCAGCCCGCCGAAGCCGCATCGCGGGCCGAACGCGCCGCCGATCCGGGGCGGCCTGATGCACGCGATCCCGTTCCGGTGAAACAACGCACCCGCGACCTGTTCGCCCCGTTCGCGGTGCGCGGCTTCCGCTTCCAGTTCCCGGCCGATCTGCTGACGTCCTGGGGCAATGAGATGGAGGTGCTGATCCTGGGGTGGTACATCCTGACCGCCACCGGATCGGTTCTGCTGCTGACGGTGTACGGCGCGCTGCAATACGGCGGCACCCTGATCGCGCCGCTCCTCGGGCTGGCGGGCGATCGGCTGGGCCACCGCACCCTGCTGTGCGCCATGCGCGCGGTCTATACCGTCTCGGCGGCCACCATGACCGGGCTTGCGTTCGCCGGGATGCAGACGCCGCTGGCGGTGTTCGCCGTCGCCACCGTGGCGGGGCTGATCCGACCCTCGGACCTGGCCACACGCAACGCCCTGGTGGCGGAGATCATGCCGCGCGACCGGTTGATGGCGGCGACCGGCCTCGCGCGAACCACGGTCGATTCGGCGCGTGTCATGGGTGCGCTGGCCGGGGCAGGGCTGTTCGCCCTGCTCGGCATGGCGCCCGCCTACGTCTTCATCACCGCGTTCTATGCCGGAGGCTGCCTGCTGACCCTCGGCGTGGGTGCGCCGCGCACGGCCGTCACCATGACGCGGCTGTCCTTCTGGCGCGACCTGCGGGAGGGGCTGGCCTATGTCTGGGACACCCCAGCCTCCCTGGCCGCGATGTGGCTGGCGTTCCTGGTGAACCTGACGGCGTTTCCGCTGACCCTCGGCCTGCTGCCCTATGTGGCGAGGGACATCTACCACGCCGGCCAGACCGGGCTGGGTTCGCTGGTGGCCAGCTTCGCGGCAGGCTCGCTGATCGGTTCGATCGCCGTCAGCATGGCGGGGCGCGCGATCCGGCCGGCGCGGATGATGCTGGTGTTCACATTCTGGTGGTATGTGATGCTTCTGGTGTTCATCCACGTTCCCGGGATCAACGGCGGCCGCATCGCCCTGGTCTGCGCCGGTTTCGCTCAGAGCCTGTGCATGGTGCCGATGGCGGTGATGCTGCTGCACGGCGCGGGGGCGAAATTCCGCGGCCGGGTGATGGGGGTGCGGATGCTGGCGATCTACGGGCTGCCGCTTGGCCTGCTCGCGGCCGGTGGCCTGATCGAGCGGTTCGGCTTTGCCGCCACCGCATCCGCCTACTGCATAGCCGGGCTGGTGCTGACGGCGGCGATCGCCATGCGGTGGCACGCCGCGCTGTGGCCGCCGGACGCTGCCGCCAACGGGCGGTGACGGAAGGTTAATTCAGGACCATCAAACGATCGCGGTCTTGCCGCATTCCGGCCATGCCCGATCTCCACCGTAAGATCGTGTTCAAAGAGGAGTTATCGCCATGAGGCGCTTCAAGTCCCTGCTGATCGCGGCGCCCGTCGCGGCCGGATTGCTGGCCGCCCCCGTGGCCGCCCACGCCGAGTGGCGCGGTCATGGCGGCTACGGTTGGCACGGCGGCTATGGTCATTATCACGGCGGCTGGCGCGGCCCTGGCGTTGCCGGCGCGTTGCTCGGCCTCGGCGCGGCGGCGGTTGTGGGCGGTGTTATCGCGTCCCAGGCTTACGCGCCGCCGCCCCCGGTGGTGTATGCGCCGCCGCCCGTCTACTACGCGGCGCCCCCGGCTTATTACGCGGCACCTCCGGGATATTATCCGCCGGGTTACTAATTTCGTCTGTCAACGACTTGCAGCGCCCGGGGTTTCCCGGGCGTTTTGCTTATCCGCGCATACGATGCGACATCAAATCGTCCTTGTGGTTGCAGGTGATCGGCGTCACGCCCCGGCGACATTGCCGATTTCCGTGACAGTACTCGTATAGTTGATCAACTCCGCTGATTGTGGCTGCGACGGCGTTCTGAGTAAACATGCCCTCTGGAACTACACGAAATAATTTATAGTGTGCCGAAGCGCCAACGCCGGCGCGGGCCGCGGGGATGTCCGGCCCATCCGGCGCCTCTTCGCGCGAACGGAGGACTTCATGCCAGATTTGCCAAAATCCCATTTGAAACACGGTATTCCGGGGGATAACGACAATTCGGTTTCCGGCTCGGCCGGGGACGATCAACCATCGGCCCCGGACACGGCGATTCTGGCGGGCGGCACAACAAGCGATACCGTCACCTTGTCCGGCAGCGGCATCGTCTTCAACAATACTTTCGGCAGTGGAGTGACGGCGGCGTTCCAGGACGCGATCATTGCGGCAGAGAACTTTTATCAAACTCATTTCAGCAACACCGTCACCCTGAACATGAGCTTCAACCTCGCGCCGCTCAGCAGCGCGTTTTCAGGCCAGAACAGCTTCTACAACCTCGATCACGTCAGCTACGCCACCCTGGCCGGCGCCTTGCGGGCGCACGCCACGACGGCCGATCAGTTGGCCGCGGTCGCCTCGCTGCCGGCAACCGACCCGAGCGGCGGGGCTGGCTTCACCCTCCCGGCCGGCATGGCGGAGATCCTGGGCCTGCATGGCCCGGACAGCACGACGGACGACAGCGTCGTTCTGAACTCGAACCTGAACTGGACATACGGGGCGGACGCCGCCGGCGTGCTCGAGCACGAAATCAGCGAGGGCGCCATGGGACGCATCGGCGGACTCGGCGTCCAGAACGGTTTGTGGGGCCCGATGGATCTGTTCCGATACTCCGCTCCCGGCGTGCGCGACTATACCGGCGGGGCGGATGGATTGCCGGCATACTTCTCGGTTGGCGGAACGACCTTGCTGACGCAATTCCATAACTCGGTGAGTACTTCCGGCGCGTTCGACGGCCAGGACCTCGCCGACTGGAACGCCACGTCCGGCGACGCGTTCGGCCCGGGCGGTCCCGGCGACCCCGGAACGATCTCGGCCACCGACATGGCCGTGATGAACGTCCTTGGATGGGATCCGGTGGGCGCCAGTCCGTCCCTCGTGCCGGCCTATTTCGTCGTCGACGACACCACGAAGGGCAGCACGACCGCGGTTCAGGCGACACCCTATTCCGGCCCTGTCGCCGGCATCGACTACGAGTATATCAACATCACGCCCGACAACCTGAATATCACCGCATCGGTCCCGAACGTGTTCATCCGCAGCGGGTCCGGCATGGACGCGCTGAGCGTCGCGGGAGCTAACGGAAACAACGTCCTCGACGGCTCCACCAACTCCAACTTCCTGGTTGGCGGCACCGGCGACGACACCTTCTTTCTGGACGACCGCAACGCCAGCGCGCCGACGTTCTCCACCATCGTGAACTTCCATGCGGGCGACACGGCGACGGTATGGGGGGTCGATGCGACTGATTTCAGCCTGAGCCTGCTGAACAATGAGGGAGCGGCGGGATACACCGGGCTCGACTTTCTGTTCACCGCGCCCGGACATCAGGCGGCAAGCTTCGTTCTTGCCGGCTTTTCGAGTGCGGACGTGGCCAGCGGGCACCTGCGGATCAATTACGGCGTCACGCCCAACGAGCCGAACCTGCCCGGCAGCCAGTACGCAACGATCACCGAGACCTGATCCGCTGCCCCCGTCATGGCCCGGCTTGTCCGGGCCACCCCTGCCGCACTGTGCCGCGACAGGTGGCTCGGACCAGCCGGGCCATGACGGTGAGGAGAGAATGTCGTTCTCCGGTTGGCCCCATATCCTGATAGCCATGGGGCCAACCCCGGCCACGACACGGCGCCACGGCCGCCCTCGCCTGTTCTCAGCCCCCGCCCTACCGCCCGTGCAGCATCTTCAGCATCTGCCGATATTGCGCGTCCCGCCGATCGGCGTTGACCACCAGGACGGCCCAGATGGCGGCGGGGATCCAACCGAGCAGCGTGATTTGCAACAGCAGGCACAGGACGGCCCGGAACACGTGTCCGCCGATGAGGAGGGATAGCCAGGGCAGAAGGATGGCGACAGCGATCATGAGCTCCAGCATCCAATGGCTTGCAGATCAGCACCCGCGACTCGGGCACGCAGGAAACTGAGCCGGGACAAAAGATTATCCGAAGACCCCCATCGAAGCCATATCCCAACCGGCGAATGCCCCGATGGCGACGACACACCACGGCGGCAGTTTCCAAAGCGTCAACAGCACGAACGCGACCAGCGCGACGGCAAAATCGGCCCGCGTCCGGATCGTCCCGGTCCAGACCGGCGTGAACAGCGCCGCCAGCAGCACCCCGACAACCGCCGCGTTCACGCCGCGCATCGCCGCCCGCACGTTCGGCCGGTGGCGCAGCGTGTCCCAGAACGGCAGCAGCCCGCCGATCAGCAGGAACGACGAGGCGAAGATCGCGATCGTCGCTATAAGCGCTCCGATCCAGCCGTTCGGACCCGGCGCTTCAACGGCGCCAAGGAAGGCGGCGAAGCTGAACAACGGTCCGGGCATCGCCTGCGTCGCGCCGTATCCCGCCAGGAACGTGTCCGGGTCCACCCAGCCCGGCGCCACGACCGACGCCTGCAACAGCGGCAGCACCACATGACCGCCGCCGAACACCAGCGACCCTGCGCGGTAGAACGTATCCACCAGCGCGACGGCGTGGTTCCCGGAGGCATCCGCCAGCCAGGGCAGACCGAACAACAGGACAAGGAAGAGCGTCAACAGGGTTACCGCGGCCCAACGCGGTACGCGGATATGTAGGGCCGCGGTCTCGACGCAGGGATTCGCGACCCGCGGCAGCGCCGCGATCCCGACCGCCGCGCCCAGGACAATCGCGCCGATCTGGCCCGGGGCGGACGGGACCGCGAGACACATCAGGCAGGCCGCGACCGCGAGGCTCGCCCGCGCGCGGTCCGGCGCGAGGCTTCGTCCCATGCCCCAGACCGCTTGCGCGACAACCGCGACGGCGACCAGCTTCAGCCCGTGCAGCCATCCGGCATCCGACAGGTCGCCGATGGCGCCGAGGGCATAGGCGAAACCGGTCATCAGCAGGGCGGACGGCAACGTGAACCCCAGCCAGGCGGCAATCATGCCGAGCGGGCCGCCGCGCAACAGGCCGATGGCCATGCCGGTCTGCGAGGAGGCCGGCCCCGGCATGAACTGGCACAGCGCGACGATGTCGGCGAAGGTCGCCTCGGACAGCCACTCGCGCCTGGCGACGAACTCGGCACGAAAATAGCCGAGATGCGCGATGGGTCCGCCGAAGCTGGTGCATCCCAGGCGCAGGAAAACCAGGAAGATGGCCAGGGGCGATCCGCGCATCAGGCGCGATACCGATCCAGGGTCGAAGCGACCCGAAAGCGGTCCGGCCTGGCCCGGCTTGTCCGCAGAGGCATCAACGTAAGCGGACTTGCGCTAAGATGTTGCCCCCGTGTCATGGCCGACCTTGGCCCAGCAGCTATCAGGATAAGGCGAAAGGACGGAAAAGTTTGCCCCGGTCCTCGTTCCCTCGCCGTCATGGCCCGGCTTGTCCGGGCCACCTGTCGCGGCACCTGCTTGCGGGGGTGGCCCGGACGAGCCGGGCCGTGACGAACGGGGAGAACGCCGTGCTCCGCGTGCCCCTTTATCCGGATAGCCACGGTGCTTGGCCCGGCCACCCACGACCTGCGGGGCTGGTGGCGGCAAGGCCGGCCATGAAACGACGGAGAGTCCGGTGCCACGCCAGTTAAGTTAGTGCATATACGGCTTGTCCGGGGCGCCCCCGCCAGCGCGTGCCGCGACAGGTGGCCCGGACAAGCCGGGCCATGACAGCGTTCGCGGTCGATCACGGCGTGCGGCGGTGCGATCTGTTGTGGATCGGCAACGACAGTCCGGATCACGCCGATCGGCCCGGGGATGCCAGGAAATTCATGGCGGCCTGAACGCCGCCGGGGTTATGCGGAACGCTGGCCGCTTGCAGCCCCATCTCCACCCCCGCCAGCGTGCCGGCAAGCGACAGCGTCCCGAGGTCCCCCATGTGACCGATACGGAAAACCCGGTCCGCCAGCCGGCCAAGGCCGTTGCCGAGGCTCATGTTGAACCGCTCCAGGATCACGTCGCGCAGCCTGTCGGCGCTGTGGCCCTCCGGCGTCCGTATCGCCGTCACGCCCGGCGCATACGCCGCCGGATCGGCGCATTGCAGTTCCAAACCCCAGGCGGCGGCGGCCAGCCGAGTCGCCTGCGCATAGCGGGCATGGCGGGCGAAGACGTTGGCAAGACCTTCCCCGGCCAGCATGTCCAGCGCCTCGTTCAACGCGAACAGCAGGTTCATCGCGGGCGTGTACGGGAAGAAGCCGGTCTTGTTGGAGGTGACCAACGGCTCCCAATCCCAATACGACCGGTGCGCTCCGCCGGCACGCGCCGCCGACAACGCCTTGTCGCTGATCGCGGTGAAGGATAGCCCGGGCGGCACCATCAGCCCCTTCTGCGACCCGGCGATCGTGACGTCGACGCCCCATTCGTCGTGCCGGTAGTCGGCGCAGCCGAGCGAGGAGATCGAGTCCACCATCAGCAGCGCCGGATGCGACGCACGATCCATCGCCGCCCGAACCGCCGGAATGTCGGTCATGCAGCTCGTGGAGGTCTCGCTATGGACCGCGAACACCGCCTTGATCCGGTGTTCCCGGTCGTGATCCAGCACCTCGTTGATCGCCGCGGCATCGGCGCCGCGGCGCCAGTCGGTTTCCAGGGTCGCCACATCGAGGCCGAAGCGCAGCGCCATCTGCTCCCAGAGATGGGAGAACTGGCCGGTGCGGCTGATCAGCACCCGGTCGCCGGGGACCAGCGTGTTGACCAGCGCGGCTTCCCAGGCGCCGGTGCCGGAGGCGGGAAAAATCCCGATCGTCGCCGAGGTCTGGAACACCAGGCGCAGCTTGGCCACGATCTCCCGCCCCAGCGCACCGAACTCCGGTCCGCGATGGTTGATGGCGTTGCGGTCCATTGCCCGCAGCACGCGGTCAGGCAGGTTTGTCGGCCCCGGGGTTTGCAGAAAATGCCGGCCGGACACGAACTTGGACATTGGGAACAGTTCCTCCAGGGCCGGGTTAGAAGCATGGCCGGGCACGATTTGCAATGTTGCCGCCGTATGGGAGGCGTGCACGGCCGGTCGCGGCGCTGGCCGATCGGCCGGGGAGCCGGTATGTCTGCCGCGACGTAACGCGGAGGACCGCTGAACCATGGCTTCCCTGATCCTGACTGTCATCGGCGCCGATCGGCCGGGCCTCGTGCGCACGCTGGCGGAGACCGTGGCGGCGCATGGCGGAAGCTGGCTGGAGAGCCGGATGGCGCGCCTCGCCGGTCAGTTCGCCGGCATCGCGCTGGTGGACGCGCCCGACTCGCTGCTCGCGGATTTGCAGGCGCTGGAAGGGCAGGGACTGCGCATCCTGGTGCAAAGCGGGTCGGAGCAAGCCGCCGCGACGGCTCCCGAGCCGCGGCTGGCGCTGGAGGTCGTCGGCAACGACCGTCCCGGCATCGTGCGCGACATCACGCAAATCCTGTGGGGCTGCGGCGTCAACATCGAGGAACTGACGACCGGTGTCGTCAGCGGCTCGTTCAGCGGCGAAACCCTGTTCCGCGTCACGGCACTGCTGCGCGCGCCCGATGCCGAGGCCGCGCACGCGGTGCGCGAGGGGCTGGAAACGCTGGGCAACGAGCTGATGGTCGACATTCATACGGCGCCCGATACGGCACCGAAGCCCTGACCGAATCACGGTGCTGACCTGGAATTATACCCGACCCGCCGAAATTTAACGTCTGTCAAGCGGAACCGGTAACCTTTTCCGGGATCTGTATCTACAGAATATCTTTGCCTTCGATCCGTGGACCGTGTATGTTGCAATGCAGCAAGCAGGGAACGTCCTTCGCCCCTCCGCCGGCATGAACCGGCATGTCCGAAGGATTATGGAATGACGCAAGTGCACGATCGTTCGCGGGTGTTTCGACCCCGCCGTCAGGCATGGCTGATCGCCGCCACCGTCTCCCGCCAGAGCGTCTGACGCAGACCCACACCCTTACTTGGTAGTATCGGAAGGATTTCACCGGTATGCCTTTCGTACTCGCGTTTTCACACCCTGCTTGCAAAGGGCGGCCGACGTTTGTCTCCGCCTCGCCACGGCCAACCTTCACCCGGGTCATCTGATAATGGATATGATGGAACTTGCCCCTCGCGCCGAAACCTGTCCGCTTCCGGGCAGCAGCAGTGCTGGCGGCTTTATTGAAAACCGCACATTCGATGAACTGCGGATCGGCGACAGCGCTCAGCTCGACCGCGCGTTCACCCAGTCTGATATCGAACTGTTCGCCAACGTTTCGGGCGACGTGAACCCGTCCCATCTCGACCAGGCCTACGCCGAACGTTCGTTATTTCACGGCATCGTCGCCCACGGGATGCTTGGCGGCTCGCTGTTCTCCGCGGTGCTCGGCAACATCCTGCCGGGGCCGGGCACGATCTATCTCGGCCAGGACCTGCGGTTCCGCCGTCCGGTCAAGCCGGGCGACATGCTGACGGTCAAGGTGACGGTCCGCTCCAAGGACGCCGAGAAAAATCGTGTGGTGCTGGACTGCCTCTGCACCAACCAGAATAACGAGGACGTCATCACCGGCACCGCCGAGGTGGTTGCCCCGACTGAGAAGATCCGCCGCGAGCGCATGCCGCTGCCGGAGGTGTCGGTGGTGCATCACGCAGCGCTGACGGCCTTGCTGGAACGCGCTTCCAAATTGCCGGCGCTGCCGACCGCGATCGTTCATCCCTGCGATCACGATAGCCTTGAAGGCGCTCTCCAGGCCGCCGCGGCCGGCTTCATCGAGCCGGTGCTGGTCGGCCCCGAAGACCGTATCCGCGCGCTCGCTTTGGCCGAGGGCTTTGATCTGACCGGCGTCCGGATCGTCGATGCGCCGCATTCGCACGCCGCCGCCGAGACCGCGGCCGGCCTCGCCCGCGACGGCATCGTCAAGGCGCTGATGAAGGGCAGCCTGCACACCGACGAAGTGATGCATGAGGTGATGCGGAAGGAAAACCAACTGCGCACCGCCCGGCGGATCAGCCATGCCTATGTGATGCTGGTCGCCTCGACGGGTAAATTGCTGGTGGTGTCCGATGGCGGCATCAACATCGCGCCCGGGCTGATGGAAAAGGTTGATATCGTGCAGAATGCGATCAACCTCGCCATCGCGCTCGGCGTGGCCAGGCCGAAGGTGGCGCTGCTGTCGGCCGTGGAGACGGTGACGGCGGCGATACCCTCCACACTGGACGCGGCGGCGCTGTGCAAGATGGCGGATCGCGGTCAGATCAAGGGCGGGGTGCTCGATGGGCCGCTTGCATTCGACAATGCGATCAGTGCGGTGGCGGCGATGACCAAGGGGATCGATTCGACGGTCGCCGGCAATGCCGATGTCCTGATCGTGCCGAATCTGGAGGCCGGAAACATGCTGGCCAAGCAGATGATCTACTCGGGCGTGGCCGACGCCGCCGGCATCGTGCTCGGCGCCGCGGTGCCGATCATTCTGACCAGCCGGGCCGACAGCACGCGGACGCGGCTGGCATCCTGTGCGGTGGCCGTGCTGGCGGCGGACGGGGCGCCGGCGCGAAGGGGCTGAGCCGAACCCGCGCTCACCGTCATGGCCGGGCGCGTCCGCCCGGCCATGAAACTGCCCTACGACTCCGACGCCTCGGCGCCAGCCCTGCCGCGCGCCTCGAACAAGCCGCTGAGCGCCCGCTCCCGCGCGCCCCGACCGACCAGCACCAGGCCGTCGCCGTCCTCGATGACGGTGAACGGGTCCGGGCCGGTGATCACCTGACCGGTGCGGCGGTTGATCTGCACGACGAAGAACGCCCCGCCGCCGTCCTGCTCGACCGCTTCGATCGTCTTGCCGATGGCCGGACTGCCCGGCTCGGCGACCATCACGTCCATGTCGAGCCCAAGGCCGAGCAGGACCTTCTCGAAGTCCTTCATCCGGTCCGATTCATGCATGAACTTCGCGGTCTCCTGATACAGGATCATCTCGGCGATCCGCTCGGCGCCGATATGGGCGGGCAGGACAACCTTGTTCGCCCCGGCCAGGATCAGCTTGCCCTCGGTGCTGGGCAGTTCGCCGCGCGCGATGATAGTCAGCTTCGGATTGAGGCTGCGTCCGCTGAGGGTGATGAACACGTTCGCCGCGTCGCTCGACAAGACCGTGGCTAGTGTCCTGGCATGCTCGACGCCCGCGGCAAGCAGCGCCGACTCGTTGGTGGCGTCGGCGTGCAGGCAGAGATAGCCAAGCTCCCGCGCCTGTGCCACCTCCGCGTCGCCTTGCTCGATGACGACGAACCGGGTGCGGGCGCTGCGCAGTTCCCGCGCCAGCATGGTCCCGATGCGTCCGAAGCCGCAGATGATGACATGATCCCGCAAGCGGTCGATCTGAGTGCTCATGCGCTTGATCCCGAAGACCCGGTTGATTTCATTGAGCGTGATGAACTGCACCAGCGCACCGGTCAGGAACAGCATGCCGGTGCAGCCGAGGACGATGACGCAGAGTGTGATGCTGCGCAGAAGCACCGTGTCGATCGGGATGGTTTCGCCGTAGCCGACGGTGTAGACCGTGATGACGACCATGTACACGGCATCGCCGAACGACCAGCCGGCCGCCATGTAGCTGATGACGCCAAGCACCATGACGACGACCATATACAGCACGCCGAAGCCCAGATTGCGCAGCGGCGAACTGAACAGGGAACCCGGCCCCGTTGCCATGTCGATACGCATCGGGTCGAACATGATGTTCCGGCGAATCTGAGGCATGCTTCAGGTCCGATCGATGGCCGCACGCTAAGCGCATCGTTCAGGAGGGGCAATGGCGACGGGAGTGCAGACAAACCGATGGAATGGGACGCGCCCGCGATCGTGCTAGACGCCCGGCCGTATGGCGAGGGCGATGCCGTCGCCACCGTGATGACCGAGGCGCACGGCCTGCATCGCGGTCTCGCCCGCGGGGGCGCCTCACGCGGTAAGGCGGCGACCTGGCAGACGGGTAACTTAGTGCAAGTGCAATGGACGGCGCGGCTGTCCGACCAGCTCGGCAGCTTCACCGGCGAGATGATCCATCCCGGCGCCGCGAACGCAATGCAGGAGGCGCTGCCGCTGGCCATGCTGACTGCGATCTGCGCGGTGGCCGAGGGCGCGCTGCCCGAACGGGTGCCGCAGCCGCGCATCTTCGGCGGGCTGCTGAGCCTGATCCCCCGCCTGCCGCTTGGCGAATCATTGCTGACCGACGTGGTCCTGTGGGAGACGGTGGTGCTGGCCGATCTCGGGTACGGGCTGGATCTGTCGGCGTGCGCGGTGACCGGACGGGCGGCGGACCTTGTCCATGTATCGCCCCGGACCGGCCGGGCGGTGTCGCGCGACGCGGCGGGGCAGTGGGCCTCGCGGCTACTGCCGCTGCCGGGTTTTCTGCGGGGTGCCGGTGTTCCCGACGCGGCGCAATGGCGGGACGGGTTGCGCCTGACCGGGCATTTTCTCGCGCGGGATGCGTTCGGGAATCAGCATCGTCCTCTGCCTCAGGCCCGGCAGATGCTATACGACCGAGTCTCGGCGCTGGCCGAACAGTTGCAAAAGGACGATGGACAGACCCATGCCGGATGATCTTATCGGCACGATCCAGGAAACCCACCTGAAGGACGCGCTGTCGGAGCGCTACCTCGCGTACGCGCTGTCCACCATCATGTCGCGCTCCTTGCCGGATGTGCGCGACGGGCTGAAGCCGGTGCATCGCCGGCTGATCTACGCGATGCACCAGTTGCGGCTCGACCCGACCTCCGGCTTCAAGAAATGCGCCCGCGTCGTCGGCGACGTCATGGGTAAATACCATCCGCACGGCGACGCCTCGATCTACGACGCCATGGTCCGCATGGCGCAGGATTTCGCCGCACGCTACCCGCTGGTCGAGGGCCAGGGCAATTTTGGCAATATCGACGGCGATAACCCCGCCGCCATGCGCTACACCGAAGCCCGCCTGACCGAGGTCGCACAGGCGATGCTCGCCGGCATCGATGAGGACGCTGTCGATTTCCGCCCGACCTACGATGGCGAGGAATCCGAACCCATCGTTCTGCCCGGCGCCTTCCCCAACCTTCTGGCCAACGGCGCCGCCGGGATCGCCGTCGGCATGGCGACCTCCATCCCGCCGCATAACGCCGGTGAGATCTGTGCCGCGGCGATCCACCTGATCCAGAACCCGCAAGCCACCACGGCGGATCTGCTGAAGCACATGCCCGGCCCGGATTTCCCCACCGGCGGTGTGCTGGTCGAGGACCAGGCGGCGCTGCTGGCCGCTTACGAAACCGGCCGCGGCGGCTTCCGCGTCCGCGCCAAGTGGGAAGTCGAGAAGGGCAAGCACGGCACCTGGTTCATCGTCGTCACCCAGATCCCCTACCAGGTGCAGAAATCCAAGCTGATCGAACAGGTCGCTCAGCTCATGGAGGACAAGAAGCTGCCGCTGCTCGGCGACATCCGCGACGAAAGCAGCGACACCATCCGCCTGGTGCTGGAGCCCAAGACTCGCGGCGCCGAACCGGAAGTGCTGATGGAAACAGTGTTCCGCGCCACCGCGCTGGAAAGCCGCTTCCCGCTGAACATGAACGTGCTGGACAAGACCCGCACGCCGCGGGTGATGGGCCTGCCGGAGGTGCTGCGAAGCTGGCTCGATCACCGGCATGAGGTGCTGGTCCGCCGCTCCAACCACCGCCTGGCGGCGATCGACCGGCGGATCGAGATCCTCGACGGCTATCTGCTGGTCTACCTCAACCTCGACGAGGTGATCCGCATCATCCGGGAGGAGGAGCAGCCCAAGCCGCGCCTGATCGCCCGCTTCGAACTGACCGACGTGCAGGCCGAGGCGATTCTGAACATGCGCCTGCGCAGCCTGCGCAAGCTGGAAGAGATGGAAATCCGCAAGGAGCACAAGAACCTGAGCAAGGAGCGCAAGGACCTGCACGCGCTGCTGGCAGACGAAAAGCTGCGCTGGACCCGTATCACCGAGGAAATCGGCGACATCCGCAAGAAGTTCGGCTCCGGCCCGCTGGGCGATCGTCGCACCGAACTGGGTGTCGCGCCGGCGGCGGTGGAAGTGAACTTCGATGCCTACATCGAGCGCGAGCCGATAACGGTGATCCTGTCGGAGAAGGGCTGGATCAGGGCAGTCAGGGGGGCGGTTGCCGAACCGGGCGAGCTGAAGTTCAAGGAAGGCGACAAGCTCAAGCTGCTGCTCCCCTGCCAGACAGCCGATCGGCTGACGTTGCTGGCGACCAATGGCAAGGCGTTCACTTTGAAGGCCGGCGAACTGCCGCGCGGGCGTGGCGACGGCCAGCCGGTGCGGCTGCTGGCGGAAATGGCGAACGAGGACGACGTGACCGCGCTGTTCCTGGCGGTGGAGGGGACGCGGTACCTGATCGCCTCCAACACCGGCCGCGGGTTCATCGTGGCAGCCGGGGAGCTGAGCGCGGAAAAGCGTACCGGCAAGCAGGTGCTGAACGTCAAGCCGGGCGAGGAGGCGGCACTGTGTGTCCCCTGCGACGGGGACCACGTCGCAGTCATCGGCGAGAACCGCAAGCTGCTGGTGTTCCCGCTGGATCAGGTGCCGGAACTGACGCGCGGCTCGGGCGTGATCCTGCAGCGTTATCACGATGGCGGCCTGGCGGATGCGAAGGTGTTCCGGCTGGAGGACGGGCTGAGCTGGCGGCTGGGCGACCGCGTGCGGACAGAGACCGATTTGCGGCCGTGGCTGGGCGAGCGCGGGACCGCCGGGAAGCTGCCGCCGAACGGCTTCCCGCGGACGCCCCGGTTCGGCTAGATTATACCGGTCCGCGTTGACTTCGACCCTCGGCCCGCGCCGCATCGTCATGCCGACGAAGGTCGGCAGCCACGCCTTTTGCTTGTATAATGAAAGGAGTGGATGGCGGACCTGCGCCCGCCAGGACGGCGGTGGCGACCGTGCCCATGTTTCAAACTCAACGCGGTTTGGTATTGGACCGCTCAAGCAAGCAGGATCAGCGATGTCCGACGCGGCGCCGAAGTCTTGGACGATTGACCAGTTCTTAGCGTGCCAATCCCGCCAGCCGGAGCGATACGAACTCGTGGGTGGCTTCCCAGTGCGCATGATGGCTGGTGCGCGAAATGTTCACGATGACATCGTCGTGAACTTGCTGGCCGAATTGCGCGGACAATTGCGCGGAACCGGCTGCCGCCCGTTCAAGGGGGATGGCAGCATTGAAACGCTACCCGGGCAAATCCGGCGGCCGGACGCAGGCGTCGACTGCGGGCGGCGGGACCCGGACGGCTTGAAGGCTGCCTCCCCTCGTATGGTCGCCGAGGTGCTGTCCCCGACCGCGCGCGACTTCGACACGTTTGAAAAACTGTCTGAATACAGGCAGGTCGACACCCTGGAGTACATCATGGTTGTCGAATCGAACGCGCCGGAGGTCATCATCTGGGATCGCGATACGGATCGAAAGTGGGTCCGCAACGTTGTCGAAGGGATCGAGCGGACTGCGAACCTGCCCGCGATCGGCGTCACATTGCCGCTGGCCGAGATCTACGACGGGGTCGAGTTTCCCGCGCGCCTTCGCCTCGAGCCTCGCGATGAGGCTGGCGGCGATCCATCGGGTTAGGCCGGAAACGGAACCGGCACCGGGTCCGATGTTTCTGCGGACGCGGCCCGCAGGGCGGTTTGGCACAATTCGACCCAATTCCGCCCCGCCGCCTTTGCCGCGTACAACGCCGTATCGGCCATCTCGATCAACGCCTGCGCTTCGCCCGCCTCCGGCCCGGGGACGCGTGTGGCGACACCGGCACTGAACGTGACGACCCCGCCAATGTAAGGCGCTTGACGCACCGCCAAGCCGCGTACTGCCTGTTGCATTCTGTCAGCAAGGCCGGCGGCATTTCGCCCGTCGCTACCCGGCAGAAGCACGGCGATCTCCTCGCCGCCATAGCGCGCGGCGAGCTCGCCGGCCCTTGGCAGACAGCGCTCGATCGCGCTGCTGACCGTGCGGAGGCACTCGTCCCCCGCCGGGTGCCCATAACAGTCGTTGTAGTCCTTGAAGTGGTCGATATCGATCATGATAACCGAGACCGGCTGGCCGGACCGCGCGGCACGCTGCATCTCCCGCCCAATCCTGTCGTCGAAGCAGCGGCGGTTGGCCAGGCCGGTCAGGCTGTCCTGCATGGCCTGCGCGGCGAGCATGTTGGTGGCGGTGATAGCGCGTCCGCCCAGGCCGATCACGACGACCATGACGCAGGCCAGGATGATTGCGTGCGATGCCAATTCGGCACGCAAGGAAGCCTGAATATCCCACACGGACTGAGAAACCAGAGTGCTCAACGGGAACTGGTTCAGATGCCGGTACGAGCCAAGCCGCTTCACACCGTCGACCATGGATTGATACGCAAGGCTGCCATCGCCTGGTTGTTCGCGCATCCGCTGCCGCAGTGCGCTGCCGGACACGTCAACCTCCCGCGGCAGGGCAGGGCTGCGAACGAGAATGGTCCCGTCATCGGACAGCAACGAGATGATGCCTCCCGACTTGGCTCGCATCTGGTCGAACAGCCGTTGGAAGAACGCCAACGAAACGCTGGTCACCACGACGCCGCCAAAGCTGCCGTCCGGCTTGTTGAACCGCCGCGTCACGGTAATGCTGGAGGCTCCGTCGATCTTGCTTTTGATTCGCTCGCCGATGAACGGGTCGCGGTCGGCATGCGTGGCGTGATGGCGGAAATACTCCCGCTCCGCATAGTTCAGGCCGGCCGTGTTCGCCACCAGCGACTTGACCACCGCGTCGCCATGACTGTCCATGATCCCCATTTCGTGGATCGCCGGAAGCGCCGCGGCGAGCGATGTCATCAAATGGTAGAGGCGGGTTTTGGCTTCAGGTCCGGTGCCCTCGGCTTCCACCCGTTCGACCAGGCTGGCGACGATGGTGTCGGCTGTCTTGAGAGTGGTTTGCGCCTGCTCGGCCAGCATTTGTGCCGTGTTCGAGGTGATCGCCTCGGTTTGCCGGATGTTGGCATCGTACACGCGCCAAACCTGCCAGGCCTCGGTTCCCAGCAACATGCCGCAGACGCAGATCATGATACCGAGCGTCCTGCTTCGCACGGACGACCGCATCAGGGATGACTGAAAACCGCGATAGAACGAACGTATCCGGGACATGCGCGTCATCCGTGCCGACGGCGCCGCGGAAGCGCGGGACATCGTTGATCTATGATACCGCTTTGTAGGCTCACCTAAGCACATCCTACCGCCAGGGTTGTGCGGCTAGGCGTCTTTATCACCATTCAGGCGAACAAGTTCAGGTGATCCTGCATGCTCGCGTAATTGTTACACCTACCGAAGCACGTCGTCCTTTTCCCGTTCTTCCGCCTTCACCTGCTGCCAACCAGCCTCCATCCGATCCAACGATAGTTCCGGCAGGCTGACACCTTTTGCCTCGAATCCCCGCTCCATCGCATTGAACCTGCGCGCGAACTTGTCGTTTGCGTGGCGCAGGCAGATTTCCGGGTCGAGGTCCAGCTTTCGGGCCAAATTCGCCAGCACGAACAGCAGGTCGCCCACCTCGTCGGTCAGACGGACGGGATCGGCGGCCGGAAGTTCGGCGCGAAGCTCGCGGATTTCTTCGTCCAGTTTCGCCAGCACCTGATCGGCGTCGGGCCAGTCGAAGCCGACCCGGGCGGCGCGGGTGGTCAGCTTCACGGCGCGGGTCAGGGCCGGCAAGCCAACCGGCACGCCGGCCAGGGCGCCTGACTGTAGGCGGGCGGCGCGCTCGGCCGATTTCTGCACTTCCCAGGCCGAGGTCTGTTCACGCGCATTCCGGGCGGAGGCGTCGCCGAACACATGCGGATGGCGGCGGATCATCTTGTCGCTGATGCTCCTGGCCACATCGGCGAAGCCGAACAGCCCGGCTTCCTCGGCCATGCGGGCGTGGTAGACGACCTGGAACAGCAGGTCGCCGAGCTCATCCGGCAGCGCGGCGAAATCCCGCTGGGCGATGGCATCGGCGACTTCATAGGCTTCTTCGATCGTATAGGGCGCGATCGTATCGAAGCTCTGGATCTTGTCCCAGGGACAGCCCGTCTCCGGTTGGCGCAAAGCGGCCATGATGTCCAGCAGGCGGCGAAGTTCGGCTTCGGCCGAGTCGTTCGGATCGGGCATGCGCCGCGCATAATGAAGACCGGGGCGCGTGGCAAGCGAGCATCGATAACGATCCGGAACGCCATCGGCCACACCGGGAAGCGGGCGTTCGAAATCGTTCCGTCATGGCCCGGCTTGTCCGGACCACCTGTCGCGGAAGGTGCGGGCGTGGGTGGCCCGGACAAGCCGGGCCATGACGGTTATGAGGACGCGGTGGGGCGGCCGAAGCGGCAACTTTTAGGCGTCGCCTAACTACCTAACCTATCTGCCGGCCAATCAACGGTACACCCGCAGCGGAAAACAATCGCCAGGTGCAGATACGCCATCATCGTCAAGTAGGACACCCCTTACACCAATACATCCTCGATACGGATCGGCACCTTGCGCACCCGCACGCCCGTTGCGTGATAGACCGCGTTGGCGATGGCGGCGGCAACTCCCACCATGGGCAACTCGCCGATTCCTTTGGCGCCCAGCGGGTTGGAGTTGGTGTCGTCATTCGCAACGATAATCGTCTGGATGTCCGGGATGTCGGCGTTCACCGGCATAAGGTATTCCGCGACGTTGGCGTTGACTACGCGCCCGGTTTCGCTGTCGATCAGGGTTTCCTCCAGCAGCGCCATGCCGATCCCGTAGGTGATGCCGCCGATCAACTGGCTGCGGGCGGTTTTGGTGTTCAGAACGTGGCCGGCGTCGAAGGCGCCGACGAAGCGGCTGACCCGGATTTCGCCGAGGTCCGGATCGACCCGGACCTCGGCGAACTGGGCGCCGAACGCGTGCATGGAAAAGTGCTGCTTTTCGTCGCCGGGTTTCGTTAGCAGTTCGGCTTCGATAAACGGGTGCCCGGATTTTTCCAGCAACGTCGCGACGGATACGCGCCGATCCGCGCCGAGCACCACTCCGTCACGGATCCGCAGCGCGTCCCGCGACTGGCCGCGCCATCCCGCGCCGCCGTCGGCCAAAGCCAGATCCTTGATTTTCCCGACCAGCGCCTCGCAGGCCGCCCGCACGGACGGGCCGACGCTGGCCACGGTCATGGAGCCGCCGGAGACCGGGGCCGAGGGAAACGATGAATCGCCTAGTTCGAAACGAATCCGCTGCACCGGCATGCCCAGTGCGTCCGCGGCCACCTGGGTCATGACGGTATACGTTCCGGTACCGATATCCTGCGTCCCGCACTGCACCACCACATTGCCCGCACGGTCCAGGCGCACGCGCACCGCGGAGGGTTGCCGGTTGGTTGGATAGGTGCTGGTGGCGAACCCCCAGCCAATCAGGGTGTTGCCGTCACGCATCGATCGCGGCGCGGCGGAGCGTTTTTCCCATCCGAACGCTTTCGCACCCTGTTCGTAGCACGCGCGCAACGCCTTGCTGGCGAACGGTTTGTTCGCGTGCGGGTCGGTTTCCGCGTAGTTCTGTAAGCGGAACTGGATCGGGTCCATCTTCAGCGCGACGGCCATCTCGTCCATCGCCAATTCCAGCGCGAAGACGCCGGACGCCTCGCCCGGCGCGCGCATATACGTCGGCAACGGCGCGTTCAAGGCCACCAGGCGGTGGGTCACGGCGACGTTGGGGCAGGCGTAGAGCATTTCGGTGGCCAAGGCGACCGGTTCGCAGAACTCGCCGAGAGACGGCTGCGACATCGAACTGAACCCGTCATGACGGACCGAGATCAATTTGCCGTCGATATCCGATGACAACTTCAGCTTTTGCATCGTGCGTGGGCGATAGCCGTTCGAATTATACATCTGCGCCCGGGTCAGCACCAGCTTGACCGGACGCCTGACCGTGCGTGCCGCCAGGGCCGCCAGCGTGGCCGGAGGCCAGGTATTGCCCTTCGACCCGAACCCTCCGCCGAGATACGGGCAGATGATGCGCACATCGGCCTTTTCGATGCCGAACTGACCCGCCAGCGTCGCCTGCGCACCGGAGATGCCCTGCGTCGTAGACCAAACCGTCAGTTTGCCGCCATCCCACGCCGCGATCGTTGCATGCGGTTCCATCGGATTGTGGTGTTCGACCGGGGTGACATAGGTCATGTCCAGCTTGACCGCGCCGCTGTTGAACGTGCCGTCCGCATCGCCCCGGCTGGAATCCGGCGGCCGCTCGCCATTGCGGAAATGCCGGGGCGGATAGGCCTGGCCCAGCAGGGCGTCCATCGAGGTTGCCGCCTCGCCGATGGAGTACCGCACGCGGATGGCAGCCCCCGCCGCCAGCGCCTGTTCGAGGCCGTTCGCGACAACCACCGCGATATGCTGGCCGTTGAACAGGATGTCCTTGTTTTGCAGCAACGGCCCGGCGACCGCCTGCTGCACATGCTCCGGATGCTGAAGCTTCCCGGCATTGTCGGGCGTAATGATCGCCAGCACGCCGGGCATACCCTCGGCTTCGTTCAGGTCGAAGCCCATGATCGATCCGGATGCGATCGTGCTTTGCACGAGCACGGCATGAACCGCGTTCGGCAGGCGGAATTCGGCGGCATATTTCGCCGCGCCGGTGACCTTCAGGTGACCGTCGATGCGGTCGATGGGCTTGCCAATCATGGCCATGGCGGTATTCCCTAAGCCGAAACGGTTTGCAGGGCCCGGAGCACCGTGCGCTTCAGCAAGACAACCTTGAACGCATTCGATTTCGCGGGTTTCGCACCGGCGCCCGCCTGATCCGCGGCGGCTTTCAGCGTGTCGGCATCAGGCGATTTGCCGGTCAGTGCGGCTTCCACCTCCGGCAAACGCCAGGGCCTGGTGCCGACCCCGCCGGCCGCAACGCGGGCGGAATGGATGACGCCGTCGCCGATGTCCAGCGCCACGGCGGCGGAGACCAGGGCGAACTCGAAACTCGCCCGGTCGCGGATTTTCAGGTAATGGGAACGCCTGGCCGGGGCGGGAACATCGATGCCGGTGATCATTTCGCCCGGCCGCAGCACCGTTTCGATGTGCGGGGTGTCACCCGGCTCCTTGTGGAAATCGCCGATGGCGACCCTGCGCATGCCGTCCCGGCCGGTCAGTTCCACTGCCGCATCAAGCACCATCAGCGCAACGGCCATGTCGCCGGGGTAGGTGGCTATGCACCTGTCGCTGACGCCGAGGATCGCCAGCATCCGGCTCTCGCCATTGATCGCCGGACAGCCGGAGCCGGGTTGCCGCTTGTTGCAGGCGAAACCGGTGTCGCGGAAGTATCCGCAGCGGGTGCGCTGCAGCAGGTTGCCGCCCATGGTGCCCATGTTGCGGATCTGTGGCGAGGCCGATGCCAGCAGCGCCTGCGACAGCACCGGCCAGTCCCGCACCACGGCCGGATGCGCCGCCACGTCGCTCATGCGTGCGAGCGGTTCCAGCCGCAGCCGATCGGCTCGGGCGTGGATGGCGGAGAGGGGCAGCGCCTCCAAGTCGATCAACTGGCCTGGCGTTTCCACATTGTCCTTGGCGAGCTGCAGCAGGTCCGTTCCGCCGGCAATATAACTCGACCCCGGCTTCGATGCGGCGGCGACGGCCGCTTTCATATCGGCGGGGCGGATGAGCGTGAAAGCCTGCATCGCTCAGCCCTCCAGCGCGGCCTGGCGGACCGCGGCCACGATGTTTGGATAGGCGCCGCAGCGGCAAATGTTCCCGCTCATCCACTCGCGAATTTCGTCCTCGCCGCGGGCGTGGCCTTCCTTGATCAGTGCCACGGCCGACATGATCTGCCCGGGCGTACAGTATCCGCACTGGAAACCATCGTGAGCCATGAACGCCGCTTGCACCGGATGCAGGCGGCCCTCGGACGCCAGGCCCTCGATCGTCAGGATGTCCTTGCCCTGGCAGCGGACGGCCAGCGTCAGGCAGGAAACGATCCGGCGATTGTCGAGATGCACGGTGCATGCACCGCACGCACCGCGGTCGCAGCCCTTCTTGGTCCCGGTCAGCCCCGCATCCTCCCGCAACGCGTCCAGCAGCGAGGCCCGCGGATCGATATTTAACCGTATTGTCTCACCATTCACCCGCAGCATGACTGGAACCGTCCCGGCCGGAACGGCTTCCCGCAGCGCTGCGGCAGTGGTGTTGTCCGCCCGGGCCAATGGGGTGGAAAGAGCTGCTCCGCCAGCCATAACCCCGCGCCGGGTCACCGAGCCATTCGCCATGCACCGTCTCCGTCAGCTTCTGCCGGAGGCGAAACCTCACGAACCGGTGCGACGTTGCATTACGATTGTGTCATGCCGCGGTCAGCAGCCCGTAGGCCGCCGCCGGCGTGTCCGCCTTGCGCAGCTTCGCCACCAGCGCGGCATCGCGAAACTTGCGTGAAATCGCTGCCAGCGCCGCGACATGGGCCACGGCGGGATCGAAAGGGATCAGCAGCACGAACGCCAGATCCACCGGCTTGCCGTCGATCGCATCAAAGCCGATCGGCTTTGCCAGCCGCAACAGCAGTCCGGCGAAGATTTCCAGGCCCTCGATTCGCGCGTGCGGCAACGCGAACCCGGCGCCGAGGCCGGTGGAACCCAGCCGTTCCCGGGCATGCAGCGCGATCTCCACCGCCACCGGTTGCGCGCCGGGCACCAGTTTGCCGCACAGGCGCGCGGTTTCGCTGATGAATTGAGCCTTGTCGCGCAGCTTGATATCGAGAACGATGCGTTCTGGCGTCAGGAAGTCGGCGATGTCCATGTCAGTTGGCGGGTCCCGGGCCGGTTTCAGTCTCATTGATCCGCAACCGATACCCGACGCCGGTTTCCGTCAATATGTGCGCCGGCCTTTCCGGGTCCTGCTCGATCTTCAGCCGAAGCGCGCGGATATAGATACGCAGGTATTGCACGTCCGTGTCCGCGCCCCAAACCTCCTTCAGGATCATCTTGTGCGTCAGCACCTTGCCGGCGTGCTGCACCAGCAGCCGCAGCACCGCGTATTCCCGCGGCGAGAATTTCACCTCCTCGCCGCGCACCGTCACGATCCGCCGCACCAGATCGACCGTCAGGTCGCCGCTCCGGAACACCGGGGTTTCGCCCGTCTGCTGCAATTGGTGCCGCTGCGCCGCCCTGATCCGCGCCAGCAGTTCGTCGATGCCGAACGGCTTGGTGACATAGTCATCCGCGCCGAGGTCCAGCGCATCCACCTTCGCCGCCTCGTCATTGCGGCTCGACAGCACGATGATCGGTACCGAGGACCCGGCCGCGCGGATGCGCCCGATCACTTCCGTCCCGTCCACATCCGGCAAGCCGAGATCGAGCACGATCACATCGGCTCCCTTCCGCCGCGCCACATCCACGGCCGGCAATCCCAGCTCCAGTTCGCTGACCACATAGCCCTGGCTGGACAGCCCGGCGCGCAGGAAGCGCCGGATCGCCGGTTCGTCATCGACCACCAGGACACGTAACGGACCCGCGCTCATGATGCGGTTTCCTCTTCCGGCCGCCACTCGTTCACCGGCACCGGCAGAGAAATCGTGATCACCGCCCCCGGCCGATCGGCGCGGTTCGAGGCGGTGATGGTGCCGTGCATGGCTTCGATGAAACCGCGGCAGATCGCAAGCCCCAACCCGGTTCCCGCCCTCCGCCGGTCGCCCCCGGCGCGGTAGAATTTCTCGAAGACGCGGCCGGTGTCGGTGACCGGGATGCCGTCGCCTTCGTCCATGATCCGCAGCACCACCGAGTTGCCGTTCTCATACGCCTGGATCGTGATCAACGATCCCGTGGGCGCGTATTTGGCGGCGTTGTCGAGCAGATTGAACAGCACCTGCTCGAACAGCACCATGTCCAATGCCAGCATCGGCAGGTTCGGCGCCAGATCGAGCGTGACGCGATGGTCCGCCAGGATCTTGCCGGCGCGCTGCAATGCGGCGCCGATGACGTCCGACAGATCATAAAGGCTGGTGCGCGGCGTCAGCGCACCCGATTCCAGCCGCGTCATGTCCAGCAAATTCCCGATGAACCGGTTCAGCCGATCGGCTTCATCGACGATGGTGTTGAGGAGCGTGTCCTTTGTCGGCTGATCGAGGATCGCATCCTGCGACCGCAGACTGGTCGCGGACCCGAGGATCGACGCCAGCGGCGTGCGCAGATCGTGCGAGATCGAGGTTAGCAGCGCGGACCGCAGGCGATCCGTCTCCGCCTGCAATCGGGTGAGATGGAGGTCGCGCGCGAGATTGATCCGCTCGATCGCCAGCGCCGCCTGATCGGCCAACGCATCCATCAGCCGCTGCTGATCGGGCGCCAGCAGCGGGCCGGGTTCGTCGCGGATGATGCCGACAACGCCCAGAGGGCCGCGGCCCGTGCGCAACGGCAGGAACAGCCACTTGGCGCCGGGCAACGTGTCGGAGCCCCGGCCGGCCTCGTGGTCCTTCTCCCAGCACCATTTGGCCGCGGCCAGATCGGCATCGTCCAGCATGTCCTCCGGCGGGAAACCGGCCCGCACGGTGACGGTGTCACCCTCCGGCAGCAGCAGCACGACGCGGACCTTCAGCATCAGCGCAATCTGGTGCGCGGTCGCCCACAGCAGATCGTCCAGCGTCACCGCCACGGTCAGCTTGCGGCTGAACTGATACAGATCGTCGGTCACCCGGGCGCGCTGCCGGGCCGCAAGCGCCTGGCCGCGAACGCGCGCCGCGAGATTGCTGGCAACCAGCGCCACCACCGCGAAGAAGAACAGCGCAACCACGTTCTCCGGATCGGCGATGGTGAAGGTGTAAAGCGGCGGCAGGAAGAAGAAGTTGTAGGCGAGCGTCGCCACTACGCAGGCGAACAGCGACGGGCCGAGTCCGTGCAGCGCCGCACCGATCAGCACCGCGGTCAGGAACACCAGCGCCACGTTGGTGATGCCGAGCAGCGAGTGGAGCCCCATCGCCACCGGGATCGCCAGCGCCACCAGGGCTGTGGTGATGAAATAAGGCCTCGGGTTGAACGCCGCCTTCTCGTGTGGGGCTCTGGCAGCCGCAGCGGCCTCGGCGCGCTCCGCCGGAACCTCGATGACGTGGATGTTGATCCCGCCGGCGTGCTTGATCAGGCGCTGGGTGACGGAGCCGCGCAGCAATTGCTGCCAGCCTGACCGCTCCGACTTGCCGACGATGATGTGGGTGACGTTGTTGGCCCGGGCATACTCGATGATGGTTTCCGCGACGTCCTGCCCGGGGATCATCACCGGTTCGGCGCCGAGGCGTTGTGCCAGCCGCAACGCATCCTCGACACTGTCGCTGTCGCCGGCGCTGCCCTGGCTGGAGCGCGCGGTTTCCACACTCAGCGCAATGCACGGCGCATGGATCAGATCGGCCAGGCGCTTGGCGTGGCGCACCGCGGCGGAGGCCTTGGGGCCGGCCTCGATGCAAACCAGCACACGCTCGCCGGCCGGCCAGGGGCCTTCGATGGCGTGGCTGCGCATGTAGTCGACCATCTGGTTGTCCACACGCTGCGCCGTGCGGCGCAACGCCAGTTCCCGCAGGGCGGTCAGGTTGCCGGGCGCGAAATAGTGGCCGATGGCGCGCTCCGCCTGGGCGGGCACGTAGACCTTGCCTTCCTTCAGGCGCTGGATCAGGTCCTCCGGCGTCAGGTCGATCAGCTCGATGTCATCGGCGCGCTCGATGACGGAGTCCGGGACGGTTTCCCGCACCCGGACGCGGGTGATCTGCGCGACCACGTCGTTCAGACTTTCGACGTGCTGGATGTTCAGCGTGGTGTAGACGTCGATGCCGGCGCCGAGGATTTCCTCGACATCGAGGTAGCGCTTGGGATGCCGGCTGCCCGGTGCGTTGGTATGGGCGAGCTCGTCCACCAGCACGAGGCGCGGCCGGCGGGCGAGAATGGCGTCGATATCCATCTCGGTGAGAGAGTGGCCGCGATAGGCGATGACGCGGCGCGGGATGATTTCCAAGCCCTCGATCAGGGCCTCGGTCTCTGCCCGGCCATGGGTCTCGACGATGCCGACGACGACGTCGGTCTTGTCCCGCAGCCGGGCGTGCGCGGCGGTCAGCATCTCATATGTCTTGCCGACGCCGGGAGCGGCGCCGAGGAAGATCTTCAGGCGCCCCCGGGTCGCCTTGGCCGCCTCGCGCAGCAGCGCGTCCGGCGAGGGACGCCGATCGGCGGAGGTGTTCTCAGCCATGGGGTGGAGTCCCCTGCGTCATGGCGGGCGACGCAGGCCGTGTGGAAACTCGCATTCGCCGCACCACCTCGTCATGCCGACGACGGTCGGCATCCACGCCTTTTACTCGCTCAACCAAAGGCGTGGATGGCGGGCCTGGGCCCGCCATGACAGGGGCAGCGAACGCGGCCTCGCCCGCCATGACGATCAGAGACATCTCGACTTCGTTATCCCCGGCCAAGCGCATCCAACGCCAGGTTCAAGTCTAGCACGTTCACATGCGGCTCGCCGAAAAGGCCGGCGAGGCGGCCGGTGATGTGATCCTGCACGAGTTGCCGCACCTTCGCCTCCGGCAGGTTGCGCGCCTTGGCAACGCGGGGAACCTGGAACAGCGCGGCGGCCGGGGAGATGTCCGGGTCGAGGCCGCTGGCGGAGGTCGTCACAAGGTCCATCGGCACCGGCGTGCCGGGGTTTTCGGCAGCCAGCTTCTTGGCGTCCTCGGTAACGCGGTCGATCAGCGCCTTGGACGTCGGGCCAAGGTTCGAACCGCCGGAATTATCGGCGTTATACGGCGCCGGAATGGTCTTGGTCGAGTCGTTCGGGTCGGTGTCCGTAGTGGCCGACGGGCGGCCGTGGAACCAGGTCTCGCCGGTGAAATTCTGCCCGATGAGGCTTGAGCCAATGACCTTGCCGTCCCGCTCGATCAGGCTGCCGTTCGCCTGATGCGGAAACAGACCCTGTGCCAGGCCGAACAAGGCCAACGGATAGGCGAGGCCGGTCAGGATGGTCATGCAGACGATCATCATGACGGCCGGACGAACATGTTGGAGCATTGTACCAGATCCTAACAACTAGTTTGAAACACAGATGAACACAAATGAACACAGATAGAAATTTCGCCTTATCTGTGTTCATCCGTGTCCATCTGTGTTTCCATTTTCACTTGACGCTTCGCAAACTCAGGCCAAACCCAACCCGGTCACCGCGAGGTCGATCAGCTTGATCCCGATGAACGGTGCCACGATCCCGCCCACGCCATAGATCAGCAGGTTCCGTCGCAGCAGCGCAGCGGCGCCGATGGGCCGGTAGGCGATGCCTTTCAGCGCCAGCGGGATCAGTGCCACGATGATCAGCGCGTTGAAGATGATGGCCGACAGGATCGCGCTGCGCGGGTTGCCAAGGTGCATGACGTTCAGCGCCTCGAGCTGCGGGTAGAACGCGATGAACATCGCCGGGATCATGGCGAAATACTTTGCCACGTCGTTGGCGATGCTGAACGTGGTCAGCGCGCCGCGGGTCATCAGCAGTTGCTTGCCGATCTCGACGATCTCGATGAGCTTGGTGGGGTCGCTGTCGAGATCGACCATGTTGCCGGCCTCGCGCGCCGCCATCGTGCCGGTGTTCATCGCCACGCCGACATCGGCCTGCGCCAGGGCCGGCGCGTCGTTGGTGCCGTCACCGCACATCGCCACCAGCTTGCCTTGAGCCTGCTCGTCGCGGATCAGCTTCAGCTTCGCCTCAGGGGTCGCCTGCGCCAGGAAGTCGTCCACCCCGGCCTCGGCGGCGATGGCGGCGGCCGTAAGAGGGTTGTCACCGGTGATCATCACCGTGCGGATGCCCATCCGCCGCAGTTCGTTGAAGCGCTCGCGAATGCCGCCCTTGACGATGTCCTTCAGCGCGATGACGCCGAGCAGCCTGCCGTCCTTGGCGACCGCCAGGGGCGTGCCGCCTGCCTTGGCGATGTTTTCGGCAATCGCCGTCAGTTCCTTCACTGCTGCATCGGGACGCACCGCGGTCGCGACTCCCCCTGCACCCGGGGCGGCAGGCCGCGCCCAGGCCAGCACCGCATCCACCGCGCCCTTGCGGATCGACGAGCTGTCGAAGTCGATGCCGGAGAGCCTCGTTTGCGCGGTGAAGGGAACGAAATGCGCATCCATCGGCGCCATGTCGCGGCCGCGGATACCGTATATCTCCTTCGCCAGCACGACGATGGAGCGGCCTTCCGGCGTCTCGTCCGGCAAGGACGACAACTGCGCCGCATCCGCCAGCTCCATCGGGCTGACGCCGGACACCGGGATGAACTCGGTCGCCTGGCGGTTGCCCAGGGTGATCGTGCCGGTCTTGTCGAGCAGCAAGGTATCCACGTCGCCCGCCGCCTCCACCGCGCGGCCGGACATCGCCAGGACGTTGAACCGCACCAAACGGTCCATGCCGGCGATGCCGATGGCCGACAGCAGCGCGCCGATGGTGGTGGGGATCAGCGCCACGAACAGCGCCACCAGGATGACCACGGGAACCGAGCCGCCGGCATAGGCGGCAAAGCTCGGGATGGTCGCGACCGCGAAGACGAAGATGATGGTCAGGCCGGCGAGCAGGATGTTCAGCGCGATCTCGTTCGGCGTCTTCTGCCGCTCGGCGCCTTCCACCAGGGCGATCATGCGGTCGAGGAAGGTCGATCCCTGTGCCGCGGTGATGCGTACCTTGATCCAGTCCGACAGCACCCTTGTGCCGCCGGTGACAGCCGAACGGTCGCCGCCGCTTTCGCGGATGACCGGGGCGGACTCGCCGGTGATGGCGGATTCGTCGATTGAGGCGATGCCCTCGATCACCTCGCCATCGCTCGGGATCAGCTCCCCGGCGGCCACCATCACGATGTCGCCCTGGCGAAGTTGCGGCGCGGCGACCTCTTCGGTGCCGGTCGCGGTCAGGCGGTGAGCCATGGTGTCGGTGCGGGCCTTGCGCAGGGTCGCCGCCTGCGCCTTGCCGCGGCCTTCCGCCACGGCTTCGGCGAAGTTGGCGAACAGGATGGTGATCCACAGCCATACGGTGATCTGCAGGGTGAAGCCGGGATAGGCGCCACCCGTCACCAGGTCCTGGATCAGGATGACGGTGGTGAGGGCAGAGACGACCTCCACCACGAACATCACCGGGTTGCGGATCATCAGCCGCGGATCGAGCTTCCTGAACGCCTGGCCGGCGGCCGGCAGCAGGATCGAGGTGTCCAGCATGTTGGACTTCACAGCGCGTGTACGGGTTTCCATGGAGGGTCCCCTCAGAAAGTGGTGCCGGCGTGCATCGACAAATGCTCGACGATCGGCCCCAGCGCGAGCGACGGCAGGAAGGTCAGGCCGCCGGTGATCAGGATCACGCCGACGACCAGGCCGACGAACAGGCCGCCGTCGGTCGGGAAGGTGCCAGCCGAGGCGGGCACGATCTTCTTCGCCGCAAGCGATCCGGCGATCGCCAGCATCGGCACGATCATCAGGAAGCGCCCGATGAACATCGCCAGCCCGAGCGTGCTGTTCCAGTACGGCGTGTTGGCGGACAGCCCGGCGAAGGCGCTGCCGTTATTGCCGGTGGCGGAGACGTAGGCATACAGCGCCTCGGAGAAGCCGTGCGGGCCGGCATTGGCCAAAGCGCTGGTGCCCGGATCGATTACCACCGCCAGCGCGGTGAAGCCGAGCATCGACAGCGGCAGGATCAGGATCGCCAGCATGGCCATCTTCACCTCCTTCGACTCCAGCTTCTTGCCGAGGTACTCGGGGGTGCGGCCGACCATCAGCCCGGCGACGAACATGGCGACGATGACGAACAGCAGCATGCCATAGAGGCCGGAACCGACGCCGCCGAAGATGATCTCGCCGAGCATGATGTTGATCATCGGGATCATGCCGCCCAGCGGAGTCAGGCTGTCATGCATCGTATTGACCGCGCCGCATGACGCATCGGTGGTGATGGTCGCAAACAGCGCCGAGTTGGCGATGCCGAAGCGGACCTCCTTGCCCTCCATGTTGCCGGCGAACTGGTCGACGGGCAGGTGGGCGAACAGCGGGTTGCCGGCGGCTTCGGACCAATACAGGGTGGCGGTGCCGGCCAGGAACAGCACCGCCATGACGGCGAAGATCGCCCAACCCTGGCGTTGGTCGCCGATCATGCGGCCGAAGACGTTGGTCAATGCGGCGCCGATGGAGAAGATAAGAAGGATCTGGATCAGATTGGTCAGCGCCGTCGGGTTCTCGAACGGATGCGCGGAGTTGGCGTTGAAGAAGCCGCCGCCGTTGGTGCCAAGCATCTTGATCACCTCCTGCGAGGCGACCGGGCCCTGGGCGATGAGCTGCTTGCCGCCTTCCAGCGTGGTGACGTCGGTGTAGGCGGACAGGTTGTCCGGGACGCCCTGCCACACCATCACCAGCCCGACGACGATACAGATCGGCATCAGGATGTAGAGCGTGCAGCGGGTCATATCGACCCAGAAGTTGCCGACGGTCTTGGAGGAGCGGCGGGTGAAGCCTCGGATCAGTGCCAGGGCCAGCGCAATGCCGGTGGCTGCACTGAGGAAGTTGTGCACCGTCAGGCCCGCCATCTGCACCAGGTAGCTCATGGTGGTTTCCGGCACGTAGGACTGCCAGTTAGTGTTGGTGATGAAGCTGACCGAGGTGTTGAACGCGAGGTCGGGCGACACCGCGTCCAGCTTCTGCGGATTCAGCGGCAGCAGAGCCTGGAAGCGTTCCAGCGCATACAGCACGACGAAGCCGGCGAAGGTGAACGCCAGCATCGCGATGGCGTAGGTGACCCAGTGCTGTTCCTCGTCCTCATGGACGCCGGACAGCTTATACAGTCCGCGCTCGATCGGGCGGAACACCGGCGACAGCGGGGTGCGCAGGCCGGCGAAGACGCGGGTCATGTAGAGGCCGAGGAGGGGTGTAATCAGGATGAGCAGAACGCAGTAAAATGCGATCTGCAGCCAGCCGTTGACTGTCATGGTTATACTTCCCGAAGCTGGGGCAGTTCAGAAGCGTTCCGGGCGGATCAGGGCGAAGATCAGGTATCCGAGCAGGAAGACCGTGACGGCGCCGCCAAGGATGTAATCGAGGGCCATGCGCGCGCTCCTACAGATGGTCGCAGGCGTAGGCGTACAGGACACAGACATAGAGGAAGACCGCGCCGATGGCGATGAAGGCCAGATCGAGCATGGAAGCTGACTCCCGATACCGGCGCGCGAAAGCGCTCGCCGGAGGATGGTTCAAGACAGCATGCAGATTGGTCCACAGGGGGTATAGAAGCGATGTACCTTGGGCGCGGGCGATATAGTCGTCATATATAAATTTGGCGGCGGCGAGGGTGATTTTATGGCGGCGGTTGTTCACGCATAGTTGAATTTTGAAATCGTGACGCGGCCCATGCCTGGCGCCTCCGGTGCTGCGGGCGCTGCCAATTTGTTGGCAGAGGACGCGGAGGTTGTGAGATCGCAGAGAAGGGATTTTAGCGTTTTCGGCGCCGGGTGCGGCGACCGCAGCAGCACTCACCGGGGCGGCGCAGCAGGGTTTTTTCGGTGCGGCAAAGAAACGCCTGAGGCGCAGAAAGCCTTCACTGCGGTCTCAAAATCTCCGCCTCCTGCATAAACAGGGACCTCGGATCAAACCGAACCCCGACTGGTTCCGAAAGCCGCTTGCGATCGCAATTGCACCCAAAGGGTGCGGCCGGCGTCAGTTGCCGCGCCTGCCAGGATGCGGCTGAGGGTCGCATCCGTCAATCAGCGGGACGGGCGCCATCCGCCCCTCCGATACATCAAAGGTGCTGTCTCGCATTGCGTGAGGGATGCAACGGTCTGGAGACATATTTATCGATGCACAACCGCTGCTCTTCGTGAGGTTAGACCGGCGGCTGATGTGATCGCGACCGGCCTACTGCAGCGCAAGATAGAGTTGGGCTGCTTCAAACGGAACGCCACGGCGCGGTTCGCTGATGCCACGGTGGTGCAAGCGTCCGGCGCCCACCGGCTTGAGGTATCGCGGTCTGTCACGCCAAGCGATACGCATGCTGACACGGGAGGTGTCACGCTGCGGCCGGCGGCCGAGGAAAGGGGATGGCGACGGCGCCCGAAAGCACCTATCTTAGCCGCATTTCCGACCTTGACTTGGTAACCGGCTCCGATTTTCCCTCCCCTCGCAGCGAGACTGCGGAGGAGAAAGCGGAGCGTCTTGCCCGTGAGGCCGAGATGATCGCCGAAGCCCGCGCCTCGGTTGCGGCGGGGCGGACGGTGTCGCTCGAAGCGGTGACCGCATGGGTGGATAGCTGGGACACTGACCATGAGTTGTCCCAACCGCGCTCCGGCGGCTGATCATTCCGGGTTCCGAGACGCGTAAGCCTCTCAGATGAGGCGAGTGACGACTTGACCGCGATCCGGGGCTGGCAATTCCAGTCCGGCTCCGGCGCCGCCGCGAAGCGCCGCGTCCAGGCCATTCTGCGCACCATACAGGGCCTTCGCCATCATCCGTGTCTCTACGCGCGCGGCGATCGGCCCGGTACGCGGGAGGTGACGTTCGAGGGGCATCGGATCACCTACATGGTGGACCCGGATACCGGCAGAATGCCGATGCTGGCGACGTGACTGTGTTGCGTGTGTTCGGGCCGGGGCAATTGCGTCCGTAGCTGCCCAACCGGACGGTGATGGTGGTGCGCTGTCCGGCGCCCGGTTCCGGCCCACTTTCCCGCCGGGGGCAGACCCGACCAACCAGATGACCGCCATGACGATCGCGACCTATGTCCATCGCCCGAAGCCGCGACCGAAGGCGCAACCCACGGCTCTGACCCCGCGCCCGACGGTCGTCACGCCACGGAAGCCAGGCTCCAAGCCGCTGAAGGACGATCCTGAGGCCGATGCACGGGTGCAGGCGTGGTTTGCCAGGAACGTGCGCCCCGCGGCACGTGAGCAGATGCGCGAACAGCCAGCCCGGGGTCATGTTCTCCGTGTCGGCGAATTCGATCCACTGGAACCGGCGGAGCAACGACGACAAGCGGCGCGCGGTGCTGCGGCCCTTTCGCCGAAAATGACGCACGTCGCCCGGGCGCTATCCCCGGATCGCTTCCTCGACATCGCGCAGCCGGTCTTTGCCGAACCAGATGGCGTCGCCGGTGAAGAAGGTCGGTGAACCGAATGTGCCGCGGGCGACGGACTGCTCGGTATTGGCGATCAGTTTCGCTTTCACCGCCGGGTCCTGCGTCCGCGCCAGGATTGCCGCGCCGTCCAGCCCGGACTCGTCCAGCGCGGCGCGGATCACCGCCGGATCGTCCATTTTCTTCGGCGCTTCCCACATGTGGTGGAACACCGCGTTCACATAAGCCTCCAGCCCGCCGTCGAGTTCGGCCGCCGCCGCGCCGCGCATGAGGGTGAGCGTGTTGACCGGAAAGAACGGGTTCGGCCGGAACTCCGTGATGCCGTGCCGCTCGATGAAACGCTTCATCTCCAGCCGCTCATACGCCAGCTTGCTCGGAACCCCGCCGAACGCCTCCACCGGCGAGCGGTTGCCGGTCGCCTTGAACACGCCGCCGAGCAGCACCGGCACATAGCGGAAGTGTGCCCCGGTCCGCGCCTCGATCGCCGGGATCACGCGATGCGCCAGATAGGCGTTCGGGCTGCCGAAGTCGAAATGGAATTCCACGTCCATGGAAGTTGTCCTCACCAGGATTCCTGATTGGGCCGCAGATCGAGTTCATGTGTCCAGGCATCGCGAGGCTGCCGGTGCAGGTGCCAGTAGGTCTCGGCGATCGACGCCGGGTTCATCAGCACGCGATCCTGCAACGAGCCGCCGGCCGCCACGATGCGCTGCCGGACCCACTCGGTATCGACGCCGGAATCGATCACCAGATGCGCCACGTGGATGTTTTTCGGCCCGAGTTCGCGCGCCATGCTCTGCGCCACCGCGCGCAGCCCGAACTTGGCACCGGCGAACGCGGCATAGCCGCTGCCGCCGCGTACGCTGGCGGTCGCACCGGTGAAGAAGATCGAGCCGCGTCCATGCGGCAGCATCCGCCGCGCGGCTTCGCGTCCCGTCAGGAACCCTGCGTAGCAAGCCAGTTCCCAGACTTTTCGGAACACCCGCTCGGTCGTCTCCAGCAGGGGACAGTTGACGTTGGCGCCGATGTTGAAAACCACGACCTCCAGCGGTGCGGCCTCGTCGGCGCGGCGGATGAAATCGGTGACGGCGTCTTCCTGGCGAGCGTCCAGCGACAGGCCGGTGCAGACCCCGCCCGCCGCCTCGATTTCCGCCACCAGCGGCACCAGCTTGTCGCCGTTCCGGCGGCCGGCGAACACATGATATCCCTCCCGCGCGAAGCGGCGGGCGATGGCGGCGCCGATATGGTCGCCGGCCCCCACGACCGCGGCCGAACGTTTTGCCATTGACGTTCCCCCTCTGTTTGCCTAACTATCAACATCGTAGCTTCAAGAGAGAGTGGGACCACCCGTCATGCAACGCAAGAGCTTCAGCACCATGCAATGCCCGATCGCGCGCGGGCTGGAGCATGTCGGCGAGTGGTGGAGCATCCTGATCCTGCGCGATGCCTTCCGCGGCCTGAGCAAGTTCGACGAGTTCAGCGAAAGCCTCGGCATCGCGCCCAACATGCTGACCCGCCGGCTCGCGGCACTGGTCGAGGCAGGGCTGCTGAAACGCGAGCGCTACAACGAGCACCCGCCACGCGACGCCTACGTACTGACCGGGCGCGGCCGTGATTTCCGCCCGGTGCTGCTCGCGATGCTGGATTTCGGCAACAAGCATTTTCCGCCGGACGACCGGGAGGTGCGGATCGTCAACACCGAAACCGGCGAGCCGGTGGAGCCTCTGCTGGTCGACCCCGCGACCGGCAAGCGGGTGGACTTCCCGCCGTATCGCGTGGTGTCCACCCCGCGGCACGAGCAGGCCGCGTGAGCCGCGAACGCAGCTTCGCCTGGTCCGATCCGAAGCTGACCTCCGACGCGGCGATGGCAATGGCGGGACTGGACCGGCTGCGCGCCCTGCGCGACGGCAGCGCGCCCTCCGCCCCGATCGCGGCCCTGGTCGGGCTCACATTCGCGGACGTGGAAGCGGGCCGCATCGTCATGCACCTGACGCCGGCCGAGTATCATTACAATCCCATCGGATCGGTGCACGGCGGTATTTTGGCGACGCTGCTGGATTCGGTGATGGGATGCGCGGTGCATTCCACCTTGCCGAAAGGACGGGGCTACACCTCATTGGAAATCAAGGTGAATTACGTCCGTGCGGTCACGGCCGGCTCCGGCGAACTCTCCGCCGAGGGCAAAGTCCTCCACGCCGGCCGCCGATCGGCTGTGGCGGAGGGGAAGGTATTCGACAGCAAGGGACGGCTTTGTGCCACCGGCAGCACGACGTGCCTGGTGTTCGATTTGCACGACGCAGGATGAGGCCGGGGCGAAGGAACGCTCCGGGCGGGCGACAGGGCCATGCGATAATGCCGCGCAACTTCATGTCTTCGTGGTAGATCAAATCAACGAGCCGCACCGCACGATCCAGGGACGCGCGCAGCGACCGCACTTGCCGCCCGCCCCGCGCCTCTAAAACCACGAAGGCACGAAGCCAGGAGGTTCTTCCCCGGGTTCCGGAAAAGCTCCGAATCCTACCCCCAGGCTACCGGCAACTCCATCAAACCGCGCAACGCGAAACTCGGCCGCCACCTGGGATGCCCCGGCTCTGCCAACCGCAAGTCCGGCATGCGGCGGAGCAGCGTGCCAAATACCTCGACCGCCTCGATCCGCGCCAGTTGCGCGCCCAGGCAGAAATGGATCCCGCCGCCGAACGACAGCGGGCTCGGTTCCTTCCGCGTCACGTCCAGCCGATCGGCGTGCTCGAACCGGGCCGGATCGCGGTTGCCGGCACCGAGGACGGCGACCACGAGTTCGTGGCGATCCAGCATGATCCCGTCGAGTTCCACCGGTTCGGCGAGCACGCGCGACACCGCCTGAACCGGGCTTTCGAAACGAAGAATCTCCTCGACCGCGTTCGGAATCAGCGGTGGATCGTCACGCAGGATCTGCCATTGCTCCGGCTGCCGCAGCAGCGACAGCAGCCCATTGCCGATAAGGTTCACAGTGGTTTCGTGTCCTGCGGCGAACAGCAAACTGACGTTGGCGCGCAACTCGGCCGTGGTCAGCCGATCGCCGGCCTCCTCGGCCTGGACAAGCTGGGTGATTAGATCGTCGCGCGGTTCCCGCCGCCGCTGCTCGAACAGGCTTTCGAAATAGAGGCCGCTGGCCAGGGTACCGGCATTCGCCGCATCCAGTTCCGCACGCGTCGGCGGCGTCGGGTTCAGCAGCGGAGCCCCCGACACCGCGCCTTTGCTGAACCGGTCCCGATCGGCGTCCGGAATGCCCAGCAACGCGCAGATCACCATGACCGGGAGCGGAAACGCCAGATCCCCGATCGCATCCATCCGTCCCGCCGGCAGCACCGCATCCACCAGCCGATCGGCCATTTCGCGGACGCGATCGCGAAGGGCTTCGATGCGGCGGGCGGTGAAGGCCTTGGCGACGAGGCCGCGCAGGCGCGTGTGGTCGGGCGGGTCGCGCATCAGCATCATGTGCGTCAGTGCGACCACGGCCGGTTCCTCCAGCGCGGTCGGGCCGAAGCGGCGCTTCAGCGCCTCCCCGTCCGTGTAGTCCTTGCCGAAACGGCGATCCCGCAGCAGCAGGCCGCAATCGTCGTAGCGAGTCAGCAGCCAGCGGCCGAACGGCGCCTTCCAGACCGGAACGGTGGCGCGGAGGCGGTCGAACACCGGGTAAGGATTGGCGACAAACGCAGGATCGCGCATGTCGAAGGCGAGAGAGGCTGTCGCTGACATGGAGTCTCCTGCGGCGAGTGCCGGCGCGTTTCGGTCGTTTGCTATTTGAGTAATTCGGACTTGATTTCCAGAGGGCGCATGCCTGGGTTGGTCTGGTCTAGCTAAGGATTGCCACCCATGCCCGCCGTCAACATGCTCGAAGCCAAATCAAGCCTGTCCCGTCTGGTGGACGCTGTCGAATCCGGTGTCCGGGCGGAAATCGTGATCGCCCGCAACGGCCGCCCGGCGGCCCGGCTGGTGCCGATCCAGGCCACCGCCGTGGGCAAGCGCATCGGTGTCGCCAAGGGCAAGTTCAAGGTCCCCGACAGCATCGATGCCGACGAAGCGACGATCGCCGCGCTGTTCGCCGGCTCCGCTGCGTGAAGCTGCTGCTCGATACGCACATCGCGCTGTGGGCCATTGCCGACGACGACCGGCTCTCCGCCAGGGCGCGGGCGCTGATCGACGATTCTGACAACGAGATCGTCGTCAGCGCCGCGACCGTGTGGGAGATTTCGATCAAGCACGCCCTGGCTCGGGGCAGTCCGAACGACATGCCGATCTCGGGACAGGAAGCGCTGGGCTATTTCAGGGATGCGGGGTTCAATCTGCTCAGCATTTCGCCGGCGCATATCGTCGCGATCGAGGCGCTGGGCTCGCTGCACGCCGATGCGTTCGATCGCATCCTGGTCGCCCGGGCGCTATCGGAGCCGCTGCGGCTGCTGACGCACGATCAGCGGATCGCGGCGTATTGCGATCTAGTTATCCTGGTCTGACTCCGCGGGCGCATCCGCCGTCCGGACATCGCGGAAATACGGCTCGACCGGGCCTTGCGCCTTCAGCGTCAGCGGATTACCGCGGCGGTCAAGGCTTTTGCCGACAGCCATGCGGACCCAGCCCTCGCTGACGCAGTATTCCTCGACGTTGGTCTTCTCGACACCTTTGAACCGGATGCCGACGCCGCGGCGCAGGATCGCCTCGTTGTAGAACGGGCTGGCGGGGTTGTTGGACAGGCGGTCGGGGGGCACGTCGGACATCGCGGGTTCTCCAGGCAGTCAGGCGGTGCCGGATACCGATCCTTGCCGCCGCTGTCCATGGCGAGTCGCTGTGACGGCAGGCATTGCACCGCGCGTCCCGCCGCGACGGCGAAATCGCTTTCGTGTGCGATCCGGATTGCGAGAGGCCACGCTTGGCGTCATACCTCCCGCGGAACCATACGGCAACGTGTTGAAGGAGTGGTCGGCATGCGGATTCGCGGCCTGGGTTGGAGACTTTTCCTCGCAACGGCGCTGGCCGGCCCTTTCGGCGACGGTGCTCCCCGGGCGGCCGAAGCGCCCCCGGCGCCGCCGCCAACCCAAGCGGAATCGGCGGCTGATCTGCTGGCGTCGGTCCGGCGCCTCACCGACGAGCTGGTGAAAAACCCGGGCACAGTAGTCGCCGAGATCGGCGATCGGAGCATCAGCCGGGGCGATGTCGGCGACGCAATGCGCGGCCTGCCAGGTATCGAAAGCGGCAGCACGCTGGACGTGATCTACCACAAGGCCGTCGAGGGTCTGATGGCGCAGCAGGCAATGGTCATCCGGGCGAAGGCAATGGGCGTCGACAAGGATCCGGACGTGCAACGACGGATCGCCGCCGCGACCGACGCGGTGCTTGCCAACGAGTACCTGCGGCGGACCATAACCCCGATGATAACGGACCAGGCTCTGCATGAGGCGTATGACCGGGAGTTCGCCAACAAGCCCGGAGCGGAAGAGGTCCAGGTCCGGGTGATCGTCACCAATACGGAGCGGGAGGCGGCGGACGTCCTGTCTCAGCTCGCCAAGGGCGCCGACTTTGCAAGCCTCGCGAAGACCGCGAGCAAGGATGGTTCCGCTCCCAACGGCGGCGAACTCGGCTTCATCCGGCAGGATCAGGTGCCCCCCGCCATTGGCGGCGTGATCTTCGCCCTATCGCCCGGTCAGGTAACGCCGTTCCCGGTCCGGGTGGCGCCGAACGCCTGGTTTATCGTCAAGGCCGAGGGGCGGCGGCAGCAGGGGACGCCGAGCTTCGAGACGGTGCGCGGGCACCTGACCCAGCAATTGGCAAGGGCCGATGCGCCGGCCGCAATTCAGAAAGCCGTCGCCGGGTTGCCCGCTCATGACTACGGCATGACCGGCAAGCCCGTGCCGCCGGTCCGCTAGCGCGATATCACGCTGGCCGGAAACGTCCTTACTCATGGCCTGGATGAGGGCCGGGCATGCCAAGGTAGCAATGCTCGATGGGTCAATCTCAAGGCGCGCGGATATAAGACCCCTGCGCGGCCGATTATAACGGAATAAATCTAAAATTCGCGGAATCTATCCAAATAATCAGATCAATGCCCATATTTGATCCGATCCCTCTATCTTTTGGGACTTCGAAATGGGTGCGGTTGTGCTATGGTTCCAATCGTCGAGCAGGCGAGTCGGGCGCCCTGCCTATTGGGGTGTGTGGGATGAAGAGACTGAACCTCCGCTTGGGACGGCTGAGCGCCGCGCTTGCCGCCACCGCGTTTCTTGGCATCTCCGCACCCGCCTTCGCCGACACCGTCGACGTGACCTACTCGGCCGCCGGGCAAACCGCGCCGGACTTCACGTCGATTTGCGCCAACAGTACCGACCTGCGACTACGGGACCGAGAACTTCAGCAACTGGACCGGCAGCAGTCCCTACACCTCGAATTTCAACGACGCGGGCGCGAACACGTATTCGCTGTCGCCGGGCGTGACGTTCACCGGGACCTATGCCGCCGGTGCAAACACGACGACCGGTGCCGGGGGCGCCTGGGTTAGCATATCCCAGAACAATTACGGCGGCGTTTCCGGGCGGAACTACCCGGAGCTTTACGGCTCGGCCACGGGACCGACGACGAGCTACACGCTGTCGCTGAGCGCCTCCGGCGGTGTGGGAGTGAACTATTTCGGCGTCTGGATCAGCGCGCTCGATCCGTATAACGACCTCAAGCTCTATGACGGCACTACCTTGATCGCTGAATTCAACTCGGTGAACCTGCTCGCGGATCTGGGTTCGTGTAACGCATATTGCGGCAATCCGACGGCCGCCTTCCACGGCCAGGATTCCGGAGAACCGTTCGCCTATGTTAACGTCTTCGATCTGGACGGCTACATCACCAGCGTGCAGTTCTCCGACTCCGGCAACACCGGGTTCGAGTCGACCAACGATGCGGTCGCCTACGTGAGCTCGGTCCAACCGACCGGCACTCTTGTGCTTCAGGGGGCGTCATCCGGATTGCCCGTGCCGGAGCCCGCGTCCGCCACGATCCTGGGCGCCGGGCTGATCGGCCTCGCTGGAGCCGTGCGGCGGCGGACCAGGCGTCAAGCTGCCGCGGCTTAGTCCAACGGCGTCCAGAGGCTGGCGGCGAAGCCACGGCTGTCAACGGTGAAAGCGGAGCCGGTGATCGCCGGCTGCCCGGAGACGCAACGATAGAGATTGACTGTGTCGTGCCCTGTCGCGAAGGCTGGCACGACCTCCGCGTTCGGGTTGGCGCGGCAAAAAGCGTCCGCGCCAGGACTGTCGGGGGCGGTCGTCATTTTGCCGCACGGCAGGTTGGCGCCGGTGAAACAGGCGAGCAGCTGCCCGTCCATGCACCGGATATGCGCGCCGGCCTCGATCTCCCGATCGTCCGGCGGCATCGGGGCGGACGGAAACAAACGCCCGAATGCCCTGACCAATGCGTCGTGCAGCGCCGGGTCGTAGCCGCGGACCGTGTCGTCGTTCCTGATCCGCGCGCATTGCGCCGCCAGGTCTGAACCAGCCGCAGCGGCCGGTCCGGCGCTCAGCATCAGCATCACGGCGATCGCAAGCATCCTGGAAATGGCCGGTTCTCCGTCATGTGGATGTGCCATCCTGGTCCATCGCCTTGCGGACCTCAATCGATTACGCTGAAGTCAAGCCGTCCAACGCAGGAGGAACCGCATGACCGAAGCCTGTATCGTCGGCTGGGCGCATTCGCCGTTCGGCCGGTTGGAAGATCCCGATATCGAATCCCTGATTGGCCGGGTCGCCGGCGCGGCCATCGCCGATGCCGGCATTGCCGCGCACGAGGTCGATTCAACGTTCGTCAGCCTGTTCAACAACGGGTTTTCCCTGCAGGATTTTCCAGCCTCGCTGGTGTTGCAGCACGTGCCGGACTTGCGCTTCAAGCCGATCACCCGGTTCGAGAACGCCTGCGCGTCGGGTTCGGCGGCGGTGTATGGCGCACGCGATTTCCTGCTGTCGGGCCGCGGCCGTTTCGCCCTGGTCATCGGCGTCGAGAAGATGACTGCCACGCCGGGCAAGGAGGTCGGCGATATCCTGCTGAAAGCCAGCTACCAGAAGGAAGAAGCCGACATCCCGGCGGGCTTCGCGGGCGTCTTCGGCCGCATCGCGGACACGTATTTCCAGCGCTACGGCGATCAGTCGGACGCGTTGGCGGCGATCGCGGCGAAGAACCACGCGAACGGTGTGGACAACCCGTTCGCGCAGATGCGCAAGGACCTCGGGTATGAGTTCTGCCGCACGGTCAGCGAGAAGAACCCGTACGTTGCGGCGCCGCTGAAGCGGACCGATTGCTCCTTGGTGTCGGACGGCGCTGTGGCGCTGGTGATGGCTGACGAGGAGACCGCGCGGTCGCTCGGCAAGGCGGTGCGGTTCAAGGCGGCGGTGCAGGTGAACGACTTCCTGCCGATCAGCAAGCGCGACATCACGGGGTTCGAGGGCGCGGCGGTGGCGTGGTCGCGTGCGCTTGATGCCGCCGACATGAAGCTGACGGACCTGTCCTTCGTCGAATCGCATGACTGTTTCACCATCGCGGAACTGCTGGAATACGAGGCGATGGGATTGACCGCGCCGGGGCAGGGGGCGCGTGCGGTGCTGGAGGGCTGGACCGCGAAGACCGGCCGGCTGCCGATCAACCCGTCGGGCGGGTTGAAGGCGAAGGGCCATCCGATCGGCGCGACGGGCGTGTCGATGCATGCGCTGGTGGCGATGCAGTTGACCGGGCAGGCGCCGGAAGGGATGCAGTTGGGGAAAGCCGATCTCGGCGGGGTGTTCAATATGGGCGGGGCGGCGGTGGCGAACTACGTCTCGATCCTGGAACCGCTGGGCTGAGGCCGATGGGATTGATACCGACCAGCAACCTGGCGTCGTTGCTGATGCAGACCGCGCGGCGGTTTCCGGACCGCCCGGCGATCGTGTGGCGCGACGTTTCCTGGACGTGGGGGTCGTTTCGGGACCGGGTTCAGGCCGCCGCGGGCGCGCTGGCGTCGCATGGCGTGCGGCATGGCGACCGGGTCTTGCTGCATGCCAGGAACTCGAATTCAGTTCTCGAAACGATGTTCGCCACCTGGATGATCGGCGGCGTCTGGGTGCCGACGAATTTCCGGCTGACGCCGCCGGAGGTTGCGTATCTGGCACAATCTTCCGGCGCGACGGTGCACATTTTCGAAACCGCGTTCCAGGATCACGCGGCGGCGGCAAAGGCGGAAAATCCGGCCTGCCGGCTGGAGATTTCCATCGGCGAGGGCGGCGCGGCGCCCGGGTGGGAAGACTTCGCTGCGTTCGGCGAACCGCTGCTGCGTCCGGCGGACGTGGACCGGGATCATCCGGCGTGGTTCTTCTATACCTCCGGCACGACGGGGCGGCCCAAGGCGGGCGTATTGACGCACGGGCAGATGGATTATGTCGTTTGCAACCATCTGTGCGACCTGATGCCGGGCACGACGGAAAACGATGCCTCGCTGGTGGTGGCGCCCTTGTCGCATGGCGCCGGGGTCCACGCGTTGCCGCAGATCGCCCGCGGCGCGCCGACGATACTGCTGTCAGGGGAGCGGCTGGACTGCGACGAGGCGTGGCGGCTGGTGGAGCGGCATCGCGTGACCAACATGTTCACCGTGCCGACGATCCTGACGATGCTGACCCGGCACGAAGCGGTGGACCGTTACGATCACAGTTCGCTGCGGTACGTCATCTATGCCGGCGCGCCGATGTACCGGGCCGACCAGGTGCACGCGCTGCGCAAGCTCGGGAAAGTGCTGGTGCAGTATTTCGGCATGGGTGAGGTGACCGGCAACATCACGGTCCTCCCGCCGTATCTGCACAGCGAGGATGATGCCGAGATGCCGGTCGGAAGCTGCGGATTTCCGCGCGTCGGCATGGATGTCGCGATCCTGGACGATGGCGGTGGTATTCTGGACGCGGGCGCGACGGGCGAGATCTGCGTGCGCGGCCCGGGCGTATTCGCCGGCTACCACGACAATCCGGAGGCGACCGCGAAAGCGACCACGTTCGGCTGGTTTCATACCGGAGATCTGGGGCACGTGGATGAACGCGGGTTCGTCTATATCACCGGCCGCGCCTCCGACATGTACATCTCCGGCGGTTCGAACGTCTATCCGCGGGAGATCGAGGAAGCGTTGCTGCTGCATCCCGCGGTCGTGGAAGCCTGCGTTGTCGGCATGCCGCATGAGACGTGGGGTGAGGCTGGCGTCGCCGTGCTGGTGCTGGAAGCCGGCGCGACCGCGACCTCGGAGGCGTTATTGGCGCATCTGGAGGGCAGGGTGGCGAAGTATAAATGGCCGGCCCGCTTCGCCTTCTGGGAGGAGCTGCCGAAATCCGGTTACGGCAAAGTCACGAAACGCGAGGTGAGGCGATTGTTGCAGGAGGATGTGTGATGGCGGCTGAACCTGTCGATCCCGCGCGGATCTCCGAATATCATGTGCATGTCTATTACGATGCGGACAGCCGCGATCGCGCGGCGGCGCTACGGGCGTGGGTGGAGGCGCGGTTCCCGGTGAAGATGGGCCGCTGGCGGGATGAGGCGGTGGGGCCGCATGTGCGGTCGATGTATCTGTTTTCGTTCACGCCGGATGTGTTCGCCGAGGTGGTGCCGTTCGTGATGATGAACCGGATGGGGCTGACGGTTCTGCTGCACCCGGAGTCCGGGAGGCCGCGCGATGATCACACGGTCAATGCGGTGTGGATGGGCGAGGTGCTGGCGGTGAAGACTGAGGTGCTGCCGGAGGGTGGTTAGCGCCAACGGTGGGAACCCGGCGCCGTAGGGGTTGGTTCTACCCCTCATTTCAACACAGAGTAAGAACGAGGGCCGCGGAGGGCCGCGGAGAAGTCAGTAGGGCGCTTCGCGCGAATCGCCCTGAATTGGCCAAGCGGTGATCGTATGGTTGCCAAGCCGCCACCGCGCACGATCTCCGCGGCCCTCCGGGGCCCTCGCGCTTCTCCGTGTTGAAATGCGGCGGTTCGAAACCCGCCTGCCTCGCCCGAAACGCACGAACGGTCACAGCCGCCACCCTCCCGAGCCCATCTTGCCGCCGTCGCTCTTCCAGCCTTCACTACGCCCAACCACAGGGAGGCCACCCATGGCGCAGCGCTTCGCAAATCGCACATGCATCGTCACCGGCGGGGTATCCGGCATCGGCGCCGGGGTCGCCAGCCGCTTGGCCGCCGAGGGCGCCATCGTCAGCCTGTGGGACTCGAACGAGGCCGGGCTTCAAGGCGCCGGCGCGGCGCATACCGTCGTGCTTGACGTCACCGATGCCGAAGCCGTCCACCGCGCCGCCGAATCCACCGCCTCCGCACTCGGGAAAATCGACATCCTGGTGACCTCGGCCGGTGTCTCGGGCCCGAACCATCCGGCCTGGGAGTATCCCGTCGCCGCCTGGGACAAGGTGATCGACATCAACCTCAAGGGCGTCTTCTACTGTTGCCGCGCCGTGATCCCGGCCATGCAGGCCAACGGCTACGGGCGGATCGTCAACATCGCGTCGATCGCGGGGAAGGAGGGCAATCCCAACGCCTCGGCCTATTCCGCCTCGAAAGCCGGGGTGATCGGCCTGACCAAGTCCCTGGGGAAGGAACTGGCGGCCAGCGAGATCCGGGTCAACTGCGTCACCCCGGCGGCGGTGAAGACGCCCATCTTCGACCAGATGACCCCGCAGCAGGTGGACTGGATGCTGTCGAAGATCCCCATCGGCCGGTTCGGCGCGATCGACGAGGTGGCGTCCCTGGTCTTGTGGCTGGCCAGCGAGGAATGCAGCTTCTCCACCGGCGCCGTGTTCGATATCTCCGGCGGCCGCGCGACCTATTGATCCAAAGGAAGGCGCCTGATGGACTCCGAAGACCTTGGCTTCCTGCCCGCGACCGAGCTGGCGGAGCTGATCCGCACCAGGAAGCTGTCCCCGGTCGAATACATGCAGGCGCTGCTGGCGCGGATCGAGGCGCTCGATCCCAAGGTCAACGCCTTTGCCTTTCTCGCGGCGGACCGCGCGATGGACGCGGCGCGCGCGGCCGAGGCGAAACTGATGTCGGGCGAGCGCATCGGGCGGCTGCACGGCGTGCCGGTGACGATCAAGGACCTCGCCATAACCAAGGACATGCCGACGCAGTTCGGCAGCGTCAGCATGAAGGGCAACCAGCCGTCGGAGGATATGCCCTTCATACCGCGCCTGCGGGATGAGGGCGCGATCATCCTCGGCAAGACCACCACGTCGGAGTTCGGCTGGACCGGCGTGTCGCGCTCGCCGCTGACCGGCATCACCCACAACCCGTGGCGCTTCGGGCTGAACGCGGGCGCCTCGTCGGCGGGGGCGGGTGCGGCGGCGGCGGCGGGGTTCGGGCCGCTGCACCAGGGCAGCGACGGCGCCGGCTCGATCCGCATGCCGGCGCATTTCTGCGGCGTATTCGGGTTGAAGCCGAGTTTCGGCCGGGTGCCGGCCTATCCGGTCTCGACCGCTGACATGACCACGCATCTGGGTCCGCTGACCCGCACCGTCGCCGACAGCGCGCTGTTCCTGGAGGTGGCGGCGGGACCGCATCCGCTGGACTACTCCAGCCTGGAGGCCGGCCCGGCTTCGTATCTCGCCCGGCTGCATGACGGGATCAAAGGCAAGCGGATTGCGTATAGCCCGGACCTCGGCCACGCCCGGGTCGATCCCGATGTCGCGGCTTTGGTGAGGGCCGCGGCGCACCGGTTCACGGACCTCGGCGCCACGGTGGAGGAAGTCCCGACCCCCTGGGCCGCGCCCGGCCCCGAGCTCATCCGCTTCTTCTGGTCGGCGCACATGACCAGGCTAAAGCCGCTGCTCGAGAAATGGGAAGCGCAGATGGACCCGGGGTTGGTGGCCTGCATCAAGGCGTCGGACACCGTTTCGATCGCCGACTACCAGGCCGGGCGCGAGCGCAAGATGCCCTATGTCGCGGCGATCCACCGCTGGTTCGAGGACTGGGATTTCCTGCTGACCCCCGCCGTCTCGGTCGCCGCCTTCCCGGCGGAGACGCTGATGCCGGACCACTGGCCGCACCACGATTGGGACTGGGTGAGCTGGGCCGAGTTCTCCTACCCGTTCAACATGTCCTGGAACCCCGCCGCCAGCGTGCCCTGCGGCTTCACCGCCGAGGGCCTGCCCGTCGGCCTGCAGATCGCCGGCAAGCGGTTCGACGACCTCGGCGTGCTGCAGGCCTCGGCGGCGTTCGAGAGCGCGGTTCCGTGGGCGGGAAAGCGTCCGCCGCTTGGTTGACCTGAACGCGATGGAGGCGGTCAACGCCTTCCTGCTGGGCTTTCCGGCCCTGTTCTCGATCGTCAATCCGATCAGCGGGGCGTTCATCTTCCGCGGCGTCACCGCCAGCCGCACCGCGCGGGAGCGGGGCATGATCGCCCGCCGCGTGGCGTTCTACTCGTTCGTTGTGATGATGGGCGCACTGTGGGCGGGGTCCTACATCCTGGCGTTTTTCGGCATCAGCGTGGCGGCGCTGCGGGTCGCCGGCGGCGTGGTGGTGGCGCTGAGCGGCTGGCACATGCTGAACACGCCGGAGCAGCATGAGGAGCGCAAGCAGGGAGAGGCCGCCTCGGCCGAGGGCGTCGAGGACATCGCGCTGTTCCCGTTGACGATTCCGTTTACCACCGGCCCCGGCACCATCGCGGTCGCGGTGGCGCTGGGCGTGGGGCACCCGAAGCTGCTGACCGGCATGGGGTGGTTCTTCCTCGGCATGAGCGCGGCCGCCGTCGCGATGACCGCGGTCATCTGGATCACCTACCACTACGCCGATCGGCTGGCGGAGATGACGGGGCCGAACGGGTCGCGGACGATCTCGCGGATCGCGGCGTTCCTGCTGCTGTGCATCGGGGTGCAGATCCTGATCAAGGGCGTGGAGGACGTGCTGGGGCCGCTGCTGGCGGGGCGGTAGGGCGGGTTGCCCCAGTGCCCTGGATGCAGCATACAGCAGGCCAGCCATCTCCTGCCATCTTGCCATCAGCTTGCGGCCCTCGTATATGGATGGCTCGAATGGTTAATGAGGTGAGTTCACCAATGGCTGAACCCCAGCTCTCCGTGCGCAGCGCAAAGGCGCGCGACCTGGCACGGCGCCTGGCACGGCGCGAACACCGGTCTATCGCCGATGTCGTGGAGCGTGCGCTCGAGGCGTACGAGATTCGTGAGACGGGCCGCGAACCGGCTGCCGCCTTCTACGCCCGCCTCGCGAGCGACTTCGGCAGCGATGTCGATCTTGAAGCCGTTATCCGGGAGAGCCGGGCCGAGCACCCGGGACCGGAGCTTTGATCTTCCTCGACACCAATGTCGTTTCGGAGACGCTGCGCAAGATGCCGGACCCCGCGGTGGTCGCATGGCTCACGCGGAATGACGCGGAACTTGCGCTTCCGACGGTGGCGATTGCGGAAATTGCCTTTGGCATCGGAAAGATCCGCCCCGACCCGCGTGCGGCCCGGTTGGAACAGGGCCTCGGCGCCTGGCGCCACCGTTTGGCCGATCGGGTTTTCCCGCTAACGGAAGCGGCCGCGCTGGCGTACGGCGACATCATGAGCACGGCGCTTCGGCAGGGGCGGCCCATGAGCGCGCCCGACGGCATGGTCGCAGCCATCGCGCGGGTGAACGGTGGGCGCCTTGCGACGAGGAACCTGGCGGATTTTGGCACGACCGGGCTGGAACTCATGAACCCGTGGGATTTCTGAAACCCCAGCTTGTGGTGTGAAGGACCGGTTTCAGGCAGCGAGCGGGCGAGGCTCGATGCGTTCAAGCTCGGCCGCAATCTTACGGCGCTGGCGCAGCAGGTCGTGGCCGGACTGGAGACAGGAGACCGAGCCAGAAGCCATTGGACAGCCCGAAATACCGCGCGAGGCGCAAATCCGTGTCGGCGGTCACCGCTCGGTTGCCGAGGACGATCTCGTTGATCCGGCGTGGGGGCACCCCGATGGCGCGGGCGAGGCCGTCCCGGGTCAGGCCCATCGGCTCGATGAAGTCGAGCAGCAGGACGTCTCCCGGCGTGGGGTTGGGGATTTCGTCAGTGATAGTCGACGACTTCGCATAGCCGGGACCTTCCTGCGTTTATACGATGCAGATGCGCCATTGCTGATTGATGCGGATATTCTGTGCTGACCCGCTCGGTTGGCTTTCAAGCCTGTGAGGCGGAACGATTGACGTCCGCGCTGTTTGTATTTACAAAGGCGTGCTTACGTGGAGTGCGTTTTGGTCAGGTTCGTTTGGGACCGTGCTAAGGCGCGGCAAAATTTGGCTAAGCATGACGTCGCTTTTGAGGACGCGGAGCTGGTGTGGTCGGATCCGTTCCTTCTCGTGAACTTCGATCGGATCGAAGACGGCGAGGAACGGTGGCATGCGGTGGGCTTGTCCGGCGGGGTTGTGCTGTTACTCGTGGTCCATACCTATCCGGCCGAAAGCGACGAGGTCATCCGGATCGTCAGCGCCCGAAAGGCAACCAAGCGTGAGCGGAGGGCATACGAAGATGGCTGTCTCTAAAGAGCAGCGCGAACGGCTGGAGCGGCTCGCGGCCAAGCCGGATGCCGAGATCGACACCGCCGATATCCCGGAGGTGCTGGACTGGTCGGAGGCGGTACGTGGCGGCCTTTACAGGCCTCGCAAGGAAGCCATTACCATCCGCCTGGACGCCGATCTGCTGGCCTGGTTCAGGAGTCATGCGGATGGCGGCAGGGGATATCAGTCCGAGATCAACCGAGTGCTGCGTCAACATGTCGCTGCGGCAGAAAGGCAGCGGGACTGACGAACCCGGCTGCGGTTCCCTGATGTGCGGGTCGGTGCCCGGGCCGGCTCGGGGTCCCGTTCGCAGTGACGAGATAGACCTCAGGCAGCCAGCGGGCGAGGCTCGATGCGTGCAAGCTCCGCCGCGATCTTCCGGCGCTGGCGGAGAAGGTCGGGGTCGGACCGGAGGCCGAGCCAGAAGCCGTCGGACAGCCCGAAATACCGCGCGAACCGCAAATCCGCGTCCGCGGTCACCGCCCGCTTGCCGAGGACAATCTCATTGATCCGGCGAGGCGGCAACCGGATACCCTGGGCGACACCGTTCTGGGTCACACCCATCGGCTCGATAAAGTTGAGCAGCAGGACCTCGCCCGGAGTGGGGTTGGGGATTTCGTCAGTGGTAGCCGACGATTTCGACATGGTCGGGACCTCCCTGTGTCCATACGAAGCAGATGCGCCATTGCTGGTTCATGCGAATGCTGTGCTGACCTGCTCGGTTGCCTTTAAGCGCATCAGGGCGATTGTTGGTGTCACAGATCGCGGATGATGCACTACGTTTTATTGATTGGAGCAATTATCACATGACTTAAGATGCCGGACGTTCTTCGTTAAATCTCGACACTGCCGACGAAGAATGAAACTAACAAATTCAATAAGATTAAAAGGATTGAAGTTAAATCGTGGTCTTGCGCACCCGCTCGGATCGGTTGGGTCGAGCTGTGGGTTCGCTGACCCGACAAAAGGCATTGAGCCATAAGGCACGCCAGCGTGAAGAAATTTCGAACGCTGGTGGTACCGGTCTAATCATGTCGGCCGGAACAGGTCGGATCGGCTCACGCAGCCGAACATGTACGTTTGAGAAGCTTGTCAATAAGTCGACAATAGTATCCGCGGCTTTGAAAAACTGGACTTTCGCATCCTGTTTATCGAATGCCTTCACGTCGAGTTGTAGCCAAGCAAAACCGGGTTCAGATGGGACTATTTTAAAATATTGTCCTGAATATTGATGGAACGTCATCATGCGAGACAGATAAAGAGGCGCAGCCAATCCGGAGCAATCCCGAATAAGAAATCTCTCTTCCGCAGCGCGAATGCATTTCCTTATGCTTTCTAGATCCGAGGACTTGACATTATATCCGAGGATCGTGCCCCCTGCCGTGGTGTAAGAGCCTGCGGCTTCATTACGCTCTCCGACGGTTTGGCCGGGTCTGTCAGACCGCCATCGCGGGCAGGCTGACGGTTGGATGATTGCTCAACGGCGCCATCGTTTCCAGCGTCATGTAGCGCGCCCTCTGCACCATCCATTCATCGTTCTGTTCCAGCAGGATCGCGCCCACCAGCCGGGTAATCGCCTCCTCGTTGGGGAAGATGCCGACGACATCGGTCCGGCGCTTGACTTCGCCGTTGACCCGTTCAAGCGGATTAGTCGAGTGCAGCTTGGTCCGGTGCGCCGCGGGGAAGTCCATGTAGGCGAGCACATCCGCCTCCGCCTCATCCATGCAGGCCGCCAGTTTAGGCAGCTTGGGGCGGAGTTGATCGGCCACCCTGCGCCACTGCGCCTTGGCCGCCTCGGCGTCCTCCTGAGCGAAGGCGGTGGCAATGAAGGCCGAGGCGACACCGCGCCCCTGGCGCCCGGCATGGGCGAGCAGGTTGCGCATGGTGTGCACCCGGCAGCGCTGCCAGGTCGCGTTCAGCACCTTGGCGATGGCCGCCTTCAGCCCCTCATGTGCGTCCGAGATCACCAGCTTGACCCCGCGCAGGCCGCGCCGGGCGAGGCTGCGCAGGAACTCCGTCCAGAAGGTCTCGGCCTCGGAGGCGCCGATCGCCATGCCGAGGATTTCGCGCCGCCCGTCGCTGTTGACGCCGACGGCGATGATGACGGCGACCGAGACGATGCGTCCGGCGCGGCGGACTTTCACGTAGGTGGCGTCGAGCCAGAGATACGGCCAATCGCCCTCCAGCGGCCGGTTCAGGAAGGTGTTGACCCGGTCGTCGATTTCGCCGCACAGGCGGCTGACCTGGCTTTTGGAGATACCGCTCATTCCCATGGCTTGCACCAGATCATCGACCGAGCGGGTGGAGACCCCCTGCACGTAGGCCTCCTGGATGACGGCGGTCAGTGCCTTCTCACTCATCCGCCGCGGCTCCAGGAAGCCCGGGAAGTAGCTGCCCTTGCGCAGTTTGGGGATGCGCAGCTCGACCGTGCCCGCGCGGGTTTCCCAGTCGCGTTCACGGTAACCGTTGCGGTGGGTCAGGCGATCGACGCTCCGGCTGCCGTGCGCGGCTCCGGTCAGGGTCTCGACTTCCAGTTCCATCAGGCGTTGCGCGGTAAAGCCGATCATTTCGCGCAGGAAGTCGGTGTCGGCGGTCTTCTCCAGCAGCTCCTTGAGGTCCATGTTGGTCGCGGTCATTGTCGGGTCCTTGGTTCGGGTTGTCTCGCAACCAAACCTTACCGAAGATCCGCAATGGCCGCCGCTGTGGATAAGTGGCCCGCCTGCGCCTGACTCTGGACGGTCGCTCCGGCGGGCCACTTATCCACAGCGGCTCTTACACCACTCGGTGGGACACAACCTATCCGAGGGCTTGATCAAATTTGACAACGGCGATGATGCCTTTCAATCGATAGTTTATACTGATGTCATAATACGCGTCTCTCCCAAGTTGCGCGGTCCCTAGATGGATAACTCGCGCTTTGCTATCTCGGTAAGGTGTGTATTGCCAGCACAACCCGCCAAATTGGGAACGCAGTTCTGCCCATAGGGCTCGGAGGAAAAGGTTGGACTCCGCTAGGGTCGTGAGTGTGAGCGGAAATGTGAGGTCAGACATGGGAGACCCATCAACGATCGGAGAACGACAATGGACAAATGGACCTTAGCCAGACCGACATTCTGCCGACGGTTCCCCGAAACCTTCAGCCCCCGCGCACACCCCTACACGTCCAAATTCGCCACCTTCAGCGCATTCCCCACAATGAACTCCCGCCGAGGCTCCACCACATCGCCCATCAGCGTGCTGAACACCTGCGCGGCATCCTCCGAATCCCCCACCTTCACCTGAAGCAATGTCCGGATCGACGGGTCCAGCGTCGTCTGCCACAACTGATCCGGGTTCATCTCGCCCAGCCCTTTGAACCGCTGCACCGACAGCCCGCGCCGCCCATGCGCGATGATCCGGTCATACGCCGACGCCGGCCCCGCCACCAAAGGCTCCTGCGCATCCAGCTTCAGCTTCGCCGGCACGCTGAACCGCTGAGCCAGCGCCGCCGCCCGCTCCGCCAGCCAGCGCGCCTCGGCGCTGCGCAGCGCCGACGGCTCCAGCGCATAGCGTTCCGCCACCCCGCGCACCGTTCGCGACAAGGTCAACCCGTGATCGGCGCTGACCACCCAGCCCTGTTCCGTCGGCAGCGACACCGCGTTCAGCCGCCGGGCGAACTCCGGCGCATTCGCCGTCGCCTTCACCGGATCGGGAGTCAGCACGCCCGCAATCGCCGCCTGCTCCAGGAACGCCACCGGAATCACCGAGGACAGCCGCTTCAAACTCAGCGACGCCTCGCGCAGCAGGTTCACCTCCCGCCGCAAATCCTCTTTCTCGAACACGTCGCCGTTCGGCATAGGTCAGCCGCGCATCGGCCAGAGCCTTGTCCAGCAGGAACGATTCCAGCGCGTTGTCGTCCTTCAGATACCGTTCGTCATTGCCGCGCTTGGCGCGGTACAGCGGCGGCTGGGCGATGTAGAGATGCCCGCGCTCGATCAGTTCCCGCATCTGGCGGAAGAAGAACGTCAGCAGCAGCGTGCGGATATGCGAGCCGTCCACATCGGCGTCCGTCATGATGACGATGCGGTGGTAGCGCAATTTCCCGGCGTCGAAGCCGCCCTGTTCCGACCGCCCCCGGGCCGATGCCGGTGCCCAGCGCGGTAATCAGCGTGCCGATCTCCTGGCTGCCGAGCATGCGGTCGAAACGAGCGCGCTCGACGTTCAGGATCTTGCCCTTCAGCGGCAGAATCGCCTGGAACTTGCGGTCGCGTCCCTGCTTGGCCGAACCGCCGGCGCTGTCACCCTCGACGATGAAGATTTCGCACTTGGCGGGGTCGCGTTCCTGGCAGTCGGCCAGCTTGCCGGGCAGGGTGGAGACGTCCAGCACGCCCTTGCGCCGCGTCAGTTCCCGCGCCTTCCGAGCCGCCTCGCGCGCCGCGGCGGCGTCCATCACCTTCTGGATGATGCCCTTGGCTTCCTTCGGATGCGTCTCGAACCAGTGCGACACCGCGTCCGCCACGGCCGCCTGCACCACCGGCATGCACCTCGGACGACACCAGCTTGTCCTTGGTCTGCGAGGAGAATTTCGGGTCCGGCACCTTCACCGACAGCACCGCGGTCATGCCCTCGCGCATGTCCTCGCCGACAAGTTCCAGCGAGTCCTTCTTGCCCATGCTCTGGGCGTATTTCGTCACCACCCGGGTCATCGCCTGCGCGGAATCCGGCCAGATGGGCGCCGCCGTCGCGCTGCGGGATGTTGTTGGTGAAGCACAGCATCGTTTCATGGAAGCTATCGTTCCACGACAGCGCGAACTCCACCCGGATCCCCGCCTGCTCCGCCGGTGTCTTCAGGCTGATCGGCGGCGTGAACACCGCCACCTTCGACCGGTCCAGCCATTCCACGAAAGCGACCAGGCCGCCCTCGTAGTGCATCACGCTTTCCACCGCCGGGGTATGCCGCTCGTCGCGCAGCACGACGGTCATGCCGGAGTTCAGGAACGCCAGCTCCCGCAGCCGCCGCTCCAGCAGGCTGTAGTCGAACTCGGTCTTGGTGAACGTCCCCGGGCTGGCCTTGAAGGTCACCTCGGTCCCGGTGCGCTCATCCGACGGACCGATGATCTCCAGTGGTCCATCCGGCTCGCCGTGCTGGAAGCGCATGCGGTGCTCCTGGCCGAGCCGCCAGATGCGCACCTCCATCCATTCCGACAGAGCGTTCACCACCGCGGCGCCGACGCCGTGCAGACCGCCGGACACCTTGTAGGAGTTCTGGTTGAATTTTCCCCCGGCATGCAGCCGGGTCAGCACGACCTCGGCGGCGGACACACCTTCCTCGGGATGGATGTCGGTCGGTATGCCGCGGCCGTCGTCACGCACGGTGACGCTGCCGTCGCCATTCAGGGTCAGTTCGACGCGCTTGGCGAAGCCGGCCTGGACCTCATCCACCGCGTTGTCGATGATCTCGAACGCCATGTGGTGCAGGCCCGGAGCCGTCATCGGTATCGCCGATATACATGCCCGGCCGGCGGCGGACGGCGTCCAGGCCTTTCAGGACGGAGATCGAAGCGGCGTCATAGGCTTCAGGGTCGGATTCAGGCGGCGGCGCGGCGTTATCGGACATGCCGGGGGACGACTCCAAGATGCGGGATCAATACTCTAGATAGATAGCATCTACGGAACGCGGGAAACAGGGTTATCGACCGCCTCGGCCCGAAGAAATCGGTGATCGGGGTGCAATGCGCCGCCACCCGTTTCGAACGCCTCGGCCCGGTCCGCCAGCGGCAGGAAGATGTCGCTGTCCGTGCCGGTGACGAACGTCTGCGCCGGCAGCCCGCCGAGCACCTCCCATAGCGCAGCACGGCGTTCCGCGTCCAGGTGAACCGCCGGCTCGTCGAGCAGCAGCAGCGGGGCGAACCCCCGCGCAGCGGCGATCAGTCCGGCATGCGCCAGGATCAAGCCGATCAGCAGCGCCTTCTGCTGGCCGGTGCTGGCCATGGCGGCGGGTGTGCCGGTGGTGACATCGGTGATCAGCATGTCGGTGCGGTGCGCGCCCAGCGCCGTCGTCCCGGCGGCGGTGTCGCGCGGACGTCCGGCTTCCAGTCCGGCGCGCAGCCAGTCCTCCACCGCCAGCGCCGGCTCGGTCGCCAGCTTGTCGGCGATCGGGCAGGCCAGGGCGATGCGCGCGGGGGGGAAACTGCCGCTCGCCGCCTCGATGCGGGCGTTCAGGCGGGTCGCCAGGGCCAGACGCGCAGCGGAGGCGGCCACGGCATGGCGGGCGATCTGCTCCTCCAGCCCGGCCAGCCAGGAGCGGTCGCGGCGGCCCTCCGCCAGCAGCCGGTTGCGGCTACCGACGGCGGTATCGTGCGCCGCCATCTCGCGCGCATGGCCCGGCTCCAGCGCCCAGACCAGGCGATCGAGGAAGCGGCGGCGGCCGGACAGGCCCTCCAGGAACAGCCGGTCCATTTGCGGCGTCAGCCAGACCGCGGCGACCAATCGCGCGATATCCGCCTGGCTCCTTGGCGCCGCCCCGTCCAGCCGGAACACCCGCCGATCGGCGCGGGTGTCGGGGGCGGAGCCGGTGCCGATGTCTGTCTCGCCGTCGACGGTGTGAAACCGTCCCGCCACCGCCCAGGCGCCCGATCCCTCTTGCCGCGGCAGATCGGCCGTGCGGGCGCCGCGCAGGCCGCGGCCGGGCATCAGCAGCGACACCGCCTCCAGCAGGTTGGTCTTGCCGCTGCCGTTCGGGCCATGCAGCACGGTGATGCGCGCCGCCGGCCGCCAGGTCAGCGCCGCGTAATTGCGGAAATCGGTCAAGTTCAGGCGATGGAGTCGCAGCACGGCCGCGAACATGGCGTTAACCCGGGATGCGGGAAAGGGAGGACTGCCCATGACGCTGCCATCCGAGACGGAGATCCTGGTCGTCGGCGCCGGTCCGGCCGGCCTGGCGCTGGCCGTGACGCTGGCGGCTCACGAGGTCCCGTTCGTCCTGATCGACAAGCTGGAGGCCGGGCAGAACACCTCCCGCGCCGCCGCCGTGCAGGCCAGGACACTGGAAGTGCTGGAAAGGCTCGGCGCCGCCGACGCCATGGTGGCGGCCGGACGCAAGATCCCGCTGGCGACGATGCGCGACCGCGACCGCGTGCTGCTGCATATCGACTTTACCGGACTTCAATCGCGCTATCCCTTCATCCTGACGCTGCCGCAGAGCGAGACCGAGGCGATCCTGGCCCGCCGCCTGGAAGTGCTGGGCGGCCGGATCGAGCGGGGACAGGAGGCCGTCTCGATGAGTCAGGACGCCGGCGGCATAAACCTGGCTCTGCGCGACGGCGGTTCGGTGCGGGCACACTACGCCGTCGGCGCGGACGGCTATCACAGCACGGTCCGGCAGGCCTGCGGCATCGGCTTCGCGCCCGGCACGTACGCGCAAACGTTCGTCCTGGCCGACGTGCACATGGACTGGCCGCTGTCGTCGACCGAATTGCAGGTCTTCCTGGCGCGGGAGGGCATCGCCCTGGTCGCGCCGTTCTCGGACCAGCGCTTCCGGATCGTCGCGACCGTCGATACCGCCCCGGAAGCGCCCGACCAGCCCTACGTGCAGGACATCCTCGATCGGCGGGGTCCCTCGGCCGCGGCACGGGTGCGCGATGTGGTCTGGTCGTCGCGGTTTCACGTCCACCATGGCGTTGCCGCACGCTATCGCGCGGGGCGGGCGTTCGTGTGCGGCGACGCGGCGCATGTTCACAGCCCGGCCGGCGGCCAGGGCATGAATATCGGCATCCAGGACGCCGTCGCGCTGGGCGAGCGGCTGGCGGCGGTGATTGCCGGGCAGCAGCCCGACGCATGGCTGGACGGATATGAGACGGAGCGGCGGCCGGTGGCGGAACGCATCGTCTCGATGACAGACCGGATGACCCGGGTGGGGACGATGACGACCCCGGCCGGGCAGTTTCTGCGCAATGCGATGCTCCAGGCGATCGATTACCTGCCCGCCGCGCGGGCCAGGATCGCCAGGCAGATGGCGGAACTCGGGCCGGTGGCGGGGTGATCCGCCGGGTCAGGGTTTTAGTTTCGGATTGGTGATCATCGCCACGATGACCAGGGCAACGCCGACCTCGATCACCGGCTCGATGGTTTTGGCGAAGCCGAAGATCGTGATGGCAACGCCGGCGCAGCCGATGATGGCGGCGCGGCTCATGGCGGCGTCCCGCGGCGGTGTTCGTCAGGTTCCATCGTGCACCCTGTCCGGATCTGTCCGGCGGGATGGCTACACCGAACCGGCGCGAAGGTCGACATCTCAGGCGCGGCGCGTCATTCGCCTGGCCTCGGGGCATCACGGACAATTTTATTCCTATTATCTATTTAATGCTACAACCATACGACATCGAGTAGCTCCGCCCGCAACCCAACCGAGGACAAACACCATGCCGGCGATGTGTCAGGAAAAGGCTTTCCCCAAGCGTCTTTCGAGAGACGCCATCAGCACCACGGTGGTCGTGCGCCGGGTCTGGAGGGGTGCAACACCGTTCCGGTGGGAAATTTACAAGGCCGAAATGGCCGAGCCGATCCATGTCTCGGCGGTAGGTTTCAGCAGCATGGAAGCAGCCTATTCCTCCGGCCGGGCGATGCTGACGCAAATGCTGCTCGCGCAACGGCCGGCGGCACGGATGCCGGAGCCGGACCGTTGGCACGGGTGCCAGATCGACGGAGTGGCGACGCACCTGTGACCCCGGCGGGACCGCGTGGACACCCGTCCAGCGCAACAATTTTAGGTTGAAAGCGAAAGCGCCCGGACCGGAAGGTCCGGGCGCTTTCGTCACGCAAGCCGGGTCGCGATGTGCGGGGGAGGAAGCGCCGCGCCGCCGGCTCGCATGAAGGGCGGATCAGGCCGCCTTGGCGACGCTTTCGACCGCGACGGCCACGCGGGCGGTCAACGGAGCCATCGTCTGCTCGATCAGCTTGATCGACGCGTCGGTCAGGCTCTTGGTGGTGGCCACCGCATCGGCGATCGCCGTCTTGCTGTATTGACCTTGCAGGTCCATCGCCTCGCGAACCGACTTCGCGGAGGTGACCGCCTTAAACGCCGCCACGGACCCGACGAGGGATGACTTGGCGGTGTTGGCAACCTGGTTGGCCAGGTCGTTGACGCCGGCGGCCCAGATCTTGCCGGAAGCGGTCATTGCTTCGAGGTTGCCGGCACCGAAGGCGGCGAAGTCGCGGATATGCTTGTCGTTCATGGTAGTCTCTCCTGTCAGGGGAAACGGCCCGCTTTCGGCACCGCGTCCCGGCTTTGGGAAGTCTCAGCCAGCACGATTGCTGCACTGCACAAAAAAGAACCTAGGCGCTGCCGGGCGGCGGATCAAGGGAAAAATGGTGCAGTGCACAATTTTTCCCGGCGGCGCTGGTCCATCGCCGGTGCGTGTGGCAGGGTTTCAGGCAACCACACACAAAAACGGAAATCCCGTTCCAAGGAGGCGCCATGACCGGTCCCGCCGCCAGCGTCCAGTTTCTCTCCGGCGTGAAGATCGTCGATCTAACGCAGTTCGAAGCCGGCCCGTCCTGCACCGAGGCGCTGGCTTGGCTCGGCGCCGACGTGGTGAAGATTGAGAACCCTCGCATGGGCGATCCCGGGCGGCGGCTGCGGCCGGGGCAGCCGGACGACGACCCGTATTATTTCCACACCTTCAACGCCAACAAGCGGTCGATGACGGTCAACCTGAAGTCTGCCGCCGGGCTGGCGCTGGTGAAGGACCTGCTGCGCCACGCGGACGTGTGCATCGAGAACTTTGCCCCCGGCGCGATCGAGCGGCTGGGCCTGGGCTACGACGTGGTGAAGGCGCTGAACCCGTCCATCATCTACGCCCAGATCAAGGGCTTCGGCGAGGGCAGCCCGTATGAGAACAACCTTGCGTTCGACATGATCGCCCAGGCCTGCGGCGGGACGTTCAGCGTGACTGGGGAGCCGGACGGTCCGCCGACACGGCCGGGCATGTCGCTGGGCGATACCGGCACCGGGATGACGATGGCGATCACCATTCTCGGCGCGCTGTACAAGCGGCGGGAGACGGGGCAGGGGTGCCGGCTGCAGGTGGCGATGCAGGACGCGATGCTGCACTATATGCGGATCAACTTCGCGACACAGGGTCGCACCGGCCGGGCGGCGGAACGCGGCGGCAGCAAGCTGCCCGGCGTCAGCAACGCGCCGATGGGCCTGTATCCCTGCGCGCCCGGCGGCCCGAACGACTACGTCTACATCATGACCAGCCGCGCCAACCCGGACCACTGGGCGCGCCTGCTGGCCGTGATGGGACGGGAAGACCTCATCGGCGACGCCCGCTACGCCACCCCGGCGGACCGGGTCGCGCGCGAGGCGGAGGTGGATGAGATCATCGCCGCCTGGACCCGCCGGCACAGCAAGCACGAGGCGATGCGGGCAGTGGGCGATGCCGGGATCCCGGCGGGCGCGGTGCTCGACACGATGGAACTGCAGAACGATGCGACGTTCGAGGCACGCGGCATCATGCAGGTGATGCGGCATCCGGTGCACCGGCCATTCAAGATGCCCGGCTGGCCGGTGCGGATCGACGGCAAGCCGCCGGCGCTGACATCGTCTCCGGTGCTGGGGGAACATACCGACGCGGTGCTTGGCGAATGGTTGGGCCTGAACGCGGCGGCGATCGCGGCGCTGCGGGCAGACGGTGCAGTATAATACCAGTCCGCGTCGGGAGCGCCTCTCGCCATAAACCATCATGGCCCGGCTTGTCCGGGCCACGCCCGCCAGCACCTGCCGCGACAGGTGGCCCGGACAAGCCGGGCCATGACGGCTGAGAAAGCCGGCGGTCTGAAGCAGAAATTCTTGCGAGTCGCCTACGTTTCGCGTGACACCTTCCACAGTGCCGGTTGGGCGCATAGGATCGCCGGGGACCGGGAGATCATACCGTGATCTGTCCAGAGACCCGATACGCGCGAAGCGCGGGCGTGCACATCGCCTATCAGGTCGTCGGAGACGGCCCGATCGACATTGTCTTCGTGCAAGGTTTCATTTCCAACCTTGAGGTGCACTGGGAAGATCCCGGCCTCGCCCACGTGTTCAACCGCCTCGGCAGGTTTGCCCGGCTGATTGTTTTCGACAAACGTGGTTCGGGCCTGTCCGACCGGGTGACCGACATGCCCGATCTCGAGACCCGGATGGACGACGTTCGCGCTGTCATGGACGCGGCGGGATCGCGCCAGGCCGTCTTGCTCGGCGCATCGGAAGGCGGCCCGATGTCGATCCTGTTCGCAGCGAGCTATCCGCACCGCACGCGCGCGCTGATCCTCTACGGCGCCTACGCTCACTACCATTCATGGGTTCTGTCACCCGAGCAGGTCGCGGCATTCGTCGCGGCGGCGGAGGAAAACTGGGGAACCGGCAGCAGCCTGAAGAACTTCGCACCGAACATGGTTGCGAATGAACGTTTCCGCGCCTGGTGGGCGAGGTTCGAGCGATTGGGGGCAAGCCCGGCGGGCGCCATCGCGCTCGCGCGAATGAACAGCCGGATCGACGTGCGTGGCATTCTGAAAACAATTCGCGTGCCAACGCTCATCATTCACCGGGACCAGGACATGCGAGTCAACGTCGATGCGGGCCGCTATCTCGCCGCCCACATTCCCGGCGCCAGGTATGTGGAGGTTCCCGGCATCGATCACCCCATCTGGGTCGGCGATACCGACCGGATCGTCGATGAGATCGAGGAATTCCTGACCGGTGTCCGGCCGATCGCGAAAGCGGACCGCATCCTGGCCACGGTGCTGTCAGCCGGGGTGTCGGATGCCGCCGGACCCGGCGTCCGGCGCGGCGAGTCCTGGCTCGATCGGGTCCGCCGTTTCCGCGGTGAGGCGCAGGCGCTGTTCGCCCAGCACCGCGGACGTGACGCCGGCGGCCGCCCGGACGGTATTACCGCGGTGTTCGATGGACCGGTCAGGGCGCTCCGTTGCATCAGCGCGATGCGCGAGGCCGCGTGGCAGTTGGACATGGCGCTGCATGGCGGCATCCACACCGGAGAGGTCGAGATCGCCGGAGACGATATCGGCGGACCCTCGATGGCGAGCGTCGCCAGGTTCGCGGCATATGCGCGTGCGGACGAGATCCTGGTATCGGCGATCCTTCGCGACATCGTTCCGGGATCGGGATTTGACTTCATCGATCCCATCGATCGGCTTGGCCCCAAGGGCGACATGCCGGCGCTTCTGATTCTCGCTACGGAGCGCGGCACCCTGCAGCCCGGTGCGGCGCCCGCATGCAAGACCGCGGCGCACCTGACCGGGCGGGAGCGGGAGATTCTCGTCGCGGTGGCGCGGGGTCTCACCAACGCCGAAATCGCGGTGCGGTTCATGCTCAGCGAACACACGGTCAAGCGGCACGTGACCAACATCCTTACCAAGCTCGACCTGGCAAACCGCTCCGCCGCCGCGGCGTTCGCAGTCAGGCACCACCTTCTCTGACTCTTTCGCTAGCCGATTGGTCCGGTCCCGATACGCCGAAAGAGCCATACTGAGACTGCTCTTTCGGGCGATGCGCCACTTGCAAACCAAGTTCACGATCGCTCGGCTACCACAAGATCAGGAAGGAACGCCATGCAAGACCCGGGACAGACTCCGGCCGCGGTCGACGAGGGCAAGTTGAACGCCTATCTGGGCCGCATGCTCGGCGACATGGGAGCGACGGTGAATGCGTCCCGGGTCGTCGTGGGCGATAAACTTGGTCTTTACAAGGCAATGGCCAAAGGCGGTCCGATGAACGCAGCGGAACTCGCGCGGCGCACCGGCACGGCCGAACGTTACGTGCGCGAATGGCTCGCTGCCCAGGCGGCCTCGGGCTATGTCGGCTGCGACGCGCAGGCGGAGACGTTCCATCTCGAGCCGGAGCAAGCCATGGTCTTCGCCGATGAAGGCAGCCCGGCTTTTCTTGCCGGCTTCTTCGAAGTCGCTGAAGCCTGCTTCCGCACCATTCCAAGAATGACCGAGGCGTTTCGCTCCGGCCGCGGTGTCGGTTGGCATGAGCATCATCAGTGCCTGTTCTGCGGCACCGAACGGTTCTTCCGGACGAGCTACCGCCACCATCTGGTGGACGAATGGCTGCCCGCGCTTGATGGCGTCGTCGAAAAATTGCAGCGCGGCGCGAAAGTGGCCGACGTCGGGTGCGGGCACGGCGCGTCTACGATTCTGATGGCCAAGGCATTTCCACAGTCGCGTTTTTTCGGCTTCGACTATCATTCGCCATCGATAGAGCAGGCACGGGAAGCCGCGCGGGCGGCGGCACTCTCCGATCAAGTAAACTTCGAAGTCGCCGCTGCGAAGGATTTTTCCGGCGCGGACTACGACCTGGTCACGCACTTCGACTGTTTGCACGACATGGGCGATCCCGTCGGTGCGGCGGCGCACGCCCGCGCGGCGTTGAAGCCGGACGGGACCTGGCTGATCGTCGAGCCATTCGCGCATGACCGCCTCGCCGACAACCTCAACCCCGTTGGCCGCATTTACTATGCTGCATCGACGATGATCTGCACGCCGGCATCGCTGTCGCAGGAGGTCGGATTGGCGCTCGGCGCCCAGGCCGGAGAACTGCGACTGCGGCAGGTGGTGACCGCGGGAGGATTCACGCGCTTCCGACGCGCCACCGAGACGCCGTTCAACCTGATCCTGGAGGCGCGTCCGTAACGCGCCGGGCCATTGCAAGCTGCTATCGCCGGACCCTGTCCGGGTGGCGCGCGATAAACGCCGTTCGTCAATAGCGCGAAGTTCGGACAGAACCGGGGGCAGGGGGTTCGCTTTCCTGATACGCCGTGAGGCGGCAGGGCCAATTGGCATGGTTTGCTCCGCGTTGTTGCGATGCCATTGACTATCGGCCCTGTCGAGTGTGCGGCGGACGGCGGGCGCTGAAGCGCCTGGCCGGAACCCGAGAGGATGATCGAACAGAGCGAAAGCCGGGAAGCGGTTGGCAGCCGGCGACTGCGTGTGCTCCGCTCTGCAACTCGAATCTGAATCAGACAGAGATGCGCGGGCATGCGGCACAACCCGCCGTTCGAACCAACGGAAGTATCGATGCTGCATTGGATGTGATCCGGCTTCGTCTCGCGCGGGGTGTGAAATACTTCATCGCGTGAGGCGTTGGACGCCGGTAGATCTTTTCGGGTCAGCCAGGTGCGGGTCGACATCGAGAGCCACCAACACCGCCCTGGTCGATGTCGAGACGAAGATCGGAGGAGAAGTGCCTTGAAGCAGTCGCTTCCTGCCACGGCAATTCGTTACTCGCTCCCGCTGGCGATGGCTCAACGAGCCGGCGCGGGCATCGCAGCGGCAGAAAGAAACCGCCAACGGGGCATCATGAATCTTGCCTCCGGCGACGGGAATAAATGAGCCGGCAAGCTGGTCTTTCCCATGCCGGCTCAAGATTATCCGGCGTGCCTTTGTATTGTTTCAAACTACAATGGGGAGTTTATGCCATGACAACCGCTAGCATGATTCGCACCGCTTTCGCTGTGCTCGCCCTCGCCGCCGGAATCGTTCCGGTTGCCAATGCCGGTGATCTGGGTAGACCCGGCACGACGCACCGTCACGGCCCCTATGACAATACCGGCAATGGTCCGCAGCAAACCGGTATGGAAGGTGGCGGCGGTTAAAGCGGCACCGCATGGTCCCGGACGACGCGTGGCCGGCGGCACGCCGGCCGCGCCGACCACCGGGACATTGCGTGTTCGCTGTTGACCGCTTTTGCCCTCCTCGCGGGATGCGGAGCCGGGCCGGGAACTAAAACGTTCCGGCTGCTCCAGGTATCGTTTCGGAGTCTTCTGAGGAGGTTCGAAGATGAACAGGATTGTCGATTTAGCGGTCGCTGCGTCCACAATCTCCATGATCGCCTATACTGGTACCGTTGGGCCTTCGGGCACGGTTGCGAAGCTCTTGACTTTGGCGCATTTGGGCCGGCCGGCGGCCAGTATTGCACCACACCCGCCAAGTGGAGCTGCACTCCGCCCGGGTCAGATGATCGATGATTCGTGGGCTCAAAGCTGCCTGATGGCCGGATCCTTAACTGTGCCTTCCAACCTCTGCCCGACCGGACGCAGCGCGCTGCACATGAGCCGATCGCCGATCAGGGACCGGTCAACGTATCCGATGATAAAGCCGCTGAGCATTTTGTCGGAGCATTAAATCGTTTTCGGGCTGACTGGAAAAGCGCCGCAAGTCCCACTTTTCCAGTCAGTTCATCACCGGAAGACCCGGCCCGCCAGGCGATCAAACTGTCCCTCGCACGGCATTGTTATCGGCTCGGCTGCCGTAGTTTCTGTGTAGCGTGAAACCGCGTTGGGCGACGCCCAACAACAAGCGAATCCGGGGGCCGTGCCCCTTCGGTCATGGCCGGGCTTGTCCGGGCCACCCCGCCGCACGGTGCCGCGACAGGTGGCCCCGGACAAGCCGGCCATGACGTTTTGGGAAGCCGTCTCCCTGGCCCGGTCACTTTGCAGCCGCCAAAGTGCCCACCATTGGGATCGAGACGGTGGGGTCGGCTCCGCGCCACGAATCCGCCCCGAATTGGTTACTGAAGCTACTCGGCCGCCCTCGCCCTTATGCTTTCCGTCCGCAACTGCCCGCATGCCGCCAAAATATCCTGCCCCCGCGGCATCCGGATCGGCGAGGCGAACCCCGCCGCATTGACGATCCCGGCAAACCGCTCCAGCGCTGCTTTCCCGCTCGGCTCGAACCGCGACCCCGGCCAGGGATTGAACGGGATCAGGTTCACCTTTGCCGGCAGCCCGGCGATCAGCCGCACCAGTTCCCGTGCCTCGGCCTCCGAGTCATTGACGCCCTTCAGCATGATGTATTCGAACGTGATCCGCCGCGCGTTCGATGAACCCGGATACCGCCGGCACGCCGCCATCAGCTCCTTGATCGGATACTTGCGGTTCAACGGCACCAATTCGTCGCGCAGATCATCGCGCACGGCATGCAACGACACCGCGAGGTTCACCCCCAGCTCCGCCCCCGCGCGGTCCATCATCGGCACCACGCCTGCCGTCGACAGCGTGATCCGCCGCCGCGACAGGCCGATGCCTTCGCCGTCCATGACGATCTTCATCGCCTTGGCGACGTTCGCGTAATTATACAGCGGCTCGCCCATCCCCATCAGCACGACGGTGGACAGCAGCCGCGGAGTCTCGCCCTTCGGCGACGGCCACTCGCCATACGAATCGCGTGCCGCCATGAACTGCCCGGTGATCTCCGCCGCGCCGAGGTTGCGCACCAGCGTCTGAGTCCCGGTATGGCAGAACCGGCACGACAAGGTGCAGCCGACCTGGGAGGAGATGCAGACGGCGCCGCGGTCCTCGTCGGGATCGGGGATGTAGACGGTCTCCGCCTCCTGCCCGTCGCGGAAGCGGAACAGCCATTTGCGGGTCTCGTCCGTGCTGGTCTGCTCGGTCGCGACCGACGGGCGCCCGACGACGAAGCGCTCCGCCAGCCGCGCCTGCAACGGCCTGGCGATCGACGACATGCGGCTGAAATCGGTGACGCCCTGGTGGTAGATCCAGTGCCACAACTGTTTGACGCGGAACGCCGGCTCTCCCAACCCAGCCATCTCGGCGGCCAGTTCCGTCCGGTCCAAGCCGACGAGATCGCGCCGCCCGTCGGCCAGCGCCGCCGCCGGGGGATCGAACAGCGCCGACTTCGCGAGAATCCGCTCCCGATTGATGGCGCTGAGGTCGCTCACTTCGCGGGGCATGCCTTGACGATGGCCGCGTAGGCCGGCGCAAAACCCTTCAGGCTGAAAGTATCCGTCACTGACGCCTCCTTCGGGCCGGGGGAGCGTGCGATGGCCCGGCCGCCCTTGTGCAGCGCCGCGACCGCCGCCTTGCCGTCACGCGCGAACGCGGCCCGTTGGGCGGTATAGAACTCCAGCCCCGCCTGATCCACCTGCACCGTCACCGCCGCGTTCGGCGCAAAGGTAAAGCCTGCCTCGATCGCCACCGCGTCGCGGCCCGCCGAACGCTCGGTCACCGTCAGGATGACGGCGCCGCGGCCCGGCAGGGCGGGCGAGGAGCTTTGTGCCCGGGTGAAGGCGTAGCACACGGTCTGTCCGCCCTCCTGATGGGTCGCTGCGGTCCAGTCATCGAACTTGCCGATGGACTTGGGGCCGTTGGCGGCCGGATGCGAGGGGGCCGGCTTCTTTGTCTGCGCCGCGACGGGCGAAGCCAGAACCAGCACGAGGGTGAGAATCCAGGGAAAGCGAGTGATCATGCGGCGCAGCAATAGTGCCGCGACCGTCGCCAAACAAGCGTTACGCACTCATGGCTTCTTCGCATTGACGTCAGCCGTTGCCAGCCAGTCCGGAATGGTCCGGCGGAACCGCGGCGGCCCGTGTCCGGTCGGTTGCAAAGCCTCCACCGGACCCCGCGAACCCACCGGCCGATCGGCGAATCGGCCGTGCTGGAGCAGGCGATCGTAAAGCACGAGGGCGCCGGCCACCGCCAGATTCAGCGAGAATCGGGTCGGGATCTTCACCACGTGGTCGCAGCGCGCCAGCAGCGCCGGGGAGAGGCCGGCGCGTTCCGGTCCCAGCACGTAGGCGGCGTTGAGCGGATGGCGGAACGAGGGCAGGTCGACGGCGTCGTCCACCCGCTCGACGCCAACCAGCGCGCAGCCGCGCGGCAGGGACATCTCCTCCAGCGTCGCGTATCGCCACATCGGCACGTGCAGCGGCGTATCGGCGGTGTCGGCGGTGCGGCCGGCGCGGGCGTCCCATCCGGTGCCGATGGTGAAGCAGAACGCCGCGCCGAAGGCATGCCCGGTGCGCAGCAGGGCGCCGACATTGGCGGATTTGGAAACGCCCTCGGCGCCGATGCCAAAATAGCCGCGTGATCTGGCTTCAACCATGCGGCGGGTCTATGCGAGGGGCATGACAGACGCAACCGATCAGAGGCTCGCCGAACAATACGAGACCTATCCATACCCCGCCCGCGATCCGCGTGACGAGGCGAAGCGGCTGATCGTCGGCAGCCCCAGCCACCTGCGCGAGATCGACTACTGGGTGTTCGGCGCCGCTCGTCCCGCCAGCGTCCCGTTGCGCGCGCTGATCGCGGGCGGCGGGACCGGCGACGGGACCATCATGCTGGCGCAGCAGATGACGCGGCTTGGGCGGGCGGGGCAGGTGACCTGGCTCGACCGCTCCACCACGGCGCTGGCGACCGCGCGCGGCCGGGCGGAGGTGCGGGGGCTTGGTAACATCGTGTGGCAACCGGGGTCGCTGCTGGACCTGCCGCGGTCGGGTCTCGGGCCGTTCGACTACATTGATTGCTGCGGCGTGCTGCACCATCTGCCCGATCCGGCGGAGGGTTTGCGCGCTCTGCTGTCGGTGCTGGCGCCGGGGGGCGGGATCGGCTTGATGGTATATGCGCCGCACGGCCGCACCGGCGTCTATATGATGCAGGACGTGATGCGCCGGCTCGCCCCGCCCTGGCAGCCGCCGCAGCAGCGGCTGGATGTGGCGCGCCGGGTGATGAAACATCTTCCGGACACGCAGTGGCTGAAGCACAACCGTTTCTTCGATGATCATGTGAACGGCGGCGACGCGGGGCTGTATGATCTGTTGCTGAACCCGCGCGACCGGACGTTCACCGTGCCGCAACTGGACGATTTCCTGAGCGCGGCCGGGCTGCGGGTGACGTGCTGGGTGGAGCCGATCCGGTATGATCCGGCGCCTCTGCTGCCGGATGCGAAGCTGCGGGCGCGGCTGGAGGGGATGGACCCGGCCGAGCGGGCCGCTCTGGCGGAGAGCCTGGCCGGGAATATGGCGATGCACATCCTCTATTGCGTGCGGGCGGACGATCCGGTGCTTCAGCCGGACCCGTGCGCGGACGAGTCGGTGCCGGTGTTCCGGGAGTGGGACGGCGAGACGCTGGTGCGCGGGCTGCGCCCGGACGGGACGCTGGTCGTGTCGTTCGACGGGCTGCGGATTCCGGTGGCGCTGCCGCCGCTCGCGACCGCGATCCTGCCATTGATCGACGGGGTGCGGAATGTTGGTCAAATCGCCGCCGCCCTGGCCGGGCGTGGGACGAAGCCGGAGGCGTTCCAGAAGGCGTGGGGGCAGACGTTCGCGGCGCTGGAGCGGGTCAACCGTGTGCTGCTGGCAGCGCCTTGATCTGAGCGGCCAACCCTGCCAAGCGCGACGAGTTGCGAAGTTCGCACTCCCACAAAATCAAAACCGTCCAGCCCGTTTCTCCGAGTGCCGCACTGTGCCGTTCGTCCCGTGCCCGGTTGCCGGCGACTTTGTCCGACCAATAGGAAACGTTGCTTTTCACCCGCCGCGTTCCGTCAACGCAACGAGGGCAGCCATGCCAGAAGCAGCCGTGGATGAAAAGGCAGACGCGGCGGCCGGGAAAAACAAGGTCCGGCTTTCCCGGCAACGTCCGGACGTGCAGGCGAAACCGTAAGCCTTCCCGATGAAGGAATCGCCGCACGATGAATTCCGGGGCGGTATCCTCGCTCCGAATGCGGCTCATGTTGCGGCTGCGTGCGGCAGGGCTCAGGCTATCCACTTGATGCCACCCAGCCGGGCACGCTTGAATTCAGACCGTATCGGTGCAATTACATATCCTTCCGGTTCCGGTGATTTCGGGACATCACTTCGGTTGGAATGAACATTGGCATGGCGCAGGATACACCGTTCGGCCGGGCGACTCGAATGCGCGTCCTGGAGGATTATTTTTCGAAGGCCGGGGAAGTGAGCGAGGAAAACGCCTGGGAGCATGTCTATCAGTGCCTGCTGTGGATGAATGTAGGCGCCCGGCTGGCTCACATCTATGATTCAAACCACATGCAGCCCCACGGAGTTTTTCACAGCCGCGCGGTCCGGTTCACCGAACTTCTCTGCGCCCACTGGGGCATCGCGCGGTCTGAACTTCCATCCAGATTAGACCATCTTTTCAAAGGGTGCGTGGCTGACCTCGCGCGGCGGCACATAGCGCGCAAAATCGATGAGGAGGCGGAATTGGAGTTGATTTCGGCGATTGAAGCTCTTTTGGACGCCGAAGGCGTGGCGGGATCCCGAGCGCTGATCCTCGCGCGAAAGATCGAAGCGCTAAGCCGCAACTTCTTCACGATCGGGAACAAAAGGAAGAATGCCCTGGGTGAAGGGTTCGAGGATCTGCTTTGGATTTTGCTCCAGCGGGTTTCACATATATCAGCGGACAAGATCAGGCTTCGGGAGCCGGTGTCAAAGTTGCCGGGGTTTCGGCGGGCTGCACCGGTGCAGGCTGGAGGCAAGCGGCAGCGAGAGCCGCACCCGGACATCGCGGTTGTCGAGGGCGGCGTTACCCACGTTATCATGACCGCAAAATGGTCGATGCGCCAGGACCGGGAAACGCAATTCCAATCAGAATATGGCGCCTTTCAAATGAACAAGGTGCAGGCCACAGAGCTGACTTACGTCCTCATCACGAATGAATTCGATATCGCGCGGCTGAAGGACGTGGCCAGGGCGATTCCAGGCGGTGAGGGAGGCTATATCTTCCACACCATTTACCACATCTGCTTGCCGCTGCTTCGGCAAACGCATGGCGCGCGCTTCGCCGAAATCGAACCTTGGGTTGGCACAGGCAAGCTCCGATCGTTGTCGGATTTCCTGACCGGCATGCGCCTTCGCCATGGTGATCTGTGAGGCTACTCGGCAGCTACGTGCTCGCGCGCGAGCTTCTTATCGTGGCCCTCAAGCACCGGGAGCAAGGCTGATGCGATCGCTCGAGCGAACAGCGGCGGCACGGCATTTCCGACCTGCCGATACCGGCTATGGCGATCACCGTGTTGAAACAGGTATCTGTCGTCGAACGAATGGAGCCGCGCGAATTCACGTACTGTGAGGGCACGGGGAAAGTCGTAATGGTAGACGCAATCCGCCTTGGTGTTCAGCGTCCAGCTAAAGTGGTTCGGATGCAGTTTGCGGTAGGCAAAAAAATATTTGCGGCTCAAGCTGTCCCGGCCGAGCTCAGGGCCCCATTTGGTGCCATTGAGGTACCGCGCGCAAAGCTCTGCCGGCATATCGCGGAAGTTCCCGCCTTGTGGGATCGCGTTCAGGCGGGCGATCGTGTCCTCGCGAATCGAGGGGACGTCGGCATTGAACAGGGCGGACGAGCCTAGACGCCGGTTTCGCTGATATGCACTGGAAGCATATGCTTCATAGGCGACCGCGCTGTCGGAAGGCTTGCGGACGAGCCGCTGATTAGGCCGAAGATGCACCAAATCCCCGATTGCTTGCTCGACCGTCACGAGCTCGGTGCATTCCGGGTCCATTAGCCATTCAAGTGCCGGGCTTCCCGGTACGGGCGCCGCGTGCCGGTACTGAAAGCCGGTTTTTCCTGCAATTCTATCGAGTTCTAGGGAGTTCGAGGCCGACCACTCCGGCGGGGAACGGCGGGGGCGACCCCAAGTCCGAACGTACACCTATGAAGACGACACGCAGACGGTTCTGCGGAACACCAAAGCACGCAGCATCGATGACCCGGCTACGGACCCGATACTCCCCTTCCAGGGCCAGATCCTCGATTATCTGCCGGCGAACCAGGCCACCGGCCAAATTCTCCAGGCCCGGTACATTCTCCATGACAAAGATCCGCGGACGCACAATGGCCAGCATCTCCACGAATTGGCGATACAGGCTGTTGCGGGCATCTTCGATAATCCGGGCGTGGTTGCGGACCTGGGAAAAAGCCTGGCAAGGTGGGCCGCCGGCGATCACGTCCATCGCCACACCTTGGATATGGTGCAACAGCTCTTCCTTGACGGCCGTCGACGTTATGTCGCCAAGCACAAATTTCGTGCCGTGCGGCCCGTGATTAGCTCGGTAGGTCGCGCCGGCCCAAGTGTCTGCATCGTTTGCGGCGACGGTTTGGAAACCCGCTTGCCGGAACCCTTCGGTCAATCCGCCTGCTCCGCAGAACAAATCGAGGCACGAGTAACGCCGGGCCGCCTGCACAGCCAGCCGGTTGCCCGGATGGCATTCTCGCGTCTGGAGGAACAGATCGCCCGTTATCATCGCGCTTGTCCCCTACGGCCGCCGGATGAGATCGAGCGGAAGTTGCACTGACTCGGCTTGTTCGACGAGCTGGCTTACCGCGTAGCGAATCAGCCACGCGACACTGACCTTGTGCTTGTCCGCCAGACCCCGCAGCACGCGAAGCTGCTCCTTGGTCAGACTGGCGGTGACCCTTTCACCCAGCTCTTCAGCTCTCACGGCCATAGGTTTCAGTGTCTCTTGCTGCAATGTGCAGCGCGATGATGCAGACCGCAGCAGCGCTGTCAACGAATTCGCATCAAGAGTGTTTGCATATCCGCGCACGTTCTTTGTTTGTGTCCTATTTGTGCCTGTTTGACAAGGGGGTAGCGTTGCCGCGCGGTGGTCAACCCGTTTCTTGCTTCCGGTAACTGGAGCGGAAACAACGGGATCCGGCTGGCGAGTTTCGCTGTGTTGCCGGGTTATTACCGAGGCGAGGCGAACACCAGTCCAAGGGCTTTGAGACCGCCGGGGCGGCAATTGAGCTTGTGTCTTGGACGCCGCCGTGGCCTGGATGGATCCAGGCCGGCTTCGGCCGCCACCTGCCGCAACGATCAGGAACCTGCATGCTCCGCTGGCTTCGCGCCTACACCTCGAGTGACGATCCCCGGGTCTCCGCCGGCAACACCATCGCCATGGTGCTAGCCTGGAACCAACCTTACTACCCGCTCTACCTCTGGTGGATTGTCGGCAACGACGCTTGGGTCGGCATTCCCGATGCCTTCTCCGGCCTGCTGTTCTTCGCCGTCCCGGCGATTGCGCGGCGCTCCGGGCTGCTCGGGCGCATCGCGCTGGTGGTCTTCTCCGTCGCCAACGTGGTGTTCGTCTCGATGATCCTGGGCGAGGCCGCGGGCGTTCAGCTACTCTATCTGCCGTGCGGCATGCTGGCCGCGATCCTGTTCGGAGGGCGGGAGCGGTTAGTGATGCTGGCCATGACCGCGCTACCTCTGGCAGTCTGGCTGCTGACCCGAGGCACGCTGGATATCCCGCCGATACGGTTTTCGCCGGAAGCCTACCGCTCCCTGTTCACGCTGAACGCCGTCAGTTCCGGGCTGCTGACGGTGTTCTTCGGATGGATGCTGGCCGGCATCGACCGCGGGTTGGAGAATCGCCGGGGAACGACCTGACCGGCCAGGGCCAAGGGACCGGCGAGCCGCGAACAAGGACGAGTATATGTTCGGCCTGATGGGACACCGCGCCTTGCCATGGTGCAAGGCCTATCCAACGCTGTAGAACGGCTCGTCCGGGCCACCCCCGCCGCAGGGTGCCGCGACAGGTGGCCCGGACAAGCCGGGCCATGACGTTGTGAGCGTTTCCGGCCAGCCGGAAACCGCTCTATCGCTGCGTCCGGGAGCAGTAGAACGTGCTGCGTCCCGACTGCGTCATCCGGCGCACGCCATCGCACACCGGTTCACCCGGGCAGCCCGGGCAGGGTTCGCCCTCCCGCCCGTACACCTTCCACGCATGCTGGAAATAGCCCAGTTCCCCGCCCGGCTGCACGTAGTCCCGCAGCGAGGACCCGCCCGCGGCAATTGCCTCCGTCAGCGTCTCCTTGATCGCCGGCACCAGACGCCGCGCCCGCACGCCCGGCACGGTATGGGCCTGCCGCAGCGGCGAGATCCCGGAGCGGAACAGCGATTCGCAGACATATATATTTCCCAGCCCCGCCACCACCTTCTGGTCCAGCAGCGCCGCCTTGATCGGCGTCTTCTTGCCGGCGAGAGCCGCCTCCAGCACCGGCACTGTGAACGCGTCCTCCAGCGGTTCCGGGCCGATATCCGCCAGCAGACGGTGCTCGTCTTCATGCGCCGTCTCGATCAGGTCCACCGAGCCGAACCGGCGCGGATCGACGAAACCCACCCGCCAGCCGTCATCGGTTTCCATCTCCAGATGCTCATGCAGGGTGACGGCGTTCTTGCCGGCGCGCGCGATCACCATCCGGCCGGACATGCCCAGATGCAGCAGCACCGACCAACCGCTGTCGAGCCGCATCAGGATGTATTTGCCGCGCCGCCGGAAGCCGGTGACCTGCGCGCCAACGAGAGTGTCCACCAGCGCCAGGGGCAGCGGCCAGCGCATGTCGGGGCGATTCGCCACCGCGCGCACCAGCCGCCGGCCCTCCAGGCGCATCTGCAGGCCGCGCATCACGGTTTCAACTTCGGGGAGTTCCGGCATGACCGGGTTCAGGCTATACACCCTCCCCATGAGTGACAATCCTGCAACGACCGTCGATTTCGGCTTCCGCACCGTGGATCGCGAGGAGAAAGCCGGCATGGTGCGCGCTGTCTTCGACAGTGTCGCAACGCGCTACGACCTGATGAACGACCTGATGTCGCTGGGCATCCACCGGGTCTGGAAACAGATTTTTATCAGTGACCTGGCACCGCGGCCGGGCCACACGCTGCTGGACCTGGCCGGGGGCACCGGCGACATCACCTTCGGCTGGCTGAAGCGCGGCGGCGGGCCGGTGTTCATGACCGATATCAACAATTCGATGTTGTCGGTCGGGCGCGACCGGGCGTTGGATGGCGGGTTTGCCGGCGATATCAAGTTCGTTGTGGCCGATGCGGAGAAGCTGCCGCTGCCGGACCGCTGCGTCGATCGCGTCTCGATGGCGTTCGGATTGCGCAACTGCACCGACAAGAACGCGGTGATCCGCGAGGCTCGGCGCGTGCTGAAGCCGGGCGGGCGGTTCCTGTGCCTGGAATTCTCCCGCGTCACCGTCGCCGCTCTGACGCCGGTCTATGATGCCTGGTCGTTCAAGGTGCTGCCGAAGATCGGCCGGTATGTCGCCGGGGACGAGGACAGCTATCAGTATCTGGCGGAGAGCATCCGCATGTTCCCGGACCAGGAGACCTTGGCCGGGATGTTCCGCACGGCCGGATTCTCCCGCGTGCATGTGCGCAATCTGTCGGCGGGAATCGCCGCGATCCATACCGGTTGGCGGCTTTGACAATCCCAACGCGTCATGGCCCGGCTTGGCCGGGCCACCTGTCGCGGCACTTGCTGGCCGGGACAAGCCGGGCCATGACGGTGAATGGCCATGACGGATGATGTCCGCCGGCAAGCAAATCCTGCTGATCGTCTCCGGCGGCATCGCCGCCTACAAGGCGCTGGAGCTGATCCGGCTGCTGCGCCGCCAGGGTTGCGGCGTCACCTGCGTGCTGACGGAAAACGGCGGCCAGTTCGTCACCAAGCTGTCGCTCCAGGCGCTGAGTGAAGCGAAAGTCTACAGCGACCTGTTTTCCCTGACCGACGAGTCGGAGATGGGGCACATCCAGCTCTCACGCGCCGCCGATTTGCTGGTGGTGGCGCCGGCGACGGCCAACATCCTGGCCAAGATGGCCGCCGGGCTGGCGGACGACCTCGCCACCACCGTGCTGCTGGCGACCGACAAGCCGGTGCTGGTCGCGCCCGCCATGAACGTCCGGATGTGGCTGCACCCGGCGACGCAATCCAACATAACGACCTTGCGTCAGCGCGGCGTCCACGTGGTGGAGCCAACCGAGGGCGCGATGGCCTGCAATGAGTTCGGGCCCGGGCGGCTGGCCGAACCGCCGGACATCCTGGCCGCCATCAACGCAGTGCTGGACCCGGCTCCCGGACCCCTGGCCGGCCGCCACGCCCTGGTCACCAGCGGCCCGACGCATGAGCCGATAGACCCGGTGCGCTACCTCGCGAACCGCTCCTCCGGCCGGCAGGGGCACGCCATCGCCGCGGCGCTGGCGGAACTCGGCGCCCGGGTGACGCTGGTGCACGGACCCGTCGGCATCCCGGACCCGCCGGGCGTCATCGTCCAACCGGTGCAGACCGCGCGGGAGATGCTGGAGGCCTGCCAAGCCGCCTTGCCCGCCGATATCGCGGTGTTCGCCGCCGCGGTGGCGGACTGGCGGGTGGCAACCGAGTCGGCGGGTAAGATCAAGAAGCAGCCCGGCGTGGCGCCGCCGAGCCTGACCCTGGTGCCGAACCCCGACATCCTCGCCACCGTTGCCGCCGCCGGCCCCGGCCGGCCGCGGCTGGTGGTCGGGTTCGCCGCCGAAACAGGCGACCTGATGGAAAACGCGCAGGCGAAACTTCTGCGCAAGAACGCCGACTGGATCGTCGCCAACGACGTCTCGCCCGAGACCGGCATCATGGGTGGGGGCGAAAACGTGGTGCACATCATTTCCGCCGCCGGGATCGAGGCCTGGCCGCGCCTCGCGAAGCAGGACGTGGCCAGGCGCCTGGCGCAACGCATCGCCGGAGCGCTGGCCTGAAGCCTCAGTGCAGCAGCACCATGGTTGCCACAGTACCGCCGCAGGTCTCGATGCGCAAAGACCCGCCGTGGCGCTCGGCGAATCCCAGCGCGAGCGACAGGCCCTCGCCCGGGCGGGGCGCGCCGGCGAAACCCCAACCGTTGTCGGTTACCGTCAGTGTGGTCATTTCGCCCTGTGTGACCACGCGCACCGTGATGCGGCCGCTCGGCCGGGCCTTCATGCCGTGCTTGACGGCGTTGCCGATAAGCTCGTTGGCAGCGCGGACAATGGCTTCGCGCAGGGCAACCGGGCAGGTGCCGCGGACCGAGACGCCGACGCGAATCACCTGACCGGGGTCGCACAGCATACTGGCCAACGCCCCGCCAAGCTGGCGCAGGCGATCCACCATGGACGCAGGGGCCTCGGTCAGGCCGAACAACGCGTTGGAAATGGTGGCCGAGAGCGCGATGCGGTATTCGATTTCGCGGGCGAGCTTTTCTCCGTCGGGCGTGCCGTTCAGGCCGGGGATTTCGGTGATCAGCGCGATGATGCGCTGGAGCGTGTTCTTGGTGTGATGGCGAAGCTGGCGCAGGTCGATTTCCTGGCCGGGGTCGCCGCTCGCGGGCGCCGGCTCAGCGGCACGAAACGCCGGCTGGCCGAATCTGGCGGTCCCGGGTTGGGGCGGTTGCGGATGGGAGGCGGCGACATAAGCCATGGTCATTTGCCTCGTGTCATCATGGCCGGACGCGGATCCCTGAGCCGGCGGGTTCGTATCACCCTCGCATCCGATTGGCCAGCCTGCGCGGCAGCGCGGGCATCCGAGTCAGGACATGATTAAACCGTAGATGTGAAAATTCCTTTAGTCAATCGATTTCAGCCGCGCTGAGATGTTTCATCGGATATGACGCTGCGGCCGACTGTTCGCAATTACTTTGAAACTGCCGTGTCGTCGTCTGGCAATATTCATGCTTCCGCCGGGGCGAACTCTTCCGCAGTGCGTCCGTCAGTGGATGCCTCGTTTCGTGTATCGGCTTCCGGGCGGAAAACATTTCAATTTGTTTCCGAATCTTGCGCGCGCGGACATGATCCGTCGGACGCATCCGGCTCGTGCCACGGTCCCAACGCCCGCCTGTTTGCGGCACACGATGCGGTCCGCCAGCGTCCCCACGCATTTTCTGGCGGATCGGCCGGGCAAACAGTACACTTTTAATGCACTTTCTTTACGGCCGAGTCGCGGCGAGTCGCGGTTCGCGCCCAACCTGGCGGAAAACGGACCGGCGAGACGCGATGAATCTGATCCTGCCCCACCTCAACCTGCCGCTCCGGCAGACGATCGCGGATGCCACCCCGTTGAAGGTGGCGCAGAAGAAGCCGGGACGCGGCCGGCCGGTGCATCTGTCCGGCTATGAGCGGGAGGGGCAGGATTTCTATGCCACCCCGGCGTGGGTTACCGAGGCGCTGCTGCATCACGTCAAGCTGCGCGGGCCGGTCTGGGAGCCGTGCTGCGGCGACGGCGCGATGTCGCGCGTGCTCGCCGCCTACGGTCATTCCGTTGTCTCCACGGACATCGTCGATCGAGGGTTCGGCGAGGCGGGGGTGGATTTCCTGGAATGCCGGACGGTGCCGGGCGAGTGCCGGAGCATTGTCACCAATCCTCCCTACGGCGATTCCGGCTCGCATGAAGGGCAGTCGCGGTCGCCGCTGGCGATGCGCGGGTTCCTCAGCCATGCGCTGACGCTGACAGCGTCGGTTCAGGGGCAGTTGGCGCTGCTGGTGCGGCTGCAATGGATCGCCGGGGCGCGGGTAGCGGAGGTGATGTCCGCCGCGCCGTTCGCCGCGGTGATCGTGCTGACGCGGCGCATCCGCTGGTTCGACATGGGCGAGCGCACGAACCATGGGCAGCATCACCACGCCTGGGTCGTGTTCGACCACGCGCATCCGCCGGGTCAGCCGCCGGCATTGCTGTACGCGTGATCGGCCGGGAGGGAGTGTCCGAGAAAGCCGAAATCATAAGCGGCGAAGATGCGGTAACTGCCGAACCATAGCCGCCACTGACATCGACTTTCTGGTCGCGCCGTCTTGTCACGCCGCAGAAGGCGAGCTCGACGATGGCGGCGACCCTGCCAGGGGTCAAATTCGACGGCGTCAGGTATAAGAACCCGGACGGCAGCAGGATCTCAGGCCATTGGGTGTGGCTGGGATGTTCTATTCATCTGCGGCTTGCCCGGGTGTGAGCCGCTACCCGCCGTCCACCGGCCGCGGGGCGAAGCTAGCCGTGTTGGGATTGCTAAACGGCTGACGCCGGCGCAGTTTGAAATCGGCAGGCGGGCGCAACGCACCTGTTCCTCCGCCTACCGTCGATAGGCTGCAATCTTAATTAGTCTGCTTCTTTATAAAAACACGCTGTTTATCGTAGACAGGAAAATATAGTGCAAAAATTGAAAAACGTTGTTCTAGTGCATGGCGCCTGGGCCGATGGCTCAAGTTGGTCCAAGGTCATTCCTATTCTGCAAGATAAAGGACTGCACGTCGTCGCCGTCCAGAACCCTCTGAGTTCATTGGCTGATGATGTGGCATCCACGAATCGCGTTATTAATCTGCAGGATGGTCCCGTACTTCTCGTCGGTCACTCCTACGGCGGCGCCGTCATCACGGAAGCCGGGAACAATCCCAAAGTGGCGGGACTGGTTTATGTGGCGGCTTTCGCGCCCGATGAGGGTGAAACGTGCGGCGGCCTGGCGAAGGGCTTTCCGACAGCTCCCATTTTTGGCGAGATCAAACCAATCGAGGACGGCTACATTCTGTTGACTGCGGCTGGAGTTGCGGACGATTTTGCGCAGGACCTTTCGGCCGCCGAGCAGAAGATTCTGCTGGCGACCCAAGGCGCTACGCGAGCTTCGGTCCTCGGGACACCTCTTAAATCGGCGGCGTGGCACACCAAGCCATCTTGGTTCGTGATTGCAGCCAACGACCGGGCGATCTCGCCAGACCAGGAGCGAAGCACCGCCGAACGAATGAAAGCGACGACGCTGACAGTGAATACAAGCCATGTGCCAATGCTCTCACAACCGCAGGCTGTTGCCGATTTCATCGCCAACGCGGCTTCCTCTTTCGGGACCTGAGTCTCCAGGAGGTTCGCCAACACGCACCCGACAAAGTGGCGGCTGAAAGCAATTTTTTGCGAAGTGACTGTTACCGGCCACACGGTTTCTTGAACAATATTTTAGCAATGGAAGAATGATCAATGCCCGAATATGTCGCTCACGCAACCACGGTTGGCGGCCGAAACGGCCATGTCGAGACCAGCGACGGGCTGCTGCGGGCCGACTTGTCGATACCACGAAGCATCGGCGGCCCCGGCAAGGCGGGTGCCAGCAACCCCGAGCAATTCTTTGCCGCCGGCTATTCGGCCTGCTTCGGCGGCTCGGTCGAGTATGCTGCTTTTTTGGAAAAGGTGAAAACCGGCCCGATAACGGTGACCGCCGACGTCACGCTGCATGTCAAAGACGCAGACTTCCGTTTGTCGGTGCACCTGAAGACGCATGTGGAAGGCGTGGAGCGCGCGGTCGCTGAGCGGCTGGTCACCAAGGCTCACAACGATATCTGCACTTACTCAAAGGCCACCCGCAACAACATCGAGGTAACGACCGAAGTGGCTTAGCGCGGAGGCGGCGAGCGACGGATGACTTTTTGCCGAAATCGGCATTCCGGAGTTCGAGCTGACGAGTGGAGTCACCATAAAGACGACCGCAAGGTGAGGCATTTCACGCACCACCTTGCGGATACTCGTTTTAGGCCACCGATTTGGCCTACGCCGCCACCGCCACCTCCACGATTTCCGTCGGATCCATCCGCTGCTTGCGCAGCAGATCGCGATACGGACCAGGGCGCGCCGCCAGTGCCGCGGGCGAACCGTCATCGACGATCCGGCCCTTATCCATCACGATGATCCGGTCGAAGCTTTGCAGTGTGGACAGCCGGTGCGCGATGGCGATCACCGTCCGTCCGGTCATCAGCCGATCGAGCGCGTGCTGGATGGCCTGCTCGCTCTCGGTATCCAGCGCGCTGGTAGCCTCATCCAGCAGCAGGATCGGCGCGTTCTTCAGCAACGCGCGGGCGATCGCCAGACGCTGCCTCTGACCGCCCGACAGCTTCACGCCGCGGTCGCCGACCATGGTGTCGAAGCCTTCCGGCATCGCCTCGATGAAGTCGCGGCAATGCGCCATCTCGGCCGCCGCCAGCACGTCCTTTTCCGTCGCGTCCGGGCGGGCGTAGCGGATGTTCTCCAGCACGCTGCGGTGGAACAGCGAGATATCCTGCGGCACGACCGCCATCACATCGTGCAGGCTGGCCTGCGTCACGTCGCGGATGTCCTGCCCGTCGATCGACACCGACCCGCCGCACACGTCATAGAAGCGTTGCAGCAGCGACAGCACCGTGGACTTGCCGGCGCCGGAGAACCCGACCAGGCCGACCCGCTCGCCCGGCTGGATCACCAGGTTGAAGTCGTTCAGCACCGCGGGCCGGTTCGGATAGGCAAAGCGCACCTGTTCGAACGCGACCTCACCGGGGCCGGCGACCAGCGGCTGCGCATCCGGCACGTCTTCCAGGTCGTGCGGCGGTCAGCAACGTCGAGATCGCCTCGTCCAGCCGCGCGACATGCTGCGTCAGGTCGACCAGCGCCACCGCGAGGTCCCGCGTGCCGTGCAGGATGCCGAACGCCAGCGAGGTGATCAGCACCAGGTCGCCGACCTTGGCCTGGCCGTTCTGCCAGAGCAGGATGCCCCAGGCGACCGCGCCCGCCGTCAGGAACGCGGTCATCACCGCGTGCACCAGACGGATATGCTCAAGATAATAGAGACTGCGGCGGCGGGCGCCCATTTCGGATTCCATCCGCGCGCCGATACGGCCCTGTTCGCGGAAGGTGGCGCCGAAGGCGCGGACCACGTTGAAGTTGCCGATGACGTCCACCAGTTCGCCGTCCACCGCGGCGGCCTTCTCGGCGTAGTCGCGATGCCGGGCGGTGCCCTTGCGGGCCATCTGGTACACCACGGCGCCCATCAGCAGCGAGACGCCGAGCAGCGATCCGGCCAACGGCAGGTTGACCGAGCCGATGAAGGCGATCGACAGCACCACGGCGATCATCGGCGGCAGCACGTTCCAGGCGCCGGTGTTCTCCAGCGTAAAGGTGGCGTTGGCGGTCGAGCTGATCCGGCTGGCCAGCGCGCCGGGCAGACGCTCCGCGAAATATGATGGCGAGTGTCCGGACAGGTGCGAGAACAGATCGCGCCGGATGTCGCCGGTCACGGCGACGAACGTGCGGTGCGCGGCATAGCCGCCGACGCGCCAGGACAGGTTGTCGGCGGCGACCAGTCCGCACAGCAGCGCGAAGGCCCACCAGACCTGATTGCCCGCGGCTTCACGGCCGGCGGCAACGATGTCGATCAGGTGCTTCATGCCGTACTGCGTAGACACGCTGCACGTCACAGCGATGAGCACCGACAGCAGGATGGTCAGGTGGCCGGCCGGATGCCGCCTGACGTACGTATATAGAAACGCCAGCGGCTTGCCGCGCAGGCCGGGCAGGCTTGGCGCCCGCGGAGCGGCGGGCGGCTTTTGGCCGGTGCGCGGCGCGGCAGCCTTGGGAACGGCGCGAGGGGCGAAAGTCCCCCCCTGGCCCGGGGCGAAGGCGACGGTGATGTGGCCCATGACGACGGCAGGCTCCTGTAGCCGGGATGAGGATGCGGACCCGGACCGCTGGGACAGATATTCGTCAGGTTTGCCGGCTAAATTAAGGCAAACAATACCGATATTCCTGCCCGACACGCCGACATTTCGCCACATTCAAAAACTATAACCCTTTCCTGATAGACGCCAATGGATTGTGAAGTCAAGCACAAGACGTGCGGACCCCATCACAAGAAAAAACGCGCCTGGTGGCTTTAACTCATAGTCAAACTGGGGCACTCTACTCATGCGTATTGCTCAGATATCGCCTCTGTTCGAGGCGGTTCCGCCCAAGCTGTACGGCGGCACCGAGCGCGTGGTTTACTCGCTGACCGAGGAACTGGTCGCGATGGGCCATGATGTCACGCTGTTCGCCAGCGGCGACTCCGTCACCTCCGCCACGCTCGCGCCGATGCGCGACCAGGCGTTGCGGCTCGACCCGACCGTCAAGGACTGGGTGGCGATCTACTATCGCATGGTCGAGATGATCTATCGCCGCAAGGACGAGTTCGATGTGCTGCACTTCCACATCGACTACTTCCCGCTGTCGCTGTTCACCCGCCAGAACACGCCGTTCCTGACAACCATCCACGGCCGGCTCGACCTGCCGGAGTTCGTGGAAACCTACGGCACCTTCCCGGACGCGCCGTTCGTCTCGATCTCCGACAGTCAGCGCGCGCCGATACCGAACCTGAACTGGGTGCGGACCATCCTGCACGGCATGCCGGCGAATCTGCTGACGCCGCAGCCGGTGAAGCAGGAATACGGCGCGTTCCTCGGCCGGATTTCTCCGGAAAAGGGCGTTGACCAGGCAATCAAGATCGCCGGCAAGGCGGGGATGAAGCTGAAGATCGCCGCCAAGGTCGATAACGCCGACAAGGAATACTACGACAGCAAGATCAAGCCGCTGATCCAGGGCAACCCGGACGTCGAATTTATCGGCGAGATCAATGACGCGCAGAAGCCGGAGTTCCTGTCGGGCGCGCATGCGCTGATCTTCCCGATCGACTGGCCGGAGCCGTTCGGCCTGGTGATGATCGAGTCGATGGCCTGCGGCACGCCGGTCATCGCGTTCAACTGCGGCTCGGTGCCGGAGGTGATCGATCCGGGTCTGAGCGGTTTCATTGTCAACGACATCGACGAGGCCGTCGCCGCTGTCGGCAAGATCCATACGCTCGACCGCGGGCGCGTGCGCGCCACCTTCGATCGCCGGTTCACCTCGCGCCGTATGGCCGAGGACTACGTCGATCTCTATGAGACGCTGGCGCAGCCGGTTCGCCGCCTGCACGTCGTCAACGCTTAAGGAAGGTCGGGGGCGCTGCCCCCGAACCCCCGCCAAGGGCCGGCGGCCCTTGGAACCCCGGTTTTGAGGGGTTGCGGGAGAGGGGCTGCTCGGGGTTTGCAACTCCGAGGTTGCCCCTCGCCCGCAACCCCTCAATTAATGGGATCAAAGGGGCGTCGCCCCTTTGCGGGTCCAGGGCAGAGCCCTGGCCTTCCTTGAGGCGAGATCATGCGCAGCAGGCTGGGCCTGAACGGGCTGAACTTCTTCACCGCGGCCGTGCAAGCCGGGTTCGGGCCGTTCATCGCCGTCTGGCTGACGCAGCAAGGCTGGAGCCTGTCGGCGCTCGGCCTGGCGCTCAGCATCGGCACGTTTGCCGCTCTGCTGGGCCAGCTTCCCGGCGGCTGGCTGGTGGACCAGGTGCATCGCAAGCGGGGTGTGACCGCGCTGGGGCTGATCGCCCTGGCGGTCAGTGCCCTGATGCTGTGTCCGCCGCCGACGCGGCCGCTGATCTGGGGTGCGCAGATCGCACATGCGTTGGCGAGTTGCGTTGTCAGCCCGGCGATCGCGGCCATCACCTTGTCGCTGTGCGGGCATCAAGACTTCGGCGAGAAGCTGGGCGTGAACACGCGGTGGGCGTCGCTCGGCAATGCGGCCTCGGCGGCGTTGCTGGGGGCGGCGGCGTTTTATGTTTCCACCCAGGCGGTCTTTCTGGTCACCGCCGGGCTGGTCTTTCCGGCGGTGATCTCGCTGTTCCTGATCCGCGCGTCCGACTGCATCGAGGATGGCGAGGATCATCATGCGCTGCGCCACCCGCGCAAGCGGGAGCACAAGCCGTGGAAGATCTTCGCCGAACCGGCATTGCATATTTTCGCGGTCGCCGCGGTGCTGTTCCAGTTCGCCAATGCCGCGCTGCTGCCTCTGGCGCTGAACGGGCTGGCCCGGCGGGGTGATGCGCCGGGGTTCGCTGTCTCGGCGACGATCATCGTGCCGCAGATCATCACGGCGGTGTTGGCACCGTGGGCCGGGCGGATGGCGCAGCGCTTCGGGCGCCGGCCGGTGCTGCTGATCGGATTCGCCGCGGTGCCGGTGCGCGCCCTGCTGTTCGCCACCTTGCCCGGCGCGGTGCCGCTGGTGGCTTACCAGGCGCTGGACGGGGTCAGCGCGGCGGTGTTCGGCCTGATGCTGCCGCTGATCGCCGCCGACACGACCGCAAGGACGGGGTTCCTCAATCTGGCCATCGGCTCTCTCGGCCTCGCGGCCGGTCTGGGGGCCACATTCAGCACCGTGATAGCGGGTGAGGTGGCCGAACGCTTCGGAGAGCCGTCGATGTTCGTCTTCCTGGCGGCCGTCGCCACCGCGGCGGTCGGCTTGCTGTGGGTGGCGATGCCGGAAACCCGGCCGGTCCGCCGGGAGAGGACCCGGACCGCGCCCGCTCCGGCCTGAGTCGCTCTTGCGCGGACCCGCCGGCCGATGCCTGATACGGGGCCGACACACGGGAGGAGACAATGGATCAGGCCGAAGCCAAGCATCTGTTCGAGCCGGCTGGCGACTTTCAGTGCCTGCACGAGTTCATTCCCGCCGCTCGCGCCAAGCTGTCCGACCACATCTGGCACTATCTCGTCGGCGCGGCGGAGACCGAGACGACGATGCGGCGCAACCGCCTGGCGCTCGACCAGCTGGCGCTGCGGCCGCGGGTCTGCGTCGATGTCTCGAAGGTCGAGCTTGGCACGACGCTGTTCGGACGCACGCTGCGCATGCCGGTCATCCTGGCGCCGGTCGGGTCTTTGGAGTCCTTCCACCCGGGCGGCGCGGCGACCGCCGGGCGGGCGGCCTCGGCGTTCGGCGTGCCGATCATGGTGAGCTCGGTGACGCATCCGGGGCTGGAGGAGGCGGCGCAGGCGGCACCGGGACCGAAGATCTTCCAGCTTTACGTGCGCGGCGACGATGCCTGGGTCGATGACATCGTCCGGCGGGCGGTGGATGCGGGCTACGACGCGTTCGCCATCACCGTGGACACCGCGGCGTATTCGCGGCGGGAGCGGGACATCGCCGGGCGTTTCGTCAAGCCGTGGCGGGCGGTGGCGACCGGCCAGAACTACCAGGCTGCGTTCAATTGGGACAATGTCAGGCACTTCAAGGACACCCACACCATCCCGCTGATCCTGAAGGGAGTCGCGACCGCCGAGGACGCGGCGCTGTGCTGCGAGCTTGGGGTGGACGGCGTCTATGTCTCCAACCACGGCGGGCGGCAGCTCGATCATGGCCGCGGGTCGATGGATGTGCTGCCGGAGGTGATGGCGGCGGTGCGCGGGCGGGCGAAGGTCATCGTTGACGGCAGCATCTGCCGGGGAACCGACATCGTGAAGGCGGTCGCGCTTGGGGCCGACGCCGTGGCGATGGGGCGGATGTATTGCTACGCGATGGCGGCGGATGGGGAGGCGGGCGTTTTAAAGATGCTCGAACTGCTGGAACATGAATTCGGGGTGGCGATGGCCCTGGCGGGGGCGCGCAGGCTGGGGGAGCTGCATCCGGGGTTCGTTTTTCGGGATGCGCCGTCGGTGGCGGCTCCGCATGTGCACAGTGCATTTCCGTTGCTGCAGGTGACGCCGGAGTTCCGGGGGTGAGGGGGCCGGGGGTGAGAGGTTCCCGGGGGTGGCGGGTTCTCACGGATTTCTCGGATTTTTGCACGGATCGCACGGAGTAATACAAGACGGCATTTGGACTGACGCATTTCACGTCATGGCGCGGCTGGTCCGGGCCACCTCCCAGCATGCCGCGAAAGGTGGCCCGGACCAGCCGGGCCATGAAGGTTTATGGCGAGAGTCGCTCTCAACGCGGAGTGGTATAACTACTCACCTGACGGCAGCGGCTTCCCGTCCTGGCGGGCGCGGTGCGCTATCCACGCCTCTTTGCCCGTCCGAACAAAAGGCGAGATGCCGACCGTCGTCGGCATAACGAGGCGGCGCGGCCCGAGAGGCGATTTCAACGCCGGCTGGTATAAGCATCCCCTGCAAGGCCGGGGGCCGGCGGACCACCCCCTGGCAAACGTCAAATTTGACCGCTCCCCGGTAGTGCCGGGGGATCAGGATTCTTTCCGAGCAATCCGTGTTTGCATCCGCGAACTCCGTGAGAACCCGCCAACCCGAGGACCGAGCCTCACTCCCCGGTAAACCGAGCCGCTCTCTTCTCCCGAAACGCCGCCACCCCTTCCTCGAAATCGCGGGTCAACCCAGCCCTGACCTGCAGCTTCGCCTCAAGGTCGAGCTGCTCGATGTAGCGGTTATCCAGCCCCTCCCACATCATCTGCCGGATCAGCCCAAGCGATTTCGGCCCCTTCGCCAACCCCCGCGCCAGCTCCATCGCCTTCGGCAGCAGCGCGTCGTCATCCTCCACCCGGTTGATCATGCCCCAGGCCAGGGCGGTCTCGGCGGGCAGGGTCTCGGCGAGCAGGGCGAGCTCCATCGCGCGGGCAACGCCGATCAGGCGCGGCAGGATCCAGGAGGAGCCGCAGTCGGGCACCAGCCCGATGCGGGCGAACGCCTGCAGGAACGACGCGGACCGCGCGGCGACCTTGATGTCGCCGCTCAACGCCAGGCTCATGCCGGCCCCCGCGGCGATTCCATTGATCGCTGTAACAATCGGTATCGGCAGCGCGCGCAGGCGGAGGAAGGTGGGATTGAACCAGGCCTCGAGATCGCTTTCGACGTCGCCCCGGGCTTCGGCCTCCCGGTCGCGCGGCGGGCGGTCGGGATCGGTCAGATTGGCCCCGGAACAGAATCCCCGTCCGGCGCCGGTGATCACCAGGCAGCGAGCCGGACCGGTTTCGACACGATCCAGCGCGTCGTCCATGTCTTCGCGCAGTTTCCGGCCGAATGCATTGAGGACTTTCGGATCATTCAGGGTCAACACCGCGACATTGCCGGTGGTTTCAAGAATGATTTTGCCGTGCTTCATCGATCCCATCCTTCATCCGGCCTTGCCATCGGCCTGCCGCCCTCAGGCTAGCAGTATTGCCGGGGATGACCAGGGGGAGGGAAGCAACGCCTGAACGAGGCGGAGACGACGCGGAGCTATTGCCGGTTTAACAAACGACAACGTCCGGCGGCGGGATTTGGCATCCCGGCCGCCGGAAGTTTTCAACCTCATCGAGCGTCAGGCGCCGCGACCGCGCTTCGCGGGCACCTTGCGAACCGGCTTTTTCGGCGCAACGGTCCGGCTGCGTCCAAGTCCCATCTTCTTCGCCAGCGACGACCGCGTCTCGGCATAGTTCGGCGCGACCATCGGATAGTTCGACGGCAGGCCCCACTTGGTCCGGTATTGGTCAACCGTCAGATTATGCTCGGTCATCAGGTGTCGTTTCAGCATGGTCATCTGCTTGCCATCTTCCAGGCAAACGATGTGGTCCGGGAAGACCGACTTGGTCACCGCGACGGCCGGCTTCAATGCTTCGACCGGTGCCGGCGCCTCACCGACAGTCGAGAGGGTCTTGTAGACCTCCCGGATCAAAGCCGGCAGCTCCTCAACCGGAACCGCGTTCTTCGTCACGTGGGCACTTACGATTTGGGCCGTCAGACCCAGCACATCATCAGACATATATTTCTTTCCTGCAACCCAGAGTGGCCAATATAATCCATCCGATCAAATAGCGCTATAGTCCTCTGACACATTTGTCAGAAGAATTTTCGAGGCTGACCCGGGCGGCCCACCGCCTCGGTTCTTGCCGCGGCGGCCGGCGGCGGAAAACCGTAGGCAGGGAAAGAAACATGTGCCCGCGAGCACAGTTGCCGGGGAAACCGAGGCAAGCCGTCGGTCCGCGAAGCCGGGGCGTGTCGGCAAGAGACGAATCCCGGTCTTCTTGAGCACGACTCGACGCCCGCGCGCTTCGGCAGGCGTGCGCATCGACAGACGCGTGTCGAGGCGCAGCCGTATCGTGGCGCCGAACCGGCCAAACCGGTGGAGTTCTTGGGCTTGACCAGCGAGGACTGGCGATGGCCGCCCTGCCGAAGTCAACACCTGGACCGCGGAACGGCCGGGCAATGCTGGATTTATTGTCAGCCGGACGTGTGGCGTCATGGTGAATTCGCGGCGGAAATGTATGATATCGGCAGCGAACAGGGCCTCCCGGCGTTGCCCGGCCGATCGGCGGCGGCAAGCGGAGACCATTTCGATCTCAATCCAGGACGGGCAGCGGGAAGGCCGCATTGCGCCGCACGGCCGTTATCGCAGGTCTTTTCGTGTGTTGCGTTCCGGTCAATGCCGTCTGGCTCGCGTCCAGTCGAACGCTGTTGTCGCGCGTATCAACCAGGTACAAGAGAGTGGATGATCGAAGCGGCAGCGGGACACCCTGTGCGGCGGACCCGCTCCGAACCGATCTGGCAGCCATTGGCTCAGGGCTTGGTAAAGTGCCGCTGCCTGCCACTGTCGAAATCAATGCGTGTACCAGTCCGCGTTGAGGCCGACTTTTCCAACCCGCGTCCCGGCCCGGCTCGTCGGCAAAGGCGCTGACTTAAGCGGACACGCGCACCGACATTGCCCCCGTGTCATGGCCGGGCTTGGCCCCATAGGCGTCAGGATAAGCGGCGGCGAGGGAAAAGCTTGCCGGGGGTCTTGTTCTCTCACCGTTATGGCCCGGCTCGTCCGGGCCACCTGTCGGGGCACGTGCTCGCATCGGTGGCCCGGACAGGCGGGGCCATGGGTTTGTGGGAAGGCTGTAGTTGGCTCGATCCGCGGTCGAACATTTCTTGCGTCGCGGGGCGCCGAAGTTGCCGCCGATGTCCTTCCGGTTCGACTTGCCGCTGATTGTTCAGTGTCCGTATCAACCGCCATGCGTCTGTCGGCTGCGAGGCCCGTGCCGCCGAAGAACAATCGATTGCCGTGACATAGACAGGCGGTCGCATTGCGGACTGTCCGGGCACCGGTCAGGCGCGGATGATCGAGACCATGGTCCCCGCGCCGGAACTGCCGGGAAACACCCGCTCCAGCGCCGCCGCGTCCAAACCGAGGTGCTGTGCCAGCACCCCCCGTGCAACCGACCGCAGATCGGTCACGGGCGCGAGGTCTCGGTCCTCGAACAACCGGCCCGGTGCCAGGCCGGGCCACGCCGCCCGGACGTGCCCGCCGGCGACCGCGCCGCCCAGCAAGAAGGCGACCGTCGCGGTGCCGTGGTCGGTGCCCTTGGTGCCGTTCACCCGGGCGGTGCGGCCGAACTCGGTCATCACCAGCACCGCCGTTCGGGCCCACGCCGGACCTAGCCCGGTCCGCAGCGCGAGCAATCCGGCGTCGAGCTGCTTCAGCGGTCCCTCCAACCGGCGCACCTGCGCCGAATGGGTGTCCCAGCCGCCCAGCTCCAGCGCCGCGATGCGCGGGCCGTCCGGAGCACGCAGCATCACGCCAGCCGCCCGCGCCAGGGCCGGGAAGGCGTTGCGGTCTTTCGGCTGCTCCTCCCCCGCCAGCACCGCGGCGGTGAAGCCGCGATCCCGCAGGCCTTGCCGGATGGCCGAACCAGTCACCGGATCGTCCGCGTTCAACGCCGCGATCATCGCGTAAAGCTCCGGCGCGGGCTGCGAGAACAGGTGCGAGGCCCAGTTCGCCACCGGCGCCGGGCCGCGCAGCAGCAGCGGCACGGCCACCCCGACGGCCAGCGCCCCCATGGCCACTGAATCGCCCTCCGCCCGCTGTGCCGGAGAGGGTGGCAGCACCCCCAGCACCCGGTTCAGCCAGCCGCTGGTCATCCGCCGATCGGCGCCGGATTCCAGGCAGTCCTGCGCCTCAAAATGGCTGCGCACGCGGTACGGGCCGGCAACGGCGTGGATCACCAGCGCCTCGTTCGCCTGGTACAGCGAATGGACGGCCGGCCAAGGCCGGGTGCAGGCCGTAGAAGCCGCCGAGGTCCAGCACCCCGCCCGGCTGGCCCGGAGCGGGCGGCACGATCTCTCCGCGCAACGCCGCCAACCCGGGGTCGCCATACGGCACGACCGCCGCCATGCCATCCAGCGCGCCGCGCAGGATGACCACCACAAACCGCCGATCCGTCGCCGCCGCCGCCAGCGCCAGGCTCGCCGCTCGCCGATCCGACGCACCCGGTCAGACCCAGCAAGGCCGCGCGGCGGGAGAGGATCATGGCTTAGCGCCTCTGGAATTCGGGGCTGGCGAGCAGCAGGGCCATCGCCTCCCGGCGGGAGCCGGCCCGATGGATCGCGTCCCGCGTGGCGGGCCGCAGCAACGGGCCGAGCGCCGTCTCGGACACTTCGATCACGTCGCGCCCGCCGATATGGCCGGCGAAGCCGCTGGCCCAGTCGATCCGCCGCAGCATCGCCTCCGGCGCGGCCCAGTCCGCCGCGCGGTCGGGCCAGCCGATGGGCGCCGGGGCTCCCCACAGCGGCTGGCCGAGACCGTTCAGGCCGCCGATGAGATCGGGGCGCTGGTCAGGGGGCGGGTCCAGGGTGCGGACGCAGGCGATGAGATACTCCTGCGGCGTGCGCAGCTTGGTGCCGGGCTGCCAGGCTGCCTCCAGCTTCACCAGGGCGGCGGCGGCCGCGCCAAGGTCGCCGTTCGTCTCGCGCAGCACCGCCTCGATCGCCTGCACCGCGCCGGCCGGCGGGTCGTCGGCCACGAAGTGGCGGACCAGTTTCACGGCCAGGAACCGGTGGGTGGCGGGATGGTCCGCGAGGAAGGCGAGTGCCGCGACCCCGCCCGCCTCGTCCGGCGGGAAGGTCTGGCGCAACACCGTCTGCACGCCCGGTTCATGTGCGGCCGGACGATACCGGAACCCCGGCGGATCGGAGTTCAGCTCGACCGACCAGCCGGTCAGGATCCTGGCGAAGCTGGTCACGTCCGCCCGGGTGTAGCCGGAGGCCGGGCTCACGGTGTGGAGTTCCAGGCATTCGCGGGCGAGGTTTTCGTTGAGGCCGCGGTGGCCGCGTTGTCCGGCCGGGCTGTCAGGGCCAACCGATCCCTGGTTGTCGAGGTAGAGCAGCATCGCCGGATGGCGCATCACCGCCAGCAGCATGTCGCCGAAGCGACCGGTGACATGTGGACGGATGGCTTCCTCGACAAACGCCGCCGCCAAAGCGGTGCATTCGCCGCGGCGGCGGGAAATGGTGAAGTGGTTGCTCCAGAACCACACCAGGCGCTCGCGGAACGGGGCAGGGGTGGTGACGGCGTTTGCCAACTGCGCCGCCGCTTCCGCGCGGAACAGCGCGCGGGCCTGCGATTCGCCCGGCGGCGGCCTGGTCTCCCGGTCCAGGACCAGGGCGGCGAGGCCCTTGGCGGTGCCCGGCGGATCGCCGAAGCGGGCCGGATCGGGCTGGCGCAGCTGTTCCAGCAGCCACGCGTCTGGGTCCGGCGGCAGCGGCTCGGCGCCGCGGCGGCCGAGCCCGAACCGGATCAGAGCCTGGGCTGTGCGCGGGTCCATGCCGGCAAGCTATGCGGCACCCATGTTGCGGAGTGTTATAAAATGTCTGAGCGATGCACTGCGGCGTTCCTGCCATGTGCCCGATGCAGCGAATTTCGCACTTGCAAAACCGAGCGCCCTGTCGCATTTGCCGACATACATAACCGGCCGAGGGTTCGGCTGGCACCGTGGGCGGGCGCGCGGGGGTTATTCCCCGGACTCAGAGATGGGTCACGCGCCCTTTCTGATATGCCCGCCCGTTTGCTCGTTGATGGAGGTTCGCCGTGTCTATTGTGCCGCTCGATAAGATCAGAAACATAGGGATCACCGCGCATATCGATGCCGGGAAGACCACCACGACCGAGCGGATTCTGTACTACACGGGCGAGTCGCACAAAATCGGCGAGGTGCACGACGGCAACACCACGACCGACTACATGGACCAGGAGCGGGAGCGTGGCATCACCATCACCTCCGCCGCGGTGACGTGCCAGTGGAAAGACAACCGCATCAACATCATCGACACGCCCGGCCACATCGATTTCAACATCGAGGTGAACCGCAGTCTGCGCGTGCTGGACGGCGCCATCTTCATCATCGAGGGCGTGGCCGGCGTGCAGCCGCAGTCCGAGACCAACTGGCGCCTCGCGGATCGGTATAAGGTTCCGCGCATCATCTTCATCAACAAGCTGGACCGCACCGGCGCGGATTTCTACCGCGCCTTTGCGACGCTGAAGGAGAAGCTGGATATCGTCGCACTGCCGTTGCAGCTTCCCATCGGCACGGAAGACCAGTTCCTCGGCGTGGTCGATCTGGTGGAGATGAAGGCGATCATCTGGGAAGGCGGTGAACTCGGCGCGAAGTATCATTACGAAGACATACCGGCCGATCTGGCGGAAGCCGCGGCGGAACATCGGCAGACTTTGCTCGACACCGCGCTGTCGGTCGATCATGAGGCGATGGAAGAATATTTCGAGAAGGGCGACGTCCCGATCGAGACGCTGAAGCGCGCCATCAAGCGCGGCACCATCGACGGTGACTTCCGTCCGGTGCTGTGCGGCACCGCGTTCAAGAACAAGGGTGTGCAGCCGCTGCTGGACGCGGTGATCGACTACCTGCCGTCGCCGATCGACGTGCCGGGCATCTCGATCGCGGCGGAAGAGGGTGAGGAAGACAACCTGACGCCGGAGCAGTTGCACGAAGTGCAGGCCAAGCGCCGCCGCATTCCGGCCGATCCGAACGCAGCCTTCGCCGGGTTGGCGTTCAAGATCATCAACGACAAGTATGGCACCCTGACCTTCGTGCGCGTCTATGCCGGCACGCTGAAGCAGGGCGACATGGTGCAGAACACCACCAAGGGCCATCGCGAGCGCATCGGCCGGATGTTCCAGATGCACGCCGACAAGCGTGAGGAAATCAAGGAAGTGACGGCGGGCGACATCGCCGCCTTCGTCGGCCTGAAGGACACCGGCACCGGCGACACGCTGGCTGCGTCCAACGATCCGGTGATCCTGGAGCGCATGGCGTTCCCGGTGCCCGTCATCGACATCTCGGTCGAGCCGCGCACCAAGGAAGCGGTGGAAAAGATGACGCTCGGCTTGCAGAAGCTGGCCGGCGAGGACCCGTCGTTGCGTCTGAAGACCGACCAGGAAACCGGCCAGACCATCCTGTCCGGCATGGGCGAGCTTCACCTCGAGATCATCATCGATCGGCTGCGCCGCGAATATGGTGTCGATTGCAACATTGGCGCGCCTCAGGTGGCGTATCGCGAAACGATTTCGAAGACTTGGACCGAGACGTACACGCACAAGAAGCAGTCGGGCGGTTCGGGGCAGTACGCCGAAGTCAAGATCGTGTTCGAGCCGCTGGAGCGGAACACCGGCGTGCAGTTCGAGAACAAGGTCGTCGGCGGGTCGGTGCCGAAGGAATACATCCCGGCGGTGGAAAAGGGCATCAAGGTGCAGGCCGATACCGGCGTGCTGGCCGGCTTCCCGACGGTGGACTTCAAGTACACGCTGGTAGACGGCAAGTACCACGACGTCGACTCGTCGGCGCTGGCGTTCGAAATCGCGGCGAAGGCTTGTTTCCGCGACGGCATGAAGAAGGCCGGGCCGATCATTCTGGAACCGATCATGGATGTGGAGATCACCACGCCGCAGGATCATGTCGGCGACGTGGTGGGCGACTTGAACCGCCGCCGCGGGACGATCCAGAACCAGGAAAGCTCGGGGTCCACCGTGATCGTGCGTGGGCATGTGCCGCTGAAGGAGATGTTCGGGTATATCTCGCATCTGCGCAGCATGACCAAGGGGCGCGCGTCGTTTACGATGCAGTTCCATCACTACGATCCGGTGCCGCGCAACGTTGCGGACGAGATCATGAAGAAGAGCGCCTGATTTCAGGCGTTACCTCTAGCCAGACCGGCCGTTTTCAGCATGGCCGGCCTTCTGTGTTGTGTGTCATGGCCGGCCTTGCGCCGGCCATCCCCGGCTTTGGCGCCACAAGCACCGCAAGTCCCGGGCGGCCGGGACACGCCCCACAGGCGTCAGGATCGGGGCGGCGATGAGCACGGCGTTCTCCTCATTCGTCGTGGCCCGGCTTGTCCGGGCCACCTGTCGCGGCACGTGCTGGCGGGGGTGGCCCGGACAAGCCGGGCCATGACGGCGAGAACAGGCGCCGGCCAAACCTTTCCCTCGCTGCCGCTTATCCTGACAGGCATGGGAACACGGCCATGACGATAGTGGGGGGTCCAGCGCGGCAAAATTCGTCTCCGATGGTCGCCTTATCCTGATAGCTATGGAGACAAGCCCGGCCATGACACTCAAGGTTCATGCCTTGACCCCGGGGGCGTTACGATAGTCGGGATGTGCGGCTCCCATCGCCGATGGGGGTCAGTCTCCTGCGACCCCGCATCCGATTGACGTTGCCCGCATCGGCTTCATACTCGCCGGTAGCCATTACCGGGGAAACCGCCATGTCGTCGCTGTTCGATCTGACCGGCAAGGTCGCCATCGTCACCGGCTCCACCAAGGGGATCGGCCTCGCCATCGCCACCCGCATGGCGGAGCATGGCGCGACCGTGGTGATCTCCAGCCGCAAGCCGGACGCCTGCGAGGCGGTTGCCGCCGGCATCCGGGACAAGGGCCACAAGGCCGTCGTCATTCCCTGTCATATCGGCCGCAAGGACGAGCTCCAGGCGCTGGTGGACCGGACCGTGGCCGAATGCGGCGGGATCGACATCCTGGTGGAGAACGCGGCGGTGAACCCGTATCTCGGCCCCTCCGCCGGCATGCCCGATGAAGCGTTCGACCGCGTCATGGGATCGAACGTCCGCAGCAATGTCTGGCTGGCGAACATGGCGATCCCGCACATGGTGCAGCGCGGCGGCGGATCGGTCATCGTTATTTCATCGATCGGGGGCCTGCGCGGTTCGCCGCAACTCGGCGCCTATGCGATCTCGAAAGCTGCCGACATGCAGTTGGCGCGCAATATCGCGGTCGAGTGGGGGCCGAAGAACATCCGCGCCAACGCCATCGCGCCCGGGCTGGTGCGGACCGATTTCGCCCGTGCGCTGTGGGAAAATCCGGCGCTGTACCGCAAACGCACCAAGGACACGCCGCTGCAGCGCATCGGCGAACCGGACGAGATCGCCGGCGCGGCGGTGTTCCTGGCCTCGGCGGCGGGCAGCTTCACCACCGGCCAGACGATCGTGATCGACGGCGGGACGACGGCGGGATCGGTGGTGTCGCACGATGATTGAAGGTGGCGGACGACCCCTGTCCGGCGCACCGTCCACATCCCTGCGATATAGTTAACAAGACGTTAACACGCTTAATTCACAATAATGGGAAATTTTCAAAATCAATAGGTTAGCGCGCTGCACAAACTTTCGGCAGGAACGGAAATGCCCGGATGCACGCGCCTCACGGGGCCTTCGGACTGAACCGCCCACTGACTTATCCACAGTTCCGGGGGAAAACAAAAATGGTGGCGACGGCGAACTCGGGCGGGTCGCCATGACCCCGAACGCGGCCGTTTTCGGCATCGGTGCGGGGCGGATTCGCCAGAGTGTTTGCACGCCATACCGAGCAAAGATGCCGTCGGCGGTGATCACCGTCACCCCGCGGTCAAGCGCCTCGGCGATCAACATCCGGTCCATCGGGTCCTTGTGGTGCCCGGGCAATGCGTTCGCTCGTTCGCACTGGTCCCGGGTCAGCGGCAGGATGCGGTAACCGGCTTCGCGCAGCCACACGGACAGGGTGCCCTTGAAGCCGAGCGGGGCAAGTCGCTCCAGTTTCCCGAGGGCCATCTTCCGGACAATTTCCCGGACCGTGACCGGGGACGCGAAGACGTCGCCGCCTTGCACGCGCTGCTCATGGTTTGTCCGCCGTAGCCGTGGCGGGCGACAAGGCGACGCCCAAGAATAAACGAATCGGGCGGTCGATCTTGTCCCGTCATGGCCCGGCTTGTCCGGGCCACGCCCGCAAGCACCTGCCGCTCCAGGTGGCCCGGACGATCCGGGCCATGACGGATAGAGGGAGCCGCCGAACTGAAGCAGTCATTCCCGGGCAGACTTGTCGTAAGCGCCCTCCCAGCCCCGGTCACCCGGCGTGCGGGCGACATCGCGCGCGGGGCCGACGATCCGCGCCACCGGGCGGCCATGGCGGGTGACGGTGATCAGATGACCTGCCTCCGCCTCGGCGGAGAGGTGGGCTTTTGCATCGGCAAGGGTTACTGACTGATCCATGCCCAATAGTTTGGTCATTTTCTCTCCGCCTTTCAAACATCGAGCCGCGGAGGGCGATAGCCTGCACGCCAACAAAAGCTATCGATTTGACGCCATAACCCATCGTTCTGCTGTGCGAGAGAACCTATGCGTCCACTGTTCGACCCGGCCGACTTCCGCCTGCCGCGCGGCATCGCCCATGTCTGCGCGGGCGGCGAGACCGCGGCTTTGCGCGCCCACGACCAGGCGCTGCTGCAATACGTCGCGGACAAGAGCCTCGGGCTGCCCGGCCGCGCCGCGCAGGAAGCTCAGATCGAGGCTGCCCGCGCGGGTATCGGCCGCCTGTGGGGCGTCCCGCCCGCCGATATCGGCTTCGTCTCCAACGTCGCCGAGGGCGTTTCCATCGTCGCGGAAAGCCTGGATTGGCTCGAGGGGGATTCCATCGCGATCGATGCCGCCGAATATCCCTCGGTCGTGGGTCCGTTCGCGCTCCGCCGTACCCCCGCCATTCGCCTGCTTCAGGCCCGGGGCGACGACGCCGATCGGCTTGCACGGACCGCGGATGGCACGACCCGCATCATCGCGGCCAGTTATGTGTCCTATCTGACCGGCGAGCGCATCGACCTGCGCCCCCTTCGCGCCGCCGCGGACCGTGTCGGCGCGCTGCTGGTGGTGGATTTCACCCAGGCATCGGGCTACCTGCCGATCGAGGCGTCATTGGCGGATTTCGCGTTCTCGGCCTGCTACAAGTGGATGCTCGGCATCACCGGCGTTGCCGTCGCGTATTGGAATCGCGCGCGGCTGCCGGATTGGTCGCCCGCCTCGGCCGGCTGGCATTCCTTCGCCCCCGGCGGCCGCGGCTATGACACGATACAAGCGCTGAAGCCCGACGCGATGCGTTTCACCCGTGGCAACCCGGCGCACTGTCCGATCTATGTGCTGAACAGCGCGCTGTCCTATTTGTCGCATTACGACATGCGCGAGGTACGGACGCATGTGCAGACACTGACAACAGCGCTGATGGATGGGCTACACGGGCGACCGTTCCAGATCACGACGCCGCATGACCCGGCACGCCACGGCGCCAGCGTTTGCTTCACCGATCCCGACGCGGCAGCGATTGTCGCGGCACTGCATGACAAAGGCGTCTATGCCTGGAACGGCCAGGGCCGCGTCCGCATCAGCTTCCACGGCTACAACGGAATGGCGGACGTGGAACGCGTGCTTCGGGCGCTGGCTTCCTGAGGCGTAGTGTGGCCTACCAAAGATCGATCAGGAGCAATGCCGCCGCAACGGTCATCACCAGGAACGTCACCACGATGGGCGCGCCGCGGAAGGCGTATTGCCCCAGCGAGCCTTCCCGCGTTTCCATGCCGAAGGGATGCGCCAGGCGCGCGACCAGCAGCGGCAGCAGTAGTGCGTGGATGATGTATCGGCTTGTCGCCCGCGCCTCGAGCAACGCGGCCAGGATCAGGATCAGCGGCACATACTCGGCGAAATTGGCGTGCGCACGGATGCGCCGGTTGAGTTGCGCGTTGCCGCCGTCGCCATGCAGGATGTCGAGCCCGAACCGGCCCGCGACCACTCGGGCCGACAGCACAAGGTAGATCAGCGCGAGCAGTGCCGCATATCCGGACGTTACGATTGGATAGGTCATCGCTTCCGATCCCCTGTCAGTATGGCGCCCGGACGGTGCGGAACCTCGCGGTCACGTCGCCGCTGAGGTGTACGTATCAAGCCGCAACATCCGCACCGGTGCCCGGGCCTTCAAGTGTCCGCCCGCACGACCACCTCGGTTCCCAACCATCCGCCGTGGTGCCGCTCACCGGACGCGCATCCCGCTCAGCCGGCGGCGATATTGTCGATCAGCCGCACGTTGCCCAGCTTCGCCGCGACGATCAGCCGCGCGCCTGGTTCGGCATGCGTCAGCGGCGAAAGCGTCGGCCCGTCCACCAGCGCCATGTAATCGACGGCGAAGCCCTGCGCGGCCAGCGCGGCGCGCGCCTCGGCCAGTGGCGCATTTGCCGCCTCGCCGTCCGCGACCCGCGCCGCCACGGCGCGTAGCGCGGCGGCCAGGGACGGAGCGACCGCCCGCTCCGCTGCGGAGAGGAACCGGTTGCGTGACGACAATGCCAGCCCGTCCGCCTCGCGCACCGTTGCGACGCCAACGATCTCCAGCGGCAACAGCAGATCGGAAACCATCCGCTTCACCACCTGCACCTGCTGCCAATCCTTCTCGCCGAAATAGGCGCGGTCCGGCCGCACCTGGCCGAACAGCTTGGCGCACACGGTGGCGACGCCGAGGAAGTGTCCCGGGCGCATTTCGCCTTCCCAGCGTTCCGCCGGGCCGCGCACCAGCACCGCGGTCGCCTCACCGGGCGGATACATCGTCGCGACGTTGGGCAGCCAGGCCAGGGCGCAGCCTTCGGCCTCCAGGGCCGCGAGATCGCCCGGTTCATCGCGTGGGTAGCGCGTCAGATCCTCGGACGGTCCGAATTGCAACGGGTTGACGAAGATCGAGGCCACCGTGGCGGCGCCGGACGACACGGCCTGCCGCACCAGCGCGCGGTGGCCGGCATGCAGCGCCCCCATCGTCGGCACGAAAGCGAGGGATTCGGCGTGGCGGCGCAAGCGCGCGCAGGCGGCGCGCAGGTCGGGTAGGGTGCGGGCGATCAACATGCGGCGGACCTTCGTTCAGACGCGCGTTTCGGGCAACAGGCCGCTACGAAAAAGCTGCTATTCCACGTCGCCCGGCCGCGTGTCGATGCACTGCCCCGCGTGTCTCATCAGGCGCACCGCCGCTTCCGCCAGATCGGCGGGCGACACCGGCTTGGCAAGAGTCACGGACGTGCCGGGCAGGATTTGGCTCCGGTCGGTCAGCGCGACCACCGGCAATCCCGGGAGCCGCTGCCGCCACAGGCGCAGAACCTCCGCCCCTGCCGGCTGATCGGCCGACAGATCGACGACCAGGAGAGCAGGGGCCGGATCGTCCCGGGTCTCGATCTCCGCGGCGCCAAGCACACGAAACCCCCGGGCGAGCAGGCTGGCGCGCAACCCGTCGCGCACCACGGGTTCGGTCTGCTGCAGGATCGCCACCGGCCCGGGGATGGCGAAGCGCGATACGACCGGCCCGGTTACCGCGGGATCGGCCTTGGCGGGCAGATACATCCGGATGGTGGTGCCGGCGCCAACGGCGCTCTCGATCGTCAGGATGCCGCCGGATTCGCGGCAGAAGCGGCTTGCCAGGGCCAGCCCGAGGCCGGTGCCCTTGCCTTGCGGCTTGGTGGTGAAAAACGGTTCGGCCGCCTGCGCCGCGGTATGCGCGTCCATGCCGATGCCGGTGTCACGCACCGCGAAGCAGATGAAACCTTCTGCCGAAGTCAGGTCCTGCCGCAGAGGCACCGTCTGCATCCACTGCGCCGACAGCGTCATGCGCCCCGGTTCGCCGATCATCGAATCACGCGCATTGTTGGCGAGATTGATCAGCGTCATTTCCAACTGGTTGGGATCCGTCCTCAGGTGCGGCACGCCGGAGCCGACATCCACCACGATGGTCATCTCCGGCATGGTGGGTTGCAGGGAGTCGCACAGGTGTGGGAGCAGGATCTTCGGATCGACGAGATCGGTCGCGATTTCCCGGGTGCGGCCGTAGGCGAGAAGCCTGTCGGTGACGGCGGACCCGCGGGCGGCGGCTTTCTCCAGCATCGCGACCTGGCGCAGCACACGCTCCGGATCGTTGGCATGCCGTTTCAGCAGCGACGTCACCGCCAGGACCGCCTGCAGCACGTTGCTGAAGTCGTGCGCCATGCCGCCGGCAAGATGGCCGAGCGTTTCCAGGCGTTGGGAGCCTACGCGCGTCATCTGGCAGCGCGTGCACTCAGCCTGCGCCGCCGCCAGTTGCGCCTCCAGCGCCGCGTTGGCCCGGCGCAACGCCTGGACCTCATGGTCCGCGGCGGCGCCGCCGGAGGCGTTATCGTCGGTTGCATGCGCCAAGGGTTTGTCCGGTTCGGTTGGAGGTTAACTGTGCCGAGCCGATATAGTAATCAATATAATCCGTTAACGGCCCGTCAACAGCGCGTGATAGCGATAGCATGGGATGGCCGTGCTGCAATCAACTTAGTGAATGGGGTATCATGTCTGTGATTGTGCTTCACCAAGCGGCGGATCGCCGCGTCGCGCCGTTTACAAATTTTAACCACCGCTGTCGCGCGGTCGCGCTGTGCAGCGCCTTGGCCTTGGGTTAAGCCGCTCGATCATGGCAAAAGCAGACCCCAAGAAAGCGGCCGCAAGGTCCTGGTTGCGGCGGGAGACGCGGGCTGGAAGCCGCGCCGCCCGTCCGGTTCTTGTTCTTCACGTGGCCGGGGCGATGCTGGCGATCGGGCAGGCGTTTGCCGCCGCCTCGGTCCTGGCCGCGGCGTTCACGGCGTCGGACGTGCCGATCTATGCGCTGCTGGCCTTTGCCGGACTGGCGCTGGCGCGCGCGGGGCTGACGTATCTGACCGAGCAGGCGGCGTTTTCCGCCGGAGCCTCGGCGCGGCGGCGGCTGCGCAGCGACGCCCTGACCCGGCTGCTGCATGCCGGACCGTCCTTGCTGCTGACGCACCACTCGGGAGACCTGGCGACGATCGTGGTGGACCGGATCGAGGCGCTGGAAGGCCTGTTCGCCCGCTACATGCCGGCCGTGGCGTTCTCCGTCATCGGTCCGATCGTCGTGCTGCTGGCGGTGCTGTACGCGGATCCCTGGGCGGCGCTGGTGCTGGCGGGGTGCGGGGCGCTGGTGCCGGTCGGCATGGCGCTGGCGGGCATCGGCGCGGCGGCGGCCTCGCGCAACCAGTTCCTGGCGCTGGCGCGGTTGCAGGCGCGGTTCCTCGACCGGGTGCGCGGCATTGCTACTATCGTGCTGTATGGACGGGCGCAGGACGAGGCGCGGGCGTTGAGCCGTTCGGCGAAGGAGTTGCGGGTGCGCACCATGCGGGTGCTCCGGGTGGCGTTCCTGTCGTCCGTCGTGCTCGACCTGGCGGCCGCGCTGGCGATGGTGGTGCTGGCGATCCACTACTTCTCGCATTTGCGCACCGCCAACGACGCGGCGTTCGCGGCGCAGCTTTGGCCGGCGCTGGCCGTGCTGCTGCTGGCGCCGGAGTTCTTCGCGCCGCTGCGGACGTTTACCGCGGCGTATCAGGACCGGCTGCACGCGACCGGCGCCGCGGAATCGCTGGTCGATCTGCCGCCGCTGCCGGAGCCGGTGGTGCCGGCCGCGGAAATCCGCACCGTCAACGCGCGCGGGGTGACCGTGGTGTTCGACGCGGTGACGCTGACCTGGGATCCGGCCCGAGGCCCGGCGCTGGACGGGCTGTCGTTCAAGGTCGCCGCCGGGGAGACTCTTGTCCTTGCCGGGCCGTCCGGGGCGGGCAAGTCGTCGGTGATCGAAATCCTGCTCGGGTTCGTGCGTCCGGATGGCGGCAAGGTTTTGATCAACGGTGCCGACATCGCCGACCTGGTGCCGCAGGCGCTGTCCCGGCTGACGGCGTGGATTGGGCAGCGTCCGGTGCTGTTCGCGGGGTCGATCCGCGACAACATCCTGTTCGCGCGGCCGGAAGCCACGGCGGAGGAAGTCGCCGATGCCGCCCACAATGCTCGGCTGGAAGAGTTCACCGCCGGGCTGCCGCGCGGCCTGGACACCGAGATCGGCGAGAGCGGCTACGGCCTGTCCGGCGGTCAGGCGCAGCGGGTTGCGATCGCCCGGGCGTACCTGAAGAACGCCCCGGTGCTGCTGCTGGACGAACCGACGGCGCATCTGGACCCGGCGACGGAGAAGGAGGTGTTGGAGAGCCTGCGACGCCTCGCCATCAGACGCACGGTGATTTTGGCGAGTCACTCCTCCGCCGCGCACGGCTTCGGCGGGCGGCGGCTGGATATGCGTGACGGCCGGGCGGTGACCGCGCGCGACGCGGCGAAGGGAGTGGCATGATGGGCCCGATCAGCCGGATTCTTCTGCTCTGGACGCCGCAGTTCTTCTGGCTGGCGGCCGGGGTGATCGTGTCGCTCATGGCGCTGGAGGCGGGCGTCGCGCTGATGACCGTCTCCGGCTACGCCGTCGGCGCGGCGCTGGCGGGCGCGGTGACGTTGCCGATGGTGCTGCGCCTGTTCGGCACCAGCCGCGTGGTGTTGCGCTATTTCGAGCGCGTGCTGACCCACACCGCGACCTTCCGGGCGCTGGCGGATGTGCGGGTGTGGTTCTTCAAGGCGTTGGCGCGGACCGGCGCGGGCGGGCTGGGGTTCCGCCAGGCGGGTGACGTGCTGTCTCGGCTTGTCGGCGATGTCGAGGCGCTGGATGGGATCTATCTGCGCATCGTGCTGCCTCTGGCCGGGGCTACGCTGTTGCTGCCGGCTTTGGTGCTGCTGATCGCACACCGGTCCGCGGTGCTGGCGACCGAGGTCGGCGTGCTGTTCTTTGCCGCGGCGTTCATCCTGCCGTGGCTGGCGTCGCGCGCGTCCATGCGCAACGGGACCGGATTGGCGGTCGAGGCGGGGGCGCTGCGCGTCGCCGCGCTGGACGCTCTGACCGGGCTGCGGGAGGTGCGGGCGTTCGCGGCGGAGGGCCGCATGCTGGCGGCGGTGCAGGCGAAGGAGTCTCGGCTGTTCGCGGCGCAGCAGGCGATGTCGGGACGGACCGCGCTGGCGAGCGCGGCGGCGTTCCTGTGTGCCCAGCTTGCGGTGCTGGCGGTGCTGATCGATGCGGGGGCGCATCCGGCGGCGGCGGTGGCGGCGGTGTTCCTGGTGGTGGCAGCGTTCGAGGCGATTGGCGGGCTGCCGCGGGCGGGGGCGATGGCGGGGCATGCCTCGGCGGCGGCACGGCGGGTGCTGGAGGCGGCGGATGCGCCGGTGCCGGTGCCCGATCCGGCCGATCCGGCGGGAATGCCGCTCGGGACGGGGCTGCGGTTCGAGGCGGTGCAGTTCCGCTGGGCGCCCGATCGGCCCCCCGTGTTCGACGGGTTGACGCTGGAGATCCCGGAGGGCGCGCGGGTGGCGCTGTTGGGTCCGTCCGGGGCGGGGAAATCGACGCTGGCGGCGCTGGCGTTGAAGGTGGTGGCTCCGAGGTCGGGGCAGGTGACGCTGGGCGGGGTGGATATCGCCTTCCTGCCGGCGGCGCTGGTGCGGGCCCGGATCGGCTGGCTGGGGCAGACGACGCATCTGTTCGACGACACGATCCGGGCGAATCTGCTGCTGGCGCGGCCGGAGGCGGATGAGGTGTCGCTGTGGGCGGCGCTGGATGCGGCGCGTATCGGTGACATGGTGCGGGCGTTGCCGGATCGGCTGGAGACGTGGGTGGGCGAGGGCGGCACGCGGTTTTCAGGCGGGCAGGGGCGGCGGCTGGCGCTGGCGCGGGCGTTGTTGTCTCCGGCGCCGATACTGATACTGGATGAGCCGTGCGCGGGGCTGGATGCGGATACCGAGCGGTCGTTTCTGGAGACGCTGAATGAGACGGCGGCGGGGCGGACGGTGGTGCTGATTACGCACCGGCTGACGGGGGTGGAGCGGCTGGACCGGATCTTCAGGCTGTCGGGGGGGAAGGCTGTGGCGGCGGCGGGGTAGGGGGAAACTCGGCTTCAACTTGGGCATAAGCGAATGAAAGAGTGGTCTAAGCTTTTTTATGGAAATTAATTTTGGCTACACATCTTCCGCGGCGCCACGAGCGCCACACCCGGCTAACTGGACGCCGAAGGTGTTGAAGGTCCAGTGTTGCCGATGACTAAATTGGCGGAAACGAGCCGGGAGGTCGGTAGCGAACGACTTTTTTGCCGACGATGGGAGGCTAATGATCAATTTGTTTGTTGCTTTTCACGCAATTGCAACCGACAGTGAGCTAACGCCTTAATGTCAGAACGGACGCTTGCTTGCTTCAGTGGTGATCGGTTACGTTAGTGGGAAGCACATGGATTTCACGGTTACAACCCGCAAAGCGGAGAGCGGCCAGTTCGCTACTTTGAGTAGCAGCGGCCGACCCGTTGCACAGCTATTTGTTCCCGAGCGTCCCCCTGTGCCCGAGCAACTTTCTTTCTTTTGGCGGTCGTCGGCAATGCGGCATCACGTCCACAAGGTGTTCGACGACCTTCTCGGTGGCGGCGCAGAGGTGAAGTTGCGAGTGATCTGGCGGTCTGGTGTGACCACTTTCGGGGTCGCGCGGACAGACGCGCAGACCACGGCTCCTTACGACTGGAATGTCGAATTCGCCCACCAGTTAATCGAACGCGCTGATTTGCCATATTCGGTTGGACTCACCTTCGATACGTCCGCGCTGTTTAATCGGACGTCGGAGCTGTATGTATGGGCATCGGTGACCGCTGATAGGTTGAGCGACGCGACACCTGGCCGGCCTGAGGTTGGTGTACGAACCACGCTGGTTGATTGGCACAACCCCGCTTTCATCCGCGCGCTCTACCCGTTTTTTGAGAACACGATCGGGCTACCGGACGGGGCATCCGATCTTTGGTCACAGGCTACTAGAACCGCTAAGGATTTAATGCCCGTTGAGTCAGTGGTGAGTTGAAGCCAAAAGGGTGAGGATGTGGCGAAGAAGCGTGGAACTGATACTACGCAAGGGATAGTTGTTGAGACATGGCTATCTGCTAACGGCCATGCTGAGATCTCGTCATTCACGACCCCATATCCCGCGAATATTATACATCATATCCGCGTTTCGTCTAACGCAGGATATCCGATAGACTTTTATGTATACGGTCTGGTCGCTTCTGGATTTCCTCAAGTTAGCTATACGGGTCCCGTCTCAGATAGTTGGGACAAGCCGATAAGACAGATCGTCAGCGATGGCGACGCGGTTCAGCAAATGGTGGTTTCCGCACTAGGATCAACTGCCCGCGTTCAAGTCTCTTTGATAGAATTCGACTGCATTTGGTCAGGTCGAACCGCTGCGATTCTTGATCAAGTTCCGGAGATACCTGTAGATGTCAGCTAGTTTATTCTCAGCTGAAGAGTTCATCCACTTATTCCCGGCGTTATTTGCCATTCTCCTATGCGTTATTTCAAAATTTGATCACTATTGGATAGATGCAAAAATCCAGAATGAGATCGGAAGAGGAAAGACACCGGACTTGGCAAAAATCGCCGCGACCAAACAAATCGCCAACGGTGCAGCCGCGCTAAATATACATCTTGTCAATGTCCTGCTATTCTTTGCTGGTGCCATCCTGGCCGTCTTTGACTGGCCGCGCTGCATGTCTGTGTGGCCGCTGGCCACCTGCATCGTCCTCTTCGGACTGATACTGTATGACGTTCTGGTAACTGCGGTTCGTATCCCATTCGCCTCTTTTGATCGAGACCCCGTTCCGTTGAACGCATCGCGCTTCCGCCCGTGGCGTGGGTTCAAGAACTGGCCGCCCAGCGCTCGATTGCGCTGGAAGCAAATCTCATTTAACCTAGTCGTTATCCTCCTGGTAGTGGCCGGCGTGGAAATGGGTGGGATCAGAGACGAGAGAGGGATTTGTAAGGCTGAAAGTCCAACGGCCGCAAATTCGGAGACCTTGCGGGAATCAACATCATACGATTCACCTCAGGGGAAGCTTCCACGCAACGCCATCAGTCCAGTCGAGCCTTCCCCGAACTCTAATCAGCAAGCGCCGAAGAAATCGCCCGAACCGGATTTTCGTCAGCGAGGTACCGGCGAGACAAAGCCGTAGTCTTGGGAGACCGCAGTGACCTCGCCTCGACTAAACGGATCGCGCCGAAAGGTGGCCTCGCTCCAAGCCAACCACATCGCGGCCGTTCCGTTCCACGCCCGGCTGGCCGCGCCATCACCCCACCCTGTGCACCGCCGGCGGCGACCACGTCCCATCCAGCACCGCCGCCTCCGGCCAATACAGACGCATCGTCAGGCCCATCGGCCCGTTCGGCGCCGGCAGCCAGTTCGGCTCGTTCTCCGCCCCCGGATGGTCGTTCTGGATGTAGATCGTCACCGACCCGTCGGCATCCCGCTTAAGCCCTGGCAGCATGGCCGAGTTGATCAGATACCGGCCGATCGGATTCGCCACCAGCGTCCGCCCGGCATCGTACATCGTGACCGACCAGAACCCGTTCACCGGAGGCAATCCACCCGCCGGGAAAGTCAGCGTATAGCGATGCCCGCCATCCGGGACCTGGCCCTCGCTGTCGGCGACCAGCACCGGCGCCAGCAGCTCGGCCGCGTCGGGGGCATGCAGCCCCGCCATCGCGACCGCCGCCCGCCGCGTCCAATCGCCACCGCTCGGCCTGCGGTCCGCGGAGGTCCGGGCCACGACCCGCCAACCATTGGCGATCGAACCAAGCGCTGCCGCCGCCTGCTCAATCCTGGCCAGGCCCCGCCGCGCGCCGTATTCGATCGCCGCCTTCTGATCCCCGGTCAGCGCAATCGACGGGAACCGCTCGCCCGCCTCGATGCCGATGCGCGCGAACCGCGACCGCATCGCCCCGTCATCCGAGGCCCGGCCAATCGGCGGGCAGAATGGCAACAGGAAATTCAAATAGCCGAACAGATCGGACCGCGCCGAGGACTCGTCGATCTTCGGCCACGCCACCTCCGGCGCGGCTTCCGCCAACTCCCCGGTCCAGAATTTCGGCAGCGGATCGGCCCTGTAGTTGGCCTGGATCTTCCGCACGGTATCGACGTCCGCCGCGTCGAACACCTGCGTGCTGATCAGTCCCAGCGCGAAGGCGGTGTCGCAGCGGAACACCTCCCGGATCGGATGCGGCGCCTCGCCGTCCCAGTCCGGCCCGGCGATCGCGAAGCACCCCGGGCCGTTGCCCGTGGTCCGGGTGCCAATAGAGCCGAAGTTGCCGTTGTACAGATCGATCAACTGCACCGACGCATAGCGCGCCGGCTCCATCGGCGGATGGCAGAACACGAACGGCCCGCGGCGCAAATCCATGGCGACGACGGACTGAAGCCCGTCGTTGTTCGGGCTGATCGCACCCGTGTCGCCCGGCGTGAACAGCCGGGGCCGGTTGTAGATATGATTGAACGGAGCCTTAAATCGCGGCGATGCCGTGTCGATGGCACAGTCATAAAGCGCCGCGTAATTCATCACCATCGGGAAGCCGTAGATGAAGGCCTCCTCGGCGATACTGCTCGCCTCGGACGGCGAGAGGTCCGCTGCGCGGGCCGCGGTCGTCATGCTCGCGGCGAGAAATCCCGCGGGAACCAGCGAGACCAACGCACGACGGGTGATCATTTCGATACCCCTTCTAAAATACCGCCCCATTCACACCAAAAGGCTGGTAATAAGTCATTGATTGAGATCAACCTCATCACGCCCGCCGCGGCTGCCGGGATGATCGACGATCGACACGCGGTCTGTTAGTTTGTCGAAAGGGTATTGTGTTTGCGCCGATGTTGCGACCCGGCGGCGGAGTAACCGGTGACCGCCGAAGCCGTCAGATGCGCGCGATCCCGATGGAATGCCGAGACCGCCGAGGCCCGCGTGGCTCACGAGCGCTATCTGGCTGAATACGGATCCGCCCCCGCACTGCTTCGGGCGCATCTGCTGGCCGAGCCACACGCCGAAGGCACCGGCTAAGACCTGACATGGCGCCCGGTTGCCTTGACCGTCGCAATCGGCAACAAACCGCTCGTCTCGCACCGGAGGATGACACCAATGAGCGGAACCGTCAGACCCCGCCGCCGCGGCCTGCAATCGGTCGCGCCGCTGTTCGTCAATCTGTTCGAACGCTACATGCCCGATCCCTTCGTCCTGGCCATCGGGCTGACCGCGCTGACCGCGGTCCTGGCGTTGCTGATCGCGCCAAAGGGATCGCCGGAGATCATCGCCACCACTTGGTACACCGGCATTTTCGGCATCCTCGGCTTCGCCTTCCAAATGATCCTGATCCTGGCGACCGGCCACGCGCTGGCGCACGCACCGATGGTGGCGCGGCTGCTGCACCGGCTGGTGGCCCTGGCGCGCACCCCCAACCAGGCCGTGGTGCTGACCTTCCTGGTCGCCGCCATCGCCTCGCTGCTGAACTGGGGCTTCGGCCTTGTGGTGGGTGCCATCCTGGCGCGCGAGGTGGCACGGCAGGTCCGCGTGGACTTCGGCTGGCTGGTCGCCGCCGCCTACTCCGGCTTCGTGGTGTGGGCGAGCGGCCTGTCCAGCTCCATCGCCCTGACCCAGGCGTCGCACGGCAACGCGCTGAACATCGTCGAGAAGCTGACCGGCCAGTTGGTGCCGCTGTCGGACTCGGTGTTCGCCACCTTCAACTGGCTGCCGACGTTGCTGGTCATCCTGGTCATGCCCATCGTATTCATCGCCATCCGCCCGGCGGAGGCCGATGTGGTGGCCTTCGTGCCGGAAGCCGAGGCGCCGCCGCCGCCCGCTACCGTCTCCAATAGCCCCGCGCGCCGCATGGACCGCTCCCCGGTGGGCAGCCTGTTCCTGGTGGCGTGCGGCATCGGCGCGGTGGCGGTGCTGTGGCTGCAGGGCAAGCTCGCGCTCGACGTCAACATGGTGATCCTGATCTTCCTGATCGCCGGCATCGGCCTGCACGGCTCGCCGGTTGCCTATGGCACGGCGATGCGCAACGCCGCGCGGCAGACCGGCGGCATGATGCTGCAATATCCGTTCTACGGCGGCATCATGGGGATCATGTCGGGCACCGGCCTGGCCGACACGATCTCCCGGGCGTTCGTCGCCGTCTCCAGCGACCATACCCTGCCGTTCTGGAGCTACATCTGCTCCCTGATCATCACCTTCTTCGTGCCCAGCGGCGGCGGCCACTGGGCGGTCCAGGGTCCGTTCGTGGTGCCCGCGGCGCAGACCCTACATGCCTCGATGGCGGGCTCGGCGATGGCCGTGGCGATGGGCGAGCAGGTGGCGAACATGCTGCAGCCGTTCTGGGCGCTGCCGGTGGTGGCCATGGCCGGCATCGGCATCCAGCGCGTCATGGGCTACACGGCGGTGACGTTCGTGGTGACCGGCGTGATTTACGGGCTGGCGTTGCTGCTGCTGATCTGACACCAGCCCGCGGCCTCGCTTCCTCGTCGTGGCCCGGATTGTCCGGGCCTCCGTCGCCAGCACATGCCGCGATAGGTGGCCCGGACAAGCCGGGCCATGACGGTTCAGGCCATACCGCTCTCAACGCGCACTGATCCGACACGCGATTTGACATCGCTCCATAGTTCCACTAATCTAGAAATATGGAGAAGACAGACGCCATTGCCGCGCTGGCGGCCCTCGCCCAGGACACCCGCCTCGATGTGTTCCGCCTGCTGGTGCAGGCCGGCCCCGGCGGCTTGCCGGCGGGCCGCATCGGGGAACGGTTGAACCTGCCGTCGGCAACGCTGTCGTTTCACCTGAACCAGCTTCGCCACGCCGGTCTCGTGACCTTCCGGCGCGAAGGCCGATCGCTGATCTATGCCGCCGAATATGCCGCCATGAACGGCCTGCTCGCCTACCTGACGGAAAACTGCTGCCAGGGCGACACGGCGGATTGCGTCCCCGGCGCCTGCGACGGCGCCATAATCGTCACTTCCAAGCAACGGAACCTGCAATGACCCAACCCGGCATCAAGGACATCGTGCGCGACAAATACGCCAAGGCCGCCGTGCGCGCCGGCTCCGGCTGCTGCGGAGCCTCGGCGGATCTGGCGGGCGCCAACCCGATCACCTCCAACCTCTATGCCGTCGGGGAAACCAGCGTTCTGCCGGAGGCCGCCGTCCTCGCCTCGCTCGGCTGCGGCAACCCGACCGCGCTGGCCGAACTGAAGCCGGGCGAGACCGTGCTCGATCTCGGCTCCGGCGGCGGCATCGACGTGCTGCTGTCGGCGCGCCGCGTCGGACCAACCGGCAAGGCTTACGGTCTCGACATGACCGACGAAATGCTCGCCCTGGCGCGCGACAACCAGCGCCAGGCGGGCGCGGAGAATGTCGAGTTCCTGAAAGGCGAGATCGAGCACATCCCGCTGCCGGACAACACGGTGGATGTGATCATTTCGAACTGCGTGATCAACCTGTCCGCCGACAAGGACCGCGTGCTGTGCGAAGCCTTCCGCGTGCTGAAGCCCGGCGGACGCCTCGCCGTGTCCGACGTGGTGACCCGCGGCGCCATGCCACAGCAACTCCGCAACGACATGCTGCTATGGGTCGGCTGCATCGCCGGCGCGCTGGAGGAAAACGACTACCGTGCCAGGCTCCAAGCCGCCGGGTTCGAAATGATCGGAATTGAGCCAACCCGCATCTACCGAATCGCCGACGCGCGCGAGTTCCTGCAGGACAAGGGGATCGACGTCGATAAGCTGGGGTCCGAGGTGGACGGCAAGTTCATGAGCGCCTTTGTGCGCGCGGTCAAACCGGCGGCGTGCTGCGCACCAACCTGCTGCGGCTGATCGTCATGTCCGATCGGGTCTTCAACGTCCTGTTCCTCTGCACCGGCAATTCAGCCCGCAGCATTTTGGCGGAATCGCTGCTGAACCATTGGGGGCACGGACGTTTCCGCGGCTTCAGCGCCGGCAGCTTTCCCAAGGGCGCGGTGCATCCATGCGCCTTGAAGCTGCTCCATTCGCTTGAACTGCCCGGGGAGGGTCTGCGCAGCAAAAGCTGGAACGAATTCGCCGGACCCCGCGCTCCTGTCATGGACTTTGTCTTCACCGTCTGCGACCAGGCGGCCGGCGAGGTCTGCCCGGTCTGGCCGGGCCAGCCGATCACGGCGCATTGGGGCATCCCCGATCCGGCCGCGGTCGATGGATCGGAGGTGGAACAGTGGCATGCGTTCCGCGACGCCTTCCGCGCCCTTGAAAACCGCATCAAGATTTTCGTGGCGCTGCCTGTCGCCTCGCTCGATCGCATGTCGCTCGCCCGCGAAGTCCAGGCTATCGGCCGCTTGCGGCCCGACGACAGAGAGGGCCGCCAGTCATGACCATTACGATCTACCACAATCCCGCCTGCGGCACCTCGCGCAACGTCCTCGGCCTGATCCGCAACAGCGGCGCGGAACCGCAGGTCATCGAATACCTGAAGACGCCGCCGTCGCGCGACGAGCTGCAGAGCCTCATCGGCCGCATGGGCATCGCGCCACGCGACCTGCTGCGCCGCAAGGGGACTCCCTTCGACGAGCTGGGGCTGGATGATCCAGCCCTGACCGACGACCGGTTGGTCGATGCCATGCTGGCGCATCCGATCCTGATCAACCGGCCGATCGTCGTGACGCCGCTCGGCGTCCGGCTGTGCCGCCCGTCGGAAACGGTGCTGGAGATTCTGCCCGATCCGCAACGCAGCGCCTTCGCCAAGGAAGACGGCGAAGTGGTCGTCGGCGCCGGCGGCAAACCCGTTTCGAGGACCAGCCCATGAGCGATGCCGCGATCGTTGCCCCGGGCAAGGCCCCAGCCATGGGCATGTTCGAGCGATTCCTCACGCTTTGGGTCGCGCTCTGCATCGTCGCCGGGATCGTCTTGGGCCAGACTGTGCCGGGCGTGTTCCACGCGCTCGGCGCGGCGACCGTGGCGCAGGTGAATTTGCCGATAGCGGTGCTGGTCTGGCTGATGATCATCCCGATGCTGCTGAAGATCGACCTCGCCGCGCTCGGCCAGGTCAAGGACCACTGGCGCGGCATTGCCGCCACGGTCGGCATCAACTGGCTGGTCAAGCCGTTCTCCATGGCGCTGCTGGGCTGGCTGTTCATCGCGCATCTGTTCCGCCCGTTGCTGCCCCCCGGCCAGATCGAGGGCTACATCGCCGGGCTGATCCTGCTGGCGGCGGCGCCCTGCACCGCGATGGTTTTCGTCTGGTCGAACCTCGTGGACGGTGAGCCGCACTTCACCCTGTCGCAGGTCGCCCTCAACGACACGATCATGGTCTTCGCCTTCGCCCCGATCGTGGCGCTGCTGCTCGGCCTGTCCTCGATCATCGGTGCCCTGGGACACGCTGATCCTGTCGGTGGTGCTGTATATCGTCGTACCGGTGATCGTGGCCCAGCTCTGGCGCTGGAGGCTGCTGGCTCAGGGCGGCCCGGCGGCGCTCGGGCGCACGCTGCGCCGGCTGGGTCCGCTATCGCTTTCGGCGCTGCTGCTGACCCTGGTGCTGCTGTTCGGACTGCAAGGCGAGCAGATCATGCGCCAGCCGGTGGTGATCGCGCTGCTGGCGGTGCCCATCATCATCCAGGTGTACTTCAACGCCGGTCTGGCCTACTGGCTGAACCGCTCGCTCGGGGTCGAGTGGTGCGTCGCCGGCCCCTCGGCACTGATCGGCGCCAGCAACTTCTTCGAACTCGCCGTGGCGACCGCCATCGCGCTGTTCGGCTTCCAGTCGGGGGCGGCGCTGTCCACCGTCGTCGGCGTGCTGGTGGAAGTGCCGGTGATGCTGTCCGTCGTGCACATCGTCCGCCGCTCACGCGGGTGGTACGAGCGCGGCGCGACGCCCGTCACCTGACCTGTCGCGCTTCGGCGGGCGACCGTCGTTTGAAATAGGTGGCAACCGGCCCGGTCAGTGCCACGCCGTCCAGTTCCTCCGGCGCGAAAAGACGCGCCTCGACAATTTCGCGGTTATCGAGCGCCAGCGCGGGCAGCCGGTCGAGGTGCAATTCGAAGAAGTGGACCCCGTCGCGCCGCCAGTCCCAAAGTCCGCCGGCAAACCCGGCGGGCTGCAATGAGGCCGCCACGAGGCCGATTTCCTCGGCCAGTTCGCGGCGCGCCGCCGCTTCCGGCGCCTCGCCCCGCCGAACGCCGCCGCCCGGAAAATTCCAGGCGCGGCGATACGAGGAGTGGACCAGCAGCACCGCCCGGCCGACATGGATCGCGACCAGCGCGCCTGCATGCCGCGGGCGCCGGACCCGCCACCATAGCCGAGCGACCCGGAAGCCAAGCCGATAGGCTGTCCGCCAGGCAAAATCCACCAGCGAGAGCAGCGGCGTGCCCCGCGCGGCTGAGACCTCTCTCACGTCATGCACCGGCCTCTCCGGTCAAGGCACATATCGGCGGCGGCAGCCCGGAAAAACCGGGCCATCACGGGTTGGACTGGAAAAGTCGCTCTCGGTGACCGGCGATAGGACATGAGGCGACCTCTACCCCGAACGACTGGCCGAAGCCATCAAGAGGTTCTGAACGAGTTGTCAGCACCCGCGGTGTTATCGTGGCGGATGGCGCTGTGTTGGAAAAAACTCTTGATGGCACTGACGCTGTTCGCGGCCGCCCTTGCGGCCGTTGCGTCTCCCGTCGCCGCGTCCACCGAAGTCTGCCGCTTCGCCGGCACCACTCAACCCGACGGGCAGGTCGCGGTCACCGCCAGGGTGGATGCGGCGGGCGGCGTCACCAAGGTCGATGTCGCGGTGACGTTCGACGCGCCGTGGCTGATTTTGTTCCGCATCCGCTATCTGGTCGAGGAGATCAGCACCTGGCGCGGCGGTGAGATGCAAAGCCTCGCGGTCAACACCCGCTACCTCGTCGGCGAACGCGTCGTCCGCCAGCAATGGGACGCTTTCCAGCGCGGCCGGGACGGTCTTCTGGCGCAGCGGGTGCAGGCGAAGACGCTGGCCGATCTCAGCCGCCGCCATCCGGGTTTCGTGGGCCATTGGGATCCGGCGACGTTCGGCTCGCCCTGGCTGCAGGACTATCCGGCGGCGGCGCCGGAGCGGCGGGCGGATCTCGACCTGAAAGCCTCGCCGGTCCCGGCGCGGCTGAGTTCGCCGCTGGCGATGGCGTTCTACTGGATCCGCTGGCTGCCGCGCGGCGGCGGCGACATCCCGGTTTTCCTGCCCGGCTTCAAGGCCGACAAGCTGGTCGATATTCCGGTCTCGCCGTTGGGTGGGCAGGAGCGCCGGGCCTCGATCCGATACCCGGCGCTGAGCAAGTCACCCGCGTCCACCGCCTCGGCCGTGACGTCGCCCGACGGCCGCCTGCTTCAGCTCGCTTTCGATGTCCACGAACCGCGCGGATCGGCATCCGGCGTGATCCGTCAGCAAGGCTGCCAGGGGGCGCCGGTGCGGCCTTGATCCGGCTGCTTCAATCCGGCTGGCCGAGCTGACGGAACATTTCCGACAGTTCCGCGCTCATGGGGATGTTCAGGATCTCCCCCGTCGGCAGGCGATCGACCAGCCAGCGTGTGTAGAGTTGCGACAGCCGGCCGGTTTCCGCCATGCGCCGGAACCCGCGTTCCACCACCGCGGCGAAGGCGGGATCGTCCTTGCGATACATCAGTCCGTACGGCTCGTACGACAGGTAGTCGCCGACGACGTGGTAGTCCCGCCCGTCTGCGGTCGCCGCCAGGCCGGCCAGCAGCACGTCGTCGGTGGCGAAGGCGTCCGCCTGGCCGGCCCGCAGCATGGCGAAGGACTCCGTATGGTTCGGCGCGGTGACGATCGTGGTGCGCACGACCAGCCGATCGATCAGCACGCGCATGGCGGTTTCGTTGGTGGTGCCGGAGGTCACCACCACGGTCCTGCCGCGCAGGTCGTGGTAGCTTCGGATCGTCGACTCGCGGGACACCAGAAGCTTCGTCCCCGCGACGAAAAACACCGGGGAAAAGGCGACACGTTCCAGCCGCCGCTTGTTCCGGGTGGTGGAACCGCATTCCAGATCGACGTCCCCGGACGCCACGCGGTCGATCCGGTCCTCTGCGGTCACCGTCTTGTAGACCACGCCGATGGGCCCGGCGCCGAGTTGGCTGGAGATGTCCTCCACCAGTTCCTTGCACAGGTCCACGGCGTAGCCGGCGGGAGATCCGTCCGGCAGCTTGTAGGAGAATGGCAGGGCGGAATCCCGCACGCCCAGCGTGATCGTCCCGGCCGCGCGGATCTTGCCCAGGGTGCCGGTCAGGCGGCCCGGATCACTGGCGGCCGCAGGGGTCGCGCATGCGGTCAAAAGGCCGACAGCAAGCAGAAGGCACTTCATCCGCCGACTAAACTCCATTGTCGCACCGCTGCCACGGGCAGTGCGGCGGTTTCCGGCCGGTTGGTAGCCCATCGGCTGGCGCCGGGGAACGGTGAATCGGGGCAACCCGCGGTGCGTCCGGAAGAGCGTATCACAGGGATGTGCCATGTGGCCGGAACTAGTCTCGGTGTATTACTATTGCGGCAGCCGGAAAGTCCGGCTGGTGACTTGCGATCTGTCCGTTCCGGGGTTCCTCGGCAAACCAGACTAGAAAGTACTGCAATTACCGGCGGCGAACGCGGCTCGATACTTCCCCGTCTCCCGGCGTCCCGGCCTTCGCGATCCCTGCGCTGAGGATATACACGCATGACGACACGGCCCAGCTTCAACACGGGCGACTGGATCGAGGTCCGGCCCATAGGCGAAGTCCTCGCGACGCTGGATGAGCACGGCTGCCTGGATGCCCTGCCGTTCATGCTCGAAATGACCCGCTATTGCGGGCAACGTTTCCAGGTCGTCAAGTCGGCCCTGAATACCCGGTATCCCGGCTCCGGCAGCGACGGCCGCCGCATGGCCGGGGCGGTCAATATCGGCACCGGCTGCGACGGCAGCGCGCATGACGACTGCCACGGCGGATGCACGCTGTTCTGGAAACCCGACTGGCTGACGCCGGTGGACGGACCCGCGGCTGACTCCGCCGCCGCGCCCGCGCCCGAGGAAGCCGAAATCGATCGGTTGCGGGCAGCGACGCAGTACGTGACCGGGGAAGGCGGCCAAACCCGCAACCGCTGCCAGGTCTGGGATACAGCCCCGGTCGCAACCATGCAGCGGCAATCGCTGGCCGCTGCGGCATGGCGCTTCGCGGCCGGGGACAGCCGCGCGGGTTCGGCAAATCCCTGGGTGCAGCTTGTGCCGAACTCCGACTCCCCGGCACCGGCCAGGGATTCGTTCTCGATCGAGGTCGAGTCCGAACCGGCCCTTGTCACTGAAGCATGGACAGAGCTCGAGCCGGCGGCGACGGCGTTCCAGACCCGCGCATGGCTTCTGCCGCTGTATCGCATCGTAGGCGAAGCCAGCGGTGCCGCTCCGCTCTTCGTGACGGTCAGAGCGCGGGAGACCGGGCGCCCGGTGATGTTCCTGCCGCTTTGCATGTGGCGGAAGGCCGGCGTCCGCATCATCGAGTTCGCCGATTTCGGCATCACCGATTACAACCTTCCGATCGTCGCGCCCGGCTTCGAGCCCGGTCCCGCGGGGATGCGGGCGCTATGGAAGGAAATCCGCCGCCACCTGCCGCCGGCCGACATCGTTCGCTTCACCAAGGTGCCGCAAACGATGGCGGGACAATCGATTCCGCTGGCGCAACTCGACTGGCTGAACCGGATGGACCTGCGGTTCTGGACCGCCCCGCTGCCGGACACCCGGGCGCAATACGACGCCGCGATCAAGTCCAAGGACCGCAAGGAGCAACGCCGCAAGCGGCGTAACCTCGAGGAGCAGCTCGGCAGCCTGTCGTTCATCGTCGCCTCGAACGAGCAGCAGCGGCACGAGATCTTCCAGGCGCTGACCGAGCACCGCCAAGGGCGCTTCAAGGCGCTCGGGTGGCGCGATATCCTGGAGGAGCGGTCGTTCCGACGCTTTTACGAAGCGGTCGCATTCGACAATCCCGGCGGGATCGGCACCCTTGCGGCGCTGAAGGCCGGGGACAAAGCGGTGGCCTCGCTTTACGGGCTGACCTACAATGGCACTTTTCTTCTGCTGATGCACTCCTTCGAAGCGAATCTGGAACGTCTATCGCCGGGCGTCGTCGCGCTGAACGAAATGATCACAGCGGCGATCGACTCCGGCAAGCGTTACTTCGACTTCACCATCGGCAACGAAACGTACAAGCGCCAGTTCGGCGTGCAGGCGGGCGTTCTGTATGAGGGTCTGTATCCGCTGTCCGCGAAGGGCCGCGTTTTGATCGAAGCACTGGAAGCGGCGAGGCGGATGAAAACCTCGGCAAATCCGCGCATGGCGGGTCTGCAGGGCTTGGTGCATCGATGCGAGAAAGCGATCAAGTCCAGGATGCGCAAACCTGACGGCACCGCCGCCAAGCCGGCGGCATGAGCCAGCCGGGCCGCGGAGTTTGGACAGTCCGCGTTGAGAGCGAACCGTCGTGGCCCGGCTTGAAACCGTCATGGGCCGGGCTTTGTCCGGGCCACCGCAGCCAGCACGTGCCGCGAAAGGTGGCCCGGACAAGCCGGGCCATGACGGGAAAGCGAGGCTCGATGGGTCGTACTCAAGGCGGGCTGGTAGCAGGACAATCCTCCGTAAACCGTCATGGCCCGGCTCGTTGTCCGCGCCACCTGTCGCGGCACCTGCTGGCGGGCCCGGACGAGCCGGGCTCTGACGGGTGGGCGGACAGGCTCGACGCGTCGGACTCAAAGCGGACAACCTGAACCTGTCAGGCCAGCCCGGCGGCAAGCCGCTTGGCCGGAATCGGCTCCCCGGTGATCCCGACTACATATGCGCCCGCCGAACACAGGCCGATAGCGCCGGCCACCAGCAACGCCGGCGTGAACGATCCGGTCGCCTGCACCACGAAGCCGGTCACCATCGGTGCCAGCGCGCCACCGATGAAGCCGCCGAAATCCATGATCGCCCCGAGCGACGCCGCATAGCCCGGCGGCGCGCAGGCGTTCGCCAGCGACCACGATGTGCCGGAGGCGCTGAAGCCGAAAAACACCGCGACCGAGATCGAAGCCACGGCGATGAAGTTGCTCTCGGTCTCCGCCGCCACCAGCGTCGCCATCGACATGACAATCATCCCGATCACCGTCAGCAGCTTCCGGCTGCCGATCGGCGTCATCCCCCGGCGCGGTCAGCCGATCGGCGAGGTAGCCGCCGAGGATGCTGCCAACGAGGCCGAACAGGAACGGCACCGAGGCGACGAACCCGGTCCTCGGGATGCTCATGTGGCGCTGCAGCTCCAGGTAGCCGGGTAGCCAGGCGATGAACAGCCAGCCGACATAGACGTTGCCGAAGAAGCCGAGGATCAGCCCCCAGGTGGCGCGAAACCCGAACAGCCGCCCCCAGGCTGCGGCATGGACCGGATGCTCCTCCGGCACGGCGCCGCCGTCGTAGAGGTAGTGACGGTCCGGCTCGTCCAGCGCCCCGGCGTCGAAATCCCGATAGACCGCGTACCAGACCACGGCAAGGATGACGCCAACAACCGCCATCAGCACGAACATCCATCGCCAGCCGAACAGCAGCATGACCGGGGTCAGCAGGGCCGGGGCGATGGCCGTGCCGAGCGACGGCGCGCCGTTCCAGATGCCGACGCCCAGCGCCTGGTCGCCTTCGTGATACCAGTCCTTCACCACCCGCGCCGCGGTCGGAAACATCGGCGCCTCGCCGACGCCGAGCAGCGCTCGAGCGGCGATGAACTGCCCGTAGCTGACGATAAAGCCCGCCGCGCCCTGGGCGAGCGACCAGACGATCAGCGAGATTGTCAGCACCCGCCGCGGCTTGCCGCGATCGACGATCGCGCCGGCCACCAGCAGGGTGAAGGCGTACGGCCACAGGAATGCCGACAGCAGCACGCCCATCTCGGCCACCGACAGGCCGAGTTCGTTGCGGATCAGCGGATTGGCGACCGAGAGCGTGCCGCGATCCATGTAGTTCACGACGCAGATGATGAAAATCAGCAACAAACTGGTGGTCTGTATCGAGCGCACACGCCGGGTACACGCGGGCCGCGTTACGTTTGCCATGACAACCTCCCTGTGCGTCCACCCGTCTATGCGTGCGGGTGTGACGAACGGGCGGTGCGGCCGGTTCAGGCGCGCATACCGCCTGACCGGACAGACAGCGAGGTTGACCGTGGCAAGTCAAAATACAAACACTTCACCAATCTCACGATACCGGCAGGGACCGTGCCGCTCTATGCCGAGGCCGTTGCAAGGCTGCCGATCGCGACACCCTTGCCGACGCCGGCGCGGGTCTTGAAGGGAGTCGTATCGATATCCTCCAGCTCGATCTCGCGAGACAGCACCTTGCGCTTCCACTCCTGGTGCTCCGGTTCGGCGGCGGTGAACTCCGGCATCACCTCCCGCGCGAACAGTTCCAGACTTTCGCAGATATGCTTGTGCGCGTTCTTGCCGGCCTGGTTGAGCAGGATGATCTGATCGACATGCGATTCCTGGAATCGGCGCAGCTTCCGCCGGATGGTTTCAGGCGATCCTATCAGGCCGCCGGTCAGCGACTTGTTCGCCAGATCGGGATTGGCGGCCTTCCACTTCTGATATTCGTCCCAAAGACAGACCTTGCCCGGCGCCGCGCGCTCGCGATTTTGCGCGCTGCTGTAATACGCCAGCGAGAACTGGAAGAACGTCACCCCGTCCGCCCGTCGCCGCGCTTCCTCATCCGTTGCGGCGCACATGAAGTAACTGACCATGGCGATATTGCAGTTCGACTGATAATCCGCCAGCTTCCGTTGCCGCAAAACGAATGAGTTGTAATATGCGTGCACCCAGGCATGCGCCATTTCCGCCGACAGGAACTGAAACCCCAACGCGCCAATGCCGCACCGTCCCGCCAGCTCGATCGTTTCCAACTGCGAACACGCCACCCACAGCGGCGGATGCGGCTTCTGGATCGGCTTTGGCAGAACATTACGAAGAGGGAACTTGAAATAAGGGCCGTCGTATTCCCAGCCGCCATCCTTGAACATCGGCAGCACGCAGCGCACGCCATCCTCCCACACCGCCTGCTTGTCTTCCATACCGCGACCGAAAGGAGCGAGCTCGGTGATGCTCGCACCTTCGCCCATGCCGAACTCGACGCGGCCATTGCTGACCAGGTCGAGGCAGGCAACCTTTTCCGCCACCCGCGCCGGATGGTTGGTCGTCAACTGGATCATGCCATGGCCGAGCCGGATCTGCTTCGTCCGCTGGCTGGCGGCGGCAAGAAAAACTTCCGGCTGCGGAGAGTGCGAATATTCCTCCAGGAAATGGTGCTCCACCTCCCATGCGTAATGATATCCCAGCCGATCGGCCAGTTCCACTTGCGAGAGGGCGTTCTGATAGAGCGCGTGCTCGGTGTCCGCTTCCCACGGGCGCGGACACTGCAGTTCATAAAATATGCCGAATTTCATGGGATCTTCCTCCCGGGGGTGCTACTCGCCGGTATCCTATGGCCCGTTGCGAGACGCTGTCCAATCGCGGACCCCGGCCCTTTACATCACCAGACCGCCATCGACGTGGATGGCCTGTCCGGTCACGTACCCGGCGGCCGGAGATGCCAGGAACGCCACCCCGCGGCGACGTTGCTCCGGCAGGCCGATCCGCCGCAGCGGAATGCGCGCGGTCTGTTCCGTCAGAGCGTCCGGACCGATCGCCCGGTGCGCGCCCGCGTCGTTGCGGATGAAACCCGGCACCACGGCGTTCACCGTCACCCCGTCCGGTCCAAGCTCGATCGCCAGCGCCCGCCACCGGCGCGAACCAGCGCCGTGACCGCCTCGGCGCCGTCACGGTTGCGGCGCGTGTGGACCAGGATCGCTGTCTCCGGGCCGGCCATCAGGCGGCAGATCGCCTCACCGATGCCGCAGGCCGCGCCGGTAATCAGGATGCATCGCCGCCGGGTCATGCACGACATGTTGCCGGCTTATGCGCGCGATTGGCAAGCCGGTGGAACGTTTCCCCGCCCCCCGCGTTACGGGCGCTGCTTCAACAGGAGGATTTGGATGCGACGTGTGATTTTAACCGCCGTGCTCATCGGCTTGTCCGGCGCGGCCATGGCGGCGACTGACGCGACAACCGCAGGCAATACCAACTCGAACAACACGAGCAGCAGTTCGACCAAGGGCGGCACGGCCAAGGGAGCAGCGCTCGGCGCGGTTGCCGGCCATGAAGTCGGCAGCGGCCACGCCATGGCCGGCGCCGCCGCCGGAGCCGCCATCGGCCACCATGAGGCGAAGAAGAGCACGCAATAGGCGGATTGCGTGGCGGTTCGGGCCATTCCAGGATGGCCCGAACACCGCTTCAGGAACAGTGAGCCGCCATGTCCGTGACCATTCTGTATTCGGAGAGAGCCTACCCCGACGACAGCGTCGAGCGGCGAATTTACGGACCCGATGTCCGAGTGATTTTCCCGGAGCCGATAGCGGCGCTGTCGGAACTGCGCGACGAGGATTGTGCGGCGGCCGACGGATTGATGATCTTGCGTTACAAGGTCACCGCCACCGACATGCAGCGATTCCCGCGGCTGAAGGCGATCTGCCGCATGGGGGTCGGATACGACAACCTCGACCGCGCCGCCGCGGCGGAACGTGGCATCATGATCCTGAATGTGCCCGATTATGGCACGACGGAGGTCGCCGATCATGCCATGGCCCTGGCATTGGCCTTGAGGCGCGGCCTGCTGCTGCATCATGAGACTCAACGCAACGATCCGCCGGCGATCTGGCGCTATATCGACGACCCGCTGTTGCGGCGGTCGTCGGTGCAGACCTTCGGCATCGTCGGCATGGGGCGGATCGCCACCGCCGTTGCGCTGCGGGCGAAAGCGTTCGGTTTCCGGGTGGTGTTCTATGATCCGTATTTGCCGAACGGGGTTGAACTCGGGCTTGGAGTTGAGCGGACCGTTACGTTGGAGGATCTGCTGTGCCAGACCGATACGCTGTCAGTGCACACGCCGCTGACACGGGAAACGCGCGGTTTACTGGGATTGCAGAGACTATCGTTGCTGCCGCGCGGCGCGGTGGTGGTGAATACGGCGCGGGGGCCAATCATCGATGTCGATGCGTTGGCGACGTTGCTGAAAAGCGGACATCTGGCGGGCGTGGGGCTGGACGTGCTGCCGGTGGAACCGCCGATCGATCCGATACCAGAACTGATGCGGGCGTATCGGGACCGGGAGGCGTGGACGCTTGGGCGGTTGATCATCACGCCGCACTCGGCGTTTTATTCGCCGCAGGCGTGGGACGATATCCGCACCAAGTCGGCGGAAACGATGCGCGCGGCCTTGCTGGGTCCGAAGGCGCGGAATGTCATCACGCTGGAGATGGATTGAGGGGAAGGCCGCGCCGCCTCGTCATGCCGACGGGCTCCTCGAACCGTCATGGCCCGGCTCGTCCGGGCCACCTGTCGCGGCAGGTGCTGGCGGGGTGGCCCGGACGACCCGGGCCATGACGGAACCGGTTGTTCTCGGGCGTCGCCTCTAGTCCGGCAACGCAAAGGCGTGGATGGCGAGCCTGTGCCTGCCATGACGATCGCGTCGACCGTGCCAAGGGTCAAACTCAACCGTGACTGCCAGACCCGGCCGCCAGCCCTAAACCGGCTGCAGCTCCCGCTCCACCCAGGCCATACCCTCCCGCCCGTGCAGGAATCCGTTCTGCCACGGAACGTCCTTGGTCAGCAGGGCCAGGTCCTCGGCCGCCTCAGACGGTGTGATCTTGTGGTCCAGCACCGCCCGGTAAGCCCGCGCGACCGCCACCATGTCCACGTCCTGCGGCGACAGGCGGAAATGCGTCACCCCCGTGTCGCGCAGCGAGGCCAACTCCCGCAGCAGCACCAGATACCCGTTCGACAGCGTCTGCGTGCCGTTGATTGTCAGCAGGTGCGCGCCATCGATGGTATCCGCGGCCAAACCGTCCGCGTCCTGGCCGCAAACGAACTGGCAGGAATCCTTGGTCAGTTCGTGCGACCGCGCGTGGTAGCACCGCATCGCCACCGACAACGGCTGCCGCCCGAACACCAGCAGTTCCGTCTCCACCGCCGATCGGCTGGCGAGCACGCGGACGGTGTCGACCGTCGCCTCGACCGGCAGCACGATGCGCACCGCGCCGCCGCGGATCAGCACGTCCTGCGATCCCTCGTTGAACACGTTGATATACGGGCCGATGACATGCGGCCGACCGGAAACCTCCTGCAGGCAGGCGACGTCATTCGCTTCGACCAGCACGCCGGACTCGGCCAGCGCCCGCGCGGCGGCGACTTCCCGGTCCAGGGTCATCAGCGCCAGGGTCGAATGCACAACCTGCTTGCCGGAGGCGGTCAGGCGCTCGACAACGGCGTCGATTTCCTTCTCGAAAAACGGCTCGCGCTTCGAGCAGACGACCTCGCCGATATAGACGCAGTCCACCTCCGCCTCATCGGCGATGCGGAAATAGAAATCCCGGCGCTTTTCCGGCGCCCAGTGGAACAGCAGCGGACCAAGCGTGAGCTTGCCGCTTTCGGTGTTGGTCATCGCCAGCCCTTCTTGTAGGCGCCATGCGTTTGGCGCTGGCCCTCGGCCACGGATGCCAATGTGTTCGCCACCGCGCCGGTCTGGCCGCGATCCAGCGCGTCGATCGCCTTGCGGAAGCTGCCGACGACCTCGGTGACATAGGCGCGGCTGCGCTGCCTTCCCTCGATCTTCAGCGCCGTCACGCCCGCCGCCCGCAGATCGGCCAGGATGTCGATTGCGTTGAGCGCGACCGGCTCCTCGAACAGGTACGATGTGCGGCCCTGCGTGACGTAGCGGCCCTTGCACGGCGTCGGATAGGCGGCCGGCTCGCCCTGGGTAAAGCGGTTCAGCGTGACCTCGCCGAGGCGGGACAGCGTGACCGGCCCGTCTTCCTTGTAGGAGACATGGCTCGCGGGAGCGCAGGCGCCCTCCGACGTCGGCGACAGGCCGGTGATGTAGGACGACAGGAAGCAGCGCCCTTCCGACATCGGGCCGACGCTGCCGAAGGCGAACACCTCGGTCTCGATGCCGATGCGGCGGACCAGCGCGGCGACCTGCTCGATCGACAATACGCGCGGCAGCACCACGCGACGGATGTCGAAGCGGTCGCGGTAGTAGGCGATCGACAACTCGTTCGACGCCGAGGCCTGCACCGACAAATGCCGCCGCAGGTCCGGATGCTTCGTCGCGGCGTAGTCCAGCACGCCGATATCGGCCAAAATCACCGCATCGACGTTGGCGCGCGCGGCGTTGTCGATGGCGTCATGCCACGGCTTGGCATCGCCGGCGCGGGGGAAGGTGTTGACCGCGGCCAGCACCTTGCGGCCGTGGCGGTGCGCGTAGGCGACGCCCTCCGCCATCTCATCGGGGTCGAAATTCAGGCCGGGGTAGTTCCGCGCGTTGGTGCAATCGCGGAAGCCGCAATAGACCGTGTCGGCGCCGGCATCGACCGCGGCGCGCAACGCCGCCGGGGTGCCGGCGGGGCAAACCAGTTCGAGGCTCATGGGGCTCCTGTCGCGGCAGCATCGGTCCGCGTGTGTCTGACATCGAGTTTGGCGAGGCGGGTTTTCAGCACCTTCACCTCGGCACGCAGCGCATCGCATTCGGCGCCGAGGTCGCGTGACGGACCCTCATGTTCGTGCAGCCGGTGGTGGATCGTCTCGATCCGGGCGCGGGCACGGCTGATGACGGTGTCGATGCGCTGCGCCACCCGCCGCGCCGGACGTTGCAGCGGGCCGAACATGGCGGCGATTTCGTCGGCGATGAGGATTTCCTCGCGGTCGAGCGTGTTGCGCACGGCGACGATCACGGCGGTGGAGCCGGTGATCTCGATCTCCCGCGAGAAGAACATCGCATCGCCGTCGATGCGGCCTTCCAGCAGGTCGATCAGCGCCATCAGGTTGCCGCGGATCTCGGCGTCGGGCGGCGTCGGCGAATCGTGCAGCAGGACACTCACGTTCATCTTGCCGCCGCCGAATTCGATGGCGAAGCGGTGCGGCATGTCGGCCGGGAAGACATGCACGACGGCGGGATCGAGGCGGGCGAAATTGTCCACCAGACGCGGGTGCCGGCGGCGCATGGCCCGGTTCAGCAGGACGGTCAGGCGGGCCAGGACCGGCCCGGGAATAAGTGACAAGGTGGCCGCGGCGAGCGGGCGAGATCGTTGCATAGAGTGGGGTCCAGATTCAGTCGTCTGTATGGTGGGCTACGTGGCGCCGGGAACATTGATCTGGATCAATTGACCGACGCGGCCGGCACCCGCAGCCGCTCTGGCTGGCGAGACCCCTAGGCGACGCCCAAGACTAAGCGAATCGGGAGGTCCGTCTCGCTTCCGTCATGGCCCGGCTTGTCCGGGCCACCCCCTTCGCACGGTGCCGCGACAGGTCGCCCGGACAGGCCGGGCCATGACGTTTGAGGAAGCGGCTTTCCTGAAGCAGTCAGTCTTGGGCGTCGCCTTACCGACCGGACGCCGCCGCTAGCAGCGCCTCGATCCGGTCAACCAGGTCGTTCGTCGAAATCGGCTTGCGCGCCAGTGCGTACGGGCCGCTGATTGCCCCGCCCATCACCAGCGCCGCCTCATCGCCGACAAAGCCGGTCAGCAATATCGCCGGCAACCGCGGACGCAGATTCTGCGCGGCGCGGATCAGCGCGATGCCGTTCATGCCCGGCATCGACAGGTCGGTCACCAGCGCATCGACCGTCTCCCCGGCGTCCAGCCACGCCAGCGCCTCCGGGCCGCTGCCGGCGGACAACACGTCGTAGCCCCTGTCCTCCAGGTTCTGCACGAGCAGCTCGCGCAGCATCGCCTCATCGTCCACCACCAGCACCCGGGCGGGTGCCGTCGCGAGCCGGGTTCCAGACGCCGCCGCGCCCGCGAGATCCGTGGCGGCAGCGGCCCCCGGCGATCCGCCGGACACATCCTCGGGCAACCAGAGCGTAACCGTGGTGCCGCGGCCCGGGCTGCTGTCGAGGTCCAATGCGCCGCCGCATTGTTCGGTGAAGTTCCGCGCCATCGGCAGGCCAAGTCCGGTGCCGATGCCTTCGGGCTTCGTCGTGTAGAATGGCTCCAGCGCCCGGGCCAGGGTCGCCGAATCCATGCCGGAGCCGGTATCCGCCACCGAGATCCGCAGGTACCGCCCGGGAGCCAAGCCGGCCGCATGCGCCAAGCCCTCGGTGGACACCGTCTCGGACGTGGCGAAGATGGTCAGTTGCCCGCCCTGCGGCATCGCATCGCGGGCATTGGTGGCGAGATTGACCAATACCGTCTCGAACTGCCCCTTGTCGGCGAACAGCCGCGGGAGATCGGCGTCAGCCACGATCCGCACATCGAGGCTTGCCCCCAGCGTATGGACGAAGATTTCCCGCAGGCCGTTGAGCACGCCGGCGACATCCAGCGTCTCGGCGCGCATGTCGCCGCGCCGGCCGAAGGCGAGCAGGCGGTGCGTGATGGATCCCCCGCGTTGCGCCGCGTCCAGCGCGAGCCGGGCGAGCCGTGCGGCCCCTGGACCATCCTCCGGCCGCCGCTCGATCAGGGTGGCTGCGCCCTTTACCACCTGCAAAACGTTATTGAAGTCGTGCGCGATCCCGCCCGCGAGCTGCCCGAGCGCCTGCACCTGTTCGGCGTGGGCGGCGCGCGCCTGTGCCTCCTCGCGCGCGGCGACCTCGGTGCGCAAACGCTCCAGCAGATCTTCGTTCTCCCGCAGGCGAGCAGTCAGGTCCGCGGTCATCCGCCGGAGCGATGCATCGGTTTGTACGCGGCCGGTGACGATCTCGGAGAACAGGACCGCCCCGCCAACGGTGCCGTCGGCGCGGCGCCAGGGGGCCATCTCCCAATGCACCCAGTCGGTGTGCCCGCTGGCGCGCGGAAACGGATCCTCCGCCGCCGACAAGGTTTCCCCGGCGAGGACGCGGCGATGGATGTCGCGCCAGGCCTCCGGCATGTCCGGGAAGATCTCGTAATGGCTGCGCCCAATCAGAGTCTCCGGCCGCGAGTCCGGGAGCTGGTAGTCGAGCGCGAAGCGGCGGCTGACGGCGAGATAGCGCATTCCGGTATCAAACATCGCGATCGCGGCCGGCGCGCGATCGATAAACAGGCGTAACAGCCCGGCGCTTTCCGCCTGGGCCGCGGCGAGCCGGCGCGCCTCGGTCACGTCGCGGAAGAACACCGTCAGCCCGTCGGCCGAGGGATAGGCATGCGCTTCGTACTGCGATTCCGATGCGGAAAGATAACCGTCTGCATGGGTCGGAACGCCACCGTCCATTGCCGCCCGGTAGGCGGCGCCGATCGGGCTGTCCTGCAACCCGGGGAATGCCTCCCACAGAACCTCGCCCACCAGCGCGCGGCCGCGCGCGAGCTGCGCCGTTGCCCGGTCGTTGAGGTAGGTGAAGTGCCAGTCGCGGTCGAACACGACCACGCTGTCCGTGGTGCTTTCAAGCGCGATATGCAGCGCGCGCGTGCTCAGCGCCCGTTCCTCCAGGATCGCCTGCTGGTGGCGGCTCTCGGCGAGTGCCTTGCTCAGCGCCTTGTTCGCCGATCGGTCGCGGATCGTGGCGATAGTGTGCGCCGCGCCGTCAACCTCGATCGGACTGATGTTGACGTCGACGACGAATTCCTCGCCATTGCCGCGCAGCGCGACAAGGTCCAGACCATCCCACTTCGCCCGCGTGTGCGGGTTGGCGACATACGCGTCGCGGTGCGCGGCGTGCAGGCCGCGCAGCCGCTCGGGAAGCAGGCTGTCAACCGGCGCGCCGATGAGCGTGTTGCGCGGCCTGTCGAACAGCGCCACCACCCGCTCATTGACAGCGGCGATTTTGCCATGCCGATCGGCCAGCAGGATGGCCTCGGGAAAGGCTTCGCAGATCGTGGCGAGCGCCCGCGACTGCAGCCCGGGCCGATCGGCCGCACTCCGCATCGCACCCGCGATGACGGCGATCATGCCGGCGGCGATCGAGAACAATGCCGCGCCCCGGCGGCGGAGCCACGCTGCCGCACGGCCCGGCGATGAGCCGTCATGGCCACCTGAGCCGTCATGGCCCGGCTTGTCCGGGCCACCCGTCGCGGCACCTGCCGGCCGCGTTGGCCCGGACAACTCCGGCCGTGACGATGAAGAAATGCCCGTGGGGTCAAGGTCAACGCGCGCTGGAATGGCAACATCCCTCACCGCGGGCGAGTTACCGGTGGCGCCGAACCTCTGATTTGCCGCGCCGCCCATCCGCTTCACCACCGTCGCGTTACGCGACACAGATATTTCTCTGAAAATATCGCTCGTTTATGGCACCAATTTGATTCGATGACAACGAAATTGGCACAACCCCGTAAGGGAAACGTCCGCTTGGCGGACGGGCCGGATGAGCCGTTTCAGCGCCCGCGCCGTGTGGTGGCGCGACAACCCGGTGCGCACCACCACGCCGGCACGTCTGCGCTTTTCCAGGTCGGGCATCTGCCGGGCGATCACCGCCTCGATATCCTCCCGGCTCATGCGGCGGCGCAGGCCGACGCGGTAGATCTGTATCGGGCGAGGCGCGGACACCACGACGACGGTATCAACCCGCCGATCGCCGCCGGTTTCGAACAGCAGGGGGATGTCCAGCACCACGGCGCGCTCTCCGGCGCGACGGGCGCGGGCGATGAAGGCACGTTCCTCGGCTTCAACCATCGGGTGGAGGATGTGCTCCAGCCGGGTCAAGGCGTCCGGATCGCCGAGGACGGCCCGGCGCAGCGCGGCCCGGTCGACCGCGCCGTCGCGGATGGTGCCCGGGAAGGCGGCCTCGATCGCCCGGATCGCCTTTCCTCCCTTGGCCTGGAGGCGGTGCACCGCGGCGTCGGCGTCGAATACCGGGATGCGGGCGCGGCGGAAGATGGCGGCGGCGGTGGATTTGCCCATCCCCATGCCGCCGGTCAGGCCGATGATCTTCACGCCCTGATCTTCATGCAGGCAGCAGATCCGCCGCCACGAACCGGCGCAGCGCTTCGTCCACCACCGGGTCGCCGCCGAACCAGGCGCGGAAGCCGGGCACCGCCTGATGCAGCAGCATCCCCAGGCCCTCGACCCCACGCAGCCCGCGCGCCCGGGCGGCGGCGAGCAACGGGGTTTCCAGCGGCACATAAACGATGTCGGCGACCGTCAGCCCGGGCGCGGCGCGGTCGAGGTCCAGTTCCAGCGGCGCGTGCCCGGTCATGCCCCGCGGCGTTGTATTGATCGCGAGCGCATGGTCCGGCAACGCCGCGTCCCGCCGATCCCAGTCGATGACGTGAAGGCCGGGGAGATCGGCCGCCAGGCGGTCGCCATGCGCGCGGGTTCGGTTGGCCAGCGTGACATTGACCCCGAGATCCAGAAGCACCGCGGCGATGGCCCGCGCAGCCCCTCCGGCACCGAGGATCAGCGCCGGGCCCGCGGCGGGATCGACGCCGTGCGCGCGCAGGTTCTCCAGGAAGCCCCAGCCGTCGGTGTTGCTGCCGATGATGCGGCCCTCCTTGAACACCAGAGTGTTCACCGCCCCGGCGCGGCGGGCGGTCTCGTCCACCACGTCGCAGACCGCGAACGCCGCGACCTTGTGCGGGATGGTGCAGTTGACGCCGGCGAATCCCGCCCGCACCAGGCCCCTGACCGCCTCGGCGAAATGCCCCGGCTCGATCGGCAGCGGCAGATAGGCGCCGTCGATGCCGTAGCGGTCGAGCCAGAAGCCGTGCAGCCGGGGGGAACGCGAATGGCCGACGGGCCAGCCGGTGATGCCCGCGAGCCGGGCCTTGCCAGTCAGTATGCTCATCAGTTCAGAAACTTTTCCGTCCAGGTCCTGTAGTCGCCATCGCGGGTAACACGCGCGATCAGTTCGGGCGAGGCAATTCCGGTCAGGGCCGAGGGTTTTGTCCCGTCGCGCAGCGCCTTCAGGGTGTCGTACGTCGCTTTCACGGCGGCTGCGAAGGGCTGGTGGCCTTGCAGCGCCACCCGCACGCCGCGGCTGGCCAAGTAGTCCCTGTCCAGCAGATCAGCCGGGACGCCGCCGAGCATCAGCGGGATCTTCACCTCCGCCGCGATGGCGTCGAGGTCCGCGCGGGTCAGGCCGCCGGCGATGAACAGCGCGTCCACGCCGGTCGCCTCGTAGGCCTTCAGGCGCCTGATGCCGTCGGCGAGGCCGGTGATCGAGGGCGCGCTGGTGCGGCCAATGACGAACAGGGCCGGGTCCTCACGCGCGGCGAGGGCGGCGCGCATCTTGCCGGTGCCTTCCTCCAGCGACAGCACGGTGGGTTTTTTCTCCCCGAAGGCGCGGGGCAGCAGGGTGTCCTCGATCATGAGCGCGGCGACGCCGGCGGTTTCCAGTTCCTGCACCGTGCGCATCACATTCAGTGCGTTACCGTAACCGTGATCCGCGTCCACCATCAGCGGCAGCTTGCCGGCGCGGTTGATGCGGTAGGCCTGGGCGGCGAATTCGGTCAGCGTCAGGACGATCAGGTCGGGCGCGCCGAGCACGGCGAAGGAGGCGATGGAGCCGGCGAACATGCCGATCTCGAAGCCGAGGTCTTCGGCGATGCGGGCGGAGATGGCGTCGTGGACGGAGCCGGGATGGATGCAGGCGCCGCCGGCGATGGTCTCGCGGTAACGCTCGCGGCGATCGGTCCAGTGCATGGTTTCCCCCGTGTTGGCGGGGCGGCATGGTAGGGAGGTTGGACGGGATGGGGAAGGGAGGCTGGGGATGTGCTTGCTTTGCGCAGGCCATGCGCATAAAATTTTTGTCGCCAACACGGGAGGTCTGGATGACCCTGTCGTCTGACGGATACGATCGCAACGCGGGGCGGAAGGCTGTGAACCTTTCACTGAACCCGGATTTGGTGGCACGGGCCAAGGAACTCACCCGCAATCTATCTGCCACCGTGGAGGACCTGTTGGCGGGCTTCGTCAGGCAGGAGCAGGCGCGGCAACGAGCGGAGGATGAACGTCTGCAAGAGGTCATCGCGGCTCTGAATCTTTGGCACGACGAGCACGGGTTGCTCTCGGACGAGTTTCCGAGCCTTTGAGGCCTCCGGCATGCCGCAATTTGCGATCTACAAAAATCCCGGCAGTGACGAGGTGGTTCCGTTTGTCATCCATATCCAATCCGCTCGTCTCGACGGAAGCAGGACACGCGTGGTGATGGCGCTGGTTCGTCCGGATTTCAGATCGCCGCCCGACCACCCGCTGACGCCTCGCATGACGGTCCAGGGTCAGCCGGTTTATGCGAACCCGTTCAACATGGTCTCGATTCCGGTCAGGCGCCTGAGCGATGTGCTGGAGGTTCTGCCGGAACCTGAGCAGGATCGAATTATCCGGGCTATCGACGAGATGATAAGCCGGGCGTAGGCCGAAAGTTCGTCGCTGGACTGCCCCGCCGCGCCACGGTGGCGACGGGGAAGTAGCGAGGCAGTCATGGATTCCATTTCTGTCATGGGCGGCCTTGTGCCATCCACGACTTCGCCGCCACCGGCACCGCAAGTCGTGGATGGCCGGGCCCGGCCATGACACGAGGGCAACGACCATGCGCCATTCGACTTATGTTGGCGCCTATGCGGACGAGCAGGGCCATGACGGTTTGACGAACCCGCCGGGGCCCGAAGTACTCATTGTTGGGCGTCGCCTATGTCAGGCCGCCTCGGATGCGGGCGTGCACCTGATCCTTACGCCCTGAGCTCGGCGATCGCGTCAAGCTGCCCCGGATCGTCCGACGGGCACACCAGCAGCGCGTCGTCGATGCCGGTGTCCTCCAGCCTGCGCAGCCGATCGCGCGCTTCCGCCGCTGAACAAACCAGCGAAATCTTCGGCTCCACGCCGATCGGCAGCGGTGCCGGGGTGGTGCGCAGATCGGTGAAAATATTTGCCAGAACAACGCGCTGGCCGCCTGCGTCGCGATACAGCTTCACCCCGGCGGCGAGGTCTTCCCACGATGTCTGGATGCCCGAGGCGATCCAGCCTTGCAGCGACTTCGCCGCCAGCTCGACCCAGCGGGGGCTGCGCCAGGCGCCGAGCAGCACGGGCGGGCCGCCCTCGGTGCCGGGCCAGGTGGTCAGCGCCGGGCCATACACCGCGTCGCCCGCCCATACCTTCCGCATCACATCAAGATAGGCGCGCAATGTCTTGAAACGGTTTTCGAAATCGGCCTGTACCGCATCGAACTCGTTGCGCGTCGAGCCGCAGCCGACACCGAACCGGAAGCGTCCGCCGGACAGCACGCTCAAGGTCTGCACCCGATGCGCCTGCTCGACTGGATGCCGCAGTGGCACCTGCGCCACGCAGGTGCCGAGTTCGATCCGCACCGTCCGGCTCGCCACCGCGCCGAGCAGGATCAGCGGATCGAGCGTCGGCTTGCCGCGCGCGAAGGCGTCGGTGACCCAGAGTCCATGAAAACCAAGCGCCTCGACCCGCCGCGCCAGCGACGCGACCCGCTCCACGAGCGGGTAATCCGACCGCGTGGGGGTAGGAATGGTGACGATCCCGAGGCGCATGCGGATCTCTCCTGAGGCTTTGGCCCTACGGCTTTGGTTTGAACTCCATGGCGACGCCGTTCATGCAATAGCGCAGACCGGTCGGCCGCGGCCCGTCCGGGAACACGTGACCCAGATGGCCGCCGCAATCGGCACAATGCACCTCCGTTCGCGCCATGAACAGACTGCGATCCTCGGTCGTTGCGATGCTGCCGTCGAGCGGCTGGAAAAAGCTCGGCCAGCCGGTGCCGCTTTCGTATTTGGTGTCGGAGCTGAACAGAGACTTGCCGCAGCCGGCGCAGAAGAAGGTGCCGGGCCGCTTTTCCGCGTTCAGCGGACTGGTGCCGGCGCGCTCGGTGCCGTGCTGGCGCAGCACGTTGAACTGCGCGGGATTGAGTTTGGCGCGCCATTCCGCCTCGGTGTGCTCGACGGCGAATTGTTCCGCCACGGTGTCCTGTCCGCCGAAGAAGCGCTTCATGCCGGTGGTCCTCCTGTTGATGGGTGCAGACGATATAGGGGCGGCGCGCTTTCCCGTCACGGGCCGCCGCCGGTCCGGACCGGGGCCAAAGGGGGCTTGCCTGCATCTGTTTGGCACGGGCGGTCTCTTGCGTCGTGGCCGGGACGGGCTCGGTCATTCCCGACTTTGCTGCCGCCAAACCTGACGACGATCCCGCGGCTTCACTGATGATCTCGCGGCGGTGACCGAGGGGCGGGGTCAGTAAGAAGTATTCTGAGTTTACGATATATCTTAATTGCCTCGTGTGTGCCGGGAGCGCACGCCGCTCCGCGCGCTCCATGCTTCGGGACGCCGGGAAACACCCCGGGGCACCGTCCGGGCGGGTGATGGTCGCGAGGGGCAGTTTGATGGTCCGGCGCCGCGGTACGCTCGTGCCGCCGCCGATATCGTGCGTTACGGTGCCGGGCATGGCGACCCGGAGGGGCCGCAAATCCCCGGTTCCACACCGGTCGATTTCAGCCCGCCGGACGCTTCCGCCGCAGGGCAGCCAACCCGGCCAAACCGGCGCTCAGGACCAGTATCGAGGCCGGTTCCGGCACCGCGGCCGATCTCAGCGTAACGCTATCAATGGAAAAGGCAGTTCCGCCTGAGTTGTACCCGGAAGCATTAGCAATGCTGTCCCCCGTGAACGTCCCCACGAGGGCCGCGTAGGTGGCAGGGTCTGGGTCGTTTGGGACATCCACCTGAATGGCGAACGTAGCGCCGCTCCCGTCGGTAAGCTGGAGTTGCTCAAAGACCCCTCCGGCGCCGTCGGACCACTGGGAGAACTGACTCGCGTACAAGTAATCAACGATGGGAGTGAATGTCGTGGTGATTGCGCCTGTGGCTGACAAAGAACCCGCACTAATTACCCATGCCGGTAGCCCGAAGAAGTCGGTCCCATCCGCGGGGTTTAGTGTGAATGAGCCGGCGAACCAGCCTGTGCCAGCGTCGTTTGAAACCGTATAAGTTCCGCTGAAGGTGATCGTATCAGCCATGGCCCCCTGAGCGCAGGATATTGCCGCCGCTGCTGTCGCCACTAGCAAGACTTTACGCATATCAAGCCCTCGTGAGTTATGGTTGCGATAATCTTAATATTGCGTAGACCGTCTGTAATCTTCCATCAAGCGCAATGGAATGTGATTTTTACACAATTTCGTTACGACACATAGTGGTATTGATCTCGGGTGCCGGATGCGGCTCAGTCCAGGCGGTGAATGGTGGCCGGGCAGTTTGCGCCAGGCCAATCGCGGCACTTCCGGGCGGGGTCGGGCGGCGCTCACCCCAACCGCCAAGGTCGGGGGTCTGGTCTTCGGGCGGCGATCATCGCGCCATGTGGGTCACCTGAGCGGGACGGAGGTCCGCCCCCGGAGGAAGCCAAGCCGCACCGTGAACATCATCTCGGCCAGGCCGGTTGGCGGAGGCGCGCGGGATCGGCCGGGCCATGACGAACTACACCCGGCGGGGTAGGCTGACCCGAATACAGGAGGTCCGCCATGAACCCGTTCCAGTCCCTCGTCCGCGCCGGCCTGCCCGATGACGCCGGGCACGCCGTCCTGGCCGGCCGCGCCTGGCGCCCCGATTCCGGCGGCCCGTCGGTGGTGGCGATCCGGCAGGGCATGGCGTTCGACATCTCCCGCCACTTCCCCACCGTGCGCGACCTGTGCGAGGCGGACGAGCCCGCCCTGGCCGTGCGTCACACTCCCGGCGACCCCATCGGCGGCATCGACGCCCTGCTGGCCAATACGCCGCCGGAGACCCGCGACCCGGCCCGGCCCTGGCTGCTGGCGCCGATCGATCTTCAGGCGATCAAGGCGGCGGGAGTGACGTTCGCGGTGTCGATGCTGGAACGGGTGATCGAGGAGCGCGCCCGCGGCGACCTGACCGCTGCCGCCGCGATCCGGCGGGAGGTCACCAGCCTTGTGGGCGACGACCTGTCGAAGCTGAAGCCGGGATCGCCTGAGGCGTTGCGGCTAAAGAACGTCCTGATCGCGCAGGGCGCCTGGAGCCAGTATCTCGAAGTCGGCATCGGCCCCGACGCGGAGATTTTCACCAAGTCGCAGCCGATGGCGTCCGTGGGCACCGGCATGGACGCCGGGCTGCATCCGGCATCCTCGTGGAACAATCCGGAGCCGGAAGTGGTGCTCGCGGTGTCCTCGGCCGGGCGCATCGTTGGCGCCACCCTGGGCAACGACGTCAACCTGCGCGATGTCGAAGGCCGATCGGCGTTGTTGTTGGGGAAAGCGAAGGACAACAATGCGTCGTGCGCCGTTGGTCCGCTGCTGCGGTTGTTCGACGCCGGGTTCGGGCTGGACGATATCCGCCGCACGGTCGTTACGTTGCGCGTGGAAGGGCCGGAGGGATTCGTGCTGGAGGGGTCATCCTCGATCGCGCAAATCAGCCGCGATCCGGCGGATCTGGTGGGGCAGATGCTGAATGCGCATCATCGCTATCCGGACGGGGCGGGACCGTTCCTCGGCACCATGTTCGCGCCGGTGCAGGACCGCGATGCGGCGGGGCAGGGGTTCACCCACAAGCAGGGCGATTTCGTAACGATCGCGGCGCCGAGGCTGGGGCGGCTGGTCAACCGGATGATGCCGACGGACCGTTGCGAAGCGTGGACGTTCGGCGCCGGGGCACTGATGCGGAATTTGGCGGGACGGGGATTGCTGTAGATGCCGGAAACCGGCCTCGGCAATGCCTGCCGGTCAGTGGTCACGCAACAACAATATTACGCGATATTGCCATCGCGAAGCTGTATCATTATGATCCTTCAAAAGGCGGTCCGGCGCCTGCCGGACCTGGCCGCGGAGGCGCAACCATGCAAGCGGCAGCATTCGCCAATTGCGGCATTGCCGTCGTCGCCTGGACGTTCGGCGGCAGAGCTGGGCTTCTGCCCGTGTGCTCCGCCGCCCGTGTCCTGATCAGAGCGTCAGCTATGCAGTGTCACCGAAATTCATGTGCATGGCAGGGTTCGACGTATCGACAAACCCGTAGGCGCCGCACAGGCTTCGGCCGGTAGTGTCAAACACCCCCGACGAGCCTGCCGCGGGCGCCTGATTGCCGAACGGCGCCGATCCCGGCAGAAGATCGCCCGTGCCGACGTGGCGCGTGAGCAGGTCGCCCATGGCGGCGCAGGCGCAGGAGCCGCCGACGGGGGTTGCCAGGAACCCTCGCACATCGCTTGAGTTGTGGTAGTAGGTGCCGACGATGTCACCGTGGTCGTTGATACCGTCTACGACCATGGTGAACGGGCCGGAGGCGTCCGCCGGCATGTCGATCGTGGTGAACGTCCCGTCCGAATACAGAAACCCGTGCGACACATTGCTGCTGTCGGTGTAGTTGCCGACTATCTCGCCGCGGTCATTGATCCCGCTTGCGTCTGTGGACGTCGCACCGGGCACGGCGACTGGTGTGAAACAGCCCCCGCGGTCGACGAAACCGGCGTTATCGGCGTTACCGACGATCGTGCCGCGGTCATTGATCCCGGTCAGCGAGGTGTTGGTTGCGCCCGGAGCGTCGACGGTGGTGAACCTGCCGTTGATGTCCAGGAATCCTTGCCCGTGGGATATATCGGTGCTGTAAGTGCCAACGATTTCACCCCGGGAGTTGATGCCGCTTGGCGTTGTGAACGTCGCTCCCGGCGGTTCGATTGCGGTGAATGAGCCGTTTGCGTAAAGAAAGCCCTGTGCGTAGTTTACCCCTGTCGACTGGGTCAGGTACGTGCCCACGACCTCATCCGCGTTGTTGAGCGCCGCGGGCTGGGTGGGACCGACCGGCTCGGACCCGATACCTGATACATCAAAGGAGGTGAACTGACCCAGGGTATCAATATAACCATGTATTGACTTCTCCGGGAGCGACGCCATACGAGCCGGTGATCTGGCCGCTGTCATTGATACCCAAAGAATTCGTGAACCCGGACCCCGGGGCCAGGATGGTGCTGAAGCTGTAGCTCGCCGGCAAGCTGCCGCCATCACCGCCTTTATGGGTAGCCCCGTCGTTCGCGTTGCTGACAAAGGATTGCATTGGCATTTTCGCCGCTCCTTGGAAAGCCGCAGGCGGCAACAACGGAAAATGACCATACGCAATATTTGCTGCCGTACGGCGCTAGTTTCTTAGCACAGCGCAGAAGGCGGGTCGTTGATCGGCGTCAATCGTGACGTTGGCGCGCGAGACTGCGCTCGGCGAAGCGCCCACGTATAGCGCTAGCGGATAATCGCCAGCACGATTTCTACTGCGATCAGCACCAGAATGATAATCTCCAGCAACTCCGACCGGCTGGCATGCGCCTCATCATACAGCGCCGTATAGGTGTCCCGAACGATCGACAGCTTCCGGTCCACCGCCGCGCTCACCGCCCGGACGCGAAACAGATCCAGCGCCGCCGCATAGACCCGGGCCAGATACACGTCCTCGGTCACCTGCAACGCATTATCCACCTTCTCCGTCAACTCCGTTACTTCAGCGACTATCGTATACAACCGCCGCGCCAGATCGGCGAACCGCCGCGCGCCCGGCAGCCTCCAGTGCCGCCGCGTCGCTTCCACCAGATCGTACATCCGTGGCAACTCGTCATCCAGCAGTTCGTCATAGTAACGCATTTCCAACAACTGCGCATTGGCGACTTCGATCACGTCGATGACATCGGTGTCTCCGTGCGGCTCGTAGACAAATGCCCGGTCCCAGGTCAGCACGACGAGGTCGTCGCTATAATATGAATACTGATGCCGCAACAAATCCCGCCGCGATGCCTCCGACAGCCGCCGCCGCTCGCCCGACAGCAGCGGCACCAGGTCGAGGCGGTTCGGCAGCGCCTCCGCGGTCATCGTCTCGTTCAGGCTGTTGACGACGCCGATGAGGTAGTCTTCCTCCAGCGTCGAGGAGACAGGGCGCACCAGCGCCTCGCTCACACCCCGCCGCACCCGCTCCAGCAGCCCGGTCCACAATGCCGTCGCCGGCGCCAGCCCGACGCTGGTATCGACAGCGTTCATCTGCTGCGAGAACGCCCGCCACGACAGTCCCGCCACCGATACGCGCAGGGAGATGCTGACGGCGCCGAAATCATACAGCCGCGCGGCGGCGGCGGCCTGCAGCCGCCCCTCCGGCAGGTCGAGCGCGACCGTCCCCAGGTCGAGCGCCACCGGCGGCACGTCGAAGGCGACCGCCTTGGCCGGGGTAGTGGTCAGCCGCCCGCGCGAACTGCCGGTGCGGACCGTGCGCGCCCAGGTCTCCTCGGCCTTCGCCAGGTCGATCGCATAGGCGATGTCGAACAGGCGATACGCCAGGATGGCGCCCGCGGTGACGACAACATCGGAATCCGGCATCGGGACACTCCTCAGGCGCGAATCGCCGGCGGGCGCCGCAGCGCCCAGAACGCGATACTACCGGCGGCGTAGAACAGGATCGACAACAGAAAGGCGACCCGGTAGCTGCCGGTGGTGTCGAACACGAACCCGGCCAGCCACGATCCTGCCGCGGCGCCCAGCCCGGTGCCGATGGTGATCACCCCCAGAATCGCGCCTAAATTCGGACCTGGAAACAGATCGGCCGTCTTGGCCGTGATCGCCGGCCCGCGCGCGCCCCATGTCAGCCCGAAGAAGCAGGCATGCAGCCACAGCAGCAGATGCTGGTCCGGCGAGGTGATCATCAGTGCGAACACAACACCCAGGATCGACGTCCCGTAGGTCACCGCGGCGGACAGTTCCCGGCCGATATAGTCGGATATCGTTCCGGTCAGGATGACGCCCGGCAGCGAAAGAAATGCTCCCATGCCCAGCACGCCCGCGGCATACAGCTTGTCGAAGCCGATATCGACCGCGAACGCCAACTGGTGCAGCGCGACCAGGAAACTGCCCAGCCCGGTGAACATGTAGACCGCGAACAGCAGCCAGAAATGCGGCGTCCGCATCGCCTGCCGCACCGTCCAGCCATGCGCGTCGGCGTGGCGCCGGTGGCCACCCTGGCCGGTGCCGCGGAACAGGCCGGCGAGCGGCAGCAGGATCGCGCCCATGAAGACGCCCTGCCAGACATAGGCTCCGCGCCAGCCCAGCCCGGAGATCATCATCGTCGTCACCGGCGCCGAAAACGCCCGCGCGAACCCGTTCGCCGACTGCACCACCGCCACCGCCATGCCGCGATTATGGACGAAGGAACGTGACAGCAGCGGCACGAACACCACCAGCCCGAGGCAGTTCGCCCCCAGTGTCATGACCACGCCGTACAGCACGATGACATGCCACAACTCGGTCGCCCGCGACGTCGCCAGCAGGCCCGCGGTCAATAGCGTGCCGCCCATCAGGATCAGCCGCGGCGGCCCAAGCCGATCGACCAGCCAGCCGACAAGCGGGGAACTGAAGCCGGAGACGACCTGGGATACCGAATAGGCCAGCGAGACCTGCGCCCGGCTCCATCCGAAGGTGTCGATGAAGGTCACCAGGAACACGGTGTAGGCGTGCATGAAGCCGGCGCCGACGGAGAACGTGCAAAAGGCGGCGGCCAGCAGCAGCCAGAGGCGGGCAGGGGTTGGGGATCGGGTGACAGGCATCATGGCAGCATGTGCGGCCGGCGACGGATTGCCCAGCCCGGCGGCCGGTGGCAGGCTGCCTGCAATTCGGGAAACGGAGCGTCAACCATGTTGCACAACCACGCCCAATGGGGACCGTCTGACCAGATCGGCGCGGGCAATCTGCTGACGGTGGAAAAGCGGCTCGCGGCATTGGCCTCCGTCCGGCAGGGCCGGGTGTACGACGTCAGCCACGAAATCTTCATGGGCGCGCCGTTCCTGGCGCCGAACCAGACTCCGTTCCTGATGTCGATCTTCGGGTCCTGGCGCCACACCATCAAGCGGCGGCGCAAGCTGGGCGCAGTCAATGATGCCGGAACCAATCTTGAGCGTATCGAGATGACCGCGCATGTCGGCACGCACATCGACGCACTCGGGCACTTTTCGAAGGGCGACATGATGTATAACGGCAATGCCGCTGCCGACATCGTGACGGACTGGGGGCTGGACCGGCTCGGCATCGAGCATGCGCCGCCGATGATCACCCGCGGCGTGCTGTTCGACGTCGCGCCCGGGACGCATCTGGCGGCCGGGCAGGTGGTGACGGCGGACCATTTGAAGCGGGCGGCGGATGCCGGCGGATTCACTGTGGACTCCGGCGACGTCGCGCTGATCCGCACCGGCTGGGGTCGTTATTACGGCGTCGATAACGCCCGCTATCTGGAAGGCGAGCCCGGTATCGACGTGCCGGCGGCGAAATGGCTGATCGACCAGGGGATCGTCGCCATCGGCGCGGACAACATGGCTGTGGAGGTGCTGCCGAATCCGGACAAGACCGTTTTGATGCCGGTGCATCAATTCGCCCTGGCGGAATCCGGCGTCTACCTGATCGAGAACCTGGCGCTGGACGAACTCGCCGCCGATGCGGTTCATTCCGGGTGCCTGGTATTGTTGGCGACGAAGATCCGCGGCGCAACCGGAGCGCCGGTGAGGCCGATCGTAATGATATGATACTGGTCCGCTTTGAGTTCGACTTTTCGGCGCCCCCTCCTCGCCATGACGGTCGCGAGGCCGTGCCAGTGTCAAATTCAACGTGGACCGGTATGCGCGTTAAGATCGACCCGGGAGTACGATATGGATCGAGACCTGCGTGCGGCCACCGGCGATGATCTCGGCACTGTCGAGACCATTGTTCAAACAGCCTATGCCGGCTACGTACCTCGTATCGGGCGGCAGCCGGGACCGATGCTCGACGACTACGGGCAACTGATCCGGGATGGCCGCGTCCATGTCATCGAACACGATGGCAAGGTGCGGGGCGTTCTTGTGCTGATACCGCAAGAAGATGCCATGCTTCTGGACAATGTGGCGGTTTCTCCATCCGCGCAAGGTCTGGGCCTGGGCCGAGCTATGCTGAACTTCGCCGAGGCTGCCGCTGTGGATGCAGGCTACTGCTCGATCAGGCTTTATACGAACGAGGCCATGACGGAGAACATCGAACTCTATACGCGGATTGGCTATTCCGAGACCCACCGGATCGAAGAAAAAGGGTTTCGGCGCGTCTACATGACCAAGCGGCTTGGTTGAGTTATCGTCCTGATGCCGGCTGTCACCGATGGACTGATACTTGGGGTTGACTTTCCACGTCATCGTCCGCAGCGGCAAAAGCAAGAAATTTCGATCCGCGCGCATTTGCGTCATCTGCGGTTCAAAAGGCTCGCTTTGCTGGAACACACGCGGCGCGCGGCGGTTTGCCATCAGTCGTCCAGCCAAGCTCCCGCCCGGACGCAGCGCCGCGGACGTTATGGCGCCGAAACGCCCGGGTTGAGCACCCGCTCCGGCGACGTCTCCTTGCGGCGCCCGGGCGCGGATTCGGCGGCGACACCGAAACGGACCATGTAGGGACGGAACTTTTCGCGTTCCTGCTGCTCGTTCAGCCCGTGATTCTCGAACCGGTAGCTGTGGTCGCCATAGCCGCCGTTCGGCCGCGCGGCGACAAAGTTGGTGATCGCGGTGGCGGACGCGGGTGGCAGGCTCATGCCGAAATGCCGATAGACACCGTCCACCGTGCTGACCGGATCGGTTATCAGATCGATATGGTGCACGTGGCAGACCGGATCGGCGAAGCCGGCGTCGTTCCCGACCGCCATCATCCGCTGCGTGCCATCCAGCCAGCGGCGGCTCTCATTCGGACCGAGGGCGAGCAGATCCAGCGCGCGGGTGAACGGGCGGCGCAGCACCTCGGTCAGGCGGGACTGCGACAGCAGCACTTTCACCGGATCGCGGTGCACGAACACGATCCTGGCGTCCGGATACACGCTGCGGATCACCTGCAGCGCGAACAGATGCTCCGGGCATTTCAGCACCCATTGCCGCTCGGCGCCGTCCTGGTGCTGCAGGTATTGCAGGAACCGCTTGTGGAAACGATAGGCCGGCAGATTGTTGACGACGTCCGCATCCAGCCAGTTCCGGTAGGACGGGATGTGGTAGGTCGTATCGAACCGCAGGCTGCGGAAGACATGCGCCGCGATCTCGCTGCATTCCTGCGGCGATGTCGCTTCCAGCGGGTGCAGCGCCGGGAAGTCGGGCGCGAGCCATTCGAACGTCTTCAACTGGCGGGCGACCCGGGCAATGCGCTCCTCGCGGGTGCCGGCGGCGGCCGAGGGGTAGATCGTCTCCCAGACCAGTGGTCCCCGGTTCGCCGGATCCAGCAGCATCAGCCGATGCAGAAAAGTCGTCCCGCTACGCGGCAGCCCGGTGATAAAAATCGGTTGAGCGATCGGCTGCTCAGCGATCCCGGGACAGCGGACGATGGCATCCTGCAGCGTCAGCAGATTCGAGAGGAAACGGATCACGTCCCAGTGCGTGGCGCTGCGTCCAACCAGGCTGAGCGCCAACTCGGAGGCACACGACTCGAGAAGGCGGCAAAGCGGACCGATGAACGATGTGTCGCCGAAATCGCTCAGTCCGGTCTTCCGGCGCGCCGTGCGAATCAGCCGATCGGCGTCGAACGGCCGATCCAGAAGGCCGATGGCGGCGGCCACGGCATCGGACAGGCGCAAGGTCCGCGTAGCGATCGTCACAATGAAAACCCCGTTAACAATACCGTGACCTTGCGGTTGTCGAACAACTTTGGAAGGTTTTGATGCTAACCGGCCTCACAAGCGCGTGAAAGCCTGAATCTCTGGTATGCGTGCATTAGAGACAACCGCGCCCATGTGTCTGCATGATGTTCGAGCCATGCCAAAATGGCTGGGGCCGTCCTTGCAATTGGAGTGGCGAAAAGGATGAGTTCAATGCACATAGCCCGCTATCGTCGCCGAGGCCTGCTCGCCGGAAGCGCTGCCGTTCTGGCCGGTGTCGCGATTCCCGCCTACCTGACCGTTCCGGCGCGCGCGTCCGAGGACGAGGCGGTGGTCCAGCCAATCCAGCAATTGGTCGACGGCCTGCTGGAGATCATGAAGGCGGGGCCGCGGACCCCGTTCCAGCAACGCTATGACACCCTGTCGCCGATCGTCGAACGGACCTTCGATTTGCCGGCGATCCTGCAGGAGTCGGTAGGGCCGACCTGGTCGTCGTTGCCCGCCGATCAGCAGGACATGCTGATGCAGGCGTTCCGGCGCTACACCGTGGCGTCCTACGTCAACAGCTTCAACAAGTTCGACGGTCAGCGCTTCACTATCAAGCCCGACGTCCGGGCTGTCGGCAACGGCGAGCAGGTGGTGCAGACCCGTATCCTGCCGAAAACCGGCGACGGGCACGAGCTTGACTACGTCATGCGGCAGGGTTCCAGCGGCTGGCAGGTCGTCGATGTGCTGGCGGACGGGTCCGTCAGCCGGGTCGCGGTGCAGCGGTCCGACTTCCGCCGCCTGCTGTCCCGCGGCGGGGCGCAGGCGCTGGCGAACCGGCTGCAGACCAAGACGGCGGACCTGTCCAACGGCTCGGGTTGACCGGCGGCGGCGGCGCGTGCGGGACAGGGGCCGCGGCGGGCTGCCGCCGCCTGTCTCGCGCGTGCCGCCAGGGTTGGCAACACCCGGCATACCGGGGCTAGCATCGTTAATCCGGGCAAACCGGAACGGGAGGGAACCATGGTGGATACCAGCAGAATAGCGGACGGACTGCGCCGCGCGGCCAAGTCCGGGGACGTGCCCGGCGTGGTCGCCGCTGCAGCCAACGCCGATGGCGTGATGTTCGAAGGCGGCTTCGGCACCCGCAGCCTGGCGACCGGCGAGCCGATGACGGCGGACACGGTGGTCTGGATCGCCTCGATGACCAAGGCCATCACCGCCACCGCAGCGATGCAGCAGATTGAACGCGGCAAGCTGTCGCTGGATGGCGACATCGCAGCCGTGCTGCCCGAACTCGGGCGGGTGCAGGTGCTGGAAGGCTTCGACGGCGGCGGCAAGCCCCGGCTGCGGGCGCCGAAGCGGGCTTTGACCTTGCGCCACTTGCTGACCCACACGTCCGGATATGCCTACGACATGTGGAACGCCGACATCGCGCGCTATATGGAGGCGACCGGCACGCCGGGCATCATCTCCTGCACCAACGCGGCGCTGACCTTGCCTCTGGCGTTCGATCCGGGCGACCGGTGGGAATACGGGATCTCGATCGACTGGGCCGGGAAGGCGGTGGAGGCCGTGTCGGGCCGGAAACTGGACCGCTACCTGCACGACGAGATTTTCCAGCCGCTGGGCATGAACGATACCGCCTTCAAGATCGGCGATGCGCAGCGCCGGCGGTTGGCCAAGATCCATGCTCGGACGCCCGATGGGTTTGTGGTGACCGATACCGAGCTGCCGCAGGACCCGGAATTCCACATGGGTGGCGGCGGTTTGTACGGGACCGTCGGCGATTACCTGAAGTTCGCGCAGATGATCCTGCACGGCGGGACGTTCAATGGCGCCCGGGTGCTGAAGCCGGAGACGGTCGCGGAGATGTCGCGCAACGCGATGGGCGACCTGGTGTGCAATCCGATGAAGACGGCCGCGCCTGCGCTGTCGCACGACGTCGATTTCATCGCCGGGATGAAGTGGGGGCTGAGCTTCCTGATCAATCCGGAGCCGCTGCCGTCGGGCCGCTCGGCGGGGAGTCTGGCTTGGGCGGGACTCGCGAATTCTTATTACTGGATCGATTCCGGGAAGCGGGTCGCGGGCGTGTATGCGACTCAGATCCTGCCGTTCTTCGATCCGAAGGCGGTGGCGGCGTGCGAGGGCTTCGAGAAGGCGGTTTACCAGGCGATGTGATCGGACGGCTGGTGCGCGCGGGCCGTGCTTTGGCGTCGCCCGGACAAGTCGCGGAGGCGCTGACGTAGTCGAATGGCGCAGCGCCTCGCGTCGGGTCGTTCACCGCACCAGATCCCCCGGGCGCAGATGCGGGATCTTCGGCAGCTCCGGGTTGCCGTTTCGCAGGTTCTCCTGCCGCTTACGCTGCAAATCCAGCATTATCCGCCGCCCGAGATACTCCTGCTGCTGTGTCGTCGGATCATCCGGCACGATCATCCCGCCGCCGGGCAGAATCCCCTCGGTGTTGGCGATGTCGAGACCTTCGTTCTCCGCCTCGATGCGCGCCTCCTGCATGAACCGGTCCGCCAGCGCCAGCCCCTCCGGCATCCATGCCACCGCCGGAGCCTCGGCGTCCCCGGCGCTGCAACGCTCCTGCATCCGGCGCAGCGTCGCGGTGCGGTCTTCATCGGTCCACTCCCGCGGCTCCGGCCGGCCTGGGGGCACCGCCAGCGGTTTGGCCTGGCGGCGCTCCAGTGCCTTGAGCAGCGTGTCGAAGGTGCGCGCGGCGGAGCCGGCGGCGCTGAAATGGCGTAGGCCGGAGCCGCGCGGGGTGTGGTGGTTCATGCCGAGATGCCAGCAGACGGCGGCGGCGTGGAAGGCGCAGAGCGACTGGACGCCGAGCAGGACCTCGATCTCGTCGCGGGGATGCAGGGCGGCGAGGGCGCTGAGGGTGGTGGCCATGCGGCGGTTGCGCCAGGCCTCGGGTTCCTGCTCGTCGATCGGCAGGGCGCGCATGAGGGTGCGGACGGCCTCATGCATGAAATACGGGTCGATGGGGGCGATGTCGTCGAAGAGGGCGTCGCGGGCGTAGGTTGACATGTATGTTCGTGTTATGTTCCTGACTAACGCGAGGTGGGGAAGAGGGGGCGCAGGTGCAAGGGGTTGGGTCAGGGAATTTGGGTGGGCGAGCGGCCGCCGGGTGTTGCGGCTGCGCGTGTTCCCGGCAGCGGCAAGTCCCGGTTTTCCACTAGCTAGCTCAGCACCGAGCAGGACGAGGGCCGTCGAGGGCCGCGGAGCTTACCGGCACAAGGCGGGGCGAGAGAGCGCCCAGCAGTCCCGACTTCACCGTCCGCCGCATAAATCCAATGTAGCGGAGCCGCATTATCATCGGCACTGGATGGACCCAACTCTGTCCGCGATTAAAGCCGGATATTTCGCCGGACCGGGATTGGAGCAGCCAGGATGCTTGGACACATTTTTACGATAAAGGCGCTGATCCGGGTTGCCCTTACCGCCCTCAGCATCGCGAACATCGGCGTGGCGCACGCGGCTGTGGCGGCGGTGTCGGGCTACCCGGCGGCCATTAACGGGGCAGCCGCCACGTATGTGGTGGGGATCGATCGTTAGCGGCCCGGCAAGGCAGACCCGGCCTGTGGAGATGGCGCCAAATTAGGATTTATACCGGTCAGCGTTGCGACCCACTCTCGCACCCTCCTCATGGCCCGACTTGTCCGGGCCACCGCCGCCAGCAGGTGCCGCGAAGGGTGGTTCGGACGAGCCGGGCCATGACGGCTAGTGGCGAGAGTCGCTCGCAACGCGGGTGGGTGTTAGGCAGTACCCGCCCCGACGGTTGGCCTAAGCCAGTTCAGTCGCCTGAAGATTCAGGAAGCAGTCTTCCGCCGGACCCGCGCCGGGTTGTTCCGGTAGTAAGCCGAACATGAAGCGGCTGCCGTCCCGGTCTGATAAGCCGCTATAGGCGTGGACCAGTAAGGCGAACGGCAGCGGCTTGGTCTTCCCTTGCACACTCAGAATAGCCTCGCCAAGCGCGAGCGACGACACTGTATCCGTATCGTCCAGGTCGAGTTGGCCCGACAGGAAGCAGGGGCGAAGGTCTGTCGGATCAGGGTAGAGGTGGCTTACAGGCATTTTGGTCTCCAGATGAATTTCGACGCCTCACCTCCCCGTGACAGACAGATGGCAGATGTCTTTGGTGCAGCGCAGCATTTTTTTCGTGCCGGCAGCCATGCAATCTTTTCACGTGGAAAGCAGTAACAATATTTCATCATAGTCGGCATTTTTGAAACAGCTTTACAGACCGGCTCCGGCCGCCTCCAGCAAGACCGCCGCGGCATCGCGCGCCAGGGTAGCCGCGGACGCATCTTGTCCCACCAGCATCGCCGCGATGGCCCCTTCGAACAGCAACGCGATCTGGCTTGCGAGCACCTCGGGTTCGGCAGCCCCGGCCTGCTCCAGCAGGTCCGCGATGTGCCGCCGCCGATCGGCTTTGTATTGCGCGGCGATGGCGCGGGCGGAAGCGCAATCCTCGCCCAGTTCGGTCACGGCATTGACGAAGGGACATCCGCGGAAGCCCGCCGCCTCGAAGCGGGCGTGAAGCCGATCGAACAGCGCCAGCACCTGGTGCGCGGGTGGTTCATCGGACCGGTCGAATGGCTGGATGCGCTGCCGCAGATAGGCGACGACCAGCGCATCCTTCGACGGGAACGTGTCATACAGGGATCGCTTGCTGATCCCGGCCTCCGCCGCGATCGCGTCCACGCCCACCGCCCGAATCCCCTTCCGGTAAAACAGCCGATCGGCTGCGGCCAGAATGCGGTTTTGCATGGATGTCGGGTCTGTCACGCGATCCCCTGTCGGATTGAGCCTTGCGAAACGCGGGATTCCATCCCACCTGCCGTCCACACAGATCGGTGTGTTCAAGCCGATGGACAAGGAGGACAAGGCATCATGGACGTCGTTTCTTCTCTGCCGCTGGTCACCGGAGAGGTCGTGTATCTGGCGAAGACTCCGGACAAGCCGCACACCTACACCTATGATCCTCCGGACGGGACAGCGAAGACGAACATCGTCAACGATCCGCACACCGTATCGATTTTCGACATGCGGCCGATCGCCGATGGTCTGTCGCTCGACCGGCAGGGTTTCGCCCTGGTGGATGCCCCGACAACGGTGACCGACTTTTATAATGAGGCGCAGCTTCAATCGGTTTACTATCCGGAAGCCGAGGAATTGGTCAAACAGGCGACCGGCGCCAGCCGCGTGGTGGTATTCGATCATACGATCCGCCGCCGCGAGCATGGTGTCGAGGACCGCACCCCCGGCACGCCCCGTCAGCCGGTGACCCGTATTCACGGCGACTACACGGAAGTTTCTGGTCCACAACGTGTATGCGACCTGATGGGCGCGGAAGCCGACGATCTCCTGACACGTCGTTACGCGATCGTCAACGTGTGGCGGCCGATTCGGGGGCCATTGTACGATGCCCCGCTGGCGGTATGCGATGCCACCTCCCTGTCGGACGGCGACCTCATTCCTCAAGATCTGATCTACCGCGATCGGCGGGGCGAGATTTATGGCCTGACTTTCAATCCGCTGCACAAATGGTATTATGCCCCTGCGATGCGGGCGGACGAGGCTTTGCTGCTGAAGTGTTTCGATTCGCTGAAGGACGGCCGCGCCCGGTTCATGCCGCATACTTCGTTCGCCGATCCCAACGCTCCGGCGGATATGCCGCCGCGGGAAAGCATCGAGTTGCGGACGCTGGTTTTCTTTGATGCCTGAGGCTTTGCGGTGTTCGGCGCGGGTGGCGGGCCCGCGGCGTCGGTGACGGCTGCGGCGCCCGTGCCCATGTGTCAAACTCAACGCAGATCGTTACAACAAGAGTAATCCGGGGGAAACCACCGCCTCTGCCCGCAGGCATGATCGCGATATCCACCTGTCGGCGGCCGGTAATGCGCCGCCCGCTGTAGGCGCCCGCTCCCGAGGTATTCACAATATCCGGTCTTCGCCAACTTCCGTGTGAAACCGGTTGTGCCTGCGATGTACCGGTGCGATGGTTCATGCGCGGCAGGCCTTTGAACTTACCGGACTGTTTGTCAAAGGCCGCACTCGGCATTCCTGAGCCGGGCCCTCGGTTTGCGCTGTCGATTGCCGCCCCAAGAGCAAGACCACCGGATCGTGCAATATTCTGGGAGGAAGCCAAAATGTTCAAAGCCCTGTTTACTACCGGATACTCCAGGACTCTCGGCGCCGGCGTGATGATGGGCGCCGCGTTGGCCGTTGCTTCCCCACCGTCAACCGCCGCCGATGAGGTTCAGCCGCCGCCGTATGAGGTAACGGGAGCCAATGGCGTCGGGTTAGCCGTTGTCTGGGATGAGGCCGCCATCCGCAAGGCGCTTCCGCACGGTATCGAGCCGGTAAAGGGCATGACCGGTGGCATCAATATATACTCGGTTGAGCACGGGTATGGTGTTGGCCCGTATTCGGCGGCCTATTTCTATGTGGACATCGAGGGCTTTGACTTGCCCCAGGGGATCAAGGGGCGGTGGATGCTCGCCGGGGTCTATGGTCCGGATGCCAACACCTCCGCGGCTTTGAAGAAGTATATGGGACTTCCGGTTCGGCAGGGATCATCGCACATTGAAACCACCGGCGGCGAGGCACAGGCCATCGGCAGCTTGAACGGGCGGGATTTCGTGACCGCGCAGTTCAAACCGGTGGCCGGTTCATGCCAACAGGTGGCCATCCTTCTGAACTATGTCAGCCTCGGGCCGCAGGCGGAGCAACCTGTGGTCACGCGAATTCCACTCGTTGGCGAGTCCTGTAAGGCGGAGTCCGCGTCGGCCAAGATTACCGCTCCGTCAGGCGATCCTTTCGCGGCATTTCCAATCGTGAAGGTAGCCGGGGCGGGCGAGTTCAGGAACGCTTCGTTCGCCTTCAGTGCCCCGCAACCCGCCGCGAAATAGCGCGCAGCAGTCGACCATCCGGTGTTGGCCAGCCGATCGGCGTTGCGCCGGCTGGCCAATGCGGGTCTCAGCTCAGGCCGCCGACGGCGCAGTCGAGCGAAGGCTGGCGAAAGCCCGTGACGATCCAGCCATTCTGCGGCGGACTCCAGACGGTCAGGAACGTGTAAAGGCATTTCGTAACGGTCTGTTCGCCGCCAACAAACTGAGTCTGCGTCGTCTTGCGCCCCTTGCCGTCCTTGTCCGTGGTCGTAACTGCTGTAACCGGTGTCGTATCGACCGAGATCTTCTGCCATTGGAACGCGCGGGTGCCCCCACCAAGGTCGAGCTGATTGATCGGCGGACCGTAGGCCAGTTCCACCGCCCGGATGTCCTGGCCGACATAGGTCTTCATCGTGTCGGCGGTGCAGCCTGCCAGCAGCAAAACGGCAAAGCACACGGGGAGGACGGAGTTCATTCGTTTGGCTCCGGATTGGTTTGAGCGATCGAGTGTAGCGGCGCCACTCGATCGTGACAGCGGGCCGGCCATGCCATGTGCGTGAGTCGGCCGCAGGTGACAGCCAGGGCCGCCCGGGCTATCGACCGCTGCCGCGTCGCGGCAATTTTTCAGAACAGGAGTGGCGTCGTGATCCGGGCACTCAGACAACTCGCCGGCGATCATAAGCGCCGCCAGGCCCGCTGTCGGCGGGGCTGACGCGCATGGCTTCGCCAAACGGCCATGATGGCTGCCGGGTCTATCTGATCACGCCGCCCGCGCTCGATCCGGTGCCGTTCGCCGCTTCGCTGGCGGCTGCGCTGGACGCGGATGACGTGGCGGCGGTGCAGCTTCGGCTGAAAGGCGCCGAAGAGGACGTGTGGCGGCGGGCGATCGATGCGCTGCGTCCGGTCTGCCAGTCCCGCGGCGTCGCGTTCCTGCTGAACGATCGCGCCGATCTCGTGCGCGGAACCGGTTGCGACGGCGTCCATGTCGGGCAGGACGATATGCCGGCGCGCGACGCAAGGCGGTTGCTGGGGCCGGACCTGACGCTCGGCGTGACCTGCAAGGGCAGCCGCGACCTGGCGGTGCAGGCTGGCGAGGACGGGGCGGACTACGTCGCGTTCGGCGCGTTCTTTCCCTCCACCACCAAGAACGTGACGGCGTTGCTCGACCCCGAGATCCTGCAATGGTGGTCGGAGATGATGGAGCTGCCGAGCTGCGCCATTGGCGGGATCACCGCGGAGAACTGTGCCGCCCTGGTGCGCGCGGGGGTCGATTTCCTCGCCGTCGTCGGCTGCGTCTGGAACCATCCAGACGGCCCGGCCGCCGGGGTCAAGGCGCTGAACGCGGCGATACGGGAGGCGTTGGGGACCTGAGGCCCGGGCGTCTCTATCCGAGCGGGCAGACCGCGAACCACCGTACCCCGACGCCCAACTGCCGATCGTCCATCGAGTCCCTGACATCCACCGGGCGCGCCGGCTGTGCGACATGAAGCGCGATCGACAGCGTGCTGTGCCCGTCGATGCAGCGTCGCGGCAGGACAAACTCGTTCAGGCCGTCCACCGCGCCGACAGCCTCCAGTTCAACCCCGTTCACCGTCAGTTGGACGGTTGGATCGAGCAGTGGCGGCGCCAGGTTCATCTGCAGGACGCAATCGCCCTCGAACGGCGCCTCGAAGGGCAGGACCAGCAAGGCGTCCGCGCCGGATGTCCAGCAGCCCCATGGTTCCAGATTGTGCCAGCCCTCGACCAGCAGGCCGCTGTCGCCGAGGCGGCTGGACAGTGTCACCATGGCGCCGATGCGGCAGATGGCGGCGGACTCGCGCCGCAGCGTCACGGACCGAACGCCGATGCCGAGAGTGCGGTCGTCCTGCAATTCCGGGAAATCGGCCGGGCAGTATGTGTTCGACACGGACAGCGTGACCACCAATTCGCGCTGGCCGGTGGTGCAGGCGGCCGGCAGGCTCCAGGTCGAAACGCCCGCCTCGGCCGGGACCGGCGGCAGGTCATGGCCGTTGACGGCGACGCTGACCGAGCCGTCAACCAGCCGCGAAGCGAATTCCAGTGCGAGCGCGAAGCCGCCGGACAGCGCCTCGTTGAAAGTCAGGCGCATCGTCGCCCTTGGCGTCTCGGTCCAGGTGCCCCACGTTTCCGTCTTGTGCCAGCCTTCGATCAACGCCTCGCCGAGATCGGCCGGCAGCGACAGCGGCAGCTTTTTGCCGACAACGGCGGTGGCGGGAACGAAAGCGACCAGGTTGATGCCGCGCAGCCCGACGCCGAGCGTGCGGTCATCCTTGGGGGTTCCGTTTTCTGCCGGACAGAAGGTCCGCGGCACGGTCAGGACGATGAACAGCCGGGTCTGCCCTGCGGTCGCCTCCGGCGGCAGGTTCCACCGGTTGATCCCGTCGCGCACCTCGACCGCCGGCAAGGCCCGGTCGTTGACTGACAGCGTGAGCGCACCGCCCGCCGGCGGCCTCGTGAGATCGAGTTCCAGACGCAGCGAGCCGTCTAGCGGTTTGGCGAAATTCAGTTGGAACGAGGCCTCCCGGCCGTTGCTCCAGCAGCCCCAGTCCTCGACGCCATGCCAGCCGCCCAACAGCACATGGCGCGGCACCGCGTTCGACCGGATCGGCATGGGGCGGCCGATTTCGCTCAATGCGGGCTGGCGGGAGACCAGCCGCACGGACCCGACGCCGATGCCCAGGATGCGGCCAGCCGCCGCGCCCGTGGGTGCCGGGCAAACCGTTTCGCTGGCCTGTAGCGTGACGACAAGCCGCGTCTTGCCGGCGGTCAGTTCCGCGGGCAGGTCCCACCCGTTCGGGCCGGGCACGGGCTGGATCGGATCGAACCGCCAGCCATCAACGGAGACCGCGAGCGACGCCCCCACGGCGGATGGCGTGAGCTCGAGTTCCAGCCGCAACGGCTCGCCGGTGGGGGTGGCCAGTTCGATGCGCAACGACGCCTCGGCGCCGTCGGTCCAGCGGCCCCAGGGTTCCGGCTCGTGCCAGCCGTCGAGCAGGACCCGGGCATCCCCGGGCGACCCCGACATCGGAAACGGCGAATCCAGCGTGAAATGCCAGGGCGTCCGGTCGGGCGGGATGGCGGCGGCGACCGCGGTCGCCCATCCCGCCTGGCGCCGACGGATAACCGCCGCGGAGGGCAGCGGGAGGGTCTTGAGCAGCGCCGCGTAATCCTGGCCGCGTCGCAGCGCGTCCTGCGTGCGCCGCACCAGAGACTGGCGCTGCGCCAGGTGCTCGGGATCGCCGACAAGCGCCAGGATGTCAGCGGCCAGATCGGCCGGATCGTCGTGTGCCGGCAGCATGCCCGCGATCGGCGTCTCCAGGCCGCGCAGGCCGATGGACGTGGTGACCAGAGGGTGGCCGGCGGCCAGGGCGCTGAGCAACCTTAACGAGACCCCGGTGCCGCCGCGGTCCGCGATCACCGTCAGTCGGCAACAGGACCGGACGGTATCCAGGTCGTCGACGGGTCCGAGAAAATGCAGCGACGGCGACGCAAGATACGCGTCATCGATCTCTTGACCGGCTATCGCCACCCGCACGCCGGCGGCTTGCAGGTGCGGGCGCCAGACCTCATCCAGGAACCAGTGCAGCGAGGCGATGTCGACGACGTCCTCGCCGCCGATGAGCAGCAGGTCGAAGCGCGGAGGAGATGGCGGCGGCGGCGCGGGCGGCAGGTAGATCCGCGGCAGCACGATGGCGTTGCGCTGGCTTTGCGGCCCGAGGCGCCGGAGGTCCTCGGCGCTGGCATAGGTGCAGATATCCGGGATGGCCAACAGCCGCGCCTGCCCCTGCGCCGCGGCGGCGAAGGCGGCCTCGGTTTCGGTTTCGCCGCGTTCGTGCCTGAGCATCGATTCCCGCGTCGTCACCGCGCGATCGGCGTGCAGGTTCAGCAGCAACCTGGCGCGCGGGGCGAAATGGATTGCGGCCCCGATGGTACCGAGGTCGTTGGCGATGACCGTTTCCGCGCGTTTGGCCGCCTCGATCGCCGCGCTGTCGCGGATGCGGCAGGCCGCGGTGGTGGCGAGCCAGCCTGCCCACGCCGGCACCGGATCGTTGGTTGCGATGAAAGCCGGCGGTCCGTCCGGCACCGCGATCAGATTGATGTGCGCCCCGGCATGGGCGCTGCTTTCAGAAATGATTTTCTCCAGCCGCGAGTCCAGCGTCGGGCCGCGCCGGTATCCGGCATCGGTAAACATGCGGATCGTCAGCCAGCCGCTGCCAACAAGGTCTTCGATCTGGTTTTCGAACACCGTGCTGCTGTCGCGACCGCCCTGGAGCATCTGCAATTGCAGCGCAACCTTTTGCCCGGACCTGGCATCGGTGCGGAGAACTTCTTGCGGTATCGCATCGGATGGATGGACGGGCAGGCCGAGCTGAGCCGACAGCGGCACGGGATTGCCGGCTTCTGTCACGAAGACGCATCGTTCGAACGGCCAGGCGGTGCGGAACCGGTTGGCGAAGCCGCCGGCCAGTCCATTGCCGCCATGGTCCGTCGTCAGAACCACGACCGACAGCGCGCGCAGCGGCGGCTGGTCGCGCAGGATCTGCGCCAGCCGAAGGCGGAAGAAGGTGTCCAGGTCGCCGGGCTGGATGTCAGGGAACAGAACGGTCTCGCTGCGCCCGACCTGCCGCAGCAGAGCCTCGAACGCCGCCGCGTGATCGCCGCCGGGCGTGACCGGGGGCAGGGTCGCGATCAGCGGTGCGCTGAAGCGGCTGCTCACCTGCTGCTCAAGGCTGATGGAAACGAAATTTGGTTCGGAGATCAGATCCACGGGTCTCGCCAGGGCTGTTGCGGACCTTTCGGTCGGCTGCATAATCGCGCGCCGCCCGGGGCTGGTCAAATTTAAATCGCAGGGAGAATGTCATGCAGGCGGATCAACCGCTTTCGGCTTCGGACCGGATCGCGCCCGATTGCGCCGGAATGGATTTCCATGCGGCGGACCGCGGGCTGCGCGATTTGCTGGCGATCTACCTGCCTGCGCCGGTGCTGGAGCATCTGGCTCCGCATTACCGGCTGCTTGGCCGGTTGGCCGGTGGCCGTCTGGATGAACTGGCGCGCATCGCCGACAGGCATCCGCCCGTGCTGCATGCGCGCGACCGGTTCGGCCGGGATGAGGACTGGATCGAATACCATCCGGTCTATCGGGAGATGGAACAAATCGCCTTCGGCGACTTCCAGTTCCATGCCATGTCGCACCGCGGCGGCGTGCTGGGGATGGACGGTCCGCTGCCGCCGGTGGCGAAATACGCCTTCCAGTACCTGTTCGTGCAGGGCGAGTTCGGGCTGATGTGCCCGATCAGCGTGACCGACACGTCGATCCACCTGATCCGCACGTTCGGCAGCAACTCGTTGCAGGATTATCTGCTGCCGAAGATGCTGTCGGGCGACCTGGCCACGCTGTGGAAGGGTACCCAGTTCATTACGGAGAAGGCGGGCGGGTCGGATGTCGGCGCGCTCGAGACCGTTGCGCGGCAGCAGGACGGCATCTGGCAGCTGTACGGCGAGAAATGGTTCTGCTCGCACACCGACGCCGATGTCGCGTTGATGCTGGCGCGGCCGGAAGGCGGGCCAGCCGGGACGCGGGGCCTGGCGCTGTTCGCGTTGCCTCGCCGGACCCGGGACGGCGCTCGGAACGCGTATCGAATCGTTCGGCTGAAGGACAAGCTGGGCACGCGATCCATGGCCAGCGGCGAGATCCGCCTGGAGGGCGCCGAGGCCTACCTGGTGGGCCGCGAGGATCAGGGCCTGAAGCAGATGATGGAGCAGGTGAACCTGTCGCGCCTGTCGCACGGGGTGCGTGCCGCCGCGATGATGCGCCGCTGCGTCAATGAAGCTCTGGCCGCCGCCCGCGGCCGCACCGCCTTCGGCCGCCGGGTCGCCGATTTCCCGCTGATGCGGCGGCAACTGATGAAGCTGCTGGTGCCGGCGGAGCAGGCGCTGTCGATGGCATTGTGCACCGCCGACGCGATGGGACGGGGTGCGAAGGCCGAACTGCGCATCCTGACCGGGCTGCTGAAGCTGCGCGCCTGCCGCGACAATGTCGTGGTGGCGACCGGCGCGATGGAGGCGCGCGGCGGCAACGGCTACATCGAGGACTGGGTCAACCCCCGCCTGATCCGCGACGCCCAGGTCGGCTTGCTGTGGGAGGGCACCAGCAACATCAACGCCCTGGACGTCATCGGCCGGGCCGTCGGCAAAGCGGGCGCGCACCGGGCGCTGCAGGCGATGCTGCGGGAACGGCTGGAGGCCGCGGACGCACTGCCGGGCCCGTTCCGCGCGGCGCTGGGGCAGGCGCTGGACCGGGCCGTGGCTCTGGCCGAGCGGGTCGTCGGGCAGGAGTCCCTGGCGCGCCAGGCGGCAACGGCGCTGTACGATGCCTCCAGCGCGGTGCTGCTGGCGTGGGAGGGTTCGCGGCCGGGAGCGGATGCGCGGCGGGCGCTGGTGGCGCGGTTCGTGCTGGCGCACCGGCTGTCGGTGGCCGATCCGCTGGCGCCCGAGGAAGCGGCGTGGGAGCAGGGGGCGACGGACGCACTGCTGGATGAGCGGGCGATGGGGGTGGAGGAGGTTATTTCGTGCTTCGGGTGATCGGCGGTACTCCGGTTTTGATTGGGCCGGCACCGACACGGTGCCGTTCAGAAATACAGAAATGTCCCGCCGGGTGCGATTTGCTGTATCATGTCGAAGTCAACGCGGTTCGCGGTCAGGACCGGCAACCCGTGCTTTGCCGCGGTAAGGTAAATCAGCGCATCATTCAGACACTCCCTGCGTTGACGCTGTTGGTATCCCTGGATGCGGGCAAGCATGCCGGAAATGAGTCCGGCCAGATGCCAGGTTTGAGCATCGGGAACCAAGATCCGCGTTGCCGGGATGGATCCCAGCATAACGCCATACGCCTCTCTCAGCCGTCGCCAGTTCCCCGAGGCGGGATTATACTGCCCAATGCCGGTCATGATCTCAGCGATACAGACGGAGCAGTGCCACTGTAACGCCAAATAAAGGAATCTCTCGACTTCGGCTGTCAGGCTGCCGGCCATATTGCCGATGTAGACATTGGTGTCAGGCACAATGGCGACCCGCGGACAGCCCGCGAGCGATGCCGCCGCTATCAATTGGCCGATCGGCCGCGGGGTCAGGGGACCGCGCCACTTCTCCGGCTTGCACCGCCGGAGAAGCTCCTCCAGATTAATATTCAAGCGTATGCGACGGCCCCAGCGAGCCGCGTGTTCGCCGCATCGCAAGCGCCACGGGATCCGGGCGCGCCAGCGCCGCCAGGGCGACGAGGCCCAATTCGGTGGTAGATTGCAGGCCAGTTGCCCGCTTGGCGGCTTCCACCAAAGCCTTTGGCGCGCGGAAACTCACATGCTCCGTCTTGTCGTCGAGCAAACCGGCCTGTCGAGCTTCGTCCAACAGAGCCGCCCCGACCGAAACCAGGCCGGGCAATGTGGCCGCCTCATCGAAATCCGCCAAGGCACCCTCCCTGAAAGCGTGCGCAAGATCGCTGCTTCTGTCACACAACGCAAGTGGCATAGTCAACGCCAAAGCCCTGCTCACGCCGCCCGGCTCAGCGCCGGCGCGGTTCGTTGCTTCGACATCGCCTCCACCGCCTCCTGCGTTTCTGCGTCGTAGCGGAAATGCAGCCGCAGCATCCCGCCACCGCTCGACACCACCCGGGCGTTCAGCGTCCGGGCCGCCAGCCCGGAGACCTTGACCGCCTCGCCGATGGCCAACGCGGCATCGCACCGCATGGCGAACCCGCCGGCGCCGAAATCCACCGCCCGGCCGCGCGCCACCTGTCCGCCGGAGGTCACGATCTCCACCGCCGCATCCACCCCGTGCCGCTCATAGGTCCGCCGATCGGCTGCCTGATTGATGGAACGGAGGAAGGCATCGACCTCGTGGCTCAGGTCCGACGCCTGCCCGGCCATGCGCCGGAACGAGGCCAGCATCTCGGCGGAACTGTCCTTCGTCGCGCCCGCATCCTGGCCGAGGCCGTCCATCCGATCGGCCACCTCCCGGATGCACCCCGCGGCCTCCTGGACGTTGCGGCTGATCTCGCGCGTTGCGTTGCCCTGCTCATCCACCGCCGAGGCGATCGCGCCGGCGTTTTGCTGCACCAGGTTCACCTGCGCGGCGATCAACTGCATCAGCCCCGCCGCGCGCTCTGCCGAACCCTGCACGGCATTGACCTGGCGGCCGATGTCCTCGGTCGCCCGCGCGGTCTGGCCGGCGAGGGCCTTCACTTCCGAGGCCACCACGGCGAAGCCCTTGCCTGCCTCACCGGCGCGTGCCGCCTCGATCGTCGCATTCAGCGCCAGGAGGTTGGTCTGCCCGGCGATGCTGCTGATCAGCTCGATCACCCCGGCCATGCCCTGGGTTACCCCGGTCAGGTCCGTCATCACCCCGCTTGCCTGCTCCGCCTGGACCTGCATCTGCCGGCTGGCCTCGGCCGATCGGCCGACGGCAGCGGCGATTTCGCGGGAACTGGCGGCGAGCTGCTCGGTCGCCGCGGCCACCGTCTGGGTGTTCCGATCGGCCACGCCGGTACGCTCGTTGATATCGGCGGCATCGCGGCTGGTGCCCTCGGCGCGCGCCGCGGCGGTCTCGGCCGTGCCGCGCAACTGCTCCAGTGCGCTGCTCAGCTCCGCCAACTGGCCGCTGATGGCGGTGTTGAAGTCGCGGGCGAGGTCGCCCATCGCCGCATACCGCTCGTCGCGCTGCTCCGTGGCGCGCGCCTGATCGGATTCAAGCTCGCGCTTGTCGATCAGCCGTTGGCGGAATTCGGCGATGTCCCGTGCCAGCTCGTTAATCTCGTCGCGCGCGCGGCGGATTGGCACCGCGGTGTCGAGATCGCCCTGCGCCAGCCGCCTTGTGACCACGCACAGCGCGTTCACGGGCCGCACCACGCCGATCCGGATGACCAGCATCGTGCCGGCGGCAGCGAGGCCGAACAGCACGAAGGTGGCCAGAAACGCCAGGCGCTGCGACGTCGTCAGACCGGCCACCCGCTGGTCCAGCGCGCGGTCCAGCGCCTCGTTCGCCTGTTGCGCGAAGCTTGCGGTCCGGGCCAGCAGCGCGGCATCGCCGCTCGCGTCGGCCGACTTTTGCAGGCGCGTGGAAAACTCCGCCAGGTCCTGGTGCAGCGGGTCGTAGTCGCGCGGCAATGCGGTCTTCCAGACACCCGTCGGATCGTCGTCCACCGCTGCGCGCAGCGAGGCGTCCATGCCATCGAGCACCGCCGACAATCCGCCCAGTGCAATCAGGAAGTCCGCCCGCGCTTCGACCGAGGTTCCTTGCGCCGCGGCGAGGCGGCCGATATCGGCGAGGCGATCGAGCAGATCGGGCAGCCGGTTCAGCACGACGTCGGTCAGGTAATAGGTAGCCAGCACGTTATCGAGAATGAGGTTGCTGCGGTCGCCCACCTTGCTTTGCAGGTCGCGCAGCGAGGCGCGCGCGGCGGTCAGCCGGGCAGTGTCGGCGGCGTCTTGCAGCGCGCGGTTCAGCGCTGCGGCCTCCGGCGCAAGGCCGAGGGCCGCGAAGGCGGGTACGGCCTCGCCAGCGTCCGCTACAAATGCCTGCCCGGATCGCAGCGCGCCGTCGGCTTTCGCCTGGATGGCGCCGAGAGCGGCGAGCGCCCTGGTGCCGGCGACCTCCTTGGTCGCGAAGCCGATGTCCTTGTTCTGCATGGTGGCGAGCAGGACCAGGATCAGCGCCACGGGCAGCAGGAACAGGGAGATCGAAAGGCCGATCCTGGGGCCGAGGCGTAGTGAGGATGCGAATTGCAGCACGTTCGGGTCTCCGGTGTGTGCCGGCGGCACCGGCGCGCGCGGAGTATCGCGGCGATTGGTTGACGAAGGGTTAACGCGGCCGAAAAATCACTGATTCTGGATGCGATTTGATCGACGCGGGATTCCGGGGGCCGATCGCGGCCGGATTGACAGTGTCGGCGTGCCAATGACTAAACTGAAGCGCGATTCACCAAGTGTGGCGCCGACAAAATAACAAATGGCAAAGACGCGAATTGGGAGAAACTGCCGTGGGATCGAGTTTAGCAAAGTCAATTCTTGCCGCCTCGCTTATTCTGGCGGGCGGTCTGCTGCCGGGGAGAGTATCGGCCCAGCCGAGCGGTGGGGAGATGGCCGGGACACCCGCACCAGAGCACATCCAACCTTGGGGCCTGCCGCCGCCCCCGCCCGGGATCGGCCCGGTTTCGCTGTTCGCCGACATCCACGACCAGCCGCAGGGCAAGTTCCTGGAGGGCGGGGCGTTCGACGAGTCCGGCAACTTCTGGTTCGTCGCCATCGGCAGCGGCTGGGTGTCGTACCTGACGCCGGAGGGGAAGCTGGTTCCGGGCTTCAACTGCAATCCGCCCGCGGAACTGGGATTTGCGTGCGAACCGCAGGGCACGCGCTGGCATGACGGCAAGCTGTATCTGACGACGCGGCACCTCGGCATCATGGTGTACGATCCGGGGACCAAGAAATTGAGCTCGCTGGTGACCACGTTCCATAACGAGCTGTTCAAGGGTCCGAACGATCTCGATTTCGATGCCGAGGGGAATCTTTATTTCACCGATCCCTGGGGCACGGGACCCGGGCCGGATTCGGTGGATCAGGCTGGAGCGGTCTATCAATATTCGCCGCAGGGGATTTTGAAGCGGATCATCTCGACGGGGCAGTTTCCAAACGGGATCGCGGTATCTCCGAACGACGCGACGCTGGCGGTGGCGGATTATGCCGCCAACCGGATGCTGTACTACTCGTTCCTGAACGGCCCGAATGCGGCGTGCACGATGTGCGCGAAGGACCCTACGCACCAGACGTTCTTCTTTGCAACGACCGGCAGCTACAACCCTGGCAATGGCGGTCCCGACGGCATTCATTATGACGTGCACGGAAACCTGTGGGCGGCACTGGGTATCGGCGGGGTGATGGAATACGACCCGCGCGGCATCATCATCGGATACGTTCCGCTGCCGAACGGCGATCCGTCTGCCACCAACTTCGCTTTTGGCGGCGATAACAATCAGTACATCTACATGGAGGGTGCGGTCAGCGGGACGGTGTATCGCTTCAAGGCACCGTATCCCGGTCTGATAGGCCCGGGCGGCAAGCGTCTGGCGGCGCAACCCTGATCGATTGGGCGGCGGGGTTCATCAACGTGTCATGGCCGGCCATCCGCATTTAAACGGTTGTGCGTGGATGGCCGGGACACGCCCCTTGAATACCAGTATCAAGGGGCAGCGAGGGAAAAGTCCGGCCGGGCCTTGTTCTCTCACCGTCATGGCCCGGCTTGTCCGGGCCACCTCTGCCAGCACGTGCCGCGACAGGTGGCGCGGATGAACCGGGCCATGACGAATGTGCGCAAGGCCTTGCTCCGCGTGGTCCATTATCCCTGATCGCTATGGGGACAGGCCCGGCATGAAGGTGAGAGCGTGCCGGGGCAACGAAATTTCTCGCTTTCATTGCGGAACGCGTTGGTCAACCCCGGCGATAACCAGCTCGCGTTTTAGCCTACTGACCGTTCGACATCGGCTTGTGCGCGCGCGACCAATCGGTCCCGTATTGCTGCGGTTCGAAGGCCGCGCCGCCCTGCGCACGCTGCTTCTGCGCGGCCGCGCCGGTGCCGCTGGTGTGCTGGAGACTGCCGTCTTCCTGCGTGGTCGCCTGTTTCGTAGTCTTGGTGTCATCGGGCGCCGACTGGGCAAAGGCCGGCGCGGCGGCCAGCAAACCCGCGGCCGATGCCGCGATCAGAAAAGTGTGAAATCTCATAGGTGTTTCCTGACGATTTTGTTTAACGCAGCGCGCCTCATGTAGGGATGTTCATATCCAACATAAAGACTTGCAAGCCGCGTTAATTTTTTCGTCACATGCCGCGCTACACCAGCCCGACGACCTCCGCCGGGATTGCCGCCAGCCAGTCCGCCCCGGCGTCGCGCAGTTCGGCTTCGCCGCCGTAGCCCCACAGCGCGCCGACGGACCGCAACCCGTTCGCCCGTGCGGCGCGGATGTCGTGCATGCGGTCGCCAACCATGATGGTGGCGGCCGGATCGTAAGACTCGACCCGCAGCAGTTCGGCGATCATGTCTTTCTTGTCGTCCAGTCCGCCGCCGGGCAGGGCGCCGTAAACCGTCGGAAGAAACCCGCGCAGGCCGAGGAATTCGACCACGCGCTCGGCGAAATCCCGCCGTTTCGATGTCGCGACGCACAGCGTCCGGCCCGCGTCCCGCAGCGCTTCGAGCATTGCGACGACCCCTGGATAGACGGCGCAGTCGTATATTCCGACAGCCGAATACCGGGCACGGTAGGTGGCCAGGCCGAGTTCGACCCGGTCGTCACCATACTTGCCAAGCAACGTTCCGATCGATACGGCAATGGGAGGGCCGACCGCCCGGGACAGGTCGCCGAGGATCGCGGGATCGTGGCCGAGTTCGGACAGCATAAAGCGGAAACAGGCCTCGATCCCCGGACGGGAATCCGCGATGGTCCCGTCCAGGTCGAGCAAAACCGTGCGGTTCAAGCGGAGCGGCCGAACAGGCCGCCGTGCCGCGCGAGGTAGGCCAGATGCGTGTCGGCGTCGCCGAACAACTGGTCGATCATGGTGACTCGCTTGAAGTAATGACCGACGGCGTATTCGGCGGTCATGCCGATGCCGCCGTGCAACTGGATCGCCTCCTGCCCGATATGTTTCGCCGATCGGCCGATCTGCACCTTGGCGGCGGAGATGGCTTTGCGGCGCTCGATGGGGTTTTCCTCGGACGCCATGACGGCGGCGAACATCGCCATGCTGCGGGCCTGTTCCAGCGCCACCAGCATGTCTACCGAGCGGTGCTGCAGCACTTGGAACGATCCGATGGCGCGGCCGAACTGCTTGCGGGTTTTCAGGTATTCCAGCGTCAGGTCCTGCATCGCCTGCATGCAGCCGACGGCTTCGGCGCAGAGTGCAGCGATGGCTTCGTCGACGACGTGCTCGATCAGCGGCAGGGCATTGTCGTTCAGCACGCCGTCCGCGGTGACGCGCGCGTTGGTGAAGGTGATTTCGGCGGCGCGCAGGCCGTCCTGGGTCGGATAGCCGCGGCCGGTGACGCCGGGCGTTCCGGCGTCCACCAGGAACAGGCCGATACCGGAACGGTCTCGCCGTTCGCCCTTGATCCGAGCGGTCAGCAGGATCTTGTTGGCGGCGTCGCCGTTGATGACCACGCTCTTGCCGCCGTTCAGCAGGTAGCCGCTGCCGTCCTTCGTGGCGGTCGTGGTCACGTCCGCCAGATCGTAGCGGGAATGGCGTTCCACATGCGCGAAGGCCAGCTTCACCTTGCCGGCGGCGACGCGGGGCGCCAGCGCGCCGAGAAGCTGATCGGACGCCGCGCGGCGCAGCAGGCCGCCGCCGAGGATGACGGTGGGGAAATAAGGCTCCACCACCAGGCCGCGGCCGAAGGCTTCCATGACGATCGCGGTTTCCACGGCGCCGCCGCCGAAGCCGCCGAGGGTTTCCTCGAACGGCAGGCCGAACAGGCCGATTTCGGTGATCTGCGCCCACATCGCCTCCGAGTGGCCGCCCGCCTCGCGCATGTATTTGTTGCGCTGCTCGAAGCTGTATTGATCAGCAATGAAACGATCAACGCTGTCCTTCAACAGGCGCTGGTCTTCGGAGAGATCGAAATCCATGATTATAGCCCCAGGATCGCCTTGGCGATGATATTGCGCTGAATTTCGTTCGAGCCGCCGTAGATCGACACCTTGCGGTAGTTGAAATACATCGGCGCCGCCTCGGTCGCGTAGTCGGGACCCACGATCGGTTCGTTCTTGCCGTCGAAGTCGCGCTGATACGGCATCGCGTACGGGCCGACGACCTCCATCAGCAGTTCGGTCAGTTGCTGCTGGATGACCGAGCCTTTCAGCTTCAGGATGGACGATGCCGGGTTCTGCCGTCCCTTGGCCAGCTTGCGCTCATCCGAAACGACGCGAAGCTGGGTCATTTCCAGGGCTTTCAGTTCGACCTCGACCGCGGCCAGTTTTTCCTGGAAGCGGTGGCTTTCGATCAGCGGCGTCTCCCCGGCGAATTCCAGCGCGGCGAGTTGCTTGATGCGCGCGATCTTCGCCTTGGAGGCGCCGACGCGGGCGATGCCGGTGCGTTCGTTGCCGAGCAGGAACTTGGCGTAGTCCCAGCCTTTGTTTTCCTGCCCGACCAGATTCTCGGCGGGGACTTCGACGTCGTCGAAGAACACTTCGTTCACCTCGCGGCCGCCGTCGATCGTAACGATCGGCCGGACGGTGATGCCGGGGGTCTTCATGTCGATCAGCAGGAACGAAATCCCTTCCTGCGGCTTGGCGGCGGGATCGGTGCGCACCAGGCAGAATATCCAGTCGGCGTATTGCGCCAGCGTGGTCCAGGTCTTCTGGCCGTTGACGATGTATTTGTCACCCTTGCGCTCGGCCTTGGTGCGCAATGAGGCGAGATCGGAGCCGGCGCCGGGTTCGGAGAAGCCCTGGCACCAGAAGATGTCGGCGTTGGCGGTGGGCGGCAGGAAGCGTTCCTTGATGTCCTGGCTGCCGAACTGGGCGATGACCGGGCCGACCATGCTGACGTTGAAGGCGATGGGGGCAGGGCAGTTGGCCTGCTGCATTTCGTCCTGGTACAGATAGACCTGCACCGGGGTCCAGTCCTGGCCGCCCCACTCGACCGGCCAGTTCACCGTGGCCCAGCCACGTTGGTTGAGAATGCGCTGGGAGGAGATCATGTCGTCGCGGGTCAGCCCCTCGCCTTCGGCGACTTTGCTGCGAATCGCCTCGGGGATGGCGGTGCGGAAGAAGCTGCGGGCTTCGTCGCGGAAGGCGCGTTCTTCGGGGGTGAAGTTCAGGTCCATGGGCGTTTCTCCCTTCGGGTTGCGTTCGTTATAGGGGTGGGAGGGGGGCGTCAAATCCGGGCTTGATGCATGCGCAGGCGGTTTAGCAGGCACCGCTTTTACCACCGAGAACGACGAGAGCCGCTGAGGGTCGCGGAGTTGTCAATTTGGCTCGTGGATCAAATCCCGCCCGCCTCGTCCCGAGGCGCACGGCCCCGAGGCCAGCAGGATTGCAACATCGGAGACATGACCGGGCACTGCCAAGTCCCAACCTCTCACGGCAACGCCAGCCCCCCGCCGTCGATCGGCAAGGCATGCCCGGTTATGCCGCGGGACTCCGGCCGCAGCAGCCACAGCACGGCATCGGCGACTTCCCCGGCGGACGCGATCCGACCCGTCGGCACGCCCGCTGCTGCCTGCGCCGCGGTGATCCCCAGTTCGTCGAACCGCTGCGCCGCCATGTGCGTATCCACCCACCCAGGGCACAGCGCGTTCACCGTGATCCCGCGCGGCGCGAGTTCCAGCGCCAGAGCGCGGGTGAAGCCGACCACCCCGTGCTTGGCCGCGCAATACGCCGTCTGGTCCGGAACCCCGCGCAGCCCGAGCACGGACGCGATGTTGACGATCCGCCCGCTGCCGTCCGGCAGCAGCGGCAGCGCCGCTTTGCAGCAGTGATAGGTGCCATGCAGGTTCGATCCAATGATCGCGTGCCACAGCGCATCGTCGCCATCCAGCCGGTTCGCCCCGGCCAGACCGGCGCAGTTCACAAGGGCATCGACCCGCTCCAGGCGCCCGAAGACCGCCCGCACCGCTGCCGCATCGGCGACGTCGCACGCGGCTAACCGGTGCGGTCCGTCCACCTGCCGCCGTGCCAGCACCAGCACGTCCCACCCCTCGCGCGCCAGCCGATCGGCCATTGCTTGGCCAATGCCCCGTGTGCCGCCGGTGACGACGGCGTGTTTCATTGCGCCGTCCCGCCGCCATCCACCGGCAGCACGACGCCGGTGATGAACGAGGCCGCATCGGAGGCCAGGAATGCCACCGCGGCGGCGATCTCGGATGGCGCGGCGAAGCGTCCCTGCGGCACGCCGGCCCGGTAGGCGTCAAGCGAGGACCCCGGAAACCGGTCCGGGTACCTCGCCGACAGATCGCCGATGACAGCGGCCAGCATCGACGTCTCCGTGCTGCCGGGGGCGATGCAGTTCACCCTGATGCCGAACCGCGCCCAATCCAGCGCGGCGGACCGCGACAACTGCGCGATCGCGGCCTTCGAGGCACCGTAGGCGGCGCTCACCTGCTTGCCAATCAGCGCCTGGTCGGAGGCGATGTTGACGATGGCGCCCTGCCGCCGCTCCGCCATCCCCGGCAGAACCGCCCGCATCAGCGCATAGGCGGCCAGGAAGTTGACGCGGAACACCCGCTCGACCTCCGCCAGCGAGGTTTCCAACACCGTCCCCAGCACCGTCACGCCCGCGTTGTTCACCAGGATATCGATTGGCCCCCGTTCCGCGACCAGGCGGCCCAGCCGGGCTTCCAAGGTGGCGGTGTCCGACAGATCGAAGTCGGGCAGGTCGAGGCCGATGACCTCCACCCCGTCGCGGGTCAGGATTTCGGCGATGGCGCGGCCGATGCCGCCGCGATGGCCGGTAACGATGGCCTGCCGCCCGGCGAGGCCGAAGCTGAACGAAGCACCCATCTTGCCTCCATCCGTAACGCTGTCAAACTCGCCCGCGAACCGAGGGAGGGAGCCCTGACGATGCGAGCCGTGGCCGCGTTCCTGTGTCTGCTGTGTATGTCTGGGGCCGCGAGAGCCAACGACAAGATCACGTTTGGGCTGGATTGGAAGGCGGAGGCGGAATACGGCGGGTATTATCAGGCGCTCGCCACCGGGATTTACGCACGGCACGGGTTGGATGTGACGATCCGCGAGGGCGGGCCCCAGGTCAACCATACGCAGTTGCTGATCGCCGGGCGGCTGGATTTCAACATCGCCGGCAATGCGTTCCTGGCGCTGAATTTCGTCAAGGAGGCCATCCCGTTCCGCGCGGTCGCGGCGATGTATCAGAAGGACCCGGCGGTACTGATCGCTCATCCGGGACAGGGCAACGACAGCTTCCCGGCGCTAAAGGGCAAGCCGATCATGCTGAGCGGGGATACGCGGATCGGGTGGTGGAATTTCCTGAAGGCGAAGTTCGGGTACTCGGACAGCCAGATCCGGCCGTACACGTTCAACCTGGCCCCGTTCCTGGCGGACAAGAACGCGGTGCAGCAGGGCTATCTCGGGTCGGAGCCGTTTTCGATCAAGGAACAGGCGCATTTCGACCCGGTGGTGCTGCTGGTCGCGGATGCCGGGTTCCAGGGCTATGCCGGGCTGGTGGTGACCTCGGACAAGCGGATCGCCGAGCAGCCGGATCTGGTGCAGCGGTTCGTCGATGCCTCGATCGAGGGGTGGTATTCGTACCTGAATGGCGATCCGGCGCCGGGCAACGCGCTGATCAAGGCGGCCAATCCGGAGATGACGGATGCGCTGATCGCGTACGGCATCTCGTCGATGAAAACGCACGGGATTCTGGAATCAGGAGATGCCGCGACCCTGGGGATCGGCGCCATGCAGGCCAGGCGGTGGAAGGAATTTTATGATGCGTCGGCGGCGCAGGGGCTGTATCCGCAGGGGCTGGATGTGACGAAGGCGTATACGTTGCAGTTTGTGAATAAGAAGATCGGGTTGGATAGCAACCGTTGACGCTGCGCCGGCTTGTATCGCGCCATAGCGGCCCCTCCGTGTCGTGGCCGGCTTCGTGCCGGCCGTCCACGCCTTTGGCGCCGCCAGCACTGCAAGTCCCGGGTAGGCGTCCGGATAAGGGGCGGAGAGGGACAAGTTTGGCAGGAGCCTTGTTCTCTCACTGTCATGACCCGGCTCGTCGGGCCATGACGAAGGTGAAGAACGCCGCGCTCCGCGTGGCCCCTTATCCTGATGCCGACAGGGCCAAGGCCGGCCATGACAAGGGGGCGTCGTTCGCCCGCCAGGACGATGAAACTCCGTGCTGACCGTCAGCGGTGTCGGCCGCGTGTTTCCCGGCGGGGTCGAGGCCCTGCGCGACACCTCCCTCCGCATGGACGAATTCGATTTTATCGCACTGCTCGGCCCCTCCGGCTGCGGCAAATCCACGCTGCTGCGGCTGATCGCCGGGCTGGACCAACCGGATACCGGGCGGCTCGACTGGGACGGCGGCGCGCCGGTGCCGGGCGACATCGGCTTCGTCTTCCAGGACGCCACCTTGCTGCCCTGGAGCACCGCCGAGGACAATGTCTTCCTTCCCCTCCGCCTGCGCGGCATGAGCCGGGCCGAAGCGATGCCGTTGGTCCACGCCGCGCTGCATCACGTCGGGCTGGCCGGATTCGAGACCACCCGGCCGCGCGCGCTGTCAGGCGGCATGCGCATGCGTGTTTCGATCGCCCGCGCGCTGGTGACCCAGCCGCGCCTGCTGCTGATGGACGAGCCGTTCGCCGCGCTGGATGAGTTCACCCGCCACAAGCTGCAGGCCGATCTGCTGGAGGTGTGGAAGCAGGCGGGGTGCACGGTGGTGTTCGTCACCCACTCGGTCTACGAGGCGGCCTTCCTGGCGCGCCGTATCGTGCTGATGACGCCGCGGCCGGGGAAGATCGCAGCGGAGATCGCCTCGCCGCTGGTGGCCGCCGCCGAGACGCGGCTCGATCCGGCGTATGCCGCGCTGGTGGCGGAGATATCGCGCACAATGGCGGCGGCGCTGGCATGAGGTGGGCACCCGCTCTGTTCGGTTTGCTGGCCCTGGTGCTGTGGCAGGGGGCGGTGTGGGTCGAGGACGTCCCGGTCTACCAGTTGCCGGGGCCGATCGCGATCGTCGGGGCGTTCGTGGCTGATCCCGTGGGGCTGTTGACGGCGTTGGCCTCGACCCTGTTGGTGACGTTCGCGGCGCTGGCGGTGGCGGCGGTGCTGGGCGGGGCGATGGCGGTGGCGATGTCCGCCAGCCGGCTGGCTCAGGCGGCGATCCAGCCCTGGGCGGTGGCGCTGCAGGTGACGCCTCTGCCGGCCATCGCGCCGCTGATCATCATCTGGGTCGGCGATCCGTTCGTCGCCCTGGTCGTCTGCGCCACCATCGTCGCGTTCTTCCCGCTGTTCGCCAACACGGCGGCGGGGCTGGCCTCGGCCCCGCCGGAGCTGAACGATCTGTTCCGGCTGTATGGCGCGCGGCGCTGGCAGACGATGGCGCTGCTGCGGCTGCCGGCGGCGCTGCCGTATTTCCTCACCGGACTGCGGATCTCGGGCGGACTGGCGCTGGTGGGCGCGGTGGTGGCGGAGCTGGTGGCGGGGTCGGGCGGCTTCGCCTCCGGGCTTGCGTACCGCATCCTCGAGGCCAGCTTCAGGCTGGAGATGCCGCGGATGTTCGCTGCCCTGGTGCTGCTGGCGATTGCGGGGATCGTGCTGAATTTCGGATTGGGGGCGGTGGGGCGGATGATCCTGCGGCGGCGAGGGGTGGCATGAACCGGCTGTTGATTTTCGGACTGGGGTATAGCGGCGGCGCGATTGCCCGGGCGGCGGAAGCGGCGGGATTCGCCGTGAGCGGCACGACCCGCGCGGGCGGGGGCGGGAGCATCGCGTTCGATGCGGCGGAACCGGCGATCCGGGCGGCGACGCACGTGGTCTCGACGGCGGGCCCGGATGCCGCGGGCGATCCGGTGCTGGCCCGGTACGGCTCCGTCATCGCCGGGTCGCCGGGGATTCGCTGGATCGGCTACCTGTCCAGCACCGTCGTGTATGGCGACCGCGGCGGCGGGTGGGTGGATGAGGACACGCCGGCCGCCGCGTCGCAGGGGCGCGGACAGGCTCGGGTGGATGCGGAGGAGGCGTGGTGCCGGTTCGCCGACTTCCGCGCGGTGGATATCTTCCGGCTCGGCGGGATCTACGGGCCGGGGCGTTCGGCATTTGACGACCTGCGGGCGGGGCGGGCGAGGCGGCTGGTCAAGCCGGGACATACGTTCGGGCGTATCCATCGGGACGACATTGCCCGGGCGGTGGTGGCGGCGATGCAGCAGGACCGGTTGCCGGGGCGGCGGGTGCTGAATTTGGTGGATGACGAATCGACGGAGAGCGCGATTGTGGTGACCGAGGCGGCGAAGCTACTGGGTGTTGCGCCGCCGCCGTTCGCGCCGTTCGAGGTGGCGTATCGGGAGATGAGTCCGATGGCGAGGAGTTTCTGGGCGGAAAACCGGAAGGTCGCCAGCCAGAAGACGAAAGCGGCGCTCGGGATCGGGTGGCTGTATCCGACGTATCGGGAGGGGCTGCGGGCCGTTCTGGCGGAGGAGGGTGGGGAGCGGCCGAGGTAGACGGATCGGCTACCTGGCTCAAACTTTGTCCGTAGACCCTGAGTGCGGGATGATGCGCTCCGGAGGTGGGTATGGACGCGACGGCGCGGCAGTTTTTGGAGATGACGGCGGCGGAGTTTCTGGCCACCGACCAGGCTGAGTTTGGCGATGCCCGGCGCTACGAGCTTGATGAGGGCGTCATCGTCGCCCGGGCGGCGCCTCCCCCTGAGCACGGCGCCATCCTGTCGATGCTGAACGTGGCTAGAAGATTGCTGATCCCTCCAAAATAGCAGATCATGCCCTAACGGATATCACCGTCCCGTCCTCAGCTACCTCACGTTCCCTTGAGTGCGTTTGATCAACGTATCATAATGGCTACGGGGTGTAGCGGCATTCGATCAACCGAATCCATTGCGGCGATCACACCCATAGGTGGAAGAAGGACATTGCCGTGGCTGCCTCGCTTATAGATGAGCTACAGCTTGACGCATCAAACGGGAACGTTTCCGTCTCGTCTCTGCTGCGAAAAGCATTGATGGTCGCTGCCAAGCTCGAAGTGTCTGATATTCCAGAGTGGATCAATAAGGAACTATCGGGATACAAAGATGACGACTCGGTGCCGCAGTATCGAACACTATACAGCTCGATTAAAGCGAAGCTCTCCAGAGGGGGCTGGATTCCTGTGCAGTTTCCAACGAGTAAGCTGCGGGACATTGTTTCGGAGCATCTCGTTCGTGAGTTTGTCGCGCACATTGAATCCGTTCTCAGGAGCGACGGGCAAATAATATGCCGCTTTTCCCCAGAGCAACAGCAAATCCTTCAAGGCATGTTTGCGTATCAGACCGAGTTTGCGGGGTTTCTCGAACGGGCGAGCTTCGAAAACATACTCGACGAAATTCGGAACCTCGTCCTCCATTGGGCTATTGCACTCGATAAGGCGGGAGTTAGGGGCGACGGCTTGGCTTTCACCGATCCAGAAAAACTGAGGGCGCACAGAATGACTTTGAACGTCAATAGTGAGAATTTTAATGTGGGAATATTGGGCGGCACAGGGGGTCAATCCAACGTTGCTGGAGGCAACAACGCGCGCGTGAATATTCTATCCGACGACAACTCCTCTAACTCAATCGTCTATCAAACCGACGACATGGCGAAGCTAGCCGCGGAATTGTCTCAGCTTCGTCTGGCACTGGCACCACTTGCACATGATGCAGAGCACTACGCCGCTATGGGGGCAGTAGCTTCAGCGGAGATCGCTGCAAAGGAAGGCAAATCTTCGACTATTGGTCAGGCGTTATCTGCTGCGGGCAAGGGCGGGAGATGGGCGTTCGACGTGGCTACAGAGATTGGCGTTCATTTGGCAGCGGCTGCCCTCAAACCTTATCTCGGTCTGCCGCCGGGGTAACTCGGGACGGCGTATAAGCCGATACGGTTTAGCAATCACAGACACCTTGTGCAGACGCGGGCACTGGGGTCACCCCAGCCTCGAAATCGTACTGTGACTGACATCATACGATCTGGCGATCTCCCGCATACGCTCCCCGGCCTCGCGACGGCGTAGCGCCTCCTTGGCCTGGTGCGCGGTCAGTTTCGGCGGTCGGCCCATCTTCACGCCGCGCGCCTGGGCGCGGCTTCGGCCTTCGCCAGTCCGCGCGCGGCTAAGCTCGCGCTCGAACTCGGCCAACCCGCCGAGCACGGTCAGCATCAGCCGGCCGTGCGGTGTCGTGGTGTCGGCCACGTGTCGTCGAGGGATCGGAAGCCCGCCTTGCGCTCGGAGATCGTGGCAAGGAGATCCCGCGTCGATCGCTCGAGGCGACCGAGTTGTGTCACCATCAGCACGTCGCCGGCATCGAGCTTGGCAATCGCCTTGCGAAGCTTCGGCGCGGTCGGTCTTGGCTCCGCTCGCGGTCTCGAGGAACACCTTTTCGCATCCGGCCTTGGTCAGTTGCCGCACCCGGGCGTCAACGCTCTGGCCGTCTGTCGAGAACTCGTGTATACCCATAAATCACGGATTTGTTATGCACCCAATTAATGCACCAGAAAAGCCCTTTATTTCAACCCTCCGGTTTTGGTGCAAAATTCTTAAATTTCGACTTCGGGCGGCCCTCCGATTCGCCCGCATCCGCAAGTGGCAAAAGAAATGCCATCCGCACCAATGGCAAGAGCGTCCTTGTAGGATAAGGCATTTTCAGCCTGACCGGAAAAGCGCCGGATGTAGCCTCTTCGTCATGGCCCGGCTCGTCCGGGCCACCCCCGCAAGCACCTGCCGCGACAGGTGGCCCGGACAAGCCGGGCCATGACGTTGTGAGCGTTTCCAGTCAGTTCATCACCGGAAGACCCGACCCGCCAAGGGATGAAACTGTCCCCCGCATCGCATTTGTCATCGGCTCCCCTACCGTAGATTCTGTCTGGCTCACGCAACTGTGCGTCATTATCCAGCAGGTTCGCGTTGATGTATATCGATGCACTCTGGCTAATATCCAGTGCCATGGTTCGCTGTTGATTACGCGACCCGGGCCAACGGGAGGGAAACAATGAAGAAATCCACGCCGGTATTGCCAATGCTGCTGGTCCTCACTGCCGCCTTTTTGGTTCAAACCCCCGCAAGAGTGTTCGCCGGAACTGCGGAGGATTTGCAGCGGGCGATGCAACTTCTAAAATCGAAAGCCACGGCATTAGGTGCCCCCAGTGTCAAGGGGGAGGACCAAGTCGCAGGCAAGACGGTCCCTGTCTTATACTTTGGTACGACCCCTATAAACAACAACTTCGCTGTGGTCGACGAGGTTAAGAAGGAAATGGGCGGGACCGCCACGTTCTTTGTCAAGAGCGGCGACGAGTTCGTCCGTGTGTCAACGAACGTACAAAAGGCCGACGGCTCGCGAGCAATCGGCACCCTTCTTGACCCAAATGGAAAAGTCATCGAGGCTATTGCACAGGACAAGAGCTATTTTGGAGAAGCCAACATTTTGGGCAAGGATTACGTCACCGGCTACGAACCAATCCACAATGCCAGCAACACTATCATCGGGATCTATTATGTCGGCTATCTGAAGTAGCCATTTGGGGTTGCCGGTTCTTCGGCTCCGCCGCACTAACGGAAGGTGTGTTTGCGCGGCGGAGCGAGGGACCGTCGAGCCCGGCATGAGCCGGGATCGACGGTCTCCCCGCCTACTTCGGCGGTGGCGGTTGCCTCTGCTCATTGGCGAGATGCGTCAGGATGACCCCATTCTTGCCTGGCGTGCCGATGACGAGAAAGTGCCCCGTCGCATGGACATCCTTGCCGTCGGGCGCCTTGCCCGTGAACGCGTAGGTGCCATCGGACACGTTGACATCGCCGCGGCGTTCGGCGTGTTCGCATTTGACGGTCTGCGTCAATCCAGCCGTAGCCGCCACCATTTGCTTGAACCCCGCAAGCAGCGCATCGTGACCCGTGCCGGTCCAGAAATCGTTGGAGAACATGCCCGTCTTGGCGTCGTACAGGTTTGCCAGGGCCTCGGCGTCGTGCTTGTTGAACGCATCGTTCCAGACGCTGGAGCCCGCCTGGCAATCGGCCATGGCGTCGGTTGGCGCAGCGGTTGCAGCCGATGATACGAACGCAACAGCACCGCACAGAGCGGCCATCGTTTTATTCATTGTTGATCCTCCCTGAGTGGCTGTCCCGCCTCAGTCAGGGACAGGCCCCGGGACCTTCTCAAGCGGAACGGTGCGCGTCAAATCGCAAGATCGGGTTCGCCCCTTAGGCCCGGCGAGTCGCCCGGGTCACCCCGTCCTCCCTGCCAACATCGCAGCGGCTGGCTCGGGCGCCGCCGGGGCGCGTAAGTCAAAGCCGCATGCCGGGGCCAATTTCCTGTCATTGCGGACCTTCGCGGATGATACCAATCCGCGTTTGGTTCCCGCACATGGGCACCGCCATCCATGCCCTTGATTATACAAGAAAAAGGCGTGGATGCCGACCGTAGCCGGCATGACGACGCGGCGCGGGCCGAGAGTCGCAGTCAATGCGGGCCGGTATCAGACCCCATCCTTCCGAGCAAACCGGCAACCGTCTGCCGCAACAACTCCAGATCGGCCGGACGCGACAGCCGATGGTCCCCGTCCTTGACCAGCGTTACCCGCGCATCCGGCGTCTCCACCTGCCGCGCGATCTCCAACGACAGTTCCCACGGCACGTCCGGGTCCGCCTGCCCGTGCAGCAGGCGCACCGGGCAGCGCAGCGGGATGCGCCCGGTCAGCACCAGATGTCTCGCCCCGTCTTCGATCAGCGCGCGCGTGATCGGCGTCGGGTCGCCATACTGGCTCGGGACATACAGCACGCCGTCGCGCTCCAGCTTCGCTCGCTCCGGCGGCGCCATCGCGTCCCACATCAGCCGCTGCGTGAAGTCCGGCGCGGCGGCAATGCCGACCAGCGCGGCGACGCGGTCCGGGCGCGCCAACGCGGCCAGTAGCGCGATCCAGCCGCCCATCGAGGAGCCGACCAGGATCAGCTTGCCCTCGGTCAGCGCGTCGATCGCCGCAATCGCGTCGGCCGCCCAGGCGCCGATGGTGCCGTCCACGAACACGCCGGACGAAGCGCCGTGGCCGGAGTAGTCGAAGCGCAGCATCGCATACCCGCGCCCGGCGCAGAACGCAGCGAGCATGGTCGCCTTGTCGCCGGTCATGTCGCTGCGGAAGCCGGGCAGGAACACGACGGCCGGTTCGCGCCCCTCGACCCGCGCCCAGGCGAGTTCGGTGCCGTTGCCGCGGTCGAGGCGGCCGGTAGTTTCAGTCATGGATGTCATATCCCGCAAAACAGCCAGTCTGTAGCTCGGATGATATCGTCCCGGTATTGGGCGATGGAGCCGACGGGGTGGCGCAGCAGGCGGACGGGCAAGATCCCCAGCAGGCGCATCAAGACGATGAAGTCCTGGCCGTCATGTTGAACCAATGGCCGCAAGCGCGACGAAGGCCCTCCCGCAGCGCGGGACAGCGGAGCGACGATTCGGTCGGCACCCTCCGTGATGTCCACCTGAAGCACCACGACCAAGGGATAGACGGCACGGGCGCGCCGGCTTGGATTGGCGAACAGCTTATGCTGCATCGTCATCGTCATCAGGCATGAACATCGCCATCAATTCGGGAAACGGATAGCCGTTTTTCGTGACGAAGTCGGCCACCCACGCGGCGTCTGCCTTAAGTTCCTCACGGATCTTTTCTTTCTCCGCCGCCTCGAATGCCGCGATCAACGCGGTCTCCGCTACGCGGGAGATGTTGATCCCATGCGCCGCCGACCGCGCCACCAGATCGGCGTTCAGCGTGACGCTGACGGTCTTGCGTTTGGCGGCGTGGTCATACAGCGGCATTGGCACCGGCGCCCCTCCCCGGTCAAGTCACACGGGTCAATCTACCCGTGCTTCCTTCGCGCAACAAGCGTGATACCGTCGCACCATGCCGCCGTCGTCCGATTCGCCCGTCATCTTGCAGGTTCTGCCGTCCCTGATCACCGGTGGCGTCGAACGCGGCACCGTCGAGATCGCGCAGGCCATCGCCGAAGCCGAGGCGACCGCTCTGGTCGCCAGCGCCGGCGGCCCGCTGGTGCGGCCGATCGAGCGGGCGGGCGGCCGGCACTTCATCTTGCCGCTGACCACGAAGAACCCGTTCCGCATCTGGCGCAATGCCGCCGCGCTGGAAGCGCTGATGCGGGAGCAACACGTTTCCCTGGTGCACGCCCGCTCTCGCGCCCCGGGCTGGTCTGCATGGCTGGCCTGTGAGCGCACCGGCGTGCCGTTCGTGACCACCTATCACGGCGCCTACGGCGAGGACCTGCCGTACAAGCGCCGTTATAACGAGGTGATGGCGCGCGGCCGCATCGTCATTGCGGCAAGTCGTTACATAGCCGATCTGGTAACCGAGCGGCATGACGTGCCGGCGGAGCGGATCAGGGTGATCCCGCGCGGCGTCGATCCGGCCGTGTTTGACCCAGCCATCGTCAACGGCAGCCGCATCGCCAAGCTGGCCGAGGCCTGGCGCCTGCCGGACGGCGTCCGCACCGTCGTGCTGCCCGGCCGCCTGACCGCCTGGAAGGGCCATGCCGTGTTGCTGGAAGCGGTGGCGAGGCTCGGACGCGGCGACGTCATGGCGGTGCTCGTCGGCGCGCATCAAGGGCGCCACCGCTATGCCCGCCACCTCGCGCAGCTCGCGACCCGGCTCGGCATCGGCGAGCAGGTCCGGCTGGTGGGCGAGTGCGACGACATGCCCGCAGCGTTCTGCCTGGCGGACGTCGTGGTGCATGCCTCGACGCAACCGGAGGCGTTCGGTCGCGTGGTGATCGAGGCGCAGGCGATGGCGCGGCCGGTAATCGCGTCGGACCTCGGCGGCCCGGTGGAGACGGTGCGGCACGGCGAGACCGGCTGGCGCGTCCAGCCGGGCGATCCGGATGCGCTGGCCGCGGCGATCGGGATGACGCTCGACCTCGATCCGCAGGCGCGGCTGGCGCTGGGCGAACGGGCGCGCGCCTCGGTGCCAACGGTGCGGGCGATGCAGGACGCCACGCTGGACGTCTACGAGGCGGTGCTGCGCGCGGGGTAACGGCAGCCCGCCGCAACGGGATACTGGTTGCATTCCCGGTCCGGTTGGCAATATGGATGCCAAACGATCCGCGAGCTTGCTCATCGCGGGACAGAACAGTCCGCGGGTCGATAGAACGCAAATCGGAACGCGGCATGACCGAAAGTCTCAACCCGGGCGCCTACGAGTATTTCAACGACTTCGTGGCGCCCATCCCCGGCTGGCTGCATCAAGGCGCGGCCATCCGCACGATGGACATGCTGGCGTTCCAGGAGCGTTCCGGGACGACCGGCTCGCTGGTCGAAATCGGCATCGACTGCGGCAAATATTTCTCCATCCTGATGCGCCACGCCGCCGTCAGCAACTCGGTTGCGCTCGGTATCGATACATTCCAGTTCACGGGCGTCGCGCAGGTCATCGAGCATCTGGCCCGCGCCACCGCCCGGGCAGGCAAGCCGGCGCTGTTGTGCAGGTCGCTGTCCTCCGACTGCACCGTCGCGAGCATCCTGTCGCAGATCGGCGAACGGCCGCGCTTCATCAGCGTCGACGGATCGCACGACCGGGACGACGTCTATTGGGATCTTGAACTGTCCGAGCAGTTGCTGGGTCCGGGCGGGATCGTTGCCGTGGATGATTTTATGAACTGTCTGACCTTCGGCGTGAACGAAGCGACGCATCTTTTTTTCGCGAAGCCGCGGCGGCTCGTGCCGTGGGCCTATATCGAGAACAAGCTGTTCCTGGCCGATCGAAGCTGGGCACCCCGGTTTCGGACGACGCTGGAGGAAATCGTAATGCGGGACGAAGCCGAACCGCACAGCCGCACGTTCCGCGAGCACCTGTCCCGGGCGCGCGGGCTGGTGGAACAGAGGCTTTGGGGCGCTCCGGTCCTGCTGCTGCCCTGATCCGGCCCGGAGGCGGCCGCCGGGAGTCACGATGACCGCGGCAAGGCCGTCCGGGCGAGGATGGAGCCGACGCCAATACGCCGGCGCTGCAAGTCGTTTCTTGGAAGGCGCGACATGACCGCGATTGGCCCGGGCGTGCCGCCGGGTCCACCCGCCGGAGATTGACGGCATGCCGGCGGCCGCCTATTTTTGCCGCAGGGCGTTGGCTTGTACCAATCCGCCTTGAGTTTGACCCGCCTTGAGTTTGACCCATCGAGCCTCGCTTCCCCGTCATGGCCCGGCTCGTCCGGGCCAACTGTCGCGGCACGTGCCGGCATAGGTGGCCCGGACAAGCCGGGCCATGACGGTTTATGGCAAGAGTCGCTCTCAACGCGGACTGGTATTGCATAATCTTATGGCCGGCAACTCGTCCATTTCGACACCGATTGGTCTCGGCTGAAATTTCCGCCGATTGGTGGAACACCATCAAAGGGCTTTCCGGGTTTCGTTTGACCCGGCATCAATGGGGAGAACAACATGCACGTCCAGCCCTATCTGTTTTACGAAGGGTCCTGCGAGGAAGCGATCGCATTCTACCGCAAGGCGGCGGGCGCCGAGGTGCTGATGCTGATGCGCTTCAAGGAAGCCCCTGAGCAGGACGCCGCCTCCCGAGGCAATCCTGACAAAATCATGCATGCGTCACTGAAGATCGGTCAATCGACGATCATGATGTCCGACGGGCGTTGTTCCGGCAAGCCGGCGTTCAACGGGCTGGCGCTGTCTCTGATCGTCCGGACAGAGGCCGAGGCAAAAGGCGCGTTCTCTGCATTGGCGGACGGCGGAGCGGTCGGGATGCCCCTGGCGAAGACCTTCTTCTCGCCGCACTTCGGCATGCTGACGGACCGGTTCGGGCTGATGTGGATGGTCATGGTCGAGGCGTGACGCTTGAAGCGAACCACGCCGGATAAGCAGCTTTTCGCGGTCAGACATACCGGCGTGCCTACCGCCTTGGATAATGAGTTGGCGATCGGTCGAAACCGATCGATATCCATCGGGCTGCAGGGATCGCTTGGGCTTTGGTAGTGAGGCCAACCGCCGTTGAGTTCGGCCGTTCGAACCGGATCTCTGACGTCACCGGGGGCGTTGGCCGACAGATCGGTTACGAACGCGCCTTCGGCGTGAGGCATAGCGGGCGATTTCATACTGTAAACACACCGGTTACGTGGGAGCGACGCCCACCTTCGGCGGCGCCTTTGGAGGTGCGGCCGGCGCGCCGCGTGACGCGCCATATCTTTGCGCGGCGATCAAGTATTGAAACGAAGATGGACACACATGGAGCAGGTATCATCACGATCCGGATCATGCCGGGGGGCAAACGTGTGCAAGCTTCTGTCTGCGTTTATCCGCGTCCATCTGCGTCAGCCCGCGGTCCCAACACGCTAGTTCGGCGAAGCCCCACGCTTCACTCTGCGCCTCGGGCGGAAGTCCAGCAGCAGATCGACATCGCTGTTGTGCTTCATCGTCCCCCGTGCCGCCGAGCCGTACAGCAGGAACCGCCCGCCATGCGCCCGGGCGTACGCCTCCAACTCCGGCAGCACCGCCTCCACCGCCGCGCGGCGCCGTGCCGCTTCGGCCGCCTTCCGCTCCGGCAGGGTGACGATGCGCCGCATGCCGCCTGTATCCCGCTTTCGCGCCCCCCGGGACAACGCGTTTCGCTTGCCTCCGCCCGCCGCTGCCGCTAACCCTGCGCGCTTCGTTTGCAGGAGTTTGTCATGGCTTACAGGGTCGCGGTCGCCGGCGCCACGGGAGCAGTCGGGCGCGAGATCATCAAAACCCTGGTGGAGCGCAACTTCCCGGCCTCCGACGTCATCGCCCTCGCCTCCGGCCGATCGGCCGGGGCGGAGATATCGTTCGGCGACAAGAAGGTGCTGACGGTCCGTAACCTGGACACGTTCGACTTCACCGGCTGCGACTTCGGGCTGTTCAGCCCGGGCGCCGCGATCTCCGCCGTCCACGCCCCGCGCGCCGCCGCCGCCGGCTGCGTGGTGATCGACAACACAAGCCAGTTCCGCATGGATCCCGACGTCCCGCTTGTGGTGCCGGAGGTCAACCCCGGCGACCTGCGCAAATTCGCCAAGCGCAACATCATCGCCAACCCGAACTGCTCGACCATCCAGATGGTGGTGGCGCTGAAGCCGCTGCACGACGAGTTCAAGATCAAGCGCGTCATCGTCTCGACCTATCAGTCCGTCTCCGGCGCCGGGAAGGAGGGTATGGATGAGCTGTTCAACCACACCAAGTCCTCCTTCGTGCATGAGCAAAGCCCGCCGCAGCAGTTTACCAAGGAAATCGCCTTCAACGTCATCCCGCATATCGACGTGTTCATGGATGACGGCGCTACCAAGGAAGAGTGGAAGATGGTCGTCGAGACCAAGAAGATCCTCGACCCCGCCATCGCCGTCCACGCCACCTGCGTGCGCGTGCCGGTATTCATCGGCCACGGCGAGGCGGTCAACGTCGAGTTCGAGCGTCCCGTCACCGCCGGGGAAGCCCGCGCCGTGCTCCGCGATGCCCCGGGCATCGAGGTCGTGGATGTCCGCGAGGACGCCGGCTATGTCACCCCGCTGGAATGCGCCGGTGAGGACGCGGTGTTCGTCAGCCGCATCCGCAAGGACCCGACGGTCGAGCACGGGCTGTCGTTCTGGTGCGTCTCGGACAACCTGCGCAAAGGCGCGGCACTGAACGCGGTGCAGATCGCCGAGACGATGATCGCGATGGGGCTGCTGTCGAAAAAGGCAGCCTGACACGCTCGCGACGTCATGGCCCGGACCAACGCCGGACCATGACGCGGGGTAAGAAAGCGGCCTAAACCGCCTTCATCGTCTCCAGATGCGCCCGCAGCACCGGCAGCGGGCAGGGCGAGTCCGGCGGCACCACCGCCGGCCAGTCCGAGACGCCCGGTAGCCGCCCCGGATTGCGCATCACCAGTTCGGTCTTCAGGAACGGCGCGCCGAACCGCGTCGCCAGCAGATGCCACATGTGATGCGTCGGATTAAGCGGCCACGCATGCAGCATCTCGGCCGCCTGGTCGTCCGGCACAGTGGTCAGGCCCTTCAGCCGCCGGTAGGAATTCTCCAGGCGTTCCCGCTCCGCCGGGTCGGATGCTGCCGCCCTCGCCAGGCGATCATAGCCGAACACCGCGGCGACCCGATGGCCGCGTTTGCGCATCCAACGCGCCAGCCGGATCTCTCCCAGCTGGACCAGCAGCCATTTCGAGTGGCTGATGTGCATGCCCTGGATAAAGTGCATCACATCGGCGACGGCCGATCGGCCGTGCGCCAGCAGCATATAGCTCTGCAAATGCGCGCCGCCCTGGAGGCTTTCGGTCAATCCGAACAGGCCGTCCCCGCCGCGCCGCATGGTCTCGATCACCGGCTCCGCGGCGTGAATTGGCCCCAGCACGCTGTCGTTCATCAGCACAAGCTCTTCGATGTCCGGCCAGCGGCGGCTGATCTCGGGCATCAGGTCTTTCCAGGCGCCGAAGTCGCGGCCGAGGTTGCGGCGATGCACCACCAGGGCGCACACGCCGCGCACGGCCTGCCAGTCGTCCTCCGGGATGCGCGCCGCCATGGAGATGAAGACGATGGCGAACCCGAACCGTTCGACCAGGGCAAGCTGCCGGCGCACCATTTCGGAAACCTGGCCGCTGGCGGAATAGTGCACATAGAGCGCGATCTGCCTCGCGTCCCGCGCCGGCCGCACCCCGTCCTCCATGCGCAGCGGCACGTACGGCGTCCGGCGGAACGCCGCGATCAGGTCCCGGGGAAGTGCGCTCAACAGCTCGCGCGAAACCTGCAGGCCGCGTCCGGCGAACCGGATCATGGTGCCCGATGTCGTGTAGCTGTGCGCCATGCGGCGCAGCCCCGGCGAGGCCTCATGCAGGTCGGTCAGGCAAAGCGGCTCGGTCAAGGAGGACTCCGGACTGAAAACAGCGTGGATGGCCGTCTCCATGAACCATCCACGCCGTCACGGGAAGCCCGCCGCTGAGTTCAGCGGCGGAAATCCGCGCCGCGCCGCTCCACCGTGCGGACCAGTCCCTTCCATTCGTTCAGGCCGTATTCCGCAGTAGGACGCATTTTGCGCATCCGTTCGGCGGCCTTGCGCTGCACGTACTGGTCGATGATCGCCGGCTTTTCATCCAACTGCCGGGCGATCAGCTCCAGCTCGCACGCCCGCTCCAGCATATAGAGCCGCATCAGCGCGCCATGGATGGTCTCGCCGCGGGTCAGCAGCCCGTGGTTCAGCAGCACCACGCAGCTTCCGTTGGCGCAGCTCCGGCCGAGCGCCTCGCATTCCTCCTCCGACGCCGGGACGCCGTACTCGTGATAAACCACGTCGTCGATCACATGCAGCGAGTCCTGGCTGATCGGGCGCAGGCCGCGCCGCAGCAGCGAGACGCCGGCGCCCGCGCGGGTATGCGTGTGCAGCACGCAGTTGGCATCCGGACACGCCCTGTAGACACCGCTGTGGATGGTGAAGCCGGCGGCGTTGTAGGCGCCCCCGGGCGTCAGGTACGGTGCCGACCATGTCCATCTTCACCAGCGAGGATGCGGTGATCTCGTCGAACATCTCGCCGTAGTTGTTGATCAGGAAGTGCTCCGGCTCGCCGGGGACACGCGCCGACATGTGGGTATTGATCAGGTCGGTCCAGCCAAGATGGTGCACGACATGGTACAGCGCCGCGAGGTCGCAGCGGGTCTGCCATTCGGCGTCTGAGATATCGGACTGCAATTGCAGGGCCGCGGACATGCGATTGTCTCCGTTGTTCAAATGCGAACCGCGATGGTGGCCGCATTCGCCGGGGCCGCGCAAGTATCGCGCCGGCCGGGGGGAAGGGGCGGGGTTATGAGCGAGTTCCAGTCTAACGAAAACGTTATCGGCGCAGAGCGGCGGCGGGTGATTGCCGGCCGATCGGCGGCTGTATAGGCGACGTGTCGGACACGGCACCGCATTGCCCGGAATATTCAGGAGTATCAACGGAATTCCCGCGGATCGTGGTTGCCGCACCGCCGTCCGGAGTGTCAGGCTGGCTTAACACCCGCACCGTCAACTTGGGTTACTCCGATATTTTCAATTTTTTCTTGCATCGGCATCTTGGCGGACTTCGAAAACTACCCATTGTTAATTCCATCGCGAACAGGGCGGTTGCCCGCGCGGTAGACCTCGAAACGGTTCACCTTGAAACAGGAGCTTTCCATGTCCCGGATTTCCCTCTCCCGTCTTGACTGGGCCGCCGCAATCCTCGCCGTCGGCCTGATGCTCGTTCCGCTGCTGCCGTATGCGGCGAACCACTGATATCGGAGTTCGCTGATACTCAATACCTGTTGCTGTCAGTATCGGCGTGAATGTTATTTGAACCGCATGGTCGCCGCGGCCGTCCCACCGGCCGCGGCTTACCGCTCTGAAAGCGGCGCGCCTTCAGCGTCTTGACCCTCTCCCGCGCGCGGGCTACCGGCTGGTAATCGACAGCCGAGGACCGAACCGGTGAACGTGTTCAGCTTTCCGCCCCCGCCGCCATGCGCGGAAGCCGAAACCCTCCGTCACGAAGTCCGCGACTTCCTGCGCGTCGAGTTGGCCACGCGCAAGCCGGTCGAGCGGGCCGAATCCTGGACCGGCATGGACCACGATTTCAGCCGCAAAATGGGCCAGCGCGGCTGGATCGGCATGACCTGGCCGAAGCAGCACGGCGGCCACGAGCGCTCCTCGCTGGAACGTTACGTCGTGCTCGAGGAAATGCTTGCGGCCGGCGCCCCCGTCGCCCTCCACTGGATCGCCGATCGGCAGTCCGGACCGTTGATTTTGCGGGTCGGCACCGAGGAGCAGAAGCAGATCCTGCCGCGCATAGCCGCCGGCGAAGCGTTCTTCTGCATCGGCATGAGCGAGCCGGATGTCGGCTCCGATCTCGCCTCGGTGCGCACCCGGGCGGCAAAAGTGCAAGGCGGCTACCTGGTCAACGGCACCAAGGTCTGGACCAGCTTCGCGCACAAATCCCATTACATGATCCTGCTGTGCCGCACTGGCCCGGCCGAGGACCGCCACGGCGGCGTCAGCCAGTTCCTGGTCGATCTGCACGCCACACCCGGATTGACGATCCGGCCGATCCTCGCGCTGACCGGGGAACATCATTTCAATGAGGTCGTGTTCCAGGACGCCTTCCTGCCAGACACCGCGCTGCTGGGGCGGGAGGGCGATGGCTGGAACCAGGTGACCGGCGAACTGGCATTCGAGCGCAGCGGGCCGGAACGTTTCCTGTCGTCCTTCTGGCTGTTCGTCGAACTGGTGCGCGCGCTGGGTCCCGATCCGTCCGATGCCGCGGCGGTGGCGATCGGCCGGCTGACTGCGCACATCATGACCTTGCGGCGGCTGTCCCGTTCCGTTGCCGGGATGTTACAGAACGGCGAGAACCCGGCCTTGCAGGCGGCCCTGGTAAAGGACCTCGGCGCCATGGTGGAGCAGGAAATTCCGGAGATCGCGCGCCAGTTGGTCGATGCCGAACCGGATGCATCATCGACCGAGGCGTTTTCCTCTGTGCTGGCCCACACAATGATGCATGCGCCGTCGTTTTCGCTGCGCGGCGGCACGCGGGAGATTCTGCGCGGCATCATCGCGCGTGGGCTTGGACTTCGCTAAAAGGACACGAACTCATGAGCGACAAAGTGCTGTACCGGCAGGACGGGCCGATCGTTACGATTACTTTGAACGATCCGGCGATGCGCAACCCGATCTCCGAGCGCGAAACGGTCGATGCGCTGGTGGCGGCGATCGAGCGGCTCAACCAGGACACTTCCGCGCGCGTGGCGATCCTGACCGGCGCCGGAACCGCCTTCAGTTCCGGGGGCGATTTGCGGGCGATGCAAAAGGCGCTCGAGGTCCGGTCCGAGCAGCCGGCGCGGACGCCGCATTATTACAAGTTCGGCATCCAGCGCATTCCGCTGGCGTTCGAGAAGCTGGATGTCCCGATCATTGCGGCAGTGAACGGTCCGGCGATTGGCGCGGGACTGGATCTGGCTTGCATGTGCGACATGCGGATCGCTGGCGAAAGTGCGCGATTTGCCGAGAGTTTCGTCAAGGTGGGGATTGTGCCGGGGGATGGCGGGGCGTGGCTGCTGCCTCGGGTCGTTGGGTACTCGAAAGCGTGCGAGATGGCGTTTACCGGCGATATGCTGAATGCGGCGGAGGCTCTGGCCTGCGGGCTGGTGTCTCGGGTGGTGCCGGATGCCGATCTGCTGGATGCGGCGAAGGCGCTGGCGAAACGGGTCGCGGTCAATCCCCCGTATGCGGTGCGTATGGCGAAACGGTTGCTGATTGAGGGGCGGCATTCGCGGCTGGATACGCTGCTGGAGCTGTCGGCCAGTTTACAGGCGTTGGCGCATGCGACGGGGGATCATCGGGAGGCAGTCAACGCATTCCTGGAGAAGCGGGCGCCGGAGTTTAGGGGGGATTGACTCCCCGGGGGGAGCTCCGGCGTTGCGGGCGCTGTTCGTTCGCACGGAGTGCACTGATTCATGCACGGATTGATCGGAACGTGGCGCCACCGCTTGAGATAGGTTGAGGATACGCACGAAAACCACCCGCAAGCTTGCTGCTTGCGGGGTGTGTTCGAGAGGCGATGACTCTGCTCAGGCAATCTCGAACGGCAGCGGTTGCGGGTCGTGTCGGCGCAACCCCCACATGACAAGTCAGTCGCACGTCCGCAACGCGAGATTCCGTCGCGTCGACCCGAGCGGGGGGGCTCAGCCGGGATCCTCCCGGCGAAAGCGGATCGCCGCGCAGCATCCATCCGAGCTTGCCCAAATGCCGCGCGGCTGAGCCTCCGGATCAGGCGTTGGGCGGCTTATATCCGACCTTTGTGTCGTGCGCCCGCTTCATCGCCGCCTCGGCTTCCCGGGCGGTCATCAGCGTCGTCGTCTCGAAGCGGGCGAAGCCACCGGTCGCGGCGGCGGCCATCGAGCATGCGGCGGCGGCGGTGTTGTCCGGGAATTCGCAGATCGCAACCCCGTCGTATTCGCCGAATGAGATGTAGTAGCTATGCAGTTTCCCGCCGAAACCCTCGACGAGCGCGCTTGCCGCGCCGGTGCGATCGTGCGGCTTCCCAACCAGCGCTTTGGCCGAGGCGTCGGTAAACTGCCAACGTATCATGAAGTGAGACATAGCCTCCTCCGTTTTTCGTTTCTTGCAATGATTCACCGACGACCAGCGAGGCATGCGTCGGCGATCCAAAGTGCGCGCTCGGGGTGCGGTTCGCAAGCAGGTTCGAAGGGCGGCGAGCCGCGCTGATCTTGCCGGCCCCCCTGCGTTGCCAGGAGGGGGCCGCATTGCAATTGAGCGGCAGCAAGGAACACGATGTCGCCACCATCCCGCTTATCCAGGCCGCATTGCAGGAGGCACCGGTTTCTGCGCAAATTGATTTCTGCGCAACTTGGACTGGCCAACAGCAGGTGTACTAGAGTATAGCCATGGAGAACGTAGGGAACGGACGGAAGACCGGCAGAAAGCATGACCCTGAATTTTACCCAAAACTCCTTTATCGATACTCAAATGGACCCGGACGGTAGCGCTGCGTCTCCTGCAAGCCACAGTTGGAACAAACGTGCGAACCAGCCGACGGAACGGCGGCAGCGGGCTTGCAAAATCGGCGAGGCTTGCTTCGCGCGTGCTACAAGCGTGGGTTCGATCCTTCGGCCTCTGCCTGCTCGAACACCGCCATGGTGGCGGCATGCCCTCGCTGCGCTATCGGCCGGATCGATAGTAATCGAACTCCGCTCGCCGAGCTGGCTCGATCATCGCGGCGGTGATGCCCGGCATCAGCACGATCCCGGCCGAACCTTACAAACGTAACCGCTATGCCAGCCGCCGCCACCCCCAGCCGCGGCGCCTGGTCCTGCGCCATGGCCGCAACCGCCGCCATGGGCGATCGCCGGAAAAATCGTCGTGCACGCCAGGATCATGGCGCCAATTGTGAGCGCGAACATGCGATTCATGGTTGCCTCCTTAGTATCCCGGCGGTGGATAGTATCCTGGCGGAGCATAGTATCCCGGCGGCGGGTAATAGGCTGGAGGCGGCGCATAGTAGACCGGCGGCGGTGGCACATAGACGCGCGGCGCCAGCAACGCCCCTCCCAAGACGCCGAGTGCGATGCCCGGCCCCCACCATCCCCAGCCATACCCGCCGCGATACCCGTAGCGGTAGCCGTTATGGTAGCCATAGCCACCATGGTAGCCATAGCCACCATGGTAGCCGTAATAGCCGCCCCGCCGCTGGGCCGACGCCGACGGTGCCGCTGTGCCTACCAGAACGGCGGCCGCGATGGTCAAGGCGATCGTGCGCTTCATGGCTGATCCCTTTCATGACAGGCCGATGATGGAGACCCTCTTTGTCAGAGAAAATGGTGTCTCGAAGGTCACACGTCGATACCTTTTTCGGCGGACGACCCCTGGCTCGACGCCGACGACAGATCAATCGGCCTTAGGTTTGACCCGCAGGGCACGGTCCTCACCGTCCTTATGGCGGGCGCAGGCCAGCCATCCAAGCCATTGAGTATACAAGCTAAAGACGTAGCGGTGGGGCGCGGGCCGAGAGGCGCAGTCAACCCGGACGGGTATGGAATCCGTGAGAACCCGCCAACCCCTGACCGCCCCTCGATCGGCACTACATCGTATATTGCATATCCGCATCCACACTGATCGCCTGCCCACTGATCGTCGCCCCAAACGGGCTGGCAAGATACAGCGCCATGTTAGCAATATCCTGTTGCGTAACAAAGCACTTCAAGCTGGTCGTAGCCACAGTCCGCTCCGTCATTTCATTCTCAGAAATCGACGCCGCCGCGGCCTTCGCCTTGATGACAGCCCGGATGCGCGGCCCGTCTACCGGCCCCGGCAGAATCGCATTCACCCGAATCCCGTCCGGGCCGAGTTCGATCGACAGCGACTTGGTAAACCCGATAACCCCCCATTTCGCCGCCGCATAGGGCGCGCGCAAGGGAAACCCGAACCGCCCGGCGGCCGAAGACAGATTCATGATGGCGCCGCCGCCATTCGCGCGTAACACGGGAATCGCGCGGCGCGACATCGCGAACATCGATGCGACATCAATTCGCAGCGTCGCCTCCACCTGCTCCGGCGTCACATGCTCCACCAGGGCCGTCGGCCCCGCGATGCCGGCGTTGTTGACCAGCACGTCCAGGCCGCCGAGGTGCCGCACCGCCGCGTCGACGAACGCCTCGCACTGTGCCGCATCGCCCGCATCGGACACCATGCCCGGGTGGCCGCACGACCCCACCGCGGCCGCATCGATATCACTGATGAACACCCGGGCGCCGCAATTGACAAAACTGTCGGCCATGACCTTGCCGATGCCGTTCGCCCCGGCGGAGATCGCCACCTTGTATCCGGTCAGATCGACCGTCAGCGGCGTGTTGGCTCCGGTAACCATGCGCGTGTTTCCCTTTCCCCCGTAACAGGTAAGCTGATGGCGGCGAAAAGCCGGGGAGGCAAGGGCAATGAAAATCGGTTTCATCGGACTCGGCATGATGGGGGCCGGGATGGCGTCCAACCTGCAAAAGGCCGGGCATGAGCTGGTGGTGCACGATCTCACCCGCCAGGCGGCATCGAAGCACCTCGGCGCCGGCGCTGCCTGGGCGGAAACGCCCCGGGCTGTCGCGGAAACCTGCGATCTGGTGTTCACGTCGTTGCCGACCCCGGCTGACGTTCAGAAGGTTGGTCTTGGCGAGGATGGCCTGATCGCAGGTTTCCGCCGCGGCGCGGTCTGGTTTGACCTGTCAACGAACGCGGTGGACGTCGTCCGCGCATTGCACGCACGCTTCGCCGAGGATGGCATCGACTTTCTCGACGCGCCGGTCAGCGGCGGGCCAAAGGGTGCGAACAGCGGCCGGCTCGCCATCTGGGTAGGCGGCGACAAGGCGGTGTTCGACCGATACCACGCCGTTCTGTCCGCGATGGGCGACCAGGCTGCCTATATCGGGCCGATCGGCAGCGGATCGATTGCCAAATTGGTGCATAACGCGTCCTCGGCGGCGGTGAACGTGGTGCTGGCGGAAGTCTTCACCATGGGCATCAAGGCTGGTGTCGAGCCACTGGCGCTGTTCGAGGCGGTGCGGCAGGGTGCATCCGGTCGCAACCGGATGTTCGATCGTTTGGCGGATCATTTCCTCACCGGCAGCTACGACCCCGCCGATTTCGCGTTGCGGTTGCTGCACAAGGATGTCTCGCTGGCCTGCCAGTTGGCGCGGGAGGTGCAGGTGCCGATGCGTCTGACCAACCTGGCGCTGATGGAATTGACCGAGGCGCTGAATCGCGGGTGGGGAACGCGGGATTCCCGCGTCAGCGCGCTGCTTCAGCAGGAACGCGCCGGGATCCCGCCGATCGGCGTGGCGCCGGAAAAGATCAAGGCGGTATTGGAGGGGGATCTTTGACCATGCAGCTTGGTGTGCTTGTGCCGTTCACCGACACCGGCGGCGATCCGTCGCTGGTGCGCGACTTCGCGCTGTCGCTTGAAGTCCTCGGCTATGATTTCCTGGAGGCGCCTGACCATGTGCTGGGCTCCGGTCCGCAAGCGGGCGCCGAGTCACGTGGCGGCATCGCTGACGGGATGTTCCACGATCCGTTCGTTTTGCTGTCATATCTCGCGGCGATCACAACCAAACTGACTTTCTCGACCGGCGTGCTGATCGTGGCGCAGCGTCAGACCGCTTTGGTGGCGAAACAGGCGGCGTGCCTCGATGTCCTGTCGGCAGGCCGCTTTCGCCTGGGCATCGGCGTCGGTTGGAACCCGGTGGAATTCACCGGCCTGAACGAGAACTTCCATAACCGGGGCCGACGGTCGGAGGAACAGGCCCGGGTGATGCAGGCGCTGTGGGCGGAGCCGCATGTTACGTTCAAGGGGAAGTATCACACGATCGAGGATGCCGGGATCAATCCGCGCCCGGCGTCGGGCCGCATTCCCTTGTGGTACGGCGGGCACCACGAGCACACGCTGCCGCGCATCGCCCAATGGGGCGACGGCTGGATGCCCAACGCCTATCCGCCGGATCAATCTGCGCTCGATATATTCGCCGATCTCCGCCGCCTGACGGAAGCCGCTGGACGCGATCCCGCATCGATCGGGATCGAGGTCTGGACATCGTGCGGGCAGGGTGCCGAGGCGGACTGGCGGCGCGAGGTCGCGTTCTGGAAGCAGGCTGGCGCCAGCCACATCTGCCTGACCACGACCTTCGATCGCCGCCATCACACGCGTATCGCGGGCCGCACGATCGCGGATCATCTCGCCGCAATGAAACGATACCGGGAGGCGGTCGCTGACGTTCTTTAAAGGCAATGGGTTGCGCGCCCGCGGCAGGGATTGACCCGCCAATTGCGCCTCCGCCGCGGGCGGTTCACGGTGGGCGCATGCAAACCGATGCGAGAATACTGATCAATCCGCGCCACGGCGTGCCGGGGGTGATCGTCCTGCCGGCCGGTGGCTTCCGCAGGGCCAAGGCGGCCATCACCGCCTGGCACGGCTACGAACCGACGCCGCTGCGCGACCTGGCGGATCTCGCCGCCGAGGCCGGCGTTGCAACGCTGCGGATGAAGGACGAGAGCGGCCGGTTCGGCCTCGGCAGCTTCAAGGCGCTCGGCGGGGCGTACGCCGTCGGGATGCTGCTGTCCGCGCAACTGTCGCGGCGTGGCATCACCGCGCCACCGGACGCCCTGGCGGACGGCCGGTACCGCGAAGTCACGCGCACGATCACCGTCACCTGCGCCACCGACGGCAACCACGGCCGATCGGCGGCATGGGGCGCGCAACGTTTCCATTGCCGGTGCGTGATCTTCGTGCATGCAACGGTCAGCCAGGGCCGCGTAGACGCGATCGCGGCGCTCGGCGCCGAGGTCGTTCGCGTTCCCGGCACATACGATGACGCGGTACGGGAAGCCGACCGCCGGGCCCGCGCCGAAGGCTGGTTCGTGGTTTCGGACACCTCGTACCCCGGCTACACGGAGGTGCCGCGCGACGTCATGCAGGGCTACCGCCTGATGGCGGACGAGGCGGCGGACGAATGGTGCGGCGCGCCACCGACGCATGTCTTCGTCCAGGCCGGGGTAGGGGGTGCCGCCGCCGCGGTTTCGGTACAAATCCGCGCGCGTTTCGGCGCCTCGCCCCGGCTGGTGGTGGTCGAGCCGGAACAGGCTGCATGCCTCTTCCGCAGTGCCGCCGTGGGCACGCTAACCGCCGTTCGGGGCGGTCTCGACACCATCATGGCTGGCCTGGCCTGCGGCGAGCCTAGCCTTCTCGCCTGGCAGGAACTGGAACGAGCGGCTTTCGCGTTCATGACGATCCCGGACCAGGCCGCGATCGACTCGCTGCGGCAGCTGGCACGCGCCGGGTTGCCGATCGGCGAATCGGGAGTTGCTGGGGTGGCTGGAGTCTTGCTGGCCGCAGGCGATACGATTGTACGCGAAGCTTTGTCTCTCGACCGGAGCAGCCGCGTGCTTTGTTTCGGCACCGAGGGCGTTACCGATCCCTTGATCTACGAAAAACTGGTCGGCACACTTTGGCGTTAACTTTTGCTCAACGATTTGTGGCATAAGCTGACGATGGGTTGACGGAAAGAGCCGCGTGCCTGAGCGTTTGGGCTGGCATGCACTGTAAAGGATGCAGCTATGTGGAATCGGGCCAAATGGTCGGCTGTAGCGGCGGTTCTGACAGTCGCTGTGGCGTATGTTGCGTACCCGTATGTGACGCTCTACCGTCTCGGCGTCGCGATTCAGGGATCTGATGCCGCAACGCTCGAATCCCTGGTCGATTGGCCGTCGGTGCGCGAAGGCATCAAGGAAGACGTCTGCGACCTGGTCGTCGATGATCCGGGGCCGAAGACCGACTCAACCCTGCCGCCGTTCGGCGCTTCTTTTATGCGTGGCATCGCTGCGAATGCGATCGACCAGGCGGTTACCCCTCAGGCGCTGTTGGCCGCCACCGGGATCGAAACCCACCCATCCAAGCGGCGCTCATTCGATCCCGCGGTCCATGAGCAGCCCGCGCCGGCTCAGCAGCCGGCGGACGTGAGCGTGAACTGGGCGTTCTTCGACAGCCCGACGACGTTCACGGTCAGTTTGCAGGCGCGCGGCCAGGCCAACCCGATCAAGTTGGAGTTGGCTTTGCGCCACGGCGAATGGAAGGTCGATCGGGTCTGGCTTCCGGATGAGCTGCTGACGAACTCCGGGGCCCGGACTTAGGCAACGCTTTATCGAGCCTCCTTCCACCGTCATGGCCCGGCATGTCCGGGCCATCTTTCGCGGCAGGTTCTGGCGGTGGCGGCACGCACTGCGCCGGACCATGACGATTTATGCTGTGAGTCGCTCCCAACGGGGACTGGGATTAGCCTGGCACCGAACTCTTCGCACTGACCGGAATCCAAACCTCGAACCCGCCCCGGCCGGTGCGCGGATCGAAGCGTTCGTCATACCGCTCGAACACCGGTGCATCGGCGGACTGAAGCCCCGATCCGGGTAGCCAGACGCCGAAGATCGCCATGAACGTGCCACGCACCGTCGAAACATGATCGGCGTGCTGGAACACCGCATAGCGCTGCCGGGCGAGGCGCAGTTGCGCGAACTCTTTCGGTACCGCGTCTTCGTCCCGAACTTCCACCCCGGCGATATAATCGAAACCGTCCTCGCTGTTATTGAAGCAAACGCCATAGGCGGCGCGGCCGATCTGGCCCGGGACGGTGCCGAGATGGAGGCCGAATCGCTGCCACAGGTTCGGCAGAGCCGCCAGCGCCTCGAACCGGAAATGCTCCTTCAGGCCGGCGATCAGCAGCGGACCGCCATCGACCATCCGGGGCGGTTGCAGTGTCGTCTTCGCCGTCTCTTCCATCGCAAAAGCCTCCACCAGTTGCAGTGTTTCCAGGCTACCGCGGGCGCGCACCCGGTCGGGGGTCAGCCCGAACTGGTCGCGGAACGCCCGCGTGAATGCCTCATGCGATCCGTACCTGGCGTCGAGCGCGACGGTCAGGATGTCCGGCGCGCCTTTCGCCAGGGCTTTCGCGGCCTCGGTCAGCCGGCGCCCGCGGACGTAGCGCATGACCGAATGGCCGGTCGTCATCCCGAATGTGCGCACCATCTGAAACCGCGACAGTCCGGCGACGGCGGCGATATCCGTCAATGTCACTTCGTCCGCGACGTGGCTTTCGATGAACCACACCGCTTTGGCCACTGGGTTCAAGGCTGGCTCCCGCATCAGGCATCGGCCGCGCTATATCGGCTTCAGGCGCCGCGCACTTGATCGCGGTTGCGGGATCCCCGGATACGAAAGGCAGGCGCGTGATCGTTCCGAACCGACCGCAGTCCACCGTCGCGGTGGCAGCGCACTACGATGAACTCGACAGCTTCTACCGCGAGATTTGGGGCGAGCACGTCCACCACGGCTATTGGGAAACCGGCCGGGAAACCCCCGAGCAAGCCGCCGAGGCCCTGATCGGCCTGCTCGCAAGGCGGTTGCGCCTGTCGCCCGGGCAGCATGTTTGCGACATCGGGTGCGGCTACGGCGCCACGGCGCGGTATCTGGCGCAGCATCACGGGGTGACGGTCACCGGCGTTACGGTGTCGGAGGCGCAGGCGGACCTCGCCCGGGCTCGCGCGTCGGCGTGTCCGGGGGTTTCCATCCAACTGCAAGACTGGCTCGGCAACGGCTTCGCCCCGGCAAGTTTCGACCGCGCGTATTCAATCGAAAGTTCCGAGCACATGCCGGACAAGCAGCGCTTCTTCGATGAAGCGTTCCGGACGTTGAAGCCGGGCGGCGTGCTGGCGGTCTGTGCCTGGCTGGCCTGCGATGATCCAAGCCCGCGCGAGGTCCGCCATCTGCTGGAGCCGATCTGCCGGGAGGGACGGCTGCCGGGTATGGGGAACGAGGCGGATTACCGGCGCTTCGGCGAACAGGCCGGATTTCGCGTGACCGGGGTCGAGGACCTGTCCGGCCATGTCCGGCGAACCTGGTCGATCTGCGTCGCCCGCATGCTCGGCAAGCTCTTCGCGGATCGGCGGTATGTGCGGTTTTTGCTGAACGGTTCGGCGACCGACCGGATTTTCGCGCTGACCATGGTGCGGATCATGATCGCGTACCGGACAGGGGCGATGCGCTATTGCCTGCTGGTGTTCGAGCGTGCCGGCTAGTCCGGCGAGGCGCTGTCGGACGCGACGAGCACGCTGTTGATATCGAACTTCTTCCAACCGTTGCTGATCGGCTTGCCGTCGTCGTTGCGGACGACCCGGCTTTCGTAGCGGGCAACGAAGTGTCCGGTCTCGTCGTATTCCACATGGCTCCAGGTTTCCGGTCGGTTGCCGCCGTAGCTGTGGAACTTGATCTTGAGGCTATGTTCGGACGGGATGCGGAAAATCTTTTCGAAGCTGGCCATTCCGGGTCTTTCGTTTGTTGCGACCCGAGCTTTACGGGGCGCAACGATCTTCGCGTGGATATCTAAAAGAGCATAGCACTCATGCGCGTGACGGGGGAACCCCTGTTCGTCGGTGCCCGGGTGGTTGCAGATTTGGGGGTCAGTGTCGCCGGCGCGTGCGGGCCTCCTTGCTTCATTTCAACGCGGAGAAGGGCGAGGGCCGAGAAGCGCCGTGGAGGCTTCGAGGAAACATTAGGAATCAGCGCTTAACCGTTGATTACATGATAGGTTCCGCCACGTTCGGCGGCCATTGCGGGGCATTGTGGTGCGTATCTTGCTGGCTTCCGGGGCCCTGACAGGGCCCGTTATCGAATTCCCTCGCATTAACCCGATGTAAGGCAAATTCGGCGACACGGCGGAGTCTGTGCACCGGCAGGTGCTGGAGGTCGCCGCCCGGCCGCGGGCGCAACGCGACCTGGCGAAGACGAAACCCTGGTTTACCGCTGTCAGCTCGCCCGGGTGCTTCCGCCGATCTGCTGGTCGCCACCGATGACGCCGCGGGCGAGATGACCCGGACGCTGCCGGCGCCGATGGAGCCGGCCAGCCGGAGACCATGAGCCGGTATGGTCAGATCTGCACAGTGCTCGCGGCAGGCGGAGCATCTGTCGGAGGCGGTGAACCGGTTCGTCGAGGGGGTGCGGGCCGCGTGAGCCGTGGTTCAAGTCGCGGTCGGCGTTTTGCGCGGGCGCCGGGCGATGCGCGGCCGGAACCCGGCGTCCAGCATCGCGGGATTCGTAGAGGCGAGACAACCGCACCCTTCCGCAGCTTCTCCTGTGCCAGGGCAGCCATGCGGCGGTGGCGCCGGTTAGCAGAAAATCGCCGTTCTTCTTGAGGTCACGAAGGTCTGTCCGGAGCGGTTGAAAATCGCCGGAAAGCCCATTGCGGAAAGGATCGGAAGTCGGCAGGGTCTTTCTTTTATGGCGGCTCCGCGATGCTCATCGGTTATGTCTGCGTTTCGAAATCCGACGGTACCCGGGCGCTCACGCGGCGGCGGGATGCGATGCTTGTCGCTGGCGTCGAACCCACCCCTGCCTGGAGCCGGTGAGGGCAGCTGGAGAGAAGATCAACGTCGCCGCTAAAAGTGGGAGGTACGAGAATGCCGGACGAACTAATGGGACAGCGCGTCAAAGAACTGGTAAGACGCTATTTCATGGAGGGTAGAAAGAGTAGTAACAAGCTCTATACATCGGACATGGGAGGCACCGTTACACGCGAGGATAACAAAGCAGATAAGCGGGAGCGCGATCAGTATGCCGCACAATTTTGCCTTTACGAGATTCAAAACGACTTTAAAAGAAGTGAGAAGCTCGGCTCCGCAAACTATGCAATTCACCTTTTGCAGTTGAAAGCTGACGTGAGGTCCGGAAATTGCGGCGAAATGGCGGATATGGCTGCGTACCTGGCCAATGAGTGCGAACACATCCCCGCCGACCAAATCTATATCGGGATTCTTTCCAGTCCGGGTCAGCATGTTTTCTGTCTCGTCGCGGACGCTGTCATACCGCGTGCAAATCGCTCTGCCCAGACGTTGTTCGGTTTCTGCAAGGCCGCGCAGAATCATCTGATCATCGATCCCTGGCTGAACACGGCGTGTCTGTCGGGCGCTTATATCCGCAGGACGCGTGAACGCCTGATAAAATGGGCGGGGGACGGGAAGAGAATTAGTTGGAACGGGAGCCAGGGGCAGGGCTGGTATCCGCCCGCGGGCGAATATATGGCTGCCATGCAGCGGGCACCCGTGGACCTGTACTCGTTCTCCTAGACCCGACAGAATCCATGGGGTTTAGTGTGTGCGTTTTAGAACTTTGCAAGTCATTGGAATCGGTTAGCGGAGGTGCGATCTCCTTCACCGGCAAGGCCCGATCCGGCCGCGCCATTAGCGAGTCCCGCAACGTGGCTGGAATCGTGACGGTGCGAGCCGAATCGGAGGACTCGTAATGATCGCCGGCCTGCTTCAGCTCACCCAATCCGAGAATTGATCTGGTTAGCTCCTCGACAAACAGCGGCACGCCATCGGTCCGGGCAGCGCCTTCCCGCCCGCAAGCGCGGAGACCACCATTCCGGTGGCGGTCCCCACACGCGGGTGCAAGGCTACACCTGCCGCCGTCGTAAGCTTCAGCGCTGCCTCGACCAGCGCAAGGCCGGCCCGGACGGCGCGCCCGACGTCATGTTCATCAGCCCCGGGAAAGCCGAAATAGGCCAGCGCGCCACGGGATCGAGGCGGTGGCGAGGTGGCCCCGGGGTAGCCCGATTATATCAGAACAGTAACAGTGCCACGAGGTAACGACATCACGCGAGTCGCCCGGAGAGCGCCGCGAAACCGGCCACGTCTCATGCCATGATCGTAACTTGCCGGCGTTCGGGCGGTCGTGCTTCCAGCGGCCTGTGGTGCGGTTTCGCTTGCCCTGCCGCGGCGGGCGTTCGTGGATCATCGCCGGGGCAGTCTCCGTGAGGCGGTTGCACGAGATCCGGTGACGGCGCCTCCGGTCCCGGTTGCGCGGACGCGGCTGACCCGTTTGACGGCATCGGGTCGCGGACACTTTGCCGCGGAAGCTCGGCCGGATCCGGGTCCGAAAGTCGCGTTACGGGTGCGACGAAGCGGTAGCCCCGCCCGGGCACGGATTACGGCGTTGCGCAAGCTTCTCGACGCCGGCCGGGCAACAGATAGCTGCAGCGAACTCGGCGTCCGATAGGTCGCTTGCCCACCGTGTGCGGATAACGGCATATTTTTCTCGATCGGTTTCGTTCCAGGGCATGGCGAATCGCTCGTCTTGTTGCAGAGCAAGCAAATCACGATTTGATACCGATACCTTTGCCGGTCATGGTCTTAGTCTCGACGCAGCGGCGTTGCCAGGGCGGCGGCTTTGACGGGCAAACAGCAAGGGGCCTGCTGGCGCGAATTCCGCCAACGGCCCCTTGCCGGGTTGCTTCACTTGTTATTTGTTGCTTGAAAACAACAGACTAGTGATTCAATCCAGTCGCGTCCGTACCTTCCGCCCGCTGCTTCGTTGGCCGATCGGAATACTTGCCGCCGGGCGTCGGGAAGTTGTACTGGCCGCTCGGGTCGGATTGAGTGTGTTGCTTGGTTGCGGTTTGCGAGTTCTGCGCGGGTTGGGCCTCTTTATTCGGCGTTTGCTGGCCGAAGGCGACGGACGATGCCAGCAGGCCAGCCGACATAAGTGCGGCCGCGAATGACAGTTTGTGCACGATTTGTCACCTCTTCTTACTCGGACGGTTATCTGAGCGCGGTGCCATAACGCTTCAACCGAACCCGCGGCCCGGCGATTTTCACGATGGTGTCAACGGCCTTCTGGCGACTGTCTTCTCACTGTATTGAGCAAGCGTCATTGCGATAACGGAGCAGTCCACGCATCGTAAGCATAGACCCAGTCGGCATCGTGCGGTTCCCGCAGCCACGTATTCCGCGCTGAAGTCTGCTGGATGCGGGAGGTGCGCGGCTTGCGCGCCGCTTCGTATCGCCGAAGCGCGTCATGCACCCCGTCGCGGTCCACGCCGTCCAGGCAGCGGGACAGGATCGCCGCATCTTCGATCGAGGTTGCCGCGCCCTGCGCCATGTACGGCGTCATCGGGTGGCAGGCGTCGCCGAGCAGCGCCACGTTGCCCTCGACCCAGCCTGGCAGCGGATCGCGCTCGACCAGCGCCCATTTATGGACGTCCGGGCAGGCGGCGAGGATCGCCCGCACCTGCGGATGGAACATGTCGTAAGCGGCACGCAACGTATCCAGGTCGCCCTTGGAGGACCAGGATTCGACGGAAAATTCGGGTTCGGGCGTGCTGGTGACGAAATACAGCTCATCGCGGCGCGGGTTGACGAAGTAGCTGACTATATGGCGGTCCGGTCCCCACCACTTGACGCACGGATAGGGATCGAGGCCGTTCAGCAGGGCGGTTGGAAAGACAGTACGGTAGGCGACGCGGCCGGTGTAGCGCGGTTGTTCCTTGCCCAGCATGAGCTCGCGCACTACGGAATGAACGCCGTCAGCGCCGATGACGGCATCGGCCTCGGCGCTTTCGCCATTGGCGAACGTCATCCGGACCGTTCCGGACGGGTCGGCATCGAGGCCCGTCAGCTTGTGGTTCAGGCGCACGAGATCGCCCGGCACAAGCTCCGCCAGCATGGCGTGCAGGTCGCCGCGGTGCATCAGGCAATACGGCACGCGGTGACGCTCCCGCACTGTCTGGCCGAGCGGCAGCGAATTGGTCAACGCGCCGGTGTCGTAATCGCGGCTGTCGTTGCTCTCAGGCTGGAACGCATGCGCCAGCAGCCTGGCCTGCAACCCGAGTTCGTAGAGCACCCGCACCGCGTTCGGCGCCTGCTGTATCCCCGCGCCCAGACGGGTGAAGCCTCTTGCCTGTTCATAGATGCGGACGTCGATACCAACCCGGCGCAGGCAGGCGGCCGCCGTCAGGCCGCCGATGCCGGCGCCTATGATCGCGATGTGCGGCGTGCCTGTCTGCATGCGGTGTCCTCCGTTGCCATGCAGTGTGACCGGCGTCACAGCGGGCGGCAAGCGCGGCGGCCATCATATCGATCCTGGACATGCCGGGCCGTTTCGGCTGTGATCGGGTCAAGGGAGGCGCGAGATGGACATCAAGCACGTCGTAGTCCTGATGCTGGAAAATCGCTCGTTCAATTCGATGCTGGGGATGTTGTATGAAAGCGATGAGACGTTCAACGGTCTTGACGGAACCGAGCAAAACGTCTGGCACAAGCCCGGAGGATTGCAGCAGACCGTCACGGTATGGAAATCACCGGAATTGACGCCGACCGATGCCTGCATTCCCGATCCTGATCCGGGCGAATTGTTCACCGACATTGCGATGCAGATCAACGGCCTCATGGCGGACGGACAGCCGAACACCGGCGCGCCCGCGATGGGTGGCTTTGTCGACAACTACATGCGCCAGCCGCCGCCCGACCCGACCGTCGATCCCGCGCCTGATCCGGCGGCGACGATGCATTATTTCACCCCGGACCAGGTGCCGGTGTTGAGCCGGTTGGCGCGGGCGTTCGGCGTCTCGGACCAATGGCATGCCTCTGCGCCGTGCCAGACCTGGCCGAACCGGTTCTTCGTCCATACCGGCACGGCGAACGGCTACGTCAACAATTCGCCGACGCATTTTCCGTATGATATGGAGACGGTTTTCAACCGGCTGGAGGATGCGGGGCAGGACTGGAGGGTTTATTTCCACGATATTCCGCAATCGTCGACCCTGTCCAGGCTGTGGGGCGAAGCGTTCACGCATTTCCGCTTTTTCGAACAGGATTTCGCCGCCGACGCCAGGCGCGGCAAACTGCCGGCTTACAGCTTCATCGAGCCTCGTTACTTCACTGACGCCGTGCTGAAACAGATGCCGAACGACCAGCATCCGCCGCACGACGTGGCCTACGGCGAGGCATTGATCGCGACCGTATACAATGCCGTGCGCGGCGGTCCGGGCTGGAAAAACACGCTTCTGGTCATCACCTATGATGAACACGGCGGCTGCTACGACCATGTCGTTCCGCCTGCCGCGACGCCTCCCGGGGGTCCGAATCCTTGCGGATTTGCGTTCGATCGGTTTGGCGTGCGGGTGCCGGCGGTGATTGTGTCGCCTTATGTTCCGGCGGGATCGGTTGTCCGGCCTTCGGGGCAGACACCGTTCGATCATACCTCGATCATTGCGACGCTGCGGACGCTGTTCGGTTTTCCATCGCTGACGCCGCGCGACGCGGCCGCACCCGATCTGCTCGGGGCGCTGACAGGTGACGGCAGCAACGATGGTCCGGCCTCGATAGCGGTTCCGCAGATCACGCCGACGGCTCAACAACTTGACCGCTCGGCCGCGCGGGCGCCGAACGGGATGCAGAAAGGGCTTGGCGCAGCGGCGATGCTGCTTCCGACGGCGGCGGCGGATGTCGGCGCCCACGTGGTGCGGCTGGCGAACGTTCCGGATCCTGTGCCAACACATTCGACGGTGGGGGAGGCGGCGGCCGACATCGCGGCACATGTGAAAGCGTTCTTGGGCGGTCTCTAGTTTCACGCCACCGCCCGGGCTGGCGGCGGCGCGAAACCGTGCCGCCGCCTCGCGGAAACAATGAATGCGGAGCTGGCGAGTCCTTGGCGCCCCGGCCGCGGACCCGCGCCCGTCCGCTATATTCGGCCGGTCACCAGCAGGATAATCACGACCAGCAGCACCAGCCCAAGCCCACCGCTCGGATAGTATCCCCACCCGCCGCTGTACGGCCAGGTCGGCAGCGCACCCAAAAGCAGGACGATCAGAACAACGAGCAGAATCGTAGACATATCGGCCCCCTGACCCGGCTACTCGTCCAAGGCTTCGCGAGCGGAATCCTTCAATCCGCCAACGGCATTCTGCGCCTTGCCGGCAGCCTTCTCGGCGGCGCCCTCGGCCTCGGTCTTCGTGTCACCCGTTACTTTACCGATCGATTCCTTCACCGCACCCTTCGCCTGATGCGCGGCGCCTTCGACCCGATCCTTATCCATGACAGCATTCCTTCTCAGTGTTGAAGAACGATCAAGGCTTGTAGTCGGTGTGCTTCTCAGCCGAGCCGGTCAGGCTGTTGCCCGCCGCACTCAGATCCTGTCCCGCGCCCTTCGTGGTATAGCAGGCGCTCAGCAACGGCGCCGCCGCAACGAGAGCAGCCAGCGTCAGCAGCAAACGCGCGTTTCTGCGCATTCCAAAATCCTCCGTTGAAAGTTGCAGACCCGTGTCCGGGTTGCCGCCGTTTACAACGCCACCGCCGCGCCCGCGGTCGCATCGAAGGATGTTACTTTCGCGTGATCCACCCCGCTCCCCGTCGGGACCCTTGGCTTTCCGCCACGAATGCGCTTCAGTCCCCCTCGGCTAAGCGGAGGCGATGGCACATGGCGGGACTCTATTTCGAGCAATTCTCAGTCGGGCAGGAGTTCGACCATCCCTGGACGCGCACGGTGACCGAGATGGACAACACGCTGTTCAGCGCGCTGACCCTGAACGTCCAGCCGCTGCATCTCGACGCGCATTTCGCCGCCGAATCCCAGTATGGCCAGCGCCTGGTCAACTCCATCTTCACCCTCGGCCTGATGGTTGGCGTCAGCGTCAACGACACCACCGCCGGCACCACCGCGGGCAATCTCGGCTTCACCGAGGTGAGGTTTCCGAAGCCGGTGTTCCACGGCGACACGCTGCGCGCCCGCACCAAGGTGCTGGGGCTGCGCGAAAGCAAATCGCGCCCCAACGCCGGGATCGTCGAATTCGAACACACCTGCTGGAACCAGCGCAACGAGATGGTGGCGATCTGCAAGCGCCAGGCGATGATGCTGAAGCGTCCGGTCGGATGACCGAGCCGCCCGAAGAGCCCGCGGCGAAACCTCGGCCCAAGCCCGAACGCACGGCGCGGGAGGCGGCGGCCCTGCGGGAAAATCTGCTGAAGCGAAAAGACCAGGCGCGGCGGCGGGAGGAGGCGGCCAAAGCCGATCGGCCGGGAGATTCGCAGGACCGGCGGTAGACGGCTAGCGTCGTGGCGCCACGAGCACGAGCCGGGCCGGCTGCCCGAGCCGGATCACCACAATCCCGTGCTGGCGATACCGGCGCGCCAGCACAGTCATGCGGCGCTCGGCGGCGAAAACCAGCAGGTGGGCCTCGTACCAGCGGCGCAATCCTCCGCCGGCCGGTAGAGCGGGCCAGCGACCCACCGCCCGGGTAAGCCGGGACTGCATCCGTTGGTTCCAGCCCGCCGGCATCCGGCGGGATAATGGATTCCAGGCGGTGATGAACGCGGCTTCACGCTGGCCGTGCGACACCAGCAAGCGGTCCGCCGCCCGGGAGCGGCGGCCGATGCGGACAGCGATGCCGGCCGTGGTATAGGTGGTCGAACGGAAGGCGCGCAGCAGCGCCGGAGACAAGCGGGAGGGGCAGGGGATTTTGCCGCTTGCCGGCCCGGCCCCGCTCACCGGCGAAAGTCGGCGAACCGATGGCAAGAAACCGCCCCGGCTGTCCTTCAAAGCCGGCCTCCGAACCGGCGACGGCAACAATTTCAACCGCCAATGCACGCAGATCGAAACGGCGTCGATGCCGTTGCTTCGGCGACGTCCAAGAATGACCGCTTCAGTTCGGCGGCTCCCTCTAGCCGTCATGGCCCGGCTCGTCCGGGCCACCGGTTGCGGCACGTGCTGGCGGGGGTGGCCCGGACGAGCCGGGCCATAACGTTTTAGCAAGCCGTCGTCCTGAAGCAGTAATTGTGGGGCGTCGCCTTAGTGTCGAGCGATCACGTTGAAACGTCGAACCGCGTGCATCTGCGGTTCCGCTTTTCTTGCAGTACCTGCGAACAAACGATGCCGGCCGGCGCAGCCACCCTAGCGGTCGTCCCGTGTCGCCTTGAACTCCACGTCCCGGTGCACATGCACCGACATCAGGATGCCGAACCCGACCATCACCGTCAGCATGGCCGAACCCCCGTGCGACACCAGCGGCAGCGGCACGCCGCCGACGGGGATCACCCCCATCACCATGGCGATGTTGACGAACACATACAAAAAGAAATTGCAGGCAATCCCCAGCGCCACCAGCCTCCCGAACTGATGCCGGCAACGCAGCGCGATCAGCATGCCGCCGATGATGATCAGCGCCAGCAGCCCCATCACCGCGACGCCGCCGGCGAAACCGAACTCCTCGCCAATCATGGTGAAGATGAAATCTGTTTGTTTCTCGGGCAGAAAGTCGAGGTGGCCCTGAGTGCCCTGCAAAAAACCCTTGCCCCACATCCCGCCGGAACCCAGCGCGATTTTCGACTGGATGATGTTGTAGCCGGCACCAAGCGGGTCGCTCTCCGGATGCATGAACGTATCGATACGGGCCCGCTGGTAATCGTGCAGATGCGCATACGCGAACTGCCCCAGCAGCGGGATCGGCAGCCCCACCAGCAGGAACTTCCACCACCGCACCCCGGCGGCGAAGAAAATCGCCCCCCCCAGCATCGCGGTGATCGCCGCGGTGCCGAGGTTCGGCTCCTTCAGGATCAGCCCGACCGGGACCAGCACGGCGATAACCGGCGGGATCAGGAACAGCGGATTGCCGATACGCTCCCACGAGGCGCGGTGGAACCACGACGCCAGCGCCAGCACCAGCGCCAGCTTCATCATCTCGCTCGGCTGAAGCTGCAATCCGCCGAGTTCCAGCCAGCGCTGGGCGCCTTTGCCGACATGCCCCATGCGCAGCACCATCACCAGCAGGACGATGCATCCGAGATAGGACGGCCAGGCGAGTTTCTGGATGATGCGGATATCAACCAGGCCGATCGTGAGCATGATCACCAGCCCGAAGGCGAAGCGCATCGCGTGGCGTGTCGCATAAGGCTCGGGCGCACCCCCTGCGGCGCTGTAAAGCGCCGTGTAGCCGACACCCGCCAGGCAGCACAGCAGCACGACGTAGATCCAGTTGATCTGCAGGATCTTCGCCATCAGGTCGAAGGAGGGCTCTCGCCACAGCCGCCGGTCCATCAGGAACGCACCTCCGCGACCTGCGCCGAGGGCGGCTCGGTACGGTTGCCGGGGTCGCGCTTCAGCGTCTCGGTCATGATGTCATGCGCCATCGGGGCCGCCGCTGCGGCGCCGGCGTTGCCGTGCTCGATCACCACCGCCAGGGCGTAGCGCGGCGCATCGTAGGGTGCGAAGGCGACGAACAGGGCGTGCGGGCGATATTCCCACGGCAGCTTCTCGCTGTTGAAATGCCCGCTCTCGCGCAGTTCGCGCGACACCCGCCGCACCTGTGCGGAACCCGTCTTGCCCGCCAGTTGCACCCCGGGATCGGCCAGCCGGGCCAGAGGCGCCGTGCCGCCTGGCTCGTTCACCACCGCCCACATGCCTTCGCGCACGGCGTGCAGCAGTTTCTCCGGCATGCCCAGCACCGGCCAGTCCTCGGTTTCCGAGCCGGGTTGGAGGACGCCCGCCAGCTTGCGCGTCAGGTGCGGCTGAACCATCCGGCCGCTGGCAATGCGCGAGGCGTAGGTGGCCAGTTGCAGCGGCGTCACCTGGATGTAGCCCTGGCCGATGCCGCTGACGATGGTGTCGCCAAGGTTCCACGGATGCCCCTTGGCCATCCGCCATTCGCGCGTCGGAATCAGCCCGTCGCGCTGCCCGGGCAGGTCGAGTTCCAGCTCCACCCCCAGTCCCAGCCGGTTGGCCATCACCGCGATGTGGTCGATGCCGGTCCGCCGCGCGACTTCGTAGAAAAACACGTCGCAACTGTTCTTCAGCCCGCCGCGCAGATCGAGCGTGCCGTGCCCGCCCTTGCGCCAGCAGTGGAACCGCGTGTCGCCCAGATCCAGGTAGCCCGGGCAATTGATATGATCGCCCGGCGACAGCGATCCGGATTCCAGCGCAGCCAGCGCGACCGCCATCTTGAACGTGGACCCCGGCGCATACAGGCCCGAGGTCGCCTTGTTGATCAGCGGCGTGCGCCGGTCCTTGGTCCATTCCAGCCACTGCGCCTGCGACACACCGGAGTTGAACACCGACGGGTCGAACGACGGGTTGGTGGCCATCGCCAGCACCTCGCCGTTGCGGCAGTCCATCACCACCGCGCTGGCGCTCTCGTCCGCCAGGGTGTTCAGCACCGACTACTGCAAGCCGGCGTCGAGGGTCAGCCCGACATCCTCGCCCTGCACGCCCTCCTGCCGATCGAGCTCGCGGATCACGCGGCCGACGGCGTTGACCTCCAGTTGAACGGATCCCGCCCGGCCGCGCAGGCCGAGGTCGTGGTATTTTTCCATCCCCGCGCGTCCGAGGCGCAATCCCGGCAGGCCGAGCAGCGGATCGTCCGCCACATCGGCCTCGTTCGGCGGGGCGACATAGCCGACGATGTGGGCCAGCTTGTCGCCGAACGGATACTGCCGGGTGGTGCCGGCATCGACGACGATGCCAGGGAGGTCCGGTGCGTTCACCTCGATCGACGCCATCTCGTCCCAGGTCAGGAACTCGCGGATCATCACCGGGATGAACTTGCGGCGGCGGTGCAGTTCGCGGTCGATCCGGGCGCGTTCGTATTCGCTGAGCGGCAGCAGGGCGGAGAATGCGTCCAGCGTGGCCGGCACGTTGTTGGCCTGTTCGGCGACCAGCACGGCGCGCCAGTTGGTGCTGCTGCCGGCGATGACGGTGCCGAACCGGTCGAGGATGCGCCCGCGCGGCGGCGCGATCATCCGGGCGCTGATGCGGTTCTCGTCCGCCATCGTGGTGTAGCGGGCGCCGTCTTCCACCTGCACCTGGTACATCCGCGCCGCGAGCGTGCCAAGCACCGCCACCTGGCCGCCCATCAGCAACAGCGCGCGCCGGGTGAAGACCCCGGTGCGTTCGGCGTCGCGCCGCATGGTCAGGCGTCCTCCGGGTTGGCGACGGAGCGGTGCGCCCCGGCGAACGGCACGGCCAGCACCGGGTAGATCGCGATGGTCAGGACCGCCAGGAATACCGCCGGCTGCGGCGGCATCAGCCGGAAGTCGAGCAGCGTCACCAGCAGCCAGATCAGCAGCGAGGCGGCGCAGGCGACGACGCCGAATACCAGCCAGATCCACACGAAGCCGCGGCGCGCCAGGCCGCGGCGCAGCGCCAGCGCCACGCCATGCACGCAGAGCAACGTGAACACCCCCACGCCCAGCGGCAGGTAGCCGAGCAAATCCAGCAGCGCGCCGACGGCGAACACCACGGGCGGCGGAAATGTCTCCGGCCGGAACACCGACCAGAACCAGACCGAGCACAGCGCGACGGCGGGCAGCAGCGTCGCCTGGCCGGCGATGCCGAGCGGCGCCTCGGTCAGCAGCATCAGAAGGATGGTGATGCAGGCGGGAAAGCCGGCGCGGGCGGCGATATCCAGGCGGCGTCCGAGCGTCCGCCTCGGCCTGATCCCCGGTCGGCGGTCGATATAGGCCATGTCAATGGCGGCCGGGGGTCGGGCGTGCCGCGGGCTCCGGCGCGGTGACGCCGGTCAGGCCGTAGTCGAAGATGCGCACGACCTCCAGCTTCTGCAGCATCGCCGCGGGCTCGACTTCCGGGGCGCCGTTACTGGTGTAGTGGACCGCGCCGATGGGCAGGTTGGCGGGGAAGGCGTTGGCCTCGGCGCTGGTGACGATCCGCTCGCCTTCCTGCGGGACGACGCCTTCAGGCCAGTACAGCAGCCGCGGGCGCGGGCCGTTGGTGCCAATCAGGATGGCGTGGGCGCGGGAGGTTTCCAGCGTGACCGGGATGCGGCTGTTGAGGTCGGTGATCAGCAGGACGCGGGCGGTGCGGGCGCCGACTTCGGTGACTCGGCCGACAAGTCCGCGCTCGTCTACCGCGATCTCGCCTTTGCGGATGCCGTGGTTGGGGCCGACGGACAGCAGCACGGCCTTGGCATAGACCCCGCCGGCATCGGCGACGACGCGGGCGGTGATGAACGAGGCGTCGGGGTCGGGGATCCAGTGCAGGCTGGCCTTCAGCCGCTGGTTTTCCGCGTCGAGTGCCAGGGCGATGGTCTGCCAGCGGCGCAGTTTTTCGTTCTCGTCGCGCAGCCGGGCGTTCTCGTCGCGCATGTCCCACAGGGTGACCGCCTCGGCGACCATCTGGTGGACCTCGCCCAGCGGCGCCGCCAGCAACGCATAAATCGGCGCCAGGCCATCGGCGAGGGCGGTGCGCGCACGTTCGGCTACCAGCGTGTCGGCCTTGCCGAGCAGCATCATCGCAAAGGAGGCAACAATCAGGACCGGCAGAGTGAGCCGTGCCAGCGCCTGGCGAGCCTGGATCGAGAGGCGGATCATGGGCACCTGCAGCCTGTACCGGTCGTCATGGCCCGGCTTGTCCGGGCCACCCCCGCCGGCACGTGCCGCGATAGGTGGCCCCGACGAGCCGGGCCATGACGGGGGAAGTCATCACGACCCGGGCGTTAGTACATGCTGGTCAGCACGTTACTCAAACGCTTCCTCTCTTCTAGCGCACGACCGGTGCCCAATGCCACACATTGCAGAGGGTTCTCGGCAATCACCACCGCCAGCCCGGTGGCATCGCGCAGCACCTGGTCGAGGCGGTACAGCAGGGCGCCGCCGCCGGTCAGCACGATGCCCTTGTCGACGATATCGGCGGCAAGTTCCGGCGGGGTGTTCTCCAGCGCCACCTTGACCGCCTCGATGATGGCAGTGACCGGCTCGGCCAGGCTTTCGGCGATCTGCCGCTGGCTGACCAGCACTTCCTTCGGCACGCCGTTCATCAGGTCGCGGCCGCGCACTTCGCGGTACGGGCCGTCGTCCCCGGTGTCGACCCAGGCCGCGGCGCCGATGTCCATCTTGATCCGCTCGGCCGAGGACTCGCCGATCAGCAGGTTATGGTTGCGGCGGATGTAGCTGATGATCGCCTCGTCCATCTTGTCGCCGCCGACGCGCACGCTGCGCGAATACACGATGCCGCCGAGCGAGATCACCGCGACCTCGGTCGTGCCGCCGCCGATATCGACGACCATGGAGCCCGACGGCTCGGTCACCGGCAGGCCGGCGCCGATGGCCGCGGCCATCGGTTCCTCGATCAGTTGCACGCGGCGGGCGCCGGCGCTTTCCGCGCTTTCCTGGATGGCGCGGCGTTCCACCGCGGTGGAGCCGGATGGGACGCAGATGATGATCAGCGGCGAGGCGAAACGGCGGCGGTTATGCACCTTGCGGATGAAGTGCTTGATCATCTCCTCGGCGACCTCGAAGTCGGCGATGACCCCGTCGCGCAAGGGGCGGCTGGCGGTGATGTAGCCGGGGGTGCGGCCGAGCATCATCTTGGCTTCCTCGCCAACGGCGACGACCTGCTTCTTGCCGCGGACGTCGGCGATGGCGACGACGCTGGGTTCCGCCAGGACGATGCCGCGCCCTTTGACGTAAACTAGGGTATTTGCGGTGCCAAGATCGATGGCCATGTCGGCTGACATAAAGCCGAGCATGCGTGCGAACATCAGAAAGAGCCTTTGGGATGGGGAAGGGCGGGAGGCGGTGGGCTTAGCCTCCACGTGTCAGGTTCACAAGGGTTTGTTGACAATCGGTTGAAGCGGAGCAACGAAACCTGCCGCTTTCCCCGGGCGTTCCGGCGGCTTCGCGGGCCAGGGTTGCCGCGGTCGAAGGGAGGAAATTCATGCGAACATCATTTTTCATCCTCGGTCTGGCCGGTGTGCTGGCGCTGTACGGCTGCGGCCAGACGACCGGCACCCGGGCGGTGACCGGCGGGTTGATGGGCGCGGGCGCGGGTGCCGGGGTTTCGGCGTTGACCGGGGGCAAGCCCGCTACAGGGGCATTGATTGGCGGCGGCGTTGGCGCGGTGGGCGGCGCGGTCACCCGGTAGCACCCGGAAGTGTTCCGAAACTGTCTGATACACACAGCATCTCTGACATAAGATTGCCTTGGCGGCATCAGGCCAGGACCCAATTTCGCCGGCTAACGGGCTGAAAATTGCGCTGCGTGTTCCTCCTTCGGGGGCAGCCGCAGGACGCGGTCAGCCATGATCGTCAACGGACCGATCGGGTCCTGAAAGCCGGTATCCTGGTGCCAGCCATCAAGGTGCTCTTCGTCACCAGCGAGGTCGCCGGCCTCGCCAAGGCGGGGGGGCTGGGCGAGGTGTCCGCCGGCCTGCCGCTTGCGCTCAGGCAGCGCGGGATCGATGTCCGTATCCTGATGCCGGCCTATCGCGCGGTCATCGCGAAAGTATCGTCGATCGACTGGAGCGGCGAACTGCCCGGCCGGGCGTGCATCCCCGCCGGGCGGCTCGGGACGACGCTGTTGCCGGACGGCACCGTCCTGCACCTGGTCGACGCCCCGTCGCTGTTCGATCGGCGCGGGACGCCATACTGCACGCCTGAGGGCGCCGACTGGGCGGACAACCACCTGAGGTTCGCCCGCCTGTCGCTGGCCGCGGCCGATATCGCGGGCGGACGTGCCGGGATCGAATGGACGCCGGACATCGTCCATGCCAACGACTGGCCGGGCGGCCTGACTCCGGCCTATATGCGCTGGGACGGCACGGGCGTTCCGACCGTGCTGACCATCCACAACATCGCCTACCAGGGCAATTTCAGCGCAGAACAGCGCCATGCGCTGGGCATCCCGGACGCCGCCTTCGACGTCAACGGGGTGGAGTTCCACGGCCAGGTGTCGTTCCTGAAGGCCGGCGGCTTCTACGCCAGCCACGTCACCACGGTCAGCCCGACCTACGCCCGCGAGATCACCACGGAATCGTTGGGCGCCGGGTTGCACGGGCTGATGGAGGGCCGCGCCGCATCCGGGGAACTGTCCGGCATCGTCAACGGCATCGACGAAAGCTGGGACCCCGGCAGCGACCCGCATCTGCCGCACCATTTCGATCCGACCGACCTGCACGGCAAGCAGGCCAACGCTGACGTGGTGCGCACCGGGCTTTGCCTGCGTCCCTCGGAGGGGCCGCTGTTCGGCATCGTGTCCCGGTTGGTGCACCAGAAGGGCCTCGACCTGGTGGCCGAGGCGGCGAACGACATCGTCGATCATGGCGGGCAGATCGCCATCCTGGGGCTGGGCGACCCGGAGATCGAGCACATGCTCAGCCGCGCCTCGCGCCGCCATCGCGACGATATCGGCGTGCTGATCGGCTTCAACGAGCCGATGGCACGGCGGATCGTCGCCGGCAGCGACTTCACCCTGATGCCGTCGCGGTTCGAGCCGTGCGGCCTGACGCAGATGCAGGCGCAGCGGTATGGGGCGCTGCCGATCGCGCATGCGACGGGGGGACTGGCGGATACGATCGATGACGGGACGACGGGGTTCCTGTTCTCGACGCTGTCATCGGAGGGGCTGATGGCCGCCTGCCACCGCGCGTTCGATGCGTTTGGCCACGAGGCGCAGATGCAGGACATGCGGCGGGCCGCGATGGCGCGGTGTTTCGGCTGGGCTGGCGCGGCGGCGGAGTATGACGCGCTGTACCGGCGTATGCTCGGGCGGCCGCCGGTGCCGGCCCCGCGTCCGCCGCGTGGTGCGGAGCCGGTTGAGGCGGTGATGGAGGAAGCTGCCTGAGGCTATCGGCGCGGCGCAGAATGGCCGGAGCCGTTTCAGCCTGACCGGAAACGGGCCTCGCGATGATGCCTTGCTGCGACCGTCGTGGCCCGGCTGGTGCGGAACACCACCGCACCCAAGTGTGGCGAAAGGTCGCCTGGACAAGCGGAGTCACGAATTACCGCTCCGGCTCTCGGGGCCACCGGCGAAAGACCTCGGCTACGTGCAAGCTTTGCTGCCTCGGTCATTATACGAATACTGCGAACCGGAAATCTTCGAGTTCGATTTAATGCCTTTGTCGTATGCTTTCGAGGGTCTCCGGGGGAGCCGCCAATTGCCTCGCGGAAGGGCGGTGCCGGCGTCAAACGCCTCGGCTTGAAGAGTGATTGGCGACCGCCACTTCACGGGTGTAACAGCGCGACAGCCAGGGCGTCGGGCTCCGGCAACCCGAGTGAAACCCCGGATGAGCGACGACACGATCATGGCGGTCCTGGCGCGCCTGGAAGCCGGGCAAGCTGCTCTGCAGGGCGGGTTAGCTGACCTTCAAGACGGGTTCGCTGCTCTCCGAGGCGGGCAGGCTGCTCTGCAAGGCGGGTTAGCTGGTCTCGAAGGCGGGCAAGCTGCTCTGCAAGGCGGGCTAGCTGGTCTCCAGGCCGGGTTCGCGTCTCTCCAAGGCGGGTTAGTTGGTCTCGAAGCCAAGCACGTTGGTCTCGAGGCTACGGTGCTCAACCTGCGCGTCGACGTGATGACGACAATCGAGGAAATACAAGACTCGCTCACCCGGATCCGCGATGATATCGCAGTCAACATGGGTGCGGTCGATATGGCCCGCGAGGTCAACGATAACACCCGCGCCGATCTTAAGCAGATGCGTGAGCAGATGTCGATCATGTGGAAACAGTTGAAGCGGCTGCAAACCGACGTCGATGGCTTGCGCGGCGCCGCATAAAATCGAACCCGAGGGGTATGGTCCCGGCACTACAATGAAGGCATCGAGGCGGCACCCACGGGGTGCCGCCTTCCACCTGCGAAGCCGCATGGGTCCTACACCGCGGCCTTGCCGCCCTGTTGCATCAGCCGGTGCACCACGTCGCTCGGCACCAGGTCCTGCGCCGTGGCGCTCAGCACCGCCATCTGGTCGCCCTTCACCGCCGAACCGGACGACGACCCGAGCCAGTAATTCGCCACCTGCGTCGCCATCGCGGCAACCGTGCCGAGCAGGATGTTGGCCAGCGGCATGCTCGCTTCCGGCAGCATGGGCCGGACCAGCACCAGGAACACCAGGCCGCCGAACACCAGCAGGATGATCCCGCTCAACAGGGCCGGCGCCCAGGCAAGGCGGCTGTGCGCGTTGACCAACGCCTGGGTCTGGTTGCGTGCGCCGGTCCGGTCCTCCGCATTCGCCTTCAGCATGGCCAGTTCCGCCGTCCACCGCGCCTCGGCGGCGCGATCCGCCTCGGCCTGCTGTTGCGCCGCGAGGGTCAGAAGCTGCACCCGCAACTGCGACACCGCCTCCGGGTCCCGCGCCAGCACGGCCTGCGCCGCGTCGGCGTCGGAGGTGCCGGTGACGGTCTCGATGGCCTGCGCCACCTGGCCGGCGGTCTTCTCCCCGCCGCTGCCAAACAGCGACTTGCCGATGTCCGGCGCGATATCCAGCACCAGGCCGCCGATACCGCCCACGGCGGCGCCGACAGGTCCGGCGATGGCGCCGGCCGCGGCGCCCTTGGCCGCACTGGTCAAGGCTTCGGTGACGTTCATGATACGGCTCCCATCTGAAAGGCTTCGAACGGCAGTTCGCACAGGCGGCGGGCCCAGCCGTCGCCGAACGTGCGCCAGGTCGCCAGACCAGCCATGAAGATCAGGCGGTTGGACTGGAACTCGGCGCACAACCGAAATCCATTGCCGGACTGAGCCTCGACCGCGCGCAAAGTGCCGGGGCCGACGACGCCGTCCTGGGGCACACGCAGCGCCGCCTGCAGCCAGCGCACGGCGCGGCCGACGCCGTTGTTCACGGTCGCGTCGAACACCAGCAGCGCGAGAGACGCCGGCAACTTGCCGCATGCCGCCTTGTCCCAGTAGTCGCGGCGGTAGATGTCTTGCGCCTGCTCAACCGTCAGCGACGCGATATCGAGTTGCGGATACGCGGCGGCGCTGATGCCCCAGTTGGTGCCATGGCAGGCGCCCACCCCACACCGTCCACCGGTCCAGTTGCCGGGATCGGCCGGGTTGGCGGTGTAGCCGCCCTCGTGGCCAACGACGACCTTGAAAGCTTGTTCGAACGAGTCCATCGGGTTTGCCTCCGGGTGTTGATGACCGGGGCAAACTACGGGGCGGCTGCTGCGCGGGATGTGCCCACGGACACAGGCCGAGACGGTTTCACGGCTTTCATGCAAGGCGCGGCGGCGGAGAGACGTTTACGCCGGTGTCATTACATGTTTTTTATGCGCCATGCCCCCGACACCCTTTCGCAGGCTCGCACCATGACCGCCACATCCAACCCGCCGATTGGCCAGGGTCAATCTGTTTTCACCGAGGGTCTTAAGCCGTCGTTTCTGACCGGTGCCTTGTGGGCCGGCCTCGCCAGCCTGGTCATGCTGCCGAGCTTCCTGGGCGACCTGCAGGCGCATGAGATGCTCTACGGCTATCTCTCCGCCATCATCGCCGGCTTCATCCTGACCGCGATTCCCGGCTGGACCGGACGGCCGCCGCTGCGCGCGCCGGTTCTGGCCGTGCTGATCCTGGCATGGCTGGCGGGGCGGGCCGCCATCGCGCTCTCGGGGACCATCGGTTCGGCGGTGGCGGGCGGCATCGACAGCCTGTTCCTGCTGCTGGTTGCCCTCGTGGCCCTGCGCGAAACCGTCGCCGCCTTCGCCTGGAGCGCCCTGCCGCCGATCGGCCTGCTGGTCCTGTTCTATGTGGGGAATGATATTTTCCAGCTCGGGTCGCCCGAGTTGGGCAAGCGCGTCGGCCTGGCGGCAGTGGTTCTGCTGGTGACGCTGATTGGCGGCAGCGTGGTCCCGAGGACCGGTGGGGCGGATGATCGTCTCGCCGCGTTCGGGACGCTCGATCTCGCCGTGCTGGCGGTATCGGCAGCCGCGCTGGCGGCCTGGATCGTCTTGCCCGGATACCGGATCGCCGCCGGGCTGCTGCTGGTCGCCGGGATGCTGCAAGGGTTTCGTCTTGCCCGCTGGGTCGGCGGCGGGTCCGGGCAGACGACGCTGACGCTGGTCCAACAGATCGCTTACGGCTTGCTGCCGCTGGGCTTCCTGATCATCGGCTTCAGCGGCCTGACCGCGCACGACGGCCCGGGGGGCGCGGACATCCGTGCCTGGACCGTGAGCGCGACGGGCATCCTGACCTTGGGGATTCTGGCGCGCCTGGATCTTGGCCGAGCGCCCGGCGCATCGGTGCGCCTGTTCGCCCGGGTCATCTATGCCGCGTTCGGGCTTTCCATCCTGATCCGCATGTTCGGCGGTTGGAGCCAATACCTGCCGCCCATCGGCGGGGCCGCGCTGATGGTCGCGTTCGCGGTGTTCTCGCTGGGCGCGCTGCCGTCGCTGGCGCGTTCCGGGCGGTGAGGACCGGCTTCCGTCGGGCGAAGGTTTGCAGGGGGTTATGTGACTCGTCCGGCCGGATGGGAGAGGGGCGGGTTTGCCTCTGCGCTTTAACACGGAGTTCACCGAGAACCCCGCAGTTGCCCGGAGATTTCCGGGAGGTTCCAGCTTGGCAGTCTCAGCGGTGACGCTTGCCGGCGATTGCGCTACGCGCGAAGCGCAACAATCTGCCCTCGTGAGGCTTCGTGGTCCTTGCTATCCTCCGTGTGTAAGAATTGGCCGGCGAGCCAGCACCGCAGGGGAGTGTCGCGCACCCGTCCGAGTCCGGCTCACCCTCAGCGCAACCTCGGTCATGGCTTGGCAGCCATGCCGGGCCGGCCAAATCTTTTCCCGGTTACCGCGTTGCCTGGATGACCTGCGTTAGGCGACGCCCAAGATTAAGCGAACCGGACGGTCCCACGTCATACCGTCATGGCCCGGCTCGTCCGGGCCACCCCAGCCTGCACGTGCCGCGACAGGTGGCCCGGACGAGCCGGGTCATGACGGTATGAGGAATCCGCCGGGGCCGAAGCGGCGCCTGTGCTTGCACCGGTGGCCCGGAGATTCCAGGCAGCCCTACGGGCGCTTGTGCTTCTGGAAAATGCTGCCGAGCAGGATTTCGAACACCCTCGAACCGATATACGCCGGGATGATCGCGGCAGCCGCGACGAGATAGACGAAGCCCTGGTTGATAAGCACATCCCAGGCCAACTGGCCCGGATGCGCATCGAGCACCAATCCGCCAACGTAATAGACCGGGTAGGCCGCGCCGACGACGATTCCCAACAGGGCGCCGGGCCAATAGATCTTGTTGGCCGGCGAACGATCGATCTTCGCTGCTTTCTGTTCAACATAGGCAGAAGCGAGTGCGGCAGAATTCTTTTTCGACATGTTTCATGTCCTTAGGCTGCAAGCTCGGACTGAACGGACGTGTCCCGGCCCGGCCGCGTTCAGGTTAGCAACAGCATAACGAACGATCAATACCCATCCGTCAAAGGCCCCGGCGCGGTCGATTATTTGACCGAAATCATTCTTCCGAGCGGGCGGCCGCCGAACAGGTGAACATGGAAATGCGGCACCTCCTGGCCCGAGTGTTCCCCCATGTTGGCCAACAGCCGATAGCCCGGCGCTTCCAGTCCGAGATCCCTGGCGACCGAGCCGACGGCGCGGATGAAGCCGGCGATTTCCGCGTCGCTGGCGGAGGCGCTGAAATCGGCGAAAGAACAATACGCTCCTTTCGGTATGATCAGTACATGAAGCGGCGCCTGCGGATTGATGTCGTGAAACGCCAGCGCGAAGTCGTTCTCGAAGATTGTCTTGCAGGGGATCTCGCCGCGCAGGATGCGGGCGAAGATGTTTTGCTCGTCGTAGGGTGGCAAGCCGCTGACGGCCATCGTGGAGTCTCCTTTGAAGCGTGGGACCAAGGGCTTTTACGATGTCCCGGGCGCGGGTGCCATGGTCCACCGGGGTGGGGGCGGGTCCGGATTTGCGTACTGCTTGTTTTCGGATATTGGCGAGATGATACACATTGCCGCGGCGCCGATATCCGCCCTGAGCCGCCGTCGCGGCACGTAACCGGGGGACGTCCGCCACCCGGGCCCATACCCAAGACGGAGCATTATCGTTGCAGCAGATCGCCCCCTGGCTCGTGCTTCTCGCCTTCAGCGCCCTGACCTGGTGGGCGACGCCGCGCCGGGTGAACGCGGCGCAGTTCTTCGACGGCCGTAGGGACAGCGGCCATCCGCCGGGGGTCTGGATGGTCGCCATGAGCGCCGCCATCACGTGGGTGTTCGCCAAGTCGATCGCCAATGCCTCCGACCTCGCCTACGGCTACGGCATCACCGGCGGCATCGGCTACACGCTGTACTACCTCAGCTTCGTCGTGGCGGGGGTGACGATCTACCTGCTGCGGACCCGGGGTGGCTACCGTTCGCTGCCGCAGTTCCTGGTGTCGAAATACGGCGCGGGTGCTGCGAAGCTGTTCATGGCGCTGGTGACCTTCCGATTGCTGAACGAGATCTGGTCGAACACCAAGGTGATATCGCTGTATTTCGGGGCGGAGGGCAGCGGTGCCTACTGGATCGCGGTGGCGCTGACGACGGCCTTCACGGTTGCCTATGCCTGGCGCGGCGGCATGCGCGCCAGCCTGACGACCGACCGCATCCATATCTTCCTCGCCTTCATCCTGCTGGCGTTGGTGCTGACCGTGCTGTTTCCGGGGCTGCAGTCCAAAGGCATCCCGAGCGTGCCGCAGGCCACCCGGGACGCCGGGATCACCTTCTGCCTGCTGGCGTTGGTGCAGATCTTTTCCTACCCGTTCCACGACCCGGTGCTGACGGACCGAGGCTTCCTGAACAAGCCGGGGCAGGCGCTCCGCAGCTTCCTGCTGGCGGCGGTGCTGAGCGGAGGGTTCATCTTCCTGTTCAGCATCATCGGGCTGTACGGCCTGGCCTTCGGCCTCGGCAAGCCCGCCAGCGTGACCGTGCCGGGGGCGTTCGGTTTGGGGATGCTGATGGTGTTCAACGCCATCATGCTGATGACCGGCGGTTCGACCATCAACTCCACGCTGACCAGCATCGCCAAGCTGGCGGGGCGGGATTGGCGGAACCATGCTCTGGACGCGGCGCCGCGCAACGTGCTCACCGGGCGCATCGCCATGATCGTGGTCGCCATCCTCGGCAACCTGCCGCTGCTGTCGATCTATCTCGGCGACCGCATCGGCCCCGCCGTCATCGCCGCGACGACTATCAGCGGGACGATGGTGATGGGGCTGGCGCCGATCTTCCTGCTGTCGTGGCTGCGTCCGGCGGGGATGGCCAGTTTCCATATGGCGTTCTGGCCCGGGGTCGCCATCGGCGTGGTCCGTGCGGTGGAGACCTTCGGGCACGTGCGGATCTTCCCGGACGTCTTGAAGCTCGGCAGCGGGCCGTTCGGACTTGATCTTGGCGTCAACGTCTGGGGGCTGGCGATCTGCACCGCCGGGTTCGTGGCCGGGGCGTTGCTGGTTCCGCGGAGCGCGGGCGTGTCCGCACTGGCGCAGAAGGCATGACGCTGCTGCAAGCGCACGGGCCGGTGCTCCTGTTCGGCGGATGCTACAGCAATCTTCGGGCGACCCGGGCGCTGCTCGACCGGGCGCGGCAGCTTGGCTTCCCGGCGGAGCGCATCGTCTGCACCGGGGACGTGGTTGCCTATGCCGCCGAACCGGTCGAGACGGTCGGGCTGGTGCGCGAGGCGGGGGTGCATGTCGTGATGGGCAATTGCGAGGAGTCGCTTGGCGCCGGCGCCGCGGATTGCGGCTGCGGCTTCCCGGGCGGCTCGGTCTGCGACCGGCTGTCCGCCGCCTGGTACGCGCATGCCGACTTGCTGCTGGACGATGATGCGCGCGCCTGGATGCGGAGTCTGCCGCGCCGCATCGACATCGCCATGGGCGGGCGGCGGCTGGCGGTGATCCATGGCAGTCCGGGCAGCATCAACCGGTTCGTCTTTGCCTCGGCTGCGGACGCGGTGCTGCGCGACCTGATTGCGGAGTCGGGCTGCGACGGCGTCATCGGCGGGCATTGCGGCATTCCCTTCACCCGGATCGTGGACGGCAAGCCGTGGCACAATCCCGGCGCCATCGGTGTGCCGGCGAACGACGGGACGCCGCGTGTCTGGTTCAGCGTGATGCGGGCGGTGCACCACGGCATTCAGTTCGAGCACGTCCCGCTGGCGTATGACCACGCCGCCGCATCGGCCGCGATGCACCGGGCCGGACTGCCGGCGGGCTACGCCGACGCCATGGTCACGGGACTTTGGCCGAGCACGGATGTTCTGCCGCCTGTGGAATTGGCGCGTACCGGCGAGCCTTTGGAGCTGCCCTCGGTCGTGTGGCGGGACCGGTGACGACGATCGAACAGGTCTTGCTCGCCGCCTTTCACCACCGGATTCGCGAGCCTGACTCCGAGGCCGGGATCGACGCCCTTGCGCGGATTGCCGGCGGAGCCGTGACGAAGGACGCGTTGCGGGCGGCGGTGGCGGATGCGCTGGCGCAGGGGCTTGTGCATGACCCGGTGCGTCTGCTGCCGGGCGCGCTGCAATGTCACTGGCATCTGGAATTGACACTGGCGGGCGTCGCGGCCGTTCGCGGTGAGAGCCAATCTTCCCCCTGAGCCGTCATGGCCGACTGGCGCCAGTCCGGGCCTCGCCTGCCAGCACCTGCCGCGACAGGGGCCCGGACTGACGCCGGGCCATGACGAGGGATACGGGTTTGGCCGGGCGTCACGCATGGATCATCGGACAGCCGCCCTCGTTGATCGGACGAAACGCATCCTCCGCCGGGATCGTTGCGAGCGTGATGAAATCGTCGCCCGTGTAGCGGCTCGCCGCCGGGCTTTTCACCTTGAACAGGTAGCAGGGATGGATCGCCCGTCCGTCCGCCCGGATCGATCCACGACCGAAGCAATCATCGTCGGTCGGCATCGCCTTCATCGCTGCTATGGTCGCGCGGCCGGATTGTTTCGCCTTATCCGGACCCATCGTCTTCACCGTCTTCAGATAATGCGCCACCGCCGCGTAAGCCCCGGCATGCACATCGTTCGGAAATACCCCGGCGGGCAGGTGCGGCTTGATGCGGGCCATGAAGGCGCGGGTGCGGTCGTTTTGATCCCAGTAGAAGCACTCGGCCAGGTTGACGTCCTGCATTGTTTCCAGCCCGGCGCCGGTCACCGCGGTGATCGATCCGACCATCGCGGCCATCGTCACGCCGGATGCGAGGCCGAACTCGCGGCATTGCTTGACGCAATTGATCAGGTCGTCGCCGGCATTGGCGAATGACAGAACGTTCGCCCCGCTCGCCTTCGCATCCAGCAGATACGAGGAAAAATCCGTGGTGCCCGGGAACGGATAGGCGCTGGAGCCGACCACCTTGCCGCCCGCCGCCGCCAGCAGTTTCGTCGTGTCGGTCTGGATGGCGTGGCCGAATGCATAGTCGGCCGTAATGAAATACCAGGCGTTGCCGCCGCTCGCGACGATCGCCTTGACCATGGTGTGCGCGAGGTTCCAGGTGTCGTAGGTCCAGTGTATCAGGTTCGGACTGCAATACTTGCCGGTCAGCTCGGATGATCCGGCGGCGGAATTGAGCTGAATCTTGTCCTTCTCCGCCGCGATCGTGGTCAGCGCGATCGCCGCGGCGCTGTTGCCGACATCGGTAATGACGTCGATGCCGTCCCGGTCGAACCACTGCCGCGCGATGCCGGCGGCGACGTCGGGCTTGTTTAGATGGTCGCCGCTGATCAGCTCCACCTTGATCGCGGGATTGGCGGCGGTGAACTCGTCCACCGCAAGCTGCGCGCAGGCGACGCTGGTGGGTCCGGTCACGTCACGGTAGTTGCCGGACAGGTCGGTCAGCACGCCGATACGCACGACGGCGGGGGACTGGGCCTGCACCGGGCGAAGCGGCAGGGCGGCGGCGACGGCGGCTCCTAGCAGGGCGCGGCGGCTGGCGGGCATGGACGGTTTTCCTTGCAGGTTTCGACCCGGGGCAAGCGTAGCAGCAAAACGCGCGGCGCGTCGCTATGGGCGGCTCCTGGCCGGCGCGACGCGCCGCAGCCTGATATCCGTATGACAGCGGAAGTCGGTGGCCGTTCCGTTCAGGGTTTTGCCCGTGATCTGCGCGTCAAGCACCGTCATGCCCGGGAAGCCGCCGGTGGGATTGGCCCAGATGCCGGAGGCGCGAACCCGGCCGTCCTCGCCGACAGTGCCGGTCAACCGGGTTTTGGCGCTGAACAGGCCCATCGACAGACGACCGCCGGTAATCCGTGCGGTGGTGGTGCCTTCCAGTTTGGCGATCCCGCAGGCCTCGGTCTGGTCCGACCGCCGTGTTCCGGCGTACTGGCCGTCGTGGATCGCCGACGGCACCGGATCGCTTGCCGAGCAGGCCGCGACGCCGGAAAGCAGGACGCCCACCACGATCATGGTCCGGCTGTTCCGGGCCACCGCCGTCAGCACGTGCGGTGATCGGTGGCCCGGACAAGCCGGGCTATGACGGGGGAGAGCGGTCCGATCGGTCGATCTCAAAGCGCACCGGTATAATTGCGTGAATATCGCGGCTTCTTTGGCTAGTGTTTGCCGGTAACGCTTCCGCGGACAAGGAGAACACGCGTGCAGTACACAATCTCCGGCACCGTCATGCAGACCGTCTCGGTCGATCTCCTGCCGAATGAGACCGTCTACAGCCAGACCAACTGCATGTGCTGGATGAACGACGCGGTCGAGATGAGCACCCACACCGGCGGCGGCTTCTTCGCCGGCCTCGCCCGCAGCTTCGGCGGTGGCAGCTTCTTCATCACCGACTTCACCGCTCGCGGTCCCGGCCATGTCGCCTTCGCCCCGCGTTTTCCCGGTACCATCATGCCGGTGCAGCTCGGCGCCGGCCAATCACTGATCTGCCGGAAGGAGACGTTCCTGTTCGCCGAGAAGTCCGTGACGCTGGAGATCGCCTGGCAGAAGCGCCTCGGCGCCGGCTTCTTCGGCGGGGAGGGGTTCATCCTGCAAAAGGTCAGCGGCCCCGGCACGGTCTTCCTCGACCTGTCGGGCGAGGTGGTGGAGCGCGACCTGGCTCCCGGCGAGCGGCTGCTGGTCCATGCCGGCCATGTCGGCGTCATGGACCCGACGATCGGTTTCGACATCCAGATGGTGCGCGGCTTCCGCAACATCCTGTTCGGCGGCGAGGGCCTGTTCCTGGCCACGCTGACCGGTCCCGGCCACGTCGCGCTTCAGAGCATGCCGATCATGAATTTGGCGGAGGAGATCGGGCGGTATCTGCCGGGTAGCGGGCACTCGGTCGCGTCGAGCGATCCCGGAACGGCCGCGGTAAGCGCCGCGGTCGGCGGCGTGCTCGGCGGCCTGTTCGGCAGGTCGTCCGGCAACAACAACAACACCTGATCAGAAGCCGCGGTGCCGCCGCCCCGCCTGGGTTGCGAACGGATCGGCCGCGACCCGCAGGCGCTGGTCCTGGGCGATCCATCCCTTGGCATCAGCCTCGGTGGCGAACCCGGCCGCGGTCTGCGGCAGGGCGCCCGAGCGGACGATTTCGACGGCGAAGCTATCGTCTTCGCGTTGGACAATCCGATAGTCTGTATCTGCCATGGAATTAGTATGACACGGCGGTGAAGTGTTGGCGCATGACGTTTTACGGGTCCGCTGCGAAACTGTCAGGAATCGGGTTGTTCCGCCGCTTCTTCCGCGGCGGAGACGATAGCGGCGGCGCGCTGGACGGTGATGTCCTTCAGGATGTGCTCGCCGCCCGAGGTCGTGGCCAGTTTCACCACGCCCTGCTCATCGTAGATGGCCACGATGTGGCGCAACTGCACCACAACGAGGCCGCCGGTCGCCGCTTCGAACGTGACCCAGCTCAACGGGCGCCGCGCGAGATCATGTAGTTGATATAGTCGGCGTTGCTGGAGCCGTCATAGGACATGCCGAACGGCTTCTTCTTCGCATCGGGCACGGCGGCGGCAACCGGCCGGGCGCGCTTCGCGCGCGGTGCAGGGACCGGCTTCGCGACGGCGACGCTGAGTTCGGTTGCTTCGCGCGATGCTCCATCCACCCGGCCGCCCCGCCAGGAGGCGACGTCCTTGCGCAAGCGATCCGTGATCGCGTCGGCCTGCATATCGGCTTCGATCTCCGTTGCTGCATTTTCGTCGAGCGAATCCATGCTCATGCGTGGGTACCTTTCAAAAACGGGGCGACAGGCGCCCACGGGTAAGATCCGGAGCTGAGACATAGTCGGAAACAAGGCGATGCCCGGTATCGGGGCAGCCTGAAATAAGGTGCAGCAAACGGGATGGCCCCGAACTGCGCGACACCTAAGCGCTTGATATGCGCCTGAATCGTCTGAAATACAAGCTCGACGATCAATATTGTGCGAGATATTTGGATTGGAAAGCTTCCTTCAAGCCTACGGGTGGCCGGCGAAATGGCGGGCAAAAAAGCGCGCCACCCTGACATTAGCGTGGCCGCCGGGGGTGCATCGCCGACGCTAAGCTGCCATATATCTCATGTCGTGTCCGGGGATCTTCAGCACATCGCTCAACGCGCTTTCAAAACGCCTTCCAACCGGATCAGGCTTCCTCGAACGCGGCAGGCAGACGTCCCGCCTTAAAAATAATCGTCGGCTCCTCATCGTAGTCGCCCAGTTCGGCGTCGCCCGAGGTCGAAAACGCGACGACACCGGCTTTGCTGTCGGCCAGCAATTCGGCCCGCTTGCGGGCTCCGGCCGGAGATTTGCACTGGATGGCCGCCTCGGCGGTCAGTTTCTGGCCTTTGCCCGCCTTGAAGGCCTGAACGAGATACAGCGTCTCACGCGCCATGAGGCTTTCCTATCCTGCAACTCCGGGCCGATGGGGCCGGGCAGGCAGCTTGATCACACGTTATGACGGAGAAAACCATGCAAGTCCGCGTCGGCTACGACATTGTCTATGATTGCGTGCAGCCGACACCGATGGTGCTGATGCTGAATGTCCACCACTCGCGCGCGCCCGACATCGTCGTGCCGGATTTGCTGAAGACGGAGCCGAACCTGCCGCTGCGCACCTACCACGACTCGTTCGGCAACTTCTGCAGCCGCATCGTGGCGCCGAAGGGCCGCACCCGGATTTACGGCAACGGTGTGGTCAACGATTCGGGTGTGGCCGATCCGGTCGTGGCTTCGGCGCAAGAGCATCTCGTGCAGGACCTGCCGGATGAAACGCTGACCTACCTGATGGGCAGCCGGTATTGCGAGACCGACCGGCTGTCGGAGGCGGCGTGGCAGTTGTTCCATAAATCGCCGCCCGGCTGGGCGCGGGTTCAGGCGATCTGCGATTTCGTGCACAACCATATCACGTTCGATTACATGTCGGCGCGCTCGACCAAGACGGCGTGGGAGGTGTTCAACGAAAAGCGGGGCGTGTGCCGCGACTTCGCGCATCTCGGTGTGGCGTTGACCCGGGCGATGAACATTCCGGCGCGCTATTGCACCGGGTATCTCAGCGACATCAACGTGCCGCCGCCGCACGGTCCGATGGATTTCGCCGGCTGGTTCGAGGCTTACCTGGGCGGCGCATGGCACACATTTGATCCGCGCAACAACAAACCGCTGTGGGGGCGCGTTCTGATCGGCCGCGGCCGGGACGCGGTCGATGTGCCGATCAGCAATACGTTCGGGCCGAATACGCTGGTCAGCTTCCAGGTTTGGACGGATGAAGTTCCGTCTTAAGCGACGCCCGGGATTAAGCGAATTGGGCGGTCCATGTTGCACCGTCATGGCCCGGCTTGTCCGGGCCACCGCCGCCAGCACGTGCCGCGACAGGTGGCCCGGACAAGCCGGGCCATGACGGTTTGAGGAAGCCGCCTGGGCCGAAGCGCTAAATGTTGGTCGTCGGCTTAGCCTTCGCCAGGGCCAAGCGCTCGGCGGCTTCCTCCGTCACTTCGGCGGAGATATTCGCCAGGGCGTTTTCCAGCGCGGGCGGTGACGTGCTGTTGAGGTCAGCCGCCGCGCGCCGGAGCTGTTCGCGCCTGATCAGGCGGTTGGTCATGGCGTTGAATTCGCGGTCGATTTCGTCGTCACCGGGCATGGCGGGTTCCTCAAAGCTGTTGCGGGCGGGCCCTGAAACGTCATGGCGCGGATCGTCCGCGTAGGCGCTGACTTGGCGAGATCGGCACGAGCGTAGATTTTGTGTCACGGCCGGCCTTGTGCCGGCCATCCACGACTTTGCCGCAACCGGCACCGCAAGTCCCGGGTGGCCGGGCCAAGCCCGGCCATGACACGGGGCTACGACCGTGCGCCATACGTCTTATGTTAGCGCGTAAGCGGCTCGTCCGGGCCACCTATCCCAGCACGTGCCGCGACAGGTGGCCCGGACGAGCCGGGCCATGACGATCAAGGTGAGCGAGGCCGCCCCGGCTACAACCCCGGGGCGGCATTCGCGCTAACCGTTATTACGCAGCGGCCGCCGGCGGTTCGACGTGCTCGCCGACCATCGCTTCGGTCGTGATCATCAGTCCGGCCACCGACGCGGCGTGCTGCAACGCGCACCGCACCACCTTGGTCGGGTCGATGATCCCGGCCTTCACCAGGTCCTTGTAATCGCCGGTCTGGGCGTCGAAGCCCCAGGTGTAGTCGTCCTTCTCCAGCACCTTGCCGGAGATCACCGCGCCGTCTTCCCCGGCATTCGCCGCGATCTGGCGCAGCGGGGTCAGCACCGCCTTGCGGACGATCTCGATACCGACGCGCTGGTCGTCGTTCTCGGCCTTCAGCTTGTGCAGCACCAGCGATGCCCGAGCCAGGGCGACTCCGCCGCCGGGAACGATGCCTTCCTCGACCGCCGCGCGGGTGGCGTGCAGGCCGTCATCGACGCGGTCCTTGCGCTCCTTCACTTCGGTCTCCGACGCGCCGCCGACGCGGATGATCGCCACGCCGCCGGCCAGCTTGGCCAGGCGTTCCTGCAGCTTCTCCTTGTCGTAGTCCGAGGTGGTCTCCTCGATCTGCGAGCGGATCTGCTTGCAGCGCGCTTCGATGTCGTGCTTCTTGCCGGCGCCTTCGACGATCGTGGTGTTTTCCTTGTCGATCAGCACCTTCTTCGCCGTGCCGAGCATCGCCAGCGTGACGTTCTCCAGCTTGATGCCGAGGTCTTCGCTGATCACGTCGCCCTTGGTCAGCACCGCGAGATCCTCCAGCATCGCCTTGCGGCGATCGCCGAAGCCCGGGGCCTTCACCGCGGCGACCTTCAACCCGCCGCGCAGCTTGTTCACCACCAGGGTCGCCAGCGCCTCGCCTTCGACATCCTCAGCGATGATCAGCAGCGGACGGCCGGACTGGGCGACGGCTTCCAGCACCGGCAGGATCGACTGCAGGTTGGACAGCTTCTTCTCGTTCAGCAGGATGTAGGGGTTTTCCAGCTCGACCGTCATCTTCTCCGGGTTGGTGATGAAGTACGGCGACATGTAGCCGCGGTCGAACTTCATGCCCTCGACGACGTCGAGTTCGGTGGTGATGCCCTTGGCTTCCTCGACGGTGATGACGCCCTCATTGCCGACTTTCTGCATCGCCTCGGCGATCATGCGGCCGATTTCGACCTCGCCGTTGGCGGAGATGGTGCCGACCTGGGCGGTTTCCGCCTGGGTGGAGATCTTTTTGCTGCGCTTCTTCAGTTCCTCGACCAGCGCGGTCACCGCACGATCGACGCCGCGCTTGAGGTCCATCGGGTTCAGCCCGGCGGACACCGCCTTCGCGCCTTCGCTGACGATGGCCTGGGCCAGGACGATCGCCGTGGTGGTGCCGTCGCCGGCCAGGTCGTTGGTCTTGGAGGCGACTTCGCGCACCAACTGCGCGCCCATGTTCTCGAACTTGTCCGACAGCTCGATTTCCTTGGCGACGGAGATGCCGTCCTTGGTCATGCGCGGCGAGCCGTAGCTTTTGTCGATCAGCACATTGCGGCCTTTCGGACCGAGCGTGACCTTCACTGCCTCGGCAAGCAGGTCCACGCCGCGCGCCATGCGCTGGCGGGCGTCGGCACCGAAGCGGACATCTTTAGCAGGCATTCTCGAATCCTTCCCGAAATGACAAACACGGCTCGACCGTCGCGTGCGGCTGCCCGCGGCGTAGCCTTGTTCCTAATGCGCCAGGCGATACGCCGATGGGCGGCCACGAAGACGCCACCGGTTCGCCGGTGGCTGTGCCTTAGCACTCTTCCCCCGAGAGTGCCAGCGCGAAGATGGCGCAGGGCGCGACCACGGTGTTTTCGTGCCGAACAAGTTGCGAGACCGGCGCCTGATTTAATGACACAGGCATGGACTTAAGATGACGAAAGAGTCAGCTTGGCAGTGAAGTGATTTCAGTTCCGTCATCGATCGCAATGACTGATCGATGAAGCGGCATTAGCGAAATGGAGATTTCTATGACCGCCTCGCTTCCAATGCGATTGGGCATTCCGCCGCTCGTGCTCGCGGCACTTCTGTCAACGATCAGGCCGGCGGACGCAATTCCGGCCTTCGCGGCGCAGACCGGCCAACCCTGCACGGCCTGCCATATCGGAGCGTTCGGTCCGCAACTCACGCCGCTTGGCCGGGCATTCAAGATTGGCGGCTATACCCAGACCGGCGGGGAAGGTTGGCTGTCGTACGTGCCGATTTCGATCATGGCGCAGACCAGCTTCACCAACACCGCCACGGGCCTTCCGCCGGACCAGGTTCCGCAGCATTATGCGAACAATAACAACGTCTCGCTGGATCAAGTTAGCGGGTTCATCGGCGGCAATGTTGGCACGCACAGTGGCGGCCTGATCCAGTTCACCTGGAGCGACGTCGACAACTCGGCGCATCTCGACAACACCGATCTGCGGCCGTTCACAACCCTGTTCGATCTCGGCGGGCATGATTTGCGCATCGGCACCACGGTGAACAACACGCCGACGGTGCAGGACCCCTACAACAGCACATATGCCTGGGGCTTTCCTTATATATCGTCTTTGCTGGCGCCCACGCCCGCCGCCGAATCCGATCCTGGCCGCGGGGTTTGGCCAGAGCGCGCTCGGCTACACGCTCTATGGCTGGCTCGACAACAAGCTGTATCTCGAGGGCGGCGTCTACAGCACCTTGAGTTCCTGGTCGCTGGCCCGCATCGGCAACGGCTACGGCATCGGCAGCACCACCAGCCCGGCACCCTATGTGCGGGCTGCCTATGAATGGCTGTGGGGGAACAATGCCGCGCATGTCGGGGCGCTGTTCATGCATGCGGACGTCAACCCGGCCGTTGACGAGTTCGTCACCAGCAACGCGAACGGTGCGGATCACTATACCGACTACGCGGTCGATGCCGGATATCAGTTCCTCGGCGACGGGACCCATATCGCGACGATCCAGGGTATCTTCACGCATGAGGACCAGAACGTGAAGGCATCGGCCGCCGGGACCGGCTTTGGTTCACAATATTCGCTGAACCAGATCCGGGCCAACGTCTCCTATTGGTATCAGAACACCTGGGGCCTGACGCTGGGCTGGCAAAAGACCTGGGGGCCGGCGAATCCGGTGCTGTATCCGGGCACTGATTCGAACGGCAACGTCCTCGACGTGACCGGCAGCGCCAACAACAAGCCCGACAGCAATGAGTTCATCATTGAAGCCGACGTGGTGCCGTTCGGCAAAGACACCTCGGTATGGCAACCATTGATGAACCTCAAACTCGGGGCACAGTATATCGCCTACACTCAGTTTAACGGCGCCACAACCAACTATGACGGTGCCGGACGCAACGCCAGCAACAATAACACATTCCTGCTGTTCGCCTGGTTGATCTTCTGATAATCCCATAATGGACTGCAACGTCACTGGGCCGATTCCGGCTGGAGGATACGAAATGATTACAAGAATCAGTAGGCTGGTGGGGGTGCTGTCGCTTGCAGCCGGAGCCTGGGTCGCGCCCGGCGCCCCGGCACTCGCGCAGGACCATCCGATCCCGCAGGCGATGCGGATCGAGCAGAAGGAAACCATCGAGCAACTGACGGCCCTGGCCGCCCATCCGGCCCCGGTCGGCCCCGCCGCCAAGGAAGCCCTGACGCTGCTGGAGAAGCACTACGCGCGCGAACGCGAATTCATCCTGCCGCCGCTGACCCTGCTGCCACTGCTGGCCGACGGCAAGGTGACCCCGGACATGGCCTGGGCGCTGCCGATGACCGAACGGGTCCGCGCCGAGCGCGAGCAGATCTTCGACGAACATTCCGAGGTCACCGAGGCGCTCAACGCGCTGCTGGTTGCGGCGGTCGAGGCCAACGACAACGAGGCCAAGGAATTCGCCGAAATCGACAGCCGGCGATTCGCTGACCGACCTGGAGATCCTGGAGCCGACGATCCTGATGATTGGCGATGCGCTCCGCGCCAAGCTGCCGGCTGCTCATTAATCGCGTGCTGAAAGGGAGATCGACCATGACTGTGCGTCAAGCGCGCGTCGCATTCGCCGGCCTGACCGCCGCGGCCTTCGCCACCCTGCTGATGCCGGGCTCGGCCCGGGCGGGCGACCCGGCGGCGGGAAAAGCCGTGTTCAATTCGAACTGCGTCGTCTGCCATGCGAACCGGGCGGGCGACAACAAGATCGGCCCGACCCTGTGGGGCGTCGTCGGCCGCAAGACCGGCTCGGTGCCCGAATACACCTATTCGCCCGCCAACCTGGCTTCCAACATCACCTGGACCGACGCCGAACTCGACAAATACCTGGCGGCGCCGCGCGCCGTCATACCCGGAACGAAAATGGCCTATGCGGGCCTGAAGGATCCGACCAAGCGGGCCGACCTGATCGCCTATCTCGACACCCTGAAATAGGTCCAGGGCGATGGAAATCTCCTACCGCGACTTGATCACGGTGCTGCACGGCATGGGGTTCGGCACCTTGTTCATGCTGGCGTTTTCCGGTGCGATCGGGGTGCTGTATGCCACCTCGTCGGCCGGTCCGCGCGCGCAGCCGTCGCGGTGGGAGACCCGGATGTTCCGCTTCTACCTGATCAGCATGGCGGTGCTTGCCTGGCTGACCGTGCTGTCGGGGGCATACATCATCTATCCCTGGTATCGCGCCGCTCCTCCGGCCGGCACCACCGACCTGTCGCTCTATCCGCGCAGCCTGCTGCTCTCGAGCCCGCTGACCTCGGGGTGGCATGAGCTGGGGATGGAGTGGAAGGAGCATATCGCCTGGTTCACGCCGATCGCGATGACGATGGTTGCGTATGTTTTCATCAAATACGGGCCGCAGTTGGCGCTGCACCGGTCCTTGCGCGCCGCGGTGCTGAGTTTCACGGCGGTTGCCTTTTTCGCCACCGCCGTGGCGGGCGGGGTTGGCGCGTTCCTGAACAAGAACGCGCCGGTCCGGGGCGGGGCGCAAATCATCCTGTATGAGAACAAGTAGCATGGCGGAAACACTGCCTTCGCCGCCTCCGGTCATGCTGCGCAACGGTCCCGGGGCCGCCGCGATCCTGTCGGCGGCGATCGGATCGTTTGCCTTCGGGGTGTTCGCGTTTGCCGCGGACGCGGTGCCCGCGATCAACCACGCGCTGTCGGTCTGGAAGCCGTCGGGGGCCTTGTCCGGCGTCAGTTCGGCCGGCGATCGTGGTGTGGCTCGCGGTCTGGTTCATTTTGGCGCGGCGCTGGGCAGAGCGCGACATCAGCCTGGTGTGGGTGAACCTGGCCTCGGCGCTGATGCTGATCGGCGCGCTGTTGTTGACGTTTCCTCCGGTGATGGATTGGCTTCAGGCGCTGGCTTGAGCCTGCGGGCGCGGTGGGAGTATGTCCCATAGGCGCTACTCAGGACGTGCTTTTCCTGTGTGTCATGGCCCGGCTTGGCCAGGCCACCTTTCGCGGCATGTGCTGGCGGCGTTGGCCCGGACAAGGCGGGCCATGACGGCGACAGAACAAGGCCCCGGGCAAACCATTCCCCTCGCTTCCCCTTATCCTGAGACGCATGGGGCCAAGCCCGTCCATGACACCGGGCAGCGAGCGTGCTCAACCCGGCTTATAGTAGCGCATATAGGGACACGCCCGGCCATGACGACCCCGGGCAGGAGGATGCCATGAACCGCCGTTCGCTGTTGCAGCAAGCCGGGGCGATGGTGCTGGCGGGCAACCTGCCCGCGGCGGCGCAAACGCCGGCGGACCACACGCTGCGCATCGCCACCGGCCTGGTCGAACTGGCGCCGGACCATATCGTCTCGACAACCCTTTATAACGGCCAGTTCCCCGGTCCGCTGCTGCGCATGCAGGAGGGCAGGCGGGTCATCGTGGACATCCACAACGACACCGACACGCCGGAACTGGTGCACTGGCACGGGCAGACGATCCCGCCCGATGTGGACGGCGCGTCGGAAGAAGGCTCCCCGTTCGTGCCGCCGCACGGCATGCGCCGCGTCGCTTTCGACCCGAAACCGGCAGGCTTCCGCTTCTACCACACGCATGTCCCGGCCTACGGCGACCTCAATCGCGGCACCTACACCGGGCTGGCCGGGCCGGTCTACATCGAGGCGAACGACAACCCCGGTGCCTATGACCGCGAAATCTTCCTGGTGCTGAAGGAGTTCGCGCCGGTGTTCAGCCGCGGCGGCGACATGGATATGGACGCGCTGGCCGGCGCCCCGCTGCCCGCACTGCAACGCCTGGGACAGGCGGCGGACAACGAGGCGCACGAAAAGACCAAGGGGTTTGAGGTCAGCTATGACCTGTTCAGCATCAACGGGCGGATGCTCGGCCACGGCGAACCGATCCGGGTGAAGCCGCGCGAGCGGGTGCTGTTCCACGTGCTGAATGCCAGCGCCACCGAGATCCGCAGCCTCGCTCTGCCCGGCCATGTTTTCCGGGTCGTCGCGCTGGACGGCAATCCGGTGCCGGTCCCGGCGGAGGTGCCGGTGCTCTGGCTCGGCACGGCGGAGCGGGTTTCGGCGGTGGTGGAGATGAACCATCCGGGCGTCTGGGTGATGGGCGACCTCGCGGATGACGATCGCGGCCACGGGATGGGCATCGTCGTCGAATACGCCGGGCGCGGCGGCAAGCCGGAATGGCGGAAGCCGAAACCGTTCCATTGGGACTATGCGCGGTTCGGCCACGCCGGCGCCCCGGTCGTCCCGGACGAAACCATCGAGATGACGATCGTCAAGCACAACGCCGCGTTGAACGGCTTCAACCGGTGGACGATCAACGGCGAAGCGTTTTCAATGGAAACCATGCAGCCGGCGTTCACGTTGCGTCAGGGACGGCGCTATCGGGTGAAGATCCGCAACGGCAGCGATGATGTCCATCCAGTACATCTTCATCGGCACAGCTTCGAACTGACGCATATCGGCGGCAAGCCAACCGCCGGGGTGATCAAGGATGTGGCGATGCTGGGCGGGTTTCAGGAACTGGCATTCGATTTTGTCGCCGACAATCCGGGCCCGTCGCTGTTTCATTGTCACCAACAGTTACATATGGATTTCGGGTTCATGGCGCTGTTCAACTACGGGTAGGTTCTCATCCAGCGGCTGCCCGGTCTGGAGTCAGAATGGCTCGCATTGCAACCGAAAGCCGAACGGTGATCCGGCCGCTGGCCCCTATGATCCGACTGACAAACGGTGGCCTGCAAAGCGGTAACATTTTGTAAACCCTCTCGAATTCCGCACTGCGATAAGTGCCGGCGCAGCGCCGCGCGGCTGCCCGGGTCTTTGTACCATCAGCGGATTCATGTCGGCACAACAATGCGCTGGAAAATCTTGCCTCCGTGCTGCCCCATTTGATCTAGATCAATGCCCGACTCACCCGGGCGTGAGGATCATGCGCCATCGTACAATTGGGGAACGTCAATGATTGCTAAAGCCCGAACTCTGTCCGGAGTCGGCCCGATCCGGTTCGGGATTCTGCCTCTTGCGCTCGCGGCCCTGCTGCCGACGACCCGGCCCGCCGAGGCTATTCCCGCTTTCGCCGCGCAAACCGGCTATCCTTGCATCCAGTGTCATATCGGCGCTTACGGCCCGCAGCTCACCCCGTTCGGACGTGAGTTCAAAATGAGCGGCTACACCATCACCGGCGGTGAGGGCTGGGTGTCGCACGTGCCGATCGCGATCATGGTTCAACCGACGTTCACCAACGTCGCCAAGTCGTTGCCGAGCGGCACCAGCCCCGGTGCGCCTTACGGCTACAACAACACCGCGGCGTTGGATCAGATCAGCCTGTTCATCGGCGGCAATATCGGCGAGCACAGCGGCGCTTTCATTCAGGCCGTGACTTATTCGCAGGACGGCAATGAGTTCAACTGGGACAATACTGACATCGTGCCGTACACCACGACGTTCGACATCGGCGACAAGCAACTGCGCGTCGGCACCACGCTGAACAACAACCCGTTCGTGCAGGATCCGTTCAACACCACCTATGCCTGGAGCTTCCCGTATATCAGTTCCAAGCTGGCACCGACTCCGACGGCCGACGTGATGCTGTCCACCGGGTTCAACCAGAACGCCATCGGCTACACGGCCTATGCCTGGTACGATAGCTCGCTCTACCTGGAAGGCGGCGCGTACAGCAGCCTGAGTTCCTGGGCGCTCGGCCGCCTCGGCAATGGCTTCGGCGTCGGCAATACTGTCAGCCCGGCACCGTACCTGCGCGCCGCTTACCAATGGCAGTGGAACGACCAGGAGGCCCATGTCGGCGGGACGTTCATGTATGCGGACGTCAATCCCACGGTCGATACATTCGCGACAAGCAGCGCATTCGGCCAGGACCGCTACACCGATTACTCTGTTGACGCCGGGTATCAGTTCCTGGGCAACGGCAACCATATATTCACGGCGCAGTCCATCTACACGCACGAAAATCAAAATCTCAACGGATCGACGGGGTTCTACAACAACGCCAACGGAACGGCGCTTGGCTCGAGCTACAATCTCAATACATTCCAGGCCAACGTCTCCTACTGGTATAAGAACACCTACGGCCTGACGCTCGGCTGGCAAAAGTCATGGGGCCCCTCGAACCCGGTCCTGTATCAAACCGGCCAGCCACTGTCGGGCAGCGCCAACGGCAAGCCGAACAGCAACGACTTCATTATCGAGGCGGACTGGGTTCCCTTCGGCAAGGAGGAATCATGGGGCCGTCCGCTGGCGAACTTCAAGGTCGGCATCCAATACATCGTCTATACGCAGTTTAACGGCGGCACCAATAACTATGACGGCTTCGGCCGCAACGCGGGCGACAACAACGCCCTGATGCTGTTCGCCTGGATGATTTTCTAATCGGGACGGTTCGTCGCGGCGCCCCGGTGCCGCGACGAACCACCACGCCTGACGATTTCAAGTACAGGATCGTACACCATTAGGGCCGATTTGCCGAAATAACGCTATGCCCCTAAGACCGCCTCGCGACTTAAGCGCGAGCCTACCGCGTCCGCATCATTCACAGGGAAAAGGAAGTGCCATGAATCTGAAATCGACCTCCATCGCCATGCTGCTCGGCTGCGCCATCGCCATGCCGATCGGCTTCGCCAACGCCCAGCCGGGCAAGGACATCCCGCCGTCCGAGGAGATGGAGCATGAGGGCGACATCGCGTTTCTGACCAAGCTCGCCGAGCGGCCCGGCCCGGTCGGCCCCGCCGCAAAGAACCTGCTCGACCTGTTCAAAGGGCACATGGAAGCCGAGGATGAATTCATCCTGCCGCCGCTGACGCTGCTTCCCGCGCTCGCCGCCGGCAAGGTTTCGCCCGACATGAAATGGGCGATCACGATGGCCGACAAACTCAAGGCGGAACAGGAAAACGTCCGGGCAACGCACCAGCGCCTGACCGAAGGCTTCATCGCCCTGAAGGATGCCGCACAGGCGGAGAATGATCCGGCGGTGGAAGGCTTCGCCTCCGACCTCGCGGCCGACGACCTCGCCGACGTGGATATCACCGAGCCGACCGTGCTGCTGATCGGCGAGTGGCTGCGCCTGAAGTTGCCGCAGCAATAAGCCGCCCTTTTTCGATTACAATAAACGAGGAATTCGCCCGATGAAACGTGTCTCTCTCGCTGTGCTTATGCTTGCCTCCGCCGCCGTCCTGAGCGGGCCCGCCCGCGCCGCCGGCGACCCCGAGGAGGGCAAGAAGCTGTTCAACTCGATCTGCACCCTGTGCCACACCAACATCGAGCACAAAGCCAAGGTCGGCCCGTCGCTGTATGGCGTCGTCGGTCGCCACAGCGGCATGGAGCCCGGCTACGCCTATAGCGAGGCCAACATCAAGTCCGGGATCACCTGGACGCCCGATGTTCTGGAAGTCTATCTGCGGAAGCCGCAGGCGCTCGTTCCCGGAACGAAAATGGGCTATCCCGGACAGCCGGATCTGCAGAAGCGCCTCGACATCATCGCGTATCTTTCGACCCTGCATCACTAACCCGCGTTCCGCGTCCACGCTCGGGCCGAAACCGGGCGTGGATGAGGCTGAGGCGAATCCGCGGTCGGTCGTTCACCCTCCGTCATGGCCCGGCTTGGGTACAGACCGGGCACATGGGTTACACCGATGCCTCGTTGTCTGATCACTATCGCATCGGTTGGGGTCCCTGTTGCAATCCAGCATGGTGTTGCGGCCAGCGGCGGTCAAGGACGCTTCGCGCCGCCTGCGGCGGTGCCCGTCGGGCATCCTTGACCGCCGCTGGCCGCAACACCCTGGGGATGTCAGGCCGGGACGAGGAAACGGCCCTTTCAACCGAACCAGGAAACGGGGCTTTGAAGGCCGAGAAATCGTTACGGACACCAGCGCGGTGTAACCAATGTGCCCGGTCCAAAGTGTAACCCATGTGCCCGGTTGAACCTCGTCCGGGCCACCCCCACCGCACGGTGCCGCGACAGGTGGCCCGGACGAGCCGGGCCATGACGATACCGGGCGAGGCCCATCCCCTCCCGCAATCGCCAACATGGACACGCCGTAACCCGTATTGATCCCGAACCTCATGTACACTAAGCGGTGCCCGCACCATCGCAATCGCACGGTGGCAATTCGGGGATTTGATACGCACATGAGGCATCTACTGCTCGCGGCTCTTGTTTCGGCTGGCGCCTGTATCGGCGCTGAATCGGCCAACGCACAGGACGCCGCCGCCGGCGCAATCGTCTTCAAGCAGCAATGCGCGGGCTGCCATTCGACCGACGCGGGCAAGATCATCGTCGGGCCGAGCCTGTTCGGCATTGTCGGCCGCCAGGCCGGCCAGATGGAGGGGTTCAAATACTCGCCCGCGAACAAGAATTCCGGCATCACCTGGGACGCGGCGACGCTCGACAAATATGTCACGAATCCGCAGGCCGTCGTGCCCAAGACCATCATGCCCTATGCCGGGCTGAAGGACGCCACGAAGCGCGCCGATCTGATCGCCTACCTCGAAACCGTCAAGTGAGCGCGCCCGCTGCCGCCCGGCGAAACGCTGCCGGGCGGGCGGCGCATCGTGACGAGCGAAACCTTTGATGTAACTCGCGGGAAAAGCCCCATATAAGGCGTTTCAGAAAGCGGGTGAGCGAATTGGCGGTAGCAGAAATCACGACGGCCATGGTGCGGGCCGCGTATGGCAAGACGGCGGCTCAGGCGCGGGCCAAGGACGACGATCCCTTCGCCGAGGGCGAGTATGTGGTCTATCCCACGCATGGCGTCGGCAAGGTCGATCGTATCGGCTCCGAAGAAATCGGCGGCCACAAACTTGATCTCATCACCATCTCGTTCGAAGAGAACAAGATGACCCTGCGCGTGCCTGTCGCCCAGGCGCGCGTGACCGGCCTGCGTAAGCTGTCCAGCAAGGCAGCGATGGACCAGGTGCTGGTCATCCTCGGTGGCCGCCCGAAGACCAGCCGCATGATGTGGGCCAAGCGGGCACAGGAATTCCAGGCCAAGATCAACTCCGGCGACCTGAAAAGCGTCGCCGAAGTGGTGCGCGACCTGCAGGCCTCGGCCAACGGCTCGGCGCCCAGCTACAGCCAGCGCAACCTGTTCGAACTCGCGATCGACCGCCTGGCCGGAGAATTCGCTGGCGTCACCGGGATGGACAAGGCAGCCGCCATCGTTCGCCTCACCGCCGCTCTGTCGGAAGGCAAGCCGGCCGAAGCCGCAAAGACCGCGCCTGCCGCCGAGCCCGCGGAGGCGGCGGCAGACTGATTTGCGCCATTTGCTCAACGGCACGGTATCTTGATGCCCGCACCGGGTGTAAGAATGACCGCCGGTTAAGTGCGTCATTCTGAAGCCCGCAAGCGGGGGTCGTCGAGGTCAACATGGTATTCAAGCCGAATTACAACCAACAGCGTGCCGAGCGCGATCGTGCCAAGCAGGCGAAAAAGGAAGCCAAGCTGCGCGAGCGTGAGGAAGCCAACCGCCGCAAGGTCGAGGGGGAGGCCGAAACCCCATCCGCCCAGGATCCGGCGGAAACCAGCGCCGCGTGACGGCGCGGCGGCCGGCGCCTCGGGTTAGCCAGATCCTGGAAACCTCCCTGTATGTCCAGGACCCCGCGCGGTCGCGTGCCTTTTACGAACGCCTGTTCGGCTTCGCGGCATTCTTCGAGGACGCGCGCATGTGCGCCCTGGAAGTGCCGGGCGAGCAGGTGCTGCTGCTGTTCCGCCACGGCATGACCGATATCGCCGCACCCGGACCGGACGGCAGCATGATTCCGCCGCATCGCGGGCTGGGTTCGCTGCATTTGGCGTTCGCCATCCCGTTCAGCGAACTCGCCGCGTGGGAGGCGCACCTGGCCGAGCACGCCGTCGCGGTGGAAAGCAAACTGCGCTGGCCGCACGGGGGCACCAGCCTGTATTTCCGCGACCCGGACGGCCATTCGCTGGAGGTCGCGACACCGGGGCTTTGGCCGAACCGGTGAGGCCAGCGCGGGCTCTCAATTTGGCCGGCCGTGTGCCAGCTATCCACGACTTTGCCGCCACCGGCACTGCAAGTCCCGGGTGGGCGGGACACGCTCCGGCCAAGCCCGGCCACGCCGCGGAAGCGGGGGCTCGATCGTGGCGGGCGGAGCGCCCGGGCAGGCATCACGCCTTCGCTTTCGGCTCCTCGATCGGCCCGGCCGCTTTCTTCCAGGCGCCGAAGCCGCCGTCGATATGGGCGACGTTCTCCAACCCCATATCCTGCGCCGTCTTTGCCGCCAGGGCCGAGCGCCATCCACCGGCGCAGAAGAACACGAACCGCTTCGGCTCCGCGAAAACCGGCTTGGCATAGGGGCTTTCCGGATCGATCCAGAATTCCAGCATGCCTCGGGTGCAGGCGAACGCACCGGGCATCTTGCCTTCGCGCTCCTGCTCCCGCGGGTCGCGCAAATCGACGAACACGACGTCCGGCTGGCCGTGCAGCGCGATGGCGTCCGGCACGGTCAGCGTTTCGATCTCGGCGTTCGCCTCGGCGACCAGTTGCTTGTAGCCTTTCTTGATCTGCATGCGGTACCTCCCGCCGCGACATAATCCCGGTTCGGGCCGTCCCGCAACCGGCGTTGCCTCCGTTCCCCCGCCTCGGTATCCAGTTCGCCGAACAGGAGTATGCGGATGAGCATGTCCCCGGTGGTCCGCACCGGCCGCCTTCTGCTGACCCCGGTCAGCGGCACCGATCTGCCGCAGCTGAGGGCGATCAAGGCCGATCCGGGGGTGTTCGCGGTGATGCTGGGCGGGGTGCGGAATTACGCGGAGACGGCCAACGACCTGGCGTGGGATGTGCTCGCCTGGGGCCGCCACGGCTTCGGCATGTGGTCGATCCGCGAACACAACGGCCGCTTCGCCGGAATCGCCGGTTTGCAGCACCGCGAGGACGGCCTGGGCGTGGCGCTGCGTTTCGCGCTATGGCCCGAAGCCCAGGGCCGCGGCCTGGCGCGGGAGGCGGCATTCGCGGCGCTGCGCTTCGGTCACGACACCGCCCGCCTGCCGCGCATCGTTGCGGTCGCGCGGGAAAGCAACTTCGCCTCCCGCATGATCCTCGGCGGCATCGGCATGCACGAGGCGCTCAGTTTCGAGCAGCGTGGCTGGAAGATGGTGCTGTACGAGAGCCTGCTATGAACTCTGCGACACCTGGTTGCGCATCGCGCTGATCAACGCGTCCACGCTGTTGTTGTTGTGCGCCAAATACGACGCGTAGTCCTGCCGCTGGGTCAGCCGCAGCGAGGTGCCCTCGGCGATCACGTCGATCACCTTCGGGTCGGTTGCCGGATTGGAGATGATCCAGTCCACCGCCGTCGGCGGGTTGTTCGGCCGCATCACCGTGCTGGAGACCACGGCATAGTCGTCCTGCATCCGGCTGCGCCCGATCGTATAGGTCACGCCCTGATACTCGCCGAGCTTCGAGGTGATGTTGGTCACCAGCACCTCATGGAACAGCTTGATGTATGCCTTCTGCTGCTCCGCGGTCGCCGTCCGCCAATAGCGCCCGAGGCAGAACTTGCCGATGCCGTCGACATCGACCTGCGAGTCGATGATGCGGGTCATGGCGGCCCGCTTGCTGGCCGGGGTGCCGGGGCCGTTGACGACGCCCACAAGCTGGTCGCCCAGTGATTTCATGAAGGCCGTCGCCTTTTCCGCGCCCTGGGCGCGAGCCTCACGCGAGGCGGCCAGCAGGGCCGAAGCGGCGGCGAGTGTCAGGAAGTGCCGGCGATAGATCATCAGATGTTTCCGAGCTCCGGTAACGGGGTCGTTTACTTGCTGGACTCGTTCGCCGCCTGCGGGAACCAGACGGGTACGGTCGCGCGGTTGTCGTTACGCATATCTTCGATCTGGGAATGGCGGTGCTGGCGGTAAAGGCTGCGGAACGTCGCGTACGGATCGAGCGCCGTCTTCTTGATCTGGTCAAGCGTGTCCAGCACGCGTTCACGCGAATCGAGGGCATTCACTCCCCACCGCGACCAGTTGAAGGCCTTCAGTCCTACGTTGCCCGGACCGCCGACCCAGGTGAACGGGTCGAGCGCGATGTTGACGCCGAAGCCGATGGCATCGCGCGGGTCGCTCGGCCCGAGCACCGGCAGGAACAGGAACGGACCTTCCGGCACGCCCCAGTTCGCCAGCGTCATGCCGAAATCGGAATCATGGTCGGGGTAGCCCCACTTCTTCGCGACATCGAAGATGCCGAGCACGCCGACGGTGGTGTTGATAACGAAGCGCATCGCGGTGTCGCCGGCGCGGCGCGGCTTGCCCTGCAGCATGTCGTTGGTAAGCTGCATCGGCGTGCCGATATTGGACAGCAGGTTGTGGATGCCCTGCCGCACCGGGCCGGGCAGCAGGAAGCGGTAGGCCTGCGCGGCCGGCTTCAGGATGACGGTGTCGATCCCGTTGTTGATCGCATAGAACACCCGGTTGGTCGGCTCCAGCGGGTCGTTCGTCTGCTCGTAATCGGCGAGCGCATCGGGATCGCTCGCCGGCGGCTTGGTGGCGCAGCCGGCCAGGCCGATGACGATGACAACGGATATGGCCAAAAGCCGGGGGGCCAGAAGCCGCGATGTCCCGACGAGCGACGGGCAGGCACGTGGGACAGATCGCATCAGCTTCCTCAGGCCAGAACAGGACACGCGCAGGCCTCGCGCGCATCCAAGCGGGAACACACATGGCGAGTTTGATTCGGATTGGAACACCCCGGGATTGAGTTTTCCGTGAACCCCTCGACTCGTTGCCCTTACCATAGGTTCGGTTACGATGGGAATGCAGCCGTGCCATCCTGTAGAACCGTGGCTTGCTTTTGTGCCCGAAACCGGAGATTCAGCGCCCATGGACACGCCGATCGACACGTTGCATCGCTGGCTGACCGGCCCGCGGGTTCCCGGGTTGCCGGTGCGCGGGGCCGATTTCCCGGCGCCGAAGCTGTCGTTTGAGTTCTCGCCGCCGCGGACCGACGTGCTGGAGCAGCAGTTGTGGGCCTGCATCAAACGGCTGGAGCCGCTGGCGCCGCGCTTCGTATCGGTGACCTATGGCGCGGGCGGGTCCACCCAGGCGCGGACGCATGCGACGGTGTCGCGGATCGTGCGGGAGACGTCGCTGGTGCCGGCGGCGCACCTGACCTGCGTCGGCGCGACGCGGGAAACCGTGGACCAGGTGGCGCGCGACTATTGGGAGGCCGGCATTCGCCATATCGTCGCTCTGCGCGGCGATCCGCCGCAGGGCACGGTGTATGCGCCGCATCCCGGCGGCTATCCGTTCGCGGCCGATCTGGTCTCGGGGTTGCGGGACGTCGCGGATTTCGAGATTTCGGTGGCGGCGTATCCGGAGGTGCATCCGGCGGCGTCCAGCCCGATGGCGGACCTGGAGAATCTGAAGCGCAAGCTGGATGCCGGGGCGACGCGGGCGATCACGCAGTATTTCTTCGATACCGCGACCTATCTGCGGTTCCTGGACCTGTGCCTCGCGGCGGGGATCACGGCGCCGATAGTGCCGGGGATCATGCCGGTGTCTAATTATGCACAGATCGTCAAGTTCTCCGCGATGTGCGGGGCGAGCGTGCCGGCCTGGATGGGGCGGCTGTTCGAGGGGACGGACGATGATCCGGAAACCCGGCGGATGGTGGGAATGGTGATCGCGGCGGAGCAGGTGCGGCTGCTGCAGGCGAACGGGGTGGATGAGTTTCATTTTTATACGCTGAACCGGCCGGATTTGACGTACGCGATCGCGCATGTGCTGGGGGTGAGGGCGGCCGCGGCGGTTTGATCCGGAGGCACGCGGCTGGCATGGCCTCCAAATCAGCGGATTGGCGAGGAGCCTGTGCGGCTTTGGCGACGCCCGGGAATAAGCGAGCCCGGCGGTCCACCTTGTTCCGTCATGGCCCAGCTTGTCCGGGCCAACTGTCACCGCACGTGCTGGCTGCGGTGGCCCGCGGACGCGCCGCGCCATGATGGTTCATCGCGAGAGTCGCTCTGAACGCGGGCTGGCGTTGGATCGCCGGACAGCCACTCTCAAGTCCGGTTGGCCCGGGAGGGGGATCCTTTCGCTGCACCGCGTATTTGCACATGGCAAAGCCGCGTGCCGCCGCTCACATGGCTGTGTAAAGTTCTCCGACAGTCCGCGCCTCAACGGCGCGGGACCGGGCAATCAAGCAGCGGTTATGCCGGGGTCTGGACCCGCGCACCGGCGGTCAGGCTCGGCGGCACCTTACCAGTCCGAGGCCGAGAACGCCGGTTGCCAGAAGGCTAAGGCTGACTGGTTCTGGTACCGGTATCACTTCCGTCGATGGCGTGTCCAGATTGGCCGTGTAGCTGATGTTGCCGCTGCCGAGCGTAGACTGGGTGACGGCGATGATGAAGTCCGAGGTCGCCGGGGTGATGACCGTGCCGGAGGAATCATTGGTCAGATTGCCAAGGAATTCGTAGGTCAAGGTCGCGCCGGGACCGGTCCTCGCGTAGGAGGTGAGTTCGCTGGTGTAAACGAACGTCAGCGTGCCCACAGTGACCGTGATGCCACCTATGGTGGGCGTGATGGTGGTCGTGCTTAGCGTCACCAGGCTTGAGCCTGTGGTGTAGCCGGCGGTAACCGGCAGCGTGTTGGCATGGTTGACGCCGCTGATGGTGATGCCGTTCGAGGCCTGCAAATAGAAATTGGGGTAGGTGTGGGACGGGTGGCCTACGTTGGCCGTACCGCTTGGTAGAAGCACCGACGAAGTCGCGAGCAGGCTGGTGCCCGACGTCAAGGTGGCTGCGCCCGAAAGGTTCGAGAAGGTCATGGTGCCGAACGCCGACACAGGGGTAGCGTTAACGGGGCTTCCAAAGATTGCGGCAGCGAGCACTGCCGTGCTGAACACCGCGGGTCTGAAAAGCATCATCATTCTCGATCTCCTGTCGGTGCAGTCAGCGCAGCCACCGCTTGTGCCTACATAAAGCAAGCTGCGTGCCACCACGGAACGGCGCTTCAAATCAATGGACTAGGTTGGGACACTGCGAATAGCGGACATGAGGTGTAAAGTTTCCCGACACTGGGCGGCTATCAGGCCGCCGGAACGGCAGAGACAAGTAACGATGACCCGTATCACACGGCTCGGACCGAGCCGCGCCAAGCGATCCGCAAATGACAGTATCCGCGGCCTACTCGGCACGATTTGGCGTATGGATTTGGCCCGCCGCCCCGGCCACTTCGCCGGCCGGGCCGACGGCCGCCGACTAACGAGGGTATCGTTGCCTTGTGGAGGCGATCACATCCGGTCATCGGTCGTGTGTGCACAACTATAAGTCGTATGGATTGACCGGCGTGAACGGACTTCTATCCGGCTTGGCGGGGAAAGCATGGATGCCGGCCGTCGTCGGCATGACGAGGTGGCGCGGCCGTGGACCCGATGTCAACGGCGACCGGTTTAGGCGCGGCAGAGCGGCTGATGCGGGCGGCAAAGGTGGATCGAAGTCCGATCAAGTTTGCGCCGCCGATGATCGGAACCCTCGCTTCGCTAACGTTAGAGGCCCGCATCGTGCCGCTCCGGTGGAATCGGAAACCCAGTGCGCGCTTACGCCCTACGTGAGGGCCGACGCGGCATGATCATCATCGGTTCGGCTTGGGGGCGTCGTCGCCTGAGTCCTCGCCGCTCGAACTTTGCGCGGCTCGTTCCGTGATTGCACATATGCCGTGTCGTTCGCTGGCCTGACGAATCCTCTCGAAAAAAAGAAAACGGCGGCACCCGAGGGTGCCGCCCTTGTTAAAGTTGCGCAACCGAAATGCGGCGGCGGTTAGGCGCGGCGGCGGCGAACGACGCCCAGGGCGACCAGGCCGCTGCCCAGCAGGCTCAGGCTGATCGGCTCGGGGACGGACGGCGGCGTGAAGATTTCCGGCACGTCCAGGTTGGCAGTGTAGCTGAGGTTGCCGCTGCCAAGCGAGGCCTGCGTGATGGCGATAACGAAGTCGGAGGATGCGCCCGTTGCCACCGTGCCCGTCGTGTCGCCTGACAAGGTGCCGTTGAAGGCCAACGTCAACGTCGCGCCGGCACCCGTGAGCGAATAGCTGGATTCTTCAGAGGTGTAAGTGAACGTAAGCGTGCCGAGCTCGGTGGTGTTGTCGGCGGCATAATGATCAATCGATATCGTCTCGGCTCCGGTCGACGCGGATACGGTATAGTCGCTCAGGGTCGCGGTGTCATAGCCGATCCCGGATGTCACGGGCAGCGTGAGGTCGTGGTGAGTCCCGTCATAAACGAGGCCGGTGGCGTTTTGGATGTAGAAGATGTCATTGCTGGCGCTATCGGTTCCGCTTGGAATTGTCACGATAGAATTCGCGAGCAGGGTGTATCCCGTTGCGAGCGTCGCGTTGCCTGAGGAGCTGGCGAAATTCAGGGTGCCCCACGGGGCAACCGGGTCCGCCATGGCCGCACCGCTCGCGAAGGCTGCCCCGAGCACGGCGCCGCCGATCAGCGCCAGTTTCAACGTCTTCATGTTTCATCCGATCCTTTTTCGCCTCAAGCGGACCATCCGAATGCGGCTCATTGCTACCTAAGCAACCTTCGTGCCAGTCTTGGAGGCGTCGTGATTTCAATGGGTTGCATCGGTCTTGCGGGCCTGAACGTGTCCTAGTGTAAAGTTTGCCGACGCTCGCCCGCGGGCCCGCCGCCGCCGCCGCGCCGGCTTTGTTCTCGTAGCGCTTTGATAATCGGGGAAATGTGCGGAAACCACCGGATTCGGTGCCGGCAACGCGGGTGTCGGAGAACCTTACAACCGCGCCGTCACGGCGCTCGCCGGCCACAATCCTGGCGTTTAAACCGGGGGTAACAGACCGCGGGTGGTCGCCTGACACGGCAGTCCGCCACTCCCCGCATCCGCCTGTCGGCCACCCGGGAAACGTCGGGACATTCAAACCGGGCCGGCGCGCCTGCGGCAAAAATCCGCGCGCAAGGCCGGTTTGATGTCCCACCCGGGCGCCGGTTGAAGGTCTGAAATCGGCTGAAAGCCCGGGGTTGCAATGGCTCAGGCGGTCCCCGAACGGTTGTCCGTCCTGACCACGTCCAAATCATGCCGTTTGTAACCGCCTCGAACCCGTTCTCGATCCGGCCCGCGGGGCAGGGTTGGAACGGCCACTCTCAGCCGCGCCGATGAATGCGGGTGTCGGAAAACTTTACACGTGTCCAGGTGCAACGGCCCGGCCGGGGGGCCCGCTCGCGGGGCCCTCAGCGGGATGCAACGGTGGGACAGACGCCCTCGCGGCCCGCCGGGACAGGCGTTGGAAACCGCTCACGTCACGGAACGGTTCACCCCAAGCCGATCGCCTCGGCCACCTGCCGCCGGATGCGGGAGAGTTGATCCGGCGTGATGCGGGACCGCGTCGCTCGCAGGCGCCGGGCCGGTGTCGATGCAACGAACGGCGCCAGCGCGTAGCACGGCTTCGTGCAGCCATTTTCAGGGCTTGGCTCGATCGGTTCCATGAGACCCGGGATCGCCAGGCCGGCATCCTCGGTCAGCGGCACCAGGATGACATTTGGATAATCCGGTCCGAACAACGCCTCGTCTTCAATAACCACGGCCGGGCGAGACTTGTTGGGCTCCTTCGGCAGAGCGTCGCCGCGCCAATCGGCGATGACGATATCCCCGGCGGCGAAGGCCGCCACCTACAATCCCTCCGAGCGCGGTGCGCCCCAGAATTCGGCGAAGTCGTTGGCCTCGGGATTCTCGGCGATGTGGCGTGCCACGGCCGCACTTTGGGCGCGGATTTGGGCGCGGCGAACCTCTCGTGCCGCATCCGCCGCAAGCTGACGCAGATAAGTGGCCAGGCCGATGCCGCGGTCCCTGGCTTCCGCCTCAAGCGTGGCCTGCACACCCTCGTCGAGTCGGACGGAGATTGGAGCTGCCATCGTATGTCCTCGGTGTCGCCGTGATTGTACTACGCCGTAAGTGATAAATCAAGCGACGCCGCTGATGTCATGTCTGGACGCCGTGACCTGGCCGCAACCTCGGCCCGGCCTTGTCGTCCGATAGTCGTGCAGCGCTGGCGAAGTCTATTGGCAAACCGCCGCCGCCGGGCGGAACGTGGAAACGTCACGCCGGCGACGGCCGGCATCCAGGCCTGATGCGGGACAACCGGCCGCTGCCCACCTCGCCAAGGCCACCACGCTCCGCCATAAGAGCCAAAGCCCGCAGCGCCAGCGGCGGAGAAGCCCATGCGAAACACGCCCGGTGGCCCAGAGCCCGGCCTGGCCGTCATCCCGTTCCGGCCGGCATCCGCCGGGCAGGACGCCGCCGCGCTCGCGGGCTCGGTCACGGAAAAGGTCATCCGCCGCCTGCGCGGCATGGCCACATGGATCTCCGTCGGCCAAACCCCCGCGATGGTCATCCGGGCGCCGATCGACCTGCGGCGGTCTTCGGATGCACGATACGTGCTGCACGGCACGGCCGAGGTCGAGCATGGCAGGACGCGGCTGACGGTCGAACTGAACGAAGCCGAAACCGGACGGGTTCTCTGGTCCGACCGGTTCATTCGCCTGCTTGAGGACATCGCCGTCCTGAGCACGGACGCGGCGCGACGCATCGCCGCCGCCATCCCGCCGGTGCTGGTGCAACGCGAACTCGACCGCTCGGCGTTGTTGGAACCGGGTGCGATGACCGGCGATGACCTCGCGCTCCGAGCCTACGCCATGATCCTGCGGCCGGAGCGGGCCACGTTTCCCGCCGCGGCCGCCCTGTTGGCGCGGGCTGAGTCGGTGTGCCCCGACCGCGCCGGGACCCGCTTCGCCACGGTCTGCCTGCACCTTATGTCCATCACCCAGGGCTGGTCGGCCGATCCCGAGGCGGAGGCGCAGGCCGCCGCGGAGGCTGCCGAGGCGCTGGACGAGGCCGATCCGGCCTCGCTGGCACTGCACGCGCATGTGCGGTCGGTTCTGCACCGGGATTACGCCGGGGCGTGCCGCATGCTCGACCGTGCGATCGTCGCCGCACCGTTTTGCGGTGCGGCCTGGAGCCTGAAGGCACTGACGCTCAGTCAGATGGGCGAGGGCGGAGACGCGGTCTTTCATGCGCGGCAAGCCGCCGGGATGCCGGCGCTGGGTCCGGACCTGGCGTGGCGGGACCATGTCGCCGCGCTCGCCAGCTATGTCGCGGAGGATTATGCCGAGGCGGCGCGGTGGGCCCGGTCGTCGGCGGTGCATCATCCGGGGTTGGCGGCGAATGCCCGGGTGCTGGCGGCCAGCCTGGCGGTGTTGGGTCGGCTGGACGAGGCGCAACGCGCCGCGGACCGGGTCCTGGCGATCGACCCGCGGTTCCGCATCGCGGCCTGGAGGCGGCGGTCGTTCCTTACCGAGGACTGCCGCGAGCGGTATGCCCGGCGGCTGCGGCTGGCGGGGTTGCCGGAGTAGATGGGATCGTTGACGCGGCGGGGTCGATGCGGGCATGAAGGGGCGGTGCGCGCCTGTAGCTCAATTGGTTAGAGCTGGCGGCTCATAACCGCTCGGTTGCAGGTTCGAGTCCTGCCGGGCGCACCAATTGCCTTTGTTTTTATTGAGTTTTTTGGGTATAATGGTGCATTTGGTGCAGTTATCAGGCGGGGTAACAATCCCGTAGGGTGTGCCTACCATGATAGGCAAGCCGGGATAGGCAAGCCGGGCGGGGCGGGCCGGGTCAGATTGAGCCAAATCGGTCTGGAAAAAAATTGGGAGGGCGCACCCGAAAGGCCGGGGTATCGACCCTCCCCCCCACCCCCTTATCTGCGACCGTCAACCCGCCTCGTGCGCGTTACGCAGTAACGGCGGGCCGCTGGCATGGCGCGGCCTTGTCACGGGTGCCGATGCCAGCGGGGCAGCATTGCCGGGCTTGGCCTAAGCCGCCGCGTGGCTCGCGTGCTAAAGCCGCGACAGAAGCCGCGTGACTTGGTTTGGCGCGAAGGTCTGCCCGTTGCGGCTCTTGAAGCCACGCGACGCTAGTTCATCGGCCAACATCCGGAGCGTAGCGTTTGGCATCGCGGCCTTGATCTCAAGCAACGCATCGTAAATCTGCGGCTGATGACCCTTGAAGCCCTTACGGCCTTCGATCCGCTTGCCTGTCTCGGCCGATTTGCGGTCACGGGCGGAACGCAGCTTCCCGACAAGCCGGGCTTTCTCGTATTGCGCAAACGCTCCGGCAACCTGACGCATCATCACTCTTGCCGGGTCAGCCGTGTTCGTTAGGTCGTCTCCGCCCGCCGTCACAACGGTAACGCCGCGTTGCTGCATTAGCAGAACGCCCAATTCTTGCGCTACCAGATCGCGAGCGAAGCGGCTGGCATCTTCCACGATGACCATACGCACCCCGTTGCCTTCGATCCGGTCAAGCATTGCAGCGAAGCCGGGCCGCGTTTCCACGGGATCAGCGCCGGAGACAGCCGCATCGTAAAACTCTTGCACTACCTCGATACCGTTGGCCTTTGCGTAGCCTTCGATGGCAAGCCGCTGCCGCACATCGCTATCTCCGCCAACGTTCGCGGCCGATGAAGTGCGGAGATATGCGATTGCGTGCGTCATAGCGGTAAACCCCTCTGGTAAGGGGTTTGTAGCGTGTTACCTTTTTCGGATCAACACCTATTCTCAGGAAAAGGTAACATGGCTTAGCTGGAATTTTGTCCTATGGGCTAAACGGCTGCTCTTTGCATGCCGCTATAGGATGACGTTTGCCGGGACATCTTCGTCAGGTTGTGGCACCGGATCACATTCGCTCAACAAATCGGCCGGTATTTGCGTCTCCGGCGATGTGCTGGCAACACGCGGGTGCATATAAGGTGCCAGCTTCTCCGCGACGTTAGCAGCGTTCAAATAGTTGCCTGATTTGAACTCGCTAATCATCACCATGCTCATAATCTGCACTGGCGTTAACGCGGCAATTTCCTCTGGCGTTAGTTTCTCGGTTAGTGCTGCCATGACCGCTGCCGTCGCCATTTCCCGCGCGATAGTCTTGCGGTTTCTGGCACCCGGCTTGCGGCCTTTGCGGCTCAAATTTTGGATGTTCGCCATTTTTCGATACTTCCTATACTATCATCATGCAAGACGCTTGACGCGTCGGAACCTACCAGACATCCATCGTTCGGCAATTCGCCGAAGCGCATCGGCCGAAGCCTGCTTCAACTCGACCGGGGTAGGCGGGGCTGGCACCGAAGCGCCAACCCCTTCCGTCAAATCATACGAAGCCGTTTCGTATGCCATTAAGAGGCTTCCCGTGCCCTTTCAGCGGCTCGGTTTCGTTGCCGGGCACGATGCGCCGTTCGGGACGTATCAGCCCGCCCATCGTCCCAATCAGGCCGGAGAACCATGCTGTTCCGGCTTGCGGTTGCCTGCGTCCGTCGATCGCACTCAGCCTGCAAAGCTTGGCTGTCTCGTGTCGCCCTGATCGTTGCTAGGTTAGCGGCAAACAGTCGGTCAGCTTGTCCGATCGACAGGACACTGTCACCGTTCATGTCACGCATCGTCAAACAACCCGCTGGCCTGATTTGATGGCGTTACGCTTTTCGGCAGGGCTTAACTTGTCGAAATACGATCGTGTGATAGCACCCTCCGGAGTGGGTTCCGGTTCGCGGGGCGGGTTTCCAACGATTGTGAAGCCCGAACGGTCAAGCGCAATTTCCATCGCTCGGCGCGGGTTGGTTCGCTGCAATTCCACAAATTCTGCTCGGGTAATCTCTTGCTTTGTCACGATTAATTCACCTTGCAATGTTTAAGACGTTCCGAAAGCGTATCAGACGATGGTATGACGAACGGGCCGTCAACCGTCGCGGTGCCCGGCTCCGGCGCGAGTAGAGCGGGGTGCAGCACGACGTGTGCCCGGCTCATAGTTGCGGACTTGATAGCCGCATGGGCGCCATCCCAAAGCGCCCGAGCCTGATCGGCCAATTCCCGAGCCTGATCGGCCAACTTCGCCGCGTCGCCAAGGTGCCCGAGGGCGGCCGTAACGACAGGATTGAAGGCGTGGCCGCGATCGCTTTCATATTGGCCTCTCGCTGCCTGTATAGCGCCTTCCACCGCCGATGCCGCTTCCTGCGCAGTCGATACGCGGGCCGTTGCTTCGTTAAAGCGGGCTTGGCTGTCGAATGGATCGACATCGGTATGCCCGGCCAAGGCCAACTTGTGATCGGCCGTTGCTTTGGCGTGATCGCTCATAGCCTCGGCCAGCCGCTTAGCGGCAACGTCGCGCCGGGCAACCACTCGATTGAATTTGGCTTCCTCGGAAGCAAGCAAGTCCTGATCGACATGTTGTTGATAATCGTAGTTAGACACTGTGTAGTTTCCTTGTATGCGGCAGTATGAACCCGTGTGTCCCTACGCGCTGCCATGCGTCGGGCGGAATGTCGTGGCTGGTTGGATTGCCAACCATATGATTGCCGGGGCTAGGACGAGGCTACAGCCGTTTTTCAAGCTGCCCGGCTAGGGTAGGTGTGGGCGGGGTGCCGAAACGACCTAGGCGGCGGGTTTCAGGTTCCGCGCTCTTGCGCGATCTTCCTCGGTTCGCGTGAAAATGCGCCGATGACGGTCTATCTCGCCGCTCATGTCGCACATATTGTGCAACGCTAATTCCGCATATTCGTCTATCTGCATCATAGCGTTATGCACGGCTTCAAAAGGTAGATTTCTATGCACGACTAGATTACAGAATACCGCTAACAGTTCAGCTTTGGCTTTGATTTTACCGTTACTCCTACTCTGGAATTGGTAGAAACTAACGGAACCGGGATAGCCGTCTGTATGGTTAATGAAGTCAGCATCATGCCTGTTGTAATATTCATCAAATGTCATAGCCTTTACCTCACTTGTCATAAGGTTCCACGCTACAACGCAATCATAGAGTTTCATTAACGCTTAATCCTCTCAATTGATCCGGCGCGGCGGAGCCTGCCGTTGCTTTCTCTTTTGCGTCCGCCGCGCCCCATGAGGGGCGGCGGAACGCATAGGGGGATAGGGGGTGTGTGACCCCCCCAACCGTTCCCAACCGTTACCTAGGAAAATCAACAACTTACGGGAACCGTTCCCAACCGTTCCCGAACCGTTACCGGGAACCATTACCATTGATTTCATTGGGTTTTTTCGTTCCGTTCCCAACCGTTCCCGGCAGCATTGCTGACCTATTCTGACCGTTCCCCGGCTTCCTCCGGCATAGGGTCAGGGTCCGGGTTAGCTTGTTTAAACGCCAGTTTTTTACATGGATTAGACTTTTTCCCGTAATCAACGACATGTAGCGTTCCTTCCGATATCAGCGCGTGCATTGCGCTCTCGAATGACCGCTTAGTGATACCCGCAGCATCGGGCCGCTTAGCGAACATGCTTGGAGCAAAGTTGCCCGATTTTGAAGACATAGAAACAGCAACGCCGCTGGCATCACAGCGACGCAGTATTTCCAGAAACACCCGTTGCGCTGTTCCCTGCACCAATGCTTCGCCAGCCTTACCGCTTGTTCGCCCCGATGCTGAAATCTCGAACAACCCATTCACCGCATTGACGTTGATTGTCTGTCCGCGCTGTGCCCAATTCGCCTTTTCAAGCGTTAGGACGCGTCTGAATTCATCCTCGATACCGTCAACACTCGGCCTAACGAATGACCACCGGCTACGGCAAGCGTTGTGCCAATGCGTGCTACCGCTATCGTTGGTTCCCGATGCCATGCCAGCACGGGACGGATGCGCTAACAGCAATACGGCAGCGTCAAGGTCCATAGCCAACCGCGTTAGCGCGGTGATGAACGCTGAAACATGCGATCGGTCATTTTCGTTGCCGTTGCCGAAAGTGCCTGCCGCGCCATCGATAACGATCAAGCGGGCGATGTTTGACACCGCTAACCCGCGCAATTCGTTGAAGCGTTTCGTTTGGGTGCATTGCCCGGTCTTATGGTCAAACCGGACAAGTGCGTTATCCTCTCCAATCCCTGCCATCCACTCCGCCGCGCCAAGGTCGTGCATACGAACACCAAGCAACGTATTGATCTTGTGTTGCCTATGGCGAATTTCGATAACGTCATCCTCGGAAAGCAGCGCAACGGTATCGCAACGCTTAACTTCAAACCCAAGCCACGGTAAGCCGGTTTGGCAAGCTGTCATCAATTGCTGTGTTATCGTGGTCTTGCCGACACCCCCGTTAGCGTAAAGCAGCGTTACGCGACCGATTGGAAGCCAATCGGGTATGATCCATTGCGGCGGGCTATCTGGCGAACCGTCATCCTCGGCCGGGCAGAACGCCGGCAATCCTTCCCGCTCATGTTCTGCATCGTTCGGCGGCACGGTGCTTCGTCCCTTAGATGCGTCTCCGTCTGGAAACGGTCGATTGAGAAGTTTGCCGCACCAAGCCCAAGCTTTGGGGCGCGGCTCGGGTGGCGGCTCCGGTTCCCGTGGGTCCGGTGGCTCATGGTCCGGTTCATCCTCGGCATATGATGCGAGGAAGTCCGCCGTTGCCTTGGAGTAGGTTCCGGCCTCGATACGTCGCTGTGCCGCCCGAATAGCGCGGATGTCCTGCTCCGCCTGGACTTGCTCACGGACGATTTCCAACGCATCGGGAGGGGTGCCCGGCAGCAGGAAGTATCCGCCTATCTGTATGCATTCATGCTCCGGCATTCGCCCATTCCGCCCTTCGTTGCTCCGCGATGAGTTGCTTCACGATCTCTGAGCAACGGCCTTCGGCAATTCGGTCGCGCGCCTCCTGAATACGTTTCCATTCATATTGCCAGGACAGTTCTGTCTTGAGCCACTCGAACATTGTGGGTTTTCCCCATCTTATTGTGATTGTGAATTGACGCGAAACGCCCGGATACGCATAATCTGCGGCGTTGCTCATTGTGTGGTGTCCTCCAAGCCCGTCCGGTTCCTCCAAGCCGGGCGGGTTTTCCGTTCATGCGGTGCGCCGGGCGGGCTGATTGTCGATATCCCAAGCCAGTTGCCCGAGTTCGGCCGGGATGTGTAACCTTCCCATCTCAACCGCCTGACGGATCGTAACGCCCATGCGGCCTTCGATCCATTCGCGAAGATCGGCGATACGATAGAATTTCCCGTCCGCAAACTGCGTTACCTTCGGCCCCTTGCCACGTTGCGCAAGTTTAAGCCAGTTGGCATAGGTCATATGAAAACCTATTTTATTGCAAAGGGAGATTGCCACACTTGCCTTAACCGCAGCGTTATCCCTCATAAGCTCGTAGTCTTTATCCATTTTGCACCTATACTGTTAGTGATTGTGTTATAGCCAATAAAAAAACGCCGTGCAGTTCCCCGCGCGGCGCTCTCCGATCATGTCAAAAGCTATACGATATTTTGGGGTTGCTGTCCAGTGTATTCTTGAATTTCCTCGTAACAAGCCCGTGAAAGACAAGTAGCGTGTAAACGCTGTCTCTGTTAGTGCTTATGCAAGCCGCTTAACATCTTCGCAGATAGACCGACAAAGCGCATCGTGATTACGATCTAAGCACTCGAAAGCCTCAACCTTAGAACGTAAATCCGATAAATCGGCCGATGGGGTTCTAACGATTAATCGAGTGATACCCTCATAACGCTTACGCTCGTCTTTCGACATAACGTAATCCTCGGATTGGCTTGACTGCCAAATGTTAAGCCAATCGCTTACCGCCGCTTTGATCTTAATGTCAGACATATTCGGGTTCCTTTGCGTTAATGACTGCACATCGCTTAGTGCATTTGCCTTATATCCGTGGCTACATTTCGCGCCTAGCACAGATTTTCGGTTAATACACACGGGAATAATCATGTTGACGCGGTGTTTGCTATCCGTATCTTTGCGGCCTACCAAGTAGAAGGCAATCAGATCGGACATGATTGGAACCGTTGAACCCCTTTGGACGCCTACCGAGCTTGGCGCGTTCATGGGGCTATCCCCAAAAACCATCGTCAGTCTCGCAAGCCGTTCACCGCATCGGCTACCGGCGCGCGTGGCCTCGATACCGGCGCCGCGCTGGGTTCCGTCCGTGGTTCAGGCTTGGGCGATCCAGAACAGCGGACAACCCAAGCGCCGGGGTAGGCCACGCCTGTCAGCCTAGCTTGTCAGCCAAATACTCTGCCTCTGGTTCGTAATAAACCATCAGGCTCCGCAAATCCCGATGCCCCGATGCACGCGCCAACTCTGCAACGTTGCTCAGTTTCTTGGATGCGCGGGTTAATGCCTCGCGCCGCGCGTCATGGAAATGCAGGTCCGCTATCTCCGCATCGTTCACCGCTTCGCGGAAAAGAATACCGAACGTCCCGGCATTCACTGGCAAAACACGCGCCGTGTCGGGGCCTCGGGTCAGAATTTCGAGTAGCCTGATAGCATCGGACGATAGAGGCACGTTGCGCTCATCCCCGTTCTTCGTATCGGGTAGATGGCAGAATTTGCGGTCCAAATGGACGTGCTGCCACGTCAGGCGTAATATCTCTCCCTGACGCATCATGGTTTCTAACGCCAAGCAGAAGCCCCAAGCGACGCGTTGCCGGATGTCCTTTGGTTCGCTCTTACCGTCCCATCCGAGATACCGGATAATCGTTGCGCGTTCCGCGTCGGATACCCGGCGCGTGCGGTGCTTTGGCTTCTTTGGGCGCATGATCTGGTGAACCGGGTTTGCGAGGATTGGCAAACGCCATTCCTTGATAGCGCGTGTAAATACGCTCCCGATTAGCGCAAGTTCCCGGTTCACCGATGCGGCGGATACCTGCTTTAGCCGCTTGTCCCGCCACTCGGCCATGCCAGCGCCGTCAAGCGCCGTGGCCTGTATGCCGTCGAAGTCTCGCGCCAACCGGGCAAGCCTGATCTGCTCCCACCGGCAACCGCCCTTCGACGGGCTTATCTCCGCCGCGTATTTGGCGAACAGCGCCGCTACGGTGACGCTAGACGGCATTGCCTGGATTTGCGTGGCTTTGGCACCGGCAACGAGACGGGCTTCCTCCTTGGCAACCCAAGCCTCGGCCTCGGCTTGGCTATCGAAGGTCCGGGCCAGCTTTTGACCCTTGCGACGGATTTGCGCCCGCCATACCGTTCCGCGCTGATAGATGGTTGCCATTGCATGCCTGCTGCGCCAAATTCGCATGTTGATACGCATAGGCGCACTTATTTGCAATTAATTTGCACCAGACTTGCACCATAACCGCAGAAAACCGCCGTTTTTGTTTTCATGCCGGGCGCACCAATCCGGCGCCGCCGTGCGCATGAGCGCAACCTCACTGTGGGGGCAACAACAGCGAGGCTTGGGCGACGATGCGGGCGACGATTTCGCCGGCAGTCGGTATATCGTGGATCAAGCCGGCCGCCTCGCCGGCGATGACGCCTGCGATATCGAAGTCGCCGCGCTGGCGGGCTTCGGCGTAAGCGCGGGCGACTTCCTCCTGCGCCGCTTCCAATTCCGCCTCGTGCCCAAGCCATCGTTCGGTGTGGCGATTGCGCAAGACGCGGCCGGTGTAAGGCTCGGGCCAGCGGTTGCCCCGCGACAGGTCGAAGACGATCGAGCGGACGGTGTCGCCGCCCGTTGCGGCGACAATCCGGCGCTTGGCCTCCGGGTGGGCTTCCGCCTCGGCCGAGGCGTAGAAACGCGTTCCCATCAGCACGCCCTCGGCGCCCATGACCATCGCCGCCGCCATGCCGCGCCCGTCGGCAATGCCGCCGGCCGCGATCACAGGGATATCAGGGCACGCATCAACAATTCGGGGAAGCAGCGTGAACAGCGGTTCGGCCTGACCGTGTCCGCCTGCTTCGGTGCCTTGCGCGACGATGACATCGGCACCGGCTTCCGCCGCCTCCAGCGCTTGGGGCACCGACTGCACCTGACAAATCAGGCTGGTTCCGGCGGCATGAATCGCCGCCGCGAAGGGACGTGGATCACCAAACGAAAGCATGACTGCTACAGGCGCCCTGGCCAGCGCGATGTCGAGCAGGTGCGGTTGCTTCGCGAGGCTCCAGGTGATGAAACCGCAGCCGATACGGGCATTTCCCGCGCGGTCCCATTCCGTGCCGATCCATTCCGCATCGCCGTAACCGCCTCCGAGCATGCCGAGTCCTCCGGCCCGGGTCACGGCGGCGGCCAATCGTCCGCCCGAGACGAGATCCATCGGCGCAAGCAACACCGGATGCTCGATTCCCAACATCTGCGTCACCCGGTTGCGTATGGCCATCGCTCAGTCTCCCGCCGGCATGTGGCGCATTCTAGACAGCGAACCGGCGACTCTGCTTCAACTCTGCGAACTCCCATTCCGATCGGGACGGGAGCCGGTTTTGGCCTGGCCTCCGCCAACCTTACCGCTACATGATCGAAAAATAACTTTCCTTGCGCGGAACTCGCAGGCTATTGAAATCGTGCCGTTCGCGCATCTTACCGGAGCCGCCTGAATGATCGACCCGACCGCGTGGACATCTAACACATCGCCTCCCGCGACGCGTTGCGCCGCGACATGAACGACAGCCTCGGTTTGGTCCGAACAGCAGGAACGCCCGCGAAATTAAGCTAAGTCAAATTGCAGTATTAGCGTCCTAACCATGTTTTGATTTTAATGAAGCGCCTCGGATGGCCTTTGCGGTATAAAGTCCGTTGCGCCGAACAGGGTCCGACGAATGAACCTTGCCAACTGCTCCCCCGCGCCGCGCCCGGCCATGCCGATGTCAGAACGGTCGGTTCGCGCCAGGATACTGCTGATCGAGGACGATCTCGCCATCGCGGGCGAAATGGCGAACGACCTGACCGACCGCGGCTATCAGGTCACGCACGCCGCGACCGGACCGCAAGGCGCGCTCGAAGCCAGGACCGGCACGTACGACCTGCTGATCGTCGATGTGATGCTGCCCGGCGCCGACGGCCTGTCGGTGATCGAAGGGCTGCGCCGCGACGGCATCGGCGTGCCGGTGCTGGTGATCAGCGCGCTCGGGGCGGTGAACGACCGCGTCCGCGGCCTGCAAATCGGCGGCGACGATTACGTCACCAAACCCTTCGCCCTGATGGAAATCGCCGCGCGGGTGGACGCGCTGCTGCGCCGCCCGCTGGAAACAAGGGCGACCACCTTGCGGGTCGGGCCGCTGGAACTCGATCTCATCACCCGGATCGCGCATAGGGCGGCCCGCGCCATCGAACTGTCCAACAGCGAGTTCAAGCTGTTGAACTATTTCATGCGCCGCGCCGATCGGCTGATCACCCGCGCGATGCTGCTGGAGGACGTCTGGCACTACCGGTTCCTGCCCGAGACCAACCTCGTGGACGTCCATATCGGCCACCTGCGCCGCAAGATCGAAGCCCCCGGCGAGGCCCCGATGCTGCTGAGCGTCCGCGGCATGGGCTTCATCCTCCGTGACCCTGGCTAGGCTGACGCGCCCGTCGACGTTCCGGCTCGCCGTCGTCTTTTCGGCGGCCTGCGTCATATGGGGCGTGATCCTGTTCGCCACGATCTACTGGCAGACCAAGGTCTTCGAGACCAAACGCATCCTGAATTTCGTCGCGGTCGAGGACAGCATCGTCTCGCACGCCCCGGTGGCTGAGATCGTCCGCACCGTGCAGGCGCTGTTCACCAACGACTATCATGCGATGACCATCGCCGCCCTGTTCGACTCCTCCGGCCGGCCGATCGCCGGCAACCTCAACAATGTGCCCGAGAACCTACCGGAGGACGGCCGCGCCCGCGAAGTCGAACTGCGGGAGTCCGGCCCGGACGATACGCCGCGCATGGTCATTGCCGCTGCGTCCCGGCTGCCCGACGGCAAGCTGCTGGTGCTGGGCCGCGGCGAGAGCGTGGTGACATCGCTCGCCTGGATTGTCGCGGGCGCGCTGATCCTCGGCGTCATCTCAGCCATCGCACCGGCGCTGGCGGCCGGGTCCTGGATGAGCCGGAGGGCGGAACGGCGGCTGAAAGCCATCAACCAGAGCATCGAGCAAATCATGCAGGGCAATGTGCACGAGCGGTTGCCGGTGCTGGGAGTCGCCGACGATTTCGACGACCTGGCGAAAAGCGTCAACCGGATGCTGGCGGAAAACGAGCGTCTGCTGGCCGAGGTGCAGGGCGTCAGCGACAACATCGCGCACGACCTGAGGACGCCTCTGGCGAGGGTGCGGACATTCCTGGAGCGTGGCCGCGACACCGCCCGCTCGCAAGGCGAGCTGACGGCCGCAACCGAGCGCGCGATCGCCGGCCTGGATCAGGCGCAGGCGATCATTACGGCACTGCTGCAAATCGGCGAGATCGAAGGCGGCCAGCGCAGGGCCGGCTTCGGCGATGTCGACCTGAACGAAATCGTCAACGAGGCGGCCGAGCTTTACGCGCCGACTGCCGAGGAGAAGGGGATCAGCTTCGAGGCCGCGGCCGAGGCGGCGGCAACCGTCCACGGCGACAAGGATCTGCTGATGGAGGTGGTGGCCAACCTTTTAGACAATGCGTTCAAGTTCACCCCACCGGGCGGGAGCGTCGGTCTGTCGGTGACGAATCGCGCGGAAGGGCCGATTATTCGCGTCTCCGACACCGGCCCCGGGATCCGGCCGGAGGAACGCGAAGCGGTGATGAAGCGCTTCTATCGGATCGACAAGAGCCGCAACATCGCGGGAAGCGGGCTAGGCCTGAGTATCGTTCTCGCCATCGTAACGCTGCACGGGTACGAAATCGTTGTCGGCGATGCGGAGCCTGGCTGCGTGTTCGAAATCTTGTGCTTCGCGGCCGATCGGCTTGCGCCGGGGTCTGTTCCGGTGGCGGCCGTCGGCGCGGCGGCGGATCGCAAGCCGGTCCGGGAAGCGGCCGGCGGCCGCCTCCCGCTTTGCGCTACCAGTTCATGACCGTTCCAAACAGCACACCCTGGCCCCGGCTGTCCGCGGTCCGGCCGTTGACGCGAAAACCCATGGTATGCCCGTCGCCCCTTGCGGCGCGATAGCGGTCGACGCGCCGCCGTTCAGGGTGCCCATGCCGGCATCCCAGCACTGGCTGCTGAACATGCAGGGATCCATCACGCCGATGATGCCGTCGGCACCGCCGAACCTGATGATGCCCGCCTGATCGGCTGCGAGATAAGTAAAGGCCTTGCGCACAAAGACGGTCTGCGCTGCCGCTGACCGAGCCGGCCGTTGCCACGCTGTCGGCGGTGCCGCCGACCGGATTCTGGTTGTAGCCGTTCGCGTTCCTGACAACGTCGACAGAGGTGAAGTCCGCCGCGACATCGGCCTCGACACGGCCGTTCAGGCGGATGACGATGGAGCCGGGGACCGGTGTGGTATTGATATACGGTGCCGGCACCCGGGCGTGTGCGAGGGAAACGGTCCCCCCCGGGAGGGCCGCGCTGGCCAATAGGACTTTACGCATTTCATTCTCCAGATGGCTCACGACGGTGAAGGCGCCGGTGGCGGCATCGAGAGAAACGATGTCGCGTCTCCCGGCCGAGGTCGTGATCGCTTCTTAAATCGAGTTCACGATTTAGTAAGTGTAATGTGTCGAATTGCACCGAATCGCTTTTGCTGCAATATCGCAACACCCTATTAACTTGCCACGTATGACTATAATATAAGCGTGAACAGATTAAAACATTCGACAAGAAATATGAAATGCCGGCCTGTGTTCATAACGATCGTGTTAGAAAGCCGCGGACGGATCCGCGCCGCCGGCGACGCTAAAGATTTCTTTAAACTCCGAGGCGGCAGCTTTAATGGCGTGCCGCCCGGGCCTGATCCTATGTATCCGGCGTCAACCGCGGGACTTACCAAGGATGGCGCTCCGGTCATCGAGTTTCCGTGTTGCGACTTGAAGAGGATACACTGCCGTGATCAGAATCGCCGCATTGCCGGCTGCGTTTTGTCTCGTGCTTGCGACCGCCGCCTACGCCGGTACGCCGTCGCCTGGCACGTCAACGCCGGTTCCGCCGAGAACCCTCGCCTTCAACAGCCAGGGCTCTGTCGTCAGCGCGGTACCTATATTCAGCGCGGCAAACCCTAATGTGCCGGGCGCAACCGGCCGGGTGATCGTGCGAGGCAACAACAGCACGGTCGCGGGGGATGCAGCGGCCACGCGGATGCAGCAGACCGGAACGATCGGCGGAGAGTAAGCCGGGCCGAGATAAAGGCGCTCCACACGGGGAGAAGGGTGCCATGCGTTCTGCACTTTTTGCTGTTGTCTGGGTGGCCTGCACGACCGCCGCCGCGATGGCTCAAAGCGGGACGGACGCACCGGTGCCCCGCGTGATCGGCAATCGGGCGAACGGCTTCAGCTACCAACCGACACCCGGCGAGGTGCGTCCGCGTGAGGCGGCGGCAGGCGTGCGGCCGTCCAAGGGCAGGCAGGCTGAGACCGATCGGGCTTTGGAAACCATGGACCGGACTCTGCTGCGAGATGAAGGCAAGAGCTTGCAAAGCGTACCTGATTTCACACCACGCCAATAGCTGACATATACCAGTACAAACGACGGCCGTGGCGGTCAGTCCATAGCCGAATGAAGAATTTACGTGTCGACGGCCAGCAAGAAGCGCGTTTCGATGCGGGAGGCTGCATTACATGAATGTTGACAGTAAATCCGATATCTCGGCCGCGACTGCGTACGCCCGAGAGCGCACAGCGCCGTCCTGTCGGGCGACCATACTTCTGATCGAAGATGACCGCGAAATCGCCGACGAGGTCGTCAACGAATTGGTCGACCGCGGCTATGACGTCAGGCACGCCGCGACCGGATTGCAAGGCGCCGAGGAAGCACGTCGCGGCCGGTACGACCTGCTAATCGTCGATCTGCTGCTGCCGGAATGCGACGGATTTACAATCATTCAAGGATTGCGCCGCGACGGTATCAAAACCCCGGTTCTGGTCGTCAGTGCCTTGGGCACCGTCAACGACCGTGTCCGCGGCCTGGAAATCGGCGGCGACGATTATCTGACCAAGCCTTTCGCGCTGCCCGAACTGGCTGCCCGGGTCGAAGCACTGCTGCGGCGCCCGATCGACAGCCGCGCGACGACCTTGCGGCTCGGTCCGCTGGAACTCGACCTGATCGAACGCTCCGCCCGGCGTGGCGCCCGAACGATCGAGTTGTCGAAAAGCGAATTCAAACTGCTTGAATACTTCATGCGCCGCCCCGACCGGGTGGTGACGCGCGACATGCTGCTGGAGGACGTCTGGAATTACCGGTTTCTGCCGCAGACCAATCTTGTGGACGTGCATATCGGCCGGCTGCGGCGGAAGGTCGATGGTCCGGGGGAAGAACCGCTGTTGTTGAGCGTCCGCGGCCTCGGGTTCATTTTTCGTGAAATCGCCTAGGCTCTTCCGCGGCGGCACGTTCCGCCTTTCGGTCGTCTTCTCAGGCGCCTGTATTGTGTCGGGCGTCCTGCTGTTCGCAACGATCTACTGGCAGACCAAAGCCTTCGAAACCCGGCGCATCAGCGCGTTCGTTTCTACCGAGGCGAGCGCCGTCTCGGACGGTTCCACCGCGGAGATCCTCTGGAGCGTGCAGCGGCAAACCGCCCATGAATATCAGGACGAATACCACGACATGAGTTTTGCCGCTCTGTTCGCCCCGGACGGCCATAAGCTCGCCGGCAATCTTGCCCGCCTGCCTCCCGGTCTTACCGCCGATGGTCACGTGCATCAGGTTCAACTGGACCAGCCTGGCAACTTTCTTCCGCACCGGTGGATTATCGCCGAGGCGAGGCCATTGCCCGACGGTAATGTACTGGTGTTCGGCCGCGGCATCGGCGTTCTGACAACGTTGGCGGCAATCGTTGCGCGCGCATTGGTCGTTGGCGCCATTCCAGCCATCGGTCCCGGAATCGCGGCCGGAATATGGCTCAGCCGCCTCGCCCAGCGACGGGTCAAGGAAGTCAACCAGATCATCGAGCGAATCATGCAGGGCAATGTCCGCGAGCGGTTGCCGGTTCAGGACATGGCGGACGATTTCGATCATCTCGCGAACGGCGTGAACCGGATGCTGGCGGAGATCGAAAACCTTCTGAAAGAAATTCAAGGCGTCAGCGACAATATCGCACATGACCTGAGGACTCCGTTGGCCAGGGTTCGCACCTTGCTCGAACGCGGCCGCGACAAAGCGCAAACCAAAAGCGATCTTGTCGCCATCACTGATCGCGCGATTGCCGGGCTGGATCAGGCGCAGGCGATCATTACCGCATTGCTGCGCATCGGCGAAATCGAGGGTGGCCAGCGACGCTCGGGTTTCGGCGCCGTCGATCTTGCCGGACTGGTGCGGGAGGCCGCGGACCTGTACGGCCCGCTCGCCGAGGAGAAGTTTATCCAGTTTGACGTCGAAACCCATTCGATACCGATTGTCCGCGGCGACAGGCACCTGCTGTTGGAGGTAGTCGTCAACCTGCTGGACAATGCGATCAAGTTCACGCCACCCGGCGGCCATGTGCGTCTGCTGGCCACTGACCGCGGCGATGGTCCGATCATTCGCGTCTCCGATACCGGTCCGGGGATCGCGCCCGAGGAGCGGGCGGCGGTGATGAAACGATTTTACCGGATCGACAAAAGCCGTCATATCAACGGTTGCGGGTTGGGTCTCAGTATCGTTCTCGCCATCGCCAGGCTGCATGATTTCGACATTACGGTCGGCGACGCCGATCCCGGGTGCTGGTTCGAGTTGCGCTGCTTTTCCGCGGCTGTACCAGCCATGCGGGAGGCCGCGAACGATCAACGCGCCGCCCTCGGCGCCGCTTCAGACTGACGAAGGAACGAAACCCCGATGCTGGCGATCGTCCGCGTTGCCCTGAACCGGCCATACACGTTTGTCGTATTGGCAATCTTGATCGTCATCTCGGGTGTTCTGGCGGCCGTCACCACACCGGCCGATATCTTTCCGGGAATACGCATCCCGGTAATCAGCGTGGTCTGGACCTACACCGGATTGCCGCCCGACGACATGTCGGGCCGTGTGGTCTATTACTACGAGCGCACGTTGACCACGCAGGTCAACGATATCCAGCATATCGAATCCCAGTCGCTGCCGGGATATGGTGTCGTCAAGATATTCTTTCAGCCGAACGTCAACATCAGTTCGGCCCTGGCGCAAGTCACCGCGGCCTCGCAGACTGTTCTGAAGCTGTTGCCACCCGGCATCACGCCGCCCTATGTCCTGAGCTACAACGCTTCGAGCGTGCCGATCCTGCAGTTGGCGCTGTCGAGCAAGTCTTTGTCGCAGACTGAACTGTTTGACCTGGCGCAGAACTTCATCAGGCCACAACTGGCGACCGTTGCGGGCGCGGCGATACCGTCGCCGTATGGCGGCAAGGTGCGGCAGGTGCAGGTGGACCTGAACATGCAGGCGCTTCAGGCGCATAGTCTGTCGCCGATGGATGTCGTCAATGCCATCTCCGAGCAGAACCTTATCCTGCCCGCGGGCACTGAAAAGGTCGGGAAGTTCGAATACAATGTCGAACTGAACGCCAGCCCGAAGGCGATCGCCCAGTTGAACGATCTGCCGGTGCGGAAAGTCAACGGGACCATCGTCTATATCCGCGATGTCGCCTACGTGCATGACGGCAGCCCGCCGCAGACCAACATCGTCCGGATGGACGGCGAGCGGGCGGTGATGATGACCATCCTGAAAGCCGGCTCCGCCTCGACGCTCGACATCATCGCCGGGGTCAAGGCGCTGTTGCCGCGTATCGAATTGACCCTGCCGAAAGGCGTCCGCATCAGTCTGATCGGAGATCAATCGGTCTTCGTCAAAGCCGCGGTATCCGGGGTGATCCGGGAAGGCGCCCTGGCCGCGGCGCTGACCGGCCTGATGATCCTGCTGTTTCTCGGCAGTTGGCGCTCGACGCTGATCATTACTGTGTCGATTCCCCTCGCGGTGCTGGCGTCGATCGCGACGCTGTCGCTGCTGGGCGAAACGATCAACGTGATGACGCTCGGCGGGCTGGCGCTGGCTGTCGGCATCCTGGTCGACGACGCGACGGTGACGATCGAAAACATCAACTGGCATCTGGAGAAAGGCAAGGACATCACCACCGCCATCATGGACGGGGCGCAGCAGATCGTCACACCGGCTTTCGTGTCCTTGCTTTGCATCTGCATTGTGTTCGTGCCCATGTTCGAACTCAGCGGCGTGGCGCGCTATCTGTTCGTGCCGCTGGCCGAGGCCGTGATCTTCGCGCTGGTGGCTTCCTTCGTCCTGTCGCGCACGCTGGTGCCGACCATGGCGAAATTCCTGTTGCCTGAACATTCTCCGCACACCGAGGCGGGACCGAAACCGACACGCAATCCCTTCGTCCGCTTCCACCGCCGTTTCGAGTCCGGCTTCAACGCCGTCCGTCAGCATTACTACAATCTGCTTCGCCTTGCGGTCGGCTATCCCGCGCGGTTCCTGATCGGGTTCCTGGCGGTTGTATTCGTGTCTTTCGCACTGACGCCATGGCTGGGACAGAACTTCTTTCCGTCGGTCGACGCCGGCCAGATCAAGCTGCACGTCCGCGCCCAGACCGGCACGCGGATTGAGGAGACCGCCCGCCTGTGCGACCAGATCGAGCAGCGAATCCGCCAGTTCATTCCGCCGCAGGACCTGAAGGAGGTTGTGGACAACATCGGCCTGCCGATCAGCGGCATAAATATGGCTTATAGCAACTCGGGAACGATCGGGCCGGAGGACGCCGATATCTATATTTCTCTGAAGTCCGGCCATCGTCCGACGGCGGATTACGTCAGTGCGATGCGCCAGCAACTGCCCGGCCTGTTTCCCGGAACGACCTTCGCGTTCCTGCCCGCCGACATCGTCACCCAGATCCTGAACTTCGGTCTGCCGGCACCGATCGACGTCCAGATCATCGGCCAGGACCAGGCGGCCAACCGTGCCTATGCGGACAAGCTTTTAGCGGAGATCCGCAATGTTCCGGGCGTGGCAGATCTGCACATGCAGCAGGCTTTTAATCAGCCTGCGCTGAATGTCGATGTGAACCGATCCTTCGCCGACGAGGTCGGACTCACTCAGCGCGACGTGGCGACCAGCCTGCTGACGTCGCTGGCGGGAAGCGGGCAGACCACACCGTCGTTCTGGTTGAATCCGAAAAACGGCGTTTCTTATCCGATCGTAGTGCAGACGCCGCAGTACCGGATGGACAGTTGGGCCGACCTGCGCAATTTGCCGGTAACCAGTGGAGCTTCGAACCAGTTGCTCGGCGCGCTGGCAACGATCTCGCGTGGTCCGAGCGATGGTATCGTTTCGCACTACAACGTCGCGCCGGTAATCGACCTCTACGCCTCGACCCAGCAGCGCGATCTCGGCGCGGTAGCCGCCGACATCCGGAAGATCCTTGACGATACGAAAGGCGAGGTTCCCAAAGGTTCCTTCGTGCAAATGCGCGGCCAGGTCGAAACGATGCAGACCGCGTACGAACAGCTTTTTGCCGGTCTCGCTGCCGCGATCGTGCTGATCTACCTGCTGATCGTGGTGAATTTCCAGTCCTGGCTCGATCCGTTCGTGATCATCACCGCGTTGCCCGCGGCGCTGGCCGGGATCGTCTGGATGCTGTTTCTGACGAACACCACGCTGTCCGTTCCGGCGTTGACCGGGGCAATCCTGTGCATGGGCGTGGCGACCGCCAACAGCATTCTGGTGGTTAGTTTCGCGCGGGAGAGACTGGCGCTCGGCGACGGTCCGGTGCGGGCGGCGCTGGAAGCCGGATTGATCCGCTTCCGTCCCGTGCTGATGACCGCGCTCGCGATGATTATTGGCATGGCGCCGATGGCGCTGGGCATGGGCGAGGGCGGCGAACAGAACGCCCCGCTGGGCCGGGCCGTCATCGGCGGCCTGATCTTCGCCACCTGCGCGACTTTGTTTTTCGTTCCCACTTTGTTCGGACTGGTTCACGCCCGCAGGCACAAGCGGGCTCGGACCGCCGGCCATGTACGCCTGTCCTATGGAGAGCCCAATGCCCGATAGTCTCGTGGACGTTCCGCCCGACGTGGTGGAAAGGCCGGAAGCACCGCCCAAGCGCCGCCTGATTGTCTTCGGCATCGGTGCCTTGGTCATTGCCATCGGCCTGGCGGTATACGGGGTGGCCGATCGCGGCTGGAGCGACGACAGGCTGGTGAAATTGACCGCGCGGGAAGCAATTCCCATCGTGGACGTGATCCATCCGGAGCAGGGTGTTACGGGACAGCAACTTGTGCTGCCCGGCACGATCGAAGCCTATTTCCAGGCACCGATCTATGCGCGGGTCAGCGGCTACCTGAAAATGTGGTATCAGGACATCGGCGCTAAGGTGACGGCCGGGGAACTTCTGGCAACGATCGAAACGCCGGACCTTGACCAGGAGCTCGCCCAGGCCAAGGCCAACCTCGCGGTGGCCGATGCCAACTACCGGCTTGCGCAGGTCACCGCGGTTCGCTGGCAGAGACTGCTCAAATCCGATGCGGTCTCAGTTCAAGACGTGGACGTAAAGACCGGCGACGCCGAGGCGAAGAAGGCAGCCGTTACGGCCGCGCAGGCCAACGTCGCCCGGCTGGAGGCGCAGGAGGGTTTCAAGCGGATCGTCGCCCCCTTCGACGGCGTCATCACCGCGCGCCGCACCGATGTCGGGGCGCTAATCAATGCCGGCAGCGGGGTAGGGCCGGAACTCTTCGCCGTCGCCGACGTGCACGAGATGCGCGTTTACGTCCGGGTGCCGCAGTCCGAGTCGGCCGATATCACCACCGGAATGAAGGCGTCGCTGTCCCTGCCACAATACCCGGACCGCTCGTTCCCCGCGACCGTCGAAACGACCGCGAACGCAATCGATCCGGTGTCGAACACCTTGCTGGTGGAACTGAAGGCGGACAATCCGGATGGGGTGTTGGCCCCCGGCACGTTCGCGGACGTTCATTTCGATCTTCCGCCGCAGCCCGACGTGATGCGGATTCCGACCAGCGCGCTGTTGTTTCGCGAAGGCGGCCTGAAGGTCGCGACGGTCGGGCCGGATGGAAAAGCCGAGATCAGGCCGATCCGCGCCGGGCGGGATCTCGGGACACAGATGGAGGTGCTGGGCGGGCTGACACCGTCCGACCGGGTGATCGACAGCCCGCCGGATTCGCTGATCGTCGGTGAAAAGGTCCAGCAGGCAGGCACGAGCGCGCCGGCCACGCTCGCCATGGCCCGCAAATGATCCGCCAGGCGTTTCTTGCCGGTTCGCTGCTGGCACTGGCCGGTTGTTCGCTGGCGCCGCCCTACACGCCTCCCACTGTCCCGGCGATCCCGGCCAGCTACAAGGGGGCGGGGCCATGGCAGTTGGCGCACCCCGCCGACACGCTGCCGCGCGGCCCGTGGTGGTCCATGTATGACGATCCGGACCTGGACGCCCTCGAAGCCCGGATCGAGCCATATAACCCGACGGTGGCAGAAGCGGTCGCCAACTACGATGTCGCGCGCGCGGATGTTGCGGAGGCGCGTTCGTACTTGCTGCCGCAAATCACCGCGGGCGCATCGATGACGGCGAACCGCCAGTCGGAACGCCGTCCGACGCGGTCCGCGGACCAGCCGAATCAATATCCCTCGAACGTCGTGGACGCGCAGATCGATTTCGACCTCGACTTGTGGGGCCGCTTGCGCAACGAGGTCGCGGCGCAGAAGGCGGCTGCCCAGGCCAGTGCCGCCGATCTGGCAACGATACGGCTGAGCCTGCACGCCGAACTCGCCAACGACTACATGTCGCTGCGGGGGCTGGACGCGCAGGAAGCGCTGCTGGCGCAGACGATCGATGCCTATCGGCGCGCGTTGAACATTACGCAAGCGCGGTATTCGGGAAAGATCGCCTCCGGTATCGATGTGGCCCGCGCGCAGGACCAGCTTGCCTCCGCACAGGCATCCGAGTCCGACATCGCCGCACAGCGGGCCTTGTTCGAGCACGCGATCGCCAGTCTGATCGGCCAGTCCGCGTCGACCTTTTCCATCGCCCCGCGCGTCGTTCAGATCGGCGTACCGGAAATTCCAACCGGCGTGCCGTCGGTGCTGTTGCAACGCCGCCCGGACATTGCGTCGGCCGAACGGCGTGTTGCCGCCGCCAATGCGCTGGTCGGGGTGGCCCGCGCCGCGTTCTATCCCGACATCAGCCTGAGTGGATTGTTCGGGTTCCAGGACACCGGCGAATTGGCCCTGATCAGCACGCCCTATACGTTCTGGACGATTGGACCGCAGATGGTCGCGCCGCTGTTCGAAGGCGGCCTCCGCCGCGCGCAGGAAGCGGCCGCCAACGCGACGCTGCGGGGGGCCGGCGAATCCTACAAGGCGACCGTTCTGACAGCGTTTCAGCAGGTGGAGGACAGCCTGTCCAACCAGCGGATCCTGGCCCGCGAACTGCACCAAGAGAACGAAGCGGTTACGGCGTCGGAACATGCGGTGCGGATGGCCATGAGCTTGTATCGCGACGGCGCAACGAATTATCTCGACGTCGTGGTAGCGCAGACGTCGGCCTTGCAGGCGGAACAAGCCGCGCTGAGCCTGAAGACCCGGTTGCTGCAGTCAAGCGTGCAACTGGTGCAGGCGCTGGGGGGCGGTTGGTCCACGCGAGATCTGCCCGACGACAAGGCTGTAGCCGTCGCCGAAGTCAACCCATGAACTGACATCGTGAAAGTCTCATCGCATGCTTATGCAACTGCATGACCTGCTTGATTCAGGCGTACTGCTGGAAATGGCGTATACGCAGAAGAAAGCTGAACGCGTCATTACCGGACTGGAAAGACCGATCAACGACCACCTGTTGAAACTGTGGACCATTCCGAACGCGTTTGATCGGCATGTCTGGGTGGACAACCTGGTCAACTGGATCGATGAAATCGGGGAGATCGTGCTGCGGCCCGCGAATGTGCGGCCTCCCCATATCTTCTACTACAAGCTGCTGTTCTTCGAGCCGTTCGGCGGCGGGTCCGGGCTGCCGAACATGCTGCGCCGCCTGCGCCGCCTGCGCCGCGAAGGCTTCTCGGCGCAGGTCAATTACGCGCCCGACGCCTTGCTGTTGCGCATTCAGGCGTTTCATCGCGATCTGTCAGGTCTGTGCGCCGCGCGCTTGATGCGCGACGATCAGATCAGGACGTTCCTGGAAGTGCAATAGCCCGGCGGCGCTCCCGCGATCAGCCGAGGGTAATCGGCTGATCCGGGAAGGCAAGCTGCTCGCGCCGGCGCCACGTCGGCCGGACGTAGTTGATCTCCATCAGCCGCCGAACCCCGACGATCTTGCGCTTTTCGAAACCGTGCCAGGTCGCCGGCCCGGCGATGAAAATCGTCGCCGAGTTGAACTCGCCCGAAGACCGGCCGATCCACTGCCGATCGGCGTCGTAAATGTCGGTGCCCCATTCGGCGGAATCGGGTCCGTGGAACAGATAGATCACCATCGAGAACAGCTTTTCCGGGATATCGCGGTGCGGCTCCAGCCACGCGCCGTCGATGTCCTGGATGTATTCGACGCGGACATAGCCGCCCTCGACCGCGATCTCGCAGGTCTCGGCGAGCTGCCGGGCCACCGCCGGGCGCTGCAACGCCTCGGCGAGCGCCTGGCAGGCCTGGAACCCCTCGCGCAGCTTCGGCGTGATGAAGGTGCGCTGGTCGTTGTAGCTGCCGCGCGTCCCGTCGGTATCCCCGAGAAAAGCCGGGCAGATCGGCAAGGTCAGGATGCCGGTGCACAGCTCGATCGGGAACACCTCCTTCAGTTTCCACGTCCGGTACGGCTTGTCCGACCGTTCGCAGGTGCGCAGCGAATGCAGGAACTGCCGCTCGATGGCGTCGGCGGAGACGTCGGGCGGGAACTTCATCATTTCGCTCCGGGCATCCGGCGCGGCGCCATATCGATGATCTTGCGCAGCAGCGGCACCGACTTGGCGAAGGCGCTGACGCTGTGCCGGGCGTATTCCTTACGTACATAGGCTTCGGAATCGACGTAGCAGAGCTGCAGGCTCATGCGCTGGCCTTTCTGCGGCAGGAAGCCGTGCCAGGAGTGGTCACACACGCGGAACATCAGCATGCGGCCGAATTCCGGCGAATATTCGAAGGCATAGTCGTCGCGGTTCTCGCTGCGCAGCACACGCAGCTTGCCCTTTTCATACGGCCATTCCCGGGAGAAGCCCAGCAGCACTGTAATAATCTTGTGCTTGCTGTCGGGGTGGGCGTAGCCCTCGTTATAGTTGCCGGAGGTATTGCCCATCATGACGATGCAGGGCGGCTTGTCGCTCAGGTCGATATCGAATTTCTCTTCCACCAGATGGCGGAAGCGGGCGCTGAGCAGGTCCTTGACCACCGCTTCGAAGCGCGGGCCGCGCACCAGGTCCGGCAGGCCATAGCTGCCGCGATCGGGGATCACCGGCGCATCGGCGAGCACTTCGTCCTTCAGCCGGGCCGGCAGGGCCTGCTCGATATAGGTGTAGTCGTACGGGTCACGCCGTAGTGCCGCCGCCGCCACGGCGGCCTCGTCGATCATCGAAAGCGGGGCGTCGGTTTCACTCATGTCAGGGTTCCTTCCGGTCACGAGGTGCCATAATCTTGGTGTCAGAATTGCGGCAGTGCGGCATCGTCGTGCGGGGCGATAGCGATGCCTTCGATCTCGATCAGCCATTCCGGGCGGCAGACGGCGCCGCGCAGGATCAGGCGGGGGATTTCCGGAAACCGTTCCGAGAGATAGTTCTTTACAATGGCATAATCGCTGGGATCGCGCAGATACACCAGGAAGTGCGTCATGTTCTCCAGCCGCGCGCCGCCGGAGCGCAGCAGCGCGTCGATATTCGTCAGCGTCCGTTCAAGCTGGCGGCGTACGTCGCCGAGATGCACGACCTCGCCAGAGCCGTCGATGCTCGCCGTCCCCGATATGAAATGATGCGCCCGATCCGCATACGCGATCCGCGTGCCGCGTTCGAACGTGACATCGTAATCGGCGGTGGCGCACAGCCGATCGAAATCGTTGAGATAGGAGACCTGCTGCGGCTTAAGTCCCAGGACGGAATAGGCGTCCAGCAGCACGGTGTCGTAGCGGTGGGAGCAGGAACCCTCGATCCCGGTGCTGGCGATGTAGTGGGTGTCGCGGGTCAGGCCGTGCTGCTCGAACAGCGGGGTGCGGGCGGCCACCATGTCCTGATAGAAGAAATCCACGTCCTTGACGTAGATCCAAGTGCGCACGCAGTTATCGGCGAGCGTGCCGCCCTGGTCCGTGATCTGGCCGATGAGGCGGCCGAAAACCTCTTGCGTCTGATCGATCGTGGAGCCCGGCTGCTCGACATTGACGGCGCAAAGCCGCGTGCTCCAGAGATGGCCGAGACCGCCGGAGGAGACCAGCATCTGGTCCGGCCCCAACCGCCGCTTGCCGATCGGCCGCGGGCTTTCGACGTGGTAGGCTAGCAGCGCGACCTTGCTGTCGGGCAGTGGCGGCTGCTGCACCATCGACACCGCGACCGGGCTGTCCAGAGGTTCCTGCATCAGGCTGCTGCGGCGGAGCTGGCCGGCCTGGTTGGCGATGTCGCTGAGATAAACGCGGCGGAACATCGCGCTTTCCGGGGTCAGGTTCAGGCTCTGCAAGGCTTCGGAATAGCGCTCGGCGACGGCGTCGATCTGGCCCGGCAGGCTGAGGTCTCCGGGGGCTTCGATGGTGATGTAATGTTCGGCGCAGCCCGATGACCCGCGATAGCTTCGAAAGGCGAGTCCGTTAGCTGAACGTGCCATGAATGGTTCCTCTATATGGAACGACGTCAAGAAAAAAGCCGAAATCGCGGCAAGCAAATCGTTCCCGAGTTCCGGGCTTCTAGGTGGGCGGACTCGCGGGCGTCCTTGATCTGGATCAAATGGAACGGGGCGGGGCAGGGCGGTGCGGCCCGGGTCCGCGAGTTGCGGTCGCGATGAAAAACATGAAAGTTTGGCAATCCAAGTCGGCCCCGGGGTGCCGGGCTTCGTTTTTCGAGTCGGGTTGCCGCCGGTGGAGTCTGCGGTCGGACAGCCGGTTCGGGCTGTTCATCCGGCGCGTGACCGCCGGGCTTCGTGGCTTCGTGCCTTCGTAGTGGAATAGCCGTGGCTGGACTGCACCCCACCAGTGAGACACGGAATTAGGCACACCTCGTTAATACTCTTCTTTCACCCGTTCCTCAATGTCAGGCCGAACCTCGCCTGCCGTCCCCGGCAGACGACAGGACCGTCCATTGACGGCACTTGCAGCCGCTTTCTACCCCGCGGCGGCGAGGTCAAGCCCCGTAGCCGCGTAGCGGGGCGGCGCAGCCGCCGGGCTTGAGGTCGCCGCCGCGGGGTAGAACAATGCGCCAGGCCGTCGTGGTCGGCATGGCGCCTAACCGCCCGGCGCATCACCCGCCGCCCGCCTGGCGCAGCAGCAGCGGCCGGCTCGCCTCGAACGCCTCGGGCGACAGGTAGGCCAGCGCCGAGTGCAGTCTCTGCCGGTTGTAGACCTCCTCGATGAACGGCCCGATCGACGCCTCCGCATCCGCCCGGCCGTCCACCTCCTCACGCTTCAATGTCCGCATGAAGCTCTCCGCCATCGCGTTGTCCCACGGGCAGCCCGGACGGCTCATGCTCGGCTGGATGCCGGCCCGCTCCAAACGCTCGGTATAGTCGCCGCAGGCATACTGCACCCCGCGGTCGGAGTGGTGCACCAGGCCGCCTGGCACCACATCGCGGCCGCGCAACGCCATTTCCAGCGCGCCCAGCGCCAGACTCGCCCGCAGATGATCCGCCAGGCACCAGCCGATCACTCGCCGGCTGAACCCATCCAGCACAACCGCCAGGTAGACGAACTCCTCCGCCAGCCGCACGTAGGTGATGTCCGCCACCCAAAGCTGGTTTACCGCGGTCGGCAGCAGCTTGCGGGCCAGGTTCGGATACACCACAAACCGGTGCCGGCTGACCCCCGCCAAACGGCACAGCCGCTCGATCTCCGCATGGCCCTTGCTGCTGCGTCTGCGCGTGGATCACCGCGTAGACGCCGTCGCGCCAGGCACGCCCGTCTTCGGGCGTTGTTCCCTGACATGCCGCAAGGCCGCGCGAAAAAAATCCAGGTCCTGCTGCTGCTGGCCGATCAGCCGCTGCAACGCGGCAATCCGCCGCTGCTCGGCACCTGTGCCCGGCGGGCGAACGGACGGCGCGAGCGCCTCGTCCGTCAGCCGTCCGCTGGCCGCCGGCCGGCCGATCGGCTACAGGGCTTCGGCGCCCCCCGCTTCATAAGCCCGCCGCCATTTGTGCAGCATCTCACGGCGGATCCCGAGTTCCGCCGCCAGGGCGGTGATCGTCTCCGCGGCTTCCATGCGCGACAGCGCTTGCAGCTTGAAGTCTTGCGTGAACCGGCGTTTGCGTTTCGACACATCTGTTCTCCTTGCCAAACAGTGTGCCTCTTTTCGTGTCTCAGTTTAGGGGGTCAGTCCAGGGCCACGATTGCCGCCGCCGATGAGATCCTTTTGAAAACAGGCTTACAATCGGCGCCATGGTTGCCTTGTGGTAGTCGGCGGCGGAAGTCGATGATCAATTCGCTGACCGCCAACCGGCAAGGCCGCATCTCGCGAACGTCGGCAGTGGTGTTATGCCGACGGGCTGTTATAACATGCCATCCCAAGGGCACAGGGTAGGAGGCGAAGTGCACGAATTGCGGAAAAGACCGCCACGGCTCGGGATTGTTGCCTCCAGCGGCTAGACGATTTGTCCTTCCTGTGGCAGAAATCGTAGATGCCAACTCGATTAATTTCAATTTCTGTCGCTATCGGCATGGCTTTGATCGTGGCGAACGCTCGGTCTTGTCAAGCCCTTGGGGCAGACACGGGGGCTGCGCTTAGCGCGATCGCGGACACGGCAGACCGGATCTGCGGTATCGTCGCGACGCAGGGCGACGCATCAACTGGCAAAGTCGGAGGCGATGTTCAGGCTGAACTTGGTGGTTTGGCAAAACGGCTTGCATCTCTCGGCGTTTCCGCGACGGGCGATTTTACCTCGTCAAAGTATCAGGGCCTTCTTCAGCAAGACTTGCCCACTACTCTTAAGGATACTCGAGATTGTAAGCTACGCGTTCTGGATAAGCTCCAAGCGGCTATTCTTCCTGCGGGTCTGGTGCAGGCAAACGGGCCAGGAGCACCTAGCCCAAATTTACTGCAGTCGCCATCTTCGGCGACTCTAATTGATAGCGTCAAGTCACCGAGTTTGCAAGAGGAGTATGGCTTATACCAACCAACTCATGAACTGACCGTTTTGGCGTATTCGCGGGTGGCGATCGATCGGATGCGTTCCGGGGTTGCGATCAGCTTGTTCCAGGCCACGCAGCAGGCAGCGACAATGGCCTCGTAGGTAGGGAAGACGCGGTTGCTGAGGTCGTTCTGGCGCAAGAACTCCCAGATGTTCTCGGTCGGGTTGAGTTCGGGCGAGTACGGCGGCAGCGGCAGCAAACCAATGTTGTCCGGCACCATCAGCCGGTCACCCTTCTGGTGCCATCCGGCGCCGTCCAAGGTCATCACGGCGAAGGCGCCCGGGGTCACTTGCGTGCTGATTTCTTGCAGATGCAGGTTCATCGCATGGATGTTGGCGTGCGGCAGAACGAGAGCGGCACCGACACCGCGCGCCGGACACACCGCACCGAACAGGTAGGCCCAGCGGTATCGCTGGTCGCGCGGCGCTCTCGGGCGGGTGCCGCGTTCTGCCCGGATGCGGGTCAGGCTGCCTTGCTGGCCGATCCGCGCTTCATCCTGCCACCAAAGCTCGATCGGTTTGTCCCGCGCGGCGGGAGGAATCGCTGCGGCAACGAGATCGGCGAAGTTTTTTTATGCGCCTCTTGGGCTTCGGGATCCGCTTGGGGATGGCGTGGCCGCACCGAAATGTGGCTGAATTTCAGGGTCTTCAGCATCCGTCCGACGCTGCGCTCGTCCAGTGGCACGAAAAACCGCGCCAGGATACGGTCCCGCAGATCGCGCAACCGCCAGCGCACAACGCCGTCCTCCGCAATATCCGGACCTTGCCGGGCCCAGTGCGCGACTTGCGCCTTCTCTGCGTCGGAGAGCTTTGGCTGCGCACCACCGCCGTGCGGCCGGTCCGACAAGCCGGGAATACCCGCTTCGTTGTAGCGGATCACCCAGTCGCGCAGTGTCTGCCGATCCATACCGCACGTCTTGGCAGCCGCGGACCGGGAATGGCCTTCCAGCACCAAGGCCAGCGCCAGCAACCGCCGCGCCACCGTGGCCTCGGTCACAAGCGCCGCCTGCTTGCGCAGTGCACTCGCATCGAAATCCAACCGCGTAATCTGCACCGTCATCTCCGGCCTATCCCTCACCCGAACGGGACAAACCGCACCACGCCGCCTCGAGCCGATGGAAATAACATTAGAGTCAACGCATCTGCCGATTGGTATTATACAGCTGTGCAAGCGCTCCAAATTCAATCACTTGCTTTATTACGGTTACCCGGAGCGTGGACGGTCAAGTAGATTATAATGTAGAAACTGTTTCCCGTCAGACGAAGCTGGTGGACAATTTTCATGTCGAACACCGGTTGCACCGCGCCTATTTCATTGATGGGGTCGGTGGTCATGTCGCGGGCGCCAATCTCTCTACAGGAGAAAGCATCTGGATGGGACTCGAATTTGACGTTGGGCTGCGGCCCGCAAGTTCCGCCAGGATCATATTTGCCCCCTATGGCAAGTTTCAGCTCAGCGGCCCCGTATCATAATTAGCTAGCGGCGGGTTCACAATGACCTGCCCGCCGAAAAGCCGGTGCAGGCCATGGAATAGGCGTGGATGCCGACCTGCTTCGACATGACGGACGACCGCCGCATTAGCGCCTATTTTAGCACATGGGCCTTCCCGCCATGACGGGGTGGTAATTCAGCGCCTGGCATTGCGTACGCCAGCCACAAACGTATAGGAGCCTCGTTCAGGCAATGGCATGGATGTCGGCCATACTGCCCACCATGACGCGCAAACGCTGCGCCCGCCGGGTCAGTTAACGGGGACCTTAACATTATGCGCTTTGAGGGCTATCAAGCTTCCAATTCTTTCAAGAAATAGCTTCAGCACCTGCGAGGTGTTCGCCTTGTTGTAGCCGACAACCAGATCAATTGCCGGCGCTTCGCCAGCCAGCTCCCGGCTGATCACCGATCCGGGCAAGAAACTTCTCGCAAACGCCGGCAGCAAAGTAACACCTCGCCGCGAGGCGACAAGCGACACCGCCATGCTGAGATCGTCCAGTTCATGCGGTGCACGCGTGATGATGCCGGAGCGCTTCAGGTAGCCGTCGATAACTTTCTGCAACACCGGCGCCGTCTGCGACATCCCCATGAACGTTTCGTCCGCAACTTCCTGGATCGCAATGACCTCGCGCGATGCCAGACGGTGATCGCTTGGCAGGACCAGCAGTAAAGGTTCCGTCATGACCACCTTGTACGCCAGGTCGGGCATGTCCGCCTCGGCGCGCATGAACGCGAGATCCAGCTTCCCCCGCATCAATCCAACGGCAAGGTCGGGGGAGTGCTGGCTGGAGACGGCGACCTCGATTCCAGGCACCCCCGCCGTCAGGATCGCCATGGCTGCCGGCAGCCAGTCGATCTCCACTCCGGTGAGGAAGCCCAGCGCGAAGGACGGGTGCGCCGCTCGGCGCGCCGCTGCCACGGCCGCCTCGGTCTGCGCCAGCGCCAGCCTTGCGTGACCGATGAACGCCTGCCCTGCTGCGGTCAGTGCAATGCCGGCCGCGCCTCGGGTCAATAGCGGGACGCCGACTTCGTATTCCAGATCCCTGATCTGACGGCTTAGCGAGGGCTGTGCCGTGTGCAGGCGCCGTTCGGCCGCCAGGGTCAGGCTGCCTGCCTCGGCGACCGCGATGAAGTAGCGAAGATGCCGCAGCTCCATGCGCCTTCCCATGCCTGCGAAGTATGACACCCAGCCTACAAAGTCTTTTTCGCGCACGCCATGCGCTACCACCTCGCGGCTCGGAGGGCGCGAAAAATGAGTGCATCGGTTGTCTTGATCACAGGGGCGTTGACCGGCATTGGCCGCGCCACCGCGTTTGGCTTCGCGAAGGACGGTGCCCGGCTGGTGGTGTCCGGCCGGCACGACGACGCGGGCCGCGCGCTGGAGGACGAACTGCGCGGCCTCGGCGCCGAAGCCGCGTTCGTTGGCGCCGATGTCCGGCATGACGACGACGTGCGCGACCTGGTCGAGCAGGCGGTCGCGCGCTTCGGGCGCCTCGACGTGGCAGTCAACAACGCCGGCACCGAAGGCAGTCCCGGCCCGCTGACGGAGCAGACGGCTGACACCTATACGGCGACGTTCGACACCAACGTGCTCGGCACGCTTTTGAGTCTGAAGCACGAACTGCGTGTCATGCAGGCCCGGGGCAGCGGCAGCATTGTCAACATCTCGTCGACCATGGGCGAGCGCGGGGCGGCAAACCTGTCGTTGTATACCGCAAGCAAGCATGCGGTGGAGGGACTGACCAAGTCCGCCGCCCTGGAAGCGGCTGCGTTCGGCGTGCGCGTCAACGCCGTCGCACCCGGGCCGACCGAGACGGGCATGCTCGATCGGCTGACCGGGTCCGCAGAGAAGAAGGCTGCGTTCTACGCGGCGGTGCCGCTGCGGCGCGGCGCCCGGCCGGAGGAGATCGCCGATGCGATCCTGTTCCTGGGGTCGCCGCGGGCGGCGTTCATCACCGGGCAAATCATCCGGGTAAACGGCGGCAAGACGGCGAGCTGAACGTTATTTGCAAGCAAGGGAATTACGCCCATGGCATCGCTTGCAGGAAAGACCGCATTTGTGACCGTTGCGTCGCGCAGCATTGGCCGGGCCAGTGCCCTGGCGCTCGCCGCTTCCGGCGCGCGGGTGTTGGTGCATGACGGGCGCGGCGCGACGGAAGCGGCGGGGGTCGTGCAGCAAATCCGTGACGCCGGCGGCCGCGCCGAGGCGCTGGCAGCGCCGAGGGTCGATGGCGGCTCGACGTTTGGATGGTGGTTCGGGGCGTGTGCACCGACGGCGTGCACAACGCTCCCATAGCCTGGTTGAGACGACTAATTGCGCCGGCTTGACATGGCATCCAACGATGCACGCATCTCTTCCGGGTCGCGCATACCCTTGGTCGTGCCGGAAAGCGGATCGTTCAAGCCGCCAATTCCGTCCGTATTCCCACCGGTCTCCTGATGCCGTTTCGTAGAGGCGCGGTTCCACATTAGAAAAGCGATGACGCAGGCGAATGTTACCAGGGCGAGCGCTAAAATCGGGTCCATGCTTACTCCTAGAGCGTTGGTGGACAACGGACAGCGCCAAATACGCTCCGAAGTTCCGTCGGGAATATTTTGCTCGTGGTTAGTTGATTCCGTTTGACGGGCCCTGCTGGAACGTATCTTTTGCAATCCGTTCGCTCAGCTTACGGTCAATTAAACGACCGTCATGCGGCAGTGGCGGCGGATTCGGCCGTATAAAGGAAACTCGCGGGCGCCGGGATCCCAATCCTCACCGCCGTCCGCCCACCTCGTCCAGGTGCCGTAACAAATCCGCCGGATCCTCGTACACCCTTGCCGCACCAGCCCGCTCCAGTTCCTCCTGCCCATACCCGCCGGACAGCAGCCCAACCCCCAGCCCGCGGCACCGCCGCGCCGCCAGCATGTCCCAGATCGAATCCCCGATGATCACCGCCGTCTCGGTCGAAACCCCTAATCGAGCTGCCGCGGCCAGGAACAGATCCGGGTCCGGCTTGGCGTATTTCACCATGTCCCGGGTCACCACCGGCACCCGCTCCGGATCGACCCCCAGCGCCCGCAGATTCGGCGCCGCCGTCGCCATCCGTCCGCTGGTGGCGATCGCCCAGGGGTGGCGGCCGGCATCCAGCGCCGACAGCAGCTCCCGCGCACCGGGCAGCGGACGCACCGTCGCGCCGAGCCGCCCGTAGGCCGCGGCATGCCCCCGCGCCAGCCGCTCCACCCGCTCCGGGCTGATCTCCATCCCGGTCTCCCGCAGCAACTGGTTCACGAACAGCCCGCCGCTCATGCCGATGCGGCGGTGGATGCGCCACACCGCCAGGTCGATCCCCTCCTGGTCGAGCGCCTCCTTCCAGGCGAGGACGTGCTGGTACACGCTGTCCACAAGCGTGCCGTCCAGGTCGAACAGAAAGACGGAATCGATGTGCATGCTCATCTCCTTGGTTCGCGCGCCGTGTGGACCTAAGGATGATGGGGATGGATGCCCCCAGCACCAACGGAGCCGGCCTGTGACGTTTTCCCTGCATGATGTGACCCGAATCGCCGAGATCCTCGCCGAGGCCGGGCGGGCCGAGATCATGCCCCGGTTCAAGGCGCTGGTGGACGGCGACATCCGGCACAAATCCTCCATCTTCGACCCCGTCACCGAGGCGGACGAGGCGGCGGAGCGCACCATTGCCGCCGCCCTGCGCGCCAGCTATCCGGGTGCCCTGATCGTCGGCGAGGAGGCCACCGCGGCGGATCCATCGCTGCTGGACAGGTTGGCGGAGGCGCCGCTGGCGTTCCTGGTGGATCCGATCGACGGCACCCGCAACTTCGTCGCCGGGCTGCCGCTGTTCGGCGTCATGGCGGCGGCGATTCTGCATGGCGAGGTCGTGGCCGGCGTAATCCACGACCCGGTGTGCCAGGACACCGCCTGGGCGCTGCGGGGCGAGGGCGCCTGGCTGTCGCGTGACGGCCGCCCGCCGAAACGGCTGCGCGTCGCGGCCCCGGCGGCACTGGAGCGCATGGAGGGGATCGTCGGCACCCACTATCTGCCGGAGCCGCTGCGCTCGACGGTGCTGCGCAACCTGCCGCGGCTGGGGTCCGCGACCTGGCTGCGCTGCGCCGCGCACGAGTACCGGATGGCCGCGTCCGGCGCCTGCCACGTGCTGTTCTTCAACCGCCTGATGCCCTGGGACCACGCCCCCGGCTGGTTGCTGCATCAGGAGGCCGGCGGCTACAGCGCCCACTTCGACGGGTCCGCCTATGCCCCTGCGCACACCACCGGCGGTCTGATCTGCACCCCCGACCGGGCGAGCTGGGAGGTTGTACGGGACGGGCTTATCGGCGGCTAAAGTTTATTAGAAGTGGCTCCAGCCGGTCCTCGTCAAGGCAAGCGGCCGCCCGTTGGCCGACAGCACCACGACCTCCGGCAAGCCCGCATGGAAGCCGCCGATGCAGGTGACCGGCACGCCGGCGCGGGCCGCCGCCGCCGACAGGGCATCCCGCCGACTTGGGGGCACCGCGAGCAGCAGTTCGTAGTCGTCGCCTCCGGTCAGGCAGGTTTCCAGCCACGCCGGACCCGCCGCCCGCGCCGCTTCCGACAGCGGCAGCCGATCGGCATGGACCTCGGCGCCGACGACGCTGGCGGTGCAGATGTGCCCGAGGTCCTGCACGAGCCCGTCCGATACATCCATGGCCGCCGAGGCGATGCCCGCCAGCTCCAGCCCCACCCGGGGCCGCGGCAGGCGATACCGGTCCAGCAGCACGCCGCTGCTGTCGGCCAGCTTCCCCAGCGCGACCCGAAGCCCCAGCGCGCCGTCACCGATGGTGCCGGTGACCCAGATCTCGTCCCCCGGCCGCGCCCCGGACCGCAGCACGGCCGAACCCGGCGCGACATGCCCGATGATCGTCAGCGACAGCGAGATCGGCCCCGGCGTCGAGGTGGTGTCGCCGCCCAGCAAGGTCACGCCATAGGCCGCCTGATCCAAAGCCAGGCCGGCGGCGAAGCCCGCGAACCAGGCCTCCGGCGTGTCCGAGGGTGCCGAGACGGTCATCAGGTAGCCGAGCGGCACTGCGCCCTTCGCCGCCAGATCGGACAGGTTCACCCGCAGCAACTTGCGGCCGATGGTGTCGGGCGGGTCGTCCGGCAGGAAGTGCACGCCCGCGACCATGGCGTCGGCCGTCAGCACCAGATCCCGCCCCGGCGGCGTCGTCAGCAGGGCGGCGTCGTCCTTCAGGTCCAGCGCGCCGGGGCCGGCGAGCGGACGGAAATGGCGCGCGATCAGGGAGAACTCGGCGGCGAGGGGCATGGCGCGGCAGCCTATCGGATCAGCCGGAAAATGCCATCGCCTCCGGTATCGAAGCGCGCCGGAACCCGATATGTGTCGCGCCCGAGCGGGCAGGGATGCTGATGACGCCAGGGCCGGAAGTCGAATGAGCGTGTCCCGGGCGGAGGCCGGTTCCCTTTGGCGGGCGGCGCTGGCAGTGCTGTGCCTCGCGTTGGTCGCGCCGCTGTGGGTCTGCGAGGTCCCGCCGCTGATCGACTATCCCAACCACCTCGCGCGGCTGTTCGTCCTGGCCTCGCTGCCCGGCGACCCGGCGCTGGCGAAGTTCTATGCGGCGCACTGGTCGGTTATCCCGAACCTCGCGCTCGACATCGCCGGGCCGCCGCTGATGCAGGTGCTGTCGGTGTATGCCGCCGGACGCGTGCTGATCGCGGCGTCCGTGCTGCTGCCTGTGCTGGGCACGCTGGCGTATGGCGCGGCCCTCGGCAACCGCTGGTGGCCGCTCGGCGCCGGGCTGGTGGCGTGGAACAACTGCCTGCTGTACGGGTTCCTGAACTTCTCGATCGCAATCGGCCTGGCGATGCTGCTGGCGGCGGCGTGGCTGCGCTGGCGGGAGGTTTGTCCGATTCGCACCGTCATCGCCGCCGCGCTCGGGGCCGTGGTGCTGTTCATCTGCCATCTGATGGGGCTGGTGTTCCTTGCCGCCCTGATCGGCGGTGCGGAGCTGTTTCGGGTTTTCCACGCGGCCCGGAAGCCGGCCGAGGCGGTGCGGCGCGGCTGCATCCTGGCACTGATCTTCGCCGCGCCCGCGGCGCTGTATGCGATGTCCGACCTGCGGCAACTCGGCGGAGATGCGATATTTCTGCCGCCCGGCGAGAAGCTGTTCCAGCTTGCCGGTGTATTCGCCAATTACCTGCGGCCCCTCGACCTTGCCACCGCCGCCCTGGCGATCGGCTTGCCCGCGCTGGGACTGGTCATGCGGCGGGGCAGGGTGCCCGGTCCGGCGGCCGTGGCGATGATCGGTCTTGGGGTGGGTTTTCTCGCCGCGCCGTATGCGTGGAAGGGCACCTACCATCTGGATACGCGGTTGGCGGTCATGCTGGACTTCATGCTGTTCGCCGGCTTCATTCCCTGGCGTTGGCCGCGCGCCGTGCGGCTTGGCGCCGCCGTCGCCGTGCTCGCGCTGTTCGCCGCCCGCATGGCCGTGCTGATGGCCGCCTTCGCCGCCCGTCAGGCGGATGTCGCCGATATCCGCACGGTCCTCGCGCCGGTGCGGCCGGGGCAGGCGGTCTATGTCGTCTCGGCGGGAACCGGGGGCTGGCGCGTGCTGTCGGACGGCTTCCGCACCGACATCCACCTCGGCGCCCTGGCGCTGATCGAGCGGCGGGCCTGGTGGCCGTTCGAGTTCGATAACGTCTCCCAGCAGCCGCTGGAAACCAAGCAGCCGTATCGCGCGATGGCCGAACGCATCGGCAATCTGCCGGACCCGGCGCAGGCGGCGGCGGCCGATGTCTGCGGGTTCGACTACGTGCTGCTGACCGGGGCGGACGCCGCGCCCGATCTGCCGCCGGAGCGGTTCCGCCTGCTGAGCCGATCGGGTTTCGCCGCCCTGTACGCCATCACCCGTTGCCGGGCGCCAGCCGATCGGCCAGGATCGAGCGGTTGAGGAAAGGAGAACGGCGGCGTGATCCTGCTGCAGGTGGTGGTCAGCGGCCTGCTGATGGGTGCGGTGTACGCGCTGTTCTCCTCCGGACTGACCCTGATCTGGGGCATGATGAACGTGGTCAACTTCGCGCATGGCGACTTCGTCATGCTGGCGATGTATGCGGCGTTCTTCGCGTTCACCTTGCTGCATCTCGGGCCGTCTGTTCTTCGTGCCGGGGGCGGCGGCGCTGCTGTTCGTGCTGGGGGTGGTCGTCTATCTCGGCCTGGTGCGGCACGTGGCGAAGGGGCCGATGCTGGCGCAGATCCTCGGCACCTTCGGCCTGGCGCTGGTGCTGCGCTATGCGGCGTTCTGGGCGTTCACCGCCAATTTCGTCTCCCTGCCGGACAATCTGGTCGGCGGCACCTTCGGTCTTCGGCGGGCTGCGGATCGAGGCGTCGCGACTGCTGGCGGGCGTATTGGCGCTGGTCATCACCCTCGGCATGCACCTTGTGCTGACGCGCACCGCCCTGGGCAGCCGCCTGCTGGCGGTGGCCGAGGACCGCAACGCCGCCATGCTGATGGGCATCCGCCCCGACCGCATGCAGGCCATCGCCTGGGGCGTCGGCGCCGCCTCGACCGGCGTCGCCGGCGCGCTGATTGCGCTGTTCTTCTACATCTCGCCGACGGTGGGCGAGTCGCTGGCGCTGATCGCCTTCGTCGTCGTCTGCCTCGGCGGCTTCGGCAGCGTGCCGGGGGCGCTGCTGGCCGGGCTCGGCATCGGCGTCATCGAGGCTTTGTCGGCCTACCTGATCGGCGCCGTGTATCAGGATGTCGTGGTCTATGCGCTGTTCCTCCTGGTCCTTTGGGTGCGGCCGCAGGGCCTGCTGGGGACGAACTGAGCATGAAACAATGGCCGCTCGTGCTGATCGCGTTCGTCTGTATCGCAGCGTGGCCGCTGGTGGTGCAGGACGTGTTCCTGCAACGCATCGGCGCGTTGGTGTTGCTGGCGGCGATCTCCGCTTCGGCCTGGAACCTGCTGGGCGGCTATGCCGGGCAGGTCTCCGTCGGCCACGCGGTCTATTTCGGCGCCGGAGCCTATGCCTCGCTGGTCGTCTATACGCAGCTCGGCTGGCCGCCGATCGCCGGGGTGCCGGTGGGCGTGGGGGTGTCGATGGCGATCGCGGCGCTGGTGGGGACGCCGACCTTCCGGCTGCGCGGGCATTATTTCTCGATGGCGACGATCGCGGCGGCCGAGCTGTTCCGCATTCTCGCCGCCAACTGGCCTTTGCTGGGCGCGGCGGTCGGCCTGATGGGACCGCCGGTGCCGCGCACTGTCTGGGACCTGTCGTTCATCAGCCCGGTGCCGTACCACTATCTGTTCCTGGCCGTGCTGCTCCTGCTGCTGGGCGTGACCTGGCAGATGCAGCGCAGCCGGATGGGCTATTACTTGGCGGCGATCCGCGGCGGCGACCGGGCGGCGCGCAGCCTCGGCGTGCCGGTGCTGCGCTACAAGCTGTATGCGCTGCTGCTGTCGGCGGCGTTCACCTCGGTCGCCGGGTCGCTGTATGCGGTGATGGTCGGGTTCATCGATCCGGACAGCGCGCTGGGCATCCTGGTCAGCGTCAAGATGGTGATCGTCGCGGCGCTCGGCGGAGCCGGCACGCTGTTCGGCCCGCTGGTCGGCGCGATCATCCTGATCCCGCTGGAGGAAACCACCAACGCCGTGTTCGGCGGCGGCGGCACCGGCATCACCTTCATCATCTACGGCGCGATCATCGTCTTCGTCGCCCGCTTCCAGCCCGGCGGGATCGCCGCGCTGTGGCAGGCGATCACCACGCGGAGGCAGGCGCCGTGCTGCTTGAGGCCAGCGGCATCGTCAAGGCGTTCGGCGCCTTCCGTGCGGTGGACGGCGCCGCCATGGACGTCCGCGAGGCGGAGATCGTCGGCCTGATCGGCCCGAACGGCGCCGGCAAGAGCACGTTCTTCAACTGCCTCAGCGGCGACGCGCAGCCGACGGAGGGGACGATCCGCTTCCTCGGCCGCGACGTGACCCGGGCGACGCCGGAGGCGCACGCGCGGCTCGGCATGGCGCGGACGTTCCAGGTGCCGGTCACGTTCGAGGACATGACCGTGCTGGAAAACGTCATGGTCGGCGCCTTCCTGCGCCACCGGCATCGCGCGGCGGCCGAGCGCAAGGCGGCGGAGGTGCTGATGTTCACCGGCCTCGGGCATCTGGCCGACACGCCCGCGCGGTCGCTCGGCACGCCCGGCGCGCAAGCGGCTGGAGATCGCCCGCGCGCTGGCGACGGAGCCCCGGCTGCTGCTGCTGGACGAGGCGCTGGCCGGGCTGACCCCGGCGGAGATCCGGCTGGCGATCGAACTGGTGCGGCGGATCAAGGACCTCGGGGTCACCATCGTGATCGTCGAGCACATCATGGAGGTGATCCTGTCGCTGGCCGAGCGGGCGGTGGTGTTCCATCAGGGCAGGGTGATCGCGCAGGGTCCGCCGCGGGAGGTCGTGGACGACCCGGCGGTGGTGGCGGCGTATCTGGGGCATCACATGAAGCGGGTGCGGCGGTGAATCCCCGTAACCGTCATGGCCCGGCTTGTCCGGGCCACCTGTCGCGGCAGGCGGCGGCCCAGACGAGCCCGGCCATGACGCGGAGAGGGACGGGGCCATGACCCTCCTGTCCGTCTCCAACCTGCTCGTCCGCTACGGCGACCTTGTCGGTGTGGCGGACGTGTCGCTGGACGTGCCGGCGGGGTCGATCGTCGCGCTGCTCGGCTCCAACGGCGCGGGCAAGACCACCACGCTGAATGCCATCGCCGGGCTTGTTCCCCCGGCGGGCGGGTCGGTCACCTGGCGCGGCGACGGCGATCGCCGGCCAACCGGCCTACGCGATCGTCGCCACCGGGCTTGCGCTGGCGCCCGAGGGCTGGCGACTGTTCGTGCAGCAGACGGTCGAGCAGAACCTGCGCCTCGGCGCCACCGTGCTGGCGGACAAGAAACGTCTGCCGGCGATGCTGGACCGGGTGTTCACCCTGTTCCCCCGCCTCGCGGAACGTCGCAAACAGCGGGCGGGGACGCTGTCCGGCGGGGAGCGGCAGATGCTGGCGACCGGCCGCGCGCTGATGAGCGACCCGCAACTGCTGATGCTGGACGAACCGAGCCTCGGGTTGGCCCCGGCGGTGGTGGAGTCGATGTACGAAACCCTGACCCGGCTGCGGCGCGAGGGCCTGACACTGTTGCTGGCGGAACAGGCGGTGGAACTGGCGCTGGAGGTGGCGGACTACGCCTATGTGCTGCAGACCGGGCGCACCGTGCTGGAAGGCCCGGCGGCGCGGCTGGCGGACGACAAGGACGTGCAGCGCATCTATCTGGGGCTGGAAACCGAGGGCGCGTAGCGTGCGTCCCGCACCGCCGCCCGGGCGGCAAGCCGATCGGCTTTTTGCTGCCGTTGGAGTGCCTCCGCCGCGCGGCGTTCCGCCAGGCGGCGCTGCTGGCGGGAGAGCGGCTGAACCGGGACCGGTGCGGCGGCCGGACGGCTGGATGCGATCAGATCCGCGGCGGCGGCGCTGTCCGGCAGATGGTCCGGCGCCTGTTCGGGCGCCGTCGTCATCCCCGAAGTCTGGCGGCGGAACGCTTCCAACCGACGCTCATTCAGTTCCGACGCGCGGTTCAGCGCGTTGGCGTTGCCGCGCAGGCGCAGCACCATGCTGACCGAAAGCCCGGGTTCCGCGGCCCGGCTGAGCGCGTCGAGGGTGGCGAAGCTGAATGCCACGATCAGCGCCGCCAGACGGATTTCCCGGTCGTTCCTCGGATCGTAGCTGGCCAGCATGTCGCTGGCAGCGCGGCGGGCCGCTTCCGGGTCATTGCCGGCGGCGTCGAGGAACAGCGGGGCGAGCACGGCGAGGATTCTGGCCAGGACGGGGGCCGTGATGGTGGCTGGGATGGGCATGGGGAAGCACCCGTGTTCGAGTTACGTTCTCACTCGTTTGGTTTACAACGTTGGATGGACCAAAGCAAGAACATTCTGACCGGCAGGTTCGGGTGCCTGCGTTGTAGGCGGTGCCGCGAGCGAGGACCTTCGCCAGGACCATTTGAAGACCCCGGGCAGATTGCGGCACTGGACAGGCCGGTCGTGCCGGGCGGTCAAGCGCCTCGGTAACTGCCGGCGGGTTTCGATCGACCGCCTCTCAACACGGAGCAGCGCGAGGGCCGCGAAGGGCCGTGGAGAAGGAAAGCGGGGCGCTTCGCGCGAACCGCCTGGCGATGACCATGTGGATGCCCGGAGGCCTTCCCGCCAAGCTCCGCGGCCCTCCGCGGCCCTCGCGCTGCTCCGTGTTGAAATGCGGATTCGAACCAGCACCCTACGAATCGAATTTCGCACCTTCCCCTGTAGGTTCAATCAGTCCGGGTCCCGGGCGGTGAATCGACATTCGCCCGCAGCCCGTGCACGCAGGCCGCCGATCTCAATGCATATTCGTATCAGGTGCGTCTCATTAAGCATAGAATGCCGCCCCGGTGCGCAGTTCCTCCCACTGCGCGGCATCATGTCCGCAAACAACCGTCGCTCCGCTCGCCTGCAACCGCGCAATACCCTCGATCGAAGCCATCGCCGCATCCGCATTCCAGGTATTCTTCGGCGTGAATCGCTGATCCAGATGCGCCCGTACCGCTACCGCATCGGATGCCAGAACAAACACCCCGTCCCGGTCCAGCACGACATGCGCCACCATCGACCCCGGCGTATGCCCCGGCATCGGCAGCAGCGTAATCCGTCCGTCACCGAACAGATCGCGCTCGCCGTCAACCTCCTCCAACCGGTTCGGCAATTCCCACTCCACCGCGAGATACCCCTGCGCCATGGCATTGTCGGCCCGCGCCGCCGCCACCTCCCGGGCATGCGCCAGCACCGTCGCGCGCGGGAAAAATACATTGCAGCCGCAATGATCCGGATGCAGGTGCGAGCACACCACGACATCGATATCCGCCGGCCCGACACCCGCCAGCGGCAACTGCCCGATCAGCGTGTCCTGCTCTGCGAAGATCGGCGTCATGAACCGGGCGAGCGTGCCCCAGCGTGCCTCTGCCCCGGTCGCCACGGACGGATGGCAGCCGGTATCGAACAGCACCAGCCCCTGAGAATGTTTCAGCAGCGTACAGGAAACGGGCAGTTCGACCATCTCCTGCTTCGCGGCGCCGGGATAGTAGACCCCGCGGCGCATGCGCAGACGGCCGCCGGACAGCAGATGCATTTTCATTCCGCGAAACCCTACATCCGCTTCATCACACGGCGCGAAAACGCCTCGGCGAACCGCCATTTGCCGGCGTTGCCGACGGCGAACACCATTTCCTGCAATCCGGCCGCCTCCAGCGCCCGGATCTGTTCGACCAGTTCCTCCGCCGTGCCGACCAGACAGGTGTCGCGGATCAGTTGCTCGTCGATCAGTTCCGCTTCGCCGGGGTGCAGATCCGTATAGTGGAACTCATGCGTCCGGAAATGCCGGTGCTCCGGCGGCGTCTGTTCCACCAGCGCGCAATACGGCTTCCAGATGCGTTCCAGGAACCGCGGCGGATCGATCTTGCGCTCCTGCACCAGATCGTAGAAGTAATAAACGCTCGCCATCACGTTCGGCCCGATGGCCAGCTTGATCCGGTCGGAGTCCGCGGCCTCCCCCGGCTCCAGCACCGCGACGTTGCACAGCGCGGCGTTGCGGAACCCGGTCATGTCGCGACCGGACCGGGCGGCGCCCTGCCGCGCGTGGCCCAGCGCGTCCTCCACCGCCACACCGCGCGGAGGAATGGTGAAGACCAGGCCGTCGCCATACTCTCCCGCCAGCGCCATCGCCCGTGGGCCGTAACCGGAGACATACAGCGGGATCTTCGGCTGCAAATTCATGAACCGCGTGTCGTGCCGCAGCATCTTGATCGGCCTGGTCCGGCCGTCGAACGTATAGTCCACCACCTGGCCGTCCATCAGCGCCGTCAGCACCCGCAGATACTCGGCGAACGCCGCCATTGTCATCGGCTTCTGGCCCATCGTGCGCATCGCCGTGTTGCCGGTGCCGATGCCCAGAAACACCCGTCCCGGCGCCATCCGGTTCAACGTCGCGATCGCCGCCACCTGCACCGGCGGGATGCGCGTGCCGCAGATCGCGGTGCCCGGTCCGATGCGCAACGTGCGGGTATGCTGCGCCGCCAGCGCGCAGACCGCGTAGACATCGGAGAACATCATCTGGCTGTCGGCGACCCAGACGGAGTGATAGCCCAGATTCTCCACGAAGCTGAAAAACCCGACGTCATCTACGTCCGACATCATGCAGAAGCCGAACTTCATCCGGAGCCTCCTTGGTTTCGCCGCAGCCAGAATGGCCTATCGCGCGGCAAAATCAAAACGGTCAGGCGGCCCCGATCTCCCGGCCGCGCTTGAGTGCGGGGTGGACCGTCTTGTTGATGATGTGCAGGTCGGTGCCGATGACGTGCGCGCTTTCGCCGACGATCAGCGGGTCCGGTCCGGTGACGATGCTGCTATCCTTGCCGTCATACGGGATATGGGCCAGCAGGTGTTGCATCGCGTTCAGCCGGGCGCGCTTCTTGTCGTCGGATTTGACGATGGTCCACGGCGCATCGGCGGTGTCGGTGTAGAAGAACATCGCCTCCTTCGCCTCGGTATAGTCGTCCCATTTATCCAACGAAGCCCGGTCTATCGGCGACAGCTTCCACTGCTTCAGCGGATCGCGCTCCCGATCGGCGAAGCGGCGGCGCTGCACCTCGCGGCTGACGGAAAACCAAAACTTGACAAGAACGATACCGGAGCGCACAAGCATACGTTCCAGGTCCGGGCACTGGCGCATGAATTCCAGGTAGTCGTTCGGCGTGCAGAAGCCCATGACCCGTTCGACTCCGGCACGGTTGTACCAGGACCGGTCGAACAGAACCATCTCACCGGCGGCGGGCAGATGCGCGACGTATCTCTGGAAATACCACTGCGACTGTTCACGCTCGGTCGGTTTTTGCAACGCGATGACCCGGGCGGTGCGCGGATTCATGTGCTCCATGAAACGTTTGATCGTGCCGCCCTTGCCGGCGGCGTCGCGGCCCTCGAACAGGATGACAAAGCGCTGTCCGGTCTGTTCGATCCAACGCTGCGCCTTGAGCATCTCGCGCTGGAGTTCGAGCATGTGCGCCTCGTACGGCGCGGTGCGCATGGCGATCTTGTAGGGATATTCGCCGGACTCGAACAGGCGGCGGATGGCGGCGGGATCGTGCCGCATCGCCGCGATGGTATGCGCCGCGTTCGGTGCCGGTTGCGGCGCGGGGGCCGGCTGGTCCGCCCCGTTCGCCTCGGGCTTGTCGGCACCGTTGGCCGCTTGGACCGGCTGCTTGGGCACCGTCAATCCCCGAGCGGGAAGTCACGTACCGGATCGACGCCGGCGGCCTCGAGGAACTTGCGCAAAGCCGCGACCTCGTCCTTCGACAGCGTATGGTGGGACTCGTGGAAGCCGTGGGTATGACCGTTGAGCTTCGCCACCAGATGCCCGTGGCCGCCATGCGTCACCTCGCCGCCGAGCGTCTCGATCAGCGAATAAGCCAGGCGCGGATCAATGTTGCTGCTGACCGGGTGGGCAAACAGGGCGTGCAGTGTGTGGCGTTGCTTGTGGTTCATGCCGTCAAGGCTCCGGGGCGTTCCCCGCATCCGGACCCACTTGAAGGCGTTTGTCGTTGATCCAGGTCAAACGGCAACATTTTACCAATGTATTCAGCGATCTATGGATGGGGGATCGGCGCCCTTCCGGCGCGGCCGGCGGGGTTCTTTCTGGGGCATTTTTACCACGGAGAAAGAACGAGGGCCGCGAAAAGGCAAGCATGGCGCTTGGCGCGAACCGCCGGGGCGCCCGTTCCCGCCTTTCCGCAGGGCCGTCGGCAAATGATACCGTGCCGCAGCTCCGCGGCCCTCGCGCTTCTCGTTCTTCCTCCGTGGTGACAAGCCGTAGATCGAAACCCGCCGGCCTCGCCCGGTCCCGCACCGTCAGGCCGGCCGCCCGAGCACATACAGCCCCACGTTGATCGTCCCGGCCCGGAAGCCGCCCTCGCAATACGCCAGGTAGTACTCCCACATCCGCCGGAACCGCCCGTCGAATCCCTGACGCTCGATCCGCGGCCACGCGGCGTGGAAGCGGTGCCGCCACTCCGCCAGGGTGTGCGCATAGCTGGTGCCGAACGTCTCCATCGACCGCAATACCATGCCCGCCCGTTCGGTCTGGCGGCGGATTTCCGAGATCGTCGGCAGCATGCCGCCGGGGAAAATGTAATGCTGGATGAAATCGGTGCAGCGGCGATAGCCCTCGAACTGGTCCTCGCCGATGGTGATGGCCTGAACCACGGCAAGGCCGCCCGGCTTCAGCCGATCATGCAGGGTGGAGAAATAGCTCGGCCAGTAGGCCTCGCCGACCGCCTCCATCATTTCAATGGAAATGATCCTGTCGAACGTTCCTGCAACGTCGCGGTAATCCTGCAGCCGCAGATCGGCTTTGCCGTCCAGCCGCCGGGTGCCGTACTCCAGTTGCGCCGCGGATAACGTTACTCCCGTGACATGGCACCCCGCCGCCGCCATTTGTTCCGCCAGGCCGCCCCAGCCGCAGCCGATCTCCAGAACGCGGTCACCGCCTTGCAGATCCATCAGCGCCAGCGCGCGCTGCTGCTTGGCGGTTTGGGCATCCTCCAGGGTCTGACCGTCCGAGGCGAACAACGCCGACGAATAGCTCATGCCGCTGTCCAGCCACTCCGCGTAGAAGTCATTACCAAGATCGTAATGATGCTGGATGTTCCGCTTGCTGCCGCGCCGCGTGTTGGCGTTCATCCGGTGCAGGATCCGGTTGCGCAGCCGGTGGAACCAGTTGGCATCGAACGCGTCTTGCAGCGTCGGGATGTTGCGGCCCGCCAGTTCCACCAGCGCCGGCAGGTCGGGGCTGTCCCAGTCGCCGTCCATGTAGGCCTCGGCGAACGCGATATCCCCCTGCATCAGCAGCCGCCGCAGCGTCCGCCAGCGGCGCAGCACCAGCACCCCCTGCGGCCCGTCGTCCCGCCCGTGCGACAGCCGGAAGCCCGACGGCGTCACGATCGTCAGCCGCCCGTCATGGATGCGCGACATCAGCACGTCCGACAGCCGCCGCGACAGCCAGCCGAGGTCGGGCGCGAGGTCCTGGTATGACGGTAAAGCCTTGATCGAAACGTCGGTCATGGGTCAGCCCTGCAGGATAGAAACGACAGTGACCGGATTGTCCGGCGGCGCCGGCCGGGGCTGCACGCGCAGGCCTTTCAGCCACAGCCGCGCCGCCTGCCAATGGATCGCGCCGAGCACCTTGAGGCTCAGCATCCCGTGCCGCAGCACGATGCCCGCCAGCGCGGCGTCCGACAGTTTCGTGCGACGGCCGGTGAATGATGCGGTGATGACCCGCCCCTCGGCATCGTCGCCGTGCACCACCACGGCGGTGGTCTCGCCCGGAGGCACCACGCGGAACGCATACGTCATCGCCATGCGGTTGAACGGGGAGACGTAGAACGCCTTGTCGCAGCCCTGCCGGATGGTCTTTGCCGCCGGGTCCGCGACCGGAATCAGGTAGCTATGCCGACCGCCGAAGGTGTTGTGGACCTCATACAGCATCGCGGACAGCGTGCCGTCCCGGCGGTAGCAGAAGAACACCGTGATCGGGTTGAAGACGTGGCCCAGCACGCGCGGCATGCACAGCAGGCGGATCGCCCCGCCATCCGGCTGCAATCCCGCCGAGGCCATCGCCGCCTCGACCTGGCGGCGCAAGCCACCTTCCGACCCATCCAGGTGATCGCGGTCATGGAAGCTGATCAGGTTGAAGCGGTTATGCGAGAACAGCCGCAACCGCGCCGGCAGGTCGTCCAGGTCGAACAGCATCCAGCAGATCCGGTAGCGCAGCGCATGCCGCCGCGGCGTGTAGCGCTGGTGCATGACCGTGCCGGTGTACAGCGCCGAGCTCACGCCACCGCCTCCGTCACGCGAATGCGGCCGTTCTCATCCGGCACCGTCCACGGCCGCCGCACGCCGCCCAACTGCTCGGCCACCGCCAGCCCGGCCTGTAAACCGTCCTCATGGAAGCCGGCGCCGAAATACGCGCCGCAGAACCACGTGCGCTGCTGGCCCTGCAACGACCACAGCGCGTCCTGCGCCCGCATCGCCCCGGCATCGAAGCGAGGATGCTCATACACCTCTTCGTGGTAGATGCTGTCGGACAACGGTTCCATCGCGGGATTGAGAGTTATGAATACAGGTGGAGTGTTCCCCAAATCTTGAAGGCGGTTCATCCAGTAGGTCACGTTTAGTTCATCAGCCTGGTCGCGGTGGCCCAGATAGTTCCAGCTTGCCCACACCGCCTTGCGCTTCGGCATCAGCCGGGGGTCGCCATGCAGCACCGCCCGGTTGCGCGTGTAGCCGAACGCGCCGAGCAGCGTGGCTTCGGCCTCAGTCGGGGCCTCCAGCAGCGCCAGCGCCTGATCCGCGTGGCAGCCCAGCACGGCGTGGTCGAAGGTCTGGGATTCTCCGGCGGAATCCCGCACCACGACGGACTCGCCTGACCGCTGGATCGATTGCGCGGCGACGCCCAGCCTGGGGTCCTCGATCGCCTGCACGAGCTTTTCCACATAGCTCCGGCTGCCGCCCGTGACGGTGCGCCAGACCGGGCGATCGGTGAATTTCAGCAGCCCGTGGTTCTCGCAGAACCGTACGAAATGCCGTGCCGGGTAGTCGCGCAGCGTCCGGGCGGAGGCCGACCAGATCGCCCCGGCCATCGGCAGCAGGTGGTCCTGCTGGAACGCCGCGCCGTACCGGTTCCGATCGAGGAACTCCCCCAGGGAGGTTCCCGGCGGCAGCCGCTCGGCCAGTCCGGGAGCTTCGGCATAGAACCGCCGCAAATCCCACAGCATCGACCAGAACCGCGGCCGCAGCGCATTCAACGGCTGGCCGAACAGGCCCCGCAGGTCGGTGCCGGCGTATTCCAGGCCGCCGTTGTCGAGCGAGACGGCGAAGCTCATCTCCGACTCGCGGGTGGCGACCCCGGCATGGGCGAACAGTGCGGTCAGGTTGGGGTAGGTGACCTCGTTATAGACGATGAACCCGGTATCGACCGGGGTGACGGAGCCGTTCAATCGGACATCGACCGTGTTGCTGTGACCGCCGGGTCGCGCCGCTGAGTCATACAGCGTCACGCGGTGCGCCTTGCTGAGCAGCCATGCCGCCGACAGGCCCGCAATGCCGCTGCCGATGACGGCGATATCCAGTTTTTGACTCACTATGACGCCCCGTTAATGATTGTTGGTTACAATCATGGAGGTGATACGCGTCACGCAAGGGCCTGGATCACTCTTTTTCGCACATGATCCATCCGCCACCGAATCGCGTAAAGGCTTGCGTGAGTGCAATCGCCCCATCCCCTGCCACTGCCAGCCACTGTCCCGCGCCTTCCCGGGGCGCGGGATTGGTGGTCCCGTTCCGCCGCCGTATATCAGCGGCAGGCATGACCTTGGATACCCCGACACCGGACGACCACGCCGCCCTGATCCGGGCGATCGCGCAACGCCGCGATCGTCTCGCGTTCGCCGCGCTGTTCCGCTTCTTCGCCCCGCGGGTGAAGGCCTGGATGCTGCGCGGCGGCGCCAGTCCCGCTGCCGCCGAGGAGTTGGCGCAGGAGACGATGCTGGCGGTCTGGCAGAAGGCCGCGCTGTTCGATCCGGGGCGGGCAGGGGCCTCCACCTGGATCTTCACCATCGCCCGCAACCAGCGCATCGACGCGCTGCGGCGGGAGCGTCACCCCTCGACGCTGTTGCCGGACCCGGCGGAGGAACCGGAGGATCCGGTCCAGGCCGATCGCGTGATGGCGGTGGCAGAGCAGGAGTCGCGCATCCGCGCGGCGATGGCCGGGCTGCCGCCCGAACAGGCGGACGTGATTCGCAAGGCGTTCTTCGAGGACAAGGTTCACGCCGAGATCGAAAAGGAACTGGGCATCCCCCTGGGCACCGTGAAATCCCGCCTCCGGCTGGCGATGGCGCGGTTGCGCGCGGCGCTGGGGGACCTGACGTGATCGTGCACCACCCGAGCGAGACCACGCTGCTGGCCTATGCGGCCGGGTCGCTGCCGGAGGGCCTGGCGCTGGTGGCGGCAACGCATCTCGCGCAGTGTGCCGCGTGCCGGCAGCGCCTGGAGGGATTGCAAGCCATCGGCGGCGTGCTGCTGGACGGCGTGCCGCCCGTCCGCATGTCCGATGACGCGCTGGATGCGCTGCTGGGGCGAATGGGGGAGCCGGCGGTTGCGTTGCCGCCGGTGCTGAATGCCGATCTGCCGCCGCCGCTGGACCGCGTGGCGCTCGGGTGGTGGTGGCCGATCGGCGTTGGCACGCGGTGGCGGCCGCTGCGGGTGGGCGGTTCGGCGTGGGCCGGACTGGTCCATGCGCAGCCGGGGCGGGCGTTGCCGCGGCACGGGCATGACGGGTTGGAGCTGACCTGCGTGCTGTCGGGATCCTTCATCGACGGCAACGGCCTGTTCGCGGCAGGCGATCTGGAGGAGCCGGACGGCGATCACGACCAACCGCCGGTGGCGACCGGATCGGAACCCTGCCTGTGCGTCATCGCATCGGAGGGCATGCGGCTGCGCGGTTTGTTGGGTTGGGCACAAAGGATGATCGGGCAATGAGGATCGGATGGCGCGCGTGTGGTTGGGGGTGGCGATGCTGACGGTGCTGTCCGCGTGTTCTCCGATAACGGTTCTGAACGGGTTGGCGCCGCGGGACGGCATCGCCCGGACCCTGGACATCCCCTATGCCTCCGCCCCGCGCGATCGGCTGGACATTTACGCGCCCGAAGCAGCGAAGGACGCGCCGGTGGTCGTGTTCATCTATGGCGGCGGGTGGACGGATGGCGACAAGGGTCTGTATCGCTTTGTCGGTGCGGCGCTGGCGGCGCGGGGGTATGTGGCGGTGGTGCCGGACTACCGGGTGTTCCCGGCGGTGCGGTTCCCGGTGTTCATCCAGGATGCCGCCGCCGCGGTGGCGTGGACGCGGGCGCATATTGCCGCGTATGGCGGCGATCCGCGGCGGATTTTCCTGCTGGGTCACTCGGCGGGGGCGCAAATCGCGGCGATGCTGACCTTGGACAAGCAATGGCTCGGCGCCGAGGGGCTCGATCCGGACCGCGACATCGCCGGTTTCGCCGGGCTGGCCGGACCCTATGATTTCCTGCCGCTGCACGACCCGGAGTTGGAGGAGATCTTCGCCCCCGCCGGGGATTTGCGGCTGACCCAGCCGATAACCTTCGCCCGCGGCGATGCGCCGCCGATGTTCCTGGCGGCGGGGACGGCGGATACGACGGTGCTGCCGCGCAACACGGTGCATCTGGCCGAAGCCGTGCGGCGCGACGGCGGGCGGGTCGAGGAAAAATTGTATCCGGGCATCGGCCACAAGCTGATCCTGGGGTCGTTCGCCGGCTTATTGCGTTGGCTTACGCCGGCGTTCGACGATGTCACCGGGTTCCTGGACCGGGTGGCGGGACGCCGGACGCCATACGCGGCGAGGGTTTCAACCCAACGGTTGTGGCCTGATCCTTCGTGCCCCGCGTCATCGTCAAGGCCCGCGTCATCGTCACGGCCCGCATCATCGTCACGGCCGACATCATCGTCATGGCCGACATCATCGTCATGGCCGACATCATCGTCATGGCCCGGCTTGTCCGGGCCATCCCCGCAACCCGGTGCCGCGATAGGTGGCCCGGACAAGCCGGGCCATGACGGCATGGGCCATGACGGCATGGGCCATGAGGGCATGGGCCATGACGTCATGGGCCATGATGGAATGGACCATGATGGATGGGGCCATGACGATGATGACAGAGCTGCGTCAACCACCCTGAACTCGTTTTGGAAATACACCATGATCGTCACCTTCATCGCCGCCGCGATCCTGCTGTCCGCGATCATGGCCGGGGCCTGGGCGTTGCAACGCGCCACCCGCAACTCCGGCTGGGTGGACGTCGTCTGGTCGTTCGGGCTGGGCGTCGCCGGCCTGATTCTGGCCTTGGTGCCCGGGATCGAGGCGCCCTCCACGCGGCAGATCGTCGTTGCCGTGCTGATCGCGCTATGGTCGGTGCGGCTTGGCACCTATATCTGGCGGCGCTCACTGCACGGACCGGAGGACGCGCGCTATGCCGCGCTGCGGCGGGAGTGGGGTGCGCAGTTCGAGCAACGGCTGTTCGTCTTCCTGCAAATCCAGGCCGCCGCCGCGGCGCTGCTCGCCCTGTCGATGATGCTGGCGGCGCACAATCCCGCGCCCTGGCCGCGGCTTCTCGACTTCGCAGGGATCGCCGTCCTGGTCATCGCCGTCGCCGGGGAGGCGCTGTCCGACGAGCAATTGCACCGGTTCAAGGCCAATCCGGAGAATAAAGGCCGGGTCTGCGATGCCGGGTTGTGGGGCTGGTCGCGGCATCCGAACTACTTCTTCGAGTGGCTCGGCTGGGTCGCCTATCCGCTGCTGGCGATCGACCTGACCGGCGGCTGGTACTGGGGCTGGCTCGCCGTCTCCGGGCCGGCGTTCATGTACTGGCTGCTGGTGTACGTCTCCGGCATCCCGATGCTGGAGCAGCAAATGCTGCAATCGCGCGGCGCTGCCTATACCGCCTACCAGGCCAGGGTCAGCCCGTTCTTTCCGCTTCCGCCAAAGGGATCGCCGCAATGAGCCTCGTCACCGTCGCCACCAACGTCATCGAGCGCATGCCGATACCGGACGCGGTCACCTCGGCCGGGATCTCCTTCCTGGTGGACCGCACCCGCCGCAAGCTGGCCCGCGCGGGCGGCGCGCCGGAAGTGGATTTCGCCCGGTTGATGGCCGGGCACCCGATCGCCGTCCGTCCGGATGCGGCGAACGAGCAGCATTACGAAGTGGCGCCCGCGTTCTTCGGGCTGGTGCTCGGGCCGCGCCGCAAATACTCGTGCTGCCTGTACCGGTCGGACAGCGACACCCTGGCTGCGGCCGAGGAGCATGCGCTGGCGGAAACCGCTGAACATGCGGGCCTGGCGGACGGGCAGGACATCCTGGAACTCGGCTGCGGCTGGGGTTCGCTGAGCCTGTGGATGGCTGAGCGGTTTCCGGGATCGCGGATCACCGCGGTGTCGAACTCCCGCCCGCAGCGTGAGTACATCGAAGGCGAGGCGGCGCGGCGCGGGTTCGCCAACCTGCTTGTGATCACCGCCGACATGAACGACTTCGTTGCCGACGGGCGGTTCGACCGGATCGTCTCGGTGGAGATGTTCGAGCACATGACCAACTGGCAGTCGCTGCTGCGCCGCATCCACGGCTGGCTGCGGCCGGACGGGCGGCTGTTCCTGCACGTGTTCAGCCACCGCTCGGCGCCGTACCTGTTCGACACGGCGGACAAGGAGGACTGGATCGCGCAGCACTTCTTCACCGGCGGCATCATGCCGAGCCACGGCCTGATCCGGCACGTGGCTGATGTGTTCGAACTGGAGGCGGACTGGCGCTGGAACGGCACGCACTACGCCCGCACCGCGCGCGACTGGCTGTCAAACTTCGATCGGCAAGAGGCGGCCGCGTCGGCGGTATTGCGCGAGGTGTATGGGGACCAGGCTGCGCTGTGGAAGCGCCGCTGGCGGCTGTTCTTCCTGGCTACGGCGGGGCTGTTCGGCCATGCTGGCGGCGAGGAGTGGGGGGTGAGCCATTACCGGCTTCGGCCGCTCTGATCCCGGCATGCTTCGATGGAATCGCAGGCTTCGGTGGTATCGCGATCTCATGGTGGATACGGCGAATGCCGGCGAATACTCGCCGCGGCCGGTGCTGCGTTGGGCGGTTTTGTCTCACCACGAAGGCACGAAGCCGCGAGGTCCTTTTCTTGTCACGGCGATCCGCTCAGGACCTGTCAGAGCGGTTTCAAGCTGGACTGGAAACGCTCACAACGTCATGGTCCGGCTCGTCCGGGCCACCTGTCGCCGCACGTGCTAGCGGGGGTGGCCCGGACACGCCGGGCCATGACGGTGGGCAGGAAAAGTCGCCCTCATCGGCCGTTGGTATAGCCGGCCCGCACCAGTGTCCCGTTCCGGTCCTCCGACGGCAAGCACAGCGCCGCCAGCGCGGGCGCGACCGTTTCCGGGGCGGGTAGCGTGGACTTGTCCTCGCCCGGGAATGCCTGCATCCGCATCCGCGTCGCCACCGGGCCCGGATCGAACAGATTGACGCGCACCGGCGTGGTCGCCAGTTCCTGGGCCCAGGTCAGCGCCAGGTGCTCCATCCCCGCCTTGGTCGCGCCCATGGCGCCCCAATAGGCGCGTGGCTCGCGCGCGCGGCTTTCGGTCACGAACACCGCCCGCCCGGCGGGAGCCTGGCGCAACAGCGGCTCCGAAGTGCGGATCAGGCGCCAGGTCGCGGTCAGGTTCACCGCCACGACGCTCGCCCAGTCATCCGGCAGGATGTGCGACACCGGGGTCAGCCGCCCGAGCGCCCCGGCGTTGTGCACCAGGATGTCCAGCCGCCCGAACCGCTGGAACAGGGTGGGGCCGATGGCGTCGATCAGCGAGTCTTCCTTCAGGTCGAGCGGCAGCAGGCTGGCCTCGCCGCCGATCGCGCGGATCGCGTCGTCGGTTTCCTCCAGCGCGCCCTGGGTGCGTGCCGTCAGCACCACTTTCGCGCCATGCCGCGCCAGTTCCAGCGCCACAGCCGCGCCGATGCCGCGGCTGGCGCCGGTTACCAGCGCCACCGCTCCGTCAAGCAAACCCGCCATCAGTTCCCCACAGTTAACAAACTCAATTGCCGATCGGCCTGGTCCTGCTGGTCGGGCAGAGCGATCGGGTAATCGCCGGTGAAGCAGGCGTCGCAGTAATACGGCTTGTCCTTGTCGCGCCCCGGCTTGCCGAGCGCCCGGTACAGCCCGTCGATCGAGATGAACGCGAGGCTGTCGGCGCCGATGAGGGCGGCCATCTCGACCACGTTGTGTTTGGCGGCGAGCAGCTTGCTGCGCTCCGGCGTGTCGATGCCATAGAAGCAGGAATGCGTCGTCGGCGGCGAGGACACCCGCATGTGCACTTCCTTGGCGCCGGCGGCCCGCACCATCTCGACGATCTTCTTGCTGGTGGTGCCGCGGACGATCGAGTCATCAACCAGGATGACGCGCTTGCCGTCCAGCACCGGGCGGTTGGCGGAATGCTTCAGCTTCACGCCAAGGTGGCGGATGTGGTCTGTCGGCTCGATGAAGGTGCGGCCAACGTAGTGGTTGCGGATGATGCCAAGTTCAAACGGAATGCCGCTCTGATTCGAGTAGCCCATCGCCGCGGGGACGCCGGAATCGGGGACCGGGACGATCACGTCGGCCTCGACCGGGGATTCCTGCGCCAGTTCGGCGCCGATGCGCTTCCGGGCGTCGTAGACCGGAATGCCTTCCACCACGGAATCGGGGCGGGAGAAGTAAATGTATTCGAACACGCAGAAGCGTTCCCGCACGCGGTTGAACGGCTTGATGCTGTGCACGCCCTGGTCGTTGATAACGACGATCTCGCCCGGCTCAACATCACGGACGAAGTCGGCGCCGACGATGTCCAGCGCGCAGGTTTCGCTGGCGAGCACCCAGCCGCCGGTGCCCTCATTGCCGATGCGGCCGAGAATCAGGGGGCGCACACCGAGCGGGTCGCGCACGCCCATCAGCGCCTGGTTGGAGAGTGCCACCAGCGAATAAGCGCCGACGACCTGCTTCAGCGCGTCGATCAGGCGGTCCACGACCGTGGAGTAGAGGCTGATGGCGATGAGGTGGACGAAGACCTCGGAATCGGTGGTGGACTGGAACAGGCAGCCGCGGCGGACCAGGGCGCGGTGCAGGATATGCGCGTTGGTCAGGTTGCCGTTATGCGCCACCGCGAAGCCGCCGAACTCGAAATCGGCATACAGCGGCTGGACGTTGCGCAGGATGGTGTCGCCGGTGGTGGCGTAGCGGTTGTGGCCGATGGCGATGCGGCCGGGCAGCTTCTCGATCACCCGGGCGTCGCTGAAATTGTCGCCGACAAGTCCCATGCCGCGATGCGAGTGGAAACGGGTGCCGTCGAAGCTGGTGATGCCGGTCGCCTCCTGCCCGCGGTGCTGCAAGGCGTGCAGGCCGAGGGCGGTGACGGCGGCGGCGCTGGGGACGTTCCAGACGCCGAAGACGCCGCACTCCTCCTTCAGGGAGTCGCCGTCGCAATCGAGGCGGTCGCTTGCCATGTGTGACAACTCCTAATCCCGAACCTGATTGCCGATGGCGCGCCCTTGCGGGGCGGCGTGCAGCAAGGCGTCCGCGGTGGGCTGGCGCCCGGCGGGGGGCGGGTCCAGCCGGTGCGGACGAAAATTTTCCGGCAACTGCTCGCGCACCCAGCGGGCAGCTTCGTATGTGGGGGTCAAGGTCCGCGCATCCAACACGGCATCGGGCCAGCGCTCGATCGGGAACACCATCTGGCCGAGGATATAGGCGACCACCACCACCGCGGCACCGCGGGCGAGGCCGAACACCAGGCCGAGGGTGCGGTCCACGCTGCCCAGCGCCGAGCGGCGGACGAGACTGGCGAGCATGCCGGCGACCACGGTGAGGACGATCAGGGAAATCAGGAAGACAATGGAGAAACTGACCGGATTGACCCAGTCCGGCGACGGCACCCAGCCCCGCACCGTGCCCGCCATCGCCGGCATGAAAGTGAAGGCCGCGGCGGTGGCGCCGATCCAGGCGCCAATGCCGAGCACCTCGCGCACGAAGCCGCGGGCGAAGGCCAGCAGGCCGGAGAGCGCCAAAAACCCGAAGACCGCGAGGTCGACCCACGTCATGCCGTTGTCATCCAACCACCTTGGGGGGCTTATCGCCTCCCCGGCGCCTTACGCCAAGCAGATCATGCGTGCTTTTTTGTGGATTCGGGGGCGAACCTTGCAACCAGATCGGCAATGTGACCGATTTCCTCCAGGCGCAGCCCGTCCGGGGCGGCGAGCTTGCGGTTGCCGTGGGCGACGCGGCGGGGCAGGGTGGCGGCGTCGAAGCCGAGTTTGGCGGCTTCTTTCAGCCGGGATTCGGCCTGCGCGACCTGGCGGACCTCGCCGGAGAGGCCGACTTCTCCGAAGTAGACCATCCCCGGGTTGGTTGGCGCCTCCAACGCGGCGGAGGCGATCGCCGCGGCCACGGCGAGGTCCGCGGCCGGTTCGGTAACGCGCAGGCCGCCGGCGATGTTGAGGTAGACGTCGGTCTGGTTCAGTCGCAGGCCGGCGCGTGTTTCCAGCACCGCCAGCAGCATCGACAGCCGCCCGCCGTCCCAGCCGATGACCGAGCGGCGCGGGGAGCCGCCGGGATTGGGGGCCAGCAGGGCTTGCACCTCCACCAGCACCGGCCGGGTGCCTTCCAGTCCGGCGAACACCGCGCTGCCGGCGATATTGCCTCGGCGTTCGGCGAGGAACAGGGCGGAGGGGTTGGGGACTTCGGCGAGGCCGGTGTCGGTCATCTCGAAGACGCCGATCTCGTCGGTGGCGCCGAAGCGGTTCTTGACGGCGCGGAGGATGCGGAACTGGTGGCCTCGGTCGCCTTCGAAATAGAGCACGGCGTCGACCATGTGCTCCAGCACGCGGGGGCCGGCGAGGGCGCCGTCCTTGGTGACGTGTCCCACCAGCACGATGGCGAAGGCGCCGGCCTTGGCGAGGCGGATCAGCTCGAACGAGCAGGCGCGGACCTGGGCGACGGTGCCGGGGGCGCTGTCGATGGCGTCCATCCACATGGTCTGGATGGAGTCGATGACGACCAGGGTGGTGTTCGTGGCTTGCTCCAGCGCGGCGACGATGTCGCGGACGTTGATCGCCGCCGCCAGTTCGATGGCGGAGTCGGCGACGCCGAGGCGGCGGGCGCGCAGGCGGATCTGGTCGATGGATTCCTCGCCGGTGACATAGAGGACGCGCTTGCCGGAGCGGGCGAGTTTGGCGGCGGCCTGCAGCAGCAGGGTGGATTTGCCAATGCCGGGGTCGCCTCCGACCAGGATTGCGGAGGCGGGGACGAGGCCGCCGCCCAGCACGCGGTCGAGTTCGGCGATGCCGATGGCGGCGCGGGGCGGGGGTTCGGCGCTGCCGGCGAGGCCGACGAAGGCGAGGGCTCGCCCGGGTTGCGGCTTGGCGGCCGGACCGGGGCGGGCGGGGGTGGCTTCTTCCTCGATGGTGTTCCACTCGCCACAGGTTTCGCAGCGGCCGGCCCATTTGGGGGTGACGGCGCCGCAGGACTGGCAGACGAAGCGGGTGACGGCTTTGGCCAATTTTTTGCAACTCCGGAGCGTCGGAGTCTGGTTACGCTGTTGGGGCGGCGATTTCCAGTTCAGGTGCTGGCGCAGGTTCTCCAGCCGAGCAGGCGGTAGAGGGGGCAGAAGCCGGAGATGCCGCTGGCCAGAGACATGATGCCGCCGGCGGCGCCGATGATGCCGACGAAGCCGCCGAGGCCGGCGGCGCCGAGGGCGAGGCCGAGGATGATGCGGGCGGTGCGGTCGACGGTGCCGAGGTTGACGGTCATGGCGGCCTCGCTGTTTGTCGGTTCGGTCGGTGGCCCGGGCGGTGGAGAGCGGGGTCAGTCTCAATACATACGCCGTTTAAATCAACTTGGATTGGCCGGCCGATGGGAAACAACAGGTCTCGAGATGGCCGCAGGGATTTCGAGAGCTTTCCCGGGGGCAATGGATCGGGATGGCGCGGGCGCTGACGATCCTGGCAGACGGCCGAGGCACACCGAATTGACCGCGCTCGTCAACCGGGCCGGCATCCTTTGCCGGCGCCGGCCACGAACCGCCCCTCAGGCATCGTGCACCGTGCCGCGAAATCGATCACTGCCGGCTTGCGAAGCCCGCAGTGATCGATATGGTTGCTGAAGATTCTTCAGTGGCGGCTCAGATCCTGCCGTTGCTTCGCGCCCAAGCCCATCGAAGAATAACTTGAGGTCAGGCCGTCATGCAGCGCCCGAGGCTCATAGTGGGGATTAGCGGCGCGACCGGCATCGTGTACGGCGTCAGGCTGTTGCAGATTGCGCGTGAACTCGAGATCGAGACCCACCTGGTCGTCACCAAGGCCGGCGAACGCACCCTGGCCTACGAGACCGAGTTGACCGTTCAGGAGCTGCGAAGCCTGGCGGATTACACATATCCCGATGCCGATATCGGCGCCGCGATCGCCTCGGGGAGCTTCCTCACCATTGGCATGGTGGTGGCGCCCTGCTCGGTGCATAGCCTGGCTGAAATCGCCCATTGCACGACCGACGGCCTGCTGACGAGGGCCGCGGATGTCTGCCTCAAGGAGCGGCGGCGGCTGGTGTTGCTGTTCCGCGAGGCGCCCCTCCATGCCGGTCACATTCGCAGCATGGCGGCAGCAACCGAAAACGGCGCGATCATTTTTCCGCCCGTGCCGGCCTTTTACACCCGCCCGAATACCGTGGCCGAAATGGTGGACCATACGGTGGGGCGCGTGTTGGATCTGTTCGGCGTCGACGCCGGCCTGGTTCCACGATGGACCGGTCAGCAAATCAAACAACGCTAGCATTCTCTGCATAAAGCAATGCCGCCGGGATCGGATCCTCGGAGAAGCAAATTTTATACCGACATTCAATGGAACACGGGGGTAGCAGCGACAATGCCATTCCAGGATTTCCGTGACTTTCTCAACGGCCTGCAGAAGGCCGGCGAGCTTCTCGAGGTCGATCGTTACGTTGATCCGCAACTGGAAGTCGCGAAGGCGATGCGAAAGAGCGCGTCGGTCTCCGGTCCGGCAATTGTCTTCAAGAACAATGGGACCGCGTTTCCGCTGGTCGGCGGTGTCTACAACACGCGCGCCAAGGCATTGATCGCCCTGCAAACGACGGAACAAGAAGTCGCTGACCGGATGCTGCGCGGCATGGCGGCGCGGATTCTGCCGGTTGTCGTTACAGATGCCCCGGTCCACGAAAACGTCCTCACCGGCGATGCAATCGATACGTCCAAGCTGCCCGTGTGCAAGTACAGTCCCGATGACGGCGGGCGATACATCACCGCCGGGATCGTCGTCAGCAAGGATCCCGAGACCGGTATACCGGACATCGGGCACTATCGCTTCGAGTTAGTTGACAAGCAGACGATGACATTTCTTGCGCTGCCGAACCATCGGTTTGGCCGGCATCTCGCGAAAGCGCGCCGTCTGGGACACAAGACATTCCCCGCGGCCCTGCTGATCGGCGTCGATCCCGTAATGGCCTATACTTGCCCGATTCAGGTGCCCGACGGAACCAACGACTTTGAAGTGGTCGGCGGCATGCGTGGCGCGCCGCTTGAGCTTGTTCGTTGCAAGACAATCGATGTCGATGTCCCGGCGCGCGCCGAACTGGTGTTCGAGCTGGAGGTTGACTTCAGCCAGGAAGCCTACGAAGGACCGCTCGGCGAATTCACCGGATATTACACGCCAGGTTCGAAAAAGCCGATCGCGCGAATCAAGGCGATTACGCATCGCAACGATGCCCGCTTCCAGGCGCTGTTGACCGGGGTTCCGCCAACCGAGAATCATATCCTCAAGCAGATGCCGTATGAGGCATCGTATTTCGCGATGCTGAAGGCGCAGCACCCGACGCTCACCGGGGTCGCCATCCCGGCCTCCGGCGGGGTCGCCTTCTATATTGTCATCGCCATGAAGCAGCGCTATGCGGGAGAAGCGCGTCACGCCATTCTGACAGCCATTGCAAGCAGTCAGCGTCCGAAGCTTGTCGTCGTGGTCGATCCCGATATCGATGTTCGCGACCCGGACCAGGTTGAATGGGCTATCGCCTTCCGCTCCCAGCCTGCCCGCGACGTGATCATCGTTGGCGATTTGCCGGGTGGGACGCTCGACCCGTCAATCGACGCATCACTTCCTCTGAACCGGCGAACCGGTTCCGCTATGGGCATCGACGCGACGTTTCCATTTGGCGCGGATGAACAGAAAGCCGCGGATGTCCCGGCCGGGGAAGTCTGCGGCCCGGCGGTCGCCGAGCAGGGCCACGAGTTCTTCAAAGTCGCCGACGTGCCAGGCTGGCGGGACTACGACTTTCCCGAGTTGCAGAAGCGGAGCAAATCATGAGCCAAGCCGCCCACGCCTATACCCCGCCTGATACCGCGAAGACGACGACGCTGCCGCCACAGGTCGCGGACTATCTTGACGGAACGGATCTGCTCGCCAAAACGCAGGCTCTGCGGATCTCGACGATCGGTGCCGAGGGCTGGCCGCATGCCTCGCTGCTCAGCGCCGGGGACATGCTGGCAATGCCGTCAGGCCGAATTCGCTTTGTCGTCCTGGCCCGGTCCGCAACAACCGCGAATCTCGTGCGCGACGGCCGCGTTACCGTAACACTCTCACTTGACGGCGGCATGTGCGAACTGCGCATGACGTGCCGCCGCCTCGTAGGGGCCTCGCCCGGCACGCCGCTCGCCCTGTTCGAAGCAGAGTTGGTCGAAGTGCGACTGCATAAGGCACCTTATGCTTCCGTCAGCGGTGGGGTTACCTTCGCGCTGCATGACCCGCAGTCGGTGTTGCAGCGCTGGCAAACGCAGATCGACGCGATGCGTCAGGCGGCGTGAGCGGTTAATCCTGAGGACGAACCGATGAAATGCTATCAGGATTTTCGTGAGTTTCTGATGGTGCTCGAGCAGCAAGGCCAGCTCCTGCACATCAAGGACGAGGTCAAGTTCGAGCCCGATCTTGCTGCCGCAGGCTGCGCTCTCGCTCAAATCGGCGATGAGGCGCCGGCCATTCTGTTCGACAACATCGCCGGCTGTACCGACGCCAGGGTGGTCATGAATGTGCATGGTTCCTGGCCCAACCATGCTTTGGCGCTCGGTATGGACAAGGATACGCCGCTGCGGGACCAGTTCTTCGAGTTCGTCAGGCGCTTCAAGCTGTTTCCCGGGGAACTGGAGCGCGTTGCCTCAGCCCCCTGGCAAGAGGTTACGGTCGACAAGGACATCAACCTGTACGACCTGTTGCCGCTGTTTCGTCTGAATCGCGGCGATGGCGGCTTCTACATTGACAAGGCCTGTATTATTTCGCGGGATCCGGACGACCGGGACAATGACGACGTGGAGAACGTCGGGTGCTATCGCCTGATGGTGAAGGGGCCGAATCGAATCGGGATTCAACCCGTGCCGCAGCACGATATCGCCATTCATCTGTCTCATGCTGAGGCACGCGGCGAAGACCTGCCGATCGTGATCTCGATAAGTAATGAGCCTGTTATATTGCTGATGGCGGCGACGCCTTTGTTGTACACGCAGTTGGAATACAAGATGGCTGCGGTGATGCAAGGCGCGCCGTATAAAGTCGTCAAGACGGCAAAAGGCCTCGATGTTCCATTTGGGTCCGAATACGTTCTGGAAGGCCGCATTCTTGCCCGGCAGCGCGAACTGGAGGGCCCGTTCGGTGAGTTTCCCGGCTATTATTCGGGGGGTCACAGATACCCGGTCATTGAAATCGACCGCGTTTCCCATCGCAAAGACCCGATCTTCGAATCGGTCTATGTTGGCCGGCCTTGGACAGAGCTCGATTTTCTGCAGGCCATGACCACCAGTGCCCCGATCTTCATCCAGTTGAGCCATATGTTTCCCGAGGTCGTCGCGGTCAATGCGCTCTACACCCACGGTCTCGTGGTCATCGTATCGACGCGGGTGCGGTATGGCGGCTTTGCGAAATCAGTTGGCATGGGGGTACTCACCACCCCGCACGGCCTCGGCTATGCCAAGTTCGTCATCGTCGTCGATGAGGATGTTGATCCTTTCAATCTCAACCAGGTGATGTGGGCGATGTCCGTCAGGGCCAATCCGGCGGGCGATGTGGTGATCATTCCGAATCTCGCGGAGAACCTTCTCGATCCCGCCGGCGAACCCAGCGGCATGGCCCATAAGATGATCATTGACGCCACAACGCCGAAGGCGCCGGACCGTCGCGGCGATTACGGTGAAGTCCTCGACACGCCCAAGCAAACCGACGCGTGGCGCACCAAACTGGCGCAACTGATCAAGGCGCTAAGAAAATGAGTGATACCATCACAACGCAGTCGCTCCCGATTTGCCCCCGATGCAGGTCCGCGACAGCGAAGGTTCGCAGCACATCGCCGATCGCGGGCGTTTGGACGGTGTACGGCTGCGACACGTGCTTTTACACCTGGCGTTCGACGGAACCGGCCGAGAACACCAGTCCGGATCTTTACCCCGGGATATTCCGGCTGAAACCGGATGATATCGGGACGCTCCCGGAAGTGCCGGCAATTCCGCCTCTGCGGCGGAAGACCGGTTGACCGGCTGGCCAAGTGCACCATGACGGAATCCCTAGTGGCGAAGATTCTGCTGGTGCAAGGCGCGAATCTCACTTTGCCGGGGCGGCGCGAGCGGGAAATCCGTGGCTCGACAACTGCGGCTGAACTCGAACGCCGGGTTGCGGCGTCATGCTCACGATCGCGGCTACCAGTTGGTCATTTTCTATACCAACATCTAGGGCGAAGCGATCAACCGTATTTATCGGGCAGTCGACGAGGGCTTTGACGGGCTGGTCATGAACCCGGCCGGCCTTACTTATGCAGGCTATGCCTTGAGGGACTGCATCTACGGGGCCGCGTTGCCTTACGTGGAGGTGCACACCAGCAATGTTGCAAAGCGCAACATCCACTGCATTCCTTCCGATGTGGCGGAGGGGGTCGTCACCGGATTTGGGATGCACTCCTACATTCTCGGCGTTGATGCGATGCCAGAACTCGCGGGTTCACGTGGGCCGGTTTGCCAGCCAAACCACAACCCTACTCCACCGCTCCCCGCAACGCCGCCCCACCCGCCAGCGGACACAGCGGCAACGCCGCCGCCAGCATCGCGCCCAGCAGCAACAAATGCGGCCGCGCCGAGAACCCCCCCGCCGCCGCATCCGCCGCCGCCGCGCCAAAAATCAGCACCGGAGTCACCAGCGGCAGGATCAGCAGCGGCAGCAGCACCCCTCCCCGCCGGGCGCCCAGCACAATCGCCGCCCCCATCCCGCCGAACAGCGACAGCAGCAAACTCCCGATCAGCAGTCCGATCAGCAGCGCCGGGATCGCCGCATCCGGCATCCGCAGCATTACCGCCACGGGGGCGGCCACCAGCAGCAGCGGCACTCCCGTCACCAGCCAGTGCGACAGCGCCTTGGCCCCGGCGATCCCGGAGGCCGGCAGACCGGACAGCATCAGCAGGTCCAGCGACCCGTCCTCCAGATCCGCCCCGAACAGCCTGTCCAGCGGCAGCAACGCCGCAAGCAAAGCGCACACCCAGATGATCCCCGGCGCGATCCGCCCCAGCGTCTCCGGCCCGGGGCCGATCGCCAGGGGAAACAGCGAGGCCGTGGCGACGAAGAACAGCAACGCGGCCAGCGTATCCGCGCCGTGCCGCACCGACAGGCGCAAATCCCGCGCCAGCACCGCCCAAAAAACCCGCATCAGCCGAGCCGCAGCCCGGCCACGTCCGCCAGCGGCAGAGGCACATGGGTCGCCGCCACCACCATCCCGCCCGCCGCCCGGTGCTCCGCCAGCAGGCCGCCGAACCGCTCGATCGCCGCGGTGTCCAGCCCGAGCGTCGGCTCATCCAGCAGCCACAGCGGCGCCGCCGACAGCACGAGCCGGGACAGCGCCAACCGCCTTTTCTGTCCCGCCGACAGCATGCGCGCCGGCAGATCGGCCAGCGCCTCCAGCCCGACGGCGGCCAGCGCGGTCCTGACCGATCTCCCCGACACAGCGGCGGCGAAGCGCAGATTCTCGGTCACCGTCAGCCCCGGCTTCACCGCATCCTGGTGGCCGATATAGACGACGCGCCGCCCGTGCCCGGCGATGTCGGCGAAGGCGTTCTCGCCGTCCCACAGCACGGACCCCGCTGCCGGGCGCACCAGGCCGGCCAGCAGCCGCAGCAAGGTGGATTTTCCCGACCCGTTCGGGCCCGCCAAGACCAGCGCGCCACCGGCGGCCACCGCCAAAGACAGGTCCCGGAACACCAACCGCTCCCCCCGGAACACCGCGACGCCATCTGCCTTCAGCACATCCAACCCCTGCGCAACCGGCCGGTGGACGCCCACCGGCCGCTGTGGTTAAAGCCCGCGTGCAGTCAATATTTCATCCGCGGCGCGATCTCTACCCCCCGCCGCATAACAGAGGCGCCCCATCGCACGGGGCGAAAATCACAGCATGACCGCGGTCGGGCACGACACTCTCAAGACACGCAAGACACTGACCGTCGAGGGGAAGGAATACGCCTATTTCTCCCTGCCGGAAGCGGCCAAGACCCTGGGCGACATTTCGCGCCTGCCGGTCAGCCTGAAGGTGCTGCTGGAGAACGTGCTGCGGTTCGAGGACGGCCGTAGCTACAAGACTGATGACGCCAAGGCCATCGTCGGCTGGCTGGAAAAAGCCTCGTCCGCCAAGGAAGTGCCGTTCAAGCCCGCCCGCATCCTGATGCAGGATTTCACCGGCGTGCCCGGCGTGGTGGACCTGGCGGCGATGCGCGACGGGATTACCCGGCTCGGCGGCGACCCGCAGAAGGTCAATCCGCTGATCCCGGTCGATCTGGTGATCGATCACTCGGTGATGGTGGATTTCTCCGCCACGCCCGACAGCGAGCAGAAGAACGTCGATGTCGAGTTCGAGCGCAACGGCGAACGCTACACCTTCCTGCGCTGGGGCCAGGACGCGTTCAGCAATTTCCGAGTGGTGCCGCCGGGGACCGGCATCTGCCACCAGGTGAACCTGGAATATCTCGGCCAGTGCGTGTGGACATCGACCAACGGCGGGACGACGTTTGCCTATCCGGACACGCTGTATGGCACCGACAGCCACACCACCATGGTGAACGGCATCGGCATCCTCGGCTGGGGCGTCGGCGGGATCGAGGCGGAGGCGGCGATGCTCGGCCAGCCGATCGCCATGCTTATTCCCGACGTCATCGGCTTCCGCTTGACGGGCGCGCTGCCGGAGGGGGCGACGGCGACCGACCTGGTGCTGACGGTCACCCAGATGCTGCGCAAGAAGGGCGTGGTCGGGAAGTTCGTCGAATTCTTCGGCCCCGGGTTGGATCACCTCGGGCTGCCGGATCGCGCCACCATCGCCAACATGGCGCCGGAATACGGCGCGACCTGCGGCTTCTTCCCGGTGGACAAGGTGGCGCTGGACTACCTGCGCCTGTCGGGCCGCGACCTGCACCGCATCGCTTTGGTCGAGGCCTACCTGAAGGCGCAGGGCATGTTCAACGAGGCCGGGCGTCCCGACCCGGTGTTCACCGATACGCTGGAACTGGACCTCGGCTCTGTGCTGCCGAGCGTGGCCGGGCCGAAGCGGCCGCAGGATCGCGTGCTGCTGAAGGATGTCAGCGCCTCGTTCAAGGCCGACCTGACCAAGGGCCTCGGGGTGCCGGCCGGGGACGTCGGCGTGACCGCGAAGGTTGCCGGCACGAACTATGAGATCACGCATGGCGACGTGGTGATCGCGGCCATTACGTCGTGCACCAACACCTCCAACCCGTCAGTGCTGGTCGCTGCCGGCTTGGTGGCGCGCAAGGCGCGGGCGAGGGGGCTGACGCCGAAGCCGTGGGTGAAGACCTCGCTGGCGCCGGGATCGCAGGTGGTGACCGAGTATCTCAACAAGTCCGGGCTGACGGCCGATCTGGACGCGATCGGCTTCAATACGGTGGGGTATGGCTGCACGACGTGCATCGGCAACTCCGGCCCGCTGGAGGACGCGATCGTCGATGCGATCGAGGACAACAAGCTGGTCGCCTCGGCGGTGATCTCCGGCAACCGCAACTTCGAGGGCCGCGTGCATGCCAATGTGCGCTCGAACTACCTGGCGTCGCCACCGCTGGTGGTGGCCTACGCGCTGCTGGGCAAGGTGACGGTGGATATCACGACGGAGCCGCTCGGCACCGGGTCGGACGGCAAGCCGGTCTACCTGAAGGACGTGTGGCCGACGAACAAGGAAATCGCCGACGTCATCGCCTCCAGCCTGTCGCGTGACCAGTTCCTCAAGCGCTATGGCGAGGTGTTCAAGGGTCCGAAGCAGTGGCAGGCGATCACGGTAGAGGGCGACAACGCGACCTATCGCTGGTCGGACGGTTCCACTTATGTGAAGAACCCGCCCTATTTCGAGGGCATCACGATGGAGCCGAAGCCCGTCGGCGACATCAAGGGCGCGCGGATCCTGGCGGAACTGGGCGACAGCATCACGACCGACCACATCAGCCCGGCGGGCAACATCCGCAAAACGTCCCCGGCCGGCGAATACCTGGGTGAGCGGCAAGTGCAGCAAAAGGATTTCAACAGCTACGGCGCCCGCCGCGGCAACCATGAGATCATGATGCGGGGCACCTTCGCCAACATCCGCATCCGTAACGAGATGCTGAAGAACGTCGAGGGCGGCATGACGAAGCATCTGCCGGACGGCGCGGAAATGCCGATCTACGACGCGGCGATGAAATATAAGCAGGAGGGCGTGCCGCTGGTTATCTTCGGCGGCAAGGAATACGGCACCGGCTCGTCGCGCGACTGGGCGGCGAAGGGCACCATGCTGCTGGGTGTCAAAGCGGTGATCGTCGAGAGCTTCGAGCGGATTCACCGGTCGAACCTGGTGGGCATGGGCGTGCTGCCGCTGGTGTTCAAGGACGGCGCCGACAGAAAGTCCTTGGGCATTACCGGAGATGAGATCATCGACATCGTCGGGCTGGACACGATCACGCCGCGGATGGATCTGTCGCTGGTAATCCACCGGGCCAACGGCACGGTCGATACGGTGCCGGTGATCTGCCGCATCGATACTGTCGATGAGGTCGCTTACTACCAGCACGGCGGCATATTGCAGTATGTGCTGCGCGGGATGGCCAAGGCCGTGTAGTCACCCGGGGCAGGCCGGCCCGGTTTCCCGGGACCGGCCCACTCCTCTATCGCTTCTTGATGATGATCTTGACTTTGATGGTCACGATCACTACAACAAGCGCCAGGAGTGTAAGGTACTGAAGCACAGGCTTACCTCCGAGTGTTGAGCCGGCGGGAGAATTCCCGCCGGCTTTTTCATGTTGACCGCAAAGTATGAAGGAAACGTTGACGCTGCATAGGGCGGTATGCGGGCGTTATACTGTTTCCCACAGGCACTTCGGCGAACGCCGCTTCGACCATCGGCCGGTTCTACACGATGAACACGCACACGCCAGCTCGAGGCACGCACTGAACAGCAAGGCCGGCGCGAAGCAGCCGCCGCCCTGCACGTTGAAGTCCGTCACGACCCGTCCACGAACCCGCCACACATCTGGATGCGGTGCGGCGACCCGACGCGGCGGCGAGGCGCCATCACCCTCGCCACCGTCCAGGCCGTCGCCCGGACACGTCGTTGACCAGCAACGCCTCTGAAAGGGCGGACACCGCGACCACCGGCCCGCTGACGTTCGGCAGCTTGCAACTGTAACAAAGCCACTGGCGCGGTCCGGCGCATTCGCCACCCGGGCCCGAGGGGAGTTGATCCAGATCAGTGCCCGCCGGCCACCGATGGTATGAAATGGACTCATGTCCAGTTCGAATCTTGGTTTGGCTTTTCGAACCTGCGCCGTTCGGCGTCCGAAGCAAAGCGCGCCGGCCCAAGGCACTTCCGCCTCGGCCGTCGCCCGCCAACGCCATTCGGCCTTGCTGGTGCGGACCATCGAAACCCGGATTATCCCGCGAACTGGTACTCGCCCATCGCCACGATGGCGTCAGCCGGCTTGCGGCGAACCGCGCGCCGCCCCCCGCGGCCGCGGATGTGCAAGGCTTCACCGCGCTCGTTCTCGCCAACGACCTGCAAGGCGCCCTCAATCACGCGACACAACGCGTTGCCGGAGGTGCCGGTCTGGCGGAAGTCTGTCTCACGCTGCTGATGCCGGCGGCCCGGCGGCTCGGCGAGATGTGGGACGACGATCGGTGCGGTTTCACCGAGGTAACGGCCAGCCTGGGGATGTTGCGCCTGATCCTGCTCCGGCTGCGTGACCTCTGCGGGCCGGCTTTGCCGATCCGGGATGCCGAACGCCGCATCCTGCTGGCGAGCCTGGCTGGCAATCAGCACAGCTTCGGGTTGCAGATGACGGCGGAGCTGTTTTGCCACGCCGGCTGGGATGTCGTCACGGAAACCGCGATAGGGGAAGCCGATCTGCTCGGTCGGATCGGCACTGGCTGGTTCGCGGCTGTCGGCCTGTCGATCGCGTGCGATGCGCAGACCGCCTCGCTTGGGCGAACGATTCGCGCCATCCGCCGGGCCTCGTGCAATCAAAGGCTCGGCGTTCTAGCGGGCGGCCCGGCGTTCGTTCGCAATCCCGATCTGGCACGGCTGGTGGGCGCGGATGCGACCGCATGCGATGCGCGGCAGGCGGTGCTGCGAGCCGAGGACCTGCGATGGCTGATGGCTTCATTCGACCAAAGGAGCGATGCCGCCCGGCCGTAACGCCGGTGCGCGCGCCGGTCAAACCCGGCCGGTCCGGATTGGATTTCAGCCGGCGAGCCGCCGCACCGCCGCCACCATCGCATCGCTGGCCCACAACGCCGGCCCCTCGAGCCGCGCCCGCTCGCGCCCGGCACGATCGATGATCACCGTGGTCGGCGTGATGCCGTTCGTGCCCAATGCCCGTCCTGCCGCTCCGTCCGGGTCGAGCCAAACCGAAAGACCTTCGATCCGGTGCTCGGCAAAGAAACGGCTGACCGTGGCAGCCCCGCCGCGATCGGAGGATGCCGCCACCACCAGAATATTATCGCCGGCGACCCGGTGTGCCAGGCCGTCCAGCGCCGGCATTTCGGCGACGCAGGGCTGGCACCAGGTGGCCCAGAAGTTGAGCACGAGTCCACTGCCGGCGAAGCTGGACAGCGTGTGCGTGACCCCGGTCGCGTCCAAAAGCGCGGCATCGCGCACCGTGGCCGGCGGATCGATCGGCTTCAACGCCGCCGCGTCCTGCAATTGGGGCGGCGTGACGATGCCCAGGGCGTCGCGCACACGGGTGGATCGGCTGGCCCGCCATCCCACGCCGATGGCCCCGGCCGATGCCAGCGCCACGGCGCCCTTCATCACCATCCGTCGCCTGATGTGTTGCTCCATCGCTACCTCTTGATGCTTGAGCCGGCACGCCGCCGCAGTGCGCGAAGGCATCTGCTGACGGCGGTGCAGGAACGGCATGCGTTCCCGCTGCAAGGCTGGAGGTCCGTAACGGAATCGAACCGCTCTGGCGGATTTTGCAGACCCGCTCCTAACCACTCGGACACCGGACCGTTGCGCGTCTTATACGCCGTGGCCCCCCGCCTGTCGCATCAACACGATCATGATAGCGGAATTTTGACGGACCAGCCACGGAATCGATGCGCACCTCGTTTCTTTACCCGGCGGTCAGCATGATCTTGCCGATGTGCTCGCTCGATTCCATCAGCCGGTGCGCCGCCGCCGCCTCAGACAGAGGGAACGTCGCATGGATCACCGGCGCGCACCGCCCGGCGTCCAGCACCGGCCAAACCCTGGCCCGCAAATCCGCCGCGATCGCCGCCTTTTGCGCAGTGGTGCGCGGCCGCAAGGTGGAGCCGGCGATCGTCAGCCGCCGCACCAACACGGGGATGAAATCGAAGTCCTGCACTTTCGATCCTTGCAGGAATGCGATGATGACCAGCCGCCCGTCCAGCGCCAGGCTGCGCACGTTGCGGGTCATGTAGGGCGCGCCGACCATGTCGAGGATGACATCGACGCCGCGCCCCTCGGTCAGGGTCTTCACCTCGACCGCGAAATCCTTCGAGCGGTAATTGATCGCCGCATCGGCGCCGAGCTTCAGGCAGGCGGCGCATTTCTCGTCGGACCCGGCGGTGGCGAAAATGCGCGCCCCGAACTCGTGCGCGAACTGGATGGCGGTGACGCCGATGCCGCCGGAGCCGCCGTGGACCAGCGCCGTCTCGCCCCGGCTCAGCCGGCCGATCTGGAACAGGTTGGCCCAGACGGTGAACGAGGTTTCCGGCAGTGCGGCGGCGCGCAGGGCGTCGTAGCCCGCCGGCCAGGGCAGGCATTGGCTGGCCGGAACCGCGCAGTATTCCGCGTACCCGCCGCCGTTGGTCAGCGCGCAGACCCGATCGCCAACGGACAGGGTGGTCACTTGATCGCCGATGGCGGCGACCTCACCGGCCACCTCAAGACCGAGAATCGGACTGGCGCCCGGCGGTGGCGGATACGATCCTTGGCGCTGCGCCACGTCGGGCCGGTTCACCCCGGCCGCCTGCACGCGGATCAGCACCTCATCCGCCCGTGGCACCGGCACCGGACCGGTCGCGAGGCCGAGCACCTCCGGTCCTCCCGCGCCGTTGGCATGGACGTAGGTCATGGTCTGCGGGATCGGCATGGGTCGGGTCCTCCTGTGTGGCAGGGCGAGACACTACGCGGCTCCCGGACGCAGGCAACGCTGCTTGACGCAAGCGGTTCGGCCATTGATCGTCACGCAACCCCGCGCAACCGCTGGAAACAAGGAAACGCCGCGCATGGCCACGAACAAGCCAAAGGTGATGCTGCCACATGTGATGGGTCAGGACGGCGTCAGCCTGATCAAGGCGCGCGACGACATCGACACCGTGATCTACCCTGCCGGAATCAGCCAGGCCGAGCTTCTGCCGCTATTGGAGGACTGCGCCGGCATCGCGCTGTCGGCGACGCCGTACCGGCGGCCAGAGATGGATGCGTCCCCGGCGATGCAGGTCGTCGCCCGCATCGGGGTCGGCTACGACGCCGTGGAGATCCCGGCACTGACCGCGCGAGGCGTGCCGCTGATGGTCGTCGGCACCGCCAATTCCACCTCGGTGGCGGAACAGGCGTTCCACCTGATGATCGCGCTGGCCAAGAAGAACACCGCGTTGGACCGGCTGGTGCGCGAGGGAAAGTGGCACGACCGGCACAACGGCCTGCCGATGGAACTGTCCGGCAAGACCGTGCTGATCGTTGGCTTCGGCCGCATCGGCACGCGCACCGCCCGCCGCTGCCTCGGCTTCGACATGACGGTGCTGGTCTTCGACCCGTATGTGGACCCGGGGGCGATTGCCGCTGCGGGATGCGAACCGGTGCATGAACTGGACGCCGCGCTGCCCCGGGCCGACTTCGTGTCGATCCATTGTCCCAAGAATTCGGAGACGGTCGGGCTGTTCGACGCCGCCCGGATCGGGCGGATGAAACCGGGCGCGTTCATCGTCAACACCGCCCGCGGCGGGATCATTGACGAACCCGGGTTATATGCCGCGCTGACGTCCGGCCACCTGGCCGGCGCCGGGCTGGATGTCTTCGCGGAGGAACCGGTTCCGGTGAACACGGATCTGCTCAAGCTGGACACGGTCATCGCCTCGCCGCACATGGCCGGCGTGACGACGGAGGCGGTCGCGGCGATGGCTGTGACGACGGCCCGCAATATCCTCTCGGTGCTGGACGGCGACCCAATTCGCGACAATGTCATCAACCGGGAGGTGCTGCGGTAACCGGTGCGGCCAGCCGGATGCGGGAAATGATACCAGTCCAAACCGTCATGGCCCGGCCTGTCCGGGCCACCTGTCGTGGCACGTGCTGGCGGCGCTGGCCCGGACAAGCCGGGCCATGACGCGGAAGCGAGGTTCGATGGGCCAGCGCCGGGCAAAAGTCTTGTCGTACGTAACCGGGGCGCGCACAATCCAGTAGTCTTCTTTGAAAGCGCGACCATGAAGAAGTCCAAGAAGCACGGCCACCCGGATGAAGTAGAAGCCGCCCCGCAACCGGCCTCCCTTTCCGGCAAGCTCAAACGCACCGCCTACGAAGCCGAACTGGCGAAGCTGCACGGCGAACTCGTCAGGCTTCAGCAATGGGTGGTGCACAAGGGCCTGAAAGTCTGCGTCATCTTTGAAGGCCGCGACGGCGCCGGCAAGGGCGGCACGATCAAGGCGCTCACCGAACGGGTCAGTCCCCGCGTCTTCCGCGTCGTGGCGCTGCCGGCGCCGACCGAGCGGGAAAAGTCGCAGATGTATTTCCAGCGCTACGCCGCCCACCTGCCCGCCTCCGGAGAGGTCGTGATATTCGACCGCAGTTGGTACAACCGGGCCGGCGTCGAGCGGGTGATGGGCTTTACCCCCGAGGACCAGGTGAAGCGCTTCCTCGATCTCGCGCCCGGCACCGAGAAGATGATCGTCGATTCAGGCATCGTCCTGATCAAATACTGGCTGGAGGTCAGCCAGGACGAGCAGACCCGCCGGATGGAGGCCCGGATCAACGATCCCCGCAAGCTCTGGAAGCTGTCGCCGATGGACCTGCAATCGTATGAGCGTTGGGACGACTACTCCCGCGCGCGCGACGATATGTTCCTGGCGACGGATACATCATGGGCACCTTGGTTCGTCGCGAACTCGGATGACAAGAAGCGTCTGCGGCTGAATGTCATCCATCATCTGCTCAGCCGCATCCCGTATGAGCACGTGCCCTCGAAGCATGTGAAACTGCCGAAGCGGCAGGCCGCGCCGGAGCATCACGGGGTGGATTATCCCGTCAAGCTGGTGCCCGAACTGAGCTGGGGCGAGGCGGCGGCGGCGTCCTGAACGGCGGTTGCGCCAAGCGACTTTCCCACCGACCCCCTCTTTCACGTCATGGGCCGGCATGTCCGGGCTACCTGTCGCGGCACCAACTGGCGGGAGTGGGCCGGATAAGCCGGGCCGCGACGTGAAACCGGCGCCGATGGGTCGTTTCAAAATCCGTTGATATTACTGCGCCGCGCAAACCCGGTTGCGGCCAAGATCCTTGGCCTGGTACAGCGCCGAGTCGGCCCTGGCCAGCAGCGACGCGGCCGTCTCGTCGGAGCGGAACTGCGCGACACCGACGGAAACCGTGACCTTGATGACATCGTCGGCCGATCGCTTCTTGCCGAGCTGCTGCCCCTCCAGCGTCATGCGCAACTGGTTGGCGACGGTCGTGGCGGCTTTCAGATCGGCCCGCAGCAGCAGGACGGCAAACTCCTCCCCGCCATAGCGCGCGGCCGTATCGCGTCCCTTCACGCTTTCGGACAGCACGCGTCCGATCAGCCGCAGGAACAGGTCCCCCGTCGCGTGACCGTACGTGTCGTTGATCGTCTTGAAATGGTCTACGTCGATCATCAGCAGCGACACCGCACCGCCGTCCGTCTTGACGTCCGACAGTGCCCGCCGCAGCCTGGCACTGAACGCCCTGCGGTTGAACAGTCCGGTCAGCGGATCGGTTGTCGCAGCCCGCTTCAGGTCCTGCATGCTGTCCTTGAGCCGGCCGATGCGCGCGGTGGACGCCGAAAGCTGGCGCTCCAGCTCCCGGTTTCGCTCGCTCGCCCGCGCCGTTTCGGCGGACAGCGTGGCGACGGCCTGCGTCAGGGTGTCGATCGTCTGATCCTGAGCCAGTTTGACCGACCAGGTTGTCAGGGTGGCACCGTACTGCCGCAACTGCTCGCCGTTGCCGGCAACCTGGTCGACCACGGCCTGCGCCGCCTGGTGGATGGCATCGGCCCGATCCGCCACGTCATCCGCTTCGATTTGCACCGGCAGGAACTTCGCGCGCAACTCCTCCAGATCGGCCGCCGAGATCGTCGAGGTCTTTTGCAGGATCGCCGCGATCCGCCGGCTCAGTTCGGGGTTGGAGCCGCCGACATGCTGATACCAGAGCTCGAAGTTGGCTGGCACCGGCAACACGCCGGCACTTTCCATCTCCAGCCAGGCCCGGGCGGCCCATTTGCGGATGTTGCCGGGGTCGTCAGAGGAGAGGCCAGGCATGCTCGTCAATTCAACTGACCAGGAATGCGCGGCGAAACGCGCGCGGGGCGATCACACGGTGCGGCTCGACAGACAATGGTCTGTCCTTGAACTCGGGGCCTGGAAAGGGTTCGATCATATCCGCAAGGAGGTCCCTGAATACTATTACGAAGCAATCGCCTGATCGAAAGGATTAGATCATGGGCACCCGAAAGGTCAATGCTGACGTTGCGGATGTCCGCTCGATCTCATGCATGAACCATCCGAAACTCGCGGTGCACCGGCAGGTACGCGGTGAATTGACGAAAATGTGTACATCAGTCTGCCGGCATAGCAAAACGCCATTGTATGACTTGGCGCCGACTTGAGTTGTACCGGACGTCGTTGAATTTGAAACCCGGGCCGTTCAGTCTGACCCGCATCGCGTCCCGGGGGGCAAGTGCGCACTCGGCTTCCGTTGTGATCAAATAATGACAGCCCGGCCGCTCGGCTAACCATCATCGATCGAGACACCACTAGCCGGAGACAGTCCGCCCCGCCTATATCAGGGTCCCGGCAGCGGCGTCGCCGCCGTATCGCGGCAGATATAACGTAAACGTCGCACCGCGGCCGGGCTCCGAGCGGATGCGCAGATCGCCGCCCAACTCTTTGACGAACCCGTAGATCATCGACAAGCCGAGGCCGGTGCCCTGGCCATTGGGCTTGGTCGTGAAGAACGGCTCGGTAACCCGCGACATGACGTCGGGATCCATCCCGGTGCCCGTATCGACCACCGCGATCGCGACGTAATCCCCGGCCGACAGATCTCCGCCAAGTCCCCGGGCGACCGCCTCGTCCAGCCTGACGTTGGACAACTCGACGATCAGCCGCCCGCCGTCCGGCATCGCGTCACGGGCGTTGATCGCAAGGTTCAGCAGCGCATTCTCCAACTGGTTCGGATCGCACAAGGCGGGCCAGACGGCGCTCGCGATCACCAGTTCAAGCGCAACCATCGGACCGAGCGTCCGCCGCAGCAGGTCCTCCATGTCGAGCAGCAGCGCGTTCGTATCGACCTCGACCGGTGCGAGCGGCTGGCGGCGGGCGAAGTCGAGCAGACGCCTGATCAGATCGGCCCCTCGCCGCGCGGAGGTCATGGCGGCCGAGGCGAGTTGCTCCACGCCATCGTAACGGCGTTCGGCAACGCGCCGCTGTACCAGTTCAAGCCCCCCCATGATGACGGTCAGAAGATTGTTGAAGTCATGCGCGATGCCCCCGGCGAGGCATCCGACCGCCTCCATCTTTTGCGCATGCCGGAGCGACGCTTCAACCAGAGCGCGCTCCCCTGCCTCCACGAGCAACCGTTCGTTGGCCGCCACAAGCTCGCGCGTTCGGGCGGCCAGGCATTCGGCATAGGCCGTCATCTCCGCGTGATGCTGTTCCAGCTCGGCCCGGCGTTGACGTTCCACGGCGATGTCGATCTGATTGCCGAAGTAATACTCCAGGGTGCCGTCGCGCCCGAAGATCGGGGTGATCAGCAACCGGTTCCAGAATGGCTCGCCACTTTTGCGATGATTGCAGACCTCTATTTCGATTGGCTCCCGGGCTGCCAGCGCCGAGCGGATTCGCGCGATCGATGCGGAGTCGCTTTGGGGCCCTTGAAGCATGCGGGGGTTGCGGCCGATCACCTCATCCCGCGAGTATCCGGTGAGTGTGCAGAATGCATCGTTTACGAAAATAACTGGATTGTCCGGCAACCTCGGGTTGGTAATAACCATCGGCATGCGCGTCGCTTGTACTGCCGCAGCAAAGGGATCGGTACCATCCACGACAATCGGCGGAGCGATCCCATCGGGCTGGCACCGAACCGAATTATCTCCCAACGACCGCGCAGCCTCGACAAGCATTCTGGTTACCCCGGACGTTCGGTCCGTCAAACATCATAGCGTATGACAACAAACTTCTCAAGCGTCACGTTACGTGCACGATTTCGGCGCGGCTGGAATTCGATGCCTTCGGCCGCCCTTTGGACCGTAACGATTTGCCGCCGGTGGAGCCGGGAAAACGCGTATCCTACAGGGTCGAAACACGAACGTGCCCGTCGTTTCGGTCGCGCGGCATGATGCCGTTGCACATGCGCTGCGTGCTGTCGATCGTGACAATAATGACCACGATATGTAATGCCGGTCCGCCTTGAGTTTCCCCCGGGGTACGGTTGCCACCGCCGTCATGGCCCGGACGAGCCGGATAGTCACTAACATCAGCGAAGACCGGCACGGTCGTTGCCCCAGTGTTATGGCCTGGCTTGGTCCGGCCACCCGGGACTTGCGGTGGTGGTGGCGGCGAAATCGTGGATGGCCGGCACAAGGCCAGCCATGACACGACATCGACGCTCGTGCCGACTCGTCAAGTTAGCACTTATGCGGACGAGCCGGGCGATGACGGAGGTTGCAAGAGTCGGTTTCAAGAGGCAAATGATAATTAGTGAACATACGCATCAATAACCGGCGTGCCGCATGCCCCTTCGACGCCGCCGCGCGCCGGTTGGCATGCGGTGAAGGCGGCTACTCCGGATAGATCATCTTCCGTGTCACGCCGCCGTCGACCACGAACTCCGCGCCGGTGATGAAACCGCTCTCCGGCCCCACCAGGAAGGCGGCCAGCGCCGCGATGTCGTCCGGCTTGCCGACCCGGCCGGCCGGGTGGAACGCGTGCTCTTGCGGAGCCGGAGGCGGGCCTTTGGTCGCGATCCAACCCGGGCTGATGCAGTTGACCCGCACGTCCGGGCCCAGGCTGATCGCCAGCGCGTGGGTCAGTGCCACCAGCCCGCCCTTCGACGCCGAGTAGGATTCGGTGTCCGGTTCCGACATGCGCGCCCGCGACGACGCGATGGTCACCACCGCACCCTTGGCGGCGCGCAGCAGCGCCTCCGCCGCACGCACCAGCAGGAACGTGCTCGTCAGGTTGGTCGTCAGCACGGACGACCACTCCGCCAGCGACAACTGGCCGATCGGCTTGCGGATCATGAAGCCGGCGTTGCAGATCAGCGCGTCCAGCCGCTGCTCCGTCTTTTCAATCGAGCGGACCAGAGCCGCGACCGCGCCCTCGTCCCCGACGTCGCAAACCGCGTACCGCCCGCCCGCCGGGGCCGCTCCGGCGGGATCGCGATCCGCCACCACCACGCGCCAGCCGTCTCGCGACAGGCGCGTGGCGATGGCGGCTCCGATGCCTTTCGCGCCACCGGTAACCAGGGCACCGCGATCCGTCATGCCCTCGCCGCGTCCAGGGCGTGCGTCAGATCGCCCAGGATGTCGTCGATGTGCTCCAGGCCGATCGAGAGGCGGACGTAGCCGGGGGTGACGCCGGTGGCGAACTGCTCGGATTCCGTCAGTTGCGAGTGCGTGGTGCTGGCGGGATGGATCGCCAGGCTGCGCGCGTCGCCGATGTTCGCCACGTGATAGAACAACTCGAGCGCGTCGATGAACTTGCGCCCCGCATCGGCCCCGCCCGCCAGTTCAAAGCCGACCAGTCCGCCGTGGCCGTGCGGCAGGTATTTCGCGGTCCGCTCGGCGCCGATGCCGCTGTGGTGGGCGGGGTGGATCACCCGAGTCACGTCCTTGCGACTGGCCAGGAAGTTGGCGACGGCCAGGGCGTTGCGGCTGTGCTCGCGAATGCGCAGAGGCAGGGTTTCCAGCCCTTGCAGGAACAGGAAGGCGTTCATCGGCGCCATCGCCGCGCCGAGGTCGCGCAGCAGCGTCACCCGGGCCTTCAGCACATAGGCGATCGGGCCGAGCGGCTTGACCGCCTGCGACCAGACAGCGCCGTGATACGACGGGTCGGGTGTGTTCAGCGCAGGCTGCCGCTCGGGAAACTTCTCCCAGTCGAAGTTGCCGCCATCGATGATGACGCCGCCGATGGAGGTGCCATGGCCGCCGATATACTTGGTGGTCGAATAGACCACTACCGCCGCGCCGTGATCGAACGGGCGCACCAGAATCGGGGCGGCGGTGTTATCGACGATCAGCGGAATGCCGAAGGTCCGGCCGATAGCGGCGACCTCGGCGATGGGGAAGGGGATCAGCTTCGGGTTCGGCAGCGTTTCCGCATAATACGCGCGCGTACGGTCATCGGTGGCGCGAGCGAAGGCCTCCGGGTCGGCCGGGTCGACGAAGCGGACCTCGATGCCCTGGTCCTTCAGGGTGTTCGCGAACAGGTTCCAGGTGCCGCCGTACAGGTCGGTCGAGCTGACCACGTTGTCGCCGACGCGGGCCAGGTTTTGCAGCGAGATTGCCGAAGCTGCCTGGCCGGACGCCAAAGCCAGCCCCGCCGCGCCGCCCTCGATCGCCGCCAGCCGGGCTTCCAGCACGGCGTTGGTCGGGTTCATGATGCGGGTGTAGACGTTCCCGAGTTCCTTCAGCGCGAACAGGTTCGCGGCATGTTCGGTGCTATCGAACTGGTACGACGTGGTCTGGTAGATCGGCACCGCCACGGAATTGGTGGCGCTGTCGCGGCGCCAGCCGGCATGCAGGGCGAGCGTCTCGGGGTGTTTGCTGGTCATGATGTGTGCCTCCTCGGTTCGGGGTCGGAGGCACTATAATCAAAGCGTTGCGGCGGTAAACTTTCGGATCGGAAACAGATAATCATTGTCCGCCCGGGCTTTGGCGTAGTCGGTTTAAGTTGTCCCGATGTGCGGCTGAAGAAAATTCCTGTCTACGTCCGCTGACGCTCCAGCAGGATCACCCGTGCCCGGCGCAGCGCTTCGGCGATCGCTTCGGCCGGCATTGCGCCGGAAAACAGGTGGTGGCCGTCGAGGAAAAACGACGGCACCCCGGTCACGCCGGCGTCCCGCGCCGCCTGGTCCGCGTCCCGCATCTCCCGCTCCGCCAGACCGCCGTCGAGGAACACCGCGACGTCGCGCAATCCGGCTTCGGCGCCGCAGGCGGCCAGCACCGCGTGGTCGCCGATGTCGCGGCCTTCGACGAAGTAGGCGCGGAACACCGCTTCCATCGCCGCGTCCTGCACGCGGTGCTCGCCCGCCAGCCAGATCAGCCGGTGGGCGTCGATCGTATTCGGGGTCCGCGTCATCAGGTCGGTGCGGAACACCAGGCCCGCGGCGGCGGCAGCCTCGGTGACGCGTTGATCGAGCACGGCTGCTTCCTTGGCGCTGCCGAACTTCGCGGCGCGGTAGGCGGCGCGGTCGCGGCCTTCCTTCGGCATATCGGGATTGAGCTGGAACGGGTTCCAGTGCACCGAGAAGGTCAGCCCTTCCTCGGCAAGGCTCGCCAGCGCGCGTTCCAAGTGCCGCTTGCCGATATAGCACCACGGGCAGATCGCGTCGGAGACGATGTCGATCCGGGTGCCGGGGCCTTGCGGTTCAAAGGTGCTGTCCATGGCTGTTCTCCTCCGATGGCAAGATGGCCCAGCGGTATTTGAATGTCACGCGCGTGTGCCCTTGGATTTTCAACCGCGCCGGGCTAACGTGCCGCTGTTGTACCGGTTCAGCCTACAGGAGAGAAACATGGCCTACCCAAACAAAACGTTGGCCGATTTCGGGGAATTCGGCAAACTGTTCGCTGATATGAAACTACCCGCTGTTCCGGACATGGAGGCGTTCGTCGCCGCGAGCCGCCGCAATATCGAGACCTTGACCGCCGCCAACCGGGTGGCGCTTGAAGGCGCCCAGGCGGTCGCTCGCCGCCACATGGAGATCGTGCAGCAGAGCATGGCGGAACTGACCGAGGCGGTGCGCACCCTGTCCACGGTCGAGACGCCACAGGCCAAGGCCGCCAAGCAGGCCGAACTGCTGAAGCACGCCTATGAGCACGCCGTCGCCAACCTGAAGGAAATCAGCGACCTGATCCAGCATTCGAACGCCGAGGCGGTCAGGCTGCTGAACAACCGCTTCGTCGAGGCGATGGACGAGGTAAAGGCCCTGGCGGAGAAGCCGAAGGGAGTTTGACCCGTCAAGCCTCGCTTCCGCGTCATGGCCCGGCTTGTCCGGGCCACCTCTAGCGTTACGTGCTGGCGGCGGTGGCCCGGACAAGCCGGGCCATGACGGTTTTTGGCCAGATTCGCCCTCAACGCGGACTGGCGTAGGGCCTCGCAGATCCGGCCGGGATCGGGACGCTTCAGAACAGCGAATACCCGCCGTCGATCACGAACGTGTCGCCGGTGTGGTAGCGTGATGCGGAACTCATCAGGTACACCGCGATGCCGCCGAAGTCGTCGCCCTCGCCCCAGCGGCGCATCGGCACCCGCGGCAGCACCTTGCTCTTGAAACCATCGGTGGACACCGCGTTCGCCGTCATGTTGGTTTCGATCCATCCGGGCAGGATCGCATGCGCCCGGACGCCGTGGCGGGCGAATTCCACGGCCATTCCCCTGACCATGGAGACCATCCCGCCCTTCGTCGCGGCATAATGCTCGCTTCGCGGCGCGCCCTCGATCGCCGCCAGCGAGGCGGTGCCAACCAGCACGCCACCGCCGCCGCGCTGCACCATGTGCCGGGCGGCGGCGCGGAAGGTGTAGAACGCGCCATCCAGGTTGACCCGGGTGACGCGGTGCCATTCCGCGCTGGTCATCTCGAGGAAAGTATGACCGCCGCGGCCGGACACGCCGGCGTTGGCGAAGCAGCCATCGACATGGCCGAAAGCGTCCACGGTGCGGGCGAAGGCCGCGTCCACCGCGGCTTCGTCGCCGACATCGCATTCCAGCGCCAGGATCGTGCGGCCGGTCGCCTTCAGCGTATCCGCCGCCGCCGCGTTCTTCGCGGCGTTGGTGCCCCAGATGGCAATGTCCGCGCCAGCCTGCGCCATCGCCAGCGCCATGCCGAGGCCGATGCCGCTGTTGCCGCCGGTCACCAGGGCCACCTTGCCGGTCAGATCGAATGGGGTATACGCCATTGGCCGCCTCCTTCTCGCGTTTATGCGAGTCTGTTTAGCAGGCGGCTGGGCAGGGCGGAAACTGGCCGGCTACTGTCGCGTTGGCTGTCGAGCAGCGAAGGGATGTGTCATGGCGTTTGTCCGATATCTGGCCGTGCTGCCCTTCCTCGGGATCCTGGTCGGGGTACCGCTGCTCAACCGGGTCGAACCGCTTATTCTCGGCATGCCGCTGATCCTGGCCTGGATCGTCTTGTGGATCGTCCTGACCTCCGCGATCATGAGCATCATCTATTACTGCGATCCGGCCAACCGGAGTGACGGCCGGTGAGCCCCGCGCTGGTCGTCATCATCCTGACCATGGTGGCCGTGCTGCTGCTGGGCATCCGCGCCCGGCACGGCCGGGAGATGGATCTGGAGCAGTGGAGCGTCGGTGGCCGCGGCTTCGGCACCATCCTGGTGTTCGTGCTGATGGCCGGCGAGATCTACACCACGTTCACCTTCCTCGGCGGCAGCGGCTTCGCCTACGGCCACGGCGCGCCGGCTTTCTATATTCTGTGCTACGGCTGCCTGGCCTATGTTATTTCATACTGGTTGCTGCCGCCGATATGGCGCTATGCCAAACAGCACCGGCTGTTCGCCCAGCCTGATTTCTTCGCGCGCAAATACGATAGTCCGGCACTGGGCGTTCTGGTGGCGGTGGTGGGCATCGTTGCGCTGGTGCCGTACCTGGTGCTGCAGTTCAAGGGCCTCGGCATCATCGTCAACGCCGCCGCTTACGGCGCCATCCCACCGGCGCTGGCTATCTGGATCGGCGCCACCGTCGTTACTGTATACGTCATGATCTCCGGCGTCCGCGGCTCCGCCTGGACGGCGGTGGTGAAAGACACGTTGATCCTGGCCGTCGTGCTGTTCCTGGGCATCTATCTGCCGATTCATTACTATGGCGGCTTTGGCGCGATGTTCGCAGCGATCCAGCAGGCGAAGCCGGGGTTCCTGGCGTTGCCGCCGCAAGGCGAAAGCCCCGCGTGGTTCGTTTCGACGGTCCTGCTGACGGCGCTGGGTTTTTACATGTGGCCGCACACGTTCGGGTCGCTTTACACCGCGAAGGAGGAGCGGGCGTTCCGCCGCAACGCCGCCCTGCTGCCGTTGTACCAGTTGATTCTGCTGTTCGTGTTCTTCGTCGGTTTCGCCGCGATTTTGCAGGTGCCGGGGCTGAAAGGTCCGGATATCGACCTGTCGCTGCTGCGCCTGTCGATCCAGACCTTCGATCCCTGGTTCGTCGGCGTCATCGGCGCGGCTGGCGTTTTGACCGCCCTGGTGCCGGGATCGATGATCCTGATGTCCGCCGCCACGCTGCTGGCGAACACGCTGTTTCGCTACGTCCGGCCGGAGACCACCGATGCGCGTGTCGGCGCGCTGGCGAAGATGCTGGTTCCGGTTGTGGCACTTCTGGCGGTGGTGTTCACGCTGCGCGGCGGCGCCACGATCGTTGCGCTGCTGTTGATGGGCTATGCCTTCGTCACGCAGCTTTTCCCGTCGCTGCTGGCCAGCCTCTTGCCGCGCAACCCGGTCACGCGGGAAGGGGCTTTTGCGGGAATTTGCGTCGGCGTCGCAACGGTGGCGGCGACGTCCCTGACCCATACCACCGTCGCCGGTTTGCTGCCCGGTCTGCCGGAGACGTTGCGCGATCTTAACATCGGCATCGTTGCGCTGCTGCTGAACCTTGTCGCCACAGGCGCGGTCAGTGCGTTGACCCGCCGGCGCGCGGCCTACGCCTGACGCGGGCGGTGAAGACGCTGCTGATCGTTTTCCACTCCTTGACCGGCGGCACGCGGGCCATGGCCGAGGCGGCGGCGTGCGGCGCCTCGGACGAGCTCGAGGTCGTGGTGCGGCTTGTTTCGGCGGCGGATGCCGGGCCTGATGATGTTTTGGGCGCGGATGGATATATCTTCGCGACGCCCGAGAACCTGGCTTCGATGGCCGGGCGGATGAAGGATTTCTTCGATCGCACCTATTATCCCGCGCTGGACCGGGTGAACGGCAGGCCGTACGCGTCTCTGATCTGTGCCGGCAGCGACGGGCGGAACGCGGCGAGGCAGATCGCCCGCATCGCAACCGGCTGGCGGCTGCGCGCGGTGGCCGAACCGGTGATTGTGCGAACGGGCGCGCAGACGCCGGAGGCGATCCTGGCACCCAAGCGGATCGGTGCATCCGACATCCGTCGTTGTTACGATGCCGGATCGGCAATGGCGGCCGGTCTGGCGGCGGGGATTTTCTAGCCTGCCGGACGAACGCCGGAGCACGCGCTGAGATCGCTTTCAGCCCTACTGGAAAGGCGTTTTTCGTCATGGCCCGGCTTGTCCGGGCCACCTGTCGCGGCACCATGCGGCGGCGGTGGCCCGGACAAGCCGGGCCATGACGGTGTGGGCATTTCCAGTTAGCCTGAAACCGCTCTAGTCTTGCGCCTTCGTCCAAGAAAAAGCAGGAGGAGCCAATGTCCGCCAATCAAGCTGGCCCTGTTACCCCGTCGGGTCTGAACCATCTTGTGCTGAACGTCCGCGATTTGGAAGAATCCCACCGGTTTTGGACCGAGATCCTCGGCTTCATTCAGGTTGGCGAGCTGAAAGCCTCGCCGACGCGGCCCGACCCGGCGAAGATGCGCTTCTATAGCGGCGATCACGGCGGCCGGCTGAACCACCATGATATCGCACTGATCGAAAATCCCGAGCTTCCTCCGCCGCCGGCGGAATGGTCCACATTCGGCATGCCAATGGCCATCGCCCACATCGCGCTGACGCTGCCGAACCGCGAGGCGTGGCTGCGGCAACTTGCGTGGCTGCAAAGCCGCGGCGTCAAATTCAATCGGCGCGTCGAGCACGGCATGACGCACAGCCTGTATATCAACGACCCGAACGGCTACGGTGTTGAACTGGTATACGATCTGCCCCGCGAGGTCTGGGAAGGCGACCTCGATGCGGCCCTGAACCATGCCGTTGCGTTGCCGACGGAAGGGGACGCAGCTTGGGAAGATCGGGTGGACGGCTTGCCGGTGTTCCAGGCGCCCGTGAGATAAAGCATCGATGCCGCCGGCGACGGTCCACAGGCTTGTGAGAAGTGGAACGCCCCAAATGTGCTGAAGTCGCGCTTGCACGTTGCAGAGGTCCGAATCCATGGTCTTTGTTGCAGCCAAGCGTCTGGCCCTATCGTTGGCATTTCTTGCGATAGCAATGCCGCCGGTGATCGCGCAGGAAAACGTCGGCGCGTCACGCACGCCGATCCGCTTCGTTGTCGTTACGACATTCGATACCGGTGACGATCTGACCGCGCCGGGCGAGTTCAACACCTGGGTGGTGAACTTCCCGTTGACTGAAGTCATTCCTTTCCCGCAAGGATACCACGATCTGCGGTATAATTCAGCCAAGCAGGTGCTAGGGATCGAAACGGGCGAGGGGCCGACCCACATGGCGGCGTCGATCACTGCGCTGGCCAACGACCCCCGGTTTGATTTCAGGGAGGCCTATTGGATCCTCGCGGGTATCGGCGGCATCGATCCGCACGCCGGTCCGGTCGGCTCTGCCGCCTGGGCCAGCTACGTCATCGACGGTGACCTGGCGTACGAGATCGACGCGCGTGAAATACCGCAAGGCTGGACTACTGGTTATGTCCCGCTTGGCCGCACCTCGCCCTATCAGTTGCCGGTGCCGCCCGCGAGTTCGATCAACGGCGTGAACCTGTTCCAGCTCAACGCACCGTTCGTCAATTGGGCGTACCAGTTCAGTCACGCTCACGTTGCGCTTCCGGACACAAGCAATCTTCAGACGGTGCGATCGTTCTATAAATCCTATCCCGCAACCCAGTTCCCGCCCCGGGTGCTCAAGGGCGACGTGCTGGCTGCCGGAACATTCTGGATTGGCGAACTTCTCAATACCTGGGCGGAAAACTGGGTAAATTACTGGAGCCAGGGCAAGGCGGTGTTCACCATAACGTCCGAGGAGGATGCCGGTTACGCACAGGCGCTGACGTTCCTGTCTCAGGTCCACGCCATCGATTTCAATCGGGTCCTGGTGCTTCGTTCCGCCAGCAACTTCTGCGTGCCGTATCCCGGACAGACCGCGGCGGAGCTATTGAGCAACAATTCCAGCGGGACCGGCTATTCGGCATTCCTGGAAAGCTTGCAGGATGTCTACCTGACCGGCAGTTCCGTGGTGAACGAAATCGTCGACCACTGGCCGAAATACGCTGGCCGGGTACCGGCAGTGGAATAGCGCTGTAATACCCGTTCGCGTTGGGTTTGACCCATCGGCAGGGTTGCCATTGACGTCATGGCCCGGCTCGTCCGGGCCACCCCCGCAAGCACCTGCCGCGACACGGCCCGGACGAGCCGGGCCATGACGGGATGGAAGAGTCGATCTCAACGCGGACCGGTGCAAAGCTCCAACGTCGTGGTCGGGACGCGAAAGACGGTGACGAGCGCCACGCCCTACGTCCGCGCGGTGACAAATCCCTCGTAGCCCTTGCTCGCGATTTCGGCGCAGAGCTGGCGATAGGTCCCGACCCCGCCGGGATAAGGCATGAACACGCGCGGCTTGCCGGGAATGTTCGCACCCATGTACCAGGAATCCGCCTGTGGAAACAACGTCGCGGCGGCAAGTTCGTTAACTTGTCGAACCCACGCCGTTTGCGCTTCCTCACTCGCCTCGATCGTGTCAAGCTCGTGTTGCCGCAAGTATTCAATACAATCGGCGATCCATTCAACGTGCTGCTCGATCGAAACCGGCATGTTGCTCAGCACCGAGGGACTGCCTGGCCCCGTAATGATAAACAGATTGGGGAACCCGGCGGCCGCGATGCCGAGGTAGGTGTGCGGCCCGTCGGCCCATTCCTGCTCCAGCGAGATGCCGCCCTTGCCGCGAATGCCGAGCTTGAACAACGTCCCCGTCATGGCGTCGAAGCCGGTGGCGAAGACGATCGAGTCGAGTTCGTACTCCGCGTCCCGTGTCCGTATGCCCGTCGGGGTTATCGCCTCGATCGGCGACGACCTGATATCAACCAACGTGACGTTGTCCCGGTTGAAAGTCTCGAAGTAGTCGGTATCGATCGGGGGGCGTTTCGTTCCAATCGGATGGTTGCGGGGACACAGCTTTTCAGCCGTTTCGGGATCCTTGACAATCGAGCGGATCCTTGCGCGCACGTATTCGGCAGCGGTCTCGTTCGCTTCTTTATTGAAAATCAGGTCGTTGTAGCTTTTGAACAGAAAGGCAAAGCCGCCGACGTCCCAAAGCTCGTCATAGACCCGCTGGCGCTGCTCCGGAGCTCAAGCATCCCCTCATTCTCGGCCTGACCCGGCGTGGGAATAAAAAACTCACCCGCTCTCTTTGAGATTCCAAAAAAACTCGGCAAAACGGCATCGTTGTCCGAAAGTTGCGTATTTGTCGAACCACTTTTCCTCCCCGCCGCATCGGTCGAGTCTGCTCCACAGCGATCAATAGGATTCTGCGGAGCATGCCGTGACAACCACCGCCAGCCAGTTCTCGTTCGATCAGGTTCGTGATGTCCTCGGCGGCCTGCTCGGCCCGGACCTGCACGCCAAGCGCATCGACTGTCTGTCCGATGCCACCCTCGGCGTGCTGCACAGTGCATCGCTCGCCGTCGCCGCCATCGGGCATGGCCTGGCTGCGGCCAAGGGCGTGGCAACCAAGCATGCGATCAAACAGGTCGACCGCCTGCTGTCCAACCCCGGCATCAAGGTCGACGACATCCTGGCCCTGTGGGTGCCTTTCGTCATCGGCGCCCGCACCTCCATCGCGGTCGCCATGGACTGGACTGACTTCGACGCCGACAACCAGGCTACCATCATGCTGTCGCTGATCACCGAACACGGCCGCGCCACGCCGCTGGTCTGGCTGACGGTGGACAAGAAAACCCTGAAGGATCGCCGCAATCTGTATGAGGACCGCGTGCTGGTACGACTGGCCGAGATCCTGCCGCCGCAGGTCAAGGTCCGCATCATCGCCGACCGCGGCTTCGGCGATCACAAGCTCTACCGGCTGCTGACCGAGCAGTTGCACTTCGACTATGTCATCCGCTTTCGCGGCAACATCTCGGTCACCGCGGCCGATGGCGAGGCCCGCACCGCGGCATCGTGGGTCGGCCCCGGCGGCCGCGCACGCACCCTGCGCTGCGCCAAGGTCACCGCCGAGTGCTATGAGGTCGGCACCGTCGTGTGCCTGCGCGACAAGGACATGAAGCAGGCCTGGTGCCTGGCGACCAACAGCACCGACGAGACGGCCAAGGACCTGACCCGGTTCTACGGCGCCCGTTGGGGTATCGAATCAGGGCTGCGCGATACCAAGGACCTGCGTTTCGGCATGGGGATGGGCATCATGCGCGTGAATTCGCCCGAACGCCGCGACCGGCTGTGGCTGCTCAACGCCTTCGCGGTGGTGCTGTTGACCCTGCTGGGCGCGGCAGGCGAGGCGCTTGGATACGACCGGCTGCTGAAATCCAATACCGCCAAACGCCGCACCCATTCGTTGTTCCGCCAGGGTTGCATGCTCTACGACCTGATCCCGAACATGCCGGAAAGCCGGTTGCGCCCGTTGATAGAGACCTTCAACGCCATGCTGAACGCTCAGCCGCTTTTCACGAAGGGTACTCTGGAGCGATCTGAATATGAGGGGAGTCGTGAGGCTCCGGAGTCTCCTCCAACGCCGATCTCTCGGGAAAATCGAACGGCATCCCAAACGCGGACTCGCGGGTCTTGCGCGTGATCTCGGCGTAGTTTTCCTTCACGTTGCGCTTGAAGTCTTCGGGCATCGGCATGTTCCGGGCGGGAACGCTGTAGTTCGGCGTCCGCTGAAACACCGTCAGGTCCGCGGCCTGGCTGGCGATCACCGGAATGCTTTGGATCGCGCTCGATCCGGTGCCGATAATCCCGACACGTTTGCCGGTGAAATCGACGCCCTCATGCGGCCATCGGCCGGTGTGGTACCAGGTTCCCTGGAAGCTCTCCAGACCCTTGATGTCCGGCACCTGCGCCGCCGACAGACAACCCACTGCCGAAATGAAGAATTTCGCCGATACAAGCGTCCCGTCATCGGTTTCGATGTCCCATCGGCGGGTCGCTTCGTTGTATCGTGCCGCGGTCACGCGAGTGCTGAACCGGATGTCCCGGCGCAGGTCAAGCTTGTCGGCCACGAAATTCAGATAGCGCAGAATCTCAGGCTGTTCCGGGTAGCGACAGGTCCATTCCCATTCCTGCTGGATTTCCTGAGAAAACGAATAAGCGTAGTAATAACTTTCCGAATCGCACCGCGCGCCCGGATACCGGTTCCAGTACCAGGTGCCGCCGACACCGTCCGCCGCTTCGAAGACGATCGTCGAAAGACCGAGTTCCCGCAGCTTGTGCAGCATGTACAGCCCTGAAAAGCCGGCGCCAACAACGACTGCATCAACGGATGGTGACTTTGCATCACTCATTTCCAACCTCCCTTCGCCGTGCATCAGACCGCGGTTTGCTGACGCAATTCGTTGCCGATTTCGGCCATCAACTCCTTCCCAGCATCCAGGGCACCGGCCATCCAGAAAAAGCCGTGGATCAAGCCCTTGTAGTGGGATGACTTCACCGGTACGCCGGCCTCTTGCAGGCGTTTCGCATACGCCAGTCCCTCGTCGCGCAGCGGATCGAATTCGGCGGTCACGACGAAGGCCGGAGGCAATCGGCTCAGGTCCGACGCGAACAACGGCGACGCGTACGGGTTCTTCCCGTCATCGGCCGTCGCCAGATAATGACCCCAGAACGATTCCATGCTGCCCTTGGTCAAAAGGTAGCCTTCGGCGTTCTCCTGATAAGAAGCCGATTGCGTGCCTTGGGCCGGCGCGGTCACCGGGTAGATCAGAAGCTGATAGGACAGGGCAGGGCCCCCGCGATCCCGAGCCATCAGCGCCACCGCGGCCGCCAGATTTCCGCCGGCGCTGTCACCCGAAACGGCAACGAAACGTCCGTTCGCCCCAACCTCCGCGGCATGTTCGGCCAGCCATTTCGTGGCTGCGTAACAGTCGTCCACCGGGCCGGGGAATTTGGTTTCGGGGCTAAGCCGGTAATTCACCGACGCAACCACGCAGCGAGATACATTCGCAAGTGATCGGCAGGGCTTGTCGACAATTTCGATGTCACCGATCACCCAACCGCCGCCGTGGAAGTAGACCACAAGCGGCAGCTTTTCGCCGGGTGCCGGATGATACAGCCGAACGGGCAGTGCCCCGGCCGGTCCGGGCACGAGAATATCCCTGACCTCACCGACGTCTTCCGGTTCGCCCTGCAGGTCCCGGAAACCGAGCGTAACGAGGCGCGCTTGGGTGACGCTCATTTGGTCGAACGGCGGCAGGCTTTGCTTCTCGAATTCGTCAAGCAGCGCCCGGACTTGCGGGTTTACCGGCATCTTTAAACTCCCTGGGTTACCTGTTTTCTTGGAGCGAAGAGCAAAAACGAGGGGGCGTCAAGAACAGCGCCGGTTGCTTCGCTTGCCCCGGGCCGCGCCCGGCAGCGTATCTGGAACGATCTTCCCTATCTCTCAACACGGAGAAGCGCGAGGGCCGCGGAGCACCAAATCGTTCTCCGCGGCCCTCGACCTTCTCCGTGTTAAAAAATCACACGCTCACCACCGCCGGCATCCAGAAAGGATGCGCAACGACAGGAGCAGCCCTGCTACTCCTTAGGCTTCTCCACATGCCCCCCAAACTCGAACCGAAGCGCGGACAAAAGCCGATCCCCATAATCCGCCTCGCCCCGCGAACTGAAGCGCGCGAACAGCGCCGCCGAGATCACCGGCGCCGGCACGCTTTCATCCACCGCGGCCATCACCGTCCACCGCCCCTCCCCGGAATCCGAGACACGGCCTGCGAAATTCCCAAGATCCGGGCTTTTCCGCAGCGCGCTGGCGGCCAAATCGAGCAGCCAGGACGCCACCACGCTGCCGCGTCGCCACACCTCGGCGACCTTGGCCGTATCGATGTTGTACTTGTACAGTTCCGGTTGCCGCAGCGGAGTGGTTTCGGCATCATGCACCTGGCTGTGCAGCCCCACATTCGCGTGCTTGATGATATTGAAGCCTTCCGCATAGGCCGCCATCAAACCGTATTCGATGCCGTTGTGCACCATCTTCACGAAATGCCCGGCGCCGTTCGGGCCGCAGTGCAGATACCCCATTTCCGCCGGTTCCGGCTCGCCCGTCGCGCCGGTCGTGCGCGGTGCGGCCTCCACACCCGGCGCCAGGGACCGGAAGATCGGATCCAGGTGCTTCACCACCTCATCCTCGCCGCCGATCATGTGGCAGTAGCCGCGCTCCAGGCCCCAGACGCCGCCGCTGACCCCGACATCGACGTAGTGCAGCCCCAGCTTGCGCAGGTCCGCAGCGCGGCGGATATCGTCGTGGTAATACGAATTGCCGCCGTCCACGACGATGTCGCCCTGTTCCAGCAACGGGATCAGCAATTCCAGCACCGGATCGACCACGCCGGCCGGGACCATCAGCCAGACCAGCCTCGGCTTCGACAACCCCTTGACGAAGTCCGGCAGGCTGGTGGTGCCCTTCGCGCCCTTGTCCACCAGCGCCTTCACCGCCTCCGGATGGTTGTCGAACACGTGGCACTCGTGCCCAGCCTTGGTCAGGCGGATCACCATGTTGCCGCCCATCCGTCCGAGGCCAATCATTCCTAGCTGCATATGGGTTTGCTCCCTGCGTCACTCAGCCGGCGGCCATCGCCTGCTTGGCGGTTTCTACCACGCGATCCGGGGTAAAGCCGAAATGCTGCGCCACCGCGGCGATTGGCGCCGACATGCCGAAGCTGTGCATGGCGAGGATTTTACCCTTCGGCCCGGCATAGCGGTCCCAGCCAATGGGAGTCGCCTGCTCGACAGTGACCCGCGCGGTGATCGACGGCGGCAGCACGCTTTCCTGGTATGCCTGGTCCTGTTCGTCGAACAACTCCCACGATGGCATCGACACGACGCGCGTCGCGATCCCTTCCGCCACCAGTTTCTCCCTGGCCGCCATGCACAACGAGACCTCGCTGCCAGTACCAATCAGGATCACGGCGGGCTTGCCGTCGGGCGCGTCGGCCAGGACGTAGGCGCCCTTCGCCAGCCCCGACGCAGGCGCGAACGCATCGCGGTCGATCGTCGGCAACGGCTGGCGCGAGCAGACGATCGCCGCCGGCCGGCGCTTCAGCTTCATCACCACCCGCCACGCCTCGCTGACCTCATTCGCGTCCGCCGGCCTCAGCACCACCATCCCCGGGATCGCCCGCAGCGACATCAACTGCTCGATCGGCTGGTGCGTCGGGCCGTCCTCGCCCAGGCCGATGGAGTCGTGCGTCCAAATGTGGATGACGGACAGTTCCATCAGCGCCGACAACCGGATGGAGGGGCGTGCATAGTCGGTGAAGATCAGGAAGCCGGAGCCGTATGCCCGCAGCCCGGACAAGGTCATGCCGTTGACCGCGGCGCACATGGCGTGCTCGCGGATGCCGAAATGCATGTTGCGGCCGTGGTAGTCGCCGACGGCCCCGGGCGCCTCGAAGCTGCCGGCGCCCTCGAACGTCAGGTTGGTCTTGGTGCTGGGTGACAGGTCCGCCGCGCCGCCGATGATCCAGGGAATGCGCTGCGCCAGCGCGTTCAGCGCCTTGCCGGACGAATCGCGCGTGGCGAGGCCCTTGGCGTCGGCCGGGAAGGAGGGCAGGGCTGACTCCCAATCCTCCGGCAGCGTGCCGGCGTAGATGGCATCGACCTGTTTGGCGAGGTCCGGGTGGGCTTCGCGATACGCCGCCAGCAGTTTGTCCCAGGCCGCGTGAGCCTCGGCGCCGCGCGCGCCCATGTTGGCGGCGAAGTGCTTCAATACAGCGTCGGGGACGACGAAGCTCTTGTCGGGGTCGAAGCCGTAGAACTCCTTGGCGCCGCGCAGTTCCTTCTCGCCGAGCGGTTCGCCATGCGCCTTCGGGCTGTCCTGCAGCGTGGGCGCCCCGTAGGCGATATGGCTGTGCACCACGATCAGCGTCGGCCGATCCTTGGTCTTCAGGAAGACCTGATAGGCGCGGTCGAGGGCGATCGTGTCGTTGGCATCGGCCACCGTGGTGACGTTCCAGCCATAGGCGAGGAAACGGGCGGCGACATCCTCGGAGTACGCGATGTCGGTCATGCCCTCGATGGTCACGCGGTTGCTGTCGTAGATCCAGCACAGGTTGGGCAGGCTGAGATGCGCGGCCAAGGAGGCCGCTTCGCTGGAGACACCCTCCATCATGTCGCCGTCGCCGCACAGGGCATAGACGTTGTAGTCGAACAGGTCGAAGTCCGGCCGGTTATAGGTCGCGGCCAGCCACTTGCCGGCGATCGCCATGCCGACACTGGTCGCCAGCCCCTGGCCGAGCGGCCCTGTCGTGGTCTCGACGCCGGTGGTCAGGCGGTATTCCGGATGTCCCGGACAGTGGCTTTCAAGCTGGCGGAAGTGCTGAATATCATCGAGCGTGACCGCCTTGCGGTTGGAATCTCCGTAGACTTCCGGGCTGCCCTCGATGCCGGCAAGGTGGATCAGGCAATATAGCAGCATGGAGGCGTGGCCGACGGACAGGACGAACCGGTCGCGGTTCATCCACTCCGGCGCGGCCGGGTCGTATTTCAGATAGCGCTGCCAGAGCGTGTAGGCCGTCGGGGCAGCGCCCATTGGCGTGCCCGGATGGCCGGACTTGGCTTTCTGCACAGCGTCCGCGGCCAGCATGCGGATGGTGTTGATGCAAAGCTGGTCGATATTGGTGTCGTCTGGCATCCGGGGTCTCCTGGCTGCGATGCGCGGGTCTCAGATGACTAAGCGTGGCGGCGGTGTTGAGTTCCGTGCCGCCCGGAGATCATGTCGTGACAAACTCCAGCAGGTCGGCGTTGACCTTGTCCTTTTCGGTCGAACACATGCCGTGCGGGGCGCCCGGGTAGACCTTCAGCACCGCGCCCTTAATCAATTGCGCGGAGATCCGTCCGGAATCGTCGATCGGCACGATCTGGTCGTCGTCGCCGTGCAGGACCAGGGTAGGGACGGTGATCGACTTCAGGTCCTCGGTAAAGTCAGTTTCCGAGAAAGCCTTGATGCAGTCGTATTCGTTCTTCAGCCCGCCCATCATCCCCTGAAACCAGAAGCTGTCGCGCAGTCCCTGGCTGACCTTCGATTCCGGCCGATTGGCGCCGTAGAACGGCAGGCTGAGGTCCTTGAAAAACTGCGACCGGTCGGCGGCCACGCCGGCGCGGATGCCGTCGAACACATCCATGGGCAGGCCGCCCGGATTGGCCTCGGTCTTCAGCATGATCGGAGGCACCGCGCCGATCAGCACCAGCCGGGCGACGCGGCCCCGTCCGTGCCGGGCGACGTAGCGTGCCGCCTCGCCGCCGCCGGTGGAATGCCCGACATGCACCGCATCCCGCAGATCGAGTGCCGCGGTCAGTTCCGCCAGATCGGCGGCGTAGGTGTCCATGTCGTTGCCGGTCCACGGCTGGCCGGAGCGGCCGTGCCCGCGCCGGTCATGCGCGATGCAGCGGAAGCCGTGCGAGGCGAGGGCCATCATCTGGTCCTCGAACGCATCGCCGGTCAGCGGCCAGCCGTGGCTGAACACGATCGGCTGCCCGGTGCCCCAGTCCTTGAAATAGATTTCGGTGCCGTCCTTGGCGGTGATGGTGGGCATGGCTGAAATCTCCCGATGCCGGACTGGATTACGAATTCAATGAAAAGCCGTCGTCGCTGAATGTGCGAGGCGTGTCTCGTCCGGAGGTCTTGGGAATGGTGGGAACCGGTCGCAGTCGAGGTCAATGAGAATGAGACACGTTGGCCGATCGCGGAGTTGATATGACGGTGAGCACGAGGATGCTTCCGCCCATCACGCCAACCCGAAATACGTCCGCCGCAGGCTGTCGTCCGCCTCCAGTTCCGCCACGCTGCCCTCAAACCGGATCCGCCCCCCGTCCAGCGTGAACACCCGATCGGCCAGATCCAGGAATGCGATGTTCTGTTCCGCGATCAGCATCGCGAGGCCGGAGGCGCGGAAGCGCTCGAGCACCGCGATCACCTGGCCGACGAACAGCGGCGACAGGCCGGCGGAGGGTTCGTCCATCACCAGCAGCCTCGGCGAGGAGGCCAGCGCCTTGGCGATCCCCAGCATCTTGCGCTGCCCGCCGGACAGGCTGCCGGCGAGGGCGCCGCGACGGTGGGCGAGGTCGGGGAAGTCGGCGTAGAGTTCCTCCATGCGGTGCTTCAGCGCCGATGTCTCGATGAACTGGCCGCCGACGCGCAGGTTCTCGTCGATCGACAGGCCGGGGAAGACGCCGATCTCCGACATATAGGCCAGGCCGCGGCGGACACGCCGGTCGGTGCGCCAGGCGGTGACGTCGTCCGGATCGAGGTGGACAGAGCCCTTCCAAGCCGGCAGCAGACCGACCATCACTTTCAGCAGCGTCGTCTTCCCCGCACCATTGGCGCCGAGCAGCACGACGCTTTCCCGCGGCCGCACGTCCAGGCCCGCGCCCCAAAGGACCTGGACCCGGCCGTAGCCGGCCTCGATACCGGTCGCGCGCACAACGTTGGTCGGGTCATTCATGAGTGGGAAAGCAAACAAGTAAGCAAGGCTTTACCACGGAGGACGGCGAGAACCCGGGTGGTACACGGAGGAAGATAGAATGGCGCTTCGCGCGAAGCGCATTCAGGCGCTTTCCCTGGTGGCGGACGGGGGCGCGCGTCCTTGCCGAGGCGCCGGTTCCGGCTCGTCACGAGCCGAACGGGTGCCGCATCCGCCACACTCCCGTGCACCACCGCTCTCCTCGGCGTCTTCCGTGGTAAAGCCTTGCTTTCCCGCGCACCGCACCGGTGCCGAAGCGTGAAGACATTACCCACGGCGCCCTCCACCCAGGAACACCCGGATAACCTCCGGATCACGCGTCGCGTCCGCCAGGGTGCCACCAAAAAACTCGCGACCCGCAGCCATCACCACGACCCGGTCGGTCACCTTGTCGATGAACCCCATCAGGTGTTCCACCACCAGCAGCGCCATCCCCCCATCCGCCAGCGCCCGCAGCCGCGCGGCCATCCGCGACAGCTCGGCCGGGTTCAGCCCTGCGGCGAGTTCGTCAACCAGCAGCAGACGCGGCTCCGTCGCCATTGCCCGCGCGAGGTCCAGCGTTTTCTGCTGCGCGCTGTTCAGCTCCGCCGCCGGCCGCTGCGCCATGCGATCCAGCTCCAGCAGCGCCAGCAGCGCGTCGACGTCGAACCCGGGCTTCGGGTCGCCATAGTGCGCCGCGACCTCCACGTTTTCCCGCACCGTCAGCGACAGGAAGGGCCGCGGCGACTGGAACGTCCGGTTGATGCCGGCCTTCACCAGCCGGTGCGACTTCCGCCCGGCGATCGATCGCCCGTCGTACAGCACCGAACCGCCATCCGCCGCGTACAACCCGCAGATGACGTTAATGCAGGTGGTCTTGCCCGACCCGTTCGGGCCGACCAGTCCCAGCACCTCGCCGGGGTGCAGATGGAAGCTGACGCCGTCCAGGGCGCGAAAGCCGCCGAAGCGCTTGACCAGCCCGGAGACGGACAATAGCGGGTCAGGGGACACGAACGCCTCGGCTGGTGAGCAGGGACACGAGACCGTTCGGCAGGAACAGCACCAGCAGGACGATCAGCGCGCCGTAGGTGAACTGGAAATACTGCGGCACTGCGATGCCGATGACGTTGTAGATGCCATACAGGATGAACACCCCCAGCAGCGGCCCGCACAAGGTTGTCGCCCCGCCGAACAGCAGGAAAACGGTGGCGAAGATCGAGACGCTCAGGTCGAACGCGGTGTCCGGGTAGAACACCGAAATGTGCCAGGCGAACACGCCACCCACCAGCCCGGCGATCAGCGCCGACAGCAGCCAGGCGATGGTGCGGCCACGGACGACGGAGATGCCCGCCATCGAGGCGCTGATCGAATCATCCCTGATCGCCTGCAGCGACATGCCGAAGCGCGAGTTGCGCAGCCACACGACCAGCAGCAGCGTGCCCGCCAGGATCGCCAGCGCGGTGTAGTAGGAAAACGCCGGAGCGTAAACGTCGGAAAGGGACACGCCGTACGGGCCTTTGGTAATGTCCTCCAGATCCGGATTGGCGACGATTTCGTACACTGCCTGGGCGGCAGCCATGCTGGCGATGGCGAAATACGCGCCGGATAATCGCAGCAGCGGCAGCAGGATCACCGCCAATAGCAACGCGGCGATCGCGGCGGCGGCCATGCCGAGCAGCGCGGGGGCGTGCAGGTGCATCACCACCAGCGCGAACCCGTAGGCTCCCGCGCCGTAGAACCCGACATAGCCGAACGGCAGGTAGCCGGTGAAGCCGTAGATGATGTTCAGCCCCTGTGCCAACGCCAGGAAGATGATGAAGTTGAACAGCATCAGCTCATTGGAATAGACGCCGCGTGCCACCCCCATCGCGAGCACCACCGCGGCGGCAATGCCGGTGTCGAGCACGATCCGGCGGATGCGAGGTGTCAGGCACGCCGCACCCGCCTGCCGAGGATGCCCTCGGGACGCACCAGCAGCACGGCGATCAGCAGCAGGTTCGGCAACAGATTGGCCCAGGAACTGAGGTAGGTCTGCATCAGCATCAGCGACACGCCGTAGATGATCCCGCCCAGCAGCGTGCCGAGCGGATTGCCCAGCGTGCCGACGACGATGACCGCGAAGGCGGTAATGTTGATGGCGACTCCCATGTTCGGCGTGATGCTGCCCAGGATGAACGGCGCAAACACCCCGGCCACGCCCGCCAGCGCGATGCTGATCCCGAACGCCACGGCGGAAACGAAATTGACGTCGATGCCGGTCGCCAGTGCCTCGTCCCGGCTGACCATCACCGCGCGGGTCAGGGTGCCGAGCCGGGTGCGATACAAATAGAGATACACCAGCAGCACCGCGATGGCGCTGGCCGCGGCGCTGAAGATCCAGGCCTTCGGCAGCCGGGTGCCGAATAGGATGACCGGCCCGACTCCCAGAAGGCGGGGTGGCAACGATCGTTCGGTCGAGCCTAGGCCGATGGTCGTTACCGCCTCGATCATCTGCGACAGGCCGAAGAACAGGATCAGCGACAACATCTCCGAATCGCGGGATCGCAGCAGGCGCGGCACGACAAGGTAGTAGAGCGGCAGTCCGATCAGGACGAACGCGGCGAGAACCAGGGCGGCGGAGGCCAGCGGGTGCAAACCAAGCGTGGTAAACAGCCACCAAGCGGCGATGCCGCCGAGCATCAGGAAGTCGCCATGCGCGAGGTTGACGATGCGCATCACGCCGAAGACCAGGTTCAGGCCGAGGCCGACGAGTGTGTAGTACAGGCCGAACACGATGCCGGCGATGACGGCGCCGATCAGCATGCCTGACTTGCCCGCATCGTCATGGCCCGGCTCGTCCGGGCCACCCGTCGCGGCAGGCGGTCGCGGGGTGGCTCGGACAAGCCGGGCCATGACGATGAAACAATCGGGCCATAACGATGAAAGAATGACGTGACGGCCAATAGGTCGGTCGGCTCGTCCGCCTCATCAGGCCCGTCACTTCCCGATCACCGCCTTCCCGTTCGCCATGTCCGGCGGATACACCGCAACCAGCTTCAACTCATCCTTGCCGGCCGGCTGCAACTGCCCGAGCGGCGTGACCTCGCCGATCTGGGCGCCGTCCTTGCGCAGTACAAACGTCCCGTCCAGCGTCTTCAGCTTGCCCGACAAAGCGAACACCGCATCATGGATATCCATCTGGTCGAGGCTTTTCGCCGTCGCCAGAGTCCGCTCCACAACCAGGCCGGTCATGTAGCCGTACACCGCGTTGGCGCCGAAGGCGACCGTCCCGGGCGGATATTTCGCCTCCCATGCCGCGCGGAACTGCTTCTGCGTCATCCCGACTTCCGGCGTGTATTCATAGTTCGACGGCGGAACATAGCTGTAGATGTTCGTCAGTGCCGACACGCCGACATTCTTCTCTATCTCGTCCTTTTCCGTCCCGGCATAGATCGAGAACACAAACCGGAACTGATTGCCGCTGTCCTGCAGGTTGCGCAGGAAAGCGATGTCGTTGCCGACATAGCCAAGCTCCAGCACCGCGTCCGGGTTCAGCGCGGCGATATTGTTGATCAGCACCGTATAATTCGACGTGGTGGTCGGCACGCCCTGGTAATAAACGACCTTGACCTTGCCATCCTTCTCGAAGAAACCCTTCAGCGCCGCCGCCTGGGTGCCGGTGAAGTCGTTCGTCGAATACAGGATCGCAACCGTCTTGATCCCCGCCTTGGCACCCTCATCCCCCAGGAAATCGGAGATATAGTGCGGCCAGATCGTCGATACCGGGTCCGCCATCAGCGCGATGTACGGGTTGTCACCGGTAAAGAACGCCGCCCCCGTTCCCGACACGTCGAACAGAAACTGCTTGTGCTCCTTCGCGATCGGCACGCCGACCGACGTGAGCACCGAGCCTGAATCCGCGATCAGCAGATCGACGTGGTCCTGGGTGATCAACTGGTTGTAAAGTGTCGCCGCCGTCGCCGTGCTGCTCTGGTCGTCATAGGCGATCAGCTTGATCGGGATCTTCTTGCCGAACGCCTTCACCTCGGCCCCCCCATTGGCGTTGGTCTGATCCACCCACATCTTGAACCCGTCGAACACCGGCATCGAGATGCTGGCATAGGCGCCGGAACTGGCATACAGCGCGCCAACCTTGATTTCGCTCGGGGCGGGTGGCTGCGCCCGAGCGGTTTGCGCGGCTACAGCACAGAGTAATCCCAGCAGCAGGACCTTGGACCGCATTTGTGTTCCCCTCCGGCATCCTACCGTAACGACCGTGTCCCGGCGCGGCTGAGCAGGCGCTTTGCTGATCCGCGCCGTCAGGCAGGATGATTGCGTTATACCGTACCGTGATGGACCGGTTTGTCCGGGCCACGGCAGAAATAAGCCAGTGGACGCTCTCGCACCCACAGCCAGGACATCTGATATAGGACTCCGTTGCCTGTCAATCTTGGGGGGAAACACGATGGCAGCTATCCCGCTCAATCGCGCCAATCTGGCCCAACTGCAGCCGCCGGTGCGCGTGCCGCACTTCGATCCGTCACGCGTTTCTGCCGGGATCGTGCATCTCGGCCTGGGAGGTTTTCACCGGGCGCACATGGCGCGCTACACCCACAACCTGATGGAGTCCCATCCCGAAGCCCTGTCCTGGGGCATCATCGGCGCCGGCCTGATGCCAGCCGATCGGCGGATGCAGGAGAGTTCTGGGGCCGCAGGATCATCTGTACACGCTGGTGGAGCGCGACGCAGCTTCCGAAACCGTCACCGTCATCGGCTCGTTGGCCGATGTGGTGTTCGCCGGCGACTCCTCCGCCGCCCTGCTCGACGCCATCGATCGGCCTGACATCCGCATCGTCAGCCTGACGGTGACGGAGCACGGTTACTGCCTGAACCGCTCGACCAAGCAGCTCGATCCGGACCACAGGCTGATCCAGGCCGATCTTGCGCATCCGGAACGTCCGTCCAGTGCCATCGGCATCATCGTCGAGGCGCTGCGCCGCCGCCGGGCGTCCGGCGTCCCCCCGTTCACCGCGCTGAGCTGCGACAACATCCAGCACAACGGGACCATCCTGCGAGACGCCGTGCTGGCCCTGGCGTCCCTCCGCGACCCGGACCTGTCCGCCTGGATCGCCGGAACCGTCAGCTTCCCGGGCACAATGGTGGACCGCATCACCCCGGTGACGGTGGAGAAGGACGTCGCGGCCCTGGCGGAAACCTATGGCATCATCGACCGCTGGCCGGTGTTCGCCGAGACCTTCACCCAATGGGTCATCGAGGACCGCTTCCTGGCCGGCCGCCCGGCCTGGGAACATGTCGGCGCCCAGTTCGTAACCGATGTCGCGCCCTACGAGTTCATGAAGCTGCGCCTGCTGAACGGCAGCCACCTGGCGGTTGCCGGCCTCGGGCGGCTGGCGGGATACGTCACCATCGACGAGGCGATGGCGGACCCGCTGATCGCCCGCTACATGACCGCGCTGATGGACCGCGAGACCGGGCCGACACTGCCGGACCTGCCGGGCATCAGCCTGCCGCTTTATAAGGCCACGCTGATCGACCGTTTCGCCAATCCCGCCATCAAGGACACGGTCGAGCGGGTCAACACCGACGCCCCGCTCAACATCCTCGTCGACCCCATTCGCGATCGGCTGCGCTCCGGCGAGCCGGTGGATCTGCTCGCGCTGGCGCTGGCCGCCTGGCTGCGCCGGGTGCGGGGGGAGGACGAGCAGGGGCAGCCAATCGACGTGAAGCACCCGCTGGCTGAGCAATTGCGCGTGAAGGCGATCGAGGGTGGGCCGGACCCGAGGCCTTTACTTGGGATCGGGCAGTTGTTCGGCGATACCGGCACCGATCCCCGGCTGGTCGAGCCGGTCGGGAAGTGGCTTGGATCCTTGTATGCGGTGGGGAGCCGGGAGACGCTGGCGGAGGCGGCGCGAACGCTCGGGTTCTAAAATACGGGCGCTGTCCCGCCCACCGTGGCGGGCGCAGGCCATATAGGCGTTAAAATAGCGGGCGGATCGACCTTTTCGTCATGGCCGGCCTTGTCCGGGCCATCCACGACTTTGCCGCGATCGGCGCCGAAAGTCATGGGTGGCCGGACTAAAGCCGGGCCATGACACGGGGCGGTAGCGACCCGCTTTGGCCACTAACTTCACGCCTATGGGGCCTAGGCGGCATGACGGAATGCGGTGCGGGCCAGAAGCCAATCGTAGCGCCGGCTGGTGATCGCAACTGTGATCGTCCGCGCGCGTTGACGCCGCTGCGCAACAATGAGACCGTTTGCATGAATCCGCTGAAACAAAGCGGAACAACACGCGCCTTGGGAGGATGTCATCGCTCATCTGCTTCGTGGTGGCCTGAAGGCCGCCGTTTCCGCCGCCGTCCTGCTGTTCGCCGGCACCGTTGCGTCGCGCGCCAACTCCACCATCACGATTGCCACGGTGAACAACGGCGACATGGTCGTGATGCAACGGCTGTCCTCGGAGTTCGAGAAGCTGCATCCTGACATCCATCTGCGCTGGGTGGTGCTGGAGGAAAACGTGCTGCGCCAGCGCGTCACCACTGACATCGCAACGAAAGCCGGTCAGTTCGATGTGCTGACGGTCGGAAATTATGAAGTGCCGATATGGGCGAAGCAGGGTTGGCTGAAGCCGATGGATAACCTGCCGGCGTCGTATGACGTGGACGACCTGCTGAAGCCGGTGCGCGAGGGACTGACCTACGAGGGGAAGCTATACGGTCTGCCGTTCTACGGCGAAAGCGCAATGACCTATTACCGCACCGATCTGTTCGAGAAAGCGGGCCTGAAGATGCCGGACGCCCCGACATACGAGCAGATCCGCGGTTTCGCCGACAAGATCACCGACAAAGCGCACGAAATCTACGGCATGTGCCTGCGCGGCAAGCCCGGCTGGGGCGAGAACATGGCGTATGTCACCTCGCTGGTGAATGCCGAGGGCGGCCAGTGGTTCAACATGCAATGGAAGCCGACGATCGATACGCCCGAGTGGCACAAGGCGATCAGTTTCTATGACGACATCCTGAAGGCCGACGGCCCGCCCGGCGCGACGTCGAATGGTTTCAACGAGAACCTCGCGTTGTTCGCCAGCGGCCATTGCGGCATGTGGATCGACGCCACCGTCGCCGGCGGGCTGCTGTACGACAAGAAGGAATCCACCGTATCCGAAAAGGTCGGTTTCGCTCCAATGCCGACCGGAAGTTTCAAGGGCGCGCCGACGTGGCTGTGGAGCTGGAACCTGGCGATTCCGACGACATCGAAACAGCAGGACGCGGCGCGCACGTTCGTTACCTGGGCGACGTCGAAGGAGTACATTGCCCTGGTCGCCAAGGCGAACGGCTGGGTCTCGGTGCCGCCGGGAACGCGCGAGTCCACCTACGCCAATCCTGAATACCAGAAGGCGGCGCCGTTCGCCTCGTTCGTGCACAAGGCGATCGACGTTGCCAATCCGAACGGAGAGACCGCGCAGCCGCGCCCCTATACCGGCGCCCAGTTCGTTGCCATCCCGGAGTTCCAGGGCATCGGCACGCAGGTCGGCCAGACCATCGCCGGAACGCTGACCGGACAGGCGACGGTGGATCAGGCGCTGAAGGCCGCGCAGTCGGCGACGGAACGAACGATGCGCATGTCCGGCTACCCGAAGAAGTAGAAGATGGACGCGTCAACCACAGTCCAGCGCGAGGCGGAGGCGGCAATGCCGCCGATGCCGCGATCCGTCGGGCGACTGCTGCTGCTGCCGTCCGTCATCGTCCTGCTGGCCTGGATGATCGTTCCGCTGGTGATGACGCTGTGGTTTTCGTTCCAATACTACAATCTGGTCAATCCGGAGACCACCGGTTTCGCCGGCCTGGATAACTACCGCTATCTGGTGACCGATCCGGATTTCTGGGTATCGCTGGAGAACACGCTGATCCTGCTGGCGGCCGTGCTGGCCGTCACGGTGGTGTTCGGCACTTTGCTTGCCGTCGTGTTCAACCAGCCGTTCCCTGGCCGCAACATCGCCCGGGTGCTGGCGATCTCGCCGTTCTTTGTCATGCCGACGGTCAGCGCGCTGATCTGGAAGAACCTGCTGATGCACCCGATCTACGGTGTGTTCGGCTCGATAGCGCGGGCGATCGGCTTGCAGCCGGTGGACTGGTTCGCGGACTATCCGCTGGCCTCGGTCATTGCGATCGTGTCCTGGGAATGGTTGCCGTTCGCGCTGCTGATCCTGCTGACTGCGGTGCAGTCCCTGGATCACGAGCAGCGCGAGGCCGCGCGGATGGACGGTGCCGGGGTGATCGCACAATTCTTCTACATTACCTTGCCGCACCTTTCGCGCGCGATCAGCGTCGTGGTGATGATCGAGACGATCTTCCTGCTGACGGTGTTCGCGGAAATCTTCGTCACCACTTCGGGCGGTCCCGGCAACGCCACGACAAACCTGGCTTTCCTGATCTATGCGCGGGCGCTGCTGCAATATGATATCGGCGGCGCCTCGGCGGGCGGCGTGGTGGCGATCATCCTGGCCAACATCGTCGCTTTCTTCCTGGTGCGCAGCATCGCGCGGCGGCTGGAGGTCTAGATGCAACCAACGCCGCTTCAGCGTTTGCTCGCGACGATTGTCGGCTGGGGCGCGGCGCTGCTGCTGTTCTTCCCGATCGCCTGGATGGTGCTGACCAGCTTCAAGTCCGAACCCGACGCGATTTCGCCGCAGGTGTTGTTCTCGCCGACGCTGAACTCGTACCGTGAAGTCTTCGCCCGCGCCGACTACCTGAGCTTCGCGCTCAACAGCATCATCATCTCCGTCGGCGGCACGGTGCTGGCGTTGCTGTTCGCGATTCCCGCGGCGTATTCGATGGCGTTTCATCCGACCGAGCGGACGCGCGGCACCCTGCTGTGGATGCTGTCCACCAAGATGCTGCCGCCCGTTGGCGTGCTGGTGCCGATTTACCTGCTGTTCCGCAGCGCGGGGCTGCTTGATAGCCGAAGCGGGCTGCTGGTGATCTATGCCTTGATGAACCTGCCGATTGTCGTTTGGATGCTGTTCACGTTCTACAAGGAAGTTCCGAACGAAATACTGGAGGCGGGGCGCATGGACGGAGCGCAGACGGCGAGCGAGGTGTGGTACCTGCTGCTGCCGCTGACATTGCCGGGCATCGCCTCGACCGGGCTGCTGTCGTTGATCCTGTGCTGGAACGAGGCGTTCTGGAGCCTGAACCTGACCTCAGCCGGGGCGGCGCCGCTGACCGCGTTCATCGCGTCGTTTTCCAGTCCGGAGGGGTTGTTTTTCGCGAAACTATCCGCGGCTTCGACAATGGCGGTCGCGCCGATCCTGGTGTTCGGCTGGTTCAGCCAGCGGCAGTTGGTGCAGGGGCTGACGTTCGGGGCGGTGAAGTGACATTCCACCACTTCGTCATGGCCCGGCTTGTCCGGGCCACCTGTCGCGGCACGTGCTGGCACAGGTGGCCCGGACAAGCCGGGCCATGACGGGGATTGAGAAACCGGGAGAACCTCCATGGCCACCCTGACACTCCGCGATCTCCGCAAGAGCTACGGCAACTTCGAGGTCATCAAGGGCGTCAATCTCGCTATCGCCGATCGGGAGTTCGTGGTGTTCGTCGGGCCGTCCGGATGCGGCAAGTCGACGCTGCTCCGCATGATCGCCGGCTTGGAAGAAATCACCTCCGGCGAACTTCAGATCGACGGCCGCCGCGTCAACCACGTTGCACCGGCGGATCGCGGCCTGGCGATGGTGTTTCAGTCCTATGCACTCTACCCGCACATGACCGTGCGCCAGAACATGGGCTTCGCGCTCCGCCTCGCCCGCGTGGCGAAAGCCGAGCGCGACCGCAAGGTGGGCGAAGCCGCGCGCATCCTGCAGCTCGAACCCTATCTCGATCGCCGCCCGAAAGACCTGTCCGGCGGCCAGCGCCAGCGCGTCGCCATCGGCCGCGCCATCGTGCGCCAGCCCAAGGTCTTCCTTTTCGACGAGCCGCTGTCCAACCTTGACGCCGCCCTGCGCGGCCAGATGCGCATCGAGCTGTCGCGCCTGCACGAAGACCTCAAGGCCACGATGATCTACGTCACCCACGACCAGATCGAGGCGATGACCATGGCCGACAAGATCGTCGTCCTCCAAGCCGGCAAGGTCGAGCAGGTCGGCTCCCCGCTCGAGCTGTACCACCACCCCGCCAATCTGTTCGTCGCAGGCTTCATCGGCTCGCCGCGCATGAACTTCCTCCCCGCCACAGTCGCCGAAAGCGGCGGTGGCGGGACCACGGTCGTCCTGGCATCCGGCCAGCGCGTCGCCGTGCCGGTGGAGGCCGGGACCGCCCGCCCGGGCGACGCGGTGACGCTCGGCATCCGGCCGGAGGGCCTGCATATCGATCCGAACGGCCCGATAACGGCGGATATCACGCTGGTGGAGCGGCTCGGCGGCCTGACCCTGCTGCATGCCAAGGCGCCGGGCGACCAGGACATTACGGTCCAGATCGAGGGCAGCGATCCGACCAAGGCGCACGATCAGATCCGCCTCGCGGTCGATGCCGAGGCGACCCACCTGTTCGACAAGGCCGGCCAGGCGCTGCCGCATCTCGGCCGGCATCCGCTGGCCGCCTGACGCATGTTCCTCGGCCTCGACTTCGGCACCTCCGCGGTCAAGGCGCTGCTGGTGGACGGGGCGCAGTCCGTCATCGGCAGCGCCGCGGTCCCGCTGACCCTGTCTCGACCAGCGCCGGGGCACAGCGAGCAGGACCCGGAGGCGTGGTGGCAGGCGATGCTGGCCGCTGTCGACACGCTGCAACGCGAGCATGGCGAAGCGCTGGCCGCCGTGCTGGGCATCGGCCTGTCCGGCCAGATGCACGGCGCAGTGCTGCTGGACAAGACGGGCACGGTGCTGCGGCCGGCGATCCTGTGGAACGATGTCCGCTCCGGCGCCGAGTGCGGGGAACTGGAAGACGCTTTTCCCGCCTTGCGTGACGTCACCGGCAACATCGCCATGCCGGGCTTTACCGCGCCGAAGCTGCTGTGGGTGCGCAAGCACGAACCCGCGGTGTTCGATCGGGCCGCCACCGTGCTGCTACCCAAAGCCTATATCCGCTACCGCCTGACCGGCGAGATGATCGAGGACATGTCGGACGCTTCCGGCACATTGTGGCTCGATGTCGGCGCGCGCGACTGGTCGGACGCCGCGCTGGCCGCAACCGGCCTGTCACGCCGGGTCATGCCGCGCCTGGTCGAGGGCAATGCGGCCGCCGGCGCGCTGGACACCGGTCTGGCGACGCGCTGGAAGATGGCGCGGCCGCCGGTGATCGCGGGCGGGGCAGGCGACAATGCAGCGGGCGCCGTCGGCCTGTCCGCGATCCGGCCGGGCGATGCGTTCGTGTCGCTCGGTACCTCCGGCGTGCTGTTTGCGACGACCGACCGGTTCCGGCCGTATGCGCGGGCGGCGGTGCATGCGTTCTGCCACGCCGTGCCGAAGACCTGGCACCAGATGGGGGTCACGCTATCGGCGGCGGCGGCGCTGTCCTGGTGGGCAGGCGTCACCGGCAAGACCGAGGCGGAACTGCTGGGCGAACTCGGCGAACCGTCCGCCACGGGGACTGCGGTGTTCCTGCCATACCTCGGCGGCGAGCGGACGCCGCATAACGACCCCGTGGTCCGCGGCGCCTTCGCCTTCCTCTCGCACGACGCCGATCGGCCGGCGCTGACGCGGGCGGTGCTCGAGGGGGTGGCGTTCTCATTGCGCGACTGCCTGGATGCGCTGACGGCGTCGGGCACGCGCATCGAATCGGCGGACGTCATCGGCGGCGGCTCCCGCTCGCGCGCCTGGATCGCGACCATCGCCTCGGCGCTGGGCATCCCGCTGCACCGGCTTGCCGATGGCGAAACCGGCGCGGCGTTCGGCGCGACGCGGCTGGCGCGCATGGCGGTCACCGGGGAAAGTCCGGAAACCGTTTGCACTCCGCCCGCCCGCGCCGAGACCATCCTGCCCGATCCGGCCCTGTCGGACGCCTATGCGTCCCGCATCGCGCAGTATCGGCACCTGTACGCGTCGGGAGGTCTGAGATGAAGCTGCAAGGAAAAGTCGCCGTGGTCACCGGGGCCGCGCGCGGCATCGGCCAGGCGATCTGCGAGCGCTACGCCGCCGAGGGCGCCTTCGTCTTCGTCACCGACATCGATCTGGCAAAGGCTCGCACCGTCGCCGCCTCGCTGGGGGCGCGGGCCGCGGCGTTATGGCTGGACGTCACCAGCCAGTCCTCGATCGACACTGTGATGGCGGAGGTCATCGAGCAGCAGGGCCGCCTCGACATCCTGGTCAACAACGCCGGCATCTTCGACCTGGCGCCGATCGTGGAGATCACCAGCGAGAGCTATCAGCGGGTGTTCGCGGTGAACGTGGAGGGTCTGCTGTTCACCCTGCAGGCGGCGGCGCGGCAGATGATCGCGCAGGGGCAGGGGGGCAAGATCATCAACTTCGCCTCCCAGGCCGGGCGGCGGGGCGAGGCGCTGGTGGCGGTCTACTGCGCCTCGAAGGCGGCGGTGATCAGCATTACCCAAAGCGCCGGGCTGGACTTGATCAGGCACGGTATCAACGTCAATGCGATCGCGCCGGGCGTGGTGGACGGCGAGCATTGGGACCACGTCGATTCGTTGTTCGCCCGCTATGAGAGTCTGCAACCCGGGGAAAAGAAGCGGATCGTTGGCGCCTCGGTTCCCATCGGCCGGATGGCGCGGCCGGAGGAGATCGCGGGGCTGGCGGTGTTCCTGGCGAGCGCCGACGCGGACTATATCGTGGCACAAACGTACAACATCGACGGCGGCAACTGGATGAGTTGAGATAACGCTCTGTCCCTATCGTCATGGCCCGGCTCGTCCGTATAGGTGCCAGCATACGCCAGGTCGAGCACGGTCGTGTCATGGCCGACTGGTGCCGATCTCGCTAACCCTTCTCATTCACGGTATTTGGCGCCCTCGCGACCCGGCACAGCCCATGGCGGTGGTGAGGTCCTCCGGGGTGATCGAATGAAAGCGCGTCACCGCCGGATCGTCCGAGATGAGTTCGGTGCGGTCGCGGCTGCTATTCGTGACCGCTTTGCTTCAGATCGCGGTTCAGCTTTTTCCGGTCATGTTCTGAAGAAGCGTCTTCATCAAGCATTTCTTGAACGTCTTCGACGGCATGTTGATCAATACGCTTCGCTTGGTCGATCAGCTTGGCCCTTTTGCATCATCATTTTCTTTGAAAGCTTCCAGGGCGTCTTCAGTGGTTTCACGCGCCTTCTCATACGGCGCAGTGCTTTTATCCTCATCGGCCATTTGTGCGTCTCCTTTTGCGACGTCCAGCAAACACCGCTTAACTTCGCTGGTTCCAATTGCTCCTGCGCCTTACAATCCGTAAATCCGGGAATAAGGCGAACCTGGCACAGACCCGCACACAATTGCCCACACCTGCCCCGAGCCGAAGCTCGGGGTAAGCGGCGTGGTCATCTCCAGCCGCATGCACCCGTGCGGCTTCCAAAAATTCTATTAGTGCGGTTGGCGCTTTTGGTCGCTCGGCCTAGTGTCGGTCTGCGCCGGAAGGGCAGCTTCCTTCTTGTCCTCGGCTTCGCTGGCGCGCTTTTTGTCTTCCTGCCGCTTGGCTGCGTTGAACACCACCGGCAACTGGGACGGTTCCTCGATTTCCAGCCTGTCGTGCTTCACGGTATCCCGAATCGTTTCGGTACGGGCGGTGACTTCCTTGCGCAACAGGACCTCTTCGACCAGACGCACGGTCTTGGAGACCACCGGAACCTCATTCGACTCGGACATCTCCACGGTCACTTCGGTCAGCACGTCCTGGCCGATGCTCGTGGTCGGGCGGCGGCGTTCCACGACCACCGTCTCGGTGTGCAAGGTGACGTCCTGTTCGACCGGAGTTTCGACGACGACACGCCGGACGCGCGTCGTCTTGCCCGACACCTTGCGGGTATTGACGTTGAGGACTTCCTCGCCAATCGCCATGACATGCTCGGTACCGGCCTCCTGCCGCGCCCGGGCGCCAGCGGTGCGGTTCCGAGGTGAAACGAAAAATGACGACGTCGCCGCGCGTTCAGCGTTGAGTGCCGAATCCAGGAAAACCTGAAGGCCTATGCGCTGAATGTCCAACATGGTGTCGAGTATCGGAAAGGCGCTTCTGGTCATCTTGTCAGACGTCAATGACATATCTTTGCTCCGCTTGCCTTGATCGGCCGCCGGCAAGTGGTGCGGTGCAACACGCGGCGCAACCCTGCTCCTGATGTCGTCACTCGGGCCGGCGAATCCGACCTTAAAGATGCAGATGCAATCTCATACGCCATCAAATTTTAACGGACAAATAGTGCAACTGTTTCTGACGAGGCATATGGCAGGGGCTTTTGCCCACGCGCGTACCTGTCGATCAGTCGGCCCCGACTCGCAGTCCCCCGGCATGCCTCCTGCCTGCACCCCCCAATGCAATGTTCGTGTTTTCAAAATCGTCATTGATCGCCGTATTGTCCTTCAGGCCTCCGGCAAAAGGTAAGTTCATGACATTGGCATGGTGGCAACGTGGCGTGGTCTACCAGATCTATCCAAGGTCTTTTCAGGACACGTCCGGAAACGGCACCGGCGACCTCCGCGGGATCATCAGCCGGCTCGATTATCTGGTCTGGCTGGGCGTGGACGCGATATGGATTTCCCCGGTCTATCCATCGCCAATGGCCGACTTCGGTTACGACGTCAGTGATTACTGCGATATCGATCCGCTGTTCGGCACGCTCGCTGATATGGACGCGCTGATCGCGGCAGCGCATGAGCGCGGGCTGAAGATCATCCTGGACTATGTGCCGAACCACTCCTCCAATCGGCATCCATGGTTTATCGAGAGTCGGCGTGACCGCGCCAGTCCCAAGCGGGATTGGTATCTCTGGTGCGACGGCACCCCTGACGGAGGTCCACCAAACAACTGGCTGAGCAATTTTGGCGGCCCGGGGTGGACCAGGGATGAGCCCAGCGGTCAGTATTATTACCATTCGTTCCTGCCCGAACAACCGGACCTGAACTGGCGCAACCCCGAGGTTCGCGCCGCGATGTTCGATGTGCTTCGGTTTTGGCTGCAACGTGGCGTGGACGGGTTTCGCGTCGATGTCATGTGGATGATGATCAAGGATGACCAATACCGCGACAATCCGGTAAACCCTCATTACGCCTTCGGCGCTGCGTCTCGCGAATCGCTGATCCCGCTCTACACCGCCGATCGGCCGGAGGTGATGGAGGTGGTGGGGGAGATGCGGGCGGTCGTGGACGAGTTTGCCGACCGTGTTCTCATCGGCGAGTTGTATCTGCCGATCGATCGGCTCGTTGCCTATTATGGCGCGGACGGTCGCGGCGCGCATTTGCCATTTAATTTTCAACTGCTGCTCCTGCCGACGTGGGACGCCACGGCCATTGCCGATGTCGTGACCCGGTATGAGGCGGCCTTGCCGCCGAACGGCTGGCCTAACTGGGTCCTGGGCAACCACGATCGCCCGCGTATCGCCAGCCGGGTCGGCTCGGCGCAGGCCCGGGTTGCGGCGCTGCTACTGCTGACACTGCGCGGCACGCCGACGCTCTACATGGGCGATGAATTGGGGATGCTGGACACGCCGACCCCGCCCTCCGAGGTGCAAGACCCGGCGGAAACGCGCGAGCCGGGCAAAGGCATCGGGCGCGACCCGGAACGCACGCCCTTTCCGTGGCAACCGGGACCCGGTGCGGGTTTCACCACGGGACGGCCCTGGCTGCGTCTCGGCTCGGACATGCCGCTGAGCGTCCAGCGGGACGACCCTCAGTCCATGGTAAGCCTGTATCGCGCACTGCTGGCGCTGCGCCGCCGGCACTCCGCCCTGGCAGGCGGCCGGATCGACCAGGTGAGGGTGCAGGGTCGGGTGCTGTCCTTCCGCCGCACCGCGGAAGGCGAAGCCCTGGCCATCTTCGCTAACACCGCCAGCACGCCGGCGACCGTCGCGGTGCCACCGAGCGAAATTGCGCTATCAACTCGGTCGGATCGAAATAACGAAAGGGTAGGCGGAACAATGGCTTTACGTTCCGATGAGGCTGTCATCCTGCGTCTCGGTCTCGCTGTGGCCAGGTCGTGAGTTTCGTCTTGAGCAACCTTGCAGCCAACACCGGCAGTTGATGGCAACCCTAAGCGGTGGCTTCCGGTTGCAGGAACGTCGCCTTCGCGACATGCCCGCTTCCGAAAAAGCGGGCCCATAGAATGAAAGGCTCGACATGTTCCTGCACAAATCGGTCCTGATCCATGACGTTCGGGTGGAAAACCCCGATCCGGTGTTTGCGGAAAAGTTACTTGAACAATACGGCGGTGCAACGGGCGAACTGTCCGCCGCGCTGACCTATCTCACCCAGTCTTATCACACGGACAATGCCGGCATTCGGGATATGCTACAGGACATCGGCACTGAAGAACTCGGCCACCTCGAAGTCATTGCACTGTTGATTGAGCAGCATACCAACCGGGCATCCGGTAATCTTCAGGATAAAGCCTACCAAAGCACTTTGTTCTCGATCCGCGGCCCCGGCCCGCATCTCATCGATTCGAAAGGGCTGACCTGGGACGCCCGATATGTCAACGAAGGCGGGCACGTTGTCCGCGACCTTCGCGCCAACATCGCTGCGGAAGCCGGCGCGTTGAACACCTACGAGCAGCTTATCGCGATGACGACCGACGACGGCACGCGTGAGGCTCTTAGGCACCTTGCCACGCGCGAAGTATCGCACACCCACATGTTCATGGAGGCGCTGAGGTCCCTGAATGCTCTCGACCAGCCTCTGTTTGGCGATCTGAAGCCTGACGATACCGTGAACCTGTATTTCAACCTGTCATCGGGTCCGGGCGCAGATGAGCGTGGACCGTGGAATAATGAGCCGACCTTCCAGTACGTGGCAGATCCGTTGCAGCATGAGATGCAGCAACACGGAGGCCGGTCGAAGGCATCAAACGAGATGACGCCGCCAGGCGCCATGCCGAACCGCAACCAGGCTACCAACCGTTGAGGCCGAAATGAGCCTTTCTCTTCTCCATCGGCGTGCGCTGTTGCAATCCGGCGTGACCGTCGCCGGTTGCCTCGCATTGGCCGGACTGCGGCCGGTGACGGCACTCGGGGCACCGCGGGTTTCATCGGTGCCCGTGACAGGCAACGTCATTGGCTGGCTGGTCATCGGGCGTGCGGGAGGTGGGGAGCTTACGATTGTCCAGATTGATCTGCTCGGACATCCCGAGCGGCTGATTGAGACTATCACCGTTCCGGCCTTGACGTCCGTTGCCGCTTTCGCGCGGCATGCGCACGCTGCGACTGTTAAGGCTATTGCAACGTCCTGGCAGATGCCGGCCACGGAATGTGTAAGCCAGTCGGGACGCATAGAATGCAGCCGATTGGGCCGATCGGTCCGGTTCGCGCTATGGACCGATTTCGTTTGAGATAGTTGCGACCCTAAACCTCAAACGGCTGGCTTGTTGTCGGGCCAGCCGTTTTTTTCTTTCCGAAAGCAGCGGACCATGCGACGCCGTACTCCAGCTTGAAACAAATCTGGTCTGTAACGTCGGGTTTCGCAGACCACATTACGAAAATGTAACGCCACAGTCCGGCCAGATTAAGCCAAAATGGCAACCAAACCGATTTCAACGCCTCGCCGCTTGGCGAAAGTCGCCGCATTAAGGGCCGCGACCGTCGGCACGCTTACGGCCGTTAACTATGTCGTTGCACGCTGACCGAGCGCAGGCATCCGCCCGGAGGCGCGTTACTGTCGGTCGATGGCGTCCGGCTTCACTACAGCGATACGGGTTTGGGAAGCCCGGTGGTGTTGATCCACGGGAACGGGGATGACCGGCGACGACTAGACCACAAGCGGCGTGGCCGAGCTCCTGTTGAGACCTTATCGTGTGATAACTTTTGATTGCCCTGGCTTCGGCCATGGCGACCGCCCGCGTGGCCATTTGTGGACTGCTCGAAGGCAGGCCGATTTGATCCACGCCGCGCTGATGTAACTCGGCGTCACGAAGCCTGTAGTCGTCGGGCACTACCCGGGCACGATTGTCGGACTCTCGTTGGCGGAATTGCTGACTGGAGAGGTTTCTACCGGCGAAGGCGCCGGCAACCGCCGTGCGGCTTGGCCCTGTGCATGAATCGATGCCCGAGGGATGCATAGGCTTGGGCATGCCAAGCCTTGATGGGGACCGGCCGCAGCAAGACTGACGCTGCGCTGATTCGCTGGAAGCCGTGAGCGGTCCCTAACTGGAGCCCCAAAAGGCCCTCGGAACTGACGGGCACACTAGGTGCCTTCGCAGACCCCATCGTAGGCCTCTGGTAAAATTGGGGTTTGATGGAGCGGGCGAAGGGATTCGAACCCTCGACCCCAACCTTGGCAAGGTTGTGCTCTACCCCTGAGCTACGCCCGCGCTCCGATCAGGTCGCGGGTTCTAGGCGGGTTCGCCGCCCATTGCAAGCACCTAAAATCCGCTCGCCTTCCCCATACCCGGGACCCCGGCTAAGCTCCTCACAACCAAGCCGAGGAAACCCCAACCATGCGCCAGATGACCCTGGTCGGCTTCCTGCAAGCGCAGAACTGCACCAATTTCGTCGGATCGTGGCGCCACCCGCTTGCCGCCCCGGACTTCACCTCCGCCGAATATTATCGCCGCATCGGCCGTGCGCTGGAGGCCGGCAAATTCCACCTCGGCTTTTTCGACGACCGCCTCGCCATGCCCGACCTGTTCGGCGGCGACCACGCCCCCACCGTCGCCAACGGTATACGCTGCGTGAAGCTCGACCCGATCACCATCCTGACCGTACTGGGCATGGCGACCGAGCGACTCGGCCTCGGCGCCACGTTCTCCACCACCTATTTCGAGCCGTTCCACGTCGCCCGCGTCTTCGCCACCTTGGATCTGGTGACCGATGGCCGCGCCGCCTGGAACATCGTCACCTCGATGAACGACGGCGAGGCGCTGAACATGGGCCACGCGTCGCATGGCGACCACGACCGCCGCTACGACCGCGCCGACGAGTTTATGGAAGTGGTCATGGGGCACTGGGACGCCTGGGAGGACGGCGCCATCGTCGCCGACAAGACCACCGGCCTGTTCGCCCACCCCGACAAGGTCCACCGCCTCGACCACCAGGGCGAATTCTTCCGCTCCCGCGGCCCCTTCACCGTGCCGCGCTCCGCCCAAGGCCATCCGGTGCTGATCCAGGCCGGCCAAAGCGGCCGCGGCCAGCGCTTCGCCGCGCGCTGGGCCGAGTGCATCTTCGTCGCCTATCACCGGCTGGAGCAGGCACGGCGCGACTACGCCGGCTTCAAGGCTCAGGTCGCAGCCACCGGGCGAGACCCGGACAAAGTCTTCGTCTGCGCCGGCATCTACACCGTCGTCGCCGAAACCCGCGCCGAGGCGGAGGACCACACCGCGCTGATCGACTCGCTGCCGAAGGAGATCGACAGCCTGTCGCTGCTGTCGGAGGTGCTGAACTACGATTTCGCCAAACAGCCGATCGACCAGCCGTTCACGCAGGAAGAGATCGATAGCTGGACCGGCGTACAGGGGATGCGCGACCGCATGCGCCGTGAACTCGGCGACCGGTTGCCAACTCCGCGCGACTTCATCAACATCACCCGCCGCGGCACCTTCCACGACCATCCGCGTTTCATCGGCAGCCCCAAGGACGTGGCCGACGGGCTGGAGGAATGGTTCTCGACCCGCGCCTGCGACGGCTTCGTGGTCGCCGCCTCGCACGTTCCGGGCGCGTACGAGGACTTCTCCCGCCTCGTTGTCCCCGAACTGCAACGCCGGGGGCTGTTCCATACCGAGTATGCAGGGGCTACGCTGCGCGAGAATCTTGGCCTCGACCGTCCGGCGGTCGGGGCCTGGCGATAACACGGGGAGACCACCATGAAGCTGTTTTACGCGCCTGGCGCCTGTTCCATCGGCATCCATGTTCTGCTGGAGGAGATCGGCAAGCAATACGACTCCGAGCGGGTGAACCTGCAGCAGGGTCAGCAATATCAGCCGCCGTTTGTCGAGGTAAACCCGAAATCGAAGGTGCCGACTCTGGTGCGCGACGACGGCTCGGTGCTGACCGAATTTCCGGCGATCGCCTATTGGCTCGCCCGCACCAATCCCGCGGCGAAGCTGCTGCCTGACGACGTGGACCAGCAGGCACGGGTGCTGGAACTGACCGACTACGCGGTGGCGACCATCCACATGCAGGGCTTCGGCCGCCAGTTCCGGCCCTCGAACTTCACGCCGAACGCGGCGGATGAGGAGACGGTGAAGGCGCGCGGTCGTGATATTGCCGAGCGGGGTTTCGCGCTGCTGGACAAGGCGCTGGAGGGCAAGGACTACGCGGTCGGGGCGTTCTCCTTCGCCGATACGGCGATCTTCTACGTCGAAACCTGGACGAAGCGTGTCGGCATGACGCTGCCGGAGAACTGTGCGGCGCATCTGCAGCGGATGCTCGGGCGGCCGGGCGTGCAGCGGGTGATGCAGCAGGAAGGCCTGGCCTGAGCCGATGAGCAATCCCCCCGAGACCGTGCATCCCGTTGCGTTCTGGTTCCTGCGCCATGGCGAGACCGACTGGAACGCTCAGGATTTGGCGCAGGGAAGCGTCGATGTGCCGTTGAACCGGACCGGGCTGGCGCAGGCCCGTTCGGCCGCGCTGCTGCTGCGGGACCGGGGGATCCGCAGTCTGGTCAGCTCGCCTCTGTCACGGGCGCGGGACACGGCGGATATCGTCGCGGCGCAGCTTGGATTGCCGGTGCAGGTGGATGACGCGCTGCGGGAGGTCGCGTTCGGCGTACAGGAAGGCAAACCGATGGCGGAGTGGTTCTCCGCGTGGGTGGATGGGCATTTCACCCCGGACGGCGGGGAGAGTTTCGCCGCCCTGACGCGACGTTCGGTGGGCGTGATCAACCGGTGTCTGGATCGTCCGCCGGTGGTGCTGGTAGTTGGGCACGGCGGGGTGTTCCGGGCGCTGCGGGGGGCGATGGGGCAGGACCGGAATGTGCGAACGCGGAACGGGGTGCCGGTTTGGTGCGAGCCTCCGGGGCGTGGGGGAGGGGTGTGGGGGATTACGTACGCGGATTGACAGTCGAATACTGCCTCGGACCCAAAGGCGCGGAATAGGCCGACCGGATTCCCGGCTACACTGGCGGCAAACTCGGCAGGGTGCGAAATCGCTGTTCTGTCAACCTGCGGCCCTTCCGCCATCCGTTTCCCGGCATCCAGCGCCCCGGCGCCGAAGCCGTAGCTCGATACCCGGTCGACCACAAGATTGGATATAGCAACGATCGCGTGGTAGGGCCCTAACGTCCCACCGGCGCACAATCCCGCCGCCCCGACGCCACGCAATCCTGGATCGCCGCCGCGTGCCGCAACTGCTGCATCACGAACAGCACCCCCACGATCAGCACCACGATCAACCCCAGCCCCACCACCGCCCGCCAAGGCGATCCACCACCCGGCTCCTGCTCAGCCATCGCGCCCTTCCTCAACCGCATGGCAGGCGACCCTGACCCCGTCGCCCGCCGCCAAAGCCAGCGGCTTCTCTACCCGGCACCGTTCCCGCGCAAGCGGGCACCGCGGATGGAACGCGCACCCGGCCGGAGGCGCGATCGGGCTCGGCAACTCCCCGCCGACCGCATGCCGCGGCCGTCCGACAAACTCCAGGTCCGGGATCGCATCCAGCAGCAGCTGGGTATACGGATGCCGCGGCGTCCGGAACACCGCCTCCGCCGCCCCCTGTTCGACGATCCGCCCGAGATACATCACCCCCAGCCCGTCCGCCATGTGCCGCACCACCGCCAGGTTGTGCGAAATGAACAGGTAGGTCAGCCCGAGCCGCTGCTGCAGATCCCGCATCAAATTCAGTATTTGTGCCTGGACAGAAACGTCCAGCGCGCTCGTCGGTTCATCGCACACCAGGAAATCCGGTTCGCTCGCCAGCGCCCGGGCGATCGAGATCCGCTGCCGCTGGCCGCCGGAGAACTCGTGCGGATAGCGCTCCCCGTCCCGTACCGTCAGCCGGACGGAGGCCAGCAGCGCCCCCACCCGCGCCCGCACCGCCGCGCCGCCCCGCGCCAGCCCGAACGCCCGGATCGGCTCAGCAACAATATCGGCCACCCGCCACCGCGGGTTCAGCGACGCATACGGATCCTGGAAGATCATGTTCATCCGCCGCCGCATCGCCGGATCCGCCCGAGCCACCGGCAGCGGCCGCCCCTCGAACCGCAGCTCCCCGCCGCTCGGCTGATACAATCCGACGGCCAGCCGGGCGAGGGTGGACTTGCCGCAGCCGGACTCCCCCACAAGCGCGAAGGTGCTGCCGCGCGGGATGGCGAACGACACGTCATCCACGGCCCGCAGCAACCGCCGGCCCTCTCGCGCCAACGCCCGTTGCAGAAACGGCCGCGAGACGTCGAACACGTGGGAAACCCCGATCGCCTCCAGCACCGGCGGTTCAGCCATCGGCGTGCAGCCAGCAGGCGGCCCGGGTCGCGGCCGCTGAGAGCAACGCCGGCTGCTCCGCCACGCAGCGTGCGAAAGCCCGCGGACAGCGCGGGTGGAAGCGGCAGCCGGAGGGCATCGCCTCCAGCCGCGGCATCGCGCCGTCGATCTGCCGCAGACGCTCCACCCGGTGCTGCAAGGACGGGATGCTGGCCATCAGGCCCTCTGTATAGGGATGTGCCGGGTGGCGGATCACCTCGGCCACGGGGCCGATCTCCGCAACCCGCCCGGCATACATCACGGCCAGCCGATCGGCGGTCTCCGCGAGCACCCCCATGTCGTGCGTGATCAGCATGACGGCGGTGCCGTGGTCCCGGGTCAGTTCCTTCAGCAAAGCCATGATCTGCGCCTGGATGGAGACATCCAGCGCGGTCGTCGGCTCGTCCGCGATCACCAGCGCGGGTTCGGCGCACAGCGCCAGGGCGATCACCACGCGCTGCCGCTGGCCGCCGGAGAACGCGTGCGGATAGGCGTCGATCCGCTGGGCGGCGGCGGGAATACCGACACGGTCGAGCCAGCCGACGGCGCGGCGGCGAGCCTCGGCATCGGACAGCGACAGGTGGGTCCGCATCGTCTCGGTCAACTGCCGCCCGATGGTGTAAAGCGGGTTCAGCGTGGTCAGCGGGTCCTGGAAGATCATGCCGATGCGCCGCCCGCGGATGCGCCGCAGCGCCTCCGGACCCAAGGTGTCGATGCGCTGATCGTCGAACACCACCTCGCCGCCGGCGATGCGGCCGGGAGGCTCCAGCAGGCCGGCGATGGCGGCGCCGGTCAGCGACTTGCCGGCGCCGGATTCACCGGCGACGCCCAACACTTCGCCGGCTGCGATATCGAACGACACGCGGTCCAGCGCCCGCAGCACGCCGCGGCGGCCGGGGAACTCGACGGTGAGGTCGCGCACCGCAAGCAACGGCATCAGCGCAGCCTCGGGTTCAGCGCGTCGCGCAGCCAGTCGCCCAGCAGGTTGATCGCCAGCACCAGCAGCACCAGCGTGAGGCCGGGGAAGACGGTGACCCACCATTGGCCGGAAAACAGGAAGTCGTCGCCGAACCGGATCAGCGTGCCCAGCGACGGCTGCGTCGGCGGCAGCCCGACGCCCAGGAACGATAGCGTCGCCTCGGCGATGACCGCCATGCCGAGACCCAGCGTGCCGATGACCATGACCGGCCCGATGACGTTGGGCAGCACATGCGACAGCATGATCCGCCAGGACGGCACGCCGATGATCCGCGCCGCCAGGACGTAGTCCTTGTTGCGCTCCACTAATGTGGAACCCCGGACGGTGCGGGCGAAGTTCGGCCACAGGCTGATGCCGATGGCGAAGATGATGACGTCGATCTGCACCGCGTCCCGCATCGTGTGCGGCAGCGCCGCGTCGATCACTCCGTCCACCAGCAGAGCGGTCAGGATGGAGGGAAACGTCAGTTGCACGTCGGCCACCCGCATCAGCACGGTATCGATCGCGCCGCCCGCATAGCCCGCCAGCAGCCCGATGCCGACACCGGTCACCACGGCGAACAGCACCGAGGACACGCCGACAAGCAGGCTGATCCGCAGGCCGTACATGATCGCCGACAGCACGTCGCGCCCCTGGTTGTCGGTCCCCAGCGGGTTCGACCAGTCCGCGTCCGCGGCGCCGATGGGCGGCTTGAAGCTGTCCAGCAGGGACAAGGACGCCACGTCCATCGGGTCGTGCGGTGCAAGCCACGGCGCGAGCACGGCCGCGACGACCAGGATCAGCGCCACCGCCGCGGACGCGACCGCCATCGGCGAGGCGCGGAAGCTGTAGGCCAGGTCGCTGTCCCACGCCCGGCCGAGCATCACCGCGTTGCCCTCAGCCGCGGATCGACGGCGTAATACAGCAGATCGACCGCCAGGTTGATCAGCACGAAGACCAGCGCCGTCAGGATCAGGTAGGCCGACATCACCGGGATATCGGACACCGCCACCGACTGCACCAGCAGCAGCCCCATGCCCGGCCACTGGAACACCGTCTCCGTCACCAGGCTGAACGCGACGATGCCGCCGAACTGCAGCCCGATGATGGTGATCACCGGCACCAGCGTGTTCTTCAGCGCATGGCCGAAGTTGATTGTCCGCTCGGTCAGCCCGCGAGCCCGGGCGAAGCGGATGTAGTCGGTGCGCAGGACCTCCAGCATTTCCGCCCGCACCAGCCGCATGATCAGGGTCATCTGGAACAGCCCGAGGGTGATCGCCGGCAGGATCAGCGCCCGCAGTCCGGCCAGCGAGGTGAACCCGGTCGTCCACCACGGCCCGACATGCACCACCGGCCCGCGGCCGAAGCTGGGCAGCCAGCCGAGCCAGACCGAGAACACCAGGATCAGCAGGATGCCGACGAGGAATGTCGGCAGCGAGACGCCGATGAGGCTGACCATCATGAACAGCCGCGACAGCCACGTGTTGCGGTGGATGCCGGTATAGACACCCATCGGCACGCCGATGCACAGCGCCAGCACCGAGGCGGTCATCGCCAGTTCCAGCGTCGCCGGCAGCCGCTCCGCGAGCAGCGAGGAGACCGGCTGCGCCAGCCGGTAGCTGATACCGAACCGGCCGTGCAGCGCGTTCCACAGGAAGTGGCCGTATTGCACGAAGAACGGCTGGTCCAGCCCAAGCTGGCGGATGAGCTCCAAGCGCTGCGCCTCGGTATGGTCCTGGCCGAGCAGGATGTTCACCGGGTCGCCGACATAGTTGAACAGGGCGAAGGCGATGAAGCCGACGACCAGAAGGACCGGGATGGCCTGGAGCAGGCGGGAGGCGATGAATCCGAGCATGCGGGACCGAACTAAGGCGAAAGGGACCACGGTTGCCAAGAGGGCATTGGCGGGCAGGGCCGGTCGCCCCGCGTGTTGTAGTCGATCTATGTTGCCAGGCCGCGGCGGGAGGGAAACGCGGCAGCTCCAATCACGGCGAAATCGCAGGAGCGCCCGAAGCTCAATCGGTACACGTGCCGGATCACGGCGGTTCGGCTCTTGTCGGTAGTCGGGTCCACAACACCAGTCGCCTGTGCGGTATGCGCGTCATTGATTTGTGGCTGCGGCGTCTGCCGTTTGGGCGGCAATAGCCTGGTCCGGTCCCGAGACGGTGTTTCCGCCCGTTGCGCGTCCCGCCGCGGCCTCGGGCGTGGCTCCGGATGCAAGAAAGATGTCACACGGATTTCCACGGATTAAGCGCACAGATTACACAGATCCCGGCGCCGGGCCGTTGCCGAACAGCGCGGGGGTTTCGGCCAGATCCCGTCGCCGGTGCACCCGTTTCCGTCTGGCGCAGCGGCGCGATCGAAGCCAAGGTCCTAATCTCTGTAATCCGTGCGCTTAATCCGTGAAAATCCGTGTAACATCTTTGCTTTACGGGCAACACCCGAGACGGTGTTTCCGCCCGTTGCGCGTCTCGCCGCGGTTTCGGGGGGCTCCGGACGCAAGAAAGATGTTACACGGATTTTCACGGATTAAGCGCACAAATTGCACAGATCCCGGGCGTCGGGCCGTTGCCGGACAGCCCTGGGGTTTCGGTCAGGTCCCGTCGCCGGTGCGCCCGTTTCCGTCAGGTAGCGGCATGATCGAAGCCAAGGTCTCAATTCCTGTAATCCGTGCGCTTAATCCGTGAAAATCCGTGTAACAGCTTTTCTTTCCTTATCCAGGCAACGAATTAACCATTTATCAACCTATTCAACCGATCCTGCCTTCAAAGAATGGGATCTGCCGCATGAACCTCGAACCCAACCACAATGGAGATCTAACCTACAATATCATTGGTTTGGCCATGCGGGTACACCGCAACCTCGGCCCGGGGCTTCTCGAATCCGTCTATCGCCGCTGCCTGTGCCATGAGCTCTCACTGGCCAACGTCCCGTTCGAACAGGAGGTTTACTTGCCGATCCACTACAACGGGATCGACATCGCGTCCGGCTATCGGGCGGATATCATCGTTCGGGGCGAGGTCCTGCTTGAACTCAAGGCCGTGGAGCACCTCGGGTCGTTGCACGAGGCGCAACTGCTGACCTATCTGCGCATCAGCCGATGCCGGCTCGGTCTGTTGATGAATTTCAACGCCCTGTCGCTCGCCGTGCGCCGCCGGGCGCTCTGACCGTCCTGCATCATTCCTCCCCAGCGTTTGCGACTCCGGTAAGGTCCGGAGTGGGTAGTCAAATCACCCCGTGCGGCCCGCGGTTGCCAAAAGGGGCACCCGCCTGTGGCGTTCCCGGCCGGAACGCGTCAGGATCGGCGGCTCCAACGACGGGAGGCGACAATGTTGAAAGCGCATTTCGACGAGCTCGCGCAGTACAACCGCTGGGCCAACCGGCGGCTCTACGACGACGCCGCGTCGCTGCCGGACGACAATCGCAAACGGCCCATCGGCCTGTTCTTCGGCAGCTTGCACGGGACGCTGAACCATCTGTTGGTCGCAGATTACATCTGGATGCGGCGGATGACCGGGGAGGGGCCGCGGCCGGAGCGGCTGAACCAGATCCTGCACGAGGATTTTCACGAATTGCGGACGGCGCGCGAGCAGGAGGACGACCGGATCCACGGCTTCGTCACCGGGCTGGCGGACGATGAGTACGATCGTTTGCTGGAATATCAGAACTCCACCGGAAAAACGTTTCACCATGCACTGGGGCCGGCGTTGACTCATTTCTTCAACCATCAGGCCCACCATCGCGGACAGGCCCACGCCGGGCTGACGATTCTGGGGATCCGGGAGCCGGCCTCGCTGGACTTGCTGATTCTGCAACGGTCTTAGCCTGGCGGCCGCCTGTTCTAGCTCGCCAGGCCTTGCTCTGCGTCACGGCCCGGCTTGCCCGCACAGGCGCCAACTCAAGCGGACCTGCGCCCCGGCATCGCCCCCGTGTGATGGCCGGCCTTGGTTCGGCAACCCGGGACTTGTGGTGCTGCCGGCGGCAAAGTCGGGGATGGCCGGCACAAGGCCGGCCATGACACAAAAGGACAGTCCCCCGCGACAAGCCTGGCCATGACGATGGAGCGGCCGAGGGCAGCCTACAACGCGACCCACGCATCCCGCCGGTAATCGAAATAACGATCTACCCGCTCCCCGTTCCACCGGTATTTCAGATGCCGCTCCTGCCGGGGCAGTCCCACCGCCCGCGGCCTGAAGGCCCCGATGCACGTTCCCGCGGCCCGCCGGACGCTCGGATACACCACGCCCATCGCGCCCCCATCCCGCAGCGCACGCCCGTACGTCTGCGACGCCGCATAGTCGTCCGGATCGAGCACCCGCGAGCGTTCGGGTTCGGCAAGGGCGGCAACGTCCTCGAACGCCTCCGCGACCGCGCCCACCAGCACCCGCATGTCCTCCATGCGCGGCGGGTCGCCGCTGTCCCGGGCGAACGCCTCGAAATGATGCACCGTTTCGGCGATGGCGGTCGGCAGCTCCGCGGCGGCGTAGTAGACGCCGAACGTGCCATCGCTGAACCGAGATCCCCTGCGGTTCAGGTGGGTGAACGATGCCATGACGTAGCCGGCACCCGGACCGGACACCCGGTCCTCGGGCGCTACCAGCGTGATGTCGCCGACCTCATCGCGCACCCGGGGGTTGGTGAGTTGCTCCAGCGCGATCAGCGCGTCCCACACCGCCGGGTCCGGAGTCAGCCGCTCGAACAGGTTTATCGGCGGATAGCGCGAGGCGATGATCCGCCACGCCCGCGGCCAGTCGATACGGCGCACCGCCACGCCTCAGCTCCAAGGCGCCCGCGCCGCGTCGAGGTAGCCGCGCACCGCGGCCAGGTCGGTGACATCCCCGGCGCACATGCGCTGCAGCGGTGTCTGCCCGCCCAGCGCCCGGTTCGGGCGCTTGATCCAGCCGTCGGCGAGCCCGGCGTCCGAGTACAGGATTTGCAGCGCCTTGAAGATGCCGGCGACGTAGCCGATGCGCCGCAGCGTGTCGGGCGGCACGCGCACCGCCTTGCCGGCGCGCCATGCGTAGTAGGTGCGCTCGGCCGGAGCACCGAGAATGATGCGCGCTTCCTCCGCCGAGATGCCCCATGCATCGGCGATGTGGAAAAAGCCGCGCAGCGCGGCGACGGGGTCGATCGCGGGCGAAGCGACCGTGACCTTCTCCTCGGCAGCCAGCATCTTGTGTCTCCGGTTTTGCAGGATATAGGAGTTCAACTGCAAATTTGCAAGCCCTCGCCGCGGGGAAGTTGCACCCGCCCCGGTTCATCCATAGCCTGTCCGGCAACGACCGAAGAATACGGACAGGAAACGCATGGCCGACGACATCGCGCCCCCGCCGCACGCCGCCCCGCCGCGCGCCTCCGCCGCCGGGTGGGAACCGGAACTGGCGGAACTGCGCCACCGGCGGGCGCTCGCCCGCGAACTCGGCGGAGCGGAACGCGTCGCCCGGCAGCACGCCGGCGGGCGGCTGACGGTGCGGGAGCGGATCGACCGCATGCTCGACCCCGACAGCTTCCAGGAAATCGGGGGCATCGCCGGGAAGGCCACCTATGACGCGCACGGCGCCATCACCGGTTTCACCCCGGCCAACTGCGTGTTCGGCCGCGGCACCGTCGATGGTCGCCCGGTCGTCATCGCCGGCGACGACTTCACCCTGCGCGGCGGTTCCGCGGACGCCGCCATCAAGGGCAAGCCCAAGATGTCGGAGGAGATCGCGACGCAATTCCGCATGCCGATCATCCGGCTGATCGAGGGTTCGGGCGGGGGGGGGTCGGTCAAGACGATCGAGACCAGCGGACGGGCCAACCTGCCGGGCGGCCTGACCGAGACGACGTCTTTCGACCTCGTTGCCAACCAGATGTCACAGGTGCCGGTAGTGGCACTCGGGCTTGGCTCGGTCGCCGGGCTGGGGGCGGCGCGGCTGGCGGCGTCGCATTACTCGGTCATGGTCAAGGACATCGCCGCCGTGTTCGTCGCCGGCCCGCCGGTGGTGGAACGGCTGGGCGAGCCGCGCAGCAAGCAGGAACTCGGCGGCTGGCAGATCCAGTTGTCATGCGGCGCGGTGGACCACGCCGTCGATACCGAGGAGCAGGCCTTCGCCGCGACACGCCGGTTCCTGTCCTATCTGCCGGGATCGATCCACGACGTGCCGCCGCGGCTGCGCGGCTGGGACGATCCGAACCGGCGGGATGAAAAGCTGATCGCAGCGGTTCCGAAGGTGAAGAAGCAGGCGTACCACATGCGCCGGATCGTTTCTTCGGTATTCGACAAGGAGACGTTCTTCGAGATGGGCGCGCTGTTCGGCCGCTCGATCATCACCGGCTTCGCCCGCCTGGACGGCTGGCCGGTGGCGGTGCTGGCCGGCGACCCGCTGTTCGACGGCGGCGCCTGGACCGCGGACGCATGCAGCAAGATCATCCGCTTCGTCGACATGGCGCAGACTTTCCATCTGCCCATCGTGCACCTGGTGGATTGCCCCGGGTTCCAGGTCGGCCTCAAGGCGGAGAGCAGCGCTGTGATCCGCTGGGGCGTGCGCGCCCTGGCGGCGATCAACCAGACCACGGTGCCGTGGTGCAGCATCATCGTGCGCAACTGCTACGGCGTCGGCGGCCTCGGCCACCAGCCGGTCGGGCATCTGTGTCTGCGCTACGCCTGGCCGTCCGCCAGTTGGGGGTCGCTGCCGCTTGAAGGCGGCATCGAGGCGGCCTATCGCGCCGAGATCGACGCCGCCCCGGACCCGGACGCGAAGCTGGCGGAGATCGAGGAACGGCTCGATCGGCTGCGGTCTCCGTATCGCACCGCCGAGGCGTTCTGGGTGGAGGACGTGATCGACCCGAGGGACACGCGCAAGTTGCTGTGCGACTTCGCCAACCTCGCGGCACCGTTGCGAACCCCGGGGCCGAGTGCATTCGGCATGCGGCCGTGAACAGTCCGACGATGTACATGGACCTGACTGTCGCGCCGTTGTAAGCGAAGCGCCATCACCACTGCGTCCCAATGGAGTCAATCAATGACCGACCCCGCGCTGAGCTATGCGCACGGTGCCTCCGACCAGCCGATGCTTGGCGATACGATCGGGGTCCAGTTCGACCGCACCGTTGCCCGCTGGGGGGACCGGACCGGGCTGGTCGTGCATCAGCAGGGGATCAAGTGGACCTGGGCGGAACTGGCCGAGCGCGTCGATGCCTTCGCCGCCGGGCTGATCGCCATCGGCCTGCAACCGGGCGATCGCATCGGCATCTGGTCGCCGAACAATGCGGAATGGATCATCACCCAGTTCGCCACGGCAAAGGCCGGGCTGATCCTGGTCAACATCAACCCCGCCTACCGGCTGTCCGAAGTCGAGTACGCGCTGAATAAAGTCGGCTGCAAGGCGCTGATTACCGCGACGCAGTTCAAAACCAGCGACTATATCGGCATGCTCAACTCGCTGGCGCCGGAACTGGCGATCTCGCATCCCGGCGAACTGCATGCCTTGCACCTGCCGGCGTTGCGAGCGGTCATCCAGATCGGCGGCGACGCGTCCGGCACCTTCGCGTTCGAGAAGGTGGCGCATCATGGCCGGGACGTTCATGTCGAACGGCTGCGGGAACTGGCGACGTTGCTGCAGTTCGATGACCCGATCAACATACAGTTTACTTCAGGGACGACGGGACAACCCAAGGGTGCAACTCTGACGCACCACAACATCCTGAACAATGGATACTTCATCGGCGAGGTGCTGAACTATACCGAACGCGACGCCGTGTGCGTGCCGGTGCCGATGTATCATTGCTTCGGCATGGTGATCGGCGTGCTGGCCTGCGTCACGCACGGCTCCGCCATCGTGTTCCCGGGCGAGGGCTTCGATCCGCTGGCGACGTTGCAGGCGGTGGCGGCGTATCGCTGCACATCGCTTTACGGCGTGCCGACGATGTTCATCGCCGAACTGGATCATCCCGAATTCAAGACGTTCGACCTGACCAGCCTGCGCACCGGCGTCATGGCGGGCGCGCCGTGTCCGATCGAGGTGATGCGCCGCGCCATCCGCGACATGCACCTGACCGAAATGACGATCTGCTACGGCATGACCGAAACCAGCCCCGTCAGCACGCAGACCCGCATCGGCGATACTCTGGAACAGCAGGTCAGCACCGTCGGCCGGGCGCATCCGCATGTCGAGATCAAGATCATCGACGCCGATGGCCGCATCGTCCCGCGTGGCGAGAAGGGCGAGTTCTGCACTCGCGGCTACTCGGTGATGCAAGGATACTGGGCCGACACGGACAAGACCAACGAGGCGATCGACGATGCCGGCTGGATGCATACCGGCGACCTGGCGACGATGGACGCGGACGGGTATTGCGCGATTGTCGGCCGGATCAAGGACATGGTGATCCGCGGCGGGGAAAACGTCTATCCGCGCGAAATCGAGGAGTTTCTGTACGGCCATCCCGCGATCCTGGATGTCCAGGTGTTCGGCGTGCCGGACCAGCGGTTCGGGGAGGAACTGTGCGCGTGGATCAAGCTCCGTTCCGGGGAAGTGCTGACCGAGGACGAGGTGAAGGCGTATTGCAAGGACCAGATCGCGCATTACAAAGTGCCGCGGTATATCCGGTTCGTGGAGGAATTCCCGATGACGGTGACCGGGAAGATGCAGAAGTTCCTGATGCGGGCGCGGATGACGGAGGAACTTGGGTTCGACTGATTGGGTCGGGATGAGTTTACGGCGGCCACTCCCGTCGCGGCAACCACTGACGTCACTGACGTCATGGCCCGGCTTGTCCGGGCCACCTGTCGCCGCACCCGGTTGCCGCGGTGGCTCGAACCGGGCGGGCGACCGTAGATACGGCATGGACTATGGAGGAACAAATGCGTTGGGCGCGGATTCAACTGAACGGATCGCCATCCTATGCAGTCGTCGAGGACGACACCGTCATCCCGGTGCGCGGATCCCCGTTCGAAGCGTGGGAACGCACCGGCGCACGGCTGAAACTGGCTGATGTGAAACTGCTGGTGCCGGTCATCCCGCCCACTTTTTACGCAGCCGGCATGAACTATCCGGAGCATGTCCGCGAAGTCGCCGAAAAAGTCGGACAGCAGCCCAACCTGCCGACCCGCGCGGAGATCGGTTATCGCGCCGGCAATGCGCTGATCGCGCATGAAGAAACGATCGTGATCCCGGCGGATGCCACCGAGCAGGTCCAGTACGAGGGCGAACTGGTCGTGGTCATTGGCCGCAAGTGCAAGAACCTGACGCAGGATAATGCTCTGTCCGCGGTTCTCGGCTATACCATCGGCAACGACGTCAGCGAGCGGACATGGCAGAAATCCGATCGGACGATGTGGCGGTCGAAGAATACCGATACGTTCAAGCCGATGGGCCCGTGGATCGAGACGGATGTCAAACTCGATGACCTGGTCACCAGGATCCGGCTGAACGGCGAGCAGAAGATCGAATTTCCGACCAACCACATGATCTTCGGCGTGGTCGATTACCTGGTGGCGATGACCACGCGCCTGACGCTGTATCCCGGCGACGTGGTGTGGATGGGCACCGAGGGCGCCACCGCCAACATGAAGCATGGGGATACGATCGAGGTCGAAATCAGCGGCATCGGCACCCTGACCAATTCGGTGGTGCGGGAGGGGGTGTAATACCAATCCGCGTTGAGTTTGACCGATGGGCGCGGTTTTCCCGCCGTCATCGCGGGCGCAGGTCTCACAGGCGTTAAGATAGTCCCGGCGGCGCGCCGCTCCGTCCCCGTGCAATGGCCGGCGTTGTGCCCGCCATCCACGACTTTGCCCCGATCAGCACCGCAAGTAGTGGATGGCCTGACTGAATCCGGCCATGACACAAACGCCGATCGGCGCGCTGATTTAACGTCTACGGGGCGCAGGCCCGCCATCCACGCCCTTGATCAGACAAGCAAAAGGCGTGGATGCCGACCTTCCTCGGCGTAACGGTGCGGCGCGGACCGACATTCGAAGTCAATGCGGGATGTTATAGGCCAATCGTGTCCGCCGCCAGTCCATGGCGGGCAGTAGCAAAATGGCGTAACTGTTGGTCATTCGTCGATCCTTATGGTTCGACTTCCGCTTTTAGCTCAGAGCAAGCGGAGGAAGCTTCATCCGGTTAAAACTCCGTCGGCGATACGAATCGCGAACCAAGCTGTTACTTGACGACAGATCGGACCCTGGCCACGCTCGCCGCTGCTGAGAACAAAAAATGAGGGTTGGCGTGATCTCTGCTCTCAAGTCCGGTATGGCACTCGCTGTAGCATTGTTGATGAGCGCATCTCTCGCGGAGGCTGCCGATTATCCAACGCCTCAGGAACATGACTGGGTGGCGCATGACTTCGCGTTCCACACCGGCGAGGTGATGGCGGAGCTGAAGTTGCATTATACAACCGTGGGCGACCCAAGGGGCGAACCGGTGCTGGTACTGCACGGCACGTTTGGCTCGGGCAATAGCATGCTGACCGCGGCCTTTGCCGGCACTCTGTTTGGCGCCGGGCAGCCGCTGGACGCGGCGCATTATTTCATCATTCTGCCTGATGCGATCGGCACGGGCCGTTCCGCCAGGCCCTCGGACGGCCTGCGCACGAAGTTCCCGATATATGACTATAGCGACATGGTGCAGGGCCAGTTTCGCCTGGTGACGGAGGCGTTAGGTGTGCACCATTTGCGCCTTGTGATTGGCAATTCGATGGGCGGCATGCAGACCTGGATGTGGGGTGAATTCCATCCGGACATGATGGACGCGTTGGTCCCGATGGCGTCGCAGCCAACGGAGATGTCGGGGCGCAACTGGATGATGCGGCGCATGTTGCTGGAAAGTATCAAGCAGGACCCGGCCTATAAGGACGGCTACTACACCGCACCGCCGCCGTCGCTGAGATTGGCCAATGTGATGTTCGGCATCGCGACCAACGGCGGCACGTTGAGCTATCAGGCGGCGGCACCGACCAGCGCTCTTGCGGACAAGCTGGTGGAGACGCGGCTGGCTGCGCCACCACCGGGGGATGCCAACGACTTCATCTATCAGTGGCAGTCATCTCGTGGTTTTAACGCGGCGCCCTTGCTCGAAAGCATACAGGCTTCGGTGCTGGCGATTAATTCCGCCGATGATGAGCGCAATCCGCCAGAGACGGGCGCGCTCGTCGAGGCGATGAGGCATGTGAAGGACGGGCGGATTTACCTGATTCCGGCAAGCGCGAAGACTTCGGGCCATGGCACCACAAGCAATGCCGCCTTCTATGCGCAGCAATTGCATGAGTTTTTGAACACAGCGCCGCGTCGGGCGAGGTAACCTCAACGCGGACCAGTATAATACCACACCGCGTTGAGAGCGACTCTCGTCATAACCGTCATTGCCCGGTTCGTCCGGGCCACCTGTCGCGGCACTTACCCGCTGCAGTGGCGCGCATCGGCACCCTGGCCAATCCAGTGGTGCGAGAAGGGCTGTAGGCCGATCGCGTCCGCCCTCCCGGGCCGGGAGGGCGGAATCAGCGGTCTTGTCAGGCCGCGCGGGCGGTCAGGCCGCGCAGCGCCGGCAGAAGTTCTTCCGGATCGGGCCGCTTCGTGTAGTCCGGATTGACCTCGGCATACTGGATCACACCGTCCCGGGCGATGACGAAACGACCCGGCATCGGCAACGTCCAACTGTCATCGCCGTTGAATGCGGGCAAGTCGTTCTTGAAGCCCTTGTACAATTCGATGAGGTAATCGGGCAGCCTGAACCGCAAGCCGAAGGCGGCGGCCACGTCGTTACGGATATCCGACAGAATCGGGAACTCGAGCTTATTGTCGCGCATCGATTTGCGGCTGTTGACCGGGTTCTGCGGCGAAATCGCAATAAGGCTCGCGCCCAGTTCCCGAATGGCCGGCAGCGCCGCCTGAAGCGCCTGCAACTCCATGTTGCAATACGGGCACCAGACCCCGCGGTAGAAGCTGACCACCAAGGGTCCGCGCGCCAGCAGTTCCTTCTCCGAAACCGCTTTTCCGTCCGGATCCTTGAGGACGAACGCCGGGGCGACCTCGCCCACCTTGCGAGCCTGATTGGCCGCGCCCGAAGCGATCAGCTCCGCCGTGGCGCGGTGCATGACGTCGATCGCTGAACGCGGCGCATTATAGGGTGGCTTGCCGGCCTCGAAATCGGCTTTGAACGCATCAAGTCTTGCTTGCAGCGACACGTGAAACTCCTCCGTCCAAGTGGCGCCGGACCTAGCGCTGCGTGAAATATGGTACGCGACGGAGTGGCACGGCAGACCGCGCCGGGCCATAATGGTTATTCCCGGAGGGCATGACCATGGATCGCATGGCCGCAATGGAAACCCTGGTGCGCGTGTTCGAGACGGGATCCTTCTCGGCAGCCGCGCGTGCCCTGAACCTGGGCCAGCCGGCGGTGTCCAAGGCCGTGGCACAGTTGGAGGATCGGCTGGGCGTGCGGCTGCTCATGCGATCCACGCACGGTCTCGCCCCGACCGAGGCCGGACGTCTGTTCTACGACCGCGCGAAGCGGGCCATTGCGGAAGCGGACGAAGCCGATCTGTCGGCCCGCGGGGCCGCCGCGGGCCTGACCGGCCGCTTGCGCGTCTGCGCCACGGTCACCTTCGCGAGGCTGCACATCGTGCCTCGGCTGCCCGAATATCTCGCCCGGCACCCGGGGCTTGATATGGACGTGGTGCTGGACGATCGGATCATCGACCTGGTGGAGGAGGGGATCGACCTCGCGTTCCGCATGGGTTCGCTCGAGGATTCCACGCTGACCGCGCGCCGGCTGGCCTCGGCGCCGCGTGTGATCGTGGCGGCGCCGTCCTACCTTGATCGGCGGGGCATGCCGGCCAGCCCCGCCGAGTTGGCCGGGCACGATGCGATCGTCTATGCGCAGGCCGGCGGCGGAGACGCCTGGACGCTTCGCAAAGCCGACCAGGAGGTCGCCGTCCGGGTTTCGGGGCGTTTGCGGCTCAGCGCGGCCGAGGGCGTTCGCGCCGCCGTGCTGGCCGGAGGCGGCCTGGCGGTCGGATCGGAGTGGATGTTCGCACCGGAACTCGTCTCCGGCGAGGTGCGGCGGGTGCTCAGCGATTGGTCGCTGCCGCCGGTCGATCTGTACGCGGTGTATCCGACGGGGCGGATGCCATCAGCAAAGGCCCGTGCCCTCGCCGCGTTTGTCGAGGAGGGAATGCGAACGGTTTGTAATTAGCGCGTTTTCAGGCTGACTGGAAACGCTAACACCGTCATGGCCCGGCTTGTCCGGGCACCTGTCGCGGCAGGTGCTTGCGGGGGTGGCCCGGACAAGTGTTTAGACCGGAGACATCCCTGACGTACGTTCGGAGACCTTCCTGACGGCTGCTGTTTGGCCTTTCTGATCGCGGAGGTCGACCTCCGCGATCAGAAAGCGCATGAAATACACTTGCCACACACCATCCGTGGCGGTCGGTCGGAACGCTACATCAAGGCCGCCAAACGCCTGTGACAGCTTCACCCGCCAGCCGCGGAGGCTTGCAGCCCCGTCCTGATGCACCCGGCGCACCACGTCCGTCGCGTAGTATTCCGGCTCCGCAAGCTGCTCGGGAAACACCGTCTGGCTCGCGCGGTAGCGGCTCTGCGGCACCGCCATGCCGATCCCTTCGTGCGGGCGCTCGGTGTTGTAGACCCGGCGGAATGCATCGAACCCGATCTGGCTGGCCGCCAGGCCGGCAAAGCGGTTGCCTTGCAGCAGTTCGACATCCAGCGTGCGGTGAAACCGCTCCTCCTTGCCCTGCGTCTGCGGATGCCGCGGCTTGCCATGCAGCAGCGGGATGCCAACCCGCAGCAGCCACACCTCCAGCGCCGTATGGCCGATCGCCCCGCTGCCCCCCCATGGCGAGCCGTTGTCGGCCAGCATCGCCTCCGGCAGGCCATAGCGGCGGAACAGTCCGGTCAGATGCCCCTTGACTGTCTGCTCGGTCTCGTCGGCGCAGGCGATCAACCCGATCGAGTAGCGGCTGTGGTCGTCCAGCACCGTCAGCGGGTGGCAGCGGTCCTGCTGCATCGCGAAATGACCCTTGAAATCCATCTGCCACAGCTCGTTCGGCGCCCCTCGCTCGAACCGCTCGAATGGCCGGTGTTTGGCGGTCTCGGCCGGGTCCAGCTTGCCGTTACGGCGTAACACCTCGGTCACCGTGGAGACCGCCGGAACGTTCGCGACGCCGAGGTCGCGCAGCCGGCGCGCCAGCTTGCGGCCACCCCACCGCGGATGCTCGGCGCGCAGCTCGACAATACGGCTCTCGACCGCGGGCGCACAGCGGTTGGGGCTGTTCAACGGCCGGCTGGAGCGGTCTATGAGGCCGTCTGCTCCGCTCTCGCGGTAGCGCCGCAGATACTGGAAGCCGGTCTCCCGGCTGATCGCGAAGCGACGGCAGAGTTCCGCCACGCTGACGTCCCCTTGTTCAGCCAAACGCACAAATTCCAGCCGGCTGTCCATGATCGTTCCTGACTTCCAAGGCATCGCCGACGCTCCATTGCATCAGCGATCCTAAACCGTCAGGAAGGTCTCCGAACACCCGTCAGGAATGTCTCCGGTCTAAACAACAAGCCGGGCCATGATGAACAGGCTACGTCCGCCACCTTTCCAGTCAGCCTGAAACCGCTCTGGACTGGCGGTCACCGGGCCGGCAGCAGCCGCTTCTTCTGGAACAGCCTGAACCACTTGCGGAACATCACTTCAGTGTCCATCACCTCGTGAAACCCAGCCTGCGCGATCTTCACCGTAGAAACGATTGCCGGCGCCCCCGGCTCCGTATGCCCGTACCGCATCTGGTAATCCGCATATTCCAGCGACAGCCCGACGAACTCCGCCAACCCCGGCGAGACCAGCCCGTAACGCTCCCGCGCGCGGTCCCAGTCAGCTCGGCCAAGCGATTGCAGCAGGAACGGCTCGTCCGGCCCGGTCCGCATCCCGGCGGCATCGGCGATCGCCGGCCAGACGTTCGGCCAGGAGAACACGTCGCCGTTGGTCACATTGAACGTCTCATCCCGCGCCGCCTCCGTCTCGCCCGCCCAGCCGACGGCGCGCGCCAGCAGATCGGCATCGACCGCCTGGCTGACCCGCTCCGCCCCGCCGGGATACGGCAGGATCGGTCCGCGTTCCCGCATGATCGCCGCGTGCACGCCCAGCGCGGGGATCAGGTTCATCGCCCCGCCGATAGCCTCGCCGATGATCAGCACCGGGCGCAGGATGGTAAAGCCCCAGTCCCGCCCAAGCCTCGCCGCGCGCAGGTAAGCCTCCTGGTTCCAATAGAAATTCGCCTGGTCGCGCAATTCCGACCGCCCCTCGCGCGCCGGCACCGCCAGCGGGCGGATATGGACGCCATAGGCTTTGGTGCCTTGCAGCAACGTCACATGCCGCAGCCCCGGTGCCGCCCGCATCAGCGGCCCGAGCAGATTGCGCAGCATCCGGTCGTTGGTGTCGATCTGCTGGTCGTTGCGCCAACCTTCAACCAGCCCCGGCATCTCGAACAATGCGGCGTAGACCAGGTGGGTAACGTCCCGCAGCGCCTCGGCCGCGGCCTCGCACGCCGCGGCATCAGTCAGGTCGAGCGGGAGGTGCCGCGCTGACGGCACGTCCGGCGGAGGCCGGCGCGACAGCGCGATCACCGCCGTGCCTGATTCGGCGGCGAAATGCTTCAGCGCGGCGTAACCCACCAGGCCGGTCGCGCCGGCAACCAGCACCGTCTTGCGTGCCATCGGATTCGTCCTCCGGCACCAACGATATCACGGGCGGGCCGGGGAACGCCAACCGGCCATGCGTCAGGGCGCCGGCCGCCCGTGGATGACGTCGTGTACGAAGCTCAGCTTGGTCACCACCTCCGGCGACAGCACGAACGGATACAGGTCGGGGTTGCCCATCGCCCGGTTCAGGCTGTTCATCGCGAAGGTCAGCGGCAGCCAGGCGTCGATGATCGTCGTCATGCCGGCGGTCTCGTAAGGGTCCAGATTGATCACCGTCGCCAGCGATTCGTCGCGGGAAATCCGCGGCTGCACCTTGATGCCGAAGGCGCTGGCCATCTCCAGCGTATCGACGATATGCAAATAGTGCGCCCAGGTTTCCGCCCAGTCCTCCCACGGGTGCGTGCTGGCGTAGCGGCTGACGTAATGCTCCTGCCAGTCGGCATGAGGCCCGTTCTGATAGTGGGTCTGCAGGGCGGTGTTGTAATCGAGGCTGTCGTCGCCGAACACCGCGCGGCAATCCTCCAGCCGGCCGCCGTCGCGTACCAGCACGTCCCAGAAATAATGCCCGACCTCGTGCCGGAAATGCCCGAGCAGCGAGCGATACGGTTCATGCATCTGGGTGCGGCGGCGTTCGCGCTCGGCGTCGTCGGCCTCGACCAGGGCGATGGTGATCAACCCGTTGTCGTGGCCGGTCATCACCTTGGGCGTGGTCGGGTCCGGCGTGTCGGCGAGGAAATCGAACGCCAGGCCGTGCTCCGGGTCGTCGATGCGGTTGGTCAGCGGCAGCTTCAGGCGCAGCAGCGAGTAGAACAAATGGTGCTTGGCGCGTTCCAGCAGCGTCCAGCGCTCCAGGTTCAGCGGCACCGTCAGGTCGGGGATGGTGCGGTTGTGCCGGCAGGCGAGGCAGAGCGTGCCCGGGCCATCGGCGTCCACCAGCCAGTTGCAGGCGTCGTGCGCCGCGTTGTCGCACAGGCGCAGCGGCCGGTCGGGTGCGGCGAGGGCACGCAGCAGATCGCCGTCCGGCTCCAGCGCGGTGACGGTCATGACGGGCGGCAGGTAGCCGAGCGGATGGCCGCAAGATTCGCAGCGTGTGTTTTCGAAATATAGCACCTGGCCGCAGCTTTGGCACTTGAACAGTTTCATGCGGGGTTCCTCTCGCGCGATCGGGCGTAAAGCGCGCCACGCCGCGGATCGTTCCGCACGCGCGCGCCGCCGGTCGATCACGTCGGCGCTGGCGGGCGCGACGCGGCGGTGTGGAAGCGGGCGCCGCGGGACCTGCGGCGAAAGCACTCGGCGGACGCGGTCGCGGCCGATCCCCACCGGCGGCCGACCATCGGGGGTGCCGGTTTACGCCGCACCGGATAAAAAGTGTTGTGGTCAAGACATCATGTCACACACCCGACCGAAGCGTTGCCGTTCATCGGGACCCGCGCGCCACTCAAGCCGATCGGCTTGACGGGCAAGGCGGTTTCCCGGCCCGGGGGAAGGCCCTATATCCTCTCGCGTGCCCCACAGTCCGACTCCATGACCGACTACCTGACCCGCCTCAACCCCGAACAGCGCGCCGCCGTCGAGACCGTCGATGGTCCGCTGCTGGTGCTGGCCGGCGCCGGCACGGGGAAGACCCGCGTGTTGACCACGCGCTTCGCCCATATCCTGCTGACCAAGCGCGCCTTCCCCAACCAGGTCCTCGCCGTCACCTTCACCAACAAGGCCGCCCGCGAGATGCGCGAGCGTGTCGGCGCCATCCTCGGCCAGCCGGCGGAGGGATTGTGGCTCGGCACCTTCCACGCCCTGTGCGCCCGCATGTTGCGCCGGCACGCCGAACACGTCGGGCTGTCGTCCAACTTCACCATTCTCGACACGGACGACCAGCTTCGCCTGCTGAAGCAGGTGATGGAGGCCGAGCGCATCGACACCAAGCGCTGGACACCGGCCGGCCTGATGGGCGTGATCCAGCGGTGGAAGGATCGCGGCCTGACGCCTGACAGGATCACGCCGAACGAGGATTCCGACTTCACCAACGGCCGCGCCCGGGCGCTGTACGCGGGCTACCAGGATCGGCTTCGCACGCTGAACGCGGCGGATTTCGGCGACCTGCTGCTGCACATGACGGAGATCCTGCGCACGCAGCCGGAAATTCTGGCCGAGTACCACCGCCGCTTCCGCTACATCCTGGTGGACGAGTACCAGGACACCAACCTGGTGCAATACCTCTGGCTGCGGCTGCTGGCGCAGGGTCACCGCAATATCTGCTGCGTCGGCGATGACGACCAGTCAATCTACTCCTGGCGCGGCGCCGAGGTGGAAAACATTCTTCGATTCGAGAAGGATTTCGAAAACGCCCGCATCGTCCGGCTGGAGGCGAACTACAGGTCCACGGCGTCGATCCTCGCCGCCGCCTCCGGCCTGATCGCGCATAACGAGGGGCGGCTGGGCAAGACCCTGCGCCCCGGCCGGGCGGACGCGCAGGCCGGCGAGAAGGTCAGCATCGTCGAGCTTTGGGACTCCGACGAGGAAGCCCGCATGGTCGCCGGCAAGATCGAGGAACTGCGCCGCGGCGGCGACAGCCTGGCGGAGATGGCGGTGCTGGTCCGCGCCGGCTTCCAGACCCGCGCCTTCGAGGAGCGGCTGATCGCCATCGGCATCCCCTACCGCGTCGTCGGCGGCCTGCGCTTCTACGAGCGGGCCGAAATCCGCGATGCCATCGCCTATATGCGCGCCACGGTGCAGCCAGCCGACGACCTGGCGTTCGAGCGCATCGTCAACGTCCCCCGCCGCGGCGTCGGCGACTCGGCGCTGCGCACGATGCACGAGACGTCGCGGGCGATGGGCGTGCCGCTGATCGCCGCCGCCGCGCACCTGGTGCAGACCGGCGGGATGAAAGGCAAGGTCAGGGAGGCCATCGGCACCCTGCTGCGCCAGATGGGCCTGTGGCGCGAGATGCTGGCGGTGGACGGACACGTCGTCACCGTCGCCACCATGCTCGACGAAAGCGGCTACACCGGGATGTGGAAGCAGGACAAATCCGCCGAGGCGCCGGGGCGGCTGGAAAACCTGAAGGAACTGGTCCGCGCGCTGGCGGATTTCGAGACCCTGGCCGGCTTCCTCGACCACGTGGCACTGGTGGTGGAGAACGAGGAACGCTCCGACGGCGACAAGGTCAGCCTGATGACGCTGCATGGCGCCAAGGGGCTGGAGTTCGACACCGTGTTCCTGCCGGGCTGGGAGGAAGGCGTCTTCCCCAACCAGCGCTCTATGGACGAAAGCGGCAACAAGGGGTTGGAGGAGGAGCGGCGGCTCGCCTATGTCGGCCTGACAAGGGCGCGGCGGCGGGCCATCGTCAGCCACGCCGCCAACCGGCGCATCTACGCCAACTGGCAGAGCAGCATCCCCAGCCGGTTCCTGGACGAAATCCCCGCCGAGCATGTCGAGCAGACCGGGGCTTCTCACGTGGCTCGCGACCAGCGCGTGGCGGCGGCAACGGCGTTTTCCGGCCAGTTTCCGCTGGTGGCGCGGCGGCCGCGGGTCATCGAGGCGTGGGAGCAGCCCGGCCGCCCGGCGCGGGCGGATGCGATCCCGGTGGGGGCGCGGGTATTCCATCAGAAATTCGGCTACGGCACGGTGCGGGCGGTCGATGACGACAAGCTCGACGTGCATTTCGAGACATCCGGCGACAAGCGCGTGCTTGACCGCTTCGTGGAGCGCGCCTGATGGCCAATCATCCGATCCCGCTGGAAACCGTCTCCGTCGATGTACCGGAGGACGCGCTGGAGGCGTTCGAATCGGCGTTCCTCACCGCGTGCCAGACCGTCGGCTTCTTCCTCGACGAGGATACCGGCGTGTGGCGGGTCGAAGGTGTGAAACCCATCGGCGCGGACGAGGCGGAACTGGCCGCCGGGCTGGCGCTGGCCGCGGCGGTGACCGGGGTGACGCCGGTGCTGCACCGTGCGGCGACGGAGGCCGGCGGCTGGCTGGCCCGCACCTATGAAGCATTCCCCGAGACGCTGATTGGCCGCCGCTTCGCCGTGCGCGGAACGCATGTGGACGGTTCGGTTGCGGCGAACCGGATCACGCTGACATTGGATGCGGGACTGGCGTTCGGGTCGGGCGAGCACGGCTCGACCCGCGGGTGCCTGGTCGCGTTGGAACAGGTTGCGCGGCGGCGCCCGAGGCGGGTGCTCGACCTGGGGACCGGATCGGGAATCCTGGCGATGGCGGCGGCGCGGCTGCTGAACCGTCCGGTGCTGGCGTCGGATGTCGACCCGTGGTCGGTGCGGGTGGCGCGGGAGAACGCGGCGTTGAACGGGGTGGGGCACCTGGTGCGGCCGGTGCTGGCCGACGGGTGGCGCGATCCTGCGGTGCGCGGAGGAGGGCCATACGATCTGGTGTTCGCCAACATCCTGGCGCGGCCGCTGTGCCTGATGGCGAAGGAACTCGCCGCGCATCTGGCTACGGGAGGCACGGCGATCCTGGCCGGGCTGCTGGCCGGTCAGGCGAGGTGGGTGCTGTCGGCGCACCGCCGGCAGGGATTGCGGCTGGTGCGGCTGCTTCCGCAGGGCGCTTGGACGACGATCGTGGTGCGGAAGGCGGGTTAGGCAACGCGCAAGAAATCAGCCGTCATGGCGCGGCTCGTCCGGGCGACCTGTCGCGGCGCGGTGCCGATGGGATGCGGAGCAAGGTTTTCGCCGTCACCGTCATGGCCGGGCGTGTCCCGAAAAAGGAAAGAAAATCTGTTACACGGATTTTCACCGATTAAGCGCAGGGATTACAGAGATAAGACCTTGGCTTGGATCGTGCCGCTGCGCCAGACGGAAACGGGTGCACCGGCGCCGGGATCTGGCCGAAACCCCCAGGCTGTCCGGCAACGGCCCGACGCCGGGTATCTGTGCAATCTGTGCGCTTAATCCGTGGAAATCCGTGCAACATCTTTTTTGAGTCCGGAGCCGCGCCCGAAGCCGCGGCGGGACGCGCAACGGGCGGAAACGCCGTCTCGGGTGTTGCCTGTAAAAGCAAAGATGTTACACGGATTTTCACGGATTAAGCGCACGGATTACAGAGATTAGGAACTTGGCTTGGATCGTGCCGCTGCGCCAGACGGAAACGGGTGCACCGGCGCCGGGATCTGGCCGAAACCCCCGGGCTGTCCGGCAACGGCCCGGCGCCCGGGATCTGTGCAATCTGTGCGCTAAATCCGTGGAAATCCGTGTAACATCTTTCTTGCATCCGGAGCCCCCCGAGCCCCCCGAGGCCGCGGCGGGACGCGCACCGGGCGAAAACGCAGTCTCGGGTGTTGCCTGGCCATCCGCGCTTCAACGGCGGGTGCGAAGATGGCCGGGACATGCCGGCCATGACGATAAAAGCGTGGCGGGCCAGCCAGATTTTTCTCCGCAGCCGCCGTTTCCTGATAGTTCGCCGCCGGCCCGCGGCCGACCCACCCTGGATGAAAATCGAGGACCGGGCCGGGTTTCGGCCGGCCGCCAAGCCTATTTTCTTCCTAGCCACGGGGCTTGGTCCGGCCATGACACACAAAGCACGTCCTTGTTCCATCGGCGAAGACGCAGCCGACCGCCGAACAGGCTGGCGGATCGGCATGTCCCGGTCTGGTCAGGCGGCCCGGGAGACGCGTTGGGCGACAAGCGCGGCCCTTCTACCGTACGAAAAAATTCTTCAACATGATCTTGTAGAACCTCCCAATCACCACAACCTGCGGTCGCATGATTCCGACCCTATCGCAAACCGAACACAGTCACGGCTTCGACCTCCACTCCCGCGGACTCGTCGAGGACGCCGAGCCCTATTACCGATCGGCCCTCGCGCGCGATCCGGAGTTCAAGGAAGCTTGGATAAACCTAGGCCTGGCGGCGTTCTCGCAAGGCCGCACGGAGGAAGCGCAGGCCTGCCAGCGGGAGGCCCTGCGGCTCGATCCAGAAAGCCCGGATGCGCAGAACAACCTGGGGATGATCCACTACACGCTCGGCCATCTCACCGAAGCTGAGAATTGTTTCCGCGCGGCGCTGCGGCTGGACCCGGCGCAGCCCAATGCGACGCTCAATCTGGGATCGGTGCGGCAGTTGCTCGGCCATGTCGAGGAGGCCGAAGGCCTGTTCCGCCGCGCACTGGCCCTGGGAGCCGATCCCGCGCGGGGAAACAGCAATCTGGCGCTGGCTTTGATGGAACAGGTGCGGCCGGAGGAGGCCGAGCAATGCTGCCGGAAGGCCCTGGCGATCAATCCGGAGTCGGCCGAGGCGCGCGCCAATCTGGCCCTGTCGCTGCTGACCATGGGGCGGTTGGAGGAAGGCTGGCGCCAGTACCAATCGCGCTGGAAGGTCGAGGCCATGGCCAATCCCGCACCCGACCTGCCGCGGCCCCGCTGGATCGGCCAAGCCCTGCACGGCGAGACGGTCCTGCTGTATGCCGAGCAGGGCTTCGGCGACACCCTGCAATTCTGCCGCTACGTCCCGATGGTTGCCGCGACGGGAGGCCGCGTCGTGCTGGTTGTGCCGAAGCCGCTGCACCGGCTGATGGCGACTCTGGACGGCGTGTCGGTGCTGATGTCCGATGAGGACAGCGCCCTGCCGCCCTTCGATTACCATTGTCCGCTGCTGAGCCTGCCCTTTGCGTTCGGCACGACACTGGAGACGATTCCGTCGGCCGCCTTCTATCTGCGCGGCGATCCCGCGCCGTGGGCGGATTTTCTCGATGCTTTGCCCGGCCTCAAGGTCGGCCTGGTCTGGGCCGGGAAATCGCGGACCGCGCAGCCGCATGCCGTGGCGATCGACAAGCGGCGGTCGATGCGGCTGTCGGACATGGCGCCGCTGTTCTCGGTGCCCGGGTGCAGTTTCGTCTCGTTGCAGCTTGGGCCGCCCGCGGCGCAGATGCCGGCGCTGCCGGAGGGCGCGGCGCTGCACGATGTCTCCGGCCGGTTGCATGACTGGGCGGATACGGCGGGTCTGATCATGGGTCTGGACCTGGTGATCGCGGTTGATACGGCGGTGGCGCATCTGGCGGGAGCATTGGGCCGGCCGGTGTGGATGCTGAACCGGTTCGATTCCTGCTGGCGGTGGTTTCTTGATCGCGACGACACCCCATGGTACCCCAGTATGCGGCTGTTCCGGCAGACCGAGCGCAGCGGCTGGGGCGGCGTGATCGAGCGGGTATGTCAGGCGCTGGCGGAGCGGGTTGAAATCCCGGTTAGAGAATGTTCAGGCTGACTGGAATGCCCTTACCATCATGGCCGTGCCTGTCCGCATAGGCGTCACTTCAAGGGACCACGCAAAGCACGGCGTTCTCCCCATTCGTCATGCCCCGGCTCGTCCGGGCCACCTGTCGCGGCACGTGCTGGCATAGGTGGCCCGGACGAGCCGCATAGGCGCTAATTTAAGCGGACCTGCGCACCGGCATTGCCACCGTGTCATGGCCGGCCTTGGCCCGGCCACGCACGACTTGCGGTGGTGGCGGCGGCAAAGTCGTAGATGGCCGGCACAAGGCCGGCATGACACAAAATCTACGCTGGTGCCGATCTCGCTAAGTCAGAGCATGTTCAGCCTGACTGGAAGCGCGGCGGACGTAGCCTTGTCGTCATGGCCCGGCTTGTCCGGGCCACCCCCGCAAGCACCTGCCGCGACAGGTGGCCCGGACAAGCCGGGCCATGACGGTGTGGGCGTTTCCAGTCAGGTTGAAACCGCTCTAGCGCCTATGGGGTGTGTCCCGGCCACGCTTGGCCAGAAGGCCTTGCAAAGCATGCTCTTGGGCCGCCTCCTACCCCACTTCCGCCGCCAGCCGCGCCAGATAATACGCCGGATCGCCGAACAGCCGCTCGATCACCATGCACCGGCGGAAGTAGTGCCCGACCGCGTATTCCTCGGTCATGCCAATGCCGCCGTGCATCTGCACCGCGCTCTGCGAGACATACCGCCCGGCCTGCCCAATGCCGACCTTGGCGAGCGCGATGTCGTGGGCGCGGGCCGCATCGTCCGGGTTGTCGATCGACATGGTCGCCAGCATCGCCATGCTGCGCCCTTGTTCCTGCGCCATGAACATGTCCGCCAGCCGGTGCTGCACCACCTGGTAGGATCCGATGGGCTGGCCGAACTGCACCCGGGTCTTTGAATAGTCCAGAGTCATTTCGTTCATCGCTTCCATCGCGCCGACGGTTTCCCCGGCGGTGGCGGCGATACCCGCTTCGATCACCCGCCGGATCACCGGCAGGCCACCGCCGACCTCGCCCAGCACATCGCCGTCGGAGACCGCGACATTGGACAGAGAAATATCCGCCGCCCTTGTATCGTCGCGGCTGACATAGCCGCGGCGCGCCACACCGGACCCGCCGGCATCCACCAGGAAAAGCGTGATCCCGTCCTCATCGTAACGATCCCCGCCGGTGCGGGCACTGACCACCAGCTTGTCCGCCGCTTCGCCATGCGAGACGACGGTCTTCGAGCCGTCCAGCACCCAGCCGCCGCCGTTGCGCTTCGCCGTCGTCACCACATCGGTCAGGTCGTAGCGCGCCTGCCGCTCCCCATGGGCGAACGCCAGCTTCAGGCCGCCCTCGGCGATCGCCGGCAGGATCGCCTGCTTCTGCGCCGCCGAACCGGCCAGGTTCACGGCCGAACCGCCCAGCACCACGGTTGGGAAATAGGGCTCCAGCACCAGCACGCGGCCGAACGCCTGCATCACCAGCATGACTTCCTGCGCGCTGCCGCCGAACCCGCCGTATTCCTCGGCGAACGGCAGCCCGAGCAGGCCGAGTTCGGCGAACTGCGCCCACACCGCCGGAGAATATCCCTCGGGCAGTGCCATATACGACTTGCGCCGGGTGAAATCGTAGGTGTCGCCCAGCATGCGCGTCACGCTTTCGACCAGCAGCCGCTGGTCGTCGGATGGCTCAAAATCCATTACAACCCCAACACGGCCTTGGTGAGAATGTTCTTCTGGATCTCGTTCGTACCGCCGTAGATCGAGGCGGCGCGCAGCATCAGATAACTGGACGTGCCGGCGCTGCCGGCTTCCATCAGTTCATCCGGCTCGTTCATCGCCTCCAGTTCCCGGGCCCATATCGGCGTGGCCAGCGGCCCGGCGACATCGACGGCCAGTTCCGTGGTGGATTGCAGCAGTTCGGTGCCCTTTACCTTCAGAACGGACGACAGCGGGTCCGGCCGTCCGGCGCCCTTCGCCTTGTCGTAAGCCGAAACGACGCGATACTGGGTGATCTCCAGCGCCTTCATGTCGACCTGCAACTGAGCCACACGCTGGCGGAACGTCTGGTCCCGGATCAACGGCGCGCCGTTGAAATTCACCTCCTTCGCCATCTCGATCGCCGCATGCACCCGCTCGCGCGACTTGCCCAGTCGCGCGATGCCGGTGCGTTCGTTGCCGAGCAAGTATTTCGCCACGTCCCAGCCCTTGTTCTCGGCGTGCACGCGCATCGACACGGGCACGCGCACATCGTCGAAAAACACCTCATTCAAATGGTGGCTTCCGTCGATCGAAGTAATCGGCCGCACCGTGATGCCGGGAGTCTTCATGTCAACAAGAAGAAACGAAATCCCCTCCTGCCGCTTGCGCGCGTTCGGGTCGGTGCGCACGAGAACGAAACACCAGTCGGCATTGTGCGCGGTCGAGGTCCAGATCTTCTGCCCGTTGACCACATAATGATCGCCATCCAGCTTCGCCGCCGTCTTCAGTGACGCCAGATCGGATCCGGCCCCCGGCTCGGAAAACCCCTGGCACCACCAGTCATCCAGGTTCGCCGCCCGCGGCAGGAAGCGCTGCTTCTGTTCCTCGGTGCCGAACTGGATCAGCACCGGTCCAATCATCGTGATGTTGAACGACAGCAGTTCGGGGGCAGGGGCCATCAAATTCTCTTCCAGGAAGATCATCCGCTGGATCGCGGTCCACCCCGGGCCGCCCCATTCCTTCGGCCAGGACATCGCCGCCCAGCCCTTCGCGTTCAGGATGCGCTGCCATCGGACGATGTCCTCCTTGCGCGGCGGATGCCCGAGTTTCATGCGGTCGCGCGTGTCGGCGGGCAGGTTGTCGCGGATGAAGGCGCGGACTTCCTCGCGGAAGGCGCGCTCTTCCGGGGTGAAGCGAAGATCCATTGACTGTCTCCTCCTACTCACCGGTAAGTCTAGGCGGCGCGGCAGGGCTGTGCAATCCGCCGCCGGCCGTGGCTTAATCGACCGCAGCACCCAATCTTCAGCGGAGAGAGGCGATGTCCCTGATCGAAACCCGCCGCGAGCAGATGTTTCCCACCCTGTCCCCCGGCGACATCGCGACCGCGCGGCGCTTCGCCAGCGGCGACAGCCGCGACTTCGCGCCCGGCGAGACCGTCTTCGACGCCGGGCAGCGCAACGTCCCGGCGTGGCTCATTCTACAAGGCTCGATCGAGGCGGTGCGCCGGGACGGACTGGGACACGAAACGTCGATCGTCGCGCAGGGTCCCGGACAGATCACCGGCGAGGTCAGCCAGCTTGCCGGCCGCGCCTCGCTGGCCGCCGGCCGGGCGGGGCCGGAGGGCTGCACCGCGGTGCCGTTCGACGCCGCCCATCTGCGCGCCCTGGTCATCGGTTCGGCCGATATCGGCGAGACGATCATGCGCGCCTTCATCCTGCGCCGCGTCGGCCTGATCGAGACCGCGGGCGCCGGCTCGGTTCTCGTCGGCCATCCCGGTTCGGCCGACATGGTCCGGCTACAGGGTTTTCTCACCCGCAACGGCTATCCGAATACCGTGCTGGATGCGGACGAAGCCGGCGAGACCGGCGGGCGGGAAGTGATACGGCGTCTCGGCGTCCCCGTGGACCATCTGCCGGTGATGATCTGCCCGAACGGGACGGTGCTGAAATGCCCGACCGAGGCCGAGGCGGCGATGTGCCTCGGCATCACCCCGGAGCTCGATCCGGAGAAGATCTACGACGTCGCGGTCGTCGGCGCCGGGCCGGCCGGGCTGGCGACCGCCGTCTATGCCGCGTCGGAGGGGTTGTCGGCGCTGGTGCTCGATCAGCGCGCCATCGGCGGCCAGGCCGGCGCCTCGGCCCGCATCGAGAACTACCTGGGCTTTCCGACCGGCATATCCGGGCCAGGCGCTGGCCGGCCGCGCCTTCACCCAGGCGCAGAAATTCGGCGCTGAACTGGCGATTCCGCTGGAGGTGCGAAGCCTGAACTGCGGCGAGGCCGGACGGCCGCTGCGGCTGGACCTGACCAGCGGCAGCGCGGTCCGGGCGCGCGCCGTGGTGATCGCCTCGGGCGTCCACTACCGCCGCCCGGACATCCCGAACCTGGCGGCATTCGAGGGCAACGGCGTGTCCTACTGGGCGTCGCCGATCGAGGCGAAGCTGTGCGAGGGCGAGGAGATCGCCCTTGTCGGCGCCGGCAACTCCGCCGGCCAGGCGGTCGTCTACCTGGCCGCGAAGGTCCGGCGCCTGCACCTGATCGTGCGCGGCGACGGTCTGGAAGCCTCGATGTCGCGCTACCTGATCGAGCGTATCGCCTCGCTGCCCAACGTCGAACTGCACACCCGCACGGAAGTCGTCGCGCTGCTCGGCGATCGCGGGGACGGCCTGTCCGCCGCCACGTTCCGCAACCGCGACACCGGCGCCGCGCGGACCTGCCCGCTGAAGCACCTGTTCCTGTTCATCGGCGCCGACGCGCACACCGGCTGGCTGGACGGGTGCGTTGACCTCGACGACAAGGGCTTCGTGGTCACCGGCGCGGGGCCCGGGGTCTCGCCGCTGGAGACCAGCAAGCCCGGCGTGTTCGCCATCGGCGACGTCCGCGCCGGCTCGACCAAGCGCGTCGCCGCCGCGGTGGGCGAGGGCGCCGCGGTCGTCGCGCAGATCCACGCAGGCTGGCGGGTTGATGGGCCTCTGCTCCCGTCATGGCTCGGCTCGTCCTGGCCACCTGTCGCGGCACGTGCTGGCGGGGGCGACCCGGACTTGCCGCCGGGCCATGACGCTATCCGCCCTGATGGCAAAGAGCGCCGCGGACGCCACAAACAGCCGTCGTCGCCTCCTCCGCAAGCAACAGCGTCCGGCTGTTCGGCGATGACCCTCGTCTCCCGCTTCGAACTGGTCCTGTTCCTGCTGGCCGTCATCGTCGTGCTGGAACTGGCGGCGCGGCGGTTGCGGCTGCCGCCCGCCGCCGCGTTCGTGCTGGGCGGCGTCGCCCTCGCGCTGATCCCGGCAACGCCGCAATTCGACCTCGATCCCGATCTCGCGCTGGTGCTGTTCCTGCCGCCGCTGATCATGTCCAGCGCGTACTTCACGGTGTGGCGGGAGTTCCGGGACCAATCTGCGGATCATTCTGCAACTCGCGGTCAGCGCCGTGGCGTTCACCACGCTGGTTGTGGGCGCGGCGGCGCACCTCGCGATGCCGTCCTTGCCGTGGGCCGCGTGCTTCGCGCTCGGCGCCATCGTCTCGCCGCCGGATTCGGTCGCCGCCAAGGCCGTGCTGCAGCACCTGCGCCTGCCGCGCCGGGTGGTCGTGCTGCTGGAAGGCGAAAGCCTGGTCAATGATGCGACAGGGCTGGTGCTGTTCCGGCTCGCGGTCGCCGCCAGCCTGACCGGGACCTTCAACGCGGGCGAGGCGGCGTTGAGCTTCGCCGTCCTCGCCATCGGCGGCGTGCTGGCGGGCGTGCTGTTCGGACTGGCGTCATCCGTGCTGCTGCTGCGTTTGCGCGATCCGACGCTGGCAATCATCGGCACCCTGCTGATGACCTGGGCATCCTATATCGGCGCCGACGCTGTCGGATTTTCCGGCGTGCTGTCCACCGTCGCGTGCGGATTGGTGTTCGGCTGGAAGCAGCATACGGTGCTGTCCGCGCTGACGCGGACCCATGCCCGCATCGTATGGAGCGTCGTCGTTTTCATCCTGGAGTCGCTGGTCTTCATTCTCATCGGCCTGTCATTGCGGGGCGTCCTGGCGCGGCTCGGCGCGCAGGGCATGGGCGACGCTTTGGCGGTGCTGCCGGCGATGGCCGCGGTCGTCGCCGCCGTCATCCTGTCGCGGTTCGCCTGGATTTTCCCCGCCGTGTACGTGCCGCGTTGGCTGATCCCCGCGCTGCGCCGCCGCGATCCGCTACCGCCCGTGGCGGTGCCGATCGTCATGAGCTGGGCGGGGATGCGCGGCGTGGTGAGCCTGGCGGCGGCGTTGGCCTTGCCACAGCCGTTCCCGGGGCGCGATTTTATCCTGGCGACGACCTTCGCGGTCATCCTGACGACGGTGCTGGTGCAAGGCGCGACGCTGGCGCCGCTGATCCTGGCGCTGGGCCTGGGCAAGCCGGGCGCGGCGGCGGCTAAGACGCTGAGCGAATCCGCGGCCCGTGCGCGGATGGCGGCGGCGCAGCTGGCCGCGGTCGAGGCGCGATCGAACGGCCCGGACGGCACCCAGCTTCATCCCCGCCTGCTGGAGCAATACGGCTTCCGCGCCCGCGCGGCCGCCCGCTACAGCGCCGAGGAATCCAGCCTGCTGCCGGATCGGAAAGAGCACTTTTCCGTGGTCCTGGACGCGATCGCCGCCGGCCGCACCGAGTTGCTGCGCCTGCACCGCTCCGGCGAGATCCACGATTCGGTGCTGCAAACCCTGGAGCAGGACCTGGACCTGCAAGAAATGAGCGCCCGGCGGATCATTGGCGAGGAAGTCTGATTTGACCGGGTCGAAGCGTTTGATCCACAGAGCCTAATACCAATCGGCGGTGAGTTTGACACAGGGGCTCGGTCGCCACCGTCGTCATGGCGGCCCCCCGCCGTGGGAGTGGACGCGGCTGCCGGCGGATCAATAGTCTTGGCTCCTACTGCGAAGCTTGTTGGCCTTGGCGAGGCGGGCAGCGGCCTGTCGTCGCGTCATAGCAGGCGGAGGCCTGCCATCCGCGCCGTGTTTGTCAGATCTTTCCGGGCGAGGCCGGCTGCGCCGGAGCTGCGTCGGCGTTCGGCATTGGTTTGCCGGGCGGTTCGGCGGCGAAAGCTTCGCGCGCGGCATTCGCCGCCCGCGCGACACGCTGGGACGTATCAACGACCGTATTGACGCCGTCGACGATCGGCCGCACGAATTTCGTTTCGCGCAGAGCATCGGCCACCTCGGTTGCCTTGGCTTTCAGCGACTTCACGACGCCATCGAAAGACGGCGGCGCGCCGGAGGAGGGGTTGCCAACCGATGAGGCCACCTTCTCGACGCGGTCCTTCGCCGTGCCGATCGCGTCCTGGGCCAGCATTTTCAGGGACTTCAAGCTCATTTTGCTTCTCCATCGACATCGTGATGTCCGCACGCGTGTGGTGGCAGGCGGGCCGTTATGTCTGAAGCGAGCGCAAGCGGACTGGCGGGCAGCGGCATCTGATGTTCGGCCCGGCAACTATCTATTGCATCGCCGGAGCGTTACTGCAAGATGGTATCCGTGGCGGCCCTTATTTCTAAAATAATTGCCCGGGAAATACCTGATTAGCCTCGGTATTTTGTTCGCTGCGGCAAAGACATGATGCCCTGTCACTCGTTTTTACTGATCTCTTTATTCCAGCGCCTTGGCGGCTGCGTCGCGCGGCCAGCGTTCATCGACTATATTGGCCGAGACGGTCCAGGAGGCATCGAACCGCGGCAAATCGAAATCGTCGCGTACCCCACGAGTAGGATCGCCGTCCCGACGGCTTCGCGTCGTAGGAAATAATACTGCAACCGGCTCTGGGCGCCATCGGCTTGTCCGGTGAGGTGACTGGTCTTGAACCACAATACTCATCGCGCATCTGCTGACACGGGCGGTTTCGCCTGCCATATGACATCGCATGCCGGATGGTCTGTATGAACACGACGTCCTGGCCTGGTCGGAGCATCAGGCCGAATTGCTCCGCCGCCTCGGCCGCGGGGAAAGGGTGAACGACGTCGATTGGGCGAACGTCGCGGAGGAGATCGAGGGCGTGGGGCTGTCCCAACTGCACTCGGTCGAAAGCTTCCTGGACCAGATCATCGTCCACCTCCTCAAGCTTCAGGCATCGCCCGACAAGCGATGCTTGCAATCGCTGGCTGTCGGACATCGACACCTTCCAGACGGAGGCGCCACGGCGCTTCACTCCGTCCATGCGGCAGAAGCTCGATCTCGGCGCCTTGTATGCTCGTGCTCTCAGGCATATGCGGAGAGCCGATCGGCGTGAGGCCGCCCCGCTTGGTATCGAACCTCGCCCCTGGCCGGAGGCCAAACCGCTTACCCTGGACCAGTTGCTGAACGCGGACCCGGACGATCTGCTGCGGCAATTCGCGGGCGCGAACCCGCCCTGATCCGTCGGCATAATACTTGCGCCCGGCGCGTTGCCGCCCGATACATCCGCGCATGAACGATACGCCCACCCCCGTCCCGACGCCCGCCCCGGGCGATAAGCCCGCGCCCGCCCCGGGCGACGCCCCGCGCTACGACTTCGCCGCCGCCGAACCCCGCTGGCAGCAGGCCTGGGCCGAACGCGCCTGCTTCCGGGTGGAGGACGTGCCAACCGACGGCAAGCCGAAATACTACGTGCTGGAGATGTTCCCGTACCCCAGCGGCAAGATCCACATGGGACACGTCCGCAACTACACCCTCGGTGACGTCGTCGCCCGCTACAAACGCGCCCGCGGCTTCTCCGTGCTGCATCCGATGGGCTGGGACGCCTTCGGCCTGCCCGCCGAAAACGCCGCGCGGGAACGTGGCGTCCACCCCGCCAAATGGACCTACGAGAACATCGCCACCATGCGCACCGAGCTCAAGCGCATGGGCCTGTCGCTGGAATGGGAGCGCGAGTTCGCCACCTGCCAGCCGGAATACTACCGCCACCAGCAGAAGCTGTTCCTCGATTTCCTCAAGGCGGGCCTGGTCGAGCGCAAGGAAAGCTGGGTCAACTGGGACCCGGTCGACGGCACCGTGCTGGCCAATGAGCAGGTGATCGACGGCAAGGGCTGGCGCTCCGGCGCGCCGGTGGAGAAGAAGCAGCTCAGCCAGTGGTTCCTCAGCATCACCAAGTATGCCCCGGACCTGCTCGACGCCCTCTCCGGCCTCGACCGCTGGCCCGAGCGCGTCCGCCTCATGCAGGCCAACTGGATCGGCCGCTCCGAAGGCGCGCGGGTGATCTTCAGTCTCGACGGCAGCGATGAGACGGTGGAGGTCTACACCACCCGCCCCGACACGCTGTTCGGCATGTCCTTCCTGGCCATCGCGCCGGAGCATCCGATCGCCGCCGCGGTCGCCGCGCTGAACCCCGCCGCCGCCGATTTCGTGGCGGAATGCCGCAGCCGCGGCACGTCCGAGGCCACCATCGAGACCGGCGAGAAGCTCGGCTTCGACACCGGGCTGCGGGTCAAGCACCCGTTCATCGAGGGCGCCACCTACCCGGTCTGGATCGCCAATTTTGTCCTCATGGAGTACGGCACGGGCGCCATCTTCGGCTGCCCCGGGCATGACCAGCGCGACATGGACTTCGCCCGCAAGTACGGGCTGACCGTCACCCCGGTCGTGCTGCCGCCCGGCGCCGATGCGGCGACGTTCGGCTTGGCGAATGAGGCCTACACAGGTCCCGGAACCGCCTACAACTCCGGCTTCCTCGACGGCCTGGACGTGGACGCTGCCAAGCGTGCCGCGATCGAAAAGCTGGAAACGCTGGGCGTCGGCCAGGGCCTGACCAACTGGCGGCTGCGCGACTGGGGCGTGTCCCGCCAGCGCTACTGGGGCTGCCCGATCCCGATCATCCACTGCGACTCGTGCGGCGCCGTGCCGGTGCCGGACGACCAACTCCCGGTGCGCCTGCCCGACGATGTCACCTTCGACCGTCCCGGCAATCCGCTGGACCACCACCCGACCTGGAAGCACGTGCATTGCCCGTCCTGCGGCGCCCCGGCGCGGCGGGAGACGGATACGTTCGACACCTTCGTCGACAGCTCCTGGTATTTCGCCCGCTATTGCAGCCCGACCGCCGACATCCCGCTGGTCCGCGCCGCGGTCGATCACTGGATGCCGGTAGACCAGTATATCGGCGGCATCGAGCACGCGATCCTGCACCTGCTGTATTCGCGCTTCTTCACCCGCGCCATGAAGGACACCGGCCACATCTCGGTGGATGAACCGTTCGCCGGCCTGTTCACCCAGGGCATGGTCAACCACGAATCCTACAAGAGCGCCGACAACCACTGGCTCTACCCGGAGGAAGTCGAGAAGCGCCCGGACGGCTCCGCCATCAACCGCGCCACCGGCGAGCCCGTCATCGTCGGCCGCGTCGAGGCGATGAGCAAATCCAAGCGCAACACCATCGACCCCGGCGCCATCATCGCCCGCTACGGCGCCGACACCGCGCGCTGGTTCATCCTGTCCGACAACCCGCCGGAACGCGACATGGAGTGGACCGAGTCGGGCGCCGCCGGCGCGTTCCGCTTCACCCAGCGCGTGTTCCGCCTGGCCGAAGCGCTCGACGGCGCGCTGGACGCAGCCAGGCCCGACAGCTTCGGCCCGGCGGCTCGCACGCTGCGCCGCGCCACCCATCGCTGCATCGCCGCGGTCACCGACGCGCTGGAGGGCTTCGCCTTCAACGTCGCCGTCGCGCGGCTGTATGAACTCGCCAACGCCATCACCGACGCCGAACGCGCCGCCCCCGAGCCCGGCCTCGGATGGGCACGCCGGGAAGCGGTGGAGATGATGGCCCGCCTCGCCAGCCCGATGATGCCGCATCTCGCCGAGGAGGTGCACGCCCGCCTGTTTCCGGATGGCGGCCAGCTCGTTGCCGAACTGCCGTGGCCGGACGCGGACCCGGCGCTGCTGGTCGCGGAAAGCGTGACGATCGCGGTGCAGGTCGGCGGCAAGCTGCGCGGCACCATCGAGGCCGCTCCCGACGCCGCGGCCGAGACGGTGATCGCCGCGGCGGAAGCCGATGCCAACGTCGCCAAGGCGCTGGAGGGCAAGCGCATCGTCAAGCGCGTGCATGTTCCGAATCGCATCGTCAACTTCGTGGTGGCCGGATGACAGCATCGCTCAGCCGCCGCTGGCTGTGCCTGGGCGCCGCGGCGTCGCTCGGCGGCTGCGGCTTCCAGCCGATCTACATGCCGACGGCCTCCGGCAAGACCGGAGCGGCGCCGCGCGCCCTGCAATCGGTGTTTATCGGGATCATTCCCGAGCGTCCCGGCCAGTTGCTGCGGCAGGCCTTGCAGGAGCGGTTCGGCAGCGACTCCGGCACCCCGTCCTCCTACGATCTCCATGTCTCTTTCAGCGTCGCCGGCGAGGGCGTCGGCATCGAACAGGACGCCATCGCCACCAGGGTGCGGCTGACCGGCGACGCGTCCTGGACGCTGCTGGCACACGACACGAAACGCACGCCGCTGACCTCGGGCAGCGCGCGCTATATCGACGGCGTGAACGTGTTCGACGCGCAGTATTTCGCGGCGGATCTTGAGACCGAGGCCGTGCAGCAGCGGATCGCCGAACAGATCGCCCAGCAGATTACCACGCAGCTTGCGATCTGGTTCCGCCGCCAGGCTGCGCAGAAGACGGGATGAAACTCCCTCCGGCGCGCGTCCAGGCATTCCTGCGCGATCCGGGACCCTGCCGGGTGGCGCTGCTGTTCGGCGACGACGCGGGCATGATCCGCGAGCGGGCCGAGGCGCTGGTGCGAGCGGTTGCCGGCTCGCTGGACGATCCGTTCCTGGTCACCGAACTGGCGCGCGAGGAGGTCCGCCGCCTGCCGGACGAGGCGGCGGGCCTGTCGCTGATGGGCGGGCGGCGCGTGGTGCGGGTGCGCGACGCCACCGACTCGGCGGCGGACCCGCTGGCGCTGCTGCTGAAGACGGCGGCGCCTGCGTTCGTGGTGCTGGAAGCCGGCGCCTTGCAGACCCGGTCGAAGCTGCGCGTCCTCGTCGAGGCCGCCCCGGATGGCGCCGCCATCGGCTGCTATCCGGAGGAAGGGCGGGCTCTGGAGGACACGATTCGCGCGACCTTGAAGGCCGCCGGAGTCGGCATCGCCCCGGACGCCTTGTCCTGGCTTTCCCAGCAACTCGGCGCCGATCGGCTGTCGACCCGGGGGGAGTTGGAGAAGCTGGCGCTGTATGCGGGGCAGGGGAGCACCATCGATCTCGACGCGGCGACGACCTGTGTCGGCGACCTCGCGGGCCTGTCGCTGGACGATGCGGTGTTTGCTGCGACGACCGGGGACGTCGCGACGGCCGATCGGGCGCTGGAACTGGCGATGGCGGAGGGTGCGGCGCCGGTCCAGGTGCTGCGGGTGGCGCTCGGGCATCTGCAACGGCTGCACCGGGCGCGATTGATGATGGATGAACAGGGGGCGAGTGCGGCCGACGCCACGAAATCCCTCCGTCCGCCGGTGTTCTACCAGAAAGTCGGCGCGTTCGGCCGATCCCTGGGGCTTTGGCCCGCCGCTACGCTGGCGGCGGCGATGGCGGCGCTGTCGGAGGCCGAACGCGGCTGCAAGCGCACGGGTTGGCCGGATCAGGCGCTCGCCCGCAACGCGGTGTTGACCCTGGCACGGCGGGCCGCGGCGGCGTCGCGGTCTGCTCGCCGCTGATTGTCGCTTTTTTTATCTGAAACGCGCTAAAAGATACTTTGATTTAGCGGTTTGTTGTGCCACAAGGGCTTCACAGATTGCCAGGGATTAGGTGCAACTCGGTCGCACACCAGGAGATTGCGATGTCTACCAAGCGGTCGTCCATTCAGACCAGTCCAAAAGCCGCCGTCGGCGTCAAGGCGCCGCCGTTCGGTTCAGCTGACGTGACGATATTTCAGCGCGTGATCGATGACGTGGCACCCGATTGGACGGTCGAACTGGATGGGATCTGCGCCGGCGAAGCAAGCCTGCTTGTGCTGCCGGATGGCGGAGACGATCAGACGGGGCCGAGCTTCGCAGTGAGCCGGGAAACCTACGGCTTCAAACTGGATCGGGTGCGGTGGGATGTGATGACCGAGATCGGGGTGTTCTCGTCGTTGCAGGACGTGTTGGCCGCGGTGCGCGGGCAGTTGGCGTTTTTCTCCGGTCTGGCGGATCCTTCCAGGGTGACGATCCACTAAAAGGTCCGCAACCCCCCTTCGTCCCGGCCGGGCTTTGTCCGCGTAGGCGCCATATTAAATATTAAGCGGACCTGCGCACCGGCATTGCCTCCGTGTCATGGCCGGGCTTGGCCCGGCCACCCGGGACTTGCGGTGCTGGTGGCGGCAAAGTCGTGGATGGCCGGCACAAGGCCGGCCACGAAACAAAAAGTGAGCCCGTGCCGAGCCAGTTAAATTAGCGCCTATGCGGCTTGTCCGGGCCACCCCCGCCGCACGGTGCCCCGGACAAGCCGGGTCATAACGGAGGGGGAAGCGGCAACTCGCCACACACGCGCGCGTGATGTTGGTTGCCGCGCGGGCCGGCGTCGGCGCATTGTGATCACAGACCGCGGGAAAGATCGCCGGATTGTTAACGAGCCCGCCGCCGCGTGGCCGCGTCAGGGCGCCGTTTGCGCTGCTCGTGGCGATGGCCGCCTGTGCCACGCTCGGCATCCACGTCATTGTGCCGGCACTGCCGGCCACGGCGCGGGCGCTGGGCATGTCGATCCCGACCGCGCAACTCGCCATCACCTTGTATCTCATCGGCCTTGCGGCCGGGCAGTTGCTGTACGGCCCGATATCCGATCGATTTGGCCGCAGGCCGGTTCTGCTGGCCGGGCTTACCCTGTTCACCGCGGCCAGCGTCGTCACCGCCGTGGCATCGAGTGCGCCGGTGCTTATCGGCGCGCGGGTCCTGCAATCCATCGGCGGCTGCGCCGGTCTTGTGCTCGGGCGGGCGGCGGTGCGGGATGCCGCCGAACCGGACCGGGCGGCCGGGCAGCTTGCCATGCTTGGGTTGGTGCTGGCGCTGATCCCCGCGGTCGCCCCGGCCATCGGCGGGTATGTGACCGCCTATGTCAGTTGGCGCGGCAGCTATGTACTGCTGGCGGCGTTCGGCGCAGTGACTTTGCTTTCCTGCGCGCTGTTGCTGCCGGAGACGCTGGCACCGCGCACCGGCCCGCCCGGGCGAGCCATGCCGGGTTCCTACGTCACGCTGCTCCGATCGGCCGCATTCCTGGGGTATTCCTTTGGCGGCGCCTGCTCAACAACCGCTTTCTACGGCTTCTTGTCCGCCTCGCCCTTCATCTTCGAGCGGCAGCTGCATCAGCCGACAGAGAGCATCGGGATCTGCTATGTGTTCCTGATGGGCGGCGTAGCCCTCGGCAGCGTCTGGGCGAACCGGATGGCGCGGCGGATGCGGTTGTTGTCGGCGCTGCGTGTCGCCAACCTGCTCGGCATTGCCGGGGCGCTGCTGTTCGCGCTGGCCGACGCGATGGACGTGCTGACGGTGGCCACCGTGATGGTGCCGATGACAATGTTCATGGTCGGTGTCGGCCTGGCCAGTCCGTTCGCCCTTGCCGGAGCCGTCAGCGTCAAACCCGGGGCCATCGGCGCGGCGTCCGGCTTGTACGGTTTCATCCAGATGGGCTACGGCATGCTGTGCACGGTGGTGGTGGAGGCATGGAGTCCAGGTGCGGTCTATCCGGTGGTTGCCGTCCTGCTCGGTTCGGCACTCGCCGGGCAGATCATCATCACGCTGGCAGCGCGGGCGGAACGGATTTGCTGAAGCGAACCATCGCCGCGCCGAGGCGTTGCAGTTGCAACCGGCTTCCGCGCCGGATGAAAGGACTGCGATGTCGAGCACTCGAACAGACCGCGACCACGACAAGACGCTGGAGGACAGCTTCCCGGCCAGCGACCCGCCCGCGCATTCCGGCATCACCGGCAGCGAGGAGTCGAAAAAGCCGTCGCACGAGCGAGAGATCGAGGAACAACCGACCGGGCTTCCCACATCGGATCGCCACGCCACGGAAACGGCGCATCACCGGGAGCACGAGAAAAATCCGGGGGCGTGAGCCCCGCTTCGGCACCCCTCAGCACTTATGCGGCTGCGGGGCGAATTCCTTCATCTTCGCGTCCATCACGAAGTCGCCGAAATCCATCTTCATGTCGTCGGCGACGCCGTTCTCCCAGTAGCGCATGGCCACCTCGTAAGTCGGCTGCATGCCGCTCGGTGCGTGGTCGAAGAACGACAGGTGCACACGCGTGCTGGCGAGCGGCGTCAGCGCCGGCCCACTTCGTCTGCATCGGCGGCTTCCAGTCCAGGATGACGATGAAGCTGTCCTCGACGCCGTTCTCGTCGGTGCCGTCGAACAGCGGCAGGGTGAGAAAGCGCTTCTTCTCCCGCGCCGCCTGGATGATGGCGGCGGTGTGCGCCATCGGAAACAAAGTGCCCTCGGGCAGTACGCTCGTCGTGTCGTGCGGGGAGCTGTACTTGGCCTCACCGGTGCCGCCGGTCTTTTCCAGATGGGCCTCGCCGTCGGTTTGGCTGGTCACCGCCGTGTCGGTCGTCTGCCGCATGTGATAGCGGAATTTCAGCCCGTCCTTGGATTCCCACGTCGTGTAGTCCGAGGCCATCTCGATGTCCTGGCCCTCGGAGTTGGTGATGGTCATGCGCAGCCGCTGCCGCACCGCCCAGCCATCGCAGGCGTCCGTCACTTCATAGCCCATGGTCCCGTGCGCGGCGATGACGTCACCGCTTTTGGCCGAAGCCATGGTCAGGTTGTAAAGCGCGCGATGGGCGATCAGCGCCGCGGTTCCGGTCGGCGCGTTCGGGGCCGGCGCGCTGGAGGCGGCGGTGGCCGGCTGAACCATCAGTCCGGCGGTCAAGAGCAGCGCTGCGAGCGCGGCGAATAGGCGCATAAGGGACTCCGTCAGATCGGGACGCCGCGATCGGTTCGATAGACAATAGGGGTGGCTACGCGAAGGTGCTACCGCGAATGGCGCGATTTTCGCCGTATCAGGAACCCGTGACCCGCGGTTTCGCCGGGGGGATGTCGATTTTCAGCGACAATTCCTTCAGACGGGCAGGGGTGGTCTCGGCCGGAGCGCCCATCATCAGGTCCTCGCCCTGCTGGTTGAGCGGGAACAGGATGACCTCGCGGATGTTCGGTTCGTCCGCCAGCAGCATCACCATGCGGTCGATGCCGGGGGCCGAGCCGCCGTGCGGCGGGGCGCCGTAGCGGAATGCGTTCAGCATGCCGCCGAAGCGCGCTTCCACGTCGGCGGCGGTGTAGCCGGCGATCTCGAAGGCGCGGATCATGATGTCCGGGCGGTGGTTGCGGATCGCGCCGGAGGACAGCTCGATGCCGTTGCAGACGATGTCGTACTGGAACGCCTTGATGGTCAGCGGGTCCTGCGTGTTCAGCGCCTCCAGCTCGCCCTGCGGCATGCTGAACGGGTTGTGGCTGAAATCGACCAGGCCGGTTTCCTCGTTCAGCTCGAACATCGGGAAATCGGTGACCCAGCAGAACTGGAAGGCGCCCTTTTCCATCAGCCCGAGTTCGTCGGCCAGCCGCGTCCGCACGGTGCCGGCGAATTTCGGCGCGGTGTCCTTCTTGCCGCCGACGAAGAACACGGCATCGCCGGCCGCCAGCCCGCACGCCGCGCGGATCGCTTCCGCCCGGTCGGGTTCCAGGTTGCGGGCGATCGGACCCTTCGGACCCTCCGCGTCGAAAGTGATGTAGCCGAGGCCGCCGGCACCTTCCGCCTTGGCCCACTCGTTCAGCTTGTCGAAGAAGCTGCGCGGCTGCGCGCCGGCGCCCGGCGCGGGGATGGCGCGCACCACGCCGCCGGACGCCGCGATGCGGGCGAACAGGCCGAAGCCGGAGCCGGCGTATTGCTCCGTCACGTCGGCGATGCGGATCGGGTTGCGCAGGTCGGGCTTGTCGGTGCCGAATTCCAGCATCGCCTGGTCGAATGGGATGCGCGGGAAGGGCGGCCTGGTCACCGTCCGGCCGTCGGCGAATTCCTCGAACACTCCGGCGATCACCGGCTCGATGGTGTTGAACACGTCTTCCTGGGTGACGTAGCTCATCTCGAAATCGAGCTGGTAGAACTCGCCCGGCGACCGATCGGCCCGTGACGCTTCGTCGCGGAAACACGGGGCGATCTGGAAGTAGCGGTCGAAGCCGGCGACCATCAGCAACTGCTTGAACTGCTGCGGCGCCTGCGGCAGGGCGTAGAACTTGCCGGGATGCAGCCGCGCCGGCACCAGGAAGTCGCGCGCGCCCTCGGGCGAGGACGCGGTCAGGATCGGCGTCTGATACTCGAGGAAGCCGGCCTCGATCATGCGGCGGCGGACCGAGGTGATGACGTTCGACCGCAGCGATCATGTTGCGGTGCAGCTTCTCCCGCCGCAGGTCGATGAAGCGGTATTTCAGGCGGATGTCCTCGGGGAATTTCTCGTCGCCCGCGACCTGCATCGGCAGCACCTCGGCGGCCGACTGCACGACCAGTTCGGCCGCGCGGAGTTCGATCTCGCCGGTCGGCAGCTTGGGGTTCACCGTGCCGGCCTCGCGCATCACCACTTGGCCGGTGACGGTGATCACGCTCTCGGGCCGCACCGAATCGGCGGCGTCGAAGGCGGGGGAGCCGGCGGCGAAGACAATCTGGGTAATGCCGTAGTGGTCGCGCAGGTCGATGAACAGCAGGCCGCCGTGGTCGCGCTTGACGTGCACCCAGCCCGAAAGGCGGGCCTGATTGCCGGCGTCGGCGGCACGCAGGGCGCCGCAGGTGTGGGTGCGATAGGCGTGCATGGTTCGGTGTATCCCGCGGAAAGCCGGCCGCTCGGGCAGCGGCGCTGTCAGGGGCGGGACACAAGCCCCGCCGGGTTGGTCAAGTCAAGCATTGAAGGTGGATTGTCTGCTGGCGGCGGTGAAGCCAGGGGCAGAACCCACCGGGACACCGCGCCCGGCGCGGCCGCACTGACGCGATGATGGCAGGTCTCCCGGCTCACGGGTCTCTGTCAGTCGCCGCCTTCCCGGGGAACCCCAGTGGCGGAGTGGCGGCGAACTCGCCGCTTACAGTTGCGGGGGCAGCCGCGGCATCGAACCGCGTTCCCTTTTGATCCCCTGACGGGGAGCCATCACGGCGACGTTAGGTCCACGGACGGGCACGGGTCAACCGCCGAAAGTCTCCCGCTCCTCTCGCTGCGTGCGGCTGCCAGGACAGCGGCCACACTCTCGGCAAGGCGCTTGCCGTCAACCGGCTTGCGCAGCAGGAGGAGGTAGGACTTGTCGATGGTGCCGTCGACCGCGGTGTCCGAGACAGCGGCGGAAACGAAGCCGGTGAGAAGGATAGCGGGCAACCCGGCGCGGCGCCTTTGCGCCTCCTTGATCAGCGCCATGCCGTCCATCCCGGGCATCGAGAGATCCGAGACAATCAGGTCGACTGCCGTGCCGGTGTCGAGCAAATCCAGCGCGGACATGGCCGATCCCGCGGAGAGAACCTCATAGCCCAGGTCTTGTAACTGCTCGCTGAGCAGTGCGCGGACGATCTCCTCGTCATCCACAACCAGGACACGGGCGTGGACCTCCGCCAGGACGTCAACGATGGCCCCCTCGTCAGGTGCCGTGCCGGCCAGCCCGTTCGGCGCGACCGGCAGCCAAAGTCTGACCGTGGTTCCCCGGTTCGGCATGCTCTCGATGTGCAGCGCGCCGCCGCTCTGGTGGGCGAAACCGCTTGCCATGGCCAGCCCGAGGCCGGTGCCCTGGCCGGTCGGCTTGGTGGTGAAGAACGGTTCCACCGCTTTCTTCAGCGTCATGGCATCCATCCCCGTTCCCGTATCGGACACCGACAGCCGCACGTAAGAGCCAGGCTTCAGGTGGACAGGAAAGCGGAGTTCGCCGTCGTGAGTCAGTGTGTCCGAGGCAGCGGCCAGGGTCAGCGTTCCGGCCCCGGCCATGGCATCGCGGGCATTGGTGGCGAGGTTCACCAGCACCGTCTCCAGTTGGCCCTTGTCGGCCAGCAGCGGCGGCAGTCCGCTCGGCACATCCAATTGCATCTCGATTCCGGCGCCCAGGGTGTGGGCCAGGATTTCGCGTGTATTGACGAGCAGGTCCGCGGCGTCCAGCGGCTCTGCTCGCAGCTCGCCGCGGCGGGAGAAGGCGAGCAAGCGGCGCGTCACGGCGGCTCCGCGCTCAGCGGCTTCCAGGATCATGCGCGCAAAGCGCTTGACCCCCTCCGCGTTGTCGGGACGGCGCTCGATCAGCGCGCAGCCGCCCTGCACCGCCTGGAGCACGTTATTGAAGTCGTGCGCGATGCCGCCCGCGAGCTGACCCAGGGCTTCCATGCGTTGCGCATGCGCGAGTCGGGCCTGCGCCGCTTCCAGGTCCCGGGTCCGCTCGGTCACGAGGCGATCCAGATCGTCGCGCGACCGCGCCAGGGCCTGTCGCGCGAGCACGGCGTCCTCCACGTCGGTGCAGGTGCCGAACCAGCGCGTGATCGCACCGGTCGCCGGATCGCGCACCGGCAAGGCGCGGCCGAGCGTCCAGCGGTAGCTGCCGTCCGCCATGCGGAGCCTGTATTCCATCTCGAACGGTTCGCCGGTGGCGAGCGCATGTTGCCAGCCTGCCCGGGCTCGTTCGCGGTCATCGGGGTGGAACAGCGGCTCCCTGCCGTCGGCCAGCATCTGCGCCGGCGTGGTCCCGGTGCGCTCATACCAGCGTTGGTTGAAGTAGTCGTGATAGCCGTCCGGCCGGGTCGACCAGACCATCTGAGGCATCGCGTCGGTCACCGTGAGCAATGCGCTCGTCCGCTCCTCGACGGTGCGCGCCAGGATTTCCTGTCCGCGGAGGACCGACCACGCTATTCTCCCAAGCAGCACCGAGACTAACGTCGCCAGCACACCGTTGATGAGCATGGCCTGCCGCCATGGGCGCAGGACCTCGGCTTCATCGACGCGGCTGGTGACCGCCGCACCCCAATCCGGCATGCCGTGCCACCCGGCTACCCGCGGCTGTCGATCGATCGGTGCCTCGCCGGTCGCCGCGCCGTTGGTAGCCGTTTGCCACATGTCAGCGACGCGGTGCTCGACGGCCGGGTCGGGTTCCGGCGCCATCGGCTGCCAGGACCGGGCAACAACGGCGCCATCCCGGCGGTAGATCGACATGCGCTGCGTCGGCAGGGGGCGTAGGGTTTCGTCCCAGGTCTGCGTCAGCTTCTGGATGTCAACGGCAATCAGAACAATGCCGTTGAACGCGCCGTCCTTGTACCGAGGCTTTGCCATGGTGAAAATTGGTCTGCGACCGATCAGGCCTGTAATGGCACGGCCCACGAAGTAATGACCGTGTCCGGCGTCCCGCGCACCGCCGAAATAGTCCCGAAAAGCGCGGCTGGTACGGTCGACAAATTCGGGATTGCTCGAGGCGCAGATAAATCCGTCCGCGTCGATGACCCAAATGGCCTCGCCCAGTGCCGATCGGCGCATGGCGACGTCGAACAGGTACGGCAGGGTGGGATCGGAGCGCACAGCCTGGCAATCGCGGTCGCTGACTTCGCGATCGACAAGATCAAGGATGAGCGCCTGCGTTTCGAAAAGCTCACGGGTCTGCTGGCCAAGCGCCTCGGCGACGCGCTGTTGATCCGCCTCGGCCGACCGGATCGCCAGGGCTCGCGTCTCGATGGCTACCCATGCCCACACCGCGATCGGAAACAGTATGGCGCAGGCAACGGCGGCCCAGACGCGAGTTCTCGGCCAGGACTCTTTCTGGAGCCGAAAAGCCGGGACGCTTGGTCTGGCCATGGGAGGATTCTGTTCACCCGAAGTTCAGTTCCTCTGCCGGAGTGTTACCGCATTGTTCGGCGCGGAGAAAGGATTGTGTCGAACCGGTGGCCCGTGATCGGTCCAATGGGTTTTTCAAATCGCGATAGCCGGCTTGTCCGGCCACCTGTCTCGGCGAGCATGTGCGGGGGTCGCCCGGCCGGGCCATGACGAAATGTGGTCGTCCGCCCGCCTCGCTTAGTCGCGGGCGTCGACCACGTCAGGATGTCGCTGTCCAACACGCACGTCTCCTGCGGCGGGCGGCCACACTGGTCAAAACCCGGCGCCGCGCCAAGATACCCCGCATGCCGCACCCCGAGACCTGGCTGAAAGTCCTGCCCGCCGGCCTGTTCTGCGAGCCTGGCGGCTTCTTCATCGATCCGCTGCGGCCGGTCGATCGGGCGGTGATCACGCATGGCCACTCCGACCACGCCCGCCCCGGCCATCGCGCCGTGCTGGCCACCGCCGACACGCTGGCGGTGATGCGGGCGCGGCTTGGCGAGGGCAATGCCGGCTCCACGCAGCAGGCGCTCGGCTGGCACGAGCCGATCACGCTGGGGGAGGTGAAGGTGTGGCTAAGCCCGGCCGGGCATGTGCTCGGCAGCGCCCAGGTGGCGATGGAGTACCAAGGCTCCCGCGCCGTCGTCAGCGGCGACTACAAGCGCACGGCCGATCCGACCTGCGCGGGGTTCGAGCCGGTGCCGTGCGACGTGTTCGTGACCGAGGCGACCTTCGCCCTGCCGGTTTTCATCCACCCGCCGCCCGCGCATGAGATCGGTAAGCTGCTGGACAGCGTGGCGCTGTTCCCGGAGCGCACGCATGTTGTCGGTTGCTACGCGCTGGGCAAATGCCAGCGGGTGATCGCGCTGCTGCGGCAGGCCGGGTTGGGACGGGCCGATCTGGCTGCATGGCGCGCTGGTGTCGATGTGCGAGGTGTACCGGCAGCGCGGCATCGACCTCGGCGACCTGCGCCCCGCCACCGTCGCCGCGAAGTCGTCGCTGATCGGCGCCATCGTGCTGGCGCCCCCGGGCGCGATCGCGGACCGCTGGGCGCGGCGGCTGGAGGATCCGGTGGTGGCGCTCGCTTCCGGCTGGATGCGGGTGCGGCAGCGGGCCAAGTCGCGCGGGGTGGAGCTGCCGCTGGTGATCTCCGACCACGCGGACTGGAACGAACTGAACGCGACGCTGGACGATGTCGGCGCGGCGGAGGTCTGGGTGACGCACGGGCGCGAGGAGGCGCTGATCCACGCGGCGGCGCAGCGCGGGATCCGCGGGCGCGCGCTACGGCTGCTGGGTTATGGCGACGAAGACGAGACGGAGGCACAGGATGTCCGAGCCACTGACGTTCACGTTTGACGACGACGGGGCGATTCCCAACTCCCGCCTGCCGCTGCTGGTGTATCGCGACGCGGTGCCAGCCGAACCGGCGGCGATCGAGCGGCTGTTCGCCGCCAATTGCTGGCCGCCGGCCTGGCGCGACGGGGTGTATGCGTTCCACCATTTCCACAGCACCGCGCATGAGGTCCTTGGCGTGGCGCGGGGCGAGGTGTCGGTGCTGTTCGGCGGTCCGGGCGGCAAGGTTCTGACGGTGAGGGCAGGGGACGTGGTGGTGGTGCCGGCCGGGGTGGGGCACTGCAATCAGGGGCAGTCGGACGATCTGCTGATCGTCGGCGCCTATCCGGACAACGGCCCCGGTCCGGATTTGCGCCGCGGCAGGCGGGAGGAGCGCGACGCGGCTGTTCGCGCCATCGCCGGCGTGCCGCTGCCGCCGGCTGATCCGGTGGAGGGAATGGCTGGCGGTCTTACGGTAAAATGGGTTTGAAGATCGCAAACCGGGCGGCGTCGCTACGCTCGGCGAACTTTGATCCAAGCCCGCAAGGAGCGTGATGGAGATTGGCAGGCCGGCACGCATCATGCGTCTGCGCCGCATCGGCCGTATGCCACTGGTTTCGCCACGCCTGTGGTGGCGGCGTGTTGTGTTCTGGGCCGGCGCGTTCCTGGTGGCCGGCATGGCGGTCGGGTTCGCGCGTGGCGCGGACCTGTGCCGGGGACCTCTTTCTGCATGTCATCGCCGGGCGGCCGTGGTTGCCGTTTGTCCTTTGCCCCGCCGGGCTGGCGATCGCCTACCTGCTGACCCGCTACGTCTTCCCCGGAGCCCAGGGCAGCGGCATCCCGCAGACCATCGCCGCGCTCCACATGCACGACCCGAAAATGATCGGCCGTGTGCTGTCGCTGCGGATCGCCGCCGGCAAAACCTTGCTCACGCTGCTCGGCCTCGCCTGTGGCGCTTCCATCGGCCGCGAGGGGCCGACGGTACACGATCGGCGCCTCGATCATGCACGCATTCGCCAATCTGCTGCGACTGCCCCGGCCGGAACTGCGGCGGGCGCTGGTGCTGGCCGGGGGCGCCGCCGGTATCGCAGCGGCATTCAACACGCCGCTGGCCGGGATTGTCTTCGCAATCGAGGAACTCAGCCATTCGTTCGAGGCGCGAACCTCCGGCACGGTGTTCACCGCCGTCATCATCGCCGGCGCGACAACGTTGGGACTGGTCGGCAACTACACCTATTTCGGCCAGACGTCGGCGGAACTGCCCAACCAGGCCGCGCTGATCGGAGTCATCCTGTGCAGCGTCACCGGCGGGCTGGCGGGCGGAGCGTTCAGCCAGTCGCTTATCATTGCCTCGCGCGGGCTGCCGGGGCGGGCCGGCAGGCTGATCATGCGGTATCCTGTGGTCTTCGCGGCGCTGTGCGGGCTGATTCTGGCCGGCATCGGCTGGCTGTCCGATGGCCAGACCTACGGCACCGGATACCGGCAGGCGCGCGCGATGATGGAGGAGCATTCGCAACTGCCGCCCGTGTACGCGGTGCTCAAGCTGGCAGCCACGGCCGTGTCCTATGTCAGCGGCATCCCCGGCGGGATTTTCGCGCCATCATTGTCGGTCGGTGCGGCGATGGGGTCCGTGCTGGCACCGTTTGTTCCCGGCGCGCCGGTCGGCGCGATGATCCTGCTCGGGATGACGGCGTACTTTTCCGGCGTCGTGCAGGCGCCGATAACCTCGACTGTCATCGTTATGGAAATGACGGCGAACCAGAGTCTGACCATACCGCTGATGGCGACGGCATTCCTGTCCTTCGCGGTGTCGCGGCTGGTCTGCCGCCGTTCGCTTTACGGGGCGCTGGCGCGGCGGTTCCTGGCATTGCAGGGCGGGTGACTGCAATTGTCGCCGCCACGGCCCGGCCTGATACCAGTCCGTTTTGGGAACGACTCTTGCCATAAACCCGTCATGACGGGGAACCGGGGTTCGATAGGTCAAATTCAAGGCGGGCTGGCATTAGTCCGAGCCAAGCGGTGCCGATGAGGGGCACGACGGCGCGTCCTTGCTACCCGGCTTTTCGCAACCCATCCCGCTGGTCGAACATTCGCCGTACGGAAGTTTCAAACGCCGGTTCCACGCCGCCGTCCAGGAATTGCAGGCCCAATCGTCCGGAGGCGTCCACCGTCCGCACCTCGAACGTCGCCCGTCCGCTGCCCGCCTGCGTCAGGACCAGGACGCCGTGCTGACGCTCACGGACGCCATGTCCGGCCCCCGCGTCGATCGCCGCGCCATGCAAGGAAATGTCCAACAGCCGCGCCGCGATCGGACCGCCCCCGTCATCCAGGCTGATCGAGCAGGCCAGGTCCACCTCCAACCGCGGTTCCAAGCGCCGATCGGCTTCGGTGGTGGCGGTGCGCACGGTCTGCACCATGGTCGTGCGCAGTGCCACCACATCCTCCGACACCGCGCTGGCATGCACGCGCACCGCCTCCGCCTGCGAGCCGCTGGTCTGCGCCTCCCGCGAGACCGCGGCCATGAGGCCGGTGATCCGCTGCACCGCTTCGCCGCTTTCAGCGACGTTGCGGGCGATTTCCCGGGTAGCGATATTTTGCTGTTCGATCGCCTCGGCAACCGAAACCGACACCTGCGCGACGGCGTCGAGTGAACGGCCGACCTCCTGGACCTGGGTTACCGCGGCGGCGGTTGCCTCCGTCAGGCTGTCGATCTGCTGAGTGATTTCCGTCGTCGCCCGTGCGGTCTGGGTGGCCAGCGCCTTCACCTCGTTGGCCACGACGGCGAAGCCCTTGCCGGCCTCGCCGGCGCGGGCGGCCTCGATCGTCGCGTTCAGCGCCAGCAGGTTGGTCTGGCTGGCGATATCGGCGATCAGCCGCACCACCGTGCTGATCCGCTCGGCCGCCGTCGCCAGCGACCGGATCGTGTCGCGCGCGGCGGTCCCCTTCGACGCCGCGTTACGTGAGACCGTGCTGGCATGCTCGACCTGCGACGACACGCCCTGGATCGACGCCGCCAGTTCCTCGCTGGCCGCCGCGACGATCTGCGCGTTGCGCAACGCCTGATCCACCGCGGTCGCGACCTTTTCGGCATCGGCATTCACCCGTTCGGCCGAACTGTTCATGGCGTCTGCTTCGTCCAGCATGGTGCGGGCGCGCAGGCCGACGCGCTCGACGGCGCTGGCGGCCTCGGTCTCGATCCGGCGCGCCATCTGCTCGACGGTCTCCCGCCGGATCGATTCGGATTTGCGTTCGGACTCGCGCTTCATCCATTCGGCGAACTGCAGATGCGCCCGCATGGCCCGCAGCATCGCCACCGCGCCGCGGAATTCCAGAACCTCCGGCGTGGCAATCGCAAGGTCCAGTTGTCCCTTGGTGATCGTTTGCAGATGCCCCTCCAGTGAACGCAATGGCCGCTTGACGCTGAGATAGAGGCTCCAGCCAAGCGCCAGCACGGCCAGCAGGCCCGCTACGCTGATGCCGATCCCGATCGTCAGCCGCGACCGCAGATCGGCGGAGGCGGACATATAGGCGTCTTGTCCCACCTGGATCTGCCGCGCGACGAGCGCGCTGTCCGCATCGAACGCCGCCTGGAACAGCGGCGGTGAGCGCTGCTGGAACAACTGATCGAGTTCGGCGGTCTTGGCCTGACGCGCCAGATCGAACGACGGCTCGATACTGTCCCGCAGCAGGGCCTGGAAGCGCTCGTCGAACTGCCGGATCAGCGCCATTTGCTCCGGCAGCCGGTTCTGCGCCGTGTAGCTCCGCCAGAGCGCGGCGATCTCCCCCAGTTTCGCGCGCACCACCGGCTCGCGCTCCGCCAGCGCCTGATCGGGGTTCGCCCCGCGCCCGAGCGCGATCGTCAACTGGGCGATGTTGTTCCGGCTGTCGCGCATGCGGTCCAGAATGCCGCGCAACTGATCGACCGAGACCATGTCGTTCTCGTAAACCTGCCGCAACACGGCGTTCGAGGCGGCCATGCCGGCAAATCCGAGCCATCCGATCGCGCCCACGACGAGGAACGACGCGGCCACGGCGAACACCATGCGCCCGCGCACGGATCGCCATGCGTCTAGCCAGCGGCTGCGTATGCCGTGGGTCACCACTTCCCCGTCGCGCAGGCCGATCCCATGTGCAGTTCCGTTTCGTATCGCGGCGTATGTCCGTTCCGCCACGGCGACCTCGGCCGCTTCAGGCTTGCCGCGGATCGAGATGAACCCGGTGATCTGATCGTTCTCGATGATTGGCGTGACGTTGGCACGCACCCAGTAGAACGCGCCGCTCTTGCCGCGATTCTTGACCAGCCCGTCCCACGGGCGGCCGGCCTTGATGGTCGCCCAGAGATTGGCGAAAGCCTCCTTCGGCATGTGGGGGTGCCGGAGGATGTTATGCGGGGCGCCGATCAGCTCCTGTTCCGAGAAGCCGCTGACGTTGACGAACACGTGATTGACGAAGGTGATCCGGCCGTGGAGGTCGGTTCGGGACACCAGCGGCTCATCGGGAAGTTCGATTTCGTCGTTCGTGATCGGTTCGTTCACGCGCATCGGTGGCCCTGCCAAACGAATGTTGACCCCGTCACCCCCGCGGGGGCTGAGGCGTTCGGCGGGAACAGATCATAGTTGGGTTAATAAAGTATGAACGGTCGGGGTGGTTGTCCGGGTTGGGGCGGATGGTGTTTTGGTGTATCGGGTTCATCACGGATTACGCGGATGCACTCACGGATGACCCGGACAGCGTAGGCTGACACCGGGTCGGGAACCCCTGCGGCGGCCGAGTTGGAACGCCCCTTTGCAGAAATCAAAATCCGCGAAATCCGTGAATGAATCCGCGTAATCCGTGATGAACCGACCTCCCCCCGCACCATCCCGCGAAGGCAAGGAACTCCCCCAATCACCCCTCCAACTCATCGATAAACCCGGCAATCACATCCAGCCCGCGATCCCAGAAAGCCGGGTCCGACGCATCCAGCCCGAACGGCGCCAGCAGTTCCTTGTGCCGCTTCGTCCCGCCAGCCTTCAGCATCTCAAGGTACTTTGCCTGGAACCCCGGATGCCCCGACTGGAACTCCGCATACAGCGCATTCACCAGGCAATCCCCGAACGCATAGGCATACACGTAGAACGGCGAGTGCACGAAATGCGGCACATACGACCAGAACACACTGTATTCCGGCGTAAATTCGAACGCCGGACCAAGGCTCTCGGTCTGCACCTTCATCCACAGCTCGCCAATCCGCTCCGGCAGCAGTTCGCCCGACCGGCGCTCGTCATGCAGCAGCGTTTCGAACTGGTAGAACGCGATCTGGCGCACCACCGTGTTCAGCATGTCCTCGACCTTGGAGGCCAGCATGATCCGCCGCTGCGCCGGCGTGGCCGCATCCAGCAACGACCGGAACGTCAGCATCTCCCCGAACACGCTCGCGGTCTCAGCCAGGGTCAGCGGCGTGTGCGACATCAGCGTGCCCTGCGGCCCGGCGAGCACCTGGTGCACGCCATGCCCCAGCTCATGCGCCAGCGTCATCACGTCGCGCGTCTTGCCGTGGTAGTTCAGCAGCAAGTACGGATGAGCGCTCGGCACCGTCGGATGCGCGAACGCGCCGCCGGACTTGCCCGGCCGCAGCCGCGCGTCGATCCACGGCTTGTCGAAGAACTGCCGGCCCACCGCCGCCAGTTCCGGGCTGAACGCGGCATACGCGGTCAGCACCTGCTTCTCCGCCTCAGGCCAGGCGATCAGCCGGTCGTCATCGTTCGGCAGCGGGGCGTTGCGGTCCCAGTGCTGCAGCTTCGGCAGCTCCAGCCACTTCGCCTTCATCTTGTAATAGCGATGCGACAGCCGCGGATACGACCCGCGCACCGCCGTTACCAGCGCCTGGACGACCTCGTCCTCCACCATGTTCGAGCGGTTGCGGTAGCTCGTCGGCCGCTCATAATGGCGCCACGTGTCCTCGATCTCCTTGTCCTTGGCCAGGGTGTTGGTGATCAATGAGAACAGCCGGATCCGCTCGCCGAAGGCCGCACCGATGGCCTTGCCGGCCTGTTCGCGCACGCCGCGGTCGCGGTCGGACAGCTTGTTCAGCACATCGCTGACGGTCAGGGTCTCACCGCCGAGGTCGATCCGCATCGCCGCCACGGTCTCGTCGAACAGCCGCTTCCAGGCGCCGTTGGCGGTCAGGTCGCGCTCATGGTTCAGCTTTTCCAACTGGTCGTCCAACTGGTGCGGCCGGAATACCCGCAGGTCGCGCAGCCACGGCCGGTAGCGGGCCAGCGTCGCATCGGCCAACTTCGCGTCCAGAACAGCGTCGTCCAAACGATTGATTTCCAACGTAAAGAAAATCAGGTCGCTGCTGATCGCGGTGATCCGCTCGTTCACCGTCTGGTAGAACTGGCCGATCGCGGCGTCGCTGGAATCGCCGGCGAACAGCAACTGCGCATAGGACCCGACGCGGCCCAGCACCTCGTGAATGCGCTCATACTCGGCGATCACGGCAGCCAGGGCGGCGCCGGTCAGGTTGGCCAGCGTGCCGGCATGGGCGCGGGCGAAGGCTTTGGCACTCTGCTCGGCACGCGCGAGGTCATCGGTGACCAGCTTGCTGTCGGGCGAGGGATAGAGGTCGGAGAGGTCCCACGCGGGTAAATCGAGAACCGGATCGGCGACAGAATCGTTCATAGTGAAAAACTTGCCCTTGCCCTGCTGCATCAATTCTTCATGTAGGCTAGGAAGCGCCTACGTCAAAGGGCGCGCTGCGTCAGCCGCCCCCGGCACCGGAGAGGAAGCGTGCGTACCTACCCCAACTGGCCGAACCTGGCCGTCATGATGTTCACCGTGGCGCGGTCCCGGCCGAACCGGCCGTTCCTGCACGCCTGGCGCAACGGGGCCTGGGAAACGCTGACCCGCGAGGCGTTCGGCCGGAAGACCGCGTCGTTCGCCCGCCGCATCCGCGCCGCCGGGGTGTGCGCCGGGGACCGCGTGCTGATCTGCATGGAGAACCGCCCGGACTTCATCATCGCCGAGACCGGCCTGATGGCGATCCGCGCCGTTCCCGTGCCGGCCTACACCACCAACACGATCGAGGATCACGCCCACCTGCTGCGCGACTCCGGCGCCCGCGCCGCCATCGTCTCCTCCGCCGCCCTGGCCGATCGGCTGCTGCAGGCAGGGGGATTGGAGCTTCTGGTGGTGATCGACGGGACGCCAAAGCGCGATCCGGGCGCCACGCGGATCATGCCGTGGGCGGAGCTTGTGCAGGACCAACTGCCGCCGGACGACATTGCGGCGGAGGCCGCGCTGATCCCGGCCACTGCCCTGGCGTGTATCATCTACACTTCCGGCACCGGCGGCACGCCGCGCGGGGTGATGCTGCCGCACCGCTGCATGCTGGCGAACTGTTCGGGCGCGTTCGATGTCGTCCGCGCGCTCGATCTGCACGACGAAGTCTACCTGTCCTACCTGCCGCTGGCGCATGCGTTCGAGCACACGGTGGGTGGGTTCTTCCTCGCCAGCCTCGGCAGCGAGATCTACTACGCCCGCGGCGTCGAGTATCTGGCGGCCGATCTGCTGACGGTCAGGCCGACATTGCTGACTGCGGTGCCGCGGGTGCTGGAGGTGATCCGGGCTCGCATCCTGGCCGGGGTGGCGCGCGAGAAGCCGTGGCGGCAGCGGCTGTTTCAGGCGGCATTGCGCATCGGCCTGAAACGGGTGGACGAGGAACGCCTGACCTTCGTTGAGCATCTGATCAATCCGCTGCTGGAGCGTCTGGTGCGCACCAAGGTGCGCGGCCGGTTCGGCGGCCGTCTGAAAATCGCTCTGTCCGGCGGCGCCCGGCTGGACCCGGAGGTCGGGCGGTTCTTCCTCGCGCTGGGGCTGCCGATCATGCAGGGGTATGGGCAGACCGAGGCGGGACCGGTGATCAGCGTTAATCCGCCGGAATTGATCCGCATCGACACCGTCGGCGCCGTGCTGCCGGGCGTCGATCTGCGCATCGCCGAGGACGGCGAAATCCTGGTGCGGGGCGGTCTGGTCATGGACGGCTATTGGGGCCGTCCCGCGGATACCGCCGAGACGATCCGCGACGGCTGGCTGCATACCGGGGATATCGGTGAACTCGACCGCGGCTACCTGCGTATAACGGATCGCAAGAAGGACATGATCGTGTTGTCGGGGGGTGAAAATGTCTCGCCGGCCAAGATCGAGAGCCTGCTGATGGCCGAAGCCGAAATCGGCCAGGCGGTGATCTCCGGCGACGGGCGCAGCGGCCTGAGCGCGCTGGTGGTGCCCTCCGCCGGTTATGACGACGCGGCGGTGGCGATGGCGGTGGACCGCGCGAACAAGCGTCTGTCGGCGACCGAGCGGGTGCGCAAGCACGCGGTGGTGGCGCCGTTCACGATCGAGAACGGGTTGCTGACGCCATCGCAGAAGATCCGCCGGCTGCTGGTGATCCGGGCGAACGCGCACCTGCTGGCTAGGCTGCATTGATGCGAGCGCGTCATCTTGTGTCGTCATGGCCCGGCGTGTCCGGGCCCCCCGCGCGAGCACCTGCGGCGATAGGTGGCCCGGACAAGCCGGGCCATGACGACAAGGGGCCTACCTGCCACCTCAATCGCATCAACCATTGCGACGAAGCGGGTGCTCTGCTAGACGGCCCCCCTCGCGTTTTGATCCAATCGTGGATATCTGACACCCCTCGCGCGATCCGCGGGGTTTCTGTCGTTTTAGAAGGTGCGTTGGCCCATGGCCGTTCCGAAGAGAAAGACCTCCCCCTCCCGCCGGGGTATGCGCCGCAGCCATCAGGCGCTGCCGCACGAGGCTCACAACGAGTGCCCGAACTGCGGCGAACTGAAGCGCCCGCATCACGTGTGCAGCCATTGCGGGCATTACGACGGTCGCGAGGTAGTAGCCGCCGGCAAGCCACTGAAGGGCGCGGTTCGCGCCTAGGCCCGGTCAACCTCCGAGCCAGGGTTAGCACGTGACCGGCCCCTTCACCCTAGCCGTGGATGCCATGGGCGGCGACAAAGCCCCCGACATGGTCGTCCACGGGCTGGACTTCGCGGCGGAGCGCCATCCCTCGGCCCGCTTCCTGCTCATCGGCGACGAGCCCGTGCTGAACGCATTGCTGGCGAAGCACAAACGCGCCCGCGCCGCGTGCACCGTCCGCCACGCGTCGGAGGTCGTCACCTCCGAGATGAAGCCGACGGCGGCGCTGCGCCTCCGCAAGACCTCGATGCGCATCGCAGTGGACGCGGTGGCGAAAGGCGAGGCTGCGGGTCTGGTCTCCGCCGGCAACACCGGCGCGCTGTTGGCACTGGGCAAGATCATCATCAAGACCCTGCCGGGGATCGAGCGGCCGGCGATGGCCGCCATCGGCCCGTCGGCGCGCGGCGACGTGGTGATGCTCGACCTCGGCGCCAACGTGCATTGCGACGTCCGCAATCTCGTAGAATTCGCGGTCATGGGGGACGTGTTCGCCCGCACCGTGCTCGGCCTGACGGCGCCGACGATCGGGCTGCTGAATGTCGGCTCGGAAGACCTCAAGGGCGACGACACCGTGCGCGACGCCGCGGAGATCCTGCGCGCCAGCCACATCGGTCCGCAGTTCCACGGGTTCGTCGAAGGCCATGACATCGCCGCCGGCACCACCGACGTGGTTGTCACCGACGGCTTCACCGGCAACGTCGCGCTGAAAACCGGTGAGGGCGCGCTGAAGCTCATCAGCCAGTTCATGAAGCAGGTCTTCACCAGCGGTCTGATCGCCAAATTCGCCTACCTGCTCGTCCGCCCCGGCATGGATCGGCTGCGCGAGTGGCTCGACCCGCGGCGCTACAACGGCGCGGTGATGGTCGGGCTGAGCGGCGTGGTGGTGAAGTCGCACGGGGGCACCGACGCGCAGGGCTTCGCCCATGCCGTCGATGTCGCGATGGACATGGTCACGCACCGCTTCAACGACCGCATCCGCGAGGATCTGGCGCGGATCGGGCTTGACCAGCGCAGCCCGGCGGCCAAGAACGGGCGGCCTGCCAAGGCCGCCGTCGCGCCTGTTATTTCAATTGGCGAACCGGCCATTGCCGCCGCGTCCGGGGGCCAACCGGGGCAGGGGTCCGGCGACGACACGCGCCTCGCCACCGCCTGATCAGGATTTCATATGCCGATTCGTTCCATCCTTGCCGGCTGCGGCGGCTTTCTGCCCGACAGGATCGTCACCAACGACGAACTCTCGCGCACCGTCGATACCTCGGACGAATGGATCCATGAAAGGACCGGCATCCGCCAGCGGCATTTCGCTGCGGCGCACGAAACCACGGCCTTCATGGGGACCGCCGCGGCGCGGGCGGCGCTGAGCGATGCCGGCGCCACCGCGGCCGATGTGGACGCCATCCTGCTGGCGACCAGCACGCCGGACCAGGCCTTCCCCGCCACTGCGCTGCGTGTGCAGGCGGCGTTGGGCGTCACGCGCGGCTTCGGCTTCGACCTGTCGGCGGCCTGTGCCGGCTTCATTTATGCACTGTCGGTGGCCGACGGGATGATCCGCACCGGCCAGGCGACCGGCGTCCTCGTCATCGGCAGCGAGGTCTACTCGCGCATCCTGAACTGGAAGGACCGCGGCACCTGCGTGCTGTTCGGCGATGGTGCCGGCGCGGTGTTCCTGCGCGCCGCCCGCGTGACCGACCCGGATACGCGCGGCGTGCTGTCCACCCACATCCACGCCCAGGGGACGCTCGGCGACATCCTGTATGTTGATGGCGCCGTCGGCCAGCCGGACAAGCCCGGCCATCTGGTGATGAACGGCCGCGAGGTGTTCCGCCACGCCGTTACGCGTCTCGCCGAGGCAGTCGAGGAGGCGTTGTCGGCAAACGGTCTGACCCACGCCGACGTCGATTGGCTGGTGCCGCACCAGGCAAACAGCCGGATTATCGCCGCGATGGGCAAGAAGCTGCATTTGCCGCCGGAGCGGGTGGTCATCACGGTTGACCGTCATGCCAACACCTCGGCGGCGTCGGTGCCGCTGGCCCTGGCCGAAGCGCGGTCCGACGGGCGCATTCGCAACGGGGATCTGGTGCTGCTGGAGGCGCTGGGTGGAGGCCTGACCTGGGGGTCCGCCCTGGTTCGCCTCTGAACTGACGCGCGGGTTGGGCCGCAAACCCCTGATCCATAGCGATTTATTTCACCGCAACCTTGACGTGTCGGCACGAATTCCTTACCGTTGATTCATGCTTACGATCACGCGTGCCCACATTGCTGAGATGATCTACACCCAGGTCGGGTTGTCGCGGAACGAATCCGCCGACTTGCTGGAGGCTGTACTCGACCGCATCGCCGTTAAGCTTGAGGGCGGTGAATCCGTTAAAATCAGTGGCTTCGGCACCTTTTCTGTTAGGCAGAAGGGGCGCCGGATCGGCCGCAATCCCAAGACCGGCGAAGAAGTGCCGATACTGCCGCGCCGGGTTCTGGTGTTCCGGCCCAGCCATGTGCTGAAGGCTCAGGTCAATGGCCAGCCGCCCGGTACGGACGATGATGAATGATCCGTGTCGCATAGACGCCGGTCCGGATCATGAGCGTTGGGCGCTCACGTGAGCCATGACCCGCAGGTAGACATTATCGATCCGGGGGCGCGGGCGCGCCCCAAGAAAGCTCCGAACGCATTTCGCACCATCAGCGAGGTAGCGGACGATCTTCATATCCCGCAGCATGTGCTGCGGTTCTGGGAAACCAAGTTCCCGCAGGTGCAGCCGCTCAAGCGAGGCGGCGGGCGCCGGTATTATCGGCCGGACGATATCGGGCTGCTGCGGCGGATCGCGGATTTGCTGTATACTCAGGGCTATACGATCAAGGGCGTGCAACGGCTGCTGCGCGAGGGCGGCGGCCAGTTGTCGGATGACATTCCCCCCGCCACGGCCGACGAACGCGCCGCCGCCGAAGCGGAGAAGGCGGGGCTGCCGGAGCAGGAGTCCCTGCTGATCCCCGGGCTGGAACTGGTGCCGCCGCCGGCCGCGGTGGTGCAACTCGTGCGGACGTCCCCCCGGCGGCCCGGGCTGGAGGCCGAGAACGAACGGCTGCGGACGGCGCTGCGGGAGATCGTGGAGGAGCTGCGGGAGTTGCGGAAGATGCTGGGGTAGGCGCGGTCGCGGCCCCGTCGGGTTTGGCGCCCCCGCATCATGGCCCGGCGCCCCCGCATCGTCATGGCCCGGCTTGTCCGGGCCACCCCCACAAGCACCTGCCGCTACAGGTGGCCCGGACAAGCCGGGCCATGACGCGGGGGGAGGGAATGGGGAAATCCCTATCCCCCGAACGCCGACAGCCCCGTCTGCGCCCGGCCCAGGATCAGCGCATGCACGTCATGCGTGCCCTCATACGTATTCACCGTCTCCAGGTTCATCACGTGGCGGATCACGTGGTACTCGTCCACGATCCCGTTCCCGCCATGCATGTCCCGGGCAACCCGTGCGATATCCAGCGCCTTGCCGCAGTTGTTGCGCTTCAGCAGGCTGATCATCTCCGGCGCCGCCGCATGCTCGTCCATCAGCCGCCCGAGCCGCAGCACCGCGTGCAACCCGAGCGTGATCTCGGTCTGCATGTCCGCCAGCTTCTTCTGGATCAACTGCGTCGCCGCCAGCGGCCGGCCGAACATCATCCGTTGCAGCGTGTACTCCCGCGCCGCGTGCCAGCAGAACTCCGCCGCCCCGAGCGCACCCCAGGCAATGCCATAGCGGGCGTTATTCAGGCACGAGAACGGACCCCGCAGCCCCTTCACCGCCGGCAACTGGTTCTCCGCAGGGACGAACACGTCCTGCATCATGATCATGCCGGTGACCGACGCCCGCAGCGAGAATTTCCCCTCGATCTTCGGCTGCGTCAGTCCCGCCATGCCGCGTTCCAGGATGAAGCCCCGGATATCCCCGGCGTCGTCCTTCGCCCACACCACCAGCACGTCGGCTATCGGCGAGTTGGTGATCCAGGTCTTCGAGCCGTTCAGCAGGAACCCGCCATCGACCGCCTTCGCCCGGGTGCGCATCGAGGCGGGATCCGATCCGGCATCCGGCTCGGTCAGCCCGAAGCAGCCGACCCATTCCCCGGCGCGCAGCTTGGGCAGGTATTTCTCCCGCTGCGCCTCCGACCCGAACGCATAGATCGGATACATCACCAGCGAGGACTGCACCGAGAACGCCGATCGGTAGCCGGAATCGACACGCTCGACTTCACGCGAGATCAGGCCGTAGCTGACGTAGTTCACCCCGGCGCAGCCGTAGCCTTCCAGGGTGGCGCCGAGGAAGCCCATCTCCCCGAACTCGTTCATGATCTCGCGGTCGAACTTTTCCAGCCGGTTCGCCATCAGCACGCGGGGAAACAGCTTCTCCTGGCAGAAATCGTGCGCGGAATCCCGGATCGCCCGTTCGTCCTCGGTCAGCGCGCTGTCCAGCCGCAGCGCATCGTCCCAGGCGAACGGGGTGAACGGGCTGGCGGGGCGGACAGGCTGATCATTCATGCGTCGGCCTCTCTGGTCTCCACTGTCACGGGCGGACGGGTGCGCAGGAACATGAAGGCTGGCACATCATCGCCGAAGCCGACAACCGACGGCCCCAGATCGTCGTCGCGGCGGTAGCGGCGAGGCTCCTCGCGCCGGTAGTCGCCGCGGAACTCGCCGCGCGGCGCTTCGTCCCGGCGCGGTTCCCGCTCGCGGCGAGGCTCAACGTGTGCAGGGGGCCGCTCGGCCGCCACCGGCAGTTCCGCCCGCGGTTCCTTGTCCACCGCCGGCTTCACCGCGCGCGACCGTTCGGCCCGCGGCTTGACGATTTTTTCCTTGGTTTCCCGCGGCTTGGCGGCGGCCTTCTTCGGCTCCGCCGGCTTGCGCCCGCGCCGCCCGCGGCTGGACTTCTCGGCCCAGTCGACCGGGTCCAACGCCTCGACGATCACCGGCGGGATGGCGTGGCCGATGAGCTTCTCGATCTGCTCGACGGCGTAGCGGTCCTCCGGGGAGGCGATGGTGAACGCGCGTCCCTCCAGCCCCGCCCGGCCGGTGCGGCCGATGCGGTGCACGTAATCCTCAGCATGGATCGGCACGTCGAAGTTGAACACGTGCGACAGGCCGCCGATGTCGAGGCCGCGCGCCGCCACGTCGCTGCACACCAGCAGCCGCAAGTCGTTGGCCTTGAACTTCTCCAGCGTCGCGAAGCGCAGCGTCTGCGCCATGTCGCCATGCAGCGCGCCGGCGTCGAAATGGTGCTTTACCAGTGACTTGTGCAGGATATCGACGTCTTTCTTCCGGTTGCAGAAGATCAAGGCGTTCTGCACGTTCTGCGAGCGGATCAGCCGCCGCAGCGCCTCGCGCTTGTCGTGCTCGGCCACCAACGCCAGGCCCTCGGTGATCGTCGTCGCGACGGATGCAGCCCGCGAGACGGCGATTTCCTTCGGGTTGGTCAGGAAGGCATCGACCAGGCGGCGGATCTCCGGCCCCATCGTGGCGGAGAAGAAAAGCGTCTGCCGCGTCTTCGGCAGGAAACCGACGATCTTCTCGACGTCCGGGATGAAGCCCATATCGAGCATCCGGTCCGCTTCGTCGATCACCAGGATGCGGGTGTCGGACAAAAGGATGGAGCCGCGGTCGAACATGTCCAGCAGGCGGCCGGGGGTGGCGATCAGCACGTCGACCCCCTTCATCAGCACGTCCTTCTGGTCGGTCATGCTCTCGCCGCCGATGATCAGGGCGTGCGTCAGCTTCAGGTATTTGCCGTACTGGACGAAGTTCTCGGCGACCTGAAGCGCCAGTTCGCGAGTCGGCTCCAGGATCAGGCTGCGCGGCATGCGGGCCCGGGCGCGGGAGCCGGACAGGATGTCGAGCATCGGCAGAGTGAAGCCGGCGGTCTTGCCGGTGCCGGTCTGCGCCGTGCCCATCACGTCGCGGCCCATCAGCACGAACGGGATCGCCTGTTCCTGGATCGGAGTCGGATGCCGGTACCCCATCTCTGAGATCGCCCGCAGCACTTCCTCGGACAGTCCGAGATCGGCGAACACGGTGCGGGGCGGCTCGGGCGGCGGGCCTTCGGCGATCGGGATCGCAACCGAGTCCTGCTCCGGTTCCGCGGCCTCGTCATCCGCGGCGGCCTCGACCTCCTGCACGGGGGGTTCGGCGTCGCCCGGGACAACCTCCGCCGGGTCGTACGAACTCGTGCTCCGCCGCAGGGGACGCCTGCACGGGCTCGTCAATCGCGGAGGCGGGTGTCGTGACGTTCGCTTCCGCGTCGGCCGATTCGCGTGAGGCGGTGGTTGTTTCGGTCAAATCCGGTCCAGTCGATGGCATGATGCGTTCTTGGCGCCAGAGCCGCGCCCTTTGGTCCAACACGAAGTGCGCACGCAAGGCGCCCTGCATCCGCTCGCGCGACGGGCGGGGTATCGGGACTGCTACAGGAAAAGTCAAGGATCGACCATGATGATATTTATAACCCGGTCAAACCGGCTCGTTTCGGCGATTCGGCCGGGTTCGGGGAGGGCGCATCCAGCCGGTTGCCGGTCAAAGTTATCTCATGACAACGATATCGCCCGCCCTGGCGGGAAATACCCGCCTGTCAGCGGAAGCCTGCCCGCCCCATCGCGCAATGCAGGCCTACAAAGCGACGTCCCAGGCCGGAAGCGACCCGCTGTCGCCACCGGCGAACGCGTCGCTGTTCGGCTCCAGCGTCGCGAGCAAGGCGAGAAGGTCGTCCTCATGCACGGCCTCAATGACGAGACGGGATCCCTCGCGATGCATCCGGGCGGTGACGCCGGGCAGTTGGAATTCGACCGGGATGAGTACGGCCTGATTGCGGCCGTTCTTGAACAGCCGGACCTCGTGCGCAGGGGAGAGCGTTCGTTCCGATGACATGGACCTCCGAATACGGCAGGACGCAGGCTTTTTCCAGCCCCATCGCCGCGTTTTCTGGACAACGCGGATGAACCGGACCATCCGCGTGCCGGCTTGCATCCGACAAACCGGCAAACAGGACTCGCTAGCCTTGCGACCGGAATATTATACGTTGGTCCGAACGTTCCGCGGCGCCGAGGGTTTCGCGTCCGGTGCGGAGCCGCCTAAGTTGTACGATACGGATTATGCACAATCATGAGTAGCAGTTCCAAGCGCCAACGCCGCCGGACCGGATCGACTTCGGCTCGTTACAAGCCGTCCCAACTGGAGCCCATGGAGTCCAGACGGGCGCCCGCCGTCGGCGCGAGGGACATGGTCGCCAGCGGCGCGGTGGGGATCGTCGCCATCGCCCTGCTCGCGTTGATCTGGATGCTCACCGGACGCCTGATCCAGGATCAGGGCGCCGAAATCCGGGAGCGCGCCGAACAGTCGCTGGCCGGCCAGGCTGCGACAATTTCCGAAACGATCGGGCACGAGCTGCAATTGATCGACCAAAGCCTGTCGATCCTGCAGGCGGCGTGGAAACGCGACAGCGACAGCGTCGATTTGGTTCAATGGCAGAAGTCGATGCCGGCCCTGCTGGGCGTGTCGGAAGACGTGTTTATCGCCGACGACAATCACATCGTCCGCCAGGATATCATTCCTCAGGCGGTCGGACAGGGCGTCGGGGCTGCTTATGTAACGTTCCCGCATGGCGTGCTCGAAGCCTTCGAGCATGACGGCACCATGAACCGGAACGCGGTGGTGCTGCTGGGGCAGGGCGGCGCGCCGGTCGAGGCCCGCCAGTTCCTTATGTACATCGTCAGGATGCTGGATCACCCGCAGGGATGGCTGATCGGCGCATCATATCGCTCGGCGGAACTCACCAAACTCTTCGCGGAGGCCGCGCTGGGGTTCAACCCCGTGGTCGCGCTGGTCGATACTCAGCATGGCAACGTGCAGGCGGTCGTCGGGCCGTCCGCGCGCCGGCCGAAGACCACGCTGGCGCAAACGCCTCTTTACGCCGCCATGATGAAGCTGGGCACCGGGATCTGGCTTGGGCCGACCGGCATTGACGACGTGGAACGGCTGCACGCGTTTCGCCGCGTCCCGGATCGCGACATGGTCGTCGTGGTCGCGGCGAACTGGTCGGAAGTCATGGAGCCGGCCAACGATCTGGCCAGCGCGACGCGTGTCGTGGCCTCACTCGCCACCGCGTTGGTGATCGCCGGGGGCGGGTTGTTGCTCTGGGGGATCTACTCGACCGCGAGCCGCCGCCGCCAAAAGCGAGTGTTCGAGCGTGTCCGCGGCGAAATCGAGCGCCTGCGCGGGGACGAGGCGATGAACGTCGCCCGCGCCCGGATCAACGCCACCCGCCTGCAATCCGTCATCGCCAACGCATCCGACGGATTCGCCCTGTTCGAACTCGAGCGTGCGGTTGGTGCAATGGAATTTCCCGTTCGCCCGCGGCATCGGCATCGAGCTGCGGCAGGAGATGCCGCTCGATACGCTGTTGCGGGAGCAGATCGCTATTCCGGGGGTGTTTTCGGATGGCTCGGATCCGGAGACGGAAGTGGCGCGCCGCGCCGCCATTCTGCAAACCGGCGATGCCGCCGGGGTGCCGAATCGCGGTCCCGGCGGTCAGGCGTTGATTCTGCGCGGCCTGCCGATCGAGGAGGGGGGTTTGGTGCTGGTGCTCAACGGGTTCACGACATGGCAACCCGCGCCGGATGCCGGTCGGGGAACGCTTTCCGATGAGGCGGTAATCCCGCAACCGATGGCGGCCCTGCCGATCGATTGGTGAGCCGCAAGCGGGGAGCCGCCAGAGCGTTTTCGGGCTGACCGGAAACGCTCGCGACGTCATGGCCCGGCTTGTCCGGGCCACCGCCGCCAGCTCGTGCCGAGACAGGTGGCGTCCGTAGCCTTTCAGTCAGCCTGAAGCCGCTCTAGAGCAGCAGCGGCACGATCACCGCGGTCAGCAGGGCGTTCAGCCCCATCGCGATACCGGCGAAGGTGCCGGCGAGCGGATCGATCTGGAACGCCCGCGCGGTGCCGATGCCGTGCGCGGCGAGGCCGGCAGCGAATCCCCGCGCCCGCTTGTCGGTGATGCGCAGCAAGGTCATCAGCGGCGTGACGATGATCGCGCCGAGGATGCCGGTCAGGATCACCAGCACCGCGGTCAGCGCCGGGTCGCCGCCGAGGCGCCCGGATATGCCCATCGCCACCGCCGCCGTCACCGATTTCGGCGCGATCGAGACGACGACGGAGGCGGGCGCGCCGAGCAGCCGGGCGATCAGCACCGCCGACATCAGGGCGGTGACCGAGCCGGCGACCAGCGCGCAGGTCATGGGCAGGATCGACCGCATCACCATGTGCCGATGCTGATACAGCGGGATCGCCAGCGCCACCGTCGCCGGGCCGAGCAGGAAGTGGATGAACTGCGCGCCGTCGAAATAGGTCGCGTAGGGCGTGCCGGTGCCGCGCACCAGCAGTCCAACCAGGCACATCGCCATCAGCACCGGGTTGGCCAGCGGCGCCCGCCGCAAGTGCCGCGGAAATCCGGTCGCACAGGCAATACGCCAGGATCGTCACCGTCAGCCATAGCAGCGGCGACCGCGCCAGATAGACCCATAGCGCGAAGACGTCCTCATGCATGCAGGCGGCGCGCCACGAAGCTGAATACCAAAGCTGTGACCGCCAGCCCCAGCACGGTCGAAACCAGCAGCGCGAGGCCGATCGCCAGCGCATTCCCGGCCAGCACGTCGAGTCGCTGGACCACGCCGACTCCGGCCGGGATGAACAGCAGCGACAAGTGGGACAGGATACCGCGCCCGGTGTTCTCGAAGGTGCCGTCGCGCAGTTCAGCCGGCATCCAGCGAAGCGCCTGGTCGCGCGCCAGCAGCAGCAGGACGCACAACGCCATCCCGATCACCGGACCCGGCACGGGGATGCCGGTCGCGTGCGCGATGGCCTCGCCCACGAGCTGGCAAAGCAAAATCAGCCCGAGGCTCAGCAGCATCGCGCTTCGCCGCCCCCGTTATGGCCCGATCTACCCCCGTCACGGCACGATCTAGCCTGGTCAAGGTACGATCTAACGCTGTCATGGCCCGGCTCGTCCGGGCCACCCGTAGCGGCACGTGCTTGCAGCGGTGGCCCGGACGATCCCCCTGACAAGCCGGAGGAGGGCCGTGACGGTGGGATGGCGTTCATCGCCGGCTGATATCAGACTCGTTCGATAAGTGCTGCGATGCCCTGACCGACGCCTATACACATCGTGACCACGGCGCGCTTCAAATTCAGCGTCTCCATCGCATTCACCGCCGTCAGTGCCAGCCGCGCGCCGGACATGCCCAGCGGGTGACCGAGCGCGATGGCGCCGCCATGCGGATTGACGTGCTCGGCGTCGTCGGTCAGGCCGAGCTGGCGCAGCACGGCGATGCCCTGGCTGGCGAACGCCTCGTTCAGCTCGATCAGGTCCACGTCGCCGATGGACAGGCCGGTGTTGGCGAGCAGCTTGCGCACCGCCGGGGCCGGGCCGATGCCCATGATGCGCGGCGGGACGCCTGCCGTGGCCATGGCGACGACCCGCGCCCTGGGCGTCAGGCCGTGCCGTTTGGCGCCTTCCTCCGAGGCCAGGATCAGCGCCGCGGCGCCGTCGTTGACGCCCGAGGCATTGCCGGCGGTGACCGTGCCGGGATCGCGGAACGGAGTCTTCAGTTTCGCCAGCATATCAAGCGTCGTGTCGGGACGCGGGTGCTCGTCATGCTCGACCACCGTGTCGCCCTTGCGGCCCTTTATTGTGACGGGGGTGATCTCACGCGCGAAGAACCCGCCATCCTGCGCCTTTTTCGCCTTCTGCTGGCTGTTGTAGGCGAATTTGTCCTGATCGGCGCGGGAGATCTGGAATTCCTCGGCGACGTTTTCCCCGGTTTCCGGCATCGAACTCGGTGCCGTACGCCTTCTGCATCAGCTTGTTGACGAAGCGCCAGCCGATGGTGGTGTCATAGACCTCGGCGGACCGCGAGAAAGCTTCGGTCGCCTTGCCCATGACGAACGGCGCGCGGGTCATGCTTTCGACCCCGCCGGCCAGCATCAGGTGCGCCTCGCCGGTCTTGATCGCGCGGGCGGCGCTGCCGACGGCATCAAGGCCGGAGCCGCACAGGCGGTTGATGGTCGAGCCGGGGACGGAAGCCGGCAGGCCGGCCAGCAGCACCGCCATGCGGGCGACGTTGCGGTTATCCTCGCCGGCCTGGTTGGCGCAGCCGAGTATGCTGTCGTCCAGCGCATCCCAATCGACGCCGGCATTGCGGGCGGCGAGGGCGCGGATCGGGTGCGCGGCAAGATCGTCCGTGCGCACGTCCTTCAGCGCGCCGCCGTAGCGGCCGATGGGGGTGCGGGTGAAGTCACAGATATAGGCTTCGGACATGATCGTGCTCCCCTTCCGTCTGGCGCCGTTTTGCTTGGCCGGCTGCGTGGCATGACTTGAGGAAGTTTGTGCGCGCCGTCAATCGGGGGCTTCGGTTGCCCGCGCCTTGCGCTGCGCGATCCGGGCGGTATCGTCGGCGCAGGGAGGAATGGCGATGCTCAGTCTGGCGGGAAAAGTCGCGATCGTGGCCGGCGCCGGGTCGGTCGGGCCGGCCGGCAGCAAGATCTGGGGCAACGGCAAGACGACCGCGATCCTGTTCGCGCGCCAGGGTGCCTCGGTCTTCCTGCTCGACGTCAACGAGGAGGCGATGGCCGAAACCAAGGCGATCATCGATGCCGAGGGTGGCGCCTGCGAGACGCATCGTTGCGATATGACGATCGCCGCTGAAGTCGAGGAAATGGTGCAGAATTGTATCGACCGTTTCAGGCGGATCGACATCCTGGTCAACAATGTTGGCGGCTCCGCCCCCGGCGATCCCGTCGCCATGACCGAGGACGTATGGGATCGGCAGATCGACCTGAATTTGAAAACTGCTTATCTGGGCTGCAAGTTTGTGCTGCCGGTCATGGTGGAGCAGGGCCGGGGAGCGATCGTCAATATCGCCTCGGTGGCGGGGATGCGAAACGATTTCCTCAGCCGCCGATCGCATGTGGCGTACAGTGCGTCGAAGGCGGGGGTGATCCAGTTGTCGCGCTCGGTCGCCGGAACCTATGTGAAGCAGGGCATTCGCGTGAACACCGTGGTGCCGGGGTTAATGCACACGCCGCTGGTGGAATTTCGCCTGGCGCGCACGGTCGGCGGCAACGACCCGCAGAAGTTGATCGACGCCCGCAACGCGGCGGTGCCGATGGGGCATATGGGCGATGCCTGGGACGTTGCGCACGCGGTGCTTTTTCTTGCGTCGGACGAGGCGCGGTTCATTACGGCGACGGAGATCATCGTCGATGGCGGCAGCAGCGCGGCGATGCCGTAGGGACGCTCGGTCGTTGCCTATATGTCATGGCCGGGCTTGCCCCGATAGGCGTCAGGATAAGCGGTCACGCGGAGCACGGCGTTCTCCCAATTCGTCATGGCCCGGCTCGTCCGGGCCACCTATGCCAGCACGTGCCGCGACAGGTAGCCCGGACAAGCCGGGCCATGACGAACGGGAGAACAAGGCCGGCCACGACACGAACCCATCGGCCCGTGCCGAATTGTCCGGGCCAACGTCCGTGACCAAGCGCTTTTTTCAGCACCCGTCTGCGCCGACCGTGACGCCGAGGTCAGTGACCAACCCGTTGGCAAGCGAATAGACCCAGCCGTGAACGCTGATTTCCTGCCCGCGTGCCCACGCTTCCTGCAGGAAAACGTCGGAGGCGACATTTTTTACCTGCCGCAACACGTTTAATTCGCACAGCCGGTTCAGGCGCGTCCGCTCATCCGCAATGGCCTCCAGCATCTCGCGATTTTCGTTAAAGACTTCCCGGATCGGATGCAGCCAATGGTCCACCAGCCCGCGCCGCCGGCCATCCACCGCCGCGGCGACGCCGCCACAGCCGTAATGACCGACGACCAGGATGTGCTTGACCCTCAAGACATCCACCGCGAATTGCAGCACGGACAGGTAGTTGGCATCCTGCGGCGGCGCCAGATTGGCAACGTTGCGGTGAACAAACAGTTCGCCCGGGTCGAGGCCGACGATCTCGTTCGCCGGCACCCGGCTGTCGGAGCAGCCGATCCAAAGGTATTCGGGGGTTTGCTGGCGCTCCAGCCGCTTGAAGAAGTCGGCATCGGCCGCGATCTTGCGCGCGGCCCAGGCCTTGTTGTTCGCCTTCAGGTTGTCCAGCATGCTCCCCCTGATCATGTGCTGACGGCGCGAGGGCCGGAGACGGCGTCGAGTTCAGCCGTTGTAATCGGTTCGGCGCGGATGACAACCAAATAGGCAAGTGCCGATACGAGCCCAATCGCGGCTGCCCCCAGCAACGCCGGGACGAAGCTGCCGGTTGCCTGCACGATGAAGCCGGTGATCGTCGGCGCCAGCGCGCCGCCGAGATAGCCGCCGAAATTCTGGATCGCCCCGAGCGACGCCGTGCAGTTCGCCGGGGCCGCGACGGAGGCCAGCGCCCACGACATGCCGCTGGCGGAGGCCCCGAACATCAGCGCCCCCGAGATTGCCGCCACCGCCAGGAAGTCGCTCACCGCCTCCGCTGCGACGACGGTGAATGCAACCATCCCCAGCAGGCCGATGATCACCGGCATCTTGCGGCTGTTGACCGGCGAAAATCCGCCTCGCATCAGCCGATCGGCGATCCAGCCCCCGCCGATGCTGCCAGCGACGCCGAAGGCGAAAGGGATCGCCGCCACGAGGCCGGTCTTCGGTATCGACATGTGCCGCTGCAATTCGAGATAGCCCGGCAGCCAGGCGAGATACAGCCAGTTGATGTAAACTACGCCGAAGAAGCCCACCACCAGGCCCCAGGTCGTGCGGAACCGGAACAAACCGAGCCATTCGGACAGCCGGACCGGCGTGTCGTTGCGGGCCTCCTCGCCATGGGTCAGATAGTGGCGTTCATCCGGGGCGAACGGCGTTTCGTTCGCATCCCGATACAGCAAATACCACGCCGCGGCGACGGCCAGCCCGCCGATGCCCATCACCACGAACATCCAGCGCCAGCCAAGCCCGATCATCAGCGCCGTCAATATCGGCGGCGCAATGGCCGGTCCCAGGGAAGAGGTGCAGTTCCATGTCCCCGTCGGCAATCCCCGGTCGCGCACATTGTACCAATCCCGCACCACCCGGACGGCGGAGGAAAACATCGGCGCCTCGCCCAGCCCGAGGAACACCCGGGCGATGGAGAACTGCCAGAAAGACGTAACGAACCCGGCCGCCGCCTGGGCGATCGACCAAAGGGTCAACCCCGCCGCCAGCAGGCGGTGCGGGCCGACCCGGTCCACCAGCGCACCGCCGGGGAGTTGCGCGAACGCGTAGGCCCACAGGAACGCCGACAGCAGCAGCCCCATGTCGGCGATCGACAGTCCGAGTTCCTGGCGGATCAACGGGTTGGCGATCGAAAGGGTCGAGCGGTCGAGATAATTCAATGTCCCCGCGATCACCAGCATGATCAGGGCCGTGCGCTGCTTCCGCCGAATGGCAGGCGGCGCTATTGGTTTGTCCATTGAACGTCCTCCCGCGGGGATCGTGCACGCCCTCGCCGGAGCAGACATGACACAACCGGGTTGATGGCGCAGGAACCTCACGGCCGTTTGAACGTCCGGTCCCGGTGTTCGACAGGCCGGCGCCGGCCGGATAGCCTGATCGCACAGGATAAAAGGAGGCGCGAGCATGACCGGAACGCCGATCGCGTTTACTCTGTCTGTCGGTGACGAGCTGATCGCGGATCTGCGGGCGCGGCTGGCGCGGACCCGGTTCCCGGACCAGGCGCCGGGCGAGCCGTGGGCGTACGGCACCGATCTCGACTACATGAAAACCCTGGTCGCGTATTGGCAAAGCGGATTCGACTGGCGCGCGCAGGAGGCGCGGTTGAACGCCTTTCCGCAGTTCAGGGCCAAGCTGCCGGACGTCGATCTGCATTACTTGCATGTGCCGGGGCAGGGGCCGTCGCCGACACCGCTGTTGCTCATGCACGGCTGGCCCGGCTCGGTGTTCGAGTTTCTCGACATCATTCCGCGCCTGACCGATCCGGCCCGTTTCGGTGGCGATCCGGCGGACGCCTTCACCGTCGTGGCACCTTCGCTGCCCGGGTACGCTCTGTCATTCGCGCCGGGGCAGAAACGGTTCAGCGTCGAGGAGATGGCGGAACGCCTGTCCACGCTGATGACGGATGTGCTCGGCTATCAGCGTTACGGCGCGCAAGGCGGCGATTACGGCGCCTTCATCGCCTCGCGCCTCGGCCACGCCCGGGCGTCCGAATTGATCGGCATTCACATCAATCTTCTGGCGCTGCAGCGCGACCGTCCGCCACCGGCGAACCCGACGGAGGAGGAACGGCGCTATTTCGCGGAACTCGCCGATTGGCTGAAGCAGGAAACCGGCTACCAGTGGATTCAGCGCACCAAGCCGCAAACCCTGGCCTTTGGACTGACCGACTCGCCCGCCGGCCTGGCCGCCTGGATCGCAGAGAAATTCCGCACCTGGACCGACTGCGGCGGCGATCCGGAGTCGGCGATCAGCCGGGATCATTTGCTGGCGAATATCTCGTTGTATTGGTTCACCGGCGCGATCGGGTCCTCGTTCTGGCCATATTATGCGCGGATGCACGGTCCATGGCCGATTCCGGCCGGCGGCACGGTGGATGTGCCGATGGGATATTGCGCGTTTCCGAAGGAAATCGTGCGGCCGCCCCGATCGCTGGCGGAACGGATGTATACCGATATCCGGCGGTGGACCCCGATGCCGAAAGGCGGTCATTTCGCCGCCATGGAGCAACCCGAGGCGCTGGCCATGGAAGTCGCGGCGTTCTTCCGGGGATTGACGCGAGGACAGTAGCTTGCGGTCCCACTTCGGTGGCAACCTCTCGCGGGCAGCAGAGGATCACCCGGACCGATGATCAAGCAACCTCGGACGTATCAGGACTTCCAGGATCCGCAGGCGCTGCCGCGCTATACCGGGGTTGCGACATTCTTCCGGACTTCGTTGGCTCAGCAAACCGAGGACGTCGACATCGGCATCATCGGCGTCCCGTTCGATGGCGGTGTCACCAACCGTTCCGGTGCGCGACACGGCCCGCGCGCGGTGCGGGAGCAATCCACGCTGCTCCGCCGCATCAACGCCGTTACCGGGGTTACGCCGTTCGCTGCCGCCCGGGTGCGCGATCTGGGCGATTGCTGGATCGAGCAACCCTATGAGCTTCTGCACGCCTTGCAGGAGATCGAATCGTTCTACCGCACCGTGACAGCCGCCGGGATCGTTCCGTTGTCGGTTGGCGGAGATCATTCCGTAAGCCTGCCGATCCTGCGGGCGGTGGCGGCTGCCGGTCCGGTCGGCATGGTTCATATCGACGCGCATTGCGACACGGGCGACGACTACATGGGATCGCGATTCCATCACGGCGCCCCGTTCCGCCGCGCCGTCGAGGAGAATCTGCTCGACCCCGCCCGCGTCATTCAGATCGGCATTCGCGGCACCACCAACGATACCGACCTGTGGGGCTTCAGCCAGCGCAGCGGCATGCGGATCATTCCGATGGAGGAATTCGACGACCGCGGCTGGCGTTTTGCCGCGGAGGAGGCGCGCCGCGTCGTCGGCAGCGGTCCGGCGTATCTTACTTTCGACATCGACAGCCTCGACCCGAGCCACGCGCCCGGCACCGGCACCCCGGAAGCCGGCGGTCTGACGGCCTTGCAGGCCCTGCGCCTGCTGCGCGAGTTGCGCGGCCTCGACTTCGTCGGCGGCGATGTCGTGGAGGTTGCACCGTCTTTCGATGTTGGCACATTGACTTCGTTCAACGCCGCGTCTGTGTTGTTCGAGATCCTGTGCCTGCTGGTTGAGGCGCTGGAGGCCCGCCGCACGCCTCGGTAACCGAAACGGCCGGGCACGGAAAGTTCACCACCCGGAGCGTTGCGCTCCCGGCGCATGTCTGTTGTATTCGTTCCAACATAACGCAGACAAATCCGGGGCGGATCATGACACACTCTTCAAGCCATCAGACCCTCTTGCCGTATCTGTATCAAACCGAAATCGACCTGGCCGGCTTCTTCGCCGGCTGCGGGTATGACTTCGCGCCTGTTCTGGTGGCCGGACAGGTTGGCAATCCGGGAATCTATAACCTGCCCGCAACAACGCCGGTCACCACTGAATCAGTAACGTATCTGGCTGCGGGTGTTCCGGTCAGCGATACCTACACGGGAACGACGCTGTGGGACCTGCTGGCGTACGCGGGCGGCGTCACCACGACGTCCGCGAAGAACGACATCCTCAGCAAGTATGTCATCGCGACCGGCTCCGACGGATATCAGGCAGTGTTTTCGCTGGGAGAAATCGATCCGTCCTTCGGCAATCAGCCGGTGCTCGTCGCCTACGCCGATACCGCGGGGCAGCTTGGCCCGAACGGCAGCGACGGTCTGGCCCGCATGGTCGTGCCGGGCGACATCGCCGGCGGGCGCTATGTGTCCGATCTGGTCAGCCTGAAGGTGAAAACCTTGCCGGAGCCGGGTCCCACCGGCCCGGGCGGCATTTCGCCTCAGGCGACGCTGTCCGGCGCGGTGGCCGATCCGACGATCATCACGCCGGAAACGTTGTGCAAGTTGAACCAGTCCACGACGGAGACGGCGACCTATCTCGCCGGGGGAACGCCGGTAACGGATACCTATACGGGTGTCTCGCTATGGACGCTGATCCAGGATGCCGGGCTGCTGACCGACCCGTCGGTCAAGAACGACCTGCTCGGCTTTGTCGTGGTCGCCACGGGCAGCGACGGCTATCGCGCTATCATTTCGCTGGGCGAGATCGCACCGAACTTCGGCAACCAGCCGGACCTGGTGGCCTACAAGGACACCGGCGGCCAACTCGGGCCGGGCGGCAGCGACGGCGCCCTGAGGCTGATCGTGCCCGGCGACGTGGCCGGTGGCCGCTACGTGTCCAACCTGGTCAGCCTGCAGGTGATCGACGCGACCGCCGCGGCGCATATGTCGTGACGCGGGGCTGATCGCCGGGCGTTACCGGTATATCGGCGGCCGTCTCGGCTGGTCGATGGGCCGCAGCGCCTCGGGTGCCGGCAGCCCGTGCACGACCTCGCCGGACGTGGTGTCCGGCCTGGCGGTCAGGTCGTGAGGCGGTAGCACGCGGAGGTCTTCGCACGTATCGTCCGCGGCGGAGAACGACGGAGCGCCCGGGCCGGCATTCGACAGCGTTCCGCCGGCTTGTTCACCCGGCTCGGACGTCGTGCCCGGACCGCACGGCCCCGGCGGCGCCGCCGCGGCCGTCAGCAGCAGCAAGGCCAGCGAACCGGCGGACTTCCAGCCCATGTCCCGTCTCCTTCACGGCCGATTCGGCGGCGTCAGGGTCGCGAGCAGGGCCGGGATGAACACCAGGCTCGCCAGCAACGTGCAGCCGAGGCTGATCAGCAGCAGCTCCCCCATGCTGGCCGTCCCGGGGTGAGCCGACAGGGCAAGCGATCCAAACGCGGTGCCGGTGGTCAGGGCGGAAAACAGGATCGCACGGGCCGTCGCGCTGCCCAGCGGATGGCGCTCCCCGGCCCGCCAGTTCATCACGAAGTAGATATTAAACGATACGCCGACGCCGAGCAACAACGGCAAGGCGATGATATTGGCGAAATTCAGCGGCAGCGGCAGCAGTACGGCGATCAGCAGGGTCAGCAGCGCCGACAGCAGCAGCGGCGCCATGACCAGCGAGACATCCAGCACGCGCCGCAGCAGCGCGGACAGGATCACCGCGATGGCGATCACGGCATAGATCGCGGCGGAGCGGAACGCGCCCACGATGGTGTCGCTGGTCGCCGCGATGGTCACCGCCGAACCCCCGGCGTCGGGGGCGATCGCGGTAACCTGGCGGACGAATTCCCTCAGTCCCGCCGGCTTCTGCGCCGCGGTCGTCGGATTCACCTGCACCCGGGCCTGCCCGTCCGGCAGCACCCAGTCCCGCGAGAAATCCGCCGGGATCGAACTCAAGGTGACAGGCTCCGCGCTGAGCACCAGCCGCAGGTGATCGAGCTGTTCGGGCAGAAACCGGGTCAGCGACTCATTGGCCGCCATCAGCACGCTGTCGGGCGCGGTTTCCATGCGCCGCAGATCCTCCGCCACCGACGCCAGCGGGTGGTCCTTCGGCAGTTTGCGCAGCGCCGGATCGATCTCGCCCAGCGCCGACTTCGCCGCCATCCGGATCTGCTCCGCGGTGACCGGGGCCGCCGCGCCGTGCGGGGCGAGCGTGGGGGCGAGGATGGTGTTGGCGTCCGCGATCACCGCCAGCTTCTGCGTCTGATCGTCCGGCACGAAGCTGTTGATGCTGATGACGCCGGACACGCTGGGCAGTTTCCGCAGCTTGTCTCCCAGTTCGTCCGCCGCTTGAGCGTTGGGCGTCAGCACGTCGATCGTGTAGGGGTTGGTCAGCGGGTTGGTGATCAGGTCGCGCAACGTGCGCATCGCCTCGGTGTTCGGGTTCTTCGTCGCCAGCGGATCGGAGTTGAACGTCAGCCAGGGCGAAACCGCGACCGCCGCGACCGCGAGCAGGCCGGTGCCGATGAGGATCGGGATGCGGCGGCGAACAATGACCGGATCGATCCGCCCCGCCCAGGCGAACCCGACTTCCCCGGCCTCCCCGCGCGGGCGGAACACGGTGATCGCCGCCGGCAGGAAGCCGATGGTGCAGATGAACGCCATGATCATGCCGGCCCCGGCGATCAGCCCGAGTTCCGCCACGCCGGAAAACGCGGTCGGGACGAAAGCCATGAACCCGGCCGACGTGGCAAGCGCGGCGATCAGGATCTGCACGCCGACGCGCCGGGCGGTCTCGGTCATCGCCAAGGCGGGGTCGCCCTGTTCAAACCGGTATTCGCGGTATCGCACCGAGAACTGGATGGCGAAGTCCACCGCGATGCCGACGAACAGCACGCCGAACCCGACGGAGACCAGGTTCAAGGTGCCGACGGCGACCGAGGCGAACAGCACCGTGAGCATCAGCCCGAGCATCAGCGTCATCAGAATCGGCACGATCAGCCGCCACGTATGGACTGCCAGGAACAGCCAGATCGTGATCAGGACCAGACTGCCAATCAGGCCGACGACGGCGCCCTGGGCGACGGAGGCGAACTCCTCGTCGGACAGCGCGACCTGACCGGTGATGCGGACACGCGCATCGCCGGATTTGACGAAATCCAGATTGGCGATCACCGCGCGCATCGCGTCGGTCGCGGCACCGCCGGGCTGCAGCGCGCCGAAATCCTGCCGCACCTGGGCCAGGACAAAGCGATACGGGCCGGCGAGGTCGCTCAGCCCGCCGCCCAGCAGGGCCTGCCAGGACAGCGGCCGCGGGTCGCCGTTCAGCGCATCGGCCATCGCGGTGTGGAAGCTCTTGATCGCCGGGAAATACGGCGACAGGTCGGCGTCGCTCTGGGTCACCCCCATCCCCAGCAGCGACAGCGCCGAAAACAGCCCGCGCGCCGAGGGATCGGCCACGAGCTGCCCGAGGAAGGGCTGCGCGTCGATGGTCTGGTCCATCAGCGCGGAAAGCTGCTTCATGTCCAGGAATAGCAGCCCCTCCTTTTGCAGGAACGGACTCGCATCGGGGCGGCGGATGGAGGTGAAGTGGCGCGTATCGCCTGCCAGCCGCCTGGCCAGTTCGGCGGCGGTGGCGTCAGCTTCCTCCGGGATGCGGGCGTCGATCACCGCGACCAGCAGGTTGGTGTTTTGCGGGAAGTCCTTGTCCATCTCGATCGCGCGTTGCCGCCAGGGCAGGCTTTCGGCGAACATCTTATCGGTATCGGTACTGACACCCAGATGGGTGGCGGCGAACCAGCCGGCGAACGCCGCCAGCAGAATGCCGGCGAGCAGGACGTACAGGGCACGGCGCCGGCTGAAATCGACGAGGCCGGCGAGCAGGCGGATCAGCATCAGAGGGAAGGCCTAAGACAGTGGGGCGGCACCTGATAGTCGCTCCGTCCAGGGTGGTCCATCGCAATCCCGATCAACATAGGCTTGAGGTTAGCGCGGACGACCGCTATAGGCCCGCGTTCGCGCGGCCGGTCGGTATCGGCAGCGCCAGATAGGGATACATGAGACCATGAAGCCGGGCATCCATCCGCAGTACCACGAGATCAACGTCATTATGACCGACGGGACGCAGTTCAAGACCCGGTCATGCATGGGCAAGCCGGGCGACACGCTGCGCCTGGACATCGATCCGAAGTCTCACCCGGCCTGGACGGGCGTGCAACGGATGATGGACACCGGTGGGCAGGTGGCGAAGTTCAACAAGAAATTCGCGGGCCTCGGCATCAAGAAGTAGGGTCGAACAAAGCGGCCCGCTCCGCCGGCTATCCGGGCCATTGTCGTCCCGGAGCGTTCAGCGAGAGGGCCGTCCCCAACCGTTTCCTTCGGCTGAAACCCGTCTTCGTGCCTTCGTGGTTTATCAAAAGCCGGCGCTGGTTATGGTTTCGTTGGTATCCGGTGAGTCTCCGGCCGGATAGGTCCGTCTGGCTGGAAATTTCTTTTTTCACCACGAAGTCACGCAGCCACGAAGGCTGAGCGTCTCGCAACCATCGCAGGGACGGCGGCAGGCGGTTGTCTTCGCCAAAAAATCCCCTTGAACCGCGATCAGCGCCTACTATTTCTTGGCTGTCGGGAATGCCCGTTCGGGGTTTCCGGGACTGCAAGACTAGCAGGCTTGCCCATATCGGGAAGCCTTTCCTTACAGACCTTGCTTTGCAGGAGGTTTACTGATGTCTACCGTTGACTTCGCACCGCTGTTTCGTACTGCCATTGGCTTCGACCGGTTGGCTCGGCTCGTCGATTCCGCCGCTTCCGGCCAGGACGCGCAGACCTATCCCCCCTACAATATCGAAAAGACCGGCGACGACACTTATCGCCTGACCATGGCGGTTGCCGGGTTCCGTCCCGAAGATATCGACCTGACCGTCAAGGACAACACGCTGTTCGTTTCCGGCCGCGTCGCGCAAGACGCGCCGAAGACTGAAGTCCTTTATCGCGGCATCGCCGGCCGCGCGTTCGAGCGGCGTTTCGTGCTGGCCGATCACATCGTGGTTGAGGGTGCGGACGTTCAGCATGGGCTGCTGCATGTCGGCCTGAAGCGCGTCGTGCCCGAGGCGCTGAAGCCCCGCAAGATCGTCATCGGCGGCGCGGCACAGAGTTCCATCGCCAACGACTCGGGCAACGCCGCTCAGGCTGCGTAATCCGGTATGGCGAACTGAACGGCGGGGCCGGAAACGGCCTCCGCCCTCGGTCCTTACGGCCGCTTGAAGAACGCGTCCGCCGCGCTGCGGTGAGTGCTCTTGCGTGTGATATCCAGTTCCACCCGCGCGATTTCACCTTTCAGCTCAGCGATATAGGCGTTCAGCTCCTCGATCCCGAGGCTGTCCAGCGTCAGCGGCTCCAACCGCCGCCGCTTCATCGGTGGTGCGTCTTCTTCCAATGCCATGCCGATCTCTCCGTCGTCGCGCGAACCGCCAGGGGAACCGCCGGTCGCGTCAGCCATGCGCGCGTTGTGCATGATATTAACGCATAATCCCGGCAATGTCGCTTGACCCGTCTTCGTCCAGTTGTCATATGCGCGGCTTAGCCGCCGCTACGACCCGTTATCTCGCGCCGGACGCCGCGCGGGCGACATCGTCGGAGTGAATAAACACCCGCCGGCGACCCTGAGAGAACGAACGCCATGACCTTGCCGCTGATGCCAAAGGCCACCGCCGTGTGGCTGATCGAGAAAACCGCACTGACGTTCACGCAGATCGCGGATTTCTGCGGCATGCACCCGCTCGAAGTGCAGGCCATCGCCGACGGTGAGGTCGCGCAGGGGATTGTCGGCTACGACCCGGTGGCGAACCAGCAGGTGACCCTGGCGGATATCCGCCGCTGCGAAGCTGACCCGAACGGCCGCCTGAAGCTTTTGGCCGGCATGCTGCCGGCGCCGAAGCGGCTGCGCGGATCGCGCTACACGCCCGTTGCCAAGCGCAACGACCGCCCTGACGCCATCGCATTCCTGCTGCGCAATTTCCCTCAGCTTTCCGAGGCCCAGGTGGGCAAGTTGCTCGGCACCACCAAGGATACCATTCAGAAGGTGCGCGAACGCACGCACTGGAACAGCGCCAATATCAAGCCGCGCGATCCGGTGATCCTTGGCCTGTGCAGCCAAACGGACCTCAATGCCGCCGTGTTGCAGGCAAATGAGCGGTTGGAGCGGGAGGGGAGGACCGTCCCGCTGCCGCCGCCGCCGGAGGCGGACGAGGCCGCCTGACCGGCGTGACGGGTGGGTCTAACGTGTTGGCTCAGACCCCGTTGGTTCGTAGCCTTTCCATTTCCTCCTTCAGACGCAACTTCTCGAGCTTCAACCGCGTCAGCGCTTGCGTGTCAGGGGACGGCCGATGGTCTTCATCGAAAATCCGCGTCTCAAGCGACGCATGCCGTTCCTTTAGAGCTTCGAGTCGCGTATTCAGGCTCATGGACTTGATACCTCCGATAAGAACCGAGTGCCTGCCGATGGCCGCCAAAGCGGTCCCGACACGGGACTGTAACGCCGTTGCGAGCAGCTTGACCAGATCGAACATGAAGCGCGAGCGCGAGTTGATTAGTTCTCCTATAGGTTGCAAATATGCTGAGCGATAGGGATTCGCTGCTGCGCAAGCTGCACGGGCTGCGCAGCGAGCACAGGGACCTCGATACGGTTATCGCCCGGCTCGCGGATCAGGGTGCGTCCGACCAGTTGCATCTGCAGCGCCTGAAAAAGCGCAAACTGATGCTGCGCGATGAAATCGCCTGGCTGGAAAGCCGGCTGATCCCGGACAGCATCGCCTGACCATGAGCGCGCCCGAACGGCCGCTTCCGCTGGTCGGCATCATCATGGGCAGCCAGTCCGACTGGGCCACTTTGACCCACGCCGCCGATACCCTGGCGCGGCTGGCGGTGCCGCATGAGGTCAACATCGTCTCCGCGCACCGTACGCCCGATCGGCTGCGCTTGTATGCGGTTGGCGCACGGGATCGCGGGCTGAAGGTGATCATCGCCGGGGCCGGCGGTGCGGCACATCTGCCGGGCATGTGCGCGGCCTGGACGCCGCTGCCGGTGCTGGGCGTCCCCGTCGAGACGCAGGCGCTGAAGGGCATGGACAGCCTGCTGTCGATCGTCCAGATGCCCGCCGGGATTCCGGTCGCGACGCTGGCCATCGGCCGCGCCGGGGCGGTGAATGCGGCACTGTTGGCCGCGGCTATCCTTGCCACGCACGATCCGGATCTGGCCACCCGGCTGGACGCGTTCCGCGCCGAACAGACCGATTCCGTGGCGGCCACGCCCGAACCGTCATGACCCCGCTTCCGCCCAACGCGACGATCGGGTTGGTGGGCGGCGGGCAACTCGGCCGCATGTCGGCCATGGCCGCGGCCCGGCTCGGCTACCGCTGCCACATCCTGACGCGCGAGGTGGACAGTCCGGCGGCGCAGGTGTCGCACGCGGTGACCATCAGCGACTACCGCGACCCGGCGTCGCTGCGCGCCTTCGCCGCCGCGGTGGACGTGATCAGCTTCGAATTCGAGAATGTCAGCGCCGAGGGGCTGGACCTGCTGGCGTCCTTGCGTCCGGTGCGCCCGGCACCGTCGGTGCTGCGCATCAGCCAGGACCGGATCGACGAAAAGACTTTTCTGAACGGCGCGGGTGTCGCGACGGCCCCGTGGGCGCCGGTCGCGTCCCGGCAGGAGTTGCAGGAAGCGGTGCAGCGCCTCGGTCTGCCCGCCGTGCTGAAGACCACCCGCCTGGGGTACGACGGCAAGGGCCAGGCGATGCTGCGCGCGCCGGACGACCTGGATGCCGCGTGGGCACGGCTGGAGCCGAAGCCGCTGGTGCTGGAAGGCTTTGTCGATTTTGCGTGCGAGATCAGCGTGGTTGCCGCGCGCGGGTTGGATGGGGCTGTGACGGCGTTCGATACGGTGGAAAATCGCCATCGCAGCCACATCCTCGACCTGACGCTGGCCCCGGCGCGCGTATCGGCGGAGGTGGATGAGGCGGCGCAGTCGATCGCCCGCCGGGTGGTGGAGGCTTTGGACCTGACAGGCCTGCTCGCGGTGGAAATGTTCGTGGACAGCACGGGCACTGTGCTGGTGAACGAGATCGCGCCGCGGCCGCACAACTCCGGGCACTGGACGATCGATGCCTGCCCGGCAAGCCAGTTCGAGATGCACATCCGGTCGATCGCCGGGCTGCCATTGCCGCCCGCGGTCAGGCACTCCGACGCCGTGATGAAGAACCTCATCGGCCCCGAGGGGATGGCTTTGTGGCCAGCCGCGTTGGCGGAGCCGGGGATCATACCGCATCTGTATGGCAAGGCGGACGCGCTGCCCGGGCGGAAGATGGGGCACGTCACGCGGCTGTTTCCGCGCGGCTCCCTGCCGGGGGTTTTCGGCGTCGAGGCGGCGCTGGGGAAACTTGCCTGACCCGGGGGCGCGGTGCGGGCTTTCTCTTTGTGTCGTGGCCGGCCTTTTTTTTGTGTCATGACCGGCCTTTTTGTGCCGTGGCCGGCCTTGTGCCGGCCATCCACGACTTTGCCGCCACCACCGCCGCAAGTCGTGGGTGGCCGGGCCAAGCCCCATGCGTATCAGGATAAAGGGAAGCGAGGGGAAAGGTTTGCCCCGGGGCCTTCTTCTCTCACCGTCATGGCCCGGCTTGTCCGGGCCACCGCCGCCAGCACGTGCCGCGACAGGTGGCCCGGACAAGCCGGGCCATGACGAATGTGGAGAACGCCGTGCTCCGTGTGACCACTTATCCTGACGCCCATGGGGCCAAGCCCGGCCATGACGCGGGGCACTTCGCACGCGGCTTGTCCGGGCCACGTGTTGCGGCGCCGTGCGGCGGAGGTGGCCCGAACACCAAGCCGGGCCATGACGTGAAAGGGCGCCAAACCGAACGACGCCTGATATAACGCTACTGCCTTGCAAGGGGATCGAACCATGAAGCGGCGCAGCTTCCTCGCAACCACGGCCGCGGCCCTGGCGGCGCCTTCCATCGGCCGCACGCAGGGCACGCGGCTGCTGCGGTTTATTCCGCAAGCCGATCTGGTGGTGCTGGATCCGATCTGGACGACGGCGTATGTGACGCGCAACCACGCGTTCATGGTGTATGACACGCTGTATGGGCAGGACAGCTCCTACAAGGCCTCCCCGCAGATGGTCGCCGGCCATGTCGTCGAAAACGACGGCAAGCTCTGGACCCTCACCCTGCGCGACGGTCTGGTATGGCACGACGGAGACAAGGTGCTGGGGCGCGACTGCGTCGCCTCGATCAACCGCTGGGGCAAGCGGGACGCCTTCGGCCAGGCGCTGCTGGCGGCGACAGATGAACTGTCCGCCCCGGACGACAAGACCATCCGGTTCCGGCTGAAGAAGCCGTTCCCGCTGCTGCCCGACGCGCTCGGCAAGTCAGGATCGCCGATGCCGGCGATGATGCCGGAGCGGCTGGCGAAGACCGACGCCTTCACCCGCATCACCGAGGTCGTCGGCAGCGGCCCGTATCGCTTCGTAGCCTCGGACCGGGTCCCCGGCGCCAAGGCGGTGTACGAAAAGTTTGCCGCGTACGTCCCGCGCAGCGGCGGCACACCCGATTGGACCGCCGGGCCGAAGGTCGTGAACTTCGACCGCGTCGAGTGGACGACGATCAGCGATTCCTCCACCGCCTCGGCCGCGTTGCAAAACGCCGAGCAGGATTGGTGGGACTACGCGACGGCCGATCTGCTGCCGTTGCTGAGGAAGGCGAAGAACCTGAAGGTCGCGGTGCAGGACCCGTCCGGCCAGATGGCGATGATGCGGTTCAACTTCCTGCATCCGCCGTTCGACAACCCCGCCATCCGGCGCGCCCTTTTGGGTGCGGTCGACCAGCAGGACGTCATGACCGCCGTGGCGACAGACGATCCGTCGATGTGGCACACGCCCGCCGGGTTCTTCTGCCCCGGCACGCCGATGGCGAGCGATGTCGGGTTCTCGGCGCTGACCGGACCGCGCGACTACGACAAGGTCAAGCGCGACCTGAACGCCGCCGGCTACCACGGCGAGAAAGTCGTGCTGCTCGCCGCCACCGACTTCCCGGTGCTGAAGGCCATGGCGGACGTGATCGCCGACATGCTGCAGCAGTCCGGCATGAACGTCGATTACATCGCCACCGACTGGGGCACCGTCAACCAGCGCCGCGTCAAGAAGGACCCGGTGGAGCAGGGCGGCTGGAGCGCCTTCTGCACCGCCTGGGCCGGCACCGACATGCTGACCCCCGCCGGCGAACTTGCCCTCCGCGCCAACGGCGCCAACGCCTGGATCGGCTGGCCCGACATTCCCCGCATCGAGGCGCTGCGGGACGCCTGGTTCGACGCGCCCGACCTCGCCGCCCAACAGAAGGTCGCGCGGGCGATCCAGGCGGCGGCGTTCGAGGACCCGCCATACCTGCCGCTGGGTCAGTATCTTCAGGCAACGGCGTATTCGACGAAACTGTCCGGCGTGCTGAACGGCTTCGCCCTGTTCTGGAATGTCAGAAAAGAGACTTGAGGCGGACTGACACACGACAGTAGCCTCCCTGCAAGTAAAAAACAGGGAGGAGACCGGATGCTCGGCCTGATGCAGACCCATCCGCTGCTGATTTCCACGCTGGTGGATTACGCCGCAACGCAACATGGCGATCGGGAGATCGTTTCCCGCGATCCGGACGGGGTGATCCACCGCTCCTGCTACGCCACCGTCGCCGAACGGGCGAGGCGGATCGGGCGGGCGTTGGAGATGCTGGGCGTGGGGTTCGGACAGCCGGTCGCGACGCTCGCCTGGAACAGCTTCCGGCATCTAGAACTTTACTACGGCGTAACAGGCTGCGGCCGCATCCTGCACACCGTCAATCCGCGCCTGTTCCCCGAGCAGCTCAAATACATCATCAACCACGCAGAAGATGGTTACGTATTTTTCGACCCGGGGTTCGCGACGCTGGTGGAGCAGCTCGCCCCGCTGCTGCCACGGGTCCGCGGCTGGGTCGCGCTGTGCGACGCGGATCATCTGCCGGCGGTGAAGGTTAACCGCCTGCTCTGCTACGAAGACCTGATCGCCGCAGCCGATCCGCTGACGGAATGGCCGGTATTCGATGAGAATACAGCGTGTACTCTTTGCTATACATCGGGCACGACCGGCAACCCGAAAGGTGTGATGTATTCGCACCGGTCCATGCTGCTGCACGCGTTCGCTGCCTGCGCGGCGGATTCGCTGGCATTTTCCGCGCGCGATACCATCCTGACCGTGGTGCCGCTGTTCCATGCCAATGCCTGGAGCATCCCGTTCGCCGCGGCGATGTGCGGCGCGAAAATGGTTCTGCCGGGGCCGCGGCTCGATCCGGAGAGCATCTTTTTGCTGCTGCAACAGGAAGGCTGCACCGCTGCCGGCGCTGTTCCCACGGTGTGGCTGAATTTCCTGGCCTGGCTCGAACCACAACGCGAAACGATCGGCCTGTCCGCTTTGAAACTAAAACGGGTCTTCGTCGGGGGCAGCGCGCCGCCGCGCGCGATGATCGAAAAGTTCCGCGACTGGCTGGGCGTTTTTCTGCTGCATGCCTGGGGCATGACGGAAACCAGTCCGTTGGTGACCACCGGCTCCCCGCTTGCGAAGCACGACGGCGCGGCACCGGAGGCGGTGGTCGATATGCAGGTGAAACAGGGGCGCCCGGTCTATGGTGTCGAGCTGAAACTGGCCGATGCCGACGGCCGGTCGTTGCCGCATGACGGCCGCTCGGTGGGCGAGCTGAAGGTGCGGGGGAATTGGGTGGTTTCCGGCTATTTCAAGAAGGAAGGTGGCGAGGTTCTCGACAGCGAAGGCTGGTTCAGCACGGGCGATGCCGCGACGATCGATCCGGACGGGTATGTGCAACTGACGGATCGGCTGAAGGACGTCATCAAATCGGGTGGCGAATGGATTTCCTCGATCGAGATCGAGAACCTGACCGTATCGCATCCGGACGTGTTCGAGGCGGCTGTGATCGCCATTCCGCATCCGGTCTGGCAGGAACGCCCGCTGCTGCTGGTGCACGCGAAGGAGGGGCGGTCACCGACAAAGGCCGAAATTCTGGATTTCCTGTCAACGCGCATCGCCAAATGGTGGATGCCCGATGACGTGCTGTTCGTCGACGGGCTGCCGCATACCGCGACCGGTAAGCTGCTGAAGACGGAGTTGCGGGCGCGGTACGGCAACCATGTGCCGGCGCACTGGTAGTGCCGGGCGGCCTCGTCTTTGCGGGGCACAACGCGGCGCGGCGCGTTCGAACGATCTGTTGGCGGACCGATGCGGTTCAGGTGAAATATAGATACCCGCGCCGCGCGGGATGGCGAACCGGCGCCGCAAGCGTTCCCATCGCCAGCGGCTTTTGCAATCCCGTCATGGCCGCAGCAGGCCCGCCATCCACACCTTTGTTTTCCCACGTTTTGCGAATCGCCACGCCCGGGGCAAAGCAGTATTCACGCCCGCTATAAGCAAGCGCACCGGCTTGCGCCTCGCTCGCGGACCGTTGGAGACATCAATGCCGATCCCTGTCATCATCGATTGCGACCCGGGGACGGACGACGCGGTGGCGCTGCTGCTCGCGTTCGCCTCGCCGGAACTGTCCGTGCTCGCCATCACCGTGGCCGGCGGCAATGCCGGGTTGCACCGGACGCTGCCGAACGCGCTCGCTTTGACCGCCCTCGCCAACTCCCCCGTTCCCGTCCATTCCGGCGCCGATCGGCCGTTGTTGGGGCGGTTCGTGAGCGAGCCGGCGGTGCATGGGGAGGACGGCCTGGGCGGAGTCCGGTTGCCGCCTGGCGGCCCGGTGGCGCCGGGACTGGGCTCCGATGTCATTCGGCGCCTCCTGCGGTGCTCCGCCGAACCAATCACCCTGATCGGCATCGGCCCGGCCACGAACCTGGCGCTGGCGTTGACCACCGAACCCGCCCTGGCGGCGCGCGTGGCTCGGATCGTGCTCATGAGCGGCGCCTGGGGCGAGGGCAACGTCACCCCCGCGGCCGAGTTCAATGCCTGGAGCGACCCGGAGGCCCTGGCCATCCTGTTGGCCTGCGGGCGTCCCGTGGTGTTTGCCACGCTGGAGTTGACGGCGCAGGCCATGGTCACCCCGGACCGTATCGCCGCGTGGCGCGCACTCGGTGGCGGTCGCTGCCTGCGGGCCGCCTGCGACATCCAGGCCAGCGTTCCGCCGTCGGTCCGGGTGGGCGGGAAGGGCACACCGCTGCACGATCCTTGCGCGGTTGCCTGGCTGATCCATCCGGACCTGTTCTCGGCGCGGCCGTGTTCCGTGCGCGTCGATCTCGGCCCCGGGCCGGGCCGGGGCCGCACGCTGATCGACCGCTGGGGCCGCACCGGCGATCCGCTCAACGCAACGGTGCTGGAGACGCTGGACGCCGATCGGTTCTTCGGGTTTCTGGGACAGAGGATGGCGTTGCTGCCCTGATCAGGGCGTCCCACCGCCCCTCCGTTCTCCCTCCGTCATGGCCCGGCTCGTCCGGGCCACCCCCGCCGCTCGGTGCCGCGACAGGTGGCCCGGACGAGCCGGGCCATGACGGTTGAGAAAGCCGTCTTCCTGAACGGTCGTCTTGCACCTGAATTTGAAATTGCTTGCGAACGATAATCCTGTAACCGATGCGGACGAAGTTTCAGGGCGTTGACCATGGGCCTCGGCCATGGCTGAGCGTGACGGTCAACGTCTTCGTGACGAAGCTGATTGCGACCATCTCTTATTATGCCGCCGAGCCGCCGTTCGCTCCGTCCCGGGGGCGGTAGTGAACGCGAGCTTGTCAGATTGGGAACACTCTTATGGATGGGCGCCTGCGCACCCTTGCACCTCACCCGATACGATCCGCCGGTGCGCGCTCGCGCGCGACCGGTTTGTTCTGGTGCTGCGTGCTGGCGATCGTCATACAATTCACCTTGTCGGCCAACGTCGTGAAAGTGCTGGGCTACACCGGCAACATGCATCCGGCCACGATGTTCCCCGCGGTCTGCGCCTTGTACGGCGTGCTGCGCGGCACCATACCGCTGCATCAGCGCATGCGAGACGCACCGGGCCTGATGCTGTTCATTTTCGGCATCCCGGTCGTCATGCTGTACTCGGTCTTTTTCACCGGCGTGAGCGGCTCCACGGTGTTTATCGAGAGCTTTTGGTCCGCCGGCATCTTCGCGCTGCTGCTGGAATCCGCGACCGCGAAGCAGCAGCGGTTGTTGGGCGGCATCCTGATCGCCCTGGTCGTCGGCAATGTCTTCATCGGCCTGTATGAGAGCGTGATCCAGACCAACCTGTTCCCGTTGACGTTCGACCCGGACGCCGTGGTCACATCCGATGAACTGGTCGAGGATTTTCGCGCCCACGCATTCTACGACCATCCGCTCACCGCGTCGCTGGTGACGTCGATGGCGATCTTCCTGCTCTATGAGATGCGTATGCGGCTGATCCTGGCCGCGCCGATCTTCGGCATCATGCTGATGGGGTTGCTGGCGTATGGCGGCCGTACCGCGCTGGCCGTCACCGTGATCGTTTCTGTTGTCCTGGCCATCTACAGGTTGGTGTCCGGCCTCGTGACGCGCAAGCTCAACCCGGAGTTCCTGATGGCCGTCGCCCTGGGCGCCGTCGTCATCCCGATCGTCGTGGCCGTCGTGGTCACCCAGACCACCATCGCCGATCGTATCATCCACAACCTGTATTATGATGACAGCGCGGCGGTGCGGGCCACGCAATGGGACGTCTTCAAATATCTTTCACTGAAGGATTGGCTGTTCGGCATCACCAAGGATCATTTGACTTCTATCAAGTATCAGATCGGTCTGGGCGGCAAGGAAACCGATATCGAGAACTTCTGGATTTTGATCTTTCTCGACCTGGGTGTTCTCGGATTCACCCTGTTCCTCGCCGTGTTCTTCGGCTTTCTGCTGCATTTGGGGCGCTACGCGGGTTCGCTGACCGCGTGGCTGTTGATCGGATCGTCGCTGGTGATCGATTTCGACCTCCAATTCGCTCGGCGTCTGGAGCAGTGACCTTTTGATCGAGACCGCGTTCGTGATGGCCATCGCGGGCTTCCGCGGCTACCGGCCGGGTCTGACGCAGCGGCGCGCCGCCGTGCCATCGCGCGCGCCGCGGCCGCTCGCAAGCACGTCCCGAAGCCTGGCATTGACAGCCGCGCCGCTCGGCGCGCCCAACCTGCGCGCGGGCAAGCCAGGCTAACGGTTGCCCGCACGACTATAGCTAGAACGGAATGGCGTGGTGATGGATCTCCCATACCCGATACCAGCCCGCCTTGAGTTTGACCCGTTGGCGCGGTTGACACCGCCGTCATTGCCCGGCTCGTCCGGGCCACCGCTGCCGGCAGGTGCCGCGACAGGTGGCCCGGACAAGCCGGGCCATGACGGTTTATTGCGAGAAACGATCTCAACGCGGACTGGAACAAGCTAGCGGCGTTCATACCGTATCTGGCCTCCGGAGGTTCCATGATGGGCATGGTTGTTTCGGTCAATGTCGGACTTCCCCGGGACGTCGCGTGGCAAGGCAGAACGGTCCACACGGGGATCTGGAAAAGGCCCGTAGCGGGGCGGGTTTTCGCCGGGCGGCTGAATCTCGCCGGCGACGGCCAAGGGGACCTTGGCGGCCATGGCGGCGAGCAACGCGCGATGATGGTCTACCAGCTCGAACTCCTACCGCTACTGGGCGAATTTCCTGGCGCGGACGGATCTCGTGCCCGGGATTTTCGGCGAGAACCTCACCGTGGACGGCCTCGCCGATGCCGAGGTCTGCATCGGCGATCGCTTCAGGATTGGCAGTGTCGTCGTCGAGGTCAGCCAGCCACGCGACACCTGCTACAGGCTCGGCATCAGGCTGGAACGTCCGGAGATGCCGGCGCTGCTGGTTGCGCACCATCGGCCCGGTTTTTATGTGCGCGTCATACAGGAAGGCGAGCTCGGCGCCGGCGATCGCATCGAGAAACTCTCCGACGGCCCGGAGCGCATGACGGTCGCCGAGATCGACGCCCTTCTCTACTCGGCTGAGCACCCCCTGGAGGCGTTGCGCCGCGCGACCCGCATTCCGGCGCTCAGCCCGGGGTGGCAGGGATCAATGCGGAAGCTGGCCGCCGCCGCCGAGGCGGGAGGCACGACGGGCAATGCCGGCCTCGGGCCCGGCGCGTCGGTGCCCCTCGCTTGGCATGGCTTCCGGCCGCTTGTGGTCGCGGCTTCACGTGAGGAGAGTGCGGACGTCCGATCCTTCGACCTCGCCGCCGGGGACGGGTCGCCGCTGCCACCGGCCCTGCCGGGACAGTATATCCTCGTGCGCGTGAAACCGGACCCGGATGCCCCCGCCGTTACGCGAAATTATTCACTGTGCGGTCCGCCAGGGACTCGAAACTATCGGATTGGCGTCAAGAACGAGCACGGTCTCGCAAGCGGGTTTCTCCATCACGGCGCGCGGGCCGGCAGTCACCTGGAGGTTGGCGCTCCGCGCGGTTCGTTCACGCTTGCCGCCGGTGCGGCACCCGTCGTGCTCATCAGCGCCGGCGTCGGCGTCACGCCGATGCTGGCGATGCTGCATGCCGCCGCCGCGACACGGCGGCAGGTTTGGTGGCTGCATTCAGCCCGCGACCGGGCGCACCATTCCTTTGCCAGGGAGGCGGACGACCTGCTCGCGGCACTCCCGGCGTCCCGGCGTTGCGTTGTCTACAGCCGGCCCGCACCCGGAGACCTGCCCGGGCGGGACTTCGATCGGCCTGGCCACCTCTCGCCGGGGTTGCTTCAGGATATCGGGGTTCCCCGGGATGCCGAGTTCTACCTGTGTGGTCCGCCCCGCTTTCTCGAGGATTTCCAGGCCGGGCTGGCGGCATGGTGCGTTCCCCGGCCCGCGGTCCACGTGGAAGTGTTCGGGCCTGCGTCCGCTCTCACGCCCGGCATCTCCCCTGGCGCGGCGGTCTTGCCGCATCGTCCTGACGGTCCCGCGGGCGGCGGACCGATGGTGACGTTCCTGCGCAGCGGTCTCGCCGTGCCATGGGACACCCGCTTCGCAAGCGTGCTCGAGCTTGCCGAAGCCTGTGCGGTTCCCGTGCGCTGGTCCTGCCGATCGGGCGTCTGCCACAATTGCGAAATTGGCTTGATCGAAGGTGAACTCGCTTATGCGCCGGAGCCGCTGGACCCGCCCGCGGAGGGCAATGCGTTGATCTGCTGCGCAACGCCGATCACTGCGGTCGAGCTCGATCTTTAGCGGCATCAGGCGGCAACCGGCGGGCGTAAAGCGGCGTGCGGGTCGATACGCCCTGTTTGGCGAGCTATATTCCGTGCGGTCAGGGCTTAGGACGAGCGGTTTCGTCATCGGGGGCGGGCAAAAATGCGTGCAACTCACCAATGACAAGCCTGTTGTTGCTATCGGTCCTACTCTGCCTGATCGCAGGCAGCGCAATTGACACGGGCACCATATGCCTCGTGCGCGCGGTCAATGAGGCGGTTGACGGCAAGCCCGGCCTGGTGCTGGGCTGCCTTGTGGCGTTGCTGTGCGCCGCCCTGGTGTTTACCTTCGACACCGCAATGGACTGGCAATTGCGCGCGCCGCCGTGGGCCTGGCCGACGCTCCGCATCCTGTTCGGCGCCATCGTGTTCGGCGCCGGTGCCGCGCTGAACGGCGCCTGCGGCATCGGGACGATCACGCGGCTCTGCCGGGGCGACACCGGCTACGCGGCGACTCTGGCCGGCGCGCTGGCCGTGACGCTGCTGGTACCGCGGACGCTGTTGCCCGCGCCGGCGCTGGATGGCGTCTCGACGTCGGGATTGGCCTGGTTTGCCGTCATCGCCGTTGCCACCCTTGTGCCACTGCTGGTCCTGCGCCGCTACCTGGCGAGGCGGATCATTCTGTCATTTGCGGCTATCGGCCTGATCGCGGCGGCCCTCTCCAACCTGGAGGGTGACTGGACGTGGCTGCGGCTGTTGAACCGAATACAGGCGGGACTGCCCGTTCGTTACGAGGTAGTAGCCTGCATCGCCGCCGTCATGGCCGGCGCGACTGCAACCGCACTGTTCCGGCACCGGTTCCGGTTGATCCGCCCCAATCCGCGCGCGGTGCTGCGTGAGGCGGCGGGCGGCGCCATGATGGCGGCAGGGGCGGTGCTGATCCCGGGCGGCAACGACGTGCTGCTGGTTTACAGCGTTCCAAGTGGCAGCCCGCACGCGCTGGCGGCGCTTGCGATCATCATTGCGGTTTTACTTGTAGTATTAAGACTTAGCCGGACGGCCCGCGGTTGGGTTGTCTGGCCGATCCCGTGATCCGCCGGAATTGGACTGTGCATTTGGATAGACCCATCGGCGCCGGTTTCGCATCATTGCCCGGCTCGTCCGGGCCACCCCACCAGCACCATGCCGCGACAGGTGGCCCGGACAAGCCGGGCCATGACGGGTAGACAGGACAGAGTCGGCCCAATCGCCGCTTGGTATTGTTCGCTCTTTGCAGCATCTTAAGATGTCTCACGGAACACAAGGTGTTGATAAAAGAACTGCATGACGGTGAAGATGAAGGCCGTGCTGATACCGAACAACAGCACGCCATCCGCCGCCTCCAGCGCGCCCAGGATCTGCCAACGGGATTGCAGCATCAGCCCCGAGGCGCCTCGCGTGACGATCGAGTCAATCGAGTATAGGATCGCAGTGTCCAACGACCCGAGCGCACCAAGCCACAAATACGCGGCCGCCCAGAGCGCGGCCTCTATCAGATGCAACACTGCCAGCAGCAGTCCGGTCATGGTGATAGTCCCGATTACGATGGCGAATACACCGGGCAAGCCGGGGTTCCGCCTTTCGAGCCGAACCCGGAAACCGTGCAGCACCGAGACCATGAACGTCACGCTCGTTGCATGGATTGCGATCGTCAGCGCGATAAGCGATAGCCCCCATATCCAGTTGTCCAAACAAAACGTCCTCGTAACCGGGTTTCGTCTGAAGCCGGAAGGATCGTCGTCCGCGGCGCGCGGCCTCACTCGCCCCCGATCCGAGCCCCTTTCTCTGCGACGGAGCGTTTCATCAGCAGCACAACGAAGACAAGCACGACCATGACGACGGCCGACACCCAAAACACATCGAAGTAGGCGAGCGACGATGCCTGTTGCTCGCGCAGATTCGCGAGCGCCTGCAAGGCCATTTGCTGTGCGGCGACCGGATCTCCGGTCTGCTGCAAGAACGGCCCGGACGCCTGATCAAGAAAGGAACGCGCGGCCGGGTTGAACGGGTCGATCCATTCACCAAGACGGAGGCTGTGGAACTGGTCACGACGCTCCTGCACCGTCTGAGCCAGTGACGTCCCTACGCTGCCGCCCTCATTGCGCAGCAAACTCAGTACGCCGACGGCAGCCCCGCGCAGCGCGACCGGCGTGTAGAGGTAGGCCGCCACGTTCGCCGGGGCGAAGCACAGCGCTAGGCCGACGATCAGCACCACCCGCGGCCAGACCGCCTGTCCCGGACTGATGTCCAGGTTCATCTGCGACATCCAGTAACTCCCCGCGGCCATGGTCAGCAGCCCCGCGGCGATCACCAACCGCGCATCGGTTCCACGACCGAGCGTGATCCCCACGAGCGGCATGGTGACGACGGCAAAGAAGCCGGCCGGAGACATGACCAGCCCGGCGCTCAATGCATCGTAGTCGAACAGCGACTGGAGCAAGGCAGGCAGCGCGGTGCTGGACGCATACAGCACCGCGTAGGCGCAAAAGATGATGATGCAGCAGGCGACGAAATTCCGTTCACGCAACGGCCTGAAATTGACCACCGGGCTCGGGTGGCGCAGTTCCCAGAAGACCAGCCCGGCCAGGCCCGTCGCGAACAGGATCGCCAACGTCTGCACCCGCCAGGACGGGTCGCCGAACCAGTCCCATTCCTGTCCCTTGCTGAGCGTCACCTCCCAGCAGACAATGACCATGACCAGCAGCGACAGTCCAACGCCGTCAAAGCTGAACGGCCGCTTCCGCAACTCCGTGCGTTGTTGCGTGAGGTAATCGGGATCCCGGAGGGTGAGGGCACACGCACCCAGGGCCAGCAGGCCGGTGGGCACGTTGATCCAGAACACCCAGCGCCAGGTATAGTCGTCGGTTATCCAGCCGCCGAGCGTCGGACCGACGACCGGCGCGATCAGCGCGGCCAGGCCGAACAGCGTCATTGCCATGCCTTGCCGCTCGGGCGGGAAGGCGTCCAGCAGCACGCCCTGGCTCGACGGCTGAAGACCGCCGCCGGCGAGACCCTGGACCACGCGAAACAGGATCAGTTGGCCAAGACTCGTGGCCATCCCGCACAGCCCGGACGCGAGCGTGAAGACAGCGATCGACAGCAGAAAGTAGTTACGCCGCCCGAGATGCGCAATCAGCCAGCCGGTGATGGGCAGGATGATCGCATTCGCGGCAAGGTAGCTGGTGATGACCCACTCACCGTCATCGACCGTGGCCGACAGCCCGCCCGCGATATAGCGCAGCGCCACGACCGCGATCGTGGTGTCGAGCACCTCCATGAAGGTCGGCACCACCACGACGGCGGCGACGATCCAGGGGTTTATCGCCGCGCGGGGCCGAGGCTTCGCGGGCATCGCGGTCGTTACTGCGCCGCTCATGGTCTGCTGCCCGATGCGATGGCAGCCGCAGGCTGCGGAACATAGGCCTGGAGAAACGTCCCGGCATCGGGTCCGGTTGGTGCCTTGTTGATATAGACATCGGGGACGACCGAGGTGCCGATGAACAGAGGCGTCCGGTCGGGATTGTAATCAATGAGATCGATCCGGACCGGCAACCGCTGAACCACCTTGATGAAATTGCCTGTGGCATTCTCCGGCGGCAGCAGAGCGAGGGTCGATCCGGTTCCCTCGGTAAAGCCGGAGATGCGGCCTTTGAAGATGTGCTTGCCGCCGTACATGTCGACGCGCAAATCCACGGGCTGCCCGATGCGCAGGTCGCGCAACTGCGTTTCCTTGAAATTGGCATCAACCCAGATCTCGTTGAGCGAGCGAACCGCCATCAGGCTCTGGCCCACCTGAACGAAATTGCCCGGATTGACGTTGCGCCGGGTGACGACGCCGTCGATATCCGCCGTGATGTCGCAGTAACTAAGCTCCAGGTCGGCTTGCTCGAGATCGCGCCTCGCGGTTTCCAGTTTCGCCTCGGCTTGCTTGACGGCCGGGGCATTGGCCGCGAACCGGTTGAACGTGGTGTCGACATCGCCCAGTTTATAGAACTGATCGAGCATCGCTTTCGGACCCTGGTCGAACGAGTGCGTGACGCCGAGTTGCGCAGCACTCTGAATGAGTGCCGCCTGCGCCTCGAGCACGGACGAAAAGGTCTCGTCGAGATCGGCGGGCACCTGGTCGAGATTGCCGTCGTCAGGTTGCGCCGGCAGCCCCAGCGAGACGCGGATCTGGAAGACTTCGGCCAGGGTCTGCGTGAGTTCCGCGCCAGCCGTTGTCAGCTCGGCTTGCCGCCGATCATACACCTCCCGCGGGACATCGTCCCGGCCGACGAGCTGACGCGCCCGGTCGAACTCAAGCTGCGCCAGCACCAGCGCGGCCTTGCTCTTGTCGATGGCGGCGACCCGCGCGTGCAGCAGGGCGACCTGGCTGTCCACGGCCTCCACGGCGTGTTGCAGGTTCCAGCGTTGGCTCATTGCCTGCGCTTCGACCGCGCGCGCCGCCGCGTTGGCTGCCTGCAGGTCCGCGGTCGCCGTGTCGACCGCTGCCTGCTTTTCGGAGACCGCGACCTGGTACGGCTCCTTGTCCAACTCGGCGAGGAGATCGCCTTTGTGCACACGGTTGTTGTCATCCACCAGAACGCGTGAAACTTGTCCGGCCACGCGGGGCGCCACAAACGTCACGTGCCCATTCACATAAGCGTCGTCCGTCGAAACGGTGTTGAGCATCTCCTCGACCCGGGAGACGCCGAACACCAGCAGGGCCGCCAGGACGGCGACACCGAGCGCGCCGAGCACAAGCTTTCGTTTCCGCCCGGGCCTTCGGTCCTCTTGCGCAACGGGACCGGGATCACGCGGCGCCTGCACGGATTGCCCGTCGCGGGCAGCCGCGTCATCTCCATTCGCTGTCTGTTGCGCATCGATCGGAGTTGGCTTGCCTGGCTCATTCATATCGGGCACCCGATGCAAGGGGGCGGGGCATGGCATTGCTGTTGCGCGTTGGGCAGTCCAACCCTGTGCGACGCTGCAACTATCTCCTCTGCTCTTTCAGCGTTTCGATCAGCAGCCTGGCGGCCGGGCCCGACGAGGCCGGGTTTTGGCCGGTGATCAATTGGCCGTCGGCGACCGTGTGAACGCCCCAGTTCTTGACCTTGGAAAATGTAGCACCGAGACGCATCATTTCGTCTTCCACCAGGAAGGGCACCACCTTCGTCAATTCCACCGCTTCTTCCTCGCCATCGGTGAAGCCGGTCACGGTCTTACCCGCTACGAGGATCCCGCCGCCCGGGGCTTTGACGTGACGCAAGGCGCCAGTTGAGTGGCAGACCACGGCGATCGTCTTACCGGCGGCCAAAAAGGATTCCAGTAGCCTCACCGAGTTCTTGTCTTCGGCGAGATCCCACATCGGCCCGTGTCCGCCTGGATAGAAGACGGTATCGTAGTCTTCCTGCCTGACGCTATCGAGGCGAACCGTCGAGGCGAGTTGCGCCTGTGCGGCCGTATCGGCCTCGAACCGGCGGGTGAGATCGGTCTGGAAGCCCGGCTCGTTGCTCTTCGGATCGAGCGGCGGCTGGCCGCCTTTCGGCGAGGCGAGCACGATCTCGGCACCGGCGTCCCTGAACACGAAGTACGGGGCCGCCAATTCCTCAAGCCAGAAGCCGGTCTTTCGCCCGGTGTCGCCGAGCGTGTCGTGGGAGGTCAGCACCATAAGGATTTTCATGTCCGTGTCTTTCGCTTGGGAGAACGCGTCTTCTTTGATAAGCTTGACCGGTGGGAAACAGTGGACCCAGCCGCGGCGGGCGTCGATATTAATGGCCAGCGCTCTGGCCGCCATCGACGTGCAGGATCTCCCCTGTCACGAAGGCGGCCAACTCCAGATACAGGATTGCATCGACCACATCGGAGATCTCGCCCATGTGGCCAATCGGATGCAGGCGGTCGAGTTGCGGATGGGTCTCGACGGGATGCATCGGCGACTTGATGACGCCCAGCGCGACCGCGTTCACCCGAATACCCCGCCTCGCATACTCGATCGCAAGTGATTTGGTTGCGGCGTTCAGGCTCCCCTTCGTCAGCGACGCAAGCACCGACGGTGCGCCGGCTATCGCATGGTCTACCAGGCTCGTCGTGATCTGCACGACATGGCCGCTGCCCTGTTTCTCCATCTCGGCGATGGCGAGTTGCGTGGTGTAAAAGAAGCCGGCAACGTTGACTCCCAGCATCGCCGCATAGTCGGCCTCGGTATATTGCGTGAACGGCTTGCCGATGAAGATGCCGGCGTTGTTGACGAGCGTGTCGATGCGCCCGAACCGATCCATGCACGCGGAGACCACACATTCGGCGGTCCGCCGATCGGCGATGTCGCCTTGAACCGGGACGATGTCGTCGTCGTGCGACGGCGCCATCGTGCGGGCCGTCGCGACCACCCGGTAATTGCGCGCGCGATACGCGTTGACCAGGGCCGCGCCGATGCCTTGTGATGCTCCAGTAATGATAGCGACTTTCGATTCGGTTGACATTGTCAATCTCCTTTAAGGCCGGTGGAACGAGGACGAACGAGGCGATAGTGGTAACCAACTCCTGATGCAGCGATCGACTGGAGGCGAGCACGAAGGCCTTGGTCCCCGCGTAGACGCCGTTGAGAATCTCGGGGTGGAGTGCAACAATCGTAGCGACATTGATGAAGGTGCCGAGACCGCGGGCGGCGAAGGCCGGAGTTAGCCGCGTGACCGCGTTCACGCGCAGCGCGATCACGCGGCTCATTGTGTCGACCCCGGAACCAGACAGCGGTGCCCGTGCCGCCGATCCCCGTGTTGTTAACCAGCATTGTGATGCACGAATTTTTGAGCAGCACCTGTTCGACCGTCCCGAGATCGGTTCAAGCAATGAGATCGGCGCCCAGCGCCTCGGTCCTGCGCCCGGCCGTGCGCGCGATCCGGGCGCTGACGATCTCCAGGCGTTGTCGATTTCGCGCAACCAGAACAAGGCCATAGCCGCGACGCGCCGGCCGGTCGGCGTAGATCGCCGATGCCGGAGGAGGCGCCAGTGATCAAGGCGACGCCCGGCATATCTTGGTCCATCTCCGTTTCTTTCAAACCAAGGAAGCCGGCACCGAGACATGCCGGAACAACCCCTGAGTTGCGCACATGCCCATTCTCCCCGATAGAATGCTGGTTTGACCTCGGACGAATGGCTCAACCGGTGAACGGGGATTAACAGCCGAGGCCCGGCCGGTGCTTTGACAGGACTGCGCTAATTTTCCGCCGATAACCATTTTCAGCGCATTGGGCGACCACTTGAGTGTCAAATCGGGCAAACCAACAGCGGACAGGCCAACCATAACCGAGGCGATCGAGTCACCGCGGCGTGCCGCGTGGCCGCCGCATTGTTTCCTCCAGGCTTTCAGTAAAGCCTTGCCCACATGGCGCGAAACCGACAGTTGACTTAGACTGCAACCCGGATCAGGCGGTGGCGAAAGTTGACGCGATGATTGCAGAGCGGGCGGCGTACACGACTGACAAAACCCCGAGCTTGTGCTCGCAGGACGGTGGGCAAGAAGGTTTTTCGGTCGAGGAACTTCTCGATGAGGTCCGCCGGGCGATGGAGCGGAACCCGGAGGCCACGCGTGCGGCGGTTTCGCGGTTCGTGACGGTCCTCGCGCTCCCCCCCGCGGTTGAACCTGCGACCGCCCGCGGTGCTCTGGCGCCCTGGCAGAAGCGCAAGGTAGATCGATATCTGAGAGAAATCTCGACCGCCCGGTGCGCCTGAACACGGTGGCTGACCAGGTCGCACTCAGTGTCAGTCATTTCTCCCGTGCCTTCAAAGAGAGCTTCGGGACTACTCCGCACATGTATGTGCTTCGGCTGAGGCTGGAATTGGCCCAGAGGCTGATGCTGACAACAGAAGATCCGCTCAGTCGAATTGCGTTCGCATGTGGCCTCGCGGATCAGGCGCACCTTTCGAAGCTCTTCCGGCGCCTGGTGGGCGAGACCCCAAACGCCTGGCGTCGTCGAAATCTCACCGATGACCAGGCTGAGGCAAGAATCCGCCGCTCGACGAGAGGCCAATTCGTCACCCCGGTCCCGGCGGTTGGCTGTAGTGCCGCGTCGCGCTAAGACCGCCGGGGAGCCGTTGCCGGAGCCGGCCAGGATCCCAGTCCGTGTTGAGACCGACGCGTTCAACCCGTGTCATGGCCCGGCTCGTCCGGACGAGCCGGGCCCCGGGCGTTCCGCCCCAGCCGCGCGCTCGATCTTCACCCCGTCCAACTGCCGCGGAGGCAACGACGGCAGGACGAGGTTGTCCGTAACGATCGTCAGGCATTCTCGCCGATGAACGCGGCATAGGATTTCACCAGTTCCGGCACCGCGGCTGCATGGAAGCGCTGTCCCTTTTCCGGCGTGGCAAGTCCCGGGTTCGAGCCGATGCGCCCGTCCGGAAAACGCCGGCGATAATCGGCCGGTCCGTGAAACCGGCCGGACGGGGCGCGGGGCGGGTCCAGTGCCGCGTGTTTGATCAACTCCGGGAATGCAAACTGCGTCACCGAGACCTCGCTGGCCGTGGCGTGGCTGCCTTCGTCGTCGCCGAAGATCTCCCGGGCGAGTTCGTGCATGACCTTGCCGTCCCACCAGTTGGCCAGGCGGCAGCGCAGTTCCTGGTCCGTTTTGGTGCCCAGCGCGCCCTCGAATGCGGCGTAGATCTCGGAGAATGCCGCCTGGACGGTGGCGATGTTGCCGCCGTGGCCGTTGATGAAGAAGAAGCGGCGGAAGCCGTGCCGGGCGAGCGACAGCACGTAGTCGTGGATGATCGCGATCAGCGTGGACGGCCGCACCGTCATCGATCCGGCGAAGCCCATGTGATGCACCGCAATGCCGACGCCGATGGTCGGGCCAACCATGGCGCCCGCGGACTCGCCGACGCCGCGGGCGATGACTTCGGCGCACAGGGCGTCGGTGCCGATCAGGCCGTTCGGGCCGTGCTGCTCGGTGGAGCCGATGGGCAGGATGATGCCGTTGGACTGCCGCAGGTAGGTTTCCACCTCCTGCCACGTCTGGTGCTGCAATAGCATGCGGTCTGATTTCCCTGGACGATTGAGATGTCTCTGACTGGACCGGTTCGCGGCGGACGGCAAGGCTGTGCGGCCTGCGCTGGTCTGGCATTATGGGGGTATGCAGCCGAGTCTCCAGACCGATCACGATGAGGCCAAGAGCCGCCAGATGGCGCGGGTCCGGTCGAAGAACACCGAACCCGAGGTCGCGGTTCGCCGCGCCTTGCACGCGCGGGGGTTTCGCTTCCGGCTGCATCGCAAGGATTTGCCGGGCAAGCCGGATATCGTGCTGCCGCGGCACGGGCTGGCGATCCTTGTGCACGGGTGCTTCTGGCACGGCTGTCCCCGCTGCGACCGCGGGCGGCGGGCGCCGAAGACGAATGTTCCGTTCTGGACCGCGAAGCTGACCGCCAACAAGGAACGTGACATCCGCTCGATCGCGGCGCTGGAGGCGTCGGGCTGGCGGGTGGCCGTGCTGTGGGAGTGCGATATCCGCACGCCGGCGCGGTTGGACGATGCGCTGGAAGGGCTTCTGCCGTCCGGCGCTGGCCCCTTATCGTCCTGGCCCGGCTCGTCCGGGCCAACCAAGCGAGCACATGACGGTGGCCGCTAACGCAACGCCGTGGTCCGTCGTGGACTTCTTTTCCTGCGGCGGCGGCACCAGCGCCGGGTTCGCGCGACGTCCGGAGTTCCGCATCCTCGCCGCGGTCGATCTCGAACTGGCCAAGCCGTCCGGCGGGGCAGGGGCGTCGGACTGCAACGCCACCTACCGGGCCAATCATGCCATCGAGCCGATGAACCGCGACATGATGACCCTGACGCCGGAGGCATTCGCGGCGGCGGCCGGCCTGTCTCCCGGGCAGGTGACCGTGATGATCTCCTGCGCCCCGTGCACGCATCTGTCCCGCGCCAATCCCGCCAACCACCTCACCGACCGCCCGGAGAACTCCCTGATCGGCCGCAGCGGCGCGTTTGCCGTGCATCTGCGGCCCGAGATCTTCCTGATGGAAAACGCCCGCGAGCTGATCATGGGCAACTACCGGCACCACCATGCCGCGCTGGTGAAAGTCCTTGAAGACGCCGGCTACCACGTCCGGTCCGAGATCCACGTCCTCGACCGCTTCGGACTGCCGCAGGTGCGGGAGCGCGCCCTGATCGTCGCATCCCGCATCGGCGAGGCCCGGTCGCTGGAGGATCTGTGGCAAGGCTGGGCGGTCCGGCCGCAGGCAACGACCGTGCGCGCCGCGCTGCATCGTCTGGCCGAGTGGAAGCAGGCCCACCCGGACGATCCGGACGGCGATGCCTACCCGGGCATGGGTCCCGCCGTCCTGAGCCGCCTCGCCGCGACCCCGCACGACGGCGGCGGCTGGGTCGATGTGGCACGGAACCCGAACACCCGGTCACTGCTGACAAAGGATTGCCTGCGGCGGTGGGAGGCGAAGGACCTCGGTTCGCATCCCGATGTCTACGGCCGGATGGCCCGGGACCGTCCGGCGCCGACGATCAAGCGCGAATGCGGCCATGCCGGCAACGGCCGTTACGCCCACCCGACAGCCGATCGGCTACTGACGGTGCGGGAGATGGCGGTGCTGCAGGGGTTTCCGTTCGACTACCGGTTCCCCGCCAGGGCCATCGCCAACCGGTATCGCCATATCGGCGACGCCGTGCCGCCCGTCATCGCGTTCCAGATGGCGGCCCTCGTCAAGTGGATGAAGACCGGCCGCCGCCCGGAGCCGGCGGATTTCGTCATGCCGGACACGGCGCTGCGCCTGGAGGATATCGTTGCATCGAACTTCGGGGCCGGGAGGCGGACCGCCGCCTGACCCGCGCCGCCTCAGGTATCCGCGAGTGCCGCCAAAATCGCATCGCGCGCCGCCGTGTCGCCCGTGGCGTGCACCGGCTGGATCACGACATGCGTGGCACCCGCGTCGAAATGCTTGCGAAGGCCGGCCTTCACCTGATCGGCCGTGCCCCACAGCACGATCTGGTCGATGAACGCGTCCGATCCGCCATTCGCCAGGTCCGCCTCGGTGAAGCCCATCCCGAGCCAGGCGTTGCGGTAATTCGGCAGCACCATGTAGCGCGACAGCTCCTCCCGCCCCAGCGCCCGGGCCTTTGCCGGGTCGGTTTCAATCGTTACTTTCTGCTCGATCGCCAGCCATTTGTCCGGGCCGAGGATCTTCGCCGCCTCGGCCGTATGTTTCGGGATCGTGTTGTACGGCACGGCGCCACGGGTCATCTGTGCCGCCAGCTTCAGCATCAGCGGGCCGAGTGCCGCGATGCAGAGCGGAAACTCCGCCGCGTCCGCCTGGCCCTTGGCGATGCCGTTCAGGTAGGCGCGCATCGCCGGGACCGGCTTTTCGTAGACGTGGCCGCGCAGCCCCTCGACCATCGGGATGTGGCTGACGCCGAGGCCGAGAATGAAACGGCCACGATACAGATCGTTCAGGCTGATCATGCCGCGGCGCGCGGTGAACGCGTCGCGCGCGTAGATCGAGGCGATGGAACTGCCGATCTTGAGGGTGGTGGTTTGCGACAGCATGTAGCCGGCGAGGGTGAAGGATTCGTAGCCGCGGGCTTCCGGATACCACAGCGTATCGAAGCCGAGCTTTTCCACGGTCTTCACGAAAGCCGCGATCGGCTCCGGGCCGGGGGTCTTGTCGGGGGAGTACCAAACTCCGAGACGTCCGAGTTTCATGGGTTTCTATCCTTCCATATCACTGTGCCGGGTGGTGCGTTGCGGCATTCGCCGTCTTGTACCAGTCAGCGTTAAGAGTGACTCTCGCCATAAGCCGTCATGGCCCGGCTTGTCCGGGCCACCGCCCCCAGCATGTGCCGCGAAAGGTGGCCCGGACAAGCCGGGCCATGACGGTGCAGGGAGGCTCCACGGCCACCTCCGCCGTCATGGCGGGCGCAGGCCCGCCACCCACGCCTTTCTTCACGCCGCCGCCCTACCACCCGCCGTTCAGAGCTTCATCCAGTTCCGGATTGGCGGCCGCCACCGTCCGCCTTGCGATACGATAGGCTTCGAGAATCGTCGGCAACGGTATACCGCACGCGGCGCCGGCCTTGCTGATGGACTGCAGCGAGACGTCGCCGAAGACCGCCCGCATATGCGAAGCCGACCCACCCTCGCCGCGCAGAATCGCCATGATTCCCGCGTCCGTGATCGGCTCGTTGCTGGCGTTTTCCGCAGCGTGCCGGATTGCCAGCATGCCAGGAGCCGACGTCGCGTCCATCTTAAAGCCAGCCTCCTTAATCCGGGCACCACGTTAAAGCTCTTCGGACCAATGGTCTAACCCCCGTCGATTTCCCGGATCGCTCGCACCACCGTCTGCACTATGTCGCTCGCATAGGGCCGCCCGGCCTCGGTCAGCGCGATATCCCGCATGAGAACCTCCTGCGTCAGGGCCTGCATCGCTTCGAGCCTCCGCATTAGTGCCGAACGCGTCCGCTGCGTGGCGCGCAATGCCTCGACGGCAGCGGCGCGATCAAGCGCCAGCGCCACCGCCATATCGAACGCATCGCGCGCCTTGAAGCTGTCGGCCCTGTATAGAAGCTTCTTGGCAAGGATTTCCGCGGTCGCATCCAAAACTATCTCTCGTCCCTCAATGCTCATTGTCCCGCATGCGGCAGCCGGCATGACCGGCGCGGCCACGATGAAGTCCACGTCGCCGTCCGGCAGCAGAAGCTTGACCGCATTGGCCTGCTCTTCGTAGTCGACCACCTCTCGTGCGGCGACTTCGTTCAGTCTGGGCGAAATAAAGCTCAGCGCCTGCGCATCGTAGGTGAAGATGTCAATGTCCTTGCTGATGCGGTGGTCGAAACGGAACATCAGCACGGTGCCGCCGCCAAGACGAAAGTCGAGGTCGCCGTAGCCGTTGTCCCTGAGGCTGTCCACCACCCGCAGCGCCGGCCCGATAAGCTTGCGCCACGTGTCCCTGTCGCGGATCATCGCCGCACCACAGGCGAAGGAATACTCTCGATCATCACATTCACCACCGCCGGTTTGCCGCTTGCCAGCGACCGATCGATCGCGCCCGGCAGATCGTCAACGCCAGTAACGAGTTCCCCGTGGCCGCCGAGCGCCGCCGCCACCAAATCGTAGCGCGTGGCGTCCAGATCGCAGCCATGCGCGCGGTTCGGACCGTAGTCGCGAACTTGCAAATTATACTCCGCATTCCAGCGGCAGTCGGTGCCGACGATGGCGACGTAGGGCAGCGCCAGGCGCACCGCCGTTTCGATTTCCGACATATGGAACCCGAACGTGCCGTCGCCCATCACGGCGAACACCGGCGCGCTGCGCTCCACCACACGGGCGCCGGCCGCCATCGGCAGCGACGATCCGATCGACCCGGCCACGCCGTTGATCATGCGGCGCTCGTTGCGCAGGATGCTCTGCCCCCATTGCGCGAATTCGCCGCCGTCGCAGATCAGCACGCTGTCCGGGTCATGCGTCAGGAACGGCTGCAATGTGCGGAAAACCTCCGCCGGATGCAGCCTTCCCTCGGTCCGCGACGCCAGATCGGCCCACGCCGCCGGCCGGCCGTGGAAACAGGCGCGAGCCTCGGCCAGCCATCCGGCGTCGCCAAGACCGTGGCCGGCGCCGCGTGCGATCAGGGTTTCCGCCGCGGGCCACGTATCGGCGATGCAGCCGAGCGCCAGGCCGCGCGACCGGGCTGCCCGGTCCAGGATGGCGCCGTCTGGGTCGATGGCGACGAAGCGGCAATCGGCGGGGAAGGGCGCCTCGCCAAACTTCAGCGTGAAGTCCAGCGCCTTGCCGAGCAGCAGCACCATGTCGGCCTGCTTCGCCACGTCGGCGTAGGCGCCGAGGCTGGCGTCATTGAAGGCGCGGGGGCTTTCGCCGATGCAGGCGGGGATCGACAAGGCGGATTCGATCCGGCGCAGCAGGTCGCGTCCGGACCGGGTCGCCAGCGCCGGGGCGGCGATGACCAGAGGCCGCCGCGCGGTCGCCAGCAGCGCCAGCACGGCATCGGCCCCGGCATCGCCGAGCGGCACCGCGCGCACCGAGAAATCCGCTTCCGCGGGCCAGACCACCGAGTCCGCATCTACCCGCGCGTCCAGGATGTCGGACGGCAGGCTGAGATGAACCGGCCCGGGCCGCCCGGACGCCGCCAGCCGGATCGCCTTCGCCACATCCAGTCCGATCCGTGCGGTATCGGTCGCCATCCAGGCCGCCTTGGTCACCGGCGCCGCCATCTCCACCTGGCGCAGCTCCTGGAAACCGCCGCGGCCGAGCTGGTCGGTTTCGGTGTGGCCGGAGATCAGCACCGTTGGCGATTCCTGGCCGAGCGCGGTGAACAAGGCGCCGACGGCGTTGGCATGGCCGGGGCCGCCGGTCACCCAGGCGATGCCCGGGCGCCCCGTCAGGCGTCCGTACGCATCGGCCATGTGCACCGAAGCGGCCTCATGCCGGACGTGCATCAGGCGGAGTTTCGTCTCCAGCGCGGCGTCGAACAGCGACATGATGTGGTTGCCCGACAGCGTGAAGATGTCGGTATGACCGGCACGCTCCAGCGTGCGCGCCACGATGTCGGCGCCGCGCAGGGTTGCGGTCATGCCGCGGGGACCTGCGTCAAACCGGGTCCCATGGATACACGTCGCGGGTCCGCTCCAGGGGAGTGAGGTTATTCTTCACGGCCGGCAGCCAGTGTTCCGCCAGCGTCCCCGGCGTCCAGCCCTCGGTCCGCGCCATGATGCGTATCGGCCGGGGCTGGTTATACAAGTAGACCTCGTTGCCACGCACGCCGAGGATCTGCCCCGACACGCCCGCCGCCGCGTCGGTGCCGAGGAACGCGATCAGTTGCGCGATGTGGTCCGGCCGGGTCTTCGCCGCGCGCGCCTGCAACTGCGCCTCGGTCTGGCCCGGCACCGTCTCGATCATGCGGCTGAAGGCGTGCGGGCCGATGCAGTTCGAGCGGACGTTGTAGCGCTGCATGTCCATCGCGATGTTCCGCGACAGCCCGGCGATGCCCATCTTGGCGGCGCCGTAGTTCACCTGCCCAACGCCGCCGATAAGGCCGGATGTCGAGGTGATGTGGATGAACGACCCGCTCTCCTGCTTGCGGAAATGCGGCACCGCGGCGCGGGAGACGTAGAACGAGCCGTACAGGTGCACCTTGATGACGGCGTCCCATTCCTCGATCGACATGTAGTGGAACATGCGGTCGCGCAGGATGCCGGCGTTGTTCACCACGATGTCGATGCGGCCGAAATGCTCGATCGCGTCCTGCACCATGCGCTGGGCGTCCTCCCAGTCGGCGACGCTGCCGCAATTGGCGACGGCGCGGCCGGAGCCATTGGCCTGGGCGATTTCCTGCACCACCCGCTGGGCCGGGCCGGCGTCGTGGCCCTCCCCGGTGACCGTGGCGCCGACGTCGTTCACCACCACCTGCGCGCCGTTGGCGGCGAGGGCGATGGCCGCCGCGCGTCCGATTCCCCCGCCGGCTCCGGTGACGACCGCGACCTTTCCGTCCAGCATGCCCATTCTGTTTCCTCCTCCTGCGATCCGGGATGGTGGGAGTGTGCGACAGGGCGAGGGGCCTGTCATCATCCGGGGCATCGTTGACTGAAAAGGGGACGGACGTGGCCTTTTCGTCATGGCCCGCCTTGTCCAGGCTACCCCCGCAAGCACCTCCCGCGACAGGTGGCCCGAACAAGCCGGGCCATGACGGTGTGAGCGTGTCCGATCAGCTTGAAAGCGCTTTTAAAGCCCATGAAAACCGACTCTCGGGCGGTGCTTCATCGTCAGGCCGACGAAGGTCGGCATCCCCGCCTTTGCGTCGACAAACAAGGCCTGGATAGCGAGCCTTCGCCCGCCATGACGCGATGGAAGCCGCTTTGCCGATAGGTCAAACTTTATGCGCGTTGGTATGACTCTTCGCGGTTCTCGAAGGTCTTCGTGTTAGAATATTGCCTGCCGGCATACTCCCGCCGGCAGGCCGATACTTCGCAGCAACTACTGCACCGCGACCGCCAGTCCGGGTCGGCGGCTGCGTGTACCCATTGCGCGTTCCAGCGCGTGGCCCACCTGCAGGACCAATGCGTCTTCGAACGGCCGCCCGCCGATCTGAAGCGAAAGCGGCAGGCCGGTGCGGCTGAAGCCGTTACAGATCGACAACGCCGGGTTGCCGGTGACGTTGAACACCCGGTTGAAGAAAGGCTGAAATCCGGACGCCATGGAATCCTCGCCGATGGGCCGGGCCGGGCAGCGCGCGGTGGGAAAGATCAGCACATCGGCGGTCTGCATGACCTCCGCCAGTTCCGAGATCAGGCGGGTGCGTTCCTTCAACGCATTGGTATAGTCTGTGGCAGTAACGAATGCGCCGGCCATCAGGCGGTGCCGCGCGAACGTGCCGTACAGGTCCGGTCTCGTGCGCAGCCAATGCCGATGGACGGCATACAACTCGTGGCGGGCGATCAGGCTGCCGGCCTCGGCGTACGCTCCGAACGGCGACAGGCGCACCGGCTGGACGCGCGCGCCCATGTCGCGCAACGCCATGACGCTGGCGTCCAACGCCGCGATCGTTTCTGGATCGGTGCGCAGATCCGTCTCGAAGAAATGCCGCACCACGCCGACGCGCAAGCCGCGCAGCCCGGCGCCGATCCCGGCGGAGTAGTCGGTGGCGGGAAGCGCAATGCTGCCGGGGTCCAATGGATCGTGGCATGCCAGAACCTGCAGCATCAGCGCGCAATCCTCGCTGGTCCAGCCCATCGGGCCGGCATGATCGAGCGTCGACGACAGCGGCAACATCCCCCGCCGGCTCACCAGTCCATAGCTCGGCTTCAGCCCGGCGATGCCGCACCACGCGGCGGGTCCGCGGACCGAGCCTCCGGTGTCGCTGCCCATCGCGCCCGCGCACAGCCCGGCCGCCACCGCGACGGCCGAACCGGAGGACGACCCGGACGGATCGAGCGAAACGTCCCACGGGTTGCGCGCGGGCGGCCACGGCAGGTCGAACGACGACCCTCCGATTGCAAATTCCCAAGTCGCCAACTTGCTCGTTATGACGGCACCGGCTTTGCGCAACAGGCTGACGGTGAAGGCATCTTCCGCCGGGATGTGGTCCCTCAACACCGCGGAATGAGCGGTGGTGCGGATGCCGGCGGTGCTGAAAATGTCCTTCAGGCCGATGGGTATGCCGTGCAGCGGGCCCTTCCAGGCGCCGCGCGAGATCTCCGCTTCGGCCCGCGCCGCGTCTTCCATGGCCTGCGCTTCGAGCAACAGAAGATGGCTGTTCAGGCGCCCGTCCAGCCGATGCACGCGATCGATGCAGGCCCGCGTCAGTTCGACGGGCGATAGCTTTCTTGCCCGGATCAGAGCGGATGCCTGCGCGATGGTCAAAAAGTGCGGGTCGGGTGTCACGGCTGCCTCGGATCGCGAATACTCATCCGGGTCCTAGCAAGACGGATACCACTCAGAGGCGATCGAAACCGCTGGCCGCTACTCCATCCGCCAGCCGCGGTCGCGCAGCAGCACCGGCGTTCGGGTTTGGCTATTCCGTTCCGTTTCAGATATGGAAAGCCACCATGTCAGGCGTTCCAGCACCTTCCGCGTCGGGCTGGCGAGGTCCAGCGCCAGCGCCTCCGTCATGGCGTAGAAGCGCAATCCTTCCAGCTCGCCGTCGCCGCCTTGCGTGCCGCTGACGTGTTCGGCGTTCACCACAAAGAACCGGGCGTTGAATCGTATCGGCGACCCGGGCGGGGTCACAGCGCGGGCGATGTAGTCCAGCACGTCCAGCCTTGGCGGGGTACCCAAACAAAGTCCGGTCTCCTCCAGCAATTCCCGCGCGGCCGCGGCGGCGAGGCCGCGGGCGAGGCGGGGACTGGCGTTTTTCAACAAACCCGCCTCGGTGAGCGGCGACAAACCGGTTGCGCACGGCGCTTCCATGTCGGCCGGATCGACCCGGCCGCCGGGAAACACCAGGCGGTTCGGCATGAAACGATGCTTCGCGTGGCGCATGCCCATCAGCATGTGCGGCTCGTTGTTCTCGATCCGCAAGACGATCACGCTGGCGGCGTGTTTGGCGCGAATTCCCGGCGCAGGTCCGGCGTCGTCAGGCAAGATCGAATCCCTTGGTCTTCAGGTACGTAGCGAAGCCGAAACGCTCCGGCACCGAAAGTTGCCGCGCGACGTTCTCGCTCCAGCCGGCGCCGTCGCGCGGCGGATACACGTCGTTGTTCTTCAGGCTGGCCGCCGCGATCGGCTGGCGTCGCTTGTCGTAGGCCGCGATGTCGGATTCCAGACGGGTGTCGTCGTAGCGTTCGCGGTGCACGACGACCGGCGGCGGCAGCCGCATCGACACGGGGCGGCGGAATTCCGGCCAGCCGAGTGTCAGTCCGGCGACCGGGTAGACGCCGTTCGGCAGGCCCAACAGAGGCGATACGCGCTCGATATGGCTGCGCACGTAGCTCACCGGGCAGGTGCCGAGGCCCACCGCATCGGCCGCCGCCATGAACTGGCCCATCGCCAGGGCGCAATCGACGGCGGTATTGAGGAACGTATCCAGGTTGTTGTTGGCATGCGGCATATCGTGCATCGCGCACAGCCTCTGCCCGCGCCGCATGTCGCCGCACCAGACGAGGAAGACCGGCGCCGTGGCGATCCAGTCCATCGTGCCGATCCAGTCGGCGATCTGCCTGATGCGGGCGCGGTCACGCATGACGATGACGGAATACTGCTGCAGGTCCGATTTCGCCGGCGCCGATTGCGCGGCGGCGAGCAGTGCGTTCAGCAGCGGCTCCGGCACGTCCTGGTCGGTATAGCGGCGGGTGACGCGGCGATCGATCAGGCCGGCGATGGGGTCCGGGATTTCGGTCTCCGGCAGGTCGATCCCGAATCGGGCCCGCAACAGCGCCTCGCTGTCGGCCATGTGCGTCTCCTCCGCTTGTGGCGCCAGCCTTGCCGGAAGCCCGGGGACGCGCAAGCTTTGCAGCCAACGCCACCGGAGGAACCAGCCATGCCCGCGTCCTATGCCGATCACCGTGCGCAGTTGAAGGCGATCCTGACGGGCTGGGGCATGCCGGACGAAAACGCGGAGACCACCTCGGAGATTCTCGCGTGGTCGGATCTGCATGGGGTGGACAGCCACGGGATCTCGATGCTCCCGGCCTATGACGGGCTGCGGCGGAACGGGCGTGCGCGGATGGACGCAGAGCCGCGGATCGTGCGGGAAACGCCGATCTCGGCGCTGGTGGATGGCGGCGGCGGACTGGGGCATGTGCCGGCGAAGTTCGCGATGGCGGCGGCGATCCGCAAGGCGAAGGCGGCGGGCATGGCGGCCGTGGTGGTGAAGCACTCGGCGCATTTCGGGGCGGCGGGGTATTACACGCTGATGGCGGCGGAGCAGGGGCTGCTCGGCATCGCGTGCACCTCGGCCTCCGGCATCCAGGTGGCGCCGACATTCGGGAAACAGGCGCGGTTGGGCACCGATCCGTGGTCGTTCGCGGCGCCGAGCGCCGATGGCGTGCCGTTCCTGCTGGACATGGCGACTACCACGGTCGCCGCCGGACGGGTGCGCAACAAGGCCAACGAGGGGCTGCCGGCACCGGATGGCTGGGTGCTCGACAAAGACGGCCGGCCGTCGAACGATCCGCTGGTGGCGAGGGAGAAGGGCGGGTTCCTGACCTCGCTGGGCGGGTCGCCGGAGAATTCCAGCTACAAGGGATACGGGCTGGCGGTGATGGTGAATATTTTGGCGTCGTGCCTGTCGGGGGCGACGCTGATCACCGATCCGATGCACACGAAGAAGCCGGTGGGTCAGGATATCGGTCATTTCTTCATGGCGATCGACCCGGATATTTTCCGGGAGTCGGGGGATTTCCAGGCCGATGTGGCGGCGTTCATGGGGGCGCTGCGGGGGACGGCGCCGATGGATCCGGCGCGGCCGGTGATGGTGGCGGGCGATCCGCAGTGGCAGCATGCGGAGGCGCGGATGGCGAACGGAATCCCGGTTGGAGCGGGATTGCTCAACCAGGTGCGCCACATCGCTCAGGCGGCGGGGGCGCCCTGGCTGCTCGATTGATGCCGCCCGGACCGGTTGGACGCCTCCGATCGTCGATGGCAGGATACGGTATCGTTGCGATTGCGAGGAGCACGTGCGATGTGGGGTGTGTTGCGCCGGCACTGGCCCGAATACCTCGCCGAGGCCGGCGGACTTGGCGCGATCATGCTGGTGTCGGCACTGGTGGTCGCCGCCGCGGAAGTGCCGCTGATCCCGGCACTGGGTGCGCTTCCGACGCTCGGCCGCCGGGCGGTGGAGGCCCTGGCGGTCGCCGGCACCTCCATGGCGATGGTCTACTCACCCTGGGGGCGGCAGTCCGGCGCACACTTCAATCCGGCGGTGACGACGGCTTTCCTGGCGCTTGGCCGGGTACATCCCGGAGACGCCCTGTTCTACGTCATCGCGCAGGTCGCCGGAGGACTGGCCGGGCTGCTGCTCGGCAGCGCGCTGCTTGGCGAGGCGGTCAGGCGGCCGCCGGTCATGTGGCTCACGACCGTGCCCGGAACCGCTGGCAGTGTTGCCGCGTTTCTTGCCGAGTTCACGGGTGCCTTCGTGCTCATGAGCGTGGTGCTTGTGGTTGGCGGTGTGAAACGGATCGCTGGCCTGACCGGGCTGGCTGTGGGCTGCCTGCTGTTCGCGTCCATCGTGGCTTTGGCGCCGCTGTCCGGCATCAGCCTCAATCCTGCGCGAAGCCTTGCCGCAGCGGTGCCGTCGGGCGTCTGGACCGCGATCTGGATCTACCTTTCGGCGCCGCCGCTGGGGATGCTGTTGGCGGTGCTGGTCAATCGGGAGACGCATCTTCCGCTGATCCGCTGCGCCAAGCTGGTGCACGACCGAGGCGTCCGCTGCATCCATTGCGGGTATGAGCCGCCGGGCAAGCCCGGTAGATGCGAACCGAACCCCGGTTGAGGGCGGCGACACGCGCAGCCTTGCCGGCAATGCCAATTCGGGATACCCGTGCCCCGAGGGAGCCGATGACATGTCGAAACAAGAGCGTTCCGGCCGGATCACCGCGCCGGCTATCCGGGCGCTGAAGGGCCGCGAGAAAATCGTCTGCCTCACCGCCTACACCGCCCCGGTCGCGGCCCTGCTAGACCCGCACGTCGACGTCCTGCTCGTCGGCGACAGCCTCGGCATGGTCGTGCACGGCTTGCCGACGCCGACGGCCGTGACGCTGGACATGATGATCCTGCACGGCCAGGCGGTGGTGCGCGGGTCGTCGCGGGCGCTGGTGGTGATCGACCTGCCGTTTGGCTCGTTCGAAGCCTCCCCCGAGCAGGCGTTCGCCGCCTCCGTCCGCGTGATGCAGGAAACCGGCTGCCAGGCGGTGAAGATTGAGGCGGGCGAGGCGCTCGCCCCGACGATCGCTTTCCTGGTGCAGCGCGGCGTGCCGGTGATGGGACATGTCGGCCTGCGGCCCCAGGCGGTTCACGTCGATGGCGGCTTCAAGGCCAAGGGTCGCACCGAGGATGAACGCGCCCGCGTGCTGGCCGAGGCGCGCGCGGCGGATGAGGCCGGATGCTTCGCCATCGTGCTCGAGGGCGTGGCGGAAAGCCTCGCCGGCGAGATCACCCGCACCGTCGGCGCGCCGACGATCGGCATTGGCGCGTCGCCGGTATGCGACGGGCAGGTGCTTGTTGTCGACGACATGCTCGGGCTGTTCGAATGGACGCCGAAATTCGTTCGCCGCTATGCCGACATACGAGCCGTCATTACAGGCGCGGTGGCCGGGTATGCGGCCGACGTCCGGGCCGCGGCGTTCCCGGGCGAGGCGGAGGTTTACCGGTTCAAGCAGAAGGATTGAGCGCGATTATACCAACGGCCCACGAGGGCGACTCTTCCTGCCCACCGTCATGGCCCGGCCTGTCCGGGCCACCCCCGCGAGCACGTGCGGCGACAGGTGGCCCGGACAAGCCGGGCCATGACGGGGAGGCGGGCTTCCCTTGTGTAAAACTCAACGGCGGCTGGTATTATACGCGCCAGATTTAAACGGCATTGTTTCGTTCGCGGCAGCGCAAGAATTTCAACCGCGGATGACGCAAATGTACGCAGATCACCGCGGGCCGGCGCCAAATCCATCCCGCCGGCCGCATGACTGTCACTGAGGCTGACGCATCGATCCGCGAGCATTGGCGTCATCCGCGGTTGAACTTCCCGTAGGCGCTGTCGCGGACACCGTCGCGCAAAGCCAACACGGAGCGGGGCACCCGCGCACTCACCGCCCGAAAAACCATCCCGTCCCGGACTGCAGCACCTGCACATCGCCGCTGATCGTATTGCCCTCCAGCACCACCGGCGCGGCCGAACTGTTGCGAACGAATACCGTCCGCCCCCGGACGTCGCTGCGGAACATGTTGTTCCGGATCACCAGCCTCCGCGTCGGGTTCGTCACCCCCTCGACCCCGATCGAAATCGCCGCGCGCGGATTGCCGGTCAACGGACCCTTCTCCAGCACGTTGCCCTGCACCAGCAAATCCCCGCCGTTGGGAGTCTCGATCAGATAGCTGGAGGTTCCGTCCGGTCCGTCCTCGATCCGGCTGTCGATGACCATCGTGTTCCGCGCGCGCGACTTGATATGATGCGCCGTCCGCGTGTTGCGAAAAATGCAACGCTCGATGTCCAGCAGGAAGATCGGCGTGCCGGCATACACGCCATGAGCGCACGCCCGCGTGCAATCGCCGTTGCCGGCGAATTCGCTGTCGGTGACGCGCACCACGCTGGTGGCGGGACCGCCCGCCAGGATGCCGTTCTCGCCGTCGAGGAAGCGGCTGTGCTCCACCGTCAGGTTGCGGCCCAAGGCGCGGATGCCGGCGCCGTTGTGCCAGATCACCCGCGCCCCGACGAAGGTGATGCCGCGCACCGTGACGTCGTTCCCGGTCACGATGAAGATGCCGACGTCAAGGCAGGTCCTTTCGGCGAGCACCACGCCCGGCCCGGTGGCCTCGATCACCAGCCGGGACGCCCGCCAAATGGCGCAGTCGGCATACAGGCCGGGGTCGATCCGCACGAAATCGCCGTTCCCCACCACCGCCGCCGCCTGGCTCGGCAGCGTCAACGCGCGATCCGGCCCGACTTCCAGCACCCGGGCCGGCGCCGGAAACGCGCAAAGCATTGCGGTGGCGAAAGCGGCTACGCTATTGGACAGCCGGTTCATTCCCGAATCCATCGGCGGAAGGCCCGAGGCGAGTCAAGGTGGCACCAACAGCGCAGCACAACGGACAGGGCAGCCCGCCACCGCTCGTCGCCCATGTGTTCCCGGGATTCGCCGTGGGCGGCGCGCAGATGCGCTTTGCCGCCATCGCCAACCATTTCGGATCCGCCTTCCGCCATATCGTGGTCTCGCTGGACGGCGACCTCGGGTGCCGCACCCGCCTGCGCGACGACCTTGACATCGCGTTCCCCTCCGTCGCCGCGCCGAAAAACGCCATGGTCGCCACCGCCCTGGCCAACCGGCGGCTGTTGCGCCAGTGGCGGCCGGACGTGCTGGTGACCTGCAACTGGGGTGCCATCGAATTCGCGCTGGCCAACATCCCGCCGATCGGCCGCCATTTGCATGTGGTGGACGGCTTCGGGCCGGAGGAGCGCGACACGCAGATCCCCCGCCGGGTGCTGGTGCGGCGGCTGGCCCTCGGCCGGACGCCGGTCGTGCTGCCCTCCCGCAACCTGGTGCGCATTGTCTCCGATGTCTGGAAGCTGCCGCCGCGCGTCATCCGCTATATCCCCAACGGCATCGACCTCGCCCGCTTCGCGCCGGCGGCGCACGGCGAGAGGCGCGGGGCAGGGGCGATTGTCATCGGCACCGTGGCGGCGCTGCGGCCGGAAAAGAATGTGGCCCGCCTGTTGCGCGCTATCGCCCCGCTGGCGGGATGCCGGCTGGTGATCGTCGGCGACGGGCCGGAGCGGGCCGCGCTGACCGGCTTGGTTGCCGCGCTGGGCATCACGGAACGCGTCACCTTCGCCGGCTACCGGCAGGACACGCCGGAGTTCTACGCCCGGTTCGACGTGTTCGCGCTGTCCTCCGACACCGAGCAGATGCCGCTGTCGGTGATCGAGGCGATGGCCAGCGGCCTGCCCGTCGTGTCCACCGATGTCGGCGATGTCCGGCTGATGGTCGCGGCGGAGAATGCGCCGTTCGTGACCGCGCTGGATGATGCGGCGCTCGGGGGGGCGCTGTCGGCGCTGACGGCCGACGGGGCGTTGCGGCGGCGGCTCGGCGCGGCGAACCTGGCCAAGGCCCGGGCCGAATACGGCGAAGCGTCGATGTTCGCCGCGCACGGCGCGCTGTGGCGCGGATCGACCGCCGAATCGTGACCGAGGTCCACATCTCGGGCGTGGCGGATTTCGAGGCGCTCGGACGGCGCTGGCGTGACCTCGAACGGCGCGCGGATTGCTCGTTCTTCCAGACCTGGACCTGGTACGGTTGTCTGGCGGAGGAACGGTTCTCCGATCCGGTGCTGGTGGAGGCGACCGAATCCGGGCGCACGGTCGCGCTGGCGCTGTTCAATCGCGTCCGGCACCGGTTCGGTCCGTCCGTCCTCTATCTCGGCGAAAGCGGCAAGGCGGAGCTGGATTGCCCCTACATCGAGCAGAACGGGGTGCTGACGGAGGCCGGCCGGAACGAGGAACTGACCCTGGCGTGCCTGCGCGCGGTGGCGCCGCGCTACCGGCTGATCCTGTCCGGCATCGGCGAGCCGGCGCTGGCGGCCGTGCGGCGGGCGGCGGAGCTCGTCTGCATCGAGCGAACCCAGCTTTCGCCATACGCGACATTGCGTTCGTCCGGCAGCGATTACCTCCTCCGCCGATCGGCCAACACCCGCCAGCAGCTCCGCCGATCGGCGCGGCTGTATGAGCAGGCGGGAGCGATCGTGACGGAGCGGGCGGAGACGGTGGCCGCCGCGTTGCGCATGCTGGATGAGATGGCACGTTTGCATCAGGCGGCGTGGACTGCCCGCGGCCAGCCCGGCAGTTTCGCGGCTCCGTTTTTCCGCCGCTTCCACGCGGCGCTGATCGCCGAGGCGCTTCCCCTCGGCGAGATATCGCTGCTGCGCGTCTCCCGCGGCGCGGCGGCAATCGGCCTGTTGTACAACTTCTCATACCGGTCGCGCATGTGTGCGTATCAGAGCGGGTTCGACTATGGTCATCCAAAAGCCGCGGCGAAACCCGGGCTGACCAGCCATCACGCGGCGATACGCCATGCGGTCGATCAGGGCTATGACATCTATGACTTTCTGGCCGGGGCGGATCGCTATAAGCTGAGCCTGTCGGACGATGCCTACCCGCTGTACCGGGTCGAGGCCGGTCCATTCCGGTCGCTCGCCCTGTTGCGGCGCCGGGTTGGCGAGGCGGCCGTGTCCCTGCTGAGCCGCGTCCCAGCCAATCGGCGACTTCCATTCAAAAAAGCCGCCAGCCGATCGGCACGGGCGGTATGATGGCGTCATGAGAGTGCGGGACGTCCTGTGAGAGCGCCGTTGCCATCCACCATTGCGTTGGCGGCGCTGCTTCTTTTGCCCGGTGCGAGGGCGGAGGCCGTGCCGGCGGATGCCGCCTCGGGCGGCAGCCAGGGCGGCATGGACCGCACCGCGCGCGGTGCGATGTTCAACCCGGCGGACCTCCTGACCACAGCCCGCGGCAGCTTGTCGCGGCCGGTATTCGACGCGTCCGCCGGTTTGTTTCCCGCGGGCGGCATCCGGCCGGCGGCCATGCCGGATACCCTGAGCGGCAGTTACCCGGTCGCGCCATCGGTCCGCGAGTCGATGTCGTCGAGCGTCATGGTCCCCGACACGCTGTCGGGCGGCGGGGAGGTGGAAGCGAGCCCGGGAGACGCGTCCGCCCATCCGGAGACGCTGACGCATTCGAGCGTTTACCTGAGCCGATCGACCGGTGCGACCGGTATCCGATCGCTGGCGGCCTTGCAGGCAGCGGAGGCTGCCGCCAAGGCGTTGATGTCGGCCAGGCCGTCGGTCGAGACCTATGCCGTGGGCGATGCCGCCGGGCTGACGCTGCCGCTGAAGGTGAACAGCACCAGTTATGGCTTCCTGAATTCGTCGTTGACGGTATTCGCCGATGATTCCGGGTCGTTCACCAGCGTCGGCCAGAGCTTCAACGGGCTGGCGGCGCTGGACACCCCGGAACCGGCGTCCCTTGCCGTGTTCGCCGCCGCCCTCGCGGGTTTGGCCGCGGTCCGGCGCAGGCGGCGGAACCCCGAAGCGAAGTAATACCTGAACCGCGCACCGGTCAGGCGGTTGCCGCGCTCCCGGTCGTCCGACTTGTCGAGGATCGCCTGAACATCCACGCCGCGCGCCCGGGCGGCGGCGAGCGCACGCAGGATCGCGGCCGAGGTGAAGCCGTAAGCCTGCACCCGGATGGACCGCCGCGCCGCGTCGATGGCCTCGACGACAGCCATTCCGCAGGCCTGTTCCGGCACGAAGCAGACGGACACCCGGGCCGTGGCCGGGCCGTACGGAGTGCCGCCCTCCGCCGCCGCCGGGCGGCAGGTCGCCGCCAGCAGCGCGATCAGACAGGCGATCCGAGTCCCCCGCATCCCATCCCACGGAACAGGATGGCATTCGTTGCACGATCGCGCCATGCGGTCCAGGTCCGGCGATGCGCCGGGGCGGCGTGCGTCATGATTTTACCGCCATACAAACTCGCGTTTTCGACCGAGTCGGCCGCCCGCCGGATGTGGCCCGTTGGAACGGGTTCGTTTAGAGGCTTCCCGGAATGGCCGCCGCCCGGCGGAGCTGAAGGGGATTCATGATGACGCTGCCTCGTGCGATCACCGCCATGCCGATGCGCATGGCCCTGCTTGCCGCCGTTTGCCTGGCTGGGGGCGCCTACGCGGCGGAACCGGACCAGCCGAAGGCGCCGAAGGCTCATGAGGTCACCGTCACCGAGAAGATGACGGGTGCCGGCATCGTCTCCAGCGGCGTGACGCTGCCGGCGCCGCCGCCGGTGACGGGTTCCCGCGCCCACCCCGTGCCGCAATGGGCCGGTCCGCTCCCCTGGCCGATCCTGATCGCCGATCGGCGGAATAATCGGCTGCTGGAGGTGACGCCGGACAAGCGGATCGTGTGGGAGTTCCCCTCGCCGGCGCTGAAGATCTACCGCGGCAATGACGACGTGAATTTCTCGCCCGACGGCAAGACGCTGGTGGTGAATGAGGAAGACAACTACGACATCCACTACGTGGATTATCAGACCCGCACGCTGACCTGGACCTATGGCGTGTCGGACACCTACAGCCGGGCCGAGGGCTACCTGAACTTTCCGGACGATGCCCGGCTGCTACCGAACGGGCAACTGACGGTGGCCGATATCCGCAACTGCCGTCTGCTGTGGATCGATCCGGACAGTGGCAAGACGCTGCGGCAATGGGGCAAGCCGGGGGTATGCAAGCATAACCCGCCGGAGACTTTCGGGTTCCCCAACGACATCAATTACTACGACAACGGCGACTACCTGGTGACGGAGATCCCCGATGCCTGGATCAGCCGTATCAACAACGACGGCCGCGTGGTCTGGAGCGTCAAGGGGCCGCATCTGCGCTATCCGTCGGACGCCAGGGCCGCCAGCGACGGCAACGTGATCGTTGCCGATTTCACGACCCCGGGCGGGGTGGTGATCTTCAACCCGGCCACCGGCAAGGTGGTGTGGGAATACCGGGTCAAGGACGGCGAGAAGGCGCTGGACCATCCGTCCCTAGCGGAGGAACTGCCCAACGGCAACATCCTGCTGAACGACGACTGGCGCGAGCGGGTGCTGGTGATCGATCGGCAGAGCAAGGAGATCATCTGGCAATACGGCACAACCGATACGCGCGGCCACACGCCGGGGCTGCTGTGGTATCCCGACAGCCAGGACATCGATTACTGGCATGACTGGAAGGCGGCGCTGGCCGGGAAGTGACGGCGGGCTTAGGGCAGGGAGGCCAGGCGGCGTCCGCCGCCTGCCCAGCAGCCTGAAAACGCGCGAGCCCATCAGAGGAAAGGGACGCCGTGCCTCGTTCGACCGCGGCCGGAGGCTGGACCAGGTGCGACGGCTCGTCCGGGCCAGCAGGTGCCGCGACAGGTGGCCCGGACGAGTTGGGCCATGACGTGAAAGACAGGCTCGGTGGTAGGGTCGGTCGGTCATAACAGACGGGCCTATGGCCGCAGACTGCACCCGCGGGCGGAAAAACATTGGCAATGAACGCCGCCACCCTCACCATCATGCAGCCGCGGCAATGGAGAAAATTCGTGATCCCCGACGCTGAAACCGCCCGGAGCGCCCACGGGTCCGTCAGGAAGGCGGTTATCGCCGGTGCCGGCCTCGGCGGCCTGGTCGCCGCGATCGCCTTGCGCCGGCAGGGCATCGATGCCCACATCTACGAAAAGGCGCGCGAACTCCGGCCGGCCGGCGCGGGGTTGTCGCTTGCCCCGAACGGTCTGAACACACTTGAAACGATCAGTCCCGGTATCGCCGCAACGCTCACGGTGCTGGGCAGCGAGACGCACAAGGTAAACGTAAGAAAAAGCACCGGCGAACTCATCGTTACCGATCGCCTTACCATACGCGACCGATTCAAACAGCCATTGTTGAATATCCGCTGGTCTTGTCTACAGGAAACATTAGCCTCCTGTCTGCCGCCCGATTGCATCCACCTCGACCGCCGGCTGATCGGCTTTGAGCAGAACGACAGTAAAGTCCAAATTCATTTCGACAACGCCGCATCCGTGACAGCGGATCTTTTGATCGGCGCCGATGGCATCGGTTCCACCGTCAGAAGCATCCTGATCGGCGACGGTCCGCCGCGTTACGCCGGCCGCATGTCGTGGCGCGCGGTGATTCGTTACGAGGACCCGGCGGTGGCCGCCAACGAGGCGACGATCATCTCGGGACCGGACGGAAAGGTCCTCACCCTGTTTGACACCGGCGGCGGCTTTATCTTCTGGAGCGCCGCGGCGCTGTCGCCCGACGTTTCCGGCGCGGATCAGACGACCAGCATCAAACAGCGGGTGCGGGAGACGTTCGCCGATTGGGCACCGCCCGTTGCCGCGATCCTGGACGCCACACAACCCGAGGATATCGTGGAACGGCCGATCGGCGACAGGCTTCCGCTGACCCGCTGGAGCCACGGGCGGGTCACGCTGCTCGGCGATGGCGCCCATGCCATGGTGCCGGCGCTGGGGCAGGGCGCCAATACGGCCTTCGAGGACGCAATCGAACTCGCGCATTGCCTGGTCACGGCACCCGGCATCGACGCCGCGCTGAACCGTTACGACACCAGCCGCATCTATCGCACGCAAATCATCCAGGCCCGCAGCGCGGTGCAGGGAAGCCGATCGTACCAGCCCGATGGAGAAACGTTCCTGCGCGGCGTGGTCGACCGGGCGAACGCCAGCCAGGGCGAATTCGAGGACTGGCTGTACGGTTACACGCCCGCGGAATTTGCCTGACGCTACCGAACGCCGCATCCTGTGTTCCGTCGACAGCTACTTCGGCTAAGCGGGCGACCTCATGAACCCAGTTCATCCTTGTAGATCCTGCCTCCTTTCATGATGAGCTTGAGCGACGTTGCTGGCGTGGCCAGGAGGGCAATGTTTTGCAGCGGGTTGCCGTCTATAACCAGCAGATCGGCATGCGCTCCTTCTTCGATCACTCCGAGCCTGCCCGGATAGGGATTGCGTGGGCCGGACAAGGCGAGCAGTTCGCCGTTGGTCGCAGTCGCCATGGTCAGGATTTCGGCGGCGCTGTACCAGCGGGTCAGATGTGTCAGCATCAGCCCCTGGCGCGACGCCAACTGGCTGGAGAAAAGCAGGTCCGAGCCGAACGCCGTTTTGATCTTGTGCGCCTTCGCCAGCCCATAGGCGGTATCCGTGCCGGCGAACACCTGAAGCTGATTGATGCGGCTCTGACCGGTCAGCACGCCCGTGTCCGCATCGCTGAGGAAAGGCTGGATGCTGAGCCAGACGTCCTTCTCCGCCATCAGCTTCGCCGTCGGCTCGTCCATGAGATGCGCGTGCTCGATGCACTGCGCCCCCGCGGCGACGGCGCGCTGGACGGTCCGGGGCGCATAGGCGTGAACCGCGACATAGGTGTTCCAGTCAAGCGCCGTCTCGATGCCTGCGCGCAGCTCCGGTTCGCTGAACGTCGTCATGTCGAGCGCCGTGCGCGGCGACGACACGCCGCCGCCGCCGACGAGCTTGATCTGCGACGCGCCCTGCAGCAATTGCTCGCGTACGCGTAAGCGCACCTCATCCGCGCTGTCCGCGATCATCGCGCCGCCGGTTTCCTCCATCGGGCTCAACGGTCCGCCAGGGCTGCGCGGGATGTCCTGCAACGGGCGCAGATCGCCGTGTCCGCCGCTGGTCGTGATCATCGCGCCGCAGGGATAGATGCGCGGCCCCTGCACGAGGCCCTCGTCGACCGCCTGCTTGAGCGGAAAGGCCGGACCGCCGAGATCGCGGATCGTGGTGAAGCCGCGCATCAGAGTCCGCTCGGCCTCGACGCTGGCGGCGAGGAAGATATAGCCCACGTCGGCGGCAAACAGGCTCGAAACCGGCAGCGCCGCGAACACGGAATGCCAGTGGGCGTCGATCAGACCCGGCATGACGACGCGGCCGCCGCAGTCGATGACGCGCGCGCCCTCCGGCGGGGCCGCGTCTCCCGTCGCGACGGCCGTGATCCGGCCCCCATCGACGGCGAGGCGAAGCCCGTCGCGCAGGGCCGGTGACCGGCCGTCGAACAGCCGGAAATTCGTCAATTGAATTGGCCGCGGCGGCCCGGGCGCGACCTCTGCCTTCGCCCGTCGCGGTATGCCGAGCGCTGCGATGGAGGCGCCGGCGCCGGCGACCAATCCACGCCGCGACAATTGGGCGTTGATCCGCCGCGTCAGCGTCTGGATTTCCGGCCGATGGCAAAGGCAACCTCTGCCGCCGACACTTTCGTCGGGATCAGCTAAAGTGCAGGAGAACATGGCCATGCTCCACGTTGGCGGAGACTATCAGAGCCACGACGCGGACAGTCAAAGGGGGCGCAACGCGGCGTCCCGACATGGCCGCGTTAACCGCCTTCCTGGCCGGGGCTTTTCCCGCCGCGTGGTCGATCAGATCGTTGGCCATGACGCCCGGGAGACAGCAGGTCAGCGGCCGGCTGTTGTCATGGCGGCCCAAACCGCGACCGCAAAGGGAAGCAGCATGCCGAACACTGCAATGACGCCGTTCGCACTGAGTCCAAACCAGGCAAGCGCGATCGCGCTCAAAACTAAATAGATGCTCGCTACGATAGCGGTGGACAAGCGTCTGCTGAGTCCCGCGCTCACGCGGGACATGTACGCAGCCGCAAGCAGGACAGCCCAAATACTGGCGATCACCAGGACCAAGAACGGCATAACCCCGGATTTTTGGCGGTCTTCGGTCTTGGCAAGGGGTCAAGCCGAACAAGGTGGCACGTCATGCTCGTAAACCACGGTCCAGGCCGCTACGCGGCACAGACGAGACGCGAACGACGACAACCGAGGCCTTACGCACGAAGACCGCATAATGTATATTATGTTAAGTCATACAACCCACTTGCGGCCCGGGCCGCGTTCGTGGCAACCCAAGGCTCTCGACTGCACCGAAATGCCGATGCCAGACCGCTTCCTCATCGCCGCTACCGTCGACCGCCTGATCTACGACTCCGATACCACCTTCAGCGCGGAGGATGCGCGCGTGCTGCTCGGCGAGATGCCGCGCAGGCCGTCGCCGTGGCTGCAACTCGGCATCGCCGGCAAGATGTCCGGCGGGTCCACCAAGGGCTTCGCCGCGGGCGTCGGCGACGTCACCGTCAAGGACGAGAAAGACCGCCAGTTCCACTACAACTCGGCCGACGATGCCTATACCCGCGCCGGCCAGTGGAAGGTCATGTGGATCGGCAAGCGCACCCGGCAATACGTTGAAATCGAACAGGTCATGGCTGACGCCACCGACGAAGGCAAAGGTGCGCTGATCTGCTACGAGCCGGACGGCACGCCGATCCGGATGGATATCCGCTTCAACCGGTCGTTCAGCCTGTTCTGGTCGCCGGTGATCGTCGTGATCCCCGGATGGAAGCCCTGGAAGACGCCGGCCTGAAGCCGCTCATCCAGCGTAGGATCGGCAGCAGCGCCTAGTCCCGTGATGGCGGGCGGAGGCCCGCCATCCACGTCTTGTTTGCCGCAAAGGCGTGGATGCCGACCTTCGCCGGCATGACGATGACGCACCGCCCACGGGTCGCTTGCTATGCGTTTTGGTATCAGGCGTAGCATGCGAATCCGCGTATCGCCTTCCCGTCCTCCCGGAACTCAAGCGTTTCGGCGACCGACTGGCCACGATGGTTACGATACACGATGGTCAGGCAGCGGAAGCCGCCGAGCACAGCGGTCAATTCGAACTTCAGACCGGGCTCCGCCTCGAGCGCGGCTCCCCAGTAGCGCCGCAACCTCTCGATCCCCTCCACGCGCCCGTTCCCGACACGCCGTTCGGCGACAGGCGACATGAACACAACGTCGGCGGCGTACAGTGCGAGGACACGCTCCAGATCGTGGCCGTTCCAGGCATCGAGCCACTCGTCCGCGAAGGCACGTGCTTCGGTTTCTTCGATAATCATGGCTTGCCTCCTTGACCGCCCTGCGCGTGGCCGCGCTCGTAAGGGGGCAGGCCGCCAGGGCCGGGCAAATCAGTCCATCATCAGGACCATGCCATCATAGCCCGCTTCGACGCCCGGGGGAAGGTTCGCTCGCAGCCAGGCCCAATCCATGTCGGACCCCATATGAGTCAACACCGTCCGGCGCGGCTTTAACCTCTCCACCCAACTCAGCACAGTCGCCAGATCGGCGTGCGTCCAGTGCGGGCCGTCGCGCAGGAAGCAGCCGACGACCCAGGTGTCCACGCCGTCCAGCGCCTCGAACGCCGCATCCGGCAGGTCGACCACGTCGGTCGAATAGCCGAAACCGCCGATACGCAGCCCCAACGTCTCGATCCGCCCGTGGTTCTGCGGGAACAGCCGCACGCGCAAGCCGGCGATGGTCACGTCCTCCCCCGGCTCGACCGTGATTGCTTCAAGAACAGGGCGGTAGAAGTGCGCGGCATCCCAAGGCTTGAACGCGTAGCCGAACCGGCTGGTGATTTCAGCCAGCGTTTTTGCCGTGGCGTAGGCCGGCAGCGGCCGGTTGGCGATGCGGTTCAGGATGCGCACGTCGTCGATGCCGGTGATGTGGTCCGCATGCGCGTGCGTGAACAGGACCGCGTCCGCCCGAGGGACGCGGCAGTCCAGCAACTGGCTCCGCATATCGGGTGAGGTATCGACCAGAAGCCTCTGATTGTCATCGGTTTCCACCACGATGGACGACCGCGTCCGGCGGTTGCGCGGTTCGGCCGGATCGCAGGTGCCCCAATCGCCGCTGCCATCCACGCCGCCGATGGTCGGCACCCCGGCGGAGCCGCCGGTGCCGAGCAACGTCACTTTCATGCCGCGGCCTTGCGAAACAGCCGGCGGAAGTTCGCGGTTGTCAGGTCGGCCAAGGCGTCCGGCGTCAGGCCGCGCAACTCCGCCAGCACTGCGGCGGTATGCGCGACCCGGGCGGGTTCGTTGCGCTTGCCACGGAACGGCACCGGGGACAGATACGGCGCATCCGTCTCCACCAGCAGCCGATCCAAGGGAACGTCGCGGGCTATGTCGCGGATTTCCTGCGATTTTGGAAAGGTCAGGATGCCGGAGAAGCTGATAAACCCGCCCATCTCCAGCGCCGCCTCGGCCAGCCGGCGGGTGGAGCTGAAGCAGTGCAGCAGGAAATCGAACCCCCCTTCCCTGTCGCGTTCTTCGTTCAATATCAACGCGATATCATCGTCGGCGTCGCGCGCATGGATGCACAGCGGCACGTCCGCCAGGCGCGCCCCGCGGATATGGGCGCGAAAATTCTCCGCCTGAACGTCGCGCGGCGACTTGTCGTAGAAGTAGTCCAGGCCGGACTCGCCGATGCCGATGACGCGCGGATGACGTGCCCGCTCCGCCAGCGCTTCCGGCGCCGGCATCGGCGCCTCGACCGCGTGGTGCGGATGGACGCCGGCGGTGCACCAAAGGTTCGCATGCCCTTCGATCAGCCCCGGCAGCGTGTCCGACTGCGCCAGCGTGGTGCCGATGGTCACCATCTCGCCCACGCCGGCCGCGGCGGCGCGGGACAGCACATCCGGCAGCTCCGCCGGGGTGTAGTAGTCGAGGTGGCAGTGGGTATCGACCAGCATCAGGCGGCAGGCTCCACATAGCGGGGGAAAACGCCCTGCGGAGGTGGCAAGGCGGCTCCGTCCGTCAACGGCACCGCCATGGCGGCGAAGCTGCGCGCCTCGGGCGGCACGCCGAGCTGGTCCAGCATCCGCGCCATGCTGCCGGGCATCACCGGCTGCAGCAGCGTGGCGACGACCCGGATGGTATCCACCAGCACGCGCAGCACCGCGCCCATGCGGATCTTGTCGGTCTTGTTCAGCGCCCAGGGCGCCTGCCGGTCGATGTAGCCGTTGGCGGCACGGATGACCTTCCAGATTTCCTCCAGCCCCTCGTGGAAGGTCTGGCGGTCGATGTTGATGCGCAGGTGCTCCAGCAGCGAGCCGGCGGCGGCCAGCAGCACCATGTCCTCCTCGGTGATGTCGCCGCGCGCCGGCAGCACGCCGCCGCAGTTGCGGGCGACCAGCGACAGCGTGCGCTGTGCGAGGTTGCCGAGGTCGTTCGCCAGTTCGACGTTGATGCGGCTGACGATGGCCGTGTGGCTCATCGAGCCGTCGGTGCCGAACGGTTTTTCCCGCAGCAGGAAGTAGCGGATCTGGTCGAGGCCGTAGGTCTCCGCCAGCTTGCGCGGCTCGATGACGTTGCCGAGGGATTTCGACATCTTCTCGCCCTCGACGACCCACCAGCCGTGCGAGGAGATCCGCTTCGGCAGCGGCAGCCCGGCGGCCATCAGGAAGGCAGGCCAGTAGACCGCGTGGAAGCGGATGATGTCCTTGCCGACGACATGCACGTCGGCCGGCCAGTAGTGCCAGCGCGGCGCCTCCGGGTCGGGGAAGCCGCAGGCGGTGACGTAGTTGTTCAGCGCGTCGAGCCAGACATACATCACGTGGCCGGGTGCGTCGGGCACCGGAATGCCCCAACTGAACGTGGTGCGGCTGATCGACAGATCGCGCAGGCCGCCCTTGACGAAGCTGATCACCTCACTGCGGCGCGAGGATGGGGCGACGAACTCCGGGAATTCTTCGTACAGCTTCAGAAGACGGTCCTGGAAGGCCGAGAGTTTAAAGAAATACGAGGGTTCACGCACCCATTCCACTGGGGCGCCGCTCGCGGTGGCGACGCGGGTGCCGTCGGGACGCAGGCTCAGTTCCGACTCGTCGTAGAAGGCTTCGTCGCGCACGGCGTACCAGCCCTCGTAATGGCCGAGATAGATGTCGCCGTTGGCCGCGATCCGCCGCCAGAGTTCGGCGCAGGATTGTTTGTGGCGCGGCTCGGTAGTGCGGATCCAGTCGTCGTAGGACACGCCCATGGCGTCGGTCATGGCGCGGAAATCCGCGGAGACGTGATCGGTGAAGGTCTGCGGATCGACGCCGGCGTCGGCGGCGGCTTTTTCGACCTTCTGGCCGTGCTCATCGGTGCCGGTGAGGAAGAAGACGTCATACCCGTCGAGCCGCTTGAACCGCGCCATCACGTCGGTGGCGATGGAGGTATACGCGTGCCCGATATGCGGCGCCCCGTTCACGTAATATATCGGCGTGGTGATGTAGAAGCTTTGGGTCATGGGTCTTCTTCGCGGTTTGCCCCCTCGGCGCGCCGGGGCGAGCCACGCAGAGGCCAGGGCAGCGATACCTAACGGGATTTCGCCCGATGTGCTACGGTTGTCGCCGTTAGGAATGAGTGTGGCGCGATGCTCGGCCGATCGTGGCCTGCGGTATGAAAGACGCGGGGATTTTCCCGACGGGGTCACCGCCGGTCAGGCGAACCCCGGGAATAAACAAATCCGGAGGTCCGCTCCCCCGCTCCGTCATGGCCCGGCTTGTCCGGGCCACCCCCGCCGCACGGTGCCGCGACAGGTGACCCGGACAAGCCGGGCCATGACGGTTTAGGTCGTTCCCGGGGGTTGCCTAAGTCAGCGCCCATGCGGACATGCCAGGCCGAGACTGGACGGGGCGGACATTCGCCTCAATATCCCAGCGCCAGCCCGTCCTTGCGCGGATCCGATCCCGCGACGAGGCAGCCGCGGTCGTGGTCGATCCAAATCGCCTGTCCGCCCCCATGCGGCAGTTCCGTCAGCTCCGGCACGTGCCCCAGCGCAGCCAGCCCGCGTACGATGGCACCGGGAGCACCACGCTCCACCTCCACCTTGCCGCCAAACGGAAACACCCGGAACAGATCCAGCAACTCCTGAATGTCCAGTCCGTATTCCAGGAAGTTCGTCAGGAACCAGGCCTGGCCCACCGGCTGGTAGTGGCCGCCCATCACGCCGAACGGCATCGCCGCCCGGCCATCCTTCATCAGCATGCCCGGAATGATCGTATGCATCGGCCGCTTGCCCGGCGCGATGCAGTTCGGATGCCCGCGCTCCAGCCGGAATCCGAAGCCGCGATTGTGCAGCATCACGCCCGAGCGGTGCGCCAGGATGCCGCTGCCAAATGACTGGAACACCGAGTTGATGAGGCTGCACGCATTGCCATCCTTATCGACGACGCACAGATACACGGTGTCCTTGTGCCGGGGAAGAAACGACTCCCCCGCCGCCGGCAAATCCCGCAGCGCCGCGTCATCGCCGATCAATGCCCGCTGCGACGCCAGATACGCCTCGCTCAACAGTTTCTGCACCGGCACATCCGCCGCCCCCGGATCGGCCAGGAAGGCATCGCGGTCGCGGTAGGCCAACCGGGCCGCCTCGATATGCCGGTGCGCCCGGATCACGCCCGATGCTCCGTCCAGCGCCGAAGGAAGGCCGCCGAGCATCCCCAGCATCATCAGCACCAGCAACCCCTGCCCGTTCGGCGGACATTGGTAAACGTCGTAGCCTTTCCAGTTCAGCGTGACCGGTTCGACGAACCCCGCGCCGCTCAGCCCGGCGGCGAAGTCTTCCTCGGTGTGCAAGCCCCCGCGCTCGCGCAGGGCCGCCACCATGTCCGCGGCCACCGGTCCCTGGTAAAACGCCTTCGCGCCATGACGCGTGATCGAGCGCAAGGTCTCGGCCAGCGGCGGATTGGCGAACCGGTCGCCGGCCCGCGGCGCGGCGCCGTTCGGCAGGAACGGCAGCGAACCGCCCTTGCGCAGCTTGTCCTCGGAGCGTGCCCAGTCGAAAGCGACCCGCGGATGCACCGGCCAGCCCTCGGCGGCGAAGCGGATCGCCGGTCGCAGTAATTCGTCCAACCCCTTCCGGCCATGCGCCTTCAGCAGCGTCTCCCACGCGCTGACCGCGCCCGGGACCGTCACGGCATGGGCGGATGTGTTCTCCAGCGCCGCGATCCCCCGGCTTTCATACCAGTCGATGCTGGCGGCGGCGGGCGCGCGGCCGGAGCCGTTCAGCGCCACCACCTTCCCCGTCCCGGCCGGCGCGTACAGGCAGAAGCAGTCGCCGCCGATGCCGGTCGATTGCGGCTCGATCACGCACAGCACCGCTACCGCCGCCACCGCCGCGTCCAGCGCATTGCCGCCCGCCCGCAGCACATCCAGCGCCGTCAACGTCGCCGCCGGCATGGACGTTGCCGCCATCCCGCAAGTGGCATAGACGGGACTGCGGCCGGGAAGCTGAAAATCGCGCATCGGGACTCCTGACGTCTGGACGCCCGCACGCTATCGCAGCCGATGGCCACGGCCAAACGCGGGGAGGCGCACATGGCAGAGCAGATCGACTATGCGGATTTCGAAGCGGTCGATATCCGCGTCGGCACCATCACCGGTGCCCAATCGTTCCCCGAGGCGCAGAAGCCAGCCATCAAGCTGACCATCGATTTCGGACCGCCGATCGGCGTGAAGAAATCCAGCGCGCAGTTGACGGTGCACTACAAGCCCGACCAGCTCATCGGCCGCCAGATCTGCGCCGTCGTCAACTTCCCGCCGCGCCAGATCGGCCCCTTCGTCAGCGAAGTGCTGACGCTGGGCATGCCGGACGAGGACGGCGCCGTGGTGCTGGTCCGCCCGGATCTGCGGGTGCCGAACGGCGGCAAGCTGTTCTAGACAGCGTCGTCTTTGTGTCATGGCCGGACTTTGCCGCTGCCAACTCCGTAAGGCGACGCCCAACAATGAGCGATTCGGCCCCGCCGGCTTCCTCAAACCGTCATGGCCAGGCTTGTCCGGGCCACCCCCGCAAGCACGTGCTGGCTGGGGTGGCCCGGACAAGCCGGGCCATGACGGTATAACGTGGACCGCCCGATTCGCTTAGTCTTGGGCGTCGCCTAAGTCCCGGGTGGCCGGGCCAAGCCCTCATGGCTATCAGGATGACGAGGCGTGCTTACCACGGCGTCCTCCCCGTTCGTCATGGCCCGGCCCGTCCGGGCCACCCCGCAAGCACGTGCCGCGACAGGTGGCCTGGGCAACCCGGGCCATGACGGTGAGGGAACGAGGCGCCGGGCAAACCTTTCCTTCCTTTCCCCTTATCCTGATAGCTATGGGGCCAATCCCGGCCGTAACATGGGGCACCTACCCGACCAGGTGAAACCCCAACTCCTCCGGCGGATCGGCCATTTCTTCGTCGATGCTGTGGACCTCGGCCATGCGCGGGCCGCGGCGGCAGGCGCGGGCGAGTTCCTCCACCGCCGCCGGGTCGCCCGCGATCAGCGCCTCGACCTTGCCGTCGGCGCGGTTGCGCACCCAGCCGGATACCCCAAGCGCCGTGGCCTTCTGAAGCATCCATACCCGGTAGCCGACACCCTGGACCCGGCCGGCAATCACAAGCCGCTTGGCGTTCACCCATCCCTCCGCGTCAGCACGATATACCGCTCCGCCAGCAGGATATCGGCCCTTATACCCGCCCGCCGATAGACGGCTTCGTCATCCTCGCCCCATTGCGCCGCCTGGAACAGCTCATCTAGCGCGCCGAGCGTGAAGGCAGTCTCGCCGTCCATTTCTCCGGCGGCAAGAGCCAATCCGAGCACGAGGCTGCCAAGCGCCGGCACCGCAATGCCGAGCGCCGCCAGCGCATCGGGGGTCTGCGCCTCCACCGCCCGCCGCAGGGCGTCGATGCTGTCGCGGTGCTGCTTCAGGTAGCCCACGCCGATGGTCACCCGCAGCGGCGCGTCCAAAGTCACCGCCGCCCAGTCGAGCCAGGGCGCCCACAGCAGATGCTGCCGCTGCACCAGCGTGTCCGGCGTTTCGGCGCGGTAGCAGAGCAGATCCGTCTCGCCATACCGGGCGATGGCGTCGATCGTCGGCCCGGGGTCCGGCGCGATCCGCTCGATCGCTGTCCCGGCCAGACGGGTCAGTGGCGTGTCGGAGAAGCTCATTTCGCCGCCCTTGGCCCCTCCGGCCGTCTGCCACTCCGCGGCGATCGCCGCGGCGAGGCGGGGTGCCGACACCACCAGCTTCGCGCCGCCAGGCAACCGCATCGGCTTGCCGTCCAACAGGATCTCGTACCCGGCTTCGGTCGCATGGACCTCGGCGGTGTCCCAAAAACGCTTCACGCCATATCTCTCATCGGAACAGGTTCTTCAGCAGCGCGCCCGGATCCGCAAGGTTCGGCTTGCTCGCCGGTAATGGGGCCGGTGCCGCCTGGCCGCGCGCCATCGCCAGCGCGGCGGGACACACGTCGGACGATCCGCCCCGGAGGATCTTGTCGCCGCCGAGCAGCCCGCCCAGCGCCCCCAGCGGCGTCGCTCCGCCAAGCACTGCGCTGGCGACCGTGCCCGCGTTGGACTCAGCGGTGCCGATCCGGTTGACGCCGACCCGGGGGTTGCGGATCGGCCCGGCGACGTTGACCGGGATCACCACGCCGGTTCCGCCGATCCGCGCCTGCGGCCGCAACTCCATCGCCAGCGTCTCGGCGCCGAGATTGATCGTCCCGCTTCCGGTCATCGTCAGCAGCGACGAACTCAGCGCCAGCGGCTGGATCGTCGCGATGCCGTGCCTCGCCTCCATCAGCGCGGCGAAGCATTTCAGGTCGCTGGAACCGCCCTTCCCGACGAGGTCGAGCGCGTTCAGCGAATCCATCACCTTGCCGAGCAAACTGCCCAGCAGACGATTGTCGATGACACCGCCTGCGATAGCGAGGCCGACGGTGCCGTCCAGCGTCCCGGCGATCGCATGCGGGCTGTCTCCGGCGCCGCTGATGTCGGCACGGACCTCCAGGTTGCCCGACGCGACCGATGGTTCGTGCAGCAACGCCAGCACCGACTTCAGTGCCAGCGCGGGCGCACGCAACACCAGATGGACCGGAGGCACTTTCTGGCTGGCGTCGGCCGAGAGGCTGCCGTTCAGCCGGCCGCCGGGGGTATCGGCGGCGAACGGATTGACCGCCAATTTGCCGTCACTCAGCACGACGTGCGTTTCGATCATCCGATAGTCCGCGCCGCCGGAGCGAAGCAGGTCGGCGTTTAGTTTGACATCGGCGTCGGCGGCACGCAGCAGATCGAACGGCAACGGCCGCTCGGAGAACAGCCGATCGCTGCGCTTCGGCACCGGAGGCGGCGGCGGCGCGCTGGCGGTTTGCGGCAAGGCGGCAGCCTGCGGCGGCACGGCATCGACGGCGGTCTCGATCGCGTCCAGGTCGATGCGGTTGGACTTCAGTGTTGCGGTCAACGACGGCCGCGCGCCGGCGGTGACGGCGGCATCCCCGGTCAGGTCGCCCGCCGAAGTGGTCAACGCCAGGCCATGCAGGGCGGCGCCATTGCGCAACCCGCCGGCCACGTCGGTCAACGTGCCCTGAAGCGCGACCGGCGACACCGCCGGCAACGGCCTGCCCGCCAGCGGAGACAACGCCCCAATGTCCGGTATCTGTGCTGCCACGGCGATGTTCGCCCCGGTCAAAGCGCGGGCGTCGGCCAGGGTGCCCTTGGCGATGAACGTCGCCGTCGCCGCCTGGAGCGAGACATCGACGGGGAATGGCCGGAGCGGCGCGCCCGGCACCAGTTGCGCCAGCGACCCGGTCGTCGCGGCGAACGCCAGCGGCACGCCGCGCAGCGAGCCGGTCGCCACCGTACGCGTGGACTGATCGGCCGCGGCGGCGGAGGCATCCAGCTTGTTCAGCATCAGGCCGGGAACCCGGGCACCAAGGTCGGAGGCGCCGGATTTCAGCGTCAGGCTGGAGACCGCCGGCAGATCCCCGCCGCTGTCCGCCACCTTGGCGGCGATGACGACATCATGCAGGGCCGGTGGGATGAACCCTTGCAGCAGCGGCGTCAGCGCCGACAGGTCGGGTATAGTGCCGTTGACGGCGAGATCGTACCCCCTGCCCTGCAAAGGCTTCGTCAGTGTCCCGTCAGCCGCCAGCCGGGCGCCCGCGACGGACAGCACCGCCTTGACCGGCCAGGGCGACGTTGCCGCGGAGTCCTGCAACCGGGTCAGCGGTCCCGTATCGGCGGCCAGATGGAACGCCGTCGCGTCGTAGCTGCCGTCGGCTTCGATATGCATCGGCGAATCGGGCGATGCGGCGGTGGCCTCGAGGCTGGGCAGTCCGAGCGTCGACACCACGCCGGTGCGGCCGTTGCGATAGGCCAGAACCCCGTCCTCGATGCGGACGGTATCGATGCTGACCACCGCCTTGGTCTTCTGCCCGGGCGCCGCTTGGGCCCGCGATCCCGCCGGAGCGGCGGGGGAGACTTCCGGCGTCATCCGCCAGTTGGGCGTCCCGGCGGCATCTGTTTCCAGCAGGATGTCGGGATGGATCAGCACCAGCCGGTCAATCTCATACCGCCCCGTCAGCAGCGGCAGCAGGCCGAGTTGCAGTTCCAGGCCCTGCAGCGTCGCCATCTGCGGGCGGGAGAAGCCCGGCGGGTTGGCGAAGGCGACATCGGCTGCCTGGATCGCCGGCCACAGCGACGGCTTCAGCGTGATGGGCCCGTTCAGCGCGAGGTCCCGGCCGGTGGCGCGCTTCACCGCCTCCTCGATCCGCGGCTTGAGGCTGTCCGGATCGAAGCGGGAGATCGCGACCGCGCCGGCACCAACCGCGAGGACCACGACGACCGCGATGGCGATCAGTCCGAAGCGGAGCGGCCGAGGCAGGGTCATATCGACGCCTGATGCAGGTGGCTGCCACACGCTTCGTGGCCCGCGTTGCGGTAAAGGTCACGACCCGGCTTGGGATAAACGTCATGGCCCGGCTTGGGATAAACGTCATGGCCCGGCTTGGGATAAATGTCATGGCCCGGCTTGTCCGGGCCACCGCCGCAAGCACCTGCCGCGACTGGTGGCCCGGACAAGCCGGGCCATGACGTGAAAGACACGCCGGGCCATGACGGGGGGATCGGCGGGTCAAACGCAACGGCGTCTGGTATCATCGGCGTCTCTCTGGCGGTTGGGGGGCCGGCGCGCGAAAGCCCAGCGTCTTGAAGGTGGCCTTCATATGGGGCGGCAGATCCGCTTCGACAGCCAGCGTGCCGCCGGCCGGATGGGGCAATACCAATCGTCTGGCGTGCAAGTGAAGATCGCTTGAAAGCCCCTCGATCAAGGCTGCGAAGGCGCGGTTCTGGTCGGGTTCCTCATACTTCTCATCGCCCAGGATCGGCGCGCGGATCGCCACGCAGTGGACGCGAAGCTGGTGGGTGCGGCCGGTGAGCGGCTTCAGCTCCAGCCAAGCCAGCTTCTGCGCGGCGTTGTCCAGTGTCTGGTAGTCGGTGACGGCACGTGCCCCGTCCGGATCGTCGCGCGCCGCGGGTGCGGTGCGTTCGCCGCGGGCCCCGCCGACGCGCTTCAGCGGCATGTCGATGCGGCCCTCGACCGGGACCGGGCGGCCGGCGACCACGGCCCAATAAATCTTCTCCATGTCGCGGCCGCGGAAGCTGGCGGCCAGCTTGCCGGCGACACCGGGCGTGCGGGCCAGCAGCAGCACGCCGGTGGTGTCGCGGTCGAGGCGGTGGACCAGGCGCGGCCGGTGCTCCGAGCCGAAGCGAAGGGCGTCGAGCATGCCGTCGAGGTGGCGGGTGATCCCGGGACCGCCCTGCACCGGCAGGCCGTAGGGCTTGTTCACAACCAGCACATGATCGTCCTGATAGATCACCGCGCGTTGCAGCTCCTTGGCGTCGTTCGGGTCCACCCGGCTGACGGCCTTGGGTTCCGCAGGCGCCTCCATCGGCGGGATGCTGACGGACTGGCCGGGGGCGAGGCGCGTGGCGGGTTCGGCGCGCGCGCCATCCACCCGGATCCGGCCGTTGCGGCACAGCTTCTGGATCAGGCTTTGCTGCATGCCGGGACGATGGCGGCGCAGCCAGCGGTCGAGCCGGATGTCCGCCTCGTCCTCGGTCACGACCGGCGTTTGGGTGTTCATCGGAGCGGTGTGCGGCGGCACGGTGCGCGGGTCAAGGCGCGTTCCCGCGCATGGCCGGCTGGCGGCATCGGTACGCCAACGCGTGCCGGGTTCCACCCGCCGGGGTGTACGGATTGGTTTTCGGGAAAACTCCGATACCGCCTTGGAAGTATGCCGGCTTTCGCCAAAAATTCTTGCGGCGGGCGGCAGTCGAACACACTGGCGGGTTGACTTTCAAGGGCGCCGTCCGGGCTGACGACCGCAAGAATTTCAACCGCAGATGTCGCAAATGCACGCAGATTATAAAGCATCGCGACTCTGCCGCCGGGGGTCGATCCCCTGGCGGAGAAACATCGATCCGCGTGCATTTGCGACATCCGCGGTTAAAAGATTCTTACGGTGCCGCGAACGAATGATGGCGTCGATGTTGGCGGCGGATCGCGAAAATGCGCTTGCTGCCCGGCCGCCGTCCCTGCCGACCCTGGACGAAAATCCATGGCCGGACGGATTTTTGCCTGCCGTTCAGCCTGTTTTCCTTCTAGCCCGCAACCTGGCGCAGGAAAGCCTCCGACCGGGCCGCGGCCTCGTCGGCCAGCCGGTTCGGGAACAGCGTGAAGCCGTGCGCGCCGCCCGGATAGATCGCCAGCTCCGCCTCATTGGCCGCCGCGATCCAGCGCGCGTGCATGAACAGCGAATCGTCCACCAGCGCATCCTGCGTGCCGACGCTGAACAGCGCCGGGCACAGGCCCGTCAAATCCGCATACAGCGGCGAGATGTCGGGCACCCGGCGGTCGGTCACCGTCGGCAGGAAGGCATTGGAGAATTGCAGGATGTCGATCGTCCGCAGCACCAGCCGCCGATCGCCGAAGGCGCGCTGGCTCGGGGTCAGGCCGAGGTCGAACGCGCCGTAGACGAAGTTCGCGCCGCGGAAGCCGGTGTAGCCGTGCCGGTCACGCATCCGCAGCACCGTCACCGCCGCCAGATGGCCACCCGCGGACTCGCCGCCAATGGTCAGCAGGTCGGAACCGAATTGGGCCTTGGCGTGCTTCACCAGCCAGGCGGCGGCGGATTCGCAGTCGTCCGGGCCGGCGGGATAGGGATGCTCCGGCGCCAGCCGGTATTCCACGCTGACCACGGCGAGGCCCGTGGTGTCGGCAATGTGTTCCAGCATCGGGTCCTGCAAATCGGCCGAACCCAGCACCCAGCCGCCACCGTGGATGTGCAGATAGACGCCTCGGGGCGCATCGGGCGCGATGACGCGCAGCGGGATTTCGTTGCCGTCGCGGCCGGTGATCGCGATCGTGCGGGCGCGCGGGGATTTCACCGGCGCCGGGAACGGACCGCGGCCCTGGCGGCGGGCTTCGCGGGTGACCTCGGCGCCGATGACCCACCAGTCGGGCAGCCCGGTCATCAGTTCGACGATGCCGGCGTTCACCTTCGCCGTATCCTCGGCGATCGCATCCTTGCGGAACAGGGCTGGCCGAACGGGGTAGTCAGTCATGCAATGCTCTCCTCGATCTGAACGGACCTCGCCGTATTCAGGCGTATACTGGTGTGGCCGCAAACCAAAAGCAACGGGGTTTCGTTTTGTATATGAAGCAGCTACGCAGGGCGATGGTTTCAGCCGGTCGTTGCTTAATCGTTGGCGGTTTGCTGCTGGCTCCGGTCGCGGGCCGCGCGGCCGACCCGGATCCTGCCGGCATCGCGCAGGCTTCCAATGCCACGATCGGCTTGCTCGCCGGGGAGGTTGGCAGCACGGATGCGCGGATCGCGGCCGATATCGCCACCGTGCTGGATGACGGCGAAAAGCTGCGCATCCTGCCGATGCAGGGCAACGGATCGATCCAGAATATCGCCGATCTGATCTACCTGAAGGGCGTCGATGTGGCGATCGTGCATGGCGATGCGCTGACCGAGACCATGCAGGCCAATGCGATCCCCAAGGAAGGATCGGTGCAATATATCGCCAAGCTGTTCGAGGAAGAGGTTCATATCCTGGCACGGTCGAACGTCACCTCGCTCAACGATCTGAACGGCCTGCCGGTCAGTGCCGGACGTTCCGGCAGTGGCACCGAATTGACCGCGGACACGCTGTTCGCCGCCCTGCATCTCCAGCCCGCCTGGCAGCACGAAACCGCCACACGCGCGCTCGATCGGCTGCGCCGGGGAGAAATCGCGGCGATGGTCGTCGTCGGCGGCAAGCCGGTGCCGCTGCTGCAAACGGTGCCGCCGGGCAGCGGGCTGCACTTCCTGCCGATACCGCTGAACGCGCAGCTTTTGGATCTGTATCTGCCGACGAAGCTGGAATCGCAGCAATATCCCAACATTGTCGGCACGGATCGTCCCATCGACACGGTCGCCATCGGCTCGGTTCTGATCACCCTGGCGACTCCCTCCGACAGCCTGCGGGCCAAGCGGGTCAACCGCTTCGTGGACGCACTGTTCGATCGTTTCGGCCAGTTCGGTGAGCCGGGTTTCCATCCGAAATGGGCGGAGGTGAACCTGTTCGCGCAGCTTCCCGGTTGGACCCGCTATCCGGAGGCCCAGACCCTGCTGAGCAAGCAGGATCAAAACCGGGAGGCGAGCCTGCGCAGCTCATTCGATACGTATCTCAACCAGACGAGCCAGTCCGTTTCGGGCCTCGACGCGAATGGCCGGCAGGCGCTGTTCCAGGATTTCCTGCGCTGGCGGGACAAGCACGCGGGACCCTGAGGCGACGCCCGGGAAGAAACGAAACGGGCGGTCGATCTTGTTCCGTCATGGCTCGGCGAAGTCCGGGCCACCCCCGCCAGCACGTGCCGCGACAGGTGGCCCGGACAAGCCGGGCCATGACGGTGAGAGGGAGCCGCCGGACTGAAGCAGTCATTCTTGGACGTCGCCTGACGGCCCTGCCGGTTTGACATTCCGGGGCGGCGATGCGATCCGGGTTACCGAACAGTAGCTGGAGCCGGATGTGGATGATGCGTTGCGCCCGGAGGTATCGCCTCTGGCATCGATCGATGCTGTCGAGTTCGGGCTGAGCGGGGCCGGGTATATCGCCAATCGCCAGATCTCGACCGCCGTTTTCATGGCGCACCATCTGCAGAAGCCGATCCTGGTGGAGGGCCCGGCGGGGGTGGGCAAGACGGAGCTGGCGAAGTCGGTGGCGGCGTGGCTGAAGCTGCCGCTTATCCGGATGCAGTGCTACGAGGGACTGGACGAGTCGAAGGCGCTGTATGAATGGAAATACGGCAAGCAGCTTTTGTATACGCAGATCCTGAAGGACAAGATCAACTCGGTCATCGGCGACGCGGATACGCTGGCGGCGGCGCTGGACAAGCTGCATGCGTTCGGGGATGTTTTCTTTTCGCATCAGTTTCTTGAGCCTCGGCCGCTGCTGCGGTCTTTGCAGGCGCCCGGCGGGGCGGTGCTGCTGATCGATGAGATCGACAAGTCGGATCAGGAATTCGAGGCGTTCCTGCTGGAGATTCTGTCCGACTACCAGGTGACGATCCCGGAGATTGGAACAGTTTCGGCGATGGTGCCGCCGATTGTGCTGCTGACGTCGAACAGCACGAGGGATTTGGGGGATGCGTTGAAACGACGCTGTCTGCATCTGCACATCGGTTTCCCGGACGATCGGCTGGAGGCGCGGATCATCGCGTCGCGCGTGCCGGGGATCGATGCGCGGCTGCTGAAACAACTGATTAGCTTCGTGCAGCAACTGCGGGGGCTGGATCTGAAGAAAGTGCCGTCGGTTAGTGAAACGATCGACTGGGCGAAGGTGCTGCTGTTGCTGCACAGTTCGGTGCTGGAAGTCGATTTGGTGCGGGATACGCTGAACGTGCTGCTGAAGTTCGAGGCGGATATCGAACAGGCTGGCAAGCAGCTTGCGGGTTTGACGCACAAGGCGCGCGAGGCCGGGGGTTAGCGGTGGGCTCCGCCAGCGAACCGCTGCGCCGGTTTCTGCAGGTCGCGCGTGGCGCGGGGTTGCGGGTTTCCGCGGCCGAGGGGATCGATGCGGCACGGGCGGTCGATCTGGTCGGGTTCGAGGACCGGGTGGTGCTGAAGGATACGCTCGGGCTGGTGCTGGCGAAGACGCCGGACGAAAAGGCGCTTTATAACGAGGCGTTCGAGCTTTATTTCAGGCGTGAGGACGTCAAGATCGATGATTCGGCGCCGGAGCGGGAGGCCGGCTTCGGCCCGGTTGGCGGCGACGGGTCGGGGGGCCAGGGCGGGCAGTCGCTCGGGTCGTTACTTGAAGCCGACGACCGCGCGGCGCTGGCGACCGCGATGGAACAGGCGGCGCGGGACGCCGGCATCGAGACGATCAGGTACTTCACTCAGAAAAATCTGTATGCGCGTCGCATTCTCGAACGGATGGGCCTGCGCGCGCTGGAACGCGACCTCGAGGCGATGCGCCAGTCCGGCACGCCGGAGCGCGCTCTTGTGCTGGACGGCAAGCTGGCGGCGTTGCGGGACGCCGTGCGCGATTTCGTCGAACGCAACCTGCTGCTGTTCGCCCGCGGCGACACCGAGAGGTTCCGCGAGGACCTGCTGAAATCGACGCGGCTGTCGAACATCGAGCGGCGCGACCTGGATCGGATGCGGCTGCTGGTGCGGCAAATGGCGAAGAAGCTGGCGGCGCGGTATGCGCACACGCGGCGGCGGCGATTGCGCGGGCAGCTTGATACGCGGCGGACGCTGCGGCGGAACATGGGCTGGGGCGGCATTCCGTTCATTACGGTGTGGAAGCAGCGGCGGATTGAGAAGCCGCGGGTGATGGTGTTGTGCGATGTTTCCGGCTCGGTCGCGGCGATGGCGCAGTTCCTGCTGATGTTTCTTTATGCGCTGAACGAGGCGCTGGCGGATATCCGGTCGTTCGCGTTTGCCGGGTCGCTGATCGAGGTTTCGGAGATTCTCGAGAAGCAGCCGATCGAGCAGGCGATTGCGTCTGTGATGGCAACGATCGGGTTCGGGTCGTCGAATTACGGTAATGCGCTGGCCGACTTCGAGGATGGCTGGATGCGTTACGTTACCAACAAGACCACCGTGATCATCCTGGGCGACGCGCGCGGCAATCGTGCCGATCCACGAACGGATGTGTTCGGGCGGCTGTCGCTGCGGGCGAAACGGATCATCTGGTTGAATCCGGAGTATCGCTCAGCCTGGGGGACAGGGGATTCGGATATGTTCCGGTATGCGCCGTTCTGCGGGCTGGTGACGGTATGCAATACGCTGCGGCATCTGGAGCGGGCGATCGAGGACATGCTGGAAGACCACGGTTAGCATATGGTCGCTGATCGAGCGCCGGTCTCGGCCGTTCGTGCGCGGCACCGCCGGAAATTTAAACGCAGATGGACACGGATGAACGCAGATCGGGGCCGCGCCGTCATCGGGCTTGACCTGACCGGGTGAGTCCCGGCGGCGCCCGCGGCTTTTATCCGCGTCCATCTGCGTTCATCCGCGTCCATCTGCGTTTAGAAAAACCGGGCGTCGGCGCGTGGGAAAGCCGATCCGGGGGACCTGCTCTGGCCCGTGCAACTAATCCAGTATTCATCGCAATGAAAAGGACGCTGAACCATCGCTCGGATTTGCATTCCAAACGGCGGCCAGCCGCGAAACGCCCGGGGTCCGCCAGCGTGCGCGGCGCAGTCGACGGCGACGCCCGGTGGTATTCCGGCGACGTGATGTCCGGCGCACGCCGCGCCGGCAAACCTGTCCAACGCGGCGCCGTCCGGGTAAAGGAAGCGAAGCCGCCACAGACACAGGATCGCCCCGCCGATAACTCGCCACCCGCCCGGGAAACGCGCCGACTACCGCTGGTTCCACACCGTCACCACGCGCTGGATGGACAACGACGCGTTCGCGCATGTGAACAACGTCAACTACTTCTCCTACTTCGATACCGCGGTCACGTATTATGAAATGACCGAGCACGTCGTCGGCCTGCTGGACGGACCGGTGCATTGCGTCGTGGCCGAGGTCACCTGCCGCTACCACAGTTCGCTGGCGTTTCCGGACCGCGTGCATGTCGGCATCCGCGTCGCCCATATCGGCCGCTCCTCCGTTCGTTACGAGATTGGCGTATTCCGCAATGACGACGACGTTGCAGCGGCCGAGGGGCATTTCGTTCATGTGTTCGTGCAGCGCGGGGCGCAGACGCCGGTGCCGATCCCGGAGGAGTCGCGGGAGAAGCTGGCGCGGCTGATGGCGGGGTAATCGCACTCATTGCGATTTCGCGCTTATACCATAACACCAGCTAAAACGGAGGCCGGCGATGGGTTCGCGACGGCGGTTCCTGTGCGGCTTGTTAACAGCATGCTCGGACCGCACGCAGGCGAACGTGCGCAACCGGCTGGTGCATGTCGGCGGCTCGCATCCGGGGACACCGGATGCCGCCATCGGGCCGGCGCTGGAGTGGCTGAAGCAGCTATAGGGATGGTGGGCGCGACAGGGATTGAACCTGTGACCCCTCGCGTGTGAAGCGAATGCTCTACCGCTGAGCTACGCGCCCATCCGTCGGCAACGAGGCGCGGTTCCTAGCGCCTGCCACGCCATGGCGCAAGGGCATCATTCACCATAAACGCGGTCCGACCCGACATTCCGTGTTCGTAGGCTTGCACGATGCAAGCAACTAGCCTATGTGGCTCCCACGACGATAGCGACGCAATCGACGACTGGAGCCAGCCATGAGCACCGCCATCCTGGACCGCGCCCCCGATGCTACGACCCGGCGCCCGTCCAGGCGCCGCGGCCTGCGGCTGCCCGCCATCGCCGCCGTTGCCCTCCTCGCCGCCTCGGGCATCGCCTGGTATGCGCACCACTGGTGGCTGATCGGCCGTTTCATCGAAAGCACCGACGACGCCTATGTCGGCGCCGACGTCACCACCATGGCGCCAAAAGTGTCCGGCTTCATCGCCGAGGTTGCGGTCACCGACAACCAGGCGGTGCACCGGGGCGACCTGTTAGTCCGCCTGGACGACCGCGACTACCGCGCCGCACTGGATCGCGCCGAGGCGGTGGTTGCCGGCGGCCAGGCGACGCTCGCGAACCTCGACGCCACGCGGCGGCTGCAGCAGGCGGTGATCGCCGAGGCGCAGGCCTCGATTGCCGCCGCCGATGCGGAAATCGTCCGCGCCCACGACGATCAGGTCCGCTTCCAGACCCTGTCGCGCACGGCCGCCGCCTCGGTGCAGGCGTCGCAGAAGGCGGACGCGGACTACAAGCAGGCGCTGGCGGCCGGCGAGAAGGCACGCGCGTCGCTGGAGGCGGCGCAACGCCAGATTGACGTGATCGACACGCAGAAGCAGCAGGCACGCGCCGCGCTGGACGCCGCGCTGGCGGATCGCGACACCGCCCGGCTGAACCTTGGATACACCGAGCTGCGCGCCCCGTTCGACGGCACCGTCGGCAACCGCAGCGCCCGCACCGGCGCCTTCGCCGCTGCCGGCTCGCAGGTGATCGCCATCGTGCCGGCGCACGGGCTGTGGGTGGACGCGAACTTCAAGGAGAACCAGCTCGCGCACATGCGGCCCGGCCAACCGGTGATGATCAGCGCCGACGTGCTGCCCGACGAGGTGTTCCGCGGCCACGTCGCCAGCCTCGCGCCCGCTACCGGCGCGCAGTTCAGCGTGCTGCCGCCGGAGAACGCCACCGGCAACTTCACCAAGATCGTGCAGCGCGTGCCGGTGCGCATCCTGCTGGACGGCGATGCCTCGGAGCTTGGCCGCCTGCGTCCGGGCCTGTCAGTCGAGGCCGAGGTCGATCAGCGATGAGTGTCACGACAGCCGCCCGCGTCGCGGTCGACGCCACCGGGCTGACCATGCCGCAGAAGGTGTTTGCCTTTGCCACCATGTGCGTGGGATTCTTCATCGCGCTGCTGGATATCCAGATCGTCGCGGCGTCGCTGCGCGACATTGGCGGCGGGTTGTCGGCCGGCGCGGATGAGGTCGCCTGGGTGCAGACCAGCTACCTGATCGCCGAAATCATCGTCATTCCGCTGTCCGGCTGGCTGTCGCGGGTGATGTCCACGCGCTGGCTGTTCTGCGCCTCGGCGGCCGGGTTCACGCTGACCAGCCTGCTGTGCGGCTGGGCGTGGGACATTCGCAGCATGATCGTATTCCGCGCGCTGCAGGGCTTCCTCGGCGGATCGATGATCCCGACGGTGTTCACCACCGCGTTTTATTACTTCCAGAACCATCAGCGGGTGATCGCGGCGGCGACCATCGGCGCGATTTCGTCCCTGGCGCCGACTCTGGGGCCGACCATCGGCGGCTGGATTACGGACAATTACTCGTGGCACTGGCTGTTTTTCATCAACCTCCTGCCCGGGGCTTTCGTTGCGATCGTTGTGCCTATCCTGGTGAGGGTGGACAAGCCGGACCTGTCGCTGCTGAAGGGTGCCGATTATTTCGGCATGGCGCTGATGGCGGTGTTCCTGGGCTGCCTCGAGTACACGCTGGAAGAAGGCCCGCGCTGGGACTGGTTTGGCGACGACACGATCCGCACGACGGCGTGGATCTCGGGCATCGCCGGCGTCGCGTTCATCTGGCGCAGCCTGGCCTTCGCGCGGCCGGTGGTCGATCTGCGCGCCTTGAAAAGCCGCAATTTCGCTTTGGGTTGTTTTTTCTCCTTTATGACCGGGATCGGCATTTTCGCCACCATCTACCTCACCCCTTTATTTCTTGGGCGTGTCCGCGGCTTCAGCGCCCTGCAGATCGGCCTTGCCGTGTTTTCGACCGGCATTTTCCAGGTCCTTGCGATCCCGGTATATACGTTTCTGGCGCGCAAAATCGACCTGCGCTGGCTGATGATGTTCGGGCTGGCATGCTTCACCGTCAGCATGTGGAACTTCTCGCCGATAACGCATGACTGGGGCTGGCGGGAACTGCTGCTGCCGCAGGCGTTCCGCGGCTTCTCCCAGCAGTTCGCCGTGGCACCCACCGTCACGCTGACGCTTGGCGGGCTGGCGCCGGAGCGGCTGAAACACGCCTCGGGCCTGTTCAACCTGATGCGCAACCTCGGCGGCGCCATCGGCATCGCCGCCTGCGCGACGATCCTGAACGACCGCACCAACCTGCATTTCCTGCGCCTGGCCGAGCACCTGAATGCCACCAATACCGCGATGGAGGAGCTGCTGCACCGCACCGCCGAAACCGCGGCATCGCTCTGCGGCGGAGACCTCGTGCAGGGACACGCCATCGCGCTGCGGCAGTTGTGGGCGCTGACGATGCGGGAGGCGCAGACCCAGACCTTTGCCGATGCGTTCCTGGCGCTGGCGGCCTGCCTCGCGCTCGCGACCGTCATGGTGCCGCTGATGCGCCGCGTCGCGCCGCCTAAAGCACCCGTCGCGGATGCGCACTAAAATGCGACGTCCGTCCCCCACCTCCGTCATGGCCCGGCTTGTCCGGGCCACCCCCGCCGCACGGTGCCGCGACAGGTGGCCCGGACGAGCCGGGCCATGACGTTTCAGGAAGGCGTCTCCCCCGACGCGGTCGTTCTTGGGCGTTGCCTACACCGTCGATGGTCAGACAGCCTTCCCAAAGGTCAGGGACGGACGCACGCCGCGACTGCCTCCCTCGGCTGCCGGAAGATCACCGGCGGCCGATCCGGGGTAGCCGAACATCACGAATTCCGAATAAGCCACGTCGCCGGGATGGATCGGGCCGCTGCCTTTGCAGTATTTTCGCTGTTCGCAATATCGTCCGGGCAGGCCCGGCACCGGGCCATTGGCCTGACATTCCACCAAGCCGATCCCCCGCCGCAGCAGGAACCGGCCGATCGGCCCGGCATATTGGATGAAATCGGCGAGATCGCGGCAGTATACGAGGTGGGCGACGCGCATGAAACCCCGCCTGCGCTCCAGCCCGAACACGAACGGATGGCGCTGTCCGTCATGCTCGCACACCAGGCTGAGCGCACCGTACCCGGCGTGGCGCACCAGCAACTCGATCTCCGCCTGCCCGAGGTCGCGATCCGGCTCGGTGTGCGCCGTGACCCGCCGCACCCTGGTGTTGAAGCGAGGCCATTTGAACGCCGGGACGCACAGGGTGCGGCCGGTCGCGAACGGCCGGAAGCCCTGCAACTCCAGGATATTCCAGGTATGCGGGGCGGGCGTAATATTGAAGTAGGTAACGTTCGCCAACCTGGTCGCCCGCTTCGCGAGGATCGCGGCATAGCCGCGATGCGCCGGATCGACATACCAACTCGACACGTTGCAGCGTATCCGGCTTTGGCCGCCCGCGGGCACGTCGGTGAAAATCAGCAGGATGACGCCGACGAGGTCGCCTTCATGCTCAAGCACGTAGCCGTATTTCGGCAGTCCAGGAGGCGTCGGATGATCGGCCAGGCGGCGCAGTGCGCCGACCCAATAGGCTTCGCCACCGAAGCCGCGCCCGAGCAGCGCGACGACCCGATCGATGTCGTTTGCGTGGATTTCCCGACAAGCGGTCACGTCGAACGATCCTCAATGGACAACGCGATTCCGGCATCAAACTAATAGTTCGGCGCGCTGGAGGGTTATCAACTTCAGGTGGCAATGCACTCAATCGACGGAGAGGATGGCGGCGGCCTTTCGGTCGCCGATCGTCTGGTAGCGGGTCCGTGATTGGTGCATACCGTGGCAGACCCGGCCCACAAGGAGTACGCCGCCCCGTGATCCAATACATCTATACCCTTGCATGCAGGAACCGCCCCGGCATCGTCGCCGCCGTCGCGACCTGCATCTTCGAGCACGGCGGCAATGTCCGGGAGTCGCAACAATTTGACGACATCGAAAGCGGCCGGTTTTTCGCGCGCATCGTGCTCGACCATCCGAAGAACCGGTTGGATCTCGACCGCCTGCGGGAGGCGTTGGGCGCGATCGCCGAGCGGTTTGGCATGACCTGGTCCCTGCGCGATGCCGCGAAGCGGCAGCGGGCCATGCTGCTGGTCTCGAAGGCGACCCACTGCCTGAGCGACATCCTTTATCGATGGCGGATCGACGAGCTGAAGATGGAGGTCTCCGCCGTGGTGTCGAACCATCCGCGCGACACCTACCACCACATCGACCTGGACGGCATCGCGTTCCACTATTTGCCGGTGACGAAAGACACGAAGGCCGAACAGGAGGCGGCGATCTGGAACCTGGTGCAGGAGACGGGAACCGACGTCGTGATCCTCGCACGGTATATGCAGGTGCTGTCGGACGATCTGGCGGGCAAACTGGCGGGGCGGTGCATCAATATCCACCATTCCTTCCTGCCCGGCTTCAAGGGCGCCAAGCCGTATCATCAGGCGCATCGCCGGGGCGTCAAGATCATCGGCGCGACCGCGCATTACGTGACGGCGGACCTCGATGAAGGGCCAATCATCGAGCAGGATGTGGAGCGGATCACGCACATGAACTCGCCGGAGGATCTGGTGCGGCAGGGCCGCGACATCGAGCGGCGCGTGCTATCGCGGGCGCTGCGGTGGCACCTGGACGGGCGGGTGCTGATCAACGGGATGCGGACGGTGGTGTTCCGGGACTGAGCGCCGCCGATCACGCGCCGATGAGCGACGGCAATGTTATTTCCAAAGTATATCATTAGGCGGTACGCAATAAGGGCGACATCGGAAGGGTCTGCGCGGTGGCCCCTTTCGCGGCAAGCCGTCGCGTGAACGGAGACAGCATGTTGTTCATCGACCACTCGGTGTGGAGCGAACTGGCCCGGCTCGACCTTCAGTTCGTGGTGCTGACCGCGACTTTGCTGACCGTCGCGCTCGCGCTGACGCCGTCGGCCTTGCAGCCGTTCGGCGGCAAACCGCGCCCGGGGTTCTTCCTGACGGCGCTGTTGGTTCCGGTCTATCTGCTGATGCCGGTTGCGTAGGGAGAACCAGCGGCGGGCTACCGGATCGCGCCCTCCCGCCGCAGCGCCCGGATCGTGGCGCGGAAGGCGTCGACCGTGATCGCCATTTCTTCCTCGCCATGCATGGCGGAAATCGTCCCGGACGGAGCGGTGTTGAGATCGACGCCATTGACCAGCATGCCCATCCGCACCTGCGCCGGCAGGTTGACGCGCGGCTTCGCCATGATTTGCGGAATGAACGCGGCGGCGTCGAACCGGCTCGGCACGATGTCGGCGCCGTCCGGGTTGGTGAAGATGTGCAGGCCGGAGTAGGTCCCGTACACGGCCCACCTGACGCCCTCGTCCTCCAGCACCTCGTTCATTTTCGCCCGCACCTCGGCACCATAGGCGTTGGCCCGCGCGCAGGCATCGGTCGAGGCGAGGATTTCGAGCGTCGCGATCCCCGCGGCGGCGGACACCGGGTTGGCGTTGAAGGTTCCCTGATGGCCGATTTTCTCATGGCCGGTGGCCTTGGAGACCTCGAAGTCGAGCCAGTCGAGGATGTCTTTCCGCCCGGCCACCGCGCCGCCGGGCATGCCGCCCGCCAGGATTTTCGCCAGCGTCGTCAGGTCCGGCGTGATTCCCAGTTCCGCCTGCACGCCGCCGGGTGAGACCCGGAAGCCCGTGACGACCTCATCGAAAATCAGCACCGTCCCGGCCTGCTTCGTCAAATCCCGCAGCACCTGCAAAAACCCCGGCACGATCGGCATCCGTCCGAAGCTTGCTCCGGTCGGCTCCAGAATGACCGCGGCGATATCGGTGTGGTCGTTGAAGATCCGGGTGATGCCGGCGACGTCGTTCGGATCGCACAGAAGAATATTGTCGGAGACGCCGTCGACCACGCCGCTGGTCGCGGTGCCATCGAAATGATTGATGTGGCCGCTGGTCATGTGGTCGTTCCAGCCGTGGAAATGGCCGCGGAACCGCACCAGCTTCGACCGCCCGGTGTAAGCGCGCGCCAGACGCAGCGCCATCAGCGTCGCCTCGGTGCCGGAGGAGGTGAAGCGCACCCGCTCGGCGGAGGGGACCATGCGGATCACCAGGTCCGCCCAGCGTATTTCCGGCTCATGGCAGGCGCCGAAATGGGTGCCGCGGTCGAGCGCCTCATGCACCGCCCGGGTCACCGCCGGGTGGTTGTGGCCTAGCATCAGCGCGCCGTGGCCGCCGAAATAATCGACGTATTTGTTGTTGTCGACGTCCCACTTCACCGGCCCGAGCGCGCGCGAGACATACAGCGGATAGGGGTCGAAATGCCGGCTGTCGTGTGCGAGGCCGCTCGGCAGCACCATGCGCGCCTTGGCGGCCAGCGCGGCGGACCCGGGGGTCATCGCTTCGTACGCGGCGGTCAGGGTGGCATTGGGCAGCGTGCTGGCGGACATGGATTACCTCATCAGAGTCGAGGCCCTTCATATCGTGTTTCGGGGCCTGACGCACTCAGGCAGCGCGCGGTGTGGCGAAATTTTGGGCCCGCGATGAGTCCTGAGGCTACCCCGCCTGAAAAACCCGACCGATCGCTTCCCGCGCCTCTGTCTGGATCTGCCGCAGGTGATCCGTCCCCTGGAAGCTTTCGGCGTAGATCTTGTAGACGTCCTCCGTCCCGGACGGACGTGCGGCGAACCAGCCGTTGGCGGCGACCACCTTGATGCCGCCGATAGGGCCGTCATTGCCGGGGGCGTGGCTCAGCGTGGCCTGGACCGGTTCGCCCGCCAGTTCCGTCATCCCCAGCCGCTCGGCTGACAGGGCTTTAAGCAGCTTCTTCTGCTCCACGGTCGCGGGGGCGTCGATGCGGGCGTAGAACGGCACCCCCAGCGTGGCGGTCAGCGCCTTGTAGGCCTCGCCCGGATCGCGGCCGGTGCGCGCGGTGATCTCGGCGGCCAGCAGCCCGAGGATGATGCCGTCCTTGTCGGTGGTCCAGACCGAGCCGTCACGCCGAAGAAACGATGCTCCGGCGCTTTCCTCGCCGCCGAAGCCGAGAGAACCGTCCACCAGGCCGTCGACGAACCATTTGAAGCCGACCGGAACCTCGACCAGACGGCGGCCGATTTTGGCGGCGACGCGGTCGATCAGGCCGCTGCTGACGACGGTCTTGCCGACGCCGCTGTCGGTCCGCCAGTGCGGACGGTTAGAGAACAGATACTCGATCGCGACGGCCAAATAATGGTTCGGATTCATCAGCCCCGACGACCCCGCCACGATGCCATGCCGATCGGCGTCGGTGTCGTTGGCGAAGGCGACGTCGAATCGGTCGCGCATGCCGATCAGGCTGGTCATGGCGTAGGGCGACGAGCAGTCCATGCGGATCTTGCCGTCCCAGTCAGCGGTCATGAAGCGAAAGGCGGGATCGACGACCTCGTTCACCACCGTCGCGGCGATGCCGTAGCGCTCGATGATCGGGTGCCAGTAGCCGATCGCGGCGCCGCCCAGGGGATCGATGCCGATCTTTACGTCAGAAGATCGAATCGCTTCCATGTCCAGGACGGCGTCCAAATCGGCGACATACGGGGATATGAAGTCATAGCGATGGACCTGCGGCGAGCGCAGCGGGTTCGCGACCCGGCGCACGCCTTCGAGTTTTGCCTCCAGATACGCGTTGGCTTTCTTCTCCATCCAGCCGGTGACATCGGTATCGGCCGGGCCGCCGTTGGGCGGGTTGTATTTGAAGCCGCCGTCCTCCGGCGGGTTGTGCGACGGCGTGATGACGATGCCGTCGGCGAGGCCGCTGTCGCGACCCCGGTTGTAGGCCAGGATGGCATGCGAAATGACCGGCGTCGGGGTGTAGCCGCCTTCCGCGTCGATCATGGTCTCGACCCCGTTGGCGGCCAGCACTTCCAGTGCACTGGCCAACGCGGGGGCAGACAGCGCATGGGTGTCGATGCCGATGAAAAGCGGGCCATCGATGCCCTTGCCCTTGCGGTAATCGCAGATCGCCTGGCTGATCGCCAGGATGTGAGCCTCGTTGAAGGCGTTGTCGAACGCCGAACCGCGATGGCCGGACGTGCCGAACGCGACGCGCTGCGCGGCGACTGCCGGATCGGGGCGGCCGGTGAAATACGCCGTCACCAACCGCGGCACATTGACCAGACGCGACGGATCGATGGGCTTACCCGCCAGCGGACTTACCTGCTCAGCCATGTGCACTTCTCCCCTGTCGGCCACTGCTCGGCACTGGCGCTTGGTCCGCTTTCGGCGGCCCGGCGTCAAGATCGTATCGGCGGGCGCCCTTCCCTATCCGCCGGGTCATCCGGCATGCTGACATGGGAACGGGGAGGAAAACGGCGATGGAAGCCGATTATATCGTCGTGGGTGCCGGGTCTGCCGGCTGCGTGGTCGCCGCCCGGCTGAGCGAGACCGGCGCGAAAGTCATTCTGCTGGAAGCCGGCCCGAAGGACTCGCTGCTGTGGATCCACATCCCGGCCGGGGTGCTGAAGCTGCTGTACCATCCCGTGGTGAACTGGAACTTCAGTTCCGAGGCATCCGAGGGCAGCGGCGGGCGGCGCATCCACTGGCCTCGGGGCAAGACGCTGGGTGGGTCGAGTTCGATCAACGGCATGCTGTATGTGCGCGGCAACCCGGCGGATTTCGACGGCTGGGCGCAGATGGGCTGCCGCGGCTGGAGTTTCGATGATGTGCTGCCGTATTTCCGCAAGTCGGAGGATTACAAGCAGGGCACCGACTCGGAATACCGCGGCAGCGACGGGCCGCTGAAGGTCGAGGACTACCGCACGGTGCTGCCGCTGACGCAACGTTTCGTCGAGGCGGCGGAGCAGGCCGGGCATCCGTTCAGCAAGGACCTGAACGGGCGGCAGGCGGAGGGTGTCGGTTTCTCACAGATGACCCGCAAGGGACGCTGGCGCGGATCGACAGCGCAGACTTTCCTGAAAGAAGCACGGGCGCGGCCCAATCTGCGCGTGGAGACTGAGGCGCTGGCGACCAGGCTGCGATTCGAGGGCAAACGCTGCGTCGGTGTCACGTTCCGGCAGCGTGGGCAGACCGTGGACGCCCTGGCGCACCGGGAGGTCATCCTGTGCGGCGGGGCGGTCAACTCGCCGCATCTGCTGCAGATTTCCGGCGTCGGGCCGGGCGAACACCTGCAGTCGATCGGGGTGCCGGTGGTGCATGAGCTGCCCGGCGTCGGCGCCAACCTGCAGGATCATTACGTGACACGCATTTCCCACCGGGTGCGCGGCTCGGTATCGATCAACACGCTGGCGCGCGGGGCGAGGCTGGCGCGGGAGGTGGTGCGTTTCGCCCTGGAGGGACGCGGGGCACTGACGTTCGGCGTCACCACGGCGCAGGTGTTCTGCCGGTCATCGCCGGAGAAGGCCAGTCCTGATCTACAGCTTTTGTTTACGCCGGCGAGCTACGATGCAGCGAAATTCGGCGCGCTGGAGCGTGAGGACGGGATGACCGTCGCGGTCTGCCCGGTGCGTCCCGACAGTCGTGGTACGATCATGGCGGCCAGCGCGGATCCGGCGGCCAAGCCGATCATTACGCCAAACTATCTTTCTGATCCGGCGGATATGCGGGTGCTGAATGCCGGGATGCGGTTCACGCGGGCGATTTTTGCGTCCCCCGCGATCGCCAAGTACAGCGTCACCGAGACGCTGCCGGGCCGGGATGTTACGACCGACGATGAATTCCTCGACTATGCGCGCCATTACGGAACCACATTGTACCATCCCGTTGGCACGTGCCGGATGGGGGATGGCGCTTCGGCGGTGGTGGATTCCCGGTTGCGGGTCCGCGGAATGGACGGATTGCGGGTGATCGATGCCTCGGTCATGCCGACCCTGACGACCGGCAATACCAACGCGCCGACGATCATGATCGGCGAGAAAGGTGCTGACATGATCAGGGAGGATCGGGGGTGAAAGGGTGAGCGGCGGTCCTCCACGCGTCGTTGCGTGCGAGAACGGCTCATTCCCTGACTTGAAAGGATTGGGGCGTTTTTGCCTCCGCGCCTTAACACGGAGTGCACGACGAACCACCAAGTTTCACGGAGCTTTCGGTGCGATGCGGGCTTGGCAGTCTTAGCGGCTACGATTGCCGATGATGGCGCTTCGCGCGAAACTCTGTCCCGATCAGCGCCGAAACCCGGCCATGACGCAGCGAGCCACCGCCGACACTATTTTAACGCTTATGGGGCGCAGGGCCGCCGTCCACGCCTTTCATTGTACAAGCAAAAGGCCTGGATGCCGACCTTCGTCGGCGGGACGATGAAGCACCCACTGCCCGCGCGGGTCGGCTTTTTCTACACGCGTTGGCGCCGCCCGACCCGGATTGATACTACTCCGCCGGGACCTCCGTCTTCCGCCCCTGCCCCTTCAACCGTTCCCGCACCGACTGGAACACCACGTACAGGATCGGGATTACGAATATCCCCAGGAAGCTGGCGGCGATCATCCCGCCGAACACCGGCGTGCCGACGTTGCGCCGCGCCAACTGGCTCGGCCCGACTGCCACGACCAGCGGATACAGTCCCAGGATGAACGCGAAACTCGTCATCATCACCGGACGGAACCGCAACCTTGCACCCTCCGTCGCGGCGCGCAGCAGCGGGACGCCCTTCTCGCGTTCCTCCTTGGAAAACTCCACGATCAGGATGCCGTTCTTCGCCGCCAGGCCGATCAGCACGACCATGCCGATCTGGCCGTACAAATCCAGCGTCAGCCCGCCAAGGCCGATGGCGACATACGACCCCAGCACGCCGACGATCACCGACAACAGCACCGGCACGGGGATGGTGATGCTCTCATACAGCGCCACCAGGAACAGGTAGGCGAACAGCAGCGCGAACCCCAGGATGATCCCGGTTTGCCCCTCGGCCCGCTTCTCCTGGAACGAGGTGTCCGTCCAGTCACCGCGATAGCCCGACGGAAGCGTCCGCGCCGCCACCGCATCCATCGCTGCCAGCGCGGCCCCTGACGACACGCCCGGCGCGCCCGACCCCTGGATCACCACGGCGCGGCGGTTGTTGTAGCGCACCAGCGATTGCGGCCCCTGCACCACCCGCACCTCCACCAGGCTGCGCAGCGGCACCATCTCGCCGCTCGCGCCACGCACGTTCAGCCGGTAGATGTCGTCGATCGAACTCCGGTCCGCCGCCTCGGCCTGCACCTGCACCTGCCAGGTGCGTCCGAACAGGTTGAAGTCGTTGACGTAGGCGCCCCCGAGGTTGGCTTGCAGCGTCTGGAACACGCTGGTCAGCGGCACCCCCAGGATCTGCGCCTTGTCGCGATCGATATCCAAATACACGGACGGATTGGTAGCCGAGAACGTGCTGAACACCCGGGTCAGTTGCGGGTCCTGGTTCGCCGCCACCAGCAAGCCCCGCAGCGCCATCGCCATCGCCTTCGCATCGCCGCCGCGGGTATCCTGCAGCACATAGGCGAACCCGCCCCCGCTGCCCAATCCGATGATCGGCGGCGGCGCCAGCGGCACCACGGTGGCGCCGCGAATGCCGCGGAAGGCGGTGCCGAGCCGGCCGATGATCGCATCGGCGGACTGGGACGGATCCTTGCGCTCCTCGAAGGGCTTCAAGGTGACGATCAGGAACGCGGCGTTCGACTGCGAAATGCCGTCGAGGAAGTTGAAGCCGGCGATGGAGGACACGTCCGCGATCCCGTCCTCGTGCTTGAGCACCGCGTTGACCTTGTCGATGATCGCCTCGGTGCGCCCCACGGAGGCGCCGTCGGGAAGCTGCATCAGCACGAAGAACGCGCCCTGGTCGTCCTGCGGCAGGAACCCCGTCGGCGTGACCTTGCTGAGCGAGAAGACGCCGAACGCGGCGACCAGCACGATCGGAATGCTGATGATGGCGATCCGCACCAGCCGCGCCACCACCGCACCGTAAGCGTCGCGCACCCGATCGATCGCCCGCATGACATAGCCGATGGGACCGCGGCGCGGGCCATGGTGCGGCTTCAGCAGCAGCGCGCACAACGCCGGCGACAAGGTCAGCGCGTTGATCGCCGACAGCAGCATCGCCACCGCGACGGTGACGGCGAACTGGCGGAACAGCTCGCCGGAGATGCCGGCGATGAAGCCGATGGGGACGAACACCGACAGCAGCACCAGCGTGATCGCGATGACCGGCGCGGTGATCAGCTTCATCGCGTTCTTGGTGTTGTCGGCGACCGACAGCTCCGGATGCTTTTCCATCTCGTGCTCGACCGCCTCGACCACGACGATCGCGTCATCGACGACGATGCCGATGGCCAGCACCACCGCCAGCAGGCTGACCGAATTGGCGGAGTAGCCGATGGCGTTCAGCACGATGAACGCGCCGATCAGGCTGACCGGGACCGCCAATGTCGGGATCAGCGTGGCGCGCACGCTGCCGAGGAACAGGTAGACGACCAGCACAACCAGCACGAAGGCCTCGACCAGCGTCTTCATCACCTCATGGATGGTGTCGGTGACGAAGGTCGTGGTGTCGTAGGTGACCTTCCATTCCAGGTCCTCCGGAAAGTCCTTCGACATCTCCTGCAGTTGCTTCTTCACCCCGGCCAGGGTCGCCACCGCATTGGCGCCGGGCGTCTGGTACAGCGCGATCAACGCCGAGCTGCCGCCATTCAGCTTGGTCTCGCGATCCAGCGACACCGCGCCGAGTTCGACCCGGGCGATGTCGCGCAGGCGCAGCACCGAGCCGTCCTGGTTGGCGCGGATGACGATGTTCTCGAACTCCGCGACCGTCGTCAGCCGCCCCTTCAACTGAATATTCAACTGCAACTGCTGGTCGTTGCCGATCGGCCGCGCGCCGATGCGGCCGGCGGCGGCCTGGGCATTCTGCGCCTTGATCGCGTCGATCACGTCCGCCGCGGTCAGATTGAGGCCGCTCATGCGGTCGGTTTGCAGCCACACCCGCATGGCATAGTCCTGCGGGCCGAACGGATACGCGTCGCCGACGCCAGGACTGGCCCTAATCTGGTCCAGCAGGTTGATCGCGACGTAGTTGGACACGAACAGCCCGTCATGCGTCTGCTTCGGAGAATAGACCGCAATCACCCCGAGCATGGCGGAGGACTGCTTCTTCACCGACACACCCTGCTGACGCACCTCCGCCGGCAGTTTCGACAGCGCGATCTGCACCCGGTTGTTGACGTTGACGGTGTTGATGTCGGGGTTGGTGCCCAGTTCGAAGGACAGTTTCAGCGTGTAGCTGCCGTCGTCGCCGCTGACGCTCTTCATGTAGATCATCTTGTCGACGCCGACGATCTGCGCCTCGATCGGCTGCGCGACAGTGGCTTCGACAACGGCGGCGGAGGCACCGGGATACAGCGTGGTAACCGAGACCTGCGGCGGCACCACGTCGGGATATTGCGCCACCGGGATGCTCAGGATCGAGAGCAGCCCGGCGATGGTGATCAGCAGCGAAATGACGATCGCCAGACGCGGGCGATCGACGAACACCGAGGAGATCATGGCTCAGCCGCCCGGGATGGCGACTTGAACCGGCGCGGGCGCGACCGGGGCATCGGGGCGCAATCCTTGCAGGCCCTCGACGATGACCTGCTCGCCGCCTTGCAGCCCCGCTTCGACGGCGACGTTGGTGCCGACCTCCGGACCGAGCTTGAGGCGCTTGACCACCGCCTTGCCGTTCTCGGCGACGAACACGTAGATGCCGCCCTGATCGGCGATCAGCGCCGCCTGCGGGACGACGATCTTCTCGTCGGGGGTGTCGCCCTGCACGGTGACGGTGACGAACTGGCCATCGACCAGCACGCCGTGCGGGTTCGGCACCACGGCGCGGACGATGACGGTGTCGGTGCCACGGTCCACCCTGACATCGACGAAATTGATCTTGCCGTCCTGCGGATACAGCGTGCCGTCGGCGAAGCGCAGCTTGACCAGGAGCGTGTCGGTGTTCAGCGCCTTCTCGGTCTCCTGCACGCGCAGGAACTCGCGCTGGCTGACCGGGAAGACGGCGTAGATCGGGTCCTCGCTGAGGATCACCGTCAGCACGCCCGACTCCGGCGAGACGACGTTGCCCTTGGTCACGGCCGATCGGCTGATGCGGCCGGCGATGGGGGCGGTGATGTCGGTGTAGGACAGGTTGATCTGCGCGGTCGAGACGTTCGCGTCGGCCCGGATGACCGCGCCCTGGGCATTGGTTTCGGCGGCGCGGCGCTCGTCGCGGGTGGCGACCGAGGTGGCGCTGGTCTTGACCAGTTCGTCGGCGCGCTGGCGCTGGACCGTGGCGTTGGCGTAGCTGCCCTGCGCCTGCACCAGGGCGCCGCGGGCTTCCTGGAGGGCGGCCTCGAACGGGGCTTTCTCGATGCGGTAGAGCGGATCGCCGGCCTTGACCGTGTCGCCTTCCTTGAACAGCACCGCGTCGAGGTAGCCGGTGACGCGGGCGCGGATCTCGACCTTTTCCGTCGCCTCGATGCGGCCGGTGAAGGAGGACCCGCGGGTGACGGGCTGCCTGACGGCCTCGACGACGCCGACCGGGACGGCTTTGGGCGGCGCTGGCTGGGCGAGCGCTCCTGCCGACAGCAGCAGGAGGACGGCGCCAATGGTTGGCTTGAGCTGCATGGAGAAGGGGTTCCGCCGGGGTTAACTCACATTCAGTTTGGCAGACCCGGGCGGGAATGGACAGAGATTCCCTGATTAATTGCTGACGCGTATCGCGAGGTCAAGGTCCTGAGTTGAGGATGGTGCCAACCACGATAATGCCGGGCGCTGAGCGGCCTTCTGGTCGCAGTTCGGGATAACGTTTATACCGGTCAGGCGATACTCAGGCTGTTCAGGCTTCCAACCTACTCTCGGGTGGGAAAAACGACCACGGCGCATTGCTGTAGCTGACTGATGGCTGCCGCCATGGCGGCGCAAAACGGAGAAAACCCATGATCGAGCACCTGGCCGGCTTTCCAGACAAGGTTCTCGGCTTCGTCTACTCCGGGCAGGTGACGAGGGCCGATTTTGACGGCGTCCTGGTGCCCGCGGTCATGAAGGCGCTCGAAACACAGAAGACAGTGCGGATTTATTGCGAGGTCAGGCCAGACTTCTCGGGCATCGATGCCGGCGCGGTGTGGGAGGATTTGAAGCTTGGGATCGGACATCTGGCCGCGTGGGAGCGGGTCGCGGTTGTCACCGACAACAAATGGATCGAGCAGGCGACACGCTTCTACAGTGTCCTTTCGCCCTGTCCGATGAAGACTTTTCTGCCGTCGGAGACCGCGCAGGCGCGGGCATGGATCACAGCGGCAGATTGACCGGCCCAAATCGCAGTGCCTGCCTGGACGTGAAATGGCGCCTCTGGAGCAACGGACGGCACGAAGAAGCACGCCGTCGCGGCGGGAAGTCGAGACATTCAACCCGGCGCCGCAAAGTGGTCGCCTGAATTGACCCGGAAGTGGTCCTTGATGCAATCACTTCAACAATGCCCACTGGGCGAATGCAATGCGTCAGGGGCCAGCCATGAACGAGTTGGCGTCGAATGCCTATCCAGCCACAGGGGTCAATCGGCTGAAGCGGATGCACGAAAGAGGCTCCTACGACCACGCGCACATTCACGCGCTGCTCGACGCCTCGATGCTCTGCCATGTCGCCTACGTCATCGATGGGCAGCCCTATTGCACGCCGACTTTGTTCTGGCGCGAGGGGACACGGCTTTACTGGCACGGCAGCAGCGCGAGCCGCATGCTGCGCAATCAATCCGAGGGCGAACCTGTCTGCCTCACGGTAAGTCATCTCGACAGTCTGGTTCTGGCGCGGTCGGGGTTCCATCATTCCGTCGACTACCGCTCGGTGATGGCGTTCGGACGCGCGCGGATCGTGGACGATCCCGAGGAGAAAGCGCGCTCGTTGGTCGCCATGGTGGACCGCTTCTATCCCGGCCGCACCGCGACGCTGCGGCAAAGCACGGAGCAGGAAATCAAGGCGGCACGCGTGATCGGCATGGAGATCGAGCAGGCCTCGGCAAAGGTTCGATCCAGCGGGATCGTCGACGAGGAAGACGACTATGCGCTGCCGATCTACGCCGAGCGGATTCCCGTGCACACGGTGCTTGGGGCACCGGAGCCTTGCGGGCGTTTGCTGCCCGGAGTCGACCGGCCGGAGGGACTGGTGGGATATCGTGAGGGCCGGAGGCTCGACGATACGGTGTCGGAGGCTTACCGGGTGACTTTTCCATCGTGACCCGGCTGCGAGCGGGGCTGCGGGGGCGGCACCGTCTGGCCGGCAGGTTTGCCCCAACCGCCGCACCGGATCCGGTGCGCGGTATAGAAACGCGGAGGAAAGACCATGAAGCGCCGCCACCTGCTCGTTGGGCTGCCGATCGGCGCGCCCGGCTTGGTCGCCGCCGGTCCCGGCCAGGCTGCGCCACCGTTGCGCGTGGGCGCCGCCTTACCGGATCCGCCTTTCGAGTTCATGACCGATGCCGGTTCGGCAGGTTTCGACGTCGAGCTCATGCAACTTGTCGCCAGGCAGCTCAACCGGGAGTGGCAACTGCATCCCTTCAAGGGCGCCGACTTCAACGATATCTTTGCCGGTCTTGATACCAATGCTTATGATTGCATCGCCTCGGGCACCACAATAACGCCCGGCCGTGAGCGGCTTGCGGATTTTTGTCCACCCTATATCGTTTCCGGGCAATCGCTTGTCGTCGACCCGGAACGCCATCCGAACGTGCATGGTATCGACGATCTCAAGGGTTTGGTGATCGGCGTGCAGCAAGGTAACACGAGTCAACCGGTTGCCGACAGGCTTGTCGCTGAGCACCGCGCCGCGCGGGTCCGTGTCTATGCCTATGATGCGATCGAAACGGCACTCGGCGATCTTTCCTCCGGCGGCTGCGACGTCTTCATGAAGCTTGCTCCGGTAACGGAGTGGTTTGTCCGCGACCGTCCAAAGCTCAAGGTGGTCGAGACCGGAATCACCCGCGAGCGCCTGGGCATCTGCGTGCGTCGGGGCAACACGACGCTCCGTGATGCAATCAGCCGTGCGCAGTCGATGCTGATGAGGGACGGCACCATACCCGCACTGTCCAAGCAATGGCTCGGATCGGGAGTCACTATGCCGGTGGAATAGCAACGGCCGGCATGAGCGGCCCGTTCGGTTGATTCCGTCCTGAACGAGGACCGCGGCTGTGACGGCCGCAGCGTGGTGAAACACGACAACGCCGCATTGCTACCCCAGGCGCCGCTTTGTCCTCCCTCAGGTGCGGAACAGGAACGTCAACGTGAGCTGCAACAGCCATATCTCACTCCCCGCCTGCGGACGGATGGCATTGTAGTAGCTGTCAAGGTCCAGCCTCACAGGTTGGCAGCCTGATCGGAACGTCTTCCCAACCATCGCCGAAATGGTAGCTGATGAACGGATTGTCCAGCAGGCTGTTGGTTCGGTCGCTACTCCCGGGCGGACCTCCGAATGACCAGATGTTGTTGACGACAGCGCCAAACACCCACGGGCTGTCGCCATTCTCCCGGACAAACGCCAACGACGGGTCGGACCCCATTTATTGACGCCGAGCGCGGTAACGCGCCTCACCAGGAGACTCCGTTTCCGGTATGGATCGAACGGACCAATCAGGCCGGTTTCGCGACCACCATATAGATCACGGTGCTGCCGCTGTAGAATGGCCGATAGTACGCCCCACCGTATGTGAAGTAGGTGGCACCGTCGATATTCTGATCGATCGCCCCGTTCGGCAACGTGGTCACCGTCGCTCCGACCGGCGGTGGAATTACCTTATAGCCGCTCGGAACCGTGCTGTAAAAGGCGCCTCCACAATCAAGATTGGGCGCACTGCCGACATAGACGGTGGAGCAGGACGGAGGTGGCGTTGCAACGACCGCGCCTTGAGGCGGTGGCACCACCGCATACTGGCCGCCCTGAGGTTCGTAGTAAACGCCGTTCGCGTAGTAGTATGGGTTCCCGGCCACGGAGATCGCAGCCACGGCGGCAGGCAGCACCGCCAGCGTCGCGCCGATCGCCAGTCCCGCGCCGAACCCGGCACCGGAATAATACCCGCCCCAACTGTTGTTGTAATTGTTGAAGTTGGTCTGGCGGTTGTACTGTAGATTATTCGCCTCGTTCGTGCGGTTCTGCTGCAGGCTATTCGCCTCATTGGTGCGGTTCTGCTGAAGGTCATTTGCTTCAGTCGTGCGATTCTGCTGGAGCTGCGATGCATCCTGCCTGTCGTCCGGATGCGCCTGCTGGAACTGTGTTGCAGTCGCCTTGTCGTCCGGATGCGCCTGCTGGAACTGTGATGCAGTCGCCTTGTCGTCCGGATGCGCCTGCTGGAACTGGCCTGGATTATGCGGAGCTTCCGGATGGCTCTGCCTATAGGTGTCGGCATGATCGTTGAAACTGCTGGCATTGTGCACGCTGCCGAAGCCGCCGCGGCCAAACCCGGCATCGCTGCTTCGGTCGGAAAAACCTCCGTCACCGAACCGCGACCCGCCGGCGTGAAACCTGTCGAACCCGCCGCCGCGGAATCCGCCGAACCCGCCCCCGCGAAAGCCGCCGAAGCCACCACGGAACGCCGCCGCGCGATCGGCGCCGACAGCGAGGCAAGCGATCATCGCCGCGCTGGCCAGCAGCATGCCACCCAGCTTGTTCCGCTCCGAAAACCGTCTGGTCATCGAGATTCTCCAGAATTGCTACTTGGGGTTTGCGTTGGCAACGACTGGTGCGAACGGGATCTTCTCCGCCCCCGGCGGCAGTTCCGGCGTGAACACGGGCTCGGCGATCCGGGGCGAGAAGTCCCAATCGCTGAACACCGCGCTGAATTGCGGCTGGGCGGGCTGTGTCTTGTAGGTGATGACCAGCTTGCAGGGGATCAGTTGTGGGCCTGTATCGATCCAGATCTGCCAGTCGATGTCCGGTTCCACGAAGGCAAGCGTGTGGCAGCTTTTACCGTTCACGTCGTTCAGGCCGAGATAGACCCCGTCTTGCAACTTTCCACGCACGCTTCGGTACGGGTCGCTGTACAAAAAGTCGGCCAGCGGCGGCGCAAAGTCTATCTCAGGAACAAGTTTGTCCAGCATGCCGTCGATTTGCGGGGGCGCCGCGGCGGTGGCATAGAACGGAGCCGCCGGATCGTAGAGTGTGATCGACTTGCCGTCGTACCAGAACCGGCGGTCGCCGAGGTCGCTATGCCACCCGACGTAAAGCCGGCCGGGCCGTTGCAGGGCGACGTCCTCGAGCGCGGAGAACTGGAGCTTCTGGCCGGACGGCAGCACATGATCGAAGTTGACGTCGGCATGGAAGGTGAACTGGTTCGCTGAGCCAAGATAGTCGCTCATTTGCTTGAGCAACCGGTCCGCCTGCTCCGCCACCGCGGGCCCGGCAGTGCTCGCTGGCGGGGACGCGGCGTGAGGCGCAGCCAGTGTGTTTTGGGCCTGAAGGACTTGCGGCCAAGCCGACGCCACAATCACGACGGCTGCAGCAATCATGGAACTGGATCGCATCGGCTATTCCTCCAAGGACGATAGACAACGCATGACAGCAGACAGGCTGATTACTGAAACAGGCCGCATTGTTCATGAACCTGGCAAGCGCTCCATCTGGTTTGCGATGATCCCGGTCGTTCGGACAGAGTCCGGAAGGAATAAGCCCGGAGCTGGCAGCCCAAAGCGTCCGTTCGCCATCTCGCTAAGCCGCCTCCTTCACACGCACAGCCGGAGCAACCCTGCTGAAACAGGCTTCGCCCGAGGTTGATCAGCCAAGCGCCCGATGCGGCTAAGGGCGGTTATACCAGTCGAAAACTTCAGCAGAGACCGCGTTTCTGCTCAGGCCCATCCACCGGGCGCAAGTGTACCCGTTCGTGCTTCACCGTCCACCACATGGGCTCATGAAGATCGTGTCGTGGCAGCCAGGGTCCGAGGCCATCCACGCTAGTGCGGCTTCAGGCTGGCTGAAGACGCTTACACCGTCATGGCCCGGCTTGTTGTTTAGACCGGAGACCTTCCTGACGTACGTTCGGAGACCTTCCTGACGGTTTAGGATCGCTGATGCAATGGAGCGTCGGCGATGCCTTGGAAGTCAGGAACGATCATGGACAGCCGGCTGGAATTTGTGCGTTTGGCTGAACAAGGGGACGTCAGCGTGGCGGAACTCTGCCGTCGCTTCGCGATCAGCCGGGAGACCGGCTTCCAGTATCTGCGGCGCTACCGCGAGAGCGGAGCAGACGGCCTCATAGACCGCTCCAGCCGGCCGTTGAACAGCCCCAACCGCTGTGCGCCCGCGGTCGAGAGCCGTATTGTCGAGCTGCGCGCCGAGCATCCGCGGTGGGGTGGCCGCAAGCTGGCGCGCCGGCTGCGCGACCTCGGCGTCGCGAACGTTCCGGCGGTCTCCACGGTGACCGAGGTGTTACGCCGTAACGGCAAGCTGGACCCGGCCGAGACCGCCAAACACCGGCCATTCGAGCGGTTCGAGCGAGGGGCGCCGAACGAGCTGTGGCAGATGGATTTCAAGGGTCATTTCGCGATGCAGCAGGACCGCTGCCACCCGCTGACGGTGCTGGACGACCACAGCCGCTACTCGATCGGGTTGATCGCCTGCGCCGACGAGACCGAGCAGACAGTCAAGGGGCATCTGACCGGACTGTTCCGCCGCTATGGCCTGCCGGAGGCGATGCTGGCCGACAACGGCTCGCCATGGGGGGGCAGCGGGGCGATCGGCCATACGGCGCTGGAGGTGTGGCTGCTGCGGGTTGGCATCCCGCTGCTGCATGGCAAGCCGCGGCATCCGCAGACGCAGGGCAAGGAGGAGCGGTTTCACCGCACGCTGGATGTCGAACTGCTGCAAGGCAACCGCTTTGCCGGCCTGGCGGCCAGCCAGATCGGGTTCGATGCATTCCGCCGGGTCTACAACACCGAGCGCCCGCACGAAGGGATCGGCATGGCGGTGCCGCAGAGCCGCTACCGCGCGAGCCAGACGGTGTTTCCCGAGCAGCTTGCGGAGCCGGAATACTACGCGACGGACGTGGTGCGCCGGGTGCATCAGGACGGGGCTGCAAGCCTCCGCGGCTGGCGGGTGAAGCTGTCACAGGCGTTTGGCGGCCTTGATGTAGCGTTCCGACCGACCGCCACGGATGGTGTGTGGCAAGTGTATTTCATGCGCTTTCTGATCGCGGAGGTCGACCTCCGCGATCAGAAAGGCCAAACAGCAGCCGTCAGGAAGGTCTCCGAACGTACGTCAGGGATGTCTCCGGTCTAAACACTTGTCCGGGCCACCTGTCGCGGCACGTGCTTGCGGGGGTGGCCCGGACGAGCCGGGCCATGACGAAAAGGCTACGTCCGCCACCTTTCCAGTCAACCTGAAGCCGCTCTAATGTCGATGCCCTGATCGGGCAGTGCCCGCGTGAACCCCTCGGTGGTGATTGTGAGCCGTGATCGCTATTGTAGCTGGCAGGTTTATCGAACCGCGCCGTCTGCCTGTTCGGCCGGCGCAACGACAGAAGCCGGCGCTTCCACCCCGTTGATGCCAGCGACCGGATAAAAGAGTCACCTTCGCATCGAAATGTCAGTCCGCCGACGAGCGGTCCGATGCGTCGTCACCGGCCCGAAGACTGTGCCCGCTCCTTCGCCCCGGACGTTCGGCGACTGAAGTTGCGTTGCTTCAATCCATCGTGGACAGAGCTTGGCTCTGCGGACCGTCGTCTCCGTTATCCCGCTACACCAGCCGCCCGTCCCTTAGCGTCACCACCCGGTCCATCCGTCCCGCCAGCTCCGGATTATGCGTCGCGATCAGCGCCGCCAGCCCGTGGTCCCGCACGATCGCAAGCAGTTCGGCGAACACCGACTCCGCCGTCGCCACGTCCAAATTCCCCGTCGGCTCATCCGCCAGCAGCAGCTTCGGCGCGTTCGCCAGCGCGCGCGCGATCGCCACGCGCTGCTGCTCGCCGCCCGACAGCTTCCCGGGCAGATGCCCCAACCGCGCCGCCAGCCCGAAGGACGACAGCAGCGCCCGCCCGCGGTCCTCGGCCGCCCGGCGCGACCGCCCGGCGATCATCTGTGGCAGCACCACGTTCTCCAGCGCGGAGAACTCCGCCAGCAGGTGATGGAACTGGTAGACGAAGCCGATGGTATCCCGCCGGATCGCGGTGCGGGCGGCATCGGGCAGGCCGCCGGCGTCGCGGCCCTCGATCACCACCGAGCCGCCATCCGGATGGTCGAGCAATCCGGCCACATGCAGCAAGGTCGATTTGCCCGCCCCGGACGGCGCCACCAGCGCCACGACCTCCCCCGCCCGAACCGTCAGATCGGCGCCGCACAGCACCGGCAGGTCGCCCGCCTCGCCGCGATAGGTCCGCCTGACGCCGCGCAGGACCAGCGTGTCACTCATGCCGCAGAGCCTCCACCGGGTCGGTGCGCGCCGCCCGCCAACTCGGATACAACGTCGCCAGCAGCGACAGGACCAGGCCGAGTGCCACCACCCGGCCGACGTCAACCCAGTCCACCGTGTCGGGCAACGCGCTCAGCATGAACACCGAGGCGTCGAACACCCGCCCGCCGGTGATATTCTCGACGAAATGCTGCACGGCGACGATGTTCCAGCAGAACACCACACCGATGATCGTGCCAATCAGGGTGCCGCTGACGCCGACGAAGGCGCCGCACATCAGGAAGATGCGCAGGATGGAGAAGCTGGAGGCGCCGATGGTGCGCAGCACGGCGATATCGGCGCGCTTGTCCTTCACCAGCATGATCAGCGAAGAAACGACATTGAAGGCGGCGACCAGGACGATCATGCCGAGCACGATGAACATGGTGTCCTTCTGCACCTGCAGCACGCCGATGATGGTGTCGTTGGCGTGCCGCCAGTCGCGGGCATAGACCGGGCGGCCGTGCAGCAGGGGCGCCAGTTGGCTCCCCACCGCGTTCACGTCATCCGGGTTGTGCAGCCGGATTTCCAGCCCGGTGACGGCATTCGGCTTCTGGAAGAACACCTGCGCCGCCGGCAGCGGCAGGAACACCACGCTGCTGTTGTAGTCGTTCAGCCCGGCGTCGAAGATCGCCACGACGCGATAGGCCCGCACCCGCGGGATGGTGCCAAACGCGGTCGCCGCGCCCTCGGGCGAGATGATCGTCAGCGAGCCGCCGATGCGCAGGCGGTAGGCGTTGGCGAGGCCGACGCCAATGGCGATTGCGTCGTCCCCGGCGAAGTCGTTCAGGCTGCCGGCGATGATATGGTCGCTGATCGGCTGCAGCCGGCGCAGGTCGCCCAGGCTGATGCCGCGCACCAGCCCGCCGCGGGCGCCGCCGTTGTCGGTGCTGAGCAGCGCCTGGCCGTCCAGCACCGGCGTGACCGAGGCGATATCCGGCAGGCCGCGCACCTGCGCCACCAGTTTCTGGTAGTCGTCGAGCTTCTGGCCGGCGTACGCCTCGACGGTGATGTGGCCGTTCACGCCGAGGATGCGGGACACCAGTTCGACCTGGAAGCCGCTCATGACGGAGGTGACGACGATCAGGGTGGCGACGCCGAGCGCGATGCCGACCAGGGAGAAAATGGCGATGATCGAGACGAAGCGCTCGCCTTTGCGGGCGCGCAGATAGCGGCCTGCGACCATGCGTTCGAAGGGGCCGAACATTCAGGATTGGTTCCCGGGGAGGTGGGTTTGCGGCGATCGTACGACGCGGGCACGGTTCGGATTTGGGTTCGCCAAAGGCATTTTTACCACGGAGGAAGAAAGCTTGGCGCTTCGCGCAGTGGGGTGGCGGCGGCGCGGGCCGCCTCGCGGCACGTCGCGTTTGCGGTGGTTCGATACCGGGCACAAAGTTTCGCTTCTGGCGCGGTCGCCTCCGCGGTCATAGCGAGCGAACTGCGCGGCTGCTGAAGTATAACCGAATCCGGAGGTCTGCCCCCCCTCCGTCATGGCCCGGCTTGTCCGGGCCACCCCCGCCGCACGGCGCCGCGACAGGTGGCCCGGACAAGCCGGGCCATGACGTTTCAGGAAGCCGCCTCCCGGTAGCGGTAGTTCTCGGGCGTAGCCTAAGCACCTCTCCGCGCACCTCCCGGACCCTCTGTCTTCCTCCGTGGTAAAAATACGGACTGGCGAGGCGGTTGTGCGTCCGATCCGACCCGCCGCCGCCCGGTCCAACCGATCGCGCCCCACGCTCCGGCTCTACCCGATCCGCGCCAACGCCTCCTCGGGCGTCACTTCCACTCGCTCCCCGGTCGCCCGGCGCTTCAATTCCACCATCCCGGCCGCCGCCCCGCGAGGCCCGACCACGACCTGCCACGGGTGCCCCATCAAGTCCGCATCCGCGAACTTAGCCCCCGCCCGATCGGCGCGATCATCGTACAATGCGTTGCCGCCCAGCGCCGCATACACCCGTTCGCACAGCGCGTCGCACGCGGCATCGCCAATCTTCAGGTTCAGGATCGCCGCCCTGAACGGAGCAATGCTGTCCGGCCAGATGATGCCGTTGTCGTCGTGGCTCGCCTCGATCACCGCGCCCACGAGGCGCGACACGCCGATGCCGTAGCTGCCCATCTCCGGATGCACCGGCTTGCCGTCCGGGCCGGCCACCACGGCGCCCATCGACTTGGTGTACTTGGTGCCGAAGTAGAAGATGTGGCCGACCTCGATACCCCTGCCCTCGCGCTTGCGATCGGCGGCGACCTGGTCCCAGCGCGCGGTGTCGTGCTTTTCATCCGTCGCCGCGTAATGGCCGGTCATGACCTCAAAGAACTTCGCCAAATCCTCCGGCTTGTCGTGGCTGAAGCTGTCGCCGGACAGGTAGTCGATCTCCTCGAACGCGGCGTCGAAATACACTTGGCTCTCGCCCGTCGGGGCCAGGATGATGAACTCGTGCGACAGATCGCCGCCGATGGGACCGGTGTCCGCCTCCATCGGGATCGCCTTCAGCCCCATGCGCTGGAACGTCCGCATGTACGCCAGCATCATCTTGCGGTAGCTGGCGACCGCGCCGGCATGATCGAGGTCGAAGGAATAGGCGTCCTTCATCAGGAACTCCCGCCCGCGCATCACGCCGAACCGGGGCCGCACCTCATCGCGGAACTTCCACTGGATATGATACAGAATCTGCGGCAGTTCCTTGTAGCTGCGCACCGACTGGCGGAACAGGTCGGTTACCATCTCCTCGTTGGTCGGCCCGTACAGCATATCGCGGTCATGCCGGTCGGTGATGCGCAGCATCTCCTTGCCGTAATCCTCGTACCGGCCGCTTTCCTTCCACAGTTCTGCGGGCTGGATCGTCGGCATCAGGATCTCCTGCGCGCCGGCCCGGTCCTGCTCCTCCCGCACGATGCGCTCGATATTGCGGAGCACGCGCAGGCCGAGCGGCAGCCAGGCGTAGATCCCGGCCGAGGTCTGCCGCACCAGCCCGGCCCGCAGCATCAGGCGGTGCGAGGCGATCTGCGCCTCGGCGGGGGTTTCCTTGAGCGTGGGGATGAAGGCTTGGGACAGGCGCATCGCGATCGATTCCGTTCGGGGCTGCCGATGATGGCGTGGCGGCGGTGGTAACGCGTTTACGCCCGAACCGCTACCGTTGTCGGGCACCGAAGCGCCCGTCCCACGATCCAAACCAAATACACAAAATAAGACGGTACAGCATTATTTATAAGACTCACTCGTACACCGGTAAGTTTTGTGCGTCGCACAAAGGTTTTGCGCAATAAAGTTCGCGTTATCCCGCCAAAAAGCAACAAAAAGGCGTGACACGGCCAGGGGATCTGGCTAACTAGTCCCGGGCCGCTTACTGGCGAGTATGCGGGCCAGGTTTGGGGAGGAAACGCCAGCCGCCCGGCAGGTCAGGACACAGCGCCTAATCTGTCCGAGGCGGGTCAACCGGTCAAAAGTTCTCATAAAAACAAGATCAATCATCATCCGGCGCGGCAAACATGCCGTGCCGGAAACTGATGATGTCGCTGCTGATCAGCCAATACGCGCCAGTCCACAGAAAACACGTCACGATCGTCGTCACGACCAGCTTCATCAGCATGCGGGGACGCTCCGGCGCGCCCCGCCAGCCGCTTTTGTCGTCCGGCTTCGCCACCGGCCGCGTGCCGATGGGCAGCACGGCAAACAGCGCGGTCCACCAGATGATCACGAACATGACGCAGCCGGTGAACCAGTTCACGCTCAGACCCGGATCAGATGCACATCCACCATCGGCCGCTTGCCAAGCCGCCGACCGAGGGTGCGCCGCAACGCCGCCCGCGCCGCATCGGCCAGCGCGGAATCGTCGCGCCGCAGATCGGACGGCAGGTCGCGCAGCGTCTCCGCGAAGTCGTCCGCCACGCGGTCGGTCTCCATATCCTCCGGATCCAGCAGCCCGGGAGCGCTGACCTTCGGCCGCCCGAGCACCCGGCCGGCCTGATCCACCGCCACGCTGGCGATCACGATCCCGTTGAACAGCATCCGGCGGCGGGCCGACATCACCTCGCCCTTCAGCGGCACCAGCCGGGTTCCGTCCACCACCAGCCGGCCGATGGGTGCGCTGTCGGTGATCGCCGGGTGGCCGGGGAACAGCGTCAGAATGTCGCCGTCCTCCATCATGAACGGCTCGGAGCCGGCCTCGCGCGCCAGTTCGGCATGCGCGGTCAGATGCCGCCACTCGCCGTGCACCGGCACGGCGTAGCGCGGCTTCACCAGGCGGTACATCCGCCGCAGTTCGTCGCGCGCCGGATGGCCGGAGACGTGCACCAGATGGTCGTCGTCGGTCATGATCCGCACGCCGGCGCGGACCAACTGGTCCTGCACCGTGCCGATGGCGCGCTCGTTGCCGGGGATCATGCGCGAGGAGAAGATCACCGTGTCGCCTTCCCCCAGCGACACCCGCGGATGGTCGTCGCGGGCGATGCGGGACAAGGCGCTCCGGGCCTCGCCCTGGCTGCCGGTGACGATCATCAGGATGTTGTCGTCCGCCACGTCGTCGATGTCGTCTTCCGCAAGAAACGGCGGCAAACCCTTGAAATACCCGCATTCGCGCGCCGCGGCGTCCATATTCCGTAACGATCGGCCCACCAGCGCCACGCTGCGGCCGGCTTCCTGCGCCGCCAGCGTGATCGAATTCCATGCGTGCGACATTGCTGGCAAAGCAGGTAACCGCCACGCGTCCCGTCAGGTCGCGGATCAGCGCGCTCAGGCTGGTGCGGACGTCCAGTTCGCTGCCGGAGTGGCCCTCCACCATCGCGTTGGTGGAATCGCAGACGATCGCCAGCACGCCCCGGTCGCCGAGGGCGGACAGCGCCGCCTCGTCCGTAGGGGGGCCAATGAGCGGATGCGGATCGAGCTTCCAGTCGCCGGTGTGCAGCACGATGCCGGCCGGAGTCTCGACCACCAGCGCCTGCGCCTCGGGGATCGAGTGCGACAGGCGGATGAAGCGGAGCGCAAATGGCTTCAGGTCGATGCTGCCGCCTGGAGGGATGACATTCACCTTGACCCGGTTGACCAGCCCCGCCTCGCCCAGCTTGCGCCGCAGCACCGCGGCGGCGAACGGCGTTGCGTAGACCGGGCACTCCAGTTGCGGCCACAGCCAGGCCACGGCACCAATGTGATCTTCATGCGAATGCGTGATCACCAGCCCCGCCAAATCCCTCCGCCGATCGGCGATGAACCCGGGATCGGCCATCATGACTTCGACTTCGGGGAGTTCGCTGCCGCCGAAGCCGATGCCGCAATCGACCGCCAGCCATTTTTCGCGTCCGTTCTCCCGCCATCGGTAGAGGTTGAGGTTCATGCCGATTTCGCCCGTCCCGCCAAGCGGCAGGAAGGCCAGTTCGCCCGTTTCTGCGTCCATATCTAAAAGTTCGTTCCGTTAATCGTTTTCAATGAGTCGCGTTCTCTCCCGGGGCAATGTGGGCGCAGGGTTGCGCTCCGCCAACATCCGCAGGCCATCCAGAGTCAGGTCGGGCTCGATGTGCTCGATCATCAGTGTGCCCTCGGCGAAGAGGGGGGCCAGTCCGCCGGTGGCGATCACCTTCATCGGTCCGCCGAATTCGGTCTTGATACGAGCCAGCAGGCCTTCGATCAGGCCGACATAGCCCCAATAGATTCCCGACTGCATGGCCGGGACGGTTGAGCGGCCGATGACCGACTGCGGCCGGCCGATGCCGATGCGCGGCAGGCGGGCGGCGGCCTGGTGAAGGGCCTCGATAGAGAGGTTGATCCCGGGGCAGATCACGCCGCCAAGATAAGCACCCGACGCGTCTACCACATCGAATGTGGTGGCGGTGCCGAAATCGACAACGATCAGCGGGCCGCCGAAGGTCCTATGCCCCGCCATCGCATTCAACAGCCGATCGGCGCCGACTTCGGCGGGTTGGTCGACCTTGATCTCGAAGCCCCAGTCGAGTGCCGCGCGGGCGACCAGCGGCTCGACATCGAACCAGTCGCGGCACAGTCGGCGCAGGTGATACAGCGCCGCGGGCACGACGGTGCCGATGACGGCGGCGTCGATCTGCTCGCGTTTCAGGTCCGAGAGCGTCAGCAGGCTATTGAGCCAGACGGCATATTCGTCGGAGGTCCGCTGCGCATCGGTGCGGATGCGCCAGACGCCGCGCCAGCCGGACGGATCGTGGACGGCGAACACGATGTTGGTGTTGCCGGCATCGACGACGAGCAGCATGGCTAGGGGACCGGTCGCGGATGGGCGGCAGTTGGTATGACGATCATGATCCGTACATGAGTTTCTGGTTGTGCCGGTGGTTGCCGGAATATGGTCAATTGACCGTTCGGCCGTCGCGGTGTCAACGGAACTCCCCGTGCGGGTGCCAAGAGGCGTACGACGGGGCGGCGGCGCCGGGCCTACATTTTCGCACCAGCGTAGCGCCAGCCGTTCTGCGTCACCGCGTTCAGGCCAGTTTGTCCCGTTCGTGGTCCGCACCAGACCCGGGGTGTGAAGCGCTACTCTGCTGGCGCCCTGCCAGGCGCATGGGCCAATCCGCGGGCGCACGGCCCGTTCGGGGCAGTCTCTCAGGCGGTCTGCACCGCCGCCAGTTCCGCGTCCCGCGCGGCCACGCGCTGCGCGGCCGGACGGGACGCGATGCGCGCAACGTAATTCTTGATCTCAGGCGTTTCGGGGACCAGCCCGAAACGCGTCGTCCAGTTCAGCGCCGTCCCCCACAGCACGTCCGCCGCCGAGAAGTCCTGCCCGAGCATGAACGGGCCTCGGCGAAGCTGGGCTGTCAGCGTCGCCATGACGGTGTCGAAATCGCCATACGGCGACATCGCCCGGGCGCCGGGGTCTCGCTTCATGGCCCGGTCCACCAGGGCCGGCTCGAAGCAACTGGCATAGAACACCATCCAGCGCAGATAAGGCCCGCGCCGCACATCCGTGAGTCCCGGAGCGAGGCCGGCCGCCGGAAACAAATCGGCCAAATACAGGTAGATGGCGACCTGTTCCGTCACCAGCACGTCGCCGTGCAGAATCGCCGGCACCTTCCCCATGGGGTTAACGGCGCAATAGGCCGGCTCGCGGTTCTCGCCCGCCTTCATGTTTAGCACCCGCAGGTCATACGGTGCCGCAAGCTCGTCCAACAACATCACCGCGCCGCTGGAGCGGGACTGCGGGGCGTGGAACAGCACGATCTTCTCGGCAGTGGCCATTAACTAAACTCCCGTTAATGTTATTATCCAGACGGTCATATACCACCTATAGTTGTATTCATGCGAAAGTTTCTCGTTCTGGTAATGACTGCGTGGGCGCTCTGGCCAATCGGCGGCATGTGCACCCAGATCGGATACTCGATCACCATCACAACGGCCTATGCCAACGGCAACCCGTTCGCCAATCAGATCAACACTGTCTGGAGCGAGCCCGACACCGGCTATATCCAGATCGTCAACACCGGCGAAACCACGTTTTCCGGCGTCATCGGCACCATCGCCGACGCGGCCTTTGCCGGCGACCTGTCGTTCGCGTCCGACCCTCTGGTGCTGGCGCCCGGCGCGGCGGTCTCGATCGCAATGTGGTACAACTCCGCCTCCGTCGGCGGGTTCAACGCGCCGTATTACACCTACGGGCCGGGGACCGAGATCTACCTGGACGGCTCGATGTCCGATGCAGCGGGATCGGAGACGGTCAACCTGCTGGTGGCCGACAGGGACATCCATTCCGGCGTACCGCGAACCGACCCCAATGGCCTGACATCGGACAGCTTCGTGCTGCAGGGCGGAGATCCCTGGGGTCTCGACAATGGCAGCGCCTATGCCCTGAGCCAGGCGGACGGGGTCTACGTGTTCAGCCAGGCAGTGACCGAGCCCGGTTCGGCCGCCTGTCTGGCCGCCGGACTCGTCCCGCTGCTCGCCGCCCGGCGACGGCTCAGATTTCAGCCGGCGTGACCTGAACCGTCAGCAGTTCGGTCCGCCGCAGCACGCCAAGCGGCACCGGCAGTCCCGCCCGCTCGGCGGTGAGCGCCCGGTGCAGGTCGTCCACGCCGGCAATCGGCGTCCCGTCGAACGAGACAAGCACGTCACCGGCCTGCAACCCCGCCTGCTTGCCCGGACCGTCGGCGGCCAGGTCGGACACCATCACGCCGGAGGCCTGCCGCAAGCCATGGAACCGCCGCACCCGCGTGGTGATGGGCACGGTCTGCGCCGACAGCCCGAGGCGCGAGCGGCGCACCTTCCCATCGCGCATCAGCCGCGTCGCCACCCAGATCGCGGTGTCGATGCCGATGGCGAAGCAGATGCCCTGCGCCGGAGCGATCATCGCGGTATTGATGCCGACGACTAGGCCGGCTCCGGAGACCAGCGGGCCTCCCGAATTGCCCGGGTTCAGCGGCGCATCGGTCTGGATGACGCTGTCGAGCAGGCCTCCCGACCGGGTGCGCAAGGTGCGGCCGAGCGCGCTGACGATCCCGGCGGTCACCGTGCAGGTGAACCCGAGCGGATTGCCGATGGCAACCACAAGCTGCCCGACCCGCAGCGCGGCGGAGACGCCAAGCTCGGCGTGCGGATGGCCGGTGCCGGACAGGCGGAGAACGGCGATATCGGTGGCGGGATCGTCGCCCACCAGTGCGGCTTCGAAGTTGAGGCCGTCGGTCAGGCTGGCTTGCAGGCGGGCGGCGTTGGCGACGACGTGGCTGTTGGTCAGCACGTAGCCGTCGGGGGTGAAGATCACGCCGGAGCCCTGGCCGGCGGGGCGGCCGTCCTTGGCGAAGGCGGTGACGTGGACGACCGCCGGGCCGACGCGGTCGAAGGCGTGTATGACTTGCGTGGAATAGGGATCGAGATCCTGGTTCAGTGTGTCGAGGGGCATGGGAAGCGTCCTTTTGCCGAACGAGATGGGGAGGACGATCTCGGTGCGGCACCCGGCCATTCGGGGGGTTTGACGATGGCGAGGGGATCGTTTCGATGCCGGTGGTGATCCGGGTTCTCACGGATTCAACCGATTTCTACACGGATTGCGCAGAAAACTGTTACACGGATTTTCACGGATCAAGCGCACGGATTACAGAGATTGGGGCCTTGGCTTGGATCGTGCCGCTGCTCCAGACGGAAACGGGCGCACCGGCGACGGGAACTGACCGAAGCCCCGGGGCTGTCCGGCAAGAGCCCGGCGCCGGGATCTGTGCAATCTGTGCGCTTGATCGGTGAAAATCCGTGTAACATCTTTCTTGCGTCCGGAGCCACGCCCAAGGCCGGGGCGGGACGCGCAACGGGCGGAAACACCGTCTCGGGTGTTGTCCGGAAAAGCAAAGGTGCTGAACGGTTTCAGTCCCGACTGGACACGCTCACGACGTCATTTCCCGCTTCGACCCTTGCCATCATTGGCGAGGCGCTGTTTCGGGGGCGTGATCGCGTCAGGTAATCGCAGGGCAAAGACTGGCGCCGACAGAAGGGCAACGCGGCATCATCCGGAACGCCCGCCAGAACCCTTATCCGCGCAATCCGTGAGAACCCGACGCGCCCCCGCCCCCTCCGGAACGCACCGACCAAATCAAGCCGCCTTAGCCTGCCGCACAATCTGATCCAAAGACTTCAGCATATCCCGAGCGAACTTCAACCGCGTCGCCACATCCATATCCCGCGAGATCGCCAGCTTGTGGTCCGGCCGCAGCCGCACCATCCCGCCCTTGCTCGACAGCCACCGAACCAGACCCGCCGGGTTGGAGAACGCATTCCCCCGGAACGACAGCACCATTCCCTTCGGCCCGGCCTCCAGCTTCTCCACTCCTGCCTCCCGGCAGGCGCGCTTCAGGGCGACGACGCCGAGCAGATTGTCCACCTCCTCCGGCAGCTTGCCGAAGCGATCGACCAGCTCCGCCGCCATCGCGTCGCTCTCGGCATCGGACGCCAGTCCGCCGATGCGCCGGTACAGCCCCAGCCGCACCGGCAGGTCGCGCACATAGTCCTCCGGGATCAGCACCGGCAGGCCGAGGGAGATGTTGGGAGTCCAGTCCCGCTCCTGCCCTGCCCGCTTGCCCTCGCCGGCGCGGATATCGGCGACCGCGTCTTCCAGCATCTGCTGGTACAGCTCGATGCCGACCTCCTTGATGTGTCCCGATTGCTCGTCGCCCAGCAGGTTGCCGGCGCCGCGAATGTCCAGGTCGTGCGAGGCCAGAGTGAACCCGGCGCCCAGCGCATCCAGCGTCTGCATCACCGTCAGGCGCTTTTCCGCCGCCACGGACAGGCGATGGTTCGGCGGCCAGGTCAGGTACGCGTATCCCCGCAGCTTCCCCCGCCCGACCCGGCCGCGAAGCTGGTACAACTGCCCCAGCCCAAACATGTCGGCGCGGTGGATCACCAGCGTATTCACCGCCGGCATGTCGAGGCCGCTCTCGACGATATTCGTGGATAGCAGGATGTCGTACTTGCCGTCGCCGAACTCGGTCATCACCCGTTCCAGCTCCGTCGGCGCCAGCCGCCCGTGCGCCTGCACCGTACGCGCTTCCGGGACGATCTCCTTCAGGCGGTCGGACATGCGCTGCAGGTCCTCGATCCGCGGCACCACGCAGAACACCTGGCCGCCCCGGAAGCGTTCGCGCTGCAGCGCCTCGCGGATCACCACGGAATCGAACGGCATGATGAAGGTGCGGACCGCCAGCCGATCGACCGGCGGGGTTGCGATGATGGACATTTCGCGGACGCCGGTCAGCGCCAGTTGCAGGGTGCGGGGGATCGGCGTCGCGGTCAGCGTCAGCACATGCACGTCGGCCTTCATGGCCTTCAGACGTTCCTTATGGGCGACGCCGAAATGCTGCTCCTCATCGACGATCAGCAGGCCGAGGTCGGAGAACTCCACCGACTTCGCCAGCAGCGCATGCGTTCCGACGACGATGTTGATGTCGCCGTTGGCGATGCCTTTGCGGACTTCCGTTGCCTCCTTTGCCGTCACCATGCGCGACAACTGTGCGACCTTTATCGGCAAACCGGCGAAACGCCCTGAAAATACACGATAATGCTGCCGAGCCAGCAAGGTCGTCGGCACCACCACGGCCACCTGCGACCCCGCCATCGCGGCGACGAACGCGGCGCGCAGCGCGACCTCGGTCTTGCCGAAGCCGACATCGCCGCAGATCAGGCGGTCCATCGGCTTGCCGGCGGCCAGGTCCTCCAGCACGTCGGCAATGGCGCGCGCCTGATCCTCGGTTTCCACAAACTGGAAGCGGGCGCAGAATTCGTCCCAGGCACCTTCGGGGGGAGCCATCGTCTCGGCATCGCGAATCTTGCGGGCGGCGGCAATGCGGATCAGTTCACCCGCCATGTCACGGATGCGCTGCTTCATCTTGGCCTTGCGGGTTTGCCACCCCGCTCCGCCGAGCTTGTCCAACGCCACGCCCTGATGCTCGCTGCCGTAGCGCGACAGCATCTCGATGTTCTCGACCGGCAGGAACAGCTTTTCGTCGCCGTCGTAGATCAGCCGCAGGCAGTCATGCGGCGCTCCGGTGACGCTTAAGGTCGCCAAGCCGTCGTAGCGGCCGATGCCGTATTCCTGGTGCACCACCAGATCACCCTCGGCGATTTCCGTCGCCTCGGCGATGAACTGATCAGCGCGCTTGCGGCGCCGCGGCGGACGGGAGATCCGCTCGCCCAGCAGGTCCTGCTCGCCCACCACGGCCATGCGTTCGGCCACGAAGCCGCGTTCGAGGCCCAGCACGACCAGCGACACCGACCCGGCTGGTTTACGGCGGATTGATGCAAAATCAGGCTCTTGCGAGGCGTCCTTAAAGCCGTGTTCACGCAGCAAGCTGGCCAGCCGCTCGCGCGATCCGCGCGTCCAGGCGGCAATGACGATCCGCCGCCCCTCCGCGTTCCACCGCTCCGCCTGACCGCGCAACTGGTCGAACACCGTGACACCCGGCCCGCCGCCCGACTGGGCGAAGATCGGCCCCGGGCGCCCGCCGCCATCGATCCCCCCGGCGCCGTCGGGCATACCAAACGGGGTGAACGCCAGCACCGGGCCGAACGACAACATCTCGTCCCATTCGGCGCGGTCCAGGTACAGCATCGACGCAGGCAGCGGCCGGTACGGCACCTCGCCATCCCGCGGCGGAGCCTTCCGCGCCTGTGCGTGATCGGCGATCATTTCCAGGCGGGCTTCCAGCGCCTCGTCGCACTGGTGGTCCAGGCTGACCGCCGCATCCGGCAGATAATCCAGCAGGTTTTCCATCGTCGGATGGAACAGCGGCACCCAGTGCTCCATGCCCGGGTGGCGCCGCCCGTCGGAGATCGACAGATAGATCGGGTCGGACGCCGCCTCTTGCCCGAACAGGTCGCGCCAGCCGGTGCGGAAGCGGGCGATCAACTCCTTGCCGAGCGGCACCTCCGACACCGGCCGCAGCGACAGGCTGCTTCGTTTGCCGGCGCTGCGCTGGGACGACGGGTCGAACGCGCGGATGGATTCGATGGTGTCACCGAACAGGTCGAGGCGGACCGGGTCAGGCTCCCCGGCGGCAAAGATGTCGATGATGCCACCGCGCATGGCGTATTCGCCGGGCTCCATCACCGTGCCGGCGCGGCCGTAGCCGTTGGCTTCCAGGAACGCCGCCAGCTTTTCCGGTTGCACCGTGCCATTGACCGTCAGGTTCAAGCTGGCGCCGGCAAACGCGGAGCGCGGCGGGACGCGCTGCACCAAGGCGTTGACGGTGGTCAGCACGACGCGCGGGCCCCCGGGCTTTTCCATCAGCTTCGCCAGGGTGGCGATGCGCTCGGACACGATCTCGGCGTTGGGCGATACGCGATCGTACGGCAAGCAGTCCCACGCCGGGAAGCGCAGGATCTCGACCTCCGGCATCGCGAAGGCCAGCGCCTCGGCCAGCCGGGCCATGCGGGAATCGTCGCGGGCGACGTGCAGGACGGAGCCGGCATGTTCCCGCCGGCGCTTGGCCAGCAGAAAAGCGTCCCAGCCTTCGGGTGCGCCCCAGACTTTGATGGGATCGGTCATCGCTTCAGGTAGTCTCGCATGCGGCGGAGCATTGCTGTTTCCTGCTCGGGCGGTGCGGGCACGCGGCCGGTCAGCCAGTCGGCCAGCACCGTATCGGGCACGTCCATCAACGCCTCCAACGCGTCAAGGTCATGCTCTGTCAACGATGAAAGGTGCGCGGTGACGAAGCCACCGATCATCAGGTCGTTCTCGGCCGTTCCGCGGTGGGTCGCGCGGTATAACAGCCTCCGGCGCCGGAAGTCCGCCGTGTGATCTGGTTCAGTCATTGGTCGGCTGTCATATAGCGATGAGTCTGCTAGCTGTCAGCCTGTGAACCCCGACTCGCTTGCGCCGCTTTTTACACCCCTGACGAGTTTGCGCGGCATAGGGCCTGCCGTTGCGAGCCTGATCGCGCGCGCCGCGGGCGGGGACCGGGTGATCGACCTGCTGTTCCATATGCCGGAATCCTACCTCGACCGCACCGCGCGGCCAACGATCCGCGCCGCTCAGCCGGGTACCGTGGCGACGCTGGCGGTGGAGGTGGTGCGGCACGAGCGTCCGGCAACGTCGCGCCAACCGTGGCGGATCGTGGTCAAGGACGACACCGGCACCGCCGAACTGGTGTTCTTCCGGTTCACACGGGAATCGCAGACTCCGCCGGGGGCGAAGCTGCTGGTGTCCGGCAAGCTCGACATGTTCAACAACCGCCTGACGATGCCGCATCCGGATCATCTGGTGCCGATCGAGCAAGCCGAGCGGATTCCGGCGATCGAGCCGGTGTGGCCGCTGACGGCGGGGCTGTGGCCGCGCCAGGTCGCGTCCGGTCTGGCCGCCGCGCTGGAACTGGTGCCGGAGTTTCCTGAGTGGCACGACCCGGCTCTGCTGAAGCGTGAAAAGTGGCCCCCGTTCGGCGAGGCGCTGCGCACCGTGCAGTGTCCCGGGGCCGGGGAACCGGATCGGCGGATGCGGGCGCGGCTGGCGTATGACGAGTTGTTCGCCGGACAGGTGGCGATGGCGCTGATCCGCGGTCGGGTCCGCGCCCGCGCCGGCCAGCCGCTCATCGGCGATTCCCGGCTGCGCGACGTCGCGTTGCAGCGCTTCGGTTTCGCGCCCACCGCATCGCAGGAACAGGCGCTGCGGGAGATCGACGCCGATCTGGCCTCGCCGCGCCGGATGCTGCGGCTGCTGCAGGGGGATGTCGGGTCGGGCAAGACCCTGGTGGCGCTGCTGGCGATGCTGCGCGCGGTCGAGGCTGGCAAGCAGGCCGCTTTGATGGCGCCGACCGAGGTGCTGGCGAAGCAGCATCACCGGACGCTGTCCGCGCTGTGCCCGGTGCCGGTGGCGCTGCTGACCGGCTCGGTCAAGGGCAAGGAGCGCGCCCGTCTGCTGCGAGGTATCAAGGACGGGACGATCCAGATGGTCTGCGGCACCCACGCCCTGTTCCAGGACGCAGTCGAGTACCGCGACCTGGCGGTGGCCGTGATCGATGAGCAGCACCGGTTCGGGGTAACGCAGCGTCTGACGCTCGGCGCCAAGGGCGAGCGGACCGACGTGCTGATCATGACCGCGACGCCGATCCCGAGAACCTTGCTGCTGACCCAGTGGGGGGAGATGGATGTCAGCCGGCTGACCGAGAAACCCGCCGGGCGGCTGCCGATCCGGACGACGCTGCACTCGCTGGGGACGATGCCGACGGTGCTGGAGGGGATCGGCCGCAAGCTGGACGAGGGCGCCCAGGTCTACTGGGTGTGCCCGCTGGTGGACGAAAGCGAGGCGTTGGATGTGGCCGCCGCGACCGAGCGGTTCCTCGACCTGAAGCTGCGCTTCGGCGACCGCGTCGGCCTGGCGCACGGACAGCAGACGCCGGAGGTGCGCGATGCCGCTTTGGCGGCCTTTGCCCGCGGCGACATCCGGCTGCTGGTGGCGACAACGGTGGTGGAGGTCGGGGTGGACGTGCCGGAAGCCTCGATCATGGTGATCGAGCACGCGGAACGCTTTGGCCTGGCACAGCTACACCAGTTGCGCGGGCGGGTGGGACGCGGCGCGGATGCCAGCTTTTGCCTGCTGCTGCATGAGGACTGGGTGAACGAGACGGCGAGGCGGCGGCTGACTCTGTTGCGCGATACCGACGACGGGTTCCTGATCGCCGACGAGGATTTCCGCCTGCGCGGCGGTGGCGATGCGCTGGGCACCCGGCAGGCGGGGCTGCCGGGCTACAAGCTGGCCGACCCGGTCGAGCACGAGCCGCTGCTGCACATGGCAAATCGCGATGCCGCGGTGCTGCTGTCGCGCGACCCCAAGCTGGAGACACCACGCGGGCAGGCGGTCCGGGTGCTGCTGCGGCTGTTCGAGAGGACGGCGGCGATGCGGACGCTGGCGGCGGGGTGAGACGAAGCTCATGCGTTGTGGCATGATGTGCTTATGCGAATCGTGGCCTATAGCGGCGTAATGGCTCATTCGTATTGTGGCATGATGGCTTATGCCTGGTGTGGCGTGATGGCTTTTTCGTCATGGCCCGGCTCGTCCGGGCCACCCCCGCAAGCACCTGCCGCGACAGATGGCCCGGACGAGCCGGGCCACGACGGCGGGGCTGACGGTAAAGGCGGCCTATCATCGATCAACTTCTGGTACAAGTCCTCCCACAGCGGGTTTTGCTGCTCGATCAAGTTCAGCTTCCATATCCTCGGCCAATGCTTGAGCCTCGTCTCCCGATTGATTGCTGCCAAAATTTCCTCGCGCCACTCCATGTAAACGAGGCGCGTCAGTTTGTAGCGCGCGGTAAAGATTGAGCCCGTACCCTGTTTGTGCTCCCAAACACGCCGCGCGATGTTGTTCGTGACCCCGGTATACAGTGTCCCGAAAGGCCGATTCGTCATGATGTATACCCAACCGCCCATCATCGTGCGACGGTGGGGCAACGAGGTTAAGAACGCGTTAACGTGCCGGCAAAATGGTGCCGCGACAGGTGGCCCGGACAAGCCGGGCCATGACGTCGGGGGGCGGGCCAAGACGTCGGGGGACGGGCCACGACGTCGGGGGCGGGCCATGACGGGAGGCACGGGGACGGCGCAACCAAGATGACACGGTAGTGAGCAACGATCCCATTCCGACTCTAGTCACAACTCGAACCCCACCCGCATCCTCTGTATATGCATATCGTGCCCATCGCTCCTGACATCGACCCGACCCTTGCCATTCGCGAAGCCGACATCAGGCGGATTTTTCCGCCGACGACGTTGTCGGCCGCGCGATCGTATGAGCAGCGCGGCCGCGTGCAGGACCTGCAAATCGCCGAGCGCGGCGCGATCATCACCGCCACCACGCAGGGAACCCGGCCCGATCCCTATAAACAAACGTTAAAAATCAGTCCCTCTCCGCATAACGGCCTTCGCATCGCCGGGGCCTGCAACTGCCCCACCGGCCGCGGCTGCAAGCATCTGGCCGCCGTCCTGATGGCTGCCCAGCGCCGCGAACAGTTGGTCCCGCGGCGCCAGGCGTCGCTGTTCGAATCCACGCCCAAGCCCGTGCGGACGGAGCTTCCGCCGCAGATCCAGACCTGGCTTGCCGATTTCGACCGTGAAGACGAAGAACTGACCGAGGACTACCCGCCCTCAATTCGCACCCGCGTGTTCTATGTGCTGAATGCAGAAACGACCCCGGCCGGAGTGCCTCGTCTGCTGATCGACCCGATGTCGGTCACCCTGCGCCGGGACGACAATGTCGGCACAGTAAAGAGGTACGCTCCGCACCAGATCAATTCGCCCGCCAAATATCTACGCCCCTCCGACCTGATCATCCTCGCGCGCCTCGGCCGCCGGGTCGGCTACAACGGGCCGCCTCCGGACGACGATCCGGTGGATACCGTGCGGCGAATCCTGTCCACCGGCCGCGCCCGCTGGTCCACGGCCGAGGGGCCTGCCCTTATCGAGGGGCCGGAGCGGCAGGGCCAGATCACCTGGATCACCAAGGCGGACGCATCGCAGCAGGCCACGCTGGCCCTGGATGAGGGGCTGATCGGCATCCGCCTGCCTGCCCCGTGGTATATCGACCCCGCCGCCGGGACGATGGGGCCGGTGGGACTCGATCTGGCGCCGCGGGTCGTCGCCCGGCTGCTGAACGCGCCATCCATTCCGCCCGAGGCCGCGGCCGAGGTGCGCGCGCAACTGACCCGCCGCGCGCCGGCCGCCAAGGTGCCGATACCCGCCGAAATGAAGGAGGCGGAGGTCATCCAGGCACCGATGGTGCCGCATTTGCGCCTGATCAGCGGCACCTTGCCGAGCGACCCCAATTACGGCCGCGGTTCGTCCAAGGCGCTCGGGCGCGGGCTGTATTCCGTCCCGCTGCTGCGGCTGACTTTCCAGTATGGGCCGATCGGCCTGCCGCGCACGCTGAAGGCACTGCCGCGGATCACGGTGCAGGACGGCACGCTGTATGAGGTTATCCGCGACCGTGCGGCGGAATCCGATGCGCTGACCGAACTAGCCAATATCGGCTTCGCCTCGGTGCATGAACTTGTGCCTGTGTATTACCAGCACGCCCACACCGACGACTTCGTGCTGCGCGAAACCGGGGCCCATCTGACCTGGATGCAGGTGGTGACGCAGGAGGTGCCCCGGCTGCGCCGCGCCGGCTGGACGATTGAGGTCGATGTCGATTTCCCGCTCCAGGTGCTGACCGCCGACACCGAGATCGACGCCGAACTGGTCGAAGGCTCCGGCATCGACTGGCTGGAACTGCATTTGGGCGTGACGGTGGACGGCGAGCAGGTCGATCTGGTGCCGGCGCTGATCAAGCTGATCGTCCGGCCGGAAACCGCGGTTCTGGCCGAGGGCGCAGACGATAAGCCGTTCATCCTGCCGCTGCTGGACGGCCGCGTGCTGTCGCTGCCCATGTCGCGCATCCGCCCGACCTTGCAGGCGCTGCTGGAGCTGTGGGCGACGGGAGGGATCGACGCCGAGTCCGGCAAGGTCGGGTTTTCCCGCCTGGATGCGGCCGATCTGGCGGGGATCGAGGAAAGGACCGGGCTGGTCTGGCGCGGCGGCGAGTCGTTGCGCGAACTCGGGCGGCAGTTGCGCGAGGCCGGCGGCATCCCGAAGGCGGTGGTTCCGCATTCGTTCAGGGCCACGCTGCGGCAGTATCAAAGCCAGGGCGTGGACTGGCTGCAGTTCCTGGCATCCGCGGGACTCGGCGGCGTGCTGGCGGATGACATGGGGCTGGGCAAGACCGTGCAAACCCTCGCCCACCTGATGATCGAAAAAGCCGCCGGCCGGCTCGATCGGCCGTCGCTGATCGTCTGCCCGACCAGTTTGATCCCGAACTGGACGGCCGAGGCAGCTCGTTTTGCGCCGGAACTGTCCGTGCTGCCGCTGCACGGGGCGGGACGCAAGGGCAACTTCGGCAAGATCGCCGCCTTCGATGTCGTGCTTTCGACCTATCCATTACTGACGCGAGACCATGAAGTGCTGGCCGGGCAGGAATGGCATGTGGTGATCCTGGACGAGGCCCAGTCGATCAAGAATCCGAACGCCGAGACGACGCGCCAGGCGCTGCGGTTGAAGGCGCGGCAGCGGCTGTGCCTGTCGGGAACGCCGCTGCAAAATCATTTGGGTGAGTTGTGGTCGCTGTTCGACTTCCTCGCCCCGGGTTTTCTTGGCGGCCAGAAGTCTTTCAAGACACGGTTTCGCACGCCGATCGAGAAAGGTGGGGATGTGGAGAGGCGGGATATGCTGAACCACCGCATCCGCCCGTTCATGTTGCGCCGGACCAAGGAAGAAGTCGTTACTGAATTGCCGCCGAAGACCGAGATCGTCGAGCCGGTGGAGATGGAAGCGAACCAGCGCGCGATCTACGAGGCGATCCGGCTGTCGATGCATGCGAAAGTGCAGGCGGCGATCGCGCAGAAGGGATTGGCACGGTCGGGGATCATCATCCTGGATGCGCTGCTGAAGATGCGTCAGGCGTGCTGCGACCCGCGGCTGCTGAAGCTGAAGACCGTGACGCGCTCGAAGGCCGGTTCTGCCAAGCTCGACCGGCTGATGGAAATGCTCAGCATCATGTTCGCCGAGGGGCGGCGGGTGCTGCTGTTCTCGCAGTTCACCGAGATGCTGGCGCTGATCGAGAACCGCCTGAAGGACGACGGCGTGGATTACGTGACGCTGACCGGCGATACCAAGGACCGCGCCACGCCGGTGAAGAAGTTCCAGGCCGGCGAGGTGCCGCTGTTCCTGATCAGTTTAAAGGCCGGTGGCGTGGGGCTGAACCTGACCGCGGCCGACACGGTGATCCATTACGATCCCTGGTGGAACCCGGCGGTCGAGGACCAGGCCACCGACCGGGCGCATCGCATCGGACAGACCAAGAAGGTGTTTGTGCACCGTCTGGTGACGCTGGGAACGATCGAAGAAAAGATGGAAGCGCTGAAGGACAAGAAGCGGGCAATCGTCGCCAGCGTGCTGGACTCGGAGCATGGGGGTGCGCTGAAACTGAGCGAGGCGGATATCGAGGAACTGTTCGGTCCGGCTGCCTGACAGCGAGTTTCCCGACCCGTTATGGCCCTTCTTGTCCGCAAATGCGACGCGATGGGAGCTCATGTGCGCGCGTGCGGTCGGTGCCTGTGTGTCGTCGCCGGGCTTGGCCCCATGCGTATCAGGACAAGGGGAAGCCAAGGGAAAGGTTTGCCCGGGGCCTTGTTCTCTCACCGTCATGGCCCGGCTTGTCCGGGCCACCGCCGCGAGCACGTGCCGCGACAGGTGGCCCGGACAAGCCGGGCCATGACGAATGTGGAGAACGCCGTGCTCCGTGTGACCGCTTATCCTGACGCCTATGGGGCTTGGCCCGGCCGGCTATGACACAATCGCATCACCCGGTCCAAATCTGTCAGGTCAATGCTTATGCGCCTCGCTTGGGACATGACCTGGAAAGACGAGTTGGTTTACGGTAACGAATTGATCCCCAAGGTGCATTCATGAGCCGATTCTGGAGTCCCGTCGTCGCCTCTCTGTCGCCCTACGTGCCGGGTGAACAGCCGAAACTCGACGGATTGATCAAGCTCAACACGAACGAGAACCCCTACGGACCGTCGCCGCGTGTCCTCGCCGCGATCGAGGCCGAGACGCGTGACAGCCTGCGGCTTTATCCGGACCCGCAAGCGCTCGGGCTGCGGGCGGCGATCGCTGATTATTACGGCATCGACTCCGCTCGGGTGTTCGCCGGGAACGGCTCGGATGAGGTTTTGGCGCACACCTTCCCCGCGCTGCTCAAGCACGGCTCACCGCTGCTGTTTCCGGACATAACGTATAGCTTCTATCCGACATATTGCGCGCTGTTCGGCATCGATTACGAAACGGTGCCGCTGGACGCCGGCATGCGTGTGCGGATCGAGGACTACCGGCGCCCGTGCGGCGCGATCATTCTGGCCAACCCGAATGCCCCGACGGGTATCGGCCTGCCACGCGACGCGATCGAGGCGCTGCTGTCGGACCACCCGGACCAGGTCGTGGTGGTTGACGAGGCGTATGTCGATTTCGGTGGTGAAAGCGCGGTTCCGCTGGTAGCCCGCTACGAAAACCTGCTCGTGATCCAGACTTTCTCGAAGTCGCGCTCGCTCGCCGGCCTGCGAGTCGGTTTCGCGATCGGCCGGCCGGCCCTGATCGAGGCACTGGTGCGGGTGAAGGACAGCTTCAACTCTTATCCGCTGGACCGCCTCGCCCTCGCCGGCGCGGTCGCGGCGATCGAGGACGACGCCTGGTTCCGGAGCACGCGAGACCGCGTTGTGGCAGGCCGTTCATGGCTGGCGGAATCGCTCGCGTCGCTGGGTTTCGATGTTCTGCCATCGCAAGCAAACTTCATCTTCGCGCGCCACGCAGGGCATTCCGGGACGTGGCTCGCGGACAGGCTTCGCGAGCGCGCCATCCTGGTGCGGCATTTCGCCAAGCCGCGGATCGCGGATTATCTGCGCATAACCGTGGGAACGGACGATCAGTGCCGTCACCTTGTCGATGCGTTGAGGGGTTTCATCTAATTTCAACAGCCGTTTGTCTGACCCATCGGCACGGCGGCTTCAACCGTCATGGCGGGCCCGCCATCCACGCCTTCGTTTACACAGGGAAAAGGCGTGGATGCCGACATCCGCCGGCATGACGCGGGGTCGTTGTCGAAGCCGCGTCTCCAGCGTCGGTCAGGCGTGCAGCCGCGCGATATCCAGCAGCACGTTCGCCTCCAGCGCCTTCTCGTCCAGCCGGTGCTTGACAAGGTCGCCGATGCTGACAATGCCGATCAATTGACCGCCGTCTTCCACCGGAAGATGCCGGATCTTGGCGAGGGTCATCGCCGCCAGAGCTGTTTCGACGCTGTCCGAGGGGCGGCAGGTCACCAATGGCGAGCTCATCAGCCGCTCCACCCGGAACGTCAGCGCCTGGGCGCCGTATTCCGCCATCGCATTAACGAAATCCCGCTCGGAGAAGATGCCCGCCGGCTTCATCCAGGCGTCCTCCACCACCACGGCGCCGATTCGCTGATCGGCCAGTTTGCGGACGGCGGCCTGGATCGTATCGGTGGTGCGCACCTTCACCACCTGATGGCCCTTGCCGCGCAGCACGTCGGAAATGGACATGGGAAACCGCTCCTGTCATGCAACAACCCCAGCCGGAGAGATAGGCATCAGGTCGCGATATCCCAAGGGCGTGGCCGATTGTTCAGCCTGTGGACAGGAGCAGTCCGGGATCAGCCACTTTCGCCGGTGTCTGCCGGCGCAATGATGATCCGGCGGTTCTGTTTGCCCTTGTTCTCGATCTTCAGCACCCGGACCGGACCGATTTCACCGGTCCTCGAAACATGCGTGCCGCCGCAGGGCTGCAAATCGACCAAACAATCCCCTGCCCCGATCCGCATCAGCCGCAACCGCCCGGTGCCGCGCGGCGGCTTTACCGACATCGTGCGCACGATGTCGGGATCGGTATCCAGAACGGATTCGTCCACCCATTCGATCCGCACCGGATGATCCGCGGCGATCAGGGCGTTCAGTTCCGCCTCGATGTCCTCCTTCTTCGGCGGATTCGGGAGGTCGAAATCCAGCCGCGACTTGTCGGCGCCAACCGACCCGCCGGTGACCGCGGCGCCTTTGATCAGGCTGCACAGCAGATGCATCGCGGTGTGCATCCGCATCAGTGCATGGCGGCGCGGCCAGTCGATCGCCGCCTCGACCGCCATGCCGACCGGAGGCAGCATCGAATCCGCGGCCGGTATGTGCACGATCGCCTCGCCCTCGCCCTTCACCGTGTCGGCGATTGCCGTTTCGCAGCCGTTCCAACGCAGCGCGCCGGTGTCGCCGGGCTGGCCGCCGCCGCGGGCGTAGAACACGGTGCGGTCAAGCACGATTCCATCGGGGCCGGTCTCCGTCACCGTCGCCGAGGTGCTGGCCTGCGCGGGATTATCAAGGAACAGGCGCTCGGTCATGCGCTTCTCCAGGTCTGCCGCAGAGCGTCGCGCTTGGACGCCAGCCAGAACAACGCGAGCGCGGTCATGACGTTGCTGAATTCCCCGGCGAACGCCGCTTCGATGGCTTTGGCGGCGGGCCAGACGCGGACGCGGATGTCCTCGTTTTCCGATATTTCGCCACCGTATCCGGCGATGCCGTCCTCACCGGCCGAAGGTGCAGCGACCCGCCCGGCATAAAGATGGCAAACCTCATCCGCCCCGCCGGACGTTAAAATAAACCTGCCAATCGTTTCTATCCGATCCGCTGACAGATTCATTTCTTCCAGCATTTCCCTGTGGATTGTGGCGACGGGGTCCTCGCCGTCTTCGCACAGCCCGGCGGGCAGCTCGACCAGCACGGGATCGAGGCCGGCGGCCAGCGCGGGCAGGCGGAACTGGTCGATCAGCACGACGACGTCGGCGACCGGATCATACGGGATCAGCGCGGAGGCCCGGCCGCGGCGCCACAGCTCCCACGTGCGAAGTCCCGACATGGCGCCGTCGAAGCGGCGGTTGCGGAACTTGACGATGTCGACCGGGAAGCGCCCGGACCAGACGCGGTTCTCGGATTCAATTTCGACGTCCGGGGTGGACACGATCGGCGGGGTGGGACGGTGGGTCATGCGCGAGTTGTAGGCGGCGGAGGCTCCGGTCGCAAATCGCAGGACACCTGCGGCTCTGCGTGCCACCACCCGCAGGTTGAGACACGTCCGGTCGCCGCTATAGCCCGATGGCTTCGTTGATCGTCATGGCCCGGCTAGTTGTCTAAACACTAGTCCGGGCCATGACGGGACAAGGGGTTCGCTATTTCCGGTGTCGCCTTAGCCGCCCGGACGGTCCTGCACCAGGCGCACGAAGCCGCCGATCAGCCGGGGCATCTCTTCGGCCGGCAGGGGAAGCCGGCCGGCCGGGACCGTCAATCTGTCCAGCAGTTGCCCGGCCTGCGTATAGACAGACAGTTCCAAGGCGTCCGCGATGGTTCCAAGATGACAAACGACCTCATCGCCGCCCGCTTCGCGCCGGCATGTCGCGACGAATTCCCGGATTTCCTCGAGCCCGCCCATCTGTTCGCCAGCCTCGGCGAGGAAGTCCGCGATTGCGTTCGCCACCTGCGAGAACGCCACCACGTCCAGCGGCACGCAGCCCTGGCTATCCTCAAAGACGCGGCCACGCCATTGGTCGAACCGGGCGGCCCGGCGTGCCGCCTGCGGTGTCTCCGCGGCGTCATCGTCAGGCTCCTGCGGCAGGCCGCCGGCGGCGGCGATCTCCTCCCAGATCGGGATCGCCCAATCGATGCGCAGGCCGAGCAACACTCCGAACCCGCGCCGGCTCAGTTCATCCGTGTCGCCAGGCGGCAAATCGCGCGGCGGCTTGCCGTCAACCAGATCGAGCAGCACTCGGCGCACGGCCGCGAATGACAGCTCGGCGAGGGCGTCAGGCGAACGCCAGCCGGGCAGCAGATGCAGCTCCTCGGTATCGTCCAGGGCGCCGGATTTGATCAATCCTTGTCCGATCTCTTCTCCATCCGGCAAGTCGCCGGGGGGCAGCGCAACGGCCAGGGCAACCAGCTCCGCCCAACCCGAGGGACCGACGGGTGCCCCTTCAGCCGCGACCAGCAATACCCAGTTCAGCTCATCGCCGGCCTCATCGCCCTCGCGCTCCCGGAGTTTGCGGACCGCAAGGTCGAGGACGTCGATCCGCCCGGCGGCCATGAGCGCCTGAACCAGGTCGTCGAACTCGTCACTCTCCTCCTCGGCAAACGCTTCCAGCAGTTGGTCGGCGATCGGTCCCGGAGCCTTGCCGAAGGTCTCACGCGGGGGCGCGTTCGACCCCTTGAGGCCGAGAACCTCCAACGCGGCCGAACCCCGGAGGAGGCGGGCCCGATCGATCCAGGCGAGGCGGCTCTCCGGCGTATCATCGCGATCGGCCATCCAGCGCCGAAAGGCCGCCCGGTCGGCGCGCTGAACCAAAACCTCCACCCCGGCATCCAGCATCTCGCTGGCGACCGCCCGGTTCACGGCGAGGGCGGTCCGCAGGTCGGTGTCACCCGGACGAAGCGTGTCGAGCGTCTCGGCATCGGGGTAATGGGTGATGAGAACCATATCGAGATCGGGAGCGATGTCCCGCGCGAGATCGGCGGCCTGGTTGATGGCGTCAGCTTGGTCGGTCGGCTGGGACACGGGATCTTCCTCGGCAGGGCCGCACTATGATGCGCGACCAAGCCGGACAGCAACAGGCAACGCAGATTGGCGCTGAGGCGACGTCCAAGAATGACCGCTTCAGGGCGACGGCTTCCCAAAACGTCATGGCCCGGCTCGTCCGGGCCTCCTGTCGCCGCACGTGCTCGCGGGGGTGGCCCGGACAAGCCGGGCCATGACGGAAGGGGGGACGGACCCCCGGATTCGCTTATTCCCGGGCGTCGCCTAACCCCGCCGGAAGATGCATACACTCTCCAGCCGCGCCGACCACAGGAACTGGTCGATGGCGGCGGCGTGGTCGAGGCGGTAGCCGGCGGCGCGCAGCACCTTGGCGTCCCGACCGAGTGTCGCCGGGTTGCAGTTGACGTAGACCACCACAGGCACGCGCGCCGCCGCGATCTGCCCGATCTGCGCCGCAGCGCCGGCGTGCGGCGGGTCGAGCACGACCCCGCCAAACGCCGCCAGTTCCTTCGCCGACAGCGGCTGCCGCGCCAGGTCGCGCTGCGCCGCCTCGATCCGGCCGGCCAGGCCGCCCTGGTTGATCGCCTGCTTCAGCGCGGCGACCGATGCGGTGTCGCCCTCGAACGCCGCGACCCGCACGGCGGGGGCCAGGGCGAAGGTCAGCGTGCCGCAGCCGGAATAGAGTTCCGCGACGCGGGTCTTGCCGGTGATCCGGGCGGGAAGGCCCTTCAGCACGGCGGCGATGATCGCCGCCTCGCCCTCCGCCGTGGCTTGCAGGAAAGCGCCGGGCGGCGGCCGCACCGAGACCCCGGACATCGCGGTCACCGGCGGGCGCAGCAGGCAGATCGTCTCGGGCGTGGCACCCGCCTCGGCGCAGGAGATGCGCGGCAGGGCGTGCCGGTGGGCGAACGCCGTCAGGGCGTTGCGATCGTCCTGGTTCAGCGCCGCGTCGGTCCGCAGCAGCATGTCGGGGCCGGAGTCGAGCAGGTTGATCACCACCGACGCCTCGCGCTTCACCGCCCGCAACCCGCTCAGCAGCCCGCGCAACGGGGACATCAGGGCCATCAGCGCCGGATGCAGGACCAGGCAGTCGGTCAGGTCGATCACCTCGGCCGAACGCGGACCGTGCAGGCCGAGGATGATCCGGCCCCCGGCGCGGCGCACCGCGAAGTCGATGCGGCGCCGCTCGCCGGGCAGGCCGGGGTGGAAGGGCAACGGCTCCGGCACCTCGAACCCGGCCTGGCGCAGCGCGAAGGACAGGAGCCCGGCCTTCCAGGCGCGATACTCGGCGTCGCGCCAGTGCTGCAGCACGCAGCCGCCGCAGCGGCCGAAATGCGCGCATGGAGGTTCCACGCGCGCCTCACTGCGATCGTCGATTGCCTTGGCTTCGGCCTGCCAGCCGTCGCCGATGGTGCGCAGCGGGTGGGCGAGGACGTGCTCGCCGGGAAGAGACAGCGGCACGTAGAGTGGCGTGCCGTCGGGGAGACGGCCGATGCCGTCGCCCTCTGACCCTATGCGGTCGATGCGGATGGTTACCGGCGCGGGCGGTTTGCGGGGTGGGGTCACCGCGACACAGCCACGTACCTGCAGTGTCGAATGTCGGGGACTAACAGTCCGCGGCTGGCAGGACGCCGTTCGCATTATGTTCTTGACAAGGAGCATAGAAAACACGATAATACCAACAATACCAATCGGCGTAGAATTTGATACATGGGCATGGTTCGACCCGGCCACGGGTTATAGCCAGGCGGTCATCTTGTCGCAAACGCTGGCCAACGCTCGCCTGCTCACGATCCACGGCTATGGGCACGCCGACGGCGGCGACCCGAGCACCTGTGCCAACACCTATGTCAGTGACTACTTCATCAACCTGGGACTGCCACCGAAAGGGACAGTTTGCCAGCAGGACAACGCGCCGTTCGTCACAAACTCTTCGGCCTCAAGCGACGTGACTGCTTCCGGTTCGCAACCCTGATGCCCGTCCGTAGCAAAACTTGCGCCGCTCCATGACGCAACGACAGGTCAGGTGGAAACGCATGATCTGTCGGCCGAGCAGGGACCGGTTCCGGCTGGCCTGATGATGTTCGTGTAAGGGCGAGTGCTCATGAGTTGAACAGACGCGGGCCCGATGCCGGACGCCGCTCAACTGCGCAAATTCACGGTGACCAGGCGCAGTCGCTATGTGTCAGGGGACAGGCGGCTCACCTGATCGACGAGAGCGTTGTTCTCGTTCGGATTGGTGATCTGCATGTGGACTTGACCGCCGGTGTCGGTGACGAACGCGACCGCATCCTGAAAGCCGTTGCTGTAGGTGGTCGAGCAGACCCGGTATCCGTCGGCCGTCGGAAGCAGCACCCACTGAACGCCATCGGTCCGGGTCACCATCGGCACCCCGTCTATGTGTTGGACAGTCCATCCCTTCTCGTAGCGGCCGAGAAAAGGCGCAATCGTTTCCTCCGGCACCTGATAGGCCGTGATGGCCTCTTTCAGGGCATGCACCACGGCTTGGGCACTGGCGTAGGCGGCTTGCGCTGCCGCCACGGCGGTTTGCTCCAAATTATACAGCCGCTCAATGATATGGCCGCGAATCGCCTGATGGAAGGTTGTCCCGGACTCGGTATTGGAGAAGATAAGGATTCCGAGATTGCCCTCCGGAAGCATCGACATGTCGGTCTTGAAACTGTCGACACTGCCGTTGTGCCAGGTGTACGGGATCTTGTCGACAACGACCTGCATCCAGCCCATGGCATAGGCTGCCGGGGGGTTTGTCGAGACCGTCATCACGCCCTTCCAGGTTTCCGCCAGGGCCTCGCTCGAGACGATCCGGGTTCCGTCGGGTGTGACGCCGCCATTCAATTGCGTAATAAGATAGCGGGCCATCTCAAGCAGCGTCGTGGAGGTCGCGCCGGACGGGCTGACCATCTCCGCCTTCAGGTAGGGCTGCACCTGATTCGGTTGCTCGTCATAGCGCAGGTCGAAGCCATAGGATTTCGATACGTTGTCACTCAGCGTCGTAGGATCACTCGTGATCGCCGTCGTCGGCATGCCCATCGGCTCGAACAGTCTTTGCTTCATCAGCGCCGCATAGGCTTCAGGCAGGTTGCCGAGTGCCGTGCCCTGCTGAAGAAGATACAGGTAACCTGCGCCGGCATAAACGTAATCGTTATAGAAATATTCTGTCTGCGGCGGTGCCAGGACAGGCAGAGTCGCAAGGGTCCGGAAAAAGACGCGCGGAGTCTGAAGGTCGATGTAGGGTTCGATTTCGCTCTCCCCGAGACCCGTGCTCATGTTCAACATGTGGCGCACGGTGGTTGAGTCGGTCAGTTCCTGCGTCGGGAACCGGTAGCGGGTTGAGATGGTCCGTACCAGCGTGTCCCAGCCATACTGCCCCTCATCGACAAGCATCGCGTTCAGCATTGACGTCATGGACTTGGTCGTCGAAGCGATCCGATGCACGCTATCGACGGTATACGGCGCGCCGGTCTGCAGGTCCCGCACACCGAAACCTTTCGCGTATATCACTTCGCCATTTTGGATCAATGCGATCGCGGTACCGATAATATCGAATACCGGCATATTCTGCACGATCAGCGCTTCGATCTCGGCGATCAGCGCCGGGGTGAAAGACGGCCCGGAGCCGGTTGCGCCGGCGCGGGCGGCCGAAGTGCGAAGCGCCAGCGGCGCAAGCGCCATGGCGCCGAGGACAGAGCGGCGTTTGAACAAAAGAATGACTTCCCCGGGGAAAGGATAGCTGGCCTTGCCTTGATCGATGTTCTTACATTATGACTTCGCCACCCATGGTGATCGGCAGATGATAATTGTCAACCCGCACCGCAAAGACTCGCCGGTTCGTGAACATTGCACCTGTTGTTTGACTGATTGTCCTGAAGCGGTCATTCGCTGCCGCCCGGGCTGTTTTGCAGCGATGTTTCCAGATCCCCGCCCGGGTCCGCGCGGAAGCGCCGCTGCGTCGGCTGTGCCCGTGCTGCTGCTCATGCCGGCCGTTGCGGCATCATTTGGGCTTCAGGATCAGAACCCGGAACATAAAATTATGACAACGGAACCGTGATCGGGATGACGCTTGCCACGGTTAAGAATTTGATCTTTTCTTATCGAGAACTTAGTTACTGATGGAACCAAAATAAAACTTCGGGGCATCCAAATGGAAAATCCAGTTCAATATTTTGTTCCGGCTCGTTTACGACGATCGTTATTATCCGCCACGGCCGGGATGACTGTTGCCGGACTGCTCGCCTTGCCGCATTCGGCTGCCGCCGGAGGTTCGCCGACGGTGCCGGTGCTCAATTGGCAGCCCTGCACGCCGGCCCTGGCGGGCTTCGACTGCGCCACCGCAAAGGTTCCGCTGGATTATTCGGCGCCGCAGGGCCAGACCATCAACCTTGGGCTGATCCGCCATAAGGCGACCGACCAGGCCAACCGCATCGGATCGCTGTTCTGGAATGCCGGTGGTCCGGGCGCCGCCGGCACGGTGTTTCTGCCGATAGTATTGACGCTGCCGGCGACGGGATCCCCGGTGCTGTTTCCCGAAGCGCTGCACGAACGCTTCGACATCATCAGTTGGGATCCGCGCGGCATCGGCGCGCCGCCAAACGGCAGCAACACCACCTCGGTACAGTGTTTCGGCTCGCCGCAGGAGGAGGCGGACTACGAGGCCAGGCTTCCCGCGGGAGTGCCGGTGACGCCGGAGCAGCGCCAGGCCTGGATCGACGGCTGGGCCTATATCGCGCAGACCTGCGCCAACAGCAGCAGCGCCTATTTACTGTCCCACGTCTCAACCGCGGATTCGGCCAGGGACCTCGACCTGCTGCGGCAGGCCGTCGGCGATGCGCAACTGACCTACCAGGGCAACTCCTACGGCACCTTTTTGGGCACCGTGTACGCCAACCTGTTCCCGGACAAGGTTCGGGCCATGATGTTCCTGGGTAACGTCGATCCGACCGCCTGGACGAACGACGGCGATGACAATCCCACCCTCGACGTCGCACTGCGGCAAAACGCCGAACAAGGGACTGCGAAGACCCTGGATGCGTTTCTCAGCTTCTGTGGCCAGTCGTCCGTGGAACAGTGCGCCTTCTCGGCCGGCAGTCCCGCCGCGACAAGGGCCAAGTGGCGGTCCCTGGCGCAGCGCCTGCTGACGACCCCGGTCATCGTCGGCGATGTGACCTACAACTATGATCTGGTGGTCACCACCGTGGTCAACTCGATCTATCAGGTGCCGGGCTGGCCAACGCTGGCGAATACCCTGGAAGCGCTTTGGGAGGGCAGCATGGACCCGTCCCGCTACCCACCGAACCAACCTTCGGTGCAGGGTCAGCAGGTGGTGCAGGTGCTGGCGGTCAAGTGCGCCGAAGCGCCTAATCCGCATGATCCGGACGCCTATTACGGGCTCGCCGATCTGGCGACAAAGCGGGCCGGTATTGTCGGCCCTTACTGGGTCTGGCTCGACGAGCAGTGCGCCGCCTGGCGGGCCACCGCTGCGGATCAATACACCGGGCCCTGGAATCATCCGACCGCAAACCCGATCCTGCTGATCAACAACACCGTCGACCCGGCCACACCTTACAGCGAGGCGATCGCCTTGTCCGAGTCGCTGGCCAACGCGCGCCTGCTGACAATCCGCGGCTATGGGCACGCCGACGGCGGCGACCCGAGCACCTGCGCCAATACCTATGTCAGCGACTACTTCATCAACCTGGCGCTGCCGCCGAAGGGCGCCGTGTGCCGCCAGGACAACGCGCCGTTCATCAGCGCCTCCGTCTCCGAGTGAAGGGCGGCCGGGTCCCCGTCTAGGGGACCCGGCCTGGCTGATGAGCGTCAGCGCCATTTTTCAGAAGGCCGGCTTAAAAGTCTATTCGGGCCGCGGCATCTAAAACTCCGCGCGCGCACCCTCCACATCGCGGGACAAGTGCGATCGGAGGGGGCGGTTCGCCCTCTCGCCCGACAGAGAGAGGCAGCGATATGAACAAGCGCACCCTTGGCCGCAGCGGCCTTCAGGTTTCGGCCATCGGCCTGGGCTGCATGGGGATGAACCATCACCGCGGCCCGGCCCCGGACCGGGCCGAGATGATCGCCCTGATCCGGCAGGCCGTCGAGCGCGGCGTCACGTTCTTCGACACCGCCGAGGTCTACGGCCCCTTCACCAACGAGGACCTGGTGGGCAAGGCGCTGGAGCCATTCCGCAAGCACGTGGTCATCGCCACCAAGTTCGGCTTCGACCTCGGCGAAGGCGGGACCGGCGAGCCGAACAGCCGCCCCGAGCGTATCCGCGCGGTCGCCGAGGCGTCGCTCAAGCGGCTGCGGACCGACACCATCGACCTGTTCTACCAGCACCGCGTCGATCCCGCCGTGCCGATAGAGGATGTCGCCGGCGCCGTCAGGGAGCTGATCGCGCAGGGCAAGGTCAGGCATTTCGGCCTGTCCGAGGCTGGCGCCGACACCATCCGGCGCGCCCATGCAGTGCAGCCGGTGACGGCGATCCAGAGCGAATACTCCCTCTGGTATCGCGCCCCCGAAGCCTCCATCCTGCCGCTCTGCGAGGAACTCGGGATCGGCTTCGTGCCCTACAGTCCGCTGGGGCGCGGCTTCCTGACCGGTGCGATCGATGAGACGACGGCGTTCGGCGGCAACGACAACCGCGCCAGCCTGCCGCGGTTCACGCCGGAGGCCCGCAAGGCCAACCGGCCCGTGGTCGATTTGCTGGAGGACATCGGGCGGCGGAAGGGTGCCACGCCGGCGCAGATCGCACTGGCCTGGCTGCTGGCGCGCCAGCCCTGGATCGTTCCACTTTCCGGCACGACGAAGCTGCACCGGCTGGAAGAAAACATCGCCGCGGCCGGGATCGATCTGACGCCGGAGGATGTGCGGAGCATCGAGGCGGCCGTGGCCAGGATCGCGGTGCAGGGCGATCGGTATCCTCAGGCGGAGGCGGCGCGGGGAAGGTTCTGATCAAGCAGAATGCGCGACACGTGTCATGCGGTCATGGAAGTCGAGCACGGTCCTTACCGCCCGCAACGGCAGAGAAAAATTCGCCGCCAGCCATTCCGGACCTTCGTCGCGATTGACGATCAGATCATCCGGACGAACACGGGAATGGACGATCACCGGAGCGCCCGACAGTTTCCCGGGCACGCGCTCGATCAACTCGCAGTCCGTCCAATCCATCCGCCGCCTCCTGCGTGCAGTATGTGCAGCCGGATATAGTGCGTTTTCGCCCTACTGCCCAGCGTGCTAAGCACCCGGCATGAGCACAGACCCCACCGCCGAAATCGCCCGCCGCCGCACCTTCGCTATCATCTCCCACCCCGACGCCGGCAAGACCACGCTCACCGAGCACCTGCTGCGGGCAGGCGGCGCGATCCAGCTCGCCGGCAACGTCCGCGCCAAGGGCGAGCGGCGGCGCACCCGCTCCGACTGGATGGGGATCGAGCGGGACCGCGGCATCTCCGTCGTCACCTCGGTGATGACCTTCGAATACCAAGGCTGCGTGTTCAACCTGCTCGACACCCCCGGCCACGAGGACTTTTCCGAAGACACCTACCGCACCCTGACGGCGGTCGATTCCGCGGTGATGGTGATCGACGCGGCGAAGGGCATCGAGGCGCGGACCCGCAAGCTGTTCGAGATCTGCCGCCTGCGCGACATCCCGATCATCACCTTCATCAACAAGATGGACCGCGAGGCGCGTGACCCGATCGAACTGCTCGACGAGGTCGCCTCCACCCTGGCGCTGGATACCTGCCCGGTCACCTGGCCCATCGGCCGAGCCGCGGAGTTCGCCGGCACCTACGACCTGCGCAAGCGGGAGATGCACCTGCTGACCGACCTGCCGCAATCCGACCCGCGGCTTCAGGCCGTCGGCGACGAGGTCGATCTGGTGCGCTCGGCGCTGCCCGAGTTCGACCTGGAAAGCTTCAACGCCGGCCACCTGACGCCGGTCTATTTCGGCAGCGCGATCAAGGACATCGGGGTGGCCGATCTGCTGGACGGACTGGCGGAGTACGGGCCGAAGCCGCGGTCTCAGCCGGGGGACAAGCGCACCGTCGAGGCGACCGAGGAAGGTCTGACCGCCCTGGTGTTCAAGATCCAGGCGAACATGGACCCGAACCATCGCGACCGCATCGCCTTCGCGCGGGTCTGCTCCGGGCGGCTGGTGCGCGGCATGCGGCTGAAACAGGTGCGCACCGGCAAATCGATTCCCCTGCACGCGCCGCAGTTCTTTTTCGCCCGGGAGCGGGAAATCGCCGACGAGGCGTTCGCCGGCGATGTTGTCGGCATCCCCAACCACGGCACATTGCGCATCGGCGACACGCTGACCGAGGGCGAGGACATCCAGTTCACCGGCGTTCCGTACTTCGCCCCGGAAATCCTCCGCCGGGTGCGCCTGGACGACGCGATGAAAGCGAAAAAGCTGCGTCAGGCGTTGGTGGAACTGGCCGAGGAAGGCGTTGTCCAATTGTTCCGTCCCCAGGACGGATCGGCTCCCCTGGTCGGCGTCGTCGGAACGTTGCAGTTGGATGTGCTACAGGCCCGGCTGGGTGCCGAGTATGGCGTGGCGATCGGCTTCGAAACGTCGTCGTTCTCGCTGGCGCGGTGGATTTTCTCCGCCGACAAAGTGGCGTTGGCGAAGTTCGTCGCCGACAACCGCAACGCGATGGCGGACGATGTCGATGGCGACCCGGTGTTCCTGGCGACCTCGGCTTTCATGATGCGCCGGGCGGAGGAACTGGCCCCGGCGCTGACGTTCCGGGACATCAAGGACATCCGCGCGGACAAGCTGGCGGCGTGATCCCCAGTCATGGCCCGGCTCGTCCGGGCCACCTCTTGCGGCACGTGCTGGCGGGGGAGGCCCGGACAAGCCGGGCCATGACGGGGCCGTGCGTCACCGCCCCGCCCAGGCCGGCGAGAAAAAGATCGCAACGTTGATCAGGAAGGCCACCGACCAGACGACCGACCGCAGCGTCGCGCGGTTGGTCAGATACATCCCCACGTAAACGATCCGCGCCAGGATGAACGCGACCGCCAGCACATTCACCCACCCCTGCGACGCACCCCGCATCTCCGCCAGGATCACCGCGGCGGCGAAGAACGGAAACGCCTCGAACCCGTTCAGATGCGCCGCCTGCGCTCGCGCGCGCAGACCGAGTTTGTAGTATGCGGGGTCGCGCGGATTGGCGTTGTCGAACTCCCGATCCAGCTTGGCTGGCGCGATCGAGGCGATCGTCAGTATGACGGCCGCGAGAAGACACAGATCGGCGATGGTCACGGCGGCACTCTCCGGATTAATGTCAAAAGCCTAATCTACCAACGGAACGGAGGGGGCAAGCCATGACGCTGCGCTGCGATCTGATTATCCGCGATGCCAACGTCTTCAATGGCCTCGGCAGCCCGCGCGTGCGAACCGACGTCGCCGTCATGGGGGACAAGATCGTCGCCGTCGGCGACCTCGGCGCCTGGGCGGCGGACCGGGAGGTCGACGCCGACGGCCTGGCGCTGGCGCCGGGCTTCATCGACGCCCACACCCATGACGACCGCGCGGTGCTGTGCGGTCCAGAATGCATGCTGTGTAAGATGTCGCAGGGCGTCACCACCGTGGTCGTCGGCAACTGCGGAGTCTCGCTGTCTCCGGCGCGGATGACGTCGCGCCCGCCGCCGCCGCTGGATCTGCTCGGCGACGCAAGCTGGTATCGCTTCGGCAGCTTCGGCGAATACGCCGACCAGCTCAAGCGCGAGCCGCCGCCGGTCAACACCTACGCCCTGATTGGCCACATGTCGCTGCGGATCGAGGCGATGGGCGGTGACACCCACCGCGCCGCGACCGACCGCGAGGCTGCCTACATGCAGTCGCGGCTGCTGCAATCGCTGGTCGAGGGCGCCTCCGGCTTTTCCACCGGCCTGTATTACCCGCCCAACATGATGGCGCCGACGGACGAGGTGATCGCCGTCGCCGAAGCCCTGCGCGCCACCGGCGGCATGTATGTCACGCACATGCGCGACGAGGCGGCCAACGTCCTGCAGTCGATCGAGGAAACCCTCAAGATCGGCCGCGCCGTCGATGCACCCGTGGTGATCAGCCACCACAAATGCACGATGCCGGAGAATTTCGGCCGCAGCGTCGAGACGCTGAAGCTCATCGACAGCGCCGCCGCAGGACAGAAGGTCGATTTCGACGTCTATCCCTATGACGCCAGTTCCACCGTGCTGATGCCGCATCGTGTGCGGCCGGACGTGCCGGTGCGGATCACTTGGTCGGTGCCGCACCCGGACATGGCCGGCCGGTTTTTGCACGACATCGCCGCCGCGTGGAAACTGGAGTTGCGCGAGGCCGCGGAACGGCTGCTGCCGGCGGGCGGGATCTACTATCAGATGGACGAACCCGACGTGCAGCGCATTCTGTCGCATCGCCTCGCCATGATCGGCAGCGACGGCCTGCCGCACGATGAATTCCCGCATCCCCGCCTGTGGGGCACGTTTCCCCGCGTGCTGGGCCATTACAGCCGCGACCTCAAGCTGTTCAGCCTGGAAGAAGCGGTGCGCAAGATGACCGGCCACACGGCCGCGGTGTTCGACATGGTGGACCGCGGCGTGATCCGGGAGGGTGCCTATGCCGATCTCGTGCTGTTCGATCCGGACACGGTGCGCGATATCGCCAACTACGATGCGCCCCAACTGGCCTCGCCGGGGATTCTGGAAACGTGGGTGAACGGGAAGTCCGCCTATGTCTATGGCGAAGGCGCGACGTCCGCGAAGGCTGGGCGGCTGATCACCCGGAACCAGCCGTGATGTCATCGAACTGCAACGCCTTTCGGGCGTGACAGGGTTGGTGCGGGCGGGCTAACAGGGCGGCTGCGCAACCCTGCCGCGGACAATCAGCTTCAACGACATGTCAGCCACGAAATACCCATCGATGGCGGCCGGATGGCGCCTGCCCAACCTCTGGGACGCCGTCGCGTTCGTCTGCGTCATCGGCGCCCTGATCGCGTTCGGGCATGTCGCCGAGGGCACGCTGAAGCGTATCGACGCACCAGGCGCGACCGAAATCAGCCTCGATCCGTGGAACCTGCCGAATTACGCGCTGCGCACGACGATCCGGATGTTCGCGGCGCTGGCCGCCTCGCTGTTCTTCACCTTCACCTACGGCACCGCCGCCGCCAAGAGCCGCCGCGCCGCGCTGGTTCTGGTGCCGGTGCTCGACGTGCTGCAGTCGGTGCCGATCCTGGGGTTCCTGACGTTCACCGTGGTGTTCTTCATGAGCCTGTTCCCGGGCCAGGTGCTCGGGCTGGAACTGGCGGCGATCTTCGCGATCTTCACCAGCCAGGCCTGGAACATGGCGTTCAGCATGTACCAGTCGCTGAAGACGGTCCCGGCCGATTTGGCGGAGTGCTCGACCAGCTTCCATCTGACCGGATGGCAGAAATTCTGGCGGCTGGAGGTCCCGTTCGCCGCGCCCGGCCTGGTGTGGAACACCATGATGTCGATGTCCGGCGGCTGGTTCTTCGTCGTCGCGTCCGAGGCCGTGACCGTCGGCAACAACAGTTGGAAGCTGCCCGGCATCGGATCCTACGTCGCCCTGGCGCTGGAGCAGCGGGACATCGTCGCCGTCGGTTGGGCGATCCTGGCGATGCTGATCGTGATCCTGGCGTACGACCAGTTGCTGTTCCGCCCGTTGGTCGCGTGGTCCGCCAAGTTCCGCTTCGAAACCACCGCGGGCACGACCGCATCCGACCCATGGATGCTGCGGCTGATGCGCCGCACCCGCCTGTTAAAATTCTTCGGCGAGGCGTTTGGCGACGCGGCGGCCTATATCGGCGGCCTGCGCCTGTCGTTCACCGGCGGCCCGCGCTCCATGCGCCAGTCGGAGCCGTCGCGGATCATCGACGCCATCTGGATCGCCGTGCTGCTGGCGGTGCTCGGCTGGGCGGTCTGGCGGGTGCAGGAGTTCGCGTCCCAGGCACTGAAATGGTCGGATGTCGAGGAAGCTGTGCTGTTGGGGTTGATCACCCTGCTCCGCGTCGTCGTCCTGATGATCATCGCCAGCCTGGTCTGGGTGCCGATTGGCGTTTGGCTGGGGCTGCGGCCGGTGTGGGCGCGGCGGGCGCAGCCGGTGGCTCAGTTCATGGCGGCGTTCCCGGCCAATCTGCTGTTTCCGCCAGTCGTGCTGTTTATCGTGTATTTCCACCTCAGCCCGGACATCTGGCTGACGCCGCTGATGGTGCTGGGCACGCAGTGGTACATCCTGTTCAACGTGGTGGCCGGCGCCGCCGCCTTCCCGGGCGACCTGAAGGAGGTCGCGGCCAATTTCCGCATCGGCGGCTGGCTCTGGTGGCGGAAAGTGATCATCCCCGGGATCTTCCCGTATTATGTGACGGGGGCGATCACCGCCTCCGGCGGATCGTGGAACGCCGCCATCGTGGCCGAGGTGGCATCCTGGGGCGATACCAAGCTTCAGGCGCACGGCCTGGGCGCCTATATCGCCGACGCGACGGACAAGGGGGACATGGCGCGGGTTGTGCTCGGCGTCGTCGTGATGTCCGCCTTCGTCGTTCTGTTCAACCGCTTGCTCTGGCGGCCGATGTATGCGTACGCGCAGCGGCGCCTGACCCTGGCCTGAGGATACCAACATGGATACAGCCGTCGATATCCGCCCCTGCCTGATCGACGTGAAGGGCTGCCGGCAGGCCTACCACAAGGAGGCCAACGCCGATCTGGTGGTGCTGGACGACGTCAATTTGACCTTGCATGAGGGCGAGATCGTCGCGCTGCTCGGCCGCTCCGGGTCCGGCAAGTCTACCCTGCTGCGCATCGTGTCCGGGCTGCTGAAGCCGACCGCGGGCAGCGTCACGTGGCGGGGCGTGCCGCTGTCGGGGCCGACCGACGGCGTGGCGATGGTGTTCCAGAGTTTCGCGCTGTTTCCCTGGCTGACGGTGCAGGAGAACGTCGAACTCGGCCTGGAGGCCCGCGGCGTTCCCCGCGCCGAGCGCGAACGCCGCGCCGAGGGCGCCATCGACATGATCGGCCTGGGCGGATTCGAGAACGCCTATCCGAAGGAACTGTCGGGCGGCATGCGCCAGCGCGTCGGGCTCGCGCGCGCGCTGGTGGTGCATCCGGACCTGCTGCTGATGGACGAGCCGTTCAGCGCGCTGGACGTATTGACCGCGGAGACGCTGCGCACCGACCTGATCGACCTGTGGGTGGACGGCAAGCTGCCGGTGAAGTCGGTGCTCATGGTGACCCACAACATTGAGGAGGCGGTGCTGATGTGCGACCGCATCCTGGTGTTCTCGTCCAACCCCGGGCGGGTGGCGCATGAGCTGAAGGTGCCGTTCCCGCATCCGCGCAACCGCCTGGATGCGGATTTCCGGCAGATGGTGGACGACATCTACGGGATCATGACGCGGCGGAAGCCGGTGGAGCCCCGGTTGCCCTCCGCTCCGGCGCCCTCGCCGCTGGCGACGCCGCTGCAGTCGGTGGGCACGAATGCGATGTCGGGCCTGATGGAGACCCTGGCGGCGGAACCCTACGAAGGGCGGGCCGACTTGCCGGCGCTGGCGGGATCGTTGCAATACGAGGTGGACGACATCCTGCCGCTCGGCGAGACGCTGCAGTTGCTCGGCTTCGCGGTGCTGGAGGAAGGCGACATCCTGCTGACCGACGCGGGACGTGCTTTCGTCAATGCCGAGGTGGATGAGCGCAAGCGGATTTTCAGCGAGGCGCTGCGGCAGCATGTGCCTCTGGTGAACATGATCCGGCAGGTGCTGGATGAGCGGTGGAACCACCGGGCCTCGGCGGTTCGTTTCCGGGATGAGCTGGAAGATCACATGTCTCCGAGTTACGCGGCCGATACGTTGCGGACGGTGATCGGCTGGGGTCGGTACGCGGAGCTGTTCAGTTACGACGAGGAGGCTGAGCAGTTCAGTCTGGAGGACATTGAGTAATACCAGGCGCTTCAGTCACCAGCTTAGCGCCGCATCGGGACGATGGGGCTTAATGCCAGAAACTGTCGTGGCAGTCGGCGGTGCGCGGGATCAGCAGGTCGCGGCACTGCTTCAGCGCGCACCGGGCCGCCCGCGCTTTCCAACCGGCGGCCGATATGGCAACACAGGTGTCCACACAGTCTGTGCGTCTCCCGACGCGTCACGACAGATAAAGGCGACCCTCATGCGGATCAGCAAATTCGTTATCCTTGCCGCCCTCGGCGCCGTGCTGGCGCTGCCGGCGGCGGCGCAGACGAGCCAGACGACACCCCCCACCACCAAACCGGCCCCAACCGCGACCACGACCACCGCGGCGCCGAAAGCCACGACCGCGCCCGCGGCAGCGCTGGTCGACATCAACTCCGCCTCGGCCGCCGATCTGGACAAGCTTCCCGGCATCGGGCCGTCCCGCGCCGCGGCGATCATCAAGGGCCGGCCCTACAAGGGCAAGGACGACCTGGTCAGCAAGAAGATCCTGCCCCAGGGCGTCTATAACGGCATCAAGAACAAGATCATCGCCAAACAGAGCTGAACACTCCCGCCGCGCCGAGCGGTTGCCGAGGGCGGCCCGACCCGGCAGGATCGCAGCCGGCGCGGAGACTGACCATGGCGAACATGACGATGCGGACGTTCAGCACGGTGGCCGGGTTCATCCTCGGCCTGGCCGCCGCCGCGTTCCACCCCGCCCGTGCCGAGGTCCCCGAATACGGCATCGTCGTGCAGAAGACCTACCCGCACGATCCGCGGGCCTTTACCGAGGGATTGATCTATCAGAACGGGTTTCTCTACGAGAGCACCGGGCTGGAAGGCCATTCCTCGATCCGCAAGGTCGTGCTGACCACGGGCCAGGTGGTGCAGGAGCACGATCTCGCTCCGAAATACTTTGGCGAAGGCATCGTCATCTGGAACGATCGGCTGATCGGCCTGACCTACACGACCGAAATCGGATTCATATACGATCTCAAAACATTCAGGCAAATCTCCGACTTCCATTACAAGGGTGAGGGCTGGGCGCTGACCAAGGACAGCACCCGCCTGTTCATGAGCGACGGGACCAGCGACCTGCGCGTGCTCGATCCGGACACGCTGAATCAGACCGGCAGCATCCACGTCACCTGCGACAGCCGCCCGCTGCGGAACCTGAACGAACTGGAGTGGGTCAAGGGCGAGATCTACGCCAATATCTGGAAGACCCCCGTGATCGCCCGGGTCGATCCGGCGACCGGCCATGTCGTTGGCCTGGTCGACCTGAGCGATCTGGCCACGCGCGTCGGCGTCGGCCGCACCGCCGACGTGCTGAACGGCATCGCCTATGACGCGGAGGGCAACCGGCTGTTCGTCACCGGGAAATTCTGGCCCTCGCTGTTTCAGATCACGCTGACCCGCCGATCGGCCGGGACGGATCTGTGCGGGGCGCTGCCGTAACGGGTTTTGTCGCGCATCCCGGGCATGGCGGCTGGTGTCAGGCGGCGGCAACGGCCTCGATCTCGATCAGGAAGTCGGGGCCATAGAGCCTGGATACCTCGACCAATGTCACCGCGGGCGCGGCGGCCGGGGTCGTTGTGGCGAAAAAGCGGTTCCGCGCGTCCCGATACGGCGTGAGGTCGTCCATGTCGCGCAGGAACACGGTCAGCTTGACCAGGTCGCCCACGGTGCATCCGGCGGATTGGAGCGCATGGCCGAGGTTGCGGAACACCTGCTCGGCCTGCGCGGCAAAATCGCCCTTGCCGATGAGTTCGCCCGCCTGGTCGAGGGCGGTCTGTCCGGCGATGAAGATGATGCGGCCGGCGCGCACCTCGACGACCTGCGAGTAGCCGGGCGGGGTGCCAAGCTCCGGCGGGTTCAGGCGTCTGATGTAGGGGGTTGGGTCGTCCATGTCCGCTTCCTCGGCCAGCCTGACGGGATGCGGACCGTGGCTGACCCGGGCCGGATCGGCAACCCGGCACACGCCGGGATGACTGCGGGGGGCGTGTGTCCGGCTACGCCGCCTTCATAGTGGGGACGGGCGGCGGGGCAGCGCCAGTGGCGATTTCGGCGGCCTGCGTGGTCAGGGCCATGATCCGCGCCATCTCGCCCCAGACCCGGTCGGGCGGGATGGTTTCGAGATCGACGGTGAAGGCCTCGGCGACGGCGGTCATCGCATCGCCCGGGGCGGCGGCGCCGGGCGCGGGTTCGGCCGCCGGAGGCGCTGTCTGTGCGGCCGGTTCCGGTTCGGCTGAGCGGGCGGCTTGGATGCGGGTGTTGGCGTCGCGGGCGATCTGCTCGGCCCGGGCGGCCGGGATTTCGATGGGTTCGGCGCCGGGGGTGGCGCGGGCGGCCTCCAGCGCCCGGCGGCTGCGCTCACCGGAGCGGTCGAGGCTGTTGGCGTTGCCACGCAGGCGGAGGGCGAGGGTGGTGGAGACGTCCTCATACATCGATTGGCTGAGCGAACTGAGTGTGGCGATGTCGAAGGCGATGACTTTCGCGACGGTCCACAGGCTGAGGCGGTTGGTGACGCGGTATTCGTTCAGCGTCTCGGCTGCCGCGATGTGGGCGAGGCGGAGGTCTCCGGCGGTCGACCAGAGGAACATCGGGGCCAGGAGGGTGATGAGGAGGTTGATCAGGTTGGTGGCGAGGGAGGTGGGTTCGGGTGTTGACATGGTGGGTGTGCTCGGGGATGCGGTGGGGTGTGTTCTACCCTGGGTTGTAGGCGGTTGTCAAGGCAAAATTTCCTTTTCACATCGCGTTGTATGATTGTATTCCCTTCTTTGGGTTGACCGAGGCCACCGTGGTGTTTAGTGAGCGAGGAATATCACGCCCTGAATTGCCGCCGCCTCCCGTGCCGAGACGTTCCCCTGTTGTCTTTAAAAATCGGAATCGGCCTAGAACAGAACGGCGCTTCCGGGACGGACACCGTTTCAGGCCGGAGTTGGCGAGGCAGTTGCCGCTTATGGAAAGATGAAGCGCGCGTTTGACCCGCAAAAGACGATAACGCTGGCGTTTGTCATTCGGAGCTAGAATCCGTTGCATATTTTCGATGCCGGATAAGCTTCTCAAGTATCTTTTGGTGCCGGGCTAGCTGGCGCCGAATACCGCTCTCGCCACCAATACTTTTTTTCGCTAATTTTGCGTATCCAGAAATGAACGTCTGTTTTCCTAGGTGAAGGAACCGTGCGTGCAACTCACGTCGATGCAGCTGTAGCCGCCCCGCCTTCTCTCCCTCGCTAACGAGGTGCCTCTGCCACTTTGCCCATACGACGCCACGCGACATTCGCGCGTAGTACCGCGCTAAAGTTCCAGGCCGGATCATCCGCTTGCGGCCATCGAAGGTGAAACCGAGATATTGAAGTGGGCGACCTGGAACCGCCCTGTTGTGGCCTTGGAAAATCCACCCTCAGCGTCTTTTCCGTCGACAGAGAAAGGGTTTTTGTATGGGATAGCAAATATTGTTTCGTTGCGTCCTCTACGGCTATGACGCATCCCGTGGGACATATAATCAAGATATCATCCGAATACCGGCGATAACTCCCATTCAATCTGAGCAGCAGTTCGTTCATAGCTTTATCGAAATTTAGCATTGAAATGTTGGCAGCGACCGCTGATATTGGCGTACCCTGCGGAATTCCGACCCTCCGCTCTGAAGAGAGCAATTTCGGTTGTATGCCGCTGCTACTACAAATCAGTTGCCGAAATTCTTGCGGTGTGCAAAGACGAGTCGGCAATTTACTATTTTTAGCCTTCGGATCAATCCCTAAGCGGACAAGGCATGCAGATCGGTCAACAAACCGACTACGCGTCAAGCCGGCAAAGACATTGAAATGATCAGATGGCAGGTTGATCACTCCAAGGATCTCCCTCCAGTTTTCCTTGAGGACTCCATGGCTAATGTTGTCAAAGAAATGCTCTATGTCATAGGCAATCGCCGTACAGGCACCGCGCGCCAAAATTTCATCGAAGGCCGCTTGGGCGACAGAGATGTTGGAGCGTCCCGACCGATAGCCAACTACAATATCATCCAAGCCATTCATCTTAAGGTAGTTATCATAGCAGATGCTTAGAATTTCTGCGTAGTATGAGTATATATAACCATCCTTGTTAGATGCGTAGACGATCTGTCTCTTTTTTAATTTAGCGCGAGGCTTCCCATTTGGACGGTTCCGAAAGCGTCTTTCCACTTTAACAAACGACATTAGCGGCAGAAAATCGTGTAATGCCACAGCCATAGCATCTTTCACCAATCGTTCTGCGTCGGGCCGCGAGAGGACTGTGTCAAAATGGGACTTTCGGCCCTTGTTGAACCAGTCTCCTTTAGGACGCGGGGCGCGATAGCGTTTTGATTTTAGCATATGTCCCCGCGTGTTTAGGCAAGTCCGGAAGGGCAAGGATGTGTGGATTCCCCAATTGGATTCGGGCTGTCAGGAAATGGCGGCCAGTACCAAATCGGCCAGCTAACTCATGCCAGCCGAGCCCTCCGGAAACTCAGCACGCTACCTCGAGAACTCACGTACTGTCGACAGATCGAACCAATGCTCTCCCCGTTACCTAGCTCAGCATCAGGCAAGAAGTCACTTCTCGGAGTATCTCGCCTAAGCATACCACGTAGCCTACAAGAGCTGTTATGATGCCTGCCTCACGGAGGACACCTTTGATGATGTCTAGGATTGCTCAATGGTTCGTCGGCCGCCTGCTTTCGCTGGCAATCCGGTTTGCCTTCAAGTTTCTCGTTGACACCGTTCACAGCCTCCCGCGGTCGCTATCCTTGACCGAAGTGCGATTCTGATAGCGCCCATTACGAACACGCACAAGGGTCTTGATTCATGAAGGAGCCAAAAGTCGTTGGATGGTTGCGTCGATCAGAAAAGCCACGAATTATCAAATAGTTAATGTATTCGTACTCCTGACAGTCCGATCGTTCAGCATCCCGGCTTACTGGCTTGCACGGTTCGTCCGGAGGTAGTTCGACGACAACTCGTATCACGCGCTGCAAAGGCGGCATCCTCATTATTGGCCGGACGCCCTCGATTGGCGCAAACGTCCGACCGCGATTGAACCGCATAGGTGGTAGAAATTTGGGGATCAGATGGTTGCGTCGCAATTGTGATTTAACTTCGCTCAACTCTTGCACAAGCCATTGAATCTGCTATGCTCCCTTTCCAAGATAAGGAACCCCACAATGGATGCCAGCTATAATCTCAACGGGGCGTTCAAGCCGACCACCAAGCGTCGAGCGGACCTTGATGGTCCCGATTTCTACCCTACCCCGCGGTGGGCAACCTGTGCCTTGATAGACAACGAGGCATTTTCCGGCGAGATATGGGAATGTGCGTGCGGTGACGGTGCCATGTCAGAGGTCCTCGCGGAAACAGGTAATTCGATTGTAAGTTCAGATATGTACGATCGTGGCTACGGCGAAGTGGGACACGACTTCCTCGTCACGCAACGGCGCCACGCGAACGTCATTACCAATCCACCATTTCATAGCGCTGAAGGGTTCGTGGCCAGCGCCCTACAGGCGACCCAGCGCAAATTCGCCTTGCTTATGAGACTTGCTTTCCTCGAAGGAGCAAACCGGGCAAATACGATATTTCGTAGGGCTCCGCCGAGCCGTGTTTGGGTGTTTAGCGAGCGGATTACGTTTTACATGAAGGGTGCCCAGGTGGCCGGAAGCGGCACAACCGCCTATGCGTGGTTTGTGTGGGATAAAGATCATCTGGGTCCGACCGAGCTTGCATGGTTCAAGCCTGGGTATAAGGCTGGAGCGCGCCAGCTCTTATAGTCTCGCTCGTCCGACCGATGTGATTGTAAACCCTTGCCTTTCCGCGTCGTAAGTAGCGTATCCACAACTTACAATACCAGTGCTCGTGTCACGATGTGAGACGAGGTTTCGAACTTTCTGGCTAAATTTCGTGTCGTGTCGCCCATCTAATATTGCTGCGTCTTCACCAGCCGGTGAGAACTCACCTTCAAGCTTCCCTATGAGATCTGAGGTCGAGAGAAATCCGCCCGGCGCTGCCGCGAGATATCGCAACGCTGGTAGAATCAACTCATTTTCAGCAATACGGCCACTGACGCTTGACATAGCACACCCCCACCATTTCGGGAAAAATACGGCGTGTCATGGCCCGTGTCAATCCGGAAATAGTACGAATATTTCCAAGATCCCGATCCTCTGGGTCAGGGAGGTCAATTGGATCCCAGATTGTCATTTTTGTTTCGCAGTTTAGGCTCAGAACCGATTCGAAAGGTCCAGTGGGTTCGCCCGTCGTCGTCAGCTCAGCTCGTCCGGTCTCCGGCAATGATGGTATCGCGCGTACGACAGGCAGGCGAGGATGCCCTCGTGCGTGATCCCGGGATAATTCGCCAGGATATCCGCTTCGCTCCACCCACCCGCCAGCATGCCGATCACGAACTCCACCGACAGGCGGGTTCCGCGGATCACCGGCTTACCAGCCAGTACAGCCGGGTCGAGGGTAATGGAAGGATGTTCCGCGATCATGATCCAGCCAACTCCCGGGTTTCCACTAAGATCGCGTGAAACTTCGCCGGATGCGACGCCTCACCCGCTGTCCGAGCCAACATCGCCTGCAACCGCCGCGATCGGCGTTATGCGAACCGCTGACGTCCCGCATCCGCCGCCCGGGACACCGCGGTATTCGAAAAAACGCCGGACATCCCGCGGGGAAATGGTGCCGGCGCACAGAATCGAACTGTGGACCTACTGATTACGAATCAGTTGCTCTACCCCTGAGCTACGCCGGCCGCCACGCGGCGCACGCTATACAGCCACGACGCACCGCAAGCAACCGGCTATACCAACCCCTGCCCTATCCGAGCCGCCGCCGCATGACCCCCGACCCCATGGACGCAGCCCTCGCCCAAGCCCGCGCCGCCGCCGCGCGAGGCGAAATCCCCGTCGGCGCCGTCGTCCTTGGCCCGGACGGAACCATCCTCGCCCGCGCCTCCAACCGCACCGAACAGGACAAGGACGCCGCCGCCCACGCCGAAATCCTCGCCCTCCGCGCCGCCGCCGCGCTCAAGAACAGCCCCCGCCTGCCCGATTGCGACCTCGTCGTCACCCTCGAGCCCTGCCCGATGTGCGCCCACGCCATCTCCCTGTTCCGCATCCGCCGGCTGATCTTCGGCGCCTACGACCCCAAGGGCGGCGGCGTCGAGCACGGCGCCCGAGTCTTCGACGCATCCTCCTGCCACCACCGGCCGGAGGTCATCGGCGGCGTGCGCGAAACCAAATCGGCCACCTTGCTGCGGGACTTCTTTCGCGAAAGACGGCAATAAGCCGGGATGGCGTCCAAGACCCGATACAGCGCACCCGACCTGGCGCGGCTGCCGATCAGCGTGAACCTGCGGGCGATCAGCCTCGCGGAGGGGTTCCGTGCCGCCCTGTCGGTCTCGGTCATCATCGCCCTCGGCCAGGTCATCGATTTCCCGCCATTGCGGGAGGCCGCGCTCGGCGCCCTGCTCACCTGCATCTGCGATCCCGGCGGACCCATCAGCCGCCGCGTCCCGGTGCTGCTCAGCTTCACCTTCCTCGGCGCCCTGGTCACCGCGGGCTTCGGCCTGGTGCGCGAGCTGGGACCGGCCTACGCCCTGCCGCTCGGCGTGCTCGGGCTGTTCTGCTCCTCGTTCGCCCGCGTCTACGGCCAGGCGCCGCAGCAGCTCGGCGCCCTGCTCAGCACCGTGCAGATCCTCGCCCTCGACCGCGGCGACGCCAGCGTCACCGAGGCGGGCATCATCGGGCTGTCGTTCATCGGCGGCGCCTTGTGGGCGACGCTGCTGACCATGGTGATCTGGCGGATCTACCCGTTTTTGCCGGCTCGCAAGGCGGTGTCCGCGTGCTACCGCCAGCTCGCCGACCTGGTGGGCGACCTGCACACGCTGACCCGGACGCCGGGAACCAGCGACGCCGACTGGGACGCGCATGCCCGGGTGCACCGCCGCGCCGCGCGCGACGCGATCGAGGCCGCGCGCACCATCGTGATGGACACGCTGCGCGCCCGCGGCGCCGGCAGCAACCGCGCCGCCCAGGCGGTGATCCGGATGGAGACCGCGGACCAGATCTTCGGCGCGCTGATCGCGATGAGCGATATGCTGGAGCACGGATCGGACGCGGAGCGCCGCGCGGTGGAGCGTGTCCTGCGCCGGATGCGGCCGGTGCTGCTGGTCCTGGCCCGCGCGGTGCTGACCGAGGACACCAGCATCCACAGCCGCATCGACCGCGCCATCGACGCCATCGCCGCCGACGAGGCGCTGCTGCCGCCCGGCTCGCCCATCGTCGGGGTGATCGACCGCGTCGCCAACCGGCTGCGCATCGCCCATACGGTGGTGATACCGGCGAACCGGTCGATCGCCGCCAGCATCGCCGACGACGCACCGCCGCTGTGGCAGCAGGTGATCCGGCCGCTGCGCGCCAACCTGACCTGGACGTCTCCGGCGCTGCGGCATTCCGTGCGCACCGCCGTCACCGCGGCTCCGGCGCTGGCGTTCACGATGATCTGGTTCACGCCGTACGACCACTGGCTGACCATCACCATCGTCGCGACCATGCAGCCGTATTATTCGCTGACCTACACCCGCGCGATCGAGCGGATCGCCGGCACCGCCGCGGGCGGGATCATCGCGGCGCTGGTGGGCCTGGTCTGCACGACGCCCGTCGCCATCGCCGTGGCGATGTTCCCGCTGGCGATGCTGGCCCTGGCGATGCGGGCGGTCAGTCTGGGCATGTTCATGGCCGCGCTGACTCCGCTGATCGTCCTGCTGGTGGAAACCGGCGCGCCGGACACCGGCGAGTGGCGGATCGCCTACACCCGCGCCGCCCTGACCGCCATCGGCGGCATCATCGCGGTGGGCAGCGGCCTGCTGCTGTGGCCGTCGCGTGAGCGGGAACTGGTTGCCGCCGAAGTCCGCAATGCGATCGCCGCGCACGCCGGCTATGCCGAGGCGGATTTTTCCTCCCTGCTTGGCGAATCCACCTCGGCCGCCCGCGGCCTGGCGCGCCGCGCCGCCGGTGTGGCGAGCAACACGCTGGAAGCGCTGATCACCCGCGCCCTGCTCGACCCGAGCCGCAAGAACCCGGAAAAGCTGGAAGCCGCCATGCTGGTCGATGCCGCGTTGCGCCGCTGCGCCGGGCGGTTGGCGACGCTGCCGCACAATCCGGCGATAAAAAGCCTCGATCCCGCGGTGCTGCGGGTCTGGCGCGACTGGGTCGCCGGGTCGTTGCGCATGCTGGCGAACGGGCAGACGAACCTGCCGCCGCGGCCGGAGGCGGGCGGAATCGAGAGCCTCGGCCGCATCGCCCGCCAGATCGAACTCATGGCCGGTGCAGCCGATCGGCTGGGGTAGGTAGCGGCACGTCCGCAAGCCGATGGTTGCTCTGCCGGGGTTCTGCGTTCGAGGGGGGCGTTCACACGAAGTCCGCTGATCAGACCATTCCGCGTTGAGAGCGACTTTTCCAACCCGTCATGGCCCGGCTCGTCCGGGCCACCCCCGCCAGCACTGCCGCGATAGGTGGCCCGGACGAGCCGGGCCATGACGTTTTAGGAAACCGCCTCCCTGAAGCGTTAATTTCGGGCGTCGCCTAACGCCGTGTGAAAGCGCCGCCCCGCCCGGGCCCGCACCCGAGGCAGCGATTAAACCGCCAGCCACGTCACCTTCCCCACCCCGAATCCGCCACGCGGTGCTAGCCTCGCTCCGGTGAGCGATCCGATCCTGCTGTTCCTGGCCCTGGACATGGTTGCCCTGCTGGCGGTGGGCGCCGTCGCCACCAGCTTGCCCGGCGAGGTCGCGAGCTTCATCGTCGCCGGCCTCGGCGGGCTGGGCGCCATGCTCTGCCTCCCGCCCCTGCTATTCCCCGCTGTGCCGGCAACGCTGATCATCCCGCCCGGGCCGCCTGGCATGGTCCTGTATCTGGCACTCGGACCGCTGTCTGCGTGTTTCCTGCTGCTCGCGCTGCTGGCCGGGACCGCCATCGCCGCCTTTCCCGCCGGCCGATCGGCGAGGCCAACGGCGCTCTGCCTCGCCGGAGCGATGCTGTGGCTGCTGGCCGCCGACGGGGTCACTCTGGTCCTCGGTTCGGCACTGGTCTGCGGCGCCATCGGCCCCCGCCGCCTCGGGGCCTCCTCCCTGCTGATACCGCTTCTGCTGCTGGGAGCGGTCTGCCTGCTCACCCCCGCCGGCTTCGCCCCGCGCTTCGACGCGATCCGCGCGGCGCCCGCCGGAGTGGTCAGGGCGAGCGTTGCCGCGATGATGGCAACCGCCGCCATCGCGGCACTGATCGGGTTGCGCGCCCCGGCGCACCGCGCGCTGATCGCGGGTGTGGTCCTCCCCACCGGCATCGCGGTCCTGATCCGTTTGATCGCCGATCTGCCGGGCCAGACGGCGCAGGGGTGGTGGGGCGGCGTACTGATCGTTGCGGGCGGCTGGATCGCGGTGCAGCAGGCATGGCGAGCCGCAGCGGACGCCGATATCGACGCCGCGATCACCAGCCTTCTGCGCCGCCAGGCGGCCCTCATGCTCATCGGGATCGGCCTTGCCCTGATCGCCCGTGCGGCGGACCTGCCGCAAACCCAGGCCCTCGCGCTGCAGGCCACGTTGCTGCTGGGCATCGCCGGCAGCCTCGCCGGAACCGCCGCGGCACTGGCGGCCGAGGCTGTCGGTATCAGCGCGGGCACGACCCGAACTCGCGCACCTGGGCGGTCTGATCCACACCATGCCGTGGACCTCCGCCGTATTGTCGGCATCGCTGCTGGCCCTGTCGGCGCTGCCGCCGGGGGCCGGCTTCGCTTCGGTCTGGCTGCTGTTTCAGTCGCTGCTGGCGGCGCCGCGCACCGGCGGCCCGCTGGATGAACTGGCGCTCGCGCTGGCGGCACTGGCCATCGCCCTGTCCTCGGCCGCAGCAACCGCCGCTTCGGTCCGCATCGTTGGCATCGCGGTGCTCGGACGCCCGAGGACGCCGTTCGGCGCCGGCGCGCGGGAGATCGCGCTGACCGGCCGAGTCGTCCTGGCGGTGCCGGCCGCACTGGCGCTGATCGCCGGACTGGTTCCCGGCCCGGCGCTCCGGCTGTTGGCCGCCGCCGCGGTGCGCGCCGTGTCCGGCTCGTCCCCCGCCATCCGCGGCGGCCTGACGATGCTGACGACCGCGGCGTCCTCCCCCGGATACGCGGCGCTGCCAATCGCCGCATTGCTAACCTGCGCGACCGGCTCCGCCCTCCTTGCGCTGCGCTGGCACCGGCGCGAGGGCAAGCCGATCGGCCCCTGGTTCGGCGGCCTGGCGCCCCCGATCCGGTTGCCGTTCGGCGAGCCGATGGCGCAATCCGCCGGGGATGGCTTCCTGCCCACGTTGCCTCAGCAGCCTGAACTGCCGCCCGCGCGATTGCCTCGCCTGCCGCGGCTTCCGGCCGCGTCCGCGTCCGTCTGGCTGTGGCTGATGCTGGCCGCGTTCGCCGTCCTGCTGCTGGCCGCCGCGCTGACCGGGGCCGGCGCATGAACCTCATTCTGTCGCTGGTCGCGCTCCTGCTGCACGTGGCGCTGATGATCGCCGCCGCCCCGCTCGCGGCCGGTGCGGCGGAGTGGCTGGAGGCCCGGTTCGCCGGGCGCTCCGGCCCGCCGCTGCTGCTGCCCTGGCGCGACCTCGTCCGGCAATCGCGCAAGACGCCCGCGGAGACGGATGCCGGTTCCGCGGTCCTCCGTCACGCTCCCGCCGCAGCGTTCGGCGTCACCGTGGCGGCCGCAGCGCTGGTCCCGTCATTCACCCTGAGCATGGCATTGGCACCGCTTGCCGACGTACTGGCCGTCGTATCGCTGCTGGCCGTTGCGCGAGTCATCGAGGTGCTCGGCGCACTGGATGCCGGCGCGGCCGCGCCCGGGTTGGCGGCGCAGAACAGCAGCGCGATGGCGGTCCCGGGCGAGGCGGCGCTGATGGTCATCGTGCTTGCCCTGGCGCTGATGGGCGGCAGCCTCGATCTCGATACGATCATCAATCAGGCGCGCGACACCGGGTGGTCCCCCGGGGCGGCGGCCGCGATGATCCTGGCGGCGCTGCTGGCTCTGGCTGTCGTCGATCATGATGGTTCCGATCGCGGTCTCCATCAGGCATCGGGCGGCGTGCAGCTCGCATTGATGCGGCAGACCACCTGGATCCGGCGGCTGATCTGGTTCGACCTCATCGGCGCCCTGTTCCTGCCGATCGGCATGGCGACGTCCGGCTCAGGGCCGATCGAGTGGAGCGTCGGCATGGTGGCCTGGGCAATCCGGCTGGGTGGATTCATTGTCTGCGTCGCTGCGGTCCGCGCCCTGCTTGGACCCGTCTCGGCGCGCCGGGCGCCGCTTGTCGCCGCCGCGGGTCTGTTGCTCGGCGTGATCGCGATCGTCGTGGTCCTGGCCAGCGCGAGGCTGGCATGAATGGGCTGGCGCAGGCGGCCGCGGGACTGGCCCTGACAATGGGGCTGGCGATGCTGTGTATTCGGCAGGTTCGGGTCATGCTCACCTGTTTCGCCGTTCAATCCGCGGCGGTTGCCGCCGTGGCGGTGCTCGCCGGGCAGTGGCTGCTGATTCCGGCAGCGCTCGCCATCCCGGCCGCGATCTGGAAGGTATGCGATCGGCCCGCCGCGATCCGAGGCCGCGGCGTCACCTCCGGCATCGCGGCAGGCGGCGTCCTGACGGTGCTTTGCCTGACCGCGGGCGAGAGCGGGCTGCCGCTGGCCGTCGTGCTGCTGGCGGTCGTGCTCGCCGCCATCCGCCCGGAACCGGAGGCGCGGCTGTTGGCGCTCGGCGCCATGGCGAACGGGATCGCGCTGACAGGCTGCCTGATCGCCGGAGACGGCCTGGTGCCGCTGGCCTGCCTCGCCCTGCCGCTGCCGCTCGCCGCCAGCGAGCTCGCCGGGCGGCACGACGTTCTCGCCGCCGCCCGGCGATGGGTGCCGCGCCAAGCCGCTTCCCGGGCGGGATGGGCGGGGCTGGGGGGCGCCGCCGTGTTGTTCCTGGCCGCCTTGACGGTCCCGCTCGACACGATGGCCTCGGTGTTCGCGCCGCTGATTGCATTCGACGGCGTGGTACGGGCGTGGATCGAGCGGCGCCCGGGCGCGATGTCGCCGGCCGCGCGTTTCGCGCCGCTGCTGACGCTTGGACTGACACTGCTGGCGGTTTGCGCGGCGGACCCGATCCTGTCGCTGCTGGCGATACTGGCCGCGGCGATGGTCGGGCTGCTGGCTGCCGGGCGGCGCGACCAAGCCGTGCTGGCCTGTATCGGAACGGGGCTTGCGCTGTTCGGGCTGCTCACGCTGCCGGGCAGCGCGTCCCTGCCCGGATATCTCGGTCTGTTCGCCGGTTCCGCGATGCTGGCGGCGATGCTGCCCGATCTGGCCATACCGCTGCTGGTGCTGATCCTGCGGCTGGCGCATCACGGCGATTGGCCGGAGGCAGCCGGTGCGCTCGGTGCCGGTGTCGCGCTGATCGCGTTGCTGGTCTGCGCCGCCCGGCTGATCGATAGCCGGCGCCAAACGCCCGAAACGCTGCTGCTCGCCCAGGCCAGCATCGCGGCGCTGGCCATCGCGACCTTGCAGCCGGACGGACGCTTCGCCGCCGTCGTGCTGCTGGTCCTGCTCAGCCTGACCCGGACCGCCTCGCGTGCGACGACCGAGCCCGCCCACGTCCTGGGCATCGCCGGTCTGGCCGGTATCCCGCCGCTGGGCGTGTTTCCCGGGCTTCTCCTGGCGGTGCTGGCGGTCAGCAACCGCTCGCCCTGGCTCCTGCTTCCCCTGGGGATCGGCCTGGTGCCAACCCTGCGGGCCGGACTGCCCCGGCGCCTGCCGGCGGTGCCGTGGCGCACGGCCTGGCTGTCCGCCGGCTGGCTGCCGCTGGCGCTGGCCGCGCTGTTCGGTTTTCTGGCTCCGGCCGGGTTCGTCCGCTGGCTGTCGGCTCTGGCAATGGGACCATCATGACGGAAATGCCGCCAACCGCGCCCGACACGATCGCTCCCGCCGAGGCGGCGGTCTGCCGCCCATGGCCGCGCCATCTGCTGAGCCAGGCGGACTGGGCCGCGACCGCGCAGGCCGCGGCGGCACAATCGCGGGTTCTGCTGGCGCACTGGGCTGACCGGGTCCAGGTCCATGCCCTGTTCCTGGACCCTGGCGCCGCCGGAGCCGTTGCCGTCTCGACGCCGGTGGAATCCGGAGCCTATCCGGCGCTGTCGCCCGTATTGCCGGCAGCCGCGTTGTATGAGCGAACGATCCACGATCTGTTCGGTCACGTCCCCGCCGGCGCGGCCGATCGGCGGCCCTGGCTGGACCATGGCGCGTGGCCGGTGTCGCGACCGATGGCGGCCCATCCGGACGAGCCACACCCGATATCCGAACCGGCGCCCAGCGACGCGAACGACATGATCCTGCCGATCGGCCCGATCCGGGGGCTGATCGAGGGGGCGGCGCATCTGCGGCTGACGCTGGCCGGGCCGGTGATCCACCGCGCCGAAAGCCGGCTCGGCTTCACCCACAAGGGCACCATGGCGCTGATGCGCGGCAAGTCGCCGCGCAACGCGGCCCGGTTCGCCGCTCGCCTGTCGGCCGACTCGACCGTCGCGCATTCCCTCGCCTTCGCCGCGGCGGCCGAAGCCGCGTTGGAGATCGCCCCGCCGCCCCGGGCCGATCGGCTGCGCGTCATCATGCTCGAAGCCGAGCGCATCGCCGGCCACCTCGATACAATCGCGGAGATCGGCCGCCTCGCCGGGGACCGCTCGGTTTGGATGGAGTGCGGCGCGCTGCGTGAAATCCTGCTGCGCGCCTGTCATCAGGCTTTCGGCCACCGCCTGATGATGGACTGCGTCATCCCCGGCGGCGTCGCGGCGGATATCGCGGAGGGCGGCGCCGCCGCGCTTCGCCGGGCGCTCGGCGAGATATCCGCGCGGCTTCCGGCGGTCCGGCGGCGGCACGACGACCCGCCGCTGGCCACCCGGTTATCGAGACTCGGATGCGCGACCGGCGCGACCGCGGTCCTGTTCGGTGCCGGGGGCGTGGCGGGTCGCGCCGGCGGACGCATCTTCGACGGGCGGGCGGGGTTCATGCCTGCCTACATTGAACTGCCTCCGGTGCCGGTCGCGGGCACAACAGGCGACGCGGCCGCGCGCCAGGCGACCCGATTGGGCGAAATCGAGGACAGCCTGCGCCTGGCCGGTCTCGCTTGGGAAAGCCTGCCGGCCGGACCCGTCGCGAGTCCTCTGCCGCAGGTCAGTGGCGAGGGGATCGCCTGCGCCGAGTTCGATTCGCGGCGATGTCTGGCACTGGCTGCAACTCGATCACGGCCAGATCGCCGCGGCCTTCCCGCGCGACCCCGGATGGGCACTGTGGCCGCTGGCCGAAGCCGTGCTTCGCAACTCGATGGCGGAGGACGCCGCTCTGATCGAAGCCTCGTTCGCGCTGCCCGTGTCGGGAGTGGATCTATGATCTCGGACGCCGATACCTGGGATCTTCCGGGTCCCGCTGCCGCGTCATGGCGCGCCTTGCCCGGGCCATTCGTCGCGGCAAGTGCAGGCGGCGGTGGCCCCGACAGGCCGGGCCACAAGGTTTCCGGGACGAGTCGTCCTCATCGGCAGTTGGGATGAACCGGTTCTGGCGCAATCCCTCGGTCGCACCCGGGGAGCCGATCGATGCGGACATGGTGGCGCAGTTGTCGGCGCGCCTGGACGCGGCGTCGCAGGCCCGGCTTGGGCGCAGCCTGGCGATTCGCCACCTCGACACCGGAAGCTGCAACGGCTGCGAACTGGAGCTGCGCGCGCTGAGTAACGTCTTCTACGAACTGGAGCGCCACGGCCTGCGCTTCGTCGAACATCCCGGGCACGCGGACATACTGCTGGTGACAGGGCCGTTGACCCGCAACCTGCGGATCGCACTGGAGCAGGCATGGGATGCCACGCCGGACCCGAAATGGGTGGTGGCGGTCGGCGATTGCGCTGTCGATGGCGGGGTGTTCAAGGGCAGTTACGCGGTCCTGGGGGGCACCGGACTGTCGGTGCCGGTAGACCTGGCGATCAGCGGCTGCCCGCCGACGCCATCCCGTATCCTGTCAGGACTGCGCGCGCTGCTGGAGGCGAACGCAAGGCCGTAATACCAGTCCGTGCCATAAATCGTCATGGCCCGGCCTATTCGGGCCACCGCCGCCTGCACGTGCCGCGACAGGTGGCCCGGACAAGCCGGGCCATGATGGGGGAGAGAGGTTCGAAGGGTCAAACTCAAAGCGGACTGGTAGAAATGACATGGCCCGGACGATGCCGGGCCATGACAGTTCGAAACTCCCCCGCGAACGGGCGAGATGTATCCGCGAAGACCTAGCTGGCGGTCGCTGCCGGAGCCGCGGCCGGGGCCTTCTTGTGCGACTTGGCCTTGTGGGTCGAGTGGTGCTTCGTCGGGGTGGTGGTGGTGGAGGTCGAGGCCTCAGGCTGGCTGGCAGCCATGACCGGCGCGGCGACGAAGGCAGCGGCCGGCAGAACAAATGCCAGCGCCGCGATCAGGCGTTTGTACGAAGTTGTCACGAGCGGTTGCTCCGGAGTGAGAATGGCGCGAAGGGATTGACAGTCGGGTATAGGTTTTTGCCCTAATCGACTGAGAACATTGTGCGCCCCGGGACGCCGAAAACGCAAGCCAAATTAAGCGCGAAAGCGTGATCGTTGCATCAAATCAGGCCGTATCGGCACGCCAGCCACAGTTTTTTCCATTTTGGCAGACTGACGCGTTCATCGAGGCGTTTCCACCCCCGCCGTTCAACCGCCGAGAGAATTGAATCGTAGGTCGCGCCCATCAGGCGGGCCGGTTTCATGGCCCTACGATCGCACGACTCCATGGCGGCGCGGGCCTCGCGGAAGTAGCCGTGCGCGACCGCGGCCAGTCGCTCGCACACCGCCGCAAGCCCGGGATCGGTCAGAATCGACCCGGGATCCGCCTTCACCCCGGCATCCGCGAGATACTCACGCGGCAGGTAGATGCGCCCGCGGTCCGCGTCTTCCTTGATGTCCCGCAAAATGTTGGTCAGTTGCAGCGCGCGGCCGAGCGCGAACGCGACCCTGTCGGCCGCGGCCGACGAGTCGCCGAAGGCGCGCACCGACAGCCGCCCGACAGCGGAGGCCACGCGGTCGCAATACAAATCCAGCACCGCCATCTCCGGCGCCACGACAACGGTCTCGGCGTCAGTCTCCATGCCGTCGATGATGGCGATGAAATCCTCGGCCCGCAGTTTGAACCGTTCGATCGCCAGCGCCAATACCCGCGTCACCGCATCCTTGGTGCGTCCGCGATACAGATCGGCGATGGACTCGCGCCAGTCCGCCAGGGCGCGGCGCTTGACGTCGAGCGATCCGTCCTCATCGGCGATGTCATCGACGATCCGGCAAAACGCATAGATCGCGTACATGGCATGCCGCCGATCGGCCGGCAGCACGCGCATGCCGCGGTAGAACGATGTCCCGGCGCGGGACACGATTTCCTGCACCGCGTCGAGATCGGCCCGGGCGGCTCCCAGTGGCGTTCGGGTCATATCAGCGCGGGAATCGACGTCAGGATGGCGAGAACCGCATCGGATTTTGTCAGCTTCACGCGCGCCGCCAGCGGATCGTTACTGACGAGACGCCGCGCCAGCCGCTTGGCCAGGCCATGGATGATCGCGGTTTCCAGCCGCAGCCGCCGATTGCGGACGACGTCCGGCAACTCGGCCGCCGCATGGTTCAGCCGATCGATACGATCTAACAATGTGACGAACACCCGGCGCATGCCGGGGGTTTCGGCCGGCAGACGCAGGTCGTTCACCGAGGTGCCGAAATGATCGAGCCACGCCTGCGGCAGGTAGCAGCGATCCAGTTGCGCTAGATCCTTGCCGCAATCCTGCAGATGATTCAGGATTTGCAACGAGGTGCACAGGGCGTCGGACGACGACCAGGCCTCATGCCCCTCGCCGTGCAGTTCCAGCACGTAGCGCCCCACGGGAACCGCGGAATAGCGGCAGTAGTCATACAGCTCGTCGATCGTCGCATAGCGCGGCTTGATGGCGTCCTGACGGAACGCCCTGAGCAGTTCGACTGCGTGCACCGGGTCGACACCGGTTTGCGCGAGACTGGACCGCAACGCCAGCGCGCTTGGCGAGCCTTCGGCCCGGCGGCCCAGCAGGACATCCTCCATGACGTCCAGCCGATCGATCTTGTCCTGCGGGGAAAGAGAAGGCGAATCGGCGATATCGTCGGCATTGCGGGCGAAACTGTAGAAGCAATGCATCGGCGCGCGGAACCGGGGCGCGATGACCAGGGAGCCGACGGGGAAGTTCTCGTGCTGGCGGTCCTTGCCTGACCAGGTCTCGACGTTCCGGGTGTCGCTCATGCCGCGCTGCCCTGATAATCGCGTCCCTTCCAGGCGACGCCCCGGCCCATGTGGTGATTCGCCGCCGAACCGATGGTAGCCGCCATATAGAACGCGGCGATCAAAGGCAGGAACGGCGCCCACAGGACGGAGCGGCGGAACCGGCGCAGCGTCGGGACGTATGACATCGCCAACATGATCCAGGCCGCGAGGCCGCACCAGAACGCCGCGCCATGCCCGAACAGGGTGGCGGCCGGCGGGACCAACCAGGTCAGCGCCATTCCGGCGGTGGTCGCCGCCAGCAAGATCGGAGAATGCCGGAGCTGCACATAGGCGGTGCGGGTAATCATCCGCCAGATGTCGGCGGCCGCCGGATACGGCCGCACCGATCGCGCCAGCGTGGCGTGGCCGAGCCAGATTGGCCCGCCATGCTTCACCGCTGCCGCCAGCGCGACGTCGTCAATCAAGGCAGCCTTCACGCTGTCCACTCCGCCGATGCGCCGCAAGGCCCGCTGCCGGACCAGCATGGTGCCTCCGGCGGCGGCGGCCGTGCCGCTGGAGCCATCGTTGACCCGGGAGAATGGATACAGAAGCTGGAAGAAAAATACAAAGGCGGGAATGAGGGCTCGTTCGGCCGGGCTGTCGCAGGCGAGTTCAACCATTTCGGATACCAGATCAAGATCGCCTTGCTCTATCGCCGCAACGAGGGTCGAGAGATGCTCCGGTTCGTGCACGATGTCGGCATCCGTCAGCAGCACGAGTTCGGACTCGCCGGCTTCGGTCACGCCGCGGCTGACGGCCCACAGCTTGCCGCTCCAGCCCGCCGGGCGCGGGCCGGCTTCGATGACGGTCAGGGCGGGGTGACCGAGCGACCGCGCCAACTCCGCCGTGCCGTCGGTGCTGCCGTCATCGACCAGAATGACGCGCATCGGTCCGGGATAGTCCTGCGCCAGCAGCGACCGCAGGCTGTCGCGGATGTTCGGCGCCTCGTTCCGCGCCGGCACGACGACGGCGACGGGCGGCGTCGCGGGCGGCGTCCTCACCGGCAGCACTGGCCCGGACTGCCAGAATTTCCCGTGGCCGCCGAGCAGGTAGATCCAGATCAGCAGCGACAGCGCGGCCAGCAGGTTCATCGCGACAGCATGCCGTTGGCTTTGAACCAGGCGACGGCGTCCTCGACCGCGGTGCGCACCGGGCGCGGGCGGTAGCCCAGTTCCGCCATGGCCTTGGCCGACGAAAAGTACATCTTCTTGCGCGCCATCTTCAGGTGGTCGCGGGTCACCAGCGGCGCGATCCCGGTCGCGGCGGCCAGCTTTTCCAGGACAAATGCGACGGGCCAGACCGCGCCCTCCGGCAGGCGAACCGACGGCGGGCGGTGATGCGCGACCTCCGCGACGAGGCCGAGAATATCCTTCAGGGGCATGTTCTCGCCGCCGAGCACGTAGCGCTCGCCCGGGCGGCCCTTTTCCATGGCCAAAACATGACCCTCGGCGACGTCATCGACGTGCACGATGTTGAGGCCGGTATCGATATAGGCCGGCATGCGCCCGGCCGCCGCATCCAGGATCATCTTGCCGGTCGGTGTCGGCTTGATGTCGCGCGGGCCGACGGGGGCGGCGGGGTTGACGACGACGACCGGCAGCGACTCGCGCCGCGCCAGGTCGAGGACCGCCCGTTCGGCGAGGTATTTCGAGCGCTTGTAGACGCCGACGAAATCCGCCTCGTGCGTCGGGGTGTCCTCGTCGGCGGCCGTGCCGTCGCCGATCTGGCCGAGCGCGGCGACGGAACTGCAATGGACGATTCGCTCGGCGCCCGCTTGTGCCGCCGCGCGCACCATGGCCAGGGCGCCATCCACGTTGGCTCGCAGCATGGCGTCCGGGTCCGGCACCCAGACGCGGTAGTCGGCGGCGACGTGGAACACGCACCGGCAGCCAGCGGCGGCGCGGACAAGGGAGTCCGGATCGGTCAGGTCGCCGGTGACGATCTCCGCGTCCAGCCCGGTTATGTTGCGGCGGTCGCTGGCGGGCCGGACAAGCAGCCGCAGCTTGTGGCCACGTGCGGCGAGCGTTCGCGCGACGGCGGATCCGACAAAGCCGGTCGCGCCCGTGACCAGGGTGGTCATGCCTGCTCCATCAAAAGTCCCGGGGTCTGTCCCCGGGGCTCTGCATAGACGAAGCGAGCGGCAGAAGGAACCGCACTACCCGAGCAGGCTGCCGCGTCGGGCACGGAGAAAAATTTGGCTGGCCCGGCACACTCTCATCGTCATGGCCGGGACACGCCCAATAGCTATCAGGATAAGCGGCAGCGAAGGAAAAGTTTGGCCGAGGCCGCGCTCTCTCATCGTCATGGCCCGGCTTGTCCGGGCCACCTATGCCAGCACAATGCCGCGACAGGTGGCCCGGACAAGCCGGGCCGTGACGAATGTGGAGAACGCCGTGCTTCGCTCGGCCCCTTATTCTGACGCCTATCGGGACACGCCCCGCCATGACGGTGAGCCTTTGCCGGGCCAGCCCGCCAATACGGCGGACCCCGGCCTATTCGCTCTGGATCGTCGCCCCGCGGTTGCCGATCATGGCGAGCAGTTCGCGGCGGGTGGCGGCGTTGTCGCGGAAGGCGCCCAGCATCCGGCTGGTGACCATGGTGACGCCCGGCTTGTGAACCCCGCGCGTCGTCATGCACTGGTGCGCGGCCTCGACCACCACGGCGACGCCCTTCGGTTCCAGCACGTCCTGGATGGTGTTGGCGATCTGCGCGGTCAGCTTCTCCTGGATCTGCAGGCGCTTGGCGTAGGCATCGACGACGCGGGCCAGCTTGCTGATGCCGACGACGCGGCGGTATGGCAGATAGGCCACATGCACCCGGCCGATGATCGGCGCCATGTGGTGCTCGCAGGTGCTTTCCAGCCGGATATCGCGCAGCAGGACGATTTCGTCGTAGCCGTCGGTTTCCTCGAAAGTCCGTTCCAGCAGCGCGAATGGATCGACGCCGTAGCCGGAGAAGAACTCCTTGTAGGAGCGCGCGACCCGCGACGGCGTGTCGCGCAGGCCCTCGCGGTCGGGGTCGTCGCCGGCCCAGCGCAACAGCGTGCGGACGGCTGCTTCCGCCTGTTCCCGAGTCGGCGGCTCCTCCGACACGGGGGTCATGGATCGGGCTGGGGCGGGCGTGACGATATTCACCGCAAAAGTTCCTCCGCATCAATTGATTGGCTGCCGGCGCAACCGTCTTGCCGCGATATGGGGCCACCGGCGGCTTCCGCAACCCGGGTTGTTGCGGATCAGTGCACTCTGCCACTTTGGTGCGGGCTGTCCAGGCTGAACGCCGGAATGGCCACGTCGAAGTTTTCGCCGGAGGACGGGACGACCATGTGGTAGGCGCCGACCATGAAGCCGGACGGGGTGTCGAGCGGGGTGCCGGAGGTATATTCGAAGCTTTCGCCCGGTTCGAGCAGGGGCTGTTCTCCCACCACGCCCGGACCGTGCACGTGCTGGGTGCGGCCGCGGGCGTCGGTGATCTGCCAGGTGCGGCGCAGCAGTTGCACCGGTTCGCGCCCGTGATTTTCGATCTTTACGCGGTAGGCCCAGACAAAATGGTTCTCGTCGGGTTGCGACTGGTCGGCGAGATAGAAGGAGCGAACCGAAACCTCCACGTCGCGGGTGGTGCGGCAATAATCCGCGCGCGCCCCTCGCGGCCGGGCGACCGGGGCGCTGCGGTTGGGCCGCGGGAGTCGCCGGGCGCCTGCTGCGGCCCGCTTTGGGATCTTCGTTCGACATGACACGCTACCTTCTTGCCTTGTCGTAGCATGGAATCAAGGACGAAACCGCCGGGCTTGTCCAGGATGGCAGGGTCCGGCCGGGCGAAGCATTGACGTTTGCAGCCGGAACGATGCCAAATATTTCGTAATGATCCCAATACTCTCGCCGGCTTCCTGATTTTCTTACGTAGACGCTTGACGTGCGGATCACCAGCGTTACGTTGCCGGGTGCTGAAGATTTTGCTGTTCCGAGGATGCATCGAACCGCCGGATACAGGTGCCGAACATAACGGTATGAGCTTGTTGCTTTTATGGCATGCGGCTCGGATATCCTGGCTGCCGTCCTTCGCCCGGGCACATCGCACCGGTCCGGTGCGGACCTGGCCGCCCGGTAGCCTCGCGGCATCACGACCACCCGTTCGATCGGATGCTGATCGCCCGGGCCCGGGCCGAGGGCCTGACCCTGGTCTCCGTCAATCGGATGGTTGCGCGCTATGACGTCGCGGTGCTTGGCGTTGAAACGTAGAGCGCAAAGTGCTACAAGCTCTCATGACCAAGACACTGACCCTGCGCGACGCGAACCAATCATTTGCCCGCTGCATCCGCAAGGTGGAGGCGGGCGAGGATTTCGTGATCACCCGAAACGGCATCCCGGTGGCCCGGCTGTCGCCGGTGAACCAGCGGCGCGTGCTGACGCCAGAGCAGCAAGCCGCGTGGGAGCGCACCCGGGATCGGATGGAAAAGGGCTGGGACATCGGTGCCGGCCTACTCGACCGCGATGCCTTGCATGAGCGGTGAGTGCTTTCAGTCTCGACACCAACATTCTCGTCTATGCGCTGGACGCCGGGGCTGGCGACCGGCATGTCCTGGCGAGCCGGATCATCGATCAGGCGGTCATTGGCGACTGCCGCCTGACGTTGCAATCGGTGTCGGAGTTCTTCGCGGTCGTGACTCGAAAGCGCCTCGTCAAACGATCAGAGGCGGTCGCGCAGGCAGAAGCAAGCGCCCCGCAAGCGCCACCGATTTCCCGTTATGGCCCGGCTCTTCCGGGCCACCCCCCAGCACCATGCCAGGACAGGGGGCCCGGACAAGCCGGGCCATGACGGTTGGACGGGAGGAGGCGGCCGGATCGCCGCTCGGTATCAGACCTCCAGCGTGCCCTTCCCGACCGGGACGCAGCTTCCCGCCACCGTCGCCATCACCGGCCCCTCGCCGGTCTTGCACGCCGAGGCGACGATCTGGCTGGGGCGCCCCAGTTCGGCGCCCTGCTCGATCTCATAATGCAGATCGACATTGTCGCCCGGCGCCAGCGATGTCAGCAGCGCCGCCAGAGCCGCCGCGGCGCTTCCTGTGGCCGGATCCTCGGCCACGCCGGCCAGCGGGGCGAACATCCGGGTGCGCAACTGGATCAGGCTCTCGCCGGGCCGCGCATACAGCAGCAGGTTGAATCGGCCGGACAGCGACGGGAAGCGCGACGCGGCATCTTCGAACGCCGCGACCACCGGACGCGCGCGGGACAGCGCCGCCACCGAGCCCACTTCGGCGATGACGAACTGGGTGCCGACCGAGGCGGCGATCGGGGCGTGGGTCTCGCTGGTGATGTCCGACTCCGCCAGGCCCGCGCAGGCGGCGACGATCTCCGCCGGCACGGCGATATCCAGCGTCAGCGAGCGCGGCGCGGAAATCCGCGCGCCGGTGATGGTGCCGGCCGGGTCGCGCAGGATGTGGACGCGCACCAGGCCGGCGATTTCCTCGAACGTATAGTGCTCCGGCGGGTCGCCGGCCAGGCGCGCCAGCACGAAGCCGGTGCCGACATTCGGATGCCCGGCGAACGGCATCTCGGCCTTGGGCGTGAAGATGCGCACCCGCGCATGATGCCGCGGATCGTTCGGCGGCAGGACGAAGGTCGTCTCCGAGAGGTTGAACTCGGCGGCGATGTCCTGCATCTGCGCGTCGGTCAGTCCGGTGGCATCCGGGAATACGGCCAGGGGATTGCCGCCGAAGCGCGCGGCGGTAAACACGTTGACGGTGACGAAGTCATAGGCGGACATGGGCGGCCTCCAACGTTACGCGACAGCATGATACAGGACGGCGGGTTGCGCGAGACGTAAAAGCGCGAGCCGATTACAGCGCCCGAGGCAGTCCCGGCAAATCCGACCAGACCTCGGCCATGCCCGGCGCACAGGCGAAGATCGCATTGCCCCCCGCCCCGGCATCCGTCCCCATGAAGTCGCTGATCTTCGCCCCGGCCTCACGCAGGATCGCCAGCGCCGCGGCGACGTCCCACAGGTTGATGTGCAACTCCGCATAGCCGTCCAGCCGTCCGATCGCCACATCGACCAGGCCGAGCGCGCCCGACCCGCCGTGCCGCAAGCCGGAGCCGCCCGCCAGCACCCGCTCGCAGACCGCGAGATACGCCGCGTTCGGCCGCCGCCGCGACCAGCCGACTTCGATGATCGCCTGGTTCGCCACGCTGGTCTCAGCCGCCCGTATCGGCACGCCGTTCAGCGACGCGCCCTGCCCCAGCCGCGCGCTAACGATCTCCCGCACCGCCGGGGTGGCGATGACGCCGATCAGGGGGGTGTCGCCTTCCAGGCAGGCGATCGAGACGCAGAAGCGGGTGGCGCCGCGGGCGTAGTTCGACGTGCCGTCGATCGGATCGACCACCCAGCGCAGGCTGCCGCCGCGGGACACGCCGCCTTCCTCACCCTGAAACCCGTCGGCCGGAAACGCCGCGACGAGTTCGGCGGACAGGAACCGCTCGATCGTGGTGTCCGCCTCGGTGACCCAGTCCTGATGCCCCTTCAGCCGCGCGTGGCCGGAACCCGGCGGGGGGCGCATCGCCATGGCCATCGACGCGGCCTGTTCGGCCAGCCGTTGCGCGGTTTCAAGCCGCGCGTGCAGCGGATCGGTCAAACGGACGCATCGGGGATGACCGGACCGGACGGCTCCGGATCGAAGGGCGACTCGTCCTCCGGCGGCAGGTTCGACGGATCGAGTTCGCCCGCCCCTTCATTGATTGGCGGCGGAGGCGGTGCCGGGCGGCTGGCACCAAGCCAATAGGCCGCGCTCTCGGCACGCTGCAGGCCCGAGTTCGACCGCGGCCATGGTGCCGGACAGGTCTTCCGACGCGTCCTTCTCCCAGGCACGCACCGCCCAGATCCAGACGGCCAGCAGGCCGCGGATCTGAATCTCGCCGCGCAGGCCGGACGCGTCGACGCCGGCCGCCTGAAGCATCCAGCGCATGCTGCGCTTGGTCGCGATCCCCGCCAGCAATGCCATCGGCGGATCGGCGGGCAGCGAGCGCAGCACCGCTTTCACGCCGTCGCGGTGGGCCTGGAACAGATCGAAGCGGCGCATCAGCAGATCGAACAGCTTGTCGCGCACCGACCCTTCGGCCGGAGCATCCTGCAGCGCCGCCTGATCCGCCATCCGGCCGAAATGCAGCAGGATCGCGGCGCGCGACGGGAACCGCGTGCGCGCCTCGGCCAGGGATAACCCGGCGGCACGGGCCGCGGCGGCGGCGTTGACTTTGTGCCAGCCATCCTCCGCGGCGATGCGGAAGGCGGCGGCGACGAGGGCGGAGTCGAACTCGGTGTCGGTCATGCGGGCAAAATAGGATGGGCGTTCATGCGGCTCAACCAGCGAGTTCGCGAGATCGTCGAGTCGCCGCCGCAATCGCCTGCGACACGGCGATCGGCCAGGCATCCTGATCCATCAGCACGGACAGTGCCTCGGCCGTGGTGCCACCCGGGCTGGTGACGGCCTTGCGCAGGGCCGCCGCGTCGTCCGGGCTGGCGGCGAGCAAGGCGCCGGAACCGGCGACGGTCTGGCGGGCCAGCAGGCGGGCGAGATCGGGAGGGATCCCCTGCTCGATGGCGGCCTGCTCCATCAGTTCGGCGAGCAGGAAGACATAGGCGGGTCCGCTGCCGGAGACCGCGGTGACGGGATCGAGCAAGCGCCTCGTCCTCGACCCGGGCTACCACGCCGATGGCGCGCAGCAGACGGTCGCAGAGTGTGCTCTGGGCGGTGGAGACTCCGGGACCAGGGCAATAGACGGTGACGCCCTGCCGGACGGCGGCGGGGGTGTTGGGCATCGCGCGGACGATCGCGGCGGACGGGCCGAGCAGCGCGCTGATGCCGGCGATGGTGCGGCCGGCCATGATGGACAGGAAGACGCAGTTGCCGGCGAAGCGGGCGTAGGCCGGCAGGGTCGCCGCGGCGTTCTGCGGCTTGACCGCGAGCACCACGGCGGCCGGGGCGAAATCGGCGGGGATAACCGCGGGATCGGCCAGCACGGTGAGGTCCGGTCCGGCGACGGCGGCGGCGGCGGGCGACGGGTCGATGGCGATGGAGGGGGCAAGGCCTTCCTCCCGCCAGCCGGCGAGCATGGCGGTGCCCATGCGGCCGCAGCCAATGAGGAGGATTGGGGGGATGCAGCCGGCGGTGCCGGTCATGAGGCTTCCGAAGCGCGAGCCGTCATGGCCGGGCGTCCCCCCATAGCTACCTGGACAAGGGGAATGGAGGGCAAAGTTTGCCCCGGGCCTCGTTCCCTCACCGTCATGGCCCGGCTTGTCCGGGCCACCTGTCGCGGCAAGCGCTTGCGGGGGTGGCCCGGACGAGCCGGGCCATGACGAACGGGGAGAACGCCATGCTCCGCGTGCCCCTTCATCCGGATAGCTATGGGGCGTCCCCCGGCAATCCGCGCTGAGAAGAGGGCCGGGACAAGTCCCTTTGGCGCCAGGATGACGGTGCGCGCGCGAAGCATGGCGGTCTCCAGATTCGTCATGGCCCGGCTTGTCCGGGCCACCTGTCGCGGCACGTGCTTGCGGGGGTGGCCCGGACCAGCCGGGCCATGACGGTGGAAGGACAAGGCCGCGGCCAAACCTTTCCCTCGCTGCCGCTTTTACTGACGCCCCCGGGGACACGCCCGGATAAGACGGTTGCCCCTTTGGCGGTCACGCCTCCCCCACGCAGTCCAGCATGGCGGCGGCCAGCGCCTCCGCGGGCGCTTTCCCGCCCCACAGCACGAACTGGAAGGCGGGGAAGAACCGCTCGCACTCGGTCAGCGCGATGTCGATCATGTCCTCCAGGCTTTCGGCCGAGGCGCCCGGCGCGCCGCGCAGCAGCACGGCGTGGCGGAACACCGGCATCCCGTCGTCCGACTCCAGCCCGAAATGCCCGAGCCAGAGCTTCTCATTCGCCAGCGCCAGCAGTTCGTACAGCGCGCCGCGCTGCTTTTCCGGCACCTTCAGGTCGAAGGCGCAGGTGAAATGCATCACGCTGATTTCGTGCGACCAGTTGAAATACAAGCCATAATCGCACCAATGGCCCGGCGCCTCGGCGGCCATTTCGGACTCACTGCGGCGGTCGAACACCCAGTCGTTCGCGGCAACGATTTGCTCCATCACATCAAGGGGGTTGGCGGCGTTGTCCACGGACGTGGTCAGTGAAACTGACATGCGGGGTCTCCCGTCAAAAGGAAGGCCGAGCGTGGCCTTCACCCCCGGGATAGTCTTGCACCCGGAACACCTGGCCGGTGCGTCGAGTCTCCCGGAGTTGGCCACTGACGAAGCCTATTCACGGGCCAGCATGACCCGCAAGTGGCATAACTTCTTTTTTGATGAAACTTCAGGTGTCTTTTTTTCCATGATCGGCGCGCCCGGCGGAGCGTCTCATTGCGACGTCATATCTCCTGCGTGCCAACCGCATCGGTGTCGGTGACTTCGAGCGCCGCGACCCGCGCTTCCAGCGCCGACAGGCGGGTTTCCAGCGTCAGCACCTGCGCGTCCGCGGCCTCCTGCCCGGCGCGGGCGTTGGCGGCGAGTTCCTGCACCGCCTCGAACTCCTCGCGGCGGACCAGGTCCATACGCTGGAGCAGATCGTCCACCCGGGCGCGCAGCACCGATTCGGCTTCGTCGCGCAGCCCGGTCAGGGCGGAAATCGCACCGCCGGCCACGCCGGCGATGTCATCAAAGAGTCTCGGCCGATCGGCCATGGCTTCAAGCTCCGGTTTGTGAAACGGCTTTGGCAGCCGCACCGGAGGGGTATATAGCGCAACCATGATCCTGATAACTGGCGGCGCCGGATTCATCGGCTCCAACCTGCAGGCGGCGCTGGTGCGCCGCGGGCATGAAACCATCGTTGTCGATAGCCTCGGCTGCGACGGCAAATGGCGCAACCTCGCCAAACACCCGCCGGCGCGGGTCGTCCATCCGGACGACCTCGACACTTTCCTCGACAGCTATCCGCCGTTGGAGATGGTGTTCCACCTCGGCGCGGTCAGCGAAACCACCGCCGTGGACGGCGACCACACCTGGGCGACGAACGTCGAACTCAGCCGGTATCTGTGGGAATGGTGCGCCGCGCGAGGCGTGCCGCTGGTCTATGCCTCCTCGGCGGCGACCTACGGCGACGGGTCGCAGGGTTTCGATGACGATTTCTCCCTGCCGGCGCTGGAGCGGTTGCGGCCGCTGAACCTGTACGGCTGGACCAAGCACGCGTTCGACATGCTGGTTGCGAAGGTGCTGACGCAGCGGCAGCAGCCGCCGCAATGGGCCGGGCTGAAATTTTTCAACGTGTACGGACCGAACGAGTACCATAAGGGCAAGATGATCTCGGTCGTGAAGGTCAAGCACGACGAGGTCGCCGCGCGGCGGGCCGGCCCGGCTGTTCAAATCCGACCGGCCCGGCCTCGCCGACGGCGCCCAGGCACGCGACTTCATCTGGGTCGGCGACGTGGTCGACGTGATGCTGTGGCTGATGGAAAACCCGGCGGTCAGCGGGCTGTTCAACCTGGGCACCGGGCGGGCAAGGACCTACCTCGATCTCGCGCACGCTGTGTCCGATGCGGCGGGCCAGCCGCGAAAAGTGGAATTCATCGACATGCCAGCCAGCCTGCACGGCCAATACCAATCCTTTACGCAGGCGCCGATGGAACGGCTGCGCGCCGCCGGGTACACGGGCCAATTCACGCCGATGGAGGAAGGCATCCGCCGCTACGTGCAGGACCACCTCGCGGCGGCTGATAGCTTCGTATGATCCCGGTCCTGCTGTTTCCCCAGTTCGACCCGGTTATCGTTCAACTGGGGCCGATCAGCATACGGTGGTATGCGCTGGCGTATATCACCGGGCTGGTGGTGGGCTGGCGCATGGTGCGGCGGCTCGTGCAACTGCGGCCGGTGGTCGCGACCCCGTTGCAGGTGGACGATTTCCTCACCTGGGCGACGCTGGGCGTCGTGCTGGGCGGCCGGCTCGGGTATGTACTGTTTTATCAGCCGGGGGTGTATCTGGCGCATCCCGCGATGATCCTGGCCGTCTGGGAAGGCGGCATGAGCTTTCATGGCGGGATGCTGGGCGTGGCGATCGCGGTCTCCATCTTCTGTTGGCGGAACGCCATCCCGCTGCTGGGCTTCGCCGACAGGGTCGCCGTGGTGGCGCCCATCGGCTTGGGCCTGGGGCGGATCGCGAACTTTATCAATGGTGAGCTGTGGGGGCGTCCGGCGCCGGACTGGCTGCCCTGGGCGATGATCTTTCCCCGCGCCGGGATGGTGCCCCGGCATCCCAGCCAGATATACCAGGCGTTGCTGGAAGGGGTTTGCCTGTTTGTGGTGATGTTCGTGCTGTCGCGGCGCGAGAGCGTGCGCGCCCGGTTCGGATTGCTGACGGGGGTGTTCCTGTGCGGGTACGGGATCGCGCGGATCATCGGGGAGTTCTTCCGGGAGCCGGACGCGTTCCTCGGGTTCCTGGCGTTCGGCGCGACGATGGGGCAGGTGCTCTCGATCCCGATGGTGCTGGCGGGGGTGTGGCTGATCCTGCGGGCACGGACGGTGCGGCCGGGTTGAGTGCGACGACGATCGGGGCAACCCGCCCACAGCCGTCATGGCCCGGCTTGTGCGGGCCACCTGTCGCTGCCCGTGCTGACGGCGATGGCCCGGACAAGCCGGGCTATGACGCTTAATGCGGCCAGACCCAAAAACCGCCCCCGAACGCCTCGACCGCTTCATGGCGCGGGCCAACGCGATCTACTACGCGACGCATGATCCCTTTGCCGACTTCGCCACGTCGCCCGAAATCAGCCAGGTCTTCGGCGAGATCATCGGCCTGTGGGCGGCCGTCGCCTGGCAGATCATCGGCAGCCCCGACCCGGTCCTGCTGGTCGAGGCCGGTCCCGGCCGCGGCAGCCTGATGGCCGACGCGCTCCGGGCGGTCCGCCGCGCGGCCCCGGCTTTTGCCGCCGCGCTGCAAGTGCATCTGATCGAGACCTCGCCGCGGTTGCGCGCCGCCCAGGCCGAGCGGATCCCGGAGGCGGTCTGGCACGACTCGACTGGAGTCTGTCCCCGTGGCGCCGATGGTCCTGGTCGCTAACGAATTCCTCGACGCCCTGCCGATCCGGCAATTCGTGCGGCGGGGGGACGAGTGGTCGGAGCGGTATGTCGCGGGCGGCGCCTGGACCGAACAGCCGGCGGATACCGCTGTCGTGCCGGCGGGCCGCGACGCGGAGGACGTGCAGATCGTCGAGTTGAACGAGCCGGCGCGGGCCTTTGTCGCGGCGCTCGCCCGGCGCCTGAGGCAGCATGCGGGGGCCGGTCTCCTGGTGGATTACGGCCCGGCGCGCAGCGCGGCCGGTGACAGCTTGCAGGCGCTGGCCGGACGCAAACCCGCCAATCCGCTGGCCCGGCCCGGATCGGCCGATCTGACGGCGCATGTGGATTTCGAGGATATGGCGAGGATGGCGCGGGCGGAGGGTGCTTCGGTGCATGGACCGGTGACCCAGGGGGCGTTCCTGTCCTCCCTGGGGGTGTTCCAGAGGACGGAGGCTCTGGTTCGCGGCCAGACGGACGGGCAAGCGTCGGCCCTGCGCGAGGCGATGCGGCGGTTGGTCGATCCCGTCGCGATGGGCGATCTGTTTAAGGTGCTGGCGATCGCGTCCCCCGGAATTGTGGAATTGCCCGGGTTGGTGAATTCCGGCCGCTGAGGTTTGTATCCCTGAAGTATCAAAACACCGGACTTTCGCCTGGATGGCGCCCCCGGCGCTGCCGGCATCGCGGCGGACGAGGGCCGCCTGTCGGCGCTGAACCACGGCCGCGAGGCGGGGTAGCGGGTGCCGCTGTCCCGCCACCGCTCGTGCCCCACGGCAAAACCCGAGCCTGTTTACTCTTCCTTCATCTTCAACACGGAGAAGAACGAGGGCCGCTGCGGGCCTCGAAGGAGGTGCACCGGGCGGCTGACACGGGTCTATTCAAAGCCATCTTTGCCGAACGAGGCTTGCCATCGCCATCAACCCGCCGGGGGTGCAAGCGGGAAGAGTTTGGCAGGGCTCGGTTGAAATCCTGACAAATCATACCCGGAATGAGTTTGGTGCGGAGCCAATATTGCGACACCCGCGGTCGGCGCGCCCGCAAATTCGGCGGTCCAACCAGCAACCGCGGCGCCGTGGTCCGTTGCCCGCGCAATCTCGAATCTCGTTCTTTGGCTGAACCGTTGGACTAAACGACTAACACCGGACGGCGCTGAGTTTGACCCGTCGGCACGGTCGCCGCCGGCGTCATGAGGGGCGCAGGCCCGCCATGCATGCCTACAAACAAAAGGCGTGGATGCCGACCTTCGTCGGCATGACGACGCGGCGCGGGGCGAGAGTCGAGGTCAACGCGGACCGGTCCAAGGCGACGCCCAAGGTAAGCGAATCGGGCGGTCGATCTTGTTCCGTTATGGCCCGGCGAAGTCCGGGCCACCCCCGCCAGCGCGTGCCGCAACAGGTGGCCCGGACGAGCCGGGTCATGACGGTTAGAGGAAGCCGCCAAACTGAAGCAGTCATTCTTGGGCGTCGCTTACGACCGCTTAACCGCCAGCGGTCCCGGAGCCTGGCAGGTCGGCATGATCTCCATGCGGTTGATATTCACATGCGGCGGAAGCCCGATCACCCAGGCAGCCGCCTCGGCGATGTCGTCCGCGGTTAGCGGCACAGTGCCGGCATAAATGGCAGCGGCTTTCGCCGTGTCGCCCGCGAACCGGGTTACGCTGAACTCCGTCCCGCCGCAAAGCCCCGGCTCCAGGTCCGTCACGCGCACCGAAAGCCCGACCAGATCGGCCCGCAGATTCAAGCTGAACTGAGAAACGAACGCCTTGGTCCCGCCGTACACATGGCCGCCGGGATACGGATAGCTCGCCGCGATGCTGCTGAGATTGATGATGTGGCCGCGATTGCGTTCCACCATGCCCGGCAGCAGCGCCCGGGTCACGTGGATCAAACCGGACACGTTCACCGCGACCATCCGGTCCCAGTCCGCGAGATCGGCCTTGAAAGCCGGATCGAGACCCAGCGCCAGGCCGGCGTTGTTGACCAGCACGTCAACCTCCCGCCAACCCGCCGGCAAGCCGCCGGGCAGCGCCGCCACCGCGCCGGCATCGGCTACATCCAGTTCCAGCGGCAGCAGCGCATCGCCCAGTTCGGCGTGCAGCGCCCGGAGGCGATCCGTCCGCCGCGCCGCGGCGATGACGCGGTGGCCGTCGCGCACGAAACGCCGCGCCATCGCCGCGCCGAAACCGGCCGAGGCGCCGGTCACCAGGATTGTCAAAGCCATGATCCGGTCTGTCTCCTAGGCAAAATGCGGGATGACGTCCGATGCCAGCAATTCGAGGGTCTCCGAGTCATTCTTATAGGCGCTGCTGATGAAAAGCTGCACTCCGGCGTCGCGGTAGCGTCCGATCAGGTCGGTCACCTGCGCCACCGTGCCGGCGAAACCCCGGAAAGGGTCCGGAACGGCGAGCCGGGTGCGCTTCGCCGCCAGCGCCGCCTCGTCGCGCGCCACCAGCAAGCCGATGACGTTGGTCTTCTCGATCGTGGCGTAGTCGCGCTGCTCGGTTTCGCAATGGGTGCGCAGGACGTCGTATTTGTGTTTCACCTCGGACGGATCGCCGAATACGTTGCAGGCGTCGCCAAGACGGGCCACGACGCGCAAAGTCAACTGCTCGCCGCCTCCGGCGATCATGACCGGAGGCTTCCGCGCCGGCTTCGGTTCCAGGATCGCGTCCTCGACGTGGAAATACTTGCCGTGACACGTTGTCCGTTTCTGCGTCCACATGGCTAGGATCAGCCTGACGGCTTCCTCCAACTGGCGGATGCGCACGGCGGGGCGTTCGGGAAACTCCCAGCCGTACTGGCGGTATTCGGTTTCGAACCAGCCGGCGCCGATGCCCAGCGTCAGGCGTCCGCGGCTGATCAGATCGACACCGGCAGCGATCTTCGCGAGATGCGCCGGATTGCGGTAGGCGACCGAGGACACCAGCGTCGCCAGCCGGATGCGGCTGGTCACCGCCGCCAGCGCGGTCAGCGCGGTCCAGCCCTCGATGAACGGTTCCTCGGCATCGCCGACCGGCGGAATCTGGATCAGGTGGTCCATCACCGAAAACCAGGTGAAGCCGTGGTCTTCCGCCCATAGCGCCTTGGCCTTGAGCCCTTCGAAGGCCTCGGCCGGATCCGGACCGAAGACAAAGGACGGGTTGTGGATGCCGAACTTCATGACAAGCCTCCTGTGGTTGGCCGCGACGCTGACGCTATGGTCCGGTGGAGACAACGCAGGCTCACGGCGTTAGCACAACCGTCATTGTCTCCGACCAGTCCGCGATTGCGGATGCCGAAGCGCTTAGCAATCTTGCCGGACCGCCGAGGAACACCTCCAGCGCCGGCAGCAGTGACACCCGCACCGGGATCAGCACCGCCGCGCCGGAGCAGACCGCGTCGGCGATCTCCTGGCGCAGGCCGCGTCCCTCCGCCTCGGCGCTGCCGAAACGGCTGACCAGGATCACATCGGCGCCGGATTCTGCAGCGGTGCGCAGCTGGAATGCCGCCCGCGCCAGGGCGTCCGTATCGAAGGTGCAGGCGATGGCGCCCGGCCCGCGCGGCTGGTCAAGCCGGATGACCTGCCGGGTGAGCAAATCCTCCACCCACATGGTTTGCTTGCCGTCCGGCCTCCGCGCACCGAAGCACTGCAGCAGGCCGGCGACCGCGATTCCCTTTGCGCGGATCCGGTCGACGGCGGCGGAGAGAATCGTATCGAGACCGGCGGAATCGTCGTACGGCACGACCCCTACCCTGTGCGCGACATCCATCGTGACGCTGGGCCACATCGTGACAAGCCTTGCTGCCTGGCCGGAGCGTAATCGCCGGCGCGCCGGGTGCCAAGTCCGAAGGCGCGCCGGTTGACACGCCGGATTTGGTGGCAATAGGCTGCACTGCTATATCCATCTGAACATAGCGAATTCCGTTAAATATAAGAAATGGAGGGAACAATGCGAATCCAATCCGAAAATCCGCGGCGCCGCGCCCTGCTGTCAACCATCGGCGCCTGCATCCTGACAGTCTTCGCCGGTTCAGCGGCCCACGCCGCCGACGTGACCGTGCCCGGCTCTACCGATTTCCCCGAAAGCATGACGGCGGCGTCCGACGGAACGCTGTTCTTCAGCAGCATGGCCGGTGGCCGGATCTTCCGCGCCGCGCCCGGTACCTCGGAAGCCCGGGAGTGGATCAGGCAAGGCGGCGACGGATTGTCGTCCGCGCTCGGCGTGCTGGCGGACAGCAAATCGAATAACCTTTACGTGTGCTCGAACGACATGAGCTGGGCCGGAATCGCGGTGCCGACCGGCAACACCCCGACTGCGTTGAAGATTTTCGATCTCAAGACCGGTGCGGCGAAAGCCAGTGTGCCGTTGCCGGCGTCCACGCTGCTGAAGCAGCCGCCGTTGTGCAACGATATTGCCCTCGCGCCGGACGGGACGGTCTATGTCAGCGACTCGCTGGGCGGCCGCATCCTGCGGCTGAAGCCGGGCGCGGAGGCGTTCGAGGTGTGGGCGCACGACCCGAGGTGGGATGTCAAAGGCCCGCAACTCGACGGCATCGCCGTGCTGCCGGACGGGGCGGTCTATGCCAATATTCTCGAGGGCGACGGGCTTTATCGCGTCGCGGTCAATCCGGATGGCAGCGCCGGGACGATCACCAAATTGCAGACCTCGCGGCCGCTGTTCCATTCGGACGGGATGCGGGCGTTCGGTCCGGACAAGCTGCTGATGGTTGAAGGCGAAACGAAAGGCAACCTTGATCTGATCACGATCAGCGGCGACAGCGCGAAGATCGACACGATCAAGGCCGGTTTCGAAGGGCCTGTCGCGGTCGCGCAGGTTGGCGACACAGCCTTTGTCCTGGATGTGCCGCTGAAATACCTGTTCGATCCGGAGATGAAAAAGCGCACGCCGCCGCCGTTCCGTGCGGTGGGGGTGAAGCTGGCGCAATAGCGAAGCGGCGTTCGCCGGCACGGGCAACCGGTTGGAATTCGTGATGTCCTCCCCATTTGGTTGGGCGGAGGCATCAATGATCAAAGCAACCTCGTTCGCTCGTTCCGGCGCCGCTGTCGTGGCGGCGTGTTTCCTGGCGATACCGCTGGCCTCGGGCCATGCGGAGCAGCCGCTGCCGCCACCGGCGGTGGACGCCGCGCCGGCCGGAGCCGGTCCGCAGACCGCGGTTTTTGCCGGCGGATGCTTCTGGGGCGTCCAGGGCGTGTTCGAGCACGTGAAGGGCGTGACAAAGGCTGTCTCGGGCTACTCGGGCGGCCATGTCGCCAACCCGGGGTATGAGGAGGTCAGTTCGGGCGCAACGGGGCATGCGGAATCGGTCGCCGTGACCTACGACCCGGCTCAGGTCAGCTACGGCACGCTGCTGCGGATATTCTTTACCGTGGCGTTGGACCCGACGCAAAAGGATCGCCAGGGGCCGGACTGGGGCACGCAATACCGGTCCGAATTGTTCGTGACCAATCCGGAACAGGAGCGCGTGGCGAAGGCTTATATCGCGCAGCTCGACGCGGCGCATGCGTTCCGCAAGCAGATTGTTACGCGGGTTGATGCGGCGGGGCCGTTCTATCCGGCGGAGGCGTATCATCAGGATTATCTCGAGCTGCATCCTCACGCGCCCTACATCGCGATCAACGACATGCCGAAGGTCGAGGCGCTGCGGACACTATTCCCGCAGAACTGGCAGCCGGAGGCGGTGACTGTCGGCAAGCAGGAGGCGGCGGAGTAGGTTTGCGGCGCGGCGCTGTCCCGTGATTGCGCGGCTTGTCCGTGCGGGCGCCAATTTAGCCGATCGGCACGAGCGTCGATTTTGTGGCATGGCGGAGCCAAGCCCCACGCTTATCATGATAAGCGGCAGCGAAGACAAAGTTGGGGCGACGCCTTGTTCTGTCACCGTCATGGCCCGGCTTGTCCGGGCCATGACGAATGTGGAGAACGCCAGGTTCCGCGTGGCCGCCTATGGGGCATAGCCGGCCTATGACGGTGAGAGAACAAGGTCTAGCGCAAACCTTTCCCCCCGCTTTCCCGGCCGTCGATACTACTCCGCCGCCTGCGCGTAAGCCTCCAGCGGCGCGCAGGTGCAAACCAGGTTGCGGTCGCCGTAGACGTTGTCCACCCGCTTGACCGGCGGCCAATACTTCGATGCAGCCACCCAGGGCAGCGGGAAAGCCGCCTGCATCCGGGAATAGGGGTGAGTCCATACGTCCGCCGTGACCTCGGCCGCGGTGTGCGGCGCGTGTTTCAGCGGGTTGTCCGCCCGGTCCAGCCGGCCGGCGCCGATCGCGGCGATTTCGGCACGGATCGCGATCATGGCGTCGCAGAAACGGTCCAGCTCCGCCCGCGATTCGCTTTCGGTCGGTTCGATCATCAAGCGTTCCGGCCACCGGCCAGGACATCGTCGGCGCGTGGTAGCCGAAATCCTGTAGCCGCTTGGCGATGTCCTCGACCTGCACACCCGCCTCGGCCACGAACCCGCGGCAGTCGATGATGCATTCATGCGCCACCATCCCGCCCGGCCCGGCGTACAGCACCGGGTAGGACTCCCGCAGCCGGCTGGCGATGTAGTTCGCCGACAGGATCGCCACCTCGGTCGCGCGCTTCAGCCCGCCAGGGCCCATCATCCGGATATACGCATAGGAAATCGGCAGGATCAGCGCGCTGCCGAACGGCGCGGCCGAGACCGGGCCAATCCCCGTCGCCGGACCCGCATCCGCGCGCAGCGGATGGTTGGGCAGGAACCCGGCCAGATGCGCCGCCACGCCGATGGGCCCGATGCCCGGCCCGCCGCCGCCATGCGGGATGCAGAATGTCTTGTGCAGGTTCAGATGGCAGACATCCGCCCCGATCGACGCCGGCGAGGTAAGCCCCACCTGCGCGTTCATATTGGCGCCGTCCATGTAGACCTGGCCGCCGTGCCCATGCACGATGCCGCAGATGTCGCGGATGCCGCCCTCGAACACGCCATGGGTCGAGGGATACGTCACCATCAGCGCCGCCAGCCTGCCCGCATGCTTCGCCGCCTTGGCCCGCAGATCGGCCAGATCGACGTTGCCGTCGCGGTCGCAGCCTACAACTACGACTTTCAGACCGGCCATCGCCGCGCTGGCCGGATTCGTTCCGTGCGCGGAGGACGGGATCAGGCACACGTCGCGAAACGATTCGCCGCGCGAGTCGTGCCAGGCGCGGATCACCAGCAGCCCGGCATACTCGCCCTGCGAGCCGGCATTCGGCTGCAACGACACCGCGGCGAAGCCCGTTGCGGCGCACAGCCAGGATTCCAGCCGGCGGATCAGGGTCAAGTAGCCCTCCGTCTGGTCCGCCGGCGCGAACGGATGGATATCGGCGAAGCCGGGCAGCGTTATTGCGATCATCTCGGCCGTCGCGTTCAGCTTCATCGTGCAGGAACCGAGCGGGATCATGCTGCGGTTCAGCGCGATGTCCTTGTCCCCGAGCCGTTTCAGATAGCGCAGCATCTCATGCTCGGCGTGATGCTGGCTGAAGATCGCCTGTTGCAGGAACGCGGTTCCTCGCACGAGGCCGGCCGGGATGGCGGCGACCGCGCCCTCCAGTTCCGCGCCCAGCAGCCGGGCCAGTGCCTCCAGGTCGTCGCGCGTAACGGTCTCGTCCAGCGCGATGCCGGCGCCGGAGTCATCCACGCGGCGGAAATTGTAGCCCGCCTCGGCGCCGCGTTCGATCAGGCGGTCAGCCCCATCGATAACGATAGTGCCAAAAAACGAGTCGTGCCGCACCCGCAGCCCGGCGCGCAGCGCGCAATCGGCCAGCATCCGCGCCTGCAGCGACACCCGGCGGGCGATGCGTTGCAGACCCTCCGGTCCGTGCCACGCCGCATAGAACCCGGCGATCACCGCCAGCAGCACCTGCGCGGTGCAGATGTTGGAGGTCGCCTTCTCGCGCCGGATATGCTGCTCGCGAGTCTGCAACGCCAGCCGCATCGCCGGCTGTCCGGCGGCGTCCAGCGACACGCCCACCAGGCGGCCCGGCATGGCGCGCTTGAACGCGTCGCGGGTGGCGAAGAACCCGGCGTGCGGGCCGCCGAAGCCCATCGGCACGCCGAAGCGCTGCGCCGAACCGACAACGATATCGGCGCCCATCTCGCCCGGCGGCGTCAGCAGCGCCAATGCCAGCGGATCGGTCGCGACGATCGCCAGCGCGCCGACATCGTGCGCCGCGGCGATTTCCTCCGACAGGTCGCGCAGGGCTCCTGTCGTTCCGGGATATTGCAGCATCACCGCGAACGGATTGACCGCCCCGGCGGCGGCGGTGTCGCCCGGGGCGACTAGTGTCAGAGTGATGCCGAGCGTGCTTCGCCCGGGTCGCCAGCACCGCCAGCGTCTGCGGATGCACGTCGGCCGCCACCGCCAGCACGTTGGATTTGGTCCTGGCCAAAGCGTGTGCCATCGCCATCGCCTCGGCCGCGGCGGTCGCCTCGTCCAAAAGCGAGGCGTTGGCGATCTGCATGCCCGTCAGCTCGCAGATCATGGTCTGGAAATTCAGCAGCGCTTCCAGGCGGCCCTGGGCGATCTCCGCCTGGTACGGCGTGTAAGCCGTGTACCAGCCGGGATTTTCCAGCACGTTGCGCAGGATGACCGGCGGCGTGACCGTGCCGTGGTAGCCCATGCCGATCAGCGATTTTTTCGGGTGCGTTCCGGGCCGCCAGAGCGCGCAGTTCGGCGATCGCCGCCGCCTCATCGATCGGCGGCGGCAAGTCCAAAGCACTGTTCGACCGGATCGAGGCCGGCACGGTCTTGCCGGCCACATCGTCCAGCGTCGCCGCGCCGATGGCATGCAGCATCGCGGCGAGTTCGGACTCCGAGGGGCCGATATGGCGGCGAACAAACCCGTCGTTCTCTTCAAGCTCCGCCAGATCGGCCAGGACGTCCATGCTTACAGCGTCTCCAGGAACTCGTCGTAGGAATCCTGATCCAGCAGCGCCTCGAACGCGTCCGGGTCGTCCAGTTCGAGGCGGAAGAACCAGCCCTCCCCCTCCGCGTCGCTGTTGACGATGGACGGGTCCTCGACGATCGTTTCATTGATCTCGACGATCTTGCCGGCCAGCGGCGAGTAGACGTCCGATGCCGCCTTGACGCTTTCGACGACGGCGCAGGTCTCGCCTTCCGCCACGGTGCGCTCCAGTTCCGGCAGCTCGACATGCACCAGGTCGCCAAGCTGCTCCTGCGCGTAGTCGGTGATCCCGACGGTGGCGATGTCGCCGTCGAGGATGAGCCATTCATGATCCTTGGTGAAACGTTTATCCGCGCTCTTGCTGGCCATGGGCGGTTTCCTTTTCAGCGTTTGTAGCGATGGGGGACAAAGGGAAGCGGCACGACGGTCGCGGGGAGCGTCTTGCCGCGGACAATCAGGTTCAGCCTCGCGCCATCGTGCGCCAGATCCTTGCGGACATAGCCCATGGCGATCGGCCCGTTGACCGACGGCCCGAAGCCGCCGGAGGTGACGATGCCGGCCTCGGTGCCGTCATCGGCGACAATGGTGGTCTGCGCCCGGGCTGGCGTGCGGCCGACCGGGCGGATGCCGACCCGGTGGCGCGGGGCACCGTTGTCGAGCTGGTCGCGCATCAGCAAGCCCCCCGGAAAGTCCCAGCTCAGTTTGCGGCGCTTGCCGATGACCCAGGTCAGCGCCGCCTCGATCGGGCTGGTGAGTTCGTCGAGGTCGTTCCCATACAAGCACAACCCCGCCTCCAGCCGCAACGAATCCCGCGCGCCCAGGCCGATCGGCGCAACTTCGGGCTGGGCGATCAGGATGTCGGCGAGACGTTCCGTTTGGGACGCCGGGACGGAGATCTCGAACCCGTCTTCCCCGGTATAGCCGGAACGGGAGACAAAGCAGTCGATGCCCTGGATGGTGACGGCGCCGAAGCCCATGAACGGCAGGGCGGCGGCGTCACGCGACAGGCGGCCCATGACGGCGGAGGCCTGCGGACCTTGAAGAGCCAGCAGCCCGCGGCCTTCCAGCACGCCGATGGCGATGCCATCCGGGAGGTTCGCGGCGAGGTGGGTGAAGTCGACCTCCTTCCGGCTGGCGTTGACGACGATGAACAGGCGATCGTCCGCCAGCTTCGCGACCATCAGGTCGTCGATGATGCCGCCGGCTTCGTTGGTCAGCAGCGTGTAGCGCTGGCGCCAGGGCTTGAGGCCGGCGATGTCGCCCGGCACCAGGCGCTCCAGCGCGTCCGCGACTTCGGTGCCGGACAGGAACGCCTGCCCCATGTGAGAGACATCGAACAGCCCGGCGGCCTGGCGGGTGTGCAGATGCTCGGCCATCACCCCGCCGCGGCATCGGGCGGCGAGTTGGCCGATGGGGTCGTATTGCACCGGCATGGCGTAGCCGGCGAACGGCACCATGCGGGCGCCGTGGCGGCGGTGCCAGGAATCCAGCGGGGTTGTGTGCAAGGGGACGGGGGTCGGATCGTCTGGCAGTGCGTTCTGCGCCACGAAGCTCTCCGCGTACAGGGCCACCCGGCCGGCGGAATGCCGGACGAGTTGACCCCCCTCTGTCATGGGACCTGAGAGATTCGGGGATTTTGCCCCTTACCCCGTCGGTGCGGGCCACGCTTGCGCGCCGCCCGGCTTTCCAGAGATCCCCTTACCCGTCGCGGTCCCTTGTGCCTGAGCGTTTCCGGGGGCCGGTTGCGCCTTCGGCGGCGGAGTCGCCCCCGCACTCTCCCGCGGCGGGTGCCCGGGACGATGGCACCATGCCCCGGTTGGGGGGTGGCTGCCAAGCAGTTTGATGCGGTGCCGGAGAACGGCCCGACATGTGCCGTGCCGATGGCGAGCGATTGTGTCATGGACAGGATGCCGCCGGTCTGATCCGATGGATTTTGCCGCACAAGCTGACAGGTATGGGGGCCGACATGCTGAACGCGACGGCGCTTCTCTCAGAGCAACTGGGCAAGACCCTTTCCAGTGTCTTCCTGCGCACGTTCGGCGGCAGCATGCCGCACGTCGCGGCCTTTCTCGACGAGGCCGCGCGCCTGGTGATCGAACGGATCGCCGCGAGCGACGCGCTCTACCACAATGCCGAACACACCGCGCTGGTGACGCTGGTGGCGCAGGACATCGTGCGGGGACTGCGGCTGCGACAAACGGTCTCGCCGGAGGAATGGCTGCATCTGATCGTTGCGGCGCTGAGCCATGACATCGGGTATCTGCGAGGCGTCTGTCAGGGCGACGACGGGGATTTGCAGGTGATCGACGCGGCCGGCTCGACCGTACGTCTGCCGCGCGGCGCCTCGGATGCGTTTCTTGCGCCGTATCATGTCTCGCGATCGCAGATCGTGGTGCGGGAGCGGTTCGCCTCGCATGCGCTGATCGATGGCGAGCGGATCGCGCGGTCGATCGAGCTGACGCGGTTTCCGGTGCCGGACGATGGCGATCACGCGGAGACGGACACGGAGGCGGGGCTGGTCCGCGCGGCGGATCTGATCGGACAGCTGGGGGATCCGCTGTATCCGCGCAAGCTCAACGCGCTGTTCCACGAATTCGCCGAGATCGGCACCAACCAGAGGCTGGGCTATGCCAGTCCGGCGGACGTTGCGGAACAGTATCCGGCGTTCTTCTGGAGCAAGGTCGAGCCGTATATCCGCGATGCGGTCGGCCATCTGGAGCTGACGATGGAGGGGCGGCAGTGGGTTGCACAACTGTATAGTAACGTGTTTGCGTTTGAGCATCACCGACAGACCATGGGGCCGCATTTGGGGAAGTTGATGATGCCGGGGCCTGGCGCGGGCTGACTGCTGCGGGCGGCGAAATCGGGTGGAACTGGATGGACAAATGGCGGCCACCTTCCGCGTCGCGTGTATGTTCCGATCACGATACATCCTGACTCGTATCGAACAAGGCGCGATGCAGCGCCATCAAGCGTCTGACCGTGCTTCCGTCGGACTCAAACCGCTGCGACTGAACGATCGTCAGATCGCCGGACGAGACGCGATTGAAAATGCCATAGCAAATCTCGCCATTATTGTATCGCGAACGATAGGCGAGTCCGTGCAGATACGGGAATGCGGTGTAGATGCGCAAGGCAAGGGCGCGTGATAGGGCGTAGTCCTCGGAGCCGACCTCCCCGGCGTCGACACCGAATGCCTGAAGCCCCTCATCGAAGACCTTCGCGAGGTAAACCGGACGTTCCAGCCGCAGGGCCGACCAGGCACGCTCATCGACGAAGGCCGGCCGTAGGATACGGTTTCTCGGGCGGCGCAGGATGGTTTCTACGAAAGCACCTTCCAGGCGTTCGGAGGCATACAGGACACGGTATTCGCCATTGGGTGCATCGAAGCGGTTGCCCGGCCTTGATCCGGGCGATGGGCCGAAGAACACCGGATCGCGGGCGATATGGTGAACGCGGACGATCAGCGCGCCGGCTGGCAGCACGATCGCCGGGGGCGGGTCCGGGAGCACCTCAGTCTTGATCAATCCCGAGATAGGCCTTGGCGGCGTCCACCACCGCCGCAATGCGGCCTTCGGTCAAGGCGCGCAGCGGGATCCCGGCGAGGTTCGGATCCGGTTCGACGAGAAACTGCAGGGCCGACCATGCGCCCGCCACCTTGAACGGGGCGAGCACCGCGGAGAGGCCGGGAACAATCCCGGCCGGCGTGAACTGGCCGCGCGGCAGGACCAGTTCGGCACCGTTCATCATGGCCAAAACGGTGCCGGCCTTGATCCGCTTGTGGACGGCCTGGCGCGACATGCCCAGGAGCGCCGCCGCCTCGGTCAACGTCAGCCCGCCGCCGGCCTTTTCCAGCAGTTCAGCCCGCAGATGGGCGAATTGCTCGTCCGGGGCGGGCGGCGGGACCGCGGACTTGGTTTCGCCAAGCAGCCGCACAGCATGGCCGATCTGATCGGCGATCAGGCCGACGTGGCGCGCCATCTCGGTGAAGGCTTTGAGGCGGTCGTATTGGCTGATGCGCAGAAGCTCGCTGCCGGCCGGGGTCAGTTCGGCCAGCAGCCGAAAGGCTTGCATCGCCAGCCTGTCGGCCGCGTCGCCGGCTTCCCGGGGGTGGAGCAGCGCAGCCTGGATTTGGCGCGCGCGGGTTATTGATTGATCCACGACGCCGGCGTACCAGGTGCCCGGCGTCCCGGGTTTGGCGGCCCGCGAGTGCGGCGGGATGAAGTTCGTGACAGCGCCTTCGTGCAAAGCGGCGCTGAGCAGCAGGGCGGCGAGGTCCAGGCACGAGGCGACCCGCGAGATGTGGCGCAACGTGGGGTTGGTGGTGTCGGGGGCGCCCGGGTCCGTCGGGGGAACAACGCTGAACATCGCGCCGATGGATGGCGGAGGGGTGTAGGATGCCGGGATGTCGGCCATGCCGGTGGCCGGGTCGCGCGGCAGGGTTTCCGCATGGATCAACCGGCGGAGATGATCCGCGACGCCGATTCCCGCCGCCCGAGCTTGTGCCTGCGCCAGCGTGAGGGTAGCCGGATCGAGGTGGGTCAACGGGTTTGGGACTTGGTTCATGGGGCGGGTCGCTTGGCGGGCGTAGCTGCGTTGGTTGATAGTGGGTGGTTGATATGAGCAACCAAGTTCTCTGTCAACCAAAATCGACCGACGAAGACAGCGCCGCGAGCGCGGCGGACGCCGTGCCAGCCAGTCCGCTGATATAGGTCTCGGCCATGCCGCTGAAATGGCTATCGCGATGTCCTTGCCCCCGCCCGCTGGAACCCCCTAATCACCCCCATGTCCGCCGCCACCCCCACCCAAACCATCGACCTCGCCATCACCGGCATGACCTGCGCCTCCTGCGTCAGCCGCGTGGAGAAAGTTCTCACCCGCGTCCCCGGCGTCGAAACCGCCGCCGTCAACCTCGCCACCGAGCGCGCCCGGATCGTCACCAACCATCCCGACCTGCCCGCCCTGATCAAAGCCGTCGAGAAAGCCGGCTTCGCCGCGGCCGAAATCGCCTCCGAGGCCAGACCCGCCGACACCAAACCCCGAGACCGCACCGACCTGATCCACCTGATCGCCGCCGCAATCCTCAGCGCCCCGCTGCTGCTCGGCATGGCCATCCCCGCCCTGATGCTGCCGGCCGCGGCGCAGTTCGCAATCGCCTCCATCATCCAGTTCTGGCTCGGCGCCCGCTTCTACAAAGCCGGCTGGGCCGCCGCCCGGGCGTTCTCCGGCAACATGGACCTGCTGGTTGCCCTCGGCACCACCGCCGCCTGGGGCCTGTCCACCTGGATCTGGCTCGCCACCGGCCACGCGCACGGCCTGTATTTCGAGTCCGCCGCGCTGCTGATCACCTTCGTCCTGTTCGGCAAATGGCTCGAATCCAAAGCCAAGCGCAGCACCGTCGCCGCTATATCCGCACTGATCAAACTCCGCCCCGCCACCGCCCGCCTGCTCAAAGGCACCACCGAGACCGAAACGCCGATCGTCGCCATCCGCCACGGCGACCTGATCGTCTGCCGCCCGGGCGAGCGCATCCCGGTGGACGGCCGCATCACCCAAGGCAGCGGCGCGATCGACGCCTCCATGCTCACCGGCGAGAGCCTGCCGGCCGATCATACGGTCGGAGACAGCGTCGCGGCCGGCGCCATCAACACCGACGGCCATCTGGTCATCGAGACCACCGCCATCGGCGCCGAAACCATGCTCGCCCGCATCGTCCGCCTGGTGGAGGACGCGCAGGCCTCGAAAGCGCCGATCCAGCGTCTGGCGGACAAGACAAGCGCGGTATTCGTGCCGGTGGTCATCGCCATCGCGTTCGCCACCCTCGCCGCCTGGCTGCTCGCCGGAGCCGCGCCATCAACCGCCATCCTGAACGCGGTATCGGTGCTGGTGATCGCCTGCCCCTGCGCCCTCGGCCTCGCCACCCCCACCGCCATCATGGTCGGCACCGGCATGGCCGCCCGCCGCGGCATTCTGATCCGCGACGCCGAGGCGCTGGAGCGCGCCCGCGCCGTCCAAACAGTTGCCTTCGACAAGACCGGCACGCTGACGCTGGGAAGACCGTCGCTGGTCCGCATCGTCCCGGACGACCGCCTGTCCGACGCCGCCGCACTGCTGGCCGCCAGCGAGCACCCGCTCGCCGCCGCCGTCCGCACCGCCGCCGCCAGCCTGACCCCGCCGCGCGCCGAGACCTTCCGCGCCATGCCCGGCCTCGGCGTCAGCGGCACCATCGGCGGCCGTTCCCTGATTCTCGGCAACGCTAGACTGATGGCCGATAACGGCATCTCGCTTGATTCACCGGACGCCCTGGCGATGACGGAGGCCGGCCATACCGTCTCCTACCTCGCGGAAACCGTGCCGGACCGTAAACTGACCGCGGTGCTCGGCTTCTCCGACACCGTCAAGCCCGACGCCGAGGCGGCGATCGACCAGTTGCACCGCATGGGGCTGCGCACCGTCATGCTAACCGGCGACGCCGAAGTCGCCGCCCGCGCGGTTGCCGCGAAACTCGGCATCGACAGCGTGCAGGCCGGCATCCTGCCGCACGCCAAGGCCCAAGCCATAAGCGGTCTCCGCGCCAACCACACCGTCGTCGCAATGGTCGGCGACGGCATCAACGACGCCCCTGCCCTCGCCGCCGCCGATGTCGGCATCGCCATGGCCGGAGGCACCGACGTCGCCATGCAAACCGCCGGCATCACCCTGATGCGTGGCGATCTCTCGCTGGTCGCCGACGCCATCGAGGTCTCCCGCCGGACCGTCCGCAAGATCCGGCAGGGTCTGTTCTGGGCCTTTGCCTACAACGCTCTGGGCATACCGCTTGCCGCGCTGGGCTATCTCAGCCCGATGGTGGCGGGCGCGGCGATGGCGCTGTCCTCGGTCAGCGTGGTGTGCAATGCGCTGCTGCTGCGACGGTGGCGGCCATTAACCGGATATTAACCACTGCATGATCAAATCGCCCCTCTCCGACCGGGTGACAGGCACGTGGCAGACCAGACCGAGGCTATTCAGCAGGCGATCGCCGCGACCATCCGCGCCGAACTCGGCAACATAATCCGCGCCGAACTCGGCGACACCATCCGCGCCGAACTCGGCGACCTCCGCACGTTCGTCGATCGGCGCATCGCCGAACTCAGCGCGGAGGTCCACGCCACCGTGGACCTGATGGATTTCAGCGAATCCAACCTGTCCGGGCAGCTCAAGGGCATCAGGGAGCAGATCGCCGGCGTGATCGCGATGCCCGCCGCCGCCACGCACAACAGCGGCATGGAACTGGAAGCCGTAGTGCAGGCGACCGAGGCGGCGGCCAACCGGATCATGGAGGCCGCCGAAGCCATCAGCGACTGGTTGCGCGATGGCGCCACGGACCCCGCCGCGATGCGTGCCGTCAGCGAGAAGGTCAACACCATCTTCGAGGCATGCTCCTTCCAGGACGTCACCGGCCAGCGCATCCGCCGCGCCATCCAGCACCTCCAGCAGGTGGAGACGATGCTGACCGACATCGTGCCGGACGCTGCCGGGGCCGAGGCCAGTGCCCCGGTGGCTGAGGACAATCCGGATCTGGGTCAGGACGCGGTCGACTCGTTGTTCGGGTGATTGCCGCCTTCCCGATCCTTGCGAAGCGTTAAGTTGTGGTCATCATCCTGGCGGCCGGGTTGCATTGATCAGCAATTCTTGTATGTCCGCCGCCCAATGACGACCAAGGGGAACGCAGGTGGCGAATCGCGTCGTGGACTCCGCCCCGGCTCTGATCGAAATCGAGGGCCTGACCAAACGCTTCGGCGGCTTCACCGCCGTTGATAACGTGACTTTCAAGGTCCGGCGGGGCGAGGTGCTAGGATTTCTCGGCCCCAACGGCGCAGGCAAGTCCACGACCATGCGGATGCTCGCCGGGTTCATGATCCCGACCGCCGGGACCGCGCGCATTATGGGACATGATGTGCAGGCTGACGGCGTTGCCGCGCGGAGACAGCTCGGCTTCCTGCCGGAGGGCGCGCCGACATATCCCGAAATGGCGGTCGAGGGCTTCCTCCGCTTCTGCGCCCGGGTGCGCGGCTTCACCGGCTCGGAACTGGCGGACCGGGTGGACCATGCACTCGGCCTGACCACGCTGCGCGGGGTGCGGCTGCAGCCGGTGGAGACGCTGTCGAAGGGCTTCAAGCGCCGCGTCGGCCTGGCCCAGGCGCTGCTGCACGATCCGCCCGTTCTGGTGCTCGACGAACCGACGGACGGGCTGGACCCGAACCAGAAGCATGAGGTGCGCGGGCTGATCGCCCGCATGGCGCCGGACAAGGCGATCGTGATCTCCACGCACATCCTGGAGGAGGTCGATGCGGTCTGCTCCCGGGCGATCATAATCGCCGGGGGCCGCATCGTGGCTGACGAAACCCCGCGCGCGCTGGCCGAGCGGCATAGTTCCGGTAAGCTCGACGATGTGTTCCGGGCGCTGACGATGGAGGCGGTTTGATGGCCCTGCATGATCGCCGGGCTTTGGTCCATTGCCGGCATGTTCGAGCCGCGCTCAGTGGATTGTCGCATTGGCCCCATCCGTCATGGCCCGGCTTGTCCGGGCCACCTGTCGCGGCACGTGCCGGCGGGGGTGGCCCGGACGAGCCGGGCCATGACGATCAAAGGTGGATTGCCCCTGCTTCAACCACCTTTCGGGGCGAACCCGCATGAACACCATCCTCACCGTCGCCGGCCGCGAACTCCGCGCTTACTTCGCCACCCCCGTCGCCACCGTGTTCATCGTCATCTTCCTGGTCCTGCAAGGCGCCCTGACCTTCAACCTCGGGCAGTTCTTCGACCGCGGGATCGCCGATCTGAACCCGTTCTTCACGTTCATCCCGTGGGTCTTCCTGCTGCTGATCCCGGCGATCACCATGCGCCTGTGGGCGGAGGAACGCCGCCTCGGCACGATCGAGCTGCTGTTGACGCTGCCCATCACGCAAACCCAGGCGGTGCTTGGCAAATTCCTCGCCGCCTGGGCATTCTGCGCTATCGCCCTGTTGCTGACGTTCCCGTTCGTCATCGCGGTCAACATCCTGGGCAGCCCGGACAATGGCGTGATCGCGTCCGGCTATTTAGGTTGCCTGCTGATCGCCGGAGCCTACCTGTCCGTCGGCGCGGCGATGTCGGCGATGACCCGCAACCAGGTGATCGCGTTCGTGCTGGCCGTCGCCATCTGCTTCCTGTTTGCCGCCGCATCCAACCCGATCGTCAACGACTTCCTGTCGCATACCGTCCCGGCCCTGGGCGCCTTCACCCGGCGGATCGCGATCACCGACCGGTTCACGGACTTCACCCGCGGGCTGATCTCGCTGCGGGACGTGATCTACTTCGCGACCTTCATCGGCTTCTTCCTGTTCCTCAACACCGTTCTTGTCGATCAACGGAAGGCGGACTGATCCGATGCGCCGGCTGATTTTCTCCATTGTTGGCATCCTCGCCGCCGCGGCGATCGCCATCGGCATCAACATGTTCGCCGACTCGCGTCTGGCGAACGTGCAACTCGACCTGACGCAGGGCCACATCTACACGCTGTCCCCGGGCACCAAGCAGGTCCTGGCCGGGCTGAAAGAGCCCGTGACATTGCGGCTGTTCTATTCGCGCGATCTCGGCAGCACCGTCCCCGCCTACGGCACCTACGCCGATCATGTGCGGGAGATGCTGGAGGACTACGCCTCGGTGTCCAATGGCAAGGTGAAGCTGGAGTTCTACGATCCCGAACCGTTCAGCGACACCGAGGACCGCGCCATGGCGTATGGCCTGCAAGGCGTGCCGCTGGATCAGAACGGCACGCAGATCTACTTCGGCCTCGCCGGCACCAACCTGGAGGACGACGAGAAGACCATTCCGTTCTTTCAGGCCGAACGCGAGCGCTTCCTGGAATACGACCTGACCAAGCTGGTCTACGACCTGTCCAATCCGAAGCGCCCGGTCGTCGGCGTTATGTCCTCGCTGCCGCTGGACGGCGATCCGCAGACCATGATGATGCGCGGACGCGGCGGCGGCCAGCCCTATGCCTCGACGATCCTGCTGCGGCAGACCAACACGGTGAAGTCCGTGCCGCTCGACGCACAGGTGATCGACCCGGACATCCAGGTGCTGCTGGTGGCGGAGGCCCAGGATCTGTCGCCCGCCACGATGTACGCGATCGACCAGTTCGTGATGCGCGGCGGCAAGCTGATGGCGATGGTGGACCCGTGGAGCGAGGCGCTCGCCGCCACGCCGTCGCAGACCGGCATGCCGCCGATGGACACCCATTCCGACCTGAAGACGCTGTTCGACGCCTGGGGGATCGAGTTCGACCCGACCAAGGTCGTCGGCGACCTGACCGGCGCGTGGCGGGTGCGGACCGGCGGCGAAGACGAGGTGCAGGCGGCCAGCTACGTCGCTTGGTTCAACATTCGCGACGGCATCAACCATGACGATCCGGCGACGGCCGATCTGCAGCAGGTGACGGTGGCATCTTCCGGCTTTCTGGCGAAGAAGCCGGACGCCGCGATCGAGTTCACGCCGCTGCTGAGCACCAGCGACCGCGACGCGCTGCTGCCGGTGGACGAGGTCAAGATGCCTGACCCGGCGAAGATCCTGGCCGGGTTCAAGCCGGAGGGCGGCCCGCGGGTGGTTGCCGCGCGGGTGCACGGCGTGTTGACATCCGCCTTCTCCGGACCGCCGCCGCTGGCGGAGGGCCAGAAGCGGCCGGACGGCTTCCCGGCTCATAAAGCGCAAACTGACGGGCCGGCCAACCTGGTGGTGGTCGCCGATTCCGACATCCTGGCGGATCGCTTCTGGGTGCGTATCCAGGAGTTTTTCGGGCAGCAGACCGCGACCCCGTTCTCCGACAACGGCCCCTTCGTCGCCAACCTGATTGGCACCCTCTCGGGTAGCGACGCGCTGATCGGCTTGCGTTCCCGCGGCGACAACAACCGGCCGTTCACACTGGTGACGCGCATGCAGGGCGATGCGGAGGCGCAGTACCGCCAGACCCAGCAGGCGTTGCAGACGCACCTCGACGACGTCGAGAAGCAGCTTCGCACCTTGCGCTCCGGCGGCAGCGACAACGCCAAGGCCGAGGCGGTCATCACCCCAGAGCAGCGCACCGCCATCGACGCCGCCCGCCAGGACATCCTGCAGACGCGCGGCAAGCTGCGCGCCGTGCAGTTGGAGTTGAACCGCGACATCTCCCGCCTCGGCGATGAGATGCGGGTGTTCACTATCGTGCTGGTTCCGGCGATGCTGACCATCGTGGCGATCGCGATGGGGATCGTGCAGCGACGCCGCCGCGCGAGGGCTCGGCGATGAGGCCCCTGACCCTCGCCGCCCTGGTGGCGGCGGCCGCGGTGGCCCTGGCGGGCGGCTGGTACTACGGCGTCGCGACGGCGCCGCATGAGCAGACCTCGGTCGCCGCCGGGTCATTGATGTTCCCTGGCCTGGCCGGCCGCTTGCACGATGCGGCGAAGCTGGAGATCACGCATCAGGGGCAGCAGACGGTCATCGAGAAGCGCCCGGATGGCGGCTGGGGCATCGCCTCGATGCACGACTATCCGATCCAGGAGGCCAAGCTGCGCGGCCTGCTGACGGCGCTGACGGAACTGCGGCTACTGGAGCCTCGCACCAGCGACCCGTCCGAATACGGCCGCCTCGGGGTGGATCAGGCCAGTGGCGATCTCCTGCAACTGGTGGATGCCGGCGGCAAGCCGATCGTGGCGGTGATCGCGGGGCACCGGCGGGTGCGCGCGCAGGCGAAAGTGCCGGACGAGATCTATGTCCGCCGCCCGGACGAGGCGCAGTCCTGGCTGGCCGAGGGCGGCCTGCAGGTCGATGCCGACGCCTCGCAGTGGCTTGACCGGGACATCATGAACATCGGCCAGGACCGCATCGCCAAGGTCGTTGTCGGCGATGATGCGCTGGAGTTCGCGCGGGTGGACGGCAAGTTCGCGCTGACCAAGCCGGCGGAGCATCCGAAGCTGGAGGACTACAAGGTCGATAACGTCGCCCGGGCGTTGGAGACGCTGACGTTGCAGGCGGTCAAGGCGGACGCGGATGCACCGAAAGATCAGGCGGGGCATGCAGTGTTCACCACGACGGACGGCCTTGACGTGGCGGTGACGCTGTTCCACGCGGACAAGGACGTGTGGGCGCGGTTCGCCGTGTCCGGTGCCGACAAGGCCAAGGCGGAGGCGGATCGCCTGTCCGCCCGCCTCGCCGGCTGGACCTATCAGATCGGCTCATGGAAGGAGAAATCGCTGGTGCCGGCGATGGACGACCTGAAGGCTGCGGAGCCTCCGGCGCCACCGGTTGCCCCACGGGTGATGACCCCACCGGCGGCCCCACCGGCGGCCCCGGAGGTTCCGGCACCGGCCGCTGCTGCCCCTGCGGCCGAACCGCCGGTGGCACCTCCCGCGGCCCCCGAGGCTTCGGCACCGGCCTCCGCCTCGCCACCGCCGGCGGCTGAACCCGGACCCGCCGCACCGGAGACGGAGAAGAAATGACCGACCGCGAATATCCCGCGCGGCCAATCGTCGGGATCGGGGTCGCGGTGATCAAGGGCGACAGCGTGCTACTGTGCCAGCGCGGCAACCCGCCGAACCTCGGTGCCTGGACCCTGCCCGGCGGGGCGCAGGATGTCGGCGAGACCTGCGAGGAAGCGGCGCGGCGGGAACTGCTGGAGGAATGCGGGCTGGAGGTGGGCCAGCTGTATTTCTGCGCGCATGTCGATACGATCCGCCGTGACCCGGACGGACGGGTGCGGTTCCACTACACGATCCTCGATTTCTGCGCCCGCTGGGTGAGCGGAGAGCCGGTCGCCGCCACGGACGTGACCTCCGCCGTCTGGGCGCCGATGGACGCGCTGGAACCGTATGAGCTGTGGTCCGAAGCGCACCGGGTGATCGGGATCGCCCGGCGCCTGTTGGGATAACTACAGAAACGGCGGACCGTCAGAAATTCTTGTAGACGATATCCGGCGCCGGACTGGCCAGGATCGCAACGGCCGCCACGACCACCGTCATCATGCTCGTGGCGAAGACCGTCCGGGCATAGCGCGAGTCGACCCAGCCAAAGCCCGAGGAATAACTGAACACCGCGGCAGCGGCAGCCAGAACCACGGTTGCGACCACGAAAACCAGCACCATGCCCAACAAAATCGCCGGGAACGTCGCGATCTCGATAAATCCGCCCAGTTGTTGCCAGCTCGACCAGAACCAGAGCAAGGTAAAGGCGAACCAGGTGAACGTCAGCCCCCGCGCCAACGCGCGATAGAGCGGATTTTCACACAGCGCCCGGTAGCCCTTGCGGGACAGGCGGTCGGTCATGACGATCTGATACAGTTTGTTCATCGCCACCCCGCCACCTTGCAGGACGCCGAAAAACAGGAACATCGAGGTCTGACCATGCCACGCGCCAACCAGAAAGAACGTGACGAAGTAAGCGAACACCGCGAAGTAAGGCTCCGCCGTGCGCGACGGGACGCGGCGCATGAGGGTGATCAGCAGAGGCATGTAGACGTAGGTCTTGAGCCAGTTCGACAACGTGATATGCCAGCGCGACCAGAACGCGATGAAGTTTTCCGCTAGGAAGGGGTAGTCGAAATTCTCCGGCAGTTCAAAACGGTACAGCCGCGCCACGCCGATGACGAAGTCGGTGTAACCGGAGAAATTGGCATAGAGAAACAACGGATAAATCGCCCCGATCAGCCCGCTGTAGAGAGCCCGATCGGCGAACGGCAAATCGGGAACCAGCGCCGCGATTGCGGCCTGCTGAGCCTGCATCAGCAAGCCTGAAACGATCATCACCTTGAAGAAGCCGACGACGATGCGCCACGCCGCCTGCCCGACGTCAAAAACATCGAGCGGCAACCGTTCCTCGCTTTCCTGCCGGTGATATTCCGGATAAAGCTGGATCGGCCCCGAAATCAAAGCCGGGAAGTGAAGCGTATAGTTCAGGTAGGACAGCAACGAGACCTTCCCCGGCAAACCGCCCTGCCGCGCCTCGATCACCAGGTGAAGCACGCGGAAAAACACGTAGGACAGGCCGATGGTTGTGTAGAGGAACGGCAGGCTGAACGACGCCGGAATGAAAGTGTATCGCTTCAGCCAGAAGAATCCGAGCAGCACCAGCGCAAGGCTCAGCAGGAACAGCGCACTGGACGGACGCCGCCGCAACATCAGCACGCAGCCATAGCCGATGATCAGGAACCCGGCGTACGGCAGCGCCGCGACCGGACCCGATACGAACAGGGCAAAGAAGATAAGGTTCAACGCCAGCAGAATCAGCCGCCGCCAGGTCAACGAACCGGACAGGTTGAACAGCACCGCGCCGGCGACCGCGAAACCGAGAAATTGAAACGACGGAGCGTTCATCGCATCGCCTCCCGCTGGCAATAGCCGATCGATTTTGCTGACATGATTGCTCCTGCTACCGCGTCGCCGAATATTTTGTTGCCGGCGCTGTTGAGGTGGCCGTCCGCCCGGTAGAAATCATCCTGCACATCGCGAACGCCTTCAAACGCCGAGGCGCCGTCTGCGAAAATCGCGCCATGACGGCGGGCGATCGCGCTGACGGTGCGCACCATCGCCTCGCCATCGGTATCCGGCACCTTGATGTTGTCGGCGATCATGTAGGCCTCGACCTGCGACGGGGCATAAGCCACGACCAGCGGTATACCGGCCGATTGCAACCGGGTGGCGATATAGTTGACGGCGTTATCAAGATAAGCCACGCGCTCCTGCCAGTGGGGCGTTAACCGGTCGTGCAGGAAGCCGGCCCTGTCACCGTAATGAAGGAAGGTCCAGACATAGAGGTTCGTGTCGCTGTAGATGAAGTGCTCCGCGACGCTCACGGTGCGGCTGACATCCTTCAACGACTTGGCCAGCTCGATAACGCCCGATCGGCCGCGTTCGATCGTGGGGGGCACTGCAGCCGGATCCCTGCTTGCATTGAAGCCGCCATCAGGCATCGCCACCAGATCGAAGGCCGCGACCACCAGAACGGCGAACCTGGGCTTTAGCGCAATGACTTCGGGCAACCGGTGGGCAAAGACGTTGAAGTCGCCGTAATCGAGATGATCCGCGGTCCGGTCAACCTGAACCAGGGTTTGCACATCGACCGGACGTCCGCATTTGGCGGTAATGTCCTGCGCGGCCCGCATGAACCACACATCGTCGAACGGTATCTGAACGCCGAACGCGGTGGAGGTTCCGACAACCGCGATCCGCTCCGTGCCGGCGGGCGGGGGCTGCCGGCACGAACCGGTCGCGCGGTAGCTGCATTCATTGTAACGCGCCTCGAACCAGGGGCCCTCGGCCGCCTTCGCCATGCCGCTGCAGTTGGGCTTCGGCTTGGCGCCGTCGGCCGCCCTGATGCAGGCATCGACCTGCTCGGGCCATAACAGGCGCGTAACGCCCTCGGCCGCCGTCGCCATCATCAGGACGGTCAGAACCGACAGCAAGGGCAGTAAGATCCAGTCGCGGCGCGGCAGAAACCGCTTCGAATATAAGTTGTTCATTGTGTCACCATACTGTAAAGGCCGATCGACCGCCCTTCAGCGGAATCTCAGCGTTTTCAGTTGCGGCATCGATCGCTCCCGAACGGAGAGACCGAGCCATTCACCGCGCCGCCTCCCGGTCGCAGTAGCCGAACGACTTCGCTGACATGACCGCTCCGGCCACCGCGTTGCCGAGCACCTCGTGTCCGGCACCGTTCAGATGTCCGTCCGCGAGGTAGAAGTAATTCTGCACGTCGCGAACGCCCTGGAAAGCCGAGGCTCCATCAGCAAAGATGGCTCCATGACGCTCCGCGATTGCGCCGACGGCGCGGGAGAGCAACATGCCGTCAACGTCCGGTATCTCAATCTTGTCGGCAATCAGGTAGGCCTCGACTTCCGACGGTGCATAAGCGACCACCAGGGGCGTCCCTGCCTGCTTCAACTGAGCGGAGATGTAACTGACCGCGGCATCAAGGTAGGCGATGCGCGCCTGCCATCGCGGTGTCATCCCCGGATGAAGGAACCCCGCCCTGTCGCCGTATTGCAGATAAGTCCAGACATAAAGCCTGGTGTCGCGATAGATGAAGTGTTCTGCCACACTGACGGCCCAACTCACCTGCTTTACAGACTTGGCCAGTTCGAAGATGCCAGGCCGCGCGGGTTGCACAGTGGGCTTGACCGTTTCAGGATCGATCTCGGGTTTGAACCCGCCGTCCGGCATTTCGGCAAGATCGAATGGTGTGACAACGAAAACCACGAACTTCGGCTTAAGCGCGATGGCCTCGGGCACCCGGCGGCCAATAACGTTGAAATCGCCGAAGTCGAGGTGTTCCGGGGTCCGATTGATCTGCACAAGACTTTGTACATCGATCGGACGCCCGCACCTAGCGGCAATTTCATTCGCGGCCCGCACAAACCATACATGCTTGAACGGCACCTGAAAGCCGAAACTGGTGGAGGTTCCCAGCACCGCGATGCGCTCCGCGCCAACAGGCAGAGGCGTCTCGCAGGGTCCTGTCGCCCGGTAGCTGCAATCATTGTATTGCGCTTCGAACCACGGGCCTTCGACTGCCTTCGCCATACTGCGGCAGTTCGCCTTCGGTTTTTCGTGATGGGCGGCTTTCATGCAGGCATCGACCGACGCCTCCGGCCAGAACAGGCGTGCCAAGCCCTCGGCCGCGGTCGCCATCACCAGCACGGTGAAAAGCGACAGCAAAGGCAGCAAAATCCGGTCACGATGCGGCAGGGAGCGCTTTGGAACCAAGTCGTTCATTACGCTATCACGCTGTCCGGGCGGGGGCGCCGGATGGTATACTGCGATGTCGCAACATTTAACGCGCCGCCTCGCGATCGCAGTAGCCTAGCGACTTCGACGACACGACCGCCCGCGCCACCGCGTCGCCGAAAACTTCATGTCCGGCACCGTTCAGATGTCCGTCCGCGCGGTAAAAATAATCCTCGACGTCGCGGACGCCCAGGAAGGCCGAGGCGCCATCGGCAAAAATCGCTCCGTGACGCTGGGCGATCAATCCAACGCTCCGCGCGAGCGCCTCACCATCGACGTCGGGAATCTGCATCTTGTCGGCTATCAGATACCCCTCAACCTCCGCCGGCGCATACGCCACCACAAGCGGAACGCCGATCGGCTTCAGCTTGGCGGAGATGTAATCGACGGCATTGTCGAGGTAGGCAACGCGCTCCTGCCACCTTGGTGTCATCCCCGGGTGGAGGAACGCAGCCTTGTCGCCGTAATGCAAATAGGTCCAGACATAGAAATTGGGGTCGCGGTAGATGAAGTGTTCCGCAACGCTAACGGTCCGGCTCACCTGCTTCAGCGACTTCGCCAGTTCGATAATACCGGATCGGCGGGGCTGCACCGTCGGCTTGACCGTTTCGGGATCGACCACGGGGTTGAAACCGCCATCGGGCATTTCGGAAAGATCGTACGGTGTGACAACGAGAACGACAAGCCGCGGCTTCAGCGCGATAGCCTCGGGCACCCGGCGGGCGATGATATTGAAATCACCGAAGTCGAGATGATCCGGGGTCCGATTGATCTGGACGAGGCTTTGAACGTCAACGGGACGACCGCAGTCCGCGGTTATATCCTGCGCGGTCCGCACGAACCACGTGTGCTCGAACGGAACCAGGAAGCCAAAGCTGGTGGAGGTTCCCAGCACTGCTATGCGGTCCGTGCCCGGGGGCGGAGGGCCGCACGGGCCCGTCGCCCGATAGCCGCATTCATTGTACCGCGCTTCGAACCACGGACCTTCGACAGCCTTGGCCATGTCGTTGCAGTTGGCCTTCGGCTTTTCCCCATCGGCCGCCCGCATGCAGGCATCGACCCATTGCTCGGGCCAGAACAGCCGCGCGATGCCCTCGGCGCCGGCCGCCATCGCCAGCACGGTGACAAGCGACAGCAGTGGCAGCAAAATCCAGTCGCGGCGAGGCAGAGACCGCTTCGGAGCCGGATCGCTCATTCTGCTACCACGCTGTTCAGGCCGGTCCGTCGCACCGTCATCGGGGCCTCGGCAATATCGGTGTCCGTACCCATCGTCCAACGCGAGCCGCCGTCCGGGGTTTCGTCAACCGGGGCGAAGCCAAGCTTCGCGTAGTGGTCTTTGACCATCGCGTTGCGACCCGTCGGCCGGTAAACGCCGATCAGCCGCTGGATGCCGGCTGCGCGGGCTTGCAGAATGAGTTCGCGGAGCACCATCTGTTCCACCTTGCGGCCAAGCACCCGGCAACTCATGAGCCAGGTGTCGATCTCCCACACCGCCGGCTCCACCGGCCGCGCGATGACGACCGAGATCATGCCGTTGTCGCCGAACGTGTCGGCCAGCCGTATTTGCAGGGTGAAGGTCGCGGGATTCGCCTCGGCCTCGGCCACGTCGGCCTCGGTGTAGCGCTTGGTCGTCAGGTTGAACTGGTTCGATTTGTTGATAAGCTGGGTGATTCGTTCCCGCCCCGTCGCGTCGAACGGTGCGAAGGCGATTTCCATGTTCAACGACGCCAGATACGCATCGACCCCGCCCACCTGGTTTTGCAGCGCCAGGCGCTTGGCGTTGTCCTGGTAGAAATCGGCGCGTTTGCGGTCCTCGTCGGAGAACGTGATCGCCTCGAAGTAACCGGCAGCGCTCAGGGTGCGCGCATACAGCGCCGGATCCTCCGGCAATTCCGGAACCGCCACCCGCGGCAGCAGGCGGCGGATCAGTCCGCGCTCGACCGGGTTGTCGTCGAGAAAAACCATCGAGGACAGGCCCAGCGAAAGCTCCTCCGCAATGGCCTTGATATTAGTTGCCTTGTCGTTCCAGTTGGCCTGGAACACCGCGAAGTGGTTTTCCCGCAGCAGCATCTCCGGGTGGTCGCGGAACGGTGCCCGCGCGGTTTCGTCGGTGTTCTTGGACGACACCGCGAGCACGACGCCACGTTCCCGCAACGACAGCGCGGTGCGCTGCACCTCCAGGAAGGCTTCGCCGGTGGCGTCGCCCTGGGCAATCCGGATGCCGTCCATTCCGTCGTCGCCGATAACGCCGCCCCACAGCGTGTTGTCGAGATCCAGGATCAGGCAGCGCCGTGATGTGCCGCGGATCGCGCCGAGCAACCGCCCCACATGATCCGCATAAAGCCGCAGATATGTCGCGGAGAACGGCAATTTCGCCAGATTCCACTGCTCCGGCGAATACCACGCGGCAAGCCCGACCGTTTCGGCGAGACCGGCAATGTCAAAGATCAGGTCGGTGGTGCCGTCCAGACGCGCGACCACCTGCCGGTTCACCTCGGTCAGGATGCTGCGCAGCGTGCCGGCAACCCGGAAATCGAGGCTGCCAAACAACGCCTCGGGCGGCGGGGCGAAGGTCTGCACGATGCTCGGCGCGCCGCTGTTACGCCGGAAACCATCGCGCAGCATGTCCAGGAAGCCGATGCAGGCATCAACGCATCCATTGCGATCCTGTATCGCCCCGGGGATCGGCAGGCTGCGGTAATCCACCGCGATCAGCACGGCATCGCATTTGGCGCGGTTGATCTTCGAACCGGGCTCCAGCGCCTCCTGCACGATCTGGCCGTATTCGGGCTGCACGCATTCCAGGCGGATGCCATGCCGCGCCGCGGTGGCGATCAGCGCCGGAAGCAGCATATCCAGCGTTCCGGTGCCGATGACGCCCAACCGGAAATCCGTCAATGGCGACAGATCGTCGCCGCGATCCGACAGAAATCCGATCGTTTCGGCAAGTCTGATAAGTTGCGTGTCACTGAGGGCGTGCGTGGCGAGGCGCATGATGGCTTCGCCCGTGGCCCCGTCCCGCAACGCCTTGATTTGATCCCGGCAGTCGGGCGGGGGCGCCGGCAGCCAGGCGAGGTTCGCGTACAAATCCCCGCTCATTGCGCCGCCAATTTGCCGGTTTTGGCCGCGATCGAGCGGGCGAGATCTCCCACGGTCTTGAACGAGGAGATTTCCGTCGCGGTGAACTTGACCCCGAAAGTCCGTTCCACTTGCAGGATAAGCCGGACATGCGCCATGCTGTCCCAGCCCGGCACATCCTTGGCAGTGAGCTCCGGTTTGGCGACCACGTCGTCGTCGTCGAATACGTCTGCCATGACGCGGGTCAACGTCGTGTAAATGTCATCCATCGAGATCCGCTCTCCCACGGCTGAAAAACGATATTTAATCGGAACATGATTTCCTCGCGATATGCGTGCGAGAAAGACGACTCGTTCCTGATCCAGGAGCCGTAATGACCATTGAAGCCACTCAGCGCAAAATCACGCCGCGTGTCAAGCAGGCGGCGCGGTCAGTTCATCGTTACCCGAAAGTCACGGCTAATTCGAAATAAGTTTGCCGCCAAAATCCGAAACTGCGGCCCGAAGCCGTCAGCGCCCGGCGACGCGCTTCACCGCCGGCGTCAGCATGTCCGCCAGCAGGACATAGCCGCCGTCGCTCGGATGCACCCGGTCCTTGCTGAAAACCGCCGGGTCGTTGCGATACGCGGGATCGGCGAATTTCGGCTCGGTATCAAGATCGACCACCGCGTCGGCTCCCGCCTTGTTGCGGCGCACGCGATCGTTATACCCCGCCAACTCGGCGGCTTTCTGAGGCGAGAAGTCCGGGCGCTTCAATTCCGTCGAAATCACCACCTTCCAGCCCTGCCGATGCGCGGCGGCCACATACATCGTAAATGCGGCATAGGCCTGCGAGCCGGTACCGCCGCGGCCGATATCGTTGTCTCCGGCATGCATGACGATAACGTTCGGCGGTCCGCCGGGCACGAACAAGGGGGCCACGAGCTCCTGATACAGTTGCAGGCATTCGCCCATCGGCCGTCCACTCACGGCGACATTGTACATGCGCACGTGACCCAATTCCCGCGCCACCAGCCGATCGGCCGAATGATCGTGGGTGGCGCCGACACCGGCGGAGATGCTGTCGCCGTCGAACACCAGATTGATGCAACTGATGGACGAACAGCCCAGTTGCGCCGCAGCGCCCGGGTGCAGGGCGGCGCAGGCCAGCAGCATCCCAAGCGCTGTCCGCCGCAGCATCAGCGCAGCCCCTCGCAGAAGGTCTGGATTCGCTTCAGGCCCTCCAGCAGTTCGTCATCGGCCGTCGCCGTGCTGATACGCAGGAACGGGCTCATGTGATACGCCGCGCCATGCACGGTGGCGACATAGTGCTCCTCCAGCAGCGCCAGGCAGACATCCTGGTCATTCGTCAGCTTCCGCCCGCCGGTCGTGGTCTTGCCGAGGCAGCCGGCGACGTTCGGGAACACGTAGAACGCGCCCTCCGGGCTGTGGCAACTGATGCCGGGCGCGGCGTTCAGCATCGCCACCGCCAGGTCGCGGCGGCGCTTGTAGGCGACGATCTGGGCCTCCACGCCGTCCTGCGGGCCGTCCAGCGCAGCGGCCGCGGCTGCCTGCCCGACCGTCGAGGTCCCCGCCGTCGCCTGGCCCTGCATCACCGTCATCGCCTTGATCAGCCGCTTCGGGCCGCCGGCAAAGCCGATCCGCCAGCCGGTCATGGCATAGGTCTTGGAGACTCCGCTGACGGTCAGCGTGCGGTCTTTCAGGTCGGGCGCGACCTCGGCGAACGTGGCGAATTTGAAGCCGTCGAACACAAGGTGTTCATACATGTCGTCGGACAGGATCCAGACATGCGGATGCTTGCGCATCACCGCGGCGATGGCGCCGATCTCCGCAGCCGAACAGCAGGCGCCGGTGGGGTTGTTGGGATTGTTTAAAATCAACCACTTGGTGCGCGGTGTTACAGCGGCATCGATGTCCTCGGGCCGCGGCTTGAAGGCGTGGTTCTGCGGGCAGCTCACGAACACCGGCACGCCTTCGCACAACTGCACCATCTGGGTGTACGCGATCCAGGACGGGCTCGGGATGATCACCTCGTCGCCGGGATCGACCGTCGCCATGATCGCGTTGAACAGGCACTGCTTGCCGCCGTTGGAGATGGTGATCTCGTCGAGCGCGTAGTCGAGGTCCGAGTCGCGCCTGAACTTGCGCTGGATCGCTTGTTTCAGCGCGAGCGTGCCGTCCTGCGGCGGGTATTTGGTATCGCCGTGCAAGGCGGCCTGATGCGCCGCCTCAATCGCATGCGGCGGGCTGTCGAAGTCCGGCTCGCCGGTGGTCAGGGTGATCACCGGCTTGCCGGCGGCTTTCAGTTCCCGCGCCTTGATCGTCATCTGCACGCTGGCGGCGAGTTCGACCCGGCCTAACCGTTGGGCGAAGCCGGGCATGTCAGTGCAGGCCCTGGCAGAAGCGCTGGATGCGGGTGCAGGCCTCGCGCAGTTCCTCGGTCGCGTTGGCGTAGCTGACGCGGATGTAGCCTGGGTAGCAGAACGCGGCGCCGTGCACCGTGGCGACACCTTCCTCGGCCAGCAGGGTCAGGGCGAAGGCCTCGTCGTCCTTGATCAGCACGCCGCCCTTGCTGGTCTTGCCGAGGCAGCCGGCGACCGAGGGATAGACGTAAAACGCACCGTCCGGGTTGCTGCAATGCATGCCGGGCGCCTGGTTCAGCATCTCGACGACGAGGTTGCGGCGTTCCTCGAACACCTTGCGCATTTCCTCGACGGTGTCCTGCTGGCCGGTCAGCGCCTCGATCGCCGCAGCCTGGGCGATGGAGTTCGGGTTGGACGTGGACTGGCTTTGCAGCTTGTCCATCGCCTTGATCAGCGCCACCGGCCCCCCGGCGAAGCCGATGCGCCAGCCGGTCATGGCATAGGCCTTGGATACGCCGTGCACGGTCAGGGTGCGGTCCTTCAGCTTCGGTTCGACAGCGACGATGGTCCCGGCCTTGAAGCCGCCGAACACCAGGCTGTCGTAGATGTCATCCGTCAGCACCCAGACATGCGGATGCCGCAGCAGCACGTCGGTGATCGGCTTCAGGTCCGCCGCGCTGTAGGCGGCCCCGGTCGGGTTGCAGGGGTTGTTGAGCATGAACCAGCGGGTCTTCGGGGTGATCGCGGCTTCCAGGTCCTCGGCGCGCAGCTTGAAGCCGTTGTTCTGGCTGCACGGCACCAGCACCGGCTTGCCGTCCGCCAGGGTGACGATGTCGGGGTAGCTGACCCAGCACGGGCTGGGGATGATCACCTCGTCGCCCGCGTTCAGAGTCGCTAGCATGGCATTGAACAGCACCTGCTTGGCGCCGGTGGAGACCATCACCTCCTCCGTCTTGTAGTCGATGCCGCTGTCGCGCTTGAACTTCAGGGCGACGGCCTTGCGAAGCGCCTGCGTGCCGGAGACGTCGGTGTACTTGGTCTGCCCGCTCTCCATAGCGGCGATGGCGGCGTCCTTGACGTTACGGGGGGTGTCAAAGTCCGGCTCGCCCATCGACAGGCTGATCACGTTCTTGCCTTCCGCGATCATGCGGCGCGCCACCGTGGAGATCGCGATGGTCAGGCTGGGCTGGATGCGGTCGAGGCGTTCGGCGGTGAGCGACATGGGGGGATTCCAGACGGTGCGGAGAAAGCGCGGGAAACTATCCAAGCGGCGTGGCGGGAGCAACCTTTCGCTTGACCGCTGGCGGCGGGGCTGAACTGCACCAGGGGAGCGGCCCCGGGTCGCTTGCCTGCCGTCTCCGGGCGCCGCAGACTGGCGGCAGGCCACATTGGGGAGGGCTAACATGCTGTACGAACTGCGTATCTACGAAGCCGTACCGGGCCGGCTGCCGGACCTTAACAAACGCTTCAGCACCATCACGCTGAAGATCTGGGAGAAGCACGGGATCAAACAGGCTGGATTCTGGACGACGGTCATCGGCGAGTTGAACCAGACACTTTACTACATGCTGGCGTGGGAATTGCTGGCCGAACGCGAGACCAAGTGGAACGCGTTCATGGTGGACCCGGATTGGCTTTCCGCGCGCGCGCAGACCGAGGCGAACGGGCCGATCGTGGCGAAGGTGACGAATTATATTTTGGGGCCGACGCCGTACTCGTCTGTTCAGTAGGCGGCGAATTGAGGCTGGCTTTCGGGGCCGCACAGGTATCCGGCACCGCTTTTCACCGCGGAGGCAGACCGACAACGCGAGGGCCGCAATGGTGTCGCGGAAACGAGCCGCGGAATTGGCTGGTTTGCCTTGTCCGCGGCCCTCGGGCTTCTCCGTTGTGAAGCGCGGTGGATCGAAACCGGCGGCGCATGCGAGGGCGCACGGCAGGACGACACGGGCCGCGGGAGAACTTTTCTTGTGCCCGCCCTGACAAGTGGAAGCCGAACCACACGCCACATTTGCGATCGAGCCCGGACCGCATGAGTCCGCTGCAAATGCTCAACCTCTTATCGCCGACGTCAGAACGTTCCGAACCCAAGAACCCCGTCGCTCGCGTCCAGATCGCCCACGATCTTCTTGCCGATAAGATCGCGCAACGTCTCCACCGCGCCGCCGCCGAGCGAGCCGTAGCGCGCGCCGCGATACAGCCGCGACACCGGGTATTCGTCGGTGAACCCGAACCCGCCATGCAACTGCACGGCCTCGCTGGTGACACGCAACGACATCTCATTGCAGAACACCTTCGCCGTAGCCGCCATGAACGGGTCGGGAAACGGGTCCGCCGTCATGCAGGCGCGATACAAAAGCCCCCTGCCCGCCTCGATATCCTTGAACATATCCGCCAACTTCCACCGAACCCCCTGGAAATCGCCGATCGGCTTTGCAAAAACAGTTCGATCCCGGACGTAATTCACCGCCTCGTCGAACGCGCCCTCCGCCAGCCCCAGGGAAATCGCCGGATTCAGGCATCGTTGCGTATTGAACGCCGTCAGCAGCGTGCGGAATCCGTCCTCGCGAATAACGAGATTCTCCAGCGGCAATTCGCAGTCGTCGAACTGGATCTCGTGCAGGTTCTCGCCGCCCATGGTGTGATAGGTGCCGGTGACCTCGAAGCCGGGCGTATCGGGTTCGAGCAGCACACAGCCGATTCCCTCGCGGCCCGGCTTGCCGTCAACGCGGGTGAAAACAACGAACATCCCCGCCTCCCGCGCCCGGCTGATCAGCGTCTTGGTCCCCTTCAGGATCACCCGGTCGCCCACGATGCGCGCATTGGTGCGGTAGTTGGCGACGTCGGTTCCCGCATGAGGCTCCGTCATGCACACCGCCAGCATGCAGTCGCCGCTGACCACGGCGGGCAGGATCCGGTCCCGGATCGAGGCAGGCGCGTAACGGGCGATCACCCGGGTCTGGACACCGGCCTCGCCCAACACCGCCATCGCCGTAACGTAATCGACCTTCGCGATCTCCTCCAGAATCAACGCCGTATCCAAGATCGGCAGGCCCAGTCCGCCATATTCCTCCGGCACCGACATTCCGAGGACGCCGATCTCGGCGAGTTTTTTCATGTTCTCCCAGGGGAACGTACCGTCCATCCATCGGGTGGCGACGGGTTTGAATTCGTGCTGCGCCAGATCGCGCACCGAGGCGATCATCTCACGCTGCTGCTCGTTGATCCGGAAGTCCATGGGGTTTCCTCCGCCGGTTGGGATAACTGTAAGCGGCGTGGCGACGGGCGAGAAGGCCGCGGCGGACGCTGCACGATCGCACGTAATAGTGATTCAGTTACGAAAGCAGTGGTTGCTCGACTGAACCGCAAGTGCTGAAACGGTCGCGGCTGTTTGGGGAGGCGGTATTGCTGGACGAATCGCGCTTTCATCTTGCTGCGTTGGCGGATGCAGCCCTGGCCGCCTTGGTCTGGTGTGCCGCCGCCGTTGCCACCCCCGCGTTCGCGGCGGAGTTTCCCGGCGCTTTGGTGCCCCCGCTCGAGTCTTACATTGCCGAGGGCATGAAGACCTACGACGCACCCGGCGTGTCTATCGGCATCGTTGCCGATGACAAGCTGGTCTACAGCAAGGGCTTCGGGGTGCGCAGCAAATCCGGCGGCGTGCCGGTCGATACCCGAACGGTGTTTCAGATTGGCTCCACAACGAAAGCCTTTCTTGCCACCACCATCGCCATCATGGTGGACCGCGGCAAGCTGCACTGGGATGACCGGGTCGTCGATCTGGCACCGGAGTTTCAATTACAGGACCCGTGGGTGACCAGGGAGTTCCGCGTGTTCGATCTTTTGGCGCAACGCTCGGGTCTGCCGGCGGAGGTGAACGACGGCTTGGGCATGCTCGGCTATCCGGAGACGGAGCTGATCCGCTCGCTGCGCTATGTTGCGCCGGTGTCGAGCTTCCGGTCGACGTTCTCCTACACCAACATCACCCATTTGCAGGCTGGCCGCATCGTGGCCCGCGCCGGCGGGGCGCGGGATTGGAACGCCGTGCTGCAACAGGACTTGCTCGACCCGCTGGCGATGAAGGAAACGACGTATAGCGCAGCGGCGATCGAGGCCGCGGCCGATCATGCGATGGGATATCGGTGGACGCCGCAGGGTTCGATAGAGGTGCCGTTTACACAGATTTTTCCATATGATTATTACGGCGCCGGCGACATCAACTCCAGCGTCGAGGACATGGCGCACTGGGTTCGTCTGCAACTGGGCAAGGGAAGCTTTGAGGGGCACCGGCTGGTGTCGGAGGAAAATCTTGACGTGAACTCGTCTGCCGCGGATCGCCCTCGCAGCGCACGCGTCCTATGCGTCAGGCTGGCTCGTTCAGGAGACGCCGAACGGCGAGATCGTCTGGCATAACGGCGGCACGCCCAATTTCGGCGCCTATGTCGGACTGTTGCCTGAGAAGAACATGGGCGTGATCGTGCTGACCAACGAAGAGAACATCGGCCTGCCGGACGCGATCGGCCGGTGGACGCTGGATCGTCTATTGGGCAATCCCGAGGTTGATTACGTGGCGACGCGGTTCAAGGCGGCCCGCGACAGTTATGACGCCGCGGGAAAAGTCTTTGCCCGGCCGGCCAATCCGCAACCGGCACCGCCAGTGGATAGTCTGACCGGGGCCTATGGCAGCCCGGCTTTCGGCAAGGTCTCCGTCAGCCGGGACGGCGAGGCGGCGGTCATGACGTTTGAAACCACCGGCGCGGCGGTGAGGCTGGAACCGTGGGATGGCGCCACATTCACGGCGACCATGGTTCGGAAAGGGCGGTTCGCCGCAATGGCCGATTCGCTAGGCCCGCTGCCGTTGGCGTTCGTGCAACTGCAGATGGGCAAGCCGGGGGAGCAGAACCTGCTGCGAATGATCTTCCCGGACGATCAGAGCTATGAGTTTGTCAGAAAAACGGAGTGAACAACGGCCGTTTCAGCTATAAACCGAACGACGTTCTGTTCCGGTCGGGGTTTGATCACCTCCGGCAGGACATTCGTGTCCAGCAGCCATCGGTTCACAGATCAACGTCGCGTGCGGCTGTCCGAACCGACTTCAGTTCGAGGTCAAGGCCGGGGTACGGGCAGGCTTGAAGGGCGTCGATCAGTTCCTGACCTGACAAGCCGCCGCTGAGCCGGCGGTACTCTTCGTCCGACAGGACGACGGCCTCCTCCACGCCCGGGCTAACCCGCCTCGATCCGAATCAGAGTCGGCTCCTCCATCACCGTCGGCAGCGCGCCGATGCGGTCCAAAGCCTCCCGCATGGCGCTCTCGCGGGTTTCGTGGGTCACCAGCACGACTGGAACCGCTTCGCCGGGACTACGGCCGCGTTGCAGCATCGATTCCAGCGACACGCCCATATCCCGCAGGATCGCCGTCACGTCCGCGATCACCCCCGGACGATCGACGACCATCAGGCGGAGATAGTACGGCCCGACATGGCTGCTCATCGGCACCGAAGGCGCGCTGGACAGCGACGCAGCCGACGCGCCCCAGACCGGCGTGAACCGGTTGCGGGCGATATCGATCAGGTCCGCCACCACGGCGGAGGCGGTCGGTCCCGCCCCTGCCCCGCGGCCCTCCAGCATCACCCGGCCGACGAAATCGCCCTCCGCCACCACGGCGTTGAACACTCCGTCCACCCGCGCGATCGGAGCCGTCTGCGGCACCATGCACGGATGTACCCGGGTCTCGATCCCCGCCTCCGTCTGCCGCGCGATACCCAGCAGCTTGATGCGGTAGCCAAGCTCCGAGGCGAAGGCGATATCGACGGCGGAGATGCGGCGGATGCCTTCGACATGCACGGCGTCGAACGACACCGGGCGGCCGAACGCCAGCGCCGCCAGGATCGCCAGCTTGTGCGCGGCGTCGATGCCGTCGATGTCGAAGCTCGGATCGGCCTCGGCGTAGCCAAGCTTCTGCGCGTCGGCCAGCACGTCGGCGAATTCCCGCCCGCGTTCGCGCATCTGGGTCAGGATGTAGTTGCAGGTGCCGTTCAGGATGCCGGCCACATTGCTGATCCGGTTGCCCGCCAGCCCCTCGCGCAGAGCCTTGATTACCGGAATGCCGCCAGCCACCGCGGCCTCGAACTTCAATGTCACGCCGCGATCCTCGGCGGCGCGCGCGAGTTCTGCGCCATGCACGGCCAGCAGCGCCTTGTTCGCGGTGACGAACGGCTTCCCGGCGCCGATGCTGGCTTCTGCAAGAGCCCGCGCCGGACCGTCGGACCCGCCGATGAGTTCCACCACCACATCGACGCCCGGATCGGCGGCCAGCGCGACCGGATCGTCGTACCAGCGCAGCCCCGCCACCGGGAAGCCGCGATCCTTCGACCGGTCGCGCGCCGAGACGGCCGTCACCGCGATCGGCCGCCCCGCCCGCGCGGTCACGATGTCGGCGTTGTCGCGCAGCAGCTTGATCACCCCGCCGCCGACGGTTCCCAGACCCGCGAGGGCAACGGACAGCGGCCGGGTCATTTCGCGGCAACCTCGGACAAAGCCTGCTCGGCGACGTTGGAGCCGCTGTGCAGGAAGTGCCGGATATTGCGGATCGCCTGCCGCAGCCGATGCGTGTTCTCTACCAGCGCGATGCGGACATAGCCCTCGCCGTGCTCGCCGAAGCCGAGGCCCGGGGCCACGGCAACCTTGGCCCGGTCGAGCAACAGCTTGGAGAACTCGACGCTGCCCAGCGAGGCATATTGCGGCGGAATCGGCGCCCAGGCGAACATCGATCCCTCCGGGCTGGGCATGTCCCAACCGGCCGAGACCAAGCCCTTGATCAGCACGTCGCGGCGTTCCCGATACAGCGCGCGCACCTGCTCGACGCAATCCTGCGGCCCGGTCAGCGCGGTCGCCGCCGCCACCTGGATCGGCGTGAACGCGCCATAGTCCAGATACGACTTCATTCGCGTCAGCGCGTTGATCAGCCGCGGATTGCCGGCGGCGAACCCCATCCGCCAGCCGGGCATGGAGTAGGTCTTGGACAAGCTGGTGAACTCCACCGCGATGTCCTTGGCGCCCGGCACCTGCAGCAAAGACGGAGGCACCTTGTCGCAAAAATAGATCTCCGCGTACGCCAGATCGGACATCACCCAGATCTCATGCTTGCGGGCGAACGCGACGATTTCCTTGTAGAAATCCAGATCCGCCAGATAGGCCGTCGGATTGGACGGAAAGTTCACGATCAGCGCCGTCGGCTTCGGCACCGAGTGTCGCACCGCGCGGTCCAGCGCCCGAAGCATGTCCTCGCCCGGGAACGCCGGGATGCTGCGCACCGCGGCACCCGCGATGATGAAGCCGAACTGGTGGATCGGATAGGACGGGTTAGGCACCAGGATGGTGTCGCCCGGGCTGGTGATCGCCGAGGCCAGGTTCGCCAGCCCCTCCTTCGAACCGAGCGTCGCCACCACCTCGGTTTCCGGGTCCAGCCCGACATCGAAGCGCCGGTGGTAATAGGCGGCCAGCGCCCGGCGCAACCCGGGTATGCCTTTGCTGACGGAATACCGGTGCGAGCGCGGGTCCTGCACGGTCTCGACCAGCTTGGCGACGATGTGTGGCGGCGTGGGGCTGTCGGGATTGCCCATGCCGAGGTCGATAATGTCCTCCCCGACGCCCCGCGCCTTCGCCTTGGCCGTGTTCACCTCGGCGAAGACGTAGGGCGGCAGGCGGCGGATGCGATGGAATTCGCCGGAGGAATCGATACTCATGACAAGCCTTTCGCGAGGTAACAAAAACCTATTGTAGCAAGCGGAGCGACGCGCCGCGACCGGAAGCTTCGGCGTTGACGCGAACGGCGGTGGTCGGGACGCCGTCCGCCTTCAACGCATCGGCGATCGCATTGGCGCGGGCGAGTCCGGTGGTCAGGGCCGCCGACTGCGCGCTTGGATCGCTCGATTCGGCATCTCCATAGCCGGTGACGACGATCACGCCGGCGCCGCGTTTGGCGGCGAACGCTTTGACCTCGTCGGCGGCCGGCGGCGACAACGCGGTCGATCCCTCGACGAAGACGATGGATGCCGAGGTAATCCCCGGGGTCGCGGGCGGCATCGGCGGGACGTCTACCGGTGGTTTCGGCGGCGGCGGGGCATCGGGGGCGCGCGGTGGCGGTGCGGCGGGCAGGTCCGGCGGCGGCGCGTTGGCCGCGGCGGCATCCGCGACGGCGGTCGGCGCAGCGGGGGCGCCTGAAGCGGTGGGCGCAGCCAGCGGCGCGCTTTGCACCGGCTTGCGCGGGGCAGTCGCCGGCGGTGCGGCCGGCGCTTCGGGCGGCGGCGGCGCGGCCGCCAGCGACGCACTGGCGACCGGTGCGGCGGACGCACCCGCCGCACCCGGAGCGGCCGGTGTCGCGGCGGAAGCCGGTGGCGGCGGGGGTGCCGTGCCAACGCCGAACAACGTCGGAGACGCGCTCGGCGAGGACGGATCGGCCAGCGGCGCCGCTTGTGCCGCGTGCTGCGCATTGGTCCGGTCAGCGACCAGCGAATCGGTCAGCTTCTTCAGCTCCTCCTGGTTCGGAGGCGCCGGCCTGGCGGGAACGGTCGCGAGATTCGGGTATGGCTGATCGGCGCCGGGCGGGGGCGGACGGTCCTTGGCGATCTCGCCGCCCTCGTGCCGGTGCCACCAGTTCACCGGATTCATCGAACTGGTCGATGAACATCCGGCCAGCAGACAGGCCCCCGCGGCCATTAATGCGCTGCGCAGTGCAACGACATAGGCGGCTTGAACCGGTTGTATCGCGCCTTTAAGTTGCGCGCCTCTTGAACTCAACGCCATATGCCAGGTCCGCTCTCGCTACTCGCGGCCTGTGTAGCTGCTGATGTCGCCGACGCAAAGGATGTCTAAATGGCTGCCAACGATAAGACAGAGGGAACGTCTCCCGCCATCCGCCCCGGGACGGAGCTGGCTGCCCCGGGCGCGGCATCGTTCAAGATCCCGGACCCGGCGGTTGTCGGCCGGTCGATGGCCGATATCGCCGAGCGGTCGCAGCGGCTGGTCGCCGAATGGCTCCGGCGCCAGCCGCTGGAGGAGCATACCGCCGATCCGCTGAACATCGGCCGGGCGTTCCTGGAGATGACGGCGCGGCTGGTGGCGAATCCGGCGCGGCTGATGCAGGCGCAGCTCGGTTTCTGGCAGGACTATGTGACGCTGTGGCAGAACACGACCCGCAAGATCATGGGCATCGACGCCGAGCCGGTGATCGATCCGGCTTCCGGCGACCGCCGCTTCAAGGACGACGCCTGGAAAGAAAACGAGGTCTTCGACTTCATCAAGCAGTCCTACCTGCTGTCGGCGCGGTATGTGCATGACGTCGTGACCCATGTGGACGGGCTGGACAGCCACACCGCACAGAAGGTCGATTTCTATTCGCGCCAGTTCATGGACGCGATGAGCCCGACCAACTTCCTGATGACCAACCCGGAAGTGCTGCGCAAGACGGCGGAAACCGGCGGCGAGAACCTGCTGAAGGGCCTCAGCAACCTGCTCGGCGACCTGGAGCGCGGCAAGGGCCAGTTGCGCATCAAGATGACGGATACCGAAGCGTTCAAGCTCGGCGGCAATATCGGCGTGACGCCGGGCAAGGTGGTCTTCCAGAACGACCTGATGCAGTTGATCCAGTATACGCCGACGACCGAGAAGGTGCTGAAGCGGCCGCTGCTGATCGCTCCCCCTTGGATCAACAAGTTCTACATCCTCGATCTGCGGCCGAAGAACAGCTTCATCCGCTGGGCGGTGTCGCAGGGGCACACGGTATTCGTCATTTCCTGGGTCAATCCGGACGAGACGATGGCCGAGCGGGGCTTCGAGGACTACATCATCGACGGGTTCATTACCGCCCTGGACCAGATCGAGCTGGCCACCGGGGAGCGTGACGTCAACGCCATCGGCTACTGCCTGGGCGGCACGCTGTTGGCGTGCAGCCTGGCGTATATGGCGGACAAGGGGGACCACCGCGTCAAGACGGCCACCTTCTTCGTGACGATGCTGGACTTCCAGGAAGCCGGGGAACTGGGGGTTTTCATCGATGAGGAGCAGTTGCAGGCGCTGGAAGACAAGATGGCCAAGCGCGGCTATCTCGAGGGCAGCGAGATGGCGACGACATTCAACATGCTGCGGGCCAACGACCTGATCTGGTCGTTTGTTGTAAATAACTATCTGATGGGGAACGACCCGTTCCCGTTCGACCTGCTGTACTGGAACGCCGATTCCACCCGGATGCCGGCGAAGATGCACAGTTTCTATCTGCGCCGGATGTATCAGGAGAATCTGCTGAAGGAGCCGGGCGCGATCGAACTGGGCGGGGTGCCGATCGATCTGGGGAAGATACAAACTCCGGCGTATTTTTTGTCGACGCGGGAGGATCACATCGCACCGTGGAAATCGACCTATCGGGGGACTCAGTTGCTGGGCGGGCCGAAGCGCTTCGTGCTGGCGGCGTCGGGGCATATCGCGGGGGTCGTGAACCCTCCGGACGGCGGCAAGTATGGTCACTGGATCAACAAGGACCTGCCGCCCGACCCGGAGACCTGGTTCCAGGGCGCGACCGAGATGGCGGGATCGTGGTGGCCGGACTGGCAGCGCTGGATCCTGTCGCACGGCAAGGCGCAGGTTGCCGCGCGGATTCCGGGGGATGCGAAGCTGCCGGTGCTGGAGGACGCGCCCGGGAGTTATGTGCAGGTGCGGCTGACGTAGACCGCCCCTGCGGCGTTGCCGATTAGCGCGACCGGCACGGCGTTCTCCCGTTCGTCATGGCCCGGCTTGGCCGGGCCACCCCCGCAAGCACGCGCCGCGACAGGGACAGGCCGGGCCATGACGGTGAGGGAACAAGACCTCGGCCGAATTTTTTCATAGGTGCCGCTTATCCTGACAGGCATGGGGCCACGCCCGCCCACGACCCCACTCGGTCAGCGCCCACGCGGAGCTACCCCAGATCCACGGCGAACCGCGTCAAATCCTCCAACCGGCAGTGACGCAGCGCACCCTCCTCGGTCGCGTGCAGCACCACCTGCGGCGCGGCGCCGGCCTCCAGCGCTTCCTGCCAGCGCGGGGCACACAGGCACCAGCGGTCGCCGGGCTTCAAGCCGGCGAAGCCGAACTCCGGCCGCGGGGTGGACAGGTCGTTGCCCTGTCGCTGGCTGAAGACCAGGAACTCGGCGGTCATCACCGCGCAGACCGTGTGGCTGCCGATATCCTGCGGGCTGGTCTCGCAGCACCCGTTGCGGAAAAACCCCGTCATCGGATTGTTCGAACACACGCCAATCGGCCCGCCGAGGACGTTGCGGGAGGGGCGCCGGCCCGGACGGCCGCCTGATTCGTCGAACGGCATGATGATCCCTCGATATTGAGAGTTTGTTTACCATTGGCTGCGACAATGCCGCCATGAGCAAGCGCACACAATCCACCACCATGGCAATCGCCAACACCTTCGCGTTCTCCGGCATCGAGGCGGTGCCGGTGGAGGTCCAGGTGCAGATCGCGCCGGGCACGCCCGCGCTGATCCTGGTGGGCCTGCCCGACAAGGCCGTCGGCGAAGCGCGCGAGCGGGTCCGCGCCGCGTTCTCCGCCATGAGCCTGTCGCTGCCGCTGAAGCGTGTGCTGATCAACCTGAAACCGGCGGATATCCTGAAGGAAGGCAGCCACTACGACCTTCCCCTGGCGCTCGGCCTGCTGGCGGCGATGGACGTGCTGCCGCGCGACGAGATCGCCGGCTACGCCGCGCTCGGCGAGCTGTCGCTGGACGGGTCGCTGAACCCGGTCGCCGGCGTGCTGCCCGCCGCCATCGGCGCCTCCATCCGCGATCTCGGCCTGATCTGCCCGGCCGGCCAAGGGGGCGAGGCCGCCTGGGCCGGCCGCATCGAAGTGCTGGCGCCGCGTGACCTGCTGGCGCTGATCAACCATTTCCGCGGCACCCAGGTGCTGACGCCGCCGCAGCCGGCGGGCGTGGCGGAGGGAACGGCGTGTCCTGACATGAGCGACGTGAAGGGGATGGAAACCGCCCGCCGCGCTTTGGAAATCGCCGCCGCCGGCGCGCACAACCTGCTGCTGATCGGCCCCCCCGGCGCTGGCAAGTCGATGCTGGCGGCGCGGCTGCCGGGGCTGCTGCCGGACCTCGACCCGCGATCCGCGCTGGAGGTCAGCATGATCCACTCCGTCGCCGGGCTGCTGGACGGCGGCCGGCTGGTCATGCGGCCGCCGTTCCGGGAACCGCACCACTCGGCGTCCCAGGCGGCGCTGACCGGCGGCGGCCAGCGGGCGCGGCCCGGCGAGGTCAGCCTGGCGCATCGCGGCGTGCTGTTCCTGGACGAACTGCCGGAGTTCCCCCGCCAGGCGCTGGAATCGCTGCGCCAGCCGATGGAATCCGGGCGGACGACGGTGTCGCGGGCGGCGGCCCACATCACCTATCCGGCGCGGTTCCAGCTTGTCGCGGCGATGAATCCGTGCCGCTGCGGGTATCTCGGCGACGGCGCGCGGGAATGCGGGCGGGCGCCTCGCTGCGGCGAGGATTACCGCAACCGGGTCAGCGGGCCGGTGCTCGACCGGATCGATCTCGCGGTGGACGTGCAGCCGGCCTCGGCGGCGGAACTGTCGCATGCGCCGCCCGGGGAGGCCTCGGCGCCCATCGGGGTGCGGGTGGCGCGGGCGCGGCAGGTGCAGGCAGACCGGGCGGGAGCGGATGGGCCGGCGACCAATGCGGAGGCGGATCCGCGGGCGATACGGCTGCATCCGGATGCGCTGCGGTTGCTGGAGCAGGCCATGGAGAAGCTGCGGCTGTCGCCTCGGGGCTACACGCGGACGATGCGGGTCGGGCGGACGATCGCCGATCTGGCGGGAGCGGAGGTGGTGGGGCGGGTGCATGTGGCGGAGGCGCTGGCGTTCCGGCACCGGATGCCGGGACGGTAGAGGCAGGTGATCGGCATGCGCTCCCGTGCTAAGCTGCGCGGCATGGACGCCACGGTGACCACGCCCTGGACGATTGAACAGTTCCTCTCCTGGGCCGCAAAGCAGGAGGAACGGCACGAGTTCGACGGTGAGCGACCCGTCGCGATGACGGGCGGCACGGCGCGGCACAATCGTATCGCCGGCAATATCCACGCCGCGCTGCGGGCACGCCTTCGCGGAGGACGGTGCTGCAATTTTGAACCGGATCTTGGCGTGAGGACGACCGGACACAAGATCCGCTATCCGGATGCTCTCGTTACTTGTACGAGGTTCCCCGACAGCGACAAACTGGCGCCTGATGTCGTGGTGCTGTTCGAGGTGCTGAGCCCGGATTCCGGTCGGCGAGATCGGATCGAAATGGTCCGGGAATATGCCGCCGTCCCGTCGATCCGGCGCTATGTAATCGTTGAATTTTCGAGCGGCGGCCTGCTTGTGTTGCACCGTGAGAGCGACAACGTCCCGTTCACGGCAACGACCCTGACCCTTGAAGACAGCCTGGCATTACCGGAGATCGGAATCGAGATTCCTGTCAGCGAGATATACGAAGACATCGACTTCGCCAGCCCGGTCCAGACCGACTGACTGACCCGACCCGCAAATTTGCCAACCACCCTCCCCCGGCCCTACCGTTCCCCCGACCAGGCACCACCGGGAGGAACGGACAGATGAAAGTCGGCCAGGCCGTCGCCGAGATCATGAAACGCGAGGGGATCGAGATCCTCTGCGGCTATCCGGTCAACCACCTGCTCGAGTTCGCCGCCGCCGCCGATATCCGCCCCGTCATCGTCCGGCAGGAACGCATCGGCCTGCACATGGCTGACGCCATCTCCCGTGTCACCTCCGGCCGCAAAATCGGCGCGTTCTGCATGCAGCACGGCCCCGGCACGGAGAACGCCTATGGCGGCGTGGCGCAGGCCTACTCCGAGTCCGTGCCGATGCTGGTGATCCCGCAAGGCTACCCGCGCCGCATCGCCCATATCGATCCGAACTACAACGCGGTGCGGGAAATGCGCGGCGTCTCGAAACTGGCCGAGCCGGTGACCCTGCCGAACGAGGTCGCCAATGTCATGCGCCGCGCCTTCAGCGCCATCCGCAACGGCCGCAGCGGCCCGGCCCTGGTGGAAATCCCCACCGACATCTGGAACGAGGAAATCGGCGACATCGACTACACCCCGGTCAGCGTGGCGAAATACGGTCCCGACCCGGCGGACGTGCGCAAGGCGGCGGCGGCGATCCTGGGCGCCAAACGGCCGGTGATCTACGCCGGCACCGGCGTGCAATGGGCGGAAGCCTGGGCGGAACTGCGGGAGTTCGCCGAACTGCTCGGCGCGCCGGTCACCACCAGCCTCGGCGGCAAGAGTTCGTTTCCGGAAAACCATCCGCTGTCGCTCGGTTCCGGCGGCAACGCGGTGCCGAAGCCGGTGCATCATTTCGTGCAAAACGCAGACGTCATCATCGGCATCGGCTGTTCTTTTACCGAGACGAACTTCGGGATCAAGTTCCCCAAGGGAAAAACCGTCATCCATGCCACGCTCGATCCCAACCACTTGAACAAGGATATCGTCAGTTCCGTCGGCCTTGTCGGCGACGCGAAGCTGACGCTGGCGGCGCTGATTGGCGAGTTGCGGCAGACCATACGGTCAAACCGCGATCCGTCGGCGGTGGTGGCCGAAATTACCGCCGTGCGTGAGGAATGGCTGGAACAATGGCGCCCGCTGCTGAACTCGAACGAGGCGCCGCTGAACCCGTACCGAGTGATCCAGGACCTGCTGCAAACCGTGGACGTAAAGAACACCATAATCACGCATGATGCCGGCAGCCCGCGCGACCAGATTTCGCCGTTCTGGGTCTCGACCGAGCCGATGTCCTATATCGGCTGGGGCAAGACGACGCAGTTGGGCATGGGGCTGGGCCTCGCGATGGGCGCCAAGCTGGCGAAGCCGGACAAGCTGTGCATCAACCTGTGGGGCGACGCCGCCATCGGCTTCACCGGCATGGACTTCGAGACCTGCGTCCGCGAGCGGATCCCGATCCTGTCGATCCTGTTGAACAATTTCTCTATGGCGATCGAATTGAAGGTGATGCCGATCTCGACTGAGAAATATCGGTCGACGGACATTTCCGGGGACTATGCCGCGATGGCGCGGGCGTTCGGCGGGTATGGTGAACGGATCACGCAGCCGGGTGACATCAAGGCGGCGATCCGGCGCGGGATCGAACAGACGCAAGCCGGGAAGCCGGCGCTGCTGGAGTTCATTACCGGCAAAGAGACCCGGGTTTCGAAGTTCTGAGGGGTGGAAGCTGGCACGGGTGCGTGCCGGCCGGGATGAGCCGCGGGGCTGTCGACGCAGGTACTTTTAACCAGTCGGCTTTGGTTTTGACCCAAGGGAACGGCCATCGACTTTATGCCCCGGACCGAAGCCGTTCGAAACCGCCGCGAATCGAACCCTCAAGGCGCCAGGCTGTTCCAACCCGCCCGGTAGACCGCATCGGCGCGCCGCCGTTCGTCGAAATCCGCCAGTAGTTTCCGTGCGACAGCGCAATCCGAGGATGTAGCCCGCCGCTCGGCGCCTCGCCCCGAACACAGCCCGGCCGGTGCCGTCTGCCGCCACGTTTCATACACCCGCCGATCGGCCAGACCCTGGACGTAGGCGGCGGGCATCGCGTCGCTGGCGCTCGGGGCCGCCTCGGCACGCGCCGCATCATGCTTTTCAGGTGCGTGTTGCTGCGCGAGCGAGGTCAGCGACATCAGCCCCACCGCCACGAGACCGGCCAACATCGACCAGCGCCAGATGAGGTCCTGAACACGATAGCCGCGGTCGAACGACCGCGCTTCGTGCCGGGGAACCGCCTCAGGATCGGGCGCGTATCCGCCCGCCGCCTGCCGCCCCAGCAGATCGCTCCAGCTCAGTCCGCGCTGCTGCCGGAACTGTTCGACGGCGCGGGCGGCATTGTCCCGTTCGCCCGTGTGGCTGCTGCCGAGCATGCCGAGCATTGCCGCCAGCCGCAGCCGATCAACCGCGGATATCGTCATGATCTCCCGAGTCCGACGTCTGTGGAAGCGCGCATTCAAAGCCCATCCCAGCAGAACAGACCACGCACAGCGCTGTTATGTGCAGACAACTGTTCGTGCCACGCAATTCTCATGAATCCGAAGCGGATAGAAATGCCGCAAATGCATCTTTGTAGTCCGGATGCCAACGCGACAGCGGCGGCCGGTTGCGGACGATATCCTCGGCCGCCCACAGGATGCGGCGATTGTCGATGTCCCGGGTGACATCGTTGTCGGGGCAGATCAGATAAAAATCCCCGGCCGCCATGCCGGCCAGCAGGAGATCGATCACCTGGTCCGGCATCCACGCGCCGGGCGGCTTGGTCTGCGACGTGGTCATGCCGGTGAAGGTCGATCCAGGCACCAGCAGGTGCGCGCTGACCTGGCACCCCGGCGTGTTGCGCAGCGCATGAGCCAGACCCTCGGTCAGCACCTTTACCCCGGCTTTCGAGACGTTGTAGGCCGTGTCGCCGGGCGGACAGGTGATGCCCTGCTTCGATCCGGTATTGACGACGGCGCACGGCGTGCCCTGGTCGATCATCGCCCGGGTGAAGCTCTGCACGCCGTTGATGACGCCGAACAGGTTGACGTTCAGCACGCGGCGCCAGCGCTCCGGGTGGTCGAACGGACCGCCGCCCGGTGCCGTGCCGGCGTTGTTCATCAGCACCGCGACCTCGCCGAACGCGGCATAGACGGTGTCGCGCAGGTGATCGACCGCGGCCGGATCGCTGACATCCGTGGGCACCGTGATCACCGCCGGAGCGGAGACCGTGGCAGCCGCCTCCTCCAGCGCCTCGGTTCCAAGATCGGCCAGGCAGACCCGCATGCCCAGCGCGCCGAAGCGGTGCGCGGCGGCGAGGCCAATGCCGCTCGCACCGCCGGTGATCACGGCGACACGGCCTGCGGTCAAGGCGGGATGGTTGCTCATTTTCATGATCTCCTGGTGAATACCGGCGCCAATTTCGGCGTTATCGCGTGGAGCGCAAGAAGGAGGCCGCCATGGCACGCGTCACCGGCATCGACCACATATCGATCAGAGTCAGCGACTACGAAAAATCAAAGCGGTTTTACAGTAAGCTGTTCGCCTTCCTCGGCTTCCGGGTATCCGAGGAATATGAGACCGCCATCGGCTGGAGCAACGGCCACACCCTGTTCTGGATCGGCGCCGCCGATAGCCAAGGGGTCAAACACAAGCACCGGACCGGCGACGTGGGGTTCCACCACTATGCGTTCCGCCTGCGCAGCCGGAAGGATGTCGATGAACTGCAGGCGTTCCTGAAGGACGACCTCGGCGCCACGATCGTCGACCCGGCGGGGGAATATTACGAGGACTACTACGCCGTGTTTTTCCTCGACCCGGACGGGTTGAAGCTGGAGGGAATGAAGTACGGGGAGCTCACCGCCAAGGCGAAGTGATCCGGGCTGTCAGAGGTGCAGGACCTGCACCGGTGGTGCCGTATCGCCGGGCGATTTTTACCACGAAGACACGAGGCCACGAAGCCGCACGCAGAACAAGCTGGAGCGCTTTGTCCGGCTCAGGTGGCCGGCAAGCGTAGCCGTGGGGCAGCCAAGCCTTGAGCCCCCAGAATTTTCCGTGCAAACGTCGTAGTTCTCCGCGAACTCCGTGTTAACAACGCGGAGCCAAATCCGCCCCGGACCCATCCGATCAGAGCAAGGTGCCGGCGCAGCCGTGACCGCGGAAGCTGCGGCCATGACGGCAAGGCACAACCCGCGCCGGCAGTGACCGGACAGCCGAAGCGGTTAGGCGACGACCAACAATTGGCGCTTCGGCCCCGGCGGCTTCCTCAAACCGTCATGGCCCGGCTTGTCCGGGCCACCTGTCGCGGCACCTTTTGGCTCGGGTGGCCCGGACGAGCCGGGCCATGGCGATACAAGGTGGACCGCCCGATTCGCTTAATCTTGGGCGTCGCCTTACCGCCAGGTGTTACCGCGCCCAATAAGCCCCTCGCACATGCTCCTCGATAATCGCCAGGTTCCGCAGATTGGCCTTCAGCGCCATATCGAACAGATCGCCGACAATCGGCACGCTGCCGCCAAGCACCTCGACGCCGACGTTCGCCAGCATGCGTGCAAGCTTGGGGCCCGGAACGCCAAGCTGTGCCGCCTCATAAATGATATACAGCGAGATCGCCCCGAGCACGGCGTCGCCGCCAACCGGCAGCATGCCGACGATGCTGTTCAGGCCGAAGCGGAACCGTGTGCCGGGCAGCTTAAACACGCCATCGATCATCCAGGCGAGCTTGCGCAGCCGCGCCAGACGCGCCGCGGCATCTGACGCAGCAGAAAATGTGCCGTATGCGGCCCGGGCCATGGCAGGGTCTCCCTTTGATGCGCGTCATGTCAGGACGGTGACGCGGCAAATCAACGGCGGGCGCATTAAGCCTGCGTAACGGCTCTGTGCCGCCCGGGGTCAAGCGAACGTGCGAGCGACGCCTGTAGCGCCGGGGCTCGGAATCCTCGATCCAGACGGCAATCAACGACGTCCCGGAACAGATGGCCCAATCCCCGCTGCCGCGCTTCCTGGCGCTCTACATCGCGCTGTTCGCGGCGTTCGGGGTCGCTTCGCCGTTCTTCGCCGCGTTCCTGGCGGGGCGCGGATTGCGGCCGGAGGCGATCGGTTTGGTCCTCGCCGCCGGCACCGGAATCCGTCTCCTCGCCGGCCCCCTCGGCGGCCGCCTGGCCGATCGGCTGGGGTCGCCGCGGTGGGTGCTGACGGCATACGCGGCAGCGGCGGCACTGGTGGCGTTCAGCTACCTGCCGGCCGCCGGATTGGGGCCGCTGCTACTGGTCAGCGTAGCGCATGCCAGCGTGCTGGCGCCGATCAACCCGCTGGCGGACGCGCTGGCGCTGGCGGCGGGGCGGCCAAAGGGATCATCCGGGCGGGGGTTTCCGTATGGCTGGGTACGAGGCGCCGGTTCGGCGGCGTTCATCGCCGGGACGCTGCTGGCAGGCCTGGCGGTGTCCCGGTTCGGACTGGTGGCGATCATCTGGCTGAACGGGACCCTGCTCGCGACTGGCGCCATCTGCGCCGCCCGTGTTCCGGATCGGCTGCGCCATCCGTTTTCACCGGAGGCCGCCGGCGGGTTCGGCACTCTGCTGCGCGCACCGCAATTCCGACGGTTGATGCTCGTCGCCGCGCTGATCCAGGGCAGCCATGCGATGCATGACGGGTTCGCCGTCATCCGCTGGACGAGCGCCGGCATCGGTAGCGGCACCATCGGGCTGTTGTGGTCGGAATTGGTGGTCGCGGAAGTGGTCGTGTTCCTGTTCATCGGCCGCACCCTGGTGGACAGGCTCGGCCCGGCGGGCGCCTCCGCATTGGCCGCCATCGGCGGGATCGTGCGCTGGGCGGTGCTGGCGCAAAGCGGCTCGGTCGCGGCGGCGGCGCTGGTCGAGCCGTTGCACGGTCTGACCTTTGCCCTCCAGCATCTGGCCTGCATGCGGCTGCTGGGGCAGATTGTTCCCCCGCACCTGGCCGGGACGGCGCAGGCTTTCTACAACACCGTCGCCGTGGGCGCGGCGACTGCGTTTCTGACGCTGCTGTGCGGACCGTTGTATGGCGCGTTCGGCCCGGGCGGCTTCTGGGTCATGGGCGGATTGTGCGCCGCCGCCATCCCGCTCACCCGGGGATTGCGCCAATCCACGCGCTGATCGTGTCGCAAATATCGGCAAGGACCTCGCCATCGGTGCGGCCCGACCGGACCGGCACGTGGAATGAATGATCCGCCTGCTCGATCGGATGCAATGTCGCGCCGAGCCGCCGCGCCAGCGAAGTCAGCAGCCCGATGTCGGCCAAAGCGTCGCGCGTGCCTTGCACGAACAGCATCGGGATGCGGACCGCGCTCAGATGCGCGGCGCGATCGTCCGCGGGCTGCTTCGCCGGATGCAGCGGGAAGCCGAGGAAGATCAGGCCGCTTACCCCCGGCAAGGGCGCCTCGGCCTGTGCCTGAGAGGTCATCCGGGCGCCGAACGACTTGCCCCCCGCGAACAGCGGAAGCGACGGCAGGCGGTTCGCCGCGGCGGCTACCGCGCCACGCACCGTCGCGTGCGCCAGCGGCGGCCGGTCGGGGCGCTTCGACCCTGCCTCCATGTACGGAAACTGATAGCGCAGCGTGGCGATACGCCGATCGGCCAGGCCTTGGGCGACCGCGGCCATGAAGGGATGCGTCATGCCCGCCCCGGCCCCGTGCGCCAGCACATAGCCAGCCACCGCATCCGCCGGGACCTGCATAAGACCCGAAACGGTGCGGCCGGGGGAAATATCGATCGCGATGGGCGAGGCGAGCGGCACAGCCCCGGCTTATGCCGCGGGATCGGACGCCGCCACCAGCGCGGCGACGAGGATGTCCACGTCCTCCGCCGTGGTTTCCCCATGCGTGACGCAGGCGCGGACCACGTCCCGGCCCTCGAAGGTCGTTGCCGATACCCAGGCCCGGCCGGACTCCAGCACGCGGCCCACAATGGCCCGCACGGCAGCGGAGCCCGGCGGCGGCTCCAGGCACAGCACCGCCAGCGGCGACCGGTTCACCACCTTCCAACCGCGTTCCCGCAACTCCCGCCCGATCCGTGCCGCAAGGCCGATCGCGTGCTCGACATGCGCGGCGTAGCCGTCCCACCCGGCGACGGCGAGCGACAGGAACAGCCGCAGCCCGAGGAAGCGCCGCGACCACTGCATCGTCGTCACATAAGGATCGAGGTCGCGGGTGGCGGACGGCATGTATCCCGTCGTCACCTCGAACGCCGCCGGCAGCACGGCGCGGTGAGGCGTGAGGAACATGCCGCAGCCCATCGTCGTGGCGAACCATTTGTGCGCATCGATGGTGATCGAGTCGGCCCGCTCGATCCCGGCGAGGCAGCCTGCGAGGCGTTCCGACGCGATCAGCCCGCCGCCCCAGGCGGCATCGACGTGGAACCACGCACCCGCGTCGCGTGCCAGCCGCGCGCAGGCGGCCAGCGGATCGATCATGCCGGCATTGGTCGTGCCCGCGGTCGCCACCACCATCACCGGCCGGCGTCCCGCCCGCACATCGGCCGCGATCATGGCGGCCAGCGCCGCCACCTCCATCCGCCCCGTCCCGTCCGTCTCCACCAGACGCACAGCCGATCGGCCGATGCCGGTCTGATGGGCGATCTTGATCCAGGCGAGGTGGCAGTCCTTCGAGGCATACAGCACCGGCGGCCCGGCGAAGGCGCGAGCACCATCGGCGGCGAACCCGGGCTCGGCGCGTGTCAGGGCGCAGATCAGGGCGGTGCCGTTCGCCTCGGCGCCGCCGGTGGTGAAGTGGCCGCCAGCGGCCTCGGGCAGCCCGGCCCGCCGGGCCACCGCCCGGATGACGTGGCTTTCGATCTCGACCGCCGCGGGCGATGTCGTCCAGGTTGCAAGCTGCGGATTGAACGTCGCGGCGATACGGTCGGCCCACTGCGCCGGCGCTGTCGGCCCCGGATTGAACAGCCCGAAATAGCGCGGATGCGTGATGTGGACGAGGCCATGTTCCAACTGCGCGATCGTCCAGGACAGCAACGGTTCGGGCTCGATCGGCGCGGCGAAGTCGAACCCGGCCAGCGCGGCGCGGAAGCCGGCGGTGTCGAGCCGCGGCGTGACCGGACCGGCGGCGACACGCTCCGTGGCGGCAGCCAGTTCCCGGGTCAGGAATTCGTCCCGCCGCAGCCCATCGGCCCGGCCGGGAAACAGGTTGGTCGCCACGCTAGACCCCGCCCTGCCCCAGCATCGCCAGAGCCGCCGGCTGCCGGTCCTGCCGTTTGGCGGCCACCAGGCCGGCGACCCAGTTGGCGAAGATGCGCACCGCGGCCTCATGCCAGCCGTGCATCAGGTTGGAGGCGGATGCATCGTGCGGAAAGCACTCCATGGTTTCCGGTCTGCGATTCTGAAGCGCGCGCTGGCGGAACGCCGTCAGTTCGGCCGCCGCCAGATCGTCGAAGTAGCCGAGTGGTATCTCCGGGTAGGTGTCGCGTTCGCCGTACAGGTAGCGGGTCACATCCCGCCGGTATTCGCGGAACAGCGCGAAGCGGTCGTATTCCGGATGACCCTGCAGAAAGACGAACAGGCTGGACCGTTGCCTGATGAAAATATCGGCCCCGGCCTGATCGGAGACCGACAGCATCTGGTAGCCCCGCTCGGACAGGGTGCGCGCCGGCAGGTCGTTGTAGCGCGAGTGCGGGACGCACCATGACGCCGGCATCCCCGCCAGCAGCGGGTGCGAACCGGCGTTGCGGCAGCCGAACACGCCGGACAATTTGCTGCCGAGCGGTTGGCGCTGCACCCCGTCAAGGTGAAGCGTGGCGGCATGCGCGGCGAGGCACGACCAGATGGTGGAACTGGTGTTTTCCTCGGCCCAATCGACCAGTTCGGTCAGGCTGCCCCAGTATGGTTCGTCCGTCAGCATCGGCGCGCGGGGTTCTGAACCAGTAACGATGAGGCCATCGACCCGGCTGTCCCACAAATTCGTCACAGGTTCGAGAAACTCGTGCAGATACATTTTCGCCCGCTCCGAGCGCGGGACATCGGGCAGGAAGAACGACCTGACGAGGATCGCCGGTCCGGGCGGCGTGCCGCCGAGCAGCGCTTTGAACTGGCCCTCGGTGCGGCGCAGCGCGGCGTCCGGCATGTTGTTGACAAGCCCGATGACGATGGTGTCCCGCGGAACGCTGTGTCCGGTTTGGCTTGCCGTTGCCATGGCGGCTTAGTCCTCGGTGAAGGAAGGTTTGGCGGCCGGGCGGGACGTCTGTTCCCGGGCCGCCGCGATGCCGAGCGCCTGATCGATGTCGGCGATGATATCGTCGCTGTGCTCGATCCCGATGCTGAGGCGGATCATCTCCGGCGTCACGCCTGCGTTTTTTTGTTCCGCGGGCGACATCTGCCGGTGGGTGGTGGAAGCGGGATGGCAGGCCAGGGACTTCGCGTCGCCGAGATTAACCAGCCTCTTGATCAGCTTGAGCGCATCATAGAACGCCGTCCCGGCTGGAAAACCGCCGCGGATGCCGAACGTCATCAGCGAGCACGTGCGGCCGCCGAGGTATTTCTGTCCCAGACTGTAATAAGGGCTTTCCGGGAATCCCGCATAGTTGATCCATTCGACGCGGGGATCATGGCGCAGAAACTCAGCGACCTTGCCGGCGTTCTCGACATGCCGATCGATCCGGACCGCAACGGTTTCTATGCCTTGCAGCAGCAGGAAGGCGCTGAGCGGCGACAGCACGGCACCCATGGTGCGCTGGTAAACGCTGCGGCAGCGGGCGATGTAGGCGGCGGCGCCGAAATGATCCGTATAGACCAAATGGTGATACGAAACGTCAGGCTGGCTGAACATCGCAAAGCGATCGGCGTGCTGCTCCCACGCGAATTTCCCGCTGTCGACAATGATGCCGCCAAGGGTGGTGCCGTGGCCGCCGAGGAACTTGGTCAGCGAATGGATCACGATGTCCGCCCCGTACTCGAACGGACGCAGCAGCAGCGGCGTGGCGACCGTGTTGTCGACCAGAAGCGGCACGCCGTGGCGATGGGCGATGGCGGCGAGCGCCTCGATATCGCAGATATTACCGGCCGGATTGCCGACGCTTTCGCAAAACACCAGCTTCGTATCGGCATCGATCAGGCTTTCGATCGAGGCGGGATCGTCGGCTTCGGCGAAGCGCGTGGTGATGCCGAACTTCGGCAGGATGTGGGCGAACAATGTATGAGTTGTGCCGTAGAGTTGCGGCACGGACACGATGTTGCTGCCGTTTTCCGTCAGTCCGAGGACGGCGTAATTCAGCGCCGCTTGACCGGATGCAACGGCGAGAGCCCCGATGCCGCCTTCCAGGGCGGTCACGCGTTCTTCGAGCACGGCGGTGGTCGGGTTGCTGATCCGGCTGTAGCGAAAACCTTCCACCTCCAGATTGAACAACGCGGCGCCGTGTTCGGCGCTGTCGAAAGCGTAGGCCGCGGTTTGATAGATCGGGACGGCGACGGCGCGGGTTGTTGGATCGACCTCGAAGCCGCCATGGACGGCGATGGTCTCGCTCCGCATTCGACAGACCTTTCATGCACCCGCGTCGTCAGGTGACGGATGCTCATCGGGTGCAGCGTTAGGACATGGTATATTTGGAAACCGACCAACGGTAGGAGAGTAAGCAGCCGGGAAAGAACCAACAAATCAAAACCCTGCTGGTTTGCGGCCGGTTTGGCAACGTCGAACCGCAACACGACTTCGCGACCGCGGACCGTTCCGGCCGCGGTATTACCGTCGCCGCAGCGCGCCTCGCCAGCGGTCAGCGGCGTGTCGTCCGGCGGACTGGATTAACGCGTTTTTATTAACATGACAGCATGTTTATCGACGCGCCCCGATCCAGGTTCATGGATTCGTGACCACCCGAAATCCGGTAAGGCTTCGCAAGTTGTTGATACGATTTCCGGCGCTTATGCCGGCTATGCACCACTTCGAATACTTGTTGGCAACATTTTGTTGCGATCCTTACTCCTTTCGATGGCAATCTTGACTGAATTGACGCCCGGGTGCCATGCTCCAGCTCTCGGTAGTGCCGGGCTGACATCGCCGCTTCGTTATCCAAAGCATTTGTGAACAGAATCAGTTTGCCCGATGCCAATCGGACGATTTACGCTCGCGCGCAGATTGTTTCCCGAAGCGTGATCGGCCGTTGAGGTGTATGACCGTGCAAGTTCTCGACCAGGTAAGCGAAAGCTATGCATATGATCGTGTCGTCGACTCGATCTGTGCATTGAACTGGACCGCTTTGTCGCAAGCGGAGCTCACCGACATCGCGACCGCGTATTACTATTTCTCCATACAATTTCGTGAAAACCTTGAGATCGCCTGCCAATTGTATCCGGACGATGACAAGCTGCGGGAGCTTGAGGGCGGCGAGTGCAATACCGATAATCTGTCGCCATGGCCGGGCGTGGCCGCGGCCGGTGAAAAGCTCGACCACGATGAATTCATGCGGCGTCTACTTGCTCTGTCGCCGGTTCATACTGCGAGGCGAAGCATCGTTGACAGCAATGGCCGGCAGGACCTTGACGCCGTTCGGAAAATGGATCCCGATATCCGCGCCCGCAGCATCGCCAGCTATGAAGACGGCGGCCTGGAAAGGCTGTTTCGCGCCATCCTGACCGCGCCGGACTGGGACACCGACCTGTTGCAGGCGTTCCGGCACTTCCTGGTCCAGCATATTCGTTTCGACGAAGACCCGGAATTGGGGCACGGCGCCCTCAGCCGCCACCTGGCGCCGGACGACCGCATCCTGCCGCTGTGGGTCGAATGCAGGCGCATCCTGGTCGAGGCGGCCCCCGCACTGCTGGCCTGAGCAGGAAGGCGCCCTTACGGGTGCGGCGTTTCTCGTTCCGTCATGGCTCGGCTTGTCGGGTCTACCGCGTCGGCACATTGCCGCGACAGGTGGCCCGGACAAGCCGGGCCATGACGGGGTCGGGTTCCCGGGCGATGCCTACGACAGTCGCCGCGCCAGCCGAACAGGCCTTGCGCGATACATCTCGAGTGTTCGGCCAGGCGGCATCAGCCCCCCGGGTCCGGCGGCTTGCGGTATAATGCGTCCGGCTTGCTGGCGAGCGATGGGGAACGTAGCCGGCGCAATCATGCCGCCCGGGGGGCGCGGCAGCACCGCGGGCACGATGCCCCCGGCCAGCCGCTGCTCCTCGGGCCACGCCGCATATACCTTGCGCTGATAATCCTGGCCGAGTTCCGGCGTGGCGGAGTGATACAGACCCACCGCTTTCGGCCATGACCCGGCGGTCTGATAAAGCTGCAGCAGGAAGCGCGCGCCATAGTCGGCATTCGCCGCTGGATCGAACGCCTGCGCCAGGCTGGCGAACGCGTCTGGATGGTGCACCAGGCTGATCTGCATGCAGCCGACGTCGATCGAGACCGCGACGTGCGGACGCATCGCGCGGGCGGCTGCCACCGCCTGCTCGCGACTGTCGTAGAAGCTGCCCTCGCCGTCCATGTTGATGGTCCACGGCCACGGGTTGAAGGTGCCGGAGGTCTGGTCCCGGCGCCCGCTTTCGACCCGGGCTATCGCGGCCAGCAGGTGCGCCGGTATGCCATGCGCGCGCTCCGCCGCCGCGATCGCCTGCCGGCAGACCTCGTTTGCCGGAAGCGGCGCGATGGAAGCGGGGAAGTCGGCCCGCGCCTCGACGCCAGCAAGCAGGATCAGGACCGCGGGAAGGGTGCGCCATGTCATGCCGTCCCGTATAGCGGCCAAAGATGAACGAAAGGTTTACGCCGCCGCCGTCTATCCAGTCAGGCTGGATCGTCGTCTTCGGCTCGTGCCCGGACGCCCGCCTCGATCACCGCGAGCAGCCGGCGGGCGCCGACGCGATCCCGCGGATCGAGTTCGGTGACTTTCGTCAAAACCGCGCACCCTTCCTCGACACGCCCGAGGCGCGCCAGGACATAGCCATTCGCAACGAGGGCAAACAGCACCATCCGCGGTTCGGGATCGAGCGAGGCGAACGCGGCGTCCTCGGGCCGCAGGTCACGCCAGTCCGCGGGAAGCTGGTTGCGGCGCAGGATCTGGGCGAGGCAGGTTCGCGCGTAGGGCAGCGCCTCGGCCAGGCGATGGCGGTAGAAATAGAACTTGTAGGCCGCAAGCTGGACCGCGAGGTGGCCGGGGGCGAGTTCGAGGGCTTCATAGATATGGCCCTCGGCGGCAGCCTCATTGTCCCAGTCCAGCCCGACTGCGTGCAGCGCGCGCTCGGCGGCGGCGGGAAGATCTCCACCGTAGTAGCGCCGTTCCAGCCAGGCATCGTCATGCACGGTTGTTGTTCCCCGATGATGTGTCGACGTTAGCGCCGGGGCATGGTTGGAGAAAGGCGGGAATGCATCTTCTGTCATCGGAATAACGCCGATCGGCTTTGTGAGCCCTCACCGTTGGCTTCAGGATAAGCAACCCGGCGGAGCAAGGGTTCTGCCTCACCGTCACGGCCCGGGCGTGTCCCCACAGGCGTCATGATAAGGGGCAGCGGTGGAAAAGTTGGGCCGGGGTCTCGTTCCCTCACCGTCATGGCCGGCTTGGGTACAGACCGGGCCACCTATACCGGCACGTGCTGGCGGGGGTGGCCCGGACGAGTTGGGCCATGACGGTGAGGGCAAGGGCGGCTCAGCCAATTCCGTCTCAGCGCTGCCTCTTATCCTGATGCGCATGGGGCGGTGAGGGCGGGGCCGGGCCATGGCTCCGTTACTTGCTGCCATCGTTCCGGGAAATCCCGACCAACCGTCACGCGGCACAAATCAACGTTAGCGAAACGAACGATAACGCCAGAAGCCGATCGTCGCCCATCCCTTCGGCCGCCATCGGACTGGCCGCGTTCGGATGATCCAGCACGATCTCGACATTTTCCCGGTCACCCACCAGGTGCCCCGGCACCACGCAGCCGATGGTGCCGCGCGCCACGGGGTCAAAGCGCTTCACCAACGTTCCGTTGACCAGCACGTCCAGCCGCTGGACCGGCACGACAGGTGAGACCACGTAGGGCGTGACCTGCATCTCCAGCCAGTAGTCCTCGCCACGCCCGGGATTGGCCATGGTCAGCAGGCTTCGCTCGCCGATGGACCATTGATAGCCTTCCTCCGGACCCGACCAGCCGTAGCCGAGCAATTCGGCGGCGTTGCCACCGAGGCCGAAGGTAAGATGCGTCCGCCCAAGCCGCGCGGCTGCGGCGCGGGCCGCCGCCATGCGGGCGTCGCCCGGCAGCAGGGACAGCGCATGGGCGCGCCGCAGCACCCCGAGCCAGGACGCCATATCGAGCCGCGGCACATCCTCCCTCGGTGCGAGCGACCGGAGATAGCCGATCATCAACCGCTCATCGACCACGTTCACGGTGCCGGACGGATGTCCCGGGCAGGCTTCGCGCACCCACAGCAGGATGCCGGGCCCGTAGGCGGACAGCGCGATGCGCAGATCGGTCAGGTCGCCCGCCATCAGCGGTTCGTTTTGGCGAAATACCAGTATCTTTCGCGGATGCTCCAGATCGCCGATCAGTTTCGATATCAAAAAGTTGACCGAGCGGCTTTGCTTTTCATGCACCGCCTCGGGCGTCGTTTCGCTGGCCTGGATGTGGGTATGATAATACACATCGTACTTGGTCAACTTGACCATGTACTCGCCGTTTTCCTCGTACACGCGAATTTGGGCCGGATCGGCGATGCCCTCGAACCGCGTGGCCAATCCGCGCAGCAGCGATCGCAACGGCGTCCCGGAAAACCGCAGCAAGCCGAGCGGTTCGGCCCCGGCCTGACGCTGCACCAGACCCAACTCGCAGTTGTCGCCTAGGCTTTCGAACCGGAGCACCAGTTCGCGGTCGTCCAGCGCGTGGTCCATCGATCGAAAACAGCCTCCGAAGCGCGAATCGCGTATCCACGATCGGTATAGGGTGCCCGGGTGCGCCGCCTCAAACGAAAAGAACGCTTAGGCGACGCCCAGGATTAAGCGAATCGGGCGGTCCACGTTGCAGCGTCATGGCCCGGCTGGTCCGGGCCACCGCCGCCAGCACGTGCCGCGACAGGTGGCCCGGACAAGCCGGGCCATGACGCTTTGACGAAGCGGCCGGGGCCGAAGCGCTAATTGTTGGGCGTCGCCCTAGCGGAACAGGACCTCCGCCGCCGCCTGCGCCGCGGCCACGACGGGCGCGGGGAACAGGAAGAACAAGGCGGTGAACAGCCCGGTCCCGGCCACGACAAAGGACAGCGCCGTCGGCCGCGCGTCGAACGGTTCGGCGGCCGGATCGAAATACATCACCTTGATGATGCGGATATAGTAGAACGCCCCCACCACACTGGTCAGCACGCCGATGACGGCGAGCGTCCACAAGCCGCCCTGCACGGCGGCGAGGAAGATATACAGCTTGGCGAAGAAGCCGGACATCAGCGGGATACCGGCTAGGCTGAACATGAAAATCGCCAGCGCCAGCGCCAGCATCGGATCGTTGCCCGCGAGGCCGGCGAGGTCTGAGATCTGCTCCACCGCCTTGCCTTTCCGCCGCATCGCCAGGATGCAGCCGAACGTGCCGGCGGTCATGAACACGTAGATCACCATGTACAGCAGCGTGCCGCGCACGCCCGCGGCGGTGCCGACGGCAAGGCCGATCAGCGCGTAGCCCATGTGGCCGATGGAAGAATACGCCATCAGCCGCTTGACGTTGGTCTGCCCGATCGCGGCGAACGCGCCCAGCACCATCGAGGCGATCGAGACGACGATCACCAGGATCTGCCATGCCCCCACCAACGATGCGAACGACGTCCCCATCACCCGCAGCAGCAGCGACATCGCCGCGACTTTCGGCGCTGTGGCGAAGAACACCGTCACCGGCGTCGGCGCGCCCTCATACACATCCGGCGTCCACATGTGGAACGGCACCGCCGACACCTTGAACGCCAGTCCGACCAGCACGAACACGATGCCGACCACCAGCCCGGCCGAGGCGTTCGATGGCTGCGCCAGCAGGTCGTGCAGCGCCGCCAGGTCCATCGTGCCGGAGAAGCCGTAGATCAGCGAAATGCCATACAGCAACAGACCGGAGGCCAGGCCGCTGAGGACGAAGTACTTCAGCGCCGCCTCGGACGACCGCAGATTGTCCCGGGCGAAGCCCGCCAGCACATACAGCGCGAGCGATTGCAGCTCCAGCCCCAGATACAGTGTCATCAGGTTCGCCGCCGAGGCCATGATCATCATGCCGACGGTGCAGAAGAGCATCAGCACCGGGAACTCGAACCGGGCGATGCCCTGCTCCTTGTTCCAGTCCAGCGCCAGGATGGTGGACAGCGCCGCGCCCGACAGGATCAGGATCTGGTTGAATGAACTGAACGAGTCCTTCACGAACTGGCCGTGATAGCCGAACCCGTGCGTGCGGGTCAGCACCAGCAGGGCGGCGACCAGGAACCCGCCGATGGTCAGCATCGTGCAGGCCACGGTGCTGTCCTGCTTGCGCAGCACACCGAAGACAAGGATCGCCAGCCCGATAACGGACAGGACGATCTCGGGAAGCGCCAGAGTCCAGTTCATCAGTGCACGATCCCGGCAAGCTTGGTGGTTGCGGCAATCGCGGCGGTATGGTGCTGCACCATTGCCCCCACGGTCGCATCGAAGTAGCTGGTGAAGGTGGACGGGAAGATGCCCATCCACAGCGTCAGGACGATCAGCGGCGCGAACACCGCCCATTCCCTTACGCTCAGGTCCAGAATATTCCTCAGATCGGCATGCACGATGCGGCCGAAAATGATCCGCCGATACAGGTACAGCATGTAAGCCGCACCCAAGATCATCCCCATGCCGCCCAGCAGCGCCAGCCAGAAGTTCACCTGCAACGATCCGATGATGACCAGGAACTCGCCGATGAAGCCCGCGGTGCCCGGCAGTCCGACGGACGCCATCGTGAACAGCATGAACACCAGCGCGTAGCCCGGCATCCGGTCGCCGAGGCCGCCGTAGCGCGCGATCTCCCGGGTATGGATGCGGTCATAGACGACGCCGACGACAAGGAACAATGCGCTGGCGACGATGCCATGCGACAGCATCTGGAACAGCGCACCGGAGATGCCCTGCACGTTGAAGGTGAAGATGCCGATCGTCACCACGCCCATATGGGCGACGGAGGAATACGCGATCAGCTTCTTCATATCCTCCTGCGCCAGCGCCACAAGCGATGTGTAAATCACCGCCACCACCGAAATCGCGAAGATGAACGGCGCAAAGTACGCGGAGGCGTCCGGCAGCATCGGCACGGAAAACCGCAGGAACCCGTATGCCCCCATCTTCAGCAGCACGCCCGCCAGGATGACCGATCCGGCCGTCGGCGCCTCCACGTGCGCGTCCGGCAACCAGGTGTGCACCGGCCACATCGGCACCTTCACCGCGAAGGACGCGAAGAAGGCCAGGAACAGCCAGGTCTGCATGTGCGGCGAGAACGCGGTGTGCATCAGCGTGGCGATGTCGGTGGTGCCCGCCTGGACCCACATGGCGATCAGCGCCAGCAGCATCAGCACCGAACCGGCCAGCGTGTAGAGGAAGAACTTGACCGCGGCATAGACGCGCCTCGGGCCGCCCCAGATGCCGATGATCAGGTACATCGGGATCAGCACGCCCTCGAAGAAGACGTAGAACAGCACGAAGTCGGTGGCGCAGAACATGCCCACCATCACGGTTTCCAGGATCAGGAAGCACATCATAAACTCCCGCACCCGGACCTTGATGGCGTCCCAGGCGGAGAGGATGCAGATCGGCGTCAGCAGCGTGGACAGCAGGACGAACAGGACCGAGATCCCGTCCACGCCCATTTTGTAGCCGACATGGTATTCCGGCATCCAGGTCACGCTCTCGTTGAACTGGAAGCCGGGATCGGACTGGTCGAAGCTGACCCACAGGACCAGCGACAGCACCAGCACCAGCAGGCTGGTCCACAACGCGGTCCAGCGGGCGTTGGAGGCCACGGTTGCCTCGTCCCCGCGCACCACCATGATCATCACGCAGCCGGCAATCGGCAGCCAGGTGATCAGCGACAGGATCGGGAAGCCGGCGATGTTGGTCAAAGCGGTCATGATCTCACCGGCTCAGCATGAAGATGGCGACCAGCACGACGACGCCGATCAGCATGGCGAAGGCGTAGACGGCGAGCGAGCCGGTCTGGAGTTTGACGGCCTGCCGCGACCCGTCGGTGGTCAGTTCCGCCAGTCCGTTCGGCACGCCGTCGATCAGCGTGGCATCGCCGACCTGCCAGAACAGGCGGGCGAGGCGGATGGCGGGCTGCACGAAGATAGTGTCGTACAGCTCGTCCACATACCACTTGTTCAGGAACAGCCGGTAGATCGGCCCGAACACCTGCGCCAGGCGCACCGGCAGCAGCGGGTTGACGATATACATGACGAAGGCGATGGCGATGCCCAGCAGGCCGAGCATCAGCGGCGCCTGTTCGACCCAATCGGGAACCTTTTCAATGTTCTCGATGATGTCGTTGCCTTGGCCGTTGAAGATCGAGCCGTTCCAGAAATGCTGGAAATCGGCGCCGATGAACCACTGGTCGAAGGCCCAGCCGGCCCCGATGGCGCCGACGGACAGCACCAGCAGCGGCACCAGCATCACCCACGGGCTCTCATGCGCGTGCTCCAGCGCGTGGTGATCGGCGCGGGACTTGCCGTGGAAGGTCATGAACAGCAGGCGCCAGGAGTAGAACGCGGTCAGGAACGCGGCCAGCAGGGTGCAGACGAAGGCGTAATACCCGATCGCCGTGCCCGAGGCGTAGGTGGCCGAGATAATCGCGTCCTTGGAATACGACCCGGCCAGCGGGGGGATGCCGGCCAATGCGAGGTTGCCGATCCACATCACCAGGCAGGTGATGGGGATGATTTTCCACAGGCCGCCCATCTTGCGCATGTCCTGCTCGTCCGACATCGCGTGGATGACCGAGCCGGCGGACAGGAACAGCAGCGCCTTGAAGAAGGCGTGGGTGATCAGGTGGAACACCGACGCCTCGTAGGCGCCGACACCCGCGGCGGCGAACATGTAGCCAAGCTGCGAGCAGGTCGAGTAGGCGATCACCCGCTTGATGTCGTTCTGTGCGCAGCCGATGGTCGCGGCGAACACGGCGGTGGAGGCGCCGATGAAGGTGACGAACGCCAGCGTCGTGGGCGCATATTCCATCAGCGGCGACATCCGCGCCATCAGGAACACCCCCGCGGTCACCATTGTCGCGGCGTGGATCAGGGCGGAGACCGGCGTCGGGCCCTCCATCGCGTCCGGCAGCCAGACGTGGAAGCCAAGCTGCGCCGACTTGCCCATGGCGCCGATGAACAGCAGGAAGGCGATCAGTTCGATCGCGGAGAAGCGGGTGCCAAACAGCGCATAGGTGTCGTTGGCGTGCTGCGCGACCGCCGGGAAGATAGTGGCGAACTCGACCGAGCCGAACTTGAAGAAGATCAGCGCAATGCCGACGGCGAACGGCAGGTCGGCTATGCGGTTGACAATAAAGGCTTTTATGGCGGCGGCGCAGGCGGCCGGGCGGTCGTACCAGTAACCAATCAGCAGGTAGGAGCAGAGGCCGACGCCTTCCCAGCCGAAGAACAACTGCGTCAGGTTGTCGGCGGTCACCAGCATCAGCATAGCGAAGCTGAACAGCGAGAGGTAGGCGAAGAAGCGGTATTTCGGGCGGGATTCGTGGCCCATATAGCCAATGGAATAGACATGGATCAGCATCGACACGAACGTGACCATCGCCACCATGACGGCGGACAGCATGTCGTATCGCAGCGCCCAGTTGACGTGGAACCGGCCGGACTCGATCCAGGTGCCGAGGTCGAGCACGCCCGGTTCGGCTCCGGCGGTCAACTGCCAGAATGCCAACGGACCGCAGATCGCGGCCACGACCATGCCGAGGATCGAGGCGCCCATGGCGTATTTGTCCCCGATGATCCGGCCAAGCAGGCCGGAGACCAGGGCGCCCGCCAACGGCGCGAAAATAGCGAGAGCGTACAGCATGGTCAGCCCTTCATCAGGTTGACGTCTTCAACCTGGATCGATCCGCGGTTGCGGAAATAGATCACGACGATCGCCAACCCGATGGCCGCCTCGGCCGCCGCGACGGTCAGCACCAGCATCGCCATGATCTGCCCCGCCATGTCGTTCAGCGCGGCGGAAAAGGCGACGAAGTTGAGGTTGACCGCGAGCAGGATCAGCTCGATCGCCATCAGGATGACGATGACGTTCTTGCGGTTCAGGAAGATGCCGAAGATGCCCAGCACCAGCAGGATGGCGGACACCGTGAGATAGTGTCCGAGGCCGACGGCCATCATGGTGTGAACTCCATCCGATTTGCGTGTGCCGTGGCTGACCGCTGCCGTCCCGTCATGGCGCCATCCCGATCGGCAACGGCACCGACACTACCCGTCATGGCGGCGTCCCAATCTTCAATGGCACCGCCACCAGCCGTCATGGCCCGGCTTGTCCGGGCCACCTGTCGCGGCAGGGTGCCGGCGGGGGTGGCCCGGACAAGCCGGGCCATGACGGTGGGAGGGCTAGTGCCCATGGCCGTGCCCCCCGTCGTCCACCACGTCCGCGACCGGCTCCGGATCGACAACCTTCGGCCGCAGCACCCCGCCGGACGAGGTGGTCCCGGCACCAACCGACACCCGCACCATCTGCAGCGTTTCCGCCACCGTGCGCTCCGTCTGGTGACGGATGATCTGGTGCCGCGAGGTCTTGCGGTCCCGCAGCGTCAGGACGATCGCGCCGATCATCGCCACGAGCAGGATCAGGCCGGCGATCTGGAACAGCAGCACGTAGTCGGTATACAGGATCCGCCCGATCGCCTCGGTGTTCGACATCCCCATCGGCGTCGGCGACATGCGCAGATGCACCGAGTTCAGGCGCCAGTTCCCAACCGCTGAGGACAATCGCCAGTTCGAGCAGCAGCACCGCCCCGACCGTCGCGCCCACCGGCAGATAGCGCTGGAACCCGCTGCGCAGCTCCGCGAAGTCCACGTCCAGCATCATCACCACGAAAAGGAACAGCACCGCGACCGCGCCGACATAGACGATGACCAGGATCATCGCCAGGAACTCCGCCCCCGCGATCAGGAACAGCGCCGCGGCGTTGAAGAACGCCAGGATCAGGAACAGCACCGAGTGCACCGGATTGCGCGAGCTGACAACCATGGCGGCGGAACCCAGCAAAATTCCGGCGAAGATGTAGAACAGGATCTCGGTGATCATCGGTAGGGCGCGTCCAGTTCCAGCCGACGGGCCAGCTCCGGTTCCCACCGGTCGCCGTTCTCCAGCAGCTTGTCTTTGTTGTACATCAGTTCTTCGCGCGTTTCGGTGGCGAACTCGAAGTTCGGCCCCTCGACGATCGCATCCACCGGGCAGGCTTCCTCGCACAGCCCGCAGTAGATGCACTTGGTCATGTCGATGTCGTAGCGCGTCGTCCGCCGCGAGCCGTCCGACCGCGGTTCAGCCTCGATGGTAATCGCCTGCGCCGGGCAGATCGCCTCGCACAGTTTGCAGGCGATACAGCGTTCCTCGCCGTTCGGATACCGCCTCAGCGCATGCTCGCCCTTGAAGCGCGGGCCGATCGGCCCCTTTTCGTAGGGGTAGTTGATGGTCGCTTTGCGCTTGAAGAAATAGCGCAGGGTCAGGCCCATGCCGGAGACCAACTCCCCAAGCAGCAGGCTTCGCGCGGTGCGGTCGATGAACGCCATGTCAGGACTCCGCCGCTAAGGTCTGAAATTCAAGCATTCGGCAGCCACCCGAAGGCCATCAGTGCGCCCGCCGTCAGCACCAGCCAGATCAGCGAGAACGGCAGGAACACCTTCCAGCCGAGCCGCATCAACTGGTCGTACCGGTAGCGCGGGAAGGTGGCGCGAACCCAAAGGAATACAAACAGCAAGGCGCAGATCTTCAGCACGAACCACAGCACGCCAAGCTGCGGCCACAGCCCGAACGGCCCCATCCAGCCGCCGAGGAACAGGATCGCCGTCATCCCGCTCATGAGGATCATGTTGGCGTATTCGCCGAGGAAGAACAGCCCGAAGCTCATGGACGAGTATTCGACGAAGAATCCGGCGACGATCTCCGACTCGCCTTCCGGGAGGTCGAACGGCGAGCGGTTGGTTTCCGCCAGCGCCGAGATGAAGAAGATGATGAACATCGGGAACAGCGGAATGCAGAACCACATGTGCCGCTGCGCCCGCACGATGTCCGACAGGTTCAGGCTGCCGACGCACAGCAGCACCGTGACCAGCACGAAGCCCATCGAGACCTCGTAGCTGACCATCTGCGCCGCGGACCGCAGCGCGCCGAGGAAGGCGTATTTCGAATTGGACGCCCAGCCGGCGATGATGATGCCATAGACGCCGAGCGAGGAGATCGCGAACAGGTACAGGATGCCGACATTGATGTCGGCGCTGACCCAGCCATCGGCGACCGGCACCACCGCCCAGGCCAGCATCGCCAGCATGAAGGTCAGCATCGGGGCCATCAGGAACAGCGCGCGGTTGGCGCCCGATGGGATGATGGTTTCTTTGGTCACCATCTTGATCGCGTCGGCAAACGGCTGGAACAGCCCGAACGGGCCGACGACGTTGGGCCCCTTGCGCAACTGCATCGCCGCCAGGACCTTGCGCTCGGCATAAGTCAGGTAGGCGACGCCAATCAGCAGCGGCACCAGCAGCGCCAGGGCCTCGGCGACGGTCAGGATCACCAGGCCGATGTCGGTGTTATAGAAGAAGTCGTACATCGGCTTACTCCGCCGCCAGCGCTGGGGCAGCTTGCGCTTGCACGCAGGCCGCCATGGTCGGGCTGGCCCGGCTGATCGGGTCGGTTTGGTAGTAGTTCGTCACCGCCGATACGAAGGGATCGTCCGCCAGCACAGTCGGGTCGCCAGCCGGGCCGGTATGGTCGGAGCAGCCGAAGCGCGGCAGGAAGCCGGCGCGGCCGAACACCGGGTTGACCGCTTCCAGCCGCGCCCGCAGCGCATCGATCGTGTCGTAGGGCAGCGGCTTGCCGATGGTGGCGCTGAAGGCGCGCAGGATGGTCCAGTCCTCGCGCGCCTCGCCCGGCGGATAGACCGCCTTGAAGCCGCGCTGCGCCCGCCCTTCCGTGTTGACGTAAGTGCCTGATTTTTCAGTATAGGCCGCACCCGGCAGGATCACATCCGCGCGGTGTGCCCCGGCATCGCCGTGATGGCCCTGGTAGACGACGAAGGTGCCCGCGGCGATGCGTGACGCATCGATCTCGTCGGCACCGAGCAGCCAGAGCAACTCGACCGCGCCGCCGAGCATGGTGTCCACCGACTTGCCGTTCGGCCCCGGGACGAAACCCAGGTCCAACGCGCCGACGCGGGCCGCCGCTGTGTGCAGGACGTTGAAGCCGTGCCACTCGGATGACAGCGCCCCGACCTGGGCGGCCAAGCGCCACGACGCGGCCAGCACCGCGCTGCCATCGGCTCGAGCCAAAGCGCCCTGCCCCAGGATGATCATCGGCTTCTTTGCCGCGGCGAGGACCTTGGCGAAGTCATGGTGGTCGCCATGCAGGTCGTTGAGCACCGACGGTCCGGCGCCAAGCTGCGTGACGGCGTAGGTCAGGTCCACGGCATCGCCGATCAGGCCGATGGGCACGCCGCCGGTCAGCCAGCGCTTGCGGATGCGGGCGTTCAGCACCGGCGCTTCCTTGCGCGGGTTGGACCCGACGATCAGGATCGCGTCCGCCTCGTCGATCCCGGCGATCGAGGTGTTGAAGCAGTAGAAATCCCGCCGCGTCGCATCCAGCCGGGCGCCGTCCTGGCGACAATCCAGGTTCGTGGAGCCGAGGCTGACGAACAGATCCTTCAGTGCCAGCATGCTCTCGGCGTCGCATAAATCGCCGGTAATGGCGCCGATCTGCTCACCCTTCAGAGGTTTCAGTTTGGCGGCGATGGCGTCGAAGGCCTCAGTCCAGGTGGCGGCGCGCAGCTTGCCGTTCTCGCGCACCCACGGGCGGTCAAGGCGGCGGCGCTTCAGGCCGTCGATGGCGAAGCGGGACTTGTCGCCGAGCCACTCCTCATTCACGTCCTCGTTGATGCGCGGCAGGATTCGCAGCACTTCCGGGCCGCGGGCATCGATGCGGATGTTGCAGCCGATGGCGTCCAGCACATCGACGCTGTCCACTTTCTGCAGTTCCCACGACCGCGCGACAAACGCGTACGGCTTCGAGGTCAGGGCACCAACTGGGCACAAGTCTATGATATTGCCGGATAGTTCAGACCCGAGCGCCTTCTCGACATAAGTGCCGACTTCCATGTGCTCGCCGCGCGCGGTGGCGCCGAGATCCGGGACGCCGGCCACTTCGGTGATGAAGCGGATGCACCGCGTGCAGTGAATGCAGCGGTTCATCGAGGTCTTCACCAGCGGGCCGAGGTTCTTGTCCGGCACCGCGCGCTTGTTCTCGGCATAGCGCGAGTGGTCCATGCCGTAGCCCATGGCCTGGTCCTGCAGGTCGCACTCGCCGCCCTGGTCGCAAATCGGGCAATCCAGCGGGTGGTTGATCAGCAGGAATTCCATCACGCCGCGGCGGGCGTTGCGCACCATCGGGGTGTCGGTGTGTACCACCATGCCCTCGGCGACCGGATAGCCGCAGGAGGCGATCGGCTTGGGCGGCGCCTTCTCGACCTCGACGAGGCACATGCGGCAGTTGCCGGCGATGGACAGGCGTTCGTGGTAGCAGAAGCGCGGGATCTCGACCCCGGCCTGCTCCGCCGCTTGCAGGATGGTCGTGCCGGCAGCGACTTCGACCGTGATGCCGTCGATGGTGACTTTGACCGTCATCGCCCTACTCCGCCGCCAGAGGCACTGGGCGGTTCGACCCGCGCTTATAGGCCGCGATGCGTTCCTCCATCAGCGGCCGGAAATGCCGGATCAACCCCTGCACCGGCCATGCCGCCGCGTCGCCGAGGGCGCAGATCGTGTGCCCCTCCACCTGCCGGGTCACCTGATCCAGCGTATCGATCTCATCCACCGTCGCGCGGCCTTCGACCATCCGCGTCATCACCCGCCACATCCAGCCGGTGCCCTCGCGGCACGGCGTGCACTGGCCGCAGCTTTCGTGCATGTAGAACTTCGACAGCCGGGCGATCGCCTTGATCACGTCGGTCGACTTGTCCATCACCATCACCGCGGCGGTCCCCAGCCCGCTGCGCGCCGCGCGCAGGCTGTCGAAATCCATCAGAACGTCGTCGCACACCGATTTCGGGATCAGCGGCACCGAGGCGCCGCCCGGGATCACCGCCAGCAGATTGTCCCACCCGCCGCGCACGCCGCCGGCATAGCGGTCGATCAGCTCGCGCAACGGAATCCCAAGCTCCTCCTCGACATTGCAGGGCTTGTTGACGTGGCCGGAGATGCAGAAGACTTTTTGCCCCGTATTGTTCTGCCGCCCGAGGCTGTTGAACCACGACGCCCCGCGCCGCATGATCGCCGGCGCCACCGCGATCGATTCGACATTGTTCACCGTGGACGGGCAGCCGTACAGCCCGACGCCGGCCGGGAACGGCGGCTTCATCCGCGGCATGCCCTTCTTGCCTTCAAGGCTCTCCAACAACGCCGTTTCTTCACCGCAAATATATGCCCCCGCGCCGCGATGCAGGAACACGTCGTAGTCGTAGCCGCTGCCGCAGGCGTTCTTGCCGATCAGGCCGGCGGCATAAGCTTCGTCGATGGCCTTCTGCAGCACCACCGCTTCGTTGAAGAATTCCCCGCGGATGTAGATATACGCCGCGCAGGCACCCATCGCGAAGCCGGCGACGAGGCAACCTTCGACCAGCTTGTGCGGATCGTGCCGGATGATGTCGCGGTCCTTGCACGTCCCCGGCTCCGACTCGTCCGCGTTCACCACCAGATAGCACGGCCGATCGGCTTGCTTCGGCATGAAGGACCACTTCAGGCCGGTGGGAAAACCGGCGCCGCCGCGGCCGCGCAGGCCGGATTCCTTCATCTCCTGGATGATCGCGTCGCGCCCGCGCGCCAGGATCGCCGCCGTATTGTCCCAGTCGCCGCGCGACCGCGCTCCCTTCAGGAACGGATCGTGCAGGCCATACAGATTGGTAAAGATGCGGTCTTTATCCTGAAGCATCTCAACCCTCCGGCGCGAAGTGCAACGTGGTCAGCGTATTCGGCCCACCGTCGGGCGCCGAGGTCTGCCGCCCGGTCATCGAGCCCGGCGCCGGTCGCTCGCCCTTGCGCAGCGCGGCCAGCAGTTCCGTCACCTTCGCCGCATCCATGTCTTCATAGAAATCATCGTTAACCTGCAGGATCGGTGCATTTACGCACGCGCCGAGGCACTCCACCTCGGTCATGGTGAACAGCCCGTCCTCGCTGGTCTCGCCGAAGGCCTTGATGCCGGTTTCCTTCTGACAGGCTGCGGTGATCTCATCCGAGCCACGCAGCCAGCACGGAGTCGTCGTGCACACCTGCAAGTGATACTTGCCGATCGGCGTCGTATTGAACATGAAGTAGAACGTCGCCACTTCATAGACGCGGATTGGCGGCATCCCAAGACGGGCGGCGACGGCATCCATCGCCTTCACCGGGATCCAGGCGCTGCCGGTCTGCCGCTTCATCTGCCGCTGCGCGATATACATCGCCGGCAACACCGCACTGGCCTGCTTGCCGGCGGGATACCGTGTAATCACGTGCGCGATTTCAGCTTCGCTTTCGGCATCGAAAACGAAACTGGCCGGCTGTTCGAACGCCGAACCGTTGGAAGCTGCCATCATCTACCTGTCGATCTCGCCGAACACGACATCGAGCGATCCAATGATCGCGCACATATCGGCCAGCATGTGCCGTCTGGACATCTCATCCGTCGCCTGCAGGAACGAGAACCCGGTGGGCCTGATCTTGCAACGATATGGCTTGTTGGTGCCGTCCGCGACCAGATAAACCCCGAATTCCCCCTTCGGACTTTCGGTCGCCGTATAGGTGGCGCCGGCGGGAACATGATACCCTTCCGTATAGAGCTTGAAGTGGTGGATCAGCGCCTCCATCGAGCGCTTCATCTCCCCCCGCGTCGGCGGACTGAACTTCCTGTCCTGCACCTTGATCGGCCCCGGCTTCATTTTCGCCAGTGCCTGCTTGATGATTTTCACGCTCTCCCGCATTTCATAGACCCGGACCAGATAACGGTCGTAACAGTCTCCGTTGCGGGCGCAGGCGATATCGAACTCCACCTCGGCGTATTTGTCATATGGCTGCGCCCGGCGCAGATCCCACGGCACGCCGGAGGCCCGCAGCGGCGGACCGCTGAAACCCCAAGCCAGCGCCTGCTCGGCCGTAAATACACCGATATCGACAGTGCGCTGCTTCCAGATCCGGTTGGTCGTCAGCAGCCGTTCGAGATCAGCCAGAAACTCCGGAAACGTCTCCGCCCACGCTGCAATCCTGTCGGTCAGCCCCGCCGGCAGATCCTTCGATACACCACCCGGCCGGAAGTAGTTGGAATGAAGCCGCGCCCCCGACGCCGCCTCATAAAATTCCATCAGCTTCTCGCGTTCCTCGAACCCCCACAGGCTCGGCGACAGCGCGCCGACGTCCAGCGCGTAGGTCGTGACATTCAGCAAATGGTTCAGCACACGCGTGATCTCGGCAAACAACACGCGAATCCACTGCGCCCGCTCCGGCGCGGTGATGCCGAGAAGCTTCTCCACCGCCAGCGCGAAGGTGTGCTCCTCGCACATCGGAGAAACGTAATCGAGGCGGTCGAAATACGGCACCGCCTGCATATACGTCTTGTATTCGATCAGCTTCTCGGTGCCGCGGTGCAGCAACCCGATATGCGGATCGGCGCGCTCGACGATCTCGCCATCAAGCTCCAGGATCAGCCGCAACACGCCATGCGCAGCCGGATGCTGCGGGCCGAAGTTGATGGAGTGGCTGTCGATCTCGACGATCGCCGGCGTCGTGCCTGTCGTTTCGCTCATGCGGTCAGCCTTTCGCCTGTTCGGCGCGCTCGGTGAACACCTTTTCATCGCCGGGCAAGGTGGTCATCGCCTCCCATGGGGACAGGAAGTCGAAGCTGCGGAAATCCTGCGTCAGCACGACAGGTTCATAGACAACCTGCTTGCGGTCCTCATCATAACGGACCTCGACATAGCCGGTCATCGGGAAGTCCTTGCGCAGCGGATGACCCTCGAACCCGTAGTCGGTCAGGATGCGGCGCAGGTCGGGCTGGCCTTCGAAAATGATGCCGAACAGGTCCCAGGCCTCGCGTTCCCACCACGTCGCCACCGGCCAGATCGCATGCACCGACGAGACAGGCGTAACAGCATCCGTGGTGACGATGATCCGGACACGCTGGTTCAGCGAGACGGACAGCAAGTTATACACGACATCGAATCGCTCGGGCCGATCAGGCCAGTCGACGCCGCACACGTCCATCAGTTGCTCGAAGGCGAAGCGGGGATCGTCGCGCAGCGTCGTCATCGCCGCGAACAGCGACTCGCGCGACACCGCCGCGACCAGTTCGTTACTTTCGATACGAACGCCGCTGACGCCGGGAATCGTGGCGACCGCCTGCCCCAGCAGCTCCAACGCGGTCGGAGGCGGCGGCGGTGCGACTTCCGTCGCGGTCTCTGCCTCAGCCACGAAGGATCGTCCCGGTGCGACGGATTTTCTTCTGCAATTGCATGATCCCGTAAACCAGGGCCTCGGCCGAGGGCGGACAGCCGGGGACGTAGATATCCACCGGAACGACCCGGTCGCAGCCGCGCACCACCGAATACGAATAATGGTAATAGCCGCCGCCGTTGGCGCAGCTTCCCATGCTGATCACCCAGCGCGGCTCCGGCATCTGGTCGTAAACCCGGCGCAAAGCGGGCGCCATCTTGTTGGTCAGCGTGCCGGCAACGATCATCACGTCGCTCTGCCGCGGCGAGGCCCGCGGGATGATGCCAAGCCGATCAAGGTCATACCGCGGCATATACGCGTGTATCATCTCGATCGCGCAGCACGCCAAGCCGAACGTCATCGGCCACAGGCTGCCGGTGCGCGCCCAGTTCACCACCTTGTCGATATTCGCCACCAGGAAGCCCTTGTCGGCGATCTCCCCGGTGATGCCCTTGATAACGGCATCCTGCTCCGGTCCGGGCGGCAGATGGTCGCGGTTCCAGGCCAATACGGTCGAGTCGCTCATGCTGCTACTCCCACTCCAACGCGCCTTTGCACCACTCGTAGATAAAGCCCACGGTGAGAACTCCAAGGAACGCGATCATCGACCAGAAGCCGAATGCGCCGATTCCCTTCAGGGCGACGGCCCAGGGGAACAGGAACGCGACCTCCAGATCGAAGATGATAAAGAGGATCGCGACGAGGTAGTACCGCACGTCGAATTGCCGGCGCGCATCGTCAAACGCCTCAAACCCGCATTCATAGGCCGACAGCTTTTCGGGATATGGCTTTTGCCGCGCGGCGATCAATGACCCGGCTACCATCGCGATGGCGATGCCCCCGGCGATGACCAGGAACACCAGGATCGGCAGATAGCCGAAGAGAACAGGCTGCATTCTTTGACCCGCGCTTTATCGTTTAGCTCCCACCACAGGTTCAAACACGCCGCACGCCCGGGGGGCGAGGGCCTGTCCGGTCCCGCAGTGGGGCTGGTATTAGCTTGTTACCGTCGTGACCGCCATAGGGGGGCGGCCGGAAAATATGCATTTAGCAATGACGGCGGCGGAAAGGATTACTCCGGACGATGGCAGGCTGCCATCTCCGGTATCGTCAGGCGAGTGATGTTTGAAAGACGATGCTGGCGCGAGAGACGGGGCTCGAACCCGCGACCTCCGGCGTGACAGGCCGGCGCTCTAACCAACTGAGCTACTCCCGCATCGGCAGGCCGCAGCGTTTAGGCTGGGCGGGAGGGGTCGTCAAGGGCGTTTGGTTGAGATCGGCATGGACAATCCGTATATCTTTCGACGGCTGAGGCGACGGATGTCATGATCCTGCACGCGAAGAAGCGCAGCCTGCCCGCGACGATCGTCTGCAACCCCGAAATCATGGGCGGGTCCCGACGATTCATCGCACGCGGATACCGGTGGAGATGATTCTGGTCCATCCGCGGGCGGGATACAGTCGCGTTGATATCTTCAACCACTACCCAACCCTGCCGCTCGATGGCATCGACGCGGTGATCGCGTGGGCTGAGGAGACAATCGGACCCAATTGGCGCGAAAAGCCGCAAGCGGCGTGATGTGGACCGTGTCCTGAGTTGGAGGTCCATAACGGCCTGATCATCATTGTGCCGACCGTGCCGGCAGAGAGCGATGCGAACTGTTCGGCATCGCTCCGGACGCCGCCGAACAGCAAGACAGCCTGATCAACCTGCTGATCGAGGTGCGTGTCGACGGCACGGTGGCGGTGAGGGACCGGGCGAAGGGCGGGGTTGAATTGCCTATGGGAATTGGGGGTCGCTCCGCCGCCCGGGGCGCTGTTTGTTCACACGGAGAGCACTGATTCTGATCACGGATTGAACGGAAAGTGCCACGTGTCCGATAACGCGGTCAAAGGGCTTCAGGCGACTCCCAAGAAATGCCGCGTGAGACCGGCGGCTTCCGCCAAACGTTGGCCCGGATAAGCCGGGCTATGACGAAGCGAAAGTCAGCCGACTTTGCCCCCCCGTGTCGTGGCCGGGCTTGGCCGAAAGGGTATCAGGATAAGGCGGTCGCACGGAGCAAGGCGCTCTCCACATGACGGTGAGAGACCAAGGTCCCCTCGCCTCCGCTTATCCTGATACCCATTGGGCTTGGCCCGGCCACCCGGGACTTGCGGTGCTGGTGGCGACAAAGTCCTGGATGGCCGGCACAAGGCGGCTACGACACAAAAGCAGAGACCGTGGCGAGCCTGTTACTTAGCGCTCATGAGGCTCGTCCGGGACCCCACCTATTCCATCACGTGCCGCGACAGGTAGCCCGGCCATGGCGGAGATCCGAAGGGTCGGTCTCGACGCAAACTGGAATTCGACAGGCAAACTCTTGCCCGACGGACCTGACACCAATCCGCGCAATCCGTGGGCGTAATTAGTGCAATCCGTGAGGACCCGCCAACCCAACGCCCAAACCAGCCCCCACCGAACTCCCAAAAAAATCTGGTGGGCGGTGACGGATTCGAACCGCCGGCCCTCTCGGTGTAAACGAGACGCTCTACCGCTGAGCTAACCGCCCAATCTCGAGGGCCGAAACCGGGTGGCGCCAATCAGAACACCACCCCGTCCGGTTCAGCCAACAGAATCCTTCAAACCCTTGCCGGCCTTGAAGCGCACAGTAGTCGACTCGGGGATTTCCATCTCCTCGCCCGTACGCGGATTCCGGCCCGTGCTGGCTTTGCGTGTGGCCGCGACGAAGGTGCCGAAACCGACCAGCCGAACCTCTTCCTTGTTTTTCAGCGCATCGGTGATAGCGCCAAACACGCTATCAACAACTTCACCCGCCTTCGCGCGTGAGAGGTCGGTCCCGTCAGCGACCGCTGCGATGAGATCCATTTTGTTCACTGCGTTTCCCTCTCATGTCCAAAGCCACGACTCGATTCTTCGAACGGAAGGTCCGGAGAAGCGGGCGGACACTACTGGCGGGGTTTCCGATGCGTCAATGCTTTGACCGCGGATTCCAGGGGATAACGGCCCGCCAAGCCACTTTGGCGGGCCGTTCGTGTTCAATGTGGCAAGGACGCCGTGGCAGGCTGGGCCGTCGCCGCCGCCAAAGACGGTTCTGCCGGCTCTTCCCACTCGATGGCAACCGGACGGCGAGCCAGCGCCTGGGCGATCACCTCGTCCACGTCGGCCACCGGGATCAGCTTCAGGTGCTTCTTCACGTTGTCCGGGATCTCGGCCAGGTCCTTCTCATTCTCCTTCGGAATGAAGACCGTCGTGATACCGGCACGCAAAGCCGCCAGCAGCTTCTCCTTCAGGCCGCCGATGGGCAGGATGCGGCCACGCAGGGTGATCTCACCCGTCATCGCCACGTCGCGCCGCACCGGGATACCGGTCAGGATCGAGACGATGGATGTCGCCATCGCCACCCCGGCCGACGGCCCGTCCTTCGGCGTTGCCCCTTCCGGCACGTGCACATGGATGTCCCGCTTCTCGAACAAGGTCGGCTTGATGCCGAACTTGGTCGAGCGGCTGCGGACATAGCTGAGTGCCGCGGACACACTCTCCTGCATCACGTCGCCCAGCTTGCCGGTGTGCTTGACGTTGCCCTTGCCGGGCAGCAGCACCGACTCGATGGTCAGGATTTCGCCGCCGACTTCGGTCCATGCCAGGCCGGTGACGACGCCGACCATGTCCTCGGCTTCCGTCTCGCCGAAGCGATACTTCTTCACGCCGGCGAACTTTTCCAGGTTCTTCCGAGTGAACGCCACCTTCGCCGACTTCTTGGTGACGATCTCCTTGACCGCTTTCCGCGCCAGGTTGGCGAGTTCACGTTCCAGGTTACGCACCCCGGCCTCACGCGAGTAGTACCGGATCAGGTCGCGCAGAGCGTCTTCCGTGATGCTCCACTCGTCCTTCTTCAGGCCGTGCGCCTCGCCCTGCTTGTTGATCAGGTGGCGCTTGGCGATCTCGACCTTCTCATCCTCGGTGTAGCCGGGGATGCGGATGATCTCCATGCGGTCCAGCAGCGGCTGCGGCATACGCAGGCTGTTGGCCGTGGTGACGAACATCACGTCGGACAGGTCGTAATCCACCTCCAGGTAGTGATCGGCGAAGGTCGAGTTCTGCTCCGGATCCAGCACCTCCAGCAACGCGGACGACGGATCGCCGCGCCAGTCGGAGCCCAGCTTGTCTACTTCATCCAGCAAAAACAGTGGGTTGGAGGTCTTGGCCTTCTTCATGCCCTGGATGACCTTGCCCGGCATCGAGCCGATATAGGTCCGCCGGTGGCCCCGTACCTCGGCCTCATCCCGCACGCCGCCGAGCGACATGCGCACGAAGTTCCGCCCGGTCGCCTTGGCGATCGATTTGCCCAGCGACGTCTTGCCGACGCCAGGCGGTCCGACCAGGCACAGGATCGGCCCGCGCACCTTCGGGCTGCGCGCCTGCACCGCCAGATATTCGATGATCCGCTCCTTGACCTTCTCCAGGCCATAATGATCGGCTTCGAGCACCTTCTCCGCCTCGACCACGTCGTTGCGAATCTTGCTGCGCTTCTTCCAGGGGATCGACAGCATCCAGTCGAGGTAGTTGCGCACTACCGTCGCCTCGGCGCTCATGGGGCTCATGGTGCGCAGCTTCTTCAGCTCCGCGATGGCCTTGTCCCGCGCTTCCTTCGTGAAGCGGGTCTTTTTGATCTTGGCTTCGAGTTCGGCGTTCTCGTCCTTGCCGTCCTCACCCTCGCCCAACTCCTTCTGAATCGCCTTGAGCTGCTCGTTCAGATAGTACTCGCGCTGGGTCTTCTCCATCTGCCGCTTGACGCGGTTACGGATGCGCTTTTCCACCTGCAGGACGCCGATCTCCGACTCCATGTGGCCGAACACGCGTTCCAGCCGCTCGGAAATCTTGGCGATCTCCAGCAGGTCCTGCTTCTCCGGGATCTTCAGGTTCAGATGGCTGGCGACGGTATCGGCCAGCTTCGACGGCTCCTCGATCTGGTTCAGCGACACCAGGACTTCCGGGGCGATCTTCTTGTTGAGCTTGATGTACTGTTCGAACTGGGAGACCACCGTGCGGCCGAGCGCCTCGAGATCCTTCTTCTCCCCGATCACATCGGGCATCGCCTCGGTCTGAGCCTCGAAGAAGGCTTCGGTTTCCTTGAACCCGGTGATTCGGGCGCGGCGGCCACCTTCCACCAGCACCTTGACGGTGCCGTCCGGCAGTTTCAGAAGCTGCAGGATTGTCGAGACGGTGCCGATACGATAGATGTCCTCGACAGTCGGGTCGTCCTGGGAGGCATTTTTCTGAGCGACCAGCAGGATCTGCTTGTCATCCTTCATCACCGCTTCGAGTGCGCGGACCGACTTCTCGCGGCCGACGAACAGCGGGACTATCATGTGGGGGAACACGACAATGTCGCGCAGTGGAAGCACAGCCATAACGTCACTGTGCACGGTTGGCTTGCTGGCAGGCCGCTCGGGAGCGGGCCGATCTTGTTCCGTCATAAATGACCTCCTAAAGGACAGTCAGCGTCTTCCGCCCGGCAGCGGCACGGAAAGCGCTTTCCCCGGGTTTGCTGGACCCGTCAGGCCAGATATTGGCTGCCAAACAGGTCGTCGCAAGCCCTTGAAATCCACGATCACGACACCGCGAGCCGAACGTCCGGCCACGCGTTAAAATCAGGCGGTGTTTTCCGCCCGCTCCTTTCCATAGAGATAGAGTGGATTGGAGCGAGATTCGGCGACCTCCCGGTTGATGACGACCTCCTCGACACCATCCAGGCCGGGGAGTTCGAACATAGTGGAAAGCAAGATCTGTTCCATGATCGACCGCAGGCCGCGCGCGCCCGTCTTGCGCGAGATCGCCCGTGTGGCCACGGACTTCAACGCGTCGTCGGTGAAGGACAGCTTGACGCCCTCCATCTCGAACAGCCGCCCATATTGCTTCACCAAGGCATTCTTCGGCTTGGTGAGGATCTCCATCAGGGCGCCTTCGTCGAGATCTTCCAAGGTCGCCACCACCGGCAGGCGGCCGATGAACTCCGGGATCAGCCCGAACTTCAGTAGATCTTCCGGCTCGACCTCCCGCAGGATCGCGCCCATCCGGCGTTCGTCTGGCGACCGCACCTCGGCACCGTAGCCGATTCCTGATCCCTTGCCACGGGCGCCGATGATGCGCTCGAGACCCGAGAACGCGCCGCCGCAGATGAACAGGATGTTGGTGGTGTCGACCTGAAGGAATTCCTGCTGCGGATGCTTCCGCCCGCCCTGCGGCGGGACCGAGGCAACCGTGCCTTCCATGATCTTCAGCAGCGCCTGCTGCACGCCTTCGCCGCTGACATCCCGGGTGATCGAGGGATTGTCGGACTTGCGGGAGATCTTGTCGACCTCGTCGATATAGACGATGCCGCGCTGCGCCCGTTCGACGTTGTAGTCGGCCGATTGCAGCAGCTTGAGGATGATGTTCTCGACATCCTCGCCCACGTACCCGGCTTCGGTCAGCGTGGTGGCGTCGGCCATGGTGAACGGAACGTCCAGAATCCGCGCCAGGGTCTGCGCCAGCAGGGTCTTGCCCGAGCCGGTGGGGCCAACCAGCAGGATGTTGGACTTCGCGATCTCGACGTCGTTGGATTTCTGGCCGTGCGCCAGGCGCTTGTAGTGGTTATGCACCGCCACCGACAGCACGCGCTTCGCATGATCCTGGCCGATGACGTAATCGTCGAGGACCTTGCAAATCTCCTTCGGGGTCGGTACCCCGTCGCGCGACTTCACCAGGTGGGTCTTATGCTCCTCACGGATGATATCCATGCAGAGTTCCACGCACTCGTCGCAGATGAAGACGGTCGGGCCGGCGATGAGCTTACGGACTTCGTGCTGGGACTTGCCGCAGAACGAACAGTAGAGGGTGTTTTTCGAATCGCCGGACTTGCTCATGCGCACTCCTCCCCCGGAAACAGGGGCACAACGGGGGACAATAACCCCCTATACGCGGCAGGGACAAGAACCGCGGTCAGCCAGTCCCCTTGAACATGACAATCTTACGGCGAACCGTGCCGTATAAACCACAATGAACTGAGTGAAAACGAAATTTCCGGGACGGCGCGAGGCCGCCCCGGACGGATAAAATACACGGCAAAATGCGTCAGCCCTTGGCAGGGTCGCCTGACTCGGCTTCGGGGCGGCGGTCCACGACCTCATCCACCAGGCCGAAGTCGCGGCTTTCCTCGGCGGACATATAGGTATCACGCTCCAGCTTGCGTTCAATCGCCTCGATCGGCTGGCCGGTATGCCGGACGTAGATCTCGTTCAGCCGCTTGCGCAGGGTGAGGATTTCGCGAGCCTGGATCTCGATGTCGGTCGCCTGGCCCTGGGCGCCGCCGGACGGCTGGTGCACCATGACGCGGGCGTTCGGCAGGGCGTACCGCTTGCCCTTGGCGCCGGCGGTCAGCAGCAGGCTGCCCATTGAGGCGGCCTGGCCGATGCACACCGTGCTGACCGGGCTGCGGATGTACTGCATCGTGTCGTAGATCGCCAGGCCGGCCGACACCACGCCGCCCGGGCTGTTGATATAGAAGGAAATATCTTTTGAAGGGTTTTCCAATTCAAGGAACAGCAACTGGGCGCAGATCAGCGCGCTGACCTGGTCGTAGACCGCTCCCGTCAGGAAAATGATGCGCTCCTTCAGCAAGCGCGAATAGATATCGAAGGCCCGTTCGCCGCGGGCGGTCTGTTCGACCACCATCGGAACCAGGGAATTGCCATAGACTTCGACAGGGTCGCGGTCCCGCATCGTGATCACCTAAGGTTGTAAGAGCCGAAATAAGAAGCCAATCATTAAGTAAGCGCAGCGCCGGGTATGTCCAGCTACCCGGCTAAACGGCCAGCGATCAGGCGGCGGTCGCCTCCGGTTCCTTCAGCAGCTCCTCAGGGCTGACGATGGTATCGGTAACCTTGGCCAATTCAAGCACAAAATCCACGACTTTGTCCTCGAGCAGCGGGCCGCGCACGCTGTTCGTCATCTGAGGGTACTTCCGGAAGAACTCATACATCTGCTGCTCCTGCCCCTGGTACTGCATCGCCCGCTGTTGCAAGGCGCGGTCCAACTCCTGCTCGGAGACGCTGATGTTGTTGATTCGGGCGATTTCCGCCAGCAGCAGCCCCAACCGGACCCGCCGATCGGCGATCACCTGGTACTCGGCCTTCAGGGTATCGTCGTCCTTGCCCTTGTCCTCTTCGTCCTGCGTACCGGATTTGCGGGCCTGTTCAAATTGTTGCCAGATCTGCTCGAACTCCTGAGTCGCCATGATCGTCGGCACCGGGAAGGACGCCAGCCCGGACAGCGCGTCCAGCAGTTCCTTCTTCACCCGCAGGCGGGTCACGGAGTCCAGTTCCTGCTGCTGCCGGGCGACGATGATCTCGCGGATCTGCTCCAGCGTTTCCGCGCCGATCTTCTTGGCGAGCTCGTCGTCGATCGGCGGGACGGTCTGGGTGCTGACCTGCTTGACGGTGACGTCGAAGGTCGCCGCTTTGCCGGCCAATTCGGCCTTGCCATAGGTTTCCGGAAAGGTGACGTTCAGCGTCCGGGTCTCGCCGGGCCGGGCGCCTTCGAGCTGTTCCGCGAAGCCGGGGATGAAGCCGTCGCCGCCGATTTCCACCGGCGTGTCGGTGGCGGTGCCGCCCTCGAAGGGGATATCATCGATCTTGCCGACGAAGTCGATGGTGACCACCTCCCCGGTCGCCGCGCCGTTGCCGCGCGCATCCAGCGTCTCCGCCGGGATCGGCTCCAGCGTGCGGTTGAACTTGGCGATCTGCTCCAGCGCCTTGTCGACCGCTTCGGGCTGGACCTCGGCCTTGACGCGGGTCAGCTCGATGGTGCCGAAATCCGGCAAGGTGATGTCCGGCAGCAGCTCCATCTCAAGCCTGAATTCGAGGTCGCCGACAGAAGCCGCCGGGTTTTCCGTCACCATGTCGACCTTGGGCTGCTGCGCCGGGCGCAGGCCGCGTTCCGTCAGTACCTTCTGCAGCGCCTGGTTGACCGAGTCTTCCAGCACCTCGGCCGACACCGCGGTGCCGTAGCGCTGCTTGACGATCGGGAACGGCACCTTGCCGGGCCGGAAGCCGGGGATGCGGAGCGTCTTGCCCAGGGAGGTCAGACGCTCGGTGCGGCGGGATTCGAGGTCCGCGGCGGGCAGCACCACGGTGTAGCCACGCTTCAGACCGTCGGAGAGCGTCTCTGTAACCTGCATTGTCTCAGCCAATCCTGCCAAAATCCTGTTCAAACCAAACCGCGTGCCTAAGCGGCACGCCGCGGCGTTGCGTGGTGCGGGCGAAGGGACTTGAACCCCCACGGCTTTCGCCACCAGAACCTAAATCTGGCGTGTCTACCATTTCACCACGCCCGCCCCGGACCTGCCTCGGGACTCCGCTCACGCCGATCGGCCGCATGCGCGGCCACCCGAACGCGGGGCTTTACCCCGGGCGGTGCGGGGCGGCAAGCAACAAGGCGCGGCGCGATGTCGTCGCGCAATCGTGACCATTTCGATGAAGCGAGACAGTCGCGGTGGCCCCGCCCGCTGTGCAAACTTATGCACTATAATTCATCACGGATGCCTGAATGCATGGCACCCATGCAGCAAGGCCTTTGACGGACACCCGGCGGAATGCAAATCTACCGTCAAGTAATTCTGGTGCGGGTTTGATCGTTCTTGCGAACCAATCGATCGCGGGAGACGGCGGCGCACGTTCAGGGAAGGAGCGAGCAATGGGGGCAGCCAAGGGCAGCAACGGGAGCACCAAGACCAAGCCTAAGGCACCCCCTCCGTTTCCCGATTCCGCTTCGCCGGACTACAACATCGCCGCGGTGGACCGCACCCTCGACCTGCTCGAGGCGCTGTCGCGGCTCGGACCGGCCTCGCTGGCGGCATTGGCCGAAAGTGCCGGCTGCACCCGCACCGCGGCCTTCCGGCTTTTGCGCACGCTGAAGTCGCGCGGATTCACCATACAGGATGAGGCGCGCGGGCTGTGGCGGCTGGGGGCGCGATGGAGCGCACTGGGTCGCGCGGCGGCTGACCAGGGCGCGCTGGCGGCGACGGCGATGCCATTCATGACGGCGCTGGGCAAGGCGACGGGTGAGAACGTCTACTTGCGAGTCCGTGATGGGATGGAAAGCGAGACGGTCGCCATTTATCAAACCGACCCGACAATCCGCGTCTATTCCGAGATCGGCAAGCGCGGCGCCCTGCACGCCGGCAGTAGCCGCGTGCTGCTGGCGTTCGCGCCGGAGCCCGTGCAGACCCAGTTGCTGGCACAGCGGCTGAACCGCTTCACCCCGGCGACGCGGATCGACGCCACCTGGATCGCGGCGGATTTGCAGCGGATTCGCAGCCGCGGGTACCTGATCACTTCCGACGAAGTGGTTGCCGGCTCGGTCGGCATTGCCGCTCCGGTGCGCGATGCCTCCGGCGCGGTGGTGGCGGTGATGCATATCAGTTCGCCGTCGATGCGGATGCGTCCGCCGCGCCCCCGTGCCGTGCTGCCGCAGGTGATGGACGCGGCAGCAAAGCTGTCGATGGAACTGGGCGCCGTCGGCAAGCCGATCCAGGACGCGCTGCTGCGGGATGAGACTAACACGGCGAAATGGGCGATGGGCGGCGGGATCGTTTCGCATACCCGGCCGCACACGATTTTCCGGTAGGCGAGACCGGTCGGGGGCAAACCGTCGGCGACGCTTGAGCGTTGACGGCCCGCAAGCAGGAATTTTACCGCAGAGAACGCCGCAATAGGGGAGATGCGCGGAGAAGTCCGTGCCACACGAAAGGGTGCGCGACGCGCCCGGTTTACGTCCCGGTCTACCTCCCTGGTTCGCCGTATTCTCCGTGGTAAAGATCTTGCTCGCGGTCGTCGGTTCCCCGGCTTGTCCAACGCGGGGCACTGACTGCGCCGAAGAGTCCTTGAACAGGAACGAAACCGTGATCGTCGTCCATCACCTGAACAACTCCCGCTCGCAACGCATCCTCTGGCTGCTGGAGGAACTGCACCTCCCCTACGAGATCGAGCACTACCAGCGCGACGCGATCACCCGGTTGGCGCCGCCGGATTTGAAGGCGGTGCATCCGCTCGGCAAGTCGCCGGTCATAACCGATAACGGGCGCGTGATCATCGAATCAGGCGCCATCATCGACTACCTCATCCGCCACTACGGCCACTGGCGGCTGCATCCCGATCCGGCGTCGCCCGCCTATGACGATTACGTGCAGTGGCTCCACTTCGCAGAAGGTTCGGCCATGCTGCCGCTGCTGCTGAAGCTGTATGTCTCCCGGCTTGGCGAAGCGGGAGCTCCGCTCGGCCCTCGCATCGAAAGCGAGATCGCCAACCACCTGTCCTATATCGACGGCGCGCTCAAGGGCCGCGACTATCTGCTCGGCAGCGAGATCAGCGGCGCCGACATCCAGTTGAGTTTCGTGGGTGAGGTCGCGGGCGCCCGCGCCAACCGCGCGGCGTATCCAAACCTCGATGCCTGGGTCCGGCGCTTTCAGGCGCGTCCAGCGTATCAGGCGGCACTGGCCCGCGGCGGTGCCTACAGCTTCGCGACGTAGCCACGCGAAAATGGGCGCCCCGAACCCGGGACGCCCATTCCAAAGCGGCGGCTAATCAGTTCGGCGAAGGCTCATCCGCCGGAGGGGATGACGGGCGCGAGCGGCGCTCGGCCATGAACTGATCGAACTCGGCCTTGTCCTTGGCGAAGCGCAGGCGTTCGAGGAACGCACCGAACTCCTTCTGTTCTTCTTCCAGGCGGCGCAACGTCTCCGACTTGTATTCATCGAAGGCGTGGTTGCCGGAGGACGAACCGCCCTTGCCATAGGCCCAGGACTTCCAGTCGCTGAACGGACCGGCATCCTGCCAGTTGCGATAACGCGCCTTGCGTGCCGAGCATCCCATGCGACCGCTCCCAATCATGTAAAACAGCAATGCCAGTCCAACCGGCCACCAGAACATGAACCCGAGGACGGTGGCAGCGATGGCGACCGGGCGGCTCATGCCCGCCGGGTGCCAGAACGGGAGGCCTCCCGCGCCTTGGTATCCGGGGGCGGGCGTGCCCCACGGGTCGCGCGGGTACTGCCCCCCGGGCCCTGCCCCCAGGCCGGGTTGCCGTAGGCGTCTTGGTTTACAGCGCTCATCATGGAGTGCCTCATGTGAATGTAAGACACATTTACATTGGTGAATGCGAGACGGTTCGTCAAGCGGAGACTATCGGAATTTCGCCGCGGCATGCCTGTCTTTAGGCGACGCCCGGCAATAAGCGAATCCGGGGGTCCGTCCCCCTTCCGTCATGGCTCGGCTTGTCCCCACAGGCGCTTACTTAAGCGGACATGCGCACCGGCACTACCCCCCGTGTCATGGCCGGCTTGGCCCCATAGGCGTCACCATAAGTGGTCACACGGAGCACGGCGTTCTCCACATTCGTCATGGCCCGGCTTGTCCGGGCCACCTGTCGCGGCACATGCGGGCGGCGGTGGCCCGGACAAGCCGGGCCATGACGGTGAGAGAACAAGGCCCCGGGCAAACCTATCCCCTCGCTTTTCGTTATCGTTATACGCATGGGGCTTGACCCGGCCACCTCCGCCTTGCGGGATTGGTAGCGGCAAAGTCCTGGATGGCCGGCACAAGGCGGGCCATGACACAAAATCGAGGCTCGTGCCGATCTCGCAAAGTCAGCGCCTATGCGGCTTGTCCGGGCCATGACGTCTTAGGAAGCCGTCTCCCAGAAGCGGCACTTCTTGGGCGTCGCCTCATTCGTCATGGCGCGGCTTGTCCGCCCCGACGGCACCCGTGGCGACTTTTGGCCCGGACGAGCCGGGCCATGACGGGTTCGGCGCGGATGCGCGTATAGGCTCGCGCGCCGTCGTCAGCTTCCGCCACAGCCCGCTCAGGAAACCGCCAACGCCAATCGGCATCAGGAACATGACGGTGATCAGGATCACGCCGTAGACCGCGCCCGGCGCCGCCTTCGACACGTCGCCGGCCAGATTGGGCACGAACTCGACAAACGCCGCACCGATGAGGGTGCCGCCGATGGAGGAAACGCCGCCGACGATCAGTCCGACGAACAGGAAGATGGAGACGAAGATGCCGAAGCTGTCGGGTGCCACGAACTGTACCGCGATGGCGCCGAGCGACCCGGCCAACCCGGTATACATCGCGCTCAGCGCGAAGGCGCGGGTCTTCACCATCGCGAGGTTGATGCCCATCGTCTCGGCCGCCATCGCGTGGTCGCGGATCGCCATCATCGCCCGGCCCATGCGCCCGCGCACGATATTCCAGGCAATAACGTACAGCACCGCGGCGACCGTCAGGGTGAACAGATACAGCCACTGGTCGGGCGACAGAGGCAATCCGAACGGCGCGTCCGGCTTGTCGATCACCAGGCCCTGCACGCCGCCGGTCCAGTCCTGGAAAGCGTTGTATTTCAGGACCTGCGGGATCGCGACCGCCAGGGCGAACGTGGTCAGCGCCAGATACAGCCCGCCCAGCCGCAGCGCCGGCAAACCGACCAGGAAGCCCACCAGCGCGCAGACAACCGCCGAAATCGGCAGCGTCGCCCAATACGGCACCTCCCACGTCGTCATCAGGATCGCGGTGGTATAGGCGCCAATGGCATAGAACGCCCCGTGCCCGAGCGAAATCTGCCCGTTGAAGCCGGTCAGCAGCGACAAGCCCAGAATGGCGATGGCGTAGACGACGACCATCGTGAGCTGGAACAGATGGTAGTCGGTGAACAGGGCGACCGGAACGATCGCCGCCAGCAGAACCAGGATCGGGATAATCCGGGATGCGCGCATCGCCCTCACACCCGGCTATATACTTTGCGGCCCATCAGCCCGGTCGGCCTGACGGTCAGCACCGCGACGATGATCACCAGCGCCAGCGTCAGCTTGAGTTCGGTTCCCACCAGATAGGCACCCCCCAGGTTCTCGATGATGCCGACCGCGAAACCGCCCAACACGGCACCGAGCGGGTTGTCGATGCCGCCGAGCAGCGCCCCGGCGAAGGCGTAAAGCAGGATGCCGCCCATCATGTTCGGATCGAGGAACACCACCGGCGCCACCATGCACCCCGCCACCGCGCCGATAGCCGCCGCCAGACCCCAGCCGAGCGCCAGCATCCAGCCGACACGCACGCCCACCAGCCGGGCGGAGGTCGGGTTGTATGCCGCCGCCCGCATCGCCAGGCCGAGCCTTGTATGGCGGAAGAACAGATAGACCAGCAGCAGGACGATCAGGGTGACGGCGGTTGAACCTAGCTCATGCCCCGACAGGTACCCGCCCAGCATCGGCCGATCCGGGAACGGAGTGGGAAACTGCTTGATGGTGTAGTCGAAGAACCAGCCGCTGAGGCTGTTGATGATCAGCAGCAGGCCGACGAACACGCCGACGGAGGCGAGCACCGGCGCATTGGCGAGGGGACGCATCAGGATGCGCTCGATCGCCAGCCCGATGCCGAAGGAGACGACGATGGTGATCGCGAACGCCACCCAGTATGGCAGCCCGAAATTGATCAGGGTCAGTGCGATGTAGGTGGAGAAGGTCGCCATCTCGCCCTGGGCGAAATTCACATGGTGGGTCGCCTGGTAGATCATCACCAGGGCCAGTGCCACGCTGGCGTAGATGCCGCCGGTGGCGATGCCGGACATGACCTGATGGATTATGCCTTGCAGCATCGGGCCTCCGGGGGCGATTTCGTTGCTTCGCCGGCAAACCCCTCAGCGCCATGGCCCGGCTCGTCCGGGCCACCTGTCGCGGCAGGTGCTCGCTGGGGTGGCCCGGACGAGCCGGGCCATGACGGGGTGAGCGAGGACGGGGTGAGCGAGGGTGCCATCCGCTAATACCCCAAATACGAGCGGCGAACGCCCTCGTCCTTGCTGATCTCCGCGGCGGGACCGGACATCACGATGCGCCCGGTCTCCAGCAGATAGGCGTCCTCGGCGAACGCCAGCGCCAGGCTGGCATTCTGCTCCACCAGCAGGATGCTGACCCCGGCATCGTCCCGGATGCGCTTCAGAATCCGGAAGATCTCCTGCACGATCAGCGGCGCGAGGCCAAACGACGGCTCATCGAGCAGCAGCAGGCGCGGCCGCGGCAGCAGGGCGCGGGCGATCGCCAGCATCTGCTGCTCGCCGCCCGACAGGGTGCCGGCCTGCTGCCTGAAGCGTTCCTTCAGGCGCGGGAAGTATTCGAATATGCGGCCGAAATCGGCCGAGGCCTCGCGCGCCGGGCGGGTATAGGCGCCGAGCTTCAGGTTCTCCTCGACCGTCAGTTCCATGAAGGTCCCGCGGCCCTCCGGCACGTGGGAAACGCCGAGGCGGACGATGTCCTCGGTCGCCATGCCGTCGATCCGCCGGCCGCCGAGGTCGATGTCGCCACGGGTGCGTACCAGGCCGCAGATCGCGCGCAATGTGGTCGTCTTGCCGGCACCGTTGGCGCCCAGCAGAGCGGTCACGCCCCCCTGGCGCACCGCGAAATCGATGCCATGCAGAACCTTGGTCTCGCCGTACGCGGCGTGGAGGCCCGTCGCCTCGAGCAGGTTGGTCACACGCGGAGTCCGTGTGCCATGCCATAGCCGCCGCAGCCTGCCATAAGCCCCCCTTCCCTTGGTTCTTGTTTCTCGGACCCCGGGAACGTGACGAAGCCAACCGGCGGAGTCAATCGGGGCGAAGCGTCACGACTCCGCCGGTTTCCGGCTGGCTTTTGGCAATGCGGATGACCATGCGGGGCGCCGACAGGGTCTTCCGTTCCTTCTGGCAGAAATCAGCCTCCGGCTGGCGACAACACACCGGGTCAGCTTTCCGAGCCATCTTTTGGTTCGGCGCAGGCAATGATTCCAACCTGGGATGTACGCAAATGGACACAGATCAAAGCGGTTTCGACGCCACCGCGACGCCGCTGCCCGAACGTTTCAGCCGACGGTGCCCCATCGATCTGCGTGCATTTGCGCACATCTACGGTTGCAAAATTCTTGCGGAACCGGAAACGAGCGACGTCGCTGAACTCGACCCGGATCGAGCGCGAGCCAGCGGGGCAGAACGATCGGGAGCACGCCGCACGGCCTGCAACGCCCGCGTGGCGAACGACGCGAGCGGCGTCCCGGCTTCCGCCAGGGGCCGTCAAAGTTGCGCTGAAGAAAGGGCGCGCCTGGTTGCCAGGTTGCCGCAAGTGCTGGCGGATCGCAACGAACGGCGCCGCCACCGTAACTTCCAGACAAAGATTATTACGCGATGATGGACAACACAGGCGGAAGGCGACTCCAGCCACCCGACGGATCAGGCCGCTAAAGACCCGTCCCTGCCCGCTGAAAAGCCCCGGACCGCTTAACGCTGCGGCGACTCGGCGACTTCCTCGAAGGTGTGCCAGCCGCGTTCGGCCACCGGGCGCAGATCGGACGGCGCCGGGTTGATGTCGGGCCGCGGCGCCGGGCGGTTGATGCTGGCAACGACCATACCATTGTCCGGGCGGTTGTAGATGAATCCGTAGGTCGGATAAACCGATCCGAACTCGCCGCTGCGGCCGCCGAGGGCCACGCGCACCGCGGACCAGTTGTTCGCCTCCGAAACGTCAACCACGGCCACGTTGTGCGATACGCCGCCGCCGCCCCAGTTGGCCTGATCCACCACGATCTCACGCTGGTTGATCACTTCCGTGACCACCGCGACATGGCCCAGCGGCATCCGGCCGTTGGCGCGGAAATTCAGCACGCTGCCCGACTCGGGCCGATCGCCGCGGGCATACTCGCCGGCGGCGTTGTCCCACCACTGCCACGCATTGCCGGCCACCATGATGCCGGACACCTGACGCGCGTAGGGCACGCAGGAGATACCCCAGGAATGACCGGCGTAGGCACGCCGGCCGGAGCGGCCATGCCACGTAACCGCTGTGACATATCCGCCATGACGGGAACCGTAATGATGTGAGAAGTGCGTATTGATTTGGCGAACGTGATGGGACGACGCTACGTTATGAGAACGAGACTGATGCGCTTCAGCCTTCGCGACCAGCACTGGGCAACCGAACAGGAGGGCTGAGCCCAAGATATATGCCTGTGTTCCTGCTCCGATAACCCGCATCTGACTCGTCTCCTTCGTGAACCGCCGCAGACAACACAGCCGGTAACAGCAGGGTTGCAAACCTGACAATCCTTTAACGAACCCGTGTCGCCCGGATCGGCCTATTTCACAATTTTCGGGCTGTGGATAACGCTCGGATCAGGACTACAATCCTACTTTAGGCACGCCGATAACAATCCGATAATAAAAATGTCACAACCGTGACATTGCCGCATCGGTGTGGCCCGAACTGTTTCACGTCGATTCGTGTCACATTTTCTCAAGCGACGGGATTCGCCCCGCCGCTTGACCATTCCCTGCGAGACCGGGACAACGCTGGCATCGGCGGTACCGGAAAGGAAATCAGCCCATGCAGCCTGTCGCAGCGCGCACCGTCCGGGTGGGCGGCATCGATATCGGCAACGACCACCCGTTCGTGCTGATTGCCGGCCCGTGCCAGATCGAGTTCGCGCACCCATGCGCTGGAGGTCGCCCGGGCGCTGCGCGAGATCAGCCTGCGCACCGGGGTCGCCACCATCTATAAGTCGAGCTTCGACAAGGCCAACCGCACCAGCGCCTCGGCCGCCCGCGGGATCGGCATCGACGCCGGGCTGCAGATCCTCAGCGACGTGCGGGAGGCGACCGGCCTGCCCGTGCTGACCGACGTCCACACCGCGGAGCAGTGCGCCTTGGCGGCCCGCGCGGTGGACGTGCTGCAAATACCCGCGTTCCTGTGCCGCCAGACCGACCTGCTGCTGGCCGCAGGGGAGACGGGGCGCGCCGTCAACGTCAAGAAAGGCCAGTTCCTGGCACCCTGGGACATGGCCAACGTGGCCGCCAAGATCGCCGCGACGGGCAACCATAACATCCTGCTGTGCGAACGGGGCGTGAGCTTCGGCTACAACACGCTGGTGTCGGACATGCGGGCGCTGCCGATCATGGCGCGGACCGGGTATCCGGTGGTGTTCGACGCGACGCACTCGGTGCAGCAGCCGGGCGGCCAGGGCACATCGTCGGGCGGCCAGCGCGAGTTCGCCCCGGTGCTGGCGCGGGCGGCGCTGGCGGTCGGCGTGGCGGCGGTGTTCATCGAGACCCACCCCGATCCGGACCATGCGCCGAGCGACGGGCCGAATATGATCCCGCTGCGGGAGATGGAGGCGCTAATCACGCGCCTCGCTGCGTTCGACCGGCTGGCGAAGCAAGGCGGTTGAACGCCACCGCCGATTGAACTGCCCTCGGCTCGATGCGGGCGAAATCGGCACGGCCGGCGGAAGAATTATGCTGCCGGCGGCCAAATTCGTTCGCTCCGGCCATCGCTTGCCGGCGTTTTCACGCTACAGTGCTGCCTGCCGGGTATCGCGCGGCCGTGCCTTTTGGCACCCGGCCTGCTGTTTTCGCGCCAACCAGTCGACCGGGAGCCAACCCCATGAGCCGCTCGCGCCTATCGCTCGCCGCCGTCACGATCCTTCTCGGATTCCTGGCCGCCGGGGTCTGGGCGCAAGGGCTTACCCTGGCGGTGCAGACCGTCGACACGATGAACGCGCTGTGGGGACGGCATTCCTTCATGCGCGCCAATCACGCCAAGGGAGTCGTGGTCGAGGGCAGCTTTACCGGAACACCCGCGGCGGTGGAACTTAGCAAGGCCTCCATCTTCGCCGGCCAACCGGTCGCGGTCACCGTCCGGTTCTCCGATTCGACCGGCCTGCCCGATCTGCCCGATGGATCGCCGCAGGCCAACCCGCGCGGCATGGCGATCAAGTTCTACGACGCCACCGGCGACCTTGACGTGATCGCGAATTCGCTGCCGTTCTTTCCGGTCGCCACCGGGGAGGACTTTCTCGCCCTGCTGAAGGCGCTGGCCGCGAGCGGCCCGGACGTGCCAAAGCCGACCCCGGCGGATCAGTTCATGGCCGCGCATCCGAGCGTGGGAAAGGCATTCGGGGCGGTCAGCACGCCGGCGAGTTTCGCGCGGGAGACATATAACGGCATCGATGCGTTCATCCTGATCAACGCCAAGGGCGAGCGGCAGGCGTTCCGGTTCCAGCTCGTGCCCGTGCGCGGCACGGAGCATCTCAGTCCCGAGGAAGCGGCGAAGATGCCCCCGGATTTCCTCGTCGACGAACTCCCCGCACGGCTCGCCACGGAAGCCGTGGCGTTTCGTCTGATCGCACAACTGGCCAATCCGGGCGATGAGACAAAGGACCCGACGAAGCCTTGGCCGGATGATCGCAAGCGGGTGCACATGGGAACGCTCGTGCTGACCGGCGCGGCGGCCGATAACGTCAAGGCGCAGCGGGATCTGCGCTTCCTGCCAAATCGTCTGGCGTCGGGCATCGAGGTGTCGGACGATCCGCTGATCGACGCGCGCGTCCGGGCGTACGTGATTTCGTTTGGCCGGCGGGTGCATTAGAGCGGTTTCAGGCTTTCTCGAGACGCCCACTCCCCCCCGCGTCATGGCCCGGCTCGTCCGGGCCACCTGTCGCGGCAAGTGCTTGCAGGGGTGGCCCGGATAAGCCGGGCCATGACAAAGGGGCCGCTTTCCGCCCGGGCTACTGCGCAGCCGGATGGTTCGGCTCGCGCTTCTCGAACACCATCGTGTCGCCGTCCGATGTCAGTTTCAACTGCCGGCCGTTGTCACCGAGTTCATAGCTGTCGGTTTCCGTCTGCACGGTGCCGCGCGTGGCCCTATACTGCTTCGGGGTGAAGACAAGCGTGCCGTTGTCGGTCCCGGCCTTGTCCTGCCTGTAGGTTCCGCGCATCTGCCGAACCACCTTGTTTTGCTCGAAGGTCTTGCTGCTCCAGGCACCATTCGGCGCCACCCGCATGTCGATCGCCACGCCGCTGTCGAGATCGGCGTGCCAGTTGCCGGCGACGCTGGCATCGGCCAACGCTGCCGTGGTCAATGCGAGGGAAAAAAGCGTGGCCAAGACGGGTGTGCGCAAAGCGTCCTCCTGAACTGACATCGCCCCGGCGAACCGCCGTGCCGGTGCGGACATGTGAACGCCGCCCGCGAAATCCGGTTGGCCCGGAAACCGGATGGTGAACACGCCGCGGGTGGATCGCGAGCGCGCGGCCGGCGTTGAACACACTCGATGAACGGAGATTCCGAGACCATGAGCATGCGCGTTACCTTGATTCTGCTGACCGCCACCTGCATCGGCATCGGTTCCACCACCCGGGCCGGCGCCATTGGCTGTCTCAGCGGAGGCGTCGCCGGCGCGGTTGCCGGGCATATGGCGCATCACGGGGTGCTCGGCGCGGTGGGCGGCTGCGTCGCCGGGCACGAATATAACAAGCACGAGAAGCGCCAGGCCGCACAGAAAGCCGACGAGGCCAGCCAGCCGGCCGGAACTCACGCCAACCAGTCGGAATAGCCGCCCGCTTCAAACCCGGGCAGAACGGCGGTAGCATCGAGATGCCACTGTGCGAGGACTCCCGCCATGACCCGCGACGATCCGGATCGGCACGACTTCGGAGCAGCCGGGCTGTCGGCCAGCGTGATGGCGCACGGCGCCGAGTTGTGTACGCTGCGGGACGAGGGCGGCCGGGACTATCTCTGGTCGGCCGAACCGGTCTGGCCGCGGCACGCTCCTGTGCTGTTCCCGATCGTCGGCCGCTTGCGCGACGACACGCTGATCCATCGCGGCCGCGCCTACCGCCTGACTCAGCACGGGTTCGCCCGCGATCGGCGGTTCGCGTGGGTCGAGCGGTCGGCGACCGGCTGCGTGCTGGCGCTGAACGACGACGAGCAGACAAGGGCGATGTATCCGTTCGCCTTTCGCTTCGAAATTCGCTACGCGGTCTCCGGATCCGTGCTCGACGTTACTTATACCGTGACCAACACCGGGGACGAGGTGTTGCCGGCCTCGATGGGCGCGCATCCGGCGTTCCGCTGGCCGTTGGTGCCGGGCGTCGCGAAGGAAGCCTACGCGTTGACCTTCGAGGCCGATGAACCCGCCCCCTTGCGCGGCGTCGTTGGCGGCCTGTTGACCGAAGCCGATCGGCCGTCGCCGGTTGCCGGACGGACGCTGGCACTGAACGAAGCGTTGTTCGCCGCGGATGCGTTGATCCTGCCGAAACCGGCCAGCCGTTGGGTGCGCCTGGGGGCGCCCGGCGGCGCCTCGCTGACCGTCGCGTGGGACGGTTTTTCCCAGCTCGGCCTGTGGTCCCGCGCCGGCGGCGATTTCCTGTGTATCGAACCGTGGTGCGGCATGGCCAGCCCGGCGGGCTTCGCGGGTGAATTCAGCGAGAAGCCGTGGCTGATGCTTATCCCGCCGGGCGACAGCCGGACGGCCGTCCATCGGATAACGCCGGGCTGACGCCGTAAGCACAGTCTGAACTTTCAGCAGGCGGGGAGCGTGTCATTACGGCGTTGCACGCGTTTGTACAACCAAAATGCCCGCAATAGCGCGGTGACCTTATACCAGCTGGCGATTGGGCCAACTCTTGCCGCTTAACCGTCATGGCCCGGCGCGTCCGGGCCAACTGTCGCGGCATGATGCTGGCGGGGTGGCCCGGACAAGCCGGGCCATGACGCGAAACTGGCGCCCGCGTTGACTTAACTCTCCGCCCGCGCCACGCCGTCATGCAACGGGTCGATTTCAACGCAGACCTGTATTGTCGCTTCACAGGTCGTTGCTTTGGCGGCGATTGCGGTCAACAGCGCCGCCGGCCAGGGCTGCTTATGGCCTCGCCGCGCCAGCGCCTGGCCAACCGATGACGACTGCCGGAAACGGCGGCTCCGCATGCGGCACCGAGACTTTTCTCAGGGTCGGGCGACGCAGGTTCCGGCAGCCGGGACGGCAAGCACTGCTGACCGGATCCCGGTCAGTGTATCCCCTTGGCGTTCAGATGCGCCCGATAGGCCTGGTCGCTGCCTTGTATGTGGTTCACCAGCCACGTTCTGAGGAAGTGCATGACATCGAGCGACAGCGTCGCGGCATTGCCCGCTGCATACTTCTGCTGCACGTCGGCGACCTGCCGCGTCAGGGCTTCATGCTGTTGCTTGTGCGGACCGGATGCCGGATAGCCCGTCCGGGCGAACAGGCTCTCCTCACGGGCGAAGTGTTCCTTGGTGTATTTGATGAGCTGGGCCAGGATCGGACCAAGTTTGTCCTTCCCATGTCCCGCCTGCATTGCATCGTAAAGTTCGTTGACCATCGCCACCAGCTTCTTGTGGTCATCGTCGAGCACGGCGACGCCGACGCTCAGTTTTTCGGTCCACGTCATCAACGGCATTGTCTTCAACTCCTTCAGGCCAAGGCGATCAGGCGGCAGGCTGCCGCAATAACCGGTCCAGCAAAGCCGCAACCGCCCCGCCCGCTGCTTCGGTCTCGTCGAACCGCACATGCAGGGCGCCGCGATGATCGAGGGTGCGCACGACGAACGGCACCGGCGCGGCCGACGCATCGACGGACAACGAACCGCGCGATCCCGGCGCCAGCGGCGGCGCGCATTCGATCCGCGCGCCGGTCTCCGACAGGTCCATCAGGCGCGCATCGTAGGTCGTGCCGTCCGCGCCGACACGGCAGGGCCGGTCGATCGGATGACGCGTGGCGAGGCGGCGATCCACCTCGGTGGTGGAGGTCCGCACCACCCTGATCACGGCATGGCGCAGCTCCGCCACCGCAAGTTCCAGCGCCGAGGCGTTTTCCCGCACCGACAAAGCGTGCCGCTCGGTCTGCTCCGCCTCGGCCGAAACCTCCAGGATGCGGTTGCTCATGTCGGCCGCCGCGGAGGCGGTTTCCGCGACGTTGAAGGCGATGCCCATGGTCGAGGCCGCCTGCTTCTCGACCGCGGAGGCGACGCCGCCGGCGATGGTGTTGATTTCGGCGATGGTCTGCTCGATCCGCAGCACGGCGGCGACCGCCTCCCCGGTGGCGGCGCGCACCTCGTTGATCTGGCGGCTGATGTCCTCGGTGGAGTGGGCGGTCTGGGTGGCGAGCGACTTCACCTCGCTGGCGACGACCGCGAATCCCTTGCCGGACTCACCTGCCCGCGCCGCCTCGATCGTCGCGTTCAGGGCGAGCAGGTTGGTCTGCCTGGCAATGTCGCGGATCACCCCGGTCACCGCGCCGATGCGCTCGACCTGCGCGTTCAGGGCCTCGATCGCGGAGCGGGTATCGCTGCTGGCGGTCACCGCGCGGGCGGCAACCTCGGCGGCCTGGCCGACCTGGACGCCGATTTCGCTGATCGAGGCGGCGAGCAAATCGGCTGCGTTGGCGACGCTGTGCGAAGTTTCCGTGGCAAGCGCGGCAGCCGTCGCCGCGCTTTCGGCAGAGAGGCCGGTGCGCGTGGCGGAGCCGCTCATGTCCGTCGCTGTTTCCGTCATGGCGGCGGTTCGCTCATGCACATGGCCCAGGGCGATGCCGGCTTCCGCCTCGATGGCGTCCGCCATCGCGACCAGCGCCACCTGGGTCTGCCGGTGCGCCGTCGCTTGCTGTAGCTGCACCTCGCGCGTCAGCCTCTCGGCACCTTCCATGCCGGCCTTGAACACCACCACCGAGGCGGCCATGGCCCCGATTTCGTCCTGCCGATGCTGCCCGGGCACCTCCGCCGAGACGTCGCCGGTCGCGAGTTGCCGCATCGCCTGCGACAGCGCGGCTATCGGCCGGGTGATGCCGCGCCCCAGCAGCGCTGCGATGCCCAGTGCGAGGCCGAGGGCAAGGGCGGCGATGCCCGAAATGCGGAGTGCCAGGCCGCTCACGGCCGCCTCGACGTCGCCGACATAGACGCCGCTGCCGATGACCCAGTCCCAGCCATCGACGCGCCTGACGTAGCTCTGCTTCAGGCGGGCCGTCGCGTCCGGGGGCCAGTAATAGCGATAGAACCCGGCGCCCTGGCGGGAGGCCACGTCGATCATGTCGCGAAACAACGGCGCCCCGGCGGCGTCGCGCATGCCGAGCACTGACGTGCCGGTCAGTTGCGGCGAGGTCGGATGCATCAGCATCGTCCCCGCCATGTCGTTGACCCAGAAATACTGGTCCCGGTCGTAGCGCAGGCTGGACAGGCGGCTGAGTGCCTCCTGCCTGGCCACGGCATCGGACATTTCACCCCGCGCGGCGCGCTGCTGGTAATCCGTGGCCAGGGAGTGCGCGGTTTCCACGAGATGCCGGGTTTCGGTTCCTTTCGCCGCCCAGAGCGCGTCGCGCGATCCTTCCACGGCGATCGCCAGGACGCCGAACATGCCAAGGGCCATGACCAGGACGATCAGGTAAAGCCGGCGGCCGATCGACCGGTTGAAGAACAAGAACCGGGAGGTGGAAAGTGGCACGCAAGGTCTCTCCAAGTGTCGCGCGGATGCGCGGCGACGAGAGGAGAGTAGAAAGAAATCGTTAAGAAAAAGTTACCGGAACGCCAGCCGGCGATGTCGGCTGGCTATTCTTCGCGGTTGCCGTGGCGAAGCGTTCGCCTCGACGGATTCAGCGTGTCACGTCGCGCGGCGCGCTCGGCTTGTTGAGCGGGATGAATACGATGGCCGGTGCATCCAGCTTCGCGGCTTTCAAATCGACCACCTGCGTACCGTAGTCGGCGTAAGTGTGAATATAGAAACGCCGGTTCTTCAGGTCGCTGACCGCCATCCATTCGGTCGTCTCGATCGCCGCGACGCCGCCCCCCGCCTTGGAGCCGGCCTTGGTGCGGATCGTGCCGGGCGGGATGTCGAAGTTGTTGAGCAGATGGAAGGCCGTCAGGACTGCCTCGTCGCTGGTCTTGGCCACCGGCGCGGTGTGCGCATAGACGAAGGCCCGCACGAACCGCGACGGCGAGGACATGTCGCCGGGAAGACCCAGCATGCCTGTGCCGGTGCTCGGCGGGGCAAGTTCGATCCCGCCGATGTTGCGTGGCGCCGGATCGTTCACCGAAAGCCCGAGGTAGTTGTTCAGGTTGGTGAGTTGCCAATCGAACGTAGGCGCGTTGGTCATGACGGACGTCGGGTTGTCATGGATGTGCAGCACGCCATCGACGTATTCGACGACGATGCTGGCGCCGGTGGCGTCATGCAGCGTCATGTGCACCGGCACCGGCATCTTGAAGGTGGCCTGCGACGACCGGTTCACCTTGATTTTCTCGATCCCTGCCCGCGCCTCGGCCACGGTGGAGAAATTGGTGAGCGTGTAGAGCAGCAATTCGTAGGAGGCGATCGATGTCTTTGCATCGGCGGGGGCGACGTCCTGGTACACCGCGACATTCGGCAAGTACAGCAAGCCGCCTGCCAGTCCGGCCTCATTCACGCCATCCACGACGATCGGCAAACCGAGACCGTTGGCACCGGCGACCGCGTATTTCGTGGTCCATGCCAGCCCGCTTGCCGCCGTGCCGGCCGGCCCGGTGCCGGTGATCGCGAACTTGCGCGGCACGATGATGATTTGAGATTCGAGATCGAGGCCGAACTCCATGGTGCGGCCGTAGACCTTGCCCCCATCCGCTGAATCGAGGACGAAGGACGTGCAGGCGGTGGCCTGCTGTAGCGGCAGCATGGCAGCGACCGCCGCCGCCATGACCGCGTTTGTCCATCCCGGGCGAAGGCCACGCGCCTGCAACATTATGTTTCCCTAACTGTTCGGCAGCAATAATTCGGGCCGGATGTGATAAAACAAGGAAGCCAAGGCCAGTGGTCGTGGCCGGGGTGATTACCCGCGGCCCGATCGTTGAAGAAAACTATTGGACATGGAATGCTCGCGAAACCGAAGCGATCTCTGCAATACGCGTCGCTCGGCCGGTATGCGCCTGACGCAACGCTGTCACCAGGGTAAAGCCCGGAACTACCTTTTCAGGAGGACGGCTGTTTCGACCGTCATGGCCGAGCTTGGCCCCATGCGTATCAGGATAAGGGGTCACGCGGAGCAAGGCGTTCTCCATGACGGTGAGAGAGCAAGGCCCGGGCAAACTTCTACCGTCGCTTCCCCTCATCCTGATACGCATGGGGCTTGGCCCCATATCTATCAGGATAAGTGTCTCGGCGGAGTAAGGTCCTCTGCCTCACCGTCATGGCCGGGTGTGTGCCGGCTCAGCCAAGTTTTTCTACGCGACCGCCTTAATCCTGACGCCTATGGCTTGGCCCGGCTACGACGCAAAATTCACACTCGTGCCGATCCCGCGAAGTCCCCTGATATCAATTCGCGCGGACTTTGACTCTCGGCCGTTGTGTCCCGGGCATGCCAGCCCGGGCGCCGTTTTCCCCCGGACATCCGAAACCCCTAACTCATGCGGCTGGCACCCGGGACCAGGTGACGCTGCGGCACAGAAGCCCGAACAGAATGCAGCCTCGTGTCGTCAGGCCGGACGGTTCGACGGTCACCGTCACCGTGTAGGTCATGCCCCGTTGCGGGTCGTAGGCGGTTCCGGCGAGCACGTTGCCGGTTCGCGGGGACAGATCCATGATCAGCCGATCGCCAACCGCCTCGCCGGTGCCGGGGATCCTGATCCAGGTGTTGGTCGCGCAGATCTTCGCCCCGCAGGGCGCGATTCGCACATAGGCGTTGCCGTCGCCACGCCGCCACAGACCGGTCGGGTCCGGCGGCGCCGACGTGCTGGCCAGCAGCATCGGCAGGATCAAGCTGAATCGGAGCATTGCGCACCCTGTCCGCGTGAATATTTCCTTGCGTTACGGTTGATGCCGGATGGCGGATCACTGATCGGGCCGTATAAGGTTTGGATACAAACGCCGAAGGGAGCCGCTCTCGTGATCGTCTATGGCCTGACCTATATCGCTACCGCTCTGGTATTCCTCGGCATCGACGCGGTCTGGCTGTCGGTCACCGCGGGTCTGCTGTACCGACCCCTGCTCGGAGGGATGTTGCGGGACGATTTTGACCCGATCGCGGCGCTGTTCTTTTATGTGTTGTACATCGGCGGGATCGTGGTGTTCGTGATAGCCCCTTCAATCGCCGTTTCCAGCCCCCGCGTCGTGGCGATTCGCGGCGCGTTCTTCGGCCTCGTCGCCTACGCGACCTATGACCTGACCAACCAGGCGACACTGCGGGGATGGCCGCTCGGCATCACCATTGCCGATCTGTTCTGGGGCACCGCGCTGACCGCGGTCGCCGCTACAGCCGGCCATGCCGTGGCCGCCAGGCTGTCGCGGGGCAAGGCTTTGCCGGCGTCCGGCCGATAGCGCGCCGTTACTTTTGTCACGCACTTGACACGCTGTGCCATAACATGCGGGTAATTCGGCGTTTGAGGCCGAATCGTCGGGGTACATGCGATGACTGCCGAGCTTCCAGCCGATTACAAGCCCTCGGCCACGGAGGAATACCTCAACCCGAGGCAACTTGAGTATTTCCGCGTGCAGCTGGAGAAGACGCGGGCGCACCTTCAGCAGGAGCTGTCGGTTATCGCGCAGCCTCAAGCGGGCGACGCTACTCATGAAGGCGATCAGGCCGATCAAGCGAGTGCGGAGACGGAGCGGGATTTTGAGATCCTGAACCGCGACCGGGTGCGGCTGCTGTTGCGGCAGACCGAGCAGGCGCTGGCCCGGCTGGACAACGGCACGTTCGGGTACTGTGTGGACACCGGCGAGCCGATCGGCCTGAAACGGCTGCTGGCGCAACCGGCGACGGCGCTGTCACTGGAAGCCCAGCAGGAACGCGAGCGCCGACGGTAGCCCGTGGCTGCCGGAGCACGAACCGCCCAGCCGGGCAACTGCCTCACGAGCCGGGTCTGCCGTTGAGTTGATTCTTTGATCGTCTTACCGCTCACATTCTATGTGAAGTTCATAGACACCAAATACAACAACCGCGATAGTTCAGTCGAGCATCACCGAACCGGAGGGGGCGGCGGTGGATGTTGGTGTTTGGTTGCGAGAACTCGGCCTTGAACGCTATGAGGCGGCATTTCTTGAAAATGACGTCACCGCCGATGTCGTGCGCCATCTCACTGCGGACGATCTTAAGGAACTCGGCATTGTCGGCGTCGGCCACCGCCGCCACCTCCTGGTGGCGATCGCCGCGTTGCGGGACGGTTCGCAAGCGCCGGTGAGGCCGATCGAGGATCGGGCTGCATCCATTTCTTCGGGCGAACGACGCCACCTCACCGTGGTATTTTGCGACCTGGTTGGTTCGACGGCGTTGAGTGAAAAGCTCGACCCGGAAGAATTACGTAGCCTCTTGCATGCATATCGGACGCTTTGTGGCGACGTGATCGCGCGCTACGATGGCTTTGTCGCCCGCTACGTGGGTGATGGCATTCTGACGTATTTCGGCTGGCCCGCCGCGCACGAAGAGGACGCCGAGCGCGCCATCCGCGCGGGCCTGGAAATTATTCAAAGTGTCGGCCAGGCATCGTCGACCGAGAACCTGGCGGTCCGCATCGGCATCGCCACCGGATCCGTCGTCATCGGCGAACCGGCCGGCTCGGGGGATCAGTCGAAGCTGGCAGTTGGCAGCACGCCCAATCTCGCGGCGCGCCTTCAAGGGTTGGCCGGGGCCGGCCAGATTGTGATTGCCGCCTCGACCCGTCGCCTCGTGGGCAATGCTTTTGAACTCACCGATCTCGGCGACCACCCGCTCAAGGGCATCTCGGAGCGAGTTCATTGTTGGCACGTCGAAAGTGCGCGCGCGACGGAAAGCCGCTTCGATGCCAATCGTGGTGGAAGCGCGCTGACGCCGCTTGTCGGCCGCGACGAGGAACTGGATCTGCTGCTGCGCCGATGGTCGCAGGCCAAAGACGGCGAAGGCCAGGTGGTCTTGCTGTCCGGTGAGCCGGGCATCGGCAAGAGCCGCATCCTGAACACGCTGCGCGAGCGGCTCCAACCACAAGCCGTACAGGCGCTACGATTTCAATGCTCCCCGTATTACGTGAACAGCGCGTTTTGGCCGATCATCGATAATTTCGAACGGTCCCTCAAGTTCGCCCGCGACGAAACCACCGACTCAAAACTCGACAAGCTGGAAGCGCTGGTCGTCGGGGAGTACCAGCGGCCCTTGAGCGATGTGCGGTTTGTGGCCGCGATCCTGTGCATCCCGTGCGAGCATCGGTACGAGGCGATGCCGATGACGCCGCAAAGGCGCAAGGATGAGACGCTGCGGACCTTGGTTGATGTGGCCGAAGCAGCCGCGCGCTTGCAACCCGGGGTTATGCTTTTCGAGGATTTGCATTGGGCCGACCCGACGACGCTGGAGGTGTTGGACCTGCTGATCGACCGGGTGAGAACCGTTCCACTATTGGTGGTTTTCACCCATCGGCCGGAATTTCAGTCGCGCTGGTCGCAACACGGACATGTCGGCGCGCTGAACCTGTCAAAACTCACGCGAGCCCAGGGTGCCGCGATGGTCTCCGGACTTACGGGCGGCAAAGCACTCCCACCCGGGCTGATCGAGCAGATCCTGACCCGAACCGACGGCGTCCCGCTGTTTGTCGAGGAGCTGACCAAGGCTGTTCTGGAGTCGGACGCGCTGAAGGACTCGGGGGATCATTACGACCTCACCGGCTCTCGGTACGCCATGACTATTCCGGCCACCCTGCGGGACTCGCTGATGGCGCGGCTGGACCGTTTTGCGCCGGTGCGGGAAATCGCTCAGATCGGCGCAGCGATTGGCCGTGAGTTCAGCTACGAGATGATCGGGGCAGTTGCGCCGATGCCGCAGGCCCAGTTGGATGATGCCCTGACGCGGCTATGCAACTCCGGGCTGGCCTTCCGACGCGGAACACCGCCGGATGCAATCTACGCCTTCAAGCATGCGCTGGTGCAGGACGCGGCTTACGACTCCCTGCTCAAGCGGCGCCGGCAGGAATTGCACGCCAAGATCGCACGGGTGATCGAGCAGCGCTTCCCGAGCATCCAAACCACTGAACCCGAAGTGGTGGCGCATCACCTGACGGTCGCGGGGCGTGTCGATGCCGCCATTCCTTTATGGCATCAGGCGGGTCAGTTGGCGGTGAAGCGCATGGGCCTGACCGAGGCGATCAAGCATCTGGAGCGGGGGATCGATCTGATCGCCGCGCTGCCGCCGTCGGCGGCGCGTGACCGTCTGGAACTGGATGCGCGCACGCTTCTCGGTACGGTATGGATAGCGCTCAAGGGTTGGGCGGCCCCTGAGGTCGGGACCTGTCTTCACCCGGCCTTTGCGTTGGCGAAATCGCTTGAGAATCGCGACGCGTTGCTGCCAATCCTGACCGGCCTGACCAACCACACGCTTGGGCAAGGACGGGTGACGGAGTCACTGCGGTGGGCAGGGGAGACACTGGACCTCGCGAACGTGACGGGATCCGGCGACCTGCGGGTTACAGGCCATGCGCTTGCCTGCGCCGGCCACTGTTTTCTCGGCGAGTTTATGGATGTCCCGCGGCACGCCGACATGGTGCTCGAGCTCTACGACAGCGCAAACCATCGCCGTCTCGCGGATATCTGCAACCACGATCCCCAGACCGCGGCCGGCGGCTTGGCTTCCTGGGCCAGTTGGATCCTGGGCTACCCGGACCGGGCACTGCGTCTAAGTAACGAAACGATTTCGCATGCTCGCCGGCGTGGCCATCCCTTTGACCTCGGATGGGCGCTGAAGACCGGATCGCATGAGTTCGACGCTCGCTGGAGGCTCGAGGATCTGCTCAAGCGCGCAGAGGAATGTGAGCGGCTCGGCCGGGAGAATAGCCTGCCCGTGCTATGGGCGATGTTTGCGCCGATGTCGTATGGTCAGGCACTCATTCTGAAAGGCCAGGCGACCGAAGGAATTGCCCCGCTGAAGGCCGGCATCGCGGCCTCGGAGGCGGTCGGCGGAAGCTGCCGGAGCCCGACCCTGAAAGCGATCCTCGCCGAGGGCATGGCATTGACCGGCGATCTGGACAATGCGTTGCACCTGATTACGGATATAATTGCAATATCAGAACGTACAGATTCGGAAGTGCGCTTTTACCATGCCGAGACCTTACGCCTGAAGGGCTGGATGCTCTCGCTCAAGGGGGACGTAATGGGGGCTGAGCAGGACTATCTGGCTTCACTCGACTGCGGGCACCACCAACAGGCGAAAATGTGGGAGCTGCGCACGGCGACCAGCCTTGCACGACTGTGGCAGTCCCAAGGGAAGCGGCAGGACGCGTATAAGCTGTTGGCCCCACTTTACTGCTGGTTCACCGAGGGCTTCGACACCAAGGACTTGCAGGAGGCCGGTTTACTACTCGCCGAACTGAGGTAATTGCTAGAGCTGTGGACCGGAAATCCGGTTTGGCTCTCGCCCGACAGGCGATCGTCCCGTCAACCTAAGTGCGGCCTATTAGCTTCAACGGACACGGTTGGGAACTTCTTATACGCGCGCCCGCGCTGCGCAAGCGCTGCTGCACTTCCTGCACCGCGGCGGGAGACACCGGCCGCACATAGGACAACGGCGGAGCGGGTTGGCACAGCGCGGTGGCGGCGAACGAAGCCGCGAAACCCGCGCCAATGGCGATCGTCGCACGCGATTTCATTGCGTGCATCATCGTGGTGTGCGCGCCCGGAAACGCGGCCGGCAAGGCCCCGTTTCGCCGGACACGTTGGCTCCGCGATCAGACGTCTGCGAGACGTTGGTCCGGTAATTATCACACTATGCGCACGATTGCCGCCGCCGTGATGGCGGGCGCAGGACCGTATGCCAGTCCGCCTTGAGAGCGACCCATCGAACCTCTCTCCCCGGTCATGGGAAGAGTCGGGCTCAACGCCGACTGGTATTATCCACCGGGGTCGAGACATGGCCGAAAGCCCGGTTTCAGCAACGACAGCATCCTGTCGGCCCGGCGCGGTCAAGTTGCGTTGACGACGGATCGTCTCGCTGTCACCCGCTCGCCATGTCTCCGGCGTCAACCGGCCATCGGAGGCATCATGACCCGGGTTTCTGTCGTCGATAACACGAAGCACGCCGGCGCCATCGTAACGATGAAGCCCTATACGGGCACGGTTGCCGGAATCACCTCAGAATACATCAACCTCTCGCCGGACAACCTGATGCTGACGGCCCTCGGGCCGAACGTCTTCCTGCACAGCGGATCCGGGGAGGATGTGCTGACCGTCACAGGAGGGCGCAACATCCTCGATGGCGGAACCGGTTCGAACTTTCTCGTCGGCGGATCGGGCACCGACACGTTCTACCTCGACGCGCGCGCCGGCGGCTTTACCTGGAGCACGATCGTGAACTTTCACAAGACCGACGACGTCACGATCTGGGGCTGGCAGGCGGGCGTCTCCAAGGAGACATGGATCGAGAACGCCGGCGCAGCCGGCTATCTCGGCGCCACGCTGCAAATCAACCTCAACGGCACGGGCGCGGCAACCGACCGGTTGACCTTCGCCGGCTATACCGTGGCGCAGGCATCGCACTTCGTGCAGGAGGCCGGCAGCGTCGCCGGGACCCCGTACCTGCACATCAGCGCCTGAACTTCACTCGCTCAAATGCGCCAGCGCGTCGCGCATCGACTCGCTTGAAACGGTAATGACACCGGTAAACGGCCCGGACATCTCCATGATCGCGAAGATCACCGCGGCGATCGCCACCGCGCCCAGGCCGATCATCGTGAAGGACAGGGCATTGCGCGGCGCGATCAGCCCCAGGCTGAGGAACACGATCGCCAGCCACAGGATCAGCACGCGGTAGAACGGGTCCGGGATCGGACTGTTGCCTTCCTCGAGCAGTTTCCAGCGGTCCTGCACAAGCACGTCGAACTGCCGCGTGGCAGTCGCCACAAGCTGGGCGCGGACGGAGTCACCCGCGGGCAAGTGCCGCACCTCGCGCCCGACCCGTTGCAGGACCGCGCCGAGCGCGGCGCTCTCGATGACCGGGTGCGGGCTTTCGCCCGGACGGACGTCCTTCAGGATGTTCACGCCGGTCGGCTTGGGTTCGTCCGGCCAGGTGGAGGCGATGGCGCTCGCGACGTAGATGCGCAACAGGCCTCGGACCGGCCCGGCATCGGGCCCGATCTCCTGCAGCGTCTGGCCAAGTCCGATCAGTTGCACCGAGTAAAGCCGCAGATCGGTTCCCACCTTGTCGAACGACTGCACGACCGAATTGGTCAGCAGCCCGAGGATCAGGGCGGTCAGCGTCACCAGCATGTTGGTGACGGCCAGCGACAGTTCCTTGGTGTCCCGGCTTCGATGCGCGTCGGTCAGGAAACGCTGGACGAACACCCCGCATGCCGCGCTGGCCAGGAGAACGACGAAGACGATCGCGGCCGAGGCGGCATCGCTCATGACGCGGGCGCCCCGGTCTTGCCGGGCAGGCGCATGTCACCCCCTTGCGGCGGCATCGGGTTCCGGGACAGCATAATCAGTCGAACTCTACCGTGCTCGTCTGGTCCCCGCATGGCTTGTAATACCAATCGGCCTTGAGTTTGACCCATTGCCACGGTTGCCAGAGACGTCATGGCACGGCTTGTCCGGGCTACCGCCGCCAGCACGTGCCGCGAACGGTGGCCCGGACAAGCCGGGCCATGACGGGGAGGCGAGGCTCGATGGGTCAAACTCAACGCCGACAGGTATAATTCGGGTCGAACATTTCGCCCGAGGCAGGCGCCGCGGTCAGCAGGGCGAAGGCCGCGGCGACCGCAAGGATCATGCGTTTCATCCCGGCCATGACCCCTCGTCGCGACATCCGCCGCTGGCCCGGAGCTCTACCGCGCCGCCCCCATCGCCCAGGCGAGCACGCCCTTCTGCGCATGCAGGCGGTTCTCCGCCTCATCGAACACCACGGATTGCGGGCCGTCGATCACGCCGGCATCGACTTCCTCGCCGCGATGCGCGGGCAGGCAGTGCATGAACACAGCATCCGGCGCAGCCAGGCCCATCAGCCGGCCGGTGACCCGATACGGCGCCAGCAGGTTGTGCCGGCTTTCGTTCGGATCGTCTGACATCGACACCCAGGTGTCGGTCACCACGCAGCGCGCGCCGGCGACCGCCGCTTCGGCGTCGCCGGTCAGTTCGATGCGGCCACCCTGCCCGCGCGCCCAGGCCACCAGGTCCTCCGGCGGACGCAGCCCGTCCGGAGTCGCCAGGCGCAGGGTGAAGCCGAACCGCACCGCCGCCTCGATCCAGCTTCGCGCCACGTTGTTGCCATCCCCGCACCAGGCCACCACCTGGCCGGCGATGGGACCGCACTTCTCCTCGAAGGTCATGACATCCGCCATCAACTGGCACGGATGCGACGCCTCGGTCAGGCCGTTGATCACCGGCACGGTGGCGTGTTCGGCCAGTTCGTGCAGCTTCGACACCCGGTCGGTGCGCAGCATGATGGCATCGACATAGCGCGACAGCACGCGCGCCGTGTCGCCGACGGTCTCGCCTCGGCCAAGCTGCATGTCCTTGCCCGACAGCACGATGACGTCGCCGCCAAGCTGGCGCATCCCGACCTCGAAGGAGACGCGGGTTCGGGTGGAGGGCTTCTCGAAGATCAGCGCCAGCGTCTTGCCGGCCAGCGGCCGGGAGGACACGCCGCCGGCGCGCTTGAACCCGGAGGCGATGTCCAGCATCTGCCGCAAGGTCGCGGTGTCGAAGTCGCGCAGGTCGAGGAAATGCCGCGGACCGGACTCCGGCCCGGACGGCCGATCGAGCAGGCTGGACTTCAGGCGGGCGGCGCTGCTCATTTCGCCGCCACCTTGGCCGATGCCTCGGCGACATTGGCCGCGGCGCGGCGCAGCATGGCCACGCCCTGGTCGATGTCGCTGTCGGTCACCACCAAAGGCGGTGCCAGACGCAGGACGTTGTCCCCGGCGGTCAGCGCCAGCAGCCCCTCCGCCACGCACGCCGCCTGCACCTGGCCCTGCGGCACGGCGCATTTCAGCCCGAGCAACAGGCCGAGACCGCGGGCATCGACAAAGACGCCGGGGAATTCCCGCGCGATGGCATCGAGTTCGCCGCGCAGCCTGCGCGCCTTGCGCTCGACGTCCTCGAGGAATCCGGGCGCCAGCATCACGTCCAGCACGGCGTTGCCGGCGGCGCAGGCCAACGGGTTGCCACCGAACGTGGTGCCATGCGTGCCGGGCTTCAGCGCCTTGGCGTATTGCTCCTTGGCCAGCACGGCGCCGAGCGGGAAGCCGCCGCCGATGCCCTTGGCCGAGGACATGATGTCCGGCGTGATCCCCGCCCATTCATGCGCGAACAGCTTGCCGGAGCGGCCCATGCCCGACTGCACCTCGTCCATGCCGTAGATGATGCCGAATTCGTCGCACACCGCCCGCAGGTCCCGCAGGAACTGCATATCCGCCGAACGAATGCCGCCCTCGCCCTGGATCGGCTCGACGATGATGCCGCAGGTGGCCGGGCCGATGGCGTTGCGCACCGCGTTCATGTTGTTGAACGGCACATGATCGAAACCGTCCACCGGCGGGCCGAAACCCTCCTGGTAGTGCGGGTTCCCGGTCGCCGCCAGCGTGGCAAGGGTGCGGCCGTGGAACGCGCCCTCAAAGCAGATGATGCGGAAGCGCTCCGGCTTGCCGGCGTCGGAGGTGGCGCGGCGCATCATCTTGATCATGCCCTCGTTCGCCTCGGCGCCCGAGTTGCAGAAGAACACGCTGTCGGCGAACGTGGCGTCCACCAACCGCTGGGCCAGCCGCTCCGCCTGCGGGATGCGATACAGGTTGGACGTATGCATCACCTTGGCCGCCTGCGCGGCGATGGCCTGCACCAGATGCGGATGCGCATGTCCCAGGCTGGCGGTGGCGATGCCGGAGCCGAAATCGAGGAATCGTCGGCCGTCCACCGTCCACAACCAGGCGCCCTCGCCCCGCTCGAAAGCGAGATCGGCACGTGCGTAGTTCGGCAGCAGCGCGGATATCATCCGGTATCCTTGGTTTTCCTGGCCTTCCCAACGGATCGCCCGCCCGCGAGCGCTCGGGGCGGGTCCGGAGGAAACGCGGATCATTGGGCGAACGGCTTGGCGGTGTCAAACGAGTGTTTGAAGACGGTTCGCAGACCACGGTTGCATAGACGCCGGCGCGCTTGCATCCGAGCAGTCCGGGCGGGCATCGTTGCGCCATGGCGCGCACTCCCGAGTCCCCTGCTGAGTCCCCTGCCCCGGACGCCGGCAGCCTGCATGAGGCGGCGTTGAGCTACCTCGCGCGCTACGCCGCGACCGAGGCAGGCCTGCGCCGGGTGCTGGAACGCCGCATCGACACATGGGCGCGCAGGGCGGCCGACCGGGATGCGGTGGCGGATCAGGTCGCGGCGGCGAGGCAGGCGGTGCGGCAGGTCGTGGCGCGGCTGGTGGCGGCCGGCGCGGTCAGCGATGCGGCGTTCGCCGAGAGCCGCGCCCGCGGCCTGATCAACGCCGGCCGGTCGCGGCGGGCGGTGGCGGCCGGCCTGGCGGCGAAGGGCGTGAACGCGGAGCTGGCGCGGTCGGTGCTGCCGGACGACGCCGACACTGAACTGGCGTCGGCATTCGTTCTCGCCCGCAAGCGCCGCATCGGGCCCTTCCGCACCTCCGACGACGCCGATCGGCAGCGGGAGTTCGGGATCATGGCGCGGGCGGGGTTTCCGCGGGCGGTCGCGGAACAGGCGTTGGATGCCGGGGCGGAGGAGGCCCTGGAGGCGATTCGGCGTTTGCGGCAGGGATAACCATCGGCCCGCTTCGGGCCGCGCCGGGAGAGACCTCCCTCCCGCGGCGCGGCGCGGCGCGGACGCTTCCGTTTACTTCGTCGCGAGTACAGTTGAATGTAATACCAGTCCGCGTTGAGCAACTCTTGCCATAAACCGTCATGGCCCGGCCTGTCCGGGCCACCGCCGCCAGCACCTGCCGCGAAAGGTGGCCCGGACAAGCCGGGCCATGACGGGGAAGCGAGGCTCGATGGGTCAAACTCAAGGCGGGTTGGTATCATCCGCCGGCGGCGCAACTTTCTTGCCCGGACTCCAAACACTGTTCTAATACGCAACAAAAAAACGGAGGCGACACTTGGACCAGCAAGCGACAGCGGAACGCCCGGGCGGATTGCAACCGACCATTGGCGGCTCGACCTATGTCAAACCGCAAGACATGGCCTGGGAACCGACGCAGTTCGCCGGCATCTCGATCAAGGTGCTTTACGAGGACAAGGAGAAAGGCGAGATGACGTGTCTCCTCAAATGGGAACCGGGTGCGACCCTGCCGATGCACAAACATCCCGAAATCGAACAGACCTTCGTCGTCGAAGGGTCTTTCTACGACCATGACGGAGTTTGCCGCGCCGGGGAGTTCGTCTGGCGCCGTACCGGTTCCGCGCATGAGACCCGGTCGGACGAGGGCGCGATCATCCTGGCGATCTATCGAAAGCCAAACGTCTTCCAGCACGCCACCGGCTACGACCGGAAAGCCGAATAGCCAGCCTTGGGCGACGCCCAAGAACAAGCAAATCCGGGCGGTCCGTCCCCCCTTCCGTCATGGCCCGGCTCGTCAGGGCCACCCTCGCCAGCACCTGCCGCGACAGGTGGCCCGGCTCGTCCGGGCCATGAGGTCTTGGGAACCCATCTCCCCGAAGCGGTAATTTTTGGGCGTCGCCCTACGAAGCCTGCGGCGAGGCGGCGAGCAATTGCTGGATCGGATCCCAAACATACGCAGTCTGCGGGATCTTCTGTCCGGCGATCTGCGTCGTCGCCTCCGCCACCGGTTTGCCGCCGAGGCGCTGGTAGAACCACCGGCTGGGATTGCCCCGCAGCACCCAGACGAACGCCGACTTGCAGCCGATATCGACCAGATGCGCCGCCGAGGCCCGCATCAGCCGCCGCCCGACGCCACGCTCTCGCCAATCGTCCAGCACGTACAGCGTCTCGACCTCGCCCTCCGCCAGCCGCTTGCCGCCGATTTCAGCGTGGCGCGCACGTCCGGCGGTGGTGAAGCCTATGATGCGCGGGCCGCTGCCGATGGGCACGTCGGTGCCGGAGGCGGTGGCGACCATGACGCCGGTGCCGCCGCGGATCGCCGCCTCGTAATGCATCGCCTGACGCGAGACCGACAGCCGCGCCAAATAAGCGTCCGGCAGGATCCCCGGATAGCTGCTGCGCCAGGCCGCGACATGCACCGCGCCGATGGCGATGGCGTCAGCGACACGCGCCTTGCGCAGCGAAATCACGCCACCCGCTCCAGCACCGCGGTGAAAAACCCGTCGGTGCGGTGGCGTGCCGGGGTCAGGCTGAGGAATTCGCCGCCGTTCGGCACCGGCTGGGGCAACGGCCACGCCCGCGCCAGCGGGACCACGGCGAATTCGGGATGGCGATCAAGGAAGCCGAACACCTGCGCCTCGTTTTCCTCTTCCAGCAAGGAGCAGGTAGCGTAGACCAACCGCCCGCCCTTGCGAACCAGTGTCTGTGCGGTGTCGAGGATCATCGCCTGCTTCGGCACAAGCTCCAACAGATCCGTCTCCCTTAACCGCAGCCGCGCGTCGGGGTTGCGCCGCCAGGTGCCGGTTCCGGTGCACGGTGCATCGACCAGGACGCGGTCGAACGTGCCCGCCCGGCGTTTGAGCCATTTGTCGCCGGACTCGACCAGATGCCGTTCGACATTATGCACGCCCGCCCGGCGCAGGCGGCGCACGGCGCCTTCAAGCCTGGGCGCGGACACGTCGCAGGCGACGATCTGGCCGCGGTTTTCCATCGCGGCCGCCAGCGCCAGCGTCTTGCCGCCGGCCCCGGCGCACCAATCGACGACGCGCATGCCGGGCGCCGCGCCGACGATCAGCGCGACAAGCTGGCTGCCTTCGTCCTGGATCTCCACCAGGCCCGACTGGAACGCCGGACCGTCGGTGACCGGACGCCGCCCCTCGATGCGCAGGCCCCACGGCGACAGCGCGGTCGGTTTGGCATCCCAGCCCTCGGCGGCGAGGGCGGCGCGCGCCTGATCCCGGTCGCCCTTCAGCGGATTGACGCGCATGTCGAGCGTGGCGGGTTCGGACAGCGCCGCCATTTCGCTGAACAGGCCAGGGCCGAAACGGGCTTGCAGGCGCGGCAGCAGCCAGTCCGGCACTTCCAGACGCACCGCGTCCGGCATCTCCGGATGATCGAGCGTGTGCCCCTCGATCCGGGCAACGATACCAAGTTCGGCGCGATCCAGCGGCGGCGCGGCGAACTGGCCGCCGGAGAAGGTCTGGACAACGCCGGATTTGCTCCAGCCTTCCAGCAGCAGCGAGGCCGCCACCAGCAGGCGCGGCGTGGCGGGCGCCTCGCCCAGCCACCAGCCGAGACGGCGGCGCGCACGCAGCACGGCCCATACACGCTCCGACACCGCGCGGCGGTCGCCGGAGCCGATATAGCGGCGGGCACGGAAGAAATCGTTCGCCACGGCGTCGGCGGGACGCTTGGGGGCACCCTCGACCACGACCAGCAGATCGATGGCGGCGGCGATCCGGGCGGCGGGGGTCAAGCCTTTTGGCCGGCCATGGCCGACACCTCACGCACGTTGGTCACCTCAGGGCAGGAGTGAAAAAAACAGCCGATACACTGGCCGCACCGGTTTGCAAACGCCAATTGACGGGTGCGGGCTGCCTGGCTGGCGAGGCGGCGGGTGCCGGCTGCGTTCAGCGCCGGCTTTCGGTGCTGTCGACCGTCCGCGGCCCCGCGTTCAGCGCCGAGGTGCCAAGCTGCCTTGGATCGTCGCGGGCATCTCGTTGTCGGTACATAACATGACGCCGTGTTGTTTCAGCAGATCCCATGACCGGACGCTGTGCCGGCGCTCCTCGCGCCGCACCGGCCGATCAGCGGTGGCCGCCGCCATGGCCGCCGCCTCCGGCATGACCAAAGCCGCCATGACCCCAGCCTCCATGACCCCAGCCTCCATGACCCCAGCCGCCATGACCCCAGCCGCCATGTCCTCCCCAGCCATGGTAATGCCACCCGCCATAACGCCAACCGCCATAGCCGCCGCCGAAGAAGCCTCCGACATACACCGGGTAGGTGTCGAAATAGCCGTACGGATAAGCAAAGCCGTAGTCGTACCCGGGATAAGCCGCCGCATAATCGCCCGGCGCCACGGCCACGCTGTCGCCCCGCGCCGCCATGCATTGCAAAAAGGCCTGGTCTTCGCTGGCGATCCAGGCTCCCGCGGTCTGGCCGGCCGGGGCCGTTGCCGAACTCGTGGGCGGGGGCACCGGCGCGCCGCCGTACCCGGTTCGGTTCGCCGCATGCTGCTGGCAGACAGCGCTGTCCTGCTGGAACGCCGCCTGGTCCCTGCCCGTCCCCGGCGACACGACGAACAACGGCGCCGGCGGCGGCGCCGTCGCGCATCCGCCGGCGAGGCTGGCGACAACCAAAGGCAACCAAACACGAACGTTGATCATCGCCAGACAATGGTCACTCCGGCGCCGCAGTCCACTTCACGACCTTCCGATCATGGCTGACCCGCCAATGACGCTTTGGCACGGCGCGAACCCGGGTTACGCTGCGCCGCACACACTCCAGGAGCAACGCATGGCGGGCCAGATCGAGGCAAAGCTGGCGGAACTCGGCATTACCCTGCCGCGTCCGATGCAGCCGATTGCGAATTACGTGCCGTATGTGGTCACCGGCAACCTCGTGGTCGTCTCCGGCCAGGTGCCGGCGATCGACGGCAAGATCGCCATCACCGGCAAGGTCAGTTGGGGCGTTTCGGTCGAGCAGGCGAAGGAAGCCGCCCGGCTGTGCTTCATCAACGTGCTGGTGCACCTGAAATCGGCCTGCGGCGGCGACCTCGACCGCGTCCGCCGCGTCGTGCGGCTGGGCGGCTTCATTGCCGCGCCGTCGGAATTCACCCAGCATGCGCTGGTGATGAACGGCGCCTCCGACCTCGCGGTCGCGGTGTTCGGCGAGATCGGCCGGCATGCCCGCAGCACCGTCGGCGTGCCATCCTTGCCCGCCGACGCGGCGGTCGAGGTGGAGGGGTTGTTCGAAATCGAATAGAGGCTCGTGCGCATGCCTGATGGTTCGGCCACCCTGACACTGACCCTCCATCCCCGCATCGCCGAGATCAGCGCGGCCGACTGGGACGCCTGCGCCGGCGCCGGCAACCCGTTCGTCAGCCACGCCTTCCTGAGCGCGCTGGAGGACAGCGGTTCGGCCAGTTCGCGCACCGGCTGGCTGCCGCAGCACGCGGTGCTGCGGACGGAGGCCGGGCATGTCGTTGCCATCGTGCCGATGTATGCGAAGTCGCACAGCTACGGCGAGTACGTGTTCGACCACGGCTGGGCCGCCGCGCTGGAACGCGCGGGGGGCAGCTATTACCCGAAGCTGCAGGCTTCGGTGCCGTTCAGTCCGGTGCCGGGGCCTCGGCTGCTGCGCCGCCCCGGTTCGGGCGTGTCGCCCGCGACCCTGGCGAACGCGCTGCAGCAGGCATGCGGTTCGCTGAAGCTGTCGTCGGTGCATGTGACGTTCTGCAGCCGCGAGGAATGGGACGGCCTGGGCGATGCCGGCTGGCTGAAGCGCATCGGCATGCAGTTTCATTGGGAAAACGAGGGCTACGCGAGCTTCGAGGACTTCCTCGCGGCGCTGTCGTCGCGCAAGCGCAAGGTGCTGCGGCGGGAGCGGCGCGACGCCAACGCCGCCGGATTGACGTTCCACGCCCTGACCGGCGCCGACATCAAGGAACGCCATTGGGATGCGTTCTATGACTTCTACCAGTCCACCGTGGACCGCAAATGGGGTTCGGCCTACCTGACCCGCTCGTTCTTTTCGTTGCTGAGCGAGCGGCTCGGCGACAAGGTCGTGCTGATGTTCGCCGACAATGCCGGCAAGCCGATCGCGGGCGCGCTGAACCTGGCGGGGGACGAGGCGCTGTACGGCCGCAACTGGGGCTGCCGCGGCGACTGGCCGTTCCTGCATTTCGAGCTTTGTTACTACCGCGCGATCGACTGGGCGATCGAGCGCGGCCTGAAGCGCGTCGAGGCGGGCGCCCAGGGGCGCCACAAGATCCAGCGCGGATACCTGCCGCGGCACACGTACTCCGCGCACTGGATCGCGCATCCGGGCCTGCGCCGCGCAGTGGCGAACTTCGTCGCGGAGGAGCGCATCGGCGTCGAGGCGGAAATGAGCGCCCTGGCCGAGGACTCGCCGTTCCGCAAAGCCGACGACTGAGCGCTCGCCGCCGCTGTAAACCAATTGGTAACCTTTTGCTGAGACCTTATGCGACGACGTGGCCGGCGGCCTCGCCACGCTTGCAATTTACTGGGTCAGTGGCATACAAGAATGGCGCTCTGGCGGCGACATCAGATCGAGTTCGACCTGGCGGACGACGCCACCGATTATCCGGTCACGACGTTGACGGTTGATACTCCGTCGGGACGGCTGGTCGTCATGGCGACCTGCTTCCCGTCAGGGCGATCGATGACGCTGTCGGGACTTCACACCCACGGCGAAACTTTTGGAGCCAATGCAATCGGCGCTGCTAACCTTTTGGTTATAGCGCGTGCGTTCATGGAGTTGATGGAGATTGAAGAACTCGTTGTTACCGGCGGGCTTCGAACGACTGGGGCGAACCCGTATCGTATCCCGGGTCGAATCCGGTTCACCCGCGGCGATCCTGATCGAATGGGCCGGTGACATCCGCCGGATTCAGAAGGTCCCAACCACCTTTGCCCTGGTGAAGCGCTGGACGCCGGTGCCGCGAGCCAAACGGGCAACTGACACGATGTTGGAACAGAAGCGCGCCTTCGTTCTCGTCCCGAAGCTGGAGTTGATCGACGCACTAACCGCCGAACTGGCCGAGTGCGGCGTCAAGGCATCGCGCATCCCCGACACCGACATCGACGTCAAGGCCATGCGGGATCGGCTCGACCTCACGCAGGAGCAGTTCGCGCTGCACTACGGCCTCGACCTCAACGCCGTGCGCAACTGGGAGCATGGCCGGCGCAAGCCCGACACCGCGGCGCGCAGCTACCTGCGCGCGATCTACAACGATCCGGCCGCGGTCGAGGCGGCCCTTTGGCTGCAGCCCGAACCGCCCAGCCTCCGCTAAATCCGTGATGAAACCACAGCGCCCCGAACCCGAAACCATACGCACCCCCAAACCCGAAGGCGCGCACCGAGCCGAAGGCTACGTATTCATCGCGTCAAAGAAATCATTGTTCGTCTTGCTATACTTCAGCTTATCCAACAGGAACTCCATCGCATCGACCGTCCCCATCGGGTTCAGGATACGCCGCAGCACCCACATCTTCGTCAGCACGCCGCGCTCAACCAGCAGTTCTTCCTTACGCGTGCCGGACTTGGTGATGTCGATCGCCGGGAACGTCCGCTTGTCGGACAGCTTGCGGTCCAGAATGATTTCCGAGTTGCCGGTGCCCTTGAACTCTTCGAAGATCACTTCGTCCATCCGGCTGCCCGTATCCACCAGCGCGGTAGCAATGATCGTTAGCGACCCGCCTTCCTCGATATTACGTGCCGCGCCGAAGAACCGCTTCGGCCGTTGCAGCGCGTTCGCGTCGACACCGCCGGTCAGCACCTTGCCGGACGACGGCACCACGGTGTTGTAGGCGCGCGCCAGGCGCGTGATGCTGTCCAGCAGGATCACCACGTCGCGCTTGTGCTCGACCAGACGCTTGGCCTTCTCCAGCACCATCTCCGTTACCTGCACATGCCGTGTTGCCGGTTCGTCGAAGGTCGAGCTGATCACCTCGCCGTTGACGCTGCGCGCCATGTCGGTGACTTCTTCCGGCCGCTCATCGATCAGCAGCACAATCAGAAATACTTCCGGATGATTGGCGGCGATTGCGCTGGCGATGTTCTGCAGCATCACCGTCTTGCCGGTGCGCGGAGGGGCTACGATCAGCGCGCGCTGGCCCTTGCCGACGGGGGAGATCAGGTCGATCACCCGCGGCGTGAAGTCTTTCACCGGCCCTTTGGCGACGGACTGGAAGTTCTCCATCTCCATCTTCAGCCGCTCATCCGGATACAGCGGAGTCAGGTTGTCGAAGTTGACGCGATGGCGCACCGCATCCGGCGCCTCGAAGTTCACCGCATCGACCTTGAGCAGCGCGAAGTAGCGCTCGCCATCCCGGGGCGCGCGGATCTGACCGTCCACCGTGTCGCCGGTGCGCAGGCCGAAGCGGCGGACCTGACTCGGACTGACATAGATGTCGTCGGGGCCGGGCAGGTAGTTGGCTTCCGGGCTGCGCAGGAAGCCGAAGCCGTCGGAGAGAATCTCAAGCGTTCCGTCCCCCTGGATCGCCTGTTCGTTGTCCGCGAGGTTCTTCAGGATCGCGAACATGATGTCCTGCTTGCGCAGCGACGACGCGTTTTCGATCTGAAGCGACTCGGCGAAGTTGACCAGTTCGGCCGGGGTCTTTTTCTTCAGTTCAGCAAGATGCATGGAGGGTGTTGCCTTGGACGTAAGGCTGCTTACGGACAGGGAATCAGCCTGAACGGCGATCGGGCGTGAAAGCCCCGCGTCTCGCAGCCGGATGGAAGTTTCTGAATCAGGGCGTGAGGTGCCGAGGCACGATCGCCCGATATTCGGGAAGGATTTTGATATTAGGAAGCCATTCGGCCCGCGTCAATGGGCAGACTCGGCTGTTCGGTGCGAAAGCAAGGTTTTACCGCGGCGAGGCGCGCAATCGGCCCGGTCTCAACACCGAAGAGGCATCGCCTCACCAGGCAGTGTCGCCCAAAACCGCCCTGGCCCGGCTCATTCGGCCCACCCCCGGCAACACGTGCCGCGATTGTTGGCCCGGACAAGCCGGGACATGGCGTGGAAAAAACTTGCTGTCTACTCCAGCCGATCGAGCGCGGCCTGCAGGCGGGCGATCTCCAACTCGAAGCCGGCGAGGCGTTCGCGGTTTTCCGCCACCACTTCCTCCTTCGCCCGACTGACGAATTCAGGATTATCAAGCTTCTGCCGCATCTTCTTCGCCTCGGCTATCAGCTTGTCGCGGTCCTTCGCCAGCCGTGTCCGCTCGACCGCGATGTCGATCAGGCCCTCCAGCGGCAACACGATCGTGGTCTCGTCCAGCACCGCCTGGGCGGACCCCTTCGGCACGTCGCCGGTCAGCACCCGCACGTCCGAGGCCCGCGCCAGGCGGCGGATCGCCTCGATCCAGCGATCGACCCGGCCCAGCACATCGTCCGGCGCATCGCGCAGCAGCACCGGGGACGGCTTGCTCGGCGGCACGTTCATCTCCGCCCGCACCGAACGGACCTCACCGATCAGCCGGATCACCCAATCCAGCTCCGCCCGCGCCGCCGCGGCATCCGCGACCGGGACGGCGCCCGGCCAGGCGGCGCCAATCAGGCTGCACGGGCCGCCATAGCCGAAGCGGTCCCAAAGCTCCTCCGTCACGAACGGGATCGCCGGATGCAGCAGCCGCAGGATAACCCCGAGCACATGCGCGCCGACCGCCCGGATCTCCGCCGCATCGGCCGCATCGGCGCCCTCCGCCAGCAGCGGCTTGGCGAATTCAAGGAACCAGTCGCAGAAGCCGTTCCAGACGAAGCGGTAGGTGCCGCCCGCATATTCATCGAAGCGGTAGGCTTCCAGCGCGGCCGTCGCCTCGGTCACCGCGGAGTTCGCGGTATCCAGCAGCCAGCGCGACAGTGGCAGCCTTGCGGCCGCCGGATCGAACGCCGGATCGGGGCGCATGCCGTTCATCTCGCAGAACCGCGCGGCGTTCCACAGCTTGGTGACGAAGCCGCGGTAATCCTGCACCCGCGAGGCACCCAGCTTGACGTCGCGGCCGGGGCCGGTCAGCGCGCAGATGGTGAAGCGCAATGCGTCGGCGCCGAAGCTGTCGATCAGCTCCAGCGGGTCGATCACGTTGCCGCGCGACTTCGACATCTTCTGGCCCTTCTCGTCGCGGACCAGGCCGTGGATGTAGACGGTGCGGAACGGCACATCGCCCATCATGTGCAGCCCCATCATCATCATCCGGGCGACCCAGAAGAAGATGATGTCGAAGCCGGTAACCAGCACGTCGCCGGGATAATAGCGCGCGACCTCCTTGGTCTGCTCCGGCCAGCCGAGCGTCGAGAACGGCCACAGCGCCGAACTGAACCAGGTGTCCAGCACGTCCTCGTCCTGCGTCAGGTCTTCGTCGCGGCCGTATGCCGTCCGGGCCTGAAGCACCGCATCGGCGGCGTCCTTGGCGACGAATACCGAGCCATCCGGGCCGTACCAGGCCGGGATGCGATGCCCCCACCACAATTGGCGGGAAATGCACCACGGCTGGATGTCGCGCATCCAGGCAAAGAACGTGTTTTCCCATTGCTTCGGCACGAACACCGTCTTGCCGGTTTCCACCGCCTCGATCGCCGGCTTCGCCAGCACGGCGGCGTTGCAATACCATTGCGTGGTCAGCCGCGGTTCCACCGGCACGCCGCCGCGGTCGCCATGCGGCACCTGGTTGACGTGCGGCTCGATCTTCTCCAGCAGCTCCAGCCGCTCCAGTTCGGCCAGGATGGCAGAGCGGGCGGCGAAGCGGGACTGCCCGGCCAGGCCGCGCACGAACGCCGCGTCCGGGCCCTGCCAGGACGTCCTCGATCTCCTCCAGCGTCACGTTCGCCTGGCGGTCGAGCACCGACGGCATCGGCAGGTCGTGCCGCTTGCCGACCTCGAAGTCGTTGAAATCATGCGCTGGGGTGATCTTCACCGCCCCCGTGCCCTTCTCCGGATCGGCGTACGTGTCCGAAACGATCGGGATCGGGCGGCCGACCAGCGGCAGGATCGCCCGCTTGCCAATCAGCGCGCCGTAGACCGGATGGTCGGGATGCACCGCGACGGCGGTGTCGCCCAGCATCGTCTCCGGCCGCGTCGTCGCGACGATGATGAACTGCCCGGGTTCGCCCTCGATCGGATAGCGCAGATACCACAGCGAACCCTTGATCTCGCGGTTCTCCACCTCGAGGTCGGAGATCGCCGTCTGCAACTTCGGGTCCCAGTTCACCAGCCGCCGATCGCGGTAGATCAGGCCCTGGTTGTACAGCGTGACGAAGGTCTCCTTCACCGCAGCCGACAGCCCGTCATCCATGGTGAAGCGCTCGCGCGGCCAGTCCAGCGAGGCGCCCAGCCGGCGCAACTGCGTGGTGATCAGGCCGCCGGATTCCGCCTTCCACTGCCAGACCCGGTCGAGGAACGCCTCGCGTCCCATCTCCCGGCGATCCTTGCCCTCGGCGGCGAGCAGGCGCTCGACCACCATCTGGGTGGCGATGCCGGCATGGTCGGTGCCCGGTTGCCACAGCGCGTCGCGGCCCTGCATGCGCCGCCAGCGCACCAGCGTGTCCTGGATGGTGAAGGTCAGCGCGTGGCCCATGTGCAGGCTGCCGGTGACGTTCGGCGGCGGGATCATGATGGTGAACGGCTGGGCGTTGGAGTCCGGATCGGCGGCGAAGCTGCCTGCCGACTCCCAGCCCGCGTACAGACGGGGTTCCACGTCGCCCGGGGCGAACCGGCTATCAAGGGTCATGAATGTCTCCGGCGGAGCGGCCCGAAAGCCTCCGCGTCACAGAATGTCAGAAAATGCCGCGGCCGTGAACGCCGCGCCGGCGCGTATCAGGGCACCGCCCGGTTGACGACACGCTCGATCTCGGCGCTGACCAGCCGTTCGACCAGCGGCGGCAGGTAGACGTCCAGCCAGTCCTTCAGCAGCGGCCGCAGTTCCGCGCGCACCATGTCCTCCAGCGTCGGGCCGCCGGCCCAGACCTGGGTTGCCCGGCCGGCCGCCAGCGTGCGCATCAGGCTGCCGACGGAGGATGCGGCCGCGGCGGCGGCTTCGGGTGCCACCAGGTCCGAGGCGGCAGGCACGGCGACGGCGGGACGCGGGATCTCCTCCGCGCCACGCTCCGGCGTCCGGGCGGGCGGCGCCGCCGGCGCGGCGGCCACCGGAGCGGGCGGCGCAGGCGGTTCGGCGACCGGCGCGTCCGCCTCGGGTTGCGGCTCCGGCGGGGACACCAGCATGGAGGTGTCGAGCACCAGGACGTCGTCCTCGGGCGGAACTTCCGGCGGCAGGTCCTCCGCCGCCGCGGGCTGCTCGTCCTCGTTCAGGATGCGCCGGATGGAGGCGAGGATTTCCTCCATCGACGGGTCCGCGGCGCCGGCGGCGGCCGGTTCGGCTGGCTGTTGCGTGGTGCTCATGGTCTGAAATGCATGGGTTAGCGGCCCGGCTGGCTGGTCGCGTAATCGGCCAGTCCCGCCCACCTGTTCTTGACGGCGTTGTAGTAGGCGGTTTCGTCATACAGCGGCACCGCCAGATGCAGGTCGCGCGCGGTCAGGCGGCCGATGGCGGCGGCGACTTCATAGGATGCCACGATCAACTGCGCCAGGTTCTGCACCAGCGTGGTGCGCGATGTCAGCAGCGCCTGCGTCGCGTTCAGCACGTCCAGCGTGGTGCGGCTGCCGACGATGGCCTCGCGCTCGACGCCCTCCAGCGCGATCTCGTTGGCGCGGATCTGCGCGCGAGTGCTGTCGGCCGAGGCCTTGGCGGCGACCAGCGTATCCCAGGCCTGCACCGCGTTCTGCACCGCGGTGCGCTTGGCATCATCGACCAGCCGGTTGGTCTGCTGCTGCGCCTGCTTGGCCTGGCGGACCGCCGCATACTCCGATCCGCCCTGATACACCGGCACCGAGAGCTGCGCCGTCAGGGCGTATCCGTTCGCGCTTGTGCTGCGGGCGCCCTGGTTGTTCTGCTGGAAGGTCTGCCCCTGCAGGCTGACCTGCGGCAGCAACTGGCCGAACGCCGCGTCGATCGCGTCCTTGGCGGCGGCATCGTTGAACAGGGCGGTGATCACGTTCGGATTGTTGATCGCGGCGAGCTGTGCCGCCTCCTGCTCGCTTTTAACCGGCAGGTTCAGCGGCTGCGGCTCGACAAGGTCGGGCGGCGGCATCACGCCGACATACTGCTGGAACGTCCCGCGGGCGGTTTGCAGCGTGCCTTCCGCGGTTTCCCGCGTGGCCCTGGCACCTTCCAGTGCCGCCTCGGCCTGCGCGACGTCGGTGCGGGTGATCTCGCCGACGCGGAAGCGGTCGTTGGTGGCCTGAAGCTGCTTGGCCAGCACCTGTTCGTTATTGATGTCGAGGGCCAGCAACTGCTGGTCCTGGATCACGGTGACATAGGCCTGGATGGCGTTGCCGAAGCTGGTTTGCTCCTGCGCCAGCAACGTCGCCCGCTCGGCGTAAACCTGGTTCTTGGCCTTGTTGACGTTCGCCTGGGTGCGGCCTCCGGTATAGATGTTCTGCGTTACCGTCGCCTGAGCGGTGGCGATCAGGCGGTCCGTCTGGACGGTGAGGAGTCCGGTAGCGGGCAAATATGATCGGGTTATGCCATCGCCATACCCGGCGGTCCCGGCCAGCACGACGGTCGGCTTCCACCCTGCCAGCGCCGACGGCACGTTTTCATCGGTCGCCCGCAACTTGGCGCGTTCCGCCTGCAACGCCGGTTGGTTGGAATAGGTCGCGGCCAGCGCTTCGGCCAGCGTATGGGGCACACCCGTGTTCGCCGCATGCGCGGCGGAGGCGGCGGCCTGCGCCGTCACCGTGGCGGATGCCGAGGGGACGGACTTCGGCGGTGTCTGGGCTCCGGCGGCAGCCGTGAAAGCGACCAGACCGATGCTGGCGAGCAGACCATGACGAAGTCTCATAAGGCACCCTTTTTGGCAGGACCGCCGGCCTTGCTGACCGGCTTATCGGACCATTCTCTAAAGAAATCGTTAACGCGCCGGCGTAACCCGGCCGGATCGCCCGGTTCCGGGACGGAATTTCGGCCGAAAAATGCCGCCATGTCCAGCTTTGCGTTGCTTCCCGGGCATGCCGGCGGCCGGCAAACCTCCCGCCCGGCGCATCAGAACTCGAAAACAGGCGCGCGCCGCAAGGATGGTATGGGCGGCGTGCCGCAGTCGAAAATCGCGGAAATGCCGAGGCTCCCCCCGTTCACCTCCGCCTGGATCGCCCGCGTCGCCTGGCCGTCGCGGCAGATCGCGGTCAGCAAGCGGCCGGTTTCCTGATGCAACTGCGCCCCCAAGGCGGCGGGAACCTCCGACACCGCGCCTTCGATCAGGATCATGTCGTAGGGCGCATGGCTCGGCCAGCCGGCCGCGAGCGATCCGGACACCAGCGTCACGCCGGGCGCTTCGGCGGGCAGCACCGCCTCGGCGATCGCCAGCAGCGCCGGATCTTCCTCCAGCGCCACCACGCGGCAGCCGCACGCCACCAGGACCGCGGCGCTGTAGCCGGTGCCGGCCGCCACCACCAGCACGCGCTCATGCTCCTGCAGCATCGCCGCCTGGAGCAACTTCGCCAGCACCATCGGCTCCATCATGTAACGGCCGTTGCCGAGCGGGATGTCCTCATCGGCATAGGCCAGGGACAGCACCGAAGGTGGCAGGAAACGCTCCCGCGGGATGCGGCGCATCGCGGCCAGAATCCTGGGATCGGTCACCCGGTTGGGGCGGATCTGGCTGTCCACCATGTTCTTGCGGGCATCGGCGAGAAGTTCGGCTTGGGTGGCCATGTCGGACTCGGCTTTCAGCGGGGCTTTTCAGGGGCGGGGCCACCTTATAGCCACGAGCCCGCCCCGCCGCAAAGCCGCACGGCGGGGTTTTTGCCGAATGGTCAGGCGGCGTCTTCCTTGCGGTCGCGGATGCGCACATATGCCAGCTTGGCGTGCTCGTCGCAATACGGCTTGCCGGGCAAGGAGACGTCGTCGCAGAACCGGAACGCCTTCGTCCCCGGCTCGCCGATGGGCCAGCAGCAGGCCGGCGCCGATCGGCGGAACTGGACGGGAGGAGCGGCCATCGCCGGACGCACCGGCTGCACCGGAACCGGCACCGGCATCCCCATCGGCACGGCGACCGGTCGAGGCGGCGGCAACGGAGACATCACCCGCAGCGGCTGAACCGCGGCCACCGGCGCGGCGGCGGCACGCACCGGCGGGTGCGGCACGGCGACCGGATGCAGCACGGCGCTGGCCAGCGGCGGCAGCGTCGGACCCGCCGCCCTGGGGTACGCCGCCGGCCGTTCGGACGCCGGCTTGGGCCCGTCGCGGCGAATCGGCGACGGACGCGCATCGAGATCGAGTCTGTGGGCTTTGCCGACGATCGCGTTTTTCGATACGCCGAGCCGCCGGCCGATTTCGGCGGTAGAATGACCTTCCGCCCAAAGATCGCGCAGGTGACGGATCGTCTCCTCGTTCCATACCATATGCTGGCTCCCTGATGGACGCTGCCTACTAGATACAGTATTGTCCCGCGGAAGGGGTGGCAATCGCCGAATTGGGCCGGGGCGCAGATTCCTGTGGACAACTGCATGCGAGACTATCACTGAATCGTGATTTGTTGGCTGGCGGGTCGAGTTGGCGGTGAAAGGCTCATCCAGAAGGGGCGGCTACCGAGCCGGTGATGAACTCGAGCATTTTCAGCCTCACTGGAAAGGTGACGGAAGTAGCCTGTTCGTCATGGCCCGGCTTGTCCGGGCCACCCCCGCAAGCACCTGCCGCGACAGGTGGCCCGGACGAGCCGGGCCATGACGTCGGGAGAGCAAGGCCAGGGGGCAAACTATTCCCCCGCCTCGATCAGCAACGCCAATGGCGGGGGATCAGAACCCGGGCGATCATCGCCCTTCAGGAGCCCGAACCCGGGGATCGGGAGGCAGAAACATGCCGCAAGGCACCGAACGAAAGGCGCGGTACATGAAAGGTGTGGCGATCGGCATCGACCTTGGCACCTCCGGCATCCGGGCGGCGCTCGTCGATGCGCGGCGTGACGTCGTGACGATGGCGAGCGCGCCGATCGGCGCCGCGGAACGCAGCAACCCGGACACCTGGTGGCACGCCCTGCAAGAGGCTGTCGGCGCGCTGGCACGCGAAGCCAGCCTGAGGGATGTGGAGGGCATCGCCGTCGACGGCACCAGCGGCACGATCCTGCCGATCGATGCCACCGGGCGTCCGCTCGCGCCCGCCAGCCTCTATAACGCGCCGGTTGACCCGGCCGACGTCGCGCGCGTGGAGCGCGTTGCACCGCCCGGCAGCGCCGCGCGAGGGGCCTCGTCGCCATTGGCCCGCGCCCTGACGTGGCGGAACCTGAAGGGCCAGGCGCATCTGCTGCATGAGGCGGACTGGCTCGCCGGGCGCCTGTGCGGCCGGTTCGGCGTCAGCGACTGGAACAACGCCCTGAAGACCGGATACGACCCGGCGATCCCCGGATGGCCCGACTGGCTGCGCGGGCTGGACCTCGACCCGGCGTTGCTGCCCGCGGTAGTGCCGCCGGGACAAACCATCGGCCCGATATCCAGGCCGGTGGCACGGCTTCTCGGCCTTCCGGCCGCTGCCAGAATCGTCGCCGGCACCACGGATGGATGTGCCGCGTTCCTGGCAACCGGGGCGAACGGGCAGGGCGACGGGGTCACGTCGCTCGGCACCACGTTGACGCTGAAGATCCTGACGCCGAGTTCGGTCCTGGCGCCGGACCACGGTATCTACAGCCATCGGATCGGCTCGCTGTGGTTGGCGGGCGGGGCGTCGAACACCGGAGGCGGCGCGCTGGCGAAATACTTTTCGCCGGCACGGCTCGCGGAACTCAGCGCGCGGATCGATCCGTCCATCGCGTCAGGTCTGGATTTCTACCCGCTGCCGTCCGCGGGAGAGCGCTTTCCCGTCGCCGATGCGGCCCTGGCGCCGCGGGAGACGCCGCGGCCGGCTGACGACGCGGCGTTTCTGCACGGGATGCTGGAGAGCATCGCGCGGATCGAGGCGGCGGCGTACCGGCGGCTCGCCGATCTCGGGGCCCCGCTGGTCAAAAGGGTGTTCACGGTTGGAGGTGGGGCACGCAATCCGGCGTGGGCGGCCATTCGCGCCCGGGTGCTTGGCGAAGCGGTGCCGGGCGTCGAACCGCGGGTGCCCCGGGCGCTTGAAGCTGCCGTCGGGACAGCGGGGCTGGCCCTGGGTTGACGGGCCCGGCACACTCTCGTGCGACGCCCAAGATTGAGCGATTCGGACGGTCCACGTTGTACCGTCATGGCCCGGCTTGTCCGGGCCACCCCCGCCAGCACGTGCCGCGACAGGTGGCCCGGACAAGCCGGGCCATGACGGTTTGGGGAAACCGCCGGGGCCGAAGTGCTAATTGTTGGGCGTCGCCTAACCGTCATGGCCGGGACTACGCGTGGCTATGACGGTTGAGATGCAGTACGTTGTCACAGCGAACAGGCGCACTGGAAACGCCCCGGCCGGGCCACATCGCCATCAGGAAAAGGCGTCCCCGGGCACACGCCCCCGGGGCAGTTCCCTTGCCGCGTCCCTGTCGAACTCGTAAGCCACCGCAGGTAAAGCAGACGTTGACTCCACCGGAACGGCGTTGCCTGTTGCGGCCAGCGCGGAGGACCCACATGACCACCGAACCGACCATCATCTATACGCTCACTGACGAAGCGCCGCTGTTGGCGACCTATGCTCTGTTGCCGATCATCCGCACCTTCACCGCGCCGGCGGGCGTGCGGGTCGAGCAAAGCGACATTTCGGTCGCGGCACGGATCCTCAGCAATTTCCCCGAGTACCCTGACGGCGGAGCAGCGTATGCCCGACACGCTTGCGGAATTGGGCCGCAAGACGCTCGAACCCGACGCCAATATCATCAAGCTCCCCAATATCAGCGCGTCGGTGCCGCAACTTCTCGCCGCGATCAAGGAACTGCAGGCCAAGGGCTACAAGGTCCCCGACTTCCCCGGTGACCCGAAGACCGACGAAGAAAAGGCCATCAAGGCGCGCTACGCCAAATGCATCGGCTCGGCCGTGAATCCGGTGCTGCGCGAGGGCAACTCCGACCGCCGAGCGCCCCGCGCGGTGAAGGAGTACGCGCGCAAAAATCCGCACGCGATGGCCGAATGGGCGCAGGCGTCGCGCACCCACGTCTCTCATATGCACAGCGGTGACTTCTACCACGGTGAGAAGTCGATGACGCTGGACCGCGCCCGCGACGTGAAGATGGAGCTGATCACCAAATCCGGCAAAACCCTGGTGCTGAAGCCCAAGGTCTCGCTGCTGGAAGGCGAGATCATCGACTCGATGTTCATGAGCCTGAAGGCGCTGCGCGCATTCTACGAGCGGGAGATCGAGGATGCGCGCGAGTCCGGCGTGATGTTCTCGCTGCACGTCAAGGCCACGATGATGAAGGTGTCGCATCCCATCGTGTTCGGGCACTGCGTGAAGATCTTCTACAAGGACGCGTTCGAGAAGCACGCCGCGGTGTTCGAGAGCCTGGGCGTGAACGTCAACAACGGCATGGTCGATCTGTACGGCAAGATCGCCGCCCTGCCGGTGTCGCAGCGCGAGGAGATCATGCGCGACCTGCATGCGTGCCTGGAGCACCGGCCGGAACTCGCGATGGTCGATTCGGCCAAGGGCATCACCAACTTCCACTCGCCGAGCGACGTCATCGTCGATGCCTCGATGCCGGCGCTGATCCGGGCCGGCGGCAAGATGTACGGCGCCGACGGGCGGCTCAAGGAAGTCAAGGCGGTGATGCCGGAGAGCACGTTCGCGCGGATTTACCAGGAGCTGATCAACTTCTGCAAATGGCATGGGGCGTTCGACCCCCGCACCATGGGCACCGTGCCGAATGTCGGCCTGATGGCACAGCAGGCGGAGGAATACGGCTCGCACGACAAGACCTTCGAGATCCCCGAAGACGGTGTCGCCAACATCACCGACCTGGCCACCGGCGAAGTGCTGATGGCGCAGACGGTCGAGAAAGGGGACATCTGGCGGATGTGCCAAGTCAAGGATGCGCCGATCCGCGACTGGGTGAAGCTCGCGGTGACGCGCTGCCGTAATTCGGGCATGCAGGCGGTGTTCTGGCTGGACCCGTATCGGCCGCACGAAGCCGAGGTGATCAAGAAGGTGACCCCCTACCTGAAGGAGCACGACACCACCGGCCTGACCATCCAGATCATGTCGCAGGTGCGCGCGATGCGCTACACGCTGGAGCGCGTGGTTCGCGGACTCGACACTATCGCGGTCACCGGCAACATCCTGCGCGATTATCTGACCGACCTGTTCCCCATCATGGAGCTGGGCACCAGCGCCAAGCTGTTGTCGATCGTGCCGCTGATGGCCGGCGGCGGCATGTACGAAACCGGTGCCGGCGGTTCGGCGCCCAAGCACGTGCAGCAGTTGGTCGAGGAGAACCACTTGCGCTGGGACTCGCTGGGCGAATTCCTGGCATTGGCGGCGAGCCTTGAGGACCTCGGGATCAAGACCGGCAATGCCAGGGCAGGTATCCTGGCGAGGACGCTGGACGCCGCCACCGGCAAGCTGCTCGACAATCGCAAGTCACCCTCGCCGAAGACGGGCGAACTGGATAATCGCGGCAGCCAGTTTTATCTCGCCCTGTACTGGGCGCGGGAACTGGCAGCGCAGACGGAAGACCATGCGCTGGCGGAGCACTTCGCGCCGCTGGCACGGGCGCTTGCGGAGAATGAACAGAGGATCGTCGCCGAACTGGCCGCGGTGCAGGGAAAACCCGCGGACATTGGCGGCTATTACAAGCCCGACGACGCCAAGATGACGGCCGTGATGCGCCCGAGCGCGACGTTCAACGCGGTGCTGGCGGCAGCCGGCTGATCCGGCGGGTGGCGCGGGCGTAGGTCCGCGTTGAGAGCAACACGGCCTCGCGTTTGTGTCGTGGCCGGCTACTCGGGCCGTGCCTACGGCCTGCCCGTGGCCATGCTTGTGCCGGCGACGACACAGGGGCCGAATCGACGGTGTCCGGGCCCGATCGGGAGTTTGCCGCTGGACCTGTGCCACAGTCTGATACCAGGCGCCGTTGAGTTCGACCCATCGAGCCCATCTCCCCCGTCATGGCCCGGCTCCTCCGGGCCACCTGTCGCGGCAGGTGCTGGCGGGGTGGCCCGGACAAGCCGGGCCATGACGAGTTGGGGGCGGCGAGTCGCTGTCGCCGGCCGCCGGTATGACAATCGGTGGTGTTTCCAAAGGAATGGAGGTCCGGGCCGGAATCGAACCGGCATACGCGGATTTGCAGTCCGATGCATCACCACTCTGCCACCGGACCCCCGGCGCAGTGCGCGTTATATGGTTCGCCGCGGTCCCGGTGGTCAAGAGCGGACTTGCCACCCCGTCCGCCACACGCGGGGCAAGGCCGCGAAAACAAGCCCATGACGTTTTGAGGGCTTCCATCCGACCTGAAACCGCTCTGATTGTGGCCGCTCAGCCGCCGGAGACCTTCTTTTCCGGCCCGGACGCCGCGGGCACCCCGGCATTGGCCGAGGGTGGCTCACCGGGCCGGCCGAGCCCGGTCATCAGCCGGGCGCCGCTGCCGTAGGTCAGCCACGCCCAGGCCCAGTTCACATACACCACCACCTTGTTCCGGGCACCCAACAGCAGCAGCAGGTGCACCGCACTCCAGAGTAGCCACGCCGGCAAACCTTTCAACCGCATCCAGCCGAAATCCGCCACCGCGGCAGAGCGTCCGAGCACCGCGAGTTGGCCGTAATCCTTGTACTTGAACGGCCCCGGGTCGCCGCGGCCCTCCATCCGCATCCGGATCGCGCGTCCCAAATAGCGGCCCTGCTGCTTCGCGACCGCGGCGAGCGCGGGCAACGGCTTGCCGTCGGCGCCTTGCATGATCGAGACATCGCCAATGGCGAAGATGTCCGGCTTGCCCGGCACCGAGCAATCCGGGTTCACCTCGATCAACCCGTGCCGTCCGGTACGGGCGTCCACCCAACGGGCCGCCGGCGTCGCCTCGGTCCCGGCGCACCAGAAAACGTTGGCCGCGCGCAGCGTCCGCCCCGCCGCGGTGATGCCGTCCGCCCGCACGTCCTGCACCGTCTCGCCCGTGCGGATCTCCACGCCGAGCGCCTGAAGCTTGCGCCGCGCGTACGCCGACAGCGGCTCGGGCAGTTCGGCCAGCAGCCGCGGGCCGGCCTCGCAAATCACCACCCGGGTCGAGGCCGGATCGATGTGCCGGTAGTCGCGCGCCAGCGTCGATCGCGCCAGTTCCGCGATGGCGCCGGCCAGTTCCACTCCGGTCGGACCGCCGCCAACCACGACAAAGGTCAGCAGCGCGCGAATCTCCTCCGCATCGGTGCGGCTTTCCGCCCGCTCGAACGCGCCCAGCAGGCGGCGCCGCAGCGTGTCGGCATCGTCCAGCGTCTTCAGCGCCACCGAATGATCCCGCCATGCGTCGTGACCGAACCAACTGTACACGCTGCCGGTGGCGAGGATCAGGATGTCGTACGGGATGGTCGCGGTGTCCCTGACCGACAGGAGCCGGCGGGCTGTATCGACCCCTTCGACCTCGCCCATCAATACTTGCACGTTCCGTCTGCGCGAGAAGATCGCTCGGATCGGCACCGCAATATCCGACGGGGCGAGCGCGGCGGTTGCAACCTGATACAATAACGGCTGAAACAGGTTGTGGTTGGTGCGGTCGATCAGGGTGATGTCGACCGCCGCCGGAGCCAGCGCCTTGACGGCATGCAGCCCGCCGAACCCGGCGCCGGCGACCACGATGCGCCGCCGCTCGCCGGGGCCGGGGGGTTGTCGGATGGCGGTTTCGTCGCGTGGCATGGCGCTGCCTCTGCTGCAATACGCGGTAGAAGCTTAATACCAAATCCCGCTGCGGGTTCCCGGCCCGGCCCGGATTACCAGCCGTTCAAAATCGGGCAGCCGGCCTCCGGCTGCGAAGATGGAGATTATATGCGCCAATTTACCGTTTCGCAGTTGCTAGATCGCAAAGGAAGTGCAACAAACGGGCGGGGACGCGCGGCGCGGCCCGCGCGGCAAGGAATGACGCTTGGAACGCTTCCTGAAGCGGCTGTTGCGAATGGTGGTGCTTGCCGTCGTTACGACCCTCGGCATGGGGGCGCTCGCGGCGGGCGATGGCGGCCCGCCGCGCAAACTCAACATCCTGTTCGTCGCGCCGTTCAACCGCGACCTGCCCGCCCAGATCGCCATCGAAGAGGGACTTGACCGCCAGATCCGCTTTCGCGAAGGCGCGCAAAACGCCTACTTCGAGTTTCTCGACAGTTCCCGGATTCCGGCCGCGGACACCGGCGCGTGGCTGCAAACGCTGACGCGGACAAAATACGCGACCATCCATTTCGACATCGTCGTCAGCTACGACTGGCCGGCGGTGATCTGCGTCGCCCGCAACCACACGGCCTTTGCCGGCGCGCGGCGCCTCTACGCCGGTGTTCCTGCCAACAAGGCCGAGGAGTTGCGGCGCCTCGACGACGGCGCGGACATCATCAGCACGCATTTCAGGTTCAGCGAACCATTGCTGGCGGCCCTGGCCCTGACCGGGGCGAACCGGATCTATGTGGCCGGCGATGACAGAAGCTTCGTCGGGCGCGCCGAACTGGCCGAATTCCGCGACATGGCCGCCGCCGTGCCCGCAACGATCCCGATCGAGAATCTCTCCGGCTTGCGGTTCGACGACGTGGTGGCCCGTGCGGCAACCCTGCCGCCGGGTTCGCTGATCTGGTACCTGTTGACCTTCGACGACGGCAACGGCGGCAAGTTCCGGCCCTATGACATGGCGGCCCGGCTGGCCGAACGCGCATCGGTGCCGGTGTTCAGCCAATGGGAATCGCTGTTGGGCAGCGAAGTCGTCGGCGGTCCAATGGTCAGCTCGGAACGGACCGGCGAAATCATCGGTGCGGCGATCCTCGGCAACCCCGCGCCTGCCGGGAGCAATCTGCGAACCACCTACGACTGGCGCCAGTTGCAGCGCTGGCACCTGACCTCGGTCGGCCTGCCGCCGGACGCCTTCATCCGGTTCCGCGCGCCGGGGGCCTGGGACCAGTATCGTTACCCGATCATCGGCATCGCGGCGGCAATGACGGTGCTGGCCGGATTGCTGTTGTTGCTCGCCCGCGTGGCCTGGCTGCGCGAAACAGCGGCGCGACATCTGGCCACCGAGCGCAGGACGCTGGCCGCTCGCGTGGAGGAGCGCACGGCGGCCCTGGATCTCGAACGGCGGAGCCTGGCGGACCTGCTGGAGCTGAACGAGACGATCCTGCGCTCATCGCCGGTGGCGATGGGCGTCTATCTTGCCTCTGGTCCATGCGTCATGGCGAACGAGGCGATGGCCGCCATGACCGGCCTGCCGCGGGAAACCCTGCTGGCGCAGGATTTCCGCCGGATCGAAAGCTGGCAGGGGTCGGGACTCGCCGCGCGCTGCGAACTGAGCCTGGCGACGTCGGCCCGGCAGCAGGCGGAAATCGCCATGGTCTCCTCCGGCGGCAGAAAGATTTGGTGCGATTGCCTGATCTTGCCCGCGCGCCTGCGCGGCGAGCGGCATGTGCTGCTGCAGTTCGTCGACCTGACTGAGCGCAAGGAGACCGAAGCCAGGCTGATCGAGGCGCGCCAGGCGGCGGACCAGGCGAATCGGTCCAAGTCGGCGTTCCTGGCGATGATGAGCCACGAAATCCGCACCCCGATGACCGGCGTGATGGGCATGGCCGATGTCCTCGCCCGCACCAGGCTGGACCCGGCGCAACGCTCGTATCTCGATATCATGCAGGCCTCCGCCCGGACGCTGCTGACCGTGCTCAACGACATCCTGGACTATTCGAAAATCGGCGCCGATCGGCTGACGCTCGACAAGGTCTGCTTCGACGCGGTGGTGGCGGCGGCGGAGACCGTATCGTTGTTCGTCCCCAAGGCCGAGGAAAACGGATGCACGCTCGATCTGGACACGGGTGGCATCGAGCGGCTGCCGGTGCGCGGCGACCCGGTCCGGCTGCGCCAGGTGCTCGCCAATCTCATCAGCAATGCGGTCAAGTTCACCAGGGATGGCCGGATCGTCGTCCGGTTCCGCCACGAACCGGACGCCGATGGATTTCGCCTGTCGTTCGAGGTCGATGATACCGGCGTCGGCATGTCCGCCGCCGAACTGGAGCGGCTGTTCCAGCCGTTTTCCCAGGCCGACGCGAGCACGACGCGGAAGTTTGGCGGCACCGGCCTTGGCCTGGCGATCAGCAAGCGCCTCGTCAACCTGATGGGCGGCGAGATCGCGGCATCCAGCCAGCCCGGCGCGGGCTCGGTGTTTCGGTTCACCTGCGTCGCCGGCCGGGGCGATGCAGCCGAACTGGTTGCCGCCGCGCCGAGGCGTGTCGTGCCATCGATGTCGATTCTGGTGGCCGAGGACAATCCGATCAACGGCATGATCGCGAAACTCGGGCTGGAGCAGCGTCAGCATCGGGTGACTTTGGTGGCGAACGGCGCGGTGGCCCTCGCGGTGGCTTCGCGCGAGCGTCACGACATGATCCTGATGGACATGCAGATGCCGGTAATGGACGGTGCCGAAGCGACGGTGCGGATAAGGGCGCTCCCGGCGCCGTTTTCGGATGTGCCGATCGTCGCCGTAACCGCGGATGCGGTGGGGGTGAACCGCGAGGCCTGCATGCAGTCGGGACTGACCGACTTCCTGACCAAGCCGATCGACTGGGACGAACTGGATCGGGTGCTGGCGCGGCATCACCCGCGTGCCGGGCCACCGCCCGAACCGCGTGCCCGCGAGGGCTGCGGGCCGTTGACGGTGCTGGACAATCGGCGCCTGACCGAGACCCGCACCATGGTTTCGGCGCCGGGCTTCGCCAGGATGATGGCAGAGTTGGCGCCGCACAGCCGGGCGTCTCTGAAGCTGCTGCACGAAGCGATGGCGGCGGACAACCTGATAGAAGTGAAATCGATCGGTCACAGCCTGAAGGGATTGTTTCTTCAGTTCGGCGCCCCGCGGGCGGCGGACGCGGCAAAGCGGATCGAGGGCGCCGGCGACCTTGACGCTGCCAGGGTGCTGATTGGCGTGCTGGATGCCGCGGTCGAGGAGGTTTTGGTGGAGGTCGAACGGGATTGGTGCGGCGACGCGGCGTAAGCGTCAACCGCGGCTTGCGACGCCCAAAAATTACCGTTTCAGGGACATGGCTTGCCAAAACGTCATGGCCCGGCTCGTTGTTTAGACCGGAGACCTTCCTGACGTACGTTCGGAGACCTTCCTGACGGTTTAGGATCGCTGATGCAATGGAGCGTCGGCGATGCCTTGGAAGTCAGGAACGATCATGGACAGCCGGCTGGAATTTGTGCGTTTGGCTGAACAAGGGGACGTCAGCGTGGCGGAACTCTGCCGTCGCTTCGCGATCAGCCGGGAGACCGGCTTCCAGTATCTGCGGCGCTACCGCGAGAGCGGAGCAGACGGCCTCATAGACCGCTCCAGCCGGCCGTTGAACAGCCCCAACCGCTGTGCGCCCGCGGTCGAGAGCCGTATTGTCGAGCTGCGCGCCGAGCATCCGCGGTGGGGTGGCCGCAAGCTGGCGCGCCGGCTGCGCGACCTCGGCGTCGCGAACGTTCCGGCGGTCTCCACGGTGACCGAGGTGTTACGCCGTAACGGCAAGCTGGACCCGGCCGAGACCGCCAAACACCGGCCATTCGAGCGGTTCGAGCGAGGGGCGCCGAACGAGCTGTGGCAGATGGATTTCAAGGGTCATTTCGCGATGCAGCAGGACCGCTGCCACCCGCTGACGGTGCTGGACGACCACAGCCGCTACTCGATCGGGTTGATCGCCTGCGCCGACGAGACCGAGCAGACAGTCAAGGGGCATCTGACCGGACTGTTCCGCCGCTATGGCCTGCCGGAGGCGATGCTGGCCGACAACGGCTCGCCATGGGGGGGCAGCGGGGCGATCGGCCATACGGCGCTGGAGGTGTGGCTGCTGCGGGTTGGCATCCCGCTGCTGCATGGCAAGCCGCGGCATCCGCAGACGCAGGGCAAGGAGGAGCGGTTTCACCGCACGCTGGATGTCGAACTGCTGCAAGGCAACCGCTTTGCCGGCCTGGCGGCCAGCCAGATCGGGTTCGATGCATTCCGCCGGGTCTACAACACCGAGCGCCCGCACGAAGGGATCGGCATGGCGGTGCCGCAGAGCCGCTACCGCGCGAGCCAGACGGTGTTTCCCGAGCAGCTTGCGGAGCCGGAATACTACGCGACGGACGTGGTGCGCCGGGTGCATCAGGACGGGGCTGCAAGCCTCCGCGGCTGGCGGGTGAAGCTGTCACAGGCGTTTGGCGGCCTTGATGTAGCGTTCCGACCGACCGCCACGGATGGTGTGTGGCAAGTGTATTTCATGCGCTTTCTGATCGCGGAGGTCGACCTCCGCGATCAGAAAGGCCAAACAGCAGCCGTCAGGAAGGTCTCCGAACGTACGTCAGGGATGTCTCCGGTCTAAACACTCGTCCGGGCCACCTGTCGCGGCACCGTGCGGAGGGGGGGCCGGACAAGTGTATAGACCGGAGACATCCCTGACGTACGTTCGGAGACGTGCCTGACGGTTTGGGGCCGTGGGCGGCCGTCGAAGCCGTAGTTGTAGTTGTCCTTCTCCAGCGTCTTGCCGGCGATCACCGCGCCGTCTTCGCCGGCGTTCTCGGCGATCCGGCGCAGCGGGGTCCGGATCGCCTTGCAGACGATCTTGATGCCGAAGCGCGGGTCGTCGTTGTCGGTGCGCGAGCCAAAGCGACGACGCCGCCCGGAACAACGCCTTCCTCGACCGCCGCGCGCGTGGCGTGCAGGCTGTCGTCAACGCGATCCTTGCGCTCCTTCACTTCCAGTTCCGTGCTGCCACCGACGTGGATGACAGCGATGCCGCCGGCCAGCTTGGCCAGGCGCTCCGGTAGCTTCTCGCGGTCTTAGTCCGAGGTGGTCTCCTCGATCTATCCGCAACGGCCCTTCACGCCTCTCCCGGGCCGACTATTCGAAACGTTTGGAAAACGCGGTCGCGGTGACGATCTGCGCGCTGGCAACTCTTCCGCGGCTGAGTATGCCGGCCTTCTTGTCGCCGGTTACAAGGAAATCGGCTTTCCCGATCTCCGCAAGCGAGAGCAGCCACGAATCAGTCGGATCGTCGGCCTCGTGCAGCAAAGGGACGCGATCAACGACCACCGCTCGATGAAGATAGTTGATCATCCGTCCAACGAGGTGCGGTTCGAGGATCGCCCGCAGCCGTGGATACCGGCTGGCGCGGCGAAGCTCCTCCAACTGAATGCCGGTCGTGATCAGGTCGAATTCGCAGTTTCGCCAAGCCTGGTAGATTTGTGCGGGTGGGCTGTCGCGCGAGATCAGGGCACTCAACAGGATGTTGGTGTCGAGGATGACGCGCATTCAGGGGCGCCGCGCCCACTCCACGGCCTCATCGACGAGTGCCTCGATTTCGTCGGGGCTGAGATGCGCCATCCGCTGCCGGGTTCTGACGACTGACAGTTCGAACATGCGTGCCCTCACCGCGTCCTCGACGAACAAGGAAAGATCGCGGGCCTGCCCGGCCGCCTCATCGGCCAGGAATTCACGTACGGCCTGGTCAGTCTGGCGGGAGACGACCACATTCCATTGGGTTGCATCGGACATGCGCAAAATATAGGCGATAACGTCCTTGAGTGCCAGCGATTGCAAATGTCGCGACGAACCCGCGGCTTTTTGTTACGTTTTCATGTCCGGAACAAATGGATAGGTAGCCATTTTGCCGTCTCACGTCCGCGGCACTCAGTTCGAAGAGGCGAACCGCGACGGCTTGCTCAGCGAAGGACGATAGGGCGCCGTCCTGCAAGGGCGCTTCGGTGCCGACAAATCCAGCCCAAACAAAAAGGGCGGACCTCGCGGCCCGCCCTCCCGTAGTCCCAGCAGAACGATCCGGATCAGAAATCCATATCGCCCATGCCGCCCATTCCGCCCATGCCGCCCCCGCCACCGCCCATCGGCGGAGCCTTCTTCTCCGGACGCTCGGCCACCATCGCCTCGGTGGTGACCAGCAGACCGGCGACCGAGGCCGCGTCCTGCAGCGCCGTGCGCACGACCTTGGTCGGGTCGATGATGCCGGCCTTGACCAGATCCTTGAACTCGCCGGTCTGGGCGTCGAAGCCGTAGTTGTAGTCGTCCTTCTCCAGCGTCTTGCCGGCGATCACCGCGCCGTCTTCGCCGGCATTCTCGGCGATCTGGCGCAGCGGGGTCTGGATCGCCTTGCGGACTATCTCGATGCCGAAGCGCTGATCGTCATTGTCGGCCTTCAGCTTGCCGAGGATCAGGGAGGCGCGAGCCAGGGCGACGCCGCCGCCCGGAACAATGCCTTCCTCGACCGCCGCGCGCGTGGCGTGCAGGCTGTCGTCAACGCGATCCTTGCGCTCCTTCACTTCCACTTCGGTGCTGCCACCGACGCGGATGACGGCCACGCCGCCAGCCAGCTTGGCCAGGCGCTCTTGCAGCTTCTCGCGGTCGTAGTCCGAGGTGGTCTCCTCGATCTGCGCCCGGATCTGACCGCACCGGCCCTGGATGTCGTTCTTCTTGCCGGCACCCTCGACGATCGTGGTGTTTTCCTTCTCGATCAGGATCTTCTTGGCCTTGCCGAGATCGTTCAGCTTGACGTTCTCCAGCTTGATGCCGAGGTCTTCGCTGATCACGGTACCACCGGTCAGGATCGCGATGTCTTCCAGCATCGCCTTGCGGCGATCGCCGAAGCCCGGTGCCTTCACCGCCGCAACCTTCAGGCCGCCGCGCAGCTTGTTCACCACCAGTGTCGCCAGGGCTTCGCCCTCGACGTCCTCGGCGATGATCACCAGCGGACGGCCGGACTGCACGATGCTCTCGAGCAGCGGCAGCATCGGCTGCAGCCCCGACAGCTTCTTCTCGTGAATCAGGATGTACGGGTTTTCCAGATCGGCGACCATCTTCTCCGCATTCGTGATGAAATACGGGGAGACATAGCCGCGGTCGAACTGCATGCCCTCGACGACGTCAAGTTCGGTGGCGATACCCTTGGCTTCTTCGACGGTGATGACACCCTCGTTGCCGACCTTCTGCATCGCTTCGGCGATCATTTTGCCGATGTCGGATTCACCGTTGGCGGAGATGGTGCCAACCTGCGCGGTCTCCGCCGGCGTGGTGATCTTCTTGGTGCGCTTGGCGAGTTCCTCGACGACGGCCGTAACGGCCTTGTCGATGCCGCGCTTCAGGTCCATCGGGTTCATCCCGGCGGCCACGGCCTTCGCACCCTCACGCACAATGGCCTGGGCCAGCACGGTGGCGGTGGTGGTGCCGTCGCCGGCGATGTCGTTGGTCTTCGAGGCCACTTCGCGCACCATCTGGGCGCCCATGTTCTCGAACTTGTCGGCCAGCTCGATCTCCTTGGCGACGGTGACGCCGTCCTTGGTGATGCGCGGGGCGCCGAAGCTCTTGTCGAGGACCACGTTGCGGCCCTTGGGGCCGAGCGTGACCTTCACGGCGTCAGCCAGAATGTCCACGCCACGCAGCATGCGCTGACGAGCGTCGCCGCCGAAGCGAACGTCCTTTGCAGCCATTATTCGTATTCCCTTATTCTATGTGTATTCACACCAGCGAGGCGGAGCGGCGCGCGCTCAGGCGGCCTTCTTCTTGGCGGACACGTCGATGATGCCCATGATGTCGGACTCCTTCATGATCAGGAGCTCCTCGCCATCGAGCTTCACTTCGGTGCCGGACCACTTGCCGAACAGGATGCGATCGCCGGCCTTGACGTCGAGGGCGACGAGCTGGCCCTGTTCGTTGCGGGCGCCCGGGCCGACGGCGATGACTTCGCCTTCCATCGGCTTTTCCTTGGCGGTGTCGGGGATGATGATGCCGCCGGCGGTCTTCTCTTCGGCGGTCAGGCGCCGGACGACGACCCGGTCATGCAGGGGACGGAAAGACATTATGAACGCTCCTGAGTACGATCTCAGCCAGTGATTGATCGGACGGCCAACCTTCGAAACCGGGCCTCCTGTGAGCACCCGGTCGATTGTTAGCACTCCCCGGTCGGGAGTGCCAGCGATCTAGCCTCGACATGAATGAAAGTCAAGCGTTTGGCAGCACTCTTTTGGGTCGAGTGCTAAGGCTCTGAAAAGATTGTGTTTCTTGTTGCGTACGGCGGGTTTGCTCCGACATGATCCTGTCATGGGGCCGGCATTCGCCTCGCCCGGCCGTCGCACGCTCGGAAAGGAAGCCAGACAGCCATGAGCCTTGTTCGGCAGTTGCAGAACTACCGGTTGACCACGGCCGAGATCCTTTACCACCTGCCGGACCACCCGGCCCTGCTGCAGACATTCATCTGGCAAGACCTTGATATCGCGCCGCAATACCCGGTGCTGCACAAATTCCTGGATTTCTGGACGCGGGAGATCGAGGGGAATTTGCATTCGGTGCGGGTGGCTTCAGGGAAGCTGATCAACCCCGGGAAGGTTCGGCATGCGGAGGCGTTGCTGCATCTGCATTGAGGGAGGTTGGCCTCGCTGTGGTGCGACGCCGGTTCGGCCGGAGGAGTTCGATCTACCGATTCTCACCACGGAGAAGCGCGAGAGCCGCTGAGACGGGGGGCAGCCGCCGGGGCCAGAGCCGGTTGTCCGGACCGCCGGCAGCCCCCGGCACATGAGGTTTGCCCGGAAATAAGGCGACGCCCAAGAGTAAGCGAATCCGGGGTGTCCCTCCCCCTTCCGTCATGGCCCGGCTCGTCCGGGCCACCCCCTCCGCACGGTTCCGCGACAGGTGGCCCGGACGACGTTTTAGGAAGCCGCCTTCCTGAAGCGGTAATTTTTTGGGCGTCGCCTAACTGAACCGAATCGTATCGGGTGAGCCACCGCGCCTTGGCCGCCTTGGTCCGTGCAGGCGCACCAACCACGCCTTACGGTGCCGATCCAGGCGGAGGCCGTGGATGGCGGCCGCTCGGCCGCCTCTCCCTCTCCGGAGCCCTCAGCGGCCCTCGTCCGTGTCCGCGATTAAAAGCAAGAAAGAACGCCCACATACGCTGACCCCCCAACTGCCGCGGCTGAAGCAACCTCCGCACCGCGTCTCCACAAGGCAAGCAGCCCGGCCAAACCCCTCCAAATCTCACAGTTTCCCATAGCCATATCACACAATCGCGAGTATAAGTCGCGCGGCGGCTCTCCTCGCCTCATCGCAGGGCCGCGGATGTGCATTAGTCTCATTGAATTTCACAGGTGGCACATGGAACGTTTCGTTGCAGAGTGCAATATCAATCGCTTCGAGCAATTGCTTCGGGAAGCAACCGATCCGGCGGAGCAGCGCCTGCTCGAAGAACTATTGGCGGAAGAACGGTTGAAGCTCAGTCACGTGGCCGCACCGGTCATCGCAGAGCCGATCGCGGTATTTTAGCCGAACGACCCGCCCGGTCCGGCTGAGCTTGCAGGGGCGCCCTGCCCTCAGGTACCCTACAGGTTCCGCTGGTCGAACGGAATCGAGCCGTGATCACTCGTCGCCAAAGCCTCGCCGCGGCTGCCCTGATGCTTGCGCCCGGCGCGCGGGCGGCGCAACCGCTCTGGCTGCAACTGCCGCCGACGCCCGTGCTGCCGCGACCCGAGCGCGGCGGATACGCGCCGGTGAACGGGATCAAGCTCTGGTATGCCGTGTTCGGCCAGGGCGAACCGGTGGTCTTCCTGCATGGCGGCCTCGCCAACGCGGATTACTGGGGCCTCCAGATCCCGCCGGTGGCACAAAACCACCAGGCCATCGTGCTCGACAGCCGGGGCCACGGCCGCAGCACGCGTGACGCGCGTCCCTACGGCTACGACCTGATGGCGGACGATGTCGTGGCGCTGCTGGACTTCCTGCAAATCCGCCAGGCGGCCGTCGTCGGCTGGAGCGACGGCGGCATCATCGGGCTCGACCTGGCGATCCGCCATCCCGGGCGGGTTTCGAAACTTTTCGCCTTCGCGGCCAACACCGATCCGTCCGGCGTCGTCGAGGGCGTCGAAAAGAACCCGACCTTCGCCGCCTTCATCGAACGCGCCGGCCGCGAGTACCGGCAGCAGTCCAGTACGCCCGGAGACTACGCCGCCTTCGTCGATGCCATCAGCAAGATGTGGGCGACACAGCCGAACTGGACGGCCGGACAACTTTCCGCGATCAGGACGCCGGTCCTGGTCGCCGACGGCGATCATGACGAGGCGATCAAGCGGCCGCACACGGAACAGATCGCCGCCCGGATTCCGGCGGCGGAATTGCTGATTCTGCCCGGCACGAGCCATTTCTCGTTCCTCCAGGACCCGGATCAGTTCACCTGGCATGTTCTGCATTTCCTCGCGCAGAAAACGTAGCGGCGGTACATCATAGGGTGGTATCCGTTGCGGGCCAGGATTTGCCTGACAGTCGGCCCACCAAACTGTTCCGTCCGTGTCGATACACCACGCCATTACCGCCGGTTCGCAACCGGCAGGCAGCCCCCTGACACGAAAGCTGGCGAATTTCGCTCCGCTTTCAGCCGCCGATATGCGTACGCTCGATGGCGTCGGCGGCGGCCTGGAGCATGTCGATGCGCATCAGGATATTGTCGCGGAGGGCACGGTGCCGCGCGCCGTCTTCCTGTTGCATGCGGGCCTCGCGTGCCGCTACCGCATTCTCGGCGACGGGCGCCGGCAGATCACCAACTTCCTGATTCCGGGCGACATCTGCGATCTGCATGTCTTCCTGCTCGGCCGCATGGATCATTCGATCGCTGCCATCACGCCCGTCCTGCTCGCCCGGGTCGCGTGGCAGGAGGTGATCGACCTGACCTTCGAACGTCCGCTCATCGCGACATCGCTGTGGCGGAGCGCGCTGCAGGAAGAAGCGATCCTGCGCGAGCGAATCGTCGCCCTGGGGCGGCGGGATGCGCGCGGCCGGGTCGCCTACCTGTTGTGCGAACTATACTGGCGCCACAGGCTCGTCGGTCTGGCGCAAGACCATTGTGTCACCCTGCCGTTGACACAAAATGAACTGGCCGACGCGCTCGGGTTGACGCCGGTGCATGTCAACCGCGTCCTGCAGGAGTTCCGGCGAACCAAACTGCTCAGTCTGGAACAGCGTCTGTTGGTTCTGCACGATTTGGAGAGGCTGCAGCTCATCGCCGAGATCAAGGAGGACTACCTGCATCTCGGCGGCACGTCCGGTGTCGGGGGCGGCTATTTCGAGCGGCGCCAACTGATGCGCGAAAGTCAAATCGACTGAAACCGGCAGGCGTTTTACAACAATTTAGACATGGCGTTTCTTTAAAAAGCCTGATCCACCCTGCCCCGGTTTTTCGCCTAACTTGAGGATTGCGGCAAAAAACTAACACAGTATAATGACAGCCTGCCACCACGTTCGTAACGTGCCGCCGCTGAAGTAGAAGGCACGCCGTGATCGCGCGAACCAATGGCAGGGGCTGGCAACTATCCCGGTCATAAAGGGGTGCGCGGGAGTTCAGAGCGGCGTTCGGGAGGTTACGGCCCTTCGTTGTCCAAGGACGGCCCGGCGGGAGATCCGAATCGGGCCGCGAAGGGTCACGACCGGCGGAAGCCGATCGTCATCAGAATGCGGTGAACGGTGCCGCCGGGCGTGGCACTTTTACGTTTTGGATTGCGGACAAGGTCCGCGGGTGGCCAGGCCGCCGCGGATGCTGGTTTGACTTACGGCAACAAAATTCGCGCTTTCAGTGGCCACCCGGATCGCCCGGACGCGCGAGCATATGGAAAGGGATGACAATGGGGGCGGCAAGCAGGCAGGGACCACCGGTCCGTGCGACTCTGTGCGAAATCGAGCACGGTTTGTTTTACACGACTTTCGTCAATTGTGGCCGCGGGTCCGACCTGAGGGAGATCCCGCAATATCAGGTCGTCGCCACCGCCGACGAGGCAAGACGCCGGATTGAGGCGCGCTGCCTCGCGCTCGGCTATGGCGAAGTCATCTGGACCGATGCCATGGTGGTCCCGCCGTCGCATCAAAACGATGTCGCGGGCCTGCCGTTCAAATCGTTGGTGAATGCGGCAAGCGCCGGCAAACCTGTCGGATTTTAGAACGCGGGCGGCAGGCGCGACACCCGCCTGCCGCCCTGGCTACGGGTGGGCCTCCATTTCGGCCATGACGCGCTGCGCCAACGCGGGCTCGCGATAGACGCTGCCGGGTTTCAGCAGATGTCGCACTTCCGTAACCAGTTTGTGGATCGGCTGCTCCCGGGCGGCGAGCCTGGTCAGCGCGGCCTGGAACTTCATCGTGGCCTCGAAATCCGCCGGCCGTTCGCCGGTTGTCCCAGGAAAAACGAAATCCGCCTTGGCGACGCCCCATGGCGTTTCGATCACCGACTGAATTGCCCGGAAGAACGCCGGCGCCAACTGCTCGGGTTGTGTCCCCAGCAGCCGCTTGAGGATGCAGGCCTCCATCGCAGCCACGCTCATGCCCTGGCCGAAGGCCGGGTTGAAGCGGCAGACGGCATCGGCGACGGGCAGCAGCCCCCCGGGGAATTTCGTTAGCCGATCAAAATGACGGCGCACGCTGCCGGGGAAGGCGAAGCGGGCGATCTCGCCGATGAACGCGGCGTCGCGGATCGCAGTGGAGATCGTTTGGGTGCGGAGAGTTGCGGCAAAGGCCTTGAAGCCATTGGCGTCGCCGGGCGGCGCGTCGCCGTTCACGCCGCCAAGCGCCACCATCCACTGGCCGTTCTCGATCGGGAACAGCAGGCCGCTGCGGCAGTTGGCGCGCGGGTCCGGGAATGAAACGACAGCGTTCCAGTCGCTTGCCGCGGGCAGTGCGACGACGGCGGTGGCGTAGCGCATGTCCACGCCGATGGTTGTTTCCTCCGGCAGCTTGTGGCCATGCGCCCCCAGGAACGTCAACGTCGGCAGCCCGCGCCCCGAGGCGTCCACAACCATCTCGGTCGGCAGAAATTCGCTGATCCCGTCAGCGTTTTCGTATTGCACGCCGGTTGCGGCGGCGCCCCCGGGTGCGGCGATGATTTCGCGAACGTTGCATTTCTCTCGGATGTCGACGTTGCCGATGCGGCCGGCGCGGTGCCGCACCACGTGCTCGAGCAGCGGGCGCGACATCGCATAGACGGTCAGTCCAAGGTCGCGCCGGGGGAACGGGTCGTATCCGGGCTGCTCGACGCGGGCGTCCAGGCCAGGGTTGAGGTGCACCGCGCCCGCCGCGGCGAGATCCTGCCCGAAGCCGGGGAACAGCTCTTCCAGGGCCATCTGTCCGCCGGCGAGCAGCAGATGCAGGTGCCGCCCCTGCGGGACACCTTTGCGCCAGGACGCCTGCGACGGCAGCGCGTCGCGTTCCAGCACGATGACGTTGGCGAAGTAATCCGACAGCGCCGCGGCCGCGGTCAGGCCGCCCAGCCCAGCGCCGATCACCACCGCTTGTTCGCCGATGAGAATGGACATGGATGTTTGCTCCCTGCGGTCGGGATGCTGACCAAAGCGGCGGACGAAGTCAGCCACGGCGATTGACTCTCAGCAGTTTGTGAGAATGGTGCTATTTCGCCCGGGCCGTTTTGCCGGAGCCGCCCGATGCCAAAGCAGACCCCGCGTATCGCCCTCGCCCTTCAGGGAGGCGGCTCGCATGGCGCGTTCACCTGGGGCGTGCTCGACCGCCTGCTCCAGGAGGTCGCGGCCGATCGGCTGCGGTTCGCCGCGATCAGCGGGACCAGCGCGGGCGGGTTCAACGCGGCGCTGACGGCCAGCGGGCTGGTTCAGGGCGGCCCCGATTGTGCGCGGCGTAAGCTGGACGATTTCTGGCGGGCCGTGGCGCGCGGCGGGTTCCTCGGCGGCAACCGGCTGTTCTTCGGCGAACCGGGAGCGTTCGGCTTCAACCTCGACTGGTCGCCGGTCGCGATCGCGCTGGAGGCGATCGGACTGGTCGTCTCGCCCTACACCAACCCGTTCTACACCGACGCGCTGGCGCCCATTGTCGCGGACGCGTTCCCGGCCGCCGAGCTTGCGGCGCTGAACGCCGCGGCTGAGCCGCGGCTGTTCCTGACGGCGACGAACGTGACGGACAACGCGCGGACGATCTTCAGCCAGCCGGACATTTCGGTGGAGTCGCTGCGGGCGTCGGCCTGCCTGCCGACGGATTTCAAGACGGTCAGCATCGGCGGGGTGCCGTACTGGGATGGCGGCTATCTCGGCAACCCGTCGCTCGCGCCGCTGCTGGATCATGCGCAGGACCTGCTGCTGGTGCTGGTCAATCCGTTTCACCGCGACGGCATGCCGCCGTTCAGCGCCCCCGGGATCCTCGATCGGCTGAACGAGATCACGTTCAACGCGTCGGTCGTGCTGGAGGTGAATGCCATCGAGGCGGTCAACAGCCTGCTGGCGGAACTGAAGGCGGCCGGGGTGGCGTATCCCGGGCGTTACAGGCCGGTGCGCATCCATGCCATCCGCAACGACCGGTTCCTGGAGAAACTCGGATTCGTGTCGAAGAGCAGCACGTCGTTGAACTTCCTGCTGATGCTGCGGGACGCGGGCTACGACACGGCGGAGACGTGGCTGGCCGAACATGCGGGAAAGCTGGGGGAGCGGTCGTCGGTCGATGTGAAGGCGGAGCTGACGCACCCGGTGATGCGGGGGCCGATGCCGGCGAAATGAGTGGGCTGCCGCGCCGGGGACACCGGCTGTCCAAGGCGGCCGATCTGACCGGCCTGAGGCCATCGGTGACCGCCCTCACGAAGGACGATCTTCGGCTACTGATCGACAGCGGACATTCGCCTTGGGCCGACACCGAGCGGGATTGTAAAGTCTTTCTGGGGGCCTCGCCGAGCGTCCTGGCACGGCAATTCCAGCCGGAAATCCGCGTCGGATGACCAAGGGAGGCAAGAACGCGAAACGGGGCGTCGATCGCCGGGAGGCGGGCGGGCGGCCTCGCAAGGCTCGGGCGTTTTACCGCGTCGCACAGGACGCCCTGGCGTTGGCAAAACGCGAGGGGCTTGATCGCGCCCCGGTTCTCAGCGCCGCGATCCTGGCTGCGATCGCGTATACTGACGCGGTAACAATTGCCGCGGATGGCTGCGTCAACCAAAAGGACCATGCAACCGCACCGGCCTTGCCGCGGGACTGTGTGGGGCGTGACCTGCCGGACGGAAGACTGACCGACCTGAGAAGCCTGCTGTCCATCAAGGACGAAGTCCAATATGGAGCAAGATCGTTCTCACAGGAGACGGCCGCCCCGGCGGTCGAGCAACTCGACAGATTCGCCGCCCGGGCGACCCATTGGCTGGAGGAAAAAGGTCAAGGGCGGAGCTAGCCGCTCCCGAAGGCCGCCCGCCTTGCCTCCGTCGCCAGCCGATCGGCGCGCTCGTTCATGTCGTTGCCGTCGTGGCCGCGCACCCACTTCCACTCCACCCGGTGAGTCTCCGCCGCCGCCAGGATGCGCTTCCACAGATCGACATTCGCCACCGGATCGCCGACGGAGCCGCGCCAGCCCTTGCGCACCCAGCCGGCGATCCAGCGGGTGATGCCGTTCTTCAGATACTGGCTGTCGGTATGCACCACCACATGGCAGGGCCGGGTCAGCGCCTCCAGCCCCATCGCCGCGGCGGTCAGTTCCATGCGGTTGTTGGTTGTCGCGGCCTCGGCGCCGGACAGTTCCTTGACCACATTGCGGAACACCAGGATCGCCGCCCATCCGCCCGGACCGGGGTTCGGCTTGCAGCCGCCATCGGTCCAGATGTTCACCACCTTGTCCGGATCGGGCGGCAGCGAGACGACGATGTCGTCAGAGGCCATAGGCGGCCCCGTTCGTCGCGGACAGATGGAAGCGCAGCCGCCGCAGATACTCCAGCGGGTCCTTCCGGGTCACCAGCGCGCCCGACGGCGTGTTCAGCCAGTCGAACAGCCGTGTCAGCAGGAAGCGGATCGCCGCGCCCTGGCACAGCACCGGCAGCGCATCCTGCTCGGCCGGGGACAGGCGGCGCACCGACTGATAGCCGGCCAGCAGAGCGCGGCTTTTCGTGACGTTGAAGGAGAAATCCGGCTCGAAGCACCAGGCGTTCAGGCAGACGGCGATGTCGTAGGCCAGCAGGTCGGTCGCCGCGAAGTAGAAGTCGATCACGCCGGACAGCCGATCATCCAGGAAGAACACGTTGTCGGGGAACATGTCGGCGTGGATGTGGCCGATCGGCAGCCCGCAGGGCCAGCCTGCCAGGATCGTCGCCAGCGCTGCATCGAGCTGCCAGGCCAATCCCGCCTGCACCTCATCCGCGCGGTCGCGGCAGCGCTCCAGCAGCGGGGCCCAACTGTCCGGGCCGAGTGTATTGGCGCGCCGCGGCTGATACCCGGCCCCGGCCAGATGCAGCGTGGCCAGCGTGGTGCCGACGGGGCCGCAATGCTGCGGCCGCACTCGGCGCGGCCAGACGCCCGGCAGGAAGGTGGTGATCGCCGCATGCCGCCCGCTCAGGTGCCGCAGCGCCGAACCGTCGCGGCCGCGCACCGGCTGCGGGCAGACCAGGCCGTGCCGCGACAGATGCTCCATCAGGCCGAGGAACCACGGCAGTTCCTCCGGGTCCACCCGCTTCTCATACAAGGTCAGGATGAAGTCGCCCCGGGTGGTCTTCAGCGAGTAGTTGGAGTTTTCCACGCCCTCGGCGATGCCGCGGTAGGCGACCATGGTGCCGATGTCGTAGCCGGCCAGGAACTCTTCCAGCGCCTCATCGGTGACTTCGGTATAGACCGCCATCGGACATCAGCAGCGGGTCAATGGGTCCAGTTTTCGATGCGGCCCCACTTGAAGTTGTCCGCGTAGGCTTTCGGCTTCACGCGGCGGGACTGCGGCAGTTCGACGTCATACTGAAGGCCGGCGCGTTCGGCGTAGGCGATGGCTTCTTCGCGGGTCTCGAAGGTCAGCTTGACCTGGCTCTGGGTGTCGCCGCCGCCGATCCAGCCCATCAGGGGGTCCGGGCGACGGGCGTGGTCGTTAACGAACTCGATCGCCCAGGCATGCGTCTTGGCCCAGCCGGATTGCATGGCGGTCTTCGGCGGCTGGAAGATGCGGGCACGCATGAGAATTGACTCCAGAGCAAAAATGGTCGGGGCGGCGGGACTCGAACCCACGACCTCCTGTACCCAAAACAGGCGCGCTACCAGGCTGCGCCACACCCCGACCGCGGGAAGCGTGCGGGTATCGCAGAGCGGGGCTTACCGTGTCAAACGTCCTGTCGATTTGGACAAGCCGGGGCGGCCGGATTGGCCGTGCCGTTGACGCAATGGTCGAGTTCGCCGAAAAATCCGCGGATGAACGAGGGTCCGCCCGTTCCCGGTGACGCCTGAGGCGACGCCCGGGAACAAGCAAATCCGGCAGTCAACCCCGCGCCGTCATGGCCCGGCTCGTCCGGGCCACCCCTCCCAGCACCTGCCGCGACAGGTGGCCCGGACAGGCCGGGCCATGACCCTTTAAGAAAGCCGTCGGTCTGAAGCAGAAATTCTTGGGCGCCCCTGATCTACCCGGCGTTGCCGAAGATCCGCTGCTTCACCGTGTCCCCTACCCTGATGTCCAGCTTCGCCGTCGTGCCGCCCGGCAGTTCCAGCACCGCGCGCACGGGACCCCGGCTATCGATCACCGCCAGGCTGCGCGGCGTGGTGTTCTCGGCGATCGAGCGGATCGTGCCGTCCGCGTTGATGAACACCATGTCCAGCGGCAACAGCGTGTTGCGCATCCACATCTGGCTGGCTTTCGGGAAGCCCCAGTCGAACAGCATGCCGCCGTCGGGCGGGATCGAGGTCCGGAACATTTCCCCGGCTGTCTGCTGCTCGGGCTTCATTGCCATCTCGACGGCGAAGGGGTGCTCCACGCCGCCGCGGCTGACGATGACCAGTTGCTCCTTCGGCAGGTCCGGCTGCGCGGCGGTCGGTTCGGGGGTCTGCGCCCAAACGGCGAGCGGCAGCACGCTTGCCGCCAGGGCGAGCATCAGTCGGCGTTTCATCGGGTCGGGGTCTCCTTGATCAGGCTTCTCACCGGCGCGGGTTGTGACCGACGGCCCCGGGGTTCGCAAGGGAGCACGCGGCCGGGGCTGTGACAGCCGCGGCATTTCCATCCACACTCCGGCCCGGGGCATCAGGGAGGCCGGACATGGCGCGCACCATCGCTGTTGGCGTCGGAATCATGGAGTATCCGTTCGACACCGCGGACGGATTCTGGCGCTGGGTCGATCTGTGCGAGCAGGGCGGCGTCGATTCGATCTGGCAGACCGACCGCCTGGTCAGCCGCACGCCGTTCCTGGAAAGCATGACCACACTCGCCGCCATCGCCGGGCGGACGCGGCGCATCAAGTTCGGGGTCAACGTCGTGTCCGTGGCGATGCGGGAGCCGGTGTTGCTTGCGAAACAATGCGCCACGATCGACGTGCTGTCGAACGGGCGCCTGCTGCCGGGATTCGGCATCGGCAGTCCGCGCGGGGCGGAGTGGACCGCGATGCACCTGGACACCGCGACCCGCGGACGAAAGACGGATGAGGCGCTGGAGATCATCAGCCGGCTCTGGGCCGGGGAGACGCTGGACTACGCCGGGCGGCATTTCCAACTGACCGGGGCCTGCATCTCTCCCCTGCCCGCGCAACCCGACCTGCCGATGTGGATCGGCGGTTCGTCCGGGGCGGCCGTGCTGCGAACGGCGCGCATCGGCACCGGCTGGCAGGCGGGGGCGGAAACGCCCGCGACGGTGGCGGCGGTGATCGCCGGGATCAAGGCGGCGCTGCCACAGACCGGACGGACGATCGAGGACGACCATTACGGTGCGGCGTTCGGCTTCCGCTTCGGCGGCGCGGACGATCCGGGAGTGGCCCGGGAGATGCAGGGATACCAGGCGCGCACCGGCCGCGATCCGCGGGAAGCGTTCGCGATGGGCGATGCGGCGGTGATCCTGGAGCGGCTGCGCGCCTACGTGGAGGCGGGCGCGTCGAAGTTCATCCTGCGGCCGGTGGCCCGGGGCGACGCGGACATGCTGGCGCAGACGCGGCTTCTGGTGGAGCAGGTGCTGCCCGCGGTGGCGGCGCAATGGCCGCGGCAGCGCAAGGCGGCGTAAGGGTCAGCGGCCGGGACGGTTGACCGGGGGTATCGGGACGGCGCCGGTGGGGAGGGCGCTGGTCAGGGCCTCGATTCGGATGATTTCGGCAGCTCGCTCGGCGGGCGGCAGGGTGTTGAGGCCGGCGGGGAACTTCGCGGCGACATCCGCCATTGTGCCCGCCCGGGCGGCCTGGTGCCGCCGATCGGCCATCGGGGCACGGACGGGGGCATCGGGCAGCGTGCGGGCCTTGGCGTCCAGCACCAGCTTTTGCGCTTCAGCGACCGAGGCTGCCGCGCGTTCCGCGGTCAGGCGCGCCGTCTGCGCGGCGGCGGCGGTGCTGCGTTCCTGGTCAAGCGCGGCGCGGTTGCGCTCGGCGGCGCGGTCCATGCTGTGGGCGTTGCCGCGCAGGCGGACGACCAGGGGGGGATCGAGGTCCTCGGCCATCGCGAGACTGAGGGAACTGAGCGCGGCGAGATCGAAGGCGATGATCTTTGCTGCCCGGAACAGGCCGTCGCGGCCGGTGAGGCCGTAGGATTTCACGGTTTCCGCCGCCGCGGCGCGGGCCAGGGCGACGTCGCCCTCGGCGGACCAGAGGAACATCGGCGCCAGCAATGCGACGATGAGGTTCATCAGGCGGTCTGTCAGGGTAGCGGATTGGGACATTGTGCCGGGCGCTTTTGGTGAGGTTCCAGGCTGGGTTCTACCTTCGGTTGCGGGAGTAGTCAAGGATTTTTTCCTACAACGTGGATCAGGCGCCGAATGCGATGCGCCATGGGCACCCGCCTGATTGTTCCGTATTAGTAATGAAGACGTAGATGAACGCGGATCGGGGCCGCGCCGTCTCGGGCCTTTGGACCGGACGGCAGGGTCGTTGCTGGCGCCGATGGCCAATTCGGGGCGCGTGTGACGATCGCCCGTGGCGAGGCCGAATTTCGGAACAGGTCCCGGGGGCTGCCGCTCGCCGGGTTCGACAGTCCGCGTCAGGATTGCTTGTCATTGAACACGATGGGGGAACACGATGGGGGTGACGGCATGAGGGACCTGGCCGGGAAGGCGGCTTTCGTGACAGGCGGAGCGAGCGGAATCGGTCTGGCGCTTGGCCAGGTCTTCGCCGAGGCCGGAATGCGCGTCATGCTGGCGGACATCGAGGCCGACGCGTTGGCAACTGCTGTCGCAACCCTTCGAGCGCTCGGCTTGGACGTGCGTGGCGTGGTCTGCGACGTAGCCAATTCCGGGAGCGTTCAGCACGCGGCCGACGAGGCATTCGCGGCGTTTGGACACGTTCACGTGGTTTGCAACAACGCCGGTGTTGCGGGCGGAGGCGGTGGCATCGACGACATATCGCTCGATGGCTGGCGATGGGTGCTCGATGTGAACCTGATGGGGGTCGTGCACGGCATTCGGTCGTTTCTGCCGCACATGCGCGCCCACGGTGAGGGCGGACACATCGTCAACACCGCCTCGATGGCGGGCCTGAACAGCGGACTTGGCTTCAACCCTTACTCGGCCAGCAAGTTTGCAGTCGTCAATATATCCGAGGGCCTGGCGAAGCAGATCGGCGATCTGGGGATCGGTGTGACCGTTGTTTGCCCGGGGTTCGTGCGGACTCGGATCCCGACGAGCAGCCGCAATCGCCAGCCCCGATACGGCCAGGCGGTGAAGCCGGACCCTGCAAGTCCGGCCGGCCGGCTCGCCGCCCGGTTGGCGGAACTCGGAGAAGCCGGCATAGAGCCTGTCGAAGTCGCGAAACAAGTGCTCAGCGCAATTGTCGACAACGAACTTTATGTATTCACACATGCCGGCCCGGAGTGGAAGGAAGAGCTGCAAGAGCGGTTCGACTCGATATTGCAAGCAATGGATCGGGCAACCGCGCGCGCCCGAAAATAGGGCGGTTGCAGGCTATTCGTCTCTATGTCGAACATGACTTAGCCTTGATCAGATAGATCTCGGTTCGTGATCCCGGGAGTTTGCAGCGCTCATGCGCCACATCGATCCGCGTCCGTCCGCGTTTAATACCAGTCAGCGATGAGAGCCACTTTCGCCATAAACCGCATGGCCCGGCTCGTCCGGGCCACCTGTGGCGGCACCTGCTGGCGGGTAGCGCGATGCCGGCTTCCCGGTGTGTCCACGCATGCCACGGCTCGCCAGTCCAAACATCTTATCGCCGAATGGCGGCACCGGCCGGCGGCGGCTTCACTGCGGGCGGCCGGGTCAGCAGCAACAGCGGCAGGGCGATGACGGCCAGAACCAGCATCAGCTTGAAATTATCGATATACGCAATGATCCTGGCCTGCCGCGTGACCTCCAGGTTCAGCAGCGCGGCCCCCTGCGCCGAACCAAGGTGCCAGAAGCGCGCGGCGGCGCCGGTCTGGAAGCCGCGGTTGAACGGCGTCACCTCGCCCGCCAGCACCGCGTGGTTCACCTGCGTGTTGATCTGCAGTAGCGCCCCGGTCACCGAAATGCCGATGGCGCTGCCGAGGTTGCGCACCAGGCTGTAGATGCCGGTGCCCTCGGTCCGCAGCACCGCGGGCAGTGTTGCAAAGGTAATGATATTGATCGGGATGGTAATGAAACCGAGGCTGATGCCCTGGATAAAGCCGGTGCGGATGATCGTCCATTCCGAAACGTCCGGCGTCCAGCCGGTCATTTCGTACAGTACCCAGGCTCCGGTGGTGAAGCCAATGCCGACCAGCGTGCGGGCGCTGATCTTGCCGAGCATCCTGCCGCAGACGAGGGCGGCCACCGCCAGCCCGGCGCCGCGCGGGGCCAGCACGAGGCCGGCGGTGACCACCGGATAGTTCATCAATGTCTGGAGGTATGGCGCCAACAAAGCCAGCGTGGAATACATGATCATGCCGTTGGTGAAATACAACGTCAGGCCAACGACAAAATTCGTGTCGGTGAACAGCCTCGGCGACAGGAACGGCCTGCGCGCCAGCGAAAATTGCACAAGGAAGACGTAAAGGCCAAGCCCGGCCAGGCAGGCCTCGATCATGATTTCATCCGAACTGAACCAGTCCAGCGTCTCGCCGCGGTCGAGCATGGTCTGGAACGCGCCGATGGCGAGACTGAGCGCGCCAAAGCCGATCCAGTCGAGGCGGACGGAATTGTTGCGTGGGGCCTCCTTCAGGAAGATCAGCAGGCCGATCGCGGTCAGCACGCCAAGCGGAACGTTGATGTAAAACACCCACCGCCAACTATAATTCTCCGTCAGCCATCCCCCCAAAATCGGCCCCAGGATCGGCCCGACCATAACGCCCATGGTCCAGATCGACATCGCGCGGGGCCGTTGCTCCACCGGATAGATGTCGTACATCACCGCCTGCGATAAAGGCACCAGGGAGGCGCCGAACATGCCTTGCAGGACACGAAAGATGACGATCTGCTCAAGCGATTGCGCGAGGCCGCAGAGCACCGAGGCGATGGTGAATCCGCTCACGGCAGTAACGAACAACCGCGTGCGCCCGAACCGGGCGGCTAGGAATCCTGTCGGCGCCGTCATGATCGCGGCGGCGACGATGTAGCTGGTCAGCACCCAGTTGATCTCTTCCTGGCTCGCCGACATCGATCCCTGCATGTAGGGCAGCGCAACGTTGGCGATGGTGCTGTCAAGCGACTGCATCAGCGTCGCGACGATGGTGCAGATCGTGACGATCAGCCGGGTCGCCGGGTTCAGGGGCGTGGTCGCCCGCGAGACCGGAGCCGGCGTGGTCACCCGTCCTTGTCCTGCGCTTTCGCGAGATTGACGCAGACCTGTTCGAGCGCCCGCGCAGCGGTTTTTATGTCGTCATCGGAAAGCCCGGCCAGGGCGGCGGTGCGGACCTCGCGGGAGGCGGATTCCACCTGATCGATGATCGCCTGTGCCTGCGCGGTCAGGACGATCGTCTTGGCGCGGCGGTCGCCATCTTCCTCGCGGCGCTCGATCAGGCCGGCGGTTTCCAAGGCGTCGAGCAGGCGGACGACCGAGGACCCATCGAGCACCAGCGAGGCGGACAGGTCCTTCTGACGCATCGGCGTCGGCGAGCGGGCGATGTGGATCAGCGGCAGCCATGTGGCCTCGGTCAGGCCGAAGGGTTGCAGGCGGCGATCCACCGCGCGCCGCCATTGGCGGGCGGCGCGGGCGATCAGGCTGGCGAGGATGTCGCGGGGCTGTTGGTTGGTGATGGGCATTCGGCGGCCGGATTAGATGATGTGCCAATATATGGTACGCCATGTAAAACGGCAAGTTCGGGTTGGCGAAGCGGTTCGACTATCCGGTCATGGCGGGGACACGACCCATACGCGGCAGGATAAGGCGGTCACGGAGATGGTTTTGGCCATCGCCCCCGCCCTCACCGCTGGCCGGGCGTGTCAGGATAAGAGGAAGCGGGGGGAAAAGTTTGCCCGGGGCCCTGTTCTCTTACCGTCATGGCCTCGTCCGGGCCACCCCCGCCAGCACCTGCCGCGACAGGTGGACCGGACAAGCCGGGCCATGACGAACGAGGCGAACGCCCTGCTCCGCATGACCCCTTATGCTGACGCCCGTGGGGACACGCCCGGCCATGACAGCGAGAATGGCGGCGCCTGGACATGGCGCGGGATACGACGTGCCCCGAAAGGCCGCAACTCATGACGCCCTGGAATTGCCCCTTCGTCCCTACCCCAGCCGCCGGAACTTCCGCAGCGAGCGCAGATCGTCCGGCCTCGGGTCCTTCGGGAAAGCCTGCGGCCACTGTGTCCAGGACACCTCACCGACATACAGATCCCCTCGGCTGTCCACGCACAACCCGTGCGGGGCCAGGAACTGGTCGGCGCCCAGCCCGGGACAGAGGCCGCCCAGCCGGGACAGGCGCTTGCCGGTGTGATCGACGATCGTTACCCTCGGGCCGAGATTAGGCACGTCGCGGTTCACCGGCTGCACCGGACCCAGTTCTCCGACGTAACAGATGGGACATTTCCCGCCCGGCATGAACAGGCCGCACGGACGGTGCAGGTTGTTCCACTGAGTCTCATACCGCCCGTTGCCGTCGAACACCTGCACGCGGTGGTTCTCCCGGTCCGCGACATAGACCCAGCCATCGGCGTCGCAGGTAATGTTGTGCGGGATGTTGAACTCCCCGGGATCGGTGCCGGGGCCGCCCCAGGACAGCAGCCTGCGCCCGTCGGGGGCGTATTTGTGCACCCGCGCGTTGCCGTAGCCGTCGGAGACGTAGACATCCCCGTTCGGCGCCATCGCGGTGTGGGTGCAGCGATGGAACGGCAACCCGCTCATGTACGGCGCCGGTTCACCGGGCGTGCCGAGGGTCAGCAGGACCTTCCCCTCCGCCGTGCATTGCCGCACCGAGTGATCGGCGTCGTCGGTCAGCCACAGCGTGTCGTCCGGGGCGACGAACACGCCGTGGGCGCGGGGAAACACCCCCTCGCCCCAACTGCGCAGGAAATTACCCTCGCGGTCGAACACGATCATCGGGTGTTCGCCGCGGTTGAAGACGTAGACGTTGTCCTTGCTGTCGACGCCGACGCCGCCGATCTCCTTGAACGACCAGCCGGGCGGGAGTTTCGGCCAGTCGTCCACCGGTTCGTATCGGTAGTCGCCGCTGCCCAGGGTTACCATGCCGCTTTATTCCGCGGCGTCGCGCTTCAGCCTGTCGGCGAACTGCTTGCGGAATTTCACGACTTTCGGGGCGACGACGACCTGGCAGTAGCCGCTGAACGGGTTGCGGGCGAAATAGTCGTGGTGCTCGGGTTCGGCCGCGTAGAACACCGTCAGGGGTTCGATTGCGGTGACGATCTTGCCGGGCCAGATCTTCGCGGTCTCGATTTCCTGCATCACTGTGCGTGCCGTGGCGGCCTGGGCGTCGGAGTGGGTCAGGATGATCGAGCGGTATTGTGGCCCGACGTCGTTGCCCTGCCGGTCCTTCGTCGTCGGATCATGGATCGCGAAGAACACCCGCAGCAGATCGGCGTAGTCGAGTTGCGCGGGGTCGAACTTGACCTGCACCACCTCGGCATGGCCGGTGCGTCCGGTGCACACGGCCTTGTAGCCAGGGTTTTCGACGTGGCCGCCGGCATAGCCGGACATCACCGAGGTGACACCGCGGAGGTCCTTGAAGACGGCCTCCAGGCACCAGAAGCATCCGCCGCCGAGTGTGGCTGTTTCCTGTGTCGCGCTCATGGGTGGGTTACTCCCTGTTGGTTGGGCGGGAGTGTATATGGGGTTGGCGGCGGCGTCATGCAGGGCGGCGGGAGCACCGGACGCCATCGACTTGAGCAGGTTAGTTACCTCGCCTTTCGGCCAGGTGCGTGAGGCAGCCGTTTCACCTCCGCGGGCAACGGTGATGTGGGGGCTGCCCCGGTTATCCTCGAACGCTGGTTTCAGGCGCCGTGACACAACAGGTGTCACGGCGCGACGGGATCTCCGAAGGCCCGCGCGCCGCCCGCAGGGGCCGACATCGCGACACCACCGCCCACCGGAAAGGAAATATTAACCTTTCCGGCCTATTCTGTCCTCGCAACCGCACCCGGACCCCCGCGATGCCCCCCGCCCTCCCCGTTCTCGACGATGCGTTCGTCCCGCCGCTGGTCCTCGGCACCGCCGATCTGACCGGCTTCGCCTATCAGGGGAACGGCTACGACGATCTGATCGAGCGGATCGCCCGGTTCCACACCGGCGATGCCGAAGCCGGCCGCCTTTACGACACCGCCATCGCCTGCCAACTCGCCTTTCGCCGCGCGGAGGGGCTGGACCTGCAAGACCAGGCGCTCGAGCGCGCGCATGTGTTCCGTGTCCGCGCCGGGGCGCACAAGCCGCTCCGGCTGCTGGCGCTGGTTGGCCCCGGCGACCTGATGGTCAACACGCCGCTCGACTTCATCACCAACGGGATCGATGTTCGCCTGGACCTGCTGTACCTGCGGCCGGAGCATCCCCTGCCGCCTGTCATCCCGGACCACGACGTCGCGTTCTTCGCCCAGAGCGAAGCCGACCCGGACACGCTGAACCGGCTGCAAGCCCTGTTCGACGCCTGGCCGCGCCCGGCGCTGAACGACCCGGCGCTGCTGCCGGCACTCGCCCGCGACACGCTGGCACACTGCCTCGCAAACATACCGCAGATCCGCGCCCCGGAGGCTGTCGCCGCGACCCGCGCCGGCCTGCTCGACCATGTCCGCACCGGCGCGCCGCTCGGCTGCCCCTACCCGTGCCTGATCCGGCCGATCGGCTCCCATGCCGGGGCGGGGCTGGCGCTGGTGGAGACGCAGGCCGGCATCTCGGCCTACCTGAGAACATCCTTCGCGCAGGAATTCTTCCTGACTGCGTTCGAGGACTACGTCTCCCCAGACGGTTTCTACCGCAAATACCGCATCGCCTTCATCGATCGCCGGCCGTTCCTCTGCCACAAGGCAATCTCGCGCGACTGGATGGTGCACTACCTCAACGCCGGCATGACCAAGTCGGCCGACAAGCGGGCCGAGGAAGCCTATGCCATGGCGACGTTCGACACCGGCTTCGCCCGCCGCCACGCCGCCGCCTTCGCGGCGCTGCACGATCGGCTCGGCTTCGACTACTACTCCATCGACTGCGCCGAGACCCGCGACGGACGCCTGCTGGTGTTCGAGGCCGACACCGCCGCGATCATCCACATGATGGACCCGCCCGGCCTGTTTCCCTACAAGCCGCCACACATGCGCAAGGTCTTCGCGGCGTTCGAGACGATGCTGCGGCGAAAGGCCCGTCCGGCGCCGCGGACCGAACGGGCGGCATGACAGCCCCGCAACCATCGCCGGCGTGACCCGTCAAGCTGGCGCGGGAGCAACACATGTGTCGCTACCGCGCGGCCGGTGCGCTACATGATGCCTTTTGCACATGGACCGTAAGCCGGGATGCCGAAGCCAAAGCCGCCGAAGAAGGCCCGGCCACCCGCCGGCAAGCAGCAGTATGCCGCCCTGCCGATCCGCGTTAAGGAGGGCGGGGATTTGGAGGTTCTGCTGCTTACGTCACGCGATACCGGAAGATGGATCATCCCCAAGGGATGGCCCGGACGGAAACTGCCGCCTCGCGCCGCCGCCGCGCGCGAGGCCTACGAAGAGGCCGGCATCGAAGGCACCATCCGGCCGCCCGAGCCGATCGGCCGCTACCACTATGCGAAGCGGCTGGAGGCCGGGGATGTCAGGATCAAGGTGAAGGTGTTCCTGCTGCACGTCGAACGCCAGCTCAACGCCTGGCCGGAACAGGCGGAGCGCCGGACCCGCTGGCTCGGTCCGGAGGAAGCCGCGGACCTGGTCGCCGAACCGGAACTGGCCGCGATCCTGCGGACCCTTGCCGGACGGCCTCGATCATGAAGCGAGGCAACGTTCTAATCCGCGCCTTCCGCTCCATGCTGCCGCGGGACGAGCGGTTCATCGAGCGATTCTGCGAACACTCGCGGCTGATCGTGCCGGCCGCCGAAGCGTTTCGCGCGCTGATGTCGGGCGACGGGCAGGCCGAACACCACGCCGCGGAGATCAACCGCCTGGAGCACGCGGCCGACAAGGTGACGCGCGAGACAGTGCTCGCCATCCACCGCACCTTCGTCACGCCGTTCGACCGCTCGCAGATCCTCGACCTGATCACCGCGCTGGACGACACCATCGACCTGATGAAGGACACCGGGCGGCGCATGCTGCGCTACGGCGTCGGATTTACGCCGGAGATGCAAGGCATGGCCGACTGCATCGTCCGCCAGGCCACGGCCCTGCGCGACGGCATGCCATTGCTCGCCTCGATCGACCGCAACGTGGACCGCCTGAGCGCGATGTCGATCGCGGTCCGCCACATCGAGGAAGAAGGCGACGACCTTCTGGACCGCGGCCTGCGCAAGCTGTTCGCGAGCGAAGGGTCGGCCGGCTACAAGCTGACGGTGGAGAAGGTCTACGACCTGGTGGAGGCCGTGGTTGACCGCTGCGAGGACGTCGTGGACGTGATCGACGGCATTGTTGTGGAACAGGTCTGACCGCCGCCGTGAACCACTTCCTTATCGGCACGCCCTGGCTCGCCGCGCTGATTGGCGTGGCGCTGCTGTTCGACTTCCTGAACGGCCTGCACGACAGCGCCAATTCGATCGCCACGGTGGTCGCGACGCGGGTGCTGCGGCCGTTCACCGCCGTGCTCTGGGCGGCTTTCTTCAACTTCATCGCGTTCACGGTGTTCGGGCTGCACGTCGCCTCGACGATCAGCAGCGGGGTGATCCATCCCGATCTTGTCGATCCGGTGGTGGTGTTCGGCGCGCTGTCGGGCGCCATCGTATGGAATGTGCTGACCTGGTGGCTCGGCATCCCGTCCAGCAGCAGCCATGCGCTGGTGGGTGGACTGGTCGGAGCCGGCATCGCCAAGGGGGGGCTGTCGGCCGTCGTCTGGGGCGGCCTGGCGACCATCGGCTCGGCCATCGTGCTGTCGCCGCTGATGGGGCTGCTGCTGGCGATGATGCTGGTGCTGGCGGTGTCCTGGATGGCGGTGCGGTCCACGCCGTTCGCGGTCGACCGGCGGTTCCGGGTGTTGCAGTTCGTGTCGTCGTCCGCGCTCAGCCTGGCGCATGGCGGCAACGACGCGCAGAAGACGATGGGGATCATCACCGTCCTGCTGTATTCGCAGGGCCGCCTGCCCGGCGGGTTCGACGTGCCGTTCTGGGTGGTGCTGAGCTGCCAGGGGGCGATGGCGCTGGGCACCTTGAGCGGCGGCTGGCGAATCGTCCGCACGGTGGGCGTGCGGATCACCCACCTGACCCCGATGCAGGGATTCTGCGCCGAAAGCGGCGGGGCGCTGGCGCTGTTCGGCGCGACCTGGCTCGGTATTCCGGTATCGACGACGCACACCATAACCGGCTCGATCGTCGGCGTGGGCGCGGCGCGGCGGGCGTCCGCCGTCCGTTGGGGGATCGCGCGCAGCATTGTCGTCGCGTGGGGGATTACCCTGCCGGCTTCGGCGCTGGTGGCGGCAGGCTGTTATTTCGCCGCCGCGGCTTTTGTCGGGCATGGGTGACCGGACGGGCGCCGGTCCATCGGTTCGTTGGCCTCCGCGCGCCATCGCCCGGCTCGTCCGTCCCAACTGTCGCTGCGCAGGAGTTCCTCGAGTTCCGCCTCCGCTCCGGCCGGATCGGTCCGCAGGCGTGTCGCGGCCTCGATATCGGATGGATCGGACACGGTCGGCAGCACGTGCCGCGACAGGTGGCCCGGACAACCCGGCCATGACCGTGGGCAGGACGAGTCGCCCTCATCGCGTGCGCGCCGTCCCGGACGGAGCCGCGTTGGCGGCTCTGATCTGCTACCCTCCCGCCGTCCCGGTATGCAGCCGGAACCGCATATGCTCCGGCACCTCCTGCCCGGCATCGGTGAACGCCTTGCGCAGCGCCCCGATCGCCGGCCCAAAAATCCCCTCGCGGTGCCCGCTGACCCATTCCCGCGATCCGATCGTCGTCTCCAGGCTGCCCTGGAACCGGGGCATGACCCAGCGGGCGAACAACTCGTAGCTGCGCAACGTCTGCTCGCGGTTCGCCCATTCGTGCGAGCGAAACAGCACCGCCCCTGCCCCGCCGCCGGTGAAGCCGAGCAGCCTTTCAATTCCCGTAATGATCGTTTCCGGTGAGCCCACCAGCGTTGATCCGGCCGCCAGTCCCTCGGCCAGGGGGTTCTCGCTGCGCATCGGCGGGCGGCCGAGCGTTTCGCTGAAATAGGACAGGGTTTCCACCCGCTCGCCGCGGCGGACTTCCTCCATCGCCAGGTCGTCCGTTTCGGCGCAGTGCATGTTGATCACCAGGCGCCAGTCGTCGCGGTTCAGCGTCTTGCCGTATTTTTCCGCCTCCGCCTCGCCCATCCGCCAGTAGTCGGCCAGCTTGGCGGACCCACCGGGCAGCCCGGCGCCGAGCGACAGCAGCCCGACGCCATGCTTGCCCGCCGCCAGCACGCCGGCGGGGCTGGTGGCGCTGGCGACGGCAATCGGAAACCCGCCTTTGGTGTATGGTTTCAGGTGCAACCGGGCCTCGCGCAGTTCGAACCAGTCGGTTTTCAGCGTGACCGGTTCGCGGCAGGCCAGCAGCGCCATGATCGCGCCGAGCGATTCATCCATCATCCCGCGCTGCCGCTCGGCGTCGATACCCATCATGTAGGCGTCGGAGACCAGGGCGCCCGGGCCGCAGCCGAGCATCGCCCGGCCGCGGGTCATGTGGTCCAACTGGACAAAACGTTGCGCTACCAGTAGAGGGTGATGATACGGCAGGCTGGTGACGCCAGATCCCAGCATGATGTGGCGGGTCTTTTCCGCCGCCACGCCGATGAAGATTTCCGGGGCAGCAATGATTTCCCAGCCGGCGGAGTGGTGCTCGCCGATCCAGGCTTCATCGTAGCCGAGGTGGTCGAGCCATTGGATGAGTTCGAGATCGCGGCCCAGCGCCAGGGTCGGATTGTCGCCCACGCGATGAAACGGGGCGAGGAAAATGCCGAAACGCAGGCCGTCATGGGTCGCCATGCAGATGTCCTTCCAGAAATTCTGCACGACGGTGGCCAACGCCGGAGCAATGGTCAAGGCCGTCCCGGAGGCCTGGCTTCGGCTCGATGCGTCCGGTTAGAGATGCGCCTCCGCCGACCAGATGCGATCGAATGGAGCACCGGCCTCCAACTGGACCCGTCTTACTGTTTCGGCATCGGGCGCCTCGTACTCGCAAATCATGCGCCGCCGGTCTTTCGACATCAGGCTCCGCTTCCAGGTGATCGCCCGGATTTCCCTGCAGTGCTTCTCCCGTTCAGCGACCTCGGCAAGCTCCGCGTCGGATGGCGAATGGTCAAAGCTGCGCTCGACGATAATCAGATCCATGACGCTCTCCTCCAGTTAAGGCCTGCCGGGGCCCTGCATAGGATTCCCGGTTTTTTGCGTGTATTCCAACGCGACACCGACTTCGTTTGCCGCGGTAACGAGGCTGGATTTCGCCCTGGCACTGAGGGTTTCAAAATCGCATTCGGAGATCAATGTTTGAACTCGGGTTCTCGCGGCCCCGAGGTCGCCGTGACCGAATTCGACACGGGCGAGGATCGCGCTCGCAATGACGGTTTCCGTCGTCCGCGACATGGCCTGTGCGGCCGTCAACGCTTCCGCGGCCGCAGCCCGGGCCAGTGCCTGCCGACCCTGATCGATGAAAGCTTGGGCAGAGACATTGAGCACATAGGCAAGGTGCGCCTTGTCATCGAAATCCCGTAACGACCTGACGGCCGCTTCGAGCATGGGCGATGCATCGCTTGAGCATGATTGCACCCGGGCCAGCGCGCGGAAAGCTGTCGAAACCGGCGGCAGGGCATGGTCAAGGCGGCGAGCGATGTCATCGATTTCGTTACAACGCAGCTCGACTGCGGGCAGGTTCCGGCGCTCGAGATCTATCATGGCGAGCCAAATCAGGCATTCGACCTCTCGCCAGCGTTCCTCGCGCAACCGGGCCAATTCGACAGCTCGGCTCATCAGCGCGTGTGCGGAGTCCAGATCGCCCTTCCACCGAAGTGCATGCGCGCGGGCCCAGTCAAGCTCGACGAACTCCAGATGCAGTGCTCTTGCCATGGTTTCGGCTTCATCGACCATGGCCAATGCGCGGCCGACTTGCTGTTCGACCTCCAGCAAACATCGGCTGGTGTTGGTGAACTGATAGCACCGTGTAATTTCATCGGAGTATCGGCTTGCTTCCTCCGCCTTCAGCGAAGTTCCGCTTGCACCGATGAAATCATTCGACCACTGTAGCAGCCACGATTTATCATGCAATGCCGCAACCGCTTGATTGTTAAGTCCCAGCGCCATGGCAGTATCCGCGACTTCCTGGAGCTGGTCTGCCAGCTTTGCGACATCGGCCCCGTGCCGATAGGTGGCATGAACCTTGATCCACAGCAACTTGACGTGGAACCGGACCCTCCGCTCGCCATCCGGCAGGCCGCCAAGATGCTGCAGCCCATGTTCGGACAGCCTGTAGGCTTCCCGTTGCGCGAACAGTTTCAGCGAGCGTTCGCCCGCGCCAATACAGGCCCGCACTACCAGTTCGTGGTCGTCCGACAAGGTTGCATGATGCACCAGGAGTTGCCATCGATGCACAGCCTCGTCCGGAATTCGCTGCATGATCGCTGTCGCGACGCGCGCATGCAGCTCCCGGCGGCGGCTCCGAAGCAGCGTTTCGTAGGCCGCCTGCTGTACCAGAACGTGTTTGAATATGTAACGTACATCGGGTGGTGTGCCGGTACGAAAGAGCAGCTCCGATCGAACAAGCTCCGCCAGCGGCGCTTCGAGCGCGTCGGCAGGTAATCCGGAGACATCGCTGAGCGTTTGAAAGCTGAACTCGCGACCGATCACAGCACCGATCTGCGCGATTTCGCGGCCGCCCTGCAACCGATCCAGGCGTGCCGACAGGGAATCGTGCAGGCTCGCAGGGATTTCGACATCCGGCCGCGGTGTCGTTCCATTTCGATTAAGCAAATTACCTTCGACAATCGACTTGGTCAATTCCTCAATGAAAAGCGGGACCCCTTCCGCCCGGTTCACGATCCTGTCCCGCAGTTCCGGCGACAATGCGCGCTCCGTCGCGACCCGAGCGGCAAGCGACGCGGCGTCGTGCCGGTCGAGCCGGCCCAAGGCCATCAGCCGCACGTGCGGCTGGCCGAACCAGGTTGGCGCGAACTCGGGTCGAAAAGAAATCAACAGTAGAATAGACAACTCCGGAACGCGATCGATCAGGGCGTCAAGCAGCTCGATCGAACTCGGGTCCGCCCAGTGCACGTCCTCGAAAATCATAAGCACCGGCCCGGCCCGGCCCAATTCGGACAACCATCGCAATAGCGCTTCGATGGTCCCGGCCTTTCGCTGCCGCGGATCCAGCTTCAGGACCGGATCGCGATCGCCGATCGGGACCGACAACAACGCGGCCAGAAGGACCAGATGCTCCGCGGGCGGTGCTGTCGGCGCCAATACTGCCTCCAGCTTTGCCAGCCGATCGGCCGCGGTGTCGCGGCGCTCAAGGCCCGCGTCCCGCCCCATACGCACAATGACCGGATGGAACGGACTATCCTGATGGTGCGGGGAGCAGAAGTAGCGCAGGCTGACATGCGGCTCGCCCGTCACCCTGTCCTCGAGCGCGGCCAGCAGGCGAGACTTACCGATACCGGGCTCGCCCGAAAGCAACACGACGCGGCCCTCGCCAGACCGCGCCTCCTGCCAGCGGCGCAGCAGCAGGCCCAGTTCTTCCTGCCGGCCGACCAAGTCCGCACGCGCGGTCGCGTGAACGGCCTCGGATCGGCTCGTTGCGCCCGTCTCCTGCCGCGCACGCCAAGCCCTTATCGGCTTGTCGAACCCTTTCAATGCGACAGTACCCGAGGTCCTCCCACTCGAACATTTGGCCGAGATGCGAACGTGTTGTGTGGCTCGCTACGACCGCGTCGGGCTCGGCCAACGCCTGCAGTCGGGCGGCAATGTTCGGAGTTTCGCCGATAGCGGTAACCGTCTGCGCGGCACCGACACCGATGAGGTCGCTGGTAACGACAAGTCCGGTTGCGATACCGATACGCACTGAAAGCCGCTGGGGCCGGACTGCCTCGATAATCCCGAGGCCCGCGCGGACGGCGCTTTCGGCGTGCGCTTCGTCTGCGTTCGGCCAGCCAAAGTACGCCAGCACACCGTCGCCGACGAACCGCGCGATATAGCCATGCTTACCGGCGACTTCCTCAGCAACGGTTGCCTGATACGTGACCAGCACTTCGCGCAGATCTTCCGGATCAAGCCGGGCTGAAAGCGTGGCCGAGCCGACGATATCGCAAAACAGCACCGTGATCTGCCGCCGCTCGGACACGGCCGACAAAGGCCGGGCGCCCGGCGCCTCGACGATCGCGCGGGAGGTTGCAGCACTTTCCCGCAGCGTGGCGATCGCCGCCAGCAGACGGCGGCGGTCGCCGACGGCCGCCACGCCCATTTCCTTGAGATCATCGGCGGTGAGCAGAAATAGCACATCGCCGCTAACGCCATTCTCGCAGAATGCCGCCATATAGCGCTCAAGGCCGAGGGTGCGCAGCCAGCCTCCAACATCCACCGCCGTTTCCTCCGGCAGATTGGCGCTTGATCGAGGTACATCGTCGTGCAAATCGTCGATCGTGTCCATGAATGAAGATTCAATCGAGGGCGTTCATATTGTTATGACATTGTATAGGCACCTCGGCCGGGACGGGGCGCGCACATCGAGTTGCAAGACCGGCCGCCGAAGGGGTGGATTATGGCAGGAGACGGAAGCGATGGTTACGAAGCATTTCACACCTCAGCATCGACCCGCCGGCCGGGATAGGGTATCGCCTTATCCGAACGCCGCGAACACTTCCTCCAATGCCGTGATCTGGTTCCCCGCCGCCGAAGACGGCACGATCACCGGATCCCGCACCCCTGCCTCACGCCACGCCTCCACCCCGTCCCGCACCTTCGTCGCCGGACCGAACAATGTGTTGTCCGCCAGCCAACGATCCGTCAGATACCGCGGCACGTCATTGTTCCACCCTTCAGCGATAGCGGTCTCGATCGCGGCCATTTCTTCCTCATATCCCGCTTCCTTCCAGTAATTCCGGTAATTCGGCAGGAACGCATAGCCCGTCAGCGTCCGCCGGTTCACCGCCTTCGCCGCCTCGACATCGTCGCTGATGCAGACCGGGATCATGTTGCCGATGAAGAACCCCGGATCGTCTCGTTTCGCCGCCGGCAATGCCGCCAGCGACACCGGCATGTGCGACAAGGAGGCATTGGCGAACACCACCCCCTCGGCGATCTCCCCCGCCAGCGCCACCATCTTCTGCCGTAGCGCCGCAATAACGATTGGCGGCAATACACCGAGACCCTCTTGCGCCCGGAACGACTCAACGAACCGCCGGATATCCCCCAGCGGCTTGCCCGGTGTCACACCCATCCGGATATGCGAGGGCGCATGCGCCACGCCGATGCCCAGCCGGAAGCGGCCGCCGGAGACCTCATGCATCACCGCCGCGCTCTGCGCGAAATCCAGCACCGTGCGCTGGTAAATCGGCGCGATCGAGGTGCCGAACGGGATCGTCGCCGTATTCCACGCCAGCGCCTCGCACAGCGACATGTTGCCGAACATACTCGGCGAGTAGATCCCGGCGAAACCGCGCCGCTCGATCTCTTGCGCTATCTCGATGGTGCGGCGCCGCCGTCCGGGAACGGCGACAAGCGTGATGGCGGGCAGAGACTGCGGCATGGCGGCGATCCTCCGGTGCGTTGCCGGCAGGCTACCGCGCCTCGGCAGCCGCCGGCAACGCGACCGCGAAGCCTAATCCACTGTGATGGGAAACCGCATCGTCCAAATCGTTCCGGCGGTGGCATCCACATCGAGCGTGCCATCGACCTGTTGCATCAGGCGCCGCGCCAAACCGACGCCGTGCCGGCGCGTCTCGGGATCAGCCACATATCCGCTACCGTCGTCGGAGATCGAAAGCACCCCCCGGTCCGACTGCCCGTCATGCCGAACGCTGACCACGATCGATCCGGCGCGTTCGGCGAAGGCATGTTCGTAGCTGTTCGAAACGAGTTCCGCGATGACGAGCCCCAGCGCCGTCGCCGTCGCAAGGTCCAGAAACAGCGGCTCGGCATCGCAGCCGAGGCTGACCGCGAATGCCGTTTCCGGTTGAAGATCGGGCAGGTTCTTGCATAGCAACTTTGCGTAGGCGCCGAAATCCAGGGTGGATCCCATGCCGACCCCGAGAAGATGGTCGTAGACCGTTGCCAGGGTCATGACCCGTCGGATGATGCCGCGCATCGCCCGTTGCTCGGAGGCGCCGGAGGTCAGCTTCAGTTGCTCGGCCAGCATACCGTTCACAAGCTGCAGGTTGTTGCGCACGCGATGCTGAAGCTCGCGCGTCAGAACCTCCCGCTGTTCCAGAAGGCGGGTTTTTTCGGCGACCAGTATTTGCATGCTGGCCAGGGTTTCGCGCAGCAACTGGTTGCGGTTGCTCGTCGCCACGGCTTCGGCCAGCACATTCGCAAAGCCGGTCAGGAAATGGATGTCATGCTCATCGTAGGCCTGCTGCTCGCAACTGTCGATTTCCAGGACCCCGAATGGCGTTCCCACCCTGGCCTTGATGAGGACATCCGCAGTGGAAACAATATCATGCTCTTCGTAGAACAATGGCGGCTGATAACCGTTTGCCTGTTTTAGATTACGAACGATAACCGGATTTCCGGTGATGAATGCCCGGCCTTGCGGCGAACTTTCGTCGGCGCGGGAGACGACCTCACCCACGACGCCGGCGTGCCAGCCGAAGCCGGCCTCGACCCGAAGGTCGTTCTCCTGCTCCCGGTAGCGGCAGATCTTGCAGAACTGGACGCCCATCGACTCGGCACAGATTCGCGCTGCCTCACTCAGGATTTTCATCAGGTCGTCTTCTTGGAAGGCAAATGATCCGAAGATCGCGAGGGCAGCCTGCTGACGCAGAAGGCTGTCGATATCACGGGCCATGAAGGGTTCCTTGGGCGCTTCTGAGCGCCGCGCCGTACTATCAACGCGGGAGAAATTATCGCAAGCGCTAATATGTCGTTGAATTTATCACCAATAGTTGTATACTGAATCGTCATGAAGTGGCGTCGGCGATCTTGTGGCTGTAAATCGCGTTTTGATGGTCAAAAAGGCTTGCTATGAAAATTATTGTTGCCGAAGATGACATAATGCTCGCTGATTTCCTGGCCGAAGCGCTTGTCGATCTCGGCCATGAGGTACCGGGGACTGCCGGCAACGTAGCGGAAGCGGTTGCGCTGGTGCGCACGCATCATCCCGATATCGCCATTCTCGACATGCAGTTGGGCCGTGGCGAACTGGGCACCGATATTGCCAATCAGCTTGCGGCCTCGAACGATCTGGGTGATTTGGGCATTCTTTACGTCACAGGAGAAGCTGAGCGGGTTGTGCGAGAGGCGCGCTTCGGCCATGGCTGCCTGCACAAACCGTATAGCCCGGCCACGCTCCAGGCGGCGCTGTCGATCGTCGGTGACATGGTTCGCGGAAAAGCTTCGACGGGTCCCATCCCGGCCGGTCTGCGGCTTTTGGACCCGCGCCCGGATGCGATCGTGCTTTGCGCCACCCTGCCAGGACGCATAACGGCGCCGCGGTGACAAATCGGTTCTCTAAGGCAACTAAACCAGCCACGTCGCCTCGTTCTCGCCCCAGGCCCGCCCTTCCTGCAAACGGTTCTCCAGGCTCTTAAATCGCTCGACCAGGAAGTCGATCACCACCCGCGTGCGCTGCGCCAAATGCCGGCGCGACGGATAGACGATATAGGCCGGACGCCGGCGCGCGACATAGTCCGGCAGCAGCCGGTACAGCCGGCTCGACCGGATATCGTCCACCGTGAGCGGATCGCCCAGCAGCGCGATGCCGTAGCCCGCTACCGCCGCTTGCCGCAGCACCAAGGTGTTATTTGACCGGAACGACCCGGCCACCTCCACATCCACCGCCCCATCCGGCCCGGTGAAGGTCCAGTGCGTGCTGTTCGCGCCCACGTCGAGGATCAGGCAGGTGTGGTGCGCCAGGTCGGACGGATGCGATGGCGCGCCGTATTTTTCCAGATAGGCGGGTGCGGCGACCGGCGCGAACCCGAGCGTGGCGATGGAGCGCGACACTAACGAGGTATCCTGCGACTGGCCGAAGCGCAGTGCCAGATCCAGGCGCTCCTCCACCAGATCGTCCATCTCCTCGCTGACCACGAGGTCCAGCGACAGCGCGGGATAACGTTCCAGCAGCGCCCTGAAGTCGGACACCAGCAGGATCGCGGCGCCGACCGGCAGGCCGATGCGGACCCGTCCTGTCGGCTCGCCACCGGAACGGCCGAACGTGTCCTGCAGATCTTCCGCTTCTTCCAGCAAATGCCGGGCGCGGCTGACCAAAGCCTCGCCCTCGCCGGTCAGGCTAAGCTTGCGCGTCGTCCGGTGAAACAGGCGGACGCCAAAATGATCCTCCAGTTGTGCCACCTGGCGGGTGACGGCGGACTGGCTGGCTTCGGTCTCTCGCGCCACGGCCGAAAAGGAACCGGTTTCGACGACCCGGATAAAGGTTTGCAGGCCGTTGATCAGATCCATCTCGCATCCGGCGCCGTCATTTCATCCATCCATCCATCAAGATATGCTTTCCAGCAAATCCGCAATGGCGGATGGCGTCAACGCCGCGGGACTATCGCGCTACTCCGCCCGCCCCTTGAACCCCGTTGCGACGACGTATAGCTCGCTCGAATCCTTCCGGCTGGCCGGCGGCTTGGCGTGGCGGACCACGGCGAAATTCCGCTTCAGCACGTCCAGGATCTGCTTCTCCGAGCCGCCCTGGAACACCTTGGCCACGAACGCCCCGCCCGGCGACAAGATCTGCACGGCGAAATCCAGCGCCAGTTCCGCCAGGGCGACGATCCGGATGTGGTCCGTGCTGCCATGCCCGGTGGTGTTCGGCGCCATATCGGACAGCACCAGATCGGCGCTGCCGCCAAGCTCCGCCGCCAGCCGCTCCGGCATCGCCGGGTCCATGAAATCGCCCTGGATGATCACCGCCCCTTCGATCGGATCGATCGGCAGCAGATCCACCGCCAGCACGGACGCCGCGCCGCGCTTCGCGGCCACCTGGGTCCACCCGCCCGGCGCCGCGCCCAGATCCAGCACCCGAGCGCCCGGCCGGATCAGATGGAACTTGTCGTCCAGCTCCAGCAGCTTGAACGCCGCCCGCGACCGCCAGCCCTGCCGCCGCGCCGCCGCCACATAGGGATCGTTCAACTGACGCGCCAGCCAGCGCGTCGAAGCGGAACTACGGCTTTTGGCCGTCTTGACCGAGACCGACAGCCCGCGCGACGGCGGGACGACCGACTTGCTCATCCGTGCAAGCCATCCACCCGCCGACCGCCATACCGGCCGCCCTGGCGCAGCCGATCGGCGCGGATCAGGCGGAGCAGAACGCCCTCGCGCAGGCCTCGATCGGCGACGATCACATGCGGGGCCGGCCAGATGCGGCTGATCGCGGCGAACACCGCGCATCCCGGCAGCACCAGCTCAACCCGATCGGCGCCGACGCAGGGATGCTGGATCAGCCCCTCCCGCCCGAGCGAGCGCAGATGGGCCAGGGCACTGGCCGCCTCATGCGCGCAGAGTTCGATGCCATCCACCGCCGGCCGCCGGTACCGCTCCAGGTTCAGGGCAACGCCCGCCAGCGTGGTGACGGTGCCGCTGGTGCCCAGCAGCCGCACACCGCCGTCGCGGATTTCCCGGGCGATGCAGTGGATGCGCTCGAACGCCCGCAACCGCTCCACCACGTCGGAGACCATCGCCTCGAAGCCATGCTCCGAGAACCCGGCATTGCCCCAGCGCTCCGACAAGGTCACGACGCCGATGGGCAGCGAGGCGTAGCCGATGAGGTCGGGGCGGCCGGCGGTCAGCCGGATCCAGGCCAGTTCGGTCGAGCCGCCGCCGATGTCGAACAGCAACGCCCGGCGTCCGTCGAAGGGCAGCAGCGGCGCGCACGATTCCAACGCCAGCTCGGCCTCTTCCCGGCTGCTGATGATCCCGAAGTCGAAGCCGGTTTCCTGCTTGACGCGGGACAGGAACTCGACGCCATTGGTCGCCCGGCGGCAGGCTTCGGTGGCGATGGCGCGGACCCGGCGGACGGGGCGGCGCGACAGCCGGGCGGCACAGGCGTGCAGCGCGATCATCGCCCGGTCCATCGCGTCCTGGTTCAGGCGGCCTGTGCTGTGCAGCCCCTCGCCCAGCCGCACGATCCTGGAGAAACTGTCGATGACACGAAAGCCGTGGCCGGAGGGCGTGCCAACGAGCATGCGGCAGTTGTTCGTGCCCAGATCCAGTGCCGCAAAAGCCGGTCCGGGCACGCGGCGTGGTTGATCGGGCCGCGTCTCGCTACATCGAGCAGCGGAGTCAAGCACGGGAACTGCTTGCACCGGCGTCATCGTGCGATTGTCATCCTACTGGCGCGGATGAGCAAGCACGGAATGCGCCGCGCCGGCCGCCTGTCGCGTTTTTCATTCCGTCACGCCGGAGCCGCGCGGCACGGCCTGCGACTGCGATACCCTCCACCCGCCGCCGCCGCGTTCCTTCATTTCCCGCGCCGCCATGTGCGCCCGCCGGAGCAAGGTGCGGACGTCCTCCCCCGATGCGGGATCGCGACTGGCAATACCGATGGAAAACGTCACCGTGCAGCCGTCCGGCGCATCCTGATACAGGCCCAGCGAGCATAGCCGCTCGGCCCGCTCCGCGGCGGTCAGGTGGTCCACGCCGGTCTGCCAAATCGCGAAGGTGTCGGCGCCGACGCGGGCAACGACGTCACCGGGGCGGACCATGGCGCGAAGCTGGCTCGCCATGCGGACCAAGACGCGGTCGCCGAATTGCCGTCCCAGAGTCAGGTTCAGATGCCGCAGGTTGTCGATGTCGATCACGCACAGCGTGCCGCTCGTGCCGTCCATATCCAGCCGCTCGATATGCCGATCGGCTTCGTCGAGAAACCAGCGGCGGTTGGGAATGCCGGTGAGGCGGTCGATCCCGACTTGCCCGATGTTGGCGCTGATGGCGAGGTTCAGCAGCATGGCGACGGAGGCGGCGAGGCTATGGTCCTCGTCGCGCCAGGGATGACTGCCGGGGCCGCGCCACAGCAGCAGGCCGCCGGGCCGCGATGGCGGCAATACCCAGGGGCAGGCCAGAACGGACCGCCCGTCCGCGGCAACGGCATGGGAGGTCGCGGCCGGAGCTGCGATCAGAAGATTGCGTCCGATCGCAACCGTGCCCTGGCCCGCGAGCCCGGCACTGTATGGTATCGGAAGATCGGATTCCGCCAGGTCCAGGACTGCGATACCCTCGAGATCCGCGGTTTCGCGCAGACTTTCCAATATCGCGACGATGGAGCCGTCATAATCGCCGCTGAGGAGCACGCTCGTCACTCCAAACCAAGGACTTTCGACCATCGTAAGGCCATTGGCTGACCTATGGGAATGATTCTTGTATCGCAGCCGTTCGCATAACGTGTCTTGCGGTGACGATAGTGTTTCCAGAGAACGGGCAGGGCGGCGAGACGGGACGGATAATCGGCCTGAGGCGGTCCCCGAAGCGCATTCTGTCGCGCAGCGGCGGAATTTCCGCTTTACAAGGCCACTGCCGCTCACATGTCAGCGAAGGCTGATGGTAAGGTCCGCTCCGTTGTCGTGGCGTGCGGACGCCGAACCGGAAGGGACTGAGGATATGGCGGGACAAAGGCTTGCGCTCGTGGTGGGTGCCAATCGAGGGATCGGGTTCGGCGTGGTGCAGGAGTTCCTCGGCCGCGGCTGGAGCGCGATCGCCACCGCCCGCAACCCGGCTCAGGCGACCGCCCTGCGAGACCTGGTGGAGACCCATCCGGGCCAGTTGACGATGTTGGCGCTGGAGATGAACGACCCGGCCGCGCTCGACGGATTCGCAGCGATGCTCGGCGACAGGATGCTGGATGCGGCGCTGATCAACGCCGGCGTGTCGGGACCGGAGCACCGCAACGCCAGCCAGGCGACACAGGCGGAAGTCGGCGCGCTGATGTATACCAACGCGGTTGCGCCGGTGCGGTTGGCCCGGTCGCTCGCAAGCCATATCCGGTCTCAGTCCGGCGTTCTGGCGTTCACATCCTCGGTCATGGGCAGCGTCGCGCTGAATGGCGGCGGACACGAGCTTTACCGGGCGAGCAAGGCGGCGTTGAATTCGCTGACGCGCGGGCTGGCCGTCGAACTGCGCGGCAAGAACCTGACCGTGCTGTCGCTGCATCCCGGCTGGGTCGCCACGGACATGGGCGGGGTGGCCGCCCCGGTCTCGGTCGATGAGAGCGCGGCGGGCCTTGTGACGGTGATCGAACAGCAGGCGGGCAAGCAGGGCCACCGGTTCCTGGATTACACCGGGAAGGAACTGGCCTGGTAGAGGTCTCCGTCGGCGCGGTCCGGGTGGGACGGGCGACCGGCGTGGGGTCGTACGTTACGCGACTCGGCGGTCACGCACGCATTTTCGAAGGCATGCGCTATTGGCGTGAATTGCAATCTTCCGCTATCACGTTCGTCCATGCTGACAGATCTTCCCATGGTCCTTACGTTATCGCGCATCGCGGCGATCCCGGTGCTCATTGCGTTGACCGCGGTAGACAGTCCGGCGGGAAGCCTGGCCGCTTGCGTGGTTTTCGCGGCGGCCGGCATCACTGATTATTTCGACGGCAAACTCGCGCGGACGCGCAGCCAGCAAAGCGACCTGGGCCGGATGTTGGACCCGATCGCCGACAAGCTGCTGGTGGCCGCCACTATCATGCTGCTCGTCGGGCGAGATCGGCTTTCGGCGTGGGGCATCTATCCCGCCATCGTCATAATGTTGCGGGAGATCCTGGTCAGCGGCTTGCGGGAGTACCTCGCCGGCATAAACGTCGGATTGCCGGTGACTCAACTGGCGAAATGGAAGACCGGGTTTCAGATGGCCGCCTTGGGAACGCTTCTCGCGGGCGACTCGACCGCCAAACTGCTGCACATCGATTTCTTACCGGTGTCGTTTATCGGCGAGGCCATGCTGTGGATCGCGGCTGCACTCACAACGATCACGGGATGGCACTATCTAACGGCAGGATGGCGCGCGGCTACGCCGAACCCGCAAAAGCGACCGACGGTGCAGGCTTAGGGGCCTCCCCCATCGATTTTTGCCCGGCTCGTTCGCATGGGCGCTCGCTTAGCCGGGTCGGCAGGGGCGCTCCCCGTGTGGTCATGGCCGGCCTAGTGTCGGCCATCCACGACTTTGCCGGGACCAGAATCGGCAATTCGAGCGTGGCCGGGCCAAGCCCGGCTTTGAGACTGGGGCAACGCCGGTGCGCAGGTCCGCTGAAGATAGCGCCCATGCGGCTTGTCCGGGCCACCCTCGGCCCCACGGTGCCGCGACGGGTGCTCCGGGCGAACCGGGTCACAGCACCGCTCCATCCACACAAAACGGGTCGGCGGAGACACCCCGCCGACCCTTCCGCACGTAAGCTGGCTTAAACCTCGACTTCCTGCTCCCGGTCCGCCCCGCCATCGTCGTCGCCTTCCGGCTTCGGCAGCGCGGGTAAGGCGGCTTCGGTGATCTCGAAGTCCAGCTTGTTGTCCTTCAGCGTCACCTTGACGGCGCCGCCCTTGACCAGCTTGCCGAACAGCAGCTCCTCGGCGAGCGCCTTCTTGATGTGCTCCTGGATCACCCGACCCAGCGGGCGGGCGCCATACAGCCGGTCGTAGCCACGTTCCGCCAGCCACTCCTTCGCGGCGGAAGACAGCTCGATGGTGACGTTGCGATCCGCAAGCTGGGCTTCCAACTGCATCACGAACTTTTCCACCACGCGGCCGACGATCTCCGGCGTCAGTGCGGCGAAGGTAATCGTCGCATCCAAGCGGTTGCGGAACTCCGGCGTGAACAGGCGCTTGATCGCGTCTTCGTCCTCGCCAACCCGGCTCTCGCGGCCGAAGCCAATGGCTTCCTTCGCCAGGTCCGAGGCGCCCGCGTTCGTCGTCATGATCAGGATCACGTTGCGGAAATCGACCGTCTTGCCGTTGTGGTCGGTCAGCTTCCCGTGGTCCATCACCTGCAGCAGGATGTTGAACAGGTCCGGATGGGCCTTCTCGATCTCATCCAGCAGCAGCACCGCGTGCGGATGCTGGTCGATCGAGTTGGTCAGCAACCCGCCCTGGTCGAACCCGACATAGCCCGGAGGCGCGCCGATCAGGCGGGAGATGCTGTGCCGCTCCATGTATTCGGACATGTCGAAGCGGATCAGCTCGATTCCCATCGTCGCGGCCAACTGCCGGGCAACCTCGGTCTTGCCGACGCCGGTCGGGCCCGAGAACAGGTAGTTACCGATGGGCTTCTCCGGTTCCCGCAGCCCGGCGCGGGCCAGCTTGATCGCGGCGGACAGCGCCTCGATCGCCCGGTCCTGGCCAAACACCATCGACTTCAGGTCGCGTTCCAGGTTGCGCAGCGTCTCCTTGTCGTCGGCCGAGACCGACTTTGGAGGAATCCGCGCGATCTTGGCCACGATTTCTTCCACGTCGCGCAGGGTGACGGTCTTGCGGCGCTTGTTCTCCGGCAGCAGCATCCGCGAGGCGCCGACTTCGTCGATCACGTCGATCGCTTTGTCGGGAAGCTTACGGTCGTTGATGTACTTTGCCGACAATTCCACCGCGCCGCGGATGGCTTCCTCGGTGTAGCGGACCTTATGGTGCTTCTCGTAGTTCAGCTTCAGGCCGCGCAGGATTTTCACGCTGTCTTCCAGCGACGGCTCGTTCACGTCGATCTTCTGGAAGCGGCGGACCAGGGCGCGGTCCTTCTCGAAGTAGTTGCGGAATTCCTTATACGTGGTGCTGCCGATGCAGCGCAGGTTGCCGGAGGCCAACGCGGGCTTCAGCAGGTTGGACGCATCCATCGCGCCGCCGCTGGTCGCCCCCGCGCCGATAACCGTATGGATCTCGTCGATGAACAGGATGGCGCCGGGCTGCGCCTCAAGCTCGTTGACCACCGCCTTCAGGCGTTCCTCGAAATCGCCGCGATACCGGGTCCCGGCCAGCAGCGAGCCCATGTCGAGCGCGAAAATCGTTGATTTCGCCAGCACTTCCGGTACATCGCCCTCGACGATGCGCTTGGCCAGGCCTTCCGCTATCGCGGTCTTGCCGACGCCGGGATCGCCGACATACAGCGGATTGTTCTTGGTGCGGCGGCACAGGATCTGGATGGTCCGCTCGATCTCCATGTCGCGGCCGATGAGCGGATCGATCTTGCCGGCCATGGCCTTCTTGTTGAGGTTAACGCAGTAGTTGGACAGCGCATCCTGGCCGCGGCGGTTCGGCTTTTCCTCGCGCTCCTGCTCCGGCGGGCTGTCCGGCTGCTGCCCGCTACTGCCGGTCACCGGACGCTGCGCCGAACGTCCGGGGGCCTTGGCGATGCCGTGGCTGATGAAGTTGACCGCGTCGAGTCGGGTCATGTCCTGCAACTGCAGGAAATAGACGGCATGGCTTTCACGCTCACTGAACAGCGCGACCAGCACGTTGGCGCCGGTCACCTCGTCGCGGCCGGATGATTGCACGTGAATCGCGGCGCGCTGCACCACCCGCTGGAATCCGGCGGTCGGCTTCGGGTCGCCGGGACGGTCGGTCGCCAGGCCGGCGAGATCCTTGTCGAGGAATTCCGTCAGGTCGGTGCGCAGCTTGTCGAGATCGACTCCGCATGCGCGCAATACGGTGGCCGCGTCGGTATCCTCCGCCAGTCCAAGCAACAGATGTTCAAGGGTGGCATATTCGTGCCGCCGCTCGCTGGCCAGAGACAAGGCGCGATGAAGCGTCTGTTCGAGGTTCCGAGATAGCATATCCGACGCTCCTGCTCGCTTACGCCCCGATTATGGGGCAGACCATGACCGAGTTCACGCTCCCGCGTACCCCGTTCGCCCGGAATGATGCATACGCCGTGCCGAATCCGGCTATCATTCCTTCTCGATCGTACATTGGAGAGGATGCTGGTTCTGGCGCGCCAGGTCCATCACCTGGGTCACTTTTGTTTCAGCAACCTCATAAGTGTAGACCCCGCAGACACCGACGCCGCGGCGGTGCACGTGCAGCATGATCCGCGTCGCCTCTTCCCGGTTCTTCTGGAAGAACCGCTCCAGCACGTGAACGACGAACTCCATCGGGGTGTAGTCGTCGTTCAGCATCAGAACTTTGTACATGGCGGGCTTGCGGGTCTTCGGACGCGCCTTGACCACGACCCCCGTATTGGGTCCCTCGGTTGTCCCGCCGCCGCGTTTGTCGTTGTCACTCATCGTGTTCGCATCCATTCGCCGTCCCGTTAGCGACCTTTATGTGGTCTGCCGCGTAAGCCGCCCGGGCGTTTTGCGACGTCCCTCTGCCACCCTTTGAGGCAAACCGTGCCAGACCGCGCCGTAGGGACCAAGCATATCGGATCGCGCGGCTCCGATGAAAGGGCTTTGCACGCCTCGATACGCAAGACGATTGCGCCGGTCCCCGGTTCCCGCAAGATCCGAGCCTCACCTTACGGGCAAGCGGCCGACAAAGATATCGATGCGGCCGCCAAAAAGATGCGATCAGCGGTCAAAGCGGCGTATCGGGCCGGGTCGCGGAAACAACAAAAGGCCCGGGCAAATGCCCGGGCCTCCCATACCGGAGACAATGGATCCATGCGCCCCACCATGCGGAGCGCGGGATCGCATCGGATCAGGCCGCCTTGGCGATCTTCTCGACCGCGGCGGTGACGCGCGCCGTGATCGGCGCCAGGGCCTGCTCGGTCAGCTTGAACGACGCATCGGTGATCTTGCTGGATTCGGCGAGCGTCTTCTCCAGCGCGGCGCGCGCATAGGCGGCCTGCAGGTCGAGCGCGTCCTTCAGCGACTTGGCGGTGGTGATCGCCTTGAACGTGGCGACGCTCTCGTCGAACGAGGCCTTCGCCGAGGCGGTGATGTGCTTGGTCAGGTCCTGCACGCCAGCCGACCAGATCTCACCGGCCTTCACGATGGCTTCGAGGTTGCCCTTGTTGAATTCAACGAGTTCTTCTGCGGTGGTCACTGCCTTCTCCATTCCTTGCTTAACCTGCGCCTGGGTCGCTTCGAACCCGGCTGTTGCCTTGGCGACGCCACTCTTGATGCTGGTCACGGTGGCGTCGATGGTCTTCGCGACGGTCTCTTCGGCCGGCGCGACGACTTCGGTGATTTTTGCCATGATTTTATCCTCTCTGGTTTGCTTTGTTGGCCGGTTTCGGGGCCGGACCAGCGTTCAGTCGATTTTTCGGTTCGCAGCGGGTTGTGTTTTGCTGCACTGCAACACAACCGCGATATAGGCCGGGTCGATCGAACGATCAAGCGCTTTTTGTGCAGCGCACAAAAAACGCATCAGCATCGATTTCGCGTCGCCGGGCCGCCCGGGAGGTTACCGCGCACCGTGCGAGGGTCGTCTCGTAACTCATTCACATTTTACGTTTTCGGCACGATTCCCGCTGGACAGATCACGGCTCTGAAACTTAAAACCGAGTCACTGCTTAGAAAGGGACACGAATGGTCAGCTTTGCGTGCCGATCGCGCAAGCATCTGCTGCGGTGGCTGTTGGCAACCGCGGGTTTCATGTCCGGCGCCGCCCTGCTACCTGCTCAGGCTCAGATCGGTTCGGCGCGCTACAGCTCCATCGTGGTCGACGCCGGAAGCGGCGCCGTACTCGAGGAAGTGAACGCTGACGAGCCGCGACACCCCGCCAGCCTGACCAAGATGATGACGCTGTACGTCACGTTCGAGGCGCTGCGGGATCGCCGCATCTCCCCGGGGCAGGAAGTCCCGGTGTCCATGCACGCCGCGAGCATGTCGCCGACCAAACTCGGGCTGATGCCGAGCACGCACATCACGGTGGAACAGGCGATCCTCGGTCTGGTGACGAAGTCGGCGAACGACGCGGCCTCGGCGCTGGGCGAACTGCTCGGCGGCAGCGAGGAACAGTTCGCGCAGATGATGACCCTGCGCGCCCGAGCCCTCGGCATGAGCCACACCACGTTTCAGAATGCGTCGGGCCTGCCGGACCCCGATCAGTGGACCACGGCGCGGGACCTCGCGATCCTGAGCCGGCACCTGATCAACGATTTCCCGGTCTATTATCAGTACTTCTCGACCCCGACTTTCGTCTGGCACCGCCAGGTGATCGCCAACCACGATAACATGCTGCGGACCTACCCCGGCGCGGACGGGCTGAAGACCGGTTACACCGAGGCTTCGGGCCACAACCTTGTCACCAGCGCGGTGCGCGGCGGGGTTCGGCTGGTCGGCGTCGTGCTCGGCGCCGCCTCGAACGGGGAGCGGGATATCCATATGGCGTCCCTGCTGGACCGTGGTTTCGAGCAGGAGGACGTGCCGATCGCCCGGCGCCCGGCTCCCGCTGTGACCCATATCGCCCTGATCACGGCCGCCCGCGCGGCCGACGTGCCTCGCCAGGCGCCGCATGCCCGCGGCGCCACCTGGTCGATCCAGGTCGGCACCTTCGCCACCGAATCCGCCGCCCGCACCGCCGCGGCCGCCGCCCGGCGGGGCGCCGAGGCTGGCGAGGTCAGGGTGGAGCCCGTGACCGTGCGGCACAAGACGGTCTGGCGCGCCCAGGTGGTCGGCCTGACGTCGTCGGATGCCCAGGACGCCTGTTCCGGGCATCACAAGGGTGGTTGCATGGTCATCAGGGCAGGTGCGCGGCAGGTCGCCAGCCGGTAGCGGCAAACCTACAGGCCGGCGCGCCGGAGCCCGTGATTAAGCCTCCAGCGCAGGGCATCGACTTCGGCGTCCCGCGGGGCAATCGCCCACGCAACGTTGAACGCCTTTTGTGCCTCTCTCAAATGGTCACGCTCACCGCCCGGATCCGCTTCCGCAAGGTCCAGCAGAGCCGCGCATCGCGTTGTCGCCAACAGCTTCCGGCAGTCAGCATCCTGCAGCTGCTGGCGGTCATACAGGATGTCCGAAACCGCGACGGCCTCCCGCAGGTTGCCGGTGTTGCGAGCCAGACACGCCAGGCGCCAATGGCAGTCCTCGGGTACAGGCAGGTTCAGCTCACCGCAGATTGCTACCAAGCGGCTCAGCATCAGCTTACCCTTGTGCGCCAGCGCGGTATCGCCGGCGATGAACGCCAGATAGGCCGCCGTCCGCTCATCGGCCGACGGTACACGCGCCCGTTCAAGCTTCCACGCAAACACCGCGACTGCCCGTCGCGCATCCGGGCTGCGAAGCCGATCGGCGTCGATCCCGGCTTTGCCTAGCGTGCGGCGCATTTCACGCTCTGCTGCCGGTACGGGCGAGTGCGCTGAACTAATCGCCGTCGGAAGCGGGGCGCCGGGGCGGCTGTCCACCAGTTTCGCACCGGCAACCAGCCGCCGCACCGGCACACGGCGCCCGTCGCTGAGCACGAACGCCGCGGGCTGGGCCGCGTCAGACCATTCCAAACTTGCGATCGGAACGGCCTGAAGAGAAAGGCCGTCGTCGAGCTCGCAACCAATGACAATCGCCGCCGCGGTCTCGCGATCGGTGCGGGCGACCCAGTTCAGCACCACCGGCAACTCAACATAGGCTTCCGGCATGCGATTAGCCGACGCCCGGGAATAAGCGAATCCGGGGGTCCGTCCCCCTACCGTTATGGCCCGGCTTGTCCGGGCCACCCCCGCCGCACAGTGCCGCGACAGGTGACCCGGACGAGCCGGGCCATGACGTTTCAGGAAGCCGTCTCCCTGAAGCGGTAATTTTTGGGCGTTGCCTGACCACGCCGATCGGCTCCTGTAAGGCGTTATCGGTCCAGACGCACGATTCCCGTCGCCGTCGCCACCAGCACGGTCGTGGCCATGCCGATGAACAGCCCGGTCTCCACCACCCCGATCGTGTTGGAAATCTCCTTCTCCAACCCGGCCGGATCGTCCATCAGGCCGAAATGGCAGTCCAGGATAAGGTTGCCGCCATCGCTGCGGAACGGCTCTCCATCCGCTCCGAGACGCAGGACCGGCTTCGCGCCCAGCGCCGCGATCCGGGCCAGCGTGGTTTGCCAGCCGAAGGTCACCACCTCGACCGGCAGCGGCACGGTGCCGCCGAGGCCGGGCACCAGCTTCGGTTCGTCCGCCACGATCACCAGCCGTCCGCTCGCCGCGGCGACGATCTTTTCGCGCAGCAGCGCGCCGCCGAGGCCCTTGGTCAGGTCCAGCGAGTCGCGCGCGATCTCGTCCGCGCCGTCGATCGTCAGGTCCACCCTGGCGTGCTGCCCGAAGTCGGTCAGCGTGATGCCGCCCTCCCGCGCCTGCTTGGCACTGCGCTCGCTGGTCGGGATGCCAACGATGCGGAGCCCGTCGCGCACCCGGGCGATCAGCCCCTCGATCGCGAAGGCGGCGGTGGAGCCGGTGCCGAGGCCGACAACCATGCCGTCTTCCACCATCGCCACCGCGGCCATCGCCGCCTCGCGCTTCAGCGCGTCGCGATCAATTGTCATGCGCGCACCGCACGCAAAACGCGTAGCCAATTACCTGAACACACTTTATCGGTTTCCTCTCGGGTCAGGCCGCGGTCCACCAGAGCCGCGGCGATTTCGGGGTGCCGGGAGAACCCCGGCAGTTCGGTGCGGGCAACTCCAGCCGGCAGGTCGGTGCCGATGGCGGCATGGTCGATGCCCAGCGCGTCGATCATGCGGAACAAATGGCGGATCAGGCCCGGCAGCTTCTCCTCGGTCAGCACGGCGATCCAGGCGCCGGCGACGCCTCCCGAATTCGACCACCATCCGCGCGTAGTCGGGACCGATGAAGCGGGGATGATCGCCGTGCGGATGGCCCGGGTCCTTCAGATTGGCATGCGAGCAGACAATCGGCCGGGTCGCCACCCTGGCGGCGCCCTTTACGGTGTCTTCGGAACAATGAGCCACGTCAACGATGATGCCGAGCCGGTTCATCCGCCGCACGGCCTCGGCCCCGAATGGGGTGAGACCGCCGTGGACGGGCGCCGCGGTCTGGATGTCGCCGAGTTCGTTGACCAGCAGGTGCGTCAATTGGACGCTGCGCACGCCGCGCGCTTCCATCGCGTCGAGGCGATCGAGATCGCCTTCCAGGAAATCGCAGCCCTCGATCGCCAGCACCAGCGAGGGGTCGTCTGACCGGATATCATCCGGTTCGCGGGCGATGCGGGTGCCCGATTGCTCGAAGCTGGTCAGGTAGCCGTCCACTGCCGCCAGGCATTCGCCGGGTTCCGCATCGCGAAACTTCTCCAGCCGCCGGGTTTGCGGGTTTCGCCGCAGCATCGGAAGGTCGCCGATGGCCGACACCACCGCCGCCGCAACACCGGCCGGGCGCATCGTGGCGAGCACGGTACGGTCAACATCCCCGGTGCGGCGCGGCCGCCCGGCATGAGTGTGGATGTCGATGATCATCCCTGTCCTTATACTGGGACACCTAGGCACGTCACCAGAGTGGCGCCGATGGACCCGGAAGGGCCGGTGCGGCGGCCCCGCTTCGACCCCTGCCGAACCAAATGCGACCGGCTGGCATGTTGGCCTTGCGCCGGACGAAGCGGTTGCGCATGTTGCAGTTTCATGAGGCCGGAAGCAGGCCGCGACGGAGCACGTGATGGACGGCGGAACAGATTCGAGACGGATAACGATTCACGCGCCGGAGGACTTCGTCGGGATGCGGGCCGCGGGCCGTCTGGCGGCCGAGACGCTGGACATGGTAGCCGAGCATGTGAAGCCGGGGGTTTCCACCGGGTTCCTCGACAAGCTTTGCCACGATTTCATTGTGGACCACGGGGCGATCCCGGCTCCGCTGAACTACCGCGGCTACCCCAAGTCGATCTGCACTTCGATCAACCATGTCGTCTGTCACGGCATTCCAAGCGACCGCAAGCTGGAGAACGGCGACGTCCTGAATATCGACGTGACGGTCATTCTCGACGGCTGGCACGGCGACACCTCTCGCATGTATGCGGCCGGGGCGCCGAACGTGCGCGCCCGCAACCTGATCGACGTCACCTACGAGTCGCTTCAGCGCGGCCTTCAGGCGGTCAAGCCGGGTGCGACCCTGGGCGATGTCGGCCACGCCATCCAGAGCTTTGTCGAGCGCAACCGCTTCAGCGTGGTGCGCGACTTCTGCGGCCACGGCATCGGGCGCAAATTCCATGAGCCGCCGAATGTGCTGCATTTCGGCCGCCCCGGCTCCGGCACCATCCTGCGCGCCGGCATGTTCTTTACCATTGAGCCGATGGTGAACGCCGGCCGCCCGGAGGTGAAGGTGCTGGACGACGGCTGGACCGCCGTCACCCGCGACCGCAGCCTCTCCGCCCAGTTCGAGCACATGATCGGCGTGACCGACGACGGCTGCGAGATTTTCACGCTTTCCCCCGCCGGAATGGACAAGCCGCCGCTCGACGTTAGCTGATTGGCAATAATTGGCGTGTAGCGTTCGCGGCGACACCATTGCCGCGAGCGCCATGTCCAAGCCCTCCAAGCCGGCCGCGCTGGCCGACGTCTCTTTTCTCCCCGGTCTTTTCCCGGACCCGTCCGGCCCTGTCGGCGCCGAGGGGCACCGGCTGCGCATGCGGCAGCGGCTGCTGAAGGCGGGCCCCGATGCGCTGGCGGACCATGAGATGCTGGAGATGATCCTGTTCATCGCCCTGCCCCGCCGCGACACGAAGTCGATCGCCCGAGCGCTGCTGGGGCGCTTCCGGACGTTCGGCGGCGTCATCGGCGCGCCGGCGCGGGAACTGATGGAGGTCGAGGGCGTGGCCGAGGCCGGTGCCGCGGCGCTGAAACTGATCCAGGCCGCGGCACTGCGGATGATGCGCGACGAGGTCGCCGCCGCGCCGGTGCTGGCAACCTGGGACCGCCTGACCGACTACCTCACCGCCAGCATGCAGCACGAACGGACCGAGCATTTCCGCATCCTGTTTCTCGACAACCGCAACCGGCTGATCGCGGACGAAGTGCAGGGCCACGGCACGATCAACCACGCGCCGGCCTACCCGCGGGAGGTCGTGCGGCGCTGCCTGGAACTGCACGCCACCTCGGTGATCCTGGCGCACAACCATCCGAGCGGGGAGCCAACTCCGTCGCGCGAGGATGTGGCGCTGACCGCCGACATCGCCCGCGCCGCGGCGACGATGGGCATCACGGTGCACGACCACGTCATTGTCGGCAAGTCGCGCTGGTTGAGCTTCCGGGCGGAGAAGCTACTGTAGGTCCGGCCCGCGAGGAGCACGGCATGTCCCTCTCCTGTCGTCATGCGCGTGCTGGCATAGGTGGCCCGGAGCGCCTTCATCCCGTCGCCTGAAGCGGAGCCGCGGCGGCCTGACCGAACCCGCCTGCCATCGCCTGGCGCCGGGCGTGCTCGGCTTTGTTGCGCGCCAAATTCTCGGCGATAATCCGGGCGGCTCGGTGCTGCTTGCCGAAAAGCCCACCGGTCCGCGAATCGCCCTCCGCCGCGGGCGGCCTTACCGCCTCGCGTGCGAGATCGGCCAGGCTTGCCGGCAAGTCGATCGGAAGCTGCTCGACCGCCTCCGGTTCCGCCGCCGCGGGGGCGAGGCGGTCGCGCCGAAGCTGGTCCAGTTTGCGCTGCGAGCTATGAGACTGCCGGCTCAGGCTGCACGCACTGCCGCGCAGCCGCAAGACCTCCTTCAGCGGCAGATCGGGCGCCATCGATTGGCCGAGCGCGTCGAGCGCGTGGAACCCGAAGCTGACGATGTCGGCCGCGAGGCGGAGTTCCTCCTCGGTTTCGACGTCGTAGCAGGCCAGCAGACGGCTGGCGGCGTGACGCGCCGCAGCCAGGTCGCCGCCGGTGGTCGCCAGGAACAGCAGGGCAAGGCTGCCGAGAATCTTGTCCAGGACGGCAGGCGTGATGATGGAGGAGACTGACATGCCGGGGCCTCGTTGGTGTTCGTCCTTTGTTCACCGGACCATAGACGAACCGACTCCCGTATGCAAGAATAATTTCCTCTGACCGAACGGCCGTTCGACACGTCATGACGCACGGGTCGCCGCCAGGGGGAATCGGTATACCATCGCCTCCGGCGCCGCACCGGGCCGCCGCCACCATACGGGAGCATCCAATGGCATCCAAACAGCTCCATCTCGCGGTATTCGCCTCGGCCGGCCCGGTGTCGGGTAGCCATGGCGGCTGGCGTCACCCGGATGCGACCGGCGATCTGCTGTCCGCGGCGTATTATCAAAACCTCGGGCGGTTGCTGGAGGAAGGCCGCTTCGACATGCTGTTCATCCCCGACATCCTGGCGATCCCGGATCGCATGGGGAACAGCATGGACAGTCAGTTGCGCCATGGCGCGCTTGGCGCGCTGCGGCTCGACCCGCTGGTGGTGCTGTCGCTGATCGCCGGCGCCACGCGGCATGTCGGCCTTGGCTGCACCCTGTCGGCGACATATTTCGAGCCGTATATCCTGGCGCGGGCGATGGCGACGCTGGATCATCTCAGCAACGGCCGCGCTGCGTGGAATATCGTGACATCGTTTCAGGACGCCGAGGCCCGCAATTTCGGCCGCACCGATCAGCTTCCGCGCGACCAGCGGTACGACCGCGCCGATGAGTTCATGGAAGTCGCCTGCGCCCTCTGGGACTCCTGGGAGGACGGCGCGCTGGTGCGCGATCGGCATACCCCGGTATTCGCCGATCCGTCGAAGGTGCACCGGGTGAACCATGCCGGGCGGTGGTTCAATGTCGAAGGGCCGCTGAATATCAGCCGATCGGCGCAGGGGCGGCCGGTTTTTGTGCAGGCGGGGGCATCGGACCGGGGCCGCGATTTCGCCGCGCGCTGGGCGGAGGTGATTTTCGTGACGCCCGGCGACCCGGGTCTGGCGCGGGAGTTCCGGCTCGATCTGCGAGCGCGGGCGGAACGGTTTGGCCGCGATCCGGACAGCGTCAAGGTGCTGCCGGGGATCTCGCCGGTAATCGCCGAAACGATGGATAAGGCGGAGGCGCAGCAGGCTTTGCTGTCATCGCTCAGCCTGCCGGAGGCGGGGCTTTCGACACTGTCGTATCACCTCGGGATCGATCTGTCGGTGCTGCCGCAGGACCGGGTGCTGCCGGAAACGCTGGATGCGCCGGGGGTCGAGGGGCATTATCGCGAGGTGGTCGAAATGACCCGCCGAACCGGCCTGTCGGTTGCCGAAATCGGCCAGCGTTACGGTGCCGGGCGTACGACGATCGGGTTCACGGGCACGCCTGCAATGGTGGCGGACCGGATGCAGGAATGGCAGGAGGCCGGCGCCTGCGACGGGTTCATGCTCCAAATTCCGTATTTCCCCGGCGGGCTGGAAAGCGTCGTGCGGCTGCTGGTGCCCGAATTGCAGCGGCGCGGGCTGTTCCGCACCGACTATACTGGAGCGACGTTGCGAGATCATCTCGGACTGACGCGCCCCTCAGCCTGAGGATTTACCGTATGCTTCGCTTTTTTAACCACCTGTCCGTGGCCGTAGTCGTTCTGCTGGCGTTGTACTCGACGGCCGGCGCGGCCGAGCCGGAACTGGCCTTGCGGATTGGATACTTGAAGGGAACCAACGACCTGACGCTGGCGAAGGCGCACGGGTCGTTGGAGAAGGCGTTGGAACCGCGCGGCGTCACGGTTTTCTGGGCCGGTCCGTTCGCCGCCTCGGCCCCGGCGGTGGAGGCGATGAACGGTGGGGCGATCGACCTGACGGCCGGCAGCTCGAACGTCATTCATTACCTCGCGGGCGGGCGGGGTAAAGCTGGTCATGTTCGCCTATCAGCCGCAATCAGCGGGCGACGAGGGGATCGTCGTGCGCGCCGGCTCGACGATACGGAGCGTGGCCGATCTGCAAGGGCGGACGGTGGCGGTCAATCGCGGCGGGACGGGGGAATATCTGCTGGTGCGGGCGTTGAACGAGGCGAACGTGCCGGTGGACCGGGTGACGCGCGCCTACCTGGCGCCCCCCGATTCGGCGAGCGCTTTGCTGGGCGGGCATGTCGATGCCTGGGCGACGTGGGATCCATTCCTGTCGGTCGTGCTGCAAAACGGCAGCGCGCGCATGCTGGTGGACGGGGCGCAGGCGGGATCGGAAAACGCCGTCGCCTACTTCGTCAGCCAGTCGTTTCTTCAGGCGCATCGCGCCGTGGTGGCCGAGGTTTTCGACGTGCTGCGCGCGGAAAATACCCGGGCGCGGGCGCACCGGCAGGAGGCCGGGGACATCTGGGTGCGGGAACTTGGCCTGCCCGCAGCCGTGGCGGCACGGCTGGGCGAATACGACACCGATCCGCTCGGGCCAGTCGGGCCGGAAGAGACCCGTCATATCGAGCACATCGCAGACTGGTATGTGAGTACCGGCATCGTTCCGGCCCGGCCGGAGATTGCCGCGTTCGTGACCGACATCACACGCTGAGACCGATTATCCCGCCATGACGGGGGGAGAAAGCCTGCGGGCCAAAGCGGGGGCGTTGTTCCGCCCGGCTCAACCCCAGTGGAGCGTCACCCCCCGGTTGACGCGCCGTGTAAACCCGGGATTATCGTCCGCGGCTGAACGATGCCGGCCGCCGGAGGAGCCGTTACATGACGATGACCAAGTGCTCCCGATCCCGCATTCCGGCCGCGCCGGAATGACCCGGTCGGGCCGGCGTTTGGTCCTGGCAGGCGCGCTCGCCGCGCCGTTCGTCCGGACCGCGCGGGCCGAACCGATCAAAATGCGGGTGTCGGTGGATACCGCCCCCGGCCATGGCCGCACCGCCTCCCTCGCCGACTTCCTGAAGAAGCTCGAGGCCGCCTCGCAGGGGGAAATCGCGCCGCAATTGTTCGACAGCGGCCAGTTGCTGGCGGATCGCGACGTGATCAGGGCACTGGTGCTGGGACGAGTCGAAATGGCGGCGCCGGGAACCTGGCTGGTCTCGGCCTATGTGCCGGAGGCGGATTTCGGCCAGCTTCCGGTGTTCTACGGCCAGCCCCCGGCCGTCATGCATTCGGCGTCGGACGGCATCCCGGGGGACCTGGTGAACGAGCAGATCGCCCGCAAGCTGCGGGTCACGATCCCCGGCCACTGGATCGATCTCGGCTACTTCAACTGGTACAGCAGCCGTAAACCGCTGGCATCACTGGACGATCTGCGCGGTCTGAGGATCCGCAACCCCGGCGGCTTCGCCCAGCCATGGCGCGCCCGCTTCTTCGGCGCCATCCCGATCGAGACCGCCTGGCCCGACGTACCGGCGCAACTGGCCCAAGGCGTATTCGACGCGCTGCAAAGCACCGACGAAAGCTGCGCCAGCGCCAGGCTGTGGGATGCCGGACTGCGCTACGCTTTGATCGACCATCAGGCGATGGGCGCCTACATCCCGATGCTCAGCGAGAGTTTCTGGACGGGGTTGCGGCCCGCGCTGAAGACCCTGGTGACCGACCTCTGGGCGGCGAATATCGGGGTGTACCGAGCCAACATGGCGGCGGCGCAGGACAAGGCGGAAAGAGACCTCAAGGCGCGCGGCATGAAGATCACGCTGGTGCCACCCGAAGAGCTCGCGGAGGCGCGGCGGCGGATGATGGCCGAGCAGGATCAGGTGGCGCGCGAGATGAAGATCTCCCCCGCGATCGTCGCCCGTATCACCGAATCCGTCACCGCCATCAATTGATTGGGCGGCGGACATCGCGCGCCAGTCCGCACGCCTCCAGCAGCGTGACGAACCCGAAGATCGGATCGAGTTCCCACCATCGGTGCCCGTGCCGGGCCGATCGCGGATCGGCGTGGTGGTTGTTGTGCCAGCCCTCGCCGTTGGACAGCAGGGAAACCAGCCAGTTGTTGCGGCTGTACTCGCCCGTTGCGTAGTTCTGGTAGCCCCACAGGTGCGCCAGCGAGTTGACCGACCAGGTGATATGCCAGACCAGGACGACGCGGACGAAGACGCCCCACACCAGCAGGCTGGCGCCGAATTGCAAGGCGCCGGACGTGTCTGCGCCGGTGGCGATCGCGGCGGTGAAACCGGCCAGGAAGAACACCGCGCAGGAGCTCAGGACGATGACCGGATACAGCATCGTCCGCTCCAGCCGGCGGTAGAACGGGTCGCGCAATATATCCTTCGCGTACCCGTCGTAAACGCCGCGGCGGCCGGCGCCCGAGTTATCCAGCAACATCCAGCCGACATGGCCCCACAGGAAACCCGCCAACGGGGAGTGGGGATCGGGCTGCCGGTCGGAGTGCTCATGATGGCGGCGATGCACCGCCACCCAGTGCGCCGGGGTGTCCTGCATGCAGCAGACGCCGAGGGTGGCAAAGCCGTACTCCAGCCACTTCGGGCAGACCAGGCCACGATGCGTCAGCATGCGGTGATAACACAGGTTGATGCCGAGGCTGCCGAACACATAGACGCCGCCGATGGCGAGAACGACACCGGTGGTACTGAAGAACCACGGCAGCAGAGCCAACAGCGCGAGGGCATGGAAGACGCCGACGGTGATCGCGTACGACCAGACAATGCGATGCGGGAGGACCGTGGCCGGCAACGGCAGGCGGGGCGCCGCCGAAAGGTCGAGTGCGGTGCGTTGGGGGATGCTCACGTCGTGCGTTTCCGGATGTGGGGCGGCAGCGGATGGTATCGCATGAAAAGCTGGGCCGCCGCTATCGCCCCGGCCCGTCACCGAACCCGCGAAGCCTGCACCGCCGCATGGGGCCGTGGCACCCGCATCTGGACCAGTCATATCGCCACGGGTATGGCCGGCGCCAACGCCATGGATTTCCTTCTCCAAGGAGGTGGAGCCGCGGCGCGTCGCGCGACCGGGCGGGCATGTGGCAACCGCCCGGAACAAAGCTGAGCTTATGGCTCGCCTCGATCGCCGGGAAAGATCTTGCGGTTCGTGCGTCGAAAGCCGACGACAGCACAGCTCGACGGGCGTCTGGTAATTCTTTCGTGACGAGCATCCCGCACACTATGGTGGATGGTTTTTACTGTATAATCCGCAAGCACGCGGCGAAGCACGACCGCGTCGCCGTGCCAGCAAGCAACCAAAACAAGCGTCGAGCCAAGTATCCGGCAAGTGCATGCCGGCCAACAGGGGGGAGGCACGATGAAAAGACGGACTTTCCTTGCAGTGTCGGGCGCAACACTGGCGTATCCAAGGGTGCCGCGTGCGGTGTCGAAGAAAGTGCTCAAGTTTGTGCCACTGGCCGATCTGGCTGTCTTCGATCCTATCCTGACCACGGCCGGCGTCACCCGGTGTCACGGCAACCTCATATTCGATACCCTGTATGGCGTGACCGGGCCGGAGGACGGCTTCAGGGCAATTCCCCAAATGGCGGCGGGTCATCGCATGGATGACGACGGCAGGACGTGGCGCGTGACCCTGCGGGACGGCCTGGTGTTCCACGACGGGCAAACGGTGCTGGCCCGCGACTGCGTTGCGAGCATTCGGCGCTGGGGCGTGCGCGACACATTCGGCCAGGCGCTGATGGCGCGCATTGATGCGATCTCAACCTCCGACGATAAGACGATCGTCATCCGCCTCAAGCGGCCGTTCCCGATGCTGCCGGACGCCCTGGGCAAGTCGGCGGCCCCGATATGCGCGATCATGCCCGAACGTCTGGCCGATACGGATCCTTATAAGCCGATAACCGAAATGATCGGCAGCGGGCCGTATCGCTTCAAGGGGGATGAGCGGGTCCAGGGTTCGCTTTTCGCGTATGAGCGGTTCGCGGACTATCTGCCGCGTCCGGGTGGAGAGCCGAATTGGACCTCCGGACCAAAGGTCGCCCACTTCGATCGTATCGAATGGCATATCATCCCCGACGCAGCCACCGCCGCGGCGGCGCTGCAGTCCGGTGAAATAGATTGGTGGGAGATGCCGGCGAGCGACCTGTTGCCCGTGCTGCAGCGGCACGGCAAAATCAGGGTTGCCCTCATGGAACCCCTGGGGAATTTGGGCGTGCTGCGGCCGAACCATCTCTACCCTCCGTTCGACAATCCGGCAGTCCGGCGAGCCCTGCTCGGCGCAATCGATCAGGACGCGTTCATGACAGCGGTTGCGGGCGAGGACCGATCATTGTGGAAGACACCCTGTGGTTTCTTTCCGCCGCTGTCGCCGATGGCGAGCGACGCCGGGTTGGCGGCGGTCTCCCGAAAGCCTGACTATGATCAGGTTCGGCGTGATCTGTTGTCAGCCGGATATCACGGCGAAAAAATCGTCTTCATGGCACCACAGGATGTGCCGCCCCAAAAGGCGTTGAGCGAGGTCGCCGCCGATATGATGCGGCGCGTCGGGATGAACGTCGACTACCAGGCGCTGGATTTGGGCACGGTCCTGCAGCGCCGCATGAGCAGGAGCGCGCCGTCCGCAGGCGGATGGAACGCGTTCTGCACGCGGTTCGCCGGCTCGGAGGTTGTCTCGCCAGCCGTGCACTCACCGCTGCGAAGCAATGGCGCGCAGGCGTGGTTCGGCTGGCCATCGAGCCCCCGGATCGAAGCGTTGCACGAGCAGTGGTTCGACGCTTACGGAGTCGCGGCGCAGCAGGCACTGGCCGCGGAGATCCAGGCGCAGGCCTTCGAGGACGTGCCGTATTACCCGCTTGGCCTGTACTACAATCCGACTGCCTACCGGTCGGACCTGAGCGGGGTCCTGGATGGCGGTCCGTTCTTCTGGAACGTGCGACGGACGTAAACCGTATTCGCGCCGGCAATCCTGGCCGGCGCGGATACGCTTCGGCGCCTACAATTCGAGCCGCGACTCCATGACCTCCGGGTCGTCCGGCATGCGGCGGACCGAAAACCCCATGTGCCGGATGAACGCCAGCATCGCGGCGTTGTCGGCAAGGATTTGCCCGGTCACCTCGCTCAGGCCCTTGCTCCGCGCCCATTCGATCACCCGGCGCATCAGGCTGGTGGCGAGCCCGCGGCCCTTCATATCGGCCTGGATGATCACCGCGAACTCGGCCGAGCGGCCATTCGGCTCGCACACCAGGCGCACGACGCCGGTGGTTTCGCCGGTGGTATCGCGCACGGCCACGAACGCCATTTCCCGGTCGTAGTCCACCTGCGTCAGCCGGGCGATCTGCTCGCGCGACAGTTCGCGAATTGCGCTGAAAAAACGATAGCGCACGTCCTGCGGCGAGAGGCGAGAGAAGAACGCGGCATGCGCCTCGGCATCCTCCGGCCGTATCGGCCGGATGGTCATGCTCTCGCCGCCGATCAGGCTACAGGTCACAAGCTCCTGCGGGTACGGCGCGATGGCCAGCGGCGGCGGCACCTCATCGTGCTCGCGCAGGCGTATCCAGGCGTCGGCGGCCATCACGCCGCCCGCGTCGGCGAACAGCGAGGGCAGGTCCAATACCGCGATCTCCGGGAAGTCGAGGATCAACTGGCTGACGCGCACCAGCGTGCCAGCGACCGCGTCGACGCTGCCGGCGGGGCGGTCGCGCAGCGGACGCTCCAGCATCGCGCCGGAGCGGCAGCGGCGGATCAGCGCCTCGGCCAACGGCAGGTTCAGCGGCGGCAGATCGACGGCGCGATCCAGCGGGTTGGGCGCCGTGCCGCCGGAGCCGAAGCTGATGGTCGGGCCGAACCCCTCCCCGTCCGAGACGCGGATCGCCAGTTCCCGGGCGCGGCCGGCCTGGCGCTGCACCAGCAGGCGGCGCTGCTCCAGCGCGCCGGGCGAGCGCGCGGCCAGAAGCTGAGCGGCGACCGAGACATGCGGCGCGTCGAGCAGATCGAGCACAAGACCGCCGCTCATGCGGGTTCCCGGCCGGGCGTTGTCGCGAATCTTGACCACGGCGGGATAGCCCACCAGGTCCGCCGCCGCCGCGGCATCGACCGGACCGGACACCACCCGTGTCGGCACCGTTGGCACGCCATAGGCCGACAGCACGTCGAGCGCTTCGTCCTGGGTCAGCGCGAGCCGGGATTCCGCGCGGACACGCGCGAAAATGCGCTTTACCCAGGCGCTGTCGGGTGCCACCGTCATCACGGTGCTCGGCGGCAATTCGCGCGCCGCGGCACGGTTGCGGCGGTCCAGCACCAGATGCTCGAACCCGTGCACCGCCTGATCCGGCGTGGAGAAGACAGGCAACCCGGCTTCGATCAACTGCTTCCGGTGCAGCGCGCCGGTGCTCTCCCCCAGAACACAGAACAGGATCGGCGCGCGCTGGTCCTTATGCTTCACGGTCAGGCTGGCGATGGTCGCCTCGTCCGTCGGTCCCGTCGGCGCGTGCATCACCAGAACGCCGCCGACATCGGTGCGGGCAGCCAGGCCGTACGCCGTCGAGGCCAGATCGGCCGCGTGCACGTGTTCGTCGATGGTTTCGTCCGGACATAGCTCCAGGCCCGCGCGCAGCACGGCGTCGCGGGCGAGGCGCGCCGGACCGATGGCGGTGCTGACGATCGCCAGCTTGTCGCTGCGGACGGGTTTGGCGCGGGTCAGGGTTTCAGCCGCCGACAGCAGATCCTCCAGCCGGTTGACGCACAGCACGCCGGCGCGGCGCAAGGCGGCTTCGAACGCCATGTCGGCGCCGCCGTCCGGGTTCATGGTGCGCAGGCCGGCGCGAATCGCCACCACCGGGCGCAGCTTGGCGGCGGCGCGGGCGGCGGAGAGGAACAGGCGATGGTTCTTGATGCGGCGGACGTCCAGCAGGATGGCGCCGGTGTCCGGGTCGCGCGACAGCCAGTCGAGCACCATGCCGTAGCCGATGTCGTGGTTCTCCCCCACGCCGACGATATGGCTGAAGCCGACGCCGTTCGGCTCCGCCCAGTCGATCACGGCGCGGCTGATGGCGGAGGACTGCGACACCAGCGCGAGGCGGCCGGGCGGCGGCTGGATGTGGGACCGGGTGGCGTTCAGTCCGAGTTTCGGGACGCACAGGCCGAAGGAATGCGGGCCGAGGGCGCGGACACCGGTGCGCGTCGCGTGCGCCCGCAGATCGTCCGCCGGTCCGGGGATGATGGCGGCGAAGCAGCCTTTCTGCGCCAGAACGGTCATCGCGTCGCCGATTTGGTCCGCCGGCATCGCCAGCAGCGCGACGTTGGTGCCGTCGGGAAGCTGGGAGGGCTCGATGACGGTGTGGATCTCGCCCTTGAACCCACCGACGGCAAGGTTGGCGAGGGTCTTGGCGCTGGCCTCCGAGTCGAACCCGACGACCGCGATCGATGCGGGCCGGAACAGGTTGGACGGATCGAAACGGGCGAATGATGCGAGGCGGGGTATGGACATGGTGCGGTGCAGCATAAAGGGGTGGGAGGGGTAGAATGCAAGATTCAAATGAGTGCGGTCATTTATGGCATAGCAGATAAACGATATGGAACGGTTAACGATAGTGCTGATCGTTCGGGTCGGTGCGGCTTGAAACTGGCCCTGCAGGCCGATCGATAAGTGCGTGAGTGGCAATTTCGCCGTCCACGGTCATTTGTGCCGCAACCGCGCTTTCGCACCGGCAGCGTCCCGGGGGCAGGTCCGAGCGGGCGGTCGAGTCGTGGCAAATGTCAATACAGACGATTGCAGGTGGCACCACGCTGGCCGGCACCCTGACCGTGGTCCGGAGCCGCAAACTGTGGGGGATCATCAAGGCGCATTAGGCTAATGCAGCATTCATCGAAGCACCCCGGGGGCTTGTATGAGGGCCGTTCTTGTCGAGGCGTTTGCTCCTGTAAAATCCGTTCGGATCCAGGAGATATCCAATCCTCGCTGCTACCCGGGCGGAGTATGCGTCCGCGTGGCTGCTGCGGGTCTTGGCGCACGTCGCGCGCTGGGAAAAGTCGTAGTTACCATGACGCCAGCACCCGCTTAGCGCGTCAGCACAGTCCCGGGTGCCCGGGTCGAACCCGATAGGTGCCAACTTAGCGAAGTCGGCAAGAGCGTCCATTTTGTATCATGGCCGGGACAAGCCCGGCCATGACACGGGAGCCACGGTCGTGCGCGCCTATGGGGCCGAACCGGGGCACGACACGGGGGCAATGAGCATGCCGCGAGGATCAGTCAGAACCCCACGCGATCCCCGCCCTTCAGAGCCAGAATCTCCCGCGCCTCCTTCGGCGTGGCGATCTCCAGGCTTAAATCCTCCAGGATCCGCCGGATCTTTGCCACCTGTTCGGCGTTCGACTTCGCCAACCGGCCCTTGCCGATATACAGGCTGTCCTCCAACCCGACCCGCACGTTGCCGCCGTTGATCCCGGCCATTGTCGTGAACGCCATCTGGTGCCGCCCCGCCGCCAGCACCGACCACACATACTGGTCGCCGAACAGCCGATCGGCTGTCTCCTTGGCGAACAGCAGGTTGCGAGGCTCGGCGCCGATGCCGCCGGTGATGCCGAAGATCGACTGCACGAACAGCGGCGGCTCAACCACTTTGCGGTCCAGGCAGTATGCCAGATTGTATAGATGGCCGATGTCGTAGCACTCGAACTCGAACCGCGTGCCGTGGCCCTTGCCGAGCTTTTCGACGATTCCCTCGATGTCCTTGAACGTATTGCGGAAGATGAAGTTGTCGGTGGCGTCGAGGTACGGCTTTTCCCACGGGAACTTCCACTGCGTGATGCGATCCCCGGCGCGGGAGATGTTGAAGTTCATGCTGCCCATATTCAGGCTGCACATCTCCGGCTTCGCGACCAGCGGCGCGGCCAGCCGTTCGTCCAGAGTCATCGTCAGGCCGCCGCCGGTGGTGATGTTGATCACCGCGTCGGTGCTTTGTTTGATGATTGGCAGGAATTGCATGAACACTGCCGGATCGGGAGTCGGCGAGCCGTCAACCGGATTGCGCGCATGCAGGTGAATGATCGCCGCGCCGGCTTCCGCCGCCTCGATGGAGGAGCGGGCGATTTCCTCCGGCGTTATTGGCAGGTAATCCGACATGCTGGGCGTATGGATCGCCCCGGTGACCGCGCAACTGATGATGACCTTGGCCATGGCCGTTTGTCTCCCTTCAAACGGCACGGACTGTGCCGCAGGAGGAGGCGGAGGGCCAGAGCGGGGGGGCCGCGACGGAAATGGTTACCCCGTCATGGCCCGGCGTGTCCGGGCCACCCCGCCCGCACCTACCCCAACAGGTGGCCCGGACACGCCGGGCCATGACGACAGGGAACAGCCTCAGTGCTTCAGCGACGCCAACCCCGGCTTCGGCGGAGCCTCCGACAGCAGGTCGATCTGCATCAGCCGCCCGCCCCAGGCTCGCAGAAGATCGGCCCCGGCGATGTCCTCGCGCGGATGATTGGCGCCCTTGATCAGAACGTCCGGGCGCAGCGCCTCGATCAGCGCCTCGGGCGTGTCTTCCTCGAACAGGCAGACCTCATCGACGCAGGCAAAGCTCGCCAGCACGGCGGCGCGTGCGGCTTCCGGCTGAACCGGATGCGGCACGCCTTTCAACCGGCGCACGCTGGTGTCGGAGTTCACCCCGACGATCAGGCGGTCGCAGGAGGCGCGGGCTTGCTCCAGCAGGTGGATGTGGCCCTGGTGCAGCAAGTCGAAATACCCGTTGGTGAAGCCCACCCGCCAGCCGCGATGCCGCCAGCGTTCCGCCTGCTCCACCGCTTCCTCGCGGCTGACGATCTTGCGCAAGGCGCTGCGCTGCGGAGTCAAGGCGGCCATGAGGTCCGCCTCGCGCACCACCGAGGCACCGACCTTGCCGACGGAAATGCCGGCGGCGAGGTTGGCGAGGCGCACACAGACGGGCAGATCCAGCTTCGCCGCCAGCGCCGCGCCGAGCATCGCCAGCGCGTTGTCCCCTGCCCCGGACGTGTCGTACACCTCCGCCGCCTCGGCGAGGAAATGCTGTGCGCCGTTGGCATCCACCAAGGTCATGCCGTCGTTGCCGCGGGTCACCACCACGGCGCCGAACCCGTGCTGCGCCCGGATGGTCTGGGCCGCCGCGACGATCGCCGCCTCGGTATTGACCGGCATGCGGGCGGCGGCGCCGAGTTCGCTGCGATTCGGCATCACCACGTCGGCGCCGGCATAGCGGCCGAAATCGCTGCCGCGCGGATCGACGATCAGCTTGCGCCCGGCCTTGCGCGCCGCCGCGATCAGCCGGGCGGGAATGTCGCCGGCCAGCACGCCCTTGCCGTAGTCCGACAGCACCGTGACGCTGGTCGCCGCCATCGCGTCCATCGCGATTCGCAGCATGCGCTCGGCCAGCCGGGGCTGGATCGGGTCCGTCTGCTCCCGGTCCGCGCGCAGCAACTGCTGGCCGGAGGCGAGCAGACGGGTCTTCAACGTCGTGGTCCGGCCGCCTTGCACCAGCAGCCATGGCTCGACGTTCGGCTGGCCGCCGATAAGGCCGGTGAGGTCCGATCCCGCCTGGTCGTCGCCAACGACGGAGATGAAGGCGGTGGCAGAGCCCAGTGCGGTCAGGTTGCGCACCACGTTGCCGGCGCCGCCGGGCAGCGCAACCTCCCGGTCGATCGACAGGATCGGCACGGGCGCTTCCTGGCTGATCCGCGACACCTCGCCATATGTATAGCGGTCGAGCATGACATCGCCAACGACGAGCACGTTGGTGTGGACGAGCCTTCGTATCGCGGCAGCGAGGTCCGGCTGAGGCTCATCTCCGCGCGACGCGGTTCCAGCGGTGATCTGATTCATTCAATCTGCCGTAACGGGACTGACGCATGCGTGCAACCCATCATCGCGTTTACGAACGAAAACAAGCAAGGGGTGATCACGAAAGCGGGATCGGGGAACCGGCGGCGCGTTCATGCAACCGTCGCGCCCCTGCGGTAAACCAGCGACACGACCTCGAGAACCAGTGGCCGGAAGGCGACCAGCATAAAAGTGCCATAGGTCGCGGCACCCGCCGCGACGAGAATCGCCGCCCGGACGACCGCCGATTGGTCCGCGGGCAGGCAGGAGCGAAGCGCGAAGACGGCTGCGAACATGACGGCTCCGGCGATGATGGGAGGGAGCGGGGTCGCCAGCAGCGCCTTGAAATCGAGGTGACCCTGGCGTGACGCGATAAAGGCACTGGCGGCATACATCACGGGGTAGCCGAGTAACCACGCGTAGCACACCCCCTGGACGCCCCACCGGCAGCCAATGAGGAAGGCCGGCGGGAACAGCACGAGACCGACGCTTGTGCACCAGAAACTGGCACGCGCGTCGCCAATGCCTTGCAAATAGTTGGGGATCACAAGCAGTATCGCGCGAAATATCATCGCAACCGAGAGCACGGCGAGGATCGGCGTCGCCGCCCCCCAGCCTGTCCCGAACACCACACTGACGATTTCCGGCGCGACGGCGGAGATGCCGAAGAACACCGGAACCGACACCAGGGCCATCAGCCGGGTTGCCTTCATGGCGTAGAAGCGCGCCTCGGTGGACTCCCTTTGGACCAGCGCGAAGGCCGGAAAAGCCACCTGATTGATAATGGGAGCGATCTTGTTCAGGGGCATGGCGGCGAAGTTCTGCGCGACGGTGTAGAGGCCAAGCTCCGCCGGGCCGAAAAACCGGCCGAGAATAAGCGTATCGGCGGAGGTGAAGCCCAACCAGGCCAGGTAGCTCAGCAGCCGATAGGCGCCGAACGAGTAAAGGGGCCCGATCACCTTGAGGTCCAGGGTTGGCCAGACAAGGGAATCCGTGGCGAGCGTCATCAGCCCGATCATGCGAATGACGGCCCCGACCTGCATGCCGATCATGAGCGACCAGACCCCGACGCCGGAATACGCAAGTGCGAGGATAACCACCGACGCGACCAGACCCGACGACATCTCCACGATGATCATCGGGCGTATGCGGAGACTTTTCGTGAGAGAAATCCGTGGCAGCGTGGTGAGGCCATTCATCAGGAACCCGAGGCTGGCAACCTGAATAAGCCGTATGAGCCGGGGATCATGGTACCAGGCGGCGATCGGATAAGCCGCCAGCGCCAGCAGGACGGTGAGAATCGCCGACAGCAGCAGGCTCAACCCGAACACGGCAGCGGCGAGCGTTTTAGACGTGCCTTCTCGTTGCACCAGCGCGTCGCCGAGACCGATCGTGGCGAAACCCGCCATGACGTTGACGAAGACCTGGGTGATCGCCATCAGTCCATAGTCATCCGGTTTCAGAATCCGGATGACGGCCAAGGTCATCGCCCAGGCGACAAGCTGGAACCCGGCCTTGATGCCTGCCGACCAGCCGACCACCGAGACAACCGTCCGTCCGAGCCTCGCGCTTCGGTCCGGCCGATGATCCTCATGGCTCAACACGGACGAACACGGCGTAACGGCTGCGCCATCATCTTGACTAATCAACTCTCAGGCCAATCGGCATACCATAGCCTCGCGTAATGCAACCTTTTCGGGCAGTCGAAGATTGCGCCGCCATACAGGTTCGTGGATGCGGGATCGACAATTATTATTGGCCCGGCTCCGGCTGTGATACCGGAGCGTCTCCGTCAAGCGCCCGGAACAGGGGTTGGGACCCGGCGATTTTGGAATTTAAGATGAATCGGGACAGCGAATGCTGGCCGGGATGGTCCGGCCCGTGGCATACGGCCCACCGTTCGGGGCTGACGATAGCCTGAGGCTATGATGAAGCACCGGCATCGGCTGCCCTGTCGATGCTTCGGTTCAACGCGTGGCGCAACTAATCCGCGCAATTTCAGTACGCTTGCATGCCGAGGATGTTTTCGCAATAATCCCGTTTACATCTCGCATCCCCTGTGCGCTTCTCGTCATCGCGATCACGAGCCGGAGCTTTCGTTTGTTACAGCGTGATACAACTCAGCCGTGTGGCGATAGCGCGGCTTGGCCCGCCTTGTATCAAATCCGGTGCGCCAGCGCCGGGCGGGGGAACCGCGCGGGCACCGGCCTGCCGAACCTGGCCTCCACCCAAGCGGCCCGGTTCGCATGAGCTTCGTGCCCCAGCGCGACCTCGCCGTTCCATCGACGTGGCCTCCGACATTGCTCGTGGTGGTTGACACCGAGGAGGAGTTCGATTGGCAAGCCCCGTTCGACGCCGCCAATACGCAAGTCCGCAACATAATCCGCCAGCCGGACGCCCAGGCGGTGTTCGACGCTTACGGCATCGCTCCAACCTATGCGGTGGATTACCCGGTCGCGGTCTCGCCTGAAAGTATCGAGATCCTCGGCGGGTTCGCCGCCGCGGGACGATGCTCCATCGGCGCGCACCTGCATCCGTGGGTGACGCCGCCGCACCAGGGGCCCGTCGATAACAGGCACTCCTTTCCCGGCAACCTGCCGGCGGGGCTCGAACGGGCGAAACTGTCCGCGCTCACCGACGCGATCGAGGCCGGGTTCGGCAAGCGACCGATCATCTACAAGGCGGGACGCTATGGTATCGGGCCGGCAACCGCCGGGATCCTGACCGAACTTGGCTATCGGATCGACTGCAGCGTGGTCCCGTTCACGGACTTCTCCGCCGTCGAAGGGCCGGACTTCTCGGCGGTCGCGGACGGGCCGTTCATGGTGACGGACCGGCTGATTGAACTGCCTCTATCGGTCGGCTTCGCCGGAGCACTGGCCGACCAGGGGGGCGCGGTGTTCCCCCGGCTGCAGACCTCGCTCGGGAAACGCCTGCGGCTGCCAGGGATCGCGCAACGCGCGGGATTGCTCGAGCGGCTGAGGCTGACCCCGGAGGGACATGGCCTGCGCGACATGATCCGTCAGACCCGCGCCGGCGTCGCGGCCGGCAAGCGGCTTTTCATGCTGACGTATCACAGCGCCTCGCTGCTGCCGGGCGGCACGCCCTATGTCCGCAGCGAGGCAGACCGTGCGGCGTTCCTGGGCGTGCTGGCAGGCTACTGCGCATTTTTCATGAACACGCTGGGCGGCCGAGCGGGAACGATCGAAGCGACCGCCGTTTCGCTCTCAGGTTGGAGTGCGTCGAAATGACCCGATTTAGCGTCATATTGCCAACCCATAACCGGCCGGAACTGTTCGCGCACGCGCTGACGTCGGTGTTGGCCCAGGAGGAGGCGGACTTCGAGGTCATCGTGGTCAATGACACGTCGGGCCCGGAGTTTGCCGCCGCATACAGCGCCATTCAGGCAGCAGCGGATTCGCGTGTCAGGTTCCTGGCGCTCGGCGGCCGGCCAACCGGCCACGGACACGGGTATTCTGCAAATCACGGCGTCGATCACGCGAGCGGCGAGTATATATGCTTTCTCGATGATGACGACTTTTGGGTCGATGCGCGCCATCTGCACCGCGCCTCAAAGGCTATCGATCTAGCCGGTGGACTAGACCTCTATATGTCCGACCAGATGGCCTGTTTCAACGGTGCGCAGAGGCCGCCGCCGATTTGGATCGAGGATCTCTTGTTTCAGGTGCCGGACCTGCCTGGTCCGGATCAGGTCGGCTGCTATGCCGTGACTCCAGCTTCCTTGCTGCGCGCACGCGGTTTTTGCCATCTGAACACATTGATAGTCAAAAGGTCATTGTATTTGCAGTTGAACGGTATCGATGAAAACCTCCGTTACGAATGCGACCGCGACTTCTATCTGCGCGCCATAGATGTTGCTGGAACGATGCGCTATGCACCTTTTATGGTGTCGCGTCACAACGTGCCGGTTCCGGGGGCAGGCGCGAACTTGACCACCAGAACTCGGCTTTACCGAAAAGCGTTTGAGCCAAGTAAGATTACTCGACAGGATAATGCTTTCAGCTCGGCGCCCAGAGATTCGCCGTTACGCGCGAGCCCACCTCGGCTATACCCTGCTACGACTGGCCGAGGAACTGACGGACACGCGTAGGTATCAAGCTGCTGCAATGTATGCACGCCAAGCCTTCGCGGTGCGCCCTTCGCCGCAACGGCTTGCGGTCACATTGCTGTTTGGTGCCCGCTCGCTGTTGTTTGGCGGCCGGTCCGATCTAACCTAGCCGGGCGCACATGCACAAAGTTCTGGTATTGGGCGACGACACCCGGAGTTTCCTGACGACTGTTCGTTCGCTCGGACGCCAGAGGATCGACGTGCACGCGGCGCCGATCGATTTCGCTTCGCCTGCCTTGCGGTCACGTTATGTGACCGCAACGCACCGCCTGCCGCTTTGGGTCGGGAACGGATCGGCCTGGCTCGACGCGCTGGAACACCTTATACGCGCGTCGCGCTTCGACATGGTGATTCCGTGCTCCGAGACGGGCCTGCTTCCGCTGGCGCGCTACCGGGACCGGTTCGAATCGCTGACTCGGCTTGCGATACCCCATGATCGCGCGATCGAGGTGTTGTTCGACAAACAAGCGACGCGCGAACTGGCGGCGTCTCTCGGCATTCCGGTGGCCCGAGGTCGCCTGCTGCGGCCGGACGACACCGCTCCCGGCATCTTCGCAGAGTTCGGCGGGCCTGTGATGTTCAAGCCGCGCCGATCCTACACGCTTGAGACTCTCGACCGGCGAGGCCGGGTGCGGATCTTGCGTTCGCAGGATGAAATCGCGGCAAATCTGCCCGTTCCATCGCCGGACGATTATTTGCTGGAGGGGTTTTTCCCCGGATACGGCGCCGGTGTCTCCGTTTTGGCCGACAGAGGACGCGTGGTCCAGGCATTCCAGCACCGCCGCATCCGCGAGAGCCGCTCGGGTGGCAGCTACTACCGGGTGAGCGTGGCGTTGCGACCGGACCTGCTGCAAGCCTGCGAGTCGATCACCCGGGCGGTGGACTACACCGGACTGGCGATGTTCGAGTTTCGTTGCAACGACAGCAACGATACCTGGCTGCTGCTGGAGGTCAACGCCCGTCCGTGGGGTTCGCTGCCGTTGCCCGTAGCACTTGGCATCGATTTCCCGTTTCGGTGGTACCGATTGCTCGCCGATGGCGTGACCACGCCGGGCGTCGATTATCCGGCGGCGGTGTATGGCCGCAACCTGCTGCCCGACCTCGCCGAGCTGACCGAGGCGGTTGAGGACGCCGGCCGGAACGGTCCTCGGGTGGCGTTATGCCGTTTGGCCGAGTTCTGGCGTTGCTTCGCGGGGCGCGAGCAATTCGACACGCTGGTGCTTGATGATTTGCGCCCCGGCCTGGCCGAGATCGGCGCTGTCCTGATCAGCGTTCCGGCGCGCGCGATGCGGAGAATTCCCGGGGGGAACCGCGCATATGGCTTTCTCGCCCGGCGCCGGCTGCGCGCGGCGTTGCGGCGCAAGGCCCGAGGCAAGCTGCGTTTGCTCTTCGTCTGCGCGGGCAACATCTGCCGCAGCCCCTATGCCGAAGCGGCGCTGGCCACCATTCATCCCGATCTGGCCGATCGGCTTGAGATCAGTTCGGCGGGGACGCTACCACGCGCCGGGGGGCGTCCCACTCCACCCGCCGGCGTGTTCGCGGCGCGCACGCGCGGCATCGATTTGTCCCGTCACCGTTCCAGCCATTTTTCGGATGAAATGGCCTTCGCGGCAGACCTGATTGTGGTGTTCGACCAGCAGAACAACGATGCGGTTTCACATCGTCATCCGGACCTGCGCAACCGGATCATTATGCTCGGCGACATCAGCGGACCCGGCACCATCGCGGACCCGGTCGACGGCGATGAGGCGGAGTTCGAGTTATGCTACGGACGGATCGAGCGAGGTTTGGCCGGCATGGCGGAAGTGCTGCGGGCATCCTCAAGCATCCCCTCATTCTCGGCCTGACCCGGCGTGGGAATAAAAGACTCACCCGCTCTCTTTGAGATTCCAAAAAGACTCGGCAAAACGGCATCGTTGTCCGAAAGTTGCGTATTTGTCGAACCACTTTTCCTCCCCGCCGCATCGGTCGAGTCTGCTCCACAGCGATCAATAGGATTCTGCGGAGCATGCCGTGACAACCACCGCCAGCCAGTTCTCGTTCGATCAGGTTCGTGATGTCCTCGGCGGCCTGCTCGGCCCGGACCTGCACGCCAAGCGCATCGACTGTCTGTCCGATGCCACCCTCGGCGTGCTGCACAGTGCATCGCTCGCCGTCGCCGCCATCGGGCATGGCCTGGCTGCGGCCAAGGGCGTGGCAACCAAGCATGCGATCAAACAGGTCGACCGCCTGCTGTCCAACCCCGGCATCAAGGTCGACGACATCCTGGCCCTGTGGGTGCCTTTCGTCATCGGCGCCCGCACCTCCATCGCGGTCGCCATGGACTGGACTGACTTCGACGCCGACAACCAGGCCACCATCATGCTGTCGCTGATCACCGAACACGGCCGCGCCACGCCGCTGGTCTGGCTGACGGTGGACAAGAAAACCCTGAAGGATCGCCGCAATCTGTATGAGGACCGCGTGCTGGTACGACTGGCCGAGATCCTGCCGCCGCAGGTCAAGGTCCGCATCATCGCCGACCGCGGCTTCGGCGATCACAAGCTCTACCGGCTGCTGACCGAGCAGTTGCACTTCGACTATGTCATCCGCTTTCGCGGCAACATCTCGGTCACCGCGGCCGATGGCGAGGCCCGCACCGCGGCATCGTGGGTCGGCCCCGGCGGCCGCGCACGCACCCTGCGCTGCGCCAAGGTCACCGCCGAGTGCTATGAGGTCGGCACCGTCGTGTGCCTGCGCGACAAGGACATGAAGCAGGCCTGGTGCCTGGCGACCAACAGCACCGACGAGACGGCCAAGGACCTGACCCGGTTCTACGGCGCCCGTTGGGGTATCGAATCAGGGCTGCGCGATACCAAGGACCTGCGTTTCGGCATGGGGATGGGCATCATGCGCGTGAATTCGCCCGAACGCCGCGACCGGCTGTGGCTGCTCAACGCCTTCGCGGTGGTGCTGTTGACCCTGCTGGGCGCGGCAGGCGAGGCGCTTGGATACGACCGGCTGCTGAAATCCAATACCGCCAAACGCCGCACCCATTCGTTGTTCCGCCAGGGTTGCATGCTCTACGACCTGATCCCGAACATGCCGGAAAGCCGGTTGCGCCCGTTGATAGAGACCTTCAACGCCATGCTGAACGCTCAGCCGCTTTTCACGAAGGTATTTGGAGCGATCTGAATATGAGGGGAGTCGTGAGGCGGGCATCCCTTGGTCGAACATCCGAGGGTGTCGGAGCCAAATCCCCGTCATAGCCGAGTTGCGAATTGAGGCGTCAGGCAAACCGGTTTGCGGCTCCAGCCGAATGCAGAGTAAATCAGATTTAGCTGGACGACAAAGAATGGCCGGTCTGCGGCGAACGGGTGCACTGGTAGGTCTGGCCCCGCGGGCTTGTTTCGATGCAAGCGCGCGCCGCCACCAGACATCGCTTACCACAGGCACCATTTTTGCCTCGACGCGGATGCAAATGCAGCGGATTCCGGCAACGCGGATCAGCGGCCCGAGATGGCGGATGCCAACTCTCCGGCCGAGGCGACGAGACGGGCGTGGGCGAAATCCCGGCTCCACGTTTCATGGAATGCCGAAATTTTTCCGTCGTAGGAGTTGAATACGAAATGGGGAATCTCGAGCAAACAGCACAAGATGTGACCGTGAAGCCGGTCGGTAACGACTGTACGACCCTGGCTGAGGAGTTCGACCCCCCGCTTCAGCCTCTGTTCCGCGTAGTGCCTGCGAACTCGCATCATTACAGAACGCAACCCGGCAGTGCCGCGTGGCCATTGTTTGGTGCGCCAGCAGAGATTGCGGTCAAGCCGCTTGACCCATGTTTCAGGATTGTCAAGCCAGTCGCTAACCTCGACAATTCTGCCTTCCTGCTTCAACACGTCGAGAATGGACGATTGATCGATCACTGCCTCCTTGTCCGTCCTCAACAAGCAAAAGAAGTCGACATCCGACGGTGTGCGTGCGACAGGCCGCATGGCAAATGCCATGTCCGGTGAGAGGATGACATCGCAACCAAAATGCTTCTTCGCGAACTCGAAGCTTCGGCAATCTCTTGCGAGCAGCGTGAAATCCGTTTGTCCCCGTATCACGTCGGCGGTTGAAGCCAGAGCCGACGAGGAGTCGAAGTGAATGCTTTGCGGCATTTGAACAATTGGCTTATGAGGAAATCGCTGAAGTATTGCCAATCGAAGTTCATGGTGTAGCGGCCAAAGGTCGCCGAAACTGCCGCCGCCGTGGATCAGAATGACACTCGCTTCTTCAATGAAGCGATCGGCGCCCGGGGAATAGCTGCCCGCATCATAGAAGCTCAGCCGGGACCCTGGAAAATTTTTCTCGATGAAGTCAAGTTCACCAAGCAAGATCATGTTGTCGCCCACGTTCGCATATCGCGGAGGGTCGATGATGCAGACATGGTCAGTCTTGCCCTGAAGTAATGGCACAAGAATGGACTCAATCTGGGTGTTCAACGCGTCTCGCAAAACTGGCTGCCCTTCCTGATGGACGACTTTCCGATGGGTTGAACGATGCCGAATCGGACGGCAGGCACGGGCGCCGCCATGCCCCGGATGGTCGCAGCAGCAGCGCGGCGCACCAAATTGGGGACCGAGTTGATGCGTCCGCCCGAAAACGCCGCATTCGGAGATGCACCGCGGACCGGCATCATGCTGACGAAGCTGCCGTTCCGGGCAGAGAATCCCTCGACAATTCCCGCCGGCCGCTTCGCTGTTAACCACCAGCAATTCGGAAGAGGAGCGAACCGTGCGAGGCAGCCTCGTAGAGTATGCGCGAAGGTCTCACCGTCGTTATAGGCCGGGACTATCATGCTGGCGAATAGGGTCATGCATTGGGATCCAAGAGGTTCCAGGTCAGCCACCGCATGTCGAATAGCCGAAAACCGCCCCCTCCAAAAGGTCATTCGCAACCGTTATCAGATTCGTAACCCAACGATACAGAATGCGACGTTGAGACGATCATGTGGCCTTGCGACTAAGCCAACGGATTTCGAGGTCGAGTGGCGGCGATTTGGGCTGGGACCGGAAGACAATGTTACACTTCGTCATGTAAACCGTGCTGAGCGTGTCAAGATCAATTGGCTTTGGTGTCTGCCAGCGCTCGGTGAAGTGTGCCGGCCGGCAAGGCCCGAACCACATCGACGTAGCGATTAGGATCCACCGGGAAGGTCACAAAGCCGCCACGGGCGGCACCGGAAATCGTTCCCGCTGGAGCTAGTATCGGTCCCCCTGCGCTGCCTCACGGGCGGCAGTAACGACTGATAGCATCCGGGTATGAGGCGGTTCCAGACGCGGTCCGGCACCTCGCTACGTCTGGAAGCTGCCGGGAAAACAGGAACTGACCCGACACCGTGGCCGGGTAAGGAGACCTGCCGTGCGGTCCCGCTGACAGCTTAGCAACGTCAAGGTACATTCTCCGTAGGCCGCTTTAACTGGTTGGCTGTGAGGCTTGGTTGGTCGTATTAGGAGCGTAGCGGGCGGATGCCCCCGGAGCGATCAAGGGACACGACATGCCACATCTTTGGAAGTCTACCGCTTCCGCCCTCACAGGCGTGCTCGCGGCGTCATTGAACCAACTCACACCGTCTGAGGCGGAAGGCCTTGCGCGCCATATATTCCGGCGGGACGCCATGCTCTCAGCCGAACGGGTCGAGTTGTTCATCCGTAGCGCCGCCGCGCTGTACGATGCCTGTCCGAACAACCTAAACCTCAACGGCGAGCGTTGGCTGTTGGAGCGAACGATGCCCCTCGGCTTCACCGTGTTGTTCGATGTCGGCGCCAACGTCGGGGATTGGGCGCTGTGCGCCGCCCGCTGCCATCCCCAGGCGGACATACACGCCTTCGAAATCGTGCCGGCAACCTTCGAGGAGTTCGTTCGTAACGTCGCGGACAGGCCGAAAGTCATCGCGAACGCGTTCGGCCTGTCGGACGCCGACGACAGCGTGGATGTGTTTCTCTCCGATAGCTCGCTGATTTCGAGCGTCTACGATTTCACACCGGAGATAACCAAGACCAAGATCGCTTGTCGTGTCGAACGCGGTGCGACCTACGCGCAACGACGCGGAATCTCGCAGATCGATCTGGTAAAGATCGACGTGGAAGGGGCAGAAGGCGCGGTTCTCAAAGGGTTGGCACCGCTGATCGATGAGCAGGCAGTCAGGGCCGTGCAGTTTGAATACAATATGGGTGCGATCGAGAGCCATTTCCTTCTGCTGGATTTTTACCAATTCTTCCAGCCGCGAGGCTATGTGCTCGGCCGGCTGACACCGAAAGGCGTGATATTCCGCCAATATCGCCACACGTTCGAGGACTTCAACGGCCCCAACTATGTCGCCTGCCGAGCGTCCGATCGGGAACTGATAGAGCTTATATCGATATAGTAGAACCCCCGATCGCGTGATCGCGGCGACCTCAGACCACCGCTCTTGACGTTGAACGTCGGCCGCGCAGGTGGTCATCGATCGGATGTGCCGACTGTCGCTACCATACAATTCTGAGCATTTGCGCGGGCAGCCCTCAAGCATCCCCTCATTCTCGGCCTGACCCGGCGTGGGAATAAAAAACTCACCCGCTCTCTTTGAGATTCCAAAAAAACTCGGCAAAACGGCATCGTTGTCCGAAAGTTGCGTATTTGTCGAACCACTTTTCCTCCCCGCCGCATCGGTCAAGTCTGCTCCACAGCGATCAATAGGATTCTGCGGAGCATGCCGTGACAACCACCGCCAGCCAGTTCTCGTTCGATCAGGTTCGTGATGTCCTCGGCGGCCTGCTCGGCCCGGACCTGCACGCCAAGCGCATCGACTGTCTGTCCGATGCCACCCTCGGCGTGCTGCACAGTGCATCGCTCGCCGTCGCCGCCATCGGGCATGGCCTGGCTGCGGCCAAGGGCGTGGCAACCAAGCATGCGATCAAACAGGTCGACCGCCTGCTGTCCAACCCCGGCATCAAGGTCGACGACATCCTGGCCCTGTGGGTGCCTTTCGTCATCGGCGCCCGCACCTCCATCGCGGTCGCCATGGACTGGACTGACTTCGACGCCGACAACCAGGCCACCATCATGCTGTCGCTGATCACCGAACACGGCCGCGCCACGCCGCTGGTCTGGCTGACGGTGGACAAGAAAACCCTGAAGGATCGCCGCAATCTGTATGAGGACCGCGTGCTGGTACGACTGGCCGAGATCCTGCCGCCGCAGGTCAAGGTCCGCATCATCGCCGACCGCGGCTTCGGCGATCACAAGCTCTACCGGCTGCTGACCGAGCAGTTGCACTTCGACTATGTCATCCGCTTTCGCGGCAACATCTCGGTCACCGCGGCCGATGGCGAGGCCCGCACCGCGGCATCGTGGGTCGGCCCCGGCGGCCGCGCACGCACCCTGCGCTGCGCCAAGGTCACCGCCGAGTGCTATGAGGTCGGCACCGTCGTGTGCCTGCGCGACAAGGACATGAAGCAGGCCTGGTGCCTGGCGACCAACAGCACCGACGAGACGGCCAAGGACCTGACCCGGTTCTACGGCGCCCGTTGGGGTATCGAATCAGGGCTGCGCGATACCAAGGACCTGCGTTTCGGCATGGGGATGGGCATCATGCGCGTGAATTCGCCCGAACGCCGCGACCGGCTGTGGCTGCTCAACGCCTTCGCGGTGGTGCTGTTGACCCTGCTGGGCGCGGCAGGCGAGGCGCTTGGATACGACCGGCTGCTGAAATCCAATACCGCCAAACGCCGCACCCATTCGTTGTTCCGCCAGGGTTGCATGCTCTACGACCTGATCCCGAACATGCCGGAAAGCCGGTTGCGCCCGTTGATAGAGACCTTCAACGCCATGCTGAACGCTCAGCCGCTTTTCACGAAGGTATTTGGAGCGATCTGAATATGAGGGGAGTCGTGAGCGGGCAGCCAGGATCTCATCGCAGTCGTCCGACTTACCGGTCGAGATTTTATTGGCGCGCAGGTAGTCCCAGACATTCTCCATCGCCTTCAGCTCCGGCGAGTCGCGCGGTGGACCGGGCCGGAGGATGGGATCACGGATGCAATGACGGGGTCAGTGGCAAGCGCAGGTCAGGCCTGCGTTCGACCCTCAAGGCCGATCTGCTAATAGCGATCGCGTCGCCTACAGGATCTTCCATCCCTCCGTCCCATGCCGGGTGAAATGGCAGGTGATGACGCGGCCCTGCTGCCGCGATAGCGCCCTAACCACGTCAACGCGTCGCGCCGGGTCCACCACGAACGTCACGAAGCCGCCCCCGCCCGCACCCGAAACCTTCCCCGCCAGCGCGCCGGAGTCGAGTCCGGCCTGCACGACCTGATCGATATGCGAATTGCTGACGTTGCCGGCCAGCCCTTTCTTGGCCTCCCACGTCCGGCGCATGCAGGCGGCGAACCGCGCGAAATCGCCCTTCAGCAGGTATTCCTTCATGCAGAAGGCGTCCTCCTTCATGGCATGCAACAAATCCATCGTGCCGCCGCTATGGCGGATCAGGTTGTCGGTCTGCTCCGCGATGATGCGCGCGGAGGAGCGTGAAACCCCGCTGTCGAACAGCACCACCGACGCTTCCATCTCGGAGATGATCCAGTTCTTGATCCGCAGCGGGTTGACGATGACCCGCTCGTCCGGGTGGAACTCCATGAAATTCACCCCGCCGAACGTCGCCGCGTACTGGTCCTGGCGGCCGCCGGCCAGCCCGGCGTCAACGCGCTCGATCTCATAGGCCAGCCTGGCGATCTCATACTCCCCGAGCGGCAGGTTCAGCCACTCGACGAAGGCCTTCAGCAGCGACACGACCATGGTAGAGGACGAGCCGAGGCCGGAGCCGGGGGGAGCGTCGCAGAACGTCGATATCTTGCAGGGCAACGGACGGCCACCGTTGAACTGCCGGACGATCCGATTGTAGACCGCGCGATGCAGGATCAGCGGCTCGCCGATATCGATGCCGGCGCCGGCATCCGCTTCGAACCGCCCGTCGATGTCGAGTGCGTTGAAACACACGCGCCCGTCGGCGGTCGGCTCGATGATCGTGTATGCGTGCAGGTCGATCGTGGCGTTCAGCACGGCCCCGCCGTAGCGGTCGCAGTATGGCGAGACATCCGTGCCGCCACCGGCCAGCCCGAGGCGCAGCGGGGCGCGGGACCGGATGATCAAGGCACCGGCTCCGGCGTCGCGACCCGATGCGGTATTCCATCCAGCAGCGGATCGAAGCCGCGCAGGCGCTCCGCCCAGACGTAATCGCGCAGCACCCGCCGGCGCGCCGCCTCGCCGATGGCGCCGCCGCCGGGACCCGCGGCGTCCAGGCAGGCAGCGGCGAACGTCTCGGCCGTGTCGGCCAGCATGACCTCGCGGCCGGGAATCGCGGCGATGCCCGTCAAGGCGCCTGCGGTCACCACCACCGGCCGCGCCATCGCCATTGCTTCGAGCACCTTGTTCTGGATGCCGCGCGCGATGCGCATCGGCGCAACGCCTGCGCTGGCATGCGCGAGGTACGGGCGCACGTCGGGAACCCGGCCGGTGACGAAGACACCGTCCGTCGCGGCCAGGGCCTGGACCTCCGCGGAGGGACTCGAGCCGACGACATGAAACGCCGCGTCCGGTGCGCTGCGGCGGATGATCGGCAGAATGGAATCGGCGAACCACGTCACTGCATCGACATTGGGTGGATAATCCATCGTTCCGGTGAACACGAAGTTCAGCCGGCCGGTGTCGTACGGTGCCTCGAAGCGGAGGTCCGGATCGAAATAGGTATGGTCGACGCCGCTGCTGATGGCGCGGATCTTGTCGGCCCGAGCGGGATGCAGGCTGGCGAACAGCTCGGCCTCGGCATCGGAGACAAACGTGCTCCAGTCGCATTCGCGGGCGATGCGCGATTCAAGGTCCGCGACGCGGCGCCATTCCCGCCGGTGCAGCCAGCTCATCGGGAAAGATCCGGTCTCGGCGTAGGCGCGCCACTTCTCCAAATCGACATCGGCCAGGTCGACCAGGCAAACCCGTTCGCGACCGCGCCATGCCAGCACGTAGGGCGCCATGTTGGACGAAGAGATGAAGATGACCTCGGGCCTTACCTCGTCCAGCACCCGGCGGACCCAGCGCGCCAGGCCGTTGTCGCGATAGAAGGTGACGCTGAGCGGCTGGTTGGTCAGCAGGCCGCGCAGGCAGCTTATCCTGGCGCGGCGGCGGTCCAGCGTCGCGAAATACGAGTCCGTGCACAGCGCCCGGACCGCCGGTACGTGCTCCAGGTCGCGCGGGTCATCGACGAGACATCCGAGGTGGACATCATAAGCCTGTCGCAAATGCCGGAGGATCTGCAGCGGCCGGATCTTCTCGCCCTTGATCGGTGGATAGGGGATGCGCTGGGTCAGGAACAACAGGCTGGGCACGGTGCAGGTCCTTGAAAATATTCCGATATCATACTATAATCGGCGGATGCGCCGGGGGTGCCAGGTCGAGAATGGACGCAGGGATAGCCGAAACCGTCGCGTCAACAATTGCAGATTTGAAGATATTTCGCAATCAATTAAGGGCCTGTCCGGGCCACCGCGCGGGCCCGCGCATCTGTTATCAAAAGAAAATATTACGTCCAACGCGCGGGGTCGCTATAACCCGCGCGTTGGCGACGCAGGACAGGGCGGCACAGGCCGAATGCAATCGACAAATCCATCGCACTTCGGCGACCCGCGCCTCCGGACCGCGCCCACCGGTTGGCCGCGCGCCACCGCGGCGGCCGGACCCTGACCCCGCCCATGCGGGCCGGCACGTCCGTCTACCTCGATCTGGTCCGCTTCCTCGCCGCGTTGACCGTGTTCGGCTCGCACTACGGCACGCGGCACTTCACCGGAGGCTTCCTGTATCAGTTGCAGCCGTTCGGAGCCGAGGCGGTTGACGTCTTCTTCGTGCTGTCCGGTTTTGTCATCGGCTGCGCGACCGGGACCCGCGAGCGCGATGCGCGCACCTATACGGTCAATCGCACCGCGCGCCTGTGGTCGGTCGCGCTGCCGGCGCTGCTGCTGACCCTGACGCTCGATGCGGTGGGCAGTACGCTGCGGCCGGAGATGTACACCACCGCCGCGCTGCCGCACTACAGCCCGGACGGCACCGCCTGGCGCTATGCGGTATCGGCGGTGTTCCTCAACCAGACATGGTTCCTGCACGTCACGCCGGGGACCGATTGGCCCTATTGGTCGCTCGGGTTCGAGGTCTGGTACTACGTCATCTTCGGCATCGCGCTGTTCGCGCCGGGCCGTTTCCGGGTGGCGGCGACGCTGCTCGCGGTCGTGTTCGCCGGCCCGCGGGTCGTGGTCATGTTCCCGCTTTGGCTGGCCGGATGGGCCGGCTATCGCCTGACGCGGGAAGGCAGGCCCTCGGCGCGGTTCGGCGCCGTGTGCGTTGCCGTGTCGGTGGCGGGATGGGTTGGCTACCAGACGTGGGCGATGCGCCATGGCGGACTTTACGGCCTGGCTCCTAACCTGTTCGGGCGTCCGGAACTGCTGGAGGACTACCTTGTCGGCGCGCTGTTCGCGATCCATCTGGTCGGGATCTGCCATCTGTCGGACGCGATCGCCAGGCTGTTGCGGCCGTTCGAAAGGCCGATCAGATGGCTGGCGGGGGCGACGTTCTCGCTCTACCTGGTGCACTACCCGATCATGCAGTTCCTCATCACCGTGATGCCGTGGCCGCGCGAGGCCGCAGTGTCGCGGATCATGCTCGTGGTGCTTACCCTGACGGCCGTTTTCCTGTTCGCCGGGGTGGCGGAGCGGCGCAAGGAAGCATGGCGGAGAACGATCCGCTCGGTTTGCCGCTCTGCGCGGCCGTTGCAGACCGTTGTCACGGCGGGAAGATCGCCGGAGCGCAGCGGATAGCCCGCGCTGACAATAGTTTCGGTTTGAATGTCCGGAACGGATCGGCTACGCAGGCGCCCGGATGCCTCTCCCGCAAGCCCGTATCCCCGGAGCATGAATGCGCCTTCACCTACCGGAACGCTGCTCGGCCGGCCATGCACGGCCATCCGGCGCGGGCCCTGCCCGGACGCAGCTGCAAATCCGCTTCGTCTTGAACCTTTGTGCAGCGTCATGAAAATCTCCATCTTCGGCGCGGGATATGTCGGTGTCGTGGCCAGCGGCTGCCTGGCCGCGTCGGGCCATGAGATCACCGCCGTCGACGTCTCGCCCGACAAGATCGCCATGCTCAATCGCGGGCAGTCGCCGATCGTCGAAGCCGAGATCAACGGGCTGATCGCCAACGCGGTCCGTTCGGGCAAGCTGTGCGCCACCGCCGACGCCGCCGCCGCGATCGCGCGGACCGACATCTCCTTCATTTCCGTCGGCACGCCGAGCGCGGCCAACGGCAGCGTCTCGATGGAGGCCGTCGACAACGTGGCCAGGATCATCGGCCTGGCGCTGCGCGGCAAGACGACGCCGCACATCGTGGTGATGCGCTCGACAGTCCCGCCCGGCACGGCGGAGGAGCGGGTGATCCCGATCGTCGAGCATGAATCCGGGCACCGCCACGGCGCGGGCTTCACGTACTACAGCAATCCGGAGTTCCTCCGCGAAGGCACCTCGGTGCGCGATTTCCACGCCCCGCCGTTTACGTTGATTGGCGCGCCGCCCGGCGACAACGCCGCGGTATTGCGCGAACTCTACGCCGGCATCGACTCGCCGCTGCATGTCACGCCGTACCGCGTCGCCGAGAGCGTCAAGTATCTGTCCAATGCCTTCCACGCGGTGAAGCTGGCCTTTGCCAATGAGGCCGGGCAGATCCTGGCGGCCTACGGCGTCGATGCGCGCGAGGCGTTCCGGCTGTTCCGCGAGGACCGGGCGCTGAACATCTCACCCGCCTATCTGCGGCCGGGATTCGCCTTCGGTGGCTCCTGCCTGCCGAAGGACATCCGCAGCTTCCTGTCGCTGGCGCAGCGCAAGGACGTGGCGGCGCCGTTCCTCGGCAGCGTGCTGACCAGCAACCAAGCCGTGGTGGACCGGGCCTACGAGGCGATTCTGCACCAGGGCCGCCAGCGCGTGTCGCTGTTCGGTCTGGCGTTCAAGCAGGGCACGGACGATCTGCGCGAATCGCCTTTCGTCACCCTGGCGGAGCGGCTCATCGGCCGCGGCTTCGACCTGCGCATCTACGACCGGGAGGTCCGGCTCGCGCGGCTGATGGGCAGCAACCGGGCCTATATCGAGCGGGAGATCCCGCACATCGAAAAACTGCTGGCCGACGATGTCGCCGCCGCGCTGGAGGGCAGCCGCATCGCCGTCGTCGGGCATATCGCGGCGGAGGATCAGCCGGCGTTGCTGACGGCGCTGGATGGCCAGACGGTGTTCGATCTGGCGGGGATTCCGGCGCTGGAAGGCAAACCCGGCATCGCCTACCACGGGCTTTGCTGGTGACGGCGCGGCCGCGGCTGCTGTTCGTCAGTCCGCGTTTTCTGTTTCCGATGAACGAGGGCGGCAAGATCCGCACAGCCAATATCCTGCGCCACCTCAAGGGCGGGGCGTTCGAGATCCGGCTGGCCGCGCCGGCGCCCGCCGATGTCGATGCTTTCGCGGCGGATATCGCGGCGGTATGCGACTCGTTCGTGTCCTGGCCGGCACGGACGGCCTCGCGGGTCGAGCGGCTGCGGGCGCTGGCGGCGCGGGTACCTGTCGGCGTGGCGACGGACCGTTCGGCGGCGGGACGGGCGGTGATCGCGGAGTCGATGCGGGACTGGCGGCCCGATGTGGTGGTGGCGGATTTTCCGCACGCCACCGTGCTGATGCCCGATCGGGTGGACGCCGCCACGGTGATGTTCACGCATAATGTGGAGGCCGAGATCTTCGAGCGGCACGCACGGCAGTCGCGCGGCATCTGGCGGTTGGTGTGGGCCGATCAGGCGCGGAAGATGCGGCGGTTCGAGGGCGATGCGCTGCGGCGGTATGATCAGGTGATCGCCGTGTCGGCACGCGACGCCGACGTGCTGAGGCAGCGCTATGCCCTGGCCGCGGTGGCGCGGATCGATACCGGTGTCGATCTGGATTTCTTCGCCGAGATGCCGGCACCGGCACGCGAGCGGGCGAATACGGTCGTGTTCACCGGTGTGATGGACTCGCCGGCCAACATCGACGGCATCGGGTTTCTGATGGACGAGATCTGGCCGCTGGTGGCCCGCGCGCGTCCGGATGCGCGGGTGCTGGTCGTCGGGCGCAACCCGGCGGCGTCGCTGATCGCGACCGCGCGGGAGCGGGGACTTCCCTGGACATTCGCAGGCTCGGTCGCGGATATCCGGCCGCATGTGGCGGAGGGCGATGTGTCGGTGATCCCGCTGCGCATCGGCAGCGGCACGCGGATCAAGGCGTTCGAGGCGATGGCGATGGGGCGGCCTGTCGTCGCCACGCGGGTGGGTATCGAGGGGCTGGATATCGAGCCGGGGCGGCATTTTCTGGAGGCTGATGAGCCGGAGGCGTTCGCCGAGGCGGTGGTGCGGCTGCTGGATGATGTGGGGCTGCGGGAGCGGATTGTCCATGCGGCACGGGCGCGGCTGGAGGAGCGGTTTTCCTGGGCGACGGTGGCGCGGCAGTTCGAGGCGATTTGCGGTGAGGCGTCTGAAGGCCTTTCGGAGTTCCAAACATGAGCCCTACCGACTTCACGCTCGTTGCAACTCGGCGGTGTAGTTGGCCGGTCGTCTCTTCCCTTTTTGCCACCGCTTTTGCGGCCGTGCCATTGGCGCTGACGCAACCCGCTCCCCTGGAGGATTGGCCTAGTCATATCGCACGTGTTAAGATCCTTGCTGCGCTAATCAGGGGGGGCAGCGACTGGGGTCAGTATTACCAGCTCAACCAGATCCTTTTGCCCAATTCGGCACTCGATTTTGGCATAACACTACTGCATCTGAGTGGTTTACCGCTGGGACTGGCGGCGCAGATGTTCCTGCTGTTGACCTTCGTTCTGTTCGTCAGCGGCGGCGTTGCGCTTGCGCGGGCGGCAGACGCGTCCGATCCGATCAAGCCGATGCTGTTTGCCGTTCTTTTCTACAACGGCGCATTGATGGGTGGCTTCGTCAACTTCATGACAGGACTGGGCGGCGCGCTTTGGATGCTCGCGTTCTGGATTGGATCCCCGGCATTGCCTGCCCGGCGCGCCCTGATTGCGACTTCGGGCGCCGCATTGATCTTCTTCGCGCATCTGATCGCCGCATGTTTCTTTGTTGCCGTTGTCGGGCTGCTGGAGCTTGAACAGATCCGGCGATCCGGACGCCTTGGCCTGGCAACTCTGTTGCGGCACTCGTCAGCGGCGTTGGCAGGATGCGTGGTGGTGCTGCTGCTGACGCTGTCACCGACAAGTAACGACACCCTGTCCTCGCACGGAGCGCACAGCATCATTTATGTGGGAGCGCCGTCGATAATCAATATCCTGAAGGGTAAATTGATCCTGCTGGGACATCCAATCCTGGACGGTAGCGGGATCCGCGGTGCCGCGGTCCTTGTGGCCGGTCTGATCGCCCTAGGCTGCATCATGGCGGGAGCCTCGCGCCTCCGTCTGACCCCACGAATCCTCTGGCTGACGGTGGGCTTAAATGGCCTGTGGCTGATCGCTCCAAATGGTGTGGGCGTTGGCTACGGACTGGACTACCGGCTTGTGCCTTCGATGCTGGTCGTGCTGATCGCGGCGACACCGATCGAATGGCGGTCGGTTGCCGGCCGGCAGTGGGCGTTGGCCGTAGTCCTGGTGTTTTCGGTCTGCCGAACGGCTTCATTCATGGTCGATTTCCGGAGCTCGGCCGAAACCTTCCGGGCCTTTCAACAGGCGACCGCTGCGATCGTCCCGGATAGTGTTCTGCTAACCGCCATCGGCACGCAGCGGGAGGCAATACCCTGGGCGGTATTCTGGTCGCCACCCACTGAGTACTTGCCGACGACGGCTGTGGAGCGCGGAGTGTTCGTGCCAACGACGTTTGCATTGGCCGCTCAGCATTCCGTGGTGCTGAAGAGTCCGTACCGCGGTTGGACCACAATGCCCTATCTGGCAAATGACGCGATGGTCGCGGCCGGGTGGCCGTTGTTCGACCAGGTTTGCAAGACGTGGCGGGCGGACGGTCACCGCGGAGGAGTCTATCTGTCGGTGGTGTATCCGTCCGCGTATTCGGACGGCCTGTCTCAGCGGGCACCCGTTATCGGAACGGGTGCCGGGTTCAGGTTGATGACGTTGTGCGGCGAATAAACAGACCGAGACCAAAACCCGCAATCTGTCGCATCCAGAAAGATTTCAACCGAGCCACAAGACAGCCACCCGTCCCCAATGCGACCGCGCGCACCTCCCTTATGTCATCTCGCAATGTCGCGGCCGATGCCTGGTACAATCGGCATGAACAACTCTGACACCGGCCAAGTGGCGTGGCCAATTCGTTGCTTGGTGCTCTCCGTTTGCGCGTACGACGTGAGTTTCGCCTGTAGCAGATCCAGATGCGATATACCGATATTGATCAATAGAAGGCAAGTCAGTGCTATGGAGCCACGCTGACCGCAGACTGATGGAAATCGGCCGAGACCTGCTGCACCACTAATCGCACAAACAGTAAAGAATGGCAGGAATTCCAGCCGGTAGCGATAATTCATGTACATCAAAGTCAAGGTCATCGCGGCGAGCAGTACCGGCCCGGTCGCCACGCACAAGCCAGACCAGCCGCACAAAAAACCGGGCAGGCGGCGCCTTGCGAGAGAATAACATCCGAACAGACCCAATAGAAGCTGCGTCGTTGATGTTGCGGCAAATGCGCTGCGTGGATAGCCAAGACCGTCGGACACACGGGCAACCAAAGCCGCGAGCCATCCATGGCCGGACATCCCCAAGAAATAGTAGCCGAAGCCCAGGGACAGACGATCGAATTCGAAAATCCCTCGTTCCGTCGCGACGCGCATCCGACGCGGATCGGCGAGGACCTGTATGTGCGCCGCAGCTGGCGCGAAGATCGTCGGATCGCCCCAACGTTCCCAGTTCACCAGCATGGCCATGGTGAATAAGGGGATGAATCCGATGCCTGCCCAGACGGCCGCCCGAACGGTCGCATCAAGCCGTGGTCTGCCGTGTAAAGGCCTTCCGGTTGACGGAGAGAGTGGCATAATCAAGACCATCAAGGCCAATGCCACGGTCATGCAAGTTGCAGTGGTTGGACGCGCAGAAAAGGCCACGCCGGCGAGGACACCCATGGCTAACCATCCTGAGGCGGCGGACAAAGGCGGACCCAGGATATGTAAAAGCAACGATCTCAAGAACAGCATCGCCAACGCCGTGCCCCAGATAATCGGTTCGTTGTAGACATAAGATGCGAAAGCCATGGATAAGAGCGGCGCGGTGAGCTGCGTCGCTCCAAGCACGATGAGCACTCTAAGATTTCCATGTTTCGTTGCCGCCACGCTTAGTAACGTGTGCAGGATTATGGAAGTTGAAGTGACAATAACTATGCAGAGACCGGCCCAGCATGAAAGCCTGGAAACATTCGGCGGATCAACCCCATACAGGATAACAAGTGGCAGGCGGAGCAACGCCGGGAGGATTCCAAAATATGAATAGGTTGCTCCGTGCCAGACGAATGCTTCGTCGGAGAGCACGTCCGGCTCGATCGTGAAGCGCCAATGTAACAGATTCCATGCCATCCGGTTGAAGATGGCCGAATACGGTTCCGGCGTGAGCAAATTAAAATCGCCGTTGGTAAGCAAGAAATAATAATAAACACAGCACAGACCAGTCGCCGCCCATGCAATCATTACAACATTCCGGGTCGATAAACGATCGGATAGATTGCGCAACACTGCGGACATCAGCGGCATCTGGCGACCTTGGAGTGGTTGATGAGCCGGGTGTTCACGGACGTTTCGGTTCAACCGATATGGGTGTCGGGATCGAGTGCACTGACTCTATTGTGGCGCCACCATATTGCGTCAGCCCAACGCCCAGTATGATAAAGGCAACGCCCACCCAGAATACCGGCGCTACCCGCTCCCCGAATATCAGCCATCCCAGCAACGGAACAACCACGGTCCCTAGCGAAACCCATGGATAGGCCTGGATCAGCGTCACGCGGGAGAGAATCCAGATCCACAACAGCGTGGCGAAGCCATAGGTCGCCAGCGCGAGGTATAACGACGGCTCGCGCAGCACCGTCAGCAGGCCCTCCAGCCCGGCATGGCCCTGCAAACTCAGGCCGACACGCTTGAACAGGACCTGCCCAGAGGCCAGAATCAACGTGAATGCGGTAAGGCTGGCCGCGTCGAGAAGTGTCATGGGAATTGCACCCTGACTTTACACGTTCCTGCGTATGCTGACTCAACGCTCCCGGACCGGGTCATGCAACCGGCCCGGGAACCCGTGGCATCCCGATGGCATTGCCGCGTATTTCGAGGACGCTGACGAAAAAGCCGCTGAAGGCAATCTGAAAGCCGAGCAGGATCAAGGTGGCGGACGGGATCACCATGCGCATCGTCCGAACCGGATCCAGCCGGCCAAACGCGTCCGCGCCCCACGAACCGACGGCGGCAACTCCTAGCACCATCCCCATCAGCAAAAGGCCGGCAGCCAGGATCATGCCTCGCTCAAGATGGGCACGGGCAACAAACGATGTGAACGCTGGATCGGGCGGCACGATCCCTTCCCGCATGCCATGAATCTTGGCAAACACCCAAAACAACATCGACTGGACGCCAACGATCATCAGAACCGAGGCATACAGCAAGGTATGAATATCGAAGCCGACCCCGCCGATGCTGCGCGGTGCCGGCAGCAGCCAGAGGTTGACCGCCAGGCCGATCAGGAACATCAGCGCGCCCGGATACAGGAACAGGCCGCGGGGGCTGAACACCAGCAGGAACCGCAGGTGCCGCCAGCCGTCCCGCCAGCTCCGCAGATGCGGCGGACGCGACCGCCCGTCCGGTGACAGCGTCGTCGGAACTTCGCCGATGCGAAGCTTGTGGACGGTCGCCTTGACCACCATCTCACTGGCGAATTCCATCCCGGTGGCGCGCAGTTCCAGGCCAAGGATCGCCGCGCGATCGAAACCGCGCAGGCCGCAGTGAAAATCCCCTGACGGGCTCTGAAACAGCAGCCGGCCAATATTCGTCAGCACCGGATTGCCGAGATAACGATGCAGCGGCGGCATGGCTCCGGGCCTGATCCCGCCCGTGAAGCGATTGCCCATGACAAGCTCGAAGCCCTGACGCAGTTTGGCGACAAATCCGTCCAGATCGCTGAAGTCATAGCTGTCGTCGCTGTCGCCCATGATGACGAAGCGGCCGCGGGCGTTCTCAATCCCACCGATGAGTGCCGCGCCATAGCCGCGCGAGGATACAGCAACAACCCGCGCGCCGTGTGCGGCGGCGAGTGCTTGCGAACCGTCCGTGCTGCCATTGTCGGCGATCAGTACCTCGCCGTTGACATCGCTGTGCTGAAGCCAGGCCCGTGCCTTGTCGATGCAGCGCGCCAACGTCTCAGCTTCGTTCAGGCACGGCATCAGGACAGTGAGTTCAAGCTCACGCTTTCCGTCTCCACTTTCCGACGCGCTCCCGGCATACTTCAGCACATGTTAATCCATCTCTACAGAATGAAGTTGATATCAGTATATTCGACACCCCGAAACATTGCAATCTAGATTTACCCGGATCGCGTTGGATCTGGCCTGCCGCCGCTTTCCTGGCCGTCCGGATCCGGAACGGTTCTGGTTGCAAAATAGGCCGGCCTGTGAGAATGTGTCCGAGGTCAGCGATCGGGTTCGTTATGTGCAGCAACAGCGTTGTTTCGGGCATTATCGGTTTCGCCCATAGCGGGTTGGTCTTCGACCGGCGCACTCGTGTCCTGGCGGCTCATATCGCGAATTTGTTGCCCGCGGATGCTTCGGTCCTGGACATAGGGTGCGGTGACGGGACGATCGATGCCTTGATCCAGCAACTGCGTCCGGACGTAAAGATACAGGGTGTGGATGTCCTTCTGCGTCCGGTGACCAAGATCCCGGTCAGTCAATTCGATGGGAACAAACTTCCCTTTGATGCGGGCAGTTTTGACACTTGCCTGTTCATTGATGTCCTGCACCATACCGCCGATCCCCTCATTCTCCTTAGCGAGGCGGTGCGGGTCAGCCGAAGGAGCCTCGTTCTGAAAGACCATACCAAGGACGGATTACTGGCATTTTCGCGGCTCCGCTTCATGGATTGGGTTGGCAACGCTCACCATGGAGTGGTGCTGCCGTATAACTATTGGTCCGAGCAACGCTGGCGAGACGCGTTCAAGGTCCTGCATTTGAAAGTCACAGAGTGGCGTTGCCGCCTTGGCCTCTATCCGGCACCAGCTTCGTTGATGTTCGAATCACACCTGCACTTTGTTGCAACCTTATCGGTCCCGTAGCGTTCCCCATGCGTGGCCCCTCATGTCCCGTCGGGCCCTCGAACCGCGCCCGCCGCCCGCGCACAACCATCATCGATCTTCGCGGCAAGCGCCGTCAGCAGAACAGCGCCGCCGCCGCACACCGCGGCCTGACGCTGCGCCCGCACCGCCTGATTGCGCCCCGCCACCGTGTCCGGGGTCAATATCGTGCCGAAGCGAGATGCCTCAGAAGCAACAATCTCCTCGATCATGATATGGCCGAGTTGCTTCTTGAAATGCGTCGGCTCCCAAAACCACCGTGTCGCGGTTCGCCGGTCGCCCTGCGGCGGCACCGCCTCGATGCTGAACGCGCTGTAGTCCATGAAGTCCCACACCGGGACGTCAGCATCCCGGCTCGCCACCATCCCGGCCAATTCCGCCTTCAGTTGCTCCACGCGCGGCCAAAGCCCAGTGCGCCAATACAGCTCGAGGGCATCGGCATGGTGCGGCGTTATCACCAGCGTCAATTTCACGGCGTGCGCCCGGCAGAGGTCGATCATGCTCGCAACAATATCCAGATTCGGCAGCGTCCCGGCCCATCCGGCCATCGCCCGCCGTAGCCACACCGCCCGTTCCAGCTCGAAGGCCTCCTTTTGCGCGAACAGGTCGTGCATGCCGTCGGATCGCACGGCGTTGCTGAAATCGGCTTCGTTGGAGGACCCATCCGGCGCCAGATTCAGCAGATTGGCCGATCGTTGCCCCGCGACGGTCGTGAGGCTGTCGACGAAGGCGCCCGCCGTTGCCAGCGACAGGAACATATCGCTGGCAACCTGTCCGGGGCGATCCGGATTGTCGCTGCCGTCCGGCAGAAGGTGAAACCGGCGGGCGTCTTCGCCGCGCGTGGTGGCGGGCTTTTCCGGAACGAAGAAATTCTGGAAATCCAGGAACACGATGGCATACCTGACACCGCCGCGGCCAATAGCCTCCCGCAGCGTCTCCAGGCTGGTGGAGGTCGCGTAACCGCCGGGGATCCCGTAATTGTAAACCGGTCGCATCGCCTCCGGCCACGCCGGATCGGCAGCGTCGATGCCGATGTGGGTCGATGACGATCCGATCAGCACGGTCACCGGATGCGCCCGTGCCACCTGGTAGGTCTTCGCCAGCATCGCGTGGTTCTTGGCGGCCGGCTTCAATGCGCTGATCCCCGCGATGCGCGGCGTGCCGAACACGTCGTAGGGGTCCACCAGCAGGTTCACACCGGCGACGACGGCGGCGAAGCCCAGCAGGCAGGCCAGCCATATCCAAAGGAAACGCACCGGACCAAGCATCAGAATTGCCAGTACAGAAATTCGCTCAACTCACCCAGCGACAGAATACCGGCGAGAGCGATGCACGCGAGCCCGGCGGCCCACACGCCGCTCGGTGCCCAGGACAGGACGCGCAGCACCGGCGGCCGGGTTTTCGCCGGCTTCACACCGAGCGCGGGTTCATACGGCGCCAGGATTTCCAACGTATTGGGCAACAGCAGCGCGATGACCAGCAGCAGGCCGATGCGCAAAACCGCTTCCGTCAGCAGCGATCCGCTGGTCCACGCTGGATGGATGCCGAGCGCCATCAGCACATGACCGAATGCGCCGATGCGGGAGAACACAGCCGCCGGCAAAGTGGCGCCGTAGCTGCCGATCATGCCCTTCCACAGCGTCACGGCGGCACTGACGGACGGCGCCCGGAACAGCACCATGGCAAAAACGACCGAAAGAAACGTCAAGAGGAACCCGACGGGCGCCATTCCCCGGTTATAGCTCCTGGTGTCCGGCCAGACGCGCGGCCGGATCAGCCTCCAGGCATGGTTGATGCACAGCAGCACGCCATGCAGCAGGCCCCAGAGGATGAAGGTATAACCCGCGCCGTGCCAGAAGCCGGAGATCAGCATGGTCAGGGTCGTCGGCATCGCCAGCAGAACCAGGTAAGCGGAAACCGTGGTGTTGCGGCCGCCGAACGTCGCCTTGCCCTGCTCCATGCGGCGGCGCGTCAGCGCCAGGGTCAGCGGATTGTAGATATAGGCGGTCAGGAACCGCGTCAGGCTGACATGCCAGCGCAGCCAGAAATCGATGATGCTGGTGGCCTTCAGGGGCGAGTTGAAATTCACCGGCAGCTTGATCCCGAAGAACCGCGCCAGCCCCAGCGCCATGTCGGTGTAGCCGGAAAAGTCGAAATAGATCTGCAAGGTAAACCCGAGCGCGGCTATCCACGCCTCGGCCATCGACTGCGGCACGCCCGCCGCCGCCTGCCCGTAGAGCGGCGCCACCATGCGGCTGAGCGGGTCAGCGAGAATCAGTTTCTTCGCCAGACCAAAAAAGAACAGGGTCAATCCGACCGCGGCATTCGTCGCATCGAACCGGCATGGCACAGCCCGGAACTGCGGCATCATCTCCCGGTAATGCACGATCGGCCCCGCAATGAGCTGCGGGAAGAACAACACGAACAGACCGTAATCCCGCAGCGTGAAACGGGACACCCGCCCGGCCTGGATATCGACCAGGAATGCAATCTTCTGAAACGTGATGAACGAGATCCCGAGCGGCAGAATGATCTGCGTCAGCACGAAGCCGCTGCCGAAAGCGTCGTTCAATGCCCCGGCAAAGAAATTCAGATACTTGAAATAGCCGAGGAAACAGAGATTGAAGATGATCCCGACGGTCAGGAGCGCCTTGGTGACGCCGGGCTTTTCCTCTCCCGCCCGCTCCATCGCCCGCGCCAGACCGTAGTTGATCAGGATCGACGGCGCGATCAGCAGGACATTGACAGGACGCCACCACGCGTAGAACACCAGAGAGGCGGCGGTGAGCCAGAGCAGCGCCATGTCCCGGCTCCGCGCGCCCAGCACATAAAACCCCGCCAATACGATCGGCAGGAAGCCAAAGATGAACGGATAGGAGTTGAACAACATGCCGGCTGGCCGTCAGCGACTGGCGGCGGTGCCGATGGCGGTCACGATCGCGCCCACATTGGGAAATGATTCGACGTCCGCGATGCGGAACCTGATGCCATACTCGGATTCCACCGCTACGATGAAGTTGATGTAGTTGAACGAATCCCACCCGGGAATATCGTCTCGCACGGTCGCCGGGGTCAGTTCGATCGTATCGTCGCCAAGCAAGTCGCGCAGGATCTGCGTCAACGTGGCGAGCCGTTGCTGCTCGATGGGCATGAGGCGTTCCGTTTCGGTGGACGCCCGCTCAATGCCACACGGGACCGTGAGGTGCCAGACAAACTTTAACCCCGGCGTCGCGCCGAGGCCCTACGTCTGCAGGAACCCCAGCGCGTTCTCCTCCAGCACCACGCAGGTCAGCGAACCACCCAAGACCGCACCGGTGTCGATGGCGATGCGGTTCGGCTGGATCACCGGTTCCCGCTTCGGCGTGTGACCGTGCACGACCACCGCCCCATGATCGGCGCGCGACGACAGGAACGGCTCGCGGATCCAGATCATGTCATGCCGGCTTTGCTTGTCCAGCGGCACCCCCGGCATGATGCCGGCATGCACGAACAGATACGGCCCCACCCGGTGGCTGATCGCCAGGTCGCGCAGGAACAGCAAATGCGGCAACGGAATGCGCGCCGCCCACTCCGCCGGCGGCACCAGCCGGGAGATGCCCCAGCTCAGCAGCGAGTCGGCGCCGCCGTTGCTCAGCCAGTGCGACGGCGCGTCCTTGTCGGCCCCGGCGACCGCGGCCAGCATCATGTGCTCGTGATTGCCCATCAGGTTGACGATCTCATCGGCGGGCACCGGCGGGCCGTTGATCAGCCAGTCCACCACCTGGGCGCTGTCGGTGCCGCGATCGACGTAATCGCCGAGATGCACCAGCGTGGTGTGCTCGGCCGGTCTCGCGGCGATGTCCTCGGCGATCAGTTCGTGCAGCGCGGCGAGGCGGTCCATGCAGCCATGGATGTCTCCCACGGCATAGACGCGCTGGCCGGACGGCAGGGAGGCGGGGGCATCGGAGAATTCTATCATCGGTCGCAGATTAAGCCGCTGTGCGGCTTTGGCCAATCACCACTTGTTCGGGCATTGTACCCTTGGCGGAACGCCGCCGGCACCTTATCCGAAGGCGCATGAACGCAATCCAGGTCGAACGGCTCAGCAAGCGGTACGATGCCGTGCTGGCGGTGGACAACATCGACTTCACGGTGCCGAAGGGCGCGACGTTCGGGCTGCTCGGCGGCAATGGCGCCGGCAAGACCACGACGATCGCGATGCTGCTGGGGCTGATCGTGCCGACATCGGGACGGATCACCGTGCTGGGGCACGACATGGCGACGGACCGGTTCGCGGCGTTGGCGCGGATGAACTTTTCCTCGCCCTATGTCGCCCTGCCCCATCGGCTGACGGTACGGCAGAACATGAAGGTCTATGGCCACCTGTATAACGTGCACAAGGTGGATGCCCGGATCGAGGCGCTGTCGCGCGAACTCGATCTCGGCGAGATCCTCGATCGCCCCGCCGGGCAGTTGTCGGCCGGGCAGAAGACCCGGGTGGCGCTGGCCAAGGCGCTGATCAACCAGCCCGAGGTGCTGCTGCTGGACGAACCGACGGCCAGCCTCGATCCGGATACCGGGGACATGGTGCGCACCTGGCTGGAGCAGTACCGGGCGGAAAGCGGCTGCACCATCCTGCTGGCCAGCCACAACATGGCGGAGGTGGAGCGGCTGTGCTCCGACGTGGTGATGCTGAAGCAGGGCCGCGTGGTCGATCGCGGCACGCCGGAGGCGCTGCTGGTGCGCTACGGGCGGCACGACCTGGAGGCGGTGTTCCTGGACATCGCCCGTGATCGGCGGCAGGCTGCGGCTGTGTGAGGGTTCTACCCGTTGGTAGACGGGGCGGGATGATATTTTCCGCTCATGCTGCTCACGTCTGAGCAAATCCGTGCCGCGCGAGCGTTGCCGCGGCTTCCGCGGATGGACGTCGGGGCAGCGGTGCCGGCGGCGTGACCGGCTTTTCGGTGCCCGGCGTTCGGACTGCTGGCCGCCGCCTCCCTGGACTCTCCCTGCCGCCGCGTGCCATCCCTCCCCGCATGACCTCTCCCACACTGCGCCGTATCTGGGGCTTGATGTACCGGCACCTCGCGCTGTATCGCCATTCCTGGCCGCGCCTCGCCGAACTGGCGTACTGGCCGGTGCTGCAAATGTGCATCTGGGGCTTCACCGCGCGCTTCCTGGCGATGCGGATGGGGTCCAATCCAGCCTTCATGGCCGGCGCCACCCTGCTCGGCGGCGTGCTGCTGTGGGAGGTGACACTGCGCAGCCAGATGGGCGCGTCGATCTCCTTCATGGAGGAGATGTGGTCGCGCAACCTCGGCCATATCTTCGTCTCGCCGCTGCGCCCGTCCGAACTGGTCGCCGCGCTGATTGCCATGTCGATCATCCGAATGTTGCTAGGCGTGGTGCGGGCGATCCTGCTGGCTTGGGCGTTCTACGCCTTCAACCTGTTCAGCCTGGGGCCGCTGCTGATCCTGTTCTTCATTAACCTGATGATCTTCGGCTGGATGGTGGCGCTGTGCGTCGTCTCGCTGATCCTGCGCCACGGCATGGGCGCCGAAACTTTCGCCTGGGGCGTGATGTTCGGCCTCGCCCCGTTCTCCGCCGTGTTCTACCCGGTCACCGTCCTGCCCGTCGCGCTGCAGCCGATAGCTCTGATGCTGCCGACGACGCATGTGTTCGAGGGGATGCGGGCCGCCGTGCTGCATGGCGAGGTCCGCTGGGATCACCTCGCAGCCTCGTTCGCCCTCAACTGCGTCTGGATGGGCGGCGCGATCCTGCTGTTCGCGCGGCAATTCCATCAGGCGCGGGTGCGCGGCGCATTGCTGAGCATCGGCGAGTGACGACCACCGCGTTCTGGCTGATCCGCCACGCCCTGGTGTCGGAGAACGCTCGCGCGATGCTGTACGGCGTGATGGACGTGCCGCTGTGCGAGACGACGCTGCTGGAGCAGGCGCCGATGTATCGCTCCCTGGCGGCGAGGCTGCCTCGGCCGGCCGACTGGCTGGTGACTCCGCTGTCCCGCACCCGGCGCACCGCGGAGACGATCTTCGCCCACGGCTACCCCGCCGCGGCGCTGACCGAGGAACCCGGCCTGACCGAGCAGTCGTTGGGCGACTGGCAGGGCCTGCCGCACGCCGACCTGCCCGCCCGGCTGGCGCTGCCGGCGCACGCGTTCTGGCCCTTGGGTGGGCACGAAAAGCCGCCGGGCGGGGAAAGCATGGCCGAGGTGATTATTCGCGTCGGCGCGGCGATGGAGCGGCTGGCTGGGGACCACGCTGGCCGGAACGTGGTGATCGTCAGTCACGGCGGCGCGATCCGCGGCGCGATTGCTCATGCCTTGCAGATCGGTCCCGATAACGCGCTGCACATGGCGGTGCAGAACTTGTCGCTCAGCCGCCTGGAGAAGACCCCGGACGGCTGGCGGGTGGTCTGCGTGAACGAAGCGCCGGGGTATTGAGCGGCCGTGCCGGGGAACGCGGTTATAGCGACGGCCGCAAGAACTAAGGAACCGCCCGGGCGCCTCACCCACGTCAAGGTCGGCGGGGGACCACCAGCCACGCCTTTGTCGAGACCGGCACGGTAGGGCACGATGCCGGCTTTCGCCGGCATGACGATGAGGCGACCTCCAAGAATGACTGCTTCAGTCCGACGGCTCCCGCTAACCGTCATGGCGTCCCGGCCGCCTTTAGCGGCACGTGCTGACATATGTGGCCCGGGCGAGCCGGGCCACAACGGAACGCTATCGACCTCCGGATTCGCTTGTCAGGCGTCGCCTAAGGCACGACCGTAAGACCCGGCAGCCACGGCATAACGTTACTGGCTGGAACCCGGCTGCTTCTTTGCCGCGGGTGCCGATGGCGCCCTGCCCGATTCGCCACCCTGCTTGCCCTCGGCGCCCGGAGCCCCCGCTGACATCCCGTTTTGGCTCGAAGCCTGCTTCTGCGTGGCCCCGCTCGGCTTGACCGTGGACCCGGACGCCGGGCCGGACGTGTCGCCCTGCGCAGCGATCGCGACGGGCGCGGTAAACCCCGCCAGCGCCAGGGCCGCCGCCGCCAGGCCGGTCCTGAACCATGAATTGTTCATCTGCTTTCCTCCGTTTGGTGTTCGCCCACAACGCGGGCCCGCCCGAAGGGTTCACAGCGGGGTATGGCCCTTCAGGAATGTCACCACCCGGGTCTCCTGCGGCCCCAGTTGGTCAGGTCCCCGCCAATCGGCCACTACCTCCACCCCCGGCAGCAGCGCAGCCAGCTCCGCGCTGGTTGCCGCCGGGTGCGGGATATCCGTTCCCGGCAGCAGCAGAGTCGGCACCGGACAGTTTCGAACGAAATCCCGATCGACGCAGAACACGAACTCGCCGCCCCACATGGTGCGGCCGAAGGCGGCGAGCGCGGCCTCATCCAGGTCCGGCCGTGCGGCGCGCTGTTCGCGGCTCCATTCGGCGTGGCTGTCGGGGAAATACGCCGGATGGTCCGGATGCAGGCCGATCGGGTTTTGCAGGACGGCGGCGGTGATGCGGTCCGGCGCCGCCTCGATCGCCTTCAGGCAGAAGCTGCCGCCGATGCAGCCGCCCAGCACGTGGAACCGGCCGAACCCGAGGTGGTCCATCAGCGCCAGGTGATCCGCCGCATAGGTATGCCATCCGTGATCGGCTCGGATCTCGGTGCGCGACTGCCCGGCGTTGCGCTGGTCCATCGCCACGGCGGTAAAGCCGGCGGCCGGCAGAGCCTTGGTCCAATCGACCCACGGGCGCGGCGGACCATTCGGCGGGTCCGGCCACATCTCCATCCGGGAGCGCAGGCCACCGGGGGCAAACAGCAGGACGGGGAAACCCTCGCCATGGACTTCGTAGTGGATTTCGCCGTCGGGACGGGTCAGCACGGGCATCGCATCCTCCTCGCTCAACGGCCGATAGCGGCAACTCTTCCTGCCCAGCGTCATCGCCTGGCCACGCGCGCGAGCACGTGCGGCAACAGGTGGCCCGGACAAGCCGGCCATGGCGGGAAGGTGGGCTTCCCATGTGTCAAACTCAACGGCGGCTGGTATACGGCGACGCTCAAAATTGACCGCTTCAGGAAGGCGGCTTCCTAAAACGTCATCGCCCGGCTGGTCCGGGCCACCTGTCGCGGCACCTTGCGGAGGCGGGGCCCGGACAAGCCGCGCCATGACGGAAGCAGGACGGAACCGCCGGATTCGCTTATTCCTGGGCGTCGCCTAAGGGCGGCATGGCGCCGTTCCGCCTGCCGCGAGGAGGCTGAACAAGCGGTGGCCCGTTCAGCGCGGTTCAACCATACTGCCATGCACCCAGCCGAACGGCGCCGTGTCGCCGACCTCCAGCCACCCCCCGGGTGCCTCGGCAAACACCCGCAAACTAGCGCCTTTTGGCGCAATGCGAAGTGTATCGCCGTGCGGGGCGGCCCGGATATTGCCGTTCTGCCGCATGATCACTGTCCTTGAAATTTCCGGCGCCGGGCCGCCTGCCAGCACGTCGGCCGCCCGATATGCGCCCGGCGGGGCACCCGTGAGCACATCGGGGGCCAGGGGCACCGCGCGGGCGGCGCCCCGAGGCTTGACGGTCATCGGCATCTGTATGGCGGCAGGCTGCGGCTGCGGCGGAGACACCGGAACCGGCACTCCCCGCGAGGCCGCATCAGGATTTTCGGGCAGCGGCGGGACGGATGCGATGCTGCCATGAAGCATGGCTTGCGGACCGCCGCCATCGTAGCAGCGTGCGACCGTCTCGATATAGGTGCGGTCCACATCGACCATGGCACCGGCGACATGGGTCTCAGTCGCCCGATAGCGGAGCGCGGGATCCTCGTCCGCGGTGACCGCGACAAGCACGACAAAGGGTACGAAACTCCGGCCAGGACCGCCGGACATGTCCGTCTGGCCGCAGACGGCGATCTGACCAGCCACGGCCTGGGGATAGACCTGCTCGCCGCGGAAGCGCACCGCATCGGGGTTTTTCGCGCCCGACCGAATGCCGCTCTCCGCCACCAGGCGCACCTCAGCCCGGTCATCAGAGGCTGCGGGAGACAATCGCGCGGGCGAAGACTGAGCGGGCTTTTGCGCGTCATGCCCGGCAAACAGCATAAACGCCAAGGCAGCCGCAAACCCCGCCGCCAGGATATATCCGAAAGCCCCCCTCACGATCCGGCCTCGCCGCTGCCCCAGCCCTGATCGGCCGGGCCAGCTTTCGTTGCTGAGGCGGGCGCGAATGTCCAGCCCCCGGCACCGGCCAGACCCTCACATCGCCTTGAGCGCACATGTCGCTCGCCCATGTCTGATCGCAACGATCGCCAGTCGTTGCGCCGTGGCATCACCTATACGTATACCAAAGCGCATAAATATTGACTGATCGGCAGAGGCTCCCAGTCCCGTCATGGCGCGCGGAGGCCCGCCATCCACGCCTTGTTTGTCGACGCAAAGGCGTGGATGCCGACCTTCGTCGGCAGGACGCGGCGGCGCTGCCGAAGAGTCTGCCCAAAGGGCAGTTGGTATCACACCACTCGGTGAGACGACCGCTTTCGAAGAGTGGCGCGCACGGCTGACGGACCATCATGGGCGCGGACCGGCGGTGACGGACGGGGTGATCCATGTCCGGCTTCCACCCCGGGCGGGGAGTGCAGGCCCGCGCCTTAGCCGGTCTCCCGGAAAAGCCGTGCTACGGAATCTTCGACGTCCCGAACATGCCAGCGAACGCCGCCGGCCTGGCGCGGGCGGCTTTCTCGGCAATGCCGCTGATCCCCTCGCGGCGGGCCAGTTCCGTCCATACGTCCCGGGCGTCCACCCCGGCGGACACCCACAGCACGAACAGGTGGTACAGCACGTCGGCGCTTTCCGCGATCAGCGCGTCACGGTTGCCGGCGACCGCCTCGATCAGGCATTCCACCGCTTCCTCGCCGAATTTTTGCGCCACCTTGGCCGGCCCGCGCGACAGCAGCCGCGCCGAGTGGCTGGTGGACGGATCGGCCAGCCGGCGGCTTTCGATCACCGCGAACAGCCGATCGAGCACGGCGACGTCGGAGGGCGCGCGGTCCGCGCCGTTCGACAGCTTCGCCGCCTTGCCGGTGGCCTTGATCGAAGGCTTCCCCGCGGTGACTTTCTTCTTATCGGACTTCGCCATGCCTTACGCAGCCTTGCGGGTGAAACGAACCGGTAGCCCGGCATCCGCCAAGGCCTGTTTGACCTCAGATATCGTGAACGTGCCAAAATGGAAGACGCTGGCCGCCAACAATCCCGTAGCCCCGGCGCGCGCGCCTTCAACAAAATGTTCCAAAGTGCCGACGCCGCCCGAGGCCACCACCGGCACGCGTACCGCGCCGCACGCCGCGCGCAGCAGATCCAGGTCGAAGCCGGCGCCCGTGCCGTCGCGGTCCATGCTGGTAAGAAGGATCTCGCCGGCACCGAGCGACACCACCTGCCGGCACCATTCGATGGCATCGATGCCGGTGTTGCGGCGGCCGCCATGGGTGAACACCTCCCACTTGCCGGGCGCGGTCTGCTTGGCGTCCACCGCGACCACGACGCACTGGCTGCCGAACTTGGTGGCCGCCTCGCGCACCAGTTCAGGCCGCGCCACGGCGGCGGAGTTGACGCTGCATTTGTCGGTTCCGGCCAACAGCAGGCGGCGCATGTCCTCGGTCGAGCGGATGCCGCCGCCCACCGTCAGCGGCAGGAACACCCGCGCCGCGGTGCGGGAGACCACGTCGAGGATGGTGTCGCGGTTCTCATGGCTGGCGGTGATATCCAGGAACGTCAGTTCATCCGCGCCGGCGGCGTCGTACACCGCCGCCTGCTCCACCGGATCGCCGGCATCGCGCAACGAGACGAAGTTCACGCCCTTGACGACGCGGCCGTCCTTGACGTCCAGGCATGGGATGACGCGGAGTTTCAGCATGGTGGGGCTTTAGAAGGCGCGATGGGAGTGGATGCAAGCAGATATCCACACCCATCGCTTATGAAGCTTCGATGAACCGGATGACCGGCCCGGTTATCCGGCGCTCACGCGGCCAGAAGCGCCAAAGCCGCGGCCGGTTGGACCCGGCCGTCGTACAACGCGCGGCCAACAATCACGCCCTCGATTCGCGTGCCCGCCGCCGCCTGCTTCAGCGCCGCCAGATCGTCCGGCGAGCCGACACCGCCCGACGCGATGACCGGCGTGGTCAGGCGGGCGGACAAGGCCACGGTCTGCTCCAGGTTCAGCCCGCTCAGCATGCCGTCGCGGCCGATATCGGTGTAGATGATCGTCGTGACACCCGCGTCCTCGAACCGCAGCCCGAGCTCGGCCGCCGGCATGGTGGAGGTTTCGGCCCAGCCCTCGGTGGCGACGAAGCCGTCCCGCGCGTCGATGCCGACCGCGATGCGGCCGGGGAAGGCTTTGCAGGCCTCCAGCACGAAGGGCGGGTTCTTCGCCGCGGCGCTGCCGAGGATAACCCGGCTGATCCCGGCATCGAGCCAGGCGGCGATGCCCGGCAGGTCGCGGATGCCGCCGCCGAGCTGCACCGGCACGGTCACGTTCGCCAGGATCGAGCGGACGGCGGCGGCGTTGACCGGCTTGCCGGCAAAGGCGCCGTTCAGGTCGACGACGTGCAGCCAGGCGAACCCGGACTGCTGCCATAGTTTCGCCTGCGCCCCGGGGTCGTCCGCATAGACCGTCGCCTGGTCCATATCGCCGCGGCGCAGCCGGACGCACTGACCGTCTTTCAGGTCAATCGCCGGGTAGATGGTCAGTCCAGTCATTCGCCGCCGTTGTCTTTCCGCGGCCGCAGCCGCTTGTAATAGAAGAAGCCCGCCATCGTCTTGCCGCGCACCTGGGCATATTCGGGGTGCTCGCCCCAGCGGATATAGCCCAGCGACTGGTACAGCCGGATCGCCGGGGTCTGCGTCTCGCGCACGTCCAGGTTCAGGATGTGGTAGCCGAGTTCGCGGGCGCGTTCCTCCACCCCCTCGGTCAGCAGGCGCGCCAGGCCGTGGCCGCGCGCATACGGCGCGATGTAGGAGTGCATCAGCGTCGCGGCGAAGGCTTGCGCCTCGTTGTTGCGCGGCGGCCGGGCGAGGATGGCGGAGCCGACGATGTCGCCGTTCAGCCGCGCCACGAACAGCTCCCGCTCCGGCACCAGCAGGACGCCGCGGAAATACGTCTCCAAAGCCCGCCGCCCAGGCGGATTGACCCAGCCGAAGCCGCCGCCGTCGATGATCGCGGCGTCGGTCGCCTCGCAGAGCGAGGGCATGTCGTGGTCGTGGATCTGCTTGAGGCGTTCGACATACAGGTCAGGGGCGGAACCGGCGGGTACGGACACGGACATGCTCAGGGCCTCCAGAGGAGGAAATTGCTCAGCAGGCGGATGCCGATGTCTTGGCTTTTCTCGACATGGAATTGGGTCCCGGCACGGTTGCCGGAGACGACGATGGCGGCGACGGTGCCCCCGTAATCGGTGGTGGCGATGGTCTCGCCCGGCCGGCCGCCGGTCAGCGCATAGCTATGCACGAAATAGACGTGATCGTCCGGCTGCAGGCCGTCCAGCAGCGGGTGCGAGCCGGGGACGAGATCGAGGCCGTTCCAGCCCATCTGCGGCAGGCGCAGGCCCGGCGCTTCCATCTCCGCCACATCGCCCTTGATCCAGCCGAAGCCGGGGGTGACGGTGTGCTCGAGGCCCCGCTCGGCCATCAGTTGCATGCCGACGCAGATGCCGAGGAACGGGGCGCCGCGGCCGGTTGCCTCGTCGATCGCCTCGCGCATGCCCGCCCGGGCGGCGAGGCCGCTGGCGCAGTCGGCGAAGGCGCCCTGCCCCGGCAAGACAATCCGGTCCGCCGCCGCGACAACGCCGGGATCGGCCGTGACATCGACCGTGGCCTCGATCCCGGCGCGTTCCGCCGCGAGGGCCAGGGCACGCGATGCCGATGCCAGATTGCCGCTGCCGTAATCGACGACGGCGATCTTCATCAGACGATCTCCGGCCGGTAACGTACGGCAAGATCGGGGCGGTTGGCGATCAGCCGCAGCCAGGCCTCGTCGGCGCTGCGGGCAGCGAGCATGTGGAGCAGGACGTAGCCGCGATGCTCCAGCGCCTGCGCGCGCAGGTCGTTGCCGGTCAGGCCGAGGATGACCGAGAGACCAAGCGACAGGATGGTGGCGGCCGGCTCGGGCGCCAGGATGTTGATGAACACGAACGCCGCGAAGCTGATCCCCGCGGCAATCCAGGCGCGGTGCGCGGCGAGCCAGAGCGGACCGAAGATCAGCGCGCCCCAGGAAAAGCCCTCGCGCACCAGCACCGGTTCGGCATCGGCCTTCAGGTGCGCGCTGTAGAGCTTCATAGCGCGCCCTTGGTGGAGGGGATGGCGTTGCCGATGCGCGGGTCGGGTTCGACCGCCATGCGCAGGGCGCGGGCAGTGGCCTTAAAGCAGGCCTCGGCCACGTGGTGGGCGTTGTGGCCGGCGCGGCGGGTGACGTGCAGCGTGATCATGGCGTTGAACGCCAGGGCGCGAAAGAATTCCTCGAACAGCTCGGTGTCCATGTCGCCTATCTTAGGGCGTTCGAACTCGACGTTCCAGGCCAGGAACGGGCGGCCGGAAATATCCACCGCGGCCTCGGCGAGGGTCTCGTCCATCGGGATCAACGCCTGGCCGAAGCGGCGGATGCCCCGCTTGTCGCCCAACGCCTTGGTGAAGGCGGCGCCGAGGACGATGCCGACGTCCTCGGTCGTGTGGTGGAAGTCGATATGCAGGTCGCCCCTGGCGCGGACCGATAGGTCGAACAGGCCGTGCCGCGCGAGCGCGGTCAGCATGTGATCGAGGAAGCCGATGCCGGTAGCTATGTCCGCGAGCCCTGTCCCGTCGAGGTTCAGGGTCAGGGTGATGTCGGTTTCCGAGGTGGTTCGGGTGATCGTCGCGGTGCGGTCCATCGTGACGGTTTTCCTACAGCGGAGCGGGGCGGCGGTCCAGCGGAAGCGATGCGGGTGGCGGGGCGGGGCGGACTTACCTTAAGCGACGCCCACAGATTAAGTGAATCGGGCGGTCCACGTTGCACCGTCATGGCCCGGCTTGTCCGGGCCACCTCAGCCAGCACGTGCCGCGACAGGTGGCCCGGACGAGCCGGGCCATGACGGTTTGAGGAAGCCGCCGGGGCCGTAGCGCTAAGTGTTGGGCGTCGCCTTATGTGTCGTGGCCAGCCTTGTCCCGGCCACGAACGGGGTCTACGACACGACCGCTAACGCTTGATCAGCGTGCCCGGCCCGGCTTCGGTGAACAGCTCCAGCAGGCAGGCGTGCGGTACGCGGCCGTCCAGGATCACCGCGCCCTTGACGCCCAGCCGCACCGCCTCGACGCAGTTCTCCACCTTCGGGATCATCCCGCCGGTGATCGTGCCGTCGGCGATCCGCTCGCCGACCTCGGTCAGGGTCAGCGACTCGATCAGGTTCTTGTCCTTGTCCAGCACCCCGGACACGTCGGTCAGCATCAGCAGCCTTGTCGCGTTCAGCGCGCCGGCAACCGCAGCGGCCACGGTGTCGGCGTTGATGTTGTAGGTCTCGCCGTCGCTGCCGACGCCCACCGGCGCGATCACCGGCACCAGGCCGCCGCCGGTCAGTGCGTGGATCACCCGCACATCGACCGCCGTCGGCTCGCCGACGAAGCCGAGGTCCAGCACTTCCTCGATATGGCTGCCCGGGTCCTTCTTGGTGCGGCTGAGCTTGCGCGCGCGGATCATCGCGCCATCCTTGCCGCAGATGCCCACCGCCAGCGCGCCGGCCCGCGTGATCAGCCCGGCGACGTATTTGTTGACGGTGCCGGCGAGGACCATCTCCACGACCTCGACCATCGCGGCATCCGTCACGCGCAGCCCATCGACGAACGTGGACTGGATCGCCAGCCGCTTCAGCATGGAGTTGATTTGCGGGCCGCCGCCATGCACCACGACCGGGTTGATGCCGACCTGCTTGAGCAGGGCGATATCGTTGCCGAATTGCTGCGCGAGGTGCTCCTCGCCCATCGCATGGCCGCCGTATTTGACCACGACGGTCGCGCCGGCGTAGCGCCGCAGGAACGGCAGGGCGTGCGCCAGCACCTCGGCTTGCCGGGTCGCCGCGGCGATATCGATCGCGTTCGGGTCAGTTTCGGTCATGCGCGCGTGTAGGGCGGCGGAGGTTGGGGGGTCAAGTCCGCGGCGTGGCGCGGTCAGGCTTGACGACCTCGCGTCCTTCGGCGCGCCATGCGGCGTAGCGAAGCGCTAGCAGGACGTCCTCCCGCTCAAGGCAGGGATAGTCCGACGACAGATCCCGGATCGGATGTACGGCACGTTTCTGCGCAACGATGCCGCGAATGCAGGCTTTGCCGGCCATGACGGCGGGCTGCTGCATGATGCGGTCCAGCGTCCGCGAACCTTCCCCCTGTTTGAACCCGGCGGGACGAAATCGTACCGGGCGGTCGAAACACAGCTTCTGCTTCCCGGCCGGTATGTTCAGGCCCAGGCTGGCACGCTTCGCCGCGAAGTGATACCCAGCGCCGCAACCTTCCACGGAGACGCACACATGGCCGCCATCGCCGACATCACCGCCCGGCAAATCCTCGACAGCCGCGGCAATCCGACCATCGAGGTCGATGTCCTGCTGGAATCCGGCACCACCGGCCGCGCCGCGGTGCCGTCCGGCGCCTCCACCGGCGCGCATGAGGCTGTCGAGCTGCGCGACGGCGACGCCTCGCGCTTCGGCGGCAAGGGCGTGCTGCAGGCGATCGCCAATGTCGAAGGCGAGATCCTGGAAGCCGTAGGCGGCATAGAGGCGACCGAGCAGGTGGCGATCGACGACGTCCTGATCGACCTCGACGGCACGCCGAACAAGGCGCGGCTGGGTGCGAACGCGATCCTCGGCGTATCGCTGGCGGTGGCGAAGGCGGCGGCGAACGACCTGGGGCTGCCGCTGTATCGCTATGTCGGCGGCGTCTATGCCCGCACCCTGCCGGTGCCGATGATGAACATCCTGAACGGCGGCAAGCATGCCGACAATCCGATCGACATCCAGGAATTCATGATCCAGCCGATCGCCGCGCCGACGGTGGCGGAGGCGGTGCGCTGGGGGTCGGAGATTTTCTCGACCCTGAAAAAGGAGCTGCACGCCGCCGGCCACAACACCAATGTCGGCGATGAGGGCGGCTTCGCCCCGAACCTGAAGTCGGCGGACGAGGCTTTGGCGTTCATCATCCGGGCGATCGAGAAGGCCGGCTACCGGCCGGGCGAGGACGTTGCTATCGCACTCGATCCGGCGTCCAGTGAGTTCTTCAAGGACGGCAAGTATCACCTGGACGGCGAGGGCAAGGTGCTCGATTCCGAGGGCATCGTTCGTTACTACGCCGATCTGGCGAGCCGCTATCCGATTATATCGATCGAGGATGGCTGCGCCGAGGACGACTGGGAAGGCTGGGGCCTCATCACCGAGACGCTGGGCGACAAGATCCAGATCGTCGGAGATGATTTGTTTGTGACAAACCCGGAGCGCCTGCGCCGCGGCATCGAAGAGGGTTCCGCCAACTCCGTCCTGATCAAGGTCAACCAGATCGGCACCCTGTCCGAAACGCTGGAGACGGTGGAGCTGGCGCACCGCGCCGGCTGGACCGCGGTGATGAGCCACCGCTCGGGCGAGACCGAGGATGCGACGATCGCGGACCTGGCGGTGGCGACGAATTGCGGGCAGATCAAGACGGGCAGCCTGGCGCGCAGTGACCGGACGGCGAAGTACAACCAGTTGATCCGGATCGAGCAGCAGCTCGGCACGGCGGCTCGATTCGCGGGGGAGACGATTCTGCGGGGGTAAGAGGCGCCGGTCATCTCGAATGTGTCATGGCCGGATTTCGTCCGGCCATCCTCGGCTTGCGGTGCATGAGGCGCCAAAGTCGTGGATGGCCGGGCCAAGGCCCATTGCCAGGAAGAAAATAGGCTTGGCGGCCGGCCGAAACCCGGGCCGATCCTCGATTTCCACCCAGGGTGCGTCGGCCGCAGACCGGTAGCGAACTATCAGGATAAGGGGCAGCAAGGGACAAGTTTGCCCGGGGCCTTGTTCTCTCCTCGCGTCATGGCCCGGCTTGTCCGGGCCACCCCCCGCCGCACGGTGCCGCGACAGGTGGCCCGGACGAGCCGGGCCATGACGCATGCGGAGAACGCCCTGCTCCGCTTGGCCTCTTATCCTAACGCCTATGGCGCCAAGCCCGCCCATGAGACAGTTGGCGGCCGGTGCGTTAAGCCTGCTCCACCTCGATCACCGCATCGGCGGCGAACGCCCCCTGCCCTTCCGGCATGGCAAACACCGGGTTGAGGTCGATCGACTGAAGCCGATCGCCGGCCGCAACCGCGAACGCTGACAGCCGCGACAGCATCGCGGCCAGCGCCTGCACATCCGCTTTCGGCCGCCCGCGCGCGCCGAGCAGCAGCGGGGCGCCCTTGATCGAGCGTATCATCGTTTCGGCCACATCCGGCCCGAACGGGCAGCGGCGGAACACCACGTCCTTGAGTACTTCGACGAACACCCCACCGAGGCCGAACATCGCCATCGGGCCGAACACCGGGTCGCGATGGATGCCGAGGATGCACTCCACCCCGCCTTTGAGTTGCTTCGCCACCAGCACGCCCTCGATGCGGGCTGACGGTGCGGCGGACTTGGCGCGCTTTAGCAGCACGGCGAAACCGGAACGGACGGCATCTGCATCGGCGACGTCCAGCAGCACGCCGCCGATTTCAGATTTGTGCAAGATGTCGGGTGAAAGGATCTTCAGAACGACGGGGAAGCCGAAGCCTTGCGCCGCGGCGACGGCTTCGCCGGCCGTCGCGCAGGCGGCTTCCGGGGCGGAGGCGATGCCGGCACCCGCCAGCAGCCGTTTCGCTTCCGCTTCTGATGGCGTGGCGGCGGGCAACGTTACGGGCGCGATCACCGGCGCGGGAGCGGGCGCGGGCGCATCGAACGCAGCGCCGAACCGGCCCATCGCGTCGACCGCCACGACCGCACGGGTGGGGTCTTCGTGCACCACCCAGCCATCCGCTTCCAGTTCATCCCGCCGTTCCTGCGAGACAATGACCGACGCAACATACAGACGGTCCGGATGCTCGGCGCGGACGAGGTTCAACTGGTCGCGCACGTCGGGCCACCGGCGGGCGGACGCGGTCATGCTGAAAAAGCCCAGCACCGAGGCGTAGCCGCCATCGCGCACCATCGATTCCATGAAGGTCCTGACCAGCGCGACCTCGTTCGACACCTGCGCGGTCGCATCCACCGGGTTGCGCGGGCCGCAGAACGGCACCAGTTCCCGCAGCCTCGCCTGCGCGTCCGCCGGCATCTCCGGCATCGCCAGGCCCAGGCTGTCGGCCGCGTCGCTGATCAGCACGCCGGCGCCGCCGGAGACCGTGATAACCCCGAGGGTGTTGTTCACCGGGTAGATCTTGCGGGTCGCGGTGTGGGCGATGTCCAGCATCTCCTCGCTGTTCCGGGCGCGGAAGACGCCGAATTCGGACATCACCGCCTCGGTGACCGCGTCGTCGCCGGCGATCGAGGCGGTGTGCGACTTCGCCGCCTTGCCGCCGAGTTCGCTGCGGCCGACTTTCTGCATCACGATCGGTTTGCGGGCGGCGCGGGCGGACTCGAAGGCGGCGATCAGGCCGGGGGCCTCGCGGATGCCCTCGGCATAGACGGCGATGACATCGACCTCGGGATTTTCCGCAAGCCAGCCGATGCATTCGCCGACGGTGATGTCGCCTTCGTTGCCGGTCATGACGCAGAGCGAGGCGCCGATGCCGCGGTTGCGGGCGATTGTGTAAAGGTGCGTGCCGTAGGCGCCGGATTGGCTGGCGATGCCGATGCGGCCGGGGACCGGCCAGCCGCTGTCGAAGGATGAGGAAAACGTCGCGTAGTAGGCGTGGCGGGCGTCGAACACGCCGAGCGAATTAGGACCGAGGATGCGCATCCCGTACGACCGCGCGGTGCGCACCAGCGCATCCTGGGCGGCGGCGCCGGACTCGTCCACCTCGGCGAATCCTGCGGTGAACATGACCACGGCTTTGACGCCGCGTTTTGCCAGGTCCTCGATCGCCTGGCCCGCCAGCGCCGCGGGTACCGCGCAAATCGCGACGTCCGGAGTTCTCCGGCAGATCGGCGACCGACGGATAGGCTTTCAGCCCCTGGATTTCGGCGCGGTTGGGGTTGACCGGATAGAGGCCGCCGGGAAATCCCTGCGCCTTCATGTAGGCGATCGGGCGCCCGCCGATGCGGGTGGCGTCGGACGATGCGCCGAGCACGGCGACGGAACGGGGGGCGAGCAGCGGGGTCAGACCGGCGAAGCGGGACATGATGCTGGACGGTTTCCGGTTTCGGTGATGCGGCGGTTCGCATGATCCTGTACCGGGAGTCATTGTATCGCAACCTGGCGGGGCCGGTTGAGAGGTGGCGGGGTTGGCGGGTTCACACGGAGTGCTCGGATTGCGCCACGGATTGAACGGATAAAAGTTCTTTCCGGGAAATCCGTGTATGCATCCGCGAAATCCGAGAGAACCGCCAACCCCGGGCGGCTTCCCGACGGGGGCCCGCCGGTCAGTCACTTACTTTTTCGCTATGAACCCCGCCTCCGGTCCGCCTGATCGCCCGCAGAGAGAGCTTCCAACGAACCGGCGAGGATCATCCTCGCTTGGACAATGTGGTCAGCAATTCTCTTTGGGGACGCTATGATCCGAACCTGCGTCCTCGTCGAGGTCCTTGAGAACTTCCTCGACCGCGGAGGGATCCTTTCGTTTGGCTTCATCAACCAGCTTGTCGCCGGTCTTATCGTCGCCATGCACATAGGCGTCCAACGCCTCTTCGGTCACCTGACGAGCCGTCTCGCCTGGTGTTTTGCTGTCTGCGGCCATGATATTTCCTTTTTGCCGGTTCGGACTCCTAATGCCCTGCCGCGCCGGCAGTTCCCGCGCCGACCGCAAAACCCGACAGCCCGGCGCGACGTTCTCTGTTCCTGACGCGGAAAGGCCGGATCATGTTCATTGTCCGTCTGCTGCTGCTTGGCCTGGCACTTCTCGCCGGCGGCCCGTCCATGGCCGACGACACACCGTCGTACGGTCCCGAGTTACAAGGCTTCGACTATCCGTTCCCGGTCCGGCACTACCGCTTCGACTCCCAAGGCAACGCGCTGGACATGGCCTACATGGACGTTCCGCCCGGCCACCCGAACGGGCAAACCGCCGTCCTGCTGCACGGCAAGAACTTCTGCGCCGCGACATGGCAATCCACCATCGCCGTCCTGGCCAGCGCCGGCTACCGCGTCATCGCTCCCGACCAGATCGGCTTTTGCAAATCCAGCAAGCCGGAGCATTACCAGTTCAGCTTCCAGCAGCTTGCCGGCAATACACACGCGCTGCTGGAATCTCTCGGCATCAGTCAGGCGACGATCATCGGCCACTCGACCGGCGGCATGCTGGCGATCCGCTACGGGCTGATGTATCCGGCGGAGACCGATCGCCTGGTCCTGGTGGATCCGATCGGGCTGGAGGACTGGAAGGCCAAGGGTGTGCCCTGGCAAAGCGTCGATGCGTGGTATCGGCAGGAACGCGAGACCACAGCCGATCGCATACGGGCGTACGAAAGAGCGACGTATTATGCGGGGACCTGGCAGCCCGAGTATGAAACCTGGGTGCGGATGCTGGCAGGCATGTACCAAGGGCCCGGCCACGACGCGGTGGCTTGGGATTCCGCCCTGCTTTACGACATGATCTACACCCAGCCGGTGGTGTACGAACTCCCGCATCTGACCATGCCGGTGCTGCTGATCATCGGCGACAAGGACACCACCGCCCTCGGCAAGGCCCTGGCCCCGGCGGCAATTCGCGCCACCCTGGGGAACTATCCGGTGCTCGGGCGGCAGGCCGCCGCGGCGATGCCGAACGCGACGCTGAAGGAATTCGCCGCGCTCGGCCACGCGCCGCAGATCCAGGCGCCGGACGCGTTCCATGCGGCGCTGCTGGGGTGGCTCGCCGAAGACCGCAGCGCAAAGATTGACGTGCCGAAGCCGTGACCCTATAAGCCGCCCCTCCCGACGGGTCGCCGACTGAGGCGCACCCGCCGGTATGCTTGCAGTGGCAGGGGCCGCAAGGTCGCCGTTCGTTTTGGTATTCGGAGAGTAGTCGTGAAGCGCACCTATCAACCCTCGAAGCTGGTCCGCAAGCATCGGCATGGATTCCGCGCCCGCATGGAGACCGTCGGCGGCCGCAAGGTGCTGGCCAATCGCCGCGCCAAGGGCCGCAAGCGCCTGTCCGCCTGAGCCTGGTCGCGGACGCTGGTGTTCCCCCCGTGCCAGCCCGGGCCCTCAAACCGGGACGCCTGAAACGGCGGCCGGAGTTCCTGCGAACCGCGGCATCCGGCCGCAAGGCTGCGATTGGGGGTGTCGTGCTCCAGGCGTTGGACCGCATGGACACCGACCCGGCCCGCGTCGGCTTTACCGTGACCAAGAAAGTCGGCAACGCCGTGGTGCGCAACCGCACGCGGCGGCGGCTGAAGGAAGCGGTTCGCCTGGTGTTGAACGAGCATCCGGTCGCGGGCGTCGATCTGGTGCTGATCGGCCGGGACAGCACGCGTAAGCGAAATTTCATGGCACTGCAAAACGACATACGGCGCGCGCTGGCCAAGATCGGCGTATCATGACGCCGGCGGCGCATGTCGGCATCGGGGCGATCCGCGTTTACCAATGGACGCTGCGCCCGTTTATCGGCGCGCACTGCCGATTTTGGCCAAGCTGCAGCGAGTATGCGGTCGATGCGTTGCGCATCCACGGCGCGGCTCGCGGTTCGGCTCTGGCGGCGAAGCGCATCCTGCGCTGCAACCCTTGGAATGAAGGTGGCGTCGATCCCGTCCCCGGGACCGACCGGCATATGGGGCATTGATGGACCAGAAACGGCTCTTCCTGGCGATTGCGATGTCGCTGGCGATCTTGCTGGGATTCCAGTTGCTGGTATCGCCGCATTTGCCGAAACCGGCGCCAAAGGCACAGTTGGCGGATGCCCGGCATCCGGTCACGACGCCGCTGGAGGGTTCCCCCGGCCAGGCGGCGGGGAATGGCGCGGCCATTCCATCGCCGGCCAATGCCGCCGTGCCGAAGACGGTGCCGCGCGTGAAGATCGATGCGCCGCGGCTCGAAGGCTCGATCAGCCTGCTCGGCGCGCGCCTGGATGACCTCGTGCTGAAGGACTATCGCGAGGAAATCTCCCCGACATCGCCGCTGGTCCGCCTGCTGGAGTCGCGGTCGGACGAACATCCGTATTACATTCAGTATGGCTGGACCGCCGGTCCCGGGGAGACGGCGAAGCTGCCGGACAACGACACGGTCTGGGCGGCGTCGGGCGAGACACTGACGCCAGCGACGCCCATCACCTTGTCCTGGGACAACGGCGCCGGCCTGACCTTCCGGATCGAGTTGACGGTTGACGACAACTATATGTTCGGTGTTCGCCAGACGGTGAAGAACGCAACGGACCATCCGGTGAACCTGTTCCCGTGGTCCCGCATCCGGCGCGACTACAAGCCGGCGGTCGCAGGGTATTATGTGCTGTTCGAGGGCTTGCTGGGCGTCGTCGACGGCACCTTGCAGGAAACCAGCTACGACAAGGCCAAGAGCGAGGGCGACAAGAAGGGCGGCATCGCCTACGACGCCACCGCGACCGGCGGCTGGGCCGGGATCACCGACAAATACTGGCTGACCTCGCTGATCCCGGATCAGGACGTGCCCTCGAAGGTCAATTTCCGCCACATCGACGATAACGGCGACCATTATCAAGTCGACTATGTAACGGCAGATCCACAGGTCGTGCCGCCCGGCGGCGAGGCGTCGATGGCCACGCACATGTTCGCCGGCGCCAAGGTGGTCAGCCTGCTGGACCACTACCAGAGCGAATTCCATATCCCGAGCTTCGACAAGGCGGTCGATTTCGGCTGGTTCTACTTCCTGACCAAGCCGATCTTCTTCGCCCTGGATTACCTGAACGCGCTGTTCGGCAATTTCGGCGTCGCCATCCTGGTGTTCACCGTGATCGTCAAGGGCCTGTTCTTCCCGCTGGCGAACTACTCCTATCGCTCCATGAGCAAGATGAAGCTGCTGGCGCCGCGGATGACGGCGATCCGCGAGCGGTTCAAGGATGATCCGCAGAAGATGCAGCAGGAGATGATGGGGCTGTACAAGGCGGAGAAGGTGAATCCGGCCTCCGGCTGCCTGCCGATGCTGGTGCAGATCCCTGTGTTCTTCTCGCTGTATAAGGTGATCTTCGTCACCATCGAGATGCGGCAGGCGCCGTTCTTCGGCTGGATCCATGACCTGTCGCAGGTGGACCCGACGAACGTGTTCAACCTGTTCGGACTGCTGCCGTTCGATCCGTCGCAGTATTCCTCGCTGCTGCATCTGGGCGCGTGGCCGCTGATCATGGGCATCACGATGTTCCTGCAGCAGAAGATGAATCCGCCGCCGCCGGACCCGGTGCAGGCGCGGCTGTTCCAGTTCATGCCGATTATCTTCACCTTCATGATGGCGAAGTTCCCGGCCGGGCTGATCATTTACTGGAGCTGGAACAATATGCTGTCGGTGGGGCAGCAGTGGCTGATCCAGCGGCGCACCCACCTGTCCAAGCCGTCGCTGGCGCGGACCTGACGGCTTTCTCGAACCGTCATGGCCCGGCTTGTCCGGGCCACCTGTCGCAGCACAGTGCGCGTTGGGGTGGCCCGGACGAGCCGGGCCATGACGGAATAGAGCGGCAGCCGGATATAGAGCGGCAGCCGGACATAGGGCGGCAGCCGGATAGAGGGCGGGCAGCCGGATCCGCCTATGCCTCGATCCACCGCGCCTTGGTCCGGCACTGACCCGGCAATGCCGGTGACGACACAGCGGGGGCGGCCATGACAGGGGACAGGAGCATGACACCCGAGGAAGAAGAAGCCGCTGCACTGGAAGCCGGGCGCCTGCTGTTCGCCGCCGAGTGCACGTTCTTCTTCGGCGCCCAAAAGCTGGAGCAAGTCCCACCGCCCGCTGGCGCCGAGATCGCATTCGCCGGCCGCTCCAACGTCGGGAAATCATCGCTGCTGAACGCGCTGACCGGGCGTAATTCGTTGGCGCGGGTGTCATCGGAACCGGGCCGGACGCGGCAGTTGAATTTCTTCGACCTCGGCGGGCGGCTGGTCCTGGTGGACATGCCGGGCTACGGCTATGCCCGCGCCTCGAAGGATATCAAGGCCGACTGGCAGGGGATGATGTTCGACTACCTGCGCGGCCGGCCGACACTGCGGCGCGTGATGCTGCTGCTGGACGCGCGCATCGAGGTCAAGCAGGCGGATAACGACGTGATGGAGCTGCTCGACCGCGCGGCGGTGACATTCCAGATCGTCCTCACCAAGGCCGACAGCGTCAAGCCGGCGCCGCTGGAGCGCAAGATTCGGGAGGCGGAGCAACTCGCCCGCTCGCACGCGGCGGCGTATCCGCGCATACTGACCACGAGTAGCGAAACCGGAGCAGGAATCGATGCTCTGAGGGCAGAACTGGCGTCGCTGACGGCTCAGGCCTGACCGCCGCGGCGACTAAAACGGGGAGCAACCCATGGCCAAGCGTACCGCCGCACCTCGCCCGGCCAAGCCGGATCCGACCGACACCCTGTTGATCGAACTCGCCGGGAAACTGCTCGGCGACTACTTCTTCGATCCGGATCTGGAGGAAGAGTACAAGACCATCCTGTCCGCCAGCAAGCTCGCCGGCAACGACGGCGTGCTGCTGGAAGAATACACGATCGACCTGTTCGACGGCGAATGCGACGTCCGGGTCGAGGCGTTGAAGACCTGGACCGCGTTCCGCGTCTCGGCGCGCTATGGCGCGTTCTCGATGACCGTCGAAGGGCTCTGGAGCTTCGAGAGCGAGATGCTGCAACAGGGCAAAGTGGTCGCCCGCACCGGCAGCGCCGACGAAATAGAAGCCGCGGTGGACGATCTGCTGGAGGAGCTGGAAGGCCCCGACCTCGACGACGAGGAAATCGAGGATCTCATGAGCGCGCTGGAGGACGACTCGGAGTCGCCGCTGATTGGCGACGACCCGGCGGAGCCGCCACCGGCAACGGCGCTGGAGCGCAGCCGTGTGAAGGCCATCGCCAAGCGCCTCGGCCGCGGCTCAGGCGAGGATATCGGCCTGGAAGACCGGACCTGGCTGGAGCAGACGCCGCAGACGCTGCCGGTGATCACGGAGGCCCTGATCGCCGCCGCCGCGACGGAGCCGAAGCGGCGCGACGACAAGCTGGTAGCGGCATATCTGCAAATGCTGACGCTGCAGCTCGAATTTGTCCGCTACCGGCTGGATCGCGGCTGGGACTGGGCGGAGTCCATGCTCGACGACTTCCAAAAGACGCTGATAGACCTGGGCGAAGCCAAGAGCGTGCCGCGCGACGACTGGTTCATGATGGCCTCGGCCCTGAGCGAGGCGAGGGTGCCGATTTCCGACGAAACGCAGACCGCGCTGGCCGCCGCCGGGTTCGAGGCGGGGGAGGTCGGACCGCCCGAGGAAATGCAGGCGATGCTGCGCGGCTTCCTCGACGAGTTGTCGAACATGCTGGCCTCGCCGTTCGAAGTGATCGAGACGCTGAAAAGCTCCAGCGCGCTGATGCCGGCGTCCCTGCGCGGCTTCCTGGCGACGGAACTCGCGCTGTCGCCGCATGAAAAGCTGCGCGACGCGGTGCCGCTGATGCTGCTGGACGACGATTCGGTGGTGCGGCGCGATGCCGCCGCGGCGCTGGAGCAGTCGGCGCAGTTGGAGACTCTGTCCTCCGATTCGCTCCGCCGTACCATCGCCATCCGCAACTGGATCCCCACAGCCGATCGGCCGGCCGTGGACGGGATGGTGCGCAAGGCGCGGATGGCGGGGGTGGAGATCGGCACCTGGCCGCCGGCGCCGCCCGACATCGAATATCATGCGACGATGATCGACGGCTCCGGCGCGCAGAGCGTGCTGACGGTCAGCCGCTCCGGGCGGAAGGGACTGTTCGGCGGGCTGCTGCTGCGGCACGGGACGGGCGTGGTGGATGCATGGGCGGACACCGACCTGAACCGGCCGAAGGTGAACCGGCTGCTGAAAGAGGCGAAGCTGGGGGGGATCTTCACCCAGGTGGACAAGGGCTATATCAACTCGATCGTGCAGCACGCCATCGCCACCGGCGTCGCCAACAACGCGGTGCCGCCGGAGCCACTGCTGGAAGTGGCGGAAGCCGCGGGCGGCAGCGAATGGAAAGACCGCCGGCTCGACCTGAAAGCCGAAGCCGATCGGCTGTTCGAGGACTTGCGGCCGGCGGAGCGGACGCCGGAGGGAATCGAGGCGCTGCACGCGCACGGGCTGGAGTGGATGGCAGACGATCCGATCATCGGATCCTGGTTTGAGGACGGGCCGGAGGTCAGCAAACTGCTGTCGAAGCTGGCGCGCACGGATAAGCCCGGGATGCTTGGCGTGGTCATGAGCGAGATCCTGCCGCCGGAACGTCCGGTCTGGGCGGAACGGTTCCTGCTGATGGCGATGTGGGCGCAGGCGAGCACCGAGGCGAAGTACCGGACCCGGGCGCGGGATCTGGTGGTGGCCGCCCATGCGCTGCTGGGGGACGAGCCGCTCGGGTCGGTGCCGGTGATGGGGCTGATCGCGGTGCAGACGGTGCGGGCTTTCCTGGAGGGTGGGTGGTAGACCCTTCGGAAGGCTGATTTTTCGGTTCTGCAGGCGTGTTACGGGAGCGCGCCCATCGGGCCTTCCTGCGCCGTCATGGCCCGGCTCGTCCGGGCCACCCCCGCGAGCACCAAGCCGTGGCAGGTGGCCCGGACAAGCCGGTCGATAACGGGTCGACGGTGCGGCTTCAACCGCATCCGATGACCCGCTCCATCATCCCCCGGTGCACGTCCATCGCCATCCCATCGATCGTCTGCTCCCGCCGCAGCGTCACCCCGTCCACCGCCGGACCGTGGTGGACCGCCGCCTCGGTCACGGCGTCGTCCAGAGCCGGATCCAACCCCGCCTGCATCGCCGCGGTCCAGTCCGGCCGCAGCACCGCCAGCGCGGCGAGCATCGCGTAGGCGCCCCAGTGCGAGACCCCCGCGGCGATCAGGAAATCCGCAGGCACCACGCAGCGGCTTCCAACCCTGCCCGGCGGCGCGGCGCCCATGCCGATCTCGTTGCCACCGTCGCCGATGGCGATGGTCCGCCAGGGGCTTGCGCTGTACAGCCGGTGCAGCGGCGCGGTAAACGCGGATATGTCGGTGCCGCGCATGTTCCGGGGCCTGCCATCGGCGCCGGGGCCGCAGCGCTCGATGGCAATCACCCAATCGACGCCGTCCGCCCGCCAGCTTTCCACCACCGCGTCCACAGCCTGATCCGGCGCCACCGCATCGATCGGCACGTCCCCTGCTCCGGCCCGGTCCAGCGCCGCCCGGCACGCGGACTGGCACAACGTGTCGGTCGCCAGCCGGCAGCGCAGCCCGGCGCCTGCGAACCCGAGCGCCATCAGCGCCGCGCCACCCGGACCGTCGGTCTCCGCCGCCGGAGGATCGCCGCCCGGCACGTAGAACCCGGTGATCAGGCCGATGCGGGGCGCCCGCGCTGCTGCCAGCGCCTCGGCGGCGCCCCACAGGCCGCCTCGGGCCGCATGGAAGATGTCATTCACGCCGCGTCCGACGTCGCGCTGGATCAACGCCTCGATCCGGTCGATCCGCGCCCGCATCCGGCGCTGCCTTACAGCGCCGCCAGCGACGAATTGCGCAGGTCGGTGATCAGCATGCTGCCCGGCGCGTGGGTGATGCAGAACTCCGGCCGAACCTGAGCAATCACCGCCTGGGGCGTCACGCCGCAGGCCCAGAACACCGGCATTTCGTTCGCCGCGACGGGCACCGGGTCGCCATAATCCGGCTTGCCGATATCCGCGATGCCGATCGAGTCCGGGAAGCCGAGATGCACCGGCGCGCCATGCACCGAGGGAAAGCGCGAGGTGATCTGCACCGCCCGGATCGCGTCCGCCGGCTTCAGCGGCCGCATCGACACCACCAGCGGCCCGCTGAATACCCCGGCCGGGACGCATGGGATGTTGGTCCGGTACATCGGCACGTTCGAGCCGAGGGCGATGTGCCGCACCTCGATGCCGTCATCGAGCAGCGCTTCCTCGAACGAGAACGAGCAGCCGATGGCGAAGCTGACCAGATCGTCGCGCCAGACGTCGCGCACGTCGACCGGTTCCGCCACGAGTTCGCCGTTCCGCCAGACGCGATAGCGCGGCAGGTCGGTGCGGATGTCCAGATCGGCCCCCAGCGTGAGGAAGCGCGGATCGCCCGCCTCCGACACCGCGAGGATCGGGCAGGGCTTCGGGTTGGCCTGGGCGAAGCGCAGGAAATCATGCGCCAGGTCGCGCGGCAGGATCACCAGGTTGGCCTGCACATGGCCGGGGGCGATGCCGGCGGTCGGGCCGGTGAAGGCTCCCGCGCGGATGCGCAGGCGCTCCCGTTCGCCCGCGTTGCCGGTGATGGCGTTCATGATCAAGCCTCCGTCACTGCCGGAGCACGCTAGAACCCGTGATATCAGCGCGCAACGGGGTCACGGGTACCGTTTCGACCGTTCGTGCTTTGCTCCCGGCGACTGCGGCATGATAACGTCACCGGATGGGTTATTGGGGTAAGATCATCGGGGGCACGGCCGGCTTTTTCGTCGGCGGCCCCTATGGCGCCGTGATCGGCGCCGCGCTGGGCCACGCCGCTGATGCCGGCACGGCGCAGACCGTTCGTGGTTCGTTCGAGTTCGGGCCGGCGTTCAATCCGGCGCGCCTTGCGGGCCTGTTCGGCCGGCGGGAGGAAGTGTTCGCCATCACCGTCACCGTGCTGGCGGCCAAGCTGTCGAAGATCGACGGGCCGGTGACGCGGGCCGAAATCGACGCATTCAAGCGCAATTTCCGCATTCCCCCGGCCTCCGCCCGCGGCATCGCCCGGCTGTTCGACCAGGCGCGCGACAGCGCCGATTCGTTCGAGACCTATGCCGCGCAACTGGGCGAAGCGTTCAGCGACAACCGCATGATGCTGGAGCAGGTGCTGGCCTCGCTGTTCGCCATCGCCCGTGCCGATGGTCCGCTGAACCTGCGGGAGCAGGAGTTTCTCCGCCGGGTGCACCGCCGGATGGGACTGGACCAGATATCCTGGGACCGCGCCTTCGGCGAAACCCCGCAACGGCCGGCGCCGTTGGACGAAGCCGATCCTTATCGGGAACTTGGGGTTCCCCGCTCCACCAGCGGCGAGGAACTGCGCGCGACCTGGAAGCGGCTGATGCGGGAGAATCATCCGGATACGCTCGCTGCCCGGGGCGTGCCGCCGGACTTCGTGGCGCGGTCCAGCGACAAGGTCGCGCGGATCAATGCCGCCTGGGACCGCATCAAGCGGGAACGCGGTCTGTGAGCAGGATGCGGCCGCCATGGCTGCGGGCGGTTCCTGTTGCCGCCCGGCGCGACGCCCCTGCCCTGCCGATCATCGACTTGCCCAGTCCGAACCATGATGCGCGGACGGAGGCGGTGGACATGCTCGTGCTGCACTACACCGGCATGCAAACCGCGCGGGAGGCGATCGCCCGGCTGCGCGACCCGGCGGCTCAGGTCTCGTCGCACTATGTGGTGAATGAGGACGGGTCGGTGCTGCGCCTGGTGCCGGAGGAGCGGCGGGCCTGGCATGCCGGCGTGTCGCACTGGCGCGGGCAGGCGGCGCTGAACGGGCGGTCGATCGGCATCGAGATCGTCAATCCGGGGCACGAATGGGGCTATCGGGACTTTCCGGTGCTGCAACTCGCCGCCGTGTGCGATCTGTGCCTGCTGATCCTGGGGCGGCACGCGATTCCGGCGCGCAACGTCGTCGGCCACAGCGACGTGGCGCCGGACCGCAAGCAGGACCCGGGCGAGCGCTTCGACTGGCGCGCGCTGGCGGAGAACGGGGTCGGCCTGTGGCCGGAGGAGGCGCCCGATCTGGGCACCACCGGCGCGATCCGGGACGCTGTCACGCTGCGGCCGGTGCGTGCCGCGCTGACGGAGATCGGCTATCGGGTGGGGCTGGAAGGCGCGCTCGATCCGGCGCTTTCCAGCGTGCTGCGGGCGTTCCAGCGGCATTGGCGGCCGGAGGCGGTGACCGGCCAGGCTGACGACGGCACGCTGGTGCGGCTGCTGGGGGTGCAAAAGCTGGTGCGAAGTGGTTGACGCGCGGGCGGCGGACGCGTATTCCGCCGCCTCTCGTTGGATGGCGGCGTAGCTCAGCGGTAGAGCAGGGGAATCATAATCCCTTGGTCGGCGGTTCAAATCCGTCCGCCGCTACCATCCGAAATCAATGGTAACTTACTGTCCCGACGTTTGTAATGACCGTGTCGCGTGGCGAACCGGGCTATTGAACTCGTGCCGGTGCCCAGCCGATGCGTCCGCCCGGGCGGCGCTTAACGCCCGCAGGAACCCGCCGGTCACTCCAATCGCCAGACAGCGGCTGCGCGACAGGAAACCAGGCGGATACGATCGCCGCTTCCTTGCGCCGCAGCGTGCCTTGCGGCTTGGCCCGCGCTGGCGCTCCGAGGTGCCGCCCGCGGCTCAGCCCCAAAGCACGGCGCGACATCCATGTCTTCAGCATTCGCACTTTTTACCACGCGTGCCCGAAGCGGTAACTGGTCGGCGCAGGATAGACCACCATGTATCAAGCACGGCCATGGCCGAGGGGCCAAGTGACAATGGCGCTCATACATACAGGACGGCCATACAGGATGGCCGCCAGACTTCAACAAAAGGAGATGACGACTTGGAAAACGGAGTGAAGGCCGCCAAGGAGCTAAAGATATTCACCGAGATCGACATGTTGTTCAAGGGCAAGTTGGTTGGGGACAATCCGTTCGCCTTCTTCGGCTACGTTGTCATGGCCGCCTTTACCCTCCTTCTGGTCTTTCTATATTTGACCACCGACATGCCCTTCAGGATCTTCATCATCGGACCTGCCGCCGTGTTCGCCTGGTGGTTCCTGACCAGCTTCGCGCACACCCCGGCTGTCTACAGTATTGTCGACAAGATCTTAGGCACGAACAGGGAGTGACTACCGGTCTGCGCGACGGATAGACGCGAAATAACACCGTCGCTTTTGGACCGGACGCGATCTTCTGTACAGAGCCACACACCTCGATCCGATTAGCGTACGATCCTCAGCCCGGCGTTAGTGCTTTTACTTCGCCTGTTACCGGCATGCGCCTCGGAGATCGCCGCCTGTACCTGCTGCCCCGAAGGCGAATAGGTGTCCTCGAGCACGTTGACCTTTGCCTTCTCGGCAATGGTCAGATTGTCTCTCTGCGCCAAGCGGCTATATTCGTCCGCGACGTGAGGCGGCATGATTGCGAGCCGCACCCGCAGCATGACTGCCACCATATCGCCGACCTCTGCCTCAGTTACGGAACCTCCCGGTGTCGCCGGCAACCCCGCCGGGCTGATCTGCTTGCGCCGGGGCGTGGTGCGGCGTCGCTTCGGTTTTTTCAACTCAACTCTCCACGTCTGCAATCCCCGAGGCGTTAGCACACGATTCCGAAGTCGTGCGATAAGGCGACGCCCAAGCATGACTGCTTCAGTCCAGCGGCTCCCTCTAACCGTCATGGCCCGGCTCGTCCGGGCCACCTGTTGCGGCACGTGCTGGCGGGGGTGGCCCGGACAAGCCGGGCCATGACGGAAGCGGAACGGACATCCGGCTTCGCTTATTCTTGGGCGTCGCCTAAGCTAAGTGGCCGGGTCCAAGCGGCGAGCGCGCCGCCATGCGTGACCGGCCGGGATCATCATTGATGCCACTCTGCCCGGGTTCCGTCGGATTTTCCGCCATCAGGATACCGGGCGCATGACTGGCGAGCCGATCACCGTCAAACCGCCTCCCCGGCGCACCACCCGCTGGCCCAGGCCCACTGAAAATTATACCCGCCCAGCCAGCCGGTCACATCCACCGCTTCCCCGACCACGAACAACCCCGGCACCGCGTTCGCCGCCAGGGTGCGGGACGACAGGTCGCGCGTATCCACCCCGCCACAGGTCACCTCCGCCTTGGCGAACCCCTCCGTCCCGTTCGGCGTCACGCTCCACCCCGCCAGCCGCGCTGCCACCGCCCCCAGCTCCCGATCCGGCCGATCGGCTATCCGCAGGCCGTCCTCTGCCAGGGCGGCAGCCAGACGAGACGGCAGCACCTCCGCCAGCACCGTCCGCAATTCCGCCTTCGGCCGCGAGCGCTTGCGCTCCAGCAGGAACGCCGCCGCATCCCGCTCCGGCAGCAGATCCAGCGTCACCGGTCCCTCCCGCCAGTAGGAGGAAATCTGCAGCACCGCCGGTCCGGACAGGCCGTGATGGGTGAACAGCATCGCCTCGCGGAACGCCCGCTTGCCGATGGACGCGACACACTCCAGCGACACGCCACTGAGCGGGCGCATCAGCGCCAGCAGATCGTCCCCGAACGTCAGCGGCACCAGCCCCGGGCGGATCCGGGTCAGCCGCAGCCCGAACTGCCGCGCCAGTTCATAGGTCAGCCCGGTCGCGCCCATCTTCGGGATCGACAGCCCGCCGGTGGCCAGCACCAGACTGTCCGCCTCGAACGCGCCCTGGTCCGTCTCGACCCGGAACGCATCCGGCCGGCTGACCGCGTTCACATGGTGCCTCAACCGCAGGTCCACGCCGGCCGTCGCGCACTCCGCCAGCAGCATGGCGACGATCTGCCGGGCGGAGCCGTCGCAGAACAACTGCCCGAGCGTCTTCTCGTGGAACGCGATCCCGTGCTTTTGCACCAGCGCCACGAAATCCGCCGGCCTGTACCGGCTCAACGCCGATCGGCTGAAGTGCGGATTGTCGGAGAGGAACCGCTCCGGCACGCACTCGGTATTGGTGAAATTGCAGCGCCCGCCGCCGGAGATCAGGATCTTCGCGCCCGCCTCCGCCGCATGGTCCAGCAGCAGCACCCGCCGCCCGCGCCGCCCGGCCGAGATCGCACACATCAGGCCCGCGGCTCCGGCGCCGAGGATGATCACATCGAACTTGAACATGGCCGCGGCTATAGCAGCCGAACCGGGGCGTCGATATCGTGCAGCGAACCCGGAGACCCAGACCATGATCGCGCCCCGGCTGGCGTTGCGCACCCAGGCGGGCTTCTGGATGGCCGTGGTGCTCACCGGGATCGGCACCGGCCTCGCCGCCGCCGCGCTGACGGAGTTGCTGCAACTGGTGCAGCACGCGATCTGGGGCGGGCCGGGGATCGACCTGCTGGAGGGCGCATCGCAGGCGCCACCGTGGAAACATATGGCGGTGCTGACCGGCGCCGGAGCAGTCACCGGGGCGGGGCAGTTGCTGCTGACGAAACTCGCCAGCGGCAACGCCATCGACATCTCCGCGGCGATCTGGTTCCACGCCGGTCGGCTGCCGAAGCTGCGCACGCTCGGAAGCGCCACGCTGTCGATCGTCATCGTCGGCATGGGAACCGCGCTCGGCCGCGAGGGTGCACCGAAGCAGGCCGGCGCTGTGGTCGCCGATGCCGCGTGCGACGGGTTCAGGCTGAGCGACGAGGAACGCCGGCTGCTTGTCGCCTGCGGCGCCGGGGCCGGGATGGCGGCGGCCTATGGCGTGCCGCTCGGCGGCGCGCTGTTCGCGGTAGAGGTGCTGCGCGGGACGCTCGCCCTGCGGTTCGTGCTGCCGGCGATCGTGACGTCGCTGGTCGCGACGGGCGTGTCGTGGATCTTCCTGCCCGATGCGCCGGTGTACGAGATCCCGGCCTACGCCGGTTCGATCCCGGCCGAGGTCTGGGCGCTGCTGGCCGGGCCGATCATCGGATGCGCGTCGGTGCTGTACGTCCGCGCCGTCGCCCAAGCCGATCGGCGGAAGCCGACGGGCTGGCGCAAGGTCGTGGTACCGGTGGTGGTGCTCAGCGCGCTCGGCGGAGCGTCGATCCCCTTCCCGCAATTACTCGGCAACGGGCGTGACGTCGCCGCCCTGGCGTTCACCGGTCAGGTCGGCTCGCCGCTGGTGCTGCTGGCACTGATGGTGCTGCGCCCGGCCGCGACGGTGCTGTGCCTGGGCAGCGGCGCGCCGGGCGGGCTGTTCACGCCGTCACTGGCGTTCGGGGCGATGCTGGGCGGGGTGCTCGGGCTGCCTTGGACATGGCTGTGGCCCGGCGTGCCGCCCGGGCTGTTCGCGCTGCTCGGAGGCACGGCGATGATCGCCGCCACGACGCAGGGTCCGGTCTCGGCGATCGTCCTGATGATGGAGATGACCGGATACGCCCGCGCCGCGATCCTGCCGCTGCTGATCGTGGTGGCGACGGCGACGCTGGTGGCACGGACGATCGAGCCGCGCTCGATCTACGATGCGCGGCTGAACGATGCGGAGGTGCGGGCGCGGCAGCGGATGCGGGAGCATCCGGCGGAGGAGGCGATGCCGGAGCGTATTCCTTGAATCGCATTCGCGTTCCCGTTAGATACCGGTCATCGCAAAATGACCAGTCAAATCGGGTGACCAGTGGCCACGACCGAAACCATCACCGCTTCCGAGTTCAAGGCCAAGTGCCTCAACATCTTCGACCGCCTCGCAGGCCACGAGCTGGAGCGCGTCATTATCACCAAGCGCGGCCGGACCGTCGGCATCTTGCTGCCACCCCGGGCTGTCGCCGCTCAGGATCTGTTCGGCAGCATGCGCGGCTCGGTTACCATTCCGGAAGGCTTCGACCTCACCGCGCCCGTGCTCGATGAGCCATTGGATGCCGATGAAGGTGTTTTGCACCGTTGACCGAGGACGAGTCCCCCGCGTCGGTCCTGTTGGATACCTGCGCGGTCATCTGGATGGTTGATACCGTCGATCTTCCCGGCCGTGTAATGGACGTCATTGCCAATGCCAGCCAGACCGGCGGCGTTTACATATCGACAGCAACCGCCTGGGAAATCGGGCTTCTCAGCAGGCCGAGCCGGAGGCCGATGCCATCCTTCCATCCCGGCCCGAAAGCGTGGTGGGCACGGGTCATGGCTTTGCCCGGGGTCAAGGAAGCACGGATAACCCCGGATATCGCGATAGACTCATCGCACCTTCCGGGAGACCTCCATTCCGATCCGGCCGATCGCTTGATCATCGCGACCGCCCGGCATCTGGGGATGCCGATCGTAACCGGCGACCGGAAAATCATCGCCTACGCGGCGGCAGGCCACGTCGGCGTCATTCCCTGCTGATCGGCGCACCGCCGTCTGCCTTGCCCCCGCCCCGGCCACGGTCTAGAAGCCCGCACCTCTCCTATTCCATTGAACGGACTGTATCCATGAAGCAGCAGGCGAATCTGATCCGCGCCGGCCAGGTGATCGAGCATGAAGGCGCCCGCTGGACGGTGCTGAAGCAGCAGATCATCACCCCCGGCAAAGGCGGCGCCTTCATCCAGGTCGAGATGCGCAACCTCAAATCCGGCAACAAGACGAATGAGCGCTGGCGCACCGCCGATACGGTCGAGCGGCTGACCACTGAAGAAAAGGAATACACCTACTCCTACACCGACGGCATCAACCTGGTGCTGATGGACCCGGAGACGTTCGAGGAAGCCCACATCCCGGCCGAACTGCTGGGCGATTCCGCGCCGTTCCTGCAGGACCAGATGAACCTGGTCGTCGACCTGGTGGAGGGCGACCCGGTAGCGATCCACCTGCCCGGCTCCGTCATCCTGGAAGTGATCGAGGCCGATCCCGTGGTGAAGGGGCAGACCGCATCGTCGTCGTATAAGCCGGCGCTGCTATCGAACGGCGTCAAGACGCTGGTGCCGCCTTTCATCGAGGCCGGCGAGAAAATCGTGGTGAAGACCGAGGATGGCAGCTACGTGGAGCGGGCCAAAGGCTGATGGCCTTTCGCCTTTCCCCCCATCTGACGGTCATGGCCAACGCGGCGCAGAAGGCATCCAAGCGCCTGCTGCGCGACTTCGCCGAGGTCGAGCAGTTGCAGGTCAGCGTCAAAGGTCCATCCGACTTCGTCTCCCAGGCCGACATGCGCGCCGAGCAGACGCTGAAGGAGGAACTCAACAAGGCGCGCCCGGGCTACGCCTTCCTGATGGAGGAGTCCGGCGCCTCCGGTTCCGACAACTGGTCCTGGCGCTGGGTGGTCGATCCGCTGGACGGGACGACGAACTTCCTGCACGGCATGCCACACTGGGCGATCAGCATCGGGCTGGAACGCCGCCTGCCGGACGGCACGTCGGAGGTGCAGGCCGGGCTGGTCTACGCCCCCGCCTCGGACGAGATGTTCTGGGCGGAGAAAGGCACCGGCGCGTTCGTCAATGAGCGCCGGCTGCGCGTCTCGGCGCGGCGGGAGATCAGCGAAGCGGTGTTCGCCACCGGCATCCCGTTCGGCGCGGTCTCGGCATCGAGGCGGCAGTCGTTCAGCCGCACGCTGTCGCTGCTGATGCCGCACGTCGCGGGCATCCGGCGTTTCGGTTCGGCGGCGCTGGACCTCGCCTGGGTCGCGCATGGGCGCTTCGACGGGTATTGGGAGCTCGGGATCAAGCCGTGGGACATCTGCGCCGGCGTCATCCTGGTGAAGGAAGCCGGCGGCTACGTCACCGATGTCGGCGACGGCGATCCGCTGGCCACCAGCAACATCGTCGCGGGCAACCCGCACCTGCATGCGAAGTTGAGGGAAGCGGTGGCCGAGGGCATGGTGCGCTCCGCCTGACGCGCGCCACGGTGCACTGGCAGATTGCAGGTGCCGGGATCAAACACTGCCGCAGGCGAAGGTCGGCGGGGTGCCCGCGCCGACAGCCGCCAGCCTGGACTCGAGGCTTCGGATCGCCCGGGTCAGTTCCTGGATTTCGGTTTCGCGCAGCAGGTCGATCTTCTGGTGCAGCAGCTCGATTTCCAACTCGGCCTTGATGTTGATGTCGTAGTCGTGCTTCGCCTCGTTGCGGTCGATCGCGGCCTGGCGGTTCTGGCTCATCATGATGATGGGCGCGGCATAGGCCGCCTGGAACGAAAGCACGAGGTTCAGCAGGATGAACGGATACGGATCCCACTGCCGGACATACGCGGTGACGTTGAGCGCCATCCAGACCATCAGAATGACGCTTTGGACGATGATGAACGGCCACGAGCCGACCATCGCCGCGACAGCGTCGGAAACGCGCTCGCCCGCAGCCGGAGGAGCCTCGTGCGGGGCGGCCCGCGCACGGCGCGCCGCGCGAAGCTGCGCGAGTAGCCGGATCTCTTCGTCTTGCAGGCGATGTACGACCGTCTCGCTCGTGCTCATGCGTGTGCCCCGGCTAACAGAGGCCGGATAATCCCCGCCCTTCCCGCCCCGGCGCTTATCGGGCGGCGATCCATTGGGCAATATGCGGCCAGTGCTGCTTCAACGTACCCGCGCCCATGAACAGCCCTATGTGGCCTCCCGGGACGGTTTCCTTGACGATACGGTCCTGCGGGGTTCCAAGATAGCGCGCGGCGTTCAGCACCTGTTCCGGCGTCGTGATATCGTCCGCGGCACCCGCCAGCAGATAGGCCGGACAGGTGATGGCACGCAGGTTCAGCGTCCGGCCCAACCCGACGAATTGCCCCTTGGCGAGCCGGTTCTCCTTGAAAAGCTGGGTGATCGCCTGGAGATACCACCGGCCGGGCAGGTCAATCGGATTTTCATACCAACTTTCGAACGTTTCCGTCTTCGCCAGGTAGGCCGCGTCGTCGATATGCTCGTATAGCTCGACGTGATCCTCGATGTAGTGCTGCTCGGGATGCATGCTCTTCCAGCCTTGCAGCATGAACTTGCCCGGCATCAGGCCGCCGCCCAGTTCCACCAGTTCCTCGTAGAACGATATCGGGTGCTCGTGCACCATCCGTTTGATCGGGCCGTCGCCGGCATCCGTGTCGATCGGCGAACCTGCGAGCACGAGCGAATTGACCTTGTCGGGGAAACGGGCCGCGATCATCGCGGAGACCCAGCCGCCCTGGCAAAGCCCGACCAGATTGACACGGCCGCCCAGATCGTCGATCGCGACGACCACCTCGGCGAGGTAGTTGTCGATCTCCAGGTCCTTCATGTCCGGTGTGGCGGATTTCCAGTCGGTCAGCGCGACGTGCCCGATCCCGTTGGCCAGCAACGTTTGCACAAGGCTCTGGCCGTCGTGATAGTCCGCGATCATCGCCGTGTGGCCGGCATGCGGGGCGTCCACCAGCGTGGGTATCCCGCCGGGCTTGCCGTAATCGCGCAGCACCATGGTGCGCAGGTCGAGCCTGACCTGGTTGGGCGTCGCCAGCACCGGCCTCAGTTCGTCATGGATCTTGATTTCCTCGTCCACGAACTTGACGTTCCTGGCGTAAAGTTCGGCACCTTCCTCCAGCATCGCGGTTGCCATGGCCATGGGCCAGAAGGCCGGCACGCTCATGAGCGCCAGGTCGGAGGATTTGACCGAGGTTTTCTTCGGCATGATAGTTCCTTTCAAGTCGGTTTGCCGGCCAGCGCTCAGGCGGAAACGTGTCCTTCGACGCGCCGGAGATGACGGGCCTGACGAGCCCCGCGATGATCCAGCAGGCGGTAGGCGCCGATCTTGATCGCGCTGGCGATGATGAAGGAAAGGAGCGCATAGCCCCATACCATGCCGACCAACCGCCATCCCGTCGGCGCCATGAACAACCCGTAGACCACGGCTAGCGTCCCGAGAAGCTGGGTCGTTTCGCATGGCGCGATCAGCTTCCAGCTTGGCCACGGGCGCTCCCATATGGCGCCCTTGTTGCGTGTCAGGTAGATGGTCATGTGGCCGGAAACCAGCAGCTTCAGAAAGATCAGCGCCTGCACGACGGACAGCGGCAAGGCCAGATAGTCCCGCACGATCCAGAACAGGCCGAAGCTCTCGATCACGCCGTAGGCACCCAGCACGCTAGCGATCGTCAGCACCCGCACCATGTCCCAGCGAACCGGACGGGGCGCGATCGGGGCATTATCGTAAGCGATCATCATGATCGGCAGGTCGTTGAGCAGAGCCAGCAGCACGACCATGATCGCCGTGACCGGGTAGAAATTGAACACCAGGATGCTGGCCGTCATGAACAGCAGAAGCCGGATCGTTTCGGCTATCCGATACATCGCGTAGCTGTTCATCCGCTCGAAGATCCGCCTGGCCTCCTCGATGGCCAAGGTAATCACCGACAGGCCCGGCGCCGTCAGGACGAGATCGGCCGCGGCGCGCGCTGCATCGGTGGCGCCGCTGACGGCGATGCCGACATCCGCCTGCTTGAGGGCCGGCGCATCGTTGACCCCGTCTCCGGTCATGCCGACGATATGCCCCGCGGCCTGCAACGCCTTAACGATCTCGAATTTATGCTCCGGGAACACCCTGGCGAACCCATCGGCCGCGAGGATGGCCGGCAGCCGATCGGCCGGGGCGTCCTTGCCGAAGACCGTGTCGGCGACGACGATATTCTGACCGAGATCGAGTTCGCCGGCTATCTGGCGTGCAATCGCCTCATGGTCTCCGGTGACCATCTTGACCGCGACGCCCATGTCTCGCGTGGTGGCAATCGTTGCAGCACAGTCGTCCCGGGGCGGGTCGAACATAGGCAGCAGCCCGAGAAACCGCCACGCGCCGCCTGGACCCGTTTGGGCCACGCCGAGCGTGCGAAATCCCTTGCCTGCATCCCGATCAACGCTCGCGGCGATCGCCTGGCGGGCGGCGGCATCCGGTGCGCACAGGTCGACAATGACCTGTGGCGCGCCCTTGGCTACACTGAAACGTTGGGCGCCCTGTTCGATGTCGGCTTCGGCCCGCTTGGCGACCGGATCGAACGGACGGAAAACCGCAACCTTGTAGTCGCCGAGCGGCAGGTTAGCGGGCGCGCCCGCCGCGATGGCCGCATCGATGGCGTCCGGTGCGTCGCGCCGCGACGCCAGGACCGCCGCCAGCATCAGATCGTCGCGCCCCACCCCCGGTGCCGGCTCCGGCTGGCCGAGCGTGAGTTCGTTCTTGGTCAGCGTGCCGGTCTTGTCGGTACACAGCACGTCCATACCGGCCATTTCCTCGATCGAAACGAGCCGCGAGACGATCGCCTTGAATTTTGTCAGCCGTTCGGCGCCCACCGCCATCGTAACGGACAGCACGGCCGGCAACGCTACCGGAATCGACGCGATCGTCAGAATCAGCGCGAACTGCACAGTCTCCAGGAGCGGGTCGCGGCGGAACAGTGCCGCCAGTGCGATGATCAGCACCAGGCCGATCGTTACAAAAATCAGGAAGTTACCGATGCGCAGGACGGCGCGCTGGAAGTGGGATGTCGTGTTCGCCTGCTGGACCAGCCCGGCGGTCCTGCCAAAATAGGTCTTCATGCCGGTCGCGGTGACCAGACCGGTCATTTCGCCCTGTTTGGCGATCGAGCCGGAATAGGCCTCGTCTCCGGCCGTCTTGTCGACCGGCAGCGACTCGCCGGTCAGCGCGGATTGGTCGACACTGAGATAGGCGCCCTCGATCAGTTTCACGTCGGCGGGAACGATGTTGCCCAGCTTGATCCTGACGACGTCGCCGGGGACCAGCAGCGTGGCCGCCACGTCTTTCCAGACGCCGTCGCGGCGCGCCCGCGCCCGCAGCGCCAGGCGGCGCTTTAGCAGGGTTATGGCGTTGTCGGCCTTGAACTCCTGCCAGAAGCCGACGCCGGCGTTGATGAACAGCATCGCCAGGATGATTCCGAGGTCCGCCCAGTGCCCGAGGGCCGCGGACAGTCCGGCGGCAACCTCGATCATCCACGGGATCGGCCCCCAGAAGAAATGAACGAGCCGGCCCAGGATACTGACGTGACGCTCCGCCAATGCGTTCTCGCCATATTCGGCCAGCCGGCGCGCCGCCTCCGCTTCCGAAAGCCCGCTGTCAGTTTCAGAGGCCCGCGCGGGCCGAACGTCTTGTGTCACCTGTTGGAGCATAATTTCCCCGCCTGTCACTTAAGAGATGAAAAAAAGTCCGGATCCCAACGCGCCGCGCCGGATCACCCTCGTCATCCCAGACCGGATCGGCGCGACATCGAATCGAATTTGCCTGCCCGTATCGACTCGGGTCATTAGATCGCCGGCCATAATCCCCGACGCTCGCGGTTGAACGCCCGGATCCGTTCTCATCGCGCGCCGCGTCGCGCAGCTCCAGGCCGGTTACCCCGGCGCAGACCTTTCAGCGCGCCGGCACGGGCTGCCAAGGCCCCAGCCGCTTGTCCGAAGCCGAATGCAACGACGGTTCGGTCATAAAGCCGCTCCATGGCGATAGGATCAAAGTCACCGAACGACACGCTGAAATCCCGATTTCCGCCACGACCCGGGCATCCGCACGATGGCCAGTGCGGCTGCTTCGGTTAGCGGTGCCGGCGATCAATCCATGTTTACAGTGAAACATAATAAGCCTGCCGGCTTATCAGGCGGCGATCATCCCTCGTTCAGAGACCGGGGAGTTGGCGCGAGATTGATGCAACGCATAAACACTTGGCGATGATTTGTTCATGTCCGTCCGCAATCCATGCCGAATTGGGCTTTAACCGACGATATCGGCATGGACCAAAATGGGTCGTGGTTCGACTTTACCGTTTGCCGTGCTCAGCTTCTAGAAGTCCGCGCCTATACACGGTTGCGGCCGGCCATGCCGGGGTATCAATCTTAAGGCAAAGTGGTATTACACGACTTTTCGGGTACTGGACAGAGCTAATCGGACATGGTGGCCGCGGCGCGCTTTCAGGTCGATACAATCTCCAGGATATTCGCCCAAACATCGCGTCGCGGGCGCACCCGGGTTCCATCAGAGTAGGAACGCCCGATGCAGCGCATGATTGTCCGACAAGCCGATATCACCCAACTGGCCGTGGATGCAATCGTCAACGCCGCTAACCAGTCTCTGCTCGGCGGCGGCGGAGTCGACGGAGCGATCCACCGCGCCGCCGGACCCGAGCTTCTCGGGGAATGCCGCACTCTCGGCGGTTGCCCGACCGGGGAGGCCCGCATCACCCGGGGCTACCGCCTGCCCGCCCGGTTCGTGATCCACGCCGTCGGACCGCGTTACCGCGACGGGCGGCATGACGAGCCGGATTTGCTCGCGCGGTGCTATCGCAACAGCCTGACGTTGGCCGTCGAGCATGGTGTCAGGACGATCGCTTTCCCCGCGATCAGTTGCGGTATCTACGGCTACCCGATCCCCGACGCCGCCCGGATCGCGACTGATACCGTGTCGGCGTTCCTGGCGCAGGACCGGACCATCGAGCAGGTTATTTTCGCCTGCTTTGGTGCCGACGTGCTTGGGGCGTTCCACTCGGCCGTGGCATCGTCGGGCGTGTAGCGGGTCGATTTCGGGGCCGCCTCGACGCCGGGGGGTGGCGGTTCTCACGGATTGCACTGATTCATACACGGATTGAACGGACAGAAAATGGTGCGCGAAGCGCCTTGAAACAGCCGAGCTAAAAGCCTGAAGCGACGGCACTGCTTTCAGTGCAATCCGTGCATAAATCCGTGCAGTCCGTGAGAACCCGCCAACCCGAGGACGCATGAAGCGACCCCGATCCGGAGACGGATCAGGTCCTCGCCGCCCCCTCGCCCGCCTGTTCTCCCGAGCCTGCAAGCTTACGTTCCGCCTCCCGACGGCTCTGTTCAACCGATACCGAGGCCAAAGCCCAGGAAAGGGCGCCGAACGTTCCAAGGCACATCAACAGATACAGCGCGCTGCCACCCGTCATCATCCGCTTCCTTCCGAAGTTCTCAGGACAGGCTGAAATGACATCGGCCGGACGGCATTGATCCCGGTCAACCTGGCGGCGAACCATTCCGCTCGTTCCACTCTTTTATTTGTATCTTGGCCTCACCATTTGAGCGAGACTGCCGGCCGAAGCGCCATGCTCCGCCGTCCCCATCGGACGCCGCTCCAGCCCGGACGATCGAGAAGACATCCATGCAATTCCAAACCACGCCAACCCCCGAAGCCGGGGAGGATCGCGGTCAGCCCGATCGCCGGACTATGCTAAGCAGCCTGGCGCGCTTTCAGGCGCCGTCGCTGCGGCGGAGCATCGTCCAGTTGACGACCACCGCGGCACCATACGCCGCGCTGACGGCGCTGATGTATTACGCCTACTACCACATTTCGCCCTGGCTTTCCCTGGCGCTGGCGGTTCCGGCCGCCGGGCTGGTGGTGCGGCTGTTCATCATCCAGCACGATTGCGGCCACGGTTCGTTCTTCCGCTCGCGCTGGGCCAACCTGATTGTCGGTTCGGCGTGCAGCCTGACCACGTTCACGCCGTTCGCGGCATGGCGGCGGCACCATGCCGCGCATCACGCCGTCTGGAACAATCTGGACAAGCGGCCGGGCGGCGGCGACATCTATTCAAGCTGCATGACCTTGCAGGAATACGAGGCGCTCAGCCCGCTGCGGCAGCGCCTGTACCGCGCCGCGCTGCATCCCCTGGTGTCGCAGATCCTGCTGCCGCCGGTGGTGTTCTTGCTGGTGCAGCGCATCCCGTTCGACACGCCGAAGTCATGGCGGACAGAGCGGCTCACCGTCTACCTGACCGATCTCGGCCTCGTCGCGGTCCTGGCGACGCTGACCCTGTTGCTCGGCTGGGAGCCGGTGCTGCTGGTGCAGTTTCCGGTGATCGTCCTGGCGTCGATCATCGGGGCCTGGCTGTTCTCGGTGCAGCACCGCTTCGAAGGCTCGCTATGGGCGCGCCAGGCCGAGTGGTCGGCCGTCGGCGCATCGCTGAAGGGCAGTTCCTGGCTGCGGCTACCGCGCGTGCTGCAATGGTTCAGCGGCAATATCGGGTTCCATCATGTGCACCACCTGATGCCGCGGGTGCCGAACTACCGGCTGCAAGCGTGCCACGCCGCGGACCCGGCGTTCGCCGCCACAGTGACCGGACTGACAGTGTGGCAGGCTCTGCGCGCCCCGAGCTTCACACTGTTCGATGAGATGCGGGGCCGGATGGTTCGATTCCCGCGGCGGCGGCGGTAGTCTGACTCAGCGAAAAAAGGACGTGCTCGCCCTGTGTGTCATGGCCGGCCCCTCGGGGTGTGCCTACGGCCCGCCCGCGGAAGTGCTTGGGCCGGCCATTCGCGACGTTGCCGCCACCGGCACCGTAAGTCCCGGGATCAGGCAGCGAGAGAAAAGTTTGCCCCGGGGCCTTGTTCTCTCACCGTCATGGCCCGTCTCGTCCGGGCCACCTATGCCAGCACGGTGCCGCGACAGGTGGCCCGGACGAGCCGGGCCATGACGAAAGGGGAGAACGCCGTGCTCCGCGTGGCACTTTGTCCTGACGCCCATGGGGCGCGGCGATGACACTGAGGCGGCAAGGCCGCGGACCTACTGCCCGCGGAACGTCACCACCAGCACGTCGCGGTGACCCGGTTGCGCCGGATCGAGCGGTTCGACCGGCGTGACGCCGTGCATGACCCTCGCGTCATCCACCAGTGCGGCGTCGAATGGCTCGGTCAAAGTGAACCGCCCCAGCGTGTTGCCGGCGAGATCATGCACCGAGGTCACCCCGCTGGCGATGTTGCGGCGGTTCACCAGCAGCACCAGCACATGATCGACGCCGTCGCGGTGCATGCCTTCGGGCGTGGGCCGCCCGGCCTCGCCGGTGCGCGCCTCGATGCGGAACTGGTGCACCTCCACATGCCAGGTGTCCGCGGCGGTGAGGCGGCCGAACAACCCGCGGCAGAAGGTCAGCACTGTCGTCATCACCGGCCCGGAGCCGATGGTTTCCGCCACCGGCTCGAACCAGCGCTCGATCCCGCCATTCAGCGCGTTGTAGTCGCGGCTTTGGTAATGCGGTTGCGCCGGCTGGCGGACGATCCCGTCGGCGCTGACCGCGAATACCGCGTGGCGGCGCTTCCGGTAGCGGCCGCCGTCGGCCATGTAGGTGTCCGGCCCCAGGTCGTCCCAGCTCGCTGCGAACGCCGGCCAGTCGGTCAACGGTCCCACCGCTTTCAGCAGCGTGCGCATCTCCGGCGCTTCGACGAACGCGTAGCCCGCGGAGCGGATCGTTTCAGTTAGCTGCCTGAGCCTGTCCAAGATCCGCCGCCTTACTCGCAGGGGGTTCGATGGGGAATGCCGCCGAGAAACTGACCGTCTGGATCGGATTGAATATCCGGATTCCAATCTCTTGGAAGCGCCGCTTCATGCGCCGGTTGAACTCCCGCTGCACCGCCCAGCGCCCGGAATCGGTGCAGACGATCTGCCCGGCGATGGTCGATGACGCGCCGTCCACCTTGTCCACGCCCCATAGCTGCAGGTCGCTCAGCATCATGGCGGAGATCGCCGGATCGGAGCGCATGCCGGCGACGATCGATTTCAGTTCGGCGCACACCCGGTCGGTATCCTCGTCGTAGGCAACGCTGACGTTAACGGAGGCGTTCCCCAGCCCGCGGTTGACGTTGGTGACACTGGTGACGGAGCTGAACGGAATGATGTGCACCGACCCGTCACTGGCGCGCAGGCGGATGGTGCGGACCGACAGCGCCTCCACCGTGCCCGACAGGCCGGAAACCGTCACCCAGTCGCCGACCTGCATGGCGTTCTCCAGCAGCAGGAAGATGCCGGTGATCAGGTCCTGCACCAGCTTCTGCGAGCCAAAGCCGATGGCCACGCCGATGATGCCGGCGCCGGCCAGCAGCGGAGCGATGTTGATGCCGATCTCGCTGAGGATCGTCAGGCCGGCGACCACCGCAATGGTGATCAGCAGGGTGGAGCGCAGCAGCGGCAGCAGGGTGCGCAGCCGGGCGGACTTCGCCAACTGGGCCTCCTGCTGCAGCCGCTCCAGATGCCGCTCGACGCCGACATTGGAAAACTCCCAGATTCCGAACGCCAAGACGATCGTCATCACCAGCGTGGCGACGGCCGAGCAGATGCGCAGGCCGAGCGTACTATCGACCAGCCAGAGGAATGTGTTCAGGCCGTAAAGCTGCAGCAGGCCCAGGAAACACAGGGTGTAGATGGTCAGGCGCAACGCGCCGGAGACCGCGGGGTGGTAGACCCTGAGCCTGGATTCCATGGCCGGGAAAGGGCTGGGCGTATTCGGCCCTGGCCGCATGAACCGGTCGACCGCGCCCAGCAGGATCAGCAGCGTGATCCGTGCGCCAATCAGCACCAGGGCGGTCAGGATCGAGTAGCGCAGCACCAGGGTATAGCCGTGCGGCAACTCCACCGCATACACCAGCCAGATGGAGGCCAGCAGGAACAGGGCGATCCAGTGCCAGACGGCGGCGAAGCGGTTGCGCGCCGTGGCGGCGATCCCGGTGGCTCCGTCCGGCGCGCGCAGCCAGCGGCGCACCGCCCGGCGCTTCTGCAGGACGATCACGGCGAGGCAGATGTGCAGGATCAGCCCGACCGTCTTCTGCAACAGGTCGTGCGCGAGGTCGGACAGGCCGAGCAGCAAGCCGACCTCGCCGATGGCATAGCCGAACACGCCGATGAGCACGAGGCGCCGGGTCCAGCGGGTCAGGTAGGCCGCGGTACTATCGCTCAGATGGAACAGGCGCAGGCGGGAGGCGCGGGGCGACAGCAGCATGCGCGTGACGGACAGGATCGCCTTGGACACGGCATAGGAATCGATCACCGCCAGGATGATCAGCCGGCTGACCGTCTGGCCGCCGAGGCCCGAGGCCGCGAACAGATGCCCGGCCGCGACGATCGCCAGCACGGGGATGATTTCCAGCAGCAGACGGCCAAGCACGAGCGGAACGCGGCGCAGGAAGACCCAGGCCGAGGGCCGCGGGCGGTGCGCGACGGGCGCCTCGATATCGCCGGCCTCGGCGCGGGCGACGGCTTCCGCTTCCTCGGGCTCATCCGGGGCGGGATCGTCCGGCTCGTCCGGGGTCTTTGCCGGAGCCAGCGACTCCAGCTTCAGGATCGGGCGGCGCAAGGCCCGGCGCAGGGCGAATTCCACGGCGACGGCGCAGGCCAGCGCCAGCGCGGTGCGCCAGCCCACATCGGCCAGCAGGTCGCGGGCGACGGGATTGGTCGCCATGACCATGGCCCACCCGTAGAGCAATGGCAGGCTCTGCACAGTGTCGAGAGCCTCCATCGCCTCGTTGCCCAGCTTGTTGGCAAACTCCGAGGCGGAGACGAGGACCTGGGCGCCCAGACTGTCGGGCGCCAGCGGTATCGTGATGCCCTCCACCTTGGTTTCCGCGGGGTTGGGCGCGGCGGGTTTGCCAGGCGCCGCGGGTGCTCCCGGCTGCGCGGACTGGGCCTTGACGATGGCGTTCAAGGTTGCGGTGAAGGCGGCGCGCTTCGCCGGATCGTTTAGCACGTCCAGCGCCGAGCGCGCCTGATCGGCCGAGATCGCCGGAGCCGGAGGAGGTGGCGCGGGTGCGGGTTTGGGCGGCGGAGGGGCCGCCGGCGCAGGGGGCGCTCCCTGGTCGGCCGGCGTCTGCGCCAGCGCCGGGATGCCAGGGAGGACGGTTAGGAACCAGAGGATGAGAATAACCGCGCGCATCATCGGCGCGTACGACCACAAAAGCGGCCGGCGGGTCAACGTCTAACCCGGCAATGCGTGACCGCATCGGCGTCAACTTGGGCAGCCATGCCTACGGTCGCTGCCTTAATCCCATGGGCGAGCCTCGCTCTCACCGTCATGGCCGGGCGTGTCCTATGGCTATCAGGATAGGGAGGCATGCGTAGCATGGTATTCTCCCCGTTCGTCATGGCCCGGCTCGTCCGGGCCACCTGTCGCGGCACGTGCTGGCATAGGTGGCCCGGACGAGCCGGGCCATGACGGTGAGAGAACAAGGCCCCGGGCAAGTTTTTCCCTCGCCGCCGTTTATCCTGACGCCTATGGGGCGTGTCCCCGCGGCTATCAGGATAAGGAGGCATGCGTAGCATGGTATTCTCCCCGTTCGTCATGGCCCGGCTCGTCCGGGCCACCTGTCGCGGCACGTGCTGGGATAGGTGGCCCGGACGAGCCGGGCCATGACGGTGAGAGAACAACGCCCCGGCAAGCTTTTCCCTCGCCGCCGCTTATCCTGACACCTATGGGGCGTGTCCCGGCCATGACGGCGAGGCAGAAGCCGTTGCTCCGGCCATGACACGAGACGTAGGATGTGACGATTCCAAAAGTCCGGGCCGCTGGACCCGCGCCACCGACACGGCATAGGATCGCCGCATGCACACGTTCCTCACGATCCTGGTCGGTATCCTGCTGCTGGCGACGCTGGGGGTCCTGCTCGCCGGCCTGCTCGGCATGGTCCGGGAACCGGACCCGGCACGCTCCAACAGGCTGATGCGCTGGCGCGTCATCCTGCAGGCCAGCGCCATCGTGCTGCTGGTCATCATGATGAGCCTGTTGCGATCCTGAGATCGCCCTGGCAGGTTTGACACGGCTAAACCCCGTGCATAAGGTCCGTTTCCCCTCTTGCAGGCGCGGACAGGCATGGCTCGGCACCAAGACGGGTTCCAGCCGTTTACGCCTGCGTCCACCAATGTTCCAAGGAAGCGGTCCGGTTTCCCATGAAGATATTAGTCCCCGTCAAGCGGGTCGTTGACTACAACGTCAAGGTCCGGGTGAAGACCGACGGTTCCGGCATCGAGACCTCCGGGGTCAAGATGTCGATGAACCCGTTCGATGAAATCGCGGTCGAGGAAGCCGTGCGCCTGAAGGAAAAAGGCGTCGTCACCGAGATCGTCGCCGTCTCCATGGGCGTTGCGCAATGCGCCGAAACCATCCGCACCGCCCTGGCGATGGGAGCCGACCGCGGCATCCTGGTGGAAACCACCGATGACCTGCAGCCGCTGGCCGTCGCCAAGCTGCTGAAGGCGATCGCCGAGCAGGAAAAGCCGCAGATCATCATCCTCGGCAAGCAGGCGATCGACGACGACATGAGCGCGACCGGCCAGATGCTGGCTGCGCTGCTGGGGTGGTCGCAGGGCACCTTCGCCAGCAAGGTCTTGATCGAAGGCGATACCGCGACGGTCACGCGCGAGGTCGATGGCGGCCTGGAGACGGTCGCGTTGAACCTGCCAGCAATCATCACCACCGACCTGCGGCTGAATGAGCCTCGCTACGCCTCGCTGCCCAACATCATGAAGGCGCGCAAGAAGCCGATCGCGAACATGAAGCCGGCCGACCTCGGGGTCGATACCACGCCGCGTCTGACCGTCCTGAAGGTCGAGGAACCGCCGAAGCGCAAGGCCGGGGTGAAGGTGAAGACGGTGGCGGAGCTTGTCAGCAAGCTCAAGACAGAAGCGAAGGTGATCTGACGATGACGAGCCTGGTCCTTCTCGAATTCGATCATGCCGGGATCAAGCAGCCGTCGCGCAGTGCGGTTGCCGCCGCTTCGGCCCTGGGCGAGGTGCATGCGCTGGTGGCCGGCGTCGATCTGGCAGGCGCCTCGGCCGCCGCGGCGAAGCTGCCCGGCGTGACCAAGGTGCTGGTCGCTGAAAGCCCGGCGCTGGACCACCTGCTGGCCGAGCCGATGGCGGCGCTGCTGGTCGAACTGGCGCCGAACTATTCGCACATCCTGGCGGCCACTACCGCCGTCGGCAAGAACATCCTGCCGCGCGTCGCCGCGCTGCTGGATTTGCAGCCGATCAGCGACATCGCGCATGTGGTGGACGCGGACACGTTCGTGCGGCCGATCTATGCTGGAAATGGCATGGCGACGGTGAAGTCATCCGACAGCAAGAAGATCATCACGGTGCGCGCCGCCAGCTTCGACCCGGTGGCGGCCGAGGGTGGCAGCGCATCCACCGAAGCGATCCAGGTCGGCAATGTGCCCGGCCTGTCGAAATTCGTCTCCGCGGAGTTGTCCAAGAGCGAGCGGCCGGAGCTGACCGCCGCCCGCGTGGTGATCTCCGGCGGGCGCGGCATGCAGAGCGGCGAAAATTTCACGCTTATCGAGCCGATTGCTGATAAACTCGGCGCCGCCGTCGGCGCCTCGCGTGCGGCGGTGGATGCGGGCTTCGTGCCCAACGAATACCAGGTCGGACAGACCGGAAAGATCGTGGCGCCTGATCTCTATATCGCTGTCGGAATCTCCGGTGCCATTCAGCACCTCGCCGGGATGAAGGACAGCAAGGTTATCGTCGCGATCAACAAGGATGAGGAAGCGCCCATCTTCCAGGTGGCTGATTACGGCCTGGTTGCTGACCTCTTCACCGCGCTGCCGGAACTGGCAGCGGAACTGGAGCGCTCCTGAATGTCCACTGACGTAGAACCTGCCGTTGGATTTAACGCCATCGCCGCCGACGTGCCGCCGATCCGCTCGATCGGGATTGTCGGCGCGGGGCAGATGGGCAGCGGCATCGCCCATGTCTGCGCCCTGGCCGGATTGCCGGTCACCATCGCCGACATCAAGGAAGACGCGCTGGCGAAGGCTCTGGCGACGATGGGCCGCAACATGGACCGCCAGGTCCGCCGCTCGATGATCACGCCGGATCAGCGGGACGAGGCTTTGGCGCTCGTCAGCACCTCCACCGATTATGCGGCGTTCAAGGACGCCGACCTGGTCATCGAGGCGGCGACGGAGAAAGAGGACCTCAAGCGGATCATCTTCAAGTCGCTGATCCCGCACCTGAAGCCGTCGGCTTTGATCGCGTCCAACACGTCGTCGATATCGATCACCCGCCTGGGTGCGGCGACCGATCGCGCCGAGAAGTTCATCGGCATGCACTTCATGAACCCGGTGCCGGTGATGAAGCTGGTGGAAATCATCCGCGGCATCGCGACGGATGAGCCGACGTTCCAGGCGGTGAAGGCGCTGGCGCACAAGCTGGGCAAGGTCAGTGCTGTGGCCGAGGACTTCCCGGCCTTCATCGTCAACCGCATCCTGGTGCCGATGATCAATGAGGCCGTGTTCGCGTTGTATGAGGGCGTGGCGCCGGTGTCGGCGATCGACGACGCGATGAAGCTCGGCGCCAACCATCCGATGGGACCGCTGGAACTGGCGGACTTCATCGGGTTGGATACCTGCCTGTCGATCATGCAGGTGCTGTATGAGGGCCTGTCGGACAGCAAGTACCGCCCTTGCCCGCTGCTGGTGAAGTATGTTGAGGCCGGCTGGTATGGGCGCAAGACCGGACGCGGGTTCTACGACTACACCCAGACGCCGCCGCGTCCGACGCGCTAGGGCTGCGCCGCCGCCTCGGCTGCCGGGGCGGCGGGCGCTTTCAGAAAGCAGATATTGGGCCTAGGCGGAGACATCGCACACCGCATATAGTAGCAGCTTCACGAATTGTCGGAGGTTGTCGCTATGGCAAGGAACATCGCAGCCCGCCGCGCCGCCAAGGCCCAGCGCCGCAAGGTCATCGTCGCGAAGAAGCGTCTGATCGAGACCGCGGCGAACAGCCTGGGCGGACAGGTTCGCGCGGTGCGGGCCGAACCGATCCAGCACTGCCTGCTCTCGGAGACGACATTCAAATCCGGCATGGGTATGCTGCTGATCGCACGGGGTCCGTCGCGGTCCAGCGTCACGGCGGGCGTGTTCTTGCTCGATACCTTCGCCCTCGGCGCCAAGGACGTGTTCCTGCGCTCCTTCGCGGGCGACGAGTTCAACGTATTCGTCGACCGGATGTCCATGGCCGCGCCAATGGCGCCGATTGAGCCGAGCCATGCGCGCAAGCTGTTGCGTGACCTTGTGGCCTGGAGCCGCGAAGCCGGTTTCAATCCACACGAGGATTACGCGAAAATCGAGGCGATCTTCGGTTCGGTCGATCCCGCCGCCTGCGACATCGCCTTCGAGTTCGGCCACGACGGCAAACCCTTGCTGATTTCCGGCCTGTCAGATTTCGGTGGGTTTTTCGGCGACTCCGACGATGATCTGGCCGACGACGACGAGGGCGATTTCGAGGGCACCGTGTTGGAGGCCGAACCTCAGACGATGCCCGCCCTCCCGGACGAATCGGATGACCGGGCGGCCGCCTGACACCATCGGCCGATAACAGCGGCTCTCGCCCCTTATTCCGGTACTATTGGGACCAAGCCCCGTCGGCGTCAGGCACATTCTCACAGTCATGGCCGGGCGGGTCCCCATGCGTATCAGGATAAGCGGCAGCGAGGGGACAAGTTTGCCCGGGGCCTGTTCTACCACCGTCATGGCCCGGCTTGTTCGGGCTACCCCCGCACGCACGTGCCGCGACAGGTGGCCCGGACGAGCCGGGCCATGACGGTGGCAGAACGTCGTGCTCCCGCGCCCGGACGGTCAAACTCAATGCGAACTCCCGTAATTTGCCGTCAGATACGCGGCGATCTCGGCGGCGGTGCCGTCGTCGATGGTGGCTCCGAACGCGGTGCGCATCTTCGATACCTCCGCCTTCCAGTCCGCGGCGGAGAGGAACACGCTGTTCATGACGATGTAGTCGGAGGTGTGGCAGGTGTTGCACTGGGCGCCGGCCGCCTCGGCACCCGCGCCCGGCTTCAGCGGCACAGGCGTTTCCTGCGCCCGGGCGCTGCGGCCGACGAGCAGCGCCAGCAGCATGAACCCGGCCAGTCTCACAGCACCCTCACGGCAATTGCCCGCGGGACATTGTTGTGATAGCCGCCGGGATTGGCCTTCAATTTACTTGGCTGGCGTTCGCCGTCATTGCTGGTCGCCCGGCTGACCAGCCTGTAGTCGCCGCGGCGCAAGAAGTCCGTGATCAGACTGAACTGACGAAATGCATACGGTCCCATCGGCCGATCAAGCAGGGCGTCTTGCCAGGTGTGGCCCCCGTCGAGCGAGACTTCGACGCGCCCGATGCCGGCCCCGCGGTCCCAGGCGACACCCCGAACGGTCAATCCCGACCGCTCCGCCTCGCCGCCCTCCACCGGATCGGCGATGATCGAGTTGACCACCAGTTCGGTGACCGGAACCGTGGTCTCCGCCGCCTGGGAGGTAAACGGCAGCTTCACCGTGAACAGGCCGGCGGGCACCCGCTCGGCCTCCGTCATCCAGTAGTTGTTCAGAGGCTGCAGACTGATCCGGATGCTGTTGAGGTGCTTGATCCAGTAGGAGCCAACCCAGCCCGGAACGACGAGCCGGGCGGGATAGCCGTTGAGCAGCGGCAGCGGCGCGCCGTTCATCGCGACAGCGATGATTGTGTCATCGTCCATCGCCTTAGCGAGGGGGATACTTTTGCGGAATGGCGGCAGGCCCGGCCGGGACGGCGTATCCGCTCCGCCGAACCAGATCTCGGCCGCGTGCGGCTTCACGCCGGCGACGTTCAGAACGTCGCTCAGCCGCGGGCCGCGCCATACGGCACAGCCCATGGCGCCCTCGGGCCACTGGATGCCGGCAAGGTGCGGGACAATCAGGCCGCGCCGGTTGCCGGCGGATTGGCACACCGCCAGAACCTCGATCTGGGGCAGATCGGTCAGGTCATCCCAGCTCAACCGCGCTTCCTTGAAAGCGGCATCGCCGTCCAGTGCCAGCCTCCAGTCATCGATCGGCTGCGGCGCGGGCATCGCGTCCATATGGTAGCTGACGAAGAAGCGCTCGTTCGGCGTGATGGCTTCGACGAATACGTCCGCCGGAGTCGCGTAGTTCGGCGGGCGGTCACTCAGGCGCAGCAGGCGGGACTTGTCCGGCAGGTTAACGAAGCGGGCAATCTGCCTGGTGCCCTCGGGCAGCTCGGGCGGCAGGCCGGGAACCTGCGGCAAAGCCGGGTTCGACGCCAGTACCGCCGCGCCGGCCCCGGCGATCATGCTGCGTCGGCGCATCAATCCTCCTGGTCATGCGGCCGATTTCAGCCGGACCCGGGTTCTAAAGCGTCTTCAGGCTGACTGGAACAGGAGCGGCGGCGTCTATTCGTCATGGCCCGGCTCGTCCGGGCCACCTGTCGCCGCAGGTGCTGGCATAGGTAGCCTCGACTAGCCGGGCCATGACGATGCGGCGGCATCCGTCTCCATTCCGGTCAGCCTGAAAACGCTCTGGCACCGGTTCACGGCCCTGGGAGCAATCTATTCCGCTGCCTGCCTGAAACTCCCGGCATATCGGGTCAGCGCATCCGGGTCGGTCGGGACGATCGGGGTGAAGTCGGTGTGCGCGATCCAGTCCGGCCTCGTCGGCTTGCGGATGTAGTTGGAGACCGCGTTCAGCGTCAGGTAGACGATCTTGCGCGGATACGGCGTGATGTTGCCGGCCGAGCCGTGCACGAGGTTGCCGTGGAACAGCAGCAACCCGCCCGCCTTGCCCGTCGGCGCGACGATCCCGCCCGCCTCGACCAATTTCGTCACGGTGGCTTCGTCGAGCGTCCACAGCGGATACGATGTGGTGCTGGTATCGTGCGCCGCCGCCAGCACGCCGTGGGTATGGCTGCGCGGCACCAGCATCAGCGGGCCGTTGATCGGCATGACCTCGTCGAGGAACACGGCGATGTTCATGGCCCGCGGCTCCGGCATGCCGTCGTCGCGCGCCCAGGTGCCGTAATCCTGGTGCCATTGCCAGACGTCGCCGGTGAACGAGGCTTTGGCGTTGATCTTGTACTGATGCATGTAGACCTGTTCGCCGAACAGTTGTTCGACCGGACGGATCATGCGGGGATGGTGCGCGAGCAGGCCGTGCGCCTCGTTATAGAGATGCGCGGCGAAGGCGGTGCGCGGGGCGCCGGATTTCTCGCGCCAGACCTCGGGGCGCTGCTGGCGGTAAATGGCTTCGGCCTCGGACTTCAGGATGGCGATTTCGGTTTCCGAGAAGGTTTCCGGCAGGAAAAGGTAGCCTTCGTCGTGGAACTGGCGGATTTGCTGGTCTGTCAGCATGGATCGCTCCCTGGTGTTTGGCCGCCCGCGCCGCGGTTGGCGCTGATTGGGCCAGCGTTTGTTGGTCGATCGCGCGTACATCATACGATGTGATTTCGGGCACCCGGGGTCAAGCGAAGCCCCCTACCCCGCCCGCCACAGCGTGACGAAGTCGGCAAGCTCCCCGGCGCCTAGATCGGAAACCGCCCAGAACGACATCCCGTCGCCGGTCCAGTGCTGGAAGTTGTAGCCGTTGCGGCTGCCCGCGGCCGGACCGCGGTCGGGGTGGCCGTCATCTTGCCAGACGTAAAGCTCGATCACGTGCTGGCGCCGCTGATAGATCAGCGCCGCAGCCGGATGGCCGGCGATGTAGTCCAGCCGGCCGCCTGTCAACGGAAACCCCTCCGCCTTGAAGTCCTTCACCGGCGGCGCGAAGTCGAGGCGCCCGTCGAACCACGGCTTCACCGTATGCTGGTCGGTGGAGACCACGTCCATCAGATGCCCCGGCTGCAACGCCCGGATGTGATCCGAGACCACGGCATCCGGCAGGCCGCCCCCGGACGGCACCAGCAGCCACAGCGTCAGGCAGGCGGCCAGGGCGAAGCCGCCGCCGAACGGCAGGACCGGCCGCGCCAGGCGCCGCCACCGCGGCACCGGATTGTCGTTGGCGACGGGCGGCGGCGCCGTCTCGGCGACCCGCGCCAGGATAGCGGCCCTGAGCCGATCAGGCGCCTTGTGATACGGCGCGTCCTGCCGGATATGCGCCGACAGCGACAGAAGTTGCGCCTGAAGCGCCGAGCAGGCTTCGCACTGGTCCAGGTGCGCAGCCACGCCCGCCGCGTCGTGCGGCGAAAGTTCTCCGTCCACGTCGGCCTGCACCAGCAGCCGCATCTCGGCGCAATCCTTGTCCGTCATGGTGAATCTCCCGCGGCCTGACGGCCGGTCAACGCCCGCCGCGCGCGCCAGAGCCGCGACATAACCGTGCCGATGGGCGCGCCGGTGATCTCCGCGACCTGTTTGTAGGAAAGCTCCTCGAGTTCGCGCAGCACCAGGCATTCCCGCAGTTCCGGCGGCAACGCGGCCAGCGCATCTTCAAGACATGCCAAACCCTGCACCCGGCCGAGCGCCGCTTCCGGGTCGTCCGCGGTGTCGACGATCTCGAGGCCCGGGTGCTCGCCGTCGTCCAGGCTGGTCGTGGCGCCCTGCCGGCGTGCCGCCATCGCCGTGTAGGCGGCGTTGCGCACGATCCGCAGCAGCCAGGACCGCGCGTCGCCGCCCTTGTAGGAGGCGAAGTAGCTCAGCGCCCGCACTGCCGCATCCTGCACGACGTCCTCGGCCAGGGACGCATCGCGCACCAGCCAGCGAGCCAGGTTGTACGCCGCGTCTAGGTGCGGCAGAACGATCTGCTCGAAAGTCCCGGCGGGGGGAGCCATGACGGACCTCGGACGAAGTTTCGCGGGAGGCAGCGGCCGCCACTTCATGATTGGCCGCGACCGGGTCGCATCGCCAGTGGGCGAACGCCGGGCAACATACCAGCCAGAACCGCATCCTTGCGAACGAAATGGTGATGCAGCGCCGCGGCCGCGTGCAGCCCGATCAACGCCAGCAGTGCCGTCGCGGTCCAGCCATGCAGTTGGAAGATCCGCCCGGCCAGCGGCTTGTCCACCGGCAGCCACGCGGGCACTTCGATCGACCCGAAAAGAATGACGCGGTCGCCGTGCAGCAGGCTCGCCGCCAGCCCCAGTAATGGCTGCAGGAGCAGCAGTCCGTACAACAGGCAAGCACTGGCCCGTGCCGAGCCGCGCTGCGCCAGCGGCAGGTCGAACGGCAGCGGAGGCAGCCCCGTCCGCTGCCGATTGGCAAGCCTGAGCATCGTGAACAGCATTGGCGTGACGCCCAAGGAACGGTGCAGCATGGCCAGCCGGGCGGCCTGTTCCCGGCTGGCCGTCGCGGCGATCAGCCATGCCGCCAGGCAGGTGCCGATCATGAGCGCGACGGTGGTCCAGTGCATCGCCTGCATGGCGGGGCTGTAGCGAGGAATTCCAGCCGGGCGTTCAAACAGTCTGGTAACGAGGATCATTTCGAAATCCCTGTGCCGGCCGGAACGATCCGCTGACTACTTCACCACCACCGTGCCCTGCATTTTAGGATGCAAGGAACAGAAGTAATGGTAAGTCCCCGGTTTGGTGAACTGAAAAGCAAAGGCATCGCCTGTATCGAGCGGCGGGGATTTGAAGGCCCGCTGCCCGGCCGCGTCCGTAATGGTATGCGGAATGTCGTCTCGATTGGTCCAGGTCACCCGCGTGCCTGGCGCAACGACAAGAGCTTCCGGCGCGAACGAGAAGTTGTCGATGCTGATGCCGGCCGAGTCGGTTTGCATGGCGGATATCGCCCCACTGCCGATGACCGGCGCGGCCAGCAGTGCCGCTATCGGCATAAACGCGCGGAATCGCATGGCCGGTCTCCTAGCTGGCCAGGGGCGTATCGACGATCGCCAGACGGGCGGTGCCGTGCACCTGCCGGATCGTCGCAACGCCGAGCACAGACCGCAGCTTGTCCGCCGGGACGTCCTTGATCGGCCCCGGGCCCGGTGCGCTGCCGGGGGCCGGTTGCGGAAACGCCGTGGAGCGCGCGGTGTGAAAAGCCACGTTGCCCTCAACTTTCTGCATGACCTGGTGGATATGGCCGTTCAGCACGGTGACCGAGCCGAAACGCTTTAGATACGACAGCGCCTGCGCGCCGTCTTCAGTGCCCCAACCCCAGTCCTGATACACTGTCCACAGCGGAATATGCGCGAATATAACCATCGGCTGGCTGGCCGGACGGCCGCTCAGGTCTTTGTCCAACCAGTCGAGTTGCTCCCGCCCGAGATTGCCCAGGCCACCCGACTTGAGGTCCTGCACGTTGTTCAGACCGACGAAATGCACGCCCTGCTGGTCGAAACTGTAATAACCCCTGGCCGCGCCCTTGGTGAAGCGTTCAAAGAACGACTTGCCGTCTTCGTCGAGCACATCATGCTCGCCCGGCACATAATGCGTTTCGAGGCCGGCACCCTTGACGATCTGTTCCGCCGTGTCAAACTGATCGGCACGCGACAGATGGCTGACATCGCCGGTGTGAATCAGCAGCGACGCGTTCTCGTTGTTCTGCGAAACGCGCTGCACCGCTTCCTGCAAGGTGCCGGCGGTGTCGGTGTTCGGTGCCTTGGAGAAGCCGATATGGCTGTCGCTGATCTGCATGAATGTCAGGTCGCGGGTTGCCGGGGTGGCCATCGCGCCGCCGCCCAGCAAGGCGGAACGCGGTACGCCGCCGCTGACGGTCCAGACCACGCCGGTGCCGGCCCACAGCATGCATTTTAGAAGGCCCCGCCGGTCGGGCGACGCGGTATCCTCGGTCTGGTGTGTCGAAGCCATGGCGATCTCCCGTGATTGCTTGCTTCGTATTGACCGGGGTCAGGCGGTGTTTATTCGTGGGCTCTGCGATTTATTGTCTTTACAGGATCGTGCTCAATCCGGCGCCAAGGCAATCGCCGAGACGGCTTTCAAACCGTCGCGGCCCGGCTTGTCCGGGCCATGACGATGAGAGAGCGCGGCCTTGGCCAAACTTTTCCCTCGCTGCCGCTTATCCTGGCGCAGATGGGGCCAAGCCCGGCCATGACACGGGGCTAGGGCATGAACAGGCCGCTGCTTTGGTCCGGACCCGGACGTCAGGAATGGACCAGCGGGCAGCCGCCGTCCTGCAGCGGACGGAAGCCCTCGGCGGCGGGCGTCGTCGCCAGCAGCTTGTAGTAATCCCAGTCGTACTTGCTTTCGGCCGGGCTTTTGACTTCGTATAGATAAACCGGGTGCAGGGCTCGCCCGTCGACGCGGATCGTCCCCGGGCCAAAGCAGTCGTCATCCGTCGGCATCGCCTTCATGCGCGCCACCGTGGCGGCGCCGCTTTTCTTCGCCTCGGCGACCCCCATCGCGGCCACCGCCTTCAGGTAATGGAAGGTGCCGCCATAGCACCCGGCCTGCCCCATGCCGGCGCGGGCAGTGCCGATGGCCGGCTGCAGCCGCTTGCTGAACGCGCGGGTGCGGTCGTCGCGGTCCCAGTAGAACGTGTTGGAAACCACGATCCCCTGCGCCGTCTGCAAGCCGAGCGCATGCACGTCGCTGACGAACACCAGCAAGCCCGCCAGCTTGACGCCGGATTTCGTGATACCGAACTCGCCCGCCTGCTTGATCGTGTTCACCGTATCGGCGCCGGCGTTCGCCATCCCGATGACCTTCGCCCCGCTGGACTGCGCCTGGATCAGGAACGACGAGAAATCCGAGTTGCCTAACGGCACCAGCACGTTGCCCAGCACCTTGCCGCCCGCCTTGGTGACGAAGTTGGCGGTATCCCGCTCCAGCGCATGGCCGAAGGCGTAGTCGGCGGTGATGAAATACCAGGTGTTGCCGCCGGCCTTGACCATGGCTGCGCCGGTGGAATGCGCCAGCATCCAGGTGTCCATCGTCCAGTGCACCGTCGTCGGCGCGCATTGCGGCCCGGTCAGATCGGCTGTCGCGGCGGGCGAGTTGATGAACGCCTTGTTCAGCTCCTTGCAAACGCCGGACACCGCGAGGGCGACCGCGCTGTTGGGGCAGTCGGTGATCATGTCGACGCCGTCGCGCTCGATCCACTGGCGGGCGAGCGCTGCCGCGACGTCCGGCTTGTTCTGATGGTCACCGACAATGACTTCGACCGGAATGTCCCGCCCTGCCGCCTTGGAATCGGACACCGCCAGCTTGACCGAGGCGATGGCGATCGGCCCGCTGAGGTCGCGATAGACGCCGGACTCATCGCCGAGCACGCCGATCTTGATGCCGGGCGATTGAGCGCGCGCCCGCAGTGGCGGCAGCGAAATGGCGGCGGCGGAACCAAGGACAGCGCGTCGGGTTATCCTCATGGTCGTTTCCCTTATTGTGACAATGACGGACAGGTGCCATCCGCGGCCGGAACGGTCAAGCGGCCCGGGGGTCAAACTACCGCCTGGCGGTATCTCGGAGGCCGCGCAGCGCCAGGTAGTAGCCGAGAACGCCGAACCCGGTGACCATGCCGAGACTGACCGTCGCGGTATCCGACACCGGCCCTCGGCGCACCGGGTTGGAAATATGGACCTCGATCACTGGAAACGACACCTGGCTGATCGCCGCGTTCAGCGCCGGATAGCCGCGCGAGAAGCCCGCCGGGTTGACCAGCGCGCCGTCGAAGCCCAGGTCGTTCGCCTGGTACAGGCGGTTGATCACATCGCCTTCACTGTTCGAGTGGAAGATGTCCACCTCGACGCCGAGTTCGGACGCGTAGTCTCGGATGTGCCGGTTGTAGTCGTCCAGCGTCATCGTGCCGAAGATCTCGGTCTGCGTCTTGCCGCGCATGTTCATGCCGGCGCCCTGGACGACGAGGATTTTCATGTCGGCGTATCCCCCGATATTGTTACCGAACGGACGGTAGGCGGGAGGCCGCGGCCTGGCAAGTTCGCCGCGCCATCAGCAATACAATCGTCTGTTGTTGCAGTCCCCGGGAAGTGGCTGACCCGCAAGCGGGCCAGCCGACCTCCTACTTTCGGACCACGGTTATCTTGACTTTGACGCCAATCTTCACCAGTATCCTTGGCAAGAGGTTGCGATGGTTGTGCATCACAATTTCTCCTCGAGTAAGCCGGTCGGGCCAATCCCGGCCGGCTTTCGCTTTATGCGCCATCCTGCTGATAAAATGGTTAACGCCAAGGGGTCTTTTGGCGGCTTGTCCCCGGGAAGTGGCTGACCCGCAAGCGGGCCAGCCGACCTCCTACTTTCGGACCACGGTTATCTTGACTTTGACGCCAATCTTCACCAGTATCCTTGGCAAGAGGTTGCGATGGTTGTGCATCACAATTTCTCCTCGAGTAAGCCGGTCGGGCCAATCCCGGCCGGCTTTCGCTTTATGCGCCATCCTGCTGATGACATGGTTAACGCCAGGGGGTCTTTTGGCGGCTTGTCCCCGGGAAGTGGCTGACCCGCAAGCGGGCCAGCCAACCTCCTACTTTCGGACCACGGTTATCTTGACTTTGACGCCAATCTTCACCAGTATCCTCGGCAAGAGGTTGCGATGTTTCCGCATCACAATTTCTCCTCGAGTAAGCCGGTCGGGCCTATTCCCGGCCGGCTTTCGCTTTATGGGCCGACCTGCTGAATAAATGGTTAACACCGGCACGCGGCGGCGCGATTTCGCGACAGGGATTGCCCCGGCGGCCAAGCCTGCTTACTGGGCAGCGATCAAACCATCAGGATCCTCCGCCCAATGGCCCCACTGGCTGTCAACCGCGCCCTACAGCTTCTCGCCGATCGGCAGGTCGCCGTGCAGCAGATCGAGACTCCACCTCCGCCGGGCGCGCAGGAGGTGCAGTTGCGGGTCCGCGTCGTCGGCCTGAACCACATCGACGTGTGGGGCTTCCGGGGCATGGCGTTCGCCAAGCGCCTGTATCCGCTGACCGTCGGAGCCGAGGCCGCCTGCGAGGTGATCGCGGTTGGCGAGGGCGTTACCAACGTCAGGCCGGGCGACCGGGTCGTCCCCTACTCCGCCCTGACCTGCGGAACATGCGCGGCCTGCCGGCGCGGCCGCGACAATCTGTGCGAGAACGTCGCCGGTGTGCGCGGCTTCCATGTCGCCGGGTTCGCGCAGGACCTGACCAACCATCCGGCGCGGCTGGTGGTAAAGATCCCGGATGCGGTCAGTTTGCAGGATGCCGCCTGCGTCGCCGTCGCCTACGGCACCGTCGAGCACATGTTGTTCGACAACGCCCGGCTTGAACCCGGCGAGACGGTGCTGGTGCATGCCGGAGGCTCCGGCATCGGCAGCATTGCCATCCGCATCGCCAAGTCACTCGGGTGCACCGTCATCACCACCGTCGGTTCGGCTGACAAAGCCGAGAAGGCCAAGGCGCTCGGGGCCGATCATGTGATCAACTACCGGGAAGACCGGTTCGAGGGCGTGGTGCGGAAGCTGACCGCCAAGAAGGGTGTGGACGTGGTGTTCGAGCATACCGGCGCCGACACATGGTCCGGGTCGCTGCTGTCGATGAAGCGCGGCGGGCGGCTGGTGACCTGCGGCGCGACCTCCGGCCCGACGGCCAGCATCAACCTGATGCAGTTGTTTCAGCAGCAGTACCGCATCATCGGGTCCTTTGGGTCGCCGTTGTCCGCGGTGGGCCGGGCGCTGGACCGCATTGCGTCGGGGGTGAAGCCGGTCATCGACACGGTGTACGGGCTGACGGATTTCGAGGCCGGACTGGCCCGGCTGGAAAGCCGCGACGTGTTCGGCAAGCTGCTGATCGAACTCTGATCCCGTGCGGCGATATCTGGTTCTGTATGGCGACCGCGTGCTCGGGCGCGTGGTCAAGGGGCTGATCCGGCTGCTGCGGCGAGCCGATCCGGATCGCGCTGCGGATTTCGCGGCGCTGGTGGCGCGGCGGTTTGGGCCGCTGCTGCCGGCGCACAAGACCGGACTGGCCAATCTGCGCGCGGCGTTCCCCGGCAAGGACGAGGCATGGATCAGGCAGACGCTGAAGGACGCCTGGGACAATCTCGGCCGGGTGGCAGGCGAATATGTGCACATGGCGCGGATCTGGGACTTCGATATCGAGCACCCCAACGCCGGCCGCATCCTGACCGACGACGTGCCGATGTTCGAAATGCTGAAAGACGACGGCAAGCCGGCCCTGGTGTTCGCCGCGCATCTGGCGAACTGGGAGCTGCCGGCCATCGCCGCGGCGGCGCACGGCCTGCCCTCGGCGGTGGTTTACCGGATGCCGAACAACAAGGCGATCGCCAACGAGATCAGCCGCATCCGCGCGCCGCTGATGGGACGCCTGATCCGGACCCGCGCCCAGGCCGCGGTCGAGATGGCGGCGGCGCTCAGCGTCGGCGAGCACCTGGGCATGCTGGTCGATCAGCATTTCTCCCGCGGCGTCGATGTCACGTTCTTCGGGCGGCGCTGCAAGGCCAATCCCTCGATCGCGCGGTTGGCGCGGCAGTTCGATTGCCCGGTCGTCGGCGTGCGGGTGGTCCGCCTGCCCGGCCGCAAGTTCCGCATCGAAGCGACCGGTCCGTATGAACTGCCGCGCGGCGCGGATGGGCGAGTCGATGTCGTGGCGACGACGCAGATGATCACGACGGTTGTTGAAGGTTGGGTGCGGGAACATCCCGGCCAATACCTGTGGTTCCACCGCCGCTGGCGTTAACGAACTTCAATATGGCGTAATACCAGACGCCCGTGAGTTTGACCCATCGAGATCCTGCCTCCCCGTCATGGCCCGGCTCGTCCGGGCCAACGTTCGCGGCAGGTGCTGGCGGGGTGGCCCGGACTGACGCCGGGCCATGACGGCGGACGGGAAGAGTCGCCTTCAACGGCGGTTGGTATAAGGCTATCGTGCCTCGGTTTCGTCACACCGGCGGCGTATCCACCTGCGTACGGAACATCTGAAGCAAGGGCTTGTACTCCATGCGCGCTTTCGGTCTCACCACCGTGTTGCTGGCATCGCTTCCGGTTGCCGTCGTGGCTCAACCAGTCGCGCCGGAGCAACGACCGGTCATTCGCGCCGCTTTGCCGGCGCCGGATCTGTCCGAGGACGCGAAGCCCTCGGACTTCCTGCGCGCCGCGCAGGGCGCTGTCGCGGCCGGCCGCAAGGGCGTCGCGGAGCAGTCGCTGGAGATGGCGCAGACCCGCCTGCTGGACCGTTCGGTGCCGCTGGGCCGGACGCAAGATCCCAGCAAAAGCCCGGCGATCGCGCAGATCTCACAGGCGCTGAAGGCGTTGAATGCCGGAGACCGGGCGGCCTGCCTGCAATCGATACAGGCCGCCCTCGACTTCGTCGCGGCGGAGGGATTGTAGCCCTCCGCTATAGTCCGCGCAGTGCGGCGCAGACGGCGGTCACCTGCTCGTCCGCCAGTTCCGGATACAGCGGCAGGCTCAGAATCTCCTTCGCTGCGGCTTCCGTTTGCGGACAACCGCCCGGACCGGTCGCAACCCGCCCGGCATAGGCGGGCTGGAGGTGGACCGGGATCGGGTAGTGGATGCCCGTGCCGATGCCGGCGTCCCGCAGCCCGGCCTGGATCGCGTCGCGTTGCGTGGTCCGTGCGACATACAGGTGAAACACCGGTTCGGCGCGGTCGCGGATGCCGGGAGCCTGCAGCGGGCCGCCTTCGATCGCAGCGGTATACGCGGCGGCGATGGCGCGGCGGCGGGCGGTCTGGCTGTCCAGATGCGGCAACTTGGCGCGCAGGATCGCCGCCTGGAGTTCGTCGAGGCGGCTGTTCACGCCGATCTCGTCGCTGATGTAGTGCTTGTGCCAGCCGTACTGGCGCAGCGCGGCGATTCGCTCGGCCAGCGCCGGATCGGCCACCGCGACCGCGCCGCCGTCTCCCAAGGCGCCGAGGTTCTTGGTCGGATAGAAGCTGAACGTGGCCGCGTCGCCGAACGTGCCAACGCGCCGGCCATGCAGGCGGGCGCCGTGCGCCTGGGCGCAATCCTCGATCAGGGCGACCTTGTGGGCGCGGCACAGCTTCACGATCCGGTCCATGTCGGCCGGTTGGCCATATAGATGCACGACGACGACCGCGCGCACGGGTGGCAGGCCGGGCGGCGGGTCTTCCAGCGCCTGGCGCAGGGCGTCCGGATCCATCGTGTAGTGGACGGGATCGATGTCGATCAGCAGCGGCGTCGCTCCGGCCATCTCGATCGCGGCCACCGTGGCGACCGCGGTATGCGAGACGGTGACCACCGTGCTGCCCGCGCCGATGCCGAGCCCGCGCAGGGCGAGAGCGATCGCGTCGGTGCCGTTGCCGCAGCCGATAGCCCGGGGCAGGCCCAGCCAGGCGGCGAATTCCGCCTCGAACGCGCGGCCTTCGTTGCCGAGGACATACCAGCCGGATGACAGGGCGCGCGCGACCGCCGCATCGATCTCGGCCTTCAGCGCGCGGTAGCCGGCGCCGGGGTTGGCTTGCGGTATCATGCCGCCGCCTCCCCACTGTCATGGCCCGGCTTGGCCGGGCCACCGGTCGCGGCAGGTGGCCCGGACTGGCGCCGGGCCATGACGATCGGGCGGATCACAGGTAGTCCGCCAGATGCGTGCGGTACCATTCCAGCGTGCGGCCGATGCCTTCCTCCAGGCCGACCAGCGGGGTCCAGTTCGCCGCCGTGCGGAAGGCGCGGTCGTCGGCGTGGTAGCTGCCGATGTCGATCCGCGCCCTGTCGGCAGGGAATTCGCGGGTCGTATATTCAGCGCTGCCGCCCGAGACGCGCACCATCATGTCCGCCAGTTCGTGCAGCGAGGCCGGCGGCGGACCACCGATGTTGAAGATGCGGCCGAAGCAGGCCGGATGCTCCGCCGCGGCGACGAAGGCGCTGGTGACGTCGTCGACATAGGTCATGTCGCGCAACTGATCGCCGCCCCAGACCTCGAACGGGCGGTTTTCCAGCACGCAGCGAATCCAGATGCCGAGGAAGGTCTGCCGGGCATCGCGGATGCGCAGGCGGGGGCCGTAGCAGTTGGTCAGGCGGAGCGAAACGACGGGGCGGTTGCGGACGCGGTGTTCCAGCAGCCAATACTGCTCGCCGGCGAATTTCGACACGCCATTGGCATCGGGGGGCGCCACCGGCTGGTTCTCGTCCACCGGCAGTTTCTCCACCCGGCCGTAGAACTGGCGCGTGGAGGCGTGCACGACGATCGCATCGGGCGAGGCTTCGCGGGCGGCCTGGATCAGCCGCACCTGCGCAACGGCGTTGACCGCGATATCCGCCAGCGGGTCCGACTGGCCGCCCATGTGGCTGGTCTGTGCGGCGAGGTTGAAGATCACGTCGGCGCCCTCGCAGAGCGGCCGCAGGTCGATCTCCCGGATGTCGCCGCGCACAAACTCGACGTCCGCTCCGTCGAGGTTGCGCGGATTGGCGCCGCCGCCGAACAGGAAGCCGTCGAGCGCGATGACCTTGGCCCCCCGACTGGCGAGCGCATGACAGAGATTGGAGCCGAGGAAACCCGCGCCTCCGGTGACGAAAACCTTGCGACCAGACCAGTTCATCGCGTGCTCCTTAGACCGTGCGGGAACGTAATGCCAGAAAATGGCCGGATTACAGCGGCGTTGCGGGTAGGCGGAACGTGAAGTCGCCGTGCCGGCGAAGGTCGGCATCCACGCCTGATGCGGGACAGGCCGCGCCAAGAGCCTGGATGGCGGGCCTCCACCCCATCGATGCTAAATTACCTGGCGGACTGGCCGCTTGTGTCATGGCCGGCCTTGTGCAGGCCATCCATGGCTTTGCCGTATCCAGCACCGCAAGGCGTGGATGGCCGGACTAAGGCGACGCCCAAGAATAAGCGAATCGGGCTGCCGATCCTGTTCCGTCATGGCCCGGCTTGTCCGGGCCACCCCCGCCAGCACGTGCCGCGACAGGTGGCCCGGACGAGCCGGGCCATGACGGTTCCAGGGAATCGTTGGACTGAAGCAGTCATTCTTGGGCGTAAATCCGGCCATGACACGGGCGCCGGCCCTCTTGGACCACCCGGATTGCCGAGTGAAGTTCGGCACGGCACCGGCGGCACGTCTCGGCGCCGTTCAGCGTGGCACGGCGAAGGGGACATCGCGCCAGGGCCTCCTCGCCGCGAGCAGTCCCCGGTCGCGGAGAGCCCGACCACGGACGGCACACCGTCCACGCTAACCCGGCAGCGCGGGCACCCTGCCCCGCAGCCGGCCGCGCAGCATCTCCCCGCCGCGCGACCGGCACTCCCCGACGTCAAGCACGAACGCGCTGACCGCGTAGACCGCCGCGCCCATCAGGATCGCCGCCATCAGTCCGAACCAGTCCAGCGGAAACCGGATCACGATCAGCGCCACCGACATCGGCACGACGGCGAGCAGGCACCGCACCAGTTGGCCGAGCGGCACGCGCACCGGGAACTGCCGCTCCGCCAGCGCCCACCCGCCGGCGACCGTCGCTGCCTGGCAGACCACCGCGGTCCAGGCCGCGCCGGCCATGCCGTAACGCGGCACAGCCCAGAGATTCAGCGCAATGTTCAGGATCGTCGCCGGCACATAGCTCCAGAGCATCGTGAGCGGTCGGCCGGACAGGTGAAATGCGTGATCGACAAAGTGCGCCCGCATGCCGCGAGCCAGTGCCGCCAGGGCAATGACCGGGAGTATCGCCGCGACGCCCGGACGGAATGCCGGGCCGACGAGGGTCGCCGCGACATAGTCGGCGGTCAGCGCCAGACCGGCACAAGCTGGCAATGTCACCACCAGCAGCGCGATGCCGTTGCGTCCGAACTGGATCCGCGCGGCCTCCCTGCCCTGCTTTTCCAGCACCTGGAGGATCAGCGAGAAGGTGGCGGTCGTGATCGATACGCAAATGATCGTCGTCGGCCGCTCGACCAGGCTGTAGGCGACCGCATAGATGCCGAGCGCCTCGGCCCCGCCCAGCGATCCCAGCAGGAAGCGGTCGCTGTTCTGCATGATGATCTCGGTCGCCTGCGCCGCGACCAGCGGCCATGCGTAGTCCACCAGTTTCATCAGTTGCCGCCGGTCCAGCGGTCCGGCGGCCCGGCGCAGCGGCGACACCAGACGCGGCAGGTCGATGCAGGCGCAGATCGCCGCGGCAATCAGCAGCCCGAAGATGATTGTCTCGGACCCTCGCCCTAGCAGATACACCCCCGCCAGCCCGAATCCGAACCCCAGCACGGCGTGCAGGCAATCGATGGTATTGACGCGGCCCATGCAGTTGGCCGAGCGGTTCACCGCCTGGTTCAGTTGCACCACCGCCCGGAACAGCATCATCGGCAGCGCCAGCCAGGCCGCGATCCGATACCCGTCCGGCAGATCGAAGGCCAGCGTGAGGCCAACGAATACCACGACCACGGCGGCGGCCAGGCCGTAGAACAGGACGTACGCCTCCTTCAGCAATCCGGCCTCGCGCCCGTCCAGTTCGGCCCGCGGATAGAACCGCGTCAGCGCTATCGGCAGGGCGTAAAACAGCGACGTCTGCACAACCAGGGCGGCGGAAAAGACATAGGTGTAGCTGCCGAACGCGGCCGGCGACAGCAGGCGCGTGTAGGCATAGATCATCACCATCGAAACAAATGCAGGAACAATGACGGATGGAAAATAGCCGAGGATTTGCCGGTACAAGGATCGTCTGCCTCGCGAACGATGGTGGCACGGCCGGTCATGCCCGGATGAACTTGCGCGGCCCCCGAGGGTGTTTCCCGCCTTGCTCCGTCATAACTCGGGCGTTGGGATGGGGCAAATCACGTTGCCATGACGCAATGCGAAACGGCCCGGGACGGGAAATCGCCAGGCGGCACACACGGACAGCGTGTCGTATCGCCACTGATCATGGCGCAGACACGCCTGGTCGGCGCTAAACGGGTTGGGTTGAACATGGTTGTTGCCCGAAAAGCTTGCCCGGGGCGCTGTTGTCTCAACTTCATGGCCCGGCTTGTCCGGGCCACCTGTCGCGGCAGGTGCTTGGCGGGTGGCCCGGACGAGCCGGGCGATGACGAAAAGGCTACCTCCGCCGCCTTTCCTGTCAGGCTGAAAATGCTCTAGCCACGCAACGCCTCGACATACGCGGCGATCGTTGTGGCCCAGCCGTTCTCCAGGGCATCGGCGGTCAGTTCGTGGCCGATGGACGCCTCCGCCAGGAACGGCACGGCGGCAACCAGCGGCGGTATGTTGTGCAGGTTCAGGTCGTGGCCGGCATTGACCACCAGCCCGGCTTCCTGCGCCCGCCTTGCCGTCTCGGCGATCCGGTCCAGGATCGCCTGATGCGCCCGCTCGCGGAACGCGTGGGCATAGGGGCCGGTGTAAATCTCGATCCCGCCGGCGCCGCTGTCGCGCACGCGGGCGACGACCTGCGGCTCGGCATCGACGAACAGAATCGCCCGGCCGCCAAGCGCCTTGATTTCGGCGACAGCCGGATTGGCCACGGCCGCCTGGGCGGCATCGAGCTTCCAGCCCTCATCCGAGGTGAAGGCACCCGGCGCATCGGGCACCAAGGTCACTTGCTCCGGCCGCACGGCGCGCACGATGTCCATCAGCCGGGCGTCCGGATAACCCTCGATATTGAACTCGATGCCCGGACGCACCGGCCGCATCAGCTCCGCGAGCATCGGCACGTCGCTGCCGCGGATGTGACGCTCATCCGGCCGCGGATGCACGGTCAGGCCCAACGCCCCGGCCTCCAGCGCCAAATGGGCGAACCGCCGCATGTCCGGCACGCCGGTGTGCCGGGAGTTCCGCAGCAGGGCGATCTTGTTGAGGTTGACGCTGAGACGGGCCATGCGGCGGAGCGTAGCGCGGACGGCCCGGCGGCTCAACGCGGCAACGCCGCGCCCAAGGTGTGTTGAGTGGACACAACAGGTTTCAAGCGAAAGATACAGAGCCGCACCCTGCGTGGTGACCTGCTGCGTGACGCGGCGGTCGTCTGCGCGTCCACATCCGGGTCCTTGCCACATGTCCAAGCAGATCGTCGCGCGCGCCAACCTTCTGGTCTTCGGAGTGCTGATCGCGTTCCTGGCGTTGGTCGGCGGCCTGACTTGGGACGGCTTCACCGCCGCGCGTGAGGCGCGCGGGTGGACCGAGCACACCTATCGGGTGCTGGCTAAGCTGCGCGAGCTCGGCATGACGGTGCGCGACGCCGAAACCGGGCAGCGCGGCTTCCTGCTCACCGGAGACGACACCTACCTCGCGCCCTACAACGCCGCGCTCGACCGCATCTCGATCGTTCAGGGCGAGCTTCGCAACCTCACCGCCGACAACCCCGTCCAGCTCGATCGGCTGAGCGAACTGGCTCCCCTGCTGCAGCACCGCCTGGAGCAGCTCGCTCAGACCATTCAGCGCCGCCGCAACTCCAACCTGGACACGGCGGCCAACGGCCTGCGCGCCAATGAAGGCAACGAGACGATGCAGGCGATCGAAATCGACCCTCGGCGCCATGACCGCCGACGAGCAGTCTCTGCTGGTGCAGCGCGAGGATGCCGCCGAAGCCCGCAGCGACCGGGTCCGCAAGCTTGTCCTCGCCGGCGCCGCCCTGGCCATCGTCGCGCTGGTCTGGGCGGCGCGCATGCTCAACCAGGCATGGTTGCGCTCGACCGCGGCGGAGGCGGAGCAGCGGGCCCTGGCCGGGCGCTTGCGCGCGGCGCTGGACAGCCTCAGCCAGGGCGTGGCGGTGTTCGGCCCGGCGTTCCGGCTGCGACATTGGAACGAGTGCTTCCAGGTGCTGCTGGAGCTGCCGCCGGCGATGGTGCGGGAGGAAACGCCTTACGCCGCGTTCGTGGAATTCACCGCACATGAGGGGCTCGAGTTTCTGGAAACCGAGGACCAGATCCGCCACAACCAGCAAACCCATGGCCAACCGATTGTTTTCGAGAGACTTCAGGCCGACGGGCGGCTGCTGGAGATCCGCCGTACGCCGACCCCGGACGCCGGCTTCGTGCTGACCATCAGCGACATGACCAAGCGCGCGCAGTCCGAGGCGGTGCTGCGCGAGTCGCAGAAAATGCAGGCCATCGGCCAGCTTACCGGGGGCATCGCGCATGATTTCAACAACCTGCTGACCGTCATCATGGGCAACCTGGAACTCGCCCGCGCCAAGGTGGATGGGCGCGACACGGTGGTATCCCACATCGAGCGGTCGCTCTGGGCGGCGCAGCGCGGCGGCACGCTGACCAGCCAGTTGCTGGCCTTTGCGCGCAAGCAGCCGCTGGCTCCGGCGCCGATCGACCTGTCCGTGACGTTGCCGGAATTGGTGCCGCTGCTGCGGCGAACGCTCGGCGAGCACATTGATGTGCGCTTTGTCGATACCGCCGGGCTATGGCCGGCGATGGCCGATCCGGCGCAGTTGGAAAGCGCGGTGCTGAACCTGGCGCTGAATGCGCGCGATGCGATGCCGGGCGGCGGGCGGCTGACCATCGAGATGGCCAACAAGGTGCTGGACGAGCACTACGCCCGCGCCCACGCCGAAGTGACACCGGGCGACTACGTCATGGTCGCGGTCTCCGACACCGGCCACGGCATGACGCCGGACGTGGTGGCGCGGGTGTTCGAGCCGTTCTTCACCACTAAGACCGAGGGCCGCGGCACCGGCCTCGGGCTGGCGATGGTGTTCGGCTTCGTCAAGCAGTCGGGCGGCCATGTGAAGGTCTACTCGGAACCCGGGCAGGGGACGTCGGTGAAGATCTATCTGCCGCGCGCCATCGGCGGGATGGTGCCGAACATGCAGCGCAGCGGGTCGCCGGCCGAATTGCCGCGCGGTTCGGCCACCATCCTGCTGGTCGAGGACGAGGCCGCGGTGCGGGAGATCGCGGCGGCGGTGCTGCGCAGCCTGGGCTACCGTGTGCTGGAGGCTCCGGACGGCGACGAGGCGTTGCGCGTGTTCGGCGCGCATGCGGCAGAGGTGGACCTACTGCTGACCGACGTGGTGCTGCCGGGAAAGGTGCGCGGGCGGGAACTGAGCGAGCGGATCACCGCGATCCGGCCGGAGGTGAAGGTGCTGTACATGTCGGGGTATACAGAGAACTCGATCGTGCATCACGGGCGGCTGGACGACGGCGTGCAGCTTATCGGCAAGCCGTTCAAGCGGGACATGCTTGCGCGCAAGGTGGCGGAGGTGCTGGGGGTCACCGCGGTGCCGGACGCGCCGAATGTGGTGGATATACGGGGGGCGAAGCGGGAGTAGCGTCCCCGGGCCCTGGCATCCGGAGCACCTCTGACCGGGAAGCCTTCGGACGCCTTGAACGTTTCAGGTCAGCCTGAAACCGCTGGTAATAGCGGCCGTTGAGCTTGACACATCGAGCCCTCCCCCCGTCATGGCCCGTCTCGTCCGGGCGACCTGTAGCGCACGTGCTTGCGAGGGTGGCCCGGACAAACCGCACAGGCGCTAACATAAGTCGAATGGCGCACGACCGTGGCTCCCGTGTAATGGCCGGACTTGTCCCGGCCATCCACGACCTGCTGTGATCGTCGCGAAAAAGTCGTGGATGGCCGCCACAATGCCAGCCATGACACAAGATGGACGCTCGTGCCGCCTCCGCTAAGGCGACGCTCAAGATCAAGCGAATCGGGCGGTCCACGTTGTACCGTCATGGCCCGGCTTGTCCTGGCCACCGCCGCCAGCACGTGCCGCGACAGGTGGCCCGGACCGGTGTTTAGACAACCGGCCGGGCCATGACGGTGTGAGGAAGCCGCCCGGGCCGAAGCGCTCATTGTTGGTCGTCGCCTAAGTCAGCACCTATGCGGACAAACCGGGCCGTCACGGGGGCAGGAAAAGTCGTCCTCTTGGGCCGTTCTTATTAGTCGCCCACCCTCGCCTTGGCCGCCAGCACCATTTCGATGCGGTCGACGAGCTGTGCGGCGCTGACCGGTTTGCGCAGCAGCGAAAAGGCGGCGGGTGACGCACCGCTGACCGCGAGGTGGGCGGCCTCGCCCGCGTAGCCGGTCAGCAGCACCGCGGGAAGTCCGGGCCGCCGCGCCTGCGCCTCCTGGATCACCGCGAGACCGCCCATCCCGGGCATGGACAGGTCGCTTACCAGCGCATCGACCGGCTCGCCCAAATCCAGCAGCGCCAGCGCCTCGGCACCGCTCCCGGCGGCCAGGACGGCAAAGCCGGTTTCCTCAAGCGAGGCAACCAGCACCTCGCGCACCACCTCCTCGTCGTCGACCACGAGCACACGGCGCGCCAGCCCGGCGGCGGGCGCCAGACCGGGCTGCACCTGCGCCGCTACGGTCAGCGCGTCGGCCACGGGCAGCCATATAGTGACCGTGGTACCCCGCCCGGGCGCGCTCTCGACCGCCAACGCGCCGCCGCTCTGCTCGGCGAAGCCCTTGGCCATCGAAAGCCCAAGGCCGGTGCCCTTGTCCTGCGACTTGGTGGTGAAGAACGGCTCCAGCGCGCGGTCCAATGTCGCCCGGTCCATGCCGAACCCGGTGTCCGTGACAGCCAGGCGGACATACTGGCCAACCCTGATCCCCGGCGGGCGAACCGTCTCCGCGGCGAACTCCGCCAGCGCGGCGGTCAGGGTCAGCGTCCCGCCATCGGGCATCGCGTCACGCGCATTGGTAGCCAGGTTCACCAACGCCGTTTCCAACTGGCCGCGATCGGCCATGACGGCGGGCAGTCCGGGTCCGGCCTCGACACGCATGGCAATCGGGCTGCCGAGCGTCTGCGCCAGAACATCCCGCAGGCCCTCCAGCATCCCGGCCGGGTCGATCCGTTCGGCCCGCAGGTCGCCGCGGCGGGCAAAGGCGAGCAGCCGGCCGGTGATGGCGGCGCCTCGATCCGCCGCCTCGGCGATCATGCGGGCGAGCCGCTTCACCCCGGCCGGGTCCGCCACGCGCCGTTCGATCAATCCGGCCCCGCCACGAACGGCCTGGAGGATATTGTTGAAGTCGTGGGCGATGCCGCCCGACAACTGCCCCAGCGCCTGCATCCGCTGGGCATGGCCGGCGCGTGCCTGCGCGTCCTCCCGCGCCGCCACTTCCGCCCGCACGCGCGCTTCCAGATCCTCGGTCAGGCTGCGGAGCCTGGCCTCCACCTGCTTGAGCTGGGTGATGTCGCTCGACACGGCGACAACGCCGATCACGCTGCCGTCCTCCATCCGCAAGGGCGCCTTGGCCGATCGGAACACCCGCGTGCGCCGATCGGCCGCGGTCCAGGTCTCCTCCAGCACCTGGACCTCGCCACTTTCGATGATGCGCCGGTCATTCGCCATCACCGCCGCGGCCTGTTTCGGATCGTCGTGCAACTCCGCGTCGGTTCGGCCGATAACCTCGTCCGCGATCCTGCCCATGATGGCGAGGACGGCGGGATTGGCGAATACGAACCGGCCCCCGGTGTCCTTCGCATAGATCGCATCCGGCGAGCTGTTGCCGATGGAGCGGAGCAGCGCGGAGGTCTGTTCGAGTTCAAACTCGGCACGCTTGCGCGCGGTCACATCGCTTGCCGCCCCGAACCATTCACGGATCTCTCCGCGGGCATCCAACAGAGGGATCGCGCGCGAGTTCGTCCAGCCCGCGCTGCCGTCCGTCCGCCAGACCTGATGTTCCAGTTCGAAGACGCTCTTTGTCCTGATCGCCGCCTGGATCGCTTCGCGCACGAGCGCCTGTTCGCCAGGCGGGATATAGTCGTTGAGCCACGCCTGTGTCGCGACCTCGGTGTCGGCCAGAAAGCCGCGGCCATCGAGGTGGAGCATTTCGGTCCAGTCCGGGCTCATGCGGTAGATGACGCTCGAGGTCGCGTTCAGCAGCGCCCGGAGCCGCGCCTCGCTCTCGCGCACTGCCTCGTCGGCCAGCTTGCGTGCGGTCGTCACTTCGGAAAACAGCACCACCCCGCCCGGCCTGCCGTCATCCTCATACCACGGAGCCATCTCCCAGCGCACCCAGTCGAGACGGCCGTCTTCCCGTGGGAATGGTTCCTCTTTGGCCGACAGCGTCTCGCCGGCCAGCACGCGCCGGTGGATCTCCCGCCAGCGGCCGGGGATGGTGGGAAGGATCTCATAGTGACTGCGGCCAAGCAAAGCCTCCGGCCCGGACGCTTCGAGGTTATAGTCCTTCAGGTAGCGCCTGCTCACGGCGAGGTAGCGCATGCCCATATCGAACATCGCGATCGCCGCCGGGGCACGGTCGACGAACAGGGCAAGGCGTCTCTCGCTGGTGCGCAGCGCGCCGGTTCGTTCGCTGACGATCCGGCCGAGAACCCGCCGTTCCCGCAGCAGCGACCATGTCAGTGCGCCGAGCAGGCCGGACACCAACGCCGCCACGCCGCCGTACATGAGCATGGACCTGCGCCAGGGCGCCAGGACCGCTTCCTCGTCGACGCTGCTCGTGACCACCAGTCCCCAGTCCGGAAGGCTGTGCCAGGCACCCACGCGATGCGTCCCGTCGATCGAGGATACGTGCACGGTGTTGCCGTCGGGCGCCCCACGCCAACGCTCCGCGATCAGGCGCTCGGCCGCCGGATCGGGATCGGGCACGAGCGGCTCCCACGAGCGCGCGATAGTGGCGCCATCCCGCCGGAACAGGGCAATGCGTTGCGACGGCGCGGGTTCGGTCACCTTACGCCAGTATCGCACCAGTTCGCCGAGCGTCACCGCCGTCAGAACGACGCCGTTGAACGCGCCGTTCTTCCTCCGCGCTTTGGTGATGTTGAAGGCCGGCAGGGAATCGACCAGGCCGATGATGGCGCGTCCCACATAAGGGCGATCCGGGGAGGAGTCGCGGGCGTGGGTGAAATATTCCCGGAAACTGCGGTCGCGGGTGTCCATCAGCGCCGGATCGCTCACCATGCAGGAGCGACCGTCGGGATTGATCAGCCAGACCGATTCCGTTTGCGGGAATTGCGCCGTCAGTCTCATGAGGTCCCGGACCTCGGGATCCGATCGCAGTGCCGGGCAGTCGCGCTCGCCGACTTCGCGGGCCAGGAGATCGAGCGCGATAGCCTGGGTTTCCAACAGCTTGAGCGTGTGCTCAACGACAGCATCGGTAACCCGCCGCTGATCGGCCAGCGCCGTCGCCAGGGTGCTTGACCGCGTTTCCAAAGCCGCCCAGCCCCAGAACGCGACTGGAAGCAGCACCGCCGCGACCATGACCGCAGCGAAGCGCAATGATGACCGGGAGATTTCGCGGCTGCCGGTGCGGCCGATGCCGGGGAAGGTCCGGTCGTCAGTCAAAAAGGTCATCGAACCGGCACTTTTGGGATGGTCTCCGGCCGATGGGCGGTTGCTCGCCCCGGGTGGCCGGGGGATCCGCCGTCGTCAGCGCGGCTTCGCATAGCCGCCGCCGGCATGGACACAGCCACCAGACGGCCTATGTGGCGTCGCAAGCTCCAAATCCCCCGCCGGGCCTTTGGTTGTTTGGAATAGCCCACGACACCGCTTTGCACCGGTCTGCCGGACTGGACCTTGATCTGGGTCAACAGGACCCGGTCATCAGCACTACGGAATAACTTCGTTGTGATCACGGCTTGGCCCGCGGAACCCGCGGCCGAGCGTGCCGGCACCCCGGGCTGGCGACCGGTTCAATACTCGTCGTGCCGCCGCACCCAGCTCATGGTGCCGGCACTCTCGTTGCGGCCCCCGGGCACAAGATCGAGCCAGTTGAGCGCGCCCAGCAGCAACTCCACGCCGCGATGATAGGTCGAGTAGCTGTGCAACACGGTGCCATCGTCATCCTTCACGAAGACGCTGACGCCGAACATGTCCCGGCTCTTCTGAATAACCGTGCCGTAATTGTAGATCGCGCGGCCGGCGGCGAGGTCTTCCGGCGTGAAGGACACCCCGAAGTCGAAGTTGAAGTCGCTGCCTTCCGAGGAAACCCACGGAAACCTCCAGCCCATACGTTGCCTGACCTCCTCGATCCGTTGCAGCGGCACACGCGAAACCGCGGCGAACGACAGATCGGCATGTTCGAAATGCTGCCGCGCCGCGTCGATATGATCGGAGACGAACGAGCAGCCGGGGCACACATGGTCCGAACCCGGAGTCAGCATGAAATGATAGATTGCAAGCTGACTGCGGCCACCGAACAGGTCGCCAAGTGTGCAGTTGCCGTCAGGCCCTTTAAAGACATAGGACTTTTCGATCCTGACCAGGGGCAGGCGTCGGCGCTCGGCGCGAAGCGCGTCGAGTTCGTGAGTCATGGCTCGCTCCCTGGCCAGAAGCGCCTTGCGAGCGACAAGCCACTCTTCACGCGAAACGATCGGATGGTTCATGGTCAGCCTCCTCCGGTTATTGGAAGTTTCACCCCGCGATGACTTCGACCCTTCGGCGGCCCGTGCGCCGTCGCCCCGGCCGGAGCCTGCTACCGGGCTTGAACCGGTGACCGGCACAACGAGGCCAAACGAACTTCGCCGCCGACTGGTATAACGACACTTCAGAGACCGAGTTTTTCGTGCCTCACGTATCCGGCAGACCGGGTACGAAGATGTCCTCGATCGTGAAGCGACGCTCGGTCAACCCTTGCTCATGATGATACCGCAGCACCGCATCGATCGCCGCGCGGTTGGCCTTCATTCCGTATGGCCACAAGTCGTCTCCCAGAAGATCGCGGTTGTCGCCGATCAGCCGGGTCAGCCATGGCAGCATCATAGTCATGTTGTTGAAGGTCATGCCATTCAGATACTGCTCCGCCATCCGGTCTTTCGCGGCGCAGAATCCTCTGTAAACCGCCTTGACGATTTCGGGCCTCTCGACGGCAAGGTCACGTTCGACGACGACGGTGTGCATGATGGGGAAGATCCCCGTGCGGCGGTAGTAGTCGCGTTCGATCGCCTCGTAATCCTCGAACAGCCGGCCGACGCGGGGCGATTTCTCCAGCACGCATTTGGGCACGTCGGCGGAGATCAGCGCATCGATCTCTCCCGTCTCGAGCATCGCGCCGAGGTCTACCGATGTTCCCGCCCATTCCACTTCGACGCCATCGGGCACCGGATGCGGCACGAAATCGACCGGGTCCATCGGGAAGTCGATCCCGCCGATGATCCAGCGGCTCTGCTCGGGCCTCACGCCATAGCCGTCGGACAGGATGCCTTTGGCCATCACCCCGGCGTCGTGGCCGTAGAGTGCCAATTCGCCGATGCGTTTGCCCACGAGATCCTCCGGCCGCCGTATGCCGCTGGAGGTGTTGATGTAGATCGCGCCGTGGCGGAACGAGCGCACCGGGAACACGGGTATCGCGAGGAACGGGGATTCCCCGCCCGCGAATGTCCGCAGGAAGTAGGTCATTCCAAGTTCCGACACGTCATAGGCGCGCCGGCGGATCATCGCCTCGAAGATCTCGGGGACGATGCGGGCGCTGTGGAAGGCGGCTTCGGCGCCGTCGATCCTGACGGTGCCGTCGGACAGCAGGCGGGTCCGGTCGTAGTTCCAGAAAGCGATGTCGAGCTTGCGACCGGTCATGGTATCCTCCATTGGACGTTATATAAACGCGTTTATATAACGTCGGTTCCCGCCGCGCCGGATTCAGGCTACAGAGCCAACCATGGACCCGGACGCCCGTACGATCGCGGAAATGTTCGAGACGATCTCGCTCGGCGCACCGGAGAACGCGGCCGGTTTCGTCATGTGGAGGGTCGTGCACCGCTATATACGGCAGGTGGATCAGGCTCTGCGCTCGCTCGACCTAACGCATCTGCAGTTCGTCACGCTGACGCTGGTGGCCTGGATGGCGCGGACGGGCGACACGGCAACCCAGTCCGGGCTGGCCCGGTTCGGCGCTATTCATCCGATGCAGGTGTCCGCAGTGCTGAAGGCTCTGGAGCAAAAGCACATGATCCGGCGGACGCCGTCGCCGGGCCATGCGCTGGCCAAGCGGGTCGCCATCACCCGGGCCGGCCTGGCCGCGCTGCGCGATGCCCTGCCGCTGGTGATCGAGATACAATCCAGGCTGTTCGGGGACGCGGGCCGCCCGGGCGGCCGTCTGCTCAGCGCCCTGGTGGAAATCGACCGGGACGGCTAAACATCGGTCAGCGCTGCGCGTTTACCGCCGCTGGCCCGACCGCTCATGCCGGAACTCGCAACAGGGGTTGCCGATGACCGACGCATCGATACCAGTCACGCCCCACCCGATGCTTCGTGCAATGGGCTTGCTGCTGCAGGATCTGCTATCGACGTTGGTGTTCGTGGCTGTCTACCAGGCGACGCACAGCGTCGGCGCCTCGGTGGGCCCGGGGATCGCGTTCGGCGTCGCCGAGATCGGCTGGCTGGGCGCCCGCCGCCGGGCGGTCCATCGCATGCAATGGCTGAGCCTTTTCCTGGTCGTCGCCTTCGGCGGGGCGACCCTGCTGACAGGCAATCCGGTATTCGCCATGCTCAAGCCGGCGCTGATTTACGGGGCGATATGCATTGTGCTGCTCTCGCCGGGCTGGATAAATCACTACGCGCCGGCAACGGCGCGGGGTGTGGACCTGACCTGCATCAACCGGACGTTCGGCTTTATTTGGGCGTTGCTGTTCGGCGGGATTGCTGTCGCCATCCTCGCGCTGGCCTTGTTCGCCAGTTCGGCTGCGCTTGGCTGGTTTATACTGGTGGTGCCGATTGCCGCCAAGCCCATGCTGGTGGGGGTTCAATACGCGGCGACGCGCCGCATGGTGCGGCGGCGTCTTTCCGCTCCGTACGGCGAGTGAATAAACCTTGGGCCTTGGATTCGGCGCTCTCGATGTCGAGCGGCTTTCCACGCCGGTGGCATCGAGCTTTACTCACCCTCCAATCAGGCTGTTCGATCGGTGCGCCGGGCCATTGCATCTACTTGGACCTTCATTGTGATCGGCGCTCCGGTTCAGGCGGGTCAGCGGTATTGCTCCGTTGATGCACATCAACGACAGATCGTATGGTCAGTGCTCTGCTGGCAGTTATGTCAGATGACGTTCTGCCCCGGGGGCTGGTCATGCTGAAGCGGCGGGATCTTGGTTTGGCGGGTCTGGTCCCGGTTGTCGCCGCGCGAGGTTCCGACGCTTACCCGCAAGGAACTTCGCTGACGGCCGAGGAGACGATGATCGACTCGCCTCAGGCCGATCTCAAGATTTACATCCGAAACAAACGTCCCGCCGGTATGGACCGGTTCACGCCCGAGCGCACGGTGGTCTTCGCGCACGGCGCGACCTATCCGGCCAGTACCTGTATTCGACTTACCGCTCCGCGGACTGTCCTGGATGGACTACATTGCCGGCCGCGGTTTCGACGTCTATCTGCTCGACTTTCCGGGCTACGGTGCCTCCGGCCGGCCGGCGGCCATGGACCAACCCGCTGATGCCGGCCAGCCGGTCGAAACCACCGCCGATGCCGTGCGGGATTTGGCGACCGTCGTGGACTGGGTACTCGCGCGCCGGCGCCTCGGCAAGGTCAACGTCATCGGCTGGTCATGGGGAACCACCATCGCCGGTGGCTTCGCCGCCGAGCAGCCGGCCAAGGTCAACCGGCTGGTGCTTTATGCGCCGGTTTGGGTGGCCCAGACCGGACCGCCGACCATTGCCGCGGAGCCCAAGATTGGAGCCTATCGCACGATCACCCGCGAAGCCGCGCTGGAGCGCTGGCTGAAGGGGGTGCCGGAGAGCAAGCGAGCCGACCTGATTCCTCCGGGTTGGTTCGACACCTGGCAGGCGGCGACCTGGGCAACCGATCCGAAAGCGGTTGCGACCAGCCCGCCGGCCCTACGCGCTCCCAACGGCGTTGTGCTTGATTTTCAACGCTTCTGGAACCGTGGTACACCGACCTACGATCCCTCGAAGATAACGTCCCCCACTTTGATGATCCAGGCGGAGTGGGACCAGGACACGCCACCGCTTCGATCGCAGGGATTATTTCCGCTGCTGAGCGGTGCCCCTTGGAAGGAATATGTGCTGCTTGGCGAAGGCACACATTCCGTCGTTATGGAACGAAATCGGCTGCTACTGTTCCGCGCGGTCCAGACGTTCCTGGAGGCGGAGGCGCCGAATTGATTTAGGCGTGCGTTGATCGGAACAAATTCGGACCAGACTGTCATCGAGCACTATAGCTTGGTGCAAAATATTTGGAGAAGAAAATGACCGGTTCATTCTGCGGTTGTGCTCCGAGTGGGAACCCGTTTATCCGACGCGGCTTCGGTCGCCGTCAGGCGCTGCGAGCCACGGGGGCGGGTTTCGTTGCGACCCTGCTCGCAACGCTGGAGGGTGCAGGGCGCATCGCATACGCGCAACCAGCCACGGGCGCTGTGCCGGTTGTCGATCGGCTATCGGTCCGGATGGTTACCGACAACTATACCGATCGCATGAGTATTCCTCTGAACACCCCGGGTCTGATCGTGGTGCGCAACTCCGGCACCGAAAAAGCGGGTTCGCCGCCAGACCTCACATTGCAGGCCGAGTGGGGTCTCGCCATGCTGGCGGAGTCGGCGCGCTACGAAGAAACCCGCCGCGTGCTCGTTGATTTCGGTTATAGTTCCGAAGTACTGCTGACCAACATGCGGTTCCTCGGCATCGATCCCGGTTCCCTGGACGCATTAGTACTAAGCCACGGTCATTTCGACCATTTCGGCGGCCTGATGGGTCTGCTGACGGCCTCCCGCGGCAGGTTGAAGGCGGGTCTGCCCCTGTTCGTCGGCGGCGAGGACTGCTTCTGTGTGCGGGAAACCGGTCTCGGGGGTGACTTCGGCGTGCTCGACCGGCCGGGTATTCTGGCAGCCGGCATACGGCTGATGATCGCCGAGGGACCCGCGGTTGCTGCCGATCATGCTGTGACCACCGGTCAAATCCCCAAGGTGTCTTACGAAGACCCGTTGCGGGTGACAAATGAACGTACCGGCGTGACAGCGGGACTTGGCTGCAACCCGGAACTCGAGCCTGCTTCCAAGAATACCGGCGCCTTCATTTGGGATGACTTTCAACATGAGATCGCTACCAGCTATTTGGTCAAGGACCGCGGCCTCGTTGTGCTGACATCCTGCAGCCACCGCGGCGTGTTGAATACGATCAAGCAGGCGCAAGCCGCGACGGCGACCGAAAAACTGCACGCGGTCATCGGCGGCTTCCATCTGCCGCCCCCGCTGAGTGATGACTACGTTCGCGAGACGGTCGCCGGACTCAAAGCGATGAAACCGGATTTTGTTATTCCAGCCCATTGTTCAGGGGAGCGGTTTTATGACATCGCCCGGGCCGAGATGCCCGGTCGGATCGTCCGCTCCGCCGTCGGCACAAGGCTCACCTTCGGAGCGTCGGCAGCGTAGCATGTCTGGCGAACCCCTTTTTTCCTGCTTTCGGACACGGCCAAAGGGCCGCCGAGCGGGCGGGCTTGAGCGCGGACGTTGGTAGAGAAGGCCCGGATCGAGCCGGACGTCCATGGCAGCCCGTCGCATGCCGCCGGGCGACAGGCGAAGGCCGTTATTCGGATGCTCAGCCTCGGCTTTTTACGGCCCACTGTCATACTACCAATCCGCCTTGAGTTTGACCCGGGAGCACCGTTGCCGCCGGCGTCATGACGCGGGTTGGAACGCGGACTGGAATCCGCTCGGAAATTGGCGCTACAGCGGCCAGTGTACGTTAACCGGACAATGGCCGCCCATGAGTATCCCGACGGACCACCCGTACGATTTCGATCCGGCCCATGGCCTCGGGATTGACGAGCTTCGCGCGATCAAACCGCCCCTGGCACCGCCTCACTTCGATGCCTTTTGGCGCACCCGTTATGCCGGCGCGCGCGACGTGGATCCGAATCCGCGGCTGAGCGAAAGTGCGCCTGTCCATACGGACTGGCACGTCCATGACATCGCCTATACGTCCACCGGCGGCTTGCCGATCGGCGGCTGGCTGTTGGTGCCGCGAACGGGAAAGGTCAGGCGCGGGCTTGTTGTCGGCCATGGCTACGGCGGGCGCGACCAGCCGGATTTCGACATTCCGGTCGAAGACACAGCGATATTGTTTCCGTGTTGCCGCGGCCTCTCGCGCAGTGCCCGTCCGCCGATCTCCAGCGACAGCACGTGGCACGTGCTGCATGATATCGACAAGCCGGACCGTTACATCCTGGGCGGCTGTGTCGAGGACCTTTGGGTGGCCGTCTCCGTCCTGACCAGTCTCTACCCGGAGATTGACGGCCGCATCGGCTACAGCGGCACCAGCTTCGGCGGCGGCATCGGGGCGCTGGCGATCGCGTTCGACAGGCGCATCGACCGGGGCCATCTGGTTGTGCCGACCTTCGGCAACATGCCGCTCTGGCTGACGCTGCCGACCGTCGGCAGCGGACACTCGGTGCAGACCTATCGGAAGACGCATGCCGACGTGCTGGAATCCCTCAGATTTTTCGATGCGGCGACGGCGGCTGCGCGTATCGAGATACCCATGCTCGTTGCCGTCGCCCTGTTCGATCCGGCGGTGGCGCCCCCGTGCCAGTTCTCGGTCGCCAACGCGCTGCCACCATCAAACCATCATGAAATCTTCGTCCTGGATGCCGGCCATTTCGACTATCCTGGAATGGAAGAGCAGCACACGCTGCTCCGATCGAAGGTCGGACGGTTCTTCAGGGCAACATGAGGCGAGATTACCGGCGCTGGTACAGTCCGCGGCTCCATCGCGACATGGAGCTTCTGATCTTCGGCCATGCCGGAGCCAAGGTACTGATGTTCCCCACGCGGGAAGGACGCTTCTGGGAATATGAGCACCTCGACATCGTCGCGAGCCTCGCCGACAAGGTCCGGGCCGGTCATCTGCAGCTTTTTTGCATCGAGGGGCTGGCGCGGGAAACCTTCTACGATTTTGGCCGTCATCCAGCCGATCGCATACGCCGGCATGCGGCGTTCGAGGAGTATATCCTCAACGAAGTGCTGCCGCTGATGGCCTGGACCAATCCGCATGATTGCACCATGGCGATGGGCTGTAGCCTGGGTGCGTTCCAGGCCGCCAGCCTCGTGTTCCGGCATCCGCATCTGTTCCGCAAGCTCGCCGCCTTTTCGGGCCGCTTCGATTTGACGATGAAGATGGACTGTTTCGACGACCTGTTCGACGGGTATTACGGCGACGACGTCTATTTCCACACCCCGGCGCATTTTCTGCCTGGCCTCGCCTGCGCATCGCGGCTGGAACAGCTCCGTCAGATCGATATCGTTCTGGCGGTCGGCAAAGCCGATCCGTTTCTTGATAGCAATGTGTACCTCAGCCGCCTGCTCGATGAAAAGAGCGTCGCGCATCGACTGCATTTCTGGGACGGACGCGCCCATCGCGCGGGCGCATGGCGGGCGATGGCCGCGCTGTATGTTTGAGAAGCACGCGGGTCGCGGGCGTGCGCTATCGCGATCTCGGCTGGATTTCGATCAGGTTGACAGACAGCTTGCCGGCATTGACGCGAAGACGGCCGACAGAAATGGGCAGCGAGAAGCGGCGCGGGCCGGCGCTTCCGGGATTGACGTAAAGAACACCGTCCTTCCATCGGATTTCCGGTTGGTGGGAATGGCCGTAGACGACAGCCTGGAACCCCGCCGCGGCAGCATCGAGGCCGAGATCGTTTATGTTGTGGAGCACATGAAGGCGAACGGCCCCGTCCACCTCAAGGATCGCCGTTTCCGGAATCGATTGAACCGTGTCGATATTGCCTCGGACAGCAGCGACCGGCGCCAGGCGGGACAGTTCGGTCAGGATCTCCGGGTCACCGATGTCCCCTGCATGAACAATGAAATCGCTGCCCCGCAGGAGCTCGAGCGCCTCGGGGCGGAGCAGCCCATGCGTATCTGAAATCAGGCCAACAGTGATGGTGCGGGGCATCCGGAGGGTCTCGTTGATCGCTTGGTCGTGTCATGCATGGCCTGTGGACGTTCACCTGACGCCGAGGCGGTGCAGGCCGGGCGGCTCAGCTTCCCACAAACCGGGATAGCTTCGCATAAAGCCGTTCGGCGCGAGTTCCAGCAATCCCTCATAGCCGACACTTGGCGCCTGGTACCAAAAGGCATCGCGTCCACGCCGCTCATAAATCTGCGGCAACCCGGTCAGCGCCCCGGCGTCCACGTCAAGCCAGGCGACGGGAAGCCGAACCGTTTCGTTCTCCGCGATCGGGACACGATGGAGTTGCTGAAGATTGGTCGCGGGTGTGAAGGACAGATCAAGATCCAGGAGATGGTCCAGCCCGGGGACGACCGTGCCATTCAGCGTCCAGGCCGGGCCATGGCGAACAACTCGATAGTCGATGGCGCGTTCCCCAGCGAAACCGCGTATCCGGCCGGATAATGTCCGCCACAGGGCATCGCAGTGAACGGTATAGGTGAGCGTGGCCGGACCGCTTGCATGACGAAAAACGGCCGTGCCGTCCAACCGCCAGCCGTCATCTGTGTGATCGAGGCGGCAGGCATCGTGGCCGGGGGTGTCCACCCTCCGCCAGAGCATGGACGAGACAATCGTCATCGGGCGATCCCTCCGAAATACATTGAGCACCGGACCCGGTCGCACCTGTCAACCGAAGCGGTCCTTGGCAAAGCGCGGAGAGGCGGCTTATTTAGTTGTATGATACAACTAAATAAGCCCCTGCCCTCTGAGATCGACGCGGTCCGCGCCGCATCCCGCCGCCTTGTCCGCGAGCTCGGGTTCATGCAGGACGGTCTGGCCGGAACCGCGCTGCCCGCCTCTGCCGTCCACGCCCTGCTGGAAATCCATCGGCACGGGTCGAAGACCGCCGCCGAACTGTCGGCGCTGCTCAACCTGGAAAAATCAAGCGTCAGCCGGCTTCTCCGCAAGCTGATCGACGCGGGCGAGGTGACCGAACACGCGGGCGAACCGGACGGCCGCACCAAGTCGCTCGCCCTGACGCCCAAGGGTCGGGCGACCGTTGCCGGCATCGACGGTTTCGCCCGCGAGCAAGCCGGACGCGCCCTGGCCAGGCTCATGCCCGGGCAGCGCAGGAACCTCGCCGAGGCGATCGACCGCTATTCCAACGCGCTCGCGGCCGAACGCGCGGCGGCACCCGAGGCGCCAGACGTGACGATCCGAAGCGGCTACCGGCCCGGCGCCATCGCCCGCTGCGTCGAGATGCATGCGCTCTATTACGCGGCCCGGGCGGGGTTCGGCCGGGACTTCGAGGCAAAAGTCGCAGCCGAACTGGCGGAATTCACCGGGCGCCTGGATCGGCCATGCAATCAGCTTTGGCTCGCCGTGCGCGAACTCGATCGTGGTGGGCAGCATCGCCATCGACGGCGAGGATATGGCACCGCACGCCGCGCACCTGCGCTGGTTCATCGTCGCGGATGACGTGCGCGGTACCGGCGCCGGCCGAAGATTGCTGTCCGAGGCCGTTGCCTTCTGCGATCGACAGGGCTTCGCCGAGACCCGGCTCTGGACGTTTCGCGGCCTGGACGCTGCGCGGCACCTCTATGAGGCGCACGGTTTTGCGCTGGCGGAAGAACGCGCCGGGCGAAGCTGGGGCGAGGAGGTCATCGAACAGCGCTTCGTGCGGCGATAGGTGGCCCGGACGAGCCGCATAGGAATTCAGGAGGCGCTTTCCCTGTGTGTCATCGCCGGCCTTGTGCCGGCCATCCACGGCTTTGCCGCCATCGGCACCGCAAGTCGTGGGTGGCCGGGCCAAGCCCGGCCATGACACGAGGGCAACGACCGTGCGCCATTCGACTTGTGTTAGCGTCTATGCGGCTTGTCCGGGCCACCTGTCGCGGCACGTGCTGCCGGCGGTGGCCCGGACAAGCCCGGCCATGACATTGTGAGCGACGCTTCATGAATCAATCGGGCATTCAGAAGGTCGGCTAATAGGTCCATTCGGATATCGCCAACTAAAAATCAGGCGGGGAAGCTTCTACATCGACGGGTATCAGGAAACCGGGCGGTCCGCCCTTCCCGCCACCACGGAGCGACAGCGACATGGACAAACGCACCCTCGGCCGAAGCGGCCTGCAGGTCTCGGCGATCGGCCTGGGCTGCATGGGGATGAATCATCACCGCGGCCCGGCGCCCGACAAGAACGCGATGATCGCCCTGATCAGGCAGGCGGTCGATCGCGGCGTCACGTTCTTCGACACGGCCGAGGTCTACGGCCCGTTCACCAACGAAGTGCTGGTTGGCGAGGCGCTGGAGCCGTTCCGCAAGGACGTGGTCATCGCCACCAAGTTCGGATTCGACCTCGGTGCCGGCGGCTCAGGCGGGCTGAACAGCCGCCCCGAGCGCATCCGGACAGTGGCCGAGGAGTCACTGAAGCGGCTGCGGACCAGTACCATCGACCTTCTCTACCAGCACCGCGTCGACCCCGCGGTTCCGATCGAGGACGTCGCCGGCACCGTCAAGGACCTGATCGCCCAAGGCAAGGTCAGGCATTTCGGCCTGTCCGAGGCGAGCGCTGAGACCATCCGGCGCGCCCACGCGGTGCAGCCCGTGACGGCGATCCAGAGCGAATATTCCCTCTGGTGGCGCGCCCCCGAGGACGCGGTGCTTTCGGTCTGCGAGGAATTCGGGATCGGCTTCGTGCCCTACAGCCCGCTCGGCCGCGGCTTCCTGACCGGCAAGATCGACGAGACGACCGCGTTCGGCGGCAACGACAACCGCGCCGGCCTGCCGCGTTTCACGCCGGAAGCCCGCAAGGCCAACCGGCCGGTGGTGGACTTGCTTGAAGCCATCGGCCGCGGCAAGCGCGCCACGCCGGCGCAGATCGCGCTCGCGTGGCTGCTGGCGCGCAAGCCCTGGATCGTCCCCATACCCGGCACCACGAAGCTGGACCGGCTGGACGAGAACATCGCCGCCGCCGCTGTCGATCTGACGCCGGAGGATGTGCGGAGTATTGATGAGGCCGCCGCGAAAATCATGGTGCAGGGCGATCGCTACGCTCAGGCGGACGCGGCCCGCACCGGCCGCTAGGCGGCAAGTCCCGGGCGGCCGGGTCAAGCCCGGCCATGACACAGAGGCAACGACCAAGCTCAACCCAGCTTATGGTAGCGCATATGCGGCTCGTGCGGGCCACCCGTCGCGGCACGTGCTGACAGGAGTGGCCCGGACCAACCTTGCCACGACATAGGGGGCGGCGTGGCACCATTTTCGGTCAGGCCGTAAGATTGAGGACGAGCAGCCGGGACAACGATGGCAACATTGATTCCGCTCGTGTTGAAAGCGAGCATCATCCTCACCGTGTTCGCTATCGGATTGAGCAATCGTGCGCGCGATGTGATGCATGTCGCCCGCACCCCACGCCTGCTGCTGCGGGCCTTGTTCGCGATAGACGTCCTGATGCCGTTGTTCGCGATAGCCATGGCCGCCGCGTTCGATCTGCTGCCGCCCGTCAGGATCGCGCTGCTTGCCCTGGCGGTGTCGCCGATCCCGCCGCTGCTGCCAAAGAAGGCGGTCAACTCCGGTGGAAGCGCCTCCTTTGCCATCGGTCTGCTCGTCGTGGCGGCGTTCCTGGCCGTCGCGTATGTGCCGATTTCCGTACATGTCCTCGGCCTGGCGTTCGGCCGGACGGCCGACATCCCGGCCGGGGCGGTCGGGCTGATTCTCGCCGCCAACGTGCTGGCACCGCTCTGCGCCGGACTGGCCGTCAGCGCCTTCGCCAGCGGTCTCGCGGCCCGAATCGCCAGGCCGATCTCCGTCACCGCCGCGGTCTTGCTGCTCGGCTGCGCCGTGCCGATCGCGATCAAAGCCGCGCCGGACATCCTGTCGCTGATCGGTCATGGCACGCTGGCCGCGATCCTGGCTTTCATTCTGTTCGGACTGGCGGCCGGCCACCTGCTGGGCGGCCCCGAGCCAGCCGATCGGGCGGTGGTCGCACTGACCACGTCGTCCCGTCACCCCGGCATCGCCGCCGCCATCGCCGCACTGAACTTCCCCGGCGAGAAGCTGGCGTTCTCTGCGATCCTGCTCTACCTGCTGCTGAACGTGATCCTGTCCCTGCTGTACCGGCGCTGGCTTCGCCACCGTTACGGGGCTGCGCGAGCCGGGTGAGGCCGCCATACGGCAGCCTCAAGCGCCCGGGCGGTCATATCCGGTTCCCCGGCGATCACCCGCAGATAGGCCAGCGCCGGACCATCCGGATGCTTGCGCGCCTGCTCCCAGTCCCGCAGCGTGCCGACGGGAATATGATACCGCGCGGCAAAGGCGGCCTGAGACAGCCCCAGCCGCTTGCGCACCGTCCGCACGATGGACGCCGCAGTCTCTGCGGCCGTCAGCACCGGCGCGGCATCCGCGTCGGCATCGGCCTGGCGGGCAATGTCGCTGTCGGTCAGCGAGTTGACCGCCGCCCAGTCGGTATCGCGCACCGCGCGGGCGAGCAGATCCGGGGTGACTTTCACGGTAGCCATATGCGTTGCTCCTGCTTGCCGGCCTTGCGGACGGAAATCAGACGGTAGGTTTCACCGCGCATCGTATAGGTGCACACGAACATTCGTCCGTTCACCATGTCGAAGGCGTTGAACCGCGTCTCCCCGTAGTCTCGCCGGTCGTCCTTCAATCTCTCCGATCATGTCCATCAAGACGGCGGCGCCAAGGACCAGGGAAACGCCGTGCTTGCGGCGATTGATGTCATCCTTCGCAGGATCGAATTCGATGTCCATGACGGTTATACGGCTAAGCCGTATGTGTTGCAAGCATGAATACGGAACACGTTCATGTCAAAATCTCCCTACGCCGCCCGGCATCCGGATGAATCCGCCAGTTACGCGCTGAACGCGGCATCGGCCGCCGCATCCGGCACAAGAGCGAGTCCCGCCACGCCGGCCTCGCACCGCGGCACCAAGCACGGCAGCGCCGACCCGGGTCTCATCGCCGATTGTCAGCCGGCAGGGCAGATCGACGGCGTGTCGCCCGCTCGCCTGCCGATCGGCCCGATTCGCAGGGCGCGGGTGGCGGCTCGGGCGGCGCGGCGGGTGACTGGGCACGCAAGCGGCGCGGCGGTCAGCAGGATGTCCCGGCGGGGAAGCATTGCGGAGACTCCATGAACGAACGCAGCGCTCTGTTAGTCCTTGAAAGTTAATAGTTCGTGAATCGCATGCTCGACTGGCGCCGCGCGCGGGCGCAGTGTTTCCACAACCGGACAATGGGACTTCCGTTCACCGGCAAACATGCACTATAATGCATGCAACCGGGCCGCCTGACGCCCGGGCTCAGGATACGCCGCGAGGAAGCATGCAAAACGGGAACGCCGTGGGTTGGTTCGTTGATCGGCACCTCGCACAGGGCGACGGCGCGCGCCTTGCGTTCCAGGATTTGTGGCGCGGCCTGACCTATCAGGATCTCGCGGACGCCACCCGCCGCTTCGCCGGGGCCCTGCGCCGGGCCGGCATCGAGCGGGAACGCCGCGTCGTGCTGCTGCTGCAGGACACGATCGACTTTCCCATCGCCTTTTGGGGCACCATGCGCTCCGGCGCGGTTCCGGTGCCCATCAATACGCTGCTGACGCCGGAGACGGTGGGGTATATTTTGGCGGATAGCCGGGCGGAAGCCGTGGCGATCTCCGCCCCGCTTCTGCCGGCGCTGGCACCTGTCCTGCGGGGTATCCGCCACGTGATCGTGTCGCAGCCGGACGGGTCGGAACCAGCTTTGGCCGATCCGGCGTGGCTGCCTTTCCCGAAATTCCTGGCCGGCGGCGACCCGGACGCGGAGACAGCCGCAGCGTCGCCGGATGAGGTCGCGTTCTGGCTGTATTCGTCCGGCTCCACCGGCGCGCCGAAGGGCGTGCGGCACGTCCATTCCAGCCTGCGTGCCAGCGCGGACACGTATGGGGCGCAGGTGCTGGGCATCCGGCCCGACGACGTGATGTTCTCCGCCGCCAAGGCGTTCCATGCATACGGCCTGGGCAACAGCCTGATCTTCCCGATGTCCGTAGGCGCTACAACGGTGTTCCTGGCCGATCGGCCGACGCCGGATGCAGTGATCGGGATGATGCGGGAGCACAACCCCACGCTGTTCGGCGGCATCCCCACGCTGTATGCTGCGCTGCTGGCCAATCCGTATATCGGTCCCGGCGCCGGCTCCGCCCGGCTGCGGCGCTGCATATCCGCCGGGGAAGCGCTGCCCGCCGACGTCGGCAAGCGCTGGAAGTCGATCACCGGGGTGGACATCCTGGACGGCATCGGATCGACCGAGTTGCTGCATATCTTCATCAGCAACACGCCGGACGACCTCCGCTACGGCACCAGCGGCAAGCCGGTGCCGGGCTATGAGGCGCGCATCGTGGACGACCACGACCGCCCGGCGCGCAACGGCGAGGCCGGCGAACTGGTGGTGCGCGGCGACACCGCCGCCGAGGGCTATTGGAACCAGCGGGCGAAAAGCCGGCGCACCTTCCAGGGCGAGTGGACCTATACCGGCGATACCTATGTTCGCGACGAGGACGGCTATTACCGCTTCCAGGGCCGCAGCGACGAGATGCTGAAGGTCAGCGGCGTCTGGGTATCTCCGTTCGAGGTCGAAGAAGCACTGATCTCCCACCCCGCCGTGCTGGAGGCCGCGGTCATCGGCCGCGAGGACAAGGACGGACTGGTCAAGCCGAAGGCGTTCGTAATCTTGCAGGAAAGCGCCCGCGATCAGCCACTGGACGCTTTGATCGCCACCCTGCAAGCCCATGTGAAGGAACGGGTCGGCGTCTGGAAGTATCCACGCTGGATCGAGGTCGTGGACAGCTTCCCCAAGACCGCGACCGGCAAGATCCAGCGCTTCCGGTTGCGGGAGGTGTAATGCGGCGCGGCACGCTTCGTATCGACGGCGGCGAGTTGGAAACAGCATGGTGGGGTCCCGGTCCGGCGGAGGCACCGACGCTGGTGCTGCTGCATGAGGGCCTGGGCTGCGTGGATTTGTGGCGGGACGTGCCGGAGCGGCTGGCGGATATGACCGGCTGGGGGGTATTTGCGTATTCGCGGTTCGGCTACGGCCGGTCGGATTCGACCCCCCTGCCCCGTCCAATCACGTACATGGTTGATGAGGCACGGGACGTGCTGCCTCTGGTGCTGGACGCCGCCGGGATCGAGAGGTGCGTGCTGGTCGGGCATTCCGATGGCGGATCGATCGCGGCGGTTTATGCGGGATCGGGAGCTACCCTCGCCCCCCCACCGTCATGGCCCGGCTTGTCCGGGCCACCTGTCGCGGCAGGTGCTGGCGGGGGTGGCCAGGACAAGCCGGGCCATGACGAAAGGGTAGCAGGTCTCATCACCATCGCCGCGCATTTCTTCGTCGAAGACCTGAATATCGCCAGCATCGAACGCATCAAGACTGAGTACGAAACCGGCAACCTGCGCGACCGTCTCGCCCGGTACCACACCGACGTCGATACCGCCTTCTACGGCTGGAACGGCGCCTGGCTGAACCCGGATTTCCGCGCCTTCGACATCACCGGCTACCTGCCGGAAATCGCGGTTCCTATTCTAGCGTTGCAGGGCGCGGACGACCCGTACGGCACGGACAAACAACTCCGCGTTTTCGAGGCCGGGGTCCGGGCGCCGATCACGATTGAGCTGATCCCCGGCGCCAAACACTCGCCGCATCTGGAGGCGAAGGACGCCACCTTGGCCGCCATCACCCGCTTCATCACGGACCTTTCCGCATGATCGATTTTCAGACCGACCCGAGCCGCTATCGCCACTGGAAACTGTCCTTCGACGGGCCAATCGCCACGCTGACGATGGATGTCGATCCGGCCGGCGGCCTGATGGACGGATACGAACTGAAACTGAATTCCTACGACCTCGGCGTCGATATCGAACTGGCCGACGCGGTGCAGCGGCTGCGTTTCGAGCATCCCGAGGTCAAGACGGTCGTGTTGCGTTCCGGCAAGGAAGGCGTGTTCTGCGCCGGGGCAAACATCCGCATGCTGGGCAAATCCTCGCACGGGCACAAGGTGAATTTCTGCAAGTTCACTAACGAAACAAGGCTGTCGATCGAGGACGCCAGCGAGAATTCTGGCCAAATTTATATGGCCGCGATCAGTGGCACCGCGGCCGGCGGCGGGTATGAGCTGGCGGTGACGGCGGAGCATATCATGCTGATCGACGACCGCCGCTCCACCGTTTCTTTGCCGGAGTTGCCGCTGCTGGCGGTGCTGCCCGGCACCGGCGGCCTGACCCGGCTGACTGACAAGCGCCGGGTCCGCCGCGACCGCGCCGATGTGTTCTGCACCACCGAGGAAGGCGTGCGCGGCAAGCGCGCGGTGGAGTGGCGGCTGGTCGATGAGGTCGTTCCGCCTTCCGCGTGGGAGGCGAAAGTCGCGGAGCGGGCGCTCGAGCTGGCCGGGCGGTCCGACCGCGACGGCGAGCGCGGCGTTGCGCTGACGCCGTTGCAGCGAACCATCGCGGACGATGCGGTGTCGTATCCCTATGTCCAGGTCGCCATCGACCGCTCGGCGCGCTGCGCTTCGATCACCGTGCGCGGTCCGGTGGATCTGCCGGGCGACCTGCGCGGCATCCACAACTCCGGCGCCGCCTTCTGGCCGCTGGCCATGGCGCGCGAACTGGACGATGCGTTGCTGCATCTGCGGCTGAACGAACCATCAATCGGTCTGATCGTGTTCCGCACGCTGGGTGATCCCGGCCTGGTGCTGGCCGCCGACGGGCTGCTGGAACAGTATCAATCCGACTGGCTGGTGCGCGAAATTCGCCTGCTGCTTAAGCGCGTGCTGAAGCGCACCGACATGACCGCGCGCAGCATCATTACGCTGATCGAGCCGGGAAGCTGCTTCGCCGGCACGCTGGCGGAACTGGTGTTCGCGGCGGACCGCTCGGTGATGTTCGCCGGCACAGTGAAAGGCGACAACCGCGGGGCGGCCACGCTGCATTTGTCGGCACTCAATTTTTCCGCCTTCCCGATGGGCAACGGTCTGTCGCGTCTGGCCAACCGTTTCTACGGCGAGCCGGACTCGCTGGACGCCGCGGCCGAGCTGATTGGTGAGACCTTGGACGCCGACACCGCGGAAGAACGCGGCCTGGTCACCTTCGCCTATGACGACACCGACTGGGACGACGAAGTGCGGCTGATCCTGGAGGAACGCGCGTCGTTCTCGCCCGACGCGCTGACCGGCCTGGAAGCCAATTTGCGATTTGTCGGGCCGGAGACGATGGAAACGCGCATTTTCGGCCGCCTGACCGCCTGGCAGAACTGGATCTTCCAACGCCCGAACGCGGTGGGCGAAACAGGATCGCTGAAACGATACGGGTCCGGCGTCCGCCCGGACTTCAATCCGGAACGAGTTTGAAGGGATCATCGCCATGACCGAGGCCACGGAGATTGACTACGACGGGCTGATTCCGAACAATGTCGGGCTTGCCAAGGACTTGCGCGTCCGCAAGGCATTGGAGACCTGGCACCCCGGCTATATCGACTGGTGGAAGTCGATGGGCCCGGAAGGATTCCAGGACGATCCGGTCTACCTGCGCACCGCCGTCGGCGTCGGCAGCGAGGGCTGGGCCAAATTCGGCTTCGTGAAAATGCCGGAATACCGCTGGGGCGTGCTGCTGGCGCCGAAGGTCGAGGGCCGGACGATCCCGTTCGGCGCGCACAAAGGCGAACCGGCCTGGCAGGAGGTCCCCGGCGAATATCGCGCCATGCTGCGCCGTCTGCTGGTCATCCAGGGCGACACCGAACCGGCCTCGGTCGAGCAGCAGCGCCACCTCGGCGCCACCGCGCCGTCGCTGTATGATCTGCGCAACCTGTTCCAGGTCAATGTCGAGGAGGGCCGCCATCTCTGGGCGATGGTCTATTTGCTGCAGAAATATTTCGGCCGCGACGGGCGCGAGGAAGCCGAGGAATTGTTACGCCGCCGATCGGGGGACCAGGACAGCCCGCGGATGCTGGGGGCGTTCAATGAGCGCACGCCGGACTGGCTGTCGTTCTTCATGTTCACCTTCTTCACCGACCGCGACGGCAAGATGCAGTTGGCGGCGCTGGCGCAGTCGGGATTCGATCCGCTGTCGCGCACTTGCCGCTTCATGCTGACCGAGGAAGCGCACCACATGTTCGTCGGCGAGACCGGCGTCTCCCGCACCATCCAGCGCACTTGCGACGCGATGAAAGAGGCCGGGATCGAGGATCCCTACGATATTGATCGCGTGCGCGCCCTGGGCGTGATCGATCTGCCGACGATCCAGAAGAAGGCGAACCTGCATTTCTCGCTGACCCTCGATCTGTTCGGCAGCGAGATCAGCACCAATGCGGCCAACGCCTTCAATGCGGGGCTGAAAGGCCGCTACCACGAGGACAAGCTGACCGACGATCATCAGTTGACGTCGTCGGTTTATCCGGTGCTGCGGCTGCGTGACGGCATCATCGTCAATGAGGACGTTCCGGCATTGTCGGCGCTGAACATGCGCCTTCGCGACGACTATGTGGAGGATGCGGCGGCCGGCGTCGCGCGCTGGAACCGCGTGCTGGAGCGCGCTGGCGTCGATTTCCGCATCACCCTGCCGCATGTGGCGTTCAACCGCCATATCGGTGAGTTCAGCGCCGTGCATGCCGATACCACCGGTGCGATCCTGTCCGAAGATGCGTGGCGGGCGCGCGAGGAATCGATGCTGCCCTCGACCGGGGACAATCTGTTCATTACCAGCCTGATGCACGCCGCCCGCGAACCCGGAACCTACGCCGGCTGGATCGCGCCGCCGCGCCAGGGCATCGACAACAAGCCGGGTGATTTCGAGTACGTGCAAATCGTTCGGTGATTCCAGCCGCTCTCGTCATCGCCCGGCTTGTCCGGGCCACCGCCGCAAGCATGTGCCGCGACAGGTGGCCCGGACAAGCCGGGCCGTGACGGTGGAGGAGCACGCTTGAAGGCCTGCCCTTGATCGCCCGTGCTCGCCGGGTCACGATGACTGCGGGAGCAAGGGAGAACGATCCATGCCGCGTCTCCAAGGCAAGGTCGCACTGATTACTGGCGCCGGAACCGGCATCGGCCGTGCCACGGCGTCGTTGTTCGCGCGCGAGGGCGCCAGGATCGTCATCGCCGAAATCGACAGCGAGGCCGGTGACCGAACCGCGCACGAGATCGTGGCGTCGGGCGGCGATGCGATCGCCATCAAAACGGACGTCACCGAGCCGGACAGCACGCAGGCCGCAGTCGATACCGCGATCGGCTATTACGGCGCCCTGCACGTCCTGCACAACAACGCCGGCGGCTCGACCGCGCGCGACAGCGACGTGACGGCCGCGCCATTGGACGAGTTCTGGCGCGCCATCAAGCTCGATCTGTTCGGCACCTTCCTCGGTTGCCGCTTTGCCATCCCGCTGATCCAGCGTTCCGGCGGCGGATCGGTCATCAACATGTCGTCGAACGTGGCGCTGATGGGGGTTCCCGGCCGCGATTGCTATACGGCAGCGAAAGGTGCCGTTGCCGCCATCACCCGTTCGATGGCGGTCGAATTCGCCCCGTCCGTCCGCGTCAACGCCATCGCTCCGTCCGTGACAATGACCGGCCGCGTGGCGAAACTGGTCGCCGGCAATGCCGCGCTGGATAAAATGGCGAAATCGCATCTGCTCGGCCTGATCGAGCCGGAGGACATCGCCGCCATGGCGCTGTTCCTGGCATCGGACGAGTCCCGCAAGGTCACCGGCCAGGTCTATCCGGTAGACAGCGGCATCATTATTTCCTGATAACGGAGGCGTCGCGCCATGGCCGGTTTCGTTCACCCCGAATTCCTGGTCGAGACCGATTGGCTCGCCCGGCACCTGCAAGAGGTCGTCGTGCTGGACTGCACCACGCACCTGATCCCCGACCCGCGCACCACCTACATCGTCAAACCCGGCCGCGAGGACTTCGAACAGGGCCATATCCCCGGCGCGCAATTCTGCGACGTCTCGCGCGACGTGTCCGACACTTCGCAAAAGCTGAATTTCATGCGCCCGCCGCCGGATGACTTCGCCGCCGCGATGCGCCGTTTCGGCATCAGCAACGACACGCGGGTGATCACCTACAGCACCTCCAACGCCTGGTGGGCGACCCGGGTCTGGTGGCTGCTGCGCGAGTTCGGCCACGACAATGCCGCGGTGCTGAACGGCGGGCGGCAGAAATGGACGGCGGAAAACCGGGAATTGGAAGCCGGCCCCGCGATCCCTCGGCCGCCCGGCAGTTTCACCGTCCGCGAGGTACGCAACCTGATGGTCGATAAGGCGGCGGTGAAGGCCGCCATCGGCGACCCCGGCATTTGCACGCTGAACGCGCTGCTGCCGGCGCAGCACGCCGGCACCGGCGGCAACAGCTACGGCCGCCCGGGACGCATCGCCGGCAGCGTCAACGTGCCGGCGGCGCATCTGCTCGATCCCGAGACGAACACGTTTCTTAGGCCCGACGAACTGCGCCGCCGCCTGGGCGCCGCGGGGGCACTGGACCGCCCCGTCATCGCCTATTGCGGCGGCGGCATCGCGGCAAGCGCGGACGCGCTGATCCTGACCATGCTCGGGCATCGCGACGTGAAGATCTACGACGCATCGCTGTCGGAATGGGCCAAGGACCCGAGCCTGCCGATGGAGACGGGCTAAGCGCACAGCATTTATGTGTCATGGCCCGGCCAAGCCCGACCGGGACCGGACCCGGAGCTACTTACACGCCGTCACCATGATCTCCACCAGCACCTCCGGCGCCGCCATCTCGGCCTGCACGCAGGCCCGCACCGGTGCGCCGTCCTTGGGAAGCCACGGCGTCCACACCTCGTTCAGCGCCACGCGATCGGCGATGTGCTTGACCCAGATCGTCGCCGTCAGCAGCCGTGTCTTGTCCGTGCCGTGATGCTCCAGCAGCGAGTTGATCTGCTCCAGCACGTCCGCGGTCTGGCCCTTGATGTCCTTGCCGAGGTCGTTGGCGACGATGCCCGGCAGGTAGACGAAGCCATGATATTCCACGGCCTTGGACAGGACCGGGCCAGGTTCGGTGCGGATGATCTTGCTCATGAAGGGCTCCAGGTTGAAACGGATCGCAGCGTTCTAGGCCAGGTGGCCGCGTTCGGCCAGAGCACGGCTTGACCGGGGCGGGGATTCCGCGTCGCCTTGCGGCAGGGAGGACGCAACCATGGAAACTCGGGTGTTCGGGCGAAGCGGCCTGCGCGTCTCGGTGCTGGGCTTCGGCTGCGGTGCCGTCGGCGGGTTGATGGTGCGGGGATCCGTCGCGGATCAGGACCGGGCCATCGGCATGGCGCTCGCCGCCGGGGTGAACTACTTCGATACGGCCGTGCAATACGGCAACGGCCAGTCCGAAACCAATCTCGGCCGCGTGCTGGCGGCACAGAAGCCAGCCGGGGTCTACGTTGGCACCAAGGTCCGCGTGCCGTCCGCGCAATACCACGACATCGGCGGCGAGATCGCCCGCTCCATCGAGGGCAGCCTGCGCCGCCTCGGCATGGACCACGTGGACATCTTCCATCTGCACAATCCGATCACGATCAACGGCGGCGGCGAAACATTGAGCGTCGCGCAGGTGCGGGACCACGTCGTTCCCGCGTTCCAGGCGCTGCGTCGCGCCGGCAAGATCCGCTTCCCCGGCATCACCGCCGTCGGCGACACCGCGGCGTTGCAGCAGATCATCGATACGGAACAGTTCGACAGTGCCCAGGTCAGCTACAACATGCTGAACCCCTCCGCCGCCACCGCGTTGCCGCCCGGGTATCCGGCCCAGGACTACGGCCGCCTGTTCGAACATACAGGGAAAGCCGGCGTCGGTGTCGTCGGCATCCGGGTGCTGGCTGCCGGCGCCTTGTCCGGCACCGCCGAACGCCACCCCACCGCCAGCGCGCCGCCGGAACCCATCGGTTCGGCCAGTCTTTACGAAACGGATCTGGACCGCGCCCGCCGGTTGATGCCGCTGGTAACGGAGGGGTTTGCCTCCAGCTTGGCGGAGGCGGCGATCCGTTTCGCCATTACCCATCCCGTCCCGGACACCATCCTTGTCGGGATGGCGACGGTTGCGGAATTCGAGGCCAGCCTTGCCGCCGTCCTGAAAGGCCCACTCCCGCCCGCCGCCCTGGAGCGGATCGTGCAACTGACGGCCTCGTTCGCCGGCGAGGCGCGGTAATCACGGAAGGGATATCCCGGCATGTTCGACTATTCCCCGCTGTTCAGCACCGGCCTGGCCCAACCGGCAGCGCGATGGGCACCGTTCCCTAAGTATTACTTCATCGGTGGCAATAACGATCCCGAGCAGATCCCGGTCGAGGGCCTTATCGAGGCGGCCGCGGCCGTGCTGCGGCGGGACGGACAGAAGCTGGCGATCTACAACCTGGGCCTCGGGCCGCAGGGCTATCCCGGGCTGCGGCAGTTTGTCGCCGGCAAATCGGCGCGGCGGCGCGGGATCGAGGCGCCGATTGACGACATCCTGATCACCACCGGCTCCGGCCAGGGCATCGACATGGTCAGCAAATTGCTGCTGAACCCCGGCGATACCGTATTGGCCGAGGAATATTGCTACCAGGGCGCATTGAACCGCTTCCGCAAGGCCGGCGCCAGGCTGGAGGGCATGAAGCTGGATGCCGGCGGCATCGTCATCGACGCGCTCGCCCGCCAGCTTGAAGACCTGAAAGCGGGCGGAATCGCCCCGAAATTCATCTACACCATCCCAACCATCCAGAATCCCACCGGCAGCATCCTGCCGCTCGATCGCAGGCACGCGCTGCTGGCTTTGGCACGGCAGTACAACGTCGCGATATTCGAAGACGAGTGCTACGCCGATCTGCTGTGGGAAGGTGTGGATGCGCCGCCCGCGCTGTATGCGCTGGACCCCGGCTGCGTCATCCATATCGGTTCTTTCTCGAAGTCCCTGGCCCCGGCCCTGAGACTCGGCTACCTGATCGCCGGCTGGGACATCATGCGCCATCTGCTGCCGCTGAAGGGCGACAGCGGCACCGGCGCGCTGGATCAGATGATCGTTGCGGAATATTTTTCGCGCCATTTCGATCGCCATGTGAAGCACCTGAACGGCGTGCTGCGCCAAAAGCTGGATACGATGACCGAGGCGGTGGGGCGGGAATTCGGCGCGTCAGCGGAATGCCGGGCGCCCCAAGGCGGCATTTTCCTGTGGATCAGGCTGCCGGACACCGTCGATGTGCGCAACCTCGTCAAGCCGGCGGCCGACGCCGGAATCGCGTTCAATCCGGGTCCGGACTGGGCGGTGAGCGCGGCCAACTCCAGCAGTTGCCTGCGGCTTTGCTTCGCCATGCCCGATCACCGGACGATTTGCGAAGGCATCGCCGAACTGGCCCGGGTCTGTCACGAGCAGACCGGGATACCGGTGCGAGGCGGGAACGTTCCGCGCTAGGCAACGCACAGGAATGAGCGAACTATTCCGTCATGTCCCGGCTCGTCCGGCCACCTGTGCAAGCACCTGCCGCGACAGGTGGCCTGGACGAGCCGGGCCATGACGGACGTTGGAAGAAGTCGCTCTCGATGCGGACCGGGTTTACACCGTGCCGGTCAGGCCTTGCGTCACCGCATCCGCCAACAACGCGTGTCCCGCCGCCGTCGGATGCAGATCGTCGAAGAACAAATGCCCGTTCTGCGCCGTGCCCGTCGCGGTCAGCACGCCGCTGTGGCTGTTCGTCAAATTCCCGGTCCAGACCGGTTGCGTTACATTAGTCAATCCATACGCTGCCGGATCGGATACCGCCAGATCGAGCAACCCGAACGTATTGACGTAATCGATCGACGCCGCCCCCGACGCCACAATCTGCTGCAATGCCGCCCCCAGTTCGGCGTTATACGTCTTCGCCAAGGTCGTAGAGTCCGCATCGCTTTTGGGCCGCGCGGTCTCATACGGCGTCTTCCCGAGATCCGGGACATTCATGACCACAAGATCTCGCGCGCCATGCGAAATCAACCCGTCGATAAAGCCCACTTCGTTGGTGACCGCCTGCCGCACGGTCGCCGCCTGTTGCGCGGGCGTTTCGGTGGAGTGGGCGATATCCAGCACATCATTCGACCCCGCCCATACCGTATACAGTGCATTGGCCGAAGGATGCGGAACCTTGGCCTCGAACTGGGCAAGCTGCGACGGCAGGTCGCTCGGGTTCACGGCGTGAACAGCCGAAGCCCCGGTCTCCGCCCCGCCATAGGCGTAGTCTGTACCGCCGGACATGCTCGGCGTCACGGCCGGCAGGTGCAGGTTCTGAGCCAGATCCTGAACCCAGACATTGCCGTTGCTGAACCGCCCGTCGCTGTAGATCGACGCCACCGGCAACTGGTGCAGCGTCAACAGCGAGATGTTGCCGGCATCCGACAGGCTGTCTCCGAACGAGTACATCGTTCCGAAGCCGGCCGCCGGAACGGTAATCGCGTCGTCACCGATAAACGAAGGCGAAGGTGCCGTTCCCAGGGCGGAGGCCGGGATCGCTATCGAATCGGTCGCGGCTGCCAGGTTATCGCGGGTTGGGTTATAGATTGCCATGCCCCGCCAACGCAAACGGCACGGACCAGTTGCGTTAACCTTCGTTCAGGTCCGCAACCCGGTCCTCCACCAGCGCCATCAGCGTCTCCAGCCGATCGGCTTCGGCTGCGGGCTTGTCGAGGCGGATGCGGGCGAGGCGGGGGAAGCGCATCGCCACGCCGGACTTGTGGCGATTGGACAATTGCACCGCGTCGAACGCCACTTCCAGCACCAGCTCCTTGTCCACTTCCCGCACCGGTCCGAACCGGGCGGTGGTGTGGTTGCGGATCCAGCGGTCCAGGAACCCCAACTCCTGATCGGTGAAGCCGAAATACGCCTTGCCGACAGGCACCAGTTCCTCGCCGCGCCAGACCCCGAAGGTGTAGTCGGAGTAGAAGCTGCTGCGCTTGCCGTGCCCGCGCTGGGCATACATCAGCACGGCATCGACGGTCAGCGGATCGCGCTTCCATTTCCACCACTGCCCCTTCACCCGTCCGGGCAGGTACAGGCTGTCGCCGCGCTTCAGCATCAGCCCCTCGATCGAGGCGGCTCGAGCGCCGTCGCGCAGCACCATCAACTCCTGCAAGGTCGAGAACCGGATCAGCGGCGACAGGTCCATCCGCGCCGGCTTGACCCGCGCCACCCAATCCTCCAGCCGGGCGCGCCGCTGGTCGAAGGGCAGCGGGCGCAAATCCTCGGTGCCGTCGAACAGCAGGTCATACAGGTGGATGCCGACGGGAAACCGCTCCTGCATTTTGGCGCTGACCACCTTGCGGTTCAGCCGCTGCTGCAAGTCGGCGAACGGTGCCACCGCCCCGTCGCGGATCACCAGCAGCTCCCCGTCCAGCACGCCATGAAACTCCATCGCCGCCAGGATCTCCGGGAACGCGCCGGAAATGTCGTCCGCCCCGCGGGAAAACAGCCGCCTTCCGCCGGCGGTGGAGACGACCTGCACCCGGATGCCGTCCCATTTCCATTCCGCCCGCCAGTCCGCCGGGTTTAGCGCGGCAAGGTCCGCGGCCTCCAGCGGATGCGCCAGCATCGGCGGCCGGAACACCGGCGCGTCGGCCGGGTCGGGCTTCGGCCCCCTGCCCTCCAGCCAGGCGAACAGGTCCAGATAGGGCGGTTGCAGGCCGTGCCAGACTTCCTCCACATCGTCGGCCGCCACCCCACCCATTTCCGCCAGCGCGATCTTGGCGAGGCGGCCGGAGGCGCCGACGCGCAGCCCGCCGGTGATCAGCTTCAGCAGCGCCAGGCGAGTGGAGGCGTCCGTCCCGTCCAGCCACGCCGACACGATCCCCGGCAGCGCAGATTTCGGCGCGGTTTCCAGAGTCTCGACCACCTCCGCGAGGCCTGGCGGTTCGGCCCGCGCCGCCCGGGCGGGCCACATCAGCGCGACGGTCTCGGCGAGGTCGCCCACATAGTCGTATGACCAGTCGAACAGCACGGGGTCGGTTCGGGCGGCCGCCAGTTCCCGGATCAGACCCGGCTTGGCGGCGGTGAAGGACAGCTCCCCGGTGATCGCTGCGAGGCCGATGCCGCGATCGGGATCCGCCTCGGTCGCGAAATAGCGCCGCAGCAGCGCGATCTTGGCGTTGCGGGACGGGGTGAAAACCAGGCGCTCCAGCAGGTCGGCGAAGGCGATCATGAGCACGAATGTGGAGCATTCGGCGGCAAACGCCAGAGTGAGGCAGGAAGCGCATTGCGGCGCGGGCGCGGTGCTGGTATGGAACCGCTCCCCGCGGTCGGAGCGTAGCGCAGTCTGGTAGCGCATCAGTCTGGGGGACTGGGGGTCGTGGGTTCGAATCCCGCCGCTCCGACCAATTCCGGCCCCGGGCCATCCATCCTGCGACGCGTCTGCAAAACGGTTCCGTCTGCTGCCAGCGGCGGGTCGTTACACATCAGCGGGCATTGGGACCTTACCCTGCCATTACAATGGCTCATGGTTTGGATGTCGTCTCAATCAGTCGCGATCGGACGATCCTGAGCTGGAACAGGTCCGCGGTTCGGACGAAAATCGTTCATCGTTACCTGTTGGCCGCGATTATGGATTTGAATTTCAGCCCGCCGGTTCGCTGTCGCTGCAACGACGCACCAATTGATCGTCATCAAAGACGTGTCATCAGTGGTATGTTCCCCTGTCGTCGGGCAGGCGCAATGATAGTATTGGTTGTAGCGCGGCTTGGGAGCATTCTCCATGGTGGGCATAATCCATGATTTCATCGTGAGGCACATCGTCGCTGAGGTCCCGGATGCCCTTTCCGCGTGCCTCGACTGCGGCTCCGTCCAGTGTTTGAATGAGAAGTGGGACACCTGCCCCAATCGCCTTGCCCGCGCCGCGGCCCTCTGCGCGATGGATGCCAAGGACGCCGCAAAGCCGGTCGAAGCGGCTACCTGTGAGACCGCGCCTTCCGGCGACCCGACAGCGTCGGCCCAACCGGCCTAACCACCTAGGAAAGGGAGTCCCGGGCGCGACATCCGGGAAGCCCCCCGCTGCGAAGCACGAATAGCTAGCGTAATACCCGTACCGTAGCATAAATTGCCGTAAAATCAGAGCTGCCTGGAAACGCTTTCGCTCCGCACGCGCCGCATTGCGCATGTGCGTTAAACCCATATAACACGCGGCAGGATGGGACTTTCTACCCCGGAGCGCCGATGCCGAAACTCGCCGAACAGGACGACACCGAGGCTGCGCCAACATCGCGAGGGCGCCGGGACCGCATCAAGCGCTTCCAGACCTGGCTCGACATTGCCGGGATTACCGCGGTCGCGGTGGCGTTTTCGCTGATCGTGGCCAAGAACGCACCGAGCCATGCCACACAGCGGTTGGCGAGCGCTCCCGCCACCGACCGGGCACTCAACCCGCTGTTCATCGCATGGTACGAGACGGAAACCGGCGGCCATCCCACTGGCGGGTCCCTCGGCGAGCGGCCAGCCGGGGTACACGCTGCCGGCCTGCTCTCCAGCGCAGGCACGGGCGAGGCAACTTCAGGTCGGACACTGGTGCCGTCCGACCGCGATCGCTAAGCATGCGGACACTCCGAGGGCCAACAGCGAACCCATGAGCAGCCGCCCGCGATGAGACACTGGATCCTCGCTTACCGGCAGAGCTTCCGCCAGGACCTGGTCGCCGCGATGACGGTCGCGGCGATCTCGCTGCCGCAAGGCATGGCCTACGCCCTTCTGGCGGGGGTCGATCCCCGCTTCGGTCTGTATTCCGCCATCGTCGTGACCGGCGTGGCGTCGATATTCGGATCGTCGTCGCACCTGATCAACGGCCCGACCAGCGCCATTTCTCTTGTCGTATTCAGTGCCCTTTCGATCTTCAGCCCCGACCAGAGGATCGAGGCGGCGGAGGCCATGTTTCTGCTTGGCGCCATGGTGGGCGCGATCCAGATCTTCATTTCGGTATTCCGGCTCGGCGATCTGACCCGGTACATTTCGGACTCGGTCATACTGGGATTCATGAGCGGCGCCGCCGTGTTGCTCGCCATTGGCCAGATCGGCAATGCGCTTGGCATACGCGACATGGGCACGGGCGCACAGCACATCCTCTACCGGCTGTGGCTGACGCTCACTGCCGGCGATACGGTCAACACCAAGGCGGTGGTCGCGACGGTGGCGACGCTGGCCCTGGCTATGCTGTTCCGTCGGCTAGTAAGGCGATACCGGCTGCCGCAATTCGATATGCTTGGCGTCCTGATCATTGTCGCTACAGGGACCTGGCTGGCCGGCTGGACGATCCCCGGCTTCAACGGCAAGACCGCCATCGGCGTCGCGGGCGTGGTACCGAGCAGCCTGCCGATTTTCCATGTCCCCACCGTGAACCTGAGCCGGGCGTGGGACCTGGCGTCGGACAGTGTCGCGATCGCGTTGCTCGGCCTGCTGGAGGCGCTGGCCATCGCCAAGGCGATCGCTAATCAGACGCGCCAGCCGTTGGACTTCAACCGGCAATGCCTCGCCGAGGGCATCGCCAACCTGACCGGATCGTTCTTTCAGTGCCTGCCCGGATCCGGGTCGCTGTCGCGCTCCGCGATCAACCATCAGGCCGGAGCCGCCACCCGATTCTCAGGCGTGCTGACCGCCGGGTTCGTTGCGCTTGCCGTTCTCGTCCTGGCGCCGCTGGCGCGCTATGTGCCGAAGGCCGCGCTGGCGGCGCTGCTGCTGCTGACGGCGGCACGGCTGATCGATTTCAAGCGGCTGACCTATACGTTCCGGGCGTCCCGCATGGATGCCGCCGTGGCGGTCGTTACCGCCGTGTCGGCCGTGGCCTTCGGACTCGATCTGGCGATTTTGATCGGCGTTGCGCTGTCGATCCTGTTGTTCGTTCCGCGTGCAGCGAAGCTGAAAGTCACCGAGTTGGTGGTCGGCGCCGACAACGTCGTGCGCGAAATGCTTCCCGCCGATCGGCCTAACCTCGGCTATGTCATCTACGACCTGGAAGGCGAGTTGTTCTTCGGCGCGGCGCCCGACCTGGACCGCACGTTCACCGAGATCGAAGCACGGGCGCATCAACGGAACGCCGATCATGTCTTGCTGCGGCTGAAGCGGGTGCGCAATCCGGACGTGGTGAGCCTCGAGCGCTTCGAATACTTTTTGAAAAGCGCCCGGGCCGCGGGGTTGACCGTTTGGCTGGCCGGATTGAACCCGGACCTGCTGGAATCCTTCAACCGCGCGGGCTTTTCCTCGTGGATACCGGCCGATCACGTCTTTGCCCGGGGAACCGACGAAGAATCGTCCACGCTGGCCGCCATCCGGCGCATTCGTGCCGAACTGCAAGGGGACGACGCCGAGCAGCCGGGTATCCTATTTTATTCCGTCTAAGTATCAGTATGTCAGTGTCGCCACCGCGCGCGGCCGGGTGGCCGGGATGGCCGATAACCCGGGTTTCGCCGGCGATCATGGCGCGCGTTCCTCGCTAGAAAAAGTCGATGCCGGCCGGCTGTTGGCGCGCCTGGGCGGCCGCGCGCACGCCGGCATTGGCGGCACCGAAACCACTGTATCCGGCGCCGCGCTGCACGGCCTCGAAGAAGAACCGGTCATGAAATGCGGTGGTGTACAGGTGCCAGAATTCCCCGGCGCCTTCCCGATCATACAAAAGGCCGTGCTTCTGCAACGCCTCCAGCGTCGCGTCGTCCAGTCCCCACCGCGCCGACAGGTCATCATAGTAGTTGATCGGCATTGGCAACAGACTGGCACGGCGGGCGGCGAACTGTTCCGCTATCCGCATGCCGTCCGAGGTTGCGAACGCAACATGATGCACCCCTGCCCCGGCATAGGACGAAACGAACCGGCCGGTGGCCGTCGCACGGCTTTCCGAGGTGTTCAGCACCAGCCGCACCGTGTCCCCGGCATTGACCAGCGCCCGGCTTTGCACCAACCCGTACGGATCGGGCGTGTCCAGTTGCGCCTGAGGCTCCAGCCCGAACAGGGCGCGCCAGAACAGCAAATGGCTCGCCATTCGACCCGGCGGAACTGCCAGGACGATATGGTCGATGCCGGCCAGGCTGCCGGGATCGTCCGCGACCGGGAACAAGTTGAAGTCGTCTTCCCACACGCTACGTCCGCCGGCGGCGTCCTGGATCAGATAGATCAGCATCCCATCCGGCGCCCGCACCGCCGGAACTCGCCGCTCGCCGGCGCCGATGGGTTCCTGCCATTCGGGACACAGCAAAACATCTGCCCGCTTTAGCGCCCGTGCCGCATCGTCTACCCGCAGCGCGATCGCGCATACCGACGGACCGTGCATTTCGAAATGCTCGGCCGCGGCACTGTCCTGTTGCGAGTTCAGTACAAGATTGACCCCGCCCTGCCTGTACAGATCGACCGCTTTGGAACGGTGCCGCCCGGCATGGTGGAAGCCCAGCGTGCGCAGGAAATTCGCCAGATCCCGCCCTGCCGCCTCATCCACCGCGAATTCGACGTATTCCATGCCGCCGAGCGCCGGGACCGCCGGCAGGCCCTCCCCGCCGCCCGCATCAGCCTCCGACAGAATCAGGGAGCGCAGCCCGTCGCGCGCCACAAGCCGGGCCGGGGCGGACCGAAAATCGTCGTTGAACACCTCCAACGACAACGGACCGGCGTAGCCGGAGGCGAGCACCGCCCGCATGAAGTCGGTCGTGTCGAGATCGCCCTGACCGGGAAAATTGCGGAAATGCCGGCTCCAGTTCAGCACATCCATCGACAGCTTCGGCGCATCCGCCATCTGCACGAAGAACAGCCGGTCCGCCGGAACATGGGCGATGCCTGAGGGATCGTCTCCCAAACTCAGAGTATGAAACGAATCGACGATCAACCCCAGCGCCGGATGCGCCGCCTGCTGCACGATCTTCCAGGCATGGCCCCACAGCCTGACATGACGCGCCCAGGACAATCCCTCATACCCCACGCGCAGCCCCCGCCGCGCCGCGCGCTCCGCCATCTCCGCCAGATCGGCTGCCGCGCGGGAATCGTCGTCGATCGTTGCGGGATTGGTGTTGCTGCACACCAGCACCAGATCGGTTCCCAGCGCCTGCATCACGTCGAACTTTCGTTCCGCACGGTCCATGTTGCGCGCGCGTTGCGGTTCCGGCATCGCCTCGAAGTCGCGGAACGGCTGGTACAGGTCGATCGCCAGACCGAGGTCCTCGCAGATCCGCTTTACTTCCGCCGGCGAGCCGTCAAACGTCAGCAGATCAGCTTCCATGATCTCGACGCCGTCAAAGCCGATCGAGGCGGCGGCTTCGAGTTTGTCGGGCAGAGTGCCGCTGAGGGCGACGGTGGCGATGCATTTGCGCAACGTTGACATTTACTTCGCCTTTTCGTCGATCAACCGGGCGACGCGGCGCAAGGCCAGAAGATAGCCCTGTGTACCGAACCCCGCGATCACCCCGTCCGCCCGCATCGAAACAAACGAATGATGCCGGAATTCCTCCCGCTTATGCACATTCGAAATATGAATTTCGATGATCGGCGCATCGAAGGTGTTCAACGCATCCAGTATCGCAACCGAGGTATGAGTGAACGCCGCCGGATTGATAACAATCCCTCCGGCGGTTTCCCGAGCCTCATGGATCCAGTCGATGATTTCATACTCGCGGTTGCTCTGATGAAACCGGATCTCCAGGTTCAGCTCCGAGGCCAAGGCACGGCAGTCGCGCTCCACATCGGCCAATGTTTCGTGGCCGTAAATGTGCGGCTGGCGCTTGCCCAACAGGTTGAGGTTCGGACCGTTCAGCACGTAAACCACGCGGCTCATCTCGAGAACTCCTGAGTTATGCGGGTGCCCGCACGGCCTCACTCCGGCGCGGGAACACCAAACGAGGCCGCCGTGGCGCAAATAAAAAAGCGGCGTCACGCATGATTTAGACCGCCGGTCAGCGGGCTGGTCAACTGCCGGCCGGTGCCCGTGCCGGCCGGTGCCCGTTTCGCGCTGACGCGTATTCGTGTCAAATCGCCGCGAAAGAGCGGGGTTCGCCAGCATGACCGATTTTTCCCTCGCCCACCTGACCGCCTTGTCACTGCCGCCGCCGGAACTGATCCGCGTTGCGGCGCGCACGGGATATCGCACGGTCGGGCTGCGGCTGATCCAGGTGACGCCGCAAAGCCCGGGGTATCCGCTGATGCGGGACCCGACGATGCTGCGCGAGACCCGCGTTGCGATGGCCGCTACCGGGATCGGCGTATTCGACATCGAGTTCGTCCGCATCACGCCCGAGATCGACATCGCTGCGCTGGAGTCGTTCTTCGCCGCCGGTGCCGAACTCGGGGCACGGCATGCGATCGCAGCGCCGTACGATCCGGACCTGAACTCGGCTGGCGGATCGGTTCGGCGCCTTGTGCGATCTGGCGGGCCGGTACGGCCTGGGGGCGGTGCTGGAATTCTTCCCGTGGACGGTCGTGCCGGGGGTTCTCGACGCGGCGGCGATCGTCGCGGCGGCGGGGCGGGCGAACGGCGGCATCCTGGTCGATACGCTGCATTTCGACCGCTCCGGCAGCACGCTGGACCAGTTGGACCGGGTTCCGCCGGAGCGGCTGCCGTTCGTGCACGTATGCGACTGTCCGGCGGAGCGGCCGGCGACGACCGAGGGGTTGCTGCACAACGCCCGCGCCGAGCGGCTGCCGCCGGGTGAAGGCGGCCTGGATATCAGGGGGGTGTTGCGTCACATGCCGCCCGGCATTCCGGTCGCGCTGGAGGTGCCGATGGAGGCGCTGACGCGGAAGATCGGGCCGGAGGCGGTGGTCAGGAGAGTCCGTGAGGCGGCGGCGAGGCTGCTGGGATAGTATTCCCGTCGCCCGTGACATCCGCGCTTGCGCTTCAATCGGCGCCAGTCGGGCCCGCCCCGGCGAACATGTGCCCATAGGCGCTGATTGAGCGAGGTCGGCACGGGCGTCGATTTTGTGTCATGACGGCGAAGACTGGGGTTCGACGGGTCAAAAACCGGCGAGTTTTGCCGTCTCGGCATGGGACTGATATTCTTCTCAAAGACTTGGATAATGGAGAGAAAGATGACACGCCGATCTATCGGTCTCGCGGCGGCGCTTGCGGTCGGGACGTTTACGTTGGGCCATGCCCGGGCGGCCACGCTCTCGCCCGATACTTTCCAGCTGGCGACCACCGCCGATCTGGTTGCGCTCTGCAGCGCGCCGGACACCGATCCGCTGTATACCCCGGCGCGGAATTTCTGCCACGGGTTCGCCGTCGGCACCTATCGGGCGGTCGCGACCGAGGTCGCCGCGTCGCGGTCGAAGCACAAGCTGTTCTGCCTGACCAATAGCGGGCTGACGCGCGACCAGGCGATTAGCGCGTTCGTGGACTGGGCGAAGGATCGGCCGAAGACGCTTGAAAGCTCGCCGACGGACGGCATGATCGAGTATCTCGCCGCGCAATACCCGTGCAAATGATCCCGAAGGATATCATGCCATGAAGAAGACGATTATGGCCCTGGCAGCCGCCGGATTGCTGGCCGGGTGCTCGGACATGAGCAGCACCCAGCAGCGCGCCCTGACCGGCACCGTGGGCGGAGCGGGTGTCGGCGCGGTGCTTGGCGCCATCGGCGGCAATGCGGGCCTGGGTGCCGTGGCGGGCGCCGGCGCCGGGCTGATTGGCGGGCTGGTGTACGACAACGTCAAGAAGAATGAGCAGGCGGCGTACCAACAGGGTTATGCCGCCGGCAGGAGCCAGTAGGAGTACCCGCGGGCAGAAGGAGCGACTCTCGTCCCGGGCAACTCGTCATGGTCCGGCTTGCCCGGCCATGACGAGAGGGCAGTAGCGCACCGCCACATTCCTCGTCCTACCCGGATGGCGACCGCTCGCGCCATTTGCCGCCGCGAATAATCGGGTGCGTGCCGGGATCGTCGATGACGTAAACCCAGGCCCTTCGCTCGCGCCCGTCTCCGAGCCTCGCCATGACCAAAGTGCGCCGATACAGCCCGCCCGGCTCGCCTTGCGGGCGCGCGCACTCGATTTCATCGAGCTCAGGCAGCACCGTGCTGATATCGCCAGGGACCGCGAATTCCCCATGCACCATGCCATTCCCGGCATTCAACAGCAGGCCCGGATAGTCGCCGAGATGCCGCAATTGGCCTTGCACCGTGGCGGGTTGCAGGCTGGTCAGCCCGTGGCCGGACAGCACACGGCCCAGTTCTTCCCCTTGCATCAGCGTGCCATACACGAAGATGCCGGGCACGGCGGATGGTTGGGCGGCCATGTCCGCCGCCCGAAAGACCCGCACCGTTTCCGTCGCTTCATACCCGGGAGTTCGCGGACGGTCCTGATCCGCATCTGCCACAGCGGAAACACAGGAACCGTCGGGAAGGATAACCGTGCACGAGCACCGGCCGCGTTCAGCCGGCGCGGCATGATCAGTGGCCGCAATCTCGACAAGCTCGCCCTTCACCGCATAACCGATTCGGGGGATCAGCCTCGGCACCCCGGCAACCGCGGTCAGTGTGAAGTCCGGCAGGAACGCCGGTCCCGCCCGCGTGCTCAATCCGGACTGCCGTGCGGCGCCGAGGGCACCAGCGCCCGCCAACGCGCCACCGCATTGTCGTGCGCTTCCAGCGTGCGGGAGAACGTATGCCCGCCGGTGCCGTCGGCAACGAAATACAGGTCGTCACTGTCAGCCGGATGCAGCACCGCCCGCAGGCTCTCCAGGCCGGGCGAGCAGATCGGCCCCGGCGGCAGGCCGGCGCTGCGATAGGTGTTGAACGGGTCCGGCCGATCCAGATCAGCCCGGGTGAGCCGCCGATCGAGCACGCCGCTGCCGCCGCTCGCCTCGTACGCCACGGTCGGATCGGCCTGCAGCTTCATCCCCAGCCGCAGCCGGTTTAGATACACGGCGGCGACGTGCGGCCGCTCCTCCGGCTTCGCCGTCTCGCGCTCGACGATGCTGGCCAGGATCAGCGCCTCGTGCGGACTGCTCAGAGGCAGGCCTGCGGCGCGATCCGCCCAGGCCGCGGCCAGATCCTTGTCCATCGCGGCGCGGGCGCGTTCGACGATGTGCGCCCGTTCAGTTCCAAACTGGTAATCATAGGTCTGCGGCAGCACGCTGCCCTCCGGAACCGGCGGCGCGTCGCCGATGAGGGCCTCCGCGCGGGCAACGACGGCGCGGATCTGCTGGCCGGTCAGCCCCTCGGCGATGGTCAGGTGATGCTCCACGGGATGCGCGGTGCGCAGGATGGTCAGCACCTCGCGCACCGACGCGTGCGCCGGGAAAGCGAATTCCGCCGCGTGCAACGTGCCCTCCCCGCGCGTCAGCAGCGCGGCGAGCCAAAAGGTCCGCGGCCCGGCGACGACGCCCTCGGAGGCGAGCATCCCGGCAAGCTGCGAACGGCCGCCATGCGGCACCACGAGAGCGCGGGAATCCGGCAGCGGACCGGGGCCATCGACCGCCACGACCCACCACCGGGCGGCGCCGGCCGAGGCGGCGGCCAGAACTGCAACGATTACCGCTGCGCTGCCCCACCGCCACAACCAGCTTCCCCGCGAGCGCGGGGCAGGCTCAGGTTGCGCGGAAGATGACAGAAGCGTTCGTGCCGCCGAAACCGAAGCTGTTCGACAGGGCCACGCGAATGCGCCTTCTCTGGGCTTCGTGCGGCACCCGGTCGATCACGCTCTCGCGGCTCGGGGCATCAAGGTTCAAGGTGGGCGGAGCCACGCCGTCGCGGATGGCGAGGATGGAGAAAATCGCCTCGATCGCGCCGGCGGCACCCAGCAGATGCCCGGTGGCGGACTTGGTGGACGACATCGCCACGCCGGCCGCATCGGGCCCGAACAGCCGCTCGACCGCTTCCAGTTCCAGGTCGTCGCCCATCGGCGTGGAGGTGCCGTGCGCGTTGACATACTGGATGTCGCCGGGACCGAAGCCGCCGCTGCGCATCGCCGCCCGCATGGCGCGGTAGGCGCCGTCATGGCCCTCGGCCGGAGCGGTGATGTGGTGGGCGTCGCCGGACATCCCGTAGCCGGACACCTCGGCGTAGATCTTGGCGCCGCGCTTCTTCGCGTGGTCGTACTCTTCCAACACGAGGCAACCCGACCCCTCGCCCATCACGAACCCGTCGCGATCCTTGTCCCAGGGGCGGGACGCGGCTTGCGGGTTGTCGTTGAAGGCGGTGGAAAGCGCGCGCGAGGCGCAGAACCCGGCGATGCCGAGCGCGCAAACCGTCGCCTCCGAGCCACCCGCGACCATGACGTCGGCGTCCCCGAGGCCGATCAGCCGGGACGCATCGCCGATGGCGTGCACGCCGGTGGCGCAGGCCGTGACCACCGAATGGTTCGGCCCCTTGAAGCCAAACTTGATGGACACATGCCCCGAGGCGAGGTTGCCCAGCGCCGAGGGGATAAAGAACGGCGACAGCCGTTTGGCCTTGCCTTCGTAGATCAGGACCGACGCGTTGTAGACCGTTTCCAGCCCGCCGATGCCGGAGCCGATCATCACGCCGGTGGCGCAACTGTCTTCCTCGGTCTGCGGCACCCAGCCGGAATCCTCGACGGCCTCGGTCGCGGCGACCATTGCGAGATGGATGAAGCGATCCATCTTCTTCTGGTCCTTGACCGGTATCCACTCGTCGATGGTCAGGCCACCCTCCGCGCGGACGCCGAGGGGCACCTGCCCCGCGACCTTGCAGGGCGAATCCTTGGCGTCGAACGCCGTGATGACGCCGATGCCGGATTCGGCGTTTATCAGCCGGCGCCAGACATGCTCGACGCCTAAACCCAAGGGACAGGCGATCCCCATGCCCGTCACCACTACTCGCCGCATGGCAGCCAACCTTTCGCGTCCGCCGGAAGCAGCTCTTACTTGCCCTGCTTGGTGATGTAGTCGATGGCGTCCTTCACGGTCGCGATCTTTTCGGCAGCATCCTCGGGGATTTCCACGCCAAAGGCTTCCTCGAACGCCATCACCAGCTCGACCGTGTCAAGGCTATCGGCGCCAAGGTCGTCAATGAAAGAGGCTTCGGGCGTGACCTTGGACTCGTCAACGCCCAGGTGTTCCACGACGATCTGTTTGATCTTGTCAGCAATGTCGCTCATTGGCTCGGCTACTCCTGTGAACTGATATCTCGATAGTCGTCTTTGTCCGGATCATTGTCGCGACCGGCGCCTTGTCCCGGTTCACGAAGCGAGCCCGCGCCAGACATAGCTCCGGGCGCTTAGCATGGTTTCCCGTGATCGGGAAAGGCCGCGCCGTGGTGTCGTCAACCCTAGATCATCGCCATCCCGCCATTAACATGCAGTGTGGCGCCGGTGACCCACCCGGCCTCGTCCGACGCCAGATAGGTTACGGCGGCGGCGATGTCGGCCGGTTGTCCGAGCCGCTTCAGCGGGATCGCCTCGGACAGTTTGGTGCGTTGCGCCTCGCCCAGCGCGTCGGTCATGGCGGTGACGACGAAGCCGGGTGCGACGACATTGATGGTGATGCCGCGCGAGGCAACTTCCTGCGCCAGCGCCTTGGTCATGCCCACGAGGCCCGCCTTGGCGGCGGCATAATTGGCCTGGCCGGCATTGCCCGTGGCGCCGACAATGGAGGAGATATTGATGATCCGCCCGGCCCGGCGGCGCAGCATGCCGCGCAGCGCGGCGCGTGTCAGGCGGAACGGTGCCGACAGATCGACATCGATCACGGCCTGCCAGTCGGCGTCCGACATCCGCAGTGCCAGCATGTCGCGCGTCATCCCGGCGTTGTTGACCAGGATGTGCAGCGGGCCGGTGGCCTTTTCCGCCGTCTCGATCAGCGCGTCCGGTTCCGACGCGTCCCTGAGATCGGCCGGGCAGACATGCGCCCGCTCCCCGAGTTGCACGGCGAGCGCTTCCAGCGCGTCGAGTCGCGTGCCGGACAGGGCGACGATGGCACCCTGGCGGTGCAGCGCGCGGGCGATCTCGGCGCCGATGCCGCCCGAGGCGCCGGTAACCAGCGCGGCCTTGCCATCCAAACGAAACATCGCCGCATCCACTCCTTCAGAGGCTTTTCAGCACGGCTTCGATTTCCGCCGGGGTGCCGGCGGCAATCCCGCTCGCGTCCGGCGCGATCCGCTTGATCAGCCCGGTCAGCACCTTGCCGGCGCCGAGTTCGATAAATCTGTCGACGCCCGAGTTCGGTCATCGCGGTGGCGCATTCACGCCAGCGCACGGTCGCCGTCACCTGTTGCACCAGCAGATCGCGGACGCGGGCGGGGTCGGATTCGCGCTTCGCCGACACATTCGCCACCAGCGGCACGGCGGGGGTGACGGGCGCGGTCTTTTCCAGCGCCTCAGCCATCACGTCGGCGGCCGGCGCCATCAGCGCGCAGTGGAACGGCGCCGAGACCGGCAGCAGCATGGCGCGCTTGATGCCTTTGGTCTTGGCGATCTCGATCGCCCGCTCGATCGCGGTGCGGTGGCCGGAGATCACCACCTGGCCGCCGCCATTGTCGTTGGCCGGCTGCACCACTTCGGTCTCACCGGTTTCCGGCACCGGGGCGGCTTCGGCGCAGATCTCGCGCGCCTGGTCCATGTCGGCGCCGAGCAACGCGGCCATGGCGCCGAGACCGGCCGGGACGGCCTTCTGCATCGACTGGCCGCGCAGCTTCAGCAGGCGGGCAGCGTCGGGGATGCTGAAGGCTCCCGCGGCGGCAAGGGCGGTGTATTCGCCGAGCGAGTGGCCGGCGACGACCAGCGCCTTTTGGGGCAGGGTGAAGCCGCCTTCTTTTTCCAGCACACGCAGAACGGCGAGCGAATGGGCCATGAGCGCGGGCTGGGTGTTCTCGGTCAGGGTGAGTTCCTCGCCCGGCCCCTCGAACATCAGTTTCGAGAGCTTCTGGCCGAGGGTGTCATCGACTTCCTGGAACACCTCGCGCGCGGCGGCGAAGGCGGCGGCGAGATCGCGGCCCATGCCGACGGCCTGGCTGCCCTGGCCCGGGAAGATGAACGCAAAAACCGGCATGCCTGATGACTCTCGGAGACGTTGGCGCGGGGGCGTAGCGGCGGGTCACGGGACTGTCAAGGAAGAGAGACACCGATGGGGCGAAAGGCGGCGGACATTTATGGGGTCGTGGAGCGTGACCGGAGAGATCCAGGCACCGCGGATGACAGGAGTCGCATAAGCGCGGGCCAGATAAATCCGTATCCGCTGCACGTTCGCTGCGATCGAGAGGTGGTATTGCCGCCGGAATGGCTTTGCGGGGCGCCCGCGTGGGCTGAAGCGCTTTACTCAGGTCGATACCGATACGGATTGGCAGAATCGGGACGCACCTCGCGGCGCCGCTGCCGACCCGATGCCACGAACCGATGCGCGCTCAACGCGGATCAGCATTGACAAGACAATCCGCGGTGCGCACGCCGACACACGGGAGGAGTAGCCGTCGGCTTGGCTTTCCAGGCCACCCTGCGCTTCGGCGACGGCAAATGGCAATCTGCGTGCATTCAGGTCATCTGCGGTTGAAATTTCTTACGGTGGTAAAAGACGCCGCCGCCCGTTCCGGTAGCGCCGCTTGCTCAGCGCTGCAACAAAATCAGCCTCGCCGGATGCCGGCCATCCTGCCCCGGCCACTTTCGCCGGCTAAATCTGCGGCCGTTCGCAGGCCGCCCGCAACGTCTCCGCTCCCCACGAGCAATCGCATTTCGGGCTGACACATTGGGGCGTTTGGGTGATGATTTTCCCTCGGGCGGTATCTTTGCCGGTTGCTGAGAGACCGTCGCCGTCTCCGGAATGATGCATTGGACTGGCCGGCGAGCATGAATTCCGGGTGGCGCTTGCCGCTATCGTTTCAGCACGGATTTCGCGGATGCATGCACAGAGTCCGCGGAAAGGCCGCGGGCCGCCGGTCGTGTGCGCAATCCGGGAAATCCGTGGGTGAATCCGCGCAATCCCTGATTAAACCGGATCGCCGTGCAGCGGGTCATTGCGCGAAGAACATTTCGGTCAGCACGTAATCGAACGCCAGGATCAGGATCGACGCGCTGACAACCGCCGCCGTCGTCGCCGCGCCGACGCCCTGTGCTCCGCCCTTGCTGTTATATCCCTGGTAGCAGCCCATCAGCGCGATGATGAAGCCGAACACCGCCGCCTTCACAAGGCCCGACACCACGTCCCCGGTCTGCACGAAATTCACCGTGTTGGTGACGTAGCTGTCCACGTTGAACCCGAGTTTCAGCGTGGATACGATGAACCCGCCCAGCACGCCGAGAACATCCGCGATCACCACCAACAGCGGCAGCGCGATGATCCCGGCCAGCAGCCGCGGTGCCACCAGATACTTCATCGGGTTGGTGGACAGGGTGGACAGCGCATCGATCTGGTCGGTCACTCGCATGGTGCCGATCTCCGCCGCCATCGCGGCGCCGACTCGGCCGGCGACCATCAATCCGGCCAGCACCGGCCCCAGTTCGCGCGTCACCGACAGAACCACCAGATTCGCCACCGCGCCCTGGGCGGAGAACCGTGCGAACCCGGTATAGGACTGCAGCGCCAGCACCATGCCGGTGAACACCGCCGTCAGCGCCACCACCGGCAAGCTGAAATAGCCGATCTCCAGCAGTGAGCGGACGAACAGGCGTCCGTAGAACGGCGGGCGCACGAGGTGCGACAGGCCCACCAACGCGAACACCGCCAACGCTCCGGCCGCGCGGCAGAGGCCGATGACCGGGCGGCCGATCGCGGCCAGGAAGTCCATGATTGCAGTCACGCTGTGCGATACACCCGTTGGAAGCGGCGGCCGAGGGAGGTGAGCACCTCATACCCGTTGGTGCCGGCCGCGGCGGCTACGTCATCGGGCGACAGATGCGGGCCAAGAACCTCCAGCCAGCACCCGGGTTGCACGGCGGGGCAGTCGGTCACGTCGAATGTGGTCAGGTCCATGGAGACGCGGCCTACCAGCGGAACCGGGGTGCCGTCAAAGCATGCCGTTCCCCGGCCGGACAGACTGCGGTGATATCCGTCGGCATAGCCCAGCGCGGCGGTGGCGATTCGGGTCGAACGCGCAGCTTTCCAGGTCGCGTTGTAGCCGACGGTCGCACCCGGCGGCACGTCGCGGACCGTCAGCACCCGCACACTCAGGCGGACGACGTTGCGCATCGGGTTGGGCTGCCCCGGCTCCGGATTGATCCCGTACAGCGCCGCTCCGGGCCGGGCGAGGTCGGAGGCGAAGTCCGGCCCGAGGAAAATCCCGGATGAATTCGCCAGGCTGAACCGGCACGGCGGCAGCATCGCGCGAACCGCGGCGACTCGCTGGAGCTGAAGCCGGTTCACCGGATCGTCCGGGACTTCCGAGGCGACGAGGTGCGACATCGCATAGCGGATGGACAGCCCATCCAGGCGTTCCACATTCGCCGCCAGTTCGCCGGGGTCCACACCAAGCCGGGACATGCCGGTATCGACATGCAGGATCGCCTCGCCGCGGCCGCGCCACCGGTCGACGTCGTCCAGCGAACACAGCACCGGGGTCAGGTCCCGGGTGGTGTAAGCGGATTCGGTGCCGGGGATCAGGCCGCCGAGCACCGCGATCATCGCGCCGGGCAACAGGTCGCGGACGGCGAGCGCCTCCTCCAGCCAGGCGACGACGAAGTGCCGGCAGCCGGCGGCGAACAGCGCGGCAGCGACCGGGCGGGCGCCCAGGCCGTAGGCGTCGGCCTTGATCACCGCGGCGACGTCGCCCGACGGATGCCGCGCCCGCAACGCCTGCCAGTTGACGGCGATCGCGGTCAGGTCGATGTCGAGGACGGCGTGTGCGGTCTCGGAGTCCGTTTTTGTCATGCCTGCGAAGGCGGAGCCGTGCGCCCGATCTCACAGTCAGGCCAACCCTGCCTCACCGTCATGGCCCGGCTTGTCCGGGCCACCTGTCGCCGCACCTGCTGGTAGACGTGGCCCGCACAAGCCCGGCCATCACGAGGAGGCAGAACGCCGCGGCGTCGGTCGCGGATTTCAACCTCACATGACATAGTCGGAGTGGACCAGATCGATGTCGCCGAACCTTGTGAATTCGCCCTCGAACAGCAGCGGGATCGTTCCCGTCGGCCCATGGCGCTGCTTGGCGATGATCAGGTCCGCGCGGTTGTGCGCCTTGTCCATGCGCTTCTGCCAGTCCTCCATCGCGGTCTGGAACTTGTCCGCGCTGCCCTCGAAGCCGACTTCCTTGGGCATCTTCTGCTCAAGGTAGTACTCGTCGCGGTAGACAAACATCACCGCGTCGGCGTCCTGCTCGATCGACCCCGATTCGCGCAGATCGGACAACTGAGGCCGTTTGTCCTCGCGGTTTTCGACCTGGCGGGATAGCTGCGACAGGGCGATGACCGGCACCTCCATCTCCTTCGCCAGGGCTTTCAGGCCCTGGGTGATCATGCTGATTTCCAGCACCCGGTTCTCCGGCTTGGTCCCGGCCGCCGGCCGCATCAGTTGCAGGTAGTCGATCACCACCAGCGCCAGCCCCTTGGTCCGCTTCAGCCGGCGGCATCGCGTCCGTAGCGCCGACATGGTGATCGCCGGCGTGTCGTCGATCTGGATCGGCAACGAAGCGATCTCCCGCGAGACCTGCACGAACTTGTCGAAATCCTTCTGTCCTATGTCGCCGCGGCGGATGCGGTCGCCGGAGATCCGCGCTTCCTCGCTGAGCAGGCGGGTAGCGAGCTGCTCGGAACTCATTTCCAGCGAGAAGATCGCGACCGACGCCTTGGGTACGCCGTTCGGATCGGCCAGCCGCGCCTGCGCCTGCAAGGCTTTCGCCGCGCCGAAAGCGATCTTTGTGGCCAGTGCCGTTTTGCCCATGCCCGGGCGGCCGGCTATGATCAGCAAATCGGACGGGTGCATACCACCCATCTTGCTATCCAAGTCGCGCAACCCGGTGCTGAGGCCGGAGACGGTGCCGGACTGGCGGAATGCCCGTTCCGCCCCGAGGATCGCGTCGGTCAGGGCGCGTTCGAAGCTGATGAAGCCGCCCGAGGTTCCGCCCTCCGCGGCAAGCTGGAACAGGGTTTGTTCGGCGAACTCGATCTGTTGCGGGCCATCGAGTTCGGCATCCGCGCCGAAAGCGTTGTTGACGACGGTTTCTCCGACTTCGATCAACTGACGGCGCAGCCAGGTGTCGTGTATGGCGCGGCCGTAGTCGCCAGCGTTGATGATGCCCACCATGGCGGTCAGAAGCTGGGTCAGGTAGGCGGTGCCGCCGACTTCCTCAAGGATGCCGGCGTGCTCGAATTCCGCCTTCAGGGTGACGGCGTCGGCAAGCTGGCCGGCTTCCACGCGGCGGACGATGGCCTGGTAGATCCGGCCGTGGATCGGATCGGCGAAATGCTCCGGGGCAAGGAACTCGGAGACCCGCTCATACGCCTTGTTGTTGGCGAGCAGCGCGCCGAGCAAGGCTTGCTCCGCCTGCAGGTTGGAGGGGGGAGTCGCTGGGAGAGGCCGAAGAGCGGCGAGTCGATGGTGTTCACAAAGGCATCTTAGCGCAGCATGCGATAGCGCGCATCGGGCACAGCCTGTGGACGGCTGTGGATAGCGTGCGCAACTTCGGGGCAGACCCGGCAGGACGTCACGGTGCGACGGCACATGCTGGCGCGGACCCCAACCGGTCCCGTGAATGGCACACCGGCTGGCGGCGGAGAAAGCTTTGCTGCCGCCGCCGGTACAGTCTTCGCTGATTAGGGGGCGCCCAATGATTAGCGCTTCGGCCCCGGCGGCTTCGTCAAACCGTCATGGCCCGGCTCGTCCGGGCTACCTGTCGCGGCACCGTGCGGAGGAGGTGGCCCGGACAAGCCGGGCCATGACGGAAGGGGGACGGACCCGCCAATTCGCTTATTGGACGGAACGGCTTCGCCGAGGTCTGAGCGGTGGTGAACGCGGGGCAGCATTGACGGGTGTATTTTTGTTGATGCCGCGCGGGCGTCAGGTTGCCCGGCGGACCGTCAGCGAAAGGAGATCACCATGTCGCCACTGCGTCAGCGGATGATCGAGGACATGACCCTCGCCGGATTGGCTGCGGGAACACAGGAGCGCTACATCCGGGCAGGGCGCCGGTTGGCGGCGCATTATCGGCGCTCACCGGAGCAGCTCAGCGCAGTTTATGAGGTTTGCATTGACCCGAACAACACCGCCGGCCATCCTGAAACGGCCGTCTTCCACGGGGATGCGGCGGTCGTGCCCGTCGGGACACCACAGCCGAGCCGCAACTATCCGCCTCGGCGCCGGGCGCCCAAAGTGAAATATCCATAGCGCTCGATAAATTCCCCACTCCCCACCGCGTTCGTCCAATGGGGTTTGTGCGGCGGCTTCGCGCCGCACAAACCCTTAATTCATTCCTGGGCGTCGCCTGAGTACCGGAAAGGCGACCCGACAGGAGTGGAGGGCTTACGAAGATGGGGAGTACCAGAAAACTGACAGTCGAGTGCCCAGCCGCCGGGCGCTTGACGCCACCTTCGCTAGCGCGCCGGCTTTCGCATCTCCTGGCTTCGTGTCTTCGTGGTAACATTATTGCCGATAGCGGCACCCGCCTCGGGTGTTTCGCGCCACCGGATGAATTGCTGGTTCTGCAATTGAATCAAGGCACGAAGATCGAACGTCCTCGCGCCCCTGCCGTTGTCCCCTGGTCCCCTACCGAGCGTCTCATACCAATCCGCATTGAGTTTGACCCATCGAGCCTCGCTTCCCCGTCATGGCCCATGACGGTCGATGGCAAGAGTCGCTCTCAACGCGAACTGGTATCACACGCCGCTCCGCCTGCACTGCAAAGACCGAGCCGCTGGCGGACGCCCCGGGTCCCTCGCCTCACCGCATCAAGCCGTCGATACGGCTGGCGTGGCCGACGATCGGGAACACCCGCGGGGCGTCCCGCCGTTGCGTTTCACCATCTCGCGCCGGCACTCGGCTTTCAGCCTGCCGCTGACCTCTGATCCAGCGCGACCCCCGGCACATCCGTCGCGACCATCGGCCGGATCGGCGGGGACTCAACGCGGGCTTTGGTCATCCCCTCGTGCAGGGTTTCTTTCCACCCGTCGGTGACATGAGCAAGTTGCTGACCAATCTACCATTTCAGCCAAATTCGCGGTTGACACCGCGCCGCCCGCCGCTATAACCCGCCGCTTCCGGTCACCGGGCGTCTCTGCTCCGGGCGGCTCATTTGCAGTGTCTTGAAAGTTTTGCCCCCATGTTTGCTGTCATCCGCACCGGCGGAAAGCAGTATCGCGTCACTCCCAACGCGGTCCTGAAGGTCGAGAAGCTGGACGCCGAAGCCGGCGGAACCGTCACGTTCACCGACGTCCTTGCCGTCGGCGGGGAGGGCAACCTGACCATCGGCGCGCCGACGATCGCCGACGCCTCGGTCACCGCGACGGTGATCGCCCAGGACCGGCTCGACAAGATCATCATCTTCAAGAAGCGCCGCCGGCAGAACAGTCGCCGCCGCAACGGCCACCGCCAGTGCGTGACAGTGCTGCGCGTCGCCGGCATCAACGCCAACGGCCAGACCTACACAGCGCCGGAGCCGGCGGCAGCAGCCGAGCCCGCCGAAACCGCCGAACCGCAGGAGTAATCCGCCATGGCCCATAAAAAAGCAGGCGGGTCCTCCCGCAACGGCCGCGATACCGAAGGCCGACGCCTCGGCATCAAGAAGTTCGGCGGCGAGAAGGTCGTTGCCGGCAACATCCTGGTGCGCCAGCGCGGCACCAAGTGGTATCCCGGCACCAATGTCGGCCTCGGCCGCGATCACACCATCTTCGCCCTGGTGGACGGGCACGTGAAGTTCGCCCGCAAGTCCGAGGGCAAGGTGCATATCTCCGTGGAGCCGCTACCGGTCGCCGCCGAATAAGCACCGCACCCGCTTCAGCGTTCGGACGGGGGCCGGTGCATTCCGGCCCCCGTTTCTGTTTTGGAAATCCGTCATGAAATTCCTCGACCAGGCCAAGATCTACCTCCGCTCCGGCGACGGCGGCGACGGGGTGGTCGCTTTCCGGCGAGAGAAGTTCATCGAGTTCGGCGGTCCCGACGGCGGCAACGGCGGCAAGGGCGGCGACATCATCTTCGTCGCCGAGCATAACCTCAACACCCTGATTGACTTCCGCTACACGCAGCATTTCCGCGCCCCCAAGGGCGGGAACGGGTCAGGTTCCGATCGCACCGGCGCGGGCGCCAATGACATCGTCATCAAGGTCCCCGTCGGCACCCAGATTTTTGCCGACGACCAGGAGACGATGCTGGCCGACATGGACGTTGCGGGAAAGCGGGTGACGCTGCTGCGCGGCGGCGACGGAGGCTTCGGCAACGCCCACTTCAAGACCTCGACCAACCGCGCGCCGCGCCAGCACACGCCGGGCTTCCCGGGTGAGGAAATGTGGATCTGGCTGCGCCTGAAGCTGATCGCCGATGCCGGGCTGGTGGGGCTGCCGAATGCCGGGAAATCCACCTTCCTGTCGGTCGTCTCCGCCGCTCGCCCGAAAATCGCCGATTACCCGTTCACCACCCTGCATCCCCAGCTTGGCGTGATCCGGCTGTCGGCGTCCGAAGAATTCGTGCTGGCCGACATCCCCGGATTGATCGAAGGCGCGCATGAGGGCGCTGGCCTCGGCGACCGCTTCCTCGGCCATGTCGAGCGCTGCGCCGTCCTGCTGCATCTGGTCGATGGCGCTGCCGGAGACGTGGTGAAGGCCTGGCGCACCGTGCGCGGCGAGATGTCCGCCTATGGCGGAGGCCTGGGGGACAAGCCGGAGATCATCGGCCTGAACAAGTCCGACGCGATGACCCCGCGCGAGACTTCCGCCCGGCTGGCGGCTTTGCGCAAGGCATCGGGCGCGCCGGTCTACCTGCTGTCCGGCGCCACTGGCCAGGGCGTGCCGGAACTGCTGCGCGTCCTGCAAAACACCATCCACGCCAAGCGCCGCGCCGAAGCGGAGCAGGAGCACGCCGCGTGACGCCTTCGCTCGCCTCCGCCCACCGCATCGTCGTCAAGATCGGCAGTGCCCTGGTGGTGGATCAAAGAGAAGGCGGGCCGCGGGCCGCCTGGCTGGACAGTATCGCCGCCGACATCCAGGACCTGCGCGCCCGCGGAACGGACGTCATCGTGGTCTCCTCCGGCGCCATCGCGCTGGCACGCCGGACGCTCGGACTGACGCACAAGCGCCTGAAGCTGGAAGAAAAGCAGGCCGCCGCCGCCGTCGGCCAGATCCGCCTGGCGCAGGCCTGGAGCGAGGCACTGTCGGCACGCGGCCTCACCGCCGCCCAGTTGCTGCTGACCCTGGACGATACCGAGGACCGCCGCCGCTACCTCAACGCGCGGGAGACTTTGGACACGCTGCTGCACCTGCGCTGCGTGCCGGTCATCAATGAAAACGACACCGTCGCCACCGCGGAAATCCGCTTCGGCGACAACGACCAACTCGCCGCCCGGGTCGCGGAGATGGTAAAAGCCGATCAGTTGATTTTGCTGTCGGATATTGACGGGCTGTATACGGCCGATCCGCGGCGGAATGCGGAGGCGGCGCATATCCCGGTGGTGGAGGCGCTGACGCCGGACATCGAAGCGATGGGCGGGGAGCCGCCGCCGGGCTACTCATCGGGCGGCATGCGCACCAAGTTGGTCGCCGCCCGCATCGCGACGCAGGCCGGCTGCGCCATGGCCATCGCCATCGGCAAGGTGGAGCGCCCGCTCCAATCGCTCGAGCGCGGCGCCCGCTGCACCTGGTTCCTGCCTGCGCCGGAAGGACGCACCTCTCGCAAGCGCTGGATCGCCGGCAGCCTGTCGCCGCAGGGCGTGCTGACCGTGGACGCCGGCGCGGTCAAGGCCCTGGCGGCGGGTCGATCGCTGTTGCCGGCGGGCGTGCGGTCGGTCGAAGGCACATTCGAGCGCGGCGATCCGGTGACGATCGCCGGTCCCGGTGGGGTGGTGCTGGGGCACGGCCTGTCGGCCTATGCCAGTTCCGACGCGCAGCAGATCGCCGGGCACCGGTCGGATCAGATCGAGGCGATCCTGGGCTGGCGCGGTCGCGATGAGATGGTGCACCGCGACGATCTGGTGCTCGGTTAGAGCGGCCCCACGGAAACGCATCGGCACTATTGCGTCCACCACCGCTGATTGGGACCGCCATGGCAATGGAAAAGCACCACCGCGGTGCCGTCGTGCTGCCCGCCCGCCTTCGCGTCGAGGCACTTGTCGCCGATGCCGACGATCTCGCCGTCGAGGAAGGTCCAGTGCTGATTCGCGCCGTCATGGCAACGGAACAGGATAACCGGAGTTCCGTCGCCCGGGTTGCCTCCCGCCACGTCGAGGCACTTGCCGCTGCTGCTTATTACCTGACCGGACCTGAAGAACCATTGCTGATTATCGCCACCGTGGCAATGAAACATGATGACAGGCGTCCCATCCGCGTCGCCGCCGCCCCGGACATCGAGACACAAGCCGCCGCTGCCAACCACCTCCGCCGCGCGACAAGGAACGCTGAGGCAAAATAGCGCCCCGGCTGTAATTCCAACAGTAAGCAATCCGGCTCTCATGGCGTCTCCTTCTTCTCGGCGGCGCTGGCCGGTGCGAGGCGTGCGCGGTAGCCGCGGAAGCTACAGCCGAAACGCGCCGATAAAGATCAAATAGTGTAATGATAATACTTTGCTAAGGCAGTATCTTCCGGCGCGACGGCTTCCTGAAACGTCATGGCCCGGCTCGTCCGGGCCAGCTGTCGCAGCACCGTGCGGCGGGGGTGGCCCGGACAAGCCGGGCCATGACGAGGGATCACGATTCGCTTATTCCCGGGCGTCCCCGAAGCTGCTGCTTGCCCTACCGGTCTACCATCGGTGGCAGCAGCGCCGCCGCATAAGCCGCCGGATTGGCGATCAGCGTCCGCGCCGCCTCCAGATCGGCGGCGCGCCCTTCCGCCCCGGGACACGGCGCCCGGATGTCGAGCACTTCCGACGGCGGCACCGGTGCCCGCGCCGCGCGCGCGCGCCGCAGCGCGGCCGTCATCGGCTGGTATCCCTCCGACAGATCCGCAAGCTGCCGGTTCAGCGCGTCCGTCCCCAGGCTGGTGCAAACCTGAGGCAGCACGCCCAGCCCTTGCAGCGGCCAACCCAATGGCGCCAGCACGCGGCTCCAGGTCACGAACAGGTCGCCGCCATCCGGGAGGGGATCGATCGTCTGCACCAGCCCTTTGCCCACGGTCGAACTGCCGACGACCACCGCCCGCCCGCGATCCGCCAGCGCCGCGGCCAGAATCTCGGCGGAACTCGCCGTGCGGCCATCGACCAGAATGATCAGCGGCACGTTCTCCGCCAGTTCGCCCTCGGCGGAGCGCCAGATATGGCTGGCATCCGGATCGCGCCCGATGGTCGTCGCGACAACCCCGGCCGGCAGGAACGTGTCGGCGGCCGTCACCGCCTGATGCAGCAGCCCGCCCCGGTTGTCGCGCAGGTCCAGCACGATGCCATGCACCGGCCGCGGCTCCGACATTGCGTCCTGCACCGACAGTGCCAGATGCGAGGCGGTGGTGCCGCTGAAGCTGGTAATCCGCAGCACCACCAGGTCACCGGCACGTTGGGCGAATACGGTCTCGGGCGGAACCATGACGCGGATCATCTGCGCATCGCGCGTCCGCCCGTCGCGCCCGCGCCAGGAAACCGTCACCGCGGAGCCTTCGGGCCCGGACAGCAGGGCGGCCACCGTCGCCGGATCCTGGTCCTGCGTCCGCTGACCGTCGATGGCCAAAAGAATGTCCCCTGCCCTGATCCCGGCGATCGCCGCCGGGCTGTCGCGTATGACGTCCCGCACATCCACCAGCCGGCCGCGCAGCCCCGGGGTCAGGCCGATACCCGCCCTGCCCGCCCGCCGCGCGCGATCCTCGCCAGCCTGCAGCGGCGCCACGTAGCGCGAATAGGGGTCCAGCCGCCCGAGCATCTCATCGAAGAACACCTGGATGATCCCCTGCGTACCGGCCCGCCGCAGCGGCGCCGACAGCGGATAGCCTGCGGCGGTGATCAAGGCCGCGGTCCGCGCCCAGGCCAAGGGCGTGTCGTCCCGCGGCGTGGGGGTCTCCAGCACGGTGGCATCCAGGCGGAACAACTGCAGGTGCAAGTCCCGCACCCCGATGCGCAGCGCCGGATCGAGGGTCGTCAATCCTTGCAGGCCCCACACCGTCAGTTGCGGCACCGATACCGGGTCGAGGATGCGCGGGGCCATGAAGGTCAGCGCCTCGGCGTAGACCGCGGTCATCCGCTCCTGATCGAGGCCGGCGCCGATCTGGGTCTGTGCCTGCGCCCGGCTGAACGCAAACAGCATCAACAGGAAACCGAGCCGGATCACGAGAAGCGGGGCCGTTTCCCCGATGGATTGGTGCCGCGCTTGCCCTTCGGCGCCGCCTGGCGCTCCACGAGCACGTTGAAGACCATGCCGCCGGTCACCGGGTTGGCTTCCGACAAAAGCACCTCGACCTCCTGAGCCAGGCGGAACACCTGCTGGGTGCGGCGGCCGGTCACGGTCTGGTCCCGCTCATCATACTGCCAAAAATCGTCCGGTAAGGTTGCGAAGGGAACGATCCCGCTCGCCCCGGATTCAGTCACCGTGACGAACAGACCGAAACGGGTCACCCCCGATATGCGGGCGGCGAAGCGTGCGCCGATCTTATCAGACATGAAGGCGGATAGGTAACGGTCTATGGCCTCTCGCTCGGCCGCCTGGGCGCGGCGTTCGGTTTCGGTGATGCGTTCGCCGGTCTCCGGGAAGGTCTCGACCTCCGCCGCGGTCAGTCCGTCGTCCCCCAGTTTCAATCCCCGGATCAGTCCCCGGTGCACCAGCAGATCGGCGTATCGCCGTATGGGACTGGTGAAATGCGCGTATCTGGCCAGTGCCAGGCCGAAATGGCCGATATTGTCGGGACTGTAGGCCGCCTGCGACTGGCTGCGCAGCATCACCTCGTTGACCACGATGGCGTCCGGCGTGTCGGCGAAACGCCGCAGCACGCGGTCCAGGTCGCGTGGATGAAGCTGGTTGGACGGCAACAAAGAGACGCCGAGTGTTGCCAGAAAAGCACGCAAAAAGTCGAGCTTTTCCTCCGACGGCGGCGCGTGGACACGGTACATGCACGGCTCGTGCAGCCGCTCGAGTTCCTCGGCGGCGGCGACGTTCGCCAGCACCATGAATTCCTCGATCAGCCGGTGGCTATCCAGGCGCGGTCGCGGCGCCACGCTGAGGACGTGGCCGTTGTCGTCCAGCACCACCTTGCGCTCCGGCAGGTCGAGGTCGAGCGAGCCGCGTTCCAGCCGGGCCGCCAGCAGGGCGTTGAATGCGGCATACAGGTGCTGCAACGGCGCGCCGATGTCGTCATGTCCGTCATGCGCCGCCTGGACCTCCTCGTAGGTTAGGCGGGCGGCGCTCCGCATCAGGCCCCGGCCGAAGCGGTGCGCGGTCTTGCGGCCGGTGCGGTCGATATGCATCTCGACGAACAGGCAGCCGCGGTCTTCGTTCGGCCGCAGGCTGCACCAGCCGTTCGACAGCGCCTCGGGCAGCATCGGCACGACGCGGTCGGGGAAATACACGCTGTTGCCGCGGAAACCGGCCGTGCGGTCGAGCGCGGACCCGGGGCGGACGTAGTGCGCCACGTCGGCGATGGCGACCACCAGGCGGAAGCCTCCAAGGTTGCCGGCATCCGGTTCGGCGTAGACCGCGTCGTCGAAGTCGCGGGCATCGGCGCCGTCGATGGTGATCAGCCTGAGATGGCGCAGGTCGGTGCGGCTGCCGAGCGGCACCGCACCGGCGTGCTCGGCCTCGTGCAGCGCGGCTTCGGGGAAGATCTGCGGGATGTCGTGGGTGTGAATCGCGATCAGGCTGATCGAGCGGGCGTCGCCCAGCTTGCCCAGCCGCTCGATCACGCGGGCCGGCTTCAGGCCGAGTTGCTGGTTGCCGGGGATCGGCTCGGCCAACACGATCTCATCCGGTTCGGCGCCGGAGTCCTTGCCGTGCGGAACGATCCATTCGGCCTTGGACCGCCGATCGGTCGGAATGATGCGGTTTTCCAGCCGCCCCCGCTTGTAGATGCCCAGGATGCGGCCGGGGGTTTCGCTGATGCGGCGCAGGGTGCGGCCGTCGTAGCGGCCCGGTCCGAACGGCTGGAGGCTGGCGAGGACGCGTTCCCCGGGCGCGAGGGCCGCAGTTCCTGCCTTTTCCGGCGCCATGCGTATCTGCGGCGGCGGTCCGCCGGACTTGTCCCACTCCACCGGACGGGCGAGCGCGTCCCCGTCCGAGTCGATGCCGACGACCTGCACGATCGCCGTATCCGGCAACCGGGCGGGGGGCGGTCCGTCGTTGAGTGCCGACCGGCGATTTTGACCGTAGCCACCGTCCCGCGAGACAGGCTTACCCCGTTGCTTGAAGCGTTTCGCCACTGTTTTGCGACCGCAATTCCATAGGGATCAACCTGCCACACCCTGGCGTGTTGTGCCACGATAACGAGGCGTGGCTGATGCGGTCATCATCGAACGCGTATCATGGTCGGGCCGAGCCACATTGCTATCAGGATAAGGGCGAAGAAGAGAAAAGCTTGCCCCGGCGCCTGGTTCCCTCACCGTCATGGCCTGGCTTGTCCGGGCCACCTGTCGCGGCACCTGCTTGCGGCGGTGGCCCGGACGAGCCGGGCCATGACGAATGGGGAGAACGCTGTGCTCCGCGTGCACCCTTACCCTGATAGCAAAGGGGCTTGGCCCGGCCATGACACAAAAAATGGGCTACCGCAGCCGCTGCACCGTGTAGTCCGCCACCCCTGACAAAGCCCGCCGGATCGGACCGTCCGGGAACACCAGCAGCGCGTCCTTGGCCTCCTGCGAGAACCGCTGCGCGCGATCCAATGTCACCCTGATCGCGTCATGTTCGGCGATCAGCCGCATGGCATGGTCGAGATCCGCGTCGGTCTGCTCCAGCGTCTCGATCGTCCGCTGCCAGAACGCCTTTTCCTGCTCATCGCCGGCGAGGAAGGCAGTCAGCACCGGCAGGGTGATCTTGCCTTCACGGAAGTCGTCGCCGATGGTCTTGCCCAGCCTCGCCTCATCCGCGACGTAATCCAGCGCGTCGTCGACAAGCTGGAACGCGATGCCCAGCTTCATCCCGTAATCTGCCAGCGCTGCCTCCTCCCGCTCCGGCCGATCGGCGACGACGGCGCCGATCTGGCAGGCGGCGGCGAACAGTGCGGCGGTCTTGCCCTGGATGACTTCCAGATAGCGGCCCTCGGTCGTCGACAGGTCATTCTGGGTCACCAGTTGTAGCACCTCGCCCTCGGCGATCGTCGCCGCGGCCTTCGACAGGATCGCCAGCACCCGCAGCGAGCCGTCATCCACCATCAACTGGAAGGATCTGGCGAACAGGAAGTCGCCGACGAGCACCGATGCCTTGTTGCCGAAAATCGCGTTGGCCGAGGCAAGCCCGCGCCGCAGCGCACTTTCGTCCACGACGTCGTCGTGCAGCAAGGTGGCGGTGTGGATGAACTCGACACAGGCGGCGAGGTCGATGTGCCTGGCGCCCCCCGACGCGCCCGGATAGCCGCACAGGCCGGCAGAGGCCAGGGTCAGCAACGGCCGCAGGCGCTTGCCGCCCGCTGCGACGATATGCGCGGCCAGTTGCGGGATCAGCGCGACCGGGCTGTCCATCCGCGAGACGATAACCTCGTTGCAAGCCTCCAGGTCCGCCTGCACGAGGCCGACCAGGGCGGACAATGCATCCTCGGTCACGTCCGCTGTGGAAACGGACCCGGGCGACGCGCCTAACTCAAGGGTACTGGCGATGCCGCCCAACTCGGACTCCCGACTTTTGCCTGAAAGAGCACTCTTCATATCGGCCGTCATCAAACCGGGTCAAGGCAACATACTGGAGCAGCACGGCGCCCGCGCATAGGAAAGCTTTGCGTCGCGCCGTCTCCGATCGCGAGGAAAAACTATTGCCCATGGAAAATATGCTGCGGTTTCAATGCCTGACCTCCGGCCACCGGGACCCTGTTGCGGACAAGCACCATACAGGCCACCATCTGCTCATGCAGGCTGTCCTTATCTCCAACGACCCCGTCCAGCTGTCATTCCTGGCCGCGCTTCTGGCGGACGCGGGGATCGAGACGACGGTGCTCGACACCTATACCAGCATCACGGAGGGCAGCGCGGGCGCGATTCCCCGCCGGCTGATGGTCGGTTCGCAGGATTACGACCGCGCATGCCGGATTCTCCGGGAAGCCGGCGAATTGTGACCGCGACGGACGGTCACCTGCTCGGCGGGCAGGTGCGCTATGCCCAGCCCGCGGCCGGATTTCGCAGCGGGATCGAGCCGGTGCTGCTCGCGGCCTCGATTCCGGCGCGACAATCGGAGTCGGTGCTCGAAGCGGGAACCGGTGCCGGCGCGGCGCTGCTTTGCCTTTGCGCCCGGGTCCCGGGACTGCGGGCGGCGGGCGTTGAGATCGACGCCGAGGCGGCGCAATTGGCCGCGGCCAACGCCGCCGCCAACGGATTCGGAGGCATCGGCATCATTGCCGGCGCGATCGAGACGGCCGCGCTGCCGGAGTTGATAGACCACGCTTTCGCCAACCCGCCGTACCACGCCGCGGGGGGCACCGGGTCGCCGAGCGATGCGCGGGAAACCGCCAAGCGGGCGCCCGATGGGCTGATCGCAACCTGGATCGGGCGGCTGAGCCGCTGCCTGCGCGGCCGCGGAACCCTGACCCTGATCGTCTCGGCGGAGATGGTTCCGGCGAGCCTGGCGGCAATGGCCGTCGCCGACAGCCCCTGCACCGTGATCTTCCCGCTCTGGCCGAAACAGGGACGTGCGGCGAAGCTGGTACTGCTGCGCGGAGTCAGGCAGGGCCGCGCAGCGATGAGGCTGATGCCGGGGCTGGTCCTGCATCAGGCGGATGGGGCGTTCACGGATGCCGCTCAGGCAATCCTGAGGGACGGTGCCGCCCTGGATATCGACGGTTAGATCAGTTTGGTCTTAGTCGCAGGCATCGCTCTAAATTAGTTGGCTCGGCGGGGGCTGTACTTCTGTGTCATGGTCGGCCTTGTGCCGGCCATCCACGACTTTGCCACCCGACCGCACCGCAAGTCCCGGGTGGCCGGGCCAAGCCCTATGGCTGGACTTTCACATGCTCCGGCGACCCACGACGCAGGGAGGGAGGATGCCCCCCGCGCCGGCCGCTAAAACCCGTCCGCGTTCGGATGCCGCAGGTGCCAGAGCCGCTCATGCGCGGCGACGAGGCTCTCCATGTTGCGCCGTCGGGTGCCGTCGGGCGTCAGCGGACGGCGGGTCAGCATCATCTCCAGCACGCGGAGCAACTCTTCCGCGACCTCGAAATCCGACTGGTCACATGCGTGATGAAAGGCGATCAGGATCTTGTCGGACAGGCGCCTGCTGTATCGCGGCGCGCCGCCTGTGCCAATTTCTCTCCCGGCCTCGTCCTCAGATTGGCTCACCGTCGCCCCTAACATGATGGTAGTGCCCATCGACTCCTCCCGTAGTGCCGTCCGGCACGGGTTTCATGCGGCTATCCCGCAACACGTTGACATGGTTTGATTTAGATCACGATGGGCATCATGCACAACGAAACAACCGCACCGTGAAAATTGGGTTAAACATCCGGTACCCGGCGAGGAAACATTCCCGGCGCCGATAACATCACTGTGTCGCTTAATGATAGCCATCGCCCAGACGACCTCGTTCAGTCTCTCCGCCCGGCAGGCGGAGCAGACCACCCAATATAGTTTCCGGCCAAATCGTTGCAAAAGTCAACTCTTGATTGCAATCGGGCCATCCGCCTCTTCGCGGGACGGCGGGTCGCCGAAAGCCTCCTCCCAACTCCCGGAGGTGGACGCCTTGCTGTACTCGGTCGCACGGTTCTCAAAGAAATTAGCATGCTCCACCGCATTGAGCATCTCATCCAACCACGGCAACGGGTTCTTCGCCACGTGGAAAAGTGCGTTCAGCCCCAGTTCGATCAACCGCCGATCGGCGATGTAGCGAATATATTGCTTCACCTCACGCGATGTGAGGCCCTCCACGGAGCCTTGTTCGAACGCCAGGTCGATAAAGGCGTCCTCATGCGAGACGATGGTAGCACAGCTCAGGTACAGCTCGCGACGCAAATCCTCTGTCCACAGCTCAGGATTTTCCTGAATGAAGGTGCGGAACAGCTTGATGATCGAGGCACAGTGCAGACTCTCGTCGCGCACCGACCAGGTGACGATCTGCCCCATCCCCTTCATTTTGCCGAACCGGGGAAAGTTCAACAGGATCGCAAACGAGGCGAACAGTTGCAACCCCTCGGTGAAGGCGCCAAACGCGGCAAGGGTGCGAGCGATCTCGAAACGTGAAGCGACCGAGAAACCTTGCATGTAGTCGAACTTGTCCTTCATCTCCTTGTATTTGAGGAATGCCGTGTACTCGATTTCCGGCATGCCGATGGTGTCGAGCAGATGGCTGTAGGCGGCGATGTGAATGGTCTCGATGTTGGAGAAGGCCGACAGCATCATCAGCACCTCGGTGGGTTTGAACACCTGGCTGTAATGTTTCATGTAGCAGTTGTTCACCTCGACGTCGGCCTGGGTGAAAAAGCGGAAGATCTGCGTCAGCAGGTTCCGTTCCCCGTCCGTGAGGTTGCGGTGCCAGTCCTTGACGTCGTCGGCGAGCGGCACTTCCTCCGGCAGCCAATGCACGCGCTGCTGCGTCATCCAGGCTTCGTAGGCCCAAGGGTAGCGGAACGGTTTGTAGACGGGATTTTCGGTCATCAGGTCGAACCGGATCGGATTTTCGGTGGCCGCGCGGTTCATCCCGTCCATGCGTAATCCTGTTTCAGTGGTGCGATTCGAGTCGCCTGTAGCCCGGATATTGTGGGTGGCTCGTCCATTCAACGCAAGGATTTGCGGTGGCAGCCGACGGCACGGCGCCGAAAGCCGGCGCGAGCCGCAATGGCGCCGACGTGAACTGTCCGGCACAGGCCGTCCTGCGTGTCCATGGCCGAGGTTGGAGTGGCGGCGAACCGGACCCGCGCGGGCGACATGCGCCGAGGTTACCCGGGCGCCAGCCGATTCTTTAACACCGAGGCCACAAAGAACCACGAAGAAGAAATCGGTTGCGCTTCGCGCAAGCCGCATGCGCGGGCAAGCGCGGCCGCCAATGCCAGACGCCGCTGAAATCTGCTCTCGGGCCGCGCCGCCTCGCCATGCCGACAAGGGGTCGGCATCCACGCCTTGTGCGGGCAAGCGGCGGCAAAGGCGGCCGGCCTCCTGTACAAGACTGCCAGGCTGGAACCTACCGGAAGCCTCCGTGCGACTTCGTGGGTCTCCGTGAACTCCGTGTTAAAACGCGGCGGCAAACCCGCCCCGGACCTATCCGGCCAATCAGGTCAACACAGCCCTGCCATTTCGGACGGAACGAACGGCACTCGGCTGTCAAACCCGGCGCTGGTGCTCGGCAATCCTCGCCAGGATGCGATGACGGATCGCCGGATGGGTCACACCCTCCAGCGCCGCCGTGAACACCTCGACGGCCTTGTTCGTCTGGCGGCCCGCGATCAGCATATTGCCGTAGTGTTCCAGCGACTCCGTCCGGTCGTGTTCGTCGGCCTCAATATAGGCGGCACGCCGCGCGATCTTCAGCGCTTCCTCCATGCGTCCGGCCGCGGCCTCCATCTCGCTCAGGTAGCGGAACAACCGGCTGGACGGCTTGATCCGGACCGCGGCGTTCAGTGCGGCAATGGTGCGATCAGCGCCGCCGCCATTGCCGTTGATGAACATCGCCGCCCGCTCCCACGCTTCGGCGGTGCCGATCGACGTGGCGAGCCGTTCGACCGCATCCAACTGCGAGGCGTCGCGCACCAGCGCCGGCCGCTTCCTGATCACGCAGCACTGGCAATACATCAGCACCTCGTCGACCCAGTTCCGGGCGTAACCGCGGAAACCCCAATCCAGTGCGGGATCCAGTTGCCCCGTCATCAGGCTCCGGCTGAGCTCGAAGACATAGTCGATCGGATCGACCTGCGGCTGACTGCCGCGGCGCAGATCGCGAGACGCCGCCTGCAGCGAGCGGATGCCCTCGATCACGTAGTACCCGCCCGGTTCAAGCGCCGGAAACAAGGTCTCGAAGGTGAACAGGACGTGCTGGGAACGGTGCGAGCCGTCGTCGATGATGATGCGGGGCGGATACCGGCGGGTCAGATCGAACAGGAAGCCCGGATCATCGCGCGAGCCGGACACGACGATAATCCCGTCTTCATCCCGGGCGAGGCCCTGGTCCTGGCTGTCCACCCCGATGATCGTCGCATTCTCGAAATACGATCGCCACGTCGCGACCGACGCGTAATTTAACAGCCCCACCTCGATGAAATTGAACGCCTCCCGGCGCATGGCGGCGAACAGCGTATCGTAGTGGCGCAGAAAATCATGCCGGAAGGACGACTTTTCGTTTCCGAAAGTCGCACCGATGATATCCAGCTCTTCCATGTCGAGCGGGCGCTGTCCGGTCAGATCGGGGACAGGCGGTCTCTTGCCTCAATCATCTCCAACCGTCTAATGATTTGTTACTTCGATCATGGCGCGCACCCTTGGATAAACCTCCCGCGCCCAGCGCGAGCCGCTGAACACGCCATAGTGGCCCACCCCGGCCTGCAGATGCTGCCGTTTCTGGCTGTTGCGCAGACCGGTGCACAGGTCCAGCGCCGCCATCGTCTGGCCGACGGCGCAGATGTCGTCGCGCTCCCCTTCGACCGTCAGCAGCGCGGTGCGGCGAATCGCCTGCGGCCGGACCGGCTGGCCGTGCCACGTCAGCTTGCCCAGCGGCAGGTCGTGGTCCTGGAACACCTTCTGCACCGTCTCCAGGTAGAACTCCGCCGGCAGATCCATCACCGCGTTATACTCGTCGTAGAATTTCCGGTGCGCGTCGGCGGCGACCACGTCGCCGCAGGCCAGCGCACGGTACTGCGCCATGTGGGCGTTGATGTGACGGTCCAGGTTCATCGACATGAAGGCGGTGAGCTGGAGGAAGCCCGGATAGACCCGGCGAAAGGCGCCGGGATAGCGCCACGGCACCCGGGCGATCAGTTTCTTTTCGAACCATTCGATCGAGTGGCCCTTCGCCAGCTCGTTCACCTTGGTCGGGTTCTGCCGCGTGTCGATCGGCCCCGCCATCAGCGTCAGGCTGCGTGGCTGGGCGCGGTTATGCGTCTCGGCCATGACCGCCGTTGCAGCCAACGCGGCCACGCATGGCTGGCACACGGCAATCATGTGGCTGCCCTCGCCGAGGACCTCCATGAAGCGGATCATCGTGTCGACGTACTCGTCGAAACCAAAGGTGCCCTCCGACAGCGGGATGTCGCGGGCGTTCTTCCAGTCCGTGATGTAGACGTCATGGTCCGGCAGCAGCACCGCGACGGTGCCGCGCAGCAGCGTGGCGAAGTGGCCCGACATCGGCGCGACGACCAGCACCCGCGGCTGCACCACGTCAGTGTCCTTGCGGAACCGCAGCAGCGTGCCGAAGGGAGTCTCGAAGCGTGATTCCTCAATGACGCCAACGACATCGTTGCCCATACGGGTGGTCTTGAAGCCGTAATCGGGGCGGCTGTGAGTCAGTCCGCCGTCGGCGAGCATGCTGCACGCGGCGCCCAGTTGCCGCAGCGGCGCCGGGGTATACTCCCCCATGTCGATGGATTTGAGCACGCCAGCGCCAAGTTTGGCGAGTTGACGAGCGGGAAACAGCAGGTCAGCCTGCGCCTGGTAAATTTTATAGATCATTGCCTGCCGCGCCACGCCACCCTTGTTATCGACCAATCTCTATCATTCCCGGACGTATGTCATTAGAATGTCGTCACGCTAACACAAGGCCTCGCCACCACACCGAAGCTGTTGTTATATCGCGACGCAGCATGCCAGCAGGATCAGGGGTTGTCACTATGGCGGGAGCCACGCTTCTCATAAGCAGCAAAAATTATTCCTCGTGGTCATTGCGCGGCTACCTTTTGGTGCGCCTGGCGGGGCTGAGCTTCGAGGAAAAAATCGTCGATCCGGATGATCCCGAGAACCGTAAGGAGCTGTTATTGCAGTCTTCTTCGATCCGGATCCCGGCGTTGATGCATGACGACCTGATGATCTGGGATACCCTGGCCATCGCCGAGTACCTGAACGAAACCTTTCCGAACGCGGGCATGCTGCCGTCGGATCGCCTGGCGCGCGCGCGCTGCCGCTCGATCTCGGGAGAGATGCATTCCGGATTCGCGGTCCTGCGCGAGGCGCTGCCGATGAATCTCAGAACGTTCAGGCCCCGCTTCGCGGTCTGGTCTGCCGTGCAGGCGGATATCGATCGCATCACGGAAATTTGGCGGGAGTGTCTCGAAACCTGGAAGGGACCATGGTTGTTCGGCGCCAAGCCGACCATCGCCGATGCGATGTACGCGCCGGTGGTCACCCGCTTCCGCAGCTATGACGTGAAGATGGACAAGACCTGCGAGCGGTACTGCCAGCAGATCACGGCGTGGCCCGAGATGAAGGAATGGTTCGCCGCCGCCCAGCAGGAGCCGGACCAGATCGACGAGCTCGACGTCGAGTTCTGAGGCATCGCGGCGGCTCTCCCGCGGGAGGGCCGCCGCGGACACTTACCAGGGTGCCGGGGTGGGCACCGGGACCGTGCTTTCCACATCGATCGTGCCGAAATTCGCCGGGCCGACGACCTCCAGGTATTCCATGTCCGGCGAGTAGTCGAACAGGTAGTGGGTGATGCCGGGGCGCTGATGCACGCAGTCGCCGGCGGCGACGAGGTGTTCCTTGTCCTCATACATGAACTTGGCCCAGCCCTTCAGCATCAGCACGATGTGGAACTCGGCCTGGTGCTGGTGCCATCCGGTGCCCTTTTCCGGCGCTTGCCGGGCGCGGACCAGTTGAGCGATCACCCGGCCGCCCGTGGCGCCGGCAACCCCGAGGTCTCGATACTCGAAGAAGTCGCGCAGACCGTCGCTGATCCAGGGCGTGTCGCCGGGCTTGACGTGGGCAAACGTGTTGACGATTGGCGTGTCGAGCATGCTGGAGGCTTCCTTGCGAAAAGGCCGCCGCCTGGCACTGGTTTCCCTGCGCGGCCGGTTGCGAAGCAGCCTGCTTTCAGGTTTTTCCTCCCGCGGTCCGGCGCCCAGACACAGCCGTACCGATCGCGATACCGGCTGGTAGCGTGGCATGCAGGACGGGCCCCGGGCAACGACGGATTGGCTTCTCACGCAGGCGCTACCCGAGGATTCGACTGTACCGGTGTCGTTACGCGGGGTGTGGGCGCGGCACACGCTCACAGCCAGGATATGCGGGGCGGGGAAGTAAGGCGACGGCCAAAAATTACCGCTTCAGAGACAGGGCTTCCCAAAACGTCATGGCCCGGCTTGTCCGGCCACCCGTCGCGGCACGTGCTGGCGGGGGTGGCCCGGACAAGCCGGGCCATGACGGAAGGGGACAGCACACGGGATTCGCTTGTTATTGGGCGTCGCCTAAGCTCGACTTTCCGCATTTTGGCCTGCGGACGATCATGTGATGACCCAGAATATATCCTCGTGAGCGATAAACCGTAGTGCGTCGTCGATAGACAGGACGGTGCGTCCGAACGGACCGCTGGCAGTCCACCGCTCCTTCCAGAGCGACCAGTAGAGGACTTCAAACCTGCCATCCGTGCCGGTTGGACGGAGCCGCGCCACGGGAGCACCTGAGGCTGCTGCGTAGAGCGTGTAGCCGCGGTTGCGTCGTTCCGCGAACAAGGCTCCCCGCGGGCAGCGGAAGTCTTCGATCTGCCGGATGATGGCGTCAGTCATCCCGGCCGACGATAAGGGATGCCGCGGGCCATGTCGCCGTTTGTTGAGACGATGCCGGCATCCGAACTCTTGCGCGGCCGGGCCGTCGCGATTCGAAGACTCCGATGAAACCTGAGCGCATCGAATCCATCCCGGCCACCGCCGCCGTGCCGGCAATTCTGGTATCCTGGCTGGCAACTTTCCGCCCGTGCTTCACCGCACCGGTCTGGAGCCACATCCTGGTGCTGGTTGCCGGCGCCGTTCTGGCACCCGGCAAGCGCACCGTCACCCGGGCGTTGCGCGTCATGGGACTGGCCGATCAGCCCGGCTTTGGCCGCTACCATGAGGCGCTCAACCGGGCGCGCTGGGATGCCCGCGAGGTGGCGCGCAGGTTGCTGCTGCATCTGCTCGCGGTGCTGTGGCCCAGTGGCGAGGTGGTCATCGCGGTCGACGATACGATCGAACGGCGGTGGGGTGGGAAGATCAAGGCGCGCGGCATCTATCGCGACCCGGTGCGTTCGTCGCATGGCCAGTTCGTCAAGACCAGCGGCCTGCGCTGGTTGTCTCTGGCGGTGACGCTGCCGGTGCCGTTTGCCGGCCGCCGGTGGGCTCTGCCGTTCCTGACCGTGCTGGCGCCCTCGGCGCGGTGGAGCGAGGCGCTGGGCAAGCGGCACAAGACCCTGACCGACCGAGCTCGCCAGGCGATCCTGCAAAGCAAGCGCTGGCTGGCAGACCGCCGCGTGGTGGTGGTGGCCGACAGCAGTTTCGCGGCATTGGAACTGATCGCCGCCGTCCGCCGCCATGTTTGCCTGATCACTCGCCTGCGTCTGGACGCCAGCCTGTTCGAACCGGCCCCCGCGCGCCGTCCGGGCCAGCGCGGCCGGCCCCGGCTGAAAGGCAAACAGCGGCCCAAACTCAGTGCGGTGCTGACCGACCCGGCTACCGTTTGGACACGGGTCACGATGACCGAGTGGTATGGCGGACAGCGATGCGCGCTGGACTATGTCTCCGGCATCGCGGTCTGGTACGCCAATGGCCTGCCGCCGGCTCTCATCCGCTGGGTCCTGGTGCGCGATCCATCCGGCGCGCGCGACGCACAGGCGTTTCTGTGCACCGATCTCGATCTCGAACCCGCCACGATCCTCGGCCGCTTCGTGTTCCGCTGGCGGATCGAGACCACCTTCCAGGAGGTCCGCGAGCACCTGGGCGTCGAGACGCAGCGGCAATGGTCGGATCTGGCGATCCTGCGCACCACCCCGGCGCTGCTCGGTCTCTACTCGCTGATCACCATTTGGGCGCATGGGTTGATGGCGGCACCGGGCACCGCGGTTCGACCGCATTCCGCAGCCTGGTACAACAAGTCTCAACCGACGTTCAGCGATGCCCTTGCCGCGGTCCGGAGGATACTTTGGACGCCGCAGGATTTTTGCGGGTCCCGGCATCGGACTGAACGAGTGGAAATCCCCGCTCGCTTGCTAAAACGATTCGTGGAGACTTTTTGTCTTGCCGCCTGAAATGCGGAAAGTCGAGCTAAGGGGTCTTGCCTCACCGGCATGGCCGGACGCGGCGCTTGCGGTCCTGGATTCTGATACCGTCGGTCAGCATCGCGAGATTTTCGGACAGGTCCCGCAGGCAGGCGTCCATGCCGGCGACCGCGACGTTGCGGTGCTGAACCTCCTGAAGGCACAGGCCCCCCGAGGAACGGCCAGTCGCGGTCGAGCCGGCAACCGGCCAAGGGCGGGTTCACCTCCAGATTGTCGCCCCGCAGTTCCAGTTCGTCCGGCCAGTAGCCGGTGTCGCCGGGACCATCGCCGTGCGTGGAGAGCCAGCCGTAAAACTCCTGCACCAGGCGCGTTTTGCCGAGACCGTTGTCGGCGAGCAGGACAACGACGCGCGGCTGCCGATGCTCGACGACCCACGCCCATTCGCGGCGCAGCTTCGCGAGCTCTGCCTCACGGCCGCAAAACACCGACTTTTCCATGATCGCCCCGCTAATCACGATCTGATAGCATAATGTTGCGGAGTGTGGAAGCCGGGGGGACGATCGAGGCGGTTGGGACGAGGCCCTTGCATTTTGGATCTTGCGAACATATAAAGAACGAACAACGAACTTATGGACCGCCGGCCATGCCCGCCCCCGAAGCCTTGACCGAAGACCCCGCCGAACGCGCCCGCGACGACCTGATCGAGCAGGCGCTGTTCAACCTGACCCCATACTTCCTCGAAGGCGCGGGCGGCGATCAAGCGCGGGCGCGCAACGCCGCGTATGAACTGATCTGCGCCTACCCCGTCCACTCGATGCTGGAGCTCCAGCTCGTCACCGAGATCATCGCCTTCTCGCAATCGGCGCTGGCCGACCTCCGCCGCGCCAGGGCCGAGCGGAGATGCCGGACGATCGGCGCGCCAGTCTCCGCGCCCGGGCGGTCAGGCTCAACGCCGCCGAGCACCGCACCGTCCGGCTGCTGCAAAACGTCTACAACCACCGCTCCACGAAATCCGCCGAACCGCGGTCCGAACCGAAGCCGCAAACGCCGCAGGCAGCCGCGCTCAGCAAGGAGGCCGCGGCCATGCTGCGCGCGATGCAGGAAAGCGCGGCGCAGCACCGCGCCCGCGACGCCGCCCGGCAGCAAGCCGCCGCCGCGCCCGGTTCGGCTGTCCCCGCGAACCACGACCAGCGCCGCGCCGCCGAACCCGGCGCAAGGCCCGACCTTCAGCGCGCGGCGGGGTAACGCGAGGCTAATCGGCGTGAGAGCAAGGCTTCAGGCTGCGTCAGGCGACGCCCGTCGGCGCCCGGATTGATGTTCGAGGCCGGAAAGTCCGCTATTCCCCCGACAATTCCCGCCGCCTTCGATCCAGCTCCTCGGTATAGCGCCGCAGCGCATACTGCTCGGTCAGCAGCCCGATAACGTGCCGATCCTCGGCATTGTCCACCACCACCAGCGCGTCGCTTTCGGCATTCTCGAACATCGCCACCGCCTCCTTGATCGTCATCTGCGGCAGCAGGACCGTGTCGGCGTAATGCACGATGTCGCCGACGCTCCGCTCATTATCCTCATCGGCGTGCGCTTCCGGCAGCAACACGATCCCGGCGTAGCGGTCGGCGTCATCCAACGCGACCACCCGCTGCGTCAGCCCGAGCGGGAAGTCGCGCTTGAACTTGCTCAGCCTGGTGTCGGCCCGCACCGTCCGCATCTCCCGCCGCATCATCCGCCCCACGGTCAGGTTGCGCATCCAGCCGATATCGACGGCGCTGCGAATCGCCTCCCCCCGCAGATGGAACCGCCAGGTGGCGAACGAGTATCCGAAAGTCCGCCGCACCGTCAGCGAGGAGACCACGCAGGCGGCCAGCACCGCGACCGTCATCGGCAGGCTGCCGGTCGCTTCCAGCGCCAGGAATCCCATGGTCAGCGGTCCGCCGATGATCGCCACCGCCAGCGCGCTCATGCCAACAAGAATGCACACGGCTTCCGGCACGGCGTGCGCGGTGGTCGCCAGCATGAGCCCGAGAGCGAAAGCCTTGCCCAGCAAGGCACCGAGAAACAGCGACGCGAAGAACAGCCCGCCGCGAAAGCCCGAACCGATGGAAATCGCCGATGCACACGCCTTCAGCAGCACCAGCATGACGATCCAGCGCAGCGGCTCATGCATCTCGAACGTCAGGCCCAGCGCGCCATGGCCCGACGACAGCACCGCCGGCGTCGTCAGCGCCATCACCCCGATCGCCAGGCCCCCAATCGACGGCCGCAGCCAGATCGGCACGTGGCTGCGGCGGAACAGCTCCTCCGTCAGGGTGACACCGCGCATGATCGAGATGCCGAGCAGCGCGCACAGCATACCCAGCGCCAGGATCGGGATGTAGTCCAGCGGTTCGATATGCGGCGTGATCTGCGCCGTAAGGTCGAAGATCGATCCGCCCAGCGCCTGGACCACCGCCTGCGACACCAGCGCGGCGACGGCGACCGGCGCGAAGGCGACCAGTGTATAAGTGCCGATGACCAATTCGAACGCGTAGAAGGCTCCGGTCAGCGGCGCGTTGAATGCACCCGCGATGGCCGCCGCGGCGCCGCATCCGACCAGCAGGCGCAGATCGTTGCGCCGGACCCGGAACGCATGCCCCCAGCGGGAGGCAAGGGCCGAGCCGATCTGGGTGTAGCCGGCCTCCAGCCCGACGGAGGCGCCGACTCCGTTCGACATGACGGTTTGCAACACCACGATCAGGCTGCCGCTCAGGGACATGCGGCCGCCGAACAAAGCGTTCGCCTCGATCGGGTCCACTGTCCGGCGCGGCCGCAGGCGGGTCAGGCCGAGCGTCACCAGCCCCAGCGCGAGGCCGCCCACCATCGGCACCACGACCGTGCGCACCGGATCGAGCACGGGCATGGCACTGAGGCGTTCGTCGGGGGTGATCAGGAACAGCGTCTGATGCACCAGTTGCGTCGTCGCGTTCATCAGCCAGACGCTGACCCCGGTGGCGCAGCCGATGAACGCCGCCAGCACCACGAGCCAGATTTCGTCGGCGCGGACCAGGGCGCGCAACACCTGTGGCGCGTGCAAAACGACCGAACCGAACGGCCGGCGTGTCCGGCGTCCGGCCAGCCGCCGGGCTTCGGCCCTGGCGTCGGACGCGGCTTTCCCTTTGAGGCGGATGCCAGCAGGCTCCGCGGTCGGGGTTTCGCCGTGTGCTATCGACATCGGGCCGTCCAGCGGGACTTTCATGAGACGGGACCGGTTTACGGGGGCAGCGCCGAGCCGGGCAACCTGTCATTCCCCCGGGGAGCCGCCTCCCGGGTAAAAAGATCGTCCATACACGCGCGCGGCGGTCAGGATGCCCGTTCCGCCCGTGTCGCCTCCAGATCGTCCTCGATGAACGCCCGGATCACCTCGCCGATCGGCTCATGCGCGGAAAAGCCGAGCGTGCGGGCATGCAGCGCCTCGAAGGCGGGCGGCCAGGTGGAGACGATCGCGTGGATCGCCTTGTCCTCGACCCGCTTGACATGAGCCGTGGCACCGGGCGCGGCCTCCTCGAGGGCCTGCAGCAGATGCGCCACGGTGGTGCTGATGCCGGGCGGATCGATGCTGCGGTCGAGTCCCATCGCGCCGGTGTCCATCGACGCGCCGTGCAACAGCCAGTCGACGGCACGGCGCGGGCTGCATACCCAGACGGCGAAATCGTCCGGCACCGGGAGGTCCGTATCGAGGCCGAGCAGCGGCTCGCGCACGATGGCGGAGAAGAAGGAGCTTGCCGCCTTGTTCGGCCGCCCCGGCCGGACGATCACTGTGGGCAGGCGCAGGGAGACGGCGTCGAGGAAGCCGCGGCGGGAGGCGTCGGCCAGAAGAAGTTCGGCCGCCGCCTTCTGCGCGCCGTAGCTGTTGCCGGGGATCTGCCGCGTGTTGTCGGGCAGGACCATGTCCTGGCTGGCGCTGAAGCTGGCGACCGAACTGGTGAACACGACCCGCGGTGGCTTGCCGCCGGCCGCGACCAGGGCGCGGCAGCGGTCGATCACCGCGTCGGTGCCGCGCAGATTGACCCGGCGCCCGAGGTCGTAATCCGCCTCGGCCTGGGCGCTGACGACGGCAGCGAGATGGAAGACGACATCCGTGCCAGCCGGGATCGCGGCCTCGGGCAGGTCGACGATGTCGCCGGCAACGGACGCGACCGGAAAGGCGGCTTGGGGCTTCGGTGGCGCGGCGACGTCGAACAGGGTCAGGCCGCTGACGCGATTTCCCCCGAGCGAGCCGTCACTGGCCAGCCGGGCCGCGATCTTGCGGCCCAGGAATCCGCCGCCACCGAGGATGGTTATGTTCATGGCTGTTCCTCCGCCCGCATCGATAGAGCGGTTTGCCGGCGACTGGAAGCAGGGCGCCCGGCCCATCGGCGGTTTGCGGCGATGTCGTCCACCCGCGTTGACAACATATGGGCCACCTTCGAGAAGACGATGGCGCTCTCAGACCGATGAGGTTAATGAACCTCTTGTTAGTCCTGCCCATCACCCTTGAGAGCTGACACCTCGCCCCTCTTGCCCGGGTAGCATGCCAATTGCTTGACATTCGATCGCCTAACACGAGCTTGGATTTGCTTCCGGCATATCTACGCGACGTCTACAGTTGGGCTTACCTCAGTCCGCGATCGGCAGGATTCTTCGATCGGCAGGTCGTAGTTCAATGCATTCTGTGGGGTAATGCGCAGCGTCTGATCGACGGCGTGCTCGCCTTGCTGGAGCCGGGCGACCGGGTGTTCCAGCCGGCGGCGGTTTACGGCACGTTTTCCCGGCAGGTTGCCGAGCGCGTCGGTTTGCGTGGGCGCCTGGAAATCCGCGATATCGCGCCGCTGCAGGTCGGCCTGACCCGGCGCAAGGTGGCCGATCTGGCGCAGGCGCACGTGGCGCTCGGCAATGCGGTGGAGCCGGACGACGACAATTACGATGCCGTCACATGCTTCTTTCTGCTGCACGAAGTTCCGGACGAGGTGAAGCGGCAAGTGGTGCCGGCCATGCTTCGCGCCGTGCGTCCCGGCGGCAAGGCGATTTTCGTGGACTATCACCGGCCGCACCGGCTGCATCCGCTCAAACCGGTGATGAAACAGATATTCCGGCGCCTTGAACCGTTCGCCATGAGTTTGTGGTCACAGGAAATTGAATTCCTCGCCGGACCGGCGGGAGCCGATTTCGTTTGGTCCAAGGGCACGCATTTCGGCGGTCTGTATCAGTCGGTGATTGCTCAGCGGCTGTAACGAAGCGCGACCCGGGGGTTCAATCCGCGACCGCGCCTACTTCGGCGACCTCGTAGGGGAACCGCGTCACCTTCGCCATGTTCAGCCCTTCGATCCGCAGCAGCCTTGTATCGCCCTTGCGCTCCGGCGAGTGCAGCACGCCGATGTCGTACAGATACGCGTCGCCCGGCTTCATCACGTAGTCCCGCACGAACGCCGCCTTCCCGGGCATTCCGTCCGCCGGGCGGGCGAGGCATTTCCAGTCCGTCATAATCGTCTCGCCCGCAGCCTGGCCGTAAATCGCCCAGGACGGCCCGTGGTCGTGCGGCTTGCTGCCCTTCGGTCCGACATAGCCGTGCGCCAGGATCGCGAAGCCGAGTTCCGGATCCTCATACAGCAGATGCCGCTCCGGCGTGCCGGGGGGAATGTAGGTTGCCACGAATTCCGGGTCCGCCAGCACCGTCGACACCAGTGCACGGACCTGTTCGCGCCCCGGCGTGCCGGGATTGGCTTTCAGTGCGGCATGACAGTCCGCAGCGAATTGCTCCAGTGTGATGCCCATGGCTCAAATCCCCTCTGAACGGCCTTAGCGGCGATACGGATAGCAACTGCTGCGGTCGAGCGTGACGCGATAATGATCCGCCAGCGCCTTGATCGCATCGCCATGCTCCGGATACGGATCGGAGTTGCCGGGGCCGACGATGATGCATCCTCCGCTGCTGCCGCTGCCCCTGGCCCGCGGCGGCAGCATCGCTGTCACCAGCGCCGTTCCCTCCTCATCGCGCAGCGTCAGGAACAGCGGCATGGCGCGGCGGATGTGGTCTTCCTTGTTGATGTCCTGCTCGATAAACACCGAGGTATTCGGGTGGAAAGCCTCGGCGGCGCGTTCCCGCTCCCGCCGGTAGTGCTTTTCCACCGCGTGCCGCATCTCCATCGACTCGGCTATCGCTTCGCCTTCTGTAACGAGGCGGAACCAGGTCCGATTGTGCGGTGCGTCGCAGACATACTCCATGCACGAACCTCGCTCAGCTTGGATTGGCCAGCTTGGATTGGTCTGAGCGGTCAGCTTAGACTGGATTACGCCGGGGATCAAACTGGCAGCCGGGGGGAAAGAATGGCGGAGAGCCGGGACGCGTTCGACTATGTCATCGTCGGCAGTGGGGCGGCCGGCAGCGTGCTGGCCAGCCGGCTGACGGAAGACCCCGGCGTCACTGTCTGTGTGCTGGAATGCGGGCCGGCCGATCGGCATCCCTACATCCACATCCCGGCCGGCTTCATCAAGATCCTGTTCAACCCGGCCTATACGTTCCAGTTCCACACCGCACCTGGCGCGGGCATCAACGGCCGCCGCATTCCCACCACGCAGGGCCGCGTGGTGGGCGGCTCCAGTTCCATCAACGGCATGATCTACAACCGCGGCCAACGGGAGGATTTCGACAGTTGGGCGCAGCGCGGCAATCGCGGCTGGGGCTATGTCGATGTGCTGCCCTACTTCAAGCGCGGCGAGCGGCGGCTGGGCGCGGGAGACGACCGCATCCACGGGCGGTCCGGCGTGCTGCCGGTGACGGACAACGACTGGATCCATCCTGTGATGGAGGCGTTCCTGGCGGGTGCGCAGGAACTCGGGATGCCGCGCTGCAAGGATTACAACAGCGGCGACGACCAGATGGGCGTGGGCTATTTCCAGCGGCTGATCGAGGGCGGATACCGGCGCTCGGCGGCGCGGGCGTTCCTGTATCCGGCGCGGGCGACCGGGCGGCTGGAGGTGCGGACGCAGGCACGGGCCGCCGGCATTCTGTTCGACGGCACGCGGGCGACGGGAGTGCGCTATGTGCATGACCGGGACCGGTCGGTGCGGCGGGATGTGTTTGCTCGCAAGGAAGTGATCGTTTCGGCCGGCACCGCCAATACCGCGAAGCTGCTGCAGATCTCCGGCGTGGGGCCGGCGTGGCTGCTGGGGGATCTCGGGGTGCCGGTCGTGGCCGACCTGCCGGTGGGGGAGAATTTCCGCGACCATTATTCGACGCGGATCGTGGCGCGGGTGAAGCATGCGCGGACGATCAATGAGATGGCGCGGGGGTTTGGGCTGGCCGGGCAGATCGCGCGCTGGGCGGTAGGCAAGCCGAGCATCCTGGCGGTAGCGCCCTCGATCGCGCACTGGTTCTGGAAAACCGAGGACACGATGCGGCAGCCGGATTTGCAGGGCGTGTTCAGCCCGGCGAGTTACAAGCAGGGGTTCATCGGACTGCTGGACGACTATCCGGGGATGACCTGCGGGGTGTGGCAGCACAGGCCGGAGAGTTTTGGTTACGTCCGCGCTTTGAGTAAAGATGTATTCGCCGATCCGGTTATACAGCCGAATTACCTGACGGATGCGATGGATCAGAGGGTGCTGGTGAAAGGCATGCACTGGGCGCGCAGGCTGCTTCATACGCAGGCTCTGGCTGAGTATTTCGAGTCCGACGTGCTGCCCGGGCCGGATGTGCGGACGGATGCCGAGTGGCTCGACTACGCTCGCCAATACGGTTCTACGGCGTATCATTTGATCGGCACTGCGCGGATGGGGCCGGTGACGGACAAGACGGCGGTGGTGGACGACCAATTGCGGGTGCACGGGTTGCAGGGGCTGCGCGTGGTGGACGCGTCGGTGATGCCGTCGATGCCGTCGGCGAACACGTACAGCGCAACGATGATGATCGCCGAGAAGGCCTCGGACATGATCCGCGGGCGGCCGCCGCTGGAGCCGGTGGCGGGGGTCGCGGCGTAGAAATTTGTGCATGATGTATGCAGACGGCCTTCGTGTCTTCGTGGTGACATCATCAGACCCTGATCGCGGCACAGTTGTTGCATTGGTTGCGTGCCGTTACTGGTCGGGCCTGTGCGGCTTGATTTAATGATTCACCACGAAGGCACGCAGTTGGGTTAATTCCCCAAGCCGATGCTCCGGTCGTCGAAAATGAAACGGCTTCACTCAAAGGACACCTCAGCCCACTTGCCTTACCGATGCGTCGCGGCCCGGCCGGAAACCGCGGCGCGATCTGTAAGCCGATCCACCGGTGCGCTGTTGCGCGTCACCTCGCCGCCCGCACCATTGCCGCTTGCCCAACGCCACCAATCCCCCGACAATCGTCCCAACAACTCAGAGGACCCAAGGCGTGGCCGGATTCAAGAGTACCGAAGACTACATCGCGACACGTGACCTCGAAGTCGCGGTCAACGCCGCCGTCACCCTGCAGCGGCCGTTGCTGGTGAAGGGCGAGCCCGGCACCGGCAAGACCGTTCTCGCGCATGAGGTCGCCCAGTCCCTCGGCTGCCCGCTGATCGAGTGGCACATCAAGTCCACCACCAAGGCGCAGCAGGGCCTGTACGAGTACGATGCCGTCTCCCGCCTGCGCGACGGCCAGCTTGGCGACCCAAGGGTGCACGACATCGGCAACTACATCGTCCGCGGCAAGCTGTGGGATGCGTTCGAGGCCGACGAGCAGACCGTCGTCCTGATCGACGAGGTCGACAAGGCCGACATCGAATTTCCCAACGATCTGCTGCTCGAACTCGACCGGATGCAGTTCTTCGTCTACGAGACCCGCAAGACCGTTGCGGCCAAGCACCGGCCCGTCGTGATCATCACCTCCAACAACGAAAAGGAACTGCCCGACGCCTTTCTGCGCCGCTGCTTCTTCCATTACATCCGTTTCCCGGACCGTCCCACCATGGAACGTATCGTCCAGGCGCACTACCCCGACATCCGCAAGGACCTGGCCAGGGAAGCCCTGACGGTGTTCTTCCAGGTGCGCGAGGTCCACGGCCTGAAGAAGAAGCCCGCGACCTCCGAACTGCTCGACTGGCTGAAGCTGCTGATGGTCGAGGACCTGCCCGTCGAGGCGCTGCGCAGCAACGAAAAGCAGGTCGTCATTCCGCCGCTCTACGGAGCACTGCTGAAGAACGAGCAGGACGTCCACCTGTTCGAACGCCTCGCCTTCCTGTCGCGCCGGGGCGGCTGATGTTCGCGCACCTCGTCCTCAGCCTGCGCACCGCGGGGCTGCCGGCCTCGATCACCGAGTACCTGACCCTGCTCGGCGCCATGAAGGCCGGCGTGGCGGAATACAGCGTCGATGATTTCTACTACCTCGCCCGCGCCACGCTGGTGAAGGACGAGCGCCACCTCGACAAATTCGACCGCGTCTTTGCGCAGTGCTTCAAGGGCCTGGAACCGCCGGAGGGGGTCAAGGTCGAAGACCTGCCGGAAGAATGGCTGCGCAAGCTGGCCGAAAAACTTCTGTCCCCGGAGGAAATGGAAAAGATCGAGTCCCTGGGCGGCTTCGACGCCATCATGAACCGCCTGAAGGAACTCCTGGCAGAACAGAAAGGCCGCCATCAGGGCGGATCGAAGTGGATCGGGACAGCCGGAACGTCACCGTTCGGCGCCTACGGCTACAACCCCGAAGGCGTGCGCATCGGCCAGGACGAATCCCGCCACCGCCGCGCGGTGAAAGTCTGGGACAAGCGGGATTTCAAGGACCTCGACGACACCGTCGAACTCGGCACCCGCGGCATGAAGCTGGCGCTGCGCCGCCTGCGCCGCTTCGCCCGGCAGGGAGCCGCCACCGAACTGGACCTTCCGGACACGATCCGTTCCACCGCCAACAACGCCGGCAGCCTGGACCTGAAAATGGTGCCGGAGCGGCACAACACGGTGAAGGTGCTGCTGTTCCTCGACGTCGGCGGATCGATGGACGACCACGTGCGGCTGACCGAGGAACTGTTCTCCGCCGCCCGCAGCGAATTCAAGCACCTGGAACATTACTACTTCCACAACTTCCCCTATGAACGGGTGTGGAAACACAACCGCCGCCGCCATGACGAAGTCATCCCCACCTGGCAGGTCCTGCGCACCTACGGCCCCGACTACAAGCTGATCATCGTCGGCGACGCCGCCATGAGCCCGTACGAGATCGCCATGCCTGGTGGCTCCGTCGAACATTACAACGAGGAAGCCGGCACCGTCTGGCTGGATCGCCTGTCCTCGCACTACCGCCGCTCCGCCTGGTTGAACCCGACGCCGAAACAAAGCTGGGGGCATGTGCGGTCGATCACCATGGTCAACGACCTGATGGCGGGCCGTATGTATCCCCTGACAGTCAACGGCATCGACGAAATGACCCGGGAACTGAGCCGGTAACATTCTGTTCGTTTCGGTGCAAACAGAGAAACAATCGGGTTTGGCCGCGTTTTTTCTCGACCGCGGCGGGCGCCGCCGCTAACCTCACGTTTTCGCGATGCTTCAGAGGTTCGAATGCCCCCGAGTGCCCTGCCGCTCATTTCACAGCGGGACTACCCGAAGTTCCAGCAGATCATAGGGGAGCTTGCTCAGACCCCATACGAGGAGTGGGCCGAAGATCACGCAAAATCAACCGCGTACAGGCGCGCACGGAACGGATACATGGAAGTTCCCCTGCACCCCGAGGAGTTCGAGGGATGGCTCAAGCAGACCAGGCAGGCCGGCCACCTGGAGCTGCTCTGGGTTTTCGCTGAGGAAAAAGCCGAACTCATCTCGGAAGCCGCGAACCGTCGCTATAATTAGATCATTTTGAGGCGTCGCCCGGGGTCAGCCGTTCTTCGTTTCCGGCTCGGCCGCAATGATGCGGCCGGCCTTGATCGCCGTCTGGAAGCTGTTCCAATCCGTCTCGGTCTGGTCCGCATAGGCAACGGCAAAGTCGCTGATCGCCTCCTGGAAGGCGGTGCCGGTGCCGATATAACCCGACACCAGCGCCGGATCGCCCGCACGCGCATGCGCCCTCGCCAGGGTTCGGCCGCAGAGCGAGGCATAGAACGGCAGCGCCGCCTGCAGTTGGGTCCCGATATTGGCCAACCGCGAGTCCTTCAGCCGCCTGATATAGAAGCACCGCCCGTCAATCGGCGCGCGCGTCCAGCCGAGGACGACATCGGTCGCCGCCTGCATCATGCGCTGGCCGACAACCACTCTCTCGCCGTGGTTCACATAGTCGGATGCGCCGGCGAACGGTGCGAGCACCAATTCCTGCGCCTCCTTGATCTGCAGCAGCAACGGCGAACCGTCACCCGCCGTCAGCAAGCCGATCGCGCAGAACGTCCCGACACTGCCGACACCCACCGCCTTGAAGGCGACGTCGCGCAGGGTATGGCGATAGAGCAGCACCCGGCGGTCCTCCTGAAGCGTCTCCGCATAGGACGCAAAGGCCTTGCGGGCCGGCAGGTCGTGCTTGCTCAGGTGAAAGACCAGCGGCGGCTTCTCGGGGATATGCACCGCGCCGCCCTTCCCCGCAGCCAGGCCGAAATGCTCGGCGCTACTCTCCAGTATCCGGGCGAGGCGCTTCTCCACCGCAGCGCGCACCTTGGGCTTGTCGATGCCGGCGATGGCCTCGGCGAGATTGATACGCTGGTTCCATGCGGCCAAGGGGGGCAGCGCGGCCAGTTCCGCCATGTGTCCGGTGTACAAATCGGCGGCCGCGTAAGCCAGCTTGCGGGCGGCCTTCTCGGAATACTGGGCAACCCGGCCGGATACGACCAGGCTGGTCGCCAACCGCTTGAGGTCCCATTCGAAGGGTGCCGGCAGCGTCTCGTCGAAATCGTTGATGTCGAAAACCGGCGATCCTTCGGGCGTCGCATAGGAGCCGAAATTGGCGAGATGGGCGTCGCCGCACGCCTGCATGCGAATGCCGGCCACCGGCGTGCGCGACAGATCCGCCGCCATCACCGCGGCGGCCCCACGCAGGAAGGCGAACGGATCGGTGCGCATCCGCCCATAGCGAATCGGCAGCAGTTCCTGGATGCGGCTCTTGCCCTGATTGATCAGAATCCCAACCGGATCGGCTCGTCCGGCGGGAGAACTCCACGCGCCGTGCGCGCTACGCGGCACGTCCCGGCGAAGCGCCGCCCCGGCCTGCCGGCGCTCATCCGGACTGAGAGTTGCCATCGCGGTGTGTGCAGCGGGATGGTTGGTGTCCATCCGGGTCATCATACTGTCATATCGAGCGCCATGAATAGCTGGCGCACCCCGGCGCCCCGCGAGGAAACCGGTGGCGCATCCGTGTTACGCCACGAGACGCCTCCCGATTCCGTCATGGCCCGGCCCGGACGAGCCGGGCCATAACTCGGTGCGGGGAAGGACCTGCGGATTCGCGCCGCCTTAGCGTCGATCCGCCGCCGGCATTTCAGCGGTCCGATCATCGGCGAGCACCGAATGCGGCGCCCCTCCGACCGGCACCGCCTTGATCGCCGTGTGGCCTGGCACGTCCACGACCGTAACATCGTCGCTCAGCGAGTTGACCACATAAAGCGTCGCTTCATCCGCGGCCAAGGCGACCGCCACGACCCCCCTGCCCGCTGAAACATAGTTCCGGACCGTCCGGGCAGACGTATCGATGAAAGCCACGGCGTCGGCTCGGCCGAGCGAAACGAATGCGGTCTTTCCATCTCGGGTCGCCGCCATGCCTTCCGGGGCGGCATCGGTCCGGGAATATCCCGGTGGCCGAAAGCCGAGGGTCGCCGCCACCTGCCTGGCCGCACCGTCGATGATCGAAACCTCCCCGGACAATTCGTTCGACACCCAAAGTTCGTTCGCCTTCGGCAGCAAAAGAACACGTTTCGGGCGCGTGCCGACGGCGATGGTGTCGGTCACCGCGCCGGCCCGCAGGTCGACGACGTGCACCCAATCGCTGATCGCGGACGTCACATACAGGGTGTTCCCGTCGTCGCTTACGGCGATGCCTTCGGGTTCGGCGCCGGTCGAAATCGCCTGTTCAATGATATTCTCATCGAGGCTGATCACATGAACCGTTGAGTCTCGTTTGGAGGGCACATAAAGCGCGCCCCCGTCCGGGCTGAGCTCAAATGCGCCGGGACTTCGCGCCGGTTGGTATGTGATCGGTCACGGCGAGCGTCGCCACATCGATCACGTCGATCACATCGTCTTCGCGACAGGCGACCAGAAGTTGCTTTTGGTTGTCACGGAACTTCATGTACCCTGGACGGTGCGATGTCCGTATCCACTTGATGACGCGATCGTCCTGTGCCGGATCGATCACGGCGACCGTGTTCGTCCCCTCGTTGCTGACGAACACGAGACCTGTTCCCTTGGCACTCGATTGCGCCGGCAGCGCCAGCCCGAGAAGCAACGGCAAAACGGCTCGCAGGGGCGCTCGCATTGACTTCTCCCCATGTCGTGAGGCTGAGCGGTCGCGTTTCCCGGAACGAACGGGGGCGCGCGGCACCGCGGTCAGCCGCGAACTTTCATTGTCGCCGCGGGGTTTGCTAAAAATCGAGCAGGTCGCGAGTGACAATCGCTAAAAAATGCTAATCGCGAAGTTGTCGGGTGATCGAATGGCCTTATTGTAATGTAGAATACCTCGATCGATAGCCTGCGGAACACTCGACTTCGATCAGCTCGCCTCGCCGGCACCCACAGCAAGGTTTGCGAGCGATGGAATCGCAGATCAAGCCCGGGACTGTTTTTTTCGAAGACTTTCGCTTCGATATCGGTCTTTGTCGACTCTGGCGCCGGGGCGAGGACGGGGCATGGACCCTTGTCGCGATCGGTTCACGCGCGCTTGACGTCCTTGCGGTTCTGCTGCGGGAACCCGGAGTCCTCGTGCCGAAGGATGCCATCATGCGGCAGGTCTGGCCGGGCATCGCGGTTGAAGCCAACAATCTGACCGTCCAGATCACCATGCTGCGCAAGGTTCTCGACCGTGATCGAGCTTCGGAAAGCTGTATCCAGACAGTTTCCGGCAGAGGCTACCGATTTGTCGCGCCGGTCGCAAAAGATGCCGTCGAACATGGCGGAGAACAGCCGGGGGAAGGTTGGGACAAACGTCAGAACGCCACACCGGATGGTCCGCCGCGGGCGCCGACCCCTGATGTGGCGGATCAGCAGCCACCGAACGAAAGCCGCCTGGCACCACCATCGGCCGAGCGCAGGCAACTGACGATCATGTCCTGCGGCGTGGTGGCGTGGGGCGGGATCTCAAGCCATCTCGACCCGGAAGACCTGCGAGAGGTGACGACAGCTTATCACCGTTGCTGCGCGGATATCATCGAACGGCACCACGGATATGGTGCTGCCTACTCCAACGACGGAGTTGTCGCCTATTTCGGTTATCCTCAGGCCGATGAGCACGATGCCGAGCGTGCCATCCAGACCGGACTTGCGCTGATCGACGCGGTGCCGAAGCTTGCGACCGCGGCAGGTGTTCCGTTGCACGTCGGTCTCGGCATCGCCACCGGCCTGGTCGTTGCCGACCCGGTCGGATCCGGCCCCGCCGGTGCGGTCACCGTGGTCGGCGACACACCGAATCTGGCCGCAAGGATGCAAACGATCGCGGGCGCCGGCCAGATCGTCACATCGGCGCTGACATGCCGGCTGGTTGGTCACGCGTTCGAACTGACCGATCTGGGCGAATTGAACCTCAAGGGGATCGCCGAACCGGTGCATTGCTGGCGCGTGGTGCGCGGCCTGATGGCGGAAAGCCGTTTCGATGCCTTTCGCGCCGGCAGCGTACCTGACGCCACTTGTCGGTCGCGATGAGGAATTGGACCTGCTTGTGCGACGGTGGGCGCAAGCGCAGGAAGGCGAGGGCCAGGTCGTCTTGCTGTCCGGGGAACCCGGGATCGGCAAGAGTCGAAATCCTGGGCGCACTACGCGGATATCTGGACGCACGAGGCGTGCAGGCGCTCCGCTCGCAGTGCTCACCATACCATGTGAACAGCGCGTTCTGGCCGATTATCGATAATCTCGAACGGGCGCTGAAATTTACGCGTGACGAGACGGCGGATTCGAAACTCGACAAGCTGGAAGCGCTGATCGTCGGCTTATACGGACGGCCGCGAGCCGACGTACCGTTCATCGCCTCGATCCTCTCCATCCCGTGTGAAGCGCGTTACGGCGTCCGGCCGATGACGCCTCAGAAGCGCAAGGACGAGACACTCCGCGCCATTGTCGATATGGCCGAAGCGGCCGCCCGCCTGCGCCCCAGCGTGGTTCTGTTCGAGGATGTACATTGGGCCGATCCCTCGACGCTGGAGGTGCTGGATCTGCTGATCGACCGGGCCGAGACCGTTCCGCTGCTGGTCGTGCTGACTCACCGTCCGGAGTTTCAGCCGCGCTGGTCAGGCCAGGGCCATGTCGGCGCCCTGATCCTTTCCAGGCTGACCCGAGCCCAGAGTGCTGCGATGATAGGCATGCTGGCGGATGGAAAAGCCCTGCCGGCGGCGCTGCTCAACCAGATACTGGCCAAAACCGACGGAGTTCCATTGTTTGTCGAGGAGCTGACCAGGTCGATTCTGGAATCGGGCGAGTTGACGGACGCCGGCGATCATTACGAGCACAGCGGCGCCGCTCATCCGGTCACCATTCCGGCCACATTACGGGATTCGCTGATGGCGCGGCTGGACCGGCTGCTGCCGGTGAAGGAAATCGCCCAGATCGGCGCAGCCATAGGCCGCGAATTCAGCTACAACCTGATCGCCGCAGTGGCGCCGATGCCGCAGGCCCGGCTTGACGACGCCCTGGCGCGGCTGACGGCATCCGGACTCGCCTTCCGCCGTGGCACGCCGCCCGATGCCGTCTACATCTTCAAGCACAGCCTGGTTCAGGACGCGGCTTACAACTCGTTACTCAAAAGCCGCAGGCAGGAATTGCACGGCAAAATCGCCCTGGCAATCGAGCACGACTTCCCCAACATCAGGAACACGGAACCCGAGCGGTTGGCCCACCACTATACGGAAGCGGGTCAGAATGAAGCCGCTATCCCGCTCTGGCAGGCGGCCGGCGCGCTGGCGTTGAAGCGAAGGGCGCTGAACGAGGCCATCGCCCACCTTGACCGCGGGATCGAACTGGTCGCATCCCTGCCCGGGTCATCGCAACGCGATGCTGGCGAACTGGAGCTGCGCTGCCTGCTTGGCACTGCCTACACGGCACTCAAATCCTGGGCCGCCCCGGAAGTCTTGACCAGCCTGGACCCGGCCCTCGCCCTGGCGAAGTCGCTCGGGCGCTACGACGCGCTTGTAACGATCATGTCGGGTCTTCATAATAACGTTCTTGGCCAGGGCCGCGTCGTGGAGGCCCTGGCCCGGGCGGAGGAGATGGTGCATGTCGGGACGGCCGCCGGGCATGGCGACCTGCTGATCATGGGACAGGTCAATGCCTGCAGTTGTCTGTGTTTCGCGGGCAGGTTCACCGAGGCCTCGGGCCGTGCCCGTACGGTTTTGGACCTTTACGATCCCGAGACGCATTATCATCTCGCCGATCTCGTCAACCACGATCCAAAGACGGCGGCCTTGATGCATCTCTCCATCAGCACCTGGATCCTGGGCTATCCGGACCGGGCGTTGCGGCTGAGTGACGAGAAGGACGCGCATGCGCGCCGGCGGGGTCACATCTTCGAGCTTGGCTGGGCGCTGACCATGGGCCCGCACGAATACGATCGCCGCTGCAACCACGAGGAACTGCGCAGGCGGGCCGAGGAATGCGAGCACCTGGGCCGGGACAACCGCCTGCCCTTTCTGTGCTCGGCCCTGGCACCGCTGACTTATGGCCAGGCCCTCATCCGGCAAGGCAAGCCGGCCGAAGGCATGATCCCGCTCGGGGCTTCCCTGGCGTTCTGGAGCGCAAGCGGGGGGAAGGTCCGCAGCCCGACCCTGAGGGCGCAGTTGGCCGAAGCCATGGCGCTGACCGGCGAGGTCGACGGTGCCTTGCGCCTGATCGACGAGCAGATCGACCAGGTTGAACGGCCCGGGTGGGAGGAGCGCCTGTACTACGCCGAGATCCTGCGCCTGAAAGGCTGGATGCTCGCGCTAAAGGGCGAGCCTGAGGCAGCCGAAAGGAACTTCCGCGCCTCGCTCGACTGCGCACGGCGCCAGCAGGCGAAATCGTGGGAGCTGCGGACGTCGATCAGCCTGGCCCGGTTGTGGCTAAGTCAAGGCCGCCAAGCGGATGCCCACGATCTGCTTGCCCCGGTCTACGGCTGGTTCACCGAAGGATTCGACAGCAACGACTTGCAGGAGGCGAAGCAACTGCTTGCCGGGCTTGATTGACGCTTCATTGCGTGCGGCGGCGTTCCAGTGCCGCCGCGTCAAGCACTTTCAGCCTGACTGGAAAAGCCGCGAACGTAGTTCGTCATGGCCCGGCTTGTCCGGGCCACCCGCGCAAGCACATGCCGCGACAGGTGGCCCGGACAAGCCGGGCCATGACGGTGTGAACGTTTCCAGTCAGTTCATCACCCGAAGCCTGAAACCGCTTTAGACCGGCAGCGTCACGGTCGCCTTGATCCCGCCCATCGGCCGGTTTGCCAGCGTAATGTCCCCGCCATGCGCCCGCATGATGTTCCGGGCGATCGGCAGTCCCAGGCCGACCCCGCCGGTTTCCCGGTTGCGGCTTGGCTCGCCGCGGTGGAACGGTTCGAACACCCGCTCGATCTCTCCGGGAACGATCCCCGGCCCGTCGTCCTCGATCTCGATCACCACCAGCCGGCCATCTTCCGGCCGCAGCCGCACCCGGGCGGAACCGCCGTAGTTCACCGCGTTGGTCACCAGGTTCACCAACGCCCGCTTCAGCGACAGGGACCGGGCCTGCACCGTCAGGTGAGCCGGCCCCTCGTAGCACAGTGTCTCGGCGACGTCCGGCCGCGCGTCACCGGCGTCATCCAGGATCGTCCGCAGCAGTTCCGGCAGATCGATCGAGGTCACCGGCTCGGTCGCGCGGGCATCGCGGCCAAATGCCAGCGTCGCCGACACCATCGCCTCCAGCTCCTCCAGATCGGCCAGGATCTTGCCGCGCTGCTCCTCGTCCTCGACGAACTCCGCCCGCAACTTCAGCCGGGTTATCGGCGTGCGCAGGTCGTGTCCGATGGCGGTCAGCAGTTCGGTCCGGTCCTGCACGAAGCGCCTGATCCTGGAGGCCATCGTGTTGAACGCCACCGCCGCGACCGCGACCTCCGTCGGCCCGTTCTCCGGCAGCGGCGGCGCGTTGACGTCGCGCCCTAGCGCCTCGGCCGCCTCCGCCAGGGTCCGCACCGGCGCGGTCAGCCGCCGCACCGCCCACAGCGTCAGGCCCGCCGCCACCACCGTCATCAGCACGAACGCGATGAGGAATGTCGGCGAATGCCATGGCCGCAGCGGTTCCAGTTCGGCGATGACATTCACCCACTCGCCGTCCGGCAGGCGCAGGCCGATGACCGCCTGGTTCATCGAATGGCCGCCGTAGATCACCATCTCCCGCCAGCGCAGGTTGGGGCCGCCGAGCGGGATCAGACTCATGTTCTGCCGCAGCAGGAACTGCTCGGGCGGCGGCATCGGCGGCGCGTCGGATTGTGGCGGCGCGTCGCTTATGGCCGCCGTCAGATCGGGCCCGCGGTGCAGCTCCGCCAGCACTGCCTCGCGGTGGGACGGATCGGTCAGCGCCATGGTTCGATACACCCCGACGACCCGGATCGCGAGGTCGCGGGCCTGGGTGAGCCGCTGCACATCCAGACGGTCCAGGGCATGGATGGTCAGCCCGGCGACCTGCACCAGGGCGAGGCCCAGCAGCAGCACCACGGCGGTGCGGGTCGCGAGGCTGCGCGGCCAGAGGTGAAATCTCATATTCGCTCGCCAAAAAGATCAGATTTGGGGACGCCATCGGCCGGCGCCGAGGGGCGACCATCTACGCCCTTGTTCGCACGGACAGAAGCCGCACGCAGCCGGGGGCGTCAGATCCGCTCCACCGTCGCGGCCAAAACATAGCCGCCGCCGCGCACGGTCTTGATCAACTGCGCGTTCCGCCCGTCATCCTCCAGCTTGCGCCGCAGGCGAGACACCGCAACGTCGATCGCGCGGTCGAACGGCCCAGCCTGGCGGCCGCGCAGCAGATCCAGCAGCATGTCGCGGGTGAGCACCCGGTTCGCCCGCTCCACCAGCGCCAGCAGCAGGTCGTATTCGCCGCCGGTCAGCGCGACCTCCACACCGTCCGGGTTCAGCAGCCGGCGGCGCGCGGGCTCCAGGGTCCAGTCGTTGAAGCGGTAGCCGCGCACCGAGGGATCGTGCCGGACCTCCGCCTGGTCGCCCGAGCGGCGCAGCACCGCACGGATGCGGGCCAGCAGTTCGCGCGGGTTGAACGGTTTCGACACATAGTCGTCCGCGCCGAGTTCCAGGCCGATGATCCGGTCGGTTTCCTCGCCCATCGCCGTCAGCATGACGATCGGGATGTCCGACTGGGTGCGCAGCCAGCGGGCGACATCCAGGCCGGATTCGCCCGGCAGCATCAGGTCGAGGACGACAAGCTGGTAATGGCCGTTGAGCCAGGCGCGCCGCGCTTCCTTGCCGTCGCGCACGGCGGTGACGCGGATGCGCTGGTTTTCCAGGAAACGCGCGAGCAGATCGCGGATTTCGCGGTCGTCGTCGATGACGAGTATGTGTGGCGTCGGGTCCATGGATTGTAACATAGGACAGGACTCGCCGCGCTGGAACGACCGTTGCATTTCCTTGCAATTCGTCGCCGGGCCGCGACAGCCGATGCGCCATGTATGCGCCGTCGCAGTTGAAGGACATATCCATGCGCAAGACACTTCTTATCGCCGCCACGGCCTTCGTTGTCGGTGGAGCCGCCACGGGGGCGGTGCTGTCGCAGGCGCAGCCGGCAACACCCGCCCCCGCCCAGGTTGATGGCGCCCCACCGCCGGCGCATCCCTGGATGGCCTGGATGCACCGCGAGCATCCCGGACCGGACGGCGCCGGCTGGCATCGGCGCGGCGAGATGCTGCGCAACTTCGCGCTGGTCTTCCGCCAGGACGACCGCAAGCTCGAGCCGGCTGATGTACAGAAGATCGCCGAGGCGTTCCTGCTGTGGAACGGCAACCACACCTGGAAGGTTGTCAACGTCGCCGCGACCTCCGACGGGCCGATCGGCTTTGACGTGGCGACGGCGGAGGGTTCGGTGGTGGCGAAGTTCACGATCGATCCGCACACCGCGAAGATCAAGCGCGTCGGCTGATCCGGTCCCTTGCGACGCCGGGGTTCATGAGGCCAATCTGCGCCGCATGGACCCCGGCACCGCGTTCGCGCACCCTCCCGCCGAAGCGCTGGCCGCGATCGACTGCCTAATTGGCATCGACCCCGACTTCGCTTCGGTAATCGAGCGAGCCGGCCCGCTGCCCTGGCGCCGCCGCACCCCCGGATTCCCCGGACTGCTCCAGGCGATCGTCGCGCAGATGATCAGCAACCAGGCCGCGGCGGCGATCTGGGGGCGGCTGCGCGCGATCCCGGGCGCGCTCGATCCCGCGACGCTGATGGGCCTGTCCGACGAGGCGCTGCGAGGCGCCGGATTGTCGCGGCCGAAGGTGATCCATGCGCGCGCTTTGGCCGCTGCCTTCCTTGATGGGACGCTCAGCGCCGACAGGATCGCGCTGCTGGATGACGAGGCAGCGATCGTCACCATCGGCTCGATCAAGGGCATGGGCCGCTGGACCGCGGAAATCTACCTGCTGTTCGCGCTCGATCGGCTCGACATCTTCCCGTCGGGCGACGTCGCGCTGGCGGCGGCACTCGCCGATATGAAGGGGCTGGCGGAGCGGCCGGGGCCGAAGGCGCTGCGGGAACTGGCGACGGCGTGGCAGCCGGTCCGATCCTTGGCGGCGCGTCTGCTGTGGCACCACTGGCGGCACGTCACCGGCCGCCCGGCGATGGACGACTTTAAGCTGCTGTGATAGGTTTTCCCGTCATGGCCCGGCCTGTCCGGGCCACCTTTTGCGGCACGTGCAGGCGGGGGTGGCCCGGACAAGCCGGGCCATGACGGAAGAAGCATCGCGGGTTGGTATGCCGCACAGAAGCCGCACAGGAGCCGCCGCCACGATGCCCGACCCGAGACTGAACGTCACCCGCCAGGACACCATCGCCATCGTCACCTTCAACCGGCCGGAGCAGCGCAACGCGTTCGACCTGCCGATGTGGCGCGGCCTGCGGACGATCATGCAGCAACTCTCGGCCGACGACGACCTGCGCTGCGTGGTGCTGCGCGGTGCCGGCGAAAAGTCATTCTGCGCCGGGGCCGATATCGGCGCCTTCGCAGAGGAACGTGGCACGCCGGAGCGCGAGGCGGAGTACGCGCATGTGCTGGACGACAGCATGCAGTCGATCCGGCTGTGCCAGCATCCGGTGGTGGCGATGATCATGGGCTTCTGCCTCGGCGGCGGTGCCGGCATCGCCACGATGTGCGACTTCCGCGTCGGCGGCGAGGGCATCCATCTGGGGATCACCGCCCGCAACCTCGGGATCTGGTATCCGTATGCGGAGATCGACCCGATCATTACTTTGGCCGGCACCGGTGTCGCCTCGGAACTGCTGATCGAGGGCCGCATCTTCAACGGCCGCGAAGCCTATGAGAAAGGCCTGCTGTCCCGCCTGGTGCCGGACAGCCTGGTGGAGACGGAGTCTCTGGCGCTGGCTCGGCGCATCGCCGAGGGCAGCCCGCTGTCCGCCCGCTTCCACAAGGCGGCGCTGCGCAAGCTGCGTGGGCCGCTGCCGGTGACGCGGGCGGAGGAAGCCGCGACCAGCGACTTCACCCGGACCGAGGATTTCCAGAACGCCTGCCGATCGTTCCTGGCAAAGCAACGGCCGGTGTTCAGGGGGCGGTAAGAGGCCATTGAACGCGGACTGGCAATGTACCACCCGCCGCTGAGCTTGACCCATCGAGCCCTCTTCCCTCGTCATGGCCCGGCTCGTCCGGGCCACCTGTCGCGGTAGGTGCTGGCGGGGGTGGCCCCGGACAAGCCGGGCCATGACGAGTTGGACGCGGAGAGTCGCTGTCAGCGGCCCTTGGTATTATGCCCTGCCCGTTGGACGACATGGAGATCGAATGCCTGCTCAAACCATTCTCATCTGGCTCGCCATCATTTGGGTCGGCGCGGCAGTCGCCGGAGCATTGTTGCACGTCATCAAGCTGTTGCTGATCGTGGCTTTGCTGGCCTCGGCCGTCGTGCTTGTTGTGGGCGTGGCCTCGAGGATTGGCCGGCGGCCTTAGCAGCCCGTCGCGCCGCCGGAAAAACTTCCACGGGACCGCGATAGGTGGCGTTGACAAGTCGCTCCGGCGTGGCGAAGACTGGTCCGCTCATCCGCACGCGTCCGACCGGTCTGCCCGCTCGGCAGCGAGCCGATGCCCCTGACCTGAACCACCTCGGCATGACGACGGGCCAGTTGTTCAGCAGTGGCCCGGACAAGCCAAGCCATGACGATGTAACCGTTACCACTCAGCCTGAAACCGCTCTAACCCTTCCGGTGCGCCTCGGCCAACTCCCCCAAACTCCCGAACCGGAAATCCCAGCGCACATCGCCAACCACCGCCGCCGTCGCACCCCCTGCCCCGCCGCGCCGATCGATCCACGCCGAAGCCAGCCCGAGCGCATTCGCCGGCACATGGTCGTGGAACAGGCTCTGCGCCACATGCAGCACCCCGTCCTTCTCCACACCCAACTCCCGCAGCCGGTCGAGCAAGTAACGAAAATTCCGCGCGTCCGGCTTATACGACCCGATATCCTGTGCCGTGTACACCGCATCGAACGCCACCCCCAGCCGAGGCAGCGTCGCCGCGAACCCCGCCCGGTCCACGTTCGACAGCACCACCAGCCGGAAATGCTGCTTCAGATACCGCAGCGCCTCCCGCGTATCCGGAAACGCCGGCCAGTCCCGGATCGATCGGCCGAACGCCGCATCCGCCTCCGCATCAGGCGCCACGTCCCATTCCGCCGCCAACCGGGAATGCACCGCCGTCAGCACCTCCGCGTACCCCAACCCCGGGGTTGCCGCCTGCTGCCGCGACTCCAGCCGGGCGAACGCCTGCAACGCATCCTCCCGCGTCACCTCGACATCCGCCCGGGCCAAACCCATCCCGGCCGCCGCCCCTGCCCGCGCCCGCAACGGCGCAAGGGCGTCCCAGATCCCGCTCTCCCAGTCGATCAGCGTGCCGTAGCAATCGAAGCTCAGCACGGAAAAATCCGAAAGCGTCACGGCAGCCGCGCCCAATCGCCCGCCGCGGCGCTCGCGCGCAGCCAGGACCGCACGCCCTCGGGGTCGCCGAACACTGCATCGACCCGATACCCCGCGCCGCCGCGCTTGCGAGCCTCCCGCATCCCATCCTCATCCGTCACGTCGTCGCCGATGAACACCGGTAGCCGCCCGGCGAACGGGGCACGCCGCATCAACGCATCCACGGCACCGCCTTTGTCCGCGCCGAGCGGCCGGACCTCCCACAGCTTATGCGCCGGATGCAGGTCGAAGCCGGGCACCTGCCGCAGCATCTCCGACAGCGCGGCATGGAACGCAGGACCGGCCTCCTCCGGCGCCTGCCGGTAATGCAGGGCGAAGCCGCGCGCCTTGCGCTCCAGCAACGCGCCCGGGTACGCGGCCACCAGCTTCTGCGCCGTTTCCAGCCATGCAGCGGGCGGAGACGGCAGATCCGGGCGCTCTACCGCATCGCCCGGGCGGCGGCGCACCGCACCGCCATGCTCGCCCGCCACCGCGCCCGGCGCATCGCCGAACAGCCGATCGACCGTCTCGATCGGCCGGCCGGTGACGATGGCCAAGGCGCCGTCCAGCGCGTCGCGCAACGTGGCGATCGCTTCCGGCAGCCCGTGCTGCACCACCACCGCGTCCGGTGTCGGCGCGAGGTCGATCAGCGTCCCGTCCATATCCAGAAACAGCGCGGCGCGGTGGAACGGCGGCAACGCGTCCATCGGCTTACGTGCAACCGGCGACGCGGATGTCGTAGATCGGATGTTCCATCATCGACACCGAAGGTTCATGCCAGAGCAGCCAGCCGTCGAACGGCGGCGAGTCCGGGTGGCTGTCGGTCACGTCCAGATAGGCTGCCGCATCCGCCGGCTGATCCGCGGGCCGCACCATGCAGGCCTTCACGGTGATGGTCAGCGAGCCGAACGTCGCCGACTGCCCTACCTTGACCGTCAACGCTGTCGCCTGCGCGTTGACTTTGTCCAATGCCTGCAACTTCGCGGCCCCGGCCGGGAGCCAGACATTCGGCCGCGATTCCGGAGTCATATCAGGAGCCGGCGGGGCCATCGACGGGTCCGGCGCCGCCGTCTGGTCCTGCACCGGGGCCTGTTCCTGCACCGGCGCCTGCCCGTCGTCCTGCCACTGCTTTTGCAACGGGGGCAGCGGCTGCTCCTGCAGCGGCGGGTTCTGCGCCAATGCCGGCACCGCCAGCATCACGCCCGCCGCGACCCATCCGAGCCTCATCGCGGCGCCCGCTTCGGCGAGACCAGCCCCGCGACGACATCGGCCAGGATCGCGCGCATCGCGGCTTCCTCCACGCCCATCAGCACGGCATCCTCGAACGCATCCTGCAGCACCTGCGAGACCTCCGCGTAGTTCTCCGCCAGCATCTTCAGCTTTTCCCGGCAGCCGACGGCGTTGCCATCCAGTCCCGGCCAATGGACGGGCGGCGGCGGGATCATTTGCCCGCCGGAGCCGAACCGCTGCCATCCGCCGGCTTGCCGTCCTGACCAGCCTTGGCGTTGTTCAGCGTGGTGACGCTGAAGATGAACTTGCCCAGCAACTGCTCCAGGCTGACCGCGGACTGGGTGATGGTGATGTCCTGGCCCGGCTTGAGGATCTGCTCATCGCCGCCCGGCGACAGGTTGATGTACTTGCCGCCGAGCAGGCTCTCGCTGTCGATCTCCGCGGCGGTGTCCTTGGGCAGCTCGATGCCGTCGCGCACGTTCAGCGTGACGATCGCCTGGAAGGTCTTCGGGTCGATCCGCTCGGACGTCACGCTGCCGACTTTCACCCCGGCGATGCGCACGTCGGAGCCGTCGTTCAGGCCGTCGATATGATCGAAGCTCGCGGTCAGCGAATAGCCGGAGGTGACGCTCCGGCCGGAATGCAGGATCGCATAGGCCATAAAGCCCACCGCCACGACCAGCACCACCGCACCGGCGAGGACTTCCGCGACGCCGTGGCGTCCCATTCCGCCGCTAACTCGGCGTCCAGGCTTCATAATCGCCCGTGGCGCGGGCGCGGTGTCCACCCTCGTAGTCATGCCCGGGCGGCCTGTAGCCAAGCGGAGTGCCGGTCAGATTGGCCAGATGCGGCTTTTGCCAGACCTTGCGGCCGGTGTCGGGGATCGGGGCTTGGGTCGTATAATGCAGCCATGCATGCCACTCCGGCGGGACGGTACTGGCTTCCGGTGCGCCGGCGTAGATCACCCAGCGACGCTTGCGCGGGCTGCCCCGCCGCAGGCGCCGTTCCTCGTAGTACCGGTTTCCGCCAGCGTCGACGCCGATCTTGCGACCGTTGAACGCGGTGAACAGCCATGTGCCAATATTCATGTCGCGTCATATACGCAGCGCCCGCCCTTTGGTCCAGCCGTTCGATAACAACAGGTGACGCGACGGCACGTGCCAGGGGGCCGCGTGACACATTGAAGTTATCCCCAAGATTTTGCGGTCGGATCGCCGCTGTCACACAAAATAAGCTATCGCCCCGCTTCGTTCCCGGTTTAGCTTCGGGCCATGAAGACCCATCGGACCTCTCCCCACCGGACCTGGCATGGCGTGAGGATGCGCCGGATCGACGCATCCGCCGACGCGGACGCGGCGCCGCGGCCGGTGACGTTGCCGTTTTCCTGGGACGACTCGGCCGCCGCCGCACTGGCGGCATTGGCGCCGGGTGACGGGCCTGTGACGCTGGCCGTCGCGGCGCAGGCCTGGATCGACCCGATCGCCGCCGCCGCGCGCGATGCCGGCCTCGACACGTCCTTGGCCGATCGGCTGCACCGGCTGCTGCTGCTGCGGCGGGGGGCGCCGACGGAGGCCGTGTGGCGGCTGGAAGCCGGGGACGCGCCGGGCTTCGTGCTGAACCTGCCGGCGTTCCTCGACAGCGACGGGATGCTGGATCTGGCGGGCTTCGCCGAGGCGGTGGAAACCGCGGTGCTGGCGCTGAACTTCGCCGCGCCGGGCGTGCGCGACATCGATATCGGCATGGCGGACCTCGCCGGCCTGCTGGCGCATCTCGGCATCGACTACGCGTCGGAGGCGGCGCGCGATGTCGCCCGCGGCTTGGCCGCGATACTGCGCGGCCGGGCGGATGCGGCTTCAGGCCGTCTGGCGCGGCTCGGCGGCCCGGTTCGCCCGGCGGCATTCGATTGGCCGACGCCGCCGGCACAGACAGCCCTGCGCGGACTGGCGGAGGCCGCCCGTGCCGCCCGGCAGGATGCCGCGGCGGTGGAAGGGTTGCGGCATCGCGCCACCACCGCGATCGCCCGTCCCGGCCTGGCCGAGGCGCTGCTCGGCTGCGAGACGGGCGGGATCGCCCCGGCGTTCTCGCCCATCAGCCACACTGGCGGCTTGACCCGCGCGGCGCGTGCCTGGCTCGCGGTCAACGGCATCTCCGGCGAGGAGGCGCTGGCGACGGCGCTGGGCGGCGGGCATCCGATCCCGCAGCACGGCGCGGTGCCGCATGCGGCGATGCACGACGCGGTGGCGCCGTTCATGCACGCGATGCCACCGCGGCCGGTGGCGCTGGCAGTCAAGGCCGGCGCGGCGCGGCGGCGGGAACTGCCCGGGCGGCGCAGCGGCTATACGCAGAAGGCCGCAGTCGGCGGCCACAAGCTGTTCGTGCGTACCGGCGAGTATGACGACGGATCGTTGGGCGAGGTCGTCATCGCACTGCACAAGGAGGGTGCCGCGTTCCGCGGGCTGATGGACAATTTCGCCCTGGCGGTCAGCCTGGGCTTGCAGCACGGGGTGCCTCTGGAGCGCTTCGTCGAGGCGTTCACCTTCACCCGCTTCGGCCCGGCCGGCGCGGTCGATGGCGACCCGGCGGTGCGTGCCGCGACATCATTGCTGGATTACGCGTTCCGGCATCTGGCGGCGAACTACCTTGGGCGGCACGACATCCCGGAAGCGGAGATCGAGGAGGCCGATACCGTGGGACACGGCGCGCGCGACGAATCTCCGCTGCTGCCGTTCGACCTGCCGGATGAGGCGTCGCCACGGGCACGGCGGCGGGGATTGCGGGTGGTGGGACGGTAGAAAATCAAGGAGACCAGTGCTTGAAAGAAATGGTCTGCGCAGGTCCGCGATCATCGGCGCACGAGAGTCCACGCTCGACCTTCGCGACTTCGTGGTGGATAAAAACGTGAGCGGCCCGCACCAAGCCACCACTGACCCGCCCGTGCCGGACGCCGATCGGCTTTCGTCTGAACAATCGTCTGAATCGATCCCGCCTATTTCGGCACCACCGACGGGTTGCCGCCCGGCGACCCCGGCGGCGGAATAACCGGAGTCGTCGCCGCCCCCCGTCCCGAAGGCTGCACCGCCATGCCCGGATCGACATTCGGCGGCGCGATCGTCCCCTTCTGCCGGGACAACCGGTCGCTCATGGTGCCCTCGGGCGGTGCAATCTTCTCGGGCGGCGGCGACGGCGCGTTCGGAGGCGCCACCGGCACGGTCGGATTTGTCGGGGAAGTCGGTTGCGGATTCTGCGCCAGCGCCGGCCCGGCGGCGATAGTCAGTGCGAGGAGTAATGAAACGCGCGGCATGTCTCGGGTTTCCGTCCGGTTTCAGGCGCTGAACGCGCCGTTGCCGGACTAACGCACGAAGGGACGCACCGTTCCGCGCCGCCCGCCATAGCTGTAGTCGTTCGCCACCATCTCCGCCTGATCGAAGAACCCCTCGACCGCATCGCGCAACCGGGCGGTGTGCGCCAAGCCGGGCGGCTCCCGCGCCGTAATCGCGCTAAGCGCCAGCGCCTTCCTGGTCTCGACCCAGCCAGCCGGATCGTCCGAGCGGACGGCGAGATGGGTGATCAGCTGGCTTACGACGGTCTCCAGCGCCGTCAGGCGCGCAGAGATGTCATCGTTTTCCGACATCGCTTCCTCCCCTGCGATCCGATGCGGTGCTGCATAGCACAATCGGGTCCTGGACCCGACCGCCAATCCGGCCTACTGACGGGAACGTGAGCCGCCGATCGGCTGGAATGCGGTTTGTTGCGAGCGTTCAAAAACCTGTTGACGGATCGGCGGAGCCTCATTAACACCCGCGCCGGGTCACGTCCCCCCACCGGGACGCTTCTCTTCTGAAAGGGGGAGCTGCATATGTCGAACATCGCCAAACCGGACCTGCGTCCGAACAATCCCAATTTTTCATCCGGTCCCTGTGCCAAACGTCCCGGCTTTTCGCTGGACGGACTGGCGGGTGCGTTCCTCGGCCGCAGCCATCGCGCCGCCGAACCGAAGGCGCGTCTGGCAGAGGTTATCACGCTGTCCCGCTCGATCCTGGGCATCCCGGCCGACTGGCGCCTGGGTATCGTTCCGGCGTCCGACACCGGCGCGGTCGAGATCGCGCTGTGGTCCCTGCTCGGCGCCCGCGGCGTCGACATCCTGACCTTTGAAAGCTTCGGCGAGGGCTGGGCGACCGACATCCTCAAGCACCTGAAGCTGAAGGATGCGCGGGTGCTGTCCGCCGGATACGGGCAACTGCCTGATCTCGCCGCGGTCAGCCCGGCGAACGACATCGTCTTTACCTGGAACGGCACCACCTCCGGCGTCCGCGTTCCCAATGCCGACTGGATCCCGGCGGACCGCCAGGGCCTGGCGATCTGCGACGCGACCTCCGCGGCGTTCGCCATGGACCTGGCCTGGGACAAGCTGGATGTGGTGACGTGGTCCTGGCAGAAAGTGCTGGGCGGCGAGGCGGCGCACGGCATGCTGGCGCTGTCGCCGCGCGCGGTCGAGCGGCTGGAGACCTACACCCCGCCCTGGCCGTTGCCGAAACTGTTCCGCCTGACCTCGAAGGGCAAGATCTCCGAGGGCATCTTCAAGGGCGAAACGATCAACACGCCGTCGATGCTGTGCGTCGAGGACGCGGTCGACGGCCTGCGCTGGGCCGAACGCATCGGCGGCCTGCCCGCACTGATCGGCCGTTCCGAGGCCAACCTGGCCGCTGTCGCCGCCTGGGTGGCGAAGTCCGACTGGGCCGGTTTCCTGGCCGAGGACCCGGCGATCCGCTCCTGCACCTCGATCTGCCTGAAGATCACCGCGCCCTGGTTCACCGCGCTGCCAGCCGAGGGCCAGGCCAAGGCGGCGAAGCAACTGGCATCGCTGCTCGACAAGCAAGGTGTCGCCTATGACATCGGCGCCTACCGCGATGCGCCTCCGGGCCTGCGGATCTGGGCCGGTGCCACGGTGGAGACATCGGACGTGAAGGCGCTGCTGCCGTGGCTCGACTGGGCCGCCGCAAGCGTCGCCGAAACCTTCGCCACTGCCCAGTAACGATCCTCTTCAAGGACGTACATCAATGCCCAAAGTTCTGATCAGCGACAAGCTGTCGCCCGCGGCTGTCGAAATCTTCCGCAATCGCGGGATCGACGTCGATATCAAGACCGGTCTGTCCCCGGCCGATCTGCGCGCCATTATCGGAGAGTATGACGGTCTGGCGATCCGGTCCGCCACGAAAGTAACGAAAGAACTGCTCGAGGCCGCAACCAACCTGAAAGTCGTTGGACGCGCCGGCATCGGCGTGGACAACGTCGATATCCGTTCCGCCACCGCCCGCGGCGTCGTGGTGATGAACACGCCGCTCGGCAACACCATTACGACCGGCGAGCACGCCATCGCGATGATGTTCGCCCTGGCCCGGCAGTTGCCGGAGGCTTCGGCTTCAACCAAGCTCGGCAAGTGGGAAAAGAACCGCTTCATGGGCGTCGAGCTGACCGCCAAGACGCTCGGTCTTATCGGCTGCGGCAACATCGGTTCAATCGTTGCGGATCGCGCGGTCGGCCTTAAAATGCGCGTGCTGGCCTACGATCCTTACCTGTCCGAGAAGCGGGCGTTGGAACTGGGCGTCGAGAAGTCCGATCTGGAAACGATCCTGGCGCGGGCCGATTTCATTACGCTGCACACGCCGCTGACCGACTCGACCCGCAATATCCTGTCGCGGGAAGCGCTGGCCAAGACCAAGAAGGGCGTGCGCATCATCAACTGCGCCCGCGGCGGCCTGGTGGACGAGCAGGCGCTGGCCGACGGCATCAAGTCCGGCCACATCGCCGGCGCGGCGCTGGACGTGTTCGAAACCGAGCCGGCCACCGACTCGCCGTTGTTCGGGCTGGAGAACGTCGTCTGCACCCCGCATCTGGGTGCCGCGACGGCCGAAGCGCAGGAGAACGTGGCGCTGCAGGTGGCCGAGCAAATGAGCGACTTCCTGCTGACCGGCGCGGTGACCAACGCCATCAACATGGCCTCGGTCTCCGCCGAAGATGCGCCGCGACTGAAGCCCTATCTCGAATTGTGCCGCTTCCTCGGCGCCTTCGCGGGCCAGTTGACCCATGCGCGCGAGGGGATGTTGCGCAAGGTGACCATCGAATACGAAGGCCAGGCCGCCAAGCTGAACCACAAGCCGCTGACCGCGGCGATGCTTGCCGGGCTGATGTCGCCGCTGATGGAAGGCGTCAACATGGTCAACGCCTCGGTGTTCGCTCGCGATCACGGCATCGACGTTGCCGAAACCGTGCATGATCGGCCGACGGAGTATCTGACGCTGGTAAGGGTGACGGTGGAAACCGACGGGCTGGTCCGGTCGGTGGCCGGGACGCTGTTCGCCGGATCGCGGCCGCGCATCGTCGAGATCAAGGGCATCAAGGTCGAAGCCGATTTCGCGCCGCGCATGCTGTATGTGACGAACCAGGACAAGCCGGGGTTCATCGGCAAGTTCGGCGCCACGCTCGCTGATGCGGGGCTGAATATCGCCACGTTCCACCTGGGTCGTGCGGCGCAGGGCGGCGACGCGATCTGCCTCGTGTCCCTGGACGAGGACGTGCCTGAGGCCGTGCTGACCTCGGTGCGGGCGCTGCCGCTGGTGGTTCAGGCGACTCCGCTGGAATTCTAGCAGTCCGGCACAGGAGCGTTTCCGGTTGGACCGGAAACGCTCCGTCGTCCGTTAGGCCTTGCCCTTGTCGTCGGGCGTGGTTTGGCTGAACTCGTTGGAAACGGCGTCGGCGACCTTCTTCGGCACCGCGTCGCCAATGGTTCTGAAGGTCAGTGCGTAGGCGAAGAACACTACGCAGATTACCGCAATGACAACCAACATCGTATCACCTCCTGTTTTTGGTTGAGTGGTGTCAGGCAGAGGCCCGGCGCGCATTGCGCCACCGGGCACGGATATGGATTGGGCCGATGCGATTTCCCTTCAGGATTGCGCGTCCTTTCATTCTGTTGATCTTCACGCAGGCGCGAACAGGAGCCGGCGTCTTGGTTTGGCGTTGCGCGCGAGAGTACCGGAGAGATCGCACTCGTGGATCCGCGGGCCGTGTCCCGGCACGATCCTCATCCTGACGGCGACCGGTAGAGTACTCGTTGTCATGCCGGTGCCGCGTTGCTGTTCACTATCCATAGATGACCCAACGGCAACGAAACGCCGCGTCAAATCATAAGGCAACGCCCGGGAACCACTGCTTCAGTCCAACGACTCCCTCGAACCGTCATGGCCCGGCTTGTCCGGGCCACCTGTCGCCGCAGCTGCTGGTAGACGTGGCCCGCACAAGCCCGGCCATCACGAGGAGGCAGAACGCCGCGGCGTCGGTCGCGGATTTCGGCGAACTCGATCTGCTGCGGGCCATCGAGTTCGGCATCCGCGCCGAAAGCGTTGTTGACGACGGTTTCCCCGACTTCGATCAACTGACGGCGCAGCCAGGTGTCGTGTATGGCGCGGCCGTAGTCGCCAGCGTTGATGATGCCCACCATGGCGGTCAGAAGCTGGGTCAGGTAGGCGGTGCCGCCGACTTCCTCAAGGATGCCGGCGTGCTCGAATTCCGCCTTCAGAGTGACGGCGTCGGCAAGCTGGCCGGCTTCCACGCGGCGGACGATCGCCTGGTAGATCCGGCCGTGAATCGGATCGGCGAAATGCTCCGGGGCAAGGAACTCGGAGACCCGCTCATACGCCTTGTTGTTGGCGAGCAGCGCGCCGAGCAAGGCTTGCTCCGCCTGCAGGTTGGAGGGGGGGAGTCGCTGGGAGAGGCCGAAGAGCGGCGAGTCGATGGTGTTCACAAAGGCATCTTAGCGCGGCATGCGATGGCGCGCATCGGGCACAGCCTGTGGACGGCTGTGGATGGCGTGCGCAAGTCGGCGAATGTGCTGTCACCGCCACGCATTATTCGGGCGCGACCACACTTTGGCGTTGAGCATGGATGGCCGCCGGCGGAGAATGGTCTGATGCCGCCGGCGGCTCATTCGTTGCTGGTTAACGACCGACGGTCGCAAGCAGGTGCGCAGGGTAGCGCTCACCCTCGACCTGGATGCCGGCCGCCGCGCGCTCGATTTCCTCGAGGTTCGCCGCTGTCAGCCCAATGTCCGCGGCAGCCAGATTTTCGTCCAGCCGGCGCAGCTTGGTCGTTCCCGGGATTGGCACGATCCACGGGCGTTGCGCGAGCAGCCAGGCCAGTGCGATCTGCGCGACTGTTGCGGCCTTTTCGTCTGCGATGCGCTTGAGCAGATCGATGAGCACCTGATTCTTCTCCATGGCTTGCGGCGTGAAGCGCGGCAGCATCGCCCGAAAGTCGCCTTCACCGAGCTTGGTATCCTTGTTCATGGCACCGGTCAGGAAACCTTTTCCAAGCGGGCTGTAGGCCACCAGCCCAATGCCGAGTTCCGCGCATGTCTCAAAGATGCCGTTGGTTTCCGGCCCCCGCGTCCACAGTGAATATTCATTCTGGAGTGCGGTCACCTTTTGCACGGCGTGCGCCCGCCGCACCGTCGCGGCACCTGGCTCCGACAAGCCGAAATGCCTGACCTTGCCTGCAATGATCAAATCCCTGACCGCGCCGGCAACATCCTCGATCGGAACGTTCGGGTCGACACGATGCTGATAGAACAAGTCGATTTGCGCGATGCCGAGGCGCTGCAGGGATGCGTCGGCAACCTTCTTGATCTGCTCGGGCCGGCTGTCGAGGCCGGCCTGCTTGCCGTCCACGATATTGAAACCGAACTTTGTCGCGATGACGACCTGATCACGCACGGGCGCGAGCGCCTCGCCAACCATCTCCTCATTTGTGAAAGGACCGTAGACTTCGGCGGTATCGAAGAGAGTGACGCCCCGGTCTACCGCCTGGCGGATCAGCGTCACGCCCTCCGCCTTGGTGACTTTGCTGGCGTAGCCGAAATCCAGCCCCATGCAGCCGAAGCCGATCGCTGAAACCTCCAGGCCATTGCCTAAAACACGCTTTTTCATGGTTATCTCCAATTACGATTTGTAACGAAGGGAGCCGTCGATCACGGCCTCCACCGTTCCCGTGCCGCAGTTATGGACCGAACGCGTCCGCTGGATTAGACGCTCAATCCCACATGAACCTATAAGGCGGATCAATGAATGGGCCGCGATGAACTGGGTGACCTGATGGCGTTCCTTGCCGTCGCCGAGGAGCGCAGCTTCACGCGCGCCGCGGCTCGGCTCGGGTTGTCGCAGCCTTCGCTCAGCCAGACGGTCCGGCGGGTTGAGGCTCGGCTTGGCCTGCGGCTGCTGACCCGCACGACACGGCGCGTCGCGCTGACAGCGGCCGGCGACGACCTCATTGAAACGCTGCGGCCCGCACTCGATGGGATCGAGGCGCGGCTGGCGGCGCTGGGCGAGCTACGCGATGCGCCTGCCGGCACCGTTCGGCTGACGGCCGGGCGTCATGCGGCGGAGATGGTGCTGTGGCCTGTGATTGCACGCGTGTGTCACGCCTATCCGGAGGTGAAAGTCGAACTCTTCGCCAACTCGTCGCTGACCGACATCGTCAGCGAGAAATATGATGCCGGCGTACGATTGGGCGAACAGGTCGCCAAGGACATGATCGCGGTCCGCATCGGCCCGGACCTGCGCATGGTGGTGGTCGCGGCCCCGGAGTACCTCGTCAGGCATGGCACTCCGGAAACGCCGCACGACCTCATGCGCCATCGTTGCATCAATATCCGGCTGCCCACGGCCGGCGCCCTGTACGCCTGGGAGTTCGAGAAGGATGGTCATGCGCTGAATGTCCGCGTCGACGGTCCACTCGGTACTCAACGACTTCGCGCTGACCATCCGGGCCGCCGTCGAAGGGCTCGGCCTTACAATGACATTCGAAGACCAGATTGCGGCGCTGGTCTCCAGCGGGCGCCTCGTTCGCGTGCTCGACGATTGGTGCCCGCCGTTTGCCGGTTATCATCTTTACTATCCTGACCGGCGGCACGCCACGCCAGCGTTCACCGTGCTGCTGAACGCCTTGCGCTACAGACCAGGACTGACTCGGGCTAACCCGCCTGCCGGATCAGCCCCGCCCACCGGTCCAGGATCGGCAGCACCACATCCCCCTTCGCCGCCGGCAGGCTGACCGAGACCCGGACCACCCCGAGATCGCGATACCGCTTCAGCGTGTCAGCGTCCTCCGGCGCGTTGAACATCGACACCGGGCAGGACTCCGGCGTGCGTCCGGCCTCCTTCAGCATCTCGTGGAACTTTGGCAGGGTGTTGGAGACGTCGCCGTCCGGCCCCGGGCGGCCGGCCAGCGGGATCCAGCCGTCGCCGTAGCGCGCGGCACGGCGGGCGCCATGCGGGAAGGCGCCGCCGACGATCACCGGAGGATGCGGCTTCTGCACCGGCTTCGGCCAGGTCATCATCGGCTCGAATTTCACGAATTCGCCGCTGTATTCGGGTTTGTTCTCCGTCCAGATCGCTTTCATCGCCTCGATCCGTTCGCGCACCAGCTTGGCACGGGTGGTGAAGACGGTGCCGTGGTCTTCCATCTCCTCGGCGTTCCAGCCGACGCCGATGCCGAAGAGGAAGCGACCGCCGGAGACCTGATCGATCGAGGCGACCAGCTTGGCGGTCTGGATCGGATCGCGCTGGTTCACCAGGCAGACGCCGGTGCCGACCTTCAGGGTCGTCGTGGCGGCCGCGGCGGCGGTCAGGGTCACGAACGGGTCCATCACGTCATAGTACATCTTCGGCAGTTCGCCGCCGCCGGGCCAGGGGGATTTCCGCGATAGCGGGATGTGGGAGTGTTCGGGCGCCCAGACGGATTCGAAGCCGCGCTCCTCCAGGGCCTTCGCCAGGGCGGCCGAGGTCATGGAATAGTCGGTGAAAAACATGGATGCGCCGAAATGCATTGGATCGTCCCTCCTGCTGATTTCCCGGGATGCTGGCACGATGCGGGTGGTGCGTCACGTCCCGCGGCCCGGGGGGCGGTCTGTTCTCACGGATTTCACTGATTCCGTGCTCGGATTACCCGGAGATCCGCTTCAAGGCGGGGGGCCTGATTGGCTGGGGCGCTTCGCGCCAAACAGTCATCCGCTGAATCCGTGGGCGTAATCAGTGAACTCCGTGAGAACCCGCCACCCCAATGACCCGACCACCGAGCCTAACCGGCCATCTGCCGCACCGCCGGCGCCGCGTCCTCAACAGCGATGTAGTCACGGGTTTCCGGCACCACCCCATGCTCCCGCGCCAACTGCACCTGCCAGACCATGTGGCCGCGATAACGAAAGGTCAGCTCCGAAATCGACAGATAGAACTCGAACATCCGGCAGAAACGCTCGTCATACAAAGTGGCGATTGCGTCGCGGTTGGCGGCGAAACGGCGGCGCCAGTGGCGCAATGTTTCGGCGTAGTGCAGACGCAGGATCTCGATGTCCGTCGCGATCAGGCCGCTGCGCTCGACGGGAGGCAAAACCTCCGACAAGGCCGGCGAGTAGCCGCCCGGGAAGATATACTTCTGTATCCACGGAGCCGTGCCTCCGGGCCCGTCGCTGCGGCCGATGGCGTGGATCAGCGCGACGCCATCCGGCTTCAGGCAGCGGCGGACGGTGTCGAAGAATTCACTGTAATGGACGACCCCGACATGCTCGAACATGCCGACCGAAACGATCCGGTCGAACGTATCGGTCACCGCGCGATAGTCCAGCAGTTCGAAGCTGACGCGGTCCTGCAACCCCTCGGCGGCGGCGCGGGCGCGGGCCTCGGTCAGTTGTTCCTGCGACAACGTGATGCCGGTGACGATGGCGCCGTGATCGCGCGCCAGGGTCAGTGCCATGCCCCCCCAGCCGGAACCGATGTCGAGCACCCGCAGGCCCGGCCGGTTCAAGCACAGCTTGGCGGCGATATGACGTTTCTTGGCCGTCTGGGCTTCATCCAGGGTTTCATTCCCATTACGGAAATAGGCGCAGGAATATTGACGGTCCCGGTCCAGGAACAGGCTGTACAGCCGCCCGTTCAGATCGTAGTGATGCGCCACGTTGCGGCGCGCCCGGCCGACGGGATTGTATTGCGCCCAGTAACGGCCTGCACCGCTGAGCAGTTCACGCAGTCGCAGCAGCGGATGTCCGGTCGGCTGATGCCGCAGATTGAGCATCACGACGCTCATCAGATCGTGGATGCCGCCATTCTCGATCGCCAGCGTGCCGTCCATGTAGGCTTCGCCGGTGGCAAGCGCCGGGTTCAGCGCGAGCCGGCGCACCGTCCGCCAGGTGCGAAGGGCCATCACCGCTTCCGACCCCTGATCGACGCCGTAAGTGGTGCTTGTACCATCGGGCCAGATGACCGTCAGACGGCCGACCGTGATCAATCGCCGAAGGATGGCGTCAAGGACAGATTGCATCGCGCCCCAACCCAAAATCCCGACCTGGACGCCAGCCAAGCACGGATCAACGGGCGCGTCGTGTCACAACGATGACAGCCGCTTTACCTCAAGGAAATGTGGCAATGGCGCGCCCCGTTCGCTTCAACCAACGGAACGCGCCATGATATCGATTCAGACCGGCGCATCGCCTTCGAAAATGTTCTCGGCGGTTGGCACAGGCTGCTCTTCGTCTTCCTCGGCCTCGGTCTGCACCGCGCGCTCGCCGCGGGCCTGGCGCTCGGCCTCCTCCGGGCTACGGGCGACGTTGACCGTCACCGGGATGGAAACCTCCGGATGCAGCGACACCCGGACCTGTGCGAGGCCGAGGGTCTTGATCGGATGCTCCAGCACCACCTGCGACCGGTTGATCGTCAGGCCGGCGGCGGTGGCGGCGTCGGAGATGTCGCGCGCCGACACCGAGCCGTACAGGCTGCCCGACTCACCCGCCTGACGGATGATGACGACGCTCAGCCCGCCAACGCGTTCGGCCAGACGCTCAGCCTCCTCACGGCGCTTGATGTTCTGCGCTTCCAGTTGCGCCCGCTGCTGCTCGAAATGCGCGAGATTGTCCTTGTTCGCGCGCAGCGCCTTTTTCTGCGGCAGGAGGAAGTTGCGGGCGTAGCCCGGCTTCACCTTCACCTTGTCGCCCATCTGCCCCAGCTTATCGACGCGCTGCAGCAGGATCAGTTCAACGGCGGCCATGCGATCCGCTCCTTACGCGACGATGTAGGGCAGCAGCGCCAGGAACCGGGCGCGCTTGATGGCGACCGCGAGCTCACGCTGCTTCTTGGCGGACACCGCGGTGATGCGGCTCGGCACGATCTTGCCGCGCTCCGACAGGAAGCGGGACAGCAGGCGCACGTCCTTGTAGTCGATCTTCGGCGCGTTCGGGCCGGAGAACGGGCAGGACTTGCGGCGGCGGTAGAACGGGCGGCGGGCGCCGACGGCGGTGCGGCGGGCGGCGGGATTGACGTCTGTATCGGACATGGCGTGTTACTCCTCGAGGCCGCCGCGGAAATCTTCACCCGGGAACGCGTCGCGGGCGCGGAACTCCTCGCGGTCGTCGAAGCCGCGGCGGCGGCCGCTTTCGAAGCGTCCGGCGGGCTTGGGACCGCGGAACCCGCGCTCCCGCTCATCGGACTTGCGGGACAGGATGGCGGACGGGGCTTCCTCGATCTCGTCCACACGGATCGTCATGAAGCGCAGCACATCTTCGTTCAGGCCGAGCTTTCGCTCCATCTCCGTGATGAAGGTCGGCTTGGCGTCGAGGCCGAGCAGCAGGTAGTGGCCCTTGCGGTTCTTTTTGATCCGGTAGGACAGGCCGCGCAGGCCCCAGTACTCGCGCTTCTTGACCGCCCCGCCGTCGGTTTCGAGCTCGGTGCCGATGTCGTCGGCGATCTGCTCGACCTGCTGCTGCGTGACGTCATTCCGTGCGATGAGCACGGTTTCGTAAAGCGGCATGGATAAACCCCCTATGGCTTGTCTCCGCTCCCGACCCCCCAAGCCTGAACCGGGGCGGGTCTGTTTCCACAATGGAAACTGAGCATAGCCGGGCGCGATGCCGTCGCCCCCGGCAGGGAAGGCGCGGCTTGAAGCACGGATCGCGGCGGGATGCAACAGAAGATCGTGACCGGATAGCGCCGCCGCCCCGGGAACGCCGATCGGCGGCGGGGCGCCGGCAGGGTTCGCGGCATCGACGGTTGTAGATGCGGTCAGCAGCCAGCACGGGCGCCCGGCGGCAGGTCTAAACAGATAAGCACCGAAACTTTACCGTCATTATGCCTGAAGTGTGAGCACCACGTTGATTTGGATCAAGTAGAACGGCTGATGAATTGCAACAGTGGCCGTGAACTGACGGGCCGCCGCCGCCAGTAATATTCACCAAAGCATGAGGTCCTCATGAACTTCGCAGGCTTCAGTATGTCCGACCTGCTGACGGGCATCCGGTCGACGGTTTCCCGCACGGACTGGGTGGCGCTTCTCCTGGTATGGAGCACGGTGGCGTTCGCGGCGGTCTTTACATACTGGCAGTCGCGCGACGCCGAGCCCGGGCTGCGCGGATTTCTGCGCCATTGCCTGCCGAAGGGAACCCTGACCCACCCCTCCGCCAAGGCGGACTTCCTCTTCTGGCTGTCGCGCCGGATCTTCATGCCGCTGTTCGTGCTGCCGCTGGCGATCTCCACCGTCACCGCCGGTTATGCCGCCTATGAAGTACTGTCGCTGATCTTCGGACCGGCCGCCCACGCCGGATCGGCCGGCACGCTGACATTGTTCGCTTTCACCGTGTCGATGCTGCTGGCCTACGACCTGTCGTACTACACCTATCACTACACCGCGCACCATGTCCCCCTGATCTGGGAGCTGCACAAAGTGCACCACTCCGCGCAGGTCATGGTCGGCGTCACCAAGGACCGCGTGCATCCGCTGGAGGAACTGCTGAATCGCTGGTGGGACGGCATGATCCCGGGCCTGATGTACGGAATCTGGCTGTTCTTCGCGCTCGATCCGGTCGAGGTGACGATCTTCGGCATCAACGCCTACTTCCTGCGTAGCCTGCTGATGATGGACGTGGTGCGCCATACGCATCTGAAGATGTCGTACGGCCCGTGGCTCAACAACCTGTTTCTCTGCCCGCACTACCATCAGTTGCACCACAGCATTGACCCGCGTGATTACGACAAGAACTTCGGCTTGCTGCTGTCGGTGTGGGACCGGTTATTCGGCACGCTGGCGGTGCCGGCCCCGGGTCAGCACTTCGACTTCGGGTTGGCAGACAATGAGCACGCCGAATACCAGTCCCTTGTGCGTCTGCATGTCGTACCGGTGAAGAAGATCTACGCCATGGTCAGCGGATGGGTACGCGGGCACCTGAACGCGGGGGCGCCGGTGCCGGGCGCGAACCGGCCGGTCAAGGGGTAACGCCGCCGATGCACAATTATTACCTTTTTTGAGCAGAATTTTCGCGGCATCCCAACCAAGTATGGCGTGTCGGTTGAAACCGTGTTGCAGTTCGCAGGAGACACAAAGATGGGTACTAGCACGGATATCGCGGTCATCGGGGCCGGGCCATACGGGCTGTCTGTGGCGGCGCATCTGAACGCCGCGGGGATGGACGCCCGGGTGTTCGGCAAGACCATGCACTTCTGGCGTAACAAGATGCCGGACGGCATGGTGCTGAAGTCGGAAGGCTTTGCCTCCAACTTCTCGCATCCGGATCACGCCCTGACGCTGGAAAAGTTCTGTGCCGAACGCAATCTGCCATACCAGCGGACCGGCCTGCCGATCCCGCTGCGGACGTTCTGCGATTACGGGCAGGAGTTTCAGCGGCGGTTCGTGCCGAACCTCGATCAGCGTTGGGTGACCTCGGTGGACCGCCGGGCCGATCGCTTCGAACTGCGCATCCAGGACAACGAGATCATCACCGCGCGTCGGGTCGTCCTGGCACCCGGAATCGGCAGCTTCCAGTACATCCCCTGCGAACTTGACGGAATCGCCGGCCCGGGCTGCGTGCACAGCACCGAGGTGACGGACCTTGAACCCTATGTCGGTAAGAAGGTCCTCGTCATCGGCGGGGGCGCCTCGGGCGTCGAACTGGCCGGGCTGCTGAGCCAAAGGGGTGCCAACGTGACGGTGGCCACGCGCCAGCCGCGCATCGCGTTCTGCGGACCGCCGCAGAAGCGGACCCTGCGGGAACGCATCGAGGCTCCGGAATCCGGTCTCGGCACCGGCTGGCGGTCGCTCGCCTGCGTCGAGGCGCCGATGCTGTTCTACCATATGCCACAGTCGTTCCGGCATCTGGTCGTGCGCAAGCATCTCGGGCCGGCGCCGGGCTGGACGTCGCGCGCCGAGGTCGAGCGTAACGTGACGATGGTCCTCGACGCCAACCCGGAACATGCTTTCATGCGGCATGGCCGTCCGGCGGTGACGTTCCGCGTCAACAACCGGGCGCAGCACACGATCGAGGCGGATCATGTGATTTCCGCCACCGGCTTCCGGGTGGATGTGAGGCGGCTGGACTTCATCAGCCCGCGGATCATGGACAGCTTGGCGCTCGAGGACAGGACCGCGGCGCTGTCGCCGCACTTCGAGACCTCGGTGCCTGGCCTGTTCATGGTGGGCGTCACCGCGGCCAACAGCTTCGGGCCGCTGTTACGCTTCGTCTACGGGACCGAGTTCGCGGCGCGCCGGCTGTCCGGGTTCCTGGCTCGCAACGCGGTGCGCGAGCCGGTCCGGGCCGAACCGGAACTGATAGCGGCCTGAACCTCCCAAACGGGGCGGCGCGGACCGCGCTGCCCCGGGTCCGGCTTGAGCGGGGCAGCTTTAGCCGACGCCCAAGAATTACCGCTTCAGGGAGACCGCTTCCTCTGACGTCATGGCCCGGCTCGTCCGGGCCACCTGTCGCGGCAGGTGTTGGCGCGGGTGGCCCGGACAAGCCGGGCCATGACGGAAGGGGGACGGCGCCCCGGATTCGCCTCTCCCCGGGCGTCGCCTTAGTCTTGCAAGCCCTTCGGCAGCTTCTTCTCCGTGATCGCCGCATACAACGCCACGCCGTACGGGATCGTCTCGTCGTTGAAGTCGTACAAATGGTTGTGCAGCGCCGCGCTGTCGCCGTTGCCCAGATTTATATGCGCGCCCGGCACCTGTTCCAGCATGAAACTGAAATCCTCCGAGCCCATGCCGGGCGGCGCGTCGCGGCGCACGTTCTCCTCGCCCACCAGTTCCGCCGCGGCATCGCCGTAGGCGACCGCCTCCTCATCATCGTTGACCAGCGGCGCGAACAGTAGCCGGAAATCGACCGCCGCCTCGGCGCCGAACCCGGCCGCGAGGCTGGTGGACAGGCGGATCATGGTCTCCTTGATCGCGTCCATCACATCCGGCTTCAGCGTGCGCACGGTGCCGGCCAGGATCGCCGAGTGCGGGATCACGTTGTAGGCCTCGCCGGACTGGATGCGGGTGATGCTGAGCACCGCCGTGTCCGAAGCGGCGACGTTCCGGGAAACAATCGATTGCAGCGCCGTGCCGAGATGGCAGGCCACCACGACCGGATCGATGCCGTGATGCGGATGCGCGCCGTGCGCCCCCTTGCCGGTGATCGCGATATCGAAGAACGCGCCGCCCGCCATGCGCGCGCCATGTCCCGTGGTGAACTTTCCGACCGGCAGGCCGGGACGATTATGCATGCCGTAGACGGTGTTGCAGGGGAAACGCTCGAACAGCCCGTCTTTCAGCATTTCCATCGCGCCGCCGATGCCTTCCTCGGCCGGCTGGAAGATGAAATTGACCGTGCCGTTGAAGTTGCGCGTCTCCGCCAGGTATTTCGCCGCGCCGAGCAGCATGGTGGTGTGGCCGTCATGGCCGCAGGCGTGCATCCGGCCGGGGATCGTGCTGGCATGCGGCAGGCCGGTCGCCTCCAGTATCGGCAGCGCGTCCATATCGGCGCGCAGGCCGATGGCGGAGTCGCCGTTGCCGTTGCGCAGCACGCCGACGACGCCGGTCTTGCCGACGCCGCGATGCACCTCGATGCCCCATTCCTGGAGTTTGCGCGCCACCATGTCGGCTGTGCGGTACTCCTCCAGCCCCAGTTCGGGATGCGCGTGGATATCGTGGCGGATGGCGACGAGTTCGTCCTGATACAGGCGGGCACGATCGAAGCACGGTGCTGGTCATCAAAGGGTTCCCGGGCAAATGGGCGAAAACCCGCATCCTATCACGCGTTTCCCGCTGTGCCAGAGCGGGCCGAACGGGCCGGGGCCAGCCAGCCGGTTGCCGATGCCGCGAATCAGTATACGCTCGATGCAACCGCATCGGCGGCAAGACCGGCGATCAGACGGAGAACTCCGGCACCGAATCAGCGGGCAGTCTTGCTGTACACTGGTATATCGTCGTCGGCCGGCTGCAATGCGCGCCAAAGAGTTGGACGAGGGCCGAAATTGCGGGAAGCACGGCGCACGCGACACCCCAGTTGGTCCAAGGCCCCGAAGCTGGCTAAGACGCGACAAATCGCAGAAACAGCAGCGAGAACCTTAACAATACAGTGAAAGCGGCAATCAAACCTTGTCGGTAGGCGGCCGTCATCCCGTGTTCAGGTTTTGGCGCGCCGGTGGGTCATCAGGATTTACCTGGCTTGGGATTACAAACACTCTGACGCGGCTCGCGGTGTCGGCGCCGTGCCTGCGGGCAGCGTCGCGTCCGACAACCCGCTCCAGGCGCAGCCATGCGGCTGCTCTCCCAGCCCGAGGAAGACCAGAAGCGTCCGGCTCACGATCCGCATTGTGTTATCGTCGGCGTGGCCGAAAACCGCTCCGACCTTGGACCGTGGGAGGGAGACCGGACCCAGCCGATGGCTGTTTGATAACCCGGAACGCCGGCAAATTGAGTTCCGCCCGGTCACGGGGCGGCCGAAGCCGCCCGCATTCATCAGATCGGATTCTACCGCTCCAGCACCGCCCGCATCTCATCCAGCGCCGCCGGATCCTCGATCGTCGGCGGCACCACCGCGTCCTCGTGATCCGCGATCTTGCGGATCGTCGCGCGCAGGATCTTCCCCGACCGCGTCTTCGGCAGCCGCGGCACCACCCGAGCGTCCTTGAACGCCGCCACCGGGCCGATCTTCTCGCGCACCAGCGCCACCAGTTCCTTCTCGATGTCCGCCTGAGGCCGGGTCACCCCCGCCTTCAGCACCACCAGGCCGATCGGCGTCTGCCCCTTCAGCTCGTCCTTGGCGCCGATGACCGCGCACTCGGCGACGTCCTTGTGCGACGCCAGCACCTCCTCCATCGAACCGGTCGACAAACGATGCCCGGCGACGTTGATGATGTCGTCCGTCCGCCCCATCACCCACACATCGCCATGCTCGTCGACCACCCCGGCATCACCGGTGCGGTACCAGCCCGGGAAGTCCGACAAATACGACCGATGGTAGTTCGCGTCATCCTGCCACAGCGTCGGCCCGCAGCCCGGAGGCAGCGGCAGCCGCAGTGACAAATTCCCCGTCTCGCCGCGCGGCAACTCCTTGCCATTGTCGTCCAGCGCATGCAGGTCGTAGCCGGGGCACGGCCGTCCGCCCGAGCCGGGCTTGAACGGGAACAGCCCGAACTGGCGGAACGATGCGGTGATCGCCCAGCCCGTCTCGGTCTGCCACCAATGGTCCACCACCGGCTTGCCGAGCAGTTCGTTCGCCCATACGCCGGTGGGCGGATCGCAGCGCTCGCCCGCCAGGAACAGCACGTCCAGCGACGACAGGTCGTACTTCTTCGACAGCAGCCCGTCCGGGTCCTGCTGCTTGATCGCCCGCATCGCCGTCGGTGCGGTGAACAGCACCTTCACCTTGTGCTGCGCGATCACCCGCCAGAACGCGCCTGCATCCGGGGTGCCGACGGGCTTGCCCTCATACATTACGGTCGTGCAGCCGCGCAGCAGCGGCGCATAGACGATATAGCTGTGGCCGACGACCCAGCCCACATCCGACGCCGTCCACCACACGTCGCCGGCATCCAGCCCGTAGATCATCCGCATGGAGTTCCACAGCGCCACCGCGTGGCCGCCGTTGTCGCGCACCACGCCCTTCGGCTTGCCGGTCGTGCCGGAGGTATACAGAATATACAGCGGATCGGTCGCCAGCACCGGCACGCAGTCATGCGGCTTGGCCGCCGCAACCGCTTCCTCGAAGTCGAAATCGCGCCCGGCCACCATCGTCGCTTCCGCCTGCGGCCGCTGCAGCACCAGCAGCGAGTCCGGCTTGTGCGAGGCCATCGCGATCGCCGCATCCAGCAGCGGCTTGTATTTCACCACCCTGCCCGGCTCCAGCCCGCAGGACGCCGAGATGATCACCTTCGGCTTGGCGTCGGAGATGCGCGTGGACAGCTCCGCCGCCGCGAACCCGCCGAATACCACCGAGTGAATCGCCCCCAGCCGCGCGCAGGCCAGCATCGACATTGCCGCTTCCGGCACCATCGGCATGTAAATAACGACCCGGTCGCCGCGCACCACGCCAAGCGCGGACAGCGCACCGGCCAGCTTCTCGGTCTTCGCCAACAGTTCGGAGTAAGTGAATGTCTTGAGCTGGCCGGTGATCGGACTGTCCCAGATCAGTGCGGTCTGCTCGCCGCGGCCGTTCTCGACATGCCGATCCAGGGCGTTGTAGCAGGTGTTCAGCTCGCCGCCGGCGAACCACTGGCCGAACGGGCCGAGCGTCGGGTCGAACACCTTGTCCCACTTCTTGGTCCAGGTGATGCCGAACGCCTCGGCCGCCCAGTATGCCTGCGGGTCGCGCATCCACGCGCCATAGGCTTCGTCGTAGGAATGGGCCGTCGTCATAACGCGTTTCCCCTGTCGGTTTCTGCGGTGCTTTTCGGGCCGGACCGTTCGCCGGTCAAGATGGTCTTGCGCGGAACGGCGGTCGATGGTTTGTGCTTCCCGGGGACGAAGGAGAAAATGATGCAGATCAAAGATTGCGCGGCATTGGTCACCGGCGGCGGCTCCGGCCTTGGGGCCGCGACGGCGGCGCTTCTGGCCTCGCTCGGCGCCAGGGTGACGGTCGTGGACATCAACCAGGACGCCGCGAAGGCGCAGGCGCTGACCATCGGCGGCCTTGGGATCAAATGCGACGTCGGCGATGCCGCGTCGGCGGAGGCCGCCTTTGCCGAAGCACGCGCCGCGCATGGCCCGGTCCGCATCCTGGTCAACTGCGCCGGCATCGGCACCGCCGGCCGCATCGTCAGCCGCGAGGGCCCACTGGCGCTGGAAGCGTTCGAGCGCGTCATCCGCGTCAACCTGATTGGCAGCTTCAATATGCTGCGCCTCGCCGCGGCCGAGATGTCGGACGCGGAGCCGTTTGAGGGCGGCGAGCGCGGCGTCATCGTCAACACCGCCTCGGTCGCCGCCTATGAAGGCCAGATCGGCCAGCCCGCCTATGCGGCCTCGAAAGGCGGCATTGTCGCCCTCACCCTGCCGGCGGCGCGTGAACTGGCCCGTGCCGGCGTCCGGGTGATGACCATCGCACCCGGACTGTTCCACACCCCGATGGTGGACGGGCTGCCGGCAGAGGTGCAGGCCAGCCTCGGTGCCGGCATCCCCTACCCGCCCCGCCTCGGCCGCCCGGCGGAGTACGCGGCACTGGTCGAGCACATCGTGCGCAACCAATTCCTCAATGGTGAGGTGATCCGTTTGGATGGTGCCTTGCGGATGCCGCCGCGCTAAGAAGCAACGATGAGCCACACACACCAAGTCGTCATCGTCGGCGGCGGCCCGGTCGGGCTGGGCCTCGCCATTGAGCTCGGCCAGCGCGGCATCAAGTGCTGCCTGGTGGAGCGCTACACCAAGCTGCTGCGCATTCCGAAGGGGCAGAACCTGACGCAGCGGACGATGGAGCATATGCGCCACTGGGGCGTCGAAACGGCGCTGCGGGCGGCGCGGACGATCCCGACATCGTATGGCATCGGCGGCCTGACGGCGTATGGCTCGTTGCTGAGCGACTACCACTACGACTGGCTGCAGCGGGAATGGGTGCAGCCGTATTACGCCACCGCCAATGAACGCCTGCCGCAATACGAGACGGAGGCTGTGCTGCGCCGCCGCATCGCCGAACTGCCGACAGTGGAAACGCTGTTCGGCTGGCAGGCGGAGGAAGTCGAGCAGGACGCCGGCGGCGTCTCGGTCTCGACGGTGCAGCGGCACGGTCCCGGCCGGCGCTGGCTGCGGGCCGAGTATGTCGTCGGCTGCGACGGCGCCCACTCGATCGTGCGCGACCGGGCGGAGATCAAGCAGACGCTGCAGGATCATGACCGCCTGATGGTGCTGCTGGTGTTCCGCTCGCCCGACCTGCACACATTGCTGGAGCGGTATCCCGACAAGTCATTCTACTGCGTGCTTACGCCGGAGCTGAAAGGCTACTGGCAATACTTCGGCCGCGTCGATCTCGGCACCACGTGGTTCTTCCACGCGCCGGTGCCGGCGGGGACGACAAAGGACAACTTCGATTTCCGGGCGTATCTGCACAAGGCGGTGGGCGCCCCGTTCAAGATCGATTTCGACCATATCGGGTTCTGGGACCTTCGCTTCGCGGTCTCCGACACGTATCGAAAGGGCCGGGTGTTCATCGCCGGCGACGCGGCGCACAGCCATCCGCCGTACGGCGCCTATGGTGTCAACACCGGGCTGGAGGACGCCCGCAACCTGGGATGGAAGCTGGCGGCGTCGCTGCAAGGCTGGGGCGGAGAGGCGCTGCTCGACAGCTACACCGCGGAACGCCAGGCGGTGTTCCTGTCCACGGCGCAGGACTTCATCGAGAAGTCGATCGCGGCCGATCGGGAATTCCTGGCGGAATTCGATCCCGCGCGGGACGTCGAGGCGTTCGAGCGCAACTGGGAGGAGCGGGAAGTCGGCGCCAAGGCCGAGGTGGACACGTTCGAACCGCACTACGAAGGTTCGGCCGTCGTCGACGGCCCCGAGGGCGGGCAGTCCACCGCTTTCGGGTCGCATATGTTCATTGCCCGCTCCGGGCACCATTTGGCGCCGCAGCCGCTGTCGAACGGAGGCAGCGTGTTCGACGCGCTGGGCGGGGGCTTCACGCTGCTGGCGTTCGATGCGGATGACCAAGCGGTCGGCGCGATCGAACACGCCGCGACGGTGCTGGGCCTGCCGCTGACCATCGTCCGCGACAGCCGAACCGGCGGCCGGGAACGCTACGCCGCGGCGCTGGTGCTGGTGCGCCCCGATCAGTTCGTCGCCTGGGTGTCGGAAAAGGCGCCCTCGGACCCGGTGGCGCTGCTGCGCAGGTTGTCGGGCACCGCCTGATACGGCTGGAGTGAGGCACCGGTGAGCGGGAGCGCTATCGGGGCGTCGCCAAACCGCTTGGGTCTGACCCGCGAGCACAGCCGTCACCGCCGTCATGGCCCGGCACGTCCACATAGGCGCTATTTTAAGCGGACCTGCGCACCGGCATCGCCCCGTGTCATGGCCGGGCTTGGCCCGGCCACCCACGACTTACGGTGCCGGTGGCGGCAAAGTCGTGGATGGCCGGCACAAGGCCGGCCATGACACAAAAGGAGAACCCGCGCCGAGCCTGCCAGGTTAGAGCATTTTCAGCCTGACTGGAAAAGTGGCGGACGTAGCCTCTTCGTCATGGCCCGGCTCGTCCGGGCCACCGCCGCAAGCACATGCCGCGACAGGTGGCCCGGACAAGTTGGGCCATGACGGTGCGAGCATTTCCAGTCAGCCTGAAACCGCTCTCGCGCCTATGCGGCTCGTCCACCCCCGCCAGCGCGTGCCGCGACAGGTGGCCCGAACGAGCCGGGCCACGAGGGTTTAGGGCGAGAGCCGGCATTTGGCCGAGACCCTTCCTCAAACCGCCCCGCTCAGCATCCCGATCCCCGCGACGATCGCCTGCCGCTTGTCCAGCGCGAACCGCTCGGTCTCGTTCTGCAGCTTCGTCAGCCCGGCCCACACCTCGCCCCACGCAGCCAGCGGACGCAGCGCGACCAGCCGTTCCTGTTCCGGATCCGCCCTGCCCCGCGCGCTTTCCCGCACCGCCGCCGCCACTCCGGCGCGCATCAGGTCCATGAATGTCGAGAACCCCGTCTCGCTGCGGCCGAGGACATCCGCAATCTCATACCCGCGTGACGCCGGCACGCGCGGCATGTCCGCCAGCAGCTTGTCCACCAGCGCGGCGATTTTCAGCCCCTCGTCCTGAGCCAGCATGATCGCCCGCCCGGGCGAGCCTTCCGCCAGCGTGATCAGCCGCCCGCGCTCATCCGCGCCCAGTTGCGGCAGGTATTGTCCGAGCAACTGACCCATCGCCTCGTCGTTCAGCGGCGACAGGCGCAGGCGGCGGCAGCGGCTGCGGATCGTCGGCAGCAGCCGCCCCGGCGCCGCGCACACCAGCAGCAGGATCGCCCGCGGCGGCGGCTCCTCCAGGATTTTCAACAAGGCGTTGGCCGACGATGAATTCAGCTCCTCGGCGCCATCGACGACGACGACCCGCCAGCCGCCCTCGGCCGGGGTCAGCGCCATGAAGCCATTGATCTTGCGGACGTCCTCGACCGCGATCTCGGTCTTCATCCGCTTGGTTTTTTCGTTGAACGCCAGTTCGATGGTCTTCATGTCGGCATGCGAACCCGCGGCGACGCGGCGGAACACCGGGTTGGCCGGGTCGAGCGCCAGCGAGTCCTCCTTCGGCTGCCCGGCCAGCAGGCGGCGGGCGAAGCGATAGGCCAAGGTCGCCTTGCCGATACCCTCGGGTCCGGTGATCAGCCAGGCATGGTGCATCCGCCCGGCGCGGATGGCGTCGAGGATAGTGGCCTCGGCTTCCGCATGGCCGAGCAGGATAGGATTGGCGCGAGGTTCCGGGGCGGGCATACGCGGCACTATAGCGGAAGTTGGCCGGCCACGTCATTGCCGCCAGCGCGGACCGATGCCGGCTGCGCTTCATGGAATTCCAGCCCGTCCGCCAGCATTGTGTCGCACCATCGGTCGCGGCGCGGACCGCCGGATCATGGTTGATCGTGGCATCGGGGGTTTCAGCCTGGCACAACGTCTTTTAATTCCGGGTTCCGCGGCCAGCGCGGTGATCGTCTCCGCGGCCTCCATGCGCGACAGCGCTTGCAGCTTGAATTCTTGCGTGAACCGGGGTTTGCATTTCGACACATCTGTTTTCCTTGCCAGACAGTGTCCCTATTCTTGGTGTCTCAGTTTCGGGGGTCAGTCACGGTTGGGATTTCGTCACCACGAAGCCACGAAGCCACGAAGGTCGGGGGCTTGCCGAATTGCTGGGCGGATGGTGTCACAAAAGCCTTCGGCGGATCCCGTCGACGAGGTGCTGCCGTGTAAACGGTATGCCGGCCTGGCCAGTACGTCGCACAGGCACGTTTCCTACACCGATTCGATGAGGCCGGGGCCAAGGGTCTTATGAACCTCGATGGCGCAGCGGATCACCTGCCGCGAATACGGATCTGCCTCGATAAGCGTCATGGAACACTTCGTGTCTTCGTGCCTTCGTGGTTTTAAAATAGCTGGCGGGATTTTCTCACCACGAAGTCACGAAGCCGCGAAGGTCGGGGGCTTGCCGAATTGTTGCGCGGATGGTGTCACAAAAGCCTTCGGCGGATCCCGTCGACGAGGCGGACTTCGTTGAAATTCAACAAGAGGCCGACCCGGATTTCAGTCAGCTTGAGATACGTTTGCAACTGGGCTTCATGCACCGGATGGAGCGTTTGGACGGCTTTGATTTCGAGGATCAAACTTTCGCCGACAACGACGTCCATTTTCAGACCGCAGTCGAGCCAGCGCCCTTTGTAAACGATCGGTAGCTTCTACTGCCGGGTAAACGGTATGCTGGCCTCGGCCAGTTCGTCGCACAGGCACGTTTCGTACACCGATTCGATGAGGCCGGGGCCAAGGGTCTTATGGACCTCGATGGCGCAGCGGATCACCCGCCGCGAATACGGATCTGCCTCGATAAGCGCCATGGAACACTTCGTGTCTTCGTGCCTTCGTGGTTTTAAAATAGCTGTCATTGGTTAACGAACCGCTAACGGGCGACCGCGGTATTGCCGAGAACCCGCATTTATCACCGATATAGACGCCAAGCCGGATCGACCCGCCTTGCCTTACGCCTGCGGCACCGCCGCCCGCCACACGCTTCCCAGCCGCCCCGTCAACAGGCTGAGCACCCACAACCCGCCCGCCGTCAGCACGATCGCCGGCCCTGCCGGAATGTCCTGGCTATACGAAAGCTCCAGCCCGCCAACCGACGACAGGCACGCCAGAAGGACCGCCACCCGCACCTGCCCCGCCAGCGAATTGGACCAATGCCTTGCAGCAATCGCCGGCAGCATCATCAGTCCAACCGACATAAGCGTTCCAAGCGCCACAAACCCCGACACCACGCACAGCACCACCAGCATCAGGAACACCAGGTGCCAAAGCCCCCCCTTCCCCGCCGTCGCCGCCATGAACCCGGGGTCCAGGCTCTCCAGCACCAACGGCCGCCAGATCAGCGCCAGGATCGGCAGCGTCACCGTCGCCACCCCGGCCATTCCGAGCAATGCCGCGGTATCCACCGCCAGCACGTTGCCGAACAGCAGATGCGTCAGGTCGATACTGCGCCGCGTCGAGATCAGCGCCACGCCCGCGGCCAGCGCGATCAGATACATGCCGGCAAGCTGACTGTCCTCTCGCCCGCCGGTGCGCCGCGCCAGCCATCCGGCGAGCACCGCCACCAGCAGCCCGGCAACCACCCCGCCCAGACCCATCGCCCAGACCGACAGTCCCGCGAAGATCGCGCCGACGGCGATCCCCGGCAGCACGCCGTGCTGCAACACGTCGCTCATGAGGCTCATGCGGCGGAGCACCAGGAACACGCCCAGCGGCGGGGCCGCGACCGACAGTGCCAGACACCCGGCCAGCGCGCGGCGCATGAAGCCGAGCGTGAACGGCTCCCACAGGAAATCCAGCATCAGGCGGCCTGGAGACCCGCGCCAGGTTGCACGGTCCACACCGCGCCGTCTCCGGTGAGGCTCAGCGTGCGAGGAAAGCATCGCCGCACGACATCCATATCGTGCAGGACCGCGATGACCGTGCGACCTTGAACGTGCCAGTCCTGGATCACCGACAGCAGCAGCCGGGTGGTGGCCGCATCGACGGCGGTAAACGGCTCATCCAGCAGGATCAGCGACGCGTCCTGCAGGATCGTCCGGGCGAACAGCACGCGCTGGAACTGACCGGCCGACAGCGCCTGGATCTGCCGCTTGCCCATGTCGCCGAGTCCGACTCGCTCCAGCGCCGCGCGCGCCGCCGCCATCCGGGCGACGCTGACCGCCTGGAACGGACCCAGCCGCGTCGTCGCCAGGGCCACGACGTCCAGGCAGGTGATCGGGAACGAGCGATCCAGATGGCTGCCCTGCGCCAGCAGCGCGATGTCCGCGGCCTGCATCCCACCGCGGTCGATCCGTCCGCCCGCCAGCGGATGCAGTCCGGCCATCGCCCGCAACAGCGTTGTCTTCCCCGCCCCGTTCGGGCCGATCAGCGCAGTCAGGCTGCCAGGGTCGAACCCCCCGGAAAGGCCGGATAAAATGACCCGCGACCCATGCCGCAGTTCGACCCGGTCCAGCGTTACCGCGGGGGTCCGCTTCATAGCGCCCACAGCACCGTCAGCCACACCGCGGCCAATACGGCCGCCGCCAGGCACAAACGGGAGGCCGCACCGGCGGTGGGGGAGAGCGGATCGATCATGGTTACAGTATAACATTGCATCGCGTTGGACGAAAGAGCCGCCCGCGCCTAAACAGGAGTCCGATGATCAAACCCGACCCCGACGCCCTTGCCAGGGAGTCCCTCCGCAATCACCGGATGTTCGCCACCGGCCTGCTGGTGTTCATGGCGGCGCTCACGCTCTACAGCTACAAACTCCCGCAAGACTGGTGGAGCGGCCTGCTGCAATCGGCCGCCAAGGCCGGTTTTGTCGGCGGCATCGCGGATTGGTTCGCCATCACGGCGCTGTTTCGCCACCCGCTCGGCATACCAATTCCGCATACCGCCATCATCCCGAACCAGCGCGAGCGGCTCGGCCGGGCGCTCGGCCGCTTCGTCGCCAATCATGTCTTCACCGAGCGACGAAGTGTCCAACGTGTTGGGCAAACTCGACCTGCCCGGCATTATCCACCGCTTCCTGGCCGATCCGGCGTCGGCCCGGCCGGCGGCGGTGGCTCTGGGCGGATTGCTGCCGAGGCTGATGACGAGCGTCGAGGACGGACGAGCACGGCGGCTGATGACCCGCATGACGCCGCGCATCCTGGGCGGCGCGGGCGCCGGGCAAGTGGTGGCCCGCGCCCTGCACAACATGGTCGATGGCGGGCGCCACCAGGAGATGTTCGGCTTCATCCTCGGCCAGATGAAGATCACCCTGGCGGGGCGGGAAAGCGCCCTGCGCCGCGCGATTGCCGAGCGCGTGCGCGAACAGGGCGGCAGGCTCGCGGGCTGGGTGCTCGGCGCCTCGGTCGCCCGCCGGGTGCTCGGCGCTGGTCAACGCCGAACTGGACAAAATGAGCCCCGACGGCTCGCAGTTGCGCGCCGCGTTCGACGAGTGGGTGCGGCGTGAGATCGACCGCATGGAAACCGACCCCGCCCGTGCCGCCGAGGTCGGCGCCGCGATCCGCAAGGTGCTGGCGCATGAGACGGTGCAGGCCTGGCTGTGGGACGTCTGGGCGAAGCTGCGCACCGCGCTGCAAGACGACCTGGCGCGGCCGCACAGCCGGGTGACGGCGCACCTGGAGACCGCGCTGGCCAACCTCGGCACCATCCTGGAGGACGACCCGACCGCGCGGGCGCGGATTCAGGTCGCGGCGGAGGGCATCGTCGCCTCGCTGCTGCCCGCCGCGCAGATCCGCATCTCCGAGTTCATCGCCCAGGTCGTATCCAATTGGGATACCGAGACCATCACCGATCGGCTAGAGCTACGGATTGGCAAGGACCTGCAATTTATCCGGATGAACGGAACGATCGTGGGGTTCCTGGTGGGCGGTCTGCTGTTCGCGCTGCTGGACTCGCTGTTCGGTCATACCGGTTACTGAGAGGCGCGCATGGTTCGGCTGTCCGTCCTGGATCAATCGACCGTCGTCAGCGGGCGGTCCCCCGATACGTCGATCCGCGAAAGTATGGCGCTTGCGCACCATTGCGAGGCGCTCGGGTATCACAGGTATTGGTGCGCGGAGCACCACAACTCCGACAGCCAGGCCGGCACCGCGCCGGAGATCCTGATCGCCGCCATTGCCGCCACCACGAAAACCATCCGGGTCGGTTCGGCAGGCGTGATGCTGCCGCACTACTCCGCGCTGAAGGTGGCGGAGCAGTTCCGCGTGCTGGACGCCATCGCGCCGGGGCGAATCGATCTGGGACTTGGCCGCGCGCCGGGGTCCGACGGACGAACCGCCTATGCGCTGAACCCGCGGGCGGACGCCGCGGCCGATCAGTTTCCCGCGGCGGTGCGGGATTTGCTGGCCTGGGTGTCAGGCGAGCCACTGGTGGAGGGCCACCCGTTCCGCGATATCCGCGCCCAGCCCGCCGGGCCGACGGTGCCGGAGGTGTGGATCCTGGGAAGCTCCGACTACGGCGCGCAGGTCGCGGCGCATTTCGGGCTGCCGTACTGTTTCGCCCATTTCATCACCGACGGGCACGGCGTGGACCAGGCACTGGCGGCGTACCGCGACGGCTTCCGGCCGAGTGCGCGGCATCCGGAGCCGCATGCCGCGATCTGCGTCTGGGCGATGGCGGCGGACACCCCGGAAGCAGCGGCCTGGCATTTCCAGTCGCGGGAGATGTGGCGCCTCGGCCGCGACCGCGGCGTCTACACCGCGCTGCCCTCGCCCGAGGAGGCAGCGGCGTATTCCTACTCCGACGTCGAGAAGGCACGAATCGAACGGCTGCGGCAGCGCGCCTTGTTCGGCACTCCGGACGTGGTCGCGCAGCGTGTGCGGGCGCTGGCGGCCGACCACGGGTTAGATGAAATCGCTATTCTTACGACGCTGCACGACCCGCTTGTGCGGCAACGATCCTACACGCTGCTGGCGCGGGAGTTCGGCTTACGGGTGCCAGAGGTTCTGCTGGCCGCCAATTGACGCCCCGGCCCGCCACATCTTGTAGCGATACAGCAAATAGGCCACCGCGGCGGCTCCCAGTGCCACCGGCAGGATGCTGAGCGCGATGGTCAGCGCCAAAGCGGCGATGGACGCCGCTCCTGCGACCGCGGCGACGACGATCGCCCAAAACAGGATGCGGGTCGAAACCGGAGCCACCGGCGGCGAGACGAACTCCCCGTTCAGGGTCATTTCCAGTTCGGGCGGACGGTTCTTATCCATGATGCGAATGTGGACCGGCATTGGCCCGGGTTCAAGAGCAGGGTTATCCTGGCGCCAAGCAACCGGGAGGCTCCGCCATGAAGGTCGGACTGTTCATCAACACGCAATATCCGGACGGCGTCGATGTGCCGGCGCAGATCCCGGACCTGATCGAGCAGGTGCGGGTGGCGCGCGATGCCGGGTTCCGCTCCTTATGGTTCCCGCATCACTGGCTGACCGCGCCGATGCAGATGCTGCAGATCATGCCGGCGATGGCATTCCTCGCCGCCGAGGCGAAGGGCATGGTCATCGGCCCCAACATCCTGATCCTGCCGCTGCTGAACCCGATGCATGTGGCCGAGGAAGCCGCCACGCTGGATGTGCTGACGGGCGGCAACTACGTGCTCGGCGCCGGGCTGGGGTACCGGGAGGCGGAGTTCACCGCGTTCGGCATTCCGCTGGCCGAGCGCGCCGGGCGGTTCACCGAGAGCGTGGCGCTGATGCGCAAGCTGTGGGCGGGCGGGAAGATCACGCATGAGGGGAAGTTCTTCACCGTCCGCGACGCCGGGATCAGCCTGAAGCCGGCGCGTCCGGGCGGGCCGCCGATCTATGTGGCGGGGTTGGTGGATGGGGCGGTGAAGCGGGCGGCGCGGATCGGGGATGCGTGGCTGATCGCGAATGCGTCCTCGATCCAGGAGATCGCGCCGCGGATGGCGACGTACCGGGCGGCACTGGCGGAATACGGGCGGACGCCGCTGGAGTTCCCGATCGCCCGGGAATGCTATGTCGGCGGCAGCCGGGCGTCGGCGTTCGCGGAGTGCAAGGCGGCGCTGGAATACAAGTACGCGGCGTATAAGGACTGGGGCATGACCAGTCCGCTGGACGGCGTGGCGTTCGAGGATTTCGCGAAGGACCGGTTCATCATCGGCGATGCCGAGGCGGTAAAGGACGAGATCCTGCGGTACCGGGAAACGCTGGGGGTGGACCACTTCATCATGCGCAGCCAGTGGCCCGGCCTGGAGCAGGAAAAGGTGCTGGGGTCGATCCGGCGGTTGGGAGAGGTCTTTGGCGGGTTGGGGCAATAAGCCGTTCGCCCCGTATCGTCATGGCCCGGCTTGTCCGGGCCACCTATGCCAGCACGTGCCGCGACAGGTGGCCCGGACGAGCCGAGCCACCAGTTTCGCGGAAGCCGCCTTCCGTAGGCGATGCCTTAACGCGAGTAGAACTCGACCACGAGGTTCGGTTCCATCTGTACCGGATACGGCACGTCCGACAGCTTCGGCGCCCGGGCGAAGCGGCCCTTCATCGCGCGGTGATCGACTTCGAGATATTCCGGCACGTCCCGCTCGGAGCTTTGGGTCGCGTCCAGCACCACGGCGAGCTGCTTGGATTTCTCCTTCACCTCGATCGTGTCGTTGTCCTTCACCAGATAGGACGGGATGTTCACCCGCTTGCCGTTGACCAGCAGATGCCCGTGGGAGACGAACTGCCGCGCCGCGAACGGGGTGACGGCGAACTTCAGGCGGTAGGTCACCGCGTCCAGCCGCCGCTCCAGGATCTCGATCAGGTTCTCCGAGGTGTCGCCCTTCCGGCGCACGGCTTCCTCGTAGTATTTCCGGAACTGCTTCTCGCTGATGTTGCCGTAGTAGCCCTTCAGCTTCTGCTTCGCCATCAGCTGGGTGCCGAAGTCGGTCGGCTTCTTGCGCCGCTGGCCGTGCTGGCCGGGGCCGTATTCCCGCTTGTTGACCGGCGATTTCGGCCGGCCCCAGAGGTTGATGCCGAGGCGGCGGTTGATCTTGTACTTGGATTCGGCGCGTTTAGTCACGGGCGTGTTTGCCCTTTCGTCCTGTTGTTGCACCGGTAGGCCCATCGGTCGCATACCAATAGGCGGGCGCAGGTCCCGAAGACCTGTCCACGTTCCCGGCCGTGAAGAGCGGCGCCTATAGGCCGCCGCAAGCCGGGTTGTCAAACATTCCGCCGCTGGCTAGCAAGCCGGCATGATCAATCGCAGCGACATAATCTGGCTTGGCGTGGCGGCCGGCGTCACCGGCAGCCTGGTTGGCGGCATGATGCTCGGCATCGGCATGGACCTGATCCTCAACGGCGCGCCGGGGGGCTGGCTGCTGCTGCTGCCCGCCGCCCCCGCGGCCGCCCTGCCCGGCTGGCTGCTGGCGCGCAAGCTCGCCCGGCAGCTCTGACGGCTCCGAACCGCGGGCTGACGATCCTCGAACTCAAATTTTCGTGACCACTCGTGGCCGATCCGGTATGCACGGTCCGTGCGGGCGGCATGGCGGAAGGAGGCTTCGGTGTGACGGTGCGGTTTGCTGTTTGCATCCTGTTGGCCCTGGGCGGCGCGGCGACAGCCGGCGAGCCGTCCGATCAGGACCGGGCGATGGCGCTGCTGAACGCGGGACAGCGCGGCGAAGCCCTGCACGCGTTCGAGGCGATCATCGCCGCCAGGCCGTTCGATCCAAGCGAAGCGCTGTTCCAGGCCGCCACGATCAGGTTCGAGGACGGCAACTGGCAGTCCGCCAAACCGCTGGCGGAGCAACTGGTCAAGCTGCGGCCGGGATCGTTCGTCTCGTGGGAGCTGATGATCCAGGTCTATCAGGCGGCGGCCGATACCGAAGACCGGGACCTCGCGATCCAGTCCTTGTACGATGCATGGCACAGCGCGCCGGATGACGAGACGCAGACGCAAATCGCCTTCCGGCGCGACCGTATCGCCGGGCCGAAACACACGGTCGTCGCGCGGCAGACCCTGGATCCCGGCGGCGACGAGATCCTGCGTTACCAATTCGACCCGGTGGACAATACGGGACCGGCGGCTCACCTGATCGTTCTGCGGTCGGACAACGATACCAACGCGCGACTGGCGCGACAATGGCACGGTGACGCCGGAGGCCAACGTCTACCATCTGGACACGATCGAGCAATTGCCCGACGGCAAGACGTCCGACCGATCGTACGCATTTTACATGGAACTGCCCGACTACGACGTGGTGCGCGCCGCGGTGATGCAGATCCTGCGCGGCGAGATCAAGCCGCTGAATGGCGACCCCGATCCGTTCTGGTCCGGCGGCGCGCGCTGATCTACGTCGCGGTCCAGCCGCCGTCGACCTGGTAGGCCGCGCCGGTGACGAAGCTGGCGCGGTCGGAGCACAGCCAGACCACCATTTCGGCGATCTCGTGCGGTTCGCCGAAGCGGTGCAGCGGGGTGCGCTCGACGATGGCCTCGCCGCGCTGCTCGCGCGTCCAGGCGGTCATGCGGGTGGTGATGAAGCCGGGACAGACGGCGTTTACCCTTATGCCGTCGACGGCATATTCCATCGCCGCGGTCTTGGTCAGGCCGATGACCGCGTGCTTGGCGGCGACATAGGCGGTCGAGCCGCGCAGGCCGACCAGTCCGGCGATCGAGGCGGTGTTGACGATCGTACCGCCGCCGGCATCGCGGATCAGCGGCAGTTCGTGCTTCATGCACAGCCAGACGCTTTTGAGGTTGACCTCGATCATCCGATCGAAGGCCGCCTCGGTCCATTCGTGGGTCAGTTGCCCGGCGGCGTCCAACTGATACGGTGCGATCCCGGCATTGTTGAAGGCACAATCGAGCCGCCCGCAGGCTGAGATCGTGGCATCGAGCATCGCCCGAACGTCCGCCGCGATCGTGACATCGCCGGACAGACTGAGCGCCTGGCCGCCGTTCGCGTTGATCAGGCCAACCGTTTCGGTGGCGGCCTGAGCTTCGTAATCCGCCACGGCGACCCTGGCACCTTCCCGCGCGAACGCCAGCGCGGCAGCGCGGCCGATGCCGTTGCCGCCGCCGGTCACGAGGGCGATCTTGCCTTCGAGCATGCCGGTCATGATTCCTCCTTAATGTTGGAGGAAGCATCCCTCGGCGGGCATCCGATGGCAAATCGGGACTTGGTGCCGGCGGCGTGCGGCGTTCAGGTCACCGCGTGGGCGAGGATCTGCGAGAGGCTGTAGTTGCCGTTCCAGCTTGCCAGCAAGGTACCCGTCGCCTGGCTGGTGGCCGAGTTGGTCAGCAACAGTTGGGTCGTGCCGTTGCTCTGGGTGGTGTGCAGGTAGGACCCGATATCGCCGGCCGATTTGTCCCAACTGGTGCCTGCCAGCGGCGTGGTCAGATTGAAGACATCGCCGGCGGCGATCAACTCCCAGTTGAAGTTGATGGCGCCGTTGCCGGCGGCGGCCAGGTAGAAGGTGTTGCCGCCCTTGCCCTGGTCGATGACGGTTTCGGTGCCCCCGCTCAGGGTGAACTTGTCGTCGCTGCCGCTGATGAAGATCAGATGGTTGCCGCTGTTGGCGGTCACCGACGCGTACTGGCTCGTTATGGTCGTCGTCCCTTCGTCGCCCGGAATGGTCGGGGCCGGCGAGGAAGAGCTGCTGCTGGTTGTGGTAGCCGGGGTGCTGGTTGTGGTGGCCGGGGTGCTGGTTGTGGTGGCCGGGGTGCTGGTCGTGCTCGATGAACTCGCCGAGGACCCGCCGCCGGTGTAGGGGTTGGAGTCAAAGACGTGGATGTAATTGATCTTCATCGAGGCGCTTGCGCCGGACGATGGCTGACCCTCCCATGATCCCGAATTGCCGGCAAAGACGTCGGCGATCATGTACATCGGCTGATGCATGTCGGAGGGTGTGGCCTCCTGCCGGACTTCCTGGCCGTCGAAATACCAGGTGATGGTGTTGGGTTCCCAGTCCACCGCGTATGTGTGGAACCCAGTCGAGGCATTCGGGATGTTGGTCCACGGGTTTTCGACGCCGGCGGTGGCGCTGTGGGTGCTGGTAACCAGCGTCGTGGGACTGCCGCCGGTGACTTCCGCGATGTCAAGTTCCGGCGGCCATGCGCCGCTCTCCGGCATCAGCCAGAATGCCGAAAGGGTGCCGGGGGTGCCCGACAATTCCGCGTTCATTTCGAAATAGCCGTAGGTTTGCGAGAACGTGTTGTGCGTCTCGATCTGCGCCCCCAGGAACGGTGCGTAATCCACCGAAGGAGCAACGCTCGAAGGGGTCGGGATGACGCTGAGCGTCAGCACGCCGTTATTGTCCGAAAACGTATTGGCGTCGCCGCCCGAGGTCGGTCCCCAGCTCGGATTTACCTGCCACGACGTCGTTCCGCCGCCCACATAGCCATTCGGTGCCCATCCGTATGCGGATTGCCAGTTGCCCCAGTTCATTGAGTTGAACTCGTCGTCGAACGTCATGTTAGCCATTAGGAATACTCTCCTGATTAATCGGCATAGCTTCGCCTTTGCCGGCGATGCGGTTTCAGTTTTTCAGCGTCACGTATTGCCTCAGGCAACGCCCTGCGTAGCGCGCTCCGCTCGTTTCGTTTGATGACCGACGAGGTGTCGGCGAAAATCTACTGCGGAACCATTATCCAGTCTTCCCATCGGGTTTTCGCTAATGACCGGGTTCCTACAACATTTCCCAACTATGCAAACGGCGAATTACGAAACCGCGTGTCACGGAACGGTTTTTCGATGAGATAAGCGAGGCGGCGTCAAATAATTGGGTGTATTTTCCTTGATGCTCTCGAAACGGCCTCTCGGCGCGTTCGCTGGCGGGGATCGCCCGGTCACTGCGACCGGCTGGGTTTGACCGGCATGCGGGCCTGCCGATGACAGCGACTGCCGCGATTCGCCGGCATCGCCCGCCTTGCCGGGCCGGCCCTGCCACACCGCGCGGGCTGTGGCGCCCCGTGGGATCAACCTGCGGTATGTATTTCTGCCGCGGAAACCTGTGATAACCGCGAAGCACTACGGGGAAGGCAAGTTCAGCGGGTTTGACACGCGTCTTTACAACCCGACCGACAGGCCGCAGCGCTTCGCCAGCCACTCATGGTCGAAATGACCGCAGATTTGTCCGTTTCGGTAGAAACTTGGCCTTCGTACCTATCGTTTTAGTATCGGTCCGGATCGGTTTCGATTCTTTCCGCCGGGCCATGACGGACCCGAAACCTCACTCCGCGTCCCGGCCGCCGCTTCGGCCGCGCTTGATCCCCGACCGGTGCGCCTTCTCCTCCAGCCGCCGCAGCTTCGAACCAAAGCTCGGCTTCGTCGGCAGCCGCCGCACCGGTGCGATGGCGGCGCGCTGGATCAGCCGGATCAGCGCGTCCATCGCCTCCGCCCGGTTGCGCTCCTGCGTGCGGTGCTGCTGGCAGGTGATCAGGATTTCGCCGTCCAGGGTCAGCCGCCGCCCGGCCAGCTTCTCCAGCCGCGCCCGCACCGCCGGCGGCAGCGCCGCACGGTCCAGCGACAGACGAAGCTGCACCGCCGTCTCCACCTTGTTGACGTTCTGCCCGCCGGGACCGGAGGCGCGGATGAACGTCTCCTGCACCGCGCGCTCATCGATCGAAAGGGTCCGGGTCACCTGGATCATGCGCGTCCTATAGCCCGGGCCGGACGGCGAAGGGTTAACGCCGCCGTCACCGCCCCGCCCGGCCGATCGGCCCGGCGCCGGCGACCGGGTTGCCGAGATCGTCGGTCGGCACAAGCTGCTGGGAGAACGCGGCGAAATACGCCGCCCATTCCGGCTGGCCGAGGTCCACCAGCAGCGCGCCGTCCTGCCAGACATCGTTGTGGTCATTGCCGTCGTTGCCAGCGTGGTGAATGAATTCGCCGGTCGAACCCTGGTTCATGTGCGTGTCGTGGATGCCGTTGCCCTCGGTATAGAAGCGGCCGAAGACATAGACGCTGGCGCCCTGCTGCTGCGCCCGGACCAGAAGCCGGGTCAGCGAGGCAATCGGTTCGACGAGGTTGGAGCCGTCCATCACGTCGCTGTCGCGCCATGCGCCGGTGTTGGCCAGGACGTCGCTGCGCTGGAAATCCAGCGCCGGCAGCGCCGCCTGGCCCGTCAGGTCGCGCGGTCCCGCCTCGGCCCCGGCGAGCGTCGCGATCACGGGATGGCGGAAATCGTAGACCAGCCTGTATTTCAGCAGGTCATCGGAGTCGCTGGTGCCGACGTTCACAGCGACGTCCCAGTACGCGCCGCCGATCGGCAGGCTGACATGCAGGTGATACTGGATTTCCGACCGGCGGCGCGTCGGCTTCAAGGCGGCCCCGTGCGCGACCGTGGCTTTCACGAAGCCATAGGACAGCGTCATTGTCTTGCTCCTTTATGGAATGACAAGCTCACGCGGGCGGCGTCACGATGGCCCCTTCTCCAGCACATATCCCTTGCCCTGCATGCAGGCGCGGATCGCCGCCCTGACCGCGGGCGGGCCGGTGAACGGGGACCTGATCCAGGTCCATGGCGTATCCGCGTTCTTCAGCCGCACCGATTCCCGCGAATCCGTTCGGCATTTCTCCAGATCGGCCTTGTACTTGTCGGAGCCGTGGTCACCCACGATCGGCGGATCGTAAGGCGAGCACCCGCTGACAGCGGCCAGCAAGACGGTGTAGAAGCAGCCGGCGCGTAGCCAGCTCAGGCTGACGACCCGAAACCGGGTCTTCGGGCCGCGGTCACGCCGGCGGCCTCGTTCAGAAGCCGCGAGATCAGCACGCGATACAGTTCGCAAGGGACACCAATATGTCTTGTTTCGCCCATTCAGCCCGCATTCCCGCGCCGGTCAAGCGCTCAGCGATGGCCGCAGGCTTGCTCGCCGCCCTGATGCTGGGCGGCTCCCCCGGCCCGGCCCGGGCGCAGGGCGGCGCTGCCGCCCCGCCGCACAAGACCATGGCGGAGCGGCGCGCCGAGCCGGTCGAACAGCGGATCGCCGAACTGCATGCCGCGCTGAAGATCACCCCGGCGGAGGAACCGGCCTGGGAGGGGGTCGCGCAGACCATGCGTGACAACGCCGCCGCCATGCGCAAGCTGGTGACCGATACCGCCGCGCGGGCGCGGCAGGGAATGACCGCGATCGAGGACATGCAGAGCTACGAGGAGCTTGCTCTGGCGCATGCGGGCGAGATGAAGAGCCTGCTGGCCGCGTTCACCACTCTTTATAATGCCATGCCGGACGATCAGAAGAAGCTGGCCGATCAGGTGTTCCGGGACGCGCGGCGGCACCGGGCCGGCATGGCGGGATAGCGGGCGCGGCGGGCGGCATGCCACCCATCCGGCGACCGCGCTTGACCTTAGCGGCGGCGAACATCATGTTCCCGCCGAATCAACGGAATTACGGGGCCTGATGTCAAAAGAGGATATGATCGAATTCAGCGGCACGGTAATGGAGCTTCTGCCCAATGCCATGTTCCGGGTGAAATTGGATAACGAGCACTCCATCCTTGCCCACACCAGCGGCAAGATGCGCAAGAACCGTATACGCGTGCTGGCCGGCGACCGCGTGAACGTCGAGATGACTCCGTATGACCTGAGCAAGGGCCGCATCACGTTTCGATTCAAGTGATTGGCCGCTTCAAGTAGCAGGCCGCGTCAGACAATGCGCGCGATTCGCGGGTGAATCCGCTCCCGCTGGTTCTGGCCTCCTCCAGTCCGCGACGATTGATGCTGTTGCGGCAGATCGGCGTCACGCCGGATCATACTGTCTCCCCCGATATCGACGAAACGCCCGGACGCGACGAGGCGCCGCGGCCTTATGCCGTGCGCATGGCGCGCGACAAGGCGCGGGCCGTCAGCTTCCCCGGTCACCTGGTGCTGGCCGCTGACACGGTGGTGGCCGCCGGGCGGCGCATCCTGCCCAAGGCGGAAACCGAGGCCGATTCGCGGGCCTGCATGGAACTGCTGTCCGGACGCCGCCACCGGGTGCTGACCGCGGTGGCGCTGGCCGCCCCGGACGGCACGCTGCGGGAGCGTCTGGTCGAGAGCACCGTCACCTTCAACCGCCTGACCGAGGCCCAGATCGCACGTTATGTCGCGACCGGCGAAAGCATTGGCAAGTCGGGCGGGTATGCGATCAACGGCTATGCCGCCGGCTTCATCCGCTTCCTGTCCGGCAGCCAGTCCGGCGTCGTCGGCCTGCCGCTGTTCGAAACCGCCCAGTTGCTGCGGAGTTTCGGCTGGCAGATCCCGTAACCATTCGCGTCGCCTGCAGCCCCGGGGAGGCCCGGGTCGCCGCGGTCCGCGACAACCGGCTGCTCGACTACGCCATTTGGCGTCCGGGTGCGCCGGACGGAGTCGGCGACGTGCATGTCGGACGCGTGGTTGCCGCCGTCCCCGCCATGGCCGGCGCGTTCGTGGCGCTGGCGGATGCCGAGGGCTTCCTGCCCGACAGCGAAGGCGCCAGGGGCCTGACCGCCGGCACCATCCTGACGGTCCGCGTCACGCGTGCCGCGCAGGGCAGCAAGGGGCCGCGGCTGACCGCAGGGGTGAAGGCGCCGGACGGCGGCGGCGGTCCTCCGCGACTGTTGCGGCGCGGCCCTGGTCCGGTGGTCCGACTCGCCGCGCGGTATCCGGAGGCGCCTGTTGCGGTGGACGATGCGGGGGTGGCGGCGGCGCTGCAGGCTGAACTCGGCGCCCGGGTGTCCGTGGCGGCTTCGGTGTTCGATGACGATGTGGCGGAGGCGATCGATGCGCTGTCCCGGCCCGTGGTCGATCTGCCGGGCGGTGCGCGGCTGTCGATCTGGCCGACGCCCGCGCTGGTTGCGATCGATATCGATGCCGGCGCTGCCCTGGCCCGTATCCGGCATGAGGCGCTGAACCGGGAGGTGCTGCCGGCCCTGGCGGCGCAGATCCGGCTGCGCAACCTGTCGGGCGGGATCGTCGTCGATCTGGCCGGGATGGCGGCGCGCAAACGGGCAGCGCTGGCGCCGGATTTCGTCCGGGCCCTGGCGGACGACCCGTTGCGCCCTAAATTCCTCGGCTTCACGGCGTTGGGATTGGCGGAGATCGTCCGTTCGCGGGTGCATCCGCCGCTGCACGAGGTGTTGTCCGGGCCGCTTGCCGCCGGACTTGCGGCGTTGCGGGCGGTCATGGGCGAATACGGGCTTGATCCGCGGGGGATGCGGGCGGTGCGGGCGCACCCGGCGGTTGTCGCCGCGCTACAGGCCGATGCGGTGGCACTGGGCGAGTTGGTGCGGCGGACCGGGCGGGCGGTGGCGTTGCGGTCGGATCCCTCGCTGCCCGCGCTGGCATGGAGGCTGGAGACGGAGAATGGATAAGCGCGCATCGACCTGCCCGATCTGCGGACGGCGCTCCGCCGAGGCGTTCCGGCCGTTCTGCACGGCGCGCTGCCAGGAGGTCGATCTCGGGCGCTGGCTGACCGGCGTGTATCGCATCCCGGGGCCGCCGGCGGAGCTGGATGAGGATCCGCCGCCGTCGGGAGATACCGAATAGGAGCGCGATTTCGCGGCTTGATCGCCGGGCGGGCATAGGCTAAGCACCCGCCTCCAACGCGGTCGCGGTTGCGGCCGGGCGATGCCCAGGTAGCTCAGTTGGTAGAGCATGCGACTGAAAATCGCAGTGTCGGTGGTTCGATTCCGCCCCTGGGCACCATTCTGGAATTGTTGGGCTTTCTGTCGTTTTTCAACATCGCTAAATGGCTGGAAAATTTCGACCGGTTTGCCTTGCGGACCCGGGGGGGAGGCCGTTGTACATCTTTGGAACTGAGTCTGCCGGGCTTGGTGAAGCTGGCTTTCGTGATGCGTGAGGACGCCGGGTGCCGGGTGCCTCCTAACAAAAACCGGCGAATAATTGATAACCCGGCTATACCACAATTCGAAGCGCACGTGATGCGACGCTGTGAGCACCGCTCCGGTATCGCGGCGACTTCCTTCTCATGCCTCGCTTCGACCGTCGCGTGGAAGACAGGAAGGTCATTCGCCTTGGACAGGAAAGCCTTGTGTCTGCGACGGGCGCCGCCGCTTTCGGCCACATCGATCCGCATGAGACTTACCTGGAAGTTCTCAAGGCCGTCTGCAACGACCCGGTGGAGGAAGTGACAGAGCATGTTCGTTTGAACCTTGCAATGGGCAACCCCGCCAGCTGCGGACGAAACACCGCCCGGCAAGAGGACACAGACGGCAAAATCCGCCTGACCGCTCTATCATTCTTGCCCGAGAGCGGCGGGTTGGCTCGCTTGCGCAGCTTGGCGAAGCACTGGATCAGCCGGCGGGCCTTGTTGAACGGCACGATCCGGGCACTGACCTCGTCGTCCGGAATGATCCGGCCGGCGAATTCCACGATGTCATACGCGCGAATTAGGCGCCGATCAATGTTTCGATAGCGGACCACATGCCGGGGTTGCTGGCAACTCCGCCGGTAAACACCAGGTCCGGGCCGTCAACCACCTTCACCACGAACCGCGCAAGATGCCCTCCGCGGCAGCCACTCGTCGAACGTGGGCCGCATGAGAAAGCCGTTCCGGCGACCGATTGAGCGGAAGATTGTCAGGCGGCGTGCGTGGATGCGGGCTACGGATTGTCGTTGCAACTATAACATGTAAGCCGCATGACGTTACGTCCAAAAAGCTGCCGGAACCGTACAATTCCTGTTCCCATCCGATTCCAATGCGGGTATAAGCACGAAATCGTGATTGTCTCGGAGTTACGGAAAATCAATGACTTACTTCCCGCCCGGCCGGTTACTGCTCGAGGCTCTGTTCCTGACAAGAGAGCGTCTCAAAGCCAAAACCAACTCCAAGGCGGCGGTTCCACTTCCCATACTCCGTGAAATAATCGCTACAGCGGTAGCGGGCTTGCCGTTCGACGAGGAATTCTATCTGGCGCAGAACCCGGATATCCGAGAAGCCGCGGCGGAAGGTTCGGTCACCGATCTCAGAGCGCATTTCGTCAATGAAGGCTATCTTGAGGGCCGCTTCGGCGTGAGGCCGGATTTGGACGAAGTGTTTTATCGGGAAACATACCCGGACGTCGCCAACGCCATTGCCAACGGTGAGGTCGCCTCCGGGTTGGATCATTACCTGCTGTCCGGTGCCTTCGAGGGCCGCTTCGCAAATCATGAACAAATGACGTCGGGCAAGCGCTGGTTAGAACTCCTCAATTGGAAGTAGCCGCCGGGCAGTCTCCCGACGGCTCGGTCGCGTACCGTGCACGCATTGCCAAAGGGGTCGTTAACCCCGCGAACGAACGGAGATTACCGTGCATCCATTGGAGTTCATCGAGGCGATCGGTCCTTCAGGATGGGTGAGCGAGGCGTTGTTCCAGGCTAACCTGGGAGGAAGCAAGACCGACCCGGATGCCGCACACCTCTATCTGAGCCTACCGGCGAAGAGCCGCCCGCGGATCTCGTATCTGTTCGATCGAGCCTTTTATCATGAGGCATATCCCGATATCGCAGAAGCTGCCGGCGTCGATCCGTTCATCCATTTCATGGAGCACGGTTGTGCTGAAAAGCGTTGCCCGCATCCGTTGATCGACATCCTCTACATCATCGAGACCGACGCATTACTTCTACCCGAAGGCTTCGGACCTAAGGATCTATATGAGATTTTACATTACGATCTGGCGGACCCAAGTCCCTACTTTTCGGCGCGGCACTATCGCACGCAGTTGCGCGGGCTGGTTCAACCAACATCCGGACTGATCGAGCATTTTCTGCGGGAAGGATTGCATGCCGGCCTGTGGCCGAATCCTTGCCTCGACCCGCAATGGTACTTCCGCCAACTCGACGGCGACCAGGACGTCGAGAGCGGGCTGCGTCATTTCGTCCGTCTCGGCGATCGCGAGGGCCGCCGATCGTGTCCCGGATTCAGTGGAAAGCGTTATCTGGAGCGCAATCCGGATGTCGCGGCGGCCGGAATCCCTCCGCTGCGTCATTTCGTAACGACCGGCATGGCCGAGGGGCGGCCGAAGACCCCCGAGCACGACGGCATGGCGCTGGTGTCGATGGCCCACCTGACGAACAGCGGCGCTGCCTCGGGGATGCCAACTCAAGAGCAGTCGATCGCGCGGGATCGCGCTTTCAGGGCTCGGGTGGCGGGACGGCGACAGGACGAAAAAAATGCCGTCGCGGTCAAACCCATCAACATCCTCAAGGCTGGCGATCCGCAGGCGCAAACCGAACTCCTGGCGCTGCCCGCCTGCGACACGCCAAAGGTCTCAATCCTCATCCCCGTCTACAACGAGACGGATTACACCATCGAGTGTCTGGCCTCGATCGCCAAGTCGCGGCCGAAGGTTGCTTATGAAGTCGTCATCGCCGACGACGCATCGCCGGATCCCTCGGTGCGGGACCTTGCCAGCCTGCCCAATATCAGGTTCATTACGCAGCCCGAAAACGTTGGCTTCCTGAGAAACTGCAACGCCAGCTTCCCCCTGTGCCGCGGCGAGTATCTTCTGCTTCTCAACAACGATGCGCAGTTGATGCCGGACGCCCTGGACGAGATGGTCGCGGTGCTGGATGCGAATCCCGACGTCGCCGCGGTCGGCCCGAAGATCCTGTATCCGAACGGCCGCCTCCAGGAAGCGGGCTGCACGATCGACCGCCACGGCATCACCACGATGGTCGGCCTCTTCGCCGATCCCGGCCGGGCCAACTACAACTACGACCGCGACGTTCATTACTGCTCGGGCGCCGCCTTGCTGGTCCGGGTCAGCGAACTCGACGGCGAACTGTTCGACGAAACCTTCATGCCGGCCTATTGCGAGGACACCGACCTCTGCCTGCGCCTGTTGGCCAAGGGGCGACGGATCGTCTACCGCCACACCGCCGTGGTCGTGCATCATCTGAGCGTATCGACCGCCAAGCAGTCCGTCATCCGCCGGCTCCAGCTCGTTGCCCGTAACCAGCAAAAACTGACCACCAAATGGGCCGCCCTGCTGGAGGACATGAACAAGGTACGAACGATCGCGTTCTACCTGCCGCAGTTCCATCCGACACCGGAAAATAATTTCTACTGGGGTCAGAATTTTACCGAGTGGACGAATGTCACCAAGGCAACGCCGGCCTATGTCGGTCACTACCAGCCCCACCTGCCGGCCGATCTCGGGTTCTACGATCTTCGCCTCAAGCAGACGATGCAGCAGCAGGCCGCCCTCGCGCGGCGCTACGGAATCGCAGGATTCTGCGTTTACTACTACAATTTCGGCGAGCAGCGGGCCTTGCACGAGCCGTTCGAGGCGATGGTCGCGGATCCTTCAATCGACTTTCCCTTCTGCGTGTGCTGGGCCAACGAAAATTGGACGCGACACTGGGACGGCGGCACGAAGGAGCCGATTTTCACCCAGCGGTCCGATTCGCGGACACTCCGCGGCGTTATCCGGGATGCCATTCGATACGCGGCCGATCCCCGTTACATCCGCATCAATGGCAAACCGCTGTTCATGGTCTATCGCCCGCTGCTGATTCCCGACCCGCGCGCCTTCGCCAGACGCTGCCGGCGCATGTTCAGGCAGGCCGGCTTCGACGGCGTCCACCTGCTCTACGTGGAAAGCATGGAGTCGGCGGAAAAAATGCCGCGACCGGAAGACCTCGGCTTCGACGGATGCGTGGAATTTCCACCCCAGGGCCTCGCGGTGCGGGCAACGGAACCGACGGCACCGGTGCTGCGCGAAGGGTTTATCGGCGCGCGCTACGATTATGAGGCAACCGTCATCGAGAGCATCAGCCGCCCGCCGGTAAACTACAAGCGCTACCCGTCGGTTTTCCCAAGCTGGGACAATACCCCCCGCCAACCGCTGAAAGGCGACAGCTTTGTCGGCTGCTCCCCGGAAACGTTTCAGATCTACGTTGAAGAGAAGCTTGAGGAAGTGAAACGGCATTTCGTCGGCGATGAGCGGTTGCTGTTCGTCAACGCCTGGAACGAATGGGCCGAAGGCACCCATCTCGAACCGGACCGCAAAGACGGGCATCGGTGGCTTGAGGCGATCCGCAATGCCACCCTGACGAAATCCTTGGCGTGACCGTCGACTGGAGCATCCGCCAATGGCGTTAGTTTCCCCGCCGGATACAATTCCGCTCACTCTTGTCGGCCACCCCTTCGCCACGGTGGGCATGGGCGAGCAAATGCGCTCGCACATCGCCGCCTGCCGGGAGGTGCACCTGGAATTCGGCGTGCTCGATATCTATCGATACGCCGCCCGAACCGATCCGGACCACCGCGCGCTGACCGAGCCGTTCGAGATCCCATCGCCCCCCGGTGGCATCCGGATATTCCACATCAACGGCGACGAGGTCGAACCGGTCATCCGCGCGTTCGAGGCGCGCGGCGGCAATTTCGCGGCGGGGTACAATGTCATCGTACCGGCCTGGGAACTGCCCGCCTACCCGGCGGTCTGGGCGGAGCAGCTTCGCCGCTTCGACGAGGTGTGGGCGATTTCCCGTTTCGTCGCCGACAGCCTGCAGGATTCCGGCATTTTCAGCATCGTGATCGGCCAGGCGGTCGAGATGCCGGTGGGCCATTTCCTGCCCCGCAAATATTTCGGCATTCGCGAGTCGTCCTTCGCTTTGTTGCATTTCTTCGACCTGTCGTCATACGCCAGCCGGAAGAATCCCGACGCCGTTCTGGCCATGTTCGATACGATCCGGAAAACCCGGCCGTACGACGACATCCAGCTCGTGCTGAAGGTCAAGAAGGCCGACGAGGATGCCGGCCCATGGCTCGACACCCTGCGGGCGCGCGTGCCGGAGGCGCATTTCGTTTCGCGCCCGCTCAGCGCGCTGGAGACAAGAAGCCTGATCAACGCCTGCGATTGTTTCATTTCCTTGCATCGATCCGAGGGATTCGGGCGTGGCATGGGGGAGGCGATGTCGCTCGGCCGCCTGGCAATGGGCACCGGTTGGTCCGGCAATGTCGATTTTATGACGCCGGAGAATTCTTTGCTGGTAGACTACGACCCGGTCCTCGTCGGCGCGGATGAGTATCCGCACGGCGAGGGGCAGCACTGGGCGGAGGCACGCGTGGACCATGCGGCGGCGTTGTTGAACGAGATGCTCGACGATCCGGAACGTCGGCGGGACATGGCCGCCAGGGGGCGGCGGGATATCCGGTTGGGGTACAGCTATCGCGCTGTTGGTGTGCGGGTGATGAATCGCGTCGCGGAGATTCAGACGGAGTTGCGGCGGCCGAAAGTTGCTGAGCCGGCGGCGGAGGAGGAGGTTGTGACTGCTTTCCTGTTGGACCCCGAGCCTGAGTCTTTGGCGGACAACGACGTGAACGCATCCGCGTTGGACCTCGAGTCGGTACGCGCCGATGTCTGAAAACTCGATGCTGGCGCGACCGGCGAATCGAGGCCCGGCGGCCAATCCCAAGCCGGTGCTGTTCGTGCACATCCCGAAAACCGCCGGCACGTCGTTCCTGATGATGTTGCGCAACACTTTCGGCGACCATCGCGTTCATCGCATCATGGACGTAGATCAACGTATCCAGACGACGATCGACCGGATCGTCGATAACGACCTCGATACGCTCTCGTGCCTGACCGGCCACCTGCCGATGCATCTGTTGGAGCGCCACCTGGACCGATTCCAGGCGTTTACGATCCTACGTGAACCCGTGGCGCGCGTTCTGTCGCTGTTTCGCTTCCTGCGCGCCGGCTCCCCGGCGGAAAGAGAGCGGCTCGGGCTGCGGCAGGACTTTGAACTGCGGGAACTGCTAGAGTCCGACGTGCCAGGGGTTTACGCACAGGTAAACAATGGCATGGTCCGCCATCTGTGCGGCGATGTGCGCATGAACACCGCCTGGGCCGGAGCGTTCTGGAACGGCCGGGAGGACCAAGCGGCCCTGCGGGCGGCGTTCGCCAATCTGGAGCGGATGGATTTCGGTCTGGCCGAGGATATGCACGCGACGCTTGAGTTGGCGCGCGCCTCCTGGTCGGTGCCGTATGACTTGCGGGAGTACCGCGAGAACACCACCCGCCCTGAAACCAGCGGCGAATCTTTGGATGACATTCGCCGGATTATTGCAATGAACAGCCTCGATATGGCGCTATACTACCAGGCAGAGGTGCTGTTCCGAGAGCGCGTGCGGCAGCAGCGTCAGTCCGGTTCCGATACGGAATGGAACCCCGCTACCGTGTTCGGGCCCATCGGCGAAGGGTCAACCTCTATCGCGGACATCCCCGGGCGCCAGGGATTCCACCAGTTTGAGTCGAAGGCATGCATGGCGTGGATACATGCCGACCAGACCGCCGCCATCCATTTCGTTGCGGCGGGGGCGCCCGTGCGGCTCCAGTTGCACATCTTCACCGTCCACGCCGGGTATCCGACCGGCGATATCAGGTTGTTTCTGAATGACGCGGCGGTGCCTTGCAGGATCGAGGCGACGGACAAGCAATGGTGCTGGCTAGGAACCGATTCCGTGGCGACATCCAAGGGCCTGAACCGCCTGACGGTGGAGTGCCCGACGTTCCTGCCGGTTTCGACCGTTGTGCCCGGAAGCATGGACAAGCGCCGCTTGGGTGTTGCCGTTGAGTCGATAAGGGTGGTGTTGTGAGCAAAATGACGTCTTTTATTCCAGTTCATATCGATGCGGGCGAGCCATATCATGTGCTAGCGCAGGACGGAAGCAGCCGAGCGGTCATCGAGGTGGCCAATATAGAGGCCCATCTACGGGTCCCGTTTATGATTTCGGACCATGTCAATTTGAATATTGCACGCTTTGGCGAGTATTTTACTAATCCCAAACTTCGTGCATATAGCAGCGGCGCAGTCAAGATTTACAATTTTCAGCGCGCCACCTTACTCGGTTCCGACGCTGTACTTCTGCATATGGGCAAGGCTATTCGCGACACGGTACGGCATATCTCTTACTGGGTACCGAACAGCGCAGTTGCGGAGTTTGAGACCGCCCGTTCGCTCAAGCTGAAGCAAGAGATGCCAATTCGGGATAAGTCGATCTCCAACGTCTTCGTCGGATTCAACGCTGCGTGGCGAAACTATGCACACTGGATGCAGGAATGCCTGCCTAAAATTCTCGCATGGCAACGGAATTTCAGTGTGCTGGGAAAACCGCAACTCCTTGTGCCAGAGGTGCCACCCGGTTCATTTCAGTTCGAAACCCTCCGTATTTTAGGGATCACCGCCGAAGACGTGGTGACGGTTGCTGCCGGAGATGCTGTTCAGCTGGAAAACGTTTTCGTAATGGACGAAACCGACTTGTTTAGCGTACCCTCGCTCGTCAGCCACGCAGGCCACACGCTGTCACTCGCTGCGCGTCACCCATCCCCCGAGCCGGACTCCGTCGGCGAACGCATCTACATCCACCGAGCAGTGGAATTACGCCAGGTCGCCAATTTTGACATGTTGAAGCCGCTCCTGGAGCATAGAGGCTTTCAGATCGTTGAGTTCGAGAAGATGACGCTCGATGCACAAATCAAGACGATGAAACGCGCCCGATATGTGATTGCGGAGCATGGCGCGGGCCTTATCAACGTTATGTTCTGCGAGCCTGGAGCCAAGGTTCTCGAGACCTTCAACCCGATGTGCGTCCAGCCGGCATTCTGGTCAGTCGCATCTGAGTGTGGCCACCAATATGGATTCCTGGTTGGGACGCATTCGCCATGTCCGCTCCGCCCGGATGTCGACTGGAATTCTGCATACGAGTTATCACCCGAGCGGCTGGACGCTGCGATTTTGACGATGCTTGGTGCGACATCAATCGCTGATAATTGTGCTGATACCGATGCCGGTGCCGGGTCAGAGCATTTTTGTGGAGAAGAAAGCGGCGACTTCATTCGTGCAACAAGCGTTCCCGATTTTCTTGGCAGCGGGGGCGATCGCTACATCCAACTGTTTGATAGCTTGTCGACGCCTCAGCAGATCCCCGCATTCCAGGAAGCGGCTCTTCCGGACGATATCCGTATTTCGCATTACCGTTACAGCATGCCCCCTGCTGTGAGGGTTAATGCCCTGACCCGCGGACTCGTGTGGGGCAATGGGCTTGTGACCAGGGGGAAACGCTTCTTCCTTCCAACCGGCAGTTTTCCGCCTTACATCCGGGCTTGCGTTCGGCCCGACGGCTACGATTTTCCCTGGTTCTGGTCCGGCGCGCTCGGAAAGCCCAACGCCCGCAGAATCGTTTCGGATTTACCCATCGCAGTTGGATTACACCCTAATCTCGGCTTTGGTAACATGGTTCTTGAAATGCTGCCTAAATTATATCAGCTGGCAATGCTGCGAACCATGGGCGCTGAATTCCGTTTGGCTCTATCACATCGGGTGGCGAAGTGGGTCAGAGAATTTGTTGCGCTGTATTTTGCAGACCATGAGATATTTTGGTACGATGGAGACGCTGAATATGTCGAGGCACGATCGGTCATCGTTCCGCCGATGATGCATAGCGATCAAAATTACCACCCAGCCGTCAATCTCGTCATTGAGGATGCTCTCCAACGGGCCGGTGCGGGGCGGCAAGGGCCAAAGAGGCGACTTTATGTGGCACGCTACGGAGATGACCGGCGCCTGCAGAATGATGCTGAATCGAATGCCTCTCTTTCGGATCTTGGTTTTGAGTTCGTAATCCCGGAACGCATGACGGTATGCGAACAGATTCAGTTATTCGCCGAGGCTGAGATGCTGGTGGGTGAATATGGCACCGCACTAAACAATTCGATATTCTCACCGCCAGGCGCTCGGGTCGTCGCGATCAATAGGATTGACTGGTATTTGGGGTCTATCGGCCGACTTCGCAGGCACTTCCTAGCCTATGTTCCCCTAGCGGATGGCGGCTTCAAGGACTGGCGTGCTGACAAGCAAACAGGCAAAATGTACACAGTGAACCCGGAGATTCTTCGTGGGGTTGTCGAGGGCTTTCTTGAGGTTAGCTCATCGCACCACACGCCGCCCCAACGTTCCGCGTTGCAACTGCCGGCAGGAGCGAATAGAAAGCTCGTGCTGTCATTCTGCGTAAATTATGGCCTGGAGCAGGTGGAACATTTTATTGCGTCGATCAAAGCATCGGTGGCCGACGCGGACATCTGTTTCTTTGCCGCTCACATGAAACGAGACTTCAACGATTGGACCGCGAAAGCGAGCGGTATATTCGTTTTCGATGCCATTCCCTATATGGATGCGGGGGTCCACATCATGAACTCCCGTTTCCTCATGTTCCGTGACTTGCTGGAGGCCAACAAAAACAGATACGACTACGTTATGGTATCGGATTCCCGAGACGTGGTTTTTCAAGCGGACCCGTTCACCGCCATTTCGGAGGTCGGCGTACCAGTCATTCTTGCTGCGGAGAACATCACGTTCCGCGAAGAAGGGCCAAACACGCGTTGGATCCGAGAGCGCTACGGTAACCATGAACTCGAGAAGTTCCGACCGTTTCGCGTTTCGTGTGCAGGTACAACTTTGGGCACGGCGGAGGGAATGCGTAAGTACCTTGGTGCAATGTGCAAGGAAATTGGCGCAGATAACTACGACAAGAGTATTAATTATGACCAAGGCAGTCACAATTACATTGCCAGAGCTTTATGCCCAGATTGGTGCATTGTCGATGAGAAGGATAGGGCCGTCAGTACCCTCGGGTGTTTCAGCGAGAGCCGCATCGCTGTCTTAGGCGGCCGCATATTGGTTGACGGCCATTTCCCCCCGGTGATTTACCAATGGGATCGTCATCGGCATGTAGCCGAGTTGATCAGTACAAAGTCGTGCTTTCGTCTCGCCGCGCAGTCGCGATAGAATGGATTTAATTGCGACTCTCGTCCGGATATTGGGTCGATGCTCATTTGGTCGATATTGTGTAGGCACCAGCGGATTTACGCAATGAATAGGCAATTCGATTGCTTAAAAGGGAAATCTCACTGGCGAGTGTTCTTTCGCTTCGGTATCTGGCGACTAAGTATGGCCACGGCGGCCACGAGGAAGACGTGGTGTCATTTCAGACGTTCGCCGGAATAACTTTCGCCGCATTTGATAATGATTATTTAACAGGACCTCTGGCGTTACACACATGCTATGGACCTCGGTCGCCCAGGGGACACGATTTGAGCGCTAAACAACGTCCGGAAGCAGCGATTCGCGAAGAGCGGGGTTTCATTCAAATTAGCTATTAGGGCTTCCGTTACCAAGGACATTCGGTGGCCAAACTAAAAGCTCGCGGCACAATTGATAGCTGACAGGACGCCAAGATGAGGTTCATGCATCCACCAAACTTCGGAAAGTTAGCCTATAGCACCATAGTCATTCTCTTGGGCACTCTATTCAACATCTTCTTGTGTATGGCATCGCTTGCCGATGAACCGACGCTGCCTGATAAACGGAGAGTTTGTCATGTGCGTAACATGCAAACCCTGTCGGGCTGCTTCGCCGATCCAAGCCACTACGACGTGTTTAGATTTGCGGCGGATGTCTCCTGCGAAAACCCAGCTCAGTGCTGTCCGCCGGGGGCAAAGGGCCTCGTGTCGTTCGAACGTGTCGCAGACAAAGTGGTTCAGGGCGATGGGCACGTGATCAGGCGCAGCGCTGCTCAGCGGACATGCCCCGCTGTATCAGTGGTTGGGTCACAGCGGATTTCAATCGAAGGGCTGGCCATCGACGAAGATGACACTGCACCGCCGTGCGAGTATAATACTAAAGACTGTTCGGCGACTGTTAACATCCGAGCCGCTTCGGATATCAAGATCATCGACCTGGGCGTCTACTCGGCGAAGGGCTATGCGGTGAGTGTTTGGAGCTCGGGCAACGTCGAAATCAGACGCGCTGCGATATCAAACGCCGGGATCATTGGCATATACGCTGGGCATTACAAATATGGTGTGAGCAGGGATTTGACGATTGCAGATTTGATCATCTCGCGAAGCCGAGCGAACGGTATCGCGCTACAAGGGGTCGTTTCCGGCTTCCAAGGGGCGCCAACGCTCATAGCCGGCAATTTCCTGAACAACAATCACTGGCATGGGGTTTGGCCAGTACGCGGTGTTCCCGGCGGACTAACCAGCGGCGGCCAGATATTGATCGCAGATGGCTCGAACATCAGCCTGACCGACAACATCATTGCCGACGGGGCTTGCGACGCCTGCAAGCCGTCCGGGCAGACCGTGACCGCTGTTGAAATCGCTGACCAGGCTCCCCCGCCGGCCGGCGTATCGCACCTACGGATAGAGCGTAACCTTTTCCTTAACGGCCGTGGCGCCGCGATACGCCAAAACCCCGGAACCACGGTGTCGGATGTCGTGGTTGCTGGTAATCAGGCTGTTGGGTTCAACACCATCGGCGAAATTAAGCCTCCCGCGGCGATGTCCCGGAATACCATCGTCCAAGAGAATACTCCTCCCATATCCCATTCGCCAAACTACGGCGCCGTAGTTGTCACGGTAGACGAACATCGCGCCGTAAGGCGGCTAGACGCCGAACCGGGGCAATCGAACCCGACGGAAGAGTTCGAACTTAGCCCGACGCCACGCCCACACGCTGACGTCATACCCATTCTACTATGCAAATCTCCAGGCGATGGGGGAACCTATATACCGCTAAAGGCAATTAATTGCGGCAACAAGGGAGGGCTACAAGCCCTTCTAGGTTATTCATTTGCAGCAAACTCCCCCGCTGCGAAACCTTTTTTTGCCTGCTCGCCCACCCCGCTCAGCGCCCCCGCAACCCTGCTGAGTTGGGATAGCACCTGCAATGGTCGCGGCAAGCCTATCCGGCTAGGCTACGCGCTCGACGCTCGTCACGATATTGCTTATCCCACTAGCCGAGATCCGCGATAGCAGGTGTCGCCGCGGCTTCCGCCTAAACCGGATCACAAAATACTGTACCGCGGTTCGCTTTCCATTTGTCGCGCACCGCCGCCGCCTCATCTGGAAATCCCGCAGCTTCAAGGGTCTCGGCCCCTTTTGTAAAGCCTTCCTCCTTGTCTGGGAAGGATTCCCGCAAAGTGGCCCAGACCTCGGCAGCCTCGGCATACTTCCGTTGGTTCGAGAGTAATGTCGCTAAACTGCACAGAGGCCTATGTTCACCGCGAAAGCTCTCCACCGTGAATCGCAATATACGCTCGGATTTGTCCATTGCGCCGAACTTTTGTAGGGCTTCGGCGGCCAACATGCAGGGGACGAATTGGTTCGCGTATCGCCCGCCAATGTACGACCATCGCTCGACCGCTACATCGATCTCTCCTCGCGCTTCGGCCAGGCGGGCAAGCTCGATGGCAATCGACGCGTCATTTGGTACCTTTTCGGCCAGGGTTAGAAGAAGGACCTCGGCCTCCGCATCACGGTTCAGCTTTGCCAGGGTTCGCGCCATGCCAAAGCGGCCGAGGGAATGGTCGAAGCGATCAACGACCTCGCGGAAGCGTTTCAGGGCTTCATCCCAGTCTCCGCGTTGAAATGCCACCTCGGCATGAGTAGAAAAAGAAAGCACGTGGTGCCCGGCATGTTTGGTGGCCAGATATGTCAGGTGCTCAGCCTCGTCCAACCGATGCAAGGACTGGAGCACAGCGGCAGGTATTAGATATCCATCGGGATCGCCGGGGGAGCGCTTACGTAGTGTAGCACTACACTTAATCAATTCTTCCCAATCCTGTCGTTGTTGGGCGATTCGCACAAGTCCTTTGAGATAATGGATTTGCCCGGGATGGTCCTTGAGCCCTTGACGCATCAGCGCTTCCGCCTCATCGAAACGCTTGAGGCCGACCAGAACATCCAACGCCAGCGGCGATACAACCGTTTCGCGTTCGCATCCGACTACTAAGTCGCCCCAGATCTTTGCGGCTATAGCGTAATCTCCGCGGTTTGCCGCCGCCGCGGCGATCGTCAATTCGTCCTTGACCACGTAAGCTAGGGCCAAAGAGTCCGCGGCATCCTGTCGTTTCAGAATACGAAGAACCTTCCGCCGGTCCAGCCAGTCACGAAAAGCAGAGAACAAAGCCACCATAATATAAGTCCCTTCTCCGTGGTACATCGTGACAGTAATTTTGGCTCACTGTTCAGAGGTACTAGGTCAGATGCCGTGTAAGACTTCCTTTGGGGGCGGCGCGGCTTGGCCGGGGGCATAAGGGACGCTCGCAAGCAAAGCATCCCAGTCACGGTCTGCGATGGACCAACCCTTTTCCTGCTGCCTGCGCAATGTAACAAAAATTACATCCTCGCTGCTGCCTAGGGTGTTGTGCTTATCTGTGTCCGGCGAGACTAACAGGATATGGAAGTCCAGATTCGGGAATCGGCGTCTTAGGGCGCCCACCATCCCGTTTACTGCTTCCTCGGCTTGATCGCGCGAAAATGTCCGCGCGCGATCCCAGGGAAGATCCGTCTCGACCGACTGGCGGATGAAAAGCATACGGTCCTGTCCGGAGCAGGCCTGGACAAAGACGTCCATTTTATGCCGAAGCTTTGACCGGCAGGTTTCTATCTTTTCAGCAGAAAAAATGATCGTCTGGTCATTACTGCGCGGAAACTCGTGGTGGTAAAGCACGCCGTAGGCGCGGCATGCGGCGGACGTTCCCCCATGCGACATGACGAACTCGGAAGCCAGACGTTCGCCGTCATCGGTTACAATTTGGCATAGGGCGTCAATGGGGGTCACAAGCCAATCGAACACCGCATAAGTCCGATACCTGTCAGTTCGGCGCAATTGGGCGGCTGGCTCACAAGCACCGCCCAGGCTGATGATCCGAGTGAAAGGCCGCCCATTTGCCAAAGCCGCTGGAAGTAACACTTTTTTGCTGCCGATCCCGAACAATACGAACCTGTATGCTCCTTTCTAAGGGCATGCCGCGCGACAATCAAGGTGAGAACGCTGGTGAACGGGCAACCGCCGGCCGAAGCGGACATGATGCGGTTCATCTTCTTCCCCGGCACATCTCCGACCGTCCATCAGGTGGTGCTTACCCCCGAACGGGTCGGTCCGATCTCACGCCAGCCGGGGTCACCGGTATCATTGCCATCGTGCTCGCTCGCTTAGACTTGCCCGGGCTGAATCCGGGGCGGGCCCAACCGGTCAAAATGACTGTGACGAGGTGCTAGGCGGCTCGCCCGCCCCTCCCCAACACCCCCGCCAAAGCCACCAAATACCCCTCCACCCCATTCTCCGCCCGTATCCGTTCCGCCGCACACCCTCGAACCAACTCCCAAACCCCCGCATCCCGATACAGCGAAACAACATGCGCCGCGAACCCCTCGGCATCCGTCACCCCGGCGGAGAGAATGTCGCGCCCGCTCGTCCACCCCAACTGCCGGACCAGCAGATCGGTGGCGACAACCGGCAGCCCGTATGACGCCGCCTCATACACCTTGTACGGCGATCCGGCAGCGAAACGGGTCGGCGCGACGAACACGCGGTTCCGCTCATACAGCGCCTCCGGATCCTCAACCTCCCCCAACAGAGTGATCCGCGGATGATCGGCGAAACGATCCAACGTTACGCCGGCGGCGGTAAACCCGGCGATGGTCAGCCTCGTTTCATAGCCGAGCGCCCGCTCCACCAGCGGCAGCACCGCATCGACAAACCAGCACAGGCTGTCGTAATTCGGGCTGCCCATATCGTGGATCGCGCCGACGAACAGCATGCCGGCCCGCTCGGCGAACGGCCGCGGTTTGACATCCAGATGCCGGATATGCCCGACAACCGCGACATCCGCGAACGCGAGCCCGCGCATATGGCTCGCCTCCTGCCCGGTCACCGCGACCACGCCCTGGCAGAAGGACGCGCTTTGAAACTCCCGCGCCAGAGCGGCCTGCAAATCGAACGGCGTTCCGGTCAGTTCGGCCCGCGCCATGTCGCGCAAGCTGCCGATCGCTTCCGTATCCAGAATGATGCGCGGCACCCGGCCCTTGCCCGCCAGGCTGGCCGCCAATGCCGGCCTGGCGCGATCCAGATTGTGCGTCCGGGCGATCCAAATGGTGTCGTAATAGCCGTCGCGGCTTTCCAGGAACCCGGCCAGATCCTCCAGCGAGCGGTCATACATGACCTCAACCGTGTCCGGCATGTCCGCATAAATGCCCGCGGGACTGAAACAGGAGGCATAAATCGGGAAAACGGTGACCTGATACCCCAGTTGTGCCATCGCCCTCAGGATATCGTTCGAACGCACGAAGCCCGATCCCAGCCGCCGCAGCGGGACCTGATCCTCGATGAACAGGATGCGGTGGGCTTCGGAGGCCGAACGGGCGAACACGGTGGTCCGCGCATCGGCAATATATTTGTTGCGCAGATAGCCCATGTTCAGACCGTTGAAGATGTGCCGCGCCCGGTCGCGGACCGCCAAACGGGATGCCGCACCGCCGGATCCATGGTGAACGGCGATGACCGACGGGTCGTAGACGATCCGGTATCCCGCCTGGATGATCCGCACGCACAGATCCGCGTCCTCATGACCCGCCGGCGCATAATCGTCCCGGAAACCCTCCAGATCCGCCAAAAGCTCCGCGCGAACCGCCAGGAACGCGGCCGAGCAACAGTCGACATCGCGCACGAAATTAGCCTCCGGCGCCAGCGGCGAGGCATCTCTCATGTAACCCTGGGTCGCTCCGTCGCGCCAAATGATGCGTCCGGCTTCCTGAAGTTTGCCGTGCGTGCGGATGATTTTCCCGCCCACCGCGCCGATCCGGGGGTCTGACACAAGGCGCTCGCGCGCAATGGCGACGGCATCGGGACCCGGTTCGACATCGCTGTCCAGGAACAGGACGATGGTCGCGGCGACGCAAAGCCTCCCGGCGTTGCAGGCCCGCACGAACCCGATGTCGCTGTCGAACCGTATGACCCGGGCACCACGGACGTAGCGGCCGATGAAGCGCGTTTCGTCAGCCGAACCGGAATCCACGAGTATGAGCTGGATTCCCCCGGAAAAGCCGCGCCGCAATGACTCGAGCGCCTGCAGCGTCATCGCGAAATTGTCGTGCAGCACCATGATGACGGACACATCCGGTGCGCCCTGGCAAGAAAAATCCAGCGGACGGCGTGCGATCGCCGGCAACAGGTTCTCCGCCCGGAGGCGGAACAATGCCCTGGCCTGCTGTTCATCCTCCCCGCATTCCGCGACCGGGGCCGGGGCCGGGGCGATCCCGGTCGCCCGGCCGATCGTGAGCCAGTGTGCGAACGCGTCCCGCGCCCGCCCGGCCTGCAGATCGGCCGCCACCGACGGATGGGCCGACACATAAAATTTCAAATCGACATGATCACTGGGCGCCCGAAGTTCGAAAACACCATTGAAGAGGAAGTGCTGATACCCGTTCCGTAATCCGCCGCTCGCCACGGCCGCGGCGATGTCGCTGTAGCGGCCAAGATACAATTCCTCGGAAAACTCAGGCAGCGGATCGAACCCGGCGGGCGACGCATTGGTCAGATAATGATGCAACGCGCAGCGCCAGGTCGTGCCGATTTCCGCCTTCACCGAACGATAGCGTTCCAGATACCAGGCCGGGTCGAAATAAATCGAAGTACGCGGCGGGTTGCCGTTGGCGTCAACACGGGACAGAAAGTGACGAAATGGTCCCGTCCGGTCGATGCCCTCGGCGCCGGCAATCTGCGTGAGATAGTATGCCGGGTCGAACAACGGGTGGGCAATACCGCCTCGGAGGCTGCCGTGACGAATATAGTGATCATAGCAGTTCAAGAAACCATCCGCGCGAACGGCCTCCAGGCTGAGTGATTCACTGGACGAGCGGTACAGGTAATCGACGTAAAGCCAGTGCGGCAGGCGCCCGCGATAACCGGCTCGGCAGTAATCATCGAAACCGGACGCAATCTCCCGGTCGCGCACGGCGGCGGCCACGGCGGGATATTGCTGGAGGTACCAGGTTTCGTCGAAAAAAGGATTTGGCGCGTGGCCCAGTCCCTGGCCGGTCGCCAAATAATATTCGAGAACCGAGCCGGAATCGTCCACCGAAACCAAATCGCGAACCTCGGGATATCGTGCGAGGTACCACGCCGCGCTAAAATCGGCCCAGCTCCCGACTGTTCCGTCGATCAGCCGTATTACGTCATGGGCGGCGCCGAGCATAAGCTTATCCAGGAACGTTGGGGTTGTGCGCGCCTTGATAGCCCCGCGACCGTCATGGTTTCAAGCAACTCGGAACGTAATCGCCAATCCGGCCGATCGGCTCGGAACCATCGAACGGAAACTCCGGATCGACGCGCACGATTGGCGATTTTGGTCAGCGCCGGCCTTGATGGCCTCGTCCTGCGAATACGAAGGCGGCTCCTAACCGGACGTCAGGCCCCGGACCGCCTGCGCCCGGCATCCGCGGATCGGCACCGCCGCCTTCACTCAACGGCGATGCTTCGACCCCGCCGGGCGGCGAGGCGACCCGGCGGGGCCCCGGCATCGTGCCGCGACCGGATATGTCTCCCCGCAATCGCGGTCAGACGCGACGGCGGCGGCCGACCATGCCAACGCCGATCAGGCCGGCGCCGAGAAGCGCCATCGAGGCGGGTTCCGGAACCGCGGCATCGAACACCAAATTGTCCGCCAGCCAATAGCCGGAATCGCCGGGAACGCCGGAAATATCGACCTCGGTCACGTCGATGAGATTCAGATCATAGGTTGTCAGCGTATCCGTGATCGTCAGCGGAGTGCCGTTGACGGTAATCGTTTCCCGCGCGTTCGGGTCATACCAGGAGATCGCGAGATCGATGCTGTCAAGCGTGAACGTTCCCCCGCCGGTCGCCGTGATCGCCAGATAATCCCCACTATTGAAGCCGGCGAAAATGAGGTTGTTGGTCCCATTGCTGTTCGGGCTTTCGGCATCCCAAATGTAGGCGAAGCTGCCGTCACTGGTGAACGTCAGCCCGCCATTGCTGAACGACGAAAAATCCGCATAGCGCGCCGCATTGCCGGCGGCATCGTCAAACGTCACCACGGCGGCCCTGGCGGGTGCGTGGGCAAGCGTCGCGGCCGCGGCGAAAGCCAGCAGAATGTTCCTGATCATGATGTGCATGTCCCAAGGGTGGTTGTGTGGTCGCGAAGCGCAATCGATGCCCTTCCTGGGCTTCACGCGACCCGTCCTGGGTGCAGCCTCATTCGCCGCAAATCTAAAGCTGTATAAATTAATTGTCTAATCAATAAAAGTTAGATGAGGGCCGCTATAAGTTTAGACAAATACAGGAATTTCGACATTCCGCCAGGCCCGCGTGACCGAAGCGGCGCCGCTTATCGCGGCGTGTCCGGCCCCTCGATGACGGTTCCGGTGTATGGCTCGATATAGACCATATGGTCGTTCACCGCCCTGACGCCCGGGGTGTTCTCCACCACGACGCGGATGGCGTGGCGCTCATCCTCGTTCGTGACGGTGCCCCAGATATCCGCGGTTCCCTTCGCCACGGTCACGTTCAGCGTCGTCATCGGCGCCCAGGACAGCTTCTCCATCGAGTCCAGTATGGCGGTGCGGATCGCCTTGTCGTCCTGCGCCACCGGTTCCACGTCGCGCACCCGGCTGACCAGCGCCCGCAGCAGGTCCGAGCGGCTGACCACGCCGATGACGTGACTGTCCCGCGTCACCGGCACGCGCTTGATGCGCGCCTTCTCCATCGCCGCCACCACGGCCTCCAGCGGCGCGCTGTCGGCGACGCTGATCACGTCGCGGGTCATCACATCCCGCACATGCCGCCCGTGCGCGCGGGTGAAATCCGCCGCCTGCCGCGCCGGGGAGACCAGCAGCCTCAGCCACCAGGGGCGCCCGCGCTCGGTGCCGAGTTCGTCCCGCCGCAGCAGGTCGCCCTCGGTGACCACCCCGGCCAGATCGCCCGCCTTGTCCACAACGAACAGGCCGGAGATGTGCCGCGACAGCATCAGGTTGGCCGCGTCCTCGACCGTCGCGTCCGGCGCGATGGTGATCACGTTCCGGGTCATGACATCCGCGACGATCATCACATTTCCCCTTTTGCCGAAAGGAACCGGAGGCGAACGCTACTCCGATTACTCTTCCGGGTCAGCAACCGCGGCGCCGGGACAGCCCGTCGCCGGACGCGGATCGGGGTTGAACGCGCGCCATGACAGACCGGGCGGCGTGACCTAAGCTGGCGGCGCGATAGGATGGGAACACGGCATGGGTCCGCTTGTAACGACGGAATGGCTGTCCGCGGAGCTGGGGAAACCCGGCCTTGTGGTGTTCGATGCGACAAAATACCTGCCGACCGAAGCCAAGGACGGCAAGGCCGAGTATCTGCGCGCCCACATCCCCGGCGCCCGCTTCTTCGACATCGACCAGGTGGCCGACACGGACACCGACCTGCCGCACATGGTCCCTACCGCCGGCCGCTTCGCGAAACTGGTCAGCGCCCTGGGCGTCAGCAACGAGTCACGGGTTGTGTTCTACGACCAGAAGGGCCTCGCCTCCGCCGCGCGCGGCTGGTGGCTCATGAGCCTGTTCGGCCACGACAAGGCCTTCGTGCTGGACGGCGGCCTGCCGAAATGGTTGGCCGAACGCCGCCCGGTGGGCGATGGCGAGGCCGGGGCGCCCGCGCCCGGCGCGTTCGTGCCCGACCTCCGCGCGAGGCAACTGCGCGGCATCGGCGACATTCTGCGCACCGTGCTCAGCCGCGACGAACTGGTGCTGGACGCCCGCGCCGCCGGACGCTTCACCGGCGCGGTCCCCGAACCACGCCCCGGCATGCGCAGCGGCCACATCCCCGGCTCGGTCAACCTGCCCTACACCGACCTGCTGAATCCGGATGGCACGTTCCGCCCCGCCGGCGAGGTGCGCGGCCGGCTGGAGGCCGCCGGGGTCGATGGCACCAGGCCGGTTGTCACAAGCTGCGGTTCCGGCGTAACCGCCTGCATCCTGACCCTGGGCCTGCGACTCGCCGGCTTCCCGGACGGGGCGGTGTATGACGGGTCGTGGACGGAATGGGGCGGCCGCTCCGACACGCCAATCGAGGTGGGTTGAGAATGGCTGACGGCACCCGGAAGCGCGGCTTCCGCACGACCCTGTCCCATGTCGGGCGGATCACCAAGAACGAGCATGGCTTCATCAACCCGCCGCTGCTGCGCGGCTCCACGGTGCTGGTGCCGACGGTGGCCGAGCGCAAGGCGATGGGCGCCCGGCGCGGCGAGCAGATTCTGACATACGGCACCGGCGGCTCCTCCACCCACTGGGCGCTGGAGGACGCGATGGCGGCGATCGAGGGCGGCACGCGCTGCTATATAGTCTCCACCGGCCTCGCCGCGGTGACCACGCCGCTGCTGGCCTGGTTGCGCACGGGCGACCATCTGCTGATGCCGGATCATGTCTACGGTCCGGCGCGCGTGTTCGCCTCCACCATGCTGCGGCAGTTCGGGGTCGAGACGACGTATTACCCGCCGGAGGTGGATGAGGCCGGGATGGCGGCGCTGATGCGGCCGAACACCAGGGTCGTCTATACCGAAAGCCCCGGCAGCCATACGTTCGAGGTGCAGGATGTCCCCGCCATCGCCCGCGCCGCGCATGCCGGCGGGGCCAAGGTGATGATGGACAACACCTGGGGCATCCATCACTTCCAGCCGTTCACGCACGGGGTGGACATTTCGATTCAGGCCGCGACCAAATACCCCGCCGGGCACTCGGACGTGCTGCTCGGCGCGATCACGGTGAACGATCCGGCCGATTGGCTGATCCTGCACAATGCCGGCCGCACGCTGGGCCAGTATGCCAGCCCGGACGATTGCTGGCTGACCCTGCGCGGCATCCGGACGCTGGCGGTGCGTCTGCAGGCGCAGATGGAATCGGCCTTGCAGATCGCGCACTGGCTGCGGCAGCAACCGGAGGTGGCGCAGGTGCTGCATCCCGGGTTGCCGGGCGCGCCGGGCCACGACCTGTGGCGGCGCGACTTCACCGGCGCCTGCAGCCTGTTCGGTGTCGAGTTCAAGCCGAATTTCACGCCGGAGGCGACGCACCGGTTCGTCGAGTCGCTGGCTCTGTTCGGCATCGGCGCGTCCTGGGGCGGGTATGAGAGCCTCGCGGTCCCAACCACCGGCTTCATCACCCGGACGGCGGGAACCGGCCAGTTCGCCGGGCCGGTCGTGCGAATCCATATCGGGCTGGAGGACGTCGACGACCTGATCGCTGATCTGCGGCAGGGTCTGGCGCAGATGCGGGCGTTCGCGGGGTAGCGCCGTTCAGCCTGGCAATTTGGCCAGCGCGGGAGACGAGCGCGATCAAATGGAAATACCGATGAACAGCGATGGAGGGTACCTTTCGGCCCGGACATAGCCGACCCTGCCTGTGTCCATCGATGTTCCTCCGCCGCCCACCAAAGTAGGAGGCTGGCTTTCGAGGCCGGACCGGTGTCCGGCACCGCTTTTCACCACGGAGGCAGAACGAGAAGCGCGAGCCGTTGGAATGGATTTGCCGGCGGGAAGTCCGGCTGACCTGTCTGGCTGCCGAAGCGCTGATGGTGCCCGAGCGTGGGCCGGCAGACTGTGGTCGCAAATTGCTTGGTTCCCGCTGCCCACCCTTAGATGGCGTTGATCCGGTTGAGATGCGGCTGGCCACTCCGGACCACCGGGACGGCCGCCGGCACATTCACGATTGCCTTTTAGCAATCGGCACCCGCGGTTCCGGCTGTTATGTCTCTGCGTCGTATCAGCCCTGTCGTTCGCGGCAGGACAAACCGCCTCCTGCTGCACTGCAACACTCGCTTTCGTATCCCTAATAAGGTTACAAGCGCGGCCGGACGCAGATCGAACCTGTGTCATCCGCGTTTGTGAACTTCCCGGCCGGTTTGGTAAAAGCACCGATCCGATACGAAATCGGCCGGGTGCAGCGATAGAACGAGAGAGACATAGAGCGTGTCGCCCATGACTGACTTCGAGGCCATCCGCGCCGTAATGGCCGAATTCAAGCCATCCGCCGGATGGATTTGTTCAAAGATCCTCTGGCGCCAGGCGCTCCAGGTGGAGCATCCGCAGCTTGGCGTCCGGATCTGCCGGGTGACCGATGATGGCGCCGTCTCGGTGATCAGGACCGACCCGACGGCCGCGACCAAACCGCATCACTGACGCACCGTGATCGGCTCCGCCCGTCGGCGGAGTGCTCAGCCACCCAGCACGGTGCCGACCGTCAGGCCGGCCTCGGCCGCCGGAATCTTCTTGCCGCCCTCCCAGCGGAGGCGCTGCACCTCGATAAAGCCGCCCTGCGCGTGAATGGTGAGGCCTGAGCCGGTCTGTGCCACGATCTCGCCCGGGACCTTGCCCTTCACCTCGCCGAAGGTGCGGGCGATTCGCTTGCCGCTCTCGAACAGGAACAGCTTCTTGCCATCGCCGGTCGTCCAGGCGCCCGGCGCCGGATTGCAGCCGCGGATCAGGTTGTGGATCTGATCGACGTGACTGGCCCAATGGATCCGCGACTCGGCCTCGCGGATGATGCCTTCATACCCCGCCGCCGGCTCATACTGCGCCAACGCCGGCGCTTTCCCCGCCAGCACCAGATCGGCCGCCTCGATCAGCCCGGCCACGCCCATCGGAAAGACTTTGCCGAAATACAGCGACCCCAGCGTATCCTCCGGCTCGATCGCCACCGCCCGGGTCAGGATCACCGGACCTTCGTCCAGCCCGTCGGTCGGCCGGAAGATGCTGAACCCTGTCTGCGTCCGGCCCAGGATGATCGCCCAGCCCATGGACGACGCGCCACGATGCAGCGGCAGCAGGCTGGGATGGAACTGGATCGTGCCGAACTTCGGGATCGAGCAGAACGCCTGCGGCGCGAACTGCGTGACATAGGCCATGATGCCGATGTCCGCCCGCGCCTGCCGCATCGCCTCCAGCGCCGCGGGATCGCTCAGCCGGGGGAACTGGTATGCCGGCACCCCGGCCGCCTCGGCCGCCAGGCGCAACGGATCGGGGCGGCCCTTCTCCGGCGCGCAGAACACCGCCGCGACCTCGTCGCCGCGCGCGTGAAACGCCTCAAGCGCGGCCTTGCCGAAATCCTGCTGGCCGATGATGGCGACGCGCATGGGTGGAATTCCATCGTTATGGCCCTCCGATGATGCGGTCGCGTCGCGGCCCTGTCGAGATGCTGAACCCCGCGTCGTCGCCATGGACAGAGATCTCGATAGTCCTGGCAAATGGCCGCGTGCCGATCGCTCTAAGCCCCTGTGCGCTCAGCCCATCGTGGGGCAATGTGTGCCCTCGCACAGGTCTCATCGTGCCATCAGCAAATTCACCCGACATTTGGTCTGGCCGTTTCCACTAAGGCGACGCCCAAGAATAAGCGAATCGGGCGGTCGATCTTGTCCCGTCATGGCCCGGCTTGTCCGGGCCACGCCCGCAAGCACCTGCCGCACCAGGTGGCCCGGACGATCCGGGCCATGACGGATAGAGGGAGCCGCCGGACTGAAGCAGTCATTCCCGGGCGTCGCCTAAGCGGTTGGTGGGCCGCGTGTTGTGGTCCGGATATCGCGAATGGCGGGATTTATCACGTCGAGAAACAACAAGGCCCCAAAAATACTCTTGCATACCGGAATCGTTAGCCTATCATCCCGGGTTAGACGTGGTGCGCTCGATCTCGACCGCGGCCTTGGACAGGGACGTAGATAGATAAATGCCGATGTTTGGCAACTTTGTACACTCGCACGAGTGCGGGCAATGCGTCGTCAAGACCGAAAGTCAAACTGCGAATGGACGATCCCCGCGGCGGCCCTCGAATTCGCGTTGGAATATCTGGCACGTGAGTGGCATCAAAGAAACAATAGACCTCCACATTGTGTGCGGCAACCAATTTCAGAACCTTAGTTCAGAAGTACCATGACGATATCCGAATCGCAGCATGGTGGCCTCGCCGCGCCATATAAGAACCATATAGAGTGGTCTTGTGCGGTGGCGATCATACTGACGTGGTCCTATATTGATATTTGCTCATTAGTTAATGGAAATGGAAGCGAGTTCTATAGGGCAATTCAAGGGACATGGATTTCTTCTGCTGTTCTTGGCTGCGGATTTATATGGCTCACAGATTTGAAGAAGAAATGGAAATTCTATGGCGCAGCCTGCGCAGCTGTGCTTTCTGCGGTCGCTCTTTTGATTCTCCCGAATGTGTTCCGAAACTATATCCAGTCATTTGCTTTTTGTGTCAGTATAATGGCAGGAAGCATGCAGGCGACGCTTTTTGCCTCGGAGGGCGGTTCCCGGCGTTGGGACAGAGGCCGCATTCTGGTCCGCGGAGTCGCACTGGTTGGCGGAGTCGCGCTGGGTGAAATCCATGGCCAGTCACTTCGACTCCTTAACCCGACCTACGACGCCGCAATGTTCAATTTCGATCAGCACCTTTTGCTGCGCGTACCCGTTGCAATCGACAATTTTCTCGGCCAAGTCCCTGCCCTTGGGTATTTCGTTGTTGTTTCGTATCAGAATATTCCCGCTGCCATTGGTGCTTATGATGGTCTTTTCGGGCGGCGATCACCAGGACTATCGATGACCGCAATATTCTTGTTGTCTGGATATATTGGGTACTTTTGCTATAATATCATCCCGGTTGCCGGGCCACAATACTTCGATTTAATGTATAGCCGACATTTATTTGGAGACGATCTTTTTGTTACACATGGAACATCATATCTGAAGATCGGGATTGCGCGGAACTGTATGCCGTCTTTGCATGCGACGTGGGCCTACATGTTTCTGCTGAATTTGCATGCGCTGCGTAATACGGCAGCGCGCGCAGTCCTTGGAGCCTTCGCCATCCTGACGATACTCGGCGCGTTAACTGCGGGCGGACACTGGTTTCTGGATATCGTCATTGCAATTCCATTCGCGGCGTGTCTGAACGGCCTGACCGGGCATTTCCAACCTAGATCGGCACTAAGAACATGCATAGCGACATTCGGCGGTGCTGCCATCGTCGCGATATGGTTCTTTATGATCCTCAACAGTTCGTTCGCAAACATGTATGCCACCCCTGCTTGGGCTAGTGTGGTGGCGACCGTTTTTTGTTCCGGCATCCTGCTCTTGATTTCAGGTCAACTCTTGCCGGTGACCTCAGCACCTCGTTGCCTGATAGCGGACCGTGACGAACCGGCGCGTTCGAGTATAGTGATCAAGAACTGATCGACATCCAGAATTGGTGGCGCATTATTGTGATCCACAATCCCAACGCGGGAAGGGAAACAGATTTGTTTGAGCAAAGCACACCCAACTCGCGATGAAAAATGTAGTCGGCGGCTCCGCGGCGCCTGAAGGATCGCCTCCGCCAAATTGCGTTCGTGAATTTGGTTGTCGGCCGTCTTGGCAACCGCGGACGCCTCTTGTACCACCCCGCCCGGGAGACACCGCCGCATGACATCCGAAGACCTGGTTACCAGCCGCGACGGCCGGGTGGGACGCATCCTGCTCAACCGCCCGAAGGCGCTGAACGCCCTGACGCTGCCGATGATCCGCACCTGCACCCGGGTCTTGCACGCCTGGGCGGAAGACCCGCACGTCCATGCGGTGGTGATCGCCGGCGCGGGCGACCGGGCCTTCTGCGCGGGCGGCGATATCCGCGCCCTGCGCGACGCCCGCATCGGCGGCGACACCGCCTTCGTCGACAGCTTCTTCAGCGAGGAATACGCGCTGAACCTGCAAATCGCGACCTATCCGAAGCCCTATGTCGCGCTGATCGACGGGGTCTGCATGGGCGGCGGCATCGGCCTGTCGGTGCACGCGCCGTATCGCGTGGCGACCGAGCACGCCGCCTTCGCCATGCCGGAGACCGCCATCGGACTGTTCCCCGACATCGGCGCCACCTTCATGCTGCCGCGCCTGCCGGGCGAGCTTGGCGCCTACCTCGGCATGACCGGCACGCGTGTCGGCGGCGCCGATGCGGTGCATGCCGGCCTCGCCACGCATTTCACCCCGCGCGCGCGGCTGGCGGATCTCTCGGCGGCGCTGGCACGCGACGGGGTCGCGGCGCTGGCGGCGTATGACGAGACGCTGCCGCCGTTCTCGCTGGCGCCGCATCGGGACGCGATCGACCGCTGCTTCGGCGCCGAAACCCCCGGCGAGATCGTCGCGCGGCTGGAGGCTGAGGACGCGGACTGGGCCCGGGCCGCGCTGAAGGCGCTGCGGGCCGCCTCGCCGTCGGCGCTGCACTGGACGCTGCGGGCGCTGCGGCGCGGCCGCGACCTGACCCTGAAGCAGGCGCTCGATGCCGAGTTCGCGCTGACCCGCATCACCACGGCGCATCCCGACTTCGCCGAGGGCGTGCGCGCCATGGTCATCGACAAGGACCGTGCCCCGAAATGGCAGCCGGCACGCATCGAGGATGTCGATCCGGCAGCGATCAACGCTCTGTTCGGCGGGTAGCCGCATGCCGGCGTTCATCTGCACGGCCTGCGGCAGCCAGTATCCCAACACCGAAACCCCTCCGTCCGGCTGCCTGATCTGTCAGGACGACCGTCGATACGTCAATTCGACGGGCCAGGCCTGGACCACGCGCGATGCGATGCGCACCACCCATTTCAACGCCTTCCGCCGCCTGGAGCAGGGACTGATGGGCATCGGCACCCTGCCCGCTTTCGGTCTCGGCCAGCGCGCCCTGCTGCTGCGCAAGCCGGAGGGCAACATCATGTGGGACTGCCTGAGCTTCCTCGACGAGGCGACGGTGACCCTGGTGACGGCGCTGGGCGGGATTTCCGCGATCGTCTGCTCGCACCCGCATTTCATCGCCGCCGCGGTGGACTGGAGCCACGCCTTCAACAGCGCCCCGGTCTACGTGCATGGCATGGACCGCCGCTTCATCCCCCGCCTCGACCCCGTCATTTCCCTGTGGGAAGCCGATCGGCTGGATGTGGCGGAGGGCGTGACGGTGCTGCGCTGCGGGGGGCATTTTCCCGGCAGCAGCGTGCTGCACTGGGCGAACGGGGGTGTCGAGGGCGCGGGCGCGCTGTTCACCGGGGACACCATCCAGGTGCGGCCGGACAAGGGTCTGACGTTCATGCACAGCTACCCCAACCGGATCCCGCTCGACGCGGCCGCGGTGCGCCATATCGGCGAGGTCCTGGCGCCGTGGCCGTTCGATACGCTGTATGGCGGCTGGTGGGACCGGGTGATCCCCACCGGTGCCCGGCGGGTGCTGGACGAGTTGGTGGCCCAATACATTCGGGCGGTCATCGGCGACGTCAGCGACCCGCGCTACGCCATGCGCGTGAGCGGCGAGGAGGAGACGTTCTAGCCGCGCGGAATTCACGCTGGTGCCGATCCCGCCCTGTCGCGGCAGGTGCCCGCGGGGTGGCCCTGAAAATCCGGGCTATGGCGTTTCCACGGCAAGACTTGTAGTCGCGGCGCCCCGGATCAGACCGTCCGGGCGATATATTCCTTCATGTTCCGGGCCTCGTGCTCATGCATCATGATGCGGTATTTCACGAGGTCCCGAATACTGATGATGCCCTCCAGACGCCCGTTATCCACCACCGGCAGATGCCGGAAATAGCCGGCGTCCATGATCTCCATCGCCTCGTCGATCGTCGTCTGCGACGTCGTGGTGATCACCGCCCGGGTCATCAGGCTGTCCGCACGCACACCGCCGACGGCACCGGCCTTCGCAGCCAGGGCCTTCACGACATCGCGCTCACTGACAATTCCCGCCACGCCGCCTTTCTCATCCAGCACGAGAACCGCGCCGATGCGGCGGGAGGTGATGATCTCGGCAATTTCCTGGACGGTGGCGGATGGCGCGACCGAGACGACCGACTTATCCTTTGTCTTCAATACCGCCCCGACTGTCATTTGAAATCCCTCCGTCCAATGCCGTGCCTGCCATCGGCACCGCCCGTTGAAATGGAAACGGTCATCCAAATCGCAACCGAATGGCCGGACGATAGTGCATCTCTCACGCTGACGTAAGCCGCTCCAACTTCGGCTAACCGTCGAGTATCGCCCTGATCTTCGCCGCCAGCGCCGCGTGGCCGAACGGCTTGGGCAGCATCTCCATGCCGGGGTCCAGCACGCCCCCGTGCACGATGGCGTTGCGGGCGTAGCCCGTGGTGTAGACCACCTTCAGCGCCGGCCGCGCCGCGCGTGCCGCGTCGGCCAGTTGACGCCCGTTCATCCCGCCCGGCAGGCCGATATCGGTGAACAGCAGGTCGATCCGTTCCTCCCGCGCCAGGATATCCAGCGCGGACGGCCCGTCGCCCGCGGCCAGGACGGTATAGCCAAGCTCGCGCAGCGACGTGACCGAGTGTTCCTGCACCGCCGGCTCGTCCTCGACCACCAGGATCGTCTCGCCCCGCCCGGGCTCGATCCTGTAGTCCACTCGCTCCACCACCTCATCCGGCCGATCGGCCAGCAGCCGCGGCAGGTAGAGCTTGACGGCGGTGCCCTGGCCGGGCTCGCTGTAGAGCTTCACATGGCCGTTCGACTGCTTGATGAATCCATACACCTGGCTGAGGCCCAGCCCGGTGCCCTGGCCGATCTCCTTGGTGGTGAAGAACGGCTCGAACACGCGGCCGAGGGTTTCGCGATCCATCCCCGTGCCGGTGTCGCTGACGGCGATCATGACGTATTGCCCGGGCGTGACGTCGTCATGCTCCGCCGCATAGGCCTCGTCGAGGTAGGTGTTGGCGGTCTCGATCGACAGCCGCCCGCCCCCGGGCATGGCGTCGCGGGCGTTAACCGCGAGGTTCAGCAGCACGTTCTCAAGCTGGTTGGCGTCCGCCAGGGTGCGCCACAACCCGCCGGCCAGCACGGTTTCCAGTCCCACGGACTCGCCCAGCGTCCGGCGCAGCAGTTCCGACATCCCGGCGACCAGCTTGTTCGGGTCGAGCGGCTTCGGATCGAGGCTCTGGCGCCGCGCGAAGGCGAGCAGCCGGTGGGTCAGGGTGGCGGCGCGCTCGGCACCCTGCGCGATCATCGCCAGGGCGCGCTTGACCTTCGGATCATCCCCGGCGACCGCGCCCGCGGCGATCAGCCGCTGCACCGTCTCGACGCCGCCGCCGATGACCGTCAGCAGGTTGTTGAAGTCGTGCGCGACGCCGCCGGTCAGATGCCCGATGGCCTCCATCTTCTGCGACTGGCGCAGCGATTCTTCCGCCTGCGCCCGCTTTTCGATCTCCGCCGCGACACGCTGTTCCAGCAGTTCGTTGGCCCGCTGTAGCGCGTCCCGCGCCTCCCGCCGCAGCCGCGCCAGATCCAGATTCGAACGAACCCGGGCCAGCAGTTCGCGCGCCGAGAACGGCTTCACCAGGTAGTCGTCGGCGCCGGCATCGAGGCCTTCGAGCCGCGCTTCCTCCCCGGCGCGGGCGGACAGCAGGATCACCGGCAGATCCTGCAGGTCCGGGTCCGCCCGGATCCCGGCCAGCAGGCCGAACCCGTCCACCCGCGGCATCATCACGTCCGACAGGATCAGATCCGGCCGCGAAGCCCGGGCGGCGCGCAAGGCCTCCTGCCCGTCCCGCACGGCCTCGATCTCGTACGCCGGACGCAGCAGCCCGCTGACATAATCCCGCATGTCGGCGTTGTCGTCCGCCAGCAATATCCGCCGCCGCTCCCGTTCCGGTGCGGGGCCGGGCGCGGACAATACGCCGGAGGTATCCAGAATTTCGGCGTCAAGCGGTTCGGCACCGTCACCGCGCGGCAGCCAGCGCAGGGCTTCCTCGACGAACGCCGCGGCGGACACGCTCTCTGCGACGATCCGCCCCGTACTCTCCGATACGCGATCGGCCGGCAGATGCGCATGACCAAAGGGGATCGTGACCGCGATGGTGGTGCCCGCGCCGACGCGACTGTCAACGGCGATCGAGCCGCCGTGCAGCCGCACCAGTTCGTTGACCAGGGCCAGGCCGATGCCGGTCCCTTCCAGCGTGCGGCCGCGCTGGCCCTCGATCCTATGGAACCGGTCGAAGATGTGCGGCAGTTCCGCTTCGGGAATGCCGATCCCGGTGTCCCGGACGGTCAGCACGGCGGCATCCCCCGCCGGGGTCGCGCTCAGGCTGACGGCGATCTCGCCGGCCAGGGTGTATTTGAAGGCATTGGACACAAGGTTGAGAACGATACGCTCCCACATGTCGTGATCGACATAGACCGGCCGCGGCAGCGCGTCGCACCGCGTATCCAGCCGCAACCCCGCCCGTTCGCAGGCGGAGCGGAAATTGCTCGCCAGGTCGGCGGTGTAGCGGCCGAGGTCCAGCGGCTGATAGCGCGCCTGGACGCGCCCCGCCTCGATTCGCGAGAAATCCAGCAGCGTGTTCACCAGCCGCAGCAGCCGTAGCCCGTTCCGGTGCACCATCCCCAGCCGATCGGCTGCGCCCGGGTCGGGGCGGGCGGCGATTTCCTCCTCCAGCGGGCCGAGCATCAGGGTCAGCGGCGTGCGGAATTCGTGGCTGACGTTGGAGAAGAACGCGGTTTTCGCGGCGTCGATCTCCGCCAGCGCCTCGGCCCGGCGGCGCTCCGCGTCGTAGGCGCGGGCGGCGGCGAGGCCGGAGGCGATCTGCGCGGCGACCAGGTCGATAAACCCGGCATAAGCCTCATCGAACGGACGGAACGGGTTCAGCCCGGCAACCAGCAGGCCGGCCTGCTGATTCTCGCCCTGCTGGACGATCGGCACCACCACCACCTGGCGCGGCGGCGTTTCCCACGCACCGGTTGGCAGCCCGGCGACCGAGCCGACGTCGTGCAGCACGCGCTTGTCATGCCCGGACAGCACGCCGGCAGCGGGCCACGGCATGGACGCCGGCGTCTCGATCACCTCCGGTGCCAGCGCGCCATCGATGCCGCCCGGATCGTTGGCCAGCCGCAGCCGCCCGGTGTCGCCGTCGGCGAGGTAGATCAGGCCGAACGGGATGTCCCTGGTATTGCGCGCCAGCGCGCGCTGCACGGCTTGCAGGACATCCGGCTCCGAGCGCACCGCACCCACCTCGGCGGCGAGATCGCGCAGCGTGGCGATGCGGCGCTCGCCGATGACACGCTGGGTTTCCTCCATGACCACGCACAGCATCCCGGCGATGACGCCGTCGTCATCGGGCAGCGGGCTGTAGGAGAAGGTGTGATAGGTTTCCTCCGCGAAGCCGCTGCGTTGCAGGAACAGCAGCAGACCTTCGTCCCAGGTGGCGTGGCCGGTCCGCATCACGGACTCGATGCGGGGCCCGATATCCGGCCAGATCTCGGACCACACCTCATGCGCCGGCCGTCCCAGTGCCCACGGGTGCTTGACGCCGAGCGTCGGGGCGTAGGCGTCATTATAGAAAAACGTCAGCTCCTTACCCCAGGCCATCCACATCGCGTAGCGCGAGGTGACCAGGATACGCAGGATTGTTACAAGGCTTTGCGGCCATAGGTCGGTTGACCCGATGGCCGTGGCGGCCCACTCGGTCGAGCCGATCAAAGCAGCCATCTCGCCGCCGGCAAGAGCGAACGCGGTCCCCGTATCGGCCGGTGCGCCCCCGTCTCCGGCCACCCGCTTCCTCGGGATCAAGCCTGAACCTCCATACTGATGCATAGTCTGTACGGGTTACCGGGCATTGATGAATTGAAAATGATGAGTATCCACCCTCTTTCACGGAGAGATTACCGAGACGGATGCAACGCCTCAGGGTTTGTTAATGATGACCGACCAGCGGACACCTGGACTCGGCGAGCGGCTGGAACGCGTCATCCGCGGGGATCGTCGCGGCCAGCTTGTAATAATCCCAGGGTGCCTTTGATTCGGCCGGCGTCTTGACCTGGAACAGATACATGTCGTGCACCATCAGCCCGTCGGCGCGAATGTGCCCGTTATGGGCGAAGAAGTCGTTCACCGGGGTGTCCCGCATCGCGCGCATCACCGCCGCGGTATCCGTCGTGCCGGCAGACTTGACCGCCTGAAGATAATGCATGGTCGATGAATACACCCCGGCCTGCGACATGTTCGGCATCTTGTGCAGCCGCTCGAAGAAGCGCTTCGCAAACGCCCGGGTTGCATCGTCGCGGTCCCAGTAGAACGCCGAACTCAGCAGCATCCCCTGCGTCGCCTGCAGTCCGAGACCATGGATGTCGTTAATATAGACTAACAGCCCGGTCAGCTTCTGGCCGCCCTGGTCGAGCCCGAACTCCGCCGCCTGCTTGATGGCGTTGACAAGGTCGGTCCCCGCCACGGCGAAACCGACGACCTGCGCCTTGGACTGCTGCGCCTGAAGCAGGTACGACGAGTAGTCCGACGTCGCGATCGGCGCCAGCGCCTCCCCCAGCACCGTCCCGCCGGCGGCCTTCACCACCGCCGAGGTGTCGGCCTCGAGCTGATGGCCGAAGGTATAATCCGCGGTCAGGAAGAACCACGACTTGCCGCCCTGCTGGATCACCGCCTTGCCGGTCGTATGGGCGAGCGCATAAGTGTTGTAGGCGTAATGCACCGCCGTCGGGATGCAAGCCTCATTGGTGATGCTGGTGGCACCCGGCCCGCTCATCATGATGATCCGATCGTGCGCCTTCGCCACCACCATAGCGGCCAGCGCGGGGCTGGAGGCGGCGACATCGAGCAACGCCGAGACGTGATCGACATCGAACCACTTCGCCGCGACCGACCCGGCGATGTCGGCCTTGTTCTGGTGATCGGCCACCAGCACCTCGATCTTGCGGCCGAGCACGCTGCCGCCGAAATCCTCCACCGCCATGCGCGCGGCGGTTTCGCTGCCCGGACCGGTGACGTCGGCGTAGACGCTGGACATGTCGAGGATGAGGCCGAGCCGGATCGGGCCGGAGGAAGCCGCCGGTTGCGCCACCGCCGCGGCCACCGCCATCCAACACACTGCAAAGACGGACACAATCGCTTTCATGGATCACCCCCGGATGCTACCGCTTTCGGCGATGGCCCGGGTGTGGCACCCGCGGTGTTCGCCCGGCGGTTTCGTCGCGACGGTGTACCATATGCCCGGCGGCGAGTCATATCGACGGGTGCCGAAGGTTCGGGCCGGGCCGCTGAATGCCTCCGGATCGCTGCCCGTCGGTCCGCGGGGCTGTCGGTACCAGCGACTGGCACGACTGTTTCTTGGCCGTCATGGCCCTTTCCATCCGCACACCGGCCGTTCGTGCCAACATGCCGGGGGCACGGCCAATAGGCGCATACATTAAACGGCGACTTGCGCGCTCGTCGCCTTCTCGTGTCATGGCCGGATGTAGTCCGGCCATCCACGACTTGCGGTCCTTGTCTCCACAAACGTCGCTGATGGCATGCCCACCCAGCGGGCGGCTGGCATCAAGCGCGCAACCACGTTTATGGCCGGTCAATCGGTGCGCGCCCGACCTCAGCGGCGTGGCGCATTCGCGGCAGCGCAAAATTATGCAACCGCAGATGACGCGAATGCACGCAGATCGATGTTGCTCCGCCGGGACGCCTGACCCGGCCGACAGAGTGGCGACGGTATCGAGGCGGCTCTGCCTGCATTTGCGTCATCCGCGGTTGAAGTTCTTTCGGTCGCTTGCAGAGACGCATCGTCAAAAGCCCACCCGGCGATGTTGCCCCTCTGCTCCACTGGTGGGGTTTATCCCATCGAGCGGACTTTTTGGCTAATATAGGAAATTGTTCTTGACGCCAGGCTGCAACTCCAGGTAGAACCGCCGCACCGCAGTCCGAGCACGCACCATGGCAACACCCGAACCTGCTACCAACAACCTCGCCAACCTCATCCTCGCCCTCCTGGCGCCGATGTTCCTTTGGTCAACCGCGGGCGACATCCGCCTCGCCTACGCCGCGGCAGCGGAAACGGTGAACGAATTTCGCATCGCCAACCGCCTCAGCCTGTTCACCGTCGCCAAGATCATCGCCTTCGACATCGCCACGCTGAGTTCCCTCAGCCTGTCGATGTACGAGGATATCTCCATGCTGCTGGCGCTGCGTCTGCGCGGCAACGCCAACAGCCTCGACCGCTCCGCCGAACGCAGCCGCCGGCGGCTCGAGCAGGAAAGCCGCCCCGGCGCCGGCCATACCGAGCAGTCCCTCGAAGCCTCGGTCGCCGAAGCGCAGCGCATGGTCAGCGAAGCCAAGGCCCGGGTGCGGGCCGCCACCTCAGCGCCCGGCACGCAGCCGGACGCCGAGCCGGCACCGGTTGCCGAAGCGGTTGGGGTTCCCGCTTCGAAGCCGGTGCCGCTGTCTCCCGCGGCCGTCCGCACGGCAAAGGCGCGGCAAGCGGCGTGGGCCGACGCGATGACCGCGGTCGCCGCCGAGTTCGCGGCCGGTCTCGACGACCTTTCTCCTGACGAGCGGTGGAAGGAACTGGCGCGGATCAAGGCGCTGACCACCGCCGCCGGGGAGTTGTCGTCCGGCGCGACCCCGCCGCCTTCAGGCGCGATGGCCGCCGGCTGAGCGAATCTCCGCAACGGAATTGGACCTTCAAACTCACCCGCTGCCCCACGCCGGGCACCGTTGCCGTAACAGATAACACCACGTAGGGTATCGCCGCGACCACGCGACACCTCGGGATTGGCGGATGAAACGGTTTCATCGTCTGGAAGACGCTCTGCCCGCGTGGCGAACCAGGGCGCGGCGCATCGCCGGCGGATCGGATGCCACCGGCCTGCCATTCGAACGCATCGCGACAGCCTGCCTCGCGTGGATGGCGGAAAACGAGTGCTGGCCCAACAAGGCCGCCGACACCCGCCAGGCCGCGGCCGAAATCGAGGCCGTGTTGCGCCAACTGGTGATTCCCTCGCCGCCATCCCTGCCCTCCGGCGATGTCCGCGGTTCCGCCTGGGCGATCACCGCCGCAGCCGGGTCCGCCCTCGGCGCCCTGGCGCTGTCGCCGCTGACCTATCTCTGGTTCGATAACCGGTTGATCGGGCTTTTCGCGGGCGGGACGCTCGGTGCCTTCCTCGCGGTGAAGGGCGTCGGCGCCCTGCTGGAGCGCCCGCGCCTCGTCGCCGTGATCCGTTCGGCCGCGGCTTTATCCTCCGGCGGCGTGGTCATGGGCGGCGTGTGGCGCGCGATCCGCGGCCAATCGCTCGGCCTCGGCCGCTCCATCCTGTGGCTGCTGGCGGCGCCACTGGTCATGAGCGTGTTGCAGACCCGGACACCCGCCACCCGGGCGGAACCGTCCGCCGGCTACGCCCCGGGCGATCTCGCCCGGGCGATCGACATGGCGCTGGCAGTGGCCTGGGCCCATCCGGATCGCCTCGGCGCGGACCTCGGGGCGCCTCACCCGGAACCGGAACGCCTGCCCCGCCCGGTCGTTGTCGCATTGACGCAACTGCAATCCGACATCGCGCGCGGCAGTTCGGACCGCGACATCCGGGACTCCTGCGACGACCTGCTGCAACGCCTGCAAGAAAGCGGCTACGCCTGGGTGTCCATCTCTAAAGGCACGCCGTTCGACCCGGACATGGCCGCGCTGTTCGAGGTGTTCGGCACCATCCCGCCCGGCCAGGGCGTGCGCACCCAGCGGGCCGCCATGACCCGCCATGGCGAGGTCGTGCAAAAGGGCGAACTGCGGCGCGTCTGATCGAAACTTCGGAGGCGGCATGCCCACCTATCTCGGTATCGACTTCGGCACCAGCAACACCCACGTTGCCTACTGCAACGACCAGGGCGACGGCGCGCTGGCGGCGGTGCCGATCAAGATTGCCGGCAAGTCGCCCACGGCCACGTGCGTGTTGTGGGGCACCGAACCGGGCGGCGGCGAGGTCGTCGAAGCCTTCGGCACCGTGGCGCTGGAAACCTGGAGCCAATACGACAGCGAAGAACAGTCCGGCCGGCGCATAGCCCTGGGCTTCAAGCCCGAGATCGCCCGCTCCGAACGCGCCCGCACCGACGCGCGCGCGTTCCTCGGCAAAGTCTGCCAGGCCGTGTCGGAGGTGCAGCCCGCGGCGGTGCGCGGCGGCCTGACGGTCATCGGCGTGCCCGCCGAAATCAGCCAGGAGCATCGCGACCGCACGCGCGAAATCGTCCGTGCCGCCGGCTTTGCGGAGGCCGTCTGCATCGACGAACCGCTCGGCGCGCTGGCCTACCACCTGACCAACGGCAGCATCACCCCGTCGGAGGCGCATGAAGGTGTCGTCGTCGTCGATTTCGGCGGCGGCACCCTGGATCTGGCGCTGGTCACGTCGGAGCATGGCATGCGCGCGCCATGGGGCGATCCGGCGCTCGGCGGACGGCTGTTCGACGACCTGTTCTACCAATGGGTGCGCGACCAGAACCTCGATTTCCATATCGAGGAACGCGAAGCCCTGGCTGTCTGGCAGCAGGAATGCCGGGAGATGAAGGAGGCGTTCTCCCGCCGCTGGGCGATGGCCGGCGACACGATGAACGACTTCCGGTTCCGCATCGATGTCGGCGACGCCCGCAAGACGCTGCGCAACGCCTCGGTGGGCGAGTTCCTGGAACGCGCGCGGTCGTACCGCCCCAGTCCGCTCGCCGTGGCCTATTTCCAGCGCTTCGGCTTTCCCGCGCCGCTGGCCACCGGGCAGGCGATCGACCTGCTGGCGTGGATTCGCCGCACCATGCAGCGCGAGGGCGCCGGCGGGCCGATCCGGGAACGGTTCAGCAAGGTTGTGCTGACCGGAGGCAGCTCCGAATGGCCGTTCATGCGGGCTATCGCCGCCGACGTGTTCGGCGTCGATCCGGAAAAAGACGTCCTCCGATCCGAAGACCCGGAGGCAACGGTCGGCTCCGGCCTGGCGCTGTACAACGCGCTGCGGGCGCGGCACCGGGCGCGGCGGATGACGCTGATCGCGGACGGACCGGCCGCCGGCCAAGGTGTCGCGGAGGCGGTGTCGTCACGGCTCGACAGCTTCGCCGATGAGGTCGCGGTGGCGACGGTCAACGCCACCATGCCGCTGATCGAGGCCGAGTTCCGCACCTGGTACCGGCAAGGCGGATCGCTGAAGTCGGTGGAGGAAAAGGTTACCGCGGTCTGCAAGGCGTTCGAGCCGGAGGCGGCGGCGCTGGCGACCGGGGCCTGGCGCGCGCTGGATGCCGATTTGCTGCGGATCCTGCGGGATCATCTGCGCGACTTCCTGCGCACGCACGAAATCGCCCGCGACGTCTCGCGCTACGTGCCCGACGCGGCGGCCGGGGTGTCGCTCAGCGGTGTGCATGAGGGCACCAGCGGCCGCATCGCCAGCCAGTTGGGCGGGTTCGCCGGCGACATGACCGTGGTCGCGGCCGGCATCGGCACGCTGGTGGTCGCGGCGGTCAATCTGCATGTCGTCGTCCTGCTCGCCGTGGCCCACCCGATTTTGGCGTTGGTCGCGGGGATTGGCGCCCTGGCCGCGTGGCTGGGGTTGGGTTCGGCCGTCGGCGCCGCGGCGGAGAACGCGATCCGGGAGCACGAATTCAACGCGGTCAGCCGCACGATGCTGCATCTGGCGCTATCGGAGGCTCGGCTGGGGGAGAAGCTCGCCGAGGGCCGCGCGGCGGCGACCGGGACGCTGAAGCAGAAGATCCTGGAAGGCCTGGACAAGGCTGGCGGCAAGACCGGGATCGTCGCCTCGGCGGTGCGGACGTTCGATGCGATGATCGCGCAGGCTGTGGCCGATCTGGGGGTTCTGGAGGAACTGGAACGCGGCTCCGGCCCCGGCGAGCGGATGGTTGCCACAGTGTGAGGAAAAATGCGGGTTAACGCGTTTCCGGTCAGCCTGAAGCCGCTCTGAATATGCCGGATATGGCCCTCCGATGGGGTTCGACTGAAAGAGACACGCTCTCGCCCGGACTGACCATCCGGCGGAGCAACATCGATCTGCGTGCATTTGCGTACATCTGCGGTCGAAATATGCTTGCGGTGCCGCGAGTGAACCACGCCGCTGATGTCGGGCGCTTTTCGACTGACCGGCCACAATCGTGGCTTCGCGCTTCACGCCAGCCAACTGTTGGACCAACCCGCGGCGGTGTCCGGCGTCCTGCCGATCGGCGCGGCAATACAGGACCGCGGCACGCACGGTGCTCTACGATGCGCGGGGAGCGTCCTTTGCGCAGCGGACGCGTTTCTCACCCGGGGCATTAACCCTTTATCAACCTTTCCCCGGTATTGTCCCGCGGATGGACCTCACCGTATGCATCTGCACCCGTGATCGCCCCGCCTACGTCCGCGATTGCCTTGACGGGCTGCGGCGGCAGACCGCCCCGCGCGAGCGATTCGCCATCCTTCTGGTGGACAGCGCATCCTCCGCCTGCGCCGCCGCCGAACTCGCGGACATTGCGACGGAATACGGCGCGCGCCTGCTGCGCATGGATCAGCCCGGCGTCAGCAGCGCCCGCAATGCCGGCGCCTGGGCCGCGCGGACACCTTTCATCGCCTATATCGATGACGACGCGATTCCCGCCGCCGACTGGGTGGATGCCATCCTCGGCGCCGTCTCCCGACCCGGCCGCCGCCCGGCACTCATCGGCGGCCGCATCCTGCCGCGGTGGGAAGCCCCCCTGCCCCGATGGTGGCCCCGATCGCTGCGCGGCATACTCTCGATCATCGAGCATGAGGGCAGCGGCGAATACCGCACCGAGGCGGTGCCGCCAAGCCTGGAACCCTATGCCGCCAACATGGTGGTGCATGTGCTGTCGCTGCTGGCGGCCGGCGGGTTCAATGGCCGGCTGGGCCGCCACGGCGATTCGCTGCTGTCCGATGAGGAAGTCCAACTCGCCTGGATGCTGCAGGATGCCGGCTATTCGGTGCGATATGATTCGCGGATCGTGGTGCACCACCAAATTCAGGCGCGCCGCCTCGATCCCGCCTGGCTGCTGTCCCGCCTCTACTGGCAGGGCGCCTCCACCGTGCTGACACAGCGAACCCTGCATCATCCGGAAACCGTGTGGCGCGAGTTGCCCCGCAGGCTGCTGGTCGCCGCGCTGTTCGCGCCGGCCGCCCTGGTTCCGCGCCGGTCGACGCTGTTGCTGGGCGCGCGGTGGCGCCTCGCCTATGCCGCCGGGTTCATCCGGGCGGCGCTCGGCTGGCACGCAGCCGGCGCGGCAGGCCGGCAGACGGCGGCGCAAGCGGCGGCGTGATCAGACCCTGCCGGGCGCGATCGCGGCCGTTCTCGCTTGCGGGTGCGGTATGATTCCGCCTACGAACCCTGCCGGGCCGGCCGGAATTTCGATCGCTTCGCCGCCGCGTTCAGTGCGGCTACCAGGACCGTCGATGCAAGCTGACTCCCGCGCCTCCGATTTGCTGCAACGCATCCCGCTCGCGGCGCGCAGCGTGCTGTTTGCCGGCTGCGACAACACGGCCCTGATCGAGGCCTACCGGCGGATGAATCCGCGCGTGCACCTGCTCGCCGCCAGCCCCGAGGGCGGCGCGCCACCGGGCGGCATCGATTGCATCGTTCACAGCGGCAGCCCGGGGCCTGATGCCGCGTCGCTGATCCGCCGCTACGCCGGGGCGCTCAGCCCGGACGGCGTCATGCTGATCCGTGCGGACGACGCCGACAGCGTGCGCCGGCTGCTGCTGGATGCGGGGTTGACCATCTGTGACGCCACACCCCGCGAACCGGGCGGCTCCGACCTGATTTGGCGCGTGCGCAAGGAGCCGCGGCAACCGCTGATCCTGTCGAGCACGATGCTCGATCCCGTCGGCGGCGTTTCGCATGTGCGCGTCGTGCATCCGCTATCCGCCCTGGCAACCGACCCGGCGCTGCGCACCGTCGTCACCACGGCGATCCATCGCCGGGAAGCGCATGACGATACGCCGCGGATTTTCGTGCTGCACCGACTGGGTCTCGCCGGTTCGACAGGACTGTCGACCGTGCGGTCATTGCTGGCGGCCGGATACCTGGTCGTCACCGAGTTCGACGACCATCCGGACCACTTCGACATGATGCGGCTTGGCGGCGACCTGACATTCCGCGGCGTGCATGCGCTGCAGACCAGCACCTCGGTCATGGCCGAGACGCTGCGGCGATACAATCCGGAAATCGCGGTCTTCCCGAATGCCATCGTGTCGCTGCCGGAGGTGCGAAACTTCGCCGGCCTCCCCGCGGTCACGCTGTTTTTCGGGGCGCTGAACCGGGAGCGGGACTGGCGCCCGCTGATGCCCGCGATCAACGCGGTCGCCGCCAGGGCAGCCGATCGGCTGAGGTTCCGCGTGGTGCATGACAGGGGATTCTTCGACGCGCTGGAGACGCCGCACAAGGCGTTCACCCCGACCTGCGATTACGAGACCTATCTGCGGCTGCTCGGCGGTTGCGAGATCTCGTTCATGCCGCTGTCGGACACCCCGTTCAACCGGGCGAAATCCGACCTGAAATTCATCGAGGCGGCGGCCTGCCGGGTCGCGCCGCTGGCCAGCACGGTGGTCTACGGCGACAGCATCGAGGACGGGCGAACCGGGCTGCTTTTCCGCGACCCGGTCGAATTCCATGCCCGGCTGCTGCGGCTGGTGGCGCTGCCCGATCTCGCCCGGAGTTTGGGCGATGCCGGCCGCGAGCATATCGCCAACCACCGGATGCTGGCCTACCAGGTGGCGCCGCGGATCGCGTGGTACCGGTCGCTGTGGGCGCGGCGGGGTGCCCTGACCGAGGCGCTCAATGCGCGGCTGGCGGCCGGACTGACCCTGAACGCGGCATGATCAGCTTCCGCGGTAGGTCGAATAGCTCCAGGCCCCGAGCAGAAGCGGCATGTGGTAATGGCCTTCGGGTTCGGCGATGCCAAAGCGAATGGGGATGACGTCGTACCACGGCGGGTCGGTCACGTTGGGCCAGCCCTTGTAGAAGTCACCGAGATGGAAACGCAGTTCGTACCGGCCGATGCGCAACGGCTCCCCGGTCAGGAGGGGATCGTCCGTCCGCCCGTCCTTGTTGGTGACAGCTTCCTTGATCAGCACGCCCTCACGGAACAGTTCGATCCGCACACCTTCGGCCGCCTTGCCGCGGGCGGTGTCCAGGACATGCGACGACAGGTGGCCGGTGGTCCCGGGCATGCCGGGGCCCTGGACCTTATCGACCAGCCGAAGGCGGGTGATATGGCCGATCTCGGCCAGGGACGCGACCAGTTCCCGGGCGGGGTCGTTTTCCATGCGGCGCTCCAGGCCGCTCAGCACAAATGCTGGCGTCTGGCGGCGGACGCAGACGATGAAGGGGAAGCCGAACCGCGCCTCATAGGCCGCGGAAACGGCCTCGAACCGGGCCAGTCGATCGCCGAGGGCGGCCATGCCGAGACCGCCCTGTTCGGAGCGGGATTCGCCGGTCAGGCCGGGGTCTGCCAGCGCTTTCGGCGACAGCGCGGGATGGCCGCGCAGGAACGTCAGGCAGACATCCGCGGGCGCTTCCCGAACCGCCGACATCAGGGCGTCGTGCAGGGCGGTAACGGTGAAGAACGGCCGTTGCGGTGCCACCGCTTCCGCCACCCAAGGCGCGTGTTCGAAGACGCCGTCCAGGGCCGCGGCGAATTCCTCGGGCGAGAGGGCGTTGAGCTGATCGAGCGTGTGCATCGGCGTCCTTCCTGCCGGGGAGGGCTTGAGCGTCCGGCGTTCTCAACCCAGCAGCAATCCACGTGCCAATGCCGCGGCGTGCCCGGGTCTATCCGGCTAATGCCCAAGGATCGATCACGTCCACCCCGGTGTCGGCGAAGTCCGCGACATTGCGCGTCACCAGCACTTTGTTGTGCACCTTCGCTGTGGAAGCGATCAGCGCATCGGCGACGGGCCGGGTGCGCTGCGCCATCAGCCGCCCCCAGCCGGTGGCAACGGCATCGTCAACCGGAAGGGTCCGGGCCGCATAGACGAACCGCATCTCATCCAGCCAACGCAACAAGGCGGCCGCGGCCGGAGGATCCGTCCGCAGCTTCATCATGACGCCCTTCATGATCTCGCCGATGGTGATGACGCTGATATACAGCGTGTCCGACTGCGCGGTCTGGATCCACTTCACCGCCTGAGGCGTCTTCCGCCGCGCCTCCGAGACCACGCAGGTGTCGAGCAGATACATTACCAGGCCACGTCGCGGCCGGTGTCCGGGCTGCGATCGTTGATCGCGTCCACGACGTCATCGGGCCACGCGGCGTCTGCCAGCAGAAAGTCCGCGAACGGCATCCGCGGCTTGACCATGTTGTCATAGTCCGCCGCCGAGACGACCACGGCGGCCCGCTGGCCATGCACGGTTACGGTCTGAGGACCGTCTTCCCGGGCGCGCTTGACCACCTCGCTGAAACGGTTCTTCGCATCCTGCAACTGCCAATCCAGCACGGGACCCTCCTGATCTGTCCAGACAGGCTAGATATAGCGAGGCCAAGCGACGAAAGTCAACCTTTTTCCAGATCCCGCGCGATTTCCGGCCGGTGCATGAGCTCCTCGATCTTCATCGCGTAATCCAGCGCATGGTCCGGCTCGAACACAAGGTCGGGCGCGACCCGCAGCCGCAGCGCCTTCGCCACCTGCCCGCGCAAATATGGCGTCGCGCGCTGCAACGACGGCAGCAGCGCCTCGACATCCGATCGGCCCAGCCGCGAAATGAAAGCGGTGGCGCGCTTGAGGTCCGGAGCGATCCGCACCTCATTGACGGTAATATGAGCGGCGGCCAGTTCCGGATCGCGGAACTCCGCCCGGGTGAACACCCCGGACAGCACGTGGCGGATTTCCTCCGCCACGCGCAACTGCCGCTGCAGTTGGCCCCGCCGCGGTCTTCTTCGTCAACCCGGAACCATCTCCACTTCGAAGCACTCGATCACGTCGCCTTCTTCGAGGTTGTCGAAGTTGGCGAACGACAGGCCGCATTCGTAGCCGCGCGCGACTTCCTTCACGTCGTCCTTGAAGCGCTTGAGCTGCGACAGTTCGCCATTGTGAATCACCACGTTGTCGCGCAGCACCCGCACCCCGGCGCCGCGTTTGACGACGCCCTCGGTGATCATGCAGCCGGCGACCTTGCCGGTCTTGGTGATGTTGAACACTTTCCGAACTTCGGCGTAGCCCAGGAACTTCTCGCGCGCCTTCGGGGCGACCTTGCCCTTGACCAGCTTCTCGATGTCGTCGGCGACCTCGTAGATGATCGAGAAGTAGCGGATATCCACGCTTTCCCGCTGCGCCAGTTCCCGCGCCTGGGAGGTCGCGCGGACGTTGAAGCCGATGACCACGGCGTTCGACGCCTTGGCGAGCTGCACGTCGCTTTCAGTGATCTGCCCGACACCGGACAGCAGCACCCGCACCTTCACTTCCTCATGCGCCAGCTTCAGCACGGTCAACTGGATCGCCTCGGCGCTGCCCTGCACGTCGGCCTTGATCAGGACCGCGACTTCCTTCTGCTCACCCGCCTGGATGCGGGCCAGCATCTGGTCCAGCGTGCCGCGCGCGCCAACCGCAGCACCGGCAATCTTGTCGCGCTGGCGGCGCTCGCGGAACTCGGTGATCTCGCGCGCCCGGCCTTCGCTTTCAACAACAACGAACGGCTCGCCGGCGGCCGGCGCCCCGCTCAGGCCGAGGATCTCGACCGGCGCGGACGGACCGGCCTCCTGCAAATGCCGCCCCTTGTCGTCGAGCATCGCCCGCACCCGGCCCCACTCGGAGCCGGCCACGATAATGTCGCCCTGATGCAGCGTGCCGCGCTGCACCAGCATGGTGCCGACGGGTCCGCGGCCCCGGTCGAGGCGGCTTTCGATAACGGTGCCTTCCGCCGTACGGTTCGGATTCGACTTCAGGTCGAGGATTTCGGCCTGCAGCAGGATCGCCTCGATCAGCTTGTCGAGCCCGGTCTTCTGCTTGGCCGAGACGAGCACGTCCTGCGTCTCGCCGCCCATGTCTTCCACGACGATGTCGTGGCTGAGCAGTTCCTGCCGCACGCGATCCGGATTGGCATCCGGCTTGTCCATCTTGTTGATCGCCACGATTATCGGCGCATTCGCCGCCTTCGCGTGGCGGATCGCCTCGATGGTCTGCGGCATCACGCCGTCATCGGCGGCGACGACCAGGATGACGATATCCGTCACCGAGGCACCGCGTGCCCGCATGGCGGTGAACGCTTCATGGCCGGGCGTGTCGATGAAGGTGATCTGCTCGCCGGCCGGCATCGTCACCTGATACGCGCCGATGTGCTGGGTGATGCCGCCGGCCTCGCCGGCCGCCACGTCGGCGGAGCGCAGCGCATCCAGCAGCGAGGTCTTGCCGTGATCGACATGGCCCATGATGGTCACGACGGGTGGCCGGATGATCAGGTCCTCATCGACATCCGCCAGGCCTTCCAGGCCGATTTCGACATCGGATTCCGAGACGCGGCGAGCCCGGTGGCCGAACTCCTGCACCACCAGTTCGGCGGTGTCGGCGTCGAGCGACTGGGTGATGGTCGCCATCACGCCCATCTTCATCAACGCCTTGATGACCTCAGGCGCGCGGGCGGCCATGCGGTTGGCGAGTTCCTGCACCGTGATCTGGTCCGGCAGGATGACGTCGCGCACGACCTTCACCTGGTCCGCGCGCAGGCGGTCCAGTTCGGCCTGGCGGCGTTCGCGCTCACGCTGGCGGCGGACGGACGCGAGCGAGCGGACCTTTTCGTCCTCGCCCTCGATCGCGGCCTGGACGTCGATGCGGCCGGCGCGGCGGCGGTCGTCGGTGCCCTTCTTGGGCGCGACCACCGGCGGCTTGCGGGCGGGAACGCCACCGGCACCGGTGCGGCGAGCCGGGCGGTTCTCGTCTTCGTCTTCCGGACGAGCCGTACGCAGGCGCAGGGTTTCGGTCGCGGACAGCGCGGGCTGACCCGGGGCCGGCCTCGCTGGCGGCGAAGCCTTCGCCTCAGGCTGTGGCGGGGCGGGCTGCGGCCGTGCGGACGCGGGCGGCGGAGCCGGTTGAGCGGCGCGGGCCTGTTCCTCGGCCTCGTGCTCCTCCTGCTGAGCCGGCGTGCGGGCAGCGGCGGCTGCGGCTTCGGCGGCTTCCTGCGCGCGCCTCGCGTCAGCTTCCAGCTTGTCGCGGATCGCCTGTTCGGCGGCGAGGCGTTCTTCCTCCTCCGCTGCCTTCTTGGCTTCCTGCTCGCGGCGGCGCGCTTCCTCTGCGGCCGACAGGATGGAGATCTTTTCCTGCTCGCGGCGTTCAGCCTCGCGCTTGGCGGCGTCGCGCTGCTGTTCCTGCACCGCGCGCAGGCGGGCGGCCTGTTCGGCCGCGGTCAGGGCGCGACCGGCCCCGGGCGCCGGGCGTCCGGGCTGCGTCTGCGGGCGTGGCGCCGGAGCAGCGCCAGCCGGCGGCGGCGGCGGAGCGCCGGCTGCCGCCGAAGGATTGGGCAGTGGCGCACGCTTCTTGCGCACTTCCACCTGCACGACCTTCGATCGGCCGTGGCTGAAGCTTTGCCGGACGGAGCCCGCATCGACGGTGCGTCCCAGTTCCAAACGTCCTGCCGGACGCAGTGAGAGCCGCCCTTTGCCGCCGTCCTGATCGTTGCTTTCGCTCATGTTTATCCGTTGGCACCCGTGTCATCGTTCAACGGTTCGGTTTCCCGCCCCGTGGCCCTTGCGGACCCCATGGCCCTTGCGGACCCGTTCCTCAATCCGGCCAGCCGACCCGCCTCCACGGCGAGGGACTCAGCCAATTTGCCCGGCGCGACCGCGACGTGCACGACAAAGTCCCGGCCGAAGATCCGACCCAGGACAGCGCCCGGAAGCGGATCGATCACCGTCAGTTCCGGACCGAAGCCTGACAGGAAGCGCTTGCGCTCCGCCTCGCTGCCGTCCGACGCCTGCACCACCAGGCGAGTCTCGCCCAGGCGCAGCACTTCGCGCGCTTTTTCAAATCCTGCAATAGCCTGTCCCGCGCGCCGGGCCAGACCCATGATATCGCTGATCCGCCGGACCAGCGCCGACTGCAAGAGACCGGAAAGATCAGATGGCACCGATACGGGACCGCGTGCGGCCCTGGCAAAGGCTCGGGTGAGCTGGCGGTCCGCCACATCCCCGGCTTGGCCTTGTTTTTGACGCCCTTCATCGCCGGCGTTCGACGACAGTAACACATCCGCCGATGCGCTCAACCATATTCCCCGTCCGGGCAGCTTTGCAGCGAGGTCGGGGACAAGCTGGCGATCCGGTCCGACGACGAAGCGGATCATCCGCTCCTTCGGCAGCCGCTCGCGGGTCACGATGCAGCGGCGCAACGGCCCGGTTTCGGGCTCGTCGTCCGCCTCAGAGTCCGTATCAGTCGTGATCTGCCTCCCCAAGCGGGGCCGGCGCGGCCTCGGGAGCCGGTTCCTCGCCGTCGAACCAATGCGCCCGCGCCGTCATGATCACGTCGTTGGCGGTCGCTTCGTCCATCGCTTCGGCGCCGACGATCTCGATCAGTTCGTCCGACGCGAGGTCGCCGAGGTCGTCCAGCGTTTTCACCCCCTTCTCGCCCAGCGCCACCAGCATCGCCGGGGTCAGCAGTTCGATTGACGCGACCTCATCCGTGACGCCGAGGCCGACGCGCTTGTCGTTCATCTCGTTGTCGCGCTGCGTCAGGAAGCCCTCGGCGCGGCGGACCAGTTCCTCCGCCACGTTTTCGTCGAAGCCCTCTATCGCGGCGACTTCGTCTATCGGCGTGTAGGCGAGTTCCTCGACCGTGGTGAAACCTTCGGTGACCAGCAGCCCCGCGATCATGTCGTCCACATCCAAGGCCTCGACGAACAGGCCGGAGCGGCGGCGGAATTCTTCCTGTCGGCGCTCGGATTCCTCTGCTTCGGTGAGGATGTCGATGTCCCAGCGGGTCAATTGCGAGGCCAGCCGCACGTTCTGGCCGCGGCGCCCGATGGCGAGCGACAGTTGTTCATCGGGGACGACGACTTCAACCCGTCCGGCTTCCTCATCCAGCACGACCTTGGTCACCTCGGCCGGCGCCAGCGCGTTCACCACGAAGGTGGCGGCCTGGCTGCTCCAGGGGATGATGTCGATTTTTTCGCCCTGAAGCTCCTGCACCACGGCCTGGACGCGCGAGCCGCGCATGCCGACGCAGGCGCCGACGGGGTCGATCGAGGAGTCGCGGCTGATCACCGCCATCTTGGCGCGGCTGCCCGGATCGCGGGAGACCGCCTTGATCTCGATAATGCCGTCGTAGATTTCCGGCACTTCCTGGGCGAACAGTTTCGCCAGAAAGCCCGGATGGGTGCGGGACAGAAAGATCTGCGGCCCGCGCGGTTCCTCGCGCACGTCGTAGATATAGGCGCGGACGCGGTCGCCGTTGCGGAAACTTTCGCGCGCGATCAGTTCGTCGCGGCGCAGCAGCGCCTCCGCCCGGCCGAGTTCGACCATGAGGTTGCCGTACTCGGTGCGCTTGACCACGCCGTTGATGATCTCACCCACCCGGTCCTTGAACTCGTCGTATTGCCGCTTGCGCTCGTATTCGCGAACGCGCTGGACGATGACCTGCTTGGCGGTCTGGGCAGCGATGCGGCCGAAGTCGATGGGGGGCAGCGGATCGACGACGAATTCGCCGATTTTCTTGTCGGGAAACAGCTTGGCCGCGTCGGCCTTGCCCATCTGGGTTTCTTCGTTCTCGACCGTGTCGACGATTTCGGTCCAGCGCGACAGGCGGACGTCGCCGGTCTTGCGGTCGATGGTCGCCCTTATATCCTTCTCGTGCCCGTACTTGGCGCGGCCGGCCTTCTGGATGGCCTGCTCCATCGCCTCCAGCACTTCCTCGCGATCGATATTTTTTTCCCGCGCGACGGCATCGGCGACCAGCAGCAGTTCCGGGCGGGCAATAGCGGTGTCCATGGCGACCTCTGTTAGTTGGCGAGTTGCTGCTTTGCGGTGGCTTCAATCAGCGCATCGGTGAGGACCAGCCTCGCCTTGCGAAGGTCAGCGTGGCGAATCAAGACTTCCTTGCCGTCGTCGAGGCGGATGCGGGCGGCGTTTTCGTCGGCGCCGAGCACGACCCCGGCGAAGCGCTTGCGCCCGTCCTGCGGAAAATATGTTTCCACCTTCGCAAGGTGGCCGGCGAATCGGTTCCAGTCCTTTATCCGGGTCAGGGGACGGTCGATGCCGGCGGAACTGACCTCCAGCGTCCAGGCGCCGGGAATCGGGTCGTCCACGTCGATCGCGGCGCTGACGTCGTGGCTGATCTGCTCGCAATCCTCCACCGAAATCTGCGATCCGTCCCGCCGATCGGCCATGATTTGAACGGTGGGGCGCTCGCGGCCGAGGACGGCGACACGCACAAGCTCGAACCCCATCGCTTCGAGCCTAGGCTCGATGATGGCGGCCAGTTTGCCTTCCAGGGTGTTGCCAAGGGGATTATTCAGCTCGTTTCCGTCCACGACAGGTTCGCCCAAAACAAAAAAGGCGGCCGGTTAAGGCCACCCCCTTCAGCGGAGAATGATTTCGCGGTTAAGTAGCGTGGCCGCGAAGAAATTGCAACCCTTCGCATTTTGTTAACCTTTATCCGGCATGCTGCCCGCATGAAGCGATTGGCATGCCTGGACGGACTGCGCGGACTCCTGGCGGTGTATGTGCTGCTGGATCATGTGGCGCCGTTCGCCCGGCTGCCGGGCTGGGTTCAGAGCCTGACGTCGCATGGCGGCGCGGCGGTCGATCTGTTTTTCGTGCTGAGCGGGCTGGTGATCGCGAATGCGCTCGACCGCGCGGACATGCGGGCGGAGGTGTTCCTGGCTGCCCGGGCGGCGCGGCTGTTCCCGCTGTTCCTGCCGGTGTTCGCGGTGTCGGTGGCGATCCAGTCATGGCCCTGCGGCCTCTCGTTCATGCCCTGGATCGGCGCCGACGATGCGGTCCGGTCGATCTGCGTGACGGCCTGGCCGCCGAACGGAGTGGCGGAAATCCTGGCGCACCTGACGATGACGCACGGCCTGTTTCCAAGAGCGGTGCTGCCGGATGTCTGGATCAGCTTCCTCGGCGCCACCTGGAGCCTGTCGACCGAGTGGCAGTTCTATCTCCTGGCCCTGCTGTTGCACTCGGCCGATCGGCGGCGGCTGATCGGGGTGCTGCTGGGTTTGGCGGCGGTGGGGGTGGCGTGGCGGCTGTGCGGGCCGGATGCCTGGCAGTTCAGCCGGGCGTTCCTGCCGAACAAGGCGCATTTCTTCGCCCTGGGCGTGGCCAGCGTCGGGGTTGTGCGGACCGAGGCCGGGGCGTTGCGGCACTACGGGTTGGCGCTGGCGGCGGCGCTGGCCGTGTGCGCGACACAGGCGCCGCTGGGGCGGCTGTTGCCCCCGCTGGCCTGGACGCTTTGCCTGGCGGTGCAGATGCGGCCGGATGTCGCCGGGCTGCGGCACGCCAGCCTTGTGCTGAGCAGCCGGATGGCGCTGTATCTCGGGGCGATTTCGTATTGCGTGTACTTGGTTAACGAGCCGATCCTGAAGCTGGCCAGCGGGGTGTTGGGCCGGGTTGCGGCTGGTGACCCGGTTGTCTTCACGTCGTTGTGGGTTCCGGTGGCGATCCTATTGCCGATCGGCGTATCCGGCTGGCTGCATCGGCATCTGGAGGTGCCGGCGCTGCGGTGGGGACGGTCGTTGGCGAACGGGGGGCCCTCGGAGATCGGCAGCAGCCGATTGGCGCTGGCCCGGGGGGACAGAGACGACTCCGGCTAGAGCGGTTTCAGGCTGACTGGAAACGCTCACACCGTCATGGCCCGGCTCGTCCGGGCAACCTGTCGCGGCAGATGCTTGCGGGGGTGGCCCGGACGAGCCGGGCCATGACGAATAGGCTACGTTCGCAGCCTTTCCAGTCAGGCTGAACATGCTCTAGCCGCACCGGGTGCTTGTCCTGCCGCGTGCGCTATGGCCTCGAGGGAAGCCCGGCCGCTGCCGGAACGGCTGCCTTATTCACCAAAGTTCGATGTGCCCGTCGACAGCATCGTCGCCGCCGAGGCAGAGCGGGCGAAGCCGGTCATCATCGGCGATAGCGAAAACCGGCGTCGCGTTCCCGGCGGTCAGCATGTACCGAAGCAGACCGGACCCGCTGCTTCGTAACGCGACAGAATCAAGAACAACGACGTCAAACGGCTCGCGCTGCAACATCGACAGAGCATCATTGAGCTGGCCGGTGCGGACGACGACCGTTCGATCCCGGGGCGGTTCGGAAGCCGCCTCCGGAGGCTGCCGCTCGATCACAAGAACACGCGTCGCGTTGTCTCCACAACCTGCAATAGCAACCTAGCGTAGTTAATTGGCCAATAAAACGCTTTTGTAGTTGCCAAGGTCACAAATTTTGGGATTTCAGCAATATTTGCTGCGGCGCACCTCCGGAGTGTCGATTTTGACGCCGGCTGGCAGGAGACGCCGCTCCGCCTGTGCAGACGCGTGCGCGCGGTCTATAGAAACGAGATCATGAAACCTCCCCATGGCAACCGTCCCGGCGGCCCGTCGCGTCCCCCCTCCGACCGGGGCCCCTATCGCGGGCCTGGCGGTCCGCCTTCACGTCCGCCGGGTGGCGGTGCGCGCCCCGACAGCGGGCCGCGCGGCGAGTCCGGTTCGCGGGACTATCAGAAGCCCCGCCCTCCAGGGGCGACGCATGGCGGACCGAAGTCCGGTTCTCGCAATGACGGCTTCAAGCCGCGCCGCGACGATCGGGGATCCGGGGCGCCGTCGTACCGGCCGCGCGAGTATGACGCGCCGCGGGGAGCACCGGACGCGCCGAAGGGGGCGGTCTGGCTGTATGGCCATCACGCCGTTGCCGCGGCTTTGGCCAATCCCGCCCGGCGGCTGCGCCGGCTGATGCTGACCGAGGAAGCCGAGGCGGCGATCAGCAAGCATCTGTCGCCGCCCTGGGCGATCTCGGCGGAGAAGGCGGACCGCGGGCGGCTCGATCAGTTGCTCGGCCGCGACGTGGTGCATCAGGGTGCGGCGCTGCTGGCCGATCCTCTGGCGCCCCCGAGCTTGCAGTCGGTGCTGGAGAAGCCGGGGGTGATCGTGGTGCTGGATCAGGTGACCGATCCGCGCAATGTTGGGGCGATCATGCGATCGGCCGCGGCGTTCGGGGCGGCGGCGGTCATTACCCAGGACCGCAATGCGCCGGAGGAGACCGGCGGGCTGGCGAAGGCGGCGTCCGGCGCGCTGGAGACGTTGCCGCTGCTGCGGGCGGTTAATATCGCGCGGACGATCATCGCGTTGAAGGCGGCGAATGTCTGGTGCATCGGCCTGGACGCCGGCGGCAAGCCGCTGTCCGGTCCGGCCTTCGCCGATCGGCGGGTGGCGCTGGTGCTGGGGGCGGAGGGCGAGGGGTTGCGGCGGTTGACGAAGGAGACCTGCGATGAGATCGCCGGTCTGGCGATTGCGGGCGCGGTCGAGAGTTTGAACGTATCGGCCGCCGCCTCGGTGGCGCTGTATGAGCTGACGCGGCGCTGATGGCGTTCGACCCGGCCCCGGCCGCGGCTGCGTTGTGGCAGGTCCGGCAGGACCGGGGTCTGGTCGCGCCGCTGCCCTCGGGGATTGGTCCAGGGAGCGAGGCGGAGGGCGCGGCGGTGCAGTTCGCGCTGGCCCGCCTGGCCGGTGCCGTGCCCCCGTGTGGCTTCAAGATCGGCGCCACCGGGCGGCGCATGCAGGCCTATCTCGGTGTCGATACGCCGATCGGCGGGTTCATGCGGACCGCGGATGTGTATCGCGGGGAGGCGGAGCTGCGGTTCGCCGATTTCGTCCGGCCCGGGGTGGAGTGCGAGGTGGCGGTGCGGCTGGCCGCGGATTTGCCGCCCGGGCCGTGCTTATTGGAGCAGGCGCTGGCGGCGGTGGGGGAGTTTGTCGCCGGGATCGAGATTGTCGAGAACCGGTATGGCGATGTCGCGGCGCTCGGGACGCCGATGCTGGTGGCGGACCAGATGTATCACGCGGCGGCCGTGGTCGGGGATCAGGGCGGGGTCGATTGGCGGACGCTTGATATCGGTGCGCTACGCGGGCGAATCAGCCTGGATGATGGTTTCTCGGACGAGGGGGTGACGAGCGATCTGCTGGGGCATCCGCTGAACGGGCTGGCGCTGCTGGCGGCGTCTCCCGTGGCGGCGGCGTTTGGCGGGCTGAAGGCGGGTCAGGTGGTGATGCTGGGCAGCGTGACTCCGCCGGTCTGGTTGACGGGACCGGCGTCGGTGCGGGTCGAGTTTCCGCCGCTGCCGGCGGTGACGCTGCGGCTGGGGTAATGCCGCCTCACACGAACCTGGCTTCGAACGGCGGCAGCAGGTCGGGTGCCTCGAACTCGATGACCCACAGGTCGGGATCGAATTTCACCTGTCGCGCGATGTAGGCGTCGGCGGCCTCCTGATCGACCGGCGCGGGGCCGGTAGCGCGCATCCAGGCAAGATCGCCCTCCCCCGAGCGCACCTGCGACAGCACGCAGATTTCCTTGTCCCGGCGCAGCACCACCAGCACGCCGCCGGCATCCGCATCGCCCTTGCGCAGCACGGCGCCGAAACGTCCGTCGGCGTTGCCCATGCGCAGGGCCATGCCGACCCAGATGGCGGCCTTGATGCGGGGGGCGGTCATTTGCCGATGATCCGGCGGGCGATCGCCATGCGGTGGACCTCGGAGGGGCCTTCGTAGACCCGCATCGTGCGGACTTTTTGCGCCATCAGTTGCAGCGGCAGTTCCTTGGCCACGCCCATGGCGCCGAAGGATTGCATGGCGTGGTCGATCACCTCGGTGGCCATTTCTGTGCCGAACAGTTTTACCATGGATGCCTCGGTGCGGACGTCGCGGCCGGCGTCGGCTTTCGTTGCGGCGTCGTAGACCATCAGCCGGCAGGCATGGATCTTCATCGCCGCATCCGCGATCCACCACTGAATCGCCTGCCGATCGGCCAGGCGCTGGCCGAAGGTGACGCGCTGTTTGGTGTGCTCGACCATCATGTCGAGGGCGCGGCGGGACATGCCAATGCACCAGGCGCCCATTTGCAGGCGGCGCACGGTCAGGCGGAGCTGCATCGGCGCGTAGCCCTTGCCCTCGACGCCGAGAAGCTGGGTGGCGGGGATGCGGCAGTCCTCGAACACCAGTTCGTAGGTGCGCTGGCCGCCGAGCATCGGGATTTCGCGCTCGATGACGAAGCCCTTGGTGCCGCGCTCGACGATGAAGGCGGTGACGCCGTCGGCGCGCTTGCCCTCCCCCGTGCGGGCCATGACGATCAGGAAGTCGGCTTGCGGCACGCGGCTGACCCAGATCTTGCGGCCGTTGATGATCCAGTCGGAGCCGTCTTTGACCGCGCGGGTGGTCATGCCGGCGGGGTCGCCTCCGGCGCCGGGTTCGGAGATCGCGATGGCGGAGTGCGCCTCGCCCCGGGCGTAGGGTTCGAGATATTTGCGTTTCTGCTCGTCGTTGGCGACGGCGATCAGCATGTGGAGGTTGGGGCTGTCGGGCGGGAAGGTGAACGGGACGCAGGTGCGGCCTTGTTCTTCATAGACTCCGACGAGGGCAGAGTAAGGCAGGTTGGCGCCGCCGTATTCTTCCGGAACGTCGAGGCCCCAGAGGCCGAGTTCCTTACATGTCGCCAGCAGACGCTGTTCGTCCTCCGGCGGCAGGCCGGAGGTCTTGCCGGACATTTCGCGGGCGAGGACGGATTTTTCCAGCGGCATGACGTTGCGATCGATGAACTTCGCGACGAGGTCCTGCAGCATGCGGTGTTCTTCGGGCAGTTCGAACATTCAGTGTTTTCCCTTGGTTCCCTTGGCCCGGCTTGTCCGGCCCCCCACCAGCACGTGCCACGACGGCCCATGACGGGGAAGCGTTGCGCTACCGGCCGGTGAACCGCGGCGCGCGCTTTTCCATGAATGCCGTGCGGCCTTCCTTGTAGTCGGCGCTGTTGAAACAAATCTCGCCGATGCGGTGGACAGCCTCCATGTCGCGCTCGTCCGCATCCTTGAGCATTTCGTTGATCGTCAGTTTCGAGGCCGCGATAGACAGCGGGGCGTTGTCGGCGATGGTGCGGGCGATATCAAGCACGACGTCGTTCAGCGCCTCCTCCGCCGTCATCTTGTTGATCAGGCCGATCCGCTCGGCTTCGGCGGCGTCGATGCGCTTCGCGGTGTAGAGGATCATGCGCGCGTGGGCCGGACCGACGAGATCGATCAGCCGCTTCACCGCGTCCGGGGCGTAGGCGATCGAAAGCCGTGCCGCCGGAATCGCGAACTGGCTGTCCGCCGAGGCAATCCGCAGATCGGCTGCCATTGCGATGGCCAGGCCGCCGCCCATGCAGAAGCCGCGGATTCGGGCGATGACTGGTTTCTTGAACGCATGGAACTTCCGGCGGCCCACACCGGTAGCGCGGTCATACTCCGCCTGGGCGTCGGCGCTGTTGCGGTTTTTCTCGAACTGGCTGATGTCGGCACCCGAAACGAACGCCTTGTTGCCGGCACCGGTCAGGATCACCACGCTGACGCTGCTGTCCTCGGCGAATTCATCGAGGATCTCGCCGAAGCCGTTCCACATCTCCATGGACATGGCGTTGCGCTTTTCCGGCTGGTTGAAGGTGATCAGTCCCACGCCGTCATCCTTGGCCGCCAGCATTTTCCCATCGGCGAAAGCGGTGGTGACCGCATGATCGGGCAACATTCAGATGACTCCCTTGCGTCGCATGTCGTCGAGGTCCGCGCCGGTGTAGCCGACGCTCTTGAGGATTTCGCCGGTGTGCTCCCCGGCCTCGGGCGTCGGCGAGCGGATGGCCTTCGAGAAGCCGGAGATGTTCAGTGCCGAAGCAACGACTTCCTTGTCGCCGATATGCGGGCTGTGCATCACCGTTGCCATGCCCAAATGCTTCACTTGCGGATCAGCAAAGACCTGGTCTATCGAATTGATTGGCCCGCAGGGAATGCCATTGGTTTCAAACAGATCGATCCAGTGGGAGGACGGCTGCGTCACGGTGATCTCGGCAATCGCGGCATTGATCGCGCGGCGGTGCGTGCTGCGGCCGGACTGGGTCTTCCAGTCGGAGATGTCCAGCCAGTCGGGGCGCCCGATCGCCTCGCAGAAGCGGGCGAAGACGCGCGACGAACTGGCGGCGATGTTGATGTGGCCGTCGCTGGTGGGGAACACGCCGGTCGGGATGCCGGTGGGGTGGTCGTTGCCGGCCTGTCCCGCCACTTCGCCTTCCATCAGCCAGCGGCTGGCCTGGAAATCCAGCATGAACACCTGCGATTCCAGCAAGGAGGTGGTGACCCAGCGGCCGACCCCGGTGCGCTGCCGGTCGAACAGCGCCATCATGCAGCCGAGGGCGAGCAAATTGCCGGCGGTCAGGTCGTCCACCGGAATGCCGACGCGCATCGGCCCGCGGCCGGGCTCGCCGGTGATCGACATCAACCCGCCCATGCCCTGGGCGATCTGGTCCACCCCGGCGCGCGCGCCATACGGGCCATCCTGGCCGAAACCGGAGATGCTGCCGTAGACAATGCCCGGATTGACCGCCCGGACGTCGTCGTACGCCACCTTCAGGCGGTGCTTCACGGCGGCGCGCATGTTTTCCAGTACCACGTCGGCGGTTTTGGCGAGGCGCATGAACGCTTCATGCCCCTCCGGCGCCTTCAGGTTCAGCGTGATGGCGCGCTTGTTGCGATGCAGGTTCTGGAAGTCGAAGCCGTGCCGGCGGCCGGCGATATCCTCGCCGTCGGTGGCGGGCTGCTCGATGCGGATGACGTTGGCACCCCAGTCGGCGAAATGCCGCACCGCGGTCGGGCCGGCGCGGGCGTGCGTCAGGTCCAGCACGGTGATGCCCTCCAGCGGCAGGCGGGTTTCCGGCATGCGGTTTCGGCTCCCTCGGGCGGTTGCGGCGGCGATCATCCGCCGGTCTTGCCGATTGCTCAAGGGCCGGGCGACAACAGCGGGCGCAGACGGAGGGACAAATGGGCACGCGTTACAATGCGATCGCGGGACAAAGCGTGGAGCGGCTTGCGGCGCTGAGCGACGGGCTGTTCGCCGTGGCGATGACCCTGCTGGTGCTCGACCTGAAGCTGCCGGTGGCGCAGGGAATCGAAACGGACGCCGCGCTGCTGGCGGCTTTGCGGGACCTGGCGCCGCGTCTGGTCGTGTATCTCATGAGCTTCCTGACACTCGGCATCTTCTGGGTCGGCCAACAAACCCAGCACACTCATTACGCTCGCAGTGATCGGCATTTGACCTGGATACACCTGGGGTTTTTGTTCGCGGTGACGCTGATGCCGTTCTCGACCTCGTTGATGGCGGAGTTCATTACGCTGCGCACGGCGCTGGTGGTTTACTGGCTGAATATCGTCGCGCTCGGCGCGCTGCTGTGGACGGGCTGGCGGTATGCGGTGCGGGCGGGGCTGGTGGAGGCGGGCGTTGCCGAGGCCGTGGACCGATCGGTGCGCCAGCGCATCTATATTGCGCAGGGGTTGTATGCGTTCGGGGCGGCGTTGTGCTTGCTCAGCACGTATTGGAGCATCGGATTCATCATCCTGGTGCAGTTGATCTATGTGGTCGGGCCGCGGACGGGGGTTTTGTCGCGGATTTAAGGGGTCGAAATCGGTGGCGTTTCCGGACGGTGTGAAGGAGGTGACGATCCTTCGGGACGGAGCACGCCGGATTATCGTGCCCTTGGAGTCGGTTTGGGACGATTTCTTCGACTTGCCGGGGATCGACATCGGGGAACGGAGCCAACCGCCGCTTCAGGACCGTGAAGCACTCTGATGCTGCGATACTCGCTGGACACCAATGGGTTGCTGCGGCGAAGTCCAACCGGCCGGCCAATCGAAAACCGTACGGACGCCAATCATCGGCTGAGTAAAGTGCGTAAGCAGGATCATATTTCCCTCCAACCGGTGTTGTTGCGTCCCGCGCTCAGCCCCTATGCCTCGAAGGCGAAGACGTGCTTCCAGTCGTCTTTCATGCTGATGACGAACCAGCCGTCCCGCTTCGCCTCGTCGTAGAGCGCCTCAGTGAAGGTGCCCACCTTGGTGTCGGGCAGTCCCCGCGCCGGCCCGTAGGCATACTCGCGCTTGTCATCGTCGTGCAGCACGATCATCGACAGCCGGGCGCCGGGACCGGATTTGGCGTATTCCAGCATCTGCTGGTCGCCGGTCGAGTTGCCGAACGCAGCGGTGGGCCGCTTGCCGATGAACGCGTCAATGCCGATCGGCTTGCCGTCGAAATTGTCGTCGAAGAACAGCTTCGGCAGCCGGATCAACTCCGCCTTGCCATCATGGAATTCGTATTTCGTGTCGAGGCTGGAGCCGACAACCTGCTGCGCCGGGATGCCATAGACCCGCTGGGAATAGGAGCGGACGAAGTCCTGGCCACCGCCGGTGACGATGAACGTCTCGAACTGGTTGGCCCGCAGATAGTCCAGCACCTCTGTCATCGGCTGGTAGATCAGTTCGGTGAAGGGGCGCTTGAACCTCGGATGCTTCGCCGTCGCGATCCAATGTTCGGCGATTTCGCGAAATTCGCCCTCGCTCATACCGGCATGGGTCACGAATACCAGCTCCGCCCAGTCGCGCTCGGAGAAATGCGCCAGCGCCGGCAGATCGTTGGCCAGTACGGCCTTGAACGGTTCGTGCGATTCCCACTCCGGGTGCCGCGATGCCAGTTCGTGCACACGGTCCAGCGCGAAAAATGCCTGGGTGTAGAGCGGTTGCTCGACCCACAGCGTGCCATCCTGGTCGAAGGTGGCGATGCGGTCCTCCGGCGGGACGAACCGCGGGCTGGCGCCGTCGGTCGTTGTCTTCACGAAATCCAGGATCGCCTGCTTCGCCGAGCCATCATTCCATGACGCGAGCGGATCGGTCTGCGCCTGCGCCGCGCTCGCGCGGAGCAGAACGGGCATGGCGGGCATCGCTGCGAGAACGCCAAGCATAAAGCGGCGGCTTGCAACGGCGGAGTCGGAAGCTGACATGATCATTCCCCTTTCATGACCCGGAACGTTGGGCGGCCCTTGCAGGCCGCCCGGATGACTCAGTGCGTATACTTCAGTGAAATGGCAGCGATGCCCGCGGCCACGTTGATACCCTGGTCGCCTTCGACGCTCAGCGGCTGAAGCGAGATCGACCTGGTCGAGCCGCCTATCAGCACGTTCGCGCTGCCACCGACGCCCGCGGCTGCGCCAGCCGTGACACCACCGTAATCGCCGGTCAGCGCCCCAGGCTTGAGGTCAGTGGTTGGCGCAAGCACCGCCCACACCATAACGCCGCCCTTCAGGTAGCCGATATCAACGCCGAATTTCGAGATCTTGCCGGTGTACTTCACCGGAACCGAGCCGGATCCAGCTGAATAGGAGCAATGCAGATCGCGCGAGGAGCCGAAGACGAAGCCCCAGCCGCTGGCGACCTGGCAGGTCAGCAGGCCGGCCTTCACGGCGGCATCCGCAGCGTGCGCCGGTGATTGGAACGCGAGCGCTCCGAGGGCGACGCCGGCCACGGCCAGGGCGGATTCTCTAAACATATATGGAGACTCCTGTTGTTACTCAGTTCGACCGTCATAGGGCGGTATAGGCGACGATCAACTTCATCCCGGGCATTTCGGTTGGAACCGGTCGAGACGGGCGACCCACCGGGCCGCCCGCGCCGTCGTATCACCGCGGTCTAATCGCTCGGGTGGGTGCCGGCCTTGAGCATTTCCTCGACCTGCACGAGGTTCCAGGTTGCGGGCGACTGCATCGGCGGGAACTGCTTGTAGGATTCCAGCTCCTTCAGCCAAAGCAACTGGCCGATCGGCAGCATGTTCCAGTCATACAGGAACGCAGTCGATGGCGATGCCAGCGCGCCGCCCAAACCCAGAGCCGACTTCATGCTTTCGCCGACGGCCTGCTCGAACGGATCACGCTTGATGTTCTGCACCAGGGTGAAGTGGAACGGGACCAGCGGTAAAATCCAGCCCTCCGCACCCGGCTGCGACATGTTGTAGTACATCTTCCAGTTCTTGTATCGCACCGCGGACGGCGTCGATCCGGAGAAGTAGAAGAACGTATCGCGGGCCGACTCTTTCGACTTGCCTTCGAGGTACTCGCGTTGGTCGAAGCCGTCGAGCGTCGTCTTGACGATGCCGGGGTACTTGCCAGCCTCGATCTGCTTCTTCAGGTCGTCGCCCTTGGGGCCGCCGGCGATGTCAACCAGAGTCGGCAGCCAGTCGAGTGCGGCATACAGCTTGTCCTTGACGGTCCCGGGCTTGATGTGGCCCGGCCAGCGAACAACCTGCGGAACGCGATAGCCGCCTTCCCATGCCTCGCCCTTCTGTCCCTTGAACGGCGTGACGCCGCCATCGGGGAAGGTAATCTGCTCGGCGCCGTTGTCGGTGGTGAAGACGATGATGGTGTTGTCAAGCTGGCCGATATCTTCAAGCTTTTTCAGGACGTAGCCGATATTGTCGTCCAGCTGCTTCATGCCGGCTTCGTTGGCGCCCCAGTCCTTGCCGCCCTTGGTGCCGATCATGTCGTTGTATTTGTCGGAGAGCACGGTGGTGACGTGCATGCGGGCCGGATTATACCAGACGAAGAAGGGCTTGTTGGTCTTCTTGGGGTCGTTGCGATCCAGGAAGTCGATGACCTTGGCCGAAATTTCTTCGTCCACGGTCTTCGAGCGGTCGAGCGTCAGCGGCCCCTCATCCTTGCAGCTCTGATTCTTCGCCGAACCATCCGAGGATTTGCACCAGATCACCGGGCGAGGCGGCGTCATGCAGGTGGTTATTGCCGGGTCCACCGCGCCGGGCACCTCGGGCAGTCCGGGTATCGGCGTGTTCTTGCAGGGCGGGACGACAGCCTGCACCAGCGGGCTGCTGTTGATGTCGGGGAAGCTGACCTGCTGCATCGCGTCCAGGTGGTACAGATAGCCCCAGTATTCCTGGAAACCGTGCGCCGTGGGCAGCGCCTCGGTATGGTCGCCGAGGTGGTTCTTGCCGAACTCGCCGGTTGTATAGCCGAGGTCATACAGGAACTTGGCGAGCGCCGGTGTTCCCGGGCGCAGATAGGACGGGCTGCCGGGCAACTGCGGGGGGATCATGCCCGTGCGCAGCGGATACATGCCGGTGAAGAACGCGTTGCGGCCGGAGGTGCAGCTCTGCATCCCGAGATAGTCCATGAAGATCGCGCCTTCCTGGCCGATGCGGTCGATGTTGGGGGTTTCCCCGACCATCAGGCCGCGATGGTAGATGCTCGGCTGCATGAAGCCGATGTCATCGCCCATGATGAACAGGATGTTTGGCTTCTGCTCCGCGGCAGGTGCTTGTGCCAGGGCGGGGGTTGCCGCCAGCGGCACTACCGCGAGCGATGGCAGAGCGATGGATAAGAGGCCTGCCGCGAACTTGCTACAGCGCCTCGGTGATCGTGGTCGGAAAGTCATCCTGTAAACCCCCTTCGATTTGGTTCCGTTATTAGGCGTAGTCTTCATCCCCGGATTGGTGCCGAATCCATGCTGGTTTCGGCGACCAATCCGGGTGACCTCCATACACCGATCCCGGGCCGCCGCTCGGCTTTATGGTTTGGCGCTACCGAAGCGGTCGGGCCAAAGCCATGGGTTGCAGAGGGTCGGAGTGGTGCCCGCGGCCCGAGGAACGCGACGGCGCGCGGGGATGAAAGATCGGGGTTGGGCGCTTGCTTTCATGTTCGGGCCGGAAGGTTGTCGGTGCAGCCGTCCCCGTCGCTCGTCGTCCCGTGCGAGTGCACAGATCCCGGCTGACCACTCTCCAGCCCTGCTCGCAGTGGAAGGTCGCAACTCACAGGTCTGCGCCGAAACGTACCATCCGCGCCGAAACCGGTCGCAGACGACACGCCGCGATACCGCCGGTTGATTTTCCCTACCCACAGGCGACTCCTCTCCTCCTCCCGCGATGCGGGCAGCCGGCACCGCTACGCGCTGCTCATCCGACGCTCTATCAATAGGATAAGCGCGGCCCGACCTCCGGATTAAGCCCCTGTAATGCGGGATCACGCGCCTGACTATGCATTTTGTGCACGATGATTGATTGTCACACCGACCTGGCGCGCTGCCGTGTCATGGAGGGTGTTTCGCCGAAGGCAGCCCGGTAATGGGCCGAAAACCGGTGTTTGTTGAAGCCGGCGTGCCGGGCGATCTCGGCGACGCTCGCTTTTTCGTCTCCCGCGCGCATGATCGCAGCTCGCGCCTGGCCAAGCCGCCGTAAGTGCATGTATCTCCCGGCACCGACACCCAAAACGGTCAGGCAAAGCTTGCGAAACGCACGATCCGAGACGCCGAGTTGATCGCGGACTTCCGCCAAATGGAGGCTTTGATCCGGATGAGCGGTCAGAATCTCCTCGAAGCGGACCATGATCTCGTTGGCTCGCCGCTCGGCCTCGGTCTCGGGGCATACCTCGGCGTTGGTCAGGCACGCGGCCAGAACCTCCCCCAGTTCCGCCTCCATACCTCGGATGACCTCGGGGTGGCTAAGGATCTGCGGTCGCGTCTCGGCGAGGCGGGCCGCCTCCCGATGGATGCGCACGAGGCGTTTTCGGTCGTTCGGCGATGGACGCAGTATCTGTCCCATCGCTGGAGGAGCCAGAGCGGCTCCTGTTTCTATTCTCGCGAGATCGGCGAGCGAAGCAGTTGAAAGCTCGATCATGCGCCAGCAACTGCGTCCGTCGGTGCGTTGATGCAGGCGCTCCCGATGGCCGTGGAACATGATCTCGCCCTGGCCCAGGCGCCGCCCGCGCCATACGACTGAATGCGTGGGATCAGACGAGAAGGAGATAAACGCCCGGTCCGATGGCAGTGAGACAAAGGCGACGCGGGACAGGCTTTCGCGCGCGCAAAGCAGCGACAAGTGCGGGAGTGTGATCCGGGTGGCGCACGCGGTGAACGCGGCCGGCGTTGTCACAACCAGGCCGGCAAAGGCGTCGCCGAGGTCCGCCTGATAGTCCTCTGAATCGGTAAATCTGCTGGTTGAGCTACCTGGCATTTCGCCGCGCCTCCCAACATTGCGCGGGCGAGCAAGATCTGCGGTCGACATCTTACGCGCCGCGTGCGATGGCCAGACGATCGTAGCAGCAGCCAAATATCTGACTATGCAAATCGGGCAGGAAGTTGGAAATTCGCCATGACTAAGGAATCGCCGCCACCCGGAGCGCGCCGCAGGGTCGCGGAAGGTGTCTCTCCAAACTGTGCCCGATAGGCCACTGCGAACCGTCCCAGCTCCCAGAAAGCATGGGCCGTTGCGATCTCTGTCACTGTGGTCGAGGCTGGATCGGCCAGCAAGAGCGCACGGTGTGTCAGATGCAACTGCCGCAATCTCAGGTAGTGGTATGGCCCCATGCCAAGTGCATGCGTACAGCATGCTGCCAGCAGCCGCCTTGAGATGCCGAGCTGCTGGCAGGCTTCCGTGAGGTGAATGGCACTCTGGGGATTCGCCGCCAATATCGCGTAGAATCGCCGCATGATCCTGGCGTGGTCGCGGTTGCCCAAAACTGTCAACGGCTGGTCCACGGGGCTGAGGCAATCGGCCAAGGCGGCGATCAGCATTTGCTCGAGGCCGCGGGCGGATTCCGGACGGGCAATCACCCCGGGCGCATGCTCTGCGAGGTTAGCAGCCGCCTCGTGCAAGTTCTGAAGCCGCTCCATCGAGGCGGCAGACGGCATCACATACAGCGGTTCGCCCGGCGGGGTGAGATCGCAGTCCCCCATGGTGGCCCCCACAGCCTGCATATCGGCAATGGGCAGTGACATGGTGCCGAATTGTGTAGGGCCGTTGGATAGCAGAAAGCCACTCTGGCCCTCGCTCATGCGCATGATTGCCCCGGGAGGAGCCTCGGAGCCGTCCCAGACCAGGCCCGGTTCCGCCCGCGTCTGAAACGCCACGATGGCTCGGCCATGCGTGTTTTCGTAGTGGGCAACCCGCGGCAGGGTCTCTGCGTATTGCTGCATCCACAGCCGGTCCAGACTGATGCGGGCGAGCTTTGCCTCGAAGTGCCCCGGCCGGGTGATCGACACCTCGGCCTTGGTCGCTTGCAGAAACGCTACATATTCATCGGGTTCCGAGAACCGCCGAACCATGCTTTCCGGCATTCCCCACCTCCCCGTGGCGCATTTTGCACTCGCAATGGCGCGTAACTTTGACCATTGGCATGCGCCTTGACGCAGATCAAATGTATCGAAGGGCTGAGGCGCGTTCCATGAGCAGCTTCTCGGCGCGCTCCTGCCTGGCGAGGCCGGCAGTCCGGTCTGTGGTGGTGGTGCGCTTGTTTCCGATGATCATCGGTTTTTACCGTCTCAGGTCATGCGGACGTTGAAGCTTTCGAATGCGGCGAGCCTCGGCTCCGCTCGGCCCGGTTGCCCGAGGCCAGGACCCCCGAACCGCCGCGAGGCTGAGATTTTTTCCAAAAATTTTTGCCGCTGTCGAAAATACCACGTTTGTGGACGACGGCGAGCTTACCTACTCGATGCGGATCGCGGATGATCTGGGGCGCGGCAAGTTCGGCCGCTTCAGGCTTGCGATGAGCCTCGAAGATGAGTTCGAGGTTGAGTTCTCGAACGACGAGATCCGCCAATTCGTAACGCTCGGCGATATTGCCCGTTTGCTGAGCGGCCGATACCTCAGCGAGATCGAGAACGCGAACTATTGCGCGGCTGCCTGACCGGGCACGACGACGGCAGCCGAGACCGGATGCCCTGCTTTCACACGATACCGGCGGGAAGACCGCTCAGCACCCGCCTCGCTGACATTTGCGCTTGCGCGGACCAGGCTAACCGGCGTCGCGAGGCGGCAAGCCGCTCTCCTGCGCCGCGTGCCGCCGCTTCGACCCGATGGCATTGAGCGCCCCCCTTGCTGTTCGATGAAAGCGTCGATCCGCGGAGGCTCTCAGATCCTCGGTTACCCCCGGCTCGATGTAGGTCAGACCGGCGACGGCTCCGGTGATGGCATACTGCCGAACGATGCCGTCCGCGACCATCTGGTTAAGCACTGTCAAGGTCTTTCCGGTGGACACCGCGTCCCCTCATGTTCGCTTCGAGATAGCGGGTACTGTGCGTTCTGCTGAGGCCCGCGTGACGCGGCGATCACCACGGCCTGCATTCACCTCAAAGGCACCGGCTTGCGGACGGTGATCCGCGCGCAGAACAACTGCAAGACCCCCTTTGCCATCCCCCCAATTCCCGACCATCCTGACCCGCACCCATCACGGAGCACCCCATGCGCATAGCCGTCATCGGCGCCGGAGGAGTCGGCGGCGCCTTCGGAGCCGCCCTGGCACACGCCGGCGCCGACGTCACCTTCGTCGCCCGCGGCGCCCACCTGAACGCCATCCGCGCCAATGGCCTGCGCATCGAGGGCGGCCGCGGCGATACCCTCCTCAACCCCGCCGCCGCGACTGACGACCCCGCCAGCATCGGCCCGGTCGATTTCGTCCTGTTCTGCGTCAAGCTGTGGGACGTCGAGACCGCAGGCGCCGCGATCAGGCCGTTGGTCGGCCCCGCCACCGCGGTGATCCCCCTCCAGAACGGCATCGACGCCGCGGACCGCCTGGTCCCCATCCTCTGCGACCGCGCCGTCATGGGCGGGGTCGCGCAGATCAGCGCCACGATTGCCTCGCCCGGCGTGATCCGCCAGACCGGCACCTTCATGCGGCTGATCTTCGGCGAACTCGCCGGCGGCCGCAGCGCCCGCGGCGACGCCTTCCTCGGCTTGTGCGAGAAGGCCGGCTTCGACGCGACCCACAGCGACCATATCCTGACCGACCTGTGGATGAAGTTCATCCTGCTCGCCACCAACAGCGCGATCACCGCCGCGACCCGCATGCCCATCGGCAAACTCCGCGACGACCCCGACATCGCCCCGTTGATCGCCCGCGCCGCTGCCGAGGTCGTCGCCGTCGGCCGCGCCAAGGGCATCACGCTGCCGGACGACGCGGCGGACAGGACCACCGCCTTCAATCGCACCGCACCGCCCGGCATGATGGCGTCCATGGCGCACGACCTGATCAAGGGCAGCCGGATCGAGTTGCCCTGGCTCTCCGGCAAGGTCGTCGCCCTCGGCCGCGAACTCGGCGTGCCGACCCCGGTGCATGAGGTGCTGTATGCGGTGCTGAAGCCGCATGTGGACGGGACGGCAGGGTAACACCGAGGCGCACAGGCGTCAGGATAAGCGGAGCACGGCGTTCTCCCGTTCATCATGGCCGCATAGGCGTTAGGCGACGCTCAAGAAGCTGCGAATCCGGAGGCCATCTCCCTCCGTCGTGGCCCGGCTCGTCCGGGCTACCCCCGCCACCACCTGCCGCGACAGGTGGCCCGGACAAGCCGGGCCATGACGGTGAGGGAACAAGACCCCGCTCTCACCGCCCCTTATCCCGATCGCAACGCCCCCTCATCCGAGCCGCCCCGGCTGATCGCCTGCCAGCGCATCAGCCGCAACCGCCCGTCCTTCAGTAGCCGCCAGCGCAGCAGCCACCGCTCGGCCTCCGCGACAAGCAACATCGCGGCCGGGGGGTCGGGGCGCTTGCCGCGCAGATCGCGGATCAGCTCCTGCCATGCCCGCACCACCTGCTCCAGATGCCGCTCGGACAGGTCCTCGGCGATCCGCACGTCCATCCCGACGCGCCCCAGCAACTTGGTAACCGCCGCCGAACCTAACAGCAGCGCCGGATCCCGCCGCTCCAGCGCCGCCCAACGCGCCAGCCCGGGCGTCGCCGGGTCCAGCGGCGCGTCCGCCACCAGTTCCGTCAGCACCAACTGCCCCGCCGGCTTCAACGCCCGCGCCAGCCCGTCCAGGATCGGCTCGACCGGCCCGGTCAGAGGCTCCAGCGCCACGCAATGATGGTATTTGTGCGCGTCGAACACCGGCTTGTCCGGCGTCCACAGCCCCATGCTGGCCTTCCGCCCCAACTGCGACCGGGTGATCAGGCGCTGTGCCGCGGCCACCAGCTCCGGCTCGGTCTCCATCGCCGCGACCCACGCCCCGAATGCCTGCGCGATCGCGCAGGCCGCCCCGCCGGGACCGCCGCCCACCAGCAGCAGGCTGTGCGCCGCCGAAGGCCCCAGCGAGCGGGTCAGGCGCAGCGTCTCGGCCTCTCCGCCGGGAAGGCTGAATCCCTCGCCCCACAGCCTGTCGGTCAGCGCCAATCGCTCCGGCGGCCAGGGCGTAAGAGGCACCGGCCCGGCCATCGGCGCGGCAGCCGCAGGCGCGGGCTTCGCAGCCGGCGGGGGCGCCGGATGCGATTTCCCGAACCAACTTGCGAACGCCGACGCCAGCATCTTCCGGTCTCCAGGCGCGCACCCTAACGCACGATCCTTACCAAAACCTTTACGGGCCGCGCCCCTTGCCACCCTTGGTGCAGCCGGTATTTTGCGGCCCGGACGAAACGCCCCAAGGATACCCACAATGATCTCGATCGACCGCCGCACTCTGCTTGCCGGGGCCGCGCTGCCTCTGTTCGCCATCCGCACCCGTCCTGCCCGTGCCGCGGAGTTCAGCCTGAAGCTGGCGAACAACTCGCCCGCCACGCATCCGCAAAGCGTGCGCCAGCAGGAGGCCGCCGATCGCATCAAGGCGGCCACCAACGGTGCGGTGGAGATCCAGGTGTTCCCGAACAACCAGCTGGGATCCGATACCGATACGCTGTCGCAGTTGCGGTCCGGCGCGGTGGACTTCTTCACTTTATCCGGCCTGATCCTGGCGACGCTGGTGCCGCCGGCCTCGATCAACGGCGTCGGGTTTGCCTTCAAGGACTACGACGCGGTCTGGAAGGCGATGGACGGCAAGCTCGGCGCCTATGTCCGGCAGGAGATCGGCAAGCGCGGCCTGGTTGCGATGGACAAGATGTGGGACAACGGGTTCCGCCAGATCACCAGCTCCACCCATCCGATTACCAAGCCGGCCGATCTGAAGGGGTTCAAGATCCGCGTGCCGGTGTCGCCGCTCTGGACCAGCATGTTCCAGGCGCTCGGCGCCTCGCCGATCAGCATCAACTTTTCCGAGGTTTATTCGGCGTTGCAGACGAAGATTGCGGAGGGGCAGGAAAATCCGCTGACCCTGATCGAGATCGCCAAGTTGTACGAAGTGCAGAAATACGTTTCGATGACCTGCCACATGTGGGACGGGTTCTGGATGCTGGCGAACAAGGGGACGTTTACCTCGCTGCCGCCCGATGCGCAGGCGATCGTGACGCGGGAGCTGAACCGCTCCGCCCTGGATGAACGGGCCGATATCGCCAAGCTGAACGGCTCGGTCGCCGACGACCTGAAGTCGAAGGGGCTGGAATTCGTCGAAGTCGACAAGCCCGCTTTCCGCGACGCCCTGAAGTCGGCCGGCTTCTACGCCGAGTGGAAGAAGAAATACGGCGACGAGGCATGGAGCATCCTGGAAGTCCGAAGTCGGCACCCTGTCTTGAGAGCTGCCGGCCCCGGCGAACGGGTGCTGCGGCTGATCGTCGAAGTGCCGGCGGCGCTGCTGGTGCTGGCCGAGATCGGCGTGCTGTTCGCCGGCGTCGCGGCCCGCTACGTGTTCCACGCGCCGCTGGTGTGGACCGACGAGCTGGCCTCGATCCTGTTCCTGTGGCTGGCGATGCTGGGCAGCGTGATCGCCCTGCAGCGGTCCGAGCATATGCGGCTGACCGCCGTCGTCGCCGGCATGTCGGCCGCCGGACGGGCGCGGACCGAGGCGCTGGCCTCCGCCGCCGTCGCGGTGTTCCTGGTGATGATCCTGCCCTCGGCCTGGAACTATGCGTCGGATCAGTGGTTCATCGAGACCCCGGCGCTGGGCATCCACGATACCTACCGCGCGATGGCGATCCTGGCGGGCGCGGCGCTGATGGTGATTACCGCGCTGACCCGGCTTGCGCGGCTGTCGTGGCGGGATGCGCTGTTCGGCGTGGCGGCGGTGCTCGGGCTGGCGGCGGTGCTGCATTTCGCCGGGCCGTGGCTGAAGGGCTTTGGCAACTGGAACCTGGTGCTGTTCTTCGTTGTCCTGCTTGGCGCGGGGGTGCTGCTGTCGGTTCCCATCGGCTTCGCCTTCGGGCTGGCAACGCTGGCGTATCTGGCGACCCTGACCCGCACGCCGCTGACCGTCGTGGTCTCCCGCATGGATGAGGGCATGAGTTCGCTGATCCTGCTGGCGGTGCCGCTGTTCGTCTTCCTCGGCCTGCTGATCGAGATGACCGGCATGGCGCGCGCCATGGTGGCTTTCTGTCCTCGCTGCTGGGCCATGTGCGCGGCGGGCTGTCGTATGTGCTGCTGGGGGCGATGTACCTGGTATCCGGCATTTCCGGATCGAAGGCGGCCGACATGGCGGCGGTGGCGCCGGTGCTGTTTCCGGAGATGAAGCGGCGCGGCTTTCCATGAAGGCGAGCTGGTGTCGCTGCTGTCCGCGTCCGGCGCCATGAGCGAGACGATCCCGCCGTCGCTGGTGCTGATCACCATCGGCTCGGTCACCGGCGTTTCCATCGCCGCGCTGTTCACCGGCGGCCTGATGCCGGCGCTGGTGCTGGCCGCGGGCGCTGGCGCTGGTGGCTCGGTGGCGGGGACGGAACGAGGACCTGTCCGGGGTGGCGCGGCCGCCGTGGAGCGTCATCGGCAAGGCCTTCGTGGTGGCGCTGCCGGCGCTGGTGCTGCCTTTCGTGATCCGCACGGCGGTGATCGAGGGGGTGGCGACCGCGACCGAGGTCTCCACCATCGGCATCGTCTACGCGGTGATCGTCGGGTTGCTGGTGTATCGGCAGTTCCCGCTGCGGCGGCTGTATCCGATGCTGGTGGAGACGGCGGCGCTGTCGGGCGCCATCCTGCTGATCATCGGCACCGCGACCGGGATGGCGTGGGCGCTGACGCAGTCGGGGTTCTCCCGCCAGTTGGCGGCGGCGATGACGTCCATGCCGGGCGGGGCGGCGGGATTCCTGGCGGTGTCGATCGTGGCGTTCGTCGTGCTCGGCAGCGTGCTGGAGGGGATTCCGGCGATCGTCCTGTTCGGTCCGCTGCTGTTTCCCTCCGCCCGGCTGGTGGGGATCAACGAGGTCCACTACGCGATGGTGGTGATCCTGGCGATGGGGATCGGCCTGTTCGCGCCGCCGTTCGGGGTGGGGTACTACGCGGCCTGCGCCATCGGGCGGGTGTCGCCGGACGCGGCGATGCGGCGGATTTGGCCCTATCTGGCGGCGGTGCTCGCCGGGCTGGTGGTGGTGGCGGCGGTGCCGTGGTTCAGTATCGGGTTTCTATAGCGGTTTGCTGTCCGGCGTCAGCGAGGCGCACGCCGATCGGATCGCCCGGCCGAGCAGCACGCCCGCGACCTGCCCGGCCGAGGGACGAAACCCCGGCCGCGCGATGGCGTCGGTGAGGTCCCGGACCATATCCCATTCTTCTTGCGTCAGGGTGACTTTGCGCGGCTCAGCGCCCGGCAGTCCGGGCCGTCCGCCGGTTGAGCGCAGCCGATCGGCGACTTCGGCACGGATCGCATACCAGGAGATCGGCGACCCGCCGTGAGCCGGGGCACCCGCGACCTCGGAGGCGCCCAGCGCGGTAGCGATGTCCGCGGCGAGGGCCGGTTGCGTCGGCGCATCGGCCAGGGCGACGCGGGGCTTGGGTGAGTCGGTCAGAACAACCCGGTTGGTCATCGCAGTCTCCGTCAAACGCAGTCGAAATGCCTGATCTTATAGAGGCGCTCAGCGAACTCGAGCACGACCTCGCCCTGCCCTGTGTCCCGGCCCAAACGATGCATGAACTCCCGGATTCGGACGAGCAGGGCGCCGAAGCGGTAGGGATCTACATACGTATAGGCGAGCACGACGTTTTCCCGGATGAGCGCCCCGGTATCGGGATTGAGCCAGGCTCCCTCGGCTGGCGGCAAGACGGTTGCTCCGCCGCCGATTTGCGACTGAAGCGCCAGCGCTTCGCTGATCCAGGGAGTCCGGTCGAAATCGTTCCCGAGCTTGTCCTTGCTTGGTATGTAAAACGTCAGGCATTCGATCGAGGCACTTTCCGCGGCACCGATGGCGCCCGCGAGGTTGAGGGGTTGGAGTTCACGCACGCTGTTCACCGTCCAGATCAGGCTGCGACTTTCGGGCCCGAAAGTCAAGGGGGTGTCGCATTTGTGATCCCGGTGAGACGGGACAGCGCGGCACGCGGCCGATCCTGACGCAAAGAGATTGCCGAATGGTTAACCGCTCGGCAGATTGCCGGCTGACTAATGCGGGATCGTTCAGCCAATTCTTCCCCAACCCTTGCACGCCGTGCCGGCCAGGGCGGATTCCCCGCCGAATACCACGGACGGCGAATGATCCATGGTTCCGTTGGGATTAAGTAAATTTTAACGAACTTCGCCACCTGATAGTCGGGGCGGAGCCGGAGACAGTTGCCCGCGTCGCACTCAGCGTGACCACCAAGTTGCATCACGCCGCCGCTACCAATCCTGCATGGCTCGCATCCGAGCCACCGGAATTGCGCATACCGGTACGGGTTGTGCCTGAATAATCAGAAGCCAGCTTACGATCAGCATCTCGTACGATTGGATTTCCGAGCCATGTCGCAGTCCGCCGCCACCTACCAGGGCGATGTCATCTCCCGCCCCGCGTCTCGCGGGCGATCCCGCAAGCAGTTGCTCCGCTGGGGCCTGATGGCCGGCGGCGTGCTGGCGGTGGTCGTCGGCGGAGGCGCGTACTGGCTGGACGGTGGCCGATGGGTCGATACCGACGACGCTTACGTTCAGGCCGACAGCATGACGTTATCAACCGACGTGTCCGGCATTGTCGCAACGATCCCGGTGCATGAGGGCGAGGCGGTCACCAAGGGCCAGGTGCTGTTCACTCTGGATCCGCAGAAGTTCCAGATCGCGTTGGACAACGCAAAAGCCGATCTGGCGCAGGTTCGATTGAATATCGAATCGATGAAGGCGGATTACCAGGCCGATCTGCGCGATACGGCAGCGAAACAGCAGCAGGTGAACGCGGATCAGGCGACATATGATCGTTACGTCGCGCTGGTGAAGCAGCGAGCGGTGACGCAGCAGGAAACCGACGATGCGCGCTACAAGCTGGCCGCGGATCAGCAGGCGGTGCGCGCCTCCGAAAGCCAGGCGCGGGCGCAGTTGGCCAAGCTGAGCGGCAACCCCGATATCGCGGTGGAGGACACCCCCGCTTTCAAGCAGGCGCAGGCCCGGCTGGCGGAGGCCGAGCGCGAAATGGATCACTCCGTCGTGCGCGCGCCGTATGACGGCATCGTGACGCAGGTCAACAAGCTGCAGCCAGGCATGTATCTGGGTGCCAGCGCGGCGGCGTTCGGGCTGGTTTCAACCGATCACGTCTGGGTGGAGGCGGAGCCGAAGGAGACGCAACTGACCTACGCCAAGGCCGGCGATCATGTCGATGTCAGCTTCGACCTGTATCCCGACCGCACCTGGGACGGCACGGTGCAGAGCATCGCTCCGGCTACCGACCAGAATTTCTCGCTGCTGCCGGCGGAGAACTCTTCCGGCAACTGGGTCAAGGTGGTGCAGCGGATACCGGTCCGGGTGCGGATCGATCGCAAGCCCGGCGATCCGCCGCTGCGCGCGGGCATGAGCGCGGATATCGATATCGATACCGGCCACGTCCGCTCCCTGTCGGATCTTTTCTGATGCCCGAGCAGGACGTCGTGCCGCATCGCGCGATCATAACGGTCTGCGCGATGATGGCGACCTTGATGCAGTCGCTGGATTCCACGATCGCGAACGTCGCGCTGCCATACATGCAGGGCAGCCTGTCGGCGAGCTCCGATCAGATCACCTGGGTGCTGACGTCGTACATCACCGCGGCGGCGATCATGACCGCTCCAGTCGGCTGGCTCTCGGCCCGGTTCGGACTGAAAAACCTATATCTGATCTCAATGGTCGGCTTCACCGTCGCCTCGATGCTGTGCGGGATTGCCGGATCGCTGACCGAAATGGTCGCGTTCCGGCTGCTGCAGGGCGTGTTCGGCGCCGCGCTGGTGCCGCTGTCGCAATCCACCATGCTGAACATTTACCCGCCGGAAAAACGCGGCTCCGCCATGGCGATTTGGGGCATGGGCGTGATGGTGGGTCCAATCCTCGGACCGACCTTGGGCGGGTATCTGACGGAGCTGTACAACTGGCGGTGGGTGTTTTTCGTCAACCTGCCGTTCGGCATCCTGGCAACCGCCGGCATGGCGGCGTTCCTGCCGAAAACCTCGGCGCAGAGTGGCATGAAATTCGATTGGTTCGGCTTCGGCGTGTTCGCCATGGGCATCGCCGGCTTCCAGTTGATGCTCGACCGCGGCGAGACGCAGGACTGGTTCGGATCGAACGAAATCATCATCGAGGCGGTGTTCGCCGCGCTCGGCTTCTACCTGTTCATCGTTCATATGTTCACCGCCGAGAAGCCGTTCATTACACCGTCAGTGTTCAAGGACCGTAACCTGTCGGCCGGCCTGCTGGTGATGTTCGCCGTCGGCATGGTGCTGCTGGCGGTGTCGGCACTGCTAGCGCCGTGGCTGCAGGAACTCGGCAACTACCCGGTCGAGACGGCGGGTCTGGTGATGGCGCCGCGCGGCATCGGCACCATGGGCGCGATGCTGATCGCCGGGCGGCTGTCGAACAAGGTGGATGCCCGCCTGCTGATGGCGTTCGGCATTATCATATTGAGCTGGAGCCTGTATCGCATGACCGGCTGGACCCCGGCCGTCTCGGAACAGGAGATGGTCTGGAACACCATCCTGCAAGGCGCCGGGCTGGGATTCGTGTTCATTCCGCTGCAGGTGATCGCGTTCGCGACGCTGGAGCCGGCGTTGCGCACCGAAGGCACCGCGTTGCTCAGCCTGGTGCGCAACGTCGGCAGCGCGATCGGTATTTCCGTGACCGGCGCGCTGGTGACGCAGAACGGGCAGATCGAGCATTCGGTGCTGTCGGGTTACATTACGCCGCTGAACCGGGCGCTGACGTCCGCGCTGTCGCCGGTTACCGCGCATGGGGCGCAGGTGGTGAACGGGATGATCACCCGGCAGGCGGAGATCATTGCGTACAACGACGACTGGAAGCTGATGATGCTGATGGCGCTGCCGATGCTGCTGATGCTGCTGCTGATGCGCGGGCCGAAACAGGGCGCCGGGTCCGAACATGCCGCGGTAATGGATTGACCGGGCACACTGCCCCCCCAGCGTCATGGCCCGGCTCGTCCGGGCCACCTGTCGCGGCACCGTGCCGGCGGGGGTGGCCCGGACGAGCCGGGCCATGACGGAAAGAAACGTTAAGCCATGACGGACAGTAACGTTAAGTCGAATAATCCGAGAACGCCACCCCGGCAAACCGTGCCCGGTAATCCGTCCGCACGTTCACCAGCGCCACCATCCCCTCGTCCACCTTCTGCTGTGCCCGTTCAAGCGCCGGGGTGATATCTTCCACTTTCGTGATGTATTCGCCGTATCCCCCCAGCGCCTCGCAGATCTTGTCGTATCGCGTGTAACCAAGATCCCGCCCTGGCTTCTCGCGCTTCGGGTCCCCGGTCCAGCCGCCGTTCAGGCTGATCACCACCAGGATCGGGATCTTGTGGCGGATCGCCGTATCCAGCTCCATCGCGTTCAGCCCCATCGACCCGTCGCCATGCACGACGATCACCTGCTTGTCCGGACACGCGACTTTCGCCCCGACCCCGAACGGCAGCCCCACCCCCATCGTGCCGAACGGACCGGAGTTCAAACGATGCCCCGGCGCGAACGTCGGCATGGTCAGCCGCCCGTAATTCAGCGTCTCCTGCCCATCGACGCACAGGATCGCGTCCCGCTGCGCGAAATCCCGCACCGCCTCCAGCATCCGCACCGGATGGATGTCGCCGTCCTCCTCGTACTTGTTCGCCCCCGCACTGGCCCGCTTCGCAGCCTCTCCGTCCGCCAACTGCTTGCGCCACCCGCTGAACTTATCCGGCGTGATCCGCCCCTTGATCCCCTGCAACAGCTGCCCGAGCACTGCCTTGCAGTCGCCCACAATCGGAATATCCACGTAACGCGCCGCCGTGCCGATTTCCGCCGGATCGATATCGATGCGCGCAATCTTCGCCGCCGGCCCGAACCGCGGCGGCGAGGCGTGCCCGATGATGTAGTTCATTCGCGTGCCCAGCACGATGATCAGGTCCGCGTCGCGAAACGCCCCTGACCGCATCGCCGGATACGCATATTCATGATCATCCGGCACCACGCCACGTCCTTGCGGCGTCGTATAGAACGGAATGCCCGCCGCCTCGACGAACGACTGCATCTCCGCCCACGCGCGCGACCAGATCACACCAGACCCTGACACGATCAGCGGATTTTTCGCTTCCGCGAGCGCGCCGATCAGCGCAGCCACCTGCCGAGGATCGCCCAATGGCCGGCTGTCCAGAATTGGCCTGCCGGCGAAACTCCAGTCCACCAGGTTCTCGTCGATCTTCTGGTACAGCATGTCGCCCGGGCAATCGACATAGACCGGGCCTGGCTTTCCGCTCATGGCCTTCTGGAAGGCGAAGTTGATTTGTTGCGGAATCCGCTTCAGATTGACAATGCGATCGACATGCTTGCAGCAGCCGCGCATCAGCTCGACCTGGTCGATCTCCTGGAACACCTGCCGCCCGAACTGCGAGATCGGGCTTGACCCGCCCAACGCCACCACCGGGCAGCAATCGATCAGCGCATTCGCCATCCCTGTAATCAGGTTGGTCACGCCGGGGCCGGACGCCGCCATGCACACCGACGGCACTTGCTTCAGCCGGCTGTACGCCTGGCACATGAACGCCGCTGCCTGCTCATGGCGGACGTCGATCATGCGGATGCCTTCCTTGATGCAGGACGCCTCCGCCAGCAGCATCGGGCCGCCCATGATGAAGAACAGGTCCTTAACCCCCTCCTTCTCCAGGCACCGGGCGATGATTTCCGAGCCGGTCAGTTCCGCCATCATTATTCTCCCTTTATGAACCGATGGTGTGCAGTCCATCGGCGGTTCGTCCAAGCCAGCTCGCCAGCACCTCGTCCGTATCCGCGCCCAACAGCGGAGCCGGCCTGACCGGAGGCGTACCGCCGGAGAAACGAACCGGCCAGCCGGTCATCTTGAACGGTCCCGCGGTTGGATGCTCGACGGTCTGCATGATGCCGCGCTGCTCGAATGTCGGATCGTTATGCAGCTCCAGCGTATCAAGCACCGCGCCCGCGGGAATGCCGGCGGCGCCGATGATCTCCATCGCCTCGTGCTTGCTGTGGCGGCGCGTCCACGCGGCGATCATCTCGTTCACCTCGGCCGCGCGTTCGGCCCGGGCGGCAGGCAAGTCGTAGCGCGGATCGCCAATCAGGTCCTCGCGGCCGATGACGCCCAGAAGGCGGCGCCAGTGTTCCGGGTTGGCGCGAGAGGTGTAGATGTAGACGTAATCGTTCAAGCCGCCGCCCTTGCTCGGGAAGGTGCCCATCGGCGGATTGCCGCCGGTGACGCTGCTGTCGGCGGCGCGCGGCGCAGCCTTGCCGGTGCGCGCCTGATACGAAAACGCAATCCGCATGTAATGCAGCATGGCGTCCTGCATCGCCACCTGCAAATGGTCCCCCTGCCCCGTCGCGCGGCGGCGGTACAGCGCGCCCAGGATCGAGATCGACAGCAGCATCCCGGTGCCGGTATCGCCGAGCGATGGACCGGGCTTCAGCGGTCGTCCGTCGCGTTCGCCGGTCGTGCTCATGATGCCGCTGCACGCCTGCGCGATCATGTCGAAGGCGAGATTCTTTTCGTACGGGCTGCCCTCGCCGAAACCCTTGATCTGGCAATAGATAATCGACGGGCTCAACGCGCGGACGACATCGGCGCCGAGCCCGAGGCGCTCGATCGCGCCGGGGGCGAAGTTTTCGACGAAGACATCGGCCTTCGCCGCCAGGTCCTTGACCAGTTGCAGCCCCGCCGGGTCTTTCAGATCGACCGTGATCGACTTTTTATTGGCATTGAAATGCAGGAAATACGGATCGTCCACGCCAGCCGTGCCGCCGAGCGACCGCCCGGGATCGCCGCCCTTGGGGTTTTCGACCTTCACCACCTCTGCGCCCAGCCAGGCAAGAGTCTCGGTGCAGGACGGTCCAGCCTCGAACTGGGTCATGTCCAGGACCCGCACCCCGGCAAGGCAGTCGCTGCCGAAACCATTGCTCGCCATTAGCGTCTCCTCCTTCGCCTGACCCGGCCGGAGGAAACGCTAGATCGAAAAACCCGGACAGGTAAATCCCTCGGCCGGGCGGCGCGGCAGCTTCGGCCGAACCGAAGCTGCCGCAAGTCCTCACTGCATCGCAAAAATCCCGATCGCGTTGCCGAAGTTCTGCCCCTTCTCCTTCATCAGCACCGGATTGCCGTTGGCCGCATTTCCGCCGGCCGCGACCGCGATGTACTGCTTGCCATCGACCCGGTAGGTTATCGGCGGCGCGTTCACGCCCGCTCCGAGGTTGAAGTGCCACAGCTTCTGCCCGGTCGCGGCATTGAACGCGTCGAAATCGCCGTTCATTTCGCCTGCGAACACGACGTTGCCGGCCGTGGCCAGAACCCCGCCGAGCATCGGCTCGTCCGCCTTGTACTGCCACTTGATCTTCCCGGTTTCCGGATCGATCGCGGACAGATCGCCCGTCGGCGGAATAGCGCCATCGACGTGCGCCTTATGCTTATCCGCGCCCGGTTCGCCCAACTCCATCGGCCCGTTCGGCGTTATCGGCTGCAATACGCCGCCGAGCCGCAGATGGCCTTTCACGGTCATCTCATCCTTGTCGCCGCTGTACTCCCAGGATTCGTTGGTGCCCTGGACATAGAACAGGTGCGTGTCGGGCGAATACGCCTCCGGCGACCATTCGTTGCCGCCCTGCGCGCCGGGGTAGATGTTGACGTATCCGTTCGTCGGCGGGACCGTCCACATCGTTTCGCTTTGCTCGACGAACGGCTCCGATTTGCGGATCAGCTTGCCGGTGTCGCGGTTGACGATGAAGACCTGGCCTTCCTTGCCGGCCTCGGCGGCGGCGGCAACCTCCTTGCCGTCCTGGTCCTTGACGTTGAGCAGCACCACCGGAGCGTCGGCGTCGTAATCCCATAGGTCATGCGCCACCTGCTGGTTCCACCACGCCAGTTTGCCGGTCTTGACGTGCAAGGCGACGATCGAATCGGTGTAGGCGTTGTCGCCCTTGCGGTCCTCGCCGTAGTTGTCGGGGTTCGGGTTGCCGGTGGCAAAGATGATCAGCCCGCGCTGCGGATCGATCGCCGGCGTGTTCCACATCGATCCGCCGCCGGTTTTCCAGGAATCGCCGCTCCAGCTCTTGCCGCCCGGCTCATCCGGCGCCGCCGTGGTATAGAAGCGCCAGACCGACTTGCCGCTCTTGGCGTCATAGGCCTCGACGAAATTGCGTGTCGGGAACTCGGCGCCCGAGGTGCCGATGATCACCATCCCGTCGTAGACCTGCGGCGCCACGGTCATCGAAAACGCCTCGCGCGAATCGCCGACCTTGGCGGTCCATTCGACCTTGCCGTTTTCGGCGTTGAGGGCGACGAGCTGGCCGTTCAGTTGCGCGATATAGACGCGGCCATCCGCCACAGCCACGCCGCGGCTCTCGGGCCCGCAGCAAAGCTGGGTGTAGCCGAGATCGGGCGCATACGACCAAAGCTGCTTGCCGGTCACTGCGTTGTAGGCGATGACATGGTCATACGGCGTCGAAACGAACATGACGCTCTTGTAGACGATGGGGGTGGCTTCATAGCTGCCGACCACGCCGGTCTGGATGATCGCCATCGGCTGAAGCTTGCCGACGTTATCCGCGGTGACCTCCTTCAGCGGAGAAAACATCTGGTTCGCGTAGGTCCGCCCGTGCAGGATCCAGTTGTCGGTATCCTTGTCCGCATCGAGGCGCTGCTGATCGCTGATGTTGCCGTCGGCCTTGCCGATCGTTTGCGTCTCGGCGTTGCCGGAGACAGCGGGCGGCGGCGGCTGGTTCGGCGCCTTGGTTTGCGCCGCGGCGGATGTGATGCCGGCGCCGGCGTAAAGCACCGACGCAAACAGCCCGGCGCCTAACCTGTATGATGTCATTGCGTATCCTCCGTTTTGTTGCTGGTATCTTGGGTCTTTCCCGTCGGCTCGATCTTGATCCGGTTCAACGCGCTATCGTCGGCCGTCAGCCTGCGCGGGCCGGCTGGATAGCCGTTTACTTTCAGGATATAGGCAAGCACATCCAAATAGTCTGTTTTACTTAAGCTGCCCGGCGCATTCGCCGGCATCTGCTTGGACATGAACCTGAACAGATAATCCGCGGTCAGTTCCTGGAACTGCGAAACGCTGAGGAACTGCTCGCCGGCCAGGGCGGGTCCGACCTTGCCCTGCAACTGCTCGCCGTGGCAGAGGACGCATTGTGTGGCGAAGATTTTTTGCCCGGACTCGGCTTGCGCGTCGGTATAATAACTGGTCGCCGCGGCCGCAGGGCCGGCCAGGCAGGTCGCCGCGGCACCAACAGCAGCGAAGTAACGACCTCGCCTCGGTATCGCCCGGGCCTTGCGCCGATGATCCATTGTATGAAGTTTCCTCAATCTGCCAGGGCTCTTGGTGGCAGTGGCTTGACGGTGAAACGCGCTTTCGCCGCCTCGGCTTGGCGGGCCGGCGGTGGCGGCCGGTCACTATCACGCGATGCGCTGAACATCGCCGCCGATGGACGGACGTGCTACACGGCCGGCGGTTGCGAGAAGGAGACGGCATGAAGCGGCTTCCGACGCTGGCGGGATTGGCGCTGTTCTGGGCGATGCCGGCGGTTGCGCTGGAGAGCGCCCCGGTCAGCAGTCCGCGCGCGGTGGCGACGCTGGTGACCGAGACCGACGCGATGCAACCGGGGACGCCGTTCCGCGCCGGCCTCTATCTGCGCCTGGCGGATGGCTGGCACACCTACTGGAAAAACCCTGGCGATGCCGGCGTGGCGCCCGACCTGACGATCGACGGCGTGACGCAATCCCCGATCGACTGGCCGACGCCCCGCCGCGTCGCCGAGGGGTCGGTCATGACCTACGCCTATACCGGACAGGTGCTGCTCCCGGTGACGGTGACGGCGTCCAACGGCGCGCTCAAGGCGCATGCCCAATGGCTGGTCTGCAAGGACATCTGCGTGCCGGAGGAAGGCGACTTCGCGCTGAACCTGCCCGTCGGCACGCCGTCTCCGTCGCCGCAGGCGCCGCTGTTCGCCGCGCATGACCGCGCCGTGCCGCGACCCTCGCCGTGGACCGCGACCATCGCACCGGATGGCACGCTGTTCGTGCAGGGACCGGAGCTGACGCCCTCGACCGTGACCGACGCCTGGTTCATTCCCGACCAGCCGGAGCATATCCAGGACGACGCGGCGCAGCCGTTGTCGGTGCGTCACGGCGGGTTCACCCTGTCGCTGAAGGCCGCCGCGGGGTTCGACGCGAAAACCGGCCTGTCCGGCGTGCTGTCGGTGCGTGACCGCACCGGCATGCAGGAGGACGTGGTGATCAATGCCGTGCCGGGATCGGCGCCGCCCCCGGCGTTGCCGCCGCTTGGGCAGGTCCTGGTGTTCGCCTACCTGGGCGGGCTGATCCTGAACCTGATGCCGTGCGTGTTCCCGATCCTGGCGATGAAGGCGGTGGCGCTGGCGCGGCACGGCGGCCGGGGGCAAGGCCATGCGATCGCCTATACCAGCGGGGTTCTGGTGACCTTCGTCGCCTTGGCGGGCGCGTTGCTAGCCGCGCGGGCGGCGGGTTCGGCGGCGGGATGGGGCTTTCAGTTTTCCTCGCCGATCTTCGTCGCGGTGATGACCTGGCTGCTGTTCGCTGTCGGGCTGAACCTGTCGGGTGTGTTCCAAGTCGGCGGCAGCCTCGTTGGCGCCGGCAGCGGTTTGGCCGGGCGGCACGGGGTGATGGGTGCCTTCTTCACCGGGCTGCTGGCCGTGCTGGTGGCAACGCCGTGCACGGCGCCGTTCATGGGCGTGGCGGTGGCGGCCGGGCTGGCCGCGCCCGCGCCGGTGACTCTGCTGGTCTTCGCGATGCTGGGGTTGGGTCTGGCCTCGCCCTATGTCGTGCTGGCCTCGATCCCGGGGCTGGCGCGGGTGATGCCGAAGCCGGGCCGGTGGATGGATCTGCTAAAGCAGGCGCTGGCTTTTCCGATGTATGGCGCCGCGGCCTGGCTGCTCTGGGTGGTCAGCCAGGAGGCCGGACCGGGCGGCGTGCTGGCGACGGCGGCCGGGCTGGTCCTGGTGGGCTTCGCTGGATGGGTGTTCGGCGCCTCGCAGGCGGCGTCGGTGCAACCCCGGCGCATCGGCCAGGCCGCGGCGGCGGCGGCGATCCTGGCGGCCGTGGCCGTGCTCAGCGGCATCAGCTCCGTTCCCGTCGGCGCCACCACTACCGCCGCCGAAGCCGGCGCCGAAGCCTTCTCAGCCGATCGGCTGGCAGCGCTGCGGGCGGAGGGTAAGCCGGTGTTCGTGAACATGACGGCGGCCTGGTGCGTCACCTGCCTGGTGAACGAGCGCGTGGCCATCGGCACGGATGCGGTGCGGCAGGCCTTCGAAGCCAATGGCGTGACCTACCTGAAGGGCGACTGGACCCGGCAGGACCCCGCGATCACCGAGTTCCTCCGGCAGAACGGCCGCGACGGCGTGCCGCTGTATGTCTTCTTTCCGGCACATGGCGGCCCGCCGCGGGTGCTGCCTCAGATCCTCACCGAGAGCACGATGCTGGGGCTGCTGCGGGCGTCGTAATGCGGCGGCGGTTAACCGCTTGTTTATAAGTCGGTGGCACACTGACGGGACCCAACGTTCCGAGGTGCCTCATGTCCACCCCCCTGACGTCGCTCGATGTTGCCCGCCTGCTTGCCGAACCCTCCGCCGAGGCCCGCGCGGAACTCGCCGACAAAATCGGCGCAACGATGAGCGAAGCCGGTCTCACGCCGGCCGAGGCGGATCTGGCGCGGGATATCGTGCGCATCCTGGCGCGCGCGAGATCGCCCTGACCATCCCCGTCGAGATTTAGCTCCTGCTGCGCCATGCGGCGGCCTTCAACCGGCTCTTTCCAGATCTCGGTATGGACTGTCTTGCCCTGCCACGGAATATCGCGCGGGAGGCCTACATTGAGCGAAAGCAAGCGCGCCATTTTTGCCTCGTCGCTGGGCTGGGGGAAGCCTCACGGTCAAGGGGCGTTGGAGATGACCTCGCCCCCGCCGCCGTCCTTCGGACGCTCCCCCTCCCCCGCCGCTTCGCGGCGGGGCAAGATTTTTCCGGCGCCGCCCCGCGGTCGCGCGGCGAAAAGCACCAACAGAAAATAGACCGGCGCGCCGATCCCGGCCAGAACCAGGAACCAGTCCGACCGGCCGAAGAGCGCAAGCAGGATCACGAGATAGATGAAATCTCGGCGCGAGGCGGAATCGAGCAATCGCGTCAGCGGCCTGCCGGGAGCGTCCGAGACCGAGGTGAACATCGCCCCGCCATCGTCCTTGCGGCGCATCACGCGCCAATAGACAAAGCCCGCCGACCCAAGGGCCCCGAGGACGGCGCCTGCGCCGAGCGCGAGCGGCCAGAGCGAGCCCGCTGACAGGCTCCAGCCGACGCCCATGCAAGCGAAAATGACCGTGTGAACGACGTTGTCGCCCCAAAAATCGAGGATTCCACCCAGCGGGATTGCTGGAATTTGAGCCTCGCGAGTTCGCCATCGCAGCCGTCGAGGATCGAATGGGTCAGAAACAGAAGCGCGCCGATAGTCTGCAACAGAGGGCGCGAGGGACAGGAAAAAAGGCCCCCCGCAGATTCCGAACGCGATCGAGATCAGGCTCATTTGGTTGGGCGTGATCGCAGTTCGCGCAAGGCGGCGGGAAATCATAAGCGAGATCGGCCGCTCGACATGCCGAGCCATGAACCCGTCCGTGTCCTTGACCAGCGACCGCAGGAGTTCGATGCTCGGCCGCGCGGACGTCGGCAGGCGTCTCCACCACCATCGGATCGATCCCGGCGGAATGGCGCCGGCGGACCGAAAAGGCGGGCAAGCCGGCTTTCCGCCGCCTCGAGGTCCGGCGCGCCGCCTTCCTCGCTCATCGCTTCCGCAGCGGCCGGCGCGGACGCGGCCGATGCCATGACGATCCGACCCGTGAGGGCAGCCCAGGCCGCCGGCCCGATATCGATCGAGGCGATCCGTTCGAGCCAGTCGGCTTCCGCCAGAATGGAGGTGGGGGCGATGATCAGCGGCGCCGATAATGGCAAGGCTCCGCCGCGCGCCATTCCCAAGGATAAGCGTGCGCCTATAGCCCGCGCGCTGCGCGGCAAGGACCGCTCGCTGGACAAGGCTGAGGCCCAGGACCACCGGGTCGCCGTCGGGCCCGCGCTCGATGGCCGCCGCGCCCGGCGGCCCGGCGCGCGGAAGGAGGATCAGAATCGGAGCGTCAGACATTGGCGGTTCGCGTATCCAGAGGGGCGACGCCGCCCTCCACCTCGGCGGCGAATGCTGATAGACGATCGCGGACAGCGATCGTAGTCCTGCGCAGTCTTCGGCGCGAACCGCGCCTGGACAGGGAGCCATATCATTTCAAAATCGCTCATTGTCGCCGCGTTTCTCGGCTTTCTGCTGGTCGTTTTTCTGATCGTCCACAGCGGCGCCGACGAGGCGGGCGCCGCTATGCTGGCGCTCGGCTGGTGGCTTGCGCCGATCACGCTCTTTCATATCATTCCCCTGTATTTGACGCGGACTCCTGGCGAACGCTGTTTCCGGCTTCGAACCGGCCGCGTCCGTCGAGCTTCCTGTGGATGCGCTGGATCCGCGAATCGGTCAGCTCGCTCTTGCCGGTAGCCGGCGTTGGCGGAGACGTGGTGGGCGCGCGGCTCGTGCATCAAAGAGGCGTCTCAGGCGCCCAGGCCACCGCCAGCATGGTGGTCGACATCACCGTCGGCTCGGCGACCCAGCTCGTCTTTGTCCTTGTCGGCGTGGGGCTGCTCACCGCCAACCGGACCCATGACGCGGCTGCGACAGCATGGGGGCTCACGGTCGGCGTCGCAATCTTCGCCGCGGCGATCGCAATCTTCGTCCGGATCCAGCATAACAGCATGTTTGGCGTGCTCATCGGATGGGCTCACCGGCTGGCGCCGAAGAGCTGGATGTCCGGCTTCGCCGGCCGGGCGGAAGCGATCGACGGCGCTGTCGTCGCGACGTACCGCCGGCGCCTCGCCCTGTCCTATTCGAGCGCGCTGCGGCTCGTCGGGTGGGTGAGCGGGATCGGCGAGGTCTGGCTCACGATGTGGGCCTTGGGCAAGCCCTTGAGCCTGACGGATTCGTTCATCCTGGAAAGTCTCAGCGCCGGCGTCCGAGGCGCGGCGTTCATGGTGCCGGGAGCCTTGGGCGCCCAGGAGGGCGGTCTGGTCCTGTTTGGGGCGCTGCTCGGAATCCCCGCGGATCTGGCGCTCGCGGTTTCTCTCACGAAAAGGGTTCGCGAGCTGGCGCTCGGCCTGCCGGGTCTCGCCGCCTGGCAATGGATTGAAGGACGCCGTTGGATCGCCGGCCGGGCGGACAAGGCGAGCTCGACCTCCTAGAGAGAGGCTTTTGGATTGGCCGGCCGAACCGCGCCGAAGACAATCTGTTGCAGAAAAACAGAACGTCGGTTAAGCTAACCCGATGAACACTTCTGCTCTCCCGCAGGGCTCCGACCACGGGGGCCTCCGCTCCAGCGGGTCTCTGCTGGGCGGAGAAGGGGCGCGAGAAATTTTTTTCAGGAAAATCGCTCGTAACCCTTTGAAAAGTCTCATTTCGGACGAGAGAATCCAAGGAAATCCAAGCAAATCCAATAGGTCAAATCGGGGATTTCGAGCGGAAACGGCCCACTCCCAAGAAAAACCAAACGGGTCGATCGAACCAACGCCGCCCGCCGCCAAGAAGCAGGCAAACCGATCTCGAACAGGAGCAAAGCGCCCTTAACGCCGTCTACTGAGGCGGCGGGATTTCGTAACCCGCCGATCCTCCGCCCCGCGGCGCGGTCGTAGGCTGCCCTACGATCGGGGTCGCCGTCGCCGGCGATTCAACCTCCGGGGCAGGCCGACCGCCTCGCGCAACTGGTTCCGGCGCGTCTGATAGAAGCTCGACCGCAGGAACGAGTAGAAGTCGACGGAGGAGTTCTCTGCCTGTTTCCATTGCGCGAGATGAGCGACGGCGCCCAGGGCGCCGGTGCTGACTGACCACGGCCATCCAAAGAAAACACCACCCGCGACCCACCCGACAGGATCGGCGACCGTGTCCACGATGCCGCCGACCGCGTCGCGTTGCGTCGAGGGGCCAAAATACGGAGACACGGTATAGGAGCCCGACGGAACGCCCCAGACGAACATGGTCTGGCCGAAATCGCCGGTCTGCTGAGGCAATCCGCCCTGCGCCGCGACGTCGAACAGGCCGCCGAGGCCGAAGGTGGTGTTGACGATGATGCGGCCGACCGTGATGGCGGCGGCGTTGAAGCGCCCCTGGAGGAGGTTGTTGCCGAGGACGCGCGGCTCCTTCAGGTTGGCGTCCAAGTCCTCGAGCCGGTCGCGAATCGCCCCCGGCACTGATTTAATGACCGTCGCCGGCGGATCGAGCACCACCTGGTTCAGGCGAAGCACGCCGCGATTGAACTGCTCGTTGGGATCGTTGATCGGCAGCGACACGTCGCGAGGGACGCCTGCGCAGGCGCTGAGCAGGGCCGCCAGCCCAGCCGCGCTCAACCCCGCGATCCAACGTCCAGCGCAACCCATGCGTCGACGATCCCTCTCGAATTTCCACGCAACGCAGAAACTTCCAGCACAAGCCCGACAAAGGACTTTGCTTTTGTGGACTCTAGCTCCGGTTCCGGGAAATCAGACCCCTAGCCCGCGGTCACGCTAGCAGAGCCGGTCGCCCGCGACTATCACCCTTTTGCCACACTGCCGTCCAATTATTCGTGAGCAGCGGTCAGCTCTCGGTATGGGGGCGCTGTGTCGCCAACAGAGCGGGCTGAAACAGAACGGCGGCTGACAGCGTCGTGACGAGCGCCAGCGCCATGAGTTTGCCCATGCTCGAGGTGCCCGGATGGTGCGAAAACCACAGGCTGCCGAAGGCGGTGGCTGTGGTGCAGGCGCTGAAAAAGACCGCCCGGGTCAGGCTTGACTGCAAGAAATTGCGTTCTCCCGCGCGCCACGCCATGACGTAGTAGATTTTGAAGGCGACGCCGACGCCGAGGAGAAGCGGCAACGCGATGATGTTGGCGAAATTGAGCTTGAGCCCGATCGCGACGCAGACTTCGAGCGTAACGACGATGGCGACCAGCAAGGGCACGAGCGTCAGCGCCACGTCCTTCCAGCGCCGCAGAGCCACAAAGAGAATCACCGCGATCGACGCGAGCGACCAGGCGGCGGCCTGAAGGAACGCTTTCACGATGGTCGCCGCCGCCTCGACGATGAAGACCGGCGCCCCGGCGGCCTGGGGCGCGACCGCGCGAACCGCATCGACGAAGCGGCGCAGGACGGCGTTGTCATTGCCGTCCCCGCTCGGCGCAACCTCGATCTTGACCTCGCCGTCGGGGGCGACCCAGTCGCTCTTGAGCGCGGGCGGAAGCGTGTCGATCGTCACGTGCCCAGCCTTGAAGAGATCGCGCACCTGGCTCAGCATGGTCATGAGCGGGGTGATCAGCACGCGCTCGGCCGCCTCTCGCGTCGCGGGCGGCGCTCTCGCCAAAGTGGTCAGCGCGCCCGCGAGCCGGCGCGCCTGCGCGGCGGCCTGGGTCTCTTGATCGCCCGCGGCGGTTGAAAGCTCGCTCGCCGTCTTATTGATCGCCGCAAGCGTTTCCGTGGGCGTGGGCGCCGGGTCGACGGTCGGATTGAGCGTATTCTCGAAGAAGAAGTTGGCGTCGTC
>CAWCOW010000002.1:0-220000 GCA_963797305.1 uncultured Alphaproteobacteria bacterium
CCTTATCCTGACGCCTATCGGGTCAGGCCCGGTCACGGCTCAACGGAAGCAACCCGCCTCCGATGAACAACCGCCCCGACTACCTCGCCCACATCATCCTGGCCCTCGGCGTCCTGCTGTTCGCCTTCCCCGTCTGGCTGGTCTTCGCCGGTTCCACCCAGGACTCCGACGCCATCATGCGCGGCGAGTTGTCCCTGCTGCCTCACCTCGCCAACCTGTCCGTCTACCCGCGCGTACTCCTGCACGGCACCCCGGGAACCCAGCCCGTCTGGCACATGCTGCTGGTCTCCTTCGGCATGGCCGCCGCAATCGCTACCGGCAAGATCTTCATCTCGATCCTGTCCGCCTACGCGGTCGTCTTCTTCCGCTTCCCGTTCCGCCAGACCGCGTTCTGGCTGATCTTCGTTACCCTCATGCTGCCGGTCGAGGTGCGCATCATCCCCACCTACGCCGTCATGGCCGGCTTCGGCCTGATCAACACATTTACCGGCCTGTGGGTCCCGCTGATCGCGTCGGCCACCGCCACGCTGCTGTTCCGCCAGGTGTTCACCGCCATCCCCGACGAACTGGTCGAGGCCGCCCGCATCGACGGCGCGGGACCGTTGCGCTTCCTGCGCGACATCGTGCTGCCGGTCTCCGGCGCCAACATCGCCGCGCTGTTCGTCATCCTGTTTGTCTACGGGTGGAACCAATACCTCTGGCCATTACTTGTCTCGACCGACCCCCGCCTCGACACCATCGTCATCGGCATCGTCAAAATGATCGGCCAGGAAACACAAACCGATTGGAGTGCGGTGATGGCCACCGCCGTGCTGGCATTACTTCCGCCTGTATTGGTTGTTATATTGATGCAACGCTGGTTCGTCGCCGGCCTGACCGAAGGCGAGAAATAGATGGCGACCCTCCAGCATCCAAGGTCTGCGCAAGAACTTCGGCGCCACCGAGGTGCTGCGCCAGATCGACCTGTCGCTGACCGACGGCGAGATGCTGGTCATCGTCGGCGCCTCCGGCTGCGGCAAATCCACGCTATTGCGACTTGTTGCGGGGTCTGGAACAACCAACCGCCGGGCGGATCGTCATCGGCGGTCGGGACGTAACGCAGTTGGACCCGTCGGAGCGCGACATCGCCATGGTGTTCCAGAACTACGCGCTGTATCCACACATGTCGGTGTTCGACAACATGGCCTACGGCCTGCGCATCCGCGGCCTGTCGCGCGGCGAGATCGCGCGCAAAGTCGAGGAAGCCGCTTCCCTTCTGGGTTTGGAAGCATTGCTCGCCCGCAAGCCGAGGCAACTGTCCGGCGGCCAGCGGCAACGCGTCGCCATGGGCCGCGCCATCGTGCGCGACCCGAAGCTTTTCCTGTTCGACGAGCCGCTGTCCAACCTCGACGCCAAGCTGCGCGTGCAGATGCGCGCCGAGATCCGCAAGTTGCAACGGCGCCTCGGCGTCACCAGCCTGTATGTCACGCACGACCAGGTCGAGGCGATGACCCTCGGCGACCGCCTGCTGATCCTGCACGAAGGACGTCCGGCCCAGTTGGCCACGCCGATGGAGGTGTTCGAGCGCCCGGCCGACACCTACGTCGCGGGATTCGTCGGCTCCCCCACCATGAATTTTCTCCCCGGCCGGTTGGTGATGGACGGCACCGCGGTACAGCTTGACGCGGGGCTGCTCGTTCCGCTGACGGGAAGGCGCCCGGGCGAGACGGTGATCCTGGGCATCCGCCCGGAACACCTTCTGTTGGGTGGCGAGGGCCTGGAGCTTGCCGTGGACCTGGTGGAGCCGCTTGGTTCCGAGACGCTGTTGCATGGACGCGTCCTGGCGCAGGATGACGTTACGGTTGTGGTGAAAGTCGCCGGGGCGATCGCGCCGGCCGACAGCGTCAGCGTGTCGGTTCAAGCCGATCGGGCACAGGTCTTCGACGCGGCTTCGGGACAGCGGATCGAGCCGGGCTAGAGGCTGTGGATGATCCGCCGCTCCCAGGAAGCGCCGATGGCACGTCGATTGCTCATGGGGAACTGACGCGCAATTCGTGAGTGTGCCCTCCCATGCCTGGAATCCCAACCCACCGCGTGGTCAATCAGCGCGTAGACCATTCCCCGGTGCCAATGCCAACGGCCGGTGAAAGCGCCTGTCCGCCTCCGAATCGTCATGGCCATCACGGGGAAGACGGGCTCGATGGGCGGAACTCAACGGCGACCGGTAAAATGCAACAACCGGCATGTGAACGCTGCGGCTGCGCGGTGACCGGAACGGCCTTCCGACCGCGCCAGCAGCTTTTGGGGCAGGTTTTGCTCGGAAACCGGGCAGTGCCCGGGCCTCCATGCATCTTGCTGGGCAGCGCCGTCATGCCGGGCGACCGAAAAGCGGATTGTCAGCGTGCTTGCCCCCTGCGTCACGGCCGGCCTTGTGTCGCCCATCCGCGACTCTTGCAGAAACGAGCGCCGCAAATCCCGGGCTACCCGACCAGTTTCAGGACACGGCACGGCGGCGGGGGGACCATCCAGAGAAAGGTTTCGCTAATGAGCACAGGCACGGTCCAGCTGCTATCGCCGAAAAAGTCCCCAGCGATCTACACCTCATTGTTCGGGCAGGTGGTTGTCGCCCTGATCCTCGGCATCGTGCTGGGCACCATGACCCCAGCCTTCGCGGTCGGGCTCAAGTTCTTCAGCGACGCTTTCCTGAAGCTCATATCGATGATCGTGGCGCCGATCGTTTTTTGCGTCGTCGTGCATGGCATCGCCGGTGCCGGAGACCTGAGAAAAGTCGGCCGGGTCGGTGGCAAGGCTTTGGTATATTTCGAGGTCATGACGACGGTTGCCCTGATCGTCGGCCTGATCCTCGCTTATCTGGTCGCGCCCGGTGAGGGCATGAACATCAACACCGCCAGCCTCGATAGCCACGCTCTGGCGACTTACGCCGATAACGCCCACAAGCTCAAGGGCGGCGGGATTGGCAGTTTCATTCTGAACATCATCCCCACGACATCGTTCGATGCGCTCGCCCGCAACGATGTGTTGCAGGTGCTGTTCTTTGCCATCATTTTCGGCGTGAGCCTCGCATTGGTCGGCGAACCTGCGCGGCAGGTGACCAGCCTGATCGATGCTGTCTCCAAGGTCCTGTTCCGCGCGATGGGTCTGATCGTCCGCGTGGCGCCGCTCGGCGTGCTGGGGGCCGTCGCTGTACACCGTAGGCCAATACGGAGTTGGTTCGCTCAAGCAACTTGCTTCGCTGGTGTTCCTGTTCTGGTTCGCCGTCGCGTTCTTCGTCATCGTGGTGCTTGGCGCGGTCATGCGCTTCGCGACAGGCCTTAGCATTCTGCGGTTTCTCATTTACCTCCGCGAAGAACTGACGATCGTGCTGGCGACGGCCTCCTCCGACGCGGTGCTGCCGCAGATCATGCGCAAGTTGGAGCGCATGGGGGTGAAGTCCTCGGTCGTCGGCCTGGTGGTGCCGACGGGGTATTCATTCAATCTGGATGCGTTTTCCATCTACCTGACGCTGGCGACCGTCTTCATTGCGCAGGCGACGAATACGCCGTTGTCGTTCGGCGACCTGCTTCTGGTGCTCGGCATCTCGCTTGTCACGTCCAAGGGTGCGCACGGCGTCCCCGGTTCGGCCATCGTCATCCTGGCCGCCACACTCAACGCCGTTCCGGCGATACCCGCGATCGGGCTTGTGCTCGTGCTGTCGATCGACTGGTTCATCGGCATGGCCCGCGCGCTGGGCAATCTGATCGGCAATTGCGTCGCGACCGTGGTCATCGGCGGCTGGGAGAACGATCTCGATACCAGCCTGGCCAGGCGCGTACTGGCCGGTGAGGTGACGATCGACATCGAGACCGACGCGTCGTCTGCAGCCGCCGCGGCGGAGTGATACTACCGGCAGCCCCCGGCGCTGACCGGTATGCGCGCAGCAACTGCCGGGCGTCGACGGTTGCGGGACGGCGGTCCGGTCAGCTCACCAGGTCGCCAGGCGACCATTGCGGGCTTGCGGGCGGCGGTGCCGGCGCCAGCGCCGGTGGCGGCGGTTGTTTCGGGGGCGGCGATCCCCCGGAAGGTTGCGGATTAACGAAAGGTTCGAGCGTAGGGGGCACCGCCTGCTCCAACGGGTAGGGCCAGTCAGGGTCCGGCGGCAGGTCTTCCGGCGCCGGATCACAAATTGATTGCGGCTGCTGGCTCTGCTTCAGGTCCTGCACCGCTTCGTCGTCCAGACCGTAATAGTCGCGCAGGCGGTCGTCGCCCGGCACGCCGCTACGTTCGATTTCCTGCTCAAGCTCCCTCATTTTCTCCCGCGCACGCTCCATCGCGAGCTTCAATTGTCCGGCCGCCAGCGCGCCCTGCGCCGCCACGTCCAACACCGTGCCCCCGACGCCGCTGACCAGATCGCCGATGTTGAGGAATTGCGCCGCGACGTCGCCGATCGCCATGCCCACGCCCGCAAGCCCGCGCGCCGTATGGCCGCGCAGTATATCCTCCACGCCGGCGGCCGCGTCGGGAAGCGCCCAGGCCGCTCCCGCCAACGGAATAAGCTGGGAGGCGCGCTTGGCGGCTGCCTTGGCGCCAAGCCGCAGCAGCGCCTTATCCAGGGCCCTGCCGGCGACTGCCTCGGCGGCCTTCTTCTCGGCAACGGCTGTTGCCCGCTTGGCGGCAAGTGCCTTGAGCGCCTTCAGCTCTCCGTCCGTCGTTGCCTTGCGTAACGTTTGTCGTAGGGCGCGCAGCGCCATGCGCCCCTCTTTCGTCGGCTTCTTAATCAGTTGCAAAAGCCGTACGTCGATGAACTTGATGCCCGCACGCTCAAGTTTTGGCGAAATCCTGCCCACCGTGCCGCCCGCGTTGGTAATGGCGAGCGACACTTTCTTGGGCCAGCCCCGTCCGCTTTTGAGCGCCGTCCGCACATCACGGAGATGCTGCAGGACCTGCTCCAGGGAAGCCTGCCCATTCGGATGAATCTTGCTCGCGCCCTGCTCGAGCTTTTGGATTGTCTCTTCAAGATTTTGCTCAAGATTGCGGGTTAGGGCATCCGCCTGGCCCGATCCCACGTAAGCCGGTCCACGCGTGCCATCCTTGCGCAGCCGGCCCAGAAAATCTTTGTTGTCGTAAACAATCGTCTCACCGGTCCGGCTGTTGTACGCAATGCCATCGAACCCGTGGGCATTGGGTGCATGGCTGCCGGGCGCGTCGAAAAACTCCCAACCGTTCTCACCGCCCATAAAGGCGATGTCGCGTTCGCCAAACGCGCCGATGTCGGAATTGGCACCGGGCTCCCACGGCCCCGGATTCGGTCCGCGCGTCTGAACGGTCCTGCGTGGTGGCGGTGCCATATCTCTCCCCTCTATTCAACACACGCCCGATCGCCTGACGGGCGCGGTCGCGCCCGAACAGGTTTTGCGACAGCGGGCCGACAAGACCGGAGCAACCGCGGATCGTCGTGGACGGGCTCAACGCGTTGCCCCGGCCGATCGGCCGTCTGATCGCAGGTCACCCCGCGTGAGGTGGTCGGATCCGCGCGTCCATCGCACTTGAAGTCGCGGTCGTCACCGGTCGGAAAACCCATCACGCCGGACATGTCGGCCGCTCACGCAAAAGGAAATCCAATCGTTGCTACGACGCATTCGGGACACGCCTTCGGCTTGTCTCGGCCGGTCATGGATGCCATGGCAGCCAGCGCAATCGGGGGTTCAACGAAAACTTCGACACGGATGTTCCATCATACTCGGAAGTTTCAATAAAGCGCCGACCCTGTCGTTTTTTCGTCCCTTGCGGGTTCCGACTCGTCTTTGGGCATCGAAAGCCGCCTTTCCAGATCCGGCGAATTTCCGCAGCATGCCAAACTTCGGCTTAGAATTTATGAATTACCTCACATGTCGGGCGGAGATTGGTGGCCGGGTTCAAAGGGTCAAAGCTCACGCCGGTTGACAGCTGCGCGCCACGGCGGCGGTGCACGCCGACAGGGTGTCAGGCGGGACGGGCCGTGAAGGCCACGCACCCCCGGGCCGGGATCGCGAACGTCTGGATCATCCAACGGACATCCGCTATAAGCCCTCGTCGCAACCGCAAGCCGGACGGGTGCGGATATCGAGTGTGTCTGGCTTGCCAGCGTCTTTTGACTTGCGTCAGGCCGGGTTAGCACAGCGGTAGTGCAGCGGTTTTGTAAACCGAAGGTCGGGGGTTCAAATCCCTCACCCGGCACCAGCCCGGTCCCGGAGCATCCTTTTTGCATCACCGCTTGACATTTTTAGACCGGCGGGGCGGAAATCTCGCCATCCGTCTTGCTTTGTCGCAACTGTTACGGCAATCCCACTACCGTTAGCAACAAGGCGCGCGCCGTCAGGGGCGCCGGGCGCGAGGAACCAGACCAGATGCGAACACCATACCTGCGCCGTGCCATGCGTGCGGCTGCCGCGTGTGCCGTGGCGGCCAACGCCACCACCTTCACCACCAGGGCCCGCGCCTCCGGCTTCGAGCTGCGCGAAGGCAGCGCCGACTGGATGGCCAACGCTTTCGCTGGCGACACCGCCAAGGCGTACGATGCCTCCACGGTCTGGTCGAACCCGGCCGGCATGGCCCGGCTGAACCAGAACGAGATCGACGGCTCGGTCAACGGCATCTTCCCCAGCATCGGCTTCTCGGGGGCCAATTATGTCGGCGGCGGAGCCACAATCCCGGGCACCACCGGCGGCAACCTGATCCAGTCGGCCGCGACCGGCGGCGTCTACGGCCTCTGGAGCGTCACCCCCGACTTCAAGCTCGGCATCGCAGCCGATGCCCCGTTCGGCCAGCGGGTCAGCAACCCGGCCGATTTCGTCGGCCGCTACCAGAGCCTCGTCTCCTCGATCACCGACACCGCGTTCACCCTGTCGGCGGCGTACAAGTTCAACGAGCAGTGGTCCATCGGCGGCGGGCCGGTCGTCGACACTTTCAACGCCCGCCTGACGCAGGCGATCAACACCGGTCCATATGCCGTCCTCGGCGACCCGGTGGCCGATCTGCACGGCAGCGACGTCGGCGTGGGCTACAACCTGGGTGTGCTGTATCAGCCGACGCAGGACCTGCGGTTCGGTGTCGATTACCGCAGCCGCATCCAGCACGACATTTCGGGCACGCAGTCGATCTACATCCCGCCCGCGATCGGTGCCCTGGCACCGCAGCTCGCGGCGGCGCTCTATACGCAGAACTCATCGGCCAGCACGAAGGTCACCCTGCCGGACAGCGTCACACTGGGCGCGTACTGGCAGGCCACGCCGCAACTCGCCCTGCTGGCCGATCTGAGCTGGACCGACTGGTCGCTGTTGCAGAACATCGTGATCACCCCGTCTTCGCCGTATGCCGCTCCGACAACCATCCAGGAGAATTGGCAAAACACCGTCGCCGTGTCCGTCGGCGCCAACTATCGGGCGACCGAGAAGGTCCTGCTGCAGGGCGGTTTCGGCTTTGACCAAAGCCCGGTGACCGACGGCAACCGGACCTCGCGGATTCCGGACAGCAACCGCTACATCCTCGGCATCGGCGCCCAGTATGACATCCTGCCCAACGTGACGCTGCAGGTCGCTTACGCCCACGTCTTCTTCACCGCGGCGCCGGTCAGCACCCAGGCGTCGGCGACGTCCGGCCTTCTGGCGGGCAGCTACTCGAGCGCCGCCAACACCGCGAGCCTGGGGGTGAAAGTTCGCTTCTGACGGGATCGCTTGCTTCCATCCGGTTCGGCTGATACTGATTCAGCCCCGGACTGGAGTGCAGGATGCCGTCCGACCCGGATAGCCATCTGATCGAAACCGAACGGCTGCGGTCCGTCTTCCAGCAACTGCCTCTGACCCTGTCGGTCACGATGCTGAATGCTGGCTTGACGGCGGCCGTGCTCGCGCCGGTCACAAGCCATCTGGTGTTGGCGGTCTGGCTCGTGTTGCTGGGCGCGCTGTCTGCCGCGCGGCTCGCCCTGCGTCCGGTGTTCTTCCGACGCCGGCCGGAGGGCAGCGAGACGCGTCTCTGGTCCGCGGTCAGCATTCTCAGCGCGCTCGCCGCCGGCTGCCTGTGGGGCGGCGGACTGGCCGTCATGTTTCCAGCGAGCGAAACACTACAGCTTTTTGTTGCGTTCGTCGTCGGCGGCATGTGTGCCGGTGCGACCACCGTCAACTTCACCCATTTCCCCACCGCCGCGGCCTTCATCCTGCCGGCGAGCCTGCCGCTGGCGGTCAGCCTTCTGTTCCAGGGCTCGGAGCAGCGCGACTTTTCCGCGCTGATGGTCATCATCTTCGCCGTGTCGCTTTGTGTCGGCAACCTCCGTGCCCATAACGGCTTCGGCGCGCGGATGCGCCTACAGTACGCGCTGCGGCGGCAGCGGCGCAAACTGACCGAAACGAACGAGCGGCTGTCCGCGGAAATAGCGGGGCGCAAGACCATCGAGCAGACCCTGCACCAGTCGCAGAAAATGGAGACGATCGGCCACCTGACCGGTGGCATCGCGCATGACTTCAACAACCTGCTGCAGGTGGTCATCGGCAACCTGAACCTGATACGCCGCCTGTCGGCCGGCAACGACAAGGTGCTGGGCTACGCGATTTCGGCGGAGCAGGCGGCGAAGCGCGGTGCCGACCTGACCGGCAGCCTGCTGGCCTATGCAAGGCGGCAGGCACTGCGAAGCGAACAGGTTAACGTCAACCGGCTGCTGGCGGAATTCCAACCTCTGCTGCTGCGCACGCTCGGCGCGACGGTCGAGTTCCGCATGGAGTTCGCCGACCCGATGCCCGTATGCGAGGCCGATCCGGCGCATTTCCAGTCCGCCATCCTGAACCTGGCGATCAATGCCCGCGATGCGATGCCGCAAGGCGGCAGACTGATCATTTCGTCAGGCGTCGAAACGCTCAGCGCCGATGACCTGACCGGCAATCCGGACGCGAAACCCGGACATTTCGTCACCGTTTCGGTATGCGACACTGGCGAGGGCATGACGGAAGAGATCATGGCACGGGTGTTCGAGCCGTTTTTCACCACCAAGGCGGTCGGCAAGGGCAGCGGCCTTGGCCTGTCGCAAGTGTTTGGTTTCGTTCGCCAATCCGGCGGCCATCTGCGTCTGGTCAGCGCCCCCGGCGAGGGCACCACGGCGACGGTCTGCCTGCCGGCGGTGGAGGCGGGCGGCGGTGCGGTCCCGAACGCCATGATGGCGAGTTCGTCCGTCTGATCATCCGCGGTACCGAAACGGGAAATTGGGCAGTGGACCGACCGTTCCCTTGCCATTAGTATGGCAAGGGAAAGTCTCGAGAAGCGTACACGAACATGAAACAAAAGCCGATCGGCGGCAGCTTTGTCATTGCTGCGTTTTGTATCGCAATGATGCTGGCCGCTGGAGCGGTTTATCTGTTCGGAACCGGCACGACCGGTCTTGACCGTGCAATCCAGGCCACGTGCCGCTTTTCGTACCTGCTGTTCTGGCTGGCCTATGCCGGGGGCGCCCTCAGGACTTTGTTTGGTTCGGCATTCGAGGCGATCGCCTGCCGCGGGCGGGAGTTCGGGCTCTCCTTTGCTTCCGCCCGTGCGGTCCATGTTGGTCTTGTGGTCTGGCTCTATTCGATATCCGATCAGCCGCCGTTGTCAGGACCGGTGTTCTGGTTCTTTGCCGCTGGCGTGTTCTGGACTTATCTCCTGGCGTTGCTGTCGATCAGGCGGCTTGCACTGGCCTTGGGTCAGGTGCGCTGGCGGATGATACGCCTTGCCGGAATGGAATGCATTTCCTTTGCGTTTCTATTCGGTTTCGTGAGCGCTCCAGCTCCGGGCACCATCTGGAATCTTGTCACATATGTTCCGTTCATCACGTTGTCGCTCATGGGAACTTTCTTGCGCATCGCCGCCTGGGCAAGTCGCGGCGCGATCCTGGGGAAGAACGCCTGAACGGATCGCCTAGGCAGAAACGGGCCAGATAGGGCAATAATACTCGTACCGATCGAAATACTGGCTCGATTGTGATCAGTCGGAGCCTTCCTCCCTACTTGCCCGCGCGAACAAATTAATACCACTGTATGAGTATCATACAGCGGAGACACTCTCCATGCGAACCACACTGCTGTCCTGTGTGCTCGGACTGGGCCTGCTCACCGTCGCCGGCGCCTACGCGCAAACGCCGGCCAGCGTGACCGCGACCTGCAAGGATGGCTCGTCGTTCTCCGGCGCTTCGCGCTCCGGCGCCTGCCGCGGCCATGGCGGGGTTGGCACCTGGGGATCGGCGCCGGCGGCCGCGACCACCGGCATGCAGGCGGACGCGACGCCGACAAAAACGCCCGACACCGCCCCGGCGACCCAGACGACGACGACAAAGAAGTCTTCGAAAACCACCGCGCAGGCTCCTGGCGGCGGTACCGGTCAGGTCTGGGTCAATGAATCCAGCAAGGTCTACCACTGCCAGGGCGACCGCTACTACGGCAAGACCAAGGCCGGCTCCTACATGTCAGAGACTGCCGCCAAGGCCGCCGGCGATCGGCCCAGCGGCGGCAAGACCTGCTCCTGACCGCGGAGGCCTGACCAACGGGGCAGGTGCCGGATTGATGGCACCGTGCCAGAGTGCCCCGGCGACCCCTCGAAAGCCTCCGCCATGCCGCCACGCCTCGGGCACGCCATTCGCCATGAATGGGACCTCGACCCCGGCTTCCTGACCGTCAACCACGGATCCTTCGGCGCGACCCCGCGGGCGGTGCTGGCGGCGCAAAGGGCGTGGCAGGACCGGATGGAGGCGCAGCCGACGCGGTTCATGTCCACCGTCCTGCCGGCGGCACTGCGGCAGGCGGCGGACGATCTCGGCCGCTTCCTGCACGCGGACGGCGGCGGCATCGCCTTCGTCGACAATGCCACGACCGGCTGCAACGCCGTATTGCGCTCGCTGACGCTGCGGCCGGACGACGAGGTGCTGATCCTCAGCCACGCCTACGGCGCCGTCCGCAACGCCGTACGGTTCGCCGCCGGGCGCTCCGGTGCCCGAATCGCCGAGGCGTCGGTCCCGTTTCCCGATCCGACCGAGGACAGTCTGGTCGCCGCGATCACCGGGGCGATCACGCCGCGCACCCGGCTGGCGGTGATCGACCACATCACCTCGGGCAGCGCCATTGTCCTGCCCGCGGCCCGGATCGTCCGGGCCTGCCATGCGCGGCAGGTGCCGGTGCTGATCGATGGTGCCCACGCGCCCGGCCAGATCGATCTCGACATCACCGCCATCGGCGCCGATTGGTATGCCGGGAACTGCCATAAATGGCTCTGCGCGCCGAAAGGCTGCGCCTTCCTGCATGCCTCGCCCGCGCGGCAGGCCGGTTTGCATCCGCTGACGATCTCCCACGGCTTCGACAAGGGCTTCCTCGCCGAGTTCGACTGGACGGGCACCACTGACCCGAGCCGCTTCCTGGCGGTGACGGATGCCGTCGCCTTCCACCATCGGTTGGGCGATGCCGGCCTGCGCCAGCGGAACCGCGGCCTCGCCGCCGCCGGCACGGTCCTGGTGGCCGAGCGCCTGGGCACCCGCGCCGGCGCTCTGGCGGCGGCGATGGGCGTTATCCAACTGCCTGTCGCTGACCCAACCGCGGACCATGCGCTGGCGATCCGCGCGCGGCTGCTGCAAGCCGGGACCGATGCGCCGGTGCATGCGATGGATGGCGCGCTCTGGCTGCGGCTGTCCGCCTTCGCCTACAACGAGATCGAGGACTACGAACGGTTGGCCGGGATCGTGTCCCGGACGCTGCTTGACAGCACGGCTTAACGGACGGTTGCGCAAACCCGCCGAAAGCAGAATTGTCCCGCCCGATGGAACGGAGGCGGCAAATCGTGGACCTTGAGCAAAATACCCCCGCGCCGGTCTGGGCGCCCCCGATGCGCGATGCCGCGCCGCGGGGCTTGTGCACGGATTGCGGCGTCTCCCGCACCGAGGACCCGAAGCGCTGCGGCCAGGCCTGCCAGTTCATCAAGCCGGACTACCCGGGGATGGAAGCGCGCGTGCACGGACGGACCCGCGACCCGGCGCGCAGCGACGAAATCTTCTTCGGCCCGTTCCGCCGCATGCTGCGCGCCGCCATGGTCTCGCCCCTGCCCGGCGCGCAATGGACCGGCATCACTACCCGCATCGGCCAGCGCCTGCTGGAAACCGGTGCCGTCGATGCCGTGCTGACCATGGCGGCCGATGCAAACGACAAATGGAAGCCGGTGCCCGTGCTGGTGACCGATCCGGCCGGGATGGCGCAATGCCGCGGCATGCGGATGGGCTACGCGCCGCTGCTCGCCTTGCTGGAGCCGGCGCGGCAGAAAGGCTACAAGCGCCTCGCCGTCATCGGCATCCCCTGCCAGGTCTACGCGTTGCGGTCGCTGGAGCGGGAGCTTGGCCTGGAGCGGCTGTATGTCATCGGCACCCCCTGCTCCGACAACACCACCACCGAGCGGTTCCATGAGTTCCTGGCGTTGCTGGCCGACGACCCCGATACCATCACGTATTTGGAATTCCGCGCCGACTTCCATGTCGAGCTGCGCTTCACCGACGGGAGGGTGAAGGAAATCCCATTTTTGAAACTGCCGATATCGAAGCTGCCGCCGGACTTCTTCCCGATGACGTGCCGCACGTGCGTCGACTACACCAACGTGCTGGCCGACATCACCGTCGGCTACATGGGCGGCCAGGGCGAGCAGTGGCTGCTGGTGCGTAATCAGCGCGGCGAGGAACTGCTCGGGCTGCTCGGTGACGAGATCCGCACCTCCGAACCCGGCAGCGCCGGCAAGCGCAAGGGCCCGGTGACCGGCTTCATGAAGAACACCGAACGCGCCGCCGGCGGCCTGCCGCTGCGCGGAATGCCCAATTTCATGCGTCCCCTCGTCGGCTGGCTGATGCCCCGCATCGGTCCTCGCGGGCTGGAGTTTGCCCGCGCGCGGCTGGAGATGAAGGCGGTCGAGACGGTGCTGCACCTCCGCCGCGCCCACCCGAAGCGCATGCGTAATATGGTCCCCGATCACGTCTGGGCGCTGGTCGAGCCGTACGGACTGACTCGCGACCCGGCACCGCCTGAATAGCACCCGTCCGCCCCGAGGGCGACGCATGGGCGCAAACTTCACCGGCTCGGCGCGGTGTCTCCTTTTGTGCCATGGCCGGGCCGTAACGGTTTACGGCGAGAGGACTGGTATGAAGGGCGTGCGCCCATGATCTTCCTGCTGGCCGCGCTCGGCCTCATCGGCGGCGGCATCTGGCTCTACGCGCCCGACAAGCCGCGCGCCGAACTGGAGGCACATTACGCGCAGCCGCCCTCGGAATTCCTCATGGTCGCCGGCATGCGGATGCATGTGCGCGACACCGGGCCACGGGACGCGCCGCCGGTGATCCTGCTGCACGGCCTCGGCTCCAGCCTGCTGACCTGGGAGCCGTGGGCGCGGGCACTTTCCTACGGGCACCGGGTGATCCGCTACGACCTGCCGGGCTTCGGGCTGACCGGGCCGGACCCGACCGGCGACTACTTCGACACCCGCGGCGTCGAGGTGCTGGCCGCCCTGATGGACAAGTTGTCGATCACGCGGGCCTCGCTGGTGGGCAACTCGATGGGCGGGCGGCTGGCCTGGATGTTCGCGCTCGAGCATCCCGACCGCGTCAACCGGCTGGTGCTGATCTCGCCCGACGGGTTCGCCAGCCCGGAATTCACGTACGGCAAGAAGCCCGAGGTGCCCGCGGTGGCGGAGATCCTGCCGTATACGCTGCCCGCACCCCTGCTGCGGATGACGCTGGACCCGGCCTACGGCGACGACAGGCGGCTGACGCCCGAGACCGTGCGGCGGTATCGCGACATGCTCCTGGCCCCCGGCGTGCGGCAGGCGCTGCTGGACCGGACCAGGCAGGTGATGCTGGAACCGCCGGAGCCGCTGCTGCGCCACGTTCAGGCGCCGACATTGCTGGTCTGGGGCGAGAAGGACGGGTTCATCCCGTATCGCAACGCCGGGGACTATCTGGCGGCCATGCCGAACGCCCGGCTGCTGGTGTTCCCGGATCTGGGACATGTGCCGATGGAGGAAGCGCCGGCACGGTCCCTGGCGCCGGTTGAGGCATTTCTTGATGGATCGCTGTAGCCGCTGAACCGGGTATAATCAGTCCGATCAGGAGAGACCATGCCACTGATTCTCGATAGCCTCCGCAATGCCGTCTCCGCGCTACGGGCAGTCCTCGCCAAAAGCGAAGACAATGCGTTTATGGCGGCGCAGGATGAGGTAACCCGAGATGCGATCCGGTCCGGCGCTATCCAGCACTTCGAGTTCACTTACGAGTTGTCCTGGAAATTCATCAAGCGCCGGCTGGAGGCGGATGTCGGCAGGTCAAGCGTGGATGGGGTCAGCCGCCGCGACCTGTTTCGGATCGCCGCGGAAAACGGGTTGATCGAGGATGTTGATCCCTGGTTCCAGTATCACGTCGCCCGCAACGAGACATCTCACACCTACGACCCGGTCGTTGCCGCCCGCGTCTACGCGGTGAGCCTCGTTTTCGCGGCCGATGCCGCCCGGCTGCTCGCCGTGCTTGAGGCCCGGAATGCTTGACCTGGCGCCCTGCGATCTGGAGATCGTGCGAGACATTCTGAGCAAACATGTGCCCGGCCTTGCCGTCCTGGCGTTTGGATCGCGGGTGAAGGGCACCGCACGGCGCTATTCCGACCTGGACCTGGCGATTCTCTCGGCCACGCCGCTACCCTTGGCCGTCACCGGCGCGATACGGGAGGATTTTACCGAATCCAGCCTGCCGTTTCGGGTAGACGTTCTGGACTGGGCGACGACAAGCGAGCCGTTCCGGCGCGTGGTCGAACAGAACAGTGTCGTCATCCAGGAGGCCCGGACCGGAGACGCATGAATGGACGTGATCGTCGATATGCGGTTTGGCTCGCATCTGTACGGCACCGCCACGCCGCTCTCCGACCTCGACTACAAGGCCGTGTTCTGCCGGATGCCGCCGACATCCTGCTGCAGCGCGTGGAGCCGTCGCTGTCGCGGCATCCCGCCAAGGACCCGGGCGACCGGAACGCGCCCGGCGACATCGAGTTCTGGCCGCCGCCGGGTCACGGCGTTGCAGATCGGTGCTTCTCCGTCAGGGGCGCGACGCGGCCGGCACAGTCGCGACTACGCCGAGCCGGCTACGATCCGAGTGCAGTCGCGTCATCCGCAGTTGAAATTCTTGCGGTCGCCTGCCAGGACAACGACCTGGAAGGCCAACCCGGCAGTGTGTCCTGATCACACCACCGGGCTCGCCCCGCCATCCATGTTGATCGCCGTCCCGGTGGTGAACCCGGCATGGTCGCTGCACAGGAAGCAGGCCATCGCCGCGAACTCCTCCGCCTTGCCGATGCGGCCGAGCGGGACATTGGCGGCGAGCTTCTGACAGAACGCCTCATACGTCTCGTTGCTGCCCGCGTTCCGATGGCGGCGGACGTGCTGGTCCGAGTCGATCAGCCCCACCAGCATGCCGTTGACCAGGATGCCGTGCGGCGCCCCTTCCCCGGCCAGCACCTTCATCAGCGCCATGCCGGCCGCGCGCGAAACCGCTGTCGGCGCTCCGTTGGCCCGCGGCGCCTTCGCCCCCGTGTTCAGCACGAAGATGATCCGGCCCCAGTTGCGTTTCTGCATCCCCGGCCAGCACAGCCGGCTAAACCGGATGGCGGCGAACAGCTTCAGGTCCAGATCCTCCTGCCAGATGGCGTCGGTGATCTGCCCGGACGGCATCGCCCGCGACACCCCGGCGTTGTTGACCAGGATATCCACCTGCCCGAACCTGCCGACGACCGCGTCGAATGTCCGGGCGATGTCGTCGGCCTTCGACACATCGCATTGAAACGTCGCGACCTTGCCGGACGCTCCGTCGGACGCGATCGCCCCGGCTTCCTGCAGCGCCTCGGCGCCGCGCGCCAGGATCGCGACATTGCCGCCGGATGCGGCGAACTGCTTCGCCATCGCCAGGCCCAGGCCCTTGCTGGCGCCGGTGATAATCGCGGTGCGGCCGTCGAGGCGAACGTCCATCGGTTTTCTCCCTGTTCGATGGCCGCCAGTGTGCGAAATCCCGCCGCAAGCCGCAACGCGCTGCTGCCCGGCCCGCATCGATAGGGTAAGCCGAGGCAACACGCCCGGAGTCGTCTCGTTTCATGACCTCATTCGAACTCGTATCCGTCCTGTTGCTGCTGGCCGCGACGCTCGGGATCATCAATCACCGGTATCTGCATCTGCCCCGCGCCATCGGACTGATGGCCGGGTCGCTGGTCCTGTCGGTCATCATCATCCTGGTCGATCGCTCGGTCGCCGCCATCGACCTGCAAAGGAGCTGGGCGACCCTGGTCACCGACTCCGATCTGCCGCACGTGTTCCTGGACGGGCTGCTGGCCTTCATGCTGTTCGCCGGCACGCTGCATGTCGATGTGGCCGCCCTGCGTTCCCAGAAATGGACCGTCCTGGCGCTGTCCACCCTCGGCGTGCTGATGGCCACCGCGATCTACGGCTTCGGCATCTGGTTCGTCTTCCAGGGCGCCGTGCCGCTGCCCTGGTGCATAACCCTTGGCGCGCTGCTGGCGCCAACCGATCCGATCGCCGTCGGCGGCCTGCTGCGGGAGGCCGGCTTGCCCGCCGGTCCGATGGCGCTGGTCAACGGCGAGAGCCTGTTCAACGACGGTGTCGCGGTCGTCGTCTTCGCCGCGGCGCTCGAATACGCCAACGGCCAGACGGTGAGCGCCAGCGCGATCGAACTCGAATTCGTCACCGAGGCGGGCGGCGGCCTCCTGCTCGGCCTGGTGACGGGATGGCTGGCTTTTCAGGCGCTGCGCCTGGTCGATGATGTCAGTCTTGAACTGACGGTCACCCTCGCCCTGGCCACCTGCACCTACAGCCTCGCCGCGGCGCTGCACATCTCCGGTCCGCTGGCCGTCGTGGTCGCCGGATTCGTCACCAGCGAGCGGTCCACCCGGCTGGCGATGACGGAAGCGTCACGCCACCAGATCACCGCGTTCTGGGACCTGGTGGACGAGCTGCTGAACGCCATGCTGTTCCTGCTGCTCGGCTTTTCGCTGCTGTCGGTGACGATCAGCGTGCCGCTGCTGATCTCGGCCGCCGGCGGTATCGGCCTGGCGCTGGTGTCGCGGCTGATCAGCGTGGCGGTGCCGACGACGCTGGTGCACTTCCGCAGCCTGCCGAAGTTCAAGAGCATCGCCGTGCTGACCTGGGGCGGCCTGCGCGGCGGCATCTCGGTCGCCCTGGCGCTGACCTTGAAGCCGTCGGACTACCGCGGCGACCTGCTGGCGGTCTGCTACGCCGTGGTGGTGTTCACCATCCTGGTGCAGGGCCTGACGATGCCGGCCCTGGTGCGCCGGCTGTACCGGCCAAAGGTCAAAGCAATCCCGCGATGATCACGGTGATCAGCCCGAGCGCCAGGTTGACGCCAATCAGGTTGCGCATGGTCGTCATGCTCGCCGCCATGCGGGTGCGGTCGGTGGTGCGGCGGAATTTGCGGTATGGCCCGAAGACGATCGCCAAAAACACCGCCGCCATCAGCAGCCCCAGCGCCAGCATAGCATGGATCGGCCACGTCACGTAGGCCATGCCGCCGCGCAGCCACAGCATCTCGAAGCCGGAGAGCAGCACCAGCGGCATGGCGTACCAGATCATTGTGAAGAACCGCTTGTGGACGCGGGTCTGCAACAGCATCCGCTGCGGCGGGTCGATCGCCGTCAGGCTCGGCCGCAGCACCGCGAACGCGAAGAACATGCCGCCCACCCACAGCACCGCGAACAGCAGGTGCACCACCTTCAGGCCCACGTACAGCGTCGTCATCCAATCATCTCCAGCAACTCGGTGAGCAGGGCGCGTAGCTCATTTGCGGCGATTGATCGAGGGGCCGATTCGGTGATGCCGAGGCCGTCGGCGAAGGCGGTGGCGAAGCCGGTGCGGTTGCCGATGGTGGACGCCAGCAGCGGCTGGCCGGCTGCCCTGATCTGTGCCGGCATGGTCTCCCGCAGCTTTCCGGACGCCGCCACGCGGTTGAGCACGATGGCGGCCTTGCGCCTCTCCGCCTCGGCCAGCTTCAGGGTGCCCTCGGCCGCCCAGACGTCGGGCGGGCTGGGCTGCACCGGCACCAGCACGAAATTGGCGCCGCGGATCGCCAGCCGCGCGTCGGTGTCGATCTGCGGCGGCGTGTCGATCACCACCACGTCATGCGCCGCCCTCAGGCGGTCCAGCTCGCCGGTGACGCGCCAGCCGGAAACGTCGGAGAAGGTCAGCCTGGCGGCGGACTTTGGCCGCAGTGCGTTCCAGCGGGTCAGGCTATGCTGAGGATCGATGTCGAGCAGCGCGACCCGGCGCGTCGCCGCCAGCGCGGCGCCGATGTTGGCGGCAAGAGTTGTCTTGCCGGTGCCTCCCTTTTGCTGGGCGACTGTAATGACGACCGCCATGGCGCGCGACTCCGAGTCAATGCCGCGCAAATGGATCAGAAACAGTGATTCGGCGCCAGAACCCATTCATCTGGCTTTCGCCGCTTCGCGCCCGTATGATGCAGCCATGCCGCTCGCAATGGGCGGATATGACAAATCAGGATCACCGCATGGCAGCCGACAGGCCTCAGGGCGAGAGTTGCTACCGTCTCGACCCCCCGCAATGCGCGCAGGATTGGCATGCCTATCACGGGATTCGCCGCAAGGTGTTCCACCTGCCGAAGCCGGAGGAAGACATCAGCCCGGATACTCACCCCTTGCTGCTCTGGCACGACGACCAGCCCATCGGCGCGATCCAGGTGGACGACCTGCGCAACGCGGCGGCGGCGCTGCGGCTGGTGGCGATCGATCCGGCGCACCAGGGTGGCGGACACGGCCGCGCGATGCTGGAGCGGGCGGAGGCGTTCGTGAAGACGCTCGGCTGCCATCGGGCGGTGGTCTACTCGACCCCGGAAGCCGCGGGGTTCTATGCCCATGCCGGTTACGACGAGGAAGACTGGGACGAGGTCTGTATGGGCGGTATCGTACAGATGCTGAAGCAGTTGGACTGAGCGGCGTCCTCCCCCTCGTGATGGCCCGGCCCGGACCAGCCGCAAAGGTGCTAACTTAAGCGGACCTGCGCACTGGCGTTGCCCCCGTGTCATGGCCGGGCTTGTCCGCATAGCTATCAGGATCAGGGTGTACGCGGAGCAAGGCGTTCTCCCGTTCGCCATGGCCCGGCTCGTCCGGGCCACGTGTGGCGGCACGGACGAGCCGGGCCATGACGATGAGAAAACAAGGCCCGGGACAAACTTTTCCCTCGCTTCCCCTTATCCTGATACGCATGGGGCGCGTCCCCGCCATCCACGCCTTGCGGTGCAGGTCGCGGCAAAGTCGTGGATGGCCGGCACAAGGCCGGCCATGACACATGAGAAGGAACGATCCGGGCCGTGACAAGTAGGCGCCAGCAGGCGCCATAGCGCTACGGCGTGGTGCTGACCGTCCAGGTCGCGCTTTCCACCGGCGGCGATTTTTCCAGCCGCGCGACAACCCGGTCCAGCACCGCCGGCTCGGCGGAACTCGGCGCGAGCAGGGCGGCGAGTTCGACCTGCGTTTCGGTCTCCGACAGCGTTTCGATCTCGACGATCGGGTAGCCCGCCTGCTCCAGCATTTCGTCCAGGATGTCGCGCGCCGCGGCCACCTTCCGCTGGTTGGTGACGACGTGCACCCGATACTGCGCCTCCGTCGAGTTCGTATCGATCGGCAAACGGTTTATGTAGTTCACCAATGGCCGCAGCAGGGTGTTGCCCGCTACAACGAACAGCGACAGCGCGGCCGCCTCCGGCCACAGCGAGGCCCCGGCGAACGCGCCCACGGCCGCGGAGCACCACAGTGTCGCCGCGGTGTTCAGGCCGCGGATCTGCGTGCCCTCCTTCAGGATCACGCCCGCGCCAAGAAAGCCGATGCCGGACACGACGTACGAAATGATCCGCGTCGCGCCATCCGCGCCGAGCAGCCGCGTCCCAAGGTCGGTGAACGCGGCGGCACCGATGGCCACGAGCACGTTGGTGCGCAAGCCCGCCGAACGCTGGCGCCATTGCCGCTCGGCGCCGATCAGGGTGCCCAGAGCAAAAGCAAGCGCGAGGCTGGCCAGGGTGCGCGCGAAGGCGCTGCCGAGAAACCCGTCCCACAAGGTGTACGCCATCGCATCGTTCCGTGGTGATGCGACGGCGTTAGCTCAAGCCTGCATGGCCCGCAACGGTTCAGGTGGAGGATCGCCCGGAATTGGGATGGGCCTGGGCGGTTCCTCGATCGGCGACGGGTCGTCCGGATCAGGCGGCACAGGCGGATCGCCGGGGGGAGCCGGCGGATCCGATTGTGCGCCGACTGGGTAACGACCGCTCAATGATGCTGGTTTTGCAGGGGACGGGCAGCGTCCTGAGCCGCGCGGCCGGCCATTTCCAGCAGCCGGCTGCCGGATTCGACCGCATGACTGATCGTATCGAGGTACAGACCCCGCTGCACCTCGGCCAATTCGACCAGACTCTTGCAGCGCAGCAGGTCCTGCGGCTTGTGCGAGGCCGTTTGCAGGCTGTGATCGACCATTTCCAGCCAGGCGTGCTGCATCTGCTGCAGTCCGCGCCCCAGCGTGAGGTAGCTGGAGAACAGCGCGTGCACCCGCTCGGCCGAACGCTCCGACGCATCGCGATACACGTCAAGGGCGTGCACGGTGGAATTCAGCATGTCGTGGCTACGGCCGTAGCTCATGTCGGCGACCCGGCCGCTGACACCGGCGGCGGCGCGGGCGGCCATCAGCATGACCTCGCGGCTGTTTTCCGCAACTTTCTTCGACATATCGGTGGCCGCATCGGCGGTTTCCGACAGCGTCTCGCTGATGCCGTGAGCCGCTTCCCTGGCGTGATCGGCGCCATTCTGCGCCGCTTTCGCGGTTTCGTGGACCGTATCCCTGGTCGCCCTGCCTACCGCTTCGACCGTCGCCTGGCCGGACCGGGTTGCGCTTTCGGACGCCTTCCGGCTGGTGTCAATGGTCTTTGTCGTTTCTGACATGGTTAATGCCCCATTATGTGTGAGAAACCCGGCGCGCAGAGTATTCTTGCCGCCGGCGGCGGTACACTCGGGTGACGCGTAATCGACATTAAACCCCTGTAAGAGGTTCACCCGTGGCGCAAACACACTATAGCCCAGTAAAGAGCAGGTGCAGCATCACGGAAGCGTCATTCTCAAAAGTGTCTTATTACGACTTTAACTGATCAATCCGCTGGCACGGCGGCCGCTCAATTTTCGCGTAAATCGCCACGCGTGAGACGCCTTGTTACTTTGTTTGACACGGACACTGCGTCATACATTTGCCATGCCGCAAACGCTGCGCGAGCGACGCCATGAACCGCGCCGCTGCTCGCGCATCCGTGTCGGCGGATATCCTTCCGGCCTAGACGGACAGCGCCCGCTCGGCTTCCGGCCCGGTCTCAGGGTTCGCCACCGGGATCGGGCGTTCCACCATCAGCCGGATCGCTTCGATGGCACGACGCAGGGCAACGGAGCGCTGGCTTTCCTGTTCGAGCGCGAACAATACCAGCGAGCGGCCGGTGATCTCATAGCCCGTACCGGTCTTGAAGGATGCGTGCTCATTGTCGTCAGGGATATTGGTATCCAGCAGACAGCGCCACACCGAGCCGCCGACGACTTCCGGCAGCGTGAACTTCACGACGTCGTGGTGGGCGTTCAGCACCAGCAACGCGGTGGCGTCCATCGCCGGACGCTTGATGCCGCTGGCCTGGGCACGCCCGTCCATCAGCATGCCGAAGCAGCGCGCGTTGGCATCGTCCCACTGCGAGTCCTCGATGTCCTGCCCGGCCGGCGACAGCCAGCGCACATCCTTCACGTCGAGGTCCGGATTGTACTCCCCTGTCAGGAAGCGGGAGCGGCGGAGGATCGGGAAGGATTGCCGCAGGACGATCACCTTGCGCACGAATTCCGCGAGATCGACCTCCTTCTCGCCAAAATTCCAGTTCACCCAACTGATTTCATTATCCTGGCAATAGGCGTTGTTGTTGCCGTTCTGCGTGCGCCCGAATTCGTCGCCCGCCAGCAGCATCGGCGTGCCCTGGGCCAGTAGCAATGTTGCCAGCATGTTGCGCTTCTGCCGCTCACGCAACGCAATGATCGTCGGGTCGTCGGTCGGCCCCTCCGCGCCGCAGTTCCAGGAGTTGTTGTCGGAACTGCCGTCGCGCCCGTCCTCGCCGTTCGCCTCGTTATGCTTTTCGTTATAGGAAACCAGGTCGTTCAATGTGAAACCATCATGCGCGGTGATGAAATTGACGCTGGCCCAGGACTTGCGCCCGCGGCGGGCGAAACAATCGGCAGAGGCGGACAGGCGGGTCGCCAGCTCCGCCTGCTTGCCGGCATCGCCTTTCCAATAGCCCCTGACGGTATCGCGGAACTTGTCGTTCCACTCGGCCCAGCCGGGCGGGAAACCGCCGACCTGATAGCCGCCGGGACCGATGTCCCAGGGTTCGGCAATGAGTTTCGTGGTGGCGAGCACCGGGTCCTGCATGCAGCTTTGCAGGAAGCCGTGCGCCTCGTTGAAACCGTCCGCCTCGCGCGCCAGGATCGTGCCGAGGTCGAAGCGGAACCCGTCCACATGCATTTCGCAGGCCCAATAGCGCAGGCTGTCGGTGACCATTTGCACGACGCGCGCGTGGCTCATGTTCACTGTGTTGCCGGTGCCGGTGTCGTTGATGTAGTAGCGTGGCTGATCGGGCATCAGACGGTAGTATGACGGATTGTCAATACCGCGGAATGACAGCGTCGGGCCGCGTTCGTTGCCCTCGGCGGTGTGATTGTAGACGACGTCCAGAATGACTTCGAGGCCGGCGTCGTGCAGGCGTGCCACCATCTCCTTGAATTCGGAGAAAACGAAGTCCGGCACTGCGGAATAGCGCGGATCAGGGGCGAAGAAGCCGATGCTGTTGTAGCCCCAGTAATTGGTCAGCCCCTTATCGAGCAGATAGCTGTCGTTGACGAACGCATGGATGGGCAGAAGTTCCACTGACGTTACGCCGAGCGACTTGATGTAATCGACGACTTCCTTGCGGCCGAGGCCGGCATAGGTGCCGCGCAGATGCTCCGGCACCGCCGGATGCAGCTTGGTGTAGCCGCCGACATGGGTTTCGTAGACGATGGTGCGGTCCCACGGGATCGATGGCGCGCGTTCGCGCCCCCACGTAAAAGCCGGGTCTATGACACGCGATTTCGGCATGAACCGAGCGCTGTCGCGCTCATCGTAGGTCAGATCGTCACCCTCGGCGCCGATCGTGTAGCCGAACACGGCGTGATCCCATTTCAGGCTGCCGACATGGGCCTTGGCGTAGGGATCGAGCACCAGTTTGTTCGGATTGAAACGGTAGCCGGATTCGGGTTCGTACGGGCCATGCACCCGGTATCCGTAGATTGTTCCCGGCCGTGCATCCGGCAGGTAGCCGTGCCACATCTCGTTGGTGTATTCGGGCAGTTCGATACGTTCCAGTTCTCGTTGGCCGGAGTCATCGAACAGGCACAGTTCCACTTTCGTCGCATTCGCCGAGAACAGGGCGAAATTCACGCCCAGTCCGTCCCATGTGGCGCCCTGCGGCTGTGGAGATCCCTCTCGAACGCGTGACTTCAGGATGGCGGGCGGCATCGGGAACCTCGTCTGCTCGGGATGGGGCGGCGGCGAAAAAAAGGGGGGCATACGCCCCCCTTCCGTAGTCCAAGGCTGTCGTCAGGACGTCAGGCGGCCGAGCACGTAGCCGATGCCGGCGGCGACCAGGGTCGCGACGATAGGCTGCGACTTGATCAGGTCGCTGAACTGTCCGGCGGCCTGTTGCGCCTGGCCGGACGCCTGGTTGTACAGGCCCTGTGCCTGGGTCCGCGTGTCGCCGCTCAGGTTGCCAACGGCTTCCTGCGCGCGGCCACCGAATTCTCGAGCCGCACCTTGTATCCGATCGCTCATGTCAAAGCCTCCTGCAAAACCGGGAGCCTCTAGAACGCGACCGAACCCGGAAAGTTCCCCCGGCGTCAACCGAAGTTCAGTTTCAGCCCGGGTGTCGGCCACGCCATCGCGCCCAGCCGCCCGCTGTCCGATAACGTGATGTACGCGGTCCGCAGGTCCGGGCCGCCGAAGCAGATATTGGTCGGGTAGATATCGGGCATCTTGACCGCCCGCACGATATCGCCGCCCGGCAAAATCTCCGTGATGAACCCGGTGTTCAGCGTCGCGACGGCGATGTTGCCGTTGGCCAGGACCGCGAGGCTGTCGAAACGCGCGTTGCCCGGCAACCCGGCGATCACCCGGCCGCTGTGATGTGCATGCGGCGCGGGTTTGCGCAACACGCCCGGCGCTTCGATGTCGAATGCCCAAAGGCGTGCGCCCTCGGTGTCGGCCACATACAGCGTCTTGCCGTCCGGCGACAGGCCGCAACCGTTAGGGCTGAGCATCGGATGGGCGATTTCGGTGATCCTCGATCCGTCCGGCAACGCGTAATAAACGCCGCCGTGATCGCGGTGGCGGGAGAACCGCTTGCCCAGGTCGGTGAAATAGAAGCCGCCATGTGCATCGAACACGAGATCGTTGGGCGCCGACAGCGTGTGTCCGCCGGCCTCGGTGTAAAGGGTCGTTGCGTCCCCGGTGGTGGTGTCGACGCGCTGGATGGAACCGAATTTGTAATCGGGATGCGGGGCGACACCCATCGAGTAACCCTCGACATAGCGGCTGCCGCCGTTGTTGCAGAGGTAAAGCGCGCCGTCCGGTCCGAATGCCAGCCCGTTCGGTCCGCCGCCGCAACGCGAGAACACGCTGACGGTGCCATCCGGCGCGACCTTGGAAAGCCGGTTGTTGCGGATTTCCGTGAGGATGACGGAGCCGTCGCGGCAGACGACAGGGCCTTCCGGAAAGCCGAAGCCGGTAGCGAGGATCCTGACGTCGCTCATGTGGCATCTCTCCCTGTTTCCGCGTTGGGAGAAGTGTCGGCCGATGGACACCGGCGTCAACCCGAAGCGCCCGGACTGTCGCGCGCCTCGGGGCGCGGCGGCAGGTTCCGGACCACCGCTTTTCACCTCGGAGAAGGCGTATCCGATCAGGCTCCCATGCAGGCATCGCCCCCGATCTCCGTGCGGCTTTGGGGATCCTCGTGAACTCCCTGGCAAAGGCGCGGAGGCACACCCGCCCCGGTGCTATCCCGCCAGAACACTTGGGCGCCGCAGCCGTGAACGGGCGCGACCTGGCTCGATCGCTTAACGGCGCGCCAGGGCGGCCGGCGATACGCTCTCCCGGTCCGCGCTGCCGCTCTCTCGCGGCGACCGCAGCGCCATGAAGGCACCCGCCAGCATCAGGATCATGCCGACAGCCTCGCCCCAGTCGAGTTCCTCGCCGAACAGGCTGCAGCCGATGATGACGGCGATCACCGGCGAGATGAAGGCGTAGGTCCCCGGGCGGCTCGCCCCCCAGTCGCGCACCAGCAGGAAATACATCGTGGTTGACATCAAAGCGCCGGGGATCAGCAGGTAAAGCCAGGCGAGGAACGCCGGCCATCCCCAGTGCAACCGGATCGACTCCCAAGCCCCCGGCTCGATCCCCAGGGACACGAGCAGCATGACCATGCCGCCGATGAAGTCGGTCAGGCCGGCAAGCTGCACCGGCTCCAGCGTGCGCATCATCGGCCGGGTCATGACGGAGCCGAAGGTGTAGCACAGGCAGCCCACGGCCACGCCAGCCGCCCCGGCGACCTTCCAGACGTCCAGTGTGCCGGCAAGCGCGGCTGGCCCGAACAGCATCAGCACGCCGGCGATGCCGACGGCGATGGCGCCAAGCTGGCGGGGGCTGAACCGTTCCTGCCCCAGCGCAACCGTAAAGGTCAGCAACGCCAGCGGCGTCAGCGCTGAACTGATCACCGCGCCGAGCCCGGCGGTGATGTATTTCAGGCCGTAAAGCTGGATCACCTGGTTGAGCGAGATCAGTACCACCGAGACGAACACCAGCCGCGGCACCAGGCGCGGCGGCGGCATCACCCGCTCCCCGCGCAGCCGGCGGATCAGCAGCAGGATGGCTCCGGCCAGCGTCCATCGCACCCCGGCGAAAACGCCCGGCGAGACGGTCGCAATGCCGATCTTCATGGCCAGCCAGGTCGTGCCCCAGACAAAGCAGATGAAGGCGAACATCGCCCGTTGCGATGCGGTCGAACTGGCTTTCATGGACGTCGCACGCTGGCTCCAGCCGCGCCGGGTCGCGCGGCCGCCGTAACTAGCGCATCGGATGCAGGAATTGCCGAGAGGAAGCGGTATGGCGCGTATGCGCTGGACGGTCTTCGTGCGCGAAAACACGCGGACGATAGTGGTCAAGCCGCTGTTCCGAAGCCTAGCATCGCGGGTTGCATGCGGAAGGGACGGAAACCATGATGCGCGGCGCTTGCCTCGGCCTTGTCCTCGCGGGCCTGTGCGCCACCCCTGCGCCGGCGCGCGAGGCGCCGGTGGTGGTTGAGCTGTTCACCTCGCAGGGCTGCTCGTCCTGCCCGCCGGCCGACGCGTTCCTGACAGATCTGGCGCACCAGGCGAAGAACGTGCTGCCGCTGGCATTCCACGTGACTTATTGGGATAGTCTCGGCTGGAAGGATCCGTATTCGCTCGATGCGGCGACCGCGCGCCAGCGGCACTACGCACGCACCCTTGGCCAGGACGGCGTCTATACGCCCGAGATGGTGGTGGACGGCGTGACAGGCTTCGTCGGTTCCAACCGCGCCGAGGGCCTGGAGGCGATTGCCCGCGCCGAACGGGGACACCCCGCCGGCGTGCCGGTTGGCGTGTCCCGCGACGGGCAGTCGCTGGTGGTATCGGCCGGGACGGGGTTGGGGAAGGCCCGGTTGCTGCTGGTCGGATTCGATCCGTCACATGAAACGCATATCGGCCGGGGCGAGAACCGGGACCGCACCCTGATGGAGTCCAACATCGTCCGGTCGCTGATTTCCGTTGGTGCCTGGACGGGCGAGGCGATCAGCCTGCGCGTGCCGCCGCCCGCCGGCGAAAGCTTCGCGGTCCTGCTGCAAGCGGAAGACGGCCGCATCATCGGTGCCGCGCGGTTGGAGAGGCCCGCCTCTTGAACCACGCTCTTGCCGCCGGCCCCCCGGTGAGGCAATGATTTGAGTAGCGTCAAGGAAATCCAGATTGCCGGCGTGAAACGGGTCCAATGCACAGGACCTGATGCGGACGGCAAACGGGGAAGGTCGGGGAAATATGTTCCATCAAGTGCTGACGCCCATCGGCGGAAGTCTGTTTCTGTCGTTTCTGGTTGCCGTTCTGCCGATAGCCGTGGTGCTGGTCTTGCTGGGCGTGTTGAAGCGCCCCGCCTGGCAGGCCTCGCTGGCCGGTCTGGTCGTTGCGTTCGTGATCGCCGTCGGCGGATGGGACTTCCCTGTCGGCCTCGCGCTGGACAGCGCCGCGGCCGGAGCGGTCTTCGCCCTATGGCCGGTGATGTGGATCGTCTTCAATGCGCTGCTGCTGTATAATATCGCGGTCGCCTCGGGCCGCTTCGACGCGTTCCGCGACTGGGTGCTTGATCATCTGCCGAATGATCGCCGCATCGTGCTGGTGGTCATCGGCTTCTGCTTCGGCTGCCTGCTGGAAGGCATTGCCGGGTTCGGCACGCCGGTCGCGATTACCAGCGCGCTGTTGATCCTTGTGGGGTTCCCGGCGCTGGAGGCGCTGACCTTTACCCTGATCTTCAATACCGCGCCCGTCGCGTTCGGCGCGTTGGGTGTGCCGATAACCGTGCTCGGCCAGGTCACCGGTCTGCCGGCCGTGCAGCTTGGCGCGATGGTCGGGCGGCAGTTGCCGATCGTGGCGGTGTTTCTGCCGTTCTATGTGATGGCGCTGTATGGTGGCCGACGATCGGTCAAGGCGCTCTGGCCGGTGCTGCTGGTATCCGGCGTCAGCTTCGCCGCGGGTCAGTTCGTGACGTCGAACTTCATCGATTATGCGCTGACCGACGTGCTGTCGTCGCTGAGCGGCCTGATCGTGACGCTGCTGTTCCTGCGGGTATGGAAGCCAAAGGCCGATCCGTCGTTCGCCATCGGCGGGCACATAACGGATGCGGCGCGATCGGCGCGGGTGCCGGCGTGGCAGGGCTGGATACCGTGGATCGTGGTGTCCGTCGTCGTGATCGCGTGGACCCACTTCAAGGTATTCGCCATCGGCCAGATGACGTTCCAGTGGCCGGGGCTGCACAACGCGGTGGCGATCACGCTGTATAACGACAAGCCTTATGCGGCGATTTACGGGTTCCAGCCGCTGTCAACCGGGACGGCGATCCTGCTGTCGGCGATCATCACGGCGGCGATCACGGGCGTCGGCCCCGGACAGTTCTTGAAGGCTGTCGGCGCGACATGGAGGCAGAGCCGGATCGCGATCCTGACGGTCATGCTGATCATCGCACTGGCGTACGTGATGAATTACTCGGGCCTGAACTATACGCTGGGCAAGGCGGTTGCCTCGGTCGGGTTCCTGTTCCCGCTGGTGTCGCCGTTCCTTGGCTGGGTGGCGGTGTTCCTGTCGGGCAGCGATACCTCGGGCAATGCGCTCTTCGGGAACCTGCAGGTGGTGGCGGCGAACCAGCTTGGGCTGAACCCGGTGCTGATCGCGGCGACGAACTCCTCGGGCGGGGTGATGGGCAAGATGATCTCGCCGCAGAATATTGCGACCGGGGTGTCGGTGACGGACCTGAAGGGGCAGGAGGGCGTGGTGTTCGCGCGGACCTTCAAGCACAGCATCGCGCTGACGCTGCTGCTTGGGGTGTTGGTGTTGCTGCAGCAGTATGTGTTTCCGTGGGTGATTCCGTGAGGGGCCAGGTCTCGTCGGTCGCGTAAAGCCGTCAGAGCGGCTGTGAGCTATTCAGTTTGCAGCCGGTTTTGACCCGTCTGCCCTGGTTCCAACCCGCCAATGCGTATCGCCACGTCGGCTACGGTCTGCATGACGACGGCTGACGCCGCACCCGGGATCAACCCCGAAGCTGTATAGCAGTGCATCCAGACGGGCAGCCATCTCAGCGTGGGGCGTCGAAATCCTTCAGCCAGGCCGCAAACTTGGCTTCCTCGCTCTCGTCGGTATTCGCCCGGGCAGATGACCGTGCAGTCTTGGATGCCATGACCGGTGCTCGCTGCATGTTCCGAAGGCGATCATGGCCGGGTGCGGGGCCAAAGTCGAAAAGCTGGCCGCATCCAACGAAAAGGCCCTTCCGAACACCGTCCGGAAGGGCCCTTCTAACCCTCAGCAGGCGGCTAGGAAGCGGCCTACTCTTCGGTTTCGTCTTCTTCCTTCTCCGCCACCGGCCCGCTGTCCAAGCCCTTGGCGGCCACGTCGCGGTCAACCAATTCGATCACCGCCATATCGGCGGCATCGCCATAGCGAATCCCCGCCTTCAGCACCCGTGTGTACCCGCCGGCGCGCGCCTTGTACCGATCGGCCAGCGTGCCAAACAGCTTGCTGACGATGACGTCGTCGCGCAGTTCGGCATAGGCCAGCCGCTTGTTCGCCAAGCCGCCTTTCTTACCCAGGGTGATCAGCTTCTCCGCCACCGGACGAAGCTCCTTCGCCTTGGGCAGCGTGGTGGTGATCTGCTCGTGCTTGAGCAGCGCGTGCGCCAGGTTCCGGAACATGGCGAGGCGATGAGTAGAGGTAACGCCGAGCTTCCGGCCGGCAACTCCGTGACGCATGTAACTATTTCCCTATTGCCGGCTCAGAACGGCTCTTCGAGCCGCTTGGCCAGATCCTCGATATTTTCCGGCGGCCAGCCGGCAACGCTCATGCCCAGCCCGAGGCCCATGGAGGTGAGAACCTCCTTGATCTCGTTCAGGGATTTCCGTCCAAAGTTCGGCGTGCGCAGCATCTCCTGTTCGGACTTCTGCACCAGGTCGCCGATGTAGACGATATTGTCGTTCTTCAGGCAGTTCGCGCTGCGGACCGACAGTTCCAGCTCGTCCACCTTGCGCAGCAGGTTGCGGTTGAACGGCAGGTCGTCCTGCGGCTCCTCTAGGCGGATCTGCTGCGGCTCGTCGAAGTTGATGAACAACTGCAACTGGTCCTGCAGGATACGGGCGGCGAGCGCCACGGCATCCTCCGGCGTGACCGCGCCGTTGGTTTCGACCGTCAGCAGCAGCTTGTCGTAGTCGGTGACCTGGCCCACGCGGGTCTGCGCCACGCTGTACGACACCCGCCGCACCGGCGAATAGATCGAATTGATCGGGATCAAGCCGATCGGCGCATCTTCCGGGCGGTTGACGGTAGAGGGCTGGTAGCCCTTGCCAAGGTTGACGGTGAACTCCATGCCCAGCTTCACCCCGTCGTCGAGGGTGCAGATGACCAGGTCCGGGTTCATGATGTCGATGTCGTGCCCGGCCTGGATCTGCCCGGCGCGAACTTCGCCGGGGCCGGTGGCGGTCAACGTCATCCGCTTCGGCCCCTCGCCGTGCATCCGCAGCGCCAGCTGCTTGATGTTCAGCACGATGTCGGTAACATCCTCACGCACGCCGGGGACGCTGCTGAACTCATGCAATACGCCGTCGATCTGCACCGCAGTGACGGCGGCACCTTGCAGGGACGACAGCAGGATGCGGCGGATGGCGTTGCCCAGCGTCATGCCGAAGCCGCGCTCCAGCGGCTCCGCCACGACTGTCGCGACGCGCGATGGATCGGCGCCGGGCTCGACTTCGAGCTTCTCCGGCTTGATCAGAGATTGCCAGTTTCTCTGTATAACTGCGCTCTGCCTCATGCGACTAACACCTTTCGAACCGCGTCGGGCGCGGTTCACGTCCTGTGGACAGTGTCAAACCTCAACCCACGGGCCTGAACCCTTGAACTCCGTCCCGGCCGGACCAGCCCGGCCGAGGCGTATAGATCAGACGCGACGGCGCTTGCGCGGCCGGCATCCGTTATGCGGAATCGGGGTCATGTCGCGGATCGTGGAGACCGCGAAGCCGACAGCCTGAAGCGCACGCAGCGCGCTCTCGCGGCCCGAGCCGGGACCGCTGACCTCAATTTCGAGCGTTTCCATGCCGTGCTCACGCGCCTTCTTCCCGGCGTCCTCGGCGGCGACCTGGGCGGCGTACGGGGTCGACTTGCGGCTGCCCTTGAAGCCCTGGCTGCCGGCGGAGGACCACGCGATGGCGTTGCCCTGGGCGTCGGTGATGGTGATCACGGTGTTGTTGAACGTTGCGGCGACGTGGGCGACGCCGGCGATGATGTTCTTGCGTTCCTTGCGGCGAGGCCGGGCGGATGCGGCGGGTTTCGCCATGATTCTTGATCCTGCTTCAACTGCTGACCGCGCCGGAAGCCGGCGCGGCAAAGGTATCGGGTGGCCCCCGGGGTCGTCGTTTTTGGGGCCGAATTACTTGGTGACCTTCTTCTTGCCGGCGATGGCAACCGCCTTGCCCTTGCGAGTGCGCGCATTGGTATGCGTCCGCTGACCCCGGACCGGCAGGCCGCGGCGATGCCGCAGGCCGCGATAGCAACCCAGGTCCATCAGCCGTTTGATGTTCATCGACACTTCACGCCGCAGATCGCCTTCCACGCGATACTCGCGGTCGATCAGTTCGCGGATACGAAGGATCTCCTCATCCGAAAGCTGGTTGACGCGACGTTCGTCGGGGATGCTAAGCTTCGTGCAGATTTCAGCCGCCTTCGTCGGGCCGATTCCAAATATGTAGCGAAGCCCGATCGTCACTCGCTTGTTGGTCGGGATATTCACGCCGGCAATACGCGCCACGCTCGACTCTCCTGTCGTCCGGAGTGTTCCGGACCCTGACTGCCCCGAAAGGCTGAAATACGCGCAAGCGGCGCCCACCCCCCATATGGGGTAGCGCCGGAACGCGGGACTATAGTTGGCGCGGCGCAGGAGTCAACGAAGACTTATCAACTCTGCGTGATCGCGTCCAGGTCTCTCCGCAATTACCCTGCAAGCGCGGCGTCGATCTGCCGGGAGACCTCATCAATATCGGCCATGCCATCGACTGTCTTCAAGATCCCGGTCGCGGCATAGTGCGGAATAATCGGTGCTGTCTGCTTGTGGTAGGCTGCCAGACGGGCGGCCACCGTCTCCCGGTTGTCGTCGGCGCGGCGGGTGAATTCGGTCGCGCCGCAGACGTCGCAGACCCCTTCCTTGGCCGTCGGCTTAAACGAATCGTGATAGCCGTTGCCGCACTTGGCGCAGGTGAAGCGACCGGCGATGCGATCGACCAGGGCCGAGTCGTCAACCTTCAACTCGATCACCGCATCCAGTTTCACGCCCTTCTCGGCCAGCATCGCGTCCAGCGCGACCGCCTGCGGCACGGTGCGGGGGAAGCCGTCCAGGATGAACCCGTGCACCGCGTCCGGCTGCTCCAGGCGGGAGGCCAGCATGCGCACCAGGATGTCGTCGGAGACCAGCCCGCCGGCCTGCATCACCGCCTTGGCTTCCTGGCCGACGGGTGTCCCGGCGGCAACCTCGGCGCGGAGCATGTCTCCGGTCGAGATCTGAACGATGCCATAGCGGTCCTCCAGGCGCTTTGCCTGGGTGCCTTTGCCCGCGCCTGGCGGGCCTAACAGAATGAGTTTCACCGGCGTCCCTTTGGTCTGGCCTTGCGCATGAGGCCTTCATATTGATGGGCAATCAGGTGCGATTGCACCTGCGTGACGGTATCCATCGTGACCGAGACCACGATGAGGATCGAGGTGCCGCCGAAGTAGAACGGCAGGCCGTAATCGGTAATCAGGATTTCGGGCAACAGGCAGATGACCACCAGGTAGATGCCGCCGACGGTGGTCAGCCGCGTCAGGATACGGTCGAAGTAATCCGCCGTCGCGCTGCCGGGCCGGATGCCCGGGACGAAGCCGCCGTACTTCTTCAGGTTGTCCGCCGTCTCCTCCGGGTTGAACACAACGGAGGTGTAGAAGTACGAGAAGAAGATGATCATGAACGCATACAGCGCCAGGTAAAGTGGTTGGCCGTGCGCGAGCTGGCCGGCGATCCACTGCACCCAGCCCGGAGCGTTTTGCGCGAAGCCGGCGATCGTCGCCGGGATCAGCAGGATCGAACTGGCGAAAATCGGCGGGATCACGCCCGACGTGTTCAGCTTCAGCGGGATATGCGTGGTGTCGCCGCCAAACATGCGGTTGCCGACCTGACGCTTGGGATATTGCACGGGAATTCGGCGCTGTGCCCGCTCGACGAAGACGATCACCGTGATCGTCAGCACGGCTATCACGACGAACAGCAGGATGAAGAACGGCGACAGCGCGCCGGTGCGGCCGAGTTCCAGCATCGAGGCGAAGGCGCTGGGCAGGTTGGCGACGATGCCCGCCATGATGATCAGGCTGGTGCCGTTGCCGATGCCGCGGGCGGTAATCTGCTCGCCAATCCACATCAGGAACATAGTGCCCCCGACGAGGGTGATGACGGAGGAGAAGCGGAAGAACCAGCCGGGGTCGATCACCGCGGCGCCGAAACTGCCGTGCATGCTCTCCAGCCCGACGGAGATGCCGTACGACTGGAACGCCGCAATCAGCACCGTCAGGTATCGGGTATACTGGTTCAGCTTCTTGCGGCCCAACTCGCCTTCCTTCTTCAAGGTCTCCAAGGTCGGAATGGCCGAGGTCATCAGCTGGATGATGATGCTGGCGCTGATGTACGGCATGATGTTGAGCGCGAAGATGGTCATCCGCCGCAGCGCCCCGCCGGTGAACATGTCGAACATGCCCAGGATGCCGCCGCCGTGCGCCGACATCATCTCGTTCATCACCGACGCATCGACCCCGGGCAGCGGAATATAGGTGCCGAGCCGGTAGATGATCAGCGCGCCCAGGGTGAACCAGATCCGCTGCTTGAGTTCGGTCGCCTTCGAAAAGACGCCCATGTTCAGATTGGCAGCGAGCTGTTCTGCGGCGGAAGCCATGGGTTTTCCTTTTGCGGTCGCGCCCCGTTGTCCATCCGGGCGACGGCCCATGCTAGCCATTCGCCCGCGGGACACCAAGGCTGGATAAGCAAAAAGCCACGCGAGCCGGTTAACGGCGCTCGCGCGGCCCTTGCTTCAGCAAGTCATACCGGACGCCCGAGAGTCCGGCCCGCCACGCAGCGCTTCCCCGTCATGGCCCGGCTTGTCGGGGCCATGACGACTGGAGCGACGTTTCGCCCTCATGGCAATCAGGCCGCGGCCGCGGCGTCCGGCTTCACCTTCGGCGCCACCGTTGTCGTCACCGTGCCGCCCGCCGCCTCCACCGCCGCCTTCGCCGTCGCCGAGGCGCCGGATACGGTGATGGTGATGGCGCGGGTAATCTCGCCGTCGTTCAGCAGGCGAACGCCCGCCAATGCACCGTCCGCCAGCCCCGCCGCGACCAGGATCGCCTCGGTTATCGGCTGTGCGCCGTCGATCTTGCCGGTCTCGATCGCCGCGTTCAGCGTGCCGAGGTTCACCGGCGCGTACTCCTTGCGGAAATGGTTGTAGAACCCCCGCTTCGGCAACCGGCGATACAGCGGCAACTGGCCGCCCTCGAACCCGTTCAGCGCCACGCCTTCGCGCGCCTTCTGGCCCTTGACGCCCTTGCCGGACGTCTTGCCCTTGCCCGAGCCGATACCGCGGCCAAGCCGCTTCGACTTCAGGCGAGAGCCGGGATTGTCCCGCAGGTCATTCAGAATCGACATGTCAGGAAAGCTCCTCGACCTTGATCAGATGAGCCACCTTGCGGATCATGCCGCGTGCCGAAGGGGTATCCTCCAGTTCGCGCGTGGCCCGCAGCTTGTTCAGGCCGAGGCCCGTCAAGGTCTCCTTCTGGCCCGGCTTGCGGCCGAGAGCCGACTTCACCTGGGTAACGCGTACCTTAGCCATTCGCCGGTGCCTCCTGCGCCGGAGCCGCACCGTGCGGCTCACGCCGGCCGAACAGTTCCGGGACCTTCTTGCCGCGGCGGGTGGCAACCGAGCGCGGGCTGGCCACCTTCTGCAGCGCCGCGAAGGCCGCCTTCACCATGTTATGCGGGTTGCGGCTGCCGAGGCTTTTCGCCACCACGTCGCCGATACCCAGGGTCTCGAACACCGCGCGCAGCGGGCCGCCGGCAATGATGCCGGTGCCGGCCGTGGCCGAGCGCAGGATCACGTTGCCGGCGCCGAAGTGGCCCTCGACGTCGTGGTGCAGCGTGCGGCCTTCCTTCATCGGCACCCGGATCATGGTGCGCTTGGCACGTTCGGTGGCCTTGCGGATCGCCTCCGGCACTTCGCGCGCCTTGCCGGCGCCATAGCCGACGCGGCCCTTCTGGTCGCCAACCACCACCAGCGCGGCAAACGCGAACCGGCGGCCGCCCTTCACCACCTTGGCGACGCGGTTGATGGTTACCAGCTTGTCGATGATGCCGTCATCGGGCTCGCGGTCGCCGCCGCTGCGCTCACGATCCCGGCCACGGCCGCCACCTTCTCTCGGTTCACGTGCCATTACTATTTCCCTTAGAAGTCCAACCCGCCCTCGCGGGCGGCATCAGCCAGGGTCTTGACCCGGCCGTGATACAGATAAGAGCCGCGGTCGAAGACCACCTGCTTGATGCCGGCGGCCAAAGCCCGCTCGGCGACGAGCTTGCCCACCGCCGCCGCGGCTGCCTTGTCGGCCCCGGTCTTCAGCTCGGCCTTCAGGCTGGCATCCAGAGTGGAAGCGGCAGCGACAGTATGGCCCTTCGCGTCGTCGATGACCTGGGCATAGATATTCTTGCCCGAGCGGAACACCGACAGCCGCGGCCGGCCATAGGCCTTGTGCCTGATCTGGAAACGCAGCCGTTCCTTGCGCCGGGTGGCGAGATCCTGCTTGGCGCTCATTTCTTCTTACCTTCCTTGCGCCGGATGACTTCGTCGCTGTAGCGCGCGCCCTTGCCCTTGTAAGGCTCCGGCGGACGGAACGCCCTGATCTCCGAGGCAACCTGACCAACCAGACGCTTGTCCGTGCCTTCCACCTTGATGGATGTCGGCTTCTCGCAGGTGATCTTGATGCCTTCCGGCACCGGATAGATCACGGGGTGAGAGAACCCCAGATTGATCTCCAGGTTCTTGCCCTGCACCGCGGCGCGATAGCCGGTGCCGGTTATTTCCAGCGACTTGGTATAGCCGGTGGAAACACCCTTCACCATGCAGGCGATGATGGCGCGGGTGGTGCCCCACATCATGCGGTTCTGCGTTTCGTTGCTGCGCGGCTTGACCACGACATGGTTGCCATCGATCGACACCTCGACCAGGTCCGACAACGGCATCTTCTGCTCGCCCAGCTTGCCCTTTGCGGTCACCACGCCCCCGGCGATGGCAACCTGCACACCGGCGGGAACTTCGACCGGATATTTTCCGACGCGTGACATACGCGCTATCCCCTTAGAACACGCGGCAGAGGACTTCGCCGCCAACATTGGCGGCGCGTGCCTCGGCATCGCTCATCACGCCGCGCGGCGTGGACAGGATGGAAATACCCAGGCCGGCGTAGACCCGCGGCAGTTCCTTGATCTTCGCATAGACGCGGCGGCCGGGCTTGGAGACTCGGCTGATCTCCTTGATGACCGGTTCGCCTTCGTTGTACTTCAGCTCGATGCGCAGGTTGGCGACGCCGGGACGAACCTCCTCGGCGGCGTATCCGCGAATGAAGCCTTCGCGCTTCAGCACACCCAGCACGTTCGCCCGCAACTTCGACGCCGGCGCCAGGCACACCGAGTGGCGTGCGCGCTGCGCGTTGCGGATGCGGGTCAGCATATCCCCCAAGGGATCGGACATTGACATCGTGTCGTTCCCTTACCTTACCAGCTCGCCTTGACTAGGCCGGGGATCTGCCCGGCGCTGGCGAGATCGCGCAACGCGATGCGGCAGAGCTTGAACTTGCGGTAATTGCCGCGCGACCGGCCGGTCAGCTCGCAGCGCAACCGCACGCGCACCGCCGCACCGTTGCGCGGCAACTGCGCCAGCTTCAGCGACGCATTGAAGCGATCCTCGACCGGCAGCGTCCGGTCCATCAGGACGTCCTTGAGGGCTTTGCGCTTGGACTTGTCGCGCTTCGCCATTCTCTCTCGCATCGCATTGCGGTTGACCTGAGAAGTTTTGGCCATCCTGTCTAGATCCTCCGGAACCTGCCGCCGGACCGGACGCACCGGCGGGCGGGGGTTTTCCTAAAACTCAGTTGGCGAAAGGTAGGTCGAAAGCCTTGAGCAGGGCCTTCGCTTCGGCGTCGGTCTTCGCGGTGGTCACGAACTGGATGTCCATGCCGCGGATCGAGTCCACCCGGTCGTAGTTGATCTCCGGGAAGATGATCTGCTCCTTCAGGCCCATGGCGAAGTTGCCGCGGCCGTCGAACCCCTTGCCGGTGATGCCGCGGAAGTCGCGGACACGCGGCAGGGCGATCGTCACCAGCCGATCCAGGAACTCGTACATGCGCGCCTTGCGGAGCGTGACCTTGCAGCCGATGGGAAGACCCTTGCGGATCTTGAAGCCGGCGATCGCCTTCTTCGCCACCGTCTTGACGGGACGCTGGCCGGCGATGGAATTCAGCTCGCCAACCGCGGCGTCGAGCTTCTTCTGGTCGCCCGTCGCCTCGCCGACGCCCATGTTCAGGACGATCTTGTCCAGCTTGGGAATCTGCATGACGTTCTTGTAGCCGAACTCCTGCTGCAGCTTCGCCCGTATCTCGGTGCGATAGCGCTGCAGCATGCGCGGCAGATCCTCCGGAGACGTGACGGGAGCATCGACGCCGACCATCTCGACCCGGCGGGCCGCGCGCTGCGCTTCCTTGCCGGCCGGGGGGCCGCCTGCGCCGCGAGGCGCCGCGGTCTTGGCGGACTTGCCGCCCTTGGGCTGATTCTTGGTGCCGCTCATTGCCTCAGCTTTCGATCACTTCGCCGGTCGCCTTGGCGAACCGGACCTTCCGGCCGCCTTCCAGGATGCGGAAACCGACCTTGGTCGGCTTCTCGGTCTTGGGGTCGACCAGTTTCAGGTTGGACAGGTCGATCGCGGCCTCGCGGTCGACCAGACCACCCGGCTGCCCCATGCCTGTCGGCTTGGTGTGATGGCGCGCCATGGCGGCGCCCTTCACGATGGCCTTTCCGGCATCGGGGAACACCTGCAGCACTTCGCCGCGCTGGCCCTTGCTCTTGCCGGTGGTCACCAGGACGACGTCACCCTTGCGGATACGGGCGGCCATTACAGCACCTCCGGCGCCAAAGAGATGATCTTCATGAACTTGCGTCCGCGCAGTTCACGCACCACCGGCCCGAAGATACGGGTGCCGATGGGCTCCTGCTGCTTGTTGATCAGCACGGCGGCGTTGCGGTCGAAGCGGATGGCGCTGCCGTCGGGACGGCGCACGGGGAAAGAGGTGCGCACGATCACCGCTTGGTGGACGTCGCCCTTCTTCACCTTGCCGCGGGGAATCGCTTCCTTGATCGACACGACGATGACATCGCCGACCGATGCGGTCTTCCGCTTGGAGCCGCCGAGCACCTTGATGCACATCACGCGGCGCGCACCGGAGTTGTCGGCGACTTCGAGATTGCTCTCTACCTGGATCATGGCGCGTCTCCCTTACGCTGTCGGCGCGGGTGCGGGGGGCGCGGGATGCGCTTCGGCGACGGCGATGGCGTCGTCCGGGGCGTCGCCCAGAATCTGCCCGTTCCGCTCCACCAAAGTCCAGGTCTTCCGCTTGCTGATCGGCGGGCACTCGACGATGCGCACCATGTCGCCGATCTTGGCGACGTTGGCTTCGTCGTGTGCCGCATACTTCTTCGACTTGCGGATGAACTTCTTGTACAGCGGGTGCATCACGCGGCGATCGACGAGAACCGTAATGGTCTTGTCCATCTTGTCGCTGGTCACTCGCCCTGTCAGGACGCGCCTTGGCATCGCCCTCTCCTTTACGACTTGGCGGCGGAACGAGCTTTTTCCGCCTGGATGGTTTTCACGCGAGCGATTTCGCGGCGACATTCACGCACCCGGCCGGTGCCTTCCTGCTGACCGGTGGCCCGCTGAAAGCGCAGGTTGAACTGCTCCTTCCGCAGGTCCAGCAGCAGACCCGCCAGCTCGTCCGGCGTCTTGGCGCGGACATCGCCGGCTTTGTACAGCGCATTCTTGGCCATCAGGCGTCTCCCACCCGGGCGATGAACTTGGTCCTGATCGGCAGTTTCGCCGCCCCCAGGGTCAGAGCCTCACGCGCCAGCTCCGGCGTCACGCCGTCGATCTCGAACATGATGCGGCCGGGGGCGACGCGCGCCACCCAGAACTCCGGCGCACCCTTGCCGGAGCCCATGCGGACTTCGGCGGGCTTGGTGGACACGGGCACATCCGGGAAAATCCGGATCCACACGCGGCCGGCGCGCTTCATCGCGCGGGTGATCGCACGACGAGCGGACTCGATCTGGCGGGCGGTGATCCGCTCCGGCGCCAGGGCCTTCAGGCCGTAGGTGCCGAAATTGAGCTGGGTGCCGCCCTTGGACGCGCCATGGATGCGGCCCTTGTGCTGCTTGCGATACTTGGTGCGCTTCGGAGAGAGCATCTGACCTTACCAATCCATCTACCGCTGCGGCGCCTGCTCGGCGGCCTTGCGGTCCTGAGCCATCGGGTCGTGGGCCATGATCTCGCCCTTGAACACCCACACCTTCACGCCGCACGTGCCATAGGTCGTCTTCGCCGTGGCAACGCCGTAGTCGATGTCGGCGCGCAGCGTGTGCAGCGGCACGCGGCCTTCGCGATACCACTCCACCCGGGCGATTTCCGCGCCGCCCAGCCGGCCGCCGCAGTTGATCCGGATGCCCTGGGCGCCCAGACGCATGGCCGACTGCACGGCGCGCTTCATGGCGCGGCGGAAGGCGACGCGGCGCTCAAGCTGCTGGGCGATGTTCTCGGCCACCAGGGTCGCGTCGATTTCCGGCTTGCGGATTTCGACGATGTTCAGGTTGACCTCGGCGCGGGCCATCTTCGTCAGGTCGCGCTTCAGGGTCTCGATATCCTGGCCCTTCTTGCCGATGACGACGCCGGGGCGCGCGGCATAGATGGTGACGCGCGGCTTCTTCGCCGGACGCTCGATCACCACGCGCGACACGCCCGCGCCGCGCAGCTTCGTGCGCAGGTGGTTGCGCAGCTTGATGTCTTCGTGCAGCAGCTTGGAATAGTCGGTGCCGGCGAACCAGCGGCTGTCCCAGGTGCGGTTGATGCCGACGCGCAGACCGATCGGATTGACTTTGTGACCCATCTTATGCCGTCTCCTCTTCTTCCTGCGCGCGCTCGGCGACGACAATCTTCAGATGGCTGAACCACTTCTCGACGCGGGATGCACGGCCGCGGCCACGCGCATGGAAGCGGCGCATCACAATCGAGCGGCCGACTTCGGCGCGCGACACGACCAGCCGGTCGACATCGAGCTGATGGTTGTTCTCGGCATTGGCGATGGCGCTTTCCAACGCCTTCTTCACCTGGCCGGCGATGCGGCGCTTGCTGAAGGTCAGCGTTGCGACAGCGCGCTGCGCCGGCAGGTTGCGGATCATCGCGGCGACCAGGTTCAGCTTGCGCGGACTGACGCGCAGGTTGCTGACGATGCACTGGGCCTCGGTTTCGGCAACGCCCCGCTCGTGCTTCGGCTTGCTCATGTCAGCCGCGCCTCGCCTTCTTGTCAGCGGCGTGGCCGCTGAAGGTGCGTGTCGGCGAGAACTCGCCGAACTTGTGGCCGACCATGTTCTCGTTGACCTGCACGGGCAGGAACTTGTGGCCGTTATAGACCCCGAACGTCAGGCCGACGAACTGCGGCAGGATCGTCGAGCGCCGCGACCAGATCTTGATGATCTCGTTGCGCGACGATGCCTTCGCGGCTTCGGCCTTGGCCAGCAGGTAACCGTCGACGAACGGTCCCTTCCATACGGAACGCGCCATCTTCTTACTTACCCTTGTTACGGCGGCGGATGATCAGGCTGTCCGTCCGCTTGTTGCCGCGAGTCTTGTAGCCCTTGGCCGGCTGACCCCACGGGGAAACCGGGTGACGGCCACCGGAGCTGCGGCCTTCGCCGCCGCCCAACGGGTGATCGACCGGGTTCATCACGACGCCGCGGTTGTGCGGGCGGAAGCCGAGCCAACGGGTGCGCCCGGCCTTGCCGAGCTTCTGGTTCATGTTGTCCGGGTTGGACACCGCGCCAACCGAGGCAATGCACTCGCCGCGCACCAGGCGCAGTTCGCCGGACTGCAGCTTGATCTGCGCGTAACCGGCGTCCTTGCCGACAAGCTGGGCGTAGGTCCCCGCGGAGCGCGCGATCTTGCCACCGGCGCCGACTTTCATCTCGACGTTGTGGATGATCGTGCCGACGGGCATGGCACCGAGCGGCATGGCGTTGCCCGGCTTGATGTCGACCTTGGCGCCGGCGATGACCTGGTCGCCCACCTTCAGGCGCTGCGGCGCCAGGATGTAGGACAGTTCGCCATCGGCGTACTTGATCAGCGCGATGAACGCGGTGCGGTTCGGATCGTACTCCAGCCGCTCGACCGTCGCCGCGACATCGAACTTGCGGCGCTTGAAATCGACGACGCGGTAGGACTGCTTGTGTCCGCCGCCACGGAACCGGCTGGTGATGCGGCCGTGGTTGTTGCGTCCGCCGTGGCTGTGCTGACCCTCGGTCAGGCCCTTGAGGGGCTTGCCCTTCCACAGTTCGGAACGCTCGATCAGCACCGTGCCGCGAAGGCTTGGCGTGACGGGATTGAATTGCCTGAGTGCCATATTCCGCGAGCCTTATGCGAGGCCGGTGGTGAAATCGATCGTCTGGCCGGGAGCCAAAGTCACGATGGCTTTCTTGACGTCCGAGCGCACGCCCGGCCGTCCCTTGAAGCGCTTGGCCTTGCCCTTTTGGATCAACGTATTCACGGACGTGACCTTCACGTTGAACAGGGCCTCGACCGCCGCGGCGATCTCCGGCTTGGACGCGTCGATGGCCACCTTGAAGCCGACCTGGTTCTGCTCGGACAGGATGGTCATCTTTTCGGTGATCAGCGGCGAGCGGATGATCGTGTAGACGGCCTCTTTCGACAGAGGCTTTTTCGGAGCGGCGGTCATGCGGCTTCTCCGGCGGCTGCGGCAGGTGCCGGGTTCAGGCGCGCCTTCAGACCCTCGAGGCCGGCGGTGGTGATCGCCAGCACGTCGTGGTTCAGGATGTCGTAGACATTCGCCCCGATCGTCGGCAGCACATCCAGCTTGTGGATGTTGCGGCTGGCGCGCAGGAAGCCTTCGTCCACCGCGGCGCCGTCGATGATCAGCGCGGACGACCAGCCGAGCGCCTTGACCTTCTTCGCCAGTTCACCGGTCTTGCCCGGGGCGGACGCGGCGTCCAGCACCACCAGCTTGTTCTCGGCCAGCTTCAGCGACAGCGCGGAGATCAGCCCGAGGCGGCGGACCTTCTTGTTCAGGCTGTAAGCGTGCGACCGCACGACCGGGCCGTGAACCACGCCGCCGGTGCGGAACTGCGGCGAACGCAGGCTGCCCTGGCGAGCGTTGCCGGTGCCCTTCTGCTTGTACGGCTTCTTGGTCGTGCCGGAGACTTCCGCCATCCCCTTGACCTTGTGGTTGCCGGAGCGGCGCTTCGACAACTGCCAGTGCACGACTCGCGCCATGATGTCCTGGCGCGGCGTGATCTTGAAAAACTCATCCGGCAACTCGGCGCTGCCGGCGGAGGCGTTTTCAAGCGTGATGATATCGATCTGCATCTGCCTGTTCCTCAGCCCGCCGCCGGCGTTTCGGCCGCCGGTGTGGCTTCGATCAGCGCCGCCGGCCAGGCCGCATCGGCCGGACGCGCGCGCTTGACCGCATCGCGCACCAGGACATAGCCGTTCTTGCTGCCCGGCACCGCGCCCTTGATCATCACCAGGCCCTTCTCCGCGTCCACGGCGGCCACTTCCACGTTCTGGGTGGTGATCCGCTCGACGCCGAGATGGCCGGCCATCTTCTTGTTCTTGAAGGTCTTGCCCGGGTCCTGGCGGTTACCCGTGGACCCCAGCGACCGGTGGCTGACCGACACGCCGTGCGAGGCTTCGAGACCGGCGAAGTTCCAGCGCTTCATGCCGCCGGCGAAGCCCTTGCCCTTGGAGGTGCCGGTGACATCGACCTTCTGGCCGGCGCTGAAATGCGCGGCGGACAGGGTGGCGCCCGGCTCGAGCAACGCGTCCTCAGCCACGCGGAACTCGACCAGCTTCTGCTTCGGCTCGACCTTCGCCTTGGCGAAGTGGCCGCGCTGCGGCTTGGTGACGTTCTTCACCTTGGCCTTGCCGTACCCAAGCTGGACAGCGGTGTAGCCGTCCTTTTCCTGCGTGCGCGCGGCAACAACCTGGACCTGGTCGAGGAACAGGACGGTGACGGGCACATGGGTGCCGTCATCCTTGAATATCCGGGTCATGCCGAGCTTTTTGGCCAGGAGACCGGTGCGAAGGGGCTGGGACATCTGATTAGATCTTGATCTCAACGTCCACGCCGGCGGCGAGGTCGAGCTTCATCAGCGCGTCCACCGTCTGCGGCGTCGGCTCCACGATATCGAGCAGGCGGCGATGGGTCCGGATTTCGAACTGCTCGCGGCTTTTCTTGTCGACGTGCGGGGAGCGGTTGACCGTGAACCGTTCGATGTGGGTCGGCAGCGGGATCGGTCCGCGAACCCGGGCACCCGTGCGCTTGGCCGTGTTGACGATCTCCTTCGTGCTGTTGTCCAGCACGCGGTGATCATAGGCCTTCAGGCGGATGCGGATATTCTGATTGTCCATAGTTCGCTCTCAAGTTCCCCGCCGAAACGAGAGCCGGCGCCCGCTCGTCCGTGATGAACGGGCGGGCGCCGGCGATGTTTCGTCTCTTACTTCTGGATGCTGGCGACCACGCCGGCGCCGACGGTGCGGCCACCCTCGCGGATCGCGAAGCGCAGTCCGTCGTCCATCGCGATCGGTGCGATCAACTCGACAGACATCGACACGTTATCGCCCGGCATCACCATTTCCGTGCCTTCCGGCAGGGAGACCACGCCCGTCACGTCCGTCGTGCGGAAGTAGAACTGCGGGCGGTAGTTGGTGAAGAACGGGGTGTGGCGGCCGCCCTCTTCCTTCGTCAGGATGTAGGCTTCAGCCTTGAACTGAGTATGCGGCGTGATGGTGCCGGGCTTGGCCAGAACCTGGCCGCGCTCGACGTCTTCGCGCTTGGTGCCGCGGAGCAGGGCGCCGATGTTGTCGCCGGCCTGGCCCTGGTCGAGCAGCTTGCGGAACATCTCGACGCCGGTCACGACGGTCTTCACCGTGTTCTTTATGCCGACGATCTCGACTTCTTCGCCCACACGGACGATGCCGCGCTCGACGCGGCCGGTCACCACGGTGCCGCGGCCGGAGATGGAGAAAACGTCTTCGATCGGCATCAGGAACGGACGATCGGTCGCACGCTCCGGCTGCGGGATGTAGGCGTCAACCGCATCCATCAGCTTCAGGATGGCGTCGTGGCCGAGTTCCGGCTTGGTGCCTTCCAGGGCGCACAGCGCGGAGCCGTGGATGATGGGGATGTCGTCGCCGGGGAACTGATAGGACGTCAGAAGCTCGCGCACTTCCATCTCGACCAGTTCGAGCAGTTCCGGATCGTCCACCATGTCGCACTTGTTCAGGAACACCACCAGCGCGGGCACGCCGACCTGACGGGCGAGCAGGATGTGCTCCCGGGTCTGCGGCATCGGGCCGTCGGCGGCGGACACGACCAGGATCGCGCCGTCCATCTGCGCCGCGCCGGTGATCATGTTCTTCACATAGTCGGCGTGGCCGGGGCAGTCGACGTGGGCATAGTGGCGCTTCTTGGTCTCATACTCCACGTGAGCGGTGGAGATGGTGATGCCACGGGCCTTCTCTTCCGGCGCCTTGTCGATCTGGTCGTAGGCGGTGAAGGTGGCGCCGCCGGTTTCCGCCAGCACCTTGGTGATCGCCGCTGTCAGCGATGTCTTACCATGATCGACGTGGCCGATCGTGCCGATGTTGCAGTGCGGCTTGTTCCGCTCGAATTTCGCCTTACCCATGGTACTCTCCGTAGATCCAGCAGCAGATCTTTAAAGTTAAACCGTTGCCTACCAGCGGTAGTGGCTGAAGGCTTTGTTCGCCTCGGCCATCCGATGGGTATCTTCACGCTTCTTCACCGCCGAGCCGCGGTTGTTCACCGCGTCATGCAGTTCGTTCGACAGGCGGTCCTGCATCGTATGCTCGCCGCGCTTGCGGGCGGCGTCGATGATCCAGCGGATCGCCAGGGCCTGGCGCCGCTCGGCACGCACCTCGACCGGCACCTGATAGGTGGCGCCGCCGACGCGCCGGCTGCGCACTTCGACCGCGGGCTTCACGTTGTCCAGCGCCTCATGGAACATCCGCACCGGATCGGCGGCGGCCCCACCACGACGCTTCAGCACGTCGAGGGCGTTGTAGACGATGCCCTCGGCCGCGGACTTCTTGCCGTCGTACATGAGCGCGTTCATGAAACGGCTGATGACGACATCGCCGAACTTGGCGTCCGGCAGGATTTCGCGCTTATCGGCGCGGTGACGACGAGACATGCGATCGACCCCTTATTTCGGCCGCTTCGCGCCATACAGCGACCGGCGCTGACGACGCTTCGGAAGGCCCTGGGTGTCCAGCACGCCACGCAGGATATGATAGCGCACGCCGGGAAGATCCTTCACGCGTCCGCCGCGGATCAGGACAACCGAGTGCTCCTGGAGGTTATGGCCCTCACCGGGGATGTAGCTCACGACCTCATACCCGTTGGTCAGGCGCACCTTGGCGACCTTACGAAGCGCCGAGTTCGGCTTCTTCGGCGTCGTGGTGTAGACTCGCGTGCAAACGCCGCGCTTCTGCGGGCATCCCTGAAGCGCCGGAACCGCGTTCCGGGTCTTCGGCCGCTCGCGCCCGTGGGCGATAAGCTGGTTGATGGTCGGCATGGACCTCTTTCTCTTCTCCGTTCGCGCTTTCTCCGGGCGCAGGCGGTTTGGTCGCCAGTTAACAAGACAAGCCCGCCGGCACGGGAGATGACTCCCATCCTGCGGGGTGACGGAGGCAGACGGCCTAAGTCCGTTTAGAAACGGACGGCGCCGCATGCGTCTTTGCCTGCAAACCAACAACCGTCCACCAGCTAATCCGGGGTCGGCCGAGGGCGCGATACCTAGAAGCCCCTATCCGGCGAGTCAAGTGTCACAATCAGCGATTCGTGCAAACCGAGCCGGAGATGGCGTTTCGGTGTTCATTCGGCGGGTTTCACTGTATCGGTGCGGCGGCTTCTGGAGAGACTTTATGTGCGGCATCGCTGGCCTGATCCTGTCTTCCGGCGCGGCGCCGCCGGATCCTGCCGTACTGTCGAAGTTGATCAATGCGCTGCACCATCGCGGACCGGACGGCTCCGGTCACGCCGTCGTGGGGCGTGTGGCGCTGGCGCATAACCGGCTGGCGATCATCGACCTTGTCAGCGGGGACCAGCCGCTGTTCGCCGGTCCGGCGACTTTGGTCGCGAATGGCGAGATCTATAACTACCGCGAACTGCGCGCGGCAATGCCGGAGGTGAATTTCGCCACCAACAGCGACTGCGAGCCGCCGCTGCATCTATGGCTGCGAGACGGGGTGGACTACGCCAGCGAACTGCGTGGCATGTACGCGATCGCCATCCATGAGCGGGTCCGCCGCACGGTGACGCTGACGCGTGATCCGTTCGGGATCAAGCCGTTGTACATCGCTCAGGTTGAAGGCGGCCTGGCGTTCGCGTCGGAACCGCAGGCGCTGCTGGAGGCCGGGCTGGTGAAGCGCGCCGTGCGGCCGGCGGCGGTGGAGGAGCTGCTGCAGCTTCAGTTTACCACCGGCGCGGACACGATCTTCCCGGGGATCCAGCGGGTGCTGCCGGGCGAGACGCTGACCTGTTCGGACGGGCACGTCATCGACCGGCATCGGATCAACCCGATTCCGGCGCTGCCGCCGGAGGAGATCGACGAAGATACGGCAATGCGCCGGCTGGACGCGGCGCTGCTGGAGAGCGTGGACCTGCACCAGCGCAGCGACGTGCCGTACGGCATGTTCCTGTCGGGCGGCATCGACAGCTCCGTGCTGATCACGCTGATGGCGCGGCTGAACGATCAGCCGGTGCTCGCCTTCACCGCCGGGTTCGATGCGCCGGGATCGACGGATGAGCGCGATCAGGCCGCAGCAATCGCCAGGGCCGTCGGCGCGAAGCACGAATCGGTCGAGGTGACCGAGGCAATGGTGTGGCAGCACCTGCCGGAGATCGTCGCGGCGATGGACGATCCGACGATGGATTATGCGATCATCCCGTCCTGGTTCCTGGCCCGGCGGGCGCGGCAGGACGTGAAGGTGGTGCTGACCGGTGAGGGCGGCGACGAGATCTTCGCGGGCTACAAGCGATATAGCCAGGCGATGAAGCCGTGGTGGCGCGGCGGCAAGACCATGTGGGCGGGCGGCAGCTTCGACAAGGTTCAGGTGCTGCGGAACCGGCCCTCGACATGGCGCGACGGCATGGCGGCGGCGGAGGCGCGGGCGGGCGAGGGCGGACGCTCGGTGCTGCAAGGCGCGCAGGCGCTGGACATGGCAGACTGGCTGCCGCACGACCTGCTGCTGAAGCTGGACCGCTGCATGATGGCGCATGCGGTGGAGGGGCGGACTCCCTTCATCGATCCGGGCGTGATGGCGGCGGCGTACCGGCTGCCGGATGCGACGAAGATGCAGGGCGACATGGGGAAGTGGATCCTGCGCAAGTGGCTGGAGAAGAACCAGCCGGCGGCGCAGCCGTTCGCGCCGAAGACCGGGTTTACCGTGCCTGTGGGGACGTGGATCCGGGGCCAGGGCTCGCGGCTGGGGCCTCTCGTGGCGGCTCAGCCGGGGGTGGCGGAGATCGCGCATCCGGAGAAGGTGGAGGCGCTGTTCCGCAATATCCGCCGCTGGCGGCACGGCTTCGCCTGCTGGAAGCTGCTGTTCTATGCGCTGTGGCACCGGCGGCACGTGCTGGGGCTGCCGCCGGAGGGTGATGTGTTCGAGACGCTGTCGGCGCGGTAGCGGCAAATTGGGGTAATCGGGCGCTTGACTTGGGCGGGCGGTCCGATCATTAGGAGCGCCTCGCGACCGGCGTCGTTATCGGCGCCGCGATACCGGCGATGGGGCTGTAGCTCAGTTGGGAGAGCGCCTCGTTCGCAATGAGGAGGTCAGGGGTTCGATTCCCCTCAGCTCCACCACCATCTCCGGGTCGAGGTCCATGCCGCGGATTGGGCGTGGCTGTGTCAGCCGGTTATACCAGTCCGCGTTGAGCGACTCTCGCCATAAACCCCCATGGCCCGGCTTGTCCGGGCCACCTTTCCCGGCACGTGTTGGCGGCGGTGGCCCGGACAAGCCGGGCCATGACGGCGAGCGAGGCTCGATGGGTCGAACTCGTTGAGGCTCGCGGCCTGTTGGGGGCGAAGGACGGGCAGATGGGCGGCCGCTTTCCAAGCGCGCTGGCCGATGTGGCGGAGCGCAGCAGACGGCCGCCTCCACCCGCCCGGGGTTGTCGCGAGGCAGGAAACGAAAATGTGCTTTCCGCCCGCCTCATGCCGCCTGCCAATGCGAATTTGTTCTATATGACAGTGAGTTAACACCGTGAAAGTGGCGGATGGGGTGGGATTCGAACCCACGGTACGCTTACACGCACGGCGGTTTTCAAGACCGCTGCCTTCAACCGCTCGGCCACCCATCCGTTAATCAACACCTACCGCTTCGTTTGAGGCTTCTCAAGCGTTCCTCGGACGCGTGGTCACCCTAACGCCAAAGCCATGCTGAATGAACTTTCGGACTGTCGCGACGTTCATCGCCATCCTGATGCTCCCGGCCACCGCCGCCCGGGCTCAGGCGGCCCCGGATACCGCCGCGATCTGGACCTTGCAGGACGAGAACGCCTCCATCGGTGCGTCCGACCCGACCGACCGATACTACGTCAACGGACTGCGGCTGGGCTGGACGTCGCCCACCGGCAAGATGCCGGACTTCGTCGCCAGCCTCGGGCGGACGCTGTGGGGCGACGGACAGCAGCGCATCGCCTTTGACCTGTCGCAGCAGATCTACACCCCGGCCGACACCAGCCTCGTCATCCCCAGCCCTTTCGATCGGCCCTACGCCGGCCTGCTGCTCGGCAATTTCTCGCTGCTGAACGACACCGATGACAGCCGGAGCGTTCTCAGCCTCAGCCTCGGGGTCCTTGGCCCGGCCTCGGGCGCCGAGAATGTGCAGAACGGCTTCCACAACCTCATCGGCCAGGACCATGCGCAGGGCTGGAGCGGCCAGATCCAGAATACCCCGGCAATCGAACTGCTGCACGAACGCACATGGCGCCTGCCCATCGGCAGCATCGGCGGGTTGGAAACCGACGCGCTGCCGGCGCTGACCGTCGGCGTAGGCGATGTGCGCGTGTACGGCCAGGTCGGGGTGACGTTCCGGGTCGGCCAGGGCCTGAACTCCGACTTCGGCGTGCCCCGGGTGCGCCCGGGCCTGAGCGGCGGCGACGCGTTCCAGCCGACACGCCCGTTCGCCTGGTATATTTTCGCCGGAGCCGACGGGCAGGCGGTGGCCTATGACATCACGCTGCAAAACGATCCGTTCCGCGGCGGACCGCATGTCTCGACGGTCTGGGACGTTGGCGAGTTGCAGGCCGGGTTCGCCATCATGGCGTACGGCATACGGCTGACCTTCGCCTACGTCGCGCAGACCCGGGAGTTCAACGGCCAGATCGGCGGCCTGCACCAGTTCGGCTCGGCCGCGATCTCGATCCGGTTCTGACCGGCTCCTACTCGCCGGCCAGCCTCGCCGCCATCAAGGGTGCAGTCCGGCGCATCAGGCTCGACATGTCGTCGGTCTTGTCGAGTGCGAGGATTTCGCCAGCCAGCGCCCCGGCCCGCTCGGAGCCGAGGACGGCATCCGCCAGACCGGCGAACTTGGCGCGCAGTTCATGCTCCGACAGGAAGTTGCCCGGCTCGCCCTTCGGTACCACGACGGTCTTTTCGAACCGGCGGCCGCGTGCCTCGATCGTCAGCTTGCCGGACATGTTGGCCGGGAATTCGGCCTCGATATCCGGGTCGAAGGCGCAGTGCACCTTCGGCAACAGCGACCGCACGACCTCGTCGTTCAGCAATCCGTAGCTGTCCCAGCTCATGCCACCCGTCGCCAGCGCCACCGAGATTACGAACGGACCGCTGAACTGCCCGTCCACGACGTTGCGCGGGTTCGTCTTCTTGTCCGCCGGTTCGCCGATGAGCAGCATGCCGGATTTCGGCAGGCCGAGGCGGATCGAAGTGATCTCCGACGGATGCAGGTCATGCGCCTCGCGCAGCGCCAGAGCCGCGTCGATGCCGGCGTGGCCGTAGCGGCAGGACGGGTACGGCTTCACCGCCGTGTTCATCAGCTCCCAGACGGTGCCAAGATCCTGCAAGGCGCGGTCCGGCTTCGGGTTGGGCGCATAGGCGCGGAAGAACCCGTGCTTGCCTTCCAGCGCCTCGCAGGCGCCCTTGAAGCCTTCGCGCACCAAGGTCGCGGCCATCAGCCCGTTCAGCGACGCCCAGCCCACCTGGAAGCGCTTGGTCCAGGCGCCGTTGGCGAGAAATTGCAGGCTGCCGGCCGCCTGGGACAGCACGGTGCCCAGCGCGTCGGAGATGCCGTCGGGGCTGAGGCCGAACACCCGGGCGGCGGCGGCGGCGGCCCCGAAGGCGCCGCAGGTGGCGGTGGGATGGTAGCCGCGGTCGTAATGCTCGCCGGCCGGCAAGGCGAGGGCGACGCGGCAGGTGACCTCATACCCGGCGATGATCGCGGCCAGCACGTCGGCGCCCGAGGCGCCCATCATCTCGCCCGCGGCGAGGGCGGCGGGGATCACGGCGGCGCCCGGATGCAGTGACCCGGCGGCGTGGGTGTCGTCGAAGTCCAGCGAATGCGCCAGCGCGCCGTTCAGGAAGGCGGCGCCAGCGGGGGTGTAGCGGCAGGCGTCGCCGAACACGCCGGAGTTCCCGGCTGCCATGCCCATGGCGCGGACGGTGCTGATGAAGGAGGCGGTGCTTTCCGCGTCGTGGCGGGCGCGGACGATGTTGCCGACAAGATCGAGGAGCAGGAAGCGGGTGCGGGTCGCCACCTCGGGCGGCACGGCGTCCAGCCGGATGCGGGAGGTGAAGCTGGAGAGTACAGCGGTCACGTCCATGATTTCGTTCCTCCTTGATAATTGTAGATAGTCTGGCACCAAGCCGCGACGCCGCCAAGGCGCTTACGGGTAATTTTTACGCGTTAACAATTCGTCCATATTTGCCGGTTAAATGTTTCGCGGCGTGTCGGACGCCGCTCGCGATCACGCTGATCTGTATTGGAAGCAACTCGGTCAGTTGAAGATCGCCGCGGTGTGCATACCGCTGTACCGAAACCGGCTGGCGCGCGCGGTGCGGGCAGTCGAGCTGATCAAGGTTTTCGGCTCGAGCGGGGCGATCGCCGGCTGGGTGGTGTGGAAGGACTGGCCGATGCTGTGGTCCGGGATCATCGCCGCGGCACAGCTTCTCGACGCCACCAAGCACGTCTTCCCGTTCACGCGGATGCACAAGGCAGCCAGCGAGATGACGGTGCTGGAATTGCTGTATATCGACGCTGAGGCGGAGTGGGCGGAAATAGAAGCTGCGCGATTGCCGAATACTGATGTCGCCGAGAGGCAAAAGCGTCTTGCGAAGCTGGGGGTCGAAATCGAATAAAGGTATTTTCCGGAAGGGTTCGAGCCGAGCGAGTCGATCCAGCGGAAGGCCAGGAGGGATGCGGATGGGTATCTTCAGGCGACTTATGGCAAAGGTCTTTGGCGCGCCGAAGCCCAGACGCCCTCGATACAAATACGAAGTCGCCGACGGTGTTCGTGGAGAGCATCTTCCCCGACTTTGAGTTCGACATGCCGATGCCCGAGCGCGGCCGGTTCGCGCCCAAGACGGAGGCTGTCCCGGTCAGCGTGCCCGAGGCGCATCCCGCCGGTTCCGCCTAACCCCGCACCGGCACTGCCAGCCGCTGACGCTCCGGCAACCGGGGCGCCGGAATCATGGCGCGAAATGTCCGCTCTGGGTCCACCCGGGAACTTTCGCGCCGGTTTGGGAGCGATCATCTTGCGGCCTTGGTTTGATCCGGGAGCCTCCGAATGCCCGGCACCGCCCTGATCGTTATCGACGTGCAGAAATCTTTCCGCCACACGCCCTATTGGACCGACACCGATCTGCCGCCCTTCGCCCATCGGCTGCAAGCTTTGATCGACAGTGCACGCGCGCGGTCCGGGTTCGGTTCGGCGCGGCAGATGCGCCGCGCCTGACGGCGGTTCGATCCGGGTCCGCCGAAGCAGGTTCGCCGGGCGTGATGGCGCGGGCGGCCGTCTGCTGATACACGCCCGCGCCATGACCTTGAAGCGCTCCGACCGCACCACCGAACTGCTTGGCCGCCTGTGGCGCGAGCACCTTATCCACCACAAGCCCCGCCTGACCCTGGTTCTGATCCTGACGTTGGCCATGGCTGGCACCACTGCGCTGTATCCCGTGGTCATCAACCACGCGTTCGACATGTTCACCAACCATGACCGGCGGATCCTGTATCAGATCCCGGTGCTGGTGGTAGCAATCACCGGCGCCAAGGCAATTGCGCAGTATTTCCAGAGCGTGCAGGTGCAGCAGGTCGTGCTGCTGGTGATCCGTGAGTTGCAGGGCCGCATGTTCGCTCATCTGACCCGGGCCGATCTGGCGCGGATGGAGCGCGAGGCGCCGGCTCAGTTGGCGGCGCATTTCACCACCGATGCGGCAACGATCCGCGAGGCTCTGACCCGCGCGGTGAATGGCGTGGCCGATGTCGTCACGGTCATCGGCCTTGTCGGCAGCATGATCTACCTGAACTGGGTGCTGTCACTGATCGCCGCCGCGCTGTATCCGCTGGCGGTGATGCCGATCGAGCGGATCGGGCGGCGGGTGCGCAAGGCCTCGGGGGGGATGCAGGAAAGTGTCGGGGAGACCGCCGCGCTGCTGAACGAAAGCTTCGCCCAGGCCCGCACGGTCCGCGCCTACCGCCTGGAGGCCAGCGAAAGCCGGCGGGCGGAGGCGGCGTTCCAGAAGCTGTACAAGTCGCTGCTGCGGATGACAAAAAGCCGATCGCGGGTGGAACCGATCCTGGAGGTGCTCGGCGGCGCGGCCGTGGCCGCCGTCATCGGGTTCGAGGGCTGGCGCGCGGCGGTCAGCGACCATGCGCTTGGGGACTTCACCGGGTTCGTGGCGGCGTTGCTGATCGCCGCCCGTCCGCTGCGCGCGCTGGGTTCGTTGAACGCGGCGTTGCAGGAAGGGCTGGCAGGGATGGTGCGCGTGTTCGCCATCATCGATGAGAAGGCGACCATCACCGACGCGCCAGACGCAGTGCCGCTTCCCCCGGGCCGAGGTCACGTCGTGTTCGACGACGTGCGCTTCGTCTATCCGGACGGACGGGAGGGCCTGCGCGGTCTGAGCTTCGAAGCGCTGCCCGGAACCACGGTCGCGCTGGTCGGCCCCTCGGGCGGGGGCAAGTCAACCGCTTTGGCGATGATCCCGCGGCTGCAGGACGCCTGCGGCGGGGCGGTCCTGATCGATGGCGCGGACGTCCGCGGGGTGACGCTGGCGAGCCTGCGCGACTCCATCGCCTATGTCGGCCAGGACGCGCTGCTGTTCGACGACACGGTGGCGGCGAATATCGCCATGGGGCGCCCGGGTGCGCCGCCGGCCGAGATCGAGGCTGCCGCCGAGGCGGCGGCCGCGGCCGGGTTCATCGCGGCGCTCCCGCTGGGATACGAGACGGTGGTGGGTCCGGGCGGCCAGCGTCTGTCCGGCGGGCAGCGTCAGCGCGTCGCTTTGGCCCGGGCGCTGCTGCGCAATCCTCGCATCCTGCTGCTGGATGAGGCGACCAGTGCGCTGGACACTGAGAGCGAGGCGGCGGTGCAGGTCGCTCTGGCATCATTGCGCAAGGGGCGGACGACGATCGTCATTGCGCATCGCCTGTCCACGGTGCGGGACGCCGATCTGGTGGTGGCTCTGGCGGAGGGGCGGGCGCAGGAGAGCGGGACGCATGCGGCGTTGCTACAGCACGACGGCCTGTACGCGCGGCTGGTGCGGAGCCAGAGCCTGCTGGAGGTGTAGCTCAGTTGAACGACATGCCGCCCGACAGGGCGACGGTCTGGCCGGTCATGTAGGCGTTACCGACGAGCATGAGCACGACCTGCGCCACTTCCTCGGCGGTGCCGAAGCGGCCCAGCGGGATGCGGGCGGCGGACGCCGCGAGGGTGGCCTTCTGGATCGCGGCGTCGAGCGTGATTTGAGGGCTGCCAAACCCCGATCTTACCATGTCGGTGTCGATCAGCGACGGGGCGACGGCGTTGACGGTGACGCCCTGCTTGACCAGGCGGGCGGCATACCCTCGCGTCATGCCCTCCACGCCGGCCTTGGAGGCGTTGTAGTGCAGGCCGACGCCGCCGGCGCCTCGGGCGGCGCCGGAGGAGATGTTGACGATTCGGCCCCAGCTTTGCGCCTGCATGTGCGGCAGGACGGCACGGGTGCAAAGGAAGACGGATTTCAGGTTGACCGCGATGGTGTTGTCGAAGTCGGCCTCGGTGAGGTCCTCGATGCCGCGCTTCAGGGCGATGCCGGCGTTGTTGACCAGGATGTCGGGGGCGCCGAGCCGGGCGGTCACCGCGTGGACCATGGCAGCGACGGCGGTGCTGTCGGAGACGTCGGCGGCGACGGTGATGGCGCGGCGGCCGATGGCGGTTATGGCTGCGGCGACGGATTCGGCCTCGGCGGAGCGGTGGCGGTAGTTGACGGCGAGTTCGGCGCCAGCCTCCGCCAGGGCGAGCGCGATAGCGGCACCGATCCCGCGGGAGGCGCCGGTGACCAAAGCGACGCGGCCGGTGAGGTCAGTCAGGATGGGCATGCGGCTGCATTCCTTGTCGAGACAATTCGCGGCTCGGTACTGCCGCGCCGCTTTTTCCAGCGCCGGTCAGTGAGGCGCCGGCAGCGCCGGCCGTATGTCAGTATGAATGAAGTCGTTGCCCTTGAAGAGCAGCGGACGATCCACCGCGGCAGCCAGCGCATACGAAAAGCAGTCGCCGATATTGAGCGCCGCGCGATGCCTGCCCTTGCCGAAACGGCGAAAGGCATCGATGGCGATCTCGGCTTGACGGGGCGTGACACCGACGATGTCGAATCTGCCGTCGCGAAACAGCAGATCCACGTCGGTTCGCCCGGCTTCGCCCTTGCGCCCTTCGACAACACAACTCAGTTCAACCCGGGAGATCGCCGACACCATCCGCACAGGCGCGTCCGCCAAAGCCTGACCCAGCCGATCGGCGTCTGCCTCGCGAAACAGGATGGCGACTAAAGCGGAGGTATCGACCACCATCAATTCCACAAGCCATGTTGGTCGTAGCCAAGAATGTCGTCCGGGCTGCGCGTGTCGAGGTCCGGCAGGCTGGCGCAATGCTCGCCAATGGCTCGGAAACGGGCTGCCAAATCGGTTGGCTGGGCACGCCGCAGGCGCTCGCGCTCCAGGCGTTCGCTCAGCGCTATGCGGATCGTGTCGGTCAGCGTCTCACCGGTCAGGGCGGCGACTTCCCGCGCGAGGCGATCGGTTTCCTTATCTTTGAGGCTGAGCGCCATGCGAACCTCGGGTTGTCTAGAATTGCTCGCTATATATAGAACGGCGGCTCAGGTTTGTCGATGGCGTACTGGAGACGCCGCCTCGATCAGCACCCGCGTCGCATGCCTGGAACGATGCTGCCCCTAGTGATGCTGTGCGCCTATTCGTCGACGTGGACGCACACTTGATCCCCGAACGGATCGAAGACTGCGACGCCCAGCGGCTTGAAATGGCGAAGGTTCTTGGTCATCGTAGTGACCTCGCAGCGTTCAGGCTACAGGAGTTTAGAGGGGGCTTCAGGCTAGACAGGAGAAGCTCTTCGGGGCTGGCACCGGCGGCCAGCAGATCCAGAACGTCCCTGATCCGGATGCGCAAGCCACGCACGGGCGCCCGCCACATTTGCCGGGGCCGGCAGTGATACGGTGGATCTCACTCATAGGGTATTTCCTCAAGGGAAGATCATCGCTGCTCCGGCAATTCGGCCAGTTGGTCGCATAGCCGCATCATGGACCCTGTGACTCCCAAAGAAAAAGGGGCCGGCGGCATCCCTGCCACCAGCCCCTCACCCTCAACCGCGTGCGGCAAACTACTCGGCCGCGGTATCCGTCAGCCGGGCGTTCTCGTTCCACAGCGTGCGCTGATCGCGACCCGCCGCGACAGCCCGCAGGCGGTTCATCACCGCCCCGGTGCCCGCCGGGATCAGACGTCCGACGATGACGTTCTCCTTCAGCCCCATCAGGCTGTCGGTCTTGCCCGCCGTCGCCGCCTCGGTCAGCACCCGCGTCGTCTCCTGGAACGACGCCGCGCTGATGAAGCTGTTGGTCTGCAACGACGCCTTGGTGATCCCCTGCAGCACCGGCATCGACAGCGCCGGACGCTCGTCCTTCATCAGCTTGCCGTTGATCTGGTCGAACTCCGTCCGATCGACCTGCTCCCCGGTCAGGAACGTCGTATCGCCCGGATCGAGGATTTCCACCTTCTGCAGCATCTGGCGGACGATCACCTCGATATGCTTGTCGTTGATCTTCACGCCCTGCAACCGGTAGACGTCCTGGATCTCGTTGACCAGGTAGTCGGACAGCGCCTCGACACCCATCACCTTGAGGATGTCGTGCGGCACGCGCGGGCCATCGACCAGCGGGTCGCCGCGGCGGACGAAGTCGCCTTCCTGAACCGAAATGTGCTTGCCCTTCTGGATCAGGTACTCGGTTTCCTCGCCCGTCTCGTCGTTCTTCACGACGATCCGGCGCTTGGCCTTGTAGTCCTTGCCGAACTCCACCCGGCCATCGATTTCCGCGATGACCGCGTGATCCTTCGGACGCCGCGCCTCGAACAGTTCCGCCACCCGCGGCAGACCGCCGGTGATGTCACGCGTCTTCGAACCCTCACGCGGGATACGCGCGATCACGTCGCCGGCCTGCACGATGGCGCCATTGTCCACCGACAGGATCGAGTCCGGCGCCAGGAAGTACCGCGCGTCGGTGTTGTTATCCAGCCGGATGACCTCGCCTTTTTCGTCCTTCAACTGCAGGCGCGGGCGCAGATCGATGCTCTTCGACCCTTGCTTGTAGTCGACGACGACCTTGGAGGTGAGACCGGTCACCTCGTCCATCCGCTCCATCAGGGTGATACTGTCGATCAGGTCGATGTACTCGACCTTACCGGCACGTTCTGTGATGATCGGCAGGGTAAACGGATCCCATTCGGCCAGCTTCTGGCCGCGGGTGACCGTCTGGTTCTCCTCGGCCAGCAGGCGCGCGCCGTAGGGGACGCGGAAGCGCGCCCGCTCGCGGCCCTTGTCGTCCACCAGCACGATTTCGCAGTTACGCGACATCACCACCAAGGCGCCGGTGCTGTTGGCGATCACGTTGCGGTTCTTGACCGTCACCGTGCCGTCGTGGCTGGCCTCGACGCTGGACGTCTCCGCCCCGCGCTGCGCCGCGCCGCCGATGTGGAAAGTGCGCATGGTCAACTGCGTGCCCGGCTCGCCGATGGACTGAGCGGCGATGACGCCGACAGCCTCACCGATGTTCACCGGCGTGCCGCGTGCCAGATCGCGCCCATAGCAATGGCCACAGACGCCGATATGCGACTCGCAGGTCAGCACGGAGCGAATCTTCACCGCTTCGACGCCGGCCTGCTCCAGCTTTTCAGCCTCGGCCTCCTCGATCAGGGTGTTGTTCGGCAACAGTACGTGGCCGGTCGCGGGATCGAGCACGTCCTCGGCCGTCGTCCGCCCCAGCGTCCGTTCCGCCAGCGACGACACCACCTCACCGCCGTCCATGACCGGCTTGACGGTCAGGCCGCGTTCGGTGCCGCAATCTTCCTCGACGATGATGCAATCCTGCGCCACGTCGACCAGGCGGCGGGTCAGGTAGCCGGAGTTCGCCGTCTTCAACGCTGTGTCCGCCAGCCCCTTGCGGGCGCCGTGGGTGGAGTTGAAGTACTCCAGAACCGTCAGCCCCTCCTTGAAGTTCGCGATGATCGGCTGCTCGATGATCTCGCCCGAGGGCTTGGCCATCAGCCCGCGCATGCCGGCCAACTGGCGCATCTGCGCGGGCGAGCCACGCGCGCCGGAGTGCGACATCATCCACACCGAGTTGGTGGGAACGCCTTTCTCCTGCTTGCTGATCTCCTTCATCATCGCCTTGGCGACGTCGTCGGTGCAGCGCGACCAGGCATCGACGACCTTGTTGTAGCGCTCGCCGGCGGTGATCAGGCCGTCCTGGTATTGCTGCTCGAAGTCCTTCACTTCGGTCTGGGTCGCGGTGATCAGCGTGGTCTTGCTGTCCGGGATGATCAGGTCGTCCTTGCCGAAGGAAATGCCCGCTTTCGCGGCCTGGGCGAACCCGAGGCCCATCAGCCGATCGGCGAAGATCACGCACTCCTTCTGGCCGCAATGGCGATAGACCATGTCGATCACGTCGGAGACGCTTTTCTTCGTCAATTGCCGGTTGATCAGGGAGAACGGCACGTCGGGATGCTTCGGCAGGATTTGCGCGATCATCATCCGGCCCGGCGTGGTCACTACGACCGGCTTGATCGGATTGCCTCCGGCATCCACGGTCTCATACCGCGCGCGGATCTTGTCGTGCAGCGTGATGTGCTTGGCGAACAGCGCGTGCTCGATCTCGCCGATCTTGCCGAAGGCGGGGGCCTCGTTGTCCGGCTTGTCCTTGAAGAGAGCGGTTTCCAGCGACAGGTAGTAGATACCCAGCACGATATCCTGGCTGGGCACGATGATCGGCTTGCCGTTCGCCGGGCTGAGGATGTTGTTGGTGGACATCATCAGCACGCGGGCTTCCAACTGCGCTTCCAGCGACAGCGGTACGTGCACCGCCATCTGGTCTCCGTCGAAGTCGGCGTTGAAGGCGGTGCAGACCAGCGGGTGAAGCTGGATCGCTTTTCCCTCGATCAGCACCGGCTCGAACGCCTGGATGCCCAGGCGGTGCAACGTGGGCGCGCGGTTCAGCATCACCGGGTGTTCGCGGATGACCTCTTCCAGAATGTCCCAAACCTCGGGACGCTCCTTCTCCACCATCCGCTTGGCAGCCTTGATGGTGGTGGCGTGGCCGTATTTCTCCAGCTTGGAGTAGATGAACGGCTTGAACAGCTCGAGCGCCATCTTCTTCGGCAGGCCGCACTGGTGCAGCTTCAGCTCGGGGCCGACCACGATGACCGAGCGGCCGGAGTAATCGACGCGCTTGCCGAGCAGGTTCTGGCGGAAGCGGCCCTGCTTGCCCTTCAGCATGTCGGACAGCGACTTCAGCGGGCGCTTGTTGGCGCCGGTGATGGCGCGACCGCGGCGGCCGTTGTCGAACAGGGCGTCCACCGACTCCTGCAGCATGCGCTTTTCGTTGCGGACGATGATGTCCGGCGCGCGCAGCTCGATCAGCCGCTTCAGGCGGTTGTTGCGGTTGATCACCCGGCGGTACAGGTCGTTCAGGTCGGACGTGGCGAAGCGGCCGCCGTCCAGCGGCACCAGCGGGCGCAGTTCGGGCGGGATCACCGGGACGACGTCGAGGATCATCCAGTCCGGGCGGCAGCCGGACTCGCCAAACGCCTCGATCAGCTTCAGGCGTTTCACCAATTTCTTGCGCTTCGCCTCGGAGCTGGTCTCCTTGAGGTCCGCGCGCAGCTTGACCTTTTCCGCATCGGTGTCGATGCGGTTGAGAACTTTCTTGATCGCTTCGGCGCCAATGCCGACTTCGAACTGGTCCTCGCCGAACTCGTCCTGCTTGGCCATGAGCTGATCTTCTGTCAGCAACTGCAGCATCTTCAGGTCGGTCGTGCCGGGTTCCAGCACGACATAGCTTTCGAAGTACAGGATCTTCTCGAGCTCTTTCAGCGTCAGATCGACCATCAGGCCGATGCGGCTGGGCAGCGACTTCAGGAACCAGATGTGCGCGACCGGCGAGGCGAGCTCGATGTGGCCCATCCGCTCGCGGCGGACTTTCGCCAGGGTGACTTCAACGCCGCACTTTTCGCAGATGATGCCGCGGAACTTCATGCGCTTGTACTTGCCGCACAGGCACTCGTAGTCCTTGATCGGGCCAAAGATGCGGGCGCAGAACAGGCCGTCGCGCTCCGGCTTGAAGGTGCGGTAGTTGATGGTCTCGGGCTTGCGGATTTCGCCGTACGACCAGGACCGGATCTGCTCCGGGCTGGCGATCTGGATCTTGATCTGGTCGAAAGTCATCGCCTGGCCGGTCTGGCCGAGGATCTTCATCAGTTCGTTCATGCGTTTGATACCCTTCTCATCGGCGGGTTCATCAAGTCTTGTTCTTGACCGTCATGGCCCGGCTTGTCCGGGCCACCTGTTCCAGCACCCTGCCTCGCCGGGTGGCCCGAGATCCCCCGGGACCAGCCGGGGGAGGGCCATGACGGAGGGCGTGGAGAGGGGACGGCGCGCTGCTCAAGCCGCCCGGTTATCCAGATCGACGTTCAGGCCGAGAGACTTCAGTTCCTTCACCAGCACGTTGAAGCTTTCGGGGATGCCGGCCTCGAAGTTGTCCTGCTCGCGCACGATCGCCTCGTAGACCTTTGTCCGTCCGGACACGTCGTCGGACTTCACCGTCAGCATCTCCTGCAACGTGTAAGCAGCGCCGTAGGCTTCCAGCGCCCACACCTCCATCTCGCCGAATCGCTGGCCGCCGAACTGCGCCTTGCCGCCCAGCGGCTGCTGGGTGACCAGCGAGTAAGGCCCGATCGAACGCGCGTGGATCTTGTCATCGACAAGGTGGTGCAGCTTGAGCATGTAGATGTAGCCAACGGTCACCTTGCGCTCGAACGTCTCGCCGGTGCGGCCGTCGGTCAGCACCACCTGCCCCGACGTCGCCAATCCGGCCCGCGTCAGCATGCCCTCGATGTCGCCCATCCGCGCCCCATCGAACACCGGGGTGGCGATCGGCACGCCCTTCTTCAGGTTGTCGCACATCTCCATCAACTGAGCGGTTTCCAGCGTGGCGATCTGATGGCTGTAGACCTCGTCGCCGTAGATCTCCTTCAGCATCTCCAGCAGAGCGTCACGTTGCGCGCCGGTGCGGCGGTATTCCTCCACCAGCTCACCGATCTGCTTGCCGAGGTTGGCGCAGGCCCAGCCAAGATGGGTTTCCAGAATCTGCCCGACGTTCATGCGTGATGGCACGCCCAACGGGTTCAGCACCAGATCGACCGAGGTCCCGTCCTCCAGGAACGGCATGTCCTCAACCGGCACGACCCGCGACACCACACCCTTGTTGCCATGGCGGCCGGCCATCTTGTCTCCGGGCTGCAGTTTGCGCTTCACCGCGATAAAGACCTTCACCATCTTCATCACGCCGGGCGGCAGCTCATCGCCGCGCTGAAGTTTCTCGACCTTGCTGTCGAACCGAGCCTGCAGGCGGCCGACGGCGGCATCGTATTCCCGCTTCAGGGTCTCGATGTCGGCCATCACCGCGTCGTCCTGCACGCCGATATGGCGCCAGGAGCCACGCGGATGCTCCGCCAGCACGGCCTCGTCGATGTCGGTGCCGGACTTGATGCCCTTGAAACCGCCCGACGCCTTGTGGCCGAGCAGTTTCTCGCGGAGCCGGTTCAGGAAAGACCGCTCCTGGATCGCCTTCTCGTCGTCGCGGTCCTTGGCGAGGCGTTCGATCTCCGACCGTTCGATCGCCATCGCACGCTCGTCCTTGTCGACGCCGCGGCGGCTGAACACGCGGACATCGACGATCGTGCCGGTGACACCCGGCGGCAGCTTCAGCGAGGTGTCGCGGACGTCGGACGCCTTTTCGCCGAAGATGGCCCGCAGCAGCTTTTCCTCGGGCGTCATCGGGCTTTCGCCCTTCGGCGTTACCTTGCCCACCAGGATGTCGCCCGGGTTCACCTCGGCGCCGATATAGACGATGCCGGCTTCGTCCAGGTTCTTCAGCGCTTCTTCGCCGACGTTCGGGATGTCGCGGGTGATTTCCTCCTGGCCGAGCTTGGTGTCGCGCGCCATCACCTCGAATTCCTCGATGTGGATGGAGGTGAACACGTCGTCGCGGGCGATCCGCTCGCTGATCAGGATCGAGTCTTCGAAGTTGTATCCGTTCCAGGGCATGAACGCGACCAGCACGTTGCGGCCGAGCGCCAGTTCGCCGAGTTCGGTGGACGGGCCATCGGCGATGATGTCGCCTTCGAACACCCGATCGCCGACTTTCACCAGCGGACGCTGGTTGATGCAGGTGGACTGGTTGGAGCGCATGAATTTGCGCAGCCGGTAGATGTCCACCCCCTTGGTGGTCGCGTCCTCGTTCGTCGCCCGCACGACGATGCGCGCGCCGTCGATCTGATCGACGATGCCCGGGCGGCGGGCGACGATCGTCGCACCGCTGTCGCGTGCCACCGCGGCTTCCATACCCGTTCCTACGAGCGGAGCGTCCGCCCGGATCAACGGCACGGCCTGCCGCTGCATGTTCGAGCCCATCAGCGCGCGGTTGGCGTCATCGTTCTCCAGGAACGGGATCAGCGCCGCGGCGACCGAGACCAACTGCTTCGGTGAGACGTCGATCGCGGTGACGTCCTCCGGCTTTACCAGCCGGAAGTCGCCCTGCTTGCGCACAGATACCAGGTCCTGGGTGAACTTGCCGCCCCCGTCCATCGGCGCGTCGGCCTGGGCAACCACCAGCCGCTCTTCCTCCATGGCGGAGAGATAGCGCGGCTCCTTCTGCACGACGCCGTCCTTGACCAGCATGTACGGCGTCTCGATGAAGCCGTACTTGTTGACCTTGGCGTAGGTCGCCAGCGAGTTGATCAGGCCGATGTTCGGGCCTTCCGGCGTCTCGATCGGGCAGATGCGGCCATAATGCGTCGGATGCACGTCGCGCACCTCGAATCCGGCGCGCTCGCGCGTCAGACCGCCCGGCCCGAGTGCGGACAGGCGGCGCTTATGCGTCACTTCCGACAGCGGGTTGGTCTGGTCCATGAACTGCGACAGCTGCGACGAACCGAAGAACTCCCGCACCGCCGCCGCGGCCGGCTTGGCGTTGATCAGGTCGTGCGGCATGACGGTGTCGATATCGACCGAGCCCATGCGTTCGCGGATGGCGCGCTCCATACGGAGCAAGCCGATGCGGTACTGGTTCTCCATCAGTTCGCCGACGGAGCGGACGCGGCGGTTGCCGAGGTTGTCGATGTCGTCGATCTGGCCGCGGCCGTCCTTGAGGTCGCACAGCGTCTTGACGGTCTTCAGCAGGTCGTCCTTGCGCAGCACGCGCTGCGTGTCCGGTGCGTGCATGTCGAGGCGCATGTTCATCTTCACCCGTCCGACCGCGGACAGGTCATAGCGGTCGCCGTCGAAGAACAGCCCGCGGAACAGCGCTTCCGCGGTTTCCGGCGTCGGCGGCTCGCCGGGACGCATGACGCGGTAGATGTCGATCAGCGCGTCGTCGCGGTTGGTGTTCTTGTCCACCGCCAGGGTATTGCGGATCCAGGCGCCGTTGGACTGATCGACCGCCAGCGTCGGCAGGCTGGTGATGCCGGCTTCCTCCAGCGCGGCCAGCCGCGCTTCGGCCAGTTCCTCGCCGGCTTCGGCGAAGATTTCACCGGTTTCCTCGTTGACCAAATCCTCGGCCATGTAGCGGCCGAGCAGGTCGGTGCGGCCGACAAGCACTTCCTTGGTCTTTTCGGCGATCTTACGGGCCTGGCGGGCGGTCAGCTTGGCGTCTGCCTCGGCGACCACTTCACCGGTGGCGGCGTCGATCAGCGGCTCCAGCAATTTGATGCCGCGGAACGCGTCGGGGTCGAACGGGCGCGCCCAGCCCTTCGAGGTGCGCTCGAAGATCACCTTGCCGTAGAAGTGGCTGAGGATCTCCTCCTGGTCCATGCCGCGGATTTCGGTGGGATCGACGGTTTCGCCCTTGGCCTCGCGTGCCGCGCGCAACTGCTCGGTCGCTTCGCTTTCCAACGCATACAACAGTGTCGTCACCGGCAGCTTCCGCTTGCGGTCGATGCGGACGTAAACCAGATCCTTGCTGTCGAACTCGAAGTCCAGCCAGGAGCCGCGGTACGGGATCACCCGCGCCGCGAACAGGTACTTGCCGGACGAATGCGTCTTGCCCTTGTCGTGGTCGAAGAACACGCCGGGAGACCGGTGCATCTGGCTGACGATTACCCGCTCGGTCCCGTTGATGACGAACGTCCCGTTGTCCGTCATCAGCGGCATGTCGCCCATGTAGACGGGCTGCTCCTTGATGTCGCGGATCGAGCGGGCGCCAGTGTCCTCGTCAACGTCCCAGACGATCAGGCGAAGGATCACTTTCAGCGGAGCGGCGAAGGTCATGCCGCGCTGAATGCACTCCTCAACGTCGTATTTCGGCTCTTCCAGCTCGTAATAGACGAACTCCAACCGGCCCCTTCCGGCGAAATCGTCGATCGGGAACACGGATTTGAACACCTCTTGCAGCCCGGACTGGGTACGGTTATCCGGACGCACGTTCATTTGCAGGAACGCTTCGTAGCTGGAGCGTTGGACGTCAATCAGGTTGGGCATCGGAGCCACTTCGGGAATCCGGCCGAAGCTCTTGCGGATGCGCTTACGCCCAGTAAAGGACCGTGTGATCGCGTTCATCGATGATCCACCCTACCGTTGACCTGTCCATCCGAGCCTGAAGCCGGAGGCACGGGAAAAATCGTCCGCCGAAACAGGAACGCGGGCGGAAATCGGCTGATTCCCACCCGCCCCTGAGATCGAAGGCCCGAGGTCTCGGCGGAGACCCCGGGCCGAAGCTGATATGCGGAGACGAAGCGTTACTTCACCTCCACCTTTGCACCCGCGTCTTCCAGCATCTTCTTGATCTTCGCCACTTCGTCCTTGTTCACGCCTTCCTTCACAGGCTTCGGCGCGGCCTCCACAAGGTCCTTGGCTTCCTTCAGCCCAAGACCCGTGATCGTGCGGACTTCCTTGATGACGTTGATCTTCTTGTCGCCGGCGCTCGCCAGGATGACAGTGAATTCCGTCTGCTCTTCGACCGGAGCGGCCGCAGCGGCAACCGCGGGGCCAGCCGCGGCGGCAACCGGCGCAGCAGCGGAAACTCCCCACTTCTCCTCGAGAAGTTTGGACAGTTCCGCCGCCTCGAGGACGGTCAGGGTCGACAGTTCGTCAACCAGCTTTTGTAGATCGGCCATATCGTGTGTTCCCGTAAATTAGACTTTGGTTGGTTCCATGCAAGCCGCATCATCGGGCTTGCGGTTTGACGAGTGCGTTGCCAGCCATGCGATCACGAATAAGTGATACCCGGACCCAGTCCGGGCACGTGTCACGCGGCTTCAGCTTCGGCTGCCCCCTCATCCCTCTTGGCGTAGGCCCCGAAGACCCGGGCAAGCTGTCCGGCCGGTGCCTGAAGAACGCCGGCGATCCGCGTGGCAGGGGTCGAAATCATCCCCACCAGCCTTGCGCGCAGCTCATTCAGGCTCGGCAGATCGGCAAGCGCCTTGATCCCATCCGCATTCAGCGACTGGGTTCCGAGCGCTCCGCCGACGACGACGAACTTGTCATTGGTCTTGGCGAACTCGACAGCGGCCTTTGCCACGGCCACCGGATCCGCCGCCCAGGCGAGGGCGATCGGTCCTTTCAGCAGCGGCTTGAGGCTGTCGAACTGGGTCCCATCCAGAGCGAGGTTGGTCAGCCGGTTCTTCGCGACTTTATAAGTTGCCCCCGCGTCTCCCATCTTGCGCCTCAAGGCAGTCACCTCGGCAACCGTCAGACCCGCATTGCGGGTGACGACGATCATCGACGTGGCGGCCAGCGCCTGATGCAGACCGGTGACGAACTCGCGCTTCTCCGTACGATCCACGTTTCGTCTCCGTTCGGCCCGCCGTCCCGCACGAGGCGGAACGAAGGGCCTGGTTGCCCAAGAACCGTCCGGCCGAAGCCGAACAGCCCGGTTCGCCTGTCCTGGAACCACCAAAGATCCACGGGACCAGTGGCCCCGGAATATCTGGCTTCCCCATCTGCCGCGCGCGGACCCGAGGGTCCATTAAACCGTCACCCCGGCAAGCCGAGGCAAAGGGACGTGCGGTCTTGGACAGGTTCGGAAGGGCCTGCGCCCTTCCTGCCCGCCGGAGTCCGGATACCGGCCCCCGGCGTATCTCGTCAGGCGATCGAACTGACGTCGACCCGGACGCCGGGTCCCATGGTCGAGCTGATCGACACCTTCTGTACGTATGTCCCCTTGGCGCCGGCGGGCTTCGCCTTCTGCACCGCGTCGGCCAGGGCCTTGGCGTTTTCCAGCAGCTTGTCTTCCTCGAAGGAGACCTTGCCGATGCCGGCGTGAATGATGCCCGCCTTCTCGGCGCGGAACTCGACCTGGCCGGCCTTCGCCGCGGTGACCGCGCCCTTGACGTCCATGGTGACGGTGCCGAGGCGGGGGTTCGGCATCAGGCCGCGCGGGCCGAGCACCTTACCGAGCCGCCCGACCACGCCCATCATGTCCGGGGTCGCGATGCAGCGGTCGAAGTTGATTTCGCCCGCCTGGATCTTCTCGGCCAGATCCTCGGCGCCGACGACGTCGGCGCCGGCGGCCTGAGCTTCCTCGGCCTTCGCGCCGCGGGCGAACACGCCGACGCGGACGGTCTTGCCGGTGCCGTTGGGCAGGCTGGTCAGGCCGCGCACCATCTGGTCCGCGTGGCGGGGATCGATGCCGAGGTTCATCGACATCTCGACCGTCTCGTCGAACTTCGCCTTGGAGATCGACTTGATCAGCTTGATCGCGTCGGCCAGCGGATAGGACTTGGTGGCGTCAACGGCCTTGCGGGCGGCGGTGAGGCGCTTGTTCTTCGCCATCGATCAGCCCTCCACCACGGCGAGGCCCATCGAGCGGGCGGAACCGGTCAGCATCCGGACAGCCGCGTCGATGTCGTTGGCGTTCATGTCCTTCATCTTGATCTCGGCAATCTCGCGCAACTGCGTCTGCGTGACCTTGCCGACGAGGGCACCCTTGCCGACGGTCGTGCTGCCCTTGGTGATCCCGGCCGCCTTCTTCAGGAAGTAGGTGTTCGGCGGGGTCTTGGTGACGAAGGTGAAGGTACGGTCCGCATAGGCGGTGATCACCACCGGGATCGGCATGCCCGGTTCCATCGCCTGGGTGAAGGCGTTGAATTCCTTCACGAAAGCCATGATGTTCAGGCCGCGCTGGCCGAGTGCCGGGCCGACGGGCGGCGACGGGTTGGCCTTGCCGGCCGGAATCTGCAGCTTGATGTAACCGACGATTTTCTTCGCCATGACAATCCCTGGTCCTTGTTCCCGAGGGACCGCGGTGCATGCGACAGCCGGACGTCATCGCTGACGACGGGCGATCTCCCGCGTTCCAAAAGAGGCGCGCGTATACGGGGTGGCGGGCGGGATGTCCAGCGGAATCTCTTGAAAGCTGAACATCCGGGCGCGGCGGGTGCGATGGCACGGCCACTAAAATTTAGTCTTCGCAGCATCCTACGAGGCTTCGGCTCCGAGCATCAGCGCAGTATAGGCCGAGGCCATCGTTTCCAGACTGGCGGTGCGTTCGACGAATGGGCGCGGGCTGGCGGCGATCTCCGCACTCAATGCAATCCGCAACGCACGCGCCAGGGCCCCGGGTTGCCCGGGTTCAACCAGAACGCCCGTATCCGGATCGACGCCGGCGGCAACCCCGCCGACCCGCATCGCCACCACCCGGGCGCCGCTCGCCTGCGCCTCCAGCAGCGCCAGCGGCAGACCCTCGTCCCGGGACGGCAGGCAAAGCACATCGATGGCGCGATAAAGCCTGACGGTATCATCGACATGGCCAAGAAACCGGACCCGGTCGGCGATCCCGAGCGATGCGGCCTGCGAGTACAAAGCCTCTCGTTGCGATCCGCCTCCGGCGATCGCCAGCACCGCATCCGGCACTTCGCCTAAGGCCTCAATTGCGAGATCGACGCCCTTCACGGTCTCCAGCCGGGCCGCGATGCCAACGATCTTGCCATGCTGCGGCAACCCAAGTCCGAGCCGGGCCGCGACGCGATCGCCCGGCGAAAACCTCTCGGTGTCAACACCATTCAGGATCACCCGCGGCGGCAGGCAGGACAAGGCACGTGCAACGGCCTCGGCGACATGCGGGGCATCGGCGATCAGCACGGGTTTCGCCGCGGCCAGCGCCAGCCGCACGATGCGGCGCCGTTTCGTGTCCTGCAAATGCCACGCGTCATGCTCGGTATGCACCCGGCGCGCGACACCGGCCAGGCGCGCGGCAGGACCCGCATAGAGCAGCGGGCCGACGTGATGCGTGTGGACCCCGATGGCCCCGAGCCGGCGGAACAGCGAGGCAAGGCGCAGCGGCAACGCAGCGTCCACACCCGGAGCTTTGCCCATGAAGATCAACTGCTCTGTCTGCGCCCGCAGCCGCGGCCAGGCTTCGAGCGTGGTTTCCAGATCGCCATCCAGGCTCAGAACCAGGGTCGGATGCGTGCGCGCCTGCGCACGTGCCAGTTCCAGGGCTACGACCTCCAGTCCTCCGGGGCGCAGATGCTGGACCACGTGAATGATCGGGGGTGCATCCTTGACGCAATCCATGAGTACGCTCCTTCGTCGCCGGACCCCGGCACTTCGTGCCACCGCGAAACGAGCGGTTTCAGGCTGACCGTGACCGCACTACCTTCGTCATGGCCCGGCTTGCCCGGGCCATGACGATATGCTGTGTCGCCCAACACCCCATTTTCAATCAGCCTGCGAACGCCCGGGCGTTCGCCGGTCGCAAAGATCGCGGCGCCCGCTCATCCGGCGCGGCACGCCGAAGGCACATCTCCAGGACGCTGAGCGCGCGACCATCATCACCCCATTGCGAAACTATTCACGTCGCGAGATTGCAGCCACCCGCCGCCAAACTGCCGATGCCGCGCCGCGCATGGCCATCCCGGCCAGTGCCGGGACGCGCGGCAACCCAATCCGGCGCGCAAGCCTTCCCGTTCCGTCGCCGATTCCGGCCATCCGGGACTGTCCGCCGGAGGCGCGGCGCGGTTCGGCCACGTTCAGGTACGGGCCGGCCACCGCGAGGCGTCCCAGCACCGGCACGCCCGTCAGTTTCTCCATCTGCCGGATACGCCGCACTGTCGTGTCCGCCATTTCCAGCAGGACGGCCAGGCCCGCGCCCAGGAACAGGCCGCCGACGAGGCCGCCCACCGCGAACAGAATGGTCAGCGGCTTCATCGGCTTGGTCGGCACCGTCGGCCGATCGATCACCTTGATCCGCTCCGGCGCCTGGAACCGCGACAGCTCCCCGGTGACCTTCGCCATCTCGAAGCGCTTCTGCAGCGACTGGACAAGGTCCAGCGTCTCGGTGACCGCGCGCTGGCGCTTGTCCAGCTCGCGCTCGACGTCGCCGGAGGCTTCGACATAGGCGGACAGTTCGGCAACCGACCGGCGCAGGTTCTCGGTTTCGCTCTGCAGTTGCTGTAGCTTGGTGCGAGCCGCCTCCAGCATCGCGACCTGCGATACCAGCAGCGGCTGCGACGCGTCGCCTTCCTTCCGTGCGACCGCCGCCATGTTCCACATGCGATCGGTGTCGACCGGCGCCGCCTGCTGCCCCGCGGCAACCAGTCTGGCCCGCTCGTCCTCCAGGCGCTGCAACTTGCGCAGCGTCGCCTGCACCATGGAGTGCTCGTCGGTATAGCGGCTGCGCAGTACCGCCAGGTCGCCGCGCGTCGAGACGATGTCCTGCTCCAGCCGTCCGATCACCGGGTCGGTTTGGGCGAGCCGGGCGCGAATCTCATCGAACTCGGTCTTCGCGCCGGTCAGCTTCACCTCATGCTCGGCAAGCTGATCGCGCAGGGTTGCCAAGCGTTGCAGGTTGCCGGTCCGTTGGTCCGGCAGCGACTGCGCATTCTTCGTCCGGTACTCCGCCACCGAGGCTTCGGCATCGTCCAGCCGCTTGGTCGCCTCGGCCAGCTCCTTGTCCAGGAAGGCGACCGAGTTGCGCATCGAGCTGTCTTCCGGCGCCTCGACCCGCTCCATGAAGCGTTCGCCGATACGCATCAGCACCTTGTCGATGTCGGCCGGCGTGGCGGCCTTGTAGCGCAGTTCGACCAGCTCCTGGCCGATCAACTGGACGGACACCGCGGCGGACAGGTCCGCGACGACGTTGTCGATGACCTTGTCCTTCGAATCGGGGCGGATCATACCGAGGTCGGAGGCGACGGATTGCATGACGTGCCGGCTGGTCAGCAATGACGACAGCGCTGGCATGCGATCCTTCAGGTTGGTCTTGACGCTCAGGTCTTCCAGGAACGGGTTCAGCCTGCCCGGCTCCTGGATCAGGATCGTCATCTTGGTTTCGTAGGTCTTCGGCGCGAAATGGCCGGCGATCCCGCCAAGCACGGGCAGCACGAGCATCGGCGTGACAATCAGATAGCGCCGCCGCCACGCCGCCGTCAGCAAGACCTGCAATGTCTCGACGATCGGCGGACTGCCCTGCGCCGGGACCGACATCCCCGCCGTCGTGACCGCCGCGAGATTGTTCATGGCGGCGGATTTTCAGGCTCGGCGTCGCGCGCGACCGGACGGCCGAGCGACACCACGACGACACCGGGGGGCAGGCCGGCCTCGAACCGCATCTGCACGTCGGGGATAATGTCCGACAGTTCCCGCGAAACCGCGATCGCGCGGCGCGGGCCGAGCACCGTGCCGGTTTCGTCGAACGTGCCCGGGCGGCTGGTGACCGTGACGGAGCCGGCGCCCACCTGAGCGGCGAAGCGGCGCAGCGTGTCGCGCTGGGCCGCATCGGGCTGGACGGCGTCGCCGTCGAACCGGATCACCACGCGTGATGCAGCCCCCTTGCCATTATCGGCGGATTTGGCACGTCGCAGCATCTCATCCACGCTGATAGGGCCGCCGCTTCCCAGCCCTCCGCCAAGCCGATCCTGCGTTTCGAGCATCGTCCGGTCCGTCTCCGGGATATAGCGGATCGGATCATGCGAGCAGCCAGCGACCGTCAGCGCCACCACCGACGCAACCGTCCGGACGGCGGTGGACACAACGACCGGGATACGGGCAAGCCAGCGCATTGTCTCCGCTCCAGCCGGAGGATACTCGGGCACGGTCTGATCAGGCATTCCGCGCCGGTTTCGCGGCCAACGAAAGAGCAATAATCTCTGCCAATCAAATTTTCAACTTTCGTGCCAAATCCATGATGGTATTTCGCCACGCCGCGGGCTGCTCCGCCGGCAGGGCGGCCGCGGCGGCCCAGGCGTCGGGTACCGCCAGCCACACTTTCCGGCGCAGTCGGGCCGCTTCAGGGTCGGTCGCCGCCGCGGCATCGAGCCATGCCAGCCACCGCAGGTCCTCTTCAGCCTCAACCAGGCTCAGAAGGTCTTCATCCAGATCGGCCGGCGCGCAAATGCCGGGCGTCGGCCAAAGGAACTGGACGTCGCCCTCCCGCCCGTCGGTGGGATCGAACGCGTCCGCCGTCGGCATCCGGGCATGCCATTGCAGCAGCCCATCGGCACCGGACCGCCACAAATAGGCCCCGGCCGCAAGGCGCGGTTGCGGCATGTTGTACAGCCAGGGCCGGATGCCGCGCGCCCGCAGCCTGTCGATGTCGGCGGCGTCGGCGCCGAAGCCGGGGTTGGTGGTGACCAGCGCCAGATCGGGCAACAGAGGCGTGTCGCGCGGATCGTTCAGATGCCCGGCGAGCAGGGCGTCGGGGTCAACGGCGTGGATTGCCTCCGCAAGCGCGTGGACCTGCGGCACGGTGCCGGCGTAACCGGGCTCGTCGGCGATGCTCCAGATCGCCGGCGGCAGGCCGGCTTGCCGGATCGCCGAATCAACCCGCGCCACCATCGCCGCCGCTTCCGCCGCCTGGTGGCTGAAGGCAAAGCCCCGCAGCGTCTCGTAGCCGATGATCGGCGCCGGGAAACGGGCCAGCGTCGTGCGGATATCGGCGACAAGGTCGTCGATACTGACGTCGGAGGCGGTCAGCGGCGCCGTGACGGCGGTCAGGCCCAGCCTGGACAATGTATCCAGGTCGCACGCCGCCTGCGCCCTCGCATCGCGCCGCGCCTGGTCCTTCGACCAGTCCGGGGTGCCGAGCAGGTGCGGCGCGAAACCGAGAAAGGCTCCGACCCGAGCGGACGGCGCAGGCCGGGTAACGGGAAGCACCTCGACCGTAAAAGGCGCTTCGATATCACTTAAGCCGGTATGCAGGCGGAGACGTCCGCGGTGAATGCCCGGCGCCCCCCCATCCGCGATCAGCACGATCGGCCGCGGCAAATCCCCACGCAGTGGTATGTGATCGGCGTCCCCGCGCAGATGCCCGGCGGAAAACGCCAGGCCGGCGGTGCCGGCTCCCGGCCGGCGCCATTGCCATTGGCCCCAGAGCAGCCGTACGGGCAGCGGCGCATTATCCCAAACCACCGTGGCGTCGGCCATGAGGGCGCCCGGCGACACAGCCTCAAAGCGCACGATCGCGACCCCGCCCGGCGCCGTCACCGCCGGACCCGACGCACTGACGGCAACCCGCGCGGCGTGCGGCGCGGGCGGCGGACCCGCCAGCACCGGCCAGTTCTCGGCGAAGCGGGCAGCGCGCACCGCCTCGACCGCGGACTCGCCCGCTTCCGGGATATCGGCGGGTTCGGCGGTCAGCGCCGCAAGATGCGTTGCGGTTTGCGGAAAACCGGCGAGCTCGATCGCCAACACGCCGTCAGCCGCGACATTCGCGATACCGGACACGCGGTCCCCGCGCAGCGCGCCGACAGAGGCGAATGGTGGCTGTGACGGATCAGCCTCCCGCGTGCGGCCGGCGAGGTAGCGCTGGGCGACCCACCCCGCGTAGTCCCGCTTCACCACCGACAGATCCGAGCCGTTCACCCTGATCCGCCGATCGAGCATGACCGGCAGGGTTTCCCAGGCGCCAGGATCCTCGGTCCAGAATGTCAGGCGCCAAAGCCCCGGGTGCAGCGTGGTCTTGAACAAGGTCAGCCGGACGCCGTGGGCCAGCACCGGATCGCTGCCGGGACGCTCGATTTGCTCGACGTGCGGGCCGCTGACGCGCGGGTCGCCAGGCACGACCAATTCGAAGCCGCTCAGCGGAACGGCGGCGGCCGGCCCGAAAAACCAGCCTTTCACCCCGGTCGGCAGACCGGGCGGCACGTCCAGGCGAGGCCGCTCGAACGCGACATGGCCGCCTTCGGGGGCGAAGACGATGACCCTGAACACGGCCGCAAGGTGGAGGGCGCGGTGCCGCGGCGTGCGCAGCAGCGCCAGACGCAGCCGCACGGTGAACGGCCCGGGCGGCATGATCCGCTCCTCGTTCACGCGATCGGAGTAGTCAGCACCGGGACGATCGTCGATCCGGATGGTCACCGCGCGCGGGACTAAATCCTGGTTTTCGCCGGCCACGACGAGGTCGGTCAGCGGGGAAAGCGGCTGCAGCGCCGCCAGGTCGAGCCGGCTGTCGGCCCGGGCGGAATTGGCCAGAAGCAGGTGGCCGAACAGCAGTGCCGCCGCCAGCGCCAACAGGTGCCGGCCTGTCCGGCCGCTGTCGCTTGTGTCGTGGCCGGCCTTGTGCCGGCCATCCACGCCGTTGCCGCTATCGGCACCGCTAGTCGTGGATGGCCGGACTAAATCCGGCCATGGCACGGAGCGAGCGCCGGCCGACCACGGCCTGATCTGGAACCCCATGGAGCCTCCACCTCCCCTGGCGCCGCGAAGGCGCCAGCGCGCGAACCTTGCGGCCATCCCGTCTAACCGTCATGGCCCGGCTCGTCGGGGCCACCTGTCGCGGCATGGTGCTGGTGGGGTGGCCCGGACGAGCCGGGCCATGACGCGAAACCGGCGCCGATGGGTCTATTCAAATGCCCATTGGTATACCGTCCCAACCCGTCGATCAGCGCCAGCGCCGTCGCCGCTCGGGCATCCCAGCTTTCATCCGCCACAGCCGCCCGGCGCGCAGCGGCGGCTCCCGGAGGATCACGCAGGGTGGCACGCAGCGCGTCCGCGAACGCCTCGGGCGTGGTGGCAACCGCCATATGCTGCGCATACGGAAGCATGGCCGGAAACGGCGTCGCCACGATCGGCCGTCCGGCGGCCAGATACTCGCGCAGCTTCAGCGGGTTGGACGCACGGATCTGCGCGTTGTCGAGGAACGGGATCAGTCCGGCGGTCCAGTGCTGCGCGTAGGACGGCAGAGCGGCGTGCGGCCGCGCACCCGGCAGCGTGACGTTCGGCAGGTTGCTGATCGCGGATATGTCCGCCGCGATGGGACCCACGAATACGAACCGCCAGTCCGGCAGCCGGCGGGCGGTCTCGGCGAGCAAACCGTAATCAAGCCACTCCGCCAGCGTCCCGTAGAACCCGGCAACCGGGCCGCCGGGCAGGTCGGGCGGGCGCGCCACCGGCGTGCTGAACAGGTCCAGGTCGACCCCATGCGGCAGCAAATGCGTCTTTCCCACCGGGAATCGCGCCGCCATCGCCGGGCTTGCCGCCAGGATCAGGTCGGCCCTGGCGGCCAGTTCCGCCTCCATCTCCAAACAGCGCGCGTGATCGACACCGGCCAGGGCGCCGAAATCGTCGCCGCAGTAGTAAACCACGGCCAACTCGTCCAACGCCCCGACGGCATCGATTGCGGAGGGCAGCGAAATCCACAGCACAGGCCGATCGAGGCGTGCGGCGCGGGCGGCGGCGCCAACCTTCCGGGCCAGCAGCAGACGATTGATGCCGCGCGCCAGCTTGCCGCGCGCCATCGGCAGGATGATCGGCTGCACGACGGGACCCGGAGCAGGCGGACCGGCGCGCTTGGGCTCCGCGCCCGGGCGCGCCGCCGACGTCACTTTCCGCACGACGCGGCCGGCGTCCCCAAGCGTCAGCTTAGGGCGGCGCAAGCCGATGGAATTCACCCAGACGACGCGATGGTCCCCGGGCAGATGCGAAATCAGATGCTGGGTGGAGGAGGGATGCACGCCCCAGTCCTCGCCGAACACGATCAGGTCGGTCATCCGGCTGTGTCCGCGGGCAGCAGCGAGCGAACGACCCGGGCCGGCACGCCCGCCGCCAATACGCCGGGGGGCAGATCGCGGGTCACCACGCTGCCCGTCGCGACCACGGTGCCGGCGCCGATCCGCACGCCCGCCACGACGGTTACACCGGTCGCGAGCCAGACATCGCGCTCCAGCACGATGTCGCCGATCTGGTCCGGCGTGTCGGGCAAACCGGCGGCACGATCAGCCGCGTCCATCGGATGCCCGGGGAAGCCGGCCAGCGTGCATTTCCCCGCCAGGCGCACGTTGTCGCCGATTTCGATCCTGGTTCCGACGGAGAACGTGTTCTGCCACCCGACATCGACGTTGTCCCCGATGTCCAGTAGGGGTTGGTTCGCGTCGCCGGACCGTCCGATGAAGGTCGATTTGCCCGAAACGCGGCTACCACGTCCGACGCGAATGCGAAGTGGTCCGATCACCTGCGGCATACCGCCATACAGCAGCAGCCCCGGCGCCGGTGTCTCCAGCCGGCTGACAAAGAGCGGCGTGTACCAGAGGATGCGTGTCGACTCCCAGATCGCTCGCTGCACACCGAGATGGATCGCATAAAGCGTGCGATGCAATGGGCGGATCACCGGGACGCGGACGGTCTTCAGGCTGCTGAAGGCGCAGTAGGCGAACCGGGACAGCGGAGTTTCTCGGGACTTGACCCAGGTTTTCAGGGCGGCGGCTGACATTGGCTGACTCGCTGGTCATTTTGATCGGGTTGCCGTCCGCCTGAGTTCGGGCCGCCGAGCCTTGTTCCACCGTCATGGCCCGGCTCGTCCAGGCCACCTGTCGCGGCACGTGCTGGCGGCGGTGGCCCGGACGAGCCGGGCCATGACGGTGAGAGAACATGGCTCGATGGCTCAAACTCAAGGCAGACGAATACTATGCACTATCGTATCATTCCACGGTAACAGATTTTGCCAAATTGCGCGGACGATCGACCGGGTGGTTCAGCAGGACCGCCGCGTAAACCGCGATCAACTGGATCGCCACCGCTTGCGCGAACAGCGTCCCCAGCCCGGCACCGGGCAGCACCACCAACTCATCGGCAACCGGAGCAAACGCCGCGGCCGAGGCATCATCGACCAGCGCGATGACGCAGCCGCCACGGGCGCGGACCTCCTCGGCGTTGGCGAGCGTCCTGGCGGCATGCTGACCGGCTCCGGCACAGACGATCACCGGCGAGCCTTCGCGCACCATCGCGATTGGACCGTGCTTCAGTTCCCCGGCGGCGTAAGCCTCAGCCCGCAGGTAGGACAGTTCCTTCAGCTTCAGCGCACCCTCGCCGGCCATCGCGGCGGCCGAACCGCGGCCGATGAACAGGGCCTCGCCTTCCCGCGCCAGCCGCTCGGCGATGGCTTCGAACCGTGCTTCCAGCATCTCGGCCTGTCCGCATACCGCCGGCACCCCGGCCAGTTCGCGTTCCACCGCGACCAGCATATCGAGGCTGACCGAGCCGCGGTGCAAGCCCATTGCCAGGCCGAAGCGGATCAGCGCCAGCATCTGGCAGGTGAAGCTCTTGGTTGCGGCGACGCCCTGTTCGCGACCCGCGTCGGTGGGCCAGACCAGATCCGCGCCCCGCGCCATCTGCGAGTGCGGCACGTTCACCACCGCGACGATGGGCACGTTGCGCGATTTCAGCATCTCCATGACGCCCATGGTGTCGGCGGTCTCGCCGGATTGCGACACCAGCAGGCCGACGGTGCCGCGCGACAGCGGCGCTTCACGCGTGCGGTATTCGCTGGCGACCTCCAGGTCGCAGGGTATTCCCGTCAGGCTTTCCAGCCAGGGCCGCACCGCGGACGCGGCATACAGGGAACTGCCGCAGGCGACGATCAGAAGGCGCTCGGCCTCGACGATCGACAACGGGATGGCCCGGTCACGCAGCTTCGCGTCGGTCCGCCGCAACGCCGCCGGCTGAGCGGCGATCTCCGCACGGGTGTAGGAGCCGAAGCCGCTGGACAGCGCCTCATCCTCAGGATCTTCGACCTTCTGCCAAAGGCGCTGGGTCGGAACGCCATCGCAGTCGTAGATTGTGACACCGCCGGCTGACAGTTCGGCGATATCGCCGTCCTCCAGCGCCGCATAATCCTCGCACACCGCCGACAGCGCGGCGGGGTCCGAGGCGACAGCGGCGGCGTGCGGGCCGCGGGCTACCATGACCGGGCTGCCCTGGCGGGCGACGATGACGCGCTCCGGCGCATCCTCGAACAACACCGCGATGGCGTAGGCTCCGTGCAACGCGGCGCAGGCGCCGCGGACAGCCTCCACCGGTGCCGCGCCTGCCTCCCGCGCGGCGGCGATCAAATGAGGGATCACTTCGCTGTCGGTGTCGCTGTCGAAGGTTTCGCCGCGGCCGAGCATGTCGCCGCGCAGGCTCTGATGATTCTCGATGATGCCGTTGTGGACGACCGCGACGCCGTGCCAGACATGCGGATGGGCGTTGCGAACCTCGGCGCGGCCGTGGGTCGCCCACCGTGTGTGGCCGATGCCGGACCGGCCGGCGAAGCCATTGCCGATGCTGTCCATCAGCACCGATGTTCCGCCGACGACCTTGCGAAGATCGAAGCCGGGTCCGGCGACGGCGAGTCCGACGAAGTCGTAGCCGCGGTATTCAAGCCGGCCGAGCGCTGTCACGAGGTCACGGGCTACCGGATGCCCGTTCACCATTCCGACTATGCCACACATGGCGGAAGCTCCTTGCTTGCGGTCGATACGGTGGTGTTCGCAAGTGGTGTGCCGTTCGTTTTGGGCAGGATTCGCAGAACGCGACGCGGAAGGCGTTGGAATTCAGAAAGTCATGGATCCCGGCCCTCAGGCCGGCATCAGCCCGTCCTTCCGCCACGCGCTGACCTTGCGGTAAACGGTGGAGGGATTGATCTCCAGCAGAGCCGCCGCGCGCGGAATATCGCCGTCGGTGCGCGCCAGGGCGGCCAATACCAGCCGCCGCTCCATCTCCGCCAGCGGCATTATTTCGATCTCATGCACGCTGGAACGCGGCTCTTCATGCGGCGGGATCATGATCGCGGACTGCGCTGCCGGGATCGCCGGCAGCGGCATGGCGATGCCGGCGGCCGCCTGGCCGAAAGGAACGGGGGCGTCGGGAAACGCCTCCGGGAAAATCGTCTCAAGCCGCGCCGGCTCCGCCACGATGGCGGGGCCTGGAACGGGCAGGACGCGCGTCTCCGGTGCGTGCGGGCGGTTGACCGGCGGCGGGATCATCTCCGCCGAGACCACGTCGCCGTCGTGCAGCACCACGATGTTGCGCACGACGTTCAGCAGTTGCCGCACGTTCCCCGGCCACGCATACGCCATCAGCATATGCTCCGCCTCCGGCGAGAAGCCGCGGAAATGCCGATCCTCCTCCCGCGAGAACTGCGTCAGGAAGTGCCGCGCGATCAGCAGCACGTCCTCGCCGCGCTCGCGCAGCGGCGGCAGTTCCACCGGAACGACGTACAGCCGGTAATACAGGTCCTCGCGAAACCGGCCGGCCTGCACGTCCAGCATCGGATCGCGGTTGGTGGCGCAGACGAAGCGGACATCCACTTTCGACAGCTTCGAGGACCCGACCGGGGTGAACGTGCCGGTCTGCACGAAGCGCAGCAGCTTGACCTGCATCTCCAGCGGCATCTCGCCGATTTCGTCGAGGAACAGGGTGCCCCCGTCCGCCAGCCTCGCCGCGCCGGCGCGGTCCGCGGTGGCCCCGGTGAACGCGCCCTTCACGTGCCCGAACACCTCGCTCTCCAGCAGGTCGCGCGGGATGGCGCCACAGTTCAGCGCGACAAACTGCGCGCCCGACCGCTGGCTGGCCTTGTGCAGCGCCTCCGCCGCCAGTTCCTTGCCGGTGCCGCTTTCGCCGGTGATGAAGACGCTGGCCTTGCTGCGCGCCACGCTCTGCAGGATGTCGTAGACGGCGCGCATCTGGTCGGATGCGCCGATGAAGCCGATGAACCCCTTGCGCCCGAGCTTGGCCTCGGCGTCCTGCAAGCGGGTCTCCGCCCGGGTCAGTTGCAATTCCAGCGCTTCGCGGCTGCGGGTCAAGCTGCGGCGCTGCAGGGCATTGCGCAACGTGACCGACAGGCGATCCTTGTTATAGGGCTTGACGACAAAGTCCTCGGCGCCGGCCCGGATCGCCTGCTTCGCGAGTTCCATCGAGGCGCTCGCCGTTACCACGACGACGACGGCGTCGCTGCCCTCGGCCTTCAGGCGGCCGAGCAGTTCCAGGCCGTTGTAATCGGGCAGCTCTATGTCCAGCAGCAGACCGTCCGGCTGCCAGTCCCGTGCGATCTCCAGCGCCACGCCGGCCGCCGCCGCGATCCGAACGTCGTAGCCAAGCCCGGCGAGGAAAAGCCGTGCCAGTTCAGCCTGCGCCGCGAGATCCTCGACGACGAGGATCCGTTCCGCGTTCCCGTTCGGCGCGGCCGGTTCGGTCATGGCAAGGCCGGCGGTGTCCCGGCCGCCAGGAAGCCGGCGATTTCCCGCAGCATCGCGTCGGCAAGTCCGCGGATCTCCGCCGCGGGGCCGGGCAGCGGAGCGGCGGGATCGCGGTTGGTCATGGCGCGGCGGCCGGCCTGCTCGAGATCGGCCGCGCCGACGGAACCGGCAGCACCGGCGATACCGTGCGCGGCGGCGCGGAAGGCCGCCGGGTCACCGGCGGAGGCGGCAGCCTCCAGTTCCGCGACAAGCCGCGCGATGTCGCCTTGCAGCAAGCTCAGGACGTGGACGACGTCCTCGGGGGAAAGATCTTCCGCCAGTTGAGCGGCGAAGCCAGGGGGATCATTCGGCATTGGGCGGTACTTTCTTGCTCAGGCGTGCTTCTCAGATCCGAACCGTCAGTATCGGCGACCTGTGCATGCGCGCCCGGAGGTCAGCCATCCAATTCGGGAAATATTTGGCGAAGCGATATGTTTCTCGATCCAGTTCCGCAAGGAGGGGTGGATTGTCGCGATCGTTCAGGATCGACCCGATCAGGTTTGCCCCGGCGGCCGCAAGGATCTCGCGCGCCGCTCTGATACGGCTGCCGGAGGTGCGGCCGGCCAGCGTCACCAGCAGGCAGGCATCGGCGGCGGCCGCGGCTGTCACGCCGGCGATCGCGCCGCTCTCCGGATTCGCCCGCCGATCGGCTTCGGTGCCGCGGACGCCGCGCCGGCGCTCCAGCTTCAGCAGCGGCTCGGTGTCGAGAACGACGACGCTCCAGTCGGAGCGCCAGGCCATCAACTGTTCCGCCAGCACCGGTCGCTCGCGCCAGGCTTGCACGGAAGCGGACCCGATCCGGCCCAGCACGGCGAAGTTCATGTCGTCGAGCCGGATGATTTCGTCAGCTTCGGGCGCCAGGCCGAGTGCCATCGCCTGCGACGGGCGCGCCAGATCAAGGTCCACGAGCAACGCCCTGGCGTTGGCCGCCGCCGGACGCCCCGGCAGCGTAGCGGCATCGACAGCGGCGAACTGGCCGGCGCGGCGGGCCAGAGCGGTGGCTATCTGCGATGCGCCCTCGTCGGGTTGCGCACTGACGACGGCAATGCTGCGGGCGCCGATGGCGCTCACCGCCTGCCAGATCGCGTCGATCTCGGGGTTGAAGGCGGAGATGGGGATCACAGCAGCACCTTGAACAGGCCGAAGATCGACAGCACCGAGACCGCGTCGCGCACGTTCTCCATGAAGATCGCCCAGTCGCTTTGTTCGGTTGACGGGACGTAGATGGTGTCGCCCTGGCGCACCACCGGCAGCAGCGCGTAGTTGCCGGTCTTGGCGAACGCGACGAGATTGAAGATCCGGGCTTCGTTGGCGCAGCAGGACAGATTCACCACGACGATCTTTTCCTGGTACGCCTCCTTCGACGGTCCGCCGGCCTCCGCGAGCAGGTCGAGGATGGTCATGCCCTGGTTGAACTGGTACCGGCCAGGCTTGTTGACCGCACCCAGCAGCCGCACCGTCGTGCCGGGCGAGACCTCCAGCCAGTTGCGGTTGCGATCCGGCACGAAGATCACATCGCCTGGCCGGACATGCGGTAGCAGGCTGTCATCACCGGTTTCGAAGAACTGCGCGAGGTTGACCTTGGTCACCCGGTCCCGCCCCTCGCCCCGGTGCGACACTCTTATATTAAGCAGATCGGCCGCCGAGGTCGGCCCGTCGGCGGCCGCGATGATGTCGAGGAACGACAGCTTCTCCTCGAACGCGTAGCGGCCGGGGTGGCCGACGGCGCCCATGACGTAGATCGACCGGTCGGCCGATAACTGCATCCACGTTGCGCGGGTGTCGTTTGGGCTTTGTGGCAGTTCCGGCACCGTGATGGTGTAGCCGGCATGGACGGCCGGCAGGCTGGCGGCGCTGCCTCCGTGCGACAGGAAATTCTGCAGGTCGTACTTGACCGCCTTGCCGTTGTCGCCCTGCACGATCTCGACATGCGCGATGTCGCCGCGCTCGTTCGGGCCGCCCGCCTGGGCGATCAGATCGACCAGCGACATCTCGTCCGACCAGTCGAAGCGTCCGGGCGCCCGCACCGCGCCGAGAACCCGCACCGCACGGCTCGGCGGCGTGCGCAGCCAGCTTGCCTGCTCGGGTCCTTGCACCTTTTCCGGGACGAAGATCGCGTCGCCCGGGTTGACCAGCGGCGGCGGAGCGCGCGTGCCACCGGCGGAATCCGTATAGGCGGCGAGATCGAACGCGGCGACCGTGCCGTTTTCCCGGATGATGCGAATTTGCTTCGGGTCCGCGTAGCGCGTCGGGCCGCCGGCATTGGCCAGGATATCGAAGAAGCCGGTGCCGGGCCGCGCCTCGAACGCGCCGGGCTTGGCGACCTCGCCCATCACGTAGACGACGTGGCCGCCGCTTTTGACCTCCTCGACCTCATGCGGGACGAAGACGGTCGAGCCGGCCGCCAGCGGGACGTTCAGCGCCTGCTTGCCGCTGTCGAGGTAGCCCTTGAGGTTGAACAGAACCGGTTCCCCGGTGGCGGGCAGAATTCGCACATTCTCCACCGCGGCATAGCGGGTGACGCCGCCGGCCCGCAGCAGCGCATCCATCACCGTCATGCCAGGCTTGAACGCATAGGTGCCGGAGGTGGCAACCTCGCCGAAGACGCGGACCGCGCCGCGATCCTCGCCCGCGTCGCCGTGCGATTCGAGGGAATGGGCGTCGAAATCGACCTGCACATTGCCGATGCGCGGGCTGGCGGGGACGAAGATCTCGTCGAGCGGACGCAACGGGGGCAGTATCCTCGTGTCCCCGGTGTCGAGATACTTCTTGTAGTCGAAGACAATGACCTGCGGCTGGCCGTCGGGACCGATGCGGCGGACCTGCATGTGGTCAAGCTGTCCGCCCGGGGTGACGCCGCCCGCAGTGTTGATGGCGATCTGCGCGGTGCTGCCGGCCGGAATCTCGATCTGACCGGGTTGCTTGACGAAGCCGAGCACGGTCAGCGGCAGGCGGTGTTCCTTGAGCACGAGGTTGAAGCGGTCGAGGTCGCGATAGCTGACGGCAAGCGCGGCGCGCACTTTCTCCTTGGCCTGCTCGATGGTCAGACCGGAGACGGGCACCGCGCCGGCTTCCGGCAGATCGACATTGCCGTCGCGGTCGACCTTGAAGGGATTGGCGAAGGCGTCCTCACCGGGTACCGTCAACTGGAGCACGTCGCCGACATTCAGCCGGAGTTCACCGCGCGCGGTTCCCTGGGCGGCGGCTGGCAGCGTGGCTGTCAGCAGCATCATCAGCGCGACCAGCAGACGAAGGACTTTTCGCACTCAGGTGCACACCGGCAAGTAGACGGCGGATGGCGCCATCTCGCGCCTCACCCGGTCGATTTCATCGTCGAGATCGGCGATAGTCACCCGAGTATCCTCGAACAGCAGGCCGGCGTATTCGCGCTTTGCCTTGGTGGCGGTGATCTCGAGCAGGGCGATTTTGCCGGTGTATTGTCCGGTCCGCGCTGACACGGCGCGCAAAGCGTCCAGCCGCCCGAGCGTGCAGTTGAGCCGGTCATACAGCCCGTTCGGGGCGTGGTCGCCCGCGACGGCGGCGGGCCAACGGGCCTCGACCATGCCGCCGGTGCCCGGCTCCGGCCAATGCGACTGACAGGCCGTGCAAAGCAGGACGAGGACAATGGCCCGGCTCGTCCGGGCCACCCCCGCAAGCACCTGCCGCGACAGGTGGCCCGGACAAGCCGGGCCATGACGATTGGGGAGAACGCCGTGCTCCGCGTGCCCCCATATCCTGACGCCTATGGGGCCAAGCCCGGTCACGACACGGGAGCAATGCCGGCGCGCGGGTTCGCTTGAATGAGCGCTTATGCGGCTTGTCCAGGTCACCGCCTCGCCTCGGGACCGACCAGGGCCTCGCATGGGTTCAGCTTGGATCGGGTCGTCGGGCAACGAGGTCACACAGGTCTCCCGCGGGATGCATGTCACGGTCCGGGGCAGCAACCGCCGCGCCGGGGCTTGACCATGCGATCTCCGACCTTATTGCACATTCCAATGCAATTTGCGATGTAATTCCGACATGCGTATGTTCCGCGAATGCGATGGAATATCTGTCCGCGCCGCCCTACGATCATTCCCGGAGTGACTGGAGACGGCGATGACCGAGGTCTGCCTGCTTCTCGACAGCAGCGGCATGGGCGGGATCGAGAGCCATGTCGCTGAACTCGCCGCAGGTCTGCGCGCCGCGGGCGATACCGTGAGCGTTCTGTTTCTGCAGGATCACGGTCCGCATCCGCTCCGCGCGCGGTTGGATGCGGACGGCGTTCGCTGGGAGGTCCTGGCCGGCGGCCCGGTCCCGCTGATCCGGCGGCTGCGCGGGCCGCGTCGTCCGCTGCTGCTGCATACGCATGGCTACAAGGCCAACATGCTCGGCCGCCTTGCCGGTCTGCTGACCGGCGTGCCGACGATCGCGACCTATCACGCCGGCGAGAAACCGCCGGGGATGCTGGCCTGGTATGACCGGGCCGATCGGTGGACCTCGTTTCTCGGTGAGCGCATAGCGGTGAGCCGGCCGATCCTGGCGCGGCTTCCGTTCGGTGGGCGGCTGGTGCCGAATTTTGTCGCGGTGCCGCCGGAGTCCGCGGTGATCAGCCACCCGGATGTCGTGGCGTTCGTCGGACGCATGTCGCCGGAGAAGGGGCCGGACCTGTTCTGCGCGCTGGCGGCCGCCGCTCCGGGCCCCGGGTATGTCGCGTTCGGCGGAGGGCCGATGCTGGACGCCTTGCGCGCCGCGCATGGTGGCAGCGTAACCTTCCACGGGCCTCGGCCAGGGATGGACAGGGCGTGGTCCGGCATCGGGCTTTTGGCGGTGACGTCCCGCGCGGAGGGTTTGCCGCTGGCGGTCTTGGAGGCGATGGCGAACGGCGTGCCGGTGGCCAGCTTCGCCGTCGGCGCCCTGCCCGAGGTGATCGATGACGAAGTCAACGGGTACTTGGCTCCAGCCGGCGACCTGGGCGCATTGGCGGAGGGGATCAGACGCTGGCGCGCGCTGGATGCGGAAGGCCGCGGCGCGCTGTCCCGGGCGGCACGCGCCACAGTGGCCACGCGCTTCAGCCGGGCGGCCGGGGTTGCAGCGATCCGCGCCTGCTACGACAGGATGCTCGGGATCAGGCCAACCGGTTCGAGTGACGAGGAGGCCGGCTGCCCGGCACCCTAAGGCCGGCGCCGAAGCCTGTAGTGCCAAGCGCCGCTTGGGCCGACTCTTCCCGTCTAACCGTCATGGCCCGGCTTGTCCGGGCCACCTGTCACGGCACGGTGCTAGTGGGGTGGCCCGGACGAGCCGGGCCATGATGCGAAACCGGCTCCTATGCGAACAAGCCAAACCTTTCAATCGTGCGGAAAGCCGAAGGCCTCAGGCCGATCGGCTGGTCGGCTGATAAATGGCACCCACCAGATCGCAGGCGGCGCGGCGCGTCGGCTGGAGTGCCAACGCCTGCACCCTCAGGGCGACCGACCGCAGGCGCTGTCCGCCCGCCTCCGCGATCTCCGCCCGTGCGGCGCAAATGCGAGCCTTGAGGCCGCTGTCGGCCGTCGGGTCCTCGGCCAGTGCCTTGGACCGGTGACGCTCCCCGATCAGGCGCATGGCCATCACCCGCAGGTCCATGCGGTGGGTCAAATTGCCCGGGCGGTGCATCAGGTAATCGGCGAGCACCCGGGGAACCACGCCGACCGGGGCATGCTCGGCGAGCGACAACCAGAGATCCCAGTCCTCCGCGGATGAAAGCCCGGTGTTGAAGCCGCCCAACTGCTGCAGCAGATCGGTTCGCGCCACGACGGTCGAGGTGCCGACGACATTCTCCGCATACAGAGTCGAGACCGCCCGATCGAGCAGGAAGGATTCGGTGGCCGAACCGTAGCGCGCGGCGAAGCGCGGCCAGAAGGAGAAGCAGCCGCCGCGGTCCTGATTGTCCGTCGTGATGTGGCGGTAATCGGTGAAGGAAAAGCCGATCTCCGGATGGGCGCGGTGCAGCGCCAACTGCGCGTCGAGTTTGCCGGGCAGCCAGCGGTCGTCGGCATCGAGAAACGCCACCAGCGGTGCCTGCGCCGCCCCGATGGCGAGATTGCGCGCGCGCGACGGCCCGGTATGGGAGCCGTGCATGAACCGAACGCGCGGATCGGATACCGCCAGCTCCCCCAGCCATGCCAGCGTGCCGTCGGTCGAGCCGTCATCGACCACGAGGATTTCGACGGCCGGATTCGGTCCGATCGACGCGACGGCGGCCGGAAGCCATTGCAGCGCATCGCGCGTTGGAATGATCACGCTGACTTCAGGCCGATCGATCATTGAGAATACCTTATCCCTAGGAACCGCCGCGCCGGTTTGCCAGCCGGGCGCCGCAACGATTTATGCAAGCGGCGAGCCACGTATTTCTCGCTAATCCCTTGCAATACGCGAGGCTTTTTGCATTCGCGCCGGGCATAATGTTTCGCAAGCGTTGGCATAATGAATGCAGTATTGATGCCATCGCCATTCATTTTGGATGGCCCGTCAGGGAACAGCCGCCATGTCAGCCAACCCAATTCCGTCCGCACCCGGGCCCGCGGACGCCGCGCCGCCGCTCGCCATCCTGTATGTTCTGGCGGCCTTCCCGGGTACTGTCGGAAACCTTTGTGACCAATGAGATACGGGCGATGCGGCGTTTGGGTCATCGCATCGTGCCGCTGGCGCTGACCCGCTACGACGGTCCGTGCCAGCCGGAGGACGAGCCGATGCGGGCGGAGGCCCTGCATCTGGCGGATATCTCCACTGCCCGGGCCGCGGCTTTCGCCACATGCCATCCTCGCGGCACGGCGGCCGCGATCAGATTCGCAAATCGCCAGGGCGGCATTCCGGCGCGCTCGCTGCTGCGGGCGGCGGCGAGGGTCGCATACGCCGCGCGGCAGCAAGGATGTTCCCACATCCATGCGCATTATGCCCACTCGTCCGCGGCGACGGCCATCGCCGCCGCGGCGATCGCCGGGCTGACCTGCTCCTTCATCGGCCACGGCTACGACATCTACGGCTCACCGTCCGATCTGCCGCTGAAACTCGCCGCGGTCGACGTGGCCTTCGGCGCCTGCAACGATACCGTGGCGGATTTTCGCCGCTGGGCGCCGGGCGTCAACGCTCGGGTGGTGCCATGCGGCATCGATCCGGACCGCTTCGCGCCCATCCCGGGCACACCGGGCAACGGCCGCATGCTCGCCATCGGCCGGCTGGTCGAGCAGAAAGGCTACCCCATCTTGTTCGACGCCCTCTCCCGCCTGCCAGCCGAACGGCGGCCGGTTGTCGATATCGTGGGGGGCGGCCCGATGGAAGATGAACTGAAGCAGCGTGCCGTCGATGCCGGACTTGGCAACCATGTCCGCTTTCTCGGCCGCCGCCCGTCGGACTGGATTGCGCAGGAGGGGCCGCACTACCAGGGGTTCCTCGCGCCCTATGTGATCTGCCACGACAACGATCGCGATACCGGCCCGGTCGCCGCCAAGGAGGCACTGGCGATGGGTTTGCCGGTGGTCGCGTCGCGCCTGATGGGGCTGAAGGAAATCGTCAACGCCTCGTGCGGACGGCATGTCGAGCCGGGCGATGCGGCGGAGCTGGCGGAGGCCATCGCCTGGCTCGCCGGGTTGGATGCGGAGCAGCGGCAAGCGATGGGCAGCGCCGGACGCCGGCACGTGGTCGCCAACTTCTCCCTGGCGGGTCAGGCCGCCGCGATCACCGCCGCGATACGCGATGTTCAGGCCGCGAGGACGCCCCGATGCGCCGCCTGAACGGCTTTTTGGCGCTGATCCCGCCGGGGCTGCGTGCCACGTTCCTGTACGCGGCGGCAATGGCATGGACCAAGGGATTGTCCATGCTGACCATTCCGCTGCTGACCGCGAAGCTGTCTCCCGCCCAGTTCGGCCGGTTGGAGCTGTTGTCTTCGGCCGCGGAAATCGGCGGGCTGATCGCTGGTGCGGGTCTGGTTGACACCCTGTTCCGCTTCGCCTCCGCGCCGGGCGCGGCAGGGCGGCGGGCGGGAGCGGAGATCGCCGGCCTTGCGCTGGTGATCGCCGCCCTGGGCATCATCGCCACCATCATGCTTTCGCCGATGATCGCCGCGGGGATGCCGCTGGCGACACCGAACAGCGACATCGTGCTGCTGGGCATCGCGGTCGCGCTGGAGTTGGCCATCGGCGTTCCGCTCGGCTGGCTGCGGATGCACCAGCGGGCGGCCGCCTTCGCCGCGCTGTCGATGCTGCGCGCCACATTGCAGGCCGGGCTGGTCGTGGCGCTGGTCGCCACCGGTCATGGCGTCGCCGGCGTGCTGTGGGCCGGCTGCATCACCGTGCTGATGATTGCCTCGCTGTTGACCGTCCGGCAGAAGCGCGAGACCGGCATCGCCTTCGCGCCACGTGCCAGCCTGCGCCTGCTGGCCTACGGTCTGCCGCTGATCGGCAGCGGACTGGCGGCCTTCGTGCTCGGCACGGCCGATCGGTGGCTGCTGGCGGGGACGGTGACGGCGGCGTCGCTGGGGCAATACGGACTGGCGGCGAAGATCGCGATGATCACCGCCCTGCTCGCCCAGCCGTTCGAGATGTGGTGGTACCCGCAGCGGCTCGGGCTGGTGGGCACGCCGGAGGGGTTGGCGCGGTCAAGCCGCGTCGTCGGCGCGGGCGCGGCCGGATTGCTGTGCGCTGGTGCGGCGACGGCGCTGGCCAGCCCGTGGCTGATCAAGCTTCTGGCGCCGCCGAGCTACGCGCCGGCGCAGATGATGGTGCCGTTCCTGGTGCTTGCGCTGGTGCTTCAGTTGCTCAGCAGCATGGCGAACGCGGGATGCTACGCGCGGGCAACGAGCAACCTGACGATGGGCATCACCGGCATCGCGGCGGCGATCACGCTTGCGCTGTATCTGCTGCTGATCCCGCGGATGGGGGTTTACGGAGCGATCGCGGCGACCGTCGCCGGACAGGCGGTGCGACTGGCGATGTTCGCGGTGATTTCGCAGCGCACGGTGCCGTTGCAGTGGCCTCTGGTCCGGCTGTCGGCGGTCGCAGTCGCCGGGATCGCCACCGGGGCGGCGCCTCTGGTTATGGGGATCAACCTGAACGGCGCCCTGGCGGGTGGTGGCGGACTGATGGTGACGGCCGCGCTCGCGCTGCCGGTTATTCTCGGGAGCGGCGGCGGAGCCGCCGTGTCAGCGGCAATCACGCGATCGATCCGCGGTACGCTGGCGCCGCGGCCGTCCTCGGCGCCAGTCCGGTGACGCCTCTGAGGCGACGCCCTTCCGTCATGGCCCGGCTTGCCCGGGTCACCCAGCCAGCACCTGCCGCGACAGGTTGCCCGGACGAGCCGGGGCATGACGTCAGAGGAAGCGGTCTCCCTGAAGCGGTAATTCTTGGGCGTCGCCTGGCGGAATGCGGCGCAATGCGCGGGGCCGGCTGGCGCCGGTCTTGCTGTGATCGAAGCGGATGCTCAGGAGGCCAACCATGACAGTCGTGCTCACCCCCGGCGCGCTTTCGCAAAACCCGCTGCCGGCGATTGCGAAGGCGGCCGAGGCCCGCGTTGCCGCGCTGACCGCCGGCCGCGGAGCCGACTGGCTATCGCGGGTCGATGCCGCGGTTGAACTGCTGGAACGGGCGATGCCGGGCCGCGGCTATCAGCACCTGCCGGACGAGGTGTTCGATCTGGCCGGCGGCGATCCGGCCTTTCCAGCCTTGCTGGCCGCCCGCCTTCTCTCCGGCATCAGCGCCCGCCGATGGGCGCGGCGCGTGCCGGATTCGGTGGTTCCGGAAGTGGCGCGGCAGGCGAGGCGGATATTGGACCTTGCCGCGCCGTCGCTGGATGACGACGCGTTCCGCAAGGATCTGTCGATCTGCCTGCTGCTGTCGCTTCCCTGCGTCGCCCAGGTGGTCGAGGAGACCGGCGCCATTCCCCGCCGGGCGTTGACAACCGGCGGGATTGGACAGGCCATCCGGCTGGGGGGGTATCTCGCGGCCACCGGCATGCGATCCGGTCCGTATTTCGAAATCCACACGCACACCCCGATGCTGGGCGACTTCAATCCGGCGGGCTGGGAACGCTGCTACGAACTTGTGGCCGACATGCTGGCGGCGCGGCCGGAGGTGCTCGGTATGGTGGGTGGAAGCTGGTTCTACGACCCGGCGCTGGCCGGGATCAGCCCGCGGCTGAGCTATCTGGCGGACACGCCCATCGCCGGCGGTGCGTTCCGGGTGCGCCTGGGGGCGTCCGCGGAGGACACCGAACTGGCCACGGCGACCTCCCAAAGCCGCCGCGCCCTGGTGGAGGCGGGCACATACGTCCCGACCCGCTGGCTGCTGATCTGGCCGCGGAACGCTCTTTTGGCCCGGGCCTCAGGCCGTCGGGGAGACACGACATGAGGCGCGCGAAGCTGCTGCTGTTGCGCGCCGCCCGTGCGCTGGGCGGGTTCGCCCTGGCTCGGCGGCTGACCCGACAGGGCGTTCGGATCCTGTGCTACCATGGGACGTGGCGCGCGGCGGACGGGTTCTCCGGAGATGCCATGTTCATCGGCAAGGCAACCTTCCGGCGGCGGCTACGGACGATCCGGCGGCTGGGTTACCCGGTCGTGCCTTTGGACGATGCTGTGCGTGCCCTGCGCGGGGATGGAACCGTGCCCGCCGGCAGTGTCGTCATCACCATCGACGACGGCTGGTATGGCACCTACGCGGATATGCTGCCGGCGCTCCGGGACGAGGGCATGCCGGCGACGCTGTACTGTGACAGCGGCACGGTGCAGTCTCGCCAGGCGGTGCCGCATGTGATGGCGCGGTGGTTGCGTGCGGCGAACGCCCGCGCTGCGTTCCCCGAGGCGGCCGAGCAGGCCTTTGCCGCCGCGACGGATATTCCAGCCCCCCTGGCGTCGCGGTTCGCCGCTCTGGACCGGTTCGCCGCGGCGGCCGGGATCGACCAGGCGCCGTATCGGCACGCTCGGGCGTTCGAATACATGCTGCCGGAGGAACTGCGAGAGGCCGCGGCGGCCGGGCTGGATGTCCAGCTTCACACCCACAGCCATACGCTGAAGGACCTGTCCGCCGGTGTGGTGATGTCGGAAGTCGCGGCGAACCGGGCCGCGTTGCGGGACATGCTGCCGCCGTTGCACGCGCCGCTGGTGCATTTCTGCTATCCGAGCGGGGTGTGCTCGATCGAGGCGGGGAATGCCCTGGCCTCGGTCGGGGTTGTCAGTGCGACGACCACCGTTCAACGAATCGCCCGGAAGGGGATGAACCCGTATCTGCTGCCCCGGCTGCTGGACGGCGAGCAGGTGACGGATCTCGAGTTCGAGGCGGAACTTTGCGGGTTCGCCGATATCCTGCGCGGGGTGGCGGACGCCCTGCGTTGAACTGACTGGAAAGCTCACACCTTCATGCACCGGCTCGTCCGGGCCACCTGTCGCGGCAGGTGTTTGCGGGGGTGGCCGGGACGAGTCGGGCCATGACGAAAAGGCTCCGTCCGCCACCTTTCGAGTTAGGCTGGAAATGCTCTAGTTTCCGGCCGCGGAGGCGAGCTTTACGTCCTCCCGGTGCCACCAGCCGCCGCCGAGCGCCTGGAACAGCGCCGCCGTGTCGGCCAGGCGCGTGGCCTGCGCCTGCACCAGTGCCAGCCGCGCCTGAGCGTAGGTGTTCTCGGCGTTCAGCACCCCAAGATAGGCGATCTGCCCGAGTGCGAGCTGCCGCCGCACGATCTCCAGGCTGCGTCCCGCCGCCCGCTCGGATGCGGTCGCGGCGACCAGGGCATCGGCGTCGGATTGCAGCGCGCGCAGCGAGTCGGCGACATTCTGGAACGCGGTCAGCACCGTGGCGCGATACTGCGCCGACGCCTGATCGAACTGCGCCTGCGCGGCGCGCTGCTTGTGCAGCAGGGTGAACCCCTCGAACAGCGGCTGAGTCACGCCGCCCGCCAGCGTCCAGAAGTTGGTGCCAGGCGTGAACATCGTCCCCAGGCTGTTCGAGCTGTTGCCGATCTGGGCGGACAGGGTGAACTGCGGCAGGCGGGCGGCGATGGCCTGGCCGATATCGGCGCTGGCGATGTGCAGGTTGGCCTCGGCCTGCCGCACATCCGGCCGCTGCTTCACCAGGTCCGACGGCAGCGACACCGGCAGGTCGATGGGCAGTTGCAGGCTGGCGAGGTCGAAGGTCTGTTCAATCTCCTGGCTCGGGTAACGGCCAGCCAGGGCGGTCAACGCGTCGCGCTGCTGCACAAGCTGCTTCTGCAACGGCGGCAGGTTGAGTTGCACCTGCGCCAGCGCCGCCTCCTGCGCCGCGACATCCGCACCGGCGGTTTGTCCGAGAGCCTGCTGCTTCCGCAGGATAGCCAGCAGATCGGCTTCCGCCCGGATTGTGTCCCGGGTGGCGGCCACCTGGCCGCGCAAGGAGGCTTCCTGGATTGCCCCGGCCACCACGTTGGAGGTCAGGGTCACCCACGTCGCCTCCAGCATGAAGCGCTGGTTGTCGGCCTGCGCCTGGAGCGATTCCACCGCGCGCCGGTTGGCCCCGAACACGTCCGGGACGAAGGACACGTTCAACTGCGGGGTAATCAGGCTGTAGTACGGATTGCCCGACGCGGAGGCGGGCGAGACCGCGGCGGTCGGAGTCAGGTTGCGGCTGGCGTTCAGGCCGGCGGACGCGTTCGGGTAGAAGTAGCCGCGCTGGGCGGCGACGTTTTCCTGCGCCTGCCGTAGCGCGGCCTGTGCCGCGGGCAGGTTGGGATTGGCCGCCAGGGCCTGCTTCACCAGCGTGTCCAGAGCCTCGGAATGGAACAGGTGCCACCAGTCGGCGGGAATGTCCTCATTCGGCACGAAGTGCTGCACCACGCCGCCCGGCGCCGCGGCGGTATGCTCGGGCAGCGTGGTGGCGGTGTAGCCGGAGACGGCGGGCGGCGCGGGGGTTTTGAAATCCGGCCCGACGGCGCAGCCGGCCAGCAGCGACAGCGCCGATGCCAGCCAAATACCGGCACGCAAACCCCGCGCGTCATGGCCCGGCGCCAGTCGGGGCCATTTGTCGCGGCACGTGCTGGCGGCGGTGGCCCGGACTGGCGCCGGGCCATGACGCGTGTGAAGCCGATTGCTCATTCCGCCGGCTCCTCAAGCGCTTCCAGTTCGTCGCGAGTCTTCGCGCGCGTCGAGAACAGGTCGATCAACACCGGCAGGATGATCAGGATCAGCACCGGCGCCAGCAGGATTCCGCCGACGACCACCATCGCCAGCGGCTTCTGCACCTGCGACCCGATGCCGTTCGACATTGCCGCCGGGAGCAAGCCGACACAGGCGACCACGCAGGTCATCAGCACCGGTCGCATCTGGATCTGCCCGGTACGCAACACCGCGGTCGTTCGGTCCAGCCCGGCTTCGATCGCGGAGTTATACGCGGTCAGCACGATGATGCCATCCATCGCCGCGATCCCGAACAAGGCCACAAACCCGATCGCTGCTGAAACGCTGAACGCCGTCCCGGTGACATACAGCGTCAGAATGCCGCCAATCAAAGTCATCGGGATCACGCTCGCGGCGAGCAGCATATCGCCGAGCGAGCCGAAGTTGATGTAGAGCAGCATACAGATCAGCACGATCGCGATCGGGATCACCACGGCGAGGCGGGAGATCGCCTCCTGCAGGTTGCCGAATTCACCAACCCATTCGAGGTGGTAGCCGCCAGGCAGGGTCACTGCCTCATCCACTTTCTTCTGCGCCTCAAGCACCGTGGTACCCAGGTCGCGTCCGCGCACGCTGAATTTGATGGGGATGTATCGCTCCTGCCCCTCGCGGTAGATGAACGCCGCGCCCGTCGTCAGCTTGATCGTGGCGACGTCGGTCAGCGGAATCTGAATGCTGCCGGAGCCGTTCGGGTTGGGCGCACCAATCAGGATATGGCGGATGGCATCCAGACTTCCCCGGTACTCGGGTGCCAGCCGCACGATGATCGGGAAATTCCGGTCCGAGCCGCGTTCGTAAAGATTCCCGGCCGCCTGGCCACCGATCGCGGCCTGGATCGTGGTGTTGACATCCCCCGGCGCCAAACCATACCGGGCGGCCCGCACCCGATCGACATCGATCAGCACCGAGGGCTGCCCGAGCGACGTCAGCACCGCCAGATCGGCCACGCCCGGTACAGTCGCCATCACATCCCGGATCTTGTTCGCGGTCTTCTCCAGCAGATCGAGATCGCCGCCGAACAGCTTGATCGAGTTCTCTCCCTTTACCCCCGACGCGGCCTCTTCGACATTGTCTTCGATGTACTGGGAGAAGTTGAAGTCCACGCCGGGAAATTCGCCGGTCAACTGCTTTGTCATCCGGTCGGTCAGGCTGGCCTTGTCGACGCCGGGCGGCCATTCGCCGAAAGGCTTCAAAGGAACGAAGAACTCGGCGTTGAAGAATCCGGTCGCGTCTGTCCCGTCATCCGGCCGCCCATGCTGTGAAACGACGGTGATGACCTCGGGGTAGGACTTCAGGATGGCCCGTATCCGGTTGACCGTGGGACTGCCGGCCTCCAGCGATATGGACGTGGGCATCGTCGCCCGGATCCACATATTGCCCTCTTCCAGCTTGGGCAGGAACTCCATCCCCAGGGTGCGCATCGAAAATCCGGCGAACACCAGCAGGACGGCCAGCACCCCCAGCGTGAGGATGCGATTGGCGACCGCGAAGGCGAGGACCGGCTGGTAGATCTTCAGCAGCGTGCGGACGAGCCATGTGTCCTTTTCGCGCTCCTGGTCATGCAGGAACAGGCCGCACAGCGCGGGCGTCACGGTGAAGGTGGCGATCAGGCCACCGCAGATCGCGTACGCGTAGGTCTTTGCCATCGGGCCGAAGATGTGGCCCTCGATCCCACTCATGGTGAACAGCGGCACGAAGCCCGCGATGATGATCGCGGCTGAGAAGAAGATGCCCCTGTTCACCTCGGTCGCCGCGTTGGCGACAACGGCGAACCGGCCGCGCAATTCCGCCGCCGCCCGCGTCCGGTGCACGACCGGGGAGCGCTGGAAGCGCAGCCCGGGCGGCTGCGACAACCTTCGGATGATGTTCTCCACCATGATGACCGTGGCATCCACCACCAGCCCGAAATCGATGGCGCCGACGGACAGCAGATTGGCCAACTCGCCCATCAGCAGCAGCAAGCCGATGGCAAAGGCCAACGCGAACGGGATCGTCGCGGAGGTGATGAAGGCGGCCCGCAGATTGCCGAGGAAGATCCATTGCACGAGGAAAATCAGAATCATCCCGTGCGCCATGTTGTTCAGCACGGTGCGGGTGGTGACGTTGATCAGGTCCGCGCGGTCGTAGATCTTCTCGATGCGCACGCCCGGCGGCAGGATGTTGGAGGCGTTGATCTTGGCGATCAGTGCCTCGACCCGCTTAATCGTCGGCAGGCTTTCCGCCCCGCGCCGCATCAGCACGATGCCCTGCACGATGTCGTTGTCGGAATCCTGTCCGGCGATGCCGAGCCTCGGCTGGCTGCCCACCTGCACGGTCGCCACATCGCGCAGGAAAACCGGCGAGCCGTTATTTTGCGTCACCATGGTATTGGCGATGTCGCGGATCGAATCGATCAGCCCGAGGCCCCGGACCACCGCGGCCTGGTCGCCGAAGTCCACCGTCTGGCCGCCGACATTGACGTTCGCGTTGTTCAGCGCGGCGATCACCTGCGGGATCGTCAGCCCGTAATGCACCAGGGAGTCCTGGTTGATCCTCACCTCAAAGGTCTTGGTCTTGCCGCCCCAGCCATTGACGTCCACCACGCCGGGCACCGCCTTGAAACGCCGCTCCAGCATCCAGTCCTGGATGGTCTTTTCGTCCATTACCGAATAGCCGGGCGGCCCGACGACGCGGTAGCGCATGATCTCGCCGATGGGGCTTTCCGGCGAGATCTGCGGGGTGGCGCCGTTCGGCAGAGGCGGCAACTGCGACAGCCGGTTGATCACCCACTGCTCGGCTTCCTGGTAGGTGAAGTCGTAGGTGAACTGCACCTTGATGTCGGACAGCCCGAACAGGGAGATCGTGCGGATCGCGTTGACATTGGGAATCCCGGCCATCTGGATCTCGACCGGGATGGTCATGTAGCGTTCCATTTCCTCGGCCGACTGGCCGGGGCTTTGCACGATGATGTCCACCAGCGGCGGAACCGGATCGGGATAGGCCTCGATGTTCAGTTTCATGAACGCGACGACGCCGCCGGCGAACACCGCGATCATGATGAAGAAGACCAGAACGCGCTGCCGGAGCGCGGTGACGATAACGCCGCCCATCGGTTTCTCCTGGCCCTAATCGCCGGTGACGGCGCGGTCTATGAACACGGCGCCGGCAGTGACGATAGTGTCGCCTACCTTCAGGCCATCGAGAACCTCCACCATGCCATCGCTGGTGCGGCCGGCCTGGAACTGCCTGATCTCCAGCGTTTTCGCCTTCGGATCGGCAAGCCAGACATGGGTGTCCTCGCCCTCATAGACGATGGCCTGCTCCGGCACCGCGGGGGCGGAGACGTCCGCGCCGGTGATGATGCGGAAGCGGGCGAACATCTCCGGCTTCAGGGCGCCGTCGGGGTTTTCGACTTCCGCCCGCACCGGCAGGCGATGCGTGTTGGCGTCGATGGACGAGGCGACAAATGTCAGGCGCGCCTTGAATACCTTGCCGGGAAACGCGGCCACACGGACCTCGACCGGGTCGCCGACGTGCAGCCGGGGGGCGTCGTCTTCCCGCGCGTTCGCCACCAGCCAGACCTTGGACAGGTCGCCGATCATATAGACGGGGCTGGTGGCGCCCGAGGAGGCGCTGACGATGTTCTGCCCAAGTCCGACCTGCTGCTGGACGACCGTGCCGCCGATCGGGGCGGTCACCAGGGTTTCGGCGGTCACCTGAAGAATGTCCGGGGTGCTTTCGATCTTGTCGATGTCGGCGTCGGACTTGCCCAGGATACGCAACCGGCTGCGCACGGCGGCAAGCGCGATCTGCGCGGTGTTCAAGCCACCCTGCGCCGTGGCCAGGTCCACCTGCGCCTGCTGCCAGTCTTTGAGGGCCGCGCCCTGGGCCTGATACAGCTCATGCTGGCGCTTCTCGTTGGTCGCCGCGAGGTTCAACTGCGCCTTGGCGGTTTTCAGGTTGGACACCGCGGTGATCAGGTCGTTCTGCGCCTGCGCCAGCTCGGTCGCCTGGATGCCGAACAACGGCGCGCCGCGTTGCACGACATCGCCGGCATGCGCGATCAACCGCGTGACCCGGCCGGTATAGGGTGAGAACACCGGCGTCACCAGGCCGTCGTCGATGGCAATCTTGCCGTCGGTTTGCGAGGAGTCCTGGAAGACATGCTCCTGCACGGGGGCAACCCTCAAGGCCGCCCATTGCCTGTCTGTCACCTTGAACGCCTGGCCTTCGACCGGCGCGGCCGGTTCCTCGGTGGCCGCTTCATGCTCGCCGAAACCCAACATGTGCAAGGCAGCGGGGCTGGCGATAAAGCCGGCGGCGAGGAGGGCGATGGCGAAGCCGAGCAGACTGAATTGCGCCCGCGGCGGCAGCCGCCTGCCGGGTTTGAAACGCGCGCGCTCCTGATCGCCGGGGCGGTTCTGTTGATCCATCTGCTACCTTCAATCCAAACGGGCCGAGCGCCGGACGGGCGACCGGCGGGAACCCGTTCGGTTTCGCCAATCGGCATCCGACTATCCGACGGCCGTTGATTTGTCGCGCGTTTTCACGGGCGCGAGGCAGCGAGATTTGTGTCAGTTCGATGAACATTTGGCCACGCAGACCGGTGGCATCGTGCGAGGCGGTCGCGTCGACGCCGCTTGCCCGGTCGCCGCGCAAGAGCCCGCTGATGCGGTTCGCGTGATCATCGCCGCACGCGCCTCGCGGATCGACCTGGCCGAACCCGGGCCGCGACCGGCGCAGCGGCATTTCTCTGCCGAATTCACGGACGCGGCGGGGCGGCCTTGACCAGGCCGGCGAGATATTCCGCCAGGGTCTCGGTCTGGCGGCGGATGTCCGGCACCGCCGTCATCTCCCAGAACGTGCCCTTGGTCACGGGACCGACGGCGAACAGGCGGCGGGAAATCGCGCCCTGGCGGTTCAGCAGCGCGCAATTGCCGGTCACATCCAGCCCGAGCCGCAACGGATCCGGCCGCACCACGCCATCCCGCAGCAGATCGCGGATCAACGGCTCCTGAATGCGGTCATAGTCGGCGCCGGGGCCGGCGCAATTAACCACGCGGGCGACGGTAATTGTGGCGAGCCCGTCCTGGCGCCGCGGCCGGTAGTGCACCCGCACCTGACCGTCCTCGACCGCATAATCGCGCACCCGGCCGACGAGGACGCGGAACTGGCCGGCGGCGCGCGCGGCGTCGATGCGGTCCGCGACGTGGCCCGCCATGCGGTGCCTGTGAACGTCCCACCACGGCCGCAGATGGCGCAGGAAGCGCTTGCGGTCCTGCACCGGCATCGCCTGCCACAGATCGACGGTGAACGGGCGAAGCGCGTCGATCACCGGCTGCCAGCCACTGCCCTGTGCGGCGGCGCGGGCGGCTTCCTCACGCAGGAAGCGGGTCAGCGCGTTGACCCCGGTGGGATACGGGTCGTGGTGCGGAGCGGGCGGAGGCACCGCCGCATGACGGCGCGGCAGCAAGCCTCGGCGCGACAGCGCATAGATCGGCCCGCGGTGCCCCTGGTCGAGTAACGACATGACCGCATCCACTGTCGTCAGGCCGGTTCCGACCAGCAGTACGGCTGCCTCCGGATCAAGCTCCTGCACGGCGTCGGGGGCCCAGGGATCGGGGCGATAGAACGCCGTGTCGTAAAACGCCGGGTTGGCGACCGGCATCGGCTCGGGCGGGAAGTTGCCCATCGCCAGCACCGCCATGTCGGCCTCGATCGTGCGGCCGCGGTCCAGCGTCAGCTTCAGCGGATGGGAGGTCCGGTCCAGGCCGGTGACGTCGCCTTTGACCAGTTCAAGCCGATCGCGGCCGCTGCGTTTGATCTCGTCGTTGAGCAGGGCACGGATGTAGGCGCCGAACAGGCGGCGCGGGGCGAAGGTCTGCGGTCCGGGCGGCGCCGCGCCGCAGGCGGGTTCGGGCTGACGGGTCAGCCAGTCCAGGAAATCGTTCGGTTTGCCGTGAAACGCGCTCATGCGCGCGGCGGGCACGTTCAGGATGTGGCTGGGGTTGCCGCTGGCATAGGCCAGGCCGCGGCCGAACCGGCTGTTGCGCTCGATCAGGATCAGGCGGGTGGGCGGCGGGCAATTCCGCAGCAGATGCAGGGACAGGAGGGTGCCGCTGAACCCCGCGCCGATGATGGCAATGGTCGTCATGGAGCGTCCATGTTGCTGATCTCACTATCCCGGTTCGTGGGTCGGTTGCCCACACTCTGACGGAGTGTATAACAGCCGTCAGCCCGAAGGGAATGTGCATGACCGATACCCCCCGCGGACGCCGCCGATGGTCTGTGGTTCATGCCGACACATGGCGATGGCCGCTACCTTGGCACGGGCGGTGGGGCGCGGCACGTCACATGGGGGTCGTTGAGCCGGATCGCACGGGCCCGTATGCGTAAAATCCGGCCTGATACCGGCCGCCGTTGGGTTAGACAGGCGTCGAGTTTGACATACGCGAAGGCCGCCTCACCATCATGGCCCGGCGTGTCCGGGCCACCTGTCGCGGCACGTGCTTGCGGGGGTGGGCCCGGACAAGCCGGGCCATGACGGGGGGTGGGCAGGAAGAGCCGGCCTCATCGGCCATTGGTGTAATGCAGAGCTTCCCGCCTCCGCGCAGTGCTATGGGTCGCCGCGTCTATTCCGCGGCTTGGGGCGGAGCGGTGCCGGGAGACAGTTGGCCGGCGGCGGCGGTCAGCGCCCTGATCCGTTCCATCTCCTTCCACTGCTCCCCGGGCGGCAGGTCCTTGAGGCCGGCGGTGAATTCCTCGGCGACGAAGGTCATCGCGTCGGCCCATGCGGCGCGGTGGCGCTGCTCGGCCGTTTGCGCGGCCGGGGCGGCGGACGGGGGCACCGGCGCCGGAGCAGCGTCTGCCGCCGGTTCCGCGGCCGGAGCCGGTTCGGCCGCCGCCGGGGTTTCGGCCGCTGGTGCTGCGGGATGCAGGCGGGCCTTGGCCTCGCGCACCATCTGCTCGGCTTTGGCGATCGCGGCTTCGACGGGTTCCTCGCGGGCGCGGTGGTGGCTTTCCTGTTCGAGCAGACGGCGGTTGCGCTCCCCGGAGCGGTCCAGGCTGTTGGCGTTGCCGCGCAGGCGGAGGGCGAGCAGCATGGCGACGTCTTCGTACATCGACAGGCTGAGCGAACTGAGCGTGGCGATGTCGAACGCGATGATTTTCGCCACTGTGAACAGGCTGAGACGGTTGGTGATGCGGTACTCGTTCACCGTCTGGGCGGCGGCGGTGTAGGCGAGGCGGATGTCTCCGTTGGTGGACCAGAGGAACATCGGGGCCAGCAGCATGAGGACGAGGTTGGTCAGGTTGGTGGATGGTGTGGCGGGTTCGGGTGTGGACATGGGTTTTGCTCGCGATGCGGTGCGCGGACTCTACCCTGGGTTGTGTTGAGAGTCAAGCATAAATTCCTACCACTGGCGCGTTACGAGATAACCATCCGCTACCACCCCGTCATGCCGCGACTTGCGGATCTCGGGCGAAGCCCCTCGGGGACGGCTGCCGTCGCTACATCGCGAAGTATGACGTTGCCTTGAACTGCTTGACCTCGACGTGATCCTCCCAGTCCGGTGCGATCGTCCGCTTCGCGTGCGCGATGTCGGCGGGGTCCCGCGTGTCGGGGAAGGATAATCCGGGCAGGAAGACCTGCTCGATCTCGAATGCGCCGATCGCCCGGTAGTGCACGTTGTCCTTCTCGTGCTTTACGAGGCGGCCGCGTCCGTGCAGCACCCGTGCGCGGCTGCGCAGCACCGCCTGTACGACGAGATCGCTCTGGCCGGCCTGATCGCTCCAGGATGCCAGCATCGCCAGCTTCATCCGTGCGAGCTTGCGGAATGTCCGGTCCAGCCGATGCGTGTCACCCGCCACCCGCTCGGCCGTGGTGACGAGATGGTCGAAGGTGTCCTGGCTGATCCACCACGGCGAGGTCGCGTTGCGTTCCCGTGGTTCCGAGCTGCTGCCCATGCGCCAGAGCATGGTGCCGGGGATAAGCTTGGTCTCGATATAAAATGGTGTCAGCCCGGTGAGCGCCCAGGCAAGCGTGATCTGCCGCTTCGGCAGAACGAAGCAATCCTCGTTGAAGCAACTCATCCGGCCTGCCCTCAATCGAAGGTTGCGCGTGGCGCCTATCCGTTACTAGAACAGCACAAGCACCCTGCCAGGCGCAAAACAAAAGCGCGCGGTTGTCGCTCGCCCCGCTGCGCGGGCCCCTTAGCCGGCTTCGGCGGCATTCAGAACGTAACCCCCCGGAATAGTCAGCAGAAGAGTGGGATTAGCCGGGTCGATCTCGAGTTTCTGCCGCAGTCTCCAAATATGGGATTCCAGGGTATGGGTCGATGCTTCGGGATGATAGCCCCAGACATCATTCAACAGCATCTGGCGAGATGTGACGCGCGCGCCGGCTCGGCACAAATACTTGAGCATGGACGCTTCTTTGGCATTCAAGACGATTCGCTCACGGCCATCCGGCTTTGTAAGCAGGCGGGCGGACGGACGAAATCTGTACGGGCCGATGGTGAAGACCGCATCCTGACTGTCTTCGAACGCTCGAAGCTGCGCCCGCAGCCGGGCGAGGAGTTCCTTCGGACGAAACGGCTTTGCGATGTAGTCGTTCGCGCCGGCATTCAATCCCTGCGTGACATCGTCGTCGCCGGCCGCTCCCGTCAGCAGAATGATCGGCATTTTGTGCCCCTCCCGGCGGGTCCCGGCGCAAAACTCCCGCCCGTTGCCATCGGGCAGACCGATATCGAGAATGACCAAGTCAGGTTGGGTATCCATTGCATTCAGATGCCTGGAGGCTTCATCCAGTGTCGAGGCTTCGATCGGCTGATAAAGACCCGTCAAAGCGCTCACGACTCCCCTCATATTCAGATCGCTCCAAATACCTTCGTGAAAAGCGGCTGAGCGTTCAGCATGGCGTTGAAGGTCTCTATCAACGGGCGCAACCGGCTTTCCGGCATGTTCGGGATCAGGTCGTAGAGCATGCAACCCTGGCGGAACAACGAATGGGTGCGGCGTTTGGCGGTATTGGATTTCAGCAGCCGGTCGTATCCAAGCGCCTCGCCTGCCGCGCCCAGCAGGGTCAACAGCACCACCGCGAAGGCGTTGAGCAGCCACAGCCGGTCGCGGCGTTCGGGCGAATTCACGCGCATGATGCCCATCCCCATGCCGAAACGCAGGTCCTTGGTATCGCGCAGCCCTGATTCGATACCCCAACGGGCGCCGTAGAACCGGGTCAGGTCCTTGGCCGTCTCGTCGGTGCTGTTGGTCGCCAGGCACCAGGCCTGCTTCATGTCCTTGTCGCGCAGGCACACGACGGTGCCGACCTCATAGCACTCGGCGGTGACCTTGGCGCAGCGCAGGGTGCGTGCGCGGCCGCCGGGGCCGACCCACGATGCCGCGGTGCGGGCCTCGCCATCGGCCGCGGTGACCGAGATGTTGCCGCGAAAGCGGATGACATAGTCGAAGTGCAACTGCTCGGTCAGCAGCCGGTAGAGCTTGTGATCGCCGAAGCCGCGGTCGGCGATGATGCGGACCTTGACCTGCGGCGGCAGGATCTCGGCCAGTCGTACCAGCACGCGGTCCTCATACAGATTGCGGCGATCCTTCAGGGTTTTCTTGTCCACCGTCAGCCAGACCAGCGGCGTGGCGCGGCCGTGTTCGGTGATCAGCGACAGCATGATGGTGGCCTGGTTGTCGGCGTCGAAGTCAGTCCAGTCCATGGCGACCGCGATGGAGGTGCGGGCGCCGATGACGAAAGGCACCCACAGGGCCAGGATGTCGTCGACCTTGATGCCGGGGTTGGACAGCAGGCGGTCGACCTGTTTGATCGCATGCTTGGTTGCCACGCCCTTGGCCGCAGCCAGGCCATGCCCGATGGCGGCGACGGCGAGCGATGCACTGTGCAGCACGCCGAGGGTGGCATCGGACAGACAGTCGATGCGCTTGGCGTGCAGGTCCGGGCCGAGCAGGCCGCCGAGGACATCACGAACCTGATCGAACGAGAACTGGCTGGCGGTGGTTGTCACGGCATGCTCCGCAGAATCCTATTGATCGCTGTGGAGCAAACTCGACCGATGCGGCGGGGAGGAAAAGTGGTTCGACAAATACGCAACTTTCGGACAACGATGCCGTTTTGCCGAGTCTTTTTGGAATCTCAAAGAGAGCGGGTAAGTCTTTTATTCCCACGCCGGGTCAGGCCGAGAATGAGGGGATGCTTGAGGGCAGCGAGGAGTTCCATCAGATCCCGCCGAACCAGGTCATCATCCTCGACAATCAGAACCCGGCGTGCCGCCGGCAAGGGTCGTTCCTTGGCATTAATATCCGACATGGCATCCCCCTTCTCTTGATTCGCAACATCCATAGCCTCGGACAGCCACATTATGTATGTTGCACACACAGAACTTACATAAAAGTGCAATATTAAAACATGCCACCTATGCGATTCCATCGGGACGCGTGCGATCCGGTCGAAGCGTGCATGCAGAGCTAAAGCCTTGAACTGATCTGCGGAACAACAGTCCGTTGCGGTTGTGTCATGGTTTGATTTACCCTGCGTTGTAGTGGCAGACCTTCCAGCAGTGCGGCCGGACCTTATGTCCAGGGCACCCATTTGACAGCAAACCTGAGCCTGCCCGAGCATCACCTGCCTAACCGAACCAAGGGGTGCGTCATGCCAACCTATCCCACACGCGCAGCGTTGGGTTTCCTCGCCGCCGCCATCTCAGTGCTGACGTTCCACCAGGCGATGTGGGAAATCCTTCACGCCCTGGCCATCCCGGGCCTGACCATGCCCCCCGCCTACCCAACCGACCCGATCCCGCCGCTCGACATACCCGGGATCGTCAACCTCTGCTTCTGGGGCGGCCTGTACGGCGCCGTCTTCGGCCTGCTGCTGCCGCGGCTGAGCCCGCCGCTCTGGCTGTGGGGCCTCGTCCTCGGCCTGATCGCCGCCCTCGTCGGCCTGCTGCTCGTTCCCGCCATCAAGGGCCTGCCCATCGGCGCCGGATGGGCACCGCTGAGCTGGCTGCGCTCCTTCCTGATCAACGGATCATGGGGCATCGGCGTCGGTATCCTCCTGCCGCCGATGCTGCGGCTGGCGGGGTCCGGCGAAACGCGTCTGAACGCCCGCACCGGCTAAGGCGACGCCTAAGAATAAGCAAATCAGGGGTCGGCCCCCTTCCGTCATGGCCCGGCTCGTCCGGGCCACCCCCGCCGCACGGTGCCGCGACAGGTGGCCCGGACGAGCCGGGCCATGACGTTTTTTGGACGCCGTCTCCCTGAAGCGGTAATTTTTTGGCGGCGCCTAAAGCCATGCCGACAGTGATCGCCGTTTGCGGCGCGGCACGATTTCGGGTTAGGAGCACCTCAGTCAACCCGAACGGAGCCCGCCCTCTCTATGTCTGTCCTGTCCGACCGCTGGATTCGCCGGATGGCGCAGGACCATGGCATGATCGAACCGTTCGTGGAGGCCCAAAAGCGCGACGGCGTCATCAGCTACGGCCTGTCGAGCTACGGCTACGACGCCCGCATCGCCGATGAGTTCAAGATCTTCACCAACATCGACTCCGCCGTCATCGACCCCAAGGCGTTCTCCGCCGCCAGCTTCGTCGATCGCAAGACCGATGTGTGCATCATCCCGCCGAACAGTTTCGCCCTCGGCCATACCGTCGAGTATTTCCGCATCCCGCGCGACGTGCTGGTGATCTGCCTCGGCAAATCCACCTATGCCCGCTGCGGCATCATCGTCAACGTCACCCCGCTGGAACCGGAGTGGGAGGGGCAGGTGACGATCGAGATCAGCAACACCACGCCGCTGCCGGCGAAGATCCACGCGCACGAGGGCATCTGCCAGTTCCTGTTCCTGCAAGGGAACGAGCCGTGCGAGACCAGCTACGCCGACAAGGCCGGCAAATACATGGGTCAGCGCGGCACCGCCCTGCCAAGGATGTAAAGCTTTAATGGATCGCATTCGTATTCGCGGCGGCCGCCCGCTGTCCGGCGAGATCACCATCGGCGGCTCCAAGAACGCCGCCTTGCCGCTGATGGTCGCCGGATTGCTGACGGATGAGCGCCTCGTGCTCGCCAACGTCCCGCGCCTCGCCGACATCCAGACCATGAGCGCGCTGCTGATGCAGCACGGCATCGCGGTGGAACCGGTCACCAGCGACGGCCGCGTGCTGTCGCTCGGCGGTGTCATCGGCAGCACCGAGGCGCCGTACGACATCGTGCGCAAGATGCGGGCCTCGGTGCTGGTGCTCGGCCCGCTGCTGGCGCGCGCCGGGGAAGCGCGCGTGTCGCTGCCCGGCGGCTGCGCCATCGGCACGCGGCCGGTCGATCTGCACCTGAAGGGCCTCGAGCAGATGGGCGCGGTGTTCAACCTCGCCAACGGCTACATCGACGGCAAGGTCGAGGGCCGGCTGCGCGGGGCGAACATCGCCTTCCCGTTCGTTTCCGTCGGCGCGACGGAGAATTTGCTGATGGCGGCGTCTCTCGCCAACGGCCGCACCGTCCTCTCCAACGCCGCGCGCGAACCGGAGATCGGCGATCTCGCCGCCTGCCTCGTTGCGATGGGCGCGCGGATCGAGGGTATCGGCGGTCCGACGCTGACCGTCGAGGGGGTCGAAACGTTGCATGGCGCCGATCATGCGATTATTCCGGACAGGATCGAGACCGGCAGCTATGCGTGCGCGGCGGCGATCTCCGGCGGGTCGGTGTTCCTGCGCGGCGCGCGGCTGGATCACCTCGGCGCCACGGTGAAGATCCTGCGTGAGGCCGGGGTGGAAATCACCGCGGAACCCGGCGGGCTGATGGTGAAGCGGCTGAACGGGCTGCACGGCGTCGATGTCATGACGGAGCCGTATCCGGGATTTCCGACGGATATGCAGGCTCAGTTCATGGCGCTGATGGCGGTGTCGGACGGCGCGTCGATGGTGACCGAGACGATTTTCGAGAACCGTTTCATGCATGTGCCGGAGCTGAACCGGATGGGTGCGCGGATCAACGTGCACGGCGCTTCGGCGATCGTGCGCGGCACGCCGTCGCTGTCCGGGGCGCCGGTGATGGCGACCGATTTGCGCGCGTCGCTGTCGCTGATCCTGGCGGGTCTGGCGGCGCATGGTGAAACCATGGTCAACCGTGTCTATCATCTGGATCGCGGGTATGAGGCGGTGGAGCAGAAGCTCGCCGCCTGCGGCGCCGATATCGAACGAATTTCCGATTAGAGAGGACAGTTTCCCATGCGTATAGACGCCGTTTCCATCGGCACCAATCCGCCTGAAGACGTCAACGTCATCGTCGAGGTCTCCATCGGCGGCGAGCCGATCAAGTATGAGATGGACAAGGCGGCGGGCACCCTGGTGGTGGACCGGTTCCTGTATACGCCGATGCGCTATCCGGGGAATTACGGCTTCGTGCCGCACACGCTGTCGGACGACGGCGACCCGATCGACGTGCTGGTGGCGAACACGCGGCCCATCGTTCCAGGTGCGATCATCAACGTGCGGCCGATCGGCGTGCTGAAGATGGATGACGAGCACGGCGGGGATGAGAAGATCATCGCCGTGCCCTCGCCGAAGCTGACTCCGCGCTATGCCAAGATTTTCACGGTCGCCGACATGCCGACGATCACGCTGGACCAGATCAAGCACTTCTTCGAGCACTACAAGGACCTGGAGCCGGGCAAGTGGGTCAAGGTCCTCGGCTGGGGCGATGCGACCGAAGCGAAGTCGATGATCCTGGAGGCGATAGAGCGGGCCAAGAAGAAGGGGTGACGCGGCCGGGGGCCGCGGAGTCCGCCGGGCTGCATTTCACCGTCATGGCCGGGCTTGTCCGGGCCACCCCCGCCAGCAAGTGCCGCGAGAGGTGGCCCGGACGAGCCGGGCCATGACGGGGGTTGCATGACGGGGGTTTGCATGACGGGGGTTGGAAGCGTCGCTCTCAACGCCGGCCCCTGATTACCCCGCGAAGTTCACCAGCTTGCCCACCGGTTCTCCCAGCACCTCATCCTCGCGCATCACGACATGCCCGCGGATGATGGTCGCTACCGGCCAGCCCGTGACCGGCATCCCGGCGAACGGCGTCCAGCCGCAGGGCGAGGCCAGCCATGACTCCTCGATCCGCCGCTGCCGCTTCATGTCCACCAGGGTGAAATCCGCATCGTATCCGGCCGCCAGCCGACCCTTGCCGACAATGCCGTAAACACGGGCCGGCCCCGCGCTCATCAAATCGACCAGCCGCCCCAGCGACAGCCGCCCCGCATTCACGTGGTCCAGCATGATCGGCACCAGCGTCTGCACCCCGGTCAGGCCGGAGGGGCAGTCCGGCCACGGCAACAGCTTCTTCTCCCGCGCATGCGGCGCGTGGTCGGAGCCGACGGTATCGACCGTCCCGTCGTTGATCGCCTTCCAGGCGAAGGCGCGATGCTCCTCGCCGCGTATCGGCGGGTTCATCACGCCGAACCCCTCCAGCCGATCGTAGCAGTCGGGCGCGACCTGCGTCAGGTGGTTCAGCAGCACCTCGCAGGTCGCGACGTCGCGGAAGTCCTTCAGGTAGTCCAGTTCCTGCCAGGTCGAGACATGCAGGATATGCGCCGGGCGCCGGGTCTTGCGCGCCAGCGCCATCAGGCGGCGGGTGCCGAGGAAAGCGCATTCCTCATCCCGCCAGACCATGTGGCTGCGGTACGGATCGCCCGATTTGAACATCGGTTTGCGATCCTGCAGGCGATACTCGTCCTCGCTGTGGAAGGCGATGCGCCGGCGGCCGGATCGCATGGCGCGTTCGATGTTTTCGTCGTCCTCGACCATCAGGTTGCCGGTGGAACTGCCGGCGAACACCTTGATCGCGCAGACGCCGCGGCCGAGTTCCATCTCCGCCAGCGACGGAATGTTGGTCTTTGTGGCACCGAAATAGATGCCCATGTCGCACCAGGCGTTCTGCTCGATGTAGGACTGCTTCCAGGCCAGGCTCTCGGCATCGACGATGGGTGGGCTGGTATTCGGCATGTCGAACACCGCCGTCAGGCCGCCGAGCACCGCGCCGCGCGTACCGGTCGGGATGGATTCCACCGCCTTGTTGCCGGGGTCGCGCAGATGCACATGCGGGTCGATCAGCCCCGGCAGCACGTGCAGACCGGTGGCGTCGACCGTCGTGTCGGCGGTGGCGTCCGCGGCAACGCCAAGGGCCGCGATGCGGCCGCCCCGCACACCGACATCGGTAGCCTCCGAACCCCAGGGCAACACGCAGGTGCCGTTGCGGATCAGCAGGTCGTAATGGGCGGCCATGATCGGTCCTCTTCGGTCGGGTAACCGCTTCTTATCACTGTCGGGCCGCCGGGGTCACGCTGTGCCCAAGGTCAGGTCCTGGCAGGGTCAAGCCAGGACAGGATGACGTCCACGTCCGGCTCAGCGCCCGCCAACAACCTTCCGCTCATACAGGAGATCAATTTCCGACTCGGTATAGCCGTGCTCGGCCAATACTGCCCGCGTATGTTCCCCCAGTTCCGGCGCGTGGGCCCGCTTCGTCCCGCTCTCGAACTTCGGCAGCCCGGGAATGTTCGGCATCGGCACCAGCTCCGCCACGCCCGGTTGCGCCAGCCAGGACATGATACCGGTGGCGGCCACCTGTTCCTCCTTCAGGAACTCCTCGTAGGTGTTGACCCGGCCGTTCATGATCCCCTTGTGGGTCAGCCGTTCCGACAGCCACGCCGTCGTGCGTGCGGCGAAGATCGGCCGCAGCACCGCATACAGGTCATCCAGATGGGCCGCGCGGGCGCTGTGGGTGGCGAAGCGGGGATCGTGCAGCAGGTCCGTCTGCTCCATCGCCTCGCAGAACGGGTGCCAGTCGCGCGGCCGCACCATCGTCACGTTGATCTGCCCGTCGGCGGTGTTGAACACCCCGTTCGGCATGCTGGTGCGCTGCGTCGTCCCGCGCTCCAGGTGATGCGCGATCAGCCGGATCACCGACAGCAGCGCGCCGCCCTGCATCAGGCTGAGTTCGATGAAGCGCCCCTGCTTCACCGCCTGCTCGCGGCGCACGTACAGCGACGTGGCGATCGCCTGAAAGCCGAGCAGGCCGGAGAACATGTCGATCAAGCGAGATCGCGATGCGGTGCGGATGCTGGTCGTGCTCGCCCTTGTTCTCGGTGACGATGCCGATGAACGCCTGCAGCACCGGGTCCATCGCCGGCCGCGCGGCCAGCGGGCCGGTCTGCCCGAAGCCGGAGATCGAGTAGTAGATGACGCCAGGGTTCCGCGCGCTGACCGCGTCGTAGCCGAAGCCGTATTTCCGGATGGTGCCCGGCCGGAAGCCCTCGATGAACACGTCGGCGTCGTGCACCAGGCGCCAGAGGATTTCCTTTCCCTCATGCGTCTTCAGGTCCAGCGCGAGGCTGCGCTTGCCGAGCGTGCCGTACAGGGAAAACGCGGAATGGTCCTCGTAGGTCCGTCCGAGGATGCGGGACCAGTCGCCGCCATGATGCGGCGTCTCCACCTTGATCACGTCGGCGCCGTGCTGGGCGAGCATCATGGCGCAGGACGGCCCGGCCACACCGCCGCTCAGGTCGATGACTTTCATACCGGCGAAGGCATTGTCGTAGCCCATGGTTTCCCCCGTTCTGGCCTGCCGGAAGGATAAGGGGCGATTCGCCGCGATGGCCAGACCGGCCGGGGTCAGTGCTCCGCCGCGCCGGTCAAGATGTAGCGGGCCAGGGCGTGGCCCAGGCAGACGTTCAGCAGCATGACGGTCTTGTCGCGCTGCTTGAGGTCGGCACGCTCCAGGTCGACCTGCTCGTTGGCCACCCAGGTGCGGGTCAGCTCGTAGCGCGGAAACAGGCTCACGCCCGGCAGGCCGGCGGTCTGTTCCAGCACGGACTCATACGGGTTCATGTCGGTGTTGGCCCGAAGGAACCGGCTGAACTGCGGATCGATCAGAACGACGTCGGCGCCAGCCTGCTGGGCCGCGTCTACGCCCTCCTCGAGGACGCCCCGCAGCGTGTCCGGCCGCAGGCCGCGCACCGCTTCCACCGTTCCGGTCTGCCAGAGCACTAGGTCATAATGATGCGCCGCCAGTTCCCGGGCGAGCGTCGCGAACATCGTATCCGCGGTCATGTTGCGGCCGCCCTTGACCGTCAGATGAAACGCCGCGGCCGGCCGCTCAGCCTGCAGCACCTCGAGCATGCGGCGGGGGAACGACGCCTCGGGCATGCGATAATTGAACGCCGGCCCGTTCGAGCCGGCGGCATCGCCCACGGTCGCGCCTGACCCCAGCGCCAGGATTTCGACACTGCCCTTCGCCAACGCTCCGGCCACCCGGGACAGCGGGGCGGACGGCGTTGTCAAATCCGCTGGCATGTCGCACGGGGGTGGCTCGCCGCCCGGGGTCTCGGCCCGCGGACAGGCCGGGATCCCCGTCATCAAAGCCAGCAAGACAACGGGAAACCGGCGCCAGTTCATGAACTCACCCGGTATCAGCCCGGGCACTCAGCGGCAAGAGCGACGATGAGGGTGCGGATGCGCTGCGCGGGCCTTTCGGCTTTCCCTTGGTGCGGTACCAGGCCGCCAGGGCGCCCAACGCAACCATTCCGGCGGCGCCGAACAGATTGATGGCAATCTGCATCAACGTGCGATCGTCATATTCCAGCCCGAGGCGGGCGCAGAAACCAAGCACGATCCCGCCGCAGAAAACCGGCAGGGAGTTCTGCCCGAGCAGCACCAGCGGCGCGGCCCAGCGGGATCGCAGCCACGGCTGATCGATACGGATGGTGCGGACGCACAGCCACGTCAGTGCCAGGATGGATACCAGGCGGAACGGGTAGAGACCGGTCTTGTCCTCCATCACCAACGGCCGGAGCACCGACGATGACACCCATTCCAGCAAACCCGGATTGGGATCGATCACGGTCGTCACCACGATACCGGCGAGAACCACGATGACGGCGGCCGCATCGAACCGCGTCGGGCGGGACGGCATGCGCATGGGCGCGCAGGCGAGCAGCACGCCGATGATGAACAGGAACTGCCAGGCGAACGGGTCGAAGAACCATCCCTCCTCGCTCCAGGCCGCGAGGTTGATGTCGGTGACGCGGACCAGCAGATACAACCCGAAGGACAGGCCGAACAGGATACGCGGCCAACGCAGCAGCCAGATCGTCGCGGCGAAGAACACCATCAGTGCGACGTACAGCGGCAGGATGTTCAGCAGGCTCGGCTGGAATCGCAGCAATATCGCTTCCAGGATGCTGCGGTACGGATCGTCGCCCAGCACATCGAGCCGCGATTCCTCGAGGTAGCTGATCCGGTTCAAGGTGGTCGCCGAGTAGGTGACCTGGGCCGAGAACAGCACGAACAGAAAAATGTGGGCGATATACAGCGTCCAGGCCCGGCGCAGCACGTCGGCCGCGGTCGAGATGTAGCCCTGGCTGGGAAGCCGCATGCCATAGGACAGCCCGGCGCCGTAGCCGGCCAGCAGGACAAACACCTCGGTCGCATCGCACATGGCGAAATTGCGCAGGCTGAAGTTGGCCAGCACGTCGCCCGGGATGTGGTCGGTGTAGATCCACCAAAGAGCGAGGCCGCGGAAGAAATCGACACGCAGGTCCCGCGCGGCGGATTTGCGTATCAGGTCCATGCGCGAGGCTCCTCTCACGAACCTATGTGGTGGAGGCAACCTGCCCAGAAATCACGGCGATACCAACCGTCACATCACAGATTCGCGTGCAGGTAAACGGCCCGCGTCGTCGTCCCCGGGACGTGGCGAGCCAGGCTCCCTGTTTGCCGGAATAAGCGGCAGCGAGTGAAAAGCGTGCGCAGGGCCGTGTTCTCTCACCGTCATGGCGCGGCTCGTCCGGGCCACCTATGCCAGCACCTGCCGCGACAGGTGGCCCGGACGAGCCGGGCCATGACGACCGCCGAGAACCCCGTGCCCCGCGTGGTCCCCTACCCTGACGGCTGTGGGGCCAAGCCCGGCAATGCCACGGGGCGATGCCGGTGCGCAGGTCCGCTTAACGTAGGGCCAACGGCTTATGGCGAGAGCCGCACTCAACACGGACTGGTATTACACGTCCTGCCCGGCGCGGCAAAAAGCTTCGGCCGTCGCCAGAAACGTCTGGATGTCCCGATCATCCGGCGCGGCCAGCACGTGCTGAACCCCGGCATCGCGGTACGCTTTCAGCACATCTCCGATCGAGCCGGCGCTGTCCGCATTCACCGGAAGCCGAATGGAGATGGTGAAATCGCCGCCCGGCCGTTCCGCCCTCAGGCGTTTCACCATTGCCGCCGCCTGCTCCGGGCTGACCCGGCTGCCGTGCCAACCGTCCAGGCGCATCGCCCGCCGGATCGCTGCGTCGGACGAACCGCCGATCCAGATCGGTATCGGCTGGATCGGCTGGGGCTGCGCGCGCATGGCATCGATCCTGGCCGGGATCCACTTGCTCTCGAACGAAACCGGATCCTCGGTCCACACCGCGCGCATCATCGCGATGCCTTCATCCATGCGGCGCCCGCGTTCCCTGAACGGAACGCCAAGCGCGTCGAACTCGGCCTCGAGCCAACCCACGCCGGCGCCGAGGATCAGCCGGCCGCCGGACAGATTCTGCAGCGTCGCCAGTTCCTTGGCCAGCGGCAGCGGGTGGCGCAGCGGCAACACCAGGACAGAAGTGCCAAGCCGAACCCGGCTCGTCACCGCCGCGGCCCAGGTCAGGGTCAGCACCGGATCCCAGAAATTCGGCGTCGGCGGGTAGGCGTTGTCCTTCGGGACGATGATGTGCTCGCTGACCCAAACATCGTCGAAACCCAGTTCCTCGGCCTGTAATGCGGCGCGGCGGATCGTGTCCGGGCTCGCCTTGCGGCCGATATGCGGCAGATGGATGCCAAGCTGCATCGCGTGTCTCCTCCGGCTTATCCGATCAGCGTGGCGCGCCCACACGCCTTCGTCCACCTTCGCGCGCCCTTGGCCTTGCGCCCCGGGCTTCGCCTGCGCCACTTTGGGCCGCCGCCAAGCTGATAAGGTTGATCCGATTCCCGTGACCCTGCCACCGAAGCGCCCCCGCAAAAATTCCCGCAAGACGAAGCCGGTTCTGCCGGCCGCCGCCGGCGGATCGTTCGAGTCGCTGAAGACCGAGCGGCTGACCCTGCGTCCGTTGCGCCCGGAGGATGCCGAGTCGCTGCACCGGCTGGTGAATGACTGGGAGGTGACGCGCACGCTGGCCGAAATCCCCTATCCGTATCCGCGATCCCTGGCCGACGACTGGATCGAATTCAACCGCGCGGCAGATCGCCGACGGTTCGGCGTACCACCTCGCGATCACCGGCCAGGACGGCGCGAACGAGATGCTGGTGGGCGTCGTCGGCCTGCGCCTGGATCGTGCCGGCCGCACCGCCCGGCTCGGCTATTGGGTCGGCCGCGCCTTCTGGCGGCATGGCGTGGCCACCGAAGCGGCAAAGCGGCTGGCCAGTTGGGCCTTCGCCAACCTGCCGCTGGACCTGATCGTCGCCGAGGTGACCGAGGGCAACGAACCGTCCCGCGCCGTCCTCCGCCGCATCGGCTTCCGCCAGGCCGGCATCGGCATGCGGCCGTCCGTCACCACCGGGACCGAGCACATGGTGACGGTCTTCCAGGCGACCCGCGAGGACATCTTCGGCCGCATCGAGGCGCCCGCGGTCGATCCGGAGACACACCCGGCCGGCGCCAAGCCGCTGCTGCTGGTCGTCGCCTGCGCACTGGTCGACATCGACGGGCGCGTGCTGCTGGCGCGCCGGCCGGAAGGCAAGAAGATGGCTGGCTTGTGGGAATTTCCCGGCGGCAAAATGAACGCCGGGGAGACGCCGGAGGCGGCGCTGATCCGCGAGTTGAAGGAGGAAATCGGCATCGACGTGGCGGCGGCGTGTCTGGCACCGTTCGCCTTCGCCTCGCATGATTATGAGAGCTTCCACTTGCTGATGCCGCTGTTCATCTGCCGCCGCTGGAAGGGAATGCCGGCACCGCTGGAGAACCAGACCCTGGCCTGGGTACGCGCCGCGAAACTGTCCGAGTATGAGATGCCGCCCGCCGACAAGCCTCTGATTCCGCTGTTGCGAGACTTCCTGTAGGGAAAACGTCCATGGCCAACAATAATCCCACCGCGTGCCTGCTGGTCATCGGCAACGAGGTGCTGTCCGGCCGCACCCGCGATGCGAACATCCAGTTCCTGGCGACGGGCTTGGGCAATCTGGGGATACCGCTGCGCGAGGTGCGGATTATCCCCGACGTGGCCGAGACGATCATCGGCACGGTAAACGAGGTGCGGCGGAAATTCGACTACGTGTTCACCACCGGCGGGATCGGCCCGACTCACGACGACATCACCAGCGAGTGCGTCGCGGCGGCGTTCGGCGTGCCGTGGGAGCACCACCCGGTGGCGTGGCCGCGCATGGAGGCCAGCTACAAGCCGGGCGAGTTCAATGCGGCGCGGCAGCGCATGGCGACCATGCCGCGCGGGGCGACGCTGATCGAGAACGCGATCAGCGTGGCGCCCGGCTTCCAGATGGAAAACGTCTACGTCCTGGCCGGCGTGCCCCGGATCATGCAGTCGATGTTCGAATGGCTGGCGCCGCAGTTGAAGGGCGGCGCGAAGATCGAATCGCGCGCGGTGCATGTTGTCGGGCTGCCCGAGGGGGTCATCGCGGAGGGACTGGCCGCGGTGCAGGCGCGGTATCCCGATCTGGATATCGGCAGCTACCCGTTCTACCGCCTCGGCGGCAGCGGCGTGGCGCTGGTGGCCAAGGGACCGGACCGCGATGCCGCGGACCGGGCGATCGCCGAGGTGACGGAATTGATCATCGGCTTCGGGAAGGCGCCGATCGGCGGTGAGCCGCCTGATGTTTAAGGGACATAGCTGAATGCGTTAGGTGATGGCACGGCCCGCGCGCGGGCCGTAGCGGCAGAGCGTCATACCGGAAGCCAAGGCCACCTGGTGCAGAACGACGGGAGAGCCACAGCATGAGCGATCTCTACGACACCGACATCCTGCTTTGGTCCGAACACCAGGCAGCGCTGCTGCGCCGCCGCGCTGCCGGCGAGCTGGTCAACGAGGCCGAATTGGACTGGCCGAACATCGCCGAGGAGATCGCAAGCGTGGGCAGCGAGCAACGCCACGCGGTGGAGTCACTGCTGCTGCGAGCATTGATCCACATCCTCAAGGCGGAGGCGTGGCCGCTCTCCCGCGACGTGCCGCACTGGAAGGCCGAGGCGCGGGTGTTCCGCGCACAGGCACGGCGCCGGTTCGTACCGTCCATGCGCCAACGGATCGACCTGGCGGGGATCTTTGCGGACGCTCTCCGCGGTTTGCCGGAGACGATCGACGGGCAAGCTCCGTTACCGGTTCCGGATGTATGCCCCGTGACGCTGGATGAACTACTCAGCGACGTCTGACCCCGCCCATCCAGGTACTCGGCATGGCGGCCTCACACCTCGGGGCTCACCCCCAAAATCCGCGCGAATCGTTCCCGATACACCGGCCAAACCTCCGGATTCAACAGCCGCGGCGGCTTCTTCCCGTCCAGCATGTCCAGCAACTGCTCCGCCGCGATCTTCGCGATCGTATGGCGCGACTGGTGCGTCACCCCGGCGGTGTGCGGACTGACGATCACCGTGTCGAAACGCAGCAGCGGATGGTCCGCAGGCGGAGGCTCCTGCTCCCAGACGTCCAGCCCGGCCCCCGCGATCTGCTTCGCGCTCAGCGCGGCCGCCAGCGCCGCCTCGTCATGGATGCCGCCCCGCGCCGTGGTGATGAAATACGCATGCGGCTGCATTTGCGCGAACTGCGCCGCGCCGAGCATGCCGCGCGTCTCCGCGGTGTGCGGGCAGTTGATCGAGACGTAGTCCGATTGCCGCAGCACCGCCTCCAGCGTCGCCACCTTCTCGGCGCCGCGCGCGGCGACCTGTTCGGCGGTCAGATAGGGATCGTAGGCCAGCACCCGCATGCCAAACAGGCCGCGGCACAGCTCCGCCACGCGGGTGCCGACATGGCCGATGCCGACAATGCCGATCGTGCGGCCCTGCACGTCGTCGCCGATAAAGTCGCGGCGGTGATACGGGGCGCCGCTGCGCATAACGTGGTTCGATGCCACCAGCCGCTTCGACAATGCCAGCATCATCCCGAGGACATGCTCGGCGACGCCCTCCTTGTTGCCGCCGGCCTGGTTCACGACCGCAATGCCTGCCGCCGTGGCATCGGCCAGGTTGACGGTGTCGTATCCGGCCCCGCTGGTGGACAGCACCAGCAGGTTCGGGCAGCGGGCCAGCAGCGGCGCGTAGCCCTGGAACCTCATGACCAGCTCCTGCCGGGTGGAGCCGATCTGATAGGCGTGCGCGAGGGCGAGGATCGGTTCGGCGTCGGCATCGGTTGTCTCGTTCTCCAGCCTGTCCACGTGGATGTCCGCGCGGGTCGCCAGCATGTCGAGAAAGACCGGGGCAGCGACGTTGTTCACATAGAACACCCGCTTGATATTCGGCGGCATGGAGGGCCTTTCGTCAGACGATCAGAGGCATGCAGTTAGCCCCGGGTCACGCCCGCGAGCAAACTCCGGATCGCGAGCAACCCCCCTCTCCCGGCGATGAACCGCCATGCATCCGGCTGACTCCCCGGCCATTCCCGCCGCTTCGCTGTATCCTCCCCCGGCCCATCGGCTGTATAGACGGCAACATCGCCCCCCGTTGAAAGTCCCCTGGCCCCATGACCACCGCGACGACAGTCCCCCACGGCAGCAACAAGATCCCCGCCACACTGATTCCCGGCGACGGTATCGGACCCGAGATCGTGGATGCCGTCATCGCGGTGCTGGACGCAATCGGCGCGCCGTTCGAGTGGGATCGGCAACAAGGCGGCATGGCCGGCATCGCGGCGGGCGGCGACCCGCTGCCGGAGGCGACGCTGAACAGCATCCGCCGCACCAAGCTGGCATTGAAGGGTCCGCTGACCACGCCCGTCGGCGGCGGCTTCCGCTCGGTCAACGTCCGCCTGCGGGAGGAATTCCAGCTTTACGCCAACCTCCGCCCGGCCAAGACCCTGGTGCCCGGCGGCCGGTTCGAGGATATCGACCTGATCCTGGTGCGGGAGAACCTCGAAGGGCTGTATGTGGCGTTCGAGCACTACATTCCCATCGGCGACGACCCCCAGGCGGTCGGGATTTCCTCCGGCGTCAACACCCGGGCCGGGTCGCGGCGCATCGTGCGGTATGCGTTCGAGCATGCCGTCAAGCTCGGCCGCAGGAAGGTCACGCTGGTGCATAAGGCTAACGTGCTGAAGGCGCTGACCGGCGTGTTCCTGGAAGCCGGGCGGCAGATCGCCGAGGAGTACAAGGGCCGCATCGACTGCGACGAGCGTATCGTCGATGCCTGCGCCATGCAGCTTGTGCTGAACCCCTGGCAGTTCGACGTGATCGTCACGACCAACCTGTTCGGCGATATCCTGTCCGACGAGATCGCCGGCCTCGTCGGCGGCCTCGGCGCGGCGCCGGGCGCCAACATCGGCGAGAAGGCCGCGATTTTCGAGGCGGTGCACGGCTCGGCACCCGACATCGCCGGCAAGGGCCTCGCCAACCCGACGGCGCTGCTGCTGGCCGCCGGCCTGATGCTGGACCATGTCGGGCTCACGGATCATGCGCGGCATCTGCGCCAGGCTATCGACGATGTGCTGAACCACGACAAGGTGCGCACCGGCGATCTGGGAGGAACAGCCTCCACCGGCGATTATGCCAAGGCCATTGTCCAGCGCGTGACATCGGGGGTTTGAAGCGGAATATTTGCCAGACCCCCTGGCAAAACCGAGGGCCGGCGATTATTCTAGACATATCGTCTAGAAGGTCATAAAACATGGCACTCAGCATCAAGACAACCGAAGCCGACTGCCTCGCACGCAGTCTCGCCCGGTTGACCGGAGAAACCATGACGGAAGCCGTCACCGTGGCCCTGCGCGAACGTCTCGGGCGCGAGCAATCCAGGCGTCAGGCCGCACCTGACATACGCGGCCGCGTGGCCGCACTCAGCGAACGCATGCGCGCCGCTTACGACACGCGACCCGTCAGCAAAGCCGAGTGGGATGCCGCGTCCGGAGACGAGGGCTAACCGTTGATCGTCGTCGAACTCGTCGGCGGTGGTCGCGATCCTGTTTGGCGAACCCACAGCCGAGGCGTTGCTGGATCGGTTGCTGGCTGATCCGCAACGGATCATGTCGGTAGCATCCTACGTCGAAACCGGGACCGTCCTGGCCGGGCGGCTTCGGTCCAATCGCATCCGGGCGATCGAGGACCTCGATACGTTTCTCGATACCACCGGCATCGTTCTGGCGCCGGTGGACGAACATCAGGCGCGGCGGGCCCTGCGCGCCCGGATCCAGTTCGGCCGAGGCATGGGAACCGGCGGCGTCCTGAATTACGGTGACACGTTTTCCTACGCCCTCGCCCAAACCCACGCCGCGCCGCTGCTGTTCATCGGCGATGACTTCGGCACCACCGATGTCATCCCGGCGATGCAGGCCGGCTAAGGCGGCGCCCAAGAATTTCCGCTTCAGACCGACGGCCTTAGACCGACGGCTTTCTCAAACCGTCATGGCCCGGCTCGTCCGGGCCACCTGTCGCGGCAGATGCTGGCGGGGGTGGCCCGGACAAGCCGGGCCATGACGGAGCGGGGTTGATTGCCGGATTAGCTTGATTTTGGGCGGTCCCTAAGCCCCCGAGCCCTCCAACGGCGACGGCGCCATCGGGCGCTTGCCGCCGCCCGGTTGGAACCGGCTCAGATACGCCGGCACGATCAGTTCCACCGGGGTCGGCGTGATCCCCAGGTCGCCTAACCCGAGCGCCCCGTCCGCCACCACGTTATCCCGTTCCAACATCAGCAACTGATCCGGCGTCAGCGGCTTGCCGGGCACATACTGCATGATGCCCGCCTGGAAACGGGCGACTCCCGGGGGAATATCGACCAGCCTGCGGTTCCGCTTCGTCTGCTTCAGGATGTACGCCAGGATTTCCCGGAACGTCCAAACCCGCGGGCCGCCGAGTTCGTAGGTCCTGCCCCATGCCGCCTGCGTGGCCAGCGCCGCCATCACCGCGTCGGCGACATCGCACACATAAACCGGCTGCATCCGCGTCTCGCCGCAGATCACCGGCATGATCGGCGACAGCCGCGCGATCTCGGCGAAGCGGTTGAAAAACTTGTCCTCCGGCCCGAACACCAGGGACGGCCGCAGGATCGTCGCGGAGGGAAATGCACCCAGCACCGCCTGCTCGGCATGCGCCTTGGATGTGCCATACCGGCTCGGGCTGCCGGCATCCGCGCCGATGGCGGAGATCTGCACCATCCGGCCAACGGTTGCGGCCGCCGCAAGCCGCGCGATGCGTTCCGCGCCCTCGGTGTGAATCGCCTGGAACGTGGCGGACCCGCTCTCCGACAGAATGCCGACGGCGTTGACCACCACATCGGCGCCGTCGATCGCGCGGCGCACCGTGCCTTCCGTCTTCACCGAGGCGAACAGCGGCACGATCTGGCCGACGGCGCCCATTGGCTTGAGGAACAAGGCCGCCTCGGGATCCCGCACCGCAACCCGCACGATATAGCCTTGCTGGGCCAGCCGCTTGACCACATAGCGGCCAACAAATCCCGAGCCGCCGAAAACCGCCGCCACGCGCCGCGTTGCCATTGATCAAAGCCTCCCTCACGCCAGCGGTCTGATACGCCGCCAACGCCGCCGCCTCAACCCGCCTATCTCGCTACGGAAAGATTCCATCTAACGGTCGCAAAGCCGTTGACGCCGAAGCGGGCGGAGGCTACATCGCCCGCCCTACCGCAGTCCCTCGCGGACGAACGGTTGCCCAGGTGGCGGAATTGGTAGACGCGCAGGTTTCAGGTACCTGTGGCCGCAAGGTCGTGGAAGTTCGAGTCTTCTCCTGGGCACCAATCACAGACAATGAGCATCACGCAGTTCATGCCGAACGGCACCGTCCATCTGCACCGGGATGACCTTCCGGAAGGCCTCTCGCTCGGCCCCGTGGTCGCCGTCGACACCGAAACCATGGGCCTCAATCCCCACCGCGATCGGCTGTGCCTCGTGCAACTGTCGGGCGGCGACGGCCACGCCCACATGGTGCAACTGATCCCGCCGCAGCGGGGCGGACGCGGCTTCGACTGCCCCAACCTCAAGCAGATGATGAGCGACCCCGGCATCGTCAAGCTGATGCACTTCGCCCGCTTCGACGTGGCAGTGCTGCAGCATTATCTGGACATCACCGTCAGCCCGGTGAAATGCACCAAGATCGCCGCCAAGCTGGTGCGAACCTTCACCGACAAGCACGGCCTGAAGGATCTGTGCAAGGAGCTGCTGGGCGTCGAGCTGTCCAAGCAGCAGCAGAGCTCCGACTGGGGCGCGGTGGAGCTGACCTCGGAACAGCTCGCCTACGCGGCATCGGATGTGCTCTATCTGCACGCATTATGGGCAAAGCTTGAGGCGCTGCTGATTCGTGAAGATCGCCTTTCCCTCGCCGAGGCTTGTTTTGCTTTCTTACCGGCACGAGGATGCCTCGATCTGCTGGGTTACGAACAGCCGGACCTGTTCGCGCATTAGTTTTGGCACAGTGTTGCCCACTTCTTGCCAAGATAACCGCGAATACTCCCCCACGTAACTCTTCGATAAGGTTATGCCGTTGACCTTGGCCGATACAAAGGCCCATAGAACGCGAACGATCACAACGGAAGACTCGCGGACTTTGACGAAATCCACTCGCACGGACCGGCCTCGCCACCTCGGATCTGCAGGTGGCCCGAGACGTGCTGAACACCGAAGCCGCCGGACTGCTGTCCCTCGCGGCCAGCTTGGGAGACCGCTTCGGTCAGGCGATCGACCGTCTTGCCTCAGCCACCGGGCGAGTCGTCATTTCCGGCATGGGCAAATCCGGCCACGTAGGCCGCAAGATCGCTGCGACGATGGCGTCCACCGGGACGCCGGCGCTGTTTGTCCACCCGGCGGAAGCCTCGCATGGCGACCTCGGCATGATCGTTCATGGCGATGCCGTGCTGGCAATCTCGAACTCCGGCGAGACGGCGGAACTGGCCGATCTGGTGGCACATACGCGGCGTTTCGCGCTGCCGCTGGTTGCGATTACGGGACGAGCCGAACTCGACGCTGGCACAGGCGGCCGACGTCGCCCTGATTCTGCCGAAGGCGGCCGAGGCCTGTCCCATGGGCCTGGCACCCACCACGTCCACGACCATGCAACTGGCGCTTGGCGATGCGATCGCCGTCGCGCTGCTGACCCGGCGCGGCTTTACCGCCGCGGACTTCCGCGAGTTTCATCCCGGCGGCAAGCTTGGCGCGCGACTCCGCCGGGTGCGAGAGGTCATGCATTCGGGCGAGGCGATCCCTCTGGTTCCGCCCGACATGCCGATGCTGACCGCCATGCTGCACATGACGGAAAAACGCTTCGGCTGCGTCGGCATCGTCGGCGAGGATGGGGTCCTGACCGGGATCGTCACCGACGGCGACCTGCGCCGCGCGATGGGTCCCGACCTGCTGTCCCGCCACGCCGGCGACATTATGACGGCATCGCCGCGGACCATCGGCCCGGACGCGCTGGCCGTCGAGGCGCTGCATGCCATGAACGCGCACCAACGCCCGGTCACGACGTTGTTCGTGGTGGATACCGCGGGCCGCCCCATGGGTATCCTGCATGTGCACGATTTGCTGCGAGCGGGGTTGGCATGAACGTTCGGGTCGCATCGCCGGATCAGCCGGAGCGCCACACCGGCGGTTACCTGCTCGGGGCCGGGTCGCGGCCGCGCAACCTCCCGACTCCGGGTGGCATCGCCCGGCGGCGGTTGCTGATCAACATTACCAAGTGGGTGCTGCCCATCGGCGCGCTCGCGCTTCTGGCGATGATCGCGCTCTGGCCGGAAATCGATCGCGCCACCAACAAGGCCCGTCTGGCCATGGGCCATGTTTCGGGCGAACTGGACGGCGGCATGCTGGTCAATGCGCGCTACAACGGCTTGGATGAGAAAGGCCGGCCCTATACCGTCACCGCGGCCACCGCCCGCCAGGTCGATCCGGAGCGGGTGGCGCTGACCATTCCGAAGGGCGATATCACGCTGGAAAACGGCACGTGGCTGATGTTGTCGGCCAAGAACGGCACGTTCATGCAGCATCTCAATCAGCTCGACCTGGTGAACGACGTGACGCTGTATCGCGATGACGGAACCACGATGCACACCGCGAGCGCCACGATCGATATCAAGGCGGGCGCCGCCGCAGGGTCCGAGCCGACGCACGTAGAGGGGCCGTTCGGCACGCTGGACGCGCAAGGCTTTACCGTGACGGACAAGGGCACGGCGATCGATTTTCCCGGTCCGGCCCATGTCGTGCTGAACGCAGCAGACCATCAATGAAACGGCTGATGGCAGCGGGTGCGGTGCTGCTCGGTCTGGCAGCGCCGGCCGGAGCGCAACAGCTTGACCTGTCGCATGGCGGGCCGATCGACATCACGTCCCGCGACGGGATCGAATGGCGGCAGGCCGAGCGGGAGGTGATCGCCCGCGGCGACGCCCGGGCCATCCGCAACAACGTCACGGTCACAGCCGATCGGCTGACCGCCTGGTACAGGAAGAAGGGCGAGGCCGGGAAGCCGGAGGGGCCGGCACCGGCGACCGGACTTGCTGCCGATACCTCGACCGAGGGGAACGAGGTGTACCGCCTGCAGGCCGACGGCAACGTGCACATCTACACCCAAACCGACCAGGCTCAGGGCGACAAGGCGACGTACGACATGGATCAGGCGGTCCTGGTGATGACCGGGCATAACCTGAAACTGACCACGCCGAATGATGTGATCACCGCCCGTGACGACCTGGAATACTGGCCGCAGAAGCATATGGCCGTGGCGCGCGGCGATGCGGTCGTGGTCACCAACGACGCCAAGCGGGTCGCCGCTGACACGCTGGTGGCCTACACCACCGACAATCCGCCGCCCGCCGATGCGAAGCCCGCCGTGACCCGGGCCTCGGCCAAGCCGTCGGACGCCGCGGCCAAGCCGGCGGACGATCCGCTCGCTTCGTCAGGCAAGCTGCAGCGCGTGGAGGCGTTCGGCCACGTCTCGGTTCGCACGCCGACCGATACCGTTACGGGCGACCGGGGGGTTTACGTTCCCGATACGGGGATGGCGCGACTCGGTGGAAACGTTCAGATTACCCGCGGACAGAATCAGTTGAACGGAGCCGAGGCGGACGTGAACATGAAGACCGGCATTGCGACTCTGGTTGCGACCAACGCCGGGCGCGTGCACGGGCTTGTGGTGCCGAACGACGAAACCAACAAGTCGCTGAGCCACGATCCTGCGGCGGCGGCGGCGGCCAAGCCAAGCACGGCCGCCCCGGCGAAGCCGAAGCCGTGAACGCGGTTCGGGAGGCGCGCCCGGCGCCGGAACTCAAGGTGCTGCATGGCGGCAGCGGCCTGACGGCGCGCGCCGTTGGCAAGACCTATAAGGGCCGTCCCGTGGTGCGCAACGTCACGGTCACGTTGCGCCGGGGCGAGGCCGTCGGCTTGCTCGGACCAAACGGCGCCGGCAAGACAACCACGTTCTACATGATCGTCGGGCTGGTGAAGCCGGATACCGGCGCGATCAGCCTGGACAATGCCGACATCACCCGGTTGCCGATGTATCGCCGCGCCCGCCTCGGCATCGGCTATCTGCCGCAGGAAGCCAGCGTGTTCCGCGGCCTGAACGTCGAGCAGAATGTCATGGCCGCGCTCGAGGTCATCGAGCCGGACTCCGGCACGCGCGACAAGATGCTGGACGAACTGCTGGCGGAATTCGGCATCAGCCACTTGCGGCGCACCCCCGCGCTGGCGCTGTCGGGCGGGGAGCGGCGGCGCGTTGAAATTGCCCGCGCCCTCGCCACTCAGCCCTCCTACATCCTGCTCGACGAACCGCTGGCGGGCATCGATCCGATCGCCGTTGGCGAAATCCGCGATCTCGTCAAGCATTTGAAGGATCGCGACATCGGCGTGCTGATCACCGACCACAACGTCCGCGAGACGCTCGACATCATCGACCGCGCCTACATCATGCATGATGGCCAAGTCCTGATGGAGGGAATCCCGAGCGAGGTGGTCGCACACGAGGATGTGAGACGGGTCTATCTCGGCGAAAAATTCAGCCTCTGAGAAAGTTGCAACGGATTCTGCGTAGCGGTTAGGGCGTTAGGCAGCGCCTAAGTCCTAACGCGTCAGGAAAAAGGCGTTCTCAATCGTCATGGCCCGGCTCGTCCGGACCAACTATCGCGGCACGTTGCTGATGGGGTGGCCCGGACGAGCCGGGCCATGACGGAGGCGCGTACTTTCGAATTCGCTTATTCCGGGCGCCGCCCTAGCACGCTTTTTGCATTAGTCGCCTCGGAAAGTCATTGACCGCGCCGGGAATGGATCGATAATCGCCTGATCATGGCGCTCGCCCCCCGTCTCGACTTACGGCAAAGCCAATCCCTGGTCATGACGCCGCAACTGCGTCAGGCCATCAAGCTGCTGCAATTCTCCAACCTCGAGGTCAACGCCTTCGTCGAGGAGGAGATGGAGCGCAACCCGCTGCTGGAGCGCGACGAGGCCGCCGATGCCCCGGTGGGAGAGCGCGCGGCGATCGACCAGATCGAGCCCAGAGTGGCTGCCACCGCGGATGCCACTACCCCGATCGATTCAGCCAGCGTGGCCAGCGCGGAGACGCTGCCGACGGAGGCCAACGCCCCGCTCGATGCCGATTTTTCGAACACCTACGATTCGGGCGGAGTCAGCGACGGCGGATCGCTGGGCGGCCGGATGGATGGCGGCGGCGGCAGCCACAGCTTCGACGGGGACGAGCGCGGGATCGACGATTTCGCCGGCGGTGAACGCTCGCTGCGGGACCATCTTGGCGAGCAGTTGCGGTTGAATTTCGCCGATCCGGTGGATCGGATCGTGGGGGCGCATCTGATTGCGCTGTTGTGTCCTGCCGGGCGGCTGACCGCCGAGCCCGCGGCTATCGCCAAGGCGATGGGCCTGCCGCTGGAGCGCGTCGAGGCCGTCCGGGCGCGGATGATGCGGTTCGACCCTGTCGGCTTGTTTGCGCGCGACCTGAAGGAGTGCCTGGCGGCTCAGCTTGCCGAGCTCAACCGGCTCGATCCGGCGATGCAGACGCTGCTGGAGAATCTCGACCTGCTGGCGAAGCGGGAGAACCGGCGGCTGATGGCGCTGTGCGGGGTGGATGCGGAAGACCTCGCGGACATGATCGCCGAGATCCGCGCGCTCGATCCGAAGCCCGCCGCGACGTTCGACATCACCCCCCCGCAGCTCGTGGTGCCGGACCTGCTAATGCGGCAGACGCCGGACGGGGAATGGATCATCGAGCTAAACCCCGAGACGATGCCGCGGGTGCTGGTGAATGAGCGGTTCTACGCCAAGGTGGCGCCGCGGGCGAAGAAGGACGAGAAGGTGTTCCTGACCGAACGCCTCGCCAACGCCAACTGGCTGGTGCGCTCCCTGCAGCAGCGGGCGCAAACCATCCTGAAGGTCGCCGCCGAGATCGTCCGCCAACAGGAGGCGTTCCTGCGGCTCGGTGTGGCGCATCTTCGGCCGCTGATCCTGCGTGACATCGCCGAGGCGGTGGAACTGCACGAAAGCACGGTCAGCCGGGTGACCGCGAACAAGTACATCGCCACGCCGCGCGGCACGTTCGAACTGAAATACTTCTTCACCACCGCGATCAACGGCACCGATGGCGGCGACTCGCACAGCGCCGAGGCGGTGCGGTACCGCATCCGCGGTCTGATTGACGTCGAGCCGGTCACCGATGTGCTGTCCGACGATGCGATCGTCGCCGTGCTGCGGCGGGAGGGCGTGGATATCGCGCGCCGCACCGTGGCGAAATATCGGGAGGCGCTGCACATCCCGAACTCGGTCCAGCGCCGCCGGGAAAAAACCGTGCCGGCCTGAAAGGGTTCGCGAAACCCGTTTTGAACTCCGTAATTATACCTAGTGGACTCCACAGGGCCGACCATGCCCAAATGTCATTTGCGCGACACACGAACGTGTCGGGCAGGCTGGGCCGGAATGCCATTTGGAGATGGCCCGGACGGTCGGTTCAACCGGTTGGGAGAGTACCAATGCAAATCACAGTCTCAGGCAAGCAGGTCGATCTGTCGGACTCCTTGCAGACTCGTGTGTCGACCCAATTGGAGACGATTGCGAACAAGTATTTCGATCACGCCCTGGAAGCCCATGTCACGTTCAGCCGGGCCCGCAGTTTCTTCACGTGCGACATCAACGTGCACGCCGGCCGCGGGCTGAGCCTGCGCGGCGAGGGCGAGGCGGCCGACGCCAACGCCGCGTTCGATGACGCCGCCGAACACATCGCCAAGCGGCTGCGACGCTACAGGCGCCGGGTCAACGATCACCACCGGGACCTGGCCCAACGCGCGCGGCCCGAGGCGGCCCGCCAATACATTCTCAAGGAGGAGGAGATCGGCCCTGACGCGCCTGCACCGGACGGGCGCACGCTTGACGATGCGTATGCCACGGTCGTCGCCGAGACCTACACGGAGATTGCCGTGCTCTCGGTCGGGGAGGCAGTGATGCGGATGGATCTGGCGGATCAGGCGGTGCTGATGTTCCGCAACAGCGCCAGCGGGGTGCTGAATGTGGTTTACCGGCGGGGGGATGGGCATATCGGCTGGATCGACCCCGGGACGCAGGCGGCTGACGCGATCGCCTGACGCCTCCACATCGTCGTGGCCCGGACGAGCCGGGCCATGACGATTTGCGAGTTGCGGCCATGTCACTCCGCCCCCGTGCCGAACCCCTCGACCAGTGCCCGGATGCGCTCTGGGTCGCCCTGCTCCATCAGCCGCCGGGCGAAGCGGATGCAGGCGCTGATCTCGACCGATCGGACGACCTGCTTGACCTTGGGGACGGCCGACGCGTTCATGCTGAGCGAGCGCACCCCCAGGCCCAGCAGCAGCGGCGTCATCTTCGGCGCCGCCGCGAGTTCGCCACAGATCGATACCGGCATGCGCATGCGCAACGCCGCCTCGGTGGCGAACTGCACGAGCCTCAGCACCGCCGGGTGCATCGAGTTCATACAGTTCCGCAACGTCGCTCTCGGAGCGGTCCACCGCCAGGGTGTACGCCGTCAGGTCGTTGGTGCCGATGGAGAAGAAGTCCGCCTCCAGGGCCAGCGCATCGGCTGACAGCGCCGCACCGGGCGTCTCGATCATGATGCCCAGAGGCGGCAGCTTTTCCGCCAGGCGCTCGCCGCGGCGCCGTAGGCGGCGGCCGACACGCTCATAGATTTCGCGCGCGGCGCGGACCTCGCCGACGGTGGTTACCATCGGCAGCAGCACCCGCACCGGTCCGGCCGACGACGCGCGCAGGATCGCGGCGAACTGGGTTTCCAGCAGTTCCGGGCGGCGCAGCAGCAACCTGATCCCGCGCATGCCGAGTGCGGGATTGGTGTCCGTCAGTTCCGGCACGATGCCGGCCAGGGTCAGCGCCTCGATCTCCTTCTCGCCGCCCCAGTCGAGGACCCGGATGGTCACCGGATCGCCATGCATGGCTTCGATGATCTGCCGGTAGCTTTCGGTCTGCGTGGTCTCGTCGGGAATGGTCTCACGGTTCATGAACATGAACTCGGTACGGAGCAGACCAATCCCGACCGCTCCCGACTGGACGATCAGCGGCAGTTCCAGCGGCAATTCCAGGTTCGCCTGGATTTCAACCGGTTGGCCGTCACGTGTCACCGCCGGCAGCCGCCGCAGCCGGGCATAGCGTTGCCTCTCGCGGGCGAAAGCCGTCACGCCGCGGCGGGCCGCCACCAGGGTGGCAGGCGCGGGGTTCAAGGTCACCGTTCCGTTGAGCCCGTCCACCACGGCCATTTCGCCGGGCTTCATCACCTGCGCCAGTCCGGCGGCGCCCAGCACCGAGGGCACACCCAAGGCGCGCAGCATCACCGCGGTATGGCCGTCGGCGCCGCCCTCCTCGGTGACCACGCCCGCCAGCCGCGACGGATCGAGCAAGGCGGCGTCTGCCGGACGCAGCGATTCGCTGACCAGGATGGCGCCCTCGGGCAAACCGGCGAAGCTGCGGAACGGCGAGCGGGTCAGGTTGCGCACCAGGCGGCGCGCGATCTCGCGGATCTCCTCGCCCCGGCGTTGCAGTCCGCCGAGGTCGTCCGCCGACATCCCCGGTTCCGCCTGGCCCATGATCGCGTCCGCGATCGCGTCAGCCTCGGTCATCACGGCGGTCTCGGCCGAAAGCAGGGTCTCCTCGATCCGCTGCCGCACCCCGCGGATCAGGCGGGAGGGGCCGATCATACGGATGTAGGCATCGATGAGGGGGGCGATCTCGGACTGGGATTCTTCCGGCAGCACGGCCAGACGCGCCCGCAGCTTCACCAGTTGCTTGTGCGACTGCACGACGGCGGCTTCCAGCCGGGCGCCCTCGGCGGCGATGTCGGCGGCCTGGATCTTCTGCCGGGTGACGACCGGTTCCGGTTCGTGCGCGCCAAACAGCGGACCGATGGCGATGCCCGGCGACACGGCGATGCCGATGAAGCGGCGCTCGGGGCGTTCGGGTTGGGGCCGTGTTTCGGGGGCAGCGAGGGCGGGGCGGGCCAGTCGCTTGTGCTGGGGCGGCGGCGGTTCAATCCTGCTCATCGAAGCCGGCCTCGACCAAGGCTGCCAGGGCGTCCATGGCTTCCTTGGCATCCCAGCCTTCGGCACGCAACTCGATTTCGGAGCCGTTGCCGGCGCCGAGCATCATCAGGCCCATGATCGAACGGGCGGACACGGTCTGGCCGTCGCGCAGCACGTCCACCGATGCACCGAAGCGCTCGGCCATGGTGACGAACCGTGCGGCGGCACGCGCATGCAGGCCGCGTTTGTTGCAGATCGTGACAATTCGTGTGAGGACGGGTTCGCCTGAGGGCGCCGGCTCATCCGTCCCGTCGGTCATTCACAGGTTCCGTTAGACCCGTTGACCTTGCAGCCGTGCAGAACATGCGACGCGGCGGCGATGTATTTCCGGCCGGCATCCTCGGCGCAACTGACGGCATCCGCCAGCGGCTGCTTGGACCGGACTTTCGCCAGCTTGACCAGCATCGGCAGGTTCACCCCGGCGATCACTTCGACGCCCTTCCGCTCCATCATGGAGATCGCAAGGTTGCACGGCGTGCCGCCGAACATGTCGGTCAGCAGCACGACCCCGTCGCCGGTGTCGCACCGCCCGATGCAGGCCTCGATCTCAGCGCGGCGATTGTCCATGTCGTCCTCCGGCCCGATGCAGACCGTATCGACGTTACGCTGGAGTCCGACGACATGCTCCATCGCAGAACGCAATTCGTCCGCGAGGTGGCCATGCGTAACGAGAACCATACCGATCATGATTGAACCGAGGCGTCCCGGTGTGTTGCCGGATCCGGAGATCCGCACTGTTTCGGTTTGACCATCGTGCTGCCTCAGGCCTCCTGCGCCTGAACCGACAAGGCTCGCGCAGCCTTGTCTATGTCTGAATCCTCGGCCCGTGCAACCGGGCGATCCATCAGAAAAACGTCCTGTGCGCCGTCGCGGGCAAGTTCCCGGTGCGTTACATAAACCCGCCACGGCGCCTTCACGGCGGTATCCCGCTGAGCCTGAACTGCCCGCATCGTGAGATGATTTGCCAGTTTTTCAATCAGATGAACGGATCTGTGTCGACCGCCCGTACACCCGATCGTGATCGTAGCGTATTTTTTACCTTCTTGCACGAACCTTGGTAATAGCAGGTCGATCAGTTCCCGGACCTGTGAAAAAAATTTAACGAAATCCGGGTCCTCCTCGACATAAACCCCGACGTCGTGGTCCAAACCCGTCTTGGGCCGCAATATGGGATCGTAGTGCGGGTTCCGCAGGAAGCGTGCATCGAATACCAGATCCGCTTCCCGCGGCAGGCCCTTCGGATAGGCGAAGGACATCAGCGAGACGATCATCCGCACTTGCTCGTCCTCAGAGCCAGCGCCGAAATGCCGTTCGATCAACCGCCGCAGATGCGCAATCGGCAGATCCGACGTATCAACGACCAGATCGGCCTCATTCTTCAGTAATTCGGTCAGCGCCTGCTCGGCGACGATGCCGTCGGCGACGCGGCCTTGCGGTGCCAAGGGGTGCCGGCGGCGAGACTCCGTGTAGCGCCGCAGCAGGGTCGCTTCGTCGGCCCAGGCGTATACCAGCTGCACCCGCAGATCGGGATTGCGGCGCAGCCGCTCGATGACGTCTAGAACCGCTTCCGCGTCGAAGCCGCGCGTACGGGCATCGACCCCGACCGCCAGCTTCCGTTCGCCGTTGGCCACCATTTCCTCGAGCATCGGCAACGGCGGATTATCGACTGTCTCGTAGCCGACATCCTCCAGGGCGTTCAGAATGGACGCCTTGCCACCACCTGACAGGCCCGTGACGATAACGATTGATTTGCGTCCTGCCGGGTTCATGGGGCGAAGGCACCCGCCACCTGGCGGAGCTTGCCCGTCGCGCAGTCCAATGCCAGTGCGACACGCTCGGGCGCGGACGCCGCGCCGCCATCGATGCAGACGATCGGGACGCCCAACTCAGGGTGTTGCCGGGGCATCGGCAAGCGGTCCGATGGTGTGGCCAGGTCGATGATCAATGCGAGACGTGCCCCTATGCGATGTGGGAGTTGTACAATTCCGATCCCGCGAACCTCCAGGAGTCCGGCCAAGGAAGCCGGTGCGGACACAATGCCATCGGCGACATCCACCTGATCGTCGGCCACCAGCTCGAAGCCGCGCGCGAGGAGACGAAGAACAAGGTCGGACTTGCCTGATGCAGGCGGCCCGACGAGAAGGATCGCGTCCTCATTCCTTGATACGCAGCTCCCATGCATACGCCGATGGCCGTGCATGAGTTGCATTTTGATCGCATCGTCGAGGAAAAGGAAGCGGCTTGTGGCCGAACACGGCACATGTCAGCGTACCGACCATGATCGATCGATGCGCTGTCTTCGCCGCCGCGTCGCGGATAGACCGGTACGTCCGCCATACACCATTGATGCGTGCATCAGGCAATGATTTTTCTACCACCGCACCGGTCGCGCTGAAGCTGGAGCTGTTGCAGCACACGGGCAGCTTCAAGCCGCGCGGGGCCTTCAATCGCATGCTGACGGCACCGATCCCGGCCGCGGGTGTGATCGCCGCATCCGGCGGAAACCATGGGGCCGCGGTCGCTTATGCCGCGCGCATCCTGGCCGTACAGGCGGAAATTTTCGTGCCGTCCGGCGCTCCCGCAACCAAAGTCGCGCGGATCGCCAGCTATGGCGCCCGGGTCGTGCAGGGCGGCGAAACCTACGCCGAGGCGCTGGCGGCTTCGCGCATCCGCCAGGCGGAGATCGGCGCGCTGGAGATCCATGCTTATGATCACCATGATGTGCTGGCCGGTCAGGGCACAATCGGCCGCGAACTCGAACATGACGCGCCCGACCTGACCCACATTCTCGTAGCGACCGGTGGCGGCGGCCTTATCGGCGGGGTCGCCGCCTGGTACGCGGGCAGCGCCTGCGTTATCGGCGTCGAACCGGAGGGTTGTCCCTGCCTGCATGACGCGCTGCTGGCCGGACGGCCGGTGGACGCTCGGGTGGGCGGGATCGCCGCAGACAGCCTGGGCGCGCGCACCGTTGGGGCGCTGATGTTTCCCCTCGCCCGGCGTTTCGTCAGCGGCTGCGTGCTGGTGCCGGACGAGGCGATCGTGGCGGCGCAGCGACTGCTTTGGGACCAGTTCCGACTGGTCGCGGAGCCCGGCGGAGCGACCGCCGCTGCCGCGCTGCTCTCCGGGCGCTTTCGCCCGCCCGAGGGTGCCCGGATCGGCATCATCGTCTGCGGCGCGAACACCGATCCGGCAAAGGTGACCGGCTAACGCGGGATTGCGCTGTACAAGCGGCGCACGGCTTGCACGTCCGCGGCAGCAACCCCGGGGTCCGGCATGAGTGACATCTCGCTGATTCTCTTCGACCTGAACGGTGTGCTGTATCGCTACGACCGCGATGCCCGGATCGCACACCTGAGCGCCGTATCGGGCAGCGCGCCGGAAGCGATCAGGGCGGCGGTGTGGGACTCAGGTTTCGAGGATTCGGGCGATGCCGGTGCGCTCGATGCCGCCGGCTACCTGCGCGGTTTCGGCGCCTGTATCGGCCACGACCTGACCGAGGCCGACTGGGTCGCGGCACAGCAGGCCGCGGTTACGCCCATTCGCGAGACGATGGCGCTGCTTCCCGGGATTTGTCCGGCGGTGACGTTGGCGGTGCTGACCAACAACAACATGCTGGTCGCGCGGCACTTCGCGGATCTGTACCCGGAGGTTGCCGCGTTGGTGGGCGATCGGGCGCTCGTTTCGGCGGAGTTCGGTGTTCGCAAGCCGGATCCGGAGGTCTATCGCCGATGCCTCGCGCGCCTTGGCGTGGCACCGCGGGCGACCTTGTTCGTCGATGACAGTGCGGCCAATGTGACCGGCGCGCGAACCGCCGGGCTGCTCGGGTACGAGGACCTCCGATCCGAAGGCATTCGCCGCGGAGCTTCAACGGCTCGGACTGCTGACCGGCCCTGCGTGACCAATCGGGAGTCCGATGCCATGAACCAACCCGTTCTTCTGTCCTCCGATGAGCGCGGCGTCGCCACGGTGACGCTCAACCGGCCCGATGTCGGCAACGCCTATAATGCCGCCATGCTCGACGGCTTGATTCAGGGGCTGACCGGTCTCGCCGCGGATCCGGCGGTGCGGTGCGTGGTGATCCGTGGCGCGGGGCGGCACTTTCAGGCCGGTGCCGATATCGGTTGGCTTGGCGAAGTCGCCGCCTATCCGCTGGACGAGAACTACGCCGCCTCGATCGCCACTACCCGCGCGATGCAGCTTTTGAATGAGTTTCCCGGGCCGACGATCGCCTTGGTGCACGGCGCCTGCTTCGGCGGCGGCGTTGGCATCGTCTGCTGCGTCGATGTCGCCTTCGCCACGCCGGACGCGGCGTTCGGGATCACCGAAGTCCGCGTCGGCGTGGCGCCGACGCCGATATCCACGCACATGGTCAATGCCATCGGACTGCGGCACACGCGCCGTTACGCACTGACTGGCGAGCGCTTCGGTGCGCGCGAAGCCGAGCGAATCGGGTTGATCCATGAGGTTGTCGCGGCGGACGACATGGAGGCGAGGCTCGCGTCCGTGCTTGATGCGATCTTCGCGGGCAGTCCGAGCGCTATCGCGACGACCAAGCGCAGCTTCCTCGGTGCCAACGGGTTTTTGCTGGACGAGCGGCAGGTTTCGATGCTGTCGCATGAGGGTTGGACACAGCGGCACTCCAGCGAGGGGCGTGAGGGGACCACAGCTTTTCGCGAGAAGCGCAAGCCGTCCTGGTTCACACCAGCGCGGATCACGAAAACGTAAGGCCAACCCGCGGCGGGGAACCCTCATTGTCTGTGCATGCCAGACGCAATCCATTCCCCCGGCCAGGTTGTCCACGCTCCACCCCGGCGGCAGGCGAAGCCACCAGGTCCGTGCGCCATGGTCATTTTCGGGGCCGGCGGCGACCTGACCAAGCGGCTGCTGGTTCCGGCGCTGTATAATCTCGCAACGACCGGCCTGCTGCCGGAGCATTTCGAGCTGATCGGCGTGGATATGGCCGATCTCGATGCGGATAAGTGGCGCGACAGCCTGCATCAGATGATGGAGAGCTTTGTCGGCAAGGCCGCGAGCGAAAGCCGGATCGACAAAGTGGATGAGGATACCTGGAAGCACCTGACCGGGCATATGACCTATATCCGGGGCGACCTGAACGATGAGGGCCTGTATCAGAAGCTGAAGCAGCACATCGATCAGCCGTCCGACACTGGCGGCAACTGTCTGTTTTACCTGGCTGTGGCGGATCGTTTCTTCGGTCCTGTGGTGACGCAGATCGGCAAGGCCGGGCTGTTCGAGGAAAACTGGGACCAGGACGGCACGCACCCGGAGCATTGGCGGCGTGTGGTGATCGAGAAGCCGTTCGGTCACGATGAAGCCTCTGCCCGATCGCTGAACGCAACGATCTTGCGCTGCGCGGAGGAGCATCAGATCTACCGGATCGACCATTTCCTCGGCAAGGAAACGGTGCAGAACATCATGGCGCTGCGTTTTGCCAACGGGATGTTCGAGCCGATCTGGAACCGCGATCGCATCGATCATGTGCAGATCACGGTGGCCGAAACGGTGGGCGTGGAAAGCCGGGGCCGTTTCTATGAAAAGACCGGCGCGCTGCGCGACATGGTTCCCAACCACGTGTTCCAGCTTCTGGCGATGGTGGCGATGGAGCCGCCCGCCGGGTTCGATGCTCATGCGGTGCGCAGCCGCAAGTCGGATGTTTTCTCGGCACTGCGTACGGTGGCGCCGCAATGCGCCGTGCGCGGTCAATACGGGGCCGGCCCCAATGGGGTTCCCGGCTACCGGCAGGAAAAGGACGTCGCACTGGACTCCGGGATCGAAACGTATGTGGCGATGCAGTTGGCCATCGACAATTGGCGGTGGGCTGGAGTGCCGTTTTTCCTGCGCACCGGCAAGCATATGTCGCGGCGGATGACCGAAATCGCGATCCGCTTCAAGCCGGCGCCGTTCGCTCCGTTCGAGGATACCAACGTCGCCGCTCTGCCGCCGAACTGGCTGCTGCTGCAGATCCAGCCGGATGAGGGGATCGCCTTGCAGTTCGAGGTGAAGCGGCCCGGGCCGGTGGTGGACCTGGCGGCGGTGCGGATGGCGTTCAAGTATGCCGACTGGTTCCCGAAAGAGCCGAATATCGGATACGAAACGTTGATCTACGACGTGATGACCGGCGACCAGACGTTATTCAACCGGGCCGATATGGTCGAGGAGACATGGCGGGTGGTCGGGAAGGTGCTGGAAGACTGGACGCAGCATAAACCCGAGGGCTTCCCCAATTACGCATCCGGCAGCGACGGGCCGGCCGCGGCGGACGAGCTTCTGGCGCGCAGCGGTCGTGCCTGGCGGCCGGTGATGGATGCCAATGACGGGCATGCGCCGGGGTGAGACAGGCTTCGATTAGCCGCGCTATGTCCGGCCGATGGCTGGGAAGAAAATAGGCTTGACGGCCGGCCGAAACCCGGCCCGGTCCTCGATTTTCATCCAGAGTGGGTCGGCCGCGGGCTGATGGCGAACTATCAGGATTAAGGGTGCACGCGGAGCACGGCGTTCTCCCGTTGGTCATGGCCGGGCTTGTCCGGCCGCCCCGGCAAGCACGTGCCGCGACAGGTGGCCCGGACGAGCCGGGCCATGACGGTGAGGGAAATAGGCCCCGGGGCAAACTATTCCCTCCACCCCCCCGTGGGGCTAAGCCCGGCCCATAACCAAGCCCGGCCATGACACGGTGGCAATTCGGTTGCGCATGTCCGCTTGAGTTGGCGCCTATCGCGCGTGTCCCGGCCATGACGGTGAGGGCGTAAACCACCATCAAAACGACGAAACGCGCACCACGATTACCCCGTCGTGATGCGCGTTGCACGCCAAACCGAAGGCCCCCGAGTGGCCCGAGGCTGTCCTAGCCGGTGAACTGCCGCGCTCGGCTGATCGCCTCATCGAAGGCCGAAATAACCTGCCGATGAGAGGAATTATCGTTCATGCTCTCGATATCGTTGAAGCCGCGGCTCATGGCGACGGACAGCAGGATTGTGTTGGCCCCGCTCTGCGGTCCATGCAGGTTGAGCAACCGAGCAGCCCCGCGAAGGGCGCCGACGGCGCAACGGCGGCCGTCACGTGTCTCGTAGCGGCGCTGCACCCAGTCCTTCCTGTCCTCGATCAGCGCACGGCCGATGGTCAGTACCTGGAGAGTGACCGCATCCGGCTGACCGGCCGGCACCGGCTGGAACGCATGAAGCGGAACGGATTTCGTGACCGGGGGCGTGCCCAGGACGAAATGAGACAGGCGCGTCCAGATCGAAGGCTTCGCAGGTGAGGTGAGATAGCCAATTCCATCAAATGGCACGGGTGCCTCCCATTGGTTACAGGGTGATGTATCCTAACCACGTTTTCGGCCCATGTGTTCGCCGCGCACGATAAGTTGGCCAAAATGTGTCGTGACTCCAGGCCTTTGCCGAAGCAGAACTGAATCGTTATGCGATCGGTAGCCGAACGATGAACCGCGCGCCAAGCACCCGCCCTGCCCCGTCGCGCCGGTTCTCGGCGGAAATCTGCCCATGCAGGGCCTCGACGATCTGCCGGCTGATCGACAGGCCGAGACCCGAGTGCTGGCCGAAACTCTCGCCTTTCGGACGCTCGGAATAAAACCGGTCGAAAATGTGCTCGAGGTTGGAGTCCGGGATGCCCGGACCTTCGTCCTCCACGCACAGTTCCGCCATCCCGCCGGCATCGCGCGCGCGGGCGATAATCCGGCCGCGCGGAGGGCTGAACGACTGGGCATTGCCGATCAGGTTGCGCAGGACCTGAACGAGGCGATCTTCCACCGCCCAGACGCGCAGACCGTTGGGCGGGGCGACAACCTCCAGCTTCGGGTCCTTCGCGGGGTCGCGCGTCGCCTCATCCAATTCCTCCAGGGTCCGCAGGATCGGCACGACATCGACCGGCTCGGCGGTAACGCGCGATAGTTCGGCATCCAGGCGCGAGGCGTCGCTGACGTCGCTGATCAGGCGGTCCAGCCGCACGACGTCCTGCGCGATAATCGTCAGCAACTGGCGCTGGCGGCCGACATCCTCGATCCGCCGCAGGGTCTCGATGGCGCTGCGGATGGAGGACAAGGGGTTCTTGATCTCGTGCGCCACGTCGGCGGCGAAGCGCTCGGTGGCGTCCATGCGTTCCCACAAAGCGGCGGCGGAATTCGCCAGGGCGGAGGCCAGTTCGCCGACTTCATCCCGGCGCTTCAGCAGAGAGGGCGGCACGCTGCCGGAGCGTCCGCCGCCTTCCCGCATGTCGGCCGCGGCTTCGGCCAGGCGCAGGATCGGGCGGGCAATGGTCAGCGACAGATACCAGGACAGCATCACGGTGATCAGCAGCGCGATGCCGAACAGCGCCAGGATCGACATGCGCACGGTGAACAGGCTTTCGTCCACCTCCCGCGCCTCGCGGGTCAGCGAGACGATGCCGACGGTGTGCTTGTCGCGCTCCACGGGCACGGCGACGGTGACCAGCAGGCGGTTGTCGCGGGTGCGCCGGATATAGGGTGCGGTTTCGCTGCTGTTGCCGGCGCTGCTGAGACGGAGTTCTTCCTTGACGTCGGGCTGCCACTCCGGGCCGCCGGCCGAGGGGGTCAGGTCCACCCGCGTCGTCGGCATCTTGTGCGGCAGCCAGGACAGCACGCGATCGTAAAGCCAGCCGACGGTTTCCAGCACCGGTCCGTGGTCCGGCGGCGGCGGGAACGCGTCGGTGGAACTGGTGCCTCCCGCACCGTCGCGCATCCGCGAGTCGGCGAGCATCGTGCCGTCCGGGGCATACAGCTTGGCCTCCGCGTCCGGCGTCGGCTCGGTCAGGCGGCGCAGCAGGGAGACCGCGACCTCGGGGACCAGCTTGGGATTGTCCGGATCGGTTGTGCGCACGGCACTTTCGCCGAGCGCTCCGGCGAACACCCGCGCCTGCTCACGCAGGGCGGTGACCTGCGCTTCCAGCAGGCCGTTCTGGTATTGGTCGAGATACAGCAAAGCCACGACCAGCAGCGCCAAAGGCAGGGCATTGACCAGCAGGATGCGGCGCAGCAAGGGCGACACCCAGCGCTGGCGAAACCGCGTATGCGACGCGGCGCCTCGGGCCAGTCCGGTCAGGAGAAAGCCGTCAGGCAATCACTGCTCCTTATACCGGTAGCCGATACCATAAAGCGTTTCGATCTGGTTAAACTCTTCCGTGCCCGTGCGGAACTTTTTGCGTATCCGTTTCACGTGGCTGTCGATGGTGCGGTCGTCCACATAGATATTTTCGCCGTAGGCCGCATCGATCAGTTGGTCGCGGCTTTTCACCATGCCGGGACGCGCGGCCAGTGCCTTGACCAGCAGGAACTCGGTCACCGTCAACTGGATGTCGTTGCCTTTCCAGGTGCATTGATGCTTGGTTTCGTCCAGCACCAGGTCGCCGCGGGTCATCACCCCCGTCGGCGCGCTGCCTGAACCCTCCGCCTTCCCCGTCTCATTGCGGCGCAGCAGGGCGCGGATACGCTCCAGCAGCAGGCGCTGGCTGAACGGCTTGGTGATGTAGTCGTCGGCACCGAGGCGCAATCCCATCAGTTCGTCGACTTCCTCGTCCTTCGAGGTCAGGAAGATCACCGGGATGGTGCTGCGCTGGCGCAGCCGCTGCAGCAGTTCCATCCCGTCCATACGGGGCATCTTGATGTCGAGCACCGCGAGGTCCACCGGCTTGGCGGTGATGCCCTGAAGCGCGCTTTCGCCGTCGGTGTAGGTCCGGACGGTGTAACCCTCCTGCTCCAGGGTCATGGACACACTGGTGAGAATGTTGCGGTCGTCGTCTACCAGGGCGATGGTCTGCTTCATCGGGTGTTCCTTGCGAGTCCAGGGCAGTCTATCACACCAGTGATATAGTGGATAATTGTGGCGGAAGCTCGGACGGGAGGTGAACACATCATGGCGGACGACGACTATGATCCGAAGCAGGAGGCGCGGCGCCTGCTGCGATCGGTCCGGGTCGGGACGCTGGCCACCAGCGACAAGGGGCACCCGTTCGCGTCGCTGGTGACTCCGGCCTGCCTGCCGGACGGGTCGCTGGCGATCCTGGTGTCGAAGCTGTCGGAGCATACGAGGCATCTGGCGGCGGAACCGCGGTGCTCGGTGATGGTGGCGGGCAGTCCGGTCACCGGCAATCCGCAAACGACGCCGCGGGTGACGCTGATCGGCACGGCCGAGGCGTCGGACGATCCGGCGCTGCGGGCGCGGTTTCTGGCGTTACATCCGTATGCGTCGCTCTATGCGGATTTCGGCGATTTCAGGTTCTGGCGGATCACGCCGCAGGCGCTGCGGCTGGTTGGCGGGTTCGGGCGGGCCTTCCGGTTGAAGCCGGACGAGGTGGCGCCCGATCCGGACGCCATGGCCGCCGTGCTGGCGGCGGAGGCGGGAATTGTCGAGCATTGCAACCGCGACCATGCGGCGGCGCTGGCCGTGATCGCCGGTTCGGCCGGGGATTGGCGGATGGTTGCTGTTGATGTGGACGGGTTCGATCTGGCCCTGGGGGAGACGGTGGTACGGGTTCCGTGGTCGGGTCCGGTCAAAACCGCCTCGGATGTCCGGACGGAGCTGGTGCGGATGGTGAAGGCTGGGCGCCTCGGCTAGAGCGGCTTCAGGCTAGACAGAAACTACGGGAGCGGAGCCGATGATTATGCGGTGCGAGCGACAGTTTCATCCCCTGACGGGTCGTGTCTTCCGGTGATGAACTGACTGGAATCGCTCACACCGTCATGGCCCGGCTTGTTCGGGCCACCGGTCGCGGCTGGTGCTGGCGGCGTTGGCCGGGACAAGCCGGGCCATGATGAAAAGGCTACGTCCGTCACCCCCCGGTGAAGGTTACGATGCTATATGGTAACTATTGCTGTGGGCCAAGCGCGGCGGCATTTGTCATTGCGCGATCAGGCCGCCGCTTTCGCGTCCAGCCGGTCGAGCAGGGCTTTCAGTCCCCGCGCCCCCGCCTCGTCGGATTCGAAGACGATCCTGAGGCCGTCGTCCTCCGACCCCACCACGGTAAATCGCATCGGCGCCGGCAAGCCATCGATCCGCGCCGTTGCATGCCCGCTGAGCGATAGACCGGTCACGCCGGTCAGCCGGGCGCCACCTTCCGATATATCGCTGATGCGGGCGGATTGCACGGTCCCCCCACTCTCCACCCGGCACTCGAGATCGACTGCGTGACGCTTGAACAGACGCCGATCGACCTCTTCGGTGGAATTGCGCACGGTGCGAATGATCGCCCGGCGCAGGTTGCTGACCGCACCGTCCAGGACCTTGGTGCCATCCAGCACGTCTCCGGCATACTGGCCCGCCTGCTCCGCCTCACCCGACACCTCCGAATTGCGGCTGGCCATTTCATTCACCGCCGCCGCGGTTTCGGCGACATTGCGCGCAATTTCGGCGGTCGCCGCACCCTGTTCCTCTACCGCGGCGGCGATCGCGCCGGCGATGGCGTTGACCTCGTTGATTTTGGCGTCGATCTGCTGCACCGCTGCGACCGCCGCGCTGGTGGCGAGGCGGACTTCGTTGACATGGCGCGTGATCTCCTCGGTCGAGCGCGCGGTCTGGGTCGCGAGCTGCTTCACCTCTCCGGCGACCACGGCGAAGCCCTTGCCGGCCTCTCCGGCGCGGGCGGCCTCGATCGTCGCATTCAGCGCCAACAGATTGGTCTTGGCGGCAATGGCGCCGATGCTGTCGGCCACCAGGCCGATGCGCCCGACCTGCTCGTTCAAGGCCCGGATCGCCGCCTGCGTTTCAGTTCCGGCCCGCACGGCGTGCCCGACGACGGTCGTGGACTGGGCGACCTGGCTGCTGATCTCGCGGATCGAGGCGGACAGCTCCTCCGCCGCGCTCGCTACCGCCTGCGCATTGCCGAGCGCAACCGCGGCGGCGGAGGCTGCGGTTCCGGCTGCCGAACCGGTGCGCGTGGCGAGGCCCCGCATCTGCTCCGCCGTTGCCGTCATCGCGACGGTTCGCTCGCCGATTTGCTGCACGGCCGCGCCGGCTTCGCGCTCGATGCGTTCGGCCATGCCGATAAGGGCGGCGCGCTTTTCCTGGTCCGCCCGTTCCCGCGCCACCTCCTGTGCCTGCTGCATTCCGCGCGCCGCGACCAGACTGTCCTTCAGAACGCCGACCACCTGGATCATCGTGCCGATTTCGTCGTGCCGCCGGTCCGTCGGCACTTCTGTGGTCAGGTCGCCGCGCACCAGCGCGTCCATCGACCGGGTCACCGCGATGATCGGCCGGGCGATGTTGCGGCCGCTGATCCAGCTCAAAATGACCACCAGCAAGACGATCGTGGCGATCGACACGATGAGGACCTGATGAATGCGCGCGGAGATCGCGGTCGCCTCGGCCTCCGCCGCTTCGGCCTGTGCGACGAATTTTCTGTCCGCGGCGGCCAGGCGTGGCTCGACTGCCTGGTAGATGGCGGCGAGCCGTTCGATCGTCCGCGCCTGGTCCAGCGTTCCGGACATGAACCGGGCGAAGTCGTCCTGATAAGCCTGCATGCCGGCCAATATGTCGTTGCGGACGGCCTCCGGCATGGCCGTGTCGTTGATCGCCGAAACGAACGCCGGCTGTGCCGCTTTCAGTTCCTCGCCGTATTTTGGATCGAGGCGGGCGATGAAGTCCTTTTCGTCCCGCCGCATGGTCAGCATGGCGATCTGCGCGGCGGGGGACGCGACGGACTTCAGCTTATCCTCGACGTCCTGAACACTGGCGCGCAGCGCGCCCAGCAGCCCCTGGTTCTCGTTCAGTCCAATGGTCCTGCCCTGGCTTACCACCGACGCGAACAGGGATTGGTATTGCCGCGTATCCTCGGTCATCTGCCTGGCCGCGTCGAGCAGCTCCGGCTGGCCCGCGACCCGGTCGCTGAGCGTCTGAAGCGCGGTGAGCGCGGCGGCCGTCGATGCCGCCTGCTCGGTGGCCGAGGCCTCGTCATGGCGTAGCAGGAAGTTCTTCTCCTGCCTGCGGGCCTGCAGCAGAGCGATTTGTGCGGCGGTTTCCAGGCCGCGGTCCTGCCGGGCGGCTGTCATCGCCGCGTTCGTCCGGTCGATCTGCCGGGATCCCCACAGGTTGATGCCGGCGATGGCGATGACACCCGTGATACCGATCAGGCCGAGTATGGCGATCTGACACCCAACCCGGCAGCGAGCCAGCAACGCACCCACGGCGACCTCCGAGACATCTGTTTCCCGGGTATCGCCGAATTTCGTTAAGAAATGGTAAACATCGGCTGGACTCTGCGCGCAAACCTAAACGTTGAAGCGGAACAGCAGCACGTCGCCATCCTTGACCACGTAGGTCTTGCCTTCGATCCGCATCTTGCCGGCTTCCTTGGCACCCTGCTCGCCCCGTCCGGCGACGAAGTCGTCGTAGGCGATCGTTTCGCAGGCGATGAAACCGCGCTCGAAGTCCTTGTGGATCACCGCGGCGGCCTGCGGTGCGCGGGTGCCCTTGGTGATCGTCCAGGCGTGCGTTTCTTTCGGGCCGCAGGTGAAATAGGTCACCAGTTCCAGCAACTCGTATCCGGCGCGGATCACCTTATCCAGGCCGCTTTGGGACAGGCCCAAGCCTTCCAGGAACTCCGCCCTGTCGGCCGCGGGAAGCTGGGACACTTCGGCTTCGATCGCCGCGGATACGACGATGGAGGGTGCGCCCTGTGTCGCGGCCCAGGCGCGCACCCGCTCGGAGAAGGCGTTGCCGGTGGCGGCGCTGGCTTCCTCGACATTGCAGACATACAGCACGGGCTTTGACGTCAGCAGTTGCAGGCGGCGGACGGCTTCTTCCTCGCCCGGCGGGATTGCGGTGCGGGCCGGCTTGCCGTCCTGTAGCGCGGCGACCAGGGGCTCCATGATGGAGACCGCGGCGATGCTTTCCTTGTCGCCGCCGCGGGCGCGCTTCTGCGCCTGGATCAGCCGGCGTTCCAGGCTTTCCAGGTCGGACAGCATCAGTTCGGTCTCGACCACCTCGATGTCGCGCAGCGGGTCGATGCTGCCTTCGACATGGGTGATGTCGCTGTCCTCGAAGCAGCGCAGGACGTTGATGATGGCGTCCACTTCGCGGATGTTGGCGAGGAACTGGTTGCCGAGGCCCTCCCCCTTCGACGCCCCGCGCACCAGGCCGGCGATATCGACGAATTCCAGCGTTGTCGGCACCACTTTCACGGACTTGCCGATCTCGGCGAGGACGTCGAGGCGCGGGTCGGGGACGCCGACGCGGCCGACATTCGGCTCGATGGTGCAGAACGGGTAGTTCGCCGCCTGCGCCGCGGCGGTCGCGGTCAGCGCGTTGAACAGGGTGGACTTGCCGACATTGGGAAGCCCGACGATGCCGCAGTTGAAACCCATCAGCGTATGTCCTGTGTGTGCAATGCGACGTTGGTCATGAAATCCGCCGGCTTGCCCTGCGCCAGCAGTCCGGCGGCATCCGCCACCGCATCCAGCAGCGGGACCAGCCAGGTCTTGTCGTCCTTGTCGAAGTTGCCGAGCACGTAGCCGAGCACGCGCTCCTTCGTTCCCGGATGGCCGATCCCGAGGCGCACCCGCCAGTAGTTCTGCGATCCCAGCATCTTGTCCATGCTGCGCAGCCCGTTATGGCCGGCCGCACCGCCGCCCTGCTTGACGCGCATCTTGCCGGGGACGAGGTCGAGTTCGTCGTGGAAGGCGGTGATCGCCTCGACCGGCAACTTGTAGAACGCGGCCGCCTCCTGCACCGACTCGCCGGATGCGTTCATGTAGGTGAGCGGCTTCAGCGCGAGGATTTTCTCGCCGGCAATGGTGCCCTCGGCGGTCACGCCCTTGAAGCGGCGCCGCCACGGCGAGAAGCCGTGGCGGGTCGCGATCACGTCGAGGGCCATGAATCCGATGTTGTGGCGGTTGGCCGCCATCCCGGGCTCCGGATTGCCGAGGCCGACCCAGAGCAGGGTCACGACTAGCCCTTCTTGGGCGCCTTGGCGGGCGCTTTGCCGGGGGCCTTCGAGCCACCCTTGGCCGGGGCCGCCGTTGCTGTCGGCGCACCGGCCGTGGCGTTCGGGTCGACGACGATCTCGATCTTCGTCGGCGGCACGACGGTGGCGACGACGAAGTCGCGGTCGATCACCGGCTTGACGTTCTCGGTGCCCTTCAGATCATGCCAGCGCACGTTGTCGTTGAAGTCCAGCGGCCCGAGATCGGCCGTGAACTGCTCCGGGATGTTGTCGGCGTCGCAATAGACATCGACGGCGTGGCGGACGACGTTGAGCACGGCGCCGCGCTTGATGCCCGGGCTGATGCCGTCGTTCTCGAAGTGGACGGGGACCGCCACCTTGATGCGTTGACCGGCGACGAGGCGCTGGAAGTCGACATGCTCCGCCGCGTCGGTGACCGGGTGGTACTGGATGCCGCGGATGAGTGCGCGAACCGGATCGGCGCCGGTCTGGATCTCGTAAAGGCGGGACTGCCAGCCGGGTTTTTGCAGTTCGCGGACCACGACGCGGGGGTCGAGCGCGATCAGGCTGGGTTCCACCTTGCCGCCATAGATAACCGCAGGCACCTTGCCTGCGCGCCGAGTCGCCCGCGCCGCCCCCTTACCGCTTCGCGCGCGTACCTCGGCCTCGATTGTAACAACGTTGGCCATAGTATGCTCCTGAATGACAAACGCCGGCCTCCAGGGGTGCCGACGCGGTGGGGCGTGTAGCGTATGGGGGGGATCGGGGCAAGGGTTATGGGCGAATGGGTGCGCAGTCGCGAGCCCGAGGGTTCCGCCTCCCGGCCCGGGTTGCCGCCTGCCGAAGATCCCGGCGGTTCTGAAACTCGAATGGGACGGGCTGTGAGCCGGCCGCGATTGTCAGACGCGCCGGCGCCGGATGCCGTCCTTCAGCACCGCAGTATTGAAATTCAACAGCAGCCCAACGGGTATGCCGCTGAGCCGGAGATAGGTCAGTAACTGGGCTTCATGCACCGGCGCAATGTGATCGACGGATTTGACTTCGACGATCAGTTGGCGTTCGACGGCGATGTCGATACGATAGTTGCAATCGAGCGAAAGTCCTTTATAGATCACCGGAAGTTTGCATTGGCGCAAATGAGAAATGCCCGCTTGCCGAAGTTCGACGCACAGGCATTCTTCATAGGCATTTTCCAGCAGTCCTGGACCAAGTTCACGATGTACCTCGATGGCGAGTCCAATGACCCGCCGGCTGAGTACGCTATATTGGGTGTCTTCCATAAAGTCTCTGTGTCTCTGTGTCTCTGTGGTGAAATTTCTAACTGCTCAAGGTTAACGAGTTATGAATGGAGCCCGGGTTTTTCGACGCGGCCGGCTGCCCGGGAACTGTGAAACGCCTGTGTGGTTGTGAGCTAAGATTGTTTACCACAGAGACACAGAGGCACAGAGATTAAAGCCCCGCCGGCGGGGCGGGCCTCGCCGATGCGTTTTTTTATGGTGGCCTTCGGCCACGGCAATGCGGGGGCCCAGCGGGGCTCGCGTGAGATGCGGGGCATCGTTGCCCCACAGGTAGTGGGTTCGGGCAACCGCAGGACCTTCGCCGTGCCGTGCGGCTCCGGCACCGTTGCCGGATCGAGAATGTCGATGTCGATGGTGTTGTCGACCCCGCTGATGCGTTGCGGCGGACGAAGCGGCGTTGGAGGTGGCGCGGCTACGGCTACAGCTACAGCTACAGCGGTCAGATCGCTGCGAAAACAGGCAGCGTCAGCCCTTCCTTGACTGTCTCGAATCTCACAGCCACCGGCAGCCCGATCCGCAGATCGGCCGCCTCGATCCCCCGCGCCTGGGCGTTCATCCGCACGCCCTCCGGCAGGTCCACGGTCAGCAGGATATAGGGCAGTTCGCGCTTGAAGCCCGGATGGAACGCGTGGTGCGTGACCGTCCAGCTATGCACCGTGCCCGTCCCGGCCGCATCCACCCAGTCGGCGTTCATCGACCAGCACGCATCGCAGACCGGGCGCGGATAGTGCCGCACCTTGCCGCAATCGGCGCAGCGCTGCAGTCGCAGCCGCTTCTCGTTCAGCCCGTCCCAATAGGGTTGGGTTTCGGCAGTCGGAGACGGCACCAGCTTGTCATACCCGTTCACGGCTCAGGCCCTCCGCATGATGGCGAGCGCGCCATCGCCCATGTCGCCGTATCCGGTGACCAGGCCGATCTCGGCGTCGAGGACCTGGGCGTCGGCCTCGCCGCGCAGTTGGCGGGCGAGTTCGACGATGTGGTTCATCCCAGCCATGTGCGCCTGTGACAGCAACCCGCCATGCGTATTCACCGGCAGCCGCCCGTTCAGGCCGAGCGCGCCGTTCTCGACGAACCCGCCGCCCTCGCCCTTCTTGCAGAAACCGAGGTCCTCCAACTGGCACATGACGATGTAGGTGAAGCAGTCGTACACCTCCGCGACGTCGATCTCCTTATGCGTCACGCCCGCCATCGCGAAGGCCTTCGGCGCCGCCTTTGCCAACCCGAGCGTCGTCAGGTCCGGCCGCTGGGTGATCGCCGACGGCGAGTCGGGATGGCCCTCGGCCACGCCCATCACCAGTATCGGCCGCTTCGCCAGATCCCGCGCGCGCTCCGGCGCGCTGATCACCACCGCCGCGCCGCCGTCACTCTCCAACGAACAGTCCAGCAGCCGCAGCGGATCGGAGATCATGCGCGAGGCCTGGTGGTCCTCGATCGTGATCGGCTTCTGCATCGTGGCGTTCGTGTTCAGCGACGCATGATGCCGCGTGGTCACTGCGATTTCCGCCAGTTGCCGCGACGTCGTCCCGTACAGTTCCATGTGGCGCCGCGCCATCGGGGCATAAAGCTGGGCGGGAGCGATAGCGCCGAGCGGCATCTCGAACTCGCCGATGACCTTGAACTGCGGCATCTGCTGGACGCGCGTGCCGATGCGGCCGCCGGAAAAGCCGGTGCGGCCGAGCGACAGCAGCACGTGCTTGCAGATGCCCGCCTGGATCGCTGCCAGGGCGCACTGGATCGAGGCCACCGCCGACGCGCCCCCCATCGGCACGGTGGCGGAAAACCGCAGGTCGGGGATGCCGAAGTTGGTGATGAAATCCTCGGCTATCGCGCCGTGGGCGTACGGGATCAGCCCGTCGATGTCCGTTGGTTTCAGCCCGGCATCGTGAATCGCTGTCAGCGACGCCTCAAGCTGGAGCGACAGCGCGGTGCGGTCGGTGCCGCGCAGATACTTCGTTTCACCAACGCCGGTGATGGCGCCTGCTTCGCGCAGCGACATGAGGCGGTTCCTTCCCTGGACCGCCCCAGGTTCGGCTAGCCGAAGTCGGTCGTCAATTCCGCCCGCACCGCCTCGCCGAGGATCGCCATGTGGCCGTAGTGCGGATGGTCGAACCCCAGAACGACTTCAGCTTTGCCCGAAGCGAACGCCTCGATCTGATCCGGCGTGAACGGGAAATGCACGAACTGCACCGACGACGCCTTGCCATACTCCGTCGTGCGATCGGCGTCCGCTTCGGGCACGCCGCGGATCGTTTCGCCACCCACGCGAATAAACGCGGACTTCTTCGATGCGGCCAAGCCCGTTGAGCGTCCGCGCGCGCAGGCCCGGATCGTCGATTTCAATCATGAATGTCGCGGTGAGCTCCGATCCGTTCGGGATCAGCGGATTATAGGCTTCCAGTTCGCCCGGTATCTGCTCCGCACCGCCTTTTTCGATGTACAGCATCTCCTGCACTTGCAGCCACATCGTATCATAGCATTCGAAGTAGAACGTGATGTGCGGCCCGACATCCACCCGGCGGTTGCGTTTCTTCGCCGTGACTTTACTGCGCCAGTCAGCCCGGCCTTTGACATACTCCGCCATCGGCAGGATGTCCGTTTCGGTCATAAATCGCTTGGCCATGGCAACCTCGTGCAAATGATACAACCATCATGGCCCGGGCTGTCCGGGCCACCTATGCCAGCACCCTGCCGCGACAGGTGGCCCGGACAAACCGGGCCATGACGGGAAGCAGCTAACTCAACCAGCGCCGATACCGTAGGCGCGCGCCAGAATCTGAATGGGATGAGTGACCAGTTCGGGCTTCGGCTCCTCGCCGCCCAGCTTTTCGATGCCCTGCTGGATGTGAACGCCCGCCAACGGACATTCCGACATCACATAACCCGCGCCGTTCTCCGCCGCCTGACGGGCGACCGGGCGGCCGATCTTGATGGCGACGTCGAAGAATTCCTTCTTGAAGCCCCAGGATCCGCCGTGACCCGAGCACCGCTCGATCACCTTCACCTTCGCCTCCGGCACCAGGCGCAGCATCTCCGCCGCCTTCTGCCCCATGTTCTGGGCGCGCGCGTGACACGCCATGTGCACGGTCAGCGTGGCCGGAATCGGGCGACAGGCCGGGCGCAAGACCTTCCTTCTTGGCGATATCGACGACGTATTCGCTGACGTCGAACGTGGCGCGCGACAGGGTTTTCACGTCCGCATCGTCCGGCAGGATCAGCGGCCACTCGAATTTCAGCATCAGCGCGCAGGACGGCACCAGGGCGATGACGTCGTAGCCCTTGGCGATCCAGTCCTTCATCGCGGCGGCGTTCATGCGCGCGCTGGCGGCGACATCGGCGATGCGGCCCTGTTCCAGCAGCGGCATGCCGCAGCAGCCGGGATAGACGACCTCGGTCTCCACGCCGTTGCGCGCCAGCACGGCGCGCGGTCGCAGCCCGACCTCGGGCGAGTTGTAGTTGCCGAAGCAGGTCGCATACAGCACCGCCTTGCGGCCGAACGCCGGCGCGTCCCGGTTTAGCGCAGGCGATTCCGCCGCCAGATTGACCAGCTTCTGGCCGGCATATGTCGGCAGTTCCGCATCCGGATGCAGCCCGGCATTGGAACGCAGTATCGGCCCGGCGATCGCATTGCCGCGACGCGTCGCCCAGTTCGCGACCGGAGCGACCAGGCCAGCCAGCCACGCCGTTGCGGTCCGTCTCCGCCAGTTGCTTGTCGGCGAACGGGGTCTTGCCCTGCTTATGCTCCATCGCCCGGTAGCGCAGCATCAGATGGGGGAAATCCAGCGCGAAGTCGTGCGGCGGCACGTAGGGACACTTCGTCATGAAGCACATGTCGCACAGCGTGCAGGCATCGACGACGGACTTGAAGTCCTTGCGATCGACGGTATCGAGTTCCTGGCTCTCCGACCCGTCGACCAGGTCGAACAGGCGCGGAAACGAGTCGCACAGATTGAAGCAGCGCCGGCAGCCGTGGCAGATGTCGAAGACCCGCTCCAGCTCCTTTTCGATCAGCGCCGGGTCATAGAAGGCAGGGTCCTGCCACGCGATCGGGTGGCGGGTCGGCGCCTCGAGGCTGCCTTCTCTCATGCGGGATTCTTCCGTCTTGCCATGAAGTCATCCCCCCTCCCGTCGCCGGGAAGGGGGCCAAAGTCGAGCGGTCAGGCGAGTTCGTTCAGCGCCTTTTGGAAGCGGCCGGCGTGCGAACGCTCGGCTTTCGCCAGGGTCTCGAACCAGGCCGCGATCTCGTCGAAGCCTTCCTCGCGCGCGGTGCGGGCCATGCCGGGATACATGTCTGTATACTCATGTGTCTCACCCGCGACCGCCGCCACCAGGTTCTTGTCGGTTGGGCCGATCGGCAGGCCGGTGGCGGGGTCGCCGGAGGCTTCGAGGTATTCGAGATGGCCGTGGGCATGGCCGGTTTCGCCCTCGGCGGTGGAGCGGAACACCGCGGCCACGTCGTTGAAGCCTTCCACGTCGGCCTTTTGAGCGAAGTAAAGATACCGGCGGTTGGCCTGCGATTCGCCCGCGAAGGCGGCCTTCAGGTTGTCCTCGGTCTTGCTACCTTTGAGCGCAGCCATTGTGTGATCCTTTCAGCTTGAAACAGCCATGAGACAAACCCGAACAGCCGGAACCCGCGGGGCGGCTGCAGGGCAACTCGCATCTCATGGCTGCCTCTTAATCCATTTGTCCGTTGAATTGAAGTTTGTAGAACGATGAAATTTTTCGATCACCGTCAGTGATGGAGGCGATTGCGCAATCATGCCGATGAGAACCGTTCCGGTAGCCGCCCGTGGCGCCGCCCGTTGCGGAGATTTCCCAATCGCCCGGTTCTCGTGATAAGGTACCTGAAAGATGGTTTCCTCGGGGGAGAGGCGCCTGTTCATGATGCCACGCAGAATGGCATGCACCGGCCCGGATTGTAGGTTCCGGGCCGTGTCTAGGGCCGCCCGTGACGCGTTCGGGCCGCGCGGCGAGTGCGGGCAATGTGCCGGCGTCGATGCAGACCGGGCGCCTCGCCGCGGCGCGATATCGTTCCGCCGCAATCGTTGCAGCCTCTCGCGTGCCATCGCCGCCGCCTGGTTCGGCGCCGCCGGCCCGCCTGTTCTCCTTTCGAATCTGCTCCACCGGCGCGCGGCCCTCTATTGCGGTCCGCGGATGTTCCGGTCCGTTCTCATATCATCGGAGTAATCGCAATGCGTGCTTTGATCCTTGCCGCCGGCCGAGACAGCCATATCGACGACGCCGGCAAACCCCTGCCGCAATGCCTCGTTCCACTTGCCGGAAAGCCGTTGATCGTCCGGCAGGTCGCGGCGCTGCGGGCGGGTGGGGTCAGCGACATCGGGATTGTGCGCGGGTACCGCGCGGAGCTGGTCGATGTGCCGGGTGTCACCTTCTTCACCAACGAACGCTGGGCTGAAACAGGCTCGGTCGTGTCCCTCGCTGCCGCCGGAGAATGGCTTCGCGGCGGTCCGGTGTTCGTCAGCGACGGGAACGTCTTCTTTCGGCGGGAACTGGTGCACGCCATGGTCTCGGTCCGCGGCGCGTTCGTCGTCGCGCACGACCGCCAGTGGCGAGACCTGTGGACGCGGCGGTTCGCCGATCCGCTGGCGCATACGAAGGGGTTCCGGCGCAGTCCGGCCGGGATCGTGCAGCAAATCGGCGGACAGCCGGCGAGCCTGGATGAGGTTCAGGGCCAGTATATGGGCCTGCTGAAATTCACGCCCGGCGCCTGGCAGAGCGTCGAAACGCTACTCGCGGGCCTGGACGCACCGACTCGCGACCGTCTGGACAGGATCGGGCTGCTGCAGCGCGTGCTGGCGGCCAACACGCTGTCCATCGGCACCGTCGGCACCGACGGACAATGGGGCGAAATCACCGCCCCCGGCGACGTCGCGCTGTACGAGCGCATGGCCGCCGAGGGCGAACTCACTTTGGAAGGCTGAGCCGGCTCAGCGAACCGCGCCGGTGGGCCACAGCCTGGACATGGCATGGCCCGCCGTGGCACCGAGCAGCGACTTGACCACCGACCCGAAGACGAACGGCGCGACGCCAACCGCCAGCGCCTCGGGCACGCCGACGAACAGCGACAGGTAGGCCGCACCCGCGGCCAGGATCAGGGCGTGACCGAAGGCGTAGGTGAGGAACGGGCGGACAACGCCGCGGCCCCAGCCCGCCTGCGCCAGCCGCCCGGCAAGCCAGGCCGCCGGCACGAAGCTGATCAGATATCCGCCGGTCGGCCCGGTGAGACGCGCCAGCGTGCCGGAGAAATTGGCGAACACCGGCAGGCCGGACGCGCCCTCGGCGAGATACAGAAGAACCGCCGCCACCCCGAGACGCGGTCCCAGGACCATCCCGACCGCCAATACGGCGAGCGACTGCATGGTGATCGGCACGGGCTGCGTCGGCACCGCGATCTGCGCCGAGGCGGCGAGAACGCCGCTGGCGGCGACGACGGCGAGGACTTGCAGGGCGCGGGTCGGCAGAGCTTTGGGCAGCGCGGAATTCGATAGTGCGGTCACGGCGATCATCCTGAGTGGTTGGAACGGTTGTGTATCCGGGACGACCCGGGAAGCCAACCGACTTATACCAAACATCGTGTGGTCTGACCCATCGGCACCGTAGCTGCGACTGTCATGCCGACCTTCGTCGGCATGACGCGAAGGCGCTGCCGAAGAGTTGGTCCAAAGGGCCGCCGATGTAAGAAAGTACCCGTTCAGGGAGACGGCTCCTCAATAACGTCATGGCCCGGCTTGTCCGGGCCACCTATCACGGCAGGTGCTGGCGGGGGTGGCCCGTACGCGTGTATAGACCGGGGACATTTCTGACTTACGTTCGGAGATATACCTGACGGTCAAGCACCGTAGACCGCCGTTTTGGATGTTGCGTTCGGCCAGGCACACCCCATAGGCCCTGCCAGGCGGACGGGTCCTGATGCCGCCCAAAGCCAGGATTTCCTGTATGACGCGGACGGCCTGCCGTGAAAGACGCCGCGGCCTAGGGCTTCGGCCCATGCCCCGGGGTGGCGTTAGGCGACGCCCGAGAATAAGCGAATCCGGTCCTCGGGCGCTTCATTCGGTCGCGTGCGTCTCATGTGTTCACCCTGCGCGCAGTTTGGCTCCGGTCACGCCACCTGCGGCAGAGCCTGCCCCGCAAGGCCCAGTTCGCCGGCCATCCGGGCGGTAACCCTGGTTTCGGCACCCACGCAGCGTTGCACAACCAGCACCCCGAGCGCCGCCGGCAGTACCGCGAGCGTCACCGGCGCGCCGCTCCAGACCACCGCGGCCGAGGCCAGGCAGCCGAGGATTGCGCCCGCGTCCCAGCCGGCCTCGGTGGACAGGTGGAAGTGATAGGCCGAACCGGACCGCTTGGCGCGGTCGTAGATGACGCTCATGAGCACGGGGACATACAGCCCGCCGACGGCAGCGCCGAACGCATTGGCGATGAACGCGACCCATGGCGCCCAACCCGATGCGACCCGCAGCGCGACGCCGATCAGCAGGGCCACGCTGACGAGTTGCGACAGCGCCGGACGATGGCCGCGGTCGATCGCTACACCGCAGGCCAATCCGGCCAGTGCCCCTGCGATCGCCGCTGCGCTGCTGGCCCAGCCCAGCGTGTCGAAGGACGAGCCGAGCGAGGTGAACAGGATCAGCGACCAGGCGATGCCGGTGCCGGCGCACATCCAGCCGTCAGCGGCGAACGCGCAGAGGCCGACCCGGTCGGCGCCGCTGACGGATTGGCGCATGGTCGGGACGTGGCCGATGTCGATCTGCCCGATCCACAGCAGCGGAATGGTTGACAGCACGCAGAAGGCCGTTGCGATACCGAACTCGGCGCCCGGACCGGCGTGCGTCAGCAGGATGCCGCCGGCCACCGGTCCGACGACCGAGATGGCGGTGCTGGCCATCTGGCGGAACGCGATCTGCCGCCCGCGCCGGCCGCCGCCGCCAACCATCGCGTTGGCGGCATGGAATATCGGCCAGTAGATGCACTCGCCCACGGAAATGACCAGGATCCAGGCGCCCAGCCACATCGGCTCGTCCGCCCGGATCAGCGGCAGGAACTGGAACGCAACGACGAACGCCCCCGCCAGCAACGCCCGCTGCATCCCCAGGCGCCGGACGATCGGCAACATGATCGCTCGCAGTAAAAAACGGACGCCGAGGAGCAGTGCATAGAGCAGGATTGTGGTAGCGATGCCGAAGCCTAGACGGAGCAAATAAGCGCCGACGAAGCCATTGGCCAGGGACATGGCGAGCGACCAAAGGACACAGTGAAAGGTGAGCAGGCGGAACTGCCGCCCCTCGCGCACGAAAGTCATCGCTGATATCCTTACAGTCCAGAAAAGTCCTGGCTGAGCGTTCGCGGATGGCGACCGCCAGGCGGAAGGGTCTTAGGCTGGATGGCGCCCCGAGGCGGGCGAGGGTGACTGGTGCATAAAATCTCCGTTCGAGGCGATGATGCACCGTTGGGATAGGGCAATCCCAATCAAATGGTCAAGATTTTCCGCCGCTCGCAGCGAGACGGATTCGCCGCACGGCAAACAAGCCACAGTTTTGAGGTGAATGTGGAACGAAATTCGACGGAGAGGCGGCGAAATCGGCCGCGTTTGTCGATATATGATGCCTATCCGCTACATCTAGACAACCGGTTACAAGCTGACATGCGTATCTAGCCCGCGAAAAATGGCGACACTAAGGCAAGACCATGGCGAATTGGGGCACCCCACCCGGGCCCGGCGGGTCAATCCCCCGCCGCCGCGCCCATCTTCTCCGCCAGCCGCGGGAGCGCCGTACGGCGGCCCGGCAGCAGCCAATGCTGCAGCCGATCGAGATACAGGTAGATGACCGGGGTCGTGTACAGCGTCAGCACCTGGCTCAACGCCAGCCCGCCGACCATCGCGAAACCGAGCGGCTTGCGCAGTTCAGACCCTGCCCCGTTCTCCAGCATCAGGGGCAACCCGCTCAGCATCGCCGCCATCGTCGTCATCAGGATCGGCCTGAAGCGTAACAAACACGCCTGGCGGATCGCGTCGAACGGAGTCATCCCGTCCCGGCGCTCCGCGGTGATGGCGAAATCCACCATCATGATGCCGTTCTTTTTCACGATGCCGATCAGCAGGATGATGCCAATCAGGGCGATGACGGTAAGCTGATAGCCGAACATCATCAGCATCAGCAGCGCACCGACGCCCGCCGACGGCAGGGTGGACAGGATCGTCAGCGGCAGCACATAGCTTTCGTACAGAATCCCCAGAATGATATAAACCGCGACCAGAGCCGCCGCGACCAGATAGGGTTCGGTGCTGAGCGACGCCTGGAACGCCTGCGCGGTGCCCTGGAAGCTGCCTTGCACCGTCACCGGGACGCCCATCGCGGCCTGAACCTGCTGCACCCGCTGCACCGCATCGCCCAGCGATGCGTTGCCCTTCAGGTTGAACGAGATCGTCACCGACGGGAACTGGCTCTGATGGTTGATCGCCAGCGGCTGCACCGGCACCGTGGTCTGATGCACGATCGTCGACAGCGGCACCGACGCGCCCGTCGAGGAATGCACGTACAGCTTCTGCAGCGTCGACAGCGCACCGAATTCCGACGGCAACGCCTCGAGAATCACGTAGTACGCCTTGTTGCCGGTGAAATATTGCGCCACCTCGCGCTGGCCGAAGGCGTCATACAGGATGTCGTCGATCGCCGCCGGCAGAACGCCGAAGCGGGACGCTTGGTCGCGGTCGTAGGTCAGGGTCTCGGTCGTGCCCGAATCCTCCTGGTCCGAGGTAACCCCGGACAGGATCGGAATCTGCTGCATCTTCGCCAGGATTTTCGGCGCCCAGTGGTTCAGCTCGTCCATGTCGTTGTCTTGCAGCGTATACTGGTACAGCGTGCGCCCGAGTCGGGCGCCGACGCGCACGTCCTGCGCCGGCTGCATGTAAAGCTGGATGCCCGATACGGCCTGCATGTTCTGCTCGATCCGGGCGATGACCTGCATCACCGTGTCGGAGCGCTCGCTCCACGGCTTCAGGGTGATGTACATGCGTCCGTTGTTGGCCGTCTGCCCTGACATTCCCGCGCCGACGGCGGAGACCACCGACTGCACGGCCGGATCGTGCTGCACGACGTCGTTCGCCTTGGCCTGCAGCACCGCCATCTGGTCGTAGGAGACATCCTGCGCCGCGTCGGTGATCCCAATGATGATTCCGGTGTCCTGAGTTGGGAAAAATCCCTTCGGAATGAACGCATACAGCACGCCGGTCACGGCGACGGTCGCAACAAATACCATCAGCGTGACGAAGCGGAAGCGCAGCGCGACATCCAGCGTGCGTTCATAGAACCTAAGCATGCCATCGAACATGCGTTCGATCATCGTATAGATACGGCCGTGGCTGTGCGCCTCGGGCGACAGAAAGCGCGATGACATCATCGGTGTCAGCGTCAGTGAGACGATCGCCGACATGACGATGGTGATGGAAACGCAGATCGCGAATTCCCGGAACAGGCGGCCGACGATGCCGCCCATCAGCAGCAGCGGAATGAACACCGCGATCAATGAGACGCTGATCGAAATGATGGTAAAGCCGATCTCCCCGGCGCCCTGGATCGCGGCGTTCGAGTGGATTCATGCCGTCCTCGATATGGCGGAAGATGTTTTCCAGCATGACGATCGCATCGTCCACCACGAAGCCTACTGCGATGGTCAGGCCCATCAGCGACAGGTTGTCGAGGCTGAAGCCGCACATATACATGACGCCGAGCGTGCCGACCAGCGCCACTGGAATCGTTACGCTCGGGATGATTGTCGCCCAGGTGTTGCGCAGGAAGAGGAAGATCACCATCACCACGAGGGCGACGGACAGCAGCAGGGTGAACTCCACGTCGTCCACCGAGGCGCGGATCGTCAGCGTCCGGTCGGATACCACGCTGAGATGAATATCAGGCGGAATGTTCTCTCGCAGCATCGGCAGCTTCGCCTTGACGCCGTCGGCGGTCGAGATGACGTTGGCATTCGGCTGCTTGAACACGAGCAGCAGGACCGATTTCTTGCCGTTGGTCCAGGCGCCCAGCTCCCGGTTCTGCGGCCCCGCCACCGCCCTGCCAACGTCTCGAATGCGGATTGGCCCACCGTTCCGGTAGCCGATGATTACGTCGTTGTAAGGCTGCGCCTTGGTCAACTGGTCGTTGGCGTAGACGGTATAGGATTGGTTCGTGCCGTCAATGCTGCCTTTCGGGTTGTCAACGGTGACGTTGGTCAGGACGCTGCGCACGTCCTCCATCGTCATGCCCATGTTGGCCAGCCGCGCCGGATCGACCTGCACCCGAATCGCCGGGGTCTGCTGGCCGCCGACCAGCACCTGGCCGACGCCGGGAAGCTGCGACAATTGCTGTTCGACGAGGTTTTCGGCGTAGTTGTCCACCTCGGTGATCGGCGCCTGGTCGGACTGCATCGCCAGGATCAGGATCGGGCTGTCGGACGGATTGATCGCCCGGAACGTCGGCGGCGTCGGCATGCCTTTCGGCAACGAACCCTGCGCGGCGTTCATCGCCTCCAGCACCAGCGTCTCCGCATTGCCAAGATCGACGCCCAGCCCGAATTGCAGCGTGATCTGACGTCGTGCCAAGCACGCTGATTGAGGTCATCTGCGAAAGCCCCGGCAGCATCTGACCGAACTCGGTTTCCAGCGGGGTGGCGACGGTGGAGGCCATCGTTTCGGGACTGGCGCCGGGATACTGCGCCGTGACGGTCAGCGTCGGGAACTGCACGTTGGGCAGCGGCGCCACCGGCAGCAGCGGATAGGCGACCAGTCCCGCCAGGAAAATCGCCGCTGTCAGCAGCGATGTGGCAATCGGGCGCCGCACGAAGGGCGTGGAAATACTCATCTGTAATGGCGTCCTGAAAAAAGACTAGCCTTGCGCGGTGACATCGGTCGCCTTCACCCGCAGACCGGGCGCCAGACGCGACTGCCCGGAGACGACCACGCTCTCCTGCCCGGACAGCCCGCTCGTCACCACCGCCCTGTCGTCGTCCTGATAGCCGACCTTGACGTCGGTCTGCGCGACGCTGCCGTCCGGCCTGGTGACATAGACGAACAGGCCGTCCGGTCCGTGCTGGATCGCCGGCAGCGGAACGGTGACCGCATGCTTCATCGTATCGACCTGCACGCGCGTATTCACAAACTGCCCCGGCCAGAGGTGGTTGTCGGTGTTCGGGAAATTTGCCTTCAACGATATCGTGCCAGTGGTGGTATCAATGGTGTTGTTCGGCGTCAGCAACGTGCCGGTCGCGATCACCTTTTTGGTGTTTTCCCCGCTGGTCACCGTGACCGGCACGTCGCCCCTCGCCCGCGCCGCCTGGATCTGTGTCAGGTCCGCTTCGGGCAGCGTGAACACCACCGATATCGGCTTGTCCTGGGTGATCGATATGATACCGGTCTGGCTGGCCACCTCGACAAGATTGCCGACATTCAACTGGTACAGACTGACGCGCCCATCCATCGGCGCGCGGATGACGCAGTAGCCTAGATTGATTTGCGCGGTTTCAATCATGGCGTTATCGACCGCGATCGCCGCGATCTGCTTGTCCACCGTCGCCTGCTGGTCATCCACCTGCTGGATCGGCGCGAAGCTTTGCTTGGCCAATTTCTGGTATCGTGCCAAATCCAACTGCGCGCTGCGCAGCAACGCAACGTCTTCGTTGCGCTGCGCGATAGCCTGGTCGAGCGCCGCTTTATACGGCCGCGGATCGATCTCGGCGACGATGTCGTCCTTGCGGACCTCCTGCCCTTCGCGCGCCGGCAGGGCGATCAATGTGCCGTTCACCTGTGCCTTGATCTCGACGACGTTCAGCGCCTGCACGGTGCCAAGCCCGTCGAGCAGCACCGGAACGTCGCGGACCTGCACGCGCGCGGTCTTCACCGGCACCTCCGGCGGCGGCTGATCCTGCGCCTGAGCCGTACCGGTGGTGCCGGCGAGCCGCCACCAGGCGACGCATCCCAGCACTGCCAACAGTGCCAGAGTTCCGAAAAGACGTTTCGGTATCATCTAGGTCTCCGTGCCGGCGAGCCGCTTGCTGCAATGCGGCAAGAACCGGAATTTGGACGCCTTTCCAGAGAAATCACCCTGCTAGCCCGATCGTGACGTAAGTAAGTTTACGTAACAACTTGCCGGACAAGAACGGTGATGTCCGAAGTCCCGGCGCAACCGCATCCAAAAGCGCCCAACCGATCCGGCACCGCCCGCGAATCCGACGATAGCCGCACCGCAGGACAGCGTTGGTCCGCCCGCCGCGTTACAAAAACCCCGCACGGGCGCGGCGGTTGCGTTTCTTCGGCACCACGGCACACTGCGCCCGGGACGGACCCTGCGCGGGGAGGAAAAACATGGGCCACAAGATCGCTATCATGGGGGCCGGCGCCGTCGGCGCCTATGCCGGAGCACACATGGCGCGGGCCGGCGAGGACGTCACCTTCATCGACCCGTGGCCCGCCAACGTCGAAGCGATGCGGGCAAACGGCCTGAAAGTGACGCACATCCGCGACGTGCCGGAATGGTCCACCCCGGTCCGCGCGCTGCACCTAACCGACCTCCAGCAGGTCGCGAAGGAAAAGCCCTTCGACATCGCCTTCGTCTGCATGAAATCGTACGACACCGAATGGGCGACCGTGATGATCGCGCAATACCTCGCGCCGGGAGGGTTCGTGGTCTCGTTGCAAAATTGCATGAACGAGGCGACCATCGCCGGCGTCGTCGGCTGGGGCAAGATCGTCGGCTGCATCGCCAGTTCCATCACCGTCGATCTGTGCGAGCCCGGCCATGTGCGTCGCGCCGCCGGCAAAAGCGGCGAAAAGCACACGGTGTTTCGCACCGGCGAGGTGCACGGGCGGATCACCGATCGGGTGCGGGAAATCCAACGCCTCGTTGCGCTGACCGATTCCGCACTGGTGACCACCAACCTGTGGGGCGAGCGCTGGTCGAAGCTGGTGACAAACGCGATGGCGAACGGCATGTCCGCCTGCACCGGCCTGATCAGCAAGGAGATCCTGCGCAACGACACGCTGCGCCGGTTCGGCGCCCGCCTCGGCAGCGAGGCGATCCGCGTCGGCCAGGCGCTCGGGTATGAACTGGAAGACATCCACCACATCGATCCCGAGGTGATCGCCAAGGCCGGCGAAGGCGATCCGGAAGCAACGCGCGAGTACGACGCCCACCGGTTGGAGGAGGTGAACAAGGCCGGCGGGGGCGAGCATCGCCCCTCGATGGGCCAGGACATGGTGAAAGGCCGCCGGACCGAGATCGACTTCATCAACGGCTATATCGTCCGCAAGGGCGAGGAGATCGGTCTCGCAACCCCCGCCAACGCGGCGCTGACCGAGATCGTCAAGCGGGTGGAGCGAGGCGAACTGCAAGCCGATCCGAAGCACCTGATCGATCTGCGGTTGAATTGACAGCGCGCCCGGGCCGGGAATTCGTGATAGACCGGCATCCATGTTGCACGAACTTCTCGGGTCGACGCCGCCGCGGCGGCGTGCCGTTGCCCTTTGTCAGGGCCGGCCCCGGCATCATTCGGAGCGGCGATCGAGCCGAACTCTTCTCGCCCAACTGTCATGGCCCGGCTTGTCCGGGACACCGCCGTCAGCACGGTGCCGCGAGAGGTGGCCCGGACGAGCCCGGCCATGACGTGAAATGGGTCAGTGCAAATGCCGTCGGGTATCAGGCCGCGATCGGGCCGCTGCGCACCGGCTTCCGGCGGATCATCTTGCGCAGCCGGGCGATCGGACTGGGCGCGGCGGCCTCGGTTTTCGGCTCGGCAGCCGGCGGCCCCGCCAGGATCGGCCGCGCCGACGTCAGGCGCCAGTTCGGTAGAATCGTTGTTTCACCGGTCAAAAAGGGACTGTCGATCGCCGCCGGTGATCCGATTTCGTCGGCATAGCACCGGTCGCTATAGACCAGCGATGCGCCGCGCCAGATCTCCAGACCGCTGAACGCCCCTGTCTTCGAACGCTCGGCGATAAGCCGGCGGCCACGATCCAGCGCCATAGCCAGCGTTTCAACATCGAGGTCGTCGCCCTCGGCGATGCGCCCGTTGCGGATGAGGTAGTAGCGAAACATGGTAAACACCCGTCACCTGAGACGTTGACAGGAACAATATGAGCACGCCACCAGATGAAACACAACAGGATTTGATAATACAGATGTACTTTTCCGTTAATACTATAGCGTTCGACATAAAGCGGCGACGTCAGTGCAGTTGCCGCGGGATGGCCGCCGCTCGGGGGAATGTGCCGGGCTACTTGATTCGCCCCATCTCCCGCAGCTTCTCCACCACGTTCCCCATCAATCCGGTATACGGCTTTGCCGTCGACAGATCGCGGATCCTGTCCAGCGAATCGCGCACCATCTCGATCGACACAGGTTCCGCGGGATCGAATTGCACGCCTTCCGTTACGAAGTACTGCACCCGGGCAAATCCGCCCGCCGTCGCGGCCATGATCTCCCCGTTCTGGTCGCAGTCCTCGCTGCACAACCACGCAACGACCGGCGACACCAGTTCCGGCTTCATCCAGGGCCCGATATCCGGCGGCAGCAGCAACTCCGTCATCCGCGTCAGCGCCGAGGGCGAGATCGCGTTGCAGCGGATGTTGTACTTCCCGCCCTCATGCCGCAGAACGTTGATCAGCCCGTTCACCGCCATTTTCGCCGCGCCGTAATTCGCCTGCCCGAAATTGCCAACCGTTCCCGATCCGGACGTCGTAACAACGATCCTCCCGTACTGCTGTTTCCGCATGATCGGCCACGCCGCCTTGATGCAGTAGACGGTGCCGAAGTGATGCACCTGATTGACGAATTCATAATCCGCCATCGACATGTTGTTGAACGCCTTGTCGCGTAGAACCCCGGCGTTGTTGACCAGGATATCGAGCCGCCCCCATGTATCGACCGCTGTATCGATGATTGTCTGTGCCGAGGCTTCCTCCGCCACCGAGGCATGGCTCGCCACCGCCTCGCCACCCGCCGCGCGGATCTCCGCCACCACCGCATCCGCAACACCGGTGGTGCCGCCCGAGCCATCCACCGACGCGCCCGGATCGTTCACCACGACCTTGGCCCCGCGCGACGCCAGCAACAAGGCATGCTGCCGCCCAAGCCCTGCCCCTGCCCCGGTGACGATCGCTACCCGGTCATCGAAACGAACATCCATCGGTCTATCTCCCCCCGATTGCATTGCGCACAAATGAACCGCCGGCGGCGATGGCGCGCCGCCCGGCCGACAGCACCGGGAAATACAGGTGCCAGATGTGGATCATTTCCGGCCAGATCTGCAGATCGACCATCACGTCGGCCGCGCCCGCCTTCCGCGCCAGCGCAACGGAATCGTCCAGCAACGTCTCCGCGGCGCCCACCTGGATCAGCAACGGCGGCAGCCCGCGAAGATCGCCGTAAATCGGCGCGGCATGCGGATGCCGGGGATCAGCGCCGCCCAGATACCACTCCGCCATCATCTGTATCGTTGCTCTCTGCACCGTCGGATCGGCTTCAGCACGATCGACGAACGATGCGCCCAGCGCCTCCATGTCCACCCAGGGCGAAATGCACCAACCGCACGCCGGAAGCGCCAGCCCGGCTTCCCGCAACGCCAGCATCGCCGCCACGACAAGGCCGCCGCCGGCACTGTCGCCGGCCAGCGCGATCCGCTCCGGCCGGATGCCGCTGTCCAGCAGGTATCGATACGCCGCCAGCGTATCCTCGACAGGTGCCGGAAAGCGATGCTCCGGCGCCAAACGGTAATCGATCGCCAACGTCCGCGCACCCGACGCCCGCCCGGCCTCGGCTGCCAGATGCCGGTGGCTGTCCAGCGAGCAGATCACATAGCCGCCGCCATGAAGATACAGAATGGCGCTTGAAGCATCGGCACCCGGCGTCACGGTCCATTCCGCCGGCACACCGTTCGCGTCCACCCGCTGCACCGAAACGTCGCCGGCCAGGCCGAGGTTCTTGCCGCGCTGATCGGCATCGATTCGCATCTGCGCAATCTCCGAGGCACGCGGACGCGACGCGATCACCGCCCGCAGCACCTCGATTTCAGGGTCGCTCATGAATTATCCTTTCAGTTCATCGGCAATCGGCAGGATGTCCCGCGTGCGGACGACGCGATCGCCCCAGCTTCGGTCGAACTCAGCGATCAAACCCTTGATCGCGTCGCTGCCGCCGATCGCCCGGGCCGCAGATTCGGATTCAAAACGATAAAACGCCATGTGCACCGACGGATCGGCCGTGCTCCACCCGCGCATCGCCGATTCGGCCTTGAAGGCCTTCAGCGCATCCGGCAGATGTTCCGTTCGATACCAACGATCGAATGCCGCGCGGTCCGCCGGATCGGCAACGACCGCGCGCACGACAAAGTATGCACCCATTGGGTTTCCTCCCGGGTTTACGCAAACCGGGGCCGAGGTTGCGGCACCGGCTGCGCCTCGGCAAGCTTGCGGCGGCTGACATTACGGAGAAGCGTCCATGCCCGACCTGATCGAGACCGTCGAAGACGGCGTAGCGATCCTCACGCTCAACCGGCCCGAAAACCTGAACGCGCTGTCGGAAGACATCCGTCTCGGACTGCTGGAGTCCATCTACCGCCTGGGCAACAACGACGCGGTCGGCTGCATCGTGTTGACCGGCTCCGGCCGCGGTTTCTGCGCCGGGGGCGACGTGAAAACCATGGCGGGCCGATCGGCCAGGGTGTTCGAGGAACGGGCGGAGGGCATACGGCAGTCGAACCGGATTCCGATGCTGATGCATACGACGCCAAAGGTGATCATCGGCATGATCAACGGCGTCGCCGTCGGTGCGGGGCTCAGCATGGCGGCGGCCTGCGACATCCGCATCGCCTGCCATTCCGCTCGTTTCGGCACCGGGTTCATCAAGATCGGCCTGTCCGGCGATTGGGGCGGCGCCTGGACGCTGACGCGACTGGTCGGGACCGCGAAAGCCCGCGAACTGTTCTTTACCGGCGACATCATCGGCGCCGACGAGGCGCTGCGCATCGGCCTTGTGAACACGGTCGTCGCGGACACAGAATTGCTGGACGCCACGCTGACCCTCGCGCGCCGGATCGCCGCGATGCCGCGAGTCGCGCTCGGCTACACCAAGAAGAATCTGGCCGCCGCCGAAACGGGCGATTTCGCGACGTCAATGGAACTCGAAGCCATGCACCAGGCGCGCTGCTCGCAGACCGAGGATCACCGAGAAGCTGTTGCCGCCTTCAAGGAGAAGCGCAAGCCCGTGTTCACGGGACGCTGACCGGAGCGACTATTCACCGCCTTGCCGCGGCCCAATCGGCGCGGGACGGCGGGGCCGATATGGACCACGCGGGAGATCGGGGCGTCATGGCCGTTCCAAGACGACCAGGCGGCCCGGTGAGGCAGGCTGACGACCTTTAGCCACCGTCTTCATGGCTTCGTGGTAAATCATCGGCTGTCGAGACGCCCGCCGCGGTTCAGGCAGCGTGCGCTGCCGAGATGGCGCGGTTCGGTTTAAGGCAAGTATTCACACCACGAAGTCAGGAAGCCACGAAGATTTTCCGATCGTTCGGTCTCTCCACCGAAATGTTAGGGAAATAGAATTCTCGGTCTATCATTCTTGACTCGGAACGGGCCGATATTCGGCGCCAGCCATCGCCGGCAGCGTGGTCACACCACGGTGCGGACAAATACGGGCCGCACGGCCAACGCGCTGCCGGCCCGCGCTCCTTGGGCGATGGCCAAGAATGAGCAAACCCCGGGGGTTCGTCCCCCTTCCGTCATGGCCCGGCCTGTCCGGCCACCCCCTCCGCACGGCGCCGCGACAGGTGGCCCGGACGAGCCGGGCCATGACGGTTACGAAGCCGCCCTCCTGAAGCGGTAAGTTTGGGCGTCGCCTTAGTGGCGCAGCCGATCGGCCTGCGGGTGGGTCCTCGGGCGTGGCGCCGGACATACATGCCACCAATTCCACATAACTCGGCTCCGCCGGGCCACTCCCGCCAGCACGTACGACGAAGGGCGGCCCGGACAAACCACACCCAGGCGTCCCCCGGGCGGACTCAGCCCAACGCGGCATCCGGCGTATAGCGCCAAACGCTCGCCGGCGGGAAATTCAGCGGAGTCCAAGCCTCGCGCTTCGCGGCCAGCCGGTGATGCCGCCACGGCAAAGGCGACGTCGCGCAATAGCTGTAATGCAGGAACCCGCGCCCAGGCGCGACCGCCTCGATGGCGTCGATGAACCGGCGCTGCTCCGGCTTGGGCAGCAGCACCAGCGGAATGCCGCATACCACCGTGCCGATCCGGCCGTGCCAATGCGCGGGGATCAGCGATGACAGGTCGCGGGCATCGCCCTCTATGACATTCACCCCCGGCAGCACGCGCCGCAGATGATCGGCCATGTCCGGCACGATTTCGACCACATACAGACGCTCGGCGGGAATCCCGCCCGCGAGCAAAGCGCGCGAAATAACCCCGGTCCCGGCACCAAGCTCGACGATCGCTTCGTCGCCGGCGCGCCGGGTCTGGCGGACGATCCGCTGGCAAAGCGCGTCCGAAGACGGAACAATCGATCCCATCTGCAAGGGATTGGCCAGCCAACGCTTGAAAAACATGGCCGGATTGGCGGTGGACGAAGTGCCTGCAGCGGGCGCCAATGCAACCTGCATGTCAGACGACTGTAGTATTTGTGTCATATATGTGTCATTTTCCGAGATTTGTCCAAAGCGTGAAACCCTTAGCGGAATCAACCACCGCCGGAAAGCCCCGTGATCGCGCACATTTTTCCGCGGCGCGGTTTCCTTTGCTCTCTGACAAGCCTCCGTTGTACACTGACCGAACCGACGATTATTCCGCCGGCGTCGATAGTCAGGGGCAAGATCGGCACCGCATGACCGCGCGTATTCTGATTGTCGATGACGTGCCGGCAAACACCCGTTTGCTGGAGGCGAAGCTTGCCGCGGAATATTATCAGATCAGTTCGGCCCGGGACGGGTTCGAGGCGCTGAAGGCCGCGCGGGACTGGCAGCCCGATCTGATCCTGCTCGACGTCATGATGCCGGGCATGGATGGCTACGAATGTTGCCGCCGGCTCAAGGACGATGCGGCCACCTTGCATATCCCGGTCGTCATGGTCACCGCGCTCGGTGAACCGGGCGAGCGTCTGCGCGGCCTGGAAGCCGGGGCGGACGATTTTCTGACCAAGCCGGTCGAATACGACACGCTGATGACCCGGGTGCGCAGCCTGGTCAGGCTGAAGCGGCTACTGGACGAATGGCGCGCCCGTGGCGACACGGCACGGGCGCTTGGGTTGACCGGCGAAACTGTGCTGATCCCGCCGGTGGCGGGGGCCAGGGCGCTGGTCGTAGATGACTGGGACCAGAGCAGCCAGACGATCCGCGATGCCCTGGCCGAGGATGGCGTCATCCCGGCACTGGCGCATAACGGGGCGGAGGCGGTCACCCTGACCGGCGCCATGGCGTTCGACTTGGTGGTGATCAACCTGACCATGACGAACGAGGATCCGCTGAAGCTGATCTCGGCTCTGCGCGCCGCCGATATAACGCATGAAACGCCGCTGCTGCTGGTCGCCGAACCGGGGGAGAAGGATCGCATCCTGCGCGGCTTCGAGCTTGGGGCGAACGACTGGTTGATGCAGCCGATAGACCCGAACGAACTGCGGGCCAGGGCGCGCAACCAGATCCGCCGGAAATTCTATCAGGACCGCCTTCGTTCCGATTTAGGAACCGCTCTGGAGATGGTGCTGACCGACCCGCTGACGGGACTGTACAATAAGCGATACTTGCAGCGGCACCTCACCGGGCTGATCGAAAGCGGCAAGGGCCGGCAACTGGCCATCCTGATGGTGGACGTCGATCATTTCAAATCGGTCAACGACCGCTATGGCCACGCCGCCGGGGACCGCGCGCTGCGGCTTATCGCCGACGCGCTGCGGGTCAACACGCGGGTGTTCGAACTCGGTGGCGCGTTATGGCGGAGAAGAATTCGTCGTCGTCATGCCCGGGACCGGGCCGGAGGAAGCAACGGCCGCCGCCGAGCGCCTGCGCGTCGCCGTGGAAGAGGTCGACTTTATCGGATCGCCGCAGGAGCGGCATCAACTGACGGTCAGCGTCGGCGTAGCATTCACGCCAGCCGAAACGGCCGTGCCGGAGATCCTGTTTCAGGCGGCCGATGCCGCCCTGTACCAGGCGAAACGTAACGGGCGGAACCGGATCGAGATCGCGCACACCCCGGTTCCTGGCTGACTCGGGTTGCCTACTTGATCTTGGCTTCCTTGAACGGGACATGCTTGCGGACAACCGGGTCGTACTTGTTGAGTTCGAGCTTCGTCGTCTGCGCGCGTGCGTTCTTTTTCGTCACGTAAAAGAACCCGGTGTCCGCTGTGGACACCAGTTTGATCTGAACCGTATTCGACTTGGCCATAAGCCTGATCCTTGAATGGGGACGCCTGTCCACCCGATGAAGAGCGGGTATTTGCTCGACACGGCGCCCCGGGTCAAGGGTTTGCTAGACGACCCGGTGCAGAAGCACCGCCCCGGAGGCGATGCGGCGGCAGTTTTCCGCCGCCAGGGCGAAGCTGCGGTCGAACGTGCCGGTCGTCAGCCAGGCGATGTGCGGGGTCACGACGACATTGGGCAGCACCAGCAGCGGGTCGCCCGCCGCGGGCGGTTCGGTGTCGAACACGTCCAAACCGGCACCGGCGAGATGACCCGACGCCAACGCCTCGACCAGGGCTGACTGATCAACCAACCCGCCGCGACCGGTATTGATCAGGATCGCGCCCGGCTTCATCCGCGCCAGCGCCCCGGCATTAATAATGTGGCGAGTCTCCGGGACCAGGGGCAGGTGCAGGCTGACGATATCCGCCTCGGCCAGAAGCTCGTCGAGCGGCCGGTAGGTCGTGGTCGCATAGGCGGCGGGCCTGCGGGCGAAAAAGATCACCGTGCAGCCCATGGCGGCCAGGATGGGCGCCAGGATCTTGGGGATAGCGCCGAAGCCGATGAGGCCGATCGTCCGGCCGCCGATTTCGCCAATGCCGTCCTGTAGCGCTGCGTCGGTCCAGGCGCCGAACCGCAATCCGCGATCGAACGCCGGGATACGGCGCAGCACCGACAGCATCAGCCCGAGGGTCATTTCCGCGACGGCCCGGGCGTTGGTACCGGGCAAATTGCACACCGGAATACCGCGCCGCTTCGCCGCGGTGAGGTCGATGGTATTCACGCCGGTGCCGATTTTCTGGATCAGCTTTAGCCTCGGGGCCGCGGCGATCATGTCCGCCGTGCAGGGCTGCAGGACATGCCAGAGCACTTCGCATTCCGGCAGCAGCCGGGTCAGGGTCGCGGTATCGTCCTCCCGGCAGACCGATACGGTCAGGTCGTTCAACCGCGCCAGCCTGGCCGCCAGATCGGGTCCGGCCGAGGCGTGGAAGACCACGTTCACGCAGGCGACCGTGCCAATGCGGCCCCGCCGGCGAAGCGGGCCTTGCCGCCGAGCGCCTCCTCGATCCGCAGCATCTCGTTCCACTTCGCCATCCGCTCGCCGCGGGAGAAGCTGCCGACTTTCAACTGCCCGGCGCCCCAGCCGACGGCGAGATGAGCGATGGTGACGTCCTCGGTCTCGCCGGACCGGGCGGAGATGATGGTACCATAGCCGCATTCTTGCGCCACCCGGCGGGCGTCGAGCGTTTCGGTCAGGGTGCCGCGCTGGTTCGGCTTCAGCAGCACCGTATTCGCCGCCCCCTTCTCAACCGAATCTCTCAGCCGATCGGCGTCGGTCACGAGGAAATCGTCACCGACGATCTGAAGGGTGTGGCCGAGGGCGCGGGTGAAGGCGGCGAAGCCGTCCGCGTCGTCCTCCGCCAGCGGGTCTTCGATCGACAGGATCGGATAGCGCGACACCCAACCGGTCAGCAGTGCGATCATCTCCTCGGTGGACAATTCCTTGCCGTCGAGCGCCAGGGTGTAGCGGCCGTTCCTGCCGAACTCCGACGCCGCGACGTCGAGCGCGATGCCGACCTGCTCGCCGGGGCGGAATCCGGCCTTTTCGATCGCCCGGACCAACGTGTCGAGCGCCTGTTCGTTGGAGGCGAATGCCGGCCACCAGCCACCCTCGTCGGCAACGCCGGACAGGCTCCCGGCCTCCTGCATGAGCGTACCGGCGGCGCGATAAACCTCCGCGGTCCAGTTCAGCGCCTGCTCAAAGCTGTCGGCGGCGGGGCACATGACCATGAAATCCTGCACGTCAACGCGGCGGCCGGCATGGGCGCCGCCGCCGAAGATCTGGACCTGCGGCAGCGGGATCAGGGCGGCGTCCGATCCGCCGAGGTAATGGTACAGCGGCTCGCCGGACGCGGCGGCGGCGGCATGCGCGGCGGCCATCGACACCGCCAGGGTGGCGTTGGCACCCAGCCTGGTCTTGTTGCGGGTGCCGTCGAGTTCGATCAACCGTTCGTCCAGCGCCTCCTGGTCCGCCGCATCGATACCGGCGACCGCCTGGCCGATGATGTCGTTAACGTTGCCCACCGCCTTGCGGACGTCGTAGCCGCCGAACGCCTTGCCGCCGTCCCTCAGGTCGAGCGCCTCGGCGGAACCGGTGGACGCTCCGGCGGGGGCGATGGCCCGGCCGACGGCACCGCCTTCCAGCAGCACGTCCGCCTCCACCGTCGGGCGGCCGCGGCTGTCCCAGACGCGGCGGCCGTGAACGAAGGCGATGCGCGTGTCGGTCATCAGCCGATCTCCTCATGCCAGGCGAGGGCCACAACTTCCAGTGTATCGGCCAGTTCGACAAGAAACCGCCGAGCGACCTTGCGGACCCTGTCGCGATCGACATCCTTTGTAATGTATTCGACGGGCGATTTGCCATCTATCCGTGCGAGGAACAAAGCCGGCAGCAGATGCGCGGCCCGGGCCTCGAGGACATGCCGCGATTCGCCAGGCGACGCGGGGTAAATAGGCCGTGGTCATGGCCCGGAAACACGCCAGCAACTCCGGCCGCCGCGCCGGAACCCAGAGGCATTTCAGCAGCAGGTGGTTCAGGCAGAAGGCAAGGTCAAATGCCGGATCGCCCCACCACGCGCACTCGGCGTCTAGGAAAACGGGACCGTCCGGACCGCACAGAATGTTTTTCGGGCTGACATCGCCATGCACCAGGGCATGCCTGTTGGCCAGCGTCATCTCGGTCAGCGCCTGCATCCGGGCCGCCAGGTCGGGATGCGCCCGGCCGGTTTGCGTCAGGTAAGGCTCCAGCCGGATGTCACGGAAAATCGCGTCCGTCGGGAAGTCCGCGGCGAGCGCCGGCCGGGCGGCGGTCGCGGCATGAATGCGGCCAAGCCGATCCCCGACTGCCGCGGCGAAGGCCGGATCGACGTGCCCGTCGCGCAGCATCGCCTTCCACAGCGGGTATCGCTCGGGAGGAAGATAGGCCATCGCCAGGGTGCCGCTGGCCTCGTCCTGCCCGAGCAAGGCGGGCGCCGCACCCGCGACTGCCTGGTTGGCGACCCGCATCCAGCGCGCCTCATACACGTTGCGCTCCACCGGCGCCCGCCAGTCGGCCGCCACCCGCAGCCTGGACAATGCCCGCTTGATGCAGATCGGCCCTGACGGCAGGTCGATTCGCCAGATGTCGGACGACACGCCACCGGCGAGGGGTTCGCCACGGGGCGCCGAACCGTGCGGGAGCCGCATCCGATCAAGGGCTTGCAGGATGTCGGCGGGCGGAGACTGCCTCATTGCCGGGACACTACCCGGTTGGCCGCAACGGTAAAGCCCGGGGCGCGGGTATCAAAACCGCCCCTGCGCGACTAAATACCGTTCCAGAACGCTCGAGCACGATGACGCCAGACAGCCTTGCCGCAAAGGGATTCCATAATGGGCGTCGCGCCTCCTCGGGCGGTGCGCGCAGCCGCCGGCTGTTGCTGATCGCGGTCGGTCTGTCGGTGCTGGTCCACCTTCTGCCCCTCGGCGTGTACGCCGTGCTGCCGCGCGGTTCGCCGCCACCGAAGCCTTCGGACGCCCAAGGCGAGGTGGAGCTGCTGATGGTGGAGCAGAAGGGCGCTCAGCCGAGCGAGCGAGGCCAGCCCTCCGACAGCCCGTCCAAGCCGGCCGCTGAGCAAGCGCAGGCCACGCCTCCGGCGGAGAAGACCCCGCCCGTGCCCGCCGACGCCGACGCTGCCGGGGAGCCGGTGCCGCCGCCGCCATCGCCGCCGAAAGAAGGCGCCAAAGCGGCCAAGCCGGCGGAGGAAGCGCCGCCGCCGTCGCCGAAAGGGCTGGAGTTCAACTTCGCCGGCACCGACAGCGATACCAATGCGAAAGTCATGTCAGGCCACGTCCTGCCGGCCCTGCCGGACGACCGGTTCCGCAACCGGCCCCCGGCGTATCCGCTGGACGCGGCGATGCGGCGGGAGGCCGGCTCGGTCGTGGTGATGATCCATGTGTCGGCGAATGGGCAGGCGATAGGCGCGGACGTGGCGGAAAGCTCGGGGTCCGCGTCGCTGGACCGGGCGGCCGTCGCCGCCGTGCGCAAATGGCATTTCCATCCGGCCATGAGCGATGGCCAAACGGTGCCGTTCGACATGCCGTTCCGTTTTGTGTTTTCAGTCGATTAGAGCCGGGGGTCAGTTTCATGGTGCGTATCGATCGGGTGGTGACGACGGGCGGCGACGGCGGTGAAACCTCGCTCGGTGACGGCTCACGCGTGTCCAAGGGTGACGCCCGGATCGAGGCGCTGGGCGCGGTCGATGAGGCCAACGCCGTCGTCGGCGTGCTGCGCACCCATACCCGCGCGCTGCCCGCCGAGGACGCGATGCTCGCCCGCATCCAGAACGACCTGTTCGACGTCGGCGCCGATCTCTGCGTCCCCGGCACATCAGCCGATCGGCTGCGGCTGACGGAGAGGGCGGTGGAACGGCTGGAGGCGGAGGTGCGGCAGATGAACGCGACGCTGCCGCCGTTGACCAGCTTCATCCTGCCCGGCGGCACGGATGCCGCCGCCCGGGCACATATGGGGCGCGTCGCGGTGCGCCGGGCCGAGCGGGCGGTGGCGCGGCTGGACGATGCCAACCCGACGGTGCGGCGGTTCATGAACCGGCTGTCCGACCATCTGTTCGTGTTGGCGCGTGTATTGAACGAGAACGGATCGGCCGACGTGCTATGGGTGCCGGGTGCCAACCGCTGACGGCCCTTGACAGGCGGACCGCCGGGGGTTTCGCATCCCTCCCGCTCATCTGGATCACCCTGCGTTGCCTCAGCTTTCCCTCCATACGCCGATCGGCGATCTGACCTTGGCTGAAGAGGATGGCGCAATCGTCGCGCTGGATTGGGGCTGGGGCGGCGACCAGGTTCGCACGCCGGTGCTGGAACAGGCGGAGGCGCAGCTTCAGGCGTATTTCGACGGCGAGCTGACGCGGTTCGATCTGCCCCTGGCACCGGCCGGAACCACCTATCGCCGCGCGGTCTGGGATGCGCTATGTGACATTCCGTATGGGGAAACACGCAGCTATCAGGAGATCGCCGCCAAGGCAGGCGGCAGCGCGCGGTCGGTTGGCCAGGCCAACGGGCATAACCCGATCCCGCTGATTATCCCGTGCCATCGGGTGGTTGCCGCGACGCATCTCGGCGGCTACTCGGGTGGTGACGGATTGCCAACCAAACGCTGGCTGCTGGCGTTGGAAAATCCAAACCGAACCTTGCTCTGATTCACTTCGTCGCACGGAGACACGCTATGTCAAAGGCAATCCGCATCCACGCCAATGGCGGCCCGGAAGTCATGGTATGGGAGGATGTCCCGACGCCCGAACCCGGTCCGGGCGAGGCGCTGGTCAAGCACGCGGCGATCGGGCTGAACTTCATCGACGTGTATTTCCGCACAGGTCTGTACAAGGCGCCCAACCTGCCGCTGATCATCGGCCAGGAAGGCGCGGGAACGGTCACGGCCGTCGGCCCCGGAGTGGCGAATGTCGCGGTGGGTGATCGCGTTGCCTACGCCGGCCCGCTCGGCGGCTACGCCACCGACCGCGTGATCGCAGCCGATCGGCTGGTGAAACTGCCGGATTCGATCAGTTTCGAGACCGGTGCGGCGATGATGCTGCAGGGGATGACAGCGCAGTATCTCATCCGGCGCACCTACGCGGTGAAGCCGGGCGACACCATCGTGGTGCATGCCGCTGCCGGCGGCGTCGGGCTGATTCTGTGCCAGTGGGCGAAGCACCTCGGCGCGACGGTCATCGGCGTAGTCTCCAGCGAGGAAAAGGCCGAAGTGGCGCGGGCGCATGGCGCGGAGCATGCGGTAGTCGGGTATGCCAAGCTGGCGGCCGAGGTGAAGCGCATCACCGGGGGCGCGATGGTGCCGGTTGTTTACGACAGCGTCGGCAAGGATACCTTCGCGGCCAGCCTCGACTGCCTGGCGCCGCTGGGCTTGATGATCAGCTACGGCAACGCCTCGGGTCCGGTGCCGCCGGTCGATATCAGCATGCTGGGGGCGAAGGGCAGCCTGTACCTGACGCGGCCGACGCTGGCGACATACACGACCAAGCGGAGCGACCTCGAGAGCGTCACGGCAGATCTGTTCCAGGCGGTCGGCAGCGGAGTGGTAAAGATCCAGGTCAATCAGACGTTCGCGCTGAAGGATGCGGGTCTGGCGCATGCGGCGCTGGAGGCACGGAAGACGACGGGGAGCACGGTGCTGATTCCGTAGCCGGCGGGCCGATCGGCAAACCCCGGGTGCCGACTTCCGTCATGGCCCGGCTTTTGTCCGGGCCACCTGTCGCGACAGGCGCTGGCGGCGGTGGCCCGGACGAGCCGGGCCATGACGGAAGGGGGACGGACCCTTGGGTTCGCTGATTCTTCGGCGTCGCCAAAGGTCCCCGGTCGTCAGTTGATCCGCGTCCGACATCAGCGCCGTAGTTCGTTCGCGACACCGCCAGCGTTTTTCAACCGCAGATGTACGCAAAAGCACGCAGATCGATGTTGCAACGCCGCATGCACGAACCGGCCGACGGCGGTGAGGCGGCTTTGATTTGCGTCCATTTCCGTACATCTGCGGTTGAATTTTCGCGGTCGTTTGCTCAATCGCAGGCCCCGGCGTGGCCCCCCGGTCGGCTGCTCGGTCTCAGGACGAAAACCACAGCGGATAAGGGGTTGTCGCAGTTCCTGAGGCAGCCTGCGGTGTTGGTATGATACCAGTCCGGTGGATAGCGACTCTTGCCATAAACCTTCATGGTGGAAGCAGACCCGATGGGTCAAACTCAAGGCGGACTGGTATCAGGCCTTGGATTGCCCGAAGACGGCATCGATGCGCGAGCCAGGGAAACACATCAGCGTGACGCGTCCCTCAGTGCGGAAAGTGAAATTATGGTGCCTGTACCATTCGACCAAGTGGTACGATTCGCCACTCCACGGCCGGTCCTCTGACCAATCCTTGGGCTTTAGCGGGGTTGGTTCGCCGATAACGTGGTATGAATGCTTTCGCGCCAGTTCCAGAATGCGGGAGAGCAGCCGCCCCCCGTCGCCTGGCGTGTCCGAGGTGATCATCCCCAGCCAGACCGCTCGATCATCCGGCACCCACCTGCAGGCGAAATTCATGTAGCTGCCGAAGCGGAGTTTCGCGAGAGCGCCGGTGATCGTGTGGTGCCGCCGCAGGTCGCACGATTTCCCGGGGAATGTGGAGAAGTAGAAATTCTCCGAAGTTGTCTCGGACAACCACTGCTGTTCCATGCCGGTCACGCTGCGCGGCCTGAAAACCAGGACGCGTCCCCTACTTTTTGTCAAACGATCGCTGTACCGTCCCTACCGGATCGGGAACCGTAAACGCAAGCAATCGGATGCTGACATATGGTTCATATCTGACCGCCGAACCAGTCTGCCGAGCCTGACGCCAGTGAAAACCGGCGAAAAGGCCGGTTTATTGACCCGGCCTCCGTAGCCAAACCTTAATCTGACTGTCTCAGCTTCCCGCCTCGACCATCGCCCGAGCCGACTGAATCCGATCCAGCGCCTCATCCTCGATCGCGGTATTGGACTTGTCCGCGGCCTCGTAAGCCGCCTCAGCCTCGGCCAGCAGCTTCTCGCCCTCGGCCTTCTTCACCTCATTCAACGGCAACGCCCGGTTCGCCAGAACCGTGCACCGCTCCGGCGTGATCTCGGCGAACCCGCTATCGACGAACAACCGCTCGGTGACTTTGTCGCCCTCATACAGGTCGATCGTGCCGCCGCGCAGCATGACGATCATCGGCGTGTGGCCTTCCAGCACACCGATATCGCCCTCGGAGCCCGGGATCACCACCATGTCCACCGGACGGGACAGCAGCAGCTTCTCCGGGCTGACGATCTCCAGAGAGACCGCCATGGATCAGGCCTTCGCCTTCAGGGACTCGGCCTTGGCGACGGCTTCCTCGATCGTGCCGACCATGTAGAACGCGGCTTCCGGCAGGTGGTCGTATTCACCGGCGCAGATCGCCTTGAAGCTGCGCACCGTATCGGCCACCGGCACCAGCTTGCCGGGGAATCCGGTGAACACTTCCGCCACATGGAACGGCTGCGACAGGAAGCGCTGAATCTTGCGGGCGCGGGCGACAACCAGCTTGTCCTCTTCCGACAGCTCGTCCATGCCCAGGATGGCGATGATGTCCTGCAGCGACTTGTAGGTCTGCAGGATGCGCTGCGTCTCGCGCGCCACCAGGTAGTGCTCCTCACCCACGATCCGCGGGTCCAGCGAGCGCGAGGTGGAGTCGAGCGGATCGACCGCCGGATAAATCCCCAGCTCGGCGATCTGCCGATTCAGCACCGTCGTCGCATCCAGGTGGGCGAACGACGTGGCAGGCGCCGGATCGGTCAAATCGTCGGCCGGGACGTAAATCGCCTGCACCGAGGTGATCGACCCCTTGTTGGTCGAGGTGATCCGCTCCTGCAACGCGCCCATGTCGGTCGCCAGTGTCGGCTGATAACCCACCGCCGACGGGATGCGGCCCAGCAGCGCGGACACTTCCGCGCCCGCCTGGGTGAAGCGGAAGATGTTGTCCACGAAGAACAGCACGTCCTGGCCTTCCTCGTCGCGGAAGTATTCCGCCAGCGTCAGGCCGGACAGGCCAACACGCGCGCGGGCGCCCGGCGGCTCGTTCATCTGGCCATACACCAGCGCCACCTTGGAGCCTTCCTGCAGATGGTGGTGCTCATCCATCTTGATGACGCCGGCGTCGATCATCTCGTGGTAAAGATCGTTGCCTTCGCGCGTCCGCTCGCCGACGCCTGCGAACACCGACACGCCGCCGTGCGCTTTGGCGATGTTGTTGATCAGCTCCTGGATCAGCACCGTCTTGCCCACGCCCGCGCCGCCGAACAGGCCGACCTTCCCGCCCTTCAGGTAGGGGCAGAGCAGATCGACGACCTTGATGCCGGTGACCAGGATTTCCGCCGACGTCGCTTGGTCCTCGAAGGACGGCGCCGGACGGTGGATCGGATAGTGCATCTTGGTGTTGACCGGACCGAGCTCGTCGATCGGCTCGCCGATAACATTCAGGATGCGGCCCAGCGTTTCCGGCCCGACCGGCACCGTGATCGGCGCGCCCGTGTCGGTCACTTCCTGGCCGCGCACCATGCCGTCGGTGCTGTCCATGGCGATGCAGCGGACGGTGCGTTCACCGAGTTCCTGGGCCACTTCCAGCACCAGGGTGCGGTTGCCGATCTTGCTGGTCAAGGCGTTCAGGATGAACGGCAAATCGCCGTCGAACTGCACGTCCACGACCGCTCCGAGCACCTGAGTGACGCGTCCGACGATGTTGCTTGCCATGATGGTTTTCCTTCGAATTCGCGTCGCAGATCAGACGGCTTCGGCGCCGGAGATGATCTCGATCAGTTCCTTGGTGATATTCGCCTGGCGGGCACGGTTGTAGTTCAGGCTGAGGCGCTTGATCATGTCGCCGGCATTGCGGGTCGCGCTGTCCATCGCGGTCATCCGCGCGCCGTGCTCGCCCGCCGCGCTTTCCAGCAACGACCGGTAGACCTGGATCGCCAGGGCCTGTGGCAGCAGCCGGGCCAGGATGGTCTCCTCGTCCGGCTCGAACTCATACGACGCACCGCCGAGGTCCTCGACGTCGCCTTCCGGAGGCGGTGCCGGGATGATCTGCTGCTCGGTCACGATCTGCGAGATCACCGACTGGAACCGGTTGTAGACGATCGTCGCCACGTCGATCTCACCCGCCGCGACCATCGCGGTGACGCGGGTGCCGATGTCCTGCGCGTCGGCAAAGTCGATGTGCTTGCGGCCGGCGTAGCTAATATCACCGACGATGCGGCTGGCCAGTTCCCGCTTCAGATAGTCGCGCCCCTTGCGGCCGACGGCGAGGATCTTCACCGTCTTGCCCTCGGCTTCCAGCTTGCGGGCCAGGTTGCGGGTGGCGCGGCCGATGTTGCTGTTGAACGCGCCGGCCAGTCCGCGATCCGCGGTCACCGGGATCAGCAGGTGGACCTTGTCCTGACCGGTGCCGACGAGCAGCGGCGGCGCCGTCGGCGAATCGGTGACGGACGCGGCCAGCGCCCGCAGCATCCGATCCATCCGCTCGGCATACGGCCGCGCGGCCTCGGCCTGCGCCTGGGCGCGACGCAGCTTGGATGCCGCCACCATCTTCATGGCGGAGGTGATCTTCTGCGTCGACTTCACGCTGTTGATGCGTGTCCGGAGAGCCTTCAGGCTGGGCATGTCGGGATGTGACCCTTAGCTGAAGTTTTTCGCGAAGTTGTCGAGGAAAGCCGTCAGGCTTTTGTCGACATCCGGCTTGATCTCCAACTGGGTGCGGATCGCCTCCAGGATGCCCGGCTCACGCGACTTGAGTTCGGCGATGAACTGCAATTCGAACGCGCCGACGCGGCCCACGTCGATCTTGTCCAGATAGCCGCGCACGCCGGTGAAGATCGCCACCACCTGCTCCTCGATCGGCAGCGGCTTGTACTGCGGCTGCTTCAGAAGCTCGGTCAGGCGCGAGCCGCGGGCCAGAAGCTGCTGGGTCGAGGCGTCAAGGTCTGACGAGAACTGGGCGAACGCCGCCATTTCCCGGTACTGCGCCAGTTCCAGCTTGATGCGGCCGGCGACCTGCTTCATCGCCTTGACCTGGGCGGCGGAGCCGACGCGGGACACTGACAGGCCGACGTTCACCGCCGGGCGGATGCCGCGGAAGAACAGCTCGGTCTCCAGGAAGATCTGGCCGTCGGTGATGGAAATCACGTTGGTCGGGATGTAGGCGGACACGTCGCCGGCCTGCGTCTCGATCACCGGCAGCGCGGTCAGCGAACCGGAGCCATGCTCCTCGTTCATCTTCGCGGCGCGTTCCAGCAAACGGGAGTGCAGGTAGAACACGTCGCCCGGGTATGCCTCGCGGCCCGGCGGGCGGCGCAACAGCAGCGACATCTGGCGGTAGGCGACGGCCTGCTTCGACAGATCGTCATAGAAGATGACCGCGTGCTGGCCGTTGTCGCGGAAATACTCACCCATGGTGCAGCCGGTGTACGGAGCCAGGAACTGCATCGGCGCCGGGTCGGAGGCGGTGGCGGCGACCACGATGGAGTACTGCATCGCGCCGTTTTCTTCCAGCGTGCGCACGAGCTGCGCAACGGTGGAGCGCTTCTGGCCGATGGCGACGTAGATGCAGATCAACGCCTTCTTGGTGTCGCCGGAGGCGTTGATGCCCTTCTGGTTGATGATCGTGTCGATGATCACCGCGGTCTTGCCGGTCTGGCGATCGCCGATGATCAGCTCCCGCTGGCCGCGGCCGATGGGGATCAGCGAGTCGATCGCCTTCAGGCCGGTCTGCATCGGCTCATGCACCGACTTGCGGGGAATGATCCCTGGCGCCTTCACCTCGACGCGGCGCATTTCCTTGGCGTCAACCGGGCCCTTGCCGTCGATCGGCTGGCCGAGGCCGTCCACCACGCGGCCCAGCAGGCCGGGGCCGACCGGGACTTCCACGATAGAGCCTGTGCGGGCGACGGTGTCGCCTTCGCGGATCTGACGGTCGTCGCCGAAGATCACGACGCCCACGTTGTCGGTTTCCAGGTTCAGCGCCATGCCGCGGAGGCCGGCTCCGGGGAACTCGACCATTTCGCCGGCCATGACGTTCTGAAGGCCGAACACGCGCGCGATGCCGTCACCCACCGACAGGACCTGGCCTGTTTCGGCGACATTGGCTTCCGTATCGAACGCGGCGATCTGCTTCTTCAGGATCTCCGAGATCTCTGCCGGGCGGATCTCCATACTATGCGGCTCCCTTCATGGCGTACTGCAAACGTTGCAGCCGGGATTTCAAACTGGTGTCGTAGAGGCGGGCGCCGATGCGGACCACGAGGCCGCCCAGCAGGTCGGGTTCGACCCGCTCATCGATGTTGACGTTGCCGTAACCGGCCTCGATAAGGCGGGCGCGCAACTGCTGGCGCTGCACGTCGCTCAGGCCATGCGCCGAGGCGACATGGGCAGTGACGATGCCGCGCCGTTCCGCCACCAGGGCGGCGAAGGCGCTGACGATGTCGCGCAGGGCATTGAGACGGCGGTTGACCGAGATGACGCCGACGAAGTCGCGCACTTCCTTGCCGAAACCTTCGTTCCACAAGACCGCCTGGGCAGCGGAGGTGGCGGTCTTGACGTCGATCAGGGGGGAAGCGAGCAGGCGGCGGAAGTCGCTGCTGCCGTCGATCATGCGGCCGAGATTTTCCATTTGGTACACGACGTTGTCGAGCACATGGTTCTCATCGGCGAGCGCATACAGCGCGGCGGCGTAGCGATCGGCGAGTCCGCCGCCGGATGCGATTGTCGTAGCCGCAGACGCCACGTTCGTTTCCCTATGTTTGGGCCGAGCCGGGTGGCGCGGGCGAGATTCAGGGGCGGCCCGTCGGACCGGCGCGGGGCGTCTAACATGGGGTTTGCAGGCACGCAACACGCGGCGGGGCGCGGAAGCGACGATTTATCAATTCGACATGGCTTGTGTGTCCCGTTCGGGGATCAGGGGGTGGCGGCGCGTTCCCCGGGGTGGCTGCCGGCCCGCTGCGGCAGCAGCCAGACGCAGGCGGCGATGAAGACGGCGAGCGCCAGTGAGGACAGGATGCGGCCGAGATGCAGCCCGCCCTCGCCGATCGGCTTGGTCAACGTATCGCCCAGCGTGGCGCCGAGCGGGCGCGTCAGGATGAACGCCGCCCAGAACAGCAGGGTGCGAGAGATCGCGGTGAGGTAGTACAGGGCGGCGATCACCGCGAGCGCGGCGCCGAACACCAGGGCCCCGCCCTGGTAGCCGAGGCCGCCATCGTCAGCCAGGAAGTCGCCGAGGGCGGTGCCGAGAGTGTTCGAGAACAGGATGGTGGCCCAATAGAAGTTCTCCTCCCGCGGTGAGGCTATGCGGTTGACCGAGACGCTTCCGCAGGCCAGCCACCACGCGCCCAGGCAGGCCATCAGCAGAGCAAACAGGATGGATGATCCGCCGATATAGCCGACGCCAAGCGACCTGTCGGCAAAATCGGCCATGGTGGTGCCGACGGTGGTGGTGGCGATGATGGCCAACCAGTAGAGCGCTGGACGGAAGCTCCTCGCCCGGATCTGTGCCGTGGCCAGGGCCAGGAAGAGGACCGCGAAGATCGCGGTGCCGGCCGCGTAGCCGAGGCCGAGCGTCATCGACACGGCGTCCCCCCCGGTCTCGCCGAGCGTAGTGGCGGCGATCTTGATGATCCAGAAGGTCAGGGTGATTTCGGGGACCTTGCTCGGGCGTGCGTTCATACCGGGAGGCGTCCTTTAGCTGCCGTGCCGCCGGATATGGGGTCCCGCGTGACGATCCGATATCCCGGCGCGGACGAGACTGCTAAACCCGAATTGTGGTCAGGCCGGCGCTGCGGTCGAGGGTCATCGATACGGCGTCTCCGTCAGTCTCGCCGAGAGTGTTGGCGGCGATATCGAGGATCCAGACGGTCAGCGTGATTTCCGGAACCTTGCCGTGGCGGGTGGTCATGCGAAGCGGCGCCCCTATGCGTTGCGGTAAGCATTCGCGCCCGGGGGCCGGTTTGAAAGTGACATTCTCCGGTCAATGTCGGTTTTTGCGCAAAGCGGCCGCGGACGTGTTTTGGATTGCCTCATGCGGGCACCCCCGTCTCGCGGCTCCCGCCGGTGATCCAGGCGCCATTGATTTTGCGTGATGGTGCAATGCGAGAACGGGTTGTCTGCGTTCGGCTTGCAGACACAAGATCAGAAAAGGAATTCGTCGATGTCAACATCACGCTTTTTGCTGGTTGCGGCGGGTCTGCTGGCATTGCCGGTGGCCAACGCGACGGCGCAGCAGAATAATCCGTCGGGGAACGGAGGCTCGATGATGATGAAGAGCACCGGTTCCAGCGGACAAAGCAGTGCCTCGAAATCGAACATGGCCGGCGACGCGATGAAGACCACCAACAATGGCTATGAAAAGAAGCAGGCCGTTTCCGGGTCGGGGGAAGGCGCGGTTGGCAATCACGCCGCCACAGGCTCGTCTGGAAAACAACAGTAAGACGGCTGGCGGCTCGGGCGGCCGGACGTGACGTGTGACGGCGGGCGGGCGCAAGTCCGCCCTGCTCAGAACAGCGACAACTGCCCCTCCGCCTCAGCCGCCGCGCCAACCGGAACCGCGAAGCGCGTGCAATCCAGTTGCGTCCGCGCCTCATCAAACCCGAGCCGCCGCGCCAGCTTGCCGAACCGCTGCCCCAACAAATCCGCATAGGGCCCGTGGCCTGAGAACCGGTGATGGAACCGCGGATCGTTCAGCTCCCCCGCCCGCGTCTGCCGTATCAGGCTGAGCACGTGGCGAGCGCGGTCGGGAAAGTGCTCCTGCAGCCATGCCTCGAACATCTGCCGCAGCTCCAGCGGCAGGCGTAACAGGATGTAGTTGGCGTGGCGCGCGCCGGCCGCCGCGGCAGTCTCCAGGATCTTCTCCAGTTCCGCGTCGTTCAGCCCCGGGATCATGGGCGCCGCCAGCACCCCGGCCGGCACCCCGGCGCGGGTCAGTTCCGCGACCGCCTGCAGCCGCCGCATCGGGGTCGCGGCACGCGGCTCCATGACTCGAGCGAGCTTCGGGTCCAGCGTCGTGACCGACACGTGCACGCGCACCAGGTTCCGCTCCGCCATCGACGAGAGGATATCGAGGTCCCGCAGCACGCCCGCGGACTTGGTGACGATGCCAACCGGATGGTTGTAACGGTCCAGGACCTCCAGCACCGAGCGGGTCAGCTTCAGCGTCCGCTCCACGGGCTGATACGGATCGGTGTTCGATCCCAGTGCCAGCGTGCGCGCGACGTAGCCGGGCTTGCGCAGCTCCTTTTCCAGCAGCTCCGCCACGTCCGGCTTGAAAATCAGCTTGGTCTCGAAATCCAGCCCGGGCGAGTAGCCGAGATAGGCGTGCGTCGGCCGGGCATAGCAGTAAATGCAACCGTGCTCGCAGCCGCGGTACGGATTGACCGCCCGGTCGAAGCCGATATCCGGCGAAGTGTTCCAACTGATGGCCGAGCGCGTCGAATCGCGGATCAGGCTGGTGTCGAGTCGCGGCAGGTCGCCGATATCCTGCGTCAAGGTCTCCCAGCCGTCATCGAACGGAGAGGCGGTCCGCGCATCGAACCGCACATCCGGGTTGCTGACCGCGCCGCGCCCGGCGGCCCGGCGGCGGCGGGGCGGCGGAACCGTGTCGATGTCCGGCAATCCTGCGTTTTCGAAGGCGGCGACAGCCTCACGGTCGATATGGGTCCGCATGTGATCCCCCGCTTGTTCCTGCGGTGTTCTTCTCACGAGCGGAAGCCCGAGTCAAGAACGCATGCAGAACGCCGCATCGCCAACCCAGTGCTTCGGGATAATCGCTTGACAACGCACCCGGCGCGCCCTTTTTTGCGGCCTCGTCGCGTCCGATCCCATGGATTGAGCGCCGGCCCGCGTAGGGGTGTAGCTCAATTGGCTAGAGCGCCGGTCTCCAAAACCGGAGGTTCAGAGTTCGAGTCTCTGCTCCCCTGCCAGCCCTCGCGGGGTACGGCATGGCATCGTGGCGGCGGTTCATCGAAGGATTTGGTAAACGTGGCGTTCAATCCGGTTAGGTTTTTGCGTGAAGTCAGGGGGGAAGTCGCCAAGGTGACCTGGCCCGGCCGCAAGGAGACGATGGTGACGACCGGCCTGGTCTTCGCCATGGCCGCGGTCGCCGCGATCTTCTTCTTTGTTGTCGATCAGGTGATTGGCCTCGGGGTGCGCGCTTTGTTCAGTGTGGGCATCTGAGGGGATCACGCTTCATGGCGAAGAATTGGTACGTCGTCCACGTCTACTCCGGCTTCGAGAAAAAGATCGCCCAGCAGATCACCGAGCAGGCTGCGCAAAAGGGACTCGCCGAGCAATTCGAAGCGGTGCTGGTGCCGTCGGAGAACGTCGTCGAGGTCAAGCGCGGACGGAAGATCAACAGCGAGCACAAATTCTTCCCCGGCTACGTCCTGGTGAAGATGGACCTGACCGATGATGCCTGGCATCTGGTCAAGAACACCCCCAAGGTCACCGGCTTCCTCGGCAGCAAGACCAAGCCCAGCCCGATCAGCGAGGCCGAGGCCGATCGCATCCTGAAGCAGAACCAGGAAGGCGTCGATCGCCCGCGTCCGGCGGTGCTTTACGAGATTGGCGAACAGATCCGCGTGGCAGACGGCCCGTTCACCAGCTTCAACGGCACGGTCGAAGAGGTCGACGAGGAGAAGGGGCGGGTCAAGGTCAGCGTCTCGATCTTCGGACGATCGACGCCGGTGGAACTGGAATACTCCCAGGTGGAGAAGCTTTAGGGGCGGCCGGTTCGGAAAGGATCGGCGATGCGCAACCCGTCGCGCAGTTCCGTGCCGTGCTTGCCGATCCAAGCGATGGTGCCCGTCGAGGAGACACCGTTGGCGGGTGCGGCGCCGGTGGATCCGATCGACTTCGTGCGCGTCATCGCCGCGGCGCGCATTTCCATGCCGGCGTCGTTCGTGCGGCTTTCGGCCGGGCGCGAGGCGATGAGCGAGGAGATGCAGGCGCTGTGCTTCCTGGCCGGGGCCAACTCGGTCTTCTACGCCCCGAAGCTGCTGACGACGCCCAATACGGATGAGAGCGGCAACAGGGCATTGCTGGCTCGGCTAAGGATGCGGGCCAACGGGGCGCCGCAGCGAACAGCGCGGCTATAGGCTCCGTGTCATGGCCTGGCTTGGCCCCATAGGCGTCAGGATAAGTGGTTACACGGAGCAAGGCGTTCTCCACATTCGCCATGACGGTGAAACAACAAGTCCTCGGGCAAACCTTTCCCCTCGCTTCCCCTTATCCAGATAGCCGTCGGGCTTGGCCCGGCCATGACACGAAGAAAAGATCGCTCAGGCTTGCAGCGAGTTCGGGCGGTGACGCGGACCGGGCGGCCAGCATCACGCGCAACTCGTCCAGCGGCAGCAGATTGCCGTCGCGTTCGAAGTGCCAGAACGTCCAGCCGTTGCAACTCGGCGCGTTCTGAGCCAGCGCGCCGATCTTGTGGATCGAGCCGCGGGCGTCTCCCATGCTGAGAGAGCCATCAGGGCCGACGACCGCGCTGACCCGGCGCTGGCGATCGTAGATTGTGGTGCCGGGGGTAATCAGGCCCTGCTCCACCAGACTGCCGAACGGGATGCGCGGTGCCTCCCGCTTGGTGGGTTCCGATGTGGCGCCCTCGACCGAGATCGCCTTGGTCCGGCGCACCCGTCCGATGGCGGCCTCGGCGTAGGCGGGATGGCGCTCGATGCCGATGAAGTGCCGCCGCAGGCGCTTGGCCACCGCCAGCGTGGTGCCGGTGCCGGCGAACGGGTCGAGCACGATGTCGTCCTGGTTGGTGCTGGCCAGCAGCACGCGGTGCAGCAGGGCCTCCGGCTTCTGGGTCGGATGCAGCTTCAGGCCGTGCTCGTTGCGCAGTCTTTCCGGCCCCGTGCAGAGCGGGATGAACCAGTCGCTGCGCATCTGGATGTCGTCGTTCAGCGACTTCATCGCCTGGTAGTTGAAGCGGTATCGCGAGTCCTTGCCGCGCGCCGCCCAGATCAGCGTCTCATGCGCGTTAGTGAACCGGCGCCCGCGGAAATTCGGCATCGGGTTGGATTTGCGCCAGATCACGTCGTTGAGGATCCAGAACCCCAGATCCTGCAGGATCGTGCCGAGGCGGAAGATGTTGTGGTAGGCACCAATGACCCAGATCGTGCCGTCCTTGCGCAGCAGCCTCCGGCACTCGCCGAGCCATTCGCGGGTGAAGGCGTCGTAGGAGGCGAAGTCGGTGAAGCGGTCCCATTCGTCATCGACGCCGTCCACCAGGCTGTCATCGGGGCGGCGCAGCTCTCCCCTCAACTGCAGATTGTAAGGAGGATCGGCGAAAATGCAGTCGACCGATGCCGCCGGCAACATGCGCATCATCTGCGCACAGTCGCCCCGCAAGATCTGGTCCAGCGGCAAGTCGTGGTAGGCGTCCACCCGAAATCCCAATCTCGTCAACTCTCTTGCCGCACCGTGACGGCTCGCCGGAAGTCACGTCAATCCGCAATCGTCAAATCCAGCCGCAGTTGCGCCACTGTCCCGAACGCTTCGCGGTGGTGGCGGGTCGGCCCGAGTCGCTGCAATGCGTCCCGGTGCATCGCTGTCGCGTAGCCGGCGTTGGAGTGCCAGCCGTAGCCGGGGAAGCGGACGCCGAGCCGTTCCATGGCGCGGTCGCGGGTAACTTTCGCGACGATCGAGGCGGCAGCGATCGATAGGCACAGCGCGTCGCCGCCGACGACGCAACGGACGGCGCAATTCAGTTTGGGCGGGTAGTTGCCGTCCACCAGCGCCAGGTCCGGCGGGATGGCGAGCCGGGAGACCGCGCGGCGCATCGCCAGCATGGAGGCGTGGAGGATGTTCAGTCGGAGGATCTCCCCGACCGAGGCCGCGCCAATGCCGATCTCGGCGGTGGAGGCGCGCAGGGCGAGGTAGGCGAGCAGACGCTGCTCGGCGGTGAGTTTCTTTGAATTGTCGAGTAGGATGGCCAGTTCGGGCGGGGTGTCGGCGCGCAGCACGACGGCGGCAGCGACCACCGGCCCGGCGAGCGGTCCTCGGCCGGCCTCGTCCACCCCGGCGACTCGCCCCCCGGCGGCCAGTTCCATGTCCAGACTGGGCATGGTCCGCACCTAGCAGGGGCGGGCCGAGTCGCGGAAGCGTTTGCTTTTGGGGCGAGCCGGATCGTCGGAACTGACGCAGCGGGTGGCTTGGAAGCCTCGAACAACGGCGCGTGATTTATCAGTCAGCAATTTTCGTCGGCGTGGGATGAAAAGCTGTTCAATATGTGCGTGGAGCGCGCCCCTGATGCGCTCGCGTGAGCGGACAACCCGAGGGGATCATGCGGCAAAGAGGGGTCCTTGCGCTGTCAGTCAGGCCATCACCTCCGGCGTCGCGAGACGCATCACCCCTCACAGCTTAGCCGCGAGACTGCCCTTCGAAATCCGGTTCAAGGTTAAGCTATTGCTGCTTCCATAACTGATGACGACATCGTGGCCCGACGTCGTAGCGTGACTGACGACATCCGCGAAGTTTTTCAGCGTGCCGTTCGAAAAAAATCGATCACATCATATGCTAAAGTTGGCCTCTTCATTGGAGTTGCGAGAAATTCAAATGTCGCGCTTGTCGCGCCAGAGAGTCGGATGATGCATCGACCGTCCCGTTATTGGTGATGTTTAGATTACCCACCGCAAGGCTCCCCGCCAGTCAGCAGATCATTGCGCTGATGACGCCATTGTCTCTACGGTCGGCAAGCGATGTGCGACCTCCGACACATGGATGACGCCCGTCGCGCGGACGTGATACAACACCGAAACGTGATTTTCGTAGAGCTTGCTGTCTAATGAAAAAATGTTAGCATACCGCTGCATTATCGTAATGTTACGTGAGACGGTGGCCGCGATAATACGACCGCGCGTGAAGTTGATATACGACTGCCGGATAAATTGGCGAGGATGTCCGCAGTCTCGCCGCGGCGGTGGAGCGGATTTGGCCCGACGGCCATGTAGTTGCGTCACGGGGTCGCGAGCATTGCGACTCGCCCCGTTTGAACGTCAGAATACACCGACGCCTAAGTTCAGATGTGGTGTTCACGGAGGTTCGACCGGAGCCTGACGCCACTTTCTCGGTGATCTTGCCAGCTATTTGCTAGTATCCCAAACGACGATAATGATTTCCCATGGGGAGAAGGCGGAAGCACTATGCGGGAGGCACCGCGCAGGTTGGCGGCCATCGTCATCGGGGACATTGCCGGGTATGGCACCCTGATGGGGCGCAACGAGGAGCAGACGCACCAGCGAGTGCGGACGATCGAGCGCGAATTGATCCAACCCACCATCGCGGAACACCGGGGCCAGATCGTCAAGACGATGGGCGACGGCTTCCTGGCAATTTTCAACAGTCCGGTCGAGGCGGTACGCTGTGCATTGGTCATCCAACAAAACATGGCCATCCGCAATCAGGAGATGCCGAAATCGGATTGGATTCAATATCGTATCGGAGTTAATCTGGGTGATGTAATCACCGAGAACGATGATGTCTTCGGCGAAGGCGTCAATATCGCAGCACGGCTGGAGCAGATGGCTGAGCCGTCAACCGTGATAATTTCGGGCGGCATCTATGAGCAAGTCAAACACAAGCTAATTGCCGGCTACCAGTCGCTCGGCGATCGACGCGTCAAGCATATCAGCGAACCAGTAGCCATTTATCGGGTGCTGCCCGATCCCATCGCCTTTACACGGGCGGAACGGCGCCAACGACTTCGCGCAAGGGGCATTGCCGGAGCGGTTTTGTTGACCTTGTGCGGCGCGGGCGGCTGGTTTGCTTGGCAGGTGCATGCTACCCAAAAACTCGACGGTGTGGCCGGGCAGTCCCGGACGCCGCAAGCACCACCGGAGCCGCAGCCGGCGCAACAGACCGAGCCGCATGCCTCGCAAACGCCGCCACTGACCCCGCAAGCGGCACCGCAGCCCGACGCTGAACCGGCACCGCAGCCGGAACAGCAAGTCGCCATCGGGACCGGGTTCAGCAACAGTGCCAAAGCTCCTGAGCAGCCGGCGCAGTCGCCTGTCGAGGCGGTCAAAGAGCCCGAAATGGTTACGATCCCAGGTGGAATATTGCTAATGGGCAGCAATGCCGATCTGTCCGAACAGCCCATCCACACAGTGACCGTCAAGCCATTCCAACTCGGCCGTTATCCGATTACCGTGCAGCAATGGCGCGCCTGCGTCGCGACGCATGGGTGTAGCGACGTTAATCCGGAGACGATGATCACCGACCCTGAAACCGCACCGATGACCAACCTGAGTTGGACGGATGCCCAGCGCTATGTGGCGTGGCTGAGCGATGCGTCCGGGAAGACGTACCGTCTGCCGACGGAGGCTGAGTGGGAATATGCGGCACGGGCGCGGAGCAAGACCCCGTTTTGGTGGGGCGCCCGGGTGGTCGCCGACGTGGCGGACTGTAAGGGATGCGGCAACCCCTACAATCCCGAGCAGCCATTACCGATCACGATGTTGAAGCCGAATCCGTTCGGCCTGTACGTTATGGCAGGCGGGGTTGCCCAATGGGTGCAGGATTGTTGGCACCGGAACTACCGCGGCGCACCACAGGACGGATCGGCATGGCAGGAGACGGACTGCCCGGAGCACGTGCTGCGCGGCGGCTCCTGGCGCAATGCGGTCGACGATGTGCGTGTCGCCGCCCGGGATTCTTATGACACCACGATACGGTATCCAGGACACGGCATGCGGGTCGCCAGGAGCGAGTGAGGTACAATGAAGAAGATTACCCGCCGGACGCTTTCCATCCTCGCCGTGCAGCTTTTGCCAGCCGCCGCCCTGGCCCGGACGCCGGCCCCGAAGGACGCTTTTCTCTACATCATCTGGCCAAATGATGGCGACCGGGTGAAGAGCCCATTTTGGTGCCGGTTTGGCTTGCGCAACATGGGTGTCACCCAAGCCGGCAGCATGGCCCCCAATGCCGGACATCATCATCTACTTATCGATGTCGGCGAGGAACTCGACTTGGAGGAGCCGATCCCCTCGGACAAGCACCATCTGCATTTCGGGACGGGTCTGACCGAGGCGCGGATTGAGCTTCCGCCAGGACCGCACACGTTGCAATTGGTACTCGGGGACGCCGATCACAAGATGTTCGACCCGCCCGTTGTTTCGAGGAAAATCCGAATCATTGTTGTTGCTTAGCTATTGCCGGTGGACAAACTCTGACGCTTGGTACCGGTGCTGTCGATCGGCTTTGGGGCGGAATTTAGGTGTTTCGCACATCGATAGTATACCAGACCAAGATCTTGCGCATTCGCTTCCTGCTCGGTCGCCCGTTTGGTGTCTGCTGTTACGTGGCAACGCGCAAAATTAAGACTGCGGAACGCCGGAGAGGCCATTTGTGGGGCGATTGCTCGCGGTCCCCGTGGGCAGCCAGGGCGTGAACCGGAATGTCTTTCGGCACGCTACGCCCCTGAGTCGATGCTCATCCGCCGGCGTGATTGATTTGGTGGATGGTGTATCAAGATCGATCAGGTGGCGTGGTACGAGGCGTTTGGCAGCCACGCGCTATCGGAGGGTGCTGCTGCCAGGTCGCCTCAACGCGGCTCGGAGGCCGGTCCAGCCGTTCGTCCCGGAATTGCCAATTCAGGTCCCGCAGTTCGCTCCGACCTCCGACCGAATCGAACCGACGTACAGCTTGTGAGGACGCGTGTTTCGTGTCGGCCCCGGACGTTGTAGTCTGTGGCGGTCACCAACCCGAGAGTTTAGCAACACCACATGGCCGGCCATTCCCAGTTCAAGAACATCATGCACCGCAAGGGTGCCCAGGACGCCCGTCGCGGCCGCCAGTTTGCGCGCATCATCCGCGAGATCACCGTCTCCGCGCGGCACGGGCTGCCCGACCCGGCGTCGAACCCGCGGCTGCGCGCGGCGGTGACGGCGGCGCGGCAGGCGAACATGCCGAAGGACACGGTGGATCGCGCCATCAAGAAAGCCTCCGGCGCCGGCGCGGGAGATGATTACGTGGAAGTCCGGTACGAGGGCTACGGGCCGGCCGGCGTGGCGGTGATCGTCGAGGCGCTGACCGACAACCGCAACCGCACGGCGTCGGATGTGCGCACGGCCTTCAACAAGAGTGGCGGCGCGTTGGGGGAGACGAACTCGGTCAGCTTCATGTTCAACCGGCTGGGGGTGATCCGGTATCCGGCCTCTGCGGCGACGGCCGATGCGATGCTGGAGGCGGCGATCGAAGCCGGCGCCGAGAATGCCCAAAGCGACGAAGAGGCGCATGAGGTGACGTGTCCGGTCGAGGATTTCTTCACCGTCCGGGATGCCTTGGAGGTTCGGTTCGGTGCGCCGGAAAGCGCGAAGCTGGAGTGGCGGCCGACGACTGTGGTCACGCTGGACGATGAACGGGCGGCGGGGCTGCTGAAGCTGCTGGATGCGCTGGATGAGAACGAGGACGTGCAGAACGTGTATGCCAACTTCGATATACCGGAGTCGGTGATGGCGGCGCTTTCCCGGTAGGCTCGTTCTACGGCGGCGAGGCGGGTTCTCACGGAGGGCACTGATTCCATACACGGATTTAGCGGATACTTTCCGTGCAATCCGTGTATGGAATCCGCGCAATCCGTGAGAAATACGATGGTCTACCAAGCGGAACATCGGGGCACGAATCGACAATGGTCAGGCTGCTCGGCATCGACCCGGGACTGCGCTTCACCGGGTGGGGCCTGATCGACGTCGACGGCAACCGCCTGCGCCACGTCGCCGACGGCGTGATCGCGACGGACAGCACCGCCTCGGTCCCGGACAGGCTGAAGATGCTGCACGACGCCCTCATGGCGCTGCTCACGCTGCACCAGCCCCAGGAGGCAGCGGTCGAGGAAACCTATGTCAACCGCAATGGCACCGCGACCCTGAAGCTTGGCTACGCCCGCGGCGTCGCGCTTCTCACCCCCGCGCTGGCCGGAGTCCCGGTCACCGAATACCCCGCGAAAACCGTTAAGATGGCCGTTGTCGGCACCGGTGGCGCGGAGAAGGCCCAGGTCGCCATGATGGTGAACCGCCTGCTGCCGGGCGCGATCCTCCGCCGCGCCGATGCGTCGGATGCGTTGGCGGTCGCAATCTGCCACGCCCACCACCGCTCATCCCGGCTGGCGTGGACAGCGTGCGGCGAGGCCGCTGTTCGCGCGCTACCCTAGCAGGGTCGCCATCTCGCCATGACTGCCAGGCGCGGCTCAGCCCGCGCGTTCGACCTTGCTCAGCGCCCACTTCACCTGTTGAGGATCGTCGGCATATGCGGTCAGCACGATCTGCTCGCTCCGGCGCGGTTCCGCTCCGCCGAGGTAGATCGTCTCCTCCAGGTTCAGCCGCGCCCCATCGGCGCGCAGGCGCCAGAAGCTGCCCGATTTCAGCCGCAGCAGCACTGTCCCGCCATCCTGCTGCAGGCTCGCCTGCACGTCCGGATGCAGATGGAACCGCAGGCTGAACGGATGCGGCTCGGGCGATTCGATCATATCCTCGCCGCGGATGTCCTCGCCGCTCTCGGCCATGTACAGGCGCCGGCGATGCACCGCGTTGAACGGCTTCTTCCAGCCGTCATGCGAGACGTCCAGCCAGTGCGCGCCCCCGGCTTCCTGCCGGTTAACATCGACCACCGCGGGACGGCGGCCGAGTCCGTCGGGCTTCAGTTCGCTGCTGTTCGTGTCGGCGATGACCAATGTCGAATGCGCCGCCGTGGCCCGCGCGGCGTCCCGCCATTGCGGCGGCCCGGCGGGAAAGGCGCCGCAGTTGACGATCAGACGATCGCGGCCGACTGACAGCTCCATCGATAAAGTACCGGCGTGGGCGAGGCGATCCAGACCGGCCGGAGCCGGCAATCCGCAATCGACGATCATCACGCTGCGGCCGGCCTGCATGCGGTGGAACCCGCCCTCCGTCAGCGCCGCCGGCCCGCGGCCACCGCGGCCCGCCTGGGTCAGCACCAAATCGACCAGACTTGCGGTTTCCTCGCGGCTGCCATTGAACAGGCACAGGCCGCCATCGCCGTGCCGCATCATTCGCAGTGCCGGCGCCATGCGTTCGATTGCTCCGGCCAGGACGGGCGGCGGCTGGGTTTGCGAGGTCTGGAACAGGGCGCGGATTTCGGTCAGATCCTGCAGCGCCGACAACTGAGCAGCCGGACTGCGCTCGGCGTGACAGCCGTCGGGCAGCACCTGGCGCGAGATCTCCTGCGGCAGCAGACGCAGGGCGCGGGTCAGGAACCCGGTATGCTCCCGCAGCGCAACCGCCGCGGCCACCAGCCCCTTCATCGCCGTCAGCGCACGGGCGTCGAGTTCCTCCGCCGGCAGGGCTGCGGACAGACTGCGCGCGTCACTCACCAGGCGCCCCATAAGCCGCTGGCGGAAAGAGTCGTCGGCGGTCGCGGCGAAGAAATCGTAGTGGCCCAGCCAGGCGGTGATGCGGGCGCCGATCACATCCGGCCGGTGCGCAATCGCCAGGGATGGCGACTCGCTGATCCAGTCGGCCACCAGCCCGCGTGCCCGTAGCCGCGCCGCGTCGGTGCCGAGTGCCCGGAGATCCCGCAGCCAGGAAAATCCATGCGCGCACGCAATCAGAACCGGCGAGCCGGCCAGATCCGGCCAGCCGCCCTGACGCATCGCCAGGACGCCGCCGCCCATTTCCAGTTCGCCCTTGATCAAGCGGGCGCCGCGGGCAGCGTCTCCCGGCCAGGGATCGCGCACCGAAAGCGCGGGCGCGTCGGGAACGCGGCCCATCCGCAGGCTCGGCAATCGCGCCATCGCGCGCCTGGCGTCTCGAAGCCAGCGGGTTGGCCTGGCCGCGCTCATGATCTGCCTCGCCAGATGCCGCCCGCGACGTCGCGCCCGAGCCCCGGCAGCCGCCCCGAACGGACGGCTAACAGGCGTGGAACAGGGGTAAAGTGCCTCGAACTCGGAAGCGGCCATGCGCTGTTTCTAAACATCCGCGCCGACACCGCACAAGGCAGGATGAGTCCCGTCACTGGGTCGATTCGGCGCATCCGAGACCTTATCACACCCGAATCAACCGCGCTGCAAAGAAACCGTCCATGCCCCCGAGGTCGGGCCACAAGCCGGGGTGAGTACGAAGATGACCGTCCTTGGTCAGAGCCTCCGGCATCGCCGCGAGTTCTTCCGGCCGGAACGGGTCGAGACGCAGGCGTCCATTCCGGATCGCTTCAGCGATGCGTGGCGCACCTTCCTCGGGTTGCAAAGAACAAACGGCGTAAATCAGCCGTCCGCCAGGGCGCAGCATGGACGCGGCGGAAGCCAGCAGCGCGTCCTGAGTTTTTACCAGCAACTCCACGTCGCGCGGGCGCTTTATCCGGGCGACGTCGGGATGCCGCCGGATGGTACCGGTGGCGCTGCACGGCGCATCCAGCAGCACCGCGTCGAACGGCGCGGGGGGTGTCCACGCCGTCGCGTCGGCGGTTATCACGTCCGCGTGTACGCCCCAATGCCGCAGGTTGTCGGCAAGCCGTTCGGTGCGGACGGCGTCCCGCTCGATCGCCGTCACCTCCGCTCCGGCGCCGGCGATTTGGCCGGTCTTGCCTCCCGGCGCGGCGCAGAGATCTCCCACACGCTCTCCCGGTTGGGCGGCGAGCAGGCGCGCCGGCAGCGCGGCGGCGGCATCCTGCACCCAGAGCGCGCCCTGCTCGAACCCGGCGATGTCCGCCACGCGGGTGCCGGCGGGAAAGCGTACGGACCCGGTGGGCAGGATCGTCCCGCCCTCAGGGGGCGAGGTGCCGGGCTTCAGGGTGACATCCAGCGGTGCCTCGGTCTGATGCGCCGTGGCGATGGCCCGCGCGGACGGACCCCAGGCCGACCAAAGCCAGGACGGCGTGTCGAGGCGCGGCGAATCCAGGTCCGCCAGCGCGGCGACTCCGTTCGCGGCAACCTTGCGCAGGACCGCGTTCACCAATCCGGCGAATGGCGCCAGGCCGCGGGTCTTGGCCAGGGCGACCGCCGTCGCGACCGCTGCATGCCCGGGCGTTTCCAGAAACAGCAGGCCGGCCGCGCCGATGCGCAGTACATTGCGGACCGGCTCCGGAGGCTCCCGCCGCAAAAACGGCTCCAGAACAGCATCGAGCGTGCCCATGCGCCGCAGCACGCTGGCGGCCAGACGATGCGCTGCCGCGCGGTCGCGGCTTTGCTGCGCGGGCAGCGCATCCAGCGCCTCTTCCAGGGACCGGCGGCGCTCCAGCACCGCGTTCAGCAGATCGAAGGCGGATTCGCGGGTGGGATCGGCCATCAGACGGGCAAGACCGCCCGCCCGATGCCATGGTACTCAAATCCGAACTGCCGCATCGCCACCGGATCATAGACATTGCGCAGATCGACCAGCACCCGGCCGCGCATCGCCTCGCCCAGGCGCGCCGGAGACAGTGCGCGGAACTCGTTCCATTCGGTGATCAGCACCAGCGCATCCGCGCCGGCGGCGGCATCCAGCGCGTCGCTGCAATAGACCACCGACTCCGGCAGCAGCGGGCGCGCCTGCTCCATGCCCTCCGGGTCGAAGGCGCGGATGCGGGCGCCGTCTCCGGCCAGCCGATCGACGATCGCCAGCGCAGGCGAGTCGCGCATGTCGTCGGTCTCGGGCTTGAACGTCAGGCCGAGCACGGCGATCGTCTTGCCGCGCACCGACCCGCCGCACGCGGCGATCACCCGCATCGCCATGCCCGATTTGCGCGCGTCGTTGACCGCGACCGTGGCTTCGACCAGGCGCGACGGCGCGCCAAAATCCTGTGCCGTGCGCACCAGCGCGAGCGTGTCCTTGGGGAAGCAGGACCCGCCATAGCCCGGACCCGGATGCAGGAACTTGCGGCCGATGCGGCCATCCAGGCCGATGCCGCGCGCGACGTCGTGCACGTCGGCGCCGACTTTCTCGCACAGATCCGCCATCTCGTTGATGAAGGTCACCTTCATCGCCAGGAAGGCGTTGGCGGCGTATTTCGTCAGTTCCGCCGTCTCGATCGAGGTGAACACGATCGGTGCCTCGATCAGGTACAGCGGGCGATACAGCACGCGCATCACGTCGCGCGCGCGGTCCGACTCGGCGCCGATGACGACGCGGTCCGGCCGCATGAAATCGCCGATGGCATTGCCCTCCCGCAGGAATTCGGGATTGGAGGCGACGTCGAATTCCAGGTCGGGGCGGGTGGAACTGACGATCTCCTGGATGCGCCGCCCGGTGCCGACGGGGACCGTGGACTTGGTGACGATCACCGCATACCCGGTCAGCGCGCGGGCCACCTGCTCGGCCGCGGCATAGACATAGGTCAGGTCGGCGTGGCCGTCGCCGCGCCGCGTCGGCGTGCCGACGGCGATGAAGACGGCCTCCGCACCCGCCACCCCGGCGGCGAGGTCGCCGGTGAAGGTCAGGCGGCCGGCCTTGACGTTCTCTTGCACCAGCTTTTCCAGGCCGGGCTCGTAGATCGGCATGCGACCTTCGCGCAGTGCGGTGAGCTTGCCGGTGTCGGCCTCGACGACCGTCACCTCGGTGCCGAATTCGGCGAAGCAGGCGCCTGACACCAGGCCGACATAGCCGCCGCCGATCATCGTTATGCGCACGTGGTGGCTCCTCATCGATACGGGCGGGGATTCAGCACATGGCGGTGGCGGTTTCCAGTGATTTGCTTGGACGCGCCCGCGCGATCCCGTCGCTGGTTGCGGTTGCCGGTTGGTTCAACACCCCCCAGAGGGGACCGGTTCGGGGGTGTACAATGGCCTTTCGATCCGGCCGCACCGGCAATTCGTTGTGTCGCCCGGAACGTCCCTCTTGACACGACCCGACGCGGCAGGATGTGTGAGGGGCCGATACAAGAAGGCTGCATTCTAATTTTCCGGTTTGGGAATTGTCATGACCGAGTCCCCTTTGCGCGTCGGCCTTGCCGGGGCAGGCCATTTCGGCCGCTACCATGCTCTGAAAGTTGCGGCTTCCGATCGCACGCAACTCATGGGCGTCTATGATCCCGACCTGGAGCGCGCCAAGACCGTGGGTTGGGAGGCCGGCGCCAAGGAGGCGGATTTCGCTGACCTGCTGGGTCTCGTGGACGCCATGATCATCGCCGCCCCGGCGGAGGTCCACTACGATCTCGCGTCCAGGGCGCTGCGCGCGGGCAAGCACGTATTGGTGGAAAAGCCGATCGCCGCGACCTTGGCGCAGGCCGACGAACTGGCCGCGTTGGCCGCCGAACGCCGCCTCGTGCTGCAGGTCGGTCACCTGGAGCGGTTCTCCTCGGCGTATCAGGCCATGGCGGCACGGATCGGCGCGCCGCTTTATATCGAGGCGACCCGCATCGCGCCGTTCAAGCCGCGCGGGACGGATGTCTCGGTCATCCTCGACCTGATGATCCATGACCTCGACCTTGTGCTGGCGCTGGTGGACAGCGACCTTGAACGGGTGGACGCAGTCGGCGCGCCGGTCGCCAGTCCGCGTGAGGATATCGCCAATGCGCGCTTGAGCTTCCGCAACGGCGCGGTGGCGGCGATCACCGCCAGCCGGATTTCGCCGCGGACCGAGCGGCGGATGCGAATCTTCGCCCAGGATTCTTACGTCGCGGCGGATTTTGCCACCCGCACGCTGACTGTCATCGGTCGCGCGGCGGGAGAGAACGGTGCTTTGGCCGCCTCCCAGCAGCCGGTGCCGGGCGTACCCGGTTTCGGATATGAAGAGGTGTCCTGGATCGATCAGGATTCACTGGCGGCGGAACACGCGGCGTTCGTTGCCTCGATCCGGGATGGGGCGCCGGTGCTGGTCAATGCCGCGGTCGGACGCCGGGCGCTGGCCGCCGCCCTGGCGGTCGCGGAGAGCATGGAAGCGACGCGGGCGCAGATGGGCGGGTCGGGATTGATCAAGCAGCGGTGACCTGGATACCGGGGTCCGCCACGACATCGGACGCCGGATTTTCCGCCCTGCAAGGCCTGGCATTTGTTGCACAAGCGCCAGAAACCTCCTCTGCATTCACTTATTTGCCGCTTGTCAGGCCGGCGTCGAAGTGGTCGAGTGCCTTATTAAAAGCCTGCCACGATTTATCCGGACAGCGCCCCCGGCCAGGCGAACAGAACAGCGACATACGGAAGGCATTACGTATGACCGAAGTCCGCAGGGAAACCGATAGCCTCGGCATGGTGGAAGTCCCCGCCGACAAGCTGTGGGGCGCGCAGACCCAGCGATCGCTGGAGCACTTCAGTATCGGCAAGGACCTGATACCGCGTGAGATGATAACAGCTTACGCAATATTGAAAAAAGCCTGCGCCATCGTCAATGCCGCGGGCGGCCGGCTGCACGATCCGGCCCGGTCGCTGATTGTTACGGTCTGCGACGAAATCATTGCCGGGCAGCACCACGACATGTTCCCGCTGCATGTTTGGATGACCGGCAGCGGCACGCAATTCAACATGAACGTCAATGAGGTCGTATCCAACCGCTGCTGCCAACTCGCGGGAACTGAACTGGGGAGCAAGACGCCGGTACATCCGAACGACCACGTCAACATGTCGCAATCTTCCAACAATTCGTTTCCGTCAGCGATGTACATCGCTGCCGCGACGAACGTGAAAGGACGCTTGCTGCCGGCTGTCACCGCGCTTCGCGACTCGATCGCCGCCAAATCCGAAGACTGGAAGGACATCGTCAAGATCGGACGCACCCACATGCAGGATGCGACGCCGATTACGCTCGGGCAGGAATGGTCGGGCTATGCCGGGATGCTGAGCGACGATTTAGAACGGATCGAGTCCGCGCTGAACAGCGTTTATCATCTGGCGTTGGGCGGAACCGCGGTCGGCACCGGCATCAATGCGGCTCCGGGTTTCGCCGAGGCGGCAGCGGCGGAGATCGCGACGCTGACCGGGCTGCCGTTCGTCACGGCACCGAACAAATTCACCGTGCAGGGGGCGCACGACGCGCTGGTGCAGTTGTCCGGAACGCTGCGCACGCTTGCGGTATCGCTGTATAAGATCGCTAACGATATCCGCTTGATGTCGTGCGGCCCGCGCGCCGGTTTCGCGGAACTCGAGATACCCGAGAATGAACCCGGTTCCTCGATCATGCCGGGCAAGGTCAATCCGACGCAGGCCGAAGCGCTGACGATGATCGCGGCCCAGGTCATGGCAAACGATGTGGCGGTGGGCTTCGGCGGCGCGGGCGGGTATCTGGAGATGAACGTCTACAAGCCGTTGATGATCTTCAATATCACCCACTCCATTACGATCATGACCGACGGCTGCACGAATTTCCGTAAATTCCTGGTCGAGGGCACGAAACCGAACCTTGCGAAGATCAAGGAGTATGTCGACCGCTCGCTGATGCTGGTGACCGCTCTGGCGCCGGTCATTGGATATGATAAGGCTTCGCAGATCGCGCACCATGCGATGGATCACGACCTGACGCTGAAGGCCGCGGCGCTGAAACTGGGCTTTGTCGATGAAGCGGAGTTCGACCGGATCGTCGATCCGGCAAAGATGGTGCGGCCTTATGTTGCGCACGAATTATAAATCGCCGGGGCAGAATCCCGGCATCACAGGCGGCGGCGATACAAAGCGATCAGCCGCTCCCAATGACGTTCGGCGGCCGGCTTGTCGTAGCACCAACGCTGCGGGAACGCGAAGCCGTGGTGGACGCCGGGGTACATCTCGAGTTCGCCAGTGGCGCCGGATTTGTCGAACAGAGCTTTCAACTCGCCGACCATCGGCAGCGGCGCCAATTCGTCGTGCTCGGCACAGGCGATATAAAGTTCGCCCTTGGCCTGACTCAGCGTCAGATGCGGACTTTCCTCCGCGTCGCTGACCAGCCACGTGCCGTAGAATGATGCGGCGGCTGCGATACGATCCGGGTATCGCGCGGCGGCCGCAAGGGCGTACGGACCGCTCATGCAATAGCCATGTGCGCCGGCCGGCCCGGGCTTCGCGGCGGACTGCGACATCAGGAAGGTCAGCAAATCGGCGATGTCCTCCATCACCGGCGGAATCGTCATTTTGGTGCGGACGGCGCGCATGCGGGCCTGCTCGGCGCTGCCCTTGGCGAGCACGTCGGGTCCGTATTTCGTATCTTTGCCGGCACGGTAATACAGGTTCGGCAGCACGACGTAATAGCCCACGGTGCAGAGCCGCCGGGCCATGTCATACAGCTCCTCGCGGATGCCTGGAGCGTCCATCAGCAGGAAGACGGCGGGATGCGGACCGTTGCGCTCCGGGTGGACAATGAAGGTCTCCATCGCGCCGGCGCGGGTAGTGATGTCGCGGATTTCCTCGATCATGTCCGTCGTTCCTCGAAGGCTTCGCGGTGCCGTTGAAGCGGGCATTCATACTAACCACCATCGGGGGCGACTCTCCAGCCGCGCCGCGTTGCCATGCCGGCGAAGGTCGCACGGTGCCGCGGGTGCTGATAGATCTAGCCGTTCGGCCCGCCGATCAGCCGCAGGCGCAGATAGCGTGACGTCGTATCGATGATTGCAACCGATACCAAAATCAGCACGATAACGTAAGCGACCTGATCCCAGGCATTGATTTGAATTCGCTCCGACAGCCGCAGCCCGATGCCGCCGGCGCCGACCAGCCCCAGAATGGTCGCCTCGCGTGAGTTGGACTCAATCGAATACAACGTTTGGCTGATCATCACCGGCAGCACCTGCGGCAGTACGCCATAGCGAAGCCGGCCGATGAAGCCCGCCCCGGTTGCGGTAATGCCATCTACCTGCTTGCGGTCGATGCTCTCCACCGCCTCGGCGAAAAGCTTCGCCAGTATCCCGGTTTCGGCCACGGCAATGGCCAGTATACCGGCGATCGGCCCGAGCCCCATGGCGCGGACAAAGACCAGTGCCCAGATCAACTGGTCGAGCCCGCGCAGGCCATCGAATAACCGGCGCGTAACGAAATGGAAGACATTAGCCGGTATGATGTTCCGCGCGCCCAGGAAGCCCAGCGGCACGGCGAAAACAAGCGCCAGCATGGATCCGAGATAGGCCATCGCGACGGTTTCCAGCATCGACTGCCATAATTCCGCGTGGTCCCACTCCAGGATCGAGGACCAGTCCAGCATCAGCCGCACGATCACCCAGACGCGCGGCAGATCTGTAAACACCCGGACGAAATCGAACAGCCACAGCAGATAGCCGAGATAGCCAAGCACCGCGGCGAGGCACAGCCAGCGCAGCCACCCGCGGCGACGAAAAATCTCCGGATAGCGGACGCGTTCGGCAGTGGCCGCGCCGCTCATGCGATCACGCCGATAAAGCGGCGGCGGATTTGCTCGGATGTCAGGTCGATGGCGACAACGATCAGCAGGATCAGGATGACGATCGCGCTGACTTCCTCATAGATATTGAAGCCGATGACCCGCTTCAGCTCCTGGCCGATGCCGCCGGCGCCGACGAACCCGATGATGGTGGAGGAGCGCACGTTGATCTCGAACCGCAACAGTGCGTAGCTCAGGAAACCGGGCATCACCTGCGGCACAACGCCGAGGCGCATCTGCGCCAGCCATGACCCGCCGGCGGCGCGGATACCGTCGATCGGGCCGGTCTCGGTGGTTTCGTTCAATTCACAAAACAGCTTTCCCAGGGTGCCGGTTGTATGGATCGTGATCGCCAGGATGCCGGCCAGCGGGCCGATGCCGAACGGCCAGACCAGGATGAATGCCAGCACGACCTGCGGGACGGTCCGCATCAGTTCCAGGCACCGGCGCGTGGCGAAAACGATACCGCGACTGCCAACCAGGTTGCGCGTCGCCGGGAAGGACAATGCGAATGCCGCGGCGAAACCCAGAGCGGTCGCCAGGATCGCCATCTGGATGGTCTGCCACAGCAGCCCCAGACAGACGTCGATACGATAGAACCAGTATGCAATGGACTGCGGCTGCTTCACGCCGCCGAGCAGATGCGGCAGTGCAATAACCGCGACCGGTTGCGCCGAGCCGTTCGGTTCGATGGAGAACAGCTTGCCGAAATACTCGCCGATACGCGGGATGCCCTCGGCGACGGTTCCCGGCAGGAAACCGGTCCACGCCGCCGCGGCCACGAACAGCAGGATGACCGCGGCGAAGGTCAGCAGCGTCTCGGTCTGGCGCGCCCGGCGGAGTGCCCCGAAACGATGCTGGAACACGCTCCATGCCGGATCGTCCAGGGGATTGAGTGCAGTCACCGCGGCTTAACCCGGCAGGGCGGCGAGGACGCCCTCGGGCAGGCCGGTGGAGGTGATCCGTTCGTCCAGCGCGTCCTGACCCGGGTGGCCATAGATCTCGCGGATGACCGGTTCGGTCAGCGCTTCGGGGGCGCCGTCGAAGACGATACACCCGGCGGACATGCCGATGATGCGGCGGCAATAGGCGCGCGCGGTATCAAGCGTGTGCAGGTTGGTCAGGACGGTGATGCCGTCGCGCCGGTTGATCTCCGCCAGCGCATCCATCACGACCTTGGCATTGAGCGGATCGAGCGAGGCAATCGGCTCATCGGCCAGCAGGATCCTCGGTTGCTGCATCAGGGCGCGGGCAATCGCAACCCGCTGCTGCTGGCCGCCGGAGAGCGCATCGGCGCGGTTCAGCGCGAACTCCGCCATGCCCAGGCGATCGAGCGCGCGGATGGCGAGCGCCCGCTCCGCCGGCGTGAACCATTTCAGCAGCACCCGCGGCGCCGGCATTTCATTGAGCCGCCCGCACATGACGTTCGTCAGCACGTCGAGGCGGTGCACCAGGTTGAACTGCTGGAAGATCATCGCCGTCCGTGCGCGCCACGCCCGCAGCGCCTTGCCGCGCAACCGGGTGACGTCGATCCCGTCGCACAGGATACGCCCCTCGGAGGCATCGGTCAGCCGGTTGATCAGGCGGAGCACAGTGGACTTCCCGGCGCCCGAGCGTCCGATGATGCCGACCATTTCCCCGTCATGGAACGTCACGGAGGCACGAGCCACCGCGAGCCTGTCACCGAATCGGCGGCTGACGTCGACGAATTCAAGCACGCTTTTGCCTCATCCGGGTTCGGTGGCAGCCCGCTGTCGCGCAACCGCCCGAGTTTCGACAATAGCACCACGGCGGTACTTCTTGTGTGACGGTTCGGCGACTCGGGCCGCATCGCCATCCGCTCTCGCGACGATCACAAATTCTAGGGGCCTTATGAGGGTCTACTACAACCCCTAGCGGTCGGTCTGAAGGGTTATCCACATTATTTTGTGGCAGCTACCCTGTTTGTCGTTGACCGGACAGCGTCCAGCGGGTACGTCGAAAGGCGTGACAACATCCGAAACACGCCCGTTGATCCGCCTTCGTGGCCGCTCCATCATGGCCCTGGTCTTGGCGCCCGAAGTGCCCCTGACCGACTGGCTGGCCGCTCTGGATGCGCAGATGGAACGGTCGCCTAATTTCTTCGATTCGCGCCCTGTCGTGGTCGATCTTGGCAGCATCCCGCACGAGCAACGCGGCGTCGCCGAATTCCTGCAACTGCTTGAACAGCGCGGCATCCGCATCATCGGCACCGAGGGCGCGCACCCGTCCTGGCCCGGTATTGAAGCCTGGGGCCGATCGTTGCCGGCATCGACGAAACCCGGCCGCCCTGTTGAGGCGCCCGAGCCGCATCACGACAAGCCCGCCACACCGCATCATCCCGAGCCGGCGCACGCTTCGGCGGAAGCCAACACCCTGGTGATCAACGAACCGGTTCGTTCCGGCCAGTCAGTGGTGTTTGAACGCGGCGACGTCACCGTATTGGGGTCGGTTGCGTCCGGCGCCGAGGTCATGGCCGGCGGATCGGTTCACGTCTACGGAACGTTACGTGGAAGAGCCATTGCCGGGTTGAACGGCAACGCCCACGCGCGGATCTTCTGCACCAAGTTGCAGGCCGAGCTGCTGTCGATCGACGGCGTCTACCAGACGGCGGACGACATGCCCGCCAAAATCCTCGGCAAGCCGGTGCAAGCCTGGCTCGACGGCGATCGGATGAAGATTTCAGTCTTGGAATAGAGGGGAACGCGGATGGGCAAGGTGCTGGTGGTTACGTCCGGCAAGGGCGGCGTCGGCAAGACAACCTCGACCGCCGCCCTTGGCGCCGCCTTGGCGCGCAGCGGCGAGAATGTCGTGGTGATCGATTTCGACGTGGGATTGCGCAACCTGGACCTGGTGATGGGGGCGGAACGCCGCGTGGTGTTCGACCTGATCAACGTGGTGCAAGGCGATGCCAAGCTGGCGCAGGCACTGATCCGAGACAAGCGGATCGATACGCTGTCGCTGCTGCCGGCCTCGCAGACCCGCGACAAGGACGCCCTGACGAATGAGGGCGTCGACAAGGTCATCGCCGAGGCGCGCGAGAAATTCGACTGGGTGATCTGCGACAGCCCGGCGGGCATCGAACGCGGCGCCCTGCTGGCGATGCGCAACGCCGACGTCGCGGTCGTCGTCACCAACCCCGAAGTGTCATCCGTCCGCGACTCCGACCGCATCATCGGCATGCTGGATTCCAAGACGCTACGCGCGGAGAAAGGTGAGAAGGTGGAAAAGCACCTGCTGGTCACGCGCTATGACCCGGGCCGTGCCACGCGCAACGAAATGCTGAAGGTAGACGACGTCCTGGAAATCCTCTCGATCCCGCTACTCGGGATCATTCCGGAAAGCGAGGAAGTCCTTCGGGCATCGAACATGGGATCGCCGGTGACGCTGAACAATCCGGATTGCGCCCCGGCCCGCGCCTACTTCGACGCCGCTCGCCGCCTGCGCGGCGAAACGGTGGACGTGGTCGTCCCGCTCGACCGCAAGGGCCTTATGGGCCGCCTGTTCGGCAGGAGAGTCGCATGAACCTGATGAGCCTGTTCCGCAAAAACAGCTCGGCGCCGGTCGCGCGCGACCGGCTGCAGGTCCTGCTGGCGCACGAACGCAGCGTCATCGGCAAATCCGACCTGCTTGCCACGTTGCAGGAGGAGATTCTCGCGGTCATCGCCAAGCACATCACCGTCGAGCGCGACGCGGTGCAGATCAAGATGGACCGCGGTGCCTCCGTCTCGACGCTCGAGATCGATGTCGAAGTTCCATTCGACACTAGCAAGGCTGTTCCCCGGCCCAGCAGCGCAACGGCTTCGGCCTGACGCGGGTCGGACGGCGTCCAGGAACGACTGCCTTTAGTCCGGCGGCTCCTCTAGCCGCCATGGCCGGCCAACCCCACGCGTATCAGCATAAGGGGAAGCGAGGGGTAGAGTTTACTCGGGGCCTTGTTCTCTCACCGTCATGGCCCGGCTTGTCCGGGCCACCTATGCAAGCACGTGCCGCGACAGGTGACCCGGACAAGCCGGGCTATGACGAATGTAGAGAACGCCGTGCTCTGCGTGACCCCTTATCCTGACGCCTGTGGGGCCAAGCCCAACCATGACGGAATTGGATCGACCGCCCAGCTCGCTAAACCGGCGGCTGTGTGGTTCGCGGCCGTAGCGGAACCGCCCGCTGCGCCGCCCTGACAAGCGTATCAAGCGCACTCAGGAAGTGCGAGCGGTCCTGCTTCGTCAGGGGCGACGGACCGCCGGTGTTCATCCCCATTTCCCGCAGGTAGCGGCCGACCTCACGTCCGGCGAGGGCGTTGCCGATATTGTCCGGGGTCCAGATCTTGCCGTTGGAGGCCAGGGCGCGGCCGCCCTTCGCGAGGCAGCGGGACGCCAGCGGGATGTCGCTGGTGATGCAGACATCCGCTGCCGTGATCCGCTCGGCAATCCAGTCGTCGGCGACGTCGGCGCCAGCCTCCACGGTGATCATGGTCACGTTCGGCCGCCCCGCCGGGCGGATCGGACGCGATCCATTCGCCACCACGAACACCGGCAAGCCCAGCCGATCGGCGACACGATAGACTTCGTCGCGGACCGGGCAGGCGTCGCCGTCGATGTAGAGCGTCGTCATTTACGCAGCGGAGCGCATGCCCCTGCCGCGGTCGCTGAAGCGGCGGCGCGCGGCCTGGCCGGGGGCGGACGGACGCCTCGGCTGATGCGTCATCGGCGGCGGTGCGTCGCCGACAATCTCGATCGTCTGGTTCATCTGCCGCTCGATCTGACGCAGGATCACGCGCTCCGACGGATCGCAGAACGAGATCGCGATGCCCGCGGCGCCGGCACGGGCGGTGCGGCCGATGCGATGGACATAGCTCTCGGGCTCCGCCGGCAGGTCGAAGTTGATCACGTGGGAAATGCCGGTCACATCGATGCCGCGCGCGGCGATGTCGGTGGCGACCAGCACCCGGGCACGCCCGGTGCGGAAGTCGCGCAGGGCCTTCTCACGCTGCGGCTGGCTCTTGTTGCCGTGGATCGCGTTGACCTGGATGCCGGCGTTTTCCAGCACGCCAGCCACCTTGTTGGCGCCGTGCTTGGTGCGCGTGAACACGATGACCCGCGACAGGGAGGTGTCGCCCAGCATGTTCAGCAGCAGCGACTGCTTGCCGCTTTGCGGCAGGTGATGAACGAACTGGTCGATCTTCGGCGTGGTCTCCTCCAGGCGCGCGATCTCCACGCGGACCGGATCGCGCAGCAGGCTGTTGGCCAGCGTGGCGACTTCGTTCGGCATGGTGGCGGAGAACAGGCAGGACTGACGCTTCGGCGGCAGCGCCGCGACGATGCGGCGGATGTCCTTGATGAAGCCGAGGTCGAGCATCCGGTCCGCCTCGTCGAGGACGAAATGCGTCACGGCGCCGAGTTGCAGTTCACGCGTCTGCATCAGGTCGCAGACGCGACCGGGCGTGCCGATGACGATATCGGCGCCGCGGCGCATCGCCTCGACCTGCTTGAAGCGGCTGGCGCCGCCGATGATCACCACGGTACGCACCCGCATATGCATGCTGAGCGCACGCACCGTCTCATCGATTTGCAGAGCCAGTTCGCGAGTCGGTGCGAGTATCAGGGCCCGCGTCACGAACGGCGCCGGGCGGACGGCGTGCGCCCCGAGGTGCTGGAGAATCGGCAGGGTAAAGGCCGCGGTCTTGCCGCTGCCGGTTTGGGCGATGCCCAACAGGTCCTTGCCCGCGACCAAGGGAGGGATCGAGTCCGCCTGGATCGGGGTAGGAATAACAAACTTGCGAGCGTCAAGCGCGCGCAACAGCGGTTCGGCCAGACCGAGCGCCGCGAAAGTAGGATTGGTCACGAGTATAGGTATGCTCCAGCGCCCGCCACGGTGTGTAAACGGCAAGCGCTTGATAATTCGCCGCCCCGCGCGATTAATGGGGACGAAGGGTTTGCAGATGGAATTTTCCGGAAATACGGGCCGACGGCCCGCCAATCACGCAATCACGGAAAGACAAGCGTCATATCGGGCAAGGGACGCTGGATTGCAAGGCTTTTCTGCGGCGAACGTCTTGTTAACCAAATGGTAACCGATCGTGGCGCGGGCTGGGATTCACTCCCGCGTCCTCGGTTCGGCGACTGCCGGGAACTTTCGGGCCGGTTCAGCGACCGGCGCGGCGGGTCGGTCGCGATTTCAGTTGGAAGGAGGTTTCCCGGATGGTCAGCTCCCAGACTTCGCGCCAAACCTCACCCGCCGATCGTGCCAAGCTGGCAAGCTTGTTGAAGATGGACATGGCGCAGGTCCTTTCGTTTGCGGCTTCGATACGCACGTTGCCACGGGCCCTCGCCCTGGCGGTATGACCTCCGTCAAACCGCGCCTGCGTTTGGGTCAGGGCCGGGCTGTGTATATCGCTACCCGCCGCCGGTCAGCCGGATGCCTGATCCCGGCCGGTCGCCCACTCCCGCAACGTAAACTTCTGGATCTTGCCCGTGGAGGTTTTCGGGATGTCGCCGAACACAACCCGTTTCGGCACTTTGAACCGAGCCAGCGATTGCCGGCAAAACTGAATGATTTCCGCCTCAGTGACAGCGGCACCATCCGGTTTCAGCTCCAGGAACGCGCAAGGGGTTTCGCCCCAGGTCGCATCCGGCTGTGCAACAACGGCCGCCAGCAACACCGCCGGGTGGCGCGACAGCACTTCCTCCACCTCCAGCGTGGAGATGTTCTCGCCGCCGGAGATGATGATGTCCTTCGATCTGTCCTTGATCTCGATGTAGCCGTCCGGGTGCCATACCGCCAGGTCACCGGACAGATACCAGTCGCCAACCAGGGTCTTTCCCGTTGAAGCCGGGTTGGACAGGTAACCCTTCATTACCGTGTTGCCGCGCATCATCAGTTCGCCCATCGTCGTCCCGTCCCGCGGCACGGGCGTCATCGTTGCGACGTCCGCAACCATCATGTCCGCGACTGTCGGATACGCGACGCCTTGCCGGGCCATGTTGAGAAAGCGCTGGTCCGGCGGCCCGTCATTCCATTCAGGCTGGGGGACGCAAGATGTCGCCGGGCCATAGGTCTCGGTCGCGCCGTATAAATGGGTAACCCGAAAACCAAGTTCCTCCATGGCACGCAGAACCGAAGACGGCGGCGCCGCGCCACCCGTTGCGACATTCACTGTCTGGCTGAATGCAACCCGCTGCGCCGCAGGGGCCTGCGCCAGCATATTCAGGACGATCGGGGCGCCACACAGGTGCGTCACATGGTGTTGCGCGATGAACTGGAAGATCATTGCTGTATCGACCTTCCGCAGGCAAACCTGCGTTCCCCCCACAGCAACCACCGCCCATGGGTAGGACCAACCGCTGCAATGGAACATCGGCAGGGTCCAGAGATAGACGCTGTCGAAGCTCAACCCGAACATTAACGCATTACTCAGGGCCTGAAGATACGCGCCCCGATGACTGTACACGGCGCCCTTCGGATCGCCGGTCGTCCCCGATGTGTACAGAAGACAAATCGACTGCCACTCATCCTCCGGTTCCCGCCATTCGAACAATGGCCTGGCGCCGGCCAGCAGAGCCTCATAGGTAATTTCGCCCATGGCCGGCGCGTCCGGCAGCCCCGGGTTTTCGATATCGACGATCAGGACATCATGGTCCAACTGATGCCGCGCGATCGAGACCAGCGGCGCAAACTCGCGATCCACGATCAGCACCTTGGCCCGCCCGTGGTTCAAGGAAAAAGCGATCGTCGCCGCATCCAGGCGGGTGTTCAGCGGATTCAGTACCGCCCCCAGCATCGGCACGGCAAAATGGGCCTCGATCATTTCCGGAACGTTCGAGGCCAGGATCGCCACCGTGTCGAGCCGTCCTACGCCTCGATCCGCCAAAGCCGCCGCCAGCCGCACGCAACGTTCATACAGATCGGCGTAGCTGAGCCGCCTTTCGCCGTCGATCACGGCAATCTTGTCGCGGAACGAACTGACGGCGCGGCGAAGAAAACTGACGGGGGAAAGGGGAACGAAGTTGGCCGGGTGGCGATCAAGCCCGGTCTCGAACGGGTGGCCGGCGGTTTGCTGGTCCATCGTATCCTCCTGAGCAGTCGAAATGGTTCATTCACAGTCCGCTGACGAGATGCCCGCCATCAACCGCGACGACACTACCGGTCATGTACGACCCGGCATCAGAGGCAAGCAGAAGCAGCGGGCCGTCCAGTTCCCTGGCTTCGCCCAGCCGCCGCTGCGGTATCCGCCGGATCAGCGCCTTGCCGGCGTCGCTGCTGAAGAAAGCATCGTTCAGTTCGGTTTCGATATAGCCCGGCGCCAGCGCATTGACCCGGATGCGATGCCGCGCCCACTCCAGCGCGAGCGATTTCGTCATCTGCACGACGCCGGCTTTAGAAATCGCATAAGGTGCGACCCCGCCCGACACGCGCAGGCCGAGAATCGAGGCGATGTTGACGATGCTGCCTGGCACGGAATGATGAATCATCCTCTGCGCCGCATGCCGGGCGACCAGCCAGGCGCCCCTCAGATTTGTGTCGATCACGCTCGCCCAGTCACTCTCCGCCACGTCCAGAGCGGCCCTCGTGATCGTTACTCCGGCATTGTTTATGACCACCGTGACAGGACCAAACCGCGCTTCGGCCGCGGCGAACGCCTGCGCGACGCTGTCTGCATCTGTAACGTCCATGCGGACGCTGTGCGCCCTGGCGCCGATCGCTTCGACGGTTTCCGCGAGTGCTGCCTCCCGGCGGGCGCCCGCGGTGACCGTTGCGCCCGCCGCGGCGAGCACCCTGGCGAAATGCCGACCAAGCCCGCTGGACGCCCCGGTAACCAGCGCATGCCGCCCGTCCAGGCTGAACGCGCTCATGGCCTTGGCACCTTGTCCCAAACGAGAATCGACCGCCCTTCCTTGCCGTCCAGATAGCTTCGATACGGCGCAGTTGTGATCGTCAGGGTGGTCCCGTCCAGTTCGAAGAAGCGAACCTGATCGGTTCCGGTCCAGCCCTGGTTCCAGGAAATATCGATGTGATGCGTGACCTGCTTGTCGCCGAGCGTATACGTTCCGGCATAGGCCACCATCGAGCCCAGCAACTGAACGCCTTCCTCCTCCGTGGGGACGACATCCCGCGGCGCGGCACGGTCCCGGCGGATAAAGATGGCGTACATCCGCCCATCCGGCGCATACCCCAGATACCCGTCCGGGCGCTCCCCGAACTGATCGTGCCTTCGGCCGGTGGCGGTTTCTTCGCGTTCGTAGGACCGCAGCTTCCAAGTGCCCAAAACGGCCTCGGCGTTTTGTGTCATGCAGGTTCCTCCCGTTGTTCAAGGCGTTCGCGAATAGCAGCGGCGTGTTGCAGGGCCGGATCGACCCACCGCGCCGCGGCGGCAACGGCTGGTGCGAGATCGAAAGCGTCCGCGAAATCAACCTCGGCATTCTGTACAGCCGGGTTTCGAGCCAGCACGTCGGTCAGGGTCGCACCTGTCAGGCGGACTTCTTCAGCCGCTTGCTCGACCAGGCGATGCGCGGCTTCGCGGCCAAGCCCGGGCGCGAGCCGCCCGGCTACCGCATCGGCGAACAGCAGACCGCAGGTCAGACCGATCGTCGCGCGCATCCGGTCCGGGTAGACAACAAGTCCCTGGGCAAGAAGCCTGGCCTCCCGCAACGCGCCCGAAACAAGACCGAACAGCGACGGCAGTGCGGTCCATTCCGCGTGCCACAGGCCGGCCGGACGCTCGTGCGCACTGGCCATGGCCTCGAACAACGTCAGCAGATGCCCTTTGGCCGACGTGTGCGCGGCCAGGATGATCGTGGAACCGACCGGGTTGCGCTTGTGCGGCATGGCCGATGAACCGCCCCGCCCGGGCATCGGAGGCTCCGCCGCCTCACCCACCTCCGTCGAAACGAGATGGACGACATCGGTCGCCATCTTCGCCAGGGCGCCAGTCAATTGCACAAGCCATGCGCCAATTTCCGCAATCCGGCCACGACTGGTATGCCAGCATAACGGGGTCACGCCGAGACCCAGTTCTTGCGCTACGCCGCGCAGAACGCCCGGCCCATCCGCGCCCAGCGAAGCCAGAGTGCCGACAGGGCCGCCGAGCGACAGGACCAACGCCCGCGTCCGCAAATCCGCCAGGCGATCCGCCACATCGGCGATACCGGTCAGCCAAACGGCAACCTTGTAGCCGAAACTGATCGGCGCGGCGTGCTGACCGTAGCTGCGTCCCACGCACGCCGTCGACCGGTGCTCATCGGCCATGCGCGACAATCCGGCAATGATCGCGCTGAGATCGCCTGCAATCAGGTCCAATGCGTCGCGCACCCGAAGCACCAGCGCGGTATCGATGATGTCCTGAGTGGTTGCGCCCTTATGGAAATATCGCTCCAGGTCCGCGGGCAGCCGCTTCTGCACCGCCTGCACGAACGGAATCGTTGGCACTCCGGCTACACCCGTGCGAACGCCAAGCAAAGCGATGTCGAGATCCTCCGGCCGTATCGCCTCAATCGCCGGTGCCAATGCGTCCGGCGCGAGCCTGATCCAGCTTTGGCTGCGAGCGAGAGCGGCTTCGACTGCCAACATGCTGCCGATCCAGGCGGTGTCTGCAAAGCAGGCTCGCATGGCATCCGTCGCGAACAACGGCCCCAGCAAGTCGGAATCCAGCGGCGAAAATGTCATTTCTTCCCCGCGATCGGCCTGATCAGAAAATCCCCGACGAGATCGGCAATTTCGTCGGGCGCTTCCCATATCGCGCGGTGGCCGAGATCGTGCAGCAATTCCAACCGGGCATGCGGAATGCGCGAAGCCAGTATCCTGGAGTTCCGGGGTTTCACCAGAACGTCGTGCGCGCCGGACGCGACCAAAGTAGGCGACTGGATCCGTGGCAGGTCGCGGTAGCGATCAAACTTCCGCAACGACTCCATCTGTCGCTGGGCTACGAATATCGGTGTCGGATACTCCAATTCCCGGCGCATCTGCTGTTCCACGGCTTCGGCATGCGTTGCCAGATACTCCGGCGAATAGGTCACCGGCCAGGCCTGCCGCGCAGCCTCCTCCGGCGTTTGTTTGTCTGTCACCGTCAGGCGGTTGAATACGGACAGCGACGCGGGCTCCGCCCAGATTCCGCCGCAGAAAGTCCCGAACAAAACCAGACGATCCAGCCGATCGGCGTAGCGGATGGCAACCTCTTGGGCTACGGCTCCACCCATCGAAAAGCCGAATATATGAACGCGTGAAAGTCTTAGGTGGTCGAGCAGGCCAATGACGTCCGCGGCCATATCTGCGAAGCCGTAGCCGGCATCGGGTTTTTCGCTGCGGCCGGTGCCCCGGTTGTCGAACGCGACGACGCATAATCGTTCTGATAGACGGTCAATGAACGCGGCCGGCCAGGCGAAGCTGCTAAGGCGATAGCCATTGATAAGGCACACCGCCGGCCCTTCCCCGGCGACGTTGTAGTAAAGTGAGACCTTGGTGTTGGTCGTAAATGGCATATGGGTTGATCTTAGCCCTGTGCCTTTGCCGCGGCCTCGTCGTGCTTTTCCACGAATGACGCCACCGCGGGCGCGAACAGCGTTTGCGATCGATTGCCGACGAAAACGCCGATGTGCCCGCCCGCCAGCGCCAGTTCCGTGTAGTCCGAACTGCCGACCTTTGGTCCGAGAGCGCGGGACGTCGCAGGCGGAATGATGTGGTCGTCCTTGGCGTAAACGTTCAATACCGGCATCTTGATATTCCCAAGATCCACTCTTCGTCCGTCCAGTTCCCATTCATTGCGGACCAATTTGTTCTGCTGATACAGATCCTTCATCCATTGTTTCGCCGCCTCGCCCGGATGGTCCGGCCGATCGGCGATCCATTTTTCCATGCGGAGCCAGTTCATGAGACGCTGCTCGTCATCCACGAATTCCAGCAGGTCGAGGTTGTATTTCAGCAGGCTGCGCATGGGGGACATCTGATTGAAGATCGCGGCCATGAATTCACCGGGGAGATTCCCGTTTGCGTCGATCAGACGATCGACGTCCTCAGGGCTAAGGCTGCGGGTCCAGACGTTTATGAAGCCGTGACCGAGACGCTGCTCGACCGTGTCGGCATGAAAATCGATCGGCGTAATCGTCAGGCAAAGCGTGTTGACGCGGGTTGGTTCGAGGGCGGCGAAGGCCGTGGTGAAAACGCCACCTTCGCAGACACCCATCAGGTTGACCTTGGGCACGCCGGCCCGCTTCGCGATTTCGCCTACGCAGTCGGAGAGATAGCCGAGGATATAGTCATCGAGTGTCAGGTAGCGATCCGCCCGGGATGGATTCCCCCAGTCGACGACATAAAGATCCACACCCAGTTCAAGAAGATTGCGAACCAGCGACCGATCGGGTTGGAGGTCTGTCATCGTCCAGCGCCCAACCAGACCGTAACAAATCAGCAGCGGCACGTGGATGCGCTGTTCCGCCAGCGGGCGGAAGTGGAACAGGCTCACCTTGTCCTGGCTCCAGACCAGATCCTTCGGGGTCGTCGCGATCTGCACGTCTGAATCACGCAGGTCGTGCAGCAGTTGTCCCCCGGTCAGGATTTTGGCGCCCATCTTCGCGGCATCCGACAACACCGTGGTTCCGGTCTGGGTCATGTGTGCGTTTCCCTTTGCCTGGTGGCGATGCGCCGCACGGTTTGTTGCGTGGCCGGGGTGGATTTCCGCTTCATTTCGCGCAACTCGCGCCGCAGCTCGGTTACTGTGCGGTGCACGTCGTCGAGTTCGGTGCGGGTCGGAAAGCCGTATTGCTTGCCAAAATGTTCGACAAGATCCTGCTGCGCCAGCCGAAGTTCCGTCGTGGCGCGGATCATGGCAGCCTGCGTCTGCAGGAAACGCTCAGACCGCTGGGTTTCCAGCAATTCGCGATTGGCGGTCTCCACCCACAGGGCCAGCGCCGCCTTGGCGTCCGGGGGCTTCGCGTCTGCGGCCAGTTGCTCGGTGAACCGGCGGCCCGCCTGCAACCAAGCCTCCAACGTAACAGCGTTGTGCTCGAGGCTGCGCCGGCGCAGGTTCATCCACGCCTGCAACACGCCCGCATAGCGCCGCTCGGCCTCCCACAAATCGGCGAAGCGCGGACCTTCCGCCATGCGGCCGAGCGCTTCGTCCAGTTCTCCGGTGCCCCCCATCCACGTCCGCGGATCGACCATTTTCCGGAATGTTGCCTCGACGATACCGTCACCGCCCGACGCAGCGGGAACGCTTGTCGCCAGCCTGGCGCAGACGGAGGTTGCGGCCGACCACAGGTCCATGACGGACTTGCTGGCCTGCGCAAGTTCGCCCGCGCCGGCGGAAAGATCGGCAGGCATCGCGGGCATCATCGGAATTTTTCCGGATGCGGCGGCCTTCAGGCCTTCGGCCAGCGCCTTGCCGGCCTGTTCCTGTGCGCGCATCAGGGCCTGGCCCTGAGCGGTCCAGAAATCCGAAACGGCTTTCGAGTAATCGAACGGGTTCATGGGACGCTCAGTATTTCAATGTCGCAACACTGCGCAGTTCCTCCGGCGTGCTGGTGCCGAAGCCGAAAAATTCCAGATAGGCCGGGATTTGTTCGAACAGCATGTCAGTGCCGACCTGGATGGTGCACCCTTTGTCCATGGCAGCGCGAAGGAATGGAGTATATTCTTCTTTCATGACGACTTCGCCAACGAAGGTGTCGGAGGTTATCCTGGAGACATCGACGGGCAGCGGGTCGCCCGGTTTCATGCCGAGCGGCGTCGCATTGACGACGATGTCGTAGCCGGTGGGGTCTTTCGATCCCGTCAGCACCTCCAGTTCGGGATAGTGCTGCCGCAACCGGCCGCCCAGCGCTTCCGCGGAGCCTGTTACGGGGTCGAACAGCCCGATTGCCGACGCGCCCGCCGCGGCCAGTGAGGCCGCAATAGCGGAACCGACGCCGCCGCAACCAACGACCAGCGCCCGTGCCCCGGCGATGCGTTTTCCCTTGCGCTCGACCCCGCGGGTAAAGCCCGCGCCATCAAACATGTCTCCCAGCAGCGTCCCGTCGGGACGGCGCAGGATGGCATTGCAGGCACCGGCGATCTTTGCCGTGGTGGTCATCTCGTCAACCAGCTTAGTTGTCGTCACCTTGTGCGGCATGGTAACCAGCGCGCCATGCACGTTGGTGGTCCGGAACAGCATCTTCAGCAAATCCGGGTAGTTTGGCGGTTCCACCCCAACCGGCACGACAATGACGTCGATCCCCTTCATCTCGAACCAGGGGTTGTAGATCATCGGCGCCTTGAACGATTCGGTCGGAAAACCGAGATGCACGATCAGCTTGGTCCTGCCGGTGATCATGGCTGCGCTCCGTCAGACATCAAAGAACACTGTTTCGTTTTCGCCTTGAAGGCGGATGTCGAAGACGTAGACTACGCCATCGTCCCGGTTCTCCCGCCTTGCAAGCAAGGTTTGCCGGCGAATGGCGGGTTCGATCATGCGCAGCACCGGGTCCTCCTCGTTTAGCGCCGCTTCGTCCTCGAAATACATGCGGGTCGCCAGGCCGATGTTGATGCCGCGCGCGGCCAGCCAGATGTTGACGTGCGGGGCCATCGGCTTGAAGCCACGCCGCCCGATCACCGGGCCTGGCTTGATTGTGTCGAAACGATACAGGCCGGTGTCGAATTCAGTGCCGGTGCGGCCCCAGCCGCGAAAGCCTGGATCGAGCGGTTTATCCGTTTGCCCATCGCTCGGATGGTTATAGCGGCCGGCAGAGTTGGCCTGCCAAACCTCCAGCAGGATGTCCTTGCACGGGGAACCCAGCCCGTCCAGCACACGCCCTTCGATACGAATTCGCTCCCCCTGCGTGTTCCGCGCGGCCAGGATATTGCCAAACGGCTTCTCGAAGATATCGAAGCCAGCCTGATGCGGGATCAAACCGATATGGACATAGGGACCAGCCGTCTGGGACGGCGTTTCCGGTAGATAATCAAGCGTGGTCATTGCCTAATTCCCTTGCAGCTTGTTCTCGAACAGCGTCGACCGGGTTCCGCGCAATACGATGTCGAAGCGATACGCCAGGCTGTCCAGCGGCAACGCGGCGTTCAGGTCCAACGGCGCCACCAGCCGCTGCCGCGCCGCCGGGTCGGGGATGGTGTTGAGGATTGAGTCCATCGGAATAAGCGGATCGCCCTCGAAATACATCTGGGTAATGAGCCGCTGGGCGAACCCGGAACCTGACAGCGAGAAGTGAATATGTGCCGGGCGCCAGGAATTCACGTGGTTGCGGAACGGATACGCTCCAGGCTTGACCGTGCGGAAGGCATAGGCACCGGTGTCATCCGTGATGATTCGCCCGCAGCCGCCGAAGTTCGGATCTATCGGTGCGAGATAGGTGTCGTTCTTGTGCCTGTACCTCCCACCCGCGTTGGCCTGCCACACCTCGACCAGCGTGTTCGGAATGCCCCGCCCGTTCTCATCCAGCACGCGCCCGTGCACGATCGTGCGCTCGCCGATGGGTTCGCCCGTCTTCGCGTAGTTCAGCAGCAGATCATGGTCGAGCGGCCCCAGTTCCTCCCGCCCGAACACTGGCCCAGTAAATTCAGACAGCGAATTTTGCAGCGACCACAACGCAAGCCGAGGCGAACGCAAAACACTGGTCTTGTAGCCCGGGCTGAACGCCGGCGGATGCAAGCCCCGATCACGCTGGATAAACTCGGCTTGTGGCACCGTCATGAGGGTGTCTCCCGAACTTTAGAACGAAGTGGTTGCAGAAAGGCACTTACGTGGCCGAGCGGCAACCCGCACATGTGCTGCCGCTCAACGCTGCGTCACGGCAGTCGGTTGGATCCTTTCCGGATATGGGAAAGGTCGCTCACGCGGATACCCCGGCCGATCGCGGATCGGCGAAGGAATCGCCGCGCATCCGGTCATACTCCAGCTTGTCGACGGGCACCGCGCTTACGTCCCCGAGGTCATTGAGATGCGTCCGGTAGGTCTCGCGTGCACTCCAGGCCGCCAAGGCCGAGACGGCAGTGATGGCGAAGGCGATAGAACCCACTGTCAGAGGAACATTGGCCGAACCGGGCGGCGCAACCATGGCAAACAAAGCCGGAAGCAGCGCGGTAATGGTCGTTCCCACGTTCTGGCCGATGGACATTGCCGTGACACGCGTCCGCGTCGGGAACAGCTCCGGGTAGAAGCTTGGGAAAACCGCATTGTAGCCCTGGTAGACCACACCCCACATCAGCAACGACATAACGATCGCCAGCGGCACGTTCGCGATGCTGATGGCATAAAGGTAGGCGAACGACAGCACCCCGGACGCCAACGCACCAACAATGATCGGCGGCCTACGGCCAATCTTGTCCGACAGATTGCCGACATAGGGAATCACAAACACCGCAACGATATTACCCAGTACCAGGGATCCACAAGTAGACGTCCTTGCTGAAGCCAATTCCGTAAGCCGCCTGGACGGCGTAGGCGCCGCCGAAAATCGTGGCGACAACCGGAATGACATTCATCAGCGCCATGCAGACGACCCGCAGCATGTCCGCCCAGCTATACTTGAACGCCTGGACGATCGGGGTGCGAGGAACCTCGTGATAGTCGCCCTCCTCGGCGAAAGCGGGAGTTTCGTCGACCTCGCGGCGAATGATGTAGCCAGCGACAATGACAAAGAAGCTTAGCAGAAAGGGGACGCGCCAACCCCAGGTGTTGAACATGTCCGCCGGCATGAAGCGCGCCAACGGCAGGAACACCGCCGCGGCCAGGATTTGTCCGGCCTGCACGCCCTGCAACGAGAAGCTGGCGTAATAGCCGCGCCGGCCGAATGGGGCATGCTCCAGAATCATCGAACTGGCGCCGGATATTTCACCGGCAACGGCAAAACCCTGGATCAGGCGCAGAATAACCAGCAACAAGGGCGCAAGCATTCCGACCTGCTGATACGTCGGCAGGAACGCGACCGCCATGGTTGAGAATCCCATCAGGAACATGCAGACCAGCAGCACGGTCTTGCGGCCGTGCGTATCGCCCCAGTGCCCGAGGAAGAACGCGCCGATGGGCCGGGCAACGTAGCCGACGCCGTAGGTCGCGAGCGACGCAACGATAGCCACCGTGGGATTGCCCGACGGGAAGAATATCTGCGGAAACACCAGAGCTGCCGCGGAGGCGTAGATGAAAAAGTCGTAGTATTCCAGCGCCGACCCGATCCAGCCGCTGGCGGCGGCTTTCTTCGACTGGTGCTTGCCGTGTGGTTCATGATCCATCGGGCCTGCCATCTTGGTCTCCTGTATAATCGATAAACCGACTATCTGGTCCGGCCAGTTTCGCGGCGTCGTATCATGTCAGTACAGTCATCCCCCGTTACTCCTTGTTGTTTCACGGGGCCCTGTCCGGGCGAGAAGCCTGTTATCGGTGAATGTTTATTCCGACATCCGCTCGGGCGGCAGTCCTACGCCGCAACCGATTCGCCTATGCGACCTAAGTCCGCGTCCGCCTTGGCACGGTCGGCTTGCAGACCCGGGGGCGCCACAGCGCCCGCAAAAACGCAAAGTCTTGCTCGGCTTCCTCCCGTCGTTCGTTGGAACTCCTGCAACAGGAGTTCGGTGGCAACTAAGCCCCAGCGCAGTCCACAGCAGATTGGGGTCGTTGGACAGGGATGGGTTGAGACACATTTATGTGTATATCGCGTACATGAACCGTGCCGCCTGATCCGTAAACAGACGGATGTTCGCCGAAACGAATTAAGCGCTTGTGCGGCGCGAGGCCGCCGCAGAAGCCCGTTGGACGAACGCGGTTCGCTGGTAGGCGATCGAGCACTATGGAGATTTTGATTTCTCCCCGGGGCTTGGTGCCGAAGCGAACAGTTGGGTCTCGGCCGCGGCGTTCAGCGCGGCACGACTGCGGCACGCTGGCAAGATCGGACCGGGGTGGCGACGTGTGCCGCGGATCATGGTGCCATGGCGTTCCGCGGGGTGAGCATGCGGATGAAGATCGACCGCGCCTGACAGTGTGGAAAGATCCGCGGTTCGGCCGGCGGCACCGGCTTCGCCCTGGATGGTACGAGCGGTGGAGCGCCATGGGCCTCCTGTGTCAGGTCCATTTTCAGAGGCCCCTGGAGCAGCACGTGCTGGAGGAAGCGGCGCCTGAATGTGTCGCCGCTGAGACGGCAGGTGCGCCGGCAGCGGGTCTTGCGGGCCTTGTATTGGATGCTGACCCGATGGTCGTCGAGATGTAAGAGGCCGGGCTGAGACGTGTAGCGACGGCTGCGGGAATCGCCGAAAGTTCGCACCGCTGGAGCGTCCTTCTGTAGCTCCGGAAGGAGGTGCCTGTGGGGGGAGTCCATGGATTATACGGGTCGCGGGTCCATCGCCGAGGTCATCCCCCTGGCCGACCCAGTCGCTCAAGGTCGAGCGGTCGAGGTCCAGTCCCTCACGCGCATAGATCTCGGACTGACGATATAGCGGCAGATGGTCGCAGAACTTCCCCACCAGCAGATGCGACAGCAGGCCCGGTGCGGCGCGGCCACGCGGCGTCGGCATCGCCGGAGCCGGGGCCTGCGTGATGGCGTCGCAGGGATATTTCGGCCGGACGTGGCGGATGACCTGGAAGTGTCCCGGCACGTAGTCGAGCTCCTCGGTGATGTCCTCGCCAAGCTGCGACGTCCGCAAGCGGGGCAGGTGCAGGCGCCGTCACCGGCGGGCTGATGCACCACTTCCTCGCGCGGCAAATGCTCAGGCGCCGGCTTGCGCTTGGGCTTGTTGCGCGCACGGACAGGCCGCGCCGCAGGATCGGGGGTTTCGGCTTCGGCCTTGGCGTCGTCTTCGGCCTCCGCCGATTCCAGTTCTTCGAGCCGCGGTTCGAGCTGGGCGATCCGGCGGTTGATCCGCTTCGACAAGCGACCGAATGCATCCGCCGCTATTTGGCAATCTGGAACTTGAGCTTTTCGATCTCCAGGGTCTCGAACTGCACCGCCGGTTCGGCCGCCTTCAGCTCGCCCTGGCAGGCCAGCGCGAAGGCGCGCAGCGAGACCGGATTGGCGGGAAGTTCGGCGGCGGCGAGCGACATGGCGAAGGCTATCGAGCATCCTTGTTCGAGACACTATAGTAGAAAACGAATCGGTGATTTGTTACAAGCATTGGTCGAGTCTGCGGCTGCGGATTTACTGTGCGTCGCCAGTCATCGCCTCGATCAGTAACGCCAACTGCGCGGGTAAGACGGTCATTGCGCCATCGACGATCGGACGGCAGGCGAGGAACACCCTTGTCCCCGGTGCCAGGCTGATCATGCCGCCCCCTTCATCGCGCGCAGCACCCGGGCCAGCACCTGCTCGTTGACGAGGGCATCGACGCTGACGGGCTGCCATCCGGCAGCGCGATGTCGATGGTGCCGGATCTGGCGTCGCTGGCAGCAGCAGGCTGAATCTGCGCCGCGTCCGGCGATGCCAGTTTCGCCATGCCTGCTTTGTCCGTGTGAAGGATGCCGAGCGGCACGAAATCCGCCGAGCCCGCCGCGGACGCAGCCGCCTTCCAGTTGTACAGCAGGCTCTCGGCGATCCAGTGCCGCCGTGCGACCAGGCTCACTTTGCCGCCTTCGGCGGCAATCTCCGCCACCAGCGCGGCTTTCTCTTCAGCCGACGACTTCCGCCGCCGCTCGACCTGCGCCACGATCTCGATGTCCGCCATGGAGCCTCCTTCTGGAGCTACAGAAAGAGGCTCCAGCGGTGGAAACTTCGGCGATGCCCGCGGCCGTCGCTACACGTCTCAGCCCGGACGCTTACCCGTTTCCGGACACCGGCCGGACACGAAAAACCACCTGCGGAGCGGTGCCCCGAGGTGGTGTGCGTCGTATTGATTTAGCTGGAAGATTTGGTTGCGGGGGCAGGATTTGAACCTGCGGCCTTCAGGTTATGAGCCTGACGAGCTACCGGGCTGCTCCACCCCGCGCCGGTGGTGGGTAGGGTCTCAAGTGGAGAACCAAAAAGTAAGGGTGGATTGGAAGACCTGGCGGCGACCTACTCTCCCGTGCCTTAAGACACAGTACCATGGGCGCTGGGGGTTTTCACGGCCGAGTTCGGGATGGGATCGGGTGCGGGCCCCCCGCCAAAGCCACCAGGTCGTCCAATCCACCCTGTGCGGCCTGCCTTTGGGGCAAGCCCTGCTGACAGGGTGCATCGAGGTTCCGGTGTGTGTGTTTCGAATGTGCGGTGCGTTTCCCCGGACGGTTATCCGGGGATGATTTCCATGCATGGTGTTGCCCTTGATGGAGCAACGGTATCGAGCCGATCGGGCGATTAGGACCGGTTAGCTGAGGACGTTACCGTCCGTACACATCCGGCCTATCGACGTGATGGTCTATCACGGCCCTCGGGGAGATCTGGTTTTGAGGTGGGTTTCCCGCTTAGATGCTTTCAGCGGTTATCCCGTCCACACATAGCTACCCGGCGGTGCCACTGGCGTGACAACCGGTGCACCAGAGGTATGTTCATCCCGGTCCTCTCGTACTAGGGACAAATCCTCGCAAATCTCCTTCACCCACGGCAGATAGGGACCGAACTGTCTCACGACGTTCTAAACCCAGCTCACGTACCACTTTAATCGGCGAACAGCCGAACCCTTGGGACCTGCTCCAGCCCCGGGATGTGATGAGCCGACATCGAGGTGCCAAACCTCCCCGTCGATGTGGACTCTTGGGGGAGATCAGCCTGTTATCCCTAGAGTACCTTTTATCCGTTGAGCGATGGCCCTTCCACGCGGGACCACCGGATCACTATGGCCGACTTTCGTCTCTGCTCGAGCTGTCACTCTCGCAGTCAGGCGGGCTTGTGCCATTGCACTCAGCAGCCGATGTCCGACCGGCCTGAGCCCACCATCGCGCGCCTCCGTTACTATTTGGGAGGCGACCGCCCCAGTCAAACTGTCCACCATGCAGGGTCCCGGACCGGGCTGACCGGTCTCGGTTAGACATCAGAAGAGCTCAGGGTGGTATTTCAAGGGTGGCTCCACCCAAGCTAGCGCCCGGGCTTCAAAGCCTCCCAC
>CAWCOW010000002.1:225000-3003385 GCA_963797305.1 uncultured Alphaproteobacteria bacterium
GCCTCCGCTCGAACGGCCTCGCGTTGAAGATCGCCGTAGAGCCGGCCTCATGGAAAACCTGGTGGCACACATCGCGCGAGGCGTGAATCGCGTAGGTGGAGGCCTCGCGGATCTGGATGCGGCTGTCCAGCGTCAGTTCACCCGTCGCGGACACCTGGTCCCAGGCATCCGTCATCGCCGTATGCAGCCCCGCCCGGGCCGCCTTCCAGGCCGCGTCCGAGTAGCCGATGATGTTCTGCACCGCATGGTTATCCCGCAGCGAGTCCGTCGACCAAGCCTGGCTCTTGGTTTTCGCCAGCTCGACGAACGCATCCAGCATGGAGCGCGCGACTCCCAGCCCGACGCTGGCGAAGCCCGCCGCATAAAGCTGCATCGCCTGGAACCGGTACAGCGTTCCGTCCTCCCGCCGAACCGCCGGATCTTCACGGGTCAGGGTATGAGCGTCGTCGATGAAGAAATCCTTGAGCGTATAGGTGTCGCTGCCCGTGCCGCGCAGGCCCATCACCTCCCACACGCCGTCAATCCGCGCGTGCTCCCGCCGGAACAGCAGGGTCCGCTCCCACGGCGAGCCATCCGGGTGCGATATCGGCGTGCCGTCGCGCTCAAAGCTCCGGCAATGCGCGCCCAGCCAGGTGGAGTGCCGGTTGCCGCTGGCGAAGGTCCATGCCCCGGTGACCTGCCAGCCGCCTTCGGTGCGGATGCACTTCGCCCCCGGCCCCTGACCCCAGGCCATCACGTCCCGCGCGCCACCCCACACTTCCCGCGCCACCGCTGGCGAGACGAAGCCCGCTGACATTGAGCATCCGGATGCCTGGTTCATGCACCAGGCCGTCGACGCGTCACCCTGAGCGATCGCCTCGACACATTGGATAAAATCGACCGGCTTCAGTTCCGCCCCGCCAACCGACCGCGGCAACAGCAGCCTGAACATGCGCGCCGCGTGCATCGCGTCCAGAACATCTGGTGGAAGCTCATTTGTCGAGTCGATCCGGTCGGCCGCCGCCTGCAACAACGGAATCAGGCTGCGCGCGCGAGCGATGTAGGCCGCGCCGTCCTCGTCCGCATGTGACGTCGCGATGGTCCCTGCCAGGTCATCCATGCGGCCATTCCCTCTCGTTCTTGTCGTTCGTTGCAGTATCGGCGGCCCGACACCGGGCGATGGGGAATTTGACATGCCGGAAGGGCAGTCGCAATACTCGCGAGTAGCATCCGCCCATTACGGGGATATGAGCAAGCACCTCGGCGGTAGGACACGAGGCCTTCCTGGCGGGTGGATTATCCGCCAGCAGGCGCTGCGTGATGTGGCTGCGGATAGTAAGCGCGTGTGGCGCCCATCCCGTCCGCAATCCCTGCGGATCAGGTCAAGAATGTCTGTCACGCTGCGCCCCGGCTAATGCGCCTCCCCCCAGGTCCTCCCCACGCCCGTCTCCACCACCAGCGGCACCGACAGCACCGCCGCGCTCTCCATCACCCGCTTCGCCACCGCGGCCAGCGTCTCCGCCTCCGCCTCCGGTGCCTCGAACAGCAGTTCATCATGCACCTGCAGCAGCATCCGAGACTTCAGCCCCGCCTCGGCCAAAGCCGCCGGCAGCCGCACCATCGCCCGCTTGATGATATCCGCCGCGCCGCCCTGCAACGGCGCGTTGATCGCCTGCCGCTCGGCATAAGCCCGCCGAGCGCCGTTCTTGTCCGCGATCCCCGGCACCCAGCACCGCCGCCCGAACGGGGACACAACGTAACCCCGCGCCCGAGCCTCCTGCTTCGTCCGTTCCATGTAATCCATGATCCCCGGATACCGCTCGAAGTAACGACCGATATACCCCCGAGCCTCCCCCGGCGTGATCCCCAGTTGCCGCGCCAGCCCGAACCCCGAAATCCCGTAGATAATCCCGAAATTGATCGCCTTCGCCCGCCGCCGCGTCATCGGGTCCATCCCCGCCATCGGCACGCCGAACACCTCGCTCGCCGTCCGCGCATGGATGTCCTCGCCATTGGCAAAACTCTCCCGCAGCACCGGCAGATCGGCGACATGCGCGAGCAGCCGCAACTCGATCTGCGAGTAATCCGCGCTGACCAGCACATGCCCCGGCTCGGCGATGAACGCCTTCCTGATCCGGCTGCCCTCCTCCGTCCGGATCGGAATGTTCTGCAGGTTCGGATCGGTTGACGACAGCCGCCCGGTCGAGGCGATCGCCATCGCGAACGACGTATGCACCCGCCCGGTCTCCGGATTGATGTCCGTCACCAGCGCATCGGCATAGGTGCTTTTCAGCTTTGCCAACTGCCGCCATTCCAGGATGCGCGCCGGCAGCTCCAGCCCCTGGTCCGCCATGCCCTGCAACACCGAGGAATCCGTTCCCCAAGCCCCCGTCTTCATCCGCTTGCCGCCCGGCAGCTTCTGCTCGTCGAACAGCACCTCGCCCAACTGCTTCGGGCTGCCGACGTTGAACGGATGCCCGGCCAAACGATGGCAGTCCTGCTCCATCACCGCCATGCGCGCTTCGAAATCCACCGACATCCGGCGGAGGTCGTCGGCATCGACCTTGACCCCGGCGCGCTCCATCTCCAGCAGCACCGGCAGCAGCCGCCGATCCACTTGCTCATACAGGGCCAACCCGCCGTTCAGCCGCAGCCGGGGTCTCAGCGCCTCCCAAAGCCGCAGCGCCACATCGGCGTCACCGGCGGCATAGGCGGCGGCGCGGTCGATCTGCACCTGCGCGAACGGCACCCGGTTGCGCCCCGTACCGGTGACCTCATCATAACTGACGGGAGTATGGCCCAGATGCAGTTGCGAGAGTTCATCCAGCCCGTGCCCGTGCATGCCCGCCTCCTGCGCGTAGGAGATCAGCATGGTGTCATCCACCGGCGACGGCAGGGGGAAGCCGAACCGCGACAGCATGATCATGTCGAACTTGGCGTTCTGGAAAATCTTCAGCACCGAGCGATCCGCCAGCATCGGCCCCAGCACCTCGATCGCCTCGGCCAGCTTCATCTGCTCGCCCAGCACCTCATGCCCCAGCGGCACGTAGCAAGCCCGCCCGGGAGCGACCGCCAACGCCAGACCCACCAGCCGCGCGCGCATCGGGTCCGTCCCATCGCCCGCGGTATCAACGGCCACCCGGCCGCAGGCGACCGCCTCGGCGACCCTGGCGCGCAGGGTATCCGCCGTCACCACGCATTCGTATGGCCCGAACCCTGAGCCATCGACCGGCGGCGGCGCCAGCCCCAAATCGGCCTGTGTCGGCGGCGGCCGCGCCATAGCGGCAGTGGGCGGTGGCGCGGAACCGTCCAGCCCCAGCCGCGCAATCGTACTCCGGAACCCTTGCTTGCCCAGCCATGCCGTCAGCTTCGGCCTATCGGCGTCGCGCTGGGCGAGGGCTTCGATAGGTAGCGGCATGGGGGTGTCGGTGCGCAGCAGCACGAGTTGCCGGGAGATGCGCGCCTTGTCGGCGTGCTCGATCAGCATGTCGCGCCGCTTCGACGGCTTCATGCCGGCAGCGGCGTTCAGCACTGCCTCGACGTCGCCGTATTCGTTGATCAGTTGCGCCGCGCCCTTCGGGCCGATGCCGGGAACGCCGGGGACGTTGTCGGTGGAATCGCCGATCAGCGCCTGCACCTCGACCATCTTGTCGGGGGTGACGCCGAACTTCTCCATCACCTCCACCGGGCCGATGGGCTTCTGCTTGATCGGATCGAGCATTTCCACGCCCGGCCGGATCAACTGCATCAGGTCCTTGTCGGAGGACACGATCGTCACCTGCCCGCCCGCCTCTGCCGTCGCGTGGGTGTAGGCGGCGATCAGGTCGTCCGCCTCCCAGTCCGGCAGCTCGATCGACGGGACGCCGAAAGCTTCGGTCGCCTCGCGCACCAGGGCGAATTGCGGGATCAGTTCGTCCGGAGGCGGCGGGCGCTGGGCTTTGTACAGGTCGTAGAGCCGGTTGCGGAAGGTCAGCCGGCCGGCGTCGAAGATGACGGCGATGTGGGTGCCGACATGTTCCTTCAGCAGCTTGGCCAGCATGTTGGTGAAGCCGAACACGGCGTTGACCGGCGTCCCGTCCGGCCGCGTCATCGGCGGCAGGGCGTGGAAGGCGCGGAAGATGAAGCCCGATCCGTCGATCAGGATCAGGTGCAGCGGCTTGGTCTCGGCCTCCGGCGGGACCGGGATGTCCCCCGGAATATCAGTGTCCGCCGGCGTGGTCCGCTCCCGGGTTCAGCACATACAAACGCGAGCAATACGGGCACATCACCTGTACATCGGGGATGCGCAGGAACACCCGCGGGTGACCCAGCGCGCCGTCCCCGCCATCACAGGCGACCGTGCGCGAATCGACATGGATGATCTCGGTCGGCTTGACCGGACCGGTAGTCAGTGTGGCGGCGCCGTCCGGCATGGGAGTCCTTTGTCTGGTCTGGGAAGCGGGGTAATGATAGCGATGCGGCGAATGCTTTCAACCGAGAACCCGTGCTCCGCCGCCTGACCCGCCTGCTTCTGGCCGTATTGCTGCTGGCCGGCTGCGACACGCAGCTCGCGCCGCCCGGTCCGGGCGTGGAAAAACCCGCGGAAACCGCCGATGTCTTCATCATGCAGGACGGCATGGCGCTGCCCTACCGCGTCTGGCTGCCGCGCGGCAAGCCCGACGCGGTCGTCCTGGCGCTGCACGGCATGAACGACAGCCGCGACGCGTGGGAGTATCCAGCCCCCGACTTCGCCGCCGCCGGGATCGCGGTCTACGCCCCCGACCTGCGCGGATTCGGCGCCACCCGCACCCGCGGCCTGTGGCCCGGCACCGACGGCCTGACCGAGGATACCCGTGCGATGACCCGGCTGTTGCGCGCGCGGTATCCGCACACAAGGCTGATCCTGATGGCCGAAAGCATGGGCGCCGCCGCGCTCATGGTGATGGCGACCGAGCCGAACCCGCCGCCCGTGGATGGCTACGTGCTGATCGCTCCGGCAGTCTGGGGCCGGGCGGAGATGAACCTGTTCATGCGGGCGGCGCTGTGGCTGGCGGACCATACCGTTCCGGGGATGACCTTGACCGGGCGCGGGATCGTCAAGGTGACCGCCAGCGACAACCGGGCCGCCCTGGTGCGGCTGTCGAACGATCCCCTGACCATCCACGAGACACGGGTGGACGCGATCAAGGGCCTGGTCGATCTGATGGACCGCGCCCTCGCGGCGGCGCCTCGGTTCAACGCCCCGGCGCTGGTGCTGTATGGCGGCCACGACGAATTGGTGCCGGCGCGGGCGACAGCCGCGACATGGCGGGCGCTGCCGCTGGGGCCGGTGCGGGCGTTCTACTCCGGCGGCTACCATCTGTTGCTCCGCGACAAGGACCGAGCGGTGCCCATCGGCGATATTCTCTCCTGGATCCGCGACCCGGCCGCGCCGCTGCCGTCCGGCGCGGACAAGGCGGCCGAGGCGTGGCTGCGGCGGCAGGACGTCAACGGATCGCCTCCGCCGCCTACCGAAAATCCCGCGTCGGCACCTTGATGCCCGGACGCAGATCGCGGACGTAGATATCGCGGCTGCCGACGATCTTCTTCTCCCGCGGGTCCGGCGCACCGCCATGTTTCGCTTCGTCGCCGCGCCCGTGCACCAGCGGAAACGCCTCGTCGCGTTCGCCCACGCCGCGCAGCAGATCGGACAGGTCGGTCAGATGCTCGGCGATGACGTGCAGCACCTCGCCCTCGCGCTGCAATTTGCCGCGGCAGGCGATCATGCTGGCGGACAGCACGAGGCGGCGCTGCGCCTCGAACACCGAGGGCCACAGGATCAGGTTGGCGTGGCCGGTTTCGTCCTCGACCGTGACGAACAGCACACCGCGCGCGCTGCCGGGACGTTGCCGCACCAGGATGATGCCGGCAACCTCCACGCGCTTGCCGTCCCGGATCGTCAGCAGGTCGCTGCAGCGGACGATGCGGCGGGCGGCAAGGTCCTGGCGCAGGAAACTGACCGGGTGGCGGCGTAGGCTGAGGCCGGTGCTGCGGTAGTCCTCGACCACCTGCCGCCCGGCGGTCATCGCCGCCAGGGTCACCGCCGGCTCCGCATCCGGTTCCGCCGGCACGCGGTCGAACAGCGGCAAGCGGGAGTCGGACAGGCCCCGGATCGTCCACAGCGCCTGCCGCCGATCGAGGCCGAGGGTTCGGAAGGCATCGGCTTCGGCCAGGCGCTCCAGCGAGGCGACGGGAACCTGCGACCGCCGCCACATGTCCTCGATCGAGCGGTACCCCGCGCCGCGCTGCGCGATCATCTCGTCGGCATGGGTGGCGGACAGGCCTTTCACCATCCGCAGGCCGAGGCGGACGGCGTATCGGGTTGCCGCGCCGCCAGGAGCTGTCCCCCCGTCGTCATGGCCCGGCTCGTCCGGGCCACCTATCGCGGCACCGTGCTGGTACGGGTGGCCCGGACAAGCCGGGCCATGACGGGTAGAGGGCGGTGGGCGATGACGTTCGGGCGAAGGTTCCAGCGTACAATCCCACACGGACTCGTTCGCCGAAACCGGCCTCACCTCCACCCCATGCAGTTGCGCATCCCGCACGATCTGCGCCGTCGCATAAAACCCCATCGGCTGGGCATTCAGCAGCGCGCAGCAGAACACATCCGGATGGTGGCATTTCAACCACGCCGACGCATACGCGATCAGCGCAAAACTCGCCGCGTGGCTCTCGGGAAATCCGTAACTGCCAAAACCCTCGATCTGCGAGAACGTCTTTTCGGCAAACGCCTCGGTGTAACCCCGATCGACCATGCCGGCGATCAGCTTGTCCTTGAAATGCGAGACCCCGCCGGTGAACTTGAACGTCGCCATGCTGCGGCGGAGCGCATCGGCCTCCGACGGAGTGAACCCGGCGCAAACGATTGCCACCTGCATCGCCTGTTCCTGGAACAGCGGCACGCCCAGCGTCTTTTCCAACACGCGGCGCAATTCCGGCGTTGGATACTCGACCTTTTCCAATCCCTCCCGCCGCCGCAGATACGGATGCACCATATCCCCCTGAATCGGCCCCGGGCGCACGATCGCCACCTGAATAACGATATCGTAGAACGTGCGCGGCTTCAGCCGGGGCAGCATCGACATCTGCGCCCGCGATTCGATCTGGAACGTGCCCAGCGTGTCGGCCTTGCGGATCATTGCATAGGTCGCCGGATCCTCCGGCGGAATGGTCGCCAGATCCAGCCGCTGCTGCTTATGATCCGCCAGCAGATCGAACGCCCGCCGCATGCAGCCCAGCATGCCCAGCCCCAGCACATCGACCTTCATGAAGCGCAGGACGTCGATATCGTCCTTGTCCCACTCGATCACCTGCCGATTGACCATCGCGGCCGGTTCGATCGGCACCAGATCGTCCAGGCGATCCTGAGTCAGAACGAATCCACCCGGATGCTGCGACATGTGGCGGGGAAAGCCGATCAGCGCGCGGGCCAGGTCTAAAGTCAAACGAAGGCGGCGGTCCTCCAGGTTGAAGTTCAGCGCCGCGGCGTGTTCCTCGGCCACACCTTCCTCGCTCCAGCTCCAGACCTGCGAGGCCAGCGCGCCGGTCACGTCCTCGGTCAAACCCATCGCCTTGCCGACATCGCGCACCGCGCCGCGGCCGCGATAGCGGATGATCGTTGCGCACAAAGCAGCCCGGTCGCGGCCATAGGTGTCGTAGACCCACTGGATCACTTCCTCCCGCCGCTCATGCTCGAAATCGACGTCGATATCGGGCGGTTCGCGGCGTTCGGCACTGACGAAACGTTCGAACAGCAGCCCGCTGCGGGTGGGGTCGATCGAGGTGATGCCCAGCACGAAACACACCGCCGAATTGGCGGCGGACCCGCGCCCCTGGCACAGAATGTGGTTGCTTCTCGCGAATCGAACGATGCTGTCCACGGTCAGGAAATACGGCGCATAGTCCAGGCTGGCGATCAAATCCAGTTCGTGATGAAGCTGCCGGAGGACATCGTCAGGTACGCCGTCCGGGTAGCGCATCGCCGCGCCTACCCAAGTGCGGCGCTGCAAGGTTTGTTGCGCATCCAATCCCGGAATGTGAACCTCATGCGGATACTGATAACGCAATTCATCCAGTGAAAACCTGCAACGATCGGAGATTTCCCCGGTGCGCGCCACCGCGTCCGGATGGCGCGCGAACAGGCGCGCCATTTCCTCCGGCGCTTCCAGGTGCCGCACCGCGGACCGCTCCCGCCGGTATCCCAGTTCGTCGATGGTGCAGCCTTCGCGGATGCAGGTCAGCACGTCCTGCAGGATGCGCCGCCCGGGTGCGTGGTACAGCACATCGTTGGTGGCAACCGCCGGCGCGCCCAAGGCCCGCGCGGTATCCGCGATTGTCCGCAGCCGCACGGCATCGTTCGGGCGGCGCATCAGCGTCAGCGCGACATAGGCGCGGTCGCCGAAATCGGCCTTCAGGCGGCTTATGTTCGCCTCGGCCGGATCGGTGCAGAGGACGGCGATCAGCCCCTCGGCCGAGGCGGCCAGATCGGACCAGTACAGCTCGCACTTGCCCTTGCCGGCGCGGCCCTTTCCCAATGTCAACAGCCGCGTCAGACGGGACCAGGCCGGCCGATCGGCTGGATAGACCAGTACCGAAGGCCCATCCGTCAGGTCCAGCCGGCAGCCCGGGATCAGCCGAATGCCGGCCTCCTTCGCCCGCTGATGCGCTCGCACCATCCCCGCCACGGAATTGCGGTCGGCGATGCCCAGCGCCGGCATGCGCAGCACCGCGGCCCGCGCCACCAGTTCCTCGACATGCGAGGCGCCGCGCAGGAAGCTGTAGTTCGTGGTGACCTGAAGCTCGGTGTACATCGGCCGGGAGCATAGCCGGCTCGCCCCGAAGTTCCTAGTATGTTCTTTCCTTTGGGCGGCAACCCGGAACGGTCGCATCCGTTCTCCTTCATTCACGGAAGGACAAGGGGTTGCCCCGGGTCATCGCCATTCTCGCGACAATCCTGCTGCTCGCGGTGCTGCAGGACGCGTTCGAGGTCATGTTGCTGCCGCGCCGTGTCTATCGCCGTGTCCGCTTCACCCGGTTTTATTTCCAGGCCGTCTGGGCGGTCTGGCGCGGTGTCGCCCTGTGGATGCGGGCCGGTCCCGGGCGCGAACGCTTCCTGAGCGTCTTTGGCGCCTTGTCGATGGTGGTCTTGTTCGCACTTTGGGCGATTGGCCTGATCGCCGCTTTCGGGCTGCTGGAGTGGGTCGCGCAAACCACCGCGACATCGCCGGTGACGGAACAGATCTACATGAGCGGAGTGACGTTCTTCACCCTCGGCTACGGCGACGTGGTGCCGCACTCGGGCGCGGCGCGGGCATTGTCCGTCATCGAGGCCGGCACCGGTATCGGCCTGATCGCCGTCGTCATCGGCTACCTGCCGGTGCTGTATCAGTTGTTCTCCCGGCGGGAGGCGCATGTGATCCAGCTCGATGCCCGCGCCGGCTCGCCACCGACCGCGACGACGATGCTCAGCCGGCACGCCGAAACGGGCGGGCTTGGCAAGCTCGACGACCTGCTGCGCGAATGGGAAATCTGGGGATCGGAGCTGCTGGAAAGCCACCTGTCCTATCCGATGCTGGTCTACTACCGCTCGCAGCATGACAACCAGTCGTGGCTGGCCGCGCTGACGGCGGTGATGGACACCTGCGCACTGATCCTGGTGGGCGTGGACGATGTGCATCCTTTGCAGGCGCGCATGACCTTCGCCATGGCGCGTCAGGTCGTGGTCGAGATCACACGCTCGTTTCATATCAGCCCGTCGCGCTACACTGGCGGGGACCGTCTGCCGCATGACGAATACAGCCGGATGGTGGCGATCCTTCTCGAGGCCGGGATCAGGTGGAACGATAATGTAAGCGTAGAGGAAACCCTGGCCGCGTTACGCGCGACGTATGAGCCGTTGCTCGACGGCCTGGCATCGGCACTGTTGTTGCCGTTGCCCACGTGGATTGCGCGGCACGATGCCGCCGATCACTGGCGGCGTGGGCATCGCGGGCTGATTGCGAGCCGGTTGATCGAGGAGTTGTCCGGTCGCGGGGGAAGTAGCGCGGCTCCGGACGTTACCCGGGGCGGGATGGCACAGCGGCTGCGCTCGCGCCTGCGACGGCGATGAGGGGCCGATTTGTTGTGCGCCGCGGCCGAGGTTGACGGTCGAAGCGGCTGACGGCGCTGGTGCGTATGAAAAGGTCTATCGACCCTGCGGGTGGCCTTTCAGGCCACCCGCGCTCCATCGAATCTACCCGGCTTTCCGCGCCGTCCCCCCCTCGGCCTCCAGGAAGTCCTGCGCAAAGCGTTGCAACACCCCCCCTGCCTCGTAGATCGACACTTCCTCGGCTGTGTCCAACCGGCACGTCATCACCACCTCCTCCATCCGGCCATCGTGGCGATGGATCACGAGCGTCAGGTCGGCGCGCGGCGTGCGCGCGCCCGTCACGTCGTAGGTCTCCGTCCCATCCAACCCCAGCGTCAACCGGTTGACGCCCGGCTTGAACTCCAGCGGCAGCACGCCCATGCCGATCAGGTTGGTGCGGTGGATGCGCTCGAAGCCCTCGGCGGCGATGGCTTCGACGCCCGCCAGGCGCACGCCCTTGGCCGCCCAGTCGCGCGACGAACCCTGGCCATAGTCGGCACCCGCCACGATGATCAGCGGCTGCTTGCGCTCCATGTAGGTTTCGATCGCTTCCCACATGCGCTTCACTTCGCCCTCCGGCTCGACCCGCGCCAGGGAGCCGCGCTTCACCGTGCCGTCCGGGTTGCGCACCATCTCGTTCAGCAGGGTCGGGTTGGCGAAGGTGGCGCGCTGCGCCGTCAGGTGGTCGCCGCGGTGCGTGGCGTAGGAGTTAAAGTCCTCCTCCGGCAGGCCCATCTTCGCCAGGTAGGCACCGGCCGCGCTGTTCAGCATGATGGCATTGGACGGCGACAGATGGTCGGTCGTGATGTTGTCGCCCAGCACCGCGAGCGGACGCATGCCACGCAGCGTACGCTCGCCGGCCAGCGCGCCCTCCCAATAGGGCGGGCGGCGGATGTAGGTGCTTTGCGGCCGCCACTCGTACAGCGGGCTGACGGTCTTGCGCGCGCCACCCTTGCCGAACATCGGCGCATAGACGTTGCGGAACTGCTCCGGCTTGACCGAAGCCGCAACCACAGCGTCGATCTCCTCGTCGCTCGGCCAGATGTCTTTCAGGCGGATCTCCTTGCCGGTCGCGTCGGTGCCCAGCACGTCCTGCTCGATGTCGAAGCGGATGGTGCCGGCGATGGCATAGGCCACCACCAGCGGCGGCGAGGCCAGGAAGGCCTGCTTCGCGTACGGATGGATGCGCCCGTCGAAGTTGCGGTTCCCCGAGAGCACGGCGGTCGCGTACAGATCGCGGTCGATGATCTCCTGCTGGATCTTCGGATCGAGTGCACCCGACATGCCGTTGCAGGTGGTGCAGGCGAAGGCGACGATGCCGAAGCCTAGCTTTTCCAGCTCAGCCGTTAGACCCGCCTCGTCGAGGTAGAGCGCCACCGCTTTCGACCCCGGCGCCAGAGACGATTTCACCCACGGCTTGCGCGTCAGCCCCGCCCGGTTGGCGTTGCGCGCCAGCAGGCCGGCGGCGATGACGTTCCGCGGGTTCGACGTGTTGGTGCAGCTCGTGATGGCGGCGATGATCACCGCGCCGTCGGGCATCTTGCCCGGCTCCTCGGTCCACGCCGAGGCGATGCCGCGCGCAGCCAAGTCGCTGACCGGCAGGCGGCGATGCGGATTGGATGGGCCGGCCATCGTGCGGACGACCGTGGACAGGTCGAAGTGCAGCACGCGCGGGTATTGCGCGTTCTTCAGCGTGTCGGACCAGAGGCCGGCGGTGCGGGCATAGGTCTCCACCAGCTTGAGCTGCGCATCCTCGCGCCCGGTCAGCCGCAGGTATTCGATGGTCTGCTGGTCGATAGAGAACATCGCCGCGGTCGCGCCGTACTCCGGCGCCATGTTGGAGATCGTCGCGCGGTCGCCCAGGGTCAGGCTGGACGCGCCCTCGCCGTAGAATTCCAGCCAGGCGCCGACGACCCGCTCCTTGCGCAGGAATTCCGTCAATGTCAGCACGATGTCGGTGGCGGTGATGCCGGGCTGGCGGCGACCGATCAGCTCAACGCCGATGATGTCGGGCAGCCGCATCCAGGAGGCGCGGCCGAGCATGACGTTCTCGGCTTCCAGGCCACCGACGCCGATGGCGATGACGCCCAGGGCGTCAACATGCGGCGTGTGGCTGTCGGTGCCGACCAGCGTGTCGGGGAAGGCGACGCCGTCCTTGGTGTAGATGACCGGCGACATCCGTTCCAGGTTGATCTGGTGCATGATGCCGTTGCCGGGCGGGACGATCTCCATGTTCTCGAAGGCGTCCTTGGTCCAGTTGATGAAGTGGAAGCGGTCGTCGTTGCGGCGGTCCTCGATGGCGCGGTTCTTGGCGAAGGCGTCCTTCTCGAAGCCGCCATGCTCCACGGCCAGCGAGTGATCGACGATCAACTGCACCGGAACCACCGGATTGACCTTGGCCGGGTCGCCGCCCATTTCGGCGATCGCATCGCGCAGACCGGCGAGATCCACCAGCGCGGTCTGGCCGAGGATGTCGTGGCAGACCACGCGGGCCGGGAACCACGGGAAATCCAGGTCGCTCTTGCGCTCGATCAGTTGCGTCAGCGCGCCGGTCAGCATGGCGGGATCGCAGCGGCGCACCAGGTTCTCGGCCAGCACGCGGGACACGTAGGGCAGGCGATCGTAGCTGCCGGGCGTGATCGCCTCGACGGCCGCGCGGGCGTCGAAATAGTCCAGCGCGCTGCCCGCGAGAGGTTTGCGGTACTGAGTGTTCATGCCTCGGTTTCCTGTGCGATGTGTCGTTCGATGTTGAGACGGGAGGTGCGGATGTGACGGCGCATCAGCAACTCCGCGAGTTCCCCGTCGCCGTCGGCGATGGCGTCGAGGATGCGGTGATGCTCGGCGAAGGCCTGCGCGGGCCGGTTGGGCGTGGCGGAATACTGGATGCGGTACATGCGGGCCAGTTGGTAAAGCTCATCGCAGAGCAGGCGAAACAGCATCCGGTTCTGGCTGCCCTGCACGATGCGGTAGTGGAAGTCGTAGTCACCTTCCTGCTGATAATAGCCGCGTCCGGCCTGGAAGGCTGCGTCGCGCTCGTGCTCGCGCAGCACGCCGCGTAGCGCCTCGACCTGTTCCGGCCGCATGCGCTCGGCGGCCAGGTTGCAGGCCATGCCTTCGAGCGATTCGCGGATCTGATAGAGTTCGCCGAGTTCCTGCCGGCTGAGGGAGACGACGCGGGCGCCGGCATGGGGCACACGCACCAGCAGCTTCTGGCCCTCCAGCCGGTGCAGCGCCTCGCGCAGCGGACCGCGGCTGATGCCGTAGGCGCGGGCGAGTTCCGGCTCGGAGATCTTGCTCCCTGGCGCCATGTCGCCCTTGACGATGGCTGACTGGATCAGCCGGAGGACGTGGTCCGACAGCGTCTGGCCCTCGGCTGTGGCGCCCCTCGGCGCTGTCAGAAGTTTTTGCACTGTCGACAATCTCGGCGCTGTCGGGCGATAGGATGAGGCTATCCGCCACAAATCCGATAGATTGTCAACAATGAAGAGCATGCCCGCATGACCCGGGTGCGCGCCGGGTTGTCCCGGCCTTCGCGCGATGTGTCGGCCGGCCTCGGATGCTTCCGCTCATCGCCAACGATAGCGGCGACGGCTTGCCGAACCGTTACGGCGAGCGGCCCATGATCCGCTTCAACGATAGTTCCGTTGTCATAACATAAACGCCGGATTGCGCGGGATGCCTATTTCCCAACCAAAGGGTTCCGTGGTAGTCGTTTCGTGGCTGCATGGGTGGCCGATGCGGCCGCATTCCACGAGTGGCGGAGCGCCCCATGACGGTGGCAAACAGTAACGTAAAGTACCCGAATGATCCGGCGAGACCGGAAGTGTGTCCACGCCACGCTGGCGGCCGCCAAACGCCTGCGCTCGCCGGATATGCGGCCGAACACCACCGCCGCGGAGACATTTGCGCGCCGCCATCGCGCGAACAATGTCGCTCCGAGGCGCGCAGCAGCGATCGAAAAACCGATCATTCCTGCGTCACATGGTCATGACCGCGGCGCCCGGCCGAAATTCCTGGAGCTTCATCAAAATGGCGCCAACAGCCGCCCCAAGGAGCGCATCGACGTGGCGTATCTGAATCAGTTCGAATTCGATTTGTTCGTCAGCTACGCGCACGTCGATGACGAGCCGGTGGCAGGGGCCGACCAGGGCTGGGTGACGAATTTCGTCCGCAGCGTCAAGACGCGATTGGCGTGCAAGCTGGGGCGCGGCGATGCCTACGCCATGTGGATGGACCACGATCTGCGCAATGCCGAGCCGATCACGCCGCAAATCCTGGAGCGTGTTCGCCGGTCGGCCATCCTGGTGATCCTGCTTTCCCCGGGGTACGTCGCATCGACATGGTGCCGGCAGGAGCGCGAAGCGTTCTTCGGCATGGTGCGCGAACATGGGCCGCGCACTGTGTTCGTTGTCGAACTCGACCCCGTCGACCAGGCAGTTCGGCCGGAGGAGCTGTCCGACATCAACCCTTTCCGGTTCTGGGTGCGTAATCCTCGCGGCGGCGCGCCGCGCATTCTCGGCTGGCCGCGGCCGAATCCCGACGATCATGATTACTATGGTGCGATCGACGACTTCGCGCACGAAATCGTCGATGAGCTGCGGCGCCAGGGGGCCCGCCGGGACGGGCCCGTGCCGGCGTCGCCCGCTCCGGCGCCGGCGGCTGACCAGAAGACGGTTTACCTTGCCCAGGTGACCGACGACCTTGACGCCGAGCGTAACAATGTGCGGCGGTTCCTGGAACAGGCCGGACACCGCGTCGTGCCGCGCGGCTGGTATTCGCAGGAGCCGGCCGCGTTTCGCAGCGCCGCCGCCGCCGACATCGCCGTATCCGATCTTTTCGTCCAACTGCTCAGCAGCGTCCCGGGCAAGCGGCCGCCGGACCTGGAGGAGGGATACGCGCAATGCCAGATCCAGCTCGCCACGGCGGCCGGCAAGCCGATGCTGCAATGGCGCGGTTCCTCGATCGATCCCGCTTCGATCGAGGATGAGGCGCATCGCGCGTTGCTGGAATTGCCGACGGTTCGCGCCGAGGGGATCGAGGACTTCAAGGCCATGGTCTGCCGCACGCTGGAGCAGCGGCGGCAGCCGTCCACACTGCAATCGGGCGATGCATTCGTGTTTGTCGACATGGATTCGGGGGATCGGGCGCTTGCCGAGCAGGTGTGCGACATTCTCGATCGCCACGGCGCCGGCTACGTGCTGCCCAAGGAAACCCGGGACCCCGGCGAGTATCGGGCCGACCTGGAGGAAAACCTTTCGCAGTGCAACGCCTTGATCATCGTCTACGGAACCACCACCGCGACGTGGGTGCGCAATCATCTGCTTGAATCGCGCAAGGCGTTGGCAACGCGATCGATGCCGCTGCGGGCGCTTGCCGTGTTCCAGGGTCCGCCCGCGCCCAAGGAGCGGCTGCCGGTGAAATTCCCCTCGATGACGGTGCTCGACTGCCAGCAAGGCGTGGACGAGGCCGCGTTGGTCAGGTTTCTGAACGGCCTTGAAGGTCAGCCGCGATGACTGTTTTTCTGTCCCCGTATCCGGGGCTGCGCCCGTTCGATGTCGATGAGTTGTATCTTTTCTTCGGCCGCGAGGAGCAGACCGACGAACTGCTGCGGCGCCTGCGCGACACCCGCTTCCTCGGCGTTGTCGGCCCGTCGGGCTGCGGCAAGTCGTCACTGGTGCGTGCCGGGATGATCGCCGCGCTGCAATCCGGCTTCATGGTCGACGCCGGCCCACGCTGGCGGTTCGCAATCATGCGGCCGGGCAACCATCCGATGCGATGGCTCGCCGCCGCGCTGGTAGAACAGGCGGGGCTGAGCGGCTGCGAGACCGACGCCGCCGCCGCCACCGGCGCACTGGGCGCAACGCTGCGGCGCGGCCCGCTCGGCCTTGTCGAGGCGCTGCGCGAAACGCCCCTGCCGGAAGCGACCAACCTGCTGGTGCTGGTGGACCAGTTCGAGGAGATTTTCCGTTTCCGCCGCGAAAGCGACAGCGGCGAGGCTGATGCATTCGTCGCGCTGCTGCTGGCGGCCGCCCGGCAGCGCGAACTGCCGATCTACGTCGTCATTACGATGCGTTCGGATTTCTTCGGCGACTGCGCGGCGTTCAGCGGCCTGCCCGAGGCGTTGAACCGCAGCCAGTATTTGACTCCGCGGCTGAGCCGGGAACAGCGCCGGGCGGCGATCGCCGGGCCGGCGCGCGTGTTCGAGGGCGATGTCGCGCCGGACCTGCTGAACCGGCTGCTCAATGATATGGGCACCGACCCGGACCAGTTGCCGCTGATGCAGCATTTGATGATGCGCATGTGGACGTGGCAAAGTCCGCCGCCTGATGTCGAGGCGGCGCCGGAGACGGATGTCGAGACGTTCGCGTTCGAAGGCGCCGGCCGCACGTTGACGCTGGCTGATCACGACGCTGTCGGCGGCCTGCGGAAGGCGCTGTCGAACCATGCGGACGAGGCGTTCGAAAGACTCGACGGACGCCACCGCCATGTCGCCGAGGCGCTGTTTCGCCGGCTGTCGGAACGCAGCGCGGACGGGCGCGACATCCGCCGCCCGACGCGGGCGGGCGAGGTCGCCGCGGTGGCGGGCGCAACGCTGGACGAGGTTGTCGCGGTCGTCGATGTGTTCCGCGCGCCGGGATGCAGCTTCGTGGTGCCGGCCTGGCCGGAACCGATCCAGGCGGACCGTGTGCTCGATATCACGCACGAGGCGCTGATCCGGCAATGGGAGCGGTTGCGCGACTGGGCGGAGAACGAGGCGCAACTGGCCGGAACCTACCGGTTCCTGGAGCAGAATGCGCAGATGTGGCGGCATGGCCGCATGGCATTGTGGGGGACGCCCAACCTGGAGATGGCGCTGGACTGGCGGGAGCGGGCCAGTCCGACGGCGGAGTGGGCGTCGCGTTACGGTGGCGATTTCGGGTTGGCGATGACGTTCCTGGACTCGAGTGCCGCTGCCCGAGCCGCGCGTGAGGCCGGGTTGCGGGCACAGCGCCGCCGTCAGGTGTTGCGTCTGCGACGGGTGACCGCGGCCTCGGTGCTCGTGGCGCTGCTGTCGGCGGGGACGCTTGGGGCGACGTACTGGATGTTCGTGCAGGAGCATGTGTCCTACTACCGTAGCTTTGAAAAGCGCTGGGGCGAGCCGATCGGCGTGGGCCCGCTGGCGGCATGGCAGGTGCGGCATCGTTCGGAATCGATCAAGTTCGTGCAGAAGGGCTTCAGCCTGACGCCGGCGTCCAAGGTGTGGTGGAAGGCCGGCAATTGGCATCCGACCATTCGGATCGAAGCGGTGGACGCGGCGGATCATTGCACGCCGTACAACAACATTGACACCGATCTTGCCGCGGAAGCCGACGACTCGCCGTTACACGAATGCAAGGTGGAATTCGTGCATGCCGGCGACGGCGATCAGATCGTCTACGAAAAGGCCTACGGGCCGGACGGCGGGCTGCGCTGGGGCTACAACTACGTCATGGCGGCCAGCGACGCGAACGGCCGCAAAGGCTACTATATCGGTCCGGACGGCTTCTTCGCCAAGTTCCAAAACTCGCTGGCAGAAGTGGTGGAATTCAGTTTTTCACCGGACGGATATCAAAAGAGCAAGACTTATGCCGATCATACCGGGCAGGTGGAACCCGGCCCGGATCGTGCCTACGGGCAAATCTCCGAATATGATGCGCTCGGCCGGGAGATCGTTCAAACGTCGATAGATGCGTCGGGCAAGCCGATGAACGACACCGACGGGAACGCGACCGAGCGTGCCGACTATGACGCTGACGGCAATGACGTCAGGGATTGGGCACTCGACAAGGACGGCAGGCCGGTACTGTGGAAATTCGGCTATCATGAGCGCAGGTATACGTTTGACGCATACGGAGATCCCGCATCGGTTCGCTTCTTCGACGTAACAGAACACCCGGCCCTTGATGCCAACGGCGTCCATCTTATCAAATACGCCTATGACGACAGCGGATATCGGACGGAGACGGCGTTTTTCGACCGCGACGATCATCCGGTCGTCTCCCGGGATGGGTATCATCGAGTCAAGGTTCTTGAAGTCGGCCCGAACGGGTTATGGCGCCGCAAGGCCTTCTTTGGCATCCGGGACGAGAAGGCGAGCGATAAATTCGGTGCGCATGAATACGTCAGGAGCTTCGACGACCGCGGCTTTCCCGTTCGAACCGTCACTATTGACGAGACCGGGCACCCGGCGCGGGCGCAGGACGGATGCCACGACGTTCGGAGCAAACATGATGACGACGGCTCCGAGGTCTCGCGGGAGTGCTTTGACGCCGCGGGCCATGCCGCGCTGTTTGCCGAAGGCCATCATCGTGTCACGTTCGCATACGACGGGCGCGGCAATGTGACGGTGCGCGCCTATTTCGACAGCGATGGGCAGCCGATGATCGAACGCGACAACGTTCACCGTTGGACCTCGACCTACGATGCCCTCGGCAATGAGATCGAAAGCAGGTTCTTCGGCACGGCCCGCCAGCCTGTCCGGTCGACGGATGGGTATCATCGGAGGCTGACCGAGCGCGACGGCCGGGGCAACGCGCTCAGCGTCTCCTACTTCGACGAAAACGACAAACCTGTTAAAAATACCGATGGATACGCCAAGGTTGTGAGCTCCTACGACCCGCGCGACAACGTCGTCAAGAGAACCTATCTTGGCGAAGACGGGCGCCCTGCCTTGTTGCCGCACGGCTTTGCCATCGAGCGGCTAGAGCATGATGAACGCGGCAAAGTGAGTGCGTGGTCGTTCTTCGGGACCGGTGATGAACCGGTTGTACGGGATGACGGCTATCACCGCGAGAGCGTTCGTTACGACGCCCAGGGGCGGCAGATCGAGGAAGCCTATTATGGCACCGACGGCAAGCTTCTCCGGCAACCCGAGGGCTACTCCATCGTGCGCGGCAGCTACGACGATCGCGGCAACGTTCTCGAGATGGCGTTCTTTGGCGACAGCGCCGAGCCTGTCGTCGGGAACAACGGTTTTCACCGTATGACCGCCCGCTATGATCAGTTCGGCAACGAGATCGAGCGTGCATTCTTCAGCGAAAGCGGCGCGCCGGCACAGAGCGATGACGGCTTCGCCGTGGAACGCATCAGCTATGACGCGGACGGCAAATCCGCCGAAGCGATACTCTACGGAGCAGACGGCGCCGTGCTGGCACGCTGCCACCCCGGCCTCGACGTCAGCACCACGCTGGCAGGCTGTCGCGATCCGGCCGGCCATGCGGTGCACCGGCACCCGCTCGTCCACCAAATCGTTGCTCACTACCAGGCGGAGCATGTCGGGCTGCGCCCGGGTGACGTGCTGATATCCTACGGCGGCATCGCATTGCTCGGCCTTAAGACGCTGCCACATCTCACCGCTTTGGAAGGGACTGCGACGCGGTCGCTTGCCATCAGCCGCGGGGGCCAAATGCTGGACCTGACCGTCGAGCCGGGCCGTCTGGGCATCCTGGCGTGGACCGCCTACACGGCGGACGTGTCTCCGGAAGCCGCACAGACCGCCGAGTACGGCGGCGCTGCCGAGGCCGCGCCGCCGGCCCATGGAGCGCCAGCCGTGCCAGCGGCAGATGATTTGGCAAGCACAACAACCTGCCGCGGGTCGTCCCCGGGCACCGATGATCCGCTGCTGCTACGAGAATAGCGAAAAATCCGCCTGCCGCTTCTCCACGAACGCCTGGAACGCTTCCGCGGCCTCGGCCGACCGCAGACGCTGGCTGAACAGCACTAATTCCTCCTCGATCCGCCCGGCCACGTCGCGGCGGCCGTGCTTGATCAGCGCCTTGGTCTGCCGCACCGCCTCCGGCGGCAGCGCCGCCAGCCGCGCGGCATAATCCCCTGCCGCCTCCATCAGATCGGCGTCCGCCACCACCCGGTTGACCAGCCCCCAATCGCATGCCGTCTCCGCGTCGATCGCCTCGCCAAGCAGCAGCAGGGCGCTGGCCCGCTGATGCCCGACCAGCCGGGGGAACAGCAGCGAACTGGCGGCCTCGGGCACCAGTCCCAAACTGGTGAACGGCATCACGAACCGCGCCGAGCGCGCCGCGACAACCAGATCGGCATGCGCCAGCATGGTAGTGCCGACACCAATAGCTGCGCCGTTCACCGCCGCGACCAGAGGCTTCGTCAGCGACGACAGGGCGGTCAGGAACGGCGAGGCCTGCACGCCCTCCCCGGCCGCCGCACGCGCCTGGAAGTCGCGGATGTCGTTGCCGCTGGTGAAGGTGTCGCCCGTGCCGGTCAGCAGCACGACGCGCACGCCCGGATCTTCGCCGGCGCGCCGGAAAGCCTCCTCCACCGCCCGATACATCGCGCCGGTCAGGGCGTTCTTCTTGTCCGGACGGTTGAAGCGGATCTCCAGCACGGACGCTGACTGCGTGACGACAACGTCTGACATTTTTTGTCCTCCCTGACCCGGCCGCAACCGGAACCCTCTTGCACCGACCGCGGGTTTTCGCCCAAAAGCACCCATGGCGGCTCACTACTATACGGTAACCTGGGATCAACTCCACCGCGACGCCCGCGCCCTCGCGTGGCGGCTCATGGGCAGTGGTCCGTACGCGGGAATCGTCGCGATCAGCCGAGGCGGCCTGATCCCCGCTGCGATCATCGCCCGCGAACTCGATCTGCGGCTGGTCGAAAGCGTCTGCGTCAGCACGTATGAGGACGAAAAGCGCGGCGAGCCGGTGCTGACGAAGCCGCCCGCGGCAGCCGGCGACGGGACCGGTTTTCTGATCATCGACGATCTGGTCGATACCGGCACCACCGCGCGCGTCGTGCGCGGCTTGCTGCCGAAGGCGTATTTTGCCTGTATCTACGCCAAGCCGCTGGGGCGCGAGGTTGTCGACAGCTTCGTCACAGAGGTCTCGCAGGACACCTGGATTCTGTTCCCGTGGGACACCGAACCGCAATTCATCGAGCCGCTAGCCCGCCGCGGCGGGACGTAACGGCTAAGCCCGGCCGTACGTATCCTCCAGCCGGACGATGTCGTCTTCGCCCAGGTAGGCTCCGGACTGGACCTCGATCAGGGTCAGCGGGATCTTGCCCGGATTCTCCAGCCGGTGGACACAGGCCAACGGCAGGTACACGCTCTCGTTCTCCCGCACGATCAGGGTTTCCTGGTCCCGCGTCACCCGCGCGGTGCCGTTCACCACGACCCAGTGCTCGGCGCGGTGGAAATGGCTTTGCAGCGATAGCTGCCGCCCCGGATCGACGACGATGCGCTTGACCTGGAACCGGTCGCCGCTGGTCAGGCGCTCGTAATAGCCCCACGGCCGGTAACAGCGGTTGTGCGCCACGGCTTCCGGCCGCTTCAGGGCTTTCAGCCGATCGACGATCTTCTTCACGTCCTGCGCATGGCCGCGATGCATTGCCAGCACAGCGTCGTCGGTCACCACCACCACGACATCCTTGAGGCCGACGACTGCGGTCAGCTTCGCGTCGCTACGAACGTAGCAGTCCTGAGTACCTTCCAGGAAGACATCGCCCTGCGCGACATTCCCGCCGGCATCCTTCGCGCCGAGTTCCCACAACGCGCTCCAGCTTCCCACGTCGGACCAGCCCAGGGCGGCCGGCACCACTGCGGCACGGCTGGTCCGCTCCGCCACCGCGTAGTCGATGCTGATCGACGGGCAGGCCCTGAACGCATCCACCCCCAAGCGGATGAAATCCAGATCGTCCTGCCGATCGGCGACCGATTGGCGGACGGCAGGAAGAACTTCGGGCGCGTGCGCTTCAAGCTCCTGCAACAGGGTTCGCGCCGTGAACACAAACATGCCGGAGTTCCAGAGATGCCGGCCGCTGGCGACGAATCGAGCGGCGGTCTCGGCGTCCGGCTTTTCGAGGAAGCGCGCAACTCCGTAGACCCCGTCCGCCTTCGGCAGCGGATCGCCGATCTCGATATAGCCATAGCCGATTTCCGGGGCCGTCGGCCGCATGCCAAATGTCACCACGTAACCGGCCCGCGCGGCCGTCGCCGCTGCGTTCAGGGCGATCTGCAACGCAGCCGTGTCGGTGATCGAGGCATCCGCCGCCATCATCCACAGCACGGCGTCCGGGTCGTCTTCCGCCACCAGCACCGCCGCGGCGGCAATTGCCGGGGCGCTGTTGCGGCCGATCGGCTCCAAGACGATACGGGCATCGCGGATGCCGGCTTCGCGTAGCTGCTCCGCGATCAGGAAGCGATGCTCATTATTACATACCACGATCGGCGGGGCGAAGCCGGGACCGTTGGCGCGCAACGCGGTTTCCTGGATCAGCGTCCGCTCGGATACCAGCGGCCAGAGCTGCTTCGGGAAGCTCTCCCGCGATACCGGCCACAGCCGGGTGCCGGAACCGCCGGACAGAATAACGGGAACGATGCGGTTTTCGGTCATGGCCTCATCCCAATGCGCTGATTGCTTTTGCCTCCCCGCCGGCCTCGTTGCCAAGCCGCAAGCGCACCGGCAAGCGGGGAGCGGCGTAAAAAGATGCGGCGCAGCAATCCGACGCGATTGCCCAATGCCCTTATTCAGGTGCGGCACATGGCGGAAAAGTAAGCCGATTGCCGGACCGTCACGCATCTGGCATATGCCGCGACCGTGGCGCCAAATATTTGAGTGCTTCGGGGATCGGCGCCTACACGAATAACGAGAAAGGGGTAATCCCGAGATGAGTGCGGCGCAAATCCTGATCATCATCTGCGGCCTCGCGGCCCTGGTGTATGGTCTCATAACCACTCGGCATGTTCTTGCCGCGGATGCCGGAACGGCCCGCATGCAAGAAATTGCCGCGGCCGTGCAGGAGGGCGCTCGCGCCTACCTGAACCGGCAATATCTCACGATTGGCCTTGTCGGCGTGGTCATCATGATCGTGCTGGAATTGTTCCTGGGCCTGCACACCGCCATCGGCTTCTTCATCGGCGCGGTGCTGTCGGCCGCGACCGGCTTCATCGGGATGAATGTGTCGGTCCGCGCCAATGTGCGCACGGCGCAGGCATCCCGCCGCGGCCTGGCCGCCGGTCTCGACGTCGCCTTCAAGGCCGGTGCCATCACCGGTCTGCTGGTCGTCGGCCTGGGCCTGCTGGGCGTTGCCGGCTATTACTTCTGGCTGCGCCGCGGCGTGGGTCCGGAGGCGGATATCCGTCCGGTGCTGGAAGCAATGGTCGCGCTCGGCTTCGGTGGATCGCTGATCTCCATCTTCGCCCGTCTCGGCGGCGGCATCTTCACCAAGGGCGCCGACGTTGGCGCGGACCTGGTGGGCAAGGTCGAGGCCGGGATTCCGGAAGATGACCCCCGCAACCCGGCCGTGATCGCGGACAACGTCGGCGACAACGTCGGCGACTGCGCCGGTATGGCAGCCGACCTGTTCGAGACCTACGCGGTGACCATCGTGGCCACCATGCTGCTGGCGGCGATCCTGTTCACCGGCACGATCCGCGACGACCTGCTGATGCTGCCGCTTGGCATCTGCGCGGTCTGCATCCTGACCTCCATCGCCGGCACTTACTACGTGAAGCTCGGCGCTGACGGCAACATCATGAAGGCGCTGTATCGCGGCCTGCTGGTCACCGGCGGCGCCTCGGTTGTCGGCATCCTGGTCGTCATCATCTTCGCCGCCGGCCTGTTCACGCCCTTAGCGCTGACTTCGGGCGGAACGGTCAACGGCTTCGAGCTGTTCATGTGTGCGATCATCGGCCTGGTGGTGACCGGGCTGATCGTCTGGATCACCGAGTATTACACCTCGACGGAATACCGTCCGGTGCGGTCGATCGCGGCGAGTTCCACCACCGGTCACGGCACCAACGTGATCCAGGGGCTGGCGATCTCGATGGAGGCGACCGCGCTGCCGGTGATCGTGATCAGTGTCGGCATCATCCTTACCTCGATGTTCGCGGGCCTGTTCGGCATCGCAGTGGCGGCGACGACCATGCTGTCGCTGGCTGGCATGATCGTGGCGTTGGACGCGTATGGTCCGGTGACCGATAATGCCGGCGGCATTGCCGAGATGGCAGATCTGCCGGCTGAGGTGCGTGTCACGACGGACGCCCTGGACGCCGTCGGCAACACCACCAAGGCGGTGACCAAGGGCTATGCCATCGGCTCCGCCGGCCTGGCGTCGCTGGTGCTGTTCGCGGCGTACACGCAGGACCTGGCGCACTACTTCCCGACCCTGCACGTCGACTTCACGTTGATGAATCCGTACGTGGTCGTCGGGTTGTTCATCGGCGGCATGCTGCCCTATCTGTTCGGCGCGATGGGCATGACGGCGGTCGGCCGCGCGGCCGGCTCGGTGGTGGTGGAAGTCCGCCGTCAGTTCCGGGAGATCCCGGGCATTATGGAAGGCACCGGCAAGCCGGAATACGGCAAGGCGGTGGACCTGCTGACCAAGGCCGCGATCAAGGAGATGATCCTGCCGTCGCTGCTGCCGGTCGGCGCGCCGATCGTGCTGTGGGTGGTGATCGCCACCATCGCCGGCCGGGCGGCGGCGTTCGCGTCGCTGGGTGCCATGCTGCTCGGCACGATCGTGACGGGGCTGTTCGTCGCGATCTCGATGACCTCGGGCGGCGGCGCGTGGGACAACGCGAAGAAGCACATCGAGGAAGGCCACCACGAGGGCAAAGGCTCCGACGCGCACAAGGCGGCGGTGACCGGCGACACCGTGGGCGACCCGTACAAGGATACCGCGGGTCCGGCGATCAACCCGATGATCAAGATCACTAACATCGTCGCGTTGCTGCTGCTGGCGGTGCTGGCGGGCTGGCTGAAGTAGGATTAGCCGGAGTATGAAAGCGGCCCCGGAGGAGACTCCGGGGCCGTTTTCATTTGTGGGTCCGCCGGCTGGCGCGCCAACCTTGATACGGTGTTGGCGCGAGACGACTTCTCGGGGCCCTGTCCGCGGCCGCCGGTAACGCGCCCGGGGTGCCGCTGCGATGACGGCATAGTGAGAGACCGAACGAAATAGTAACGGCAAAGTGGGTATCGCGAACGCTGCGGTCCCGCCATTCTGGCTGTGGATGGGCTGGTAGCTCAGCGCCAGAGCACACGCTTGATAAGCGTGAGGTCGGACGGTTCAAATCCTCCCCGGCCCACCAATTTCGAAGCCATCAGTATCCCAGTGGGGAGTCCTGCACGACCTTCCAGCGGCCGTCCTTGATAACGCACAGAAACGACTGGTTCGATCCCTGATGCTTCGTCGGGCTGAACGAGATCGCCGGCGAACCGAAGATATCGTGGTAGTCCTTGATCGAACTCCAGGCCGCCGACGAAACTGTCCTCCGTTAGATTCTGCCCGGCGTTCTTCAAGGCCTGCACCGTCACCATCGCGCCGGTATAGCCAATCTGCGCGGCAAAGTTCGGGTTCTTGCCATACGCCTTGCGGTAGGCGTCCGCGAAGGCCCGCACGTCCGGCGCCTCCGAGGTGTCCGCAACGAACAGCACCGGCGTCACCGAATAGAACCCCTCGGTCGTTCCGCCCGGAACCTGCGCCACCACATCGTCGTAGCTCGCGGCCTGACCGAGCATGTCCACAGTCCAGCCGGTCTTCCGCACCGCGGAAATGATCTGCACGGTATCACGCACGATCGTCGCCAATACCAGGAGATCGCAGCCGGCATCGTGCATCCGCGCGACCGAGGCGCTGAAGTCCGTATCGGTGGGCCTGTGCAGCGTCTCTCCCGCCGGCGTCAGATGCTCGGCCGCCAACTGGTCCTTCACCCCGGCGGTGATGTCGCGGCCGAAATCCGTATCCTGCGCCATCGAGCAGACCTGTTTCTTGCCGCGCTGCTCGACGAAATACTTCAGTCCGGCGCGGATCTGATCGTAGTACGAGGACCCCAGGCCAAACTTCAGATGGTTCAGCGGCTCGTACATCGACCGCGCCGAGGTCAGCGGAAACACGTTCGCCACGCCTTTGGCGATCTGCTCGGGCATCACCGCGTTGTTCATCGGCGTGCCGTCATTGGCTACCATGATGAACACGCCATCCCGATTGATCAGCTTGTTCGCCGCCTGCACCGACCGCGGCACCTGATACTGGTTGTCCTCGACGATGTATCGGATCTTGCGGCCGTTGATGCCCCCCGCCGCGTTGACCTGATCGAACACCAGCCGCCAGGAGTTCGAATTGTTGACGCCCCACATCGCTGTCACGCCGGACAGGTCGGTGTAGGTACCGATGACAATCTCCAAATCCGTAACGCCGCGCACAGGCTCGGCGGCGACCGCCGGCATCGACAGGACCATCGCCGCGAGTATCAACTTGATCATGCGTCTCCCCTTCAAGCGTAGGCGTTCTGCATCAGCGCCTGATATCGTTCATCCAGTTGGCCGGAGCCGATGGCCGGCTCATCCACCCGCTGGATCGCGACGCCCAGCGCCGCCGCCCAGTCCCGCGCCAGTGGCGTAACGGCCGCGCCGCCGACATAGGCAAGCCGCAGCCGGTTCAGCCCGAATTCCCGCCGCACCGCGCGCAGCACAAGAAAGTTGGCCAGTGCCGATGGCGCCCGCAACGCCCATTCGTAAGCCATCCGTTGGGTCCTGGTGGCGCCGCTCGCGCGCTGGCTGGCAAGCGCATGCAGGCGATCCCAAACCTCCGCGTCCGCACCGAGCACCGTCGGCTGCAGTTCCTGAAGATTCTCCACGGCCGTGTCGGGACGCTCCGGATAGTTGCCGACGCAACGGGTTTGCAGCCCGAGGTAAAGTCCCCAGACACGCTCGGTGATGTCAGCCATGCGCAGCATCGCCAGCCGCTCATCTCCGGGATGGATGGACAACCGCGCCGCCGCCGCCCCGATCATATGGGCGAGGTCGCCATGCGTCAGGATCCGGCCGAAATCCGCCGCCGCGCCGCGCGGAAACTGCACCACGGCCGGCTGGTCGGGAGAAATTGCCGATATCGCCGCGCCCCAGTCCGCTTCCGCCCCGTCGCCAAAAACCGCCACGCTGACAACCGTGTCGTCGGCGAAATCGCGCAGTCCCTTCATGTCGAACACAACGATCCGGCCAAGAGCGGGACAGCGATCACGGATGCTCAGCAGCTTGTCCAACTGCTCCTCGTTCTCCACGAACGCCATGCGCGCCCCGCTCGACGCCAGAATGTGTCCCAGCCGATCGGCGTCATCCTCCGGACTGATGGCGACGCTCGCCGCGCCGGATCCGAGGATCGCCAGATCGGCGTAGGCCGCCTCCGGCCGCGTCTCCGACAGGATCGCCGCAACGTCGCCGCGGCCAAAATCGAGCGACAACAGCGCCGAACCGATCCGCGCCACGGTTGCGTCCAGTTGCGCCCAGGTGATCGCCTTCCAGATGCCGCGATCCTTTGTCCGCAGAATTGTCTCTGCGGCGTGCGACACGGCGCACCGGCGGACCAGCGCGGGGATAGAAGACTGCTCCATGTTCAGTTCCACATCCGCTTTTTCTTCCAGCGCCGCGTGCCGCGCGCGCCGGTCTCTTTCTGGCCGAGGTAGAATTCCTTGATGTCAGCGCGCTGCATGAGAGTCTTGCAGTCGTCCGCCGCGACGATCCGGCCGACCTCGAGCACATAGCCGTAGTCGGCGGTTTTCAGCGCGATATGGGCGTTCTGCTCGACCAGCAGGATAGCAACGTTCTGCTCGCGGTTGATGCGCCGGATGATACCGAAAATCTGCTGCACCAGCAGCGGCGACAGGCCGAGTGACGGCTCGTCCAGCAGCAGCAGCTTCGGCTTGCCCATCAGCGCGCGGCTGATCGCCAGCATCTGCTGTTCGCCGCCGGACAACAACCCGGCGCGCTGCGAGTCGCGTTCCTTCAGGCGCGGGAAATATTCGAAGCACAGTTCCGTATCATGCGCTACGCCATCGCGGTCGTGCCGGGTGTAAGCGCCCATCATCAGGTTTTCCCGCACCGTCAGGAACGGGAATATTTCGCGCCCCTCCGGCACATGGCAGATGCCGCGCCGCATCACCTGGTCGGGCGGCAGGCGGGAGATGTCCCGGCCCTCGAACACGACCTGCCCGCGCTCCGGGTCCAGCACGCCGGATATCGTCCGCAGCACGCTGGTCTTTCCCGCCCCGTTGGCGCCGAGAACCGTTACGATCTGCCCCGGATCGACATCCAGCGTCACCCCCCGGATCGCCTGGATCGGCCCGTAGAATGTTTCAATTGCGTTCACCCGCAGCAGAGGTTCGGTCATGCCTCGACCTCCGCGCCCAGATACGCCTTGATCACCTCGGGATGCGATTGCACCGCCCGCGGCGTGCCCATCGCCAGCACCTTGCCATAGTTCAGCGCCATGACGCGGTCGGAGACCTGGTTCACCAGCGACATGTCGTGTTCGACCATGATGACGGTGATGCCGAGATCCTTCTTGATGTCCTCGATCCAGAAACCCATGCCCTCGGTCTCTTCTACGTTCAGACCCGAAGACGGTTCGTCCAGCAGAAGCAGCTTCGGTTCGATGCACAGCGCACGCCCCAGTTCGACGACCTTGCGGACGCCATAGGGCAAATTGGCGATCAGCGAGTCGCGATAGCGCTCCAGACCCAGGAAAGCGATGACATCCTCGACCTTTTCGCGATGCCGCAGTTCGGCCTTGCGCACCGAAGGCAGGAACCCGAGTTCCGCAATGAAGCCGACCCTGGAATGACAGTGACGGCCGATCAGCAGGTTCTGCAAAAGGGTGGCGTTGGGGAAGAGTTCGATGTTCTGGAACGTGCGGGCGATGCCCAGGCCGGCGATCTGCCACGCCGGCAACCGGGTGACATCCCGGCCTTCGAATATCAGCTTGCCGGATGTCGAAGTATAGATACGGCTGATCAGGTTGAAGATCGTGGTCTTGCCGGCGCCATTCGGCCCGATGATGGAGAAAACCTCGCCCTGGTGGACCTCGAAACTGACCGCATCGACCGCGCGGATGCCGCCGAAACGAACTGAGATGTCCTGCGCCTGGAACATGATCATCGCAGACGCTCCGACCTTGCGTAGGATTTCTGCCGCCGGAAACTGGCCTGGCGCTTGAAGGGGAAGGCCTGGAACCATTGTTTCGTCTTCAGCCACATGCCGTTCAGGCCGCCCGGCTGGAACAGGATCACCAGCACCAGCGACAGGCCGAACAGCGACGGCTCAAGGCCCGGCAACCGGCCAATGCCGAACGGCAGGTCGTCGCGCACAACGGCGATGAACTGAGGCAGCAGACGGACGAACATCGCCCCCAGGACCGCGCCACGCAGCGATCCCAGGCCGCCCACGAACACGATCGTTACGAACTGGACGGACAGCAGCACGTCGAACGCGTCGGGCGCGAGATAGCGGACGTAGTGCGCGAACAGCGCTCCGGCCAGTCCCGTCATCGCGGCGCTGATCGCGAAGGCCAGCGTCTTGTACCGGGCCAGATGGATGCCCATGCTTTGCGCCGACACCTCACTGTCCCGGATTGCAACCAACGCCCGGCCGGTGGGCGAGCGCAGCAGGTTCGCGGCGACGAGCAGCACCAGCACCAGAACCGCAAACGAAACATAGTAGATGCCGGTGGCGCTCTCGACGGAGATCCCGAACACATACGGCGTCGGCACCGCGAACCCGTCGAAACCGCCGGTTACCGCCGTCCATTTCTGGAACACCGTGCCGACGATGCTGCCGAACGCCAGTGTCGCAATCGCCAAATAGAGTCCGCTCATGCGTAACGTGGGCCGCCCGATGGCAGCACCGCACAGCCCGGTGAACAGGCCAGCGACCGGAAGCGTAACAAGGAACGGCACGCCTTGCGCCAGCAGCACGGCATTGGTGTAGGCGCCGATACCCAGGAACGCGGCATGGCCCAGGCTGATCAGGCCGGTGTAGCCAACCAGCAGCATCAGCCCGACGCCGGCGATGGCGAAGATGAAGACCGCGCCGAGTTCGCCGATATAGAACTCCCCCAGAACCGCGGGAGCGAGCAGAACCGTTACGGCCAGAAGCCCGTACCAGAACCGGTCCCCGTTGTGCCGCCATAAAGCGATGTCCTGCCGGTAATCGGTGCGGAACAGATGGCGCATCGATCAGACCCGCTTTCCCATGCGTTCCGCGAATAGCCCTTGCGGCCGGATAAACAGCATCAGCAGCAGGACGACGTTCGACGTCACCTCCTGGAAGCCGGCGGGAAGTTTATAGCCGGCGAACTGCTCGACGATGCCCACGATGACACCTCCCACCAGCGATCCCGGAATGCTGCCGAAGCCACCGATAACGGCCGCGGCGAAGGCTTTGATCGCGAGGCCGCCCATGTTGACGTCGATCATCGACACCGGCGACAGCAGGATACCCGCCAAACAAGCCACTCCCGCGCTGATCGCCCAGATCAGCGAGAAGATCGTGCGGACCGGGATGCCCATGTAGTAGGCCGCCAACTGGTTCTGTGACGCCGCCTGCATGGCCACGCCGAGACGGGTCTTGCTGAAAAACAGGTACAAGACGCCACACAGCAGCAACGTTCCGACGATGATCGACAGATTGTCCTGCCCCAGCACCAGGCCGCCGATATTGACCGTCTTGTTGGTGAACGGCGTGTTGAAGCCGACGGAATCGTAGCCCCAAGTGATCCCGGCCGCGGCCCTGAAAATGAAACCCAACCCTAGCGTCAGCATCACCACCGCGAACTGCGGCTGGCCGATCACGCGTCGCAAGACGATCGCATCCAGCGCGTAGCCGAACGCCGCGGTGATGGCGACCGCCAGCAGCGCGCCCACCCAATACGGCAAATGCAACCAGCCGATCAGCGTGAACGCAACAAACCCGCCGAGCATCATGATGTCGCCTTGGGCGAAGTTCACCATCTCGGTGGCTTTGTAGATCAGCACGAAGCCCAGCGCGATCAGGCCATAGATGCAGCCGGAGGCGGCACCGTTGACGACAAGCTGCAATATGCGCGCAGCGTCTTCCACTGCCGTCGGCCTCCCTGGCATGGGCCGGATCGGCCCTGTTATCGTTAGACGCGAGGATAGGTTGGCGTTTCGCCGGGCGTCAATGATCCCTACATTGACCGCAAGGCCGCAACAGGAGACCCGCAATGCCGGATAAAACCTACCCCGTGACCCGCAGCGATGCGGAGTGGCGCCGTATCCTGACTTCGGAGCAGTACCAGGTGATGCGTGCGCACGGCACCGAGGCACCCGGAAGCTGCGCCCTGCTGCTGGAAAAGCGGGCCGGCCGGTTCACCTGCGCCGGCTGCGAACAGCCTCTGTTCGAATCGAAACTGAAATTCGAAAGCGGCACCGGCTGGCCCAGCTTCAATGATCCCATCAAGGGCGCCGTCGAAACCTCGGAGGATCGCGGCTACGGCATGGTCCGCACGGAGGTGCATTGCGCCACCTGCGGCAGCCATCTCGGGCATGCCTTCGACGATGGACCGCCGCCGACACATCAGCGGTTCTGTATCAATGGCGTGGCACTGAATTTCGTGCCGGACTGATCGCTACAGCGTCGTGCGCATGAAGCCGGCACGCGCCTGCGCGGCCGCCATCATGAACGAGGCATCCTGCCCCGCCAGAACGAACCGCGCGCCCATGGCGATATAGCGCGGCATGATTGCCTCGCTGTAGATGCCTCCCATGCCAGGGAATTTGCCGTGCTTGGTGCAGGCGTCGATCGTTTTCCCGTAGGCGTCGGCCAGACGGTCGTTGCCGAAGTCACCCGGAATGCCCATTTCCGCGCACAGATCGTTGGAACCGATCAGCAGAACATCGATGCCGGGGACCGCGGCGATTTCGTCCGCATTGGCGATTGCCGTGGGCGTTTCCAGCATCACCACGGTCAGGTTGGCCGCATTCAACGCGGTTACCGCACCGGCGGTGCTCAGTTTCCCCAACTGGTAGTGCGGTCCCCACCCGCCGACTGAGCGTTGGCCCATCGGCGGGTACTTCAACTTCTCGACAACCTCGCGCGCTTCGGCGGCGGTATCGACATGCGGAACGACGATGCCAAGCGCGCCGTTGTCAAGCGCCCTTGTGGCGATTGCATACTGTCCGTTTGGCACCCGGGCGATCGGCGCGATGCCGGCATCCAGCGCCGCAACCGAGATCTGCGCGCAGGCGTCGAGCGACATGGTGCCGTGCTCCATGTCGAGGAACAGCCAGTCGAACCCGGCCGTCGCCATCATCCTGGCGATTTCGACGCTGCGCGTGGTGCGAACGCCGACACCGAGCGACAATTGGCCTTGCTCCAGCTTTTCGCGGGCGGGGTTGCGGATCGTGGTCATGGCGCGATGTCCTTTATTTCGCGGGCGCCGGTTCCGGTGCCACGAAGAAACGGGTCTTCATGCCCTTCTGGTTTTCATACAGCGATCCTTGCCGCGCGGCCGGCGGCAGCGGCAGCCGCACCGGCGCGGGGGCGAGCCTGGGTTCGCGCGGCTCGCCCGCCACCATCAGCGCATCGAACGCGTCGATGCCGCCCGGGAAGCCCAGCAGCGGCCAGGCATCGGCCGCGCGGAACTGGAACAACAGCAGCCGCCGATCCCGGTCGGACAGGTTGGGGGCGGAGCCATGCACGGCCCGGACATGATGCACGGTAATCGAACCGGCCTTCCCGGTCAGCGGCACCGCGCCGGCAAAGTCGATGTCGTTGCGGGACGGATCGATCGCGCCGCAGAACACGCCGCCGGCGTGATGGTCGAGCGTCGGGCCTTTGTGGCTGCGGGGAACGATCATCAGCGGACCGTTTTCCATCGCCATGTCGTCGAACATGACGCCGACAGCGGCAAGACTGTCGTTGGTGTGGGGATAGAACGCCCAATCCTGGTGCCATTCCACCGGCGCGCCGAACCCGGCGCATTTCATGTTCAGTTTCGCGGTATCGAAGCGGATATCCGGCCCCCACAGCGCCTGCAGAACCGCAATGATCTTCGGATGCCGGGTCAGCGCGGCGTACGCCGGGTGGTGGAGGTGCGCCGCCTTTATACGGCGGACACGCGGGTGCTCGGGGGTGTGGCTGTCTTCGAGGTCGTAGATTTCGGTATGCGCCGTCAAGCCGCGCGCGCCGCGGACGAAGCCGTCGGTCACGTCGCTCAGGCGGCGGATCTCGTCCGGCGTTAGCACGCCGGGGACGACGATTGCGCCGATGTCGTTGTATTCCGCGATCCGGGATCGGGTCAGCACGGCTTCCTCCACTCTTTACAGAGAGGCTACACGGGTGTTCATAGCGGGTCGAGCCGCGGGCATCCGCCGGCAAAACCGCCATCGCATGTGCATCAAATTACTTGCTCTGACTTCACCAATCACGGCATCGCGACCGAACACGCCGACTTGATCAGAACTGCGGCAAATAGGACACAGTAGAGGCAACATCGTCACGCTTTTGCCGAAAATGCATAGCGTCACCGCCGGTTCGCTCTATTTTCCGACCGAATTCCGTGGCTGATTGTCTCGCGTTCGCTCAATCAGGCCACAAAACATGCAGGAGAAGACAATGGCCTTACGGAAAGCACTGTTGGCAGCCACGATTCTGATGGTGCCTCTCGCCGCTCAGGCGCAGACGCCGACGGAGCCTGTCACGGGTTTCTATCTCGGCGCTGCTGGCGGGTTTAATATAAAGACAAGCCCGAGCATCAACAACGTCGTGAGCAACACGCCCGGAGGAGTATTCGTCAACACGCCCAACGCCAACCTCAATACGTCGATTGGCGGAGCCGCAGTCGGAACCCTCGGCTGGGGGCTGGGCAACGGGTTGCGCCTTGAGGTCGAAGGCGACTATCGCGGCAACTCGTTCTCGAACGCGAGCCGGAACAACATCGCTGGCCATGGTGTCTCGTCGGGCGCCAGCGGCAGTGAGCGGCTGACTGGCCCGATGGTCAATGCAGTCTATGATTTCAACAACCTGATCCCCTACGTCACGCCTTATCTGGGTATCGGCGTGGGCTACCAGTGGGCCCACCTCCAGAACTTCTCGACGACCGGCACCGGCACGCTCGCGGCGATTGCTCCGACGATCACGTCTCAGAGCACTGAGGGGTCGTTTGCAGCCCAGGGCATTGTGGGCGGAGCATTCAATATTCCGTCCGTGCCGGGCTTGGCGCTGACCGCCGAATACCGGATCATGGCGCTGACGGGAACTCGGGACTATAATGCCGGCTTCCACTCGACCGTAGATTCGGTCACGACCACCCGCTTCGGGCAGTTCCAGTTGGGCCATGACCTGAACAACACGTTCCTGTTCGGCGTCCGCTACAACTTCGGGGTCGCTCCGCCGCCGCCGCCGCCCGCCCCGATCGCGGCCCCGGCTCCGGCCGCCGCCCGGTCCTACCTGGTGTTCTTCGACTGGGATAAGGCAACCCTGACCGAGCGTGCCCGGCAGATCATCAAGGACGCGGCGGAAAACTCGACCCGCGTGCAGTACACCCGCATCGAGGTCAACGGCTACACCGACACATCCGGCTCAGCTGCGTATAACCAGAAGCTGTCGGTTCGCCGCGCCCAGGCCGTCGCCGCGGAGCTTACCAAGAATGGCGTGCCGGCAAGCGCGATCACCATTCAGGGCTTCGGCGAAACCCATCTGCTGGTGGCCACCGGTCCCAACGTGCGTGAGCCGCAGAACCGGCGTGTGGAGATCATCATCCACTAAGCTTCCGAGACGCGTGCGAGAAATGGGGAGGCCTCGGCCTCCCCATTTTTGTTTTGGGACGAGCGTAGCGCCCCGCGGATTTGACCTGGATCAATGCCGCTGTTGGGCGCGCCGCATGACCTGTCCCCTATGACGACAAATCCGGCCAGGGAGATACCCGGCGCCGCTGTTCCGATCGGGCTGCTGGCGCTGGCCGGGTTCGCGTCCGGGTCCGGGATGCGCCTGCTCGACCCGCTTTTGCCGCTGGTGGCGGACAGCCTGCACGTGACCGTGGCGGGCGCTTCGGTGCTGATCGCCAGCTTCATGCTCCCCTACGGCCTCGGGCAAGCCGTGCTGGGACCGCTCGGGGATCGGCTCGGCAAGCTGCGCGTGGTCTGCGTGGCCGTCACGCTCTACGGCGTCTTCGTTGCCGCCTGTGCCGCCGCGCCGGACATGGCGGCGCTGGTCATGCTGCGTGCCGCGTCGGGGCTGTTCGCGGGGGCGGTCATTCCGCTGATGATGGCCTATCTCGGCGACGTCGTGCCCTATTCGGAGCGGCAGGCGACACTAGGGCGGTTCCTGACCGGCATGGTGATGGCGCAGATGCTGACCGGCCCGATCTCCGGCGTCATCGGCGCGCATGGCGGATGGCGGCTGTCGTTTCTCGTACTCGGGCTGTTCGCCGTCGGCGTGGGAGCGACCTTGGCGGTGCGGTTCGGCAAGACCCTGTGGCGGACGCCGCACGCGCCTGGCCAGTCCGCGGTGCCCGGGCCGGTCGCCTATCTGCGGCTGCTGAAGCGCCCGGTCGGCCGATGGCTGCTTCTCTCCGCGTTCTTCGACGGGCTGTGCCTGTTCGGGGGAGCGTTTCCCTATATCGGCGCATTCCTGATCGATGAGTTCGGCCTCGATGCCGCCGGCGCCGGACTGATCGTGGCCGGCTTCGGCGTGGGTGCCTTCGTCTACACCCGCTTCGCAAGGCGCCTGGTGCGGCGCTTTGGCGAGGGCAATCTGCTGCTGCTCGGCGGCACGGGCGTGAGCGCCGGGCTCATCGGCGTGGCTCTGGCCCCGGGTTGGCCTGTGGCAGCGGGCATGCAAATCCTCATCGGATTGACGTTCTACATGTTCCACGGCGTATTGCAGGCCCGCGCGACCGAGGCGCTGCCGGAGGCCAGGGGTGCCGCGGTATCCGCATTCGCTCTGGCATTGTTTCTTGGCCAGGGATGCGGTGCCCTGGCTTTCGGCGGCTTGCTGGCTGCCAGCGGCTACCGGCTCGGCTTCGCCGCCGCGGCCGTCCTGACTGTCGTGGTAACGATCTCCAGCCGTTGGGGCCTGGCGCGCCTGCCAACGCCGGCCGGTCAAATCTCAACGGTTGATCGTTATACCAGTCCGGGTTGAGAGCGCCCTGCGCGCCTCGATCACCGCGTAGGAGAACTCCGCCCAAAGCAACGCCGCGGGCGCCAGCATCGGTTTCTTGAGGATCGTCAGCGTCATCTCCGCCCGCGCTTCATCGTAATCGAAGTGCAGCGACACGCGGCCAAGACTCGAAGCGCCGCTAATCGTGCCGCTTGTGCCATCCTGATGGATATCCAGCATGAAATCACGTTCACCGCTCGCGTTCATGTACACGATACAGATTTGGTGACGTCCCTGAACGTTTGAGCTTTCGACATCGTTATTTCGCGCCGTCCTTGGGCAGCATCGGATAGCGCCGATCCAGGTCATCGACCAACCGGCTGATCTGGCGGACGCTGAAATGAACAAATCGCGGCGGGTTCTTGCCGACCCATCGCGCCACCCGCTTACGGCCGCCCGGAGTCACGATGCCAAGGCCGGCGACCAGGAAGGGAAAGCCCACCACGCCCGGCAGCACGAAACCCAGGAAACCGACATAGATCAGCAGCCAGCCAACCTCGGGCGGCAGTTGCTCGATCTTCTGAATGGTTTCCATATCCCGGGTCCATTCCTCGAGCGTGACAACGTCGTCCTCCACGGCCGCCGGTGGCGGAACCGTCAACGCCCCGGACTCCGCTGTCAGGTCCAGGTCCGGCCTTGCTGCCTCTTCGCTCGTCATGTGGGGACCCTTTCCCTCTGTTCCGCGGTGTGGATTGGAACGGATGATACGTGTTCGTCAACCGTCGGTGCCGGGACGAAACGGCTGCCGGCCGGCCGGCCGGAACCGGCGGACGCCAATGCCCGGCTGGCTCGTTTCTGCACGAGATAATTCGCGAGATTGCTGATCAGCACAACGGTCAGGCCGGAGAAGTCAAAGGCGAACACGCCGGCAACGCCCAGGCCGTTGGGCGCGACGATGGACCAGCGGTCCTGCCGTTCATCGCTTTCCGTCGCGACGGCCAGGTCGATCAGGTCGGGCAACGGCTCGATCGAACGTCCGCACAGCGGCACGTCCGCGTCATGCCGGACGCCCTCCGGTCCGGCCAGCGCGACCGAAACGTACCCGTCCCGCGCGTGGGGCAGAGCCGGACCATTGCGCACATGTACGACATTGGTTCCGCGGTCGTGCAGGGCGCGCAGCAGCTCGCACAACTTTCGGTCGTCGATCTGTCCGGCATGCGCATCGGCACCGATCATCGCGGCGCGCCCGGCCGCCTCTGCCTCGTCGCTCGGCGAGGCGAGGAAAACGCGCCGGCCGGCCCGCTGCAACAGTCGGACGGTCTCGGCCGCCGAGATGTGGCCGTTCGGGCGGAAATCGACGGCCGCAGCCTCGAATCCGTCCACCTCGACCCGCATCGGCGAGAACGGGTTGCGAAGCCCGGCGGCCCGCAGGCGGACGACGTGGTGCCCGTACTGGATCGACACGCCGGCGTCGTCGAAGCCATGCAAGGGAGCGTGCCGCGCGATCAGGCCTCGCTTGGCGCAGGCTTGCGTCAGCGCGCTGCCCCGGGCATCGCCAAGCCATGCAGCCGCGGCGGCGACGGCGGGCAGGATTTCGTCCTCCTTGCCGCCGTGCGCCCGGAAATCGACGACCTCGCAGCCGGGCTGGCCGAGTTCGGCATGATCGTCGATGATCACCCAGCCGTTCGCTGCAAGCGGCCCAAGCGCTTCCCGGGTGCGGATCAGGGCGCCGTGCCGCATCGCGATGCGGTTGGCGTGCAGCATGCGAAGCGGGCCGGCCAGCCCGATGCCGGTAGCGTAATCCGGCCGCAGAACCGAGTTGGCAACCGCCGCTCCACCCACGGCCATGCCCACGGCCGCGGCCGCGAGCGTCAGCGGCACCGTCTTTTCGGCGAAGCGCTCGGCCTCGGGCGTCAACGTCCAGACCGACGGCGACGGCACCGTCGCGGACAGCATCTCCCGCGCGAACGCCGAGACCTGGAGCCGGGGGCCGCGACTGACTGTCTCGACTTCGATGCTGCCGGCCAGGACGACTCCCCCGGCCAGCACATCGTCGCCCCTGGTCCGCGCCCCGCGGCGATGGCCGAACATGACGCCCTCATCGACCAGGGCGGCGCCGCCGATGACCTTGCCATCGACCGGGATCGTCTCCCCGGCCGGCACCCGCACCAGCGCACCGGCGTCGATCTCCGAGGTCAGCACCAGCCGCTCGTATCCACCGGCAGCGACGACCCGCGCCTGCTCCGGCAGGTCATGCAGGTCGCGCAGCAGGGCGGCGGTGTGCTGGGCGATGTCGTGCCGGTGGCGTTTCTCCCAGTAGCGGAACGAGAAGAACATCAGCGCGGCGGACAGGAAACTGCCGCTCAGCAGCGTCATCGCCACGATCGTGCTGTAGAGCACGGGCAGCCCCACCCGGCCCTCGACGAGTTGCCGGGCGCCGGCCCGGAACGTGCCCAGGTTCATGAACACCAGCAGCGCGGCGGCGACGGGAAGTGCGGCTGGCGTAATCAGCTCACCGGTGGCTGCGACTCCGAGTGCCAGCAGCGAGGTGCCGAAGTTGCTCGGGCTCGCCAGGGGCGCAGCGAGCTGTTCGGCCGCCTCCAGCATCGCCGTCTCGACGCTGCGGAGCAACGACAGACCGGCGGTCAGCGTCGGGTCGAAGCGGATTTCCAGAGTGCCCGCGCGCGTGTCGGCTTCAACCGCCTGGACACCGGGCAGAGGCCGGATCGTGGCCTCGATGTGTGTCGCGGCAGCCGGGTGGCGGCTGAACTCCGGATGGTGCAGCTTCAGCCGGCGCCGGGCCATCAGCAGGACGTTCAGCGTGCTGATCGTGTCGCCGTTGCGGTAGAAGATCGCGGCTGCGCCATGCCGCCAGGGCGGCAGAGCCTCCGGCGGCAGCGGCTCGCCATGCGCGGCCGCCCTGGCAATCCTGCGGACCACCGCGTCGTCGTTGTTCAGCACGCGGCGGTAGCGCAGGGTCGCGGTGGCGCGGGCCGGATCGATCTCCAGCGTCTGCAGGGCCGCTAGGCGCAGGACGCGGCGGGCGAACAGCGCGGCCTTGTCCTCCTGCCCCGGCGAGAACAGGTCCGGGCTGGTGACGGCCAGGACGCCGGGCTGGCTGACCGCCGTCGGGGTGTGCCCGGACGCCGTCAAGCCGCCGCGGCGCCCGCGAACGGCTTCAGCTTGCCGGAGCTGACGAGCTCCTCGAGGTTCGTGGTGATCGACGAGTCGTCGCCGTCGAGCACGTCGAAGAGCTCTCGAAGCTGCTTCTGCCGGCGGCCGACTTCCCACATCACATAGGCGACGCCGGCAGCCAGGCCCAATCCGGCGATGATATCCGTCCAACGTTCAAACACTGTCTTCCTCCCACGGCTGCAATGAATGCATCAAGTCTCGAGCAAGGCGCCCGCGTGCCCACCGCCGATGATCTCGATCGCCCCGGCAAGCCCCTCGCGGCGGAGAACCCGCCTGACCTGGTTTTCGATATCCTTCGACGTGCGGTAGCGGGCGATGAAGCCCGCGAACATGCGCAGCGCCACGAGCACCTGCTCCTCGCTCGTCAGCAGTCCCAGATGGATGCGGAAGCCGTGCTGCTGGTCGGTGCCGGTCTTCTCGAGCGCGCGGACATTGTGGACGCTGATGATCGGATCGCGGCCGATCAACTGGCGATGCTTGCGCAGGATCTGCACCGAGGTCTTCTGGTCGAGCACGTAGATCGGATCGAACTCGGTCAGGCTGGCCAGCACCTTGGTGTTCTCTTTCAGCACCTTGCTTGCCGCCGAGTTCCAGCCGGTGTCGATGATAAAGATGCGCAGCCGAAGCTCTTCCTCATTCGCCGCCTCGTGCGAGATCAGGGCAGGTGCGGATTTGGCTGCGTGGCCTCCCGCGCCGTTCGGCGCGGCTTGATGTTCGCCGGACGCCGCCTCTCCCTCGGCCGCTACGACCCGCGGCATCGCGCGCCGCCGATCGGCCGCGCCCGCTGCCGGCATTGATGACTTCGTGCCCGGCTTCGCCATAAAGCCCCCCTTCCATCAGTCCGCAGCCTCTTCCATCCGGCTCTCCTGCTCAAGCTCAACATCGCTGGCGAGCGTTTCGTGTTCGTCGAGATGCTGTTCGGCCGGATGGTGCTGCTCCCGGGCCGGGTCGGCCGTGCCGGCATCGCTGGCCCGGACAAAGACGGGGTCCCCGGCTGAAGTGAAGCCGCTCGCGCGCAACTGCAGGTCCAGCAGGTGGCGGCGTTCGGCCTCCAACGCGGCGACCTTGCGCATCGGGCGGACGCCGTTCGCCAGGGCCGCCAGCGCGGCGACGTTATTGGTCAGCACCGAGACCGCGATGCCGAAGTTGAAGGTGAACACGCCCGCGATGCAAATGATGTTCGGCACCAGGATCAGGCCCCAACTGGTGCGGACGTTGCCCTCCAGGTCGCGGGCGATGTCGCGCAACTCGCACAATTTGCCCAGGCTCTGTTCCATGAACACGACATGCGCCGTGTCGGTGGCGATCGACGTGGCGCCGCGCAAGGAGATCGAGACGTTGGCCTTTTTCAGGGCGATGGCGTCGTTGATGCCGTCGCCGACGAAGCAGACCTTGCGTCCCTCCTTTTGCAGCTTCTCGACGTAGTCGGCTTTGTCGGCCGGCAGCACCTGCGCGAAGTAACGATCCATGCCGAGCTGCTCGGCCAGCCGGCGCGTCGGCGCCTCGTGGTCGCCGGAGATGATCACCAGTTGCTTGATGCCGCGCTTGCGCAGGCCCTTGATGATCTCGGGCACCTCCGGGCGCACCGCGGCGACGAGTTCCAGGGCGCCGCCCAGGTCGTCGTCCACGGCCACCATGACCATGGTGTGACCCTCGCGATGCGCTTCTTCCAGCGCGTCCTCGACTTCCGGCGTCAGGGCGAGGCCTTCCATCTCGATGAAGCGGCGGCTGCCGACGCGGACCCGGTGGCCGTCGATGCCGACGGTGATGCCGTAGCCCACCTTGTATTGCGTGCTGTCGGTCTCCGGCAGCTCCAGCCCGTCCTCGGCCGCCCGCTGCAGGATGGCCTGGGCGATCGGATGATGGAACTTATGTTCGGCCGCGGCGGCGAAGCGCAGGATGCGTTCCGGCGAGTGGCCGTTGGCGGCGATGATGCGGCCGACTTCGGGCCGCTCCCGGGTCAGGGTGCCGGTCTTGTCGAACAGGATGGTATCGACCTCGTTGAACAGGTCGAGCGCCCGGCCGTCCTTCACCAGGATGCCGCGTTGCGCGCACAGCGCCAGTGTGGACAGCATCGCCAGCGGCGCGGCCATGCGGATGCCCGTGCCCATGTCACTGTTCAGCACCGCCGCCGCACCCTGCGGCCCCATCACCCCCAGCGCCACGGCGCCGATGGCCAGGGTCGGGATGACCGCCTTGTCCGCCATGCGCTCGCCCTTGTGCTGCGAGGCGAGTTTGTAGCCGGCAGTGTCGTGCAGGATCTGCGCGATTTTTGCGGTCGCCGTGTCGCCGCCGGATTTTTCCACCGAAACGTGCATCTTGCCGGCGACCATGATGGTCGAGGCAAACACCCGGTCGCCGACGCCCTTTTCCGCCGGCGTCGATTCGCCGGTCAGCGCATGCTGGTCGAGCATCGCCAGCCCGTCGGTGATGATCCCGTCGACCGGCACGACCTCACCGGTATGCACCACCACGATGTCGCCCTTTTGCAGCTTGTCGAGCGAGACCTGAACCTCCTGGCCCTCATGCAGCAGCCAGCAGTAGCGGGGCTGCTTGCCGAACGCGCCGAGCAGAAGCTTTTTCGAGTTGTCCTCGGTGCGCTTGACCAGATAGCGACCGAACGACAGGCACCAGGCGAGTATCGAACCGGGCAGGATCTGCAACGTCCCGAGACAGGCGATGACGACGATCGAGTCGAGCACATCGACGCCGAGGCGGCGCTCCCGCGTCAGGACGCGCCAGGCGCCGACGAAGCTCGGGATCGTCGAATACAGGAACAGCGCGCCGGCGACAGGCAGCAGGGCGGGCACCGCGAACTGCGCGACCGCCGCCAGCGGCAGCGAGGCGGAGCAGATCAGCAGATCCCGGTCCGGCTTGTCCAACGTCTTCGGATGTTCCGCGTTCGCCAGCGCGAAGTCGAGAATTTCGATCAGTTGCGCAAGGCCGAGTTGCCGCGGATCGTATTCGATATCGGCGCGGCACTTTGTCGAGCTGGTGTCGTAACGGTAAATCCCCAGCACGCTCATGAGTTCGCGCTCGACCGCCTGGCACAGCACGCCTTTGCGATAGAGGACGGGGTTGTGCAGCCGCACCGATCCGACGCCTTCGCGTTCGACCCGCCAACCGGTCACCCGGCCGGCGCAGCGGCGGTAGGTGACCACACCGTGCCGGTCGCGCGCGGCCGAAGCCGGAGGAATCTCCGGCGGCCGTAGTCCCGCACCCCCAAGCATTGCTTCGCTGATCCGTTGCAGCACCGACTTGCGTTCGTGCTGCCTGGCATCGAAGCGCAGATCGACGGCCGGCACTTTCGCCACCACGATGGAGACGGAGTCGATCTCATCGGCGAGCAAAGCGCGCCGCACGAAGTCCTTGCATGACGCGTCGTCAGGTTCGGCGAATAACCGGTTGCTGAAGACGCGGATCGTGCCGGGCTCCGGGTAGACAATCTTAAGATCAACAGGCGCGGCGACGGAGGCATCGTACATGGGTTCTGTTCCGGCAGTGGCAAATGCGGGGCGGCGGCGAATGCCTCAGCGGCAATTCAGCGCATCCCGCGCGGCAGCACCACCATCACGGAAGCCGTGCATGACCGCATTGTCCTGCGGCAGCGCGCTGGCAACGAACACCGCGGCATAGACCACGCCATAGGAGATGACGTAGGTACTCGCGTAGGTTGCGCGCGACAACGAGCGGAGCGCGCGCGGGCCGGCGCCGCTGATCGAAGCCTTGACCTTGGCCGCGTGGCCGGCAGCCGTGGTGGCGGCATCGCTCATGGCATCGGCCACTGATTGCATGACACCCTCGTCGGCGGTTGTTGTCGTATCAGACATTAAGAAGCTCCTGTCGGATGATGTTGTTGCGAGGTATTGGCCGGATTGTTCCGGCCTGTGCTGTCCCGCCGGGCTTGGCTGATACGCGGGACGCGGTTCATATCGCGTTGTCCAGAATGCTGACCACGAGACCGATGATCAAGACGACGTAGAAAAACGAAAACATCGCATGCAGCAACGTCAGTCGCCGCATCGACGGTCCGTTGATCGTCACGTCGGATGTCTGGTAGCACATGGCGATCGTGAAAGAGAAGTACAGGGAGTCCCAGAAGTCCGGCACCGGGCGGGACGGAAAGTCCAGCCGCGGCGGGGCGTTTCCGCCGGCTTGCGCGGGCCCGTCGTAAAACGCGCTCATGTACTGGAGGCTGAAGAAAATATGCACCAATGTCCAGCACAGAAACAGGGCCAGCAGCGAGGCTGCCACGTGGGTCGCCCTCAGCCAGAGATGGCTGTCGAACAGACTGCCTTGCAGCGCGGGGATCACGGCCATGCTGATCAGGGAAAGAATGATCGTCAGCACGAGGACGAGGCCGCCGCTCGGTTCCCGGCGGCGCGCGAAACCCGCCGCCTGCTCGGGTGTCAAGACCACCGTCATGATAATGAACAGGACAACGTATGTCAGCGCCATGACATCGAAGATGCCGACGACCCGGAGCCGGCCCGGCAGCGACCCGAACGCCAAGGCCCCTGCGCCCCCGGCAGCGAGCGCCGCGCATGTCCGTCCCACCGGGTGGAGGATCCAAGGGACCGAAGTCCGAACTGATTGAACGGGCGAATTTTCCATGGTTCAGCAACCGCGGGAATGAAAGGCGGAACGCGCATCCGGGACCATGGCGCGGGCCATCAGTGTGCGTCACTGCGCAGCGTGGGCGCAGCCATCGGATCGGCCCCTGCAATGATTCCCTGTGCTGCGCCGATCAGACCGCAGCCGCAGGTCAGCACCGAAAGCGCGATCGTCAGCCAAAGATACCAACCGCGCAAAGCGTGACGCCGCGGCAGGCACGTGATCGCGAGGATGATCACAAAGCCCACCACGATAGGAAGCGTAAATACGTTCGCCACCTGGGCGAGAATGTTGAGCCAGAGCAGATTGCTGCTGCCCAGCACGAGCCCCGCGGCAAAAACCGTTCCGGCCAGGTAAACGACAAAAAACCAGCGCAACCGCGCGGGCTGATGTTCCAGCGCCCGGCGCAATCCGCACAACTCGCCGATGCCCCAGGCCATGGCGAGCGAGCAAACCACGGCCGCCACCATCGAGGCGCCCAGAACGCCAACGCTGAAGACCAACGGGCCGAGGGTCTCGCCAAGCAGCGGCTTCATGGTCAGGCCAATGTCGCCGATGGTCTCCAGATGTCCGCCGAAGCCGAACGGTCCGGTGGTGGTCGCGACGGCGAACAGCACCGAGGCCGTCAGCAACTGCGCGACGACCGAGCCCGCCGCGGTTTCCGTGCGCGACAGGGTATAGTCGCGCGAATCCAATCCCTTATCGACGACGGCCGACTGCTGATAGAACATCATCCACGGGTTGAAACAGGCGCCGATGATCGCCGCCCCCAGGAACAGAAAGCCGGAGTTGCCGAGCGGCAGGTCCAGCATGTCGCTGGCGACGCGGTGCAGCCCGGGACGGGCGGAGCCGGCGACGACGAAAAACGCAAGCTGGAAAGCCCCGATCCACAGGGTGATGTGCTCGATGCGGCGGTACGTGCCGGTCGCTACGATCGCGAGCAGCACGACAGCAGCGAGAGGTACACAAAAGTTGCGGGATACGCCATACAGTTCGCCGATACTGGCAACGCCGGTGAATTCGGTTATCAGGGATGCGAGCACGACGGTGACGAGACCGATCCCGGCGATGACGCTCCAGGTCCGGCCGAAGCGCTCACGCACCAGCTCGCCGAGGCCGCGCCGGGTGAAGATGCCCAACCGCACCGTCAGTTCCTGTATGATGTAGAGCACCGGGATCAGCGCCACCAGCAACGGCAGCAGCCGGAACCCCCAATGCGCGCCGGCCTGTGCCGAGGTGGCCACGTTGCCGACATCGGCATCGGCGAGCATGACGAGTATTCCCGGACCGACGGCGGCGAGGGCTCTGAGGATGGCCTTCGATTTCGGCAGGACCGGAGCGATTTCGCTCACGCCTGCGCTTCCGGGCGGGGTGCCCCATTGGGGACGCCCGCATTCGATGGGTGCGAGGCCATGCGGCGATGCGGGCCAAGCGCTTGTCCGTCCGGCTTCGTTCCTGTGTCTTCAAGGATAACCGGCGACACGCCCATCAAAGCCTATCCCCCAAAATTCAATCGGTACCGTGCCCGGCGAAATAGGGCCATGTAGAGCATATGCACGCTTGATCTCATTCGACAAATTTTGCGGCAATATTATCGATTAAGTTTATGTTGCGATGAGCTTTCCGAGACAATTGTTCTCCAGGATCCGCGGAAGGCGCGATCAATGCCCGCTGAGCATCCGGGACAAAGGCAATTTGGCCGTGGCGACTATCGAATAGCCCTGCGTTCTGGCATAACCGGCGAACTCCGCGTAGCCGCGGAGGCTGGCCCAAAGCGTGACGCCATTGCCGAGATCGCTCGGCGTGGCCGCCGGGATGGTGACGGCCGGGGTGTATGTCGGCTGGACATGCAGTTCACACAGGTTCCGGGTCAGGCCGGACGCCAGCAGCCGTCCGCCGCGGCCGCCGCGTCGAGCGTGCCGCCGTAGGCGCAAAAGGTGATCGGCACGGACCGGCCGCGGCTCGGCGGCGTCGCGGCGAAGCTGGCATTCGTCCGGGCACCCAAAAGCTTGCGCCGCCCTCATCGGCGCGAACCGCCGGTGCCAGCGCGATGCCGGCAAGGGCGGCGAGCGCGGCCGTCCCGCGATGGCTTACGTTTTGTATTCAGAATGACATGCTTGCTGTCAACGATGTATCCATGCATGTATGGTACGGTTGCGAATTGAGACCGACTCTCCCAGCCCGTGTCATGGGCGGGCTTGGCCCGGCCATCCACGCCTTGCAGTGGTCGTGGCGGCAAAGTCGTGGATGGCCGGCACAAGGCCAGCCATGACACAAGATCGACGCTCGCGCGGCTCGTCCGGCTCGTGACGTCGGTGGCAATGGTGCTACCGGATCAAAATCAAGGCGGATTGTTACAACAGCGGACGGTTTTCGCCGCCGCCAGCGACTTCGCATCATCGCAGGATGCACGAGCGGTTACTTGATCCTTTTCGACAGCCTCATCGACTGCTTCCGGCGATCCCGTCAGAATCCGCCGCCACGCCCGTGCAGAGGCCAAAGTTTCTGCACGATGGCGAACAGGAATGCCGTGGTCAGGCCGAACAGCAGCATTCCGTTCAGCGCCTCCAGCGCGCCCATCAACTGCCATCGCGGCGTTAGTTGGATCGAGGAACTGCCATAGGTCGTCATCGCGCCGAGTGAAAACAGCGTTGCCTGCCTCAGGTCGGGCAATGCTCCCAGCCACACGTAGGCGGCCGCCCAGGCGAACAATTCGAGGCCGTGCAGAACGACCGCCAGCAGCGCAACGATGCCCAGCCGCACCATGAACACGATGAGAGACTGACGGTGCGGAGCACCGCCCAACCGGCGCGCAGCCTCGTACAGAGCACCAAGGCCGGCCACTTGGAAGACCACGGTCAGCACGATCATCGGCAGGCTCCAGGCCCAGTCGGCTTCCCAGGTGGCCAGTTCGTGCACGGTGCGCTTCCTGTCCGCTGATACCAATGGGCGATGAGAACGACTCGCCGGTTCAAACTCGTCATGGTCCGGCTTGTCCGGGCCATGACGGCAGATCTCCTACTCCGCCGCGATCTCCGCTGGATTCTCATCCGGGCGCATGGCGTGGCGGGTCCGCCATTCGCTCGGCGGCACACCCGACCACCGGCAGAAGGCGCGCGAGAAGACGCTGATGTCGGCATACCCGAGCGCGAGGCCGATATCGGTGACGCTCATTCTGGTTTCCCCCAGCAATTGCCGCGCAAGTTGGAACCGGGCCTTCGCCGACAGGTCGCGGAACAACACGCCACGCTCGCGCAACCGCCGATCCAGGGTCCTAGGATAAATCGACAGGCGCCGGGCCACGTCTGTCGCCCCCGGCGCTGCCCCGATCGTGCCTGAAGCGAGCAGACAAACGACCCTTTCAACGAGATCGGGCTGCTTGATCCGCCAGTAGCCGTTGACCTCCCCCAGCAGGCGTTCGCGCGCCTTCGGATCGGCACCGCGAACCACCGCGGCAAGCTGACTGCGCTGATAAACCAGGGCGGACTGCTCGCTGTCGAAGATAACCGGCGCATCGAAGAAGCGGCGGAACGCTCCGGCGTCATCCGGCACGCGATGCGAAATCCTCACCTCGACCGGCGACTGCCCGGTCAAATCCCGAAAGATCGCGCATCCGGCCGCCAAATGCCCGGCGTAGATCTGGTCGATGGCGACGGCACCTTCGTCGTAGATCGTGTAGGTCAGGATGGCCGGACACGACGCATTCAGAAACACCGGGACGCCGCCGCGAACGTAGCGCTGGTGATTTGAAACGAGGTCGCCGATGGCGTCTTCCAGCGTCGGCGCGTTCCGCATTAGCCGGCCGACGAGTCCCAGCGCCTCGGCCCGTGCCCGCTGCCCGACAAGCAGGCCGATAAGCGGGACCTTGCCAAGCCGGACCGAAGCCGCAAGAAGGCGCCCCATTGCCGCATAGGGTATCAGCGCATCCGGATCATCCAATGCCTCACGGGGCAGACCCGAGGCCGCGAGAATTGGACCGGGGTCGATGCCAACGTCGCGAAGGACCGCGGGCAGCGCGCACAGCGGTCCGACTCTCTGCCAGGTGCCGGACGCTGCATCCGCATGTGCCATGCGTTCCCCCGAACCATCAACGTTCAGGAACGTTACATGCATAAATGTTTGGATGTCCAGTCGATGCCTATGCGTCCGGGATTGTGGCGCCATGCAGCCGAAGCCCCGGCGCTTTCACGGTTTCCCGCCGCTGCTTGCCGCTGCGGTCGCGCCCGCCTCGCCAAGCACGCCGGCCGCCGGTATGTCCCCCTCGCCGATCGGCCCGCGCGCCTTCGGTGGCGTCTTGCGCCCTTCGCGCCATTCGTCGAAGCGCTGCAGCACGACGAAGAACGACGGCACGAACAGCACCGCCAGGCAGGTCGAGGCGATCATGCCGCTGAACACGCTGATACCCAGCGACTTCCGCGCATTGGCCCCGGCACCGGTCGCCAGCACCAGCGGCAGCACGCCCAGGATAAAGGCGAACGACGTCATCAGGATCGGGCGGAACCGCGTGCGCGACGCCTCGACCGCCGCTTCCAGCAGGCTCTTGCCGTGCACCATCCGCTGCTCGCGCGCGACCTCGACGATCAGGATGCCGTTCTTGGCCGACAGCGCGATCAGCAGCATCAGGCCGATCTGCGTGTACAGGTTGTTCGCGGCGCCCAGCGCGGTAAGCGCGACCACCGGTCCGATCAGGGCCAGCGGAACCGCCGACAGAACGGACAGCGGCAAGACCCAGCTTTCATACTGACCAGCGAGGCAGAGATAGACCAGCAGGATCGACAGCCCGAAGACGTAATAAAGCTGATTGCCGGTTACTTTCTCCTGGTACGACATCGCCGACCATTCGTAGGCGACGTCATTCGGCAGGACGCGCGCCGCGATCTCCTCCATCGCGGCCATCGCCTGCCCCGAACTGAAACCGCGCGCCGGGCCGCCGACGATCGTCGCGGAAGGGAAAAGGTTATAGAGCGTAATCAGCGGCGGGGCAGTCAGCGGCCCGAGATGGGCGACCGCGCCGATCGGCACCATTTGCCCGTCCTGGCTGCGCACGTACAGGTTCAGCAGGTCGTCGGGATGCAGGCGATACTGCGAGTCCGCCTGCACATAGACCTGTAGCGACAGACCGAACTTGTTGAACTGATTGACGTAGGTCGAGCCGACATAGTCGGTCAGCGCCGCCAGCACGTCGCCAACCGGAACTTTCAGCGTTTCGGCACGCGCACGATCGACCGTCAGGGACACATGCGGCGCATTGACATGGAAAGTCGTGAGCACGTTGCCGATCCGCGGATCGGCCTTGGCCTGCTTGACCATCTCCTGCGCCAGCCGGTCGAGCTTCTTGTAGTCAAAGCTGCCACCGAGCATCTCCAACTGCATCTGGAAACCACCGGCGTTGCCGATGCCCTGGATCGGCGGCGGCGGCAGCACGAAGGCCTCGCCGTCGGGGAGGTTCGCCAGCGCCTTCTCGACATTGCGGTAGATCGAGAGCAGATCCTGCTCCGGCGCCTTGGTGCGTTCGTCGAACGGCTTCAGCATGATCCAGGCGGTGCCGGCGTTGGCCAGATCGGCGCTGTTGTCCAGCACCGACATGCCCGACAGCGCGATCACCTGGTCCACGCCGGGGATGTCCTTGACGGCGTCGTTGACCCGGTCGAGCGACACTTTGGTGCGGCCGAGCGCGGCGCCCTCCGGCAACTGCATGGCGACCAGCAGATAGCCTTGGTCGTCGATCGGGATGAACGCCGTCGGCAGGCGCCCGAGTCCCCAGATCGCCGCCCCGGCGAACAGCAGCGCGACCAGCACCATCACGCCGCTGACCCGGACCATGCGGCCGATGAACGCCGCGTAGCCGCGCTCCATCGGATCATAGACGTGGTTGAAGGCGCGGTAGAGGATGAAGCGCTTCTCGGGAGGCACCGGCGTGCGCAGCCACAGCGCGCACTGCGTCGGCTTCAGCGTGGCGGCATTGACGGCGCTGATCAGCGCCGTCACCGCGATCACCAGGGCGAACTGGGCGAACATCTGGCCGGTCAGGCCGGGCACGAAAGCCGCCGGAATGAACACCGCCATCAGCACCAGCGTGATGCCGATGATCGGCCCGAACAGTTCATTCATCGCGGCAATGGCCGCGTCGTGGCCCGACATGCCGCGTTCGATGAATTTCGTCACGCCTTCCACGATGACGATGGCGTCGTCCACGACGATGCCGATGGCCAGCACGATGCCGAACAGGGTGGACAGATTGACCGTGAAGCCCAGCGCCGCCATCCCGGCGAAGGCGCCGATGATGGTCACAGGCACGGTCGTCGCGGGCACCAGCGTGGCGCGGAAGTTCTGCAGGAACACCAGGATGACGATCAGCACGAGGATGCCGGCCTGGTACAGCGTCGTATAGACTTCGTTGATCGACGCCTGGACGAACAGCGTCGTGTCGTAGGGGATGGAGTAGCGCAGCCCCTCCGGGAAGCGCTTCGCCAGTTTCGCCATCGTGGCGCCGACTTCCTTGCCGACCTGGAGCGAGTTGGACTCGGGCGTCTGGTAGATGGCAATGCCGGCGGCCGGCTTCCCCTTCAGCTTGAAGTCCTGCGAGTAGGTCTGCGCGCCGAGCTCGATGCGCGCGACATCCCTGACGTAAACCAGGCGTCCGCCCTGGGCTGTCTGGTCCTTCACCACGATGTCGCCGAACTGGGCGGGGTCGTTCAGCCGCGACTGGATATCGACGGTGTACTGAAAGGCCGTGTCGGCCGGCGCCGGCGGAATGCCGATCTGACCGGCCGCCACATTCTGGCTTTGCTGGCGGATGGCGGTGATCACGTCCTTCGGATCGAGCCCGAAGGATTGCAGCTTCTGCGGATCCATCCAGATGCGCATGGCATAGGTGCCGGCCCCGAACACCTTGACGCTGCCCACCCCGGGCAGCCGCGCCAGTTCATTGACCAGGTTGATGGTCGCGTAGTTGGTCATGAACAGGCCGTCGTACTGCCCGTCGGGCGAGTCCAGCGTGACGATCTGCAGAATGGCGGTGTTCTTCTTCTGCACGCTGACGCCCTGCGCCTGAACCGACTCCGGCAGTGAGGCGAGCGCCAACTGCACGCGGTTCTGCACCAGCACCTGGTCTATGTTCGGATCAGTGCCGATTTCGAACGTAACCGTCAGGCTGTAGGTCCCGTCGGCGGCGCTGGTCAACTCCATGTACAGCATCTTATCGACGCCATTGACCTGCAACTCGATCGGCAAGGCTACCGTGTCGATCACGGTCTGCGGGCTGGCGCCGGGATAGCTCGCGGTCACCTGCACCGTCGGTGGGACGACGTTGGGGTATTCCGAGACCGGCAGACGGAACAGACTGACGGCACCAACCAGGACCAGCACGATGGCCAGCACATTGGCGAGGACCGGATGCTCGATGAAGAACTTCGACATCATGGCGCCGAACCTATCCTCCGATGGAGGTGATCTGCGGTATCACTTTCGTGCCGGCGGTGGCGCGCCAAAGCTCGCCAACCACCACGCGATCATCCTTGTTGAGGCCGCTGCTGATCACGCGCAGACCGCCGACAAGCTCGCCGAGTTGGACGTAGCGCTGCTCGATGACGTTGCTCTGGTTCACCACGAGCAAATAGCGGCCGCCCTGATCTTCCTGCAGCGCGCCATCCGGCACCAGCAACGCGCTCTTGACGACTTTGCCCATGGGCAGACGAAGGTTCGCGAACATGCCGGGGAGCAAAGTGCGGTTCGGATTGGCGCAGAATCGCGCGCACCAGCAGCGTGCCGGTCGCCGGGTCGATCGCCGGAGCGACGTATTCTATGGTGCCGCGGTGGGGAAAGCCGGTATCACCGGAAATCTGCACATCGGCCGGAATTTGGTGAAGCTCCGCCAGCGACAGCCGCCGCTGATCAAGGTTGGCGCGGACCTGTAGCGCCTGCTGTGTACTGACGTTGGCGACGACGTAGATCGGGTCGAGCTGAATGATCTCGGCGAGAGCGGCCTCCTGCCCGTTGCCGCCAACCACATTGCCTACGTCGATCAGATGCTTGCCCATCTGGCCGTCAAACGGCGCTCTGACCTCGGTATAGTCGAGGTTGAGCTGGGCGAGCGCGATCTGCGCCTGAGCCGCCAGGATGTTCGCTTCGGCGCTTTGCCGCTCGAAATTCCAATGATCGACATCGACCTGGGTCGCAGCATCCCGCTTCAGCAGCGCGGTGTAGCGGCCGACCTCGGTCCTGGCGTAGACCAGGGCCGACTGCTGCAACTGAAGCTGTGCCTCGGCCTGCTTCAACTGCGCCTTGTACTGGTCCTGCTGGATGGTGAACAGCAGATCGCCCTTGCGCACCATCGCGCCGTCCTCGAAGTGGATCTTTTCCAGATAGCCGACGACGCGGGCGAGCAGCTTCACCTGGTTGACCGCGGCGGCGTTGCCGGTCACCTCCAGGGTGTCGCTGACGGCCTGGACCTTAGGCAGGACGACCGGAATGGACGGCGCAGGAGTCTGGGCTTGCGCCCGGGCACCGAGGCCAAGGTTCGGCAAACGGGTCAGCCATCCCGGGCCGCCGGACGGCAGCGCAACCGCAAGGGCGATGGCCGACACAAAGGCACAGCGTTTCGCCGCGCGCTTGCGCCGGGTGGGCGACATCGCCGAAGCAGCAGAGATGTTCGGCACGACGGCTACCACTGCGGCGCCCTCACATCGGGTCCCCGGTCGGCGGGTCCAGGCAGTCCGGGCGTGGAAGGCTGAGGCTTGTCGGCCGGCGGCAGGACGTCGCCCCAGTTGGTGCGGTGGCGCATCTCATCGCGCGTGGCATCATTCACGAACCCGTTCCCCTCTCGTATCTGCCAGCCGCCGCCGAGCGCCCGGTACAGCGATGTGAGACTATTGGACAGGCTGCCTTCGGCTGAGGCGAGGCTGTTCTGCGCCTGGTACAGATTCTGCTCGGCGGTCAGGACGGTGGTGAAGTCCCGCGTCCCGAGCAGGTACTGGTCGGTTGCGACACGCAACGCCTTGTTTGCCGCCGACACGCTTTGCCGCAGCAGCTCAACCTGCCGCCGTCCCTGGATAAACGCGGCGAGGGCGTTTTCCACGTCCGCCTGCGCCTTCAGCACGGTGTTCTGGTACGCGATCAGCAGCGTCTGCAGCTTCGCATCCTGGGCGCGAACGGTGTTGGTGATCTGGCCGTAGTTGAGTAGCGGCCAGGTGAACGAAGGACCGAACGCGAACTGGATGGCCGGCCCGGAGAAGACCTGGCTGACCCGGTCGGTGCCGACGCTGGCCGCCGAGGTGCCGAACGCGCCGGTCAGAAAGAATGCCGGGTACAGATCGGCCTTGGCCATGCCGATTTGGGCGCTCTGCGCCGCGGCGTTCAGTTCAGCGGCGCGGATGTCCGGCCGGCGGCGAAGCAGATCCGCCGGGATGCCAACGGCGGCGTCGGCCGGAGGCACCGGGATCGTCTGAGGTCCGGCAAGCAGGGAATCCAGTGCGGCAGGGGTCATGCCAAGCAGGACGCGCAGTGCATCCTCGCCTTGCTGCAACTGCGCGGACAGTTGCGGGATCGCCGACTCGGTCTGGGCAAGAACATTCTCGGCCTGGAACACGTCAAGCTCGGTAGCTGCACCACCATGGAAACGGTCTCGCGCGATTTGCAGAGCCTTGCGCTGCTTGACGACATTCTCGCGCGCGATGAAGAGCTGCTGCTGCAACGTGCGAATGCCGATATAGGTGGTGGCAACGTCGCCGAGCAGTGTGACCAGCACGTCGTCATAGGACGCGATAGAGGCGAGATAGGCCGCGTCCGCCGATTCGACGCCGCGGCGGAACTTGCCCCAGAAATCGAGCTCCCATGCGATCTGGGTGCCGAGCGAGGCGCGCCAGAAGTTGCCGAGCGCGTGCGTCGGATTAGCCGTGGCGTCCACCTGGCTGGCCTGGTCGTAGCCGACGCCCGCGCCGACTTGCTGGGTCTGAGGATACACCTCGCCAATGGCGACGCCGAGATCGGCGCGCGCCTCAAGCACCCGCGTGCCGGCCGCCATCAGCGTCAGATTCTGATGGTAGGCCAGGTCGATCAGCCGGTTCAGCGTCGCATCATTGTAAAGCGTCCACCACTGCCGGTCGTTCGGTTGGACGGATTTTACGGCGGGATTGCTCGATTCGAGCCAGTTCGATGCTACGGGAGCAGCAGCGGGCGTGAAGTCGGGGCCGACCTTGCAAGCCGCCAGCGGCAGCAGCAGGGACAAGGCGATGACTCGCCAGCAGTGCTCCGGAGGCCGGGGCGGGGTGGCAGTGTCATCGGTCATGCGAAACCATTCGGACCGGATGGCGGCGTGGCGCCGTATGATTCCTGGCTGCTCCTGATGGAGCACCGCCGATCCCTGAGACTGTTATCATACGCTCCACACACACACAATTTCGGTTCACCAACCACCGATCCCGAGAGAGCTAGAGAGAATCGGCTCTCGTCGACCACAGCGCGGAGCAGAAGCAACATCGCCACACGGAAGCCGGATTCGTGACAGCCGCGGGCATGAGGTTCCGGTCTTGGGGAGAAGCCTTGTTCAACCAGGCCGACGGTAAGCCATGTCGCGCTCACGGCCGGCTCGCAGCGCTCTGCTCCTTGGTAATGTTGCGATCAGCCACCACAGCAATACATGCGTGAACATTAGCTGCTTTGCATTTTTCGACAACCGGAAAGTGCACTGTGAGCAACATTTTGGTCGGAAAAGCGACCCGGCGGCAGTGCGCCAGGCGACGCGGCCCCGGAAGCAATTTGGCGGCCGGCGACATGGGATTGGAAAGCGTGTTGCGCGGCGACACGCGATTTGGGATTCTGTTGCTAATATTATAACTACATTCTCATAATAAAATGTTATAGGCAGATGCCAACCCGATCCGATGTTGAACCGTGACCCTGCCAGGCCGCACTCCACCAACGCCTCCGACGGTCCTTCTGGCCGCGGTCTCCCGACTGCTCAGGCCTTTGGTGCGGCTCATGCTGCGCAGCGGCGTCACCTTCCCCGTTCTGACCGACGCACTGCGCCGCCTGTTCGTGGACGTCGCGGCAACCGATGTACTGAGAGATCCCGCCGCGCAAACGGATAGCCGCATAAGCCTGCTGACCGGGGTCAATCGCAAGCTGGTCAGGCAGTACCGGGAAATGCAGCCTGACGACACAGCCGTCCCGGAGGCCGTGACCATCACAAGCGCGATTGTTGCCCGTTGGCGAGGTTCCGCACCGTTCATGGATGACACCGGGCAACCACGGCCATTGCCGCGGGCGGCCGAACCCGAGGGCGCCGGGCCATCCTTCGATGCGCTCGTCCGTTCGGTCACGACCGACATACGCTCACGGGCCGTACTCGACGATTGGCTAAGCCAAGGGTTTGTCCGGTTGTCGCCGCCGGACCTGGTCGTCCTGAACGTCGATGCGTTCGTTCCGCGACCCGGCGCGGGCGAACAGCTATTCTACTTCGCAAGAAACCTGCAGGATCACATCGCGGCGGCGGTGGCCAACATCAGCGCAGCCGATGCCGCGCCTTTCCTGGACCGAAGCGTCCACTACGACGGGCTGACGACGGCGCAGGCCCGCGAGCTGGAAGCATTCGCGCGCTCGGCGGCGATGCAGGCTTTGCTCGAGGTCAACCGAAGGGCGCTAGAGCTTGTCGAGGGCAATCCGCCGCCGGGCGGCGACGCGTCCGTCCGGGTGAATTTCGGAACATTTGTTTTCACCGCGAGCGACTCACCTACCGATGAGCAGCCGCGCGTCCTCCACCGGATGCCGGCCGCCGGAGTAGCGGGATGAAGTTTTTTGGCGCTCTTTTGGTTCTGTTGACATTGGCATGCTGCGCCGGCCCTCAGCCGGAGCCGCCCGACGAGACCACCGTTTTCGAGCCGGGCGCGGGTTGTCGCGTGGGCCGTGATGGGGGTCCGGCCGTCGCGGACCGCGGTATCGGTGGCACGGGCATTTCAGCCCGAACGCGAACCGCGGATCGCGGCATCGGCGGCACCGGCATTGTCGGCGTCGTCACCGGCTTTGCATCGATCTGCGTCGATGGGATCGAGGTCCGGCTTGGCAAGAACCTCTCCGTGTCCATCAATGGCGCCGCCGCGACGGCGAAGCAGCTCAAGGCCGGCGAACTGGTTGTCATCGAGGCCTCCGGGCAGGAGACCGCGGACCACACGATCGACCAGGCGCGAACGATCGCGGTCCGCTATGAGGTATCAGGACCGATCGAGGCGGTTGATACCGCCGCCGGCGCCATGATGGTTGCCGGACAGCGTGTGGTCGTGCAGCCCACGACCTGGGTAGCGGGCCGCTTCGCCACGGGCGATTGGACAACGGTCAGTGGGCTGCGCCAGCCTGACGGGACCGTGATGGCCAGCCGGCTCGACCGTGGACGGGCCGGCCTGTTGTTCGTGCGCGGCCAGATCATTCGGGACGGCGACACGACCCGCATCGGCGGACTAGTGTTGCACGGACCTGTGGTCGCGATCGTCAAGACGGGAGCATTCGTCGCGATCGGGGGCAAGTATGCCGATCGAACCGCCGAAGTGACGTCGATTGACGCTGATCCCTTGTCGGAGGATCCCGCGAGGTATTTCGGAAGCTCGACCCGCCAGGTCATCCTGCAGGCGTACGTTCGCGTCCATCGCGGCATGGTGTGGCTGAATAACGGCCGCGGTTTCCCGGCCGGGACGAGCGTGCAAGGGAAAGGCGACACCTACCGCAACGCCGTCGTCCGGCTGGAGCGAACGGACTCCGGCGCTTATATCGCCGCGGAATTGCACTACACCGCGTTTCGGCCCCAGCCAGCCGGTGCGCCGGTGCGGAGCAGAGCACATGGAGCCGGCGACCTCGTGTTGCCGCCGGAGCCTCCGCCCGGGCCGCCACCGGACATGTCGCCCTCCGATGCGCCCGGCGACAACAATGACAACAACGAGACGCCGGGCATTGTTCCGGACGCGTCATCCGGCGACATTCTCATTTCACATGCCGCGCAGCCGCACGCCGGATCATCCCGCGATCGCCTATCCGTTCTTGACCGGACTGTCGTTCCGTCGCCTGGAGTAATCGCCGCGCTCGATTAATAGCAGGCCGCCTTGACGTTGGCCCGATCTACCCCCTCCCCGCCGTCATGGCCCGGACAAACCGCATCGGCTCTCACTTAAGCGGACATGCGCACCGGCATTGCCCCCGTGTCATGGGAGGCTTGGCCCTATGACTATCAGGATAAGGGGAAGCGAGGGAAAAAGTCTGCCCGGGGCCTGGTTCTCTCACCGTCATGGCCCGGCTGAACCTTGTTCCGGCCACCTATGCCGGCACGTGCCGCGACAGACGGCCCGGACGAGCCGGGCCACGGCGAATGTGGAGAACGCCTTGCCCCGCGTGACCCCTTATCCGGATACCGACGGGGCTTGGCTCGGCCATGACACAGATCCCGCCCCAGCGCGTGGCGGAACGTCGCGTGGCGGGCGAGGCTGCCCGCTAACGGCGAGCGGCGTTGAGGCGCTTCATGTCGACGCGGTGAGGAAGTTCCATCGTCGCCACGGTGCCGCTGGCGCTCTCCAGCCGCAACGTTCCACCATGCCGCTCGGCAAAGCCCTGCGCCAGGGAAAGGCCTTCACCCAAATCCGGCGTGCCGGAAAAGCCCCAGCCGTCATCAATGATCCTGAGCACCGTCATTCCGGCCTCGGTTGACAGCCGCACGGATATCCGGCCGCTCGGGCGGTTTTTCAGGCCGTGCTTGACGGCGTTTCCGATGAGCTCGTTCGCGCCGCGGATGACGGCCTCACGCAGGCCGGCCGGGCAGGTGCCGCGCACCGATACGCCGATGCGAATGACCTGCTCGGCGCCGCGCATCATCTCGACAATGCCGCCGCCAAGCTGGCGCAGCCGATCGGCCATCGAACCGGGGGCCTCGGTCAGTCCGAACAGCGCGTTGGAGATCGTGGCCGACAGGCCGATGCGGTATTCCAGCTCGCGCGCGAACCTTTCCGCGGCCGGCGTGTCGCACATGCCGGAATTTTCCGTGATCAAGGCCATGATCCGCTGCAGGGTATTCTTGGTATGGTGACGCAGTTGGCGCAGGTCGATCTCTTGCGCGGACGTGTCGTTCCGGATCGCGTCCTCCGCGAGCGTGGCGGCGAAGTTCGGTTGACCGGCGGGGATACCCGCAAATCGACGAATTGTCTGGCCGGAGCCGGCGGTGTTTAACATGGTCCGTGGCCTCTCGTTACGGTTGGCAGGCGGAGGCGGCTGGGGCCGGTTCATGGAAACCGGCGACCGGACCGCGATCCCGCCCCGAGCTCCCCACGCTGAGGTTACCGGAGCCCGATCTCTGTCGGATCGTATGTGGGAAAATTTCCCACGTCAAACAGTTTTGTGTTTCGCAGGCGCCAAGGCGCGGCGAACTCTCGCGGCCGGGTGCCTCGAAGAGGCGCGAATCGCGCCGTCACGCTCCTCAGGGCCTTGGCCTGGCGGACGTCCGGGACGGCCGGGTGTGACATCCATGACATCCGCCGGCCGGATACGGCAACCGCGCGGTATCGGTATTCCCGGGTTATCGGGTAGAGTGCCGTCGGGTGATATGCGCCGTTTCCCCGCCGCACGCTCTGGCGCGGCAACACCGTTAGAGGCATTGTCATCCGTATCGATCGACACGCCCGGTTGGTTCCGGCCTGTCAGCACCCAGGAGGCCCCATGGCCCACGCTCCCCAGATCCAAATTCGCGCCACCTATATGCGCGGCGGCACCAGCAAAGGCGTGTTCTTCGCGCTCGACGACCTGCCTGTGTCGGCCCGCGTTCCCGGACCCGGACGCGACGCGCTGCTGCTGCGCGTCATTGGCAGCCCCGATCCGTACGGCAAGCAAATCGACGGCATGGGGGGCGCCACGTCCAGTACCAGCAAGACCGTTATCCTCAGTCGAAGCAGCAGGCCCGACCACGATGTGGACTACCTGTTCGGCCAGGTCTCCATCGACAAGCCCTTCGTCGATTGGAGCGGCAACTGCGGCAACCTCTCCGCCGCCGTCGGCCCCTTTGCCATCCGCAACGGACTCATCGACCCCTCCCGCGTGCCGCATGACGGCATCGCCACCGTGCGGATCTGGCAGGCCAACATCAGCAAGACCATCATCGCGCATGTGCCTGTGACGGCCGGGCAGGTGCAGGAAACCGGCGACTTCGAGTTGGACGGCGTGACCTTCCCGGCGGCCGAGGTCCAACTGGAATTCCTGAACCCGGCCGAGGAAGGCGACGGCGGCGCGATGTTCCCCACCGGCCGGCTGGTGGATACGCTCGAGGTTCCGGGCGTCGGCTCGTTCGAGGCGACCATGATCAATGCCGGCATCCCGACGATCTTCCTGCGGGCCGCGGCGTTGGGCTACACCGGCACCGAGCTGCAGGACGACATCAACGGCGACGCCGCGGCGCTCGCACGCTTCGAGACGATCCGCGCGCACGGCGCGTTGCGCATGGGCCTCATCGACAATCTGCATGAGGCCGCCGCACGCCAGCACACGCCCAAGGTCGCGTTCGTCGCCGGGCCGGCGGACTACACCGCGTCCAGCGGCAAGCGGATCGCAGCCGGCGATATCGACCTGCTGGTGCGCGCGCTGTCGATGGGCAAGCTGCACCACGCCATGATGGGCACCGCCTCGGTCGCCATCGCCACGGCGGCGGCGGTACCCGGGACGCTGGTCAACCTCGCGGCCGGCGGCGGCCCGCGCGAGACGGTGTGCTTCGGCCATCCGTCCGGAACCTTACGAGTTCGGCTCGAAGGCCACGCTCGTGGACGGCGAGTGGACTGTCAGCAAGGCCATCATGAGCCGAAGCGCCCGGGTGCTGATGCACGGTTGGGTGCACGTGCCGTTCGCGGACTGATTAAGCAGCCGGCGGTCAGGTTGCTCTCGGGGTGCGGGGTCGCGACGACACCGGCGCTTCCCGCGGGCTGGTTTATACCGCGGCGATTGGCGACTTTCGGCTATAGATTCGGATCCCGGGGGCGCGCGGTATGCGATTCTGCTGCGGCTCGGGGAATCTGACGTTAAGGGTCTCAACTGTAGTACCAGCCCGCGTTGGGAGCGACTCGCGCCGTAAACCGTCATGGCCCGGGTGTCCGGGCCACCTTTCGCGGCAGGTGCTGGCGGCGGTCTCCCGGACGAGTCGGGCCATGACGGGGAAGCAGGATTCGAAGGGTCGAACTCACGCCGGGGTGGTATAATAACTGAAACCGGACCGGTCGGCATCGACGACGCTGTTGCGAGGGTCGTCCCCATTCGCCCGGTTCCATTGAGATGACAGGTATCAGCCAGCGGACCCGGCTTTGACATCCGACATGTTGACTTGGCGCCGGGGCCGGCCAACATTCGCTCCATAGGGAAGGAGTCCCCTAAAACTGCCTCCGGGCTGATGACTCCTGCGGCGTCGAATGCGCGGCAGGAAAAGTGAGCCCGTTCCTCTGCCGCAGGCTGTCGGTTCCCGGGCTTGGTGGCGTGGAGGACAAAGCCCATGAACGGACCATCCTCCGGGACGGCGGCGGTGGGTTTGCCGGGCTCGCGGCAACAGGTCCCGGGTGCCGGGTCGCGGGTAAGCTCGCGCGCCGGCCTTCCCGGGCCGTTTCAGAGCATTCTTTACCGGAATGTCGAAGGCGCGGCGGAATTGCCGCTCGAGGCGCCCGCGTATTTCCGCGATCTGAATCTGGACCAGGTTGTCGATGCGATAACGGCCAATAAGGCCGAATACGATCTGAAGCCCTTCTTCCACGCTCCGCTCAGCACGGTCGATGCGATAACCTACCGTCACGAGGTCATGCGCGACATCGATGACGAACGGACGCTCCGATGCATCAAGTCGTTCGCGGAAACAATGCGCCGCATGCGAGAGCAGTTGCGCCTGGCAAACACGCTTTATTACCATCTGCAAAAGCAGCGCTGGTTCCTGCAGGCGGCCACCACCTATTGCGCAGCCATCCGTGAACTTGAGTCCGGTATGGCGGGCTTGCCCGTCGCCTCCCGTGGTCTCCTGCGTGCCGCGAGTATGTGGTCCGGTATGCCGCGGGCGCGGCCTTTTCGGGTTTGGCGGCGACCATCGGAAAGCTGCTTGAGGATCTGGGGTCCATCGCATATTGCATTCTGGTCAAGGAAGGGGCGTTCGAGGTCCGAAAATACACAGGCGGTCCCGACTACAGCGCCGACATAGCCGAAACGTTCAAGAAGTTTCAACAGGGTGCCGCGGAGGAATACCGGGTCAATTTCGACGAACCGGCGGAAATGAACCACATAGAAGCCAAGGTCCTGGAGTTCGTGGCGAGGCTTCACCCGGATATATTCTCCCGCGTTGCGGCGTTCCGCACCGAACACGCGGGTTTCGCCGATCCCGCGATCACCCGCTTCGACCGCGAGATTCAGTTCTATGTCAGCTACAAGGAATACATGGTTGCGCTTGAGCGCGCCGGCCTGCGGTTCTGCTATCCGATCGTTTCGGCCGGGGACAAGGAGGAGCATAACGAAGCGGGCTTCGACCTGGCCCTGGCCACCAGGCTGGTGCGGGAAAACACGCCGGTCGTTTGTAACGAATGGCAGTTGAGCGGACCGGAACGGGTCATCGTGGTTTCCGGGCCTAATCAGGGCGGCAAGACAACTTTCGCCCGGATGTTCGGCCAACTGCATCATTTGGCCAGCATCGGCTGCCCGGTTCCGGGACGCCGCGCGCGGCTGTTCTTGTTCGACGCGCTGTTCGTCCATTTCGAGCGAGAGGAGAACATCAAGAACCTGCGCGGCAAGCTGCAGGATGACCTGGTACGGATGCACGACATCCTCAACCGGGCCACGGCATCCAGCGTCATCGTCATGAATGAGATATTTACGTCCACGGCACTGCACGATGCCGTTTTACTGGCGCGCAAGGTCATTGACAGCATCATCGAACGGGATTGCCTCTGCGTTTGCGTGACCTTTCTCGATGAGTTGTCGCGGCTGAACGAGAAGACCGTCAGCATGGTCAGCACCGTCGTGCCAGACAATCCGGCGATGCGGACCTACCGGGTGGTGCGCCGTCCGTCGGACGGGTGCTCCTACGCGATATCGATCGCCGAAAAATATCGGGTAACCTATGACGCCCTGAAGGCGAGGATACCCGAATGAAGGCTCATTTGATGTATCGGGACAGCGACTTCGACATGTCCCGCAAACCGCCGCCGCAATCAGACGCGCTGATTCAGGACCTTGAGCTGACCACCTTGTTCGCCGCAATGGCGCGGAACGACAAATCGCTCGCCGAGGTTATCCCGGCGGCGTTGCTGGGCAGCACGACCGACATAGCGACGATCCTCTACCGCCAGGACATTCTCAAGGACTGCATCCGTCGGGAGCCCATCGTCAGGGAGATATACGACCTGGTGGTCGATACGCTCGAAACCCACCGGAAAAACTACTACGGGTTCGGCATTCGGTATCCGACGGGGATGCTCGCCAGTTCGGTGAACACGTTGCAACTTGCCTTCGAGCGCTTGCAGCGGCTTCGCTTGCTTGCCGATCAACATGGTGGCTCGTTCAGCTCCGAGGGGTTCGGGATACTGTTCAGCATGCTTCGCGCCGAACTCAGCGACGACTATCTGACAACCGTCCGCCGGCACCTCAGGCAATTGAAGTTTGCCCGCGGCGTACCGATGAGCGCGCGGCTTGGCGACGGACACAGGGGCACGGACTACGTGCTTCGCGGCGAAAATCCGCCGGAAGGAAGCTGGCTCGATCGCATGCTCGTGGCCGGTCCGAAAAGCTTCTCCTATCGGTTGCCGGAGCGCGACGATGCCGGTGGCCGGGCGCTGGCGGAGTTGCGGGACCGGGGCCTGAACCTCGTGGCCAACGCCGCGGCGCAGGCGAGCCAGCACGTCATGAGCTTCTTCAGGATGCTCCGCGTCGAGCTGGCGTTTTATGTCGGCTGTCTCAATCTGCGTGCGGCGCTCGCCGCGCTGGACGGGCCCGTCTGCTTTCCCGTTCCGAGCGAAAGCACGAGCCGGGTTCATACGTTTGCCGAACTGTACGATCCATGCCTCGCGCTTCATGCCGGACGCAAGGTCATCGGAAACGATCTTGCCGTGCAGGGCATGGATGGCACGATCGTCACCGGCGCCAACCAGGGCGGAAAATCGACCTTCCTGCGCAGCGTCGGGCTGGCTCAATTAATGATGCAATGCGGCATGTTCGTCGCAGCGCAGGCTTTCGCCGCGAATAGCTGTGAGCGGATCTTCACGCACTACAAGCGTGAAGAGGACGCAACAATGAGCAGCGGGAAGCTCGATGAGGAACTCCGCAGATTGAACGACATCGTGGCCCACCTCGTCCCGAACTCGCTGGTTTTATTCAACGAATCGTTTGGCGCCACGAACGAGCGCGAGGGGTCGGAGATAGCGCGCCAGGTAACGGCCGCGCTGATGGAGCGCCGCGTCAAGATAGTCGTCGTGACACACCAGTATGAATTCGCGCGCGGCTGCGCTGACCGGAATCTGCCGAACGTCGCGTTTCTGCGTGCCGAACGCCAGCAGGACGGCACGCGAACTTTCAAGATCGTGCAAGGACGCCCGCTGCCGACGAGCCATGGCGCGGATCTGTATCGGCAGATCTTCGGCGCAGACACCATCGATCGCGTCGAGGCAGGGGCAGAGGCCTGACATGGCCCCCGGGAGCGGAACTCCAGCAGCGAGGTCGAATCGGCCCGGATCATTCTGCTACCAATGCTACAGCAGGCTCAACGCAAGGATGACGACCAGCAGCAGGCCAATCAGAGCGAGATAGACGTTCAAGCGGCCGGACTGCAACGGGCGCAGCATGTCCGCACCGCGACGCACAAGCCGGACCGCGGGCGCGAACAGGTACGGCCCGAACACAGGCGCCACATCGTGACTGAATACGAGTTTGGTCACGAAGTATTCGCGGCCTCTGGACTCCCGCGTGATCTCCCCACTCGGCCGGTAGATGAAGCTGTAGAAGGTGCGCAGGGCATTGGAGAATGCCAGGGCGGTCGTCTGCGTCCGGCGCGGGTCCTGCGGCATTCCGCCATACCAGACCGCGCTGCGCCGCGGCCTCGACCGGACACTGATGGCGACAAGGCCGATCGGGATCAGCGCCAGCAACGGCATGGCGATAATCAGCATCGTCGGCGATATGAAGGCGAATTTGGCGGTCAGCGGCACCAGCAGAAGACCATCATGCATCTCGGCCGGCCCGTTGCCGCCAAAATGGCTGGCCGCGGCGGCGGTCAGCGCACCCAGCCAGAGCGGCATGCCGACCGCGAGCGCCAGCACGCACAGCCCCGAAAGCCCGGTCGCCAAAACGATCGGCTTTGGCACCAATCCCGGCCTGTGGTTGATGCTGCCGAGCACGCCGATGCCGAAAACCTTCACAAATGTGGCGAACGCCACCGCCGCGGTCAGCGCGATTCCGGCTCCGGCCAGCGCCAGCACCAGACGACCGCCAAGGGTCGCCAGATGAAAACCCTGGAACAGGGTCTGGAAGACGTACCACTCGCTGACAAAGCCGGCTTGCGGCGGCATGGCTGCAAGGCTCATGGCCGCGAACAGGGCACCAACCCCGAAGATCCAGGACGTGCGCCGCGCCAGGGCGGAATGGCGAATGTTATACCGCGTGGTGGCGCCGAACACGCCGTCCGCCGTCAGGAACAGGGCGCCCTTGGCCAAAGCGTGACCCGCCAGATGCAGCAGCGACACCGTCCACGCCAGGCTCGCCAGATCGGCCAGCCCATCATCGCGAAACATGATGGCCGCGCCAAGCGCCGTCACCGCGATCGCGGCATTCTCGGCCGAGGAGAAACTGAGCAGGTCGCGCCAATCCTCCTGCTGGAAGGCGTAAAGGACAGCCAGGATCGCGCTGAGAACACCCAGCACGACAACGAATGGCCCGAAACCAGGCGGATGACCGGGTAGCCATTCGAGCAAGCCCCGGCTCAGGCCGAAGAACGCGGCATTCAGCACCACGCCGGACATGATGGCGCCGGTTGCGCCACTGCCCGATCCGTAAGCCCCGGGGAACCACTCGTAGAACGGCAGCAATCCGAGTTTGGCGCCGAACCCGACGACCAGAAGCACGCCGATGACCACCTGAAGCCAGATTGGCAATTCCGCCGCAGCCGCGGTCAGCACATCGAAGCCGAAGCCGCCGGCGTGCCGGCCGAGCAGAAGCAGCGCCAGCAGCAGCGCCACCGCCCCCACCTCCAGCAGCCCGAGCATGAACAGCACGGGCGATCCCGGCGAGGTCGTCAGCCGCTCGCTCAGCAGCATGACCGCGCCGCCAAGGCTCATGACCTCCCAGGCGACCAGGAAGGCGCCCCCGTGCTGCAGGCCGAACACGCCGAGCGCGCCAAGCAGGCTGACGGCGGCGCCGAACAGCCAGCCGCTTCGCCCTTGCCGAGCCGGCGTCGCCAGCGCACAGGCGAGGCTGGCAGGCACCAGCCCGAACCCCATCAGCCACACAGCCTCCGGCGCCATGCGAAAGCCGATCGGCTCGCCGGCCCAGGCCGTGGGCAGCACGACCGGAGGCGTGCCGGCCGGCAGGGCAAGGATGGCGGCCAGGACGCCGGCGATCCCGCCCAGCGCCAGCGCCGCCCGCGCCAGTCCCGGCACGCGGCCGGAGAGGGCGATGATCGAGGCAAGCACCCAGAGCGAGGCCGCGATGGTCAGCAGGTCATTCGACAAGGCGGCCTCCGCGTACCCGCTGCGGCGCCCGGTCGAGGAACATCAGCAGCGCCTGAATGATGGAGGCGGGATTGGGCGGGCAACCGGGCAGGTAGATATCGACCGGCAACACGCCCTCCAGCCCGGTGCCGCAGGCGTAGCCGCCACCGGCGATGCCTCCCGAGACCCCGCAGGTTCCGGCCGCCATCACCCAGCGCGGCTCCGCCATGGCTTCGTACGTCGCCAGCAACGGCCCCCGCATCGCATGTGTCACCGGTCCGGTTACCAGCAGCAAATCAGCGAAGCGCGGCGACGGGGTGAAGAAGATGCCGAACCGGTGCAGATTGTAGAACGGGTTGTTCAGCGCCTGGAGTTCCGACTCGCAGCCGTTGCATGAACCGGAATCGACATGGCGGATGTGCAGGCTGCGGCGGAACGGCTTGCGCCCAGGTGAGCGCACGGCCTGGCCGCCGCCCGGGTGCTCCGCCCACAGCAAATCCTCGCGCTGCCTGACCCCGAACGCCCAATCGGTCGATGGCGCCATCGCGCCGGTCGGGCATAGTTCGGTGCAGAGCTGGCAGACGACGCAGCGTCCGTAGTCTACATCGACCCGAGCGGTATGGCCGGCCCGCAAGGTGATCGCCCCGGTGGGACAGGCGGAGGCGCAGGCGCTGCAATCCGGCGCGCATGCCTCGGGGGTGAAGCGCGGCATTCCCAGCACGCCGTCCTGGCCGTCGCCGTCCTTGCGCCGCGGCCATTTGGTTGTGGCGCTGCCGCTGGTCAATCCGAAGAAGGTCCAAAAAGCCATGTCGGTTGCTACCTCGCACAGCCTGCAATGGTCAGCCCGAAGCTCGCCTCGTTGATGGCGTAGTCCATCATGTTGGTGTCGTGCACCGTCTCGGGGAATGCGCGCCAGTTGGAGAACGATGGCGACTTGATCTTCACCCGCGACAGGCGGCCGTCGGGGCCGAAGTGCACGGCATAGAACAATGTACCGCGGGTCGCCTCGCTCCAGCCCAGCCCCTCCGCGCCCGGCGCGACCGCGCACGGTGAGCGGACGCCGCCTTGCGGAAGCGCCTGCACGATGCGCTGGATGATCGCGAAGCTGGCGTCGATCTCGGCCACACGGACGCGCGCCCGGGCGTAGGCGTCGCCTTCCGGCAGCACTGGAACGGTGAGCGGCACGTCGGCGTAGGCGGCATAGGGATGGTCGCGGCGCAGGTCGCGATCGACCCCCGAGGCGCGATCGACCGGTCCTGTCGCTCCCTGGTCGAATGCTACCCCGCAGTCGAGCACGCCGGTGGTGATCAGCCGGTCGAGATGGCTTTCGGATGATTCCAGAAGGCGGTCATAGCGGACCGTCTCCGCCCGCAGCGCCTCAAGCTCTGCGCTCAACGCATTACCCGGCGCGAGGTCGCGGCGCAACCCGCCCGGGATCAGCAGGCTGCGCAGGAAGCGGCTTCCGGTCAGCCGCGCATTCATCTGCTTGGCTCGCTCTTCGAGCAGTTTGCCCTGGGCCTCGCCAACCTTCAGCGTCGTGGTATTGCAGAGGTGCCCGAGATAGTGCAGGTGGTTGTAGATCCGTTCCATCTCCGCTAGCAGCACGCGCAGCCACGCGCGCCCGCGGCGGCACGATGCAGTCCGCTGCCGCCTCGACCGCCTGGCAGTAGGCGAGCGCGTGCGCGACGCTGTCGACGCCGGAGACCCGCTCGGCGAGAAGGACGCCGCGATCGGGGTCGAGGCCTTCGAAGCGGCTCTCCATGCCGCGATGCTTGAAGAACAAGTGCGGGTAGTACTGCAGGATACTTTCGCCGGTATAGAAGAACGTGAACTCCGCGGACTCGAGCACATCGGCGCGGATCGGCCCAAACGGCAATTGCTGGACAGCGAGGGTCTCGATGTCCGGAAGAGATTTGGCATCGCCGTTGGCCGCCGGCTGCCCGTGACCGTTCGGTCCCGACAAAGGCGCGCCCTCGGTCTGCTGCAGCACCAGCGGTGCAGGATCCGGATGATCGGAGAACCGAAGCCCGTATAGGTCCATGATCTCGCGCTCGTACCAGGAAAGCAGCGGCCATATCCTGGCAAGGCTGGGCGGGTCGCGCGGCGACAAAACGCGCCATAGCACGAACGGCTTGTCCAACGCGGGCGCCGTCAGGTACCGCAGTTCCCAATCGCCGCCCGGCGTAGGCACCGTATACGCCATCTGCATGCGGCCGCCGGCATGCAATAGCGCTTCCGCCTCAGCCTCGAGCGTGTCGATGGCGACGATCCGGGTTTCGGCTCCGTTCATGGCGTTGCGAGCGGCGCCAGCGCGCCGCCTCCCAATGACTGGGCGATCACGCTGAAGTAGTTCCAGATCTCCCGCGGCCACCACAGGCCCAGCACAAGAAGCGGCAGCAGCGCCAGCCACATGGGCAACACGCACCAGGCGCTGACGCCGGTGCGGACGGGGCGTTCCTGGTCGACCGGCTCGAAATACATCAGTCTGAAATGATTGAGGAAGCCGATGAAGATGACGATCAGCAGGACCAGCATGACCAGCGCCGCCCAGACGCCCGAGGTCTGAAACCCGGCGCGCAGGATCGCCAGTTCGCTGGCGAACAGACCGAATGGCGGCGCACCCGTGATCGCGACAGCCCCGGCCAGCCAAAGCCCGCCCACCACCGGGAAGTTCCGGCCAACCGCCTGGATACCGCTGATATCCTTGGTGCCGTAGCTGCGCATCATGCTTCCGGCGCCGAAGAACATAAGCGACTTGTTCAAGGAATGATTCAGCATGTGATACAGCGCGCCCGCGATACCGAGCGGACCGCCGAAACCAAAGCCGAGTGCGATGACGCCCATGTGCTCGACGCTGGAATAGGCCATGAGCCGCTTGATGCCCTGTTGCCGGACGATGAACAGCGCGGCGACGAACAGCGAGAACGTCCCAAGCGCAATCAAGGTGTTGCGCGGCAACGGCCCGAGATGGGCGGCGTCCACCACCGAAAGATAGCGGACAATGCCGATCATCGCGGTATTGAGCAGCGCGCCCGACAGCAGGGCCGACACCGGTGCGGGGCCTTCGCTGTGCGCATCCGGCAGCCAGGTATGCATCGGTGCGAGGCCGACTTTCGTGCCGTATCCGACCAGCACCAGCAGGAATGCCAGGACCAGCAGCGACGGGTTCATCCGCGGTGCGGCCTCGCGCAGAACGCTCCAGGTCATGTCGTAGGTCGCGCCGAGGGTGAACGTGCCGGCCCAGTAGAACAGCACCGTGCCGAGCAGTGCGAGGCTGATCCCGCCCGAAACGACGATGATGTATTTCCACGCCGCCTCGATGCTCTCCGGGGCATGCTCGAAGGCTACCAGGAACGTGCTGACCAGCGTGGTCAGCTCGATGGCGATCCAGTAGACGCCGGCGCTGTTCATCAGCGGGCCGAGCAGTGTGGTCAGGGCGAAGCCGGCGAACAAGGCGTAGAAGCGCGGCAGCCTGTCCGGCTCGTCGAGCAGGCGCATGTAGCCGACGGCGTAGATCGAGGCGAGCAGGTAGACGATCGCGGAACACAGCTCGACCCAACTGCCAAGCGCGTCGATGATGATGTAGCCGCCCCAATACACTTGCGGACCGGATTGGCTCAGGAAGAGCAGGGGCACCGCCGCCACGAAAGCAACAATACTCGCCGCCAGGTTAAAGCCCTCGGCCAGTCCCGGCCGCCGCGTGGCCAGGATCAGCAGGATCGCGATCACGGGTGCGAGGACGATCGCAAGGGCCAGAATGCCGATCATCTAACCCACCAAACGGCGAAGTTCGAGACTGCTGGTGCTGCCCACATGCGTCAGTAAATACTGCACCAGCAAGCCGAAACAGGCCACGACGATCAGCAGGTCGAACAGAATAACGATCTCGATCAGCAGCGGCATGCCGGGCACCAGGATCTGCGCGCCGAGAAAAATGCCGTTCTCCAGGATGAGCAGGCCGAGGATCTGGCTGATCGCTTCATGCCGCACCGTCAGCATCAGGAAGCCGAGCAGTTTCATCGACAGCATCACCGTCAAGGCCAGCACGACGACGGTGCCGCCAAGTTTGAGTTCGGCACCGATGTGCGAGGCCACGGCAAGCGCAAACACGACGCTCATGGCACCGATGACAAGCGTCGAACTTGTTTCGAGGACAACGTGCAGTTCGCGGGCAACGTTGAGGCGCCGGATGATGCGCAGCATCAGGTAAGGCAGCAGCAGCCCGCGGAACAGCGCGGTCAGGATCGCGATCAGGTAAAGCTCGGGATAGTTGCCGTAATAGCCCACGGCTGCGGACAACGCCGCGATCAACCAGGATTCGGCGGCAAACGCGTGCAGGTAATGCCTCAGCCAGCGTGAGCCGAGCATGACGAAGGCCAACAGCAGGCTGGCGATCGCCAGCAGGCTGAACAACGGGGCGGCCAATGGAGGGAGATTTGCGGCAAGCATCGGGTCAACTCAACTGCGTACTGACGATCGCAAGCACGGCCAGCAGGAACGACGCGGCGAGCGGTTCCTGGTATCTGTAGAAGCGCAGCCGCGACTGCGTCGTATCGACGATGACGACGACGCAGGCGACCAGCACGAACTTGCCCATCAGTGCAACGGTCGAACCAAGCACCCCGAGCGCCGTTCCTTCGTAGGACAGACCCCAAGGGAGCGTCAGGACATTGCAGAAAATCGTGTAAAGAATGAACTGCTTCATCATCGCCGCCCACCGCAGCAGGGCCAGCAACGGGCCGGAATATTCCAGAATCCGCGCCTCATCGATCATATAGACCTCGATATGCGTGGGCGAGTGGATGGGCAGGCGATCCGTTTCGACCAACAGCAGGATGAAGAACGCCGCCACCAGGAAAAGATGCGTCGGACTCCAATAGACGGCAGGCTGCGCGACCAGCAGGTGGTTCACGACGAACGGCAACATTGCCTTTGCCAGCAACGTTATTCCAACGAAGACCAGGATCAGCGTCGGTTCCGCAAGAATCGTGACCATGACGGCGCGGCTCGACCCGATTCCGCCGTAGGCGCTGGCCGCATCGAGGCCCGCCAGCGTGATCATGAACGAAGCCAGCGTCAGGATCAGGCCGCCGCCGAGGATGTCGCCCATGTCCGACCACGGAAGCGGATAGTTCGTCAGCACCGGAATCAGGATCGGCACCGTCAGCATCGCGGTAAACGCAACGATCGGCGTTGCCCAGTAAAGCCATGACGCGGTGTCCGGGTAGACGATCTGCTTATGGAAGAGCTTCCAAAGGTCGCGGTACGGCTGCAAAATGCCCGGCCCCTGGCTCCGCTGAACCCGCTCCTCGAACTGGAGAATGATACCCTGCAGCAGCGGCGCGAGAAACGTCACCACCGATACTTGAGCGATCTGGAGAAGGACGTCGCGCACCGTCATGCGCGAGGCTCCCAGCCCGGGCCACCATGGCGGCAGCGGGGCATCAGGCAGCCCGAGAACATAGCATCGTTACACACAGAGTCCTCCTGTCGTCACACGTATCCAACAGGAGTCATCAGCCCCGAGGGCAGTTTAAAGGCGAACTCCATCGCCATGACGTGTTTGATGGAATCGCCGACGCGCCTTGTCAAGCGGCTCCGTCCGCAAAAGGCCCGTCGATCGAAATGTTCACCGCCGGATCGGTTGAGCGAATGGCGCTGTGGCAGGTTCGCACCCCCACGGCTACGCACCGTTGCGTTGCCGCCCGCTGCAAACGGGAGTAGATGTGATATTCTGCGGCTTGCCACCTCACGAGGCCGGAAGGCGCAGGGAGGTAGGGTGGCCATGTCCGGCGTGATTCTCGCCCTGGTCGAACATCAGGATTAAGCGCTCCAGACGCTGTCTGCCGCACGCAATTTGGCCACTCTCATGGGCAGTGCCAGGATCAATGTGCTGGCGATCCGCGTGCCGCCCGAATCCACGATCTTGCCAGCCGAGGAGGTTCTCACCAGGCATCAGGCGGCAGTGATCCGCACCCGCGAGCAAGAGCGCGTGGCCGCGTTGCATGCGGTTTTCGAGGCATGGCTGGCGGAGTCAAGCGGCCCAGGCATCGCGACAGATTGGGTTGATATCGAAGGCCTTGCGGCCCCGCTCGTCGGCGAATGGGGCCGGCGGTCGGACTTTCTCGTTATTCCCCGTCCGGCGCACCGCGGCGACGCGCCCGAGCGGCTGGCGACTCAGGCCGCGCTGTTCGACACCGATCGCCCGGTCCTTGTGGTGCCCCCGGGCCCGTCGGGCGCATTCGGAGAACGGGTTGCGATCGCCTGGCGCGACGACAAGCGCACTGAACGGGCGGTGCTGGCCGCGCTGCGCCTGCTGCCGCACGCCAAACAGGTGCATGTGCTGGCGGGCGTGCGTTCGGGCGCTCCGGAGCCGGGCCTGCCCGATATCCTCGTCGAGCACGGCATTAACGCCGTCTCCCATATTCTGCCGATCGGCTCCGGAACGTTCGGGGAAGCGCTGCTGGACGAGGCGCACGCCGTCGGCGCCGACCTGCTGGTGATGGGCGCCTATACGAAAAGCGCATGGCGTGAACTGCTTCTCGGCGGCGTGACGCGATACATGCTCGCCCGGGCGGATTTGCCGGTCCTGATGCGTCACTAGCGGGGGCCGCTCATCATGTCGCAGGTCATCCTGATCGTGCCCGGCCATCCCAAGGTCCGGAATGATCTGTTGTCGGCGGCGCAACATCTTGGCGGCCTGATCGGCGACGGCCGCGTCATCGAGATGGTCCCTCCCGGCCCGCACGACACGGCTGGCTTGCTGCCTGACGGGCCGGCGGGGACCGCCCACGGCCGCGCGGACATGGCCGCGGAGGTCGAGACGCGGGGCAGCCGAGCCGACTTTCTTGTGGCCGCCCAGCCCGGTCCAGGGGACGACAAGGCGACACGGCTTGCGTTCCAGGCAGCGCTGTTCAGGACTGAGCGGCCTGTTCTGATGGTGCCCTCGGGCCACCAAAACCCGGGGTTCGGCCGCCGGGTGGCGATCGCCTGGCGCGACGACCCGCGGACCCTGAAGGCGCTGATCCCTGCGCTGCGGCTCTTGAGCGGCGCGGAGGAGGTGCATCTCCTGGCGGGGGTGCGGGCCGGGACGCCGACGCCATCGATCCCCGCTGTCCTCGTCGAGCACGGCGTGACCGCGGCGCTGCATGTGCTGTCGATCAGCGCGCATACGTTCGGAGAACTGCTGCTGGATCGTGCGCGGGAACTGGGGGCGGACATGCTGATCATGGGCGCCCACGCCCATACGCCCTTCAGGGCGATGCTGCTCGGCGGGGTGACATCTCACGTCGTGGCTCACGCCGACCTGCCCGTGCTGATGCGCAATTAGAAACGGATGCGTGGCAGCATATCGGGACGATCTTGCGGACGCTTCGCCAGGCGCCGGAGCCTGCTCGGCACCCGGGAAGCCGGGAGATGCAACTGGCCGAGCACGGCTCGGCCGCCAGCCGCGGTTGTGGCGGTGGAAACGCCTCGTCCGCCATTCATCTGATTGGCTTAGGCCGGGGCAAAGAAGCACATTACAAAACAATTTCAGTCTATATCTGACCGAAATCAAACATTCGTGATATTATTGGACTAAGCTGCGCCATAAAGGCTCCGGACCAACCAATGCGGCGCAACGGCGCAAGAGACAGCGAATGAAACCATTTTTACCCTGCCCTGGCAAAAGGCTCATCAACCCCGCAGTCCTCGGCCGCCCGCGCGTCCGGGTGGTGCGGCGGCGGGCCGCGCCCCGGGCCGAACCGGTTATGTGTGAGGATAGGGCAACCGTTGCAGCAGAGGCATGACCGCCATGCGCATAATCGTATTCGACGATGATCCCACCCCGGGCCGCCTCGTGGCCGAGTGCGCCAATCTCGCTGGCATGCAGGCGGCGGCGGTGGCCGACGCCGAATCATTCCGGCAACGTGTGCGCAGCGAACAGCCTGAGATCATCATGCTGAATCTGCAATTGGGTGCCACCGACGGGGTGGAGCAATTGCGGCTTCTGGCCGAGTGGCACTATGCTGGAACGCTGATCCTCATGAGCGGACAGGGCGGCCGGCTGCTGTCCACCGTGCGCGCGCTCGGGGAGCGCCTTGGTCTGAAAATCGATTGCGTGCTGGAAAAACCGCTGCGCATCCAGGCGCTCGAGCAACTGTTCGCGCGCCTTCAGGCGAACCCGCTGGCGCTGACGGCCGAGCGGCTGATGGCGGCGATCGTTGCCGATGAAATGAGCCTGGATTTCCAGCCGATCGTTTCATTCAAAACGAAAACGTTGAAAAAGCTGGAGGCGCTGGTCCGCTGGGAACACCCGGCGGCCGGTCTGATCGCCCCGGACAGATTCCTGACAATCGCCGAGGACGATCCGGCGACCATAGCTGCATTGGCGGAATGGGTGACCGGCGCGGCGGTGGAGGCGCATCGGGTTCTGGTCGAACTGGGCATCGATGTGCCGATCGCGGTGAACATCTCCGCGCAGAACCTGCAGGACCGTGCGTTGCCGGATCGGTTGGCGCAGCGCCTTCGTACAGGCGGCATGACGCCCGACCGTTTGTATCTTGAAGTCAGCGAGACGGCGGCGTTCAAGGACGCCACGCTGACCATGGACATCCTGAGCCGGCTGGAGCTGAAGGGAATCCGGCTTTCCATCGATAATTTCGGGACGGGGTATGGATCACTCGCCTTGCTCAGGCGGATGCCGTTCTCCGAAATCAAGATCGACAGGTCCTTCGTGAACGATATGACGACGTCGCGGGATTCGCGGGCGATCGTCAAATCGGTTGTCGATCTCGCTGCGAATATGGAGATCGGTTGCGTGGCGGAAGGTGTCGAAACCCGGGAAACCGCCGAGGCGCTTGAAGGTCTGGGCAACTGTGACATGCAGGGCTTCCTGATCGCCCGGCCGATGCCGGTCGAGGCCATACCCGCCTGGCTGGCGATCTGGAGCCGATCCGGCTTGGGGGCCGGTGCTGCGCGGAGTGATCGGCTCCCCGGGAATGGGGAGGTGACGAGTTCGACGAGGGGCGCCGATTAGTCCCCCGGTGGCGCTGCCCGTGGCGACCGCAGGAAAAATGGTACGGCTGTCACCGCGGCAGATGGACGTGATGCGGCTGCTGGCGGAAGGCCGTTCGGTCAAGGGGATCGCGCGGGAGCTGAACCTGGGGATCGGCACGGTGAAGGTTCATCTGTCATTGGCCTATTCGGCGCTGGGTGCGCATAACCGGATCGAGGCGATTCGGCGGGCAGAGCCGGCGCTTGGGCAGAGGGTCAATGGTGCAAGCCATGACCAACCGATGACGTGTTGAGTCACGACGCTTGACCCACCGATTCGTCCGGTGCGGTAGTCACACGAGCCGCCGGAACGGGGCTTCCGAGCAAAGGTCCACGTCCGAGCCATCAACCGTCAACGACGAGATTTGGTTGAGCAGATGCCGTTCTCGGGCGATCTGGCTCTCACGCCGAAGTATCAGGCCGAAGAAAAGCGCAAGGCACCCGGTGCCGATTGGCACGTCGAGACCCTTGAGCATCATGATTGCCGGAAATAGAAAGGCCAAAATAAGTATGAGAATTTCACCGAGGCCGAACGAAGCTTCGGCTTCGGTGCGCTCCTGTATTACGAGAGCCAAGGCGGCCGCGATCATCGGCAGATCGTATATAAAGGCGTGGGGCGTGGCGAGGAAAGTTCCGACGAGCAGCGCCGCGGTGGCCAACTGCCCCGAGCCGCGCCGGAAACAACGCCATACGAGGATGCAGACCGCCGTGGCGACGAGTGCCTGCATGAACTTGGCGGTATGAAGCGAGAGGCCGGCCATTTGCAGATCGACAATTATGGTGGGCATGAACTTCTCCCCCACCATAGCCCTGTCGAACATGGCAACATAGGCCGGCATCATCGACAACCAGGCCGGCCAAATAGCCCAGCCAAAGGCGAGAGTGACAATCCCGGCCAGCGCAACCGACGTCGCGCAGGCGACACTGAATGCCGTCCAGAACCGTCCAGCAGCCAGAGCGATCGGGACCAGCAAGCCGAGTTGAGGTTTATAGGTGAGGATTCCGATCAGTATCCCGCCAAAAATGGGCCGGCTGCCCGCGAGCCGCAGTCCCGCCACGATTAGCGCCGCCGCCAGAAACCCGCTCTGGCCGGCGGCAATTGTAGCTACCCCGGCGGGGGCCACCAGAATGCCAAGCATGCAAAGCGGTAACCGGCAGCAGGTTGCCGCAACGGCCCAAATAAAAATCGCCATGGTCTCGCCCATCCACGCCAGGTACGACGCATCGTAGGGCAACAAATTCAGGGGCCAGACAAGCAGTATAAATATTGGTGGATACGGAAACGGGTTCTGTGCGCTTGGGTTCATTCCGAGTTCGACCTGCCTTATATGGAGGCTGGCGAGGTCATAGAGATCGGCTGCCGGATGGACGGCTGCGATTTTCGCATAGGACCACAACGCGAGGAAATCGCCGAAGCGTGGCGGGTGGCCGGGGGCCTGTCCAATATAATCGTCCCATATCTTCTGCGCAAAGGCGATCAAAACCAGAGCGGCCAATCCAAGGACAAGTGCACAAACGTAGACCGTCTTTCGCTCACCGGGGTACCAATGTAGAAGCCACGCGCCCCTCCTGGACGCTTTTGCCGACACGGGCAGCCGGGGGGCATGCCTCGCGGAACGGGGCTGTGCCAGGATCGGTCTCAAGCATCCCCTCATTCTCGGCCTGACCCGGCGTGGGAATAAAAAACTCACCCGCTCTCTTTGAGATTCCAAAAAAACTCGGCAAAACGGCATCGTTGTCCGAAAGTTGCGTATTTGTCGAACCACTTTTCCTCCCCGCCGCATCGGTCGAGTCTGCTCCACAGCGATCAATAGGATTCTGCGGAGCATGCCGTGACAACCACCGCCAGCCAGTTCTCGTTCGATCAGGTTCGTGATGTCCTCGGCGGCCTGCTCGGCCCGGACCTGCACGCCAAGCGCATCGACTGTCTGTCCGATGCCACCCTCGGCGTGCTGCACAGTGCATCGCTCGCCGTCGCCGCCATCGGGCATGGCCTGGCTGCGGCCAAGGGCGTGGCAACCAAGCATGCGATCAAACAGGTCGACCGCCTGCTGTCCAACCCCGGCATCAAGGTCGACGACATCCTGGCCCTGTGGGTGCCTTTCGTCATCGGCGCCCGCACCTCCATCGCGGTCGCCATGGACTGGACTGACTTCGACGCCGACAACCAGGCCACCATCATGCTGTCGCTGATCACCGAACACGGCCGCGCCACGCCGCTGGTCTGGCTGACGGTGGACAAGAAAACCCTGAAGGATCGCCGCAATCTGTATGAGGACCGCGTGCTGGTACGACTGGCCGAGATCCTGCCGCCGCAGGTCAAGGTCCGCATCATCGCCGACCGCGGCTTCGGCGATCACAAGCTCTACCGGCTGCTGACCGAGCAGTTGCACTTCGACTATGTCATCCGCTTTCGCGGCAACATCTCGGTCACCGCGGCCGATGGCGAGGCCCGCACCGCGGCATCGTGGGTCGGCCCCGGCGGCCGCGCACGCACCCTGCGCTGCGCCAAGGTCACCGCCGAGTGCTATGAGGTCGGCACCGTCGTGTGCCTGCGCGACAAGGACATGAAGCAGGCCTGGTGCCTGGCGACCAACAGCACCGACGAGACGGCCAAGGACCTGACCCGGTTCTACGGCGCCCGTTGGGGTATCGAATCAGGGCTGCGCGATACCAAGGACCTGCGTTTCGGCATGGGGATGGGCATCATGCGCGTGAATTCGCCCGAACGCCGCGACCGGCTGTGGCTGCTCAACGCCTTCGCGGTGGTGCTGTTGACCCTGCTGGGCGCGGCAGGCGAGGCGCTTGGATACGACCGGCTGCTGAAATCCAATACCGCCAAACGCCGCACCCATTCGTTGTTCCGCCAGGGTTGCATGCTCTACGACCTGATCCCGAACATGCCGGAAAGCCGGTTGCGCCCGTTGATAGAGACCTTCAACGCCATGCTGAACGCTCAGCCGCTTTTCACGAAGGTATTTGGAGCGATCTGAATATGAGGGGAGTCGTGAGAGGATCGGTTCGACCTTGCATGGCCGGGCGTTAGCAAGACCAAAAGACATGGACTACAAAGCCTCCGAGGAACCACGGCAGGGGGACTCGAATTGGCTGATGCCGCTTTCAGCCTCGTCGCGTGGCCAGGACCACGATGGTTTCCGTCTCGCGCAGCGCTCGGGCATCCGCCTGAAACATGCATGACCCTGGAACGCAGACGCTCCTCTGGGCAGGTGGATGATCATCGCGCGTCGCGACACTTACATCGTAGCTATTTCCTTCCCCCCATGCCGGAGGGACCGACGTTTCCCGTCATAGGCTAATCGGTATGATTTTGTAATCCGACTGAGTAGCTTAGGCCTGCGAGCAGTCGGACTTGGGTCGGCTGACGAGTCGCCGTAAAGGTCGACCGGAGCTCGGCCATCGCCCCTTGCGGCGAGTTTTGCGGCAAAAAAACCTCAAATGCATCAACATGGGGGACCGAGACGCCGTTACGAGAACTTAGGAATGTGCCGCCTGTCGACCGTTGGAAACCCGCATTAGGCCACATGCCCGAGTGGACTGTTTCTGATTTATCTGCAATTATTTCTTCGTTGCGCTACCAATGTTCGGTAGCGGCATCAAGGTTCTTCGGAACAAGTAATGGAGCCTGTGTCATGTTAGAATCGCTCAAGTTGATCCGGGCCATCTGGTCCGACCGCCATGGCGTAACGGCCGTCGAATATGGTTTGATAGCTGCAGCCGTTTCCGCTGCACTGATCACCGCTCTAGCTCTCTTCGGACCTGCCCTCACTGGCGCGTTTGCAAAAATTACTAGCGCGCTGGGATAAGCCTAGGGCAACAATTAAGGCAAGCATGTGTGGGGCAGAGCCACGCAGCAATACTTGCTAACGGCGGGTATATTGTGATTCCACGCGATTGTCTACTGGGATGCAACCGAGTTGCCCGAACAGTCACTTTTAAAGTCCGACAACTGTTGAAGTCACTTATGGCACCCGTTCAGATAATGGCGCGGCTCTTGCTTGCCGCCGGGATTTTCCTACTCCTGGCGGCAGCATTGCGCGATGTTGCAACTCGGACGATCCCTAACGGCCTCATGTTGGGCGTCGTGGAGGTTGGTTTGCTGCGCCAAATCCTGTCCGGCGCGCCACTATTGGCCCTTGTGATTGCGACCATAGTGCTGGCCATCACAGGTACTGTGGTGGCGGGGTGGCTATCTAGGTGGTGGCGATGCCAAACTGCTGGCCGCGACGTCGCTGTTGGTTCCGGCCGGCCATGTGATGGCACTGATTCTCGCAACCGCTGTTGCCGGAGGTGTCCTCGGTCTTTTCTATATTATTGCGCGACGGTTTTGGTCGCTTCGATTACCCGACGCAGAGCCTAGGCCAAACCATCTTGCAGCTCGCATCCTCCGCGTCGAACGCCACCGCCTCCGCCGCGGCATCACGCTCCCATACGCCGCCGCCATCGCCGCCGGCACGATCTTCGTCCTGTGGAGAGGCTGATGCGCGATGCTGTTCCGGGTTATCTTCCTCATCATCATCTCCCTCGGCCTGCTCGGCTTCGGCACCGTCGCGTGGATCAGCGTCCATCCCCAGCCATCCGCGTCGGCCGCGGCAATAACCGAAGTCCGCGTCTTCATTGCCGCCAAACCCCTCCACGCCGGATCGTTGCTCAAAGCCGATGACATCACCACCGCCCTGATCCAGACCGGCAAACTCCCCGCCGCCGCGCTCAAGGACACCGTCGCCCAGCCCGGCGACCTCACCGGAACCATGCTCCGCCGCAGCCTCATGCCCGGCGACGCCATCCTCGGCACCGACATCCTCCGCCCCGCCGATCGCGGCTTCCTCGCCGCCGTCCTCGGCGCCGGCATGCGGGCGATGACCATCGCTGTCGATGCCGTCAGCGGCACCGCCGGGCTGATCTGGCCCGGCGACCACGTCGACGTCCTGCTGACCCAGACCATCGACGACGCCACCCGCCCCATCGGCCGCCGCGTCGCCGCGCTGACCGTGCTCGGCGACATCCGCGTCATCGCCATCGACCAGCAACTCGTCCAGGGCGCCGCCCCGGGCGCGGAGAACACCAAGCCTGCCGCCACCGTCACGCTGGAGGTCACTCCCGTCCAGGCCGAGCGCATCGCCGTCGCCACCCGCCTCGGCCGCCTCTCCCTCGTGATCCGATCGGCCGAGGCCCAGCCGCCGCAAACGCCGGACGACGACGCCCGCACCGTCTGGGGCAGCGACGTGGCTCCCGCTATTGGCGCCGAACCGCCACGAACCGACCGCCGGCCAATTCGCATCTTCCAGGGCGCGACCGACGCGAAGGAGTTTCGTTTCTGATGCGTCACCGGATCCTGATCCTTGCGCTGACCCTGCTGGCCTGGCTGCCTGCGATGTCGCTACGCGCCCAGACCGTCTCGAACGCTCCGCCGCCTCGTGCCGCCGCGGCCGGCATCGCCATCGGGCTGGAGGCCGGCACCGGCCGCATGGTTCCCATTCCCGCCGGCATCGGCGATGTTTTCGTGGCCGATCCAAAGGTCGTCGAAGTGCGTCCCGCCAGCCCCACCAGCCTGTTCGTGTTCGGCACCGGCCCGGGCCACACCACGGTGGCCGTCGTCACCAGCGACGGGCACGCCAGCGCCAACCTCGACATCAACGTGCAGCCGTCCTCGTTCAACGCCACCTCGGCCGCCGCCGCCATCGCACGGGCCCTGCCGCAGGTGCGCATCCGCGTCGAAGCCGAGCCGAAAGGCCTGATGTTGACCGGCACTGTGCCCAACCCCGCTGCCGCCGAGACGGCACAGGGCATTGCCGGTGCCTACCTCGCCGACGGCCAGGTGGTGGACAACCACCTGACCGTCACCGCCCTGCAGCAGGTCGGGTTGCGTGTGCGCATCGCCGAGATGTCGCGCAGTGTCACCAACGCGCTCGGCATCAACTGGCAGGCGCTCGGTAATGTCGGCCGCTTCAGTATTTTGGGAACGACCGCCACCGTGCTGAGCGCGGCCAGCGGCACGACCCCGTCCACGCTCGCCATCGGCTACCAGCCGAACGTGAACGCGCTGATCGACGCCCTCGCCAGCGACAATCTGATCAAGGTGCTGGCGGAACCGAACCTGACGGCGATCAGCGGCGAGACGGCCAGCTTCCTCGTCGGCGGGGAGTTCCCGATCCCCGTCGGCCAGCAGAACAACACCGTCACCATCGAATTCAAGCAGTACGGCGTGGCGCTGGCCTTCGTCCCCACCGTCATGTCGGACGATCGCATCCGCCTGCACGTCCGCCCGGAGGTCAGCCAACTGACGCAACAGGGCGCGGTGCAGGTCGGCGCCGGCAACTCGACGATTTCCGTCCCGGCGCTGACCGTGCGCCGCGCGGACACCAGCGTGGAACTCGGCAGCGGCCAGAGCTTCGCCATCGCCGGCCTGCTGCAATACAATTCCTCCGCCGTCGCCAGCTACGTGCCGTTGATCGGCGAGATCCCGATCCTGGGTGAACTGTTCCGGTCAGAAAGTTTCCAGCGCAACGAAACCGAGCTGGTGATCCTGGTGACGCCCTACATCGTGCACCCGGTGGACGATGCGGCGGCGTTGCAGTTGCCTGGCCCGGTGATCCGCGAATTGAACGACCTGGAACGCATCGCCGCGGTTCGCTACCGGAAGGACCCGTTGCGCGCCGAACAGACCCGGATACCGGGAAGCGCAGGGTTTATCGTGCCATGACGTTCGCAAACGAGAACAACGGAAGCCATCCCCCGGCGTTATGGCCGCCCGCTGTAGCGTCATCGCTGCGCCCGCCCTCGTCATGGCTGCGCGCCCCCTCGTCATGGCCCGGCTTGTCCGGGTCACTTATGCCAGCACATGCCGCGACAGGTGACCCGGACAAGCCGGGCCATGACGAGGGCGGGGCGGATGCCCGTGTCGATCGTACAACGGTGTCCACTGGTCCATCCATCCCGACAATAGCCACGCTCCGATACCTCACCCATCTCCTCCTGGCCCTCGCGATGATCGGCCAGACCGGCTGTGACGCCTGGCAGCGCTACCGCCGCTTCCCGGCCGGCGAGGATTCAGCCGTCTGGCGGCCAACCGGCGTGCCTGACGACAATCTCAACGCCATGGTCGCCCACCCCGCCGACCTGCTGGCCGGCCGCGGCACCTCCACCTCCGACGGCAACACCGGTGCCCGGGCGGTGGATCGCTTACGCCACGACCGCGTAACGCCGCTGCCCGTCAGCAGCATCTCCAACATCGGCACCAGCGGCGCCGCTCCGGCGACCCCCGCCGCGGGAGGCAACTGATGGCCGAGGTCGTGTCCCTCCACGATCCCGCCGCGGGTCATCCGGCGATCGCCGCCGATCCGCTGGCGACGCGGCACGACCGCCCGCGGCTCGCGGTCTTCGTCGCCGATGGAGCGACCGAGGAAGCCTTGCGCGACGGCCTGGCGGAAGCCTTGCCCGCCGGCAGCGCCTTCCACCGCGGCGGCATCAAGGCCGCGATCGACACTCTCCGCAAGATGCCCACCCCGATCACGCTGATCGTCGATATCAGCGGCTCGGCCTACCCGTTGACCCTGCTATCGCGGCTGTCGGACGTGGTGGAGCCGAATGTCCGCGTCCTTGTCGTCGGCGACATCGACGACGTGGACTTCTACCGTGCCGTGACGCACGCCATGGGCGCGCTGGAATACCTGACCAAGCCGCTGACGCGCGATATGGTCCGGCGCCACCTGCTGCCGTTCTTCACCGAGGGGCCCGCGGTCTCCGAGGATATCGGATCCGCCCGTGTCGTCAGCGTCACCGGCAGTCGGGGCGGGGTCGGCGCCACCACGATCGCCGCCAACCTCGCCTGGCATTTCGGCTTCACCGCGTGCCGACATACCGCGCTGCTTGATCCCGATCTTTACCTGGGCAGCGCGGCGATGCTGCTCGAACTCGCCCACCGGCCCCGGGCTGCGGATTGCGTTCGAATCGCCGGACCGCGTCGATGCCTTGTTCGTCGAGCGTGCGGCGCAACCCGCGTGTGAACGGCTGCACGTACTGGCGGGCGAGGTCAAACTGTCCGAGCAGATCGCCTATGCGCCCGACTGTGCGCACACCCTGATGGAGGCGATGTGCAGCCGCTACGCCATGATCGTGGTTGATGCGCCGTTCCGGCCGCTGCCGCTCTTTCGAGACCTGCTCGACCTTGCGCACCAGCGCGTGCTGGTCGCGGTTCCGACGCTGGTCTCGGTGCGGGATACGGTGCGGCTGCTCGGTCTGCCGCCGGGGCCGAGCCAGACCGGGCACGGCCTCGTCGTGCTGAACCGTGCCGGGCTGCGCGGCGGCCTGACACTGAAGCAGGTGGAAGCGGCCCTCGGCGTCAAGGTGGATGTGGTGATCCCCGATCAACCCCGCATGGTCGAGCGGGCGGCAAGCCTGGGCGAGGCGATGGCCGACGGACGCAACGGCTTTGCCCGCGCGATCCGCGAACTGGCGAACGAAACCGCTTTTGTCCGCCTGCTTAAATCGCCGGCCGCCGCCGCTGCCGTGAACCCTGCCCGCCGGCCCTGGTGGAAGCGCTTCGCATGACCGTCCATCAGGCCGTTGTGTTCGGTCATCCGAGGCCGGTCCGCCTGGCAGGCCAGCAACCCGCCACTTCGGCGCCACGGGAGAACCCGATCTCCGCCGAAGTGCCGCCGCCGGACCGGGCCATCGGCGAACTGCGAGCGTTATGCCTCGCCCAGCTCGATCCGGCGGTCGTCGCCTCGACGCCTGAAGCGGAACTCCTGCCCCAGATCGAGAAGCTGATCTCCGAAATGGCGACGGAGCGGCGGGTCCAGCTCAATGCCCGCGAACAGCTCCAGCTTGCCGGCGACCTCGTGCACGACATGCTCGGCCTCGGACCGCTGGAGCCGCTGATCGACGACGAGACGATCAATGACATCCTGATCAACGGTCCCGACAAGATTTTTGTCGAGCGGCGCGGCAAGCTCGAACTATCGGAGGCCCGGTTCCGCGACACCGAGCATCTGGTCAATGTCTGCCACCGCATCGCCGCCGACATCGGCCGCCATGTCGATGAATTCGAGTCCGATGGTGGACGCGCGGCTGAAGGATGGCTCGCGGGTCAACATCGTGCTGGCGCCGATCGCGCTGGACGGCCCGTATGTCTCGATCCGGAAGTTCGGTCACAAGGTCATCGACTTCGCCAAGCTCATCGGCTTCGGTGCCATGACGCCGCCGGTGGCGCGCGTGCTGGAAATCGCGGCGCGGTGCCGGCTGAACATCATCATCTCGGGCGGCACGGGATCGGGCAAGACGACGCTGCTGAACGCCCTGTCGCACATGATCGCGCCCACCGAGCGGATCGTCACGGTGGAGGACGCCGCCGAGCTCAAGCTGCAGCAGCCGCACGTCGTGCGCATGGAGACGCGGCCGGCGAACCTTGAAGACAAGGGGGAGATCACCCAGCGCGACCTGGTGCGCAACGCGCTGCGCATGCGCCCCGATCGGATCATCATCGGCGAGGTGCGCGGCGCCGAGGCCTTCGACATGCTTCAGGCGATGAACACCGGGCATGACGGCAGCATGTCCACCATCCACGCGAACTCCGCGCGGGACTCCCTGACCCGCATGGAGAACATGGTGCAGATGGGCCATCTGGGCCTGCCGTCGCTGTCGATCCGCACGCAGATCGTCAGCGCCGTCCACCTGATCGTGCAAATCGAACGGCAACGCGACGGCGGCCGCCGGGTCACCCAGGTGGTCGAAGTCTGCGGGTTGGAAGGCGAGATGGTCCTGCTGAACGAGATCTTCCATTTCAACGTCGATGCCGAGGGCGCCGACGGCAAGCTCGTCGGCCATTACGCGGCAAGCGGGGCGCGGCCCGGCTTCTACCCGCGCCTGCAGTATTTCGGTCTGGAGCGCGACTGGCTGGCGGCAACACAGGGAGGTGGATCGTGAGATTCGGCGTCCTCAACAGCCTTCTGCTGGCGTTCGCCGGGCTGGTCGGGATGGGCTTTGCCAGCCTGCTCGTCGATAACGAGCAGCGGCGGCGGGTGCGCATGCGGGATCGCCTGGCGAAGGCCACGACGCCGCATCTTCGCATTCGCACCCAGGCCTTCCGGTCGTTGCTGCTATCCGCGGGACCGGGGCCGAGGCGTTCGCCGCGGCAACGGATGGTGGACCTGATCCGGCTGATACTCGGTCCCCAAGCGCCCGATCCCAAGGCCCGCTGGGCTATCCTCGGCGGTGCATTGATCCTGGGCCGCCTGGCCGCCGGGGCGCTGGCCGAAGTGGGCGGGCCGATCGGCTGGCTGGCATGGCCGGTGGTCACCATCCTCGCCAGCCGCGCCGCGTTCGAGTGGCTGCGGGCGCGGCGGGACGGCAAGCTTCTGCTGCAGTTCCCGGACGCCCTCAGCATGATCGTTCGCTCCGTGCGGGCCGGGTTGCCACTGGCGGATGCGTTGCGTCTGATCGCCGACACCTGCCCGGCGCCGACCGCGGGACAGTTCAAGCTCGTTGCGGCGGATTTGGGCATCGGCATGGCCATCGCGGACGCGCTGGCTCGGCTTGCGGAGCGCACGGGACTGTCGGAATACCGTTTCTTTGCGATCGCACTGACGCTTCAGACCCAGACGGGCGGGCGGCTCGGCGAAACGCTGGACAGTCTCGGCGACGTCATCCGCCAACGGGTGGCGGTCAGGCAGCGCGCCCTCGCACTGGCTTCGGAAGCCCGCACCAGCGCGCTGATCCTGGCCGCGCTTCCGGTCCTGACTGGCGGCGGGCTGATCCTCTTCAACTGGACATACATGTCGGTGCTGTTCACGGACCCGACCGGACGCATCGTGCTTGGTTCGGCGCTGGGATCGCTGAGCGCGGGGATGGTGCTGATGCAACTCGTCATCCGCTGGAGCGTGACGTGATCGCGCAATTCGCCCGGCAGATGAGTGCGGCGCATTGGCTGCTGGCCGGGTTGCTGCCGGCCGGTGCCGTCGCGCTGCCGCTGCTGCGCTATGCCTGGCAGCGCGACCGCCTGACGCGCCGCATGCGGGAAGCGGTGTCGGGCCGCAAGCCGCGCACGGACCAACATTCCGCACCGGTCTTCGGCGACGCGATGCGCGTGATCAGCGCATTTGGGCACAGCATTGCCAGCAGCGGAGTGTTGTCGGGACGCGCCCTGAACGGGATCGAGAAAAAGCTGCTCGCAGCCGGGATTCGCGGCAGCAACGCCATCGGCCTGTTCATCGGGTCGAAGATCATACTGATGGTGTTGCTCCCGCTCGGCGTTGCCGCGCTGGTGCCCGCCGAGCGTCTGTCATCGGCCCCGGCCCGGCTCGGCTGCGCGGTGGCGGCGGTCGGCGGGCTGATGTTGCCGGAGTGGTTCCTCCGATCGGCGCGCGCACGCTACGTGGGGGGCGTGGAGCGCGGGCTTCCGGACGTGCTGGACATGCTGGTCATGTGCACCGAGTCCGGGCTGAGCCTGGAGCCGGCAATTACCCGCGTCGGCACCGAGATTGGCAGCGTCCACCCGGCTGTGGCGAACGAGTTGATGCTGACCGCCGGGGAATTGCGCATCCTGTCTGATAGCCGCATCGCGCTGGAGAACCTCGGCGACCGCACCAGGGTCGCCGGGCTGCAGCGCGTCGCCCGCACGCTGATCCAGACCATGCAATACGGCACGCCGCTGGCGCCGACGCTGCGCAGCCTGACGGCGGAGATGCGCCAGGAGATGCTGACCCGCTTCGCCGAGCGCTCCGGGCGCCTGCCGGCGCTGCTCACGGTGGTGATGATCGTCTTCATCCTGCCGAGCCTGTTCCTGATCATCGGCGGTCCGGCGATGATTCAGGTCTTCAAGCAGTTCAGGAGTTGACCATCCCATGCGCCCGTTCCGCATCCTGATCGCGTTCGCGCTGGCGGCCTGCTCCGGTCCGTCGCCACGCCATCCGGCGGCCGTCGACACCTCCATGCGCATCGGCGACGCGGCCATGCAGGCGGGGATGCCTGACGTCGCGCTGCGCGTCGCCTCGGGCGATGTCGGCAAGAACCCGCAGAATGCAAACGCGCTCGCACAGCAGGGCGACGCCTATCGAACGCTCGGCCGCACCACCGAAGCCGAGGCAGCCTATATGCGCGCGCTCGGCATCGAGCCCAACAACCCGCGTGCGCGCATCGGGCTGGCGATGCTGCTGCTGCGGAGCGACCCCGCCAAGGCGGAGGACATGTTCGCACGAGTGGCCGTGCAGTTTCCCGGCCAGGCGGAGGCGTTGAATGGACTGGGCGTGGCGCGCGATCTGCAAGGCGACCACGCCAAAGCGCAGATCGCCTACCGCCAGGCGCTTGCTGCCGGCACCGAGACCCGCTCGGCGCAGGTCAACCTTGGCCTTTCGCTGGCGCTCTCGGGAGACGGCAACGCCGCCGTCACGATCTTAAGTCCGATCGCGGCCGAACCGCAGGCGGACCGGCAGGTCAAGGACGACCTGGCCGTGGCGCTCACCGCTGCCGGACGGACCGAGGAAGCGCGGAGCATCTTGCGCGAGGAGATGTCGGATGACGACTCCGCCAGGACCGTCGCCGCCTATCGCTCGCTGTTCTGACCGCGGGCCTCTGTGGCGGGACAGGCGCGGCAACGTCGCGCTGATTACCGCACTGCTGCTGCCGGTCTTTTTGGGCATGATCGGGCTTGGGGTCGAGGTCAGCCACTGGGCGGTGGTCAAGCTCGAGATGCAGCGGACGGCCGACATCGCCGCGCTTGCGGCCGGTCGCGTGCTGAACACCACAAACAATGCCTATACGGCGGCGACCGCGGCACTCAACCTGGCCGAAATCAATGGCGCCGGCGCTTCGACGCGAAGCTGGAACGCGGGCACCGGCACGTTGTCGGACACGCTCGTGACTGCCAGGCTCGTCAACGGAATCCGCAATCCGGTCGACCAGGCATTCAAGGTCACCGCGCGGCGCAGCGTCCCCCTGGTTCTTGTCGGGATGTTCCTGGATGCCGGCAGCGTGACCGTGTCGGCGAGTGGATGGGCGGAACTGGTTCAGGTATCGACCGGCACGCCGCAGCCATGCGTCGTCGGTCTCGCGCCATTGCCGGCGGCATCCCAGCCCGCCGTCATCGGCGTGAGCGTTTCGGGCGGGTCGACGTTAAGCGCCGGCAACTGCGCGATTCGCGCCAACGCCGAGGTGTCGGTGACCGGCAGCGGCAAGATCGTGTCTTCGGCGGTCTATTCGGGCGGCGACATCGACGTTCAGGGTGGCGGTTCGACGGTCAGCGCGAGTTCGGGGGTGTTTGCCGGCGGCAACATCAATGTTTCGGGCAGCGGTTGGATCACGGCGACGACCAGTTCCGCCGGCAACACCGCCGTCTCGGGAGGCGGAGGCATCACCGGCAACGCGTATGTCGGGGGTGCTTTGACCAACAGCTACGGCACCAGCCCGACGCTGCTGGCGGGCAATCCCGGCACGCCCGGGCAGATCGCCGACCCCTACGCCAGCAATGCGGCGGTGCAGAACGCTTTCACTCAGGTGGCCGCATCGGGATCGAATAGGGGTGCTATAAACCTCGGCTGGACCGCGACCAACCAGACCCTTCAGCCCGGCACCTATACGAGCATCACCTTAGCCGACTGGGGGCCGACGGTGACCTTCGCGCCCGGCATCTACTACGTCCAGGGCAACGTCAATCTTAACGGCGGCACCATCGGCGGCAGCGGGGTCACCATCATCACCTCGGGCCAGTTCAACATCAGCAACGGCGTCAGCGTCACGCTGTCCGCGCCACTGGCGAGCGCGACCAGCGGCATTCCGGGCATGCTGGTAGCCGGTACCACCAGCAGCGCCTTCAACATCGGCGGCGGGGCGACCGTGTCGCTGGCCGGGGTACTCTACTTTCCCAACGCCGCGGTCTCGGTTGGCGGCGGCGTATCGTCGAGTTCGGCCGGATGCCTGGAGGTCATCGCCTACACGGTCGCGGTGTCGTCGGGGGCCTCTGTTGGCGGCAACTGCGCCTCCTTCGGCGCGACGTCGTTCTCGGGCACGGCGCCCGTTACCACCGTGGCGCTCGTGCAATGATCGGGTGGTCGGACGATCGAGGCGCGGCGGCGGTCGAGTTCGCCATCCTCGCGCCACTGCTGCTGTTCCTGCTGGGTGCGTTGGCCGATCTGGGGTTCAGCCTGCGATGTCAGGGACTGCTGGCGGGCGCGGTGGCGAGCGGGGCGCAGTATGCGTTCGATACGGGTTCCGCCGTCAGCGCGGCCTCGGTGAAGCAGATGGTGCAAGGCAGTTCGTCGCTGGCGGGCGTCAGCGCCAGGATAACCGGCCCGGCACTGTATTGCGTCACCGGCAACCCCGCGACGCTGGCAACTGCGACCGCCGGCGAGACCTGCTCCGATGGAACGGCGCCGGGAACCTACCTGACGATATCGGCAACGTATCACTATAACCAACTCCTGCCATCGCAGTCGTCGTTCATGAATCCGACACTGGCGGAGACGGCCTCGGTGAGGCTGCAATGAGTTTGCTCGCCCGTTTCGGACGTTTTGCGGACGATCGGCGCGGCGTTGCGGCGATCGAGTTCGCGCTTGTGTCGCTGGCTTACTTCCCGCTGTGCTTTGGCATCATCGAACTCGGGCTGATGCTCTGGACACAGGATGTGCTGCAGACCGCGGCGCTGATGACCGCGCGCTGCGTTGCCATTGCCGCGCCCGCCTGCTCGTCCAATGCGCCGCAGTATGCGGTCACGACCGCTTCGACCTGGTTGAATGCGGGAATGCTCACCGTCGGCGGGGTGAGCATCAGGACCAACGCGGCTTGTGCGACGGCTCCGGGCACGGCGGTGGTGGTGACGCTGAACAGCACGTTTTTTGCCGCCAATGTGCTGCCATACGGGATCGGCACCATAAACGTCACCGGCTGCTATCCCACCAGTCCGTGACTCGCGGCCGCTGAAATATGGTACTAATACCGCCCGCCTTGAGTTCGACCCATTGAGCCTCTCTTCCCCGTCAAGGCCCGGCTTGTCCGGGCCATGACGGTTTGTAGCGAGAATCGCTCTCAACGCGGACCGATACAAGGCTCGTAAATGTTGACCGATCGGCAGTGGCTTTCAATCCCGTCAGGGCGGGCGCAGGGCCGCCATCCACGCCTTCTTTGTCCACGCAAAGCCTTGGATGCCGACCTTCGTCGGCATGACGATGGGGCATCGTCCGAGAGAGGCCGAATTGCTACCCACGACATTGTTACGGCACCGCCGTTAAATAACCAACTATAATAACTGCGAATAGATCATGGAAAGATTGGTGGCAGCGATGATACGGGATAGCCTTTCACAATTGGATGACCTCGTCATCGACAGCCTGTGCCAACCTGCCGTCGATTGGATTCGCGGGGTGCGGGAGATAAGTTGTTTCGCGATTGGGCGTGCCTGTATTGATATATCCGCTTTCCTTTGGATACTTTCTCAAGCTAACGCCGCTGCCGCAGCGGCAAGAACAGGCATCCCGGGGTTGATGATGCTTCAGTGCACCGTGATTGTGCTGATGCTCGGCGCGCTCGTGACCCTGCGGCAGTTGCTGGAGCGAGCCGGAGGTGCGACGGGCGGTCGGGGCGCACAGGCGAACCCGATGCGGCTCTCGATGGCGAAACCTCGTCTCCTTCTCCTCTTGGGGCTGGCCTGCGTGCTGATCAAGACAGTAATCGAGCCGGTTGACTTTTCATCGTTGGAGAATCTGGTTATGTGCGGGTTCGCGACAACCGGTTTCTATCTCGGGGCTTGTTCCGACCGCCCCCCGGTGCGGCACAAGTACAGGGAGACTTCGTTCGACATCGGGCTGGCGAAGCTGCCAACGCTTTAGAGGCGGCTATTTTAGGCGCGCGTGGCCGCCGCGTGCCACAGCGTCCTCCGAAACGATATAATCGCCAGGATAACGCGTGGCCCGCGACCATCGCCGGATATGTGCAGAGATAGATCGGCGTCAGGCCGGTTCGACCGGCCAGCCGCTGTCGGCCAGTTCCTTGAACCCGCCCATATTGCGCACGTCGGTGAAACCCATGTCGACCAGGGTCTTGCCGGCCAGCGCCGACCGCCCGCCGGATGCGCAATACAGCAGCACCGGACGATCCTTGCGCAACGCCGGATCATGGCTCGGGACCGACGGGTCAGCGCGGAACTCCAGCATCCCGCGGGAAATCGCCAGCGCGCCCTGAAGCTTGCCGCTGGCGGCCACCTCCGTCCCGTCGCGCACATCGACGACCAGCGCGCCCGAGTTCTTCACCAGCTCGGCCGCCGCCGCCGGGGTTACCGCCGGAACCGCGGCCCGCGCCGCCGCAAGCAGATCTTTCACAGTCGAGGACATGGTCTCTTCCTTCCAAACAAGAACTCAAGGCCGGACCGGCAACCCATCCGGATCGCGCAGCACCACATAGATCGCCGGTATCACCAGCACCGTCAAAAGCGTGGACGACGCCAGCCCGAACAGCAGCGAAATCGCCAGCCCCTGGAAGATCGGATCGCTCAGGATCGTCGCCGCCCCGATCATCGCCGACAGCGCGGTCAGCAGGATCGGCTTGAACCGGATCGCACCCGCCGCCAGCACGACCTCCCGCAGGGTCATGCCAGACCGAGGCATGTGCCGGATAAAGTCGATCAGCAGGATCGAGTTGCGCACGATGATCCCGGCCAGCGCGATGAACCCGATCATCGAGGTCGCGGTGAACGGCGCGCTGAACAGCCAGTGCCCCAGCACGATGCCGATCATGGTCAGCGGCACCGGCACCAGGACCAGCAGCGGCAGCTTGAAGCTGCCGAACTGCGCCACCACCAGGATGTAGATGCCCAGCAGCGCGACGCCGAACGCGGCCCCCATGTCGCGGAAGGTGACGTAGGTGATCTCCCACTCGCCGTCCCACAGGATCGACGGCTTTGACTCGTCTTCCGGCTGCCCGCGCAAGGAGACCTCCGGCCGCCCGAGCTTGCCCCAGTCATGCTCGGCCACCGCCCGGTTGACCGCGAGCATGCCGTAGATCGGCGCCTCGAACCGGCCCGCGAGTTCGGCCATCACCATGTCGGTGAAGTGCCCGTCGCGGCGGAACAGCACTCGGCTGCCGGACTCGTTCTTTGCCTGCACCACCTCGCCAAGTTCGACGACGCCGCGATTGCCCGGCAAGGCGTTGGCGGGCACAGGGGTGGAGGCCAACTGCTCGCTCCAGCTCAGGTCGCGCTTCGGCAGGCCGACCGTGATATTCAACGGAAAGCGGTCCTCGCCGCGATAGGAGTAGCCGACGGGGACGCCGCCGAACAACGCCTGCACCGTGTCGTACACGTCGTTCTGTTCGACCCCGAAGAACTCCAGCCGGTCCTGGTCGATCGAAATCCGCAGCCGCGGGCGCGGGTGGCCGTAGCTGTCGTCCACATCGACGATGAACGGCACGCTGTGGAACAGTTTTTTCAGTTCCTGCGCGGTCGCCAGCCGGGTTGCTGCGTCCGGTCCGTACACCTCCGCCAGCAGCGTCGCCAGCACCGGCGGGCCGGGGGGCACTTCCACCACCTTCAGCACCGTGCCTTCCGGTAGCTTCAGCGCATCCAGCCGGTGGCGCAGTTCGAGCGCGATGGCGTGGCTGCTGCGCTCCCGCTCGTCCTTCGGCTTCAGGTCGAGGTGCAGTTCCCCGAGTTCGGGCGACTGGCGCAGATAGTAGTGGCGCACCAGGCCGTTGAAGTCGAACGGCTGCGGCGTGCCGGCATAGGCCTGCTGGCCGGTCACCTCGGGCAGATCGCCGGCGATGCGGGCGGCTTCGAACAGCGTCTGCTCGGTGCTCTCCAGGCTGGTGCCCTCGGGCAGGTTGACCAGCACGGTCAGCTCCGACTTGTTGTCGAATGGCAGCAGCTTGACGGTCACGCCCTCGAAATAGAACGCCGAGCAGGCCGCCAGCGTGGCGCCGCCGACCAGCAGCAGGAAAATCCAGGCAGTGCTGCGGCGGCGCACCAGCGGGGTGGCGACCGCGCGATAGACGCGGCCGAGCACGCCCTCGTCATGATGCGAGCCCGCAGCGGTCGCGGGGGTACGCGGCGCCAGTTTCAGCATTAGCCATGGCGCGATCACCATGGCCACGACGAATGAGATCAGCATCGCCGCCGAGGCGTTCGCCGGAATCGGCGCCATGTATGGCCCCATCAGGCCGGACACGAACAGCATCGGCAGCAGCGCCGCGACCACGGTCAGGGTGGCGATGACGGTCGGATTGCCGACCTCGGACACCGCCTCGATGATCGCCGCGGCGCGGGTGCGGCCGTCGCGCATCGCCCAGTGGCGGGCAATGTTCTCCACCACCACGATGGCATCGTCCACCAGGATGCCGATGGAGAAGATCAGCGCGAACAGGCTGACCCGGTTGATCGTGTAGCCCATCGTCTTGGACGCGAACATCGTCAGCAGGATCGTCGTCGGGATCACCACCAGGGTGACCAGGCCCTCCCGCCAGCCGATGGACACGGCGATCAGCACCACGATGGACACCGTCGCGAGACCGAGATGGAACAGCAGCTCGTTGGCCTTGTCGTTGGCCGTGGTGCCGTAGTCGCGGGTGACCCGTACCGTGACGTCCTCCGGCAGCAGGCGGCCTTGCAGCGCCGCCAGCCGTTCATGCACCGCCTGCGACATCACCACGGCGTTGGCGCCCGGACGCTTGGCGAGCGCCAAGCTGACCGCGGGCGTGCGCTGCCACGTCCCGGCGGGATCGCGGGCAATCTCCCAGACCCGGGAATCGACCGGACTCGCACCGACGACAACGTTGGCCACGTCGCGCACGTAGACCGGGCGGCCGTCGCGGGTGCCAACCAGCAGCAGGCCGATGTCGGGCACGCCAAGCAGCGTCTGCCCGGCGGCGACGGTGCGCGTCGTGCCGGCATCGCGCACCTGTCCCGCCACGAAGGAGCGGTTGGCGTCGCGCACCTTGCCAACGAGCTGCTGCAAGGTGACGCCGAACAGCATCAGCTTCTCGGGGTCCGGCTGGACGCGGATTTCCTCCGGGTCGCCGCCGGCGATGTAGGTGATCCCCATGTCGGGGATCTTGACCAACTCGGTCTGCAGCTTCTGCGCGAGCTGGTCGAGGTCCGCCTGCGTCCACCGGTCCGCCGCCGCGGGCACCGGCGACAAGGTCAGCACCATGGCCGCCACATCGTTGATGCCTCGCCCCACCACCAGCGGCGCCGGTATGCCGATGGGGATGCGGTCGAGGTTGTTGCCGATCTTGTTGTTGACGCGGAGTACGGCGTCGTCCTCGTTGGTGCCGACGACGAAGCGCGCCGTCACCATCACGTGGTCGTCCTGGGTCTGGCTGTACACATGCTCGACCCCAGGGATGGCGGTCAGGATGGTCTCCAGCGGCTTGGTCACCAGCTCCGCCGCGTCGGCGGCGCGCAACCCGTTGGCGGACACCATTACGTCCACCATCGGGACGTGGATTTGCGGATCCTCCTCGCGCGGGATGGTCAGCAGCGCAAGCATGCCGACAGCCAGCGCCGCCAGCAGGAACAGCGGCGTCAGCGGCGAGCGCAGCGTCGCGCCGGTGAGCCATCCCGACAGGCCGAGCTTCATGGCGCGACCAGCACGTCGCCGGAGCTCAGGCCGGACAGGATCTCGACGCCGTCAGGCATGTCCGGCGTCGGCGTGTCGCGGCCGCGCTGCACCGGGATTTCTACTGTCGCGCCGCCGGGGTCCTGCCGAACGGTGTAGCTGAGGCCGAAGCGGCTGTGGATCAGGCTGCCGGGGATGACGTAGCTCTGCCTTTCACCGGCCGACACCCAGACCCGGATGCGCTGGCCGACGAAGTAGTGACCGACGCCGGGCACCGAGGCGTCGGCCATGACGCGGCCGTCCTGAATCTGCGGATACACCAGCACCACGGTGCCGAACACCGGCCCCGTCTCACCCAGATCGGCGCCGTCGAGCCGCACCTTGTCGTTCAAGTGCACGAATTCCGCATGCCGCTCCGGCAGGCTGAGCCGCAACACGTAGTCCGCCTCCGCCACGCTGGCGATCGCATCGCCCGGCAGCACGACGCTGCCTTTGGTCACCGGCACGTGCAGAATCCGTCCGGCCCTGGGCGCGAGCACCGCGCCTTCGGTGACCTGCTGCACCACCACGCCCCGCTCGGCGATACGCGCGGCCAGGGCGCTGTTCGCCACGTCCACCGCCGTCCGTGCCAGGTCGAGCTGCTGGCGCGACACGGCGCCGGTGCGGGCCAATGTTTCGGCGCGCGCGAGATCGGCTTGTCCCTGCGCGAGCTGGGCGCGCAGCCCGACGATCTGTGCGTCGAGCGAATGGATCTGGATTTGCAGCTTGTCGTCGCCGACGAGTGCCAGCACCTGGCCCTGCGTCACCTCGTCGCCGTCGCGCACGCTTAGGTCCACGACGGTGCCGCCGATGCGGGCGCGCGCCGGCACGACGTTTCGGCTTTCCACCGTGGCGAACACGGCCTTCTCGTCGGCCAGCGGGCGTAGCGCGACGGTGAAGGGTTTTTGGGCGAGCGCGGGGGCGGCCAGCGCGCCAAGCATGGCGGCGGCGCAAAGAAGCTTGTGCATGGACCTCTCCGTCAGCGGATCGTCGGCAATCCCGCGGCTTTCCAGCCCATCAGGCCGCCGCGCATATGCGTGGTGACCGGCACTCCGGCTTGGCGGCATTTTGCCAGGGCCATCCCCGAGCGCTTGCCGCTGAGGCACGACAGCACGACCTCGCCCTTCGGCAAGGCGGCGGGATCGAATTGCGACAGCGGCAGGGAGACGGCGCCGGGGATGCGCTCGGCGGCGATCTCGTTGGGTTCGCGCACATCGACCAGGACGATCTCGCCGCGGACCATGCGGGCGTTGACCTCGGACGGATCGAGTTCCACCGGGCCGGAGCCGGGCGCCGCGGACTTCTTCCAGAACATCATGCGTCTCCTTCAGGGATTGTGCCGGCGCGGGCGGGATCGCCGCAGATCGGGTTGGGCGAGCAGTAGATCGCGAACAAGGTCTCCAGCACCTGGCGCGCCGGACAGGAGGCGATCGAGTAGAAGATCGTCTGCGCCTCCCGCCGCGCCTGTACCAGGCCGTCCTTGCGCAGCAGCGCGAGGTGCTGGGAGACGGTCGAATCGCGCGCCTTGAGGAACGTGGCGAGGTCGCCGACCGAGCGCTCGCCGTCCACGAGCTGGCACAGGATCAGCAGGCGGTGGCGGTTGGCGAGCGACTTGAGAAGTTCGCTCGCCTGGTCCGCCGCCGCCTCCATGACGTCAGGCTGTATTTTCATGCTTGCGCAGATACGCATCTTCGAATATATAGTCAAGCCATAACCGCACCGAGGAACCGGCCCATGGTGGCCGGCACGCCCCGGCAACATCCAAGGGAGTGATGACATGGCGGACGTGGTGGTTCTGGGGGCCGGACTGGGTGGCACTCTGATGGCTTACGAGCTGGTGCCTCAGTTGCGCGACGGCGACACGCTGACGCTGATCAGCGACGGCACCCGCTATCATTTCGTTCCGTCGAACCCCTGGGTCGCCATCGGCTGGCGGCAGCGGGCGGATATCGAGGTCGATCTCGAATCGGTCATGCGGCGCAAGGGCATCCGCCTGCTGCCGCAGGGCGCGGCGCGCGTGCATCCGGAGGAGAACCGCGTGCAGATGAAGGACGGGACCTCGGTTCCGTACGATTTCCTCGTCATCGCCACCGGCCCGGATCTGGCGTTCGATGAGATCGAAGGGTTCGGGCCGACCGGCTATACGCATTCGATTTGCAACGTCGATTGCGCCGAGCACGCGTGGCACGGATTCGAGGCGTTCTGCAAGAACCCGGGGCCGATCGTCATCGGCGCCGCACCGGGCGCGTCGTGTTTCGGGCCGGCGTATGAGTTCGCCTACATCCTGGACAAGGAACTGAGCAGACGGCGGCTGCGCGACCGTGTGCCGATGACCTTCGTCACGCCCGAACCCTATATCGGGCATCTCGGCCTGGATGGTGTCGGCGACACCATGAGCCTGATGGAAAGCGAATTCCGCAAGCGCCACATCAAATGGATCACCAACGCCCGGCTGACGGCGGTGGCGGAAAACAGTCTGCACGTCGAGGAAGTCGACGAAACCGGCGCGGTGCGCAAGGCGCATGACCTGCCGTTCAATTTCGCCATGCTGCTGCCGGCCTTTCGCGGCGTGCCGGCGGTCCGCGGGGTCGACAAGCTGACCAATCCGCGCGGCATGGTGCTGGTAGACAAGCATCAGGCCAATCCGGCCTACCAGAACGTTTTCGCCGTCGGCGTCTGCGTAGCGATCCCGCCGACGGGCCCAACCCCGGTGCCGGTCGGCGTGCCGAAGACCGGCTTCATGATCGAATCGATGGTCACCGCGACGGCGCACAACATCGGCGCACTGCTGCGCGGCCAGTCGCCGCGCGAGCAGGCGACCTGGAACGCTGTCTGCCTCGCCGATTTCGGCAACGGCGGCGTCGCCTTCGTTGCTCAGCCGCAGATCCCGCCTCGCAATTTCAACTGGGCCGGGCGCGGCACCTGGGTGCATTTCGCCAAGGTCGGCTTTGAGAAATACTTCCTGCGCAAGATCCGCAACGGCAACAGCGAGCCGTTCTACGAGAAGTTCCTGCTGAAGCAGATCGGGGTTGAGAAGTTGAAAGCGACCACGTTCGATCCGGTTTGAACGGCGCGGCCATGACGGGTGCAACCGGAGGCGTAAGGCGACGCCCAACACTTATCGCTTCGGCCTGGCGGCGGCCTCAAACCGTGATGGCTCTCAACCCGTCATGGCCCGGCTTGTCCGGGCCACCCCCGCCAGCACGTGCCGCGACAGGTGGCCCGGACAAGCCGGGCCATGACGGAACAAGTTGGCTGCGCGATCTAAGCGTTCGCCGTGGCGCAACGAACGGGATGGCGGGACGCGAACATTTTGCCGTTTCTTGCCAATAAAGGAGACTGTCATGACCATTGACAATGCAGTGCTGAGTTTCGCCGGGGCGGTCGTTTTGATCGGGCTCGGGCTCGGCTGGTTCGTCAGCCCGTGGTGGCTGCTGCTGACCGCGTTCGCCGGCCTGAACATGCTGCAGGCCGGTTTCACCGGCTTCTGCCCGGCGGCGAAGATTTTCCGGCTGCTCGGGCTGAGGCCCGGCTGCGCCTTCAACTGATCCAACCAGGAACTTTCCCATGACAAAGAACATCGGCCTCATCGACCGGCTCGCGCGCGCCGCGCTCGGCATCGCACTCATCGCCTGGGCGCTGCTCGGCGGCCCCGTCTGGGCGTGGATCGGCGTAGTGCCGCTGCTGACGGCTGGCATCTCGTTCTGCCCGCTCTATACCGTGCTGCGCATCCACACCTGACGGGAGATTGTTTCATGCTGAACGACTGGGGCGCGATGACGCGCGAGTTTTCCACTCAACTGCGCGAGGTCCGCGCCGGAATCCCGGAGGTGATGAAGGGCTTCTCGGCAACCGCGCAGGCGGCGCTGAAGACCAACGCGCTGGATACCAAGACCAAGGAACTGCTGGCGCTGGGCATCGCCGTGGCGACCCGTTGCGACCCGTGCATCGCCTTCCACGCCGAAGCCGCGGTCAAGCAGGGCGCCTCGCGGGAGGAGGTTCTGGAGACCGTCGGCCTGGCGATCTACATGGGCGCCGGTCCGAGTGTGATGTATGCGGCGAAGGCGCTGGAAGCGTTCGACCAGTTCGCGCCGCCGCCGTCGAAGCCAGCGTGATGCGCGCACCACAGGTCGCTCTTGCGATGACGCTGTTCAGCGGTTCCGCATACGCGGCGGAGCCGCTGGTGGAGGCAAGCTGGCTCGCCGCCGGCATCGGCCATCCGCACATCGCGGTGGTTGACCTGCGCCCGCCCGCCGCGTTCGAGGCGGGGCACATCCCGGGGGCGATCTCGGCCGGGTTCCGGACTGCGGGATGGACGGTTCCCGGCCCGAACGGCGCCGTTGCGGCGCTGCCGCCGACGGAGCAGATCGCCGCCACCATTGGCGCGCTCGGCATCGGCGACGGCGATGACGTCGTGATCGTCGCCGATGAATTCCCCGCCGCGGCGCGGGTGTACTGGACGTTCAAGGTGCTCGGGCACCCGCAGGTGTCGATCCTCGACGGCGGCTGGAAATCCTGGACCGGCGCGACGGAAGCCGGCCCGGCGGCACGCGGCGCGGCGGTGTTCACGCCGCATTATGACGCAGCGGTGCGGGCGGAGCTGCCGGAGGTCGCCTCGGCGGTGGCCGGCGGCAGCGCGACGCTGGTGGACGCGCGTCCGGCCGCGCAATGGAGCGGCGCCGTCCTGCCGCCGATGTCGCATGCCGCCGGACATCTTCCGGGTGCGGTTTCGGTGGAAGAGAGCGGCATCGTGACAGCGGACGGCCGCGTCAAGTCGCGCGACGCGCTGGCGGGGCTGTTCGCGGCCGCGGGCGGCAAGCCGGCGATCGTCTACTGCAATGGCGGCTACCTGTCGGCGGCCGACTGGTTCGTGCTGTCGGAGGTGCTGCACCGGCCGGACGCTAAACTGTACGAAGGCTCCATGTCAGAATGGACGTCGGACGCATCCCGTCCCGTCGTGAGGTAAGCCGCGCGGAAAGGGCATTTTGTCGTCGATATGACGCGATCAGGTGCGAGCCCGACCCGGCCGGGGCGCGATCGATCCGGCCGGCACCACAAGAGCCTTTTCAGTCTAGACAGAAACTACGGTAGCGGAGCCGATGGCAATGCCGTGCGGGGGACAGTTTCATCCATGGTGGGTCAGGTCTTCCGGTGATGAACTGACTGGAAAAGCGGCAGCCGTAGCCTTTTCGTCATGGCCCGGCTCGTCCGGGCCACCCCAGCAAGCACCTCCCGCGACAGGGGGCCCGGACGAGCCGGGCGATGACGTTGTCAGCGTTTCCAGTCAGCCTGAAACTTGCCCGGTGCGGCCGGTCAAAGATCCTCGACGGCGCGCGCCGCCGCGTCGATCGCGGCGGCCATGGCGCGAACCTGCGTCTCGTTGACCGGCCGGGCCTGGAGCCTTAGCCGCACCGCAGCGGCCAGGTTCTCCATCGCGCGCACCATCTGCGGCGGTGGACCGCCGCGCGAGGCCGCGCCAATCTTTAGCCGGGCGAGGATGGCCTCCACCACGGGCTGGCTCGCGGCGAGTGCGGCATGGCCGTCCGGCGTCAGGGTATAGAGTTTGCGCCCGGCCCGCTCCTCCATGACCGAGGCCTGCCCGAGCTCCTCAAGCAGCGTCAGGGTGGGATAGACCACGCCGGGACTGGGGCTGTAGCCGCCGCCGACGCGCTCCTCGAGCGCCTTGATGATCTCGTAGCCGTGGCGCGGGCGATCGGACAGCAGCGACATGATGATCAGGCGCAGGTCGCCGTTGTCGAACATCCGGCCGCGCCCGCCGCCGCCGCCGCCGCGACCGCGGCGTCCGCCGCGCGGACAATCCCACCCGGCGGGGGCATCCAACCTCTCCGGCACGTCTTGTCCTGACATCGCATTCTCCAGTGGCCGCCACAACGCGGCCGCTTGCCCGTTGGTCCGCCGATAGAAGGCAAGATGGTTACACCGCATCGTCCGCGCGAACCACCGCTCATGAACCGGCGAGCGCCGGGTGCCAAGCTCCGCCGCCTCCGTTTTCGCCACCGGCCGCGGCAGCCGATCGGCCGCGCCGGGCCGGCGCGGGTCGCGATCAACCTTTGATGTCTTCCATCGGTGCGAAGGCGATGCACCAGCCGTCGAGCTGCGCCTTTCCGGACACGATCTTGCACTGGTCGGGGGCCTCGAAGTTGACGCAGATGCTGCACTTACTGCCCTCTTTCGGCATCGGCTGGTATTGCACCATGCCCGGGGCGATCTTTTCCTGCGCCCGGGCGCTGGCACTGATCGCGGCCATTCCGCCTGCCGCGGCCAGCCCGGCCCTGAGGACCCGCCGCCATGTCGTCTCGCGTTGCGTTGCCCCGTCATGATCGGCCGCCCCTGGAATGTCGGGTTGAGTGTCAGGCCGCCGGGGCGGTTTCGAGGGGCACCTGTTGGGCGCGGCAGTGCCGCCAGCGCCGGCCCGCCCCTCGGCCCTGGCTCGGTGAGCGGCCGTCGGCAGCCGCCGACTCGGCCATAATGGCGTCGATAAGCGGACGATTGGCCGCCAGCACCGCGGCGCCTTCGTCGAGCACGGTATAGACTGTCCGGCCCGCCGGTCCGGTGCCGGCCGATATCATGCCCATGTCGGTCAGCAAACTGAGCGTGGGATAGACGGACGATGCCTCGGCCGCGGCCGGGCAGAAGCCCTGCGCGGCCAGAGCTTGCATCACGGCGAGACCGTTGCCGGGTTGCTCCGCCAGAATTGCCAGCGTGGCGAGGCGCAAGGCGGCTGCGTCGTGTTCCCGCCCGGCGCTGCGCCGCTCCCGGCCGCGTCCGGCCAGATGGCCGGACTCGCAGCGCTTGCCTTCGCCCGGGCCGAATCCGCCGATCCAGTCGGCGCGATGATTTTGATATCCGTGAAACGGCATGGCTGAATCTCCTGCTTGTATTCTGATTGAAAGTGGGTGGCTGAGCATGCACGCGGGTTATGCAGCGCAATCGGCTGACCGCCGGTTCATGATCGGACTCGGGAAGCAAGACGATCCCTGCGCGGATTTGGCTTTGCCGGTGCCAGCCTGGTGACTCGGGATCTTGTTCCCGACTAAAAGATAGAACTCGATATATCTTATTGCAAGATACAACCTACTGAATGCAGGCGCACCAGACCAGCGTTTCCGGTATATCTAACCACTTTTCTGCGGCCAGCTTCGCAAAACGGGGGCCCATCCGAGCCAAACCAGGCGCTTGCGCCGCGAAACGATACGATATATCGTACCGCCGCCCGCATCCGCGCCGATGCGGCCACATCGAGGACGCGAGGCGCGCATGGGGATGGAGCCAAAATGGACGCTGAAACGCACGCGCTCGCCGATGCGGTGCTGGAGTCGATCCGCCGCATGGCCGTCCACTACGGCTTGTGGTTCGCCAACGCCGTCAACCGCTTCGGCATCGACGATGCCCTCGCGATGGAGCAAGAGGCCGGCGACCGTGGCACCGCCATCCTGATGGAGCGCCTCTGCGCCACGCTCGGGACCTCCGTCACCGGGGGTGTGCCGGCACCGCTCGCCGCCCTGCCGTCGGCGCAGTTGCAGGCGCTGCTGAACGCGCTTGCGGTGAACTGGCTGGTGCTCGACGGCGTGTGGTTCCAGGCTGTGGAGCAGCGTGAGGGCATGGCCGCGGCAAAGGCGGTCAACGACGCCTGCTGGTCGAGCTTCTCGCCGCTGGAGGCCGCCCGGATCAAGGCCATGCAAAATCTGCCGGCAGCCGGCGGCCTGGATGCGCTGGCCGCGGCGTTCGCTCATCGTCTTTATGCCGTTATCAACGAACAAAGAGTGTTCTTCGATCACGACGGCTCGCTCGTGCTGCAGATGACAAAGTGCCGCGTTCAGGCGGCGCGCCAGCGGAAGGGCCTTGCCGACTACCCGTGCAAGTCCGGCGGGGTCGTCGAATACACCACGTTTGCCCGCACGATGGACCCGCGCATAACCTGCGAATGCATCGCCTGCCCGCCCGACGCGCACCCGGCGGACTGGTTCTGCGCCTGGCGGTTTCGCCTCGGCGACGAGCCTGTGATGGCGTAACGGCACGGCATCCCCGAAGTCGGCGGTTCCGCAATACCGCACCGGCCGCCGCGGCGGGATCGCACTTGATACGCTGGTCATGACCAATAGAGTGGGCGCATGAAAACCTCGCTTCCGGCTCAGCGCCAGCCCGTGCCGACGGCCAGGCATCGCCTTGGCATGCTGCGCGCGCTGCGCCGGCAGGGGTTGCCGTGGCGCCGCCGGACGACGGCGCGCTGATGGTTCTATCCGCAGGCACAAGCGCGCTCGCGGTGGCGAGCGGCGCGATCGTCGGAGGTTTGCTGGCGCTGTTCGGCGGCGGCGGGTCGGTCCTGGCGACGCCGCTGCTGCTGTATGTCGTCGGGCTGCGCGATCCGCACGTCGCCCTGGGCACCTCGACCGTGGCGGTCGCCTTCAATGCCACGCTGAATCTGGCCGGTCATTGGCGCGGCGGACGGGTCAAATGGCCCTGCGCGCTGGTGTTTGCCGCCGCCGGTCTGGGCGGCTCGCTGCTCGGATCAACCGTCGGCAAACAGGTCGAGGGTCAGCGGCTGCTGCTGTTTTTCGCGTGCGCCATGGCCGCGATCGCCGTGTCGATGCTGCGGAAACCGCGTTCGGAGGGCAACGCGGCCGTCCGGCTGACCCCGGCGCTGGCCGTCAGGCTCGTGCCCATCGGCCTGGTGACCGGGTTCGCGGCCGGCTTCTTCGGCATCGGCGGCGGGTTCCTGATCGTGCCCGGCCTGATGGCGGCGGTGAACATGACCATGGCCAACGCCGCCGCGTCCTCGCTGGTGTCGGTCGCCGTATTCGGGGCGGCGACGGCGGCGAATTATGCGGTCTCCGGCATGGTGGACTGGCCAATCGGCGGCATTTTCATTCTTGGCGGCGTGGCCGGCGGTCTCGCCGGGCTGCGCGGGGCCAGGGCGCTCGCCACCCGCGCGATGCTGGCGCGGCGGCTGTTCGCGGGTCTGATCCTGATGGTAGCGGCTTATGTCGCCTGGAGGGCGATGCACGCATGAGCGATACATCCGGGGCGGCGTGGGACGCCCGGTTTTCCGGCGACGAATATCTGTTCGGCGAGGCGCCGAATGCCTTCCTGACCCGGCAGGCAGGACGGCTCAAGCCGGGCCTGACCGCGCTGGCCCTGGCCGACGGCGAGGGGCGCAACGGCGTCTGGCTGGCCGAACAAGGCCTGGATGTCTTGTCGGTCGACGGGTCCGCCGTCGCGCAGGCCAAGGCACGCGGCCTCGCCGCCCGGCGAGGTGTCGATCTGCGCTTTGAACTCGCCGATCTGACCGCCCGGACGTTCCCGCCGGCGAGCTTCGACGTGGTCGTGGCGATCTTTATCCAGTTTTGCGGCCCGGCCGGGCGGCACGATCTGTTCCAGGGCATGAAGCAGGCGTTGAAGCCCGGCGGGCTGCTGTTGCTGGAAGGCTACCGGACCGAGCAGCTCGGGTATCGCACCGGCGGGCCGCCCTCGGCCGAGAACCTGTATACCGAACCGATGCTGCGGGAGGCGTTCGGCGATCTCGAGATCCTCGAACTGTCGGCCTACGATGCCGTCATCGAGGAAGGCGCCGCGCATCGCGGGATGTCGGCGCTGATCGACCTGGTCGCGCGCAAACCGGGGTAGCACGATCGGGTATGCGTCGTCAGGCGGCAGCGGGCCCGGGCTGGCACCGCTCCAGCACGAAGCGCTCGGCCGAGCGTCCGAAGAAATGCGCGCCGGAGCCGCCCTCCGCCAGGACATTCAGGAACCCGTCGGGATCGACGACCCGGATGCCGCCAATCAGGTCCACGCCGCGGCGCAACAGCGCCTCGGGCAGCAACCCGACCGTCGGGCCGACGACCACGACGCGGGAGTCCGGGCGGCACAGGGTAAGCAGATCCTCAAGCGTGTCGGTCAGCAGGGTGCTGCCGGTCATCAGGACCACGTCGCCACCGGGCAGGACCGAAGCCGCCTCGGATGCCGGACGAAAGTGCGGCAGCTCCTCCGGTTTCAGCATCGCCGGGTTCAGTTCCAGCACCGTGTAGGACTGGCCCATCCGCTTCAACGATCGCAGGAACGGGATGAACGCACCGACGAGTACCACATGCTCGTTCGGCTGGATCGCGGCGGCATCGAAGGCGTCGATCCCGCCACGGAACGTCACACCGGGGTACGGGCGGCGCTGCCAGCACAGCTCCGCAAGCGCGTTCAGCGTGGCAATGCCGAGCGCCCGCCGTATCTGGTCGGGCGATGTGGCCTCATTCAGCAGGTCGATGGCGCGGCGGCCGCGCAGAGTGCCGGGAAACGGCATCACCTCGTCGCCCATCGGACAGCAGCTTTCGTGCACCGCGCGCTTGGGCGGCGTGGCGCAGGCACCGGCGGTGCCGCAGTCCAGGGCAACGCCGGTGAAGTAAAGACCGATGACCGCGCGGGACAAGCGGATCGATGGCATTTCGGTCCCGAGGACGTCGTGCAGCTCGGCGACTGCTTCGCTCAGGATCGGGCCTGCCGCCACAGCTTCCACTCCTTATGCCTCACCCGGCATTACACCATCTGCTTCAGGGTCGCATCCTTAAGCACGAAATGATGCACCAGCGCGGCCGCGATATGCAGGCCGATCAGGGCCAGCACGATCAGCGGCATCGCGCCGCCGTGCAGCAGTTTGAAGATGGCGTTGACGGCCGGCATGTTGCCCGTCAGCGACGGGATGTCGTAGCCGAAGAAATCGACCGCCCGGCCGCGCGTCGTGATGCGGAGGAAGCCGGTCAACGGAAGCAGGAGCGTCAGGAGCAGCAACACCTTGTGCATCCCAAGCCCGGCCAGCCGCGTGATCCCGCGGCTCATTGGTGCCGGCGGCGTCTGGCGGGCCAGCAGCCGCAGCAGCGAAACGGCAAACACGAGAATGCCGAGCGAACTATGCGCCTCGATCCAGAACAGGCTTCCCGCCGAGCCTTCGGCGGCGCTTTTGTGCAGGAACATGGTAACGAACATCCCGGCGATCAGCGCGGCTATGACCCAGTGGAATGTGCGGGCCAGCAGCGTGTAGCGTGCCGGGGCGGCGATGGTGGATGCGAAACTCATGGGGATTGTGCTCCATGCACTGGTTGGCCGCCGGACGGCAGCCGGGTCGTTACTAGGCCGGGTAACGCCTGCTGTCGATAGACGCGAGCTGAACTTTGCCGGTCGCCTGCCGGCAGGGCCAATAAGGCTAGAATCAGGCCCGTCATGGGCCTGGATCGCAAAATTAGGCGTCTACATGCTCGGCATGGTGATGATGATCGTCGCCATGGCAATCACCGCCGCCGCAATCGCAGCCGGTGGCCGGGAGCAACGTGCCGGCTGCCTGCCGCAGCATGTAGTCGCGGATGGCTTCGAGCGGATTTTCCTTGTCGGTAGTCGCGGTAGGGATGCCGCGCTGTGTCATCACCTCGGCGAAATGGACGTTGAACCCGGCGGAAAGGATCAAATCGACACCGTCGATCGGGTGAGCCCCGGCGCCCCCCGTCGCGTGGAAAGACAGTTCCGGCGGCAGGTCGAGGCGCGCGGTTTCGATCGGCTCCCCGCCCGGCTGCACATCATAGATGAGGAACCGGCGAGCGCGGCCGGCATGCCCGGTGACGCTGCGAAAGTTTTGGCTGGTAATGGCGATCTTCATGCTGATGGTCCCTGTTCGGTTTCGATCGCGACGATGGCGATCTATCGGGATATATCGTACTTTTCGTGATAGCATAGCCAGACGTAACGCCAGCAGATTGCTCGCCGCTACCGGGTTTTCATCGCCCGGAGGCGCCGGGCGGCAGGCGCAGCCAGCGCGGGGTCCGTTTCGCGTAAGCCACCCAGGCCTCGCCGAAGCGCGCAGCGAGGTGCGCCTCCTCCCGCCGCACCGCCAGTAGCGAAACCAGGCGAACGATCACGACGGCCATCAGAACCAACCAGGGATTGCCGAACGCCACGCCCGCTCCGGCGATCAGAACCGTATTCCCGAGATAGATCGGATTACGCGACAGGGCGAACGGCCCGGTGGTCACCAGGGACGTTGCGGCGCGGTGCGGCTGGATGTTGGCTTTGGCCCGGTGCATTTCGAGCATCGCCGCCACGTCCAGGGCAATGCCCGCCAGCATCGCCGCTGCCCCGGTCAGGCGGACGGCGCTGCTCGCAGGCAGCATGCCGCCGAGCGGAACGAGATACTTCAGCATCACCGCGACCGCCACGGTGCCGGCGAAGATGATCGGCGGCCACGGGACCACATTGGGGCGTTCCCGCCAGTCGCCGGCGCGGCGGTTGCCCGGTGGCAAGCGCTTAGATCTGCACAACGCTGTTCAGATCGAAGAGCTCGCCCGGCGGGTTCTCGCCGATGCGCAGGGTGGTCGCCGCGATGAAGGTGTACGGCGGCACCGGCAGGTTGTACGGTGCCGGAACGTTGGTGTGGACCCGGCCGGCGAGATCGTATTTCGAGCCGTGGCAATGACAGAAATATCCGCCGGGCCAGTTTGCCACCGGCTCCGTTTCGCTGGGCTTGGAATAGAGCGTCGGCAGGCAGCCGAGGTGGGTGCAGATGCCCACCAGCACCGCATATTCGACGTTCGAGCTGCGGTGCCAGTTCTTCGCGTAGGCCGGCTGCTGCATGGCGGTTGACTCCGGATCCTTCAGCCTGCCGATCATGGCTGGATCCTGTAGCGCCGCGATCGCCTGCGGGCTACGCCGCATGACGAACATCGGGCTGCCACGCCACAGGACGACGATCTGCTGGCCGGCCTCGATCCGGCTGGTATCGACGTCGATCGGATTGCCCGCGGCCAGCGTGTCCTTGGCCGGGTTCATGCTGTCGATGAAGGGCCAGGCGACCGCACCGGCGCCGATGGCAGCGCCGGCCAAGGTGATCAGGCCGAGAAAATCGCGGCGCGGGACGGCGTCCGGATTCGGGTGCGGCGCGGTGGCGGACATGGCGTGATCCTTCGAGGTTGGTGTCGGGCAGCGCTTGAATGGGGCGGCTAATTGAATTGCCGGCCCATTATCGATCCCTTCGAGAGCGACGTAATGTAGGTTTCGAGATCGACCATTTCGGGACTGCCGAAAGCGGGCGGCGTGCCCTGCACCCCGCCCGCGATGCAGCGGGCGATCTGCTGCGAAAGCGTGACGACGGTTTGCCGCCGTGAAACGAAGCGGGGAAACGCCGCTGCTGCCCCGCCAAGGCTCGGGATCTCCTGGCCGTTCGGCAACTTGCCGGCGGTGCGACCGCCGTTGGCGTGGCAGGTGTCACACGTCGCCGCACCACCGAAACGGTCATGGGCGAATATCTCGGCACCGTTTTGGACCGCTTGCTGGATCGAGGCGACCTCGGTAGCCGGGGCCGGCTCGGCCGCACCGAGCGGCGCGATGCCAGCCAGACCAAGCGCGCACGCGGTGATCAGCGATAAAGCCAAAGGATTTATGTTTCTTGTCATCTTGAAGGCCTTTTCATCTCTGTTGCGTCGATCCCGGTGCGGCTGACTGGCTTCGCCTAAACCTCGACAGGGCGATCCGGAAATGCCAATTGGTCTCGCGCCCGCCAATTGGAACGGACGTAATTGATTTCCAGCAGTCGTCGAACCCCGATGATCGGCCGCTTATCGAAACCATGCCAGGTGGCGGGTCCGGCGACAAAAACCGCACCGGAATTGAATTCGGGTACCGAGCGATCAACCCACCGCCGATCGGCGTCATAGATGTCGGTGCCCCACTCCGCGGCGTCCGGGCCGGTGAACAGATAAATCACCATGGAAAACAGCTTCTCGGGAATGTCGCGATGCGGTTCCAGCCACATGCCATCGAGATCTTGCATGTATTCCATGCGCAGATAGCCGCCCGCCACATCGATGCTCAGGGTTCGCGCCAGCAGGCGCGCGACATCGGCGGTTTGCAACGCAGCGCATACCGCCTGCACCGCGGGAAACTTCTGCCGCAGCAACGGCGTGAAAAAGGTCCGCTTGTCATTGTAGCTGCCGCGCGTCCCGTCGGTGTTGCCCAACAATGGCGGAGCGATGGGCAGCGTCATGATTCCGGTACATGTGTCCTGTGGCAGCACGGACTTCAGACGCCAGCGCCGGTACGGCTGGTCGATGATCTCGGCATCGAGCACCGCGCGGCGGAAATGCTGCGCGATCAGCTCGACTGCCGGCACCGGTGGGTAGGCCATTGTGCTTTCCTCGGTTCATCGCGATCCGCGCTGCAAACCCGGCGCGGATCACGACTGGAAATTCGGTTTACAGCCGCCTGGGGGCCCAATCGATCATCGTCCGCAGCAGCGGGATGGATTTGGCAAAGGCGCTGACGCTGTGGCGCCAATATTCCGACTTCACATAGAGGTCCGAATCGACGTAGCAAAGTTGCAGACTCATCCGCTGGCCTTTCTGCGGTAGAAAGCCGTGCCAGGACTTTTCCGAAACCTTGAACATCAGCATGCGGCCGAATTCCGGCGCGAACTCGAACGCGCTGTCGGCGATGTTGTTGCTGCGCAGCACGCGCAGCCGGCCGCGCTCATACGGCCATTCGCGGCTGAAGCCCAGCAGCACGGTGACGATCTTGTGCTTCGAATCGTTGTGCGAATAGCCTTCGTTATAATGGCCGGTGGTGTTGCCCATCATCACGATGCAGGGCGGGCGCTTGCTGAGGTCCATATCGAACTTCTGCTCGACAAGGTGACGAAAACGCACGCTGAGCAGATCCTGCACCACCGCGCCGAAGGCCGGCCCGTGCTTGAGATCGGGCAGCGCATAACTGCCGCGATCCGGAATGACCGGCGCATCCGCCAGCACCGGGGTCTTCAGCTCCTCCCGGAGCGCGTGCTCGACAAAAGTGAATTCGTAAGGTTCACGCTGCAACGGCGCCGCGGCGATGGCCGCTTCGTCCATGGTGGTCAGTGGCGGTTCGGCATAGGTCATCGGCGGCAATCCGTTACTGAGAAGTACAAGGCATCAACGTTTGGAACCGGGATCGACCGGACGCCGCAGGCGGCATGGGGCCGAGTCCGATACGTGATATAGCAAGATATATCTCGTTGTAAGGCGGAACGCAACGCCAGCCTTGAACATGACGGCTATGCAATCGGGCCTGCCCCCCGGGGAGCGCCGGGATGCCGGCACATGGCCAATCTGCCAACGAGCCCCGCTTCAGCGTTTGGGCGTCAGGGCGGCGGCCGGACGCCCCCGGTAATCCGGCGGCTTCGCTGTTGGCGGTTTAAACGCTCCCGGTCGAAGCCGGCGTGGCGGCCGAGGCGCCTGCCTACACGAGCGCCAGCGGACGCTCTCGCCGCGCCTGCACCTGCCGCAGTACATCGGTGAGTTGCAGCGCCGTCGGCGGCTGGTGGGATGACCGGACCTTTGACGTCCTCTACACATCGTCGAGGCCCGATGGCGCCATCACCGAAATGTATTTTCACCTGAGCCGCGGACAACCGGTGTTCCCATCCAAGGCGCGGTACCGGCTGTTCGAGTTGAACGTCACGCTGTCGATCGTGCCTCCGTATCGCTTCGCTGACGGACGTCGCCGCGCTCGGACTGCGCACCGAGGCGTTCGGGCAAATGTCCTATGTCGAGCGCGAACAGGAATACCGGCATACTCAGGAAATCGCCGAGGCCGCGCAGTTTATCGGCCGCGAACGTTGCCGACGCGCCCGGGCATGCGATCAGTGACAAGCGTCGCGACGCGGCCAGATTCGCATCGCCATGGTCGAGAACGGCGCTGATCGGCGATCGGCCTGGCTTCACGGTCTCCATGTTCGGCGTCTCCCCCCGTGTCGCCAATCAGGAACACCGGTAAACCGGGTGACAAGCGGCGCGGGACTGCTAAGACTCCGCGCATGCATGTCAGTCTGATCGTCTCGGGCCCGCTCGCGACCGCTTCCGGCGCCTACGAATACAATCGGCGCATGGCGCAGGGCCTGCGGGCGCTGGGACATACCGTTCAGGTCATCGAACTGGCCGGCCGCTGCCCCGACCCGGACCAGGCGGCGATCTATGCCGCCCGCACCGCCTGGGCGGCACTGCCCGAGGCATCCCTGCCGCTGATCGACGGCCTCGCGCTGCCGGCCTTCGACGGCGTGCCGCTGAACCGCGTCGTCGCGCTGATCCACCATCCCGCCTCGCTGGAGACCGGCCTGCTGGAGGAAACCCGCCGCCGGCTTCTTGCGACTGAGGCGTCCATGTTCCGCGCCGTCTCCCGCCTAGTCACGACCAGCGATCCCACCGCCGATCGGCTGGTGCGGGAGTATGGCGCGTCGTACGACCGGATCAGCGTCGTCATCCCCGGCGTGGACGAACTTCCGCGCAGCACCGGTTCGGCCGGACCGACCTGCGAGATTCTGTCCGTCGGGGCGCTGATCCCGCGCAAGGGCCACGACGTCCTGTTGCGTGCGCTCAGCCGGCTGTTCGACCTCGAATGGCAACTGACGATCGTCGGCACGTCCGCCCGCGATCCGGTTCACGCCAACGGGCTGCATGCTCTGGCGGAGAAACTGCACATCGACCGCCGCGTTCAGTTCATCGAAGAGATGACGGAGGCGCGCTGGCGGGAAGCCGATCTGTTCGCCCTGGCGTCGTATTTCGAGGGCTACGGCGTCGCGGTCGCCGAGGCATTGCGCCGCGGGCTGCCGGTTGCGGTGACAAACGTCGGGGCCGTGCCAACGCTGGTCCCGCCGGAAGCCGGGGTCGTCGGCGCGCCCGGCGATATCGAACAACTGTCGAAAGCCATGCGGCGGCTGATCTTCGACCACGCCCTGCGGCGGGACATGGGCGAGGTCGCGTGGCAATCGGGACGCGCCTTGCCGTCCTGGGATGTGCAAGTCAAACAGTTGGCGGATGTTCTGCGTCCGGCCGCTGATTAAAGCAAAATGGAGGACCGCCATGCTGCTCGGTGCGATCGCCGACGACTTCACGGGAGCAACCGATCTCTGCTCGATGCTGGTCCGCGGAGGCATGCGGACCGTCCAACTGATCGGCATACCATCGTCTGATGAGCCGCCGCCCGATGCGGACGCGGTGGTCGTCGCCCTGAAATCCCGAACCGCTCCGGCACGGCAGGCGATCGACGACTCGCTGGCCGCGCTGAGATGGCTGCAAGCGGCGGGCGCGCGGCAATATTTCTTCAAATACTGTTCCACTTTCGACAGCACCGACCAGGGCAATATCGGCCCGGTGGCGGATGCGCTCATCGGCGCGCTGGGCTGCGGCTTCGCGCTTGCCTGCCCGGCCTTTCCGACTAATGCCCGGACCGTATACCAGGGCTATCTGTTCGCCGGAGGCAACCTGCTGAACGAAAGCGGCATGGAGAACCATCCGCTGACGCCGATGACCGACGCCAATCTGGTGCGCGTGCTGTCGCGCCAGACCGAGGGCGCCGTCGGACTGGTGAACTTCAACACCGTCGACCGGGGCCCGCATGCCATCCGCGACGCAATGACTAGGCTGAAGGAACAAGGCCGCCGCTACGCCATCGTCGACGCCATCACCGACGCGCATCTGCTTGCGATCGGAGAGGCCGCCGCGAGCCACGCGCTGATCACCGGCGGATCGGGCGTGGCGATGGGCCTGCCGGAGAATTTCCGCCGCGCCGGTGAATTGCCCGAACAGACCGATCCGGCCGCCCTGCCCCCGTTGGAAGGCCCCTGTGCGGTGGTTGCCGGTTCATGCTCCCGCGCCACGCTGGCGCAGCTTGGCTACGCCCGCGGCCACGCGCCCGTGTTCGAACTCGATGCCGTGGAAACACCCGACGCCGCGGCGTTGAGCGAAGCCGCGCTGGCATGGGCCTCGGACAAGATCGGCGGCAAGCCCGTGGTCATCGCCGCGTCCGCACCGCCTGAAAAAGTGGCCCTGCTGCAATCCCGCCTCGGGCGCGAGCAGGCGGGCGCGCTGGTCGAGGATGCCGTGGCCCGCGTGGCGGCCGGCCTGGTCGAGCGTGGCGTGCGCCGGATGGTCGTCGCTGGGGGAGAAACATCCGGCGCGGTGGTCGGGCGGCTTGGCGTGCGATCCTTGCGCATCGGCGGAGAAATCGATCCGGGCGTCCCGTGGACTTACGCGTCCGGCAGCGGCCCCGATATGATGCTGGCGCTGAAGTCTGGCAATTTCGGCGCCACCGACTTCTTCCTCAAGGCGTTTCGTGTGCTGGACGTGTAGCGGATGAACGAGCAAGCGACCCGGATACTTCTTGCCGAACTGGCGGCCAGCCTGTTCGCGCGCGGTTTTTCCGTCGGCAGCGCCGGCAACATCAGCGTTCGCCTGCCGGACGGGTATTTGATGACGCCGACCAATTCGAGTCTCGGACGGCTCGATCCGGATCGTCTGTCGAAGCTGGACGAGGACTTCCAGCATATCGGCGGCGACAAGCCGTCGAAGGAGGTCTTCATGCACCGGGCGTTCTATCAGGCGCGCAATGACGCGGGCGCGGTGGTGCATCTTCATTCCACGCACGCGACGGCGGTGTCTTGCCTGCCGGATGCCGATGCCGCGAACCCGATCCCGCCGCTGACACCATACTTCGTCATGCGAATCGGGCGGCGCATGCCGATCGTTCCGTATTACAGGCCGGGCGATGCGGCGATGGAACCGGCGATCCATGCGGCGGCACGGGACGCGCGCGCGGTGCTGCTTGCGAACCACGGGCCGGTCGTTTCAGGCAATACGTTGACGGACGCGGTCTACGCCGCGGAGGAACTGGAAGAAGCGGCGAAGCTTTTCCTGATGATACGCACACACTCTCCGCGCCTGCTGAACGCGTCTCAGGTCGATGATCTACTGAGGACGTTCGGATAAGCGCAAGAAAGGCGCCACACGGGCGCCTTTCTTTGCATCAGCAGGACCCGATTATTCCTGCGGTTCGCTCGCCGCGATCGCCGCGGGTTCGGGAGCAGGTGTCGATGCTGGCACGATCTTCGGCTTGCGGCCGGGCTTCTTCGCCACCGCGGGCTTGGCGGTGAGCTTCTTGACCGGCTTGGCAGCCGGTGCGGCGGCCTTCTTGCCCGGCGGGCGGCCAACCGGACGCTTGGCGACCGCCACGGCTTCGATCTTCTTCGCCGGGGCCTTCTTCGCTGCTGTCTTCGGGACGGCCTTCTTGGCAACGGCCTTCTTCGGCGCCGCCTTGGCGGCAGCCTTCACCGGCTTAGCAACTTTCTTGGCGACCGGTTTCGCGGCAGCCTTTTTCGCAACTGTCTTCTTCACGGCGGGCTTCGCGGCGGTCTTCTTCGCTGCCGGCTTCGCCGCGGCCTTCCTGGCGGGTGCTGCTGCCTTTTTCGCGGTGGCCTTCCTGGCGGGTGCCGCTGCTGTTGCTGCTTTCTTCGGGGCCGCCTTCTTGGCAACCGGCTTCTTCACCGCGGCCTTCTTGGTCGCCGCCTTCACCGCCATCGCCTGTGCGCGTGGGGTTTCGCCTGTTGTGTCGTCAGTGCTCACCTGTAGAACTCCTTTTTGAACGTGCCGTCTTTGTAAAGCGCGTTGGACGAAGCCTGCGTACGAGTTGTGTCGAGAACCGAAACCGGCGAACTGTTTCATAGGCGGTTCGGCTGGACGCTGGTCGCGAATGACCGGACGCCAACCGGGTCGTTGGACACCTGGCCCGGTTCGGCACGATGAGCGCTGGACACAGTCCCTCGCCATGCGTATGTGCACGACCCGATGCGGCACGTATCTTGGTGCTTGCTTGACTCTTCTGCGGCCTTCCAAGGTCGCGGTCCATTGACCGTCCCCACTGTTTAACGTGCCCGCGCATCGGTGGTTCAGCAACAACCGGGAATCGATTCGCGAATACGGATTCCGCTATTCCCTGTCCCGTCCATAGATGTCAACGAAAAGCAACAGCCGGGACGACTATTTGGTGAAAAAATTTCCGTGCGCCGCGTGCCCGGGGGCGCCTTCAAAAACGAAATCGCCGCGGCATCACTGCCGCGGCGATTCTCACAGGCTCAGAAACAGACCGTCAGCGGTGTTCGATAGGAACGAATTTCAGATTCTCCGGACCGATATAGTTCGCCGCCGGGCGGATCAGCTTATTGTCGGCACGTTGCTCAAGCACGTGCGCAGCCCAGCCCGAGGTGCGCGAGATAACGAACAGCGGCGTGAACATCGCCATCGGAATTCCCAGCATGTGGTAGCTGATCGCGCTGAACCAATCGAGGTTGGCGAACATCTTCTTCTGTTCCCACATCGTCGACTCGATGCGCTCGGCGATGTCGAACATCTTCATCGATCCCGCGGCCTGCGACAGGCGGCGCGCGACTTCCTTGATCACTTTGTTCCGCGGATCGGCGATCGTATAGACGGCGTGGCCGAAGCCGATGATGACCTCCTTGCTTTCAAGCCGCTTGCGGATATCGGCCTCGGCTTCGTCCGGCGTGTTGTAGCGCTTTTGGATTTCGAACGAGACCTCGTTCGCGCCGCCATGCTTCGGTCCCCGCAGCGCGCCGATACCGCCGCAAATCGCCGAGTGCATGTCTGCGCCAGTGCCCGCGATGACACGGCAGGCGAAGGTCGATGCATTGAATTCATGCTCGGCATACAGGATCAGGGACGTATGCATCGCGCGCACGAACAACTGCGACGGCGGCTTGCCGCTCAGCAAGTGCAGGATGTGGCCGCCGATGGAATCGTCGTCGGTCTCCACTTCGATGCGCTTGCCGTTATGCGCGAAGTGATACCAATACAGCAGCATCGAGCCCATCGACGACATCATGCGATCGGCGATATCGCGCGCGCCGGCTACGGTCGCGTCTTCCTTCTCCGGGCACAGGCAGCCCATGACGGACACGCCGGTGCGCAGCACATCCATCGGATGCGTCGCCGGCGGCAATGCCTCCAACGCCGTCTTCAGCGCCGACGGAAGTCCACGCATCGATTTCAGCTTAGCCTTGTAGTCATCGAGCTCGCCGCGCGTCGGCAGATGGCCGTGAATCAGCAGATGCGCGATCTCGGCGAATTCGCAGGTGTCCGCGACATCGAGAATATTGTACCCGCGGTAATGCAAATCGTTGCCGGAGCGTCCGACGGTACAAAGCGCGGTATTGCCCGCCGTGACGCCGGACAAGCCGACGCCTTTCTTCGCCGGGGCATTTGCCGGGGCCGGAGCCGTTGCTGTCTCGCTCATGATAAAGTCCCTCTTTGGTTAGAGAATGCCCGGCTTGCCGGCTTTGAGCGTGCCGGCAGGCAAGGCGATGTTCAAACGGTGCAATTCCCCGGCGGGCAGGCGCGCGAGATCCTGCGCCGCTTCCAGGAAGCGGTTCGATTCACGCGCGGAGATGATTCCGTCGGTCAGAATCCGGAATTTGCGGATGTAGTCGTCGCGCCCGAACGGCCGGGCGCCGAGGGGATGCGCGTCGGCAACCGCGATCTCATCGTCCAGTTTCTTACCGTCTCGCAAGAAGATTTCCACGCGGCCGCCGAACGACAGCTCATTCGGATCGGTGGCCCGGTAACGCCGTGTCCACTCCGGGTCCTCGATCGTTTCGATTTTATGCCACAATCGCACGGTATCTGCGCGGCCCGCGCGCCGGGGCGCGTAGCTGTCGATGTGGTGCCAGGTGCCGTCCTGCAACGCCACGGCGAAGATATACATGATGGAATGATCGAGCGTTTCGCGGCTGGATTTCGGATCCAGCTTCTGGGGGTCGTGGGCACCGGAACCGATGACGGAATGCGTGTGATGGCTGGTGCGGATGACGATCTTCTCGATCCCGTCGAAGTCGTCGATATGCCCGCGCATGCGGAACGCGAGATCGATCAGCGCCTGCGACTGATACTCTCCGCTGTGTTCCTTGGTGTAGCTGTCCATGATCGCACGCTTGGCCTCATTCGGTGCCGGCAACGGCACGACATAATGCGCTTGCGGGCCGTCCAGCATCCAGGCGATCACACTGTCCTCGCCCTCGTAAATCGGGCTTGGAGACCCCTCGCCGCGCACCGCGCGGTCCACCGCCTCGATCGCCAGCTTACCGGCATGGGCGGGCGCATACGCCTTCCAGGAGCTGATCTCGCCCTTGCGCGACTGGCGGGTGGTGAAGCTGACATGCACGGCCTGCTGCACAGCCTGATAGATGATATCCGGCTTCAGGCCGAGCAAGGTGCCGATACCGGCGGCCTGCGCCGGGCAGAGATGAGCGATGTGATCGATCCTGTGTTCGTGCAGGCAAATAGCGCGCGTCAGGTCGATGTGTATCTCGTAGCCCGTGGCAATCCCGCGGATCAGGTCCTTGCCGGATTTGTCATGCGTCTGCGCGACGGCGAGTATGGGGGGAATGGTGTCGGCGGGATGCGCATAGTCGGCGGCCAGGAACGTGTCGTGCATGTCCAGCTCACGCACCGCCACGCCGTTGGCCAGGGCCGCCCATTCCAGGCAGAAGCGCCTGGCGGACGGCACGCCGAACACCGAGGCTCCGGACTTGTCGGGGCGGGCCACAGCCATGTCGCGGGCGGAGACGACGGGATGCCGGTTGGCCGCGGCGATCGCCACCGCCGCGTTGTCGATGATCCGGTTCACGATCATCGCCGCGACATCCTTGCCGACAGCGACCTTATCGGCTGCGACCGCGGCAATTTTCCAGGCGAGTTGGTCTTCGCGCGCCAGGCCGGCCCCGGAGGGGCTGACTCTGACATCATGACTGATCAAAAATTACCCTCCCTCACGCGCCGCCTGTCCCTCGGGCCCGCAGAGTCAGGCCATCGACGTGCTTCGTAGTGACGCACCACCGGAACGGCAAGTTGGGTTGATTGCGTAGTTGCGCGGAACTGGCATGCTTCTGCTTGATTGAACGACCGCCGCAAGCACATGCCACGACAGGTGGGGCAACCGGGCGGGATCGGCACGAGCGTGGGTTTTGTGACATGACCGGGCCAGGTCCCCAATCGTCATGGCCCGGACCAGCCGGGCCACCTGTCGCGGCACGTGCTGACATAGGTGGCCCGGACAAGCCGGGCCATGACGGTGATGCGGCCCGCTGATCAACCCCCTTTGCCGCCCGGCGGCTACGCGCTATGGGTGGCGTCGATCAGGCGCATGCCACGCGCGGAGGCAGTCATGGACGACGATCGGAAGGAGCAGCCGGAGAGCCTGCTGCCGTATGAGCGATGGACCGAGCAGGCCCTGCGTCAGGTCGTGGCGCAGGCGGTCGAGCATGCGGCGGCCGAAGGGCTGCCCGGTGGACACCATTTCTACATCTCGTTCCGCACCGATTTCCCCGGCGTGGTCATACCGCAGCGCGTTCGCGCGCAGTACCCGCGGGAAATGACGATCGTTCTGCAGCACCAGTTCTGGGATCTCGCCTACGACCGGGAAGACCGGACGATCACCGTCGGGCTGTCGTTCGGCGGCGTGCCATCCAGCCTGACCATTCCGCTGGACGCGGTGATCGAGTTCGCCGATCCCTATATCCGGTATGGACTGCGGTTCACGCCGCTGGACGCGGAACCGGCGCCTGACGCCGAACCGTCAGCGGCCGAACCGCAAGCGTCCGAGCCGGCGGCACCGTCCGAACCGGCGCAGGTCGTCAGCCTGGATGCGTTCCGCCGCCGGACGCCGCAGGGTTAGGCGCCCTTCCGACCTGAAAGGACAGCTTCGTGGACTCACCCGCCCGCCGGCCCGATACGTTCCGGGTACTCGCCGATGTTTCCGCTCGGACCCGAGACGACGCCCTGGCGCAAGCTCCCGATCGCGGGCGTGCGCACGATCAGCGTCGAGGGCAAGACGGTGCTGCGCATCGCCCCCGAGGCGCTGAGCGACCTCGCGCTGCACGCCTACCATGAGGTCTCGCATCTGCTGCGCCCGGCGCATCTGGCGCAATTGCGCGCGATCCTGGACGATCCGGAGGCCAGCGCGAACGATCGTTTCGTGGCGTTCGATCTGCTGAAAAACGCCTGCATCGCCGCCGGCGGGGTGCTGCCGATGTGCCAGGATACCGGCACGGCTCTGGTGTTCGGCAAGAAGGGCCAGCGCGTCTGGGTGGACGGCGACGAGGAGGAGGCCCTTTCCTGGGGCGTCCACCGCACCTACACCGAGACCAACCTGCGCTATTCGCAGATGGCGCCGCTCTCGATGTACGAGGAGGTCAACACCGGCAACAACCTGCCGGTGCAGTTCGACATCATGGCCGCGCCGGGCGAGCACCACGCCGACGAGCTGCATCTGATGTTCGTCGCCAAGGGCGGCGGCAGCGCCAACAAGACCTACCTGTTCCAGGAGACGCGCGCGATCCTGTCGCCGGAGCGTCTGGCGAAATTCCTGGAGACCAAGATCAAGACGCTGGGGACCTCGGCCTGCCCGCCGTATCATTTGTCGATCGCCATCGGCGGCACCTCGGCCGAGCTGAACCTGAAGACGGTGAAGCTGGCGTCCACCAAGTGGCTGGACGGACTGCCGACATCCGGCAGCAAGGCGGGGCATGCGTTCCGCGACCTGGACCTCGAGCAGCAGATCCTGGAGATCTCGCGCACTCTGGGCATTGGCGCGCAGTTCGGCGGCAAGTATTTCTGCCATGACGTGCGGGTGGTGCGCTTGCCGCGCCACGGCGCCTCGCTGCCCGTGGGCATCGGCGTCTCCTGCTCAGCCGATCGGCAGGTGTTCGCGAAGGTCACGCCGGAGGGCGTGTTCCTGGAGCAATTGGAGACCGATCCGGCGAAGTATCTGCCGGAGACAACGGATTCCCACCTCGGCGGCGATGCGGTGGCGATCGACCTGAACCGGCCGATGGCGGAGATCCGCGCGGAGCTGACGCGGTATCCGGTGAAGACCCGGCTGGCATTGACCGGCACGATGGTGGTGGCGCGCGACATCGCGCATGCGAAGCTGAAGCAGCGGCTGGACAATGGGCAGCCGTTGCCGGACTACCTGAAGAACCACCCGGTGTATTACGCCGGACCGGCGAAGACTCCCGAAGGCATGGCAACGGGCAGCTTCGGGCCGACGACCGCCGGGCGGATGGACAGTTACGTGGCGGAATTCCAGGCGGCGGGCGGCTCGCTGGTGATGCTGGCGAAGGGCAACCGGTCGAAGGCGGTGAAGGACGCCTGCCAGGCGCATGGGGGCTTTTACCTCGGCAGCGTGGGCGGCGCCGCGGCACGCCTGGCGCAAGACTGCATCCGCAAGGTCGAGGTGCTGGAATTCCCGGAACTCGGCATGGAGGCGGTGTGGCGGATCGAGGTCGAGAATTTCCCCGCCTTTATCGTAATGGACGATAAGGGTAACGATTTTTACGACGGGCTGGAATAATGCGTTTTACCATCGACCGCATCGATCATATCGTCATCAACTGCAAGAGCGTGGAGATCACCGCCGCCTGGTATCAACGCGTGTTGGGCATGGAGCGGGAGGACTTCGGGCCGCAGCATCGCACCGCGCTGAAATTCGGCGGCCAGAAGATCAATCTGCGCCCGATCGAGGCGGATGCCGGGACCTGGCCGACGGGGGTTTGTGCGGATCCCGGCGCGGCCGATGTGTGCTTCATCACCGCGGTGCCGCCGGACGAGGTGATCGGGCATCTGCACGACAACGGCGTGCAAATTCTGCAAGGACCGGTGGAACGGACCGGTGCCCTTGGCGCGATCATGTCAGTGTATTGCCGCGATCCGGACGGCAATCTGGTGGAAATTTCGTCCTACCAGGCGCGATGACCGGCGCGGCCCGGATCGCTACGCTCCATCCGTGGTCATGCGTTTTTCCAATCGGCCAAATATAAGGTGGAGGCCGACCCCGCCCGGTTGACGCTGGCCGATTTCGACTACGACCTGCCACCGGATCGCATCGCCCAGAAGCCTGCCCGGCCGCGCGACGCCGCTCGCATGTTGCACATCCGCCCCTCGGGCCTGGCCGATCGGCTGGTGCGGGATTTGCCGGGGTTGCTGCGGCCGGGGGACGTGCTGGTGGCGAACGATACGCGCGTATTCCCGGCGCAGTTGCAGGCGCTGCGGGGCGCGGCACGCATTGGCGTCACGCTGGACCGTCCCCGCGCCGACGGCACCTGGAAGGCGCTGGCGCGCAACGGACGGCGGCTCCGCATTGGCGACACGCTGGCGATCGAGGGTGAGGCGGCGTTGACGGCGCGGGTGGTGGACAAGCATCCGGACGGCAGCATCGGGCTGGCGTTCAGCCTCGACGGCGAGGACCTGATGGCGGCGTTCCGGCGGGCCGGCGCACTCGCCCTGCCGCCCTACATTCACCGGCCCGGCGGCCCGCTGCCGAGCGACGCGACGGACTATCAGACGACGTTCGCTCGGCGGGAGGGCGCGGTGGCGGCGCCGACGGCCGGATTGCATTTCACCCCGGCGCTGCTGGACGCGCTGGACGCCGTGGGGGTGCAGCGGGTCACGGTCACGCTGCATGTCGGCATCGGGACCTTCCTGCCGGTCCGCGTGGAACAGGTCGCCGATCATCGCATGCATGCCGAGCGCGGCGAGATCAGCGACGAGGCGGCGGCCGCGATCAACAAAGCACGGCACGCCGGCGGACGGGTGATCGCGGTCGGGACCACAAGCCTGCGGCTGCTGGAAAGCGCGGCGCTGCCGGACGGGACGGTGCAGCCGTTCCTCGGCGAGACCGCGCTGTTCATCCTGCCCGGCTACCGCTTCAAGGCGGTGGATCGGCTGCTGACGAACTTTCATTTGCCACGGTCCACGCTGCTGATGCTGGTCTCGGCGTTTGCCGGGCGGGAGCGGATACTGGCGGCGTATGCGCATGCGGTGGCGGCGGCGTATCGCTTCCACTCCTACGGCGACGCATGCTTCCTCGAGCCCGGGTAACGCGCTTTCAGGCGGATCCCGCCCCATCGTTCATGGCCCGGCTTGGCCGGGGCCTTGTTCTCTCACCGTCATGGCCCGGCTTGTCCGGGCCACCCCCGCCAGTTGGTGCCGCGTCAGGTGGCCCGGACAAGCCGGGCCATGACGGTGAGGAGAGAATGCCGAGCTCCGCGTGCCCCCTTATCCCGACGCCTGTGGGCTTGGCCCGGCCACCCGGGAACAGCCGCTGGCTTTAGCCGCCGTCGCTATCGACCAGCGTCCCGATCAGCCGGAGCAGCTCCGCATGCTGCGGTCCGTGCGCGTCGCGCGACAGGAAGTCGCCGATGCCGAGGCGCGACGGGCGGCCTCCGGAGGACTGGTTGGGTTCATGCAGCACCTGCGGGACGCCCGAGGCGTCGTCGCGGACCAGGGACCAATTGTCTCCGTTGGCGCTTCGATAAAGCACGCGTCCGATTTGAGGCATGTCAAAGTCTCCTGGCCGGTTGGGATGTAAGCCTCCGCCAAAGGCGGGGTTTGCGGGAGCGATCACGTATGCGGCCAACAGTCAACAAAGGGAGGCTTGCCGCTTTCCGGGCGTCGCGCAAGACGGCTCGGCTCTCTTCGCCGGCTGCGCACCCTGGCGACCGATCGGCACCGAACGGGTGTGGGCATGTCTCGTCGCGACAGTGTGAACCCGTGGAGACGGTCTGTGTAACTAATTTACAGGAAGGCAATTACTTTACATAAAGAATTGACTCCTTTCAGTGAAGGTCAGCTATGCGAACGACATATATCAAATGCCATGTGCAGCGGAAGCGATGACGCGGATAGTGTCGCCTTTCTCTGCGTTCGGTGCGGACGTCCGTTCGTGCGTAGAAAACAGAAACCTAGGTCCAGGATGTAGCAGATGAATTTCAAGTACCCCGGTATCCCGGTCGTTATTCACGGCAACGGGGCGGTTGCCCATGTCATGGAGCATGTCTGCGGCGGCGTCATCGGCTATCCGATTACGCCCTCGACCGAAATTTCCGAAATCTATGAGGCATTCCGGGCCGGCGGCGGCCAGAACGTATGGGGCCAGCACCCATTCTTCTTCCATCCCGAGGGCGAGCATTCCGCGCAGAGCGGCGCGCTGGGCGCGGCGCTGACCGGCGGCAAGTACGTTTCGAACGCATCGTCCAGCCAGGGCATTCTCTACGGCCTCGAATCGCACTACGTGACTGTCGGCAAGAAGGTCGGCGGCTTCGTGCTGCAGGTCGCGGCGCGCGTCGTGTCCAAGCATTCGCTGAACGTGATGGCCGGCCATGACGACGTCTATGCGCTGCTGTCGTCCGGCTACACCATCCTGTTCGGCAGCAATCCGCAGGAAGCCGCCGACCTCGCGGCGATTTCCTACAAGGTCAGCGCGACGTCGCTGATCCCCGTCGCCAACGCGATGGACGGGTTCGCCACCAGCCACATGCTGTGCGAGGCACACATTCCGGAGCCGGAACTGCTGCGCGAATTCCTCGGCGACCCGGCAGGCCGCATCCCGTCGCCGACGGTGGCGCAGGACATGCTGTTTGGCGCCAAGGGCCGCGTGTTCCAACTTCGCCAGTACCTTGCGCGCCACGAAGCCGACTTCGCGCCGACGGACATCGCCGAGTTGCGCAGCTACCTCGGATCCGCCGCCGAAACGGTCGAGGCGGACAACGAAGGCAAGCTGGTCGGCAATACCCTCGCCTGGGTGCCTGAAGAACTGCACGGCCAATGGCGCCGCCAGTGGATCAACGCCTTCGAGAAGGGCACCCGCCCGCGCGTGCCGGCACTGGTCGATGTGCACAACCCCGGGCTGACCGGCGGTGTGCAGAACCAGCCGGACTTCCAGGCCGGTTCGGCCGATCATCGCACTCATTTCGTGGCCGCGGTGCCGGGGTTCGTGCGTCAGGCGATGGCGGAATACGCCGAACTGACCGGGCGTGTTTACACGCCGATCCATACCTTCCTGTGCGACGACGCCGAGTATGTCGTTGTCGGCCTCGGTTCAGTGACCGATGACGCCGAGGCGGTGGCAACGCACCTGCGCAGCAAGGGCAAGAAAGTCGGCGTCATCTCCGTCAAACTGCTGCAGCCGTTCCCGGAAGCGGAACTGGTCGAGGCATTGCGCGGCAAGAAGGCCGTGACGGTGCTGGAACGCTCCGACGTTACGGCATTGACCGGCTTCGTCACCCAGGCGCTGTTCCGCGCGCGGGAAAACGCCGACGGCGTCCGCCATGTCGGCATCCCGGCGATCGACAAGCTGCCGCGCGTGACCACGGCGATCTTCGGCCTCGGCGCGCATGACCTGCAGCCGCGCCACATGATCGCCGCTTTCGCCAACATGGAGAAGAAAGACAGCGCGCCGTTCGTCTATCTGGGCTCGCAGTTCTTCGGCGAGTCGGCGTCGCCGCGCATCAAGGCGTTGCAGGACCGTCTGAAGGCGGCCTATCCCGAGACCGGTCTGATGGCGCTGGAGACCGAGGATAACCCGCATCTGCTGCCGCCCGGCGCGTTCCGCGTGCGGTTCCATTCCGTTGGCGGCTACGGCACCGTCGCGACGGGCAAGCTGCTGACCGACATCCTGGCCGGGGCGCTTGATCTGCATTCCAAGTCGGCGCCGAAATACGGCTCCGAAAAGAGCGGCGCGCCGACGAACTATTACATCACGCTCAGCCCGGAGGCGGTGAAGATCACCAACGCCGAGCTGGAAGATGTCGAAATCGTCGTGTCGGCCGATCATAAGGTGTTCAGTCACACCAACCCGCTGCTCGGTCTGGCCGAAGGTGGAACGTTCATCCTGCAGTCCAACCTCGGACCGGTGGACGTCTGGAAGAGCCTGCCTGACAAGGCGCGGCGTTACATTCGCGACCGCAAGATCCGCTTCTACACGGTCGATGCGTTCGCGGTGGCGGTGAAGCATGCACCGACGCCGGAATTGCAGACCCGCATGATGGGCATCGCCTTCATTGGCGCGGTCTGTGGCCACGTTGACCGCATCGTCGCGGATGCGTCCGAATCCGCGCTGCTGGAGAAAATCCGTTCGCAGATCAGCAAGAAGTTCGGCGCCAAGGGCGGCTCGGTGGTCGACGGCAACATGGCGGTGATGCGCGAAGGCATCGAAGCTACGCACCGCGTCGATTACGACAAGCCCGGCTTTGCCGAGGTGGAGCAGCAGGTTGCCGCGACCGGCGGCCGCGGCGTCGCCATATCGGCTTCGATGTGCCGCGCCACCGCGCCGGCCTCGGCGGCGGGCTTCCTCGACCGCGAGTACTATGACGATGTCGTCCTCAGTCATTTCCGCGACGGCAGCGTGGCGGAAGCGCCGGTCATTCCCGGCACTGGCCTGTTCATGCCGGCCGGCAGTGCCGCCTGGAAGGATAAGGGCCTGTTCCGCCTGCACGTGCCGGAGTTCGACGCCGACAAGTGTACAGGATGCATGGAATGCTCGTTGGTCTGCCCGGATGCGGCGATCCCCAACACCGTGCACGAAATCCACGACCTGCTGCTGACCGCGATCAAGCATCTGGACATCGCCGAAGCGCAGCGCGAGGCGATGCGCGGGATGGTCTTCGGCCTGTCCGAAACCGTGCGCGAGAGCTACCGCCAGCAGAAGGACAGCAAGCCGTTCCACGAGGTCGTCTCGGAAGCGATCAACGTCCTCAGCCCCGACAACGCCGTTCTGAAGCGCAACCTGGGCAAGATGACCGAGGCGCTGGCCGCCTTCCCGGTGGCCCGCACGCGGCCGTTCTTCGACGCCATGGAGAAAGCGCAGTCCGGCAGCGGCGGGTTGTTCTCCGTCGGTGTCGATCCGTGGAAGTGCAGCGGCTGCCTGGAATGCATCGAAGTCTGCGGACCCGGCGCACTGGTGGAGCGGCAACAGGACGCGGCCCTACTGGATACGCTGCAGGCCCGCTTCGAGTTCCTCAGCCGGACCCCGAATTCGCCGCATCGCTTCGTTGACGGCGCCACCGCGGCCGATGGCGATGCCAAGCGTCTGCTGCTCGATCGCGACAACTACTACGCCATGACCGGCGGTCACGGCGCTTGCCGCGGTTGCGGCGAGGTCACGGCCATCCGTTTGGTGGTCGCGGCCAACCGCGCCCTGCATGAGCCGCGCCGGCGCGAGCATGTGCGTGAGCTGGAAACCCTGATCGACAACCTGCAAGGCAAGCTGACGATCATCGGCGACGACAAGGTGCGGGCGGAGCGCATTCAGCGCACCATCGATACCCTGGAGAAGCGGCTCTATCTGTTCGAAAGCGGCCCGAGCGGCAACGGCCCGGCGAATGCGGTCATCGCCAACGCCACCGGTTGCAGCAGCGTGTTCGCCTCGACCTTCCCGTTCAACCCGTACAACGACCCGTGGGTGAACAGCCTGTTCCAGGAACTCGGCGCCGGTGGCGAAGGGTATTTTTGAGGGGCTGAGCGCCTCGGCGGTGGCCGATTTCAAGGCGCTGCGGACGGCGCGGCTGGAACTCGACGACGCCTATGACGCGGTGGCGCACGACGCGTTCTTCAAGTTCTTCCGCTGGAGCCAGTTCACTAAGGAAGAGTTGGGCCTGCTGCCGACGATCATCAGCATGGGCGGCGACGGGGCGACCTACGACATCGGCTTTGGTGCCCTGTCTCGGCTGCTGGTCACCGACACGCCGATCAAGGTGGTGGTGCTGAACTCCGGTGTATACTCGAACACCGGCGGCCAGGCGTCCACGGCGAGCTACTCGTCGCAGGACTCCGACCTGACGCGGTTCGGCAAGGCGCAGGCGGGGAAGCAGGAGGACCGCAAGGAACTCGGCCTGATCGCGGCGTTCCATCCGAACGTGTTCGTGGTTCAGACCAGCACGGCGCTGCAAGGCCACTTCATGAAGAACATGCTGGCGTTCCTGAACTACTCGGACTCGCCGGCGGTGCTCGACGTCTACACGCCATGCCAGGCCGAGCATGGCATCGCCGATGCCGCGGCGAGCGAACATGCCAGGCTGGCGGTCGAAAGCCGCATGAGCCCGGTGTTCGTGCATGACCCGCGGCGCGGCGACTCGCTGGCGCAGTGGTTCTCGCTGGAGGGCAACCCGGAACCCGAGAAGGACTGGGCGACCACCTCGATCGAGTACGTCGATGCCGACGGCTCCACCAAGCTGATGGACGTGCCGATGACGCCGGCCGACTTCGCGCGCAACGAGCAGCGGTTCAAGAAGCACTTCCGCAAGCTGGCGGCTGACGCCGACGGCGTTTCGATCGACGAGTATGTGAAGCTGTCGCCCGCGGCCCGGGAAGGGCGGGTACCGTTCGTCTGGACGACCGACGACGACAAGCACCTGATCAAGCTGGAGCTGGATGCGCCGATCGTGCATCTGGTCGAGGAACGCCGGAAGTATTGGCGGACCTTGCAGCATCTCGCAGGCTTGCCGGTGCAGCGCAGCGAGGCCGAACACCGCGCCGCGCTGGCCGATCTCCAGCAGCGCTTCCAGCAATCGGTGCAGGAACGGGAAGGCTCGATCGATCAAATCGCGCGAGCCATGTCGGAACTGGCCGCGTCGTCCAACGCACCGCCGACGATCCAGCTTGGTGGGGCCGCGTTCGGTGCCCCGGCGGCTCAGGCGCAGGTCGCGGCTCCGGCGGCGGCGAAGGCCAACGGCGCGCTGGTGACGATGGACGACCAGACGAAGTGCACCAACTGCAAGACCTGCTACCAGGATCTGGACGAGCTGTTTGAGAAGACGAAGATCGTCGTGGACGGCCAGACCAAGGAGGTCGCGCGGATCATCCCGGGCGCGCTGGAGCACGTGACGGCGACGCCGGAACTGCTCGCCCGGATCGCGCGCGTGGCGGCAAACTGCGATGCGGAGATCATCCATTGAGCGCGCACCTCAACGCCACGCCGGGTGGCGAACTGGTTCGTTTCATGCACGCCAGCAGCGCGTATGAGACGACTCGCAGCGAGCTGGAAGAACTGGCCACCAGCGCGGAGGTCGATCTGTTCCAGAAGCAGATCACCCTGCTGCGCCGGCGGCTGCTCGCGGAACCGAATGCATTCCGCCAGATGTTCATCGCCGACGGCCTGCAAGCGGTGGCGTGGGAGTTCCAGCAGGAAGAGCTGGGCGCCCAGTTTACCAAGACGCTGTGGGACCTGCTCTGCCGCAATGACGACATGAGCACGATCCTGCTGCGCTTCATCTGGGCGATCCCGCTGCGCTTCAAGCGGAAATTCATCCGGGCGATCGACGTGCACCTGTCGGACCGCTACCCGATGTTCAAGGGCCTGTCGGAAGGCTGGCCCGGAGACAATGGCATCGCGCCGTACATGCGTCCGGCGGATGAGCGGGCGCAGGATTTCGGTTTGGTGAACCAGGGCTACCTTGGCTACATGACCCTGGGTTACAGCGCCCGCGAGGTCGATCTGTTCGTCTGGCTGGAAGTCCTGCGCGACAAACAGTGCCAGGATCGGCCGTGCGAAATCGGCATCCCCGTCGCCGGGAAGGAGGCGAAGGGCGGCTGTCCGGTCAAGATCCACATCCCGGAAATGCTGGACCTGCTGGGCAACGGCAAGTTCCGCCAGGCGCTGGAACTGATCGAGAGCTGCAACCCGCTGCCGAACGTGACAGGCCGGGTCTGTCCGCAGGAACTGCAGTGCCAGGGCGTCTGCACCCACACCGGCCGGCCGATCGAAATCGGCCAGTTGGAGTGGTATTTGCCGCAGCGCGCCAAGGCGTATGGCGAGGTTGCTACCGCTGAATCGCCTGTCGGCTTCGTCAGCCCGTGGGAACGCGCCGACAAGCCGCCGATAGCGGTCGTCGGCTCGGGTCCGGCGGGGATGATTAATGCGTATCTGCTGGCGGCCGAGGGTTATCCAGTCACGGTGTTCGAGGCGTTCCATGAACTCGGCGGCGTGCTGCGCTACGGCATTCCCGAGTTCCGTCTGCCGAACGAACTGATAGACGATGTTGTCGGCAAGATCACCATGCTGGGTGGTCGTTTCGTGAAGAACTTCGTCGTCGGCAAGACGGCGACTTTGGAGCAGTTAAAGCAAGCCGGGTTCTGGCGGATCTTCGTCGGCACCGGCGCGGGACTGCCCCGGTTCATGAATGTTCCGGGCGAGCACCTGCTGAACGTAATGTCGGCGAACGAGTTCCTGACGCGCGTCAACCTGATGCAGGCGATGCGTCCGGGGTTCGAGACACCGCTGCCGGAGACGGCGGGCAAGCAGGTGATCGTCATCGGCGGCGGCAACACCGCGATGGACGCGGCACGCACCGCCCGGCGGCTTGGCGGTATCGTAACGATCGTGTATCGCCGTACCCAGGCGGAAATGCCGGTGCGCGTTGAGGAACTGCATCACGCCCTGGAAGAGGGCATCGCGCTGAAGGTGCTGCGAGCGCCGAACGAGTTCCTCGGCGATGCGGCGACCAACGTGGTGATCGCGGCGATGCTCGACGTGATCGAACTCGGGGCGCCGGATGCGTCCGGGCGGCGGTCGCCGGTCGCGACGGGCAAGTCCGAGCGGATGGCGGTCGATCTGGTGATCATGGCGCTCGGCAACACGCCGAACCCGATCGTCAAGGACGCAGAACCTTCGCTGAAGACCACAAAGTGGGGCACGATCGACGTGGCCGGCAAGGGGTCGCAGCAAACCTCGATCGAGGGCGTGTTTTCGGGCGGCGACGCGGCGCGGGGCGGCTCGACTGCGATCCGGGCGGCGGGTGACGGACAGGCGGCGGCGCGAGAGATCGTCGGCGGCAATACGTTTACCGCGGCGGAAGTGCGGGACTTGGTCGCGAAGGCGGACCGCTATTCCTCGCTGGGCCAGGCGCCGCAGGAGATCGTCGAGAAGATCCATCTCGGCGAGGGGATCGAGGAGTTTGTCGTGCGGTCGCCACTGATCGCGCACGCCGCGCGGGCCGGGCAGTTCGTGCGCGTGCTGGCGTGGGACAAGGGGGAGCTGATCCCGTTGACCCTGGCGGATTGGGATGTCGAGGCGGGGACGATCGATCTGGTCGTGCAGGCTATGGGCACCAGCTCGCTGGCGATCAACGCGATGAAAGTCGGAGACGTGTTCTCCGGGATTGCCGGGCCGCTGGGTCAGCCGAGCGAGCTGCACAAGTATCGCCCGGGCGAAACGGTGGTTTTTACTGCGGGCGGGCTGGGGCTGCCTCCGGTTTATCCGATCATGCGGGAGCACCTGCGGCTAGGGAACCACGTCACCCTGATCGCTGGGTTCCGTTCGGCTGACCTGGTGTTCTGGGTGGGCGAGAATGAGCGGGTCGAGAAGCTGAAGGCGGAGTATCCGGATACGCTGGACGTGATCTACACCAGTAATGACGGGACGTTCGGGATCAAGGGGTTCGTGACGCATCCGTTGCAGGGGCTGCTGGACGCGTCGAAGGCCGGGACGGGTATCAAGGTGGCGGAGGTCGTGACGATCGGGCCGCCGCTGATGATGCGGGCGGTCAGCGAGATGACCAAGCCGTATGGGGTGAGGACCGTGGCGAGCTTGAACTCGATCATGGTGGATGCCACGGGGATGTGCGGGGCCTGCATGGTGCCGGTGGTGCTGGATGGCAAGCTGGTGCGTAAGCACGCTTGTATCGACGGACCGGAGATCGATGCGCATATCATCGATTGGGATAAGTTCCTGCCGCGGTTCGGGCAGTTCAAGGTGCAGGAGGCGCGGAGCCGGGAGCGTTACGCGGCGGGGTAGGCTGGGCAGCGTTGGCTGGTGGCCTTGGGGCCGCCAGCCAGGCCACCGGTCGTTCGGAGCAATTTCTAAATACTGAAGAACAAGAGATTATGATTCCCCAACTAACTTGTATCAAGTAGAAACTGCCATTCCGAAGTGCGCCAGGCTTGCCTGCAGGCACTTGGTAGGCACAAAAGGAGATTGTCCTATAGCTGACGACATCGCGACTGCGATCGAGACAACGTGTTCTCCGGTGCCGCGGGCGACTTTAGGAATTATCTTGGGTCCGAAGCGGCGACTGGAGCAAAGTTCACGCTCCAAAATTAAGGCTTTCAGGAACTGGGGATGCGCTTTCCCAACACCGGATCCAGCTTCGCGAGTTGGCTGAGTGCCTCACCGATAATCTCGAACTTCCGTTCCACCACCGATTGGATCACATCGCTTGCCGCAAAGGCATCGGCATCCAGTCCGGCAACAAAATCCAGTATCGAGGCAGCGGCGCTCTGAACGTCCCATAGGAAAGCCCGGGCGTCACGCGGCATAGACGACCTCGTGCGACCGCTCGATGCTGGCCAAAATAAAGGGGTTTCGGATCGCCCCCTTTTCCACCAGATCGACCGGACGTCCCACCAGACATTCCAAGGCCTAGGCCAACCCGAAGAACTGTTGCAACGGAGGCAACTTGCTGTCCGGTTCGAACTCAACGAGGAAATCCGCGTCGCTGGTGTCCGGATCAAAATCGATGCCCCGCGCGGCTGAGCCGAACACCTCTAGTTGCCGCACACCGTAGCGGCGGCACAGCATGGCAATCTCGGCGCGGCGCCGGTCAATCAGCGTGTGCATGCCAAACCTCAATTCCTCGGGCGGATTTACCACACTTGGGGTGATGGTAGTAGCGCTTCGCACACGCCGGTGACCTTGACCACTGACACGGCACGGGTGACGCAGCCAGCCTGGTTTCGGCCATGCGACTTGGAGCCGAACCTGTTGCGGACCCCGGCAAGTTGGCGGGCATTTGGGTTAATCTCAGCGGCCGAGCGATACCGCTCCATTCCGGCCCGCCACCTGACGCTGCCGCCCTGCCGTTGATCGTCCCACCCAACGCCATGGTCGAACGAAGAACTCCACCAATCCGTGCATGAATCCGCGCAATCCGTGAGAACCCGCCAGCCCGGCGCCGGACGAACCGTCCACGGGACTAGCCAATGCCGACAACGGACGCCAGCCTCAAACCCCAAACCCCGCCGACCTCAATGATTGTTCCGGCTCTCCCCCCGCGTCTCAATCACATTCAGGAACAAGGTCGCCGGCTCCAGACACGCGCCGGTCCCCAACTGCCCGACCATCGATCGATAAATCTCCTCCCAAGGGGTCATGTTGAACAGCTTAGGCGCCGTCCAAGCGGCCTTGCGCGCCTCCAGCTCCCCCTCCGCCAGCAGCACGTCCACGCTGCGGCGGTTGAGGTCGATCCTGATCCGGTCGCCCGTCTTCAGGATCGCCAACCCGCCGCCCACCGCCGCCTCGGGCGACACGTTCAAAATCGACGGCGACCCCGAGGTGCCCGACTGCCGCCCATCCCCCATCGTCGGCAACGTGCCAATCCCGCGCTTCAGCAGCGAGGCAGGAGGCTGCATGTTCACCACCTCGGCGCTGCCGGGATAGCCCACGGGACCGCAGTTGCGGATGATCAGCACCGACTGGTCCTCGACGCCCAGATCGGGGTCCTCGATCCGGTGGTGGTAGTCTTCCGGACCGTCGAACACGATCGCCTTGCCCTCGAAAACGTTCGGCCGAGCCGGGTCCGACAGGAAGCGCGCCCGAAATTCCGCGTCGATGACGCTGATCTTCATCACCGCGCTGTCGAACAGGTTGCCCGACATCACGACATACCCGGCGGCGGGCAGCAGCGGCTTGCCGTAGGCGCGAATGACCTCGCGGTCGCCGTCCGGCACCTCCGCCAGGTCCTCGGCCAGAGTGCGGCCGGTCACCGTGCGCACCTCGCCGTGCACCTTCCCGGCGGCCAGCAGTTCCTTCATCACCGCGGGCACGCCGCCGGCGCGGTGGAACTTCTCGCCCAGGAACCGGCCGGCGGGTTGCAGATCGACCAGCAGCGGGATCTCCGGCCCGAGCCGCTGCCAGTCCTCCAGATCGTGCGCGACACCCATGTGGCGGGCGATGGCGATCATGTGGATCGGGCAGTTCGACGACGCGCCCAGGGCGGCGGCGGCCACCACCGCATTCTCGAACGCCTGCTTCGTCATGATGTCGGACGGACGCAGGTTCTCATGCACCATGCCGACGATACGCTTGCCGGTTTCATACGCCATCCAGCCGCGTTCCCGGTACGGTGCCGGGATCGCGGCGCAGCCGGGCAGCGACATCCCCAGCGCCTCGGCCAGCGAGTTCATCGAGGTCGCCGTGCCCATGGTGTTGCAGTGCCCGGCGGACGGCGCCGACGAGGCCACCATCCGCATAAACTCGTCATAGCCGATCTTGCCCTCGGCGTAGAGCTTGCGGCCTTCCCAGACGATGGTGCCGGAGCCGGACAGTCGCCCCTGCCACCAGCCGTCGAGCATCGGACCGCCGGACAGCACGATGGCGGGGATGTTCACCGTGGCGGCGCCCATCAGGCAGGCGGGCGTGGTCTTGTCGCAGCCGGTGGTCAGCACCACGCCATCCAGCGGGTACCCGTGCAGCACCTCGACCAGCCCGAGATACGCGAGATTCCGGTCCAGCGCCGCGGTCGGCCGCTTCCCGGTCTCCTGGATCGGATGCATCGGGAATTCCAGCGGCACCCCGCCCGCGTCGCGAATGCCGTCGCGGACGCGGCTGGCGAGTTCGAGGTGGTGCCGGTTGCAGGGCGACAAATCCGACCCAGTCTGGGCGATCCCGATGATCGGCTTGCCGCCGCGGAGTTCCTCGGGCGTGATGCCGTAGTTCATATACCGCTCGAGATACAGCGCGGTCATCGCCGGATCGGCCGGGTCGTCGAACCAGCGGCGAGAGCGCAGACGCTTATCGGCGGTGTTGGTATGCTCGGCCATGATGGGCGTTCCTCCCGCGGTGTCGTTGCGGTGGAGAGTGCGGAAGTTGGGACGATGGGGTCAAGGGTGGGGACGCAGGTTCGCACGTCGTAATCCGGCCCGCGGGCGGGGTTACGCAACGGATGACAATTCATTTCTGGTAAGATATTGTTAGCCAAGGTGGTCGCTCAAGCGGGTGCGTCCTGCCCGACAACGTGGACCATCTGAAGGAGAATGATATGCCCAACCTGATCCGGTTGCTTGTTGCGTCCTGCTTCGCCGTCACGCTCGCCGCACCGGCCTTCGCCGATGGAACCAAGCCGGTTCACCACACCGCCAGGCCGCCGAAGACCAAGGCCGAGTCGCCGAAATCACCGACCGACCTGCTGAACGCGCAGAGCCTCCAGGCGGCACAGGGCGGCCAGAACTTCATGCCGGCAGCCCCGAAGTAAGGCCGTCTTATACCAACGGTCCGATGGCCTGACCCATCGCATCCGCGGTCACGGCGGGCGCAAGCGCGCCGTCCACGCCTTGATTGATCGAGCAAAAGGCGGGGATGCCGATCTTCGTCGGCGTGACGAGCAGGCGCCGCGGAAGACTCCCTCCAACGGCCGCTGGTATTGCCTCCTGGCTTTAGCGATGCCCGGGACTAAACGAATCCGGACGTACCCCATCACCGTGATCGTCCGGCTTATCCAGGCCACCACACCGGCACCAGTGCCGCGACAGGTGGCCCGGACGAGCCGGGCCATGACGGTTGATGGGGAAGCCATCTTCCTGAAGCGGTAGTTCTTGGCGTCTCCTTGCGGCGGCGCGGCTGAACGCCGCACCAGGCGCCGGTTGGCTCCCGGCCGCTTTGGACGCCACGGCATTTTGTTCTTGATTTACCCCACAACTTATCCTAGAAACATGCAACCGAAACCCCAGCCCGGGCACACGCCATGCTCAACGCCGCACCTTTCACCGCCGCAGTCCTCGATCGCATCCTCGACCTCCTCGCCCCGATCTTCCTCTCCGTTGTCGGCGGCGACACCCGGGCCGCGCGCGATGCCGCCAGCGCCCTGCTGGCCAGCTACGAGCCCCGCACCAACCGCGAACTCCGCTTCGCCGCGCTCGCCATCGCGTTCAGTTTCGGCGCCCTCGACGCGCTCAGCCGCTCGATCGACGCGGAACTGACGGTCAACCAGGTGCTGCGGCTGCGCGGTAACGCCAACGCGTTGAACCGGGCCGCGCACCAGAACGAAACCCGCCTCGACAAGCGCACATCGCAAACCGAGGCGGATGGACCGGAGGAACCGGCGGCGCTCCCCGCCAGCAGCGGGATCGAGGATCTGACGGCGTTTCTCCGCCCGGCCGCCGCCGCCGCGCCTGCACCGGCGCTGTCCCGCCAGCAACGCCGCTTCGCCGATCGGCAGGAGGAGAAGCGGCGCCAGCGGGAGCAGGAAGCCGCCCGGCTGGAACAACGGGCGGCCAAACGTCTCGCCGGGAGGGCCGAGGCGGCGCGGACTCGCCCCGAAGCCGGGTCGGCCGCTGCGATCTGACCGGCATCAGGCCGCGGCGGCCAAACGGGCGAAACCGGGTGGAGGAAAACGCCAAGACCCCCGAACGCCTGAAGCGTTAACGGGGGTCTGTGTTGCGAAGCTGATCTTCGCGCTCGGCGCTATAAGCCAAGCATAAAGTGGGCTTGTTATTCAGTTACCGAGGCCACAGCGATCGGCAACTCCGTCTATACTAGGTGGAGCCATGCTGTCTGTGCATCCTCCTTCGACTGTTGCAAGACGAACCGTGCGCCTGTGTCAAACGCATGTCAAGAGAATCGTGCACCCTTCGCGCTTGTCCGGCACCCCCTCAATCCGCGTGGCCGCCCGGGACCGGCGGACGGTGCTCGGCAAGGAAGTGATGCCAGCCCCACGCCGCCATCCGGTCGGCCACCGGCCGCAACGCCAAATCGGCCAAGGTCACCGCCAATGCCAGCCAGCCGTTCCGGCCGAACAAGGCCACGACAAGGAACAACACAACCGCCTCGGTGGCCTTGCGCCCGACCAGCGTCAGGAAATCCCATCGCTGCACCGTCCCCGATGCCCCGACCAGCCGCAGCACCGCATCCCGCGGCACATTGTCGTTCGCCTGCTTCGGCCGATCGGCCTGGACCGTGCCGAGGGCGACGGTCTGGTTGGTCATGCGGTCGACCAGGATGAACGCGCCGAGATCCCGGTCGCGTCCATAGACCGTCGCGGCGATCGCCTTGTCGAAAGCGAGATCAACGATGCCGATGGCGTTCATCGCCAGCACGTCGGCCGGTCGATCCTCGAAGCTGTGAATGTCCACGGCGTTACGCAGCCTGGCGACTTCGGCGTTGGCCTCGACCGTGCCCAGCTTGACGATGAAGCCCTGGCCGGCGCGCAGCGGGGTGTCGGCCATCCAAAGCAGCCGGGCGGTGATCCCCTTGCGCGCCCGCATCACGGACGCCTCGTGCACGATGACGTCACCGCGCGACACGTCGATCTCATCGGCCAGGGTCAGCGTCACCGCCTGCCCGGTCGAGGCGCTTTGCAGGTCGCCATCCGCCGTGACGATGCGGGCGATCGTGCTGCGGCGCTTGTTCGGCAGCACCGAAACGCGATCGCCGACAGAGACCTTGCCGGTCGAGATGGTGCCGGCGTAGCCGCGGAAATCAAGATTCGGCCGGTTCACCCACTGAACCGGGAAATGCAGCCGCTTCGCCCGGTCCGGCGCCTCGCCGATGTCGATGGTCTCCAGATACTCCAGCAACGGCGCGCCGCGATACCAGGGCGTGCGGGCCGATCGATCCGCGACATTGTCGCCTTCCCGCGCGCACAGCGGTATCGGCATGATCGTCTCAAAGCCAAGCGAAGTCACCGCTTCGAGATAGGCCGCGACGATGCCGTCGTACGTCGCCTGGTCAAAGCCGACCAGGTCCATCTTGTTCACCGCCAGCACGACGTGCCGCACGCCGACCATGGAGACGATGAAGGAATGGCGCCGCGTCTGCGGCAGGATGCCCTTGCGCGCATCCACCAGGATGATGGCCAGCTCCGCCGTCGAAGCGCCGGTCGCCATGTTGCGCGTGTATTGCTCATGGCCGGGCGTGTCGGCGACGATGAAAGACCGCTTCGGCGTCGAGAAATAGCGGTAGGCGACGTCGATCGTGATGCCCTGCTCACGCTCGGCCGACAGCCCGTCGACCAGCAACGCGAAGTCGCGCTGCTCCCCATGCGTGCCGAACTTGCGGGAATCGCGGTCCAGGGCGGCAAGCTGGTCGTCCAGCACGGCGTTGGAATCGAACAGCATCCGGCCCAGCAACGTGGACTTGCCATCGTCCACCGACCCGCAGGTCAGCAGGCGCAGCAGCGAGGCTTCGCGAATGACGGCATCAGCGACGGGTGCCGCGTGGGCCAAGGCGGCACTCATCAGAAATACCCTTCCTGCTTCTTCTGTTCCATCGAGGCGCTGCCGTCATGATCGATCAGCCGCCCCTCCCGCTCGGACGAACGCGAGCCGCGCATCTCGGCGATGATCTCCGCCAGCGTGCTCGCGGTGCTTTCGACCGCGCCGGTCAGCGGGTAGCAGCCGAGCGTGCGGAAGCGGACGGATTTGGTTTCGACCGTCTCCCCGGGCCGCAAGGTCATGCGGTTGTCGTCGCGCATGATCAGCATGCCGTCGCGTTCGACGACCGGGCGCGGCTTGGCGAAATACAGCGGCACCACGGGGATGTCTTCCTGCGCGATGTAGTCCCACACATCCGCCTCGGTCCAGTTCGACAGCGGGAAGACGCGGAACGTCTCGCCGGCCCGCTTGCGGGTGTTGAACAGGTGCCAGGGCTCCGGGCGCTGGTTCTTCGGGTCCCAGCGGTGCTCGGCCGAGCGGACGGAGAACACGCGTTCCTTGGCGCGCGACTTTTCCTCGTCCCGCCGGGCGCCGCCGAACGCAGCGTCGAACTTGTGCTGGTCGAGCGCCTGTTTGAGCCCCTGCGTCTTCATCACGTCGGTATGCAGCCTCGAACCGGATGTGAATGGATTGACCCCGGCCTTCAGCCCGTCCTGGTTGATGTGGACGATCAGCTTGCAGCCGAGTTCCCTGACGCGGCGGTCGCGGAACGCGATCATCTCGCGGAACTTCCAGGTCGTATCGACGTGCAGAAGCGGAAACGGCAGCGGCGCGGGATAGAAGGCCTTGATCGCCAGGTGCAGCAGGACCGCGCTGTCCTTGCCGATGGAATACATCAGCACCGGATTCTCGCAGGTCGCGATCACTTCCCGGAAGATATGGATGCTCTCGGCTTCGAGCCGTTGCAGATGGGTCAGGCCCCTCATGACCGCTTCCCCGCGCGCACCAGGCGCCCGTCCGGGCCGACATGCAGGCCGCACTCGCGCGCCTGGTCCTGTTCCCACCACCAGCGCCCGGCGCGTTCCGGCTCGCCCGGCGCCACCGCCCGGGTGCAGGGGGCGCAGCCGATGGACAGAAAGCCTTTGTCGTGCAACGCGTTATAGGGAACCTCGGCGGCGCGAACGAGCGCGGCGACCTGATCGCGGGTCCAGTCGAGCAACGGATTGACCTTCAGCAGCAAGCGGCCCGCATCATAGGCAACAAAGTCAAGATCCTGCCGCTCCCCCGACTGATCGGCGCGCAGCCCGGTCAGCCACGCCGCGGCCCCGTCCAGTGCGCGGCCCAGCGGCGCGATCTTGCGCACCGCGCAGCAGGCGTGGCGCGCCTCGACACTATCATAGAAGCCGTTGATCCCATGGGAGCGTAGGTAAGTGGCCAGTCCACCCGCTCGCGGATGAAAGCCTTCGACGCGGATGCCGTAGCGCTGCTCGGTCTCCGCCCAGACAGCGTGGGTTTCGGGAAACAGCCGCCCGGTGTCGAGGGTGGCGAAACGGCACGCGATGCCCGACCCGGCGATCAGATGCGTCAGCGCCTGATCTTCCAGCCCGAAGCTGGTGGTGAACACGATCGGGCCGGAAACGTGCCGCGCCAGCAATTGCAGCCGCCCGGGGGCGTCAAGCCGCCGCAACGAGGCGTTCGACAAGGGCGCGAGCGTCTCCGGGCCGCCGTCAGCGTCCGGCATGGCAAGGCGGTCGTCGCAAAGGCGATCATCAAGGAAGTCAGCCACGATACTCGGCTCCATTCATGCAAAAGCCGGTTCGGTGTTCGTCGGCCTTGTCCCGGATATACGGGTCGCCTCGCGCGGTTCAAACTGACATGTTTGCTTTCAAAAGCCGGCCGGATCGGCCGCTTCGCGACGGCTGCGGCGACCCGCTTGGCGGCTTTACGGATGTATCCTCCCCGCGTTCGTGTTGCTGGTCGAATCTCCCACGACATTGCCCGGCTGGAGAAGTCCGTTGCGAACGTTGCAGCAGCCGATCCGAGTGGGCGCCTTCCCGGACCGCCCGCCCCGTGCGATATTCATGGCGGGTATGACCAAATTGATACACCTGCCACACGGTCCGGGCTGCGAGGCAAAGCAGCCGCCTTGCCCTCCGCGGCGGAAACCCCTACTCAGCCGCCCGTATTCGAACTTCAGGAGGCCGCCATGGCGACCGAGCGCACGTTTTCCATCATCAAGCCGGACGCCACGCGCCGGAACCTGACCGGCAAGGTCAACGCCGTGCTTGAGGCCGCCGGCCTGCGCATCGTCGCGCAGAAGCGTATCCACATGACTCAAGCCCAGGCCGAGAGCTTCTATGGCGTGCATGCGGCACGGCCGTTCTTCCGCGACCTGGTGACTTTCATGATCTCCGGGCCGGTCGTCGTGCAGGTGCTGGAAGGCGAGAACGCCGTCGCCCGCAACCGCGAGGTGATGGGCGCAACCGATCCCAAGAAGGCCGATCCGGGTACCATCCGCGCCGAGTTCGCCGAGAGCATCGAGGCCAATTCCGTGCACGGCTCGGACAGCGCGGAGAACGCCGCCGTCGAGATCGCCTATTTCTTCGCCGGCACAGAGATCGTCGGATGAGAAGCGACGCCATGGATTGGGTCGCACTCGCGGGACGCGTCCTCATGAGCGCGATCTTCATCTATGGCGGCTACGGCAAGGCGATAGCGCCGTCGGCGACGATGGCGTACTTCTCAAACCTGCACCTGCCGATGGTCGGCGCCGCCTACGCCTTGACCTTGGCCATCGAGATCGGCATCGGCATCCTGTTCCTGGTTGGCTTCCGGGCTCGCCTGACCGGCCTGATCCTGGCGGCCTGGTGCATCGCGACCGCCTTCGCCGCGCACTACCATCCGGAAAGCCGCGACGCGATGATCCACTTCATGAAGAACGTCTGCATGGCGGGCGGCTTCCTGCAGGTCGTCGCCTTCGGTGCCGGGCGCCTGAGCTTGGACCGCGGCTAAGAGCGGGTCCGCCTCACGTCGTTGCCCCCGTGTCATGGGCAGAGTTCGTGCGGGCCATGAAGTACGATGGGCTGGCTGTCCCGATAGACCCGGAATCTCCGCCGGTGTAGATCGTTCCTGCACCTCCGCAACCCGAGTCAAATTCGCATGCCCGATAGCATCTTCCCGGACGGCGACACGCTGATCATCGACATGGTCCGGCGTTTCTCGCAAAAACGCCTCGCCCCGCCGGCGGCCGAACGGGAAAAGCAGCAGCGGATCCCGCCGGAGATCATCGCCGAACCCGGCGTGTTCGGTGCCACAACCCTGGCGGAATGGGACGGCCCGGGAGCCGCCGGGGCGATCTGCACCGCGTCGCTGCAAACGCCCGGCCGATACGGTTGCCTCGCCGATTATCCGGTCGAGCGGATCTATCGCGACGTCCGCGCCTGCCAGACCCACGAGGGAACCTCGGACGTGCAGACGCTCATCCTTCAGCGCAGGCTCTGATGCTGCATCATCTGCTTCAGGGCCTGCGGCGCCCGCTGACCGAAGCGCCGCCGCCGCTCGACCCGGACATGGCGGCGATCGCCTCCACCCTGGACCAGACGGCGCGGGCGCGGCTCGGCCACAGCCTGTCGATCCGGCAGGTGGATGCCGGGTCGTGCAATGGCTGCGAGCTGGAAATCCACGCGCTGAACAATGCGTTCAACGACTTGGAACGTTACGGGCTGCGCTTCGTCGCCTCGCCGCGGCACGCCGACGTGCTGCTGGTGACCGGTCCGGTCACGAAGAACATGCGCGAAGCGCTGGAACGCACCTGGCGGGCGACACCGGACCCGAAATGGGTGGTCGCCGTCGGAGAATGCGGCGCCGATGGCGGCATATTCGCCGGAAGCTATGCGGTCGCCGGTGGGGTATCGGCGGTCGTGCCGGTCGATGTCGTAATCCGCGGCTGCCCGCCGACACCGAAGCAGTTGCTTCAGGGGCTGCTGGCACTGTTCGGGACGTGACGCCGGGCCGCGAAACAAGCCGATTATCGTAACAGCTTTTTCTGGCTTTGCAGGTCGCGACCGGGCATAGCGTGAGTCGGGCGCCCCGGCGCTTCGCGGGAACCAGGATGCGGTCAGCCGTCATGTCGTTTCGTTATCCCCGCCTGTTGACGCTCGCCGCCGCTCTGCCGCTTGTCTGTCACGGCCCTGCGGCGCTGGCCCAATCCGCATCGCCAAAGCCGGCCGCGGCCGTCGCGGGGAACGATGATCCGGCGCGGCGCACCACCGACACCGCGGAGGACCAGCCCGCGCCGGTGCGAGGTCCGGCTGAGCCGTTGGTCGCCGACGTGGAGGGGCGTCCGATCTATCTCAGCGAGCTCGGCCGGGCCACTCAAACTCTGCCGGAGAACCTCCGCGGCCTGCCATTCGATACGCTCTATCCGGTCTTGCTCGATCGCATCATCGATCATGAAGCCTTGGTGACGATGGCGCGGCGCGCGGGACTGGACAGCCGGGCGGACATTCAGCAGCAAATCCGGGCCGCCACCGAGACGATCCTGGAGAATGCCTTTCTGAACCGGGATGCCGCGCCCAAGGTGACGGAGGAGGCGATCCGCGCCCGCTATGACCGCCAGTTCGCCAACCGGCCGGCGGAGGAGGAGGTGCGTGCCCGCCACATCCTGCTGACGTCCGAGGCCGAAGCCCGCAAGGTGCTGGACGATCTGCGGAACGGAGCGGATTTCGCCACCATGGCGCGGGTTCTCAGCAAGGACCCCGACAGCGTCAGGGGCGGCGATCTGGGCTTCTTCCGCCGCGAGCAGGTCTGGCCGAGCTTCGCCGACGTCGCGTTTTCGCTGCAGCCTGGCCAGGTGGCCCCGAATCCGGTCAAGAACGAGTTCGGGTGGCATGTGATCAAGGTGGAGGAGAGGCGGCTGGTGGCGCCCCCGGACTACGCGGACGTGCATGACCAGTTGAAGCAGGAATTGCTGGCGGCCGCGGTCGCGCAATCGGTGGAAACGGCGAAGTCCCAGCTTACCATCCGGCGCTTCAACCTGGACGGTTCCACGCTCGACACCGGCCCGAAGCTCAAGATCGGTGGTTCCGATAACAAGCCCCCCGAATGACCGCCGCGCCTTGTGAGGTATGGCGGCTTCGGTCATAAGCACGCCGATCTTCTATCAGGGGTTGCCATGACGTTTTTTCCGGACTGCTCATTTGGCCTTCCGGTCCGTCTGCTTGCCGCCGCGGCGCTGGGTTGCGCGGTGTCGGCCGGACCGCTGCTGGCCCAGACGGATCCCGATCCGGTGCTGGCCACGGTGAACGGACAGCCGATTCACCTCAGCGACGTCAAGGAGGCGACCGGCAGCCTGCCGCCGCAAGCCCGCTCGATGCCGCCGCAGCAGCTCTATCCAATGCTGCTGGAACAACTGATCGACGCCCGCGCCCTGCTGATCCAGGCGCAGCGGACCGGCCTCGACAAGGACCCGGACGTGCAGCGGTCGATGCAGGCGGCATCGGATCATGCCCTGGAATCCGCCCTGCTCAGCAAGGTGGTGCGGCCGCAGGTCACCGATGAGGCCGTCAAGGCGAAATACGACCAGGACGTCGCCGGCAAGACCGGCGAACCCGAGGTGCACGCGCGGCATATCCTCGTCCCCGACGAGGCTACCGCCAAGAAGATCATCGCCGATCTGAAGAAGGGCGGCGATTTTGCCGCGCTGTCCAAGCAGTACAGCAAGGACCCGGGCGCCGCGCAGCAGGGCGGCGACCTCGGTTTCTTCAAGAAAGGCGACATGGTGCCGGAATTCTCGGCCGTTGCTTTCTCGCTGAAGGACGGGGAGGTTTCGCCCGTGCCGGTGAAGACGCAGTTCGGCTGGCATGTCATCCAGGTGACCGAGCATCGCACCTCGCAGCCGCCGAGCTTCGAGCAGGAGCGTGACGAGCTGCGCCAGTCCATGGTTCAGGCCGCCGTGCAGAAGGAAGTGGCGCTGGTCCGCGCCGCGGTGAAGGTGGAGAAATTCAACCCGGACGGCAGCCCGGCGAAGGCGACCGATACCGCCGAACCGCCGCCGCCCTCGAAGTAACGGATTAACTCGCCATGGCCACCGCTGTCTCGCCGCTCGCCGTCGCGTTGCCGGACCTGCCCCCGCTCGCGGGGGTACGGCTGTCGTCGGCGGCGGCCGGTATCCGTTACCAGGGGCGCACCGACGTCGTCATGATCGAAGTCGCCCCGGGCAGCACGGTGGCCGGGGTGTTCACCTCCAACAAGTGCCCGGGGGCGCCGGTGGACTGGTGCCGCGCGGCGCTGAAGGGCGGCAAGGCACGGATGTTGGTGGTGAACGCCGGCAACGCCAACGTGTTCACCGGCAAGGCCGGGCACGAAGCCTGCGCCGCTACCGCGGCGGCGGCGGCGAAGCTGGCGGAGTGCCCGCTGAAGCAGGTCTTCGTCGCCTCCACCGGCGTCATCGGCGAAGTCATGCCGTATGAAAAGCTGGTCGCGGCATTGCCCGGACTGCGCGAGACGCTGACCGAGGACGGCTGGGAAAAGGCCGCACGCGGGATCATGACCACCGACACCTTCCCCAAGGCGGTCACCCGGGTCGCCCAGATCGGCGATGCCCAGGTCAGGATCACGGGCATCGCCAAGGGCAGCGGGATGATCGCGCCGGACATGGCGACGATGCTGTGCTTCGTCTTCACGGACGCCAGGATCCCGGCAGATGCGTTGCAGACGATGTTGAAGAGGGGGGTGGAGGGAAGTTTTAACTGCACGACGGTGGACTCGGATACCTCGACGTCCGACACCGTGCTGCTGATCGCGACCGGGCAGGCGAAGCATCCGCGCATTCCACCGCCGGATGGGAATGCCGCACGCAATCGAATGCTGGCGGACTTTGCACGGGCGCTGAACGACCTGCTGCTCGACCTGGCGCTGCAGGTCATTCGGGACGGCGAGGGCGCGCGGAAGCTGGTGCGGATCGACGTCACCGGGGCGGCGAATCCCCGATCCGCCAAGAAGATCGCCATGGCGGTGGCGAACTCGCCCCTGGTGAAGACCGCGATCGCGGGAGAGGATGCGAACTGGGGCCGCATCGTCATGGCCGTCGGCAAGTCCGGCGAGCCGGCGGACCGCGACAAGCTGTCGATCGGTGTCGGCGGCGTGTGGATGGCCAGGGAGGGCGGCGTGGTGCCCGGTTATGATGAGGCACCGGTGGTGGCCCATATGAAGGGCCTGGAAGTCGAGATCGCCATCGATATCGGCCTGGGCCGTGGCAAGGCGACCGTCTGGACCTGCGACCTGACGCATGGCTACATCGACATCAACGGATCGTACCGGAGCTGACCCTCGGGTTTTGTATATCGGCCGCCGCGCCTTGGACCTAGTGTCGCGCCAAGTGGTTAAGGAGGCTGCTCATGCGGGCAATATTCGTCCAGATCAAATGCGAGATGGGAGAGGCTTATCGCGTTGCGCGAGAGGCCGCGGACTCGATTCCGGAGATGTCGGAACTGTTCTCCACGTCAGGACAATACGATCTGCTGGGGAAGTTCTATCTCGATGCGGATCAGGATATCGGGCTGTTCGTGACCGAGCGCATTCAAACGCTGGCGGGCGTGAAGGACACGCATACGATGATCACCTTCAACGCCTTCGGCGGCGGAACGGCTCGGTAACGCGCGCGGGCTCTCGGTAACGCCCGCGGCCTATAGCAGAAAGTACGCCAGGCAGATCAGCAGAACGACAACGAACGCCACCGCGCCGGCTATGGCGGTGGTAAACGTTGTCCACATCCTGACGCGATCTTGCGTCAGCGATTCGACAGGGTCCGATCCGGTAGGGCCGGCAGGGCTTTGGCTCGCCATGATAGTCCCTCGTGCTCAGAGTGCTGGACGATTTGTAACGGTGGAGCGGGCCGGCCGGCAAGGGCCGCGGCGGCGTTGCCCGATCACGAGGTCCTGTGCCCCGCCTCAGCGACCAGCGTCAGGTTGAAGGCAACGCGGCCGAGCCGCCACAACATCTCCGGCAAGGGCGGCCGCATGGGCATCGGTCCGTCGGAGAGAAAGTCGTGCCACGCCCGCCAGTCGCCGTCGGTCAGGTCCAGGGCCCGGCGGCGATCGTCCGGAGTCAGGCTGATCCGGTCACTCAGGTCGTTGAACAACCCAAGCTGCGTGCGAGCGATGTCTCCGCCGGATGGCCAATCGAGAGCCCGTGCCATCAAAACCTCCGCCAATAATCGTCCGGCAGGAATTGGATTCGCTGCAAGGCGGAAATCGGTACGGGCCGTGTTCCTTTTGTGGCAATGCGTCGATTTGCTTCGACAGGCACGCAGCAGCGGGCGTGACGGGCGGGAACCGGTGACCTATCCTCGTCAGGCGGCGCTTGCGCCGCGGCGAAATGGGCGCCGGAGGAGACGATCGCGATGGAACTGACCCGGGCACGCAAGGCGCGCACAACACCGAGGCACGGCGGGAAAGTTCTGGCGGACGCCCTCGTCGCCCAGGGCATCGACCATGTGTTCGAGGTTCCGGGGGAAAGCTTCCTCGACACGCTCGACGGGCTATACGACCAACGCGAGAAGTTGAAGCTGGTGACCTGCCGGTTCGAGGCGGGGGCGGTCAACATGGCCGATGCCTATGGCAAGCTGACGGGCCGGCCGGCGGCGGCGATGGTGACGCGCGGTCCGGGCGCCTGCCACGGTGCCATCGGTGTCCACGTCGCTTTCCAGGACAGCACGCCGATGCTGCTGTTTGTCGGCCAGATCCCGCATCAGGACACCGGGCGCGATGCCTTCCAGGAGGTCGATTACCGCCAGATGTTCGCTCCGCTGGCGAAATGGGTCACCCAGATCGATTATGCCAAACGGATACCGGAGGTCGTGGCTCATGCCGTCGATGTCGCCACCAGCGGCCGCCCGGGCCCGGTGGTGATCGCGCTGTCCGAGGAGATGCAGAAGGACATCGTCAGCGTCCCGGACGTACCGCGCGCCGAGGTCAGCCGTGCCTTTCCCGACCCGGAGGCGATGCTGCGGATGCGGGCGATGCTGGCGAACGCAAAAAAGCCGGTGGCGGTGATTGGCGGTTCGTGTTGGACCGCCGAAGGCCGGGCGGCTCTGCGCGAATTCCTTGTCGCAAACGATATCCCGGTGACCGTCGGCTTCCGCCGCCAGGCGCATTACGACGGGAGCCTGGAGAATTTCGCCGGCGACCTCGGCGTCGGCTCCGATCCGGGCCTGATCGGCAAGATCAAGGAAGCCGATGTGATCCTGGCGATCGGCAGCCGGCTCGGCGATGCGGTGACGCAGGGCTACACGTTGCTCGACATGGCCGGCAGCGTTCCAATCATTCAGATCCTTCCCGATGGGGCGGAGATCGGGCGGGTGTTTCGGACGGCGCTCGGGATCGTCTCCGACCTGAATACGTTCGCCTTGGCCGCGGCGGGGCTCGACCCGGTCAAGCCGGCGTGGAGCCGTTGGACCCGCGAACTGCGATCGCTGCGGGAGGCGCAGCGGGCGGTGCCGAACTATCAAGGCAAGCTGAACCCGGGCACGGTCATGCGGGAGCTGGAGGGGTTGCTGACGGAGGATGCCATCCTCACGACGGACGCGGGCAATTTTTCCGGCTGGGCGAGCCGCTTCCTGAATTTCAGCGAGGGCCAGCGCTATATCGGGCCGACCAACGGCGCCATGGGCTACAGCGTGCCGGCCGCCGTCGGAGCGAAAATCGCCTTCCCCGGCCGCATGGTCGTGAGCATGGTCGGCGACGGCGGTTTCATGATGACCGGGCAAGAGATCGCAACCGCGTTTCACCACGGTGTCGCGCCCATCGTGCTGGTGTTCAATAACAACATGTACGGAACGATCCGGATGCATCAGGAGCGGGCTTACCCATGGCGCGTCTCCGGCACCAACCTTACCAATCCGGACTTCTGCAAATACATCGAGGCGTTCGGCGGCCACGGCGAGGTGGTCGTTGAAACAGCCGATTTTGCTCCGGCCTTCAGGCGCGCGGTCGAGAGCGGCAGGCCGGCGCTGATCGAACTGAGGACAAATCCCGATCAGATCACGACTCGCGCAACCATCAGCGATTTGCGGGCTGGCAAGACGCCGCCGGAGTCGGTGGACAAGCCGAAGCGCGGCAGCAGGCCAGGTAAGGCGAAGGGCTAGAGTGGTTTCAGAGTGACATGAAACGCTCACAACGTCGTGGCGCGGCCTGTCCGCATCGGCACACACGTTGGCGACGCCCAAGAATAACCGAATCCAGGGGTCCGTCCCCCTTCCGTCATGGCCCGGCTTGTCCGGGTCACCTCCGCCAGCACCTACCGCCACAGGTGGCCCGGACGACCCGGGCCATGACGTGTTAGGAAGCCGTCTCCCTGAAGCGGTAATTTTTGGGCGTCGCCTTTGCCAGCTCGGCACGGCCTCAAGGGGCAACGACCGTGCCGATTTCGCTTATATCGCAACGCCATCGCCAGGATCGAACGCGCTTTGACGTTTTTGACGCCGGTTTCTCATTCGATTGCAAACCGGGACCAAATCTGGTTCACTTTGTCGCCGCGAGAGACCACGGCCCTGATCTGTACGACAGATGCGCGAAATCTATCCGGCCCGCATCGCGGAGGCAGATATAAGGCGTCGGTCGACCCGGGAGCGAAGTAATTTCCGGCTAACTGTCCGATTCTGTATCGGTTTCATGCAGTCACGCGCAGTTGAACAGTATCGTACTCCGTCAGGCAGGAACTGCCGTCTGACCGAGGCGTTCTCGGCAGGTGATGAACCTGTCCCAGCCCGGGTTTCCAAAGACCAGTCGCGACTGGAACGCCTCGTCCGAGGCGCGGGTCGCGGTCACCCATTCGTCGGTCCACGTCTACCATCTGCACCCTCTAGCGGCCGGACCGCTGCAAGAGTGGGAAGATACCTTTACGCGCGTCGCCGCGATGGGCTTCACCCATGTCTGCGTGGCGCCGCCGTTCGAACCCGGCAGCGGCGGCGATATTTTCGTTCACGCCACGTTCGACCGGCTTCATCCGGGACTGAAGTTCGACGGTTCGGCCGAACAGGGTATTGCGCGGGCGGTGGAATTGGCGGCCCGGTCCGGGCTGCGGCTTATGCTGGATATCGGCCCGGGCCAGATCGCCGCCGACGCGCCGGTGCTGCAGCGGCAGCCCGACTGGTTCGTCACGTCCGCCGGGGATGGCGTCGCCGATCCGCGGCGGCCGGGCAAACGTGTGGATGTGGCCCTGCCCAGGTTTGACCGGACACCCCTGGCGGATGCGGTTTCGGATTGGTGGATCGATCGGCTGGCGACCTTTGTCCGGTTGGGGGTCGCGGGATTCCGCTGCCTCACGCTCGATCGTGTCCCGGTCTCTTTCTGGCGCAGACTGCTGAACGGGTTGCGTTCGGTGAAACCGGACACGCTGTTCCTCGCCTGGACTCCCGGGGTCGAACGCGGCGCGATCCGCGGGCTGGCGGGAGCGGGATTCGACCTGACCTGTTCCTCGGCCGGCTGGTGGGACGGCCGCGCCTCGTGGTTCCTGGAAGAGCACGCCTTGCTGCGCGAGGTAGCCCCGGCACTGGCCGGACCCGAACCGTCGTTTCTCGAGAGATTGGCCCGAAGGCTGCCGTCGGAGGCGGACCTGCCCACCGCCTACCGACTCGCGCTGGGGATCGCGGTCTCTACCGGGGCGGGCCTCTTCGTCCCGATGGGCTTCGAATACGCCGCCGACCGGCGGTTCGACGCGGCCCGCGCCAGCTCCGAGGATATGGCAGCCGTCCGCCGCGACGCTCCATTCGACCTGTCCGACGACATCGCCGCGACGATCCGGTTGAGCCGCACGCTGACGGAGCCTCGGCTGTTGCGTCCGTTGACCGGCCCGGGCGCGCCGGTGTCGGCCTTGCTGCGCGCTGACGTGGCGGACATTCGCGATGCAGGCGACGCGAGCCTTGTGCTGATCAATCCCGACATCGTTTATGCGGCCCCCGTGCCGTTTCCGCTGGCCGCGCTGCCGCCCTCCGCCGGGGCGGCGTTCTCGGCCGAGGATGCCGTTGCCACCGCGCTACGCCCGGGCGAGGTCCGCATCCTGCAATGCCGGCGCACGCCGGACATTCACGGCGGCGGTCCGGCGGATTTGCGGCGTGGGCCGGCGGAATCGACTCGCATCGCGGTGGAGGCGGTTCAACCGGTCGTTCCGGACGGGGATTTCCCGGTCAAGAGCGTCGCCGGAAAGACTCTTGTTATCAGTGCCGATGTTTTCGGTGACGGGCACGATGTGCTGGCGGCCGACGTGCTGTGGCGCCCCGTCGATGAGACGGCATGGCAGCGCATTGCCATGAAAAAGCTCATCAACGACCGTTGGGAGGCTTCCGTCCGCCTCGATCGCGTCGGCCTGTTTCAGTTCGCCGTGGAAGGATGGTGGGACCGGTGGGGCAGCTTCATCCATGACCTGCACGCGAAGGTCGCGGCTGGCCAGGATGTCGGCCTGGAGATTCAGGAAGGCCGCTCGCTGATCCATGACGCGATCGACCGCTCTGCCGGCCCGCTGCGCGACACGTTGTCGCGGGCTGCCGCTGACACGGCGGCCGATCTCCTGTCCGATACGCTGAGGGCTGCGATGGCGCAGGCCGACGACCGCCCTTTTGCCGCCCGCAGCCCGGTCCACTCAATCCGCGCCGATCGGCCGGCGGCGGAATTCGCCAGTTGGTATGAGCTGTTTCCGCGATCGGTCACGCACGATCCGGCGGTGCACGGCACATTCCGGTCGGTGATCGAGCGGTTGCCCGACATTCGGGCCATGGGGTTCGACGTCCTGTATTTCCCGCCGATCAATCCCATCGGCCGGGTGAACCGCAAGGGACGCAACAATAGCCTGCGGGCGGAACGCGGCGATGTCGGCAGCCCGTACGCCATCGGCAGCGCCGAAGGCGGGCATGACGCGACGCACCCCGAACTCGGCACCCTGGAGGATTTTCGCGCACTGCTGTGGGCCGCGCGGGAACACGGGCTGGAGCTTGCCCTGGACTTCGCCATCCAGTGCGCCCCGGACCATCCCTGGGTTACCGAGCACAAGGATTGGTTCCGCTGGCGCCCCGACGGGTCGATGCGCTACGCGGAGAATCCGCCGAAGAAGTACGAGGACATCGTCAATCCGGATTTCTACGGCGAGGCATCATTTCCCGCGGTCTGGCTGGCTCTGCGCGACGTCATCCAGTTCTGGATCGACCAGGGCGTGCGCATCTTCCGGGTCGATAACCCGCACACCAAACCATTGCCTTTCTGGCATTGGATGATCGGCGACATCCAGGGCCGGCACCCGGACGTGCTGTTCCTGGCGGAAGCCTTCACCCGGCCCAAGCTGATGTACCGATTGGCGAAGGTCGGGTTCTCCCAGTCGTACACGTATTTCACGTGGCGGCAAACAAAGTATGAGCTGACCGAGTATCTGACCGAATTGACCAAGCCGCCGGCCGCCGACTTTTTCCGGCCGAACTTCTTCGTCAACACGCCCGACATCAATCCGCTGTATCTGCAAAACGCCGGCCGGGCGGCGTTCCTTATCCGCGCCGTGCTGGCGACCACGCTGTCCGGCCTGTGGGGCATGTATTCCGGCTTCGAGATCTGCGAATCGGCACCACTGCCCGGCCGCGAGGAGTACCTGGACTCGGAGAAATATGAGATCCGCCCGAGGAACTACGCGGCGCCCGGGAACATCGTCGGGGAAATCTCGGCCCTGAACCGAATCCGCCGGCTGAACCCGGCGTTGCAGAGCCACCTCGGCCTGACGTTCCACGCTGCCTACAACGATCAGGTCCTGCTGTACAGCAAGCGCGACCCGTCCGGCGGGAACACGATTCTCGTGGCCGTCAGCCTCGATCCGAACACCCCGCAGGAGGCTGCGATCGAGGTGCCGCTGTGGCTGTTCGGCCTGCCCGACGATGCCGCTATCCGCGTGACGGACCTGATGCGCGATCAAAGTTTTACCTGGTACGGGAAATATCAGCGTACCCGTCTTGATCCGGCTGACATGCCGTTCTCAGTATGGCGTCTCACCGGAGCAGCCTGAATGAACGTCGCCCACCCCCGTCCGCATGCCGCGGCCCAAGCGGCCGCGATCGATCCGCTGTGGTACAAAGACGCGATCATCTATCAGATCCATGTCAAATCGTTCTTTGATTTCAACAATGATGGGATCGGCGATTTTGCCGGACTGATCTCGAAGTTGGACTACATCGCTGAGCTGGGCGTCAACACCATCTGGCTGTTGCCGTTCTACCCGTCCCCGCGCCTCGATGATGGTTACGATATCGCAGACTATCGCGGCGTTCATCCGGATTACGGCACCCTCGCGGACGTCAAGCGGTTCATCGCCGCCGCGCATGAGCGCGGCATCCGGGTGATCGCTGAACTCGTGGTCAACCACACCTCCGACCAACACCCCTGGTTCCAGCGCGCCCGCGCCGCCAAGCCCGGCTCGATGTATCGCGACTTCTATGTCTGGTCGGCCACTGACCGAAAATATGCAGGCACCCGCATCATATTTGTTGATTCGGAACGGTCGAACTGGACCTGGGACGACACCGCCCACGCGTATTACTGGCACCGGTTCTACCGCCACCAGCCGGACCTGAACTACGACAATCCGCGGGTGATGCGCGAGGTGCTGTCGGTGCTGCGCTATTGGGCGGAGATGGGCATCGACGGCCTGCGGCTCGATGCGGTGCCGTACCTGGTTGAGCGCGAGGGCACCAACAACGAGAACCTGCCTGAAACCCACGCCGTGCTGAAGCGTATCCGCGCGGAACTGCAGGCGCACTACCCGGACAAGATGCTGCTCGCGGAGGCGAACCAGTGGCCCGAGGACACCAAGGACTATTTCGGTGAGGGCGACGAATGCCACATGGCGTTCCACTTCCCGCTGATGCCGCGCATGTACATGGCGATCGCGCGGGAAGACCGCTTTCCGATCAGTGACATCCTGCGCCAGACGCCGGACATTCCCTCGAACTGCCAGTGGGCCATCTTCCTGCGCAACCACGACGAACTGACGCTGGAGATGGTCACCGAATCCGAGCGCGACTTCCTCTGGGAGACCTACGCGGCCGATCGGCGGGCGCGCCTGAACCTCGGCATACGCCGCCGACTCGCTCCGCTGCTGGAACGTGATCGACGCCGCATCGAACTGATGAATTACCTGCTTCTCTCCATGCCCGGCACCCCGGTCATCTATTACGGTGACGAGATCGGCATGGGCGACAACATCCATCTCGGCGACCGTAACGGTGTGCGCACTCCGATGCAGTGGTCCTCTGACCGCAACGGGGGATTTTCGCGGGTGGCCGATCCGTCGCGGCTGGTGCTGCCGATGGTGATGGACCCGCTGTATGCGTTCCAGACGGTGAATGTGGAGGCTCAGGCAGCCGATCCGCATTCGTTACTATCATGGATGCGGCGAACGATTGCGATCAGGCGGCAATACAAGGTGTTCGGCCGCGGCGGCTACCGGCTGCTGTATCCGAAGAACCGCAAGATCCTGGCTTATCTGCGCGAAGGCGAGGACACCACGATCCTGTGCGTCGCGAACCTGTCGCGCACGCCGCAGGCGGTCGAGTTGGATCTGTCGGAATTCAACGGCCGCGTGCCGATCGAGCTCGACGGACACTCGGTTTTTCCGCCGATCGGCCAGTTGACCTACCTGCTGACCTTGCCACCTTACGGCTTCTATTGGTTCGTGCTGTCGAAGGCCAACGAGTGGCCGTCCCCCCACACCCCCGCGCCGGAACCCATGCCCGAATACCAAACCATCGTCATGCGCCGCGACCTCGCGGACGCGATCCAGGCCGTCAAGCCGGTGATTGAGCGCGACATCCTGCCGCAGTATCTGGCGAAGCGCCGTTGGTTCGCGCTTAAGGACCAGAAGCTGCGCTCCGCCAGGATCGCCCTGCTGACTCGGCTGCTGGCGGAGGAAGTCCTGCTGCTGGAGATAGAAGCCGAAACAACCGCCGGCCCGTCGCGCTGGCTGCTGCCGATCGGCATTGTCTGGGGGGATACCGCGGCGCCGCTGCCGTCTCAGTTGGCCATCGCCCGGGTTCGCCGCGGCCCCAAGGTGGGGCTGCTGACCGACGCTTTCGCCACGCCTGGATTCGCGCTCGGGGTCCTGTCCGCGCTGACCGACAAGGATGTGATCGCCACTGAACATGGCGTGCTGCGGTTCGAGCCGACGTCGAAGATGAAGGACGTCGTCGTCCCGGAGGGCGTGGAGATCCACTGGATTTCGGCCGAACAGTCAAACTCCTCGGTGATCGTGGGCGAGATCGCCATCGTCAAGATGTTCCGCCGGATCACCTCCGGGCCGCATCCGGAGGCCGAGATGGGCCGCCATCTCACCGAGCAGGGGTTCGCCAACACCCCGGCCCTGTTGGGCGAGGTCGTCCGGGTCGATCCCGCCGGGGTGCGTCACGCGCTCGGTATCGCCCAGGCGTTCGTGCGCAATCAGGGCGATGCCTGGACCTGGACGCTGGATCTGCTGGTGCGGGGCCTGTCCGACATCACCGGCGGAACCGAGGCGGCGTTGGTCGATGCAACCAACCACGCGGATTACGCCCGGTTCGCCGCCCTGCTGGGCAGCCGCCTGGGCGAGATGCATGCGATCCTGGCCCGGCCGTCGTCCGATCCGGCCTTCGCCCCCGCGACCGCCGTCGCCGCGGATGCGGAGGTCTTCGCGGACCGGGTCCGCGATCAGTTGACCGCCGCCTACCGCGCGATCGAGGCAACGGGGCCGATGGAAGCCGCGGCGGAGCAGGACCGGGCTGCCATGATCGAGACGCGAGAGGCTTTGTTTGCCTGCCTGCCCGCGATGGCCCGGGCGGCAGTCGGCTCGACCCTTACCCGCATCCATGGCGACCTGCATCTGGGCCAGATCCTGGTGGTCAACGGCGACGTCTCGATTATCGACTTCGAAGGCGAGCCGGCCCGCCCGGTGGAGATGCGGCGCGCCAAGGACCACCCGCTGCGCGATGTCGCCGGGGTCCTGCGGTCCTTCGCCTATGCCGCGGCCGTGACCAAGCGGCGCAGCCTGGCGAGCCATGCCCACCTGCCGGACGAACAGGTGAATGCCTTCCTGGACAGCTTCGTCGTGCGGGCCACTGAATCCTTTACGGCAGGCTATCGGGATGCCATTGCATCGATCAATGCAGAAGCGCCTATTGCCCTCGCACCGGAGTTGCTGGATTTGTTCCTGATCGAAAAGGCGGCCTACGAAGTGGTCTATGAATCCGCAAATCGTCCGACCTGGATCGACGTGCCGCTGTATGGATTGGCCGCCCGGACGCGGCACCTGCTGGGAATCGAGGCTGTGGCATGAATGACGTTGTCGTGATCCCGTCGATCTCGCCGGAGCAATCCTGGCAGCTCACATCCGGCTGCCTGCGCGACCCGTTCGCCGTGCTGGGACCGTTCGAGACCGCCGCCGGCCGCTATGTGCGCGCCTTCCTGCCCGGCGCCGACGGGGTGGAGGTGGTGGCGCGCAGCGACGGGCGGCATCTGGGCACCCTGTCCCCGACCGAACCGGCCGGGCTGTTCATGGGCCGGGTGGAAGGCCATGAGCCTTACCGCTTCCGCATCCAGTGGCCGGGCGCCGTGCAGGACACCGAGGACTCCTACTCCTACGACCTGCTGCTGAGCGAAACCGACCTGCATCTGTTCAACGAAGGCCGGTTGTTCGAGATCGCCTTCACCCTCGGCGCCAACCCGGTGACGATCGACGGGGTGCGCGGCACGCGCTTCGCCGTCTGGGCGCCGAACGCGCGCGCGGTGTCGGTCGTCGGCGACTTCGACACCTGGGACAACCGGCGCCATCCGATGCGCCTGCGCTATCCCTCCGGCGTGTGGGAGCTGTTTCTGCCGCGGGTCGGCCCCGGCGCCCGTTACAAGTTCGCCATTGTCGGCGCTGATGGCGCGCGTCTGCCGGACAAGGCCGATCCGCTGGCGAAGGCGACGGAGCAGCCGCCGGCCACCGCCTCGGTGGTGGCGAACCCCGAGCCGTTCGTCTGGCACGATGAGGCCTGGATGCAGGGCAGGGCGGCCCGCCATGGGGTTGATGCGCCGCTGTCCATCTATGAGGTGCATGCCGAGTCGTGGTTCCGCCCCGGTCCCGGCCGTTGTGCGAGTTGGGACAACCTGGCCGAACGGCTGGTGCCGTACGTCGTCGACATGGGGTTCACCCATGTCGAGTTGATGCCAATAGCGGAGTATCCGTTCGGCGGATCGTGGGGCTATCAGCCGCTCGGGCTGTTCGCTCCATCAGGCCGGTTCGGGCCGGTGGAGGGGTTCGCCCGTTTCGTCGATGCGTGCCATCGCGCGGGCATCGGGGTGATCATCGATTGGGTGCCGGGGCATTTCCCCACCGACGCGCATGGCCTGGCCCGTTTCGACGGCACGGCGCTGTTCGAGCATGCCGACCCGAAGGAGGGGTTCCACCAGGATTGGAACACCTACATCTACAATTTCGGCCGGCGCGAGGTTCAGGGTTTCCTGATCGCCAGCGGCGTGCACTGGCTGGAGCACTTCCATGTGGACGGCCTGCGGGTCGATGCGGTCGCCTCGATGCTGTATCGCGACTACAGCCGCAAGCAGGGCGAGTGGGTTCCCAATATCTACGGCGGCCGGGAGAATCTTGAGGCCATCGGCTTCCTCCGCCACTTCAATGCCGTGGCCGAGGAACGCAGCCACGGCGCGATGACGATTGCCGAGGAGTCGACGGCCTGGCCGGGCGTGTCGCGCCCCATCCGCGACGGCGGACTCGGGTTTTCGTTCAAATGGAACATGGGGTGGATGCACGACACGCTGCGCTACATGGAGTTCGAGCCGATCTTCCGGAGCTGGCATCACAACGAGATGACGTTCGGCCTGCTGTATGCATTCGCGGAGAATTTCGTTCTTCCGCTGTCGCATGACGAGGTCGTGTACGGGAAGGGGTCTCTGATCGAGAAGATGCCCGGTGACGACTGGCAGCGCTTCGCCAATCTGCGTGCTTATTTCGGCTTCATGTGGGGCCATCCGGGTAAGAAACTGCTGTTCATGGGCGGAGAGATCGCGCAGTGGCGGGAATGGAATCACGATGGTGCGATTGACTGGGATTTGCTCGATCATGCACGTCATCGTGGCATTCAGACTCTGGTGCGCGACCTTAACGCGCTCTATCGTGCCGAAAATGCCTTACATGAACGCGATTCCATATCGAATGGGTTCCGCTGGGTGGTCGGAGACGACAGGACCAACTCGGTGTTCGCCTTTTTGCGGTATGGGAACGAAGACTCGCGGATGGTGCTTGTCGTCTGCAACATGACACCGGTTCCCCGGCACGGTTACGGCATCGGCGTGCCGCGTCCGGGCTTCTGGCGGGAACTGCTCAATACCGATGCGGCGGTCTATGGTGGCTCGAACATGGGAAATAACGGAGGCATCGACACCGCGCCGCACCAGATGCACGGTGAGGCGCAGTCGCTGGCGCTCACCCTGCCGCCGCTTTCGGCCCTGTTTCTGTCGCCCGCCAACTGAACCAGTTGGCGCGCGGGAAGACGCGGGCCGGATATTCTGGCGCACGATAGGAGGATTTACCCGAAACAGTGGAACGAGCCGGGCGAAAGCCCGTTTCGGTGTGCACCTTCGGGTGCACAAAGCAACGGTACGGGCATAGATGCGATATTTGAGCGACGACGGATTCTCTGTCGGTTCTGCCGCGACGGCCCGGTTTTCGGGCAAGGAAGGCGTGCATGAATAACAAGATGGTCCCCGTGTGCCGATTTGGCGCGACGCGCCTCGATGAGGGATCGGTGGAATTTCGCCTGTGGGCACCGGCTCAGGAGACCGTGTCGGTGGCCATCGAAGGCGGCGGGTTGCTGCCGATGCGGCGGTCCCCTGACGGCTGGTTCGAAGCGGTCGCGCCGGTCCCACCCGGGACCGAGTACCATTACCGGCTGGCCGACGGCCTGATGGTGCCTGATCCAGCCTCGCGCGCCCAATCGCCGGACGTGCATGACGCCAGTGTCGTCGAAGCCGGCGACTACGTGTGGCGCAATCCGGACTGGCGCGGCCGCCCGTGGACGGAAACCATCATCTACGAGGTGCATGCAGGCGCGGCGGGCGGCTTCCGCGGCATCCGCGACGACCTGGCCCGGCTGAAACGCCTGGGCGTCACGGCGGTCGAGCTGATGCCGGTCAATGATTTTCCGGGCCAGCGCAACTGGGGCTACGACGGCGTGCTGCCCTGGGCGCCCGACTCGGCCTACGGCACGCCGTCCGAATTGAGGGCACTGGTGGATGCCGCCCATGGCCTCGGCCTGATGGTCTTCCTGGACGTGGTCTACAATCACTTCGGACCGGACGGGAACTATCTGTCGTTGTATGCGCCTCAGTTTTTTCGCGACGACGTGCACACGCCCTGGGGTCCGGCGATTGACTTCCGCCGCCGGGAAGTGCGGGATTATTTCATTGGCAACGTCCTGATGTGGTTGATGGAATATGGCTTCGACGGGCTGCGCTTCGATGCCGTGCACGCGATCCAGGAACAGGACTGGGTGGAGGAAATGGCCGCTGCCGTCCGCTCCACGGTCCCGGCGGACCGCCATGTGCACCTGATCCTGGAGCATCACAACAACGCCGCGCATCTGCGGCAGGCGGTCGATGCGCAATGGAACGACGACGGCCACAATGTCCTGCATGTCCTGCTGACCGACGAGGACGGCGGCTACTACGCCGACTACGCCAGCGATCCGGCGGCGAAGCTGGCGCGGGTCCTGGCCGAGGGATGGGTCTACCAGGGTGAAAGATCGAACTATCTGAAGGCGGAGCGAGGCGAACCCTCGGGCGATCTGCCGCCGTATGCGCACGTCCTGTTCCTGCAAAACCACGACCAGATCGGCAATCGCGCGCTCGGCGAGCGGCTGACTATGCTGACCGCGGCACCGGCGCTGGAGGCGGCCATCGCCTTGCAGATGCTGTGTCCGCAGATTCCTCTGCTGTTCATGGGCGAGGAAACCGCGTGCACGACACCGTTCCTGTTCTTCACCGACCATCACAACGAACTCGCGGATGCGGTGCGCGAAGGACGGCGGAAGGAATTCGCGGGATTCCCGGCCTTCGCCGATCCGGAACAGCGCGAGCGGATTCCCGATCCGAACGCGGCGGCGACTTTCGCCGCATCCATTCCGAAGGCCGACTGCCCGGGTTCGGCCGAACGATTCGCGCTTTATCAACGGCTGATCGGCATACGCATGCAGGAGATCGTGCCCCGTTTGCGCGGCACGACATCGACCGGGGCGAAGCCGATCGGCGTGAAGGCGGTTGTGGCGGGCTGGCGGTTGGGCGACGGCTCGCACTTGACTATCGTAACGAACTTGGGGCGGGAATCCGTGTCGTTCAACGTCCCGCCGGGCCGGCTGCTGTTTGTTTCCGGTGATCCACAGGGTCCGGGGCCGATGACAGCCGCCTATCTGGAGGATGCTGCATGAGCGACGAAGTCCTTCGCGACCTGGCCCGGAGGGCCGGTATCGCGGTTGAGTGGCAGGACTACGCGGGCCGGCCGCATGTTGTTTCGGCACCGGTGCTGCGGCGCGTTCTGGGTGCCCTGGGACTGCCGGCAGATACAGGGCGAGAACTGTCGGCCAGCCGCCGTGTGCTCAGCAAGCGCAGCAGCCTGGCCGATTTGCCGCCGCTGGTGACGGCGGTGGCGGGCCGCCCGACCCGGCTGGACGTCGGCGGCAATGAATCGCAGCCGGCGGAACTGGTGTTGGAACGCGGCGAGACGCGGCAGATCGCCCTGCTTCCGGCCCGCGGCAGGCTGCGCATCCCCGCCATCGCGGAAATCGGCTACCACCGGCTTCGGGTTGAAGATCGTGAGATCGTGCTTGCGGTTTCTCCCGCGCGCTGCCGTTCGATCGAGGATGTCGTTCCGGACGCGCGGCTGTGGGGCTTGGCCGCGCAGCTTTACGGTTTGAACCATCCTGGTGACGTCGGCATCGGCGATCTTGGGGGCGCCGCGGAACTGGCGCGGGTGTCGGGGCAAAAGGGCGCGGATGCGATCGCCCTGAGCCCGATGCATGCGCTGTATGCTGCTGATCCACAACGTTTCGGCCCGTATTCGCCGTCGAGCCGGTTGTTCCTGAATCCGCTGCACGCGGCGCCGGAACTGGTGTTCGGCAAGCCCGCGTATGCCGCCGCGCTCGCGGAAGTGCCGGGGGCCGAACCCGGGCTGTCGAATGGCCTGATCGACTGGCCGGCAGCCTCCGCCGCGAAATACGCCGTGCTGCGCAAGCTGTTCGATGCGTTCCTGGATAGCGCCGACTGGGATGGTCCGCTGGGCGCCGACTTCGGGCGCTTCCGGGCGGACCAGGGTCCGTTGCTGTTCGAACATGCGTGCTTCGAGGCGCTGCATGCCGCGCGGATGCCGAAGCAGGAGTGGCGCACCTGGCCGGCGGATCTGCGCGATCCGCGCGGCGCCGCTGTCGCATTCTTCGCCGATGCGCAGTCGGAGGAGATTTTATTTCATCAGTTCCTGCAATGGATCGCGGACCGTTCAGTTGACGCGACGCAGCGCGCGGCACGCGAGGCCGGCATGCGCATCGGCCTCATCGGCGACCTCGCGGTCGGGATGGACCCGGACGGCAGCCATGCCTGGAGCCGGCAGGACGACATCCTGCTCGGGCTGACGATCGGTGCGCCTCCGGATCTGTTGAATCCCAAGGGCCAGGATTGGGGCCTGACGGGATTTTCGCCGCGCGCAATGGAGGAAAATGGATTCGCGCCGTTCCTCGCGACGCTACGGGCCGCGATGCGCCACGTTGGCGGTATCCGTGTCGACCACGCAATGGGACTGGCACGGCTCTGGCTGGTGCCCGAGGGTGCGTCCCCGGCCGACGGTGCCTATCTGAATTATCCCGTCGTCGATCTGTTGCGGCTGCTGGCGTTGGAATCCGTCCGCCACAACGTCGTCGTGATCGGGGAGGACCTTGGAACGGTGCCCGAGGGTTTCCACGATATGCTGGAACAAGGCGGGATCCATGGCATGCGTGTTCTCTGGTTCGAGCGTGATACGCAGTCCGGCTTTATTCCGCCGCGCGGTTGGGGCAGCAGCGCGGTCGCGATGACCTCCACGCATGACCTGCCGACCGTGGCGGGCTGGTGGAAGGGCAGCGACATCGAGGTTCGGCACGAGCACGGGCGTCTTGGTGAAGGCGTCGATCCCGACACCGTTCGTGCCGAGCGAGACAAAGATCGGCCTTTACTATGGAACGCCTTCGTGCGCGAGCACGTCACCGAGGGGCCTGTTCCGGGACCACAAGAAACGGATGCGGTCGTGGACGCGGCGGTGAAATACGTTGCCAAGACCGAAGTGCCGTTATCGCTGATCCCGCTTGAGGATTTTCTCGGCCAGGACGAACAGCCGAATTTGCCTGGCACCGTGGCGGAACATCCCAACTGGCGGCGGCGGCTGCATGCGCCTGCCGCTTCGATACTGGAAGAAGAAGCGGTCGCGCGCCGGATAGACTTCGTGGCGGCGGAGCGGCCTAGACAGTGACCGGGGCATTGACCGCCCGTCCGCGGGCGACGATGCGGTTGCAGCTTCACAAGGGGTTCACGTTCGGCGACGCGAAAGTCCTGATTCCGTATTTGGTTGATCTTGGAATCAGCCATGTTTATTCTTCGCCGATATTGAAGGCGGCGGCCGGGTCGATACATGGCTACGATGTGGTCGATCCGGGGACAGTCAATCCGGAACTGGGCGGCGAGCGCGGGCTGCGCGACTTTGTCGCGGCCCTGCGTGCCGCCGGGCTTGGGCTCATTGTCGATATCGTGCCGAACCACATGGCGGTCGGAGGCGCGGACAACCCTTGGTGGACCGACCTGCTGCGGCATGGCCGCGCCAGCCGCTATGCCGATTTCTTCGATATAGATTGGGACTGCGACGATCCCGATCTGCGCGGCAAGGTGCTGGCACCGTTCCTGGGCCGCCCGTATGGGGAGGCTTTGACGGTGGGGGAACTCCGGCTGGCGCAATCCCCGGGCGGGGAGCCGGTGGTTCGTTATTTCGACAACGATTTCCCGATCGATCCCTCCGACTACGCCCATATTGTTGAAGCCGGGTTTGAAATCCTTCGATCCGTCAAACTCCAGCGGCCGCTGCCAGCTTCATACGCTGCTGGAACGGCAACATTACCGCCTGGCATGGTGGGGCGTGGCGGGCGATGAGATCAACTGGCGGCGTTTCTTCGACATCAACGGGCTCGCCGGGTTGCGCATCGAAGAGCCGAAGGTTTTCGAAGAAACCCATGCGACCTTGTTCCGCCTCTACGAGGATGGCCTGATCGACGGATTTCGTATCGACCATGTCGATGGCCTGTCCGACCCGCCCGGCTATTGCCGCCGCTTGCGCCAACGCCTTCAAGAGATCGCCCCCGATCGTCGGGCCTATATCGTGGTGGAGAAAATCCTTGGCCGGGGCGAGGTGCTTCCGGACGACTGGGGCGTGGACGGCACCAGCGGCTATGACTTCATGAACGAAGTCAGCGCGGTGCAGCACGATGCGTCGAGCGAGGGCGCGCTGGCCGAATTGTGGCACGACCTGACCGGCCGTCCCGGCGATTTCGACCAGGAGGAAGTCCCCGCCCGTCTGGAAATCCTGCAGCGCGGCTTCGATGCCCAGCTTGGCGCGGTCACCTCGGCGCTGCATCGTCTGGCGCGACTCGATACCAGGACGCGGGATATATCGGCGGCGGCAATCCGGCGCGGTCTGCTCGCGCTGCTGTCGCATTTCCCGGTGTATCGGGGCTATAACGCGGGGGCGAAACGATCGTCCATCGATCAGATCGCCTTTACGCGGGCGCTTGATGCGGCGAAGGCGGCGACGCCTGCCTCCGCCCAGTCGGTGCTGGATCAACTGGATCTTTGGCTGGGCGGCGAGGAAGGCGAAAAGGTTACGGCGCGGCTTCGCCGGCTGGCGGGCACACGATTCCAGCAGCTCAGCGCCCCGGTGGCGGCGAAGGCGGTCGAGGATACGGCGTTCTACCGATATGGCCGCCTGCTGTCGCGCAACGACGTCGGGTTCGATGCATCTCGTTTGGGCCTGTCCATCGAGGCTTTCCACGCAGCGAGCACGAACCGCCTGGCGGCGTTTCCGGACGCGATGCTCGCCACGGCGACGCACGACCATAAACGCGGCGAGGATCTGCGGGCTCGACTCGCGGTCATCAGCGAAGTGCCCGACGCGTGGGCCGACTTCCTGCGGCGATGCCTTGCCCTGAAGCCTGCCGCCGATCGGCCGGACCCGGCCGATGAGATCATGCTGTATCAGATGATTGTCGGTGCATGGCCGCTGGATCTGGATGCGGCGGACGAGGCCGGTCGCGGCGAGTTTGTGGAACGCCTGGCGGGCTGGCAGCAAAAGGCGCTGCGCGAGGCGAAGCTGCGAACCGACTGGACCGCACCGAATGAGCGGTATGAGACCACCGCGCGGGACTTCCTTGTCCGGTTGTTCCAACCAAGGACCGGTTTTCTCGATCTGGCCCGCGACTTCGTCGACCTGATCGCGCCAGCCGGTGCGGTCAATGGCCTGTCCCAGGCCGTGCTGAAAATGACGGTTCCAGGGATGCCGGATTTCTTCCAGGGGACCGAGTTCTGGGACTTCAGCCTGGTCGATCCGGATAACCGCCGCCCGGTGGATTACGACCGCCGGCGAGCGGCCCTGGCGGAAGCTGCGGATGTGATACGGCTGGCGGAGACGTGGCGCGATGGCCGGGTCAAGCAGGCTGCGATGCGCCTGGTCCTCGGGTTGCGCCGCCAGCATGCCGGGTTATTCGCGCGCGGCGGCTACGTGCCGCTGACGGCGAAAGGGGCGATGGCGGATCACGTCATCGCGTTCGCCCGGACCGATGAGACATCCGCGGTCGTCGTCGTCGTGCCCGGACTTGTGCATGGCGTGTTGCGTGATGACCGCTCCCTCCGGTTGCAACCCGCGGCGTTGCGGCAGACCAGCATCGCGCTTCCGGCGGAACTGCATGGCCGGGAATTGAGGACAGTTTTCGGCCGGGACATTGTTGTGGCGGGGCCGGAACTTCCACTTGACCGGCTGATGTCAGATTTTCCCTTGGCCGTTCTGCATACTGGCGATTCGGTGTAATATCTCGCCGCGGCCCGCTTTGAGGAAGTGAGGCGAGGCACGCAGTTATCGCCGATCGGCGTAGTATGAACGGTTTATGAGAGCGACCCTACCCGCCCAAGACGTCATGGCCGGCTTGTCCGCATGGGCGCTACCTTATCGAATCGGCACGAGCGTGGATTTCGTGTCATGGCCGGGCCAAGCCAGGCCAAGCCCGGCCATGGCACGGGGGCGATGCCGATGCGCAGGTCCGAGCAAGTTGGCGCCCATGCGGACCAGCCGGGCCATGACGGGGGATGGAAGAGTCGCTCTCAACTGCACCTGGTCCATGATAACATCACTTCTTGCGTGACGGCCCGGTCTGGCGAACCATCGCTTTATCTGTCATGCAATGGACCGTTTCATGTCGTCGCACGAAGGCTCTATAACCAGACCCAATAGCAGCGGACGGTGGCCCGGTGTCTCTCGATGAACTCGCGCACTTCCTGAATTCCTCCAGCGCCCCCCCGGGGTGCATGGACCTGTCCGAACTCGACGGGTTCCTTGCCGGGCTGGTGGCGGGGCCGGAAACGGTGCCGCGCGAAGAATGGCTGTCGGAGGTCTGGGACAACGAAGACCCGGATTATGCCGATGCGGAGGAAAAGGCCGCGGTCGAGGGCGCGATATTCGAGCGCTACGACGCGATCGAGGCCGGCTTGGACGCCACGCAGTTGAACTACAGCGCGATCCTCTGGCAGGACGAAGCCGGCACCACCGTCGCCGAGGACTGGGCCGCCGGCTTCATGCAGGCCGTCAGCCTGCGGTCCGAGGCGTGGCAGCCGGCCCTGGCGGATGAGGACGCCTCCGTGCTGCTGATTCCCATCGCCAGCCTGGCCGGGATGACGCTGTCCGATGCGGAGCGCGGCGATGCGCTGCCCGATGATGCCATGGAATCGCTCATGCAGGACTCCGAGCAGGTGCTGCCGGTCTGCGTGCTCGGTTTGCGGCGCTTCTGGCGGCAGAACATGCCGGGTGCCGGGATGGTTCGGCACTAGACCTACCGCGTGCACGTGATGCCCGGGCAGGGAACTCCCCGCGGGGCGGCTCCGTTCCGCCGCCATGGCAAAATCCACGAGACGTCTGATCTGGATCGCTGTCCCGGTCGTGCTGCTGGTGATCCTGGCGGCGGTGTGGAACTGGGACTGGTTCATCCCCATTGTGGAGTCGCAGGCGTCGTCCGCGCTGGGGCGGCCGGTGACGATCTCGCATCTGCATGTCCGATTGCGCCGCCATATCGAGGTGGCGGCCGACGATGTGGTGGTCGCCAACCCGCCGGAATGGCCAAGCGGCGATCCGCCCTTCGCCTCCATCGGCACGTTGACGATCCAGGCTGAGGTGCTGCCTTTTCTTGAGGGCCGCGGCCTGATCCTGCCGTATATCGGCCTCGACGCCCCCAAGATCTATGCCGCCGAGACCCGCGATGGCACCGCCAACTTTCGCCTGACGTCCGGCGGAGGCAGCGGCAGCACCCCGCAAATCGGCGACTTGCGGATCAACAACGGCGACGTCCATGTGCTGATGCCCAAGCTGAAGACCGACTTCAACGCCCGGGTCGCCACCGAGGGCCAGGGAGACGACGCGAAGATCGTGGTCGATGCCAAGGGCACCTATGTCGCCCAGCCGATCACCGCGCGGCTGGTTGGCGGGGCGCTGCTGTCGCTGCGGGATCACGACCATCCCTGGCCGATCGATCTGGTGCTGGCGAACGGGCCGACGCGGGTGTCGCTGAACGGGACGCTGGAGGACCCGACGGCGTTCAAGGGCGCCAATGTCCGGTTGCGGCTCAGCGGGCCCGATATGGGCCTGCTGGAGCCGCTGGTCGGCTTCCCGATTCCCAAGACTCCGGCCTATCAGGTCGCCGGCAAGCTCGATCTGCAGGGCCTGGAAAATATTCGCTTTGAGGATCTCCAGGGGCGGCTCGGCAGTTCCGACGTCGAAGGGTCGATCCTGGAACAGCCTGGCGGGACGGAGGTCAACGGCAAGGACAAGCCGGTGGTGACGCTCGATCTGCGTTCAAACCGGGTCGATCTGACCGACCTGAATGGCTTCATCGGCGGCACGCCGGGCCGCGCGACGACCGCCAATGCCACGCCGCAGGAACGGGAAGCGGCGGCGAAGGCGCGGGCGAGTAGCAAGCTGCTGCCAGATACGCCGATCAGCGTGCCGCGGCTGAACTGGGCGGACATCCATCTGAGGTATCATGGCGCGCATATCGAGGGCCGCGACGTCCCGCTGGATGACGTGACCGTCCGGCTGGACGTCGTCAACGGGCGCATCGAGATCCATCCGATCAGCTTCGGTGTCGGCAAGGGGCATCTGCTGAGCAATATCGACCTGACTCCAACCTCCGGAAAGAACCTGCATGCGCGGGCGGACCTGCGGATGCAGAACCTGGACGTGTCGCGGCTGATGGCGGCGACGCATACGTTCCAGGGCGCCGGGTCGATCAGCGGCGTTGGCGCGATCGATTCGAGCGGGGATTCGCTGGCCACGCTCGTCGGCGACGGCAATGGCGAGATCAAGATGGCGATGGCCGGCGGCAACCTGTCCTCGGTGCTGATCGACCTGACCGGGCTGGAGTTCGGGAACGCGCTACTGTCGGCGCTGGGCATGCCGCGGCAAACACCCGTGCAGTGCTTTGTGGGCGACCTGTGGCTGAGACGTGGCCTGCTGGACTTCAAAGTGCTGACGCTGGACACCGGGGAGGCGATTGTGAACGTCGGCGGCGACGTCAATCTCAGCAAGGAGACGATCGACTTGGCGCTGAAGACCGATGCGAAGCACTTCAGTATTGGCTCGCTGCCGACGCGCATCGACATTGGCGGCACGTTCAAGGACCCGTCGATCCGACCGGGCGCGGAGGTCGCGGCGCGGCTCGGTGCCGCGGCGGGACTGGCGGTGCTGTTCGCACCGCTGGCGATCCTGCCGACGATACAGTTCGGCACATCGGAGGCGGATGACGCGCGCTGCGGCGAACTGCTACGGCAGGCGCGGGCGAGCGCCGGCGGCAAGGCCCTGCCCGCGCAGCGGCAGTCGACGGAGCGGTAGTTGCATCGGGACGCGTGCCGCGGCTTCCTGTCCGGACGATCAGGAGGCAACGCATGGCATTCTATGAATTGCGCCAATACAAGGTGCTACCGGGCCAAATGGACGCCTGGGTGAGGGTGATGGAGGAGGAGATCATTCCGTTCCAGCTCTCCAAGGGCATGGTGATCGCCGGCAGTTTCCGGGGCGAGACCGATCCCTCGGTCTATGTGTGGCTGCGGCGGTTCGAGAGCGAAGAGCAACGCGAGGCGCTGTATAAGGCGGTCTACGAGTCGGACTACTGGAAGACCGAGATGGCACCGCGAATTCCTCAATACCTTGATCGGTCTGCTATCGTCGTGACCCGGATCGTGCCGACACCGAAATCCACGATGCGATAGTTGCGGCGCGCGGTCTCTGGCCAAGCCGCATTGCATCGGTCACACTGCCGGCGGGAAACGTCGGAAGCACATGCATGGATCTATCGTTCGATCTGCTGGGCAACGCCCTGGTGTCGGGCCTTTTGCTGGGCGGCTTCTACGCGGCCGTGACCATTGGCGTGTCGATTTCGTTCGGATTGCTCGACATCGTGAATATTGCGCATCCGGCGTTCATTGTTCTCGGGTCGTACACGGCCTTCATCGCCAACAGCGTGTTTGGCTTGGACCCGATACTCGCGAGCATCATCCTGCTGCCCGCGTTCTATCTTCTGGGTGTCGGGATTTACTACGTCTACGATGTATCGTTCGAGCGGCGAGGCGAAACGTCAATTCGCGGCCTGGCGTTTTTCTTCGGTATCCTGTTCATTACCGAAGTCCTGCTGGTCCTTGCCTTCGGGGTCGATTACCGGCTCGTGGAGGCACCCTATATCGGGCCAAGCCTCCATGCTGGCGTGATCGATCTGCCGTTGCGGTTGCTTGTGCCATTCGTTGTCTCGCTGGCGCTGGTCGGCATCCTGCAACTGTTCATGTCGCACACCTTCACCGGCCGGGCGATCCAGGCGGTCGCACAGGATCCGCAGGCGCTGCGGCTGATGGCGGCCAATCCCGGGCGGATCAAGCGCATCGCTTTCGGACTGTCGATCGCCACGGCATCCATTGCAGGCGCGATCCTGATCGTCATCCAGCCGGTCGAGCCTTCGATGGCGCGGGACTATATCGGCCGCATTTTCGCGATCTGCGTCATGGGCGGGTTGGGGAGTTTCGCCGGAACCGTGGCCGCCGCGCTGATTTTGGGAATTGTCGAAAGCCTGACATCGACGTTTTACGGGCCGTCGTGGTCTCCGGCGGTTGCATTCGGCTTCCTGCTGATTACGCTCGCGGTTCGTCCAGCCGGACTGCTGGGCCGAAGCTGATGCGGAATGCTCGCTTCGTCGTGCTGGCCCTGCTTGTGGCGATTTCGGTCTTTGCGATCGCCCGGCTGATCGACAATCCTTACGTTTTCTTCGCCGGCTACGTCGTGCTCCAGTATATCGTGCTGGCAACGGCTTGGAACATCCTGGGCGGCTACACAGGGTATGTGAATTTCGGCACCGCCGCTTTTTTTGCCTTGGGTGCCTATACGAGTGTCGTTCTGCACAAGACCACGTCGCTGCCGTTGCCGCTGATGATGCTGCTTGGCGGCGCGGTGGCGGGAATTGTCGGCCTCGGGATGGGTTATTTGACGTTGCGGCTGCGCGGCACGTTCTTCTCGATCGCGACACTGGCGATGGCGGTGGTGGCGCAAACCCTGGTCACCAACTGGGATTTTGTCGGCGGCTCCCGCGGGGCCTACGTGGTCCGGCCGGCGGAATCGCCGATCATTGGGGGTGATTACATTCAGTATTTGTTTCTGGTGATGCTGCTGCTGTCGGTGCTGGCGTTGACGAGCGCACGCGCCATCCAGTTTTCCCGCCTGGGGTACGGGTTTTCCGCAATCCGCGACGACGAACTGGCAGCCGAGGCATCCGGCGTTCCGACTCTGAAACTGAAGCTGATCGCGACGTCGCTGTCCGGTGCTTTCATGGGCATGGCGGGGGCGCCGCTGCCGTATTACGTGACCTACCTCGATCCTGCCTCCGGCTTCAGCCTGAGCTACGCCGTCAATACAATCGCCATGCCGCTGATCGGCGGCACATCAACCTGGCTCGGACCGCTGATCGGGGCGTCCTTGCTGGGGACGCTGGAGCAGTTGGCGGCGGTGACCATTTCCTCCGAATTGTCGCTTCTGCTTGTCGGCGTGCTGCTGGTGGTTTTCGTTGTCGCCGCGCCACGCGGGATTGTCGGGTGGATCAGGCGATGAGCGCCCTGCTGACGGTCTCGGGCCTGGGCAAGCGCTTCGGCGGCTTCCTGGCTTTGGCCGACGTCAACCTGAACGTGGCCGAGGGTGAAAGGCTGGGGCTGATCGGTCCGAACGGCTCAGGCAAAAGCACGTTGGTGAATTGCCTGTGCGGCACGATGCAAAACGATTCCGGGCAGGTCACCTTCGCCGGGCAGCGGCTGAACGGTTTGACGGCGCATCAGCGCACACGTTTAGGAATGGCGCGCAGCTTCCAGTTGCCGCGGCCGTTCCCGACGCTGACACTGGCGGAGAATGTTCGCGTCCCAATCCTCTATGCCGCGGATGTCAGGCAAGGAAGACGGTCCGCCGATGTGGACGATCGTTGCGAAGAACTCCTCGACATGGTCGGACTGTTGCCGAAAGCCGAAAGGCGGCCGGCGGACCTGACGCAGATCGAAATGCGCAAGCTGGAACTGGCGCGCGCGATGGCGTCGAAACCGCGCCTTCTGATCGCGGATGAGGCGATGGCGGGCCTGTCGCATCAGGAAGTCGACGACATCCTGGCCTTGCTGCAAAAACTGAACGCACAAGGCGTCACGATCATCATGATCGAGCACATCATGCGCGCGGTGCTGGCATTTTCGCAACGCCTGGTGGTTCTGGTCGCGGGACGAAAAATCGCCGACGGGGAGCCGAAGGATGTCATCCGCCAACCCGACGTCGTGGCGGCCTACCTTGGCAGCTAGCCTTGCCATCTCAGGCCTGGACGCGGGCTACGGCGCCGTGCGGGTGCTGCATGACGTATCGCTCTCGGTACAGGAAGGCGAGACCGTCGCGCTGCTCGGCACCAACGGCAATGGCAAGTCCACACTGATGAAATGCATCATGGGCATGGTGCGGCCCTCCGCCGGTTCCATCATCGCCGAAATCGACGGCACCCGCCACCAACTGATTGGCTTGCCGACCGAAACGATCGTCGATCTGGGAATTGCCTTCGTGCCGGAGGGACGCCGCCTGTTCCCCCGCCTGACCGTGACGGAAAATCTGCTGCTCGGCGCATTCCGCAAGAAAGCGCGTCCGGCGATCCAGGACAACCTGGCTTTCTGCTTCGAGGTGTTTCCGCGCCTGGCGGAACGGCGCAAGCAATACGCCGGATCCATGAGCGGCGGCGAGCAGCAGATGCTCGCAATCGGCCGCGCATTGATGTCGGCACCGAGGCTGCTTCTGATCGATGAACCGTCCGTCGGCCTGGCACCCTTGCTGGTGGCAAGGACCGTCGACAAGATCAAGGAACTGAAGGACAGCTTCCGCCTGACAGTATTGATGGCAGAACAGAATTTCACCCAGGCGATCCGCATCGCCAACCGGGGCTACGTGATCGTGCACGGGCACATCGCGTTCGAAGGCAAATCCGTCGATGAGCTGAACAACAATGAGTTGATCCGCGAATTCTATCTGGGCGGATAGCCCGGACTGGTCCGGAACTTGCCTGCCTCGCGTGCCTCATACACGAGAGGACAAGATCGCGATGCGCAGCAGCTTTGTTCATCCCGTCGACGAACAACTCCCGGTCTCTCGACTGATACCTTTGGCTATACAGCACGTGCTCGTCATGTATGCCGGTGCGGTCGCGGTTCCATTGATCATCGGCCGCGCCGTAAACCTGCCGCCGGAGCAGGTGGCGTTTCTGATCAGCGCGGATCTGTTCGCCTGCGGCCTGGCAACGATCGTGCAGAGCCTGGGTTTTCCCGGCGTCGGAATTCGCCTGCCGGTCATGATGGGCGTAACGTTCGCCTCGGTTGGCCCCATGCTGTCGATGGCGGCCTCACCCGAGATCGGCCTTTTGGGTATCTACGGCTCGGTCATCGGCGCCGGCATCTTCGCCGTGCTGGCCGCGCCGTTCATCAGCCGCCTGCTGCCGCTGTTTCCGCCCGTTGTGACCGGAACGATCATCCTGGTGATCGGCGTTTCGCTGATGAAGGTGGGCATAAATTGGGCAGGCGGTGGCTTGCAAACGTTCACCAAAATCGTCGATGGCACACCGGCGGCGATCCCGAACCCGGCGTTCGGGCAACTGACCGGCATGGGCATTGCCTTGTTCGTGCTGGTCGTCATCCTGTCGCTGATCAAGTGGGGACAAGGTTTCGTTGCCAACGTTGCGGTCCTGTTGGGCATCATCGCCGGGGCGGTGCTGGCCGCGGCGCTCGGGCTGATGCATTTCGAAAAGGTGACAACCGCGTCCTGGTTCGCCGTCGTGGTGCCGTTCCATTTCGGCTTCCCGCAATTCCATATCATTCCGATCCTGACCATGTGCATCGTCATGGTGGTGGTGATGATCGAATCGCTCGGCATGTTCCTGGCACTCAGCGAAATCACCGGCAAACCGATCGATCAGGCCGATCTGACGCGGGGTTTGCGGGGCGACGGGGTAGGAACGATATTGGGGGGGATTTTCAATACATTTCCCTATACATCGTTCTCGCAGAATGTCGGGCTGGTTGGCGTTACCGGCGTCCGGTCACGCTTCATTACCGTCACCGGCGGCATGGTCATGCTGATCCTCGGCGTATTGCCAAAGATGGCGGCGCTGGTGGAGGCCGTGCCACAGGTCGTGCTGGGTGGCGCCGGGCTGGTCATGTTCGGCATGGTCGCGGCGACCGGTGCGCGAATACTGACGGGCGTGAACTTCAAGAGCAATTCCTACAACCTGTTCGTCGTCGCCGTCTCGGTCGGGTTCGGCATGATTCCACTGGTGGCCCCCGCCTTCTTCCACAACCTGCCGCACGAACTGCTGCCGTTGCTGGAGTCCGGCATCCTGCTGTCCGCCGTGGTGTCCGTGATCCTGAACCTGTTCTTCAACGGCCTCGGCAGCGTCGAGGAAGCGCGGCAGGAGGCCGCCGCCACCGCCGCCGCGGCGGAACACGCTTAGCAACACAGGAGCATCAGGCATGGCACTTCTGCACAAGACCTACGGCAAGGACCACGTCCGCGTCATGCGCATCGACCGCAAGCCGGAACGGCACGACGTGCGGGAACTGACGGTCCGGGCAATGGTGACAGGCGATTTCGAGTCCGCTTTCACCAGCGCCGACAACTCCACATCCGTGGCGACCGACACCGTAAAGAACGTCGTCAATGTTGTCGCACGGGAAAATCTGTCTTTGGGAACTGAACTGTTCTGCGCGGCCGTAGCGAAGAAGCTGCTGGATTCCTATCCGCAGGTGGACAGCGCGACGGTGACGGCCCACGAAACAAAATGGGCAAGGCTGGCGGTGGATGGCGTGCCGCATGCGCACAGCTTCGTGCTGGACAGCAACGGCAAGCCGTTCGCCAAGGTGGTGGCGACACGCGACGGCGTAACGACGGAGTCCGGGATTGCCGCGTTCACCTTCTTGAAGTCCACCGAGTCCGGGTGGGAGCACTACGTCCACGACCGCTTCACCACGATCCCGGAAACCCACGACCGGATGGCGGCGACGGCGATGGACGCGTCCTGGCGGTGGGCGTCGGCGCCTGCCGATTACGACGCCGCCAACGCCAAAATCCTGAGCGAATTGCTCAAGGTGTTCGCCACGACGTACAGCGCCAGCGTGCAGGACAGCCTGTACCGCATGGGCATGGCGGCGCTGGAGGCGGTGCCGGAACTGTCTGACATCAGCATGGCCTGCCCGAACAAGCACTATCTGCTGATCAACCTTTCACCGTTCGGCCTGGAGAACAACAACCAGGTGTTCGTGGCGACCGACGACCCGCATGGCCAGATCGAATGCACTGTCGGGAGATGACGACGGCACTGCGTGCAAACCCCTACGTACTTTCCGAGTCTGCCACCCGAGCCGCTTTGTCGCCTATGGTATCGCTCGCAAGGTTCGCCGGTGTCCCCGGCGTTCGAGACCCGAATGGTTTGCCGATTGGCGGCCTTGAGGGTGTTTCCTCCTCCATGACCTGAGGCTCCGGCTTTGTTGCCGGAGCCTCTTTTTTTGCCCCGGTCGTCAAGCGGCAACTAACAGTTGTGATGCCCACTCCGCCGAACGGCGGTGTATGAAGATTGCTGATCGGGTCAGGGGATTTGCCATGGACGACATGAGCCGGCTGAGTATCGCCGAACTTGAGGACAAGAAGATCGCCCTGGATGAGTGGATCGACGAACTCGCCGTCGAGCTGGCCGAAATCAACAAGGAACTCATCAGCCGCTTCCAGGCTTTCCGCGACCTCTGCTTCGCCCCGGTGGAAAAACTGCAAGCAAGCCAACCACCCGTGCCGAAGGCGCCGGATCAGTAGGCCGCAACGCCATTTATGCCGCGACGAGAGCCAACTCCGCCGCCAGCGCGCCGCGAAGCTTCTCCAACGGGACATCCCAGGCGCCGGGCTTCTGCTGCCGAAACAGCCGAACCGACGGATACCAGGGGCTGTCCTCGCGCGCCAGCAGCCAGCGCCAGTCAGCCGCCTTCGGGATCAAGATCCACGCTGGCTTCCCCAGCGCGCCGGCCAGATGCCCCATCGACGTATCGACCGTAATGACCAGATCCAGGTTTTCGATCAGCGCCGCGGTTTCCCCGAAATCGGCCAGTTCCGCGCTGAGGTCGGTCATACCGGGGAACAGCGCCATGTGCGGGAGGTCGCGGGCCGGCATCGGCTTTTGCAGTGAAACGAACGCCGCGGATCCGGCGCTGCCCAGCATTGCCAGTTGCGACAGCGCCATGGACCTGCGCCGATCGTTGGGGTGGGTCGGGCGGCCGGTCCAGGCCAGGCCGATACGCCGGACGCCGCGCGGCAGCGATCCGTCCAGGCGTTCCCTCCAATAGTCACGCCGCGCCGGATCGGCCTTGATGTAGGGGAACTCGGATGGGATGGTATCCAGCCGGGTATGAAACAAATACGGCAGGCTGGACAGCCGGCAGTGCACCGCGTGACCGGGCACGTCGGTCCAGCGGTGGCAATACTGGGCGACCCCGGGGATATTGGCGAGCAATGGCGCCATTTCCGCGCTGCACCCGACGATCAGTTCCTGGCACCGTTCCGCTGCCATCGGGATATAGCGCGCAAACTGGATCGTGTCGCCGTAACCCTGGTCGCCCACCAGCAGCAGCCGTCCGTTCGGGATGCGCATGCCGTTCCAGGCCGCCGAGGTCATCGCCGGCATCGTCGCCTTGCCCGCCTCAGTCAGGTTGCGCCACTCGTACTCCATCCAGCCCGGATCGAAATCGCCCGCGGCGAGCAGGGTCTGCGCCAGGGCCAGATGGCCGTCGGCATGATCGTGCCTCAGCCCGATGGCGCGCAGCAGGCATGCGGTGGCGCGCTCGCGGTCATCGACATCGACAAATATCAGTGACAGGTTGACCAGATGTTCAGGATTGTTCGGATCGAGCCGGATCAACTCCTGGCCCGCGGCCAGCGCCTCATCCATCAGATAGGTGGCGCGGCAGAGCGAGCTGAGATGTGCGTACCAGGTGGCGTTGCCCGGCCGCAGCGCGATCGCCTTGCGCAGCAGCACGATGGCGGCGTCGGGATTGCCCGCCATGCCTGCAATAATGCCCTGAAGCGCCAGCGCCGCGGGGTGATCCGGCGTGGCAGCCAGAACGTCGGCGCAAATGCCGTTAGCCTCATTCAGCCGCTTCGCCTGCGCCGCGGCCTGGGCGCGCGCGAGCGCCTGGTCCAGCGTTTCGCCGGTGGCGGTGGTCGCGGCCTGGGCTGGCTGACCTTTTGTCTGCCCGCCAGTTGATTGCTGAGAAGAACTGGTTGCGTTCATGGGTCGGAATTTGCCCCGTCCGGGCCTTGCACCGCAAGTGGTCTTCCGCGGCCAAACGACGCTGGCGGTGGCTGCAAGACAGAATCTTGACGGGGGCGTTCGAATGGGCCTAAACCGCGCGCTCCGGATGGCGGGCGTAGCTCAGTTGGTAGAGCGCCAGGTTGTGGTCTTGGATGCCGTGGGTTCGAGTCCCATCGCTCGCCCCATCCCCTTTTTATGAACACGCGTCGGGTCGCCGGTCTGGTGCTGGCCGGCGGTCAGGGCCGACGTATGGGCGGTGCCGACAAGGCACTGTTGACCGTCGGCGGCCGGAGCATGATCGCGTCGGTCATTGCGGCAATCGACCTCCCGGTGATGGCAATCAGCGCGAATGGCGACCCCGGGCGCTTCGCCGGTTTCGGCTTGCCCGTTCTGTCCGACGGACCGTTCTTCGATCAGGGCCCGCTGGCCGGACTTCTGGCGGGTCTCGACTGGGCAGGCTCGCTTGGAATGACCGCTCTGCTGACGGCGCCGTGCGATACACCCTATCTCCCCGTCGGGTTGGCCGGGCAGCTTTGGCCGCCGCCGATGGCCGCTGCCAGCGGGGGAAGGCGTCATCATCTGATCGCGTGCTGGCCCGTTTCGTGCGCGACGGCCTTGCGGGCGCTGCTGTCGGTTCCCGGCCCCAGACACGCCGGTCGTTTCGCGGACAGCATTGGCATGCAGTATCTCGATTTTCCGGACCCGGCCGATGAGTTTGTCAATGTCAACACGCCCGAGGCTCTGGTCCGGGCCCGGGCGGCGGCGGCGAAGAGATGAATGCTTCTACACTTCGGCCGGAACCATCTGATGCAGGTCGGCGATCGCGCCGAGTTTTCTCGCCCAACCGTCATGGAAGAGGGACGGTCGGCATCACGCCGTTTCCCGGTGCAAACAGAGGCTTGAACCGCGGGCCTGTGGCCTCCAAGACGGCGGCGTTCCTGCATCAGACTCAATGCGCATTGGCATGATTTCCGTGCGCCTCGTCGAGGTGGCAAGCGGACAGATGGCCGTCTCCGACCGGACGCAGCAGTGGTTCCTCCACCCGGCAGCGGTCGAACACATACGGGCACCGCGTGTGGAACCGGCAGCCGGACGGTGGGTTGATCGGACTCGGCACGTCTCCGGTCAGGATGATGCGTTGCCGCTTCGCCGCCGGGTCGGGCACCGGGACCGCGGATAGCAGGGCACGCGTATACGGGTGGTGGGACTGGCCGAACAGGCCGCGGCGATCCGCCAGCTCCACGATCTTGCCGAGGTACATGACGGCGACGCGATGAGTCAGGTGCTCCACCGTCGCCAGGTCATGACTGATGAACAGCAGCGCCAGCCCGAGTTCATCCTGCAAATCGGCCAGCAGGTTGATGATCTGCGCCTTGACCGACACATCGAGCGCTGACACCGCCTCGTCGCAGATGATCAGGTCCGCCCCCGGGGCCAGCGCGCGCGCGATGCCGATGCGCTGGCGCTGGCCGCCGGAGAATTCGTGCGGAAACCGGTTGACCGCATCGCGCGGCAGCCGGACCTTGTCCATCAACGCGTCGACTTTGGCGTTCATATCGGCCCGGCCCTTCACCATGCCGAAATTGACCAGCGGTTCCGCCAGGATGTCGCGCACCTTCATGCGCGGGTTCAGGCTGCTGAACGGGTCCTGGAACACCACCTGGACGCGCCGGCGCATGGCGCGCAGCCGACCCGCGCGCATGGTGTCGATGCGTTCGCCGTCCAGGTACACCTCGCCGTCGGTCAGTTCGAACAGCCGCAGGATCGCCTTGCCGACGGTCGATTTGCCGCAGCCGGACTCGCCGACAAGCGACAGGGTCTCGCCGCGCTGGATGGTGAAGCTGACGTCGTCCACGGCGTGGACGCGAGCCGTGGTGCGTCCCAGCAGCCCGCCGCGGATCGGGAAGTGCTTCTTGAGCCGATTGACCTCGAGCAGCGGCGTGTCCCGGATCATACCGCTGCCCCGGCGTAATGGCAGGCGACGTGGTGCCCGGCGGCTTTTTCCGTGATCGCGGGCGCGATGCGGCGGCAGGCATCGGTCACCATCGGGCAGCGCCCGGCGAAGGCGCAGCCGATGATCGGCTTGCGCAGGCTCGGCACCTGCCCGGCGATTTCCGCCAGCTTGCCGCGGTCGTTGGCGCCGAGCGAAGACCCCAGCTTCGGCATCGCGCCGAGCAGCCCGCGTGTATATGGATGCATCGGACGGGCGAAGATCTCGGCGACCGGCGCTTCCTCGACCTTGTGGCCGGCGTACATCACCACCACGCGCTGCGCCATCTCGGCGACAACGCCGAGGTCGTGGGTGATCAGCATGATGGCCGAGCCCATGCGGGTCTTCAGGTCGCGCATCAGGTCCAGGATCTGTGCCTGTATGGTCACGTCCAAAGCCGTCGTCGGTTCGTCGGCGATCAGCAGCTTGGGATTGCAGGCCAGCGCCATGGCGATCATTACCCGCTGGCGCATGCCGCCGGACAGTTGGTGCGGATATTCGCGCACCCGCCTTGCCGGGGCCGGAATCCCGACCAGGGTCAGCATCTCGACCGCCTTGGCCTCGGCGTCGCGGGCGTTCATGCCCTGGTGCAGCCGCACCGTCTCGCCGATTTGCTTCCCGACGGTCAGCACGGGGTTCAGGCTGGTCATCGGCTCCTGGAAGATCATCGAGATCGCGTTGCCGCGGATGTCGCGCATCTCGTGCTCGGAGACCTTCAGCAGGTCGCGGCCCTGGAAGCGGATGCTGCCGGCGATCTTGCCGGGCGGTTCCTGGATCAGCCGCAGAATCGACATCGAGGTCACCGACTTGCCGCAGCCCGACTCGCCGACAATGCCGACCGTCTCGCCGGCTTCGACGTGGAAGGACAGGCCCTCGACGGCGCGCACCACGCCGTCCGGCGTGCCGAAATGGGTCTGGAGATTTTGAACCTCTAGCAGCGCCATGCGCTACAGCCGCTTCGCCAGGCGCGGGTCGAGCGCGTCGCGCAGCCCGTCGCCGAGCAGGTTCACCGCCAGGACGGTGACCGACAGGAAGATCGCCGGGAAGAACACGATATACGGCTTAACCTGCCACAGCGCCCTTCCCTCCGCCATGATGTTCCCCCAGCTCGGGATGATCGGTGGGGTGCCGGCGCCGATGAAGGACAGCGTCGCCTCGGTGATCATCGCGGACGCGCAGATGAACGTCGCCTGCACCATCAAAGGCGCAAGGGTGTTGGGCAGGATGTGCTTCCAGATGATCGCCGGAACCCGGGTGCCGGAGGCAATGGCGGCCTCGACATACGGTTGCTCGCGCAGCGACAGCACGAGCCCGCGCACCAGGCGGGACACGCGCGGGAACTCCGCGATGGAAATGGCGATGATGACGTTCTGCACCGAGGCGCGGGTCAGCGCCATCAGCGCGATGGCCAACAGTATCGGCGGGATCGACATCAACCCGTCCATCGCCCGCATGATGATCGCATCCAAGCCGCGGATAAATCCGGCGGTCAGGCCGATGAACGTGCCCAGCGCCGAGGCGAACAACGCGACGGAAAACCCGACCACCAACGACACGCGCGATCCGTACATGACACGGGAATAGACATCGCGGCCCAGCATGTCGGTGCCGAACCAGTACAACGCCGAGGGTTCCCGCGTGCGCTTCGCCGGAGCCAGCGCCGTCGGGTCCCTGGTGCCGAGATACGGGGCAAAAATCGCGATCAGGATCATCAGCCCGACCAGCACGCCGCCAATGACGATGGTGGGGTGACGATAAATGAATCCGGCGATCCGGCCGCGCTGCTTCGCCTCCGGCAGGATGGCGGGCAGGTCCGGGGCGGCGGCGAACTCGGTTGCGCTCAATAGCGGATCCTTGGATCGAACAGCGTGTAGAGAAGGTCGACGCCCAGGTTGATCAGGACGTAGATGAAACTGAACAGCAGGACGACGCCCTGGATCACCGGGTAGTCGCGCCGCAGGATGGCATCGACGGTCAGCCGCCCGAGGCCGGGGATGGCGAATACGCTCTCGGTGACGACCGCGCCGCCAATCAGCGCCGCGAAGCCGATGCCGACGACGGTGACGATCGGCACGGCGGCGTTCTTCAGCGCGTGGACGAACAACATGCCTCGTTGGCCGACACCCTTGGCTTTCGCGGTGCGGATGTAGTCCTGCGACAGAACGTCCAGCATCGCCGCGCGGGTGATGCGGGCGATCAGCGCCATGTAGATCAAGCCGAGGGCGACCGAGGGCAGGATCAGGTTCCTCAGGAACGGGACCAGCCCCTGGCTGATCGGGGTGAACCCCTGCACCGGCAGCCAGTCCAGACGCAGCGCGAAGACATAGGCCAGGACATACCCGATGACGAAGACCGGGGTCGAAAACCCGAGCACCGCGGTCATCATGACGGCTCGGTCGATCCAGGTGCCGTGTTTCCAGGCCGCGACCACGCCCATCGGGATCGCCAGGCTTAGCGACAAAATCAAGGTCAGCGTCATCAGCGACAGCGTCGGCTCGATGCGCTGGGCGATCATATGGGTCACGGGCAGGTTGGTGAAGATCGAGGTGCCCAGGTCGCCTTGGAGGATGTGCCAGAACCAGTCGAAGAACCGCACCAGGAACGGGCGGTCGAGGCCGAGCGAGGCGCGGATGCGATCGACGTCGGCGGGGGTGGCTTGGTCGCCGGCGATGATCGCGGCGGGATCGCCGGGGGCGATATACAGCAGGCTGAACACGAACAGCGCGACCAGTAGGACCACGGGGATAGTGGAGACGATCCGCCGGGCGATGTAGGCGAACATCTAGCGGCGCGGTCCGGCGGAGTGGTGTCCAACAGTGGTTCGGATCGTCATCGACCCCGGGACCGTCATGACCCTTGACACCGTCATGACCCCTGACACCGTCATGACCCCTGACACCGTCATGGCCCGGCTTGTCCGGGCCACCTGTCGCGGCACATGCTTGCGGGGTGGCCCGGGGGACGAGCCGGGCCATGACGATCGAGGCGAGATCTCCCCTCTCTCACGCCTTGGTCACATCCCAGAACACCGGGAACGGCGCCTTTACCACGCCCGACACGTTCTTCTGCCACGCCTGATAGCCTTTGAAAAACCCGGTCGGGACATAGACCACATGGTCCATCGCCGCCTTGTTCAACTCCGCGATGACCTGCTTCTCGGCTGCCAGATCCGGCGCCTCGTACCACGCGGCGATCTTCGCCTGCACGAGATCCGACTTCGGCCAGCCGAACCAGGCGGTTGGGCCGCTGCAATCCAACGCGATGTACGGCGCCGGATTCACGCAGTCGGCGCCGGCATGCCAGGTATGGAAGATGTTCCACCCACCTTCCGACGGAGGATCCTTCTTGGCACGCCGCTGTCCCACCGTGCCCCAGTCCAGCGCCTGGTATTGCACGTTGACCCCGATGCGCTTCAGCAGATCGGCCGTCACGTCGCCCTGAGCCTTGGTGATGGCGACGTCAGTCGCGACCAGCAGCACGACCGGCTCGTTCTTGTAGCCCGACTCCGCCAGCAACTGCTTCGCCAACTCGTAGTCGCGCTTGCCCTTCAATGGCTCCCCGCCAAACTCGGTGTACAGCGGCGTGTCGGGGGTAAAGAAGCCTGGCAGCGTCTTCCACAGCGACGGGTCGTCGCCGACAAGCGCGCCCATGTAGTCTTCCTGGCTGACTGCGATCTGCACCGCCCGGCGCGCCCGGACGTCGTTGAACGGCGGATACAAATGATTGATTCGAAACGAACCGATGTTGCCCAGCGGATCGGCGATATCCACCGCCACGTCGGGGCTTTGCCGCAGCAGCGGCACCAGGTCGGGCAGCGGCGTTTCCCACCAGTCCACCTCGCCGTTCTGCAACGCCGCCGCGGCGGTGGCGCCGTCGGGAACGATCTGCCACTCGATCCGGTCGAAATGGACGCGCTTGCCGCCGGACAGCCAGTCCGCCTTCTCGGCCCGCGGCACGTATCCGTCGAAACGCTCGAAAATCGCCTTCGCCCCCGGTACCCATTCGTCACGTTTGAACCGCATCGGGCCGGAGCCGACATATTCGCTGATCTGCTTGAACGGATCGGTCGCGGCGATGCGCTCCGGCATGATGAACAGAGTGGGCGTGCTGCTCTTGCCGAGTGCGAACAGCATCTTGGGATAAGGTTGGTTCAGGCGGAAGCGGAAGGTCCGGTCGTCCACCGCCTCCAGCGAATCGAGCCGCTTTTTGATCACTCCGCCCATTGTCGCGTCACGCGCCATCCAGCGGTTGATGCTGGCGACGGCGTCCTTCGCGAGCACCGGCTCGTTGTCGTGGAATTTCAGTCCGGGCCGCAGCCGGAAGGTCCAGGTCCTGAAGTCGGTGCTGGCCTCGTGGCTTTCGGCCATCTGCGGCTGCGGTTCCAGCTTCTCGTTCACGCCGTACAGCATGTCCCAGATCAGCAGGGAGCCGTTGCGGACCACGTATTGCGTGGTCCAGATCGGATCGAGGTTGGCCAGGTTGGCTTGCGGGATGAAGCGGAGGACCTTGCTGTCCGCAGCAAGGGACAGACGAGGCGCCGCCAGGGCACCGGTTGCCGCCAACGCGGCCGACTTCAGAAAGCCCCGACGGTCCATGGTTGTCGCTGTCCCTTGCTGTGCGGGTGGGACAACATGGTGCAAGAAACTTGCCACGGGCGCCAGCCTCACGGTCCACCCAACACCGCCCGCACCGCCTCGGCCCGAGGGATCGGCTCCACCGCTCCGTAGCCGGTGCATTGCAGCGCCGCCGCCACGCAGGCGTAGCGCGCCGCCGCTTCCGGCCCGTCGCCCGCCAGAACGCGTGCGAGAAACGACCCGCAGAACGTATCCCCGGCCCCGGTCGCATCCACCGGCACCACCGGATGCGCCTCGACCTTCACCCGCCGCTCCGCCGTCGCCAGATACGCCCCCGCCGCGCCCATTTTCAGCAGCACGACCTTCGCCCCGAGGCGCAGGTAGAAATCCAGCATCGCATCCGGATCGGTCAGGCCCGTGAGCGTCCGCACATCCTCCTGCCCCGGCATCGCATAGTCGGTCCGGGCCATGGCTGCATGGATCAACGCCGCCGCCCGCGCCGGAGGCCACAATCCGGGCCGGTAGTTCGTGTCGTAGGCGACACTCACCCCGTGGCTCCGCGCGGTCTCGATGGCGGCGAACACCGCGTCGCAGGCGGAGGCCGAAATCCCCTGGCTGATGCCCGACACATACAGCATCCGCGCCGCGGCAATCGCCTCAAGCGGGAGGTCGGACGCCGCATACATCGCCGCCGCCGAGCCGGCGCGGTAATGCAGGAAGTGATGCCCGTCCGCGTCATGCGTTACGAAATACACGCCGGTGCGGTATCGGTCGGTGCGCAGCACGGTCGAGGTATCCACCCCCTCCCGCTGCCACAGCCGCATGAAACTGTCGCCCGGCATGTCCTGGCCCAGCGCGGTGATGTAGCCGACGCGCGCGCCCTGCCGGGCCGCGGCGATGGCGGCGTTGGACGTGTCACCGCCATGCCCTTCCAGGTAATATCGCGCGCCGTCCGGACGGGCCGGGAGCTGGTTGAATTCCAGCATCGGCTCCCCCATGCACAGCAGATCGGCGGTCATGACCGGTGGGCCGCCATCTACCGGAGCTCCAGCACGGCGCGCGCGGTGTTCCGGATCGAGTCGCGATCCCCGGCCGCGATGCGCTGTTCGTCCACCAGCGCGCCACCCATGCCGACAAACGCCGCGCCCGCCGCGAAATAGGCGGCGACGTTCGCCAGTTCCACGCCGCCGGTCGGGCAGAATGGGACGTGCGGCAGCACGCTCGCCAAGGCCCGGATATGCGCGGGTCCGCCAACCGAGGCCGCCGGAAACACCTTCACCACGTCCGCGCCGGCCGCCAGCGCCGCCCGCACCTCGGTCGGCGTTTGCGCCCCCAACATCAGCACGGCGTCCCGCTCGCGGCAGGGTTTCGACAGGCTCGGATCGACCCACGGAGCCACAATGAACCGTGCGCCCGCATCAAGACAGGCGCACGCGGTTGCCGCATCCGGCACCGTGCCGGCGCCGATGAGAAGCTCATGGTCTCGGGCCAGCCGGCCGATGATGGCGACCGCTCCGGGGATTGTCATGGTAATCTCAAAAACCCGCAGGCCGGCATCTCGCAACCAGGCCACGGCGGTTTCGGCGTGCGCGGCCGAGCGGGTCCGCACCACGGGTACCACGCGCGCGGCGCGCAGCGACTCGATCATTGATTTTTGTGACATTCCTGGACTCCTCCGCGTACAGCGAAACAGAGTTCAGAGCGCATGAAAAGCCCCGGTTGCGGCCTGCGACGGGAGAGGCCAGATAGGCGGCGTCAGGATAAGCGGACACGCGGAGCACGACATTCTCGCCTCGCGTCATGGCCCGGCTCGTCCGGGCCACCCCGCAAGCACCCACCGCTACAGCTGGCCCGGACGAGGTTAAGCCGGGCCATGACGGTGGGAGAACAAGGCCCCGGGGCAAACTTTTCCTTCGCTGCCGCCTGTCCTGATAGCTAAGGGGCTTGGCCCGGCCGTGACGGGTCAGGTCACCTGCCCGCCGCTTCGGCCTTTTCCGCGCACTTCTCCAGCGACCGGGCGCGGTCCCGCAGCGTGGAGACTCCGTCCGCCAGTTTTGCCAGGCTGGTCTGGTAGCGCACCAACCCCTCGCGCAGCCCCTCGGTTGATGTCTTCAACTCGCCAATGACGGCCTGCCAGTTCTTGACCGCGCTGCGTTGCTCCTCCACCGCGGCGTTCAGAGTCGCCAACGCCCGCGCCAGCCGATCGTCAACCGGGGTGCGGGAACGAGCCGCCTTTACCGGAGTGGCGCGTTTGCTCCCGGGAAACGGAATGATCGCGGCGCCCGGCGCTTCGGCCGCCGGAGCCAGGGGAGACGTCGCTGTCGAGGTCGTCACGGTGCGCACTCCGGTTATTCACAACCCGACATTTATTAAAACATGGACACCGAAAAAAGACAAAAACCCGTTAAAATACAATGGTCTGCCCATCATCGACCGCCGGCAGCCGCCCGGCGCGCCGCCAACCGATCCCCCCTCATGGCCGGCGCCAAGGTATGCTACAGGCACACGCATCGCGTTGATCCCCGAGGCGGCCGTCTGGCATTCGCGCTCCGCGAACGCCCGCTCCGCCGCCCCGCCGTCCGGAAGCCCTATGACCATCGGTCTCGAAGTCGCCATCATCCTGCTGTTGATCGTGGTCAACGGCCTGTTCTCGCTCAGTGAGCTGGCTCTCGTCTCGGTCCGGCGCGCCCGCCTCGCGGTGCTGGAGCGCAAGGGCGTCCCGGGCGCCTCCGCCGCGCGCGCCCTGTCAGACGATCCCGCCCGGTTCCTTCCCACCGTGCAGGTCGGCATTACCCTTGTCAGCGTCCTGACCGGCGTGTTCGGCGGCGCCCGCATCGCCATTCACCTGCAGATCTGGCTCGAGCAGTGGCCGCCGATGGTGCCGTTCGCAGAGAGCCTGGCGCTCGGCGTCGTCGTCATCGTCACCACCTACCTGACGCTGGTGCTCGGCGAGCTGGTGCCCAAACAGCTTGCCCTGCGGTCACCGGAACTGATGGCGTCACGCGTCGCCCGTCCGGTCGCACTGCTCGCCGTCATCGTCGGCCCCGCCGTCTGGCTGCTGGGCAAGTCCTCCAACGCCGTGCTGCGGATGTTCGGGCTGTCACGTGTCCCCCGCCATACGGTGACGGAGGAGGAACTGAAGGCCCTGCTGATCGAGGGCGCCCAGGCCGGCATCCTGGAAATCGAAGAGCGCGACATGATCGAGCGTGTGCTCCGCCTCGCCGACAAGCCGGTGCGCGCCATCATGACGCCACGCACCGAACTTGCCTGGATCGACCGCACCCACCCGCCGAATGCGATCGCCGCGGCCCTGAAGTCCGCGCCGCATTCGCGCTTCGTGGTCTGCGACAAGTCGATCGACAACGTGGTGGGCGTGGTGCAGGCGAAGGACCTGCTGGACCGCATCCTCAGCGGCGGCGAGCTGTCGCTCGGCCCCAGCCTGCGCCAGCCGATGATCGTGCCCGACACGATCAGCGCTTTGGATGCGCTGGAGCGGCTGAAATCCGACACGCTGGGCCTGGCGTTGGTGATGGACGAGTACGGCAGCTTCGAAGGCGTCGTCACCGCCAGCGACGTGCTGCAGGCGATCGTGGGAGACGCATCCGGTCCGGATCATCAGGACGGGGTGCCGGGACCGGAGGGCGAGACGACGATGACCCTGGATGGCATGACTCCCGTGGACGAGTTGAAGGCCCGCCTCAACCTGCCCGACCTGCCGGCCGAGGGCAGCTATCACACCTTGGCCGGCCTGCTGCTGGCGCTGCTGCGGCGGGTGCCCCGCGTCGGCGATCGTATCGTTTTTGGCGGCTGGCGCTTCGAAGTACTGGAAATGGACGGCCGCCGGGTGGACAAGGTGCTGGCAGGCCGCGAGCCAGCGGCGGAACCCGAGAGCACGCCATGACCGTAACCGTTACGCAATGTGCCGTGCTGGTGGGCGGCCTCGGTACTCGCCTCGGCGCGCTGACCGCGGCGACGCCAAAGCCGATCCTGAAGTGCGGGGACAGGCCGTTCCTGGCGTGGCTGCTGCGGGAGTTCGTGCGGTTCGGCGTCACCGACTTCCTGCTGCTGACCGGTCACCTGTCGGCCGAAATCGAGCGCGCCGCCGCCGATATCCAGGCGTCGCTGCCTAAACGGATCAGCGTTACCCTGTCGGAGGAGCCGATCCGCGCCGGCACCGGCGGAGCGGTGTTCCATGCCCGCGACAGGCTGCATGACCGGTTTCTGCTGTGCAACGGCAACTCATTGTTTGATTGCAATATCGCCGCTCTGCTGGCCGATGCCGCGGCGGACGACGCGGACTCCGTCGGCCGCGTCATGCTTCGTCAGCTCGACGACGCCTCGCGCTATGGAGTCGTGACGCTGGAGCGGGATCGCGTCACCGCTTTCAGGGAACGTCCCGCCACCGCCACGCCCGGCGTGATCAACGGCGGCATCTACGTGTTTCGCAAGACCCTGGTGGACCATCTGGCCCCCGCCTGCTCGCTGGAAGCCGATGTGATGCCGACGCTGGCGCGGGACGGTTTGCTGCGCGGCACCCTCGGCACCGGTTATTTCCGCGACATCGGCGTGCCGGAGGACTTCGCCCGCGCGCAGACCGAGATCCCCGCGCTGCTCCGGCGCAAGGCGTTATTTTTTGATCGTGACGGGGTGCTCAACATCGATCACGGCTATGTCGGATGCCGCGACCGCTTCGAATGGACTGAAGGCGCGAGGGAAGCGATCCGCCACGCCACGCGGGCCGGTTGGCACGTGTTCATCGTCACCAACCAGTCCGGCGTCGCCCGCGGACTGTATAATGAGGCGGCTGTCCAGGCGCTGATGGCCTGGATCGCCGATGAGGCGCGCGCGTTCGGCGGGACGATCGATGACGTGCGCTATTGCCCGTACCACCCGGATGCGACCGACGACGCCTACCGGCAGGCGCATCCATGGCGGAAACCGGAACCGGGCATGCTGCTCGACCTGATCGATGCCTGGGAACTCGACCCCGCGGGCGCCATCATGATCGGCGACCAGGAGAGCGACATGCGCGCCGCGGCGGAGGCCGGGGTGGCGGGCCATTTGTTCCAGGGCGGCAGCTTGCTGGCGTTTTTGTTGCCGATTTTGGATCGGTTCGCATGATTTCGATTTGGCCGGTGCGCCGTTACCGGGCATCACGGTCGGTAACGAATGGTGTCGGCCGCCGTTAACCCTTGCGAAGCGGGCGCGTGATATGAATTTGCCATGCGCGGATGCCGGTGGCGGGCTCGATCCGCTCCGGCGATTGAAACAAGGGGCTAAATCCATGCGTTCCGTTAAGCGTTCCGCTTCAATTCTGACATCGCTGCTGGCGCTGAGTGCCTGCGCGGCCGAGCCGATGGGACCGACGGTCGCGGTGATGCCGGCCCCCGGCAAACCGTTCGACGTGTTCCAGAGCGATCAGGCGGTGTGCAAGGGCTTCGCCTCGCAGCAGGTTCAGGGCGGGGCTCAGCAGGCGAACAACGCCCAGGTTGGCACCGCGGTCGTCGGCACGTTGCTGGGCGCCGGGCTTGGAGCCGCCATCGGCGGTGGCCGTGGCGCCGCCATCGGGGCCGGTGCGGGTGCTGTCGGCGGCACCGCTTTCGGCGCCGGACCGTCGGCGGCGGCGCAAAGCAGCCTGCAGCAGCGCTACGACCTTGCCTATTCGCAGTGCATGTATGCGCGCGGCAATCAGATCCCGGGCTTCGCGCCGGCCGGCGGGCCGCCGCGAGGCTACGGCTACGCGCCAGGCTATCCGCCGCCGCCCGGCTACTAGCACCGGGGCGGTGGCAGGATGATCACGTTCCGGTCGAATCGCGCCGGACCGTCACCAGTTCCTGCCACCGGGCGGCTTCCCCGACGTTGCGTGTCGCATTCCGGAGTTTCAGCAGAAGGAGTGTCCGATGCGTATACCCCTGGCCCTCGTGGCGCTCGCGTGCGCCGCTTCGCTCGCCGCCTGCGGCAACCGGGAGCCTGAACGCGCCGAGGGCGGTGCCGCGGCGGGTGCTGCCAGTGGCGCCACGGTCGGACTCGTCGGCGGCCCCGTCGGGGTGGTGGCGGGCGGCCTGATCGGCGGTGCCAGCGGAGCCGCGGCGGGCGCGGCGACAAAGCCGAAAGACGTCAACCTGGGCGCTCCGCCGTGGCACGACGACAGCCAGGCCGGCCAGGACGCGGCGCAGCACATGGCGAACTGACCACCCTTCCCCGGGGGCTTTATCCCCCGCGCGGTCCCGGCTAGCGTCGGATTTGTCCGGGTTCAATCCGGCCAATTAACAAATCCGGCCGTGCAGGCACGGTTGGGACAGGGAAGGATAAGGCCATGCGTCTGAAGCCTCGGATGGGCTGGCTGCCCGTCGTCGCGGTAGGTTTGCTTATCTCGGTTTCGGCTGCCCGTGCGGCGGACACCGTGCGCGGCGTGACGGATACGGAAATCGTCATCGGCACCATCACCGACCTGTCCGGCGTGACCGCCGTGCAGGGCGTGAACAACAGCGATGCCGTCCGCATGGCCTTCGACGAGGCGAACGAGAAGGGCGGCGTCAACGGGCGGAAGATCCGATACGTCGTCGAGGACAACCAGTACCAGATCCCGCGCGCCGTGCAGGCGATGAACAAGTTGCTGAACAGCGATAACGTTTTCGCCACCATCGACGACGGCGGCACGCCGATGAACGATGCCAACATGCCGGCGCAGTTCGCCAAGAACGTTCCGAACATGTTCCCGCTGACCGCCGCCCGCTCGATGTACGAGCCATACAACCGGCTGAAATTCGCACAGTTCGCGTCGTACTACGACCAGATGCGCGCGGCGGTTAAATACTTCGCCGAAAAGAAAGGCCGCAAGGCTTTCTGCGTTACCTACCAGGACTCGGATTTCGGCAAGGACGTGCTGGCGGGCGTAGTGGCGGAAACGCAGTCCATGGGCATGAAGGTGGTCGCAACGACAGCGCACCGTCCGACCGATACGGATTTCAATGCGCCGATGAGCAAGCTGCACGATGCCGGCTGCGACGTGGTGATGATGGGCACCATCGTGCGCGACACCAACATCATCATCCAGACCGCCAGGAAAATGAATTGGGACGTCGATATGGTCGGCCAGTTCGCGTCTTATGACACCGCCGTCGCCAGCCTTCCGGGCGGCGCGACCGAGGGCTTCTACTGCATGACGCCGGCGCTTTACGCGTATCCAGACGATCCGCGCCCGGCGGTGCAGGCTTTCGCAAAGGCATACAAAGCGCGTTACGGCCGCGACCCGAACTTCCACGGCGAGGTCGGCTATACCGCCGCGCACCTGGTGTTGCTGGGGCTGGAGCGGGCCGGCAAGGACCTGACGGTGGACAGCTTCATCAAGGGAATGGAGAGCATCCACGAGTACAAGGACATTTTCGGTGCCGAATTGTCATTCGGGCCGGATCAGCATCATGGTTCTACACGGTCATTCCTGACGGTGGTCAAGGACGGACGCTGGGTTCCGGTAGAGGAGACCGCGCTGGGATATTAGGGGACGCCCCGGAAAAAGCGAATTCATCCCCCCTCCGTCATGGTTGACCGGGCTACCCCGGCCGCACGGTGCCGCGACAGGTGGCCCGGACGAGCCGGGCCATGACGTTGCAGGTTGGCCGTTTGCTTAATGCTAACGGCTACATGGCGCGACGGTGAGGGCGACCGGCGCCGCTACTCGACGGTCTGGATCACCTCGAACCCCTCGAACTCCGGGTGCCCGAGATACATCGGCTTGTTGCCGCCGGCGCTGCGATGCGCCTGGCGGAACGCTTCCGACGTGGTCCATGCTTCGAACGCAGCCTTGTCGTCCCAGGTCGTGTGCGACGAATACAGCACATGATCCTCCCGCACCGGTCCGCGCAGCAGGTGGAACGATCCGAAGCCGCGCACGCCGCGCAGATGCGTATCGCGGGACGTCCACACCTCCTCGAACGCGGCCTCCTGGCCCGGCAGCACCTTGAAACGGTTCATTGCAATATACATCGGCGGTTTCCTTGTTCGGGGATGACGGGGACCCGGGTTCGAATCATGGTATCACAAGCCGATCGGCCTGAAAGGAGTTCCCCGCATGGCTGCGCGGTTGAGCGAACTGATCCGGTCACGGCGCCTTTGGCCGCTGACCCTGGCGCAATCCTGCGGCGCGCTGAACGACAACCTCGTGAAGAACGCCATGATCGTCCTGGCGATCTTCCGCCTCGGTGTGGGCGGCGCCGGTCTGGCGGCGCTGGCCGGTGCGCTGTTCATCGCCCCGTACATCCTGCTCTCCGCCACCGCCGGCAAGCTCGCCGATCGGCTGTCCAAGCCGCGATTGGTGGTGGCTTACAAGATCCTCGAGATCGTGTTGATGGCGGGCGCGGCGGCGGCGTTCCTGTTGGCCAGCGTACCCGCTCTGCTGGCGGTTCTGGTCGGCCTCGGCATCCAGGCGGCGCTGTTCGGGCCGGTGAAATACGGCGTCCTGCCGGAGTATCTGGCGGACGACGAACTGCTCGCCGGCAACGGGGTGATCGAGGCGACGACGTTCGTGTCGATCGTCTGCGGCTCGGTGGCGGGCGGCGGCCTCATCCTGCTCGACTCCGGCCCGGCGGTGGTGGGCGCGACCGGGATCGTCCTGGCGCTGCTCGGCCTCGCCGCGGCCTTGCGGATGCCCGCCTTGCCGCCGGCCGATCCCGGGGTCCGGGTGGGATGGAACATCGCATTGGAGACATGGAGGGTGGTGCGGGCCGCGCGCGCGGTGCGGCCGATATGGCTGTCGGTGCTGGGGCTGTCATGGTTCTGGACCATGGGTGCGACGCTGATGACGCAGTTTCCGGTCGTTGCCCGCGACACCATGCAGGCGGGCGGCAGCGTGCTGACGCTGCTGCTCACGGTCTTCGCCATCGGCGTGGGCATCGGCTCGATGGGCTGCGCCCGATTGCTGCACGGACAGGTTTCCGCCCGGTTCACACCGATGGCCGCGGTCGGGATCTCGCTGTTCTGCTGGGATTTTGCGGCGGCGGCTTCGGGCGCACACGGGTTGGTCTCGGCGGGGGCGGTGCTGGTGGCACCGGCGGGCTGGCGGATGCTGGCGGACCTTACGTTGCTGGCGGTCTGCGGCGGGATTTTCTCGGTGCCGCTGTATGCGATCATTCAGGAGTCCGCGGTTCCGTCGCAGCGATCGCGCATGGTTGCCGCGAACAACATCATGAACGCACTGTTCATGGTCGCGGGCTCCGCCTCCGCGGCCGGATTGGCGGGGGCGGGCCTGGACGCGCCGGACGTGCTGCGCGTGGCGGCGGCTGTCAACCTCATGGCGGCGGGTTTGATCTTCCTCGCGTTCCGGCGAACCCGGGTGGTCTCATTCCGGGAAGCGGTCGCGCCCGAAGCTGAGTAGATCGCCGATGGCGTCGACGCTGATGTCGGCAGGGCGGCGCTTGCGGACTTCCTCGGGGTCGAATGCGTAATGGCCCTGACGCGGGAACACCGTGGTGACCTTGTCGCCCCAGCTTTGCTTCAGCGCCTCCAGGATGCGCAGCTTGTCGTCGATCATGACGTAGTGGCGGGCGGGATACAGGCGCTCGACGTCGTCCAGGCACTCCTCCTTGTGGACGTAGATCAGCACGTTGTCCTTAAAGGCGTTCCAGAGGCCGGACCGCTCCACCTTGCGCGGCTGGAACGCGGCGTCGCCGTCGGACAGGATGACCGCCGGCCCCCATGCCTGGATGTGCCGCACGACATCCAGTGCCTTCGGATACAGCCGATCGGCGAACGGGTAGTCGGCGAGCCAGTTGGCCATGCGCAGGATCTTGGGATCGTGCAGATCCTCCAGCCGGTAGCGCTGCAAGGCGCCGAGGTAGTCGGCGTAGCCAAGCTCGCTGCGCAGATCCTCGAACAGCGCCCAGTAGCGGTCATGCGTCGCCTGCCCGTATTCGGCGGCGAGATGCATGCCGAGTTCGTGCTGGACGCGGTCGTTGTTCAGCAGCGTGTTGTCCACGTCGAACAGGAAGACGATCTCGTGCATGATGGGATTAAGCCGCGAAACGCGGGCGCACGCTCATCACAGATGCGCGCTTGCGATGTCCAATATCAGCCCGCCTTGAGACCGACCCATCGACGGTGCCTACCCGTCGTGCCGACCTTCGTCGGCGTGACGGATTGAGCGGCCCTGCCGAACGGTCAACGCCGATCGGCCTAATGCGCCATCCGCGCGGTTCCCCCCGGCATGTCCCGCGGCAGCAGCGGCAGCGGCGCGATCTCGCCCACCATGAACAGATAGGTCCCGGCGCCCAGCACGCAGAACACGCCGGCCACAACCAGCGGCACGATGAACGATCCGCTGGTGATCGTCAGCATCACCCCGGTGAACGTCGTCGTAACGATTCCGGCGAGATTGGACGCGAAGTTCTGAATGCCTCCGATCGACGCGACATGAGCCGGCGTCGGCGCCACGTCACCCGGCAGCGACCAGATGCTCGCTGCGGTGAACGCCAGGCTGCCGTACGCGATGGCGAAGCACACCAGCGCCAGGTAGACGTTCGGCGCGAACACTGACAGCGTAATGACCGACGACATAAGCATCCCGCCGACGAGGCAGATCTTGCGCGCCGCGGTCAGGCTCCAGCCGCGGCGGTACAGCGCATCGGAGGTAAATCCCCCCAGCCAACCACTCGGGATCGCCACAAGCCCCGGAAGCAGACCGAGCGTGCCGAGTTCCTTCATCGAAAACCCGCGCGCCTGGACCAGGTAGGTCGGGAACCAGGTGATAAAGAAGTAAATCACGAAGTTCAGGCAGAAAAACCCGATCATCATCCCCCAGACCGTCCGATAGCGGAACAGCGACGACCAGGGAACCTTCGCGCCGTCCGCCGTCTTCGTGCCCCGTTCCGCCTGCAGGCGCGCCAGTTGCTCCGGCGTCACCGAGCGGTGATTTTCGGGGTCGCGATAGACAATGATCCAGACCACCGCCCAAACAACGCCGAGCGCGCCCGTCACGATGAACGACGTCTGCCAACTGAACGCGCTGATCAGCCACGCCACTAACGGCAGCGACAGCGCCGCGCCGATACGGGAACCGCTGTCGAAAATGCTCGACGCCAACGCGCGCTCGCTGCGCGGGAACCAGTTCGCGGCGACCTTGGCGCAGGATGGGTAGGCGCCCGCCTCGCCGATACCGAGCAGCAGGCGGCAGCCCATCAGGCTGAAAACCCCACGTGCGACAGAGGTCATGGCGGTAAACACCGACCACCACAGAACGGCAAGCGACAACGAAATCCGCGCCCCGAACCGATCGGCGAACCAGCCGAACGGCATCTGCATGAACGAATAGGTCCAGAAGAAACCGCCGAGGATCAGCCCCATCGTGGCGGCATCGAACCCCAGGTCGCGCCGGATGATCGGCGCCGCGACGGCAAGGTTGGCCCGGTCGATGTAGTTGATCGTATTCGCCAGGCAGCAGAGCAGAATCATCGTCCAACGCACTGCAGGCATTGTCGTTACCCCCGGCGATGTTCACCGCGCCTGTGATCGGCGCTGAGCCTTGTTACCCTGTAACCTGACGGCGACGCAAACGGGGCGCGCCTGGTCATCCCGATATCGCAATATCCAGCCAGTGCTCGATCTGTTGCTCTTGGTCCCACGCCAATCCGACCCCGATAACGGTGACCCGGGCACGGAATTCCGGCGGCAGGCGAACCGCGTCCTTGGGAGTCGTCACCAGAATTGCGTTCAAGGCGGCTGCCTGCCGCTGAAGCCGATCGAGGTCCCGGGGTGTGTAGGCATGATGGTCGGAAAACGGCCGCGCCGCCGCCACGATGGCGCCGGCCTGCCGCAACGGCCCGAAGAATTTGTCCGGGATGGCGATTTCCGCGAAGGCCAGGATCGTCTGCCCGGCCAGCGCGGCAATCGCACGATCTTGCCGGAGGCTGGCGCGCAGCACCGGCAAATCGGGCGGCAAACGAGCCAGAGCGCCGGTGCCATCCGGACCGACAAGCACCGCGGCGCGGCAACGGGCGGCGGCCGAAGCGACAGGCTCCCGCAACGGGCCGGCGGGCAACACCCGGCCATTGCCGAAGCCGGTCGCTCCATCCACCACAAGGATCGAGAAGGTCTTCTCCAGCGTCGGGTTCTGCAACCCGTCATCCATCAGCAGCACGTCCGCTCCTGCCTCGATCGCGGCGCGAGCCGTGGCCCGCCGATCGGCGCCGGTCCACGTCGGTGCAGCGGCGACCAGCAGCAAAGCCTCATCGCCGGCAAGCGATACCGGATCATCCGTTGCCACCCTGTGCACGCCGCGGGAAGAACCGCCGTAGCCGCGCAGCAGCACATGAACAGCGCGCCCGCGAGAGATCAGGCGATGCGCGAGATCCAGCACCAGCGTGGTCTTTCCCGCACCGCCGACCGTGACATTGCCGCAACAGATCACCGGCACCGGCGCGTGCCACCCCGGCCGCGCCACCCGCCGCGCCGTCAGGGCGGCGCCAACCGCCGACAATGGCGACAGCACATGGGCCAGAACACCGTCATGCGACCAAAACGACGGTGCCCCCGGCATCGTCACCGCCTCAGCAGGAGTGCCAGCAGCCGCTCTGCCGAGAGGTCCGGCAAATCGGCGTGCCTACCCAGCGATGCGGCGGCCTGCTCACCCATGCGGACGCGCCGCGCCGGGTCATCGAGCATCGCCGACACGAACCCCGCCAACCCGGGCCCGTCCCCAACTTCCGTCAACCCGCCCGCTTCCCGCAGCAGAGCAACATGTTCCGCGAAGTTGCCGGTATAGGGGCCGATCGCGATGGCGCAGCCAAGCTGCGCGGGTTCGAGCGGGTTCTGGCCGCCCCCTGGCGGCAGCAGACTGCGGCCGACGAAGGCGATCGGGGCGAGGCGGTACCACAGCCCCAACTCGCCCATCGTGTCGGCGATCCAGATGCCTTCCCTCGGCGGTCCCTCACCCGCGGCCCGGCGCGGCGCCGCCAGTTCCGCCGCGATCGCAGGACCGCGGTCCGGGTGGCGCGGGGCGATGATCGTCAGCAAACCAGGATGCGCCGCGGCGATCATGCGATGCGCCCCGGCAACCACCGCTTCCTCCCCCGGATGCGTACTCGCCGCCAGCCAGACCGGCCGATCGGCGAGCTGGGCGGTGAGACGGGCCAGTTCCGCGGGATCGGCGGGCAGCGGCGAGGCGGCGAATTTGAGATCCCCCGGACTGTCCACGCCCCTTGCCCCCAACAGGCGTAGCCGATCGGCGTCCTGCTCGCTGCGCGCCTGGACCCGGACGAAGCCGCCGAGGAGGTGGCGCGCGAAGCCCGGCGCCCAGCGCCAGTGCGAAAAGCTGCGATCCGACATCCGGGCGTTCAGCAGCATCAACGGGATGCCGCGCGCGCGGCAGGCGGCAAGCTGGTTCGGCCACAGCTCGCTTTCCACGAAGCAGGCGGCATCAGGCCGCCAGTGCGACAGGAACCGGGCGACCCAGGACGGCACGTCCAGCGGCGCGAACCGGTGGATGATACCGCCGCTCAGGCCGAGTTCCGGGATGCGCTGGCCGAGCAGCGCCTGCGACGTCGCGGTGCCCGACGTCAGCAGCACGGTCACGCGGCCGCGTAGCGCGACCAGCACCGGCAGCACCGACATGGTTTCGCCCACACTGGCAGCGTGCATCCAGAGCAGCGGACCGGATGGGCGCGCCGCCGGGTCGATGCCCCGTCGTTCGGCGAGACGCCCTGGAACTTCACGCCCCCTCGCGGCGCGGCGGCGCAGGTTCAGCCTCAAGGCCGGCGCCAACAGCGTCGCCGCGACCGCCCACACGGCAGCGAGGGCGGAGCCGATCATGCGGGACACAGCGCTGTTGCCCGTTCGGCCGCGAGGTTCAGCGCCTCGGTAATCGCCGGCACCGCATCCTTCCAGCCGTTGCGAGGCACCGGGATGACCGGACCGCACACCAGGACGCCGCGCCCGAACGGCAAGGGGATCGGCATCTGGTCCCAGGTGTTGAGTTGGATGCGGCGGCTGGTGCGAGCCGCGCACGGCAGCACCGGGACGCCCGACAGCGCCGCGAGTTGCGCGACTCCGGCCGCGGCCTGGCGTCGCGGCCCGCGCGGGCCGTCCGGCGTGATGCCGATGATCTCGCCTTTGGCCAGCACGGCCAGCAGGTTCCGCATCCCGGCGGCGCCGCCCCGGGACGACGACCCAAGGATCGGCTGGATGCCGAATCGCTGGACGACCGAGCCGATGAACCGGCCATCGCGGTGCTGGCTGACCAGGGTGTGCATCGGAGTCTTGCGATACCCCGGCAGCGTGCGGGCGGTCAGGACAAACGCCGGTATCAGCGGCAGGAATTCATGCCAGAACGCGAGCACGGCGGGCGCCCCGGCGGCGAACGGGTCGAGGTGCGCCCGGCCATGCAGGGTCCAGCGCGTGGTGCGCAGGGCGAAGGCGAGATAGCCGCCCAGGAGGCTCGCCAGAATGGCTTGGGCTTGTCGCGTGCGCAGCAGGGACTTCATGTCCGCCCGGGTAGCACGCGGGGGCGATGTTACGGAAGTGTGGTGGGAACCCGCGCCCGGATTGATTCGGCGGTCAACGTGCCGAGGTGCGTTGAACAGCACCCGGCGGATATGCTAGCATGCTAGCACTGGCTGTTTGGAGATCAGGCGTATGCCGACACTGGTGATTCGCAACGTCGAGCAATCCCTGCATGCTCGCCTCAAGGCGCAAGCCGCAGCGCACAACCGCTCGATGGAGGAAGAGGTTCGGGTCCTCCTTCGGCAAGGCCTGGACGCCTCGCCCCGCGAAATGCCGCAAAACTTCGGTCAGGCCATGCGGGCGATTTTCGAGCCACTTGGAGGGTTCGAATTCCCCGAAACCGGCCGTGACGTGCCTCGTGATCCTCCGGACTTTTCCGGGCCGGAGTGGGATCCCCCGGGGTGATCGTGCTCGATACCAACGTCATCTCGGAATTGACGAAGCCCGGGCCGAATCCGGTTGTGATGGCTTGGGCTGAGGGCCAGCCAGTCGAGACGTTATACGGCACGTCCATCGGCGAAGCGGAATTACTATACGGTATCGAACTCTTGCCGCACGGTCGTCGCCGTGAGGCGCTGCACGGTGCCCTCAGAACTCTTTTCCAGAACTTGCTGGTGGGGCGTGTCCTACCTTTCGATAGGCTCGCTGCGATCGCCTATGCCGAGTGGGCCGCGGATCGGCGGCAGGCGGGCAAGCCGGTGGCAACCGCGGATCTTCAGATCGCTGCTATCGCCAGGGCACGCGGGGCAACCGCCATCGCCACGCGCAACACGCGTGACTTCGCCGGGTGCGGTGTCCCCCTGATCGATCCGTGGCAACCGTCATAACGGCCGGACCGTGGCCCGGCCGCCTACCGCGGCCCCATCAACGGCACGAGGTGCGACAGAAAAATCTCCGCGCACGCCCGCCACGAATACCGTTCCGCATGCGCCCGGCAGGCCAGCCTATCGGCTGTCAGTGCGTCGAGCGCGGCGGCGCGCAGGTCGGTGCTGACCGAGCCGATCTTGCCGTCGGAGTTGGTGAGGACGTCCTTGGGGCCGGTGACGGGGAAGGCCGCGACCGGCGTGCCGCATGCAAGCGACTCCAGCAGCACCAGCCCGAACGTGTCGGTCAGGCTGGGGAACACGAACACATCGGCACCCGCATAGGCGCGGGCCAGCGCCTCTCCGTACCGAGGCCCGGTGAACGTGACCTTCGGATACTCCCGTTGCAGCGAAGCGAGCTGGGGGCCGCCACCGACGACAACCTTGGACCCGGGCAGATCGAGCTCCAGGAACGCGCCGATGTTCTTCTCCACCGCCACCCGGCCGACATAGATGAAAATCGGCCGCGGCAGGTCGAATTCCTCACGCGGCAGCGGCTTGAACAGATCGAGGTCCACGCCGCGCGACCAGGAGCGGATATTGCGGAATCCACGAGACGACAACTCGTCGCGCAAGGACTGCGTGGCCACCATCGTGCCATGGCCGGCACCGTGAAAGCGCCGCATCCAGGCGTAGATCGGCCGCACGGGGATGCCGGTCCGCGCCTGTATATACTCGGCGAACCGGGTGTGAAACGCCGTGGTGAAGGCGAATCCGGTGCGTTTGGCCCAGCGCCGCGCGGCGAGGCCGAGCGGACCCTCGGTCGCGATATGCAGCGCGTCCGGTTTGAACGCCTCGATCAGCCGCACCAGCCGGCGGCGCGGCAGCAGTGACAGTGAAATATCCGGGTATGTCGGACACGGCACGGTTCGGAAGCGGTCCGGCCCGATGACCTCGACAACGTGACCCATCGCCCGCAGTTCCTCCACGACGGTCGAGAGGGTGCGGACGACACCGTTGACCTGGGGCTTCCAGGCATCGGTTATGATCAGGATGCGGTGCGAAGGTGCCGGCGGCAACATTTCGGTGACGCCTGCGAGTTCCGGCGGAAGAAGAGAATCAGGCAGTTGCGGGAATCCGGCTCGGGCGCGCCTGCTGGAAGAAGGAAAGCCGGTTCAGGGCCGCCCAGTCAATCAATTCCAGCCGTCCGTCATGGTGCTCCACCAGCGCGGTGCAGCTTTCCACCCAGTCGCCGCTGTTCAGATACAGCACGCCTTGCACTTCACGCATTTCAGCCTGGTGGATATGGCCGCAGACCACGCCATCGAAGCCGCGCTGTTTCGCTTCGGCGGCAAGCGCGCCCTCGAACCGGTCGATCGCCTTGACCGCTTCCTTCACCTGATGCTTCAGCCAGGCGGACAGCGACCAGTAGGGATAGCCAAGCTGCCGGCGCACCGCGTTGAACCAGCGGTTCACCGCCAATGCACTCGTATAGGCCCAGTCGCCCAGCAGCGCGAGGAACTTGGCGTAGCGCACGATGCTGTCGAATTCGTCGCCGTGCATGATCAGCAGGCGTTTGCCGTCGGCGGTGGTGTGCTCCGCTTCCCGGCACAGCCTGATGCCGCAGATTTCCAGGCCGATGGGCAGCCAGCTACGGAACATCTCGTCGTGATTGCCGGGGATGTAGATGACATTCGTCCCGCCGCGGGCATACCGCACGATCTGCTTCAGCACGTCGTCGTGGTTGGCGTCCCAGTACCAGGATTTGCGCAGGCGCCATCCGTCGATGATGTCGCCGACAAGAAACAAGTTCTGGCAGCTCGATTTGCGGAGGAAATCGGCCAGGAACTCACTTCGGCAACCCCGGGTCCCCAGGTGTGTGTCTGAAATGAAAATGGTGCGGTACATGGGCGGTAAACCGATATGGGACATCGCGTTCATTTCGAGGTGTTTATTCTCGCGTCTTCATGTACGGCTAGGCACATAGCGTGCTTCGGTCGTGCTGCACGTTAAGATTCGATGACGCAAGCGTGCCCGTTACGCCCTTGAAAAATGTAACTCAACAGTCATAGGCATGTCACGGCAACGACACGCCCGGATGGGAGGTAGATACTTTTTGGCCTACGATCCGACAAGGTCCCCGCCAATTCCTTTTGCCTCTCCGACCCGTCCGCGCCGAGCCCGGCCGTGATTGTCGTCTTCAACCCGGTCGCCGGCCGCCGCCGCGCGCATCTGCTGTGGCGCGTGCTGGACGTGCTGGTCGCCAACGGGGTCCGCCTGGACATCGCCGAAACCCATCGCGCCGGTCATGCCGAAGCCCTGGCGCGGGAAGCCGTGCAGCGCGGCGAGACGATGGTGGTGGCAGCCGGCGGCGACGGCACGATTGCGGAGGTCGCCAACGGCCTGATGGGATCGGACACAAGGCTCGGCGTCATCCCGCTCGGCACCGCCAACGTTCTGGCGCACGAACTGGGCCTGCCGTTCGTGCCGAAGGCGGTCGCCGCCGCGCTGGCCTTCGGCCGCACCACGACGCTGTGGCCGGGCCAGGCCAACGGGCCGGAGGGCGCGCGGCTGTTCGTGCAGATGCTGGGTGTCGGCTTCGATGCGCAGGTCGTTCACAATCTTTCGTTCCCGCTGAAGAAGGTGCTCGGCAAGGGCGCCTACGTGCTGCAATCGATGCGGGAGCTTGCCCGCTACCGGTTCCCGGTCGTCCGCGTGCGGCTCGATGGCCGGGAGACCGAGGCGTCCAGCATCATCATCAGCAAGGGGCGGCTGTATGGCGGAAGCTTCCGTCTGGCGCGCGACGCCGTCCCCGGCGATCCCGGGTTTTCCGTGGTGCTGTTCCAGCACTCCGGCCCGGCGGCGGCGCTGATGTATGGCGCGGCTCTGCCGTTCAACCTGCTCGGGTATGCGCCGGGGGTGCGGCACGTACGGGCGCGGCGGATTGACTTCCTGCACAACGACTCCGTCCCCGCGCAGGCCGATGGCGACCGCGCCGGCTGCGCGCCGCTCTGGATCGCCGACGCACCGGGGCCGATCAGGGTGGTGGTGGGGTAGGCGGCGCTCTGGCCATCCGCGGGAAGGATGGTCACACTCTCCGACGGGAGAGACAACGCATGACCGAACGAACCTTGCGCGGGAAAGCCGTGATCGCCGGTATTGGCGAGACGCCCTATTACAAGCATGGCCAGTCGCCGGACAGCGAGTTCAAGCTCGCGCTGCAAGCGATCCTGGCGGCGGCCAAGGATGCCGGGATCGATCCGCGGGACATCGACGGATTCGCCTCGTATTCCAACGATCGCAGCGACCCGTCGCGGCTGGCGGCGGCGCTCGGGACGAAGCAACTGCGGTTCTCCAACATGCAGTGGGGCGGCGGCGGCGGCGGGGTTGCCGCGGCGGTCGGTAACGCGGCGGCGGCTGTGCACGCCGGCATGGCCAACTGCGTGGTCGCGTTCCGGGCGCTGGCGCAGGGCCAGTTCGCCCGCTTCGGCCGCGCGCCGGGCGTGCCCGTCGCGGCTGGCGACGACGCCTTCACGATCCCGTACGGGGTGATGTCGCCGGCTCAGAAATTCGTGATGAAAGTTGTGCGATTCATGCACGAACACGGCGTGAAGCAGGAGGCGCTGCGGGCAATCTCGATGGCGTCCTATCACCATGCGCAGAACAACCCGCGCGCGGTGATGCACGGCAAGCCGCTGACCGAGGAGAAATACGATTCCTCGCGCTGGATCGTGGAGCCGTTCCACCTGTTCGACTGCTGCCTGGAGAACGACGGGGCCGCCGCGGTGATCATCCTGCCGGCGGACCGCGCCGGGGACCTGCCCCACAAACCGAGCTACCTGCTGGGCGTCGCCACCGGCTCCGACCACCGCTGCGCTGCGCCGGTGCATAACGCGCCGAACTATGCCAGCTCGCATTTCGCCACGGTGGCGCCGAACCTGTACGCGATGGCGAAGCTCGGGCCGAAGGATGTCGGCGTCGTGCAGTGTTACGAAAACTTCACCGGCGGCGTGCTCATGAGTCTTGTCGAGCACGGGTTCTGCAAGCCGGAGGAAGCCAACGATCTGCTGCAGCTGGAGAACCTGATCGCGCCGACAGGCAAGATGCCGCTGAACACCAGCGGCGGCAACCTTGCGGAGTGCTACATGCATGGGCTGGAGCTGGTGAACGAGGCGGTGCGCCAGATCCGCGGCGTCTCGGTCAACCAGGCACCGCGCAACGACGTGGCGATCGTCATCGGCGGCCCGATGGTCACGCCTGTCAGTTCCTTGATCCTGGGTTCGGAGGCCGCGCTGTGATGTCGTTGTATTTGCCCGAAGGCCTGCCCGCTCCGGCCACGCATTCGGATGGTCTGTCCGCGCCGTATTGGGAGGGTACGCGGCACGGGAAGCTGGTGATCCAGTTCTGCCGCGCCTGCCAGAATTGGCAGTGGGGTCCGGAATGGATCTGTCACCGCTGCCACAGCTTCGACCTCGACTGGCGGGAGGTCGAGGGGAAGGGCGTGATCTACAGCTACCAGCGCATCTGGCATCCGGTGCACCCGGCGCTGCACGGGCACGGTCCCTACATCGCCGCCCTGGTCGAACTGCCCGCCGCCGGCAGCATCCGAATGGTCGGCAATCTGCTCGGCGACCCGAGGCAGGCGGTGCCAATCGGCGCGGCGGTGGAGGCAGTGTTCGAACACCATGGGAAGGCTAGCCCGCCGTTCAGTCTGGCGCACTGGCGGTTGCCGTAAGCGGCGGTCGAGCCGTGTGGCGGCCTCGTCGAACGACGCGTTGCTATCGCAGCGCCGCGTCGACTTGCTTCAGGTCAATGTCTCTCCCGAGAGCCGGGAAACTGCTGGTTCAAGTGCCGAAATCTAGAAAGACCATGAAGACTCATCGGCTTGCCCTTCGCAAAAATTCCACCTGAATGTTTCATCAATAAAGATCAATCAATATTTCGTTCGACAATCCGGGATTGGTGGACGGGTGGCGGAACCCGGGCGCAACCTCCCCCGCAGTTTGGCGCGCCACCGGTCAGCAGCTTCGACCGTCACCTCGCAGGGCCAGGCGATCCATGAAAAGGGGAAAATGTCATGGTGCAGTATAGCCTCACGGGCTTGCCCGGAACCGCCGTGGCGCTGAACGATGCCGGACAGGTGACCGGTATATCCAGAAGCCCTGCGGGTCCATTTTCTGAAACCTTCGTCTATGACGCCGGAGCTCTGAACTTCCTCGAACTCGGTCGCGAGGCAATACCCGCGGCGATCAACACGTCCGGTCAGGTCGCCGGGTTCTGGACCCAGGGCGGCGACAATCCTACCGGCTTCAGCTTTATCTGGGCGCCGGGCACGCCGGTGGAATCACTCAGTGGCGGCGGCTTCGACTCCACAACGTCAGCGCGCGCCATCAATGATTCGGACGAAATTGTCGGCGCCTTCAGCGCTCACATCGGCATCCCCGTTCCAGCCCCGGATCACGCGTTCTTCGCAAAAAACGGCGCCGTCACGATCTTCGAACCCCTGGGCGCCACCACCTCGAGCGCGGCCGACATCAACGATGCCGGGCAGATCGTCGGGTCCTATGAGGATGGCTCGGGCCAGTCGCATGGGTTCGTGTACGAGACCGACACCTTCACCACCACCATCGCGCCACCGGAAGCCGACTGGTCACAGGCGACGCACATCAATGCCTCCGGCGTGATCATCGGCGAATACGCCGTAAGCGGAGAGACCCCGCCTGACCAGGAACACGCCTTCATCTACGACCACGGTGCGATCACCAAGCTCGAGGCGGCGGGCACATCGTTGTCCGTCGCGACCGCTATCAATGCCGCCGGCGATGTGGTGGGCTATTATGACGCCGGAGGTCAGTCGCATGCCTTTGTCTACGAGAACGGCATTGCGTTCACGATCGACCCGCCTGGTGCGACTTCCGCCTCGGCTGTTAGTGTCAACGTGCTTGGCCAGGTCGTCGGGACTTACACCGACGCAACCGGCTCGCACATCTTCGTCTATGACCGCTACAAATTCACGACGATCGACGAACCGGGAGCCACCGAAATAAGCGCCGTCGCGATCAATGACGGTGGCCAGGTGATTGGCAATTGTTCCGATGCTTCCGGAAGCCACGGCTTTATCGCCGATCCGCTGAACAAACAACGAACCTGGGTCGGCGTCGCGAGCCATGATGCCGGCGACCCCGCCAACTGGTCGCCGTATGGCGCGCCGGAACCCAGAGATACCTTGCTGTTGCCGAGCGGCAGCACGATCGACATACGCGGTCAGGATCTTCAGGGCGATCCGCTGACGCTGGCAACCGAGTACGGCAATACCGCGAGCACGACGCTGAACCTTTCAAACCAGGCAGACGTTACCCTTCAGAACGGTGCCGCGACAGCAGGAGCAGCCATTGCTGTTGTCAACGTCACGGGCTGCGACACGCTCGACCTGATCTCCGCTCTGACCAATGCGTCGCCCTTCCTGGCACCGCCGTTGTCGGTTACCGTCAATCTCACCAGCGGCGCCGAGCTGGATGGCACGTTTGATTTGGACTATGGCGCGAGCCTGACGGTGGCGAGCGAGGGGCCCGCCATGTTCATCAACTCCGGAACCGACTTCATATTGGGAAGTCGCGTCACGATTGACGCCGGGGTTTACGGTTGCGGCTGGTTTCGCGTCACGGAAGGGGGAATTACCCCGACTTCATCATCCGGCGGCCATCTGGCATTCGGTTCGTTTGTATCGAAGGATCAGGTGATCGACGTGACCGGGGGCGTGGCGGGTACCTTCCCGCCCTCTGTCAGGACCTCGGAGGTCGATATCGCCGACGCGCATGCGTTCCATGGCACTTTAGACCTGCACGACTACAGTCTCGCGGACCTTGCCGGCCTGGCCAGGGCGGACGCCTGGTCGTATCGGAATGACATGTTGACCATTTTCAACGGCTGCGGAAAGGTCGCGGACAAGGTTCACGTCCTTAGCGACGCCACGACGACCGGCGGCGTGCATGGCTTGTCCGTCTCGATGGATACTGAAGGGCGCATTCTCATCAGTCCGGGGACAGACTTCCACGGCTCTCTCGGCCTGACGAACTAGCTGTCGGCGGGCGAACTGCCTTTCCGGGCCTTGAGCTTTCGAATCGCCTCTCGCACCATGCGTGTCGGCTCATCCGTCTCGTACGCCCGGACAATGCATCGAATGCCGGCTTCGATCGCATCGCCGATGGGCATTGCTTCCCACTCGCGGATCAGCTCCTTCTGCAAGCGGATCGCCGTTGGCCCCGAACTCGACGATCGATCCGGCCCAGGCCCTCACGGCCGCATCCAGCTCAGCCGCCGGGACGACGCTCTCCACCAAGCCCCACTCCAGCGCCGTGTGTGCGTCAATAGTGTCTCCGGTATACAGCAGCAGTTTGGTCCGGCCCCAGCCGATAAGCTGCGGCAGCAACGCCGCCTCCACCACCGAGGGCAAGCCGATCCGCACTTCCGGCATGCCGAACAAGGCGTTGTCGCTGGCGATGTGCAGGTCGCACGCCGCCATCACCTCCAGACCCGCACCGAGGCAGTAGCCGTTGACCCGCGCGATCACCGGGACCGGCAGGTCGCGCAGCACCTTGCACATACGGTGGATCAGCGTGAGAAACGCCCGCGCCCGCTTCGGGTCGAGTTCGCCGAGTTCCAGCAAGTCCGCCCCGCCCATAAAGGCGCGCTCGCCCTCGCCGGTGACGATCAGCACGCGCAGCTCCGGATCGTCTGCCAGCGCCTCGACAGCCTCGATGAATGCGGCGATCTGCGGCGTGCCGAGGCAGTTCAGCCGCGCCGGATTGTTGATCGACACGGTCGCGACGCCTCCGTCGCGGCGCACCAGCACCCCGCTCATGGCTGCCGGTTCCACTGCACCGGTCCGCGGAACGGTCGCATGTCGGGGTAGCCGCTGACTGCCCAGGCGCCGTCCACCAGCAGGCTGGCACCGTTGACGTAGCTCGCGTCGTCGCTGGCGAGATACAGCGCAGGGCCGGCGATCTCCTCCGGCTGGGCCGGGCGGCGCATCGGGATGCGCTGCTCGAATGCCGCCAGCGCCTCGGCATTGTCGAAATGGCGGCGGGTCAGCGGAGTCTGCACCAGCCCGGGCAGCACGGCGTTCACCCGGATGCCGAATTCCGCGAATTCCAGGGCGCCGTTGCGGCTGAGCATCTCGACCCCCGCCTTGGCCGCGACGTAGGCCGAGCCGGCGTGCATCGGCACATGCGCGTTCAATGAGGCGATGTTGACGATGCTGCCGCTGCCCTGGCGCATCATCTGCCGCGCCTGGTGCTTCATGCCGAGAAACACGCCCTTCAGGCAGAGATCGACCGTGAAGTCCCAGTCCGCCTCCGCCAGATCGACGATGTAGCCACCGCGCGCACCGCCCGCGACATTGAACGCGGCATCGACAGCGCCAAATCGCGCCACCGCGGTGGCGACCAGCGCCTCGGCCGAGGCCTCCCGCGTCACATCGCCCTCAATGCCGGCGAAGCGGTCGCCAAGGTCGCCGAACGGCTGGAGATCGGACCCAACGACGCTGGCGCCTTCTTCCAAAAGCCGTTTGGTGATGGCCAGCCCGATGCCGGAGGCCGCTCCGGTCACTACGGCGACTTTCCCGGCGAACCGGTCTTTCCACGCGATCATCTGCTTTCCTCCCGGCCGCGTTAACGGTTTGGCAACCTTTTGATGGTTCCGTGCGCGCGTTCAAACGCGGACCGTGCATGGAAATCTCGGTTGGGATCAAGGTCGCCGCCCGCGGCCTGGAATGGGATGTGATGGAGGTCGAGCCGCTCGGGCCGCAGCAGCGTGTCCGGCTAGCCTGCGCCGGGGGCGACTTGCAGGGCCTGGAATGGGACGTGCTGGTTCCAGCCGAAGCGGTCACGGTGCTGCAAACCGATCCGCGGCCGGAGGACGCCGGACCGCTGGACGATTGGCGGCGCTATCACATCGCCTGGCTGTTGGATCAGATCCCCGGCGCCCCGGCGCCTCCGGGGCGCGTCGCTATCGAGGCGTATCAGCGCGTGCCCCTGCTTCGCGCGCTGGACATGGTGCGGCCGCGCCTGCTGTTGGCGGATGGCGTCGGCCTCGGCAAGACCATCCAGGCCGGGCTGATCGCCGCCGAATTGCTGGTCCGCCGCCGCGCCCACCGCATTCTGATCGTCTGCCCGCCGGGCCCGTTGCTGCGGCAGTGGGAGCAGGAGATGCGCCTCCGTTTCGGCCTGCGCTTCACGCCGATCGCCGACAGCACGGGCTTGCGGGAGGCTCGGCGCGGGCTGGAACTCGGCGGCAACCCCTTCGATGCGACGGCTTTGTGCCTGACCTCGATGGATTTCGCCAAGTCGGACCGCATTCTGGCGGAACTCGAACGCGCGTCCTGGGACTTGGTGATCATCGATGAGGCGCATCATTGCACGGGCGGCGCCGGGCCGGGCGAGGACAGCCAGCGCCGCCTGCTCGCCGAGGTGCTGGCGCGCCGCAGCGACGGCCTGCTGCTGCTGACCGCGACGCCGCACGACGGGCACGATCCGCACTTTGCCTCTCTGATCGCGCTGCTCGACCCGAGCCTGGTGGACGGGGCTGGGAAGCTGCTGGGCACCGCATACCGCCGCCACGTGGTGCGCCGCCTGAAGTCGCATATCCGCGATCCGCTGACCGGCGCCCCGCTGTTCCGGGAGCGGGTGGTCGTGCCGGTGCGGGTGGACGTGACCGATGCGCCGGAAGTGCAGGCGTTTCACCGCGCACTGTCGGCGCTGGTGGCGCCCCGGCTGCGGCGCTCGCGCGACCGCAACGGGTTGGCCGATGCGCTGGCTTTCGTCAGCCTGCTGAAGCGGTCGATGTCCAGTATCGCCGCCTGCGTCGCCACGCTGCGCGTGGTGGCGCAACGCTATGCCGAGGCCGACACCGCGGCGGCGCGCCGGGAACGCCAACGCGCCCTGCGTGCGTACCGCCGCCGCGCCGAAAAATTCGGCGTGCTCGACCCGGGCGAGGAAACCGAAATCGCAGCGCTCGAAGCCGAGGAGATGGCCGCCAGCCTGTCCGGCGCCGAAACCGCTACGGCATTGCGCGACCTGATCCGCCTGGGCGAGGCGGCCGAAGTGCAGGACCCCAAGCTGGCGGCACTGGTGCTGGAAGTGCGGCTGATCCGCCTGGACCAACCGGGTGCCAATATCCTCGTCTATACTGAGTATGCGGACAGCCAGCGCGCCGCCGTGGCTGTGCTGCATGCCGTTGACGGGACGGTGCTGACGATCAGCGGGAGCGATTCCGAAGCGGATCGGACACGGGCGGCGGAACGCTGCGCGGAGGAGGACAGCATCGTCCTGGTCAGCACCGATTCGCTGGCCGAGGGCCTGAACCTGCACCAGCGCTGCTGCCACCTGATCCACCTCGACCTGCCGTACAACCCGAACCGGCTGGAGCAGCGCAACGGCCGCATCGACCGCTACGGCCAGCGCCACGATCCGCAGATCCGCTATCTCTATCTCGCCGGCACGTTTGAGGAACGCCTGCTGCTGAAGCTGATCGCCAAATACGAGAAGGCGCGGGCCTGCCTGTCGTTCATGCCGAACACCCTCGCGGTGACCGCGGAGCCGGCGTCTCTGGCGGAACCGTTGATGGCGGGCCTGGCGGAAGATCTGTTCAGTGCGGTGCCGCGCCTGATCCACTCGCTGGACCTGGCCGCCGAGGACGGCGACAGCGACGCTTACCGCGACCTGCTGCGGGAAATCGACCGGGCGTTCCACAGCTTCGACCACATGGCGGTGCGGCATGGGTGGATGGGCAGCGGTCCGGTCACGGATGCCCCGGCGCCCGAACAATCGTATGGCATCGACCTGCCCGCGTTCGTCGCATCGGTGCTGACGCCGGGTCCGGACGGCTATCGTGTTCCGGCGGATTGGGCGGCCGACTTGGACGGGCTGCCAGGCTTCGATCCGGTGCATGGCACCGTCCGGCTGACCAGCGACCCGGGCGTCACGCGCGACAACCACGGGCGGATGCTGCTGTACCCGGGCCGCGCCCACCCCTTGACCCGGCGCGCCGTCGCGCTGGCACGAAGCGGCCGCGCCGGCCGGGTCAGCGCCGCGCGCGGTCCCGCCCTATCTCTGCTGATCACCTACGCCGCCGAGATCGGCGGCCGGTCGGGCAGGTCGTTGCGGCGGGTGTTCGCGTTGCTGGCGTTTCCGGACGGCTCGGTCGAGGAAGCCCGGGAGTTCCTGACGCTGGGCGACCGCGCCGTGTCGCCGCACGGGGTGTGGCAGGCGCGATACGCGGCCTGGGCGCCCCCAGCGCTGGAAGCCGCCAATGCGCGTGCGGCGGCGGTCGCCGGCGGCATCGCGGCCGACTTCGCAGCGGCGTATCGGGACCGCCATCGCCGCGAAGCGGCAACCTCCGCTGCCTGGCTTGGCCGCCGCGCCGAGGAGATCTGCGGCCTACCCGCGCACCAGACGGCCGATCTGTTCACGGCGGGGCCGGAGGAGGACGATTGGCGGGTGGCGCGGGACCCTGCGCGCCGCCTGGCGGCATTCGCGGCCGACGCCTCCGCGCCGGTGAAGCAGCGCCGCGAAGCCGCGGACATCCTGGAGCGCCTGCCCGGCATCGGGGCGGACTCTTTGGCGAAGCCAGCGGTTCGCACGCTCGGGCTGCTGATGTTGGTGCCGGCGGCGTGACGCTCGACCTCGACGATTGCGTCCTGTCGGGTTCCGCCTTCACCGCCGCGTTTCTGCGCGACGGGCTGGCGCAGGCGGCGGACGTGGCGGGTGTGGATGGCACTGGATGGGACGGGTTGCGCGGCACGCTGCGCGGCGGCGTGCAACGGATTACCGCGAAACTGGCGGTTGCGCTGGGCTACGCACGCCCGGTGCGGCAGGAGGCGGTTGCGACCAGGGACGGCGACGAGGATGGCGGCTGGCTGTTGCGGGCAGTCAACGGCCCGGCGCTGCGGGCTTGGCCGGTGGCGGCCGATCTGGACGGGTCAGGAAAATCGTATCGGTCCAGTCCGACACGCATCGCTCAGCGGGTGCTGCTGGCGCGCGGCGAGCGGGCCGGTCTGCTGACCAATGGCGAGATGCTGCGGCTGCTGCTGTGCGATCCGTCCCGCTCCGACAGTTTCCTGTCGATCCCGCTCGATGCGTGGCGAGACCGTCCGCTGCCGCCGGATTCATTTCGCGTGCTGCTGGCCCTGGCGGGCGCCTCGGGCCTGCCGCGGCTTCCCGCCGTCCTGGAATCGGCGCGGTTGCATCAGACGAAGGTCACCGCGGCCTTGCGCTGCCAGGCGCGCGACGCCATCGTCGGGTTCATCAATGCGCTGCCCGATCGGGGCGGGTTGCACGCAGCGGTGCTGTGGCGCGAGGGGCTCGTGCTGGTCTACCGCCTGCTGTTCATCCTGAAGCTGGAGAGCCCCTCGGAAACCGGGTTCAGTTTTGCCTCCGCGCGGCTGTGGCGTCTGGCGCTGTCGCCGAACCGCGCGCTCGGGCCGCTGGTGCGGCGGCATCTGGATCACGGGCACGACACCGGGCAGATGCTGGAAAGCGGGTTGCGGCTGTTGTTCGCATGCTTTCGCGACGGCCTGTCCTGTTCCGAATTGCGGATCGCGCCGTTGGGCGGCGCGCTGTTCGGTTCCGATGCGACGCCCGCGCTCGATCGCCTGGGCTGGGGAGACCGAGCCGTCGCCATCCTGCTGGACCGCCTGATCTGGACCGAGGCGGCCGGCGGCGAGCGGGTGCGCGTGCATTACGGCTCGCTGGATGTCGAAGACCTTGGCCGGGTTTACGAAGCCTTACTGGAGCAGGAGCCGTCGATCGCGACCGAACCCATGCTCCGTCTACGGCACGGCAAGCGCGAGGCGGTCGTGGCGGCGAAAGGCGGCGATATCCGCGCCGGGCAATTTTTTCTGCGCGCCGGGACGGGCCGCAAGGCAACCGGATCGTTCTATACGCCGCATGAATTCGTTCGCTTCCTGGTGCGCGAAACATTAGACCCGAGGATCGCGGCGCTGTCGCCGCCGGACGACCCGCGCCCGGCCGCCCTGCTGATGCTGAAGATCGTCGATCCCGCTTGCGGCAGCGGGCATTTCCTGGTGGAAGCGTGCCGCCATCTCGGCGAGGCGCTGCTGACGGCCTGCCGCCTGTGCGACGAGCGCGGTCTGCACCACCGCATCGCCGCGCTGCCCGATCCGGACAACAGCATCGCGCCGTATTTGCCCGGGCGGGGATATGCCGAAGCGCGCGCTCGCGCGATCTGCCGGCGTCTGGTGGCGGTGCACTGCATATATGGCTGTGACCGAAATGAGCTGGCGGTTGAACTGGCGAAGCTGTCGCTGTGGCTGGAATCCTACGCGGAAGGCCTGCCGCTGACGTTTCTCGATCACCGGCTGGTGCATGGCGACGCGCTGACCGGACCGTTTTTTGCTGCGCTGTCCACGCTGCCGGTGACTGGGGGGCCGCTCGATCCGTTGCTGGCGCGGGACGTTACCGAGCGGCTGAATGCCTGTCTGGCACGGGCGCGAAGCCTGGTGGGCTTGATGAATGCCTCGATCGGGCGGGATGTGGCCGATCTGGCGTCGAAGGAAAGGACGAAACGGCGGCTCGACGGGGTGGTGCGGCCGCTGCGGTCCCTGGCTGCTGCTTGGGCCGGAGCGGCAATGCTGCGCGACCGGGACGCGGACGATGCGTGGCTGGCTCTGGCGGCGCACGTGGCCCGGACCGGTGCGTGGCCGGAGATCGTAACGGATCGCCAGCATGCGCTGCTGGAGGCGGGAAAGCACGCGGTTGCCTGGGATCTGGTATTCCCGGAGATATTTCCGAATGGTTTTTCCGCGGTGCTCGGCAATCCGCCCTGGGATGTGGTGCAGCCCAACACGAAGGATTTCGTTGCCGATTTCGATCCGATCGTGCTCGATGCCCGCACCCGGGCGGAGCGCGCGCTGATCGAGCGGAAAGTCTTGAGCCGTCCGGATGTCGCTGCCGCGTTCGATGCCTACAGGATCGGTTTCGATCGCCTGAAGGTCGTTGCGCAGCGGCTGTACGCGCACCAGCGGGTCAGCACGGGCGCCGATTCGACGGGCGGCAATCTCGATCTGTTTCGCTTGTTCGCGGAACGAAATCTGCAGCTCGCCGGTTTCGACGGGTCAATCGGCGTGCTGATGCCATCCGCGTTCCATGCCAACGAGGGCACCACCGGCGTCCGGCGTTTGTATCTGCGGGATACCTCGCTGGCGTGGTGCCTGTCGTTCGAGAACCGGCGCCGGGTCTTCGATATCGACAGCCGGTTCAAGTTCGATCTGATCGTGGCGCATCGCCCCGGCCCGACGCAGTCGTTCCGCTGCGGCTTCTACCTGGAGCGGATGGAGGACGCGGCCGATGCATCGAAGATCATGCGCTATGACATGGCGTTCCTGCGCGAATCAGGTAGCGGTAACCTGACTCCGTTGGAACTGCGCGGCGCGGCGGATTTGGACATCGCCGCAGGGATTTTCCGGCGGCGGGAAAGGTTGGGAGAATGGTGCAAGCGCCACCGTATCCGTCTCGGGCGGGATCTGCACATGACGGGCGACGCGGGAATTTTTCTGCCTCCGGGCGCCGGCGATCTGGTGCTGCACGAGGGTAAGACGTTTCATCAGTACGCCGACGCGCGGGACACCGTGCCGCGCTATTCGGTGGACGCCGGGTCGGTGCGGCCGGCGATCGCCGAGGCGGCGCAATACTACCGTCTGGCGTTCCGCGATATCGCGCAGGCTACCAACGAACGGACCATGATCGCCTGCATCGCCCCGCCCGGCACCGTGTTCGGCCATACCGCGACTGTCGAGAAAGCCCCTTGGGCACGCGCCGATGCCGATGCGCTGGTGCTGTGCGCGGTGTTCAATGCGTTTCCGTTCGACTGGTTGGTGCGGCAGAAGGCATCGACGCATCTCAGCCTGTATATACTCGATGCATTACCCGTGCCGGCTCTCGACGACACGCAACGGCGGTTTCTGGCACACGCTGCGTTGCGCCTGTCTTGCACCCATGCCGGTTACGCCGCGCTGTGGCGCGAGCAGATCGGCGGTGGCCGGGTCCAGCCGGAATCGCGGTGGCACCTGCGTGCCCGGACTGATGCCATGATCGCGGACGCCTACGGCCTCGACCGGGCGGGTTACCAGCATGTGCTGGCGAGCTTCAGCCACCGCGGTTGGCCGGGGGCCCCTGAGCTGTGCCTTGCCGCATTCGATACGCTGAAGCGGACGGGAATCCGGGTGTTCTGCCAGCAGTACCGACTGTTATGATTCCGTACCCCTGAAAACAACGAGAGCCGCGGAACGTGGTTCTGAGTCATGGCCGGGCTTGGCCCCCTAGGCGCTTAGGGTACACCCAAGAAAAAGCGAATCCGGACGTCCGTCCCCCCGCCGTCATGGCCCGGCTTGTCCGGGCCACCCCCGCCGCACGGTGCCGCGACAGGTGGCCCGGACGAGCCGGGCCATGACGTCTAAGGAAGTCGTCTCTTTCATACGATGTGCTTGAGCCGGCCATCCACGCCTTGCGGACGTTAGGACCGCCGCCCCTTGCCAAAATTAATCGTCACCGGCCAGGCGCACCCGTTCCGACGGATCCTCGCTCGGGATGTTGATGCCGCCCCCGCGCCGTGCGGCCAGCGCGGCCGGCGTTCCTTCGCCCGCGACCACCGAGCGGCCATAGGCGGCGATGGGAGGAATCGCCTCCGGCGCGAGCGGTTGCATCCACCTCTTCCGCTTCAGAGCCGCTTCGATGAAAGGCGCCAGGTCTTCTCGCTTGCGGGCGTCGCGCGCCGCCTGATCGGCTTTCATCACCGGCATCACCTCAGCGGCGAACAATTCAAGCGAGGCGATGATGTCCGCATGGGTGTTGCGGCCCGCCTGCTGCACGAAGATCACCTGATCCACACCGGCATCCTGATATTGCGTAAGCCGATCGATAAGCTGCGCGGGGGTGCCGATGCCGTTGCCGATCGCGGGGGGCATCGCATCGCGTCCGCGCTCGAACCGTTCCCAGATATTCGTCATGCCCGGCACGTGCTCGCCATATACGTAATGATGCCCCAGCGCGAAACCGAAGAACTGGAACCCGTCACCGCCGCGCCGGATCGCCTCCGCCTCATCGTGATGCACCGAAAAGCCCGTCGCCATCGCGATATTGGCGTTCACCGCATGGCCGATCGGCACGCATTCCTCGGATTTGATGATATCGTAATATTCGCCGGCCCATTTCGACGCCTCGGCCGGATCGACGAAGGCGAAGGCCAGCGCTCCGACGCCGTTCCGTGCGGCGACATGGATCGTTTCCTTGTTAGAACACGCTAGCCAGATCGGCGGATGCGGTTTCTGCAACGACTTGGGAATGACGTTGCGCGCCGGCATCGAGAAGAACGCCCCCTTGAAGCCCGGATAGGGCGTCATCGCCATCATGTTGGCGCTCTGCTCGGTCGCCTCGGCCCACATCAGCTTCTTTTGCGCCGGATCGACGTTGAAACCTTCTAATTCGGCGCGCGATGCCGACGACCCGGTGCCCCATTCGGCGCGGCCCGAGGAGACGAGGTCGAGCATGGCGATCCGTTCGGCCACGTGCGCAGGCGGGTTATAGCCGGGCGGCGAGAGCACGACACCGTGACCGACATGGATCTGCCTTGTGCGTCCGGCAGCGGCGGCGAGGAACACCTCAGGGGCGGAGTTGTGCGAATACTCCTCCAGAAAATGGTGCTCGTTGGCCCACACGTAGTCGAAGCCCAGACGATCGGCCACCTCCACCTCGGCCAGTGCGTCCTGGACCAGCCGATGCTCGGACTCCGCGTCCCACGGCCGCGGCAACTGCAATTCGTAGATCAGGCCGAACCTCATGCCATGTCTCCTCTGCTTTGGAACTACGGGTCCTACTGTCCAGTAGCGAAGGCTGGCCGGGACGTCCAGCGTGCCTCCCGTGTCAGGCCAGCCTTCTATCGCCGTCGTGTTCAGCATGGAGGGGATGCCGTAATGCCATAGCCACAAGCCCGGCTTTGTGTCATTGTTACGCGGTGATCCGCGTTTCGGCGCGGCCACGCCAGTTAAACGTCCGGTGCTTAATAGGGGAAGTGATATGTCATTTGCTGTCTGGGGTTGGATACTGATCGGAACTTCCGCCGTTACGATCTACCTTCTCAAGCTGCCGTAGGTCACGGCTCAAACGGCTGCGTCGGATCAGCGATACAGCCGGCCGCGAAGCGCAGCTAGCGGGGCTCGTTGCATGCCCGGTGGGCAAACGACGAACCCCGCCTTTTGATGTACTCGGCGGAATGTAGCGGTCCATTCCCGCAGGTTGCCCGACGATCGTGCCGAGTGTCGGGATTCGCGGCCGGCAGTGTTGCCGTGCCGGGCCTGATCCCGCTTGCCGAACGGCAACGGCCCTTAACACGAAGGTGTGCCAGCCCTCCGCCATGCCGGATGCGACATCGATGACAGCCCGCCGGGGGGATCAGCGACGATCCGGAGTTTTCGCAACTCCGCCCCATTGAACGCAACCGCGAATCGCGTTTCTGGGCACAAAATCCTAATTGTTTCGATGGAACGGATCGCGCCCGCTTGAACACGGCGTGGCGGAATCGGTTTGATCTGCCTCTTTTACGCCAAAAATCGGGTCTAAGTGCCTGCGCATTCCGGGTGGCCCCCATGGCTTCCCCTGGAAGGTGGAGGAACATAATCCCATTGTCGCGACGACACGGAGGCCACGATTTGCGAGTCACTGAAAATCAGGAACCGGTTCGCGGGGAGTTTGGCTTAACGATGCTCCTTATCGCGTTCGGCATATGCGGGCTGCTGGCATGGACGGGGCTGTTCCTTGCCGTCCGGTGGTCGGCCTCGACCATGTGGACGGCCGTGGTCACGCATCGGGCGGTCGCTTCGCCGGCACACAGCTCCAACCCTCCCGGCGAAGCACCGCCCGCCGGGCCCTGATACATCCTTTCGGAGTTTCCAACCCGCCCGGGCCTCCTGTGATGCCGCGTCAGGCCCTCTCGAAGTCGATGCGTTCGACCACAGGCAAGCCCAGCAGGAAACGACGCAGACAATCCAAGGCCAGTTCGACCGCACCCAGACGAACCCATTCGCGGCCGCCGAGGATGCGGGAGCGCCGGAACGCGACACGCTCCGCCGTCGCGATGCCGATCCATATCGTCCCGCCAAAGTCCAGCCGATCGGCGCCCTCGTCGAGTTCGATCAGCACCGCGAGGGCATGAGTGGCCCTGGTGTGCTCGCGCGCGGCCTTGGTGACCGCTTCGGTCGTGTCCTGATCCAGTTCGGGCGGTAGCGGGACGCCGAACAGAGAGTCCAGGCGGCGCACGACGGTGCCGTGACGAAAGACTTTTTCGGCGCCCGGAAGGTGGGCGATGCGGGCTGCGATCTGGCCGGAGGTAAAGGTTTCCACCAGCGTCAGGGTCGCGCCGGACCCAGCCAACGCCTTCAAAATGACACCCTCCAGCGTCTCGTCGTCCTCGGCGACGATGAAATTGCCGAGGCGCTGCTTCACCTCGGCCGTCACTGGGGCGAGCTTGCGGTGGACGTCGGCCATGTCGGTGCCGCGCACCGCCAGCTTGGTTTCCAACTGCGGGTAATGCGCGCGGAATCCCAGCTTGACGCCGCCGTCGGGGTCCAGCGCCTCCACCCCGGTCAGCAACTGGTCGACGTGCGATTCGCCCAGTCCATAGGAATGGAACCGCTTCAGATAGATCGAAGCCGGCGCGCCGGAGCGGGCGAGGATGCGGGGGATCACCTGTTCCTCCAGCATCCGATGAAGTTCCCGCGGCACGCCGGGGGTGAAGAAGAAACGCGCCTTGCCGATGTCGAGCGCGAAGCCGCAGGCGGTGCCGACTGGGTTGTCCAGCAACTCCGCGGTTGTTGGCAGCATCGCCTGCTTGACGTTGTTCGGCGGCATGATGCGGGAACGGCGAGAAAAGAAATCCTGCATCCGCGCGAGCCACGCTTCATGCAGGACGAGTTCGACCCCAGCCGCGCGGGCGGCGACTTCCTGCGACAGGTCATCGACAGTCGGGCCGAGGCCGCCGTTGACGATCACCGCATCGGCGCGGGCGGAGGCCAACTGAAACGCGGTCAGCAGAGCTTCCCGGTCATCGCCGACGGTGGTGCCCCAATAGACGGACAGCCCAACGTCCTCCAGCTTCTGCGCCATGTAGGAGAAGTTGGTGTTGGTGATCTTGCCGGTCAGCACCTCATCGCCGGTGCAGATGATCTCTATGCGCATGCGGTTCCCCCGGTGGCGGCGGCAGACAGTGAGGGGAAGCGACGCGGGCGGCAAGTGTCGCGGCCCGGATCAGGCGTGGTACGATTTCTGCTATAGCGGTCAGACCAGCGGGTGGATCGCGATTAGCCATCTCAACCTCTCGAACTCAGGGATTTGCCAATGATCGATGCACTGCTGGACTGGGTCAGCCTCCTCGCCCGCTGGACGCACGTCATTGCCGGCATCGCCTGGATCGGCTCATCCTTCTACTTCATCGCGCTGGACGCCGGACTGAAGGCGAACGCGCGCCTGGACCCGCGCGTCAAGGGCGAGGCGTGGCAAGTGCACGGCGGCGGCTTCTACAACATCCAGAAATTCTCCGTCGCACCCGACTTCATGCCGGAGCATCTCACCTGGTTCAAATGGGAGGCCTACAGCACCTGGATCTTCGGCTTCATCCTGCTGGTGCTGGTGTATTACCTGAACCCGTCGGTCTACCTGATCGACCCGGCGGTAATGAGCATCGATCCACTTGACGCCGTGCTCGGTGCCGCGGCGTCCCTCGCATTCGGATGGATCGCCTACGATCTGCTGTGCCGTTCCCCGCTCGGCCGGGACACCGCCCAGCTGGCGATGTCCGGCTTCGTCCTGCTGGTCGCGGTGACATTCGCCTATACGCATGTCTTCAGCGGACGCGGCGCCTTCATCCAGGTCGGCGCCCTCGTCGGCACGATCATGGTGGCCAACGTTCTGTTCATCATCATTCCCAACCAGCGCAAGACCGTCGCCGCCTTGCTGAAAGGCCAGGAGCCCGATCCGGCCTGGGGCGCGCAAGCCAAGCAGCGGTCGGTGCACAACAACTACCTGACCTTGCCCGTCGTGTTCACGATGCTGAGCAACCACTATGCGTTCACCTACGCGTCCCGCTGGAACTGGCTGATCCTGGCCTGCATTTTCGTTGCCAGCTTCCTGGTGCGGCATTGGTTCAACACCATGCATACCGGCGCCCGGCCCGACTGGCGGCTGTGGCCGGCCGCGGCCGTTCCGGTGCTCGGCGCGGTCGGGCTCAGCATCGCCGGTCAATCCTCAACGCCGATCGGCCAGGCCGACGCGGCGGGCGCGACGTTCGCGAACGTGAGGGTGATCGTCGATCAGCGCTGCCACATCTGTCATTCGGCAAAGCCGCAATTCCCGGGGTTCGTCGAGGCGCCGAAAGGCGTGATGTTCGACACCCCGGCGCAGATCAAGCTGAATGCGCCGCAGATCATGATGCAGGCGGTGAAGACCCACACCATGCCTTTGGGCAACGTGACGCGGATCACCGATGAGGAACGCTCGATGTTAGCTGCGTGGATTGAGGCGGGGTCGAAGGTGAACTAAGCCGGGTTGCCTGCGTCGCACGCACCCGGGCATAAATTCACCCGAATTCGTGATCAATCCCGCGGCTGATGAGGCCAGGACAAGCCGATCTGCCTGGTTTTTGACCGTTGACCGGCGCCGCGGTCCTGGCCTTAGCTTACATGACGAACGACCCGACATTGAGAGGCAGCGCCATGCAGCAACCGCTCGATCCGCGTTCAACGGATGCGTGACGCCATCCACTTCCGTCTTGGCTCGGAACTCCGCCAGTTGCGGGACATCGATCCGGCGATGACGGTGCTGGAATACCTGCGGAACGTCGAACATCTCAGCGGCACCAAGGAAGGCTGCGCGGAGGGTGACTGCGGCGCCTGCACCGTCGTGCTGGTGGACTGGAAGCAAGGCGGTCCGCGCTGTCAGGCGGTGAATGCGTGCATTCTATTTGTGCCCGCGCTGGATGGGCGGCAGTTGTTGACCGTCGAGCACCTCGCTGCTGCCGGCGGCACGTTGCATCCGGTGCAGCAGGCGATGGTGGATCATCACGGCTCCCAGTGTGGCTACTGCACCCCGGGCTTCGTCATGTCGATCGCAGCGCTGCGGACGGAGGCGTTGCCGGATCGCGCGGCGGTCAACGAAGCGCTGGCGGGAAATTTGTGCCGCTGCACCGGCTACCGCCCGATCGTCGATGCGGCACTCGAGGTCTGCACGGGTTTCGAAGCGCTTTCCGCCGAACCGGCGGTCGCGGTGCCGGACGCGACGTTGACCCTCGTGCACGGGGAGACGATGTGCCTCGCGCCGCGTTCGATCCCGGAACTGGCGCAGACGCTGGTCCGTCACCCTGACGCGGTGATTGTCGCGGGCGGCACCGATGTCGGACTGTGGGTGACCAAGCAGCACAGGAAGCTGCGGACGATCGTGTCGCTCGATGCGGTAGCCGATCTGGCAACGATCAGCGAAACCGACGATATGATCAGCATCGGCGCGGCGGCGACCTATCAGGATGCGTTGCCGGTGCTGGAGAAGCACTATCCGGATTTCGGCGCGATGATCCGGCGGATCGGATCGCGGCAGATCCGCAATCGCGGCACCATCGGCGGCAATATCGCCAACGCCTCACCCATCGGCGATTCGCCGCCGGCATTGCTGGCGCTGGATGCGACGCTGGTGCTGCGGCGGATGACCGTGCAGCGGCGCGTTCCGCTTGAAGAGTTCTTCACCGGTTATCGCCAGACGATCCTGCAGCCGGGGGAGTTCGTCGAGCGGATCGAGGTCCCCGCGGCGCGGCCCGGGGAGGCTTTCCGTTGCTATAAAGTGTCGAAACGGTTCGACCAGGATATCTCCGCCGTCTGCGGGGCGTTCCGGCTGCGGCTTGAAGATGGCGCCGTCGCGGACGTCGGCATCGGTTTCGGCGGCATGGCCGCCACGCCCTGTCGTCCCCGCGCCGTCGAGGACTTTCTGATCGGCCGCCCATGGACAATGGAAACCATTCGCATGGCACAGAGGGTGATGGACGATGCCTTCTCGCCCCTGTCCGACATGCGGGCCAGCGCCGCCTATCGCCGGACCGTGGCGCGGAACTTGCTGCTGAAACTGTATCTTGAAACCGCCGGGGAGGCAGCCGTGACCCGTCTGGTGCCGGCATGAACGCTCCGGTGGGCGTTGCGATTCCGCACGACAGCGCGGCCAGGCATGTCAGCGGCCGGGCGATCTACATCGATGACATGCCGGACCCGGCGGGACTGCTGCATTGCGTGCTTGGCCTCAGCCCGCACGCGCATGCCCGGATCGTGTCGATGGATCTGTCGGCGGTCGTTGCAAGTCCTGGTGTGGCGGCGGTGATGACGGCGAAGGACGTGCCGGGCGTCAACGACGTCGGCCCGGCGTTCATGGGCGATCCGATTTTCGCTGACGGCTTGGTCGAATATCATGGCCAGTCGATTTTCGCCGTCGCGGCCGCCAGCATGGCACTGGCGCGCGAGGCCGCCGCCAGGGCAGTCATCGAATACGAAGTGCTAAAGCCGATCATTACGATCGATGAGGCGCTGGCGGCGCAGAGTTTCGTGCTGCCGGCGCAGGTTATGCAGCGCGGCGATGCCGAGTCCGCTTTGGCGCGAGCGCCGCTGCGCCTGTCGGGCCGCATCGATGTCGGCGGCCAGGAACATTTCTATCTCGAAGGCCAGGTCGCGATGGCCATCCCGGGCGAGGACGGCGACATGCTCGTCCATAGTTCGACACAGCACCCGACCGAGGTGCAGCATCTGGTGGCCCGCGCTCTGAAACTGTCGGATCATGCGGTGGTTTGCGAGACGCGGCGAATGGGAGGCGGTTTCGGCGGCAAGGAGTCGCAGGCGTCGCTGATCGCCGTGGCGGCGGCGTTGCTGGCGCAACGAACCGGGCGGCCGGTGAAGCACAGGCTTGACCGCGACGACGACATGATCCTGACCGGCAAGCGGCACCACGCGCGGATCGATTACGATGTCGGCTTCGATAGCGAGGGCCGCATCCAGGGCATTTCATTCGTGCAGTCAATCGGCTGCGGTTATTCGCCCGATCTGTCGGCGGCGATCGCCGATCGGGCGATGTTCCATGCGGACAACGCGTATTATTTGGACCATGTGCACATCGTTTCGCATCGCTGCAAGACCAACACCGTCTCCAACACCGCGTTCCGCGGCTTCGGCGGTCCGCAGGGGATGATGGGGATCGAGCATGTGGTGGACGAGATCGCCCGGCATTTGCGCGTCGATCCGCTGATCGTACGGAAGCGCAACTTCTACGGCAAGGCCGATCGCAACGTTACGCCGTACCATATGACCGTAGAAGACAACATCATTCCGGAATTGGTGCAAGAACTCGAACGCACCACCGAATATGCGAGCCGCCGTCAGGATGTCGCCGCTTTCAATGCCGCCAATCCTTGGGTTAAGCGCGGCCTGGCGCTGACGCCGGTCAAGTTCGGGATCTCGTTCACCCTGACGCACATGAACCAGGCCGGCGCTCTGGTGCATGTCTATACCGATGGCAGCGTCCAGTTGAACCACGGCGGCACGGAAATGGGCCAGGGCCTGTATCTGAAAGTCGCCCAGATCGTCGCGGCCGAATTCGGCATCGCGCTGGACCGCGTGAAAATCACCGCGACCACGACTGCGAAAGTGCCGAACACCTCGCCGACGGCCGCGTCTTCCGGCACCGACCTGAACGGCAAGGCGGCGCAGGAGGCGGCGCGGACGATCAAGCAGCGCATGGCGGAGGTGGCGGCAACGGCTTCCGGCGTGCCGGCCGAGACAATCGAATTTTCGGGCGGGAAGGTAACCGGTGCCGGCCGGGAGATGACTTTCGCCGAGGTCGCCAAGCTCGCGCACAGGTCGCGCGTGCAGTTGTCATCCACCGGATACTACGCGACGCCGAAAATCCATTACGACACAAGGGTTCACCAGGGCCGCCCGTTCTATTATTTTGCCTATGGCGCCGCGTTGGCGGAGGTGGAAGTCGATACCCTGACCGGCGAATACCGGCTGCGCCGCGTCGATATCCTGCACGATGCCGGTAACTCGCTGAACCCGGCGATCGATCTGGGCCAGGTGGAAGGCGGCTTCGTCCAGGGCATGGGCTGGTTGACCACCGAGGAACTGTGGTGGGACGACAAGGGCCGCCTGCGCACCCACGCTCCGTCCACCTACAAGATCCCGGCCTGCGGCGACGTTCCGGCGGCGTTCAATGTCGCGCTGTTCGACAGCCGCAACCATGAAGACGCCATCTACCGCTCGAAGGCGGTGGGCGAGCCGCCGCTGATGCTCGGCATTGCCGTGTTCCAGGCCCTGCGCGACGCTATCGCCGCCTGCGGCGACGGCTGGTCGGTGGGGCGCCTCGATTCGCCGGCCACCGCCGAACGCGTTTTGATGGCGATCGAAACGTTGCGCGAAAGCGCCGCCGCGCCCGTGGCGGCGTTTGAAGCGCAGGCGGCCGACTGATGGCGCTCTGGCTCGACGCCCTGGGCGCCGCCGAACGGGAAAACCAGCCCGCGGTGCTGGTGACCGTGCTGGAGGCCAGGGGATCCACGCCGCGCGATCCCGGCGCCAAGATGGTGGTCTCCGCCGACGGCCTGTTCGGCACAATCGGCGGCGGCAACCTCGAATATCGCTGCGAAGCGGTGGCGCGGAGCTTGTTGGCCGATGGCGCCGAGGGACCGTTCCGCCGCGATTTCCCGCTCGGCCCCGAACTGGGTCAGTGCTGCGGCGGCCACGTCACCGTGCTGTTCGAGGTGCTGCGCCCGCCGCGCCTGCACATCGCCTTGTTCGGCGCCGGGCATGTCGGCAAGGCGCTGGTGAAGCTGTTGGCCGATTTGCCGTGCCGGGTGAGCTGGATCGATTCGCGGCCGGAATCCCTGCCCGCCAACCTGCCGCGCAATGTGACGCCGATCCGGACGGCGGATCCGGATCGGGCCGTCGGAGCGTTGCCGGCTGGGTGCATGGTGATGGTAATGACCCACGACCACAAACTGGATTTCGACATCGTGTCCACGGCACTGCAACGTTCTGATTTCCATGCGGTGGGCCTCATTGGATCCGAAACAAAACGCGCCCGCTTCGCCGGCCGGCTGGCCCGCGCGGGGCTCACCCGCTGCGCTATCGAGCGGCTGATCTGTCCCATCGGCCTGCCCGATATCGAGGGCAAGGAACCGGCGGTCGTTGCCATTTCGGTCGCGGCGCAAATCCTGCAGCTCGCACCGCGACGCGCCCGCTCTGACGTTCTTCTGGTACAAGGCTGATGCCGAACGAACACCATATGCGGCGGGCAATCGCCTTGTCTTTGGAAATGATGCGCTCCGGCCGCGGCGGCCCGTTCGGAGCCGTCATTGTCAAGGATGGCAAGATCATCGCCGAAGGCTTCAATCAGGTCACGTCAAGCAACGATCCGACTGCGCACGCCGAGGTCGTCGCGGTCCGGCTCGCCTGCCAGGCGCTGGAAACTTTTGATCTGACCGGGTGCGAAATCTACTCCAGTTGCGAACCCTGCCCGATGTGTCTCGGCGCCATCTATTGGGCGCGGATCAGCCGCATTTATTACGCTAACGATCGGCGTGACGCCGCCAGGATCGGGTTTCGTGACGATTTTCTGTATGAGGAAATCCCGCTGCCGCTGGATCAGCGCGCGATCCCGACGAAGCCGCTGCTGCGCGATGAGGGTTGGGCGGCGTTCGAGGAGTGGGACCGGAAGCCCGACAAGGTTCAGTATTAGAGCATTTTCAGCCTGACTGGAAAGGCGGCGGACGTAGCCTTTTCGTCATGGCCCGGCTTGTCCGGGCCACCCCCGCAAGCACCTGCCGCGACAGGTGGCCCGGACAAGCCGGGCCATGACGGTGCAAGCGTTTTCAGTCAGCCTCAAGCCGCTCTAACGGCGCAGCCGATCTATCGGCCGCCGAAGATTGCACTGCCAACCCTGACCCAGGTGGCCCCGCAGGCGATAGCGACCTCGAAATCCGCCGACATGCCCATCGACAGCGTGGCAAGCCCGTGCCGCGCCGCGCAGTCCGCGAGAAATTCGAAGTGCGGGCGCGGATCCTCACCCATCGGCGGCACGCACATCAGGCCGGTCAAAGCGGAACCAAAGCGCTTTTGGCAGTGATCGATAAAGCCATCCGCCTGATCGCGGGCGATGCCGGATTTCTGCGGTTCCAGGCCGGTGTTGACCTCGATCAGCAGGACCGGCGTGCGGCCCTCCCTGGCGATCGCCGCCTCCAGCGCATCCGCAAGCTTCGGGCGGTCGAGGGTTTCGATCACGTCCGCAATCCGCACGGCGTCGCGCGCCTTGTTGCTTTGCAAGCCGCCAATGATGTGCAGCGACAGCGGATGCGCGGCGCGAAACGCCGGAAACTTGGTGACGGCCTCCTGCACGCGGTTCTCGCCGAACACGGTCTGGCCGGCGGCGAGCGCGGCGGCAACCGCCTCGGCGGGTTTGGTCTTGGACACCGCCACCAGGGTGATGTCCTCCGGACGCCGCCCGGCCGCCAATGCGGCGTTGGCGATGCGGTCCCGCACCAGGCGCAGGTTGTCGGCGATGGAATGGGATTCGGTCATGGCCGCCTCAATACGCGGAATATTGCTTCTCTTCCACCAGGCCGGAACGCAGCAGGCGGTTGAGCGCCTGCTTGATGCGGCCCCGTTCGTCGTTCTCCCGGTAGACGGCACGCGCCAAGGCGATGAAGCCCGCGCCGAAGTCTCCCGCCGCGTCCCTGGCGCGGATCTCGTCCTCGATCCGCCATAGCCTTGTGTTCACCGCCAGCAAGGCCGAGCGCAGTGGCGCCGCTTCCGCCGGGATCGATCCCGCGGCCTGACGCAGGGCCGTCAGTTCGCGTTCGACGTTCGCCACGGCTTCCGGCGCCCGCAGCCGCGCGGTCTTGATCTCCAGGATGGCGATCTTGTCGAGCAACTCGCCCCACGACACCGGAATCATGGGACTGTTCATCGCGGCAAGGCCCCGGCCATTGCCGCGAACACCGGCGGCCAGTCGCCATCGTCGCTTTGGCGGAACAGCCGCATCGTCGGATACCAGGGGCTGTCGGCACGGTCGAGCATCCAGCGCCAGTCCGGAACCCGCCGCAGCGCCACCCAGACCGGCCGGCCCAGCGCGCCGGCCAGATGAGCGATCGATGTGTCCGAGCTGACGATCAGGTCGAGGCAGGTCATCACCGCAGCAGTGTCGGTGAACGCGTCCGGACCGGCATCCAGGCCTTCCAGCGTCTCGACCGGGAAGCCGGCACCGGGGATCTGCTCCTCCCCTTCGCCTTTTTGCAGGCTGATCAGCCGCACGCCCGGGACATTAGCCAGGGCCCGATACGCGGCCAGCGGAGCCGATCGGCCTTTGTCTTCGTAACGTCCGGAAAACCCCTGCCAGGCGATGCCGATGCGAAAACCGGGACGGCCGATTCGGTCCTTCCAGCGGGCGGCGAGGTCAGGTTCGGCGGATAGGTACGATGCCGGCTCGGGCGGCGTCGCGACACGGACCATCAGGCTGAGCAGGGGCGCCACGACGTCGAAGCCGGGCAAAGGACCACCGGCGGGAATCATCGGCGGCATCGCCGGGTTGCTGGCCAACAGCCGTATCAATCGCGGCGGCCCCTCGAACTGGACAGTCCCGGCGATAGCGGGCAAAAAGCGGCTGAACTGAATCACGTCGCCCAGTCCTTGCTCCGCGTGCACCAACAACCGGCGGCCGCCAAGGGGTTCGCCCTGCCACTGCGGCTGGGTGAACGCGCGCGGCGGCACGGCACCGGCACGAAAGCGGTTCTCCCAGCCTTCCCGAGCCTCCCCGGTGCGTCCCAGCAGCAGCATGAGCAGCGACCAGTTATATAGCAGCACAGGGTCCGCGGGGGCCATGGAGAGCGCCAGGCGCAGCGTCGCCTCGGCATCGGCGAACGCGCCGCGTTCCTTCTGCACGCTCGAGAGGTTCGCCAGGGACGCCGGGTTCGGAGGTGCCAGCCGCAATTCCACTTCGGCCTCCGCCAGCCGGCCCGCGTGGCGCAAGGCGGTGCCCAGGTCGTTGCGGATATCCGGCAGCGCGGGGTTCAATCGCATCGCCTCGCGATAGGCCTCGATCGCCGCCTCGGTCTGGCCTGAGTCACTGAGGGCGTGGCCGAGAACCTGCCGGGCGTCCGGATGGTTACGCTGCCCGCGCAGCACGGTGCGGCAGACCGCGGCCGCATCCTCCGGCCGCTTCAGCGCGAGCAGCGCCGCCGCGCGGGTCAATTGAAAGCTGGCGGCAGGTTTGATGGCGATGGCCTGTATCAGCAGGGCGTCGGCGGCATCCGCACGGCCCGCCTGAATCGCCAGCGCACCGAGCGCATGCAGCGCCTCCGCGTGCCGCGGCGCGGCGGCGAGGACCTGGCGGTAGATCGTCTCGGCCTCGGCCAGCCTGCCGGACACGTGGAGCTGCTGGCCCTGACGGAATAACGCGTCGATCTGCTGCGATCGTTTGCTCATGCCGCGCAAGTAGCCTCCGGCGGCCGGATTGGCAAAGGCCGCCCGGGCGGCTAGGATTCAAGGTTGAATAAACGCGGGAGGCCGCCGTGGCACCAATAACAAAGACCGCCGCGCGGCGAGAGGCAGCCTGCCAGGCGCTGCTCGCTCAGGCGCGCGCGATCGTCGACGCCGAAGGGACTGGCGCCGCGGCATTGGAGCAGATCAAGTCGCTGCTCGTCGCCTTGGCCGGCAAGGGCAAGACCATGTTCCCGAAACGCGACTTCGCCATGCCGGACGCGGACGCACGCAATCATGTGCTGGCGCTGGAAGATGGCGACGGCATGGGGCTCTATCTGACAATCGGCCTGCCTGGCAAGGAATCGGCGCCGCACGACCATGGCATTTGGTGCGTAAACGCCGCCATCTCGGGCCAGGAACGGCACCGCTTCTACCGCCGCACCGACGATGGCTCGCGAGACGGCTACGCGACCGTGGAGCCGATCGGCGAGGTCGTGGTGGCACCGGGTCGGGGCATGGCGATGACGGACCATTCCATTCATGCAACCGACGTCCTCGGCGACGGGCCGGCGATCGGACTGGTGCTGTACGGCTACGCGTTGGCGCGGTTCCCCGCGGTGGTCTGGTACCATCCGCAATTTTCCAGCGTGCGGGTCGGCGTCAGCCGCCGCGTGCGGGAGATCGCGTGATGGGATTTGCGATCACCGTCACCAATACCGGTCGGACGATCGACTGCGCTGGCGACACGCCCATTCTCCACGCGGCCATCGGTGCCGGCATCGACTATCCCTATACCTGCGCCACCGGGAACTGTGCGGCCTGCATTTCCGAGCTGCGCTCGGGCGAAGTGTCCTTGCTGCCCTATGGCGATGCCGCGTTGAGCGCCGCGCAGCGCGCGGAGGGGAAAGTCCTGGCCTGCCGCGCCCGGCCATGCTCGGATCTGGAGATCGTCTGGCTCGGCCGAGGACGACGATGAAACTCATCAGCGCAACGCCAAGTCCGTATGCGCGCAAAGTACGGATCGCGCTGGCGGAGAAAGCCATTCCGTTCGAACTGGTGACAGAGGTGCCATGGGACAGCACGACGACGGTGCCGCTGTACAATCCTCTGGAAAAACTGCCGGTGCTGTTGCTCGATGACGGAGGCAGCGTCTACGAATCCAGCCATATCCTGGAATGGCTGGAGGCGAAATTCCCCGACCCGCCACTGCTTCCATCCGATACCGACGACAGGCTCGAAGCGAAACGCTGCATCGTCATCGGCGACGGTGTCTGCGACGCGTTCCTTCTGGTGTTTTTCGAACGTCTGCGTGCGCCGGAGCATCAAAGCGCACCCTGGATCGCCCGCCAGATGCGGAAGATCGAAGGCGGTGTCGCCGACATGGCCCGCACCGTGGCAGACAAGGCTTTCGTCGCCGGCGATCGCTTCAGTCTGGGCGACATCGCCTTCGGCTGCGCGCTTGGATATTTGTCCGTACGGTTTCCGGAATTCACGTGGAGAAACACACATCCCGATTTGGCTCGTTACTACGACGCGCTGTCCGGTCGCCCGTCGTTCCGCGAGACCGTGCCATATCCACAGACATTCAGCGACGCGGTGGTGTGACGGTGGCATCCGATTTGCTGCATCGTCCCGCGGCAATCGAACCCCCGGAGTCCGCCCATGCAGCGACGCAGTTTTCTCGTCGGATCGGCCGCCGCCTCGATCGCGCCGCTTGCCCCGACGGTGGCGCAAACCGGCGCGGCGCGGGTGCTGCGGTATGTTCCGCAGGCCGATCTGACGGTGATCGATCCGGTCATGACGACCGCCTATATCACGCGGTTTCATGCGACCATGGTCTGGGACCAGCTCTACGGCATCGACCACCAGCTTGAACCCCGGCCGCAGATGGTGGACGGGCACACGCTTGACGATGACGGGCGCCTCTGGACCTTTACTCTGCGCGATGGACTGCGCTTCCACGACGGCGAACCGGTGCGCGGCCGGGATTGCGTTGCCTCTATCAAACGATGGGCAGCACGCGATCCGATGGGGCAGGCGCTGCTCGCCCGCGTGGCGGAGATGTCCGCACCCGATGATCGCCGTTTCACCATCCGTCTCACCCGTCCGTTCAAGCTGCTGTTGAACTGCCTCTCGAAGATCGGCCCTCCCGCCCTGGTGGTGATGCCGGAGCGCCTGGCGGCAACCGACCCATTCACCTCGATCAAGGATGTCGTCGGCAGCGGCCCGTTCCGGTTCCTGCCAGACGAACGCGTCGTCGGCAGCAAGGTCGTGTATGCGCGCAACGAGGGCTATCAGCCTCGGCTTGGCGGCGCACCCGACTGGCTGGCCGGGCCGAAAATCGTGAATTTCGACCGCGTCGAATGGATCGTCATGCCCGATCCCGGCACCGCCGCCGCGGCGCTGCAAAACGGCGAGGTGGATTGGTGGGAGAATCCACCCAACGACCTGCTGCCGATGCTGGACCGCGGCAGCGGCATCCGCACCGAGGACACAGGACCGCTCGGTACCATCGGCACGGGCGTGTTCAACCATTTGCATCCGCCGTTCGACAAGCCGGCGGTGCGCCGCATTTTACTGGAGGCGATGTCGCAGGCGGATTTCATGACCGCCGCGGCGGGTACCGACGCAAAAATGTGGCGCGACGGCGTGGGGATCTTCGCGCCGGGGACGCCGATGGCCAGCAACGCGGGGATGGGCGTTATCACCGGCCCGAAGCGCGACCTCCCGGCGTTGAAGGCCGCGCTGGGGGAAGCGGGCTACCAAGGTGAGAAGATCGTCTTGATGGCGCCCAGCGACCAGCCCGCGCTGACCGCTCAGGCTGCCGTCGCCCTGGACCTGCTGCAAAAGCTCGGCATGGACGTGGAGTACGCGGTGATGGACTGGGGCACGCTGGTGCAGCGGCGTGCCAGTAAGGAACCTCCGGCGAAAGGCGGGTGGAGCATGTTCATCACCACCTGGGCCGGCCTGGATATGACGACGCCGGTCACGAACCAGACGCTGCGGTCGAACGGGGCGAAGGCATGGTTCGGCTGGCCGGACCTGCCGCCGGTCCAGGCGTTGATCAACTCCTGGCTGGAGGCGCCGGATCTCGGTGCCCAACAACGGATCGCGGCGGAGATTCAAGGCAAGGCGCTGGAATTGGTGCCGTATCTGCCGACAGGGCAATATTTCTCACGCACGGCGTGCCGGCAGGACATCACGGGAATCATCCCCGGCCAGTATGTGTTCTGGAACGTCCGCCGGACCTGACGCCGCGTAACCGAAATCTTAACGATTTGCGCTTATCAGGTTGCCTCGCGCCGTGCGAGGGAGACCGGATTGAGCGACAACGAGCCGTTTTTGCAGCAGCAGCCGCGCTACGATGGCGCCTTGTATGAACTGGCGCATCTGAAGCCGCTCGACCGGACGCTGGTTGTCGCGCTGCCCCGGGCAATCTGGCTGAAGGTGATGCCGGGCCCTCCGGGCGGGGCGATGGTCGTGGCGGTGAAGAGCGCCCACCTCGCAGCATCCCCGCCGAAGGGCGGTCAGCCCGAGAGTTACCGCTTCATCATAGAACAGACGCGGCGCACCGGGCGGCAGTATGGAGTGCCCTCAAGCGAGTAGACACGAAACGGGGTGGACCTTGCGATCCGCCCCCGAGTTTCGCCAAGCGAAGAAATCGACCCAATTTACCCGGCGATCCGCAGGTGCCTGCTGTTGCAGGCTTAGGATGGGGATTGACCAACCCCCAAACCAGCGTTCCAAGCACGAAGGTATAACAGTCGGTCGGGCGCCAAAATCAAGCCGGACCAGCGGGCCACTCCCTACTCCGGGGTCAAGTGCCGGATACGCGGCGCCACCTCCTGCGCCAGCAGACGCAGCGAATTGTGCCAGGCCTCCGGCTGCTCCGAGTAATCGAAGCCGAACACCAGCAGCGTGCCGAAGCCGTTGACCTCGCGGTACACCCGCTCCAGCTTCTCCGCCACCGTGGCCGGCGATCCGATCAACCAGTTATGTTGGGCGCAATAGGCTGGCGTGACATCGGAGTCCGACACGGAGGGATCGTGCTTCAGATAATCCAGGAAGCCGAACTGCCCGAGCAACGGCAGGAAGTATTCGCTCATCATCCGCCCCATCGCGCCGCCCACCGACAAGCGATAGGCTTCCGCGTCGGTTTCGGCAACGAACACCTCGCGCACCATACGCCAGTCGCGCCGGTGCGGCTTGCGTCCGGTGCGCCTGGCACCTTCCTCGACCGCGTCCCAATGCGTCCCTACATAGGCTGGGTTGAGGTTCAGGCTGAGCGGCAGGAACCCGTGTTCGCCGGCCATTTTCAGCGTGTCGGAGTTCTTCGACAAGCCGGCGACGCCGATGGGCGGGTGCGGTTTCTGCAACGGCTTCAGGTGCGGCTTGAGAAAGCTGAACATCGTGTCCGGCTTCGTGACGTGCCAATACTTGCCCTTGTGGTCGAAGGTCGGCTCGTCGCCCCACATGCGAAGGATGATGTCGAGCGCCTCGCGGGTCATTTCGCGGTTGACGCCGGACATGCCATCCACGTTGAACATTGCCCAGTCGCTCGGCAGGCCGGATGCGGCGACGCCGAACATCAGCCGCCCTTCGGACATGTGGTCGAGCACCGCGACGCGGTTCGCCAATTCCGCCGGGTGATGATAGGGCAACAGGAAGCCGCCGGGGCCGATGCGCAGCCGTTTCGTTTGCAACAGCGCCTGCGCGACGAGCAGATCGGGAGCCGGGTGGGGTTCCCAGGGCGCGGTATGGTGCTCGCCGATCCAGGCTTCGGTATAACCCAGCTCATCGACCCAGCGCATGGTCTGGAGGTCCCAGTCGACACCGGCCTTCAGTCCGCGCTCGGGCGGGTGCGACGGCATTGAGAAATATCCGAGTTCCATGCGATCCTCCTTGTTTCCGGCGCGCTCTTTGTCGCCTGCCGAAACAGCAGATCATACCTGTGACGTACGTCAAGCCGCGCGGAGGGAAGCGCGGACCGCAAATGCCCGCAAAGTGCCGGAAAATTGATGAAACTGTTGCAAAATCGACAATTTGTATTGGTCCGGGTCAAGATCCACTTTCGGGGCGTGCCGCCGGAATGCGGCTACGACCGCGGCCCTGCCCGGAAAAGCACCAGACACAAACATCGTCGGTTCCAGAAACGAAGCTGCGCTGCGCCAACGCAATAGGCAGGTCAGTCCGAGTTAGACATCTGATCCTCTTTTCGGATACCAGAAGGCAGGAATTTCAACCGCAAATAACGTAAATCCACGCAGGTCAAGCGGCCCCACAAATCCATCGGCGCGGTCTTCGATACTGACGGCGACCCGTAGATCTGCGTCCATTTGCGTTATCTGCGATTGAAACTTTTCTTGCGGTGCGGCGAGCAAACGATGCCGCCGACAGTCTGCCTGGAGCGACTTTCCGAACGCGAAGATGCTTTCTCTCGTCGAACAACCCGGACCGCCCCGGTCCATCCACCGCAAACGATCGGATCGACTACAGCAGTTTCCGCCTCTAACCCCCAAATCGTGGCAAATGCGCCGCCAGTTCGGCGTAAGCCTCATCGTCCGTCCGGTCATACCGCAACGGTGTAACGACGATCTTGCCGGCCCGCATGGCGCTGTAATCGCTCTCCGGCCCCTGGCGGATGTCCCCGCGTCTGAAGTTCAGCCAATGGTACTCCATTCCGCGCGGGTCGACGCGGGACTCAACGACCATGCCGGCGACCAGCCCCTCGCCCTGCCGCGCCAGAGTCATCGGCCCGACCTCCGCCGCCGGTATCGGCGGGAAGTTGATATTCAGCACCGCTCCGGCGCTCCAGCCCATCTCCAGCAGCCGGGAAACCGTGTCGGCCCCCAGGCTGCGCGCGGTGTCCCACGGCACCGCGTCCCTGTTCGCGAACCCCTGGCTCAGCGCTAGCGCAGGAACGCCCAGCATCATCGCCGTCATTGCGCCGCCGACGGTGCCGGAGAACACCGTCTCCACCCCCAGGTTCAACCCGCGGTTCACTCCCGACAGGACCAACCGAGGCGGCGCGTCCTTCATGATGTGGCAAATCCCCATCGCGGCGCAGTCGCCCGGCGTGCCGGTGATGCCGAACCGGCGCTCCCCGCGCACGCTGATGCGCAACGCGTGGTGCAGGCTGATGGCATGGGACTGGCCGCTCTGGTCGTGCTCCGGCGCGACGATCCAGACCTCGCGGGCGATTTGGGCGGCGATCTCCTCCAGCACCTTCATCCCGGGCGCGTCGATCCCGTCGTCGTTCGTCAGCATGACCCGATCCAGCACCCTGCGCACTCCTTTTGCCTGTGCCTGTTTGGCCCCGTTGCGCACCGCCGGGCAAGAGGCCAGCATCGGCGAAAAGCACAGGAGGACGTCCATGCGCATCATCGACGCGCAGGTGCATATCTGGGGCAGCGGCACGCCGAGCGGCCAGCACCGCCAGACATCGCGCTTCACCGCCGAGGAGCTGCTGCTGGAAATGGGCCAGGCCGGCGTGAACGGCGCAGTGCAGCATCCGCCAAGCTGGGACCCGCACTCGAACGAGATGGCGATCGACGCTGCCACCCGTTATCCGGAGAAATTTTGCTCGCTCGGCTGGTTCCCGCTGGACGATCCATCTCAGCGCATGCGGATCGAGACCTGGAAGCGGCAGCCCGGCATGCTCGGCCTGCGCTGGTCACTGACGCGCGAGGGGCAGGAGACCTGGCATGAGGACGGCACGATGGACTGGCTCTGGCCGGCGGCGGAGAAAGCCGGCCTTCCGGTCGCGACCATGGCCTGGCGCTTCCTGCCGCTGTTCCGTCAAATCGCCGAGCGGCACCCGCACCTCAAGCTGATCGTCGATCATCTCGGGCTGGTCCGTTCGGCCCGGGGTCGGGCAGCGTTCGCGACGCTGGACGATCTGCTGCCTTTGGCGAAGCTGCCGAACGTTGCGATCAAGGCGACGGGCGCGCCGGGCTATTCGCGCGAGGCGTATCCGTTCCGGGACATCCACGACGGCCTGCACCGGATTTTCGACGCGTTCGGCCCGCGGCGGTTCTTCTGGGGCACCGATATCACCCGCATGCCATGCAGCTACCGCCAATGCGTGACGATGTTCACCGAGGAACTGCCGTGGCTGAGCGGCAAGGACCTGGACGCCGTGATGGGCGCCAGCGTCGCCGATTGGCTGGAATGGAGACAAGCGTAACAAGCCCGCCGATCGATCCCGCCGATTTGTTTTCACTGTAACAATTCTTATCACACTGGCATCATGCGCCGGACGGTACTGGTATGCCGGAATAGCGGAGAGACACGATGCTGATCTGCCAGTTGACCGACCTTCACGTGCGTCCGCGCGGGGTCGCCTGCAACCGGGTGTCCGAGACCAACATGCTGACCGAGCGGGCCTGCCGCGTGGTCGCCAACCTTCGTCCGCATCCGGACGCGGTGCTGATAACGGGCGACCTGACCGAGTGCGGGATGCCCGCCGAGTATGACAACCTGGCGGACATTCTCAAACGCACGCTATCGATGCCAATCTATATCATTCCGGGCAATCATGATCGGCGTGAGAACATGCGCGCCCGGATGGGGCATCTGCCGCATGTCGCGGACGATCCGGACTTCGTGCAATACGCGGTGGAAGACCATCCCGTGCGCCTGGTGATGCTCGACACGGTGGTGCCCGGCGCCCCCTACGGCAGTGTATCCGATGCGCAATTGGAATGGCTGGACCGGACACTTGCGCGGCAACCGTCCAAGCCGACGATGGTGGCGCTGCACCATCCGCCGTGCGCCACCGGGATGGTGCAAATGGATGCCATCGCGCTGCGGGAGCCTGAGCGCTTCCGTTCGGTCATCGCGCGCCACAGGCAAGTGGAGCGGATCGTCTGCGGCCACCACCATCGGCCGATCGTCGGCCAGTGCGCACATGCTATCGTATCGATTTGCCCCTCGGTGGCGCATCAGGTGGATTTGTCGTTCGATCCAACCGACCCGGGCGCATTCAATTTCGAGCCGCCGGCCATACAGTTGCATTTATGGGACTCGGTCAACGGTTTCGTGTCGCATACGGTTTATACCAATGCGTATGAAGGTCCGTTCCCGTTCCTGACCGATCCGGACTATCCGGGAGGGCAGTGACAATCAAGGCCGCGCGCCAAACCTCGTGTAACACGCTCTCTTGTTTACCTTTTATTAGGACTTCGCTGCTAAGGAAAATACTGGCAGTTCGGGTCACGCAGCGTGCAAACGATTTTGATGTCGTATCTTATTGCGACAGCGGCCGCCTTTGTCCTTTTCTTTGCGGCCGGCTGGCGCGGCCGGCAGACGGCCGGTGTGCCGGCGCCGATTTTGCGGCCTCGCTTCGGCATGCATGTGATCTTGCCGGATGGGATTTCCGATCCGGGACTTGACGGGCACGCGCGGGATGACGTTTCGACGACGGTCTATCTGGCGCTGGCTCGACTGGCGAGCGTGATCGCCCGCCAGTCGGTCAAGATCGATGTTGCCGTGCGCCCGGGCCTTCGGGTTCGGATGCGAAGCCCGCTCCTGGCCGACGTGCTGGAGGAACTTGTGACACTCGCCGTGCAGGCCGCGCCAGCCAGCCAAGTTCTGCTGACAGCGGTCGAAGACGGCGATCACGTCGATATCGGAATCACCGACGACATGCCAGGAGGCGATGCCGCCAACCGCCTCGGACGCATCGCAACATTGATCGAGCGCCTCAGGCTGCGTGGCGATTCACTCAAGGTCGATGTCCGTCCGAATGAGGGCACGACGATGACGCTGCGCCTCGCCGGATCGACCGGCACCGCTCGGGGTTGATACCGCGGGATCGGGCCGGCTCTTCCCAAAACCATGACGGCGCCTGGCGCACTTCGGCATCATTCAGCCGCGGCGTCGATGACCCCTTCCTCGGCCGCCGCTTCCAGTCCGAGCGCCTGAGCCAGCCGTTCCAGCCGCCGGATAACGCTCTCCCCGGCGAACACCCCGCTATCCGGCTTAAGGTATAGAACCAGCCGCGATCCCTCGATCCGCAAACGCGTGCCCAGCAAAAGATCCTTGGTACCGGCCGACAGCGTGTAGGCGAGACGCAGTGCGATCCCCAGAACCTCCGCATGGTTCGCGGTCTCGATGTCGAGCAGCAGCCGCGCCGGCCGCAGGAACGCGGCATCCGACTCGGCCTCGTACCGCAGCGCCACGCTCAGGGCCAGGAACGCCCGGGCGTGATGGTCGAGGCCCACGCCCGGCTGGCGCAGCACACGCAGGAACGCTTGCTCGGCGCGGAATTCGGGGTGGTCGTGGCTGCCGATATCGGACATCCAGCACATCGCCTCGCGCAGCCGGGCGGCATTGGGCGGTTCGGCGCGGAACAGCGGTTGCGTCCACTCCACCAGGGCGGGCGGCAGCATCGGGTCGCGGCCATGCCGGGCCGCCATCTCCCACGCCGCGCTCAGCAGGGGTTCTTGCTCGCGGATCTGCTTCGGCATGCGGCGCATGAACCAGCCTTCGCGCAGGCCGGACGCACTGAACACAACCCGCCGCACGCCGGTCAGCCGCAGCAGCCGCCGGAGCACGACGGCGGCAAACGGCAGATCGTCGATCCGGCGGCGCGGCGCGCCCGGCAGACGCTCCAGCACCTTGCGGCCGCCGGTGGACAGCAATCCGGCGAGATCGCGCGCTTCCTCCCGGCCGATGGTGTAGTGATGCACCATGGCCAGCGGGTAGTTGGTCTGCGCCATATGAATTCGCGCCAGCGCACGCCAAGCCCCCCCGACGAGATACAGGTCGCTGCCCGGCGCCGAACCCAGCCAAGGCACCGTCCGCATGTCCGCCTCGGCCAGCGCGCGCGCCTTGATCAGGTCGCCCGCCGAACGCTCGGCGAGGCGGATCACGCCGAGGGGCAGGGTGTGCGACGGCCCCTGGGTGCCGTTCAGCAGCCGGATCACCTCCAGCGAGCCGCCTCCGATATCCGCCAGAATCCCGTCCGCGCTCGGAATGCCGCAGACCATGCCGTCGGCCGAGAACGCCGCTTCCTCGATCCCCGACAAAATCCGGATCGGCACGCCCGGCATGCGCTGCTGCAGCGCCTGCACGAACGCCGGCCCGTTTTCAGCGTCGCGCACCGCGGCGGTCGCCAGCACCTCGAACGGATCGCAGCCCATGGCGCGGGCGACCGCGTGGTAGCGGTGCATTACCGTCAGCGCCAACGCCGTCCCTTCCTCATTCAGCCGCCCGGTGGTCTGCAATCCGCGGCCGAGGCGGAGCACCGCCTTTTCATTGAAAATCGGCATCGGATTGCGGGTGTGGCCCTCATAGACCACGAGGCGAACCGAGTTAGACCCGAGATCGACGACACCGCACCGGGGAAGACTGGGAGGACGGGCAAAGGGCATGCATCAGTCCTGGTTGACTCGATCCTGTTTGCGGAGACCGGCGATGCCCGCCGCGCCGATGCCGGCGATCGGGGACGGCACCCCGGCGACGGGTGCGGCGACTGAAGGGCCGTGCAGTGCCGAACCGCGGCCGGACAGAGACGGGTTGGTCATGAAGTAGTCATGCGCCGACATCGGCTTGCGCCCCGGGTCCACCCGGGTCCAGGAGCCATCGGCGCCGAGTTCCCACGATTGCAGCGAATCCTTCAGGTTGATCACCATGATCTGGTCGAGCACCTGCGCATGCACCGTCGGGTTATGGATGGGCACCAGGGTTTCGACGCGCCAGTCCATGTTGCGCTCCATCCAGTCGGCCGAGCTGATATAGACCCTGGCGTGGCGGCTTGGCACCAGATGGCCGTTGCCGAACACGAGGATGCGGCCGTGTTCCAGGAAACGGCCGACGATCGACTTGACGCGGATGTTCTCCGACAGGCCTGGCACGCCGGGACGCAGGCAGCAGATGCCGCGGATGACCGCCATAACGCGCACGCCCGCGGCCGACGCGTCGTACAGGGCGTCGATCAATTCGACGTCGGTCAGGCTGTTCATCTTCAGCCAGATGGTGCCGGGCTTGCCCTGCTTCGTGAATTCGATCTCGTCCTGGATCAGCTCCAGCAGTTGGTTGCGCGTGGTCAGCGGGCTGAAGCCGAGTTCCTCCATCCGTTCGGGCTTGGCGTAGCCGGTCATGTAGTTGAACAGCCGCGCCGAATCGCGCGTCAGCGCCGGGTCGGTGGTGAAGAAACTGAGGTCCGTGTATATACGCGCGGTGATCGGGTGATAGTTGCCGGTGCCGAAATGCGCGTAGGAGCGGATCGCCCCCGCCTCGCGCCGCACCACCAGCGACAGTTTCGCGTGCGTCTTCAGGCCGGTGAAGCCGAACACCACCTGGACTCCGGCCGCTTCCATGCGGCGGGCGAGGCGGATGTTCGCTTCCTCATCGAAGCGGGCGCGCAGTTCGACCATGGCGGTGACCGACTTGCCGGCTTCCGATGCCTCGATCAGCGCGTTGACGATCGTGCTGTCGCGGCTGGTGCGGTACAGCGTCTGCTTGATCGCGATCACCGCCGGATCCTGCGCCGCCTGGCGCAGGAACTGCACGACGACGTCGAAGCTTTCGTACGGGTGGTGGACGATGATGTCCTTCGCTCGGATCGCCGCGAAGCAGTCGCCGCCGAAATCGCGAATCCGCTCCGGGAAGCGCGGCGTATACGGCGCGAACAGCAGGTCATGCCGATCATCGACGATCAACTGGCTCAAATCGGCCAGGCCGAGCAGGCGCTGGTCGTCATGGACCTCATCCGGTTCGGCGTCGAGTTCGTCGATCACAAGCGCCTGCAGTTCCGCCGGCATCGCTTCGCTGATCTCGACATGGATGGCGACGCCGCGGCGGCGGCGCTTCAGCGCGGATTCGTAGGAGCGCACGAGATCCTCGGCCTCTTCCTCGAATTCCACGTCGGTGTCGCGGATCAACCGGAACAGGCCGCTGCCGATCAGCTTGAAACCGGGGAAGACGCGGTCGAGGAACAGTTCGGCGAGGTCTTCGAGCAGGACGAAGCGGATCGGTCCGCCCGGTTCGGTGGCGGGCAGGCGGATGAACCGTTCGATCTGGCTGGGCAGCGGCAACAGGCCGCGCATGCCCTGGCCATCTTCCTCCCGCACCAGCAGCAGGGCCAGCACCAGGCCCATATTCGGGATGAACGGGAAGGGATGCGCGGGATCGATCGCCAGCGGCGTCACCACCGGGAACACCCGCTCCATGAACCAGGCATCGAGCCAGGTCTTGTCGGCGTCCGAGAGCCGGTCCCGGGTGCACAATTCCAGACCGGCGGCGCGCAGCAGCCCCAGCACTTCGCGCAGGATGCGCTGCTGGTCCGCCAGCAGCGACTCGGCGCGCACCTTGATATCGGCAAGCTGCTGCACCGCGGTGCGGCCGTCGGCCGAGATATGCGTCGCGCCCGCCTTGGCCTGGCCGATCAGCGCGGCAACCCGGACTGAGTAGAATTCGTCGAGGTTGGAGGCGCTGATCGACAGGAAGCGCAGGCGTTCGAGCAGCGGATGGCGTGTGTTTTCCGCCTCCTCCAGGACGCGATGGTTGAAGTCGAGCCAGGACAGTTCGCGATTGATGAAGCGCTCAGAGCGACCCGGGCGCGCCGGGGCGGGTTCCGGGTCGAGCGGAACGAGCTTCGGCGCCGGATGAGATTTCGCAGGCTTTCCGGACCTGACGCGTTGGCTGCCGGCGGCGGAGGAGCCGGCGCGCGCGATCAGTTCAGTGACGTCACCCTTAAGCGCCATCGAGCATTTACCTTCGCCTCTTGAACCACGACCTTACAGGAAGCCCCCGAGCCGCGACGAGGGGGGTTCTGTTGCCATGGAAAATTCATGCGCATCGGAGGCCGCGATTTCCTCGATGTCCAGCACTCTCGCCGCCAGCGACCGGGTGATCGGCTGCTGGCAGACCATGCTTTCATGGTCCAGCCGCGCCACCGCTTCACGCAGGGCCCCGGCCGAGCGCGGCAGCCGCAGCAACAGCCACTCCTGCACCGCCTCTCCCATTTTCAGTTGCCGATCGGCTGCCATCCGCTTGAGAAGGGCGCGCAGAAGGTCGTCGCCGGGCGGCTGGATTTCGACGCCGGTGATGGCGCGCAGCCGGCTGGACAGGTCCGGCAGGGCGACGGGCCAGCGGGCCGGCGCGGCGCGGCCGGACAGCAGCAGGGCCAGGCCGCGGTCGCGCGCCGTGTTCAGCAGATGCAGCAGAATCCGCTCATCCGCCACGGTATCGGCGTCGTCCAGCGCCAGCGCGCCGGATTCGGGGACGCCGTCGAGCGTGCGCAGGGTCTGGCCGGCCAGCACGGCTCCAGCGTTTCGCCGCGCCCAGATGTGCAGCAGGTGCGACTTGCCGCGGCCACCCTGACCCCAGACCGCGAGCCGCCGATCGGGCCAATCCGCGGTGCGGGACAGCCAGGCGAGCGCCTCCCGGTTGGAGTCGTCCGCGACGAAGTCCAGCGCCGCATAGCCCGGTTGATGCGGGAACGGCAGCGGCAGTTGCAGGCGCTCGAACGGCATCAGGCGGACGGCGGATCGAGGTAAAGCGGGCTTTGCAGATAGCGGCGCAGCCAGAACCGGCACAGCACGCCGATGGTGGCCGCGACCGGCACCGCCAGCATGACGCCGAGGAAGCCGAACGCCGCGCCGCCGGCGAACAGGGCGAAGATCACCCAGACCGCCGGCAGTTCGACCCGGTCGCCGAGGAACCGGGGGTAGATCACGTAGCCCTCCAGCACCTGCCCAATCACCAGCACTCCCGCGACGACGAAGACGCCCCGCCAAAGCGGGAACTGTGCCAGCGCCAGGCCGAGCGCGGTGATGCCGCCGGTGATGGAGCCGACATAGGGGATGAAGGACAGCAGCCCGGCGGTCAGCCCGACGATCAGCCCGAGATCCAGCCCCGCCACCGTCAGCGCGGCGGCGTAGTACAGCGCCAGGATCATGCAGCACATCGCCTGGCCGCGCACCCAGGCGGACAGGATGCGGTCGACCTCCCGCGCCTGCGCCCGGATCACGTCGCGATAGCGATACGGCAGCCACGAGTCGATCATGTGAATGACCCACGGCCAGTCACGCAGCAGGTAGAAGCCGACGACCGGGGTGACGACCGCAAGCGACAGCACGTTGAAAATGGCGAAGCCGCTGCCGAACAGCGCGGTCACGGTCGACAGCAGGATGCTCAGCATCGATCCAGCCTGGCCGCTGACCACGTCGCGCAGTTTGTCGTTCACCACATCGGGGCCGAAATTCTCCTGCAAATGGGTCAGCACGGTTCTTGCCCAGCCTTGCAGCAGGAAGGCGTATTGCGGGATTCGGTTTACCAGCAGGCCGACCTGGACGATCACCAGCGGATACAGCAGCAGCGCGAACAGCAGGACCGCCAGCAGCAAGCCCAGGATCATCAGCAGTGCCGCCACGCCTCGCGGCAGGCCGAGCCGGGTCAGCTTTGTCGTCGGCGGATCGAGCGCGTAGGCGATCACCGCCGCCGCGACGAATGGCGCCAGGACGGAGGTGAAAAGCTGCAGCGCCAGCCAGAAGGCCACCAGCAGCCCGAGGATAAGCGTGATCCGCTGCGTCCTGGTCGCCCCGGGCGGCCGGAGCGGCTTGGCCACAGGCCGATCGGCGGGCTCGGCGATGAGCTGGTCGTGGTCCGCTGGCGCCACATCACTCTCCGCGGGCTGCGTTCCAGACATAAGCCGCGCCCGAGGCCAATGTCGTCAGCGCTACGCTCCAGATCAACATCCGGGTGAGGATGGGAAGGCCGAGGCCGAAGCCGCCCTGCAACAGGCTGACGGCGACCAACAGGATCTGCAACACGGTATTCAGCTTGGATATATACAGCGGCTTGATGGCAACTGCATTACCGATGACGAACAATGTCACCACGCCGCCGACGATGATGACATCGCGGAACACGACCAGAATGGCCAGCCAATACGGCAGGACATTCACGGTGGCGAGGGTGATGTACATGGTGACCAGCAGCGCCTTGTCGGCGATCGGGTCCATCATCGCGCCGATGGCATTGCCGCCGTAGCGGCGAGCCAGCCAACCGTCCAGTGCGTCAGACAGTCCGGCGGCGACGAACAGATAGAACGCCTGGGCGATGCGATGATCCAGCATCATCCAGAACGCCAGTGGCACGGCGCATAGACGGGCGAAGGTGATGATGTTGGCCAGATTGACCAACGAGGTCGCGGTGGCGATGTCCTCCGGCCGATTCCCGGGCGTCCCGTCAGGCATTCTGTTCCGCGCATCGTATGTGATGGATTGCAATGGACAGGCTGCCCATGGTTTTGTCGCTTTCCTTCCACTCAGCTTCTCAGGTCCAGAGGTTGCCATGACCAGTGCGGATAACCAAGGCGCGCACGCCGCGCCGTCGGCGGCGGCCGGACTCAACTATCGCGACGCCGGAGTCGACATCGACGCCGGCGAGTCGCTGGTCGGGATGATCAAGCCGCTAACCAAGGCAACGGCCCGGGCCGGCGTGATGGGCAGCCTCGGCGGATTCGGCGCGTTATTCGACCTGAAGGCTGCGGGGTTCACCGATCCGGTGCTGGTGTCCACCACCGACGGCGTCGGAACCAAGCTGAAGATCGCCATCGAGACAGGGCTGCATGACACGGTCGGCATTGACCTGGTGGCGATGTGCGTCAACGACCTGATCGTCCAGGGTGCGGAGCCGCTATTTTTCCTCGATTACTTTGCCACCGGCAAGCTGTCCGTGCTGCAGGCCCATGCGGTGATCGCCGGTATCGCCAGCGGCTGCCATGAGGCCGGCTGCGCCCTCGTCGGCGGGGAAACCGCCGAAATGCCGGGAATGTATGCCGAGAAGGACTACGATCTGGCGGGCTTCGCCGTCGGCGCGGCGGAGCGGGGCGCCCTGCTGCCGAAGGCCGTCGCGGCCGGCGATCATGTGCTCGGGCTGGCCAGCGCGGGGGTTCATTCCAACGGCTTTTCGCTGGTTCGGAGGATCGTCAAGGAGGCGGGACTCGCCTGGACGGACCCCGCTCCGTTCTCGCCGCACGAGACGGTGGGCGAGACGATGATGACACCGACCCGGATCTACGTGCCCGCGGTGTTGGCACTGCACCGCGCCGGTTTGCTGAAAGCGGCGGCGCACATCACCGGCGGGGGCCTGCCCGGCAACCTGCCGCGGGTGCTGCCGGACGGCACGGTGGCCGTGCTGAACGCGACTTGGAAGGTGCCACCGGTGTTCCACTGGCTCGCCCGCACCGGCGGGGTCGCGGTGGAGGAGATGCTGCGCGTGTTCAACTGCGGCATCGGCATGGCGCTGGTGGTCTCCGATCCCGACGCCGCGACGGCGCTGCTTCAGGCGGAAGGCGAGACGGTCAGCCACATCGGGATGATCGAGGCCGCCGCGGGTCCGGCCTCCGTCAGGATCGAACCGCCTTCCGGCTGGCTTGCATGAAACGGCGGACCGCCATCCTGATCAGCGGCCGCGGCTCGAACATGGAGGCCTTGATCAGGGCGGCGCGCGATCCGGCCTATCCGGCGGAGATCGCGCTGGTTCTGTCGAACCGGCCGGATGCCGGCGGACTGGCCGTCGCACGCTGCGCCGGCATCCGCGCCGAAGCGATCGATCACCGGCTGTTCGGCGCGAACCGGCCGGCCCACGAGGCGGCGATCGACGATGCGCTGCGCTCGGCCGGGATCGAGATCGTTTGCCTCGCTGGCTACATGCGGCTGCTGACCCCGTTCCTGGTGGGCGCCTGGCAGGGGCGGATGCTGAACATCCATCCGAGCCTGTTGCCGTCCTTCCCCGGGCTGCACACGCACGCTCGGGCGTTGCAGGCCGGGGTGAAGCTGCATGGTTGTACCGTGCATCTGGTGACGGCGGAAATGGATGCGGGGCCGATCCTGGCGCAAGCGGCGGTCCCGGTGCTGGCGGGCGACACGGAGGATGATTTGGCTGATCGTATCCTCGCGCCAGGAGCACGCCATCTATCCCGCCGCGCTGGCGGCGGTCGCGGCAGGGACGCCGGTGGCATCGCCCGGGCCCGGGGCGTTTTTGGCCAATCCATCCTTGTGGCCGGCTCGCGGTTAGCGCCGCTTCAGGGAGACGGCTTCCTAAAGCGTCGCGGCCCGGCTCGTCGAGGCCGCCTCGCGCGGCAGGTGCCGGCGGGGTTGGCCCGGACAAGCCGGGCCATGACGGAAAGCGACGGACCCCCGGATTCGCCTATTCCCGGGCGGCGCCTAAGCCCGCGGAGCCTGATCGCCCGAACTCTGGTCCTTGGACAGCACCGGAAGCCCCAGGGCCGACGACAGCGGGGTCGGATTGTCGCTGAGCGAAGCTTTCGCCGTCTGATCGTCCGACAGGACCCGCCAGCCGAACTTTCGCGACAGCGGTGCGGGATCATCCGAGATGATGCGCCAGCCGGCCCACGAGGATAGCGGCGCCGGATTGCCGGACAGTAGCTTCCAGCCGAACAGGTTCGACAGCGGCGCCGGATTGGAACTGAGCGTGGTGCTGGATGTCTGGTTGCTCGATAGCGTCTTCCAGCCGAGCCACGAGGACAGCGGAGTCGGGTTGTCCAACAGCACCCGCCAGCCGAATTTGGACGACAGCGGCGTCGGGTTGTCGTCCAGCGTCTTCCAGCCGAAGGCCGAGGACAACGGCGCAGCGGAATCCGACCCGGTCGGTCCGCTCGTGCTCTTGGTTCGCGGTGCGCGCTCCACCGTGTCGGGAACGTCGGAGATGTGCGTTTCGATGGGGCCGTAACTGTCGAGGATCTCGGCGGCTTTACCTGCCTTTCCAAAGGTCGGAATGACAATCACGACCGAATTGCCGCGGCCGACGGTCTCCGCGTACGCCTTGGCGCGGGCCGATGAGACGCCTGCCGCCGTCAAGGCTGCCTCGGTATCTCCGCCGGGACTGACGACGTGGACGTGGTCGGACGAAAAGCTGTAGGTTTTGAGTTCCGCTGCGACGCTCTCCGCCTTCTCTTTGGAGTCATAGATCCGGCTTACTGTCACGGGCATTGAGTACCTCCTGCTGATTGCACGGGATGCTCAAATTTAAACGCGGCAGCCGAAACCGCGACGTGTGTTGGCGGGGATTTGAAGGCTGACTGAAGCGTGGGTTGAACCGCCGGCATATGCCGCTTCCGCCGGCGCGGACCCAACCCGCAAGCCCGGCAAGTTTGGCACGGGCGATACTATCGTGTTGCGTGCCGTTTTTCGGTCGGCGCCGGTGGCATCTGGCAGCCGGCCGGGTGCCTGCCGTCGTTCCGTCACCGTACAAGGTACGAGGCGGAGGGTGGTTGCCACCGCTCCGCCTTTTCCCCTTCCGCGAGCCGGACTTACTTCGACAGCACCGACCAGTTGAACTTCGACGACAGCGGCGTCGGGTCGTTGATCAGCAACGTCCACTTGTACTTGCTTGACAGCGGCGTCGGGTCATTCGACAGCAGCGGCCAGCTGAACGCCTTGGAGGCCGGGGTCGGGTTGTCCGACAGCAGCTTCCAGCCGAACAGCCTGGAAATCGGGAACGAGTTCGTGCGACAGCAGGTCCCACTTCAGCCAGTTCGAAAGGCCGAACTTCTTGGCCGACAGCACGTCCCACTGGAAATAGGAGGACAGCGGGGTCGCGTCGTTAGCGAGCGCCGCGAAGCCCGCGCCCGAAGCCAGCACCGGAGCGGAGGTATCGTCAACGACGACGAACTCTTCCGAAGCGGTCGGGCTGAAGCTGTTCAGAATCGTGCCAGCTTCACCAGCCTTGCCGAACGCAGGGCGAACCGCGACGAGCGATGCGCCGCCGCCGATAGCCGCGCCAAACGTCTTGATGGCAGAGGCCGGCAGGCCGAGCGCCTTGATCGCGGCGGCGACGGCGTCGGGGCTCTTGCCCTCGCCGCTGACGACAGTGATCTGGTCGTCGGAGAAGTTGCTGCTTTTCAGTTTCGTAACCGCACCCTTCGCATTCTGAGGGGTGTCGTATAGCCGGGTTGTGATGACGCTCATTGATCCGCACTTCCGTGAAAGGGGGCAGAACATTGCTAACCCATTAACCGCGCGGCATCAACCCACTATGTCCACATTGGTTGACGTATTTGAAACCTGACACTCACGCGCATGAGCGCGGCGGTTCGCCCCGTTCCGCCATGGCCCGGACACTCGACCCATGACGGTTCCCAGGCACGCCACCCGCCGGAAGCACAGATTCCCGGAGTCGCCTATGACCGCAGGAACTTGCTCTTCACCAGCGTCGGAATGCCGAGCACGGACGACAGGAGCGTGTTGCCTGACAGCGTCGGCAGGCCGGCAAGCCCGGACAGCGACGTCGTATCCTTGGTCAGCGTCGGGATGTGCAGTGCCGACGACAAAGGCGTCTTCAACGGCCTCAACCAGCCCATATCGCAGAATGCCGAAAACGATGCGTCGTGGCTCAGCAACAGCCGGATGTGCAAAATCGAGGACAGCCGCGCCTTGGCGTCGGTCAGAACCGGCAGGCCCAGCAGCGCCGTGACCGAGGGTGTCCCCCTGATGATGGCCGGGATGCCGAGGATGTTCGACGAGTTGAGCAATTCCGGAAGGCGCAATGCCGAAAGCACAGTTCTGCTGCGCTCCCACAGAATGGGTATACCCAGCACGGCCGACAGCGTCACGGTATCGTCCAGCAGCACGCGCATGGACAGGAATGATGATGCAGGCGTCGCCTCGTCCCACTGCCTCAGCGGCGCGTATTCCTTAGGCGGAACGCCGGTTTCGATCGGATCATGGCTATCCAGGATCGTCATCGCGCGGCCGCCGGTTCCGAACGGAGCACGCACGGTCACCAGCGTGGCACCGCGGGCGATGCTTAGCGCATAGATGGCAGCCTCGGCTTTCGGCACGTACCCCGCCGCGACCGCATCGACGATCTCATTGAATTCGGCCGCCGCCGCGTTGGAGCCTGTCTTGAAGCCGCCGAGGTAGGCGACCACGGTCATTGCCGCGTCGTCGAAGCGATAGGCCTTGAGTTCATCGATGGCGGCCTGAGCGTTCTCGTGGCTGCCGTAGACCCTTGTGATTATATCGGCCATGACGTCACCCTTTCTGTTCCACGTGAACACGGTGTCATGACACGGCTTTCACGCGACAGACATCTTACATAATGTCACCGATCTGAAAAGCCGGGTGTCATCTTTTGTGGACAATTCAGACCGGATCCCAGCCAATAACGTCACCGGAGCGGTCCAACGGCATGAACGAGGCCTTCAGCGCGGGTATGCAGTGCTCGGCGATCGTCTCGGGAGTCCAACCCTCCGACCGATGCACGGTGCGGATTGGCCGCGGCGAGCTGAACAGGATCATCTCATTCATCCTGCAGCCGAACACCTGACCCGTCACGTCCTTGGCCGCGTCGGAGGATAGGTACACCGCCATCGGCGCGTTTTTATCCGGCGTCATCTGCTGGATCTTCGCGACCCGGGCCTGCTGTTCCGGGGTCGAGGCGGGAATGGAGCTGGTCATGCGGCTCCAGGCGAACGGCGCGATGCAGTTCGACCGCACATTATATCTCTGCATGTCGAGCGCGATGGACTTCGACAGCGCGGTGATCCCGAGCTTGGCGGCCGAGTAGTTCGCCTGGCCGAAATTGCCGATCAAGCCGGAGGTGCTGCTCATGTGCACGAAGGTGCCGCTTTCCTGCTTGCGGTAATGCTCGGCCGCGGCGCGGGAGACGAAGAACGCGCCGTTCAGGTGCACGGCGATGACGGATAGCCAATCGTCCTCGGTCATCTTGTGGAAGATGATATCGCGCAGGATGCCGGCGTTGTTCACCACGGCGTCGATCCGGCCGAAATGGTCCAGTGCGGCCTGGACGATCTTCTGCGCCGAGCCCCAGGTGGAGACGGACTCGGTGCAGATGGCCGCTGAGCCGCCGGCCTGCTCGATCAACTGTTTGGTCTGTTCCGCCGGGGTGGCCGACCCGCCCTCGCCGGTCAGCGACGCGCCGATGTCGGCGACGATGACCTTCGCACCCGCGGCCGCCATCATCAGCGCGATCTCCCGGCCGATACCGCCGCCTGCCCCGGTGACGACCGCGACCTTGCCTTCCATCATGCCTGCCATCGTTTCCTCCTTGATCTGATGCAGGCAAGGCTAGGCAGGTCCAGGCGGCTTGTGAAGCCGGACGGGCATTGGCTGACGCGCGCCGGGTATTGAGTACGCAAACGGTGTCCACAAAAGGGGGGTCACATGCCTCACGACGACTATCCGCTGCCGGAAAGGGTCGGCACACCCGGGCGCTGATCTGGTGGCTGTCGGATGACCATCGGATCGGCAAGCGGGCACGGCGGCTCATCGCTGATCCGGGGAACGATATCCTGGTCAGCGTGGCTTCGCTGTGCGAGATCGTTGTGAAGGTGCGCGTCGGCAAGCTGGAGTCCGATATCCGTGAGGTCGCCAGTGCCTGTGACAAAGGCGGGTTCATCTCGCTGGCAGTGAGCCCGGATCATCTCCGGCTGCTGACGACCCTGCCGATGCATCACCGCGATCCACTCAATCATTTGCTGATCGCGCAGGCTATCACCGAGGAAGCGGTGTTCGTAACGGACGATCGCCATGCCGGCCGGTATCCGGTGCGTTCGGTTGCGTGCGCGGATTAGCCGGGGGCTTGGTCCCAGGGGTTTATCACCGCCAGCTTCGGCCAATGCGCGACCATGTCGGCAAAGGCACTGCTATCACGAGCGGCGATTGCAGCACCGTGTGCCGAAGAGATGGCTGCGATGACGTGTATATGCCGCCGCCGATTTCCGACGATCTCAAATCGTTTCCGCGTTAACCGTTTCCCCCTTGACGCTCCCGGCGCGATGCGCCATTTCTGGTCAATCAGGACTGTATCGGTCCTGTTAGCCGCAACCGGCAGAGAGCGGGGGTTCGCACGCCATGCTAAGGCTGTCGAAGTTGACGGATTACGCCGTCGTGGTGCTGGTGCGCCTCTCCGATATGGAGGGGGTGCAGACATCTCCCGGGCTTGCAGCCGCCACGGGCATTCCGGAACCTACGGTTGCCAAGGTGCTGAAGACGCTTGCGGCAAGCGATTTGGTTTCGTCACAGCGCGGTGCGCGGGGCGGATACCGGTTGAACCGCGATTTGTCGTCCATTCCCGTTGCCGATGTGATCGCGTCGATCGACGGGCCGATTGCATTGACCGCTTGCGTTGAGGGTTCGGGCTCGGGGTGCGAATCCCAGGGTTTGTGTCCGATGCGCGGACGGTGGGATCCGGTGAACGAAGCGATCCACAAGGCGCTGACCTCTATCACCCTGGCCGATATGCAGGCGTCGCTACTGCCGGCCTTCCGCATTGCCGAACACGAAAGCCGGGCCGCGCTTCAGGCGGCCGCCGAATAGGATTTTTTCATGGCCGCTGTCACCGAAACGCTCGACACCGTTCAGTCCGTTACGCAATCGGGCTACAAATGGGGTTTCGAAACCGATATCGAGATGGACTTCGCGCCCAAGGGGCTGAGCGAAGACATCATCCGCTTGATCTCCGCCCGCAAGCAGGAGCCGGAGTGGATGTTGGAATGGCGCCTGAAAGCTTACGCTGCCTGGCTCAAGATGGAGGAGCCTCACTGGGCGCGCGTCGACCATCCGCCGATTGATTACCAGGACCTGCACTATTATGCCGCGCCGAAAAAGAAGGCCGGGCCGAAAAGCCTCGACGAGGTCGATCCCGAACTGCTGAAGATGTATGAGAAATTAGGCATTCCGCTGAAGGAACGCGCCATCCTGGCCGGCGTCGATCCCGACACCGTCGAGGATCGGCAGGTCGCGGTGGATGCGGTGTTCGACAGCGTTTCCGTTGCAACCACCTTCCAGGCGACGCTGCGCAAGGCCGGCGTGATCTTCTGTCCGATCAGCGAGGCGATCCGCGAGCACCCGGATCTGGTGAAGCAGTATCTCGGCACGGTCGTTCCGACCGGCGACAACTTTTTCGCCGCGCTGAACAGCGCCGTGTTTACCGACGGCAGCTTCGTTTACATCCCGAAGGGCGTGCGCTGCCCGATGGAGCTGTCCACCTATTTCCGCATCAATGCGCGCAACACCGGGCAGTTCGAACGTACCCTGATCATCGCCGCCGAGGGCAGCCATGTCAGCTATCTCGAAGGCTGCACCGCGCCGCAGCGGGACGAGAACCAGTTGCATGCCGCGGTGGTGGAACTGATCGCGATGGATGATGCGCAGATCAAATATTCCACCGTGCAGAACTGGTATCCCGGCGATGCCAGTGGCAAGGGCGGTATCTACAACTTCGTCACCAAGCGCGGCGCCTGCCGTGGCGCGCGGTCGAAGATTTCCTGGACGCAGGTGGAGACCGGTTCGGCGATCACCTGGAAATATCCGTCCTGTGTGCTGCATGGCGAGGACAGCGTTGGCGAGTTCTACTCCGTTGCGGTGACCAACAACCACCAGCAGGCCGATACCGGAACGAAGATGATCCACATCGGCAAGGGCTCGCGCAGCACTATCATTTCCAAGGGCATCAGCGCGGGACTGTCGAACAACACCTATCGCGGGCTGGTGCGGATGCTGCCAAGCGCCGCCAATGCCCGCAACTTCACCCAGTGCGACAGCCTTCTGATTGGCGATCAGTGCGGTGCGCACACGGTGCCTTATATCGAAAGCCGGAATCCGACGGCGAAGGTCGAACACGAGGCAACGACATCGAAGATCGCCGACGACCAGTTGTTCTATTGTCGCCAGCGGGGACTTTCGGAGGAAGACGCGGTCAGCCTGATCGTCAATGGCTTCTGCAAGGACGTATTGAAGGAACTGCCGATGGAGTTCGCCGTGGAGGCGCAAAAGCTCCTGGCGGTTTCGCTCGAAGGATCAGTGGGATAATGCCTATGCTGGAAATTCGCGGCCTGGCCGCTTCGATCAACGAAAAGCCGATCCTGAATGGCATCGATTTGACGGTGCCGGCGGGGGAGGTTCATGCCATTATGGGTCCGAACGGTTCCGGTAAATCAACGCTCGGCTATGTGCTGTCGGGACGGGAGGATTATGCCGTTACTGGCGGAACCGCGACGTTCAACGGCGTCGATCTGCTGGCAATGGAACCGGAACAGCGGGCGGCGGCGGGTCTGTTCCTGGCGTTCCAGGCACCCATCGAATTACCCGGGGTGAACAATGCGAATTTCCTGCGGACGGCGCTGAACGCGATCCGCCGGGCGCATGACGAACCGGAACTCGACGCGGTGCAGTTCCTCAAGCTGGCGAAGGCCGAAACGAAGCGGTTGGCGATGCCGGACGACATGCTGAAGCGTAACGTCAATGTCGGATTTTCGGGTGGCGAGAAGAAGCGCAACGAGGTGCTGCAGATGGCTATGCTGCGGCCGAAGCTGGCGATTCTGGACGAGACCGATAGCGGCTTGGACATCGACGCGTTGAAGATCGTGGCGGATGGCGTCAACGCGCTGCGGCGTCCGGAATTCTCCGCGCTGGTGATCACGCACCACCAGCGGCTGCTGGATTATCTGGTGCCGAACAAGGTGCATGTGCTGTTGCACGGCCGCATCGTTCGTAGCGGCGGTCCGGAACTGGCGAAGCAACTGGAAAAGAGCGGCTATGCCGAACTGATCGCGGAGGCGGCATGAGCACCGGCGCCGCGGGATTTCTGGAGCGGTACGAAGGGGTCATCGGCAATCTGCCTGGCGATTCCGCGTTGCGCGCCGCCGCCGCCGCCGCGTTCCGCTCCGCCGGTTTGCCGGGGGGCACCTCAGGGCGGCGGGTCGAGGCGTGGAAATACACCAGCCTCCGCCCGGTAGCGGAAGCAAGGTTCCAGCGCGAGGCCACGCCTCGGCATGAGGCTGAAACGATCCTGGCCGGTCTGCCGCTGTTGGATGCACCGCGCATCGTTTTTGTCGATGGCGCCTTGCGGGAAGACCTGTCGGTAACTCCCGCCGCCGGGTTCGCGCGCTTTGCCCAGCAGCCGGATTTCGGCACGCTGACGTGGCCGGATCGGGAGCCGATGGTTGCGCTCAATACGATGCTGGCGGAAGACGGTGCCGTGCTCGACGTTCCGGCAGATCAGGATGGCAGTGTGGTTCAACTTGTCAGCATCGCGTGCTCCGACGCGGATTGTCATCCACGCCACAGCATCCGTCTCGGCAAGGGCGCGCGGCTGACGCTGGTGGAAATCTCCGCCGGCCAGGGCACGTACCTTCTGAACACGGTAGCGGAAATCCATGTGTCGGAAGGTGCGGCGCTGACGCATATACGCCTGCAGGACGAAGCGGCGACTGCGTTCCACGTTTCCACAACCTATGCGGATGTGGACGCCGGCGCGACCTATGACAGCTTCACCCTGAACCTCGGCGCGCGGCTGTCGCGGACGGAAGTACATGCGCAGCTTACGGGTAAGGGCGGTGCCGCGCACCTGAACGCGGCGCAGCTTCTGACCGGGTCGCAGCATGCCGATTTCACCTCGGTTGTCACCCACACGGCGCCCGGCTGCCAGTCGCGCCAGACAGTGAAGAACGTGCTCGCCGGCAAGTCACGCGGCGTGTTCCAGGGCAAGATCGAGGTCGCGCGCCAAGCGCAGAAGACCGACGGTTACCAGATGAACCAGGCGCTTCTGCTGTCGCGCGACGCGGAGGTCGATTCGAAGCCAGAACTCGAAATCTTCGCCGACGACGTCAAGTGCAGCCACGGCGCCACCGTGGGCGAACTTGACGCCGATCAGATGTTTTATCTGCGCAGCCGCGGTGTGCCGGAGCCGGAGGCCCGCTCCATCCTGGTGCGCGCCTTCCTGGCCGAGGCGCTGGATGCGGTTGCCGACGAAACCATCCGCGCGCGGCTGGAAGCCGCTGTCGAAGGCTGGTGGGAAAGGCAGGCCGTATGAACGTCATGACCAAACCCGCCGCGCTGGACATCGAGCGGATCCGCGCCGATTTCCCGATCCTGACACAGACGATCCGCGGCAAGCCTCTGGTGTTCCTCGACAGCGCCGCCTCCGCGCAAAAGCCCCGCGTGGTGATCGACGCCATGGTCAACGCCATGGAGACGCAGTACGCCAACGTCCATCGCGGCCTGCACTGGATGAGCGAGCGCACCACCGAGGCCTACGAAGCCGTCCGTGATGCCGCCTCCGCGCTGATGAACGCGAACGACCGGTCGGAGGTCGTCATCACCGGCAACAGCACCGGCTCGATGAATCTTCTCGCGCACAGTTACGGACGCGGCGTGCTGAAGCCCGGTCAGGCCGTGCTGATCTCCGGCATGGAGCATCATTCCAACATCGTCCCGTGGCAGATGCTGCGGGATGCGCACGGCATCGAATTGCGCGTGGCGCCGATAACCGATGCCGGCGAACTCGACATGGCGGCGTTTGAAGCGCTGCTGGAGGACGGCAAGGTTGGGCTCGTTGCAATCACGCACATGTCCAATGTGCTCGGCACTGTCACGCCGGCGGAACGCATCGTCAGCATCGCGCACGCGCACGGCGCCAAGGTGATGTTCGACGGCTCGCAGGCGATCGTGCACCGCAAGATCGACGTGCAGGCGCTGGGTGCCGATTTCTATGCCTGGACCGGCCACAAGCTGTATGGACCCACCGGCATCGGCATCCTGTGGGGACGCAAGGAACTGCTGGAGCAGATGCCGCCGTTCTTCGGCGGCGGCGACATGATTTCATCCGTTACCTACGAAAGATCCACCTGGGCCGAGGTGCCGCACAAGTTCGAGGCGGGCACGCCGGCCATCCTCGAAGGCATCGGCCTGAAGGCGGCGATCGATTACGTGCAATCCATCGGCTACGACGCGATGGCCGCGCACGAGGCATCACTGACCGAGCACGCCCTCGCCCGTCTTTCCAAAGTACCCGATCTGCGCATCATAGGCCAGGCGCAGGACCGCGGCGGCGTGATTTCCTTCGTGCTCGGCGGCGCCCACGCCCACGATGTCGCGACCCTGCTCGATCGGCAGGGCATCGCCGTGCGCGCCGGGCATCATTGCGCCGAGCCGTTGATGCACAGGCTCGGCCTCGACAGCACCGCCCGTGCCAGCTTCGGCATCTATACGACGCATAACGAGATCGATGCGCTAGCGGACGGGCTGATCCGGGTGCGGGAATTTTTCGCATGACGCAAACCGATAGTCTCGACGACCTGCGTGACCTGTATCAGGACGTCATCCTTGACCACAGCCGTCACCCGCGCCATGCCCACCGGCTCGAGACGTTCGACGGCACCGCCAAGGGCGATAACCCGATGTGCGGTGACCGGGTTCAGGTCTGGGTGAAATATGAAGGCGACAGGCTCAGCCGTGTCGGGTTCGAGGCGCGGGGCTGTGCCATCAGCATCGCCTCGGCCGATCTGATGGCGGAAACGGTGCAGGGGCGGGCAAAGGCGGATACCAAGGCGCTGTTCGAGGCGTTCCGCACCCTCGCCCGCACCGGCGCCTGCCCGGACTGCGGCGAGGCTCTAGCCGAACCGCTGGAACGCCTGGCCCCGCTGGCCGGAGTTCACGAATATCCATCGAGGGTGAAGTGCGCGACCCTGCCCTGGCATGCCCTGATTGCCGCGCTGGACGGGACGAAGGAGGCTAGCAGTGAATGAGATAACGCCCCCAACCGCATGGACTCCGGACGGTGAAAAGCCGATGGCACCAGCCTCCAACCTGCCGACGGAAGACGCGCTGATAGAGGCGATCGCGTCGGTGTACGATCCGGAAATTCCGGTCAACATCTACGACCTTGGCCTGATCTACGTGGTCGAGATCGCCGACGACGGCGCGGTCAAGGTGGAGATGACGCTGACCGCGCCCGCTTGCCCCAGCGCGCAGGAACTGCCGGAGCAGGTGCACCAGGCGATCATGTCGCTGGACGGCGTCAAGTCCTGCCATGTGGAGACAGTCTGGGACCCGCCGTGGGACCCGTCCCGCATGACCGAGGAAGCCCGGCTGCAGTTGAATATGTATTAGTCAATCGCGAATTAGGCTGGATCATGAGCATCACAACAACCGTCCCCCGAAAGACCCGCGCTTTGCCGCCCCTGATGACTATGACCGACGCCGCCGCCGCTCGGCTGCGCGGCCTGTATGAGAAGGGGGAAAAGGGCAAGTTGCTGCGCATTGACGTTAAGACGAAGGGCTGCTCCGGCATGTCGTACGACATGTCCTGGACCGACGCGCCCGCGCCCAGCGACGAGATCGTGAAGGACAAGGACCTGACCGTCCTGGTGGACCGCAAGGCCTCGCTGTTCCTGATCGGCACCGTTATGGATTATGAGGTGAAGAACCTGACCTCAGGCTTCACCTTCAGCAATCCAAACGAAAAAGGCCGCTGCGGCTGCGGGGAAAGCTTCCACGTCTGACCGTCCGGGCGGCAACACCGCTTCTTGAAGCAACGAAAACCGCTTTGATCGGTTTTGTCTCCGTTCGATTGGCAAACGCCATCGCAGGGAGGCATCGATGAATAACATTATCTATATCGTCGGACTGGTGGTTGTAGTGATTGCCGTGTTGAGCTTCTTCGGGTTGCGGTAACTACAACCATTTCGGCACAGCCTGCCTTGTCCGCACAGGCGCTAACTCAGCGGATCGGCAGGAGTGTCGATTTTGTGTCTTGGCCGGCCGTGTGCCGGCCATCCACGACTTTGCCGCCCCCCAGGTACTGCAAGTCGTGGGTGGCAGGGCCAAGCCCCGTGGGTATCAGGATAACGGAAAGCGAGGGGAAAGTTTGCCCGGCGCCTTGTTCTCTCACCGTCATGGGCCATGACGGTGAGGAGAGAATTTCTCGCTCCGCGTACCCCCTTACCCTGATAACTATGGGGCCAAGCCCGACCATGACAGGGTGCAATGCCGGTGCGAATGTCCGCTTACGTTGGCGCCAATGCGGCTCGTCCGGGCCATAACGATTAAGTAATGCTAACCCGCATCTTCCACCAGCACCACGTGCAGCCGCCGCGGGCCGTGCGCGCCCAGTTCCAGTGTCTGCTCGATATCGGCCGAACGCGACGGTCCGGTAATCAGCATGACATTCCGCGGCATCGTGCCGATTTCCGTGCGCAGCTTGTCCCAGGCTTCCTCATAAGCCCCGACGATCGCCGAGGCTCTCAGCACCGCGATCTCCGTATCCGCCAGCAGGTTCAGCGTTACCGGGCGTTCCGGCGAACTCGGCAGCATCAGCGTCCCGGTTTCGGCGATGCCGGCAAAGGCGTGCTGGACACTGACCGTGTCGGTCGCCTCAGCCCGGCCCTCGCGGATATCCAGTAACGGCCGCGCCGACCATGGTATGTCGCGCAGCGCCGGATGCGGCGCCATGACCAGCGATCCGGGCAGGTTCTGCGCCGCCAGGTAATCCACCACGGCGCCCGGCACTGCGTCGACATCCGTGACGCGGGTTACCGAGCCGAACTCCTTTTCCACATTGCGCACGAACAGATCGACCTGCTGCGCATGCGGCAATCGCGACCGGGCCGGGATCAGGTGCCGCGGATGAAGCTGCATGCGGCCGCGCAGCATGGCGATCTGGTCGCCGGGCAGAGGCCCCCGCTTCAGGCCACGGCGGATCGCCGTCAGGATCGATTGCTTGCTCATCGGCCGCGTCCCGCCCGTCGCTCGCGGGCGTATCGGGCAAAGAATGTATCGCCCTCCGGCGCCGGCAGGTCGCGCCCGGCGGTCCACCCCCCCAGCAGCGGCAGGCTGCTGAATCGCCCCCGCTTCCGCCCGAGCCACCCCAACGTCACCGTCGAGGCCCGTGTCGCCAGCCGATACAGCCACGGCCGCCGGGCGACGAATGCCCAAATACCGAGATTGGTCCGCGCCGCACCCGGGTTCAGGTGCCGCTCGAACTCGCGTTCCCGCCAGTGCCGCATCAGCTTGGGCAGCGGGATCTTCACCGGGCAGACGCTCTCGCACTTACCGCAGAATGTAGAGGCGTTCGGCAGGTGGCCCGCCTTGTCCACGCCGATCAGCCCGGGAGTCAGCACGGACCCCATCGGTCCGGGATAGACCCAGCCATAGGCGTGGCCGCCGACGGCGCCATAGACCGGACAATGGTTCATGCAGGCGGCGCAGCGGATGCACCGCAGCATCTCCTGGAACTCCGTCCCCAGCATGGCAGAGCGTCCGTTGTCGATAAGCACCACGTGGTATTCGTCCGGCCCGTCCAGGTCGCCCGGCCGCCGCGCCCCGGTGGAGAACGTGGTGTAGACCGAGAAATCCTGCCCGGTGGCCGAACGCGCGAGCACCCGCAGCAGCGACGTCGCGTCCTCCAATGTCGGCACGCATTTCTCGATGCTGGCGAGCACGATGTGCACCCGCGGCAAGGTCTGCGTCAGGTCGCCGTTGCCCTCGTTCGTGACGATGATGCTGCTGCCGGTCTCGGCGACCAGGAAGTTCGCGCCGGTAATGCCGACATCGGCGGCGAGGAATTTTGATCGTAGCTTCGTCCGCGCCTCGATCAGCACGTCGCGCCGTTCGTGGAAGGTGCGATCTGCCGGCAGGTCGGTGTGGGCCTTGCGGAAAGCGCTCTCCCAATCGTCCATGTTCAGGTGGAAGGCGGGCGCGATGATGTGGCTCGGCAGCTCGTGCCGAAGCTGGATGATGTATTCGCCGAGGTCGGTTTCTATCGGCGTGACGCCATGTTCTTCCAGGTGGTCGTTGATCGCGATTTCCTCGCCGATCATGGATTTGCCCTTGGTCACAGTGCGCGCGTTGGCGGCTTGGCAGATCGCCAGTACGGCGGCGCGAGCTTCGCCGGCGTCGGCGCACCAGTGCACCTTGCCGCCGGACTCCAGCACCTTCGCCTCGTAGGCTTCCAGGTAGAAATCGAGGTTGGCCAGCGCGTGGTTCTTGATGTCGCGTGCCGTGTTCCGCAGTTCCTCGAATTCCGGCAGGGCGGCAACCGCGGCGGTGCGGCGGGCGATGAAGCTGGGGCCGCTGCGGGCCAATGCCTTCTGCAGGCCGGCATTGCCCAGCGCATCGTGGGCGTTCTGCTTAAAGGCGGGAGACGTGGCGATGTGCATGTCAGTGTCCGCGGCGTTGGTAGCCGATCAGTCTACAGCCAACCGTGCGCGGACGCACGACCCGCCGGGGGGAAGGCGGATCGTGCGGAGGAGGTGCTACTCAGCCGCCTGACGGTGCTCCACCGGAGCCTGCCAGTCGCGGATCACGGGCAGCACCTCTTTCGCGAACAGCCGCATGCTGCGCTCACTGACCTCGAACGGCGTGCCGCCGAAGCGGAACGCGCTGAGGCAGCCGATGTCGCCGATATCGGCGCGCAGCGCTTCCAGTTTGCGCAGGATCTGATCCGGCGTGCCCCAGAGCTGCTGGTTCACGTAGCCTTGCGCCATCGCCTCCAGTCCCGCGGCACGCATCGCTTCGGCGCCGACGCCGTATTCGGCGTAGCCCTTGGTGTTGGCGAAGTGCTCGCTCATCATTTCGTAATGATGCACCACGGAATGGAAGTAGACCGCGCAGTGCTTCTCGGCATTGTTCTTGGCGCGCGCCGCGTCGGTGTCGCAGATGGTCATGAGGGCGAGCAGCGGCGGCTTAGGCGCCTGGCCGTGCAATTGCTGGAATGTTGAGCGATAGGTTGCGAATTCCGCGGCGTGGGCCTCGTTCGGCTTGTAGAAGAACGACATCATCTGCACGCCGAGCTTCGCCGCGACCTCGATTGAATCGCTGCTCATGGCCACTTGCGCGGTGCGGTCGCGGAAGCTCTTGAACGGCCGCGGCCGGAGCGGGGCGCGGGGCTGGTCGAAGTAGCGGCCATGATGTTCTTCCATCACGCCGGATTCCAGGGCCTGAAGGATCATCGGTGCCATTTCGTCGAAGCGGTCGCGCGATTCGTCCATGCCGACACCGAACTGACCAAATTCCCGCCGCGACAGGCCGCGGCCGATGCCGAGAATGAGGCGGCCTTCGGAAAGCGTGTCGAGCAGCGCGGCTTTTTCTGCGACACGCAGCGGCTGGATGTTCCAGGGCAGGATGACCGCGCCGGTAGCGAGGCGGATGCGCTTCGTCCGCGCGGCAATGTTCGCAAGATAAACGAAGTTATCCGGGCAGAATGAGTAGTCCTCGAAATGGTGCTCGACCACCCAGACATGATCGTAATCGAGTTCGTCTGCGAGAACCGCCTGCCGCACTTCCTCGCTGTAAATCTGTTGATCGCTCATGTCCTGCTGGCCGAAGCCAGCCATGATCTGGACTATCCCGACTTCCATGACATCCTCCTGGTATTTATTGAAGCTGTGACTTGTTGTCGCAGGCTTTGACCCGGGGGTCGCAGCGGATTGAGATCACATCCCCCGGTCTCGGGCAATGGCCGAGCCGCCCTTGGCGCGGGCAGGCCGGTCGGTTATCCCTGAAGCCGATCTTCGGCGAAGGCACCAAGAGCATGACGCGCACCCACCATATCGCAGTTCTCCCCGGCGACGGCATCGGCAAGGAAACCGTGCCCGAATCGCTGAAGGTGCTTGATGCCGCGGCGCGCCGGTTCGGCTTCGACCTGAACCTGGCGCATTACGACTGGTCTTGCGAGACCTACAAGGACACCGGCCAGATGATGCCGGCCGACGGGCTGGACCAGTTGGCGAAGTCGGACTCGATCCTGCTGGGCGCGGTGGGCTGGCCGGGCGTGCCGGATCACGTTTCCTTGTGGGGGCTGCTGATCCCGATTCGCCGCGGCTTCGATCAGTATGCCAACGTGCGGCCGTGCAAGCTGATGCCGGGCGTGCGCACGCCGCTGGCCGATCGCACGGAGGCGGATATCGACTTCTATGTGGTGCGCGAGAATACCGAGGGCGAATATTCCTCAGTCGGCGGGCGCATGTTTCCCGGCTCGGACCGGGAATTCGTTACCCAGCAGAGCGTGTTCACCCGCACGGGCGTCGATCGGATCCTGAAATACGCATTCGAGCTTGCCGCGACCAGGTCGAAGAAGCACGTAACCTCGGCGACGAAGTCGAACGGCATCATCCATACGATGCCTTACTGGGATGAGCGGTTCGCCGAAATGGCGGCGGCCTATCCGGAGATCCGGACGGACCAGTACCATATCGACATCCTGTGCGCGCATTTCGTGCAGCATCCCGACTGGTTCGATGTCGTGGTCGGATCGAACCTGTTTGGCGACATCCTGTCCGACCTCGGGCCCGCGGTGGCGGGGTCGATCGGCATCGCGCCCTCGGCGAACATCAATCCGGAGCGGCGCTTTCCGTCGATGTTCGAGCCGGTGCACGGCTCCGCCCCCGATATCGCCGGCAAGTTCATCTGCAACCCTATCGGCCAGATCTGGTCCGCCGCGCTGATGCTCGAGCATCTGGGTGAAGAAGACGCGGGTAAGGCGATCGTCGAAGCGATCGAGACGCTGCTGCGCGAGAGCGGCCCAAAGACCCGCGATATGGGTGGTCAGGCGGGGACCGCGGACGTGGGCAGCGCGATCGCGGAGCTTGTCGTGGCGGGTTAGTGCTCCGCTCACACATTGCCGGATTCGCAGCGCGGTCGATGCCTCAGCGGCCTGGCTCAGTGCCGGAAGTGCCGCATCCCGGTGAACACCATCGCGATTCCGGCCGCATCCGCCGCCGCGATCACGTCGGCGTCGCGTATCGACCCACCCGGCTGGATCACTGCAGTTGCCCCGGCCGCGACCGCCGCCTCCAGGCCGTCGGCGAACGGGAAGAACGCATCCGACGCAACCACGCTACCTTGGGTCAGCCTCTCCGGGAGACCCGCCGCCTTCGCCGCTTCCTCGCTCTTCCAGGCGGCGATGCGCGCGGAATCGACCCGGTTCGGCTGGCCGCCGCCAATGCCGACCGTGGCGCCGGCCTTGGCGTAAACGATGGCGTTCGATTTGACGTGCTTGCACACGCGGAAGGCGAACAGCAGGTCCGCCAGTTCCGCCTCCGTCGGCGCCCGCTGCGTCACCACCTTCACGTCCGCCGCATCGACGCGCCCGGCATCGCGGGTCTGCGCCAGGAACCCGCCCGACAGGCTGCGGAATGTCAGGCCGCCCGCCGCCGCGTCGGGCATACCGCCGGTCAGCAGCAGCCGCAGGTTCTTCTTCCGCGCCAGCACCGCGCGGGCGGCCTCGTCGGCATCCGGCGCGATGATCACCTCGGTGAAGATGGCCGAGAACTTCTCCGCCGCCGCCGCGTCAAGCACGCGGTTCACCGCGACGATGCCGCCGTACGGCGACACCGGATCGCAGCGGAACGCCGCATCCCACGCCTCCGCCAGTGATGCGGCCGAAGCGACCCCGCACGGCGTGGCATGCTTGATGATCGCCACCGTCGGCGCGTCGAACTCCGAGACGCACTCGAACGCCGCGTCGGTGTCGTTGAAGTTGTTGTAGGACAGTTCCTTGCCCTGCACCTGCACGGCGGTCGCCACCCCCGGACGCGTGCCGTACACATAGAATGCCGCGGCCTGATGCGGATTCTCGCCATAGCGCAAGGTCTGCCGCAGAGTTCCGGCGACGGTCAGACGCTTGGGGAAGTCCTCCTCGCGCTGCGCCGCGAACCAGTCGCCGATGGCGGAGTCGTAGGCTGCGGTGCGCGCGTATGCCTCACCCGCCAGGCGGCGGCGCAGCGCCAGCGACGTGCCGCCTGCTTCCGCCAACGCGGCCAAAACCTCCTCGTATTGGTCCGGGCCGGTCAGTACGGTAACAAAATCATGGTTCTTCGCCGCCGCGCGGATCAGCGCCGGGCCGCCGATGTCGATGTTCTCGACGCAATCCTCGAACGGCGCGCCCTTCGCGACCGTCGCCTCGAACGGATACAGATTCACCGCCACCAGATCGATCGGCGCAATGCCGTGCACCCGCATCTGCTCGACATGCTCCGGCAGGTCCCGGCGGCCGAGGATGCCGCCATGGATCTGCGGCACCAGCGTCTTCACCCGGCCGTCCATGATCTCCGGAAAGCCGGTGTGCTCGGAGACCTCCTTCACCGGCACGCCGGCGTCCCGCAAGGCCTTGGCCGAACCGCCGGTGGACAGGATCTCGACGCCGCGGTCCGCCAGCGCGCGGGCGAACGGCACCAGCCCAGCCTTGTCGGAGACGGAAATCAGCGCCCGTCGGATGGAAACGATGTCGGTCATGGCGGCGTGGTCCCGTGCTAGGTCAAGCGCGGCGGGATAAACCTACAACCCCAGCAGGTCCAGCGTTCGCGCCAGAACTTTCGTTTCGTCATAGCAGTCCAGCGCCCGCAGCCGCCCTGCCTCCCCCATGCGAGCCCGCGCCGCAGGGTCCCGCGCCAGCCTGGCCAGCGCCGAACCGAGCGCGGCGGCATCGCCGGCGGCCACCTTCAGGCCGGTGACCTCGTGCTGCACCTGTTCGTCCGGACCGCGCACATCGGTGGCAACGACGGGAAGACCCGTGAGCATCGCCTCGATCACCGACATCGGCAGGCCCTCGAACCGGCTCGGAAGGGTGAAGATGTCGGCCGCCGCCAGCAGCGCCGGGATGTCCTCGCGATAGCCCAAAAACCGCAGCCGGCAACCGAGCCCGGCAGCGCGCAGCAATTCGGTCATATCGGGACCGCGGTCGCTGTCGAGGCGTTCGCCGACGACCCACAACTCGGCCTCCGGCAGGGATCGCATGGCGACAGCGAGTTCCGGGTAACCCTTGTGCCAGACGAGCCGGGAGATCGCGATGACGACCACTCGGTCTGGCGGCACCCCCAGATCAGCCCTGATGCGAGCTCGAGCCAGCGGATCGGGGCGAAAGGCCGCCGGGTTGCGGCCGTTGCCGACAGCGACCGCGCGGCGGCTGATGCCCAACCGGCGGGCATCCCGTGCCTCGGCTTGGGATACCGTCATGAAGACGTCCGTCACCCTTGCGGCGGTCCATTCCATCATAAAGGACAGAGCCCGGCGGGGCACCGAGGACGACCCGTGGTTGAACAAAAATCCATGACACGTATAGGCAACTGTCGGCACGCCCGCGATCCGCGCCGCAATCCGCGCCAGGAAACCGCTGATCGGCATGTGTCCGTGGACGATATCGGGTTTCTCGGCGCGCAGGATTTCCAACAGCGATATGAACGCCCGCGCGTGTGCCAGCGGAGACAGGCGGCGGACGAAGGGAATTGCGATGACCCGGAACCCTTCGGCGCGGACTCCGTCCAGCAGAGGCCCCTCCGCGCAGCCTCCGACAACCTCGTGCCCGCGCGCCCGGATAGCGCGCATCAACGGCAGCAGAAAGTGCCGCAGCGAGAAGTCGACGTTGGTGATTTCGATGATTTTCATTTCAGCCAGCAGCCTGAGGTGAGCGTCCGGCACGGGTTTTCCCTTCGGGTCGCGGCCGGGACAAGCCCCATAGGTATCAGGACAGGCGAACCGGCGGGCCAATGAGCGTCGCGCCGCATGAGGCGGTATTTCGCCCGGTTACGATCCGGTAGCATCCCGCCCTTTTGTGGTAGGGATACCGCTGCTATACCCGCCGCGCCGCCAGATGCGGTGACCACAAAGGGATTCCGCGATGGCCCGCCGCCGACAGCTCTATGAGGGCAAAGCCAAGATCCTGTTCGAGGGTCCCGAACCGGGCACGCTCGTGCAGTACTTCAAGGACGACGCCACCGCCGGTAACGGCGCCAAGAAGGGGATCATCACCGGCAAGGGCGTGCTGAACAACCGCATCAGCGAGTACCTGATGCTGCGGCTACAGGACATCGGCGTGCCGACGCACTTCGTCCGCCGGCTGAATATGCGCGAGCAACTGATCCGCGAGGTCGAAATCATCCCGCTGGAGGTCGTCGTGCGCAACGTTGCCGCCGGCAGCCTGGCGACCCGGTTGGGGATCGCCGAGGGCACCCGCCTGCCGCGCTCGATCATCGAGTACTACTACAAGAATGACGCCCTGAACGACCCGATGGTGTCTGAGGAGCACATCACCTGCTTCGGCTGGGCGAACACGGCCGATCTGGACGACATCGTGGCATTGACCTTGCGAATCAATGATTTCCTGTCCGGATTGCTGCTCGGCGTCGGCATCACCCTGGTCGATTTCAAGCTGGAGTTCGGTCGGCTGTGGGAAAACGACGAGATGCGGATCATCCTGGCCGACGAGATCAGTCCGGACAACTGCCGCCTGTGGGACAGCAAGACGAACGAGAAGATGGACAAGGACCGCTTTCGCCGCGACCTCGGCAAGGTGGAGGAAGGCTATCAGGAAGTCGCTCGCCGCCTGGGAATCCTCCCGGAAGCTGGCACACGCGACCTCAAGGGTCCGGAGATGATGCAGTGAAAGCGACCGTGACGGTGATGCTGAAGACCGGCGTGCTGGACCCGCAGGGGAAAGCGATCGCGCATGCCCTGGGGACGCTGGGGTTTGCCGGCGTGTCGGATGTGCGGGCCGGGAAGGTGATCGAGCTGGAACTGGCGGAGACGGACCGAGCGAAGGCGCTGGCGGCGGCCGAGGAGATGGCGCGCAAGCTGCTGGCGAATACGGTGATCGAGAGTTTCCGGGTTTCGGTGGACGGGTAGCGCGCCGCCGTCAGGATTATCGACGCGCGGTCCGGACTCCTCCTCACGGTCATGGCCGGGACTACGCCCGGCCATGACGGTGGGAATTTGCCGGTCACACAAGCCTCAGGTCAGGTCGGTCGTGGCGTAGCAGTCGGCGAGGCAGCCTTTGTAGCCGATGCTGTGCAGGTGCGGCGTCTCAATCCCGGCTACGATCGTCAGGGCGTCGTCGCCCTGGCGCAGAACCTCGGCTCGGACGGCGGTGCTGGAGAGGATCAGCACCTGCTGCACGCTCGGGATGGTGGCGTAAGCCCGGGCATTCGCGCAAGTCTTCGCCTCGTTCGACGGGGAGATGATTTCGACCAACAGCACCGGATCGGCCATTGAGCCCGCGTCGGTGAACGGCGCGCAGGAGACGCCCGGGTCTGGCACACGTTGGTTGAAGCGCGCTCTCAGATGCGGGATCAGCCGGGCGTGGTGATGACGCGGCACGGTCCGCAAGTGCAGGCCGAGCAGCATGGCGACCTGGCTTTGGATGGCGCCGTGATTGAGACCGGAGGGCGCCATGGACACGGTCTCGCCGTCCACAAGTTCCCAACGTCGATCTTCCAGGCCGGGCGGTGGTTCCCAGTCGTAGAATTTGTCGACGGTCAGCCGGGGCCGGCGCAGGGCTTCGCTCATGGCGACATCCATGTCAGCTGCCGACATCGACAGCCAGCGAACCGGCGGCAAAGCTTCTATCCTGCCGGCGACCATGGTAGTTTCTTACCGTACCTCGATCGATGGAGATTGTGTCGTGTCGTCGCAGGATGTCGCCACCCTGTCCAGCAAGTTCCAGATCTCGATTCCGAAAGCCATCCGGTCGGCACGGAAATGGCAGCCGGGCCAAAAATTCGCATTCATTCCCAAAGACGGGGGTGTCATGCTGGTGCCAGTGCCGCAGTTGGACGATCTCGCCGGCTCGATGCGCGGGGCGAACACCGAGGACTACCGGGACCGGAATGACCGCTTCTGATGCGCGTGGTCGATACGTCTGCCTGGATTGAATGGCTCACAGGCTCGCAACTCGGCGAAGCGCTGGGCAAAGCGCTGCCGGCGCCTGGAGAGTGGCTGGTTCCGACCATCGTTCAACTAGAACTCGGCAAATGGGCGAGACGTGAATCCCTGGCAGAAAAAGCTGAACAGCTTATTGCCTTTACCACCACTTGCGTTGTCGCCGATCTCACCACCGAGATCGCGCTCTACGCCGCTGAGATCTGCACCCGCCACAATCTGGCCACTGCTGACGCCATTATCTATGCGACCGCCCTGACGTATGAAGCCGATCTATTGACCTGCGACCGCCATTTCGAGCACCTCCCCGGGGTGTACCATCTCCCGAAGCCGGCGGCTTAGGCGACGCCCAGCAATCAGCGCTTCGGCCCCGGCGGCTTCGTCAAACCGTCATGGCCCGCCCGTTTCGCTTAATCTTGGGCGTCGCCTTAGCGGCTTCTCGGGGCAACCCTCCAGGACTGGAAGGCGGCTGGCATCTGTAGGGCGCTGGCGTTTTCCATCCAACTCTGGCAGGTGTCCCGCATGATCCAACCATCCGCTGCGGCAGTCTCTCGCCCATGAAATCCGGCATCGTCATCTTCCCGGGCATCAATCGGGAGCGCGACATGGCCATCGCGCTGCAATCCTCCTTCGGCACCGCGCCGAAAATGCTCTGGCACAAGGACACCGACCTCGCCGGCCTCGACCTGATTGTCATCCCCGGCGGCTTCAGCTTCGGCGACTACCTGCGTTGCGGCGCGATGGCGGCGCACTCGCCGATCATGCGAGCGGTGGCGGATCACGCGGCGCGTGGCGGCTATTTGCTCGGCGTCTGCAACGGCTTCCAGATCCTGACCGAGGCCGGCATCCTGCCCGGCGCCCTGCTGCGCAACGCCTCGCTGCGCTTCCTGTCGATGGACTGCCATTTAAGGGTGGAGCGCGCCGACACCGCCTTCACCCGGCAATACCACCAAGGCCAGACTTTCCGCTCGATCATGGCCCACGGCGACGGCAACTACTCCGCCGACACCGCCACACTCGATCGGCTGGAACACGAGAACCTCATTGCCTTCCGCTACGCCACCAAGACCGGCGACATCACGCCGGAGGTCAATCTGAACGGCAGCGCCCGCTCGATCGCCGGCATTTTCAGCCCGAACCTGCGCGTCCTCGGCCTGATGCCGCACCCGGAGGATCTGGTCGATCCGCTGATGGGCGGCACCGACGGAAAGCCGCTGTTCGACGCGCTCGCTGCTGCCTGAACGGGAACGCATGCAAACCCAGGTCAACGAATCGCTTGCTCGCAGCTTCGGCCTCAGCGCGCAGGAATACGGCCAGATGCTCGCCATCATGGGCCGCATCCCGAGCATCACCGAGCTCGGGATCTTCAGCGTCATGTGGTCGGAGCATTGCAGCTACAAATCCTCCCGCGTCTGGCTGAAGCAACTGCCGACGAAGGCGCCGTGGGTGATCCACGGGCCGGGGGAAAACGCCGGGGTCGTGGATATCGGCGACGGCCTGGCCGCCATCTTCAAGATGGAGAGCCACAACCACCCGAGCTTCATCGAACCCTACCAGGGCGCCGCCACCGGCGTGGGCGGCATCCTGCGCGACGTGTTCACCATGGGCGCGCGGCCGATCGCGAATTTGAATGCGCTGCGGTTCGGCAGCCCCGACCACCCGAAGACTAAGCGCGTCGTCGATGGCGTGGTGCGCGGCGTGGGCGGCTACGGCAACTGCGTCGGCGTCCCCACCGTCGGCGGTGAGGTCAATTTCCATCCGTCCTATGACGGCAATCCGCTGGTCAACGCCATGACCGTCGGCATCGCCCGCAAGGACCGCATCTTCCTCTCCGCCGCCGCCGGCGTCGGCAACCCGGTGGTCTATGTCGGCTCGAAGACCGGCCGCGACGGCATTCATGGCGCCACCATGGCCTCCACCGAGTTCAGCGCCGACTCGGAAGACAAACGTCCCACCGTGCAGGTCGGCGACCCCTTCACCGAAAAACTGCTGATCGAAGCGTGCCTGGAGCTTATGGCGACCGACGCCATCGTCGCGATCCAGGACATGGGCGCCGCCGGCCTTACCAGCAGCGCGGTGGAGATGGCCGGCAAGGGCGGCGTCGGCATCGAACTGGACCTCGATCAGGTGCCGGGACGCGAGACCGGCATGAGCGCCTACGAGTTCATGCTGTCGGAAAGCCAGGAGCGGATGCTGATGGTGATCCGCCCCGACCGCGAGCAGCTTGCCCGCGACATCTTCCAGAAATGGGACCTGGATTTCTCCATCATCGGCCGGATCACCGATACGGGGCACATAACGGTGCGCCACCACGGCGTGGTCGAAGCCGATATCCCGCTGGCGCCGCTGAACGACCAGGCGCCTTTGTACACCCGCCCGACCGTCGATACGCCGAAGCAGGAGAAGTTGAACCCGGCTAGGGTCGAGGATCGCCTCGGCCTGACCCGCGCGCTGGAACTGCTGGTTGGCTGCCCGGATTTGTGCTCGCGCGCCTGGGTCTGGGACCAATATGACAGCACCGTCGGCGGCCAGACCGTGAAGCGGCCCGGCGCCGCGGATGCCGCGGTGGTCAAGCTGGAAGGGCTGACCCGGGCGCTGGCGCTGACCACCGATTGCACGCCGCGGTATTGTCAGGCGGACCCGGAAAACGGCGGCGCACAGGCGGTTGCCGAAGCCTGGCGGAATCTGACCGCGGTGGGTGCCCGTCCGCTCGCCATCACCGACAACATGAATTTCGGCAACCCGGAAAAGCCCGAAATCATGGGCCAGTTCGCCGCCGCGATCCGCGGCATGGCGGCGGCCTGCGAGGCGCTGGATTTCCCCGTCGTGTCGGGCAATGTCAGTCTGTACAATGAGACGGAGGGCAAAGGCATCCTGCCGACGCCGACAATCGGCGGCCTCGGGGTGCTGGACGATGCCGCCCTTGCCGTCGGCCTCGCGCTGCCGCCCTGGCTCGATATCGTGCTGATTGGCGCCACCACCGGCTGGCTCGGCCAATCGCTTTGGCTGCGGGAGGTCCACGGCCGCGAGGACGGAGCGCCGCCGCCGGTCGATCTGGCGGCGGAAAAGGCCAATGGCGACTTCGTTCGCACTCACATCCTGAACGGGACCATCCGCGCCTGCCACGACGTGTCCGACGGCGGCGTCCTGGTGGCGATCGCGGAAATGGCGATGGCCAGCGGCATCGGCGCGCGGCTCTCGACCCACCCGCGTGACATACCCGGCCATGCCTTCTGGTTTGGCGAGGATCAGGCCCGCTACCTCGTCGCCGTCCCGGACCACGCCGCGTTCACCCGCATCGCCGAGGCCGCCGGCATCCAGGCCGTGCGCCTGGGCACATCGGGCGGACAGGATTTGACTCTGCCTGACGGCGGCACAATATCGATATCTGCACTTCGCGCGGCGCATGACCGGTTCTTTCCGGCCTGGATGAACGACGGAACCAAGAAGGACACACCCTGATGGCGATGGCGGCGAATGAGATCGAGGCGTTGGTGAAGGAAGCGCTGCCCGATGCCAAGGTCACGGTCGAGGATCTCGCTGGCGACGGCGACCATTACGCCGCGACGGTGATCAGCGAGAGCTTTCGCGGCCTGTCTCGCGTCAGGCAGCACCAGATCGTCTATGCGGCGTTGCGCGGCCGGATGGGCGGCGAACTTCATGCCCTTGCATTACAAACGTCGGCACCCGAATAATGGTACCAGAAGGAGTTCATCAGAATGGCTGACACGATTGCAGAGCGTATCCAGGGCGACATCGATTCCAACGCCGTCATGCTTTATATGAAGGGCACCCCGGTATTCCCGCAATGCGGGTTTTCGGCGCGTGTCATCCAGATCCTCCAGCACCTCGAAGTTCCGTTCAAGTCCGCCAACGTTCTGGAAGACGACGAACTGCGCGAGGGCATCAAGGCCTTTTCGCAGTGGCCGACGATCCCGCAGCTTTACGTCAAGGGCGAATTCGTCGGCGGTTGCGATATCGTCAGCGAGATGTTCCAGGCCGGCGAGCTGGAAACGCTGCTCAAGGAGCACGGCGTACCGGTGAAGGCGCAAGCCTGATTTCAGGCTGCCGTTAACCGGATATTCACCCGGGCGGGGTAAGGCAAGACGCCTCCTGCCCGTGGTGAGTGTCCGTTGCATATCGCCGTCATCATCCCCGCCTACAACGTCGCGCCGTATCTACGCGATGCCATCCTTTCCGTCTTGCGGCAAAGCCATCGCGACTGGTCTTTGGTCGTGGTCGATGACGGGTCAACCGACGCGACGCCGGCGATCGCAGCGGCGTTTCACGATCCCCGCATTGGCCTGATTCGGCAGGCCAATGCAGGTGTTTCGGCTGCCCGCAACCGGGGGATTGCCGCCTCCAAAGGTGACGCCGTCGTGTTCCTCGACGCCGACGATTGGCTGGCCCCGAATGCGCTGGTCCGGTTAGCCGCGGTGCTGGACGCTTGTCCCGCGGCAAACATCGCGGCCGGGGTGTACGCCCGGGTTGCACAGGACGGTTCCGTCCACCGCGCGCCGCGGCCACCACAAGGCGACCTGCTCCGGCGCCTCCTCGTGCAAAATCTATTCGCTAACGGCGGCCAGTTGCTGATCCGCCGAGCTGCGGTCGATACAGCGGGAGGGTTCCGGCAGGAGCTGACCTACGGGGAGGATTGGGAGTATTGGACCCGTTTGGCCGCGGGCGGGACTTTCGCCACCGCCGCGGGGCGCGACCCGGTCCTGTTCGTGCGCGAACGCCCCGGCAGCGCCTATCTCCGCATGGCGACCGACCCCGCGAGCTTCGCCCCCGGGCTGGACGCGATCTACACCAACCCGTCGCTGCCCGATCGCGTGGACCCGAACCGGCTGCCGGTGTTGCGCCGGCGGGCAGAGGCCGATGTGGCGTGGGTTATCGGTCGTGAGCTTATCCGGCACGGACGCTGCCGCGACGGCCGGCGCTGGCTCGGGCGCTCGTTGCGGCGTGAACCGGCGCCGAAGCGATGTGCCTTGGCCGCTCTGTCCTGGCTGAGAACCGGGCCGTTTCGTCCGTATCGCGTCGTCTGATAGGTGGTCTGCGCGCGCCGGCATGCGAAATTCGCGAATTGGTGTTCATCAATCAAACGCGGCGCTTACCGCAGGTTGCGAAGTGCTGTTACATACCTATCGGGACTGTGATTGACAGTCCTCACGGATTCTGTGCCAACTATGCGCTGCAATCGAATTTGGCTTGCCTTGCTGCGCTTCCGTCCCTCGGGTGCCTCAGGAGGTCCCAAAACCCGGTTGTCTACTGCATCGCGTGATCTTGCACGGTGCCTGGACGGAGAAGAAAGCAGACATGGCTACCGGCACAGTTAAGTGGTTCAATTCCACGAAGGGGTATGGCTTCATCATGCCGCAGGATGGCGGCAAGGATGTGTTCGTCCACATCACGGCCGTCCAGGCCGCCAGTCTCACCGGGCTGGATGAGGGCCAAAAGGTGAGTTACGACGTTGCGATGGAACGTGGGAAGGCCGCCGCAACGAACCTGAAGGCGGTCTGACCGGACCTGCTTTGGATTAGCTAAGCGATCGGCCGTCCAATCGGCCGGTCGTCATTGGAGGAGAAAAAACCATGGCCGTTGGAACGGTTAAATGGTTCAATGCGACCAAAGGGTATGGCTTCATCATGCCGCAGGATGGTGGCAAGGACGTGTTTGTCCATATTACCGCCGTGCAGGCCGCGGGCCTCAAGGGGCTCAATGATGGTCAGAAGGTCAGCTACGAAGTGGCGATGGAGCGCGGTAAGGCCGCGGCCACTAATCTGAAGCTGGCCTGAACCTTCCCCGCGCCGACCGTTGTGGCTGAACTGTCGGCGCTACCGGTCGTGTGGCGGAGTGTACTTGCTCGTCACCGGCACTCTGGGCGATGTTGTGTTTCGCGCCTCGCTTTTCGCGGTCCTCACACTATGTTACGTGACGGAGACGGGCCCGGCACTAGATTAGCGACCGGGATAGTGAGCCTTTCGCCGTAGCCTACTTGGGAACGTGGAACATGAATCGCGCGATATCCGCAATCGGGCTTGTATCGGTTGTGGCGTTGAGCGCCTGCGCCGTCGCGCCGCCACAAGGTCCGACGGTTATGGCGCTGCCGCCGCAAGGCAAAAGCTTCGAGGCGTTCCAGGCCGACGATGTGACCTGCCGCGGGTTTGCCTCGCAGCAGACCGGCGGCGCGTCAGCCGCGCAGGCGGCTAACAACAGCGCGGTGGGAAGCGCATTGCTTGGCACGGCGCTTGGCGCCGGGGTCGGCGCCGCGATCGGGTCGGTTGGCGGCGCGGTTGGTGCGGGCGCCGCAATCGGCGGTGCCACGGGCCTGCTGGCCGGCAGCGCCATCGGCGCCGGCAACGCGCAGGCGGCGGGCGGCAACGTGCAAGCACGCTACGACACGGCGTACACGCAATGCATGTATTCGAAGGGCGACACGGTGCAAAGCGCGCCGGGCGGATATGCGGGCGGTTATGGCTACCCCTACGGCCCCGGGTATTATCCGTATGGCTATGGCCCGGCGTATTACGGCGGCCCGGCGGTCATTGTCGGCGGCGGTTGGGGCTACGGCGGATGGGGATACCGCGGCGGCTGGGGATACGGCGGCTGGCGCCACTACTGATCCGAAGGGCGATCCTGGCTGGCCGCCCGCTCGCGGAGAGTCCTTCGGCGCTCGGGTAGTTCCGGAGATCCGGCACCACCCGTCACTGCGCCGCGTCGGCAAGATCCGTCGTCCGCGTCAGCGTCCGCAGTGTTACGAACTCCTCCGCCGCCGTGGGGTGAATCCCGATCGTCCGGTCGAAATCCGCCTTGGTCGCGCCCATCACCACGGCGATCGCTATCCCCTGAATGATCTCAGCCGCATCCTCGCCCAACATGTGCGCGCCCACGACCTTCTGCGTCACCTTGTCCACCACGAGCTTCATCAGGCTGCGGCGTTTGCGGCCGGACAGGTTGTGACGCATCGGCGTGAAGCGCGTGATGTAGACATCCACCGGCCCCAGAGCCGAAGCCTGCTCCTCCGACAATCCGACCGTGGCAATCGGCGGCGTGGTGAACACGGCTGACGGAACGTTCCACAGCGGCACGGTGCGCGGGGAGCCACCAAACAGCCTATCCGCCAGGGCGTGACCCTCGGCCGTCGCCACCGGCGTCAGATTCACCCGGTCGGTGACATCGCCCATCGCATAGATATGCGGTTGCGTGGTCCGTAGATTTTCGTCGATCTTGATCGCATCTTTCGCATTCAGTTCGACGCCGGCCGTCTCCAGCCCGAGGCCCTTCACGTTCGCCTTGCGGCCGGTCGCGAAGAAAACCAGATCCGCATCGATCGTTTCACCATCGCCGAAGGTCAGTTTGCGGCGCTCGCCATCGGCTTCCACTTTGTGCGGCAGGCACTCCGGATGCAGGATGATCCCCTGCGCCGTCAGCGCCTCCACCAGCGCCTCGCGCAGGTCCTGGTCGAAGCCGCGCAGGGGGAGCGGCTGGCGATAGATCAAATGCACCTCCGCGCCCAGCGCGCGGAAAATCCCGGCGAACTCCACGGCAATATAGCCGGAGCCGACGATAGCCACGCAGCCCGGCATCGCCTTCAGATAAAAGGCGTCGTCGGAGATGATGCCAAGCTCCGCCCCCGGAATGTCTGGACGCTCCGCATGGCCACCGGTGGCGATGACGATGTTTTCGGCGCGGATACGTTGACCGGCAACCTCCACCGTATGCGGATCGACGAACACCGCGCGGCCGTCGAAGATCGTCGCGCCCGCGCCGACGAGTAGCTTGCGATAGAGGCCCTCCAGGCGGGTGATCTCACGGTCCTTGGCGGCGATCAGCTTCGCCCAGTCATGCGGACCCTTTTGGATCGTCCAGCCGAATCCGGCCGCATCATCGGCCCAGTCGCCGTACTCGCCCGCCTGCACCAGCAGTTTCTTCGGCACGCAGCCGATGTTGACGCAGGTGCCCCCCCAGTGACGCTCCTCCGCGATGCCGACACGTGCGCCGTGGCTGGCGGAGATACGCGCACAGCGAACGCCGGCGGAGCCGCCGCCAATGACGAACAGGTCAAAATCCATGCCCGCGATCCCCGCTTGATTCTGACACTCCGCGGCCACGCCTCGTCCGGCTGAAGGGGCCTCGCCCGGCCATCACTGGAGCGCTATCACACCGGGGTAACAATCGGCCGCTACTCCGCCGCCTGTTGCGGCAGGTAGATCTCCTTCCCGGCCTCGGCGAATTCGGCGCTCTTCGCCTCCATCCCCGCCATCCGCTCCGCCTCGACACGCAGGTCCTGCGTGATCTTCATCGAACAGAACTTCGGCCCGCACATGGAGCAGAAATGCGCCACCTTGTGCGCCTCCTTCGGCAAGGTCTGGTCGTGGAACGACCGAGCCGTGTCGGGATCGAGCGACAGGTTGAACTGATCCTCCCACCGGAACTCGAACCGCGCCCGGCTGACCGCATCGTCCCGCAGCTTCGCCGCCGGGTGCCCTTTCGCCAGATCCGCCGCATGAGCGGCTATACGATACGTAATCACGCCGGTCTTCACGTCGTCCCGGTCCGGCAGCCCGAGGTGCTCCTTCGGCGTGACGTAGCAGAGCATCGCCGTGCCGAACCAGCCGATCATCGCGGCACCGATGGCGGAGGTGATGTGGTCGTAGCCGGGGGCGATGTCGGTGGTCAGCGGCCCGAGCGTGTAGAACGGAGCCTCCCCGCATTCGCGCAACTGCTTGTCCATGTTGACCTTGATCTTGTGCATAGGCACGTGGCCGGGGCCTTCGATCATCACCTGACAGCCCTTGTCCCAGGCTACTTTCGTCAACTCGCCCAGCGTCTCCAGCTCCCCGAACTGCGCCGCGTCGTTGGCGTCGGCGTTCGACCCTGGTCGCAGCCCGTCGCCGAGGCTGAACGACACGTCATACTTGCGCATGATGTCGCAGATCTCCTCGAAGCGCTCATAAAGGAAGCTTTCCTTGTGCCGCGACAGGCACCACTTCGCCATGATCGAGCCGCCGCGCGACACGATCCCGGTCACCCGTTTGGCCGTCAGCGGCACGTATTGCAGCCGCACCCCGGCGTGGATGGTGAAGTAGTCGACGCCCTGCTCGGCCTGCTCGATCAGCGTGTCCTTGAACACCTCCCAGTCCAGCTTCGTGGGATCGCCATCCACCTTCTCCAGCGCCTGGTAGATCGGCACCGTGCCGATGGGCACCGGCGAGTTGCGCATGATCCAGCCGCGGATGTTGTGGATGTTGCGGCCGGTCGACAGGTCCATCACGGTGTCACTGCCCCAGCGGATCGCCCAGACCAGCTTCTCGACTTCCTCCGCCACGCCCGACGTGACGGCGGAGTTGCCGATATTGGCGTTGATCTTCACCAGGAAGTTGCGGCCGATGATGACCGGCTCCAGCTCCGGGTGGTTGATATTGGCCGGGATGATGGCGCGGCCGCGGGCGATCTCGCTGCGCACGAACTCCGGGGTGATGAAGGCGGGGATTTCGGCGCCGAAGCTTTCGCCGTCGGCGATGCGGGCTTCGGCGCCCTCGATCATGGCGGCGCGGCCCATGTTCTCGCGATGGGCGACGTAGATCATCTCGTCGGTGATGATGCCGGCGCGGGCGAATTCATACTGCGTCACCAACTGGCCGGGCTGGCCGCCATATACCGGCAAGTGGGCCGGACAGGCGGGCACCAGTTTGTCGGCGCCGATGTTGCCGTTGTCCTCCGGCTTTACCTCGCGCGGCGCGATCTCGGAGAACCCGCGCTTGGCGATCCATTCCCGCCGGATCGGCGGCAATCCGGCCTCCAGGTCGATGGTCACCGACGGATCAGTGTAGACGCCCGAGCAGTCGTATGCCCGGTACGGCTCCTCCTGCGCACTGGGCTCCAACGCGATCTCGCGGAACGGCACCAGCATGTCGGGCCGTCCCTCCGGGCTGCTGTAGATCTTGCGGGAACCGGCGATCGGGCCGGTGGTCACCGTGCTCGGGCGGGTGTTGGACTTCGACTGGACCGTCATGGACCTCTCCTTCGGCATCGCTCGGGGGCGGGGCGGAGGGAACAAACAGGCCGCATGACGTGGACCCGTCCCTCCGCCGGCATGACCCGGTTCAGGTTAAAGGGTCATCGCACCCCCGGTTCACCCGGATTTCGCGATATCTCAGCCCCGCTGGCGGGACACCCCTCGGCATCCCGCAAGATGCGGCGTGTTAAGCCCGTGTGTCAAATGGGGCATTTTGGAGCGGGTGACGGGAATCGAACCCGCACAGCCAGCTTGGAAGGCTGGGACTCTACCATTGAGCTACACCCGCATCGCCCGTGAAACTAACCGCGGGCCGCGCGCTACGCAATCGTCCAGACGATCAGCGCCGTCCGGGCGCCGCCGCGACAGGCTTGGCGGCCGGCTTGGGGGCGGGAAGGTCCTCCTCCAGCACCGTCAGGTGGATGGAATAGGAGGTTTCTCCGTCATCTACATCCTTGTGAACAGTGCCGATGGTCTCGTCATTCACCGCGAACTCGATCGAGAGGCCCTTGCGCGGCGGCAGCACGACCTTGATCCGTTCGGTGCCGAACAGCTTGCGCAGGTAGGCTTGGAGGCGATCGACTTCGGAAGGGGTCATTAGTGTCTCGTGCGAAAGGAGGCGCGAACCTTTAGCCCTGACATCCGGGCCGGGTCCAGGATTAGGCTCGTCAGTAACGCCCTACAGCACGCTTCTAGTCCAGCATGTGACCGAAGCGGGACGCTTTGGTGGCAAGATATTCATCGTTAACGCCGTTCGCGGCAATCAGATGCGGCTCCCGCCCGGCAATCTCGATGCCGCAGGCCTGCATCGCTTCAAGCTTGTCCGGATTGTTCGTCAACAGCCGCACCCGATGCAGCCCCATGATCTGCAGCATGGCCGCGGCCACCATGAAGTTCCGTTCATCCGCTCCCCATCCGAGCACGCGATTCGCGTCCATGGTATCGAGTCCGCGATCTTGCAGCTCATAGGCGCGCAGCTTGTTGATCAGGCCGATTCCCCGTCCTTCCTGCGCCAGATAGAGCAGGACGCCGGCGCCGTCCTTCGCCATGCGTAAAATCGCGCCGCGAAGCTGTTCGCCGCAATCGCAGCGCAGGCTTCCGAGCAGGTCGCCGGTGAAGCACTCCGAATGGAGTCGGACCAGCGGCGCCGCATGATCCTGCGGGCGCCCGATCACAATCGCGAGATGTTCGATGGCCGAACCGTCGCTACGAAAGGCCACGACCTGGCTGTCGGGAGCGCCGGTCAGCGGCACGTGCGCGGAGACGATTTGCCGCAGGCCGGCAACCTCGTGTCCACGATACGCCTGCAGCTCGGCGGCGGAAACCTCCACGAGCTCACGACGCGCAAGCCGATCGGCGTAGCCCACGGACAAGGGCGCGGCGAGCACGGCGGGCAGCAGCCGGCCGATCTTGGCCAGGCCAAGTGCCGCGGCCGAGGCGGGTGGTTCGGCGACGATTTTCAACGGCTCCCGCACCGGAGGCTGCGTCGCGGTCGGATCAACAAGTGACTGAAAGATCGGGATTTTGCGAAGCGATGGTGGCAGCGACACGGCCACTGCAACGGCTTCCACCGGCATCGGCGCGCGCAGAATGGCGGCTGCCCTGGCAGGGGCCAGGATAAGCACGATCTCGCTGTCCGATACATCTTCCAACTCAGCCAGGCCGTCGGCGCCAGCCGTTTCAGCCGCCAGAATCAGCAGCGGAGCGGGCCCGGTCAGCACCACAGGAACGCCGCGTCGCAGATCCGATGCGGCCCGGTGTATCCGCCGAAGGTGCAATTTGGACTGCTCGGCCGAGGGTAAGGTGTCGGTGGGCATCTATCGCCGCGGCCGCCAGGCGCTGCGAAAAACCGATCGCTGGGAGGGCATAAATATGTACCGCAAATGTCTAAATATCGTCACACTTGACCGTCAAAACGGAAATTACAGGGGCGGACGATGTTTGCCCATCACCACGTCCTATATATAGGTGATATGATCACGATGAGACAGGCATTTAAGCGGACCACTCGCCCGTCAGGCGCGCAATCTTGTGATTGCGGCGTCCCGGCAAAGACGTTCCTAAGCGATTTCGTGCTTTTTCACGAACAGATAAGGTGAACCGCCTTCGAAGAGCCAAACAGAACGCGGGCATCGATCCAGCCACGTTCAAAACTGACAAGAGGAACTAGCGTATGTCGGCAGAACGCCCCGTCCTGATCGTCGATGATGATGATGCCCTGCGCGAAACCCTGGTCGACCAGCTCGCCGTCGATGGCGAATTCGTCGCAACGGAGGCCGCGTCGGTGCAGGAGGCTGAGTCCCGGCTGGCATCGAAGGATGCCCGCTTCGATGCCGTGATCCTTGACGTCGGCCTGCCCGACGGCGACGGACGCGATCTGTGCGCGAAGCTGCGCAAGCAAGGCCAGCGCATGCCGATCATCATGCTGACCGGCCTCGATGGCGAGAACGATGTGGTCCGCGGGCTGGATTGCGGGGCGAACGACTACATCGCCAAGCCGTTCAAGCTGGCCGTGCTGCTGGCGCGGCTGCGGGCTCAGTTGCGGATCTTCGAGAACAGCGAGGATGCCGTCTTCACGATTGGTCCGTATACGTTCCGTCCCGCCGCGAAGCTGTTGCAGGAACCCGCGAAGAACCGCCGCATACGCTTGACGGAGAAGGAAGCGGCGATCCTCAAGTTCTTGTATCGCGCCGGAACCCGCTCGGTCGCCCGGCAGGTGCTGCTGAATGAGGTGTGGGGATACAACGCCGCGGTGACGACGCATACGCTGGAGACCCACATCTACCGGCTGCGGCAGAAGATCGAACCCGATCCGGCGAATGCGCGGCTTTTGGTGACTGAGGGCGGTGGGTATCGGCTTGACCCGGAAGGTATTCCGTCGGTGCGCCTGCCGTCGGCGGTTCACGCCTAGCGGGACAGGTCGACTCGATCGTGCTGGCCGGGGCGTGTCCCGGCCGCGACGGCTAGGGCGAAAACACCCGCTGATCCGTGCGAAGTTCTCGCGACTGGCCGGCCAGCACCAGCGTCATGGGCTCTCCGGCCTCGAGCGTCGCGGCAACCGCCGAGCCGCCTTGATCGATACGGAAATGAACTTCGCGGCCGCGCCATTGGACCCTGAAAGCCAGGCTTTCCCAGCCCTCCGGCAACCGTGGCTCCAGCGCCAGGCCCTCGTCGCGCACCGATAGCCCTGCGAAACCAAATACCGCCAGCATCCAGATCCCGCCGAGGGCCGCGATATGGACGCCCTCGTCCGAGGGACCGCGGGCATCGCCCAAATCGATCGTTGCCGTCTGCTGAAAGAACCGCATCGCCATGGCGGTATCGCCCATCCGGGCAGCGACCATGCCGTGCATCGCCGGGCTGAGCGAGCTGCGATGGCTGCAACGCGGTTCGTAATAACGAAAGTTCCGCTCCGCCGCCCGCCCCGGGAATTCATCCGGAAGCAGCGCCAGCAATGCCACGACATCGGCCTGCTTGGCGATCTGCGATTTCTGCGTCCGATCTTGCCCGAGCAATACTTCGACCGGCACCGTCCGCCCGGCGTACGCTGACAGGTCAACATCCTCGAGATCGAAAAAGCCGGAGAATTGCTCATACATCCCGGTTTTCGGATCGAAGCCGACAGCTATCGTTTCCGCCACCCGGGACCAGTCCCGCAACTCGGCCTCCTCGATGCCGAGCCGCCGGGCGAGGCTTGCCCATTGCTCCGGCCAACGCTCCCGCAGCAACGCGGCGACATCCAACGCGCGACGGATGTTCCAGCGCGCCATAACATTGGTAAAAGCGTTGTCGTCGATATGCTCGTGGTTCTCGTCGGGGCCGATAATGCCGCGGATATGGCAACGGCCGTCGGCTTCCGGCAGTGCCCGGCTGGCCCAGAACCGTGCGGTCTCGAACAGGATTTCCGCGCCGGCCTCCAGCAGGAAGCTTTCATCGCCGGTGGTGTGCCAATACTGCCAGACCGCGTAGGCGACATCGGCGCTGATGTGCTGTTCCTGCGTGCCGCACAGCACGTCCACGATCTTTCCGTTCTGATCGGTCAGGTGTTCCGGAGTCATTTCGTCGCCGGTCGAGGCGGATTCCCAGGCGTACATCGCACCCCGCCAGCCCATCCGCTTGGCTTTGGCCCGCGCGCCGCCGAGGGTGTGGAAGCGATACATCAGCAGGGCGCGCGCCGCCTCCGGCCAGGTCAGGATATAGAACGGCAGCAGAAAGATCTCGGTGTCCCAGAAGACGTGCCCGTTATAGCCATTGCCGCTGAGCGACCTCGCGCCGATGGAGACCCTATCGTCGCCCGGATTCGCCGCGCTGTTCAGGTGATAGGCGGCGAAGCGAAGCGCCCGCTGCGCATCCGCGTCGCCGGCAAGCTGGATATCGCTGTGGTGCCAGCGTTTTGCCCAGGCCGCCTGATGCGCGTCGAGCACGCCGCGCCAGCCGATATGCCGCGCATGGCCGAGCGCGTCCAGGGCCGCGTCGCCGGGATCGGCATCGAGGCTATCGCTGCGCACAATGGCTGCGTAGCGCTGAAATCGGACGATCTGTCCGGGCCGCGAAGTCCAGCGCCAGGACCATGCCAGCTTCCCGGCCGTCGCGGTCGCGACGTCACTGCCGTCGATCTGAAGCGCCGCCTCGGCCGCCAGGGCGATGCTCTGACCCGAAAGATGTGTGCGCCAAACGCCGAGGGACTGCTCGATCCGTTGCGGAACCAACTCGGCAACAGGCGCACCGACCGAGGCTTCCAGCGTGAGATCGAGATCCCCGTCCTCGATCCGGATTTCAACTGTCTGCAGGCCGATACGCCGATCGTGCAACGATACCAGGCGAAGGCCGCGCACTGAAATGCCCGATGCGGCTTGCGTCCACGTTTCGCTCAACAGGACACCGCGTTCGGCGTCAAGTTCGATACGCCGTCGTAAGCCGCCCGCCGCCGAACCGGTCAGCGACAGGCGGAGCCAGTCCGGGCAGGGGATCAATGCTGTCGTAACATTGTCCGGACCGATGGTGTCGAACAAGCCGGCGACATAGGTGCGCGCCGGAACCGCCAGCGGGTCGCCGGGGACAGCCGGCCCCGTGTCGATCGTGCCCAGAAAACCGTTGCTTATTGCCAACCGGGAACCGGCGACACCGTCCCGCGCCGAACCAGCGCCAAAAACCCAGCCATCATCGGCGGCCGGCTTCAGTATACGATCCATTCCATTCAACCCCGCGAGCAAAGCCGGCCGTCGGCCAGTGCGTCCATTGCAACTTCGTCAAAACTGGTCACTACCAGATTTGCCCCCGCGGTTTCCAGCGAAGCCGCATCGTCGTTGCGCGCGATGCCAAGCGCGGTCATGCCGCCCCGCCGAGCCGCCTCGATCCCCACCGGCGCGTCTTCGGCAACGACGCAGTGCGCCGGTTCGACGTGAAGCTCCTCGGCTGCCATCAGGAAGATCGCCGGGTCCGGCTTGCCGTGCGGTAGGTCGCGTCCGCAAACATTGGCGCTGAAGATGTCAAACAGGCTGCCGCCGCTTTCCAGCCGGACCGCCCGCATCATGCCGTTGGCGTTCTTCGACGAGGACGCCGCGGCGATGCGCAGTCCGAGGCGCGCCGCTGCTTGCACGAAACGAAGCGCGTCCGGGAAAGCATCAACTCCGCCTTCCTCGATCAGTTCCTCCAGTCGTTGCTGCTTGCGTTCCGCATACCGCACCGCCTGCCGCGCGGCATCCGGCACGCCGAGCGCCTCCAGCGCGGCGCGAGCCCCGTCCATGCGCGGCTTGCCTGCCACATGAGACTGATACATCGCGTTGGTGAAACGTTCCGGATCGGCGTATCCGCGCAACGCTTCGCGCCAGGCACGCTCATGCGGCGAGGCGAGCAGAACGCCGTCAACGTCGAAAACACAGGCGGTCAGCCGGTCATATAAAGTCATGGGCGGCAATGTGCACGATTTTGATCAAAGTCTCCATTTTAATCGTCAGCACTACGAGACGAAGAATCCTACGATTTTCCAGGGGTATCGGAGCTTATGCGGAGGTGATCAACCACATCCTCACGAAGCACTCTGTGCAATAGGAGTTGTTTGCGAGAATGCCACTATGTGCGGACTGCCGAGGCGCCGCGCGTATGCTCCGACGGGAGACGAACGCGCATGAGCAATCAGGTCACCCAGGCGCCAATCTCGACCAGCGGGCGGGCGGCGCGGTCTGCGGCGTTTCCGCCGCCATTGCCATCGCGGGCGCTGTGCGTGCGAAGAAGGAATATCCCCCGATTGCCATTACTTTGGTGGTTCTGTGGGCGATCGTCATGATCTTCGCGCCCGTGGTCCTACGCGCGGTGTCGCTGCCCGCCGGAGTTGGCGGCGCTTGGATTGGCACATCGGAATTCGCCGATGCCGCCGGTTTCGCCGCCGCACAGACCTACGCCGGCTTCGCCGCGGCCGGAACGATTTCCGGCACGCCCGACCGGGCCGTCTGGACCTACACCCTGATCAAGGTGGTCGGGCGCGACGTATGGATCGGCGTATGGCCACTGGTGCTGTCGATCATCGCCGTCACACGCTGAAGCCGCCGAAACCGGCGGCGGCGCCAACATCGGCGAGATCTGGCGGCGCTTTCCGAAATTCGTCGCCGGCTTCGTGTTGGCCTAGCTGCTGATCACCTTCGCCGTCCGCAACGTCAGTTTCGCCGAATACAACACCGTGGTGCGGCCCGGACTCTGCTGCCGATCACCACGCTGCGCACCCGGGCGTTTACATTCAGCTTCCTGAGCATCGGACTGACCACCCGGTTTCGCGATTTTGCCCCGGCCGGCGGCAAGCCGTTCATCGCCTTCACCGCCGGCGTGGTGGTCAACGTGGCGCTCGGGTCGTTCTGTCGGTGCTGGTGCTCGGCGACTATTGGGCCAACCTGACGCGATGAGCTTCTGGCAGCGTCTGCTGGCCTCGCAAGATGTCCCCGGGCGGTGCGGCGCGTGCCGCCATTTCGACAACGAAGCCGCGACCCTGGAAGCCAATTTCGCGGCGATGGTCACGATGGGTTCGGGCTTCGCCTCGGTCCGCGCCCGCGATGGCTTCTGCGGCTTGCGAGGGGTTTATTTGTCGGATCGCGCGGGATGCGGCAGCTTTGCGGAGGGTCCTGGAAAGCAAGGATAAGCCATGGCTGGATTTTCCGTTACGCGCCGCCGGGGGATCCTGGCCGGCGCGGCCACGCTTCTCGCCAACCAAAGCGTCAGCGCGGGGGAAGACGCTCCGCCCTGGATGCGGGAACAAGGATCGCCGGTAACCAGTCCGCCATATGGCGTGCCCTCCCGCTTCGAGGGCAACGTCATCCGCCGGGCACGGGTCGCGTTGAAATTCCCGACCGCCTCGTCCAGCGGCACGCCGCTGCAAGACCTGCACGGCATCATCACGCCGAACGGTCTGCATTATGAACGGCATCACGCCGGTGTCCCGGCGGTCGATCCGACCGAGCACCGGTTGCTGATCCACGGTCTGGTCGATCGTCCACTGATCTTCACCATCGACGACATCCTGCGGTTTCCCTCCGTCTCCACCATCCATTTCCTGGAATGTTCCGGCAACACCCCGGAATTCCGCGACGCGAAGCCAGGCTGGACGCCGCAGGACACGCACGGCCTGCTAAGCTGCTGCGAATGGACCGGCGTTCCCCTTGCTACCCTGCTCGCCGAGGTCGGCGTTCAGCCCGCCGCCCGTTGGGTGCTGGCAGAGGGATCCGATGCCGCCGCACTGACCCGCAGCGTGCCGATCGAGAAGGCCCTGGACGATGCGATTGTTGCCTATGCGCAGAACGGCGAAAGATTGAGGCCTGAACAGGGTTATCCGTTGCGCCTGTTCCTGCCCGGTTTCGAAGGCAACATGAATATCAAGTGGCTGCGGCGCCTGAAGCTCGGCGACCAGCCGTTTCAGACGCGGGAGGAAACCTCGAAATACACCGACCTGATGCCGGACGGCATCGCGCGTCAGTTCACTTTCGTCATGGAGGCGAAGTCGGTGATTACCCGCCCTGCCGGCGGACAGCAACTGCGTGATCCCGGCTTTTACGAGATCACCGGCCTGGCCTGGTCGGGCCGCGGACGCATCAGGCGGGTCGAGGTCTCCACCGACGGCGGCACGACGTGGGAACCGGCGGCTTTGCAGGAGCCGATCCTGTCCAAGTGCCTGACCCGGTTCCGGATGCCCTGGACCTGGGACGGCGGCCCCGCCGCGCTGCGCAGCCGCGCGATCGATGACACCGGCTATGTCCAGCCTCCGCGCGAGGCACTGGTCGATGTGCGCGGCATCAACTCCGGGTATCACTTCAACGCGCAGCAAACGTGGCAGGTTGCGCGGAGCGGGGCGGTTACCAATGCGGTTTGATCGTGTCGCGCTGGCCGTCCTGGCGGGGATGGCCGTGGTGCCGGCGCGCGCGGACCCGAGGCATTACAATTTCGGGCGGCCGCCAACTCCGGACGAAATCGCCGCGCGGGACATCGATGTGCGCGCGGACGGCAAGGGCTTGCCTCCCGGCGAGGGCAGCGTCGCCCAGGGCCGCGCGATCTTTGCTCAGACTTGTGCGCCGTGCCACGGTGACAAGGGACAGGGGAACCTGGCCGATCGGCTGGTGGGCGGGTTCGGTACGCTGAAGGATCGCAATCCGGTTCGCACCGTCGGCAGCTATTGGCCCTATGCGACGACACTGTTCGATTACGTGCGGCGGGCGATGCCGTTCAACGCGCCGGAGTCGCTAACGGCTGATCAGGTTTATGCGGTTTCGGCCTACGTGCTGTCGTTGAATGGCGTTGTGTCTGGCGATGCGGTGCTGAATGCCACCAACCTGCCGAAAATCGTCATGCCGAACCGCAACGGCTTCATCAGCCCGGACCCGAGGCCTGACGTTCGATAGCGCCTGCGGTTTTCCAGTGCTGAGGACGTGGTGCGCCGCGCCGATCGGGCGGTGTATGCCGCCAAGGCCAACGGGCAAAACCGCGTGGAGTCCGGCTGATACCGAGAGGCGATCTCGCCGGCGCAAGCGGATCAATCCTCGACCGACTGCGGATTGAAGTCGCGGACGCGGCCGGTGCGAACCAGTTGCTCCGCTGCCCGCAGGACGTCCGCGGTATCGGGCCACAGGGTCTGGTCCATCTCGGCGGCGCGAACATCCGTAGCGATAAATCGCACGCCGTTCGTTTGTTTCAGCGCCGCCCCGGCGAGGCTGCCATCAACCTGGATAGGAATCGACTGCCACATGCCGTAAGCCTCTCGAGGTCAACGACGCAATAGCGCAGTTTGCCAATGACACACGTCTCGCGCAAGGCCACTAAGATCAGTCACCGGAATTCACAGTGGAATCCTTGCGTGATCGCGCCATCCGTGGCCCGCGGGGTCGCGATGCCGGCGATCCGGCCTTGCGGGACACGCCACCCCCGCTTTATGCGAAGCCACGCGGTTGATTTTCGCGGCAGGAGAACGGGTGATGTCACGCAACAGGGCACCGCGGACGATCGCGGCTGCAAACGGGATTGGTACGGACACCGCATTCGGCGCGGTCGCACCGCCCGTCTATCTGTCGAGCACCTTCACCTTCGACGGCTTCAACCGGCCCCGCGCCTACGACTACACCCGGTCCGGCAACCCGACGCGCGAGATGCTGGCGGCGACGCTGGCCGAATTGGAAGGCGGCGCCGGGGCGGTGATCACCTCGACCGGCACCGCGGCGGTTGACCTTGCCATCGCCTGTCTGGAACCGGGCGACCTGATCGTCGCGCCACACGACTGCTACGCCGGAACATGGCGCCTGCTGTGCGCCCGCCAGGCGAAGCGGCAATTCGACGTGGCATTCGTGGACTTTGGCGACGACCACGCGCTGCGGGGCGCCCTGTCCCGCGCTCCGGCGCTGGTGCTGATCGAGACCCCGAGCAATCCGCTCATGCGCATCGTGGATATTCGCACCGTCGCCACCCAGGCGAAGGCCGCCGGGGCGAGGGTGATCGTCGACAACACCTTCCTGTCGCCCGCCTTACAGCAGCCGATACAGACTCGGGGCGGATTTCGTGATCCATTCGACGACCAAGTTCCTGAACGGGCATTCCGACGTCGTCGGCGGCGCGGTGGTCGCGGCAAGCCGCAAAGACGTCGAGGACCTGACGAACTGGGCCAATATCACCGGCGTGACGGGGGCGCCGTTCGATGCCTACCTGACGCTGCGCGGCGTGCGCACGCTGTTTGCCCGCGTGGAGCACCAGCAGAAGACCGCCGCGGCGATCGCCGAATTCCTGTCGCGGCATCCCGCCGTGGCGGCGGTGCACTACCCGGGACTCCCGAGCCATCCGGGCCATGAGTTGGCGAAAACCCAACAGACCGGCTTCGGGGCAATGCTGAGTTTCGAGATCGCCGGCGGCATCGATGGCGTCCGCCGCTTCGTCGGTGCGCTCGGACTGTTCACGCTGGCGGAGTCGCTGGGCGGCATCGAAAGCCTGGTCGCGCATCCCGCCACGATGACCCATGCCGCCATGAGCCCTGAGGCGCGCCTGGCCGCCGGAATCACTGACAGCTTGGTGCGCCTGTCGATCGGCCTGGAGAGCGAGGCGGATCTGCTGGCCGATCTCGCGGCAGGGCTAGACGCGGCGTAAGAAACCGGTCTGGCGACCATGTGTGGCAAATCGTGCCCGCTCCGGTCTAGAACGTGCGGGAACGAACCCGTTTTGACGAAAGGACCGCCATGCCGCTGTTCAACTATCATTGCTCCGCATGCGATACCGAGTTCGAGACCCTGGTCATGGGGGCCGAACAGCCGGAATGTCCCGAATGCGGCAGCACCGCTCTGGACAAGCTGCTGTCGCGCGTCGCCGCGGAGCCGCGCGTGCCGGAGCCCGTGGGCGCCTGCGCCTCCTGCCCGCAATACGGCGGCTGCGCATAGCCGCGCTTTTTGTCACCGACGCGGCCGATGCGCCCGCTGTAGCCGGGGCCTATCTTCTGCTGGTGACCTTGCCGAATGCTTTGCCTGTCGATTTGCCCGGCCGATCGGCGGTGATTCTACAGCCGGGGCGTTTCCTCTACGCGGGGTCCGCGTGCGGTCCGGGCGGACTGAGGGCTCGGCTGGCGCGCCATCAGCGAATCGGGAAGACGCTGCACTGGCACATCGACCGACTGACCGGATCGGGACGGATGCAGGGCGCCTGGGTGTTTCCGGGCGGCGGCGAGTGCGCCATTGTCGCCGCACTGGCTGACCTGCCGGTGCCACTCCCCGGCTTTGGCAGCACCGATTGCCGCCGCTGCGTCAGCCATCTGCTTTCGTGGCCAGACGGCATGGACCACATCGGGTCACGGCTGCCGCCGGGGTTGCCGGGCATGTAGTACCAGTCCGCGCTGAGAGCGACTATTGCGATAAACCGTCATGCCCCGGCTTGTCCGGGCCACCGCCGCCAGCATGTGCCGCGAAAGGTGGCCCGGAAAGCCGGGCCATGACGGGGAAGCGAGGCTCGATGGGTCAAATTCAAGGCGGGTTGGTGTAATACCGATCGGCATTTGGAAAGACCCGTCGGCGCCGGTTACGAGTCATGGCCCGGCTCATCCAGGCCGCCCAACCAGGACCATGCCACGACATGTGGCCCGGACAAGGCCGGGCCATGACGGTTAAGCGGGAAGAGTCGGCCCAAGCACCGCCCGGGGATCAGTCTTCGGGCGCGACTGTCAGTCGGTCTTGATCCAGACCGCCTTCACGTTCAGATACTCCTCCAGGTGCTGCACACCACCCTCCCGGCCGTAGCCGCTCATTTTATAGCCGCCGAAGGGCACCGCCGGGTCCATCGCCTGATAGCAGTTGATCCAAACCGACCCGGCGCGGATCGCCCTGGCCAGCTTGTGCGCCTTGCCGACGTCCCGCGTCCACACGCCGCTGCCGAGGCCGAATGTGGTCTTGTTGCCGCGCTCGATCACCTCCTCGATGTCGGTGAACGGGATGGCGGAGATCACCGGGCCGAAAATCTCCTCCTGCGCGATTCGCATGTCGTCGCGCACGTCTGCAAACACCGTGGGCGGAACGAAATAGCCTTTCGCCAGCGGACCGTCGGTCAACCGCTCCCCGCCCGACAGCGGACGCGCGCCCTCCTGCCGGCCGATGTCGAGGTACCCGGTGACGCGCTTCAGTTGCTCCGGCGAGACCAAGGGGCCGACCTGGGTGTCCGGATCGCGACCATCGCCGATGCGCAGCGTCTTGCTGAAATCGGCGACGCGCCCGACGAACTCGTCGTAGATCTTCTTCTCCACGAACAGCCGCGTGCCGGCGCTGCAGATCTGGCCCGAGTTGGAAAACACCGCCATGCTCGCCCCCGGCACCGCCTGCGTCAGATCGGCGTCGGCGAACACGATGTCCGGCGACTTGCCGCCCAATTCCAGCGAGACGCGCTTCAGGTTGCCCGCCGAGGCGCGGACGATCGACTGGCCCGTCAGATGCGATCCGGTGAACGCCACCTTGTCCACATCCGGATGAGCCGCCAGTGCGGCGCCGGCCGTCTCCCCGAAGCCGGGCACGACATTGACCACCCCCGGCGGAACGCCCGCTTCCAGGCACAATTCGCCGAGGCGCAGCGGCGTTAGCGGCGCCTCCTCGGCCGGCTTCAGCACCACCGTGCAGCCCGTCGCCAGGACGGGCCCGAGCTTCCAGATCGAGGAGCTGAGCGGTGCGTTCCAGGGGATGATGGCACCAACAACACCAACCGGTTCCTTCAGGGTGAAGGAAACGAATTCGCCCGGCAGCGAATTGTCGATCGTTTCTCCATGCAGCGCGGTCGCCATGCCGGCATAAAACCGCAGCATGCCGACCGCCCTTTGGCGGTTGTTGCGGGTGCGGGTGATCGGGGCGCCCATGTCAAGAGTATCGAGCGCGGCGAGTTCCTCGATATCGCGCTCCACCAGCTCGGCCAGTTTCAACAGGATCAGTTGCCGCTGCGCCGGCTTCATCTTGCTCCACGGGCCGTTGAAGGCTTCTCGCGCGGCGGCGACGGCACGGTCTATGTCCTCGGCATCGCCCTCGGCGACGTTGGCTAGGATCTCGCCGGTGGCCGGATTGCGGGTCTCGAAGGTCTTGCCGGAGGCGGCTTCCAGCCACTTGCCGCCAATCAGCATGCGCTTCGCCTTACCGTCGAGGAACGGATGGACCTGTGTCATGACGTTCATCAGTTGGCTCTCCTCACCAGTTTGGACTTGTTTCGAGCGGCGTTTCCGTCAGCGCGGCGCCGAGACCGGCAGCATGTCCGTTGTCCATGGCGAAGGCAACCTTCGACGCCCTCGAAGCCCACATCAGGGGATTTTCATCATGGCCGGGCGGCCCGTCCTCCGGCCGAGGAACGCGCGCAGGAACGGTTGGCGGGCTTTGGCGAACAGCGCCGTGGCACCACACGGGGCGGTGCGGAGAGCGACGATACGACGAGCATGATAGTCATGCAGCGCGGGGTTGGCCGTTGCCCGCCTCGCCAGGACCAACAAGCTCCGCCATAAGAGCCTTTGACATTGTCGCACGCTACGCGGGATGGTGTGATTGCGAGCTAAGGGACCCCTCATATGAATCTGACTGGTTTGCGGCCCTCGCGGCCGGCCGCGTTTGATGCATGGCCTCACTCGCCGGCCCTGGACTCCAGTGGACGCGGCTTCTACGCGGCATGGGGCAAAAGCACTTCTTTTCGTAGATTTGCCGGCGTTGAAGTTGCCAGGGTCAATGATGGCGGCTCGCCTGGCGTGGGCGATCGGTGCACCAACCCGGCCCATCCAATTTCATACTTGGTACGTTATAGTGCCAATCGCGTTTGGGGGCGGCTGCTCGGTCAAATCGTCTGTCTGAGTGAACCTGCAGAGGCTGGATGGGCATGAACGATTGCGCGGCACAGGCTGCCCGGCTGCTGCGCGTATTCCTGGATGGGGAGGTCCCCACCAACCTGTCGCCTTACATCGAGGCGGATCGCGAGCAGGCGGTAGCGGATTTGGCCGCGGCGAATCATTTCGCCCCGCTGATCGGGACGGATAATCCAGGACCGTACTCGCTGCGTCTCTCCATCCTCGGAGGCCGGTTGATTTTCGATGTCCGTGATACGAACGGCGATCCGGTTACTGCCATCGGCCTTGCCCTTGGTCCGTTCCGCCGGCTTGTGAAGGACTACCAAATGCTGGTCGATAGCCACATCAAGGCGGTCGAGGACGGGCGCGACCAGCGGATCCAGGCAATTGATGTCGGCCGGCGTGGCCTTCATAATGAGGGTGCCGAATTAATGTTGCAGCGGCTTGCCGGGAAGATCGATATCGACTTCGACACCGCGCGCCGTCTGTTCACATTGGTCTGCGTTTTGCACCAAAGGGTTTCCTCGCGATGAAGATCGATCGGCTGGCCTACCGCAGCGTCTGGCTTGACGCGGATAACCGCTGGTCGGTCCACGTCATCGATCAGACGAAACTGCCATGGGCGCTGGAAATCCTGCAACTGACCACGCGCGACGAGGCCGCGCACGCGATCCGTTCAATGCAAATCCGGGGTGCACCGCTGATCGGTGCCGTCGCCGCGTACGGCCTGTGTCTGGGGCTGCGAACCGACGCATCGACCGAGGCGATGGAGCGCGACGCCGAGTTGCTGAAAGCGACACGCCCGACGGCAATCAATCTGCGTTGGGCGCTCGATCGCATGTTGACCAGGCTGCGCAATACGACCGAGGCCGATCGCCTCGCGGTCGCCTATGACGAAGCGGAGCGGATCGCCGATGAAGATGTCGCACAAAACGAGACGATTGGCCGCCACGGCCTGCCGCTGATAGAGGCGGTTGCCCGTCCCGGCCGCCGGGTGAACGTGCTGACCCACTGCAATGCCGGCTGGCTGGCAACCGTGGACTGGGGAACCGCGCTATCGCCGATCTATGCCGCGTTTAATGCCGGGATCGACCTGCATGTCTGGGTGGACGAAACGCGCCCGCGTAACCAGGGGGCGTCGTTGACTGCCTGGGAACTCGGCAAGCACGGCGTGCCGCACACTCTGGTGGCGGACAATGCCGGCGGCCACCTGATGCAGCACGATCTGGTCGACCTGGTCATTGTCGGCGCCGACAGGGTGACCCGCACCGGCGATGTCGCCAATAAGATCGGTACCTACCTGAAGGCGCTGGCGGCGAGGGACAACAACGTGCCGTTCTGGGTGGCGCTGCCGTCCGCCACGATCGACTGGACCGTTTCCGACGGCGTGGCGGAAATCCCGATCGAGGAACGGTCGGGGGCCGAGGTAACCGATATGACGGGGCTCCTGGCGGACGGTACGGTCGCTACCATGCGCATCGCTCCCGCGCACACTACCGCGGCAAACCCGGCATTCGATGTGACGCCGGCAAGGTTGGTGACCGGATTGATCACGGAGCGTGGGCGGTGCGCCGCGACGGCCGAAGGCCTGCTTGGATTGTTTCCGGAGTGGCGTCAGTAGATATGCCATGCGACGACCGATGCATCGGTCGTTCGACCGCAGCAGCGGATCGGACTTCGGACTTAGGCGACGCCTAAGAATAAGCGAATCCGGGGGGCCGTCCCTCTCCCGTCATGGCCCGGCTGAACCTTTTCCGGGCCACCCCAACCGCTCGGTGCCGCGACAGGTGGCCCGGACGAGCCGGGCCATGACGTGTTGGGCGGGAAGAGTCACTCTCATCGGCCGTTGATATCAAACGACCGAATCGCGGAGCGTTAACCCATCGGAAAGCTTTACGCGCTAAGACGCGTCTCCGATGGCGCTTCTCCAGGTGCCCTCTGAACCAGAATGGATCGCGCCGCCGGCACCGTGAACAACATGCTCGACGCCCTTCGCAAGTTCGGCATCGTCCGAAGTCATCGCCCTCGCAGGCGTTGCCATGGGCGTGCTCGCCGCGTTCCTGATGCTGGAACTGCACGGCGTCAGTACCAACCGCATGACGCTGCTGGTCTCCGACCTCGAGCCGCACAGCCTCCAGCAGGCGATCGAGGAGCTTGACCGCCGCAAGATCGCCTACCGCGTGGACGAGTCCGGCGGCCAGATCTTTGTGCCCGACACCGATCTCAACGCCGCGCGGGCTACGCTGACAAAGGCAGGTCTCTCGGTCACCGGCACCACCGGCTACGAGATTTTCGACCGCGGCAACGACTTCTCGACCACCGACTTCGACCAGCAAGTGAAGCTGACCCGGGCGCTCGAGGGCGAACTGGACCGCACGATCCAGTCGGTCCGCGGGATCGTGCACGCGCGGGTGCATCTGGCCCTGCCCCGCCGGGAGCCGTTCTCGCGCGAACGGCGGCAGGCACAGGCCAGCGTCATGCTCACCCTCGCCGGCCAGCAGTCGCTGTCGCCGGAGGCGGTGCAATCGGTCGTCAACCTGGTCGCCGCCGCCGTGCCGGGGCTCAAGCCGCAGAACATCACGGTGGTGGACTTCGAACCTGCACCTGCTGGTGCAAGCGGGCGATGCAGACGACCCGCGGCTGCGCTCGATGCAGGCCGAGGACATCCGCCACAAGACGGAACAGCGGCTGGCTCAGGGCGTCGAGGTGATGCTGGAACGCAGCCTCGGCGCCGGGCATGTCCACGCCGAGGCATCGATCCGGATGAATTTCGACAAGGTCAACGAGACGCAGGAAAAGTTCGATCCCGACAGTGCAGTGATCCGCAGCACCCAGAACGTCACGTCGAATAACAAGACGACCGATAAGGCCGCTCCCGTCTCGCTGCAAAACAACCTGCCGAATGCCGATGCCAGCGCCCAGGTCAGCGGCAGCCAGGAGGGGCGACAGGAAGAAACGACCAACTACGAGATCACCAAGACCGTACGCGCCATCGTGCATGATCAGCCGCAAGTGGAGCGCATCACCCTGGCGGTGATGGTGGATGGGGTCGATGATGTCGGCTCGGATGGCAAGCACGTGTGGAAGCCGCGCGGCCAGGCCGAACTGGACCGGATCGACAAGCTGGTGAAGACCTCCATCGGCTACGACGAAAAGCGCGGCGACTCGGTCGAGGTCGTCAGCATGCCGTTCGTCAATCCAGCGGACGAAACCGAAACCGGGACAGTCGCACCGCCCGGAGTCGAGCGCGGCACGCTGATGAAGACCTTGCAAATGATCGCTTTCAGCGTGGTCGGTATCGGGGTGATCCTGGTAACGGCCCGGTCGGTGTTTGTCGGCCTGACCCGCCCGCCGGCACCGCTGGCCGTCAACGGCCCGGCGGCCGCGGAGCAGATCGCCGCGGCCGGCACAGGCCTCAGCCTAGAACAACAGACACTACCCGGAGCGCCGCGCGGCATCACGGATCAAAGCGAGGTGGGCGCGCCGGAGGAAGACGAGATGGTTACGCTGGCGCGCATTCAGGGGCAGATGCGGTCGTCGTCGATCCGCAAGGTGACTCAGTTGGTGGACCGCTATCCGGACGCGACCCTGGGGATCATCCGGGGGTGGATCGCGTCGGATAACAAGTGATCCAGCCGGCGATCCGGTAGCAAGGCGGCCGGCTTCTCCTATCCGATGAAATCCAACACCAAACGACTGACCTCGGACGCTTTCTCCAGGTGCGGCATGTGGCCGGCACCGGGCAGCACGCTGGTTCGTATCGCCGCCGGCAGTCCCTCGGCATGACGCGCGGGTACGATCCGGTCCTCCGCCCCCCAGATGACCTGCACCGGCGTATCGCCCAGTTCGCCCAGCCGTCCGCGCAGGATCTCCCGTTGGCCACCCGCGAAATTCGCGTTTCCGATCGTCGTCAGTGCCTCGACCGCACCATCCAGACGCTTGAAGCGCAGCAGATCCTCCATCATGTCGTGGCTCACCAAACCCGGATCGGCGAACAGCTTCGCAAGCACCGGCTGAAGCACTTTGCGGCGGTTTGCGGTGATGAAATCGCGGGTGAAATCCTCATCAATCTCGTTGCCAAGGCCTGCCGGAGCGATCAGCGTCAGAGAGGCGGCGTGCGAAGGACTGTCGAGCGCCATCCGCAATGCAACTGCCCCGCCCAGCGAATGCCCGACAAGGTGCGCCTTCGGCACATCAAGCGCCCCCAGCACCCCAAGCACCGCCTTGGCGAGCGTGGCCACATCGCCCGCTCCGACGTCCTTGGCCGAGCCGCCGTGTCCAGGGAGGTCAATCGAGATGACCCGGTGATGCTCCGACAGTGCCGGCTGGACAAAAAGCCAGTTGTTCAGGTCGCCGCCGAAACCATGCAGCAGGACAACCGGGCGCCCTTCATTCTCCGTTCCTGTCTCGAAATAGCGGAGCAGCCGGCCGCCGGCCTCCACGGTGCGCGGCTCCGGCGCCGCGGCGCCCTCCGCCTCGATCGGACGCGTTGCGAACTCCGCCTGGAACTGCTCGATGAAAGCATCGATATCGCTGTCGGCAACGGACGATTCGGCGATCAAGGCGATCAAGGCGCCGACCGGCAGGTCTTCCTGTTCGCGGGCCACGTGCCGGCGAAGGACGCCGGCAACGGGACTCTCGTAGGTGTTAGTGATCTTGGTTGTCTCGATATCCGCGAGCTCTTCGCCAACCGCGACCACCGCACCTGCTTCTTTTGCCCAGGAAACGACCTTGCCTTCCGTCATCGCCAGGCCGAATTTCGGCATGGTGACGGGAAGGATCGAGGTCACGCGCGCTTCCCCCCGTGCTGCATCACCGTCCGCACCGCCGCCTCTACCCGGTCGGCGTCCGGTACATAGAGATCCTCAAGGTTCGGCGCGAATGGCACCGGAACATGCGGCGGGCAGACCATCCTTATCGGTGCGCGCAGCGAATCGAACGCCTCTTGCGCCACCAGGGCGGAAATGTCGGTGGCGATATTGCAGCGCGGACTTGCCTCATCGACGATGACAAGGCGGCCGGTCTCCTCCACGCTGTCGAGAATGGTTCCGGTGTCCATCGGGGACGTCGTCCGCGGATCGATCACCGTGCACCGAATTCCGTCCTTGGCCAGCCGATCGGCGGCTTCGTTCGCCATTTGCACCATGCGGCCGATGCCGACGATGGTGACGTCGGGGCCCTGGCGCGTCAGGTGCGCTTCGCCGAACGGAATGGTGTAGGGCTCATCGGGAACTTCTTCCTCCTGGTCGTACAGCACCTTGTTCTCGAGGAAGATTACGGGATCGTCGTCGCGGATCGCCTGGATCAGCAGGCCCTTCGCCTCGTACGGCGACGACGGAATCACGACCTTCAGTCCAGGAATGTGGGTGAAGATCGGATACAGGCACTGGCTGTGCTGGCTGGCCGCCCGAAAACCCGCGCCGTACATCATGCGGATAACCAGGGGCGTCACCGCATGGCCGCCGAACATGTAACGGAATTTTGCGGCCTGGTTGAAGATCTGATCGAAACAGACGCCCATGAAATCGACGAACATGAGCTCGGCGACCGGACGCAACCCGGTCGCCGCCGCCCCGGCCGCGGCGCCGATATAGGCGCTCTCACTCAGTGGCGTATCGAGCACGCGTTCCCGTCCGAACTCTCCGACAAGTCCTTTCGTTACGCCGAGGACACCGCCCCAGGCGTCGTCCTCGCCCGGCGCGCCGGCACCGCCGGCCACATCCTCGCCCATGATCAACACGCGCGGGTCCCGGCGCATTTCCTGCCGCAGCGCCTCATTGATCGCCTGGCGAAAGCTTTTCTTGCTCATGGCACCGCCCCCTCAATACGTAACATAAACGTCGGTGACCAGGTCCGCGACGGTCGGTGGCGCGGAGCTCTTGGCGTTGCGCACGGAAGCATCGATTTGTTCGGCCACCGCATGGTCGATCGCATCGAGGTCGCCTGCCTCCAGCAGCGCCGCCTCGGTGACCTGTTTGCGGAAGCGCTTGAGGCAGTCGACGTCGGCGCGCAGGCGATCCACTTCGCCGGGGCCGCGATAGCTCATGCCGTCGCCCTCGAAATGGCCGTAATAGCGCGACAACTGCACATGAATCAGGCTGGGACCCTCGCCGGCCCGCGCCCGCGCGATAGCGGCTCCGGCCGCTTCGTGCACGGCGAAGAAGTCGAAGCCGTCGACGATCTGGCTTGGCATGCCGAAGCCGCGCGCGCGGTCCGACTGGGTGCCCGCCACGGCGTAGCTCGCGGCCGTGGATTCGGCGTAGCCGTTGTCCTCGACGACGAAGACTGCCGGCAATTTCCAGATGCTGGCGAGGTTGTAGCTTTCCAGCGTCGTCCCCTGGTTCGATGCGCCGTCGCCGAGGAACGCGATGGCGACACCGCCGGTCTTCCGCACCTTTGCGGTCAGCGCGGCCCCGCATATCAGCGGCGGTCCGCCGCCGACGATACCGTTTGCGCCAAGCATACCCTTCGAGATGTCGGCGATGTGCATCGAGCCGCCCTTGCCGCCGCACAGACCGTCCCTGCGCCCGTAAATCTCGTTCATCATTCCGTTCACGTCACAGCCCTTGGCGATGCAATGCCCATGGCCGCGATGCGTGCTGGCAATGTGGTCCTTGTCGCCGAGATGCATGCATACACCCGCAGCCGAGGCTTCCTCGCCGGCATAGAGATGTACGAAACCCGGAATGTCGCCGCTGGCGAACTCGAGATGGAGGCGTTCCTCGAAGTCACGGATCAGGCGCATGGTTCGATACGCGCGCAGCAGGTCGTCGCGATTTAATTGCATGTTCGCTTCCATCCCCTCGTTCGATCTCGGATGGCGTCCGCAACGAAACCGGGCGGAACGTTTTACCGAGACGATCGGCATTCGCCGATCTTGTTGTTGGTCGTTCTTGGCGTTCAGGCGGCTGGTCGGCCTCGGGAACACTAGCGAGTAAGTTTCTATCCGGCAATCGCGAAATCATGAGCTGCGGGATCGCTACGCATGCCGAAACAAAGATCGTGTTTGGCGCCCCGCCGTGCAAAGTGAGCAACATTGGCAATGCGGCGACGTGATCCGCGGGGCGGCCGGAAGCTGAAGGATCATCGTGGCATCAGGTTTGCTTCTTTAGGCGCGACGGGGTTGTTTGGCTCAATTCGCGGCTGGTGCCGGGCGCGGAGAGCAAGGAGGCGGGATGCTGGAATATCGGGTTTCTTACCGTCATGGGATTGCTGGGGTGCTCGACAGGCCGGGGCTCATGATAGCGGGCGCGGGCGCCACAGGCTCCGCATTTTCAACACGGAGGAAGAACGAGGGCCGCGAAGGGCCGCGGAGATTTCCTGAAGTGGCAGCTTTGCACCCACTTGGTCACTGTCCGGTGGATTCAGGCGCTTCGCGCGACGCACGAAAATTCGCTTCTGCAATGGCGATGCAAAAGCCGGAGGCACTGGCGGATAAACGTCATGGCGGGCGCAGGCCCGCCATCCACGCCTTCGTCCGCGCAACCACCGCAAGGCGTGGATCATGGCCCTTCGGCTACCATGACGTGGCGGCACCGGGTCGGATCATTTTCGGCCATCGTGGTGCCGGCACCGCCGGCTGGCTAACTTGCGGTAGAAATCGGTAGATGGGTCAGCACCGGCCCGGGGATTGTAGCACCATGACCCCCGTCCGCATGGCGGAGCTGGCGCTGGCCGCTGATCGCGCCCACAACGATCCGGCGATCTGGATATTTCGCAATCCAGACAGCACTATCCTGAACCGGGCGAAGGAATTGCAGGCGGAGGGGCCGCGCGATCGTCCCTTATGGGGCGTGCCCTTCGCAGTGAAGGATAATATCGACGTCGCCGGCATCCCGACGACAGCGGGATGTCCCGGTTTCGCCTATACGCCCGATGCCGATGCGCCGGCGGTGCGGTGTCTGCTCGATGCGGGCGCGCTGCTGATCGGCAAGACCAACCTCGACCAGTTCGCGACCGGTCTGGTCGGCACCCGTAGCCCATACGGGACGCCGCGCAATGTCTTCGACCCGAAGCGTGTGCCGGGCGGCTCGTCGTCCGGGTCCGCCTGCGCGGTCGCGGCCGGGATCGTGTCCTTCGCGCTGGGCACCGACACCGCCGGATCGGGCCGCGTGCCCGCGGCGTTCGGCAATATCGTCGGGCTCAAGCCCACCCCGGGCAGTGTCTCGGCGCGGGGCTTGGTACCGGCGTGCCGCTCGATCGACACGATTTCGGTGTTTGCCCGCTCGGTGGATGAGGCGCTGCGAGTACAGCGGGTGATCGCCTCGTTCGATCACCGGGACCCCTACGCGAGGCTGCCGCCCTTCGCGCATTTGCAGCGCGGCGCAATGCCGGCGGCCGCGCGCGTGGCGGTGGCCGATGTGGCTGCGGTGTGTGAGCCCGGTGTCGCCGCCGCCTATTGCGAAGCCGCAACCCGCTTCAGGGCCACAACTACCGACATCGGGCTGCTGCTGGAGATTGCCCGGCTTCTCTATGAGGGGCCGTGGGTGGCGGAACGGACCGCCGCGCTGCGGTCAACCCTCGACGCCCGCCCGGACATGCTGCTTCCGGTCACACGCGGCATCCTGGAAAGCGGACTGAACCGCCTGTCGGTGGATGCCTTCGATGCCTTCCATCTGCTGCGTCAGGCACGCAGGCAGGCCGAGCGGATCTTCGCGGAGCACGACGCGCTGCTGCTGCCGGCGGCACCGTTCTGCCCCTCGCTCGAGGAGGTCGAGGCTGACCCGCTTGGCCCGAACCGCCGTCTCGGCACCTTCACCAACTTCGCCAATCTCAGCGACATGGCCGCGTTCGCCGTGCCGATGGGTTTTGCTCCGGACGGCACACCAATCGGCGGGGTGCTGCTTGGGCCGGCGTGGTCGGAGGGCCGCCTCGTCCCGTTGGCGGATGCGATGCACCGGCGCTTCGCCGAGACCGTTGGGGCCACCGGACAGCCTCTGCCCGCCGCCCTGGCGCCGGATGCGTTGGCGGCAGACGAAACCGCGCTTTTCTGCATTGGCGCCCACATGTCAGGCTTACCGCTAAACGGGCAGATCACCAGCCTCGGCGGCCGGTTCCTGCGTGAGGCGAAAACAGCGCCCCACTATCGCCTGTTCGCGCTCGGCGCGCGTCCGGGCATGCTGCGCTCCGCCGATGGGGCGGCGATCGCGGGCGAGGTATGGGCGTTGCCGACCAACGCGGTTGGAGCGCTGCTGGCCCGGGTGCCCCCGCCGCTGGGCTTCGGCACGGTGGCGCTAGACGATGGCCCCTGCCTGGGTTTCCTGACAGAATCCGCCGGAGTGGCGGACGCGGCCGATATCACGCATCTCGGCGGCTGGCGCGCTTGGCTGCAAACGCAATCCGGAGGCTGACATTGGAAGACGCGGCTTTGGATGCCTGGATCGACGTCGGAACCGCGGCGCTTGGGATCGCGGTGAAGCCGGAGTGGCGCGAGGCGATCCGTATGCACCTGGCGATTTCGCTCGGCCATGCGGAGACCGTTCTGGCGGCGGATCTGTCCGACCACCTCGATCCTGCCCCGGTGTTCCGCGCATGACCGGGGCCGAGATTGCCGCCGCAGTGGCGTCAGGCCGCACCAGCGCCGCCACGGTTATCAACGCCTGCCTGGAGCGGATCGAGCGGCTGAACCCGGTGTTGAATGCATTCACCGCGGTCACGGCGGATCGAGCGCGTGCGAAGGCCGCGGCGCTGGATGCGTCGATCGCGGCCGGCGCGAAACCCGGACCGCTTGCGGGCGTGCCGTTCGCCGTGAAGAACCTGATCGATGTCGCGGGATTGCCGACCCTGGCCGGTTCGAAGATCAATCGCGACCAGCCGCCGGCCGCTGCCGATGCGCCTCTGGTCGCCCGGTTGGAGGCGGCGGGCGCGATCCTCGTCGGTGCGTTGAACATGGGCGAATACGCCTATGACTTCACCGGCGAGAACGCGCATGACGGTCCGTCGCGCAACCCACACGATCTTGCTCGCATGTCGGGCGGATCGTCCGGAGGCTCGGGCAGCGCGGTCGGCGGCGGGCTGGTGCCTCTGGCGCTGGGGTCGGACACCAATGGCTCGATCCGGGTACCGTCCTCATTCTGCGGCCTGTTCGGGTTGAAGCCGACCTACGGGCGGCTGACCCGGGCGGGGAGTTTCCCGTTCGTGTCGAGCCTCGATCATCTGGGACCGTTCGCGCTGTGCACGGCTGATCTGGCGGCATCATACGACGTCATGCAGGGCTTCGACCCGACCGACCCGGGTTGCGCCGATCGGCCGGTGGAGCCGGTGTCGGGGGTGTTGGAGGACGGGATCGGGGGACTGCGCATCGCCTCCGCCGATGGTTATTTCCGCGCCGGCGCGGCACCGGAAGCGTTGGCGGCGCTGGATGGGATCGCATCGGCTTTGGGAGCCAACCGGACGGTGATGATCCCGGAGGCCCAACGCGCCCGCAGTGCTGCCTACATCATTACGACCACCGAGGGGGCCGCGCTGCACCTGCGGCGGCTTCGCACCCGGCCCGACGACTTCGACGCCGACGTCCGCGATCGGCTGATCGCGGGGGCGCTGGTGCCCGCGGCCGCGGTCGTGCAGGCGCAGAAGTTCCGCCGCCGGCTCCGCGAGCACGTGGCGCGCCTGTTCGATACCGTCGACGCGATCCTGGCTCCGGCCACACCCTGCGTGGCGCCGCTAATCGGGCAAAAGACCTTTGTGCTGGACGGCAAGGAGATGCCGCTGCGGCCGAATATCGGCATCTACACCCAGCCGATCTCCTTCATCGGCCTTCCCGTCGTCGCGGTGCCCGTGCCCACCGCCTCGGGCCTGCCGATCGGCGTGCAGATTATCACCGCGCCGTGGCGGGAGGACGTGGCGCTGCGCATCGCCCGTTTCCTGGAGGCAAGCGGTGCCGCCCGCACGCTGCCACCCCGGCTGGAAGCGTGACCGGATGGACATCAACCTGCCGGACGTCAAAGCCGAGGTCGAAGCCGCCTTCGGCGCCTATGAAGCGGCGCTGGTGGCCAACGACATCGATACGTTGCAGCGCCTGTTCTGGGACAGCGATCTGACCATCCGATACGGCACCGGCGAGAACCTCTACGGCATCGGCGAGATCGGCGCCTTCCGGGCGGCGCGGTCTCCGGCCGGGCTGGCACGCAGTACGTCTCGGACGGTGATCACCACGTTTGGGCGCGACTTCGCCACGGCATCCACCCTTTTTCATCGATCGTCCGACAAGGTTGGCCGGCAAATGCAGAGTTGGGTCCGGATGCCGGAAGGCTGGCGCGTGGTAGCGGCCCATGTCAGCGTAATCGACGCCCAGTGACGGCACTGTGGATCAAGGACCCGCTTGGCATCCTGGCCCCCGGGGCGGAACGCGGGGTGGTGATCGACAGCGGCTGCATCGCCGAACTCGTACCGAAGGGAGCCGAACCTGCCACACCCGGCGCCTCGACGTTCGACGCCAGCCGGCATGTCGTGCTGCCGGGCCTGATCAACACGCACCATCATTTCTACCAGACTCTGACGCGCGCCACGCCGGCGGCCCTGGACCGCACGCTGTTTCCCTGGTTGCAGGCGCTGTATCCGGTCTGGGCTCGGTTGACGCCGGACCTGCTGGATGCCGCCACAACCGTGGCGATGGCGGAACTGCTGCTGTCCGGCTGCACCACCGCAACTGACCACCACTACGTCTTCCCCGCCGGCCTGGAAGACGCCATCGATATTGAGATCGCGGTGGCGAAACGGCTCGGCGTGCGTGTCGTGCTGACCCGTGGCTCCATGAACCTGTCGCAGCAAGACGGCGGCCTGCCGCCGGACAGCGTGGTGCAGCATCAGGACACCATCCTGGCCGACAGTGAGCGGCTGATCGCGCGCTACCACGACGCCTCGCCGGGGGCGATGGTACAGATCGCGCTGGCCCCGTGTTCGCCGTTCAGCGTCACCACGTCCTTGATGCAGGCGACGGCGGCGCTGGCGCAGCGGACCGGGGTGCGGCTGCACACTCATCTCGCCGAAACGGCCGACGAGGAAGCGTTCTGCCGCGCCCGGTTCGGCTACCGCCCGCTCGATTATCTGGAGCAGTGCGGCTGGCTGAACGACCGCACGTGGCTGGCGCACGGCATCCACTTCGATGCCGCCGAGATCGCCCGGCTGGCACGCGCCGGAACCTGCGTCACGCATTGCCCGTGCAGCAACCAGGTCCTCGCCTCCGGCACCTGCCCGGTGTGCGAGATGGAGCAGGCCGGGATGTCCGTCGGCCTCGGCGTGGACGGTTCGGCGTCGAACAATGCCTCCAACCTGATGCAGGAGGTGCGGGCGGCGTTCCTGCTGCAACGCTCGCGCTATGGCGCTGACAAAATCAGCCACCTCGATGCGCTGCGCTGGGCGACCGAGGGGTCCGCCGGCTGCATCGGGCGGCCGGAACTGGGCCGCATCGCGGTCGGGATGCAAGCTGATCTGGCGCTGTTCTCGCTGGACGAATTGCGCTTCTCTGGAGCGCTGGACCCGATTGCCGCCGTGGTGACCTGCGGCGCCCATCGCGCGGACCGAGTCATGATCGGCGGACGCTGGGTAGTCGAGGACGGCACGATCCCGGGACTGGACATCGCAGGGCTGATTCGGCGACACACGTTGGCGACGCAAAGACTGCACGCGGGATAGGGGACGCTCGCCATGGCCGATTATGATCTGGTGATCGCCGGCGGCACGGTGGTCACGCCGGCCGATATGTTCAAGGCCGACGTGGGCGTGGTGGGCGACAAGATCGCCGCTGTCGGAGTCGGTTTGCGCGGTCGGCGCTCGATCGACGCCCGTGGTTTGCTGGTGATGCCGGGGGGCGTCGATTCGCACTGCCATATCGAGCAGTTGCAGCCCGGCGGCGGCGCGGACGAGGAAAGCTGGGTCTCCGGCAGCACGTCAGCATTGGCGGGCGGGACGACCAGCGTCATCACCTTTTCCACCCAGTTCAAGGGCCATGGCATCCTGGAGCCTCTGGCGGAGTACCGGCGGCGGGCGGCCAAGGCGATGGTGGACTACAGCTTCCACCAGATCATCACCGACGCCAGCGACGAGGTGATCTTCAACGAGGTGCCGCAAGTCGTCGCCTCCGGCGTGCGCAGCCTGAAGGTCTTCCTGACCTACGATCCGCTGCACCTGGACGACCGCCAGTTCCTGCGCGTGCTGGCGGCGGCGCGGCGCACCGGCGCGCTGGTGACGGTGCATTGCGAGAACTACGAGGCGATCAAATGGCGCACCGCCGCACTGCTGGCGGACGGGCGGACGGAGCCGAAATACCACGCCTGGTCGCGGCCGAGCATGCTGGAGCGGGAGGCCGCCCACCGCGCCATCGCGCTGGCGGAAATGGTCGATCAGCCGATGCAGATTTTCCATGTCTCCTGCCCGGAGGTCGCGGAGGAAATCGCCAGAGCGAAGGCACGCGGCCTGAAGGTCTGGGGCGAAACCTGCCCGCAGTATTTCGTTCTTTCCGCGCAAGACATGGATCGCCCGGGGTTCGAGGGCGCGAAGTTCATGTGCAGCCCGGCGCCGCGCGATGCGGCCGCGAGCGAGGGGCTTTGGAAACTGGTGCGCGACAACGTGCTGGATATCGTTTCCTCTGACCACAGCGGCTGGAGTTACGAAACCCCGGTCGGCAAGCGGGTGCACGGCAGCGATGCGCCGTTCCGCGATATTCCGAATGGCGTGCCCGGTCTCGGGTCTCGGCTGCCGATCGTGTTCAGCGAGGGGGTGTCGAAGGGGCGGATCGATCCGTGCGCGTTTGTAAGGCTGACTTCGACCAATCCGGCACGGCTGTTCGGATTGTATCCCCGAAAGGGCACGATCGCGCCGGGGACGGATGCGGACATCGTGCTGTGGGACGCGAACAAGAGCGTGACAATAACGAACAGACTGTTGCAGCACGTTATCGACTACACGCCGTATGAAGGTCTTGAAGTCACCGGCTGGCCGGTTTCCACGATTCGCCGCGGCGAGGTCGTCATGCGGGACGGTCTGGTGCAGGCCGAGCCCGGCACCGGCAAGTTCCTCGCGCGGGAGCCGTACGACCTGATCAAGCCGACGGGAAATCTGCCATTCGGCTTTGACGCCAGTGCGTTCCAGGTCTGAGGAAGGGGATTTCATGAGCCTGATCGACGTTGTTGCCGGCCCTTACACGTTCAAAACCCGCTTCGAGGAGGAGAACGCTCCGAAGACGGTGGCGAAATTCCGCTCCCTGCTACCGTATCGAGAGCGCATCATCCATGTCCGCTGGAGCGGGGAGGGATGCTGGATTCCGCTCGGCGACCTCGACCTGGGCCTGACATTCGAGAACCACACCAGCTATCCGGCGCCAGGCCAGTTCCTGCTGTATCCGGGCGGGATTTCCGAAACCGAGATCCTGCTGGCCTATGGCGGCGTCCAGTTCGCCAGCAAAATGGGTCAGCTTGCGGGAAACCACTTCCTGACGGTGGTCGAAGGCAACGAAAACCTGGCGGCGCTCGGCAAATTGGTGCTGTGGCAGGGCGCGCAGGACATCGAGTTCAAGGCGCCTTAGGCTTCGCGTTCGTTGCCGCCGCGTCCTGCGCGCGTGCCTCCAGTTTTTTCAGCAGCCCGGCCGCCTGCGTGTCGCCGAGGGCGATCGCCTTGCGGTACCATTCGGCGGCGCGGCCGGGATCCGGCTTTTCGCCCTGCGCCGGCCCAAGCGTCAGAAAATCGGGATCGTAGGTCTTCCCCATTGCCACCGCCGCCCGCGGGTTTCCGGCCTCCGCGGCGTGCTGGAACAGGAGTCTCGCCGCGGCGATGTCACTGAGGCTGAGGGACTGCTGCCCGCGCTTCATCACCGCGGCCATTACATCCGGTGCGAGCGTTTCCGCCGGCTTGGCCGGTGGGGCAGAAGCCGCTTGCGGTTTCGGCCGGCTGTCAGGTGCGGAGGGAGGAGGCGACACAGCCGAGGGCGCAGGGGCCTGTGCAGGAGACGGCACGGCCGAAGCGGGCGATGGCTCCGGGTCCGGCAACAGTGCCTTGTACACAAAGGATGCCGTGCCGGCGGCCAGCAAACACGCCGCCAGTCCCGGCACCAACCATGCCGGGACGCCGATGCGCTTCGGCGACGGCACGCTGAGCCCGCGGCTGCCGGGGGCGGCCATGGCGGCGATCGTCTTGGCTGTGATGCGGCTGTCACCGCGGGCGAATCCGGCGGTGAACGCAGCTTCCATCTGGCGATTGATCGAACCGGGCAGACCGTCCGACCGAGCAACCACAAGTTTGAGCGCGTCCGGCGCGATCAACCGCCGGGTCGTGCCGCCAGCGACCCAAAGAGACCGCTCGATATATTGCCGTGCTTCCGCCTCGCCGATACCGGGCAGCCGGACCGACGTGCGCGCCATGCGGGCAAGTTCGATCAGCTCGGTCCGGTTCAGGTTCTCAGCGGAGTCCGCGGTGCTGGTCGCCACGATGGCAACGCTGCCCGAATTAGCCGGCGGCCGCAGGAACTGGGCCAGAAGGTCCAGGCAGTCCGGCGGCAGGAGATCCAGGTCATCGATGAGCAGACCCTTGTGCGGCGGCCTCAGCACGGTTTCGATCGTGTCCGCGGGGGGCTGGTCCGGATCGCTTTGGCTCAGCAACGCAGATACGAACTGTTCAAGATTGAGCCGGGCCTGCTCCGGCCGCTCTACGCGGATTGTTCGGAGCCCGGATTCGGCGGCGACGTTTGCGGCTGCCCGCAGCATCTCGGTCTTGCCGGAGCCGCTTTCGCCGTACAGCACGACGAGACCCTTGCCGTTAAGCAGGTGATCGACCAGCAGTTCGAATGTACGCCGCAGCGAGTCGAACAGGATGTAGTTTCCGGCCTGTGCCGGCGCGCCGAACGGTGGCCTCGATAAGCCGTAAAGGTCGAGGTAATTGGCCGGAGTGGCCGGATCCCGGGTTGGCCCTGCCGGTGGCGGGCCATGTGGCAACAAGCCCGATGGTCGAGGCATATCGTGATTCACACCTTTACGGGGCGTGTTCAGCACGAATTCGGATTCGGAGGCAGCGTGTTGCAAGCGGGATCGCGCCGACGTGAAGCGAATTGCGGTCAGCGGTCGCCGACGGACCGCTTGCCGCGCTTGCCGCCCGGGGTTCCACTGGCTGGTCCTTCGCCGGCGGTTTCGACCTGCCCGGTTGTCGTAGCGTTCGCAACCGGACGTCTTGGCACTTTCTTGCGCACTTTGGGCGGCGGCGAGCGGGAGGGAGGGCGAAACGCAAAAGCGATGGCACAGGCGGACGCCAGCGCGATGACAATGGCGGCCACGCGGGCCGGCTGTCCGGCGTGCCCGGTAAGGCATGCCCAAAACAGCCGGAGCACCGCGTCGGGATCGAGGATGAAGGCGGCGATGAAGACGGCCGATGCGCCGCCGATCACCGCCAGGCGGCGGATCGGCCGGACGCGGGCCGATGCGGGCCGCCGCCGGGACCTCCCAGCCGCGGCTTTTGCGCGCTTGTTTCGACTTGCCGGGGGCGCGGTGGCATCCATGCCGCCATCCTGATGGGCCTACCCCACCAGGGGAAGGGGCTTGCTCAACCGGACCGGGTCCGTATGGAGTATGTCCGATCGAAGCCCGCCGGCGCGGCTTATGAGCGCACCGGCGGTCCGGCACGACCGCACGATGAAGGATCCCGGCTGGCTGGCGGCGGAGCGCTGGCTTTCCAGCGGCACACCGACCTTGCACGTGAAACAGTAGCCGCCCAGGGAGCGCGATTCGCGAAATCCGAAGAGGCCACGTCGAAGCGTGATCACGGTCTCGGTCGTCATGGATCCGCCGCAGTGCTTGCATTCCATCGCGTGTTCCCTTCTGTCCCTTGTTCGCACCGATGATACACCGGCTATTGAACAAATCAAGAACATTATTCAGGGCCGCGGGGGGCGGGGCTTCAGCTTGCCGGCGGCTGCCGGCCCTGGAGCTTCCACCATGCATTTCGCAGCAGTCGTGTGGCCAGGTAGCGGTCGCGCACCGGCGGCTGCATGAGCCTACGGACCAGGGCAGGCTGTTCCCAAGGGACATCATGATAGCCCGTGCGGAGGAACGGGTTGGTGGGATCCAATTCCCACGTGTCCGGGAAGAAGGCGAGGATGTCGCGCTCCGTCTTGGCTGGCCGCTCCCGCATCGGCCGGTTGGCCAGCCGCGAGACGAGCGCTTCCGTGAGGTCCCGCCCAAGGCCGAGCGGCACCGCGCAAATCGGAGTGACACGCGGGTTCATTTCAATCAAATAGGCGGCACCGGTCGCGGGCTCGATCATGAAGTCGAGGCCGATGATGCCGGACAGACCAAGGGCTGCGACAACGCGCCGTGCGGCTTCGGCCATTTCGGGGTGGTTGATGATGCGGGCAACCGTAGACGGGCCGGTGGCCGAGATAGTCGATACGGACTCAACGCTGATCGCCGCCAGGACCTCACCCTGCCAGCACGCTACGCCGATATTGGCCGGCCACCCGTCGATAAAGCCCTGAGCCGACATGGCCGCCCGCTCGCCGGCCATCCACGAGCGGGCGGCAAAGTAGTTGCTTTCCAGCAGCATTTCGCGCAGCGCGAGCCTCAGGCTGGCACGCTGCGTCATTTGCACGAAGGCGGTCCGGGCCTGTGCAGCATCAGAAACGATGCGCACGCCGAAGCCCGACCAACTTCCGTCGGCCTTCAGGACGAACGGCGCCGGGTTTCCTGCTAGCCATTCATCGAGCGCGGCGGCCGACGGCAACGATGCGAACGGTGGCACGCGAACGCCTTGCTTGCGCGCGAGATCGAGCAATGCCGCCCGGGACGTGACGGTTGGGAAAGTATCGGCCGAACCGAGCGACCGCTCGATCAGAGCCCGGAGTTCCCGATGCCGGGTCGCCCGGTGCAACCGGTGCAGGTCGCGCACCGTGCGCTCATCGGACGGAATGACCATGTCCGGCCGGATCCGCAGCAGTGCCGCCTCCAGGCTCCGGCAGGGTGCGGCGGCCCGATAGACCAGCCGATCGGCCCATAGGTCGAGAACTCGTCCGGGATGATGACGTGGGGCGAGCAGGCTGACCCGCGCGCCGGCTGCATGCAGTTCCATTGCGATGCGGGCGGTGGACGCCAGATGACCTGTTGTCGCCAGAAGTATCCCGGGCGCTTTCGCCGATCTTCGATCAATCGCCAGCGTAGCGACATCCGGCGCTGACTCCAAGCCGGAGATCAATTCCAGTGGAACTACACTCATGTTCCCGCCATCGTTTGCGAGTGATTATTGGACAATCCTAGTTTTGGTCCGCAATCACGGTTGATGTTGCTCGTGCGTCAGTAAACCACTGTCGGAACGGCAGGGAAAGCATCTTAAGCTTGAAATGAGGCCCTTGTGATGTGCCGCGGCGGGAAGTGTGTATGCTGGTGTCGGACTTCTCTGCCGGTCCGGGAACCGCTGCCGCGTTCAGCCAACCGCTTCCAGTTCTACCGCCGCCGCGGGTTCCGCGGCATCCTGCCGCCGGCGCCGCCGCCTGGCCAGCCAGCGGCGGCCCGACATCGTAACGTACCCGAGAAAGGTCCTGGCGCCGGTAAAGGTGGTGAGCACGGTCTCGGCATTCGCCATGCGGAACTTGAACGCCTCGTCTCCGCGCAGAAAGTCAACCAAGGTCAGCCCGCGATCGAAGGACCATTGCGCGTACTCTACGATCAGGATCGTGCCGGGCGACGCCCGTTCGAACGCCTCATCGTACGACGTCAGGTAGGCTTCCATGCGATTGGCGTAGACGAAGTTTATCGACGCCGCCGCTATTTTGCCGCCCGCTTCGAGCAGGAAGATCTTCGCAAGACCGGACATCCATGCGGTATGTAACACCGCCCGCAAAACGGCGCCGTCGCCACCGAACAACGGCGAGCTCGGGTCGTGCGTGTGCAGCCAAACCTCCTTCAGACGGAGGATTTCGGCAATCACCGCATCGGCTGGTTCACCAGGTTCGATGACCCGGAAACTGACATCGCCGCCCAGTTCCGACAGGATGCGCTTGCCGCGCGTATGGTTGTTGCGGGCTTTCTTGTTCAGCGAGCGAAAGAAAGCCTCTCCGTCCGGCCATTGGTTCTCGATCCGCATGCAGCGCTCTTGGCGCGGTTCGACGTGCACTTCTCCGGTATCGTGCACAAGCCCATCCAGAAAACTCCGGCAGCAGGCGTCGATCCGCACTTGCCGGAGATTGATCAGATCGAAACCGCCCTGCTGTTTCATTCCGTCCCACAGTAACGGCAGCAGGAACGCCTTGACATGCGCGGAATCCAACAGGACGTCGCAGTAGTCGCTGAAGAGCTGGCCAGCCCAACTGAGAATTCGTAACCCGGAGCGGCGGTATATCGCGCAGGGCATCGCGGCTGCCAGATGGTCGCCGTCCCATGCCAGGGCGATTTGCAGCTTGATTTCCTTGCGTTCGCTGACACCGGCAAGCCAGCCGCTAATCCAGTCATGGCTCTGGAAGATGCGGCTCCCGGAGGAACGCCAGAGACGTTGCCACTGGTCGCGAAGAGCCTCGAACCGCGCCGGGCACGTTACGATCTCAAGGCGGAATTTCATACGGCTTCTCCGGCGGGTTGACCAGGCTCAAGTATTGCCAGGATGCCGAACTGCCGATCCCGGGTGTTGAGAGCAAGGCGTGGGCTTTTGTATCGGTGGCTTTTGGCGATACTGTGGCGAAGCTGGTGGCAGGGTCGCCCGGGCAGCAGATTCGCGGCGCTGTTTGCGCCGGACGGGCGGTGCGGCGCAAGTTCGCTGACACGGTGCGCCGCGCTTTTGGTTTGCCGCATTCCCTATGCCGCCGCGACAAGCTCGCGGTCCGGGTTGGCCTGCGGAACCTGTTCGGCGATCGTACCCAGATGCCCGGCCAGTCGCAGCGCGGTGGCCACGATCGTCAATGTGGGATTGGCCTGACTGGACGTCGGGAAAACCGCGCTGCCCGTCACGAACAGGTTGTTGACGCCAAATACCTTCCCGTTGCCGTCGACAACGCCGCTCGCCGGGCTGGCACCCATGCGGGCGGTGCCGATGTGGTGGCCGCCGTAGGCGCCATCGCGCCGAACCACCGTTTCGATATCCGGCTCGTTCGCCGCCAGCGTCAACGACGCCGTTTTCCGTTCCGCCAGATCTGCTTGCAGCAGTTCGAATGCACGCGCGACCGTTTCGATGTCCAGCGCCGTATAGCGCCAGTCGACGCGAACCTGCCGGTTGCCGAACCGGTCCGTCTTTGTGCCGAGCGTGATACGGCTGTCCGGATTGGGCACCTGCTCGGCGTGGAAGTCGAGACTGAACAAGTTGGTACGCGGCCGAATGATGATCGAGGGAAACTTGCGCTCAGCCAACGTCCGACGGCGCAGCCAGTGGGTCAGGAAGCGCACGGTCGAGAACGGGTCGGTTGCCGCGTTCATCCCGTGCCGCAGCCAGGTGGAAAGCGTGGGCGGCTCATCGCTGACCAGCCGCTTGGCGTACTCGTAGCTGATGAAATGCTGCGCCAGGTAGATCGCCGACAGCGGCCCCGTGCGGTGGCGCGGATCGGTTATGCGTGGGTGGTGCAAACGGAAGACCGCGTTGCCGAGTCCAAGCCTGGCCTGCACGTCCGGCCGCAGGGAAATTCGGCGCCGGCAATATGTGCCGTCCGGGGCGACGTCATAGCCGTGCCATACCGTCTCGCCGGGCCCGTTGACCTGCAGGGAGCCGACCGTCCCGGCTATGTGAGACATGTAGAACCGGCCGACGAGATCGTTGTCGTTGCCGATGCCTCGCGCATGGACATCGTCGGACGTCAGCAGCAGCCGGGGGATTTCCATTCCGCCCATGGCCAGGACGAATTGGTCTGCCGCCACCTGGAAACCGATGCCGTTCTGGTTGCGGACATCCAAGGCGTCAATCCGCGCGCCATCGGGCGAGGTCCGCATCCGCGTCACGCTGGAGCGGGTCAGCACGCGGATATGCCTGTCCGTTCGCAGCTTGTCCCGATACCGGGCCCCGAAATGAGTTGGGCAACTGAAGCGTTCGATGCGGTTGACGTCGAAGTGCGGCGGCGCGAACCCGCGCAGCAGCGGCCGCATCCCGCCGGGCACCGCCAGCCTCGCGTCGTATTCGAATTCCCCGGCTTCGATCAATCTGTTCGCTTCCGGATAATACTGCTCGATTTCGCCATAGCCGATTGGCCAGCCGGAGTGTGGCATCCAGGGGCGGGATTCGAAATCGATTGGATCGAACGGCACGCATCGTCCACCCCAGATCGACGTCCCGCCGCCCAGGCAGCGCGGCCGATACGTGTCCGGCGGACTGTGCAACGCTTCGTCCACCACCTCGCCCTGGTTCAGCGATTGAATGTCGTCGCTGGACGCGAGGTCGCCGGACTCGAGCAGCAGGATGCTTTTGCCGAACCGGGCCAGCTCCATGGCCAATGTGATGCCCGCCGGTCCGCCGCCGACAATGCAAATGTTCGCCCGCAGCGTGGCACCCTGGACGATGTCGTCAGCGCTATCGATCATCATGCGCCTCCTGAACCGGCTGCAAAATCGGTGTGTCTGGCCTGACATCGCTTCGCATCAGCATTGCGTAGAGCGAGCCGACCGAGCGTGCGAACGCCTCCATGGTGAACAACCGCTGGTATAACGCGGAGCCGCCGTCGGCGATGGCGCGGCCGGTGGCGGGCTGATCGATCAGCCGGATGATCGCCGCGGCGATGCCGGCCGCATCGCCGGGCGTAACGAACAGCGCCGTTTCGCCATCGGTCAAGACTTCCGGGATGGAACCAACCGGCGTGCAGATCACCGGCGTGCCGGACGCCAGAGCCTCCAGGATGACCAGCGGCAGCCCCTCGTCATAGGCCGGGAGAATCAGTGCGTTGGCGTTGACCATCAGCGACCGCGCCGCATCCTGGCTGACCCATCCGGTGAAGGTCACGCGATCCGCGATACCAAGTTGGTCCGCCATGTCGCGATACAGTTCAACCGGACCGCCACCCGCCATGGTCAGTTCGATGTTTCGCCCGCGCAGCGCAGTTGAGGCGAAGGCTTGCAGCAGGTCCTTCACACCCTTGCGCTCAAGCAGGTTGCCGACAAACAACAGACGGAACCGTCCGTCCGCCGGCACGGTCCGAGGATCCGCAACCGTCGCCGGGACACCGTTATAGACGACGCTGATCTGGTTCGGTCTGACATCGAACGTCTCCGCCACCCAGCGCCGCCACACTTCCCCCAGCACCACACAATGATCGGCCGATCGGAACATCCAGCGCAGCAGCAGCCTGCCAGCGGGACCCATGGAGGCATGAAACTGCACGATCTGCGCCGCATGAAGGTGCAGCAGCGCCCGCCCGCCCGCCAGTTTGGTCGCCGCCAGCAACGCCGCCTTGCGATAGACGCTGCCGCGCTCCGCCAGGTTCAGATGCACCACTGCCAGCCGCCCGCGCGCGGCCTCCAGGAAGATGCGTCCGATCGCCGCCGTCAGGAACAGCGGCGAGGCGGCGATGTGGCGACCGCCGCGCGACTCCAGTGGCTTGAGATCAAAACGACCTGACGGGTCCCGTTCCAGCGATGCGAGATAGGCCATGATGCTACCCATGCCGCCACCAACCTGGCCGTATGGGCAGGCGAGAAAGACTGTCCTGCGGTCGCGCATGATCAGGCGAACTCCAACCGGGAAACAGGCGGCGAGCCGTCTCGCAGCCACAGCACCGAAGCGGCAATCATCGCGTCGGGCGCGGTCTGCGGCAGTCCCAGGGCAGCCACTGCCGCGCTGCTGTCGATACGAATGTCCTGCGCCCAAAGTGAAGCCAGCGACGGCGTGATCGCCTCGGGCGCCCGGCCGCGCAGAACCTTGCCGGCGATCCGGAACGCCGGGGCCATGACTTTGGTCTCTAGCTTCAGAGTGCGCCGCGAGATACGGTTGATCGGTGTCATGCCGAGCGCCTTGCCGAAGCGAACCAGGAATTCGTTCCACGTCAGTTCTGAGGAACTGGAGACATTGAACGCCCGGTCGGCCACATCCGGAGCGACGAGCGCATTGACGATCCCCGCCACGACGTCGTCGATAAAAGCGAGATTGCAGCAACCATCCCCAGCCGCCCCTAAATCCCCGGCGCGATGCGCCCGCAGCAGACGTGCGATCCGGGTCGTCCATTGCTCGCTGCCGGGGCCAAACACGCAAGTCGGTCGCAAAACGACTGCATCGCCGCCGTCGCGCCCGTATTTCCGGATGATGTCTTCGCAGGCGAGCTTCGCGCGTCCATAACCGCTGACCGGGTCCACGGCCGGATGATCTTCCCGGACTGACCCTGTCGCCGCGCCGTACGCTGCCATGCTGCTGAGGTGCACAATCCGCTCCGGAGATTTGGCGCGAGCGGCGTCGCACAAAGCTTGCGTGGACCGGACCATCGCCTCGTTGCTGCCGGCGATGCAGTTCACGACATAGTCGACGCCGCTTATGGCGTCCCGCATCGCGGCGGCATTCGTTGCATCAAGCGCAACACCGCCATGGTTCGGCTGCCGGGAAGCCGCGATCGGCTGATAGGCCGAATTCGCGGATAAGGCGGCAACGACATGCGTGCCGATGAAGCCCGATGCCCCGAGAACCAGCACCGGCTTCCGACGAAATACAATTGAGTCAGGCATGGACTATCCAGGTGCTGGTAGTGTCGAAACAGGCCGACGGGTGCGGAGACGAATCAAAAGCGGCTGTTCGATCACGTAATGTGTAAGTTCCCCGGCAACAGCGCTTAGGAACAAACTCAGTATAACCGCCACCGTGAGACTAACGGGATCAAAACCAATCGATCGCGCACTCACGATGGCGACGACCGGAACGACGAAACCATGCGTGAGATAGGTCGAATAAGAAGCGTTGCCGGCCCGCAGCAACCAACCGGGAAGTGCGTCTCGAAGCGACATTTCAGTCGAAACGACAGACGCGACAATAATCGCCGCCGGAACACCCCAGCTCAGTGGCCGCATCAGACCACTGCCGATCGGAACGACCAACAAAATCACAAACGCGATCACGCCGGCGGCGAAAATCCAACCCGGCGGCAGCATCTGAAGCCGCGGTATGGAGTTGCCGATGGCGATTCCGAATAGGAATTCCAGCACGATTGTGTCGAAAAACCCGTGTTCCGGTAGCAGGGCGGCGAAAACCGCCACCGCCACCAGGACGGGTCCGCAAATTCGGATCAGCGGCGTGTGCAGCAGCAAGGCACCGGTGACGAAGATGTAGAAGAACATTTCATACGTGAGAGTCCATCCGACCGGTAGAACCGGCGGAATCATCTGTCCCCCGTCGTATAGCGGCAGCATCGCGTACGATCCGGCGACATACAGCGGTTCGAGCGTCGTACGAGACACAAGCGCCGGAACCGCAAGCACCGCTGCGATCTTCAGGCTGGTAACGATCCAGTAGAGCGGCACGATCCGAATGAGCCGATCCTTCGCGAACGTCCAGGCGGGATGACCCCGCCCGGCGTTGCGTCGGGCCGAAATTGTCATCACCAACCCGCTGATGACGAAGAAAATGTCCACCCCGGCCGATCCGTTGGGCCAAAACTCTTCCGGGCCGAAGCCAGGGCGGTGGGATGTCCATTGCCCTACGGCGTGGTAGGCGACCACAAGAAGGGCCGCCACCGCGCGCAGGGCCTGGACCCCCAGAAGGTCGTTTCGCCCGGGTTGTGCCATCGGTTCAGGCTCAGCCCGGAACCACCAGCACCGACCCGGACGGCCCACCGATCGCCTTCATGTCCGGCACCGATGCCAATACTGTCAGGCCGGTATCCATCTCCAGCGCTTCCGGCCGGAGATAGCTGGCGCGGAAGAAGTGGGCGACAAGGATGGAGCCAATCGACAACAGGAAGCTCGCCACCAATCCGGCCATCAGGATCAGCCGGCGCGTCGGCTGCGGCAGCACGGGGACGTTCGCCGGCTGGATCACCCGCACCGAGGACTGGCGGTTCGCTTCGACCGTTTCCATAACCTGCCGCTCATCCAGGATTTTCGTCACGGCCTTGTAGTTGTCTTCCAGTATGGCGCGGTCGCGCTCAAGCCGGTGCAACTGCGTTTCTTCCTCATCCAGATCGGCCACCTGCTTGTTCAGCGCCGCTAACTGCGAGGAGATCGCGTCATGACCAGCGAGGCTGGCTCGCAGATCAGCCTCGGTCTTGTTTCGGTCGGTTTGCACGCCATAGGCCTGCGTCGCCTGCATGCGCGCGATGTCGGTTTCCCGTTCGAGCATCTGGCGACGGGCCTCATCGACGGCGGGCGATCCGCGATACTGCGTCGCCGCATCTTCCTGACGCTTCTGATAGGCCTGAACCATGCCTTGCAGCGCCGCGGCGGCGTTCGGCGCGCCCTTTCTCGCCCCCGCGACCGAGGCAAGCTGCTGGTTCAGTTGCGTCAGCTTTGCCGTTTGTTCCGCGATAGTGCTTTCCGATTTCGTCAGCGCAGTTTCCAGTTCGCCCTGCTGCTTCAGCAGGATGGCCCGCCGTTCGCCGAAATTGCTGATGTCGTGCTGCTGTTTGAAGGTGTGCAGCGCGGCATCCGCGGCGTCGAGCTGCTTGCCCACGGCGTCGTGCTGGACCTGGACGATGGGGGCCTGCACGTCTCCGTAAAGCCTGTTACGCAGATCCAGATATTGCAACTCGAGCACGCGAAGCGCCTGTGCCGACAAATTCTTGTCGGGGTTGGTAAATTCCAGGCCGATGACGCTGGATTTCTTGTCCACGTTGATCGTCAGGTTGTGCGCGAAGAGATCGACCGCCTTCGCCATCGGGTCCGAAGCGCCGGTATCAGCGGTCTTTTCGGTCATACCGAGGGAATCAGTAATGAATTGCCTGACGTCGGTCTGCCATTGCTCAAACGCGCTCGGCTTCTGCAACAGCTTCGGATACAGATTCGCCACGCCGAGATCACGAATCACCGATCGATGCAGATCATCGCTGCCGATGATGCTTGCTTCCGTGCGCAGTACCTGCTCAGGGTCGACACCGCTGGTGTTCAATGTTTGCTGCCCGGCGGTCGGGCGCAGCATGTGTTCCGCCCCCATCAGCACCAGCAGGCTTGATTTGGCCTTGTAGTCCGGTTGCACCATCGCCGCGGATGCGACAGCGAGCGCCATGACGCAAAAAAAGATCAGAAATACCCGACCTTTTTGGGTGAATGCAGTCAGCAGCAGATCGCGCATGACCAGGCGAGGCGGCAGCGCCAGGGCTTCGTTCATGATATGAATCCAACCAGTTTGACAGGAGTCGTACTCAGGCCGCAACGGCGGCCAATTGCCGGATCGCAGCCGATCGGCGGTCCGGCTGGGGCTTGATTCATGATTTCGTCCCGATCGAGCGCAAGCCGCCAAGCACCTGATCCTCGATGATCGCCGCGGCGAAACCGATCGTCGCCGTTGTGTAGCGTTTTGCCAGGCGCGACGGCTCCTGGATCAACCGCCACAGCCATTCCATTCCGGCGGATTGCCAGCGGAACGAAGCCCGCTGCACAAGACCCAACTCGATTTTCACCGCCTGGCCGACGCAGAACGCCCAGCATGGAGGCAGCACGTCGCGATACCTATCGACGAAGATTTCGCTGCGGGGCGCGCCGACAGCCATGATCAGCAACGTCGTGCCGTGCGCCACGATCGTCCGCGCCATGGTCTCGCAAAAAGCGGCGTCCAGCTCAAACCCGAAAGGCGGGACGAGCGTCGTGCAGGCAGCGCTGACGTCGTTACGGTCCGCCCAGTCATCCACCCAAGCCGCGGTCGTGTCGCTATCTACAACGAAGAAGAACCGTTGCCACGACGGGTAGGGCGCCATGCGCATCAGTGATGACGTGATTTCGCAACCGGTCACGCGGGCGAGTTCGTCACCGCACAGACGAGCATATAGCTGCACCGGCCACCCGTCGCAGACGATGCGCGTGGCATTTTTATACGCCCTCGCCATGGCCGGAGAGCGGCGGATAATGGCGATGTGGTCGATATTCGGCGTGACGACCAGCCCGACGCCGTCCACCGTCTCGCGTTGCTGCCTGGCTGCGTCCCGGGCAATTTCCCGCGCGGACGCTTTGCTGAGCGTCAGCCCGAAGGGCCGCTTGTATACGCCCATGTCACGCCACCTGCGCTCGGTTAGGCGCCAACGTCCGAAGCAAGGTCATGTAACGCGAGGCACAGGCGGAATAGCTGAATTCATTCGCCCGCGCACGCAACACGTCCGCCGGGAAACGTTGTCGCAAAGTGCCAACCTCGTTCATGGCGGCGGCCAATGCGGACGGATCCCGCGGTTCGACCAGAACTCCGTATCGGCCGCTATCGAGGATTTCCCCCGGGCCGTGCTCGCAACGGCTTGAAATCACCGGTGTTCCGCACGCCAACGCTTCCACGATAACATTGCCGAACCCTTCGCCGCGCGAACTCAGCAAGAATGCATCCGCCTGACGGAAGAACGGCAGGGCATTTGGGCAAAAACCCGGGAAGTCCACCGCATCAGTCAGGCCAAGTTGGGCCGCAAGGGCGATGAGTTCCTCTTGCAGGGGTCCGGTGCCAAGAATAATGAGCCGGCTGTCAAACCTCCGGCGATGGATTGCCAGGGCGCGAAGCATGGCTGCGTGATCCTTCTGACCAACCATGCGCCCCGCGGTTACGAACACGGGCTTACCAGGCTGATTGAACCAGCGATGCGTGACGACCTCATCGCACCTGGTTTGAAAATCGGGGCCGACGACCGGGTTGTTGATGGTCAGCACGCGGCTCCTCGGGACGCCCCCGATTGCGACCAATTCGTCCGCCACCCCGGATGAAACCGCCACCGCGCGCTCGATCAGCGGACCAAGCAGCCGATAGCAACGCCCGACATAGCGATACGTCCAGCTCTCGGAGCGCAGATACGCGGCCGAAATCGGATTGTGCTGGCAGATCACGACCTTGGTCCGGCAAAATCCGACGGCTTTTGCCAGCAGCGCCGCGACGTTATTGAGGTCCACGTTGGCGATCAGGATATCGGGCTGTTCCCGCCGCATGAATCCGGCCAGTCGCGGCACGTCCTGCAAAGTCCGCGAACTTCCGAGGTCGATCACCCGCAGCCCGGAGGGCACCTGACGCACCAACGGTCCGCGAAGACGATGCACCACCAGGGTCACATCGATACCGTGCCGGCGAAGCTCCTCGGCGATGATCAGGCTTTGCCGCTCCGCCCCGCCGCCTGACAGGTCGTGCAAATAAATTGCCACTGAGAGAGCGCTGATGCCGACCCTGGACGCACGCCCGTACGCTGAAGCGCCGGTTAGTCCGGGGGCGGGTAATACGGCAACCGATCCGGACATGTTCAGCCAACCTCTGATCTTGAAACGATACGGACTGCGCGCGAAAATGCCTTGCGCCGAAGGCGGCGGAGATTCAGGACGAAGCGCTTTCCGTCTACCCAGAACCGGTCTCCGTCATGAACCAGAGTATGCAGCCCATGCGGAAAGGGACCGCTGCGATCGGGCCGCAAAACGTTCACCAGCGTCTCGCGGAAGTCCGTTGCGGTCAGCGTGACGATTTCATGCAGCGCGACCGCTGCCCCGTAAGTTGCCGCGCAATCCTGACCGGGCCGGTACAGCCGGCCGCCGGAACTGAACAGTTGGCCGGCGCAGCGCGCGCCGCGAATATCGACCTTCACCGGCCACTTCGCGTGCGGCATCCATGGTCCGGTCGGAGCTTCCGCATGAAGCAGGCAAAGGTTGTCGTGTACACCAAGGTCGAGATCGGTACATGCCAGCCAGTAACGCCCGTGCCACTGAAACAAGGTCGGATCGGCGAGACGCGCATAGGGCGCCACGTCGCAGACCGGAGTCAGCGTCCCATCCTTGGCCAGCCGATGTATCCGAGTGGCGCCGCGCTGTATGGATTCTGGAATGCAATAAACCGTGTCTCCGTCCTGAAACGTGCACGGATAGGAATGGTGGAAACCGTCATCCAAAACCGTCGACGGAGGCGACAGCGTCCCGTCGGCCTCGGTCACGGCGACGATCCGCCCGACACCATCAGCCAGCGGCATGTCTTCACATAGGATTCGGCCGGTGCCCGGCCAGGGAAACGGATCAGCCAGGTAGCTGCGGCCAACCTCCGGCGTATACCACCTGACCTCGTTCAGGCCGCCGCCACTCAGCAGGTGCTGGAGCGGGACGGTCACTGTCCCCAGGCTCCACCATTCGGTCATGATTCGTTCGAACCATATCGATTGAATATAACGCAGCCGGCCGGACAATCCGCGGGCGCGTGCCGCGGGTGCCTCGCTGGCCGGACCGCGGGCGCGTCCGAGCGCGGCGTCGCGGACAAACCGCATCGCCAGGCGCGCCACGGCTGCCTGGAACATCGCGCGCGACCCGCGTGTGCCGAGCGTGCCCTCATCAAGAATGGTTGGCGTGGTACTGCCAGGCAAATACTGAACCAGCCGAAGCGTCATGGCATATGGTTGGCGGTGCCACTGACGGCTGAGGAGGCCGGGCTGGTTGAGACCTTCGCCCGCGGCATTTTCCAGACGCCACAGAATCGCGTCGCAGGGGGCCGAACAGTGCGGTTCAAACCGCACAACAGTGGCCGCGGCCAGCGCCGCGTCTGCCAGCGCGGCTTCGACGATCAAGGAGTTGTCGATGCCGGCGAGAACGACGACAGCGGGTGTCCTGCGGGCTTGCGGCAACAGAGTCTCCTGCACCCAACGGCCGGCCATGTCCGATACAGCCTTCATCTCAGCGCCGGCCCATCCAGCGTGGCAGCACGCTCTGCTCCCGGTTCAGGACGACGCCGACGGTCTGTCCGCCCAGGCGCTCCAGCAATGTCTTCGCGCTTTCAATCTCCCACTGCCTGGTCCGGCCGGCGGCAACCACCAGGACCGAGCCGTCGCAGTAGCGTGAAACAGCCGCGGCTTCCGGCGCTTCGGTGGGCGGCGTGTCGAGGACGATCACCGGGTGGTTGGCGCGCAGCATGTCCAGCATGGACTGCAGACGGTCGCCGCCCAACGCCAGGAGGGGCCGTTCCCCGGTACCGAGCCGGGCCCAGAGCAGGTTCTTGGAGTCCCGCGCCGGCACGAGCGCGTCCGACAGCGGAAGCCCGCGGCGCAGTGCGTCGAACAACGTCGGCGTTTGGACGTCCAATTTGTGCCCAAGTGCCTTGAGCGGCGTACCGTTGCAGTCGATGTAGAGAACCGGCTGCGCACAGTCGTCGGCCGCGACCCGGGCATACCCGGACGCGACAGTGCTGGCGCCGGTTTCGGGTGTCGGCGACGTGAACTGCACAACCAGCGGCATGGCACTGGTGCGGCGCGCCTCTATCGCGTAGTAGAGTTGAACGAATGATGGGTGATGGCGGGATATCGCACCAATCCCGATTCGGACCGGCACGAGCGCGTTTTCTTCGCTCTGACCGTTGACTGGTGCTGACTTGCGGATGATTGTCAGCTCGGGGGTCGATAGCCTTTTCACGAGGGCATCTCCAAAATCCATATCCCGGCTTCAATCGAAATGACCGCGCCAGAAGTCACGCTACGCCAAAGGTTGACGCCGTCAAATTAGTTCGGGTCGCCTATCCCGTGAAATCAAAACGCATTGTCATCGGCGAAAACCAGCCGGGCCGTCTGCCACAATATTTTGATATCGAGACCAAGAGACCAGTTTTCGATGTAATAGAGGTCGTGATTCACACGGTGCACGATCTTGTCGACGCTATCCAGGGCGCCGCGATAGCCGTTCACCTGCGCCCACCCGGTAATACCAGGCTTAACACGGTGGCGTGAGGCATACACCGGAACAGCTTCTTCCAGGGCGAGGCCGCCCGCCGTGGTCGCCAACGCGTGGGGGCGCGGCCCGACCAGGGACATATCGCCCTTCAACACGTTGATGAGCTGCGGCAATTCATCCAGACTCGTGCGTCGCAACCATGCACCCAGCGGGGTTACGCGCTTGTCTCCCCGAAACGTCTGTTGAGCCGCATCCGCATCCGACAGGTGCGTATACATGGACCGGAACTTCAGGACCTCGATAACCCGGTTGTTATATCCCACGCGGCGCTGGCGGAAAAAGATCGGGCCCTGCGACGTCATCTTGATCCCGATCGCGATCGCCAACATCACCGGCGCAATGAAAGCGAGCAACCCGAATGAAAACAGGATATCCTCGCCGCGCTTGATGCTGGCGCGCCAGCCGTTGATCGGCCGGTTGCAGGCCATCAACAGCGGGAGGTCGAAACCGGCGCCCGTACCGCGCAGCGGCAGGCTCATCGCGTTTATTCCGGCATAGACATAGACGTCGATCGGCGCCATGGAGATCCGCTGGATGATCGTCTTGGTCCGATCGCTCTGGGACCAGGGCAGCGCCACCAACACCGCGTCCACCGCATCGTGCCGGATCATTCGCTCCAGCGTATCAATTCCGCGGAACAGCGGCAGCCCGCGGAAGCTCCGCCGGACCAGCGGCGCGGCGTCGTCCGGAGCGGGAATCTCATATTCGACGACACCGATGACGTCGAAGACGCGGTGGGCGCTGTTGCCGATACGCGACAGCAGGTCCTGAATCGAGTCGTGCTCGCCGATGATGACGGTCCGGTTGATTCCCGGGGCACCGCGATGAGCGCGCATGCGGATGAATCGGGCCGACAGCAGACCCGCAAAGCCGGCGACGAGCAGTGTCGGGACCCAAGGCCCCGCCAGCGTCCGGGTCATGTCGCCCAGCGCGGGCAGGCCAAGTGCGCCCGATGCCGAAGCCAGGCAGAAGATCGCCAATGTGCCCAGGGCGGTGGACTGCACCCATGCCAGCGTGAGCCTGCGCCCGTTGAGCTGGCGGCTGAGGACGTCGGATGGCGCATAAAGCCCGCGCTCGAAAAAGCATAGGCTCATGCAGACGGTCAGACAGGCGATGGCCGCGGCGGCGGCCGGCTCGGTGGCCCCGCCCCGGTTGAACAGGGCGTAGCAAATGAACGCGATACCTGCGGTCACCGAGGCATCCAGGCCGATCAGGCCGAGCGTGCGGATGACGAGGCTTGGGCGATTCACGAAGGTTTGCCCCGTCGTGTCGTGAGCTCCCGGCACCCGCGAGGCCGAGGTGACAATATCGATGGCTATATCCGGTTCAGCCACGCCTGGCATCAGCCTGTCCCCGTTCCTGTTAAACACTCGGTAGCCATTGCGCACCCGCCACAAGCCGGCGGGCCGGCGGCCCAAAGCCGCGGCGGTGGCACCCCAAAAGTCGCTTGGCGAGGATCGTCCGAACCTTCGTCGAAGAACCACTCTGCGGACCCGCCGGATGGCAAGCCCAACCGACACGCCAACGCTAACCCGGCTTGGACGGAGAACGAAACCAAACTCTGCGTGTACTGTAAATGGCCGGAATGTTCCGTATACAACAGAACGGCTCCGGTCACAGGTCCCGGAGCCGGATTAACATGACAAATTCAAGCCAAAAGTATGACTGTTTGCCAGATTTGTTTTGATTGTCTGTCAAACCGCTGCCTAAGGCCAAAAAATCGGACCAACCGCCGAATAAAAAAGTAATAGCAAAACGATCAGGTTAGGCGGAACGTTACGGCATAGACCGCAATTACTCCGTTAGCCGTTCTGTTCCAATGCACTGCCTTTCACCTTGATCATACCGCAGCGGCGCCGCACACTTCACAGCTGCACGAATGAGAGTAAAAGCCTCGCGACATCCTCAGGTTGTTCCTGCTGGACCCAATGCCCGGCTCCGGCCAAAAAATGGCACTCGCTCATGCGTGAGCAGGCCTGTGTTCGCATGGTTTCAAATGCTCCCGGCGTCTGGTAAATTCCCCAGTCGGATGCGCCGGCTACAAACATAGATGGCACTTCGATCCTGCTGCCACAGAATATCTGCGATTCGGCCAAGCCGACACCCCGAGTGCGGCATCTGTACCACTGTAGTCCGCCTTGGAACCCGGTTCGCGCGTATTCATCGCTGTAGACACGCAGTTCGCGATCCGGCAGCCAGGCGGAAGCATCGATCGCCGCTCGCGATGGCATCTCGGCGGCAACGGTCTCCGCCATCGTCGAATCCCTGTCCATGATGTAATATGTAGGCAAGCGGGCCAGTTCGTCCGCCGACCAGCCGGCCAGCGGCACAGGTGTGTTGCCCGGCCAATCCGCGCTTTTGTGATGGTAGTACGCCCGCAGAAACGCATGCAGGCCCTGTCGGCAATGCATCATGTCGGCGTTGGCCTCGCGCGTCCCGTAATACCATTGGTAGTGTTTGCGAGGCCGGTCGAGCGCAGCCAGTGCCGCGTGGATAGAATCGGCGTCCGGACTGCCCCGGCCCGGCGGCCCGGCGAATGGCGCACTCATCAGCGCGACGCGGCGGAAGATGTCCGGCCGCAGCAGCGCACACCAGGCAGCGACCGGCGATCCGAAATCATGACCGGCGACCACCTCGACGGACGTGCGGCGGATTGCCGAGATCAGACCGATCATGTCGCGCACGAGGTTCATGATGCGAAAAGACGCCAGGTCGCCGTCGTAGTCCGCGTCCCACCCGGTGGTGCGCCCATAGCCGCGCTGGTCCGGCGCGATCACGTAAAATCCGGCCTCGGCCAGGGCGGGCATGATCTTCCGCCAGGAGTAGGCGAGTTCCGGGAAGCCGTGCAGCAGCAGGATGCAGGGGCTCGACGCCTCGTTGGATCCGGCCTCCAGAACATGCACGCGCATGCCGTTCACGTCCGGGACGAAGCGGGCACGCACGCCCGCCGGAAGAACGCCGCTGTTCAGCGGTTCGATCATGCCCGGATCAGAACTTTCATTGCAGTCCTACCACGAAGTTTGAGCCAGAAACGCTTCGGCTCCTCGACCGGTTCGTTCACGGGAAGGCGCGTCATGATCTAGTCATGTGGAATCAAGGATTCATCTCCGCAGACCGATTTCCGGCGCGGCGGTGTCCTATCAGTCCGACAAACCTATGATGCCTCGCCCGCGCGCAATCCATGATGAAATTGTTGGGATCGCTGATCGCATCTTCATCACGGTTGCTGGAGACAGGCAGCTCTACAACCCGATGGACGGCTCGAATGGGCTTCCCGCCAAATCCTGCCGCCGGATTATCTTCGCCATCATCGTGCTGATCAGGTCATTTAGACTAATGGTAGTAAGTACCACCTCGATACAACCACTTACCTGTGACTCCGGCGGGCTTCAGCGAAACGCCGTCTGCGCTATGAAACGGGCTACGTTACCAAATTCTGCCCGTTTGTTGCATTTACTTGCTAATTCGGTACAGACGGCTAATGCTGGCCCTCCGGCATTCGCACGATCAGACCATCGAGCGCTTCGGTCACCTTGATCTGACAGGACAGACGCGAATCCGGCTGGGTGACGGCCGCGAAGCTCAGCATGCTCGCCTCCTGCGAGCCGGCCGGCGGTAAACCGATCCGATCAAGCCAAGCCGCATCTATATAAACGTGGCACGTGGCGCAGGCGCACTCGCCGCCGCAATCGGCGTCGATGCCAGGAACGTTATTGTCAACCGCCCCCTGCATGACGGAGCGGCCAACCGGAACCTCGATCGCGTGCGCGGCTCCGTTGTGTTCGATGTAGGTTATCTTTGGCATCGGGCATTCCTTCCGTCCCGCGGCCGTTTCACGCCGCGAGTTCCTGCATCGAGACTGACATATCTTCTATACGGGCGCGAGTAAGCCGCTTCCGCCTTAGGATGATCCGGCGCCCCCCCATGAACTCCGTCGCGGCATTGACCGCCTCGACCGCCTGCACGGTCCCATCCGCAGTCAGATGGAACAGAGCGAACTTCGCCGCGCCAATGTCGCCTCTGACCGCGATCTCGGTCGCATCGAACGGCAGGCCGGCGATCTGTAGACGCAGGTCGTATTGGTCAGACCAGAACCACGGCACCTCCGGGGCGGGCGGCGGCTTGCCGCAGATCAGGCTGGCCGCCTGCTTCGCCTGTTCCAGCGCGTTCGGCACGCTTTCCAGCCGTCCCATCCGGGCATAGAGCGGCAACGGGCGCCGTGTGCAGTCGCCGATGGCGAAGATTGCCGGATCGTCCGTTCGGGCCGCCAGATCGACGACGATCCCGTTGTCACAGCTCAGTCCCGCGGCACGCGCCAGTTCGTCGTTGGCCGATGCGCCAACGCCGATCATCGCGGCATCGCAAGCGATCAGCCGCCCGTCGCCCAGCCGCACGCCGTCAACATGGCCAGCCACCCCCTCCAAAGCCGCGACCCGGGCGCCGGTTTCGATGATGACCCCGCGGGCGCGGTGGAACCCCTGAAAGAAATCCGACAGGATCGGGCAGGCCACGCGCGCCAGCACGCGGCTCTCCCTCTCGATGATCGTCACGTCCACGCCGAGCGCCCGGGCGGAAGCGGCGACTTCGAGACCGATATATCCGCCGCCGATGACCGCAAGGCGGGTCCCGGGCCGAAGCACCGCGGCCAGGCGATCCGCATCGGCGGCCCAGCGCAGTTCCAGCGCGCCGGGCAGATCGGCCCCGGGTATCGGCAATCGCCGCGGGCGGGCACCCGTGGCCAGGATCAGCGTATCATAGGAGATGACGGTCCCATCCATCAACGCAATGGTCTTCCCCGCGCGGTCGATCGCTGTCACGCGCGTTTCCAGCCGCAGGCCGATCGCGGCATCGCGGTAAAAGCCGAGTGGGCGCAAGGCCAGACTCTCGGCCGTTGCCTCCCCCTTCAGCCATGATTTGGACAGCGGCGGACGCTGATAAGGCGGGATCGGCTCCTCGCCGATGAGCGTAATCGGCCCCGTGAACCCGAGCTGACGCAGGAAGGCGGCAGCGGACCCGCCGGCGTGACCCGCGCCAACGATCACGACGTCGGGGATTTCCTGGTTCACCGGTCCGCTCCGCGCTTCTTATGCGGGAATAGGAGCAGCGGTTGCCCGGCGCGGCAAGCCGGGGCGCGTTCTGATTGCCGCCACGTTGCGGAAAAAAGAAGAATCTCGTCAAAGGTGAGACAACGGAAGAAAATTAATCTTTTTACGACTTGTATATTGCCTTTTATGGAAAAAATATCCTCTTATGCCGTGAGCGGGCCGAAATTCGGGCGGCCCCCGCAGGAGGATTGTCAGTTGGCTCACATCGCAGGAACCGCATTCCTGACCCACCGGTCCACTGTTGGCATGTGCGGCCTGCCGATGCGCTGTCGGCGCTCGTTCTGAACGACGCGTCTACACCCGTATCGCTACCTTTTCGTCCTGAAAGTACCCCTCAACATGTTGCAGTCACACGTTATCGACGTCGATGGAGCCTTTGTCGGAGCCGCCGTACGCCTGGACAAAGGCTACCGTTTCATCGCCACCGACATGAAGCTGGACGATCTGGACGGATCGATCTGGCCGACATTGGCGGAGGTCCGGCGTCTGGCACGCCGTATCTACCTTGGCGGCCGCGTCGCCCCCCGCACGCACTGAAGGCTGCCGGTCATGACTCGTTTGCCGGTTTCCCGCCGCGGGCTGCTTCGCACGGCCGCGCTTGGCGCCCCTCTCAGCCTGATTGGATCCCGCGGGTTCGCCGGCAACCGGCCGGCCATGCCGTCGGACCTGGCCGCGCCGCCGATTTGCAAGGCCGCCACGATCCCGGTGACCGTGTTGAGCCAGAAGCGCGCCCTCAAGCTGACCTGGAACGCCAACTCGGTGTGCACCGTCGGCGTGCCGGTGGCGCAGACCAAGGGCTATTTCGCCAAGCGCAACCTGGACGTGGAGTTGATCAATTTCGGCGGGTCGACCGACCAGTTGCTGGAGGCGATCGCCACCGGCAAGGCGGATGCCGGCGTCGGTATGGCGCTGCGCTGGCTGAAGCCGCTGGAGCAGGGCTTCGATGTCCGTATCACCACCGGGATTCACGGCGGCTGCATGCGGCTGGTGGCCGCCCCGGGCGGCGGGATCAGCAAGCTGGAGGATCTGAAGGGCAAGACTGTCGGCGTTGCCGACCTTGGTTCGCCCGACAAGAACTTCTTCGCCATTCGCCTCGCCCGGCTGGGTATCGATCCGGTCACCGAGGTCGATTGGCGGGTCTATCCCTCCGATCTGCTGGCGGTTGCGCTGCAAAAGGGCGAGATCCAGGCCTTTACCGGCGGCGACCCGCTGATCTGGGTGCTGCGCGAACGCAACGGCCTGGTCGAGGTGGCGAACAACCTCGACGCCGAATATGCCCACCGCGCGTGCTGCGTCCTGGGCGTGCGCGGCAGCCTGATTCGCGACGACCGGCCCGCCGCGGCCGCGGTGACCGAGGCGATCCTGGAAGCCCAGGATTTCGTCTTCCACCACCCCGATGAGGCCGCCGCGCTCTTCACGCCCTACGCGCTGTCGGCCAGGCCCGAGCAATTGGCCGACATGCTGCGCAGCCACACCCAAGGGCACAATCCGATCGGTGCCGACCTGCGGCAGGAACTGGCTTTGTACACGGAGGAGCTGAAAGGCATCTCCGTGATCAAGCCAAGCACCAATCCAGAGAAATTCGCAGCGAAGGTGTATGCCGATGTCCTCAGCTAGCTCGCTGGAACTCGATCGCGATTTCGCTGATTTCCCGCCTGTCGAGGATGTGCGCGCCGGCTTCTGGTATGCCGGCCTGACGGCCGCGGCGGTCTGGGGCGTGGCTGCGCTGATCACGCAGGCGCTGCCCGATATCGACGATTTCGAGCGCACCGGCCTGCTGGTGCGGATATCCGGGGGCATTGCCGCGATTCTGCTGCTCGCTACGCTCGGTGAGCGGCTGTTCCGATTTACGCTGCCGGCGAAGCTGCGGGAATCCGGCGCCTGGCTCGTGGCGATCGCCGCCGTGCTGGCGACGTGGGAGCTGGTGACCGCTAAATTCACGATCCTGCCCAGACCGTTCTTTGCCTCCCCGCAGGCGCTGTTGGAGGTCGTCACCGACGATTATGCGCGACTGGGAGACAGCGTCTGGCACAGCATCCTCCTGCTGGCCCAAGGCTACGCCATCGGCGCGGTGGTCGGCTTCACATTCGGCGTGGCCGTCGGCTGGTCGCGGGCCGTCGGCTACTGGGCGCACCCGGTGCTGCGGCTGATCGGACCGCTGCCGGCCACTGCCTGGCTGCCGCTGGCGTTCTTCGCTTTCCCGTCCAGCCACAGCGCCAGCGAGTTCCTGATCGCTCTGGCCACCGGCTTTCCGGTGACGGTGCTGACCTGGTCCGGCGTCGCCGGGGTCAACAAGGCCTATTACGACGTCGCCCGGACGATGGGCGCCAGCCAGCGCTTCCTGGTGCTGAAGGTCGCCATCCCCGCCGCCATGCCGTCGGTCTTCGTCGGCCTGTTCATGGGTCTTGGCGCCTCGTTCTCGGTGCTGGTGGTGGCCGAGATGATGGGGGTGAAGTCCGGCCTCGGCTGGTATCTGCAATGGGCGCAGGGCTGGGCCGCCTACGCCAATATGTATGCCGCGCTGCTGGTGATGGCGCTGATGTGCACCGGGTTGATCACCCTGCTGTTCCGGTTGCGTGACCGGCTTCTCGCCTGGCAAAAAGGACTCGTGCAATGGTAGGCAATCTTGCCGCAGCGCCGGTTCTTCCCGGCGCCGCTATCGATGTCCTGGATGTCAGTCATCGCTTTGACCTGGACGGCAAGTTTCTTCCGGGTACCTGAGCCGCATTTCGCTACGGATCGCTCCTGGCGAACTGGTGTCGCTGCTGGGGCCGTCCGGTTGCGGCAAGTCCACGTTGTTGCGCCTGGTCGCGGGGCTTGAAACCCCCACGGTCGGCTCGGTGCTGGCCGATGGCGAGGCAATCACGCGTCCCGATCCGTCCCGGGTGGTGATGTTCCAGGACCCGACGCTGTATCCCTGGCGCACCGTCCGGGCCAACGTCTCGTTGGGGCTGGAGGCGCGCGGCCTGCTGCGCAGCCAGGGCCATCGCGTGGACCAGGCGCTGCAGCTCGTCGGCTTGGCGCATTTCGCCACCGCGTATCCGCATCAACTGTCCGGCGGCATGGCGCAGCGCGTCTCGCTCGCCCGCGCACTGGTCAACGATCCGAAACTGCTGCTGCTGGATGAACCGCTCGGCAAGCTGGATTCGATGACCCGGGTCAGCATGCAGAAGGAACTGGTGTCGCTCTGGCAGCGCAGCGGCTTTACCGCGCTGCTGGTGACGCATGACGTGGATGAGGCGCTGTTCATGTCAAACCGGGTGATCGTGCTGAGCGACCGTCCGGCCTCGATCAAGGCGGACATAACCATTGATCAGCCGTTTCCGCGGCACCGGGGCGATGCGGGCCTTGGCGATCTGCGCCGGGAGATTCTCGGTCTGCTGGGACTGGACGTGGACTGGTAACAAAGGACCAAGAATGGTGAATTTCAGCAGACGCCGTCTTCTTGCCGCCGCCGCGTCGCTGCCTTTGACGCTACCCGCGATCAGCCGCGCACGTGCAGCAGACTCCAAGACCCTGCGGGTCGGCTTCCAGAAGGGCGAAGGCCTTCTGATGTCTGCCAAGGCCATCAATGCTCTGGAGAATGCGCTCGGGCCGAAGGGCTATGCGGTGGAGTGGATCGAATTCCAGTTCGGGCCGCCGATGCTGGAAGCAATGCGTGTCGGCAGCATCGACGTCGGTGCCGTCGGCGATACGCCGCCGGTGTTTGCCCAGGCGGCGCATGCCGATCTGCTTTATGTCGGGGCGGAACTTGGGCCGCCGCAATCGATTCTGCTGCCACCCGGGTCCAAGATCGAGACGCTGGCTGATCTCAAAGGCAAGAAACTGGCGTTCGGGCGCGGGTCCTCGGGACATAACTTCGCCCTGTTGGTGCTGGAAAGGGCCGGCCTTCGCTACGACGAGATCGAGCCCATCTACCTCGGTCCGGCCGATGCCGGTGCTGCGTTCGAGCGCGGGGCGATTGATGCGTGGAGCATCTGGGAACCATACGCCTCGCTGTTCAACACGCGGCCCGGCGCGCGCACCCTGACGACCAACACAGAGATCGGCCAGCAGTTTTCCTTCTTTCTCGGCAATGGACCGTTCGTGCGCGCGAACCCCGGGCTTACCTTGGCGGTGCTCGAACGCCTTCACCGCGGCGGGCGTTTACGCGAAGGGTCATCGCGAGGAGGTTGCCGGGATTCTGGGCACGGCCACGGGTATCGCGCCCGACGTTTGGGCTCGCGGACTGGCGCGGGACCCGTTCGAGGTTTTGCGAATGGATGATGCCATCATCCGCAGTCAGCAGAAGGTCGCGGCCCGGTTCCGTGCTTTGGGTCTGGTTCCCGTCGACATCAAGGTTTCCGATATCGTCTGGCGCGCAAACGTTTAGGGGATTGCATTCGTGACTCATCAGCCTCTCGATCTGTTCTGGTTCTTGCCGACGAGTGGCGATGGATCCTATCTCGGGACCGAGACGGGCCATCGTCCTGCCGACATCGGCTATCTCCGCGACATCGCCCGCGCAGCCGATCGGCTGGGCTATTCGGGGGCGCTGCTGCCGACCGGGACCAACTGCCTGGACGGCTGGATGGTCGGGGCGGCGCTCGCGCCGCAAACCGAGCGGCTGAAATTCCTGCTGGCGCTGCGGCCGGGATTCCTCACGCCTGGTCTGGCGGCGCGCCACTCCGCGGCGCTGGACCGGATCAGCGACGGCCGCCTGCTGTTGAACATCGTCACCGGCGGCCAGCCAAAGGAACTGGCCGGCGACGGACTGCTGCTGGATCACGACGAACGTTATGCACTGACCGACGAGTTCCTCCACATCTGGCGCGCACTGCTAGCCAATGGCGCGGTCGATCACGCCGGCAAGCATCTGACCGCGCGGGAGGCCAGACTCGGGTTCTTCGGCAGCGTACAGAAACCCTATCCACCGCTGTGGTTCGGCGGCTCGTCGGCCGCCGGGATCGAGGTCGCGGCCCGCCATTGCGACACCTATCTGACCTGGGCGGAACCTCCCGCCGAGGTGAAGCAGAAGCTGGATGCGGTGCGAGCGCGGGCCGAGGCGCACGGACGATCCCTGGCGTTTGGTCTGCGCGTGCATCTGATCGTGCGAGAGACCGACGCCGAGGCATGGCATGCCGCCAATCGGCTGATCAGCCACCTGTCGGACGAGACCATCGCCACCGCGCAGGCGCGGCTGCGCGCCGATACCGATTCCGTCGGACAGCTCCGGCAGCTAGAACTGCACCAGGGGCGGCGCGACAAGCTGGAGGTCAGTCCGAATTTATGGGCCGGTGTCGGGTTGGTGCGGCACGGTGTCGGAACGGCGCTGGTCGGAAGTCCGGAGACAGTAGCCGAGCGGTTGCGCGAGTATCAGGCGCTGGGCGTGCAGACCGTCATCGCGTCCGGCTACCCGCATTTGGAAGAAGCCTATCGCGTCGCCGAGTTGCTGTTCCCGGTGCTCGGCATTGGCCAACGTCCGCGGGAACCGGGCCGTGATTTCCGCGCCGCGCCAAACAGGATCGCGGCGGAGTGAAAGCAACCTGCTCGTCTCGACCCACTCGTCATGGCCTGGACACGCCGGGCCAGGACGATGATGCCGATGACGCGGTGTAGAACGGAGCCCACTCGATGAAGCGCGCATTGCCGTGGATCGTTCCCATCGTCATCCTTCTGGCCTGGCAGGCAGCCTCCCGGTTCGGCGTGCTGCGCGATCAGATCATGCCGGCACCGACCGCGGTGGCCGAGGCGTTCTGGCGTGTCACCCGGAGCGGCGAACTACTGCGCGACATCGAGATCAGCACGTGGCGCGCCTTCGCCGGCTTCGCCATCGGCGGGGGTATCGGCTTCGGGCTCGGCATGCTGAACGGCCTGTCCGGGCTTAGCGAGAAACTGACTGACAGCACCCTGCAAATGGTGCGCAACATCCCGCACCTGGCGCTGATCCCGTTGGTGATCCTTTGGTTTGGCATTGGAGAGGAAGCCAAGCTGTTCCTGGTGGCGCTCGGGGTGTTCTTCCCTATCTACGTCAATACACTCCATGGTGTGCGCTCGGTGGACCGGCAGTTGCTGGAGATGGGGCGTGCCTACGGGATGTCGGAACGAGCGATCTTCTGGCATGTCGTGTTCCCCGGCGCGCTGCCGTCCATTTTCGTCGGACTGCGCTACGGCCTCGGCATCATGTGGCTGACACTGATCGTCGCGGAGACCATTTCTGCATCGTCCGGCATCGGCTTCATGGCGATGAACGCGCGGGAATTCATGATGGTCGATGTCGTGGTGGTTTCGATCCTGATCTACGCGGCGCTCGGCAAGCTGGCCGATAGCATCGCGCGGTTGCTGGAGCGCACGTGCCTCGCCTGGAACCCCGTATACGCGGAACTCTGAGCCATGAACGTAAGCGTCGAAACTGCTTTCAGAGACTCCGATATCCGTGCCAGCTCGGACGGGTCGCCGGTCAGCCTTCGTGGCGTTGCGAAGTCTTTCGGTATGCAGAAAGTGCTGCATGTGATCGATCTGGAGATCCCTGCCGGCCAGTTCGTCGCGATCGTCGGCCGCAGCGGGTGCGGCAAGAGCACGCTGCTGCGGTTGTTGGCCGGGTTGGACCAGCCGACAGCCGGGCAGGTCGTGATCGACGGCCGGCCGACAGGCTGGCGCGACACCGTGCGGCTGATGTTCCAGGAGCCGAGGCTGTTGCCGTGGCAGCGCGTCGTCGCGAACGTGGAAGTCGGGCTGTCGCATGCGAAGGCCGGGGCGGATCGCCGCCGGCTGGCAATCGAGACGTTGGCTCAGGTTGGGCTTGAAGACCGCGCCACGGAATGGCCGGCGGTGCTGTCGGGCGGCCAGAAGCAGCGTGTTGCCCTGGCACGCGCGTTGGTCAGTCACCCGCGCATCCTGGCGTTCGACGAACCGCTCGGGGCGCTGGACGCGCTGACCCGCATCGAGATGCAGGCGCTGATCGAGCAGGTCTGGCTGGACAAGGGCTTCACCGCGATCGTCGTGACGCACGACGTCAGCGAGGCAGTGGCTCTGGCTGATCGGATTCTCCTGCTGGATGCCGGGCGGGTGGCGATGGATGTGCTGGTGGATTTGCCGAGGCCGCGGCGGCGCGGCGATCCAGAAGCGGCGGCAATCGAGGGACGGGTCTTGGATCAGTTACTGGGACGGTGAGTTCGCCGCTGCGGTCAGCCGTCGTCTTCACCCGGCGCCCATGCAGAGATCGCGTCCACGAACGCTCGGTCCACCGCCAATTTCGGGCTGGCGGCGACGGCGAGAAAGGCCGCTGACCGTACATTCGGAATTCGACGAATGCATCGTTCGGGTGGCGCCGCTCGGGAAGACTTTGGATTCCGAAAAGCGGTGATTGCTGAAACTCCAACCGCGACAACAAAACCGTCATTGCTTGACGTTTAAGCAGATGCGCATATCATGCGCATTGCGGAGGCACCCATGGGTTACGATCGAACAGGTCCTAAGCGCGCGGTAAACATAGAGTCTGAATGAAGATCTGGTTCGCCGGGCTCGAGGGTTGACCTCGAATTTGTCCGAGACAGTCGAGGCCCTGTTGGCCGCCTATGTCGACAACTCCGAGGCGAAGGATTCCCGTCGGCAGCAGCAGATCGAGGACCATATCGCGGCTGATGCCGCGTTTGTCGCGAAGCACGGATCCCTCGCGGACGACTTCAGCGACCTCTGATGAGCGACCAGTTCAGCGTCCACCGAAATCCGGGCCGGAACCGGCAAGCAATTCCGTTCGTGGTCGTCGTCCAATCCAATCGCTTCCGAAGCTCTCCGCGGCGGGTGATTGTTCCACTCTTATCAGCCGCCGAGTTTGGCCAGGCCGACAGTGACGTCGGGCCTCATTTTTTGATCGAGAATACCGAGGTCGTGCTCGCCCCGCTCCAGATCACACACGTCCCGCGGGCTGCTCTCGGCCCGTCCGTCGGGTCACTGGTCGATGAAGATACTCGCATTATCAACGCTTTGGACGCACTACTCAGCCGGGCGTGGCGCTGATCGAAGCGGCGGCATTGGGCTGGACCGGTCGCCGGCCCAGCCCAATCGACCTCAGCCCGCGACTTCCGCCACATGCTCGGCGGTGAAGCCGAAATGCTTCATCACCGCGCCTCCCGGTGCCAACTCGCCGAAGCGGTCGATACCGACCACCGCGCCGTCCAGTCCGACATACTTATACCAGGACATCGTGCTGCCGGCTTCCACCGCCACGCGGCGAATGCCCGGCGGCAGGACCAAATCGCGCCACGCCGCATCCTGCCGATCGAACACGGTGGAGGAGGGCATCGACACGACGCGGGCCTTCACCCCCTTTGCCGCCAGCAGATCGCGAGCCGCCGTCGTGATCCCGACCTCCGACCCGGTAGCGATCAGCACGACGTCAGGCTTCCCATCCGTATCGGACAGGACATAGCCACCTTTCGCGATCGATGCCGCCCGCTCGACCCCAAGGTTGTGCTGCGGCAGGTTCTGCCGCGACAGCAGCAGGGCGCTCGGCCCATGCTCGCGCTCGAGCGCCACCCGCCAGGCGACGGCGGTTTCCAGGTTGTCCGCCGGGCGCCACACATCCAGTCCGGGGATCAGCCGCAGCGACGCCGCGTGCTCGATCGGCTGGTGCGTCGGGCCGTCCTCACCCAGCCCGATGCTGTCATGCGTCAGCACGAAGATCGAACGCAGATGCATCAGCGACGCCAGCCGCAGGCCGTTACGGGCGTAGTCGGCGAACACCAGGAAGGTGCCGCCGAACGGGATGAACCCGCCATGCAGCGCCACCCCGTTCATGATCGCCACCATGCCGAACTCGCGCACGCCATAGTGCAGGTAGTTGCCGGCTTGGCCGTGCTCGATATCGACGCAACCCTTCCAGTTGGTGAGGTTGGACCCGGTCAGATCCGCCGAACCGCCCAGGAACTCCGGCATGAACGGGGCAAACAGATTGATCGCGTTCTGCGAGGACTTGCGGGTCGCGACCGGATCGGTCACCGCCGCGGCCGCCGCCATCGCCGCGTCGGCCTTGGCGGCGAAGTCGGCCGGCAGAGCGCCCGACACCCGGCGGCGGAACTCCGCCGCCTCGGCCGGGAACGCCTTGGCGTAGGCGGAAAACCCGTCTTCCCATTCCGCCTGGCGCTGGGCACCCGCGGCTCGCGCATCCCAGGCGGTGCGGATTTCGGCCGGGATTTCGAACGGAGCATAGCTCCAGCCCAACGCCGCGCGGGTCGCCGCCACTTCCTTGGCGCCGAGCGCCGCACCATGTGATTCGTGCGTGCCGGCGAGGTTGGGCGCACCCCAGCCGATAACGGTCTTGCATATAATAAGAGTGGGCTTGCCGACGGGCGTCAGCGCCTCGGCCACCGCGGCGGAAAGTGAGGCGCTGTCCTGGCCGTTCACATCGCGGATCACCCGCCAGCCGTATGCTTCGAAGCGCTTGGCGGTGTCGTCGGTGAACCAGCCATCGACGTGCCCGTCGATGGAAATGCCGTTGTCGTCGTAGAAGGCGATTAGCTTCTCCAGCCGCTCGGTCCCGGCGAAGGAGCACGCCTCGTGCGAGATGCCTTCCATCATGCAGCCGTCGCCCAGGAAGACGAAGGTGCGGTGATCGACGATGGTGTGCCCGGGACGGTTGAACTGGTACCCCAGTTGCTGCTCGGCCAGCGCCATGCCGACGGCGGTGGCGATGCCCTGGCCCAGCGGCCCGGTGGTGGTTTCCACACCCGGCGTCAGGCCGTATTCCGGATGGCCAGGGGTCTTCGAGTGCAACTGGCGGAACTGCTTCAGTTCCTCGATTGGCAGGTCGTAGCCGGTCAGGTGCAGCAGCGCATACAGCAGCATGGAGCCGTGGCCGTTCGACAGCACGAACCGGTCGCGGTTCGGCCACTTTGGGTCCGCCGGATTGTGATGCAGATGATGGCGCCACAGCACCTCGGCGATGTCCGCCATGCCCATCGGCGCGCCGGGGTGTCCCGAGTTCGCTTTCTCCACCGCGTCGATCGCCAGGAACCGTAACGCATTGGCGAGCAGCCGGGGCGTTGGGTTTGTTGTAACCGCGTCCATGATCATTTCCTTCCCGTCGGATAGCTTGCGTTGCCGAACCGGAGAGGTGACCGGCCGCACAGTGCGCTGGCTTTTAGCACGCATGATGGCGCGGGAAAGCGATAATGCGGCTACGACGGCGACGGCATCGATCGCGCTTCATTTATCAGTGCCTTCCCGGTTATAGTTCACACTCCTCCGCAAAACTCGCAGAAACAGGTGGACTGGATTCATGGCCGCGCGATCAACCACGATGGAGCCACGCCGTTTCGCCTCCCCGGCCTTGAAGCAGCTCATGAGCCAGCGCGCCGCCGAGTTCGGCGGGTTGCTGCTCGGGCTGGTCGGATTGGCCGTGCTGGTGGCGCTGGCGACCTACGATCCGCGCGACCCGTCGCTGAACACAGCGACCTCTCGGCATGTTGGCAACCTGGCGGGACCGGCCGGCGCGGTGCTGGCCGACTTCCTGCTGCAGGGATTCGGCATCGTCGGCGTCCTGCCCGGTCTTGCGATGCTGACGTGGTGCTGGCGAATCGCCTCCCGGCGGGGACTTGGTTCTTTCGGTCTGCGGCTCGCCGCCTTGCTTGCCGCTTTGCCACTGCTGGCGGGCGTGTCGAGCACCTTGCCGATCGCTCGGGCAACTCCCTGGCCGGTGCTCGCCGGACTGGGCGGCTCCATTGGACAGGTGGTGGCCGCCGCCGGGCTGGACGCCGGCCATTCGCTGTTCGGCATTGCAGGCGAGGCCGCGATCTGGCTGCTCGGCGCCGCCCTGGCGATCGTCCTGGGCCTGATGTCGCTCGGGCTGTCGCGATCCGAATGGAGCACCGCCGGCCGCGCCGCCGCGATCACGGCACGGTTTTCGGTTTCGGGCGGACGCTCCGCTGCCGAAAGCATGGGCCACGCGTCCGGATGGCTGGTCGGCCTGGTGAACCGCGGGCCGGGCCTGGCGCCGGAGACGGAGACGGAGGATGCACCGGAACCACCCCGCCTTCGACCGGTGGTGCGCCAGGCCGAACCACGCGATCCGCCGCCTTTGGAGGCAGCGCGGATCACCGAGTTCGTGCCGCCGCCCATCCGCAGCATCCGGCCGCCACCCGCACCTCCGCCGCGCAAGCCGCAGCAGGCGAGTTTGCCGTTGGGCGAAGCCGCCTGGCAGTTTCCCCCGATGTCGCTGCTCAAGGACCCGCCCGCCCGCGCCGTCAGCGGGCCGAGCGAGGAGGCGCTGCAGGCCAATGCCCGGCTGCTTGAAACGGTGCTGTCGGATTATGGCGTGCAGGGTGAGATCGTGGAGATCCGGCCGGGTCCGGTGGTTACGCTTTATGAACTGGTGCCCGCGCCCGGCATCCGCAGCGCCCGGGTCATCGGGCTGGCGGACGACGTCGCACGCAGTCTGTCTGTCACGGCGGTCCGTATCGCCACCGTCCCCGGCCGCAACGTCATCGGCATCGAAGTACCGAACAGCAAGCGCGAAACCGTCTTCCTGAGTGAAATCCTGTCGGGCGACGACGGCCAGAGGGGCGCCAGCAAGCTGGCCCTCGCCCTCGGCAAGGATATTGGCGGCAAGGCGATCTTCGCCGATCTGGCACGCATGCCGCATCTGATGATCGCGGGCACCACGGGCTCGGGCAAGTCGGTCGGGGTCAACGCGATGATCCTGTCGCTGCTGTATCGCCTGTCGCCCGACCAGTGCCGGCTGATCCTGATCGATCCGAAGATGCTGGAACTGTCCACGTATGAGGGCATCCCGCATCTGATGGCACCGGTGGTGACCGAACCCGCCAAGGCGGTAACCGCACTGAAATGGACGGTGCGGGAGATGGAACGCCGCTACCGCGCGATGAGCCAGCTTGGCGTCCGCAACATCGGTGGCTTCAACGACCGGGTCGCCGACGCCCGCGCCCGGGGCGAGGTGCTGACCCGCAAGGTGCAAACCGGGTTCGATCCGGACACCGGCCGCCCGACGCACGAGGAACAGCCGCTGGCGTTGGAAATCCTGCCGTTCATCGTGGTGGTCGTGGACGAAATGGCGGACCTGATGATGGTGGCGGGGAAGGAGATCGAACAGGCGGTGCAGCGGCTGGCTCAGATGGCGCGGGCGGCGGGTATCCATGTGATCATGGCGACGCAGCGGCCGTCGGTGGATGTGATCACTGGCACGATCAAGGCCAATTTCCCGACGCGCATCAGCTTCCAGGTGATCAGCAAGTTCGACAGCCGGACCATCCTCGGTGAGCAGGGGGCAGAGCAGTTGCTCGGGATGGGCGACATGCTGTTCATGCAGGGCGGCGGACGGATCACCCGCATCCACGGGCCGTTTGTCTCCGACGACGAAGTCGAGAAGGTGGTTGCGTTCCTGCGCGAACAGGGCGAACCGGCGTATCTGGACGAGGTGACCGAGTCGGCCGATGCATCTGGCGATGGCGATGGCGGCGGCGTGTCGGGCATCTCGGGCGCGAGCGACAGCGACAAGAGCCTGTTCGATCAGGCGGTGGATGTGGTGGCGCGGGAGGGCAAGGCCTCCACGTCGTTCATCCAAAGACATTTAAACATCGGTTATAACAAGGCGGCGAAGCTGATCGAGCAGATGGAGAAGGAGGGGATTGTCGGCGCCGCAAACCACGTCGGCAAGCGGGAGATCCTGGTGCGGCGGATCACCGATGACATGGATGAATAGGCCCCCGCGCGCCGGCCGGACGAATCACCCCGCCATCGCCGGCTGCTCACGCACACGCGCGTAGCTGAAGCAATCCCGCGGTTCCTTGCTGATGTTCGGGTGGATCAGCCACTGCCGCAGCACACCCTCCCGCACAAGCCCGGCCTTTTCCATCACCCGCGCCGAACCGATGTTCTCCACATCGCAGACGGAGCCGATGCGGAAGATCGCCGGCTGCGCCAGCGCCCATCGCACGACCTCCGTCAGCGCCTCCGTCATCAGTCCCTGGCCCCACCACGGGCGTGCCAGGACGAAGCCGAACTCCAGGCGATGGCGCTCGGGCTGCCGGAGGTCGAAGCCGCCGCGGATCGCGCTGTCCCGGCGGCCCTGCAACACGTAGGTCCGCGCCCGGTGCGGAGGGGTTGTCAGACAGGAGCGGATATAAGACTCGATATCCGCGCGGGTTCGCTGTGTCCTCCAGATCAGGAATTGCGCGGCCTCGGGATAGCGGAGATAGGCGTCATGAATCGGGCCGGCATCGGCCATCGCGATCGGGCGGAGGAGCAGACGGGCCGTGCGGAAGGTCTCGGGAAGCATGGCGTCCGTATGACGCGTTCTGGTGGCGGCATAAAGATATTGCTCGACCAGCCCTCGCGCCGGTCTGATGCTCGGCGGAAACTTCCGTAGACTAATTTGCAATGCCCGGGCCGCTTGCGGCGCTAACCATCGCAACATCCGAACCGGCGCGACCCGCTTGGGCGGAAAACCGTATGGAATAAGGAGCGTCTCATGCGAGTCCCACCCCTGGCATTGCTGCTGATTCCGGCCATCGGCCTGACCGGTTGCATCGTTGAGCCTCCGCCCCGCCGGCCGCCGCCTCCCCCGGAGTATGATCGGCGTCCCCCGCCGCCACCGCCGCCGGGCTACGATCAGAGGCGCCCCCCGCCCCCGCCCGGCTATGGCGGCCAGCCGCCGCTGACGGACTACTAAGACTTCACCGGCTCGGCCGATCGGCGACCTGAACGATGACCGGATGGTGGAAGATGCCCTTCAGCACTCCGGTCACGTTCTGCACCACCACCGCGCCGTAGGCCGCGACCGCCAAAATCAGACAGATTTGCACCATCCGGTATCCCGACGGGCTTGGTCTGTTCGGAGTTCCCGTGAGTTTCAGCATGCTCAAGCCTCCCACTGGCGAAGGAAAGGATGGGCATGCCGGCATAGCGATTCGAGTGTTCCAGCCGGAACGCAGTATATGAATGCTGACTATAGTCAGCGGCTCGCGGTTTGCTTTGCGCCGGTATCCGGTTGCTGTGCCGGCGGCTGCGACACCTGAACCTTGCTACCATCACCAAGATCGGTTGGCGGACTGAGCACCAGCGTCTCGCCCCCCTGCAGCCCATCTCGCAGTTCCGCGGAGGTGCCGAAATCGCGGTAAACCGATACAGTTTGGAACCGTATCGTGTTGTCCGGCTCGACCATTGCCACCCGCAGCCCCGCTGCGTTGAACACCAAGGCTTCATCGGGCACGACTACGGCGGGCGCCTGGCGCGGAATGGAGAACGTGACGTTAACGAACAAACCCGGCCGCAGCGCACCGTCCGGATTAGGCACGTCGACCTCGGTCTGCATCGATCGCGAGGCCGACTGCAAGGCGACGGCGGTGCGTGCGACGTGCGCCTTGAAGACGCGGCCCGGCATTTCCGGAACCGCGACAGTCGCGTCAAGCCCGTCATGAATGCCGATCGCACCGCTTTGCGGGACCCAGACGGCGATGCGCAGAACGTCATCGCGGGCGATGCTGAACAGTGGTGTGCCGCTGGCGTTGTCCTGCGTTAGCAGGTCTCCGGCTTCAACGTTGCGGGCGGTGATCACGCCGTCGAACGGGGCCTTCACCTGCTCGAATGCGGTCAGCGCCTGAAGCCGATCGACGGTGGCTTGCTGGGCGTTCTGGTTGGCGACGGCGACCGCGACGCCGGCTTGAGCATTGGATATGCCGGCTGTCTGGACCGAAAAATTCGCCGTCGCGTTGTCGGCGTTCTGCTTGGTTTCCCAGCCCTGATTGGCCAGCGTCGTCTCGCGGTATTTCGTGACGTTCGCCAGATTGGTGTTCGCCTCCGCGGAGCGGACCTGCGCCTGCGCCTGGAGGACAGCTGCTTTGGTTTGACCAAGCTGAGCCTGTGCTTGCTCCAACTGTTGGTCCAGGTCGGGTGCCGCGATGCGCAACAGCAGATCGCCCTTGTGCACGCGGCTACCGATATCGACCCGGCGCTCGGCGACGTAGCCCGTGGCGCGAGGATACAGGCCGGCGACGTTGAACGCCTCGGTCTGGCCCGGCAACGTCAGCTCGACGGGCTTGGCGTCCTTGCGCGCGGTTGTGGTGCGAACCTGCGGAACGAAATCCTCCTGCTCCTGCTGCGTCGTCCTTGCGGCTGCATAGGTTTCGTAATGTATCCAGCCGCCCAGCAGCAGCAAAGCAAATGCTGGTACTGCAACAAAAGCGATGATTCGCTTGCGCGGCGGCGGCGGGGTCTCTTCGGTCATATGTAATTTTCCAGAGGTTTGGCCTCGCGGCGGCGCAGTGTTGCGTAGAGGAACGGCACGAACAGCAGGGTCGAGCACGTGCCCACACTGATTCCACCCAGCACGGCGCGAGCCAGTGCGGCATTCTGCTCGCTGCCTTCGCCGATGCCGACGGCCATCGGCAGCAGCCCGACGAACATCGCGCCGGCTGTCATAAGCACCGGGCGCAAACGCGTTTCCCCGGCGAGGATCGCCGCCTCCACTGCGCCGCAACCGGTCTTTTCCCTGTGTTCGCGCGCGAAGGTCACCAGCAGGATCGAATTCGCCGAGGCGACGCCGACGCTCATGATCGCGCCCATCAGGGACGGGATCGAAAAGCTTGTCTGCGTAATGAACAGGCTAGCGACGATGCCGCAAAACGCTAGTGGCAGCGCCGCCAACACCACGAATGGATCGCCCCAGGTCTGGTAGTTGATCACCATCAGCAGATACACCGCGACCAGTGCGACGAGCAGTCCCGCACCGATATGCTCGAATGCCTGATCCTTGCTTTGAATCTGGCCGCGCACGGAGATCCGGTCCGGCGGCTGCAATTGTTGCTGTTCGTTCGCAACGATCGCGTTGATATCACTCTGCACGCCGCCGAGGTCGCGATCCTGGACCGCGGCATATACATCGTAAGTCGGCTGCGTGTTGACGTGGTTGCCGACGGTCTGCTCGCTGCCGCGCTGCATCGTTGCGACGTTCGACAGCATTTGCAGTGCGCTCGGGCCGATCCCGGTCGGCGCGGAAACCAGCAGAGGCGTATTGTTTAGCGACGTCATCGAATCGTTCCGATACTCCGGCGTTTGCACCCAAACCTGATATGGAATCCCGCTCACCGGATCGGCCCAGAAGTTCGGGTTCACCTGGAAACTGCCGGCGAGCGAAACGTTCAGATCGGTTGCCACCTGCTGCTCAGTCAGCCCAAGCTCCGCTGCGCGCTGACGATCCACCTTGACGAAAAATTCCGGCGCGTTGGTGATCTGCTGAATGTGGACATCGACAGCGCCGCGCACGCGCTTCAGCCTAGCGGCGATCGACTGCGCAACCTCCAGATCCTTGGCCGCATGGCGCCCGCTGATCTGCACGTCGATCTGCGAAGGCACGCCGAAATCGAGGATCTGCGTGATCATGTCGGCCGCTTCGAAATAAAATATCGCATCAGGAAAGCGCTGTTGCAAAGTCGATCGCAGTTTCTTCTGGTAGGCGAAGGTCGAGCCGTGGTTGGGCTTGAGGGTCACCAGGATCTGTCCATCGTTATAGGCAACGAAGGTGCCGTTGCCGAAAGCAAAGTTGTAGTTCGAAGCCGGCAAGCCGATATTGTCGATGATCGTGCCCATTTCGTGCGGCGGCACAATCTGCCGGATCGTGTCTTCGACTTGCTGAAACAACTTTTCAGCCTGCTCGATGCGCATTCCGGGTGCCGCGCGGACATGCAGTGTCATCTGCCCCGCATCGACCTGCGGGAAGTAGTCGGTGCCGACGAACGGAAACAGCAAGGCTGCGGTCGCCAGAATCGTTCCAGCCACGCCAAGCGTGATCCACCGACGGGCGATCACCACATGCAGCAGGCCGACATAGGCGCGGTGGAATGCGGCGAAGCCCTGCTCGAACCGGGCGTGGACGCGGCCAAAGAACCCGGGGCTGGTTTTCTTCTCCCCCCGCTTCTCATGCTCGATCTTCACCAGCACATCGATCAGGATCGGCACCATCGTGCGCGACAGCACGTACGACGCAAGCATGGCGAACACCACCGCCATCGCCTGCGGCGTGAACAGGAACTTAGGTGCGTCGGTCAGGAAGGTGACGGAGACGAAAGCGCAACAGATTGACAGGGTGGAGATCAGCGCGGGCTTGGCGATACCGGCCGCGCCCTCGACCACGGCCTGTCGGAAGTCGTGCCCTTCCTCCATCAGCCGGTAGGTGTTTTCAATCGCAACCGTCGCGTCGTCCACCAGGATGCCGACGGCCAGCGCCATGCCGCCGAGCGTCATGATGTTCACGGTTTCGCCCAGTGCGCCAAGCATCGCCATGGAGGCCAAAACCGATAGCGGAATGGAAACCAGCACGATCAGCGTCGAACGCCATGACCCGAGGAACAGCAGAATCATCAGCCCGGTCAGACCGGCGGCGATGGCACCTTCGCGTAGCACATCGCTGATTGCGCCGGACACGAACACCGATTGGTCGAACAGCGGCGTTATTTGCATATCCTTCGGCGCGGCCGCACGGATGCCGGGCAGCAAGGACTTTACCGTGTTGACCACCGACAGTGTCGATGCCGCGCCGTTTTTCAGCACCGTCAGCAGCACGCCGCGCTGGCCATCCTGCCGGACGATATTCTGCTGCGGCGGGCCGCCGTCGCGCACATAGGCAACGTCGCGCATCAGGATCGGCGAACCGTTGACGACCTTGATCGGAACCTCGTTCAGCGTCGCAACGGCTTCAGGTGTCGAATTCAATCGGATGACGTATTGCTTCGTGCCGAACTTTGCCAGGCCAGACGGCACGGTCACATTCTGCGCGGTCATCGCATTGGTCACGTCCGCCGGCGTCAGCCCGAAGGCCTGCAGCGCGTGCAGATCGAGATCAACCATGATCTGGCGGGGCTGCCCGCCATAAGGCGATGGCAAAGTCGATCCCGGCACGGTGGTCAGCGCCTGCCGCACCCGATACTGACCGTAATCGTAAAGCTGCCGCTCGTTTTCCTTTTTGGAACTAAGCGCCAGTTGGATGACCGGAACGGACGACGCGGAGAATCGCATTACGACCGGAGGCTGGATACCCGGCGGCAGCAGTGCGCGAATCGAATTGGTGGAGGCGGTAACCTGGGACAACGCCAGATCGATGCTGACATCCGGCTGAAAATAGATCCGCGTGATGGTCACACCCTGCAGAGTCGTGCTCTGCATATCGCGAATGCCGTTGACGTTGTTGCTGAGTGCGAATTCGGTGTAGGTCGTGACCCGTTGTTCCATCTCCGGGGTGTCAAGACCGGTGTATGTCCAGACGATCGTCACCACCGGAATACCGACTTCCGGCAGCACGTCCTTGGGCATGACGAAATACGACCCGATCCCGGCCAACATGATCAGTATCGACATCACGTAGAACGTGATGCGAAACTTCAGTGCATATTTAACCAGCCCCATGACAAGGAGTTAAGCGTGGCGACGCGTGAGGCAAGCGCCGCGGCGCAGCAAAATTGTTACCTGCTGTTCATCTCACGCTGGCTGCCGAAATTTGGGCAGCACGTGGGCCCCGTAGAATTCGATCACCTTCTTTTGGTCGGGTTGGCCGGAGTGGATGTTGACTATGGTCGCACCGCTGTCGAACAGTTCCCGTACTGCATTGACGTGCACGGCCGGATCGGTGCCCACCGCCCAGGACTTCAGCACCTCATGCAGCGGGGTCTGCGCATCGGCCTGCTGCTGAATCGTCGCGGGATCGCGCACGTCGAACAGCGACTTCCATGCCTTTGGGCCAAAGCGCCAGTATTCAGCGGCTTGTTTGGCGGCGGCCTCGTCACCGACAACAGCGTAATGCTCGATCAGCACCGGCATGTCGGCAGGGTTTTTGCCGGCCGCCCGAGCGCCGTCTTCCCAGTCCGGCTTGAATTTTTTCCAGCTTATCGGATCGCTGATCAGGCCGTCACCATGCTGCCCAGCCAGCCGCATCGATTTCTTGCCGTTCGCCGCCGTCAGCAAGGGAATCGCCTTTGCCGGCGGATCGTACAACTTCGCGTTGATATCGTAGTACTTTCCCTTGAATGCAACGTTCTCGCCCGTCCAAAGCTGACGGATGACGGTGATCGCTTCGATCAGCCGATCCCAACGCTCCTGCCATTTCGGCCATTCGCCGGTCGCGGCCTGTTCGTTCAAGGCTTCTCCGGAACCGACGCCAAGGAAAATTCGGCCCGGGTAAAGGTGACTGAGCGACGCAAACGCCTCGGCGACGACGGCGGGATTATAGCGCAGCGTCGGGCAGGTTACGGTCGTGCCCATCCAGCTATGCGATTGGGCGCCAAGCGCCGCCATCGTGACCCACGCCTGTCCGGCATGCGCTTCGTTTGCCTGCCACGGCTGGAGATGATCGCTTGTCGAAAGCACCTGGAAGCCGGACCGCGAGGCCAGCGCGCCAAGCTCCACCAATTCCGGAACAGGAAATTGCTCGTGCGCCAACATGTAGCTGAGCATTCCCTTGCGCAGGCCGCCAACTTCTCGCGACATCGCATGGCCGGCGGCCTGCACCCGGGCGGAGCCCAAGCCAAGCCCGGTCGCACCAGCGATCAACGACGTCCATTTCAGCAGGCTCCGCCGATCGGCGGACAAGGCGGGGTCGGATGTCACGGCATTCTCCAACACAAGGTTCGGGCAGCAACGGACGATCATCGCCGGGGTTGGGCTGCCGCCGCCCGGAGCCATCACGACTGTTGGACCGCGCTAACCGCCGCCGCTCTCCGCGCTTAATTCTTCCGGGTCAGGTCGGGAGAAACGCCATGCCGCGGCAGGAATACGATGTCGACTCGCTGGAGGATTGCGAGAACGGAGCGCTCCGGCCCGTCGAGGTCGATGGCGAGTCGGTCCTGCTGTTCAGGGACGGCGATGCCGTCTACGCCGTCGCGGGAACCTGTCCCCATGCCGGGGCACCCCTTATTGACGGCCTGCGTCACGGCGACAAGATCATTTGCCCCTGGCACAAGGCAGCGTTCTGTTTACGAACCGGTGCGGTGCTGGAACCGCCCGCGGTCGATGGCCTGGCGCGTTTCGAGGTCCGCCTGGAGGCGGGGCGCATCAAGCTCAGTCATCCCGCCGACGCCCCGAAACAATCCTCCCCCGATGCCCGCTGCTTCGCGATCGTCGGCGGCGGCGCGGCGGGTGCGCTGGCGGCGCAGACCTTGCGGCAGGAGGGGTTCGCGGGCCGCATCGTCATCCTCGACCGGGAGAACCGGGTTCCGTACGACCGGACGGTACTGAGCAAATATTTCCTGTCCGGCGAGCAGGGAGCGGAAAAGTCGCCGTTGCAGAGCCAATCCTTCTATCGCCAGCATGGCATCGAACGGCTGACCGCCGAGGTGACCCGTGTCGACGCGGCAGAGCGCCGCATTACTTTCGCCGACGGTTTCGTTCTGCACTACGACGCCGCTCTGCTCGCCACCGGCGGGTCGCCAAAGCGGCCCCCGATCGCCGGAGCGGACGGACCAAATGTATTTGTGCTGCGCAACCGAACGGATGCCGATGCCATTCTGGCGCGGGCCGAACGCAGCGACCGGGCGGTTATTCTCGGCACCGGCTTCATCGGCATGGAAGTCGCGGCGAGCCTGCGCGAGCGCGGATTGGACGTAACCGTCATCGCTCAGGACCAGGCGCCGTTCGAAAAACAGTTAGGCGCCCGGATCGGTGGCATTTTCACGCGGCTGCATGAAAGCCGTGGCGTAACATTCCGCTTCAACGAGCAGATCGCAGCCATCGAGAGAGACGCCAGGGGGCCAAGCATTGTTCTGAAGTCCGGTGAAAAGGTCCAAGCCGATCTGGTGGTGATTGGATTCGGTGTAGCACCGGAAACTGGGTATATCGGGGGTGTGGATCGCAACGACGATGGCAGTCTCACGGTCGATCCCCACCTTCGCGCCGCCGATCGGCTGTTCGCGGCAGGCGATATTGCGCGCTTTCCGCTGCACGGCGACGGCGACCCAATTCGCGTCGAACACTGGCGCGTCGCGGAGCAGCAGGGCCGCGTCGCGGCGTTGAACATGCTGGGACGCAACGTTCGCTACGATGCCGTGCCGGTGTTTTGGACGATCCAGTACATGAAGCAGTTAACCTATATCGGTCACGCTACGGGCTGGGACGACATTGTCGTACATGGCGACCTCGAAAAGCCCGAGTTTATCGCCTACTACGTCAAGACCGGTCGTGTCGTTGCCGCCATCGGCGTGGATCGCGATGCGGACACCTCCGCGTTAATAGAGTTGCTGACGATGAAACAGGACTGGACGCCCGAGGCTTTAGGGCCAGACCCGGCACAAACGCTGGCGGGAATGGCCTGACCCGGCACTACCCCCGCACGACGTCCGCCAGGATCTCGAATGACCGCTTGCGCGCGGCATGATCGTAGATCTGCGCGGTCACCATCACCTCATCGGCACCCGTCGTTGCAACGATCGCCCGCAGCCCGTCGCGCACCGTGTCCGGAGCGCCAACCACCGAGCAGGACAGCGCGTCCTCCAGCATCGCCCGTCCATAACGGTCGAGACCAGAGTCCAGACTTTCGACAGGTGCCGGCAACTTGCCCGGCCGGCCGCGGCGCAAATTCAGGAACGCCTGTTGCAGCGAGGAAAACAATCGCCGCGCCTCGGCGTCGGTATCCGCCGCGAACACGTTCACGCCCAGCATCACATGCGGCTCCGCCAGCCGTTCCGACGGGCGAAACCGCTCCCGGTACACCGCGATGGCATCGCGCATCATCGCTGGGGCGAAATGCGATGCGAACGCGTATGGCAACCCCAGCATTGCCGCCAATTGCGCACCGTAGGCGCTCGAACCGAGAATCCAGACTTCGACGTCTTCCCCCGAGCCCGGCACGGCCTGCAGGCGCTGGCCCGGTTGCGGCGGCTCAAAATACCGCATCAATTCCATCACGTCCTGCGGGAACTGGTTTTCGTCGGCGGCCAGATTGCGCCGTATCGCGCGGGCGGCAATCTGATCGGATCCCGGCGCGCGGCCCAGCCCAAGGTCTATGCGTCCCGGATGCAACGCCGCCAGCGTGCCGAACTGTTCCGCGATCAGCAGCGGCGCATGATTTGGCAGCATGATGCCGCCCGCGCCGACGCGTATTGTGCTGGTCGCCGCCGCGACGTGGGCCAGCGCGACGGCTGTCGCCGCACTGGCGATGCCGGGCATGTTGTGATGCTCCGCCATCCAGAACCGGGCATAACCCAGCGCCTCCGCATGCCGCGCCAGATCGGCTGAGTTGCGCAACGCGTCGCCCGGGCTGCTGCCTTCGGGGACGGGCGAAAGATCAAGCACGGACAATGGGATCATACGCCCCATATGGGGTGGCATACGCCGCGATGAAACGCCAAGGTTGATCCATGCCCCTTCGCATCCCATTCGACAACAGCTACGCGCGCCTGCCCGACCGCTTCTACGCCCGCCTCGATCCGACGCCGGTCGCGAGCCCGCGCATGGTGCGGCTGAATACGACATTGGCGCGCGACCTCGGCATCGATCCGGACGAACTGGCCAACCCGGAAGGCATCGCCATGCTGGCCGGGAACCGCATGCCGCCGGGGGCCGAGCCGCTCGCAATGGCCTATGCCGGGCATCAGTTCGGTCATTTCGTGCCTCGGTTGGGCGACGGCCGGGCCTGCCTGCTCGGCGAGGTCGTCGGCCGCGACGGGGTCAGACGAGACATTCAGCTCAAAGGGTCCGGCCAAACGCCGTTTTCGCGGGCCGGCGACGGCCGCGCCGCCTTGGGTCCCGTCTTGCGCGAATATTTGGTCAGCGAGGCGATGGCCGCGCTCGGCGTGCCGACAACCCGCACGCTCGCCGCGGTGACCACGGGCGAACCGGTCTGGCGAGAGGCCCGGCTGCCCGGGGCCGTGCTGACCCGGGTTGCCGCAAGCCATATCCGCGTCGGCACCTTCCAATATTTTGCCGCTCGCGGCGATGCGGACGCGGTGCGGCTGCTGGCCGATTATGCAATGGTCAGGCATTACCCGGATGCGGCGGGGGCGGCGAATCCATACCTGGCATTTTTCAATGCAGTCGTAGCCGCCCAGGCCGATCTGGTCGCGCGCTGGCTGCTGATCGGTTTCATCCACGGGGTGATGAACACCGACAACTGCTCAGTCGCCGGAGAGACGATCGACTACGGCCCATGCGCCTTCATGGACGAGTACGATCCGGCGACCGTGTTCAGTTCGATCGACCGCGGCGGGCGATACGCGTACGGCAATCAGGCGCGCATCGCGCACTGGAACCTGGCGCGGCTGGCGGAGACGTTGCTGCCGCTGCTTGGTCCGGACAACGCCTCGGCAATGGCGGCGGCCAAGGAGGCGCTAGCTGCGTTCGCCCCTCGTTTCCAGGCCGCCTACTTGTCCGGCCTGCGCCACAAGATTGGCCTGACCACCGAGCGGGACGGCGATGACGCGTTGGCGCAGGATTTTCTTGATCTTCTGGGGGCGGATCGGGTCGATTTCACCATCGGATTCCGGGCGCTGGCCGGCGCAGTGACGGACGACGCGGCGCTGCGGACGCTGTTCGCCGATGCCGCCGCGCCCGACGCCTGGGCAGTGCGGTGGCGATCCAGGATGGCGCAGGAGCCGGGCGGATCGGAGTCGGTGACCGCCACGATGCGGGCGGCAAATCCGGCGTTTATTCCGCGCAACCATCTGGTGGAGGCCGCGCTGGCCGCGGCCGTGGAGCGCGCGGATTTCGCACCGTTCGACATGCTGCTCGATGTGCTGTCGCGGCCTTATGCCGACGATCCGACGCGGGCAGCCTACGCGATGGGGCCGCGCGAGGAGGAGCGGGTGCTGCAGACTTTCTGCGGGACCTGAACCAGCTCTCGTAAGCGGTGGTTGGACCGGTGGTGGAGCCGAGGGGAATCGAACCCCTGACCTCCTGAATGCCATTCAGGCGCTCTCCCAACTGAGCTACGGCCCCGAACCGGTGAGGCAGGGGGTATACTCACCCGGCCCCACCGGATCAAGGGCAAGAATGCCGAAAATCGCACCTGATTTCAGCCGGCAGCCCCGTCCCTATTTCGCGGGTGACGTCACGTCGAGGGCGACGGTCGAGGTGTAGGTCACCGTCAGCAGGCTGCCGGGAGCGATTTTCGGCAGATAGGCCTGGCGCTCCGGATTGTGCACCTCCAGGACATGGATCGCCCCGCCGCTCTGGGGGGCAACGCTGATGGTATTGTCCGGCACGTCCACGGCCGTGATGACGCCGGTCAGCGATGTCGAGCGCGACAGCACGCCCGCCGGCTTCGCCCCGAGCTTGGCGCGGGCGCCCCGGTCCACCACGAACGCGGACGGCAATTTCGTGCCCGGCGGCGACACCGTGAAGGTCAGCGACCGCTGCAGGGTGACGACGATCATATCGCCCGGCTTGATTTGGGCGAAGTTCCGGACCTGCTCGCCGGCCGTGACATCGACCACGTCGCCGTCCTCGGTCTTGATCGTGATAACGCGGCTGGCCGGGTCGACCGCGACGACGGAGGCCGATGCGGTCAGCCGCTCGACATCCGAGGACGAAACAGGAGCGGCGGCCTGCTGAGCCAGGGCCGAACCGCATAGCAACGGCACCGCGAGCAATACGACCGCGGCCGTCAGGCGATTGAACCGAGTCATGCCGATGTTTTCCCTATCAAGATTGTAATGAAGGCTGATGGTTAACCATCATCCGCCCATTCTGTCCACTACAGGCGCGTGAACGTCCAATACAGCGGTTGCCGGCCCGCCCGCAGGGCCTTCACCGCGTACCGCGTGAGCGGCCAGCCGGCGGGCCGCTCGGCCGCCGGCTCCGGGGCTTCGAACAGCGTTTGCGCGCCCATGACGTCGCGCACCCAGGCCTGATAGGTCGGATCGTCGCTGGCCACCCGCCATTCCGCCCCTGGCTTCAGCACCCGCGCGAGCAACGGCAGATGGGCAGGATGGACGAAACGGCGCCTCGCGTGGCGCATCTTCGGCCAGGGATCGGGAAACATCAGGAACAGGCGATCGAGGCAGCCATCCGGCAGCGTGTGCAGCAGGATCCGCGCGTCCTCAGCCCAGAGGCGGAGATTGGCGGGCAGCGGCGCCTCGGCCTCGCCGCCCTCCGGCACCAACGCCGAAAGCAACGAACAGATGCCGTTCTCGAATACTTCGCAGGCAATCAGCGCCACCTCCGGATGGGCGCGCACCTGGGCTATGGCGTGCTCGCCGCCACCGAAGCCGACTTCCAGCCAGAGTTCGCCGAATTGGCCCGGAAACGCGTGCCCCGGCATTGCCGCATCCGCTTCGCGGAACCGCAGCCGGGGCAAAGTCACATCGAGCAGGACTTCCTGGCGCGGCCGCAGCTTGTGCCCGCGGCTCCTGCCATACAGCCGATCGGCTGGGGGCTTTAGCGGCCGAAGGCTGACTTCAGGGCCGGGACCAGGTCGGTCTTTTCCCACGTGAAGGTGCCCTTCGTCTCGTCCGGCTCCCGCCCGAAATGGCCATACGCCGAGGTGGGCACATAGATCGGCCGGTTCAGCTTCAGGTGCTCGCGGATGCCGCGGGGACGCAGGTTGACCAGCTCGCGCAGGGTCTTCTCCAGCCGGGTCTCATCGACCTCCTTGCCGGTGCCGTGCAGATCGACGTACAGCGACAGCGGGTCGGACACGCCGATAGCATAGCTGATCTGCAAAGTGCACTTGTCCGCCAGGCCAGATGCAACGACGTTCTTCGCCAGATAGCGGCAAACATAGGCGGCTGAGCGGTCAACCTTGGTCGGGTCCTTGCCGCTGAACGCGCCGCCGCCATGCGGGGCCGCACCGCCGTAGGTATCGACGATGATCTTGCGCCCGGTCAGGCCGCAGTCGCCGTCCGGTCCGCCGATGACGAAATTCCCGGTCGGGTTGACGTAGAATTCCGACTCCGGAGGCAGCCAGCCGGCGGGCAGGATGGACTCGACCAACGGCCACAGCAGCGCCTTGATCTGAGACTGCTCCAGGCCTTCCTCGTGCTGGGTAGAGATCACGACGGAGGTGGCGCCAACCGGCTTGCCATCGACATAGCGCAAGGACACCTGGCTCTTGGCGTCGGGCAGCAGACCCGCCACCGACTTGTCGCCGGCCTTCCTCAGGTCGCGGATGCGGTGCAGGATCTCGTGCGCGTAGTACAGCGGCGCCGGCATCAGCGTCGAGGTTTCGCGGCAGGCATAGCCGAACATGATGCCTTGGTCGCCGGCGCCCTCATCCTTGTTGCCGGCGCTGTCAACGCCCTGTGCAATGTCCGAAGATTGCGAGTGCAAATAGACCGCAACATCCGCATGCGCCCAGTGAAATCCGGACTGTTCGTAACCGATGTCGCGGATGGCGGCACGGGTCAGTTCGGTCAGAAGTTCCGGGGTCACGCTTTCCGGCCCGCGGGTTTCACCGGCCAGGATGACGCGATTGGTGGTGACCAGCGTTTCGCAGGCGACGCGGGAATACGGATCGGCCGAGAGGAATGCGTCCAGAACCGTGTCGCTGATCCGGTCCGCGACCTTGTCGGGGTGGCCCTCGGAAACCGACTCCGAGGTGAACAGGTACTCGCCCGTGTCGCGCATAAGGTGGTGTCTCGCGTCGCGATGGTTGGAAGCCGGCCCGAAGGCGGCCTTCGGCAGGATGCCAAGTGAAACGTTAATGCGCGGTGTTTGGCCGAAACCGCCGCCCGGGTCAAGCTATAGCGGCCCCCCAATTCACCCCATGCCAAGGACATCCATCATCGAATAGAGCCGTGGCGGCCGCGTCGCCACCCACAGGGCCGCCCGGACAGCCCCTGTGGCGAAGACACGGCGATCGAAGGCGCGGTGCGTGAGCACGATCTGCTCGGACCCGGCGGCGAAGATCAGGCTGTGCTCGCCGACGACCTGGCCGCCGCGCAGCGACGCAAAGCCGATGGCGCCGGTCTTGCGGGCGCCCGTGTGGCCGTGCCGTCCGCTTTCGATAACGTCATCGAGCGCCACGCCGCGCCCCCTCGCCACGGCGCGACCCATGGCCATGGCGGTGCCGGAAGGCGCATCTACCTTTTGTCGATGGTGCATTTCGATAATCTCCGCGTCGTACGCGTCATCCGGCAGGGCAGCCGCCAGACGCTCGGCCAGGGCTAGCACAAGGTTCACGCCGGGGGAGTAGTTGGAGGCATAGACGATGGGGATGTGCTGGGCAGCGGCGGCGACAGCGGCTTCGTCGGTCGCGGACAATCCGGTGGTACCGAGCACCCAGGCCTTGCCGGACGCGCCCATGACGGCGGCGTGGGCTTGCGCGATCGAGGCATGGGTAAAGTCCAGGACCACGTCGGACGCGGCGGCCAAGGCGTTCAGATCCGAGAATAGTTCGAACCCCGGATTCTCCGGCGCGTCGAGGCCGATTCCGCCGGTCAGTTCGGCTCCCGCCGCCTGGACTTCCTCGGCCAGAAGCCGTCCCATCCGGCCGGTGATGCCGGCGATACCGATGTGCAGCGTCATGATAGTCCCCTCGGTTAGCCGCGCGAGTCTGCGTGCGGTCGCGCCGCCCGTCCAGTAGGCTGAACAGATCAAGAGCGGCATCATGCCCGGTGAGCGGCCGAGAGTGGCCCCTTGCCCGATCTTCCGGCCATACCATGCCGCCGTCCGTTGGCTGTCGCCCGCGTGCTCCAACTCCGGACTGTCGCTTCGGGCGGGGATTATGCTACGTCCCCGCAACAGACTTCAGGAGTTCGTGCCATCATCTGCCTGCTGTCATCCATGGGCACTGTGTTATGCCGCGAACGCAGCACAGGAGCGCTGGTCCACCGGAACCCGCTTCACGCCGGCGCCGAAGCCGATATCCTTGTCATCGGCGATCTCGCCCGAGAGCTGTGTGCGAACTTCGGCAACCACATGCGCGATGATGAAACCGCATTGCAGCTGGTGCTGGCCGGCGGCCCGCTCGGCGGATGGACCGTGATACGTTCCCCCGACCGCCGCAGCCTGATGTTTTCCCGCAATGGCTGGTTTCTGACGGTTCAGGACCACACCGATGCCGTCGTGTCCGTGGATGGCGATTCCGGCGAGCCGGCCCGGTTCCTGGCGATCACCGGCGACGACGTGGCCATCCTGGCGGCCGTCCTGGCGGCGGAATGGCTGGTTCAGTCAGCCGATCGCGGGACGCGGCCGGAACGCGGCAGCGTGACGCCCGGGTTTCTGCTGAAGGTGGGAACAGTGGCCATCGATCTGCGCTACAACCTGCCGTTCGATCGATCGGAGTGGCCGCACCGGTTGCCGCTGCTGCGGGATGGCTGGCGGATCGACATGATCTACCGGTACCGTCCTCTTATCTACTTTGCGGCGTTCGGTGCACCGGAGATCATGCAGCAATTCGCACTCAGCCTGAGGTCGCTGATCACCGCGGGCGGCTACGAGGGCGCCATCGCGGTATTGACCGATAAAACCACGGCGGAAATCGCGGCGCTCGCGCCACCGGGGATGCGGGCACCGCTGGTTGTGCTGCCCACCGCGGCCCGCGACCCGATGGCCTATATGGCGGCCCGCCTGACGATCGGCAGTTGGCCGGATGCAAGGGAGTTCCAGCCGCTACTTTATGTCGATGCCGATATTCTGTTCGATCTGCCTGTCGCTCCCATGCTGTGGGACATCGGCCGGTCGGACCGGATCTGTGCGGCAGTGGAGCCGGAACCGCTTGCCACATCGTTTTTTGTGGGTGCCAGCTTGTTCCAAGACGACAAATGCTCGCCCGGATCCAGGATGGGGTTCAATTCAGGAACGCTCGGCATACCCAATCTGCAACGACACGGCCGCATGCTGGAGCTGATGGGCCGGATCATGCACAACCGGGCATCCCTCTACGGGCGGGAGGCGTTGCCTTACACTGACCAATCGATCGCCAACTATGTGCTGTTCCGCCTGGACGGGGTCGATGCCGAGTTGATCAGCCCTTATGTCCGCTTGGCTAACAATGCCGGCGATCCGGTGAGCAAGCGGGGACTTGTGCACTTTTGTTGGGTCGCGGGCGCGGCAGCCCGCGTCGCCCTGATGCGATCGTATTTGGAGAAGCTGGTGGCAACAGGCGCAACCGCCGATAGCCGATGATGGGGGCGGCGTTAGCTTCGGCCGCCCTCGAAGAATGCCGCCACCTTGGCGAAGAAGCCCTCATGATCGGGGCTGCCCTTGCCGCCCGACTGCGCCTCCGCCTCGAACGCTTCGAGCAGCTCGCGCTGCCGGGCTGACAGATTTTGTGGCGTTTCGACCGCGACCTGGATGAACATGTCACCCCGCGCGGCACTGCGCAGGACCGAGAACCCCTTGCCGCGCAACCGGAACTGGTCGCCCGTCTGGGTGCCGGCCGGGACTTTCACCTTGGCGCGCGAGCCGTCAATCACCGGCACTTCGATCTCATCGCCGAGCGCCGCCTGGGTCATGCGCAACGGCACGCGCATCAGGATATTGGCCTGCTCGCGCTGGAAGAACTCATGCGGCCGGATCGAGACATGCACGTACAGGTCGCCGTTCTGGGCGCCGGCGCCGCCCGCCTCGCCCTCGCCGGTCAGGCGGATGCGGGTGCCGTCCTCGACACCCGCGGGGATCGCCACCTGAAGGCTGCGTTCGCGCTGCACTGTCCCGGCACCGGCGCAAACCCGGCAGGGATTGCGGATCACGCGGCCCTGGCCGGCGCAGGTCGGGCAGGTGCGTTCGACGAGGAAGAAGCCTTGCTGCTGGCGCACCTTGCCCGCACCCTGGCAGGTGGGGCAGGTCTCGGCGGCGCGGCCCTTGTCCTCCGACCCGGTGCCGTTGCAGCTTTCGCACTTGACCCGCGTTGGTACGCGCAGGTTGACCTTGGTGCCGGAGAACGCGTCGGCGAGGCTGATTTCAACGCCCTGCCTCACGTCGGCCCCGCTGCGGGTGCGTCCGCCGCCGCCTCGACGGCCCATGCCGAACATCTGGTCGAAAATGTCGCCGAGGTCGCCGCTGGCGGAAAAGTCGAAACCGCCGAAACCGGGACCCGCCCCGCCGCCGCCTTGCTCGAACGCGGCATGGCCGAAGCGATCATAGGCGGCGCGCTTCTGGTCGTCCTTCAGGATGTCGTAGGCTTCGCTGACTTCCTTGAACCGGTGCTCGGCCTTCTTGTCGCCGGGATTGCGATCCGGGTGATATTGCATGGCGAGCTTGCGATACGCCTTCTTCAGGTCGTCCGCGCTCGCGTCCTTCGCCACGCCGAGAGTGGCATAACAGTCCTGCTTGGCCATCTTAGCCCTTTTTCGCCAGGGACCGCCTTAATGCGTCGTCCCCACCAGCCGATGCCATCGATAAAACAGCAATCGCGCCCGCCTTCGATGAAGCGCGGGCGCGACCTTTCACACTACGTCAGCCCGGAAACCTCAGGCGGACTTCTTCTTGTCATCGACTTCCTCGAATTCGGCGTCGACGACCTTGTCATCCGCGGCTCCGGTCGGACCGGCTCCGGCACCAGGGCCAGCCGGTCCGGCGCCCTGCGCGGCTTCGGCCTTGTACATCGCCTCGCCGATTTTCATCGCCGCCTGGCTCAGGCGGTCGGAGGCTTGCTTCAGGGCTTCCGCATCGGAGCCTTCCAGCGCGGTCTTCGCGGCTGCAACCGCCGCTTCGGCTTCGCCACGCTCCTGCGCGCCAACCTTGTCGCCGTGCTCCTTCAGGTTCTTTTCGACCTGATGGACCAGGCTTTCGGTGTGGTTGCGGGCTTCAATCGTCTCGCGCCGCTTCTTGTCGGCCTCGGCGTTGGCCTCGGCTTCCTTGACCATGCGCTGGATATCGGCCTCGGACAGCCCGCCGCTGGCCTGGATGCGGATCTGCTGCTCCTTGCCGGTGGCCTTGTCCTTCGCCTGCACCGAGACGATGCCGTTGGCGTCGATGTCGAACGTGACCTCGATCTGCGGCACGCCGCGCGGAGCCGGCGGGATACCCGTCAGGTCGAAGTTGCCTAGCAGCTTGTTGTCAGCCGCCATCTCGCGCTCGCCCTGGTAGACCTTGATGGTCACCGCCTGCTGGTTATCGTCGGCGGTCGAGAAGGTCTGACTTTTCTTCGTCGGGATCGTCGTGTTGCGGTCGATCAGACGGGTAAAAACGCCACCCAGGGTCTCAATGCCCAGCGATAGCGGGGTCACGTCCAGCAACAGCACGTCCTTGACGTCGCCGCGCAGCACACCGCCCTGGACCGCGGCGCCGATGGCGACGACCTCATCCGGGTTGACGTTGCGAGCGGGTTCTCTCCCGAAGAACGCCTTCACCGTATCGATCACCTTCGGCATGCGGGTCATGCCGCCGACAAGGATGACTTCCTGGATTTCGCCCGCGGTGACGCCGGCATCTTTCAGCGCGGCCTTGCAGGGTTCCAGGGTGCGGGCAATCAGGTCGTCCACCAGCGATTCCAGCTTGGCGCGCGACAGCTTCATCACCAGATGCTTCGGCCCGGAGGCATCGGCGGTGATGAACGGCAGGTTGACCTCGGTCTCCTTGGACGAAGACAGCTCTATCTTGGCCTTTTCCGCGGCTTCCTTCAGCCGCTGCAGGGCGAGCTTGTCCTTGCGCAGGTCGATGCCCTGCTCCTTGCGGAACTCATCGGCCAGGTAGTCGATGACGCGCAGGTCGAAGTCCTCGCCGCCCAGGAAGGTGTCACCGTTGGTGGACTTCACCTCGAACACGCCGTCGCCGATCTCCAGCACGGAGATGTCGAAGGTGCCGCCGCCAAGGTCATACACGGCGATGGTGCCGGCGTGCTTCTTGTCCATGCCGTAGGCGAGCGCCGCGGCAGTGGGTTCGTTGATGATGCGCAGCACATCGAGGCCGGCGATGCGGCCTGCGTCCTTAGTCGCCTGGCGCTGGCTGTCGTTGAAGTAGGCCGGGACGGTGATGACCGCCTGGGACACCGGCTCCCCGAGGTACGCCTCGGCGGTCTCCTTCATCTTGCCGAGGATGAAGGCGCTGATCTGGCTCGGGGAGTATTTCTCACCCTTGACCTCGACAGCGGCGTCACCGTTGTCATTGCGGACGATGGTGTATGGAACCATCCCCTTGTCCTTGGCGACCAGCGGATCGTCATAGCGGCGGCCCATCAGGCGCTTGATGGCGTACAGGGTGTTGGTCGGGTTGGTAACGGCCTGGCGCTTGGCGGACTGGCCAACGAGGCGTTCGCCGCCGTCGGCGAAGGCGACCATGCTAGGTGTGGTGCGGGCGCCTTCCGCGTTTTCGATGACGCGGACGTCCTTGCCTTCGAGGATGGCGACGCAGGAATTGGTGGTACCAAGATCGATACCGATGACTTTGCTCATGGAGGCTCCTTTCAGCGGACGGCGTTGGCCCGAAGCACCGACGCAGTCCCTACGGTGTAATCCTGTAGGATGTATGGGACGGACCCGGTCACGACAAGGGTATTAGCCAATTTTTCCGTTCCGTTCTGTCACAATTCCCGGACCGGCGTCACTTTTGGGCGGGGCCGGCGAGTTCGGGGGCCGGCGCTTTCGAGACGACGACCATGGCCGGGCGCAGCAGGCGGCCATTCAGCGTCCAGCCCTGCGACCAGGCCTGAATGATCGTACCGGGCGGGTGCAGGTCGCTCTCCTGCTCCGCCATCGCCTGGTGCAGGTTGGGGTCGAACGGACGGCCGACCGGGTCTTCCCGCTTGATGCCGTTGCGCTCCAGCGTGCTGACGAAGCTGCGCTCGACGCCTTCCAGGCCCTCGCGCACCTTGCCGACGATCGCCGGCTGGTCGTCCGTGGCGGGCGGCAGGCTGGAGATGCCGCGCTTGAGGTTTTCGGCCGCGTCAACCACGTCGGCGGCAAACTTCTGCACCGCGTATTGACGGGTGTCGTCAACGTCCTTCTTGGCGCGGGCGCGGACGTTGGCGTTCTCCGCTTCCGCCCGCATCCAGCGTTCCTTCATGTCTTCCAATTCCGCTTCCAAGGCGGCGATGCGCTCGTTGGCGGCCAGCAGGGCCTGCTCCGGCCCGATCTCCTGGCCGGGGGGCGCGGCATCCGGCTCCGCCGCTGTCTGTTCTTGCATGGTATCCTGACCGGGCTGGGGTTCTGTTGTCATGTCGCGCATCAATTAGGCAAGAGGACAGCCGAGAACAACCCGAATCGAGCAGTTTGTTTGCGATCCCGGGGTCAGCCCAGCAAGTGGCCGATGACGCGCGCCGTGTAGTCGACCACCGGGATGATCCGGCCGTAATTGATCCGCGACGGACCGATGACGCCGATGGCGCCGACGATCCGGCCGCCTTCGTTGCGGGCGGGTGCCACCACCATCGACACGCCAGAGGTGTTGAACACGCCGCTTTCGGCGCCGATGAAGATGCGAACGCCGTCCGACTGCTCGGCCAGTTCCAGCAGCCGCAGCATCGTCTCCTGCGCCTCCAGCCGCTCGAACAGCGCCTGAATCGAGGCGAGGCGATCGAGCTGGGTCACATCCGACAGCAGCCGGGCCTGGCCGCGGACGATCAGGCTGCCGGAGCGGCCTTCGCCGGTCCACGTCGCCAGCCCGGCGGCGACCACCAGACTGGACAGCGCGTCCAGCTCGGTGCGGTTCGCCGCCATTTCCTCCGCCACGACGCGACGCAGTTCCGCCAGCGGGCGTCCGGACAGGCGGGCGTTCAGGTAGTTGCTTGCCTGCTGGAGCGCGGAGGGTGGCAGGCCCGGCGGGGTCTCGATGACTCGGTTTTCCACCTGGCCGTCGCTGTTGACCAGGACGACCAGGGCGCGGCCGGGGCCGAGCGGGACGAATTCAATGTGCCGGATCGCGCCTTCCGACTTCGGCGCCAGCACCAGCCCGGCGGCGGCGGACAGCCCGGACAGCAGCGAACTGGCTTCGGCCAGAGTGTCCTCGAGACTGCGGCCGGACGCGTCCAGCGCGGCGGAAATCGACTCGCGTTCATCTTCCGTCAGTTCGCCAAAGTTCAGCAGGCCATCGACAAACAGTCGCAGGCCCTGATCTGTCGGCAGCCGTCCCGCTGACGTGTGCGGCGCAAACAGCAGCCCGGACTCGGTCAGATCGGCCATGACGTTGCGGATAGTAGCCGGCGACAGCGTCATTGGCAGGCGGCGTGCCAGCGTGCGGCTACCGACCGGTTCGCCGGTCGCAACATATTGCTCGACGATTTCCCGCAGCACGGCAGCCGAACGCGCATCCAGGCCCGGCGGAAGGGCGGGACCAGCCGCCGCGTAGGAATTTGTCCGGCCATGGAAACGAGGGAAACGGCCGGCTGGCGATAGAGGCACGTTCATACGGCGACACTCCAATCATTGAAGCTAGGGCGCGGCAGCCGGAGGGTCAATGAAATTGCATGTCAGGGAGACGCTGCCGTCTCGGCTCTATGAGGAGGTCCGCTCAAGATTATTTCAATTCTGTGTCCCGTGCGCGGCAGGCGGATGTGTGCTTGATGACAAACAAAATCCAATACGCATCCATGGGGATACGTTTCGGTCAGCGGGGGCTTTCGATGCCTACCCGAATTTTTTGGGGATCATTTGTGGTTTGCCTGGCCCTGGCGTCGGGCGGCCCGGCTCGCGCCGACGATGCCACGTTCGAGGATCTGCTGGCCAAGGCGAACAGCGAAATCGCGGCGGGACACCGCTGGGAGCCGGCGGGCGATAACCTTGCCGAGACGATTATGACCCTGCTGCAACTCGTCCCGCATGCGACGCCCCAGCAATTGGCCGGTCTGAACGACCTTCTGGAGCGCGAGCGCAAGCTCGGTCAACCGGCCACGCCGGAGCCGCAGCCGGATCCGGCCGCTCCACCGGCGGCAGCCGCTTCAACGTCGGAGAAGCCATCCGTGAGCGCGTCGCTCGAACCGGTGCCGTCACCGCGTCCGGAGGTCCGCCTGGCAGATCCGCATGCTGGGGAACTGTTTGCACGCGGTAAGGTCGCGGAACAAAACGGTGATATTTCGGGCGCCCGGCGCCTTTATGGCAGCGCCGCGGAACGGGGCAACGCAGCCGCCGCGCTGAGCCTCGGCCGCCTGTATGACCCCGCATTCCTGAACCGTTCCGTTGTGGGCGGGGTCGATCCCGATCCGGCGCTGGCGCGACAGTGGTATCAGCGCGCGGCCGACATGGGCGACCGGAATGCCGCTTTGCTGCTTCAAGCCCTGACCAAGAGGTAACCATGCATCGCCGCTTCCTGCTGACAGCCTTGCCAGCGGCCTCCCTGCTGACCGGCGCGGCCGCGCCGCCAGCCACCATCGGCATTATGGGAGGCGAGATCGATGGCACGTTCATGCAAATCGCCACCGACCTGACCTCGGTGATAAATTCCGACACGCTGCGGGTGGTGCCGGTCGTCGGCAAGGGATCGCTGCAGAACATGGGCGACTTGCTCCATCTGCCGGGAGTTGATCTGGCGCTGGTGGCGTCCGACGTGCTGGCCTATGCGCGGAGCGTGAACCTGTATCCGGGGGAGCTGCAGAAGATACAGTATATATGTAAGCTGTATGACAATGACATGCATGTCTGCGCCCGGCCGGACATCCGTACGCTGGCGGAGCTGAACGGCAAACCGGTCAACATCGATGTTGAAGGGGCGGGCACCAACCTGACGGCCCGCGCGATCTTCGCCGCCCTTGGCATCAAGCCCGACCTCCGCACGGAGGAGCCGACAATCGGGCAGGACAAGCTGCGGCGCGGGGAACTCGCCGCGAACGTCTATGCCGCCGGCAAACCGGTCCGGCTGTTCGCCTCCATGCCGGCCGGCACGGGGCTGCATTTCCTGTCGATCCCATCGAACGATACGCTGGAGAAGACCTACCTGCCCGGCGGCGAGTTCACCCACGCCGACTATCCGACACTGGTGCCGGAGGGGGAGACTGTCGATACGCTCGGGGTAGGCGTGGTGCTGGCGGTGTTTGGCTGGGCGCCCGGATCGACACGATATCGCAATTTAGAATTGTTCGTGGATACATTCTTCACGCGGTTTCCCGAGTTGCTGAAGCCGCCGCATCATCAGAAGTGGCACGATGTCAACCTGGCGGCGGCCCAGCCCGGCTGGACCCGGTTCAAGCCCGCGGCGGACTGGCTGGCGCAGCACCAGCCCGGATCGCGGGTGGATACGTCTCAGGTGGGGTTCGAGGAGTTTCTGGCGCAGCGTGGGGTGCCGCATCTCACTCCGGCGCAACGGGATGCGGCGTGGGCGTATTTTCAGGAGCAGATGCGGGGGGCATCGCGGTAAGTTTGAGCTAACTCAGTCCGCCTCGGCAGCTACCGCGTCGCCATGAGCTTCCATGGCTACCGGGTGGAACTGCGCATAGCGGGCGAGGTAGAACAGGATGCCGGCCACCGCCAGATACGACACTGCAACGGTGGGCGAACTGTCCACGCGAATGCCTTCCGCCCCGTGGATGAAACCAAAGAACGTCAGCACCGTCCCGGCCAACGCGAACGCGGCAGCCTTTTCGAATGCTCGATCGATAATAAACACCGTAATGGCGCCGAGAATGATACCCGCCAGCGTGGCGCCTCCGCCAAGCGTCGCCAGTCCATCATACAGCACACCGACCTGCGCAAGCTTGCCGCTGCCGACCGCGGCGGCGTTCGTTCCGGCGGCGGCGAGTGCGTTGTCGATCTGGGTTTTCCCCCACGCAGCCAACTGCGGCAGCAACGCCAGAACGATCGCGGGCGCGTGGCGGTGCGGCAACTCCTGAAACGCCTGCGACCCGATCAGCATACCGATATACAACAGGATGGGCAGGATCGCGACGACCGGGATCAGCGCGCTGATCACGGCGATGATGCCGAGCCATGTCAGCACCAGAACGATGATACCGGTCATCGCCGAATAGCCGATCCGGCCGCCCATTGATTTCCAACCGGGATGGCCGATGTAGACGGCATTGATGAACGGATTGCCCATCAGGCAGCCGATAAGGCTAATGACGCCGTCTGCCGTCAGCACGCGGGTGGTGGGGAAACTGTCGCCCGCGGCGGCCGCGCTTTCGACGTTGTCCAGGGCCTCGATCAGGTCGTAGATGCCGAACGGTATAGCCGTGACCAGAATGATTCCTAGGTATTTGAAGCCATCGAACGTGTAATTGAACGCCGGCAGAGGCAACGAAAAGCCGAAATTCGAGACTGACACAACCAGTTTCCCGACGCTAAGGTCGCCGTAGCCGAGACCGAGCGCCGTCGACACCCAGGCAATGACAGTACCGACGGCGATGGCCACCAGTCCGCCCGGAACGCCTCCGAAGTAGCGTACGCCACCAAACCAGTTCGCCAGGATGACCGCGAAGCAAACCACGCCGATCACCGGTGTCGTGAAGACTTGCGCGGCAGGGCTCATGGAAATGAATGTGATGGAAATTCCGGCCAGCGATCCGAGCAAGGCCGCGCGCGGCGTGATCTTGCGGATATGCGGCCCGACAAATCCGCCCAGCATCAAAACGAAACTTTGGACAAACACCCACGTCAGCCCTGCTTCCCACGCCTGGATCGGATCATTCGTTGCCAGTTTGATCGGCAGCATGACCACGAAAGTGACCACGAACATGTGAGGCACACTGATGCCCGATGGCAGCGCGCACACATCGCTGCGTCCCGTCTTGCGCGCGAGATTCCATGCCAGGAACGCATAGTATCCCGTGCTGAGGAACAGCATCATCCCGAGGGCCGGCAGAATCCGACCGAAAACCAGCGCATCCGGCATCTTCAGCACGAAACGCAGCAGACCGGTCAGAACCAGGACGTTCACCAGGATGTTTGTTCCGAAGCCGAACAATGCGTTCCAGTCGCCCGGAACCCAGAATTTCGGCCGAAAGCCGGTTGCCGTGTTTCCGCTCATCCTGCCGCTCCCTTGATCAGTTGATTGCTTTCAAGACCGCGGCCGACGGCGCGACCCAACCGAAAATGCCACCCTGTGCCTTGATCATGCGCAGGCCCGCGTCGTGGAAATCCGCGAAGTATGACCCGCAGCAGTCGGACACGACCAGGCAGTCATAGCCGCGGTCGTTGGCTTCGCGGACAGTCGTGTTGACGCAAACCTCTGTCGTGACGCCTGTCACCACAAGCTGGGAAATCCCACGATTGTTCAGGATGGCATGCAGGTCGGTCGCGAAGAAAGCGCCCTTGCCCGGCTTGTCGATCACCGGCTCTCCGGCGGCGGGATAGAGTTCGGGGATGATGTCGTGGCCGTCCTCACCACGCACCAGGATGCGGCCCATCGGGCCGGGATCGCCGATACATGTCGCGCCGCGTCCGCGGATTTTCTTCGCCGGCGGCAGATCGGCCAGGTCCGGCCGATGGCCCTCGCGGGTGTGGATCACAAGGCCGCCCGCCCCGCGCCACGCCGCCAGTAATGCCTTGTTCGGCTCGATGGTGCGCCGGAGTTGCGAGACATCGTTCCCAAGCATTTCGCCGAAGCCGCCGGGTTCCAGGAAGTCGCGCTGCATGTCGATGATCAGCAGCGCCGCCGTCGGAAGGTTCAGGCTGTATTCGTAGGGTTCCGCCTCGACCAGCATCCCCGCCCCCAGAGCAAGAGGTTAATACCAGTGCGAGGCGTGCAACTTTAGGGCCAGCTTAGCCGCGCACGCCCATCGACGGCCGGCAGGTCATACGGCACCATCCGTCCATGCATTTCGATCTGAAGCTTTGGCGCATGACCGCCGGTCTGCGAGGCCGCATCGCCCTGTCCGCCGCGCTTGGACTGCTTGCGCTGGCGGTCGGGATCGCGCGCTTTGCCTTTCTCGGCCGGTTCCTCGCCGGGGTATTCCGCGGCGAAACCCTCGTCCTGCCGCTTTTGGCCGCCGCCGCCGCTATCCTGCTGCGCGCGTGGCTCGATGACTGCCGGACGATGCTCGCGCACCGCACGGCCGCACGGGTGCAGGAAACTCTGCGCGGGCGGCTGTTCGATGCAATTGTCGCCCTCGGACCGGCGTGGTTCGGCGCGGAGCACACCGGCGGCGTGATGCTGTCGATGGTCGATGGCGTGGAGCAGCTTCAGACCTTCTTCGGCCAATACCTGCCGCAGGTGACGATCGCCACCTGCGCCCCGGTTGCGATCTTCGCCTTCATCGCGTGGTGGGATGTGCCGGTCGCCTCCGTCATGCTCGCCGCCGCGCTGTTTACCCTGATCCTGCCGGCGACGGTGCATCGCAAGACCGCCCGCGCCTCGCGCGAGCGGCAAGCCACATTCAAGTCGTTCGGCGAGGAGTTCCTCGATGCCGTGCAGGGGCTGCCGACGCTGAAGGCGTTCGGGCAGAGCGCCGCCTATGGCCGGATGCTGGCGAACAAGGCCCGCGCGCTGTCCGACAGCACGTTCTGGGTGCTGGCGCTGAATGTGATGACCCGAGGCTTCACCGATCTCGGCACCGCGTTCGGTTCGGCGGCCGCGCTGGCGCTGGGCGCTTACCGCGTGCGCTACGGTGAAATGAGCATCGAGGCATTGCTGATTGTCCTGATGGCCGGCACCGAGATCTTCCGTCCGCTACGCGACCTGCGGGCCGTGCTGCATCAGGGCCTGAACGGGCAGGCGGCGGCTACGGGCGTGAACGCCCTGCTGAAGGCCGAAGCGCCGCTTCCAGGCGGCACGCGCACTGAGGCGCTGAAACCGGAGATCGTGTTCGACAACGTCACCTTTGCCTATCCCGGCGGGCGACTGTCCGCTCATACCGGCTTGTCCTTTTGCATCGATGCGGGTGAACGCGTCGGGATTGTCGGTCCCAGCGGGTCGGGCAAGTCCACGATCGTGCGGCTGCTGTCGCGTCTATATGACGCGCAGAGCGGAACGATCCGCATCGGCGGACGCGACTTGCGCGATCTGGATCCGGCGCAAATCCGCGGCATGATCGCGGTTGTCTCGCAGGATACCTACCTGTTCCATGGCACGGTGGAGGAGAACCTGTGGCTTGGCCGCCCTGCTGCGACAACGGCGGACCTGCTCGCCGCCGCCACGGCGGCTAACGCGCATGGTTTCATTTCGACACTCCCGGACGGCTACCGAACGGTCATCGGAGAGCGCGGGACACAGCTTTCCGGCGGCCAGCGCCAGCGTCTGGCCATCGCTCGTGCCTTGCTGCGGGACTCGCCCATATTGGTGCTGGATGAGGCGCTGTCCTCGGTGGATACCGAAAATGAGGCGATCATCCGACAAGCCCTCGGCCGCCTGATGACCGGCCGCACGACGCTGATCCTGGCGCATCGGTTGTCCAGTGTTATTGGCGCGGACCGAATTCTCGTCCTCGGCAGGGGCGGTGTCGTGCAGTCCGGCCATCATCGCGAGTTGATCGCGGTGCCAGGGTCGTATCGCGACCTCATGCGGCCGCAGTTGACGGAAAGTGAGTCAATCTTCTCGCTTCCGGCCGCCGCTGAGGCGACGCCCGCGGACTCATCCGCCGGCGGCGCAGTGGTAAGCAACCTGGCCGAGGATACCGCCTCCGTCGGCTGGCGGCAGACGATCCGTACGCTGTTGCGCGTCGTGCGGCCGTATCGCGGACAACTGACGATCACCGTGCTGACCGGCATCGGCCGTGTGGCCGCCTTCATTGGGGTCAGCATCCTCGGCGCGCTGGTGCTGGCCGCCGTCCGCAACGGTACGCCGATCGGCCTGCTCGTGGTGACGCTGCTGATTACGGCGCCGCTGGCGGGACTGCTGCATTGGTTGGAGTCCTGGATCGCCCACGCCATGGCGTATGCGCTGCTGGCGGACATGCGCATCGACCTGTTCCGCAAGCTGGACGCTCTGGCACCGGCGTATCTGCTGCGCAGGCGGTCCGGCGATCTGTTGGCGCTGGCGACGCAGGACGTGGAAACGGTCGAATATTTTTTCGCATACACCATCGCCCCGGCGATCGTCGCGGTCCTGGTGCCCGTCGCGGTCATTGTCACGCTGGCCTGGTTCGCCTGGCCGCTGGCGTTGGTTCTGACACCATTCCTTTTGTATGCGGGCGCCTCGCCGGTACTGGGGCGGCAGCGGATCGACCGGCTCGGGTCCGCCGCGCGCGAAGCGCTCGGGCTGATTGGCGCCTACGCGACGGAGACCATTCAGGGACTGGCGGAACTGGTGATGTTCGGTGCGACCGGGCTGCGGCGCGACGGGTTCATGGCGGCGGTCAGGGCGTATCAGGACTTGCGGTTGTCGCTGCTGGCCGATCTGTCGTTCCAGGCGGCGATGCTGGATGCGGTGACGGGGCTCGGGGGGCTGGCGGTCGCGGCGCTCGGTGCCATGCTGGCGGCACAGGGCACGATCGCTCCCGCGATGCTGCCGCTGCTTGTGCTGATCTCGATCGCCGCCTTCCTGCCAGTTTCCGAGATCGCCCAGGTCGGGCGGCAACTGGCGGACACCATCGCCTCCATCCGGCGCCTGCATGTGGTGCACGCCGAGCCGGTGCCGATCGGCGACGGTCCGCTGGAGCCGGCGGTGCCGAGCGGCGGATCGGGCGTGCGGTTCGAGGATGTCAGCTTCACCTATCCGGGCCGGACGATGCCAGCCGTATCGCATATGACTTTCGACGTTCGTCCGGGATCGACAGTCGCGCTGGTGGGTCCGTCCGGCGCGGGGAAGACGACGGTCGCCAACCTGCTGCTGCGGTTCTGGGACCCGCAGGCAGGGACGACCAGGCTCGACGGGATCGATCTGCGCCAACTGACGCTGGACGGGCTGCGCGGCCGGATCGCGCTGGTGGCGCAGGACACATATCTGTTCAACGATACGCTGGAGGCCAATGTGCGACTAGCGCGGCCGGACGCGACCGGGGAGCAAGTCTATCAAGCGCTGTCCCGCGCCGCTCTGGCCGATTTCGTGGCGGAACTGCCGGAGGGTCTGGCGACGCGGGTCGGCGAACGCGGCGTGCAGCTTTCCGGGGGGCAGCGGCAAAGGATCTCGATCGCCCGGTCGTTTCTAAAGGATGCGCCGATGCTGATCCTGGACGAGGCGACCTCGCACCTGGATACGGTCAGCGAACAGGCGGTGCGCAGCGCCTTGGATGCGCTGATGGCGGACCGGACGACGATCGTGGTGGCGCACCGGCTATCGACTATCCGGGCGGCGGATGTGATTCTGGTGCTGCGGGACGGGCAGGTGATCGAAAGCGGTTCGCATGATGCCCTTATCGCCAAGGGCGGATTCTATGCGCATCTGGTGGGACACCAGATGGCAGGGGTCGCGGGTTAGCCCACGCCGCCCGGACGATTGGAGCCGGTCGGCTGGACCACCGCCAGGGACTTGCGCGCGCGGACGCGCCCCGGCCACAAACGGCGGGGCGCGTTCCTTGCTGCCGGGCTGCCCCGATCAGTTCCCTTCGAACACCGGCCGCTGCTTATCGACGAAGGCGCGATAGGCGCGGCCGTAGTCACGTGTCTGCATGCAGATCGCCTGCGCCTGCGCCTCGGCCTCGATTGCGTCGTCGACCCCCATGCTCCATTCCTGGTGGATGCAGCGCTTGGTCATGGCATGCGCGAAGGTCGGCCCCGCGGCGAGGGAAGCGGCCAGCTTTTGCGCCTCCTCCAGCACCTGCGAGGACTCGCACAGGCGATTGTAGAAGCCGAACCGCTCCGATTCCGCGCCGTCCATGGCCCGGCCGGTGTACAGCAGATCGGCCGCCCTGCCCGATCCGATGATGCGCGGCAGGATGTTGCAGGCACCCATGTCGGCGCCGGCCAGTCCCACGCGGGTGAACAGGAAAGCGACCTTGCTGGCGGGCGTGCCGAGGCGCAGATCCGACGCCATGGCGATGATCGCGCCGGCGCCGGCGCAGATGCCGTCAATGGCGGCGACGATGGGCTGCGGACAGGCTCGCATAGCCTTCACCAGGTCCCCGGTCATGCGGCAGAAGTCCAGCAGTCCCTGCATGTCGTCGGCTTCCTGCATGCGAACCAGCGGGCCGATGATCTCGTGCACGTCGCCGCCCGAGCAGAAATTGCCGCCGGCGCCGGTGACCACCACCGTTTTCACCGCGTCGGCATAGGTCAGGGCGCGGAACGTGTCGCGCAGCTCGGCGTAGGATTCGAAGGTCAGAGGGTTTTTCCGCTCCGGCCGGTTCAGGGTGATGGTCGCCACCTTGCCGTCCAGCGACCAGAGGAAATGCTTCGGCTCGAAGCGTGCGGCATCTAGGCGGTCCCGGGTGATTGTCATGTTCGTTGCTCCCGTCGTTTGAAAAGGGTCGGACAGGGCACCTGTCGCGGCCGATCGGCTGTCACTACGTCCCTTCCGTGTTGGCATCAAAGCGGCCGGTTGATTTCGCCGCGGCCCGCAGGTAGAATGAACGAACGTTCGTTCGCCACGACACCATGCCCGATCCCGGACCGCAAATCCAGAGGGCATACGCCGCGGCGGGAAAATTTCTTCCGGCCGGACACTGGCCGGCACAACAGGGACAGGAAACACACCATGGCTGACATCGCAGTCGTTTCGGGCAGCGCTTCCGGCATCGGCAAGGCCGTCGCCCTCAGGCTGGCGGACGCCGGCTTCGACCTCGTGCTGCTCGATCTCGACGAGGCGGCGCTGGCGGGAGTGGCCGCCGAGATCGCGGGACGCGGGCGGCGGGCGCTCGCCTTCGGCGCCGACGTGACCGAACCGGCGCGGCTGGACGAGGTGCGCGAGCAGGCGACGGCACAGCTGGGCGTACCAACGGTGGTGGTGAACTGCGCCGGCTGGAGCGTGATCGTGCCGTTCGTGAAGACCGACGCGGCATTTTGGCAGAAGGCGATCGCTGTCAACCTCACCGGCACGATCGCGCTGACGCGCACCTTTCTGGACGGCATGATCGCGGCGGCGCGTGGCCGCGTCATCAACATCGCCAGCGACGCCGGACGCGTCGGCAGCACGGGTGAGGTCGCCTACGCCGCGGCCAAGGGCGGCGTGATCGCCTTCACCAAGTCGCTCGCCCGCGAAATGGCGCGCTACGACATCACCGTAAACTGCGTCTGCCCCGGCCCGACGGCGACGCCGATGCTGCTGGTGCAGGACCCCAAGCGGATCGAGGCGCTGACCCGGGCCATCCCGCTGCGCCGCCTCGCCGAACCCGCCGACATCGCTGGTGCCGTCGCCTTCTTTGCCGGACCGGAATCGGGCTATGTTACCGGACAGGTGCTCAGCGTCAGCGGCGGCCTGACCATGGCGGGTTGAAGCCATGCCCGACATATCGTTCCTTGAGTGGCCGTTCCTTGAGGACCGCCACCGCGACTTCGCGCAGCGGCTGGAGGCTTGGGCGACGGCGCATATCGACCCTCGGCCGCACCATGCCGGCGACGACGTCGATGCCGCCTGCCGCGACCTGGCGCTGCAACTCGGTGAGGCCGGCTGGCTGGACGTTGGCGTGCCGGAGGCGGGCGCCGCGGCGCTGGATGTGCGAACCTTGTGCCTCGCGCGTGAGATATTGGCGCGGCATTCCGGACTGGCCGACTTTGTATTCGCCATGCAGGGTCTGGGCAGCGGGCCGATCACGCTGTTCGGCAGCGCGGAGATGCGGGCACGGATTTTGCCGGCGGTGCGGGCCGGCCGCTCTCTCGCTGCGTTCGCGCTGAGCGAGCCGGACGCCGGGTCCGACGTCGCGGCGCTCGCCACCACGGCGTTGCGGGTCCCCGGCGGCTGGCGGCTGGACGGCGAGAAGACCTGGATCAGCAATGGCGGCATCGCCGGTCAGTATGTGGTGTTCGCCCGCAGTGGCGAGGCGCCGGGCGCGCGGGGTCTGTCCGCGTTCCTTGTGGAGGCGGGCACGCCCGGACTGATCGTCGCGAGCCGCATCGAGGTGATTGCCCCTCACCCGCTGGCGACGTTGCGCTTCGACAACTGCGTCGTTCCGGACGCCAACCTGCTGGGGGCGCCGGGTGAGGGCTTCAAGGTGGCGATGGCGACGCTGGACGTGTTCCGCACCACCGTCGGCGCGGCGGCTTTGGGCTTCGCACGGAGGGCCCTGGATGAGGCGACCGGGCGCGCGCGCAGCCGGCGCATGTTCGGCCGGACGCTGGCCGACATGGAGACGACTCGGGCGCGCTTCGCCGACATGGCGTTGGCGATCGACACCAGCGCCCTGCTGGTTTACCGCGCCGCCTGGAGCCGCGACGTGTCCGGCGGCCGGAACACCCGGGAGGCGGCGATGGCGAAGCTGCACGCGACGGAGTTGGCGCAGCAGGTGATCGATGCCGCGGTGCAGATCTTCGGGGGCCTCGGGGTGACGGCCGGGGTGAAGGTGGAAGAACTCTATCGCGAGATCCGGGCGCTGCGCATCTATGAGGGTGCCTCTGAAGTGCAGAAGCTGATCATCGCGCGGGAAGTGCTTGGCTGAACTGCGCCTGTCGGGTTTAGCGTGTGGCGAACGGGTAGCGACGGTCGGGATCTTCGGTCCGGCCCGCTGACTGTCGCGGCGGCTCATCCCGGGCGGAGTCGCGCGGCTTCGATGTTCCTCCTGCGGCGATCCCGGATGACTGTATGAGGCCGCAGCGGTCTCGTTGCGCAAATAAAAGGTCCGTGACGACATGACTGTGCTTTTGATCCACCAATACGAGGGGCAGTCGGGTCGTGCTTGCAACGGTCCGGATGAATCAAATAACCGCTGCCTTGACGTACACCAATTCCCCACATTGTAGTCGATCAGAGGATCAAATCCAACTTAATCACAGTTACGTTTGTTTATCTATCTAAACGCCACGTGATTTCCCAATACAATCCATTGTCGTCATTGTTCAGACCACGTTAGGCGGTCGCCACCCTGGTGGTGTCGCCTTCGTGAAGTTTTAACGCTTTTCCAAGGCACAGCCTCAAGACACGTAAGATCTGCGCGCCAAATGATCGCGGTTTCGTCATGTGTCCCAGCCTGACGATGCGAAGCTGTGCCTGGACTCAGTCGAGAGGGTAGCAATGACGACGTATAACTGGACGACGTTCGCAAACGGCGGTACTGTACCGGTAAGCGGCGACTGGATGACTGCTGCGAATTGGACTTCGACTGCCACCCCGGCAACGGCGCCCAACGATCCGACCGCGGATGTCATCATTGATTCCGCGACGGCGCTCACAAGCGGCTATACAGTCACTATTGGCGCGGGCGAGTCGGTCAGCGTGAGTACTCTGACCATGAACGACACGCCGACCGACCTCTCGGGAACGAATAATATTCAGGGCTACTTCGCGGCTGAGCTCGAACTCGACGGCACCCTCACGTTTGCGCCCGGATCCGCCGGTGCCCTCGCGGGCGCGCTTCAGACAATCGTGCACGTCAGCAACGGTGACAACGCCGAGATCGTGAATGGCGGCACGCTCAACGGCTTCATCCAGGTCGAGGGCAATCTTCTCATCACCGGCACCAACGGTGTCTACATCACCAATTATCTGCAGGCGCTCGCCGGCACGGTGACGGTTGACTCAAGCTCGATCGCCGAAATCTCCGGCAACACCTTGTTCGACGGCATCTTCGAGGCGAAGGGTCCGGGCGCGGTCGTTAACCTGGGCGGCTCGCTGGAGGGCCTGGTCGTCAACATCGGTACGATCGAGGGGCCGCCGCTGAATCCGGGTGGCTGGACCGAACTCACCTTCAACGATCCGTCCGCGCAGATCAATGAATGGAACGGCACCGGTTATGTCTCGGTCGAGACAACACTGACCGACATCAAGGGTGGCGGAACCGTCGATGTGCTGGTCGGCCGTAACTACACCACGACCAACACTCTAACGATCGAGGGCGCGGGCACCGGTTCCAGCCCCGGTATGTTCAATCTTCAGGCTGGCACCGTCACGACCGCGGGTATCGACATCGCCGGTGGTATTGTTCAGGGGTTTGCCACGATCGCCGGCGGTGTGGTCAACGATGGCACCCTGACGGCGCTCGGCGGTACGCTGGATTTGACCGGCGGCCTGACCGGCACCGGCCTGGTCAACTTTGACCATGACAGTCAGGCGGGCACGCTCAGCGCCACCGGCGCGACGCTGGAAGTGAATGCCGTCTCGGCCGGCCAGACGATCGTTATGAACGGCGACGATACGCTGCAGTTGGATACCCCGGCGGCTTTCGCCGGCACGATCGAGGCCAAGGCCGGCGATAAAATCGTTCTGCAGGGCGTTACCGGCACGAGCGCGGTGCTGACGAACGGCACGCTGGTCGTGAGTGACGGGACAACGATCGTGGATACGCTTAACGTCTCCGGCAGTTACACCGGCGACAGCTTCTCGGTCAGCGGATCGACCATTCAAATCTCCGGGACCGTCGCGGCCTCCGGTTCGACCCTCTCGCCCGACATCCTGTTCCAGAACCAGGACGGCCAGATGGCCCAATGGACGGTAAGCGGCTCGACGATCGCCTCCGGCACCTACATCGGCCCCAATCCAGGCCCGTCCTGGTTCGCCATGGGCACCGGCGCGTTCTACACGGGCGACAGCTCCGACATCGTCTGGCAAAACGAGGACGGTGCGGTCTCGGTCTGGCAAGTTCAGGGCACCAACCTGCTCGGCGGGGCCGTCGTCGCGGCGAACCCCGGGCCGACCTGGCACATCAAGGGCACCGGCGACCTCTACGGCGACGGCAACTCCGATATCCTGTGGCAGAACGACAACGGCTCCGTCGCGCTGTGGGACATGAGCGGTTCGACCATCGTCCAGGCCGCCGTCGTCGCGGCGAACCCCGGGCCGAGCTGGCATGTCAAGGGCACCGGCGACTTCTACGGCGACGGCCACACCGACATCCTGTGGCAGAACGACAACGGCTCCGTCGCGCTGTGGGACATGAACGGCACGTCGATTGTGCAGGCCGCCATCGTCGCGGCGAACCCCGGCTCGACCTGGCACATCGAGGGCACCGGCGATTTCTACGGCGACGGCAACACCGACATCCTGTGGCAGAACGACAACGGCTCCGTCGCGCTGTGGGACATGAAGGGATCGACGATCGTCCAGGCCGGCATTGTGGCGGCGAACCCGGGTCCGACCTGGCACGTCGAGGCAGTCGGCGACTTCAACAATGACGGCAAGGCCGACATCGCATGGCAGAACGACAACGGCTCGATCGCGGTGTGGGAGATGAGCGGCACCAACATTGTCTCCGCCGCGGTGCTGGCCAATCCGGGCACGTCATGGAGCGTGGTGGGTGGCGAGAACATGCGGTTCGTCTCCAGCGGAGCGGCTGGCGAGACCCTCTCGGCGGCATCGGCGACGCCGGATGAGTTCGTGTTCACCAACGCCGCAGCCGGCAGTCATGCGATCACCGGCTTCAACGTGACGCAGGATGTTGTCGAGCTGAGCAGCGCGCTGTTCGGCAGCTTCGGCGACGTGCAGGCCGCAACGAGCGCCACCGCGGGCGGTGCGCTGATCAACCTGGGTAATTCCGCCTCGTTGTTCCTGGCGGGAGTGGACCCGGGTTCGTTGCACGCCAGCAACTTCGCGCTGGGATAGGCGGCGGGGTCAAACCTACCGACCGCGATGCGGCGCAAGCCGTCTCGCGGTCGGGTTGCGCTGGCCACCGCCGAACTCCTGACGCCGCACCTGCCACTCAGCAGTTTCGTCCTCCCGATGCTTGCCTATGCCCTCAGATATCCGGACGCACTGCGCTATGCAGTCGTTCGCTCGCGAGTCGCCGGCCCGATGTGCTTACCGCTCCCGCGTGGAGTGCCGGACCGCGATGACGCCGCGCACCGACGGACAGCGCCGGCTCTGTCGGCGGCCGGACTGCGTGCCCGAAGCGCCATGAGAGATCCTCACGGTATCTGTTCATGTTTGCCACTCTCACCCGGCGAGCGTCCTGCTGTGCCGCAAGCAGGGCCGGTGTCGGCTGTGCGTTAGAAAGCCGCGCCAGCCTGTTCGGCGTGAGCATGTCAACGAGCTCTCGCAACGACATGCGTCCGCGATGGGCGACGGAAAAACCGCCATGCACGGTCATGCGCCCTGACTCGTCGGCACGAGCCTGATAGAGGAGGCCATCATCGGCCAACCACGTAAGCACGCCATCCCCTGCGGGCTTGAGCGCGTCTCGAAGCCCGCCGGCAAAGCTGAATGGACCGCCCCCTGCCACGGGGCGGGCAAAGAAATCCGGTGTGCAGAAATCCGAAACCACCACGCCATCGATCGCATAGGCTGAAGCGATAGTCTGGCATGGGGCGCAGACATCCAGAAGATACTCGACGGTGCCTTGTCCGGCGACGCGGGACAGGCCGGGCCGGCGCCCGGAACCCATGGGATTGGCCAACATTGCCAACAGCGTGTGGCTGGCAGTCAGCGACCATTGCGGTCCAAACGGCACCAGGATGTAAGGCAACTCATCGGCTTCCGTGCGGTGATGGCCGCAGGCGTCGACGGTCGGCATGCTATCCTGAACGATCACAGGGCAATACCCTGCCGGGATGGCATCGAATGGCACCGCCGCGATCACGGCGGAGGCGGCCCAGCACGGCGCGAAATCCCGCGTCACCTGGGTTTGCAGAGCCGCGGCCACGCATGCGAGCTCGTCCATGCGGATGCGGTCCGTCAGCGTGGTCAACGCGACGTAGAAAGGCATCATGTCTCGGTCCCCCGCCGGCCTTTGCGGCTCGGTATGATGCGACATGCGACACAGATCGTCATGCCAACGTGATTTGATACGGTGTGAATCGATCAGCCATGATCACGACAGCCAAAACACCCCACGACATGAAAAGACGATATACGCATCCGGGGTCCGGTTGGATCGCCAACTCCGGGCGTGAGGTGCCGGACGATGGATCGGGCGACACGACCTTTCAACGACGAGGCAATTATACCTTGTATCGCCAAATCCTCGGTTACGTGCCATCCAACCTCATACCGGCCGTCATATCGGTTCTAATGGTTTACGCCTACACGCGGCTGCTTTCGCCCGCGGCCTTCGGCCTCTACAGCTATGTGTTTTCCGCGGTGCTCCTGTTGCAGACATCGCTTTTCCAGGCGCTGCCAATTGCCGTGATGCGGTTCTACCCCGGCGCCGCAAAGGCCGGCCGTAGCCGGCGGTTGTTGAAGGAAGCTTACCTGGTGTTCTACGGTCTGGCCGGGATGGCGACGCTGATCTGTGCCGGCATCATGCTCGCGGTCGACATGCCGCCGGAGTATCGGTTGGCAGCGTTGCTGGCCGTGCCGATGCTCCTGTTTCGCTCGCTCGTGCAACTGAACCAGGCAATCAACCGCTCGGCCGACAGGATGCGGCGATACAATGCGATCGAGTGCGTGCACGCGGTTCTCGGCTTTGGGCTGGGGTTGGTGGCGCTGCCCCTGCTCGGTCCCTCTGCCGCGGCCATCGTGCTTGGGCTGCTGATTGCTGCGGTCGCATGTTCGCTTGCCGACGTGCGCTTGCTGCTGGCGCCGCTTGCACCAACTGCAAGCGGCCCGGGCAAGTCCGAACTGCTACGTCTCATCGCCTATGCGTGGCCTCTTGTCGCGGTCGCAGCGACCTCCGCGATGCTGCAGACCAGCGACCGCTTCATCCTCGGATCGATGGCGGGGGCCGAGGCCCTGGGTATTTTTGCCGTCGCCTATAGTCTGGTTGAGCGGCCGACGACGCTGATCAGCACCTCGATCACCACCACGACGTTCCCGCTGGTTGTTCAGGTGCTGGAGCATCAGGGCAAGGAGGCGGCGCGGCTACAAGCCGGGCGAAACGGCATCGCGCTGCTGGCAGTTAGCCTGCCGGCCTGCGTGGGCCTGGCGCTGAGCGCCGACTATGTTGCCGCGTCGCTCGTCGGGCCGGCGTTTCGCGACGGCGTCGCCGCGCTTTTGCCAATCATGAGCGCTGCGGCGCTCGCCCGCGGTATGCGTGCGCATTTCATCGATCATGCCTTCCATCTGTCCGGGCGGCCGCTGATGATGCTTTGGACATACGTGCCGGCGACGATCCTGAACATCGTGTTGAACCTTTTTGTCGTGCCCCGTTACGGCATGTTCGGCGCCGCCTGGACCGCCCTTATCTGCCAGTGGCTGACGGTGGTAACTGGCTGGATTATCGGCACCTCCCTGTTTCCGGTTTGGTTGCCGTTCGGGCAGACGATCCGCTGTATCGTGGCCGTGGTGCCGATGGCCGCGGCTCTGATCTTGATCCGCTTCCCGCTCAACTGGGGCGGCCTTTTCGCGGCGGTCATGCTCGGATCGGCACTTTACGTCGTCAGCGCACTCGCGCTGGATGTCGGCGACGTCCGCTCGCTTGGCATCGATGCGCTTCGCCGCAGGGTGCGCCACAAAGTCGGGGAGCCTGCGCGATGACCGGTCTACGGCTGGAGGGCGACGACCAAGTGGGTTGTGATCAGGCTGCCGTCGCGGAGCAGTTTGATTTCAACCTGGCTGCCAATGCGCTCTTCCGCCAGGAAGGCGCGCAAGCTGTTCTGAGCGCTCACACTGTCTCCGTTCAGCGATAATAGCACATCGCCGACGCGCATCCCGGCGCGATCCGCGGGGCCGCCTGTCGTTATATTGACAACCATCCGCCCGGAGGTCTGGCCGACGCGACCGATGAGCTGATCCGGAACCGTTATCGGCTGTAGCGCGACGCCAAGCCAGCCACGCTTGTTCCCCGGCGGTCCGGGCCTCGATCGCTGGATTTGTGGCGGCAGAAGTTGTGCCACCCCCGCTTGGACTGATCCGAGCATGCGGCCGATGTTGCCATAAGGGACAGCGACGACCTCTCCGTTCGATCCGGGCGCGGCCATGCCGATCAGGCGCCCCTCCGCGTCCAGCACAAGACTGCCCGGATCGGCTGCACCGCCGATCAGATCCAACACCGCCGATGCCCCGTGGGCGGTCCGGATGAGTTGGTGGATCACCGCGAGTCGCACGGTGGGTGACGCGTCGACGTCGGCTCCGAGCAGAACCGCCATGGCGCCGACTGCCGGCGTTCCATTTTCCGGAAAGCTTACCGGGACGGCCGAATCGAGCTGCAGAACCGCCAGATTGCTCGTGGAGTCTCGCGGTCCCGGATGAGCAGGCACAAGCGAGCGATCCGGCAGCACAACCGTATAAGAGTCCAGGGCAGGCAGCGCCTGGTCCGTGGTCACGATCATGCCTTCGGGGCATAGAAGGCCGGTGGCGTGCCGGTTCGGCCCAACACGGATGGCGGTCAGCAGGGGGGCCGAAAAGGCTGCCAGGCGGGAGACGCTGTCGGACAGCGCGGCGAGCGTTGATGCCATGTGGTCTTTGATTGAAGGGTGATCGAGCGATTTGTATGTCGGTATCGTCGGGATACAACCATTGCGTGATATCGGTTCCGCAATCTCATGTCCATAGTTTCCGTTGGGGTCAGTACCGGCGGCTCCTGCATCGAAGCGGGCTGGCCCGCCCGCCACCGGGCAAGCTCATTGATTGTGACGGTCGACACTGGGATTGGCTTATGCATACCGGTAACGGCGGTTCGGCGATGGCAAGGTCTGTCAGCCGTCACGGTCAGGTTTGTGCGGGCAATAGCCGCGAGCCTTTCCTATCGCGACATAATGATCCGGTAAGTCGGCATAATCGCCCTGAGCGACCTCGAACGCGGCCAGCGGATACTGGCTGGCGTACCATTCCGCATCGAAGCGCATGGGCAGGCGCCGTTCCTGAAAACCCCAATATCTATAGTGGTGCTCTACAAAAGCCGAGCCCTTGGTCCGGGTGGCCTCCGCAACATCGGTATTCTTGTTCAGATAAAAGTCACGGTCGAACAGAACTTCGGCATCGCACAACCTCCGCTCGAATCGCGGTGATGCGTCGAACTGCTGTCGCAGCGACTCGTGCGACATGTGCCGCCAGTACGGAGCGATACGCCGGTGTGCCTCGGCGTGGCATTCGAGCGGCACAGCGAAATTGATCGGGAACAGATAGAATTTGTAGCGACAATCTCCGAACGGCAGCAGATCCACTTTCGGTTTCTGCATCGGATTGAACAGGCCGCTCACCGCCAGGTAAATGTTATTGGCGCTGCGCGACAGCCAGGCGGCGAGCCAGGAGTAGGTGGAGACGCCAATCGCCAGGTTCCGCGACTGCCGGATGGTCTCGAAATCGACCAGGGGGTTGTCCTGAGGTTCGCGGACGATGGCATGCGGAAAGGCGTTTCTGATCCGATCCATGTAGGCGTTGGGCTGGGTCTGCCCGATGAACACCGGGACCAAGCCGGTTAGATCGGCGATGTCGTGATAGAACTCCACCGGGGTCAGCACGTAGTCGGGGTTGGGACCGTGCAGAATGTCCTCGGCGCGGATCGGACACACCAGGTAATCCGCGCCGTAACCCATCGGACCAGGGAATGATGAAACAAATACGTCCTGATATCGTTCGCGTGGCAGAAAGTTTTCCATCCTCTGGCCGAAACCGGTCCACTCGACCCGGTCGATCTCTTCGGGTCCGATCCGGTCGGCCAGGACGGATAGATTGACATCTTGTTCGTGTACCTTGACCACCTTCCGGGCGGGCGAGTCGATACGCGGGTGACAGATGCCCCATTCTGGGATCATTATGTTAGAAATATTGCAGTCCTCAACCATGGTGGCGAACTTCATGGCGGTCATGTACTGAATCATGAGATTGGCGAGCCGCCCCATGGGCTCCAGATGAAACACCTTGCATGACATGCCCCGGAACTCCCTAACGTTGCAGAGTCAGACGGAGCCGCGGCCGCCAATTCCGGGCGTATCGCTCGCTCGAGCAGCCTGCACGGTTACAACCATACGAATCGAGCAAGTTGCACAGGGTCCAGCAAAAGCCGCGCATCTCGCAGATTCAATGCGTCGAAGTAGTTTCGTATACCATGCAGCCGGAGGTCGAGTGCGGCGAATTCCTCTACCGCCTCGACATACCGCTCCGACAGCACCCGCGACTTCGGATCGAGGTTGGTAACCAGAACCACGCCTGTCAGTGCTGAATCGAAACACTCTATACGCAGATCAGGCCGGTACTTGCGCAGAAGCAGCACTGTCTTCCACACGTCGCCGCACCAGCCACCGGGGATGCGCGTTATCGGCCGAAGTGACTCGTCCGCACGCGTCCGCCGCGCCAGATAAAGATCCGTCGGGATGCAATCATGCAGCACGATCACCGAGTTGCCGCGGCAAGCCCGTTCGACGTTCATGAAATCGCGCAACAGGAATTCATAGAGGTGAAGACCGTCCAGGAACGCCAGATCAATTTGATCACCGAGCAATGCGACCGGATCGTGCTTCTCGAAGAACCGGTCGCTCGTCATGCGATAGAGAAGACACTCGGACTTGTGCCCGATCGCACCCTGATCGATTGTGAAATCAGGGTCGATCGCGATGCTGGGACAGTGCGCGGCCTGTAACGTGTTCCCCTGCTCGATACCGATTTCCAGGTAGGTGCGCGGCTGAAGGATGCGATGAAGGGAGGCCAGGACCTCGTCGTGCTTCGGCCCCGTAAGCAAGGGCACCGGCGTACTATCAACGATCATCGACATTCGGTCATCTCCATGTTGACGGCGTCATGGCAGGATGCGGCACGGGCTGTCCAGTTGAAACCGCAACAGTTTCGTCGGTCGGCTTAGCGGCATTTGACTTTCAGCAAAAAGGCGGCCGATGCGGCAAATGCTGTCAGGACATCCGCGTCACGAACCAATCAGAGCGCATTCAGGTTCATGGGAATCATGGCGACGATCCTTTATCGGCATAGCTCGGTTCGTCCGGTCTACCGAACGGGGCAGCGGCGCTCGAACGGGTTGCCCGGACAGCCGGGCCATGTCGGTGCGCGGTGTCCGTCACCTTTCCGATCAGCCTGAAAGCGCTCTGGCCGCGCAGGCCCTGTGGCGGTAATCCACCGGATGGAGGCAGCGGCTCCGTTGGCGTGGGCCCAAAATCGGGCGACGCGATCCCGCCGACCGGGCAGTACCCCTTGCTCATATATAAGTGTACGCAGTGCGTCGGGGCCAGCGCCCGCGGCCGCCGGATTGACCCCGCCCCGCCAGCGTCGCGTAGTAGTACAACCCTGGCACGACGGCCATAAATCCGGCAGCACCCGGATCGACATTGTCGGCATCGGCTCCATTTCAGCGCTCGAAGGAGAAGTTACGATGAAAATTCCGCTCGCGACAGACAACATGGTGGCCGAGGCCGAGGGTGCCATCGGCTGGATCACGTTCAACAAGCCGGCCCGGCGAAACGCGGTGTCTCTCGACATGTGGGAGGCCATCCCGACCATCCTGGACCAGTTCGAAGCAGACCCGGCGGTGCGGGTAATCGGTACTCAAAGGGGCGGGAGAGCAGGCGTTCGTGTCAGGCGCCGATATCAGTCAATTCGAGCAGGCGCGATCGTCGCCGGAGAGCACCGGGCAGTACGAGCAGATTCTCGACGCGGCAAACGATCGGCTCGCCGCTTGCCCGAAACCGACGATCGCGATGATCCGCGGTTTCTGTATCGGCGGCGGTGTCGCCATCGCCATCGGTTGCGACTTGAGGATCGCCGACGAAGGATCTCGATTTGGTATCCCCGCGGCGCGTCTGGGACTGGGGTACGGCGCGCCGGGGGTGCGGCGGCTAGTGGACCTTGTCGGCCCCGCCTTCACCAAGGAAATCTTCTTCACTGCGCGGCATTTCTCCGCCGCCGAGGCGCTGGAAATGGGCCTGGTCAATCGGGTCGTGCCGGCCAAAGGCCTGGAAGCGTATACACGGCAGTGTTGCGAAACAATCTGTAATAATGCCCCCCTGACCATGCGTGCGCTGAAGCGAACCGTGGCCGAAATCGCGCGGGGCGATCAAGCCGATCTCGAGATGTGCGAACGATTGGTGCAGGCTTGCTTTGACAGTGACGACTACGCTGAAGGCCGGCGCGCGTTCATGGAAAAGCGGCGCCCGATCTTCCGCGGAGCGTGATCGTCGTTTGGACGCTGTGAAGGATGGCGGCCGGGAAATTGCGGGGCTGACGAGCGGCGACCCCCCGCGATGCAAGGAGCCGCTTTGCCGGCCGCATGCCCCGGAGTGGGCCTGCGAAACGCCGGCGTAGATGCGCATCGCAACTCGCGGCATCGCGGCGAACCGGCATACTCGCCGCAGTTGATGTCCCACCGTTCGGCCAATGTGTTTTGGGCCGCGTTAGACCGCGAAAGCCGCAACCTCTGGTGGTATCCAGTCTGTTAAATTACTGTTCGAAACGTCGTATCAAAAGCCGTTATCCGTCCGGCGGTGGCCCGACGGCTGTTGATCAGTTTGGATTCGCAGGAATTTTTGCGGACCTCCGCCCGACCCACGGGCTTACGAAACGAGGCTGACTACGGAATATTTTGTCTTGCCACATATTTCATTTGCTGTATGTTGCGCTTGCTCGGTGCATTTCGGCAGCTAACGGCACGGTCTGACCCGGATGGGACGTCGGCGCCTGAGGTGCTTTGGGGGCCTGGAGTTAAACGGATTTGTCCAAGCCTTTGGCTCTCTGCCAAGGCGTGGAGACGGAGAAGGCGATGGCTGTAAGCGTACCGAAACCGGAAGCCCATGCTGCTCCATGCTCCAGCGCCATCGAAAGCATGGCTCGGAGATGCCAAATCCGGACGCCGGTCGGATTGAACCTGGATACGCCTGCTCGAGGTCGACAGTCGGCACGTTTCCTTAGCCCATTGGCCGCCGACCAAACGATCGCGCAACGACTGATACCCAGTCCGACGAGGGCACCGGCTTAGCACCAAAAGACTTCGCGAGTGAATGAGTCGGGAAATCTCGGCCCAGCCAATATCTCTGTTTCAGGAACAACTACATGCCATCGGTTACCATCTCTGGAAGCGGCTCGCAGCAGTCGATCGCTCTATCGTTCGACACCAACGCAAACTATGCCATGGCGCAACAGATAGCGGCCCAGATCAATCTCGGCGTGCAGAATAACAGTATTATCACCGCGACGAACGCGACGCCGGCCGTTGAGTCCGGCAAAAGCGGGTCCTATTTCCAGACCAATCCGGGAACCACGTTCCTGCCGGCCGGCTACACCTCGGCCAACATCAATGTCACGGGCTCCGGTTCCGCAATTCTGTTTGACAACAGCGGCGCGTCGAACCAGACCATCCTCTCCGACCAGAATACCCAACTTTTCTTCACCGCAGCCACCGGATCGGGCACCGTGGTGGCCGGCGGCGGCGGCAACGTGTTGTCCGTCGGAGGCTCCGGCAACTGGTCTCTGAATACCGGCCTCGGCGCGCCGAATGAAATCTTTGCCACCGGCAGCGGCAACAACACCATTTCGGGCGGCCCCGGCAGCAATGCGATCATGCTGGGCAGCGGCAACGACCTTATCATTTCAACCGGCTACGACAGCATCACCGGCGGCACCGGCAGCGAAACAGTCGATGCGACCGGGGCCGGGAGCGACTTTATCCAGGGCGGTGCCAGCGACCTGCTGTTCGTTGGTGGTGTCGGGGGCGCGACCATCGTAGGCGGCTCCGGCAGCGACACCTATTTCGGTTCCGCCGCCGGCCCGACCGGCAGTCAGTACATCGTCGGCGGAACAGGCGGCAACAACCTGTTGTTCGCCGGCAACGGTGCCGCCACGTTGGTGGGCGGCGGCAGTGGGGACCAGCTTTACGCCTACGGCTCCAGCGATCAGGTGCTAATCGCCGGCAGTGGGAACGAGTCGCTTTCAGCCGCTTTCTCGAGCGGTGCCGACTCCCTGAGCGCGGGGCTGGGCAACGACCAGCTCGTCGGCGGCTCGGGCAACGACACATTCGTCGGCGGCACCGGAAACGCCACCATCACCGCCGGCTCGGGCGCCGACTTCTTTGAGTTCATCAACGGCCAGGCGGGGGGCACCGAGGTGGTGCAGGGGCTGTACAACAACGCCAGCTTCCTCATCCATCTGCAAGGCTACGGCCCGACCGCGGTCCACGACGCGCTGGCATCCCAGCAAGCCACGGCCGCCGGGGTCACCATTACGCTGAGCGACAACACCAAGGTGACCTTCGAGAACGTATCGTCCCTGAATGGCCATTTCGGCTGATCGCGCCTGACTGCCGGGTGATCGATACGCCGTCGGTGAACACGAGCCAGGAGCCTGCCGGATTTATCGATTTTGCGGAAGAACCTGCCGCCAACGGCATATCCGGGTTCTTCCGCTGCGCCAAACGGCGGCTCCCTGAAACAAATATTCGGCTCGTTCGTCTCTTGTAATTAAATCCGACGAGCGGCTAGGAATCATGTGCGCGAGCGACCGTCCGGTCGCGAAGGATGCCCTTTATGTCAGTCATCAACACCGTCTCAACCTATACGAGCGGTATCCACACCAACACCGTGAACAGCGGCGGCATCGAGATCATCGTCGACAGCGCCATCGCCAACGGCTCCGTCGTTAATTCCGGCGGAACGGAGAACGTCTATTCCGGCGGCACGACCAGTCTCACCGACTTGCTCGCCGGCGGCGTGGAACACCTCTCTAACGGCGGGTCGGCCGCGAGCAGTACGGTCGGCTCCGGCGCCTATATGTGGGTTTACCAGGGGGGAACCACGACCGGGACCGTGGTAGACGGCGGTGGTTCGCTGGACGTGACGTCCGGCGGCATCACCAACTTCACGGTCATGAGCGGCAGCGGCGGTAGCCTCGCCCGCGAATATGTATTCGGCGGCGGGACCGCCAGCGGCAGCACGGTCGACGACGGAGGCTATCTGTGGGTCGGCGGTGGGTCGACCACCGGGACCACGGTGAACGCTTCCGGATATGAGGAAGTCTACACCGGCGCGACGGCCAGCGTTACGACGGTCAACAGTGGGGGCACCCAGTTGGTCGACGGAGGCGCGGCCACCGCGACGACGGTCAACAGTGGCGGCACGGAGACCGTAGGGGCCACCGGCACGGTCACACACCTCATTCTGAACGGAGGCTCCGCGGTCCTTGACGCCGGTGCGACGACAAGCGGCACCATCGCCCTGCTTGGAGCCGGCGACACGCTGTCCATCGGCGGGACGTCCACTAACGCAACCATCACCGACCTCGCCGCCAGCGACGAGATCATCCTTTCCAGCCTTGCCTGGGCCTCTACCACCAGCGTCACGGTCAACCGCAACGCCGTCACGGTGACTCCCGCCGACGATGCCGCCGCCGCCGTCACGCTGACGATTGCCGGCGCGACGAATGATACCTTTGTATTGACCTCGGCCGACGGCGGCAATGCCACCCAACTCTCCGTATTACCGAGCGATATGCTCTTCCAGAATGACTCCGGCATACTGGCGTCATGGCAGTTGTCCGGCAGTTCGGTCGTTCAAGGCGGCAAAATCGAACCGAATCCCGGTCCGACTTGGTTCGCCTTGGGCATCGGCGGATTCTACACCGGCGATACCTCCGACATCGTCTGGCAGAACCAGAGCGGCGCGGTCTCGGTGTGGCAAATGCAGGGTAGCACCTTTCTCGACGGCGCGATCGTTGACGCCAACCCCGGCGTGTCCTGGCATATCAAGGGCAACGGGGACTTCTACAACGACGGCAACACTGCCATTCTGTGGCAGAACGACGACGGCTCGGCCTCGCTGTGGGACATGAACGGACCGACGATCGTCCACGCCGCGATCATCGCGGCCAAACCCGGGCCGACCTGGCACGTCGTTGGCACCGGCGACTTCTACGGCGACGGCAACACTGCCATTCTGTGGCAGAACGACAACGGCTCGGTCTCGCTGTGGGACATGCGCGGCACGTCGATCGTCCACGCCGCGATCATCGCGGCCAACCCGGGTCCGGCTTGGCACGTCGTTGGCACCGGCGACTTCTACGGCGACGGCAACACCGATATCCTGTGGCAGAACGACAACGGCTCGGTCTCGCTGTGGGACATGCGCGGCACGTCGATCGTCCACGCCGCGATCATCGCGGCCAACCCGGGTCCGGCTTGGCACGTCGTTGGCACCGGCGACTTCTACAACGACGGCAAGGAGGGCATTGCCTGGCAGAACAATGATGGCATGGTGTCAGTGTGGGAGATGAAAGGGACCTCGATCACGTCGGCCTCGAAAATCGCCAATCCGGGGCCAAATTGGAACGTCTTCGGGAACACCCCACCCATGCGGTTCATCAGCAGCACTGCGGCAAATGAGACGCTGCAAGCGACGCCGACGATGTCGGACGAGTTCATTTTCACCTGCTTTGCCGCGGGTGTTCACACCATCGCCGGTTTCAACGCGACGCAGGACATGATCGAATTCAGCAATACGCTGTTTAGCAGCTTCGCCAACGTCCAGGCTGCAACCAGTGCTATTCCCGGCGGCACGATGATCAACCTCGGCAACTCCAGTTCGCTCTTGCTCCCGGGCGTCGATCCGGCGGCACTGCACGCGAGCAACTTTGCACTATCCTGAGGCCGTCCGCCCCCGGACTGACCCGCTCCCTTGCGCCCCGCATCGGAGCCGCGATAAAAGGAGTCGCTGCGACCGGTGCCCAGCGGCTCTGAAGTCGACGGCCCAGCGAGGGTTCGCCGCGTGGCTGACAGGCAACCGATCACGCTGCTGCCACAATCGTAAGGCGACAGGCGGCGTTTCGTCGGCGCAAGACCTCCGCATCCGGCGTGCATTTGGCAGCTGATCGCGCTACTCGATCAGGACGACGTTTGCTACCCGAATCATCTGGTGAAATGGGTCAGGCCGTTCCTGGAGAAATGACCCCTCGAACTGGGCTGGGTGTGCAGCGTGAGGCATACCGGAACCTTCGGTCCATCACTCGCCATCTGGCGAGAAGCAGACGCATTCGGCTCCAGGTTTTCGTTCTGCCTCCGCTGCGGATACCGCTGATAATACCAATCGGCAGATGCGTTGACTCTAATGTTATTTCCATCGGCTCGAGGCGGCGTGGTGCGGTTTGTCCCGTTCGGGTGAGGGATAGGCCGGAGATGACGGTGCAGATTACGCGGTTGGATTTCGATGCGAGTGCACTGCGCAAGCAGGCGGCGCTTGTGACCGAGGCCACGGTGGCGCGGCGGTTGCTGGCGCTGGCCTTGGTGCTGGAAGGCCATTCCCGGTCCGCGGCTGCCAAGACGTGCGGTATGGATCGGCAGACACTGCGCGACTGGGTGATCCGCTACAACGAAGCGGGTATTCCCGGCTTGTCGGACCGGCCGCACGGCGGTGGTGCGCAGCCGAAGCTCTCCGACGCAGAGAAGGCGCAAGTCGCGCACTGGGCCCGGCAAGGTCCGGATATTGCGGAGGACGGCGTTGTGCGCTGGCGGTTGCGCGATCTGCGGGACCGTATCCTGGCGCGGTTTTTCGTGCCACTGGACGAGCGCAGCGTCGGACGGATGCTGAAGACCCTGAAATTCAGCCACATTTCGGTGCGGCCACGCCATCCCCAAGCGGATCCCGAAGCCCAAGAGGCGCATAAAAAAACTTCGCCGATCTCGTTGCCGCAGCGATTCCTCCCGCCGCGCGGGACAAACCGATCGAGCTTTGGTGGCAGGATGAAGCGCGGATCGGCCAGCAAGGCAGCCTGACCCGCATCCGGGCAGAACGCGGCACCCGCCCGAGAGCGCCGCGCGACCAGCGATACCGCTGGGCCTACCTGTTCGGTGCGGTGTGTCCGGCGCGCGGTGTCGGTGCCGCTCTCGTTCTGCCGCACGCCAACATCCATGCGATGAACCTGCATCTGCAAGAAATCAGCACGCAAGTGACCCCGGGCGCCTTCGCCGTGATGACCTTGGACGGCGCCGGATGGCACCAGAAGGGTGACCGGCTGATGGTGCCGGACAACACTGGTTTGCTGCCGCTGCCGCCGTACTCGCCCGAACTCAACCCGACCGAGAACATCTGGGAGTTCTTGCGCCAGAACGACCTCAGCAACCGCGTCTTCCCTACCTACGAGGCCATTGTCGCTGCCTGCTGCGTGGCCTGGAACAAGCTGATCGCAACCCCGGAACGCATCCGATCGATCGCCACCCGCGAATACGCCAAAACGGTCAGTTCATGAGTCGGTTGGTATAAGACGTCTCGCCTTGCGCTTCCGCACCCCGCTGGGGTCCATGCTGCGTTGGGGGGTCTGAGCGGGAAGGTTTCGTCAGGCGCCGCGGCCCCTGAAGCGCCAATTGGTGCTGCCTTCCAGCCATCCTAGCGCCAACAGGCTGCCCAAACCGGCGTAGAACAACAGGGAGCCGATAATGATGTGCGCCGTCGTCCACATCGCGCCCGGTCCGGATGCCATGATCGCGGCACCGGCGATATAACCCGCGGCCTGACGCAGCGTGATCGGATAACGGAACCGTATCGACACCATCCAGAGCGCGCCGGCTCCGATAAGCCCTTTGGCCAAAGTCATGAACTGCAGCACGCGTGTCAATTCCGCATCCGCGCCTGGCGGCGATCCATGACCCGTAACAAACCATGCGAGCCCGGCCGAGGCGGCAGCAGCCGCGATTAGAACCAAGCGCAGCGATGCCGGCTTCAACGGCGAACGCGTTTCGCGATACTCCTCCGCCGCGCCCGGCGCTGAAACACCGATGGACACCCCGGTCATGAGCAACCTCCCGCACGATGTTCGATCGCAAGCCTGGATGTTTCGCGCGGTTCGGCCACCGGTCAAGCGGGCCGCCGGATAGCGGGCAACGAGGCGACAATAGAAGCCGGGTATCTTGTGTCCGCGCCGCTTTCCCGCGTTTGGTCAGTCCTCCGCGGCCGCCTTGCGGGCGATCGCTTCCTCAGCCGACGATATCCCGCCGTGCGCAGCCGACCAAGCGACAGGGTTTTCGAGGAATTTCCGAACGTCCGACATTGCCGCCTCCGAGAAATACGGGCGGTCCTTGCAGGCGTCGAGAACGTCCCACCAGGTGCACAGGCTGTGCAGGGTGATGTCCATTTTCGCGAGCGTCTCGAACGCGCCGGGGAATACGCCGTAGAAAAAGACGACAAACGCGTGATGCACGATCGCCCCGGCATCGCGGAGAGCGTTGGCAAAACGAACTTTGGACTGGCCGTCCGTGGTGAGATCTTCTACCAGCAACGTGCGCTTGCCGACAGGGACATCGCCCTCGATCAGCGCATTCACACCAAACCCCTTCGGCTTCTTGCGCACGTACAGACATCGGAGCCGACATTCGATCCGCCATCCAGGCGGCGAACGGGATACCCGCGGTTTCCCCGCCGGCCAGCACCTCGATCGCCTCGTAGCCGACATGACGGTGGATCTTGCCTACCGCGAGATCGCAGATTTTCGCGCGGGCATGCGGGAAGTAGATGATCCGGCGGCAATCGATATAGACCGGCGACTTCCAGCCGGAGGTGAAGGTGTAAGGCTCCTCGGGCCGGAAGTTGACCGCCTTGATCTCCAGCAGGATTCGCGCGGCGGTCAACGCGGCATCGCGGTCCCACTCGGTTGGGGCGCGAGACGTATGAGCAGGCTTTGCCATTGGCGGGCAGGTCCTTCGTTCCAGAGTCCTGCGCCTGTGTTAACCGATCCGCGAGGCGCATGACAGTCCCCGGTCCGCCGGCTGTCCCGGCGCGTGACGGCTGGATGCCATGCAGTCGAAGCCGCGGCGCCCGTTCCGGTGTCAGCAAGAATCCGAACTTGTATCATACGCGCCGCGAACATCCCGCCCGAAAAGAGCATTCCAATGAAGTCGATTTCCTCCGTGGCAGCTATCATTGCCGGCCTCATGTTGCTGGCCACGGCCCGCGCTTACTCGGCGTTGTGAGTATTTGGCGACAGCCTGTCCGACGCCGGCAACCTATACGCCGCGACCGGCGGTGCCCAGCCGGCCGCGCCTTACGTCGATGGTCGTTTCTCCAACGGGCCGGACTGGGTACAGGATCTGTCGGCCAGCCTGGGCCTTGGCCCGGTGGTTCCGTCTCTGCTGGGCGGCAACGACTACGCCTATGGTGGCGCCGTCACCGGGTACCTGGGTTCCTCCCTGGTGCCCACGCTGCAGCAGCAGGTGAGCACGTTCATCGCTGGTCTTTCCGGTAGCGCACCATCGGCCGCCTTCTACTCAGTCTGGCTCGGCGCCAACGACCTGTTCGCCATACTCGACGGGGACCCGTCCGCGGCAGTGGCCGACACGGAAGGTGCCGTCACGGCCGAGACGTCCGCTATCGCCACACTCGTCGCTCATGGCGCGAAAGAATTCATCGTGCCGCTGGTGCCCAACCTCGGGCTGACCCCGGATGCGACGGCCGCGGGAACAGCGGCGGCCGGGGCGGCGACACAGTTGAGCCAGCTTTGTGATCTCACGCTCACTGCTGAACTTCAGGCCCTGGAGGCGCAGGACGGCAGCTCCGTGACGATCGTCGATACCTACGACCTGCTCGATTCGGCGGTCGACGATCCGGCGGCGTATGGATTCAGCAACAGCACGGCGTCCTGCTATACGGGTCCGTATACCGGAGGCGGAACTGCTTGCTCCGATCCCAGCCAATACTTGTTGTGGGACGGAGTGCATCCCACGGCCGCCGGCCAGGCGATCATCGCGGCGCAGGCCGAAGCGGACCTGCCGGAACCGGGCACACTGGCGATACTGGGCGTCGGCCTGGCCGGGATCGCCATGCTCCGGCGACGGTCCGCGTCTCTGTGGCCGTCCCGCCACGCCTGAGAGAAACCTGTACGGCTAAAAAATTATTAATGCGCATGACGCCAGTTTAATCGCTCCGCAGGGCGAACGGTTACCTCCTGAACCGCATGTTCACGCCGTCGTCGGTGCCGCAGATCATCACATTTGCTGCACCGAAACCGGCTAACGGACCAAATCGGTAACAGGAGACGCATTTATGAACACTCAACCAGAACGCCACCCCATCCGCCGGGCGGCGCTCGCAGCCGTGCTGTTGGGCGGCACCAGTCTTGGCGGATACGCCATCGGCCACAACGCCTGGGCAGACGATGCCGCACCGGTCAACCCGCCCGGCACCCAGGTCCAGCCGCATGTCCTGCCGGACTTCACCGCGTTGGTAACACAGGTCAAGCCGGCCGTGGTTTCCATCACCACGAAGTTCCGCTCGACCCCGGCGGCGCTGGAAGATGACGAAGGCGGCCAGGGCATGCAAGGGATGCCGCAGCTTCCCTTCCCGTTTAACCAGATGATTCCGCACGGTCAGCAGCAACAGGCACGCGCGGTTGAAGCACGCGGCTCCGGCTTCATCATCAATTCCAACGGCACCATCGTCACCAACAACCACGTCGTCAAGGACGCCCGCAGCGTCAGCGTGACGCTGGACGACGGCACCGTGCTGCCGGCCAAGGTCGTCGGCACCGATCCGCGCACCGATATCGCGGTCCTGAAGGTGGACTCGCCGAAGCCGTTGCCGTTCATCCAGCTCGGCAACTCGCGCGACGTGAAGCCGGGTGAGTGGGTGGTCGCCATGGGCAACCCGTTCGGCCTCGGCGGCACCGTCACGGCCGGTATCGTCTCCGCGGTCAGCCGCGACATCGGCGAGGGTCCGTACGATCAGTTCATCCAGATCGACGCGCCGATCAACCAGGGGAATTCCGGTGGGCCGCTGTTCACGCAGGATGGCAAGGTTATCGGCATGAACACCGCGATCCTGTCGCCCTCCGGCGGCTCCATCGGCATCGGCTTCGCGATCCCGTCCGACATGATCCGGACCGTGACCGCTCAGCTTGAACACGGCGGCAAGGTGACGCGCGGCTACGTCGGCGTCGAGGCGCAGGCCATCTCGCCCACCACGGCCGAGGCTATGCATCTGAAGCAGACCGACGGAGCGCTGCTGGCCGGCGTCCAGCCTGACAGTCCCGCATCCAACGCCGGCCTGCAGCCGGGCGATGTGATCCAGTCGGTCAACGGCACCAAGATCACCAACCCGCGCGACCTGGCGGTGGACGTTGCCGCCATCCACCCTGGCGACGAGGCGCACCTGACCGTCCTGCATGACGGACAGACCAAGGACGTGACGGTGAAGGTCGGCTCCTTGCCGAGCGAGCAGACCGCCAGCAACGGCGACCAGAACGGCGGCGACCACCACGAGCGGCTGGGGCTTGCGCTGGCGCCGCTATCACCGGACGCGCGCAACCAGCTTGACGTGCCGGACGGCGTGAAGGGCGCGCTGGTGCAGAACGTGCAGCCGGGATCTCCGGCCGAGGCCGCCGGGCTGCAGGCGGGTGACGTGATCGTCGGCGTCGGCACTCACGCGGTGTCGTCTCCGGGCGAGGCGGCGAAGGCGATGCGCTCTGCGCTGAACGGCAACGACAAGGCTCTGGCGCTGCGGGTGATCCGGAATGGTCAGCCGGTATTCGTGGGCGTGAATCTGGATCAGGCGAACCAGGGGTAACAATCCAGGACCGTGACCTGTAGGGTCGACTGGTTGCGGGCATGAAAAGTGTGGATGGCCGGCCTTGTGCCGGCCATCCACGTCTTTGAGTGTTATTGGCTGTTCTGCGAAACCGCCTGCGCCGAAGCCGGCGCCGGAGAGTCGTCGATTTCATCCCCATATCCCACCGACGGGTCTCCCGACTGCGCCGCCATCTCCGCCACGGTGAACTCCACCGCCGCCACGATATGCGCCAGGTTGACCGTCGCCACCGTCGCCCCCGGCACCGGCGAGCCTAGGAAGTGCTTCGTCCGCCAGGCCTGATCCACCCCGTCCGGCACCCCAGCGAGATCGAGCAGAACGTCCAGCAGGATCGTCCCGTCCGACGACATATGTGCCGCCGCGACCGAGGTCACGCGCAGCACGTCGCCCGTCGTCAACAGCAGCCCGAACGATCCGCGCAACCCGACCATGCGGCTCGCGAACCAGGCCGGCAGCCGCGCGGCGACCAGCTCAGGGTCGGTTATCCTTGTCCATGTCATCGCCGGGTCCTCCTGTTCGTCGAATCATTCAGCCCGAACGCCCCGTGATGTTCAACGGTTGAACGCGCGGCGGACATACCAAAATCGTCATGATATGACCGGCCGCTTGTCTCTGCTCGCGGGTGGGTCGCCTGTAACCCCCGGGAGCACAGCATGCCGGCGAATCGCCCACGCCTTCGGATCGGCCCGCTCGGTCTGCTGATCCCCTATCTGCGGCCGTACCGCCTGCGCACCCTGGGAGCGCTGGCGGCTTTGCTGATCGCGGCGGCGCTGGTGCTGACGCTCGGACAGGGCCTGCGCCGGCTGATCGATCTCGGCTTTGCCACCGGCGACACGTCGCATCTTGACCATGCCGCATTTGCCCTCGTCGGTATTGTCGCCGCCTTGGCCTGCGCGACCGCCACACGCTTTTATCTGGTGTCGTGGCTGGGTGAGCGGGTGGCGGCCGATCTGCGGCGGGACTTGTTCGATCGGGTCATCTCGTTGTCGCCGGCATTCTTCGAGACCGCGCGGGTCGGCGATCTGCTGACCCGGCTCACCGCGGACATATCCGTTTTGCAGACGTTGATCGGTTCGGCGATCTCGCAGTGGCTGCGCAATGCGATCCTGCTGCTCGGCGCCTTCGCCATGCTGCTGTTCACCAGCGCCAAACTCGCCGGCATCGTCCTGCTGGTGGTGCCGCTGGTTGTCGTGCCGCTGGTGCTGTTCGGCCGGCGTGAGCGGCGGCTGTCGCGGTTGGCACAGGACCGCGTCGCCGATATCGGCGCATACGCGGAGGAGACCATCAACGCCCTGCGCACCGTGCAGGCGTTCACCCACGAACCGGTCGATCGCGCGCGGTTTGCCGGAGAGGTGGAACGCTCGGTCGCCGCCGCGCTGCGCCGGGTGCGGACCCGGGCGACGCAGATCCTGATCGTCATTCTGCTCGGCTTCGGCGCGATCGTGTTCAGCCTCTGGGTCGGCGGCCGCGATGTGCTGAACGGACACATGAGCGCCGGCGACCTGTCGGCATTCGTGTTCTACGCGGTGCTGACCGCGACGTCCGGCGCGCAGATGAGCGAATTGTTCGGTGAATTGCAGCGTGCGGCCGGGGCCGCCGATCGGCTGCGCGAATTGCTGAACGAGCGGCCAATGATCACCGCGCCGGCGCGCCCCTTGCGACTGCCGTTGGCGGAGGGCCGCGTGGCGTTTGAGAATGTCACTTTCCGCTACCCGGCAAGGCAGGACACTGCCGCCCTGTCCGATTTCTCGTTAACGGTGGAGCCCGGCGAGACGGTCGCGCTGGTCGGGCCGTCCGGCGCCGGCAAAACCACGGTCCTGCAACTGCTGCTGCGCTTCTACGACCCGGAGCGAGGAGTGATTCGCATCGACGGCGTGGACATTGCCCAGGCGACACCGGACGACCTGCGCCGGCGGATCGGCATCGTGCCTCAGGACCCGGTGATATTTGGCACGACGGCATTGGAAAACATTCGCTACGGCCGGCCGGAGGCCTCGGATGCCGAGGTGCGTGCCGCGGGACATGCCGCGCATGCCGGCTTTCTCGATCTGCTGCCGGACGGATATGACACGTTCCTGGGCGAGAAGGGCGTGCGCCTGTCCGGCGGCCAACGGCAGCGCGTCGCGATCGCCCGCGCGATTCTGCGCGACCCGGCGGTGCTGCTGCTGGATGAGGCGACCAGCGCACTGGATGCCGAGTTTGAGCAGGCGGTGCAGCAGGCGCTGGCCACGCTGTCGCGCGACCGCACCACGATTGTGATCGCGCACCGACTGGCGACCGTCCGTGGTGCGGACCGGATCGTCGTGATCGAGGCCGGGCGCGTGGTGGCGACGGGCACGCATGAGTCGCTGATACGCGATGGCGGGATTTATGCGCGCCTTGCGCGGTTGCAGTTCAATGCGGAAGCGTAATATGGCTGTGACGTGGATCGGGTATTTGCCGGGTCCTGTCCCGGCCATGACACCGAGGCCGCAATCTCCTTGAGCTGGTTTCCAGCTTGCCGTCGCCGCGAACTATTGCGCAACCGCCGGCTCCGTGCACACGCTGTACGGCGAACAGCAGGGAGCGCGACATGACGGCAGCCTCGGACAACGCATCCGGCCGGACCGGCGACCTTGACGCCCTGATCGTCGGGGCGGGTTTCTCGGGCCTGTATCAGTTGCTTTGCCTGCGTGATCGCCTTGGTCTGTCCGTCCAGGTGCTGGAGGCCGCCGGCGGTGTTGGCGGCACCTGGTACTGGAACCGCTATCCCGGCGCCCGGTGCGACTCCGAAAGCCATGCTTACTGCTACACTTTTTCCGAAGAGCTGATGCGGGACTGGGAATGGTCCGAGCGATACCCGGAACAACCGGAGATCATGCGCTACATGAATTTCGTAGCCGATCGTTTCGACTTGAAGCGGAGCATCCGCTTCGACACCCGCGTGACGGCGGCGCGCTACGACGAAGCGGCGAACCGCTGGCGTGTTCTTACCGAGGCTGGCGAACGGTTCACCGCGAAATTCCTGATCACCGCCGTCGGCTGCCTGTCCACGGCCAACATTCCGAACATCCCGGGTCTGCAAGACTTCGCCGGGGACTGGTACCACACGGGCCAGTGGCCTCATGAAGGCGTCGATTTCACCGGCAAGCGCGCCGGAGTTATCGGCACCGGTTCCACCGGCATCCAGGCTATCCCGGTGATCGCGGAAACCGCTGCCCAACTGACGGTCTTCCAGCGCACCGCGAACTATAGCGTGCCGGCGCGCAACGTGCCGCTGACGCCCGGGTTCAAGGACTGGGTGCGGGCCAATGCCGCTGAGATCCGCCGCGCCACTCAGGCCACCCCGAACGGCCATCCGTTTTTCATTTCGGAACGCCTGGCTCGCGACACGCCGGAGGAGGAGCGCCGGGCGGTCTATGAGACGGCTTGGGAAAAGGGTGGCCTGCAGTTCCGTGCGGCCTTCCAGGACCTGCTGGTGGACAAGGCGGCGAATGACACCGCGGCCGACTTCATTCGCGGCAAGATCCGGGAAATCGTTAAGGACCCATCGACCGCGGCTATACTGTCCGACATCGACCATCCGTACGCGGCCAAACGTCCACCGATCGATACGAACTACTTCGAGACCTACAATCGGGGCAACGTTACGCTGGTTGATGTTCGGGCGGCGCCGATCGAATGCATCACGGCGACCGGCATCCGGACGCGGGACGGGGACTACCCGCTCGACATCATTGTCTTTGCCACCGGCTTCGATGCGATGACCGGGCCGATGCTTAGGATGGATATAAGGGGCCGCGAAGGACTGGCTTTGGCGGAGGCCTGGCAAGCCGGTCCGCGCAACTATCTCGGCCTGCAGGTGGCGGGATTCCCGAACCTGTTCACGATAACAGGTCCGGGCAGTCCGTCGGTGCTCTGCAACATGCCGGTCGCGATCGAGCAGCATGTCGAATGGATAACCGCCTGCATCGCCCACCTGCGCGACACTGGACTGGACCGGATCGAGGCCACGCCCGAGGCGATGGACCGTTGGGTGGAGCAGGTCAACGCCACTGCCAACGCGACTTTGCTGCCGCTGGCGACCCATTCCTGGTACCTCGGCGCAAACGTGCCCGGAAAGCCGCGGGTGTTCATGCCCTACGCCGGCGGGATGGCGCGCTACCGGGAAATTTGCGCCGAAATCGCAGCGAACGGCTACGCGGGATTCGCTTTGACCGCCTGCTGAAAATTTAAACCGGGAAGGCTCGGGCCTTCGCTTTCCAGGGGCTATTGAAGCGTCGTCCCGGCTGACGGCGACCGGATGGACAACCGAATTCTGAACAAACCACTGCGGGTTTTCGCAATTCCGTGCATGACTCAGTCGTAATGGCAAATGACTTGCCGCGTGTTCGCTTTCCGGGCATCACCATTGAGATGACGACAGTATCACATCCATGAACCCGCTCGCTTGGCTTGTCAGTTTGGCGCTTCCCGCCTGCGGCTTTCCCGCCGCCGAGGGATTGCCCACGCCCGGCCTGATGGACGTCGCGCATATCGTCCGTCCGTCCAGCCCCAATACCGCGTTGGCCGCGCCGGCCCGGTTCAGCCCGGCACCGGACATCGTGACCCCGGTCTATCATCTGCCAGCCGGGCAACTGTTCCTGCTGGCGCAGGCCGTCGCCTCCGAACAGCCCAACACCTTCAAGGCGGCGGCGTTCCCGGACCAGCTCCAGGCCCACTATGTCGCCCGCAGCGCGGTGTTCAACTTTCCCGACCTGATCACGGTGCAAGTGCGGCCGGAGACCCCGGACACCAGCGACCTGATCGTCTGGTCCCGCAGCGTTTATGGTGAATCCGACCTCGGGGTGAACCGCAAGCGCGTTCAGGCCTGGCTTGTCGCCCTGGACCAGAAGCTTCCTCCATCCAGCGAGAAATAGCCCGTTCATGCGCGGTATCGGACCCTTCCTCAAAGACGCCTGGCAGCTAGCCCGCCCCTACTTCATGACCTCGGAGGAGAAGTGGTCGGCCCGCGGTCTGCTGCTCGCCATCGTCGCCATGAACCTGACCAATGTCGGGTTGAGCGTGGTGTTCAACTTCTGGCGTCGGGAGTTTTACAATTCGCTGCAAGACAAGGATTGGAAAGCATTCCTGGAGCTGCTGTTCACCTTCCGCCCCTCGACCGAAGGCCTCTTCGGCTACATGCCCGGCTTCTGCGGCCTGGCGGCGGTCTACATCATCATTGCCGTCTACGCCGTCTGGGTGAACCAGTTCCTGCAGATCCGCTGGCGCCGCTGGCTGACCCGCCAGTTCCTGGCTGAGTGGCTGGCCGACCGCGCCTATTACACGATCAGCCTGACGGCGGACAGAGCCGCCATCGGCACCGACAACCCCGACCAGCGCATCGCCGAGGACCTGCGCGACTTCACCGACACCAGCCTGTCGCTCAGCCTGGGCCTGCTGTCCAACATCGTGTCGCTGTTCAGTTTCGTGGTCATCCTGTGGGGCCTGTCCGGCGCGATAAGCGCGTTCGGCATCCCGATCCCCGGCTATATGGTGTGGGTGGCGCTCGGCTACGCCGTCATCGGGACGTGGCTGACGCATCTTGTCGGTCGGCCGCTGGCCATGCTGAGCTTCAGGCAGCAGCGAGTGGAGGCGGATTTCCGCTACGCCCTGCTTCGCATCCGCGAGAACATGGAAAGCATCGCGCTGTATCGCGGGGAGGATGAGGAACGCGTCACCCTGCGAGACCGCTTCACCGCCGTGGTCGGCAACTGGCGGCAGATCATGACCCGGACCAAGCTGCTGAATTCTCTGGTCAACGGTTACTCCCAGGTCGCAGTGGTGTTCCCGATCGTGGTGGCCGCTCCGCGCTACTTCTCCGGCGCGATCCAGTTGGGCGGCCTGATGCAAATTGTGGGCGCATTCTCGCAGGTGCAGGGGTCGATGTCGTGGTTCGTCGATTCCTATGCCTCGCTGGCGCAGTGGCGCGCGATCGTTGAACGTCTGGCGACGTTCCACCGAGCGATCGTCAAGGCGCGGGCGGAGGCGCATGGCGGCTTCACTCCGGTGGAATCGCTTGGCGGCACCGTGCGGCTGCAGGACGTGACCATGAGCCTGCCCGACGGAACGAAGCTGCTGGACGGAGCGGACCTCAGCCTGACGGCCGGGCATTCCATTGTCATCACCGGCCGGACCGGATCGGGCAAATCGACGCTGTTCCGGGTTCTGGCCGGCATCTGGCCGTTCGGGCATGGGCAGGTGGAGATTCCGCCGAACTCGTTCTTCCTGCCGCAGCGCCCGTATATACCGCTCGGCACCCTGCGCCACGTCATTACCTATCCCCATGCCGTACACGCCTTTTCCGACGAAGAGATTGGCCGGGCGCTAACCGATGCCGGCTTGCCGCAACTCATCAGCCGGTTGGAAAATGACGACAACTGGCCTCAGCGGCTGTCGGGCGGCGAGCAGCAGCGCGTGGCTTTGGCACGTGCGCTGCTGGCTAGGCCGGAGTGGATTTTCCTCGATGAGGCGACCGCCAGTCTCGATCCCGACGCCGAGGAGGAACTGTACCACATACTGAAACAGCGCCTGCCGAACGCGACGTTGGTGTCGATCGCTCACCGCCCATCGGTCGCCGCCTTCCACGAGAAGAAGCTGGTGTTCAAGCGCGAGGAAGGCCAACCCGGCAGCCTCGCGGCTCACGCCGTGGCGCCGGCTGTTGGAGAATAGGCCGATGGATGCCCCGCCTCGGTTCGCCGACATCGCCGAGCCTCGGCCCACGCAGGCCGGTTTGGCGGAATCCTACGCCGCCATCCATGCATTGCTCGACACCGGCGACCGCGCCACCGCGCTGGCCGAGTGGGATCTGCTTCGGCGGCACTACGACACCTGGTCCGCCCTGGTGCATCTCCGTTTCGCGCAGGACACAGCCGATGCGGCGGCCAAGGCGGACCGCGACTATGCCGACGCGCTGTCGCCCGAGGCCGCAGAACTGGAAGTCGCCCTGAAGCGCCGCCTGTTGGCCGACGCCGATCGGCCGTCTGTCGCGGGGATTGCGGGAGAACATGCCCTGCGTCTGTGGGAGACCGACGTCACCACGTTCGATCCCGTCATTAAGCCGGACCTGGAAGAAGAATCGCGCCTGAGTGCCCGCTACACCGAACTGCTGGCCTCGGCGAAGCTGGAGTTCGCCGGCGAGGCGCTGAACCTCGCCGGTCTCGGTCCGTATGCCGAGGACCCGGACCGAGAGACGCGCTATCAGGCGGAAAAGACGCGCTGGAGCTTCTTCGAGGCTAACGCGGCCGAACTGGACGACATCTACGACCAGTTAGTGAAGCGGCGGCACGGCATGGCCCGTAAATTGGCGCTGGAGACATTTACTCCGCTCGGTTACCGCCTGCTGCGGCGGGTGGATTACGGTCCGGACGACGTCGCCCGCTATCGCGAGCAGGTGTTGCGCCATGTCGTACCGCTGGTGGGCCGTTTGCTGGAGGCGCGGCGCGCGGAGAACGGGTGGGACCGCCTGCGCTTCTGGGACGAGACGCTGATCGACCCCGCCGGTAACCCGAAGCCGATCGGCGACCATGACGTGCTGGTCGAACGCGCCCAGGCGATGTTCGACGGTATGGACCCGAGACTGGCGTCGTTCTACCGCGTCATGACCACGGGCGGCTTCATGGACCTGAAGAACCGGCCAGGAAAGGCAGGCGGCGGGTTCTGCACATCCTTCCCGTCCGCGGGCGTGCCGTTCATCTTCGCCAATTTCAACGGCACTAACAACGACATCGGCGTCTTCACGCATGAGATGGGCCACGCCTTCCAAAACTGGGAAAGCCGCCATCAGCCAGGCGTGGACTATCTCTGGCCGACGATGGAGGCGGCGGAAATCCACTCTATGGGCCTGGAATTTCTGACCTTCCCCGGCATTGGCCAACTGGTGGGTGAGGCCGCGGCCGACCGCTTCCGCCGCATGCACCTCATGGGTGCGCTGGCATTCCTGCCCTACGGCGTCTGCGTCGATCACTTCCAGCACGAGGTGTACACCCATCCCGAGGCGACCCCGACGGAGCGTCACGCGATGTGGCGGCGGCTGGAGAAGCTCTATTTACCCTGGGCGGACTACGGCGACATCGGCTTCCTGAACAAGGGCGGGCGCTGGCAGGCCAAGCCGCACATCTACGGCTCGCCGTTCTACTACATCGACTACACGCTGGCACAGTGCTGCGCGATGCAGTTCTGGGTAAAATCCCGGCAGGACTATGCGACAACGCTGGAAGCCTACATTCGCCTGTGCGGGCGCGGCGGATCGGCCCCGTTTCAGGATCTTGTCCGCTGCGCCGGGCTGGTGTCGCCGTTCGCGGACGGATCCCTCGCCGAAGTGGTGCGGGAGGCCGAGGCTGTGCTTGTGATTTAATGCATGCATGCCGGACTTCGTGGCTTCGCGCCTTCGTGGTGAAATGTACCGGACTGAGCGGGGCAATTGCGTGCAGGGCATAGTCGTGCCGCTGATCGCCAGGCCGGTTGGTCGGCAACAAGCCGGATACGTTGATCTCGAAGGAACACCCCTCGAATGGACCCGACATTCCTTTCCGCCGCCGAACTGTCCGGGCTTGTCCGCACCGGGAAGATTGGTGCGCTGGAGCTTCTGGACCATTTCATCGCGCGGACCGAGCGGCTTGACGGGCAAATCAATGCCGTCGTGGTTCGGGACTTCGATCGTGCTCGTGACCGTGCGAAGGCGTTGGATTCGCAGACGGACAAATCGGCCCCGCTGTTCGGTGTGCCCACGACGACAAAGGAAAGCTTCGACATTGCCGGGCTTCCCAGCACGCGCGGCCATGTGGACCTGAAATCTCGCCCGATCGGGATTTCCACGATCGCGGTGCGGCGCCTGGAAGCGGCGGGCGCGGTGGTGTTCGGCAAGACCAACGTGCCGGTCGATCTGGCCGACTGGCAGAGCTACAATCCCGTTTACGGCGCAACGTCGAACCCGTGGAACGCAGCGCACACGCCTGGTGGCTCGTCGGGCGGATCGGCTGCTGCCCTCGCGGCTGGCCTGACGGCGCTGGAAATTGGCAGCGACATCGGCGGGTCGATCCGCGTTCCGGCGCATTTCTGCGGCGTTTACGGACACAAGCCAACGCACGGGCTGGTGCCGAACTATGGCGACCCGGCGCTCAGCTCCGCCGCCGGAACCGATATCGCCGTCGCCGGCCCAATGAGCCGATCGGCGGCCGATTTGGCGGTGGCGCTTGACGTCCTGGCGGGCCCCGACCCGGATGAAAGCGGCCTGACGCTGAACCTGCCGGCCCCGCGCTTTGCCGGACTGAAGGAGCTCCGCGTAGCGGTGTGGGCGGAGCAGCCGGGCCAGACAACCAACTCCGAGACGGTGGCGGCGATCCTCGCGCTGGCCGGCGAGCTCGAACGCCAGGGCATAACCGTCAGCCGCGCCGCGCGTCCGCCGTTCGACCCGACAGAGGCCTATCATCTCTACCTGCGCCTGTTGGACACAGCCTGGAGCATCCGTACCGCCGACACTGTGATCGAGGCCCGGCGCAAGCGCCTCGCCAGCCTCCCGGAGGAGGATATCAGCGCGGACGCCATCATGCTCCGGACGCTCGGGATGGAGCATCGCACCTGGCTGGGTCTGAACGAGCAACGTTTCAAGTGGCGGCGCGCCTGGACGGCGTTCTTCCAGGACTGGGACGTTCTCCTGTGCCCTGCCTTCGGAAGCGCCGCTTTGCCGCACCGGCAGGATGGCGAACCGTGGCAGCGGCAACTCACGATCGAGGGCCGGGAGATCGCTTACAACGATCTGCTGTTCTGGCCCGGGGTGACCGGAGGCTTTCACCTGCCGGCGACGGTGGCCCCGCTCGGTTTCACCAGGGCCGGGCTGCCGCTGGGCGTGCAGATCGCCGGGCCGATCTTTGGGGACCGGACGACGATCGCGGTGGCTGGGTTGCTGGAAGAGGCGTGGGCAGGGTTCAAAGCGCCCGAGGGGTGGTAAGGTTCGTCATGCCGCCGGAGGCCCGCCTCCATGCCTGTCGCCCGGGCAAACGAAGTCGTGGATGGCCGGCACAATACCGGCCATGACACAATGAGCTACAGCCCTTCGAACAGAATCGTCGAAATGTACCGTTCCGCGAAAGACGGAATCATCACCACGATCCTCTTGTTTGCATACTCCGGCCGTTTGCCCAGCTTCAGCGCGGCCGCCAGCGCCGCGCCGGAGGAGATCCCGCCGGGGATGCCCTCGACCCTCGCCAGCCGGCGCGACGTCGCCAGGGTCTCCTCATTCGTGACCTGGATGATCTCGTCGATCGCCTTGGTGTCCAGCACCTCCGGCACGAACCCTGCGCCAATGCCCTGGATCGGGTGCGGCCCGGGCTTGCCGCCGGACAACACCGGGCTGGCCGTCGGCTCGACCGCGATCAGCTTCAGCGACGGGTGCCGCGGCTTCAGCGCCTGAGCGATACCGGTGAGCGTCCCGCCGGTGCCGATGCCGGAGACGATGGCGTCAACCTCGCCCTTGGTGTCGAACCAGATTTCCTCGGCGGTCGTCCGGGCATGGATGTCCGGGTTGGCCTGGCTGCCGAACTGGTTCGCGGTGACCGCGCCGGGGGTGTCCGCCAGCAGTTCCTTGGCCCGAGCCACGGCGCCGTTCATGCCTTTCTCGCGCGGCGTCAGCTCCAGCTCGGCGCCGAGATAGGCCAGCACCTTGCGGCGTTCGATCGACACCAATTCCGGCATCGTCAGGATCAGCCGGTAGCCCCGTGCCGCCGCCACGAACGCCAGCCCGATGCCGGTGTTGCCGGAGGTCGGCTCGATGATCGTCCCGCCCGGCTTCAGCGCACCGGATTCTTCAAGCGCCAGGATCAGGTTGACACCGATACGGTCCTTCACGCTGCTGAGCGGGTTGAAGAACTCCAGCTTCAGGACGATGTCGGCGGTGATGCCTTCCTCGGCCAGGATCTTGGGGATGCGGACCAGCGGGGTGTTGCCGATTGTCTCGGCTATGCTGTCATAGATCCGACCGCGCAATGGGCGGTCGAGGACGAGTGGCTTGTGTTCAGTTCCCATGGCGATGACCTCTTCCTGGCAATACCCGCGAAGCACCGGCTTACGCGGCTCCATTGGGTGCATCAAAGACAAATATTGCTCAGGCTGGCAAGATGCGGACGAACGTTCGCAAAAACTTTGTTGCTTGGGGCTTGATTACAGAAGATTATTCCAAATCCCAGGAGGACGAGATATTCAAGCCAAGGGCCGGCCACCGGCCGAGCCGATTGGCCGTCGTAACCGCAGGCTGATGTATCGCGAACCGGGTGCGCGCCGGCGGCTTAGCCTCAGATCGCGATCGCCCGGAGACCGGTAGACTTCGGCCCGTATGTTAGCCAAGTCGGCAATTCAGAACTCCGGGAATGCCGTGCCGGGCATACAGCCCCAGCTTCGCACCGCGATCGCAGCCGATGCCGGAAGCAGACACTTCGATGATCAGGCGCGCGGTCTTGGACCGCCCGGACGACAATGGGTGCGAGCGCAATCACCCCGCCGATTTGCGGGCTGCCGATGGGCGGCATCGCGATAAGCTGACCCTCGATAAGTTCGACCCTCCTACTCGCCGAAAATGCCAACCTCAGCCATCTTTGTGTTAGTCGGTGGCGGTCAAGGGGCGGATGGCGGCCGCCGGGGGGTGCATCGGACCGGCATGCTCATTGCTGTCCACGCGTCAGCCCTCCTCTCACAAAGCCTGCGATAGCACGAAAGAGAAGCGGTTCCCAAGCTCGGACCGGCTTGGCAACCGGACAGGAAAATGCCCATCTACCTCAATGCAAAGACCTTGCTTCCTGGCCTCAAACCGATCCGATCGGCATTCTTTGGGAATTTGATGACAGACAGCGTAGCACCGCCGATTGCCGGGCCGATCGGCGCAACGCACCGGCAAGCCGCCTGCCGCGGCTACCCATGAGTCTTCTTCCTCACGCCCACCGCCGTCCGGCCGTCGGTTTCATCCTCGCCACGCTGGTGATCGATGCCCTGGGCTTCGGCTTGGTCGTGCCGATCGTCCCGTCGCTGGTCCTGGAGATGTCGGGACTGACGGCGTCGGGCGCCTCGCTGTGGGTTGGAGCGCTGCTAACAGCGTTTTCTGTCATGCAGTTCGTTTGGGCGCCGATCCTGGGCGGGCTGAGCGACCGGTTTGGCAGGCGGCCCGTGATTCTGCTGTCACTCGCCGGCGTGGGCATGAACTATGCGCTGCTGGCATGGGCACCATCGCTGATCTGGCTGTTCCTTGGCCGGATGATCGCCGGAGCGACGGCGGCGAACGCCTCCACTGCCACGGCCTACATCGCCGACGTGACACCGCCGCAATTGCGCGCCGCGCGGTTCGGGCTGATCGGCGCGACATTCGGACTCGGTTTCGTGATCGGACCGGCGCTTGGCGGGCTGCTGGGCACATATGGCCTGCGTGTGCCGTTCGAGGCGGCGGCGGCGCTGACCGCCTGCAACGTGCTTTATGGGCTGCTCGTGCTGCCGGAAAGCCTGCCGCCCGAGCGCCGCCGCCAGTTCGAGTGGCGTCGCGCCAATCCGCTGGGATCGTTGCGCGTGGTCACGAGCAGTCCGAACCTCGGCCGGTTGGCGATTTCCTGGGCCTGCACCTGGTTCGCCATGGGCGCACTGCAGACCACGTTCGTATTGGCCAACCAGGTTCGCTTCGGCTGGGACACGCAGCAAAACGGGTTGGCGCTGGCCCTCGCCGGCCTCGGCTCGGCCGTCGTGCAAGGGCTGCTCGTGCGCCGTATCATCCCACATTTCGGCGAGCGGCGCTCGGCGCTCATCGGCAGTTCACTCACCGTCGCCGCCTATCTGCTGATAGCCTTCGCGCCATTCGGCTGGGTGGTGCTGCTGGGCATCGTGATCCAGGCCAGCGGCGCCATCACCAACCCGGCCGTCCAGGGCCTCGTGTCCGCTGCGGTCCCCGCCGATCGGCAGGGGGAGACGCAAGGGGCGCTGTCTTCGATCCAGGGGCTGACGGCGATCGTCTCGCCGCTCGTGGCCAGCACAGTGTTCGCCCACTTCACCGGTCCGTATGCGCTGATCCTGCTACCGGGGGCGCCGTTCGTAGTGTCCGCACTGGCCTATTGCGTGTCGCTCTGGGCAGTGTCCGGCGTGCGGCCGGCACCGGCACTGGTGCGCGCCGAGGCCGGCGCTACGCTGATGCACCGCCCAAAAGAGGCCGGAGGAGACTAATGGACGCGCGTGCAGCAAAGCAGAAGGCCCCGCCGCTCGGCACCGGTTGCCACTTTCATATGTTCGGTCCGCTCGACCGATCCCGATTAGCCCAGGGCGGACCTATCCGCCTCCCGAAGCGCCGGTTCCGCGCGCCGGAGCGATGTGTGTTGGGCGCGGACTGGCCGCACTCGCAAATGAGCCCGCCGCCGGAAGCCGGGCCGCTGTTAGATCAGTTCTTCGAGTGGGTGCCCGATGCCGCGCTACGGCAGAAAATTTTGGCAGATAATCCGGAGTGGCTTTATGGGTTCTGACCGGGAGGCCAAGGCTCCGGATACTGCAACTTACGGCCGAGCAGAACGGTCACGGTTCGCAGCACGCGCCCATCCAGCCTTATCTTGATGTCGGGCATCACGTCGACCCCGGTGAACCACCGCCTCGTCTCATCCAATGCGCGGCTGGCGGGGTCCGGTACCAGCACCACCACATCGCGGCCTGCGAACGCACCCACCGGGTCCGCGATGCCGAATTGGCGCGAGTCGCGGCACAGGCACAGCATTGTGATATCGGGACCCAATGCGTGGCCGAGCTTGCCGGCATCCCGCCAACTCAGCGCGGCTGCCACGCTCCCGGGCGGCAACAGGCCGCGCGCGGCAAGGTCGTGCCGCACCGACATCCAATCGAGGCCCTCCTCGGTCGGGTCCTTGCGCATCACGGAGGCGAGGCTGCCGCCGAGCCAGTCGAACTGGATTTGCAGTGAAATCGTGCCCGTGACCGCAAGCACCAATACAGCGGTCACGACGACAAGCCGCCGCAGCCAAAGCCGGTCAAGGCGGTCCGCGATGGCCTCGCCCAGCAACGGGAACAGCATCAAGTACCCCGGCGCTGCCCAATGGAACAGGATGCGCTGGCTCGACCATGCGGAGATCAAGGCGAAGCCGATGATTGGCGGGGCCGCGAGGAATGCCAGGAGACGATGCGTCCAAGGCGCGTCCGGCCGAAATCCGCCAATGAGCAGCACGATCATCGGGAGCCAGATCCAAGGCAGGACAAACAGCGCTTCTCCGCCCAGTGTCGCTAGCGGCGCGAGCGGATGGAACCGCAACCCGGCGGCCCGGTCGCCCTGGAACGCGAACGAGGCCCAGCCATGCGCCGCATTCCAGATCAGCACCGGGCTGAACACGACAGCGGCGGTCGCCACCGCGATGTAAGGCTCCCGCCGGCCGAACCAGCGACGATGCGGGCGGCTCGTCAGCAGATACAGAAATGCCCCGCTGATGGTCAGCACTGCGGTGTACTTTGAAAAGAGTGCCAGCCCGGCGCACGCTCCCGCGCCCGCCCACCACCGAAGCGCCCGCCGATCGGCTTGAACTGCGTGCAGCAGGCACAGCGCCGCGCCCAGCAATCCGGCGTCCAGCGGCCCGTCCGGCAAAACCCAGGTCCCGGTCGTCACCCCAAAGACCGGCGACAGGTTGAGCGCGACCGCGGCCCAGAAGCCGGCGCGGCTGTCCGCCACCAGGCAGCCGATGCGCCACGCCAGAACCTGCGACACCGCGAAGAGCAGGATGAACGGAAACCGTACCGCGATGGGCGCTTCGGTGTCGAACAGGTGGGCCGCACCCCGCGAGAGCCACCACGAGGCAGGGGGATGGTCGAAATAGCCTAGCGACAGCACGCGCCCGGCCGTCACCATATAGCTTTCGTCCACCCCAAGTCCGGTCGTCGCGGCAAAGCCGATCCGCACCAGCGTGGTCGCGCAGACGAGCCACACGATGGGCGCGACCCTCATCGGCAGCGTCCGCTTCCGCCAGTCTGCAACCGACCCTGCCCTAGGCCGGGACGACCCTCTGAGTCTGGATGCCGAGGCCCTCGATTCCCAGCCGCATCACATCGCCGGCCTTCAGGAAGATTGGCTCCGGCTTCTGGCCCACGCCGACGCCCGGCGGCGTGCCGGTAGCGATCACATCACCGGCATGCAGGGTGATGAAATGGCTGACATAACTGACCAGCTTGGCGACCCCGAAAATCATCGTTTGGGTGGAACCGTCCTGCATCCGCTTGCCGTTGACCTCGGTCCACAATGGCAGGTCCTGCGGATCGCTGACCTCATCCTTCGTCACCAGCCACGGTCCGGTCGGCCCGAACGTGTCGCAGCCCTTGCCCTTGTCCCAGGTGCCGCCGCGTTCCAACTGGAATTCGCGCTCGCTGACGTCGTTGCAGACGCAATAACCGGCGACATGCTCCAGGGCCAGATGCTCCGGCACATAGCGGGCGATCTTGCCGATGACCACGCCGAGTTCGACCTCCCAGTCCAGTTTCGACGCGCCTCGCGGCAGCTTCACGTCGTCGTTCGGGCCATTGAAGGCGCTGAGCGACTTGAGGAACACCACTGGCTCCTTGGGGATCGGGTTGCCGGTCTCCGCCGCGTGGTCGGCGTAGTTCAGCCCGATGCAGATGTAGTTCACAGGCCGGACCACGCAGGCGCCGATGCGCGGGTTGCCTTCGACCTTCGGCAGCGTTGCGGTGTCTACCGCGGCGATGGTCTTCAACGATGCCTCCGACAGCGCGTAGCCGTCGATATCGCGGACGATACCGCTGAGACAGCGGATCGTGCCGTCGTTCGCAAGCATCCCCGGCTTTTCGGCGCCAACCGGACCATAGCGCAACAGCTTCATCGGATGTTCCCTTGTGCAGGCCAACGCGTCGTGACCCTGCTTATACCGGTTGGCGCGACGAAAATGAACCGGGCACCGCCGCGGTCTTGCCGCAGGCCCGCCTCGGGCGCGATTATATCCATCGATCACACAGGAGAGGACAACGTCATGGCCGAACGCCCCTTCACGCAGGCTGATCTCGACGCACTCGCGCAGTGGGACACTCCCACCATCTGCAACGGGCTTGAAATTGTCGTGCCGGACCGCCGCGCCATCGGCTTCACCGTGGAGCCGATGGTCTGCATTGACCACAAGGCCAAGCCGATCGTCGGAGTGGCGCGAGTCGGGACGATCCGCTCGACCGAGCCGCCGCGGTCCAAGGTCACCGATCGGGCTGACTGGTACGACTATGTCGCGCGAGTCGACTTTCCAACGATTGCGGTCATCCAGGACATCGATGGCCGCATCGGCTACGGCGCCTACTGGGGAGAAGTGCAATCGACCATCCACAAGGCGCTCGGCTCCATCGGCTGCGTCACCAACGGGTCGTTCCGCGATCTTGATATGTGGGCGACCGGCTATCAAATGATTGGCGGCCGAATCGGCCCAAGCCACGCCCACGTCCACATGGTCGATTTCGGCAAACCGGTGAACATTTTCGGCATGCAGGTGGCGCACGACGACGTGATTCATGCCGATTTCCACGGCGCGGTGGTGGTTCCGGCCGATGCGGTGCGCAAGCTGCCAGCGGCGATCGATCTGGTTTCGCGCCGAGAAAAGGTAATTCTGGATGTTTGCCGCGACCCTGGCTTCACTCCGGCCAAGCTGAGAGAAGCGTTGAGACGGTCCGGGGAGATCCATTAGGCAGCGTTCAAATCGGAGGCAAAGTTCCGTGTAACGCAGCGCAACAAGAGCAATAAGAGCAATGGCTTGCAGCGTTACACCGGGCAACAATCATTAACTCGGCGCACCGCCTGGAACGCGTTATCCAAGATCATGGCACGAAGCGATCTTGCTTCAGCTCGATGGAATCGCAGCGAATGGACGGCTTCGCCAGAGTGATTTTCGACCACGCGGACCGGCTCGGGTGGCAGCAACGCTCCCTGAAGACAGCTATCGGATGCGTCGGCGTCGGCGTCCATTCCGGTCAGCGCGTCAACCTTACTCTGCGTCCGGCCCCGGCTGATCACGGTATCGTCTTCCGCCGCACCGATCTGGGCTGTGATATCGCCGCGCGTTTCGAGAATGTCTGCGACACCCGCCTCTGCACGTCGCTGGCCGATCCAGCCAACCCGTCGGCACGGGTCGGCACGGTCGAGCATGTCATGGCCGCATTCGCCGGTCTCGGCATCGACAACGCGCTGATCGAAATCGACGGACCGGAAACTCCGATTCTCGATGGCTCCTCGGCCCCCTTCATGTTCCTGATCGACTGCGCCGGTGTTGTTGATCTCGATGCACCGCGGCGGGCGATCGAGGTGCGTGAGACGATCCGCGTCACCTCCGGCAATGCCTGGGCGGAACTTCGCCCGCTTGGCCCTTCGGCCCGCTCGGCCCAGCCGGTGCTGGAAATGGATCTGACGATTGATTTCGCGGCAATGGCGATCGGGCGGCAGTCCTGTTCGCTGCGGCTGACCCCGGAAAGCTTCCGCCACCAGATCGCCGCTGCCCGGACCTTTGCCCTGGCGGATGAGGTGCAGCAGCTTCAGGCCGCTGGCCTGGCCCGCGGCGGCAGCCTGGACAACGCCATCGTCGTCGATGGCGATGACATCCTAAACGCCGGCGGCCTGCGCATGGAAGGCGAATTCGCCAACCATAAGATGCTCGACGCTGTCGGCGACCTTGCGCTGGCTGGCGGCCCGCTGCACGCGCGGTTCGTCGCGCACCGCACCGGGCACGAGCTGAACAACCGGCTGTTGCGGACGCTATTCGCCAACCCCGACGCCTGGCGTGCGATTGGCACGGATCCTCTGCTCGCCGCCGCATAATCGCTGGCGGGGTTGTTCGCGCTGCCGGTATTCGCGGTCGCGTTAGGCATGATATAGGGGCGACGATGATCAAGAGTTGTCCCCTATGACCTTCCGCGCCGCGCGGGCTTTCGCCCTATCAACGCTTGCCGTGCTGCCTCTGTTGTCCGCCTGCGGCGGCAGCAGCGACGATGCCAAAAAGCCTCTCACGGGTCCGGTAGAGGAGTTGTATAACAACGGTGTCGATGCGCTGAACGCACGCCGGTTCTCGACGGCGGCCGATCAGTTCGCGGCGGTGGAGCAGAATTATCCCTATTCGACATGGGCGGTGAACGCTCAGTTGATGTCGGGTTATTCGCTGTATCTGCAGAACAAATATACCGACGCCATCGGCACCTTGGACCGCTTCATCCAGTTGCATCCGGCGCACCGCGACATCGCCTACGCCTACTACCTACGGGCGCTGTGCTATTACGAGCAGATCGCCGACATCCAGCGCGACCAAAAAGGCACCCAGGAAGCGATGGATGCCCTGCGGGAGGTCGAGACCCGCTTCCCCGACAGTGCCTATGCCCGGGATGCCAAGCTAAAGGTGGACCTGTGTTTCGACCATCTCGCCGGCAAGGAGATGGAAATCGGCCGTTTCTATCAAAAGCAGCATCTCTATGAGGCCGCCATCGGCCGCTTCCAGCGCGTGGTGGACGATTACCAGACGACCAATCACGTCCCGGAAGCGCTACACCGTCTGACCGAGATATACTTGGTACTCGGCCTCAAGGACCAGGCGCGAAAGACCGCCGCCGTGCTCGGTTACAACTACCCCGGCAGCGTCTGGTATGAGGACAGCTACACCCAACTTATAGCCGATGGCCTGGCCCATCCCGGCGGGACGAATCCGAACACGGACACCGGTCCCGGCTTCTTCTACCGCGCATGGCATGCGGTGTTCTAAGCGTGCATTGGCTGGACGCGCGGGGGGCGGCGTATGCTGACCGCCCTCTCGATCCGTGATGTGGTGCTGATCGAGCGGCTGGACCTGACGTTCGGCCCCGGCCTGACGGTTCTGACGGGCGAAACCGGCGCGGGTAAATCCATTCTGCTCGACAGCCTGGGACTCGCGATCGGCGCGCGGGCGGAAACCGGTCTCGTGCGTGCAACGGCGGAGCAGGCCTCCGTCACCGCTTGCTTTTCGCCGCCGGAGGATCACGGGGTCGGCGCCGTGCTCGATGAGCATGGACTGACGGCCGAGGATGAGATCGTCCTGCGCCGGATCGTCACCAGGGACGGCCGCTCCCGGGCGTTCGTCAATGACCATCCTGTTGGTGTCGGGCTGCTGCGCCGCATCGGCGCGCTGCTGGTGGAAGTACAGGGACAGTTCGAGCAAATGAGCCTCGCGGATCCGACTCGGCATGCCGGATTGCTCGACGCGTTCGGGACGCCGGCGGCCGTGCGTCAGACCGTTTCGGAAGCCTGGGGCGCGTGGCGGGATGCATTGAATACGCTGGAGCATGCGCGGCAAGCGATCGCGGCCGCGCAGCGCGATGAGGAGTGGCTGCGCCACGCGGTGGATGAACTCGCGACGCTCGCGCCGCGCATCGGCGAGGAAGAGACGTTGGCGCGCGAGCGCCAACGGCTACAGCAGAATGAACGCCGCGCCGAGGCGATTGCCGCCGCCCTGTCCGAACTAACTCCGCGGGATCGGCGCGGCTCCGGCCCGGCGTCGTCGTTGCGGGCCGCCGCCCGGTCGTTGCAACGCCTGGCCCCGTCCGGCCAGCCCCAGGCAGCCAATCCCGCCGAACCGGCACTGGCCGCGCTGGAACGGGCGGAGGAAGCGCTGGCCGAGGCGGAGACGCTGTTGACCAGGTTGGCTGCCGACGCCGATGTCGATCCGAGGCTGCTGGAACAATCCGAGGAACGCCTGTTCGCGCTGCGAGCAGTTGCCCGCAAACACGGCGTCGCGGTTGCCGATCTGCCGGAACTGCTTGATTCCCTGGCCGCGCGGCTGTCGGCTCTGGAGACCGGGGAGGCGGAAATCGCGGCGCTGGAACAGGCGGCGCGCGATACGAAGGAGCGGTATGCCGCAGCGGCGCGGAAACTATCGGGAGCGCGGGAGGCGGCGGCAGGCAAGCTGGAAAAAGCGGTGGCGCGGGAATTGCCGCCACTGCGGCTGGACAAGGCACGGTTCTTCGCCGAGGTGGCCAACCTGCCCGAGGCGGGTTGGGGTTCGGGTGGCATGGACCAGGTGCGGTTTCTGATTGCCACCAATCCGGGGCAGGAGCCTGGACCGTTGGCGCGGGTCGCCTCGGGCGGCGAGTTGTCGCGGCTGATGCTGGCGATGAAGGTAGTGCTGTCGGCCGGCTCGGCGGTGCCGACCTTGGTTTTCGATGAGGTGGATTCCGGTATCGGCGGTGCCACGGCGGCGGCGGTGGGGGAACGACTGGCACGGGTGGCCGAGGGCGTTCAGGTTCTGGTGGTAACGCACAGTCCGCAAGTGGCGGCGCGGGGGGCGTCGCATATGCGGGTGGCGAAAGCGGCGACGCGGACGCTGACAGCGACGACGGTGGACCAGCTTGATCCCGGCGCGCGGCGGGAGGAAATTGCCCGGATGCTGGCTGGCGAGACGATTTCGGATGCGGCAAGGGCAGCCGCGGACGACCTGCTGCGGGTGCAGAGGCCGCCCCAGGGGCTGCTGGTGTGATGACGCGGCGCACCCTTCCGTCATGACTGTCGCCCCGTCGGAAGCCCCCGTCGACTCCTTGACCGAAGCCGAAGCCGCCGCCGAGCTGGCACGCTTGGCCCAGGAGATTGCGCACCACGACGCGGCCTACCATACGCAGGATGCGCCGGAGATCACCGACGCCGACTACGACGCCCTTCGCCGTCGCAACGCCGCCATCGAGGCGCGTTTCCCGGCCCTGATCCGTCCCGACTCCCCCTCCACCCGCATCGGGGGCGCCCCGGAATCGGGTTTCGCCAAGATCCGCCATCGCGTGCCGATGCTGTCCCTCGACAACGCCTTCGACGCCGCCGAATTCGCCGAGTTCTGCACCCGCGCCAAACGCTTCCTCGGCCGCGCCGAGCCGCTGGTGCTCGTCGCCGAACCCAAGATCGACGGCCTGTCGATCAGCCTGACCTACGAGCACGGCCACTTCATCCGCGGCGCCACGCGCGGCGACGGGACGGAAGGCGAGGACGTCACCGCGAACCTGCGCACAATGGAGTCCGTGCCCGACCGGCTGCACGGCAGCGCACCCGCGCTGATCGAAATCCGCGGCGAGGTGTTCATGACCAAGGCGGACTTCCTGGCGCTGAACCAGTCGCAGGCGGAAGCCGGCGGCAAGGTCTTCGCCAATCCCCGCAACGCCGCCGCCGGCAGTCTGCGCCAACTCGATGCCGGCATCACGGCCGCCCGCCCGCTGTCGCTGTTCGCCTACGCGCAAGGCGATAGCAGCGATGCAGTCGCCCTGACCCATTGGGAGTATCTGGAGTGGCTGAAAGCCCAGGGCTTCGATGTCAATCCACTCTCCCGCCGCCTCGGCAGCGAGGCCGACGCCGAGACATTCCACCAGGAGATCGGCCTGGAGCGCGCAAGTCTCGGCTACGACATCGACGGCGTCGTCTACAAGATCGATGACCTTGCCTTGCAGCGCCGCCTCGGCTTCGTCGGCCGCGCCCCCCGCTGGGCGATCGCCTGGAAGTTCCCCGCCGAGCAGGCCACCACCGTGCTGCGCGGTATCCGCATCCAGGTTGGCCGCACTGGCGCACTGACCCCCGTCGCGGAACTGGAGCCGGTCAACGTCGGCGGCGTGCTCGTCGCCCGCGCCACGCTGCACAATGAAGACGAGATCGCCCGTAAGGATATCCGTGTCGGCGACACCGTTGTGCTCCAACGGGCCGGCGACGTGATCCCGCAGATCGTCTCGGTGGTGCTCGACCGCCGCCCGGACGGCGCCGAACCCTATCGTTTCCCCGGACTCTGCCCCGCCTGCGGCAGCCATGCCGTGCGTCCCCCCGGCGAGGCAGTCCGCCGCTGCACCGGCGGCCTGATATGCCCGGCCCAGCGGGTGGAGCGGCTCATCCATTTCGTATCCCGCCCCGCCTTCGACATCGACGGCCTCGGCGACAAGACCATCCAGGAGTTCTACGACGAGGGTTGGCTGCACGGTCCCGCCGACGTGTTCAGGCTGCCGGACCGCGAAGCGGAGATCGCCACCCGCGAGGGATGGGGGAAGCTGTCGGCACGCAACCTGTCCCGCGCCATCGCGGCGCGCCGGACGATCCCGCTGGAGCGCTTCATCTTCGCTCTCGGCATCCGGCGCATCGGCTCGACCAACGCCAGGCTGCTGGCCCGGCACTACGGCAGCTACGCCAACTGGCGCGCACAGATGCTGGCGGCGACCACCATCGGCTCCGAGGAACGGCTCGCCCTGGGCAGCATCAACGGCATCGGGCCGACCATCGCCGAGGAACTCTCGGACTTTTTCGGCGAACCGCGCAACGTGGCGACACTTGACGAACTGGTGGCCGAACTGACGATCGAGGACGCCGCTCCGGCCAACGCCGCGGACAGCCCGGTCGCCGGCAAGACCGTGGTGTTCACCGGCACGCTGGAGATGATGACGCGCCCGGAGGCGAAGGCGCGCGCCGAATCGCTGGGGGCGAAGGTGACCGAACTCGGTGTCGAAGAAGACCGATATCGTCATCGTTGGGGCCGATGCCGGGTCGAAGGCACGTAAAGCCGCCGAACTTGGGGTGCGGACGATGACGGAGGCGGAGTGGCAGGAGCTGGTCAGGTAGGCGGCCTCAAATCCTCAACGCGGTCGGAATCGGCATGTTCAGGCTATTGGGGACGCTCCACACCTCGCGCGCCCGCCGCACGATCTGAAATCCCACCCGCCCATAGGTCGGGAGCGCCCGCGGGTGATCGGCGGTGCACGTGTTCACCGTCATGCCCTGCGCCCCCGCCCGCCAGACCTCATCGACGGCGCGACGCAGGAACGCGTAGCCGATACCCTTGCCGATGGCGTGCGGCATCAGGCCGAAATAGCTCAAATTGACATCCGTCCAAGGGCGCGCATCGAGTTCAAAGAACCCGGCCGGCTCGCCCTTGGCATACATCACGAACAACGCGACCGACCGGTGCCGGAGCAGGGCCGCCAAATCCTCATCGGACGTCGTGCGGCGCAACCACCAGAGGTAGTCGTTGCCTACGGTGTTGTAGAGGTAGCGGTAGAACGCCACGGTCGGGGCTTCGGCACGCACCACCTGCACGCCGGGCGGCAAAGCCGGCGCGGGTTGCACGGGCGCCCGGTCCATTCTGAGGAACGTCACTGTGACGGCGACCCGAGTGACCGTCCCCATACGGCTGTCTCCAATTGACGGAAGATCATAGCGTTCAGGGCGTCGCGAGACAAACCGCCGAATTCGTTGCCCCCTGGCCAGCGAAGCTAGGAATGTGGCCGGTCGTTCAGCATCGTCGCCAGAACCGGCTCCATGGCCTTGGATATCATCACCATCCCCTGTGCGGTCGGATGCAACGGCGGGTTCGGCGGGGTCATCTTCGGATCATAATAGAGATCCGGGTCCGCCACGCCCTTGCGGATGAACATCGCCGACAGATCGAGATAGCTGACCGGCGTCGAACCGTGGTACTTGGCGGCCAGCATCCGGTTGATCTGCTTTGTGGTTTCGGTCGCCCAGGCCGACCGGTCAGACGGCAGCACACCCAACAGCAGGATCTTGGTATCCGGCAGCCGTCTGCGCAGTTCGTCAATGATCGCATCGATCCCGGCGACGGTATCTTCGGCCGACCAGTGAACCTTACCGAGATTGTTGGCGCCGATCAGGACGATGGCGGCTTTCGGTGACATATGATCAACCTCGCCATTGCGGATTCGCCACAGTAGACTGGCGGTGGTATCGCCCGTGAACCCGAGATTGATAGCATTGCGGTCGCCGTAGAACCGTTGCCAGGCGGGGGCGAAATCCTGCCACTCCGGCGGACCGGATTTCTCCCAGTTCTGCATGATCGAATCGCCAAGGAAAATCAGTTCTGGCTTGGCCTGGGCGATTTCGCGCAGCTTCGCCTCGTGCCGCGCCCGCCACCACGGAAGATCGGTTCGGGAAATCGGCGTGGCGGCCATGATCGTGGCCGCCCCCGCGGCAAGCGGAAGCACCAGGGACAAGGCCAGCACCGTAAACAATGCCGCAGGCGACAAGGCCGAACGCAGGTTTGGCATAATGAGTCGGCTTCCTCTGCTCGTTGCGGCTACGTCCGCACGGCTGGGAATACACGTCAGTCAGGGATCATGCCACAATATGGTGCTCTGGTATGCGGTCACGTCCACCGGTGAGGCGGCGTGGCATCAAGATCGGCAGAATCAGACCGGTGCCGAGCCCCCACATCTCCTGCGCGACGAAGGAGCGGATCAGCACCGGCACCTCCCAGCCGAAGGCAATCGGCTGGCCAGAGAGCGGGCGGATCACGAACCAGGACAGCAGCATGGCGCACAGCCCGGCCGCCAACCCGTTGAGCCAAAGGGGTCCCTTCAGGTGCGGGACCGCCCAGCCGAAGACGCCTCCATATAACGCGCCCCAAAAGGTCAGGCTGGCGACCATGGGGGCTTGAAAGGGGGGCACGTGGGCGATCCGGAAAGCCGCCTGGGGGGCAAGCCCGCACCAGAAAAAGAGTTGCAAGGCGGTCTGATGAAAAATCAGCACGGCAAGGGCGCCGGCGACGCAGCCCAGAAAAATGCGGGTCGATATTGAGAGCACGCAATTCATCAGCCTGATCACCCCTGCTTCACCGGGCGCATGTTGATCAGCGAGTCGCGTTCGTCAATCGTGCACCGCACCAAACCACGCGGGTCCGGGTGCCGGACGGCGCGTGCCTCCTGGCACTGTATATGCGGCGTGGCGGTTCATGCGCGGCGAGGCGGCCTTTCGGCGAGGCCGGACCTGCCGGCGGCAGACAGCGCGAACGAGAAAGGATTTCGGATGTTTCGGGGCCAGCGGTCGGATTCCAGAGCATATTCAACTCCCGCCCATTGCCTCCTGGATGGCTTCCTCCAGCCTGGCTGCCTTCACCGGTTTGGTAACAAAGCCATCCATACCAGCCTGGCGGCAGGATTCCTCATCGGCCTCCATCGCATTCGCGGTCAGGCCGATGATCGGGATTCCCGACTTTGGCCCGGTCAGTGCACGGATCACTCGCGTCGCGGTGAGTCCGTCCATCTCGGGCATCATCATGTCCATCAGCACGAGATCATGACTGCCGGCCTGCACCGCATCCACGGCCCCCCGCCCATCGACCACGCTTTGCACATCATGACCCAAACGTTCAAGCATGCGCGTTGCGACGAACCGGTTCGTCGCATTGTCCTCGGCCAGAAGGATGCGCAATCCGAGCGCGGCCGGCTTTGGCAACGGTTCCGAGACAGCTGCTGTAGCCGGTTTCACTGAAGTCGACGCCAACGTTACGGGCTTGACCGCGGGTGCGTCGGGCGGCGGATTGCGTAATCGGAGGTCGAAGCGGAACGTGCTGCCCGACCCCGGCCTGCTTTCGACGCTGACATGGCCATCCATCAGTTCAACCAACCGCCGCGTGATCGCCAGGCCCAGGCCGCTGCCGCCGAAGCGCCTGCGGATTGAGCTGTCGCCCTGGGTAAATTCGTTGAATAGCCGGCCTTGCGCCTCGGCGCTGATGCCGATGCCGGTATCGCGGATGCTGAAGCCGATCCTGACGCCATCCTGTTCCTCACGGATTTTGCGGATCGCGATCCTGACCGACCCATGCAAGGTGAATTTCACGCCGTTGCCGGCCAGGTTCAGCACGATCTGCCGCAGCCGCTGTGCGTCGCCGAATACCCGCTCCGGCACGTCGTCCGCGATCTCCAGTGTCAGGTCCAGGCCCTTTTGCCTGGCCTGATGGCCCAGTAGCGCAATCGCCTGCCGCACGACCTCCCGGAGATCGAACGCGCCCTCCTCCAGGTCGAGGCGGGCGGCATCAAGACTGGAAAAATCCAGGATGTCGTTTATAATTTGCAGCAGGTGAGTGCCGCTGGCGTTGATCACATTGGCATATTCGGCAGCGGTTGGCGTCAGGTCGAGGCCCTGCAGAAGTTCCGCGACGCCGAGGATCCCATTCAGCGGGGTGCGGATCTCATGGCTCATGACAGCGATGAATTCCGCCCGGGCGCGGGAGCCGGCTTCGGCGGCGTCCCGTGCGGCGGCAAGGGCTGCCTCGTTGCGCTTGCGCTCGGTGACGTCCGTATAGGTGCGAACCGCTCTTCCGTCCGGCAATTGCTGCGTCCGTATTTCCAGTGCTGTGCCGCCTGGACGGGTGCGCTCATAAAAGTCCAGGTCGCCAGATACGCCTCCGGATTCGACGAACCGGATGAAGGCCGGGTTCACCTCCTCTGCGCGGCCGAATTCATTGGTGGCGAGCTGGTATGCCAGGATCTCCTGAAACGAGGGTTTGCGGGCCATCAGGGACGGCGGCAGTCCGAGCAGTTCCGTTGCGCGGCGGTTGATAACCGGCACTTTGCCGTCGGCATCGATCATCAAGATTCCCTGCGAGATGTTCTCCAGCGTTGCTGTCAAGGCGGCAGTGCTGGCGAGCAATCGCTTCCGCTGGCGCACCAGCAGGGTGCCGACCAGCAGGAACAGGGCCGTTAGGATACCCCCGGCGATCCCATAACGCGTGCGATCGCGATTGTATTGATCGAAGACGCCGGCGGCATCGAGCGCGACCTCGACCACCAGGGGATACTTCTGCAACACCCGATAGCTGACGATTCGGTCGATGCTTCCGTCGGCGGTGCCGGACCGCAGGACACCGCTTCTGCTGCCCCCCATCATGCGGCCCACATCCGGGTCGCGCGTCCCAATAAGCTCGTTATCGACCGGGGCAAGCGATCGGATGATGCCGTCGGCGCTGCCAATAAGCGCGATCACACCGCGGACGGACAGCGATTCAAAGAATCGCGTCAGGTAGTCCAGACCGGCCGAGACGACGACGGTCCCGCCATAGCTGCCATCGGCAGCAACGATCTTGCGGGTGACATTCAAGGATTTGCGGTTGGAAACGCGGCCAAGCACCGGCTTGCTGATGAACATCGTGTCGCTGGTGGATTTTTCTGGAATCTGACATGCTCCCGATCCGACAGATCCGTGCGGCCGTGCATCGGAAGGTTGCTTTGTACCACGATGCCATCGGGCCCGATGATCGATGCCTGGATAATCAGGCCCGTTCCGAAGCGATGATCGTCGAACCAGGTCCGTATATCGAAATGTGCGGGATCCCGGATGTAGGCTTCGCGCAAATCTTTCAGCGTCTGATCGATGGTGTCGAAGGACGCCAGGGTTGTCTCGCCGAGGCCGCGCGCCAGCGAGGATGTTTCAAGCTGCGCGCTCTCGACCGCATGCCGGTATTCCTGGCGCAGATCGGCGATCAGAAAGATCCAGGTCAGGGACAAGGTTAGCCCGATCAGGATGACATGCCACACGCCGGCGCGCGCCAGCAGCCGGGACGCACGCGCGGCTTGCTTCAGCGGCACGGTACTACCCCTCGGCCACCGGAGCGACATGAGCAAGCTGATCGCGGCGCACGCCGCGATCAGGAAAGGCTGCGTGCGGGCCGCATCCCAGATCCCGGTCAGGCTTGACATCAGGAGCTCCATCGTGACGCTCATACACCGGCCATGGCGTACCGGTCGAGACTATTACGATGATGTTCGACCGCGGGCTTATTGTCCGATTGCCGCCGGATCAGGCGGCAGCGTCGGCATCCACCTTACGCTCGAACCGCTTGCGCTCGTTCGGGTCCAGGAAGCGCTTGCGCAGGCGGATCGCTGTCGGCGTTACCTCGACGAACTCGTCGTCCTCTACGTAGGCAATGGCCTGCTCGAGGCTCATTTTACGTGGCGGGATCAGTAGCATCGCCTCATCCTTGCCGGCGGCGCGGATGTTGGTGAGCTTCTTTTCCTTGATCGGGTTCACTTCCAGATCGGACTCGCGGCTGTGTTCGCCCAAAATCATGCCTTGGTAAACCTTCTCCCCGGGCGAGACGAACATCGTGCCCCGCTCCTGGATGTACCAAAGCGAGTAATGCACCGCCTCACCGGCCTCGGTGGAGATCAGCGACCCGGCGCGGCGGCCTTCGATCGGACCCTTCCATGGGCCGTACCCGGCGAACAGCCGGTTCATGATCCCGGTGCCGCGGGTGTCGGTGAGGAATTCGTTGTGATAGCCAATCAGTCCACGACTGGGGATGTTGAAGGTCATGCGCACCTTCCCGCCGCCCGACGGCCGCATGTCACGCATGTCGCCTTTCCGTCGCGCCAGCTTCTCGACCACGATGCCGGTGTAAGGCTCGTCCACGTCGACCAGGACTTCCTCCATCGGCTCTTCGCGTTCGTTGGTTTCCGGATTGCGCCGTGTCAGCACCCGCGGGCGGCCGATGGTGAGTTCGAAGCCCTCACGGCGCATCTGCTCGATCAGCACGCCAAGCTGGAGTTCGCCGCGGCCGGCGACCTCGAAGGCATCCGTTTCATTCGAGTCGGTGACTTTGATCGCGACGTTGCCATCGGCTTCGCGGAACAGGCGTTCTCGGATTTGGCGGGAGGTGACCTTCTTGCCCTCGCGGCCCGCCAGCGGGCTGTCGTTGATGCGGAAGGTCATCGCCAGTGTGGGCGGATCGACCGGGATCGCCTCCAGCGGAGCGGTTAGCTCCGGGGCGCCGATGGTATCGGGAATAGTGCTGTCGGACAGGCCGGCCACGGCGATGATGTCGCCCGCCGCGACCTCATCGACCGGAACCCGCTCCAGCCCGCGGAAGGACAGCAGCTTCGTCAGGCGGCCGGTCTCGACCACGCTGCCGTCCTGGCGCAGCACCTTGACCTGCATGTTGATGCGGCCGGTGCCTTGCTCGACCCGTCCGGTCAGGACGCGGCCGAGAAAGTTGTCGTATTCCAGGATGCTGGCCACCATGGCGAAAGGCGCATCGCGCTTCACTGTCGGTTCCGGCACATGCGAGAGGATCAGGTCGAACATCGCGGACAGGTCCTTGCGCGGACCCTCCAGCGTGGTGTCGGCCCAGCCATTGCGGCCGGAGGCGTACAGCATCGGGAAATCAAGCTGACTGTCGGACGCGCCGAGCGCGGCGAACAGGTCGAAGATTTCGGTGTGGACCTCGTCGGGGCGAGCGTCCTGGCGATCCACCTTGTTGACGATGACGATCGGGTGGATACCGCGCGCCAGCGCCTTGCCGACAACGAACTTGGTCTGCGGCAGCACGCCTTCCGCCGCATCAACCAGAACCAGGGCGCCATCCACCATATTCAGGATGCGCTCGACCTCACCGCCGAAATCGGCGTGGCCCGGCGTGTCTACGATGTTGATGCGGGTGTCCTTCCACACCACCGAGGCGCACTTCGCCAGGATGGTGATCCCGCGCTCCTTTTCGAGATCGTTGCGGTCCAGCGCACGCTCGGCGACGGCCTGGTGTTCACGGAACGCGCCCGATTGACCGAGGAGCTTGTCCACGAGGGTGGTCTTGCCATGGTCGACATGGGCGATGATAGCGACGTTCCGAATTTGCATAAGAGCCTAGCTTTGTGGGAATGGTGCGGCGCACAGATAGGCGGTAACCGGACCGGATACGAGTGAAAAACTCGGCGAAGCGCGCGTTTCTGTCATGCTTGGCCGAACATTCACGTAACCTTGCCGTGTCCAGACCAACGGCAAACCCGCACCGACGCGGCTCAAGTTCGGTTAACCCATATTTAGCTCCCACCGAAATTTCTTCTTTCTTATCAGCAAGTTACGCTTCCCGGCAGGCCGAGTGGCACTACAATCGCGTCATGCGGGGTTCAGACGATCATTTTGCGCATCCCTCCCGGCACCGCATCGAGGCCCAGCGCCTCATAGATCCCGCGCAACGCCGGTTCAGCAACGGTGCTCTTGCGGACATGCAGGGTGCGGCCGTCGCGCTGGCGGAACGTCGATGGCTTGCGGCTCCGCCGGCAGGCCGGCCTGTCCGGCGAGCAAGGCCTCGATCCGGCCGCACAGCCGCGGCCAATCGTCCGGCGGGAGGTCGATGGCGGCCGAGGTTGAGGAGGGTGACCTGGCGGACCTGCTGGCCGGTGCGCTGCGAGGCGACGAGGCGGAAGGTAAAATAAGGTTCGCGGGTGGATTTGCTCCGGGTTGCCGTATTGCGGATGAACATGTTGCTGGTTTGGGCGGCGGCGGGCGGCGTCAAGACGACGCCTTACGATGATGCACTATGAAGAAATCTCCGGATGAAGAAAGCTCCGGACTGACCGTGTGCAATATGAGTACGATACGCAGCTTACTGCGAATTCCGGTCTATTTTGCGCTGAAGATGGGTTAAGCAATCGTTTGCCCGATGATGGGATCATGACGGGGTTCTCCTTGAAGAGTCCGATCATGGCGGGTCCCGTTCTGCTCGATACCTGCGCCGCGATCTGGTTGATGGACGGCACGCCGACGTCGCCGGCGCTGCTGCCGGACCGCGCACCGCGCAACCCTGCCGACCGGATCATCGCCGCAACGGCTCGCGCTTTCGGCCACAACATTCTCACGCGGGACGGCGAGTTGGTGCCATACGCCGCCGCCGGGTATTTCGACGTGGTGGCCTGCTGAACCACCCTATCCGATCGCGGCTCGCAACCGGGCGGCGATGGATTCCGCCTCGGAGGCGGGAACGGTTGGAAAGCCGAGCAACAGCCCCTGCCCGCAATCGTGCGCGATTCCCGACGCCGACAGTGCAGCGGGCGCCAAGCCGAAGGCCAAGGCGCGTCTCGCCAGCACCGTGTCGTCCTCCGCGCCTGGAAACCTCACCAGCAGGTGCATGCCGCCGGGTGACAGTTCGAACGTCACCCCCGGGCCCAGGGCCGCTACCAGGGCTGTGCGCCGCTCAGCGTAAAGCAGCCGCATCCGCCGGATATGGCGCCGGAAATGGCCACCGGTCATGAAGGCTGCGACGACGGCCTGCTCCAGGTTCGGCTGGCCCGCGGTCAACAGCCTGGCCGCCCGGACGAACGCGGCCGCGAGTTCTGGCGGCACCACGAGGTAGCCCAGACGCAGGGCCGGAAACAGCACCTTGCTGAAACTGCCCGCGTAGAGCACGCGCTGGCCTCGATCGAGGCTTTTCAAAGCCGGCAGCGGACGCCCGGCGTAATGGAACTCGCTGTCGTAATCGTCCTCGAGCACCCAGGCCCCAGTCTCGGCCGCGCAGGCCAAAAGCTCCATACGGCGCGGCAGCGACAGCGCCACCCCTGTCGGATACTGATGCGCTGGCGTGACGACAGCTAGCCTCGCCCGCGGCGCGGCGACTTTCCCGGCGGCGACCCTCATGCCGCCCTGATCGACGCGAACCGGCACGACCCTAGCCCCAGACACTTCCAGAGCCTGACGCGCCGCAGGGTAGCCGGGGTCTTCGACCCAGACCGGGTCGCCGGGCTTCACCAGCACGCTGCGGACCAGTGCCAGAGCTCCTTGGTAGCCGCCGGTAATGAGCACGTGCTCCGGCGCGCATGTCACGCCTCTTGCGCTGGCCAGATAGGACGCCACCGCGCGCCTCAGCACGGGCGAGCCGCACGGGTTCGGCTCCGCCAAGTCGATGGGCCGCGCGTCGCGAGCGGCATGGGCCAGCAGATTGGACCAAAGCTTTAGCGGGAAACTGTCCAACCCGGGCAGACCAATCTGCAGCGGCAGGGGGCCCGCCGTGGCCACGTCGGCACCGGACGGGAACATGAAGGGCGTGTGCTTCGCCAGCTCGATCCGCGTTCCGGTCAGGCCGGCCACGACCGCCCCTGCCGATGCGCGCTTCCGAATCGCGCCCTCTCCGGCCAACACCGCATAGGCGGCCTCGACCGTGCCGCGATCGACCGAAAGCTGAACCGCCAGCGCGCGGCAGGACGGCAGCCGCATCCCGGGCGCCATCTGGCCGCCGATTATCGCCGCCCGCACCCTCGCCGCGATCTGCAAAAACAGCGGGTCCGCTGCGGTCGGGTCCAGAGTGAAATTTAGCGGCATGGTCCGGGTGGCTGGCCTGTTTCGGCCCCATACCGCCATGCGATCGTAAAAACCAGTCCGACAAGCAATGCTGCATCTGCGTTGACCCTTTCACCGCACGGGGCTAATCAGCCGCGACGGTTCGGCGACACCGTCTGATTTAACAGGTGCAGGCAGAACTGGAGCGGCAGTGAAAGACGTACGCGATGCGCTGATGGTAGCGCGCAACACGGACGGCAAGCTTGTGCGCCGCCCTCTCTCACCTCATGTCCAGGTCTATCGCTGGCCGCTCAGCATGGCGCTGTCGATCCTACACCGGATCACCGGCGTGGCGCTCGGCGTCGGAACGCTGCTGATGACGTGGTGGCTGATTGCCGCGGCATCATCGGACGCCGCCTTCGCCACGGCCGAGCGGTTCATAGGCTCGCCGACCGGCCTGCTTCTGCTGTTTGGATGGACGGTGGCGCTGTTCTTCCACCTGTTCAGCGGCGTCCGCCATCTGGTCTGGGACGCCGGCTTCGGCTTTGACGCGCCGGACTACAATACCTCCGGCTGGGCGGTGGTGATCGCTACAAGCGTTTGCACAGTGCTGGTCTGGGTCATCGGCTTGGCGGTCTGGTAAGGGATATCATGTCAGAAACACCCCACGTCGATATCCTGCGCTCGCCGCTCGGGCGCGTGCGCGGACTTGGCTCGGCGCATGCCGGCTCCGCCCACTGGTGGGCGCAACGGCTGACCGCCACGGCGCTCGTGCCGCTGACGCTTTGGTTTATCTATTCGGTCATCCGGTTCTCCACCGCTTCGCATCAGGCCGTGCACGATTGGCTGTCGGCGCCGGGGCCGATGGTCATGATGCTGGCGCTGGTCGCCATCACCTTCCACCACCTGCAACTGGGTTTGCAGGTGGTGATCGAGGACTATGTTCATGAGGAACCGGCGAAGACCGCCTGCCTGGTGCTGTCAAAGACGCTGTGCTGGCTAATGGCGATTGTCTGCGTCGTCTCGGTGCTGAAAATCGGCTTCTGAGCCCAACAGGAAGAATTTGATGAACGCGATCACGATGCCCTCGTCGCGCGCCTACAATGTGATCGATCACACCTACGACGTGGTGGTGGTCGGTGCCGGCGGGTCCGGCCTGCGCGCGACCTTCGGCATGGGCGCCGCCGGCCTGAAAACCGCCTGCATTACCAAGGTGTTCCCGACCCGCAGCCATACCGTGGCGGCGCAGGGCGGCATCGGCGCGGCGCTCGGCAACATGGGCGAGGACGACTGGCGCTGGCACATGTACGACACCGTCAAGGGGTCGGACTGGCTGGGCGACCAGGACGCCATCGAATACATGTGCCGCGAGGCGATCCCCGCGGTTTACGAACTGGAACACTACGGCGTACCGTTCAGCCGCACAGAGGACGGGCGCATCTACCAACGCCCCTTCGGCGGCCACATGAAGGAATATGGCAAGGAGCCGGCGATGCGCGCCTGTGCGGCAGCCGATCGCACCGGCCATGCCATCCTGCACACGCTGTATCAGCAAAGCCTCAAGCACGACGCCGAGTTTTTCATCGAGTATTTCGCCCTGGACCTGATCCTCGATGAGGAGGGTGCCTGCCGTGGCGTGATGGCGTGGAACCTGGAGGACGGGACCGTTCACCGCTTCCGTGCCCAGACGGTTGTATTGGCAACCGGAGGCTACGGCCGCGCATACCTGTCATGCACATCAGCGCACACCTGCACCGGCGATGGCTCCGGCATGGTACTCCGCGCGGGTCTACCATGCCAGGATATGGAATTCGTCCAGTTCCACCCGACCGGCATCTTCCCGGCCGGCTGCCTGATCACCGAGGGTGCCCGCGGCGAGGGAGGCTACCTGACCAATGCGGAGGGCGAGCGCTTCATGGAGCGATACGCGCCGACCGCCAAGGATTTGGCGAGTCGGGACGTGGTGTCACGCTCGATGACAATGGAGATCAACGGCGGACGCGGCTGCGGCCCGTCGAAGGACCACATAATGCTCCATCTGGAGCATCTGGGCGCCGACCTGCTGCACGAACGGCTGCCGGGGATTTCCGAGACGGCGAAGGTGTTTGCCGGTGTCGATGTGACCAAGGATCCGATACCGGTGCTGCCGACCGTGCACTACAACATGGGCGGCATTCCAACGAATGTGCATACGGAAGTATTGCGCCCGACCAAGGCCGATCCGGACGCTATCGTGCCCGGCCTGATGGCGGTGGGCGAGGCGGCCTGCGTTTCCGTGCATGGCGCCAACCGGCTGGGGACGAATTCGCTGCTCGACCTAGTGGTGTTCGGACGGGCCGCGGCGCATCGGGCGTCGGAAAAGCTGAAGCCGGGTGCCAGCCAGGCGTCGCTGCCGGCGAAGGCTGGCGAGGCCTCGCTCGCCCGCTTCGATCGCGCTCGCAACGCCAAGGGCGGCACCAAGGTCGCCGAGTTGCGGCTGCAGATGCAACGTTCGATGCAGGGCCACGCGGCAGTGTTCCGCACCTCAAAGAGCCTGACCGAGGGCGTGGAGAAGATGAAAAAGGTCTGGAGCGGCCTGACCGACATGTCGGTCTCGGACCGCAGCCTGATTTGGAACAGCGACCTGATGGAAGCGCTGGAGCTGCAAAACCTCATGGGAAGCGCGATGACTACCATGGTCGGTGCCGAAGCCCGGCACGAGAGCCGGGGCGCGCATGCGCATGACGATTTTCCGGATCGCGACGACCAGAACTGGATGAAGCACACGCTGGCGTGGTGCGACCCCAACGGCGACGTCAAATTGGACTACCGCCCGGTGCGGATGCAGACGATGACCAACGAGGTCTCGGTCTTCCCGCCGAAGAAGCGGGTCTACTAGCACCGCCATTCCATAGGATCACAAGAGACCATGGTTGCTTTCAACCTTCCCCTGAACAGCCGCATCGGCCAGGGCAAGACCTTCAAGGCCCCCGCCGGAGCCAGGCGGGTGCGGGAATTCAAGATCTATCGCTGGAGTCCGGACGACGGGAAGAATCCGCGCACCGACACGTATGAGATTGATCTCGACGCCTGCGGGCCGATGGTTCTGGACGCGCTGATCAAGATCAAGAACGAGATTGACCCGACGCTGACATTCCGCCGGTCCTGCCGGGAGGGCATCTGCGGATCATGCGCGATGAACATCGACGGCCGCAACGCGCTTGCCTGCCTGAAGCCGATCGAGGAAGTCAGCGGTGCGGTCAAGATCAGCCCGCTGCCGCATATGCCGGTGGTGAAGGACCTTGTGCCGGACCTGTCGCAGATCTACGCGCAGTATCGCTCGATCAAGCCGTGGATGCAGGCCGACACGCCGGCCCCGCCGGACGGCGAGCGGCTGCAAAGCAAGGAAGAGCGGGCCAAGATGGACGGGATGTGGGAATGCATCCTATGCTTTTGCTGCTCCACCGCGTGCCCTAGCTATTGGTGGAACGGCGACCGGTATCTCGGGCCTGCCGTGCTGCTGGCCGCCTACCGGTGGATCGCGGACTCGCGGGACGAGGCGACCGGTCAGCGGCTGGATGAGCTGGAAGATCCGTTCAAGCTGTATCGCTGCCACACGATCATGAACTGCACCGATACCTGCCCCAAGGGCCTCAATCCCGCCAAGGCGATCGGCGCCATCAAGCAGTTGATCGTCGAACGCCAGCGCTAGCGCTGGGACTTTGACGTTCTTGCCCTGTCAAGCAATGCTGCCGCCGGCCGCATCGCTTAAGGGAGACGTTCAATGATAGAAGTCTGGAGCTGGCCGACACCGAACGGCCACAAGGTTCATATCGCGCTGGAAGAGCTGGGACTTCCCTACAAGGTCGTTCCAATCAACATCGGCAAGGGCGACCAGTTCAAGCCCGAATTCCTGGCGATCACGCCGAACCACCGTATTCCGGCCATTGTCGATCCCGACGGCCCTGGCGGGAGGCCGCTCAAGCTCTTCGAGTCCGCGGCCATCCTGATCTATCTGTCGGAAAAGACCGGCGGCAAGCTGATTCCGGCCGATCCGATCGCGCGCTACACCTGCCTGCAATGGATGATGTTCCAGGTCGGCGGCACGGGGCCGATGTTCGGCCAATACAACCACTTCGCCAACTATGCGGCGGAAACAATCCCCTACGCCATCGACCGCTACGCCAACGAGGTGAAGCGGCTCCACCGCGTGCTGGACAAACGCCTGCGCGAAGCCGAGTATCTGGCCGGCGACGATTACTCGATGGCCGACATCATCAACTTCCCCTGGATCCGCAATCCGGAGCGCCGCAATATCGAACTGGACGGCTATCCGAACGTCAAACGCTGGTTCGATGCCGTCGCGGCCCGGCCAGCGGTGCAACGAGGCATCGAGGTGCTCGCTGACAAGAAGCGCCCCGGCCCAATGACCGAGGAAATGCGCGAAATCATGTTCGGCAAGACGCAGTTCGCGGTGCGTTAGGTTCACCGGCCGATGTCGGACAACGCCGCCTACGACCTTGCAATCATCGGCGGCGGCATCAACGGCTGCGGCATTGCGCGCGATGCAGCCGGCCGCGGCTGGCGGGTTTTTCTGTGCGAGCGGGCCGATCTCGGGTCCGGCACCTCCAGCGCCTCCACCAAGCTGATCCATGGCGGTCTGCGTTATCTCGAACACTACGAGTTCCGTCTTGTGCATGAGGCGCTGAAGGAGCGGGAAGTGCTGTGGGGCATCGCGCCGCATATCATCTGGCCGTTGCGGTTTGTCCTGCCGTACCACGCCCGGTTGCGTCCCGCCTGGCTGCTGCGGCTCGGCCTGTTCATTTACGATCACCTGGGCGGCCGCAAGAGTCTGCCGGCAACGCGGTCGCTCGGCTTGCGAGACGACCTGGCGGGAGCAGTGCTGAAGCCGGCGTTTACCCGGGGTTTTGCATATTCGGACTGCTGGGTGGAGGACTCGCGTCTCGTGATGCTGAACGCCCGCGACGCGGCTGACCGGGGCGCGACCATCGCGACGCGCACGGACTGCGTATCGGCCGAACGCTCGGGTGGGGCGTGGAACGTGGTGGTGCGCGACCAAAAATCGGGAGATGGGCGTACGATCCGCGCCCGGGCACTGGTAAACGCCGCCGGGCCTTGGGTGGCCGAGGTCGCCGGGTCGGTTATCCACGCCAACGCGCCGGCGACCATCCGTCTGGTTCAGGGCAGCCACATCGTCGTTCGCAGGCTGTATGACCACGACTATGCCTACATCTTCCAGAATCCCGACGGCAGGATCTTTTTCCTCATACCATACGAGCGCGACTTCACCCTGATCGGCACGACCGATCAGGATTACACTGGCGATCCATCCGAGGTCCGTATCAACGATGCCGAAATCGATTACCTCTGTCACTCAGCCAGCGACTATCTGCGCCGCCCGGTTACCCGTGATCTGATGGTTTGGTCGTTCTCGGGCGTGCGGCCGTTGTTCGACGACGGATCGGCCGCGCCGGAGCAGGCGACGCGGGACTATGCCCTGAAGCTGGACGCGCCACCCGATGCGCCCGCGCTGATGTCGGTGTTTGGCGGCAAGATCACGACCTATCGACGCCTCGCCGAGGCGGCGCTTTCTATGCTCGGGCCTCATCTGCCGCCGGTTTCCGGTCAGGCGCCTGGCTGGACCGGGAGGACGCCGTTACCAGGCGGGGATTTTCCGATGGACGGGTTCGAAGCGCTTGTGACATCCGCTGCCGCTCGCTTTCCTTTCATGCCCGTGCCGACACTGCGCCGCCTCTTCCGCGCCTACGGAACCCGCGCCAGTAGGATCATCGGCGGCGCGACAGCCTATGCCGATTTGGGACGCGTGTTCGGCGCGGACCTGACTGAAGCGGAGTTACGCCACCTGATCGAAGCGGAATGGGCGCGCACGGCCGAGGATGTTGTCTGGCGGCGCAGCAAGCTCGGGCTACGCCTGACCGCCGCGGAAATAGAGGCCATCGACAGCGCGATGTGCCACTTGATACATGACGGATTGGCCGTGGCATAAACCGGGGGACCAAACATCATGGCGCGGCATATCCTCGTCATTGACCAGGGCACGACATCGACTCGCGGCATCGTGGTCGATGACGCGGTATTCCCGCTCGCGACCGCCCAGCAGGAGTTCACCCAGTTCTATCCCCGGCCGGGTTGGGTGGAGCACGACCCGGAGGAAATCTGGAAGTCGGTCGTCACAACCACCCGGCAGGCGCTGTCCACGGCGGATCTGGATGCCTCCGGCATCGCCGCGCTTGGCATCACCAATCAGCGGGAGACGGTGGTGATCTGGGACCGCCGCACCGGGCGTCCGATCCATAACGCCATCGTCTGGCAAGACCGCCGCACGTCCGGGTACTTGCGAGCGAATGGAACGGGAGGGCCATGGCAAGCTGATCGCCGATCGAACCGGCCTGCTGATCGACCCATATTTTTCGGCGACCAAGATCGCTTGGCTGCTCGACAATGTAGATGGCGCTCGGGAGGCGGCAAAAGCAGGGCACCTCGCGTTCGGCACGGTGGACACGTTCCTGACGTGGCGGCTGACCGGGGGTGCCGAACATGTGACGGACGCGACCAACGCGTCGAGGACGCTGCTGTTCGACATTCATCGCGGCGACTGGGACGACGACCTGCTGAAGTTGTTCGACATTCCCTGGTCCATGCTGCCCTATGTGCGTGACTGCGCCGGCTCGTTCGGCCAGACCACACCCGACCTGTTCGACGGTCCGGTGGCGATTCGCGGTGTCGCCGGCGATCAGCAGGCGGCACTGATCGGGCAGGCCTGCTTTCGCCCCGGCATGGTCAAATCCACCTATGGCACCGGCTGTTTCGCTCTGCTCAACACGGGACGCAAAGCCGTCGCCAGCAGTCACCGGCTGATCACCACGATAGCCTATCAGTTGGGCGGGGTCCGGACCTATGCGCTGGAAGGCTCCATCTTCGTGGCCGGCGCGGCGGTGCAGTGGTTGCGTGACGGGCTGGGCCTGATCGCTTCCGCGTCGGAAGCGAGCGCGATGGCAGCGGCGGCGGATCCGGACCAATCCGTCTATATGGTCCCAGCCTTTGTCGGTCTCGGCGCGCCGCACTGGGACAGCGAGGCGCGGGCGCTGCTGACCGGCATGACCCGCGGCACGACCCGCAAGGAGTTGGCGCGAGCGGTCCTGGAATGCGCCGCGTATCAGACCCGCGACCTGCTCGAGGCGATGCAGGCGGATATGGGTGCCTCCTGGACCGAGGGCGCCACGGTCGTCCGGGTCGACGGCGGCATGAGCGCGAGCGACTGGACGATGCAATTCCTCGCCGACATCCTGGGCGTGCCGGTCGGTCGCCCGGCCTGCCTGGAGACCACCGCCCTCGGTGCCGCTTACCTGGCGGGGTTGGCGGCGGGACTGTACTCCAATCCGGACACCTTTGCCGGAGCCTGGCTAGGCGAACGCCAATTCGAGCCGAAAATGCCGGCGGACGAGCGCGACCGAAAGTACCGAGGCTGGCGGGACGCAGTGGCGCGCACCCTCCTGCGGCCATAAGCGAGGAGACGGAACGATAGCTCGCCTTTGACGAAAGATTTCCCTCACAGACTTTTAATGGCTATGGTGATCAGGTTGCCGCCCTATATTCATGCTTCAAGAACGAGAAGCTCTTATTTTGATGCTGCCACGCGTGTTCGCTATCATCGCGGCCATCCTGCTTGTCGCGTCGGTTGCACTTGCGACCTTCGGCCCGCAGACGCTGTCACTCGGTGAAGCTTTGTATCTTATCGATAGCGCCGTCGCCGATGACCTCTTGACGTGGGCGCATCGGTATCTGGGTGATCGCGCCGTCATGATGTTTCTCCAGCCGCTGCTGTTGCGACCGGCTTGGCTGCTTCCTGCGTCGGCTGGACTTGTCTGCACGGGCTTTTCGCTGTCCTTGCTGAACCGCAAGCAGCACCGGCAATCGCACCGTCGAAGCTAGAGTTGTCTCGGAAGGCCCGCCCGGCGGTCAGCTAGTCCGCTGACGCCTGACCCGACGAGGTTGCAGGAAAAAGCTCCACTGAATGCCTGCCTGCAACGCTCGCAAACTGTCATTGTCGTGCCGCGAATTGTTCGGGTCTCGGCGCGGCGAGGGTGTGCGAACCGCTGCTATGATCTGAAAATGTAGTGGTTATGCGGCGGAAGCAACCCAGCGACCGACGAATTAGGCTTTCCGCTCCGGCTAGGCTTCTCTAAGAGGCGCGGAATGTACAAGTAGAGGACCGTAATAACATGGCGGGTATCGACATACTGGCGTCAGCGTTTAGCGGCGCCAATGCCGCCTTCCTGGCCGATCTCTACGCGCGTTGGGCCGCCAATCCGTCATCGGTGGATTCGAGCTTCGCCGACTTGTTCTCGGCTATGAACGATGAGGCGCGGTCCGTGTTGGAAGACGCCAGCGGCGCGACCTGGGCGCCTCGCAACGGCTTCAGCGATACCGATGAGGCGGTGCCGGCGGCGCCGGTCCGCCCGGGCGCCCTGCCGACGGTTCAGATACCAGCGGACCAGATTCGAGCGGCGACGATCAGTTCGCTGCGCGCGTTGATGCTAATTCGGTCGTATCGCGTCCGCGGTCACCTGGAGGCCCAGCTTGACCCGCTTCGCATGCAGACTCCGGCACCGCATCCCGAACTCGACCCGAAATCATATGGCTTCTCCGAGGCCGACCTCGATCGGCCGATATTCATCGACTATGTGCTGGGGCTGGAGACCGCGACCCTGCGGCAGATCATGCAGATCCTCCGCCGCACCTATTGCGGGCCGATCGGCGTGGAATTCATGCATATTCAGGATCCTGATCAAAAGTCCTGGATACAGCGCCGGGTGGAAGGCGCCCCCTGGCATACCGCGCTAAGTGCCGCCGAAAAACGCAATGTCTTGAAGCAATTGACGGAAGCCGAAGGATTCGAGGCTTTCTGCCAGAAGCGCTATGTCACGACCAAACGCTTCGGCCTTGAAGGCGGTGAGGTTACGATACCGGCTCTCCACGCCATGATCGAAATCGCGGCGGCCGCGGGCGTGGTCGAGGTCGCCATCGGCATGCCTCATCGGGGTCGCCTCAACACGCTTGTGAACATCGTCAAGAAGCCGCTGACCGCTCTGTTCAGCGAATTCGGCGGGGAGAGTTTCAAGCCGGACGATGTTCAGGGCTCTGGTGACGTAAAGTATCATCTCGGCACCTCGACCGATGTCGAGATCGACGGGCATAGCGTGCATCTGTCGCTGCAGCCTAATCCCTCACATCTGGAAGCGGTCGATCCGGTTGTCGTCGGCAAGGTCAGGGCGCGTCAGGACTGGGCGGGCGACACCAAGCGGCGCAGCACCGTGATGGCGATCCTGATGCATGGCGACGCGGCGTTCGCCGGCCAGGGCCTGGTGTATGAGACTTTGGCCATGAGCCAACTGATTGGATATCGCACCGGCGGCACCGTTCATTTGATCGTCAACAACCAGATCGGCTTCACCACTGTCCCCGCGCACGCCTACTCCGGGCTGTACTGCACCGACGTCGCCAAATCGATCCAGGCGCCGATACTGCACGTCAACGGCGACGATCCCGAAGCGGTCATCTTCTGCGCCCGCATGGCCGCGGAATTCCGGATGAAGTTCCACAGCGACATCATCCTGGATATCGTCTGCTATCGGCGGCACGGCCATAACGAGACGGACGAACCCGCATTCACGCAGCCTATGATGTACAAGGCCATCAACCAGACGAAGACGACGCGCACGCTCTATGCGGAGAAGCTCGCCGCCGAGGGGACGGTCTCGGCGCAAGACTCCAACGCAATGCTCGACGCGTTCACCAAGACCTTGGAGGACGCCAATGAAGCCGCGAAATCGTACAAGCCGAACAAGGCCGATTGGCTAGAGGGCCATTGGTCGGGGTTCACGCCGGTCGATCAAAAGGAAGCCGAACTGACCGAGGAACCGACCGAGGTTCCCACAGCCACGCTGAAGCTGATCGGCAATGCCCTGTCGCACGTGCCGGATGGGTTCAACGTCAACCCCAAGATTGTCCGGCAGCTCGAGGCGAAGGCACAGGCCTTCGAAACCGGCCAGGGGATTGACTGGGCTACCGGCGAGGCCTTGGCGTTCGGCAGCCTGCTGCTGGAGGGCAGCCGCGTCCGGCTCTCCGGCGAAGATACCCAGCGTGGAACGTTCAGCCAGCGCCACGCGGTGCTGATCGACCAAATCAACCAGAACGAATACACGCCTCTGAACAATATCACGTCCGACCAGGCGAGGATCGAGATTTACAACTCTTTGCTGTCGGAAGCGGGCGTGCTGGGTTTCGAGTATGGATACTCCGTGGCGGATCCGCACACGCTTGTCCTGTGGGAGGCGCAGTTCGGCGATTTCGCCAACGGGGCCCAGGTTATCATCGACCAGTTCCTCGCCAGTGGCGAAACCAAGTGGCTACGCATGTCGGGTCTCGTGCTGTTGCTGCCGCATGGATACGAGGGGCAAGGGCCGGAACATTCGTCGGCCAGGATCGAGCGCTACCTGCAGCTCTGCGCCGAGCGGAACATGTACGTATGCAACCTGACGACGCCGGCCAACTACTTCCACGCGTTGCGCCGCCAGTTGCACCGTAACTTCCGCAAACCGCTAATCGTGTTCGAACCCAAATCACTGCTGCGCCACAAGCTGGCGGTCTCGCCGGTCGAGGACATGGCCGAGGGTACACGCTTCCAGTATGTCATCCCCGAGATCGACGACCTTCTGCCGCATGAGGAAGTCCGCCGGGTCGCGATCTGCTCCGGCAAAGTATATTATGACCTGCTGTCGGAACGTCGGGCACAGGGCATCAAGGACGTCGCCATCATTCGCCTGGAGCAGATTTATCCTTTCCCCGAGCTTTCGCTCGGCAAGGCCTTGGCGCCATATCTGAACGCCGACGTGGTCTGGTGCCAGGAGGAGCCTGAGAACATGGGCGCCTGGACCTTTGTCGACCGTCGGATCGAGAAGGTGCTCAGCCATCTCGATATGCGGGTCCGGCGGCCGATTTATGTCGGGCGGGATGCAGCAGCGAGTCCGGCGACCGGGCTTGCCAAGACCCACATGGCGCAGCAATCGCAACTGGTGGCCACGGTGCTGGGTATCGGCTAAACGCTGGCTCCCGTTTGAATTACGCATTGACTTGAGAGGTAACGCCGTGGCGACCGAGATCGTAGTACCCACCTTAGGCGAAAGTGTCACAACCGCGACGGTTGCCCGTTGGATCAAGCAACAAGGTGACACGGTCGCAGCCGACGAACCTCTGGTCGAGTTGGAAACCGACAAGGTCACCGTCGAGGTCAATGCTCCGTCCGGGGGTATCTTGTCATCGATCGTCGTGCCGGAAGGCACCGAGGTCGAAGTCGGTTCCCTGCTTGGCCTGGTCGATGGCGCGACCGCGGCACCCAACCAAACCCTGTCGCCCCAGACCCGCCCCGGCGTTAATCCGCCGCCGCGTGCGCCGGGCCCGGTTTCCAGGCCAGCGGCTTCGGAACCTGCTTACGCACCGCTGCCCGCAGCCGCGAAGCTTTTGGCCGACAGCAAGGTGTCGGCGAATGACGTTGGACCCGGGACGGGCAAAGATGGCCGGATCACCAAAGGCGACGTCCTTGACTTCCTGAATCGGCCGGCCCCCGCGCCGGCCGCGCCGCCGGCCGCGAAGGCACCGCGCCAGGATGAGCCGCGCGAACAGCGGGTGAAGATGACCCGCTTGCGCCGCACCATTGCTCAGCGCCTGAAGGAAGCGCAGAACAACGCCGCGATGCTGACCACCTTCAACGAGGTGGATATGAGCGCGATCATGGCGCTGCGCAGCGAATATCGCGATGCGTTCGAGAAGAAGCACAAAGGCGTCCGCCTCGGCTTCATGAGCGTCTTCATCAAGGCCTGCTGCCTCGCGCTCAAGGAATTTCCGGCGGTCAACGCCGAAATCGACGGCGATGACGTGGTTTACAAGAACTTCGTCAATATGGGCATCGCGGTCGGCGGCCCGTCCGGTCTTGTTGTGCCCGTAATCCGCGACGCGGACACGCTAGGTTTCGCCGCCATCGAAGGTGCCATCGCTGATTTTGGCAAGCGCGTCCGCGACGGCGCGCTGAAGCTCGAAGAGCTGACCGGCGGCACCTTCAGCATCACCAACGGCGGCATCTACGGCTCGTTGATGTCAACGCCGATCCTGAACCCGCCGCAGTCCGCGATCTTGGGCATGCACAAGGTCCAGGACCGCCCAATGGCCATCGGCGGCAAGGTCGAAATCCGGCCGATGATGTATCTGGCCTTGTCGTACGATCACCGGATCGTCGACGGGAAGGAGGCGGTGTCGTTCCTAGTCCGCGTCAAGGAAGGCGTCGAGGATCCGCGCCGGCTATTGCTGGATCTTTAGGAATATCCCATGAGCGATATCTATGATGTGATCGTTATCGGCTCAGGGCCGGGCGGTTACGTGTGCGCCATCCGCGCGGCCCAGCTTGGCCTGAAGGTTGCCTGCGTCGAGAAGCGCGCCACGCTCGGCGGCACCTGCCTCAACATCGGCTGCATTCCGTCCAAGGCTTTGCTACAGTCGTCTGAAGAATTCCAGAAGACGAAACACGCGCTGGCCGATCACGGCATACTGATCGACGGCGTGAAATTGGATCTGGCGCGGATGCACGCTCGCAAGGTCGAGGTGGTTGCCGCCAACACCAAGGGCGTGGAATTCCTGTTTCGCAAAAACAAAGTGACCTGGCTGAAGGGTGCCGGGCGGATTGCCGGGCCAGGCACGGTGGACCTCGACGGCACCAGCTACTCCACTAAAAGCATCGTCATCGCCACCGGCAGCGAAAGCGTGCCGCTGCCGGGCGTGGAGGTCGATGAGAAGCAAATCGTCACCTCCACCGGCGCCCTCGAGCTGGAACGGGTTCCCGGACACCTCGTGGTCATCGGTGGCGGGGTGATCGGATTGGAGCTGGGCAGCGTATGGCGGCGGCTGGGCGCCGAGGTGACGGTGGTGGAATTCCTCGACCGGATCGTCCCCGGCATGGATAACGAGATTGCCACGGCATTTCAGCGCATCCTGCAAAAGCAGGGACTCAAGTTCCGCCTGGGGATGAAGGTCACCGAAGCGGTCAAATCTCACAAGGGCGTCACGCTCACGGTAGAACCGGCAAAAGGGGGCGCCGCCGAGACGATCGAAGCCGATATCGTGCTCCTCTCCATCGGACGTCGTCCGTATACCGAAGGCCTCGGCCTGAAGGAGGTTGGTCTCGCTCTGGACGACCGAGGGCGTGTCGAGGTGGACGCGCACTACGCCACTAATGTTCCCGGCATCTACGCCATCGGCGACGTGATCGCCGGCCCGATGCTGGCCCACAAGGGCGAGGACGAAGGCGTGGCGGTGGCGGAAATCTTGGCCGGACAGGCTGGGCATGTGAACTACGACGCGATCCCGGGCGTGGTCTACACATGGCCCGAAGTCGCCTTCGTCGGCCAGACCGAAGAAGAGCTCAAGGCCGCCGGGGTGGCCTACACAGTTGGCAAATTCCCATTCACCGCCAACGGCCGTGCGCGGGCCATGGGCGACGTGGACGGGTTCGTGAAAATCCTCGCCGACAAGGCTAATGATCGGCTACTCGGCGCGCATGTGCTCGGCCCCGATGCCGGAACGCTAATCGCCGAACTGACTACGGCGATCGAATTCGGCGCATCGGCCGAAGATGTAGCACGAATTTGCCATGCGCATCCGACTTTGAGCGAGGCTGTCAAGGAGGCAGCGCTGGCAGTCGAGGGTCGCGCGCTTCATATCTGACCTATGAAACCACTGGCTTTGACGATGGGGGATCCCGCCGGTATCGGCGGGGAACTGACGCTCCGAACCTGGCTGGCGTTGCGGGGCTCTGGGTTGTCCTTCTTCGTGCTGGACGATCCGACCCGACTGACGGCTCTGGCTAATGAGATGGGTCTGGATGTCCCGGTGCGTACGATCTGGCACGCGGGCGAGGCCGGCGCCGTTTTCCCCTCGGCGCTCCCGGTGTTGCCGGTGTCGCTGCCAGCCGTTCCGGTGCCCGGCCACCCGAACCCTTTGAACGCCGCGGCGGTGGTGAGCTCAATCGAACAGGCCTCGCGGCTCGCTCTTGCGGGAGAAGCCAGCGCGGTCGTCACCAATCCGATCAACAAGGCCGCGCTATATCAGGCCGGGTTCGGCTTCCCCGGACACACCGAGTTCCTGGCGTTCCTGACCGGCGCGACCGGGCAGCAGATCATGATGCTCGCCAGTCCGGTGCTGCGGGTCGTGCCGGTGACTGTTCACGCCTCCCTGCGCGACGCCATTGCGATGCTGTCGACAGAGATGATCGTCGCCGTATCCCGCACCACGGCCAAGGAATTGCGCCGAAGCTTCAGAATCCCGTCGCCGCGGCTGGCGATCGCCGGCCTTAACCCGCACGCTGGAGAGCAGGGTGCCCTGGGCCGCGAGGAAGCCAAGATCATCCAGCCGGCGATCGCTGTGCTCCTCGCCGATGGCATCGACGTGTCCGGCCCGTGGCCGCCGGATACGATGTTCACCGCCAAGGCTCGTGCCCGGTATGACGTGGCGATGTGCATGTACCACGATCAGGCGCTGATCCCGCTCAAGACGCTGAGCATGGAAACCGGCGTGAACGCGACGCTTGGCCTGCCTATTGTGCGCACCTCGCCGGATCATGGCACAGCGTTCGATATCGCGGGCAAGGGGGTTGCCGATCCCGCAAGTCTGCTGGCAGCCATGGAACTTGCAAGACAGCTCGCGGCCGCGCGATCGGCATGGCACGCGCTGCCAGGATCGGGCGACCAATAGCCTGCCGGCGGCACAGACATCCACCGCAGGCGCCCGGATGAGAAATTCCAAAATCGAGTAAACCGCGATGAAGGCCAAGGAGGTGTCGTCCGATAACGCGGAGGTGCGTCCGCTGTCCTGTCCGCTCGTGCGAACTCTGTGGATAACGTGGGTAATGTGCCAAAGGCCACGCACCGGCCGTTGCTGCTGGCAAACCACGGCACTATCCACAAGGGGATCAGCCCGGCTGTCCGCAGGGGCGGCGAGAGACCGAAGCATGCTGGCCATCGAGGATGACACTCCTGGAAACTTGGCCGGAACTCAGCTTCAGCGCCCCGGAGGGGGCAAGTGTTCCGACAATTATATCATATAATTCAATGATTTATAAGCCGATCACAGACCCGGAACTAGACGTCCATCTGGACGCAGACCGGCACGTGATCGGAACCCTGGGGCCAATCGCGCGCATCCTTCAGGATGGTCTGGCTTTTTAATCCCCGAGTCAAGATCGGGGGTCACCCACACATGATCCAATCGCCTTCCGCGATCCGATAACCGCCAATCGCGGTTACGATAGGACCACCACGAATAGAGTTTCTGATCCGCTGGAACGAAATGCCGAACCGCGTCGACGAAGCCGGCGTTCATCCAACTCGTCAGTCCGTCGACCTCCGGCTGCGTATGGCTGACCACGCCGAGCAACTGCTTGTGGCTCCAGACGTCGTTCTCCAGCGGCGCGATGTTCAGGTCGCCGACAAGGACCGAGCGAGCCAACCCGGTTCGGGCCGCGAACCAAAGCTTCGTTTCCGCGATAAAATCGAGCTTGTGGCCGTATTTCGGATTCTCGGCGCGATCCGGAACGTCGCCGCCCGCCGGAACGTAGAAATTATGCAGTTCCACCGGCCCTCCGGGAGTCTGCAACGCCGCCGCGATATGCCGGCAATCGCCCTTGGCGCACCAGTCCGGCGCCAGGTCGTGCACTTCCAGCGGAACACGCGAGAGGATGGCGACACCGTTGTAGCCCTTCATCCCGCGGAACACGAAGTGGGGAAACCCCAGCGGCTGGAGCGCCTGCGCCGGGAACAGCAGGTCCGGTACCTTGGTTTCCTGCAGGCAGATCACGTCGGGGTGGAGCGCCTCGACGAGCCTGTTGAGCAACCCGACCCGGAGCCGGAGCGAATTGATGTTCCAGGTCGCTACCCGAAGCGAGGTCATCAAACGATAGGGGTCGTCACCGTGCCGACGCCTCCGACGACATCCTCGAGCACGTCGCCGCGTTCGACCGCCTCGAGATTCTCCGGCGTACCAGTGAAAATCAGATCGCCGGGAGCAAGCGTCACCAGCCCTGAGAGGTAGGCGATCGTCTCCGGCACCGACCAGATCATCTTCGACAGGTCGGAGGTCTGGCGGACCTTTCCGTTCACTTTCAACTCGATCAGGCCCGAGGCGGGGTGGCCAATCCGGGAAGCCGCGACCAATCGGCCGATCGGCGCGGAAAAGTCGAAGCCCTTGCCCATCTCCCAGGTCTTGCCTTGTTTCTTGGTTGCGTTCTGCAGGTGGCGGCGAATCATATCGAGGCCCGCGGCATAACCCCAGACGTGTTTCAGTGCGGAGGCCTCGGGGATGTTCGCGCCGCCTTCGACGATCGCGACCGTAAGTTCCATCTCATGATGCAATTTCGAGCTCTTCGGCGGATAGGGCATGTCGGCGTCACCGATCAGCACGGCGTCGGCGGGCTTCATGAAGAAGAACGGCGGCTCGCGGTTCGGGTCGCCGCCCATTTCGCGTGCATGCTCGGCGTAGTTGCGGCCGACACAGAAGATTTCGGCGAACCGGAAACATGCCGCCATCCGCAACAAGAACCAACGCTATAGTCGGGGCAACCATCACATAATCAATCATTCTGTTACACCTTAGATTTTACCGGCCTATCGGCAACGATGGCGTAGGGCTGCAAATAAGCGAGCGAAGCAAAACGGGCAATGGCAGCGACAACGTCGAAATCTGCCAAGGGGTTGTATAGTAAATATCCCCCGGCAAAGCCGGGGGCTTTGGGACTATGGCCGCTCAAAGCGGCCGGGCTGGGCCGCTGACGCAGCCCAGGATTGTGAGCCGCTAAAGCGGCTGTCGGGTGCGCTGACGCGCGCCCGTGTTCAGGTGGCCACTGAAGTGGCCGTTACCGCCAGAGGTTCATCTGCTCCAGGCGGTGGTCCTCCTGCTCCTGATTGCGAATGTAGTTCCGGATCACCTCTTCGCCGCGGCCGACCGTCGACACGAAATACCCCGCGTGCCCAAAAACTCTGCCCAACGAAATTCCGCCGGTGTTCACCGTAATTGCGCGCCAGGTGGATGGCGCTCTTTCCCTTGATGAAGCCGACCACCTGCGACACGGCGTATTTCGGCGGGATCGAGATCATCATGTGGACATGGTCGGGCATTAAGTGCCCTTCCTCGATCCGGCTCTCTTTTTGTTCCACCAGCCTGCGGAACACCTCGCCAAGATACTGGCGCAACTGCACATACAGCGTCTTCCGGCGGCACTTGGGAATGAAAACAACGTGGTATTTGCACTCCCACCTGCTGTGATTTAGGCTCTCCAACTCGTCCATCGATGCAACTCCAAGATCGTGTGCTTTGGCGGCTCACGAGGCGAAGTTTCGTCGATGGACAGCCGGGGACTACCCCCGCAAACCTCAAACTCTGACTGCCTCCCCGGCAGAGCCGGGGGAACTCCCATAGGATTAGGACGTTGTCCCCTTCCAGATGACCATCAGTCCCAACGCGGTTGCCGACGCGTTCTCCCAGGGTGAGATCCTGCAGGTATTATTGTTCGCCGTGCTGTTTGGCCTCGGGCTTCCCGGTTGGGCGAGCGGGGCAAGACCGTCGTGCACTTGACGCCATCATCGGACTGAACATCTTCAAGATCCTCCGCTCGTGCAGGAGGAGTTCCTGATCGTCCTTGGCACGCCATCGTTCGAGGCGGCAATGCCGACGCTGATGGAAAAGCTGGAACCGCTTGGTTGCGGCCAGTCCCTGGTGGGCGTGACCGTTCCCCTGGGCTATGCGTTCAACCTTGATGGATCGTCGATCTACTTCACCATGGCGATCGCCTTTATCGCCCAGGCTCTGAACATCGACCTGAGCTGGGGCGACTACCTGCTGATCCTCGCGGTGCTGCTGCTGACTTCGAAGGCAGCGGCGGCGGTGACAGGTGGTGGGTTCATCACGTAGGCTGCGACGATGAACGGGAAGGTGCCTGTTGCCGGCATGGTGCTGGTGCTTGAGATCGACCGGTTCATGAGCGAGGCGCGGGCCACCACCAATTTGTTCGGCAATACCGTTGTGACGATCTTTGTCGCGTGGTGGGAGGGTTCGCTCGATCTCAGGCGATTCCGCTCCGTGCTCGATCGGCCGGCTGGGGCGGAGGCCGCGATTCTCGAACTCCGCCGCGCCAACTGAAGACCATGGCGCGCTCGGCAGAGCACGCCATTCGGGCTCAGGCGGATGCACCTTCGATGATATCGCCGAAGCGTTCCCAGGTTTTGCCGCTCCAGCGCATAAGCTGGAGCTGACGGATCGGGCGGTAGTTGGTTGGGCTGGTATTGATGCGTATGCCGGGCAAAAGCACGGGGTTTTCCAAATCGTGCAGATTCGTCGCCTGCTTCAGTATATTCTCTCTCGACAGGTCATTGCCGCAGGCTTGCAGGACCTTGGTCATCGTGTGGGTCAGGCCGAAGGCGCTGACGTTGCCGCCGTCCCTCAGGTCGCCATCGGGGTAGTATTTCGCCATGAAGGCACGCCACCCCCCATGCCGCTGTCGTCATCCCATGCCGGGTCGGTCGGGTCCTTGAGGTAGGCCGAGCTGATAATGCCGACGCCATTTTCCGGACCCGCCGGGATCATCACGGCACCGACGGAAACCGAGACACCGCTCAGCACGTGCAGCGGATTCCACTTTATCTCCGCAACCTTGCGGATTGACTGGGCGGCGAACTTGGGCGAGGCAACCGTCATCAGCACGTCGATGCCGCCGGATTGAAGACTGACGAGCTGGCTGTCGATCGTAGCGTCGGTCACTTCGTATGAGGCGCTGATGACCTGATGGTCGTAGCGATCCTTCAGAATGTCCCGCACGCCGTGAAGGTAGTCTTTGCCGAAGTCGTCGTTCTCATAACGGATGCCGATCCTGGTATCGGATTTCCGGGTGAGGATGTACTTGGCATAGACCTGGAACTCGGTGACGTAGCTCGGCTGCCAGCCAATGGTCCATGGATGCTCCTTGTAATCGCCCCATTTGTCCGCGCCAGTTGCCAGGAACAGATCTGGCACTTTCCTCTGATTGACGTAACGGACGGTCGCCGAGTTCGTCGGGGTGCCCAACGGCGCGAACAGAGCGGCAACTTTATCCTCCTCGATCAGCCGCCGGGTCTGCTCGACGGTCTTCGGCGGGCTGTAGCCATCGTCGTAGGAAATGAAGTTGACCGAACGCCCCGCGAAGCCGCCCTGGTCGTTAGCCATTCTGAACATGGCCGCCATCGCCTTTCCGATGGTGCCATAGGCGGAGGCCGGCCCGCAATAGGGCATGGTGTTGCCGATGCGGGTTTCGCTGACGGTGACCCCCGGCGTCTCGGCGGCGCGAAGAACGTCCGGGGCGGCGGGGACGAACCCCGCGGCGGCGGCGGTTGTCAGCAACGCGCGTCTGTGCAGCATGGTGTAACTCTCCCTGTTTGGCGGCCCTTGTTGTCTGGCCTGCCGAGGCGAGAGCTTATGACCCCGGGAGACCGGGCACCACGAAATATCCGTTGACCGGACAAGTGTTCAGATACGGTACCGGCCAGCGCGCCTTTCGGCCGTTCGTCGAGGCCTGCAACGCCGACGTCGCCGTCATCGACGTGATCTGGTACGGCTTCCTCGAATCGATTAAGATTGCCGCCATGGCCGAGGCGTACGAGGTCAACGTAGCGCCGCATAACTACTATGGCCACGTTCGCGCCGCCGTCAGCGCGCATTTCTGCGCCGTGGTGCCGAGCTTTCGCGTGATGGAGATCGACATCTAGAGCATCGCCTGGCGGGATGCGCTTTTCATCAACGCGCCTTTGATAGAGAACGGCAAGCTTACTCTCCCTGAGCGCCCCGGCTGGGGCGTCGACGTCAACGAGGCAGCGGTCAGGGCGCATCCGCCAAAAGGAAAATGACACGTGACTGAAGCGACTTACGACATACTGGGCATCGGCAACGCGATCGTCGATGTCGTGGCACAGGCAGACGACGCCTTACTGTCCCGCCACGATATGCATAAGGGCGCCATGCAGTTGATCGATGCCGCCTCGGCCGACAGGTTGTATGCCGCGATGCCGCCCGCGCTGGAGAGCAGCGGTGGTTCCGTAGCCAACTCCTGCGCCGTGGCTGCGGCGCTGGGTGCTCGGGTCGCCTATATCGGCAAGGTCGCGGACGATCAGCTTGGCGGGGTTTTCCGGCACGATATCAGCGCCATCGGCGTGCACTTCCCGACACCACCGCTGGCGAGCGGAGCGCCGACCGCACGCTGCCTGATCCTGGTGACGCCCGACGGCCAGCGCACCATGAACACCTTCCTTGGCGCCTGCGTCTCCTTGGATGCCGCCGACGTGGATCCGCATCTCGTCGCCGCGGCCAGCGTCACGTATCTGGAGGGATACCTGTTCGACCCCCCTGCGGCGCAGGCCGCCTTCTACAAGGCCGCCAAGGCCGCGCATGCCGCCGATCGGCAGGTCGCGCTGTCGCTGTCGGATGCTTTCTGCGTAAATCGGCATCGTGTTGCGTTCCACGAACTCGTCGCCGGTCACATCGACATCCTGTTCGCCAATGAGGTCGAGATCACCAGCCTGTACGAACAGGACACCTTCGAAGCCGCGGCCGAACTGGCGCGCGCCGATGTCGGCTTGGCCGTTCTGACCCGCAGCGAAGCCGGCAGCCTGATCCTGCGCGGGGCCGAGACCGTGCTGGTCGAGGCGGTGCCGGCGACGGTGGTGGATACCACTGGTGCCGGCGATGCTTACGCGGCTGGGTTCCTGGCCGGCCTGACCGCCGGGAAGTCCCTGCCTGCCTGCGGCCGAATGGGCAGCATCGCGGCGGCGGAGGTGATCAGCCACTACGGCGCACGGCCGGAGGCCGATCTGAGGAAATTGGTTGCCGCGGCGGGCTTGGCCTAAGGCGGTGTTGAACCCCGGGGCATGGCAAAGGATGCGCCCGCGCCATGTCCGGGAAATGCCCTCGGCGGAGGTGCCGACGGTAAACTTCTGTAACCGTCAGAACTGGAAATAAAGAAACTCCGTCGTGCCGCCCAGCGCCAGCGCGGCAACCGCGCCAAGTGCCAAGGCCCATCGCAGGTCTGGCTGCCAGATGAGACGCGGATACGGGTTGCTCACCGGCCGTCCCAGCGCGGGTTCGAACCGGCTCATGATCTGTTGCGTATCCGGACACGCCCAAACGATCGCGAACAATATCGTTAATTGCACTATGGCCCCGGCCGGTGGGGCGGAGCCTATGCCATGCAGGCCGAGCATTCCGGCCAACATCTGCAGCGCCGCCTCGGTCGACCGAGCACGAAAAAACGCAAATGCAACAAGAGCCGCGACATAGACGGCCAGGACCTTGCTTACGTGCAGCGCCGCCCGCAACGCCTATGGCCGCGCCCGCGGGTTCTTGGGTACCGGAAAGAAGATCCGCATCGCATGGTTGACCGCTATGTACACCCCATGCAGCAGTCCGAAGATCAGATACTGCGTTCCAGCGCCATGCCAGATCCCGGCAAGCCCCATGGTGACCAGTGTCGGCGCCGCGACCAGCGATGTGAACCCGCCAAGTGTTGCGGTCGCCCGCCGCGAGTTGTCATGTCCTCGCACAGACCGCGCACGGGTCACCCACAATGCCAACGGATTAAAGATATACATCGTGATGAACCGGGTCAGCGTCATATGGAAGCGCTGCCAGTAATCGATCACAGTCGTTGCCTTTTATGGCGAGTTGAAGTTCAGCGGAAACCTGATATTGAACATGCGTGCCAAGCCGATCGCCATATCCGAATAGCCGGAAAAGTCGAAATAAAGTTGCAATGAATAGCCGATGACCGCGTACCATGACGTCATCAGGCCGGCGGTCTGTGATGAGGCGAAATTTGCCCCGACATCGCCGGACAACGGATCCGCCGGCATTAGCTTCTTTGCCAGACCGATGGTGAAAATCGTCAATCCGACGCTGATGTTCTCGGCCGAGAAGCGATAGGTCGCGAGATCCACGAATTGCGGCATCATCTCCTGGTTGTGGAGGATGGGCCCGGCGATCAGGTGGGGAAAGAAGGTGACGAACAGCACGTAGCTCAGCAGATCTTGCGTCTTGGCGACGCCCTGCTTCACGTCAACAAGATAGCCGATCTGAGTAAAGGTAAAGAAGAGATCCCGAGCGGCAGAATGATGTCGTGCAGCTCACATCCCCGGATACTGCTCAGCCCGAGCGAAGCAGCCAGCGCGCCTATATACTTGTAGTAGATCAGGGCCAGCAGGTCGGCCGCCACGCCCGACATCAGGACGACGCTCTGGAGACGCTCCCGCCCGGCAGTGCGAGCGAGCACCCAGCCGACGGTAAAGTTGAAGGCAATAGAAATCAGCAGCAACGGCAGGAACGACACCCGCCAATAGGCGTAGAACCCGAACGAGGCCAGCACGAGCCAGAAAGCCGCGAAGCGAGGGCCAAGCCGGGTGCTCAGAAAAAACCCAGCCAGCGCGAGCGGCATGAACCCGAATATGAAGGCAAAAGAACTGAAAACCACGTTACGATATCAGCGCGGCTAGTTCTGTTTCGCCAACCTTTGGGCGACCAACGCGGCCAACTCACCCACGTTCTTCAGCTCCTCCATCTCGGCCGCCTGAAACTTCACGCCGAAGCGCTTTTCCAATTCTACGACGATAAAAATGTGGTTCATCGAATCCCAGCCATCGACGTCTTCAGCCGTCGTAGCGGGTGTCAGCACGATGCTGTCGTCTTGGTGTGAGTCGAGCGCGAACAGCACCGCGTCGGGTTCGAAACGATACAACCCGGACCCAGGGTCCATCAGATCCTGTGCGTATTGTCCATACGCGGGCGTGTAGGTACTGATCCAAATGTTCCGGCGCAGGCCGGCGACGCGGATGGATGGCAGCAGGTGGTCGGCCGTCGAGGACGCCAGTACCGCTAGCCGGATCGGCTTCGTCGGGAGATCCGGCGGTTTCTCCGCGAACAGCATGGCGCGGCGCCGGTCCAGCTGCATCGTCTGCAACGCGCCGATCCGGCTGTCGGCGAGGGTTAACGATTGCGGCCATATGCTTGCCGGGTTGCCATGTGACACTTCGCTCAGCATTTCGGTCCACCCCGGAAGCCGCTGCAGCCAGTGGAGTTCGGTGCGGTTCATCAGCGGCGGCCCAGGCAATTTGACGCGGCCGTTCATATCCCGGTGGCATCCGCAATGCAAAGGCTACAAGTCCGTATTGGAAACCCTTTCGAGTTAGCGTCATCATCGTAATCCTGCGAGGCCGAATGGAGACTTCCTTTGCCCGCTTTTTTGACCGGCTTCAGCTCGGCGCTCGCCGGCGTTCTGCTGACGGTATGGCTCTACGTATGCAGCTTTCCGATGGCCTTCCTGGAAAGCGGCTATCCGTCCTGGGTAGCAAAGTTGACAATGCTGCGGGACTGCCAGCTCGCGCGCATCGCAATGTTCGGAGATTCACGGCTGGAGGCCGGCGTGATGCCGGCTCTGTTGCCGGTGGAGGCCACCAATTTTGGTTTGGCGGCCGGCACCGCGGTGGAACTCCGCAGCGCCATCACACGGGCGCTTGCCTGCTCGCCCCCACCCGGCGAGGTGCTGCTGTCGCTGGCACCCTTGCATTTCGGACCGCTTTACCGGTTTTTTGGATCAACGATCTGCGGTACGGCTTCATTTCGTTTGCCGAGCTGCTGGAGGCGGAAAGCATCGCGGGCGCGCTTGGAGATACGCAATCCTTCGCCAGGGCACGAACCCCGGACGGGCTAGCGGGCCCGGTGCGAGACTGGATGTACGCCTTCCGGTTTCGCTCGCTATATTTCGGCAGCCTTAGCCAGGGGCGGCTGTTCGGGCGCAGGCGAACCAACGAGGACCGCCTGGCGACGGTGTTGCGCTCGCGCGGCTTTTCGGAATACGGGACGGCCGTAACACCGCAGCCGCACAGCGAGCCGCACCCGCCCCGATTCGACACGACGCCCTTGCAAGTGACGGAGTTCGATCAGACGCTGACAGCGCTTCAGGATAAGGCAGTCCAGGTGGGCTTGCTCGTCATGCCTGAGGTGCAGGATACCGCATCCGAAGCTGACGACGCCTATTTGGCCTATCTGCAAAACGTGGCAGAAGGATTCCCAAACGCTCATCTTGTCTCGCAAGGCATCCCCCGGTGGCCGGGGCGAATGTTCGTGGACGGCGTTCACCTGACCGGTGCGGGCGGCCGCCTTCTCACGGAACGCCTGGCAGACTGCATAGCGGCCAAACGGATACAACCTCACTGCGATCTGTCGTGGCGGGATGTAGCCCTTCCGCTTGCCATGACGTTGAGGTCGCTGGCGCGGTCGTGTCATGCTGTCACCCTGCTGTCAGGGCGCTCATGATCCTCAACGCGATCCAATCCGGCGATGGTGCGCCGGTCGTGCTGCTGCACGGCCTGTTCGGCGCGGCGCGGAATTTCGGCGCGGTGCAGCGGGCGCTGTCGCCTCGGTTTCGGGTCATCGCGGTGGATATGCGCAATCACGGCGGCAGCCCGCATTGCGCGGATATGCGCTACCCGGCGCAGGCGGCCGATGTTCGTGAAACGCTTCAGGCGCTGGGTGTCGGGCATGCCGCCGTGGTCGGGCATTCCATGGGCGGCAAGGCGGCCATGGCCCTGGCTCTCACCGCTCCTAAGATGGTTAAGCGGATCCTCGTCTCGGATATCGCGCCAGTCGCTTACGAGCATAGCAACACCGGTATCGCCGCGGCGATGCAAGCCATTGCCTTAACCTCGTCTCTCACGCGCCAGCAAGCTGAGGCCGCGTTGGCCGAAGCCGTGCCGCGGGCGGACGTGCGGGCCTTCCTGCTGCAGAACCTGCGGTTCGGCGCGTCACCCCGCTGGCGCATCGGTTTGGCTGAGATCGCCGCCGCCATTCCGGATCTGGAGGGTTGGATTGCCCTGCCAGGCGCCTATCAAGGCCCGTCGTTGTTCGTGTCGGGTGCCAACTCCGATTATGTGCTGCCGGAGCACCGGCCGGCGATCAAGGCCTCGTTCCCGTTCGCGCGCTTCGTCGCCATCAAGAGTGCCGGACACTGGGTGCACGCTGACAACCCCGCCGGCTTTGTGTCGGTCCTGGAGGCGTTCCTCGATCGCGAGTGATAGCCGGCAGAGCCAAGCTTTTCTGATGGCTTGATGGGCATCAGTAACAATTTCGTGCGCTCTGACCCATTTAGTTTGACAGAGTCAAATTACTTGGCATGATTCTTGTTTAACTAGGCGCTTCCCTGCGCTGCATGCGGAACCGAGACTCGACGGCTCCGCGCCGGCGTTCGTGGCGTTGATTGATCCGTTCAACCAGAGCCTCTTTTCCTTCCGGTTTGCGCGGCAGGGTTTCCTTCAGCATCTCGACGATGTCGCGCGGCGTCAGTAGCGTCAGACCGGGCTGGTGAGCGACACGCTGTTCGGCGATGAACAGCATTGCCAACATCACCATCGTCACGTGGTGATGCCATGCCTGCCAGCCCAGCGCCTGATAGTCTGCCAGGCCGCACTGGCCCTTGCCATCCTCGAAGCTGCGCTCGACCCAATAGCGCTGCCCTTGCATCTGCGCCAGACGCAAGAGTGGCGTGTCCGCCGCGGCATTGGACAGGCTGTATTTGATCGTCTTCTCTGATTTCACCTCGCGCCGGACAATCAAATGCCAATGCCGCGGGGCGTCCTCCTCGCCATCCCAAACCCAGACCCGCCGGTGCGCCATATCGACGCGCAATTCGCCGCGCGTGCTGTCTCGCAGGACATGGCGCGTCCAGTCACCCGCGCCAAACCCCTTGACCAGGGCCTCGACCGTAACCGGCCCCACCGCAGCCTGCCGCTTTGTCGCCGGGCGCCCGCGGCCGGGCTGGTGCGGCGGAACGGCGAGCTCAGGCCGCTCGGTCCAAATCCGCTGGGTGCTGTGGACGTCGGCGACGAACACCTCCCCCATATCCTCCAGCGCCCGCAGATAGGCCGGCTCCTTGCCGTAGCCGGCATCGGCCCCGACCCATTCGAACCGCATGTGCCGGTCGCGCGCCTGGCGCACGATGTCGAGGGCGTGCTGACTCTTCGAGGTCAGCACCCGGGCCGCAGGCGGCACGCCGGCTTTGTCGCATCGGGCCGCGTCCTCGATCCAGCGCTTCGGCAGGTAAAGCCGCATGTCGACCGGCGCATGACGCTGACCGTCGGTCAGCACGCCGAACACCGCAACCTGGCAGTTGTCGATCTTGCCCTGCCGGCCAGACCATTGCCGCGCCACGCCGACCGAGCGGTCGCCCTGCTTGGCGAAGCTGCTTTCATCAATGATCAGCGCGCTGGTCGGCTTGCCGCCCAGCAGGCGGTCGGCGTCCTGGCTGATCTGAGCCACAACCGGCTCGTGTTCCCAAGGCGAATTGCTGATAAAGTGCTGGAACTGCTGGGCGCAGCCTTCGTCAACCACGGTCGCCATCGAGGCGAAGGTGCAGTCGCCCGCCTGCGCCAGCCCGCGCAGATAGCGTCCGGCCACGGCCGCGCTGTTGCGGGTCTTGGTGCGGAAGAAGTGGCCATGGCGGGCGATGAAGACGGCAAACGCCTCGGCCATCCCATCGACCAGGGATTTGGTCAGCCATCATCCGGACATACGGTTACGTGACGAACTGGTTGGTTCATTTCGCCTTCCCACTCGCTCGAATCAATGGAGGCCCATCGATTCGATAAAGTGGGATCACGTCAAGCCCGGATCTACGGAAGGGCCGGCCGAGAATGTGATTTTGTCAAATTAGTGTGGGAAGTCCGATAATCCATTGGGCAATCGGTATGATCAGGCTAAGTAGCGCAGGCACTTCAGGCGGGCGCACCGGCATGCAACAGATAGCCGCAGGAGAGTGGACGCCGCGGATGCGCGACCTCCGGGATCGCATCGACCGCCACGACGTCGAAGCAGCCGGACCGTTCGATTTCAACCGGCGCCTGGCCCGCGACAAAGGCTGGACCGAGCGGTTCACTCGCTCGGCCATCATGGAATACCGCCGCTTTTGCTTCATCGCCGTCACCGGCTCAAGCCCGGCGACCCCAAGCGAGGAAGTCGATGAGGTTTGGCATCAGCACCTCACATACTCGCGCGACTATTGGTATGTCTGGTGCAATTATGTGCTCCGCACGCCGCTGTATCACGATCCGACCACGGGCGGATCGGCGGAGCAGGTACGGTTTCGCGAACAATACGCAGCGACGCTCGCGCGGTATGAAAGCCACTTTGGTCCGCCCCGGAACTCTACTGGCCCGCGGCGCACGAGCGGTTTGGCCGGCTGCCGCGGTTCCGGACTCTCGACGCGCGGCGGCAGATCGCGCTGCCGCGTCCGATCGCGCTGTGGCACCGGCTCGGCCGGCGGGACACGATCGAATGATATCCAATCCGCTCGACTGGCCGGCCGGTCCGTTCCTGACGCTTTACGCGGCGGTCGCCGGGTTGGCCGCTTTGATAGTCTTCGTGGCAATAGCTGAACGATATTATGGCAGTACAAGGTTTTATCGAGAAATCGTTAGCCATTTCCGTGGGTTCGCCGAGTTCATCACGAAAGCTTAAAAAGATTGGTTAATTGCGGCGTTGCAAGCTGAAAATGCGCAATTGCGCGTCAAGAACACCGCGTTGACCGCGCGGTTGGCGGAACTGGAGCACCGCCTCGGGCTCAACAGCAACAACAGCGGCAAGCCGCCGTCGAGCAATGGGCTGAAGAAGCCGCCGCGCTTCGGCAGCCTGCGCGAACCGTCTGGCAGGAAACGAGCAGCCGCGGCTTCAGAGGATGACGCGGGCTGTTACAGAAAATCTACATAAAGTCGGTACGCCGGTTGGCGGCGCATTATGCTCACTCGCCTGGCCAGCGCAGCGAGGAAGCGGTGCGGGCCTAACTAACCAGCTTGCGCCAGGGCGGACAGCGGTTCTCAACGCGAGTGAGTTACCGCCGGGCGGTGAGTCTGGCATGCAACAATTGAAATGAAACGCCTCGGCGGATGCAAATCGGAGTTTCGCAAGAATCCCGGAATGCGATTCGCTGCGGGATGTGTATCCGCACGATTCCCTGCTCGGATTAGTGTGAGGCTGCATGGACCGGTTCCCGGAAAAGCGCCGCGGCATCAACACCACCTACGGCATGGGTGACATCGACATGGCAGCCGTCTCGGTGTTCTTCAAAGTCTGTCCTCCCTGCGCCACCAATGCCAGTTCGAGGCAGGGCACGGGCGTTCCAACTGCACCAGCCTATTCGGCATCGCCAAGATCCCGATTGACAGTCATATCCGCGACAAGCTCGACGCGGCCCGGCTGCATCCGGCCTTCGCCGAAACCGTCGATCAGGTCGGGCGCACCTACGGCGGCCTCGACGTGTTCCGCCGGCCCGGCGGCCACCTGCTGGTCGCGCTCGACGGCTCCAAGGATCATTGCTCGCGCAAGGTCCATTGCCCGCACTGTTCAACCCGGCGCAGTGGCAAGAGCGAAACCGAATATTTCCACGGCATGCTGCCAGCCACGCTGGTGGCGCTCGGAGCATGACAAAGTGATCCCACCGGAGCCGGACCCTCGGGTCAAACCCGAGGGCAGGAACTCATTGTCCCGCGGGACGGGACGGATCGAATTGCCAATTATCGAGCGGACGGTCCGGCGCGGCAAGCAGCGCTTCGTCCACCGAGACCGCTGGCTGCATGACGGGCCGCTGCTCGATCCGACCGTAATCGCACCACTTTTTGTAGTCGGTCGAAAATCTCAGTCCGACAGATGGGGTGGACGGCCCCCAACGGCATCGATGTGTCAAAGTGCGGGTCGTTGGAACCGGCGAAAAGGGAGCCGCCCACCATGAGCATTACGCGGCGATCTCCGAAGCCGCCTCCCGGCCGGCGTAAAGTTCGCGCCATCCAAGAACGTGGAGCAGCAGGGCATCCTGGCCCTGCATGCGGCCCGGTCGCTGTTGGTCAAGCAACAGACGATGCTGGCGAACGCCATGCGCGGCCTTGGCAACGGAGTTCGACATCCCCCGTTCCAAAAGGCATGCGAAAGCTCAACGAACTCATGACACTTGTCGATGCCGACGAGAGCATCCCGAAACAGGCCAAACAGGCGATCACCGGGCTGCATGACTATTGCGAGGAGCTGAATGAAGGGATCGAGACCTTCGAGCCGAGATCGTTGCGCTTGCCCGGCACGAGACCGCCCGCCGCCTGGCGACCATCCCCGGCATCGGTTGATCACCGCATCGCTGATCGCGGCGACGGTGGTCGATCAGTCTGTTCAAAACGGCGCGCCAGTTCGCCGCCTGGCTCGGCCTGGTGCCGGCGCAGAATTCGACCGGCGGCAAGACGCGCCTCGGTCGGATCACTAAGGCGGGCAACCGGGAAATCCGCAGGCTGCTGGTGCTGGGCGCCACGTCAATGGTCGCCCGAGCCAACGGGTGGAACAACGCGGCCGGCGGCTGGCTAAGGGGCATTTTACAGCGCCGCCCGGCTAGGCTGGTGACGGTGGCGCTGGCCAACAAGATGGCGTGCATCGCCTGGGCGGCGATGACGCGCAAGGAGGTCTACCGTCCGAAGGAGGGTGCTGCGGTCGCAGCTCAAGCGACCGCGTGACGCTTCCCCCAGGATGACAGGCGGCGGCCGCAAGCCTGCCTGATCCGGCACGAAACGCTGGACAGCGTGATGGGAAAGATTGTGGTCAATCCGACAGTTCAGGCAATACCGTTAGCAGCCGTGCGCCTCGAGCCCGCGAGACAGATTGGTGCCTGACACGTAAGCGCACACCCATGATGGCCAGCGGCAAACGCCCGCGCTACAGGTCGGACATAAGGGCGCAACTGACCGGATCTTTCTCCAACGCTGAGCCGTGATTTGTGCTGGCGGCCACGCCTTCCGTGAATGCGCGATCATATAGCTGCTCGTACGGACAAGCTTGTATTCGTCTTGCGTCCCGATCCCGAAGGGTTGGGACTGCTGCACCGCGGTCGATGCGGAAAATCCGCGAGGTGCCGCGCCTGCGGCATACCCAAGGGTTGAGCCAGCGGGCTTTTGGCCCAAACCTGGCGAGACCCGCCCCACAGATGATCCGCGGCAAGCGCCCTCCGGGGGCTCCCCCCTGCGTCGGGAGGCCGCATACGTAGGATTGACGCGGGGTGCCGTCCAAATAAACGTTCTCTGCCGCAGAAAGCATACCATTGGAGATCGATGCTCCACGGTGAGCGGGATTGAAATCTATAATCAATTTGGAGATAGAGGCTTCCGTAACAGTGTCGGGTGGACAGAATTGGCTACCCGCAGGATAACAGCTGCGATGTCGTGCAATCCTTCGGAGTAAATATCCCCCGGCGTAGTTCCGGATCACATCTTCGTCGCCGGCCGACCGTCGAGACGAAATACCCGCGTGCCCAAAAGCTCTGCCGACAAAATTCCGCCGGTTTTCACCGCAAGTGCGCGCGATGCGATGGCGCTCTTGCCCTTGATGAAGCTGGCCACCTGCGACACGGCATATTTCGGCGGGATCGAGACCATCGTGTGAGCATGATCGGGCATCAAATGCCCCTACTCGATCCGACTCTCTTTTCGCTCCGCCAGCCTGCGGAACACCTCGCCAAGATACTGGCCCAACTGCACATAAAGCGCTTTCCGGCGGCATTTGGGAATGAAAACAACGTCGTATTTGCACTCCCATTTGCTATGATTTACTGTTATTTAGGCTCTTCAACTCGTCAAGCGTGGTAGACTGCCCAGCAGTTCTCATTTTGGCCGGACGCATTTCGCCTGAGGTGTCGGCGCAAGTTAGAAATGTCACCCGGCGTGCAAAATAGAGATGACACCCCATGGCCGCCGGACCACCTGCGAAACGGCATGTCAGCCAATCGTTGGAGATGTTCCGGCGCGTGACACCGAACGCGTTGCCGGCCGGCCATGCCCGCCGCACGCCCGGTTACGCAGTAATGCGAGCCGCCGCGCCGTTACGCGTAACGCAAGACGCTATCGACAGCCCCCGCTTGCGGGGGCGCGGGCGAAAGGGGGTCTCTCCGCCGTTCGGCTGCCGGGGACAGGGGGCACTTGCGTTACTGCGGAACGGCCACACTGCGCGCGGTGGGGCGGAGATTTTATCGGCCGCACATACAGATACCGCGCCGGAACCCGCCACTTCCCGCGATTGGCAACGGCACGTTGAGGTGACACTTGCGGCAGCGGCGGACCCATCTCTGCGAAACGGCATGTCGGCCAATCGTGGGGTGGCGGTGCGGGGGTCAAGGGCCGAAGCCGGCTTGCCGGTGCGCGCAGCGCAGCCCTTGAGGCCCGCATCGCCACCCCACATCATCATGGTGCCGTCGCAACGGGTCGGTCGCCGTTCGATCGAGGCTGCGCCGAACGGCCGCGCCGAGGCCGGCTCTTCGTCGGCAGACCCGGTGCCTCCAGATTGTTCGGCGGCAGCAGCCGAGCCGGATCATAACGCCGCCGGTTCGGCGCGTAGCTGTCCTGCTGCTGCTTGACCATTGCCAGGGCCGCGCCAAGCCGCTTGTTGTCCACGATCGTGCCCGGTTGCACGGTCTGGATCTTATCAAACACCCGGAACGGTAGCGGCGTGCCTTCAAACTGAACCGCGAACCGCCCATCCGGATAGTTCACTACCTCGACCGTCTGGCGCACCAGGCCGCGTGCGGACGGCGTCGGATCCAGCAGAAGCCTCATCTGATCGTATTGCAGCGTCAGATTGCGCGTAACCAACCGCTTCTCTCGCCAGGCCAGTATTTCGTCCAGATTATCGGTGGCGGTCAGCGGCCGGTGCAGGTTCTTGGCATTCACCGGTTCGCGGCCGAAGCGGCTGTTGTAGTCCGCCATGAACCCGGGCAGCCACGCATTCGCCGCCGCAATCGTTGAAATGCCCGCCAGGCGCAATTCCTTCACCAGCCGGTCCTGCAACGTGGCGAACGCGCGCTCAACCCGGCCCTTCGCTTGCGGGCTGTTGGCGCAGATGATGTCGATGTTCAACTCCGACAGCGCGCGGCCGAATTGCGTGATCCCGAACCCATCCAGCACAACCGCCAGGTAGACGAACCCCTCCGCCAGCCGCACGTAGGTGATGTCCGCCACCCAAAGCTGGTTTACCGCGGTCGGCAGCAGCTTGCGGGCCTGGTTCGGATACACCACAAATCGGTGCCGGCTGTCCGTCGTCGCCGGACGGAACCCGGTCTTCGGCATGCACAGCAGGTTGTCCTCGGCGCGAAGCCGCTGCACCCGCTTGTGGTTCACCAGCCCGCGGCGCACGGTATCCTCGCTGAGAACCTTGCGCATCCCGAGCAAAGGCGGGTTTACCGCATCGCTGCGGAGCGCTGTGATTACCGCGTAGCGGTGATGGCATGCCGGCACCGACAGCAGCACGGTGCCGAGCTGGTTTCGCTTGGCGGCCGCATTCCGACTGGTGAGCGACGGCGGGCAGTGCGCCACTCATGTGTCGAACCGCCCGGCCTGTTTCAGGTAGTCGATGAAGCACGGCAACTGCGCGAACGGCGTTACCGGGGCGGTCGCGTACCATTCGACGTGCACCCGACCGGCAAACGCGTCTTCTATTGCCGACCGTGGTTCAACCGTGGGTTACTTACCCTGCGGGTGAACGAAGGATATTCTGTGCTTGCGTTTCTATCCCGGCAGATGCCGCTGATTCGCCCGCGACGGGCAACTACGTAACTGCCGGATTTAGTTAGCCACCGGCCGGCAGCCGACCCTCCCTGGGATGAAACTGGCCTGGCGGTGTTGGTGGGGTTATCATCGCGGCTCCGCCGGCACCGAGGTCGGTCTTCCTATGGTGCGGAAGAGCCCGTGATTTAGTTTGACCCAGAGTACCTCGATCACCCCCACTGGAGCCACGGGACGGCAACGTCCCTGGAGCACGATTCCTCGAGTTCATCTTGGTGAGGTCCCCACGCCGGCGGTCCCGGTCTGGGGGAGGGCCGCAAGACGGACGTGAATGACGCGACGTGGATTGCCGATCTGGTAGCCTGCGGCCTGGTCAGGGCGAGCTTCGTACCGGGCGAGGCAATCCAGGATCTGCGCTCGATGCTGCGTGCCAGGAAGCAACTGACCCGCGAGCAGACGAGCCATATCCAGCGCATGCAGAAGACGCAGGAAGAGGCCAACATCAAGCTGGATTCGGTGATCAGCGATATCCTTGGCGTCAGCGGCAGGCGCATGATCGATGCGATGATTGCGAGGGTCAGAAGTCCGGCCAAGCTGGCGGCGATGGCCGATCGGCGGATCAAGTCGACCCCAATGTCTTGTACGATGCGCTGCATGGGCGGCTAACCGAGCATCATTGCTTCATGCTCGGATTGTATTTGGGGCAGCACGATGCCCTGAGCGAAGCGATCGCCGGGATCGATGAGGCGGTCGACGCCGCCGCCGCGCGGATGGACGAGGAGGCGGAGGCCGATCATCGGTCCAGCTTTCGATCCCTGATCCTGCTTCTATGCTCGGTGCCGGGCATCAGCATCCCAGGGGCAATGATCATTCTGGCGGAAATCGGCCGCGACTTGAGCCGCTTTCCAACCGCCGGACACCTGCTCGCATGGGCCGGCATGCGTCCGGGCCAGAACGAGAGCGCCGGCAAGCGTAAATCCTCGCGCCCGCGCAAAGGTTCTCCCTGGCTTAAGACTATCCTGGTCCAATGCGTATGGACGGCCACGCGAAAGAAGGGCAGCTTAGGATGAAGAGCAACCAGGGTGCGGTATAATACCAACCAACTCATGAACTGACCGTTTTGGCGTATTCGCGGGTGGCGATCGATCGGATGCGTTCCGGGGTTGCGATCAGCTTGTTCCAGGCCACGCAGCAGGCAGCGACAATGGCCTCGTAGGTAGGGAAGACGCGGTTGCTGAGGTCGTTCTGGCGCAAGAACTCCCAGATGTTTTCGGTCGGGTTGAGTTCGGGCGAGTACGGCGGCAGCGGCAGCAAACCAATGTTGTCCGGCACCATCAGCCGGTCACCCTTCTGGTGCCATCCGGCGCCGTCCAAGGTCATCACGGCGAAGGCGCCCGGGGTCACTTGCGTGCTGATTTCTTGCAGATGCAGGTTCATCGCATGGATGTTGGCGTGCGGCAGAACGAGAGCGGCACCGACACCGCGCGCCGGACACACCGCACCGAACAGGTAGGCCCAGCGGTATCGCTGGTCGCGCGGCGCTCTCGGGCGGGTGCCGCGTTCTGCCCGGATGCGGGTCAGGCTGCCTTGCTGGCCGATCCGCGCTTCATCCTGCCACCAAAGCTCGATCGGTTTGTCCCGCGCGGCGGGAGGAATCGCTGCGGCAACGAGATCGGCGAAGTTTTTTTATGCGCCTCTTGGGCTTCGGGATCCGCTTGGGGATGGCGTGGCCGCACCGAAATGTGGCTGAATTTCAGGGTCTTCAGCATCCGTCCGACGCTGCGCTCGTCCAGTGGCACGAAAAACCGCGCCAGGATACGGTCCCGCAGATCGCGCAACCGCCAGCGCACAACGCCGTCCTCCGCAATATCCGGACCTTGCCGGGCCCAGTGCGCGACTTGCGCCTTCTCTGCGTCGGAGAGCTTCGGCTGCGCACCACCGCCGTGCGGCCGGTCCGACAAGCCGGGAATACCCGCTTCGTTGTAGCGGATCACCCAGTCGCGCAGTGTCTGCCGATCCATACCGCACGTCTTGGCAGCCGCGGACCGGGAATGGCCTTCCAGCACCAAGGCCAGCGCCAGCAACCGCCGCGCCACCGTGGCCTCGGTCACAAGCGCCGCCTGCTTGCGCAGTGCACTCGCATCGAAATCCAACCGCGTAATCTGCACCGTCATCTCCGGCCTATCCCTCACCCGAACGGGACAAACCGCACCACGCCGCCTCGAGCCGATGGAAATAACATTAAAGTCAACGCATCTGCCGATTGGTATTATACCAACGGCCCCGATCGTTGACTCGTCTGTGACTTTGAGCGACGCGGCGGGCTGTGATCGGTAATGGTCTCCCTGATCCGGAGACAGCAATGACCGTAGCGATCACCCGCCTTGATCTCTCAGCCGTGGATTTGCGCCAGGCGGCGGCGCGCACACAGGAAGCCAAGGTTGCGCGACGGATGCTGGCGATTGCCCTGGTAATGGAGGGCCGTTCCCGCTCGGACGCAGCGCAGAGCTGCGCGATGGACCGCCAAACGCTACACGATTGGGTGCATCGCTATAATGCGGATGGCCCGAGCGGTTTATCTGACCAGCCGCGCCGCAACGGCCCCAAGCCGCGCCTCTCGGCTGAGCAACAGGCTGCGGTGGAGGAATGGGTCGAGCAAGGGGCCGACCTGAAGCGCGACGGCGTGGTGCGCTGGCGGCGCATTGATCTTCAGCGACGGATCCAGCAAACCTTTGACGTCCGCCTGCACGAGCGCACGGTCGGCAAGCTGCTGCGCAAGCTGTCGTTTCGGCGGCTCTCGGTGCGCCCGCAGCACCCGCTGAGCGATCCTGCGGCACAAGCGTCTTTCAGGTCGAGTTTCCTGCTCTCATGACCGCCGCCGTGCCGCCTGAAGCGGCGGCCAGGCCGGTGTGGAGGTGTGGTTTGGCGACGAGGCGCAGGTTGGTCAGCAGGGCACGCTGACACGGGTCCGGGCGAGACGTGGCACGCGCCCGCGCGCGCTGCGCGATCGCGGCTTCAAGGCGGCCTATCTGTTCGGTGCCGTTTGCCCGGAACGAAAGACCGGTGCGGCGATTGTCATGCCTGATGTCAACATCGAAGCGATGAACGAACATCTTGCCGTCATCAGCAAGTGCGTCTCGGTTGGCGCCATTGCCGTGCTGGTGCTGGACAATGCCGGCTGGCACATCTCGCCGCGGCTGAAGCTGCCGGACAACATCGTGCTGTTGCCATTGCCGCGCTATGCGCCGGAGCTGAACCCGGTTGAGAATGTTTGGGAGTTTTTGCGCGCCAACTGGCTCAGTCACTGTGTGTGGCAGAGCTACGAGGCGATCGTCGATGCCTGCTGCGATGCTTGGAACAAACTCATGAGCATGCCGGAACAGATCGCGTCCATCACCCGGCGTGCTTGGGCCAAACAAACGGTCAACGGATAGGGCCGCTGGTATTATCTGGTTAGTGCGGCGATGATCGCCAAACGGTTCGACGCGGTCGTGCGGTCGCTTGGGGGATCGAAAACCGCCTCCAAGGGCGCCTGGATGTGATCATGAATGAGGTCCAGGGCCGCAACAGAATGGACAACGGACCATCCAACCTCGCGATCTTTCGGACATGGCGATGAACGTCATGTAGAAGGAGGGTCTGAAAGGTTCGCGGTGCGGAAAGTTAAAGCGGGCGGGGTGGGACGACGCCTATTTCCGTCGATTGCTCGCCGCTTTTTGAAATGCGATGACTCTGGGCGTTTTCGATCGGTAATCCGCCGGACCAAGGCGGACACGTCTATCTGCAAATCCGGCTGCTGCAGGGCGGGCCGGCGACGGGCTATGCGCACAATGCCCTGACGCGGGGCAATGCGCTATCGTTCACCGGTCCGTTCGGGCATCCTTCGTGCGGGTGTCCCGCGGCGGGCCGTTGTTGTTCCTTGCTTGGGGGCGCCGGGGTGTCCAGCTCGCAGGTGATGATCCTTGACCTACTCGGCGCCGGATACGGGGGCGTCGATCACCCTGCTTCATGGCGAGCGCACCCAAGCCGATATGTAGGGCGACCAAGAGTTCTCCACGCTGGCGGAGACGTGTCCGAATTTCCGCTACACGTTGGGCGCCTTCGGCGGAACACGAGGACAACGATTGGCGCGGCGAATGCGGCTTCGTGCACGACGCCGCGGACCCGCCTCTTCGCGTGCCTGTTCAACGACCGGACCGCGCGACTGTGTGCTCCGCCGCCGATGGTCGAGGTCTCGTTCAGCACGATGATGCGGGGTGTTGTTCGAGCCTCACATCCTCACCGAGTGGTTCCTGTTACGCCAAGGACGGGGTCGAGAAGCCGAAGCGTCCATGGTTCAAAAAGACCTGACGGCAACCGCGCGCTTGCGGCCGATTGCCGGCTCGGCCAAAGATGCCCACATGAAGGCTCTGGGTCCGGATTCCGCCTTCGCGCTACGTCTGGCGCGGAACATCAAGGGTGAGGTGTTGTTCGACCGTGCCAACCGCGGGCGCTACAGCACGGACGCCTCGATCTACCAGATGGATCCGGTCGGGGTGATCGTCCCCGAGACGATCGAGGACGTGGCGGCGGCGATGTCGATCGCGCGCGACGAAGGCGTCCCGGTGTTGCCGCGCGGCGGCGGCACGAGCCAGTGCGGGCAAACGGTCAACTGTGCGCTGGTGATCGACTGCTCCAAGCATTTGCGGCGTATCCTGCACGTCGATGCGGAGGCGCGGACCGCGCTGGTCGAGCCGGGGCTGGTGCTAGGCCATCTGAACGGCGCGCTGCGGGCGGAGAAGCTGTTTTTCCCAGTCGATCCGTCGACGCATTCCCGCTGCACCATCGGCGGCATGGCAGGCAACAATTCCTGCGGCTCGAAGTCGATTCGTTTCGGGCTGATGGCGGACAACGTCCGGGGAATCGACGCGATCCTGTCGGACGGGTCGCAACACCGTTTCTGCGCGATCTCCGATAATCTCGGCGACCGGGTTCCGGTTGGCATCGTGGACCTGATCCAACGGCTGCGGACGCTCGGGGCGGCCGAGGCGGAGGAGATCGCGGCGCGGTTCCCGAAGCAACTCAGGCGCGTCGGTGGCTACAACATCGACGCGCTGACACCTGCGGCGCGCGGCAGCGGCCGCGACAACCTCGCCCGGCTATTAGTCGGCTCCGAAGGCACGCTGGCATTTTCCGCCGCAATCGAACTGATCCTGCACCCGGTCAAGCCGCGCAAGGTGCTGGGCATCTGCCAGTTCTCGAAGTTCCGCGGGGCGATGGAAGCGGCGAGACAAATCGTGGCGCTCGACCCCGAGGCGGTGGAGCTGGTCGATCGCACCATGATCGACCTCGGTCGGGGCATTTCAATCTACCGCAAGACCATCGACCGCATGCTGATCGGCGAGCCCGACAGCCTGCTGATCGTCGAGTTCCACGGGCACGAGGACGCACCGCTGTTGACCAAGCTGGCCGACCTGGAGGCGCTGATGGGCGACCTCGGGCACCCCGGCGTGGTGCGCGCCATCGATGCGGCGTTCCAGGCCGATATCGCCGCGGTGCGGGAGGCGGGGCTGAACATCGTGATGTCGATGAAGGGGGACGGGAAGCCGATCTCCTTCATAGAGGACTGCGCCGTCGATCTGGACGACCTGGCCGACTATACGGAGCGGCTTAACGGCGTGTTCGAACGCCACGGCACCAAGGGCACCTGGTACGCACACGCCTCCGTCGGCTGCCTGCATATCCGCCCGGTGCTGAACATGAAAGACCCGGCGGACGTGGCGACGATGCGCTCTGTCGCCGAGGAAACCTTCGCCCTGGTGCGCGCATACAAAGGCTCGCACAGCGGCGAGCATGGCGACGGGCTGGTTCGCAGCGAGTTCCACGAGCAAATGTTCGGATCGCGCATCGTACGCGCGTTTGAGGCGGTGAAGGATGCGTTCGATCCCATCGGTCTGCTGAACCCCAACCGCATCACGCAGCCGCCGCGGATGGATGACCGGACGCTGTTTCGCTACGGACCTGCCTATGGCGCCGTGACTGATTTCATGCCGAAGCTGGATTGGTCGGAGCATCCCGGGCCGCTCGGCGGCATGCTCGGCGCCGTAGAGATGTGCAACAACAACGGCACCTGCCGCAACTTCGATACCGGGGTGATGTGCCCGAGCTACCGGGCGACGCGCGACGAGACGCATCTGACCCGCGGCCGGGCCAACACGCTACGATTGGCGCTGACCGGACAGTTGGGCGCCGGCGCGATGGCCTCGGATGCGCTGGCGGATGCGATGGCGCTGTGCGTGTCGTGCAAGGGGTGCAAGCGGGAATGCCCCACCGGCGTCGATATGGCCAAGATGAAGATCGAGGTCACCGCTGCCCGGGCCGACCGGGTGGGCGTGTCATGGCGGGATTTGCTCATCGCTGAGTTGCCGCGGTATGCACCGTTTGTCTCGCGCGTGCCATTCATTGCGAATCTACGCAACCATTTACCGCCGCTGCGCTGGCTGATGCAACGCATGCTTGGCTTCTCCGCCCGACGGCGGTTGCCGGCGTGGCGTTGGGACCGGTTCAAGGACAAGGAAGCGGCCGGTTCGGGGGCGCCTCGCGGCGACGTCTACCTGCTGGCGGATACCTTCAACCGGTATTTCGAGCCGGAGAACCTGCGCGCCACGCTGAAGGTGCTAGTCGCGGCGGGCTATCGTGCCGTGCTGCCAAAGACCGATGGCCGTCCGTTATGCTGTGGCCGGACATGGTTGGCGGCAGGCATGGTTGACAAAGCACGCGAGGAAGCGCGGCGGATGATGCGGCACATGCCACGCGATCTGCCGATCATTGGTCTGGAGCCGTCTTGCTTGATGACGCTGCGTGACGAGTTCCGCTCGCTGATTCCTGGGCCGGAGACGGATCGCTTCGCCGCGCGGGCCATGTTGTTGAGCGAATTCATCGCCGCGGAGAAACCTGGCCTTGCCATGCACACCGTGGCAGCGACAGCGCGGGTGCATGGCCACTGCCACCAGAAGGCGTTTGGCGCGTTCCCCGACGCGCTTGCCATGCTGCGGCGCATCCCCGGCCTCGCCGCCGAGCCTATCGACGCATCCTGCTGTGGGATGGCGGGGACGTTCGGGTATCATGAGGAAACCGAGGCGACATCGCGGGTGATGGCCGAGGGCGGTTTGCTCCCGGCACTGCGGACCGTGGCGGAGGACGATATCATCGTGGCGGACGGCACGTCGTGCCGGCACCAGATCAGGGATTTGGCCGGGCGGGAGGCGATCCACTCGGTGCGGTTGATGGAGCGTGCCCTAGAGAATAGTGGACTGCACCCCACCAGTGAGACACGGAATTAGTTTGACAAAATCACATTCTCGGCCGGCCCTTCCGTAGATCCGGGCTTGACGTGATCCCACTTTATCGAATCGATGGGCCTCCATTGATTCGAGCGAGTGGGAAGGCGAAATGAACCAACCAGTTCGTCACGTAACCGTATGTCCGGATGATGGCTGACCAAATCCCTGGTCGATGGGATGGCCGAGGCGTTTGCCGTCTTCATCGCCCGCCATGGCCACTTCTTCCGCACCAAGACCCGCAACAGCGCGGCCGTGGCCGGACGCTATCTGCGCGGGCTGGCGCAGGCGGGCGACTGCACCTTCGCCTCGATGGCGACCGTGGTTGACGAAGGCTGCGCCCAGCAGTTCCAGCACTTTATCAGCAATTCGCCTTGGGAACACGAGCCGGTTGTGGCTCAGATCAGCCAGGACGCCGACCGCCTGCTGGGCGGCAAGCCGACCAGCGCGCTGATCATTGATGAAAGCAGCTTCGCCAAGCAGGGCGACCGCTCGGTCGGCGTGGCGCGGCAATGGTCTGGCCGGCAGGGCAAGATCGACAACTGCCAGGTTGCGGTGTTCGGCGTGCTGACCGACGGTCAGCGTCATGCGCCGGTCGACATGCGGCTTTACCTGCCGAAGCGCTGGATCGAGGACGCGGCCCGATGCGACAAAGCCGGCGTGCCGCCTGCGGCCCGGGTGCTGACCTCGAAGAGTCAGCACGCCCTCGACATCGTGCGCCAGGCGCGCGACCGGCACATGCGGTTCGAATGGGTCGGGGCCGATGCCGGCTACGGCAAGGAGCCGGCCTATCTGCGGGCGCTGGAGGATATGGGGGAGGTGTTCGTCGCCGACGTCCACAGCACCCAGCGGATTTGGACCGAGCGGCCTGAGCTTGCCGTTCCGCCGCACCAGCCCGGCCGCGGGCGCCCGGCGACAAAGCGGCAGGCTGCGGTGGGGCCGGTTACGGTCGAGGCCCTGGTCAAGGGGTTTGGCGCGGGTGACTGGACGCGCCATGTCCTGCGAGACAGCACGCGCGGCGAATTGCGCGTCGATATGGCGCACCGGCGGGTCTGGGTTTGGGATGGCGAGGAGGACGCCCCGCGGCATTGGCATTTGATTGTCCGGCGCGAGGTGAAATCAGAGAAGACGATCAAATACAGCCTGTCCAATGCCGCGGCGGACACGCCACTCTTGCGTCTGGCGCAGATGCAAGGGCAGCGCTATTGGGTCGAGCGCAGCTTCGAGGATGGCAAGGGCCAGTGCGGCCTGGCAGACTATCAGGCGCTGGGCTGGCAGGCATGGCATCACCACGTGACGATGGTGATGTTGGCAATGCTGTTCATCGCCGAACAGCGTGTCGCTCACCAGCCCGGTCTGACGCTGCTGACGCCGCGCGACATCGTCGAGATGCTGAAGGAAACCCTGCCGCGCAAACCGGAAGGAAAAGAGGCTCTGGTTGAACGGATCAATCAACGCCACGAACGCCGGCGCGGAGCCGTCGAGTCTCGGTTCCGCATGCAGCGCAGGGAAGCGCCTAGTTAAACAAGAATCATGCCAAGTAATTTGACTCTGTCAAATTAGGGGGTCAGTCCAATGGAGAGTGAAATGTCTTACGCACAGAATGATACAGCCGGCATCGCAGTGACGGAGTTCAAGGCTCGATGCCAGTCCGTTATCGACGACATGGCCTGGGGCAGGATCTATCCAGTGGTTCTGCTGAAGCGCAACCGTGCCATCGCCGCGATCGTGCCGATAGGGGACGAGCCCGCTGAACTATGGGGCGCGATGCGCGGCAGCGTCACCGTGGCGCCCGGCACCGATCTGACCGTTGGCACCGGCGAGGTTGGGGACGCTGAGCTTTAACCCACATTTAGCTCGCACCGAAACTTCTTCGTCCTTATCAGCCAGGGTAATCGCATTTCAGAATTAGGCCAGTAAGCGACAGAGATAGGTATCGTCCCAACCCGCCCGTTTGAACTTCCCGCGCAGCGAACCCTTCGATCCCTCCTTCTGCATGATGTTCATCGCCATGTGCCGCAAGATCGCGAGTTTGTAAGGGCGGTTGTCCATTCTATTGCGATCCTGATCCTCATTCATAACCACATCCGGACGCCAGTGGAACCGGTTGTCGATCCCCCAATGCGACTGCACCACCGCATTGAACTGCTCGGCCGTTGTAAGCGTTGCGTCCGAGCCACAGGGCAATGACGGCGGAAAACGTGCTGCCTTTAGCTCATGAAAACGGACACACTCCCCGCAGAGCCGGACGCCGCACCAGAAAGCGCTCATACGAGCAGTCGTAAGAGCGCAGCTCCGCTTTTGATTGAACTGATCACTTGCCTTGAGCGACGGCGCCGCTGGACCGTCGAGCAGAAGCAGGCGATCGCGGCGGACAGCCTCACGCCCGGCGCATCGCCAAGGGATGTGGCGTGTCTGCACGGTATCAGCACCGGGCAACTTTACACATGGCGGCGTGCGCTGATCGCAGCGCAGCCTGCCGCGTGCCGCGCGACAATCAAGGTGAGAATCCCCGTCAATCAGGATGAGAAGGTTTCCGGGGCTTGGGCTGTAGAGAGGGCGTAGCCCGACCGAAGGCCCCAGCCCCTGAAAAATTCGGCCTGCGGCCCCCCACCGGGGGCAGCGGATCGTCTGGTGATCTTAACCGACCGGCTATGGGGATGGATTTTCTCATCGAGGATCCGCCCGTTGCCCGGCCGCCATGTCACCGATCACCAGATGAGGCTCTACATGAAGTTCCGACAGTCAAACTCGCCGGCCGTGGCCGTGGCCGCGGCGAAGGCTTCGATCAGCCCGGCCACCGCGTATCGCTTCGAGCACGATCACAGGCTGCCGTCCGAGCATCCGCAGATCCGCGGCCGCCGCCGCCCGGACCCGCTGGCCGATTTCTTTGAGGCCGAGATCGTGCCGATGCTGAAGGCCGCCCCCGATCTGCGCGCGGTCGCCATCTTCGAAGAGATGCAGCGGCGCCACCCCGATCTTTCCGCCGGCATCCGGCGCACCCTGGAGCGCCGCATCCGTTCATGGCGCGCTCTGCACGGTGCGGACCAGGAGGTGATCTTCCGCCAGGTGCATGAACCCGGCCGGATGGGGCTGTCGGATTTCACCGACATGGCCGATCTCGGCGTCACCATCGCCGGCGAGCGGCTCGATCACCGGCTCTACCATTTCCGGCTGGTCTACTCGGGCTTCGAGCATGCCCATGTGATCCTCGGCGGCGAAAGCTACGTGGCGCTCGCCGAAGGGCTGCAAAACGCCTTGTGGGCGCTCGGCGGTGCGCCGCTCGAACACCGCAGCGACAGCCTCTCGGCCGCATTCCGCAACCTGGATGCGGATGCGCGCGAGGACCTGACCCGGCGCTATGACGCGCTGTGCGCCCATTACGGGATGCAGCCGACGCGCAACAATCGCGGTGTCGCGCATGAGAACGGCTCGGTCGAAAGTTCGCACGGCCATATCAAGAAAGCCGTCGGCGACGCACTGCTGATGCGCGGCACAAACGACTTCGACGGCCTCGCCGGCTATCGCCGCTTCATCGACGAGATCGTCAGCCGCAAGAACGCCCGGTCCACCCGGCGCATCGAGGCTGAACGGCCGTCGCTCCAGCCGTTGCCCAGGCAGCGGACCTGCGATCATGAGGAGACCGTCGTCACCGTCACCTCCTCCGGCGGCTTCATGCTCAAGAAGGTGTTCTACACCGTGCCGTCGCGGCTGATCGGCCACCGCTTGCGGGCGCGGCTGTACGACGACCGCCTGGATCTGTTCATCGGCGGCACGCCGCTGATGACCCTGGTGCGCGGACGGCCCGACGCCACGGGCAAGCGCGCGCGTGTCGTCGATTATCGCCACGTGATCCATGCTTTGCGGCGCAAGCCGATGGCGCTGCTGGGCCTGGTCTACCGCGACCAGCTGTTCCCGCGCGACGCCTACAAGCAGACCTTCGACCGGCTGCTCGAACGGCTGCCGGCAAAGCAGGGTGTGGAAGTCATGCAGCGCGGCGTTGCCGCTTCTCGCGTCTTCCAGGTCTTTAAAACAGGCCGCGAAACGCTCCAACATGCCCTCCTGACGGGTGGGTTTGACACCCGAGAGGGTAGAATCGCAGCGAATCGAGCCGGGCAAACACTTTTATCACGGTAAAGCGAATCCGAAGTGAGATTCGCCTGTCTTATCAGCGGGTTACGCTTCCCCGGCAGCCCGAGTGGCACTACAGTCGCGTGCCGTCAGGATCACACGGTCATTTTGCGTGTCCTTCCGAGCGCCGCATCGAGGCCCAGCGCGTCATAGATCGCGCGCAACGCCGGTTCCGCGACTGTGCTCTTGCGGACATGCAGGGTGCGGCCGTCGCGCTGGCGGAACGTCGTTGTGATCCGCTGCTGCACCGAGAGGATCTCGCGCAGGCGGCTCCACGACATCGACTGGCCGGCCGCCTCCAGCTTGCGCCGGATGGTCTGGACCAACTGATACCAATCGGCAGATGCGTTGACTCTAATGTTATTTCCATCGGCTCGAGGCGGCGTGGTGCGGTTTGTCGCGTTCGGGTGAGGGATAGGCCGGAGATGACGGTGCAGATTACGCGGTTGGATTTCGATGCGAGTGCACTGCGCAAGCAGGCGGCGCTTGTGACCGAGGCCACGGTGGCGCGGCGGTTGCTGGCGCTGGCCTTGGTGCTGGAAGGCCATTCCCGGTCCGCGGCTGCCAAGACGTGCGGTATGGATCGGCAGACACTGCGCGACTGGGTGATCCGCTACAACGAAGCGGGTATTCCCGGCTTGTCGGACCGGCCGCACGGCGGTGGTGCGCAGCCGAAGCTCTCCGACGCAGAGAAGGCGCAAGTCGCGCACTGGGCCCGGCAAGGTCCGGATATTGCGGAGGACGGCGTTGTGCGCTGGCGGTTGCGCGATCTGCGGGACCGTATCCTGGCGCGGTTTTTCGTGCCACTGGACGAGCGCAGCGTCGGACGGATGCTGAAGACCCTGAAATTCAGCCACATTTCGGTGCGGCCACGCCATCCCCAAGCGGATCCCGAAGCCCAAGAGGCGCATAAAAAAACTTCGCCGATCTCGTTGCCGCAGCAATTCCTCCCGCCGCGCGGGACAAACCGATCGAGCTTTGGTGGCAGGATGAAGCGCGGATCGGCCAGCAAGGCAGCCTGACCCGCATCCGGGCAGAACGCGGCACCCGCCCGAGAGCGCCGCGCGACCAGCGATACCGCTGGGCCTACCTGTTCGGTGCGGTGTGTCCGGCGCGCGGTGTCGGTGCCGCTCTCGTTCTGCCGCACGCCAACATCCATGCGATGAACCTGCATCTGCAAGAAATCAGCACGCAAGTGACCCCGGGCGCCTTCGCCGTGATGACCTTGGACGGCGCCGGATGGCACCAGAAGGGTGACCGGCTGATGGTGCCGGACAACATTGGTTTGCTGCCGCTGCCGCCGTACTCGCCCGAACTCAACCCGACCGAGAACATCTGGGAGTTCTTGCGCCAGAACGACCTCAGCAACCGCGTCTTCCCTACCTACGAGGCCATTGTCGCTGCCTGCTGCGTGGCCTGGAACAAGCTGATCGCAACCCCGGAACGCATCCGATCGATCGCCACCCGCGAATACGCCAAAACGGTCAGTTCATGAGTTGGTTGGTATGATACCAGCGGCCCTATCCGTTGACCGTTTGTTTGGCCCAAGCACGCCGGGTGATGGACGCGATCTGTTCCGGCATGCTCATGAGTTTGTTCCAAGCATCGCAGCAGGCATCGACGATCGCCTCGTAGCTCTGCCACACACAGTGACTGAGCCAGTTGGCGCGCAAAAACTCCCAAACATTCTCAACCGGGTTCAGCTCCGGCGCATAGCGCGGCAATGGCAACAGCACGATGTTGTCCGGCAGCTTCAGCCGCGGCGAGATGTGCCAGCCGGCGTTGTCCAGCACCAGCACGGCAATGGCGCCAACCGAGACGCACTTGCTGATGACGGCAAGATGTTCGTTCATCGCTTCGATGTTGACATCAGGCATGACAATCGCCGCACCGGTCTTTCGTTCCGGGCAAACGGCACCGAACAGATAGGCCGCCTTGAAGCCGCGATCGCGCAGCGCGCGCGGGCGCGTGCCACGTCTCGCCCGGACCCGTGTCAGCGTGCCCTGCTGACCAACCTGCGCCTCGTCGCCAAACCACACCTCCACACCGGCCTGGCCGCCGCTTCAGGCGGCACGGCGGCGGTCATGAGAGCAGGAAACTCGACCTGAAAGACGCTTGTGCCGCAGGATCGCTCAGCGGGTGCTGCGGGCGCACCGAGAGCCGCCGAAACGACAGCTTGCGCAGCAGCTTGCCGACCGTGCGCTCGTGCAGGCGGACGTCAAAGGTTTGCTGGATCCGTCGCTGAAGATCAATGCGCCGCCAGCGCACCACGCCGTCGCGCTTCAGGTCGGCCCCTTGCTCGACCCATTCCTCCACCGCAGCCTGTTGCTCAGCCGAGAGGCGCGGCTTGGGGCCGTTGCGGCGCGGCTGGTCAGATAAACCGCCCGGGCCATCCGCATTATAGCGATGCACCCAATCGCGTAGCGTTTGGCGGTCCATCGCGCAGCTCTGCGCTGCGTCCGAGCGGGAACGGCCCTCCATTACCAGGGCAATCGCCAGCATCCGTCGCGCAACCTTGGCTTCCTGTGTGCGCGCCGCCGCCTGGCGCAAATCCACGGCTGAGAGATCAAGGCGGGTGATCGCTACGGTCATTGCTGTCTCCGGATCAGGGAGACCATTACCGATCACAGCCCGCCGCGTCGCTCAAAGTCACAGACGAGTCAACGATCGGGGCCGGTTGGTATGATAGGCCAGCGCGGTGATGAACAGATGCCCCGTGAGCGGGTGGTTGCGGGGCTGGTTCCGGCACGTTGGCGGACGCGGCATCCGGCCGCGCCGTGAGGAGCCGGGTGGCGTAACGCTGGGCCAGGGTTTCGATAGCTTGCGGCTCCGCCGGCAGGCCGGCCTGTCCGGCGAGCAAGGCCTCGATCCGTCCGCACAGCCGCGGCCAATCGCCCGGCGGGAGGTCGAAATGGCGTCCGAGGTTGAGGAGGGTCACCTGTCGGACCTGCTGGCCGGTGCGCTGCGAGGCGACGAGGCGGAAGGTGAAATAAGGTTCGCGGGTGGATTTGCTCCGGGTTGCCGTTTTGCGGATGAACATGTTGCCGGTTTGGGTGCGGCGGCGGGCGGCCTCAAGACGACGCCTTACGACTATGGCACTACTTTGACAAAATCACATTCTCGGCCGGCCCTTCCGTAGATCCGGGCTTGACGTGATCCCACTTTATCGAATCGATGGGCCTCCATTGATTCGAGCGAGTGGGAAGGCGAAATGAACCAACCAGTTCGTCACGTAACCGTATGTCCGGATGATGGCTGACCAAATCCCTGGTCGATGGGATGGCCGAGGCGTTTGCCGTCTTCATCGCCCGCCATGGCCACTTCTTCCGCACCAAGACCCGCAACAGCGCGGCCGTGGCCGGACGCTATCTGCGCGGGCTGGCGCAGGCGGGCGACTGCACCTTCGCCTCGATGGCGACCGTGGTTGACGAAGGCTGCGCCCAGCAGTTCCAGCACTTTATCAGCAATTCGCCTTGGGAACACGAGCCGGTTGTGGCTCAGATCAGCCAGGACGCCGACCGCCTGCTGGGCGGCAAGCCGACCAGCGCGCTGATCATTGATGAAAGCAGCTTCGCCAAGCAGGGCGACCGCTCGGTCGGCGTGGCGCGGCAATGGTCTGGCCGGCAGGGCAAGATCGACAACTGCCAGGTTGCGGTGTTCGGCGTGCTGACCGACGGTCAGCGTCATGCGCCGGTCGACATGCGGCTTTACCTGCCGAAGCGCTGGATCGAGGACGCGGCCCGATGCGACAAAGCCGGCGTGCCGCCTGCGGCCCGGGTGCTGACCTCGAAGAGTCAGCACGCCCTCGAGATCGTGCGCCAGGCGCGCGACCGGCACATGCGGTTCGAATGGGTCGGGGCCGATGCCGGCTACGGCAAGGAGCCGGCCTATCTGCGGGCGCTGGAGGATATGGGGGAGGTGTTCGTCGCCGACGTCCACAGCACCCAGCGGATTTGGACCGAGCGGCCTGAGCTCGCCGTTCCGCCGCACCAGCCCGGCCGCGGGCGCCCGGCGACAAAGCGGCAGGCTGCGGTGGGGCCGGTTACGGTCGAGGCCCTGGTCAAGGGGTTTGGCGCGGGTGACTGGACGCGCCATGTCCTGCGAGACAGCACGCGCGGCGAATTGCGCGTCGATATGGCGCACCGGCGGGTCTGGGTTTGGGATGGCGAGGAGGACGCCCCGCGGCATTGGCATTTGATTGTCCGGCGCGAGGTGAAATCAGAGAAGACGATCAAATACAGCCTGTCCAATGCCGCGGCGGACACGCCACTCTTGCGTCTGGCGCAGATGCAAGGGCAGCGCTATTGGGTCGAGCGCAGCTTCGAGGATGGCAAGGGCCAGTGCGGCCTGGCAGACTATCAGGCGCTGGGCTGGCAGGCATGGCATCACCACGTGACGATGGTGATGTTGGCAATGCTGTTCATCGCCGAACAGCGTGTCGCTCACCAGCCCGGTCTGACGCTGCTGACGCCGCGCGACATCGTCGAGATGCTGAAGGAAACCCTGCCGCGCAAACCGGAAGGAAAAGAGGCTCTGGTTGAACGGATCAATCAACGCCACGAACGCCGGCGCGGAGCCGTCGAGTCTCGGTTCCGCATGCAGCGCAGGGAAGCGCCTAGTACACCTCGCCGGAATTGGCGACTCGGTTGTGCTGACCGACCCCGGCTGATCGAGTCGCATTTGCCACAGCCGGCCTCAAAATGAGACTTCGCCACCGCAGACCATAGGCGGGACTCCATCGGCGTTGCGAAGCGTCCTCTCGACCTGAGAGGAGAGACAGCTTGCCGGCTCACAAGGCTTTACCGATCCAACTGTCGTCTGAGCACGCGTGCGAGTTGAGATCGTTGGTGCGCGCCCATTCAACGCCGCAAAAGCTGGCCGAACGGGCCCGCATCATCCTCCTGGCCGCAACCGGCCTCGGGGTCGACGAGACGGCGCGGCAACTGGGGATCTGGCGCAACACCGCCGGTCACTGGCGGCGCCGGTGGCGGGATGCGGATGCGTCGGCCGGTGTGGCGGCGCGTCTGAGCGATGCGCCCCGCTGCGGCGCGCCGGCGACGTTCACGCCGGAGGTGATCTGCCGGATCATGGCCATGGCCTGCGAAGACCCCGAGACGCTGGACGTGCCGATCAGTCACTGGAGTCAAAGCGAACTGGCCCGCCAGGCCGTCGCCCGCGGCATCGTTCCAAGCATTTCGCACGGCTCCGTCGGGCGCTTTTTAAAAAAGAGGCCGATCTCCAACCGCACCTCAACCGTTACTGGCTGACAGCCAAACCCGATCCCGATTTCGACACCAAGTGCGCCGATATCTGCGCGGTGTATGAGGCGGCCCCTGCCGCCGCCGGGCAAGGCGGACAGACCGTTTCGATCGACGAGATGACCGGCATCCAGGCGCTGGAGCGTGCCGCCAAGAGCCTGCCGATGAAGCCCGGGCACGTCGAACGGCGAGAGTTCGAGTATGTCCGGCATGGCACCAAGGCCTTGATCGCCGCGTTCGATGTCGCCACCGGCAAGGTCCGCGGCACGATCGGCGATACCCGCACCGAGGCGGATTTCGTGGCGTTCCTGGAGACGCTGTTCGCTTCGGCGCCGCCGACGGCACCGTGGAAGGTGGTCTGCGACAACCTCAACACGCACATGTCCGAAGGCGTGACACGCCTGGTCGCACGGCTCTGCGGCATCGACGACGATCTCGGGGAAAAGGGCAAATCCGGCATTCTCCAGTCGATGGCGACACGCGAGGCGTTCCTGCGCGATGCCTCTCACCGGATCACCTTCCACTTCACGCCCAAGCATGCCTCCTGGATCAACCAGATCGAGATCTGGTTTTCGATCCTGGTCCGCAAGCTTCTTCGCCGCGGCAACTTCACGTCCAAGGAGCATCTTCAGCAGCGGATCGAAGGCTTCATCGCCTATTTCAATGCCACGATGGCCAAACCGTTTCGCTGGACCATGAAGGGCAAGCCGCTCGTGGCATGAACGCACCACTAAGCGGGTTGGAACCTCCGGCGAGGTGTACTAGTTAAACAAGAATCATGCCAAGTAATTTGACTCTGTCAAACTACGGAGAAAGCTCCGGACTCCTGTGTGCGATATCAATATGTTGCGCAACTCATTGCGAATTATGGTCTATTTTGCGCTGAAGATGGTTTAAGGGAGCCGCTTGCCGCGAGCCGCCGTTCCCGCCACCTTCGCGGCTGCCTGCCCGCTCAGCCACGCGCCAGCGAGTGTCCCGCCATAACGCACATGACACGCCTCCCCGGCGAACATCAGGTGCCCGTCCGCCACCGGCTCGGCGAGGGTATCGCGCGCATCCGCCGCCCCAGGAACCGCATAGCAATAGGCGCCCCGCACCCAAGGTTCGGCTTCCCAGTGCGTCACCAACGACGTCCCACCCGCGAAAACCCGATCGACCCGGGTGCCGAACATCGAGCGCAGATAGCTCAACGCGTAATCCACCGCCGCCGCGTCGCCCGCGCGGGCAAGGCCCCACGCGGGCGATCCGCCGATCCAGCCCTGCACGTAGTCCCGCCCGAGCGGCCAGCACTGGAACGGCATCAGCGTCATCCCCGGTTCCGACACGATCCGCTCCACCGAGCAATGCGCCGGCAAATCCAGCCGATCGGCTGTGGTCGCCCGGAGGGCGATCTTCATCGCGAGGCCCATCGGCACGCTGTGCACCGCGTCGCTGATCCGCGCCGGCAGCGGAGGGTCGAACGCCAGCGCCCCGGAGGCGAGCACGCCGGTCGAGGCGGTGACGATGCACGCGCCAGCGGGCAGCACGCCGCGCCCGGTTTCCACGCGGACGGCGCCGCCAGGGCCGCCCCCGCGCACGCGGCTCACGGGGGAGTTCAGCCGGATATCCAGCCCACCGGTCAGTCGGCGCTGCACGAACGCGCCGACACCGCCGTCGGGCACGAGGTTGGCGCCGTCCAGCGCGTTGCGCCGCCAGTCGCGGGCGCTGAACCGGTCGGCGTCGGCGGCACAGATCACTGGCCCCTCCCACGCTTCGACCGTCCGCGCCCAGGGATCGTCCGGCAGCCGGCTGGCGATTTCGGCCAGGGGAACATCTCCCTCGGCGGCCAGGATGCGGTCGGTCATGGCTTCGTATCGAGGCCAAGCCTCGGCGTAGCCGGCTAGGTCCTCCGCGGTGGCAAGACGCCCGCCGATGAAGGTGCGTTCCTGGCGCAGTACGTCCGACCGCAGCAGCCGATCGGCGGCGGCCTCGGCGATCGGCACCAATGGGTTGCGGTCGGCGTTGTGGAACCATACCGCGCCGACGTCGAACCAGACTCCGCCGAGCGCGGCCGGGTGCGTGGTCCAGGCCCGTCCGCCGACGCGGCCGGAGGCCTCCAGGACCACCGCCGGCACCCCGGCGTCTCGGAGCGCCGCCGCTGCTCCCAACCCGGCCAGACCTGCACCAATGATCGCCACGCCTGTATCGGTCACCGCAGCTTTCTCCTGTGCCTTACGACCGGAAACTGTCATCGCCACAGCGGCGAGGCAACCCGTCGGGTTAGCCAAATCCCTTGACCAGCAATGCTACGGCGCCGATGCAGGAATTTGCTGTCGGCACCGCATTTCAACGCCAGGACGCCAAGAACCGCCAAGGGTGGCGCGACCGCTGCCGGCCTCTCGGCGCCTCGGTCAGACTTGGCGGTCCCTGGAGCCTTCGCATTTCAAAAAACCCATCCACCCGCACCCAGTCGCCATGTTCGGCACGCTGCCGCAACCTACTCCACCAACTGGTCGCGAATAGCCAGCAGTTCGCGGCGCCGCTCCTCCGTCGTTTCCGGGTACCTCATTTTCAGCCCGCTCAGCGTCTCCACGATAATCTCGGATACGATCAGGCGCGCGTTCTCCTTGTCGTCGGCCGGAACGACATACCAGGGCGCATGGTCTGTGCTGGTCGCTTCCAGGCACTTCTCATACGCCTTCATATATTTATCCCAGAATTTCCGCTCCTCGATGTCGGCCTGGCTGAACTTCCAGTTCTTGTCCGGCGCGTCGATGCGGGCGAGGAACCGCTTGCGCTGCTCCTCCTTCGACAGATGCAGGAAGAACTTGATGATGCGGGTGCCGTTGGCGTGCAAGTGCCGCTCCAGGTCGAGGATCGAGCGATACCGGCCATGCCAGAACGCCTTTTCCCCATCGGACCCGTCCGGCACGCCCTCGCCCTGCAAGATCTCGGGATGCACCCGGGTAATCAGCACTTCCTCGTAATAGGATCTATTGAAGATGCCGATGCGGCCACGTTCCGGGAGGTCGCGCGTGGTCCGCCACAGGAAGTCGTGCTGCAGTTCCAGTGCGCTCGGGTGCTTGAAGCTGTAGACTTGGCAGCCCTGCGGATTGACCCCGGACATGACGTGGCTGATTGCCCCGTCTTTCCCCGCGGCGTCCATCGCCTGGAAAATCAGCAGCACGGCATGACTGTCGGAGGCGTAGAGAAGTTGCTGCTGCTTGCTCAGGCGGTCGACGTGGTCGCTCAGCAGCGCGTGGTAGTCCTCCTTCGATTTGTAGTACCGCTTTACCTCCGTCGGCCATTTGTCCAGATCGACGCCGCTGCCTTCGCGAACGCGAAAATCCTTTGGACTGATCTTCATTCCTTACCCTTTCTCCGGCGCCAGCGCCGCCTGCTTCGCCTGCGCCATCAACACCGCCACCGCGCACGACGCAATCCGCGTCCTGTCGGAATCCGCCCGGCTGGTCAGGATGATCGGCACCCTTGCGCCAACAACCACGCCCGCCGCATCCGCACCTGCAAGGAAGGCAAGCTGCTTGGCCAGCATGTTGCCGGCCTCCAGGTCCGGAACCACCAGGATGTCGGCCTGTCCCGCCACAGGCGAAACAATCCCCTTGTCCTTGGCAGCCTTCGGGCTGACCGCATTATCGAACGCGAGCGGCCCGTCGACGATCCCGCCGGTGATCTGACCCCGGTCCGCCATCTTGCACAAGGCCGCGGCGTCAACCGTCGATTTCATCTCCGGATTGACCATCTCCACCGCGCAGAGGATCGCGACGCGCGGCTGCTTGACCCCCATCACATGCGCCAGGTCGATGGCGTTCTGCACGATGTCGCGCTTGATCTCCAGCGTCGGCGCGATGTTGATCGCGGCATCGGTGATCAGCAGCGGCCGCGGATATGTCGGCACATCCAGCACATAGACGTGACTGAGGCGCCGTTCCGTGCGCAATCCGGTTTCCGCCGCAACGACCTCATGCATCAGTTCGTCGGTGTGCAGCGAACCTTTCATCAGCAGCATCGCCTCACCGGCCCGCACCAGCCCGACCGCGCGCGCCGCCGCCGCATGGCTGTGCGGAACATCGACCAGCCGGTAGCGGCTGATATCCAGGCAGGCGGCCGCGGCCGCCGCCTCGATCTTTGCCGCCGGCCCCACCAGTATCGGAATGACCAGGCCGAGTTCGGCTACTTCGATAGCCGCACCCAACGATAACGCGTCGCACGGATGCACCACCGCGACGGACACCGCCGGCCGCCCGGCGGCATGCGCGAGCAGGTCGCGGAACCGCTGGTGGCGCATCAGCCGGACATCCGGCAGTTCCACCCGGTCGCGGCGGATTTTCTCCGTCGGCGCCTGCACTTCGGCGGTTCCGGCAATCACCTCCGTCCCCGCCTGGTTGGTGCAGTGGCAGTCGAAGATCACGCGGTGCCTGTCGGCCGATTTCGCCCGTACGACGATCCGCGCGGTGATCGTGTCACCGATGCCGACCGGTGCGCGGAAACGCAGGTCCTGCGCCAGGTAGATCGTGCCGGGTCCGGGCAGTTGCGTGCCGAGCACGGCGGAAATCAAACCGCCGCCCCACATGCCGTGAGCAATGATCCGGTGGAACAGATCGGTTTCGGCATAGCCGGGATCGAGATGCGCCGGATTGACGTCGCCGGAGACCACGGCGAACAGCTCGACGTCCTCCTGCGTCAGGGTCCGTACCGTGCTGGCGCTGTCGCCGATCTCGATCTCGTCGAAAGTGCGGTTTTCGATGGTCGATTCGTTCGTTACTTTCAGCAAGTCCAAAGCCTTATCCTCCTGGCGGCGGCGTTACGTTTCCAGCACATAACTGCCGGGGGCGTCACCAAGCGGCGGATATCCCGGTGCGCCCATCGGTGGCGGATCGATGGGTGGGCCCGAGCGCTGTTCCAGCCAGCGGGCCCACTCCACCCACCACGATCCGTCGTGCGGCACTGCGGCGGCCTGCCAGTCGTCCGGACCGAGGGTGTGACCCCCGGCCGCCCGCGTGCGCATGCGAAAATGCCGATGCGGATGGCCGGGTTCGCTGACGATCCCGGCGTTGTGGCCGCCGGATGTCAGGACAAAGGTCAGTTCGGTGTCGGAGAACAGATGCAACTTGAACACCGACTTCCACGGCGCGATGTGATCCTGTTCGGTGCCAACAAGGAACGTTGGCAATTTGATATCTTCCAGCGTCACCGGATGGCCGGCCACGATGAAGTGCCCCTCGGCCAGTTCGTTACATAAATACAGGCTGCGCAGATACTCGATATGCATGCGCGCCGGCAGTCGGGTGCCGTCGGCGTTCCAGGCCATCAGGTCGAACGATGCTGACTGCTGGCCAAGCAGATACCGATGAACCGCCCGCGACCAGATCAGGTCGTTCGACTGCAGCATCTGGAACGCGCCGCCCATCTGCTCGCTGCTGAGAAACCCCTGCGTCTTGATGACGTCGGCGAGGAAACTGAGTTGGTCCTCGGTGATGAATACCTGCAGTTCGCCCGCTTCGGTGAAATCGGTCTGCGCCGCGAACAGCGTCATGCTGGCGAGCCGGTTGTCGTTGTCCCGCGCCATCGCGGCGGCGGCAATGGCCAGCAACGTGCCGCCGAGACAGTAGCCCGCGGCATGCACCTTGGCATCGCCGCGTATCGCCCGGATCGCGTCGAGCGCCGCCATGACGCCCTTTGCGCGATAGTCGTCGAAGCTGGTGTCACGCATCTCCGGCCCGGGGTTGCGCCAGGAGATCGCGAACACCGTGTGGCCATGCTCGACCAGGAAGCGGATCAGCGAATTCGACGGCGACAGGTCGAGGATGTAATATTTCATGATCCAGGCCGGCACGATCAGCACCGGCTCGGGGCTGACCTTGGCGGTTACGGGGGCGTACTGAATAAGTTCAATCAGGTCGTTGCGGAACACCACTTTGCCGCGCGTCACAGCCAGGTTCTTGCCGACAATGAAATTGCCCCGGGCCGGCGTTCCGCTCTCGTCATGCAGCAGGTTGATGAGGCCAACCAGGAAATTCCGCCCGCCGGTGGTACCGGCCGCCTCCAGCACCTCGGGATTGAGCCAGGGTACGTTCGAGGGGGAGATCAGATCAAGCCATTGCCGCAATGTGAAAGAAACGATTCTCCGGTTGCGCGGATTGACCCCCGCCGGGCCGTCTACGACGCCGTTCCACCATGCCTCGCCCAGCAGCACCGCCTGGGTCAGCAGGTCGTACGGGAATTGCCGCCACGCCGGGCTGGCGAAGCGATGATCGCCCGGCGCCGGAGCCAGCTTCGGTTCCATCCCCGCCGCGATGCGCAGTAGCTTCCCCCACGCCGCCACCGCCGCTCGGCCGACTTCCGCGGTCTGGAACGGCGCATTCGCCGCATGGGCGGCCCAGTCGAGATAGGCCAGCGCGACGGTGCTGGGCGAGCGGCCGCCGGTGAAGCGGCTCTGCCAGGCGTGCAGCCATTGATCGACCTCGGCTGGGGCCGCGCCCGGCGGCGGAGTATCGGCGGACAAGGCAGGCGTGTTCAGATCGGCCATGGGAGCACTCCCTTGCAGCGTCACGAAAACAATTCGGACGTCTCTCCCCGTCCACCCGCGCGCAATCCTTATACGACCTACGCCCTGGCGGCCGTTTGATCCAGGTCATGGCGGCCACTGGCCAGTCGGATCAGTGTGTTACTTGGTCTGTGCCCGCTTTTCCGGGGAGGAATACGATGACCTATTCCGCCATCATGGTGAATTTGGAACTCGGGTGCTCAAACGCGGGCGTGACCGGCGCGGCCGCCGACCTGGCAGAGCGCTTCGGCGCCAGCGTCGTGGGCATCGCCGCCTGCCACCCCATGCCGATCGTCGGCATCGACACCGATGGCTACTATGTCCCGGAAGCCCTGATCGAACAGGACCGTGCCCGGATCGACAGCGACATCAGGCTGGCGGAGGCGGATTTCCGCAAGGCGCTTCAGGGCCGCGTGAAGGCGATCTCCTGGCGCTCCAACGTGGTGCTCGAATCGGTCGCGGACTATATCGCCAGCGAAGCCCGGTGCGCCGATATCGTCATCACAGCGGGGTCCGGCGACACGCCTTCGGAGCTTGCCCGCCGGCTCAATCCGGGCGATCTGTTGATGCAGATGGGCCGGCCCGTTCTGCTTGTACCGGCGGAGGCTTCGCCGTTGGCGCTGGATCGCGTTCTGGTGGCCTGGAAGGACTCCCGGCAGGCGCGCCGCGCCATCGCGGACGCCTTGCCTCTGCTTGAGAAAGCCTCGCATGTGGCAGTCGCTTCGATCGCCGCCGCCGAGGACATCGCCGCGGCGCGGTCGCATGTGTCGGATGTCGCAGGCTGGCTGCGGCAGCACGGCATCAAGGCGGTTTCCGTCGTCGCACGGCCAACCGGCGACGACGCGGGCCAGCTTCTGGCAATCGCGCGCGAGCATGAGGCCGGGGTCATCGTGGCCGGTGCCTACGGACACAGCCGGCTGCGCGAGTGGGTGCTCGGCGGCGTGACGCGGCACCTTCTGCTGCATGGCCGAGGCTGTGCGCTGTTGTCGCATTAAGGCTGCGACGGCCACGGTGTCCGACACGTCCTGTTCACCCGACTGACATCTGTTTGTCATCGACCGCGGGCTATCCCCGACAACATATCGGGCCAAGGTAGGTTCATTGTGCCGGCCCGGCGCCTCGTCACGGGAGATACTATCATGCTTCGCCGACAAGCCATCGCACTAGTTGCCGCCGCCGCGGCGGGTTGGACACTGGCCGGGCGGTCGGCCCGCGCCGAGATGCCCAAGCAATTCCGCATCGGTTTGCTCGGCGGCGAGAACACGCAGGATCGGCTTGCCCGCTACGATCAGTTCCAGCAGCTTCTGTCGGAGCATCTTCGCATGCCCGTGAAGCTCTTCCCGGCCGCCGACTACGCCGGCGTCATGCAGGGCATCGCCGCCGGTCAGCTTGAAGCCGCCGAGTTCGGCGCCTCCGGCTTCGCCGGTGCCTGGCTCGACTGCAAATGCATTGAGCCGGTGGTGGTGCCGCAGGAAAAGGACGGGTCCACTTACTATTACTCGGTGATGGTCGTGCGGGCCGATTCCGGGATCAGCACGCTGGCCGACATGAAGGGCCATTCGCTCGCCTGGGCCGATCCGAATTCGACGTCGGGATATCTGATCCCGAGCGCGACTCTGAAGACCAAGGGCATCAACCTCGCTGATGGCGCGTATTTCTCGAAGACCGGCTTCTCGGGCGGCCATGAGCAGGGCGTCGTCGCCGTGCTGAACAAGCAGTATGACGCCGCCGTCACCTGGACGTCCGGTCAGGGCGACCAGGCGGAGGGCTTCACACGCGGCAACCTTCGCACGATGGTGGACCGCAAGCTGCTGAAGATGTCGGACATCGCGATTATCTGGCAGTCGGGCAAGATCCCCAATGGTCCCTGGGCCGTCCGTTCCGCTCTGCCGGCGGAGTTGAAGACATCGTTCAAGGACTTCCTGCTGGACCTGCCGAAATCGCACCCCAAGGTCTATGCTGACGTCGAGCAGGGCTCCGGCGTCGGCTACGCCCCCGCGACGATGGAACTTTACCAGGACATCATCGATCTGCGCATGGCGGAGCGGCAAGGCAACCGGAGCTGAGGCAACGCCGGGGAACGACTGCTTCAGTCCGGCGCTACCTCTAAACCATCATGGCGAGAGCCGCTCTCAATGCGGACCTCACACGGGCAATCTGATCCGCGCCCGCAACCCGCCCAGCGGGCTGTCCTCCAGCACGATCTCGCCACCATGCGCGCGGACAATATCGCGCGCGATCGTCAGCCCCAGGCCGGTGCCTCCCGCTGAACCGCTCTCGAACGGGCGGAAGACGCTCTCCCGCCGATTGGCCGGTATCCCCGGGCCGTCGTCATCAACGATTACGTGCACCGACCGGCCCTGCGCCGCCGCCGCGAGCGTCACGTGCTTCGCGTGGCGGCGGGCATTATCCACAAGGTTGGTGACCGCGCGCCGCACCGCGTCGGCGCGCAGCTTCAAGGTCAGGTCGGGCGGAACGTCGAACGTCAACACCGTCCCAGCGCGCCGGGCGCCGTCGGCGACTTCGTCCAACAGGTCGGACAGATTGACCGGGATCGCCTGCTCCGTCTTCTCGCCACGGGCGAACGCGAGATAGCCGCCGATCATGCGCTCCATTTCGTCGACGTCGGAGGTCATTTCGGCGATGTCCTGGCGGGTTTCCTCGTTAGGCGGCATCATCGCCAGGGCCAGCCGCAGACGGGTCAGCGGCGTCCGCAGGTCGTGCGAGACGCCGGCGAGCATCTCGGTCCGCTGCACCAGGAAGCGGCGGATCCGCTCTTGCATCTTGTTGAACGCCGCGGCGGCCTGCCGCACCTCGGCGGCGCCCTCCGGCCGTATCGGCGGCACCTCGCGCCCCATGCCGAACGCCTCGGCGGAACTCGCGAGGCGGCGTATGGCGCGCACCTGGTTGCGCATGAACAGGGCGGCGATGACGAACAGCAGGAGCGCCGAACCGACCAGCCAGCCGACGAACAGGAACAGCGTGCCGATGGCCAGACGCTTGCGCGGTGCCGCCACGTCCAGCACGCCATCCGGCAGTTGCAGCCGGATGAGCACGGACTGCGGGTCGGACGTCCAGTCCATGCTGAACGGCACATTGAACTTCTCGGTCAGCGCCGCGGCCAGGTCGTCATCCATCGGCCCGAGCACGTTCTTCCACTTCCGGTTTTCGAGCACCGCATCGGGTTCCAGCTTGATGTCGAGCGTGAACTGCCGGCGCGCCATTTCCAGAACCTGTTCGCGCGCCTGCGGCGAGGGCGCCTGCTGCATCAGTTCAACGGTGAAGGCAATCTCCCCGGCAATGGCGCTCGACAGCCGGCGCGACACCACGCCCAGATGGCTGCCGTAAAACATCTGCAGTGCGATCGCCTGCACCAGCACGAGCGGCACCAGGATGATCAGCAGCGAGCGTCCCAGCAGCGATCGCGGCATGAACTGCTTGATCCAACTGCCGAACGGCAACTCGATGCGCCCGCGCATGCCTCAGGCGCCCGGCTTCAGGATGTAGCCGCGCCCGCGCACCGTATGCAGGAACCGCGGCTCCCGCGGGTCGGCTTCGATCTTGCGGCGCAGGCGCACGACCTGCACGTCGATCGCCCGCTCCCCGGCATCGTCCATGCCGAGCGCCTCGGCGATCTCCTCGCGCGACAGCACCTCGTTCGCCTTGCGCGCCAGGGCGGTCAGCAGGGCCGATTCGCCGCCGGTGAGCCGGATCGGTCCGACGGCGTCCCGCAACTCGCCGCGTTCGACATCGAACTCTGCGTCGCCGATGCGCACCGCGGCGACAGGCGCTGCCGGAGCCGGCGGCGGCGGGGCGCGGCGCAGCAAGGCGCGAATGCGGAGCACCAATTCGCGCGGTTCGAACGGCTTGCCGAGGTAGTCGTCGGCGCCGGCCTCGAAGCCGGCGATGCGATCCTCAGGCGCCCCGCGCGCCGTCAGCAGCAGGATCGGCAAGCCCCCGGCACGTTCCCGGCGCAGCGACTCCGTCAGTTCCAACCCGCTTTCGCCAGGCATCATGACGTCCAGCACCAGCAAATCGGGGTTGATCGAGCGCAGTTCGGCACGGGCATCGGCCGCATCGCCGGCGGTCGTGACGCGAAACCCCTCCCCGGCGAGGAACCGGGCCAGCCGTTCCCGCAAGCGGGGATCATCCTCCACGATCAGGATGTGGCATTCCTCGGCCATAACGTTTGCCATGCCCCCTCAGGCGTTCTCAGGCGATCCGGTGCCATCGATATAGTCCCGCGCGCCTGAGTCCATCATAGCACGCATGACTGTTTGGAATCCCTGCACGGCCTGCGGGCCGGCCGCGCGATACGCCTGCATGAGCTTCTCCCGCTGGCTGTCGAACAGCCGCCGTTCCAGTGCCACGCCGGATTCGGTCAGGGTGAGCAGGCGCAGCCGTCGATCCTCGAATCCAGGCGCCTGGGCGACGTAGCCCTGATCGAGCAGTGCATTCAGCACCCGCGCCAGGGACTGCTTGGTGATCCGCAGGATGGCCAGCAGGCCCGACACGGTGATGCCCGGGTTGCGGCCGATGAAATGCAGCGCCCGGTGGTGCGCGCGGCCCAGCCCGAGCTCCTCCAGCACCTGGTCCGCGACGTTCGTGAAGTCGCGATAGGCGAAGAAGAGCAGGTCCTGCGCCAGGCGCATCCCGGCATCCCCGACATCGACAACCGGGGTCGGTGGCGGCAGCTTTGGCGGCGGCACGAAGCGATCGGCTTTCCGCGCGCGGGTTTCAGGTTTCAGCATGTCAGCCATTCGACTTGAAAATAGGTCAGCATTGTTGACTGAATTTTCCGGATCGGTCTAACTTCGCGCTGCTGGACGAAATAAAATGACGGAGTTGACGGCCATGGCGCTGCTTCCTTTCGACGACCGAGACGGCCGGATCTGGTTGGACGGTTCCCTGGTACCCTGGCGCGACGCCAGGCTGCATGTTCTGTCACATGGCCTGCACTATGGCAGCGCCGTGTTCGAAGGGGAACGTGCATACGCAAGTAATATTTTCCGCCTGCGGGATCACACGCGCCGCCTGATCAACTCCGGCCGGCTGCTCAGCTTCGAGATACCCTGGTCCGAGGACGACATCGATGCCGCCTGTGCCGCGGTGCTGCATGCCAACGGTCTGACCGACGGCTACGTGCGTCCGATCGCCTGGCGCGGATCGGAACAATTGGCCGTGTCGGCCACTGGGACTTCGATCCATCTCGCGATCGCCGCCTGGCCCTGGCCGAGTTATTTCGGCACGGAGCGGATGCAGGGAATCCGGCTTGCGCGGACCGGGTGGCGGCGGCCGCCGCCGGAGAGCGCTCCGGTCAAGGCCAAGGCGTCCGGCCTGTACATCATCGCCTCCCTGGCGAAGGTACAGGCGGAGGAGGACGGTTTTTCCGATGCGCTGATGCTGGACTGGCGGGGGCTGGTGGCGGAGACGACCGGGGCGAACATCTTCTTTGTGATCGACGGCGAATTGCATACGCCGACACCGGACTGCTTCCTGGACGGCATCACGCGGCGCTCGGTGATCAGCCTGGCGCGGCGTAACGGAATGAAGGTGATCGAGCGGCACATCGATCCCTCGGAACTGGCCAATGCCACCGAGGCGTTCCTGACCGGAACGGCGGCCGAGGTGACGGCGGTCCGGGAAATCGGGCCGCACCGGTTCATCCCGGGGACGATTACAGACACGTTGATGAAGGATTACGACCGACTCGTGCGGCAGGCGCCGGATGAGGTTGCCCGGATCGTGGGATGAGGTTGCGCGACAGTCGCGGAAATGCGGCGCCGGGACCGATGCTCGGTGTGCAGTCCGCAGACCCGTCGCTATACCAGCCGCCACCTCGCCAGCGCGTCGCCTTATTTCGCCGGAGCGTGAGGCGGATCGAAGACTGTCAGCGGCACGATGCCGTCGGAACGGGGCCCCGATATCAACAGGCTGGATGCGACGCCCGATACAAGCGCCGCCCCGACGACCGCCACGAGGACCCATCGAGACAGTATCGGCTTCGGCGCCTTCACCGCCTTTTGTGCCGTGCGTGGCGCTGAAGCCTGCGACGGCAGCAACTCGGTCAGCCGGGCCGCCGTGGCGCGTGCTTCGGCGACCGCCTGCGGCGCCAGGGGCATTTGCGCGACGCACTGCGCGAGCCGATCGACGCTCGCGGCCTTCGGCAGTTTTGCCCAACGTCCCGCTTCGGCCCACGGATCCTCGCCGAGCCGCGCCAAAACCGAAAGAATTGTCAGCGGCGAACCATTGAGTTCCGTACCAACCTCGGCAAATAGGAACGTCTTCAGACTCGAATCGTCGAGAGCGGATGCATTTGGACTGGTCATGCCTGTTCCTTCGTTTTAACTGACATAAGATCGGCTGTCGCGCCCTGCAAGGCGGCAGCCGTAGCATTCCGGTCTCGGCGGAGGGGCCGGATGGGCGGCTTGCCCGCATGCGCACCGTACCGGCTGGCGTCCGGCGGCACCGGGACCCTGTCAGATCACCAACGCACGCAGCAGTGCATCCAGCCGGATGCGTCCCTCCCGTGTCGCCGTGAGGCGCTCGGGCGCGAGCACCAGGTAGCCCTCGTCCACACAGCGGCTGAGAACATCGGCATCGACGGAGCGCGCCAGCGTCCGTCCGGTGCGGGTTTCGAACCAGGCGAGGTCGATTCCCTCGGCCAGGCGCAAGCCCATCAACAGCGCCTCCCGCGCCCGGTCGGCCTCGCCGATCGGCTCGTCGGAGGTCGTCCCGTGGCCGGATTGCTCGAACTCGTTCGGCCCAGGGCTCGGGCGCGCGGTGCCGCCGGGTCGCCCGCAGCGCGCCGTTCACGGTGACACGGCCGTGGGCGCCGGGACCGATGCCGGCGTAATCGCGGTATCGCCAATAGGCCAGGTTGTGCCGGCTTTCCTCGCCCAGGCGCGCATAGTTGGAAATCTCATAGGCCATCAGGCCGGCGCGGGCGCATTCGTCCTCGGTCGCTTGGTACAGCGCGGTGGCGGTCTCGGGATCGGGCAGGATAAGCCGCCCTTGCCGGTGCAGCGCCTCGAACGGGGTGGCCGGCTCAATCGTCAGTTGGTACAGTGACAGATGGTCCGCGGCGATCTCCAGGGCGTTGCGCAATTCGGCCCGCCAGGATCCGAGATCCTGACCCGGCCGCGCATAGATCAGATCGAACGACACACGCGGGAACAGCTTCCGCGCCAGGGCCAGTGCGGCCATCGCTTCCTTCGCCGAATGTTGCCGCCCGAGGGCACGTAACGCGGCCTCATCCAGGCTCTGTATGCCGATCGAGGCGCGGTTGACGCCGGCCGCGTGGTAATCCGCCAGGCGCCCGGCCTCGATGCTGGTCGGATTGGCCTCCAGGGTGATTTCCACATCGTTCGCGACATCGAAGTGCCGCGCCGCATCGTCCAGGATCGCGGCGACGGTCGCCGGGTCCATCAGGCTGGGCGTGCCGCCGCCGAAGAACACCGATGTCAGCCGGCGCGTGCCGAGCCGCGCGGCTTCTGTCGCCAGTTCCCGCCGCAACGCACGGCCGAAACGATCCTGCTCGATACGGTCGCGAACGTGGGAGTTGAAATCACAGTAAGGACACTTCGCCAGGCAGAACGGCCAGTGAATATACAACGCAAGTTCGGGAACCGTTTCGCTTTGGTGTGAAGCCTCTCGAAGCCGGTGATTCACGCTATCATTCCTCCTATGCTGAGGGGCCGAGATCGTTCATGGCAGAAACATTTGATTGCTTTCATTTCACGCTGCAGTTACTAAACGTCCCGAAGTTGCCTTGATCTTGTCCTCGTTCCGGCGAAATCAGCCGCCATATCCGGATCACTGACAAAAAGGAGTTTGTTTCGATGCGCAGAATGCTTCTCGCGGCCGCGGCACTGGGCGGCTTGTTTGCCATGACGAACGTCAATGCCTCGGCTGCGCCGTTTACCGCGGGTCCGCATGTGGCGCCACGGCAAGGCCTGGTCACCCATGTGGACTACTACTACAACCATCACCATTACCATCACCGCCACTGGGAACATAACCACTGGCGCTATTACTAAGCGCTTCGATGCGGCCGCGCGCATGGAAATCCTGCAAGCTGTAGCCGATCGATGACATCCTGCGCGGACATGCCGAGCGCGCGCATGTCCCGCAGCGTCGCCGCGCGATTTCGTTTCGCAAATCGCTTGCCGTGCTCGTCCACCAGCAGCCGGTGATGGGCGTAGACCGGGGCAGGCCAGTCCATCAGCGCCTGCATCAGCCGGTGCAGACCGGTTGCCGGCCGCAGGTCCTCGCCGCGCGTCACCAGGGTCACGCCCTGGAGGGCATCATCGTGCGTTACGCACAGATGATAGCTCGCCGGAGCGTCCTTGCGCGACAGCACCACGTCGCCGAACGCTTCCGGGTGGCATGCGATGAGTCCTTCGCCTTCCTCCTCATACCACAGGCCCGAACGCGTGGCCGCGGTCATGTCCAGACGCAGCGCGTAACGCTCGCCGGACCCGATGCGGTCCTCGCGTTCCGCCGATGACAGCCGCCGGCAGGTGCCGGGGTAGAGCGGCGCGCCATCCGGCCCGTGCGGCGCGCCCGCCGAGGCGGCAACTTCGCGCATCACCTCCGAGCGGGTGCAGAAGCACGGATACACCAGGCGCTGCGCGGCCAGCGCGGACAGCACCGCCTCATACCCGGTCAGATGCCGGGACTGCACCCGGACCGGCCCGTCCCAGTCGATGCCCAGCCACGCCAGGTCCTCCAGGATAGCCTCGGCGAACGCCTGACGGCAGCGCGCCGGGTCGATGTCCTCCAGCCGCAGCAGGAAGCGTCCGCCGGCATCCCTGGCGCGCCTCCATGCATTGATCGCCGAGAACGCGTGCCCCAAATGCAGGTATCCGGTCGGGCTGGGCGCGAAGCGTGTGGTAAGCGTCATCCGCGCCACACTACCGCATCGGCCGCCGAACGGGAGATACCAGAATGCCGACCCTTGATGCCGTCCACTGGGGCCCGGGCTCCAAAGCCGAACCGAAGCAGCTTGTCGTGCTGTGCCACGGCCTCGGCGCCGATGCCTTTGACCTGATCGACCTGGCACCCGCGTGGTCGCACGCCTGCCCGGACGCGATCTTTGCCTCGGTCCATGCGCCGTTCAAACACGATTCGGGATTTGGCCGGCAGTGGTGGGACGTCGTCGATCGCACGGCCGCCGTCATTGAGGCGGGGGTTCGCACCGCGGCGCCGTACCTGGATGGGTTCCTCGACGCCGAGCTGTCGCGGCTGGGGCTGATCGACTACGCGATCATGGGCTTCAGCCAGGGCGCGATGATCTCGCTGTTCACCGGGCTGCGCCGGGCCGCCGCCCCGCGCGCCATCCTGGCCTTCTCCGGCGCGCTGATCGCGCCGAATGCGTTGCCGAACGAACTGAAGAACCGGACGCCCGTATTGCTGGCGCACGGCGAGGCCGACGATGTGGTTCCGGTTTCCCGCTCGCGGGAGGCGGAGGCGGCGCTGAAAGCCGCCGGGGTGCCGGTCGAGGCACATTACATTCCCCGGCTCGGCCACGGCATCGACGACACCGGCATTTCGCTCGGGGCGCTTGCGTTGCAGAAAGGATTCTCGTGACGAATCAATGACGTTCGGGGGGCTGTTGATAACGCGGGTTGCGGCGCGTCGGGGCCTCTGTCATAAAGCGGTTAGGTTTTCGGCGGCGCACAACATCTGGCGGCTCGACGATGGATAACCGCCCGGGTGTTGCGTTCCGAGTGAATGGGAGCAGCGCTTGCCTGACGGCGGACAGCATTTTCCCGCGCTTGTGCTGAATGCGGACTTTCGTCCGTTGTCCTACTTTCCACTTTCGCTGTGGTCGTGGCAGGACGCGGTGAAAGCGGTGTTCATGGACCGCGTCTCGGTTCTCTCGGAATACGAGACCGAGGTCCATTCCCCCAGCATGTCGATGCGGTTGCCCAGCGTGATTGCGCTGAAGGATTACATCCCGTCGGCCCGCCGCCCGGCGTTCACGCGGTTCAACGTGTTCCTGCGGGATGCATTCCACTGCCAGTATTGCGGGGATCGCTATCCGGCGCCGGACCTGACGTTCGACCACGTCATCCCGAGGTGCCGCGGCGGCCGGACAACGTGGGAGAACGTCGTCACCGCCTGCGGGTGCTGCAACCTGCGCAAGGGGTCGCATTTGCCGCGCGAGATCCGCATGTTCCCGCGCTCCGCGCCGCGGCAGCCGACGACGTGGGAATTGCAGGACAACGGCCGGGCGTTTCCGCCCAATTACCTGCACCAGAGCTGGCGCGACTACCTGTATTGGGACAGCGAGCTGGAGAGCTGATGAGCGGCCGCGTTGAGATCCTGGGTTGGCGGCGCGCTCTATACATAGTGATGGCCGGATTTAGTCCGGCCCTGACAAATGACGAATTCGCGTCGGCATGACGGAGACGCATCGCTGGGATGTCGTTGCCCTTTGCTTCAGGCCGGTGCCACGGCCAACAGCGCCTCGATGCGATCCGACAGTTGCGCTGCGCCGATCGGCTTGCGAACCAAGGTGAACGACCGGTCCAGCATGCCGCCGACTACCAGTTGCGCGCTGTGGCCGGCGTAGCCTGTCAGCAGTATGGCAGGCAGCCCCGGGCGGCGGCGATGCGCCTCCTGGATCACCATTAGGCCATCCATGCCGGGCATCGATAGATCGGTGACGAGAACGTCCACATGCTTCTCGGTTCGCAGCAAGGCCAAAGCCTCCTCTCCACTGTCAGCGACGGCCACCGCGTAGCCGGCATCTTCCAGAGCCGCCGCCAGCGTGTCGCGAACCATCACCTCATCGTCCACCAGCAGAATCCGCTTCGGCCGATCGGCGGAGGTTCGCGCGGGTGCGATGGCCGGACCCGGCGGCCGCCGTTCGGCCGGATCGATGGCGGGCAGCCACACTGTGACCTCCGTGCCCTCGCCGGGTGCGCTGACGATCAGCAGCCCGCCGCCGCTTTGCTCGGCGAACCCCTTCACCATCGACAAACCGAGTCCGGTTCCCTGGCCGATCGGCTTGGTCGTGAAGAACGGTTCGAACACCCGGGCCAGCGTCGCTGCGTCCATGCCCTGGCCGTTGTCCGACACGGTCACCCTCGCATACTGGCCGGCTCGCAGATCGGCGGGATGAGCCGCGCCCTCCGGCACGGCGTCCGGCACGGCGGCGAACCGCAAGGTGCCACCGTCCGGCATCGCGTCGCGGGCGTTCGTGGCGAGGTTCACCAACGCGGTTTCCAACTGACCCTTGTCCGCCTGAATCGGCGGCAAATCGTCCGCCACGTCCACGGCGACCGAAATCGGACTGCCGAGCGTGTGACTCAGCACATCCCGCAGGTCATGCAGCAAGGCGTTCAGGTCCACCGTCTCGGCGCGGAGTTCGCCGCGCCGGGCGAACGCCAGCAGGCGCCGGGTGATGGACGCGCCGCGGTCCGTCGCCTCCAGGATCATCTTGGAGAACCGCGCCGCGCCGGCCGCGTCGGAGGCGCGCCGGCCGATCAGGCTGGCGGCGCCCTGCACGGCTTGAAGGATGTTGTTGAAATCGTGCGCGATGCCGCCCGCCAACTGCCCGAGCGCTTGCATCCGTTCGGCGTGCGCGGCCCGCGCGCGTGCCTCCGCCAACGCGGCTTCATTGGCCTTGCGTTCGGTAATATCGGTAAATGTGCTGACGGTCCCCCCATCCGGAAGCCTTTGGCTCCGGACTTCCAGCACGGTGCCGTTCGGCCTGGTCCGCTCGTAGACATAGGCAGTGCGTCCGATTGCCTGTTCGCGGAGCAGACCCGCCAGCACCGGATCTCGCGTTGCCGGGTCCCCAAACTCGTTATTCGCTATCTGCCAGTCCAACACGTCGCTCAGTTTGGGCCGGTCGGTCGTCGGCTCCGGCAAGCCCAGCAAGTCGACGGCTCGCCGATTGAACACGAGCACACTGCCATCGGCATGGATCATAGCAATTCCCTGGGACATGTTCTCCAAGGTGACGGCGAGGGCATGGCGCGACTCCAGAATCGAGCGCCGCTGCCGCTCGATCACCGCGGCAGCGAAGATGATCCCGCCGGTCATCAGAAGGCCGCCGGCAAGATACAACGCCTTCGTCCGCTGGTAGCCGGCGAACACATCACTGGCCGCTAGGCCGGCCGCGACCACGAGCGGATACCGCTCGAGGCGGCGGAAGCTGATGATCCTATCGATGTGATCGATATCGCTGATCGTGCGAAAACTGCCGCTGGCGGCGCCGCCCAGCAGCCGATCCCGCGTGCCGGCGGGCAATTGGCCGCCCATGAACGGCCCATAGGATGGCGCGCGCGCCAGCAACGTTCCGTCGGTCCTGGCCAGGATGATCGTTCCCCCGCCAATGGCGATCGATTGATAGAATCGCGAGAGGTAAAGCGGATCGAGCGACACGACAGCGAGTCCGTCGAACGACCCGTCCGGCGCGAACAGCTTGCGGACGAATTGGATGCTCCACTTGTTCGACTGGCGGCCAATCAGCGGCGCGCTGATGAACAGGGTGTCGTCCTTGCTCGCCTTCTGCACCCGGAAATGCTCGCGGTCGGCAATGTTCACGTTGCGATCGGGCGTGCCGAGATTGGTCCACGTTTCCTGACCGTCGCGATCGACTATCGAAATTTGCACCTGCAAGCCATTGAGGAACGTATGCCCTTCGGCCCAGGTCTGCTCGCCGAGGACCGCCTGGTCCTCCTGGTACTCCTGGCGGATGAACAGCAGCGACTGCTCGACCGCCTCGACGGTTCGCACGATGTTTTCTTCAAAGGTCCGGACGAGGTTGGCCGAATCCTTCATGGCGCCGGTTTCTGCAGCCGTGCGGTCATGCCAAAGCGTGAGGCCGATGGCGGCCCACAACAAGCCGATCGCTATCGACGCCACCAGCCAATGCCAGTTGGCGGTCCGGGTATTGGACGGCATTAGCACCGGCAACGCTGGTCTCCTGCGGCGGCGGCCCGAAACATCGTCAAGTTCTCCCGACCGGGCACTCACGTCTGACACCACCCCGCCTTGAGGCCGACCCATCGGCGGTGCCTCCCCGTCATGCCGGCAAAGGCCGGCATCCACGCCTTTGCCCGGGTTATCAAAGGCGCGGCCAGCCTGCCTTCGCAGGCCATGACGAATTGAGCGGCCGTGCCAAACGGTTGATGTCGACGCCAACTGGCACTGGCGCGGACGGCTGCGTGCGCCATCCAACCCGCTCAAGCAATGGTTGCGGTAATATAGCACAGTCCGATGCTGCCACACACAAAATCCTTTTCGGGCACCCGCGGCATCGACCGCGTGCCGCTTCGGTGCCAGATTCCGGGCCTGACAGGCACAGGATGCGGACCGAATGGCAGAGCACCGCCGGCCGGGCGGCGAAGCGACGGGCAGCCGTCTTCGGTCGATGCCGTTTTGGCCGCTGGCCGCGACCCTGGCGGTTCAGACCCTGGCGACGATGGCGCTGTACTCGGTTCCCGCCGTCGCGCCGAGAGTGGCGCAAGACCTGAACGTCAGCGGCACGCTGGTTGGCGGCTTTGTCGCCACGGCCTACGGGGTGGGCATCCTGTCCGCCCTGGTTTCGCCCGGGCTGGTGCTGCGCCACGGCGGCGTGCGCGCGACGCAGGCCGTGCTGTTGGCGGCCGCCTGCATGCTGGCATTGGCCGCGCTTGGCAGCGGCGTCGCGGGTCTGGCGCTGGCCGCGGTGGTCCTTGGCCTCGGCTACGGCGCGGCGGCGCCGGCCAGCACCCACCTGCTGGTGCCGCAAACTCCCCGGCCGGTGTTCAACCTTGTCATGTCGCTGCGCCAGATCGGGGTGCCGCTCGGCGGCGTGCTGGCCGCGCTGATCCTGCCGCCACTGGCGCTAAGCATCGGCTGGCGGCCCACGTTGCTGATCGAGACAGGCCCCGTCTTGCTGCTGCTGGTGCTGATGGAGCTGCCGCGGAGGCGCTGGGACGCCGACCGCGAACCCGGCCGTCAGGTGTTTGGCCGCGCGTTGCTGGCCCCGTTCGGACTACTGGCCGCCTCGCGGTTCCGGCGGCTGTCTGTGGCCGCGTTCGTCTATGCTGGGCTGGCCCTGTGCCTGGTTGCGTTCATGACGGTTCAACTGACGACGGCTGCCGGGCTGACGCTCGTGCAGGCGGGCCAGGTCCTCGCCGCCTACCAGATCGCCGGTTCGCTCAGCCGCCCGGTCTGGGGCTGGATCGCCGATCGGCTGCTGACGCCGGCACGGATGCTGGCGGTGCTGGGGTTGGGGATGGCGGCGTGCGCCTGCGTCACCGGGTTGTACGGTCCCGGCTGGCCGATGTGGGGCGTTCTGATCAACGCAACGTTCGCCGGCTGCACGGCCGGCGGTTACACCGGCGTGGCCTACGCCGAATATGCCGCTTTGGGCGGCCCCCGGCGGACCGAGGCGACCGGGCTGGGTACCGCGATCATGTTCGCCGGCGGCATGGCGGTACCGCCCGCGTTCGGCCTGTCCGTCGCAGCGCTGGGCGGCTTCCGCATAAGCTACATGATCGGAGCCGCCGCCGCGCTGGCCGCCGGAGCGCTGCTGGCGCTGCCGCAACGGCGGTAGCGCTTACCTCGGCTTGCTGGCCGCATCGAGTTTCTGGATCGACTCCGCATCCAGTTCAATTTCCGCGGCTTCCACCAATTCAGCGAGCTGCTCCAGGTTCGTTGCGCTCGCGATCGGCGCGGTCACGCCAGGCCGGGCGATCAGCCAAGCCAAGGCGATCTGGCCGGGCTTCGCCTCGTAGCGGCCCGCCACCTCGTCCAGCGCGGCCAGCACACCGAACCCGTAATCGTTCAGGTATTTCTCCACCCGCGGCCCGCGGGTGCGTCCCGATAAATCGTCACGCGAGCGGTATTTACCGGTGAGAAATCCGCTGGCCAGCGAGAAATAGCCGATCACGCCGATCCTTTCGGAAAGGCAAACGTGCTGCAATGGACCTTCAAATTCGCCTCGCTCGACCAGGCTGTAGTGCGGCTGCAGGCTCTGGTAGCGCGGCAGCCCTTTCGCCGTGCTGATTTCCAGCGCTTCCGCCAGCCGTTCGGCCGAGAAGTTCGACGCGCCGATTTCGCGCACCTTGCCCTGCTTGATCAAATCCCCATACGCCGAAAGCGTCTCCTCGATCGGCGTTGCTGGATCGTCACGATGAGATTGATACAGATCGATATAGTCGGTTTGCAGCCGGCGCAACGAATCCTCGACCGCGGTCCGCATGTAGGCGCGCGACAGACCCTGCTTCCCTGGTCCCATCTCCATGCCCAGCTTGGTGGCAATGATGACCTTGTCGCGGTTGCCGCGCGCCTTCAGCCAGCTGCCGATGATGGTCTCGGACTCACCACCCTGGTTGCCGGGGTGAAACCGGGAATACACGTCGGCGGTATCGAGGAAGTTGAAGCCCGCCGCGAGCCAGGCATCGAGCAGCGCAAAGGACGTCTTCTCATCCGCCGTCCAGCCGAACACGTTGCAGCCGAACGTGATCGGCGGCACTTCCAGCGATGATTGACCCAATCTGCGCTTTTCCATCGTTCTTCCCTTTGTCGGTAGCTGCCTGAAGCGTAGCGCGTCAGGCCGAGGCGCGCACCAGCCTCCCGGGCGTGGCGCCGGTAAAAACACCGTCCTCGAACGTCATTTCACCGGACACGAATGTGTTGCGGTAGCCGTCAACCCGCTGCACCAGACGCCGCCCGTTCATCGGCAGATCGTATCGCACCTCCGGGATATGCAGGCGCAGCGCCTCGTAATCGATCACGTTGAGGTCCGCCTTTTTGCCGACAGCCAGCCGCCCGCGGTCATGGAATCCGAAGAAATCCGCGGTCTCGCTGGTCTGCCGCCGCACCATCATCTCCAGCGGCAGGCGTGGCCCGCGGGTCCGGTCGCGGGTCCAATGGATCAGCATCCAGCTTGGCACACTGGCATCGACGATCGATGCGCAATGCGCCCCGCCATCCGAAAGGCCCAGGATCGTTGCATCGTCCGTCAGCATGGTGTGGATGATATCGAGATTATCTTCGTTATAACCGACAATAGGGAAGAACAGGAACCGCCCGGCACCGCCGGCGAGGTAGTCGTACGCGACCTCGTCCGGCGTCCGGTTCGACCGCGCGGCGATCGCGGCGATGCTGTCGCGTTCTTCCGGTTCGTAGTTCGGCGGATCGCCCATCGGGAACATCCGGTTCCATCGCGTCACAATGTGCTGACGGAACTGCGACAGCCGCTCCAGCAGTTCGGCCGAGGGTGCCTCGGCCAGCACTCGGGCACGCAATGCGCGGTCCTGCAGCCGCCGCATCCGCTCGGCGACGGGCAGTTCCAGCAGCGTCCGGTAGCTCGGGCGGATGGAGAACGGGTTCAGCGCCGTGTCGATTCCGAGCATGACGCCGACCGGGCGGCCGGCCACCTGGGCGGTGACCATGGCGCCCTGCGCGCGAGCGTTATGCACGCCATCCATCAGCCGCTTCCATCGCACCGTGTCGGTCGGCCGGTCGGTCAGCAGGAACCAGACCGGCCGGCCGGTGTCGCGGCCCAACCGCGTCATCCATTCCAGCTCTTCCGCCTCATCGTCGAAATCGCTGTTTACCCCGAACGCGCCGTAGCCGAGGTTCTTGAACGCGGAGCCGATGCCGAGCAGTTCATCGACCTCGGAATAGCGGCCCGGCACCATCTCGCCATCCGGCGTCTTGTGGGAGTTGGTGCGGGAGGTGGTGAAGCCGAAAGCGCCCGCCTCCAGGCCCTGCCTGACCGCGTCGCGCATCGCGGCGATGTCGTCAGCGGTGGCGGGCTCCCGGTTGATGGCGCGGTCGCCCATCACATAGACGCGCAACGGGTGGTGCGGGATCTGCGCGGCGATATCGATCGCACGCGGCAGTCGGTCCAGGGCATCGAGATACTGCGGGAAGGTCTCCCAGTTCCATTTCAGCCCGTCGGCCAACGTGATCCCGGGGATTTCCTCGATCGATTCCATCATTCCGATCAACGCGGAGTGATCCTCGTCCCGCACCGGGGCAAAGCCGACGCCGCAGTTGCCGAACAGGATGGTGGTGACGCCGTGCCACGACGAGGGGGCAAGCACCGGGTCCCAGGTCGCCTGCCCGTCGTAATGGGTGTGCACATCGACCCAGCCGGGCGTGACCAGCAGTCCGCCGGCGTCGATCTCCCGCCTGCCGGGGCCGGCCTTGCCGCCAACCTGAGCGACCTTGCCGTTGTCGAGCGCGAGGTCGCCCGTGAAAGCCGGTTGGCCGGTTCCATCGACGATGGTGCCGCCTCGGATCACCGTGTCATGCATCGTTGGCTCCCGCTGCTCTTGTTGACGCGGGTATCGGAAACCGGTCTCCGGGGAGGGTCAAGGTTTCGGCCGGGCGTTGCCCTGTAACCGTTTCGGAACTACCATCGACCTGCCGCCGGCCGTGCGGCTCTTGATATATGGGGAACAAGACATGCGTGTTGCCGTCGCTGCGATCGCCGCCCTCGTCGCCATCCCGGTGGCCTACGCCCAGACCCCTGCCGAGGCGCCTCCGGTCCCCGCGGTGATGCCCTTCGACATCCCGTACGGCCAGCCGATCGGCGTGGAGCAGGCGGAGAAGGCGATTGCCGCGGCCACGGCGGAGGCGAAGAAGCACAACTGGAAGATGTCGATCTCGGTGGTCGATCCGGCCGGATACCTGGTGGCGCACCGCACGATGGACGGGACGCAATACGCCTCGGTCGAAATTTCGCAGTCGAAGGCACGCACCGCCGCGCTGTATCGACGGCAGACCAGCATCTTCCAGAACGGGGTCAATACCGGCGGCATGCCGGCCGCGCTCAGCCTGCTGGCGCTCACCGGCGGGGTGGCGAGCGAGGGCGGGTTTCCGATCGTCGTTGACGGCAAGCTGATCGGCGCCATCGGTGCCAGCGGAGGGATTTCGTCGCAGGACGGTGCTACCGCGAAGGCGGGGCTGGAGGCGCTTACCGGAAAGTAGCTGGTCGGATACTTGTATGTAGCGGCAACGGGCGCTACGCAGGCGCCACAGCCTCAGGCAGACAAGGAACCGACACACATGGCGACCCGACCGGTAATGCTGGTGATCCTGGATGGTTTCGGCTGGCGGGAGGATTCCGCCGACAATGCCGTGCGCCAGGCGAGGACGCCGAACTTTACCGGGCTGTGGCAGAACGCTCCGCACGCCTTCCTGCACACCTCCGGCCGGGATGTCGGGCTGCCTGACGGGCAGATGGGCAACTCCGAGGTCGGGCATCTGAACATCGGTGCGGGCCGGATCGTGAAGCAGGAACTCGTGCGCATTGGCGACGCGGTCGAGGATCGCAGCATCGCCGAGGCACCCGCGTTCACGGCATTGGTCGCGGCGCTGAGGAAGTCAGGGGGCACTTGCCACCTGATGGGACTGATGTCGCCGGGCGGTGTCCACTCGCACCAGGACCACGCCGCGGCGCTGGCGCGGTATCTGCATGAGGCCGGCGTGAAGACCGTCGTGCACGCGTTCACCGACGGGCGCGATACGCCGCCGCAGTCCGCGGCCGAGGACCTCAAGCGGCTGGTCGAGGCGCTGCCCGCCGGCGTGCCCGTTGGCACCGTCATCGGGCGCTACTACGCCATGGACCGCGACAAGCGGTGGGACCGAGTCTCCCGCGCGTACGGCGCGCTGGTCGAGGCGGAGGGCGCGCGGTACGCCGACCCGGCGGCTGCGATCGAGGCTGCATACGCTGAACAAAAGTACGACGAGTTCGTTCCACCATCCGTGATTGGTGACTATGCCGGAATGAAAGACGGTGACGGCGTGCTGTGCTTTAATTTCAGAGCCGATCGGGTGAGGGAGATTTTGGCGGCGCTGCTGGATCCGAAGTTTGATGGTTTCCCGCGCAAGCATGTGCTGAAACTGGCCGCGGCGGCGGGGATGACTCGTTACTCCGATGCACTGGCGCCGTTCCTCGGCGTGCTGTTCGCGCCGGAGACGCTGAACAACATCCTGGGCGAGGTGGTGGCCAACGCCGGCAGGACCCAGATTCGCATGGCGGAGACGGAAAAGTATCCGCACGTCACGTATTTCCTGAACGGCGGGCATGAGGAGCCATATGCCGGAGAGGACCGCATCATGGTGCCGTCGCCCAAGGTCGCGACCTATGATTTGCAGCCGGAGATGTCGGCGCCCGAACTGACGGACAAAGCGGTCGCGGCGATCGACAGCGGCAAATACGATCTGATCGTCCTGAACTTCGCCAATCCCGACATGGTCGGCCATACCGGTGTGCTGTCGGCGGCGGTCAAGGCGGTGGAAACGATGGATACAGGCCTTGGGCACATCGCCGCGGCGATCAAGGCGCAGGGCGGGGCGATGCTGGTTACCGCGGACCACGGCAATTGCGAACTGATGAAGGACCCGGAAACCGGTGGCCCGCATACCGCGCACACGACCAATCCGGTGCCGTTGGTGCTGATGGGCGGCGGTGTCGCCGCGATCCATGACGGCCGTCTCGCGGACCTCGCGCCAACGCTGCTGGCGTTGATGGGGATCGACAAGCCGGCCGAGATGACCGGGCATTCCTTGATCGACCGGTAGCGGCGTGCGTCCGCCGCTTCCGCCGTTCACCGCGGAGACAGCGCGGCAAAAGGTTCGTGCGGCCGAGGATGGATGGAATACGCGCGATCCGGAGCGGGTGTCGTTGGCCTACACGGAAGACAGCTTGTGGCGAAACCGGAGTGAATTCCTGCGCGGGCGCGGCGAGATCGTGGCGTTCTTGACGCGCAAGTGGCGACGGGAGCTGGAATACCGGCTGATCAAGGAGCTTTGGGCGTTCACCGATGACCGGATCGCTGTCCGTTTCGCCTATGAGTACCGCGACGACTCCGGAAACTGGTTCCGCGCCTATGGCAATGAGAACTGGGAATTCGACGCGCAGGGCCTGATGCGGATGAGGCACGCGAGCATCAACGACCTTCCGATTACGTCCGAGGCGAGGCTGTTTCACTGGGACCGGAGCGGCCCCCGGCCGGTGGATCATCCGGGGCTGAGTGATCTCAGATTGTAACGATCTTTCGTGGCATGGCCGGGACTTGCGTGATAGTCGTCGGGAGAGGGGGCCAAGCGGAGCAAGGCGTTATCCATAGGCGTCATGGCGCGGACAAGCCGCACAGGCGCTAACTCAATGGGTTCGGCGCGGGATTTCGATTTGTGTCATGGCCGAGCCAAGCCCGGCCATGACGGTAAGAGGACAAGTGCCCGGGCAAACTTTCCTTCGCTGCCGCTTATGCTGAGAGCTATGAGACCAGGGCCGGCCATGACCCGTGAGGCTGACCAAATCACTCGGGCAACAGATGGTACATCTTCCCATCAAACTGCGCCAGCCGCATGCTCTTCATCGGCCGGTAGTCCGCCGGTGTCGTGCTGATCGTGATCCCGGGCAACACCATCGGCAGCTTTGTCGTATCCGGCAGGTGGGTCGCGGCGTTCAGAATATTCTGCCGCGACAGGTCGTTGCCCGCCTGCTTCAGCACCACCACCAGCGCCTGGGCCATCGTGTAGCCGTACTCCCAGACCGGGTTCGCCGGATCGCTCTCGGGCGCGTATTTCGCCCGCCAGGCCTGGAATTCCTTCATCCCCGCATCGTCGGCCCATTCCGGATCGGTCGGATCTTTCAGGTATTGCGCAGTGACCACGCCAACCGATTTGTCAAACCCCGCCGATTGCAGGGCCGGTTTCACCAGCGCACCGTTCGAATCGATAATATGTAGCGGATGCCAGTCGCTGTCGGCCACTTTGCGGATCGCCATGGCGGAGAATTTGGGCGTGCTCGCATCATACAGCGTATCCGCGCCCGACGCCTGGAGCTCCAGAATCTGCGAATCGATCGTCGGATCGGTTACCTCATACGATAGCGACTTGACCACCATCTTGCCGAACTTGTCGCCCAGCCCGTCCTTCAGCCCATTGACATAGTCCCGGCCCAGATCGTCGTTCTGGTATAGAATGCCGATCCTGGCGTTCGGTCTATGGTCGAGGATGTATTTCGCGTACATCTGCCCTTCCAGCCGGTAGCTTGGTTGGAACGGAATGCTCCATTTGTACTCCTGCGCGCCAGAAACGAACATCGACGCGCCGGAGCCGAGCCAGATGTCCGGAACCTTTTTCTGATTGACATATTTGCGGATTGCCGCATTGGGCGCGGTGCCGATGGTCTGGAACAGGATCGCGACCTGCTCTTCCTCGATCAGCTTGCGCACCACTTCGATCGACTTGGGTGGACTGTATCCGTCGTCCAGCGCGATCAGGTCGATCTTGCGGCCGTTGATACCGCCTTGGTCGTTGATCATCCTGAAGTAATCGGACTCCGCGGTGGAGATCTGCCCGTAGACGCTGGCCGGACCGCTGAACGGCGCGCTCTGGCCGACTTTGATTTCGGTGGCGGTCACGCCGGGCATCGGCGTCTGCGCCAGCGCCGGAACCAACCCGGCCAGAACACCTGCCAACGCTCCGCCCGCCCAACGCTTGATCATGACGCTTCCCCGTTTTGTTGTAGCTGAGGTCCCGCGGCCGCAACGAGGCCGCCGCCCGTTCATACCGCCGCGCTACGTCGCCGGTCACCCGGGCGGGCTTCACGATGTGCGGCAAAGCGATTATCACGTAAACGTGAGCACACGGGGCGGAATCGCCCGTTCAGCGCCCTGACCCGGCGTACGCACCGATATCCGGCCACTGGATCGTCCCGCTCGGTTGCCGCACCCGTGGAGCTGTATAGACTGTCCCGATGCAGCCTGCCCCTTCGACCCCGACAACGACGGCCGACATGCTGGAGCGACTGGTGGCCTTCGACACCACCAGCCGGAACTCCAACCTCGCGCTGATTGATTTCATCAGAGACTGCTTCGACCGGCTTGGCGTGTTCTATCGCGTCTGCCCGGACGCCGCGGGGCAAAAGGCAGCGTTGCACGCGATCATCGGCCCGCGTGAGGCCGGCGGGCTTGCGTTCAGCGGCCATGTCGATACGGTCCCGGTGGATGGCCAGGCCTGGACCGGCGATCCGTTCGCACTGCGCCGCCGGGATGGAAAGCTGATGGCTCGGGGAAGCTGCGACATGAAAGGGTTCATTGCCTGTTGCCTCGCCGCCGTGCCGGATTTTCAGGCGCGCGGCTACGCGCGGCCGCTGCACCTGCTCATCAGCTTCGACGAGGAAACTTCCTGCAACGGTGCCAAAACGCTGATCCGGGACCTGGACGATTCGGGATTACGGCCCAGTCTATGTGTCGTTGGCGAACCGTCGGGGATGCAACCGATTCTGGCTCACAAGGGAAAGTTCAACCTGAACGTCACCGTGCGCGGTCTGGCCGGCCATTCCGGGGAGCCGGCGAAAGGCGTCAACGCCGTGCATGCCGCGGCCGAGGCCATCGCCTGGCTCTCAGGGGAAGCGCGCCGGCTCGCCGCCGGGGGGCCGTTCGAGCCCAGCTTCGATCCTCCGCACACCACGGTCCATGTCGGCACGATGCAGGGCGGCTCGATCCTGAACATCATCCCCAGTCATGCCGCCTTCACCATGGAGTGGCGGACGATCCCGGGCGACTCTCCGTACCGGCACATGGATGCCCTGCGCGCCCGGGTCGCCGGGACGATCGAACCGGCGATGAAGGCGATCCACCCGGACTGCGGATTTTCCTACGAGATCGAACTCGACATGCCATCCATGACGCTGCCTGAGAACCATTCCCTGGCGGCAGCGGTCAAGCAGGTGTCCGGGTTCAACAGCACGGGCAACGTCAGCTACGGCACGGAGGGCGGGTTCTTCGAAAAAGCCGGCATCCCGGCGATCATTTGCGGGCCCGGCCATATCGCGCAGGCGCACAGGGCGGACGAATGGATCGCCCAATCCGAACTCGATGCCTGCGACCGCTTCGTTCGCCGCCTCGCCGATCGGCTGCTGGCGTGATGTTGGCGGCGATGGCGCAATTCACGCATCCACCGTCCATGCTTCCGGACTTCAAGGTGCGCCTGGTCCGGCCGGATATCTCGGCATGGATCGGCGGCAATACGGGCATTGCGGGGATCGTCACCCGCGACTCGGGCAGCCCGGGGCCGCATGTCGGCCTGCTGTCGCTGATGCACGGCAACGAAATCGCCGGTGCCATCGTGCTCGACCGGCTGCTGCGGGACGGGCTGAAGCCGGCACGCGGGCGGCTGTCGTTTGCCTTCGTCAACCTGACCGCGTTCGACCGGTTCGATCCGCATCGCCCGACCGCATCGCGGTTCCTCGATGAGGACCTGAACCGGGTCTGGGATGAAACCATCCTGGACGGCCCGCGCCACTCTATCGAACTGGACCGCGCGCGGGATATCCGGCCGTTCGTCGAGACGGTCGATGTGCTGCTCGACCTACACTCGATGCTGTGGCCGTCGGAGGCGCTGATCCTGAGCGGCGTGCCGGCGAAGGGCAAGGCGCTCGCGCGGGCGATCGGGACGCCGTCGCTGGTGGTGGCGGACCATGGGCACGTCAATGGCAGGCGGCTGATCGATTATCCTCGCTTCGCCGAACCCGGCACGCCCTTTGCCGCCTGCCTGGTGGAAGCGGGGCAGCATTGGGAGGACACGACGGTCGAGACGATGCTGCACAGCGTAGCCGGGCTGTTGCGTCATCTGGGCGTTGTCGGAGCGGACGCGCCGCTGCCGCCGCCGGCTGCCGTCACCGGCGGGCGGCTGGCCACGGTGACGGCGGCGGTCACGGCGATGACCTCCAGCTTCGAGTTCGTGCAGACCTATCGCGGCGGCGACATCATTCCCCGGCGCAACACGCTGATCGCGATGGACGGCGAGACGGAGATTCGCACGCCGCACGATGACTGCCTGCTGGTGATGCCGGCGCTGCGGCCGAGCCGCGGCCACACGGCGGTGCGACTGGGACGGTTCGAGGCGGCCTAAACCAACCCTGCCCCGGACAGGCCGCCGAACACGCCCAAGGCGCAGGTGACGGTCGCCACCGCGATCACCACCCACAGATACCAGCCGCCCAGCCGGTACGCCCGCGGCAACGCCTTGACCGCCAGGGCGATCAGGAACCCCAGCACCAGCGGCAGCATCAGCGCGTTCATCACCTGCACCGCGACGTTCAGCGACACCAGGTCCGGCGAGACCGCCACCGCCGTGGCGCCGGCCACGACGCAAACCGCGTACACGCCGTAGAACCATCGCGCCTGCAGCGGGCGGCATTCCAGCGAGTGGCGGTACCCGGTCACCTCGCCCAGTCCCCAGGCGAAGGCCAGCGACACGACGATTGCCGCGACCATCCCGGCACCGAGCACGCCCAGGCCGAACACCAAGTTGCCCATCGTGGTGCCCAGGAACGGTGTCAGCGCCTGCGCCATCTCACCCACCGAGCTCAACGTTCGGCCCGGATTGCCGCGGCCGATCGTCGCCGCGCAGGCGATCAGCACCGCCACCATGATCAACTGGGTCAGCACCGCGCCGATGGCGGTGTCCCAGCGCGCGGCGGTCAGATGCTCCGGCTTCAGGCGCTTATCCGCCACCGCCGACTGCTGGTAGAAGATCATCCACGGCATGATCACCGCGCCGATATTTGCCGCGGACAGATACAGGTAGTCGGGATTGCTGTACGGGATGCTGACGGACCCCGCGAGCAGTTCCCCGATATCCGGATGCGCCGCCCAGGCGACGAAGAAGAACGCCAGCTCGAACAGGCCGACGGCGATGGCGATTCGCTCCACCCGGCGATACGACCCGGTCGCGACTACGACGAGCAGCGCGATGGCCGCGACGGGCAGCGAGGCATAGCGGGACAGGCCATACATCTCGCCGACACCGGCAACGCCGGAGAACTCCGTCAACAGCGCGCCGGTGGTGGCGATGCCGAGGCCGATCGCCGACATCCATGCCCAGACCGGGCCGAACGTTTCACGAATCAACTCACCGTGCCCCCGGCCGGTGAAGATCGCCAGCCGCACCGTCAGTTCCTGCGTCATGAACAGGATCGGTACCAGAATGAGCTGCAGTAGCAGCAGGCTGTAACCCCACTGCACGCCGCTCTGTCCCGCCGTGATGACGCTGCCGACATCCGTATCGGCCAGCATCACCACAAGACCGGGGCCGAAAACGGCGACGAAGCGGCTCAAGCGGGTGCTGGCACGCACCGTCGCTTCGGGAGTCAACGATACACCGGTCATATGCGAACAGTTCTCAACTAGGGTGGCCGTGCCTAGCTTGGCCCATGCGCTTTTGTCAATGACATCTCACACGTGCGTTGCGTTCGACCCGGCTTTCCTCGACAAAGCGGCCGCCGGAGAATGGATTGCCACGATGCCAGACCTGTACCTGCATAACAGCCTGACCCGCCGCAAGGAGCGGTTCGAACCGGCCGAACCGGCCAATGTGCGGATGTATGTGTGCGGCCCGACGGTTTACGACCTCGCGCATCTCGGCAACGCGCGTCCGGTCGTGGTGTTCGACGTCGTCGCGCGGCTGCTGCGGCATGCTGTATCCGGGGGTGACCTATATCCGCAATATCACCGACGTGGACGACAAGATCAACGCCCGCGCCGCCGCGATCGGGCGAGTCCATCGGCGCCATCACCGCCCGCACCACGGCGGACTTCCACGCCGACATGGCGTCGCTCGGCGCGCTGCCGCCGGACCGGGAGCCTCGCGCCACCGCGCATATCGCCGAGATGGTCACGATCATCGAGCGGCTGATCGCCTCGGGTCACGCCTATGCGGCGGACGGGCACGTGCTGTTCGCCGTCGCCTCCGACCCCGATTACGGCAAGCTGTCGGGCCGCAGCCATGACGAGTTGCTGGCCGGCGCCCGGGTCGAGGTCGCGCCGTACAAGCGCGACCCCGGCGATTTCGTGCTGTGGAAGCCCTCCGCGCCGGACCTGCCGGGGTGGGACAGCCCGTGGGGCCGCGGCCGGCCGGGCTGGCATATCGAGTGCTCCGCGATGTCGTGGACGTATCTCGGCGAGACGTTCGACATCCACGGCGGCGGCAGCGACCTGATCTTCCCGCACCATGAGAACGAAATGGCGCAAAGCCTGTGCGCGTTCCCCGGCAGCCATTTCGCCCGGTACTGGATGCACAACGGCATGCTGCAGGTGAACGGCGAGAAGATGTCCAAGAGTCTGGGCAACTTCTTTACCGTCCGCGACATCCTGGCCAAGGCGCCGGGTGAGGCGATCCGGATGCTGCTGCTGCGCACGCATTACCGGTCCGTGCTGGATTTCACCGACCTGGGACTGGCCGACGCGAAGCGCGACCTCGACCGGTTCTACCGCGCACTGGACGCTTTTCCGGATGTTGCGGCGGGTGCGGTGCCGGACGCGGTGCTGGAGGCGCTGTGCGACGACCTGAACACGCCGCTGGCGATTACCGCGCTGCACGGGCTGGCCGGGGCGGCTTTAGCCGGTGACCGGGATGCCGCGGCGCGCCTGCTTGCGGGCGGCGCGCTGCTCGGGCTGTTGCAGCAGACGCCGGACGCGTGGTTCCGCGGCGGGGCGGAGCAGGCGGCGGAGATCGAGGCATCGATCGCCGAGCGGTTGGCCGCCCGCAAGGCGAAGGATTTCGCCCGTGCCGATGCGATCCGGGCGGAGCTGGCGGACCGCGGCATCCTGCTGGAGGACGGCCCCAAAGGCACCACCTGGCGTCACGCGAAATGACCGGACGGGATGGCGGAGCCGATCTCGCGCCGCTGGGCAACAGCCCGGTGGTGGTGCTGGTGCGGCCTCAGTTGGCGGACAATGTCGGGTCGTGCGCGCGGGCGATGGCGAACGGCGGGCTGTTCCATATGCGGCTGGTGGCGCCTCGGGATGGCTGGCCGCAGGAGAAGGCGTGGCGCATGGCCTCCGGCGCCGATCGCATCCTGGATGCGACGACGGTGCATGCGACCGTGGCCGATGCGGTGGCCGATCTGCACCATGTGTTCGCGACGTGTCCTCGGCCGCGGCATATCGTCAAGCCGGTGCTGACCGCGCGCGGCGGGGCGGTGGAACTGCGCGAGATCTGCAAGCGGGGCCTGCGCGCCGGGCTGCTGTTCGGGCCGGAGCGGGCGGGGCTGGACAATGACGACATGGCGCAGGCGGATGCGCTGGTGCGGTTTCCGCTGAACCCGGCGTTCATGTCGCTGAACCTGTCGCAGGCGGTGATGGTGATGGCGTACGAGTGGTGGACGACCGTGGACGGAACGCCGCCCCGCTCGCTGATGACGAATGAGAGCCAGGTGGCGACCAAGGGGCGGCTGGAGAATTTCCTGACGCATCTGGTGGATCAGCTCGACGCCTGCGGGTTCCTGCGCAACCAGCCGAAGCGGCCGGGGATGGTGCGGAATTTGCAGCATCTGTTCCAGCGGGGGGAGGTGACGGAGCAGGAGTTGCGGACGCTGCACGGGGTGGTCACGGAACTCGCGGTCGGCCGGCGGCAGCGGGGGAGGTTGGAGACGGAGGGAGAGGGGTGATGGCGGATTGTCGGGAGTGCTTCCAGAAGGCCGACATTCGACCGATCCAAAATGATACGACTTGTTATCACGACGTGAGCTAATCTATCCGGCGGGCCATCGAAAGGATTCCGCGAACCCCATCCCTTGTTTCTCCTTGCCACTACACTGCGAACTCGTTACAGCGCGCCACAGAGGAGCCCCTCATGCTTGACCAAGTTGCCTGCTGTCGCCTCGTCCTGCCATTGCTTTTGGCCATCGCGGCCAGCCCGGCCGCCATGGCGATGCAAGGCTGCGACGGCACTGTCGCGGCCACATCGCTTCAGGCGATACCGGAGCATCCGACGGTCGGCCTCGACGTCCGCGACAACTCGCCGCAGACACAGAAGTTGGCACAACGTTTCATCGCCGGCCTCCGCCTCGCCGGGGTGACAGTTGAGTCGAAGCCGAATGTATTGCTGTATGTGACCGGTTCGACGCTTGACGGCGGCTCCGGCCATGGCGGGGGCAGTGCACGGACCTATTCAGACCTGTCAGTGCTCAACGGCGGCAAAATGCCCAAACCGCCGCCGATGCCGAGCGAGCAGTTGCGCGGCCGCCGGACATCGCCACAGGTGCCGATGCTGTCCATCAAAGCGCAGGCGACGGTTTCGGGCAGCGATCGAGTTGGCTGGGTCGCCCTAATTCAATGTAAGCGAACCGGATCGAATGACGGGCAGTTCGCAACGGAACTCGGCCAACTCGTTGGCGGCATCCTAGGCAAGCGCGTGGAAAACACCCGCCTGTAGGTGTAGCTGGGGTCTGGACACGAAAGTACTCTCTTTGTCCGGTTCGCGTGATCGTACCAGGACCCCTGGGCTTCTACGCGTCAACCCCTTCAAGGGACGCACCGTGTTGACTGGCTAGCAAGCCACGTATGCGTTTTCGCCGGGGATTAACCGGCTGCGAATGCGCTAGAAACGATATAGTCGTGAACGCGCCAACCGGAAGAGACAAGCATGAAAAAGAAACTCATTTCTACCACGGTCGGCTTCGTGACCGCCGCCGTCGCATGCCTCGGTTTCGTGGATTCGGCAAATTCATGCAGTCTTATCTTGTGGAACGACAACGGCCAGGCCGTGGTTGCCGCCAGGACCTGGGACCTCTACAGGGAGGATGAGGCACGCCTCGTCTACCTGCCGCGCGGCATCGCGCGGCGTGGCGTCGCCGAGGGCAACGCGGCGCGGTGGACGTCGAAGTTCGCGAGCGCGGTGCTGACGGCCTTCGACGCCGGGGCGAGCGACGGCATGAACGAGGCCGGGCTCAGCGCGCACCTGCTGTATCTGCACGGCACCGAGCACGAGATCCCGGACACCCGCCCTGCCGTCTCGAACGTCCAATGGGCGCAGTATGTCCTGGACAACTACGCCTCGGTTGCTGAGGCCCTTGACGGGCTCAAGACCGTGCAAATCGTGTCGAGCAAGGCGGCCGGGCGGGAATGGCCACTGCACCTCGCGATCGAGGATGCTACTGGTGACAGCGCGGTCCTGGAATACGTCGGCGGCAAACTCGTCGTTCATCATGGCAAGGATGTCACCGTCATGACGAATGAACCGACGATGGACGAGCAACTCGTTAACCTGAAGCGCTACAAGCTGTTCGGCGGCGACCTCCCAATGCCCGGTGACGTCGACCCGGCCAGCCGCTTCGTCCGCGCCTCGTCCTACCTCAAGACGCTGCCGAAGCCTGCAAACACCTATGAAGCCGTAAGCTATCTGGCCGGGATTGCCCGCAACGTCGCCGTTCCGTTCGGATCGCATGACACCTCCGGCGGCGACTCCGTGGACACGTGGCCCACGCGATGGGGCACGATCGTCGACCTCACCCACAAGGTGTTTTACGTGATACCCGCCAAGAGCCCGGCCGTGTTCTGGATCGATTTCGCGGCGCTTAACCCGAAGTCGTCGAAAATCCTGGCCCTCGACCCCTACAACGTTCGCTTGAGCGGCAATGTGTCGAAGCAGTTCAAGAGCTTTGGCTCGGTGCAGAAGGCGTGGCCGCCCGCACCCTGACGACACTGGACCGTAAGTGAACACGAGCCCTCGTCGCACCGGTTCATGGAAACTCCAGTCCCGGCCAGCGATCGAGGGGTGTTTCGAGCCGCGCCTACTTCGGCGCGATCTTCCAGTCGCCGTCCGCCATCTTGCACCAGGTCAGGTCGTAGGCCCGCGATCCAGCCGGCGACCTGACCGGCAAGGTATAGCGCAACCTGTGGCACGGCCGGCCATCCTGCTGGCCTGACCCCAGCACCTGGATGGTCCCCCGCCGATGTGTTTCACCGTTGTACCATTGCAGCGTCGTGCCTGCAGGCACCACATTGCCGCCGATCAAGCCGCCCGCCACTTCTCCGATGACGGTCAGATCGCTGTCTGAAATTGCCAGATCCCGGCCGGGAAACGGATTGATCTGTGCCGAGGCCGCGCCAGCCGACAGAACAAGAGCCGTGCAGGCGAGCAACGCGGAACACCGATTGGAGCCTCTTCGCATACGAGCCAACTCCGTCTGCCTGACCGGATGATAGTTAGGCTATAGGTTCCATTCGGGTCAAGCACCGTAACCGCGCGGCGCGGGCCGCGGATCAGGGCCGGACCTTGCACCGGCGCCCGCTCAATGCACAACGGATTTCGAGAAGACATTCGCGATGACGACGCCGGCGATGATGAGGCCGGTACCGATCATCGCCGGCAAGTCAAGCACCTGATGGAATTTCACGTAGCCGATGCCGCAAATCAGCACGATTCCAAGTCCGCTCCAGATCCCGTAGGCGATTCCGATCGGAATCGTTTTCAAGGCAAGCGACAGGAAGTAGAGACTTGCAAGATAACACAGGCCCATGACCACTGCCGGGACCGGCTTGGTAAGCTGTTGCGACAACTGCAGGAACGTGGTGCCGGCGACTTCGGTAACGATCGCAATGGTCAAGGCGACGGCGCTGTTCATGAGACTTCTCCCGGTGTCGCGGGCCGCGCTTTCATGTCAGGACAGCGCTGTAGATGGCCTGGTGCGCCAGACCCGACGCGACCTCGGCCGCTATCGCCGCGGGAAAACCCAGCGGCTCTTCGCCGACGGAAACCGAGAACAGGACGTCCCCGTCCAGTGGCGTATGAAACGGTCGTATAACCTGCGCCATCGCAGCATGAATTTGCCGCCCGAACTGGCGAAGTTCGACGGCGGGGATCTTCTTGTCAACGATGACGGCGATGATGGTGGTATGGCCGCCTGCCGTACTGTCGATCAGGCCGACTTCTTCCGGGTAGTTCCTGATAATATCATCCAGCGAATGACGCTCACCGGTTTGCCTGTCGACGTAGCCGCGCAACAGCCGGCCGTCCTCGGCAAAAATCGCGCCGAGCGGCTTGACGACTGTAAAGACGCCGATAGACGCGGCGCCGAGCTTGCCGACCGCGCAGCCCTGGCCGCCGCGGTCGGGCACGAAGCGCTTGGAGCCGAGTTGACCGACGGAGGCCGAGCATCCGGCGCCGCGCGCGCCGACGGGATATCGCCCGGGTACCGCGGCCAGGTACGCCGCGGCGCCGAGACGCTTGTCAGGGTAAACCAGGGTATCGCGCCGAAGAAAATCGTAAATGATCGCGCCGGATACGAAGGCTATGTCCTTGACGCTGGTCTTCTTGCGCTGGGCAAGGATTGTGCTGGCGATGCCGGACCCGACCTCGAGGCCGTACAGCGAACCGCCCGAGAGAAACAGCGCATCGATGCCCGGATAGCCGCCGAACAATCCGGGCCCGCTGCCGCGCGCGTCAACCTCGCACACCGCGCCCTCCGGGAAGTGAAACACCGAACACCCGGTTGGACCTTCGCGGTATTCCGCCGTCCCAATGCGCACGCCGGGGAGTTCGAACGAGACGCCGTCCTCAACGATCACGGGTTTCAGATCGTCCTGCCGCAACGTCGTTTCCGCCGCCGCAGCGGCGCCGGTGAGCGCCGGCGCGATCAGTGCCGCGGCCGCGCCTTGCAGCATCGTTCTTTTGGCGATCATGGCCTCTTCGATTTGCGGGCTCATGCGCTTGATCTCCCGTCGTGGGTTGCCCTGATCAGAAAATGAAGGTGAGTTGCAGGCTCAGTTGCCAGGGAGCGCCATAGGCCGGCCTTACGACGTTGTAATAGGCGTTGAGCGACAGATCGACCGGCAGCGAGCCGATACGAAACACCCGCCCGGGGCCCCCGCCGACGGGCACTGTCCATTTGGTCCCGTTGGCCTGCCAGTTCGCGGTGATGTTTGGCGCGGCGGAGATGTACCACCCGCTGTCGAAGTTGTAGGCAACGAACGGATTGGCCAGGAAGGTGTTGTAGCTGTTGCCTGAAGGCCCGTGCGTGCCGCCAAGCGACCAGATGTTGTTGACCAACGCACCGGCGACCCACGGCCCGGTCGAGTAGACGATCACCGCGCTCGGACCGGCGCCCCAAACGCTCGAACCGAGCGTGGCGCTGCTGATCAACGGAAGCTGCACGACCGGGCCGGCGCCCCACAGCCACCCGTTGATGTCATGACTGGGTGCCAGGAACGCGGTGAAAGAGGTCGGGGCAAGTCCCACCGGCACGCTCGAAGCTGGCGATAAGTCCGGGTTCCAGACGATCGGCAGGATGGTGCGTGTGATGATGTTCCAGTCGTCGTTTACATGGAAGGGTATCACGGGCTGCAGGTTGAGAACGTTCTGGACCGCTTTGTGCGGCCCGTAGCCAAAATTGATATTGTCTTGCAATGGCAAGCTGATGAGATCGCCGACGGGATTCTGGAGCTGCCTTGCCAAGTCGGCATCGCTCTCGGTCGCCGCGTTGTCGCCGATCACGGATCCCGGCCTTTCGGCCGTCTGTGCCAGGGACGGAGCCGAAGCGCCCGACAGCATCGCGTAGAGTAGCCCTGACGCGGCTGCGGCCAACACGAGGGGGTTATTTCAATTCATTGAACCAAAATATTCCTTTGTACGTGACCGATGGTGATCCGGAACAGGTTGCCGGTCAAGCAAAATAGAATTACCGCGGGTGCATGGCTGGACGGGGGTGGGACAAGGCGCTGTCCCTGGCAGCCTTATGGGCCGATAGCCGAATCTGGCGACGAATTGGCGTGGGTTCCCAGTATGACACCGGCGACGTTACTTCGAAATATACAAAAGAGGCTATTGTCAAATGCGGAGGTGCCCTTCGAGCGCCAACGGCGCCAATCGCATTTCTGTCCGGTCTCGGCCGGTTGCCATGACCGGCCCCAAAAAGAAGATTGAACCGCGATCAGTTCGCGCGGACTGACTATGCGGCTGGCTTCAGATCCCACGCCTCACCGTCATCATTACCGCATTGCTGACCCTGCACGAGCCCGATCTCCAAATAAGGAAATTCATCTCTCGTCCTCGGCTGTATCCGCATATTAACGACCGCTTCCACGTCCGCGTTAACCAGGGCGACCTTTTCACGCAGCACGACGATGGCAGCTAGCCGGACCTGCTTATTAGCCCGTTCGCCCACGGTCTGCTTGCCATTTTCCCAGCGCGAGCAGGTTTCCGGCGCCATATGCAAGCCAGCGGGAAAATCCTTGGCCGATCGTCCGATGATGCGGCGGACGAACCTGACCTCAGCGCCGTCCAGTTGGAGCGGGCGCAAAATCCGTGCGATCGCGACCGTCGCGACAAGATCGTCCAGGCGGGGAATGGATATCCCGACACGTTCGCCGGTTTCGTCATTGATCTCCTCCTCAACCCCATCGCACAGCACGACCGGGTAGGGCAGCCCAAGGGATCGATCCTCATATCGATCAAGCCTGCGATACATTGTTGATCTTGCCAATAAATCTATCTGTCGATTCTGATGACCGTGACGACGCGAAGGGTCAGGCCGACCGGCTTCACTACCACGTCCACGGGACGGCTATCACTGTCGATCCACGGATGCGCCAACGCGGTTGGCCAGCTGGTTGCATGCCAATGCGGACAACCGCACCGGGCCGAACGATGCGCTCGGCTTCGAACTTCGGCACGTCTCGCTCGATAGCCCGCTGCTCCGCATGCGGTATCTCCCAACCGATCTGACGTCACGTCAAGTCCGCCCGTTTCCACATAGTCTTCACTGGGGTGGAGGTCCCAATCTGCAATCCATATGATATCTTGCGACAATGAGTTTTGCCACCCATGGTCGCATAACTGGTCTAAGCCACACTGGTCGATCGGGGCCTAAACGCGGCCCCAAAATCCGCGTTGCCACCGGGCATCCGAAATATGCGGGCATTCCCTATCGTCCTATCCGTTAACCAGTTCTTAATACTTACCGCCTAAATCTGCCGCGGCGTCTTGTTAAGGCCGGCTCGGCCGGAAGATTTGGGAGTGCTGCCAGAATGACGACCTCGCCAAAGCCCACCCAGCGGCACGATATCGCATCCGCCGTGCAACGCGCGCTATTCCGTCTCGCCGGCTGCGCGTCCGTTCATCGTGTGCGTCCATGCCAACCTGTCTGATCACCGGCGTCACCGGCCAGGACGGTGCCTACCTATCGCAATTGCTTCTGCGCAAGGGTTACCGGGTCATCGGCATGGCCCGGCGCTCCGCGTCGTCCGATGTCATCGGCGAACGACTGCGCTGGCTCGGCATAGCCGATGAGGTCGAGTTGGTGGACGGCAACCTCACCGATTTATCGAGTTTGATCCGTATCTTGCAAGCCCATGAGTTCGACGAGATCTACAATCTCGCCGCCCAAAGCTTCGTCCCCACCTCATGGAACCAGCCGCTGCTGACCGCGCACGTGACCGGGCTCGGCGCCGCCAACTTGTTGGAAGCGATCCGCATTACCCGTTCCACCGCCCGCTTCTATCAGGCATCGTCATCCGAGATGTTCGGCAAGACGCAACAACCGCGGCGGAATGAAGACACGCCGTTCTACCCGCGCTCCCCTTACGGAATCGCCAAGCTCTACGCTCACTGGATGACCATCAATTACCGTGAGAGCTTCGGCCTGCACGCATCGTCCGGCATCCAGTTCAATCATGAAAGCCCGCTGCGCGGCATCGAGTTCGTTACGCGCAAAATCACCGATGCCGTTGCCCGCATCAAGCTGGGCCTGGCGCGGGAACTCCCCCTCGGCAATCTGGATGCCAGGCGGGACTGGGGACACGCGCGCGACTACGTGCAGGCGATGTGGCTGATGCTGCAGCAGCCGGCGCCGGACGATTATGTGGTCGCCAGCGGACGCACGACGACCATCCGGGACTTCTGCCGGCTGGCTTTCTCCTATGCAGGCCTCGACTATCGCCAGCACGTCGTCAGGCGGCGCGACCTGATCCGCCCGGCCGAAGTCGACGTTCTGCTCGGCGACGCCAGCAAGGCGAAAGCGAAGCTGGGCTGGCAGCCGACCATTCCTCTAGAGGAGATGATAGCCGAAATGGTGGAGGCGGATCTCGTGCGCCACGGGTCCGGCCAACGCGCATGCACGGCGAGGACTGTCCGCAGCCTCGAGACCATCGGTTGACGATGCCTCGCCGCATGGCGGCGCAACCCGGGATTCATAACGTTGGCGGTTTCCGCCGGAGACGGCTATGCACGATTTGCTCTCGCAAAATGTCAACGCGGTGGCCGATGCCGCCCCTCTTCCCTGGCATCAATCCGGGAACCACCCGCAAACCGGCCCGTGCCGGGAAATAGGCCACTGCCGCATCAGCGGAAGTGCGCACCTGGTCGAGGTGCTGGACCTCGGCGAGCAGGCCCTGACCGGTGTGTTCCCCCGGCAGCCCGCGGCGCCGGTTACCACCGGTCCGCTGCGCCTCGTCCTGTGCCCCGCGTCGGGACTGCTGCAGCTTGCTCACTCCTACGGCCCCGATGAGATGTACGGGCAGAACTACGGCTATCGTTCCGGCCTGAACCGCGGCATGGTCGAGCATCTGACGGAGACGATTCGCAAGCTCGAGCGCCGGGCCGACCTCAAGCCTTGCGACGCGGTGTTGGATATCGGCAGCAACGATGCAACTTCGCTGAAGGCATACCGCACAACCGGACTCCGGCGGATGGGCATCGATCCCACCGGCGATAAGTTTCGCCACTTCTATCCGGACGACATTGCGTTGCTGCCCGATTTCTTTTCGGCCGAACTGTATCGCCGCGCGGGCGGGGCTCCAGCGCGCATCGTCACGTCCATCGCAATGTTTTATGACCTTGAAGACCCGGTCGCGTTCGCCCGCCAGGTGGAAAGCGTGCTGGCCGCCGATGGCGTCTGGCACTTCGAGCAGTCCTACATGCCGGCAATGCTGCGGCTGGGCTCCTATGACACCATTTGTCACGAACATCTCGAATACTACTCGCTCGGCGTGGTGCAGCGCATACTGGGCGCCGCCGGGATGCGGATTCTCGACGTGACGATGAATGCGGTAAACGGCGGCAGCTTCGCCGTGACCGCGGTCCGGCACAATGATCCACGCCGCGGTCCAGAGGCTCAGGTTGCGTGGCTTCTCGAGCAGGAGGAGCGGATGGGCCTGAACACGCTGCGCCCGTACCGGGAGTTCAAGGGGCGTGTGCACCGCCACCGCGCCGGCTTGCGCCGGCTGCTGGAGATGCTGAAGGCGGACGGCAAGACAGTGGTTGGCTATGGCGCCTCTACGAAGGGAAACGTTGTGCTTCAGTTCTGCGGTATCGGCCCCGATCTGCTGCCTTGCATCGCCGAGGTGAACCACGAGAAGTTCGGTGCCTTCACTCCGGGCACCGGCATCCCGATCGTCTCGGAGTCCGAGGCACGCGCTATGGTCCCGGATTATTTCCTGGTGCTGCCGTGGCATTTTCGCGAGGGGATCATGCGGCGGGAAGCCGAATATCTGGCCGCCGGCGGCAGGTTGATCTTCCCGTTCCCGGCAATCGAAATCGTCTGACTCAAGCCAGCGGCCGCAAATCCTGAAAGCCCCCCGCCTCGAAGGCGCTGTCTGAAGCGGCTTCAGGCTGCCTGGACACGCTCACACCGTCATGGCCCGGCTTGGTTTGTCCGGGCCACCTGTCGCGGCAGGTGCTGGCGGGGGTGGCCCGGACGAGCCGGGCCATGACGAAAAGGCTTCTTCCGCCACCTTTCCAGTCAGGCTGAAAATGCTCTAAAGCGCGGCTTCAATCAGGGCGCTGGTGTAATCATGCCAGTCCCGCCGGAGAATATCCTCCAGCGCTCCGTCACTAAGTGCCAGGCGGCCGGCGTCGGACAGATTGGCGGCGACGAGCATCGCACGTGTCAGCGCGCTGCTGTCCCCGGCGGGATAGATCAAGCCATTGCGGCCGTTTTCGACCATTTCCAGCAACGTCGGCAGCGCGGGCACGATGACCGGCAGGCCAAAGGTTTCGGCGAGCAGCACCGATGAGGAAACCATCACGCGCCGGAAGGCGAAAACACCAAAGTCGGCTGCCCGCATGACATATTGGATGGTGGAATCGTCGATGTAGCGCGGCATCATCATGACGCCCGGGCGCAACCACACGAAGCGGCCGGCGGCCTGGTGGCCGGATCGGCCGGCCAAGATCAGTCGCAGTGCCGGCCGTACCGCATGGGCGGCGGCGAATGCATCCAGCAGCACATCCACACCCTTGTAAGGACGCACGGCACCGAGCGTCAGAAACACCGGCGCGCTGTCGTCAATGCCGAAATAACGGCGGGCCTGCGCCCTGCTGATGTCATCCGGGTAATGGCCGGTAAAGCCGCCCAAGGCTGTCACCAGCACGCGGGACGCGGATATGCCCAATCGCGGCGCCATGCAGGACGCGGCGGCGACGCTATGCATGTGAACAACCCGGGCGCGAGCCGCCAGGGCGGCACGCAGCTTTCCATCCAGTTCGGGAAAGCGAGGCTCGTGCGGGGCCTCATTATGCACTGTCCAGACGAACCGGCCTCCCGCGGCGATGAAGCCATCCAGCCGCAGGAGATAGGTTTCGACCAGGGACTCGGCCGCCGCCGCATCCTGCGCCGCACGATAGACCGCGTCTTCCCAATGCAGATGAAACACAACCGCCCGGCCACCTTCCGCCAGCGCCGCCGCCGCTGCCTCCAGGGTGCCGGACCGCACCGCCCACGCGGGTGGAAAGGCTCGATACACCATGAGCTGAAACGGGTTGTCGTGGCTATAGTCCGGCCAGAAGATCCACAGCCCGGAGTTGGCGTGGTCCGTCCGCATGCGTCAGTCCCTTTCAGGCTGTCCTGCCAGTGTCGATGCCGATCCTAAACGTCCGGCGGTTAACACCCGGTTAACGACTCGGGATATGATTGCGGCTCCTGCTAACCTTTTGTTAACCATACTCTGTCATTAGCGTCGTGCCTTTGGCACACCTCCCCGGCATCCGGAGTTCACATGACGTATATCCACCCGGCCGAAGCAGCGCCGCCTGGAGTCTACCTGCGGGACTTCGTCGCTCGCGAGACAAACCGCGCCCTGCTGACCCGCGCCTCAGTGGCCGAAGCCCTCATGCTGCTCCATGAAAACGGCTTGCCACTGCATAATGACACGCCGAAAAACTGGGATACTCTGCTGGCGCTGTACCACGCGCTGCATACCGCGCCACGAAACGCCTTGGTGCTGGATGCCGGCGCGGAAGTCTATTCCACCTTCCTGCCGTCCCTCGCGAGGCTGGGATTCACCAATCTGCTCGGTGTCAACTTGACCTTCAAGGATGCCGTGCGGGTTGGGCCGATTGAATACCGCCACGGCAATATAGAGTGCTTGACCGACCTGCCCGACAACAGCGCCGGCTACGCCGCCAGCCTTTCCGTCATCGAGCACGGAGTGAACCTCAAGCGTTTCTTCGCCGAAATGGCGCGGGTGCTGGTGCCCGGCGGTCACCTCTACATTTCCACCGACTATTGGGGTCCGGGCATGGATACCGGCGGCGTCCAGGCCTACGGCGTGCCGTTCCGCCCATTCGATGCAACCGACATATTGGGCATGGCGGAGACCGCCGCCTCCGCTGGATTGCGGGTGACCGGTCCGATTGCCACCGAGGTGACGGACAGAGTGGTGTATTGGAAACGAATGAACCTCCGATATACATTTCACAACCTGCTGTTCCGCAAACCCCTGCCCATCCGTCAGGAGTGAACATGTCCGACATGCAGATCGAAGCAAATGGGAAGCTGCTTTCCGCGGCGGACATCACTCTCGAACTTTTTGCCCGTGACGCCCGCGATCCAGACCGGCGCAAGCGGCGGGTCGGCCCGGGCGGCAGCCAGACCTGCGCGTTTCTCCGGCATACCTTCCCCAACGGGCTTCCATCGGGATTCGCCGCTGCCGAGGTCGGCGTCTGGCATGGCGACACGAGCCTCGAGCTGGCAAAACTGTTGCCCGAGGACGGGATGCTGCATATTTTCGACTACGAAGCGATCACCCGCTCGGTTGTGCAGCGCCTTGCCGCGGAGGGCTGTAAGAATGTTCGCGCCTTTGGCAGTTCGACAAGGTCGCGAGATTCGTACAACTGGTCCCTGATGCGGTTGATGATCAGCAATCCTGCGCCGATCTATGATTACGTGTTTCTCGACGGCGCTCATACCTGGGATATAGATGGTCTCGCATTCTTCCTTCTCGATCGCATGCTGAAGCCTGGCGGGCACCTGGATTTCGACGATTACGGATGGACAATGGCAACCTCGCCGAGCTTGAATCCGAGCGTCAATCCTGACCTGCTTCAGTGGTTCACCGAAGAACAGATCAGCGTGTCCCATATCATGCTTGTGGTAGAATTGCTGGTAAAGCGAGACCCTCGATACCAGGAGATCGTCAAAAACAAGATCTATCGAAAAACGAGCATGTAAAAGACTTGGCATGCTTTGACGATCGCGCCCTCAGAATTTCGAATCGTTTCACCATTTGATTGACCGGTGAACCGGAGGCCCGGACCTTCAAGCGCCCGGGCCTCGCTGCATAGTCACACCGTTACATAAGGTAGCACCGGCCAACCGGACAACCCGGCCCGTTGACACCCATCCCTGCCCAGGCAATATCTGCTCAGGCAGCGAAAAGCCTCACCCGTGCACCAACCCGCTCCCAGCCCCCCGATCTACACTCCCGACACCTATACCCCTACCGGCAACATCGGTCGCCTCGTGGTCGACGTCGCCTCCATGCTCACCCGAGCCCTCGACCACCGGGCTCGCAAACTCGGCCTGACCGGCCCGCAGTGGGTGATGCTGATGCGCATCGCCAACGGCCCGGGCCAGACCGCCGCCGAGCTTTGCCGCGCCATCGGCTACGACAGCGGCTCCATGACCCGCATGCTCGATCGCCTCGTCGAGCAGGGCCTGATCCGCCGTGACCGCAGCGACGAAGACCGCCGCATCATCCGCCTGTCGCTCACCGAAGCGGGGCACGCGCTGCGCCCCCGCCTCACGCCCGTCGCGATCGAGGTGCTCAACGATCACCTCGAAGGCTTCACCGCTGACGACGTAACGTGCCTGGCTGGCTACCTGCGGCGGCTCCTCGCCAACGGGGCAACGGAATGACCCCCCGCCGCCCGCGCGAACGGTTCGCCGGCAACACCACCCCGTTATGCCGGCGAAGGCCGGCATCGACGCCTTTCGCGCCCACGAACACAGGCGTGGATGGCAGGCCTACGCCCGCCGTGACCACGGCGGAGACGACCGAGCCATGAACGCGCCGGCCCCTGCCGCCCCGTCCCGCCGAAGCAATACCCGCCGCTGGCTGCTGCTGGTTGCCACCGCCGGCTTTCTCGGCATCGGCGCCGCCTTCGCCGTCTGGTGGGACCGCGTCGGCCGCTTCGAGGTATCAACCGACGACGCGTACGTCGCCGGCAACGTCATCCAGGTCACGCCGCAGGTCTCCGGCACCATTGTCGCCATCCACGCCGACGACACCGACTTCGTCCAGGCCGGCCAAATCCTCATCGAAATCGACGACGCCGACGCTCGCCTCGCGCTGGACCAGGCCAAAGCCGATCTCGCCCAGACGGTGCGCGAAGTGGCGACGCTGTTCAGCACCGATTCCGCCCTGTCCGCCGCCGTCGCCGCCCGCGAAGCCACCCTCGCCCGCGCCGAACAGGACCTGGCCCGCCGCCAGCATCTCGCCGGCACCGGCGCCGTCTCGGCCGAGGAACTCAAGCATGCCAGCGACACGCTGCAAGAAGCGCAGGCGCAACTCGCCGAAGCCCGGTCTCGCGCCGAGGCCAATCGCGCGCTGATCGACAACACCACCATCGCCGACCATCCCCGCGTGCTGCGCGCCGCGTCGAAACTGCACGACGCCTGGCTGGCGCTGCGCCGTTGCAGCGTGCCGGCCCCGGCCTCCGGCCAAATCGCCCGCCGCAGCGCCCAGGTCGGCCAGCGCACCACCCCGGGCGTCCCGCTGATGACCATCGTGCCGCTCGAGCAGGTCTGGATCGACGCCAACTTCAAGGAAGCGCAACTCCGCCATATGCGTATCGGCCAGCCGGCCGATCTGACCGCGGATATCTACGGCGGTGGCGTGCACTACCAAGGCCGCGTCACCGGCCTAGCCGCCGGCACCGGAGGCGCCTTCTCGCTGCTGCCAGCACAGAACGCCACCGGCAACTGGCTGAAAGTGGTGCAGCGCGTGCCGGTGCGCATCGCCCTCGACCCGGCCGAGGTCAAGGCGCACCCCCTGCGCATCGGCCTGTCAATGCAGGTGGAGGTGCAAGTCAACGACCAAACCGGCCCGCTGCTGTCGGACGGGCGGCAGCAGGACACCGTCGCCAGCACCGCGGTGTTCAGCGGCCTCGACCAGGACGCCGGCCCGCTGATCGCGCGGATCATCGCCGACAACACCCCAGCACCCCGGCCCGCGGTCGCGGCGGCCGTGCGCTAACCGAATGGCCCAATCTCCCGGCCAGGCGCCGCATCCTCCGCTGCATGGCGGGCGGCTGGTCGCAGCCACCATCGCGCTGTCGCTGGCGACGTTCATGAACGTGCTCGACACCACCATCGCCAATGTGGCGCTGACCTACATCGCCGGCGATATCGGCGTCAGTCCGAGCCAGGGCACCTGGGTCATCACCTCGTTTGGCGTCGCCAACGCCATCGCCGTGCCGCTGACCGGCTGGCTGAGCCAGCGCGTCGGGCAATTGCGGCTGTTCATCGCCTCGGTGCTGCTATTCACCGTGGCGTCGCTGCTATGCGGACTCGCCGGCAGCCTGGAGGTGCTCCTGGCCTGCCGTTTTTTGCAAGGACTGGTCGCCGGCCCGATGATTCCGCTGTCGCAGTCGCTGCTGTTGCAGAGCTACCCGAAGGAGAAAGCCAGCATGGCGATCGCCTTCTGGTCGATGACGACAGTGGTGGCGCCGGTGATGGGCCCGGTGCTCGGCGGCTGGCTGACCGACAACTGGTCGTGGCCCTGGATCTTCTACATCAATGTGCCGATCGGCCTGTTCTCCGCCTGGCTGACCTGGGCGGCGCTACACGGGCGGGAAACGCCAACGCGCAAGCTTTCGGTCGATTTTGTCGGCCTGGTGCTGCTGGTGATCTGGGTCGGCGCCACGCAGATTATGTTAGACAAAGGCAAGGAACTCGATTGGTTCGGCTCCACCGAGATCGTTATTCTCGCAGTCGTCGCGGTGATCGGCTTTACCTTCTTTCTGATCTGGGAACTGACCGAGGAGCGGCCGATCGTCGATCTGACGCTGTTTGCCGGGCGGAATTTCACCACAGGAACGATCGCGATCACTTTGGGTTACGCGGTGTTCTTCGGCAACGTCGTGCTGATCCCGATGTGGCTGCAACGGTTCCAGGGCTACACCGCGACCTGGGCGGGGCTGGTCACCGCGCCCGTCGGCGTCTTCGCGCTGCTGCTGTCGCCGGTGGTGGGGCGGCTGCTGACCCGGGTCGATCCGCGCATCTTCGCCACGGTGGCGTTCCTGGTCTTCGCCGCCTGCGGCTTCTGGCGCGCCGGGTTCGCGCCGGACGTCGATGCCGCGACGATCGCGCTGACGCATTTGCTGCAAGGCATCGCCATGGCGACATTCTTCATTCCGCTGACCGCCATCATCCTGTCCGGACTGGAGCCGCAACGGATACCTGCCGCCTCGGGCCTGTACAACTTTACCCGCATCATGGCCGGCTCGTTCGCCGCCTCGGTCTGGACCACGCTGTGGGAGGACGGCGCCACCCGCCATCACGCCTACCTGACCGAGAGCATAGCCACCGGCAACCTGGCTGTCGGCGATACGCTGGGCACCCTCCAGGGCCTCGGCACGAACGCGCTACAGGCGTACGCGATGCTGGACCAGGAGGTGACGCGGCAGGCGTTCATGCTGTCGGCGACCGATCTGTTCCAGCTTTCGGGTGGGTTGTTCCTCGCGCTTATCGTGCTGATCTGGTTCGCGCATCCGCGGCGGGCGGCGCCCGGCCGAGGTGGTTGACAAAGCCGCCCTGCCCGCGCGCGCTGTTGAAGCCGCTCGGCCGTGCGTCTCGGCACGCGCCAGCGGGATTCGATCCACCGCGCTTCACCACGGAGTTAACGAGCCGGCGGCGCCGCGATGGCCGGTAGTGGTTGCCACTGCGTCACGGCGGCCAAAGGGCCACCATGACATTTATACCAGCCGCCGTTGAGTTTGACACACGAGAAGTCCGCCTCCCTGTCATGGCCGGCTTGTCCGGGCCACTTGGTCACGGCAGCGGGTGGCCCGGACAAGCCGACCCCTATCGAGTTGGACGCGGAGAGTTGTTCGCACCGGACCTTGGAATAAATCCGGCCATGAAACGGAGCGGTGCAACCGACATTCGAGGGCAGATGCTATCCCCGGATTGCCTACTCCGCCGCCAGCGGTGCCGGCAGCCGGGGCGGTTCGATCACTGCCCGCTTCACCGCCGTCCTGACGTCCTCCAGCGCCGCCTCGTCCAGCGTCTCGGACTGGATTAGCCGCTGCGCCGAACTCAGCAGCAGCTCGCGGTTGTTGCCGAGAATCTCCCCCGCCAGCCGGTAGGCCTTCTCGATCAGCGACCGCACCGCCCGGTCGATACCGGCGGCGGTGTATTCCGCGTACCGGCGCGGCTGCCAGTCCGCGCCGGGACCGTGCAGCATGCGTTGCCGCTCCGGCTCATACGCCACCTGCCCGAGGTCGGGATCCATGCCGAACCGCACCACCATGCTGCGTGCGATCTCCGTCGCCCGCACCAGGTCGTCCGCCGCGCCGGTGGAGATTTCCCCGAACACCAAACTCTCCGCCGCCCGGCCGCCAAGCAGCACCGTCATCCGATGCACCAGTTCGGCGCGGCTCATGAGGAAATGCTCATCCGTCGGCCGCTGCATCGTGTAGCCGAGCGCCCAGATGCCGCGCGGGATGATGGAAATCTTGTGCACCGGATCGACATCCGGCAGCGCCATGGCGACAATCGCGTGCCCCATCTCGTGATGTGCCACCACCGCCTGCTCATGCTTGCCGAGCAAACGGTTGCGCTTCTCCAGGCCCGCCACGATCCGCTCGATCGCTTGCTCGAAGTCCAGCAGCGTGATGTCGTCGGCATCCCGCCGCGTCGCCAGCAGCGCCGCCTCGTTCACCAGATTCGCCAGATCGGCCCCGGTAAACCCTGGCGTCAGGCTGGCGATCGCGTCCGGCTGGACGCCCGCGCCGAGTTTCACCTTGCGCAAATGCACCAGCAGGATTTCGGCGCGTCCCTTGCGGTCCGGGCGGTCTACCAGGACCTGCCTGTCGAACCGGCCGGCGCGCAGCAGGGCGGGGTCGAGCACCTCGGGCCGGTTGGTGGCGGCGAGGATCACCAGCCCGGTTCCGGGGTCGAAACCGTCCATCTCGGACAGAAGCTGGTTCAGCGTCTGCTCCTTCTCGTCATGCCCGCCGCCGGGCATCGCCCCGCCCCGCGCGCCGCCGAGCGCGTCCACCTCGTCGATGAAGATGATGGCGGGCGCCTTGGCGCGCGCCTGCTCGAACATGTCGCGCACCCGGGCGGCGCCGACGCCGACGATCATCTCGACGAACTCGGAGCCGGAGATCGAGAAGAACGGCACCCCGCTCTCCCCGGCCACCGCCCGGGCCAGCAGAGTCTTGCCGGTGCCGGGAGGGCCGACGAGCAGCACGCCCTTGGGCACATGCGCGCCGAGCCGCCCATACCGCTTGGGGTCCTTCAGGAACTCGACGATCTCCCGCAGTTCGTCCTTGGCCTCGTCGGCTCCGGCCATGTCGGCGAACGATGTCTTGGTGTCGGTCTCGACATAGACGCGGGCGCGGCTGCGGCCGATATTCATCAATCCGCCCGCCCGGCCGCCGGCCATCGGACGCACCAGGAACAGCCACATCAGCCAGAAGAACGCGAGCGGCGCCAGCCAGCCGAGGGTCGAGGCCAGCCAGCCCGACGATGGCCTGCCGGCGAACGTCACCTTGTCCTGCGTCAGCGTCTGCGCCAGCGGCTGATCGACCCGCACCGTGGTGAACCGGTTCGGCTGCCCCTTGGCCGCGTCCTTGATCTCGCCGCTGATGCTGTCGGTGCCAACGACCAGGTTGTCCAGCTTGCCCTGGTGCAGCATGTCCTCAAACTTGCTGTATGGCAGGGTTTCGACGCTGCCGTGCCAGGTCCAGGCCAGCACGTCCTGGACGATGAACAAGGCCAGCAGCGCGCCGTAGATGTACCAGATGTAGATGTGATGCTCGCGCTTCATCGGCGGTCGGTCTCCGGCGGGCCGGGCGCGACGGGACGGATCGTCCGGCGCTTCAACTGTGGCCTCGCTCCGGAAGCGCGTGAGGGCTTGCCGGTTGCGTGACGCCGGCAAATTAATCCCCGCCCGTGGGCGGGGATCGCAATCGCCTCAGCGCGACGCCGCCCGAACCTGCGCCGCCATCGCCCGCACAAGCACCAGCCCCTGCTGCAACTGAAAGTCCGTCCCCGGCTTGTCCGGGTCCAGCGCCGGCCAGCCAACCGGCGGCAGCTTGGGAATCTCCCGCGCCGCTGCCGGCACATCGGCCGGCGGCGGCGGCGCTTCCGCCTGGCCGCCCCCGTCGTTCGAAATAATGTGCCGCAGATCGGCCTCATGCTCCGGCCCGAAATGCGGCTGGGGTGTGCGCGTCTCCTCCACCTCCACATTCGGCGTGATGCCCAGGCCTTGGATCGAGCGGCCCGACGGCGTGTAATACCGCGCCGTGGTGAGCCGCAGCGCACCGTTGCCGTTCAGCGGGATCAGGGTCTGCACCGAGCCCTTGCCGAACGACCGCGTGCCCAGCACCAAGGCCCGATGATCGTCCTGCAACGCGGCGGCAACGATCTCGGCCGCCGAGGCGGTGCCGTTGTTGGTCAGCACCACCACCGGCAGATTACCCGACACGTCGCCTCCGGGCTTGGCCGACCAGCTTTCGTTGTCCTCGGCGTGCCGCCCGCGGGTCGAGACGATGCCGCCGTGGTCGAGGAAATCGTTCGAGACGACGATCGCCTGATCCAGCAAGCCGCCCGGATCGTTGCGCAAATCGATGATCAGCCCGTCCAGCCGCCCGCCGGAGTCCGCCCGCAGCGACTTCAGCGCGGCGCGAACGCCGGAGTTGGTTTGCTCGGTGAATTCGCTGATGCGAATGACGCCGATGCCGCCGATGAGCCGGCTTTTGACGGTCTCGATATGGATGATCTGGCGGGTCAGCGCCAGCGCGATCGGGCTGTCCACGCCCTGCCGCTTGACGATCAGGTGCAGCGTGGTGTTCGGCGCCCCGCGCATCGCGGTCACCGCGTCGTCCAGACTGAGGCCCTCGACAGACTTGCCGTTCACTGAGGTGATCAGGTCGCCCGGCTTCATCCCGGCGCGGGAGGCGGGCGTTCCGTCGATCGGGCTGACCACCTGGATCAGCCCGGCATTGTCTGTCAGTTCCAGCCCGACGCCGCCGAACTCCCCGGAGGTTTCGGTCCGCATCTCATGCCACTGCTGCTCGGTCATGTAGGCACTGTGCGGGTCGAGCCCCGTCAGCATGCCGTTCAGCGCGTTGTCGACCAGTTTGCGATCCGAGACGGGATCGACATAGTCGCTGCGCACTTGCCGCAGCACGTCGGCGAACAGCGCCAGCAGGTGGTAGGTCTGCTGCGGGTCGGTGCCCTGCGCGGCGGCTGGCCGGATCTCAAACTGCCGCAATAGCGCCAGGCCGCCCGGAGCGGCGGCGATTCCGGCGGCGAAACTCGTTCCCGCCAACAGGGCGGCTCCGAAGCGTACAAATTTCATCGACTATTCCTGCCCGGACGGTATGGAACCCACAATTATAATCGGACGCATCCCAGCGGCCACATGTCTCCCTGCTTACAACAACATCATCCCGCGGGCATGAATTCCCGCCGCTTTCCCGCGGTCACTTCCGCCTGATAGGCTGTCGCGGAGGCGGCCGACGGTGCCGCCGGGGGAAAGGGAAACGAGCCATGGACCTGGGACTGCACGGCAAAAAGGCGATCGTGTGCGCGGCCAGCAAGGGATTGGGCCGCGCCTGTGCGATCTCGCTGGCGCGCGAGGGGGTGGAGCTGGTGATCACGGCCCGCACCGCGTCGACCCTGGAGGACACCGCGGCGGACATTCGGCGCCTGACCGGTGCGAAGGTGACGGCGGTGGCGGGTGACATCGGTACCGAGGAGGGCCGGGCCGCGGCGCTGGCAGCCTGTCCGGCGCCGGATATCCTGGTGAACAACAACGGCGGCCCGCCGTTCGGCGACTTCCGCGACTGGGACCGCGACACCTGGATCAAGGCGATCGACGGCAACATGCTTGCGCCGATCTTCCTGATCCGGGCGGTGATCGACGGCATGATCGACCGGAAGTTCGGCCGTATCGTCAACATCACCTCCGGTTCGGTGAAGTCGCCGATACCGGAACTGGGCATGAGCAACGGCGCGCGCGCCGGCCTGACGGGCTTCGTCGCCGGCCTCGCGCGGCAGGTGGCGCGGCATAACGTGGTGATCAACAACCTGCTGCCCGGCCCGTTCCTGACCGACCGCCTGCGCGGCGGCTTCGAAAAGGCGGCGCGCGAGAGCAACCGCTCGGTGGACGAGGTTATTCACGAGCGGACGGCGAAGACTCCGGCCGGTCGCGTCGGCGATCCCGCCGAGTTCGGCGATGCCTGCGCGTTCCTGTGTTCGGCGAAGATCGGGTTTATCGTCGGGCAGAACTTGCTGCTCGATGGCGGAGCGTTCAATTCGGCCAGCACGTAGCATGTGGGCCAGTTAAATGGGGTGCCTTCCGGTTGACCCAATCGCTTGCCCTCAACGCCTTCGGGCCGGACATCTGGCTCGCCGGCGGCCCGACCGTGTCATTCTTCAGCATACCATATCCAACCCGCATGGCTCTCATGCGGCTGCAAGACGGCAGCCTATTCGTGTGGTCGCCGATCGGCATGACACCGGAGTTGAAAGCCGAGGTCGAGGCGCTCGGCGAGCCGAGATTCCTGGTCTCGCCGAACAAGTTGCATCACCTGTTCCTGGCCGAGTGGAAGGCGGCCTATCCGCGGGCGAAGCTGTTCGCGCCGCCCGGTCTGCGCCGCCGCCGCCCGGACCTGGCGTTCGATGCCGACCTGGTCGACGCAGCGGACCCCGGCTGGGAAGGGGAGATCGACCAGGTCCTGTTCAGGGGTAGTTTCGCGATGACCGAGGTGGTTTTCTTCCACCGCGCCAGCCGGTCGGCGATCTTCGCCGATCTTATTCAAAGCCTGCCGCGCGACCTGGTCAAAGGCTGGCGCGGTGTCCTCGCCCGTCTCAGCGGCATCCTTGAGCCGAACATCGGCATTCCGGGTGATTGGCGAGCCAGCTTTCTCGAGCGACGCGCCGCGCGGGCGGCGCTCGCGCGCATTCTGACCCCGGATATCGAGCGCGTCATCATCGCCCATGGAGCGCCGGTGCAACGAGACGGCGACGCCTTCGTGCGGCGCGCCTTCGCCTGGCTCGCCGACCCCGGGGCGGGACGAAACGCCGGCGAGCCCGTCGATTGATCTGACCGCGGCGGTGGCGGGAAGCTGTCAAGCGGTTTTGTTCTTGATTTATTCCACACGCTATGGTAGAACGATGGACATATTGGTGCAACCGAGGTGTCTCGCCATGATCACCCAAGCCGTGCTCGATAAGATCCTTGGCTTCCTCGCTCCGCTGTTTCTCGACGCCGTCAAGGGCGATGCCGCCGCCGCCCGAGGCGCCGCCAACGCGATGCTCGCGAGCTACGAGGCGCGCACCAACCGGCAGCTTCGCCTCGCCGCCCTGGCCATCGCCTTCAGCCTCGGCGCGCTGGATTCGCTCAGCCGGGCGGCCGACCGCGATCTGCCGCTGAACCAGGTGCTCCGCCTGCGCGGCAACGCCAACGCGCTGAACCGCGCCGCGCACCAGAACGAAACCCGGCTGGAAAGACAGCAGCTTCAGGCCGATGCCGCGCCGCCGGAGGCCACCGCGGACCCGGACCTGCCAGCCAGCGGCGCCACCGACGAACTGGTTGCCTACGTCCGTTCGGCCTGGAAAGCCGAGAAGACGGCCGCCGCTCAGCCGGCCGCGCCGCTGTCCCGCCAGCAGCGCCGCTTCGCCGAACGCAAGTCGGAAAAGCAACTGCAGCGCCAACAGGAGCAGGCCCGGCTGGCGCAACGGGCCCCGATGCGCGACGCCGCCCGGGCCGAAGCGCATTCGGCTACCTGACGGCGGGTGTGCCTACCCGCGAACCGCGTTAAGGACAGCCTCCGCCACGTCTTCCTGGCCATCCGCCCGAAGCCCCTCGATCACCCCGGCCTGGTCCGCCGCAGGGCGGTTCTGGCTCATCTTCACCTTGCCCTCCAGCCGGCCGATCGGCAGCCTGATGCCGACAATGCCGCGCAACATGCCCTGCACGAAGTCGTCCGGGGCATCCGACACGGCCCACGGCGCCGCGCGCGGGGTTTCGTGCGCGCTTGTCAGCCGGGTCACCACGTCCAGCAACTTGCCGGGATCGTCGAACATCTCCAGCGTGCCATAGGCATGGATCGCGACGTAGTTCCACGTCGGCACGACCTTGCCGTGCTCCCGCTTCGCCGCGTAGTACGACGGGGTGATGTAGCCGTTCGGCCCATTGAAGATCACCAGGGTCCGCACCGCCCGATCGGCCAGCGCCGCGTGCGGGTTCGCCTTCGCGAGATGGCCGATCAGCGTGCCGTATGGCGCAGGTTCCGGGTCAAGCAGCAGCGGCGCGTGGCTGGCGAACAACCCTTCCGCCGTCATGGAAACCAGGGTCGCGGGTCCGGCCGACCGGATCCCCGCGTGCAGCACGTCGATCCGGTCTTCCCGGAAATGAGGCGGTATATACATGTCCGCAGCCTCCGCATCTGCCACCACGGACAGTGCCGGAAAATCGGACGGATCGGAAGGATCGCTTACCCCGATCCGATCAGACCAATCCTGCCTATAAAGCCCCGCCGCGCCGCCCGGCCATCGCCCCCAGCCGCAGCCGCAGCGCGTTCAGCTTGATGAAGCCCTGCGCATCGACCTGGTCATACGCTCCCTGATCGTCCTCGAACGTCACCACCTTCATCGAATACAGGCTGTTCGGGCTTTCCCGCCCGATGCATGTGACGTTGCCCTTGTACAGCTTCATCCGCACCCGGCCCGTCACGCTCGCCTGGCTGGCATCGATCAGTGCCTGCAGCATCCGCCGCTCCGGGCTGAACCAGAAGCCGTTATAGATCAGCTCCGCATACTGCGGCATCAGGCTGTCCTTGAGATGCGCCGCCTCGCGATCCAGCGTGATGCTCTCGATCGCCCGGTGCGCCGCGAGCAGGATCGTGCCGCCGGGCGTTTCATACACCCCGCGCGACTTCATCCCGACGAAGCGGTTCTCCACCAGGTCCAGCCGGCCGATGCCGTTCGCCTTGCCCAGTTCGTTCAGCCGCGTCAGCAAGGAGGCCGGCGACAGCGCCACCCCGTCGATCGCCACCGGATCGCCGCTGACGAAATCCACCGCGATCACGGTCGCCTTGTCCGGCGCATCCTCCGGTCGGATGGTGCGCTGGTAGACCATCTCGTCCGCCTCCTCGGCGGGGTCTTCCAGCAGCTTCCCCTCGGACGAGGAGTGCAGCATGTTCGCATCGACGCTGAACGGCGCCTCGCCGCGCTTGTCCTTGGCGATCGGGATCTGGTGCTGCTCGGCAAATTCGATCAGCCTGGTACGGCTGGTCAGGTCCCATTCCCGCCACGGCGCGATGATCTTGATGTCCGGGTTCAGCGCATAATACGACAACTCGAACCGCACCTGGTCGTTGCCCTTGCCGGTCGCGCCGTGTGCCACGGCATCGGCGCCGACCTCCTCGGCGATCTCGATCTGGCGCTGCGCGATCAGCGGCCGGGCGATCGAGGTGCCAAGCAGGTACTGCCCCTCGTACACCGTGTTGGCGCGGAACATCGGGAACACGAAGTCCCTGACGAACGGCTCGCGCAGGTCGTCGATGAAGATCTCCTTGATGCCGAACATCTCGGCCTTCTTCCTGGCCGGCTCGAGTTCCTCGCCCTGCCCCAGATCGGCCGTGAAAGTGACCACCTCGCAGCCATAGGTCGCCTGCAGCCATTTCAGGATCACACTGGTGTCCAGCCCGCCCGAGTAGGCGAGAACAACCTTCTTCACATCCTTGACGGCCATGGCGCGGGAAACCTCCGGAGACTTTCAGCCCCGGGAGGTAGCCCCGCACCCCGGCCTTGCGCAAGCCGCCAAGTATCAGCCCGGCATCGCCACGTATCCGAACGCTGTGTTGCTGCGCCCCGGTCCGTCGCCAAGATATGCCGCCTTCCGCCGCGCAATGCCGTCGAAAGGCATCTGATCGGCTGCCGCATGCAGATCGAGACTGTAATGCCGCGCCCCGTTGAACCCCAGGATCGCGCCCTTGACCGGCCCGTCCGCCGGACCGAGCGGAGCAAACCCGTGCTTCTTCTGCATGTCCTCGGGGATTTCAAGCCGCCGGAAAGCCTCTATCTGCCATTGCGGCGAGCCGTACCAGACCGAGTCGGTGCCCCAGAAGATGTGGTCGTAGCCGAGGCCCTTCACCAGTGTGCCCATCATCGCCGCGCAGAACCGAGGATTGGTCACGGCCGAGACCGCGAAGCACGTGCCGGTATCCGCGAAGACATTGCTGACACCATGCTTGGCCGGGATCTCCGCGAGATCGGAGACCCAGCGGATATAGCCCGTCCGCTCGAACTCGGCGAGTTCATCCGCCGGGTTCTCCTGAAACGCCCGCAGGCCGGCGTGGTAGATGATGAAATTCATCTGCGGCCAGTCCTTCGCAGCCTTCGGTACATCATCGACATTGGCGTAGCGCCACGCCCCGCCGGGAATCGAGGTCTCGTAGTCTTTCGGCAGCAGCCCCTTGTGGATGCAGATGTTGGTGATCCCCGCCCGCACCGCCTTTTCGTAGAACGGATACATCAGCGTCTCGTCGTCCAGCCGCCACGGGTAGCGCGTGGTCTGCGGAGACAGCGGATCGCCGATGGTATAGCCCTTCCAGCTTGTCGGACGGACCGTTTCGATGACCCGGTCCACCTCCTCCATCCAGCCCGGCTGCTTGGGCGTGATCAGCGAGTGGAACAGCAGCCTCCGCGACCCGGCAATGCGGTTCACCGTCTCGCTCGCCTGCTTGATCTGGTCGTTGCTGAGGAACCAGTGCGACGGATCGTCGAACGGCGCGCCACTCAGCAGCCCGATGGTGGTGTCGCTGTCGAAGTAGACCTCGCGCAGGAAGTTGGCGAACTTGTAGCGTTCGAGGCCAAACCCGACAGACTCTTTCTTCATGCCGGGGTTCCAGTTCTCGGCGGCATAATGGGCGAGCCCCATCAATCCCTCGAAGTTGTAGTCGTCACGCACGAAATGAAGCTGGTCGTCGAAGATGAACTGCTTCGACAGGCTGGCGGAGCGGGCCGCTGCGGCATCCGGTTCCGCCGCTTCCGCCGGATTGACCTTGAACACCGGGCCGAACACGTCGTTCATCGCCACAAACGCCGCCGCCATGCCGCAGCCCGTCCGGAAGAACTGCCGCCGATCGAGGCCGAGCTTGCGGCCGGTCGTGTCGGCGATGTCCTTGAGGCGCCCTTCGACCTTGCGCTGGTCTTCGGTCTGCGGCAGCGGGATGAATTCGCCGTTAGAGACCATCTGCGTCGGTACCGGCGATGGGAATGCGGCGGTATCGGCGGGTGAAAGGCGCGCGAGTTCGTCTTCGCTCAGGAAACTGCCCATGAAGTCCCTCCCTGTTTCTTATTGACGCACACTGGCTCTTGGCGGGCTTCGCTAGTGATACGCTGGCGAAATCGAACTCCGCCAATTGTTGTGCCAGCATCTTTCCCCCGAGCGCGGCCCTGTCAAGGTGAACGCGCGGCCGCAGTCACAATCATGGTCTGTTAAGAGGTTCTTAACCCGGCCCCTTGATGATGCCGGGACATGCAGCCCGTCCCCAGCCCGCCATCGATCGTCCCGCTCCGCCACGGCATTCCGCATCGCCTGTGGCGGCGTTTGCCCCCTGCGATACGGCGGCAGGCGCTGGCTCGGGTCGCCGCCTGGTTGGCGCCGCGTCCGGACGACGGCCCGGCGGTCCCGGGCCTGGCGATCGCCGGGGAAATGACCCGTGCCAGCGGCCTGGGCGAGGGCGCGCGTCTGATGGCCGAAGCCGCGCGCAGCCTCGGGCTGCCGGTGTGGACCTTCGACCTGCCGCCGCCCGGCGATTCGCGGCCCGAGGTCGAGCCCCCCGCGGGAGATGGCGGTCCGCCGCCGCCCGGCGTCCCGCTGGTATTGCATATCAACGCTCCAATGCTGCCGCTCGCCCTGCTGCGCCTGCCACGCGCCCTGATTCGAAGGCGGCCGATCATCGGGTACTGGGCGTGGGAGTTGCGCGAGGTCCCGCCGGAATGGCACCCGGCGGTTGCCCTGGTCAGCGAAATCTGGGTGCCGTCCCGCTTCACCGCCAGGGCGATGGAGGCATTGGCGCCGGGACGCGTGCGAGTGGTCTCGCCGCCTCTCGCGGTGGTGCCGCCGGTGCCGTCGGCGCTGGACCGCTCGGCGTTCGGCCTGCCACGCGATGCTGTCGTCGTGCTGGTGTCGTTCAACCTGGCCTCGTCGTTCGCCCGAAAGAATCCGTTCGCCGCCCTCGCGGCCTTCCATGCCGCCTTCGGGGACCGCGCCGATCGGCTGCTGGTGCTGAAGGTTGGCCACGCGGAGCATGCGCCGGAGGACTTTGCGCGGCTGGCAGCGATGGCCGCCGGACCGAACATCCGGCTGGAGACGCGGATCCTGCCGCCGGCCGACAGCCACGCCCTGACCGCATGCGCCGACATCCTGCTGTCGCTGCACCGCGCCGAAGGGTTCGGGCTGGTGCTGGCCGAGGCTATGCTGCTCGGCAAACCGGTGGTTGCCACCGGCTGGTCCGGCAACATCGATTTCATGGATGCCGGAAACAGCGAACTGGTTGGTTACCGGCTGATCCCGGCACGCGACGACCGTTGGGTCTATCGCGGTCTGTGGGCGGAGCCGGACGTCGAGGCAGCAGCGGATCGCCTGCGTGCGCTGGCGGACGACCCGGCGCTTAGGCTCGAACTCGGCCGGCGCGCCCGTGCCAGCGCCCTGGCCCGATTGGACGTCCGGCCGCTGTCCGCCGCGCTTGGAGTCACACAATGAACATCCTGGTATGGCAATGGGGCCGCCGAGGCGCCGGCCCGCGCTTCGCCGCCTGCCTCGCCGAGGCGCTGCGGGGACGCCCCGGCATCGACGTGGCGCTCTCCCTCTGCCGCGACGCCGAAATCATGGCCGCGGCCGATCGGCCGCTCTGCGAGATGCCGGTGCGGACGTATCGCGGCATGGCGTCCTTCCTGGCGCGGCTGCTGACCGCGCCGCTCGCGCTTCCCTTCCTGATGGCGCGGCTGCGCCGGATCCGGCCGCACCTCGCTATCTGCGCCATGCCGGGACCTCTGGACGTGCTGATGGGCGTTGCCTTGCGTCTGCTGGGCGCGCGGCTGGTCGTCATCGTGCACGACGCGGACTCGCATCCGGGGGACGGGTTCCCGATGCAGATGGTGCTGCAGCGGCTGCTGTGCCGTCTGGCCCACGGTCTGGCGACGCTATGCGGCCATGTCGGCGTCCAGCTGCGGGCCCAGGGATTGGCCGGAAACGTACGCCGGCCTCTGCTGCCGTTCGAGCATCCGCCGTTCGCCTTCGACATGCCGGTCGCGGAGCGGCTGCCTGGGCCGCTCCGGCTGCTCTGCTTCGGCCGGCTGCTGCCGTACAAGGGACTGGACCTGCTGGCTGAGGCGCTTGCCTCGATCCATCCGGCCGAGCGGCCGGAGGTCCGTGTCGTCGGCCACGGTCCGGACCTGCCGGCACTCGACACCCTGCGCGCCATCCTGGGCGTGTCAGTGGAGAACCGCTGGGTCCCCGAACCGGAGATCGGCCAGCTTCTGGCCTGGTCCGACGCCCTGGTCCTGCCGTATCGCGAGGCCAGCCAGAGCGGGGTGGCCGCGGCCGGGCTCGCGGCGGGACGGCCGGTGATCGCCACCCGCGTCGGGGGCCTGGGCGAACAATTGTCCGCCGCGCCCCGCGCGCTGCTGTGCGAGCCCAGCCCGGACAGCCTGGCTCAGGCCATTCGCGCCTGGATGGCCGGCCCTCACGTCGCCCCGCAGGGAGCGGATGCGGCCGAGGCGTGGCGCCAGGCGGTCTCCGCCCTCTTGCTATCGATTGAAACGGCGTTGCCGCCCAGCACGCGGCGGGTTCGGCGCCGCGCCGCGCTGGATTGGTTCGGCGGTGTCCGGCGGCCTCGTGCCCGGACAGGTCTGGCCGGTCCGGGCGTCGTGCGGTGACGGGCGCCAATGAGTCCTTTTCTGCTTCCACAGGAGACGCCAATGGCGTATATGGACCGGTCTTGATCACCGTCGCGGAGACGGCACCGTTCATCCTCCAGGCGGCCAAACTCTGGAGTAACGAGTATCGCACAGCCATTGTGGACTTCGTCGCGGCCAACCCCGACGCGGGGGATGTCATCCCGGATACCGGCGGCCTGCGCAAGGTGCGCTGGACCCGGCCCGGCACCGGCAAGCGCGGCGGAGTTCGGGTGATCTACTTCTACTACGACGACTACATACTCCCTCTATCTGCTGCTGATCTACGCGAAAGCGGAGCGGGAGAACTGGACCCGGGACGAAAAACGGGGCGCGCAGTCGCTGACCGACGACATCAGGCAAGCTTACCGGAGACACTGACGATCATGACCAAATTCGGCACCGACCTCGTTGAAAGCCTCACCGACGCACTGGCCCATGCGCGCGGCCAAGACTCCGGCGTCCAGGTCCGCGCGGTGGAAGTCGCCGATGTGCGGGCGATCCGCCGCAAACTCGGCATGTCGCAGCAGGCCTTCGCCGAGACCTATCGCATTCCACTGCCAACCTTAAAGAACTGGGAGCAGCGGCGGCGGCATCCGGACGCTCCGGCCGCTGCTTATCTGCTCGCCATCTCCCGCCTCCCGACTGAGGTTGGCACCGCCCTCGCGCAGGCGCCATAAGCCATTGCCACCGTGCGCGGCGAGCAACATGATCGGCTGATGCCGATACGCGCCGTCTGCTTCGACGTGGGTGAAACCCTGATCGACGAAACCCGCCACTGGACCGAATGGGCAGCGTTCCTCGGCGTGCCCGCCATGACGCTGTTCACCGCCATCGGCGTGATGATGGAACGCGGCGAGCCGCTGCGCCGGATCTTCGACATCTTCGCGCCCGGACTGGATCTGACGGCCGCGCGCCAGCAGCGGGCGGACGCGGGATGGATCTACGACTTCACCGGCGCAGACCTTTATCCGGACGTGGTGCCCTGCCTGACCGGCCTGCGGGAGCGCGGCTACAAAGTGATGATCGCCGGCAACCAACCGATCGAAGCCGAGGCCGCGCTACGGCGGCTCGGACTGCCGGCCGATGTGATTGCCAGCTCGGCCGGGTGGGGAATTTCGAAACCCGACCCGGCATTCTTCGCCAAAGTGATCGAGGCCGCCGGGGAGCCGGCCGGTGCCATCGCCTATGTCGGGGACCGCCTCGATAACGACGTGCTGCCCAGCCGGGCCGCCGGCATGAAGGCGGTGTTCCTCCGCCGCGGTCCCTGGGGTTGGATGCACGCGGAGAAACCGGAGATCGCGCAGGCCCACCTTCGGATCGCGAGTCTGCACGACCTCGCCGATGGGCTGACGACATTATGAAGGGCTTCGATCCCGCCGCCGACGGCTGGCGCGCCTTGCCGGGGGCGCCGTTGCCGGGTGCGTTGGGTGTTCCCTGGGCCAAGCGCATCGGCGAGGCCTGGCGGTACGGCCTGCTGACCGGCGAAGGCCATGCCAACGTCAACGGGTTGGTCCATGGCGGCGTGCTGATGGCGTTCGCCGATCATGGACTGAGCATGCTGGCGTGGGAGGCGGCGGAGCGGGCGCTCTGCACGACGATCCAGCTCAACACCCATTTCCTGGACGCCATCAGGCCCGGCGAGTTCCTCGAACTGCGCGGCGAGGTGACCCGGCGCACCGCCGGGTTGGTGTTCGTGCGCGGCATCGTGGCCGCCCGGACCGCGCACGCGGCGCGCGATGCGGGCGCGGCCGACGGGGTCTGGCGCGTGCTGCGGCACCGGTAGGGTTTTGTTTCCGGCGAAGTCCGCCTATGTGCATCGTTGCCGCTGTCAAGGAGTCCCCGCATGGACATCAACGCCAATCCGCCTCGCCGGGGCGCACCATTGACGCTGGCGATCGATATCGGCGGTACGCGGCTGAAGGTGGGGCTGCTGGACATCTCCGGCAATCTCGTCGGCGGCCCGAACCGGGTGGACACCCCGGCGCGACCGGCGCCTCAGACGGTGGTGGAGGCGCTGGTCACGCTGGCCACTCCACTGGAACCATTCGACCGCATTTCGATCGGCTTCCCGGGGGTGGTGCGGCACGGTCAGGTGCTGACCGCGCCGAACCTGGGCACGGACGACTGGCGGCATTTCCCGCTGGTAGCGGCGTTGACCGACAAGCTGGGCAAGCCGGGCCGGATGCTGAACGATTCGGAGGTGCAGGGGCTGGGCGTAATCGCTGGCAAGGGTCTGGAATGCGTGATCACGCTGGGGACCGGCATGGGATTCTCATTGTTCCAGGACGGCCATCCGGCGCCGCATCTGGAACTGAGCCAGCATCCGATCCGCAAGGGGAAAACCTACGACGAGTATATCGGCGCCGCCGCCTTTAAGGAAATTGGACGCAAGAAGTGGAACCGCCGGGTGAAGCGGGCGCTGGGTTGGATCGAAACTTTGGTTAATTACGAGACGCTGTATATCGGCGGCGGCAATGCCAAGCACCTGGCGCTGAACCTGCCGGACAACGTCCACCTGGTGTCGAACGAGGCCGGGATCACCGGCGGCGTCCGGCTGTGGGATCACCGGCTGGATGAGGTGTTCGCGAACGGGGGATGAAACGCGCGGTCGTTGCCCCGTGTCACGCCCGGACTATTGGCCCGGGCACGACACACAAGGTTGGCCGCTGTTTGTCGGGTCGCCTTTAGCGTCCGGCGTTGGGATCATAGGCATTGGGAAGCTGCTGTGGCAGCGCACCGGCGCTGCGGGAGCAGACGCCCTTTTGCTGTAGTGCGTCGCGCGCGCACTCACTCGGGTCCGCGTAGCCGCAGGTTGAATATCCGCCCGGCACGATGACGCAGTATTGGCCGATCTGGCTCGCCGCGACGTGGACCTCATCCGGGTTCGGGGCACAGCTCCCGTTTTGCCGGCCGGCGTCCCGGGCGCAGTCCGTGCCGTCATAGTACATGCATTGCGGCGCGGCGTTCGGAATGACGAGACAGAAGGGGGCAGCGATCGCGGCGATGGGCGATGCGAGCACGATGGCAGCCGCGGCGACGATCTTGATCATAAGCTATCCTCTGTTCATGCACCCGATGGCGGAGCGCGGCCATTCGGTCGCCGGCTCCCCGCGGACCGCGCGGTGCGGCGGGCGCACTGTATACTGGGCGCGACTACAACGTTGCCGCAATTATTTGTGAATGTCTTGCCGGCAACCGGCACGACCGGACGATGCCGGGGTTCTACTTTCGTTATCGATCCTGACAGGCCGGGACGATCGCGTTGCAAGCTTGTGAACATTTCCCCTTGCACGTTAAACTCCCGTCAAATCCGGGGCGTCCGGGCAAGCAAGCCCATGGAGGGAACGGAACATTGGGCACCGAGGAGGAGATCAGGCGCGGCTGCTCGCTCGCCCGCGACCCGGTGCGGGCCGCCCGGGAATTTCACGACGCAGTCTTTCAGTCCAATGGCGCCGGCCTCGTGGTGTTCTTCTGCGCCCCGTCCTACGATCTCGACGCCCTGGCAGCCGCCCTGGCCGAATGCTTCGGCGACACGCTGCTGATTGGCTGCACCACCGCCGGGGAGATCGGTCCCGACGGCTACAGCGAAGGCTCGATCACAGGATTCAGCCTCCCGGCCGGCGAATGCTGTGCCGCCAGCGAGATGATATCCGGCCTGTCGGACTTCCAGATCTCCCGCGGGCACGACGCCGCCGAGGCGGCAATCGCCAGCCTCGCCGGACGCAGCAGCGCCCCGGTGGACCCGGAGACGACCTTCGCCCTGCTGCTCAGCGACGGCATCTCGACCAACCAGGAGGTGCTTATCGCCTCCCTGCAAGGCCGCATGGCCAATCTGCAATTGCTTGGCGGTTCGGCCGGCGATGACATGCACTATGATCGGACCTGCATCTATCACCGGGGCCGGTTCCACGCGGATGCGGCGCTGCTGACGCTGATCAGGACGTCGCGCCCGTTCCGGATCTACCGCTGCCAGCACTTCTTCGGCTCCGACACCAAAATGGTGGTGACCCGGGCCGATCCGGTGACGCGGATCGTCAGCGAGATCAATGCCGAACCGGCGGGACAGGAATACGCCCGCATCGTCGGGCTGCGCGTCGATCAACTTACCCCGACGCGTTTCGCGGAATCCCCGGTGATGGTGCGCGTTGGCGGCGAGTATCACGCCCGCTCAATCCAGCGCATGAACGAGGACGGCAGCCTGACCTTCTACTGCGCCATCGACGAGGGCGTCGTGCTGACCCTGGCCCGCCGTCAGGACATCGTCGAGAACCTCGACACGTTCTTCGCCAAGGTGCGCGGGGAGATGGGGCCGCCCGAGCTGGTTATCGGCTTCGACTGCGTGCTGCGCAGCCTGGAGGCGGAGCACCGGCAGACCAAGCACAAGCTCAGCCGCATCCTGAGTGCCAACAACGTCATCGGCTTCGGCACCTATGGCGAGCATTACCGGGCCATGCACGTGACCCAAACCTTTACCGCGGTCGTGTTCGGGCGGACCGGTGGCGCATGACGCCCTCGCGTGAGGACCTGGAGAACGACCTTCGGAAGCTGCGCAAGATCAACAAGGTGCTGATGGACCGCGTGGAGCGGAACATGGACGCCCAGGGCGGCGACGCGTTTTCCCTGTTCCAGACGGCGATCACGCTGGAAGGCCGGGTTTCCGAGCGGACCGGCGAACTGACCCGGCTGACACAGCGCCTGATGCATGAGATCTCCGTCCGCCGGGAAACCGAGCGGGCGCTGCTGGAGGCCAAGGCCGAGGCGGAACAGGCGAACCTCGGGAAGACCCAGTTCCTGGCGGCGGCCAGCCACGATCTGCGCCAGCCGCTGAATGCGGCGCGGCTGTTCCTCGGCGCGCTGGCCGATGAGGTGGGGGCAGGCCGGCCGCGGGAGCTGGTGGGCCGGGTCGAGGCCGCGCTGGACACGGTCACCGAGCTGATCAATGCCGTTCTGGACATCTCCAGGCTGGACACCGGAGCCTGGGCGGTGTCGCAGGCCAGCTTCCCGATCCAGCCGCTGCTGACCCGGCTGGCGGACGAATACGGGCCGGAGGCGGACGCCTGCGGGCTGAAGATGCGGGTGGTGCCGAGCAGCGTTTACGTGCACACGGACCGCGCGCTGTTCCAGCGGGCGATGAGCAACCTGGTGAGCAACGCCATTCGCTATACGCGCACCGGCGCCGTCCTGATCGGATGCAGGCGCCGGGGGGACTGGATCAGCGTCGAGGTATGGGACACCGGCATCGGCATTCCCGAGTCGATGCGTCCCTACATTTTCGACGACTTTCGCCAGGTCGCCAGCCCGCCGCGCAGCCAGGAGAAAGGCTTCGGCCTCGGCCTGGGGATCGTCGAACGGATCGTCCGGCTGCTGGGGCTGGAGATCGAGGTGCGCTCACGCGATGGGCGTGGATCATGCTTCGCGCTGCGCGTGCCTTGCGGCGATCCCGGCTTGGCAGCGCAGGAGCCGGAAGCCGCGCCCGTGCCGGTGACGGGACGGGCCTTCGCCGGGCTGCGGGTGGCCTGCCTGGAAACCGATCCGCCGATCCAGGAGGCTTTGGCGACGCTGCTGCAATCCTGGGGATGCCGCCCAGTGATCGCGGGCGGCCTGGATGGCGTGCTGGACGGGCTTGCCTCGGAGCCGGGCGGGCCGGACCTGATCTTGTGCGATATCGACATCGCCGGCCACCGCTCGGGCGCCGAGGCGATCGTGGCGCTGCGGCGGATGTTCGGCTGGACCATCCCGGCGATCGTGGTCTGCCGCGACCGCGATGCCGCGTTGCGGCAGGAGATCGACGGCCTGGGCTGCGGCCTTCTGGTCAAGCCGCTGCAGCCGGCGAAGCTGCGGGCGATGATCGGCCACGTGCTGGATCAGGAGCCGGTTGGCTGACGCCCGTCGCCGCGGACGGCGACGATCGCCTGCGCCCGGGTTTCGACGTTGAGGCTGCGCAGGACGGCGGTGACATGCGCTTTCACCGTCATGTCGCTGATCGCCAGTTCGCGGGCGATCTGCTTGTTCGATTTGCCCTCGACCAGCTTTTGCAGCACCGCCGCCTGGCGGGGGGTCAGCGAGACCGCCGGTTGGTCCGCTTCGGCCCGAGACCCGGCGGTTCCGGGCGGCAAATAAAGGCCGCCCGCCAGGACGATATGCAAACCCTGGATCATCGCATCCAGCGACGACGTCTTTGGAATGAAGCCGGCGGCGCCGCAGAGCATGGCCCGCAGCATGGTGTCGCGTTCGTCGATCGCGGATACGACGACGATGGGCGTGGCCGGCAGTTCGGCCCGGAAGCGCAGCAGGCTGGACAGGTCGCTTGCGTCGGGAAGGTAAATGTCCAGGGTGATGAGATCGATCTCGCGGGCGGCGGAGGCGTGATCGAAGGCCTCCCGGATGCTGCGGGCTTCCCGGCAGGCGAGTTCCAATCCGCGGGCGGCGAACAACCGGTCGATGATGTCGCGCAGTGCCGCGCGGAACAGGGGATGGTCGTCGATGATGAGTACCGTCTGCATTCCGCCCCGGCGACCGTTCAGGTTGTTTCCCTTCGCCGGTTTATAACGGACGCGGTGCGAGCTTGAAAAGCATGTCCGGCGGACGGCCGGCAGTCGAACGGTGGTATCGTCCAACATGCGTTTTCCCGGGCCGAATGCGGATTGGGCGCGGGAACGATCTTTATGGCGCAAGATCTTGTATTTCTGTCCCAATATGAAAAATCCCCGGCCGGCCCGGGCGATGGTAGCGTTCTACATGCCGGGTTCGATGGTATCGCTCCCTCGTTTCGATATAGTCAGTTGTTTGTGCAGTAGCGAGATGCACATTTATTCGACTGCTGGGAAGCGGTTCAACATCTGGTCCGTGGTTTTCTTGTGATTATTCGCTATCTACGACCTTTGGGTTATATCCGGGAGCGCCGGCAAGCTATCATATATCAATAAGGGTCCGGCCATTCCGATGCGAACCCGCGATGGGTGAAGAATGACCGGCTGATGCAATCGGGATTTCCGCCCCGAGGCACCAGCCGAAGGCCGGCGAATTCTGCTGATATCGATAGACTTGCCCGCCGCGGGCGAGATCGCGGCAACACGCGATACCGCTCGCTCCGTCGAACCGATGCAACGAACGTTTCCTGGCCGAAAGCGAACTGCCAACCCGGGTTCGTTGCCGTATTGGGAGAATCGTCATGCAAAGCAGACAGTTTTTGCCTCGCCTCGCCGCTTGCTTGATTTTCGGTGGTGCTTCGGCGGTCCCCGGCGCCGCCCGGGCGCAGGAACCGGCGCCGGGCCAGACATCGCCCGGCATCGCCGTCGCGCCGGCCTCGGACACCCGTCAGGCGATGATCGATCCATCGCGAATACTGACCCCCGGCAGCGGCGACCACGACATGGTCGCCGACGGCCAGAAGATCTTCAACGGCACCTGCTCGCACTGCCATGGTCCGAATGCCGTCGTGTCCATCAAGCGGCTCGACCTGCGCCAGTTGCGGCACCGCTACGGAGACGACACGGAAACCGTCTTCCACGAAACGGTCACCAAGGGCCGCCCGAGCAAGGGCATGCCGGACTGGAGCAAAGTGTTCACCGAGGACAAGTTCGGAGAAATTTACGCATACCTCAACACGATCCAGTCTGAGTAAGCCAAAATCAGGCGCCGGTGGGCTGCCGCCCGGCAAAGGCGTCGCCGCGAACCGCGACGATCGCCTGCGCCCGGGTTTCCACCCCCAGGCTGCGCAGGATGGCAGTCACATGCACCTTGACCGTCATGTCGCTTATGGCCAGTTCGCGGGCGATCTGTTTGTTCGATTTGCCTTCGACCAGTTTTTCCAGCACCGCCGCCTGACGCGGAGTCAGCGCGACACCCGTCTCGCCCCCGGCATGATCGATGTCCCGCGGGATCGGCGCGGCGCCCGGCGGCAGGTAGATCCCGCCTGCCAGGACGGCTTTCAGTCCCTCCATCATCGTCTCCATCGATGACGCCTTCGGAATGAAGCCGACGGCGCCGCACAGCATGGCGCGCACCATCGTGTCGCGCTCCTCGATCGCGGAGATAACAACGATGGGCGTGGCGGGCGACGCGGCACGGAACCGCAGCAGGCCGGACAAATCATTTGAGTCCGGCAGACAGATATCAAGCGTGACGAGGTCGAGGTCCGGCGCGGCCAGGGCGTGGTCGAACGCTTCCTGAAAGCTGGAGGCCTCCCGAAACGCCGCGTCCCATCCCTTGGCGGCGAACAGCCGCCCGATGATGTCCCGGATCGCCGCCCGAAACAGGGGATGGTCGTCGATGATAAGGATTGTCTGCATCCCGCTCCGCTCCGTCATGGCGGGGGACTTCTTATCATGATCCCGCGCGAGACGCGCGGGGCGGGGCAATTATTTTGCCGGGTCGCCGCTCTTCTCGCGACAAGGCGATTTCTTTCAGGAAGCCATGTGCAAAATCCCCGCGCCAAATGCTGCGCTGCACAATTACTCGGCCCATACGACCTTTGGGCTATTTCGTCTTGCCAACCCTGACGCTACTCACCCGGGCAAGAATTCCGGCCTGCCATCCCGGCCGCTGCTAATCTCGGAGGATCGTAACGAAATGACTTGCAAATTCAGGTTGTTGGGCAGCGCTGCCATTGTCGGGGCGATGTTGGCGGGTTACGGATCCGCAATGGCGGGCGACGCGCCGGCAAAAGCGGCGGATGCCAACGGCTGGGCGGTGTACGGGCATGGCTATGACAACACGCGGTACAGCCCGCTCGATCAGGTCAACAGCAAGAACGTTTCGAAACTGAAGCTGGCCTATGCTTTCTCGCTTGGTTCACTGCGTTCCAATGAGTCGACGCCGATCGTCATCGGCGATACGCTGTATGTTTCGACATCGTGGGGACCGAAATACGTCTACGCGCTCGACGCCAAGACCGGAGCGCAGCGCTGGAAGTATGAGCCGGACATTCCTGACGATGTGCTGCAGTATGCCTGCTGCGACGTCAACAGCCGCGGTGTGACCTTCGCGGACGGCAAGATCTTCGTTGGCCGCCTGGATGGCAAGCTGGCCGCGGTCGATGCCAAGACCGGCAAGGAATTGTGGGTCGCCGACGTGGTTGACTACAAGCAAGGCTCGGTCATTACGTCTCCGCCGGTCGTCGTGCATGACAAGGTGATCACCGGCTTCGGCGGCGGCGAGTATGGCGCGCGCGGCAGCCTGCAGGCCTATGACATCAACACCGGCAAGCAGGTGTGGAAGACCTGGACTGTTCCGCTGGCGAATGAGCCGGGCGGCGACAGTTGGAAGGGCGACAGCGCCCAGCATGGCGGCGGTGTCGCCTGGCTGGTCGGTTCATACGATCCGAAGACCAATTCCGTATTCTACGGCACCAGCAATCCCGGACCCTGGGCCACGATTGTTCGCAGCACCGGTGATGGAAATTACGGCAAGCTGACGAACCTCTATACATCCAGCACGCTGTCGATCGATCCGGATACTGGCGCGATCAAGTGGGCCTATCAGGGTACGCCCGCCGATGCCTGGGACTATGACGGCGTCAACGAACTGCTGCTGACCGATCTGAAAATCGGCGGCAAGGAGACGCCGGTGGCGTTGAAAGCGGATCGTAACGGGTTCTTCTATGTGCTGAATCGCGACAGCGGGAAGCTGATCTCCGCCGAGAAATTCGTGCCCACCAACTGGGCCTCGAAGGTCGACATGGCGACCGGCCGTCCGGTGGAAGATCCGGACAAGCGTCCGGGACCGAATCATGCCGCCAAGAACATCTGCCCGAACCTGATTGGCGGCAAGAACTGGCAGCCGATGTCGTTCAGCCCGAAGACCGGGTTCGTCTACATCCCGTCGAACAATATCTGCCAGGATATGTCCGAACTGAAGGACGTCGAATACCGCAAGGGCGTGTTCTTCCTCGGCAAGGAGTTCACCGCGCTGCCGGGGCCGGGCGGTTATCTCGGCGACATCGAAGCCTGGGACCCGGTCGCGCAAAAGGCTGTCTGGCACAACAAGGAACCGCTTCCGTTCAACGGCGGCACGCTGGCGACCGGTGGCGACCTGGTGTTCTACGGCAACCTGCTGGGCTTCTTCAAAGCGGTTGACGCCAAGACCGGCGCCGAGCTTTGGAAGGTGCAGCTTGGCACCGGCGTAGGTGCCGGGCCGATCACCTATTCCATCGGCGGCAAGCAATACGTTGCCGTCGTGGCGGGCCGAACCGCCGCGATCCCGGCCTTCCTCGGGGACATCGGCAAGCAGATGACGGACGCGACCCCGGAAGGCGGCACGTTGTTCGTGTTCTCGGAGTAACGTGATGCGGCGCGGTCAGCGTTTCAGCCGTCTCGCCGCAGCCCTCGTGATCGGCGCCGCTGTTGCGGCGCCGATCCGGGGTAGGGCGCAGGCCCCCGCGACCAGTAGGACGGAGGCGCAGCCGCTTCGGGTCTGCGCCGATCCGGACGATTTGCCTTTCAGCAGCGCGCAGCCCGGGACGCCGGGAATTTACGTTGAGCTCGGACAGCAGATCGCCCAGTCGCTTGGGCGGCCGTTCGAGCCGGTCTGGGCGCTGAGCTATTTCGGCAAGCGGGCGGTGCGCACGACGTTGCTGGCCAAGAGCTGCGACATCTACGTCGGGCTGCCGGGCATCAAGGGCTTCATGGGGCCGCAACTGGTCTATTCGAAGCCGTTCCTGCATATCGGTTACGCCATCATGGCGCCGGCTGGAGAGCACATTGCGAAGCTGGACGATCTGTCCGGCAAACGTGTGGCGGTGCAGTTCTCGACGCCGCCGCAGATCGTCCTGGCCGCACGGGACGATGTGAAAACCGTGACATTTCTGAACCCCGAAGATGCCGTCAAGGCACTGGAGCATCACGACGTCGATGTGGCCTTTATTTGGGGGCCCGTGGCGGGATACATCAACCAAACCTCGCTGCACGGCGCTTACGATGTCACTCCGATCGCCGGCGAAGGCATGCAATACCCGGTAAAGATCGGCTTTATACGAGCCAACGCCGATCTGCGCGACCAGGTGGAAAAAGTGCTTGAAGATAGCCGGCAGGCGGTGGCCGAACTGGCGGGTAAGTACGGTTTGCCAACGGCGGCTCCGATCGAGCTTGCCAGCCTGGACGATGCGGCCTCGCCGGTCATGATCCTGGCCTCCACAAGCGAAACGGAAACACCTGCGCCCAGCCAACAGGCGAATGCGGATCCCGCGAAGGACGTCGCGCCGGCGAACGCCGATGCCATCGCCGAGGGCCACGCCATCTTCAACGGCACCTGTTCCCACTGCCACGGCCCGGACGCGGTGCAGTCGGTCAGGAAGATCGACTTGCGCCTGCTGCATCATCGTTATGGCGATTCGATGCAAACCGTGTTCCACGAAACGGTAACGCATGGTCGGCCGGCCAAGGGCATGCCGAACTGGAGCGCGGTGTTCAGCGAAGATGATTTCAAGAAGATCTTCGCTTACCTGAGCTCGATACAAAGCGACTAAGCGCTTTTCTTCGCGCTGACCGACCCGCGCGGCATAGTGCCCGCGAGAACCGACTGGAGAGGAAATATGGTCGATAAAGCCCTAGCTGAACTTGCCCGCACCGTCTCGATCAAGCGGCAGTACGACAACTTCATCGGCGGCGAATGGGTTCCCCCCGTGCGCGGCCAGTATTTCGACAACATCTCGCCGGTCAACGGCAAGGTCATCTGTCAGATCGCCCGCTCGACCGCCGAAGACATCGAGCTCGCGCTGGATGCGGCGCACAAGGCGAAGGACGCCTGGGGCAAGACCTCCTACACAGAACGCTCCGTCATCCTCAACAAGATCGCCGATCGGCTGGAGCAGAAGCTGGCGACGCTGGCGCTGGCCGAGACGCTGGACAACGGCAAGCCGATCCGCGAGACGACGCATGCGGATTTGCCGCTGGCGGTCGATCACTTCCGTTACTTTGCGGGTGTGATCCGGGCCCAGGAAGGCAGCATCTCGCAGATCGACAGCACCACGGTCGCGTATCATTTCCATGAGCCGCTGGGCGTCGTCGGCCAGATCATTCCGTGGAACTTCCCGCTGCTCATGGCGGTCTGGAAGCTGGCACCGGCACTCGCCGCCGGCAACTGCGTCGTGCTGAAGCCGGCCGAACAGACCCCGCTCAGCATCCTGGTGCTGATGGAAGTCATCGGCGATCTGCTGCCGCCCGGCACCCTGAACGTCGTCAACGGCTTCGGCATCGAGGCCGGCAAGCCGCTCGCGCAGAACAAGCGGATCGCCAAGATCGCCTTTACCGGTGAGACGACCACGGGCCGCCTGATCATGCAGTACGCCTCGGAAAATCTCATTCCGGTCACGCTGGAACTGGGCGGCAAGTCGCCGAACATCTTCTTCGCCGACGTGATGAACGAAGACGACGCGTTCTTCGACAAGGCGCTTGAAGGCTTCACCATGTTCGCGCTGAACCAGGGCGAGGTCTGCACCTGCCCGAGCCGTGCGCTGATCCACGAAAGCATCTACGACCGCTTCATGGAGCGTGCGCTGAAGCGCGTCGCCGCCATCACCCAGGGCGACCCGTTCAACCCTAACACCATGATCGGCGCCCAGGCTTCGAACGACCAGCTTGAGAAGATCCTGTCCTATATCGACATCGCGCATCAGGAAGGTGCCAAGATCCTGGCCGGCGGCAAGCGCAAGATCCTGCCGGGCGACCTCGCCGAAGGCTATTACGTCGAGCCGACGGTGCTGCTTGGCAACAACAAGATGCGGGTGTTCCAGGAAGAAATCTTCGGGCCGGTCGTTTCGGTTACCACGTTCAAGGACGATGCCGAGGCGCTGGAGATCGCCAACGACACGCTGTATGGCCTCGGCGCCGGTGTGTGGACCCGCGATGGCACGCGCGCTTACAACTTCGGCCGCTCGATCCAGGCGGGCCGCGTCTGGACCAACTGCTACCATCTGTATCCGGCGCATGCGGCGTTCGGCGGCTACAAGCAGTCGGGCATCGGGCGGGAGACCCACAAGTCGATGCTTGACCACTACCAGCAGACGAAGAATATGCTGGTCAGCTACAGCCCGAACGCCTTGGGCTTCTTCTAACCGGCACGGGCCGGGACCCCTGGTTCCGGCCCGCCACCGCGGAGGATGCGATGACCGAACGCGTGCTCATCACCCCCGAAGCGGAAGCGGTCGTGGATCGCTTGCGGGCGATCCATGGCCCCTTGATGTTTCACCAATCCGGCGGGTGCTGCGATGGCAGCGCGCCGATGTGCTACGCGCAGGGCGAGTTCCGCACCGGCGCGCAGGACATGCTGATGGGCGAGATCGCCGGCTGCCCGTTCTTCATGGGCGCGGCGCAATTCGGCTACTGGCAGCACACGCAATTGATCATCGACGTGGTGAAGGGACGCGGGTCCGGCTTTTCGCTGGAGGCGCCCGAGGGCGTGCGTTTCCTCACGCGGTCGCGCGTCTTTACCGACGACGAGGTCGCTGAACTGGAAGCCGCCGGGGCGGTGCCGACCGGCGCTGGGTAGGCGGCGGGCCGCTTGTGGTGAGCGGGTAAATTCACTACGAACGTCAACATGGAACGTCCGATGGGAAGTGCGCGTAACGGCATCAGCCGGCGCGGCCTGATGGCTATGCTTGCGGCAGGCGCGCTGTCCGTACGGCGTGCCCGGGCCGACGGTGCGGCGATCCGCGTTGGTTACATCCGTTCCATGATCCGTCATCCGGTAATTTCGCTGCTGGACCAGCCGGGTCCTGATGCCGGGCTGGCCGGTGCGAAGCTGGCCATGGATGACAATAACACAACCGGAAGTTCGCTCGGCCAGAGCTTTGAGCTGATCGATGTGCCGGTGCGGAAGGGCGCCAATCTGGCGGCGGCACTGGACCAGTTGGCCGGGCAGGGCGTGCGGCTGGTGATGACCGATGTGGCGGCCGATGGCGTGCTGACGCTGGCAGATGGCGCCGCCGCGCACGGAATGACGATCTTCAACCTGGCCGCGCCTGACGATTCGTTGCGGGAAGAGGATTGCCGCGCCGATGTGATCCATGTGGCGCCGACACGCAGCATGCTGGCCGACGCGGTGGCGCAATACCTGGTGTGGAAGAAGTGGACGCGCTGGCTGTTGATCACCGGCTCCTACCCGTCCGATCGGTTGCTTGCCGATGCCTACCGCCGATCGGCCAAGCGGTTCGGGGCGAGGATCGTGCAGGAGAAGGTCAGTGAGGACACCGGCGGCTCGCGGCAGAGCGATTCCGGCGTGGTGCAGACGCAGCAGCAGATTCCGGTGCTGACGCAAGGCGCTCCGGATTACGACGTGCTGGTGGCGGCTGATGAGAACCAGGTGTTCGCGGGGTACTTGCCGTATCGGACCTGGGATCCGCGGCCGGTTGCCGGTTCGGCCGGTCTTGAGCCGGTGACGTGGGATGCCAGCAGCGAATCCTGGGGCGGTACGCAGTTGCAGAATCGGTTTGTGAGATTGTTCCATCGACAGATGATGCCGCTCGATATGCAAGCCTGGACAGGTGCCCGCATGATTGGCGAAGCCGCTACTCACACCGGCAGTAGCAATCCGGACAAGCTGATCAGCTTCATGAAGAGTCCGGATTTCGGGATCGCTGCGTATAAGGGGCAGCTTCTGACACTGCGCGACTGGGATTTGCAGTTGCGGCAGCCGATCCTGCTGTCCGACGGGCGCACGGTTGTTTCGATTTCTCCGCAGCCCGGTTTTTTGCATCAGACGAATGAACTCGATACGCTCGGTGTCGATCGGCCGGAGACGAAATGCAAACTGCACTGAAAGTTATTGGGCACCGGCCTTACGCCGTCATGGTCCGCCGAGGCGTGGATGGCGGGCTCCCGCCCACCTCGACGTTGAAGGGCCTGTGCGCACCATTCACGTCATTGATTGTTCTCGCCGCACTCGCCCTTCCGATCCCCGGCCACGCCCTCACCGCCTACGTCACGAACGAGCGGGACAATACCATCAGCGTTGTCGATCTCGACGAGATGAAGACCGTCAAGACCGTCGATGTCGGCCAGCGACCGCGCGGCATCACGCTGACCGCGGACGGGAAATCGATTCTGGTCTGCGCCAGCGACGACGACACCATCCAGATCATCGACCGCGCAACGTTACAGATTACCGGGGAGCTTCCTTCCGGAGCCGATCCGGAAACCTTCGCGTTGGGGGAGGGCGGCAACCGGCTTTTTGTATCAAATGAAAATGATGAGCTGGTGACGGTGATCGACGTGCCCTCGCGTACGGTGATAGCGAAAATCCCCACCGGCGTCGAGCCGGAGGGCATGGCGGTCAGCCCGGACGGCAAGACCATCGTCAACACATCCGAAACGACCAACATGGCGCACTTCATCGACTACGCGACGCGCAAGGTCGTGGCGACGGTGCTGGTGGACCCTCGTCCGCGCATTGCACAGTTCAAGCATGACGGGTCGGAGCTTTGGGTATCGTCGGAACTCGGCGGCACGGTCAGCGTGATCGATCCGGTTGCGCATGCGGTGAAATACAAGATCCATTTCGAGGTTCAGGGGCTGCGCGACAAGGCCATCCAGCCGGTCGGGATCAGGTTCACCAAGGACGACAGCCTGGCGTTTGTGGCGCTCGGGCCGGCCAACCGGGTCGCGGTGATCGATGCCAAGACCGGAACGGTTCAGAAGTACCTGTTGGTCGGGCAGCGGGTTTGGCAGATGGCGTTCACGCCCGACGAGAAATACCTGCTGACCACGAACGGGCTGTCGAACGATATTTCGGTCATCGATGTGGCGGCGCTGAAGGTGGTGAAGTCGATCCAGGTTGGACGCCTGCCCTGGGGTGTGGTGGTGTCGCCTCAATGAACGTCATGTCCGCCGAAAGCGCCGTCGCCGCGTTCCCGCCCGCCCTGTCGGTGGAGGGGGTCAGCCACGCCTATGGCAAGCGCCGGGCGCTGGACGACGTGTCGCTGACCGTTCCGCAGGGGCAGTTTTCCGCGGTGCTCGGGCTGAACGGAGCGGGCAAGACCACGCTGCTGTCGCTGATCACCCGGCTGTTCGATACGCAAAGCGGCAGTATCAGCGTGCTCGGCCACCGGATCGATCGCGAACCCGGCGAGGCGCTGCGGCGGCTGGGTGTGGTTTTCCAGGCGCGGACGCTCGATCTGGACCTGTCAGTGCTGGACAACCTGCTGTTCCATGCCGCGCTGCACGGCATCGGCGGTCGCGAGGCCCGCCGCCGCGCCACCGCCGCGCTGGCCGATGTCGGCATGGCCGATCGGCTGAAGGACAAGGCACGCAATTTGTCGGGCGGGCAGATGCGGCGGGTGGAAATCGCGCGTTCGCTGCTGCACGGGCCGACTCTGCTGGTGCTTGACGAACCGACGGTTGGGCTGGACATCGCGTCAAAGCAAACGATCCTTTCCCATGTCCGCAGGCTGGTGCGGGAGCGTGGTGTCGGCGTGCTGTGGACAACGCATCTGCTGGACGAGATCGAACCGGACGATCACATTCTTGTGCTGCATTTGGGCAAATCGCTCGCCCGCGGCGTCGTCAGCGATATTGTCGCGGCAGCCGGCAAGACCAGCCTGCGCGCCGCCTTCGCCGTGCTGACCGAAGCGCCGTCGCAGGAGGCATCATGAGCGATCTGACCCTCGACGCCCCGCCGCGCGGCTTCACCCTCGGCCAGTACCTGATCTGCCTGCGCGGCATCATGTGGCGAGAGGCGCTGCGCTTCGTGCATCAGCGCGAGCGGTTCGTTTCGGCTTTGGTGCGGCCGCTGGTCTGGCTGTTCATCTTCGCCGCCGGCTTCCGGCAGATCCTCGGCGTGTCGATCATTCCGCCGTATGAAACCTACGTGCTGTACGAGGTCTACGTCACGCCGGGACTGATCGCGATGATCCAGCTTTTCAACGGCATGCAGTCCTCCCTGTCGATGGTCTACGACCGGGAGATGGGCAACATGCGCATGCTGCTGGTCAGCCCGTTCCCGCGCTGGTTCCTGCTGGTTTCCAAGCTGCTCGCCAGCACCGCGGTATCCATTCTTCAGGTCGCAGCCTTCATGCTGGTCGCCTGGCTGTGGGGCGTCGATCTGCCGCCGTGGTCCTTCCTGACTGCGCTGCCGGCGCTGGTGCTGTGCGGGCTGATGCTCGGCGCGCTGGGGATGCTGCTGTCGTCGCTGATCAAGCAGCTAGAGAATTTCGCGGGCGTGATGAATTTCGTTATCTTCCCGATGTTTTTTGCATCGTCCGCGCTGTATCCGCTGTGGCTGGTGCAGCAGTCCAGTCCGGTCGTGTATTTCATATGCCGGCTCAATCCTTTTACCTATGCCGTCGAGCTGATCCGTTTCAGCCTGTATGGCAAACTCGACATCCTTTCGCTGGCCGTCGTCGCTTCGGTCACCGTGGTATTTACCATCGGTGCGATATTGGCGTACGACCCGGCGCGCGGATTGCTTGTGCGCCGCGGAGGGGGTCCAGCATGATCGATTTATCCCGGCGGGCGCTGCTTGCCGCGGGCTCAATGTTTGCCGCGCTGCCGGCCCGGGCCGACCCGGCGCTGCGGTTGGGCACGTTGCAGTTCGGCACCGTCCAATGGGTTTCGGACGTGATCCGGCGCCACGGACTCGATACGAAGCACGGTTTCACCTTGAGCGGCGCCATGCTGGCGAATACCGATGCTGGCCGGGTGTCGCTGATGGCGGGGGCGAGCGACGTCATCCTGTCCGATTGGCCGTTCGTCGCGGTGCAGCGCGCGGGCGGAACAAAGCTCTCGTTCGCGTCGTTTTCCAGCGCGACCGGCGGCGTCATGACGGCGCAGGATTCGCTCATCCACGGGCTGTCGGACCTGAAGGGCCGCAAGCTCGGGGTGGCCGGCGGGCCGGCGGACAAATCCTGGCTGCTGGTGCAGGCCGCCGGGCGCGGGCAGGGCATCGACCTCGCAACGGACGCCAAACCGGTGTTCGGCGCGCCGCCGCTGCTCGGCGCCAAGCTGCAGCAGGGCGAACTGGACGCGGTGCTGACGTTCTGGAATTTCGCCGCCCGGTTGGAAGCAGCCGGCTTCCGCCAGGCGGTTGCGGTTGCGGACTGCGCCAAGGCGCTAGATATTTCGCCGCATGTCAGCATGGTCGGGTTCGTGTTCAGGGAAGACTGGGCGAACGCCAACCGCCAGGCGATCGACGGGTTCCTCGCCGCGGTGGATGACGCGCAACACCTGCTCGCCACATCCGATGCCGAGTGGACGGCGGTGCGTCCGCTGATGGATGCCGACAACGATGCGCTGTTCGCCCGCCTCCGAGATCGTTACCTCGCCGGAATCCCGCGGGCGGATGCCGCGGAACAGGCCCGCGGCGCTGCCCGTCTGCTGGCGGTGCTGTACGATACCGGCGGCGCGCGGGCCACGGGCGGGATCGATACGCTGCCGCCGGGCGTATTCTGGCCGGTCAAAGATGGGTCGAGCTGAAGCCGCCGCGCTGTCCGCGGCCGCTCGCGACCGCCTGCTGTCCCTGCTGGGTTTCCTCGCGATCTGGTGGCTCGCGTCGTATCTGTCGGCCAACCCGATGATGCTTCCGGGACCGCAGCGAGTGGCCCTGTTCGCCTGGCATGAATGCATCACCGGCGCGCTGCCCGCCGCCTTTGCCGCGACGCTGGCGCGAGTGATCATCGCCTTCGTCCTCGCCATGTTCGGCGGCGGCATCGCCGGCTACCTCGCCGGCCGATCGGCGACGGTGAATGCATGGCTGGATCCGTGGGTGGTGATCGGCCTGAACCTGCCCGTGCTCGTCGTCATCGTGCTCGCCTACATCTGGGTTGGCCTGAACGACGCAGCGGCGATCCTTGCGGTCGTGTTGGCAAAAACTCCGACCGTTGTCGTGACGGTGCGCGAGGGCGCGCGGGCGCTGGACAGCGGGTTGGCGGAAATGGCGCGGGCGTTCCACCTGCCGCGCTGGCGGCGCCTGCGCTACGTTGTGCTGCCGCAACTGCTGCCGTATCTCGCCGCCGCCGGGCGCAGCGGATTGTCGATCACCTGGAAGATCGTACTCCTTGTGGAATTGCTCGGCCGGCCGACCGGGGTTGGTTACGTGCTCAATCTGTTCTTCCAGAACTTCAATGTCACCGGCATCCTCGCCTACGGGCTGGCCTTCGCCGGGCTGATGTTGCTGATCGAGGCGGCGGTGCTGCAACCGCTGGAGCGGCGCGCGACGGCGTGGCGGTCCAATGCTTGACGTCCGTATCGACCGCAAGGCGTATGTATCCGAGTCCGGCATCGAACGGACAATCCTGTCCGAGGTCTGCTTTTCGATGCGGCGGGGCGAAATTGTCGGCGTGCTCGGCCCGTCCGGCGCGGGCAAAAGCACGATGCTGCGGATTGTGCTTGGCCTCGACGACGCTTTCGAAGGCGAGGTGCGGCGCGATTTCCGCCGTATCGGCGTGGTGTTCCAGGAGCCTCGGCTGCTGCCCTGGCTGACCGTGACGGAGAACATCCGGCTGGTCGTGACCGATGACATGCCGCGGCCCGATATCCCCGCCCTGCTGGACACCGTGCAGCTTGGCCATGCCGGACCGTTGCGTCCGCGGCAGTTGTCGCTTGGCATGGCCAGGCGGGTGGCGCTGGCGCGGGCGCTGGCGATTTCGCCCGAACTTCTTGTGCTGGACGAACCGTTCGCCTCGCTGGACGCAAGACTGGGGGCCGATCTGGCGGAAAGCGTCGCCCGCTGGGCGCGCCGGAGCGGAGCAGCGGTGCTGATTGCAACGCACGATCTCGCTCAGGCGCTGGAGCGCGTGTCGCGCCTGCTGATTCTCTCCGGGGCGCCCGCCACGCTGTGCGCGGACGTGGCAGTGCCGGCGGGCGGGACGGCGGGTCTTTTCGCGAAGCTGTTGGAGGATTTCGCTTTCCTGTGCGCGGACAACCGCGAACGTGAGCCGGCCGGGCAATTGCCCTCCGCATCGCGGCCGGGCTAGGATTCCGGCAATACCACAAGAACTCGGCGGCCGATGCGCCGCCGATCAGGGAGTCAGCCGCTGTCTTTCCGCATGCAGCCGGAGGAAGGAAAGCAGCACAGCGGCCTGACGGGCTGCACTGCCGGCCAACGACAACCCACAGGAGAGAGAGACGATGATCGTATCGGTAATTTACCAGCTTCAACCGGGGCAAAAGCTTGACCTGGATTACTACGTGAAGACGCATATCCCGCTGGTCAAGGCACGCTGGGAGTCGCTCGGCCTGAAGGGCGTGCAGATGCTGAAGGGCACCGGTTCGCCCGCCGGACCGGCGCCGGCCGCGCTGATCACCCTGCTGGACTTCGAATCGCTGCAGGCCTTCCAGACGGCGGTAGAGACGCACGGCGCGGAGGTCATGGGCGACGTCGCCAAATTCACGGACACACAGCCGTCCATACAGTTCAACGACGTGCTGAGCTAGCGCGCCGCACGCCTGAGCCACCCCGGCTTATTGTTACTATAATCTATTTTATCAGCCCGGCTGCCTTGCGGCCGGGCTGATAATCTGCCGGAATTGTTGCCGCTTCTCGGCGGTCAACGCCAGTAAACCGGGGTACGTCCATGCTGACCCACCTCCCGCGCGTGCTCGCGGGACTGCTCGTTGTTGCGTTCGTTTTGCCGCTGGCGGGGGGCGCCCGCGGCGCCAGTCCAGAACCAGGCGACCCGGTCTTTCACAGCCTGAGATACAACGACGATTTCACCTATCTGGCCGATCCCTCGAAGATGACCAGCCCATGGGACCAGTTCAAGTATATTTCGCTTGGCGACGGCCAATATGGCGCCAGCTATCTCAGCCTCGGCGGAGAATTGCGCGAGCGGTTCGAATCCTATCTCAATCCCAATTTCGGAATCAAGGCGCCCCCAAGCAGCGCTTACCTGCTGCACCGGCTTTTACTGGACGGCGATTTGCACCTGACCGACTACGTTCGGATATTCCTGCAGCTTGGCAACATGGAGCGTCTCGGCAACCGCGGCACGCCGTCCACGACGGATATCAACCAGTTCGATGTGATGCAGGGGTTCATCGATCTGCGTCCGCCGTCGCCGTTGGGTGATGCCCCGGTTGTCCGGATCGGGCGCGAGGAGTTGCTGTTCGGCTTCCAGCGCCTGATCGCCGTGCGCGAGGGTCCCAATGTCCGGCGCGACTTTGACGGCTTTCGGGTGCATGACGACATCGCCGGCGCATCGATCGATCTGCTTGCAGTACGGCCGGTTAGCGACGCCGAGGGCGTGTTCGACGATCACACCAACATGGACCAATACCTGTGGGGTGCGTATCTGACCATTCCTCTCGGTTCCTTTACGAAGGTCGATCTGTACGGACTGGACTACCAGAACACAGCGGCGAAATATCGTGGCGTGACCGGGATCGAGCAGCGGGAGACCTGGGGGGCCCGGCTGTTCGGCGAAGCCAACGGGTTCGACTGGAACGAAGAAGCCGCGTTCCAGCGAGGCGCGTTCCGCAATCTTAACGTTCGCGCCGACATGTTCGCCAGCGTCGCCGGCTATACGTTCCGGGGCGTATTGTGGGAACCGCGCATCGGTATCGAATCCAACTTCGCCAGCGGGGACAGCGGCCGCGGTTCCACGCTCGGAACGTTCAACGCGATGTATCCGCGTATGCCATACTTCGCCGAGACCTCGCTGCTGGTGCCGGCCAACGTCTGGGACATCCGGCCGGTCGTCAGCCTGAAGCCGACGCCGAGCGTCCTGGCGGTGTTCGGCTGGGACAATCTGTGGCGGGCGTCCACCCGGGACGGGCTGTATGGCAGCGGCATGACGGAATACCCCGGCACGGCGAAGGTCACAGGCGTGCGGGTCGGCACCGAACTGTCGGCGGACGTGCGCTGGCGGCTGAACGAGCATCTACTGCTGGGGGCGATCTTCGCGGAATTCTTCTCCGGGGGCGCGGTGACGGAGGCCTTGGGCAAGAACGTGACGTTCTTCGCGCTGTTCGCGACGTTCCGGTTCTGATACGGGGCCGGCTGCGGATGCGCCAGGTTTGGGGGATGAGGATCGTTGGTGGGCGCTGTAGGATTCGAACCTACGGCCCGCTGATTAAGAGTCAGCTGCTCTACCAACTGAGCTAAGCGCCCACACCAACGAGGCGCGGTATCTAACAACCTCCCCCGGCAATGCAACCCCCTACGTTCATGCGCCCGATAAAATCGCGTCCGCCAGCTTCTCCGCCGTCATCAGAACCGGGAAATTGGTGTTCGCGCAGGGCACCACCGGAAACACCGAGGCGTCCACCACGCGCAGCCCCTCGACGCCCCTGACCCGCCCCGCCGGGTCCACCACCGCCATCGGATCGTCTGCCGCGCCCATCCGGCAGGAGCAGGACGCGTGCCACACGCCGACGGCGGCCTTGCGCACGAAAGCCTCCAGCTTGTCGTCGTCCGTCAGCACGTCCGGCAGCGCCACCCCCTCCATCACCAGGTTCCGGATCAGGTAGCGGCGCAGCGCCGCCGGGCCGTCCAGCGCCTTTGCCAGCACATCGGTGATCAGCTTGTTCTTCTGGCTGTGCAGGCCGACCTGGCGCACCTTGTCGCTGTAGCTGGCCGGGAACGGGTCGCTGATCACGCCCTGCATGATCGGCGTCAGGTGCATGGCACCGAAGCGGCGGACGCCGTCCATCATCCGCTCCAGGTCGCGCGGGTCGGACAGCAGATTGAAATCCACCCGCGGCTCCTCCCGCCAATCGGCCGACCGCAGCCGCACCTGCCCGGTCTCCGAGTAGGTTTTGTACACCGTGACGATAAACGAGGCGATCTGCTCGCCGACGGCGTGCCAGGACGTCTTGTTGGTGACGACGGTGAACATATCGCCGGCCGGGATGCCCGGCAGGTTCGATGAGTACCGCAGCCCGGTGTAGATATGCCGGCGCGAATAATCGTGGACGATGCGGGCATGCGGCTGCAGGAACGCCGCGACCGCGACCGCCGGATGGTCCTGCAGCCGCTGTCCCACCCCCGGCACCGCGGCGCGCACATCGATGCCCTGTTCCCGCAGATGGGCCGCCGGGCCGATCCCGGCCCGCATCAGATGCGCCGGGGAGTGGATCGCGCCGCAGGACAGGATGACCTCACGGCCGTGGAACTCTTGCGGCCGGCCGGATACGATCGCCCTGACGCCGATGCAGCGCTGTCCGTCGAAGATCAGGTCCGACGCCACCGTGTCGGTCGAGATGCTCAGATTGTCGCGCAGACGGGTGCCGGGATCGAGATAGCCAATGGCTGCCGATACCCGGCGCTCATAGGCGTTGGAGATGGTGATCGGGAAATACCCGTCCTCCCACGCCCCGTTCTGGTCCAGCAGGTAGCGGTATCCCGCCGCCTCGAACGCCTTGGCGACGGCCTTGGCGTGTTCGGGCCACAGATCGGGGAAGATCCGCCGCACCGGGATGGGCCCTTCCCGGCCGTGCCATGGACCGTCGAAGTCCATGTCGCGCTCGACCTTCCTGAAGTAGGGCAGCACGCTGTCCCAGTCCCAGCCGGCGGCACCCCTCGCCGCCCACTCGTCATAATCCGATGGCGCGCCGCGATTCGCGAGTTGGCCGTTGATCGACGAGCCGCCGCCCAGGATGCGCGCCTGCTCGTATGTACGCAGCGGCGGCGCGGCCTGCTCCGGATTGTTGTGGGAGATCACCTCGGTGGTGACCTTCAACGTGTTCCAGGTATACGCCGGATTGAGGTAGGCCGTGCCGGGATACGAATTCGAGCACCGCCTCCGGCACCTTGCCATGCGGCGTGTCCTGCCCGGCTTCGAGCAGCAGCACCGTGTTCCCGCTGCGCGCTGACAAGCGGTTGGCCAGGACGGAGCCCGCCGAGCCGCCTCCCACGATAATGGTATCGAAGATCATGGGCGCTCCTCCGGCCTTTTCTGTACTCGCGTCCCTCGCCTCCCGTCATGGCCCGGCGAAGTTCGGGCCACCCCCGCCAGCACGTGCCGCGACAGGTGGCCCGGACGAGCCGGGCCATGACGGAAGGGGAGAGGCGATCAGTTTATGATCGAAGGATCGCGCGGTCAGCCGCGGGGTGGCAAGGCCGGTCAGGCCGCCGGACGCAGGGCGGCCGACATCATGCCGGCGAGTTCGGGGCCGCGGAACGGTTTGGCGCAGACCTTCCAGTCGGCGTGGCCGGGCGGGATCGCGTCCTCGCCGTAACCGGACAGGAACAGGAACGGGATATGCCGCTCCGCCAGCGCTTCGGCGACGGGATAGACCCTTTCGCCGCCCAGGTTGACGTCCAGCACCGCGAGGTCCAGCGCCTCGGTCCGGACCGCTTCCAATGCGTTTTCCACCGTGCCGCAGGGTCCGACCACGTCGCAGCCGAAGTCGCCCAGAAAATCCTCCAGCATCAGTGCGACAAGCAGCTCGTCCTCGACGATCAGGACCCGCTTGCCGGCCAGCGCCAGTGGGACGGATTTCATGCCGGTTTCCTCTTGTTTGCGATCCCATCGAGCGGCGCACACAGCGTGGCCGTTACTCCCTCCGGCGCAAAGTCCACCTTGACGGTACCCGAGACATCGTGAGCAAAGCTGCGCTCGACCAGGATCATGCCAAATCCGCGGCGCTCCGGGGCTTTCACCGGCGGACCATCGCGCTCGACCCAGTTCAGCACGAACTGCTTGCCGCTTTCCGCGGTCTCCGTCGTCCAGGATACGTTAACATTGCCCTCCGGCACCGACAAGGCGCCGTACTTGACGGCGTTGGTCGTCAGTTCGTGCACCGCCATTCCCAGCGCGAGCGCGGCCCGCGGCGCCAGCATCACGGTGCCGCCGGTCAGCACAACGTTGGCATTGTCGCCGGACATGAACGGTTTCAGCTCCTCCATCACGATCTCCCGTATGGGGATCGGCGCCCAGCCATCGCGGCTGAGCAAGGCATAGGCAGCAGCCAGTGCATGGATACGGCCGAGAAAGACAGCGGAGAATTGCTCCAGGTCGGCCGCTCGCTTTATCGTGTTGGTTGCAAGCGAAATGACGACCGTCAGCATGTTCCGCACGCGATGATTCAACTCATCCACCAGCAGCCGCTGGTGTTGCTCCGCGAGAACAATGCTGGTGACATCAACAAACGTTATCAGCGACCCGTCGATGCTGCTGTCGGGACTGCGATACGGCAGGATGCGCATCAGGTAATGCGCGGCTCCGTCCTGGCGTTCGACCCGCTGCTCCATCGGCTGCTGGGTGTTCAGGACGGATTGGACATCCTCGCGCAGCGACGTGTATTTCAAACGCGTTACGATGTCGCTGAGCGGCCGGCCGATATCGCTTGGGATCAGGTTGTAGACGCTGGCAATTTCCGGCGTGAAACTGCGGATGATCAAATACGGATCCAGGAAAACCGTGGCCACCTTGGTGCTGTCGAACAGGTTCTTCAGGTCACTGTTGCTGCGGTCGAGTTCCTCCACCTTGGCTGACAACTGGACGTTAACGGTGTTCAACTCCTCGTTGATCGACTGAATCTCCTCGCGGGAGGTTTCGAGCTCCTCGTTGGTGGATTGCAACTCCTCGTTAACCGATTGAAGTTCCTCGTTCGAACTGCGCAATTCCTCGATGGTTGTCGCATGTTCTTCGGATATCGATTGCAACTGTTCGCGCAAATCCCGGTTGCTGCGTTCCAGGCGCGCGATGATGCCGTCGGGCTGCGCCACCGCGGCGCTTGCGGCATCTTCCGGCGACAGCGCCGGCTCGACTTCCACGAACACCACCATGAACAGCGGATCGCTGTCGGGACCCGGCAGCCGCTCGACGATCAACTTGACCAGCGGCGACACCTCGCCGTCGTTCACGGTCACCGACCGCTCCTGCTCGACCGGCCTCCCGGTTTCGATACACTGCCGCAAGGCCGAGCGGAGTTCCAGGCTCCAGCCGGGACGGGCGAGTTCGAACAGGTTGGCTGTCGGCGAGCCGACCGGCGGCTCCAGGAACCGCCCGGTATGGTTCGAAAAGTGCACCACGTCGCCGGCCGCGGTCACCACAACGAACGCCGAGGCGAAGCGTTCCAGGATGCGACGGTTGGCGTAACTGACCGCGCGCGACCAATGCGTTTTCGCATCCGCGTGTGCGCCCGCCGCGCCGGCCGGCCGCGGCTCGCGGAACGCCGCCAGCGACAGGGTGGGTGGCTCGCCGGGGCCGTCGTGGCGCATGAAGATTCGGTGGGCCCGGTCCAGCGGCGTGAACAGCCGCTCATGCCGGCCGATGGTTTCGGACACTCCCAGCATCAGGGTGCCGCCGGGCACCAGGGCGTAGTGGAAGATCGGGATCACCCGGTCCTGCAAATCGTTGTCCATGTAGATCAACAGATTGCGGCAGGAGATGAAATCGACGCGGGAGAACGGCGGATCGCGGATCAGGCTGTGCGCAGAGAAGGTGCACAATTCCCGCGCCTCCTGCCGCACCAAATAGCCGGCCGGACCCTCGCTGAAGAACCGCGTCCGCCGCTCGGCGGGCATGCCTTCCAGCAGCGTCGCGGGATAGCGGCCGCCGCGGGCGGTGGTGATCGCGACCTCATCGATGTCGGTCGCGAAGACCTGGACCTTCGGCCGGTTCGTCAGTCCGTCCAGGTGCTCGCGCAGCAGGATGGCCAGGGAATAGGCCTCCTCCCCGGTCGCGCAGCCCGGCACCCAGATCCGCACCTCGCTGCCCGCGTCCTTGCCTTGGAACAGGCGGGGGATGATGTCCCGCTCGATCGCCGCGAACGCATCGGCATCGCGGAAAAAGCTGGTGACGCTGATCAGCAGGTCGCGGAACAGCAGCACGACCTGCTCGCGGTCGGTTTCCAGCATCGCGAGATAAGCATCGAAGCTTGTGAGTTTCAGCACCTGCATCCGCCGCTGCACCCGGCGCATGAAGGTCTGGCGCTTGTATTGCGTGAAGTCGTGGCCGAGGCGGGAGCGGAGAATCTCGCAAATCGCCAGGCGGACGGCATCGGTGCCAGGGCCGGACAGATCCGGCTGGGGCGGCGTTGCCTGGCGCATCGCGCGAGCGGCGAGGATGCTTGCGGGCATCTTCTCCACCGGGACCAGGAGATCGACGGCGCCCGCCGCGACGGCGCTGTCCGGCATGCCCGAGTATTCGGGCGACGAGCCGTCGGGCCCCTGGGCGAGCGTCAGGCCGCCGCGGGCCCTGATGGCCTTCAGGCCGAGCGCGCCGTCATGGCCGGTGCCGGACAGCACGATGCCGATGGCGTCCTCCTGCAGGCTGATGGCGAGGGAATCGAAGAACGCGTCGATCGGGGCGGTTTCCCGCGGTCCGTCAGGCAGAAGCTGCCGCAAGGCAAGGTGTCCGCCTTCCAGTGAGGCGATGGCGCCGGGCGGCACTACCAGCACCTTGCCGGGTTCGACGGCATCGCCGTCCCGCGCTTCCGCCACCGGCATCGGCGTCCACCGCGCCAGGATCTCCGGCAGCATGCTCTTGCGGTCGGCTGCCAGGTGCAGGACGACGATGAAGGCAAGGCCGCTGTCGGGCGGCATGTTTTCGAAGAACCGGCGAAAGGCCTCGATGCCTCCGGCGGAGGCGCCGATGCCGACGACCGGGAAGGGTCCCGCGGTCATGCGAGCAAGGCGGATGTAACGCAAATGGAGTCAAATCGACCGCGGCCGACGCAAAATCCAGCCGGCACCCCATTGCCAGGATTTTTTTGGCAAGCGGTTTGTATCACCATGAAATTCATGCGACGCCTCGTGCGGAGGTTGTTGCACGCTATATGGCCATGAGTCCGTGGTCCAGACACCCCGCGGTTCGGCTACCGTGAGTGTTGCCGCTCCCGGCGACTAACTCCCTGAATTGCGGATGAGTCTCCGCGCTTCGTCCAACGCTTGGCGATGCGTGCGGTTGGCCCTGCAGGTAAAATCCATTTCCAACGTTGATGCGTTAACGATCTGTTAAGCAATCGGTGTTATAAGCAAACTCTTGAAGCGGCGCTTTCACAAACGCGATTGTCATCCCGCCTCGGCGTACCTTCCGGTGTCTTCGTGACAATCAAGATACTTAACACCCACCCGACCTCCGATTCATCGCTGTTGGCGGTCTCGCCGTTCTCCGGGGTCACGATCTCGGACAATGCGGGCGGGACGGATACGGTGACGGTCGTGCTGTCCGATTCCACCAACGGCAGTCTGAGCGGGAGCGGCGGCAGTTACGCCAATGGCGTGTTTACTTGCAGTGGTACTGCCGCACAGGTCACAGCCGATCTGGACGGCCTGTTATTTATCCCGAGCGCCGTGGCGGATCCGGTCTATTCGATTTCGACCGGCTTTACTATCAACGTCAGCAATACGTCGGGCGCTACCGCCACCAACTCCTCGACGTCCGTCATCGAAGGCCCGGCCATCAATGGCATTAAGACTTCTCAGATTGTCGCGCCCAGTACCACCTTCAACCCGTTCGCCGGGGTCACGATCCTGGATAGCGCGCCCCTGGTCGGGCTGATCATCACGTTGAACAACGCCAGCAACGGGTCCTTGAGCAGTTTGAACCGTATGGGCAGCTATGATCCCGGCACCGGTGAATACACGCTCGGCTGGGTTTCCGTCGCTCAGATCAACCAGGATATCGCGGAGCTCGATTTCACTCCGGCGGCGGTGGCGGGCGGCCCCGTCACGAGTATCTTCACAATTGAAGCCTACGATGACGCGGCGCATTTCATTACCTACGGCACCGTCACGGTCACCGAACAAGGACCCGGGATCGGGGGCACCCTGTCCGCCCAGACCGACACCGGCCAAACCACGATCCATCCATTCTCCGGCACTACGATCGGCGACCTCCTGGTCAACCAAAGCGAGACGGTCACTGTCACGCTCAATCCGAACGACGGCACACTGAGCGGCGGCGGCTTCCTGGCATCAGCAACGACGCCCGGCATCTACACCGTCACCGCCGCCAGTCCCGGCGCCGCGACCACCGACCTGGAAAGTCTGGCGTTCACCCCGAATGCCGGCCCGTCTGGCCAGACTGTTCTGACCACCCTGACGATCCTGGTCACGGACACAAGCGGGTTTACCGCCTCCGGCACCATCGCGGTCTCCGACTACTACCCGCCCGTGCCGGTCATCATTGTTGCCGCGTCGCCCGCCGCCTCCAACGGCACGACCGCGACGCTGGGCACCGCAGCGCCCGGCACGACCGGCGATGCGCTGTCGGTGACGCTGACTTCGGACGCCGACTTCGCCAGCGGCAGCAAACTGGTGCTGAACAACGGCACGCTGGTCTACACGCCCGGTCTGGTCACCGCCGCGCTCGCCGGGCCGGACACGGTCACATACACTGTCACCGACACGGCAACCGGGACGGCCACCAAGGAAACGCAGACCGTGACGTTGGGCAACGGTCCCGCTCCGGTCGTCACCCTTGCCGCTTCGCCAAGCGCCTCCAACAGCACGAGCGCGACGCTGGGCGCCGCCGCGCCCGGCACCGGCGGCGATGCGCTGTCGGTGACGCTTATCTCGGATGCCAACTTCGCCAACGGCAGCAAGCTGGTGCTGACCAATGGTAGCCTGGTCTACACGCCGGGATTGGTCACGGCGGCGAAAGCCGGTCCCGACATGCTGATTTATACCATCACCGACATGGCGACCGGTGCGGTTACCCGGGAGACGCAGACCGTGACGCTGAGCAACGGTCCCGCGCCGGTCGTCACTCTTGCCACGTCGCCCATCGCCCCCAGCAGCACGACCATCACGCTGGGCACCGCCGTGCCCGGCACCGGCGGGGATGCGCTGTCGGTGACGCTGACCTCGGATGCCGATTTCGTCAGCGGCAGTACGTTGGAGCTGAGCAACGGCCAACTCGACTACACGCCCGGCTCGGTCACCGCCGCGAAGGCTGGCGCCGACACTCTCCAATACACCGTCACCGACACGGTGACCGGCGCCACGACCGTCGAGACCCAGACGGTGACGCTGAGCGACGGGCCGGTCCTTTCGCACGACATCCTGTTCCAGAACCAGAGCGGCCAGATGGCGGTCTGGACAATAAGCGGCACAACTCTCGTATCGGGCGCCTATATCGGGGCGAACCCCGGTCCGTCCTGGTTCGCCGTGGGCACCGGCTCGTTCTATGCCGGGGACACGTCCGACATCGTCTGGCAGAACGCGGGCGGCGCGGTCGCGCTGTGGCAGGTGCAGGGATCCAGCCTGATCAGCGGCGCCGTCGTCGCGTCGAACCCCGGTCCGGCGTGGCACGTCAAGGGCACCGCCGACTTCTTCGGCGACGGCAATTCCGACATCCTGTGGCAGAACAACAACGGCGCGGTCGCGCTGTGGGACATGCTGGGATCGACCATCCTCAAGGCCGCCGTTGTCGTGTCGAACCCCGGGCCGAGCTGGCACATCGTGGGCACCGGCGACTTCTACAACGACGGCGACACCGACATCCTGTGGCAGAACGACAACGGCGCGGTCGCGATCTGGGACATGCAGGGATCGAGCATCCGCCAGGGCGCCCTTGTCGCGTCGATCCCCGGTCCGGCCTGGCATATCAAGGGCACCGGCGATTTCTACGGCGACGGCAACACCGACATCCTGTGGCAGAACGACAACGGCGCGGTCGCGATCTGGGACATGCAGGGATCGACGATCCTCAAGGGGGTCTCGGTCGCAAGCAACCCGGGGCCGGCCTGGCACGTCCAGGCGGTCGGCGACTTCAACGTCGATGGCAAGGCCGATATCGTATGGCAGAGCGACAGCGGCGCGGTAGCGGTGTGGGAGATGAACGGCGGCACCATCCTCTCCGGTGCGGCGTTGTCCAATCCCGGCAGGTCGTGGAGCGTAGTCGGCGGCGAGGACATGCGGTTCATCTACAGCGGCCCGGCCGGCGAGACGTTGGCGGCGGCGACCGCGGTGCCGGACGAGTTCGTGTTCACCAACCCCGCTGCCGGCGGTCATGCGATTACCGGCTTCAACGTGACGCAGGACATGGTCGAGCTGAGCGGCGCGCTGTTCGGCAGCTTCGCGGCGGTGCAGGCGGCGACCACCGCCACTGCGGGCGGTGCGATGATCGGCCTGGGCCATTCGAGTTCGTTGTTCCTCGCGGGCGTGAATCCGGGGTCGCTGCACGCCGGCAACTTCGCGCTGCAATAGGCGCCGCGCGCCACCCGGCTCGAACCGGCGAACCGAAGCGGCTTTTTGCCGTTGCACTACAGGTGTCATGAATGTGCGGTCAGCAGCGCAACGTCGTGTTGCACCCGCAGCCGGGTTCCCGCATTGTGCGCGAGGTTGCCCGGTCATGTGGCAACGACGGCAAGAGAAGACAAAGGGAACGGACCATGCGTATTTCGCCAAGGAAAACCATGCTCGGGGTGCTTGCGCTGGCGGTGGCCGCGCCCGCGGCCCGGGCGGCCGATCCGATCAGGATCGGCGTCATCGCGGAGACCTCGGCGATCAGCGGCGTCGGCATTCCGAACGCCGCGAAAATGGCCGCCGAGGAGATCAATGCCGCGGGTGGCGTGAACGGGCAAATGATCGAAATCGTGGACTACGACGACCACAACTCCGCCGTCCGACGCGGTGCGGGCGTTTCAGCGCGCGGCGCAGCAGGACAAGGTCGCGGCCGTGATCGCCAGCTATATCAGCGAAGTGGTGCTGGCGCTGGAGCCCTGGGCGGGGCGGCTGCACATGCCGATGATCACGCCGGGCGCGGCGAGCAACGACATCACCAAGCGCGTGCACGACGACTACGACCATCTGAAATACGTCTTCCACGGCTACCTGGCCTCCACCCAGATCGCCGACGTCGTCTGCGAGGCGGCGAAAGACCCTGATGATCGGCGACCTGCACATGAAGACCTCGGTAGTCATGAGCGAGGATGCCGCCTGGACGATCCCGCTCGATGAGGAATACCTGAAGTGCCTGCCGGCGGCCGGCCTGAAGGTGCTGGACCACATCCGCCTGTCGCCGGACACCACTGACTTCACGCCGATCTTCAACAAGATCGAGGGCGAGAAGCCGGACGTCATCGTCACCGGCATCAGCCATGTCGGCGTGCAGCCGACGGTGCAGTGGCAGCAGCAGCAGGTGCCGATACCGATGTATGGCGTGTCGAGCCAGGCGACCAACAGCACGTTCTGGAAAGACACCAACGGCGCGACCGACGGCGTCATCTTCAACATGTTCTCGGCGCCGGATGTTGCCGTCACCCCGAAGACGATCCCGTTCGCCAAGGCATACCAGGCGAAGTACGGCAACCTGCCGGGCTATGCGGCATACACGTCGTATGACGACGTCTACATGTGGGCCGATGCGATCCGGAAGGCGGGCAGCACCGATCCGGACAAGATCGTCGAAGCGATGGAGAAGACCGACTACGTCGGCACCATCGGGCGCATCGAGTTTCTGCCGAAGGACAACACGTTCGCACACGGCATGAGGATCGGGCCCGGCTATATCACCGGGCTGATGGTGCAGTGGCAGAAGGGCAAGCCCGTCACGGTGTGGCCGGCCAACGTCGCGACGGGGAAGATGGCATTCCCGGCGTTCATCAAGCTGCCGCAGTGATGCGGCTTCCCGTCATGGCGGTCGTAGGCCGGGCACCTCCCGGCCATCTTCGCACTACCGTCGAAGCGCGGATCGCCGGGACACGCCCTGCCATGACGGTGAGGACGTGCCGGGCCAGGATGCGAAACCGGCGCCGATGTGCCTATCCAAATGCCGATCGGTATCACCCTGACGCCTACGAGGCGCAGGCCCGCAACCCACGCCTTGTAGTTACGGTTTCGCCAAAGACGTGGGTGGTGGCTCACCGGCCGCCAACCCGCCCTTAGCAGTCGCGCCACCGGCCATGCCCGACGGAGGTCCATGCTCGCCTTACAGATCCTGATCGACGGCTTCGCGATCAGCAGCCTCTATGCCCTCGGCGCCATCGGGTTCACGCTGATCTTCGGCGTATCCGGTGTGCTGAACCTGTCGCACGGCGCGATCATGGTGGTGGCGGCGGTCATTGCCTGGTGGGTCGGCGGCTTCGTCGCCGGCCCCTATCTCGGCGCGCTGGCCGGGGTCGCCGCCAGCCTGGCCTGCGCTTTCTTCACCTACCGGGTGATCGTGCGGCCGATCCAGAACTCACGGGCGATACCGCGGGAGGAGAAGGAGATCTTCGTGCTCACCGCCACCCTGCTGTGGGGCATCATGTTGCAGGAGGCGGTCGCCTACTTCTTTACCAATAACCCCAAGACCGTTCGTCCGCTGGTCGAGGGCGTGGTGATGATCCTGGGGGTCCGCACGCCGGTGAACGAGATCCTGACGGCGGCGCTGTCCTGGCTGGTGATCGGGCTGCTGTATCTGCTGGTCAACCGCACCCGGACCGGGAAGTCGCTGCTGGCGGCATCGATGAACCCGCGCGGCCTGACGCTGCTGGGGTTCGAGCTGTCCAGCATCTACGTTCTGGTCTGGGCGATCTACGGCGTGCTGGCGGGCATTGCCGGCGTTCTGCTGGGCGCCTTCCTCGGGGTCAGTTCCGACAATGCCGGGCACGCTGACGGCGAGCGCTTTCTCGATCGTCGTGCTGGGCGGGCTTGGTAGCGTGTCCGGCTCGCTGATCGCCGCCTACGTCGTTGGCTACCTGGAGACGATGACGGCGTATCTGGTCAACCCGTCGATTCGCACGGTGCCGGTCCTGCTGCTGCTGGTGGCTGTGGTCTATGTGCGGCCGCAGGGCCTGCTGGGGCGGAGATAGACGATGGCGCGTATCCTTCTGATCGTATTGCCCGCCCTTCTGATCATGGCGCTGCTGCCGCTGGGCGTTGGCGGCTACATTCTGGGACTGCTGACGCTCGGCTATTACTACGCCGTGTTCGCGATGTCCTGGGACCTGCTGTTCGGCTTCGCGGGCGAGGTCAATTTCGGCCCGAGCTTCCTGATTGGCGTGGGCGCCTACACCGCCGCGCTGCTGAACCATTACTGGCTGTGGCCGATCCCGCCCTGCCTCGTGGCCGGGGCATTCGCTGCGGTGTCTGGCGGGCGCGGTACTGGCGGTGCCCGCGCTGCGGCTGACTGGACCGTATTTCGGGCTGGTCACGCTCGTCGCGGTGCTGCTGCTGCAAAACGTGCTGGTGCTGTTCGCCGGAATCACCGGCGGCGAGATCGGCCTCGACCTGCCGGACGTGCTGGCGATCGACGACACCACGAACTATTACTACGCGCTGGCCTTCATGACCGTCAGCGGCGGCATCCTGTTCGGCCTGTCCCGCTCGCCGGTCGGCTTGATCCTGCAGGCCAGCGGCCAGGATGCGATCGAGGCGTCCGCGCTCGGCTTCAACGTCGCCAAGCACAAGCTGGCGGCGTTCTGCATCAGCGCGTTCTTCTCCGGGCTGGCCGGTGCGATGCTGATCTTCTACCTCGGCACCGCGTCCGTCGGCACCGTGGTCGATATCGCCGTGGGCGTGAACGTGATCATCGCCGCCGTGCTGGGCGGGCGGCGTACCATCATCGGCGCCGCGGTGGGCGCGATCTTTCTGATCGGGGCCGGCGAAATCCTCCGCCCGCTCGGGCAGTTATCCACCTTCGTGGTGTCCGCCGTCGCGCTGATCGTGATCCTGTTCTTCCCCGGCGGCTTCATGGGGCGGCTGTTGCAGGCGGGAGGCCGCGAATGACCGCGCTACTGGAAGTCAACGGCCTGACCAAGCGCTTCGGCGGCCTGGTCGCCGTCACGCGACATCAGCTTCTCCATCGCGCCCGGCGAAATCCTCGGCCTGATCGGCCCGAACGGCTCCGGCAAGTCCACCGTGATGAAGTGCATCATGGGGATCGAGCGGCCGAACGCCGGCGAGGTCAAGTTGGACGGCGTCGATGTCGCAGGCTGGCCGACGCATCGCATCGCGCGGCATGGGGTCGGGATCGTGTTCCAGCACGCAAGGCCGCTGCATCGGCAGACCATCCTGGAACACATCCAGCTCGCGCTGCTGCCGGACAACCTGTTCATGCTGCGGAGAAACCACGCCCTGATCCGCCGGGCGGAGGAAATTGCCGCCCGCGTCGGCTTGTCGAGGGTGATGCACCGCCTGCCGCGCACCCTGCCGTTCGCCGATTTGCGCCGGCTGGAATTGGCCAAGGCGATCGCGCGCAATCCGAAGGTGGTGCTGGTGGACGAACCGTTCGCCGGGCTGACCGCCGCGGAGGTCGCCGATTTCTCCGCGCTGATCGCCAGTTTCCGCGCCGAGGGCCACGCCGTCCTGCTGGTGGACCACAACGTCAAGGGTGTCGCCGCGCTGGTTGACCGGGTGCTGGCGATGTATCTCGGCGAGCATGTCGCCGAAGGCACCGCTGAGGAGGTGATGCGGAACGAGACCGTCCGGCGCGTCTATCTGGGCGGCAAAATCGAAACCTCCGCCCGGCCGGAACGCGAGGGCAAGGACCGCACGCCACTGCTGGATGTCCGCAATCTCGGCGTGCTGTACGGCAAGGCGACGGCGCTGGAGGATGTCTCGATCCATGTTGGCGAGGGCGAGTTCGTGTCCGTCGTCGGGCTGAACGGGGCAGGCAAGACGACGCTGTTCAACGCAATCTCCGGCCTGGTGCCGTTCAGCGGGACGATCGACTGGCGCGGCGAGACCCTGACCGGCCGGACGGCGGGCGCGATCGCCCGCGGCGGCATCGTGCAGTGCCCGGAGACCCGCGAACTGTTCGGCGAGATGTCGGTGCGGGAAAACCTCGACCTCGGCGGCCAACACCACCCGGTGGCGGAAGCCGATCGGCAGTTGGACTGGCTGTTCGCGCTGTTCCCGATCCTGAAGTCGCGGCAGGGCCAGGCGGCGCGCACCCTGTCGGGCGGCGAGCAGCAGATGCTGGCCATCGCCCGGGCGCTGATGATGAAGCCGAAGCTGCTGATCCTGGATGAGCCGACGCTGGGGCTGGCGCCGGTGATCCTGGAGCAGTTGTCGAAGGCGCTGGAGACGATGCGGCAGACCACCGACATCACGGTGCTGCTCGGCGAGCAGAATGTCACGTTCGCCCTTCCTCATGCCGACAGGGTGTACGTCATCGAGCATTCGCGCATCGTCTGGGAAGGCGACCCCGGGCGGTTCGCCGAGGAAGCGGGCGCCGGTTATCTGTAGCGGGTTGCGATAGTGGGCGGCAAAGCTTCTCCGCCCGGGTCAAGAGAACGTTTCGTACTAGCCAATCAGTTTCTTGAGGTTCGCCGCCATCTCGTCGCCCGACTGATCGGCCCTTACAGGCGCCACGAAACTGCCCTGCGGGTCCATCAGATAGATCACCGAACTGTGGTCCATGGAGTAGTCGTTCGGACCCGGTCCGGTGCGATGCTCGGCGTAATAGACCCTGTACTCCTTCGCTACGCGTTCAATTTCATCCGGCGTTCCGGTCAGGCCCGTGATGTTCGGGCCGAACGCAGCGGCGTATTTCTTCACCACCGCAGGGGTGTCCCGCTTCGGGTCCACCGTGATGAACACGGGCCGCACTTTCGCCGCGTCCGGTCCGAGCTTGTCCATGGCGTCGGCCACCGCCTGCAGCGTTGTCGGACAAACGTCGGGACAAAATGTATAGCCAAAATACACCAGCATATACTTGCCGCGGAAATCCCGGTCGGTGACAGGGTTGCCGGCGCCGTCCTCCAAGGTGAACGGGCCGCCGATGCCGGCGGGGTTGTTGCCGCCACCGCCGCTGAGCCACATGAACGCACCGGCCCCCAGAAACAGCGTGGCCAGGAGCAAACCCATCGCCACATACGGCAACCGCGGCGGCCGGGCCTTTGGGTCAGTGGTGATGTTCATGCTCGACTCCCGTGGTTGAATGGATCGGTTGGGGCAAATGCCGTGCCTTCCGGCGATCAGGAGAACGGCCAGACAGGCGCCGTATGCGCGGCAGGCGGCGAGGACGCCATGAAGGCAGCCGCGTTGATGATCGCCAGGCCGACGACTGTCTCGAAGCCGATGGATACTACAAGATGGCGGCGCGCCGTCTCGGCTCCCGCCGCCAGCCTGTCGGTGAGCCAGAGACGATTCAGCGCGGCCAAGACCAGCGCGACCAGGAACAGCGTGATTTTCAGAATGGCGAAATGGCCATAGGTGGTGCCAAGCAACGCGAGCAGGCTGCCGATGAGTTCCAGACCCTGTGCCAACCCTGTCCCGGCCAGCACAAGCACGCAGGCAAGGCCGATCGGCGTGAACCGCTCGCACACGGAGGCGGCTTGCGCGGTGGGCAAGGCAAGCAATGTGATCCCGAGCGGCAGCAAGGCCCCAAGCCAGATGCCCGCTGCGACAAGGTGCAAGGCCTCCGACGCGACAAGTCCGTCCCCTATCGCTCCTTCCGTAGCGCCGGCATGGCCGATAAGCCCCTGGAGGCTGACGGCGCCAACGGCCAGCAGGACGATCAGATAGAAGCGGACGCGCGCCCGCGGCATGAAGACCGCGAGTTCGGTTGCCGCGAACAGCAGGCCCAGCCGCGCCAGCACGACATTGCCGTAGCGCGTATGCAGCGCCACCACAGGGAGCGCGTCGCGCAGATCGGACAGGTCGTCGGCGCCTGCGATGGCCGCCGATTGCAACATGAACCACGCCGTTCCGGCCAGGATCGCCACCATCCCGCTGATCCACATCACCCGGATCAACCGGACGCGCAACCGGTCCGACGCCTCGGCCGCGGCGGGCAGTATCCAGAGGATGAAGCCCGTCGAACCCAGCAGCGACAGCGTCGCCGCCAGATGCAGCGCCCTGGTCAGCGCCATGACGGTGGGCAGGTCGGCCATTCAGGGCTTCACGGTGAAGCTGAAATGACCCTCGGTCTTGTGGGTATCCACCGAGGTGACGTGCCACTCGACATGGTACTCACCCGGCGGCAGCGGCTTCAATTTGACCGACAGAATGCGCCCGTCTTCCTGCGTGACCGGCTTCCCGTCGTCCACGCGAGCGCCACTGGCATCCGTCACCCTGACGGTGCTGAACAGCGGCTCGACCGGCTCCGTATAGGTCAGGTTCAGCGCGGGCGGGGAGCCGGATACCTCCGACCCGACCGCCGGCGAGGCTCGGTCGAGGAACGCGTGAGCGAACGCCGCCTGCCCGATCAGGCAGGCGACGGCGACAATGATGATGCGGGTCATGTTCTGAACCAATCCACGATGGGGGTGCCCAACGATTTGCGCAGCAGGTCGTCAAAGTAGAGATGGAACTGAGCAATGACGCCCGCATGGTTCCCCGTCGCCCTGTTGCCAGGTACAAGGGCCTCGATTCCGACTGCGTACGTGGTCGAGGTATAGTTAACTCCGAAGCCCCAGAGATATTGCGTCTGCAACTGGTTCGGCTGGCTCGCCGGAGACGACCACGCCAGTTCCACCACGGGTGTCAGCTTGTTGACGAAGTCCGGCAGCCCGTAATCCTTCACCTGCGCGGAAAGGTAGCGGATGCTGTATTGCAGCGACAGCCCGCCGGTCCATTGGTTGGCGTTGCCGTTGTTGTAGTTGCCATACTGGTCGACTTTCAGGCCTTTGTCGGCGATCCCGTAGGTCAACTCTCCTGTCAGCATGAGCGGACGCAGCGGGCCGATGGGCAGGTCGCCGAAACCCTTGCCGAAGTAGATAGTGGGTCCGGTGATGCCGGTGTCGTCGTTGCCGAGGGTCGCGCCGTTCTCCCCGTTGGCACCCGTGCGCGCGAACTCCTGCTGCACACCGACCGACACGATGAACTCGTGTTCGGCGTTGACATAGGGCTTGTACTTCAGCGTGACGACAATGTTGTTCCAGCCGTTGGCGGTCTTGTCGCCCGGCCGGGTCAGCCACGCGTAACCGTCGTTGATCGCGAAGCCGAAATTCTCAGTGATTCGTTCGTCGAGCTCGAATCCGAGATTGTAATTATAGGACGTCTGGCCCCCACCCGCATCCTGGGGCAGGAACTGAAATGTCGGAACGCTCGCCTCGTCGGCTACGTTGGGGTCGTCGATCAGCAACGTGCTGATGAACATGTGGTCGCCGGCAAAGCCGTGGGCGTTGGCATGGCTGGTGAATGCCAGCGTGCCGCTGGCAAGCGTGGCGAGCAGATGACGCGGTCTCATGCGATACTCCTGAAACAGACAAAAACCGGCGCGCTGGGGGCGTACCGGGAGGCCGAGGTCAGAAGTAGGCCGGAGGTGCTCGAGGCTGGCTTGGCGGGCGATGCGTCACCGGCGGCGCGGTGGCTGGCGGCGGCAGTTCGGCACGGCGTTCCGCAAGAACCGCTGGAGGCGTCAGGATCGGCGCCCCGGACAGCAGCGGTGCGACAGGCGCGTGCAACGCGGCGCACAGCGGACAAAACAGGCAGTCGGAGGAATGTGTTGGGGCCGGGCTTGGCGTCCCACCGGTGTCGTCGGCCGCGTGGCAAAGGCTTGCCACGCCGGTTATCAGTGCGACCGGATCGAGCCGCGGCACGCTCGCGCCGACGCCGAGCTGCGCCATGAGTGCCAGCAGCACCGCGAACAGCCCGTGCGTGTAGAAACGGCGACTTACCATCGCACGCTATCTTACTGTGGCTTATGGCCCGATGGAAATACCGCGCCTATCCGGCGGCAGCCTTGAGATGCTCCTGTAGCCGCGGCATCAGTTCCACCAGGTTGCACGGGCCGTGCCGGCTATCGAGCTGGAAAACCAGGATGTCGTCCCAACCATCCTTCACCGCCCCCGTGCTGCCCGGCAGCGCAAACAGATAGGTCCCGCCTGCTACGCCGCCGATTGCACGGGACTGCATCGTGGAGGTGCCGATCTTCTGATAGCTCAGCATGCGGAACAGTTCGCCGAAGCCCTCGATGCGCTTTTCCAGCACCCGGTCGAAGGCTTCCGGCGTGACGTCACGTCCGGTGATCCCAGTTCCGCCCGTCGTGATCACCACGTCGATATCGGGATCGGCGATCCAGCGCCGCAGCAGCGCCTCGATCGCCCCCGCGTCGTCCTTCTCGATTGCCCGCGCGGCGAGCCGGTGCCCCGCCTTGCCGATGCGCTCCGCAAGCGCGTCGCCGGAGGTGTCGTTCGCGGCGGTCCGCGTATCGGATACGGTCAGCACGGCGATATTGACCGGGATGAACGGGCGGGTTTCGTCGATGCGAGCCATGCAGGGTGCCTCCGGCGCGGTGTGGACGCGCCGGGTCAGTGCGTCCCCGCCGCGAGCACCTCCATTCTGCGCTCCGGATCACGAGGCGTGAAGCGGGGGAATTCGCCGGCCGCGATGCTGTCCAGGCTGGGTGCCTGACGGTGCAACTGCGCAGCATAGATCCATGAATAGAGCAGCACGTGCGGCACGAAAGCGCGGGTCTCGGCGATCGGGATCGCCTCGATAAACAGCAGCGGATCGCCACCGTCATGAATATCCGACGCCCAGCTCAGGTAGTTCCCGGGGCCGCAGTTGTAACTTGCCAGCACTTTCAGCAGGTCGTTGTCGATGCCATCGAGCCCTGCCAGGTAAGAAACGTAACGCTGACCGATCGCCAGATTTGTTGCGGGTTCATGCAAGCGGTCCGGATTGAGCAAGACGTCGCCGGTGATGTATTGTGCTGTAGCCGGCATGATTTGCATCAGTCCGCGGGCGCCTACCGTCGACACCGCCTCAGGATTGAAATTCGATTCGATGCGCGCTAAGGCGTAAACCAGCGGCGGATCGACCTGAAAACCGCCGGCCGGCCGCAATCTCGGCATTGCGAACCGCAGTTCCTCATGCCGATGCCCGTCGCGGGTCTGCAACAACCCCGCCATCTGGGCCGCGTAATCGGTCAGCCCGGTTGCCGATGCAACCATCAGCAACGACTGCCCGAACGCGGCGTTCGAGCTGGCCAGCGGCCACAGCGTGCGCAGTTCGGCTTCGGCGCGATCGGGCTGGCCGATTTCCAGAAGAGCGAACGCGCGCAGGCCTTGCGGCGTGGCGGCGACGGCATCGACATCGGCCTGGCTCAGCAACTGGCCGCTCGGCAGGATGCCGGTGTCCATGCGCAGGATCCGGCGGGCGAGGAACCCGTGCAGGGTCAACCGTTCCCGCGCCGCAACGCGCAACCACTTAACCGTTGCGGTTACATCATGTAGCCGGCGACTGACGCGGGAGGCCCAGAACGCCGAGGCGGCGTGCAGATGCGGAGAACTTTTGGTCGCTTCCGCGCCGTCCTCGAACATCGTCTTTGCGACATCGAGCTGATCCAGCCGCCAGGCGGCCAGACCGCCGACATAATAGGCGAGCGTCGACTGATCGTCCGGGTTGGTGCTTTTCATCGAAGCCTGGACGATCCGCAGCGCCTCCGCGTCGTCGTTCCGGGTGAATGCCACCTGCGCGACCTCGGCGCGAAGCTGCGCGGCATAGAAGCAACTGATGCGCCGTGCCGCGCCGATTAGCCGTAATGCGGAGGCCGTGTTGCCTTGCGCGGCACGATCGAGCACGACGCGGTCGAACGCCGGATCGCGCGCCAGATTGTTACGCGGCGGCTCGATATCCTCCGGCGCGGTTTCCACGCCGGTCGACCGGTTAAGTGCCGCGACCGCGGGTGCTTCGGGAGGCGTCGCTCCCCTGGGTAGTTTCGCTAGTAAAAGAGCGTAGATGGCCGCGGCTTCCGGAAGATCGTGGTATTGAGTCAGCCAGTTCGTCAGCTCCAACGTCGTTGATTTATGATAACGACTTAAATATCGATCAGCCAGAACCGTTCCGAGCAGCAAAGGATCTTCCAGTTGACCCGTCGCCTGTTCGGCGTGCTTCAGGTCGCCGCGCCGGTGCAACGAAAAAATCCGCTGCATAACAGCGGCATCACTTGGACGTAACGGTCGCGGGTATACCGCACCCGAAATGACATCGTGTGGCGCCCGTGGCAGCGCAAATGCCGCCTCGTCGGCAGCCGTGTTTTCCGTCGCTGTCGTCCCAGAGCCATTCCCCGATCCGGACGGCTGCCCGTGCGCGACGGACGCGTACGCCCCCGCGATGATCAAAGCCCCGGCGAAAACGGCCAGGGCAAAAGGAAGGCGGGAGAGCGTGTAACCGATCCCTCGCATAGCGTCTCGGTAGCCGCTCCGGCCGTGAGACGCAACCCAATGCGGTGAGACGTTTTGCGTGTGATGAGATCACAAACGGGAAAGCCCCGATTTGTCCCGCCAAAGCGACCTCACGTTTGCGTTTGATCGCTGTCCATTGTGCGCCGCAGCAGGCGCAGCCCGGCCCAGGCATCCCGCCGGACCGCCGGATGCTTCAGCATTTCCGCCATTCCGGGCAGGGCGAGAGCAGGCAGCGTCCGCGCCAGTCCCGGGATGCGGGCTTCGGTCCAACCCGGCGCGGGGCGGCGCCGCGCCGTGGCCGGCATCAGCACCGCGCGCGAAGCGGTGCCACCGAAAATCACCAGCCGGCGCGGCTGCAACAGGACGATGAGCCGGTGCAGGAAGGGCAGGCAGACCGCCAACTCGCCCGGGTTGACCGGCCGACCGCCAGGTGGGCGCCAGGGCAGCAGCGGCGTCAGCATCAGCCCGGCCCGGTTGAGGCCAATGCTGGCCAGCATCTGGTCCAGCAGGGCGCCTTCCGGCCCGGCGAAGGGATGGCCGCTGCGATCCTCCTCCCGCCCCGGCGGTTCGCCGATGATCAGGGTCGCGCTGGCGGGGTCTCCCTCGGCAAAGACCGGATTGCTGGCGGTGTCGCGCAGGGCGCAACCGTCGAACGCGGCCAGCGCGGCACGTAGTTCATCAAGCGTGGCAGCCCGTCCGGCCAGACCAAGTGCGCGCTCCGCCGGGGTGCCGGCCTGCGGCTCGGGCGCGGTCGCAACGGGGCGGACCACCGGACGCGGTTCGGGCGGCTGAACGTCCGGCACCCGAAAGCGGTCGAGGGGCTCCAGGGCGATCGCCTCGTCGGCGCCCCACTCGAGCTGAAGCCGCAACAGGGCGAACGCGTCATCCAAGCAAGGCGGCCCGGAAGCGATCCCGCTCGATGTGGGGAACGAGATTCTTTTGGCCGAGATGCGTCGCCGGGCCTTCCTTGACCCGCAGCAGGATGAAGGTCAGGCCGCCGCCCTCCCGCACCAGCCGCCTGCCTTCCGCCATGTCGGCCTCCGTATTGATCACATGCACCACCGGGAAGCCGGCACCGGCCGCCATGATATCCAGCCTGACGCCCAATCCGGTGTGGCTGTCCTGGTTGCCGGTCTCGCCATAATGGCCGTTATCGACGCAGACGATCGTCAGGTTGGGCGGGTTTTGCAGCGCTATCGTCGCCAGCGCGCCGACATTCATCAGCAATTCCCCGTCGCCGGTCGCCACCAGCACCCGCCGCTTCGGCTGCGCCAGCGCCAGGCCCAGGCCCATCATAGGCGCCGCGCCCATCGCTCCACCGAGGCCGAAAAGGCCGGGCGATTCGTGCGTCAGCGCCGACAGTTCCCACGCCGTCCCGGCCAGGCCGGCGACCATCAGGAAATCGCCGGGGTTCTCGATCAGTGCCGGCACCGCCTGCCGGCGATCCAGCACGGCGCCGGGAAGCGTGGAGGTCTGCAGTTTGTTCAGTTTCGCCATGCCGGCCTCCCGTCAGAACTTCTTGGCGCCGATGAGGCGCTGGGTCAGCAGGACGGCGACCTGCTGGCCGGACTGGAAGGCCATGGTGATGCCGGCGGCGACGGCCGGGATCACATCGGCCGGGGTCTCCGCGCGCAAGACGATCACGCCCATCGCTTTGAGCACCGGCTCGACCGCCTGGCCCATCGGGAACTGCCAGGGATTGCCCTCCCCGTATTCGCCGCGCATCGACACCAGCGTGAGGAACGGAAACTGCCCGCCGCGGGTCAGCGACAGCATGTTGATGCAGTTGCCCACCCCCGACGACTGCATCAGCAACACCGCCCGCGCGCCACCCAGATCGGCACCGGCGACCATGGCAACCCCCTCCTCCTCGGTGGTCAGCGGCACCGAATGGACGTCCGGATCGGCCAGCGACCGGTCGATCAGCACCTTGTGGCCGGCGTCCGGCACATAGGCGAACTGGGTGACGCCGTTCGCGCGCATCAGGTCGTAGATCGCGTCCGGCCAGGTTTCCTGCGTCACCGCCATCGGTTCCTTCCTACTGCTTCACCAGCCTGCAGCCGCCCTTGTCCAACGGCCGAAACGCCTCGTCCCCAGGGACGCGGGACGTCAACTGATAAACGTCCCAGCGCGACTTCGAGTCAGCCGGCGCCTTCACCCGGAAAGTATACATGTCATGCACCGCGCGGCCATCCGGGCGCACGGTCACGGTGCCGAACAACGCATCCTTTATCGGCTCCTTGCGCATTTCGGCCACCACCGCCTCGCCGTCGATCGTATTGGCGGCCTTGACCGCGTGCAGGTAGGCGAGGATCGAGGAATACACGCCGGCCTGGTTGGCCGTCGGAACCCGGCCGTTGAAGCGCTCGGCAAAGCGCTGGGAGAACGCGCGGGTGGCGTCGTTCAGGTTCCAGTAGAACGCCTCGGTCACCATCATGCCTTGTGCCGCCTGCAAGCCGATGGCGTCGACATCGACGATCTGGGTGAACAGGCCGGCAAGGGTCTGCTTCTTGGTCACGCCGAACTCCGTCGCCTGCTTCACCGCGTTGATCAGATCACCGCCGGTATCGGCCAGCGCGATCACCTCGGCGCCGGACGCCTGCGCCTGGATCAGATATGAGGAGAAATCGGTGGTCCCCAGCGGGTGCCTGACCGAACCGAGCACCTTGCCGCCCAACGCGGTCAGGGTCGCGGTGGCGTCACGCTCCAGCGCGGCGCCGAGGGCGTAGTCGAAGGAGATGAAAAACCAGGTGTCCTCGCCGCGGGCCACCATGGCGCGCGCCATGGTGTTGCCGAACGCATAGGTGTCCATCGTCCATTGCACGGTCGTCGGCTGGCAGAACTTCCCGGTCAGGTCGGAGGTGCCGACGTTGGAGGCGATGAAGGTGCGATGCTTCTCCGCCATCACCTGATTGACCGCCAGCCCGACGCCGGAGTTCACCGCGTCGGCGACGGCATCGACGCCGTCCCGGTCCACCCAGGCGCGGACGATCTGCGCGCCGACATCCGCCTTGTTCTGATGATCGGCTGAGAGGATCTCCACCTTCAAACCACCGCCCTGTGTCGCGAAGTCTTCCACCGCCAGTTGTGCGGCGACGACCGACCCCCTACCGGATTGATCGGCGAACGGACCATTCATGTCGTTCAGGATGCCGATCTTGATGATGTCGGGGAGTTCGGCGCGCGCGGCGAGCCCGGGCGTCAGCAGAGCGGCGGCCAACGCCACCTGGCATATCCAGTTCATGTGCGGTTCCCTCCGGTTTCGCGGCAGTATAGCGCGGAAACCAGTGCGCGGCCAAACTGGTGAGCCGGAGGCGGGGTGCTGAAGCAGCCCGGGTGGGGTTTGACCGTTAGACACCCGCACCCAGTCGGCCCCGTGTCACGGCCGGCCCAAGCCCATAGGCGTCACGATAAGGGGAAGCGAGGGGAAAAGTTTGCCCGGGGCCTTGTTCTCTCACCGTCATGGCCCGGCTCGTCCGGGCCACCTATGCCAGCACGTGTGGGGCCAGGCCCAGCCATGACACGGATGCAACAACTCAGGCCAAACCGTGAGGCGGGCGGCGAAACTCGCTCCCGCTGCCGTTTGGTATCACCCGTCGCGCGGCACCCGGAGACCAAAGCAGGACGCCAAAACTTGGGCGAAAGCCCGGGCGCGATGGCTGATCGCGTGTTTCTCGTCGGGATCCATCTCCCCAAAGGTCCGCTGGCCCCCTGCCGGCACGAATATCGGGTCGTAGCCAAAGCCTTTGGCGCCGCGGGGCGGCCACACCACCTCGCCGTCGATGCGGCCCAAAAAAGTCGCGGTATGCCCATCGGGCCAGGCCATGCACAGCGCGGCGATGAACCAGGCGCGGCGATCCGCGGCGACGCCGATCCGGTCGTTCACGGCTTGCATCGCAACGCCGAAATCCTTGGCCGGACCGGCCCAGCGCGCCGACAGCACCCCGGGTTGCCCGTTCAGCACGGCGACGCAAAAGCCGGAGTCATCCGACAGTGCCGGCAGTCCACTCGCGGTGGCCGCCGCCAGCGCCTTGATGCGGGCATTACCGGCGAAATCCGGCGCATCCTCCTCCGGCTCAGGCAGGCCAAGGGCGGCGGCGGAGACAACCTCGACCCCGTGCGGGCGCAGCAGCGTCTCGATTTCCCGCAGCTTGCCGGGGTTGTGGCTGGCCAGGACCAGCTTTTGGCCGGGAGCGATCTTCCTCGCCATCAGGCACCGAGTGCCTGGCGTTGCAACGCGAACAGCGCGCCGGTGCCACTGCGGGCGAGCGACAGGAGTTCGTTGAATTGAGCCTCATTAAAGGCGGTCTTTTCCGCCGTTGCCTGGATCTCGACGATGCCGCCGCCGTCGGTCAGCACGAAGTTCGAGTCGGCATCGGCCGACGAGTCTTCGGTATAATCGAGGTCCAATACGGCGGTGCCATCGACGATGCCGCAGGACACGGCCGCGACCTGACCGGTCAGCGGGATGGCCTTGATCACGTTCATCTTCACCAGGTGGCGGAACGCCAGCGACAGCGCCACCCAGGCGCCGGTGATCGCCGCGCAGCGCGTGCCGCCATCGGCGTTCAGCACGTCGCAGTCGAGCGTGATCGACATCTCGCCCATCGCGGCGCGATCCACCACGGCGCGCAGGCTACGGCCGATCAACCGCTGGATTTCCTGGGTGCGGCCGGATTGCTTGCCGCGCGCGGCCTCACGGTCGCCGCGCGTGTGGGTGGCGCGCGGCAGCATGCCATACTCGGCGGTCACCCAGCCGAGACCGGAGTTGCGCAGGAACGGCGGCACCCGGGCTTCCACGCTGGCCGCGCAGAGGACTTCGGTCTGGCCCATCCGGATCAGGCAGGATCCCTCGGCATGGCGGGAGAAGCCAGGGGTGATGGAGACTTCGCGTAAAGCGTCTTGGGTGCGGCCGGACGGGCGCATGGTCGGTATATCCTCGGGTCAGATTCGGGCGGACCATACAGCCTCCCGCCGAGGTCGCAACGGGGCGGTCGGGATCAGGGCGTGATCTCCGCCGCGTCGCAGGGTGCTGGAATGACGCTGTCGGCTCCGGCCTTGCCCGCGGTGAAGTCATCCAATCGCGTGCGGACGGCTTGGTATTCCGGGCTTTCCATCTGTTCCCGGCAGGTGCGGGTCATGCCGTCCAGGCGCACCGGCAGACCGCCTTTGTCGTCGATCAGTTTCGCCATCGCCTCGCCCGACTTCTTCCGCTGCGCAGCCGCGCGCAGGACGAAGCGCTTCTTGACGTCCGGGGTGAACGGACATTGCGCCACCTTCTGCGACAACGCTTGCCGGTAGGCGCGTCCGGCCAGGCCGTCGCCGCAGGCATCGAACTGGTAGAACGAGGCGGCATAGGCGGCCTCGAACGCGCGTGTCTGCGCCGGTTCGTCCGCCCGGGCAGGCGCCAGGCCGGCACAAACGGCGGCGAGCAACAGTAACGCACGCATCTACGGTCCTGTCGGTTGGAATGTCGCAAGGTATTGGGCGATCGCCGCGATCTCGTCGTCGCTCAGCCCGGAGGCGGCCTCGGTCATCGCCGCCACCCCGACGCTCGGCCGCGTGGCGGACCGGTAATCGGCCAGCGCCTTCACCAGGTAGTCCTCGCGCTGATCCGCGATCGAGGCCGCCGCACGCTCGCCGCGGAAGCTGTCGGTATGGCAGTTGGCACAATGGTGCTGCGCAACGATGGCCTTTCCCTTGTCGCGCAGCGCCTCATCCGGCTTGGCCGCGGCCGGCTTGGTGTTGGGCGGCAGGCTGGCGAAATAAGCGCCCAGATTGCGGATGTCCGCGTCGCTAAGCTGCGCGATGATCGGCCCCATCAACTGGTTCGGCCGCCGCCCCGAGCGGAAAAACACAAGCTGCCACTGAATGAACTGGTCCCGCTGCCCCGCCAGGGACGGAATCCCCGGCGAGACCGAAATGCCGTCCGCCCCGTGGCAGCCGGCGCAGATCCTGGCTTTCTCGCGGCCCGCCTCGATATCCGCGGCGGCGTTGGCCCGGGACAGTGGCAGCAAAACCATCGCCGCCATCACGCATATAAATGTCTTCATTCAATCCCCACCGGTGCGGCGCCCGATCCGTAACCGGAGCGGGCGCCATCCGGTTCCTACTTGCCGTAGCTGATTCGATAGATCGCACCGGCCCAGTCGTCGGACACCAGAAGCGATCCGTCGGGCGCCTGGAGAATATCGTCCGGCCGGCCGAAGTAGTCGCGCTGGCCGGTGATCCAGCCGCTGGCGAACACCTCCTGTTTGGCGTTCTTGCCGCTGGGATCGACGATCACCCGCTCGATCCGGCCGCCCTGGTAGGTGTGGCGGTTCCATGAGCCGTGCTCGGCGATGAAGATGTTGTCCTTATATTCGGCCGGGAACATCGTCCCGGTGTAGAACTTCATCCCCAGCGGGGCGACGTGAGCGCCCAGCTTGACGACAGGTGGCGTGAACTCGCTGCACTTGTGACCCATGGCGAATTTCGGATCCGGGATGTCGCCTTCATGGCAATACGGATAGCCGAAATGCTGTCCGAGCCGGGTGATGTGGTTGAGCTTGTCGCTGGGCGTGTCGTCGCTCAACCAGTCGCGCGCATTTTCGGTGAACCAGTAGTCGCCGGTGCGCGGGTCGATGTCGCCGCCGACGCTGTTGCGAACGCCGAGGCCAACGATTTCGGCCAGGCCGGTCTTCGGATCGACATGGCGGATCTGCGACACGCTGGTGGGCGGGATGCCAATGTTGAACGGAGGTCCGAACGGAATGTAGAACCAGCCGTTCTTGTCGCTGACGAGGTATTTCCAGCCGTGCGCGACATAGGGCGGCATGTCGTCATAGACGACGACGCCATCGCCGAGGTGATCCAGGTTGGCCTCTGCGTTATCATACCGCAACAGCTTGTTGATGGCGATCACATACAGCGAACCGTCGCGGAAGGCGACGCCGGTCGGCATGTTCAGGCCTTTGAGGATGGTCTTGACTTCCCGTTTGCCGTCTTTGTCAGTGACGGCATAAACGTTGGTTGCTCCAAACGAACCGACGAACAGGGTGCCGTTCGCGCCCCAGGCCATCTGCCGCGCCTCGGGGATGCCGCTGGCCCAAAGTTCGATCTTGAATCCAGGCGGCAGCTTGATCTTCTTGAGGCCGGCTTCCAATTCATCCGCCGGCGTCGGCGTGGCGGGACCGGACGGCGGGGCAAGGCCCTTCTGGCCCTCCGTCTCGTCGCCGAGGAACCAGTCGGGCGGCGGATGCGCCCAGAACGACGGCTTGCTGGAATCGTAACTTTTCAGCTCCGCCGCGGCCGCGCCAAGTGTCGTGGCGAGCAGCAGCGGCAGTGCCGCGGCGGCACGCCAACCCGTTGATTTTCGAACCATATGGTGTTCCCCCCAACTCGTAGCCACGCGTGTTGCTACCGAGACCTGCAATCCTGTGCATACCTGCCGGGGAAGATCAATGCCGGCAGGCGGTAACTGGCAGGTGGCGATGATGCGCAGGATCTGAAAAATCACCGGCGCAGGGAAACGAGCAGCGTCGGCGAAGCATCCTGATGCAAACCCCGATCTGACTGGTGTAATACCAACCCGCCTTGAGTTTGACCCATCGAGCCTCGCTTCCCCGTCATGGCAAGAGTTGCTCTCAACGCGGACTGGTGTAAGGTCCGATTGGACCAACCGGATTCGGTGAAATCGGATGCCTGCACCAGACCAAACGCGGCAAAGCGCGGTCTTCGACCACCTGCGCAGCAGCATCCTCAGCGGCGTCCTGCCCGCCGGGGGCCGTTTGCCGCCGACCCGGTCGCTGGCGCAGGAAATGGGAGTCGCCCGCCAGACAGTCGTGCTGGCGTATGAGCGTCTGGCCGCCGAGGGATATGTCCGCGGCCGCACCGGCAGCGGCACCTATGTCGCCACCGACCTGCCCGACCGTGCGCCGCTACCCGCGGAAACGCCCGGGGCCGCCGCCGCCGCCCTGTCCGCCCGCGGCACCCGGCTGGCCGAGATACCCGCAACCGCGACGGCGCGCGCGCCATCGGCGGGTTTGCTGCTAGCCGGGGGCCTGCCGGCGCCCGACCTGTTCCCCGCCAAGGCGTGGGCGCGCTGCTCCGCCCGGGTCCCGGGGTCGCTGGATGGCGAGTTGGCAAGCTATCCCCCTCCGCAGGGCCTGCACCGGCTGCGCGAGCAGATCGCCGCGCATCTGGCGGCCACGCGGGGACTGGTCGCCGAACCGGGCTGCATCGTGATCACCGCCGGCACCCAGCAGGCACTGCGCACCGCGGCCGACTTACTGACCGATCCGGGGGACGCGGTGTGGGTCGAGGACCCCGGGTATATCGCCGGCCGGGGCGCATTGCTCGCCGCGGGGGCACGGCTCGTGCCGGTGCCCAGCGACGCGGAGGGCATGGATGTCGCCGCCGGCGTGCGGATGGCGCCGCAGGCCCGACTGGCCCTGGTCGCGCCGTCGCACGCCACTCCGCTGGGCGGGGCGCTGCCCATTGCCCGGCGGCTGGCGCTGCTGGACTGGGCGCGACGGGCGAACGCCTGGCTGCTGGAGGACGATTGCGACTCGGAATTCCGCTGGGAGGGCAAGCCGCTGCCGCCGCTGGCGACGCTGGATAAGGCCGGGCAGGTGATCTACTGCGGCACCTTCAGCAAGACCCTCGCTCCCGCCCTGCGGATCGGCTTCGCCATCGTCCCGGCGCCGCTGGTTCCGGCGTTCGTGCGTCTGCGGACGCTGACCGATCGCGGTACCGACGCATTCACCCAGGCAACCCTGGCAGAGTTCATGAGCCAGGGCCTGCTCGCGCCGCACGTTCGGCGGATGCGCACTGAATACGCCCGCCGCCGAGACGCTCTGCTGGAGGCGATGCGGCGGTTCGTCACTCGGGCAACCCCGCTTGCCGCGCCGGGTGGACTGCATATGGTGGCGCGATCGCCGGACGATGCGGACGAGGGCGCGGTCGTGCGCGCCTGTGCCGCTCGGGATGTGAGCGTGGCGCCGCTGCGTGCCTACTACGCCGGACCGCCCCGCCTGACGGGCCTGGTGATCGGCTTTGCCGCCACGCCGGTTGGCTTGGCGGCCGACGTCGCGAAGCGGTTCGAAGCCGCCTTGGCTCACCCGCTTGCCTTGCATCCTTAGCCAAATGCGTCATCGTCCAGTCAACGGCGATCAAGCCGATGATGCGGAGGCTGCCGGATGACCGAAATCCACCCGATGGTCGCACGCGCGCTCGCGCTGCACCCCCTGCTCACGCAGGACGGGGACGAGATCGATCAACGCCGTGAACTGACGCCGCGCATTGTCTCCGCCCTGAAGGATGGGGGCTTCTTCCGCCTGCTGCAGCCCCGCTCCATCGGCGGGATGGAGATGACGCCCTCAGACTTTGCCCGCGTCACCGAAGCGCTTGCCGGCGCCGACGGCTCTACCGCCTGGGTGGTGTGCCAGAGCAACGGCTGCGCGATGTCCGCCGCCTATCTGGACCCGGCAATCGCGCGGCGGATGTTCGGGCCGGTGGACGGCATCCTGGCCTGGGGTCCGCCCGGCGGACCGTTCGAAGCCGAGCGGGTGCCCGGCGGATACACCATCTCCGGCACCTGGCGCTTCGCCAGCGGCTGCCAGAACGCGACATGGCTTGGCGCGCATGTGAAGGTCGCGGGGACGGGGGAAGCCCGCACGCTGCTGTTCCCGAAGTCCGCCGCCGAAATGACCGACATCTGGCACACACTCGGCCTGCGCGGCACCGCCAGCAACGAATACACGGTGACCGGCCTGTTTGTTCCCGAGGAGCGAGCCATGCGCCGCGACCAGGCGATCGACCGCCGCGAACCGGGGCCGCTGTATCGCTTCACCGGCAACCAACTCTACGCCTCCGGCTTCGCGGGCGTTGGCCTCGGCATCGCCCGCGGATTGATCGATGCTTTTCTGAACCTGCCGGCCGCCAAGGTATCGCGCGGCGCCGGACGCCCGATGCGGGAAAATAACGTCGTCCAGTCGCAACTGGCGCAGGCGGAGGCGAAATGGCATTCGGCGCGCGCCTTCCTGCACACCACGCTGGACGAAGTCCACGACCATGTCGCGCGGCATGGGGAAATGACCGAGCGGCAGGCAGCGATGATCCGCCTCGCGTCCACCTGGGCAATCAACCAGTCGCGCGAGGCGGTCAACACGCTGTTCCATTGCGCCGGCTCGGCCGCGGTGTTCGAGGACCAGCCGTTCGAGCGCCGGCTGCGCGACATCCATACCGTCAGCCAGCAGGCGCAGGGGCGGCAGCTTCATTACGAATCGGTCGGGCAGATCATGCTTGGGATGCCCGCGGAAAATCAGTTCTAGGGAGAAAACAAAAATGCCGGCACAGTCGTTGAACCATTACACGATCCGCGTCCGCGATCTTGAACGCACCAAAGATTTCTACCGCGACGTCGTCGGGCTGTCCGTCGGCGATCGGCCTCCGCTGCCGTTTCCGGGATACTGGCTGTATTGCGGCGGTGTCCCGGTCGTGCATCTGATCGGATACCGTGCCGAGGATCCGGAGATCAACGACGATCCATCGGCGCCCGCGCCGACCGGACGGCTGGACCATATCGCGTTTTCCTGCAACGGATTGAAGCAGATGCGATCTGATTTGGAGACGCGGGGGATCAGGTTCGATGAGCGCGTGCTGCCGCGGCTGAACATGACGCAGTTGTTCTATCCGGACCCGGATGGAATTTCAGTCGAGTGCAATTTCGATGCGGGTGAGACCGAATCGGAGGGGATGAAAGGGTATTGAATACGAGTTCGTCGCCACCAACTCTTCCAACCCGCGTCATGGCCCGGACGAGCCGCATGGGCGCTGACGTAAGCTGGGTTGAGCACGCTCGTTGCCCCCGTGTCACGGCCGGGCTCGGCCCGGCCAACCACGACTTGCGGTGCCGGTGGCGACAAAGTCGTGGATGGCCGGCACAAGGCCGGCCATGACATAAAATCGTCGCTCGAGCCGATCTCGCGAAGTTAGGGCATTTAGCCTCTTCGTCATGGCCCGGCTCGTCCGGGCCACCCGCGCAAGCACCTGCCGCGACAGGTGGCCCGGACGAGCCGGGCCATGACGTTTGATACAAATACGAGTAAACACCGACGTTCCGGCGGTGCTTATTCGTCGTACCGGCGAACGTCGGAATCCACGTCTAACGTCGACAAACACATCGCCGCCGCGGCAGGCTTCAGGGCAACAGCGAACCGCCGCTGGGCCAAAGCCCGTGCCACTACCCCCGCACCGGGCTTCCGCCCGCCGGCAGCCCGGTCCGCTGTCCGCGCAGCCGCCACGCGCACGCCAGCAGCGCGGCGCCGAAGATGATCGCGTAGATCCCCAGCCACCACGCGACCACCACCGCGCCGATCACCGGGGCGGCGAAGAGCAGAAGGCCCCAGACCACCGAGGCGACACCGCCGAGCACCAGCCACCAGCGGCCGTGGCTGGAATGCAGCCGGTACGCCGCGACCAGTTCCAGCACGCCGGTGATCAGCGCCCAGGCCGCAAGCAGGATAATGAAGGCGAACACCGCCGCCGCCGGCATCACCAGCGCGATCAGGCCCATGACGATGTTCAGCACCGCTTCCCACAGCAGCGCCCCCCAGTATCCGTGCACGCGGGACGTGCGCCAGGCGACGTACAGCCCGGCGAGGCCGTCCACCAGCAGATAGGCGCCGAACAACAGCGCGAGGGACAGCAAGGCCGCGCCCGGGGCCGTCAGGGCGATCAGCCCGAACACCACGGCGATCACGCCGCGCAGGGCGATCATCCACCAATGCTGCGCGAGCGTCGCGCTCATTGCATTCAGGTCCGGAAATCCAACCGGGTTGCCGAACCCCGCCGGCGAGTTACTGGCCATGCTGTCCTCCTGTGCTTACGCGTTCACTCCGGCCGGCTTTCGCCGTTCGCCGGAGCCTGCCCCTGTGGTGCCCGGGCCGCGCCGCGGACTTCGATCTTGCGCCGCTGCTCGCGCCCCTTCGGTTTCGGCAGGGTAATCGTAAGCACGCCGTTGTCAAAGGCGGCGTTCACTTCGTCAGGATTGACCTGGAACGGCAACTGCAGGCTGCGCTGGAACATCCCGTAGGAGCGCTCGGTGAAGTGGGTGTTCTCCCGCTCATCCTTGCGTTCCGACTTCTTCTCGGCCCGCAGGGTCAGCACGCCGTCGTCCAGCGAGACCTCGATTTCCTGTTCCTTCACGCCGGGCAGTTCGGCGATGACGCGCAGCTCGGTTTCGGTTTCGGTCAGCTCGACGCGCGGCGACAGGATGCCGCGCGCCGGTTCCGCCGCCTGCCCGAACGGGCTGGTCTCGGGACCGAACACGTCCTCCAGCAGGCGGTTCATCTGCCGCTGCAGCACCAGGAAGGGCGATGCGGTGTAACCGCGATCGACCAGGGAGGCAGGGCGGTATTGCGATAGCGGATTTTGTGCCATGTCTGAACTGCTCCTTGAGACAGGTGGAACTCAGCCACCGGGACAGTATTGCAGAGATGAGTGGATTGCCGTTTCGCCGGAATCCACAATGCATATAGGTATTCGCATGCGCTTCCGCCAGTGCGGAAACTGCACGGGAACCATGGCCCGGGGCCAATCCGCGCCATGACGGGGGAAGGCCGGCCGCGCGTGTCAATCCGTAAACAGATTGACTCACAACGGTTTGCCAGCTTACAGCCGAGTCACGGCGCGTGCCCCCGATGCGCCCCCGAGGGAAGGGAACGACACCGAATGCCGACGCCACCAGGGCCGGAGCCGGGATGGCACTGGACCCGCATCCTGTTCATCCTGCCGTTCATCGCCGTGTTCTGGGTGCCGTCCTACAACCGGGTCGAGCCGGCGCTGTTCGGGTTCCCGTTCTTCTACTGGTATCAGTTGCTGTGGATCGTCATCGCCGCGGCCATCGCCGGCATCGTCTACAAAGCCGAACACTGAGGAACCGCCGTGAACTGGTCTGCCCTGAGCGTCTTCATCGCGCTGTTCGTCTTCGTCACCGGCCTGGGTTTCGTGGCCGCCCGCTGGCGGGCCGGCGACCTGACGCTGCTGTCCGAATGGGGCCTCGGCGGCCGCCGGTTCGGCACCTTCGTCACCTGGTTCCTGCTCGGCGGCGACCTGTATACCGCGTACACCTTCATTGCCGTTCCCGCCCTGATCTACGGCGCCGGGGCGGTCGGCTTCTTCGCGATACCTTATACGATTTTGATTTATCCCATTTTATACTTGGTGTTCCCGAGGCTGTGGACGATCGCGCACAAGCACGGCTACGTCACCTCGTCCGACGTCGTGCTGGGACGCTACGGCAACAGGTGGCTGGCGCTGGCCGTCGCCGTCACCGGCCTGGTGGCGACGATGCCCTATATCGCACTGCAGCTTGTCGGCATGCAGGTTGTCATCGGCGCGATGGGCGTGCCGGGAGAGGGCCTGCTTGGCGACCTGCCGCTGATCATCGCGTTCGTCATTCTCGCGGCATTCACCTACACCTCCGGCCTGCGCGCCCCGGCGATGATCGCGGTCGTGAAGGACGTGCTGATCTATGTCGTGGTGATCGCCGTGGCGATCTGGATCCCGATCAAGCTGGGCGGCTTCGCCCCGGTTTTCGCCTCGGTCCCCCCGGCGAAGCTGCTGCTGACCCCGCCCGGCCCCGATACCTATGGCAGCTACAGCGCCTACGCCACGCTCGCCATGGGGTCCGCGCTGGCGCTGTTCCTGTATCCGCATTCGATGACGGCGATCCTCAGCAGTTCCAGCCCGAACGCGATCCGTCGCAATGCGGCTCTGCTGCCGGCGTATTCTCTGGTGCTGGGGCTGCTGGCATTGCTCGGGTTCATGGCGCTGGCGCTGCATGTCGGCGGCAATCCGGCCTACGCCGACGGGTTCAGGCGCTACGGCAACAATTTCGCTGTGCCGGCGCTGATCCTGGAGACGTTCCCCGACTGGTTCGCCGGCATGGCCTTCGCCGCCATCGCCATCGGCGCGCTGGTGCCCTCCGCGATCATGTCGATCGCCTGCGCCAACATCGTCAGCCGCAACCTGTATCGCGGCTTCCTCCGCCCGAACGCCACCAGCGCGCAGGAATCCTCGGTAGCCAAAATCGCCTCCCTGGTCGTCAAGGTCGGCGCGCTGGTGTTCATCATCTTCGTGCCGGTGCCGTTCGCGCTGCAGTTCCAGTTGCTGGGCGGCCTGTGGATGAGTCAGGTGCTGCCGTCGGTGATCCTCGGCCTCTATCTGCGGATGCTGAACGGCTGGGCGTTGCTGGCGGGCTGGGCGGTGGGCGCCGGTCTGGGGACATGGATGGCCTCGACGACGTCCTTCAAGGCAGCCGTCTATACGGTGACATTCATGGGCACGAGCTATCCGAGCTACATCGCTCTGTGGGCGCTCGGCGCGAACATCCTGGTTTCGGTGGTGCTGTCGCTGCTTGTGCGACCGTTTGTCGCGCCAACTCTCGGCCATGCCGTAAGCGCGGATTGAAACACCGGCTTTTCGGCGAACCTCGGCACGGTTAGCATGTAGCCGCCACCCTTGGAGGCACCGCCATGAGCAAGATCGCGGCGAACACCGGCGCGGCGCCGGGTATCGGTCCGGCCGCAAGCCGCCTCCCGCTGCTGCGATGGCTTCTCTTGCTTCTGGTGCTGGCGCTGCCCGCCCGCGGTCAGGACCGGGTGGTCAACATCTACAACTGGACCGACTACATCGACCCGGCCGTACTGACAGCGTTCACCCGGGAAACCGGCATCAGCGTGCGATACGACGTCTTCGACAGCCTGGAAACGCTGGAGGCCAAGCTGCTCGCCGGCCATTCCGGGTACGACGTCGTGCTGCCAAGCAACGAACCGACGATGTCCAGGCTGATCCGCGCGGGTGCCTTGGCGGTGATCGACCGGTCCAAGGTGCCTAACTGGAAGAACCTCGATCCGGCGCTGATGAAGCGGGTCGAGTCGTCCGACCCGGGCAACAGGCATGGCGCGATTTATCTGTGGGGTTCCATCGGGCTCGGGGTGAATCCCGATCGCATCAAGGCGCTGGCGTCGGATGCGCCGCTGGATTCGTGGTCGTTGCTGCTCGATCCCGCCCGGGCGAAACAGGTCGCGCCGTGCGGCATCATCATGATGGATTCGGCGATCGATGTGATCCCCTCGGTGCTGCATTACCTCGGCCGCAGCCCGGACAGCGCGGCGCCGGCCGATCTGGAGGCGGTGTCGAAGATGCTGATGGCGATACGGCCGTATATACGGGAGTTCGCCAGCGGCGGCGCGCTGGAAGCGATGGCGACCGGGCAGGCCTGCCTCGCGTTCGACTACTCCGGCGACGTCGATCCAGGCCGCCGGGCGGGCGAAGGAGGCCGCCAACGGCGTCACCGTCCGCTACGTGGCACCCAAGGAAGGCGCCGAGATCGGCTTCGACATGCTGGCGATCCCCGCCGACGCCCCGCACAAGGATGAGGCCCTGGCCTTCATCAACTATCGTGCTGCGGCCGGAGGTGATGGCTCGCATCACCGACGCGACCCACTATGCCAACGCCGTTCCTGCCACCCGCGTGCTGGTCCGGCCGGATCTGCTGAATGACCCGAACGTCTTCCCCACCGACGCCGATATGCAGCGCTACTTCACCATCGGGCCCTCCGCGCAGCCAGCCGATCGGCTGCGCACGAGGCTATGGGCGCGGTTCAAGTCGGGTGGGTGAGAGGCGCCCGGGTGTGGCGGGCGGCCTCCCCCTCCCGTCATGGCCCGGCGTCAGTCCGGGCCACCCCCGCAAGCACCTGCCGGGCGTGGCCCCTCCATCGGGGCCACGCCCGCCGCCAGCGCGCCGCAGCGGGAGGGGACGGCCGACGTTTCCGCCTCCTGCGCGGCCATGAACCCACCAGCCCTGCTCACCGTCTCCGGCCTGTTCGTCCGCTACGGGTTCGCCACCGCCCTCGACCACCTCGACCTCGCGGTCCAACGGAATGAACTGTTCGTGCTGCTCGGCGCCTCGGGTTCCGGCAAGACGACCCTCCTGCGCGCCCTCGGCGGCTTCGTCCGGCCCGAGTCCGGGCGGATCATCCTGGACGGCGCGGACATGACCGCGCTGCCGCCGCACCGGCGGCCTGTCAATACCATGTTCCAGTCCTACGCGCTGTTCCCGCACATGACCGTCGCGGCCAATATCGGCTTCGGCCTGCGCCAGCGCGGGGCCTCACGCGCCGAAACGCGGCAACGCGTGGCGGCGATGCTGGCGCTGGTTCGCTTGGAAGGCTTCGGCGCCCGCCGGCCGGCCGAACTGTCCGGCGGCCAGCAGCAACGCGTGGCACTCGCCCGCAGCCTCGCGCCGAGCCCGGCGCTGCTGCTGCTGGATGAGCCGCTGTCGGCGCTGGATCAGGCGCTGCGGATGGACACGCGCGCGGAGCTTGTCCGGCTGCGCCGCGAGCTTGGCATCAGCTTCGTGCTGGTCACTCACGACCAGGATGAGGCGCTGGAAATGGCCGACCGCATCGGCGTCATGCAAAACGGCCGCATGGTGCAGATCGGCACGCCCGCGGAGCTGTACGAGCAGCCCGCAAACCGCTTCGTCGCCTCGTTTATGGGTGCCGCCAATATCCTGCCGTGCGTCGTCGCCTCGGACGGCGTTTCGATCAGCCTGCCGAGTCTCGGTGTTTCAGTTCGGGCCGAGCGGCCGGGTGCGCCCGGGCCAAGCCTGCTGGCGCTGCGGGCGGAGCGGCTGCGCATCGGTGGCGCGGCGGGAACAAATCAACTCGATGGCGTTGTCGCGGGATGCATATATGCCGGCGACGCGCTGGTCGTGACGGTGCGGCTGGCGGATGGCTCGAGTCTGCGGGTCAAGCGGTCGCTGGCCGATGGCGTGGACTCGGCTCGGCTTGATCCGGGGTCGCCCGTGCGCGTCGGCTGGCAGCCCGACGCCTGCATCCTGCTGCCCGAATGAGGTGGGTCGTCGCGCTTCCCGCGTTGTGGCTGCTGGTGCTGCTGGCGGCGCCGCTGGCGATCATCGCGGTCATCGCGCTGGCGGTGCCGGCTGACGGGATACCGCCGTACAGCCTGGCATTCAGCCTGGATAACCTGTCGCTCGTGGCGACCGACCCGCTGTATCGGGATGCCCTGCTGCGCAGCCTGCGCGTGGCGGGCATATCCACGTTCGTCTGCCTGGTGATGGGATTCCCGATGGCGCTGGCCATCGCCCGCGCCGCGCCGCGCTGGCAGAACCCGCTGCTGCTGGCGGTGATGCTGCCATTCTGGACCGGCTTCCTGATGCGCATCAACGCGTGGATCGGCCTGCTCGCGGATGACGGGCTGATCGCCCGGGTACTGGGCACGCACCTGCTGTATACCGACGCGGCGATGTATATCGGCATCGTCTATACATACCTGCCCTTCATGGTGCTGCCGATCTACGCGCGGCTGTCGCGGCTGGACCCGGCGCTGATGGAGGCGGCGGCCGATCTCGGGGCGCCCCCGTGGCAGGTGTTCCTGCGGGTGATCCTGCCGCTGTCGCTGCCGGGGATCGCCGCCGGCGTGGCGTTGGTGTTCGTCCCGGCCATAGGCGAATACGTCATCCCGGCGCTGCTCGGCGGCCCGCAGGCGCAGTTGATCGGGAAAGTGCTTTGGGACGAGTTCTTCGCCAATCGGGACTGGCCGACAGCCTCGGCCGTGGCGGTCTGGCTGCTCGTCGTGCTGATCGTGGTGCCGGTGTTGCTGGCGCGCATGGTGAAGCTTTCGGGTCAGGCGATCCGACGGCTGCACTCCACCACTTCGGTGCTATAGGGCGGCGGATGCCCACGCCGGAGACGCGCCCATGGAATATTCCCGCCACTTCAAGTTTCTGATCTGCGCCCCGGCGTTCGATCCCGCCGATCTGGAGGGCCAGCGGCTGCAGGAGATCGCGGCGGAGATCGAATCCGACGGCTACGGCGTCATGAAGGCGCGCAAGGTCGATGACGCCGAGTTGGTGATCCAGACCGATGCCGCCGTCGGCTGCGTGCTGCTGGACTGGGGCAAGCGCGGGCCGCAGGGCAAGATGGGCGGCCTGGTCACGCTGATCCGCAAGCGCGGCCTGGACATGCCGATCATCATCCTGGTGCGGCGCCACCGGCTGGAAGACATCCCGGTGGACGTGCTGCGGGAAGCCGACGGCTACGTCTTCCTGGCCGAGGAAACCCCCGACTTCATCGCCAAGAACTTGATCAGCCGGCTGAAGCAATATGCCGAGACTCTAAAAACCCCGTTCTTCGGCGCTCTGGTGGACTACGCCGAGGAAGGCAACCAGCTTTGGACCTGCCCCGGGCACAACGGCGGCGTCTTCTACGCGCGCAGCCCCATCGGCCGGATTTTCTTCCAGCATTTGGGCGAGGCGGTGTTCCGCGACGACCTCGACAACTCGGTGCTCGATTTGGGCGACCTGCTGACGCACGAGGGGCCGGCGCTGGCGGCCCAGCAGGAAGCAGCCAAAATCTTCGGCGCGGAGCGGACTTATTTCGTGCTGAACGGCACGTCATCCTCCAACAAGATCGTGTTGCAGTCGCTGGTGGCGGAGGACGACCTGGTGCTGTTCGACCGCAACAACCACAAGGCGGCGCATCACGGCGCACTGTATCTGGGCGGCGGCATCCCCGTCTTCCTCGAAACAGATCGTAACGCGCACGGACTGATCGGCCCGATTGACTATGAGGCGCTGGATGAGGAGCGCATCAGGGAAAAGATCAGGGTGCATCCGCTGGTCACCGACCCCGACGCGTGGCGCCGTGCGCGGCCGTTTCGCGCCGCGGTGATCGAGCAATGCAGCTATGACGGCACGATCTACAGTGCGCGGACGATCCTCGAGAAGCTCGGGCCGCTATGTGACTACATCCTGTTCGACGAGGCCTGGGCCGGCTTCATGAAGTTCCATCCGATCTATCGCGGCCGCTTCGCCATGGGTCTGGAGGGGCTGGGACCGGACCAGCCCGGCATCATCGCCACCCAATCCACCCACAAGCAACTGGCCAGCTTCAGCCAGGCCAGCCAGATCCATGTCAAGGACACCCACATCACCGGCCAGCGCCGCCGGATCGAGCATCGCCGCTTCAACGAAATGTTCATGATGCACGCCTCGACATCGCCGTTCTACCCGCTGTTCGCCTCGCTGGATGTGGGCGCGCAGATGATGAAGGGGCGGCAGGGCGAGGTGCTGTGGGACGACACGATCCGCCTGGGGATCGAGCTGCGCAAGAAACTGCGCGCGATTACACATGAATTCGAGGAAAAGGAGATCGACGCCGAGCGGCGGTGGTTCTTCGATCCGTTCGTGCCGGATGCGGTGGAACATCACGGCGTCATGACGAAGTGGGAGGATGTGCCCACAGACGATCTCGCCTCCAACCCGCTCTACTGGCAATTGACCCCCGGAGCCGCGTGGCACGGCTACCGGCATGTGACGCCGGGCTATGCGATGACCGATCCCAACAAGCTGACGTTGCTGACGCCGGGCTTCGACCGCGTGACCGGTGGCTACAGCGAGCACGGCATCCCGGCCCCGGTGCTGGCGCAGTATCTGCGCGAGAACCGCATCGTGGCGGAGAAGAACGACCTCAACAGCATTCTGTTCCTGCTGACCCCGGGGGTGGAGTCGAGCAAGGCGGGGACGCTGCTGAGCGCGCTGGTGTTCTTCAAGCGGCTGCATGACGACAATGCGATGCTGGAGGACGTGATCCCGGAATTCGTCCGCGCGCGCCCGAGCCGCTATGGCGGGATGCGGCTGCGCGATCTGTGCCGCCAGATGCATGCGTTCTACCGCGACAAGGACACCAGCGGCCTGCAGCGCCGGCAGTTCCGGCCGCAGCATTTTCCCGAACTGGCGATGCGGCCGCATGAGGCGGTGCGCCGTCTGGTGAAGAACGACGTGGAATACCTGCCGCTGGAGGAACTCTCCGGCCGCATCGCGACGACGCTGTGGGTGGTCTATCCCCCCGGCATCGCGACGATCGTCCCGGGCGAGCGGCTGGATGAGCGGGCGCGGCCGATGATCGAGTATCTGAAGGTGTTCGAGCAGGGGTCCAATCTGTTCCCTGGATTCGAGACGGAAATTCAGGGTCTGTACCGGGAGAAGCAGGCGGACGGGTCGGTCCGGATCTTTACCTATGTGACGAGGTAGGCCCCGGCGGTTAGTCGACGCCCAAGAATAAGCGAATCGGGCGGTCGATCTCCGTCATGGCCCGGCTTGTCCGGGCCACCCCCGCCAGCACGTGCCGCGACAGGTGGCCCGGACGAGCCGGGCCATGACAGTTAAAGGGAGCCGCCGGACTAAAGGGGTCATTCCTGGACGTCGCCTTAGTCCAGGACACGACCTCGCAAATCATGCTCAGGATGCGGACATGTTGAGATAATGCCTCATACCATTCCGCGCTGAATTCGACTCTCGCCCCGCGCCGGGTCGGCATCCACGCCCTTTGCCTGGACAATCAAAGGCGTGGATGGCGGGCCTCCGCCCGCCATGACGGCCGTGGCGACAGGGCCCATGCGTCAAACTCAACGCCGATTGGTATCACTGGCCGGTCGCTTCCGCCCGTCATGCGCGGCCCGAAAACGCCACTGGCGTCATTCCCATTGATATACTACGCTGCCAGCAGCAGACCGCCGTAGACAATCGGGACGAGCCATGAGTGGAGCCGGGCTTTCCATCGCGATCAAGAACGTGGCAGGCGCCGCGGCATTGCCGCGCCCGATGGACTTCCACGCCGTCCCCCCGGTGCTGGTCAGGCACGAGGCAGTGCCGCGCCGAACCAAGATCTGGGAGTTCAGCACCAACCTGCACTGCTCGATCATTGGCACTTGCCTGTCCACCAACGAACTGCGTCAGGTCCTTCGCAAGTTTGGCCTGGCATCGGATAGCTGCACCGATCACGACCTGCATGCTGTCGCGGTCAGCCTGGCCAGCCGGCGCGACGATGCCGCCCGGCAGTTGAACAAGGCGCTGGATCACCGGCACAAGCTGGCCGTCAGCCAGTTCGCCAAGGCGGACACCGAGGCGGCCGTGCGGGGGCAATGGAAAGACTCGGTCAAGCGCGGCGAAATTCCCGGTGCGTACTGGGCGACCCTGACGCATCCCGCCACCAGCCAGGCGCTCGTTCGCGAAGCCTTCGGGGAGGTGCACATGCTGTCGCACCTTGTGGGTTCGGCCAACCGGGCCGACATCCGGCGGCTATGCGTGCTGGAAGCGGAAAAGGCGGCGCTGGAGGAGAAGTTGCAACGCCAGCAGCAGGCGCTGCATGAGGCCGTGGTGGCCCGCGACGCGCAGATCCAGGAACTGCGCCAGGCGCTGACGCAAAAAATCGTCTCCGGATCGTCCGAAGGCGTGGCTCAGGACAGTGCGGCACTGCGCGATCTGGTCGCCGATCTCGAACGCCGGCTGTCGACCCATGCGCGCCGGCGGGCGGCAATGGACGAGCGGCTGGCGGCGGCTCAGGCCCGGGCGGAACAGGAAGCGGCGGCCCGCATCGCGGCGGAACGTGACCGCGATGCGATGCGCGATGAACTTGCCGTGATCGAGGCGCTTCTGACCCCGGCAGTCGGATCCTCCGGCACGCCGCCGGAGTTCCGCCTGGATGGATTCATGCTGCTTTACGTCGGCGGGCGCCCCCACCAGGTTGCCCCGATGCGGGCGGCGGTCGAGCGTCTGGGCGCGACCTTGCTCCACCACGACGGCGGGATCGAACACCAAACCGGACTTCTGTTCGGAATGGCGAGCCGGTCGGACGTCGTGCTGTTTCCGGTCGACTGCATCAGCCACGAGGCGACCAACGCGATCAAGGCGCTGTGCCGGCAGACCGGTAAACGCTACATCCCGTTACGGTCTGCCAGCATGACGTCATTGCTGGCCGCTTTGCGGAGTCCGGAGATCTCGGCGTTGGCGGAGGCCGCCGATTGATCAGACGCCGACGATGACGTCGGATGACTTGATCACCGCGGTCGCCTTCACACCGGGCTTCAGCCCGAGTTCCTGAGCGGACTCGTTGGTGATGGAGGCGGTGATCAGCACCGTCGAAGACACTTCGATCGTCACGTGGGTCGTCGTCGCGCCCGGCTTGACGTCCTTGATGGTCCCGGGGAGCTGGTTGCGGGCGGATAACTTCATGGGATGGTCTCCAGTCGTGGTTCAGCGCGACTTGCCGGCACAGGTCCGGTTCAACGCCTGGAGGTGTTTACGCGCTGCCAGCGCGGTGTCCATCTCAATCGCGCGGTAACTGTTCACCACGGCCTTGCCGGCCTTGGTCAGGATGGTGCCGCCGCCGCCGCTGCCGCCCGCGGCGGTTTCCACCACCGGGGTCCCCAGCGTGCGGTTCAGGTCTTCGACCAGTTCCCAGGTGCGACGATACGACATCTTCAGCGCCCGTCCGGCGGCGGAGATCGAACCGGACCGCGCGATCTCCTCCAGCACGGCAATCTTGCCGGGGCCGATGCGGGCGCCGGACGCCAGGTCGATCCGGATGCTCAGGCGGTCGGGTTGTACCGCGTCGGTTGCGGCTGAAGCTCGTTTGGCCATTGCGGCCTATCAAACCACATCGGAAGGACAATGATCAATCGGTCAACGCCGTCACATCCCAGCCACTGGTGCCGCCGTATCGGTACAACTATACCGTCGGCAACCGAGGGGGCAGCATGTTGGGTCGCGCAATCCTGATCGTGGCTGTGGTGTGGTCCGGCGTGGCGGTGGCGGCCGAGGTCGTCGATTCCGCCGGCCGCATCGTGCAGATTCCGGACCACGTCGCGCATGTGGTTCCCGCCGGGCCGCCCGCCTCCGTCCTGCTCGAAGCGCTGGCGCCGGATCTGATGATCGGCTGGCCCGGTCCGCTGTCCGACTCCGCGCGGGCGATCCTGGCGCCGGAGGCCGCGAAACGGCCGCAAATCCCCCGGCTGACCGGCCGGGAAGATGTGATCGACAAGATCAAGGCACTGCATGCCGATATGATTCTGGATTACGGCACGGTATCGCCGCGTTACGCGGAACTGGCGCAGGCGGCGCAGGAACGCACCGGCGTCCCAACCCTTCTGCTCGACGGCGCGCTGGATAAGATCCCCGAGACGGTCCGCCGGCTCGGCGCCATCCTGCACCGCGAGGACCGTGCGGAAACCCTGGCCCGCTTCGCCGAGGCGCTGCTGTCGCTTCCGGCGTCCGCGACGCATCCCCGCGTGCTGTATGCCCGCGGCACCGATGGATTGACCGTCGCGGCGCCCGGCACCGATGTGACGGCGGTCTTCACCCGTCTCGGCTGGCAGGTGCTGGCGCCCGCGGGTGAGGGCACCTTCCGGGAGTCAACGATCGACGCGATCCGCGCGCTCGACCCGGACATGCTGATCTTCTCCAATCCCGCCATGCGCGACACGCTCGCGCACACCGATGCCTGGAAGACGGTGCGTGCCGTGCGTGAGGGTCACGCCGTGGTGGCGCCGGCCCTGCCGTTCGGCTGGGTTGAGGAACCGCCCTCGATCAACCGCCTGATCGGACTGGCGTGGCTGGAAGGCCGCGATCCCGTGCTGCTGGCGGCGCTGTCCAACGCCATCGTCTATGGCCACGTATTGACACCGGCCGAGCGCGACGGCGTGCTGGCCGGCGTGCAACCCTGAGAGGTCCGATCCATGCGCTTTCTGCTGTTTCTCTGCATCCTGCTGGCCCCGCTCGTTGCGCGGGCGCAGGAACTGACGGTTTTTGCTGCCGCCAGCCTCACCGACGCGATGAATGACGTTTCGGCGCAATGGGCCAAGGCGGGCCACAAACCGCTGCGCCTGTCCTTCGCGTCGAGTTCGACCCTGGCGCGCCAGATCGAACAAGGCGCGCCGGCCAACCTGTTCGCCTCAGCCGACGAAAAATGGATGAGCTACCTGGCGGACAAGGGTTTGATCGTAGCCGACACGCGCAAGAGCCTGCTAGGCAACGACCTTGTCCTGGTGGTTCCCGCCAACAAGCCGGTTCACGTGACCATCGGTCCCAACTTCGACCTCGCCGGGTTGCTCGGTGCCAACGGGCGGCTGGCCGTCGGCGATCCGGCGCACGTGCCGGTCGGCATCTATGCACAGCAGGCGCTGACGAAGCTTGGCTTGTGGGACAAAATCGCTCCACGGCTGGCCCGGACCGACGATGTGAGGGCCGGCCTTCTGCTGGTGGAGCGCGGCGAGGCGCCGGCCGCCATCGTCTATGGAACCGACGCGGCGGTTTCGAAGTCGGTGATGGTGGCGGGGGTGTTCCCGGCCAGCAGCCACGATGCAATCACCTACCCGTTCGCCGTGGTGAAGGCCGGCGACACGCCCGACGCCCGTGCGCTGCTGACGTTCCTGGCCGGCCCGGAGGCACGCGAGGTGTTCGTGAAGCGCGGCTTCAAGGTCGAATAAGCTGAACCTGACTCCGGAGGAATGGACGGCCGTTCGGCTAACGCTGATCGTAGCGGCACGCGCGGTCGGCTTTGGCCTGCCGCTCGCCGTGCTGACCGCTTGGGTCTTGGTGCGGCACCGCTTCCCCGGACGCTCGCTGCTGAATGCGTTCGTCCATCTGCCGTTGGTGCTGCCACCCGTCGTCACCGGTTGGCTGCTGTTGATCCTGTTCGGTATCCGCGGGCCGATCGGCTCCTTGCTGTATGACTGGCTCGGCATCCGGCTGGTGTTCACCACGGCCGGCGCCAGCCTGGCCTGCGCGGTGATGACGTTCCCGGTGATGGTGCGCGCCATCCGCCTGTCGCTCGAAGCCGCGGATATCGGTCTGGAGCAGGCCGCGCGCACGCTGGGTGCCGGCCGGCTGGACCGGCTGTTCAACGTCACCCTGCCGCTGGCCTCGCCCGGTATCCTTGTCGGCGGTATCGTCGCCTACGCAACCTGCCTCGGCGAGTTCGGCGCCGTGATCACCTTCGCGGCCAATATTCCCGGGCAGACGCAAACCTTGCCTCTGGCGATCTACGCCGCGTTGCAGGTGCCGGGCGGCGAGGCCAAGGCGGCGGAACTGTCCATGGTGTCGCTGACCCTGGCCCTGATCGGCTTGCTGCTGTCCGAGTGGCTCGGCAAGCGGCTGAACGTGGCGCTCGGCCGATGAGCCTTGTGTTCCGGCTGCGCCACCGATTCCCAACCATCGACATGGATATGGCGTTTGAGGTGCCGTCGGCCGGCGTTACGATGCTGTTCGGGCCCTCGGGGTGCGGCAAATCCACCATCATCAACGCCGCGGCCGGCCTGTTCCGCCCGGACGAGTGTCATGTCAGCATCGACGGCCGGGTGCTGGTCGATACGCGCTCCGGCGTGTGGCTGCCACCGGAGCGGCGGCGTGTCGGCCTGGTGTTCCAGGACGCCAAGCTGTTCCCGCATATGTCGATCGAGACGAATCTGCGCTTCGGCATGCGGCGGACCGCGCCCGGGTCGATCCAATTCGACGAAGTGGTAGATCTGCTCGGGATCAAGCATCTGCTCGCGCGCCGGCCCAAGACGCTTTCGGGCGGGGAGCGCCAGCGCGTCGCGATCGGTCGCGGCCTGCTGGCGCAGCCGCATCTGCTGTTGATGGATGAGCCGCTGGCGAGCCTGGATGCGCCGCGAAAGGCGGAAATCCTGCCGTTCCTGACCCGGCTCAAGACCGCGCTGAAGTTGCCGGTCATCTATGTGACGCATGCACTGGAGGAATTGGCTCAGCTTGGTGATTCGGTGGTGATGCTGCAACGCGGGCATGTCCTGGCCGCGGGCTCTTTGGTGGACATCGCGGGACGGGCCGACCTGCCGCTCGGACAGCGTGATGACGCGGGGGCGGTGCTCGTGTGCCGGGTGGCCGAGCATGACGGCGACCGTGCGCTGACGCGTCTGGTGGGCGGCGGGATCGATCTTTGGGTGCCGAACTTGGATGCTGAACTCAACGCCGAGTGCCGGGTGCGGATTCCCGCCAAGGAAGTGATCCTGGCCAATCAGGTACCGGACGCCATCAGTCTGCACAACATCGTACCGGGAACGGTGCGCGGGATGAAGGATGGACCCGCGCGGCGGTCGGTGCTGGTGGAAATCGCCCTGCCGGACGGTGTGCTTTTGTCCCGCGTGACCCCGGATGCCGTCACGCGGCTTGGACTTGGGCCGGGCAGGCCTGTGTTGAGCCTGATCAAGTCCACTTCGATCGATGTGCTGGGTGCGTAAGGAGGCGGCCTACAACAGCGCAACGCGCAGCAAACCACAGCGCACGAAAGCCGATCATCGCGACCGGGCGGTCGCACGACCACCCTTGCGCCATACACACGTTGCATGGTTGCATTGCATCGGACACCTGATTCGGAGCGCGATTGGCCTACGCCCTACAGCAGTTGATCAACGGCATCACGCTCGGCATGATCTACGGCCTCATCGCCGTCGGCTATACCATGGTCTACGGCATCATCGGCATGATCAACTTCGCCCATGGCGACGTGTTCATGGTCGGCTCCTTCCTGTCGCTGATCGCGCTGCTTGGGCTCGCTGCGCTCGGCATCACCTCGGTGCCGTTGGCTCTTGCGGTGACTCTGCTGTTCGCCGCCGGCATCGCCGCGCTGTATGGCTGGACCGTTGAGCGGGTCGCGTACCGCCCGCTGCGCGGATCGTTCCGCCTCGCGCCGCTGATCAGCGCCATCGGCATGTCGATCACCCTGCAGAACTTCGTCCAGGTCAGCCAGGGCGCCCGGGTCAAGCCGATCGAGGCGGTAATTCCGGGTGGAATCCAACTGATGGAGCAAGGCGGCTTCGCGGTGCAGCTTTCGTGGATGCAGATCGCCATTGTGGTGATCACCCTGACCATCCTCGCAATATTCACCTGGCTGGTGACGCAGACCCCGCTCGGCCGCACCATGCGCGCCTGCGAGCAGGACCTGAAGATGGCCAGCCTGCTGGGTATCGACACCGACCGGACGATCAGCCTTACCTTCGTCATCGGCGCCGCGCTAGCCGCCGTCGCGGGCTTCATGTTCCTGCTGTACTACGGCGTGATCGACTTCTACATCGGCTTCATCGCCGGCATCAAAGCCTTCACCGCCGCGGTCCTCGGCGGCATCGGCAGCCTGCCTGGCGCCGTCCTGGGCGGCCTGCTCATTGGCCTCATCGAGGTGTTCTGGTCGGCCTATTTCAGCGTCGAATACAAGGACGTGGCGGCGTTCTGCATTCTGATCGTGGCACTGATCTTCCTGCCGACCGGTATCCTGGGACGGGCGGAAGTGGAGAAGGTGTGATGGGCATGCCGTCCGTTGCCTCCGGGTTCGGCGGCCGGGTGTCGCCGCGCGAAGAAGAAGATTTTACCACCGAGGACGCACGAGAACAGCGGAGGGCCACAGAGGACGAAAAAAGGGCGCTGCGCGCGAAGCGCATTTTTGCGCGGCCGGCTTGTCGCTGCGCCAGGCGTTTATCGGGCAAGCGTTTGTCAGGCGTTGGAGTGTACTCGCGCTCGTTGCTTCCCGGGCGCTCAGCGGCTGATCCAACCGCCCTTCTCCGTGCACCTCCAAAGCCCTCCTGCTTCCTCCGTGGCAAAAATGCGGTCGCAAATACGCCCCAGTCCCCGGAAGCAGGTCCCCGCCCGGCACCCAACCCCGGCGCCTGCCTCGCATGATCCGCGACGCCTTCATCTCCGCGGCGGTCGCCCTCGGACTGTTCGGTCCCATGGTTGGGCTGTTGACCGTCAGCAGCGAGCACGGCCTGTTTCTTGAGGCGCGTCCCATCGCCCTCGCGGTGGTCGTCGGGCTGGTGTTCTTCGGCCGCCTCGCGATGCTGTCCTGGCGGGGCCGCCGACGCGCCGACGTCAGGCAAGTTAACCGCGCCTTCGCCGAGCGTATCACCCGAGCCGGCAAATACATCACCCCCGTGCTGTTGCTCGCCGCCGTCGCGCTGCCGTTCAGCGGGTCGCGCTATTACGTCGATCTCGGCACGCTGGTGCTGACCTACATCATGCTCGGCTGGGGGCTGAACATCGTCGTCGGGCTGGCCGGATTGCTCGACCTCGGCTACGTCGCGTTCTACGCCGTCGGCGCGTATTCATACGCGCTGCTGGCGACGACGTTCGATCTCGGCTTCTGGACCTGCCTGCCGCTGGCCGGGATCTTCGCCGGATGCGCCGGAGTGACACTCGGCTTCCCGGTGCTGCGGCTGCGCGGAGACTACCTCGCGATCGTCACCCTGGCGTTCGGAGAAATCATCCGTATCGTGCTGGTCAACTGGGTGTCCCTGACCAACGGCCCGAACGGCATCACCGGCATCCCGCGACCGACGCTGTTCGGGCTGCGCTTCAGCATGGACGGCGGCGAGGGCACTTTCGCCGGGTTCTTCAACCTCGAACCGGCGACCATACAGCGCGTCATATTCCTGTATTACGTCATTCTCGGCCTCGCGCTGCTGACCAACTGGGTGTCGATCCGCCTGCGCCGCATGCCGCTCGGCCGCGCATGGGAGGCGTTGCGCGAGGATGAGGTTGCCTGCCGCTCGCTCGGCATCAACGTGCGCAATACGAAGCTGACTGCGTTCGGCATCGGCGCCATGTTCGGCGGGTTCGCCGGCGCGTTTTTCGCCACGCGGCAGGCGTTCATCAGCCCGGAAAGTTTCACCTTCATCGAGTCGGCAACCGTATTGGCGATCGTCGTGCTCGGCGGCCTGGGCAGTCAGCTCGGGGTAGCACTCGCCGCCATCATCATGGTGGGCGGACTGGAAGCATTGCGCGACTTCCTCAGTTTCCTCGGCGACCAGATGAACAGCGAGGTGTTCTCCGGCATCGCCAGCGAATTGCCGCTGTATCGCATGCTGATCTTCGGCCTGGCGCTGGTGGTGATGATGGTGCTGCGGCCGCGCGGCCTGGTGTCCGGCCGGACGCCGGGCGTGTCGCTGGGCGCGCCGAAGGAAATCGCTGCCGAACTGGTCGAGCAGGGGCGAGGGTAAGCCATGCTGTCGGTGTCCGGCCTGACCATGCGCTTCGGCGGGTTGAAGGCGGTTGACGACCTATCGTTCGAGGCGAGCGTCAACGACATCACCGCCGTCATCGGCCCCAACGGCGCCGGCAAGACGACGGTGTTCAACTGCATCACGGGGTTTTACCGGCCGACCTTCGGTTCGATCGCGCTGACCCATCCGGACGGGCGAAGCTTCCCGCTGCATCGCATGCCGGGCCATCGCATCGCCGCCCGGGCGAAAGTCGCGCGCACGTTCCAGAATATCCGCCTGTTCGCCGGCATGACTGTGCTGGAGAACCTGCTGGTGGCGCAGCACAACCGGCTGATGGCGGCGACCGGTTTCGGCGTGCTGGCGGTGCTTGGCCTGGGCCGCTACCGCGCGGCCGAGGCTGACGGCGTGCAGAAGGCGCGGTTCTGGCTGGACGCCATCGGCCTGACCGCGCGGGCTGACGACCCGGCCGGCGCACTGCCATACGGCGCGCAGCGGCGACTGGAAATCGCCCGGGCGATGTGCATCGACCCGGTGCTGCTGTGCCTGGACGAGCCGGCGGCGGGGCTGAACCCGCGAGAGACGGAGGAACTGAACCAGTTGCTGCTGCGCATTCGCGGGCTCGGCTGCTCGCTGCTGCTGATCGAGCATGACATGGGCGTGGTGATGCGGATTTCCGACCACATCGTGGTGCTGGATCACGGCAAGAAGATCAGCGACGGCACGCCCGCCGAGGTGCGCGCCGATCCGGCGGTAATCGCGGCCTATCTGGGCGAGGGCGAGGAAGACGAGGTGCCGGCATGACCGCCCTGCTGTCGTTGTCCGGCGTCACCGCGTTCTATGGCGCGATCCAGGCGCTGCGCGGCATCGACCTGACGGTGGATCAAGGCGAGATCGTCACGCTGATTGGCGCCAACGGCGCGGGCAAATCCACCCTGATGATGACGATCTGCGGCAACCCGCGCGCCCGGTCGGGCCGTATCCTGCATCGGGGGCAGGACATCACCCAGTGGCCGACATACGAGATCATGCGGCGCGGGATCGCTCAGGCCCCGGAGGGACGGCGAATCTTCGGGCGCATGACGGTGCGCGAGAACCTGCTGATGGGTGCCGAGGTCGCCGGCCGGACGGATATCGATGCGCTGCTGGGGCAGGTGTTCACGCTGTTTCCGCGGCTGCAGGAGCGGCTCGGCCAGCGCGGCGGCACGCTGTCCGGCGGCGAGCAACAGATGCTGGCCATCGGCCGGGCGCTGATGTCTCGCCCGACGCTGCTGCTGCTGGATGAGCCGTCGCTCGGGTTGGCGCCGCTGGTGGTGCGGCAGATCTTCGGCGCGATCCGGGAGCTGAACCGGACGACGGGGCTGACGGTGCTGCTGGTGGAGCAGAATGCCTATCAGGCGCTGCGGCTGGCAAACCGGGGATATGTGCTGGTGAACGGCGCGATTACCATGGCCGGAACGGGTGCGGAGTTGCTGGCGCGACCGGAAATCAAGGCGGCTTACCTGGAGGGTGGGGCCAGGGCAGGCTGAGGAAGCTCTGATACCGGTCCGCGTTGCTTGCGACTGTCGCTATCAACTGTCATGGCCCGGCTTGTTGTCCGGGCCACCTATCGCGTCACATGCTGGCGGCGGTTGCCCGGACGAGCCGGGCCATGACGGGGAAACAAGGCTCGACGGGTCGAATTCAAGGCGGGCTGGTACCGCATCTCTGGCTTGCCTCAGCCGGCGCAGGCGGCCCGGACCGGATGCGTCCTCATATGCCGCATCGAGTGCCTCACATCCTCGTTTGAACAGGTCATATCCGTCGATGCCGGCGCCGCTCTCCCAGGTCTTGAGCGCGTCGATCATGTCGTACACCGCACGCATCAGCGCTACCGCGCACGGATATCCATCGGGCGCGCCACCCTGCGTCCGCGCCATCCAGTGATCGATCCGCTCATGTGCGAAACGCGCGAAACCCTCGCGCCCCGCCGCGATCCCGGCCCGATCGCGCCGGGACGTATAGCGGTTGGCTTTTTCAAACCAGCCGGCAACGTCGGCATGGGAAAAATGGTGGATGCACACGCCGTCGTCGGCCGACACGGTGATCGATCTTTCGGAGTGGCAAACAAGACCGGCGTGGATGGTCCCCGAGAACGTCACCGCGCCGCGGCGGAACAGGCGGACGTGGTGTTCCGGCCAGTAATAGGCCCGCTCGTCATGCGTCCCCAGAATATAGTGGCGAAGCGGAAAGGCATAAATGTCCCCGCGCGGATTGGCGATTTCCGCGCGGATTCGCTGTTCGGCGCCGGGACACAGGCATTCATCGTCGTCCATGAACAAGATCCACTCGTGCCGGCACAGCGACAGGGCGAGGGTCCGGGTCTCCTCCACCGTCGGCGTCCATGGCACCGTCAGGACGGTGTCGGCCAGCGTTTCGGCGATGGCACGGGACCCGTCGGTCGAGGACTTGTCCACGACGATCAGCTCATCGGCGAACGCAAGACCGCGCAGGCAGGTGCCGAGAATAGATTCCCGGTTGTAGCTGATGACAAAGGCACTGATTTTTGCAGCAGACATTCCGACCCTCGGGGCTCGTCACGGAGCGAATCCTAGGGCCATTTGGTTAACAGATCCTTAACGATCGGCTTGACGGAGGATGCCGATCCCGCTGGCGTGCGCATCGATCGCCGACGGTCGGGGGAAATACGCCGGCAACTGGCGGAGAGACAGGGATTCGAACCCTGGGTACGCTTTCGCGCACACACGCTTTCCAAGCGTGCGCCTTAAGCCGCTCGGCCATCTCTCCAGCGGCAGCAGCGGTCCTATACCAGACAGCGCGCCCGGCGCAAATCCGGATCGCACCCGATACCGCCACGCCGATCGGCGCTCCGGGTTGACGCGGGCCGCATCATCACACCGCCTGTCTCGATCGCCCGGCGCGTGCCGCGCCGGCGGTCACTCCATCCGGCACCCGATCTCCGCCTCCGTCCCGAACAGCGTCTCCAAATCCGCGGCATTCTCCGGCAGCGTCGCCTTCAAGTCGAAATAATCCCACTTATTGGTGATCCTGTCCTTCACCGTCACGGCGAGATTCCGCATCAGCATCTGGTGGTCGAACTTGCGATAGCTGTACCGTGTCCTGCCCGCCGGAATTTTCCATGCCTCCAGCGCCTCTACGATCGGCATCGGCTCCGTCGATCCCGCGGCGTCGATCGAGTCAAATAATGAACGGGCCGCGATCCAGCCCATCCATGCCTTATCGGCGGCAGGCTTGCGATACTTTATCTCATAGGCCGCGGCGAACGCCTGTTCCTGCGGCGAGTTCTCGGGATTCTTGTAATACCACAGCTTGGTATACGTCCCGGTCGCCGCATCCGGCCCGACCGCCCAGATATCCGGATCGCCGATGCCGATCTCCACGAACGGGATCGTCCCCTTCATGCCGAGGTCGTGCCATTGCTTCAGGAACGTGGACAGGTCGCCGGCCGACAATCCGCCCATCACGACATCCGGTTTCGCCTGCCTGATCTTGAGGATGAACGGACCGAAGTCGGCGGTATTCAGAGGCGCCTCATCCGAGCCAACCTCGGTCCCGCCCGCCGCCCGCAACAGCTCCCGCGACGATCTCAGGATATCCCGGCCGAACGCATAGGACGCCGTGAGGAAATACCACCGCTTGCCGTATGTCAGCGCGAAGGGTGCCAGCATCCGCGATTGCACCTCGACGGGCGTGTTGAGCCGGAAGGTGAAGCGGTTGCAGTTCTTGCCCGTGATCTCGGTCGCCGCGGCATTGTTGCAGACGAACGGCACTCTCAACTTCGCCGCGGTCGCTTCCTCGGCCAGCGCGTTGGACGACAGCGATCCGCCGAGCACGGCGCAAACCTTGTTCTCCTGCACCAGCTTCTGCATGTTCTGAGCCGCCGCCTGCGGCGTCGGTTCATCCAGCCAGATCAGTTCGGCCGGCTGTCCATTGATGGTGTTGTCGCGCTCCTCCATCGCCAGGAACGTGCCGTTGGCGAGATATTCGGTTTGAGCCGCGATCTGCCCCGTCTTGGCCAGCAGCAGTCCGATCCGTATCGGCGCGACGGCGCGGGCGATGCGGGGTGCGGCCAGCGGCGCCACAACCAGCGCGGCGGCGCCGCCGAGCGCCCGCCGCCGAGGAAGAAGCAGGCCGGTCTCGGTCATTCGGTTCCCCTTATGCGTCAGTTCGTCGGGACAGGCCTAAATCAGAATTCGATGAAAACCGTCTCGTTGTCGCCTTGCAGCCGGATGTCGAGATGCCAGACGCCCGGCGCGGCGCGGCGGGCGATCAGGGTCCGCCGGCGCGCCTCGTCCTCGATCAGAGATAACACGGGGTCGGTTTCGTTCAACGGTTCGTCCTGGAAATAAATGCGTGTGGTCAGCGCTTTCAGCAGCCCGCGGGCGAAGATCGCGATGGCAACATGCGGTGCCTGCTGCGCGTTACCCGTCCCGGCCACCGGTCCGGGCTTCAGCGTGGTGAAGCGGAACGATCCCGCGCCGTCGGTGCGGCAGCGCCCGAACCCGGGAAACACATCGGACGCGGCCGGGCTGCTCTGCCAGATCTCGATGGCCGCGTCGGCCACCCGGTCGCCGGCGCCGTCGGCGAGCGTGCCGGTGAGCACGATCCTCTCTCCCTCGGCGCCGAAGCGGGTCAGATCCGACCAGGTGGAATCCTGGATCAGATGCCAGTACGGGCCGATCGTCTGGTTTGCGGTTGCGACGGGCATGTCAGGCGGCCTCATGCGGCGTTGCGTTGCGGCCGCGCAGCACGAAGTCGAAACGGTAGCCGAGCGCCCATTCCGGCACGGTGATGTCGATGTCGAACGCGGCGATCAGCCGTTCGCGCGCCGCCTGATCGGGCACCGCCAGATAGACCGGGTCGAGTGCCAGCAAAGGATCGCCCGGGAAATACATCTGCGTGATGAGGCGCTGGCCGAAGCCGGTGCCGAACAGCGAGTAGTGAATATGGTTCGGGCGCCAGGCGTTGGGATGGTTTCGCCAGGGGTATGAGCCCGGCTTGATGCTGACGAATTGATACCAGCCGTCCGCGCCGGTGAAGACCCGGCCGGCGCCGTGGAAATTCGGGTCCAGCGGCGCGTCGTGCTGATCGCCCGGGTGCGCGTAGCGGCCGGAGGCGTTGGCCTGCCAGATCTCGATCATCGTATGCGGGATCGGCCGATCGTCTTCATCGACGACGCGGCCGCGGACCACGATCCGCTCACCCAGCGCCGCCTTGCCGTCCGCCACCGACAGATCGGCGATCGCCCCGAAGCGCGCGGGGTCGAAGGTCGGACCGGTCGTCTCGGTCACCGTCTGCGGGATGCGCAATGGCGGTTGCCGGGGATGCCGCAGGCGGGTGCTGCCGTAGGACGGAGTGTCATAGGCGGGCTGCGAACCCGTCGAAATCGGGCGGAACGGCGCGGTTGATGTCGTCATGTCCCCTCCTGCTCCAGCCGGTGCTGCGTTTGCGTCAGCTTAGGCGACGCCCAAGATTAAGCGAATCGGGCTGTCCACGTTGTTCCGTCATGGCCCGGCTTGTCCGGGCCACCGCCGCCAGCACGTGCCGCGACAGGTGGCCCGGACAAGCCGGGCCATGACGGTTACGAAGCCGCCGGGGCTGAAGCGCCAATTGGTGGGCATCGCCTTAGGCGGGCACTATCGACCGCAATCAGGCCGGGAGGCAATCGGGGGCGTAACCAGGACCGCGCTACGCGCCTTCTACGTCGATTTCCGCCGGCCGGCCACCGGCAGCTTCGGGGGCTTGGCCGGTTTGTCGGGACCCCACAGGCGATCGTAATAGCTGTCGGCAAGGTGCAGCGCCGCTACCGGATTGTGACCCAGTACGCGATCCTTCGCGACCAGGACCGTGCTCAGACCCTTGGCGTATTTGAAGAACAGGCTGTCATGTCCGATGCACAGCCCCATCACGACATTGAATTCGCAGCCATGCGCATTCAGCATCTCTGCCTGCGCAATCGGGTTGCATAGCGGCTCGAATCCGCCCGGCCTGATCTTCTCGTCGTCGCGCAGGCCGATGTCCTCCTTCGGGATGTTGCCGTTCTTGCAGGCGACGGAGACGACCTCGAAACCATGGCTCTCCAGGATGCCCGACAGCACAGAGGCGTGGTCGACGAAGCTGATGCAGTTGGCGATGCCGATCTTGCGGAAGCCCATCTTCTTGGAGAACTGGACGATCTCCTCGACCCGGGTCCATTTGCAGTAACCCTCGGATTCGACGCGCGCGGCCTCCTGCGCGATCCGATGGGTTTCCGGGTCGTCGTATTTCGCCCTGGCGATGGCCTGGGTCTCCGGATCGACCTTGCTCGGGCAGAAGCCCGGACCGTTGCTTTCGGCTTCCCCGGCGCGGCAGGCGCGCACGTCGGAGGGGCAGTAGGCGCAGGCAGGATCAACATAGCTCATGCGTCGGAGCATCCTTTTCATGCATCGGGACGCAGTCTGATCCGCGGGGGCGTCAGGGCATTGATCCAGATCAACGTCAGGCGGCCGGTAAATCCCGGGTCCTACGTCCCGGCACCGGCAAGTCCGAGGCTTTGCAGATACAGCAGCACGCCCGCTTCCAGCAGATCCTCTGCCGCCATCGGCAGCTTGCGGCGCGCCGGCACCTCGCGCACGAACAAGGACGCGATGCCGTGCGCCATCGCCCAGATATGCAGCGCCATCATGAGCGACGGCGGCCGCCGCTCCTTCGGCACCGTCGCGGCAAGCCGATCGGCGGCCTCGCGCAGGACGCCGAAGGCGCGGTCGCCGGCCGCCTGCAAGGCCGGGTGGGCCTCGGTGGACAGGTTGGAATCGAACATCGCCGCGTAGTACGCCGGTTCCTGCCGCGCGAAGGCGAGGTAGGCGCGACCGAGATCCTCGAACGCCCGCACCGGATCGGGCCGCCCCTCATTCCACGCCTTGGCCAGCCGATCGGCGAAGCGGTCGAAGCCGCGGACGGCGACTTCGGCGAGCAGCGCCTCGGCATCGCGGAAATGCCGGTATGGCGCGGCCGGGCTGACGCCCGCCAGCCGCGCGGCCTCGGCGATGGTGAAGCCGGCGGGTCCTTTCGCGCCGACAAGCGCGACAGCTGCGTCGATCAGGGCCTCGCGCAGGTTGCCGTGGTGGTAGCCGCGGCGCCCCGAGCCGCCATCCGAAGGTCCAGACCAACTCATGTTAAGGCCTTTTACATGAGTCGTCCGGCCGATACAGCAAGCGAAAAAAAGCCCGGCCACCGAAGCGGCCGGGCTAGGTCAGGTCCGGGTTGACAAGGATCGCTCGCGATCCTGCCCGCCGATGCGGGTGTTGGGGCAGCACCGGCCGGCAGCCAACCGTTGCATGGCCGCCGTGAGCCAAATGTGATCCGGGTCACAGGTTGGCATCACGAAAACGCGGGCCATCACCGATGTTGCGGTAACTCACCGCGACAGGTAGGTTCCCGGCCCGAATCTGGAGTATCCGCCACATGATCAGGACGCTGTTTTGGCTCCTGGATGAGCTGCTGAGCCTGTATATATGGGCCGTCATACTGGCGGCGCTGTTCAGCATGCTCGCTTCCTTCGGCGTCCTGGACACTCGCAATCGCGTGGTCTGGAGCATCGGCGACTTCCTCTATCGTCTGACCGAGCCGGCGCTACGGCCAATTCGCCGCATGCTGCCGAACTTCGGCAGCATCGACATCAGCCCGATCATCGTGCTGCTGCTGTTGCAGGCGACCCGGATGGTGCTGTCGGCGATATACGAATCGATCATCTACGGCACGTTGCGGCCGCTGTTTTGACGGTGTTCTGGCGAACCCTTCCTGACGGCGTCAGCGTGGTCGTGAAGGTGCAGCCGAAATCCCGGCGGCCGGGCATCCAGGGCCGCTCGGTTTCCGCGCGCGGGCCGTGCCTGCGCATCGGCGTGACCGAGGCCGCGGAAGATGGCCGCGCCAATCGCGCGGCCTGCGCCGTATTGGCGGATGCTTTGAATGTCCCGGCCTCCGCCGTTGCGGTGACGCTGGGGCAGACCAGCCGGGACAAGACCCTGCATGTGGCCGGCGACATGTCGCTTTTATCGGCGAAACTGGAGACCCTGTGACGGCTCGACTGATCGACGGCAAGTCCGTGGCGGCTGCCTTGCGCGCGGAGGTGGCAGGTAAGGTCGCCGCCGCCCGTTTCACCCCCGGTTTGGCGGTAGTTCTCGTTGGCGATGATCCCGCCAGCAGCGTCTACGTCCGCACCAAGGACCGCGCGGCGCGGGAGGCGGGGATCGACGCCCGCACCATCCGCCTGCCGGCCGATACGCCGCAGACCGCGTTGCTGGAGACGATCGCGGCGCTGAACGCCGATGCGGCGATCGACGGGATACTGGTGCAGTTGCCGCTGCCGCGGGGGATCGACCAGCGCGTGGTGATCGAGGCGATCGATCCCGCCAAGGACGTCGATGGCTTTCATCCGATCAATGTCGGCTACCTGGCTGACGGGCGCCCGGCGCTGGTGCCATGCACGCCGCTGGGGGTGATGAAACTGCTGCGCTCCGCCCAGGTGCCAGTCTCCGGCTCCCGCGCCATTGTTCTCGGCCGATCGGCTATTGTCGGACGGCCGATGGCGTCGTTGCTGCTGGCGGCGGATGCGACGGTGACGATCGCGCATTCTCGCACCCGCGACCTGGCGGAAGAATGCCGGCGGGCCGACATCCTGATCGCCGCCGTCGGCAAGCCGGAGATGGTGACGGGCGATTGGATCCAGCCGGGTGCCACCGTGATCGACGTCGGCATCAACCGCCTGCCGGATGGCCGTCTGGTTGGCGATGTCGCGTTCCAGTCCGCTGCCTCCGTTGCCGGGGCAATCACGCCGGTGCCGGGCGGGGTCGGCCCGATGACGGTTGCCTGTCTGCTGGAGAACACATTGACCGCGGCGCTGCGCCGCCGGCGCAGGGAGCCCGCATGAGTGCTACGACCGGACTGAGTGCGTTCGAGGGGCAGAAATACCTCAACCTCGAAACCTTCCGTAAGAACGGCAAGGGCGTGCGTACGCCGGTGTGGTTCGCCGCCGCCCCGCGCGGCCCGCTTTACGTGTATTCGACCGCCGATTCCGGCAAAGCGAAGCGCATACGCAACGGAGGCGCCTGCAAGATCGCTCCGTGCGATGCGCGCGGAAAAGTCACCGGAGCCTGGATCGACGCGCACGCGGAATTCGTCACGGGCGATGAAGCTGCACGCGGGATGGGGCTGATCAACCGGAAGTATTGGCCGATCAAGCGGCTGTTCGATCTGTTCATCTATATGTCGAAACACCATGAGCGCGTGGTGATCGCAATTCGGCCCGTCTGACAAGGGTGCGACAGTAACCCCAGCCGCCGACAGGTTGGGCGATGTGCGGCATGTTCACCCGGATCGCTGCAAGCGGGCCCCATTCGCCAGGATCGTCTGCGCCAAAGCCGCCGCCGGACCTTGCGGGGAGCGCCGGGCGCTCAACACCACGAACTCCACGTCGCCGAGGACGGGTAGCCCGGCCGCCCGCGGTACCTCCACCAGCCCGTCCGGCATCAACCCCCAGGCAACAACCGTCACGCCCAGGCCGGCGAGACAGGCGGCGCGCAAGCCGCTCAGGCTGCCGCTGGTGCAGGCGATCCGCCAGGTCAGGCCGGCACGCTCCATCGCTTCCAACGCTACGGCCCGCGTGATGCTGGGCGCATTGTAGAGGATCAGCGGAACCGGCGCCTCGATCCTGGTGTTGGGCGCGGCAACCCAGGCCAGTCGGTCGCGCCAGACCAGTTGGCCTCGATCGTCCCCGGACCGCCGCTTGGCCAGCATCAGATCGAGCTCGCCGTCATCCAGATATTCATACAACGTCGCGCTGACGCCGACCTTCAGCTCCAGATCGACCAGGGCATGCTGACGGACGAAGTCGCGCAGCAATCCCGGCAGGCCCGTGCCGACGAAGTCTTCCGAGGTGCCGAAGCGCAAGCGGCCGCGCAAACGGGAGCCCGCGAAATACGATCGCGCGCGCTGATTGGTATCGATGATCGATTGCGCAAACCCGGTCATCGCCTCGCCATCGGCTGTCAGGGTGACGGAGTGGGTGTCGCGCACGAACAGACGGCGGCCGGCGCTGTCCTCCAGCTTGCGGATGTGCTGGCTGACGGTGGATTGCTGGAGACCCAAACGGCGGCCGGCCTCGGTGAAGTTCCGGGCCTGCGCGACGGCAAGGAAGGTTTCCAGTTGGACGGGGTCGAACATCGCTGGGCTGATCATTATGATTCATGATGACAGTAAGCCTGGTAAGCCCGGTTCACAATGACCCTCCAAACGGTCAGGTTCTTCCCCACACGCACACGAACAGGAGCGGGCGATGTCCCCCACGGCCCTGCTGAAACGGCTACCGGTCGACCCCTATATTGCCGCCATCGCCGGTATGGCGGGTTTGGCGTCCTTGCTGCCGGTGCGCGGCGGCGGCGCGGTCGTCGCAGGTCACGCGACGACGGTCGCCATCGCCTTGCTGTTCTTCTTGCACGGCGCCCGGCTGGCCCCGCGCGCGGCGATTGCGGGCGCCGGGCACTGGCGGCTGCACGCGGTTGTGCTTGCCTCGACCTTCGTGCTGTTCCCGGTGCTGACGCTCGGCGCGCATGCGCTGGCGCCGCGCCTGCTAAGCCCGCCACTTTGGACTGGCCTGATCCTGCTTGGCGTGCTGCCTTCGACGGTCCAATCCTCGATCGCCTTCACCTCGATCGCACGCGGCAATGTGCCGGCCGCGCTCTGCGCGGCCACCGCATCCAACCTGCTGGGCATGCTGCTGACGCCGCTTCTGGCGGGATTTCTGTTGAGCGCTCACGGCGGGTTTTCGGTGCAAGGCGCTGGCGACATCGCCCTGCAACTGCTGCTGCCGTTCGCCGCGGGCCAGGCGATGCGTCCGCTGATCGGCGCGTGGGCGCAGCGCAACAAGACGCTGCTCGGCCTAGTCGATCGCGGTTCGATCCTGCTGGTGGTCTACGTGGCGTTCAGCGAGGGTGTGGTGCAGGGCATATGGCACCAGCTTGGCCCGATCGAACTTGGCTGTCTGGTGGCGGTGGACGCCGCGCTGCTGGCGGCGGTGCTGGCGATCACGACGTTCGGCAGCCGGCTGCTCGGCTTCTCCCGCGCCGACGAGGTGACCATTGTGTTCTGCGGCTCGAAGAAGAGTCTGGCGAGCGGGTTGCCGATGGCGACGGTGCTGCTGGCCGGTCAGCCGGTCGGGCTGATCGTCTTGCCGCTCATGCTGTTCCATCAGATCCAGTTGATGGTCTGCGCGGCGCTGGCCAAGCGGTATGCCCACGCCCCGGACCCGCGACGCACCGGGCAAGCCGCGGTTCTCCTGATGGCCGGTCGGTCCCGGACATGACGAACAGCACCGCCGTCACAATTCCAGTCAGCCTGAAACCGCTCCGGCGCCGATCGTCACATCCCGGCAAACAGCGGGGTGGACAAATAACGCTCCGCGAACGACGCGGCGATCCCGACGATCAGCTTGCCGGCGTTCTCCCGCTGCCCGGCCAGGTCGATCATCGTATGCAGCACCGCCCCGGAGGAAATCCCCACCGGCAGGCCTTCGATCGCGGCGCAGCGCCGGGCCGCGGCGAAGGATTCCGCCTCCGACACCGCACGCACGTCGTCCAGCACCGACCGGTCCAGCACATTGGGAGCAAATCCGGCGCCGATCCCCTGGATGCGGTGCGGTCCCGGACTGTCGCCCGACAGCACGGCACTTTCCTGCGGCTCGACGCCGACGATCCGCAACCCCGGCCGCCGCGGCTTCAGCGCGCGGCCAATCCCGGTCAGCGTGCCGCCCGTGCCGACACCGCCAACAACGAAATCCACGAGGCCGTCCGTGTCGGCCCAGATCTCCTCCGCCGTCGTCGCCTCGTGCGCCTTTGGATTGGCCGGGTTGTCGAACTGCCTTGCGATCCAGGCGCCCTCGGTGCGGCTGAGGATCGCGTCCGCGCGGGCAATCGCGCCTGGCATCCCCAGCTTCGCCGGAGTTGATTCGACCTGTGCACCCAGCAGCCGCAGCAGCTTGCGCCGCTCGACCGAGGCGCCCTCCGGCATCACCACGATCAGCTTGTAGCCTTTCGCCGCCGCCACGAACGCCAGGGCGATGCCGGTGTTGCCGGATGTCGGTTCGACGATCGTGGTCTTCCCCGGGGCGATCTCGCCCGCCAGTTCGGCGGCCTCCACCATCGCGAGGCCGATGCGGTCCTTAACCGAGCCGAGCGGATTGAAGAACTCCAGCTTGAAGGCGATCTCGGCGTGCAGGCCGTCGGCCTGCTTGAGCCGCGGCAGCTTCACGAGAGGCGTTCCGCCGACGAGGTCGAGCACGCTCTCGAACATCCGCCCGCGCGGGATCACCGGACGGTCCGGCATCGGTGCCGGCTCGAACTGGGGCGCGGGTTCGGCAAGCGTGGCGGCGCGGCGAGGTCTGGGCATCGGCGCGTCAGATCACAAAATTCAACGGTTCGTTGACGGGCTTTCGCAGCCCGGCCGCCGCCGCGCGCTTTAGCAGGTCCTCGATCGTCAGCGAGTCGGCATGTGCCACCAGGGCCGCGTCGAATTCGTTCCACAGCGGCTCGACCACGGCGCGCTGCAGGCGCCCGCTGAGGTCGAGCGCGCTTTCCTCCAGGCTGTGCAGGCCGATGGTGATGACATCCGACACCTTGATCAGCCGGGCCGGACGGCCGAGCCGGTAGCCGCCATGCGGCCCACGCGTGCTGTCGAGCAATCGCTCTCGGGACAAAGCCTGCAGCAAAGGCTCCAGCGTCCGCCGGGCCATACCCGTGCGTTCCGCCAGCTCCGCGGCATTCACCACCGTCTCGCTGCTGCTGTGAAATGCGACATCCAAGACGATGGCCAGGGCGACCATTCCACGATCTCGGCGCGTGAGGAGCATATTCGTGCTTTTCTTCTCGGAGAGATATTTCAATTACCCTACCGTGCTTGCCGTAGGATGTCTATCCTCCCGTGGCGCGATTCGCCGAGTGTCCTTGCTAAATCGTCCGATCAGCCCGGCTTTTGGCGCATAGTATCAACGCGCCTTGAGTTTATCCCGGCGGCACGCTTGCCACCGGCGCCATGGCCCGGACGAACCGCATAGGCACTAACTTAGCGGGACCGGCACGAGCGTCGATTTCGTGTCATGGCCGGCCTTGTGCCGGCTATCCACGGCTTTGCCACCACCAGCACCGCAACTCCCGGGTGGCCGGGCCAAGCCCCATAGGCGTCAGGGTAAGAGGTCACGCGGAACAAGGCGTTCTCCACATCCGTCATGGCCCGGCTTGTCCGGGCCACCGCCGCCAGCACGTGCCGCTACAGGTGGCCCGGACAAGGTTAAGCCGGACCATGACGGTGAGAGAACAAGGCCCCGGGCAAACTTTTCCCCTCGCTTCCCCTTATCCTGATACGCAGGGAGCCAAGCCCGGCCACGACACGGGGGCAACGACCTTGCGGCGGCCGACGCGCAGCATCTGCGGCTCCGGGTCGATGCCGATGACCTTGCCGGCGGACGGATGAAAATCCAGCGCGAGGAAGCCCGGGCCGGTGCCGAGGGCCAGCACGGTCCAGCCCGCCCACTCGCTTCGCCAGCAGAGGCGGATATGCCGGGTGCCCGTGGTGTGGAAATCCGCCAGGTCGCGGGATCGGCCCGGAAACAGAACAACGCCTTCGGACAAGATTTACCGGTTGTTCAAACCGGGCGCTCGCCCCGGATGGTGACGCGGTAACCGGAGCGGACCTGCGGAAAGTAGTCCCACATGGCGATATGCTGCACGGCGCGGTTGTCCCAGAACGCGACCGAGTGCGGCTGCCAGCGGAAGCGCACCTGGAACGCCGGCCTCGTGCTGTGCGCGAACAGGAAGTCGAGCACCGCGCGGCTTTCCTCCTCCGACAATTCGTTGATGTGGGTGGTGAAGCCCTCGTTCACGAACAGCGCCTTGCGCTTCGTCACCGCATGGGTACGCACCACCGGATGCACCGCCGTCGGAAACACCCGGTCGCGATCGTCGATGCCCAGCAACCGGTTGGTGCGGCGATAGGACCGGTCACCGGAATGCGTGGCGGTCAGACCGTCGAGGAACGCCTTGCAGGCCGGGCTGAGCGCCTCATACGCGGCATACTGGCTGGCGAAGATCGTGTCGCCGCCAGCCGGCGGAACGGTGTGCAGATAGAGGATGCTGCCCAAGGGCGGCTCGATGTCGCACGACACGTCCGAGTGCCAGCGCTCCCCGGCGACGCGCCTGGAGTTGGCATCGGCATGGATCGGCAGGATTTCGGGATGACCCTCCGGACCCGGCGTGTTCGGATGGATGTGCAGTTCGCCGAACTGGCGGCCCAGCGTTTTCTGCTGATCCAGGCTCAGTTTTTGGTCGCGGAAGAAAAGCACCTGGTAATCGGCCAGCGCCGTGTGCAGGTCTTCAACCTGCTGGTTGCCGAGCGTGGCGGTCAGATCGATGTTGGAAATTTCGGCGCCGAGGCGCGGGGTCACGGGTTTGACCTGAATCGTTGCGTAACTCATGCTCGTTGCTCCCGATGGAGGGGCGGCAGGCAGCCGCACGTGTTCTCCCGGCGAAGGTCACACGTCCGGCTAGCGTGAGTCAATCTCCTCATACGCTGTGTATACGTTGAATAGTCCCGAGGCGCTGTGGAACGCGGAAAGCCGCCGGGACCGAAATCCCGGCGGCCTCCACTCGGTCATCAGGTGATGGAATGGGCGAGCACCGATGTCAAAGTGGCGGTGGTGTCGCCGGTGATCGATGCGATCGCCATACCGGTGCCCCCGGATGTCGGAGCGATCGAGAGAGTTGCGCCCGTGGCTGAATCGCTAACGGTCAGGTATTTCGCCAGGGTTGACGCCGAGCCGGTCCAGTTGGTCGCCGCCAGGGCCGTCTTCAGATCCAGCGTGTCCCGGCTGGCCAGGATATTGCTGGTGAAGTCGTCGATCCCTTTGCCCGCCGCCGGCAGGATGTAGGTGTTGCCGCTGCCGGTGTCGGTGATCGTGTCGGTGCCTCCGGACAGGCTGACGATGTCCCCCGATCCCTTGAGGAACAGCAAGTGTGTTCCGGCGGTCGCCACGATCGTAATCTCGCTCTGGCTGACCGTGTCGCTGGCGGTGCCGGAGGCGATCGTTATCGGAGCCGGCAGCGGGCTGGTGCTGGTCCCCGCCGCCGGCGACCACGCCGCGGCCGGGCTGGTCTTGCCGAACCACAGATTGCTCGCGTTCTCCAGCCAGACTTTCTTGTTGACGTAGGCCAACTCGGTGACCTTGGAGGTTTTCGTGTCAGCGACGCCGTTGACGGCGACCTGGCCGGTGCCGGTGATCGTCCATGTGTTCCCGGAGGTGTCGGTAATCGCGGTGGCGGAGCCGGCCAGCACCATCGTGTCGTTCGGCGACGCTGCCGGCGTGGCAGGCAATGGGCTGGTGCTGGTTCCGGAACCCGCGGACCACGCCGTGCCCGTCCAACTCCACCAGAGCTTCGAGGCGTTCTCCTGCCAGATCGTGCCGTTGACGTAGGCGATTTCCGAGACGTTGGCGCTGTATCCGGCGGCGGCTCCGTTTTCGTCCACGACGCCACCGGCGATGGTCCAGGTGTTGCCGGATGCATCCGTCAGCGATCCTGTCGCGCCGGCCGCCAGGGTCGAATCGCTGGCCGACGGCGTGACGCTCGGGGGCTTGGCCGGCAACGGGCTGGTGCTGGTCCCGGACCCCGCGGACCACGCGGTGCCTGTCCAGCTCCACCAGAGACTGGACGTGTTCTCCTGCCAGATCGTGCCGTTGACGTAAGCGATCTCCGTGACGTTGGCGCTGTATCCGGCAGCGGCTCCGTTTTCGTCCACGGTACCACCGGCGATGGTCCAGGTATTGCCGGACGCATCCGTCAGCGATCCTGTCGCGCCGGCTGCCAGGATGGAATCGTTTGCCGAGGATGTTGATCCGCTGCCCGTGCCGGATCCGGTGCCGCTTCCTGAGCCCGTGCCAGTCCCTGATCCAGTCCCCGATCCAGTCCCTGTGCCACTGCCGGAGCCGGTGCCGGTTCCGGTGCCCGATCCGGACCCTGTGCCGGTCGCGGATCCCGCCGCGATGTAAGAGGCAACCTGCTGCCCGTATGCGGACAGACCGCCGCTGGCGGTTGTCAGCCCGTCGCCCGGATTGCCGGTCCCCCAGGCCCAGGCGGCGCTGCCGATGCCGCTGGCCTGCACGGCGGCGATGACCTGATTTGCATTGGGATCGATCGCCACGCCGGTCGTGCTGTTGCCGTATTCACCGATGATCACCGGCACGACACCGTTCGCACTCTTGATGGTCTGCGCCTGCGCGATATTGCCTTCGAGGTTCGCACTCACCGTGCTTTGGTCGGTCGAGTAGTTCGATATCCAACCGTATTCGTGGATGTCCCAGACGATATTCGTCATGCCGGCATAGTCGGATGCCGTGTATCCCTGGCCGAACGACGACGGCGGGTTCCAGCCGTTCATTTCGACCATAATAGGATTGGCGTTCCCTGTGCCGCGGATCGCGTTGTAGGTCTGCTGCTGCCACGCGGACAAAGCCGCCGGGTCGAAATTGCCCGACAAATCGGTCTCCGACGGCTCGTTATTCGTGCCGAACCAAACATACGGGTTGCTCTTGAACGCGGAGGCGATCGACGAGTACCAGCTCAATTCGTTTGCCAGTTCCGTTCCGGTGAAGATCGTGCCGACGCTGCCGCCGGCGTCGTCGCCGGTGGAGTTGGTATGGTCCTCGAGTTCGACAACGATGCCGGCGGACGTAAGCGAATTGACATAGGATGCCAGGGCCGCCGGGCTGGCATAATCATAGATCGCCAAGCGAACGAAATTGATGCCGGGAAAGTCGGTCTGGAGCTGACTTAACGTCGGTTCCTCGCCTTCCATCACGTCGATACCGCGCGCGATGAACGGTGTGCCATCCGGTCCGATGATTTGCCCGTCCGTGGTGTAGAACGCGCCGGTGGCGGCGAATGTGCTGGTTGAGGTGCTGCTGGACATGCAATTCTCTCGTTTTCGTGAACACGAGAACGCTGCCAGCGTGATCAAGACCAATGCCATATTAAATTGATATCGACATGTTTCAAATTATTTAAGAAACGGTCCCGATGCGAACAGAACAGGTGGGGGACTTCTTTTAAGGAATTCCGACTGCTTTAATATGGATGCAGTTGCCTGCTAATAAAAAACAAATCGCCGCTCCGGCCGGCGCGCTCGCCGCCGGTGCGGCGTCCACGTTTCCGCACCGGCCGATGGCGAGCTCCCGGGCCGCCGGCGGGCGGACCGGGTCGCTGTATCAAGCCTTGCATTCGTCGCCGGTTTCGGGCGTCTCTTGGCCTCGCGCGGTCCCGAGCAACTCGGCCGCCATACCCCGCCAACCACCGCGAGGCTTCCCTTCGCCGATGCCGACACCGTTCTCGTCCCAGGACCTCGGCCGCATTTTCGACGCCCGTGCGCTGACCCGCGGCCGCAGCCTCGGGCTGGCCGGCGGGGTCGAGGTGCGGCTTGACGGCGACACCATCAACGCCGTCGTGCGGGAGCGGGAGGTCTCGCACAGTGTGCGCATCACGCCGGCGCTGCTCGGCCGCCGCGTGGTGTTCGACCACCGGTGCAGTTGCGGCTTATCGGGCTGCGCCCATCTCGCGGCGGCGGCCTTTGCCGCGCTCGACCGCTTCCCGGTGCTGCGCAAGCCGGAGCAGCAGACCTTCCTCGACACATTGACCGCGCCCGCGCCGGAGAAGGAGCGGCAGCGGGTCGTGTTCGAACTGGCGCCCGCGGAGCCGCCGCACGCCTGCATCGTCACCACCGTGCTGGTTGGCGAGCGCAGCTTCACCGCCACCCCGACCACGCCGCGGCAGATCGCGGCGGACGAGGCTGCCGACGCGAAGCTGCGCGACCTCGCCTACTTGCTGGGCGAGGGGGCCGAATCGCGCACGGGCGTCGCGGCGTCGCTGGTGACGGACGTCCTCGATGCGCTGATCGAGTCCGGCCACGCGCGCTGGCACGCCGGCGGCAAGCACCTGGTCAAGGGCGAGACCCGGATCTTCCCGTCCGCCGCGGCCGCCGCCCTGCCGCCGCGGTCCGGTGTGATCGTCGCCAACTCCGGCCCCTGGTATGTCGATGCCGTCACCGGCGCCGTCGGCCGCGTCCGCATCCAGGCGCAAGCCGCGCCCCGGCCGGCCTTCGTCGCGCCGCCTGCAAGGGCGGAACAGCCCAAACGCCGCCCCTCCCTCGTCACCAGCGCCGAGCAGGTGATCGCCGATCGGCCGATGACTCCGGTGGTCAGGCTGACGCGGTTCCCGTGTCCGGATGAGTACGGACGTATGCAAACGCTCGACGCGCTGCTGGTGGAGTTCGACTACGACGGCGCGGTCATCCCCTGCGACGACGAGCGCCAGTTCGTCCGCGTGGAAGAACCGGGCGGCCCGGTCTTCGTCCGCCGCGACACCAAGGCGGAGACCGCAGCGCTCGAACGCCATCCGCCAGGACGGCCTGGTGCAGATGCGGATGGCGACCGGCAAATCGGCCAAGGGCCGCATGGTGTTCGCCTTCCGCGGCCGCGACGCCGCGGAATCGTGGCAGGGCTTCGTCGCCGAGCGGCTGCCGTCGCTGCAAGCGCTCGGCTGGCGCAGCCTGATCGACAAGGATTTCGGCCCCCGCCTCGTGGAGTCGTCAGGCGCCTGCGACATGAAGGTCGCCGACATGCCGCAGGGCGGCTTCTCGCTCGATTTCGGCATCGAGATCGAGGGCGCGCGGCATCCGTTGCTGCCGATCCTGCTGCGCCTGCGGGAACGCGGCGGCATGAGCGGGGCGCGGGTGATCGACGGCGAGGTGGTCACCAGCCTCGACGACGGCCGCATCCTGCGCCTGCCGGCGGACCGCATCGCCCGGCTGCTGGCGGTGATGGACGACATGATCGAGGCCGCCGGCCGCACGTCCGGCGATACAATGGTGCTGGACGCCGCGGCGGCGCCGAACGTGCTCGATCTGGAAGACCTGGTCACCGCCCGCTGGCAGGACGGCGCCGTCATCGCCGCGCACATCCAGCGGTTCCGTGCTGCGGCCGAGATCCCGGAGGCGCCGGTTCCCGCCGGCTTCAGCGGCAGCCTGCGGCCGTACCAGCAGCAGGGCGTGAACTGGCTGCAGCACCTGCGGGAAAATGGGCTGGGCGGCCTGCTGGCCGACGACATGGGGCTGGGCAAGACGGCGCAGACCATCGCGCATATCGTCATCGAAGAGGCCGCCGGACGGCTGGACCAGCCGGTGCTCGTGGTGGTGCCGACGACGCTGGTGCCGAACTGGACCGCCGAACTGACCCGTTTCGCCCCGCACATCCGCGTCGTCGTCCTGCACGGGCTCGATCGGCATGAAAAGCGCCGCGACCTCAGCGGCGTGCACGTGGCAATCACGACCTATACCGTCCTGACGCGCGACATCGAGGAGATGGCGGCGCTGCCCTGGCACATGGTGGTGCTGGACGAGGCGCAGGCGATCAAGAGCGCCTCGTCCAAGGCGACTCACGCCGTGTGCCGGCTGGAGACGCGGCATCGGATTTGCCTGTCCGGCACGCCGATCGAGAACAATCTGGGGGAACTGTGGTCGCAGTTCGCGTTCCTGATGCCGGGGCTGCTGGGTCAGCGCAAAAGCTTCAACCGGCGGTTTCGCGGACCGATCGAGAAGGACGGCGACCAGGTGCGGCGGCGGCAGCTTTCGACCCGCATCCGGCCGTTCATCCTGCGCCGCACCAAGTCGGCGGTGGCGACCGAACTGCCGCCCAAGCACACGATCCTGCGCCGGATCACTCTGGCCCCCGACCAGCGGGAACTCTACGAGACGATCCGCGCAACCATGCATGAGAGAGTGACGGAGGGCATCGCCGAGCGCGGGATCGGCCAGAGCCACATCCTGGTGCTGGATGCGCTGCTGAAGCTGCGGCAGGTCTGCTGCGACCCGCGGCTGGTCAAGCTGCCCTCGGCGCGGCTGACTGGCACGTCGAGCAAGCTGGACGATCTGCTGGAGATGACGGGCGAGATGATCGCCGAGGGCCGCCGGGTGCTTTTGTTCTCGCAGTTCACCTCGATGCTCGATCTGATGAAGCCGCCGCTGACCGCCGCCGGCATCCCGTTCGTCGAACTGCGCGGGGATACGGCCGATCGGGGGGAGCCGGTGCGGCGGTTCGAGGCGGGCGAGGTGCCGCTGTTCCTGATCAGCCTGAAGGCGGGCGGCCGCGGGCTGAACCTGACCTCGGCGGATACGGTGATCCACTACGATCCCTGGTGGAACCCGGCGGTCGAGGACCAGGCCTCGGACCGCGCCCACCGCATCGGCCAGACCAAATCCGTGTTCGTCTACAAGCTGATCGCGGCGGATACGGTGGAGGAGCGGATCGTTGAGCTACAGGAGCGCAAAGCGGCGCTGGCGACCCTGGCGCTCAGTGAGGACGGGATGGCGCTGCCGGCGATGGATGCGGACGATATCGACTTCCTGTTCGGGGCGGCGCCGGAGCGGCTGGCGGCGTAGGCGGCGACCAAGCCGCGCGGGTCGGCGCGAGCGTGAATTTTGTCGTGGCCGGCCTTGGCCCCATGGGTATCAGGATAATGGGAAGTGAGGGGAAAACTTTGCCCGGGGCCTTGTTCTCTCACCGTCATGGCCCGGCTTGTCCGGGCCACCTATGCCAGCACGTGCCCCGACAGGTGGCCCGGACAAGCCGGGCCATGACGAATGAGGAGAACGCCTTGCTCTGCGTGACCCCTTATCCTGACGCCTGTGGGGCCAAGCCCGGCTATGACACGGGTTGGAAGAGTTCGGTCTCGACGCGGACCGGTATAACTGCCCCTTCGCCCTTCCGCCGGCTCAGCGGCCGGGAGCGTCGTTGATCCATTCGACCGGCAAGGCAAAGGCGGACGCCTGATCTTCTATCCAGCGCCGGGCTTCGTCCGGGGAGCCGCAGACATGCACGGCAGGCGCGCGTCCGGCGTAATCGTTGCGAGAGCACGGCGCGGCATCCTCCCCGACAAAAGCAGCGAGGAATTCATCCGCATTCCGCGGTTGGATCCAGGCGAGGAGTTTGCCGTTTGGTTCCATGACGCAAGGCTCTCAGTTGTTCGTGTTTCAAGGTACCGGCGTTCCGACACCTTGTCCATACGGCGTCATGCCCCTGACCCGGCCGATCGGCATGGGGGCGCGCGACACGCTGTTTTTGGATTGAAGTAAAAATGTCACTGAACTGAAACTCGCTGCCAGTTCCCACCGCACCGATCCATGCATAAAAGCGGCTGGATTGCATCAATACGAGACCCGGGAGCGAAGCGTTTGGCAAGTGTAATAACTATGGACCGGGCCGGGGTCGCGGCGGCATATGACCGTTGGGCACCGATCTACGACCTGGTCTTCGGTCCCGTGTTTCGCCAGGGACGCCGCGCCGCCGTCATCGCCGCCGAACGCATCGGCGGTCACATCCTGGAGGTCGGGGTCGGTACCGGACTGTCGTTGAGCGACTATGCCAGGACATCCCGTATCGCCGGAATCGACATCGCCGAGACGATGCTCGACAAGGCGCGTGAGCGGGTAAAGACGCTAGCGCCTCGATAACGTCGAGGATCTGGCGGTGATGGATGCGGAGCATCTGACCTACCCGGATGCGTCCTTCGACGTGGTGGTGGCGCAATACGTGGTCACCGCGATACCCAACCCGGAAAAGGCGCTCGATGAGTTCGTGCGCGTCGTACGTCCGGGCGGCGAGATCATCCTGACCAGCCGCCTCGGCGCCGAGACGGGCCTGCGCGGCACGATCGAGAAATGGCTGATGCCGGTGACCAGCCGGCTCGGCTGGCGGACCGAATTCCCCTGGGACCGCTACGTGAAATGGGCCGAGGCGTGCGGCGCCGTCCGCATCGAGGAGAAGCGGGCGCTGCCGCCCCTGGGCCATTTCTGGCTGATCCGATTCTCCAGGCTGCCGTGACTAATTCAAAACGAAGGACACCATGATGCCCGGCTTTATCGAGACACTGCGCACTCAGCGATGGGACGATCACCGCTACTACCACCACAGCCTGGTCAACCAGTCGCTGCATCTGCTCAGCGCGATCAGTTTCGCTGTTCGCCTATGTCCTGATGTTCGACGATCCGGCAATGGCCGCGCTGATCGCCTGGCTGGTCGCCATGATCAGCCGCCAGGCTGGTCATTTTTTCTTCGAGCCGATGGACTATGACGATGTCAATCAGGCAACGAACGAATACAAGGAAGCCATCAAGGTCGGCTACAACATCCGTCGCAAGGTCGTTCTGATGGCCATCTGGGTATTGTCGCCTCGTGCTGCTCGTCATCGATCCGTCCTGTTCGGGGCTGTTCACGCCGGCCGCGACCGCTATGCAGTTCGTAAAGCACGTCGGCTATTTGTGGCTCGCCGTCGGGCTGGGCGGCCTGGCGTTCCGCACCGTGCAACTTTGCATCACCAAGGACCTGCAGACCGGGCTGGCCTGGATGACCAAGATCATCACCGACCCGTTCAACGACATCAGGCTGTATTACCGCTCTCCGGCGAAGCTGCTGCGGGCGACAGCCGCCGCGCGGCGCGGCGAGGTGTCAGAATTTCACGAACAGATCCGGCGCCTGATCGAGCGGTTTGTGGTGGCCGCTTCCTCCGGCCGCCACCAGCCGTCGCGTTCGCATCGCCCGGCATGCCGACGAGGAAACGGTCCGCCACGGCGGCGAAATCAGCCTCGGTATAATTCAGGCTGAAGATCAGCCGCCCGGTGCCGACCCAGCTCAGCGCCAGGCCTTCGGCGCGCAGGTAATATTGCAGCATCCAATTATAGCGCGACGGCCGCGTGTAGCAGACGGTCCAGATGGACGAGAGGTTGGCGACCTTGACCGGAAGGTCCGCTTCCAGCAGGCGCCTGTTCAGATGCGTCCGCGCGGCCGTTCCAGACCCGGTCGAGATCCTGGTACAGGTCGCGGATCTCCGGCGTCTCGAGGCGGTGCAGGAATTCCGCCATCGCGCCCATGACATAGGGATGGGAGTTGAACGTCCCGCGGGCGAAGCAGACATCCGACCGGGTGATCGGTGCGGTAGCGCTTCATCAGATCGCGCTCGGCCGCACAGCACGCCGACCGGCAGGCCGCCGCCGAGCGTCTTGCCGTAGGTAACAAGGTCGGGCTGCACGCCGAAATACTCCGCGGCGCCGCCGGGCGCCAGCCGGAAGCCGACGAACACCTCGTCGAAGATCAGCACGATGCCCGCGTTCGTCGCAGACCTCGCGCAGTGCTGCAGCCAGCTCTGTATAGGCGTCGCGGTCGAAGCCGGCCCGCCGCGAGCTGTCGACCAGCGAGGAGTCCGCCGGCGCGCCCGGCATTCGGGTGCAGCGCCTGCAGCGGATTGACCAGCACGCAGGCGATGTCGCGCCGATGGCGCAGGACATGCAGCGTCCGCTCCGGACATTTCCGCCAGCGTATAGGTATCGTGCGCCGGCGATGGGTTGCCGATGCCGGGCTGCACGTCGCCCCACCAGCCATGATACGCGCCGCAGAAACGCACCAGATGCGAACGGCCGGTATGGTAGCGCGCCAGCCGGACCGCCTGCATGACCGCCTCGGTGCCGGACATGTGGAACGATACTTCATCCAGTCCGGAGATCGCGCGCAGCCGCGCGACGTTGTCGGCGACGACGGGATGATAGCGATCCGAGCACCGGGCCGAGGTCCGCACCCGTTCGGCGCCGCGCTCGATGCAGGCCTTGTAGAAATCATGCCCGAACAGGTTGACGCCATACGACCCGGTCAGGTCGTAGAAGACATTGCCATCGAGGTCGGTCACGGTCACGCCGGACGACGACGCCACGAAACGAACCCGACCGGCAGATGACGCCGCACGAGGCGGCTGAACTGGAACGGCACGCGATAGGCCGCGGTGAACTGCAGGTCGGAAATTCCTGGCGCCGCCTCCGCCGTCAGCGCGATTGGTCTGCGCGAACCGCTCTCGGTACAGGCTCCGCAGCCGCATGAAGGCGTCCTGGCGGCGGACGGCGATGGCCTCCGGCGGGTCGTCGCAACGGAAGAAGTGGCGTTCGTCATACTCATAGAACGGGATCAGACGACGCGACCCGCCGGGCCATGCGCGCGTGCCCGGCCAGCGAGCGGTGTTTCGCCCGCGACAGCTCCAGCCGCGCCTTCAGCTTGATGAACAGAACCGCCAGGACGGCGACCGCGGAGAGTCGCGTGATAAATGTATGAATCGACATCGCCTTGCCGTCAATGGAAACCTCTCTGATCCCATGACTGTGCGCTCGGTCATAATGAAGATTGTGCAGCAGGAGGATCTGAATTTCCTGCTGACCAACCGCATTCCGCGCCGGCTGGCGACACGCTTCGTCGGATGGTTCAGCAAGATCGAGCAACCGCTGGTCCGCGATATTTCGATCGGTGTCTGGCGTTTCTTCGCCGATCTCGATCTGAGCGAGGCGCGGGAGACCCGGTTTCGCAGCATGCATGACTGCTTTACCCGCCGGTTGCGCGAAGGGGCGCGGCCGGTGGCGATGGACCCGGCGGTGCTTGTCAGCCCTGCGACGCGATCGTCGGCGCCTGCGGTGCCGTGCAGGACGGGCAGGTGCTTCAGGTCAAGGGATTTTCCTATGGGATTGGCGATCTGCTCGGACGACGCACTGCGGATCGTTCGTGACGGCTGCTACGTCACGCTGCGTCTGACATCCAGCATGTATCACCGGTTCCATGCGCCGCATGATTGCCAGGTCGACCTCGGTGACCCATATCGGCGGCGACACGTGGAACGTGAACCCGATCGCGCTGAAGCGGGTCGAGCGGCTCTTCTGCAAGAACGAACGGGCGGTGATCCGCACCACGCTGTCGGCCAGCGGACAGGCGGTGACCCTGGTAGCCGTCGCGGCGATCCTGGTTGCCGGCATCCGGCTCCGGTTCCTGGATATGCCACTCGACACGCCGCGATACCGGCCGGAGAACGTTTCCTTGTGACGTGTCGCTGCACAAAGGCGACGAAATGGGATGGTTCGAACACGGATCGACAATCATCGTGCTTGCGCCGGAGGGTTTCAGTCTTTGCGACGGCATCGAGCAAGGCAGGACGATCCGGATGGGCGAACCGCTGGCGCAACTGCCGCGATGAGGGTGCCGCGCCAGAGCGGCTTCAGGCTGAGTGGAAACGCCCACACCGTCATGGCCCGGCTCGTCCGGGCCACCTGTCGCGGCAGGTGCTTGCGGGGTTGGCCCGGACAAGCCGGGCCATGACGAAAAGGCTACGTCCGCCAGCTTTCCAGTCAGTGAAAGTGCTCTAATCGAGCGGCGGTGGTGCCAGTCCCGCGCCAAGCCACGCAGCCTGCCCCGGTCCGGCCAACCGGGCCAACCGCGAGCGGACCTTGTTCTGCAACACCACACGCCCGCGCAACATAATACAAAACGCCGTTGCGTTTGACCCTTGTTACGGTCGCCCCGATCCACGCCTTGGCCGTCCGAACAAAAGGCGTGGATGCCGACCTTCGCCGCCATGACGCAGCGGCGCCGCCCGCGATCTCCACGGCGGCTGGCATAATCTGTCTGACAGCTTGATGACACTAACGCCGCTCGGGTCCCGCCTCCAGCAGAGACAGGTTCTGCTGGGCCAGATCGGCCGTCGTGCTGTTGGGATCGACGCCCCTTGCATGTTCCCAGTCGGCCCGCGCGCCCGCCAGGTCGCCCATCCGTTCGCGCAGGATGCCACGCTCCAGCAGTGCGTCGGCGTTGTCGGGGTCCAGCGCCAAAGCCCGGCTTACATCAGCCTGCGCCAGGTCCAACTCGTTCAACCGCCGGTGCATCACCGCGCGCGAGACCAACGCATCGGCGCGGCTGCCATCAAGCTGCAATGCCTCGTCGAGATCCGTCACCGCGTCCTGGAACCGTTCGAGCATGCCCTCCGCCGTGGCACGCATGATGAACAGCTCCGTGTCCGCGGGTGACAGCGCCAGAGCGTCCGACGCATCCGTCGCCGCCTTGTCCGGCTGTGCAATCATCAGGCGCGCCTGGCCCGCCTGACCGAGCAGCACGGCTCGCGCCATCGGCGGCGCGCTGCTGCGCCCGGCGAGCGCTTCCAGCGCGGCGGCGCCGGCCTCCGGCTTGCCGGTCACGATCAGGGCCAGTCCCTGGCAATGCGCCGCGCCATCGCCGCCTCCATTCGCCAGCAAAGCATCTGCCATGGTGATGGCGCCGGCCGGATCGTCTGCCAGCGCGGCGAGGCAGCTCTCGTACTCCTTGCCTTCGGCGATGCGCGGCGGGAACGGCGGCAACGGCAGCTCCGCGGCGGCGTCCTCCGGCGGGCCGGACGACACCGGCCACCACCGGACGCCAACCCCGGCCACCCCGGCCAACAGACCGAGAAACAAGCACAGTGCCGCCGCGCGCCTGGACATGACGCCGATCTTAGAACGGTTCGCCGGTGGTGCGGAATACATTGTGATTGCGGACCGGCACCCGTCCGGGCGTCAGGCCGCGGCTTTTGCCTCCCGGCGGCGGCGGTGCAGGATGAACTCGGTGTAGCCGTTCGGCTGAGTCCGGCCTTCGAAGATCAGGTCGCAGGCCGCCTTGAACGCAACGCCGTCGAACCCCGGCGCCATCGGCTTGTACAGCGGATCGCCCTGGTTCTGCCGGTCCACCACCAGCGCCATGCGCTTCAGCGATTCGGTCACCTGATCGCGGGATACCACGCCGTGGTGCAGCCAGTTGGCGATGTGCTGGGACGAAATCCGCAGCGTCGCGCGGTCCTCCATCAGCCCGATGTCATGGATGTCCGGCACCTTCGAGCAGCCGATGCCCTGGTCGATCCAGCGCACGACATAGCCCAGGATGCCCTGGCAGTTGTTGTCCAACTCCTGCCGCAGATCGTCCGGCGACCAGTTCTGGCCCTCGGCGAGCGGAATGGTCAGCAGATCCTTCAACGCCGCGCGCGGCCGGGAAACCAATTCGGCCTGCCGGGCGGCGACATCGACCTGATGATAGTGCAGCGCGTGCAGCGTCGCCGCCGTTGGCGACGGGACCCAGGCGGTGTTGGCGCCGGCCTGCGGATGGCCGATCTTCTGCTCCAGCATGTCGGCCATCCGGTCCGGCGCCGCCCACATGCCCTTGCCGATCTGCGCCTTGCCGCGCAAGCCGCATTCCAGGCCGATTTCGACGTTCTGGTTCTCGTAGGCCTTGATCCAGGCGGTTCCCTTCATCTCCGCTTTGCGGATCATCGGCCCGGCTTCGATCGAGGTGTGGATCTCGTCGCCGGTGCGGTCGAGGAAGCCGGTGTTGATGAACACCACCCGGTGCGACGCCGCCCCGATGCAGGCCTTGAGGTTGGCGGAGGTGCGCCGTTCCTCGTCCATGATGCCCATCTTCAGCGTGTTCGGCGCGAGGCCGAGGATGCCCTCGACCCGCCCGAACAGATCGTTGGTCAGTGCGACCTCTTCCGGCCCGTGCATCTTCGGCTTGACGATATAGACCGAGCCGGCGCGGCTGTTCCTGTACAGCCCCTTGCCCTGCAGGTCGTGCAGCGCGATCAGCGAGGTGATCGCAGCGTCGAGGAAGCCTTCCGGGATCTCCTGCCCCGCCTGATCCAGCACGGCGTCCGTATACATATGATGGCCGACATTGCGGATCAGCATCAGGCTGCGCCCGGCGAGTGTCAGCGTCCCCCCATCCGGACTGATATACTGCCGATCGGCGTTGAGCGTGCGGGTGAGCTGGCGGCCGCCTTTGTCGAACGTGTCGGCCAGCGTGCCGTTCATCAGGCCAAGCCAGTTGCGATAGGCGATGACCTTGTCCGCCGCATCGACGGCGCTGATCGAATCCTCGCAGTCCTGGATCGTGGTGATCGCCGACTTCGATCACCAGATCGGCCACGCCGGCCGGGTCGTCCCTGCCGATGGGGTTGCCGCGATCGATGACGATTTCCAGGTGCAGGCCGTTATGCTTCAGCAGCACAGCCGACGGTGCGGACGGATCGCCGCGATAGCCGGCGAACTGACCGGGGTTCTTCAGGCCGGTGGTGCCGACCTTCAAGGCGCCGTCTTGCACGGTATAGCTGGGAGCGTCGGCATGGCTGCCGGACGCAAGCGGCACCGCCGCATCAAGGATGCCGCGCGCCTTCGCGACGACTTTGGCGGCGCGGACTTTATTGAAGCTGCTGCCGCGCGCCGCGCCATCGTCGTCGGGGATCGCATCGGTGCCGTACAGCGCGTCGTAGAGGCTGCCCCAGCGCGCATTGGCCGCGTTCAGTGCATATCGAGCATTCGTAACCGGCACGACAAGCTGCGGGCCGGCGATGCTGGCGATCTCCGCATCGACGTTGGACGTGCTGACCGCGACGCTCTTGGGTTCGTCCACCAGGTAGCCGATGCCGCGCAGGAAGCCGAGGTAGCCGTCGCTGTCGGCCGGTTTGCCCTTGTTGGCGACGTGCCACGTGTCGATCTGCTGCTGAATGCTGTCGCGCTTTTGCAGCAGCGCCTTGCAGCGCGGCGCGAGATCGGTCAGCAACGCGGCGAAACCGCCCCAAAAAGCGTCGCTGCCGATGGAGGTCCCGGGGAGGGCTTCGTTGCTGACGAAATCAAAAAGCGGCTTGGCGATGCGGATGCCGGCTGACTCGATATAGTCCATGCGGAATGTCCTCCTCCGGGAGCAAAAAACCAAAGAGGCGGGGGTATAGGACGGAATGTCGCAATCCGGCCAGCCCCGGCCCGGGCCGCGGGTTTCCGGCGATTGCCATGGCGGCATGCCTCGCGCAGCTGTTCGGCTGCAAGGATGAGAACAAGTTCGCACCGCGCACGCGCGGGGGCTGCGATAACCGTCAGCAGATTAAAAAATGTCAATTGCTGCACGCGCGGGCGTGATCTTGAATTGGGGTGAACGCACCCAATGTCGGTTTTGCGGATGGTGCCTATGCCTCATCCGCGTGACGTTTCCCCCCCAAACTTAAGCGGCGTCTTCGGGCGCCGTTTTTTTTGCTCAGCCGCGCGGATGGGTTTTGCGCCACATCGCCAAAAGTGCAGCGTCGTCCACGGCGGTATAGCGTTGCGTGGTCGAAAGGCTGGCATGGCCGAGCAAATCCTGGATCGATCGCAGATCGCTGCCGCTTGCCAACAGGTGCGTGGCGAAGGAGTGGCGCAGAGCGTGCGGCGTCGCATGCTCCGGCAGTCCGGCGAGGCGGCGATAGGTCCGCAGCACCTTCTGCGCCACCGCGGGATCGAGCCGCTTGCCCCGCGCGCCAAGAAACAGCGGGCTATCGGGCTGGCGGTCGGGGTGCAGCGCCAGCCAGGCGTCTATCGCCTCGCGGACCGCGGGCAGCACCGGCACGATGCGGGTTTTCGACCCCTTGCCAAGCACGGTCAGCGTCATGCTGGTCCGCATCGCGGTCCCGTCTCGTACGTCCAGGCCGAGTGCTTCGGCGATGCGCAGTCCGCTGCCATATAATAAGGAGAAGAAGGCGATGTCGCGGGCTTGCAGGGCCGGGTCGTCCGAGACGTCATCGACGTGGTCGGTCACGTCGCGGGCCTGATCGACGGTCAAGGCACGCGGCAGGGCCGGGCGAGCACGGGCAGTGGCAACGAGCCGGACCGCCGTGACATCAAGACCGTGCCGGCGCCCGAGATAGCGGAAGAAACCGCGGACAGCCGACAGGTGCTGGGCGCGGGAGGCGGCAACCAGCCCGTCGTTCGACAGCGCCGCCAACCAGCCTCGGATGTCCGCCGCCCGCAGTCCTGCCAGGGCGGCAAGATCGGGTTCGCCGCCAAGGTGCCTGGTCAGGAAACCGAGGAAGCCGGACAGGGCGTGCGTATAGGCTTCCACCGTGTTCGCGGCCGCATGACGTTCCTGTTCCATCCAGGCGAGGAAGGCGACTCGCGCGGCATCCGCGGTCATCGACGGGATCGGGCCGGATAACGGGGGAAGGGCCGGTTTGGCCGGGCGGCGTGTCATGCGACCGGTTCGCCGCGCCGGGGCACCAATACGGATGCGGGACGGTGGTTTAACGGTCCTGATTTTCCAGGACGGAGTGTGCGTGCACCGTCGGGGGACTGGTCCTTCCTGCTGCGACAATAAGAGGCTGGCCTTCGAGGTCGAACCGGTATTCCGCACCGGTTTTCACCACGGAGGCAGAACGAGAAGCGCGAGGGCCGCGGAGTTGTTTGGAAAGGCTTATCGGCGGGAAGTCCGGTTGGCTGACGAAGCGCTGATGACCAGCGCGCGTGTCGCGACGAGGCGCCGCAAGACGGCTGATGCTTCTCCGCGGCCCTCCGCGGCTCTCGCCCGTCTCCGTGGTGAAGCGCGGTGAACCGAAACCCGCCGGCGCGTCCCGAGGCGCACGACAGAAAGGAACACGCCGCCGGGGCATGTTCATTCATCACGGTGCCCGCGCCCGGGTTGGGGGACCGTGGCAAAAAAATCGGCGGCAGCAACGGCACGGTCCAGGGCGTTGTGTCCTCCCACGCCCTAGACCGGCCGATCGGCGGCCACGGTGACGCGGAAGCCGGAGCGGGTGTGGGGCCAGTAATCCCACATCGCCCGGTGCTGGACGCAGCGGTTATCCCAGAACGCGACCGAGTTATCCCGCCAGCGGAAGCGGCACTGAAACAGCGGATCCTCCGCGTGTTGGTAAAGATAGGCCAGGATCGCCGCGCTCTCGTCCCGCGGCACCCCGAGGATGCGCCTGGTGAACCCCCGGTTCACGAACAACGCCTTCCGCCCGGTCACGGGATGCGTCCGGATCACGGGATGTTCCGCGCGCGGGTAAGTCGGCTTGTCGGCGACGCCGAGATTGGCATAGGTGCCGCGATAGGCTTCCTCGCCGTCATGCACGGCGGTCAGCCCGTCCAGATAGGCTTTCATCCGCTCGGACAGAGCATCATACGCGGCATACATGCTGGCGAACAGCGTGTCGCCGCCATGCGGCGGGCACTGCCTTATATACAATATGCTGCCCATCGGCGGCGCCTCGTCGCAGGAGACGTCGCTGTGCCAGCCTTCGCCGTTGGCGCGCGGACTGTCCTTGTCGGCGCGGATGATCATCAGTTCGGGGTGGCCGGGAACATGCGGCGCGGCCGGATGCAGGTGCGGCGGGCCGAAACAGCGGCCGAACGCCAGATGCTGCTCCGGCGTCAGCGTCTGATCGCGGAAGAAGATAACCAGGTTTTCGGCCAGCGCCCGGTGGATTTCCTGCATCTGGAGGTTCGCCAGCGGCATCGACAGGTCCACGCCCGCGATCTCCGCCCCGATGACCGGGGTGAGCCTGTCGATCGAGATCGTCTCATACGGCGCCGCATCGTCGGGGGCGTGGCGATAGCGAGGTCCGTTATTGCCGCGCAGGACGTTCATGGGACGTACCTTTCCATTTCACATCTCCCCGGATCATCCGCGCCGCCGCGCCCGATCGCAAGAGGGTCATAGACTGGAACGGAACCGACGCTATCTGCAGTCCAAAATGGATTCGCGGCCACCGGCGGGTGATCCCCCGGGTTCGCGCCCCCACCTGGCACAACGACGTGATCAACGCAGGCGCAGGAATTCCGCCGGCCTGGCCGCAACCGTTGTCGCCGGGCGGCCGCGCGAGGTTACCGAATCCACATTTAGTGTTTCGTGGCACCTGCACTCCCTATATATGTCTCTCCAGAGCGGAGGGCTTCTATGGACGGATTCGGCTTCGACTTCACGCGCCCGACCCGGCACAGCATCGTGCCGGGTGCTTTTTTCGGCGATGCTCCGTTGGCCGCCCGGCCACTGGATGCCGGCATGGGCGTCGCCGTCGCCCGCCGCACCGTCTTCCGCCCCGTCGATCAAGAATGTTTTGGTCGCGTTGCTGATCGGGTATCGGCAGGAAATATGGCGCTGCTCGGCCGTCTACTGAGTGTCGAAGAAAAGCGCGAACAGGCGCGCCTGCGCAACGCCATTGCCACCGGCGCGCTGTTGACCTCCGGCCGTCATCTCCAGCACGGCGACATGGAGCAGCCCGACCGCAACATGGAGGTGTTCACCAACTGCGCCACCGCCATCGCGTCGTTCGCCAAGTTCTACCTGCTGCTGAATGGTTCCGGCGTCGGCCGCTCCTACGACGACGCGCTGATGGCGGTCGATTGGGCCAACGCACCAACGCTGCTGCTGCATCTGTCGCGGCTTCATCCCGACTATCCGCACAGCGACGAGGCAAAGTGCCGCCTCGGCGTCGAGCTCGGGCTGCTGCCGTGGGGCGCCGCAACCGACGAGGCTGGCATCGTCGATGCTTTCCTGGCCGAGCACCTCGTGCGCGATCTCGACTCGGTTCCGGACGGCGCGGTGCGGCACCGCATCGCCGACAGCCGGGAGGGCTGGGCGAAAGCCGTCGAAATCCTGGAGGCGATGGCCTTCCGCAAGGAACGCGAGCGGACCCTGGTGCTGGACCTGTCCGACATCCGCTGCGCCGGCTCGCCGATCCGCGGCATGCAGGGACGGCCGGCTTCGGGTCCGGTCTCGCTGCTGCGCGCCTTTCTCAATATCCGCCGCCATGTGATCGAAGCCGCCGGCACCTTGCAGCGCTGGGAGCAGGCGCTGCTGATCGACCACCATCTCTCGGTCGAGGTCCAGGTCGGCGGCGCCCGCCGTGCCGCGCGGATGGCGACCAAGTCCTGGCGCGACCCCGGCATCCTGCGCTTCATCCGCGCCAAGTCGGAGGGCGGGTTGTGGACGGCGAACCACTCAGTGATGGTGGACGCGGAATTCTGGCGGCTGGTGCAATCCGCCGAGGCCGGCGACCTGGCGGATCATGCCCGCGCGGTGTTCGAGGAGGCGACCCGCTGCGCCTGGATCAATGGCGAGCCCGGCTTCATCAACGGCGACGCGCTGGAGGACCACCGCACCGGCACCGCCTGGAACAAGCCGGTGCACGAGGATGGCCGCGACTTCCGCAGCCTGCGCTACCAGGTGGATGAGGCCGCCGGCCTGCTGGCCGACGCCTCCCGCCGCGCCGCCGCCTCGCGCTTCCCGGTCACCACCAACCCGTGCGGCGAGATCGCGCTGCACGTCACCGGCGGCTATTGCGTGATCGCTGATTTCGCGCCGCTGCTGGCGTGCCCGGTACCGCTGGAAGACGTTGCCCCCGGCCAGGCGCCTGCCGATGTCGCGGCCTTGTGGGATGCGCGGGTCGAGGATTCGGTTCGTCTCGGCGTGCGCTTCCTGATGCGTGCCAACAGCATGGACGCCCTGTACGCGGAGGAAGTTACGCGCACCAACCGGATGGGCATCGGCCCGACCGGGCTGCACGAATGGGCCTGGCTGCGCTTCGGCTTCGACTTCAACGACCTGCTGGACGAGGTGAAGTCCGCGCCGTTCTGGTCGATGCTGGGCCACCTGTCCGAGGCCGCGAAGCAGGAGGGCGGCATCTACGCCGATGAACTCGGACGGGTGCGGCCGACCACCGTCACCACGGTGAAGCCGGCCGGCACCACCAGCAAGCTGTTCGGCCTGACCGAGGGCGCGCATCTGCCGGCACGCCGCCAGTATCTGCGCTGGGTTCAGTTCAAGGGAGTCCGCGACCCCGAGACCGGCGACTGGTCCACGGGCTCCGATCCGCTGCTGGCGGATTATGCGGAGCGCGGCTATCCGATGCGGACGTTGAAGACGTTCCCCGGCATGACGGTCGTGGGCTTCCCGACGGTGCCGCTGCTGATGCGCCTCGGCCTGGGGGAGCGGAGCGTGACCGCCGGCGAAGCCTCGCCCACGTCGCAATACCTCTGGCTTCGCCTGCTGGAGGAGCACTGGATCGGCGCGGTCCAGGGCAACCAGGTCAGCTACACCCTCAAGATCTTCACCGATCGGCATGACCTGGAATCGTTCCGCGCGATCGTGCGGGAACAGCAGCCGCTGGTGCGCTGCTGCGCGGTGCTGCCGAGCCGGCCGGATCACGAACTCGGCTACGAGTATCTGCCGGAAGAAGAGGTCTCGGCCGACGCGTTCGCCGCCATCGTGCTGGCGATCGACGAGGGCATGGAGCGCGAGGGCATAGACCTGGTGCATCTGCAATGCGCGGGCGGGGTCTGCCCGATCTAGCCTGACAAGGCGGCGTTGACGCGGACGAACTTGATCGCAATCGATTCATATGCGTCTATGCCGCCCGTTATTCGATTGAGGCCCCGATGCGCGTTGCGATCCTGCTGCTGTTTGCGGTCCTGAGCGGGTGTAGCGGCAAAGACGGAAAGAGCTTCTACGTCTTTTTCCAGCCCTATGTCGGGAGCCTGGACGCGCAGGCTCAAGCCACCGTGCAGGAAGCGGCACGTTACTCGAACGCGCATCCGCTGATGCCGATATCGATCGCAGGCGACGCCACCCGGCCCGGTGAGGGCATCGACACCCTGCGGCAGCAGCGCGTCGCGGCTGTGAAGGACGCGCTGATCCAGGACGGTGTCGGCGCGCTGGGCATCGATGTCGAGGGCACCGGGCTCGCTTATCCGGACGGGATGCCGAACCAGCCGGTTGGACGCGTGACGATCAACGTCGGGCTGTAGCGGCGCAGGTTCTGAATCGATCTTTCGGCGGGGGCGGCCACCGCCGGCGACGGATACGCGGCGGCGTCGAAGCTGCTTTGATCTGCGTCCATTTGCGTACGTCTGCGGTTGAATTTCTTGCTGTCGCCAGACCCGGCAACGGCCCGCGGAGCCAGCCCCCACAGGTGAGAACTCGCTGAGCGATCGATGGGTGTTCGGGGCGTTATCTCGTTGTCCTCATCGCGGTTTCTGCTGCGGCGTTCTGTCGGACCCACCCGCACCGCTGAGGACACCAGAAACCGTCCAACAGCGACTATGGCTAGGGCGACGCCCAAGATTAAGCGAATCGGGCGGTCCACGTTGTACCGTCATGGCCCGGCTCGTCCGGGCCGCCCCCGCCAGCACGTGCCGCGACAGGTGGCCCGGACAAGAGCCGGGCCATGACGGTTTGAGGAAGCCGCCGGGGCCGAAGCGCTCATTGTTGGCCGTCCCTAAGTGGGCGTGGTCCAGGATCAGTGGCGTCGAGGTCGCAAGCCCTCAGGACGCCTCCTCCATGCGCACGCCGGGATGGAAATGCGCGTACACCCGTCGCGCGGTTTCGCGACTGATGCCCGGCGCTGCCTCCAGATCGGTGAGTCCCGCATGCTTGACGCCGCGCGCCGAGCCGAAATGATTGAGCAACGCCCGCTTCCTGGCCGCGCCGATCCCCTCGATCTCGTCGAGTTCGCTGTGGCCGATGGCCTTCGACCGTCCGGCACGGTGCGTCGTGATGGCAAAGCGATGCGCCTCGTCGCGCAGCCGCTGCAGGAAATACAGCACCGGATCGCGGGGCGGCAGTTGGAACGGTTCCATGCCGTCGGTGTGCAGCCACTCGCGCCCGGCATCGCGATCCGGTCCCTTGGCGATCGCCACCAGCTTCACGTCCTGCACGCCCAGATCGGCCAGCACGTCCCGCGCCGCGGATAACTGCCCCGCGCCGCCGTCGATCAGCAGCAGGTCCGGCCATTCCGTCGCGGGCGCGCCCTCGGCGGCTTCCTTCTGCGCGCGGGTGAAACGCCGTTGCAGCATCTCCCGCATCATCGCGAAGTCGTCCCCGGGCGTTATCGGCCCGCGGATGCCGAATTTGCGGTAGGCGGACTTGATGAACCCCTCAGCCCCGGCGACGATCATGACGCCATAGGAGTTGGCGCCCATGATGTGGGAGTTGTCGTAGACCTCGATCCGGCAGGGCGTCGCCGGCAGCCCGAATAGTTGCGCCACGCCGTCGAGCAGCCTGGCCTGCCCGGCGGATTCCGCCAGCTTCCGCTCCAGCGCTTCGCGCGCGTTGGTTTCCGCGTGCAGCACCACGGCGCGCTTCTCGCCCCGCTGGGGCAGGGCGATCTCGACCTTGCGATTGGCCTTCAGTGACAGGGCCTCGGCGATCAGCTCCTGTTCGGGCAGTTCCGCGTTCACCAGCAGCAGCGGCGGCGGCGGCTTGTCGTCGTAGAACTGCGGGATGAAGGCGCTGAGCACGTCCGCGGCTTCCTCGGCGGCCGGGTGGGCCGGGTAGAACGCGCGGTTGCCGTTGTTGCGGCCGCCGCGGATGAAGAACACCTGGATGCAGGTCTGGCCCGCCGACTGCCATGCCGCGATCACGTCGGCATCGGACAGGCCGGCCGGGTTGATCACGTCGTTGCCCTGCACGAAGGTCAGCCCTCGGATGCGGTCGCGCACCGCGGCGGCGCGCTCGAACTCCAGGGTCGCCGCGGCGGCTTCCATTTCGGCCGCCAGTTCCTGCTGCACCCGGCCGGCGTTGCCCGCCAGGAACGCCTTCGCCTGGGCGACCAGCTTGCCGTATCCGGCCGCGTCGATCCGGCCGACGCACGGCGCCGAGCAGCGCTTGATCTGGAACAGCAGGCACGGCCTTGTGCGCGCCGAGAACACCGTGTCGGCGCAGGAGCGCAGCAGGAAGACGCGCTGCATCGCGGTGACCGTCTGGTTGACCGCCCAGGCCGAGGCGAACGGCCCCCAGTAGCTGCCCTTGCGCAGCTGCGCACCGCGGTGCTTGGCGATCTGCGGGAACGGATGGTCCTCGGTCAGCATCAGCCAGGGATACGATTTGTCGTCGCGCAGGATGATGTTGAAGCGCGGCTTCAGCCGCTTGATCAGGTTGGCTTCGAGCAGCAGCGCCTCGGCCTCGGTGTGCGTGGTGACGATTTCCATCGCCACGGTTTCCGCCACCATGCGCCGCAGCCGCTCGGGCAGGCGGCCGATCTGGGTATAGGACGTGACGCGGCGCTTGAGGCTGCGTGCCTTGCCGACGTAGAGCGCGTCTCCCTTGGCATCGAGCATGCGGTACACGCCGGGGTTGGCCGGCATGGTCAACAGCGCGGTCTCGATGACGGTGACACCCTTGGCGGCATCCATGGCGGGCTCGGCAGTTGCGGGGTTGCAGCTCACATTTGGCGCGATGGCGGCCCGGGCGCAATGCAGTGTATCCGCGGGCTAACGCGGGTTCAGGCTGGCTGGAAACGCTCACACCGTCATGGCCCGGCTCGTCCGGGCCACCCCTGCAAGCACCCTGCCGCGACAGGTGGCCCGGACGAGCCGGGCCATGACGATGAGGCTACGTCTGCCGCCGCCTTTCCAGTCAGGCTGAGAATGCTCTACCGCCGCCCGAACATCGTCTCGATATCCGCCTTCGACAGCTTCAGCACCGTCGGCCGCCCGTGGCTGCAGGTGGCGGCGCGCGGCGTCGCCTCCATCTGCCGCAGCAACGCGCTCATTTCCGCCTGCCCGAGGCGGCGGCCGGCGCGGATGCTGCCGTGGCAGGCGAGGCGGGCGATGATCGCATCCAGCCGGGCGGACAGCACGGTCTGCTCGTCCATCTCGGCCAGTTCGTCGGCGAGGTCGCGCAGCAGCGGCGCGGGTTCGGGTGCACCGAGCGCCGCCGGCATGGCCCGCACCAGGATCGCGCCCGCGCCGAACTCCTCCAGCTCCAGCCCCAGCAGCGCCAGGTCCGCCGCCCGCGCGGCCAGCCGCGCTACGTCCGCCGCCGGCAGATCGACCACCGCGGGCAGCAGCAACGGCTGGCTGCGCACCGTGCCGGCCGTCATCTGCTCGCGGATCGCCTCGTGGGTCAGGCGTTCGTGCGCGGCGTGCTGATCGACCAGCACCAGCGCCCCGTCGGCGGCGACGGCGATGATGTAGGTGTCCAGCACCTGTGCGACCGGGGCGCCGAGCGGATGCTCGGGCGACGGCTCCGGCGGGACGATCTGGCGCGCGGCCGGGGCGCCGATGAAGGGCAGTTGCGCCTCCGCCAGGTTGCTGCGGGGGGCGGACGGCGGCACCAGCGACAAAGGCGGCGGGTAGGACGGCCGGGCGCTCCGGGACCACGAAGGCGGCGGGTGCGGCATCGGCACCACCTGCCCCGTGCCGGCCCCGAGCGCCCGCCGCACCGAGCCGATGACCAGCGACCGCACCGCGGCGGGATCGCGGAACCGCAGTTCTGTTTTCGCGGGATGCACGTTCACATCCAGTTCCTCGGGCGGCACGTCCAGATACAGCGCGACGATCGGATGCCGCCCGGCGGTGATCACGTCGCGATACGCCACCCGCACCGCGGTCCGCAGCACCGGATCGCCGACCGGGCGATGATTGACGATCAGGGTCTGCGCCGCGGCGGTGGCGCGGGTCACCGCCGGCGAGCAGACATAGCCGCCGATGCCGAGGCCGTCGCGGTCCTCGGCGACCGGCAGCAGCGCCGCGGCGGCTTCGGCACCGAGCAGCGCGGCGACGCGCTCCAGGCGCGACTGCGAAGGGGCCTCGAACGCCACGCGGCCGTCGATCTCCAGGCGGAAGGCGACGTGCGGCGCCGACAGCGCGAGGCGGCGCACCACCGCCTCGGCGTGCTCGGCCTCGGTGCGAGCGTTCTTGAGGAATTTGCGTCGCGCCGGGGTGGCGAAGAACAGGTCGCGCACCACGACGCGGGTGCCCGGCGCCCCCGCCGCCGGCGCCACCGCGGACAGGGCGCCGCCCTCCACCCCGATCGTGCAGGCGTGATCGGCGCCGTGCGGCCGCGAGTTGATCGTCAGCCGCGCGGCAGCGCCGATGGAGGGCAGCGCCTCGCCGCGGAAGCCCAGGGTGGTGATGCGCACCAGGGTCTCGTCGGTCAGCTTGGAGGTGGCGTGGCGCAGCACGCACAGCGCCAGTTCCTCAGCGGTCATGCCGGTGCCGTTGTCGGTAACCTCCAGCCGGTCGATGCCGCCGCCGTCGAGGCAGACCACGATGCGGGTCGCCCCGGCGTCCAGCGCGTTTTCCACCAGCTCCTTGGCGGCCGCGGCCGGCCGCTCGATCACCTCGCCCGCAGCGATGCGATTGACGGTGGTCTCGGAGAGGAGGCGGATGCGGGACAGGGAGGGGCTCCGGGCGGGAAGCGGGAGCAGATCAAAGCACGGGCGGGCGAGTCGCGCCACGCTGGTTGGGGCGATCTTAGTCCGTTGGCGTGGTCCGTTCAGAAAAAGGCGCGGATATGGCGGTTGGCGAACCGGGGCCTTTTAACACTGTCCCCATCCGGTGGGCGTGCAGTGTTGTCGCGCGTCTCGGGACGGGCCGGCGGGTTTCGATCCACCGCTCTTCACCACGGAGCAGGCCGAGGGCCGCTGAGGGCCGCGGAGAAGGCGAGCTCAGCCGGTTCTGCGGCGCGCTTTGGCCACATCAATCCGTCGCGGGTCAGCCAGCCTGCCGGACTTCTCGCCGATAAGCCTGTTCCACGGACTCCGTAGCCTTCGCGCTTCTCGTTCTGCCTCTGTGGTGAAAAGCGGTGCCGGATAACGGTTCGGCGCCGATAGCGGGCGACGGTCGCGGCCTGTGGCCGGGGGAATGCAACCGCTCAGGCGACCACGCTGATCGCCGGCTCCGTCTCCGCGGTCCGCACATGGGACTGCGCACTCAGGCTGACCACGATCGGCCGGTGGTCCGATGCCTCCCGCAGCAGCGCCCGCGCCTCCAGGCAAGCCACGCCCCGTATCAGGCAGCGGTCGATGCGCAGCGGCACCATGTCGCCCGCTACGTGGGTATGCTCGCGCGGCCCGACATCGCGAAAGCCCGGCAGCAGCGCCGGGCCGATGAGGTTGTAGTCCCCGAGCACCGCGGCGCGGTAAGGCAGCACCGTCGCGATCCGCCGAAGCTGCCGGCGGTTCAGGATCTGGCCATGCGACAGATGCACGTTGGCGATGGTGATCGAGCCAAGGTCGATGATCTGGCAGACGCGATTGAACATCGCCCCGGATTGCAGCTTCAGCACCAACGGCCAGCTCGGTAGCGGCGCCGGGCTCCAGACGCCCAGGCCGTGGACGCGGCCCGGCAGCAGATCCCGCTGGAACTGGCCGCCGACGCGCCGCGTCAGGCCGTCCATCTCCTGCGTCACCTCCTGCATCAGCAGAAGATCCGGATGTTCGCGCCGGATCAGCCGGACGACATCGTCGAGTGAGGCTCCGGTCAGGCGGAGCAGATTCCAGCTGATGATTTTTATCATGGTACCGGTCTGATGGAGCAGCGCGTCCCGTAAAGCAATCAAACAGTCGGCATGGCTGGTCACCGAACCGGCAGCACTGAAACCCGGCACGGTGTCAAAGGTAAGGCAGCATCAGCCTGGCGCCGGCATCGCGCAGACGCACGGGCAACGGCCGGGCATCAAGCTTTTCCTGCGTCAGCGCCGCGCCGCGCGTGCTCTCCATGACCGACGTCAGCGCCGCGGCCAGACCGGCATCATAGACTTCCATGCACAATTCAAAGTTGAGCCGGAAGGAGCGTATGTCCCAGTTGCAACTGCCGATCAGGCACCACTCGCCGTCGACGACCATGATCTTGGTATGATGGAACGGCGGCGGGCTCTGCCAGATGCGCACCCCGCTGGCGAGCAGCGGTCCCACATTGGCCCGGGTCGCCCAGTTGACCAGCGTGTGGTTGCCCTTCGCCGGCACGACCAGGTCGATGGCCACCCCGCGCATCGACGCCAGGGACAACGCGGTGATCAGCCGTTCGTCGGGCAGAAAGTACGGCGTCATCACCGCGACGCTGGTCCGGGCGCAGCCGATGGCCTGGAGCACGGCGAATTCGATCTTCTGCACATCCGCGTCCGGCCCGGAATCGATGACGCGCGCCAACGCGCCGTTGCGCGGGGGAATTCTCGGCAGCCAGATGTCGCCGCCCAACTCCTCGCCTGTCACGAACGCCCAGTCGTCGGCGAACGCCTCGGCAAGCTGGGAGACGACGGGGCCGTCGATGCGGAAGTGCAGATCCTGCACCGGATGGCTCGGGTTGGTCGCCATGACGTTCTCGTCGGCGATGTTCATGCCGCCGGTGAAGGCAACCGCGCCGTCGATCACCAGGATCTTTTTATGCGAGCGCAAATTCAGGAAAGGCATGCGCCATGGCAGCAGCGAGTGCATGAAGCGGGCGGCGGTGACGCTCCGGTGGCGCAAACGGTGATACGCGCGTGACAGCAGCCAGCCGCCGCCGATGCCGTCGATCAGGACCCGCACCTCGACCCCACGCGCCCGGGCGGCGGCCAGCGCGTCGATGAAGCGCTTCCCCCACCGGTCGTCGCGAAAGATATAGGATGACAGGCCGACGCTGATCGTCGCTCCGGCGATCGCCGCGAGCATGGGCGGATAGGCCTCGTCGCCGTTGCGAAACACCTGCACCGCGGTGGCCGCCAGCAGCGGCCGATCGGTCAGGCGGCCGATGCCGCGGGCCAGGGATCCCGGTTGGTCGCCCGCCGGGCGCGGCGGGCCGCCGGGATCATCGTCCGGTGGACGCAGCCGGGTGGCCCGCCGTCTGACCCGGTTGACGCCCAGCACCGCGTAGATGATCGCCCCGATGATCGGCGCGAACCAGACAAGGCCCATCCAGCCGACGGCGGACGCCACCTCCCGCTTGGTCAGCAGGATATGGACGGTCACGCCGACAGCGAGCACGAGGCCGATCGCCAGCGTCACGTCGGCGCGGGCGTGCAGCAGGTCGCGCCAGATGTCATTCACGATCGGTGCCCGCAATGCGCGACGGAGGCGTGGGCGCGACAGGGGATATCCCGGGCCATGAGAACGGCTGCCGGAGGGCGGGCGCTATCGGGTCCGGCGCGCGGAGGCGGACGCAGCGGCGTGTATCGACGACCAACGGGCTTACGGTATCCATCGGCACGCTGTTTCCCATACCGGCCGCCGCGACGCCAGCGCGGCCGATGCTGACCCGGCACACTCTCATCGTCATAGCCGGGCGCGTCCCGGCCACCGCGCTTCCACGGTGGTGCGAAGATGGCCAGGGCACGCCCCATAGGCGCCAGCTTGAGCGGACCTGCGCACCGGCATTGTCCCCGTGTCATGGCCGGGCTTGGCCCGGCCTCCCGGGACTTGCGGTGCTGGTGGAGGTAAAGTCGCAGATGGCCGGGACAAGGCCGGCCACGACACCAGAGCGGTTTCACGCTGACTGGAAATGCTCCCACCGTCATGGCCCGGCTTGTCCGGGCCACCTGTCGCAGCAGGTGCTTGCGGGGGTGGCCCGGACGAGCCGGGCCATGACGAAGAGGTTAATTTGACAAAATCACATTCTCGGCCGGCCCTTCCGTAGATCCGGGCTTGACGTGATCCCACTTTATCGAATCGATGGGCCTCCATTGATTCGAGCGAGTGGGAAGGCGAAATGAACCAACCAGTTCGTCACGTAACCGTATGTCCGGATGATGGCTGACCAAATCCCTGGTCGATGGGATGGCCGAGGCGTTTGCCGTCTTCATCGCCCGCCATGGCCACTTCTTCCGCACCAAGACCCGCAACAGCGCGGCCGTGGCCGGACGCTATCTGCGCGGGCTGGCGCAGGCGGGCGACTGCACCTTCGCCTCGATGGCGACCGTGGTTGACGAAGGCTGCGCCCAGCAGTTCCAGCACTTTATCAGCAATTCGCCTTGGGAACACGAGCCGGTTGTGGCTCAGATCAGCCAGGACGCCGACCGCCTGCTGGGCGGCAAGCCGACCAGCGCGCTGATCATTGATGAAAGCAGCTTCGCCAAGCAGGGCGACCGCTCGGTCGGCGTGGCGCGGCAATGGTCTGGCCGGCAGGGCAAGATCGACAACTGCCAGGTTGCGGTGTTCGGCGTGCTGACCGACGGTCAGCGTCATGCGCCGGTCGACATGCGGCTTTACCTGCCGAAGCGCTGGATCGAGGACGCGGCCCGATGCGACAAAGCCGGCGTGCCGCCTGCGGCCCGGGTGCTGACCTCGAAGAGTCGAGCACGCCCTCGACATCGTGCGCCAGGCGCGCGACCGGCACATGCGGTTCGAATGGGTCGGGGCCGATGCCGGCTACGGCAAGGAGCCGGCCTATCTGCGGGCGCTGGAGGATATGGGGGAGGTGTTCGTCGCCGACGTCCACAGCACCCAGCGGATTTGGACCGAGCGGCCTGAGCTCGCCGTTCCGCCGCACCAGCCCGGCCGCGGGCGCCCGGCGACAAAGCGGCAGGCTGCGGTGGGGCCGGTTACGGTCGAGGCCCTGGTCAAGGGGTTTGGCGCGGGTGACTGGACGCGCCATGTCCTGCGAGACAGCACGCGCGGCGAATTGCGCGTCGATATGGCGCACCGGCGGGTCTGGGTTTGGGATGGCGAGGAGGACGCCCCGCGGCATTGGCATTTGATTGTCCGGCGCGAGGTGAAATCAGAGAAGACGATCAAATACAGCCTGTCCAATGCCGCGGCGGACACGCCACTCTTGCGTCTGGCGCAGATGCAAGGGCAGCGCTATTGGGTCGAGCGCAGCTTCGAGGATGGCAAGGGCCAGTGCGGCCTGGCAGACTATCAGGCGCTGGGCTGGCAGGCATGGCATCACCACGTGACGATGGTGATGTTGGCAATGCTGTTCATCGCCGAACAGCGTGTCGCTCACCAGCCCGGTCTGACGCTGCTGACGCCGCGCGACATCGTCGAGATGCTGAAGGAAACCCTGCCGCGCAAACCGGAAGGAAAAGAGGCTCTGGTTGAACGGATCAATCAACGCCACGAACGCCGGCGCGGAGCCGTCGAGTCTCGGTTCCGCATGCAGCGCAGGGAAGCGCCTAGTTAAACAAGAATCATGCCAAGTAATTGGACTCTGTCAAATTAAGTCCGCCACCTTTCCAGTCAGTTCATCACCGGAAGACCCGACCCACCATGGATGAAACTGTCCCTCGCACGGCATTGCCATCGGCTCCGCAACCGTAGTTTCTGTCCAGGCTGAAAATGCTCTAAATCGACGCTCGTGCCGATCCCGCCGGGTTAGCGTCCGTCCGGCGCGTCCGGGCGGACACCGGCCATCGCACGGATCAGGCCGCCTCCGGCGCCGCCCCGACCGGCTCCGGCGGCGGCGGCGATTCGCCTGAGACGCCGAGCGGGTCGTGCGCGAGCGGTGCCGCTTGCGGTGCCAGGATTCCGAAAGACCGCTGCAAGTGCGGAGCGGCTGCCGTGGTCACACTCCGCCCCGCGGCCAGCACCGCCAGAAGCAGCGCCGCGGCAGCCATGAAATACAGCACGCCGTCGATCGTGAAATACGCCATGAGGCTGGTGCCGATTAGTGGGCCAAGCACCGAGCCGATCCCGCTCACCAGGATAAGCTGGCTGCTCACGGCGACGACCCGGTCCGCCGGCATCTGGTCATGCGCGTTGGCGACGCAGACCGGGTAGAGCGTCGACATAAAGCCGCCAAGCAAGGCCGCGGCCGACAGCACCGCCGGCAAGGTCCGCGGCAGCAGGACCAGGGCAACGGCGCTGCCCGCGAAACCGAGACCGAGTGCGGCCAGCACGACGCGCCGGTCGAAGCGATCCGAAAGCCGGCCGACAGGAACCTGGAACGCAAGTCCGCCAAGCACCGCCACCAGCATGAACAGCGCGATCGTCTCGCGCCCGATTCCCTCGTCCTGCATCCATGCCGGAACCAGGGCGTAGAATGCGCTGCTGACGATCCCGCTGATCGCACAGCCGGCGACCGCGATCGGCGCCGCGCGCAACAGTTGGCCATACGGAAGCCTGGCCGAAATGGTTGTCCGCGGCGGCTCGGCCCGGCTCGTGCTCACCATGACCAGCGGGATGGCGAACAGGACGGCGATCACGCTAAACGGCGCGGCCGAGTTGATGTCTGTCCGGCCGATCAGCAGTTGTCCGAGCGCCAGGGCCACGAACGTGCCGACCATATAGATCGAAAATACCCGCCCGCGTTCGGACGGCTGCGCCTTGGCGTTGAGCCAGCTTTCGGTCGTGACGAAGATCCCGGAGCAACCGAACCCGATGACTGCGCGCAGCACCAGCCAGTACAGCGAACCGGCCAGGAGCGGCATGGCCACGGTGGCGGCGACGACCATGCCGGCGAAGGCTGCGTAGGCGCGAATGTGCCCGATGCGCTCGATGATCCGCCCGCAGCTCAGCGCACCCAGGGTGAAACCGGCAAAGTAGCTGCTGAGCACCAGGCCGGCCATTGTCGCGCCAAAGTCCTCGATACCTATACGCAAGGAAATGAAGGTGCCAAAGAAACCGTTGGCCAGTTGTATGGCGCTGGTGGCGACAATCAGTGTCCCGATCTGCGCACGTATCGATCCGTTGGGTTGCATTCGTCCCTCCCTGCCGCGGCTCGGGCATGGCGATGCGCCGGCCGCAAATCTCGAATGATCTGTCCGTTAAATTACTTCAACGTTTCTTCGATACGGTGCATGACGTAAGGAAAAAACGGGTTCCAGGAAATCCGCATGAGCGAAGCCGGGCTGATCAGCAGCACGCCGACCTCCCCGCGTGCCGCCAATGCGCCCAAATGAGCGCCAAAATCCTCGGCCGGATCGGGATCCGGACCGTACAAACTGTCCGTGGTCGGAAACGGCAACGCGACATGCGACAACGAAAACACGTTACGCGGGTAAGTCTGCTCTAGCGGACTTGTGCGCTCCGCCGTTTCCCCCGGCTCGATAATCCGCTCGACCATTCCATCTGTGTTCGGATCGCGGTTCGCGACAATGGTCAGCCGGAACTGCAACGGTGGCGCCGGCAACAGGCGTCCAAGCGCCAGGTCGGCGGCCGGGCGCAGCAGTTCCCCGAGCTTCGAGTTGGTGTTGCGATCGAACAGCACCAGTTCGCTGCCGTTGGCCGGCAACTGCATATACAGCGCGGTGATGATCGCCCGGGTGCTGACGGTGAAATCCATCACTGACTGAAATGTCAGCACCGGGGCCAGATTGGACAGCCGGCCTTCACGCGAAAGGCGCTGGATCTGCGCCTGCAGCGCCTGCGTCAGCCGATGGGATTGCCGAGCCCCGTTTACCGGGAACGAGTTGTATTTGAACGGGTTGAATTCGGGCACGATGCCAAGCCATGCGGCCTTGGCAAAGGCGGGCAAAATGGCGGGCAAAGCCGCAAAGCCGGCGAAACGCGCGAAGGCAGTGATGCCGATCATCGGCGAGATCAGTATCAGCCGGTCGGGTCGGGGAAGCCGCGGATCCTCGATGGCATCGAGCGCGTATTGCATCGCCAGCGCGCCTCCATTCGAAAACCCGACCATGTGCAACGGAGTCGCGCCGCCGGACAGCCGCCGGGCTTCCCGCACGGCCAGGCGTGTGGCGGCCGCCCAGTCTTCCCACCCCACGTCCGTCAGCGCCGCGGGCACCGTTCCGTGGGCCGGCAGCCTGATGGCGACCGCGACATAACCCAGTTCCCGGTAGCGGCGTGCGACGTGGCGCAGGCTATAGGGCGAGTCCGTCAGACCATGCAGCAGCACCACGGCGCCGCGCGGGGGGCCATCCGGCATAAGGACGTAGGATCGGTTCCAGTCCTGGACAAAATGGCCGGGGTAGACCGGGCTTGCGGTAAAGTAGCGGTTGTCGGGTGTCCGGTCGCGCTCCTCCAGCCGATCCGACACCTCGGTTTTCACCTCGTCGAAGGCGTGGCCTTCCGCGGCGATCCATGCGGGCCAGTCCATCTTGTCGATCGCGGCCGCATGGGGATCGTCCGGCACGAACGTATGCCAGGGCTCCAGCGGCGGCCCCCTTTGCGAATCGACCGCGCGATAGACGAGCAGCGTCGCGACGACAATGAGGCTCAGCAGCACTATACGTCTGGACCATCGGATCAATGCTCGCCGCATACTTCGCCTTACCCCTGTCCATGACGCCGCGGTGTGCGTGTGCGCGGGACCGCCGCCGTCTTCCGTATCTTATCGGCCGATGCTTCAACGGCGGACGAACCGCCGGTGACCTGAAGCGTCCCCGGGCTGACTGGAATGGCGACGGATGCCACCACATCGTCGTGGCCCCGGCATGTCCGGGCCACCCCTGCAAGCACCAGTGCCGCGTGCGCTGGCCCGGACGAGCCGGGCCATGACGAACAGGGCGCCACTCCTTTTTCAGTCAGCCTCAAGACGCTCTAGCCGCCTCCGTCGCCCTTGGCCACCCTGGCACCTCCGGTGGATGGGGACAGGCGCGCCCGGGGCGGATAATTTTGCAGGAATTGCCGCAGTTCAGGCGAAGTCGTGACCCCGGTTTGCCCCGCCTCGATCAGCATATCCACCTGCGGGTGGGTCAAGGTCAGTGTAGTTGGAATGGCCTGCAATTGCTCCCTCCTGGCGTCGTCCGGCACGTCCGCGAGCGAAATGCGAACAAGGCTCGACTCGACGTCCCCGCAGGGCGCGCCGTCGATCACCGGACCGCGCCCGCACCGGGCGGCGCGCAGCGCTCGCGTAACGTCCTGAAGCTGCTGGTTCACGGTTATCATCGTTTCGAATCCAATCCTGCCGATTTGCGCTCCGCTGACCAGGCCGAAGATTTGGAATAACCCGCCAACGACCCGCTGACGGGACACGGCCACATCCTGGGCGCCTTGCCCGTCCACGGTGATCACCAAGATGCGGCGTACCCTGTCGAGACCGCGGGCAATCAGCTCATCAGGCGACTGGGCCAGATTCTGCATCATGCCGCCCATCATGCGCATGCCGAGATTGTCCGACACGCCGCCATCCGTGAGGTGGACATAGCGCATATCGTCCGGATCGAGATAACGCTCGGCGACGGCTGCCTGGGCACCGAGCCGCGAGAGCGGGTCGCGACGCTGGTCTTTCGTGATGTGGCGGAGCCACCCCGGCTTGCGCCCGCCGCACTCCGCAGCGTGATTGGTCAAGGTAACCGGTGAAAACAGGCCGGGGAACGCCGCCGAGGCCGCCACGGCACGCGCGATCGGCATCTGTTCCAAATCAGAACAGATCAGGTCAAACATCTCCTGGCTGAAGACGAACTCCGTGCCGGTGCTCATTTCGGTTGCACCAATCGCAATGATTGGCCGGCCGCGTTGCGCAAGCGCATCGAAATGCGCGCCCTGGAACATCGTGCGGTCATACACCTCCGCCATATAGTCGTTGGTGCCGACCGTCGGGTTGAGCACCCACCCCCAGTTCCAGGGAAGCAGGTAGATCCCCCAGACATTCGCATTGGTGTTGCGGTAGAGAAAGTCTTCCTCGAAGCGGCCGAAGGTCGCTTGGCGATGCAGCCCGTAATACGCCGCGGTGAAACTGCCGCCGGAAATCCCCGATATGCCGTCAACCTGATCCAGCAATGGACGCGGACCCGCGGCGGTGGGCACGAAAACGTCCCGCATGCCCTTCAGCACCCCGTAGCTGTAGGCGGAGGATCGTTTGCCGCCCCCCGATAGCGCGACCAGCACCATCAGGTCGGGCGAGTCCGGCGCGGCGGCCATCGAGGTGAGGCGGTAGCCGCCGGTGGAGATGGCCTCGCCACCGGGGCGGCTGAGCTGAGCCGGAGACAGCGGCTTGGTGTCGGGCACCGTCAGCGATGCGCAGCCCGCGAGCAGCAGGGCTGCCGCCATCGGCAGTGCAGGCACTCGTAGGTTCATGATGTTCATCGGGCCATGCGCAATGTGCCTGATGGTTGTATCATACCTATGCTCATGAAGGCCGACTCTCGGGCGGTGCTTCATCGTCATGCCGACGAGGGTCGGCATCCACGCCTGTTTGCGTGGACAAACAAGGCGTGGATGGCGGGCCTCCGCTCGCCATGACGGGATTGGTAGCCGCTGCCGATCGGCCAAGATTTGCGCGCGTCGGTATCAGCGCCGTCACCTTGCCGCCAGTCGATGTCCCGGCCCCCGGGAATACGGGGGAGATTCCCGCGGCTCCGCCCCCGTGGCAGGGGGCGTCCATCGATCGACCGGGCTCGACCTTCCGGCTTAGCCACGAAGACCAGCGACGCGGTCCATCACCGGTTCATCATCGGCCCCATGGACGGCACGGCGTTGCCGAGGCTGAACATGCACGAGGCGAACGCATTGTTGTATTGCGCCTGGATCGACACGTTGGCATTGGTGGTGTTTCTGGCTGCCAGCCCAGCGCCGCCGACCGCGCCCGCGGCCGCCCCTATTCCCGCACCGCTGCCACCTCCGATTGCGCCTCCCAGCCCGGCGCCAAGCGCGGTTGTCAACGCCGCTGTGCCGAGGCCACGCAGATTGGCGCCCTGTGCCTGATCCTGCACCGCCTGACTGGCAAAGTTCCGGCACACCGCCTGGTCGTTCTGGAATTGCTGGAAGGACGTGTTCGGACCGGGCATTGTCGCAATGGTCGGGCCCATCGGCGTCTGCGCACAGGCCGGCAGAAGCAGCGTTCCGGCCAGCGCCGCGGAACCGATCGCCCGACGGATGCTAATTGCCGGCTTCAGGCCGATGAAGCCGGCTTGGAAATCCTGCGTCGTCCGGCCGCCGGTGCGGCGACCTGCCATATGGTGCAGCTTTTGAAACAAGTCATCTCTCCTGGGACAGTTGCAACTCAGGCCACCGGGCCCGCGGCAAACCGCAAGAAAGCCGTTCGTACGCCCTCTCGTATCCGGTTGCACGTCCGGCGCCCCTGTGTCGTCATCACGAAGCGCGCGTTTGCCTCGTAACGGCTTAAAGCATAAGGCAGTTGGCCCGCCAGGGTGCGGGTCGGATGTCCCGCAACCGTCCACCACGTTCCAAAGCGCTCGGCGCCCTGTCAGGGCCGAGGCAGCGTCTACACGAGCGACACCTTGCCCGTCGCCAGGTCGTAGACGCCTCCCACGACCTGGAGCTGCTTTTTGGCGACCATGTCGGCCAGGATGGGCTTGGCCGTCTTGAGTCGCTCGACGTTGGACCGCACGTTGGCGACGACCGCGCGCTGTTCCAGACCGGGCCCCGGCTGCTTCATAACCGGTTCGATGCCGGGCTTCATGGCGCGCACAAGTCCGGCGATATGTCCCGGCAGCGTGTTGCCCTTCTGCAGGGCTGCAACGGTCGCCTTTACCGCGCCGCAACTGGTGTGGCCCAGAACCATGATCATCTTGACACCCAGAACCGCGGCGCCGAACTCCAGGCTGCCCAGGCCTTCCGGGGTCACGAAATTGCCAGCCACACGGACCACGAACAGGTCGCCTGGATTCTGATCAAACGCCAGTTCCGGCGCGACACGCGAGTCGGCGCACCCGAGAATCGCCGCGAACGGTGCCTGGCCGAGCGCCGTGCTGGCGCGGGCCGCCGAAAAGTCGCGCTGCCGCGGCTGATTGGCGACATAGCGTGCGTTGCCCTCCGTCAACAGGGCAAGCGCGGCGTCGGGTGTCGCTGCCGCGGATTGCGGCGGCGTTTGTGCCACGGCACGCAATGGGGCGGCCAGCGGGGCCATGAGCAGGCTGGCGCCGGCAAGGAACACGCCGCGACGCATCAGACCCTTGTCAGTCACAGTATTGGCACATGTGTCGTTTCACCCTGGTTGTTGCATCCGCCGAGCGGCGCCATAAGCTACGTTCGTATCCTGCCACTCCCGAGACTATCGGTGTGCGGCAACGCCGCGGATACCCTCCTTTACGGTGTCACCTCGACCCGCTCCGCCCGCCTCAGCTTCAATTGCGCATCGGAACCAATCGCCAGCGAGTGCACGTAGAAATACGGCACGCCAGCAGAAGCCGGCGCCATCACCGGCGAAGGTGCCGAAACGATCAGCAGGCGCCCGCACTGCCCGATCCAATCGGTGTGCCGGTGCCCGTGCATGATCACCGCCCGTCCGGCCAGGCGCTGCAACTGCCGGATCATCCAACTGCCGTTGACCAGCGCGGTGCCGATACGCATCGACAGCGCGCTGGCCTTCTGCGGGTATTCGATAAGGTGGTGATGCAGCGCAACGATCCAGCACGCCTGCGGATAATGCTCCGCCGCGACGCGGATGCGCTTCGCCTGCCCTGACGAGACAACGCCCAGCGCATTGGTGAAGGAGAAGTGCGTCTCGGCATTGGAGTTCAGGATGATGATTCCCAGCCCGTCGGGCGTGGCGGGTGGCAGCACCATCGGGTACACGACGTCCCAGACCTCGGCGAGCGCACGCGACAGGCGACGCGGCGATCCGCTGTCGGCAAAGGCGGCCATGCCGGCGGCGTGCGGTGCCAGCACGTCAGTCAAAAAGCCACCGTCGACCACGCGCACGCGGCCGCCCTGCAGGCGCTCCAAGGCCGAAATGGTCCGCAGTTGCCGCAACCGCTTGGTCGGACTCATCCGCAGCTCCATCCGGGCGGGACTGGACCTGTCGACGACATTGACGTCGTGGTTGCCGGGCAGCGCGATGACGCGTTCCGCCAGAGCCGGATACGCCTCCAGCGCAATGAAGAACTCCGCCCACTCGGCGGAGCGGCCGGCATCGGTCAGGTCGCCGGTGATCAGCACGAAATCCAGCGGCTGTTCGGCATGGATCGCGTCCAGCCGCGCCAAAGTCTGCTGGAAGCGATCGTTGCCGCGCGGCCCGGCGCGTCCGCTCTCGATGCGGAAGCCATAGCGCTCACCCACCGTGTGGAGGTCGGACAGATGCGCGACACGCCAGACCCGGTCCCCGGGTGCCTCAGGGGCAAATCCGGCCAGGTCGCGCGGCTGCGCCATCAGCGCGTCGCCGACGCCCCAGACCAGCGCGGCCACAGCGCAGTAGGCCGCGATCAGCGTCAGGCTGTTGGCCAGCAACACCGGGACCATCAAATGCACCGAGGCCAAGCCGGCGATCGAACCGATCCATTGCGTCGCGGGCCACAGCAGCGCGACGACCAAGCATCCCAGGACAAAGACGGCGAGGCCCGACACCGCCGCGCTCAGCGCCCGCACCGCCGAACGCCATGACGGCCGCATCGCGGACGGCAGCAGCAATTCCGCCAGGTGGCGCAGCCCCTCGCGGAAGATCACATAGACCGGCTGCACCGCCAGCGCGTTCAGCGACCAGAAGCTGCTCTCCGCCAAGCGCAGCGTCCGCCGTCCGCCGAACCAGCCGATGGCCGCCAGGGGCGGCAGCAGCAAGGCCGGCCAGATCTCGGTGAATACATTCGCCGTCTTGTCCCAGACCGCCACCGCCCAGGCTGTGGCGACCAGCGGCGCCGCGCCCAGCAGCAGCGCCGGAACCAGCAGCAGGACGATCCAGACGGCGAATAGCTTGGGCAGGCTGATCTCCGCGAACAGGCTGCCGGCCAGCGACAACAGGGAGCGCTGATGGGTGCTGGAGGCGTCATCCTCGATGTCGCCGTCACGCGGGTCGAGGATCGGTTTCATGCTTCAGGTTTGCTCAGCCGGTGCCGCGCCGAACACTTCGACCACCCAGCGGCTGGCGGGATGCTCCTCGCACAGCGTCAGCACGGCGATGACGATGGGCACGCCGATGAAGGCGCCGCTCAGCCCCCACAGCCAGGTCCAGAAGAACACCGCGAACAGCACCAGGACCGGCGACATAGCCAGGACGTTGCCGGACACGCGTGGCTCCAGGTAGCTGCCAACCATGAACTGGATCAGATTGAGGATGCCGAACACCAGCACCGCGCTCTGCAGCGTGTCGAACTGGGCGACCGCGAACACCGTCGGCAGCACGGTTGCGAGCAGCGGTCCGATCACCGGGATGTAGTTGAAGGCGAAGGCGATGATGCCCCATTCCCGCGCCAGCGGCAGGCCGCAGAGCCAGATGAAGCCCCAGACCAGCAGCCCGGTCACGGCACTCATCAGCGAGCGCACCAGCAAATAGCGCCGGTATTTCGCTGCGACGCGCGCGCCGCCGACCAGCAGCCGCCGCGCGGTGTCCTGATTGGTCATCCGCTGCAGCCGCCTGAACATCGGCTCGACTTCCAGCAGCCCGAGGATGATGTAGACCAGCACCACCAGCGAGAAGGTCAGCATGCCATTCAGCATGGTGGTGATCCGTTGGGCCGCGCTCAGCAGCCAACTGACGTTGAAATGCTCGGTCCACAGGGCGGAGACCTCAATGCCGTGACCGGCCAGCCAGTCCGTGATCTGGGTGTACAGGAGTTGGAACTGCCCGGCCTCGGTGACCGCGTAGCTCCCGACATGGCTGAACGCCCAGGTGATCAGATAGGCGAAGGCGCCGAACATGACGATGGCGACGATCATGCTGATCAGCAGCGCCAGCAGTTTCGGCAACCGGCGCTGCAGCTTGCCTTGCAGCGGCCAGACGATGGAGATGATGAACAGCGCGAAGGTCAGCGGCGCGAACACCGGTTGCCCGATGCCTAGCGCGGCGACGACCAGGATCGCAGTGCCGATGGCCACCATGACGCTAAGGCCACGGCCCATCGGCCGGCGGACTACCTGGATCGGATTGTGCATTGATGCGTCGCTTACCTGATCGTCCGCACGGAAACAACCGGAGCGGCCCCCGCTAAAGGCCGCCGCGGCGTGACGTTTTGCGGTTGCCCGCCAGATTGGGACGAAACGCATCGTACAGGGACGCTCGGCCCGTCTTCACGCTTTGGCAGGCTGGTAGTAGTTTGCCGCAAAACCGTCGTCCATCGTGTTACACCGGAGTTTACCCGTCCGGACTAGCGACCATCGTCATGGCCCGGCTTGTCCGGGCCACCGCTGCCAGCACGTGCCGCGACGGGTGGCCCGGGCAAGCCGGGCCATGACGATGGGGCGACAGTGGCGGTACGCAACGACATCCGGGGTGAGGCATGAAAATCGCGCGGCGCGTAAGTGGGACCCGGATGATCGGACGTTACGGCTGGACGCTGGCGCTGGCGCTGCCACTGCTCTTCACGGGCTGCAAGAAGCAGGAGCAAGCCGAAGCGCCGGTGCCACGCCCGGTGCGCTCCGTCACCGTCAAGCCGTCCGATTCCGGTGAGACCGTTATTCTGACCGGCCACATCGACGCGCAGGATTCCTCGGCCATGGCGTTCCGCATCGGCGGCCGGATGATCGAGCGGTTCGTCAACGTCGGCGATACCGTCAAGCCAGGCCAGGAACTCGCCCGCCTCGACGCACAGAACGAGCTGAACGCGCTGCGCGCCGCCCAGGCGAACCGGACCGCCGCCGAGGCACAACTAACGCAGGCGCGCTCCGCGTTCGAGCGTCAGCGCACGCTGCTCGCCCAGGGCCACACGCCGCGCGCCCAGTTCGAGCTTGCCGAAAAGGCGCTGGGCACCGCCCGGGCCAATGCCGACGCCAATGAGGTCCAGGTCCGCATCGCCGCCGACCGCGTCAGCTACACCATCCTGCAGGCCGATGCCGCCGGCACCGTCACCGCCCGCGGCGCTGAGCCAGGGGAGGTCGTGCAGGCCGGCCAGATGGTCGTCACCATAGCCCGGAAGGACGGGCGCGACGCCGTGTTCGACGTGCCCGCCCAGGTGCTGCGCTCCGCGCCGAGCGACCCGCGGGTCGTGGTCAGGCTGACGGACGATCCGTCGGTGATGACGACGGGCCGGGTGCGGGAAGTCGCGCCGCAGGCCGATCCGGTGACCCGGACTTTCGCGGTGCGGGTCGGCTTGACCGATCCCCCGGCCGCCATGCGCCTCGGCGCCACGGTGAACGGCTCGATGCGGCTGGAGGCGGACCAGGTGATCTCGATCCCGTCCTCCGCCCTGACCGAGTTCAACCGCCAGCCGGCCGTGTGGGTGGTCGATCCGGAGAAGCTGACCGTGTCGCTGCGCAATATCGAAATGCTGTCCTTCGATCAGGCGGCAGTTTCTGTCGCGCACGGCCTGGAACCGGGTGATATCGTCGTCACCGCCGGCGTCCAGGCGCTGCATCCCGGCCAGACGATCCGCCTGCTGGGACCCGCGGGCTAGTGGGCCCCAACATCTCAAAGTGGGCGCTCGAGCACCGGTCGTTCGTCGTCTACCTGATGATCGCCTCCGTCCTGGCGGGGCTGTCGTCGTTCTTCAGCCTTGGCCGCGATGAAGATCCGGCCTTCGTCATCAAGACCATGGTCGTCCAGGCCGCCTGGCCCGGCGCGACAATCGACGACACGAAGCAGCAGGTGACCGAACGGCTCGAGCGGGCGTTGCAGGAGACGCCGCACCTCGATTTCATCCGCAGCTACACCCTCCCGGGCCAGACGACGATCTTCGTCAACCTGAAGGGCGCGACCCCGGCGAACGAAGTGCCGGATGTCTGGTACCACGTCCGCAAGAACATCGGCGACATGCGCCACACACTGCCCGCGGGGGTGATCGGCCCGGGCTTCAACGACGAGTTCGGCGACACCTACGGCATCATCTACGGCTTCACCGCCGACGGCTTCAGCCAGCGCGAACTGCGCGACTACGTGGACGACGTGCGATCCAAGCTGCTGCTGGTTCCCGACGTCACCAAGGTCGAGATGCTCGGCGCCCAGGATGAGCGCGTGTTCGTCGAATTCTCGATGCAGCGCCTGGCCGGCCTAGGCATCGACCGCTCGGCGCTGATCGCCGCCTTGCAGGCGCAGAACGTGGTCAGCCCCGCCGGCGTCATCCAGACCGGAAATGAACAGCTTCTGCTGCGCGTCACCGGCGCCTTCGAGTCCGAGGAGGACCTGCGGAACCTCAACTTCGTCGCCGGCGGCCGCATGATCCGGCTGCGCGACATCGCGGACATCCGCCGCGGCTTCGCCGACCCGCCGCAACCGCTGTTCCGCGTCAACGGCAAGCCGGCCATCGGGCTGGCCATCGCCATGCGGGAGGGCGGCGACGTCCTGGCGCTCGGCCAGAACGTGGACAAGGCGATTCATACGATCACGGCAGACCTGCCGCTTGGCATCGAGCCGATCCTGGTGGCCGACCAGCCGCATGTGGTGGAGCACGCGATCAGCGACTTCACCACGTCGCTGTGGCAGGCCATCGCCATCATCATGGCGGTCAGTTTCGTCAGCCTCGGCGTCCGGGCCGGGCTGGTGGTGGCGATCTCGATCCCGCTGACCCTGGCGATCGTGTTTCCGATCATGCAGCTTGCCGGCATCGACCTGCAGCGCATCTCGCTGGGCGCGCTGATCATCGCGCTGGGCCTGCTGGTGGACGACGCGATGACGACGATCGACGTCATGACCTCGCGTCTCGCCGCCGGCGACACCAAGGAGCAATCGGCGAGCTTTGCCTATACCTCCGTCGCGATGGCGATGCTGACCGGGTCCTTCGTCACCGCCGCCGGCTTCGTGCCGATCGGCTTCGCCAAGAGTTCGGCGGGCGAGTACACCTTTTCGATCTTTGTCGTGGTCGGCGTCTCGCTGATCGTCTCATGGATCGTCGCCGTCCTGTTCGCGCCGCTGCTCGGCGTCTGGCTGTTGAAGACGCCGAAGCCGTCGGACAAACCGAGCCGGATCCTGGGCGGGTTCCGCTCGATGGTGGTGGGCGCGATGCGGGTCCGCTGGCTCACCATCGGTATCACCGCCGGATGCTTCGCCGTTGCCGTGCTGCTGTCGCCGATGATCCCGCGGCAGTTCTTCCCGCCCTCGGACCGGCCGGAATTGCTGGTTGATTTAAGGCTGCCGCAGAACGCGTCGATCTTCGCCACCGACGACATGTCGCAGCGGCTGTCGAAGGTGCTTTCAACCGACCCGGATGTCGCCAGTTGGAGCACCTATGTCGGCCGCGGCGCCATCCGCTTCTACCTGCCTTTGGCGGTGGAACTGCCGAACGCCTTCTTCACCCAGGCGGTGGTCGTCGCCAAGGACGTCGCAGCCCGCAAGCGGCTGCAGGTGCATCTGGAGGAGGTGCTGGCGAACCAGTTCCCTGCCGCCATTTCCCGCGTCTCGCCGCTCGGCCTCGGGCCGCCGGTGGGCTGGCCGGTCCAGTATCGCGTCACCGGGCCGGATGTCTCGCAGGTGCGGGATATTGCGTTGCGGCTCGCGGGGATCGTCTCCAGCGATCCGAACGCGACGCATGTGAACTACGACTGGATGGAGCCGGCGCGGCGGGTCCGCATCAACATCGACCAGGATCAGGCGCGGCTGCTGGGGCTCAGTTCGGCGGCATTGGCCTCGGTGCTGCAGTCGGTGGTGACCGGCACAACGGTGACGCAACTGCGGGACGGCATCTACCTGGTCGATGTCGTGGCGCGCGCGACGGATGAGCAGCGGGTCTCGCTGGAAACGCTGCGCAACGTGCAGCTGCCGCTGCCGAACGGCAGGACCGTGCCGTTGAGCCAGTTGGCGAGCTTCGATTTCGACCAGGAATTCCCGCTGATCTGGCGCCGCGACCGGGTGCCGACGCTGACCGTGCAGGCCGACGTCGCGCCGGGCAACCTGCCCGAGGCGGTGGTGGCGCATCTGGCGCCCGCGGTCGAGGAGTTGAACGCCAGCCTGCCGGCGCCGTACCGGATCGAGGTCGGCGGCACGGTCGAGGAGAGCGCGAACTCCCAGGCCTCGGTCATCGCGGTCGTGCCGCTGATGCTGCTGCTGATGATCACCTTCCTGATGATCCAGTTGCAGAGCTTCAGCATGCTGGCGCTGTGCCTGATCGTGGTGCCGATGGCGATGACCGGAGTCGTCGCCGCGCTGCTGCTGTTCAACCAGCCGCTCGGGTTCGTCGCCATCCTGGGCATCCTGGCGCTGATCGGCATGATCGCCCGCAATGCGGTGATACTGGTGGAGCAGATCGAGGCGGAGCGTGCCCTTGGCAAGGTGCCCTGGGTCGCGGTGATCGACGCCACCGTCTCCCGTTTCCGGCCGATCATGCTGACGGCGATCTCGACCGTGCTGGGCCTGATCCCGATCGCGGCGACGATTTTCTGGGGTCCGATGGCGTTCGCCATCATGGGCGGCTTCCTGGTCGGGACGATCGTGACGCTGATCTTCCTGCCGGCGCTCTACGTCGCCTGGTTCCGCATCAAGGAGCCGCGGATCGAGGTCGTCGGTGCCGCCGCTGCGCGGGAGCGCTGAGGCATGAACGCGCCGGCAGTGCTGCTGCGGGGGGGCGGATTCCTGGCGCTGTGGCTGGTGCTGGCGGGGGTCAACCCGGGCGACCTGCCGGCCGCTGCCGTCGCCGTCATCGCGGCCACCCGGGTCAGCCTGAGTCTCTCGCCGCCGGCCGGGCCGATGATGTCCCTGCCGGACCTGCTGCTGCTGATCCTGCGCTTCCCCGGCCAGTCGCTGCTGGCCGGCATCGACGTCGCCATGCGGGTGTTCGATCCGCGCCTGCCGCTGAACGTGGACATGATTGCCTACGCGCCCCGCCTGCCGGAGGGCCCCGCCCGCGACGCCTTCACCGCCTATGCCAGCCTGATGCCGGGCACCGTGCCGGTCACCGCAAATGCCGGGGGGGATATCCTGATCCACTGCCTCGACGTCACCCAACCCGTCGCGCAGCAGATGGCGCAGGAAGAAGACCGCTTCATCCGCATGCTGGGCTACCGCGATGACTGAGTTCCTGCTCGGCGCCTGCGTCTTCATCCTGCTGATGGTCGCGGTTGGGCTGCTGCGGGTGCTGCGCGGGCCCGCGGATGTCGACCGCATGATGGCGGCGCAGTTGCTGGGCACCGGCGGCATTGCCGCGCTGCTGCTGCTGGGGACGGCGACCGCGCTGCCGGGGGCGGTGGATGTCGCGCTGACGCTGGCGCTGTTGGCGGCCTTCGCGGCGGTGATGTTCGTGCATAGCGGCGGTTCGTCATGATGCTCGTGGGGAACATTGCGACGGTCGTGCTGGTGTCGTTGGGCGCGGTGTTCTTCTTGGCCGGCACCGTCGGGTTGCTGCGCTTTCCGGACTCGATGACGCGCTTGCATGCGCTGACCAAGGCGGACAATCTCGGCCTCGGGCTGGTGGTGCTGGGCTTGCTGCCGCAAGTGGACAGCGTGCTTGCCGCATTGAAGCTGGTCGCCGTCTGGGTGCTGACCCAGCTCGCGGGTGCGACGGTCACCCAGCTTGTGGCGCGCGCCGTCTGGCGCGGCGGCGGATCTTACAAATGAGAGCGACTCTCACCGTCCCATCGTCATGGCCCACCCAATCGACATGGCCCGTCCAATCGTCGTGGCCAGTCCAATCGTCGTGGCCCGTCCAATCGCCATGGCCCGTCCAATCGTCGTGGCCCGTCCAATCGTCGTGGCCCGTCCAATCGACATGGCCCGTCCAATCGTCGTGGCCAGTCCAATCGCCATGGCCCGTCCAATCGTCGTGGCCCGTCCAATCGTCATGGCCCCTCCCATCGTCGTGGCCCCTCCAATCGTCATGGCCCGGCTTGTCCGGGCCACCTGTCGAGGCAGGCACTTGCGGGGGTGGCCCGGACAGGCCGGGCCATGACGATTGGAGGCCTTGGCGCGGCGGCGGCCCATCATGAGTCTCGCGCCGATTGCGGACGCCGCGCTGGTGCTGCTGGTGTTGGGCCTCGCCCTCTGGGTCAATGCCGCGTCGCGTGCGTTCCCGGCCGTCGTCGGCTACGTCGCGTTCGGCCTGCTGCTGGCGCTGGCCTGGCTGCGCCTCGCCGCCGGCGACGTGGCGATGACCGAGGCCGCCGTCGGCAGCGGCGTCACCGGCGCCGTGCTGATCGCCGCCTCCGTGCGGCTTCGGGCCGCGGAAACCGAGGCGCCTCCGCTCGCGATGCCACTGCGCCTGCTGGCGCTGTTGCTGTCGGGACTGGTCACGGCGGCGCTGGCGGGCCTCGTGCTGTGGACCACCGGCCCGGCGCCGAGCCTGGCCAACGAGGCGGTGCAGCACCTGCCGGCTTTGGGCATGGGCAACGCAGTCACCGGCGTGCTGATCGCCTACCGCGCCCTCGACACGCTGCTGGAGAAGGTGGTGCTGCTGCTCGCGCTGGTGGGGATCTGGTCGCTGGCGAAGGACCGGTATTGGGGTGGCATCCCCGGGCCCGCGCGCATTCCCGCCGACAACGGCGCCTTGATCCAGCTCGCCCGGTTGCTGCCGCCGATCGGCGTTGTCGTGGCTGTTTATATCCTGTGGGTGGGGGCAACCGATCCGGGCGGCGCGTTCCAGGGCGGGGCGATCCTGGCGGCGATGTGGATCCTGGTGATGCTCGCCGGGCTGCGCGACGCGCCCGCGATCAGCCGGCCTTGGGTGCGGCTGTTGGTGACAGTCGGTCCCGCCGCCTTCATCGCTGTCGGCCTGACCGGCTTCGCCCTGCCGAACGGCTTTCTGTCCTATCCCGACAGCATCGCCAAGCCGCTGATCATCGCCGTGGAGTCGGTTCTGACGCTGTCCATCGCGGTGATCCTCGGCCTGCTGGTCGCCGGTCCGCCGGAGCGCCAGCCATGACGCCGGCAACGCTGTATGGCCTGTGCAGTGCCGTGCTGGTCGGCGCCGGCCTGTATGGGGCGCTGGTCAACCCGCAGCCGCTGCGGAAGATCCTGGCGCTGAACCTGCTGGGCAGCGGCACCTTCCTGCTGTTCGGAGTCATCGCCCGCCGCGGCGCCGCCGCCGGCCTGGGCGGTGACCCGGTGCCGCAGGCGATGGTCATCACCGGCATTGTCGTCGCCTTCTCGGCCACCGCGCTCGCCGTGGCGCTGCTGCTGCGGGTCTACCAGGAGACCAGCCGCACCACGTTGGAGCAACCCGCCCCGAAGGACACATCCGGCGGATGATTGACCCCGCTGCCCTCCTGGTGCTGGCGATCATCCTGCCGGCCGCCGGCGTCGTGCTCGCCCTGGCCGCCGGTGGCCGGGCCGCCGAATGGGTCGCCATGGCGGTCATCGCCGGCGGGGCTGCGATCGCACTGGCGATTGCCGGCACGCTTTGGACCACCGGGGCGCCGCTGAGTTACACCATCGGCGGCTGGGTGCCGCCGCTGGGCATCGCGCTGCGGGCGGACGGGCTGTCGGCGGTGATGCTGCTGACCAGCGCGCTGGTTATCGGTGCCGTCGGCCTGTTCGCCCGCGCCTCCTTCGTCCAGCCCGCGGGCACGCCCGAGCGGCGCGCGCCGTTGGTGTTCTGGATCATGCTGATGGGCGTCTGGACCGGGCTGAACGCCGTCTGGCTGGCCGGCGACCTGTTCAGCCTGTATGTCGCGCTGGAACTGCTGACCTTCAGCGCCGTCCCGCTGGTCTCATTGGAGGGCAAGCCCGAGACGCTGGCCGCCGCGCTGCGCTACATGCTGTTCGCGCTGATCGGCTCGATCCTCTATCTGCTCGGCTGTGCGCTGCTGTACGGCGGCTACGGCACACTGGACATCGCCCTGCTGTCGCGGCTGGCGCAGCCCGAACCGGTGGTGTTCGTCGCGCTGGCGCTGATGACCGCGGGCCTGGCCGCCAAGACCGCGCTGTTCCCGCTGCACCTCTGGCTGCCGCCCGCGCATGCCGGCGCACCGGCCGCGGCGAGCGCGCTGCTCTCGGCGCTGGTGGTCAAGGGCTCCTTCATCCTGACCGTCCGCCTGTGGTTCGACGCGCTGCCGGGCGTGGCCGGCTTCGGCGCGGCACAGTTCATGGCGGCCCTGGGTTCGGCGGCGATCATCGTCGGCAGCGTGCTGGCGCTGCGCCAGGCACGGCTGAAGCTGATGATCGCCTACTCGACGGTGGCGCAGATCGGCTACCTGTTCTTCCTGTTCCCGCTGGCCGGCGCCGCCGGGGACCTGGAGCGCCTCGCCTGGACCGGCGGCATCATGCAACTGGTCGCCCATGCCGTCGCCAAGGCGGCGATGTTCATGGCCGCCGGCCTTATCGGCGAGGCGCTGGGCCACGACCGCATCGCCGGTTTCGCCGGCCTGGGCCGCTCGTTGCCGGTGGTGGTGTTCGCCTTCGGGCTGGCGGGGATGTCACTGATGGGCCTGCCGCCGAGCGGCGGGTTCGTGGCCAAGGCGATGCTGCTGACGGCGTCCATCGGCGAGGGCCAGTGGTGGTGGGCGGTGGTCATCATGATCGGCGGACTGCTCGCCGCCGGCTACACGTTCCGCGTACTCGCTCCGGCGCTGACGGGCGGGGCCGCGCCCGTCGTCATGGCCGCCCGCATCTCCCGGCCGCGCCAGGGGATCGTCCTGGCGCTGGCGATCTGCGCGCTGCTGCTGGGACTGATGCCGCTGCGTCCGTCGCCGTTGCTTGAGGTGGGGCGGACTATGCAAGCGACGGAGGTAAGGTGATGTCTCTATCGTCATCTCCTATAACACGTCATGGCCCGGCTTGTCCGGGCCACCCCCGCCAACACCGTGCCGCGATAGGTGGCCCGGACAAGCCGGGCCATGACGATCGGGGGGAAGACCCGCGACCTCATGACGCGATGCCCGGGTGGCCGGTATGATGTGGCTGGCCGCAACGCTGCTGTTGCCGCTGGCGATGCTGTTCGCCTGCCTGTCGCGACGGCTGCGCTACCGGATGTCGAACTGGCTGGCGATTGCCGCGGTGCCGGGCCTTGGCGCCGCGCTGTTCGCGCCCGAGGCGTCGCTCGACCTGCCGCCGATCCTGCTGCGTTTGCGGCTCAGTTTGGATATGCCCGCGGCCATCCTGCTCGGGGTTGCCGCGCTGCTATGGATCGCCGCCGGAGTCTATGCGGCGGCCTGGCTGCGGGATGATGCCCGGCGCGGGCGCATCGCCGTGTGGTGGCTGCTGACGCTGACCGGCAGTCTGGGCGTGTTCATGGCTGCGGACCTGGTCAGCTTCTACCTGCTGTTCTCCATGGTCAGCCTCGCCGCCTATGGCATGATCATCGAGGGCGACGCACCGGACGCCCGGGGGGTCGGACTGATCTACGTGGCGCTGGCGGTGTTCGGCGAGGCGCTGTTGCTGATGGCGTTCGTCATGCTGGCGCAATCGGGGCCGGACAGCGGGTTCCTGATCCGCGACGCGGTGGCTGCGCTTCCAGCCTCGCCCTGGCGCAACGCAATCCTGGCGCTGACCATCGGAGGCTTCGGCATCAAGCTGGGCATGGTGCCGTTTCACGTCTGGATGCCAATCACCTACCGCACCGCGCCGATACCGGCGGCGGCGGTGTTGAGCGGCGCGGCGGTGAAGGCCGGCGTCATCGGCTTGCTGCGATTCCTGCCGCTTGGCCTCGCGTTGCCCGATTGGGGCAATGTGATGACGACGCTGGGGTTCGTGTCCGCCTTCTACGGCGTGCTGATTGGCGTCACGCAGACCAATCCGCGCATGGTGCTGGCATTTTCCAGCATCAGCCAGATGGGTGTCATCACCGCCGTGTTCGGCATGGGGCTGGGGACGCCAAATGCGGATCTGGCGCTGATCGTTGCCTTCTATGCGGCGCACCACACGCTGGTGAAAGGCGGGCTGTTCCTCGGTGTTGGCCTGGCGCCGCTGTCCGGCCCCCGCCGCCTTTGGCTGGTGCTGGTGCCGGCCGCGATCATGGGGCTCGGCCTGGCGGGCCTTCCGCTCACCGGGGGCGCGCTGGCCAAACTGGCCATCAAGCCGGTGCTGGGCGACGGTTGGGCCGGCACCCTGGGCACCCTGTCCTCGTTGGCGACGGCGCTGCTGATGACCCACTTCCTGTTCCGGGTCGCCGCGATGCCTGCCCCGGTCACGCCGGCCGCGCTGCCTGGCCGGTTGCGCTGGCCCTGGCTGATCGTTGCCGCCGCGTCGGTTGTCGTGCCCTGGGCGCTGTATCTGACTGTAATGAGCGGGTCCGTTGCCTATGCGCTGTCGCCCGCGACGCTCTGGGCATCACTCTGGCCGGTGGTGCTTGGCGCGGCGCTCGCGGCCGCGGTACGGCGCTGGGGTAGCCGCCTGCCACGTGTGCCGGACGGTGACGTCGTGGTGCTGATCGCGGCGCGGGTGGAGCGGGTCGCGGGCCGGACGGGTGCTGCCTTGGAATGGCTGGATGGCGCGCTGCGGCAGTGGCCTGTGGCAATACTGTCGCTGCTGGCGGTCTCGATCATCCTTACGGCGCTGATGCTGGCCCGCGCGTGATCCTGATATAGTTAGCTGAAAACACGCTTGTGTGAGGTCAATTCCCACTTGTTCCAGTTGCCACGGAAGCAAAACAACAGGTCGCTATTGGGACGCACTGTCATGGCGGTGGGACTTCCGGCCCATCCATCGCACGTAGAACACCGCTAAAACCTTGCGGTCTGGCGGCACCGGTCGTGCCGGCAGCACAGCAGGTACCGTTGTTTCCCCCGGTCAGGTGGAGAAGGACGACCATGAACACGCGCAAAAAGACAATATTTGCCGCGGCCGTTGCGACCGCGGGCCTGATGGTATCTGCCGCCTATGCGCAGGTAGCCACAACCCTCGAACAGGCGGAGCTTGCCGGCCTTTCGGCAGAGAAGCGGGCCGAGGTTCAAGCTCGGGCCGTCAACGGCAACACCGTTTCGGAAGTGTTGACGACCATGCTGCTCAACAGCATCAAGGCGAAGCATCCGGCCAGCAAGATCGTGGCTATCGATTTTAGCCGCGGCGTTGCCGTCGTTCAGCTCGCCGACGGCAAAATCGAGCCGGTGAACTTCGACACGACGACGCTCGCTATCAAGAGCTGATCGGCAGCATATTGGAATGCGTCGCGTGGATGCGGGCGGTCCGCACCACGCGACGTGGCGCCATCCAACAACAGAACAGGGGGCACGCATGTCCGACTTGCTGGTTATCGAATACCCGACCGAAGAGAAGGCGGACGAAATCCGCCAGAAACTGCTGGCGATGCAGACCGAATATCTCATTGAACTCAGCGACGCAGTCGTGGTGACGAAATGTCCCGAGGGTCATGTCAAACTGAATCAACTCTATTCGCCGACCAAGGCCGGCGCCGTGTCGGGCATGTTCTGGGGCACGCTGGTAGGCTTGCTGTTCATGATGCCGCTGGCCGGGGCCGCCCTCGGCGCTGCGTCCGGAGCGCTCGGCGGGCGCATGACGGACGTCGGAATCAATGACGATTTCATGAAGGAAGTTGGCGAGACGCTCCAGTCGGGCAACGCGGCGCTGTTCCTGCTGATCCGCAAGATGACCGCGGACAAAATCGCCGCCGCGCTGGCGGGAACGGGCGGCAAGATCATGCGCAGTTCGTTCGACGAGACGAAGGAAAACCTGCTCCAGTCCGCCTTCGAGGGAGTGCGGGAGGCTGCGTCACACGCGCCTGCGTAAAGCCTGGCTTGCCGGACGGGTTGTGGACGCTCTGTTGAAGGAGGACGGGATTGCGCCGGCGCTCACGCCGGCGCAATCGATCACGAACTTGACAGTTTGAAACCTGTCTGCGCTTGTGGTTATGTCCCGCGTGCATCGGACGCACGCGGGGGTTGTTCGCGTGTGGTCCAATCGATTGTCCTCTGGCCCACAGCGAGATCATGCAACCAGAACGCTTCGATACTGCCGATGCGCCCAGCGCCGACCAGTTTGAGGCATGGCTGAGTTGGTTCGATCGCGTCTTTGACGTCGATCCGGGAACACCGCCCGAGCAGGGTTTTCGCGCCACGAGCGAGATCTGGACGCTGGATGGTTGCGCACTCAGCCGCGTCACGGCTCCCGCGGTTCGGGTCAGCCGGACAAGGACGCTGATAAGGCGCAATCCACTCGACCCCTGGTGCATCACCATCGGCCGCCACACCACGAGTTCGGTGACGTCCTGCGGGCGGCAGTTCGAAGTGCCTCCGGGCGTTCCGTTCCTCATTTCACTCGGCAGCGAACTGATCAGCCAGCGGGACCAGGATCAACGGCTGCAGCTCTATCTGTCGCGCGATGATTTCAGCGATATTGCACCGATATTGGACGCGTCGCGCGGCACGGTCATGGACACCCCGACGGGGGCGTTGCTGGCCGACTTTATGCTCATGCTCGAGCGCCGCTTGCCGACCATCCCGGCCGAGGACCTGCCGCGGCTGAAGGACGCGATCCGCGCGATGATCGCGGCTTGCCTCGCGCCGGCGCCGGACAGAATCGCGGAAGCGGCGGAGCAACTCGACCTTGGCCGGCTGGAGCGCGTGCGCCGCGCCGTCCGCAAACACCTTCAATCGCCAGCGCTCGGCCCGAGGCTGCTGTGCCGCTATGTCGGCACTTCGCGGTCCCAGCTTTACCGGTTGCTGGAGAGCGAGGGCGGGGTCGCCCGTTACATTCAACGCCAGCGCCTGCTGGCGGCGTACGCGATCCTGTCCGACCCTTCGACCGACAAAGCGATCGCCACGATCGCCGAGGAGTTTTGTTTTGCGGACGCATCCGGATTCAGCCGCGCGTTCCGCCAGGAATTCGGAATCAGTCCAAGCGACCAGCGCACCGCTTCCCGCGCCGGCGCGCGGCCGTTGGCGAAACCGGCGATCGTTTCCCCATCCAGCACGTTGATCGAACTGTTGCGCGCGTCATAAGCCGCGCTCCGCAACGAGCAATCCGGCGCGCGCTGCTACAGCCCCTGCAGCAGCGGCTCCAGATCAAACGTGGATCGAACGCCGAGATCCATGCCGTGCACGTCAAGGAAGCCTCCGGCCGCCTTGCGTCCCTCATCGCGCAGCATGGTCAAAAACTCCCACTCCGCATTGAGTTTTGACGACGAGCCGAGTTCCGCCAGCGTCTCGCTGGAAATTCGATGGATGCGCATCGCCGCCAGCATCGCCAACTCCGGGACATTGCAGATCGGCATCTGCCGGATCAAGGCCATCATGCGCAGTTCCTTCATCAGAACCGCGTTGAAAGCGACCTCATTGAGCCGGTTGAGAATGCCGCGGGCGGTCTTCGGTGTTTCGTTGCGTACGATCGGATTGATCTGCACCAGTATGGTATCTTGCGACTGGCACTCACGCACCAGCGGCGTCATCGCCGGGTTGCCGAAGTAGCCGCCGTCCCAGTAGCTCTCACCGTCGATTTCCACCGCCGGGAACATCGTCGGCAGGCAGGCGGAGGCGAGCAAAACGTCCGGTGTGATCTCGGCATTGCGGAACACCCGGCCGCGGCCGGTATGCACATTGGTTGCCGAGACGAACAGCTTGATCGGCGCCAGCTTCAGGCGGTCGAAGTCCACGCTCTCGGCCAGAATGGGGGTGAGCGGATTGGTGCCCATCGGATTCAGGTCATAGGGCGAGAACACGCGCCCCAACAGGTCCATCGTGAGATAGGCCGGCGAATGATCGAGCGACCAGCGGCCGAGCAGCATGTCGACCATGGAGCGCCGGAACGGACTCGATTTGCGCGGCGACGCCGACGCGGCGCCAGAAATCGTGCAACGCCTTGCGTGCGCCCTCGGCGCCGCCGGCGGTGTAACCGTCCACCATCACCGCCGCGTTCATGGCACCCGCCGAGGTGCCGGAGATGCCGTCGATCTTCAGCCAAGGCTCCTCCAGCAACCGGTCCAGCACGCCCCAGGTGAAGGCACCGTGCGAGCCGCCGCCTTGCAGCGCGAAGTCGATAAGAACCGGCTCACGCACTGATGCCGGTGAAGCGGTCTTGGTCCGTGGAGATTGCATTGTCATTCCTGAAAACCGTCGATCCCTTATAGCGCGTGGACCGCTTCCGGTGCAGTGCCAAATGAGGGTGTCACAAAAAACGAACAGGCACAGCGTCCCGGCACCATGCCGGTAATCCCAGTATCGACTGGTCAACCGCAAGAATAGGGACTTATCATACCATTTTTTTTGCAGTAAGCTGCGTGCCAGCATGCGGCACAAACCAGTCGCCGCCGTAAAGGGAGGAGTCCGCAATGTCAGTTGCTCAGGACGGCGCCGTCAAGGATGTGCTCGCCCGCGTCGATGCAGATCTGGATCACGCCCGCGAACGGCTGTTCGAACTGCTGCGGATCCCCAGCATCAGCACGGCGCCCGATCACAAAAAGGACGTGCAGCACGCCGCCGAATGGCTGTGCGCGCAGCTTGAGGAACTTGGCTTCAAGGCGGCGATCATCCCGACCCCCGGGCACCCGGTGGTGCTCGGCACGCACCCGGGACCGGCCGGCACCAAGGCACCGCGCGTGCTGTTCTACGGGCATTACGACGTGCAGCCGGCCGATCCGCTGGAGCTTTGGAACAGCCCGCCGTTCGAGCCGCAATTTGTCGATGGTCCTCGCGGCAAGCGCATCGTTGCGCGCGGTGCGGTCGACGCGAAGGGGCAGTCGATGATGTTCATCGAAGCCCTGCGCGCCTGGAAGACCGCTGGCGGTGGCATCCCCGCCCCGGTGATTGTGCTGATGGAGGGCGAAGAGGAAATCGGCAGCCCGAACCTCGAGCCCTTCCTGAAGGCGCATAAGGATGCCCTCGGCGCCGACTTCGCGCTGATCAGCGACACCAACATGTGGGACATCGACACGCCCGGCCTGACGACACGGCTGCGCGGCATGTGCAACTGCGAACTGACGGTGAAGGGTCCGAGCATGGACCTGCACTCCGGCCTGTTCGGCGGTTCGGCGTTGAACCCGGTGAATGTGCTGGCGCAGATCCTGGGCCAATTGCACGACAAGGACGGGCGCATCCAGGTGCCGGGCTTCTATGATGGCGTGCGTGAGGTCAGCGCGGAGCAGGCGGCCGAGTGGCAGGCGCTGGGGTTCGATGAAGCCGCATTTCTGAAGGGCATCGGCCTGTCCTCGCCGGGTGGCGAGAAGAACGTGGCGGCGCTGCAGCGCATCTGGGCGCGGCCGACCGCTGATATCAACGGCATGTGGGGCGGATATACCGGGCCGGGCAGCAAGACCATCATTCCGTCGGAGGCATCGGCGAAAGTTTCATTCCGTTTGGTGCCGGGCCAGGATCCGCAGGCGATCTTCGAAGGATTCCAGAAATTCGTCAAAGACCGGCTGCCCGCGGGCATGCACGTCTCCTTCCAGGCATTCGGCATGGCGGTGGGGATCGAGATCGACACCGACACGCTGTGGGCCAAAGCGGCGAAAAAGGCGTTGCAGGAGGAATACGGACGGCCCGCCGTGATGATCGGCAGCGGCGGCACCATTCCGGTCGTGGAGCAGATCAAGCGCGTGCTGGGGATCGATTCGCTGATGATGGGCTTCGGCCTGGACGACGATCAGATTCACAGCCCGAACGAGAAATACGAGCTGACCTGCTTCCACAAGGGGACGCGTTCGCACGTGTTGCTGCTCGGCAGGTTGGCGGCGGCAGGGGCGTAACGGCGACGCCCGAGAATGAGCGAATCCGGCGGGGGCCGTCCCGCTTCCGTCATGGCCCGGCCTGTCCGGGCCACCCCCTCCGCACGGTGCAGCGACAGGTGGCCCGGACGAGCCGGGCCATGACGTTTAGGAAGCCGCCTTCGTGAAGCGGTAATTTTTGGGCGTCGCGTAACGGCGCGGGGATCGTTGGTCGTCCGGTGCGGGGGGCTGTATCGAACGGCGTGTCGCCTGGCTATGGGGTCGATCCCGGCAAATCCCGGGGGGCACCGCTTCGTGCCGTTTACTCCGCGGCCATCGCAGGGACGGCCGGCGGGGCGGTGCCGGAAATCAGATCGCCGGCTGTCGTGGTCAGCGCCATGATCCGCGCCATTTCCTTCCACTGCTGGTCGGGCGGGAGGTCGTCCAGACCGGCCTTGAACTCCGCGGCGACCGCGGTCATTGCGGCAACCGATGCGGCCCGGTGCTGCTCCGCCGCGATCCGGGCGGCCGGGGCAGCGGCGGTCGGGGGCATGGGCTCGGCGGCGGCCACCGCCGACGGTTCGGCGTCCGGCTGGGGTTTCGCCTCGGAGGCGGCGGCCTGCACACGCGCCCGGGCCTCGCGGACCATCTGCTCCGCTTTGGCAACCGCGGCCTCGACGGGTTCCTCGGCCACGCTGGCGCCCCCGGCGCGGCTTTCCTGTTCCAGCAGCCGGCGGTTGCGTTCGCCGGAGCGATCCAGGCTGTTGGCGTTGCCGCGCAAGCGGAGCGCCAGCAGCATCGAGACGTCTTCGTACATCGATAGACTGAGCGAACTCAGCGTCGCGATGTCGAAAGCAATGATCTTGGCGACTGTGAACAGGCTGAGACGCTTGGTAATGCGGTATTCGTTCACCGTCTGCGCAGCCGCGGTATAGGCGAGACGGATGTCTCCGGCGGTTGACCACAGGAACATCGGCGCCAGCAGGGCCAGGACGAGGTTTGCCAGGTTGGTCGCGGGCGAGGCGGGTTCGGTTGTTGACATCGGGTTGTGCTCGAAATGCGATGTGCGGTTCTACCTTGGATTGTGGCTCCTGGTCAAGAATTATTTCTTATGACGGGATGAATCCGACCGGTTATAGGATGGTGTTCCTGGTTGGAAAGACGGTCGTGGCAGCAAGAATGTGCACAGCCGGCGGCGCTTACCAACCCGGTTCGGTGGGATGCAGCCCAAGAAAGACTTTCCCTGCGGACTCGAAATGGACTTTGAAAGCCGCGTTGTGATGCACGGCCACATGAATATCGCGGAAATGCCGTTCCAGCGGGTTGGCGGAATAAATCGCGTTGGTACCCGCGGCATGGAACGCCAGATCGACCGCTCTCACCGATTCAAGGATCGCGTGAACACAGGACAACCGAGCCCGCGCGATCAGATCGTCCAGGCCGGTTTCATTGCTGCTCAGGGCAGTCCAGAAACGTGCCATGCTATCGACAGCAAAACTCCGGGCGGCGCCGATGATGGCCTCGGCTTGCCCCAGGCCCGCCTGAACCTCCGGCCGGTCTTTGAGCAAGAGAGGGGATCGGGTGGAAGCCCGCTGGATGGCAATGTCCACCAGGCTGTCGATGGCCCCCCGCGCGATGCCGAGGGCGTTCGCGGAGAACAGGGACATCACGATCGTGAACAGGCCGCGCTGACGATATAACGGGCCTGTCATTGTTGGCGGCTCAGCCAGCGAAGAGCTGTTGCACGCCGGAACGAACAGGTCATCGATCACGAAGTCATGGCTGCCACTGCCGCACATGCCCATTACGGACCAGGTATCGAGAAACGTTGCAGCGGCGGCTGGAATCCACATCGCCCGCGTCTCAGGTGCACCCGCCCCGGTCAGGCGAGGCGCATTGCCGTCCATGACCAGGCTGGTGCAATAGAGCCAGGTCGCATTGTGCAGACCGCTGGCGAAATTCCATTGTCCTTTGACACGATAGCCGCCCTCCACCGGCCAGGCGCGTCCTTGCGGCCGTAACGACCCGGCGCCCCGCAGGTTCGGCGGGGTGCCGAACATGCCGCGTGCCACCTCGGGGGCGAGCCAGGCACTGAAATAGGCCGCGGCGTTCCCGTTAACCAGGCACCAGCCTACCGAACCGTCCGCAGCCGACACAATCTCGACGGCCTCGAAAACGGTCAATGGCGGCAGTTCCAGGCCGCCGAGGGCGCGTGGTAGGTACATCCGGTACAGCCCGGCGGCGGCCAAAACATCGGACAGCGCCTGTGGTAGCTGGCGCAGTCGCTCTGCCTCCTCACGCACAGCGACGATTTCAGGCACAAGGCGCCGGGCTGCTGCGATAACATCGGTCATGGCGCTGGCTTCTCCTTGAGCCGTTCTCCAGACCAAGCGGGCCAATTGGCATTGAAGCACGGTCTATCGAATAGCCGCAACAGTGTGGCAATCCGGCCTATCCACCCGCCGCGGTTCCCTCTCGACGCGATCGGGTCCCGGTGTGGGCAGGGTTGACCACTTACGGAAAATCCTTCCCTTGTCGCCCATGACCATCAGCAGGCTTACCAGCAAGGCTCAGACGACCATCCCCCGGGCAGGCCGCACTGCCCCGGGTCCGCATCCGGGCGATGCCATTGCCTACCAGATCGAGGACGGGCGAGTGGTATCGACGCGCTTCAGCTTCAGCGCGGACAGGGACGACCCGTTCGCCACATTCTCAGAGTGGGGCAGCAACTCCGACGCAAAGGCCTATGGCAAGCTTTGACATCCGGGACGTTATCAAGGTTCCCGTAGACCAGTCGCCCTGTCCGCTGCAGCATCCTGGCCCTTGGCAGGCCGAAGGCCCGGGCGTTCTCAGACGCGGCGCACGAGTGGCTGCGAGGGGTCGCTGAGCGCCAGGTTCACCGGCCCGATACCGCAGATCGCGATAATGGCAGGCTCGGAATGGCCGCGCACCACCCCGTCGTAATGGGGCGTTCCGGCGACCCTGCGCACGAAGCTGCCAGCGAGAACCGGAACACAGGCGGCCGGATCGAAATCAGCCCCGCTGTTGCACCACCAGGTGCCTGACACGACAACGCAGAACCGATCGGTCGTGTAGCTGTGTGGCGCGCTCATGAAGCCAGGCCACCAGCGTATCAATGTGTAGTAGAGACCAGGCTGGTTGACATCGCCTGTCAGCGGGCAAGTGTCGACGCTGGGCTCGGAGAAGGCGACACCCGGCTTCCACTGCAATTGGCCCGCCAGGCGTATGATGGTCTGCTCGGGATTCAGCGGGCTCGCCCCTGCGCTTGCGGCAAGGCCGATCGGCAACGACGAGGCGAGCGCGGCGAGCATCAGGTCCCGCCGGAGAACGGTTTCGATCATACTATCCTCCCACGGTCGCAGGCCCGGGATCAGAACCCCCAGACCAGCGGCACGACGAATGTGGCGACCAGTCCGAACATGATCAGCAGCGGCAAGCCGAGCTTCCAGTAGTCGGTGAACACATACCCGCCCGGGTTCATCACCATCAGGTTCACCGGAGTCGCCACCGGCGTCAGGAAGGCGCCGGCCGAGGCGACCGCGATGCTCATCAGCACCGGCTGCGGTGAAACCCCCATCGTCTTTGCCGCTGCCAGGCCGATCGGGATGAGGATCAGAGCCGTCGCGGTGTTGCTGATCAACTGCCCCAGGATCGCCGTCAGAACGAACAGGCCGGCCAGCAGCGCGTACGGGCTTCGCTCACCGACGATATGCACCAGCCCGTCAGCCAGCATGTTGGCCGCGCCGGTCTTGGTCATCGCGGTGGACAGCGGGATCATCGCGCCCACCAGGATCACCGTCGTCCAATTGATCGAGCGATAGGCCTGCTCGACTGTCACGACACGGAACAGCACCATGGCGAATGCGGCCAGCAGCCCAGCCATGACCGATGGCAGAATATTGGCCGCCAGCAGCACGACCATCCCCAGCAGCACCGCAACCGCGGTCTTCGCCCCGGCGCCCATCGGCACAGCCTGCCGCCGCACCAGTTCGGGCGAGTCGACAACCAATACGCCGGGATCGCTCAGGTTGCGGTCCAGTGCCTCCCACGTGCCTTGCAGCAGCAGCGTGTCGCCGGCCGCGAGGATCGTCTCATCCGGCCCCGGGTCCTGGCCCTTGCGCTGGACGGCCAGGACAACCAGGTCGCCGCTCGGCGTGACCATGCCGGGAAACACCGGCTGGCCGATCATGGCGGAGCGCGGCGGCACGATCACCTCGGCCAGGCCGGAACTCCGGTTGAACAGCGTGCCGGTTACGTCGTCGGGCGCATCGGCGGTGCGGAACGCGAGGTGCATGGCGGAGGCCAGCGCACCGGCGGATTTCGCGTCACCGCGGACCATCAGCAGGTCGCCCTCGGCCAGCGCCGGGCGGCGGACACGCCCGCTGCCGTCGGACGCCTGGACCGAAACCAGCGCCAGGTCGGGATACTCGCCCAGGTCGACCCGGTCGGCCGGTGCGCCAACGTAGGGGGAGGATGCGCGAATGCGCAGTTGGAACATGCCGTCATCCAGCCGGTACTGCTCCACCAGGGTCCGGGCATGCTGGCTGAGATCGGGTGGCAGCGACCGTCCGCTGCGCGTCGGCAGTAGTTTCTGGCCGAAGAACACGACGATGGCGATGGTGCCGGCGATCAGCGGCAGGCCGGCAACCGCGAAGGAGAACAGACCGAACGGCGGATAGCCCGCTTCGCCCACGGCCTCCGACACCAGCAGGTTCACCGGCGTGCCGGTCAGCGCGAGCAGCGAACCGGCATGCGACGCGAACACCAGCGGCATCAGCAGTTGCGACGGCGCCCGTTTCAGGCGGACGGCCATGACGACGACGACCGGCAACAGCGCGGCGACGGCACCGTTGACGCTGATCAGCGCGGTCAGCACGGCAACCAGCGACATCATCAGGACCAGCAGCCGGGACCGGGATTCGCCGGCCCGGGCGATCAGATTCTGGCCGGCCCAGGCTGTGACGCCGCTCGCATCCAGCCCGGCACTGACGACGAACAGCGAGGCGATGAAGATCACCGCCGGGTCGCCAAGTCCGCCCAGGGATTCCTGTAATGTTGTCACGCCAGTGAAATACAGGGCGAGCGCGGTGCCGAGTGCCACCAGGACGACCGGAAGCCCGTCCCAAATGAACAACACGACGATGCCAATGACGATCGCGAAGGTGATGGTGATGCCGCTCATGACGAGCGCCATCCGTTCCGGTCTTGTAGCATGACTGTAATGCCCTTTACTTATATGCCGAGCGGGATACCGAACAGGTACCAAACGATGAGGAGCACCGTCCATACAACATAAAGGACGGCCGTATACGGCAGCATCATTGCCACCACCGTCCCCACCCCGGCGTCTTTCTGATATTTCTGCGCGAAGATAACGATCATGCCAAAATAGGCCATCAGCGGCGTGATCACGTTTCCCGGCGAATCGCCCACGCGGTAGGCCGCCAGCACGATCCCCGGGGACACACTCAACTTCATGAACAACGGTACGAAGATCGGCGCCAGGATCGCCCATTTCGCGATGGCCGCCGGAATGATCAGGTTCACCAGCGCGGTCACCGCGACGAACACGATCAGCAGCGGCAAGGGCGGCATGTTGAGGTGTTCGATGATATCGGACAGGTTCACCGCTGCGATCGTCGCCAGGTTGCTGTAGTTGAAGTGCGCCAGGAACTGACTGATCACCAGGAACAGGAACAGCAGGCCGCCAAGGCCGGAGAAGGTCTTGGTGATCGACGCGATGGCCTGCGTCAACGTGGTGATGGTGCCGGCGCCACGGCCATAGGCAAAACCGGTGGCGAAGAACACCCCCGCGATCAGCACGATCAGGCTGTTCATCAGCGGCGAGTCGCCAATCAGCGCGCCGGTGACAGGATTGCGCAGCGGTGCGCCGGGCGGCAGCGCCAGCAGGCCGATGACGACCAACGACCCGATCAGCGCAAACAGCGCGTTGCGCAAGCCGGCGGACTCGTTCGCGGAGGTGGCGTCGGCGCTCTCGGCCCTGGCGTCGCCGGTGTACGGCCCGAGCCGCGGTTCGATGACCCGTTCGGTGATGATCGTGCAGACGATGCAGAGCAGGATGCTCGACACGATGGAGAAATAGATGTTCGCCGTCAGGTACAGCGAATAGTTCGGGTTCAGCAGGTGGATCGCGTCGTTGGTGATCTCGGTCAGCACGCCGTCGATCGGGGTGATGATCAGGTTGACGTTGAACACCGCCGCGACGCCGGAAAACGCCGCTGCCAGGCCGGCGATCGGATGCCGTCCCAGGCTGAGAAAGGCCGCCGCGCCGAGCGGGATCAGCACCAGATAGCCGGCGTCGGAGGCGACCGACGACAGCACGCCCATGGCGACGATGATAAATGTGATCAGCCGCCGCGGCGCCACCAGAACGATCTTGCGGATGATGGCGCCGATCAGTCCAGCCTCCTCCGCGAGCCCGACGCCGACCATGGCGACCAGGATCACGCCGACCGGCCCGAATCCGAGGAAGTTCCTGACCACCGAAGTGATGATGAAGCGCAGTCCCTCGGGCGTCATGAGGCTGTTGACGGTGGCGGTGGTTTCCTCGACCTGGTGCGTAACCGGATCGATCACCTGGTACGTCACGCTGGTGCCCAGCATGTGGAAAAGCTGCGACAGGACGATAACGATCGCCGACATGATCAGGAAAATGATCGCCGGGTGAGGCACTTTATTGCCGACGATTTCGACCCCATCCAGCAACTTCTGCAGAAAGCTTCTTTGTGACGCGACTGTCGCGCTCATGTGCGTTTCCTCCGAACTGTTCTTGTCATCAGAAACGTCCCACCACCGCACCGACGATGCGATTGGCGACGCCCAATCCAGCACCGGCCGAACCGGCTGCGGTCGAACCGCCGAACAGGTCGCGGCGGGTGAATACGTATTCCAGGCCGACATCCACGGCGCCACTGCCGAAGGTGCCGTTATTGATCGCGCCGAACGGGCTCCAGATCAGGTTGACGAACACCTGCTGCATGTCGCGATTCAGCCCGAGCGCGGAAGCGGAACCGGGCACGAACTCCAGGGCATAGGACGGATAGTCTTGCCGGGAGTAGGAGTAGGCGACGTTGCTGCGCAGTTGCGGCGTCCAGAAGCGGCGGTAAGCGGCGACGGCGCCGTATGTCGGCAGCGCATCGAGGCTGCCGCCCACCACGCCCGGCAGGCCGATGTTCGACAGCGCGTCCTGACCCGAGGTGTTGCCGGCGAAGTAGCGGCCAATGCCCTGGCCGTAATAGGCCATGCCGAGCAACTGGTCGGCCCCAAAGCCATCCCACAGCCAGCGCATCGGCACGAAGACATTCGTCGCGAAACCCCAACCGGTGGCGTTCAAATTCAGGTTGGGCGGCGATGCCGCGGTGCCGGCAGTGCGGACCGACAGCCGCCGCAGCATGCCGCGTGTGTCCACGACCAGCCCGTCGTCGCGCCAGGTGAGCCGCCCGAGCAGGTCGGGCGCAGTGTTGAAGGCCGGACTCGCGCCGTTGGTCGTGGTGTTCTGGGTGAACACGCCGGCGACGGAGGTGTACTGGGTGTCTGGAGATTCAATCGAGACCATGCCGGTCAGCCCGGGCGCGAGGCGGCCGGTTGCCCTGATCTGCGCCTGGCGGATGAACGACTGGTTGAGGTTGGTGGCGTCGATGATGGTTTCGAAGATGCCCTCGTTCCACAGGCTGTTGGCCTGGCCGGCCAGCACGCGGAAGTTCTCGGTGCCAAGCTCGGCCCAGGCCTGGCGCATGCGGAACTGCGCGTTGGTGGTCGTGCCACCGGCGAAGTCGCCTTCGATGCGCGTCTCCAACGTGCCCCAGCCGGTCAGCGAGCGCGTATCGACGCCGATGCGGCTGTAGCGCGCGGTCATGGCGAACTCGCCGCCCTGCGCGTCGGCCGCGCTGTTATTCAGCGGAATGGTCTGCGCGGTTGGCGCATCGGTCTGGTTGCGGCCGCTCAGGTCGTAGTACGAGGAGATCTTGGCGAAGCCGTAGGTTCGTACTTCCGTTTCGGTCCCCGGAATGCGGATGGCGATGCCCGGCAGGTCGGAGCGGAGCGCGTCCTCGTTCTCGTACTGATGGCCCATCGGTTCCGGCGGCAGCAATCCGGGGATGTTCGGGTCGAGCGCGGCATCGATGGCGTGTTCGATCGTGGCGTTGGACGGCACCGGGGCCTGAGCCGGCGGCGTGGCGCCGGCCAGCGGGGTCGGCGGGGCGCCAGCGGGCTGGGTTGGCGGAGCGCCCGCGACCGTAGGTGGTGCAGTACCCGCGACCGTAGCTGGCGATGGTGGCGCGGCGTGTTGCGGCGCTGCCGGCCGCGCCTTGCCGGACGGCGCGACCGCTGCCTGCTGGCGCGGCGCGGGCGTCGGCTTCGGCGTGTTCAGCCGGCTTTCAAGCTGATCCACCCGGTTCTGCAACTCGTCGATCTTCTTTAACAGCCGATCCTGGTTGCGCATGAGTTGCTCAACGAGCGGCTGCTGATCGGCTGCCGGCTGTTGCGCGAGCACCGGATCGGCAGCGAACATACAGCCCAGCGCTGTCAGCAAACCGTATGAAGGTCGCACGTTCCCCCTCTTGCATCCGGTTGCGCGACCGCTACCCCGGTGTCGCGATATCGAACCGCGCTTCTGCATTTGCGCCGTAAGGCGTGAAGTCTATGGCAATCGGCCAGCGAGTGTGTGAGGCGGATGTCTCACAACCATTCACCACGTTCCAAAGCACCAAATGGCGGCCAGGACAGGCAGGGCGTTAGATTGCCGGGTATCCACGCCGCGATATATTGATTCGAGCTTCGCACACGGTTTTGTGTCCAGGTCATCCCGAAGCATGGAAGCTCGTGGCCGCCCTTCGGAACGATCCGCTAAGGCGACGGCCAACAATTAGCGCTTCGGCTCCGGCGGCTTCCTCAAATCGTCATGGCCCGGACGAGGTTCAACCGGGCCACCTGTCGCGGCACGTGCTGGCTGGGTCGGCCCGGACGAGCCGGGCCATGACGGTATAACGTGGACCGCCCGATTCGCTTAATCTTGGGTGTCGCCTAATTTGACAAAATCACATTCTCGGCCGGCCCTTCCGTAGATCCGGGCTTGACGTGATCCCACTTTATCGAATCGATGGGCCTCCGTTGATTCGAGCGAGTGGGAAGGCGAAATGAACCAACCAGTTCGTCACGTAACCGTATGTCCGGATGATGGCTGACCAAATCCCTGGTCGATGGGATGGCCGAGGCGTTTGCCGTCTTCATCGCCCGCCATGGCCACTTCTTCCGCACCAAGACCCGCAACAGCGCGGCCGTGGCCGGACGCTATCTGCGCGGGCTGGCGCAGGCGGGCGACTGCACCTTCGCCTCGATGGCGACCGTGGTTGACGAAGGCTGCGCCCAGCAGTTCCAGCACTTTATCAGCAATTCGCCTTGGGAACACGAGCCGGTTGTGGCTCAGATCAGCCAGGACGCCGACCGCCTGCTGGGCGGCAAGCCGACCAGCGCGCTGATCATTGATGAAAGCAGCTTCGCCAAGCAGGGCGACCGCTCGGTCGGCGTGGCGCGGCAATGGTCTGGCCGGCAGGGCAAGATCGACAACTGCCAGGTTGCGGTGTTCGGCGTGCTGACCGACGGTCAGCGTCATGCGCCGGTCGACATGCGGCTTTACCTGCCGAAGCGCTGGATCGAGGACGCGGCCCGATGCGACAAAGCCGGCGTGCCGCCTGCGGCCCGGGTGCTGACCTCGAAGAGTCAGCACGCCCTCGACATCGTGCGCCAGGCGCGCGACCGGCACATGCGGTTCGAATGGGTCGGGGCCGATGCCGGCTACGGCAAGGAGCCGGCCTATCTGCGGGCGCTGGAGGATATGGGGGAGGTGTTCGTCGCCGACGTCCACAGCACCCAGCGGATTTGGACCGAGCGGCCTGAGCTTGCCGTTCCGCCGCACCAGCCCGGCCGCGGGCGCCCGGCGACAAAGCGGCAGGCTGCGGTGGGGCCGGTTACGGTCGAGGCCCTGGTCAAGGGGTTTGGCGCGGGTGACTGGACGCGCCATGTCCTGCGAGACAGCACGCGCGGCGAATTGCGCGTCGATATGGCGCACCGGCGGGTCTGGGTTTGGGATGGCGAGGAGGACGCCCCGCGGCATTGGCATTTGATTGTCCGGCGCGAGGTGAAATCAGAGAAGACGATCAAATACAGCCTGTCCAATGCCGCGGCGGACACGCCACTCTTGCGTCTGGCGCAGATGCAAGGGCAGCGCTATTGGGTCGAGCGCAGCTTCGAGGATGGCAAGGGCCAGTGCGGCCTGGCAGACTATCAGGCGCTGGGCTGGCAGGCATGGCATCACCACGTGACGATGGTGATGTTGGCAATGCTGTTCATCGCCGAACAGCGTGTCGCTCACCAGCCCGGTCTGACGCTGCTGACGCCGCGCGACATCGTCGAGATGCTGAAGGAAACCCTGCCGCGCAAACCGGAAGGAAAAGAGGCTCTGGTTGAACGGATCAATCAACGCCACGAACGCCGGCGCGGAGCCGTCGAGTCTCGGTTCCGCATGCAGCGCAGGGAAGCGCCTAGTTAAACAAGAATCATGCCAAGTAATTTGACTCTGTCAAACTAAGCTTAAGGCTGATGCCGCGCGACCGCTGTTCCGGGTGATGCGCCCCGTGCAGGGCCCGGCTACTCGGCAATAGACTTGGTCGGGACGGCCTGGAAGGGATCGCTAGCCGCGATCTGCTCCGGCCGGAACTTGGTCCCCGGCAGCACCTCGAAGCGCGGATCGAATTCCACCATCAATCCGGCAAGCTTTCCCAGGATGCTGGCATCGCCCTGGATCTTCGCGGTACCGTCGGCGATCTGGGCCTCAAGGGTCTTCACGCCCATCATGGATTGCACGAGGTCCGCGCGGTTGATCGTCAGCGTCAGATCCGGGGTCTTCGATTGAAAGCCCGCGAGGTTGGTGAGTGTGGCGTTTTCCAGTTCCACGATGAACTTCTCGCCGTTGTCCGGGGTAACCAGATTGATCGTGAAGCGCAATCCTTCGGCCTTGCGAGCGTCCATGCGGATGCCGAGGAAGTCGAGGAAAAGCTCGGTCGTCATCGCCTGGATCACGTCGGGATTGCTGGAATTCGGCGCCGCACCGCCGGGAATGCCCGTCCTCAGCTCATAGGCGCCGGCGAGGAAGCTGTTGCGCAGACCCGGGTTTTCCTGCTGGTAGCCGATCTGCTCCCAGACATCGGCCAGCAGGTCCTTGGCTGCCTGGTTATGCGGTTCGGCATGCACCAGCTTGTCGAGGATTTCCTGTGCGAGCTTATACTGGCCGGCGTCGTGCAATGCGCGGCCCTTGGCCATGATGCGCTCGGCACCGCCCATCATCTCGACGAACAGCGGCGCGGAGTCGCTCGGCGACAGCGGAATGAGCGTCGCAGGGTTGCAGTCCCAGAACCCGAGATAGCGTTGCACGACGCCGCGTGCGTTGTGCTCGGGCGAGCCGTGATAGCCGCGGCAGTCCCACCTTGCCTGAAGGCTCTTGGGCAGTTCGTAGACGTTGTGGATCTGATTGATGGTCACACCCTGATTGGCCAGGTGCAACACCTGATTGTTCATATGCGCATACAGATCTCGCTGGGCGCGCAGAATTTCCTGCACGCGCGCGTTGCCCCAGCGCGGCCAGTGGTGAGCCGCGAACAGAACCTCCGCGTCCTGGCCGTACAGATACAGCGCCTGACTGATGTATTTCGACCAGCGCAGCGGGTCGCGTATCTGCGTGCCGCGCAGTGTATAGATGTTATGCAGCGTCGCGCTGACGTTCTCCGCCATCCACAGCGCCTTCTGGTCGGGGAGATACGTATTCATCTCCGACGGCGCTTCGGTCCCCGGCGTGTTCTGGAACACCATCCGCACGCCGTCGACGTCGAGTTCCTCGATGTCCTGCTCGATGATGCGCGTCGGCGCGATCAGGCCGGTGGCCCCCGAAGACACGCCCTGCCCCAGCCCCTGGCTGACGAAACCGTATGGATTCACCGGAAGCAGGATGCCGTATTGATAGAACAGCCGGCGGTTCATCGCGTTGCCGGCGAAGACGTTTTCCGAGACCACGAATTCAAGGAATGCGCGCGGCGCGATGATGGCGACCTTGCCCGACCGCACGTCGGCTTCGTCCACCACGCCCCGCACGCCACCCCAATGGTCGGCGTGCGAGTGCGAATAGATCACGGCCGTGACCGGCAGCCCCCCGCCCACGTGCTGCTGCAACAGCGTCCAGGCGGCCCGCATCGGTTCGGCGCTGACCAACGTGTCGAAGACGATCCACCCGGTTTTGCCACGCACGAAGGTGGTCTGGGCGAGGTCGAAGCCGCGGACCTGGTAGATGCCCGGGACGACTTCATAGAGCCCGTAATTGTTGTTCAGTCTGGCGATACGGTGAAGCGAGGGGTGGATGCTGTCGAATTCCTCCTGCTGGTCGAGGAACTGGAACCGCTGCATGTCCCATGCGACGTGGCCGGCGTCGCCCTTGATTTGCAACTCGGTCATCGGCGCGATCAGGCCGCGCCTCTGCTCGTCGAAGTCGCTTGTGTCGGCAAAGGGCAGGGTTGCCCGGGCATGGCGCAGCGCGTCGAGGGTGAATTTCGACGGAGCCTTGCCTTTCGGGTGAAAGTGCCCGGCCGGAGGCGGCGCGGTTGCCTGCGCGCGCGCTGCATCGCTATCGAGGAGGAACCGCCCGGACACCGCGAGCGCGGCCCCGGCAGCGGGGACGGATCCAAGGATCTCGCGTCTCGTCGTCATTCTGTGCCCCTTTTTGCCGCAAGTCACCCGGGCTGACCGGCCGGTCGCTATCATCGATCGGCCGTAACCACTTCAAGTCGCAGACAAACCCGGGTCCAATGGACGAGGGTTACGACACGGCGATATTAGCGCGGCGACTGTTGTCCGGCCTGGAAGCCCTGCTGAAACGACCGGTCCTGGTTGTTTCTCCAGGCGTTAGTCAGCAGACCGCCGGCCAGGCCGGCGCCGGCGCCGATACCGGCACCAAGGGCGGCGTTCCCCGCCATCGCGCCAATCGCGGCGCCCCCCGCGGTGCCAATCGCCGTGCCGGTGAGCGCGCGCTGCTGGCCGGGTGTAAGGTCGGAACACCCCGGGAGGAGCGGGGTCAGGACCAACATCGCAATCATCGTCTTTTTCATCTTTGGTTCCCTCGATCGGTGAGCGTGTGAGAGGCGATCACCCGTGCGGGTGATGCGGTTTGGCAACCTCATGAGGGCAAGGGTAGCGGTCGATCAGATAGGTCATCAGGCCGACAACGGCTGGCTTTTGCAGCCTCGAGGGATCGCTGCCAGCCCACGATGCGAAGTCGCTGGCGGCCTGGTCGAGGGTGGGCGCCGGTGTCGGCAGGCAGAACGGCCGATGGGATTGCGCCCCGGCGGCGCTGTAGCTGAGCGCGATCTCGACGGCGCCTTCGGCAAAGCCCTGACAGAAGTTGAGTGCCGCCGCCGCCATTGGATCCTGCTGCTGCGCCGTACAAAGAGCAACCAGATCCGCGGTTGTCTTGGGAGGGAAATTATCCTGCGAGACCACCGCATTCGCAGTGGAAAGCGCCAGGCCGTACGCCATCGCGGCGCCAACGATCAACACACGACGTCTCATTGCGGTCCCCCTTGGTTGAATCGATTTTAGCTGCCGTTCCGGCATTTGCCAACCGAAGAGATCAAACGCGCATGGAAAGCGTTCGCATCTTGATCGCCGTACTTGAGTGCTCTGCCGGATGGCCTCCGGGATTGGTGACGGCACCGGTTCCGCCCCGGATGGTGCGAGCGGTGGAACGCCAGGGGCCTATTGTACCAGGTCGGCCTTCAGGAGCGCCTGGAGTTGCGAAGCGTGGCCTGCCGGCCGGCTCCCGTTGCCGGTTTGTCTACCTGCGCCGTCAGTCCGGCGTCCGTCACCTGCTTGGCCGGACTGAAGCCAGGCTTCGCGACCGCATCTCGATCGTCTATCCGGTGGCAGGGTTGCGGCCCTGGCGCGCCGGGCTGATCGACGACAGGGCCTATACCCGCAAGGCGCCTGTACTCAATCTGTCAAGTATCCGGTCGCGCGAGATGCGGCTTGGCGGCGCGTCGCGCCGTGTGGTCGGTCGCGATCGGGAGTTGTCTTCGAAGAACTGCACAGCCGACGTGAGGAGCGATTCCTGCTCATATCTTTATTTTCCCCGCGACGGCACGTGGTTCGCCCTCAGCGGTACATGGCTGAGCATTTCGGGTGCATGTAGAATCGTCATTAAGTCGTCGGATGCCGTTTGGCACGTTGCCTCATCGTATGGACCAGGTGCATGCGAGACTCGAACGCACTCATCATCCGCGTGGCCGCCTCGTGGAACATACCGTTGGCAACATGATCAAGCAAATGACTTTTGAATTGAAAATCGACGATCAGATCGACATGGGTCGCTTGCTTAGCGGGTGTGAACGTCCACGTGTTTGTCAGGTGCTCCAGCGGGCCTTCGATGGCGCGCACACCCACCTGGCGCGGTCGGTCCAGCGTCACCTGGCTCGTAAAGCTTTCCTGGAACGGGCCGAACCCGATGACAAGCTCAGCGACAACCTCTCGCGGGTCTTCGCGGCGAATCCGGGCGCCGCTGCACCAGGGGACGAACAGGGGATAGTCCTTTACGTCCGCCACGACGTCGAAAAGCTCGTCGGCACTATAGGTCAGCATGGCCTGCTCCTCGTGACGCGGCATATCACCCTTCCTCCATTTGTTTGTCATGCCAGCAGCCCAGGGTAGCGCTGGCACGAGCGCTATCGTTGCGAGAACTCGCGGTCGTTTGTACCGCTTGTCTCAAATGGAGACAGGGCACCTGCCATCAAGAGGGCAGCTTACCGGATCGCCAGTCAGGCACCATGTCGCCTGCGGCCGGTTGCGTGCGGTGCGGGCCGCGGCGGTCTCCTTGGTGGCGGGGGCCGGTCGCGGCTGTTTCCCTCCGGGACTCGACAATACGCAAATATTCCATACAAAAGGTCGCGCAGCGCTGTGATTTCAGGGGTGGCCACGTGCATACCATCATAGAACCGTTTCGGATCAAAATGACCGAGGCGCTGCCGATTACGACGCAACCGCACCGCGCGGCGAGCCTTGAGCGCGCACATTATAACGTCTTTCTATTGGGCGCTGAGGATATCACCATCGATTTGCTGACCGATTCGGGCACCGGCGCAATGTCGGCGCAGCAGTGGGCCGCGCTGATGCAGGGCGACGAGACCTACGCGGGGAGCTTGTCCTGGCAGCGGTTTGAAAAAACAGTTCGCGATATCACCGGGCTGAAGCATATTTTTCCGGTCCATCAGGGCAGGGCCGCCGAACGAATTCTCGCCACCACGCGGCTGCAACCCGGCGATGTGGTTCCAAGCAACAGTCACTTCGATACCACGCGAGCCAACATCGAATATGTCGGTGCCCGGGCGGAAGATTTGCTCACGCCCGAGGGTCTCGATCTCTACGCCGACAAGCCGTTCAAGGGGAATATGGATATCGGAAAGCTTATGCGGTTGATTGAGGAAAGCGGCGCAGAGCGAATTCCGTACTGCATGATCACTGTGACCAACAATACCAGCGGCGGCCAGCCCGTCTCGATGAGCAACCTCAAGGCGGTGAAGCAGGCGATTGCGAAACATCGCATTCCGCTGATTATCGACTGCTGCCGTTTTGCCGAGAATGCCTATTTTATCAGGGAGTATGAACCGGGCTACAAACGGAAGTCCTTGACATCGATCGCCCGGGAAATGTTCGCGTTGGCCGATGGTGCGGTCATGAGCGCCAAGAAAGACGGGCTTGCCAATATTGGGGGTTTCTTCGCCTGCAACGACGACGGCTGGGCCGACGATTTTCGTAACCTGCTGATTCTTTCGGAGGGTTTCCCTACGTATGGAGGCCTCGCGGGGCGCGACCTTGAAATCATCGCGGTCGGATTAAGGGAAGCGCTCGAATATGAGTACCAGCGGTACCGCCACGCGACCGTCGAATACATGGCGTCACGCCTGACCAAGACCGGCATGCCGATCGTCCGCCCGGCCGGAGGCCATGCGGTGTTCCTGGATGCCGGAGCGTTCTGCTCCCACCTCAAGCCGGCGCAATATCCCGGCATCGGGCTGGTGAACGAGCTGTACATTGAGGGCGGTGTCCGTGCGGTAGAGTTGGGCAGCGCCATGTTCGGGCGTAAAAATGCAACGACGGGTCAAGAGACTCCAGCCCCGCGTGAACTGGTGCGGCTTGCCTTCCCCCGCCGTGTGTATACGCAAAGCCACTTCGACTATGTGATCGAAGTATTGAACCATCTTTGGACCCACCGCACGGACATCCCGCCATACAAGATCACCAGACAGGCGCCGTTCCTGCGCCATTTCACGGCGCACTATGGCAACGCCCAAGAATGACGGCTTCTGTACAACGACTCCCTCGAACCGTCATGGCCGGGCTCGTCCGGGCCACCTGTCGCGGCACGTGCTGGCGGGGGAGGCCCGGACGAGCCGGGCCATGACGGAACAAGATTGACCGCCCGATTCGCTTTTTTTTGGGCGTCGCCTATGCGTTGGCGCGTGAATAAACCGATGGTTGTGGCTTCCGTTCTTGGTTTGCGAAACAGCCGGGCGGCGGACAAAGGAGAATGGCTGCCCCATCCCGCAAAGGTTCAGGCCGGCTACAACCTGAATTCCCGACCGGGCCGGCTTGGCTGAGCATGCCTCGTCGCACGTAGCCGTGCCCTTCAGACCGGCGTTGGCAACCCGCTTGAGCAGGATCTGGCGCCCGGCGTCCGCACTCAGCCGGGCGCTTTCAACTGCGCCGCCGCGGTTGACGTTGCGGAAAGGCGGCCAGGCTGTGATCTCGGCCGGATCGAGCCACTCGTTCAGCGCGGCGACCGGACGGGTTTGCTCGGCCCGGCCGCGCGGAATGGCGATTTCAGCGCCTTCGTCTCGCTTGCCCATCTTCGACCGCTCGACCAGCAGGTTGTTCCCTCGTCGGTCCAGGCCACGTGCTCAAACGGCGAAGGAAATCAATTTTCCTGATGCCGAACAGAGCGAGCTCGGTGAAGCGCTGAGGCCCTTGGAATGACTGAGAGACACGACCGTTTGGTCAAATGCCGCACAGTCCGTCGTCGCGCCGTCCATCGCCGTTCTCCAACCAGCGAGTCGAGGATTGGCATAGATTCAGGGCTTAGCAGTCTTTCATGTACTCATTTACCGGATTGCCGAGGCGGCCTCTCGATAGCTACTTGTAAAATTGGCGATACCGTTATAGTAGTGATGCAACAACGACGGGCGCCCGCCGCATGGACCAGACCAGCCCCATTCAGGACCGAGAGACCGCCGTCACGCTCGCCGAGCGCGATCCGCCACGCTCCGGCGAAACCGCCCCGCCCGCCCCGCCCGCGACGGACCCTGACGCCGCCAAACGGCCATACCCGCCGCCCGCCAGCCTGCCCACGCAATCCGGACCGCGCGGCATCACCTTCGACTTCAACCAGGGCGCCCGGGTCGTCCTGCCCACCCGCACCGAGGGCAAGTGGCGCGTCCGCCTGCGCGACCTCGATACCGGCAACATCCTGTTCCAAAGCGAGAACAAGGGCGCCTTCGTCAGTTCCTCCAAGCGCTTCTACGTCCGCTTCGGCCTCGAGGTATGGGATCTGGACGAGGCCGGCGCCGAGACCCCGGTGTTGTCGCACGAATACGACGCCTCCGGGCAGGACGTGCTGATCCAGTTCCCCATCGGCACCCTGGGCGACATCCTGGCCTGGTTCCCTTACGCCGCGCGGTTCGGCACGGTGCATCGCTGCAAGCTGACCTGCGCGATGTCCGGACTGATCATCCCGCTGCTGCGCGACGCCTATCCGGACATCGACTTCGTCACGCACGAGGAACTGGCGCAGGGAGACGTGCCGGCGCGTGCCTATGCCACGTACTGCCTCGGTTTGTTCTTCGACGACGCCGAGTTCATCCATCAGCCGACGGATTTCCGCCATGTCGGGCTGCACCGCACCGCCGGCTACATCCTGGGTGTCGATCCGGCGGAGCAGGCGCCGCGCGTGGTTTTGCCGGACGAGACCCGGCCGATCCCGGAGCCATACGTATGTATTGGCGTGCAGAGTTCGACGCAGAGTAAGAACTGGACCAATCCGGACGGCTGGCGCGCGGTGGTGGCGTTCCTGAAGGATCGCGGCTACCGGGTGATCTGCATCGACAAGAGCCAGGTGCACGGCACCGGCATCGTCTGGAACCACATCCCGCACGGCGTCGAGGACGAGACCGGCGATCGGCCTTTGACCGAGCGGGCGCGCTGGCTGCGCCACGCCGCGGCGTTCGTCGGCCTCAGCAGCGGGCTGTCCTGGCTGGCCTGGGCGGCGGGAACGCCGGTGGTGCTGATCAGCGGCTTCACGCATCCGAATAATGAGTTCACCACGCCGTACCGGGTGATCAACTGGCATGCCTGCAACAGTTGCTGGAACGACGTGCGGCTGCGCTTCGACCATAAGGACTTCCTGTGGTGCCCGCGGCATGCCGGCACGCCGCGACAGTTCGAGTGCACGCGGCTGATCACGGCGGCGCAGGTGATCGGGACGCTGAAACGAATACCCGGGCTCGGCGAGCAGGCCAAAGCACGTGAGTCATTGCCGGGCCGCCAGCCAGGCTGAGGGAGGGCGCCGTGACCAATTATATGGTGTCATCCGGCCAGACCCTGTCCAGGATCACGCTGACCAGCGGCAGCGAGGAAACCGTCTATGCGGACGGCAAGGCCGTAAACAGCACCACGCTGAACATTGGCGGCGCGATCGATGTGGTCGCACTGGTCTTCCCCAGCGGCGGCCCCGCAACTGTCAATACAGCAACCGACCTGCTGACCGTCAACGAAGGCGGCCAGACCTACACCCGGCAACTCGCCGGAACCTACTCCGGCGACTCGTTCCAACTCGCCGCCGACGTCTCCGGCGGCACACTGATAATCGCATAAGGCGGAAACATGTCAGACCTCATCGTCGTCAGCGGCGGCCAGATCAGCACCGGCATCGTCGTCTCGTCCGGGTGGACGCTGGAGGTGCTGTCCGGCGGTTCCGCCGTCAGCGCCACCGTCCTCAGCGGCGGATTCGAAACCATCTCCTCGGGCGGCACCGCCATCGGCACCATCCTCAGCAGCGGCGGGGAGGATGTCGTCTCCTCGGGCGGCGTCGCCAGCCGGACGGTGTTGTCCGGCGGACCGGTCTCGTTCATGGGAATGGGCGGGGCGCTGACCGAGCAGGTGGTCTACGGCAGCGCGATCGACACCATCGTCAGCAGCGGAGGGGAGGAGATCGTCTCCGCGGGCGGGGTCGCCAGCGGCACCGTGCTGGACAGCGGATCGGCAACGATGATGGACGGGACGCTGAACGAACAGCTGGTATACGGTAGCGCGATCGGCACCATCGTCAGCAGCGGCAGCTCGGAGTATGTCTACTCGGGCGGCATCGCCAGCGGCACCAGGGTGAACAGCGGCGGCTCCGAATACGTCTGGTCAGGGGGCGTTGCCGAAGTAACGACCATCAGCAGCGGCGCCACACTGACCGTCAGTTCCGGTGGCAGCGCGACCGGCACTATCGTCAGCAGCGGCGGAACGGAGTTCGTGGCGATCGTCGTCAGTGCCGGCCAGACGAGCAGCGGCCTCGTCGTCGGCTCGGGCCAGACGCTGTATGTGGACGCCGGCGGTTCCGCCGTCAGCACCACCGTCATCAGCGGCGGCGCTGACTTCATCCTCTCCGGGGGAACCGCCATCGGCACCGTCGTGGGTTTCAACGGCGAGGAGAGTGTAGATTCCGGCGGCGTGGCCAGCGGCACCACGCTGAGCAACGGGGGCCAGCAACACCTCCAGGCAGGCACCGCCATCAGCACAACAGTGAGCAGCGGCGGTTCGGAGACGGTCGCCGGCGGCTTCATGTATGGTGGCACGCAGGGAACGACGCTCGATACCAATGTGAAAAGCGGCGGCTTCGAATTCGTGTCCTCCGGCGGCGTGGCCAGCGCGACGACCGTCAGTAGTGGTGGCACCCTCAGCGCGATGCTTGGCGGCAGCACCACCGGCACCGTCGCTCTCGCCGGCGCAACGGTTATCGTGCCGATCATTGTCGGTTCGGGCCAGACGGCCAGCGGTCTTGTGGTCGGCTCAGGTGAGACGCTCTACGTGCAGGCCGGCGGCTCCGCCGTCAGCACGACCCTGACCGGCGGCGGCTACGAGGTCGTTTCCTCCGGCGGCACCGCCATCGGTACGACGGTGAGCAGCGGGGCGATCACCGTCGATGCGGGCGGCGTGGCGAGCGGCACCGTGCTGGCCGGACCGCCTCAGCTCGGCATGGGCACCTATAACGACCAACAAACGGTTTACGGCACCGCCGTAGGCACCGTCGTCAACGACGGCGAGGAGTATGTCTACGCAGGAGGGGTCGCCAGCGGCACCACGGTCAACAGCGGCGGCGAGCAATACATCAGCGCCGGCAGCGCCGTCAGCACCACGGTGAACAGCGGCGGATTGGAGTCCGTCCAGGGATACAACTACTTGTCGATGGGCATGGGCGTCGAATTGGGCGTGACCATCAGTACCACGCTCAACAACGGCGGCGTCGAGGACGTCAACTCCGTTGGCGTCGCCAGCACGACGACCGTCAGCAGTGGCGGCGCGCTGATCATCGGACTCGGCGGCAGCGCGACCGGCACGATTCAGCTGAGCGGTGGCGCCGTCATCCAGTCGGTCATCAGTTCGGGCCAGACCAGCAGCGGCGTCATCGTCGGCTTCGGCGAAGTCTTGTATGTGCTGTCCGGCGGGTCCGCTGTTGATACCACCGTCCTCGGCGGAGGCTCCGAATACGTCTCCTCCGGAGGCATCGCCATCGGCACGACCGTCAGCGGCGGCACAAGCGTCGGTGGACAGATCACCGTCTCGTCCGGCGGCATGGCGAGTGGCACTGTGCTTGTCGGCGCACCGCCGTCCAGCACCGGATGGTACCAGGGCGAGCAGGCCGTCTACGGCAGCGCCGTCGGCACCATCGTCAGCAGCGGAGGCGCGGAATTCGTCTACTCGGGCGGTGTCGCCAGCGGCACCGCATTGAACTACGCGGGTTCGCAGTATGTCTGGGGTGGCAGCGCCGTCAGCACCACGGTGAACAGCGGCGGCACGGAGAGCGTCAGCGGCGGCTTCATGTCCGGCATAGTGGGCACGACGCTTGACACCAGGCTCAACAGCGGGGGCCAGGAAAGCGTCTCCTCCGGCGGCATCGCCAGCGCGACGACCATCAGCAGCGGCGGTACGCTGAGCATCGGGGTTGGCGGCTCCGCGACCGCCACGAACAGTTTGACCGGCGGCACCGTCATCCAGCCGATCGTCATCAGTGCGGGCCAGACCAGCAGCGGCCTGGTGATCGGTTCGGGCGAGGCTCTTTACGTGTTGTCCGGAGGTTCGGCCGTCAGCACGACCATCATTGGCGGCGGCGCTGAATACATCTCCTCCGGCGGCACCGCCATCCACACCGTCGCCAGCGGCGGCTCGATCGGGGGAACAGAAGTCACCGTCTCCTTGGGAGGCGTGGCGAGCGGTACCATACTTGTCGGATCGCCGCCGTCCATCACGGGTTCCTACCTGGCCGAACAGGCCGTCTATGGCAGCGCCGCCGGCACCGTCGTCAGCAGCGGCGGTTACGAGTTTGTGGGCGCGGGCGCCATCGCCAGCGGCACCACGGTCGACAGCGGCGGCCAGCAAAATGTCTGGGCCGGCAGTGCCATCAGCACCACGGTCAACAGCGGCGGGATGGAGTCCGTCGGGGGATCGACTTTCTATTTCTTGTCCGGTCCGAGCCTCGAATCGGGCGTGACGATCGGCACCAGGCTCATCAGCGATGGTGTGGAAGATGTCTCCTCCGGCGGCATCGCCAGCGCGACGACCGTCAGCAGCGGCGGCACGCTGAGCATCGGGTTTGGCGGCTCCGCGACCGCCACGAACAGTTTGACCGGTGGCACCGTCATCCAGCCGATCGTCATCAGTTCCGGCCAGACCAGCAGCGGCCTCTACATCGGCTCAGGCGAGGCGCTGTATGTGCTGTCCGGCGGCTCTGCCGTGGGCACCACCGTTGTCAGCGGCGGCGCCGAGTACGTCTCCTCCGGGGGCACCGCCATCGGCACCATCGTCAGCGGCGGCGCGACAGCCGGCGGAGAAATCACCGTCTCGTCGGGTGGCGTGGCGAGCGGCACCGTGCTGACCGGCGCGCCGCCGTCCAGCCTCGGCTCGTACCAGGCCGAGGAGTTCGTCTACGGCAGCGCCGCGGGCACCGTCGTCAGCAGCGGCGGTTATGAAGATGTCGGCCCGGGGGGTGTCGTCAGCGGCACCACGCTTAACAGCGGCGGCCAACAATTTATCTGGGGTGGCAGTGCCGTCAGCACGACGGTGAACATCGGCGGGTGGGAGACCGTCGAGGGCGGGACTGGCTTTGCCGGCATTTCAAATGTCGCCGTATCGGGCACCACGCTCGATACCAGGATCAATAGCGGCGGCGCCGAATACATCTCCTCCGGCGGCATCGCTAACGCGACAACAGTCAGCAGCGGAGCGACCCTGAGCATCGGGGTTGGCGGTTCCGCGACCGGCACGAACCTGCTGACCGGCGGCGCCGTCATCCAGCCAATGGTCGTCAGTTCGGGCCAAACCAGCAGCGGCCTCGTTGTCGGCTCCGGCGAGGTACTCTACGTGCTGGCCGGCGGCAAAGCGATCGATACAACCGTTCTCAGCGGCGGCAACGAGTACGTATCGTCCGGTGGCGAGGCCATCGGCACGCAGGTCGACGGCGGCTCCTACACTGGCGGCGAAATCACCGTGTCCGCAGGCGGCCTCGCGACTGGCACGGTGTTGACGGGATCGCCCGCATCGGGCGCCTATGGGCTGGCGCAGCAGTTCGTCCTCGGCTCCGCGATCGGCACGATCGTCAGCGGCGGGGGCGCCGAGTACGTCTCCTTCGGCGGCGTCGCCACCAGCACCACGATCGACAGCGGCGGACAGCAGTGGATTTCGGGCGGCTCCGCGATCAGCACGACGGTGAACAGCGGCGGCTCGGAAGGCGTCGGCGCCTCGTATTCGACGAGCACTATGACCGGCACCACGCTCGACACCCGGGTGAATGCCGGTGGCATCGAGTATGTTTCCTCCGGCGGCATCGCCAGTGCAACGACAGTGAGCAGCGGCGGCGTGTTGAGCGTCGGTGCCGGCGGATCCGCCGTCGCTCCCGTGATATCGAACGGTGGCGCCGAGTTGTTCCCGCTGATCGTCAGCGCCGGCCAGACGAGCAGCGGCATTGTCGTCTCTTCCGGCCAGATACTGTATGTGCAGTCCGGCGGCTCCGCCGTCAACGCGATCGTGCGCAGCGGCGGCAGTGCATTCGTTTCGTCCGGCGGTATGACCACCGGCATGATCGTCAGCGGCGGCGGCGATGAGACGGTCATCTCCGCCGGTTCGAGCCTGAACACCTCGATCGGCAGTGGCGGTTACGAAGGTGTTATAAACGGCACGGCCAGCGGCACTGTTGTCGGCAGCGGCGGCTACGAGTCGGTTCTCGGTGGGTGGCAATACGGGTTCGCCAGCAGCGGCCAGACCTCAAGCACCGGCACGGGCGTAACGATCGGCACGACCATCCGCAGCGGCGGCTTCGAGGTGGTATCGTCCGGCGGCATCGCCGAAGGCACGGTCGTAAGTTCGGGTGGCACCCTGGTGCTTCTGCCGGGGGGGCTGGCGTCGGGAACGGTTACTTCCACGGGCGGCATCGTTGTTTCGCCCGGAGTGGTCGTTTGGTCGGGGTCGGCAGTGGTTTCGGCTGTAAGCGGCACGCTGTCCGGCCTGGTCGTCAGCGGGATGGAGGGCGTGTCCGTGCTGTCGCATGGCACAACCGTCAGTTCGCTCATCCTCACTGGCGCATTCGAGACTGTTTCCGGTGGCACCGCCAGTTCCACCACCATCAGCAGCGGCGGCGACGAATCGGTGTCCGCCGGTGGCCTCACCATCGGCTCGATCCTGAAAAGCGGCGCTTACCAGGGCGTCGACAGCGGCGGCACCGCCGATGGCACTGTTGTAAGTCAGGGCGGCATCGAGCGGATCAACGGCGGCATCGCCAGCGGCACGACCGTCAGCAGCGGTGGCTTCGAGTCGGTATCGGGCGGATACGGCTCCTCGGCCCCGGGCGTCATCACGGGCACGGCGATCGGGACCATTGTTGACGGGGGCGGCTCGCAGACCGTGGCGTCCGGCGGCGTGGCGATCTCCACGACGGTGAACAGCGGCGGCGTCGAAGCGGTGTTTTCCGGTGGCACCGCAAGCGACACGACGCTGAACATCGGCGGCACGGTCGATCTCGCGTTCCTCGCGTTCGCAGGCGGCGGTTCGGCAAGCGTCAATCTAGCAACCGATCTGCTGACCGTCTCCGAGGGCGGCAAGACCTACACCCAGCAACTGGCCGGAAGTTACTCCGGCGACTCGTTCCAGCTCACCGCCGACGCATACGGCGGCACCCGCATCATCGCGCAAGGCGGGAACATGTCGGGACTTATCGTCAGCAGCGGCGTCTCCCAATCGGTCAATTCCGGCCAGACGACCACATCTACCACCGTCCTCAGCGGCGGCGCGGAATTCGTTTCGAGCGGCGGGACAGCTATCGCCACCACGGTCGATGCCGGTGGCCTCGAGCAGGTCTCTTGGGGCGGCAAAACCAGTGGAACGGTGCTGAGCAGCGGAGGCTACGAGATCGTATCCGGCGCCAGCGTCAGCACGACCATCGGCAGCGGCGGCGCCGAGGTCGTGGACGGCGGCGACACGGCCACTGCAACTACAGTGGACAGCGGCGGTTTCCTGATCGTGAACCCCGGCGGCAGCGCCACCGGCACGGTGGTGCGCGCAGGCGGCACGGTCGTCTCCTCCGGGATTGTCGCCGGCCAGCTCGGACGCAGCCCTACTTTGTACGCCACCAGCGCCGTCGGGCTGACCGGCGGCAATAGCCTGGGCTGGTTGGTGTTGCCGGGCGGCACGCTGATCAGCACCACCGCAAACAGCGGCACCGATATCGCGGTTTATTCCGGCGGCAAGGCGAGCGCCAGCATCATCAGCAGCGGCGGCTGGCAGGATGTTCACTGGGGCGGCACGGCGAGCGGCACGATAATCGACGGGGGCACCGAGTTCGTGCTCTCCGGCGGCGTCGCCGTCAGCACCACGGTAAACCTCGCTGGCTCCGCCTACGCGTATTCCGCCGGCGTCGAGTACGTATCGTCCGGCGGCATCGCCTACGCCGCAACGGTGAACTCCGGCGCGCAGCAGGACGTCAGTTCCGGCGGCAGCGCCATTTCCACGACCGTTAACAGCGGCGGATTCGAAAACGTCTCCGGCGGCACGACCACCGGCACGGTGGTGAACAGTGGCGGGTTCGAACTTGTGTCGGCCGGCGGCACGGCCAGTGGCACGCAGGTAAACAGCGGGGGCGCGCTGGTCGTGTTCTCCGGCGGCACGGCCGATGCCGCCGTGGTCAGCGCGGGCGGCCTGCTGATCGAGTTGCCGGGCGGCGCCGCGAGCGGCGCTGCCGGCACGGTCGTCTCGAGCGGGGTCGTCGTGTATGAGCCGGGAACGGGCGCCAGCTACTACCCGACGCTCGCCTCGGGCGTTGTCGTCGGCAGCGGCGGCACGGAGTTCATCCTGCCGGGCGGAACCGCCACCAATACGACCCTCCTCGCCGGCGGCATCATCGACGTGACCACGCTCGCCTATGTCAGCGGTGGTTCGGTGAGCCTCAATGCCTCGACCGATGTGCTGACCGTGACCGAGGGCGGCCAGACCTACACGCAGCAACTGTCCGGCACCTACATGGGCGTCGCGTTCGTTCTGTCCCCGGACGACAACGGCGAGGGAACCTTCATCACCGAAACGGCCGCCGCCGCCGGATCCGTGTCCATTGCGGCGGGTACCACGGTAACAGTCGGTACATTGACTGCCGGCGAATCGATCGCCTTCGCCGGCAGCGGCGCGCCCGGGGTCCTGATCCTCGGCTCGCCGTCGGGGATAATGCCGAACCCGATCACCGGCTTCGCCGGGGGCGACGCCATCGAGTTCGCCAATGGCGCCACGGTTACCGCGGCGTCGATACTCAACAGCGACACCCTGGCGGTGTCCTACCACATCGGCAGTGGAGGCACGCTGACCTATGACTTCACCGATGTCGCGTTCGCGTCGCCGGCGCCCCAGTCGGTGCGGACATACTACGACTTCGTGACCAACGAGTATGCCGTCGCCGCCGTCACCTATCTCGTCTGGACCGGGGCCAGCAGCACGAATTTCGCCTCCGCGACGAACTGGAGCGCGGGAACGACCGTGCCGGGCCTCGCGAATTATGCTCTGTTCAACGCTGCCACCGGCGGCACGATCAGCGGCTCGGGCAGCGTCGAGGGGATGTCCTTCCTCAACACCGGCACCTGGACCTTGGCGTCGAGCGCCAATCTCACCGCGGTGTCCGGGATTATGATCGCAGGCGGCGGCGGCGGAACCAACACTGTCGGCGCGCTGACCATCGGCAGCGGCGCCACGGTTTCCACTCCCGGGGGATACATCGACGTCGGCGCCTCCTCCGGCGACGTCGCGAGCCTGACCCTTTCGGGCGGCGGCGTGCTGAAGGAAACCGCCGCCGAAAACCCGCTGAACTACATCATGTATGTCGGCACCGGAGGGACCTCCGGCACCCTGGCTGCAGCGAGCGGCACGGTTCTCGTCAGCGGCGCCGGATCGCTGCTCGATCTGCCGTTCGCCGGGATCGAGATCGGCAACAACGGCGGCTCCGGCAGCGTCACGGTGTCGCAGGGCGGGTCGATATACGCGGTCACGCAAAATTCCAATGACGCCGACTCGCTGGCGATCGGCCGGACCGGCAACGGAACGTTGACGGTCACCGGGCCGGGTTCGCAGGTCACCGGGGTTGGCGTGGCCTATGTCGCACACACCGCAAGCGGCGTGCTCACGGTGGAGAATTCCGGCACCTTGCTGTTGGAACCTGACGCCACCGGGCTCGCCGGGATCGACATCGGTTTCGGCAACACCGCCGGCGTCGGTGGCCTTGGTATCGCCACAGTAACGACAGGCGGCGATTTGGTTAGTCAGGGATCCGTGGCCGTTGGCGTTTGGGGCACCTCGGGCGAACTGACCGTATCCAACAGCGGCACGGTCCAGGTCGGCACCACACTGGCCGTCGGCACTGGCGGCACGATCCAGAACGGCACCTCCTACGCCGGCAACGGCACGCTGACCATCGGTGCCGGCGGCACGGTCGAACTGACCGGAGGCGCGCAGACCGCCTCGTTCGGTGTCCTGCTGGCGAGCAGCAACAACAACCAGCTCACGTCATCCGAGGCGGTCGTTACGGTCAGCGGTGCGGGGGCGCTGCTGAACACCGACGGCAACGGCATCGCCGTCGGCCAGTTCGGCACCGCCTCGCTGACCGTGTCGCAGGGCGGCAGCGTGCTGGCCGGCACGGAGAATTCATCCTCCGTCGTCGCGCTCGGGATCGGCAAGCAGGGCAGCGGCACCGTTACCGTCACGGGCTCCGGGTCGCAACTCACCGCCAACGGCGGGGCCTGGGTGGGCCGTGCTGGCAGCGGCAGTTTGGTCATCGCCAATCAGGGCAGCGTGCTGATCGGCGTCGATGGCACGGGCTCGGGCGGAATCACCATCGGCGGCGCCGGTCTCTCCAACGGCAGCACGCTGTTCACCGGCGGCACCGGCACCGCCTCGGTCACGACGGGCGGCGTCCTGTCCAGCACGCAGGCCGTCAACGTCGGGCGGAACGGCGACAGCGGCTCGCTCTCGGTGACGGGCGGCACCGTTGTGGCCGGCACCGATCTCGTCATCGGCGCTTCCACGACGCTGGCCGCCGGGGGCTACGACGTTGTCGGCAACGGCATGACGCAGGTCGCCGCTGCCATGGCGTTCAATGGCAACGGCACGGTAACCGTCGGCACTGGCGGCCTCGTCGAGATCGGTGCGAACGGCCTCGGCGCCGGTGTGGCGGGGCTTGTCATCGGCTCGGCCGCGGGCGGCACCGGCAATCTGAGCGTCAGCGGAGGCACCGTCCTCGCCGCGGGAGGGCTGTCGATCTTCCAGGGATCGACGGTATCCGTGAGCAGCGGCGGCGGCATAGACGTCGGTGCCAGCGGCTCGATCAGCGCCGGTGCGATCAATGTCGATAGCGGCTACGCGATCACCGGCGACGGGCTGGTGCGGGACTCTGTTGTCAACAACAGCGGCACGATCGCCGCCTTTGGCGCGGGCACGCTGGAAATCACCGGGGCGGTCGTCGGATCGGGCAGGCTGGAACTGAATTCCGGCAGCGTGTTGCGCCTGGACGGAACCATCGGAGCCGGACAATCGATTGTGTTCGACGCCGGGACTGCCGAAACATTGATTCTCGGGACGCCCCCGACGTCGTTCACGAACAGCGTGTCCGGCCTGACAGCTGGCGACCGGATCGAGTTTGCCGGCCTGAAGGTGACCGGAGCGGCGGCCGCATCAGCGAGCGCCATTACGGTAAGGACCTCCACCGGCAACTATATCCTGAACAACGTGACGTTCGCTTCCGGGCAGGCGGCGGTTTTGACCACCGGTACGGACGCCGTGACCGGCGACGCCTTCGTGCTGGTCGGAGCCACCGCGCTGCCGCCAACCATCACCGGTACGGTGGCCGATCAAGCGGCGACCGACAATGCAACCATCGCTCCGTTCGGCAACGTCACGATCGCCGATGCCAATCTCGGGCAGACCGAGACGGTCACGGTGACCCTGTCGGCGGCGGCCAACGGCTCGCTGACGCATCTGGGCGGCGGCAGCTACAACGCAGCGACCGGCGTGTATACCGACACCGGTTCGGCTGCCGCGGTGACCGCCGCGCTGGATGGGCTGGTGTTCACGCCCACTCTGCACGAGGTCGCACCCGGCCAGACGGTTACGACGGGCTTCACCGTCGCCGACATCGATAGCGCGGCGCAAACCGCTACCGACGGCACGACATCGGTTGTCGCAACGGCGGTGGCGACCAGGCCGGGCATCACCGGCACCACCACAAGCGAGGCGATGACCGATGCAACCACGCTCAAACCGTTCGCCAACGTCACCATCACGGACGTTAACTTCGGCCAGACTGAGACGGTGACTGTTACTTTGTCCGCGGCTGCGAGCGGCATACTGAGCAATCTCGGCGGCGGCAGCTATAATGCGGCGACGGGCGTCTACACAGACATCGGTACCGCCGCCTTGGTCACCGCCGCGGTGGATGCGCTGATATTCACTCCGATAACGCCCGAGTCCTCGTCCGGGGCGACGGTGCCCGTCAGCTTCACCATCGGCGACACCGATACTGCCGGCGCCAGCGCGGGCGTTGCCACGACAAATGTCGTCATCACGGTACCGCCGACGAAGGTGATCGCATCCAACGGTACGACGACCCTTGTGCAGGTTGGCAACCAGTTCCTTCTGGATCCCGCCGGGACGGTTGCTGCCGGCTATAACGGGCCGTGGGTGGAGTACAACGGCAGCCCGGTGACCGCCGGCCAGTTCGGGTCGGCCGTCACCCCGGTCGGCGCGGAAAAGACGGCGAGCGGCTACGAGATCGCCTGGAGCACGGGATCGAACCAGTACGTCGTCTGGAACCTCGGCACCAGCGGCAACTACAGCAGCGCCGCCACCGGCGTTCTGCCCGGCACCGGCTACGCGCTGCAACAGCTTGAACAGTCCTTCGGCGAGGATCTGAACAACGACGGGACGATCGGGCCGGTATCGAAGACGATCGCCTCCAACGGCACGCTCAGCCTTGTGCAGGTGGCGAACCAGTATGCCCTGGAGAACGGCGGGACCATCGCGGCGTGGGTGGGGTACAGCGGCAGCCCGGTGACCGCCGGTCAGTTCGGTTCGGCCGTCACGCCGGTCGGCGCGGAAAAGACGGCAAGCGGCTACGAGATCGCCTGGAGCACGGGATCGAACCAGTACGTCGTCTGGAACCTCGGCACCAGCGGCAACTACAGCAGCGCCGCCACCGGCGTTCTGACCGGCACCGGCTATGCGCTGCAACAGCTTGAACAGTCCTTCGGCGAGGATCTGAACAACGACGGGACGATCGGGCCGGTATCGAAGACGATCGCCTCCAACGGCACGCTCAGTCTTGTGCAGGTGGCGAACCAGTATGCCCTGGAGAACGGCGGGACCATTGCGGCGTGGGTGGGGTACGGTGGCAGCCCGGTGACCGCCGGCCAGTTCGGTTCGGCCGTCACGCCGGTCGGCGCGGAAAAGACGGCGAGCGGCTACGAGATCGCCTGGAGCAAGGGATCGAACCAGTACGTCGTCTGGAACCTCGGCACCAGCGGCAACTACAGCAGCGCCGCCACCGGCGTTCTGACCGGCACCGGCTATGCGCTGCAACAGCTTGAACAGTCCTTCGGCGAGGATCTGAACAACGACGGGACGATCGGGCCGGTATCGAAGACGATCGCCTCCAACGGCACGCTCAGCCTTGTGCAGGTGGCGAACCAGTATGCCCTGGAGAACGGCGGGACCATCGCGGCGTGGGTGGGGTACAGCGGCAGCCCGGTGACCGCCGGCCAGTTCGGTTCGGCCGTCACGCCGGTCGGCGCGGAAAAGACGGCGAGCGGCTACGAGATCGCCTGGAGCACGGGATCGAACCAGTACGTCGTTTGGAACCTCGGCACCAGCGGCAACTACAGCAGCGCCGCCACCGGCGTTCTGCCCGGCACCGGCTACGCGCTGCAACAGCTTGAACAGTCCTTCGGCGAGGATCTGAACAACGACGGGACGATCGGGCCGGTATCGAAGACGATCGCCTCCAACGGCACGCTCAGCCTTGTGCAGGTGGCGAACCAGTATGCCCTGGAGAACGGCGGGACCATCGCGGCGTGGGTGGGGTACAGCGGCAGCCCGGTGACCGCCGGTCAGTTCGGTTCGGCCGTCACGCCGGTCGGCGCGGAAAAGACGGCAAGCGGCTACGAGATCGCCTGGAGCACGGGATCGAACCAGTACGTCGTCTGGAACCTCGGCACCAGCGGCAACTACAGCAGCGCCGCCACCGGCGTTCTGACCGGCACCGGCTATGCGCTGCAACAGCTTGAACAGTCCTTCGGCGAGGATCTGAACAACGACGGGACGATCGGGCCGGTATCGAAGACGATCGCCTCCAACGGCACGCTCAGTCTTGTGCAGGTGGCGAACCAGTATGCCCTGGAGAACGGCGGGACCATTGCGGCATGGGTGGGGTACAGCGGCAGCCCGGTGACCGCCGGTCAGTTCGGTTCGGCCGTCACGCCGGTCGGCGCGGAAAAGACGGCGAGCGGCTACGAGATCGCCTGGAGCACGGGATCGAACCAGTACGTCGTCTGGAACCTCGGCACCAGCGGCAACTACACGAGCAGCGCCACGGGCGTCGTTTCCGGTCAAAGCTTTGCGCTGGAAGACCTCGAGCCAGCCTTTGGCGAAGACCTGAACGGTGACGGCAGGCTGTCGACCGTCCTGGTGACGGCCACGGGTACTGGCAATAAGCTCGATCTGACCGGTCAGACGCAGGCCACGACGATCAACCTCGGTGCCAACACCGCCAGTGCGAGTGCCGGCCTGAAGGCTTCCAGCCTCGCCTTCATCGGCACGCCGGATGCGGTGACCGCAGGTTCGGCCGCGGATACAATCGAATACACGCTGGCACCCGGCAGCGGCGTCGAGACGATTGCGAACTTCACGCTCGGCTTGGACGAACTGAACATCGACCTCGCGGGCGCTGCGGCCGGCGTGTTGCAAGCCTACGATACCAAAGTGGGCGGCCTGCATGCGATCGCGATTGCCAGCAACGCCGACCTTTCACACGGCCTGGTGCTGCTTAATATTGCGACGAGCCTGACCGCGGCTGATCTGCTGGCAAGTCATACCACGTTCAGCGGGGGGCACGCGTTGATCACTTGACCTTATGCGAAGAGCGTGACGATTGTTGCGGTTTCGGGCTGATGCGGTAAATCCGGCTGGATGAAGCGACGCTCGAAACCGCCATGATCAGAACAGAAGCCAGGGGCGACGGTGGCAGCGGCGGACGCCGAGCACGCTACCAACCGGCGCAATGGTAGCATGAGCAAGACGGTGCTGACGGGTGACGGCAAGCTGCCGATCGAGACGCCGCGCAACCGCAGCTTGGAGCCGGTGCCGGCTCCCGGGCACGCGCGGCGCGACGACGCTGTTGCTTAGATTCTAGTAGCTGCCGTCGCCATGGTTCAGATCGGCTAATTGATCGGATCCAGCACGACGACCGGGATTTCTCGCTCCGTCTTCTTCTGATAGTCGGCATAAGGTGGCCAAAACTCGAGAGCTTTTTGCCACAATTGAGTGCGCTCGGTGCCGCTGGCGGTTCTGGCCCGCGCCTTGAGCTGCTTCGTCCCCACCTGAACCTCGACCTCGGGATGAGCGAGGAGGTTTCGATACCAGCCAGGGTTCTCAGGCGCACCCCCCTTCGAGGCAACTATGATGTAGCTGTCTCCCGTTTCGCCATAGAACAACGGGAATATGAATTTCTCGCCGGACTTCCGGCCGGTCGTGGTCAGCAACAGCGACGGAACATTCATCTGCGAGTAGCCCGGCGGGGTTACGGTGTAGATATGGCCGTCGGTGCCCCCGCTTGAGATGTAGCGGTTCGCATGATCGATCATCCACCGGGGCAGGTTCGGGGCGAGTTTCGCTTCGGCCATTGCAGAATCTCCTTGTAAGTCCGTCGCAGCATATCACAGATAAGTCGGCCGCGCTCTACCCGACGGCAGCCCAATCCAAGTGTCGCCGGAGATCCGCCGACATGGCGCCTATCAGAAACCCGGGTATTGCTGATCAGGCAGCCCGCGGCAGCGATTTCCTATCGCCGCCGAACTGGCGGAGGGGCATGACCGGTCAAAAAAGTCCGCCGACGCCGTCCTGGTCGATTTCGTGGCGCCCATCGGCCGCCCGCTCGTCAAGGCCGCCGAAATCCGGCCATGGGCGCCTCCGCCGCGGTCGCGGCGAGCAGGAAGATCGCGTTTCGGCCGGCGCAAGGAATTGAAGGACGCGGCGTTACGAGGTCGGCCTCTCGGTCCCGCCGGGCCGAAATGCGGATCGGGCCGTCCCATAGCACCCGCTCACCCAAGTGAACGGGTCGGACAATTGGGGGCGACGGCCAGCGTGGACGAGATGCGGGATGCGGCTGCCGCCTGCCGGGCGGCTGGCGATCGGCCTGGAGAGCCCCGTGCCTCTGCAGGCGCCAGCGAAGCTGGTAAGAATGGGTTTGTTCGTGCGTCCAGGTGAGCGCCACCGCGTCGATCCCAGCCGGCTCGCGCGGGACGCGAACGGGCGGTGGGTGACGCCCGTTGTGCGGCTGGCATGACAGCAAAGGGCGAGGGGCGAAACCCTCGCCACTGCTGAAGTCAGAGCCGCAGCGACACTCCGTAGCCGGGCCGCGTGTAGCGTCCGGTCCAGGCATCGGCCAGCGAACCGATGTCGAGCGCAATACCGCCGTGGCGACGGATGAAGGCGGCGTAGAACTTGCCCAGCACGCCCGCCGCCACCAGCACCAAACGTCCCTCGAGGGGGCGATCGAGCTCCCGCGACAAGTGCCCGAACACATCGGGAAAGTGCGTCCCCGCCAACCGCTCGCTGCCGATCAGGCTGGCCGAGCCGTGCTCGCCGGGGATGCGGTGCAGAACCACCTCCTCAAGCCCGTAACGGGAGGCCAGCAATGGCGGTAGATCGTCGAGGCAACTGATCAGGCTAACCCGCCTCGCGGTGCGCAAGATCGGGTCAAGCAGACCGCCGGCGTGCAGGTCGATGTGCACGTCCTGCTTGGCAAGCGCGAAGCCCGGCGGCAGCTCCTCCCGCTCCAGCCATCGAAGCACGTTGACGAGCGAGGGAATGCCGCGCGGGCTGCTGATCGCATACTCGTGCCGGATCCAGCTCTCGTAGGGAATGCCGAGCACATCGCAGCCCAGCAGTGCCTCGGGCAGGGCCCGCGCGGCATTGGCGAAGCCGCTCCCTGCGATCGGGAAATCGGCGCCAAACCATATAGCGGCGAACTCGGCGCGATTGCGCGCATACAGTTCGCGGTGCGCCAGCTCGTCTTCGGAGCCAAGGTCAAGGAAACTGCCCTCGCCGTCGCCTGCGCGCACCAGGGCGAACGGCCGGCACTCGGCTTGCGCGACGACGGCGCGGGCGGCGACCCCGGTCGCATCCAGATGCGCGCGGCGTGCCTTCGCGGCGTCCAGCAGCGCCAGCGCACGCCCGAGTGGCCAGGCGCGCAGGTAGGCGCCCAGCTCCGACATCGCTGCAACGTCAGCCGCCTGCGCTTCGCCCTGCGGCCGGATCGCATCCAGGACCCGCCCCGCCTCGGCGTGCGCGCCGAGCGCGTGCAGCATGTGGCCGAGGAACAGACGGGTGCGCGCATCCTCGCCGGCAAGCCGCAGCGAGCGTGCGAGCAAGCTAGCGGCCGCCTGGTGCTCGCCGCGCAGCCGATGCAGGAAAGCGAGCTCGTAGTAGGCAGCACTGGCGTCCGGGTGCGCTTCGATGATATCGCCGAGCAGCGCGGCGGCGATGTCGCCCATGCCGTTGTTGCGCGCGTCTACCACGGCGGCAACGATCTCCATCACCGGCCGCCGGTCGGCCAGCGCCGCGCGCACCCTGGCGGCGATGTCCTCCTCGCGCCCGGGTTCGGAAACCTGCTCCGGCGGGTTGGCGGTCTGCATTGAAGGCTGAGTAGTCGCACACAACTCTTGCATTGTTGTTCGGCCGGACCGGCCGCAGGTTGCCTCACGTAGTGAATTTATAACACCTCGCTGAAATTAGCGACCTTGTTGGGCTGGCCGCGGCAAAACAAATCGCATTTTCCACAGATGCCCCCGAAGAGAGATTTTGCCGCCGCGAACCATAGGCGACGGCCAGAAATTACCGCTTCAGGGACAGGGCTTCCCAAAACGTCATGGCCCGGCTTGTCCGGGCCACGCGTCGCGGCAGGTGCTGGCGGGGGTGGCCCGGACGGGCCATGACGGAAGGGGACGGCCCCCCGGATTCGCTTATTCTTGGGCGTCGCCATAGGCCGGACGCCATCGGCATCGTGAAGCGCCGTTCCGATCCGAGAAGAGAGTTATCTGGCCGGCTCACCAAGCGTTGCCGATCGAACTGTCGCCTGAGCAGGCATGCGAATTGAGAGGACTGGCGCGGGCCCGCTCAACCCCACAAAAACCAGATGAGCGGGCACGATCATCCTGCCGGCCGCGGCAGGCGCGCCCGCGCCGAAGCCTGCTTCGCCAGGAGGCCTCGCAGGGCCACGACGAAGTCGGCGACCGCGCTGTCCCAGTCGCGCCGCACCCGCGCTGCCGCCTCGGCCATCGCAAGCAGCCGCGCCCGGTCCCCGGCGAGCGTGGCGACATGCGCCACCGTCTCAAGCACGCAATGTTCCTGGCTGACCAGGAAACCGTTGATGCCGTCCGCCACCACCTCCGCCAGCGCGCCGCTCACGGCGCAGATCGGCACCACGCCGAGCTGCATGGCTTCAATCACGGTCAGTGGCAGCCCCTCATAGCGCGAGGGCAGGAGCAGCACGTCGGCCCAGGCGTAGGCCTCGAGTTGGTCGCGTCCGAACAGTGGCTCCTCCACCAACTCGCCGATTTCTTCCAAGGCCGCGTCCTGCCCCAGCAGCGGGCGGCCGGCCATGCGGATTTCGGCGATCTCTCTCTCGCGTAGCTCGGCAGCGATAGACACCAGCCGGTCTAGCCCCTTCTGCGGGTCAAGCCGACCAATGAACAGCACGCGGAGCGGCCCCCCGCCGCGCGCCCGTCGTGCTTGCAGCGTGGCGGCGGCGAAGTCGGGCGGAATGTCAACCCCGCCGGCGTTGGGGACGGTGACAAGCTTGGCCGAAGGCACTCCGCGCGCGTGCATCTGCAGCGCAATGTCCTCCGAGCAGCACAGGAACAAGTCCAGCGCGTGCTCGTAGGCGAGGGCGATATGCGGATGGCCGGTGTTGCGTTGCGTCTCGACGGCGTCGAACAGGTGCAGGTAAGCCGCGGTGACGACGCCGCGCCGGCGCAACGCGCCGAACAGCCCCGCAAGGTCGCCAGCATGGCAGGCGATCACCGCATCGAAGATCGACACCAGGTTTAACTCGTTCGCCTGCTCGCCCGAGATTGACCAGCGGCTGAGCGCCGTGCCCCAGTAGCTCGGGCCAGTCCAATTCTCGAACTCCGTGTTGTCGAGAAAGAACACGCGGTCGAAGGCGGCGGCGAATTCGTCGGAAACCTGCGCGGTCCGGCTGCGGAGCAGCAGCAGGCTCACCACGAAGCCCTGCCTGCGCAGCGCACGCGCGACGCACAGGGCCACGCGCTCGACACCGCCGAACTCGAAGCTCGGCAGCGCGAAGGCGATCTCAGGTCGCTGCCTTGCGATCGCTGGCGGCAGAACGCCGCCGCCGAACTTGGCGCGCAGCTTGCTGTTCAGATCGGCACGGTTCGGCGTGCCGAGGGAACAGTCCTGCTCCGGCAGACCGGTGCCCGCGGCGTAGGGCGAACGGCGCAGATCGATGCACAGACGCACAAGCTGGCGCACCATGTCACCGAGTGACGCATGGTGGGGTGAGCGACGCGGCAGTTCCACCGTGCGGCGCGACAGGCGCAGCATCGGCTTGCTGTCCGTGGCAGTTTGAATCCAGTCGTCGAACGGATCGCGGCAGATGCTGCGCAGTAGATCCATCGACAGCGCGGCTAGCCCGGCATCGGCCACCGGTCCGATCTCCGGCGCGCTGATCGCCAGCCGGTTCCGGGAATGGCGCGCCAGGCTGAACGTCGCGATGTTGGCGTCGCGCAGCCGCACTTCGAGATCGTACAGCACCCAACCGAGCAGCCCCGCCCCCTTCAGTGCGGCGAGGTGAAGGCTGGTCGTCACGATCACGATGGCGCCGGCATGGTATTGCTTGGGTGCACGCATCGCGGCCCAGAAGCGAGCAACATAGTCAGACAAGGATAGCTCCTCCGCCACCATGTCCGGCGAGGAGGTCAGGCGGACGATGTCGAGATCGACAAGGTGGACAGCGAAGCGCGGCACCGTGCGATGTTCGGCGCCCACCGCCCAGACGATGTCGAGCATCCACGGGTGGCGGCTTTCGAGTTGCGCGCGGATCTGCATCTCGGCACGCGTCGAGTTGGCCAGCATGCTCTCCGGCCGTTTGCGGTAGCGGAACCCCGAGGAGGGAAAGTGCCGGCCACGGAAGCCGCGCTCGATGGCCGTGAGCCAGAAGTCCCAGTCCTCGAAACCGAGCTTCAGCTCTTCGGAAAAGCGCAACCCGCTCTCGAAGATCCGCCGGCGCACGAGACTGCCCGCTTCGCAAATATTAACCAGGGATTCAATCAGTGGCGAAAAGCTGCCGGCATAATCTGCCTCCCATTCCAGCCCGAACATGCGGATGTCGGGGTAGAACCAGTCATCGTCGGGATATTCGGCCAGCATGCGGCGCATCTCGGCGAGCGACCAGTCCGATAGCATGTTATCGGCATCGAGGAAGAAGATCGCCTCGGCCTCAGGCAGCCGCTCCATGACGTAGGCAATTCCGCGGTTGCGTGCACCCGATAGACCGCAATTGGGTTGCCGCAGATAATGTATGTGCGGCGCCAGCTCGGCGAGCCCGAGGCCGGCGAGCGACGTTTCGAGCGTCGGACAGCCGTCGTCGACGATCACCACGGACGCTCCGTCGGCGCGCGCCAGCGACTGCACGGCGTCGAACAGCAGCACCGAGTGCCCGTAGACAGGGATGACAACCGCAATCATTGTGGCTCACCGGAGGGCAGCGTGACGGCCAACTCCGGCTTCTCGACGCCGCAGACCAGTTGAAGCCCGCGGAAGAAAGCCCAGGACAGATCGAATATTTCGGTTTGGTTGCGTGTCAACAGGTAGATGTCAACCTCGGCGCTGAGCGGCTTAGGTAACGAGCAGCGCACGTCGCCCCACTCACCGCCCTCCAGCCGCACCCAGTTCGCCATGGCGAGTAGCCCGCTGCCTTCATCGAAGCGCGGCGGGCGGTCGATGCTGGGCAGCACCAGGATGGCGCACTCCGTGCTCTTCGCCTCGGCGTGGCGCAGGTGCGCGAGGACGGAGACCGAGTTGAGGTTGCGCACGGCGATGCGGCTGAGCCGAGCGACCGTGGGCATTCGGCCGAGCGGATGCACCAGCAGAGACTGCGTCGCCCCGTCGTAGGAGACTGGGGCGAAGTCGATGTCCGTGCGGGAGACGGCATACGCGGTGGCGGCCCCGAGCGCGTCGGCCGGCACGCTCAGCGTCTCCAGCGCCGCGGCGGGAGTCTCCGCGGCGAGGGCGGTGACGTTGCGCGGATAGGCGAGGCCGGCGACGCCGCACCAGACCTGCAGCGCGAGCGCCCGTCCGACCGGGCCGTGCCCTTCGACCTCGGCGCAGTCTTCAGCGATCGGGTTCGGGTTCGACAGGCCGGGCATCAGGTCGTGCAGCGCCGGCCCGTCGAGCGCAATCTCGATGCCGAGCGGCTGGCGCAGCACGAGGTCAGCGGCGGCGCAGCGGAATCGCTTCCAGCCCTGTCGGATTGCGGCGATGGGGAAGCGGCTCTCGTGAAGCGCGGCGGCGGAATAGAGGCCATGGATGAGCACCCGGGCCTCGCCTGCGAGCCCGGCGCCGTCGCGATTGAAGAACAGGTCCACATAAATAACGTTGGCCACTGGGACCGGCACGCGCTGACGGATCACCACGCGCTGACCCGTCTCGCCCTCGGTCGCCGGGCACACGTAGGCGCCGCTCCAGTCGAGCCGCAGCGCGAGGCGCAGAGGCTCCCGGCGGAAATCGACGAACGCCGCCTCGGCGGTGGCGAGCGAGCGTTCCAGCACCTGCTCTCGCTCGCGATAGGTGGCAAGGGCGAGATGAGCGCGGGCATATTCGCGCGCCAGATGCTCCAGCACGCGGCGCATGCGCTGCCAGCACCAGCTGGTGAGCGACTTCTCGCTGCGTCGGGAGAGGAAGAAAATGCCGTCTTCGCGCAACGGCTCGGGCAACAGCGCACGCAGCCTGGCGGTGGCGGCGTTCTCCTCCTCCCCCTCGGTACAAGCGGGCAGCACGAGGCCGCAGATCAACGCCCCGGCTTCCGCGCCAACTCCGTCCGGCGCCGCAGCGTCGAACGGTTCGATCGTCGGCCCGTCAGGCAGGACAAGTTTCTGCACCGCCGGCAGGAGCGTTGCATCGACTGCAATGACAAACCTCACAATTCAGGCTCCCCTATGGTGGTGCGCCCCGCATCGCGCGCGGCGCTTATCCAGCGTCGTCAGGCGAGACTAATGTTGCCTGAATGCGACAGATACGGCAACGCTTCGATCTGGCGGGCGCGGGGGGCTGCTATGCTGCGCGCGGCGGGATGTACGGTGGGGACATGATAAAATCAGGGGGCGACCGGTCGGACGGTGCCTGGCTCGACCGGATGGACGACGCACCGGCCGGCGGATCTGAAGCCGCAGAAGTTACCGTTACGGCGGAGAAAGTGCAGATCGGCCAGTCCCCGTTAGCTTGCCGCACCGGAAAACCCCGAAGTGCTCACTGCCGTCCACCCAGGCATAGTAGATCAACCCCTGCAGTCTGCCGCGGCTGGCGTATTCCCGAAAAAGGCCCTTCATCTCATCGACAAGAGCGATCTGGCTTGTTTCATTGACCGGGCACGCCGGGTCAGCATTGGCGAAGCCCCATTCGGTAATCCAGCACGGCTTGCCATTTGCGGATCCTTCAGGCCGGCACTCCGCAAGATCGTACTTTGCAAGATGGTCTTGCCGCTCCGCCATCGCGCTTGGGATCCCCGGGCCGGTCGACCACGGATAGATGTGCACAGCGTAGCCGTCGGCAAGATTGTCGAGGCCATTGGAGCGCAAATATTGCAACGTAGCATTGGCGCTGACGCCGTCGATCTTCCAGCCTTTGACGGGTCCTTCCGGAAGCTCCGATGCGGCCAGGCCGAAGGAAAGGATCGGTGTATTCCGATTGAGCGTCGAGTGGTCGCGAACATCCTTGAGGACCGAAAGGACTTTAAGATATCGCAGATAGCCCTTCGCAATCTGCTTCGCCTCAGGGTCTGTTGAAAGGTCGCTCAGTCCGAAAAGCTTCCCCTGCCCTGGCAAGGGGAATTCCGCATTGAACGCAGCTCCGTTCAACTCGTTGCCTAATTCGAATGCGGTGAGGCGGATGCCAGCCTTTTCCAGCCTGTTTAGCGATTCCTGGAACGACGCTCTGAATAGCTCCGGGTCCGCATACGATAGAGGGTGACCGCTCCATTCATGGGGAAAATCCCGTGCGAGATACGGTCGGCTTGGAGCGTCATCCGGATATCTAAGCCGCACCAGCCACAGGATCGAGATACCTTGTGCATTGATGCGCCTTGCAAGATCCAAGCCCGCGTCGCTGACGACGCCGGACGGATCAAGTGGGAGTGCAGACCGGACTACACGAACGCCAGCTATCTTCAAGTCCTTTAACGTCGTATCCTCTTGCTCGACAGTGATCCCGGGACGGATGACCCAGTTTACGCCCACGACGATCCCGGGGTTCTGGGCGGCGGCAGTCGAACTGGCGCCGAAAAGAATCCACAAACATAATAAAGAAGGGGTGCCCGACAATTTTCGAGGCGAAACCCGCTTGCGTGTCACGGTCACATACTCCCCGAGGTATGCCCAATCACGTGGATAGACGGCATCTCGACTTGTGCTTCGCGACACCCGCCAAATTTTCTGGTAGGTACGATACAAAGTCTCCGGAGGTCAATCCGGTGCGAACTGGTAAGCAGGCGAATCGCGCTTGGAAACCGGTTAATATTGGAATTATCGCTTACCCAATTCGGGACCGATCGATTCTCCCCGTTGGCGCTGGCTGAAAACTCACGCTTGACCCCATCCAGCCGAAGCGATCGCACCGCACGCAACCACCCCCCGGCGTCCTCGTCAAGGCACGCTGGCATTAAAGCCGCCGCAGCTCGCACCACGTGCGGTAGCACTCCTGCTCGTAGGCGAAATCGTGGCCGGCCCAGGCTTGCCCTGCGGGATAGTTGCCGGTGAAGCCAACCAGAACGAGTTCCAAAGGCTGCCCGCCCGACCGCCGGCGCAGCCAGTTCGCCGTCCGCAGCAAGCCAGCCGTCGCGAAACCAACCGACGGAGCCCGTCCGGCCGGATAGCTGAAGAGCGGGATGTGCGTGGCCGGGTAGATTTCCATCAGCCTCGCCCTGCCCTCGATGCGCGCCCAATACGGGCGCACCGCCTCCGGCAACCAGTTCAGCACCGCCAGTATCAAGGAAGCGGCTTGCTGGCGCTCATAAGGGTGCTCTGGCTCGCCGTCCTCGGTGAACCCCCAGCAAGAGCGGCCGCTTGCGGCGAACACGTGCATCTTGTGGCAGGGCTGGTCGGCCAAGCGTTCAAAGTGCACCGCACGGTTGAATTGTACGATCATGTCCGCCCGCGACAACCCTGCGTCGTACCAATCGTCGCCGATGGCCGGATTGTTAGCGATCAGGAAGACGCGGGCGAGTTCAGGGTTGAGCAGACCGGCCGCCGCGTCTGGAAGGACGAACTCGGTGCGTGGCCGCGCCGGATTTGCGGCGGGCGGGCCGTCCGGCAGGACGGAAGCAGGACCGGCGGCTGCCCGGACCGCCGCGGGTGGCGCGAGCGTCTCAGGTTGCGGCACGGCGGCTGGCTCGTTTGCGTCTGCCACGTCGTTCGGCAATTCTACCAGCACATGCGCGGGCCGGCCGCCGAGATGCGGGTGCATCATGGCGATGCGCATGCTGCCGGAGGTGTCCCGGGCAGAGCTGTGCGACACCGAGGTGACCTGGCCGTCGCGCGCAAGAAAGGCTATGCCGTAGCCGAACAAGGTCCAAAATGCCTCGTTGGGGTGGTCATATCCTATGACCCGCCCATCGGGCGCCAACACCACCCGCCGCGACCGCACCGTCCCGTCCGGACGGCACAGCACCCATGCGTGCCGGCTGATCGAATTCAAGATCCAAGCCCTCGTCCATCACACCCGCCTTTCCGTTCGGACCGCGACGCCAGCCGGCCTTGCCGCGGGACCGTCGTTCATTCTTCGGTCGCAGCCCCCGGCCATCGACATCGTCAGGCGCGCTCGAACGCCAACACCGTCAGCCGCGTATCCCGCGAGCCCCACCAAAGTTCGTTATTATAGTGCTCGTAGATACGCCGGTCGTGCGCCCGTAGCACGTAGCCGAGCCGGTTCATCTGGATGACATAATCCTCCAACTCGCGATTGAATACGGGCGGTTCGCCGCCGCGCCGCCACCGCCGGTCCATAATTTCGCCGATCACGACCCGCCGCGCGGCGGCGGTCGCCCGCGCCAGCAGGTCGGGCAAGGCCGCGTCGCTCACGAGGAGCAGCACGCAGTAAAACAGCATCCCATCGCTCGGTGGAAAAGCTTCGCCCGGGAGGACGCCCGCATAGCGGTGGTCAGGGTTGGTCCGCCGGGCGGCGGCCAGCACATCGGCGTTGATGTCCAGCCCGAGATAGATATCGGGCCGAAAGCCTGCCGAGAGCCGACCTCTGCCGCATCCGACGTCGCTAACGCTGGAGCAACCGACGAAGAAGCCGGCCATATACGGACCGGGGTCGAACCCCTCCGGATGCTCAAGCGCGGTGCGCGGCGTAATGAAACTGGCCGCGTTGTCCAACCAGAACCTTGCCTCGGGCGGGGTCACCGGCTCGGGCGGGGACGCCTGCCGCGCCGGCCTGGCAGGCCACCAGACCAGCGGCACCCAGCCGGTGGTCGCTTCGTGCGGGCGCGGCAACCCGTGGAAACAGACCACCGCAGCCGCAGCCGGCGCCTGCAACTGGCAGTGCAGTTTGTAGCTCACGAACCGGCCGGGGAAACGCTCCTGCAGCGGATCGACCCGGGGCGGCCGGTGCCGCTCGATCCAGATCTGGTCGCCGCCTTCGACATGCGGGAAGCCTTCGGCGAGAAAGCTCTCCCAGATGTCGTGGCCCACGCCGGCGCGCCACAGCATCACCCCCGAGCCGAAGCCGCCCTGGCGGAGGAAGTCGCGCAGGATAGCGAATTCGCCGTCATAGGCCAGGATCTCATCGAGCGGCCCGATGATCAGCGTATCGAGGTCGAAATACACCACACGGTCGCCTTCCGGAAAGAGGCCGCGGCGGAACAGGGAGAGCTTGTTGTACCAGCCATTCAGCCCCTCGGGCAGGCTGCGCTTGTCTATGCCGGCGGCGTAAGGTTGCGGATCGTCGGTGAAACAGGCGAACTGCGCCAAGCTGTCCGCTGGCAGATGACGCCGCACCATGTCGTGCAGGTGCTCGACGTAGCGGCGGCCTTGGCCGCAATAGTCGCGATGATTGACACAAACGATGTGCGTCGGCATGGCTCTGGGCTCCTTCCCGGTTCGATCTGCCGCACCCTGCCCGCCGCCGTTCGCCGCATCCGCGCCGCTGATCAAGCCGTCGCGCAGGCGCGCAACCCGCGAAGGCGCGACTGCAGTAGACGAGGGGTATAATCTTAATGTATTTCTTCCGCGGGATTATTTGACGGCGAAGTGGGGCCGATTGTTTCGCTCGATCCAGTTCTTTGAGGATCAACATAACTACCAGACGGTAGCAAGGCTTCAAGTAACCTGGCCCAACTTCCGCAGTTTGGCCCGAAAAAGGCAATGCGATCGATTTGCTAACTTTTGGGACACCACACCCTACGGGTCTGGTTGGGGGTGTTCCAGAGCGGACATCGCGGCAGAGCCTTGAGTTTCGGCGTCCGGACGAGTGAAATGCGCTCCCCGACCACGGACGCGAGCACACCGTGGTCGAGCGGGTCAAGGCGAACGACGTCTCGGAACGGCGCCAGCATTTGTATCTCGCAGTCTTCCGTCGTTTTCGCGCCATCATGGCCGCAACGGTGCTGAAGGCGGCCCCGGCGGTGGCGCGGATAAGAAGGTCGCGTGGGCGCCGGGGGCACCGCTGGAACTTACCCAGCTCGCCGGGGCTTTTATCTGCCGCCCCGGCCGCGCGGCGAACTCCCGGTATATCTCGGCGAGTTCCAGCGCCTGCTGGCGCGCCGTGCGGATCTTGTGAGAGACCGTCGGGCTGCGTGTGTAGGTTTGCGGGTTGTCATTGATCTCCTGAAGCACATCGCGCAGCGGCTTGGGCGAACTCACGTCGATCACGAAGCCGGTGCCAGGGATTACATCGCCCCCGATGGCTCCTCGATCCGACGCCACCACCCAGCAGCCGCATGCCGCGGCTTCCCGCGTGACCAGACCGTAGCTCTCCGGCCAGAGGGAGGGCGCCAGCAGGACGTCGATCTCCGCGTAGAGGCGGCCGACATCCTTTTGTGGCACGATGCTGCGGTGGATCACCTCGGTGCTGCCCCAGCGGCTGCGCAACTGGGGCGAATGGTCGATCTGCAGGTGTCGCAGGCGGGGGAAATCGCCAGTGCTGATGACGGCGCGAACCAGGTTAAATCCTTTGTGAAAGGCGGCACCGCCGATATGCGCGACACGCACCCGGCCGTCCTCGCTTCGGGTGCGCGGATGCGGCTCGATCGGCGGCAGGCCGTTCTCCACCACCATGATGTTGTCGAAGCCGCACCCGGCATAGATGCCTGCGAAGGGATCTGAGACAGCGAGCACCTTCGCCGCGCGCTGCAGGCACCGCTGCTTCGCCAACATGCGCGCGAGGGACGGCTTGCCGCCCGCCTTGATCTGCGCCACCGGGTCGCCGAAATGATAGAAGACATGGTTGCCGAGTTCGTCGATCACGAACTGCCTGTCGGACAGCCACCAGGAGTCGTGTGCGGCAATAAGATACGGAATGTCCCGCTCCATAGCGACGTCGCAGAGCGACGTGGTCAGCCGCTGGATGCAGTGGAAGTGGATGAGGTCGGGCGCGAATCGGTCCACAACGGCGGCGAACGCCGCCGCCATCTTCGGATCATCGACCTTGAGGTCGATATTCGGTTCCGCAGGGGTGGAGATCGCGGTGACTCTGATGCCCTCCCAGACATAGGTGCGGACGCGGTGGCCAACCGCCTCGCCCTCGACGCTCGTGAACACCTCGATCTCGAATTCGCCGCCGTATGCGTCGGCGATATCGAGCGCGTTGTGGGCGGCGACTCGCGTCGCCCCGCCGAAGGATTGTGGCGGGAACAGCACGTTCACCAGCAGCACGCGGGTGCGCCTTGGCGCCGCCGGTTGCGGAGACGGGCACACGCTGCCGATGATGGCGCTGATGTTCGCGGCCATGGCCGGAACGTTGTATCGCTCCATCACTGCGCGCTTCGCCCTGGCGCCCATGGTGCGGCGCTTGGCAGGTGATCTGATAAGGCCATCAAGCGCCGTGAACCAGTGCTCCGCGTCGCGCACCAGGATGCCGGTCTTGTTGTCCTCGATCACCTCCCGGTACGTCGCCGTTGCGCTCACCACTGAAGGCACCTCCAGCATGGCGGCCTCCAGCCACTTGATCTCGCTCTTGCAGTCGGCGATGCGCCCGGGCTTAAGCACGGCGATGTTGATGCTCATGCCGCGCAGGAGAGACCAGTAGAGCTCGATATCCCAGATCGGATCGAGCTGGGTGATCCTGTCCTCGTAGGGTCTCAGGATCTCTGGCATGGTCAGGTGGCCTATGACCACAAGACGGATTCGCTCGCCGTGCCTCTCGAAGAGCCTGGCGAGGCAGGGCGCCAGTTCCTGCTCGAAATCCTCGTTATGCGCTTTCGTGCCAGTTCCGTAGAACAGGGACACCCTGCTGTCGCCGCCAGGGCCGCCCGGCGACATCCCGCGGTGGTGCACGCGGCCCAGCGCATTGCGGTGGACAAACGCCTTGCGGCGGACAACAAGCGGCGCCATGGCGTCAGCGAGCGGTACCGTCGATGCAATGGCATAGTCGCAGACCGACATCGCGTATCGCAGCGCTACCGTGCCGATCACAAGCCCGGCGTAGGTCGACGGCGAAATCTGGCCGCCATAGCTTTCGAAGCTGTCGGGGAAGACAGCGGAGTTGAACATGAGGTCGTCGATCTCATAGAAGGTCGCCAGGCCAGCCTCTCGTGCCGCCTCCACGACCGCGATGGTCTCGGGTTTCGCCGGCACGCGATAGAGGATCACCGCGTCGAAATCGCTGCTGGCGTCGAGATATGCGGGGATTTCGCTATGGTAATCGAACACCGTGACGGCGTAACCGGCGGCAGCCAGATGCTCGCATTTTTGGTCCACGCGGTACAGCTTGCATTGCGGCAGGCCGAGATCGGCGACGATCGCAATTCGCTTGCAGGTGCGAAAACGGTGCACAGGCGGCGCCTGGCGGCTTAGGCGCAGCGTGAGGATGGCGCAGGCGGCTTCCATCGCATCGCGCGCCTGCGTGTAGTGTCCGTGCTCGGCGAGCCAGGTCGCCTCTCCCGAGAGCGTGTCGAAGCCGGCGCGGGTTACGTCGTCGTAGCGCTGCCTCAGGCCGCGGTCGCCCGGGTGGCGTTCGGAAATCCGGTAGATCGCCTCCGCCGCATCCATCCAGCGTTGCTGTCGCTCGAGGCAATTGGTCAGGTTGATGTGAGTCCATATGTTGTCCAGACCAAGATCGATCAGACGCTCGTATACGAGCGTGGCCTGGAAATACTCCTCAAGGTGCAGCAGGCAGTCCCCGTAGTGACGCAGCGCCATCATGTGCGAAGGGAAGGCACCCAGCACTTTCTCGTAGAGTGTGCGTGCCGATTTATAGCTATGGCCGAGTGAAAGCCGGTCAGCGGCTACGCGGTAGACGTCGCAGGTCGTCGCGTCGAGCGCGCAGCCCTGCCGTCCCTCTGCAAGGCCGGAGGCCATAACGGAAGCGATTACCTTCCAGCGGGAGGCGTGCTTTAGATCGGTGAGGTCCGGGTTGCGCTGGCAGTAAATCTTCGGGTCGAAGCCTTCCGGATAGGCAGGCAGGCTGGTGAGCCCCAACTGGTGCAGCGCTGCACTCTCGTTGGGCGGAACGTTCGCATCGAGACCCTTGTTAAGGAAATGCAAATAGAGATCGGCGTCGGACATTGCAGAGCTGGCGTGCTCAGGGCCGAGTTGGGCGCGGTAGAAGAGCGGATCGAAGGCGAGATCGAAGCAGATCGGTGCCAACGCCTCGCGACCGGATTCGAGGAAATGCCGAATCGCCTGAAGCCGATTACGGAACCGCATCGGCGCCGCGCAGGCGTAGTCTTCGGCCTTGAAATGGCGCAGTATTGCGTCTGAAGTGACGCCGTTGCGTGTCAGCATATCACTGACATCGCGATAGACTTCATTCTGCCCAACGCGATTGGCGATTTCTTCTATAGATGCGGCTTCACCATCGGAATAAACCTCGAGAATGAACTGTGTTTCGGTGAGCCGGTAGGGCCGCGATTCCTGCTTGCCGTGTTGCAGGTAGTGCAGCTCCGCTTGCCAGTCTTCGGAGATCTTCCCCGCGATGTCGTGGTTGAGGTAGCGGTACGAGTTTGCTGAGAATTTGTCGGGTAATGTGTTGCCCTGTTCGGCCAAAAGCTCGACCATTACGTCTGCGTTAGGCGCAAAGCCCATGTCTTTGCCGATATGGTTCCAATGGTCGAGTTCTCGTTGGTCACCGCTCGCCGGTCCGGTCAGATACTGATCGGCGTAAAACACGGGATCGAAGTAAGTCCCGATGCTGAAGCTGTGCTCTTCGACAGCACTTTCGGCGCTGTCGGGCAGGAACACCGGGTTGTCGTCGATGTCCCGGAACGAAAAAGTATGCTGTTGGCCGTCGCAAGCCTTCCTCGGCAAAGAGACACGGAAGCCGACCTCGGCGGCGTGACCAGCGGCTGCTACGTCCAGCCGCAGCGCGCCGCAGAGAACGTCGCAGACATAGGAACGATCGATGAACAACCTTAGCATCAACGGCTTGGACGGTGCCGCCATGTCATAGGCCCAACCGAGCACGACGCCACTTTGATCGACCGAATCAATGAAGCCCTTGATGATCCGTTGCTGCGGCGACGGCGCTCCGGGACTGTCACCCGCAAGATCGGCCTGCGGCGGCCAAGCCGGTTTGTACATCCTGCACCTGACCAGTACGGCGATCACCACACGTAGCCAGTCGCGCCAAGTGGGGGCAGAGCGCAGCAGCTCCACGGCATCGTCCGGTGCCGCGAGATAGCTAAGCAGCCAGTCGATCTGGCCCGCTGACGGCGCGGCTGAGCCGCACTCATGTGGCAGGTCGCGGCCGCCTTGCAACGCCTCCAGCACCGAGGTGCGGAACTCGCTTGAGAGCAGCAGTTCACTCACAAAGCCGGCCAGAGGCTTGCCACGCGCACGGGCGACGACAAACGGGCTCTCCGGCTTGCGGCCGAGGAAGATCTCGTAGCCCATCAGGATATCGGAATCGGTAGCGGTGCGCAGGACCGCGACGTTCGGTTTCACCCCGTCGCGCTGAGCCGCGGTATTTTTGTCTACGATATGATCATTGACGGACATGGGATATCAACCACACGTTAGTCTCTCAACGGTGAGTTATCGTTAAAATTTCATAATGTCAACGGACACCCGTCAACCCGGCAGGCGATTCCGCATCAGCACGTCGCCGGGCGCCGCAAGCGCTTTTGCAAGCTGAACGCGGTTAGTCTGCGCGCCGCTCTTGGTCAATTGCCGCACCCGGGCGTCAACGCTGCGTCCGTCGGTCCCCGTGCATATCCGCAAATCATGGATTTGGTTTACACTTAATCCATTCACAGAACAGCCTTAAGAACTCAATGCGCCGATTTTTCGTGCGTAAGTCTTAAGTGTTGCAACCGGGTATTTTGCAACGCCTCATGCCACGTTTCCGCTCCGCTCAGCCGCTGCCGCCTTAAGCAGAGCCCCCGATCAGGTTCTTTGCGGACGCGACATCAGGCGTTCCAGCCGCGGATCGTGGCCAGCCACCACCACCGCAATAGCCGTCACCAACGGTCCCACCGCCAGGCACAGCAATCCGATGTCAGCACTGCCGGTCGCGTCCTTCACCAACCCGTAGACGGATGGCCCGAGCCAACCGCCCAAATTCCCGACCGCGTTGATCATGGCCAACCCGCCCGCCGCCGCAACGCCAGTCAGCATGGCGCTCGGCAGCGACCAGAACGTCGGTATCAGGGATTGCTGACCCATCATCGCGATGCAGAGCGCGATCATCGTCACGATCGGGTGGCCTGCGCCGATGAGGACGCAGGCCGCCAGCCCTCCCGCGGCCACCAGCGCAGCGCCAGCCACATGCCAGGTCCGCTCACCGTGAACGTCGGAATGGTAGCCCCAGTAGATCATCGCCACGAAGGCGCACAGATAGGGCAGCGCGCTGACCAGTCCGATCCACCCGGTCGATACCCCGAGGCCCTTGACGATCAGCGGCAGGAAGAACACCAGCCCGTAGGCCGAGCCGTTCTGGCCGACATAAGCCAGGGTCAGCAGCCATAGCTTCGGGATTACGGAACGCCTGGCCAAGCGAATACTTGCGGACTGCCTCACGCTGGGCCTGCTCGGAGTCCAGCCGCTCCTGCAGCCACGTCCGCTGTTGCGGCGCCAGCCACGCCGCGTCCTTCGGCCGGTCGGTCAACAGCATCCAGGTCACGAAGCCCATGATAATCGGCGGCAATCCCTCGATGATGAACAGCCACTGCCAGCCCTCCAGCCCGCCCCATCCTTGCAACTGCAGCAGCAATCCGCCGATCGGCGGCCCGACGAACAGCGAGATCACGCTGGCTGACTGAAAAATGCCCATCATCCGGGTGCGATAGTAGGAGGGAAACCACCAGGTCATATACAGCAGTACACCCGGGTAGAACCCGGCCTCGGCCAACCCGAGCAGGACGCGGTTGACGTAGAAGCTCGGCTCGCTCCAGACGAAGCCGCTCAGTGCGGCGATGACGCCCCAGGTGATCAGGATGCGGGCGATCCAGCGCCGGGCGCCCACCTTATTGAGTATCAGATTGCTCGGTATCTCGCCGATAAAGTACCCCAGGAAGAAGAGTCCGGCACCGAAGCCGAACACGGCATTGCTGAACCCCAGATACTTGACCATGGTCGTCGCGGCCATGCCCACGTTCGACCGGTCCAGGTAAGCACAGAAATAGCCGAGCATGAGCAGCGGCATCAACCGCCAGGTCACGCGCCTGATGGTTTCGCGTTCAATCGGCTCGATCTCGTGCAGAGTTGGCGCACTCACACCCATGTCGGCTTCCTCCCCCGATGCATATGGCCCGCGTTAGTTTGTCTTATTCACCGGCATAGCAGTGATTCGCGGGTGTAAAAAGCATTGGTGCGCAAGAATCATCGGGCCTCTCGGCCAAGCCGTTCAACGGATCGGACGGTGTGCGACTCCGCACCCTTGTGCCCCTGGTCTCACGGCCGGATTTAGTCCGGCCATCCGCGCCTTGCGGTCCCTGGCGCGGCAAAGTCGTGGATGGCCGGCACAAGGCCGGCCATGACACGGTGGGGGAAGCTGGCCGCCAAATCGTTGGTTGCCCGGTCACGCATCCATTTTCAGCGCCGCCAGGAACGCCGACTGCGGGATTTCGACCTTCCCGAATTGTCGCATCCGCTTCTTGCCTTCCTTCTGCTTCTCCAGAAGCTTCCGCTTGCGCGAGATATCCCCGCCGTAGCACTTCGCGGTGACGTCCTTCGACAGCGCGCTGATCGTCTCGCGCGCCACCACGCGGCTGCCGATGGCCGCCTGGATCGCGATCTTGAACAACTGCTTCGGGATCAAATCCTTCAGCCTTGCGCAAATCTGCCGCCCGCGGTTTTCCGCCGCGGCGCGATGCGCGATGAACGACAGGGCGTCCACCAGGTCGCCGTTCACCAGGATGGAGATCCGCACCAGGTCGCTCTCGGCGTAACCGTCCAGGGCGTAGTCGAAGCTGGCGTAACCGCGCGAGACCGACTTCAGGCGGTCGTAGAAGTCGAACACGACCTCATTCAGCGGGATGCGGTACACCACCATGGCGCGGTTGCCGACATAGGTCAGGTCAACCTGCTGGCCGCGACGCTCGGTGCATAGGCCGAGCACGCTGCCGAGATACTCGTCCGGCACCATGATCGTCGCCTTGATCCAAGGCTCCTCGACATGGTCGATGACCGAGCCGTCCGGCATGTCCACCGGGTTGTGCAGTTCCTGCATCTCCCCGTTGGTCTTGAAGATATGGTAAACCACCGACGGCGCGGTCGCGATCAGTTCCAGATCGAACTCGCGGGTCAGCCGTTCCTGGATGATCTCCAGGTGGAGCAGCCCGAGGAACCCGCAGCGGAACCCGAAGCCCAGCGCCGCCGAGGTCTCCGGTTCATAATGGAAGCTCGCATCGTTCAGCCGCAGCTTGCCGAGGCTGTCGCGCAGCTTCTCGAAATCGTCGGCGTCGATCGGGTATAGCCCGCACCAAACCACCGGGATCGACGGCTTGAATCCGGGCAGGGCCTCGGTCGCCGGCAGCCGGTCGTCGGTGATCGTGTCGCCGACGTTGCAGTCCGCCACGGTCTTGATCGCGGCAGTGATAAAGCCGATCTCCCCCGGGCCGAGGTCGTCCATCGGCAGCATCTTGGGGGTGAAGACACCGACCTGCTCGACCGAGTGCACCGCGCCGGACGACATCATGCGGATACGCTGGCCGCGCTTGAGCCGCCCGTCCTTGATCCGCACCAGGATCACCACGCCGAGGTATTGGTCGTACCAGCTATCCACCAGCAGCGCCTTGAGCGGGGCGTTGCCATCGCCTTTCGGTGCCGGGAGGCGGGTCACCAGGGCCTCCAGCACACCCTCGATGTTCAGCCCGGTCTTGGCGCTGATTTCCACCGCGTCCGACGTATCCAGACCGATGACATCCTCGATCTGCTGCTTCACCCGCTCGGTTTCCGCCGCCGGCAGATCGATCTTGTTCAGGATCGGCACGATTTCGTGGTTGGCCTCAATCGCCTGGTAGACATTTGCGAGAGTTTGCGCCTCGACGCCCTGGGAGGCATCGACCACCAGCAAACTGCCCTCGCACGCGGCCAGGCTGCGGCTGACTTCATAGGCGAAGTCCACATGGCCGGGCGTATCCATCAGGTTCAGCTCGTAGGTGATCCCGTCCTTGGCCGTGTAACTCAGCCGGACGGTCTGCGCCTTGATGGTGATGCCGCGTTCCTTCTCCAGCTCCATGCTGTCGAGCACCTGGCTGGTCATCTCCCGCGCGGTCAGTCCGCCAGTGTGCTGAATCAGCCGATCGGCCAGGGTGGATTTCCCGTGGTCGATATGCGCGATGATGGAGAAGTTGCGGATACGCTCGATGGGAGTGTCGGTCATGGGCCTGCGCTGTGAACCGGCCGCGGGGAGAACGGCCGGAGTTGTTCCACAGATAGAGAGTCCGTCAGCCCGTGTCACCCATCCGCAGCTTGCCCGGCCGCGGCAGGCGATCGAGGAAACTGTCCACGCGCTTGCGGATACGCCGCACCCGGCCCAGCCCCGACAGCCTTCGATCGAGGAATTCCAGCGTCGCGGCATCGTCCTCCGACATATCGCGCAGCCAGTACAGCAGCGTCGCGCTGTAGATCGCCGCCAGGATCGCCCGCTTGGTGTACCAACTGAAATCAGCCGACCGGTCGCCGGCCGTATGCAGGATGGCATCGACGGTCCGGGCGGTGGTGGCCGCGGCGGCCTTGGCATTGCGCGGCAAGGCCAGCACCGCCAGGGCGCGGCGGATGGCTTCCTTGTGCGGCCGGTTCTGCTCCAGCCGCAGCGCGATCACCGCGCGCACCCGCGCGGGCAGCCGTGCCTCCAGCAGATCTCCAGCCCCTTCCTCCATCCGCCGATCGGCCAGATCGGAAAAGGTCTCGATCATATCGACGGAGCCGAGGGGGAACAGCAGCTCGGCCTCGTCGGCCGGCATGCCGGCATCGCGGATGCCGGCCTTCAGCGCGCGCTTGGTCCAGCCGTCGAAGGGGACGTGAGGCAGCATCGCCTCGATCGCCGCGTCGCGTTCCGGCAGCCGTTCGGGGGGAGCGATCATCGTTCAGTATCCTTATGCGGCATTGGCGCGGTTGAGTTCCTCGGTGAACCCGAAGTGGCGGAAGTCGGTCATCCGCATCGTATATAGGATGCCGTCGAGATGATCGTATTCGTGCTGAACGATCCTTGCGTGAAATCCGCTGGCCTCGCGCTCGATCGCGTTCCCGTCGCAATCGACGCCGCGGTAACGGATTCGTGCAGCCCGCGGCACGGCGGCGCGCAGGTCGGGAATGGACAGGCAGCCCTCCCAGCCGAGCACGCGCTCCTCGCCGATAAGCTCGACCGTCGGGTTGATCAGCACCGTGTTGCCGAGTTCGATGTCGTCGGGGTCCCTGGTGGCGCGTCCGCCGGGGACGCGGAAGACGAACAGCCGCAAGGGCTGGTAGACCTGGGGTGCGGCGAGGCCGACGCCGGGGGCGTCCTCCATCGTCTCGATCATGTCGGCGACCAGCCGGCGGATCTCCGGCGCGCCCGGTTCGGCGACCGGATCGCATTTCCGCAGCAGCACCGGGTTGCCCATGCGGGCGATTTTCAGAATGGCCATTCGGTCTCCGTCGGTCAGAACGCTTAAAATGGGCTTGTAAGTCCCGTCGGCCATGTTATAGCGCCCACCCCCGCTCCGGAGTCCCCGGGTGCGGATCATTTCGCGCATCCGATCGTCGGGTGCGCCCTGAAAAGGAGCAGGCGGCCAAGTGCAAGTCCTCGTGCGTGACAACAACGTCGATCAGGCGCTCAAGGCGCTCAAGAAGAAGATGCAGCGGGAGGGGATTTTCCGCGAGATGAAGCTTCGGCGGCATTACGAAAAGCCCTCCGAGCGCCGCGCCCGCGAAGCCGCGGAAGCCGTGCGCCGGGCGCGTAAGCTGGAGCGCAAGCGGCTGGAGCGCGAGGGCTTCTAAGCAGCCCTTCTCTCACAATCGGATGCATAGCGCGGCTCGGGAAGCTTGGCCCCCGTGCCGCGACCGACGCGTGTACGGTTGTGATCGCGGTGACGCTGAGCGCAAACAATCCGGCATGGCCCGGCGTTAGAGCGGTTTCAGGCTGGCTGGAAACGCCCCTCCTGCGCAATGACTGATGAAGGCCCGCATCCTTCTGAAGGCCGACGCTGGGAAAGCGGGCGAGCCGTGGCACCGGCACGGATCGCTTCCGGTCCGTAGCCGGCACCATCACTCCTGCACGACGAACCGTACCGACGCCGGGCATTGATCGGATAACCGATCGTTCGACGCGGCATAGGTTTCCCGGAATGTCAGCACTCGCAACGTATTCGGCCGCATCCATCCCGCCGCCGCGCCGCCGGCCAGGATGTGGTCGATGAAGCTCTCGTTGCCCCAGCGCGGGGAACTACGCGCCTCGGTCGCCCGCACCAGCGGTGCCGCCTGGAGCAACGACGCCAGCAGCGCATCCTAGCCGTCCATCGAGCGGTTGAAGTCGCCCAACGCCACGAACGGCACGCCCTCGCGCTGGCGGCCGGCCATCCAGTCGGCCGGCGCCGGAACTGATCGCGCAATTCCATTGCCCGCGCCAGCTTCCGGTCGCGGCAGCCTGTCTTCAGGTGCACCGCCAGGATGCGCAGGTCCGTGGCGCCGAGACGCAGCGTGATGTCCGCGCCGCTGCGGAGGCCGGCAGGCCCCGGGCTCGCGCACGGGTTTGTCATGGTCTCATGTGCCACGCGTCCCCGGGTCCTGGCAGTCCTGCTGCCGATCCGGTGCATTCTCATCCGGGGTGCGTGGGATCCGACACCGAAAGATCGGCGCCCCAACCATAAGCAGTCATGCCCGGAGGTCCGGCTGGATAACCGCCTCCCGCTCGGACAAAGCGGGAATACAGATTTCTGAGCGCCTGGTAGTCACCCTCGGGCGAGAGATTCGCGAAGGCTTCCGGCGGCATGAATGCGGCAAAGCCGATTGCGATATGACCCTGCGGCAAACGAGCCTTTCGCGCCGCCGCGATGATTTGCGGCGCGGTGTAATACTGACCCGAGCCGTAGTCGCGTTGCAATCTTGGGCCGAGATCGCGGGCGTACCGCCGAGCCGCTGATCGCTCGGCCAACGACGTCAGAAGACGCCCAACGCGTGTTATCATTCTGGCGAACTCTCGCTATTGGTGGCTGACCCGCGAGGACTGCCGCATCGCATCGTTGATCCTGCCGATATCGAAGTCGTCACGGGCTTAACAGGGACGGGAAAGCACAAGTAAGACAATCATGCGTGTCGAATCGGCTGGCGAGGATGGTGCCGATCGCCAGCCGTCGCGTGCGCGGGATCTGCCTCTGCTCCAGGGGATGCGCATCACTCCGGCACGATGAAGCGCACTGACACCGGGCAATGATCGGACAACCGATCCTTCCACGCCTGATCGGTTTCGCGAAATGTCAGCACCCGCAACGTATCCGGCCGCATCCAGCCAGCCGCGGCGCCGCCGGCCAGGATGTGGTCGATGAAGCTCTCGTTGCCCCAGCACGGGGAACTATGCGCCTCGGTCGCCCGCACCAGCGGCGCCGCCTGGAGCAACGACGCCAGCAGCGCATCCTTGCGGTCCATCGAGCGGTTGAAGTCGCCCAGCACCACGAACGGCACGCCCTCGCGCTGGCGGTCGGCGATCCAGTCGGCCAGCACCGGAAACTGATCGCGCAATTCCATGCACGCCTCGCTGGCCCGCGTCAGCTTCCGGTCGCGGCAACCTTTTTTAAGGTGCACCGCCAGGATGCGCAGGTCCATTGCGCCAAGATGCAGCGTGATGTCCGCGCCGCTGCGCAGGTGGCCCAGGGCAAGGCCAGTCACGTCGGGGTTGGCCTCATAGTGCAGCCCGCGGCGAACCGCGATCCCGACCCGCTGCAGGACATGGTCCCGCGTCAGGTGCACCGAATACCGGTCGCGCGGAAACAGCTTCGCCGCAGCGCTCCATTCATCCACTTCCTCGATCGCCACGACATCGGCGTCGAGGTCGCGCACATATCCGGCCAGCCGGTCGAAGTCTTCCTGAGAGCGCCGGGTGACGTCCGCGGGCAACCCACGATCGCCGGCCTGGCGGGTGGTAAGCCAATCGAGATTCCAGGTCGCGATTTTCAACTCCGCGGCGCACGCCGGGGCGCCGGCGAGAAGCAGCATAAGCACGTAGCGCATCACGACTGTTTCGGTTCCTCCATCGGCGCTCGAGGACGCCGCCACTAGGGGACCATCGCATATCGCTCGTGTGAAAGTGTTAAGATCGTGACAAAAAGGCGCGGATATCGAGCGTCGCAGGAATGACGGGCGCCGCTGGACGATCGAAATCAACGCCGCACTGGAATTATACCCGTCCGGGTTGAGAGCAACTCTTGCCATAAACCGTCATGGCCCGGCCTGTCCGGGGCACCGCCGCCAGCACGTGCCGTGAAAGGTGGCCCGGACAAGCCGGGCCATGACGGGGAAGCGAGGCTTGATGGGTCAAACTCAAGGCGGGTTGGTATTATACAAGGCGCCGTTGGGTCTGACCCACCGAGCCTGTCCTTCACGTCAAGGCCCGGGTCGTCCGCATACGCGCCAACGTAAGCGGACTTGCGCTACAACGTTGCCCCCGTGTCATGGCCGGGCTTGGCCCGGCTACCCACGACTTGCGGTGCTGCCGGCGTCAAAGTCGTGGATGGCCGGCCCAAGGCCGGCCATGGCACAAATGCGCCGATCCCGTGAAGTTCGCGCCTATGCGGCTCGTCCGGGCCATGACGTGTTGGGGGGCGGGGAGAGCCGCTCTCATCGGCCGTTGGCATTATCCGCCTACGCGGCGACCGCCTCCACTCCAACCCGCGCCGCGTCCAGGCACGCTTCCACCGCCTCGTGCAGCGACGTCGTATAGACATCGGCGCCTACCGCCGCGCGCAGCCGGTCATCCGTCAGGATCGCCTGGTCCGCCGGCCACAGTCCGACCAGCAGCTTCGCCGCCGGCACGCGCTGGCGCAGGCGGCGCAGCAGGTATCTCAGGTGAGACGGGGCGCCGTCGATCTCCAGGTAGCACACACAGATCATCGCCACCCCCTCGGGATCCAGCGACCCGATGAATCCGCGCGAGACCGCGTGATGCGCCAGCACCCGCGCCTTCAGGCCGTGCTTGTGCAGCAATTGCGCCATCATGCTCGCGGCCGCCTCATCCAGAGGGCCACGGCCGGCGATGCACAATATCGGCGCCTTGCCGCGCCATGCCGCGGGCAGGGTCTCGGGCACGACCTTTCCGGGGGGCGGATGGTTCGGCACGTCCTGCTCCCCGCGGGACGGTGCCGTCGCGTCGTCGGTCGATCCTTTCGACGCCGGTTCGCGGTCTTCGTGTTCGTCCAGGTCGTCAATCAGGCTTTGCATCGCGCCCTTGATGCGATGCAACTGAGCGTCGGTCAGCACGCCGCGCGCGGAATCGATCGCCGCCAGCCGCAGGCCTTTCACCACGACCTCATCGTAATAGGTCGATAGCGGCCGATCGCGCAGCAGGTGCTCGGCCTGCTCGCGGGCCTCGTCGGGATCGCCGGCCAGCATGCGTTGATAGAAGCTCTCCACCGGGGTCAAGGCCGGACGGTCGCCGAGGATCACGTCCAGGAACTCCAGCCGTTCCACATGGCGGCCGAGCACCACCAGGCACAGCGTCAACGGCGTTGACAGGATCAGGCCGATCGGCCCCCACAGCCAGGTCCAGAAGGTGGCGGAGACGACGATGGAAAATGGTGACAGGCCGGTGCTGTGGCCGTACAGCATCGGTTCCACCGCCTGGGAGATGACGGCTTCCACGCCGAGATAGAGGCCCGCGGTCCAGACCACCATCGACCAGCCCGGGCTCACCGCGGCGGCCAGCGCCAGCGGCAGGACGGCAGCCAGCGGCGCTCCGATATAGGGCACGAACCGCAGCAGCATGCCGACGACGCCCCAGAGTATCGGCGACGGCACGCCGATGAAGAACAATCCCGCGCCGGTGATCAGGCCGAACCCGGCGTTTACGCCAAGTTGGCTCAGAAAATACCGCGACAGCCGCCGCGCGGCGTCGTTCATCGCCGCGGTCGTGCGGTGCAAGTCGGACGAGCCGAACAGCCGGATCAGGCGGTCGCGCAAATCCTCCCGCTGCAGCAGCACGAAGATCGTCACGATCAGCACGATGACGGTGGTGTAAAGCGGATCGACGACCGGCGCGATCACCCGCTCGGCGAGTTGCCAGGGCGTCAGATCCGGCTGATGGATTTCCACCGCCAGCGGCTTGTCTTCATTGGCAGCCCTGGACTTCGCCGGCGCCGCGGCGGGCGGATTGAGCTGCTGGCCGAGCCGCCGGATGACCTGGTCTGCTTCGCTCGAAGCAAGTTTCTGCACGCTTTCGAACTTGGCCCGGATCGTTCGCGCGTAGCCGGGCGCCTCCTCCGCCAGATCGGCGATCTGGGTGCCGATCAGGCCGCCGGCGGCGAGGATGACGCTCAGCGCGAGTATCACGGCGACCAGCACCGACGGAATGCGTCCCAACCGGATGCGCCGCAGCAGGTTGACCAGCGGGGCGAGCAGGAACGACAGCAGCACAGCAAGCGTGATCGGGATCAGCACGGTGCGGCCAAGATACAGGCCAGCGACGACCACGACGCCGACGGCGAGCGTCAGCAGACCGCTCAGCCCGGGCGTTTCGGCCGGCGGCACCGAGGCCGGCCGCCGTTCCGTCACTTCTTCCACCATGCGTTCCGCCTCGTACATAACAGACCGTTAACGCCAGGGGTGGACGTTCGTTCGGATCACAACATGCTTTCGCGCAGGATGTCACGCGCTGCTTGTCCCGCCGGGAGGGAGGTTGCGTTCACGGTTGCGAGCCGGAAGCCGCCGGGCGGCATGGGGTGGTGGGCCGGATCGCGATCCTCGTGGAAGGTGATTTGGACACTGGACACGCCCTCCAGCGCCAGGACCCGATCGACAACGTACGCCGGAGGGTGGCGATAACGCCGCCCGTGCGGGCCGAACAGCACCACGCTGTAGCCATCGACGCGATCGATGTCGGGATAATCCCACCGGCCGGTCGCGTAGAGGCCGACCACCGCCTGCATCCACCCCGGGCCATACAGGTCCGGCCATTGATCGGCGAAGCGCAGATGCGCCTCGATAATGCGGGCGCCGATGGTCTCGAAGTTGGCCATCCCCGTGTAACCGGCAAGGTGTTCGTGCGACCATGCACCGCACCAGTTCTCGATCTCCGGCATCGCGTTGGCGTGGATGTGCCAGAAGTCGAATGTGCCGCCCGGAGCGACTGCCCCGGTGGTGTGGCGCCACCAGACCGGGTTGCCATCGGCCAGCGCGACGTCGGTGCTGACATGCGGGCCGGTCAGCAGAGTGCTCCAGAAATGGCCGCCGGCCAGCGCGGCGCGATACTCGGCTTCGTCGGCGATAACGCGGCTGCCGGCACCCATGCCGCGCAGGTTGATCATCGGCTTGGAGAACACCGGGAAATGCTTCGGCATCACGCCGTGCGGCGCGGCGTCAAGGCCCTGCGACAGCGCCACCGCCAGCTTGTCGTAGACCCAGCGATGCGCCGGATACAGCGGCCATGCGCGCACATCGTCGGTCGGGATGACCACGTTCTCCGGGCACGCGACGTGCCGGAAGAACTGCGCCCGCCACACATCGCGTTCGAAGATCGGCATGGCTACGCCGGCACGGGCGCATTCGGATGCAGCAGGTGCTCGCTGCGCAGGTCCGACCACAGCGCCCGGGGGATTTTCAGCGTGAACAGCGGCAGGTTCTCGTTGAACTCGGCGGCGCTGCGCGGGCCGGGGATGACCGAGGCGACGACCGGGTGGGCCAGCGGGAATTGCAGTGCCGCCGCCGCCAGGGGGACATTGTGCGACTGGCACACCGCCTCGATCTTGCGCACCCGCTCGACCACCGCGGGCGGGGCCGGGGCGTAGTTCCAGGTGTCGCGGCCGGCCAGGATGCCGGAGTTCAGCGGGCCGCCGATGACCAGCGAGGTGCCGCGCTCCTCGCAAAGCGGAATCAAATCGTCCAGCGGTCCCTGCTCCAGCAGCGTATAGCGGCCCGCCAACAGGAAGGCGTCCCAGTCGCCGAAGCCGAGTGCGTCGATCAGGACTTCCTTTTCATTCACGCCGATGCCGATGGCGCTGACCACGCCGGTGCGGCGAAGCTCCTCCAGCGCCTTATATCCGCTATCGCGCAGCACCGCGAAGTACTCGGCGTTCAGTTCCGCGCCGTGCTGGTAGGCGCCGATGTCGTGCACATACAGGATGTCGATGCGGGCGAGGCCGAGGCGCTGGTAGCTGTCCTCCACCGAGCGCATGATGCCGTCATAGGAATAATTGTAGATCACCTCGAACGGCATCGGCGACAGCCGCCCGTCCGGGGACGGCGCGTTGCCGGTTTTCGGACGCAGCAGGCGGCCGACCTTGGTGGACAGGACCCATTCGTCGCGGTCATGGTCACGCAATGCATCGCCGGTGCGGTGCTCCGCCGCGCCGACGCCGTAGAACGGGGCGGTGTCGAAGTAACGCACGCCCGCCTCCCACGCCGCGGCGACGATCGCCTGTCCGTCTGTCTGGGTGACCTTGAAACGGCTACCCCCCATTGTGGCGGTGCCGAGGCCGAGCGTGGTGACCTGGAGCTTCGTCCGGCCGATGGGACGTTTTTCCCACATGTGCGCGGTTCCTTCCTCTGTCAGGCAGAGAGTGGGAGGCTTTGGCCGCGTGTGCAACCGCAGCGCCGTAACCGCTGCGTGCCTACGAAACGGCCAGGGACTCCCGGCCGCGCGACCGCCGATCGCCGGTCAGTGCCATGACAGACGTCATGGCCATGAAAATCACCGACGCGTAGAACACCCAGTGCGGCAAATTGTGATCCATGATCCAGCCGCCAAGCAGCGGGCCCACGGTGCCGCCGATGTTGAATCCGGTGGTGACGATGCCGAACACCCGGCCGTATGCGCCGGGCGGAGACGCCGCTCGCACCAGCATGTCGCGTGACGGCGAGATCATGCCGGACAGAAAACCCGCTCCCGCCATCGCCGCGACAAGCAGGGCCGAACCGAGATCGACTGTCCCGACCAGGAGGATCAGCGCCCCCGCGCCGGCAAAGCCGATCGCGGCCACATCTCCGTGACGCCGGGTCCGATCGGCGATGATGCCACCCGCCAGCACGCCGATGGCGGAGGTGAACAGGAATGCCGACAGCGCCAAATTCGCCGCAGACAGCGACACGCCGTAGATCGATACCAGGGCAACCGCGGAGTAGTTGGTCAGCGCCCCGGTGCTCAGGCTGAGCAAGGCGAAAAAGCCGACCAGACCGATCACGGTGGGCGTCAGAAGCTGCTTCAGGGGTATGTGGCCGGCGCTGCTCGCCGGGGATCGGGCCGCGGCGGTGCGGTCCAGCCAACCGGCGGCGGCCAGCGGAACCGCGACCGCGAAGCCGAGCGCGCCGGCTGCCACGATCGCGGCCTGGAAGCCGAACCTCTGCGCCATCAGCAGCATGACGATCGGCGCAGACGCTCCGCCGAGGAAACCGGCGAAGGTGTGGTAGGAAAATGCCTTGCCGACGCGTCCGGGGTCGATCACCGCGCCGAGGATGGCGTAATCGGCGGGATGATACACCGCGTTCGCCACGCCTAGCAGGACGGAGGCACATAGAATCCATGGGTAGACCGGGAACAGGCCGATGGAGACATAGGCCGCTCCGCCAAGCAGCAGGCCGCCGATAAGCACGCGCCGGGCGCCGAAGCGGTCCACCGCGTAGCCCATCGGCGTCTGCACCAGGCCGCTGACGATGTTGAAAATCGTGATCGCGAGGCCAAGCTCGACGAAGCCGATGCCCAGGCGTTGCTTCAGCATCGGAAACAGCGGCACCAGCACCAGGTAATGGAAGTGGCTGACCAGATGCGCGGCACAGATCAGCGCGAGCGCTTTCAGTTCGGTTCGCTGCGGCGTTTCCATCCAGCCGATGCTCCCACCGGCGATGATCGAGGTCAAACCTGGGGCGCCTGATCCCCGGCGATGACCTCGCCCGCGACGATCCGCTGGCGGCCGGCCGAGGTGTCCAGCAGCAGCGCTCCGTCGGCATCCAGGCCGGCGAACACGCCTGCGATGGATTGGCCGCCCACGTTGGCGCGGATCGCCGCCCCGATCGGATAGGATCGCCGCAGCCACTGCTCGCGCACCGGGGCGAAGCCGTCGCGCGACCATGCGTCGATATGGCGGGCGAGGCGGTCGAGCAGGATGTCCCGCGCACCATCCACCGAGGCGATGCCGCCGCTGGCGACGATCGTGGTCGCCTTGTAGGCGATGTTTGACGGCGCCTGCAGCACGTTCAGGCCGATGCCGATGATCGTCGCGTCGTCGGCATGTTCCAGCAGGATGCCGGCGATCTTGGCGCCGCCGACCAGCACGTCGTTGGGCCATTTCAGCGTCGCGCGGGCCTGGCGCGGCAGCAGCGCGTCGACCGTGTCGGCGACGGCCAGGGCGGTCACGAAACTCAGTTCGGCGGCGCGGGCGGGCGGCTGGCCGGAGCGCAGCAGGATCGAGAGATACAGGTTTCCGGGCGGGCTGAACCAGGTGTGGGACAGGCGGCCGCGGCCGGAGGTCTGTTCGTCCGCGTGAATGACGATGCCGTGCGGGGCACCCTCGGCGGCGAGACGGCGCGCTTCGTCGTTAGTCGAGCCGATGGTCTTGTGGTGCGTTACCCTGAACCGGTGCATGCAGATCCCGCCTGTGGAAGGTGGGACCATATCATGGCCCGGGGACCGGTCACAGTGGATGGTCAGACCGTTGCCGATAAAGCGGTGCGCCGGGCTTGCTCATCCCCGTGCCGGCGGGGGCGCAGGCCGCCCCGTCCCCGTCGATGGCCGGACTAAATCCGGCCATGGACGGAGTGCGCCGGCACGCTAACAAAGCCTGTTCTTAGCGCCTCCGGGGCCCTTCCCCCGCGATATCGGTGGCGGCGACGGTGCCGGGCATAGCATGGCTCCTATCCGTCACCGGCCCACAACAACGCGCTGCCCGCCCGTCGCGGAGGAGACGTTCTGCTGATACAGCATCTCCGCCGTCGCCGGGGGACGCGTATTGCTGCCGGTCGTGACCGCCCGCATGCGGGTCCGCAATCCATACGTCCCCTTCGGCAGCGATAGCCAAACCGCTCTAGAGGGATCGGCCCAAACGAGGTCAATGGGTGGGCAGGTGCCACCCGTCAAGAGTGTCAATGCCACCGGATGGGCATGGCTCAGTAGTCAATTCCCTCGCGGACGAGATCGACATCACCGATCTCGCCTCGTCCGCCATGCTGGCCTGCATGGGCACGGCGATTCAGTTTATTTTGTCACTGAACGATGGTGTGCACAGCACCAGCATGACGATGATGGGCGACTTCAGCCAGAGCAACATCGTGATCAAGTCCGACAGCCACACCGGGAGTTCGATTACGTATACGTAGCGACGCGCGATCCGGACCGGCTTCCGTTTCGAACTCCGAGCATCCCCAGCACGGTATCGCGAATGCGCAGAAACGCGGCTGACGACCGCTCTCGACGCGGCCCCAGGTCCACGGCCAGCACATCCGAGATGCGTCCCGGATGCGGCTGCATCACCACCACCCGATCGGCCAGGAACACCGCCTCATCCACGTCATGGGTCACCAGCAGCGCGGTTGTGCCGCCGTGCCGAACGATCCGTGCCAGTTCAGCCTGCAGTCGCAGCCGGGTCAGCGCATCCAGCGCACCGAGCGGTTCATCCAGCAGCAGAAAGCGGGGCCGGTTGACCAGCGCGCGGGCGATCGCCACGCGCTGCGCCATGCCGCCCGACAACTGCGCCGGCCATGCCTTCGCGAACGATGTCAACCCGACGAGATCCAGATACTCCCCTACACGCTTCCGCCGATCGGCTGACGGCAAGCCACTGCGGCGGAGTGCCGCGGCAATATTGGTTTCCGCGGTCAGCCATGGCAGAAGCCGGTGCTCTTGAAAAACGATTCCGCGGTCCAAGCCCGGGCCGTGCACGGGTTGTCCGTCAATGCGGACCTCGCCCTTGTCGGCCCGGTCCAGACCCAGAATCAGCCGCAGCAGCGTGGATTTTCCGCAGCCGGAGGCACCCACGATAGCAACGAATTCGCCATCCCGGACCGCCAGCGATATATCTCGCAGCGCCGGGACCGGTTTGCCGGCGACATGAAAAGTCCTGTCGACCCGGGCGATTTCAAGCGCTGGCATCAGGCAGTCCTCCGTTTCAGCAAGGCTTTTTCGGCGGCCATGGCAAGCCGGCTGAACGTCAGCCCCAGCAGGCCGAGCAGCGCGACGGAGGCGAGCACGAGGTCCATCTGAAACGTCTCGCGTCCTTCATTCATCCGGCCGCCGAGGCCGGGCGCTACGTCGAGAAACAACTCCGCCCCGACGGTGGCAAGCCAGGCCGCGATCAAGGAACTCCGCAATCCGGTCAGAATCGCGGGCAGCGCTCCGGGCAGTGCAACAAATCGGACGTAGTCCAGCGGCCGGAACATCAGCACCCGGGAGAGTTCGATGTAAGGGTGCGGCAGCGCGCTCGTTCCCCGCCAAGTGTTGACCGTGGCCGGGGCCATGGCGGCCAGCGCGATGAATGCGATCTTGCCGGATTCACCGCCGCCGAACCACATCGAGAGCAATGGCACCCAGGCGAAGAGTGCCACCTGCCGGTAGCCGAGAAACAGCGGTCCCAACATCCGGTTGGCCAGTCGCGACAGGCCCAGCAGCAGGCCGAGCGAGACACCGCCGGTGGCACCGATGATAAATCCGCAGGCTTCCCGCAACAGACTGGCCGTGAGGTCGCCGATCATGCCGCCGTTGGCGAAACCGTCCCAAAGCCGCGCGGCGACTTTCTCCGGCGGCGGCATCAGTTCATGCGACACGTGCGTCAGGCGGCAGATCGCTTCCCAGATCGCCAGCGCGGCGAGCGGCACCAGAAGGGGACTGAATCGTTTCATGCCGGCCGCGCCTGCCAGCGTCCCAGCCGTCCCTCCAGCCGGGCGAGGCACCAGTTCAGCGCGAAGCCGATCAGTGCCAGAACCGCTACCACCGCCAAAACGAGATCGAGCTGGAACAATTGCCGGCCCCAGGACATCAGGTAGCCGAGCCCTTCCGAGGAGGCGAACAACTCCACCGCGATGACGGTTTGCCAGGCGTTGGCCAGCCCTTCGCGCAGGCCGGTGAAAACGGACGGAACCGCGGCAGGCAAAATAATGTGGGTGAACATCGACCACGGATCGAACAGCAGGACGGCTCCGACTTCCCGCAACGCCGCGGGTACATCGCGGAAACCTTGCGCCACGTTCAGCACGACCGGAATGAAGGTTGCAATGCCGATCAGACTGACCTTGAGGGTTTCGTCAATGCCGACGAGCAGGATCATGATCGGCATCCAGGCGAGCAACGGCACCTGCGCGAGGCCGACGAAGGTAGGACCGAACAGCCGGTTCAGCCGCGCCGACAGGCCGATGGCGGCGCCAAACGCGACCCCGGCGGTGGCGCCGGCGGCGAAGCCCTTGGCGACGCGTTGCAGGCTGATCAGCATGGCATCCTGCAATTCGCCCGTGGAAATGAACTCGCGCAGCGTTGCCAGCACCACGCCGGGCGGCGGCAGGATCTGGTCCGGCAGCCAGCCGTTCCGGGCGGTCACTGTCCAGGCGCCGAGCAGCAGCAGCGGCACGGCCAGGCCGGCGGCTGCCCGCAGACCGGTCAGGAGGACAGTCAATGGGTAACCGTCGCGGTGTGTTCGACCTCCCCTGTGGTCAGCTTCTTGCCTTCGGCGTCGTAGGTGGACCAGAAATGTTCCAGATGTTGCTCGGCCAGGGCATGATTCAGATACCGCCGATCGGCCCAGCCCGCGACATCGACATCCTTGCGCAGCAGGCCGTAGTCGCGCACGCGCTGCGCCTGGTCTTTGTAGCGGGCGATAACGTACGGGTCGATCAGCGGGTCGAGCCTGTGGGCGAGCGTTTCGTTTAGGAAATCCGCGCGGTAGCTGTCAGCGGGGATGCCGTTCTTGGACCAAATATCGAACACCGCATCGCGGTTGTTTTCGTCGGCGGCGAAACGGGCGGCCTTAAGGAACGCGCTGACCACTCGCTGGACAATCTCCGGATGCGCCTGCTCGAACGCCTCGGTGACGTAGATCGCCGAGTTGCGGACGAAGGTCGGATCGTCGCCTTTGGTGGAATACGCAATCGAAACCACGCCGCGCTGACGCAGGCCAAAAAGTTCGACGCTGCCGAACGATCCGTCGATGTCGCCCGCGGAGAGGGCGGCGACAGCGTTGCCTACATCGAGATTGAGGAAATGGACGTTCTTTTCGCTCAGGCCATGCGCCGCTAGCACCCGGTCGGCGGCAAGCTGGAGGTTGGTGCCTTTGAATTGCGACAGCTTGTGGCCGGCGAGATCCTCGATCCGTTTGATTCCGGAATCCGGCCGGACGGCAAGGTAGATGGTGACGCGGACCGTGTCGGTCAGCAGCCATTTCGTCTTCAATCCGTTCGCGCGGCCGACGATGGCCGGCAGGTCGCCGAGACCGGCGGCGAAGTCCAAGTGGCCCGCGGCGAGGGATTCGTTAAGCGCTGGACCGGCGCCGCGGAAGAACGTCCATTCCACCTTGATATCGGGGTCGTTGGCGAACTCTTGCTCGACGTAATGGTTTGCATGGGCGACACCGACGATCGAGCCACCGGCGAACGGCCGGTTGTCGATGCCAATGCCCGGGTAGCCGAAGCGGAGGACCAGCGGTTCGGCGCGTGCCGCCGTGGCGGCGAGCAGCAGGCTGAACAGAGGGGCGGCGAAGCGAAGCATCATGGTTCCTCATCTCTGGGCGACATTATAATCCACGTCTGGGGTGCGTGTTCAATGCCAAATACACTTCCGGCCGCAGTTAACCGTTTGCATCACCGCTTGCGGCGCGGACATGCCGGCTATCGCGCGGTTGGTCAGGCTTGCGCATCCCGTGCTGGATCTGGCGGTGCAATTTATCGCGAATGTGTTCAGCCGACCCCGGGGCCGCCGCGCCCCGGGGTCGGTTGCCGCCGGTTCAGGCCGCGGCGGCCGCCGGTTTGCCGCCTATGACCCGGGTCCGGGCGCGCCTTCCGTCAACCCCAACCGCCGGTTCGCCAACAACCGTCGAGCGCCGCACGATGCGCGGTTCGGCACCGAAATCGTCCACCGCGCGATGGATGGTGGCGCGGTTGTCCCACACGGCCACGTCGCCGAGTGACCAGGCCCAGCGGATGGTGTTCTCCGGGCTGGTGGCGTGGCGGTGGAAGATTTCCAGCAGATCACGTGAATCCGGTGTGCGGTATCCGAGGATACGTTGGATGAAGTTGCCGACGATCAGCACCTTCCTTCCGCTCTGCGGGTGGATCGCCACCAGCGGCTGCTCCGTTTCGTAGACAGTGCGCAAGAATACTTCGCTGTGCCGTACTTTGCCTTTCTCGCGCACCGGACGATCGCCGACGTAATCGTAATCATTGGTGTGCACCGTCCAAAGCTTGTCGGCCAAATCCTTCAGCGAGTCCGGCAGTTCGTCGTAGGCGGCCTCGGTGTTGCCCCACAGAGTATTGCCGCCGGCACCTGGCAGCGTTTGCGGACGCAGGATGGTGATCTGCGGATAGGTGTCGAGGAAAGTGAAGTCGGCGTGCCAGTTGCTCGCGACCTCGCCGCGCTCGGCGCTGACCTCCAGGATCGCTTCGGTGCCGGCGGCGGAGGGCACGGTCGGGTGTTCGTTCAGCGCCCCGAACAGCTTGGCGAATGCCTCTTGCGTCGCGTCGTCGAGGTGGTGCTGCTCTCGGAAGAACAGCACCTTGTGCTCCAGGACGGCGGCATGGATGGATTTCACGGTGGCGGGGTGCAGATCGCCCGAGAGGCGAACGCCGTGCACCTCCGCACCGAGTTTGCCGCCGAGGCGGCGGATTTGCAGACCTTGTTGCTGTGTCATGGCGCGAGTTCCTTTGTTCTGAACGGTCGGTTCGACCCGGGTTGCGGGACGCCGATATTCCACGCCATAGAATGAGTTGACAAGAAGATTCTACGCCCCGAGCACGCGTATTTGCTTGGCTTGTTGCGCCACTATCGATGTGGCAGCGTCGGGCCAGGCCGAGAGCTGGCTGAAACGCGAGGCCTTGCTTGACGTGGATGGGATGACAGGGACCTCCGGCTGAAGGCCGTCCAGGGCATTCGCTACGTCGGGGTTGCTTGGTGATCGTGATATGGCGTTTTGGCAACGCGCCGTGATCATTAAACACGAGATCAATTAGTGATTATGGTGGCGCGAGCGCCCCCTTCCTTCGCATGCGGCATAGTTGCAATGCTGGCACGACCGCTGCGAATTGTCGGATACATCCAACTGCCTTTCCAGCGCAGGCAGAGGATCGCTACAGACGGAGACGCGCCCGGCGACGATCAGGTGGCGGCAAATCGCGTTCGGTACAAGCGGCTGCGCACGCCCGCACCCATCGCTAATCCGGCTGACCCAACGCCCGGTACATCTCGGCCAAGGCGGGGCTCATCGGCACGTTCAGCGTCTCGCCGTTCGGCAGCCGGTCAACCAGCCATTTCGTGTAGAGCCGATCCAGCGCACCCTCGCTCGCCATGCGCGTGAAGCTGTCCCGCACCAGCGCGGCGAACGCGGGATCGTCTCGCCGCAGGCCGATGGCGTAGGGCTCATAGGACAAGTAGTCGCCGGCAATGCCGAAGCGCTTGCCATCCGGCCGCGTGGCAACGAAGCCGGACAGCAGGATGTCGTCGGAGGCAAAGGCATCCGCCTTGCCCGCCGCCAGCATGTCGTAGGCATCGTCCAGCCCGGGCACGGCGGTCACGGCGATAGGCGGCGACACGGTCGTCGCCAGCCGCCGTATCGCGGTTTCGTTGGTCGTGCCGCTGCCGACGACGATGGTCCGACCGGCCAGCGCGCGATAGGACGAAACCGCCGGGCGTCCATTCAGCAGCGGCACCAGCAGCTTGGTGCCAGCCAGGAAGAAAATCGGCGAGAACGCGATGCTCTTCGCCCGCTCCGCGTTGGCGGTCGTCGACCCGCATTCCAAGTCGATCGCGCCGCTGACCAGTTTCGGCAACCGCTCATCGGCCGTCACCGGCACATAGACGATGCGGACACCGGTCTGCCACGCGGCCGCGTCCGCCTCCTGCAGGTCGCGGTTCAGCGTCCGCGCTACGTCCTCCGCGATGCCGTGGCACAGGTCGAGCGAAAAGCCGATGGGCTGGCGTCCGGGATTGAGGAAGGAAAACGGCGGGGCGCTGACGCGGTAGCCAATCAGGATGGTGCCGCGATCGTTGATCGTCTTCAGCGTGCCGGACAGCACGGCGTCCTCCGCCCGCGCGCCGCAGCAGAGCAGAACCGCCGGGACCACCAGCGCCCACAGACGCCTCATGCCGGTTCCACCTCCATCTCCTCGATCATCTCCCTTGTGTCCTCGTCGGCGACCAATTGCCCTTCCCACTTCGCGACCACGGCGGTGGCCAGGGAGTTGCCGATGACGTTGGTGGCCGAGCGGCCCATGTCGAGGAAGGTGTCGATGCCGAGCAGCAGCAGCAGCCCTTCCTCGGGCAGGTTGAACTGACTGAGCGTCGCCGCGATCACCACCAGGGAGGCGCGCGGCACCCCGGCGACGCCCTTGCTGGTCAGCATCAGCGTCAGCAGCATGGCGATCTGCGTGCCCAGGCTGAGGGGGATGTCATACGCCTGGGCGATGAACACCGACGCGAAGGTGCAGTACATCATCGTGCCGTCGAGGTTGAACGAATACCCCAGCGGCAGCACGAAGCTGGAAATGTTGCGCGCCACCGGGAACTTCGCCAGTTGCTCCAGCATCTTCGGGTAGGCGGCCTCCGAGGACTGGCGGTGGAGAAGGCGAGCAGGAACGGCTCCCGCACCAGCAGGACGAGGCGTTTGACGCTCGGTCCCAGGATGACAAAGCCGGCCAGCACCAGGAGCAGCCAGAGGCAGACCAGGCCGAAGTAGAACTCGCCCATGAACTTGGCGTAGTTCAGCAAAATGCCGAGGCCGTTGGTGGCGATGGTCGCCGCCATCGCGCAAAACACCGCCATCGGGGCCAGTTGCATGACATAGCCGGTGACCCGCAGGATGATGTGCGACAGGCCCTCGATGGCTTCTAGCACCAGTTTCGCCCGCTCGCCCATGGATGCGCAGGCGACGCCGAAGAAGATCGAGAACACGACGATCTGCAGGATTTCGTTGTCCACCATCGGGCGGAGGGCGGAATCCGGGAAGACGTGCTTGACGAACCCGTCCAGCGACATGGCGTGCGCGTCGATGCCGGAACTGACGCCGCTGACCACCTTGTGGATGCCGACGCCCGGCTCGAACAGGTTGACCAGGATCAAGGCCGAGCGTGAGCGACACCAGGGAGGCGGTGACGAACCAAAGCATGGCCTTGCCGCCGACGCGGCCGACGGCGCCGGCGTCCGACATGTGGCCGATGCCGACGACCAGGGTGGAGAAGACCAGGGGGGCGATGATCATCTTGATCAGGCGCAGGAAGATCATGCTGCCGATGGAGACGTAGCCGGCGAACAGCTTCTGCGTGGCCGGCGAGGGGAACTGGTCGTGCACCAGTCCGCCAACGACGATGCCCAGCACCATCGCAATAAGGATCCAGGTCGTCATCCGGCTCGACTTCATTGCGACAGCCCCCGCTGGTTGGTGCCGGGGATCATGCAATGTCATGGTGCGATCCCACAATGGGTCGATCGCAGCAAGGTTTGGCGAGCGCTCGGGCGCATGGCGGCCAGTTGGCCAACCGAGTGGCGGGACGTGACCCGTTGCGACGGGTCATGCCACTGGCGGTTAAGTGGCTACCCTCACCTGATCATGTGACCTTGCGACCAAAGGTTACGGACGGGAGCACTGTTCGATCAAGTTGTGTCCGTCAATATGTGCAAAAGCCTTCTGCCACGTAGGCGGTGATGTGCTTCGCTGTATCGGGCTCCGGTGTTCGAAGCGTCGCGCGCAACCGCAGTCAAGGCTGGCCGCAGGCCACCGCCGAAGGCGGCGCGAAGCGGCCTTGACGGCGGTGAGCACGACGAGAGGCTTGAATAAGGCATGACTTTTGTCATGCCGCCACTCGCATCTGCTGCTTCTTGTGCTCGCGCAAATCGGCCATGTTCAAGTAACGCGGACTTTCCAGCCAGTCCTCATGCGTCTCGACCGCCAGCGCCCGCACCAGCCGCAGGCCGCTTGCCGGGCTGGGAAAGATCCGCACGACATGCGTGCGCCGTTTGATCTCCTGGTTCAGCCGCTCCAGCATGTTGGTCGATTTCATGTGCTTGTGGTGCGACAGCGGCAGCCGGTAGTAGGTCAGCGTCTCCTCGATGTTCGCCTCAACCCAGTCGCACAGCCGAGGGTATTTGCTGCTCCATTTCGCCAGCCACGCCGCCAGATCCCGCCTGACCTCCGCCAACTCGCGCCGGTCATAGATCCAGCGCAACTCTTGCAGGCAGTCGTCATTCGCCCGCCGCGGCAGGTAATCCAGCGCGTTGCGCAGAAAATGCACGTAGCAGCGTTGCCAGGCGGCCTCCGGCAACACCTCACGGATGGCTTGCGTGAGGCCGGCATGATCGTCCGAGACCACGAACTCCACGCCATGCAGACCGCGCTGCTTCAGTCCCAGCAGAAACTCCCGCCAACTCGACGTGCTCTCCCGGTTGGCCAGCTCCACAGCCAGGATCTGACGCCGGCCCTCGGCATCCACCGCCACCGCGATCAGCACCGCCTGGCTGGCGATCACCCCGCCTTCGCGCGCCCGCTCATACCGCGCGTCCAGGATCAGGTAGGGATAGGGTTCGTCCAACCGCCGCGTCGCGAACGCCGTCAGCGCCGCATCCAACTTCCGGTTCATCTCGCTCACCGACGAGGCCGAGAAGCTGTGGCCGCACAGCGTTTCCGTCACCGCCTTCACTTTGCGGGTTGACACGCCCTGCACGTACATTTCGGCAAGCGCACTCACCAAAGCCCGCTCCGAGCGCTGATAGCGCTCGAACAACTCCGTCGAAAACAGACCGGAGCGGTCGCGCGGAACCCGCAGTTCGATGGTGCCGACACGGGTGATCAGCGAGCGGCTGTAGGAACCGCTGCGATAGCCGAGCCGGCCATCCACACGTTCGCTCCGCTCAGCCGCCAAGGCCTCCGTCATCTCCGCCTCCAGCGCCGCCTGGATCGCTGTCCGCACCGCCGAACGAATGAAATCGCCGTCCGCCGATACCAGCGCTTTGATCTCGCCGCTGCCGACCTTACCTTCTCGCCTGGTCATGGTATGCGCCCTCTCCAAAAGGTTGGTGACGTTGAACATCACCAGCATGCCATGGCCGCTTCAGACGGTTCGGCTTTTGCGCAATCGACCGGACAGTATCTTCGATCATCGGCCCCGGCCCCTCGCGTCCATTCAGCCGCCTCGGGGATCATGTATGCGCCTGTCTCCCTCGCGCCGGGGATCGGTTGCGCACGCATCCTTCGTCCAACGGCATCCGCTTGGCGCTGAAACCCCGCGGGGTCGCCCGCGCGTCGGGCGTGCCGACGCACAACCTCGCAAATGAGTTCCTCGGCCGTGCCGGGACGCATCGTCAGCGCGTAAGCTGGAATTTTCATTTTGTAGCTTGAACCGTTTTGGCGCAGCCGGAACACCAGATATCGGACGTCTGACCGCCACACCGGTATGACGCCCAAAAGGCGGAGAACGCGCCGCGTGGTATCGACCAACTCCACAGATGGCCATGGCACCCGGCGCGCCGACGTCAGCGTGCGGACGAAAATCTGCTCATCGTCCCATGTTATTGCCGTCAAGTCCTTATCGACTGCCCGGCTGAGGGCGGTCGCTACGCGCCACAGCGAAAAGCCCAGGCCGGCCAGAACGAGCGAAGTGATCACCGGGTTCCGGTGTAAATCCAACGCGATGACCCAGGCAAGCAGCGCACACAAGGCACACCGTGCCGCTGCGCGAATACATAGTTTCTTGCGGTCGTAGTATATCGCCGACCCACGGTCCGGCGTCATGCTGTCCGCCCCGGGGTTTTGCAGATACCCCGGGCTGGCTGTTCCGTTCAACTCCAGACGGCGTGACTGCGTTGACCCGAACGCACTGCGCAGATTCCGCATTGCCACCCAGACCAGCAACAGGCTGGCGCAACCGGAGCCGACCAACGTAGGTATGTTGCGGCCAATGAAACCGGCGGAAAGTGCAGCCAAGCCCAGCATGACGGCCATGACGCCGCATATCGACGCACTGTAGATGGCGCGGGCGCGGGCAACGCCGGACGTGCCGACCGACAACGCCCTGGACGCTGCATGGCCGAACTGGCGGGCCGCTTCGACCGTGCGATCATCGCGCTGCCAACCGCTCGGTGGCTTTCTGATCACCTCAGGCGCTCGTCAGGTTCTGGCGTAGGGCCGCAAGGCGGCTGGCTACAGTGGCGCGCTTGCGCATCACGTCGATTTCGGCAACGCGGTTGGTTGTCTCGGCATCCGCGCGCGCAAAGCCGGTGCCCCCGGCGCCGGCCATGGCGCGTCCGAAAGCCTGCTCGGCATTCCGGACCCGTTTCTCGATATCGTGCGGAACCCGTGTCGGACCATTGCCACCCAGTTCAGCGTCCCGTCGCGCACCGAGGAAGTCCGCAAGCGCCTGCTCCATCTCCTGCTTGCGCGCTTTCAGGGCGGCCAGATTCTCGGCCAGGCGAGTTTCCTCCTGCTGGCAGGCGGCGCCGGACGCCTCCAGCCTGGCGGCTTCCTCCTCACAGTCGACCTGTTTGGTCAGCGCCGCCTCGGCCAGGTCCGCGCGATCCTCGCCTAGCGCGAAGCGGGCCTTTTCCAGCAGGTCTCCACCCCGTTCGCGTAGCATTTTCTGCTGCCGGACCGCCTGAAGGCGGCGGGTAACAATCGCCTCATAGTCAACCTGCACCAGGTCGATGGCGCGATCGACCTCGCGGATCGTCTCGCGCATCACGCCTTCGCTTCCCGCGACCTCCATGCCATCGACGGCGTCCCCGATCCGGGCGGAAAACAGGCGGGCAATTCGTCTCGAAAATGCTTCTGCCATGCTCGTCCTCACGCAAGTGCCGCACTCAAGCGACCATGATCGCGGACTAATCGATAACCAAACAATAATGAACTCAAAAATATTTGCATTCCATTTTTAAAATCACCGTTTATCAAAGGCGCGGCATCGACCAGCAGTTGCGCCAAAGCACGGGAGCAGCACTCATGTCCGCTATAGTATTCATCCCGATTGTCCCCGTGGCTCTAACGGCCCTGGCTGCCTGGGTCGTGATCGCGACCTTCAACCGTCTCGCCTCCCTCGATGCGCGGTGCAAGACGGCCTACGCCGATATCGACGTCCACCTGAAACGACGGTCCGATCTGATCCCCGGACTGGTGGAATGCGTGCGGGGCTTCGCCACGCATGAAGCAACTATCCTGAGTGAAGTGACCGAGGCTCGCAAGGCCAGTGTGCAGACCGCGCCGGAGGCCCGGCAGCAGCTCGAGGCGACGCTTGGCCGCAAGGTCGGCACGGTCCTCTCGCTCGCCGAAAAATACCCGGATCTCGCCGCTTCGCCGCACTTTCGCGAACTCCGCCAGGAACTGGTCGCGACCGAGGAGCGCATCACCGCGGCCCGGCGGTTTTTCAATCTCGCGGTTGAAGAATACAATGCCACATTGGCACGCTTTCCGGGCAACCTCGTGGCCGCGCGCCGACGCCTCGCCGAGCGGCGCCCGTTCGACCTCGGGATCGAGCGCATGGTGCTCGAGGAACCCGCCGCGATCCGTTTCTAAGCGCTCTCGCGCCTACGGGAACAAATCATGCGCGTCAATGGCCTGTTCGGCTGGGTCGAGCACAACAATACCCGCTCGATCGCTTTGCTGCTGAGCTTTGTGGTGCTGATGCAGCCGCTGGCGGCAATCGCCTTGTTCATGCCTCTGCTTTATGCCGATCCGGCTCACATGCCCTGGTATCAATGGAGCGGCTATACCGCCCGCTACGTGCCGGCGGTGACGCTTGCCGCCGCCGCGCTGTTTGCCATGCAAATGTGGTGGCATGTGAAAGCTGTGCGCAAGGATGTGGCGTTCCGCTTCGTTGACAATGCGGATGAGCCGCGGCTGTGTGCGCTTGTCGAGCCGCTGGCGATCGCCGCGGGCATACCCGCACCTTATGTCGGCGTCATCGACAGTTCCGCGATGAACGCCTTTGCCTGCGGCATCACCCGCACGTTTTCCGTCGTCGTGTTCACCCGCGGCATTATCGACGGGCTGGACGACGATGAGCTGTCGTCGGTCATCGCTCACGAGCTGATGCATATCCGCAATGGCGACGCGCGTCTGATCGCCGCGGCTAATGTGTTCTTGCGCGACATGGCGCTGCTCGACCGCTTGAGCGGCTGGAAGCCGCGCCGGTATCGCCAGATTGCCTCGCTGCTGCTGCTGCCCGCCTTGTTCCCGGTCTATCTGGGTGTCGCGCTGCTCTCGTACCTGTGCCTCCGGCTGGGTTTCGCCTCGCGTCTGCTCATTTCGTCGGCACGTGAATTCATCGCCGATGCCGAGGCGATCCGCCTGACACAGCACCCGGCCGCTTTGGTGTCGGCATTGCAGCGCATTCAGGGCAACAGCGAGATCCTCGGCCTGCCTGTCGAGCAGGACGCCATGATGATTGACGGCATGGCGCAAGGCCGGCTCGCTACCCATCCGCCGATCATGGAACGCATTCAGGCGATCGTTGCAACGACCGGCCAGATGGCGCTGGATGCGCGACCCAGGCAAGACTCGCGCGGGGCGTCCGGGATGCGTCCCGGCGGCTTCGGACGCGCGGGTCTGGTGGCGCAGAACATCGCCGCGTTGGAGCGTAACGCGGCCGGCGGCAGCGTGCCGGGCGCAGGCGCGCTGCGGGCGTTTCGCCAGGTCGGTAACGATCGCCTCATTCTGGGGCTGCGCTGGGATCTCGCGCTGGCTATGGCGGCCACGTTCCTGGCTGCCATGGTGGTTTATCGCGGCAATATCGGCGGCGCCCTCGGCCCAATGGGCCACGTGCTCGACCTGCCCGGCGCAAGCCTGGTGTCTTTACGGGACAGTGCCGGCGCCTGCCAGATGGCGGAATTGAAGACACTGGTTGGACAAAAGGCACCCGCCAATGCCTGCGACAACGTGATGCCAGCGTTCGCTGCGCAGGCAAAAAATTTCGGCATGAACGTGACACAGGACGGACGACTGCTAAGCGATTCGGAACTGGCGATGCTGAGCCCGGAGGACTTCAATGGGCCGGCTGGCGCGCCAGCCCCAACTCATGGAGTGTTCAGGAGTTCAGGACCTGCCGGAGCATCCGGAGCCGGCGGCGCTGGCGCGTCCCGCACGAACAGCACCACGACCGAATTGATGCCGTCCTATCCGTTGCCGATCCACGAAGCCTGGTTGCGGCTTGCCCAAGGCAGCATCGCCTCGTTTCTGCACGCGCGACAGTGCGGCCTCCTGGTGCATGCCCATGTCAGCGCGGTCACCGATAACACTGTGACATGGTCAATCACGAGCGAAACGGTCGAGCAGGTCCGCTTCACCGCCACACTCACGGCCGATGGTCCGGATGCGACCCACGTCACGCTCGCGATCGCGGATCGCGAAAAGACGGTGCAGATGTTGAACGCCAGCAGGCCGAGCGCGCCGTCCTACCCGGTAGCGATGCAGCCGGCGCTCAAACCGCCGCTGCGCCCCTATTTCGCTGAAGCGATGAACGCGATGCTTGACGGCCGTGCCTTCGAAGCAAGCCGCGTCACACAGCCGGTCCCCCTGGATGAGGGCGCGAGCGACACGGCCAATCTCTGCGCCTTCCAGCGGAATGAGCTGGCCACCGGCCTGCACTATAGCATCCATGACACGCGGGGCCGGCCTTGATATCGGTTTTCGCCTTTTCGCCCTCGCGCTTCAGCAAGGCAAAGTTCGTCATCTATTTGCTGGGACTGGCGGCGATCGCAGGCCTTTCCTTCGTGCCTTTCGGACCGCTTCCGCCCGAACCGATTGTGTTGAGCCAGGAGGAGGGCGGGACTGGCGGCGCCCTGTTCGACCTGCTGCGCTTCGGCAAGCCGTCGGAGGAGGTCCGGGACGCATTGCCCGCCATCGGCATACCCTGGTTCCTGCGCCGCGCCGGCGTAACAGGCAAAATCGACGCGAGCGACCCTGCACAGCTTGTCATGACGCTCACCCGCAACGGCAAGGGGTTCGGCCGCTATATCGAACGGGTGCAGCCGATCGATGCGGACCGATCGCGTCTCTATATCGCGTTCGAACCCGACGACATGGCGCTGGTGCGGGACCTCGCCGCGCCAATCGACACAACGCTCGATCCACCCGGCCTGCTGCGCGTGACACTGGCGGAACACGTGCGCTCCAGCATTGATGGCGGCGGCTTCCGGCTGAGCGTGCTCAGGCCTGGCGCGCCGCGCAACCCACTGACAGCCCTGTTCGGTGCGCTCAGGGTCGAGCCGCGGCGCGACACCGACAACTTCCCGCTCGAAGGGGCGGACCGTGGCGAGGCCGCCATCCGCCAGGCGTATCGCGACGAGGCCAAACGCGCCGGTGCGGCTGCGCCAAACCTGTAGTGCGCTTCACCTCGCCATCGACCCGGGGGTCCCTTCCGCGCTAACACCCCGCCATGAACGCCACCGACCTCTACGCCCGCGTCCGCCAGACTGTCCTCGCCGCCCTGGCCCAGATCATCCCCGACCTCCCGCCGGACATCGCCGCGCGCGTCGAGGTCACGCCCACCCGTGACCCGGCGCACGGCGACATGGCCACCAACGCCGCCATGGTCTCGGCCAAGGCCGCGCGGCAGCCTCCAGCGAAAATCGCGGCCGCCCTGGTTGCCGCCCTGACCGCCAGCCCGGAGATCGCCTCCGCCGAGGCCGCCGGCCCCGGTTTCGTCAACCTCCGCCTGCACCCGTCGACGTTCCGCGCCCTGCTGCCGGTCATCCTCGCCAGCGGCACCGCCTACGGCGACTCCGCGACCGGCACGGGAACGAAAATCAACATCGAGTATGTCTCCGCCAACCCCACCGGCCCGATGCATATCGGCCATTGCCGCGGCGCCGTCGTCGGCGACGCGCTCGCCAACCTGCTCGCCAAGGCCGGCTACGAGGTTACGAAGGAATACTACATCAACGACGCCGGCGCCCAGGTCGTTGCCCTCGCCTGGGCCGCCTACTGGCGCTACCTCCAGGCCATCGGCTCGCCGATGACCGAGGAGACCTTCTCCTCAGAGGTCCCCGGCGGCCTGCAATACAAAGGCGAATATCTCATCGATGTCGGCAAGGCGCTGGCCGCACGATACCAGGCGTCGCTCGCCACCCCCGACCTCGGCATCGCCTCCCCCGAACTGTGGATCGACACAGTGAAGGACTTCACCATCGACGCCATGATGACCGAGGTCCGCGAGGACCTGCGCCGCCTCGGCGTACAGCAGGACATCTTCACCTCCGAGCGCAGTCTGGTCGCCTCCGGCGCCGCCGACGCGATCATTGAAAAGCTGCACGCCGACGGCCTGATCTACGAAGGCGTGCTGGAGCCCCCCAAAGGCAAGACCCCTGACGACTGGGAACCCCGCCCGCAAACCCTCTTCCGCTCCACCGATTTCGGCGACGACGTCGATCGGCCGCTGCGCAAATCCGACGGCAGCAACACGTATTTCGCCAACGACATCGCCTACCACGCCGACAAGATCGCCCGCGGCTACGACGTCCTGATCGACGTCCTCGGCGCCGATCACGGCGGCTACGTCGCCCGCATGCGGGCCGCCGTCAAAGCCCTGTCGCAGGACTCCGTCAAATTCGACGCCGTGCTCTGCCAGATCGTCCACATCGTCAAGGGCGGCGCCCCGGTAAGAATGTCCAAGCGCGCCGGCAGCTACGTCACCCTGCGCGACCTGCTGGAAGAAGTCGGCAAGGACGCGGTCCGCTTCACCATGCTGACCCGCAAGGCCGACGCGCAGATGGAGTTCGACCTCGACCAGGTGCTGGCCACCACGCGGGAGAACCCGGTCTTCTACGTCCAGTACGCGCACGCGCGCTGCCGGTCCGTCCTTCGCGCCGCTGCCGAGATGTTCCCCGATGCCGCGCTCGCCGACGCCGACCTGGCCACGACGGACGTAGATACGCTGGACGGCGAACCGGAACTGACCCTGATCCGCCGCCTGGCACTCTGGCCGCGCACTGTGGAAAGCGCGGCTTCTGCAAGGGAACCGCATCGAATTGCATTTTTTCTCTATGACTTGGCGGCCGATTTTCATATGCTGTGGAACCGAGGCAAGGACGATGCGACGCTTCGATTCCTCCAGGCTGGCGAACCCGCGGCGACGCGGGCGAGGCTCGCCCTGGTGGCGGCAACGGCTGTCGTCATTCGATCCGGTCTCGCAGTGATGGGCGTCACTCCAGTCGAAGAAATGCGCTGACGGCCGGCTTTTTCGCCGGCCCAAGGCCGAGCGGGAAAGAGCGGGAACAGTGTCGGACGATTTAAGCATCCCTAACCCCGGGTATCGCGGCGCGCGGACGGGCCGTTACGGTGCGGCGCAGCGCCGCGGGGGCATGGACCCCGACATGCGCCGGATGATGATGTTCGCCGGAGGCATCGGCGGCGTGCTGGTGCTGCTGATCACCGCCTCCGCGTTCACCCACCGCAACGGCGGTGAGGTTCCCGTGGTCACCGCCGATACGCGGCCGATCCGGGTGAAACCCGACAATCCCGGCGGGATGAAGATCGACGGAGCGGAAAACGACGTGTTCTCCGCCGGCACCGACACGGGCAATGCGAAGCTCGCGCCCGCGGCCGAGACGCCGGACACCAAGGCGTGGCGCACTGCCCCCGCCGCACCGGCACCGGCACCGGTCGCGGAAGCGCCGCCGCCCGCCCCGGTTGCCGCCCCGTCACCTGCGCCCGCGATCGTCGCCGCACCGAAGGCCGTGCCGGTGGCGGCGGCAACCAAACCGGCCGTCGCGGCGGCGGTCGTCCCGCCCAAGCCGGCCGCACCGCCCGCGGCATCCGGCCATTCGGCAACGGTGCAACTCGCCGCGCTGACGTCCGAGGAGGCAGCCCGCAACGAGTGGCAGACGCTGTCCAAGCGGATGCCGGAACTTCTGGCCGGCCGCCAGCCGAGCTATTCGCGCACCGAGCACGACGGCCACACCTTCTGGCGCGTGCGCACCACCGGTTTCGCCGATGCTGCCCAGGCTCGCGGCTTCTGCGACAAGGTGCGTGCGAAGGGCGCCGGCTGCTCGGTCACGGAGTTCTGATCTGGCCGCCAAGGCCGCCATCGTCGGCATAGCCGGACCCGTTCTGCTGCAGGAGGAGGCGGCGCTGTTCCGCGCCCATCCCCCGGCCGGCGTGATCCTGTTCGCGCGTAACATCCAGGACCCGGAGCAGCTTGCCTATCTCGTCGCGTCACTGCGCCGGGTACTGCCCGCCGATGCCGAGTTCATGGTGGACCAGGAAGGCGGCCGCGTCGCCCGGCTGCGGCCTCCGCACTGGCGCGGCCATCCGCCGGCCGCCGCGCTCGGCGCCCTGTTCGATTCCGACCCTGCCGCCGCCCTCCGCGCTGCCTGGCTCACCGGCGCCCTGATCGGCCTCGACTGCCGCGCCGCCGGGTTTACGATCGCGGCGGCTCCGGTGCTGGATCTGTCGGTCCTCGGCGCGCACGACGTCATCGGCGATCGCGCCCTTACCAGCCATCCCGCGGCGGTTGCCCGCCTCGGCCGTGCGATCGCCAACGGCTTGCTGGCGGCGGGCGTGCTGCCCGTTGGCAAGCATGCCCCGGGCCATGGCCGCGCCCGCGTGGACAGCCATCTTGCCCTGCCCGAGGTCGCGGACGCGGGCCTCGCGGCCGATTTTCGGCCTTTCACACTGAACAGTGACCTGCCATGGTTGATGACCGCCCACATCGTCTATAAGTCGCTCGACCCGAACGAACCGGCGACGCTGTCAAGCGCGGTGATCAGCGGTGTCATTCGCCGCCGTATCGGCTTCAAAGGAGTTCTGGTGACCGACGATCTGGCGATGAAGGCTCTCTCCGGCGCTCCCGAGGACCTCGCGGTCCGGGCGTTGGCGGCGGGATGCGATATCGCGCTGTATTGCAGCGGCGACTTCGCGGCCACCGAGGCGCTGCTGACCGCGTGCCCTCCCCTGACCACCGAAGCGCAGTCGCGGCTGTCGGCCGCCCGCGGCCGGGTGGCGTCCGCGCGGCTGACCCTGGCGGAGGCGCCGTTGGCCGACGAACGCGCGCGGCTGCTGTCTTGAGCTCGCTGCTGCTCAATATCGCCCTGGCGGTCGTCCCGATCGTCCTGGCGATCACCTTGCACGAGGCGGCGCACGGTTTCGCGGCGCTGGCACTGGGCGACACCACGGCGCGCGATGCCGGGCGGCTGTCGCTCAACCCGATCCGGCACATCGACCGCATGGGCACCATCATCCTGCCCGGCATCCTGCTGGTCAGCCAGTTGGCGCTGCCACCGCACAAGGTCTTTTTCATGTTCGGCTGGGCCAAGCCGGTGCCGGTGTCAGCGTGGAAGTTCCGCGATCCCCGCCGCGGCATGGCGCTGGTGGCGATGGCCGGGCCGCTGATGAACTTCTTCCTGGCGTGGCTCGCCGCACTGATCATGCCGCTGACCGAGGGGCCGGGATTCTGGGACGCCGCCGGCCAGCAGTTCCTGATCTACTTCATGCTGTCCAACATCGTGCTCGGCCTGTTCAACCTGCTGCCGATCCCGCCGCTGGATGGCGGCCGGGTCGCCGTCGGCGTGCTGCCGCTGGCTCTGGCCCGGATCTGGGCGCAGCTTGAGCGTGTCGGCATCGTCCTCGTGCTGCTGGCGGTGTTCATACTGCCGCGGCTGCTCGGCATCGATCCGGTCGGAGAGGCGTTGAACCACGTGTTGCCCTGGGCCTTCCGCACCATCTTCTGGCTGGCGGGCCAAAACATCGATGGTCTGGATGGGAAGACCATCTGACATCGAGGCACCAGGGCTGGAGCCGGCGAACGAGAACCTCGTGCTCCGGCTGGACGGGTTCGAGGGGCCAATGGACCTGCTGCTCGACCTGGCGCGGGCGCAGAAGGTTGATCTGGCGAAGATCTCCATCCTGTCGCTGGTCGATCAGTACCTGGCGGTGATCGAGGGTGCCAGGCGCATCCGCCTGGAACTGGCGGCCGATTGGCTGGTGATGGCGGCGTGGCTGACCTGGCTGAAATCGCGCCTGCTGGTGCCCGCCGCCGCCAACGACGACCTGGAAGACGGACTGATGGCGGCCGAGGCGCTGGCTGAACGCCTGCGCGAGATGAACGTCATCCGCACCGTGGCGGCCTGGCTGGGCGCGCGTCCGGTGCTCGGCCAGGACGTCTTTGCCCGCGGCGCGCCGCAGCGGCATGAGGAATACGACCGTTCGCGCATCGTGCTGGAACCCGGTCCGTTCGTCCGCGCCTATCTGGAGGCGGTGCGCCGCGGCACGAAATCCTCCACCTACGTGCCGCGTCCGCTGACGCTGTGGACCGTGCAGGACGCGCTGCGCCGGCTGGCCGATCTTGTCGGCAGCCTGCCGGACTGGAGCACGCTGGAGGCGTTCCTGCCGGATATCGCCGATAGCCCGACGGAGCGGCGCGCGGCCCTTGCCAGCACGCTGATGGCCGGCCTGGAACTGGCGCGCGACGGCACGGTGCGGCTGCGGCAGGAGGAAGCGTTCGGGCCGATCCTGGTGCGTCGCGGCGGCAGCGAAGCGGAGCAGGGCGTATGAGTGACGAACCTGAAGAGACTGGCCTGCCGCCCGTCGCCGAGGCGCCGATACCGGGGCCTGCGACTGTCGCCGAGGCGCCGATGCCGGCGGGGCCGCGCGAGCCGGATGAGGATTCGCTGCGCCTCGCCGAGGCCATGATCTTTGCCAGCGGCGAGCCGGTCTCGGCGCGCAGCCTGACGCGCGTGCTGCCGGACGATATCGACGCGGACGCGGTGCTGGCGCTGCTGCGGGCCCGCTATACCGGGCGCGGGGTGGAACTGGTCGATGCCGGCAACGGGTATATGTTCCGCACCGCTCTCGATCTGGCGCCGAAACTGCGCAAGGTGATCGACGTGCCGCGCCGGCTGCCGCGCGTGTCGCTGGAGACGCTGGCGATCATCGCCTATCACCAGCCGATGACCCGGCCGGAGATCGAGCACATTCGCGGCACGGCACTGTCGCAGCAGACGCTCGATTCTTTGCTGGAACTGAACCTGATCGCGCCGAAGGGGCGGCGGGAAACGCCCGGGCGGCCGACGCTGTGGGGCACCACGCCGGAGTTCCTGGCCCATTTTGGCCTGAAGGACCTGCGGGAACTGCCGCGGCGGGAGGATCTGCTGCTGGAGACGCCGGTACCGAAGCCGGCGCCCGAGGTGCTGCCGCCGGACCTGCAGCCGCCGGCGGAGGACGCGCCCGGTTGAAGCCCGGGACTAAATCACCGCACTGGTGACGCGCAGGTGGTGAGCCATCTGATCGAGGACGTACCAGACGAAATTCGGCACTTCTTCAACCATGTAGCGAAATTTCTTCTGATCGATAAGTGCGAGATCACAATTATCGGCGGCGCTCGCGCCGACACCGCGGGGCTCTCCGTCGAGGAAGGAGACAAAGCCGAATGCGTGCCCGGCAGGCATGGTCTGAAGCACCCGGCCCTGCTTCGTGAGGTCAACCGATCCGTTGAGGATCACATACATCAGGCCTGCGTCATCGTCCTCTCTGAAGATCGTATCGCCGGTTCCGTAGCGGACCACGGTTCCCACCGAGCGCGCGAAGCCACGGAAATCAACCTTTTCCAAAGTGGACATGAGAACGTCCTGTTCTGACGATCTGATGACACTCGGGTTGATGTACGATGTCAACCTAAATCGTCCCGTGACAGACTAGGGCCTTTGATCACATCTCGGCATGCGCGAGCATTGCAGTTGCCTGGATTGCGACACAGCGTCCTGCGCTGTGAGCAGGCTCTCCTCTTGTGTCGTGGGCGGCCTTGTGCCGGCCATCCACGACTTTGCCGCCTTCGATCAGCCTGTCCGACCTAACGCCCCTCCGTGTGAGAGTCGCAACGACGATTTGCACTCCTCCCGGACGCCCGCATGAGCAACGTCCGCCCCACCGACCGCCGGATTGACTACCTGATGCCGCCGTCGGTGGAGGAGTGGCTACCGCATCTGGCACAGTTCGTGGTGAAGGTAGAGAGCCTGGACTTGCGCGGCATGAGCGGCTCCGGTTCGGCTTTGCATCGTCCGGCGGTATCGCTGAGCCTGCTGATCTACGGCTGTGCCACGGGGTATTTTCCAGCCGCAAGCTGGAACGGACGACCTATGATCCGGTCGCCTTCCGCTTCATCGCCGCCAACGACCATCCCGACCACGATACCATCGCAACCTCCCGGCGGCGCTTGCTGCCGCGGATCGAGGGGCTGTTCGTCGAGGTGCTGAAACTGGCCCGCGAGATGGGGGTTTTGCAAATGGGGACGGTGGCGCTGGACGGGACCAAGATCCACGCCAACGCCAGCCGCCACAACGCGCTGTCCTACGAGCATGCGGACACGATCGAGGCGCAACTCCAGGCGGAAGTGGTGGATTTACTGGCAAATTGGCGCCGGTCGCTCCGTTGCCGCCGGCCGCGGAGGCTGAGGCTCCACCGGACCCATTGACTCCGGAACACCTGTCTGAGTAACGTTCACGTTCGTATAACGTAACAATAACGATTGGATTTCACAATATTTTGGGTGACAGTTATGTCAATCCGCAAACACGATGTCCGACCCGCGCCGCCCTATTCCTCCGGCCCCCCGCTGGCCGATCGCGCGGCCCATTGCAGATGCTGCCCGCCATCGAGCGCCATCATCTGGCCGGTCATCGATGGCAGACCGAGGATCGCTAGCACCGCGTCCGCAACCTCCTGCGGGCTGCTGCCGTGACCGAGCGGCACCGACGCCGCCTGGCGCGCGAACTGCTCCGGCGTTTGCCGGGAACTGGGCAAGGTCGGGCCGGGGCCGATGGCGTTCACCCTGATACTCGGAGCAAGCGCCAACGCCATCGTTTGCGTCAGGGCCCAAAGCGCGGCCTTTGAGATTGTGTAAGACACGAAATGCGGGGTCAGCGACAACACGCGCTGATCGGCGACGTTGATGATCACGCCCTCAGCACCCCGCGGCAGCGCGCGAGCGAAGCACTGCGTCAGAACGAACGGCGCCCTTAAATTCGGCTCCAGATGCGCGTCCCAGCTTTCCCGGGTCGCATCGTCCCACTCGTCACGCTCGAAACGGCTGGCATTGTTGACCAGCACACCGAGCGGCCCCAGCGACGCGATGGCGCGCGGAACGAGATCGCCCATCGCCGATTCGCTACCAAGATCGGCCTGAAGCACAACGGCGCGGCGGCCGACACCCGCAATGGCGACGCGGGTTTCCTCGGCGGCTGACGCGCTGGCATGGCAGTGGATGGCGACGTCGAATCCACTGCGAGCCAGTTCCAGCGCAATCGTGCGGCCGATACGCTGGGCGCCCCCGGTGACAAGCGCATGCCGCGGGATCGCATCGGAAATTCTCGCCGTCATGCCGAGGGTCGTAGACTGGCGAGAACCAGCGGTAAAGACCGCCAGCGCATCAGTACGCGCCGGGTTGGCCCGGCCAATGGCCGGCAGGCGGGTGGCGCTCTAACTCAGGCGTTCCGCGGCAAGCCGGAATTAATTGGGCGGCCCGGAACGCTGTGTGGCGGATCGCGGCCTCGGCCGGCAAATGCAAGCCGTGGAACAGGGCAGCCACGACGATCACGACCACGATCAGCGGCCCGGGATGCAATTCCGGCGGCCGTCCCGCCAAACGCATCAGCGCCACTGCCCCGACAAGGCCGATCAAGGCGCCAAGCACGACCTCGGGCAATGAATGCAATCCCAACACCAGACGGGAGAAGCCGATCACACAGGCTGCCAGCACCGCGACCGGAATGATGCTGATGCGTCGGCCGGTGAGAATGGCGGCCAATCCGCCCGAGACAACTGTTGCGGCAGCGACATGTCCGCTCGGGCTGAGGAGATCCGGCGGACCGAAGACCGGCGAACATGTCAGAAAAACCAGCTTACTGACCAGCGTTGCCATGAACGTGGCGGACACCACGAGCAACCATGCCAGCGCGCCTCTTTTCCAGCCCTGTACGGCAAGCGCAACGGCAACCGCCAGCACCAACGGGATGATCACGGCCTGATTGGCGAAGTCGGTCAGATATCTCACGGGCGCCCGTATAGACCAAACGCGCCGGCCATCGGTTCAGAAAGAAGTTAAAATGACGTTACCGCACCTGGCGGGCGATCCGCGTGTAAAGGGTCCCGGATGCCGGCTTGATGCGACGGCGTTACGGAAACCGTCGCGACGAAATGTGCCGCCCTTGCGGAATTACATGTGCATGTGTTCATCCCCATCGGCCGGGGCAGCATGACGGATCGCCCGAATCTGCACGTCAACCGTGACGGGCGCGGCATGAGCGAACGTCAGCGTCAGCGGAAAGCTTTGCCCGGCCACCAGAGGCTGCTTCAGGCCCATCAGCATCACATGATAGCCGCCGGGTGCAAACGTGACCGCTGCCCCCGCCGGGATCGGCAGCGACGGCACCGCACGCATCTTCATGATGCCGTTATCCATAAGACTCTGATGCACCTCGGCGCGCGCCGCCACTGGTGTGGCCGCGCTTACCAGCGCATCCGGCGCGGCGCCGCCTTTCAGCGTGACGTAGGCCGCGCCGGTGCTGCCGGCCGACGCACGTGCCCAGGCGTTCCCGGCCGAAACCGTATTCGCCTCGTCCGCCGCGCAAGCGGCGCCCGGGCCGTAGGCCGCCGCGGCAAGAAAAACGGCGAACAACAGCGCGGTTCGGCGCGTGGTGACGTGGGACATGAGATTTCTCCTGAATGAGAGGAAACGGCGGGAACCGGGTGGACCCGGCGGCGGCGCCACGAACATGGCTGGGGCGCCGAGCGTCGAGACTGCCAGCCGCCGCGGTTTGACAGATCGCGTCATGTGACGGTTTCAACCATCGGTTCGGCTCCGTTGCAAGTCGGGCATCGAGGCCGGAATCCTGGGCAAACCGGCATTCCGGCGCCACCACGAGCGCCGCAGCGCGATGCGCCGGTAGATACCGCGAGGGGCTGTCGGTTGAACGCTCCTGTCGTTGGTGCCATGACTCGCGGACCAAGAGGACAGGAAACATGTATCAGGACGTATCGCTTTTCATTGACGGTGCCTGGACCAAGGCCGCCTCCGGCCGCACCATCGACGTCGTCAACCCCGCCACCGGCGACAAGATCGGCACCGTGGCCCACGCCGATCGGCCGGACCTCGACCGGGCGCTGGAGGCGGCGGCGAAGGGCTTCCGGGCGTGGCGCAAGGTGCCCGCGTTCGACCGCTACAAGCTGATGCGCAAGGCCGCCGACATCCTGCGCGGCCGCGCCGACGCGGTGGCGCAGGTGCTGACGATGGAGCAGGGCAAGCCGCTGCCGGAAGCCAAGGGCGAGGTCCTCGCCGCCGCCGACGTGATCGACTGGTTCGCCGAGGAAGGCCGCCGCGCCTATGGCCGCGTCATCCCGTCGCGGGCCGAGGGCATCTACCAACTCGTGATCAAGGAGCCGGTAGGCCCCGTCGCGGCCTTCACCCCGTGGAACTTCCCGATCAACCAGGTGGTCCGCAAGCTGTCCGGCGCTCTGACGACCGGCTGCTCGATCATCGTCAAGGCGCCGGAGGAAACCCCCGCCGCGCCGGCCGAACTGATCCGCGCCTTCGTCGATGCCGGCGTGCCGGCGGGCGTGGTCAACCTGGTCTACGGCGTCCCGTCGGAGATCTCGGAATACCTGATCCCGCATCCGGTGATCCGGAAGATCTCGTTCACCGGGTCCACCGTCGTCGGCAAGCAGTTGTCGGCCCTGGCGGGCGCCCACATGAAGCGGGTGACCATGGAACTCGGCGGCCACGCCCCGGCGATCGTGTTCGATGATGCGGACATCGTTGCGGCAACCAAGCTGCTGGCCGGAGCGAAATACCGCAACGCCGGCCAGGTCTGCGTATCGCCGACCCGCATGCTGGTACAGGAGAGCGTGTACGAACAGTTCGTCGAGGGCTTCGTCGCCTACTCGAAGACTGTGAAAGTCGGCGACGGGCTGGAAAAAGGCACCACCATGGGGCCGCTGGCCAATGCCCGCCGCATCACCGCGATGGAAACGTTCATCGCCGACGCGAAACAGAAGGGGGCCACCGTCCGCACCGGCGGCAGCCGCATCGGCAACAAGGGCAACTTCTTCGAGCCGACAGTGCTGACCGATGTGCCACTGGAAGCGCGGGTGATGAATGAGGAACCGTTCGGTCCGCTGGCGCTGATCGCTCCGTTCCGCGGCTTCGATGATGTGGTGGCGGAGGCGAACCGCCTGCCGTTCGGCCTCGCCTCCTACGCCTATACGCGTTCGGCGAAGACCGCGAACGCGATCGCCTCGGCGGTCGAGGCCGGAATGATGTCGATCAACCACCAGGGCCTGGCGCTGGCGGAAACGCCCTTTGGTGGCATCAAGGATTCCGGCTACGGGTCGGAGGGCGGATCGGAGGCGATCGAGGGATATCTGATTACGAAGTTCGTTACTCAGGCGGGGATGTAAGCGGGCCGGTTTTTCCGGCTGCAAGCCCGGTTGCTGCAAGCCTTGTTAGTGTCATTGGCCGGCTTTTTTCGTGTCATGGCCGGCCTTGTGCCGGCCATCCACGACTTTGCCCCGTTCAGCACCGAAAGTCGTGGATGGCCGGACTAAATCCGGCCATGACACGAGGGCTGCGCCCGCTCGCGCTCGCCCTAGTTGCCGGTGATCGCGTCGATCTCGTCGTCGCCGCAACCCGCCTCCCGCAAGATTTCTCGCGTGTGTTCACCAAGTCGCGGCCAGAGACGGTGCACATTCGGCGGAGATGCCGAAAATCGCGCCGGGATCGCCGGGACCACGACGCCGCCCTCGATCGGATGGTCGTAGGGTTCGAAATAGTTCGTCTCGGTCAAATAAGGGTCATCGAACAGTTCGTTCAGCGCATTCGCCTTGCCGCAGGGAATGTCCGCCGCGCGCAACTCCGCTATCCACTCCGCCGTCGTGCGCTGCGTCATGCCTTCGGTCAGCGTCGCATACACCGCATCGATGTTGGCCGACCGCGCCTGCACCGAGTTGAACCGCGGATCTTCGATCAGCTCCGGCACGCACATCGCCTCGAACAGCTTGCCCCATTGCGCGTTGCTGTGAGCGATCACGCTGATATAGCCGTCTTTCGTCCGATACGGCCGGCGGTGCGGCGTCAGCATACGCGGATAGCCGAGTCCTTTCTCCGGTTCGCCCAGCGTGCCGTGCGACAAATGCTCCACCAGCATGAACGACAGGATGGTTTCCATCATCGGCAGATGGATTTCCTGGCCCTCCCCGGTGCGCTCGCGATGGAACAGCGCCATGCCGATCATCGAAGCAAGCTGAACGCCGGTGAGCTTATCGACAAGAACGCTCGGGAAATAGCGCGGCGCGCCGTCGGGACCGGCGTTCAGCGCCGCGACGCCGGAAACGCCCTGGATCAGGTCGTCATACGCCGGAAACTCCTGCATCGAGCTGCCTTTCCGGAAGCCGCTTGCCGAGGCATAGATCAGCCGCGGGTTGCGCGCGGACAGCGTTTCGTAATCCAGCCCCAACCGCTGCGCCGCGCCGACCCGCATGTTGTGGACGAATACATCGGCCGTCTCGACCAGCCGCAGCAGCGCCTCCCGCGGCGCCGGCTTCTTCAGGTCGAGCGCCAGGCTGCGCTTGTTGCGGTTGAGGTTGGCGAAGTAGCTGCCCATGGCGGCTGTGCGGGACGGGCCAATCATCCGCGTGTCGTCGCCCGCCGGCGGCTCGACCTTGATCACATCGGCCCCCATGTCGCCCAGGGTCTGCGAGCAAAACGGGCCGAGCACGACGGTGGTGACGTCAATGACCCGGATGCCGGCGAGCGGGCCAGTGGGCATTGTCATGGCGTTTTCTCCTTGGTGGCAGCCGGGAAGCATCTTCGGCCCCCGTCCGCTTGGCAACTCGCGCCGCCATAGGCAGGCATGGCCGGACCGCGTTAGTGTGAGTGAATGACCACGCCGCCGCCCGCCGCCGAGCCGCCCGTTCGTGCGGCCGAAAGACGTGTCAACCCGCACACCGTATTGATGATCGTCGCCAGCGCGATGTTCATGGAGCAGCTTGACGGCACGGTCCTCGCCACCGCGCTGCCGACGATGGCGCGCAGCTTCGACGTCGATCCGCTGCGCATGAATATCGCGCTGACGTCCTATCTGCTGACGCTGGCGATGTTCATCCCCGCCAGCGGGCGCATCGCCGACCGGTTCGGCTCGCGGTCGGTGTTTCGCGCCGCGATCGGGATGTTTACCATCGGCTCGATCCTGTGCGCGCAGGCGCCGACTTTGTGGGCGCTGGTGGCCGCGCGGATGCTGCAAGGCGCCGGCGGCGCCATGATGTCTCCGGTCGGGCGCCTGGTGATGCTGCGTGTGGTCTCGAAGTCGGAACTGGTCCGGTCCATGGCCTGGCTGATGGTCCCGGCCACCATCGGTCCGATCGTTGGTCCGCCGCTCGGCGGGTTCGTCGTGACGTATCTGTCGTGGCACTGGATCTTCTATATCAACGTCCCCATCGGCGTCCTCGGGTTCATCCTCGTGACCGTCTTCATCGACGAGATGAAGGAGCCGACGCGGACTAAGTTCGACCTGCTTGGCCTGATCCTGTCGGGCTGCGCGCTGGCCTGCCTGATGTTCGGGATCGAGGTCGGCAGCCGCGGGGCCGGATCGGTCCCGGTTGTCGCCGCACTGCTGGGCGCCGGGGCGGTATCCGCCGCGCTCTATGTCTTTCACGCCCGCCGCGCCGAGCATCCGATGCTGGACTTTCGTCTGCTTCGCATCGAAACGTTCCGCATGTCGCTGGTCTGCGGATCGCTGTCGCGGATCGCGGTTGGCGCGATGCCGTTTCTGCTGCCGATGATGTTCCAACTCGGCTTCGGGCTGTCGGCGGCGTCCAGCGGGCTGATCACTTTCGTCAGCTCCATCGGCTCCCTGGCCATGCGCGTATGTGCGCCGTTCTTCCTGAAGTATCTGGGGTTTCGCAACGTTCTCACCTGGATCGGCGCGCTGGCCACCGGCTTGCTGGCGCTGAGCGCCGCGTTCCGGCCGAACTGGCCGTGGCCGCTGATTTATGCGATACTGGTGGCCAACGGGTTTTTCCAGTCGTTACAATTCATGGCCTACAACACGATTGCCTATGCCGATGTTCCGCGCGAAGACATGAGCGCGGCGACAAGCTTTTATACAACGTTCCAGCAGATGTCGCTGACTCTGGGCATCGCGGTATCGGCCGCGGCGTTGGCCGCCTCGATCGCGGCCAACGGGCATCGGCAGCCGATGCTGCCGGACTTCTCAGCCGCTTTTCTGTTCGTCGCGGCGGTGTCGCTGTTTGCCCCGCTGCTGGCAACCCGGCTGGATAAAGCGGCGGGAGCGGAATTATCGGGGCATCGTGATCGCCCCGGTGCGGTAAAGGTGGTGTAAGATGAGGCGACGGCCGGTTGGCGCGAAAGGAACGCAAGCATGATCAAGACCGTGGCGATAGCCGGTCTTGGTGCGATCGGGTTGCCGGTCGCGCGCGCCCTTGATGAGGGCATTACCGGCCTGCGACTGATCGGCGTCTCGAGCCATGATCCCGACAAGGCCAAAGCCCGGATGGCGGATTTTCAGAAGGAACCGCCACTAATGGATCTCGCCGAACTGGCGGAGGCCGATATTGTCGTTGAAGCGGCGCCGGCCTCGGTGTTCGAGCAGATTGCCCTGCCGGCGCTCCAGGCCGGCCGGACCTTTGTGCCTGCCTCGGCGGGTTGCCTGCTGCCACGCATGCATTTGGCGAAGCTGGCGGTGCAGACCGGGGCGCGCATCGTCGTTCCCACCGGCGCCATAGCCGGCCTCGACGCGGTGCGTGCCGCCGCGGAAGGTCCGGTCGAGAGTGTCTCGATCGAAATGCGCAAGCCGCCTGTCAGCCTGGCGGGGGCGCCATTTCTGCTTCGCCACGGGATCGACGTTCTCGACCTGACCGAGCCGCTGCTGGTGTTCGACGGCACCGCCCTTGATGCCGCGGCCGGCTTCCCGGCCAATGTCAACGTGGCTGCCGCGTTGGCCCTGGCGGGGATTGGACCGATCCGCACCAAGGTAATGATCTGGGCCGATCCGTTCGCCACACGGAATGTTCACACGATCAACGTCGAAGCGGACGCCGCGCGCTTTACGATGACCATCGAAAACGTGCCCAGCGCCGAGAACCCGAGGACCGGGCAATTGGCCGGGTTGTCGGTTATCGCCTGCCTCCGCGGCCTGGTTTCAACCTTGAGAGTCGGAAGCTGAGGCCACGGTGAGCGAGGCGCTGACCTATCTGTCGGCGCTGGCTTTGTTCAGCTTCGTTGTCGCCGGCAGTGCATGCATGCGGCACGAGATGTTGCTGCTGGCCTGTATCCCTCCGGTGTTCGTCGCATTGATCATGGGCTTTGTGATGGCGATCTATGCGGAGGATGCTTTCGGATGGTGGCCGACGGCCGCAGCTCTGGTCGTCGGCTTACTCCCGGGCTGGTGGCTGAGCCGGCGGCTTCAGCCAAAGGACCTGCTGATCGCGATCTACCTCGGCTGGGCGGTTTCACTGGTTCTCGTATTGATTGGCGTAAGTTTTCCGGATCGGGCCTGATACCAGCCGCGCCACGCCGTCATGGCCGCGCAGGCCGGCATCCGGCCTTCTTGACCGGCTGGACCCATCGCTTAAACAACGGGCAACCTGGCGGCGACCCCGGGCGGCAGGACGCGCATGACCCGGGCCCGCATCGGGCGCCACCACAATAGATAATAGCGCGGTTCCCGAATGATCGGCTGTCACCTTGCTGCGCCAGACATCACGTTAGTGACGAGGAAGCCGGCTCCGACAAGCGATTGCAGGCTGATTGCTGCGAACGTCCCGCTGTCCAATCATGCGCGCGCGTGGCAGGCTTTCCGGCATGCGCATTCATCTCCAGAACCCGCGAGGTAACCCGCTGTTCGACTTCTCGCTCGCCATGTGGGACGCGGCGGCGGCGCGGGCAGGCGACATCGGCCTCGGGCATGCCGTCAGCCTCGGCGTCACGCCCGGCGATTTCTTGGCGGCGATGCGGGAGGCCGAAGCGCTGGTTACCGACGCGAGCGTCATCAAGGCGCAGTTCCCGTGCGAGGCGCCGCGTCTGAAACTGATCTTCCTGACCAACGCCGGGCTCGATCGGCTGGCACCGTTCACCTGGCTGCCGCCCGGCGTGGCGCTGATGAACAACCGCGGCACGCATGCCGCGAAATCCGGCGAGTTCGCCATCATGTCGATCCTCATGCTGGCCGGTCGCCTCCCCGCCATGATGACCAATCAACGAGCCGGGGTTTGGCGTAAGCTGTGGGGTTCGGCCTTGTCCGGCCATAGCGTCACGATCGTCGGGTTGGGGACCCTCGGGGGCGCCACCGCGGAGCATGCCGCGCACTTCGGCATGCGCGTCACGGGCGTCCGCGCCAACCCGGCGCCTCACGTGTTCTGCCAGCGCGTCATCGGCACCGATAGGCTGGACGAGGTCTTGCCGGAGACCGAATGCCTGGTTCTCGCCTGCCCGTTGACCGCGGCGACGCGAGGGCTGATCGATCGCCGCCGCCTGATGCTGCTGCCGCCGGGCGCCGGCGTGGTCAATATCGGCCGCGGCGAACTGCTGGACCAGGACGCGCTGTGCGACCTGCTCGACGCGGGCCGGGTGGCGGGCGCGGTGCTGGACGTCTTTACGCCGGAGCCGATACCGCCCGGCCACCGGCTGTGGTCCACGCCGAACCTGGTCATCAGTCCGCATACCGCGGCAGACGATCCGGCGACCTACAACCCGCACAGCCTGGACCTCTTTTTCGACAACCTGAGAGCCTGGCGCGACGGCAAGCCTTTGCCGAACCGCTTCGACATCGAGCGCGGCTACTGATGCTGGCGACCCTCGTCGCCCTGCTCGGGGCCGCGACGATCGCTGTGCCGCTGACCCGGCGGTTCGGCCTCGGCAGCGTGCTCGGATACCTGCTCGCGGGCGTGGCGATCGGCCCCGGGGCGTTGGGGCTGGTCAGCGATGTCGATCAGATCGCCGATATCGCCTCGCTCGGCGTGGTGATGCTGCTCTTCCTGATCGGCCTGGAGTTACGGCCGCGGCGGCTCTGGGTGATGCGGCAGGCGGTGTTCGTGCTGGGCACGTGCCAGGTCGTGCTGAGCGCCGCGGCGCTGGCGTTCCTGGTTCATTTTGCCGGTCTGGGATGGCCGGGAGCGATCATCATCGGTGCTGGCCTGGCGCTGTCGTCCACGGCGATCGTCCTGCCGATGCTGGCGGAGTCAGACCTGCTGCAAAGTCGTGCGGGCCGGGACGGATTCGCGGTGCTGCTGTTCCAGGACCTGGCATTCATTCCGCTGGTGGCCGTGGTGCCGTTGCTGGCGGAGCACTCGCTGCCGGATCATGTCCCCTGGCTGGACGTGGCGCGCGCCACCGTTGCGATCGCTGTCATCCTGGTGGGCGGGCGTTTCGTCGTGCCGCCTCTGATCCGCGCCATCGGCGGCGCGCGGACGCCGGAGCTGTTCACCACAGCGGCGCTGCTGATCGTCGCCGGGACCGCTTATATCGCCAGCCTGGCGGGGCTCTCGATGTCGCTCGGGGCGTTCATGGCGGGCGTGCTGTTGTCGCAATCCACATATCGGCATGAACTGCAGGCCGATATCGCGCCGTTCGAGGGGCTGCTGCTCGGGTTCTTCTTTATCTCCGTCGGGATGTCGGCCGATCTGCGGCTGGCGGCGGCACATCCGGGTGTGGTGGTGGCGGCGACGGGAGCATTGCTGCTGGCCAAGGTGGCGGTCGGATTTCTGCTGGCGCGGCTGTCCCGGCAGCCTCTGGCCGATGCTGTGCGGTTCAGCCTGGCGCTGCCGCAGGCCAGCGAGTTCAGCTTCGTGCTGTTCGCCGCGGCCGTCGGCGTGGGCGCTCTGGCGGTTGGCGACGCGGCACTGGCGACGCTGGTGGCGGCGGTGTCGATGGCGGCCAGCCCGGTGCTGTTCGCGCTGTCGGAGCGGTTCCTGATCCCTCGGCTGGAGGTGCCGGCGCCGCCGGATTTCGATGTCATCGAGGCGGCGACGGCACCGGTGATCATCTGCGGATTCGGCCGCTTCGGGCAGATCATCGGGCGCGTGCTGCGCATGCGCGGCATCAGGTTCACCGCATTGGAGCGCGACATCGGGCAGGTGGATGTGGTGCGGCGCTTCGGCAACAAGGTGTATTTCGGCGATCCGACGCGGGCCGATCTGCTGCGCTCGGCGGGGGCGGAGCAGGCGAAGGTGCTGATCGTGGCGCTGGATCATCCCGAGGACGTGGTTCGGGTGGTGGAGGTGGCGAAACGGACCTTTCCGCAGTTGAAGATTTTCGCCCGGGCGCGCAACCGGCGGCATGCGTTTCTGCTGATGGACCGCGCGGTGGACGGACTGGTGCGGGAGACGTTTTACTCCAGCCTCAAGATGGCCGAGGACGTGCTGGAAGCGCTCGGGGTTTCGCATGATGATGCGGAGCGGTCGGTTGAGCTGTTCCGCGACCACGATGAGCGGACGCTGCTGTCGATGCACGCGATCTATCGGGATGAGAAGCAGTTGATCCAGAGCGTGCAGCAGGCGACGGAGGAGTTGACGGCGCTGTTCGAGGCGGATCAGCGGGGGTGACAACTACCGCCGGGCCTGTCTGAGACTGCAAGAACGATTTGGCGAAAATCCATCCCCATTGGTGCGAGCCGGCTTGTCGAGGACGCGATGAGCGTCATGCCTAACCCAAGTGAGCGCGCGACACGGGACGAGTGGGCGCGGGCGGATGAGCTGGTTAAGCAACGGGACACGCTTGCCGCCGATGCCGCTGTAATATGCCACCGGCCGTGGCCGCGGTTGCCGCCCCGCACCGTGAGCGACCCGGGGCACCAGACTCCGCCGCTGACATATAGCGATAGGCAGCCGGAACCAGCGAAGGTTGAGCGATTCTGGCTCGGGTTTTGTGCGTGCTGTGAGGCGGGTCACAGAGCATGTCCGGCGCATCCGCTATAAGGACGAACGCTTGCCGGGACAAACCGGTCCGAAAAACTCCAGACATTGACAGGCGGCGAGCGTGAACAATCGGAGTGCCAACGCCAGGCGCTGATTATGGAGTATCGCATGAGGGCGGTCCCGAGTGCTGCGTTTGTTGTTGCCGGCATAGCGGCTCCCGCCCTGGCGCACGATGCTCCTCCGCCACGCAAGCCCGGCCTGTGGACGATAACAGCCGTCGCTGCCGGCGAACCCGACCAGGTGACAAGGTTCTGCACCGACGAGGCAACGGATGCCGGAATGCCGCATCTCGATGCGGCCGATGGCCAGGGTCCTTGCAGTGAGGAAAACCGCCAGCATGAGGGCGACACAATCGTCTATGACACGACGTGCAGGGTCGCCGGTCTCGAGACCAAAAGCCATGTCGTGACCACCACCTCCGGCGGTCAGGTCGAGCGGTTGAAGAGTACCTACGTATTCAACCCACCAGTCCACGGCCTCCGCGAAGGGTCGAGCACAATGCAGTGGGTCGGCGCCTGCCCGCCGGACATGCAGCCCGGCGACGTCGAAACTCCGCAGGGCATGAAGGTGAACATCGTCAGCGGGAAAATCAGCGCGTTCGGCGGTAAGCCGTCCCGCTGATGACCGCGATTCGAAAGTGGCGCGCGGACTCCCGCGGATCGCATCGTTGGCGGACCGTACCGTCGGTTGTGTCTTGCCTGACCAGGACCACTTGCTTGTGTCGCGCCGTATGCCTCGCCCTGCTCCTGCCCGCCGCCGCCTCGCCAAATGCCGGGTTCGACCCATGTTCGTTGCTCACGCCAGAGGAGGTCGGCGCCGCCATTGCGGCACCTTCGGTGGTGCGGCTGCAATTGGACGAGAAGCGTTGTCAGTTCAGCCAGCCGGACAAATACAACATTCTCATCGTCGAAGCTGCTCCGCACGGTGCCGGCACTTACTTTGCCGGCACCAGCCTTGCCTTTCGCCTCATGGGCACCACAGCGTCGCCGGGACCCGCCGTAGGAGACGCCTCGTTCTTTTGGATCCTCGACATCATGTTCACCGCCCGCCGAGGCGATGCCTACGTCACCATCGACATGCGCGGCACCGAGGGAGACAAACGTGCCATCGGGCCGGCGCTGGCTGCCAGAGTGCTTCAGCGCATGGAGTGATCATGAGACTGAGGTGGCCAAAAATCCTCGAGCCTTGGTCAGGAGGTGCGTTTGTGCTGTCTTCTGCGTAAATGTCTCGGCTACAGTCGGGATGGCTTGTAACCGCCTGGCCTTATCGGTGTTGTCGCTCTTCGCTGCCGAAGCACGAGGGTCCGCCGGGCCGTGCTCCATGCGGTTGATGACAACCGTTGCGCTCATTCGAGTCTTCCGAAGCGCTTCGCACGGTGCCTTCTCCGGAGCCCTCAGCGGCCCTCGTGCTTCTCCGAGGTGAAGTGCGGTGGATCGAAACCCGCCGGCGCGTCCCGAGGCGCACCGATCCGCCGCGTAACTGACACTCAGCTCTTGATCTTCCACTCGCCTGTAGCCGTCTGGCACCAGTCCACGTTGTACGTTCTGGGCGCGGTGGTCGCCCTGTACTTGAAATCGTATCGCAAGCCGTGACAGACCAACCCGTTGGATTTGAACAGCCGCGTCACGGTCACCTTCCCGGAATTTCCGCTGGCGGGATTGCTCCAATCCTGGGTGTCGCCGACTTTTACGGGATCATGGTTGTTCACCAGCCCGGTGGTGGTGGTTAGCATTCCTACGTCGGCCTTGGTCAACCTGTTGTCGTGGGTGTTGCTGCGGAACGGGTTGATCTGGCCGAAGGATGCTGATGCTCCGGCAAGCAGCAGCACCGCCGCGATTACGCCCGTCCGTCCGAATTGCAGGTTCACGTCGAAGCCCCCTTGGTTCTATCGATCCGCAAACTAATCCCGGACGCGACAGGGATCAAACCGGCCGTCGCATCAGGCGCCGCGGATCGTCACCGGAAGGACGGACATGCCGCGCAACGTGTTGTTGTATCGGCGCTTCGGTTCGCCGGAGATCTCGATCGACCGGACCTTTCGGGCCATGGCGCCGAGCACCGCCTCGCCCTCCAGGCGGGCGAGGACCGCACCAACGCAGCCATGGATGCCGGAGCCGAAACCGACATGGCCGGCGTTGCGGCGAGTGATGTCGAACACGTCCGGCCGATCCCACCGCCGCGGATCGCGATTGGCGGCACCGAGGAACATCAGCACCTTGCGCCCTTCCGGAACCGTCTCGCCGCCGATGGCGACGTCGCGGGTGGTGGTTCGGAAGAAGGTCTGCACTGGACTTTCGAGCCGCACCGCTTCCTCGAACGCCGCCCGCGCCAAGGACGGATCGGCGCGGAGCCGTTCGAATTCCGACGGGAAACGGGCGAGGCAATAGACCGCGGCGCCGAGGCCGTTGACCGTGGTGTCCACCCCGGCGGTCAGCAGGGAACGCACCAGGATCTCGGCCTCAGCCGGCGAAAACGCGCCATCATCGGTGGCCGCATGGATCGCCGCGCCGAACCCCGTCGCGGACAGGGCGTCGCGGCGGGACTGTGCCTGGACCCATTCCAGCACGGGGGCGGCATCGGCTACGGCTGCTTCAAAGAACGCGTTGCGGGGACCGAAGCTGTTGAAGACCATGTTGCCGTAGGGCAGCAGAAAGCGCCGGTTCTCTGCCGGCATGCCGACAGCGTCGGGAAACACGGTCAGCGGGAAGGCCTCCGCCAGTTCGTGGATGGCGTCGAAGGAGCCTCGGGTCAACAGAGCGTCGATCAACGCGTCGGCGGCACGCACGAAACCGTCGCGCAAACCGCGGATCGCCGCCGGGGACAGCACCTTGTCCATCAACGCCCGGGTCCGGTCGTGCAGCGGCGGATCGGTTTCCAGCAGCAGGCTCGGCAGCCGCCAGGGCTTTTCGCGTGCGAAGTCGGACAGGCCGACACCGCGGGCGCTGGTGAAGCTGCCCCAGTCGGTCAGCATCGCGCGGACGTCGTCGTACCGCACTGCCGCAAACAGATCGTAGCGCGGCAGATAGACCACCGGACCGGCCTCGCGCATCGCTTCATGCGCCGGATACGGGTCGTCGAAGAACGCCTGGCAGAACGGATCGATGTCGAGTGCCGGAATCATCTGTCGTTGTCCTCCCTCCGGCCACCCTGGCGGGATTTGCGGGGAGGATCAACCAAGGCATTTTCGCCGCAGCCGCAACAATCCGCTTGCACCGCCGCCCGTGCCTGTGTATCACCACCCCAACTGCGAGTTACTCGCAATCGCATACCACAGGAAGCGCCGCATGCTTGTCAGCCTGATCATCGTCTTCCGGGAGGCCATGGAGGCCGGCCTGATCGTCGGCATCATCCTCGCCGCCACCGCGGGCGTCCCCGGCCGCGGCCGCTGGATCGCCGGCGGAATCGCGGCGGGGGTGGCCGGTGCCTCCCTCGTGGCCGTCTTCGCCGCCGCGCTGTCCGACGCGTTCGAGGGCACCGGGCAGGAGGTGTTCACCGCCTCGATCCTCGGCTTCGCCGTCGTCATGCTAAGCTGGCACATCCTGTGGATGTCCCGCCACGCCCGCGCCATGGTCGCCGAAATGCGGGAGGTCGGCCAGGCCGTGCGGCTCGGCCAACGTTCACTGGCGGCACTGGCGGCCGTCGTCGCGGTCGCGGTGATGCGAGAGGGTGCGGAGGTGGTACTGTTCCTGTACGGCGTCGTCGTCGGATCCGGCACAACCGCGATGTCGCTCGCCATGGGCGGGGTGGCCGGGCTAGCCCTGGCCTCCGCGCTGTCGTGGCTGCTGTATCGCGGGCTGGTGGCCATTCCGGTGAGCCGTCTGTTCAGCGTCACCAATGGGCTGATCGCGCTGCTCGCCGCCGGCATGGCGGGGCAGGCGGCGGCGATCCTGCATGGCGCCGATCTGCTGCCGGGCTGGGGCGAGCGGCTATGGGACACCAGCGCGCTGCTGTCCGACGAAAGCCTGATTGGGCGGACCTTCCATGCGTTGATCGGCTACTCCGCGCGCCCGTCCGGCATCCAGGTCGCGGCCTGGGCGCTGACGCTCGCGGTTTTGATCGGCGCCTCCCGCGTGATCAGCCGGCCCCGCGGCCGGACGCTCGCCACCGCGGCGGCATTGACGCTGATGTTGGCGGCCGGACCGGCCGCCCGGGCCGGCGATTTGCCGGTGCTGGTATTCCACAATCACCGCTTCGAGCCGAACCGGATCGAGGTCCCGGCGCATCAGAAATTCAAGCTGTTCGTGAAGAACACCGACGATACCGCCGACGAGTTCGAAAGCACCGAGCTCAACCGGGAAAAGCTGGTTGCTCCGGGCCAGACGATCACCGTGTTCCTCGGCCCGCTCGATCCGGGTACGTATAGATTCTTCGGCGACTTCCACCAGGATACCGCGCAGGGCGTGCTGGTGGTCAAATGACGCGCTTTGCCTGGAGAGTGGCCACGGCGCTGGCACTGCTGGCACCGATGCAGGCCCGTGCCGACTTCCACATTTTTTCCCCGTATGAAATCGACTACGGCGAGCTGGAAATCGAGCATAACGGCGACGCCCAGTTCGACCGCCTGCCGTCCAACAACGGCGCGACCAGCTACACGCTGGAACTCGGCACCGGGCTGACGCCCTGGTGGCACAGCGAAATTGAATTCGGCTGGGATCGCGATCCGGGGTTAGACGAGCCGACGCTGTTCACTCAGATCGTGACGGAGAACACCTTCCAGTTGACCGAGCCGGGCGAATACTTCGCCGATTTCGGCTTCTACTTCGAATACGGCCAGACGGTGACCAGCGGCCATAACGCCGGTCCCAACGAGGTGACGTTCGGGCCGCTGATCGCCAAGGACATCGGCCAGTTCACGCATACGGTGAACCTGTTCCTGACGCGACAACTGGGACCGGATCAGACCAGCAGCGGGCTGGACTTCAGCTACGCCTGGCAGAGCCGGTGGAACATTTGGGCGCCGCTGTCGCCGGCGATTGAAATTTACGGCGACGCCGGAACGGTGGGCCGCAGTCCGAACTTTTCCCAGCAGGAGCTTCTGGTCGGTCCGGTGGCCATCGGCTCCCTGCGGCTTGAGCAATTGGGCCTCGGGCACGGCGGCGACCTTAAGTACGAGCTTGGCTGGCTGTTCGGAGCGACGCAATCCAGCCCGCAGGGGACGCTGCGCTGGCGGCTGGAGGTGGAGATTCCGTTTTAAAGCGGTTTCGGGCTGACGGGAAACGCTCACGACGTGATGGTCGGGCTCGAGCGACAATGCGGACCGGTATAATACCAGTCCGCGTTGCGATGGGGCTTGGCCCGGCCACCCGAGACTTGTGGTGCTGGTGTGGGCAAAGTCGTGGATGACCACGACACAATAGGAGCCCCGTTCACCCGCCGCTCTGCTCGCGATCGAGAATCTCGACCGTGCGGCGATACAGATCCTCGGCGCGTTCCGGCGATGCGCCGACGCAGACCACGCCCAGCTTGCCGAATTCCGACAACGCGCCAATCAGGTGGAACACGACGCCCTCATGCGTCGTCCCGTCGTAATGCAGCCCGTTCAGCACCTCGACGTCCACCAGATCGGCGGGCGTCAGACCCTTGTAGTGCGGCGCCTCCAGATTGTCGGAGGCATAGTAGAAGCGCGGCTGTCCGGCCGGCGTCCGGAACAGGCCGGTTGACGGATCGTAGGCGCCTCCCGCCAGGAACTGCAGCATCATGAAGGGGTGCGTCGTGCCGCCCTTCCGCAGATTGATCTCTATCCCGTAGTTGCGCCACGTGCCGCCCTGGCGCACGGAGACGAAATCGATGCCGAAGCGCCCGAGCACGCCCCGGGCCGCCAGCAATCCGGCGACCCTGGTTCCGTCCGTCTGGATCGCCAGACGATACGCCTCATCCGCCGGGAAGCCGCAGCCGAGGAACACCTGCCCGCCGGGCCCGCCGAGCACCTGATCGTGGGTCGAAACGCATTCGACTGCGCCAAGCGGGTCGATGCGAAACTGGACGGAGGGCGACCGCTTTTCGTCGCCCTCGATAAATGCCTCGACGATCGCACCCATCTGCCGGGCCTTGGCGAAATACGCCTCCCGGGTCATGCCCTGCGCCTCGAACCGCAAATCCGCCAGCCGATCGGCGATCCAGGCCTGGAGGCCGGTGGCGGGGGCGCCGTCGAAACGGAACAATGCGTTGCCTTCGCCCGAAAATCCCTCGTTCAATTTCACCACCGCGCGCCGCAGGGACGGATCGCGGGTCTTGATCGCGGCCAGACCGGCGGCGATGTCGTCCTCGTCCTTCAGGTCCTCGACCCCGTCGGGAATCGCCACCCCGGCCTCCCGCATCAGACGTCGGCCGCCGCTTTTCGATCCCAGCGTCTGCAATGCAGGGTCGCAGCCGTACAGTGGGATGCCGAGGCGAACGGCGAGGGTCCGTTCCATATCGGAAACCGCAAACGCCGCGATGTGGGCGATGTCCGGATCGCCGATGGCGTCCCGCAGCCGGGCCAGCAGGCGGGGCCGTTCCAGGATCTTCTGCGTCAGCGGCCGCGGGCTGCCGTCGAAGCAGGCGAACAGCGTCAGCCGGGCGCGGGCGTGCTGCGCCGGAACGCCCTGCAGCAGGTGCAGGTAATAGTCGATGATGGCCTCGGAAACCGGCTGGCTGGTCAGGTAGATCAGCCTCGTACGCGGCATGCGGAGCAGCATCAGCATGCTCAGCATCCGCTCCTCATAGTGATGGACGCCCTTGATCTTGGCCATCACGTCCTGGTCGATGCTCAGGCTGGGCAGCACCACCACGGTGCGCGGCGCGGTCCGGTCGGGGAAGATGCGCTGATACTGGGCGCGCAGCCGGCCCTGGATCTGCCTGAAGACGAGGCATTCCTCGGCGGACCCCGGTTCGACGTTGCTGGTCAGGCCGATCATGTCGGGTGGGTTCCCCGGTGGCGGTCCGGTGATCTTATCATTTCCTCTCGCGGAGGGGCAGTGGCCGCTTTTCCCTACTGACGGCCTGATGAAAAGCCGCGAGACCTGCTAGGCTTTTCGCATGGAAGCTCCGCCCGACCTGTCGCTCTACAAGGAAGCCCTTGTCGTCCTGGCCGCGGCCGGGGTGGTCATTCCGCTGTTCTACCGGCTGCGCGTCAGCCCGGTGCTCGGCTTCATGATCGTTGGCGCCATCGTCGGGCCGTTCGGCGTGGTTTCGCTCGCGCCGCATTGGGCCTGGCTCGCCGCGATCACGCTCGGCGACCCGCAATCGATCGGGCCGATCGGCCGGCTCGGCGTGGCGCTGCTGCTGTTCATGATCGGACTGGAGTTGTCGTTCGCCCGCCTGTGGCTGATGCGCCGGCTGGTGTTCGGCCTCGGCAGCCTTCAGGTCCTGCTGTGCGCGCCGGTGCTCGGCGCCGTGTCATTCCACCTCGGCCAGCCCTGGATCGGCGCCCTGGTGATCGGGGTCGCCCTGGCGATGTCCTCCACCGCCGTGGTCGTCCAGGTGCTGTCGGAGGAGAAGCGGCTGAACACGCCGACGGGGCGGATCAGCTTCGCCATCCTGCTGTTCCAGGACCTTGCCGTGGTCCCGGTGCTGTTCGCCGTCGGCGCGCTCGACCCGGCGCGGCGAGCCGGGGGCGTTGCCGGCCTCGGCCTCGCCATCGGCCAGGCCGCGGTGGCGGTCGCGGCGATGGTGGCACTGGGCCGCCTGGTGCTGCGCCCGCTGTTCCGCAGCGTCGCACGCACCCGCAGCGCGGAATTGTTCGTCGCCGCCTGCTTGCTGGTGGTGATCACGACCGGCCTCGCCACCGCGACCGCCGGCCTGTCGATGCCGCTCGGCGCGCTCATCGGCGGCCTGCTGCTGGCAGGCACCGAATACCGGCGCCAGGTCGAGGTCACCATCGCGCCGTTCAAGGGCCTGTTCCTGGGGGTGTTCCTGATCTCCATCGGCATGAGCCTTGATGTGCGCACGATGATCGCTCATCCCGCGCTGGTTTGGGGCGGCATCGCCGCGGTGGTGCTGCTAAAGCTGGCGATCGTCGCCCCGTTGGCCCGGGCGTTCGGACTGCCGTGGCGGAGCGGCGTGCAAGCGGGATTGTTGCTGGGCCCGGGTGGAGAGTTCGGCTTCGTCATCGTGTCCGTCGCGCTGTCCGCGCATCTGCTGACGCCCGAGGCGGCCGGCCAGGTGCTGTTCGTCACCGCCATGACGATGGCAACGATCCCGGCGCTGTCGAAGCTGGGCAGAAGCCTTGCGCCGCATCTGACGCCCAAGGTGGCGGCTGATCCAGCGCTGCTGCTGCCGGACATACCCTCGTTGCCCCGGGTGATCATCGCCGGGTTCGGCCGGGTCGGGCAGACCGTGGCGGCGATGCTGGAGGTGCACAAGGTGCCGTATGTCGCGATCGATGTGAACGTGGACCGGGTCGCGGTGCAGCGACGGCTCGGCAAACCGGTGTATTTCGGTGACATGACGCAGATCGAGCTGCTGCGCCGCGCTCATCTGGACAGTGCCCGGGCGCTTGTGGTGACGCTGGACGACCCGGAAGTCGCCGATCTGCTGGTGGCCGGCGCGCGGGCGGAACGGGCGGATCTGCTGATCGTTGCGCGGGCGCGGGATGCGGACCATGCGGCGCATCTGTATCGCACCGGCGCCTCGGACGCGGTGCCCGAAACGATCGAGGCGAGCCTGCAACTGTCGGAGGCGGTGCTGGTGGACGTCGGCGTGGCGATGGGGCCGGTGATCGCCTCGATCCACGAGAAGCGGGCGGAGATGCAGGCCGCGATCAAGGCCATGGCGCCGGACGCGGACGTGCGGACGCTGGGCCGCAAGCGCTTGCGCGACCGGCTGTAGTCCGGCGTCAGAAGACCATATTCACCGCGATCTGCGGCTCGACGTAGCTGCTGGTGTTGTGGCCGGCGAAATTGAACTGCACGCCCGCGATCACCCCAAATCGTGGCGACCAGTTGTATTCGATCGCGGGGGCGATCGCCCAGGACGCGGTGCTGCCGTAGCTCGTGTTGAAGAACGCGCCGTTGTAAAAGCCGTGCACGGTTGGGCCGCCACCGTAGGCGCCGAAGATGTCGGTCGCCAGCACCCAGCGCTGGGTGATCCCATACTCCGGCGATACTCCGAACGTTGCCGTTATGCCGGGATCAGCGACGCCGCGGAAGCCGGGCTCTGTATTGTAGATGCTGAGGTCGCGGACCGTTGGATCATTGAGCGGCTCCTGCAATTCCCCCCACAGGCGTATTCGCAGCGGATGATTGCCGGGGGCGGCGACGAGCCATTGCAGCAACGTACCTTGGCGGGCGTACCAGACCCCGGTTCCCTCGCCTTCCAGCGAGGAACCCAATTTGTCATAGGCCCCGGTCGGAAAGCTCACGCCCGCGCTGAATGTCCAGGATGGGATGATCGTGTTCGGCACCGCATCGAGGAAGCGAAACTTCAGGTCGACCGGTAAATCGCTGCCGATAATGCCGCGCGTCGTCGTGGTGCCATTCCAGGCGTAGTTGATTTGAGGCAACGTCGCGATCGTCAGCCGGTCGGTGATGGCGTATTCGATCAGCGGGAACAGCGACGCGGTTCGCGCCTGATTGCTGCCGGTGGTGTGATCCCCGTTCGCCCCGAATTTGCCGGTATCGAATGACAACCCGACATACGGTTCGATGACGAATAGGCCCGCCTTCGGGAGTGCCGGCGAGGGGGCGACCAGCGGGCCGGTGAACCACTGGTCGTTCAGCACCTGACTTGTCTGGACTTCGGGTTCCTGCGCGATGGCTGCGGACCCTGCTGCAACGGAGACGGCGGCGATGACAAGTGTGTGTAATCTCTGCATGACATCGAATTAGTGTGCGGGTCAGGCACATCAACATATCAGCCATGACACTTTTATCTGCGCGCGGTGGGCAAACCACGCCCAATCCGAAACCCTGGCGCAACACGTGGACGAGCGGCAATATAAGGTCTGGAATGCTGGAGCAAAAGCTTGAAGCCGGCCGGTTCGCGAGCAATTCCGGGTGGCACGGCGGGATCAATGAAGTATCGACAAGGAGTCTTTATTGACACTCAGGCGCAAGGATTGAGGGCGCCTCAAGCTGGCGATTTCCGTATCGATACCTATACGGGATCCGGCCCCGTATGCTGACCGGGCCGCTTTGTGCGCGATGTCGGTAAAAAATTGTATAGTCCCCACTAGACAGCGTCGTCATGGTATGCAAACGTTCTCCATCGGCACACGCACGACGCCTCGGATGCAGTGCACCTGCCTGTCCAGGTGCGTGTCAATATCTTCTTGAGGAGAGGGCGAGAAGTCATGGCGAAGTTCAAAAGCTCCGGGCGCCGTTACCGGATGATCGCCTGTGTTTCGGCGGCGTCGCTCATGTTGACTTCCTGCGCCGGGTCAATGGCTTCGAACGAGCCGCTGACACCAGCACAACAGCAACTTAAGGAAGCCAATCATAGGTTTAATCAAACCATTACTGAAGGCGCTGTGGTCGGTGCGTTGATCGGAGGCGTGCTCGGTGCGGCGCTGGGAGGACGCTCTGCCCTTAAAATGGCTGCCATCGGCGCGAGCGCCGGTGCGGCGCTCGGTGGCGCGGCCGGGTACGCGGTCGCTCGTAAGAACCTGGCTCAGGCACACACCGAAGAGGACCTGAAGAAGGCGATCGGTGAGGCCAACCAGGACGCGGTGGCCTACGAGCGGTCTGCGGCCGCCTCTGAGCAGATCACCGCTGACGCGAAGACCAAACTTGCGGAGTTGAACGCCCAGTACCGGCAGAAGACGATCACCGCGGCTCAATACCAAAGGAGCCTCTTCAGCTATCACGAAAGCGCCGAAATCATGAAAAAGCAGCTCGGGCAAATGGACACGGAGACAACGTCGCTTCGTGCCGATGCGGCGACGGTGTCGTCCGGAGATGCCCAAATCATGATTGCTTCCGCGCATCAAATCGAGGACGCGCAAGCAAAGGAGCGACAGAGTCTCAAGGCGCTCGAGGACGTTCTGTCGGCGGTTCCCGCAGGATGAAAACCCACATCGGAGCCGCCATGAAATGGGTTTCGGTCGGATCGCTCGTCGCCCTGGCAGCATGTTCCAGCACGGGCTGCGATCCCGCGCGCGCTGGATTTCTTGAGAGCCTGAATTGCGCCAACGGTGGCTATCAGCAGCGTGAAGCATTTCTGGATCAGGGTCTGGCACAAGCGCAAGCCAATGCCCTTGAAAGTCAATACAATGCCAGACAGGCTGAAGGCACCGCGGCGGCGGCGCAACAGGCGCTCGCCGCCCGCCGCGCGGAGATGGCGAAGTATGACAGCAGATTAGGCGAGCTCCGCCGCAAATTGCGCATCGCAGCGGCCAGGGACAATACCGATCAGGAGGCGATCCGCCGCGTGACGCTTCAACTCGGCGAATTGGCGCGGCAACAGGACGCCGCGCGGGCCAATCCGACGCCGGTCGATCTCACGGCCATTCAGGCAAGACAACAGCGAGTAGTAAAGATGCTCGAAGATCTCGATTGAGCCGCGCAGCGCCCGGCTCAATCCCCTGACGTGGGCTTTGCACTCGGAACCGCCAGTATGGCAATCCGGCGTTGCTCGCGCGACATGGCTGTTCCGGTTTGCGCCTCGTCCACGTTCTTCAGGAGCAGCGGCAGAAACCGCTTGAATTGCCCCAGGCCTTGTTCGTCAAGGTCCTGCTCAGCCTGGTTGATGCGTGCGCGGACGTTCAGCCGCGCCGGACCGGTGGCGATTTGCAAGACGATGCTTGAATAAAGATCCAGGTGTCCATCCTGATCGTTCCGATAGCGCGCGGCAATCCTGTTCAGGATTTCGGCGTCGTTTGGATACATGGATGCCAGACGGGCGGCAAATGCACTGAATCGCTCTGTCGTCCAGATGGAATGCGCCAGAATGACAGCCGACAATATCTGGGCGTCCAGGGCGGCCAATGCCTGTGGCGAGCCGTCCGCCGCCACCTGAACCACAGGCCCGATCCCGGTTTCCCGGGCGACGGCCGCATCGGCCATCCCCGGCCACAGGCAGACGGCCAGCCAGATCACGAACGACATTCGAAACAGCATCACCAGTAACGCTTCAGCAGAAACGCCGCAGTGGACGCATCGGTACCGCTCCCGCGGGCGAGTCCCTCCAGATATTGATGGAAACGCTCGCGCTCCGGCGCCGCGGATGAATCGCCGCCCTTGTCCGCGGCGCTGTAATATCGTGCCGCCAGCCCGAGGTCGGGCTGAAGTCCGGGCGGCCGCTTTGGTTGGTACGGATCGTAAATTCTTGCCATGGCACCGGATGCTGCCGGGTAGTGCAGGGTCTTGGCGGCGTAGTCGAGCAGGTCGATGGCTTCGTTGACCTGTTGCTCCTGTCCCGTGGCGAAGCGGCGCTGCGCTTCGGCCACGAGTTCTGGAGGCGCGAGGCCACGTGCGATGACCTCCGCCACGCTCAAGATTGCGAGTGGCTTTGCCCCGGGGTTCGGCATGAATACCGGAGAGTCGGCCGCTTCGGACGATTTCGGCAGGAATGCACCCGGGGAAGCGGACTCTACCGCCGCCGGCGCAGCGGACGGCTTTTGGAAGTTGTCGGGGATCGCTGCGTCAACATGGCCAACCGCGCGCGGCGAAGCGGTCGATGAGGCGCTGGCGACAGGTTCATCCGATTGCTGGCCACTCTCCCACGGTTGCCACAGCGCCAGCGCCACGCCCGCGGCCACGACGGCCGCGCCGCCCGATACGAACGCCATTCGCGGTGTGAAGGATCGCCCCCCTCCAGCCATTGCGGCGGAACTCCGGCCGGAATCGGCATGACCGGAGGAACTCCTGGCGCTGCCCGTCGGCATATCGATCTGAACAGTCGGTCTCGCGGGTGCCGGAACACGACTCAGGATACGATCGCGGATAATGCTTTGGCTCGTGCGCTCGTAAGCGGAGGCTCCGATCGCCTCGCTGAATTCCTCAACGTTAGCAAAGCGCTCAGCCGGATCCTTCGCCAGCGCCCGGCTAACCGCGGCATTGATCTGGTCGCTGATATCGGGGACGCTCTCCTTGAGTGCGCGAGCAGGGACCTCCAGATGCCCACGCATCATTTCCGCCTCGGTTGGCGCATCGAACGGAATATTGCCGCTCAGCATCTCGTAGACGACGCACGCCAGGCTGTACAGGTCGCTGCGTTCGCTGCCCTCCGCGCGGCGGAATTGTTCCGGGGCCAGGTAGGCGTAGGTGCCGAGCAGACCCGATTGGGTAAGCCGCTGGGTTCCGCGGATGCGGGCGATGCCGAAGTCCATGATCTTCAGCACGCCGGTTTCGGTCAGCATCAGATTGGACGGCTTGATGTCGCGATGGATCACGCCCATCCGATGGGCGTAATCGAGGCCGGCCGCTGTCTGCACAACGATGGCCAGGGTTTCCGGCACGCCGAGCCGGTGGGTCCGGCTCAATACGGCGTCCAGTGTCTGTCCGTTGACCAGTTCCATCACCAGGAAGAGTTCGTCGCCATCCCGGGGCATGCCGTACAGCGTGGTGATGTTGGTGTGATTAAGCCGGCCGAGACTGACGCCCTCGGCGCGAAATCGCTCCGACATGGCTGGATTCTTGCTGATTTCCGGCTTCAGGGTCTTGATCGCGACCCAGCGTCCGAGCTCGGTGTCGATGGCTGCGTAGACCGTGCCCATACCGCCGGTGCCGAGAACATGTTTGATCTCGAATTGGCCTATCCGGGTTGGTGTCATTGGCAAACATCGGAACGGAGCTCCGCCTCCACCTTTCGCGTTGGCCGGTCCGGACGGACGACTTCCGGCCGTTCTCCCTCGATCACGAACACCCCCACGGAAACATTGTCGTAGCCACCAGCCCGCAACGCCGCGGCGATCAGAGATTCACAGGCGTCGAACGGCGACTGGCCGATGATTGCGGCGTTGATCGCCGCGCTATCGACCAGATCCGACAACCCGTCCGAGCAAAGAACGAATACATCACCCACCCGCACTGGGAGTCCTTCGGTCCAGATGGTCGGCTCGACCTCGGAGCGGGTCCCCAACGCCTTGACGATGACGTTGCGATCGGGATGAACGTCGGCCTCCTCCTGCGTCAGGCTGCCTGCCTGAACAAGTTGAGCGACCAGCGTGTGATCCGGGCTGATCTGATGCAAGGCGCCGTCACGACCCAGATATGCGCGGCTATCTCCGACATGGCCGAGATAGGCTAGGCCGTTGCGTATAGCGATCACCGTGCAGGTCGTTCCCATGCCGGCGTAGTCCGGATGGGCCAGGCTGCCGCTCCGGATAGCGTCGTTCGCTTCGGAGAAGCACCGCGCCAGGACCTCGGCTACCGGTGCGTGATCGCTATAGTAGCGCTTACAGACGATTTCTGTTGCGATCTGGCTGGCGATCTCCCCGGCCGCGTGACCGCCCATGCCGTCGGCGACCAGCAGAATCGCTCCATGCGAGGCTTCCCGGTCGCCATCTTTCGGCAGCACGAAGGCGACCTTGTCTTCGTTATTGCTTCTGACCAACCCCATATGGGACAGCATCGCGCCGTTGATCCGAAGATCCGGTCTTGCCGGATCTTCGACCGGATCGACAGTTCCGCGGCGGCCCCAGAGGCGCACGCTAGCTTTTCCGCTGCACCGGCATCAACGCGCGTCCGAAGTGGATGGGCACCGCGAGCGTGTTGGTTTCGCGTTTAGTGCCGTATGTGAACAGTCCGATGACTTTGCCGTTCGCATCGAACACCGGTCCGCCGCTGTTTCCGGCGCCTGTTGCGGCCGTAAGCTGATAGAGTTCGCCCATGGGTCCGACGACGGTGACGTCGCCATGCTGCTCGGGCGCGACGCTCAGGCGCGAGATGACGCCGGGCGTGACGGTGGGCTCGGGCACGATTTCGCCCTGATCCCGATGGACCTCTCCGTTTTCGATGCGAGTGTGTAACGCATAGGTTTGGACCGAGCTGGCCGGGTATCCGAGAACCGTGACGGCACCGCCGACAGTGACCGCATTGTCTTCCGCCAGTTGCACGGATTGGAGCGGTTCCGGACTATCGATTCTGATCAAAGCGACATCGGCGTCCTTCGAGGCGCGCACCAGCCGGGCCTCGATACCATTTCGGGTGCCGGGGAACCGAACCTCGAGCTGTTCGTTGCGGCCCTCGCAGGCGCAGCTTTCGCTGCCAATGGCGATCGGTTGGTCGGGGGCGAAAATCTTTCCGCCCTCGTCCGGAATCCATCTGACAAGCTCAGCGAAATTCGAATTTCTGATATCGAATTCTTCACCTTTCGGAAGCGTCCGCTCCCGTTTGGTCTGAAGATCGTAGACCATTATTTTGCCCTGCTCATAATCGGCATAGGCGTTGTAATTGATCTGCCAACCTGATGCGACGTGCTTGTTCGTGAGTATGTAACCCTGATCGCCCACGACGAAACCGGAGCCGCTCATCGGGCCTCCCCCGACCTCATGATTGATGTGGTTATTGTCTTCCGTGGTCAGCCAGCGGAGAATTTTTCTGTCCGGCATCCTGATATAGGCCGGAAGGTCGTCGTTCCCGACCTGTATGATCTTGTGAAACAACGCTTTGCCCGAGTCCCGATCGTACAGGCGCCACTGCACGCTAATATAAACGGTTAAATCGCCGTACTTCTGGACGATCTCGCTCGGGCTCATGCCAAGCTGCTTCTTCAGCTCCGCGTCCGCCCGTTGCTTGTCTTCAAGGAATTTACGCTTCTGATCCTCGAGCGCCCCGGCTTCGGCAAGTTCGGTTGCCCGCGCTCGCTCTTCGATCTGCCTGACGGTCTGCTGCTTCTCCAGATTCATGCGGTAAAGCAGGGCGCCGCCGCCGGCCAGGATTATCACAACGACGCCGGCCAGCGCATAGGACCATTTGCGGCCGGTCGTGCGACGTTCTTCGGTCAGCATGCGCTGTACGGTTTCCCGCCCGACGCCGGGTCGCCCTGTCGGGGGCGGGCTGATGACCGTTGTCGCGGCGACAGGTTCCGCCCCGATTGTAGGGTCGATGCGGGTCGTCGCCGCCGGCCGGTCGGTAACGATACGGGTTCGAGCCACAAGGTGCTGCGGACGAGGCTGCACATCGAACGTGAATGAGGGACCGGTTAGACCAAGCTGTACTGTATCGCCGGGCAGGAGTTCGCTCTCGGAATTGATGCGGGTTCCGTTGACTATGGTGCCATTCGAACTGCCAAGATCAGCGATGACGAACGACGGCCGATCGCCCTTGGTAATCCTGATGGTGGCGTGCCTGCGGCTAACCGCGTCATCCCTCTGGGCGTCAAAGGCTATTGAGCAGCCAGGATCCCGTCCGATGGTCAGTTCGTTGATGCTGTCTAGTTGGAATTGCTCAATTTGGTTGGCCTTCGAACCGCTCAAATGTTGGATGACAAGTCAACTCGTCATTCGCACAACTCCTAGCGGCGCCGCGCAACTTGGCCCGGCAATGTCACCTTTGCAGGCAGGATGCGCAGGTTAACCCGCATTTCAGCATCTAGTCGATACGAATAAATAAAAGGAATGAATATAAGTTGGCCATCAGCCCGGAAAGACTGTGCAAGCTAACGCGTTGCGAAAGTTTGCGGATATAGACCGGGGCATGGGCGGTTCACAATCAGCATACCTGCCATGCATATTCCGCATCACAAAAGCTGAAACCCGCCAAGCAACGAAAAGGCGGGTCCCCGGAATCCTGGCGCGCAACAATGAGGTGCTTTGGTTATCGAGCCGAAAGAAACTCCGTCTGGCGCGGATCGGATGCCAGCGCCCGAGGGTGGGCATCCTCGTTTGTATGGCGCACGGAGCCCAACAATCCCGACGCCACCGCCTCCGGTTTGCCCGGCAAAGGCCTATCGAGATTCTCTCCTACGCCGCCTTCGCCAACCCGATCGCCCGCCACACCCGCTCCGGCGTCGCCGGCATGTCGATATGCGTCACCCCGTCGGCGCTCAGCGCGTCGATGATCGCGTTGATCAGCGCCGGGGGACTGCCGACCGCCCCGGCCTCGCCGGCACCTTTGACGCCGAGCGGGTTGGAGGCGCAGGGAACCTCCAGCAGCTCGACCTCGATATCCGGGAATTCGTTCGCCCGCGGCAACGCGTAGTCCATGAAGCTGCCGGACAGAAGCTGGCCGGAGACCGGGTCGTACACCGTGTTCTCCAGCACCGCCTGGCCGAAGCCCTGGGCGACGCCGCCGGCCACCTGGCCGCGCACGATCAGCGGGTTGATCGCCTTGCCGACGTCGTCGGAGACGCTGTAGCGCACCAGTTCGATCACCCCGGTCTCCGGATCGATCTCGACCTCCGCCATGTGGCAGCCGTTCGGGAAGGTATGCGCCGGGATGTCGGCGATCTCCGCGGTGTCCAGGATCGTCGCCGGCTGTCCGGCGGCGGCCTTCTTCCGCTGACTCTCCGCCAACGCAAGGATGTCGATGCCGCGGTCGGTGCCGACGATCGAGAATCGGCCATCGGCGAAGGCGATGTCCGCGACCGACGCTTCCAGTTCCTCGGACGCCGCCTGCTTGCCCTTCCGGATGATTGTCTCCGACGTCTTCAGCAGCGCCTGGCCCTCGGAATACAGGCTGCGAGCGCCGCCGGTGCCGCCGCCGACGGGGATGGCGTCGGTGTCGCCCTGGCGGATGCGGATCTTGTCGCCGTCGATGCCGAGGTTATAGGCGGTCAACTGCACATACGCCGTCTCGTGCCCCTGCCCGGTGGACTGGGTGCCGACATAGACATCGACGAACCCGTCATCGGCGAAGCGGATTTCCGCCCGCTCGGTCGGATCGCCGCCGGTCGCCTCCAGGTAGTACGCCAGCCCGAGCCCGCGCCGCTTGCCGCGCTTTGCCGCTTCCTCCTTGCGGGCCGGGAAACCGGCGTAGTCCATGTGCTTCACCGCGGCGTCCAGGATCACCCGGAAATCGCCGCTGTCGTAGTTCTTGCCGACGGGGGTGGAGTGCGGCATCTGGCTCGGCAGCACCATGTTGCGCCGCCGCAGTTCGACCCGGTCGATCTTCAGTTCGCGCGCGGCGGCATCGACCAGGCGCTCGACCAGGTAGTTGCTCTCCGGCCGCCCGGCGCCGCGATAGGCATCGACCGGCACGGTGTTCGTGAACACGCCCAGCACGTTGGCGTAGATCGCCTTGAACCCGTAAACGCTGGAGAGCACCCCGGTGCCGGCATAGGTCGGGATATACGGCGCGAAGCTGGACAGATAGGCGCCCATATTGGCGATGTTGTAGGTGCGCAGCGCGGTGAACTTGCCGTCGGCATCGATCGCCAGCTCCGCCGAGGTCAGGTTGTCGCGGCCCTGGGTGTCGCACAGGAACGCCTCGCCGCGATCCGCCGCCCACTTCACCGGGCGGCCGAGCTTGCGGGCGGCGTAGCAGGTCAGCACATGCTCGGCATACAGGAACAGCTTCATGCCGAAGCCGCCGCCGACATCGGGCGTGACGATGCGGAACCGGCCGGGATCGGTGCCGAACACCGGGCCGATCAACGCCTTGACCAACCAGCCGCCCTGGGTGTTGGCGTACATCGTCCAGCGGTCCGTCGCCTTGTCGAAATCCGCGACCGCCGCACGGGCCTCCATCGAGTTCACGACAATTCGATTGTTCACCACGGTCAGCTTCGTCACGTGCGCGGCCTTGGCGAACTCCGCGTCGGTCGCGGCCTTGTCGCCAATCTCCCAGTCGAAGGCCAGGTTGTTGGTGATGTCGGGCCAGACCTTGGGGGTCGCGGCGTCCATCGTGGTGGCGAGGTCGGTGGCGGAGGGCAGGATGTCGTAATCGACCTCGATCATCTCCGCCGCATCGCGCGCCTGCTTGGCGGTTTCGGCGACGACGAAGGCCACCGGGTCGCCGACATGGCGCACGACGCCGTCGGCGAGCGCGGGGTGGGGCGGGGCGGCCTGGGGCGTGCCGTCCCGATTGGCCACCAGCGCCGCGCACGGCAGCGGGTTGATGCCGTCGGCTTTCAGGTCCGCCGACGTGTATATACCGGCGACACCCGGCAGCTTCGCCGCCTCGGTGGTGTCGAGCCGGGTGATGTTGGCCGCCGCATGCGGGCTGCGCAGGACGATGCCGAACAGCATGCCCGGCAGCACGATGTCATCCGTATAGCGGCCGCCGCCCTTCAGCAGCCGCGGGTCCTCCACACGGCGGACGGGTTGCGCGAGGCCGAATTTCGTTGTGGCCATGGGTCTTGGTCTCCCGGCTGCGGCGTTTCTGATTGGTCCGCGAGACTGTACGCTATTCGCGGCAAAGGCCAAGGGGGGCGCGGGTCGGAGGGGCCTGGACCAACAGGATCAAATTCGACACACTGCCGCCCGGCGATGCCGCATCGGAAGTCGCTCGCGCCTGAAGCACCGGGTTCCATTCTGGCACCCTCGTCCGAACCGGCCGGACTCGCGCCGCATCGACGGACGTTCTCCTCGCCGACCATTTGGGATGAACCCGCATGTCGCTCGCGACCGATAAGATTGAGCGTCCGCCGATATGGGCATGGGCGGCGCCGCTGGGCGCTGCCGCACTTGTGGCCGCCAAGGTCGGCGGGCTGGTGCATGCCGATGCGTTGCCAATCATCGGGCTCGCCGCCGTGTTCCTGCTGGCCACCGTGTTCGCGGCCGTGCATCACGCCGAGGTCGTCGCCGTCCGCGTCGGCGAGCCGTTCGGATCGATCCTACTCGCGGTGGCCGTCACCGTCATCGAGGTGGCGTTGATCGTCTCCGTCATGCTCTCCGGCGCCGCCGGCAGCGACGCGGTAGCGCGGGACACCGTGTATTCCGCGGTGATGATCGTTCTGAACGGCGTCGTGGGGCTTTGCCTGCTGTTGGGCGGCGCACGGTATTATGTGCAGGATTTTCAGGTCCAAGGCGCGTCGGCGGCGTTGGGCGTGCTCGGCGTGCTGGCGGCGATGGCGCTGGTGCTGCCGAATTTCGCGTTGGCGAATCCAGGTCCGGCCTATACCCCGGTCCAGTTGATCGTCGTCGGTTTGAGTTCGCTCGTGCTGTACGGGGTCTTCGTTTTCGTGCAGACGGTGCGCCACCTGGATTACTTTCTCCTGCCGGCCGGTGTCGAAGCGCCCCATGCGGAGCATCCGGTGCCGTCCAATTTGGCCACCGTTCGCAGCATGGCGCTGCTGCTGCTGGCATTGGTCTGTGTCGTGCTGCTCGCCAAGACCTTGTCGCCGGCGCTCGATCGTGCCGTTGCCAATGCCGGGCTGCCGGTCACCGTTGTCGGCGTGGTCATCGCCGCCCTCGTGCTGCTGCCGGAAGGCATCGCGGCGATCCGCGCCGCACACGCGAACCAGCTCCAAGTGAGCCTGAACCTCGCGCTGGGTTCGGCGCTGGCCAGCATCGGACTGACAATCCCGGTCGTGGCGGTGGTTTCGGTCGTGCTGTCCATCCCACTGACACTGGGTCTTGCCCCGAAGGAGATGGTGCTGCTGACGCTGACCCTGTTCAGCAGCACGCTGACCCTGGCGACCGGACGGACGACTGTCCTGCAAGGCGCCGTTCACCTGGTGATCTTCGCGGTGTTCCTGCTGCTGACATTCGTGCCCTGAGGCATTCGGTCACGGCCGATCAGCGCCAACCCCTCGGCGACCGAGACGAATTCGCCGCCGCCGGTCACCCGGGCGGCACCGAACCGCGCGGTAAACAGGCCGCGCACTGCCGGGACCAGCGACGTACCCCCGGTCAGGAACACCCGGTCGATCGCATCCTCCCGCAGGCCAGCCTCCGCCAGCGCATGGTCGATCGTGACGGCGATGCGGGCGATGTCGGGCGCGATCCAGTGCTCGAAATCGCGACGCGAGATCGTCTCCTCGATCGCGAAATCGGCGTGGTTGAAACGCAGCACCGCGGTATCGGCCCGCGACAGCTCCGCCTTCACACCGGAAACCGTGCGATACAGTTCATACCCGAGTTCGTCGCGGATCAGCTTCAGCAGCGCGCCGAGGCGGTCCGGATACATGGCGGTACGCGCCACGGCCTCGATGTCGCGCATCGTCTTCGGCGCGCGCATCAGCGACAGCCGGTGCCAGCGGGCGAAGCTGGAGTAATACTCCGGCGGCACCGGCAGATCGGTCCCGCCCGGGCGGTAGGTGGTGCCCTTGCCGAGGCGCGGCGATACCACATGGTCCACGATGCGATAGTCGAACGTGTCGCCCGCGATGCCGATGCCGGCGTGCCCGAGCGGCTGCACCGGACGGGCGCTGCCCGGCTCGAACCGCAGCACCGAAAAGTCGCTCGTGCCGCCGCCGAAATCGCCGATGAGTACGGTGGCCGGCGCGTTCAGGCCGCGGGCGAAACGGTAGCCGGCTGCCTCCGGCTCCAGGGCGGTGTCGATCCCGGGCCAGCCTGCGGCGGCATACGAGCCGCGCAAACGCTGCTCGCCGAACGCATCGTCGGCCGAGTCGCCGGCGAATTTCACCGGCCGCCCGGCGACCAGCGCCGCGCCGCGGGGCTTCGGCAGGATCGCCGCCAGAAACAGCCCGATCAGCCCCTCCAGCGTGAAGGTCCGGCCGAACACACGGGTTTCGCTGAAGCTGCGCTGTGCCAGGTAGCTCTTGAGCGACATCATCAGCCGGCTTTCGAGCGGATCGTCCAGATACGCCTCGATCGCCGCCGGGCCGGCGGCATGGCGCAGCACATGGTGGCGATGATCGCCGTCGTTCCAGAAACACAGCACGGAGCGGACGACGTCCAGCTCCGCCGTGCCGAAGGCGAGCCGCATCGTCGAGACGGACCCGTCCGGGGCCAGCCGCGTCACCACGCTGTTGGTCGTGCCGAAATCAACTCCAATGACCGTCATGGGCAGCCCGTCCACGAAAGGGCGCGTGTCGGACCACGGAAGCGGTTCGGGTGCAAGCGCGGAGTGGCTGGCCGCGCTCTCCTGTGCCAGGGTCAAGCCGTATATGACACGATACTTGAGCCTGACATCGCTTCGGGTTACCTTCCCCCTTGAGAGGGATTGTACATGAAGCCGAATATCGGGTCCGGTCTGACCATTCCGCCAGCCCTGGTGGCTAAGCTACAGGCGGTGGCCGATGAAGAACATCGCCCTGCGATGGACGTCCTGAGCGATGCGATCGAAGGTTACCGCAGAGAACAGCGTTGGCGGAAAACGCTCGCCTATGGGTCGGAACGGGCCGCGGAACTTGGCTTGAATGAGCCTGACGTTGCACGACTGATCGCGGATTACCGGGATGAAAAGCGGCGACCGACCGCTTGCAAGTGATCATCGTCACCGCGGACACCAACATCTATGTGTCCGGCTTGCATTTCGGCGGCCATCCCCGGGCATTCCTCGATCACGCTCGCGCGGGAGCATTTCGCCTGGCGATGTCAGGCCCGCTGCTCACCGAGATTCGGGAGGTATTGAACCTCAAATTCGGATGGGCTTCCGAAGAAATACATCTCGCGTTGTCGAACTTTGACCAATACCTCGTTCAAGTGGATCCGTCCGAAAGTCTCGACGTAGTCCCCGACGATCCCGATGATAACCGCATCCTCGAATGCGCGGTTGCAGCCCGCAGCAACTTCATCGTATCAGGCGATAATCACCTACTGCGATTGGGTGCCTTCCGTGGCATTCGGATTTTGAAAGTCGCTGAATTCATGCAGCTGTTGCCGACGCTCTAGCGCCGTTCAGTCCAGTGTCACCCGATACGACCACGTCGCCACCGCCGCCACCACAAGCGTAAATACGCATATCGGCCAAACGTCCGGCGCGATCTCGGCAAAACCGTTACCCTTCAGCAGCATCCCGCGCACGATCCGCAGGGCATGCGTCATCGGTATCAACTCGCCCACCCACTGCGCCCAGACCGGCATGCCTTTGAACGGGAACATGAAGCCGGACAGCAAAAACGACGGCAGCAACGTGAACTGTGCCATCTGTATCGCCTGCATCTGGTTGCGCGCGATCGTCGAGAACGTAATGCCCAGCGCCAGGTTGCTTGCGATGAAAATCCCCAGAACCAGTGTCAGCAAAAGCACGGACCCGCGCACCGGCAGTCCGAACACCACCGCCGCGATCGCCATGATAATAACAACCTGTGCATAGCCAATAACAATATACGGCACCACCTTCGCCAGCATCACCTCGATCGGCCGTACCGGCATCGCAAGCAAATTCTCCATCGTGCCGCGCTCGGTTTCCCGCGTTATCGCCAGTGTCGTTACGAAAAGCGTGGACATCGTCAGCACGATGCAGATCAGTCCCGGCACGATATTCAATACGGTCAGTTGCTCCGGGTTGTAACGGGCATGCACCTGGAACTGAAACGGAGCCCTCGCGGGCGTGGACTGGACGGCCGGCGGCACGTCCCGGTCGAGCGCCGAAACCAACCCGGCCAGCGCCGCGGCGGCATTGCCGATGGCCGACGGATCGGTTGCGTCCGCATCCATCAGCACCGACGGCTGTTCGCCCCGGTCCACCGAGCGGTCGAAATTCGGCGGTATATTCACGACAAACAGCAACTCGCCATCGGCGAGCCCGCGTTCCGCCTCCGCCTCCGACGCCAGCGGCCGAATGTCGTAATACCCGGTGTTCTTCAACGCCGCCACCAGAGTCCGCTCATACTTCGAATGGTCCACCGACAGCAATCCCGCCGGCAAATGCTTCGGATCGGCGTTGATCGCATAGCCGAACAAAAACAACTGCATTACGGGCAGCGCAATGATCATCCGCAGTGTAAATGGATCCCGCCGCACCTGGATCCATTCCTTGCGCAGCACCGCCAAGAACCGCCGGAACGAAAATCCGTTCACGAACCCGCCTTGCCCGGATGGCCGAGCAAATGAATGAAGACGTCCTCAAGCTGCGGCGGAACCTCGTGCCAAACCAGCCCGTCGCCGAGCGACTGCGTGGCCCGTTCCAGCGCGCCCCGGTCCATGCCTGCGATGTGCAGCGCGGAGCCAAATACCGCCGCCGATTCCACGCCAGGCATCGCGCGCACCCGGCGCGCAATCAGATCAAGATCAGCGCCTGTGGCACGGAACGTCACCAGCCTGCTGCCCCGGGCAACCTCATCCGGCGTGCCCTGCACCACCAGTTGTCCATCCGACAAATAAACGATCCGCCCGCAACGCTCCGCTTCGTCCATGTAATGAGTCGACACCAGGACCGTCAGTCCATCGGCCGCCATATCATGGATCAGGTCCCAGAATTCCCGCCGCGCCTTGGCGTCGACGCCCGCCGTCGGCTCGTCGAGCAACAGCAACTTCGGTTTGTGCAGCACGCACGCGGCCAGCGCCAGCCGCTGCTTCCAGCCCCCCGACAACTGCCCGGCCAACTGATCCGCCCGGTCCGCCAGCCCCATCCGGCCGATGATCGCCCGCACTGCCTCCCGCCGGTTGGCGATCTCATAGACCGCGGCGACGAAGTCGAGGTTCTCGCCGACAGTCAGATCTTCATAGAAACTAAACCGTTGCGTCATGTAGCCAATCTGCAGGCGGATGCGCGGCGCATCGCGGATGATGTCGAGGCCGAGGCAGGTTCCGCCCCCGCCGTCCGGCTTCACCAGCCCGCACAGCATCCGGATCGTCGTCGTCTTGCCGCTGCCGTTGGCGCCGAGAAAACCGCAGATCTCGCCTGCTTCCACCGATAGCGTCAGCCCATCGACAACCTTGCGGTCGCCATACCGCTTATGCAGGTCACGAACGTCGATGACCGCGGTCATGACGCCGGAACCGGGCGGACCTCGACCGGTTCGCCCGGATTGAGGCCAACCGCCTGCTCGCGCGGCGGCCGCGCCTCGACGATGAACACCAGCTTGGCCTTGCTCGATTCGCTGTAGATCAGCGGCGGCGTATATTCAGCCTGAGGCGAAATGAATGAGACCCTGGCCGACAAATCCGCCGGGCAGCCATCGCAGGCCAGCGCCACCCGATCGTCCATATGGATCGTCGCAAACGCCGCCTCCGGCACGAAGAATCGAACAAAGATGTTGCCCGGCGGCAGCAGCGAAACGACCGGCGCACCGGCCGCCATGGTTTCCCCCGCCCGCGCCATCACATCGGCGACCCGCGCATCGACGGGCGAAACGACCCGGCGTTGCGCCAGACGCCATTCCGCCATGCCGAGAGCGGCGCGGGCGGCATCCACCGAGGCGCGCTGTGCCTGTATTTCGCCCTCGCGTCCCATCGGCGCACGCGCCTGCGTCAACGCCGCCTCTGCCGCCTCCACCTTCGCCCGGGCCGACAGCCGATCGGCCCGAAGTTGATCGACGTTTTGTTTGGAAACGCCACCCATCGGCAATTGCGCCTCGCCCCTCGCCTGATCGGCCGTGGCACGGGCGAGGACCGCACGCGCATCCGCCAGGTTCGCCTCCGCCTGCGCGATCTCCGTCGGCTTCATGGCTTGCAGCAGGTTGGTCAGCGTTTCCTCCGCCTGGGCAAGCAGATGCGCCGCCTGGTCCCGCGCCGCCCGGTCATCCGCGTCGTCCTGGGTGAACAGCAGCGTGCCGACATGAACCTCGGCGCCGCGCGCAACCGCCACCGCCGTCAGCAAGCCTTGCTGAGTAGGGCCGACCTTGACGAAATCGGCCTCGGCGTAGCCCTGCCACATGAGAGGCGCCGGGCGGTGCGTCGTCCACCACCAACCACTGCCGGCACCAGCCGCGAGAAGCAGCACCATCAACAGCCACACGCGGCGGGTCACGGCTGACCCGGCCGGGCGAAGTCACGCTTTGCCTCGCGTCCCACCCGCTTCTCCGATGCCACCATCGATAGCCAGGCGGCCCCGGTATCATACCGGCCAACGATACGCCGAGGGAAGCATCACCCGCATGGAGGCCCGTTTCAGGCCGCGGACGCCAGTTTTGGCGCGGGGCTCGCTCCATAGCTGGCCATCCAGTGCCGAGCGAGCCGCAGCGCATCCTCCGGCGTCAGCCAGGACCATTCGGCGCCACGCGCCCGGACCGCGACCCACAGCGTATCGCCATGGACGTGCTCCTCTACCGTCACTGCACCGAGATCCTGCACGGTCCGTACTCCTGTGCCAGAAGCGTTGAACATGGCGGTGCTTATATTATCACACGCGGATGACATCTGTGACCGGCGGCACGGAACGGGCGCAATCCATCCCGGCTTGCCGGATGGTTTCCTCGAACCGGTTCAGACGCTTGGCCTGTGGGGGCACGGCATGGACTTTTCGATCACGCTGGTGAATCTCGCCGGATCGGTCGCCCTGCTGCTGTGGGGCGTCCATATGGTGCAATCCGGCGTGCAACGCACCCTCGGCGCGCGTCTGCGCGGGCTTCTCGGTATCGCCCTGCGCAACCAATTCCAGGCGTTCCTGGCGGGAATCGGCGTCACCGCCCTGCTGCAAAGCAGTACCGCCACCGGCCTGATGGTCACCTGCTTCGCCGCTGGAGGCCTGGTGGACCTGGTGCCTGCGCTCGCGGTCATGCTCGGCGCGAATGTCGGCACCACGCTGATCGTCCAGCTTCTGTCGTTCAACGTTGCCGAGGTCGCCCCCGCCCTGATTCTCATCGGCGTGCTGATGTTCCGCCGCACCAGCGCCGCTCCGCGCGATTTTGGCCGCGTGCTGATCGGGCTTGGCCTGCTGCTGATGGCGCAGCGCCAGTTTGTCGGCCTGCTCGATCCGTTCGACGACGCGCCCAGCCTGCGCCTGCTGCTCGGCGCGGTCGCCACCCAGCCGATCCTGGACGTCATCCTGGGGGCCGGCCTGACCTGGGCAGCGCACTCCAGCGTCGCTATCGTGCTGCTGGCGATGTCGTTCGCCTCCAAGGGCGTTGTTCCCCCGCATGCCGCCTTCGCCCTCGTGCTGGGCGCCAATCTGGGCACCGCGATCAACCCGGTGCTCGAAGGCGGAGCCGGCGACGACCCCGCCGCGCGCCGCCTGCCGATGGGCAACCTGATCAACCGTCTCATCGGAGTCGCCGCCGGTCTCGCCTTGCTGCCCATACTCGGTCCTTGGCTGGTGACGGTCGATCCGGACAACGCCCGCGTCGTCGCCGACTTCCACACCGGCTTCAACGTGGTCCTGGCGCTGGTGTTCTTCCCGTTGCTCGGCCCGTACGCCGCGTTGCTGCGGCGCTTCCTGCCGGCCCGCGTCGATGCGGCCGATCCGGGGAGGCCGCTTTATTTGGACCAGGCGGCGATCGAGGTGCCGATGGTGGCGCTGGGCGCCGCGACGCGCGAAGCCCTGCGCATGGCCGACGCCCTGGAGACCATGCTTCAGGGTTTCCGCGATACGCTGCAACGCCCCGATCGGCGCCAGCTCAGCGAGCTGAAGCGGCTCGACGACGTCCTCGACAGGTTGAACACGGCCATCAAGTCCTACATGGCCTCGCTGCCGAACGACGCGATGACCGATGCGGATCATCGCCGCGTCGTGGAGATCCTGGCCTTTGCCACCAACCTGGAGATCGCCGGCGATGTCGTGGACAAAGGGCTGCTCGGGATCATCGCCAAGCAGGTCAAACGCGGGGTTGTCTTCTCCCGCTTCGAAGCCGACGACCTGCGCCGGACCGCCGATCGGCTGATGGCGAATGTGCGTTCGGCGGCAGCGTTGCTGGTCACGGGAGATGAGCGCGCCGCGAGGTTGCTGGCGGCGGAGAAGGAGGTCTTCCGGTCAGCCGAGGCGGAGGCCACGGCGGAGCATTTCGACCGCCTGCGCGACAGCAATGGACCGAACGTCGAACTCAGCGCCCTGCATCTTGACGCGATGCGCGACCTCAAGCGGGTGAATGCGCATCTTGTCGCCGCCGCGGCGTATCCGGTGCTGGAGACCAGGGGCGATCTGCTGCCCGGGCGCATGCGGTAATGTTCGCTCACGGTCATGCCGACGGAGGTCGGCATCCACGCCTTTGCCGCGACCCGTGCTCAGCAAGAAGTGGATGGCGTGCCTTCGCATGTTATAACGATGAAACAACGACATGTCCTCGTATTTTAGCGCCGATGGTGCGGAGGCCCGCCATCCGCACCTTTTTCAGTGCGAACGAAAGGCGTGGATGCCGACCTTCGTCGGCATGACGACCTGGCACGGCCGCGGGGTCGGGGTTCGCCAGAGCACTTTCAGCCTGACTGGAATGGTGGCGGACGTAGCTTTTTCGTCATGGCCCGGCTTGTCCGGGCCACCACCGCAAGCGCCTGCCGCGACAGGTGGCCCGGACAAGCCGGGCCAAGACGGTGCGAGCGGCTCCAGTCAGCTTGAAGCCGCTCCAACGGCCGTCTGTATCAGCTCTCAAGCCGATCGGCGTGTTCGCAACGCCGCCGCCAAGGTGCCGTCGTCCAGCACGTCGAGCGCGCCACCCATCGGCACGCCTTGCCCGACCCGGGTGATCGTCACACCCGTCGGGCGCAACTGGTCCGTCAGCCAATGCGCCGTCGTGGCGCCATCGACGGTGGCACCAAGTGCCAGGATCACCTCGGTCACCTCGCCCTCGGCGATCCGCGACAGCAGCCCGGCGGTGTTCAGGTCCTCCGGTCCGATGCCGGACAGGGCTGACAAGGTCCCGCCCAGCACGTGGTATAAGCCGCGGTGCACCATGGCGCGTTCCAGCGCCCACAGGTCGCCGACACCCTCCACCACGCAGATGATCGACCGGTCGCGCTGCCGATCGGCGCAGATCGTGCAGGGATCCCGGGTGTCAAGGTTGCCGCAATCCGCGCAAGGCCTGACCGCCCGGGCGGCATCGGCCAGCGCGGCGGCCAGTGGCAGCATGCGCGCCTCGGGCTGCTGGAGCATCTTCAGCGCGGCCCGGCGGGCGCTGCGCGGGCCCATGCCCGGCAACTTTGCCAGCAAACCGATGAGGTGATCGATTTCAGGGCCGCCCATGAGACCGCGACGTCAGAATGGCAGCTTCATCCCTGCCGGAAGCTGCATGCCGCCGGTCACCTTCTGCATCTCGTCGGCCGAGATCGCCTCGATCTTGGTCTTGGCGTCGCGATGCGCCGCCGCGATCAGGTCCTGCAGCATCTCCACATCGTTGGGATCGATCAGCTTGGGGTCGATGCGCACCGAGCGCAAATCGCTCTTGCCGTTCAGCGTCACCTTCACCAGGCCGGCGCCGGCCTCGCCGGTGATCTCCAGCGCCTCCAGCTTGGTCTGCATCTCCTGCATCTTGGTCTGCATCTGCTGAGCCTGTTTCATCAGGCCGGCCAGATTCTTCATAGGTCGATCTCCATCGGGTCTTCGTCGAAATACTCGGCGTCGGGCGGGGCGAAATCGGGCATGTCCGGCACCGCCGGGGTAGTGGCCGGCAGGCCGTAGGCGTCCGTCGTCTTATCATGCACCGTGTCGATGCGCGCACCCGGAAAAGCGGCCAGGATCGCCTTGACCAACGGATGATCCGCCGCCGCGGCTTTCCGGGCGGTATCGGCGGCGTTGCCCTGCGCGGCGATGGTGGCGTCGCCGATGGCTGCGGACATGGCGATGGTCCAGCGCGTGCCGGTCGCCTCGGTCAGCAGGGCCGCCAGCCGCGACGCAAGATCTCGCGGCGCGTCCGCCTCCGGCCGCAGTTCGATGACCGGCGGGGCGAAGCGGACGAGATGCACCGAGTGCAGCAGGTGCGAATGCAGGATGGCTTCCTTGTGCTCGGAAACCAGTGCGACAACGTCGCGGAACGTGCTCAGCCGCGGGGCGGACGCCGCCGCGGGTTCCGCCGCCGCAACCGGTGCGCCATTGGCGACCGCCCGCACGCCCCCACCACCACCGGCGGGAAGCGACGACACCGGGCCGCCCGGGGCAGCCGAAGTCAACCGCCGAACCAGGTCCCCCGGAGTCGGCATGTCGGCGACATGGCACAGCCGGATCAACACCATTTCCGCCGCGGCCCGCCGATCGGGAGCGGTCTCCACCTCGCCGACGCCCTTTAGCAGCATCTGCCACGCCCGGGCCAAGACCGGCACGGACAGCCGATCGGCCAGGTCCGCGCCGCGGGTGCGCTCGGTTTCGGGGAGGTCCTGGCTGTGCCGCAGGCCGGGGATCGACTTCAGCCGGGTCACGGTATGCAGGAGTTCCAGCAAATCCTGCAATAGCGTGCCGTGATCGGCGCCCCGCTCGTACGCCCGGTCGGTGATCGCCAGGGCGGCGGCGGGCTTGCCGGCCATTACGGCTTCCAGCAGTTCGAATACCGCCTCCCGGTCCGCCAGACCCAGCATGTCGGCGACCTGAGCGCCGGTGATGGGGCCTTCCGCCTGGGCAATCGCCTGATCCAGGATCGACAGCCCGTCGCGCACGGACCCGTCGGCGGCGCGGGCAATCTGCTCCAGCGCGGCGGTCTCGATGGTGACTTGTTCCTTTTGCGCGATGCGGCCGAAATGTTGCTGCAGTTCGGAAATCCGCACCCGCCGCAGGTCGAAGCGCTGGCAGCGCGACAGCACCGTGATCGGGACCTTGCGCAACTCCGTCGTCGCGAAGACGAACTTCACATGCGGCGGAGGTTCCTCCAGCGTCTTCAGCAAGGCGTTGAACGCCGCGCGGGACAGCATGTGGATTTCGTCGATGATGAAGACCTTTGTGCGGATCTTCATCGGCCGCGACCGGCTGACCTCGATGATCTCGCGGACATCGTCAACGCCGGTGCGGGACGCGGCGTCCATCTCGAACACGTCCGGCTCGCGCTCCGCCAGGATGGCGACACAGTTGCCGCAGACCCCGCACGGGTCTGCCGTCGGTCCGCCGGTGCCGTCCGGCCCGACGCAGTTCAGCGCGCGGGCGATGATGCGGGCGGTGGTGGTCTTTCCGACTCCGCGCACGCCGGTCAGCATGAAGGCATGGGCGACCCGGCCCACGGCGAAGGCGTTGCGCAGGGTGCGCACCATCGTCTCCTGGCCGATCAGGTCGTCGAAGGTGGTGGGGCGGTATTTGCGGGCCAGGACGCGGTAGGGCGTCGCATGCACCGGCTCGGGCATTGCCACCGGCAGGGCGTCACCGAAGAGGCCGGGTCCTTCAGGGACCGGCGGCGAGTCGTTCGTCTCGGCGGGGTCGTCCTGGAACAGGCCGGACATCGTGGGCGATCCTGGCCGCCGCCCCCGCTTGGGACAGGCTCGGCATAAGAGAGAAAGTGAGAGACCGGCAAACGACCCGAGCGGTGACCCGTTGCGGCTGCTTCCTTCCGGACCTGACCGGGTTGGCGAGGCGCCCGTCCGCCGCCGATCTCCCGGGGGATGCTTAGCCGCATCCGGGGGGCGGGGGCAAGGGTGGGTGAGCATATTGTGCAATGGCCGCCGAGCGCGGCTCCGCCAGCCCGGCACGCGATGGCCGGGAGGAACCGTCGCGTAAGGTAAACGAAGCGCCCGTCACGGGCGGCCTGACCAGCGGGAGGCGGTGAAGCGCCAAGCCGTGTCGTTCCGTTTGCGCAAGTCAGCCACGAGCCGTCCTGCCCAGGTGGCGACAGGTGGCTCGCATGCTTCTTTGTTCCGGGAAGATTTTGGTTTCAATCCCACTGACGGCCATCGTCATCTTCACGGGCGGCTTGAGGACCTTCGAGGCGTGAGGTTCGCGCCGAACCGGCAACGACAAGCCAGAATATTCCGAATATAGAATGACATCGCGCAGCAGATATTATTATCATCGCACATCCGGGTGCCCTTCCACGGCGGATTTCAACGCGGCGCGAAGCAATCGTTCGCCTCAGGAATGGGAGGATCGAAATCACCACGCAGGGACTCCGTGGACTAAATCTTACAAAAGACAAATATCTGCGTGGCGCCGAATTCCTATGCAGAAATGGAGCATGCTGGAACCGATGTTGGAGCATCTGTTCGTCTCTTTGACGGGCGTTTCCGCGCATGCATCGACTTACATTGCGCCGCGGCAGAATCGTCATCTTTTTTACGGAACGTAGCGTTTCGAAAAAAACTGAAAAGCGCCATAAACGACCCCGGAGAGGGCCGATCAGCTCATGCAGTCGAAATTCTGAGATGACAATAACATAGGTTAAAAACTTGGTTTTTCTTTATCCGGTGAAGGCGAAGTCCCTGAAATAACTTGACCCCATCGAGCGTCACGCATCGCGCCGAACCCTATCGGAAGCCCGCCGGTGCGCGTTTTTCCGGCGCGCGGCGAAAAGGCCCGCCGAGTCCGCGACGAAAAGCCTCGCCAGTTCTCAATTTCGAGAAATCCTCGCCGTCCGGACCGATATTTGTATTGGTCCGGTCTTAAAGTAAACGCCAGGCCAAATAAAATTCTTCCGTTTTTTACTATAAAAAGGCTGGCGTTCCGGTTGCCAAAACGTTATCAACCCGCTGCGGAACGAACCGTCCGCAACTTCTACCTCTAAGGAATGCTGTCATGGCACAAATCCAGAAATCGACCGACTCCTCCAGTCTCGCGGAAGTCATCGACCGCGTGCTCGACAAGGGTATCGTGATCGATGCGTTCGTGAAGGTGTCGCTGGTCGGCATCGAGCTGATCTCGATCGAAGCCCGTATCGTTATCGCGTCTGTCGAGACCTACCTGAAGTATGCCGAAGCCATCGGCCTCACCGCGTCCGCGGCGGCCCCGGCGTAATTTCGGCTCCGACTGGCTTGTTGTCTCAGGCCCGGGGCGGTTCGCCGCCCCGGACCTGCTCAGCACACTTGTCTCTGGAGGACGGTATGCAGTTTGGTAAATCCCTGGCACGGCTGGCGACTGAAATCGCTGCCGGGTATGGCGAACGGAACGAAAATGCCGTTGCCCGAGCCGCCACCCTTTCCGCGCTGAATGCGACGACGCGGAAAACCCTTTCAACCAATGCGGCTCATCGCGCCGTCGTGGCAAGCGATCTTGCCGCCACCGCCGCCGACCTGCGCCAACGGCTCGCCGCCGGGGACGCGGCGCTTGGTGTCGCGGTGCAGAACAGTCTGGATGCGGCCCGCAAGGATCTCCTGGCAAAACGCCAGACGATCGCGGCCAATGCACGGGCGCTTCGTTCCAGTCTTACTGCGTCTCGCCGAAGCGCCTCCGCGGCACTCAATGCTTTCCGCGGTGAAGTCCGCGGCGAACAGGCCGCGGCCGCAACGGCTCAGGCAGCGTCGCTCGCCAAGTTCGCGGCCGATCTGCAGGCCGGGACCGCCGGATTCCTCGGTGCCGCCCGCGCTGATCAGGCCGCTTCCGCGACGGCGCTGGCAAACTCGCTGGACAAGTTCGTTGCGGGCGTCCGCAGCGAAACAGCTTCGATCAAGGCCGAGGTGCAGGATCAGTTCCGCATCGCGCGCGCCGCCTGGGGTCATGCGACGGCCCCGGTCGCCACGCCGGCTGTTCCGTCCGCCGCGAAGGCACCGGCGCCCGCGGCACCGGTCCAGACGCGCCCGGCCACCCCAGCCGAAGCCGCCCCGGCAGAACCGGCCGCGACCCCTCCCGTGCGCCATCGCAAGCGCGACGCCGAGAAGGCGGCTGGCGAAGACGAGCAGAACTTCGGCATGACCCGTTCGACCGGGTCCTTGAACTAGAGCAAGAACATGAGCGCCCTGACATTGACTGATGCGACACCCGAAGCCGACATCAATGTGGACATCGAGGCAAGCGATACGTTTGTCTCTACGCCCTACATTGAAGACCTGACGCGCAGGGCGCTCATTTACCTACGCGCCGGCTATTCCGTGCATCTCAGCGGACCGGCGGGAACCGGCAAGACGACGCTGGCTTTCCATATCGCCACGCAGTTGGCCCGCCCGGTGACGCTGCTGCACGGCGACCACCAGCTCACCAGTTCCGATCTGGTCGGATCGGCCAGCGGATACCGCAAGTCGAAGCTTGTCGACAACTTCATTCATAACGTTCTGCGCACGGAGGAACAGCAGACAACCCTGTGGACCGACAACCGGTTGACCACGGCTTGCCGCCACGGCCACACGCTGATCTATGACGAGTTCAACCGTACACCGCCGGCTGCTAACGCGCCATTGCTCAGCGTGCTGGCCGAGGGCATCCTGAATTTGCCCCGGGTGCATGAGGGCCGCGAGAACTACCTGACCGTCCATCCCAGGTTCTGTGCTATCCTGACCTCGAACCCTGAGGAATATGCAGGGGTTTTCGAAACGGCGGACAGCCTGATCGACCGTGTCATCACGATCTGTGTCGGCCATTTCGATCGCGCCACCGAACTTGCCATCGTGCAAGGCAAGTCGGGACTGTCGACCGTCGAGTCCGCCGCGGTCGTGGACCTGGTGCGCGCGTTGCGGTTGCGAGAAGACCGCCAGCAACTGACAGTGCGCGGCGCCTTGGCGCTCGGACGCGTAACCGCTGCATCCGGCGTATCGCCCTCGCTCGACGATCCGTTGTACCGCTGTCTGTGCCGGGATATCCTTCACGCGACGGATGCCGAACTCCGGCATGCGCAATCACTTGAAACGCAGCCCAGCGAGGCGCCCGGCGAAGTCGTTCCGACGCTGCGCCGCCGCCGCGCCAAGGGAGGCCAGTCATGAGCGCCAAGTTCACCCGCATCCGCACAACGATTCCGCCGCGGACCTACGGGTCCGGGCGCAAGGCGGCAACCCCGGCGGCGATCCTGCTTCGCATGAGCTTCTTGGAACTGGAACGTCAGCGCCGGGTGCAGGAAACCGAGCTGCTGAATGTGCGCGCAATCAAACTGCAATCCCGCATCGAGGAGATCGATCGGGAAAAGCTTGTGTTGCGGCAAGCATTGGATCAAACAGTCGAACCGCTGGCCGCATCAGGCGCATTGCCAGTCAGCCGCGCCGCGGCGGTTCGTTCAAGTAACCAAGCCCGTACACGCGGTGGGTTTGCCATCCGGTATTGACCCGCATGAACACTATGATTGCCCGAAAGAAGGATAAAATGGATCAAGGGTATCTGACTCCCGACAAGGCAGTGCTCGCCAAGGCGGCGCCTGTCATCGCTTCTCCCATGTTACGGCTTCCCTCCATTGTGCGTACTCTGACGGCCGATCTGCTATGCGCGAGCGACACGCGAATAATCAAGATCGGCAGTGAGGGATCTGCCGGATGGTCGGTCGAAGTCGAGGTGTTCGCTCCAAATCCCGAGTTGACAGTCAGCCTGCGTGGCGGATCGAAGGCGATCCTCGAGCGCAACCGGTACCGGCTGCATTTCGACATCGACCTGCAACTGCTCGCGCTTGAACCGGCCGAGGAGTAGACCATCATGGCCAGCAGCGGCCGGCTATATGTCTATGCCGTCACCACCGCGGATGTGGTGCTGCCGGCTGACCTCAAGGGATTGGAGGGCGCGCCGGTATGGTTGTGCGTCGTTGGCCGCCTCGGCGCCATTGTTTCGAATACCGCCCTTGATGTCGTGCGGCCGGAGCGGCGCTTTCTGTCAGCTCATCAGGCTGTCCTGACGCGTGTCATCGCCGATACCGATCTGCTGCCAATGGCCTTCGGCATGATCAGTGACGACGAGGAAAGTGTCCGGCTGCTGATTGCCGAGCATATTGCCGTGCTGTCCCGTCAGCTCACGCGGATCGTTGGCCGCGTCGAAATGACCGTGCGCCTGCGTTGGCAGGAAGAAGATACCTTCCGCGTCTTCGTCGATCGCTTCCCGGAACTGCGCAAACGCCGCGACGCTTGTTTCAGTGGCAAGCGCGAGCCCGGGCAGATGGAACTGCTCGAACTCGGCCGGACCTTCGAAAAGCTGATGAAGCGCGAGCGCGAGGACAAGACCAGCCTTGCCTTGGCGATGCTCGGCCAGGTCGCGGTCGAGGTAAAGACCGTCGAGCCGTCGAACGAGCGGCTCATGTTCGACCTGAACTGCCTGGTCGAGCGTGACCAGGAGAACCGGTTCGACACGATCATCGAAGAACTTGCCGGCAAGCTCGGCGACGAGTTCGTCATGGAAGTTCGCGGGCCCTGGCCGCCGTATAATTTCGTGTCGGTCTCGCTTTAACGAACGAGAGAACCAAGATGCTCGGCAGCCTGCTCATGTCTCCGATGAACGGCCTTACCTTCATCATGCGTGAGATCGCGCATGCGGTCGATGAGGCTCGGGAGGCAGGCAGGAAGGCAATCATGTCCGATTTGCAGGAGCTGCATCGGCAGATCGAGAACGGCGCCATCACGGAACCGGAGTTCGAACTCCGCGAGACGGTGCTGCTGGACAGGCTTGAAGCACTCTCCGGCAACGGTGCCGAAAAGGGCACGGGCGGCGCAGAGTGAAGACCGTCATCGGCGGCGGAACGCCTTCGTCTAACGCCACGCTTTGCGATCTGCTCGATCGGCTGATCGACACCGGCGTGGTGGCGCGTGGCTCGCTCGTTATTTCAGTGGCCGGGATACAGCTTATTTACATCGAGGTCAGCCTGTTGATCGCCTCGATCGAAACGGCATTCGGCGAGCGCCGCGCCGTGATACAAACAGAGGCGGCCGCGGCATGAACCAGATAGTCTCACCGGCCGCACAGATATTCACGCCGGAAGAACATCTCGCCATTACTCTGGCGCGCCGCCTGGACGGCTCGGCGCGGCACGTGGATATCGGACGCGACACTGGCAATGGCCTCGCCAAGCTGGTTCTCGCCCTGCTGAACATGATCCATGAACTGCTCGAACGGCAGGCCATGCGGCGGATCGACGCAGGGTCCCTGTCCGAAGCGCAGGCCGAAGCCTTAGGGGAGGCGCTGATGCGCCAGGCCCTGACCATTCTGGACCTCTGCGATCAGCTCGGGATCACTGAGGAAGACCTAGCCATTGACCTGGGCCCGCTCGGGCGCCTGGCCGGAGATTGAACGTGAGCATGAACAACGGCAACTTCCAGCATTCCGTCCCAAGCACGACGTTGGGCGATCTGCTGGAGCGCATCCTCGATAAGGGCGTAGTGATTTCCGGCGACATCAAGATCAAGCTGGTCGAAGTGGAGCTGCTGACCATCCAGATCCGCCTGGTTATCTGCTCGGTCGATCGGGCTAAGGAGATCGGCATCGATTGGTGGCGTTCGGACAGCCATTTCTCCGGGCTGGAAGGCACCGGCCCGACAGGCCGGATACGGGAACTCGAGGAACGCCTCGCGCGCCTCGAGGGCACAGCGAAAATCGAAACCCCCGCATTGGTGGAGGCGGCACATGGCTGAGCGGGACGATGGAGCCGGCGGCCTCGGCTTCGAAGGGTTGCTGCGCAACATCGGCGATCTGCTGCACCAGGCTGCGAACATGTCATCCGATAACCGGCGCCGCGACGGGCAGCGGCCAATGATGGAATCGCGCATGCGTATCCGCACCGTGGACGGCGACGATATCGGCGCCGACTTCTTCGGTCTACGCGACTTGCTGGCCTCCGCAACGGCCTCCACCTCCGGCCAGACCCAAGAGGAAGGCCCGCCGCCGCCGGCCGATCGGCGGGAGCCGGCGGTCGAACTGTTCGTCACGCCGGATGCGATCAGCGCCATTATCGAATTGCCCGGCGCCGACGTTGCCACGCTGTCGGTGCGGGTCGAACACGATATGCTGACGGTCGCTGCCAGCGGTTGCGGTATCGAATATGCAGCCGAGGCGCTGCTGCCGGCCCCGGTCAACGATGCCGCGCGCGAGCAAAGCTTCTGCAATGGCGTGCTCGAACTGAGATGGCCAAGAGTCAAAGCCGCCAACTGAGGATATGTGTGGCGTGACCCGCCGCCTGCTGATCGTCCCGATCGTTCACACCCTGGGAGAACTCGGTTCCGAAGGCCAGCGGAACCGCGCCGATTTCGTCGCCCGCCACGGCGACCTCCGCTGGGCCGAACGCGAGGCGAAGATCGAGCATTACTGGCTGACCGTTCGCGACGCCCTGTTGGCCCTGCCGATCGGCTTCGACCAGGTCAAGGTTTATCAGGACAGCTTGCCCGACGGCCCGGGCACCGATCGATTGGTCGAGGACATGGCGAGCCACGGCAGTCCGAATCATCGCCTGCTCAAACTGCTCGAGGCGCGCGGCGCCACGATCATGGGCACCGAGTCGCTGTCGCTGCTGTTGGAGGAATATCAGGCGGTCAAGGAAAGCCGCGCCAGTCCGGAGCTGCTGCGCCGGTCCCTCGACTCGCGCGACCGTTACGTTGCCAACCGTATTAACCGGACCCTGGCCGACGGGGAGATCGGCATACTGTTTATCGGCGCCGCGCATGACGTGGCCCGCTTCTGCGATCAAACGATCAAGGTCGCGGTCCTCGCTTCCGGTGTCCGCAACACGCGGGAAACCCAATGACCGACGTTGCCGCCGACACCAGCCTGATCGCCGCCGAAGCCAGGACCGAAGACATTGGCCGCGGCATCCTTCGCGTCGATCCGGAGGCCATGCAAGCCCTCGGCCTGCGCAGCGGCGACACCGTTGAAATCGCGGGCGACCGCACGGCCCTGGCCCGCCTGCTGCCGAATTTCCCGCCCGATCGCGGCCAGCGCGCGGCGCATATGGACGGCGTGACCCGCGCGAATGCCGGCGTCAGCCTCGGGCGCCCGATCACTCTGCGCGCCCTGCCATGCAAGCCCGCCGAATCGGTGATCCTGCGCCTGGAGGCGGGACGCAAACTGGCTGCGAGCGACATCGATTACCTGGCCCGCCGGGTTGACGGCGTCCCCGTGCGGGCGGGCGATCGGCTTGGTATCGTTCTGTTTGGCGGACGCACCGAAGAATTGGTTGTCGAGCGTACCGATCCGGCGGGCGCGGTGATGATCCAGCCGAGCACGATGCTTCAGGTGAAGGCGCCGCAGCCGGAACCGGCCGCGCGTGGCGCCGCGGCGGCGCCGCGACAGGGCAAGGCCAACCTGGGAAGCTACGAAGACGTCGGCGGCCTCGAGAAAGAAGTAAAGCGCCTGCGTGAGATGGTGGAGCTGCCGCTCGCCCGGCCCGAATTGTTCGCCCGTCTCGGCATCACCCCACCGCGCGGAGTCCTGCTGTACGGACCGCCGGGCACCGGCAAGACGTTGCTTGCCCGTGCCGTAGCCGCCGAAACCCGCGCCAGCTTCCATTACATCAACGGTCCGGAGATCATCCACAAGCACTACGGCGCCAGCGAGGCCAAGCTGCGGGAGATTTTCGAGACCGCGCGCAAATCCTCGCCCGCGATCATCTTCATCGACGAGATCGACGCCATCGCCCCGCGCCGCGACCAGGTCGTCGGCGATGTCGAAAAGCGCGTCGTCGCCACGTTGCTGACCTGCATGGACGGACTGTCGGACCGCGGCGATCTGGTGGTGATCGCCGCGACGAATCTGCCGAACTCCCTGGACCCGGCGCTGCGGCGGCCGGGACGGTTCGACCGCGAAGTGGCCTTGGGCGTGCCTAACCGCGACGGGCGGCGCAAGATTCTCGCCATCCATACCCGCGGCATGCCGCTGGAGGAGGAAGTCGATCTCGACCGCATCGCCGAAATGACGCATGGCTTCACCGGCGCCGATTTGCAGTCGCTGTGCCGGGAAGCCGCGATGTCGGTGCTGCGCCGGCACGAAACCGCGTTGACCGACGGGACCATGTCGCCGTCCGGCCTGCATGTGGAAATGGACGACTTCGAGCAGACGGTGCGGCAAATCACCCCCACCGCGTTGCGCGAAACGACCGTGGAAGTACCGCGCGTGCACTGGGACGATGTGGGCGGTGCGACGGAGGTCAAGCGCCGCCTGCAGGAAACCGTTGTCTGGCCGCTGCGCTATGCCTCGACCTATGCGCGCTATGACCTGCAGCCGCCGAAGGGTTTGATCCTGCATGGGCCGCCCGGCACGGGCAAGACGTTGCTGGCCCGCGCGCTGGCGACAGAAGCCCGGGTCAACTTCGTGTCCGTGCGCGGGCCGGAATTGCTCTCGAAGTATGTCGGCGATTCGGAGCGCGGAGTCCGCGAGATATTCGCCAAGGTTCGTCAGGCGTCGCCGTGCATCCTGTTCCTTGATGAACTGGACAGCCTGGTTCCGGAACGAGGGCGATCGCAGGGTAATGACGTGACCGATCGTGTCGTGGCGCAGTTCCTCGTCGAGATCGATGGCGTCCGGCCGCTGCATGACGTCTGGCTGGTTGGCGCGACGAATCGCCTCGATCTGATCGATCCGGCGCTGCTGCGTCCGGGGCGCTTCGAACTGAAGCTCTCCGTCGATTTGCCGGACGAGGACGGCCGTCTGGAGATCCTCAAGGTGCACAGCGTGCGCAAGCCGCTCGCCGCCGACGTCGATCTGCGTGCGCTGGCCGGCGAGACGGCGGGGTTCTCCGGCGCCGATCTGGCGATGTTGTGTTCCAGCGCGACCCTGGCCGCGGTGCGCCGGGCGGTGGCGGCGCAGGAAAACGGCACTGTGGAAACCACCGCCATCACGCGCGGCGACTTCGCGGAAGCGCTGGCGGAGTTGCGGACGCAGGTTCCCGCCCCGGCGTCGCGGCGCAAGGCTCCGGACCCGTGGGACTCGCCGGCATGACGGGCGGGTATCACCTGTTTGCTCTGGTTCCGAGCGAGACGAAGCTACCCGACCCGATGCCGCCCGGCCTCGAGAAGGGCAGCGTCATCCTCCTGCCGATCGGCTCGATCGCTGCGGTGGCGCAGGTTGTGTCGGGGGCGTTCCTGGCACAATTGCAGGAAGGCAACGGCGATCCGGCGGCTCAGGCCTGGCTGACCGATCGGCTGTTGGAGCATGAGCAAGTGGTGGAAGCCTTCGTCGCCGCCGGACCGGTCTTCCCGCTCGGCTTTGGTGTGCTGCTGGCCGATCCGTCGGCGCTGAGGTATGCGGTTGCTCCGCATATGGAGATGCTGTTGGCGTTCTTCGCCGGCGCGGCCGGGCGGCAGGAATGGTGTCTGAAGTTCTATCTGCGTGAGGAAGCGCCGCGCCGAGGCGAGATGGCCAAAGCCGCGTTAAGCGGTCTCGAGTACCTGGCGGCGCGCCGCGCATTACCGGAGCGACTCGCGGCGCGCGAAGCGGCGGGACGCGGATTCGTGGAAAACGCGATGATCGGCCTCGGCAGGCGTTGCGAGGGCATGCTGTGGCGAGAGGCCGGGACGGCTCCCGGCAAGGGATTACGGCTGTTGGCCAATGTCGCATTGCTGGTCGAAGCGGCGAAGCGGGAGGAACTGGTTGCGGCCGTCGATAATCTGGTTACATCGGCAACGGATCAGGATCTGGAACTGACGCTGACGGGTCCCTGGCCACTTTACAGCTTCCGGCCGCGCATCGAACTCGCGGCCTGTTCGAATCCGTGAAAATTAGTCCTCCATCGTAAAGCCGATCTTCATGGTGACCTGATAGTGCTGGATTTCGCCATTCTCGATCTCGCCTCGCAATTGCGTGACCTCGAACCACCGCAGATGACGCGTTGTCTTGGCGGCGCGCGCGATTGCGTTGTCAATCGCGTCGGCGTGGCTGATTTGCGATGAACCTGCTATTTCGATGACGCGATATGTGTGGTCTGTCATGACGCACCCCTTTTGTAAGAACCTCTGACGTCGCGGCTTTAACCCGCAAACCGCGCCCGGGTTGCGTTGTGCGCTACGTCCGGCGTTCTTCGGAGGTCACCAGCGCCAACACCCGCAGCACCGACGCCAATTGCGAATCCGGCTCCCGCCCCGCATCGGCGGCCGCGACCAGGGCCGACAGGGTTTGACCGCGGATCCCGGCGAGACCCAGCAACGCGTCCCAAAACTCCGCTTCCAACGCCACGCTTGTCCGGTGCCCGGCCAAGGTGAAGCTGCGTTTGATGAGTCCGCTCAAGCGATCGCTCCGTCTTGCGGCCGGTTGGCCGGGGCGAACCGGCCGGCATCCGAACGGGACGGCCACGGCTCGACCGCCCTGACGGTTGCACCCGGCGACATGCTTACTTCGACTTTCCGCACTTCAGGCCGCAAGACACAGAATCTCCACGAGTTGTTTTAGCAAGCGAGTGGGAATTCTCACAGTTTCGGTCTGATGCCGGGACGCGAAAAAATCCTCCGGCGTCCAAAGCACGCGGCGTACGGCGGGCCCCCGTGCTGCGATTAGCCCATGTGCCCAAATGGTGACCAGGGAGTAGAGGCCGAACAGCGCCGAGGTGGTGCGCAGGCTGGCCAGATCGAGGTTCGCAACCGGCAATCAGGCAAACATTGCGCCGATCAACTCCAACGCGGCGCTCCGCTAACGGGACCGGCAGCATCATCTTACGTTGCAAATGCAGCCCGTCGTGGAGATCCCCCCTCCGCCGAGCGCCAGCTGGCGGCCCGTTCCGGCGAGCAGCTTAACCCGCTCCCAATTCGAGACTTACGTCATGCATTCCGAGCGAGAGGCCCATGCCGGCCAGAGTATCGCGGTCGTCTCGCCGCTACCGCCGGTGGAGCTTTTCTGACGAAGGTCGTGCCGAGATGGCGCCCGCCTGAGCTGCCTGGCTTGCGGCGGCGGCAGGAAGCGCCTGGCGACACCGCGTCCAGGCCGGGGATTCGTCATGGACGCGGGTGAGCCCGGATCGACGGGCCTTGCTTGAAGACCATCGAGAGGGCTGCCATTCCGACATCGCCCGGGGAATGGGACGTGTTAATGCCGTGGCGCTTGTTGGTGTGGACCGTTGCGGTATGCTTCGCCTTCAGCAGCCGATTTCCTTTTTTGAGAATGCAGAATGGCAGGGGCGCGGACAAGCCAAACACACCCGCTTCAGATCGCAGAAGTGCGTGCAAGCCCCTTGCATGGGCGGATCGGGATCACGTTCTGCCCCGGCAAGCATGACAATGCCGCGGCAACAGGGGCTTGGGCGCGCGATCTCGCGGCGGATCTCGGCGTCATCGCCGCATGGGGCGCGCGTCTGGTGCTGACGCTGGTCGAACCGGCCGAACTCGTGGCACTCAAGGTGCCCGGTCTCGGCGCGGAAATCCAGGGCCTGGGGCTTGATTGGCGTCATCTGCCCATTGTGGACTACTCCGTTCCGACCGAGGCATTCGAGCAGCAATGGGAGACGCATGGCCGGGACATCCGCGCGCTGTTATGCAACGGCGGCGACGTGCTTGTGCATTGCAAGGGCGGGCTTGGCCGGGCCGGCATGATTGCCGCCCGGCTTCTCGTCGAATTGGGCATGGAACCTGAGCAGGCCATCCGGGAGGTTCGGCGCGCGCGCAAAGGCGCGATCGAGACGTCGGCGCAGCTCGCGCTCGTCAGGCGGACCAAGGCCATGGATGCCCTTGTCATCGACACGGCGACGATGCAGCAGGTCGGCCGCCAGATGGGAACCAATCCGGGCGGCGTCTACCAGGACAACAGCGGCCGGCGGTTTTACGTGAAGTCGCTGGAATCGCCCGCGCACGCGCGCAACGAGACCATTGCGGCGAAACTGTATCAACTGGCCGGGGCGCCGACGCTGACCTATGTGAGCGCGAAGCAACCAAACCAGATCGCGACCGAGTTTATCGAGCTTGAGAAGAAGCGAATTTCGCAGTTCAGCGAAAAGGAGCGCGGACAGGCGCGGCATTGGCTCGGTGTGCACGCATGGACGGCCAATTGGGATGCAGCCGGGTTCGACGGCGACAATCAGGGCGTGGCCATGGGGGTGGTCATCACGCTCGACCTCGGAGGCGCACTGGAGTTTCGCGCGCAGGGAGAGCCGAAGGGCCAGGCGTTCGGCGCTTGCGTCCGCGAGATCGACACGCTGCGCCAGGACGCGGACAATCCGCACGCGACAAGGCTTTTCGGGGACATGAGCCGCGCGGAGATCGGCGCGGCCATCGCGGTGGTGACACGAATTCCCGACGCCGCGATACGGAGAGTCGTCGCCGGCAATGGCGGCAGCAGCGCGCTTGCTGAAAAGATGATCGCGCGCCAAGCCGATATGGCGACGCGTTTGATTTGAGCATCCGTGCGGGGCAACGATCTCGCCGCTTGAAGACGGAGATCCCGCCGTCCAACCGCCGCCCGGGCTCGGGTTGTTCAAGCGCCCGCGCGGCCGCGGCGGTGCAACGGCCAGGTGCGCATCAGCCGCTCAACCCGGCCTCAGTTGTGTCGCGTCACGGCCATCGGATCGAGACAATAACGGCTCATCTTGCGATAAATCGTGCTGCGTGAAATGCCCAGCCGTCGCGCGGCACCGGCCAGATTGCCTTTTTCATGCCGCAGAGCCCGCGCGATGGCTTCACGCTCGGTATCGTCCATGCTCCCGGGCGAGGCGGCCGGTTCGCCGGCCGTTACGAACTCCGGCGGCAGGTCATCAAGCGTGACCGTTTCGTTGCCGCTGGTCAGCAGCAGACGTTCGATGAGATTGCGCAGTTCGCGCACGTTGCCGGGCCAGGGATGCAACCGCAGCACGTCCATGACGCCGGCACCGAACCGCCGCATGGGCAACCCGTGGCGCGTGGACAGCAGGCGGTTGAAGTGGTCCACCAGCGGCTCGATATCCTCAATCCGGTTACGCAATGGGGGCACCGTGATCGATGTCACGCTGATCCGGTAGAACAGATCGCGCCGGAACCGGCCGGCTTCGACCTCGGTTCGCAGGTCGCGGTTGGTCATTGCGATCAGCCGCACGCTGACCCGCCGGGGATTTGTATCCCCGACGCGGTAGGCCACGCCTTCCTCCAGCACCCGCAACAGCACCGGCTGAAGGTCGAGCGGCATCTCGCCGATTTCGTCCAGGCACAGCGTGCCCTGATGCGCCAGCTCGAAGCGCCCCGGCCGGCCATCCCGCGTGGCACCGGTATAGGCGCCCGGCATGTGGCCGAACAATTCGGCGGCCACAAGCTCCTTCGATACTGCGCCGCAATTGAATGCGATGAACGGGCGCCTGCCGTCCGCATCGTCATGAATGGCACGCGCCAGCAACTCCTTGCCGACGCCAGTCTCGCCTTCGATCAGCAGCGGCACGGCGCGGCCGACGAGCTGACGCGCCTGCCGGATCGCCGCCGTCGCCGCCATGCCGCGACCGATGATGGCATCGAAGCTGCTGCGCGCGGGATCGTTCTCCGACCCGGCGATTGGCGGACGTCCAGCGATGGACCGGGGTTTGTCCGGGATCACCAGCACCGCGCCGATGGTTCGGCCGTCCAGCGATACCGGGTTCAGCCATTCCGGCCGCCAACCCTCCGGCAGCCTTCCGGCCCATGCCTCCATCGGCAGATGGCGCTCCAGGCCGGGCACACGTTCGCCGATGCCGATGCCGCCCGGGATCCGCCCGGTTGCGTGCACCAGACGGCCGGCGCTGTCGAGCGCGATCAATCCCGCCGCATCGCTGTTCGAGATCCGGTGAAGGCAATATTCCAGCAGTCGCATCCGTTCCCGGGCGGCATGCTCGCCAAGTGCGGCTTCGATCTGGCGGGCCGCCGTCACCGCGAGGGTCAGATTGGTGCGCTGATACGTCGATGGCGGACCTGAGATATCCACCACGCCCAGGATTTCCCGGGTGCCGGGCTCGAATATCGGCGCCCCGGCACAGGTCCAGCGTTTGATACCCTCGCAGAAATGCTCGGCAGCGTGCACCTGGGCGGGGCGGCCGGTGGCGAGCGCCGTGCCGATGCCGTTGGTGCCGACAACGTCTTCCCGCCAGGCGCCCCCTGTCGTGAGATGGATTCCCTGACCCTGTTCCAGCGTCTGGTCGTCGCCCGCTGCGTCCAGGACGATGCCATCGGCATCGGTCAGAATCATGATCGAACGCGAGCCGTCGAGCAGCTCGGCGACGTCCGCGAACACGCTGGCGGCGGCATGGCGAAGATCGAAATGCCGTTCGCGCAGGGCATGCAGATCGTCGCCGGAGGCGGCGATCGGCGCCGCGCGGCCGGCGGGATCCACACCCAGCCGGAGGCTGCGTTGCCAGGAGGACACCACGAAGTTGCCCAACGGGACGGCCGCTTCCGGCTCGCCCGTCAAAAACCGTTCCCAGGCCAACATGGTATCACGTGCGGCGACCGGCGCCTTCCTCTGCGTATCGCGCAGCATGGGCGGACTCTCCCTGTGACGCCGCTTGTCGTTTTCGTCGGCTATCGCGGCTCCTTCCCACCGATATGCTGTGGCCGGTTCGGCGGTTCAACGCACTTCGGTTTCAGGCGCGGCCCAATTTTTCCGCGCCACCCCCCAGCGCCGGCCCGGCGGTGGGATCGGCATACTCGGGCTTCTTGGCGATCAGCGTCTGCGTGGTCAGGATCAGCGCCGCCACCGAGGCGGCATTGCGTAGCGCGGTCATGCTGACCTTGACCGGATCGACAATGCCGGCCGCCATCAGGTCGCCGAACGTGCCGGTGCGGGCGTTCGAGCCCGAAGCCGCGGTCGGCCGCCTTCACCCGCGCCACCACGGCGGCCGCATCCAGCCCGCAATTGGCGGCGATAGCCGAAAGCGGCTGTTCCAGCGCCGTCCGCAGCATCATTGCGCCCATCCGTTCGCCGCCCGACAGCCCATCGGCCAGATCGGCTATGCACGGAGCGATTTGCAGGAGGGCAGAGCCGCCACCAGCGACGATGCCGGCCTCAGCCGCGGCGCGGGCGGCGTTGATGGCGTCCTCGATCAGTTGCGCGTGCCGCTTCTGCTGGACCGGCGTGGCCCCACCGGCCAGGATCATGGCGGTGCCCCCGGCCAGACGCGCCAACCGTTCCTCCAGCTTGTCCCGCTCGATGTTCGGGGGCGCCAGTTCCACCTGCCGCTCGACCTGACGGCGCCGCGCGGCCACCGCAGAAGGATCGCCACCGCCGGCGCTGATCACTGTCTGGTTGGCCGAAATGCGCACCTGCCGGGCGGTGCCGAGGTCGCGCAGCGTCACCTGGTCGATGCGGCCGCCGAGGTCGCGCGCGATGACACGGCCGCCGGTGACGATCGCCAGGTCCTCCAGCATGGATTTGCGCCAGTGGCCGTAGTCGGGCGGATGGATCGCGGCCACGCGGGGGCCGCCCTTTTCGTGGTTGCTCAACAGGCTGATGACGCAGGCGGGGGCGACTTCCTCGGCGATGATCAGCAGCGGACGGTTCGCTTCGGCGGTCACCCGGTGGATGGCCGCCACTTCGTCTTGCGTAAGCAGCTTGAGGTCGGTCATCAGGATGAACGGGTCGTCCAGCACCACCTGCATCCGCTCGACGTCGGTGACCATGTGGTGCGACAGGTAGCCGCGGTCGAACGCCATGCCGTCGACGACGTCGAGCAGCGTCTCCACGGTGGTGCCGTATTCCACGGTGACGATGCCGTTCGGGCCGGCACGCTCCAGAGCTTCGGCGACCAGGGCGCCGGTGGCGACATCGTTGGCCGCGATGGCCGCGACCGCGCGCAGTTCGTCGCTGCCGCGCAACGGCACGGCGGAGGCTTGCAGGGCGGCGATGACCGCCTCGACCGCTTTTTCCAACCCGCGCACCAGTTCGACCGGATTGGCGCCCGCATCCAGCGCGGCGAGGCCCTGCTGCACCATCGCATCGGCGAGCACGGTGGCGGTGGTGGTGCCGTCGCCGACGACCTCGTTGGTCTTCATCGAGACCTCGCGCACCACCTGCGCGCCCATGTTCTCGAACGGGTCCTCGAGCTCGACCTCAGCGGCGATGCTGACGCCGTCGCGTGAGATAATCGGCGTGCCGACAGGACGGTCGATGATCGCGTTCATGCCGCGCGGGCCGAGCGTGCCACGCACCGCACGGGCCAGTTGCGCGACCCCGCGGCCCAGGGCTTTGCGGGCGGCGTCGTCATGCAGCATCATTTTCGGCATTATGCGGCCCCGGACGGCATGCGGGCGAAATCCGCCAGCGACGGCTCGCCATCGTCGTTGAAACGGGCGGCGAGCAGGCCGCGGCACAAAGCGCCGTTGAACTCGGCGTTGATCGTGACCCGGCCGAGCGCTTGCAGGTAGGTTGGGAGGCTGGGTGCGCCGATTGGCCGGCCGTGCTCGTCCACGAAGGCGAGCGGTTCTTCCGGTTTGGCACAGACGTGGCGACGCTCGAGGTATCGCCGGCGGAGTTGCGACGCGTCCCGGTCGAGGGGCAGGGCGATCAGGTCTTGTAGTGTCATCGCAACGAGGGTTGCCGGCGCCAGGCTCTGTTTCAACAAGGTGCGCAGCAAGGCTTCTTGCCGGCGCTGGAACGCTTTGACCAGAAAGGTTTGGCGCAGCTCATGCAGTTCCGCGCTGGCCTCGCTTCCGAACGTGTCCTGGAACGACAAGCCGTGCGCCAGGCCGTGGTTGATCTTGTCGGCGTACATGTGCTCGCCGAGCGTCACCTGAACCCGGCGGACCCAGGGCAAGGCACCGACTTCGCGCCGCATGTCGTCGGCCATCAGGAAGGCGAAGTTGGCGGCGCACCAATATGTCGGCAATCGAAAGCCGATGGTGACGCTGCCGTCATGGTCCACTGTCAGCCGATCGATGAACCGCAGATCGGTGACGGGTTCATCGAGTTCCGGATCGGTGACGCGGTCGAGCGCGCGGCGGACATCCGCCTCGCGCCCGTTTTGCTCCAGGCTCACGCGTGAACCTTTTCACGGGAGCCGGCGGCGATCTTCTGCTTCTGCGCCTCCACATCGATGCCGTAGAGACGGGCGGCGTTCAGGCCAAGGATCTTCTTCTTCGTCTGCAAGGTGAGATCGACACCCTTGGCCTGCTTGACCTCGTCCGGCAGTTCGTATGCCATGAACTGCTCCACGAGCCAGTCCGGCGTCCAGATACCATAGTCGCTGCCGAACAGAAGCTTGTCCTCGCCGAGCCAGAACAGCAGTTCCGAAATAACATTGGTAAAGTAGTCGCGGCGGGAATGGATGAACGGCAGGGCGACCGCGAGACCGCCATAGACATTGGTTTCCTGCACGGCGATCCAGCAGAAATCATCAAGCCGCGGCAGGCCGCAATGCTCGACGATGAAGTTCAGGTTCTGGAAGTCGGTGGCGACGTAATCGACGTCGGCGACATCGAAGGCGTCGCGATCGAGCGGCAGGATCGTCGGGCCCTTGTGAATATGGATGTTCTTGATGCCGAGCTTCTCGGCCTTCTCGAGGTATTTGTAGCACATCGGATCGGTCAGCTTGTAGCCCCGGCTGTCGCCGCGCCATTCGGCGGTGTAGAGCTTGACGCCCTTGATATGGTACTTGGAGGCCATTGCCTCGAGCGCATCCAGGCCCTTTTCGCCGTCGCGCGGATCGAAGGCGCCGTTCAGGATAATGCGGTCGGGGGCGAGCGCCTTGATCTCGGCATTCTGCTCGATCGTGTTGAAGCCGTTATTGTAGAAGTCCGTCAGGTAGGTGCATTGCAGGATGGCCATGTCGTCGGGTCCGTCGACGAACAGGTCCTTATACATCTGCTCCGCACCGTAGCGGTCGAACTTTTCTTTCGGCCACACCTTGTCCTTCGGGCTGAGCACGGAGTGGTAGCCGTAAAAGCAGTCGATAAACTGCTGGCCGTGGATGTTCTTGATGTTCTCCTTGGCCGCGTTCCAGTTATGAGTGTGGCCGTCGATGATGAAAATCTCTTCGCCGCTTTTCGTGCGATACATGATGTTTCCTCCGGTTGTTCCAAGCCGCCGTGGTCCGTTGGTCTAAGCGTCATGGCCCGGCTTGTCCGGGCCACCCGGCCAGCACCTGCCTCGACAGGTGGCCCGGACAAGCCGGGCCATGACGGGCAGGTGTAGACGGGTAGGTGTACCAGTATTCGATATATTGAAGGGCCTCCGTCATATCGCCGAACAGCACGACGGTTTCGTCGTCCACCATCACCATGCGGCCGTAATGCGTGGAGGTGCAGATCTCGAACAGATAGGGCGTCATTTCACGTCCGAGCGCCTCGGTGATCTCCGGCATCTTGAACTCGATCTTGCCCTCGCCGTCGATCCGGATCATCGCCGGCATGTAGGTCACCCGGATGCCCGGCTTGGCGGCCATGACTTCGGCGATCGCCCGGCTTTCGACGCTGTCGTTCATCGTCACGCCGCATTCGTGCGAGATGGTTTCCTCGAACTTCATGTCCTTCATCGACTTGAAGATATTATCGGTATGCAATTGAGCCATTGGATGCGAACTCCCTGAAAGATCAGCCGCCGATGACCGGGCGGGCGTCGAAACCGATTTCCGCCGCGATCGCACGCACGCGGTTCTTGGCCTGGTCGAAGGCGTCATTGAACTGCGTCACCTTGACGCGCGGCTGCGACCATACCGGCTGCATCTGGCTGGCCGCGTCCATTGCCAGCTTGCCGTGAATTTCCGCCCATTTCACCAGCAATTGCCGGTTGCGTTCCCCATGCTGCTGATCCTGCACCAGCATGCTGAACAGCTCGACCGTGTTGGCAAGATTGCGCTCATAATCGCCCTCCGCCGCCGAGACGACCGCCGGCGAGATGAAGTCGTTCTGCGACGCGGCCATCTGCATGATGAAGCCGCTGCGGAACAACTCGCCGACAAGCGGTTCGAAGATCACGTTGGTGGCGAAATACTGCTCGAGATAGTCGGTCGCGCCCATGATCGTTTCGATCGATTTGCGAGTGCCCTGCCAGATCGGGTCCTCCAGCCAGTGCTTCTTGCCGGCGTCGAGGTCGAACCCGTCGATATCCAGCGCCAGTTCGCCCAGATACAGTGTCAGGTCCTGCGAAAACCGGAGCTTGTACGACGAATTGGTCAGGATCGCGTTGTTGATCATCTGCGTGTAGCCGTAGCGCTGGGCCTGCATCAACGATGTGCCCAGGCCGAACTCGGCGTGCTTATAGGCGCCGACATGGTCCTGCAGCACCTTCACCCAGGCTTTGTCGAAGCGCTTCGGCGCACCGGAACGGCGGCCGTTCTCGATCACGTTGCTGAGCATGCCGACGATGGTGGATTGGCGCTGATAATGCGTGCGCTCCCATTCCTGATCGACCGCGCGGTATTTGTGCCAGTCGCTGCTCTTCAGGTGCGTCCAGCCCTCGTAATAGGTCGGTGTGCCGTCGGCGAAGCTGATGATCCAGTCCTGCAGCAGATACCGCTTCGGGTCCGGCTGAACGTCAACGGTCATGTCTTCGTAGTGTGTCGCCTTGCGGCCCTTGGGATCGAAGTAGTTGTAACGGCGGCTATCGGAACCGGCGAAGATCGCCGCGCCCGCGGCGCCTGATTTGACCGGGACTTGTTCCTGGGTTGCGCTCATCTTGGTCTCCCTTGGTGTTTGTTGCGGCTAATGGACCGCCGGGGTGAACTTGTCGAAATAGATTTTTTCAGGCTCCACGCCGGCCATTTGCAAGATCGGCAGGACCGCGTCGATCATCGGCGGCGGCCCGCAGGAATAGGCGTCGATCTCGCCGTCCAGTGCCTCGACCCGAAGCGTGCGGGCGACGACATCGTGGATGAATCCGGTTTCGGCAGTCCAGAGGTCATCAGGTTCCGCATGCGACAGCGCCGGAATGAAACGAAAATCCGGCAGCCTGGCGGTCAGCGCGGCGAATTCCTCCTGATAGAACAGATCGGCCCGGGTCCGGGCGCCATAGAAAAAGCGAACCGGCCGGTTTTCGCCGCTTTCGACATGATCGTGCAGGATCGACCAGAGCGGCGACATGCCGGACCCGCCACCGATCAGCAGCATCGGCCCGGGACGCTCCTCCCGCCGGAAGCAGGTGCCGTATGGACCTTTCGCCGCCAGGCGCTGGCCTGGTTTCAGGCCGCCATCCAGCAGGGCGGAAAAGGCGCCTTGCGGGTAGCGCTTGATGATGAAGCTCAGCCGCGTCTGCTCACGCGGCGTGTTGGCCATCGAGAAGGAGCGCGTGATGTCCGCGCCCGGAATGGTCAGATCAACATATTGCCCCGCCCAGAACCGCAACGGGCCGTCGAGCTCGATCTCGAGCCGGCGGATATCGTGCGTCAGAGACTCGATGCCGGTCACCACGGCGTTGTACGTCTTCACCGGGATGGAACGGCGCATCAGGTCTTCATCGTAATTCAGCAATTCCACGGTGATGTCGCTGTAAGCCAAGGTCCGGCAAAGCAGAATATGGTCCGTGTCCTTCTGATAGTCCGGCAGGGCGAATGTCGAATACTTCAGAAGCTCGATGTCACCGTCAACCAGCAACGACTTGCAGCTGCTGCACTGGCCTTCCTTGCAGCCATGCATCAAAGAGATGCCCTGGCGGAACGCGGCGTCGAGAACGGTTTCCCCCTCGTTGACGTCCATTTCGACCCCGACTGGCTCGAAACGAACACGATGGACGTTGTCGGACATGCGGTTTCCAATCCCAACTCAGGCAGGGGGCGGCCCAACACCGCCCCCTGTCCGGCTTAGTTACAAGGGGTGATGGTGAAGCCCTTGCGATACTCGGCCACCGCGACCTCACGGTCCTCCGGCGACAGCTTGCGGAAGTTTTGCAGCGGGCTGCCCAGCTTGTCGCCGCGCAGGTGCTCCAGCTTCCACATCTTCTTGTCGTCGAAGATCAGATGCGGCTGCGGCATCAACGTCTCGCCGTCAGAACGGACAAACCCGAGATCCTTGATGGCATCGGCAACATCCCAGCCATCGTAACAGGTCTCCCATTCCCGCCGACCGCTGAACCGGCCCATCGCCGGGGTGGGCCGACCCTCATACTCCGCCGCGAACGCGGTCTTGTGAGTCCAGCGGCAGATTTCCGAGCAGTACGTGTAGATTTGCCCGTCAACCTCGTCACAGACGAAATCTTCGCGGATCAGGCACGGCACCATGCAGCTCCAGCAGCGGTGCGGGTAGACATATCCCGTGTCGCCGTTGAACAGAATGGCCTTCTCGCCCGGCGTGGACAACTTTGCATACCACTTCCAGTAATCGCCGAACTCGGCATACCAGCCCGGATACTTGTGCTCGAACCACTCGAAGTCGCGCTCGGTCTGCGCCTCGATCCGCCAGAAATTCACCGGCCAGCCGACGGAGAAGAACTGCGCCGTCTTGTGCACGTAGTTCTTCTTGACCATGCGGTCCCAGGCCGCTGCGACATCGTCATGATGGATCTTGATGCCGTATTTCTCCAGCGGCAGCATGTAGGTGCGGTAGTAGTCTTCGTAGATCCAGCGATGCCACAGTTCGGCATAGCTTTCCTTATTCTTGTCGCGGTTCGTGCTGCCGTATTCGACGATGGTGCCGACGGCGGCATCGACGATCGCGTGGTTCTGCCAGAAGGCGTAGCGCAGGTCACGCTCCAGCAGTTGGTGGTTGTCCGGATCGTTGATCAGCGACATCAGCAGCGAGTGGCCGTTGCCGATATGCCGGCTTTCGTCCGACTGCACCGACAGGAAGACCGTCGGCAGCGCATAGTCGCCGTTGCGCGCGGCTTCCGACGGCATCGCAACGAACAGCGTGTTGGTGAACGCGGTTTCTGCCACCACGGTCAGGTACACGTTGGCGGAGGTGATCGCGTCGCCGGTAACGAAGCCTTCGGCGAACTGCCGTCCGATGGTGGTCGCGTAGCAACGCCCGAACGCGGCCTCGGTGATGTCGAACCCGGCCGGATCAATGTAATTCTCCATATACCACTTCTTCAGGTTCATCTGAATCGTGGAGTGGCGGAATTCATCGACCATCTGCATGGCGAAGCCGGTGCGCAGTTCCTCGCCCGGTGCCAGCCGGCCGACCATGGCCATGGAACGGGCGGCGGAGATTTCCGGGAAGGGAATGATCGCCAGGAACAGCTTCATCCATTCGACCCAGCGCGGCTCCACATTGCGGAACATATCGCCGCGCAAAGCGGCATCGAGCGCGCCGTAGACGCGGTTGTCCTTTTCCTCCTGCATCGGGAAATATGAGCGGAGCACCTGCTTCATCGGATCGCGCGGCGACTTCTTGATCTTGTAATCAGTCGGGAAGGTCATCGCTTCCTGCACATAGCTCGGCGTCCAGCCGAGATCGGCCACGCGGCGGGTGGCCTCTCCGATGCTGATTCCGCGCTGAGCGGTGATTTTATTGAGCGTTAACCCATCGGGCATCTGGTGTTTCCTTCTATATTAGTTGCGACTTCAATGATGGTCGGCGGTCAATTGCAAGCCGGTAGAAACATAGCATGTATCAATTGACCGAGTATACCATCAGCAAACGCCGTGCCAGCCAGTGTTAGCGATATAATTGATGAACTTCCGGCGATGTTCCCCGTGTCGTTAGCAAGTGCAGCAAAATAAAGTGTCCCATTTTGCGACAGTCGTTTGCGACACCTGTGCCACGCTGCGACATCGCGGCGGTCACGGCTTGTCCTTCGCGGCCGCCCGTCGCACCAGCGGCTTGCCCTCGACGATGAAGCGCGCGGCCAGCACCAAGGTGCCCATGGTGAAATCCTTGCCATGCGCGGCGATCATTTCCTCGGCCAGTTCGCCGACACGCTCGAAGAAGCGGTCCTTGGAGATATCGTCGTCGGTCATGCCACCCTCGAATCGTCACGGAACAGCACACCGGGAGTCGCCAGCACGGCGATCTCCCCGCCCGCCGTCCCGATGGCCAGATGGTCGCCGCGGGGGCAAAACCCGAGCGCCGTAACGGCGCCTTCGCCCGCGCTTCGCACCAGCAGCAGTTCCGCCGTCTCGGGCCGGCACAGCACGACCGCGCCGTTGGCATAACCGGCCGCGATCAGCGTGCGTCGTGGATGGCAGGCGACCCGGGTCACGGCCTGCTGGTTGGCAGCACCGCACGGTGCCGGGTCAGCCCCGGGACACCAGGACAGCACCCGTCCGCCAGCCCCGGCAACGAAGCCATCGGACGAAGCGGCCAGCGACGCTATCGGCCCCTTTACCGTGACCGCCGCCGCCTGAGGCATCCTCCAGGCATGCAGCGCGCCGTCCGGGGTGAAGGCGCCCAGCCACATGCCGTCCAGGCTCCATGCAACGCCGCTCTGCCTGCCGGGCGCTTCCAGGACGCGTGGGGTGTCGCCACCCGACCACAGCGTCACCCCGCCGGCGTGGCCGATGGCCAGGCGGGCGCCCGCGGGGTCGATGGCGAGCGACGTGACCTCGTCCGCGACCTCGACCCTGCCGGACGAACCGCCGAAGCGGTGCACCGCATGGGCCGCCGCGCAGACGCGCCAGCCGCCGGGTCCGGCGGCGACCAGCGGCACCGGGCGGTCGAGGTGGCCGATGGCGCGGACCTCGGCATCGGCCAGCACGCGGACGACCCGTCCGTCGCTGCCTCCGGTCAGGAAACCACCGTCCGCATCGGCGGCCACCGACAAGCATGCGCCCCGGTGCGCCGGCACGCGGGCAACGGGTGGGGCCTGCGCCGTGCCGGGAACCAGTTCCACCCCGCCGCCGGCGCGGCCGCGCAGAACCGGTCCGCCGTCCCAGGAAGCCGGCGCCAGCGCCAGAGTCCCGTCGCCCAGGGCAAAGCCCGCGCACTCGCCCTGAACGTCCCAGGCAAGCGAGGCGGCAGCAACGCCGACCCGCCAACGTGCGCCGGCCATGTCGAGCAAGGCCGCTTGCGGCATCGCGTTCATCACGGCACCAGAACGGCGCGGCCCCTGACCTTGCCATGATGCAGGTCCAGCAACGCTTGATTCGCCTCGCTCAGCCGGTATTCCTTCGTCGTCAGATGAACCAATCCCCGATCGGCCAGCGCCATCAGTTCCACGAGTTCCGGATAGGTGCCCACCAGGTTCCCGACGATGGTCTTTTCGCTGGTGATCATATCGATCGTCGGCAGATCGATTTTGCCGCCGTATCCGACAATGTAATAATACCCGCCGTTCCGGGTCATCGCGAGGCCCTTGGCGACCGCGCTGCCCTCGCCGACGAAATCGATCACCGCCTCGGCGCCATTCCCGCCGGTCAGCCCCATGACGGCCTCGACCTCACCACCGTCTGCCTTGACGGCGTAATGCGCGCCGCATTCCTTCGCCAAAGCGAGGGCGTTGTCGGACTGATCCACCACGATGATTTCGGCGGCGCACAGGGCGCGCAGCACCTGGATGCCGATATGACCGAGGCCCCCCGCCCCGATGCAGACCGCATACTCGCCCGGCAGCAGGTGGCGCGATGCCTTCTTGGCGGCGCGGTACGCGGTCAGGCCCGCATCGGTATACGGCGCGACCGCCTTGGGGGCGAGCGATCCGGGTAGCTTAATCAGGCTACGCTCGCCGGTCGCCAGATACTGTGCGTAGCCGCCATTGGCATTGATGCCGGGAAAACGGCTGTCGGTCGCATGCATGTCATCGCCGCGGCGGCACGCCAGGCAGTGTCCGCTGGTCACCAGCGGATGGCAGATCACCGCATCGCCGACCTTGACGCTTTCGACGCCTTTGCCGACTTCCTCGACCCAGCCGGCGTTTTCGTGCCCCATGATGTAGGGCAGATGCACCTCGACCTTGCTGCGCCAGATGCCTTCGACGATGTGCAAGTCGGTGCGGCACACACCGGCGCCGCCGATGCGAACGATAACATCCGTCGGCTTTTCGATTTTCGGATCTGGCACGTCCTCGTAACGGACGAACTCGGAGCCGCTGAGCTTCTCGTCATAGGCATGCAGCACGGCTGCTTTCATGATCGGTGCCCTCCCTGGCGTTTTGCTTTTCGGACGACAGGCTTCGCAACCCGCGTGCCAGTGGCCGCGCGACTGATAAAGCGCCGTATTCCTGCCTCGGTCGTTCCGCAATGGAACACCGGTGTGCCACACAGTTGTTCCGTTTTGGAACAACCGGAAAGTTGACGATCGCAACAGGGCGACACACCTTACACTGTCCAATTCGGCAGAAAGCCGGGGCAGCCGGAAACAATACCGGCACACAGGGAGGACTGGATGCTGCTTTCCATCGAGGATCGCCTGTCTCGCGCGCGCATCGTGCTGGAGCGCCGCGGCATTGCCGCCGAAGATTTGTTGCCGGCGCCCATTGCCGAAAGTTGGGCGCGTTGCCTCGCCGCCGGACTGGACCCGCATGATCCACCGCCCCTGCACGAGGTCGATGAAGCGACCCTGCGGGAAGCGCGGCAGCGGCGCGATCTGCTGCGCCGCCTGGCGCAGGGCGAGATGGAGAATCTGTATCATCAGATCGCCGGCAGCAACTTCATGATCGCCTTCGCCGCCGCCGATGGCCTGTTGCTCGATACTATTACAGATCAAAGCTTCAGTGACACCGCGAGTGCCACCAGCATTCGCCCCGGCACGCTGTGGGGCGAGGCGCGGTGCGGCACCAACGCGCTCGGCACCGTCGCCCAGACCGGTTCGCCGATCATGGTGCACGGTGCTGAACATTTCTTTGCGCGCCATGGCGGCCTGACCTGCACGGCCGCGCCGGTGTTCGATGCTGAGGGCGCACTGGCCGGCGTGCTCGATGCATCGTCGGATTGCCGGTCCCGCCAGACCCATACGCGCGCCCTGGTGTCGATGGCCGCCACGCAGATCGAGAACGGACTGTTCCGGGAATGTCACCGAACCGACGTGCTGATCGCCCTGCACAGCCGGGTGGAATATCTGCACACCCTGAGCGCCGGCCTGCTGGCGGTCGATCCCGGTGGCATGGTGCTGGCGGCCAATTCGCAAGCGCGGCTCTTGCTGCAAGGCCTGCCGGTGACCCGCGGCCGGCGCATCGAGGAGCTGTTCCGCGCCCGGTTTGATGACCTTCTGCTGGCAAGCCGCAACAACGAAACGTTGCAGCTGGAAGACAAGGTCGGTAGCCAGTTTGCCGCCAAGCTCGAGAATGTGCGTGTGGTTCGCCCGGTTGCCGTGCCGGCGCTTGTCGCTTCGGCCGCGCCGCGTCCGGGTTTCGTGGCGGAAGACCCGGCGGTCGCCGCGGCCGTGCGCCATGCGGAGGCCGCCGCGCGCCGCAAGTTGCCGATGCTGCTGTGTGGCGAGACTGGTACTGGCAAGGAACAACTTGCCCGGCACGCCCACGCGGCCAGTGGCCGGAAAGGCGCGTTCGTTCCGGTGAATTGCGCGGCGCTGCCGGAAAGCCTCGCGGAGGCCGAGATGTTCGGCCACTCGGAAGGCGCGTTCACCGGCGCACGCCGGCAGGGCGCGCCCGGCCTTGTGCTGGAAGCTGACGGCGGAACCTTGTTTCTTGACGAGATCGGTGAAATGAAGCCGCCGCTGCAGGCGATGCTGCTGCGGTTGCTGGATGATTGGACGGTGCGCCCTATCGGCGGGGGCAGGCGGCGGCAGGCGGATGTGTTGCTGGTAGCCGCGACCAATGCCGATCTGGCCGCGGCGATTACGGCAGGGCGGTTCAGGTCCGATCTGTTCTACCGGTTGAACACGGTCGAGATCACGCTGCCGCCGCTACGCGTCCGCGACGATTTTGCCGCCGTCGTCCGCCATCTTCTCGATGGTATCGCGCCGGACTGGAGGATTGATGAAGTGGCAATCGAGGGACTGCGCCGCTTGCCCTGGCCGGGCAACATCCGCGAACTACGCAGTGTGCTGACGCGAATGACGCTCGCGGACTCTCATGGCGTCATCGACGGCGATGCGATTGGCGCGGTCTGTGGCGGGACAATCGAGCGGATCGCGGAGCGTCCGCTGCGCGCATTGCTGCACGATCGCATTCGCGCCGTGCATCGGCAGACCAGAGGCAACGTCAGCGAGACAGCGCGGCAGTTGGGCGTGTCCCGAAATACCGTGTATCGAGGCTTGTCGCAGCACGATGGTTGATCCTGCGCCGGTTGGAATATCGCCGGGTAGCACGAACCGCTCACGCCAGCCTACTCCACGACAACCGTCACCGGCGCCCGTCGCCCGTGCCATGGCCGGGCTAAATCCCGGGCGCTTGAATCCGGCCATGACACGGGGCGGGGCCGGCAGCCGCCATCCCGTTTGTGTTCCGGGCCGCCGGTTCCCTCCGGTTCCACCCCCCGGGATTCCCGCTAACATCCCGCCCGGCCAGAAACAGGGAGGAAATCATGCAAGGTGTTGTCTTTACCGGCGAACGCGGCCTGGAACTGATGACGTTCCCGGATCCCACGCCCGGGCCGGGCGAGGTGGTGGTCGAGATGAAAGCCTCCGGCATGTGCGGCTCGGACCTGCACCAGTATCGCCGCCCCAAGACACAGGCGCGCAACGCCACCGGCCTGCCGCCCAATCCCAATCCCACCATCGCGGGGCACGAACCATGCGGGATCATCGCCGCCGTCGGTCCCGGGGTGCTGCCCGCCGAGGCCAGGATCGGCCAGCGCGTCATGGTGCATCACTATCAGGGCTGCACCCAGTGCGCGCATTGCCGCTCCGGCTGGCAGCAACTGTGCCAGGAGGTGCCGGTGAAGGTCTACGGCAACAACGCCCATGGCGGGCACGCCAAGTATCTGCTGGTACCGGCCAACACGCTGGTGCCGCTGGTCGATGAACTGTCGTTCTCGGCGGGGGCTGCCATTTCGTGCGGATCGGGAACCGCGTACGGGGCGCTGCGGCGGATGAATATCTCCGGCCGCGACACCATCGCGATCTTCGGCCAGGGACCGGTGGGCCTCGCCGCTACGCAGTTCGCCAAGGCGATGGGAGCGCGCGTCATCGCGCTCGACATCAGCCCGCAGCGGCTGGAGCGTGCCAGGGAATTCGGCGCGGACGAGATCGTGGATCCCGGGTCGAACGACCCGGTGGCGGCGATCAAGGAATTGACGCATGGCAAATTCGCCGATCTGACGCTGGACACGTCCTCGAACCCCGAGGCGCGGCTGAACGCGATCCGCAGCACCAAGGTTTGGGGGACGATGTGCTTCGTGGGCGAAGGCGGCGACGTGCATATCGACGTCAGCCCGCATCTGCTTCGGCGGCAATTGACGCTGGTGGCATCGTGGACGTTCTCCAACATCATCCAGGCCGAGTGCGCGGCGTTCTGCGTGGAACGCAAGATCGACGTGGACAGGCTGTTTACCCACACCTGGAAGCTGGATCAGGCGGAGGAGGCGTATAGACTGTTTGACCGGCAATCCGACGGCAAGGGCGTCTTCCTGATATGATTCAGGATTGGGTCGCCTGGCTCTATCAGTCGCTCGGACAACGCGGACTGATCGTCGGCCGGCCCGGCAACGTCAGCGCGCGGGCGCCGGAGGGGATTGTGATCACCCCCGCCGGCGCCGAACCGGAAACGATGGCCCCGGGCGATCTGGCAACCGCGACGATGAATGGTACTCCGCTGGATGCGGCGACCCCGTCGAGCGAATGGGCGCTGCATGCGGCGGTGTATCGGACCTGTCCGGATGCGGCGTTCGTTGCGCATACGCATTCCGACGCGTGCACGGCGCTGGCCTGCCTGGACCGGGGATTGCCGCCGTTCCATCACATGGTGCTGCAGTTCGGCGGCAACGACGTGCGGTGCGCGGCGTATGCCACGTTCGGCTCGGCGAAACTGGCGGAGCACACGGCGGCTGCGATCAACGGGCGGAGCGCCTGCCTGCTGGCGAACCATGGCATGATTGTCTGCGGCACGACCCCGCGGGAGACTTTGAGCCGGGCGATCCAGTTGGAGAGGCTGTGCCGGCAGTTCTTGATGGCGCTGTCGGCCGGGACGCCGCGACTGCTGACGGACCGGGAATTGCTGGCGGCGAAGGAGCGGTTCAAGACTTATGCGGTTCGACCCGATCGTTAGTGCTTCGGCACATAGGTTTTGAACTGCTGAGCGCCGCCCGCGACGCGTCCGACGCAGAAGCGGGCAGTCTCCGTCTCAGCCTAATCCGTCCCGGACTTACGCCTTGGCGGCGTTCTGTGCAGCCTCGAATACATCGCGTGCGGACGTCGTACCCGTTACGTGCTCCGTATCTTCGGCTCCGAGGTCCATCCATCCAGCGTTCACGGCCTCAAACATTTCTTCGGCAGGTCCGGTGTGGCCCTTCGGGATGCCGAACTGCTCGAACGCTTCCCCCCACCCTGCACGCGGGACAGCAAAGGCTTTCACGTCAAGCGTCAAGACGTTACCTAATTGCTCGGCGACTTCATCCGCGCTGACCATCGACCCAAGCTCGACGACGCGCTGCCCTGACCAGCCTGGCCCGGTCAAAAGGGTTGCGACCGCCGCGCCGATGTCGTTCGTTGCGACCATGGTCGATTTGCGGTTTGTCGGATTGTAGTAGACCGGCAGCGTTCCGCCCCGGGCGACCTGCAAGCCGTAAAGAAAGTTTTCGAAAAATCCGCCTGCGCGCACAAATGCGATTGGGGATGTCAGGTCGCGAAAACCTTGCTCCAAAAGCGCCAGGGCCGTGATCATCCCGAGCCCGCTGGTTCTGTTCGCACCCATCGACGAAAGCGCAACCACGCGCGGCGGCGCTGCCTTGGTGAGCGCCTCGACATAGTTTCCAATCACGCCCTTTGCTTCTTTGTAATCGGGCGAGGGCGCCCAGACAGCCGGCAACATGACGAACGCGCCTTCGACGCCTTTGAGCGCTTGCTCGATGGCTGCCGAATCATTCCAATCGCCGTCTACCAGGTCGACGCCTTGGTTCGCCCAGTTAGCCGCCTTCTCGCGATTGCGGACGAGCGCGCGTACCTCTTTGCCCTGCGCCAACAGATGTTTTGCCGTTGCGCCGCCAACTTTTCCCGTGATTCCCATTACCAAAAACATGTGTTTTCTCCTGATCTTGAGAGACAAGGTACTGCCCCTGTCGGTTCAACGCATGAGCGGCAGAATGGCCCGGATACGGGGATCGCACGCGTAGAGGCCACCCCATGTCATGGCGCCCAGAAGCAGGGAAATGATTTCCGGCGGCGACCCCAACTCACCGATACGGACATGGGCGCAGATGGCACCTCCCAGAAAGCCCGTCACCAGGATCGCGCCAAGGACGGAGGTGGCTGGAATGGCGTAAAGGATGGCGCAGGCGAGTACGATCGAACCCACGATGCTGGTCAGGTCCATCGCGAACCCGGTTTCCTGCAACATGCTCGCAATCCGTGCCGGCGCGAAAAGCTCAATAGTCCCATCTGCGACCAGAGCGATTACGACAAACGCGCTCATTATCCGACCGGCCCAAGGGGCACGATGCAGGGTGATAATTTCAGGCACCTGATGCAGCTTCATAGTTTCGGACATTCGTTGTTCTCCAATGGGGGTTCCCGATTTCGAGGCTTACTGTGTCCCCTACGCATGATAAACACCGGGGAACTGAACTCACTGTTCTCTATGAGGTGAACAATACCGAGGCACGAAAATGCAGAATCTCGAACCTATCCTCATTTTTATAAAAGTTGCGGAGATGGAGAGCTTCACCCGGGCGGCCGATAGCCTGGGCATCCAAAAGGGGAGGGCCTCAACGGCGGTCCGGAAGCTGGAAGACGATGTCGGTGTCAGGCTCCTGCACCGGACGACGCGCAGCGTGCAGTTGACGGAGGACGGACGCGCATTTCATGCCCGAGCCCGCGATCTGCTTGCTGAAGTCGATGACCTGCACTCGATGTTCGCAGGCGATCGCGTGGCACTTCGCGGGCGTTTACGGGTCGATCTTCCGACCGAGGTGGCGCGCACCACGATCGTGCCGGCCTTGCCGGATTTCATGGCGACTCACCCGGAGCTGGAACTGGAGGTGTCGAGTACAGGATCGGCAAGTCGATCTGGTTCAAGAGGGGTTCGACTGTGTATTGCGGCTTGGACCCGTCAGGGACGAGACGCTGATTGCCCGCCCGTTGGGCCTGTTGCGCATGGTCAACGCTGCCAGTCCCGCCTATCTGGCGCGCTATGGCGTCCCGCGATCCCTGGAAGATCTTCAGCGTCAGGAACATCGGACAATTCATTTTTCGACAATGTTGGGCGCAAGACCCATTGGGTGGGAATATCCGGACGGCGACAGTTACGCGACGCTTCAGTTGCCAGGTGCGCTACACGTCAACAGCGCGCAGACGTACGAGGCCGCCGCCCTCGCCGGCCTTGGCCTGATTCAGGCGCCACTTCTGGGGGTTGGCCGATACCTGGTGAGTGGAGCGCTTGTGGAGATCATACCCGATTTTCGTCGCCGGGCGCTCGCCGTGTCCCTCGTCGTAGCACATCGGAGCAATCTGTCGCGCCGAGTCCGCGCATTCATGAAATGGATCGAAGGTGTGCTAACGCCTTATCTGGAATAGCGAGACGAACGTCTTCGTCCGACTCTCGAAATCAACAGTCTGAAGTTATGTCTGGCGGTCGGGGGCCGCCGGGGGGCCCAACAGAATGCGACACTGAAACCGGCGACGTATGAAGTCCGAGATGAAGCATCCTCACTTCGCGTTCTGACGACAAGCCACGCATTGTTTTGCGTGGGCAAAAGCGTCACGCCCGCTTCAATCTATCCCCCGGCAGGCGTGCCCTGTAGCAATACCGCCACCCGTTCAACGAGATGCTGATCGGTAACGGGCTTGCGAAGCAGGGTGAACCGCCCGCCTACCGCGCTGCCCACAGCGATTTCGGCGGCATTCGTTGCAAATCCGGTCAGCAAGATCGCTGGCAGCTTCGGACGGCGCCGATGCGCTTCCCGTATCAACGTGATGCCATCCATCCCTGGCATGGAAAGATCGCAGACGATCAGGTCCGCATCTTCGCCGGCGTCCAATGCAGACAAAGCATCCGCTCCGCTCGGAAAAGACAGGACTGAGTATCCTGCCGCCTCCAGTTGCTCGGTGACGATCTCTCGGACCAGCGGCTCATCATCCACAACGATCAGGCGGGCAGGCTTGCCGGTTGTTGACGCGTGATCCGTGCCGGCATCCGGAGCGGCAGCCGCGACCGCGCTTGCTAACGGGAACCAAAGCCTGACGGTCGTTCCTTGTCCCGGCGTGCTGTCGATGCCCAATCCGCCGCCACTCTGCTCCGCGAAGCCGCGCGCCATGGCCAGACCCAGGCCAGTCCCCTGGCCGTGCCCCTTGGTGGTGAAGAATGGCTCCGTGACGCGAGCAAGAACCTCCGGCGACATGCCAGTGCCGGTATCGCTGACGGAAAGGCAGATGTAGGAGCCGGGCTTCAGATGCCCGAACCCATTGTGCCGGTTTCCTCCGTCCTTCACCACGTCCAGCCGCGCGCCCAAAGTCAGGAGGCCATTGCCGGCCATGGCATCGCGGGCGTTCGCGGCAAGGTTCACCAGCACCGTTTCAAGCTGGCCCTTGTCGGCGAGCAGGGGCGGCAGATCGGAAGCCGCGTTCACCCGCACGCCAATTCCGGCGCCCAGCGTATGCATCAGTATTTCACGCATGTCGGTCATCAAAGAGACGGCGTTGACCGCCTCGGACCGCAAGTCGCCACGACGCGCAAAGGCCAGCAGCCGCCGCGTGATGGACGAGCCGCGTTCAGCGGCCTCGAACACCATGCGGGCCAAACGGCGCACGCTTATTGGATCGGTTGGGCGGCGCTCGATCAGTCCCGCGCCCCCTTGGACCGCCTGCAAAACGTTGTTGAAGTCGTGCGCGATGCCGCCCGCCAGCTGGCCCAGCGCCTCCATGCGCTGAAGGTGCGCGAGGTGCGTTTGCGTCTCCTGCAAGCTGCGGGTCCGCTCCTCGACGAGTTGTTCAAGCGCGGCACGGCCTCGGGCCATCATTTCCCGCGCGTCAACGATGTCCTGAATGTCCATGGACGAACCGAGCCAGCGGGTGATCCGGCCAGCCTGGTCGCGAACCGGGAGGGCCTGGGTCAGGAACCATCGGTAGGAACCGTCCGCAGCGCGCAGGCGGCGCTCGATTCGGAATGGGCTGCCGCTGGCAAGCGCGGTGTTCCATTCTGTAATGTTTCGCTCGCGGTCGTCCGGATGCACCACATCCGCCCAGCCCCAGCCGGCGCCCCGTTCGGGGTCCAGCCCGGTATATTCGGCCCATCGCCGGTTGAGGAATTCGTTTCGACCATCCGGCAGAACCGAGAACGCAAAAGTCGGCGTCGCTTCGACCAGTGCGCGAAACCGGGCTTCGCTTTCCTTGAGGGCGTCTTCGGCCCGCTTGCGCTCGGTCAGGTCATGGACGACGGTCAGGAAAGACTCGCCATTCCCCTCCGTGGCCGGAATTCGCGACGCGGAGACGGAGGCGAAGCGGATGCTGCCATCCTTCCGTAAATATCGCTTATCGTATTCTATGGAATTGACTTGTCCCGACACCAGGAGATGCCAGGCCGAGGCCTGCGCCTCAATGTCGTCGGGGTGAGTCAGGTCGCCGACCTTCATGGCGGCCACTTCATCGGGCGTTTGACCCGTGATTTGGCAGAAGGCCTCGTTTGCCTCGCCGATCGTGAAGGCCGGGTCGCCGCGCCTGACGACGATGCCGACGGCGGCCTGTTCAAACGCAACGCGGAACAACTCTTCACGCTCCCGCAGCGACGCTTCCAGCCGGCGCTGCTCCGTAACGTCCAGATGGACGCCTATCGAACGCGTTGCCCGACCTGTGTTGTCCCGCTCGAACCGCGAGCGCGCTTCGATATGCCGGATCGCACCGTCGGGACGGACAATACGGTATTCCGTCCTGCGCCCGGGCGCTCCGGACCGCGCCAGTGTCTCGATTGTCTCGGCGACCCGCTCCCGGTCGTCCGGGTGCAGCATTGCAAGCCAGTCCTCGCGGGTCAGGGTCCGTGTGCCCGGCGGCAGTCCCAGGATGAGGCAATCTCCGTCCGACAGCGTCAGCTCACCCGTTCGCATGTCCCGTACAAAGCCGCCGACCTGGGCAGCTTCCTGCGTGATGCGAAGCAACGTCTCGCTTTTCGCCAGGGCGCGTTCTGCTTCAACGCGGGCCGTAACGACCTCGGAGAACAGCGTTGCGCCGCCGACTGACCCGTCGGCCTGATACCAGGGCGCCATTTCCCAGCGGACCCAGTCCGTTCGGCCATCAGCGCGGGGGAATGGGTCGTCGTCAGCCGAGATGGTTTCGCCTGCCAGCACTCGATTGTGGATGTCGCGCCAATGCCCGGGGATCTCCGGGAATACCTCGTAGTGGCTTCGACCGACCAACGCCTCGGGGGTCATCACGCCTTCAAGACGGTAATCCTGAAGATATCGCCGGCTCGCGGCCAGGTAGCGCATCTCCTGGTCAAACATCGCGATGGCGGCCGGTGCGCGATCGACGAACAGGCGCAGGCGCGACTCGCTCGATTGCAGGGCCGCTTCCGTGGTTGCTTGCCGCACGGCCGACCAAAGGCGATGGGCGGTTTCTTCAACGATCGCGACCTCATCGCTCGTCCAGTCGCGCGGATCGGGGTGATGAATGGACAGCACTGCGACCAAGCGACCATCTCGGATCAATGGCACACCCATGACGGCGCGGATGTTGGTTTTGGCGAATGCCTCGGCCGCAGCCGGATTATTCGTGCGGGGGTCAAGCGTCACATCAGGAATGACAATGCTCGTGCGGGACTTCAGGTCGTCAATGAATTCCGGACCAAAATCGTTCACCCGCACTGTGCCGACGCCGGAGGCGAACCGCCCGTCATTCCAGGTGCGATGGACAGTCCCGTAATCCCCGGTCTCGTCGATCTCGCCAAAGCCAACCTGTGCCACGCCGAGGCGTTCGCCCAGTAGCCCGGTGGCCAGGTCCACGGCGACCCGGGCGTCGCTTCTGTTCTGAAGCCGCTCCGTAAGGTCTAAGATAAAGGACTGCCGCATGCGGTCGCGGACGGCTTCTGTCGTCTCCGTGCAGACTACCAGCACGCCACCCACGACGCCCGGTGACGCTTCGTCGTCGATCGGACCGTAGCTGTAGGTCCAATAGACATCCTCCAGGCGACCGTTGCGCGTGATTGGCACGAGCGCGTTCTCGTGCCACGTCGAGCCTTCTCCCCGCATGACATGTTCGATCTGCGGCCCGATGATGGGCCAAATCTCCGCCCAGACCTCGCGCCCCGGCCGGCCGAGCGAGGACGGGTGGCGCTCCGGCCCGCTCAGGCGACGATAGGCGTCGTTATAAAAACACAACAGATCCGGTCCCCACCAGATATACATCGGGTGCCCGGTGTTCAGAATGAAACGGATTGCCATGCGGAGCGGTCGCGGCCAGGTGCCGGGCGTGCCAAGAGACGTGGATGCCCAATCGCGCGCCCGCATCAACGCGCCCATTTCCCCGCCGCCCGACAGAAAGGAGGGGCTGTCCTGACCAGAAGATGGTGGTGGAGCGGCTGAGAGTGGCGGCCCATTTTCGGTCTTCATCCGACGATCTCCTGCGGCAAGCGGATGGCTCCTGTTGCGCACCAGCTACGGTCCCCTGGCCGAGTCGGTTGCTGCAAACATAATCGTGCAGCCGTTCGCAGGGCAACGTATCGAATTGGACCACCTGTCGCCGTGGCCCCGGCGAGGTCGGCACGTCTCGACTTTGCCGCCACAAGCACCAAAGTCGTGGGTGGCCGGCCCAAGCCATAGCTGTCAGGATAAGCGGCAGCTAAGGAAAAGTTTGCCGGGGCCTCGTTCCCTCACGGTCATGCCGGGCCATGACGAATTTGGAGAACGCCGTGCTCCACGCGGCCCCTTATCCTGATCCCTATGGGGCCAAGCCCGGCCATGACATTAGGGCAACGTCGCAGCGCAAGTCCGCTCAGGTTAACGCCTACGCGGACGAGCCGGGCGATAACGTTTCAGGAGCCGTCTCCCCGCCGCGGTCGTTACCGGGAGGCCCCGCGGGCAAGGATACGAACCGACTCGCTTTTTCGCCGCCGGCACCTAAGATGCGGGAATGGCCTCCATTGTCTCCTTGAATGACCCCGCGACGGATCCTTCGATCCAGGATCTCATCTCTCTGCGCCCCTGGCTGAAGCATGAGGCCATGAGCGGGTTGCTGATGGACGGTGTTCCGCTGGCCCGGATCGCCGATAGCGCGGGCACGCCGGCATGGGTCTACTCCGCCGCCACGATGCGCACCCGGTATCGCGCCCTGACCGGCGCCATGGACACTGCCGGTTTGGACATGCAGGTGCATTACGCGGTCAAAGCGAATGACAGCCGCGCCGTGCTTTCGCAGTTCGCGACGGAGGGCGCGGGCGCCGATGTTGTCAGCGGCGGCGAACTGACGAAGGCGCGCCTCGCCGGCATTCCCGCCAGCCGCATTGTCTACTCCGGCGTCGGCAAGTCGGAGCAGGAACTGCGCCTCGCGCTATCCGAGGACATCGGCCAGATCAATGTCGAAAGTGCCGAGGAACTGGCGATGCTGTCGGCGCTCGCCGGTTCGCTCGGCCGCACGGCGCGGGTGGCGTTGCGCGTCAATCCCGACGTCGATGCAGGCACCAACGACAAGATCACCACCGGCCGCGCCACCGACAAGTTCGGCATCGCCTACGCGGATGCGGTGGCGCTGTACGCGTGCGCCGCCGCGATGCCTGGCATCCAGCCGATTGGTCTGGCCACCCACATCGGCAGCCAGATCCTGGAATTGGCACCGTACCGCGCGGCCTTCGCCCGTATCGCCGATCTGGTGGCGGCGCTGCGGCGGGAAGGGCTGCCGGTCGGCATCGTCGATTGCGGCGGCGGCCTCGGCATCCCGTACCGCAACGAACCGGTGCCGTCACCGGCCGGCCTTGCCGCCGCGATAAAGGGCGCATTCGGCAAGCTGGACGTTCGCCTGGCAATGGAGCCGGGACGCTGGCTGATCGGCCCCGCCGGGGTGCTCCTGGCCTCGGTCGTGCTGGTCAAGCACAATCCGTTCGAGCCCTTCATCGTGCTGGACGCGGCGATGAACGATCTCGTCCGGCCGGCGATGTATGATGCGTGGCACGGCGTGGTGCCGATCTCGGCGGTGGACGCCATCGCGCCGGCCGGACCGGCCACCGTCGTCGGTCCGGTCTGCGAGAGCAGCGACACGTTCGCCCGCAGCCGCCTGCTTCCCGCGCTGGAACCCGGCGCGCGCGTGGCGATCCTGGATGCCGGAGCCTATGGCGCGGTCATGAGTTCGACCTACAACGCGCGCCCATTGGCGGCGGAAGTCTGGGTTGACGACGGACGCTGGTCGGTCATCCGCGACCGTCAACCATTGGAAGCAATATGGGAGCGGGAGCGGCTGCCGGCATGAAGTCTCAAAAACCTCTGCTTCGCCGCTTGGCCAACCGCCGGCTGCTGGCGCGCGGCGCGATCCTGTTCGAGGCGGTTTGGCCGGCGCTTTGGCCGGCCGGCGCCGCCATCGGGATTTTTATCTGCGCGGCATTGCTGAACCTGCCGCCGCTGCTGCCCGCCTGGCTGCATATCGGGCTGCTGATTGCGGTCCTGGCCATCGTCCTGAGCTTACTGGTCCGCGGCTTCCGCTCCATCACCGTCCCCGACAACCGCGCGGCCGATCGGCGGTTGGAGGCGCGATCGGGGTTCGTGCACCGGCCATTGTCGGTGCTGACCGACAAGCCCGCGGCGACCGACGCCCTGGGCGTGGCGGTCTGGAAAGTCCACGCCGCCCGCGCCGTCGCGCAGATCGGCTCCCTGCATTTCGGCATGCCGCAGCCTGGTCTGGCGCGCGCCGATCGGCGGGCGTTTCGGTACGGCTTGCTGCTGTGCATGATCGCGGCCCTGGCGGTGGCCAACATGGATGCGCCGGCCCGGCTTTATGCCGCGGTTGTGCCGTCCATGCCGGGGATGCCCGCCGCGCCAACCACCGAGTTGCAGGCCTGGATAACCCCTCCGGCATACACTCGTATTGCGCCGATCTTTCTGAAGGCTGACGGCGGCAGCGTGTCGGTTCCGGCGGGTTCGCGCCTGACCGTCAATGTCTCCGGCGCCAGCGATACGCCTATCCTGTCGCTGAATGACCGGTCCGAGCCGTTCAACGCGCTGGACCACAACAGCTTCCAGGCCGAATGGGATCTCAGCCGGGGAGGCTTGCTGACGGTGCGGCGGGACGGCGCGGCGCTCGCGGGCTGGAAGCTGACGGTGGTTGACGATCAGCCGCCCAAAGTGTCCTGGGGCGACCAGCCGGGGGCGGCCGCGTCGAGCCAGCGGACCCGCCTGCCGTGGCAGGTGTCGGACGATTACGGCGTGACGGCATTGCAGGCCGAGCTGAGGCTGCGCGACCGTCCGGGTGCTCCGGTGCTTCTCGTGCCGATCCCGTTGCCGGGAGGTTCGCCGAAGGACGCTCACGGGGTCAGCCAGACCGACCTGACGGCCAACCCCTGGGCGGGGCTGCCGGTGGTGGGGCGGCTGGTCGCCCATGACTCGCCCGGGCAGACCGGCGTCAGCGCGGATACCACGTTCGAACTTGGAGAGCGTCCGTTCCACAATCCGGTGGCGCAAGTGCTGATCGCGGTGCGCAAGGGCCTGAGTTTGCACCCGGATGACCGCAGCGATGCGGTGGGCGCGCTGGATGGCCTGATGCAGCAGCCGGGAGTGTTTAACGGAGACATCGGCGCCTTCATCAACCTCAGCGCGATCTACTACGATCTGGTGCGCAATCATACCGATGCCGCCGTGCCGGAGGCGCAGCAGATGATGTGGGAACTGGCCCTGCACATGGAGGAAGGCCAGACCGAGCAGAGCGCGCGGGCGCTGGACGAAGCGCGGCAGGCGGCGCGGGATGCCATGGACAAGGCGCTGCAGAAGCCGACGGACGCCAACCGGGCGGAGGTGGAGAAGCGCCTGGAAGAGCTGCGCCAGGCGATCGACCGCCACATGCAGGCGTTGATGGAGGAGGCAAAGCGCAACAACGACGTCATGCCGTTCGATCCCAAGGCGATGCAGCTTTCCAATCGGGACATGAACAAGCTGGCCGAGCAGGCGCAGCAGGCGCTGAAGGAAGGCCGCATGGCGGATGCACAGCAGCAGATGGCCGAGCTGGAGAAGAAGCTCGACCAGCTTCGCAACGCGCGGACCAAGGGGGACGACAAGCAGGGGGCCAGCAAGCGGCAGAAGGGCAAGCGGCAGGCCAGCGCGGTGCAGGACATGATCGCGCGCGAGGGCGGGTTGCTCGACCACGCGCAGCGGCGCGGCAACCAGAGCCAGGGGATCACTCCGGCCGATCCGTCGGCGGAGCGGCAGGCGGACAGCCGTGTGCAGCAGGCGCTGCGGCGGGCGTTGGGCGAACTGATGCAGCAGTTCAGCGACATGACCGGGCAGGTGTCGCCGGGGCTTGGCGAAGCGGACCAGGCGATGCGCGATGCCCAGGCTCAGTTGAACCAGGGGAGTGACGAGGACGCCCGCGAGTTGCAGCAGCAGGCGATCGCCGCGCTGCAGAAGGGCAATCGCGAGATGGCGCAGACCATGGCCAAGCAGAAAGGCTCGCAATCGGGCGAAGGCGATGATGGCGACGACGGCGACCAGGAGGGGTCCGAAGGCGGCATGGGCATGATGATGCCGGATGGCCAGCGCGGCGACGGCAGCGGCAACGGGTCTTTGCCGGGTTCGGCTGACCAGTCCGAACCGGGCGGCCGCGACCCGCTGGGGCGGTATAACCAGGGGAATTCGTCGGACAGCGCCGAGGTCACGGTGCCGGAGGAGCGGGAGCGGCAGCGCACCCAGGCGATCCAGGAGGAACTGCGGCGGCGCGGCTCCGAGCAGGCACGCCCGCGCCGCGAGCTGGACTATATCGATCGGCTTTTGAAACAATTCTAGAGAGCGGCGTCGACCGCCTCTCTGACCAGACCAGTTTACGGATCGCCGGTTATGTCACGGACCCGACCTTCGAGGCGGTCGATCTTGAGGCGCAGGTGCGTGACGACCTCATGCAATGAGCGCAGGTCATCTCGGGTGTTGTCGCTGAGTTGCTTCACGGAATTGGCGGTGGCGGCATTCACGCGGATGTCGTTGCGAATATCGGTGAGGGAGTTCTGTTGCCGGTCCAACCGCTCCATCAGGTCGACCCGGGCGGACAAGACTTTGCCTTCCATGTGTTCGAAACGCATGTCTTGGCTGGACATTTTTCTTCGATACGCTGCTGCCCGGCTTCCCCTTATAATAGTTCGGCAAATGAGGCCGCGCCCAGAGGCGTACGCCAAGGCCGATTGCGGTAAGGTGTCCGTTTCACTATTTTGACTTGGCGAGGCATCGAGCGACATACGCCTTGACATGTTTTGCCAGTATTGGCTGGCCGGGACAAGCTCTTCCCCATCACGATTCTTAGGGAAGCGCCGATCCCCGCGCCTATCGATTTCATCGTTCCTCGCACCACGTCTGCCAGGCATGCCGCAGCGCCGTTCCTAGATTCTTCCCGAACCGCGGCGCATCGCACAGCGGACTCCGCCGAACCCTCTCGCGCAAACCCGCGCGCAATGCTGCCAACGCCTGGAGATTGCCCGCCCGGGCGACCGCCATCTCGACATAGGCATCCAGGGAGCCTGCCACCCAATCCGCCAGACCCGCGTTGCTCATATGGCTGGTCGAGTGCCGTGATGCGAAAATCTCTCCCGGCAGGGCGATCGTCGGCACCCCCATCCACAGCGCCTCGCAGGTCGTCAGCCCGCCGGAATAGGGGAACGGGTCGAGCACGATGTCGATATCCCCGTATTCCCCCATGAACGCCCGATGCCCCGACGACCCGCGCATCTCCAGCCGATCGGCGGCGATACCCAGCGCCGCGAATGCCGAGCGAAACCGCTCGGCCGTTGGGCCGTCGCTCAACTGGTGCGTCTTCAGCACCAGCCTGGCATCCGGCAGCCGCCGCAGGATCGTGGCCCAGGTCTCGATTACCCGGGGCGTGATCTTCGCCAAATTGTTGAAGCAGCCGAATGTTATGAACCCGTTCGCCAGCGCCGGCAGCGGCGCCACATCGGGCGCATGGGCGGGCGGGCTGTAGCAGACATAGCCGTCCGGCAGCCGCAGCAGCCGCTCGCTGTACAGCCGCTCGAACCCATCCGGCGTCTCCCATCCGTCGGTCAGGAACCAGTCCATCTCCGCCAGGCCCGAACTGTGCGCCTGCATGCCGACCCACTTGATCTGCACCGGCGCGAGGCGGTTGGCGCAGGCCGGCATGCGGGCACCGTCGCCGTATCCCCCGAGGTCGATCAGAATGTCGATCTCCCGCGCCCGCGCCGCAGCGGTCAGTTCGGCATCGGTCATCCCGTCCACTTCAACCCATTCCCGTGACGCCGCGCGGAACCGGCTGCCTATCGGGTCGTTCTGCACGGTGGCCTGCGCCAGGCACACCACGCTGAACGCGGCGGGATCGAGCGTCTCGATCCCGGCGACCGTCAGCCAGCCCACCGGATGCGACCGCAGCGTGCCCGACAGCAGCCCCACGGTCAGCTTGCGGTCCGGTTCGGCCCGGTTGGCGAACGGCGGTTGCGGCGACCGCGGCAGCACCGCGCTGCATGCGCGCATCGCCGCCAGCAGTTCGGCGCCCGTGACCCCGTCGCAATACGCCAGGGCGTTGCACAAGGCCCGCCGCGGCATCAGCGCGTCCGGGTTCAGGCTGATCGCCCGCCGGGCCACCGCGACGGCTTCCTCCTGCAAGCCGCTGCACGCGGCCGCACCGGCGAGATTGCACAACACCAGGTTCAGCGGTCCGTGCCGGTCGAGCACATCCAGCAGGATCTCGCGCGCCTCGGGATGCCGGTGCAGCCGCATCAGCACGGCGGCATGGTCGTTGCGCACCATCGGCTTGCCCGGGTCCAGGGCAGTCAGGCGGCGCAAGGCCGCCTCCGCCTCCCGCACCCGGCTCGACCGCGCCAGAACCCCGCACAACAGCGACAGCGGCAATATCGCGTCGGGCGCCAGCACGGTCGCACACTCCAGGGCGTCGATCGCCTCCATGCGCCTGCCAAGCCGATCGAGCAGCATACCGCAGCCGGCTCGGAGCGCCGGATTGAGCGGATCCTGCTCGCACGCCACGCTCAGGCGGGCGAGCTCGGCCTCCGACTGGCGGGCCTCGATGGTGACCTGCACGCCGTTGAGAACATACTCCAGCACCGCCGGCTGCAAGGTCTGCGCCCGGGTGAAGGCGGTCAGAGCCGTTCCGGGGGCGCCGCTGGCCTTGAACGCCAGGCCCAGCGTGTTCCACGCCTCGGCATTGTCCGGCGCGATCCCGCAGGCGCGCAGCAGCAGATCGCAGGCTTCCTCGGGCTGCCCGGCGAGCAGCAGCAGCCCGCCAAGCGCGATCAGCGCCGCGGTCCGGTTCGGATTGAGCTCGAGCACCTGGCGGTAGGCGTCCACGGCGGAACCGTTCTCCCCTGCCGCGCGCAGGCTTTCGGCGAGGCGCAGCACCGGCTCGTCCCAGCGCGGCAGCCGATCGGCTACCGCCTGCATGAGCCGCCGGGCCTGATCGCGGCAGCCGGCGCGGTCCTCGGCGATCGCCAGGTTGAGCATCGTCGCCGGCCGCGTATCGCCCAGCGCCAGGGCCAGGCGCAGATGCGACAGTGCGTCCTCGAAGCGTCCGTCCGCCAGCAGGGCGACGCCTGAGGCGGCATACCGGCCGATCTGGTCCGGCGGGACGTCAATCGTCATGGCCAGGCCGCTCCAGTGTCAGCAGCAATCCCGGCACGGCGATCCCGGCCTCCTGGCGGGCGGTCAGGCGCTGCAGCCCGAGGACGCGGAATCCGGCGGTGATCGCGGCCTCGTGCACGTAATCCGCGGCGTGCGCGAAGCGGCCGAGGCGTTGCAGCGCCCATTGGCCATTGCCGGGAACCACGCCGTCATGATCGGGCAGCAGTTCCTCCACCGAGAAGACGAACCAGCCGCCCGACAGCAGACGCGCGTGGACAAGCGCCAGCAGCGCGTCGAGCGCACCGAAGTAGCACAGGACGTCCCCGGCCGTGATCAGCGGCCAGAGCAGCTCGTGTTCCGTCAGGTCCGCCACGATATCGGCCTGGCGCAACTCTGCGTAGAGCTGCTTCTCGCGGGCGTGCCCGAGCATCCTGGCGGACAGATCGACGCCGGTGAACGGACCCGCCGGCAGGTCGCCGGCGGCCACCGCGACGAGCCCGGTGCCGCAGCCGAGGTCGAGCACCGGCCCGATCCGAAGGCCCGCGGCGATGCGCGGGTGGCTCAGCAACACCGAGCGGATCGCACCGGGGACGCTGTAGCCAAGCGAAATCAGATGCGCCTCGAACCGATCGGCGTAGCCGTCGAAAACGGTGCCGACATAAGCCTGCGGCGCGCGGCCGGCGCCGGGCAGGGCGCCCGACGCGACCACCAGGTGGCGGACATACTCGTCGTGCGGCCCGAGCTTGTAGGCCTCATGATACGCGCCCGCCGCGTCTTCGTGACGGCCCAGGCTGGACAGCGCATGGCCCTTCATGCCGAAGGTGCAGGCATCCGCGATGCCGAGGGCGCGTGCGTCATCGGCGAGCCGGTTGGCCTGCGCGAAGTCGCGGCGGCGCAGGCACAGGAGGATGGCGGCATTGCGCAAGACGATGCTGCCCGGCGTCAGCGCGATGCCGCCGGTGAGGACGCACAACGCGGCATCGGCAGCGCCGGCGGACTGGAGGGCGGTGGACAGGGTCTCGCGGAAGATCGCATTGGCCGGCACCGCCGTGACCGCTTCCGACAGGCAGGCGACGGCATCGGCGGTGCGGCCTAGTTCGAGCAGCGCCGCGCCCAGGATCGCCTTCGCCTGCGGGTCGTGCGGATCGAGGATGACGGCTTCGGCGGCATCCCGCGCCGCGCCCTCGGCGTCGCCGGTGCGGCTGCGCACGTCGGCGCGGCACTTGCGCAGGCCGGCATGGCCTGGCGAGGCCGCGATGCCGTTGTCCAGTTCCGAGATTGCCTGATCGAACGCGCCGTCCGCAGCGGCCAGACGGGCGGCGAGCAGGGCAAGTTCGGGCGTCGGCGGCGACAGGCGCCGGGCGGCGGACAGCAGCGGCCTCGCGGCGCCGGTGCGGCGGGTGTCGATCAGCCTGGCCGCGCGGGCGCACAGCGTCTCGACATCGGCGGTAACCTCGATCATGTCCATGGAACGGGGGCTCCTTTTGAGCCGTTGAAGAAACAATCAGACGTACAAGCCCTGCGCCGATACCGCCAGTGACGTGAGATCGGTTGACGAGCTGGAGGACGACGAAGAACTGGCGTTGGCGCTGATCAGGTATTTCTGGACGAAGCTCTCAACGAATTTCGGATCTTGCAACTGCGAGACGTTCAATTGGCTGCTGATGGCCTTCTCCCGGGCTTCCAGGGGTTGGTAGACGATCGTCTCGGGTATGTTGAGCGCGGTCGTGACCACGTCGAACAGCGTCTGGTTGCCGAGGATCTGGTCCACCGAAGTGATGCCCGAGGCCTGCGCCTTGAACGCAAGCGCATTCGACAAACCCGGGGTTACCGAGTCCTGGCTACTTTCCCACGTGGCGGTCGCATAGGCGCTGGCGACCGATGCGATGGCCGTCGGGTTCTGGATCGACGACAGCCCGTTGGCCTGGAAGTCATAGGTCTCGGCCAGGGCTTTCCATTGCGTATTCGACAATGTGTTGGCCAGCGAATTCGGATCGCTGAGGTTCGACGTCAGCGCCTGCGTCGCCAGCGCGGTATAGCCGATCTGATCGCTCATGCCGTTGGCGGTGAGCAGGACGCTCATAACATTTGGATTGGACAGAAGCTGAGTGACGCTCTTGGCGGAATTGACGCCGGCGGTAAAGGCGGCAATCGCCGACTTGACGGTGGGGCTGGAGGCTGTGGCGTTGACGTCCTGCGTCTCGTTCTTCTCCGCGGATGCCAGCGCCTGGACGGGATCCTGTCCGGACGCATTGGTTGACGTCGTGCCGATGCCATAGATCGTATCGAGCAGGCTGCTGCCTGCGCCGGAGGTGCTGCCGCTGAACAGCGTCAGCAGGTAGCTTTGGGAAATGCTCATGGCGGCATCAAGGTTGCCCCGCCAGGCCGGCGGTGATTTGTTCGTTGATCGAAATTAGGAAGTCGAAGTTGGGGTCGTCGCGGTCCATCTCCCGGCCCACCGTCAGGCCGACGGACAGGATCGACGCCCGTAGTTGTTCCGGCAGCGCATTCCCGGGATCGCACATCAGATCGTTGACCGTGATCCACAGGCGGCGATTGTCGGCGAGAGCGCGCACCCGCTGCATCGGGCCGCCCGCGCGGGCAGCCTTCAACGCGGCGGTGGCCGTCCGGAAGACGTCGGCCTCCTGCTCCCGTTGCGAGCGGAGACGGGAAGTGGCCCGGTAGGCCTGGATGGCCTCACTCTTGTTGGGCATGGCGATCATGTGTCCCTTGTTGCGGCGTGGCGTCCGTGGTTTTGCCGAGGACGGCGTCCTCGTACTGGATGATTCGTCGGACCAGCTTGAGCGCCTGGTAGCAATCGTCCTGCTCGGCCGCGACGAGCGCCTGGTCGAGGATCATGCGGACCATGTCCGAGGTCGTTGCTTCCTGAAATTCGCCGATGAAGTGCCGCGCCGCGTCCAGCCCGGCCTCGCGCTCCGACTCGCTGCCGATATAGGCGGATTGCAGCGCGAAGTAGATTCGCCGCGCCGGGCTGGCGGCCTGATCGGGCGGCATGATCTGCTTACCGAACAGAAACCGCGCTTTCGCGGTCAGCTCGATGCGCGATCTGGTGCGGAAGCGGATCGGCGCCCCGTTGACGATCATCACTTCGCCCTGGCGCAGCTCCAGAACCAGATTAGACATGGTGTCCCTTCCGTGGAGCAAACACGTGTCGTCATGGGCGCGGCCCTGACTTTGAGCGGGCAGTCCGGCGCACCTCGACATGGATACGCCGGACCCGGTTACCGATTACTTGAATAGGCTGAGCAAGGTCTGCGGCGCCTGGTTCGCCAGCGACAGGGCCTGCGTGCCGAGCTGCTGGCGAATTTGCAACGCCGTGAGCTGGGCCAATTCCTGCGCCAGATTGGCATCGACCAAGGAGCCGAGGCCGCTGTTCAGCGCGTCGATCTTGTCGTTGTTGTAGGTAATCTGGTTGTTGACGTAGTTGACCTCGTTGCCGACGGTGTTGAGCGCGGTTCCGACCGCCGCCTGCTGGTTCAAGAATGTGCCGGTTGTGGTCAGCAAGCTCTGGACAGTGGTGGAGGACGCAAGCTGCGTCCCGCTGAAGGCGATTGAACCGTACATCTCGGAGCCGCCGAAAGTCGCGATGCCGTAGGTCGCACCGCTTTCGTTGCGGGTCACTGAAGTCTCGCCGAACGTCCCGGTGCTGCCGGTGATATTGCCGATCAGCGTCTTGCCCTCGTAGCCCGCATCCTGGACGAAGGTTTGGATGTTCGCAAGCAACGAGTTATACTGTGCCTCATATTGCGTGCGCGTGTCGCCCTGGACGCTGCTGCTCGCCAGGTTGACGAGAACGTCACGCATGCTCGCCATCGTATTGGAGATGTTGTTGAGCCCGGTTTGTGTCACGGTGAGCAGCCCGGTCACATTGCCAAGCTGCTGGTTCGCTGTCGTCAGCGCGCCGACCGTCGATCGGATGCCCTGGGCGATCGCGTAGGCGGCGCCGTCGTCGGTTGCATCGGCGACGCGATAGCCGGTCGAGATCTGCTTCTGCGTCGAGGCAAGCTGGGCTTCCGTCGTATTCAGCGAGTTCAGCGCCACCATCGCGCCCATGTTGGTGTTGACTGAGTTTAAGGCCATGGTTTTCACCCTTTGGGTTCAAATCGTTCGCCCGCCTCTTGCCGGCTTGGTGAAATCATGCGGCAGAAAAGTTAACAGTCTATGAATCAAACGAAGTTTTTTTCACGAAATGGGCAAGAAATTCGCGAGCGAAAGCGTGCCCTCGGTGGCGATCAGCCGGTATGACGCCTGCAGTTGCGTCTGTATGGCGCTGATGTTCGACAGCGTGGTCGCCATATCGGCGTCCTGGATCGCCGAAACCTGCCCGGTCAGTGCCGTCGCGGTGTCGGAAAGCTGCGTCCCCGTGGTGGTCAGGCTGGACTGGGTGTTGCCCAGGACGCCGACATCGCCGGCCATGGCGGAGACAACGCCGTTCAGGCTGGTCGTGGTGTCCTGCACCAGTGCCACGAACCCGGTATCGTTCGCCTGTGAACTGCTCATGGAGCCGATGGTGGCCAGCGCCCGCATCAGGTCGCGCATGTAGGACCCGGTGGTCGATGTGCCGCTGGAGGTGACGTTGGAATTGGCGCTCGCCAGCAGGCCGATGTTCACGGTCGTGCCTTCGCCGGTCTGCACCACCTGCTGGCCGATGCCGGAGGCGGGTTGCGACATATAGCTGGAGAACGGCGAGGTCCCGGCCGCGTTCGAACTCGCGATCGCCAGGGTGGCGGCGGCGGTGGCGGCGGCGCCGTTGGCGGCGAGGCCGGAAACCGCGGCATTGATCTGCGTGTAGAAGCCGGACGTCAGGATGGAATCGGGCGACGGAACCGGGGGGTTGGAAGTATCCTGGCCGCCGAACACATAGACGTCGCCATCCTGCGTATCCAGCAGCCCCGCGACCTGCTGTAGCGCCGCCTGCGCCTGCTGGGCGATGCTGTCGATTTCCTGCGTGTTGGTGCTGGTCAGGTTGGGCATGTCGGCGGCGAAGGTGGCGGCGATCTGCTGCAACCGGGTCATCGCGGTCTGCGTGACCTGCATCGTCCCGGTCGCCTGGCTGATGTTGTTCTGGTATGTTTGCAACTCCGTCAGTTGCGGGTTCAGGTTCAGCGAGACCGATGCACTGCTGCCGAGCCCCGCGTAGGTCTGCGCGACCAGCCCCGAACTCGCCTGCTCGGTCAGGTTATTGAGTTGCTGATGAATGGTGCCGGCGTTGGCGATCAGGGTATTCAGGAACCCGTATCCGGTCGCAACCGATCCGATGCTGCCGCTCATGGAATGGCCTGCAGAAGTTGTGTGAACATCGCCTGCACCGCCGCGATGACCCGCGCGTTGGCGCTGTAGGCGTTTTGCAAGGCGATCATCTGCGACATCTCGGTGTCCATGTTGACGCCGCTGACGCTGGATATCTTTGCCGTCAGGCTGGTCTGCAGCGCCTGTTCGGTTGTCAGTTGGCTGGTCGTGTTGGCGCTGGTCTGCGCCTGGGACGAAACCAGGTCGGTGGCGTAGTCGGACAGCGTCGAGGACGAATTGAACGGCGCCGCGAGCGTGCCGGCGGCGCCGAGGCCGCTGGTGTTCATCGCCGGCTGATCGACGCCGCTCTGGGCCTGGCTGCCGAACGTGTAGTCCAGCACCCGGCTGATCAGCGTTGTGAAACCCGCCGGGCCGCCGGTTGGATTGGGCGTGAAGCTGCTGGCGCCGGTGGTGCCGCCGGTGATCTGGTCCGTCCCGTCGCGCACCAGTGACGGATCCGCCGTCACCGCCGGATTGACCTGGATGGTCGCGGCATACCCTACGTAGCCGTCCTGCACCGGGGTCCCGGTGCTTGCCGGCACATTGCCCGACGGGTCCGTGAACAAAGTCAGCCCCTGGGCGGCGAACCGGCTCGACAGGCCTTCCGAGAACTCGTCCAGTTCAGCCTGCTCCGTCGGCAATGTGCTGTCGCGCAGCGTGACATCGGCACCGACGCGGCCGCCCTGCATCTGGCTGGTCACGTCGGTGCCGTTGAGGGTGATCCCGGACAGGCCGCCGCCGGGATAATAGGAGCCGGGCTGCGCGTTCCCTCCGGCGATGGAAAACGGCCCGCCGCCGCCGCCGCCATCGGTCGGCAGGGTCAGCCCCGTCGAGGTGAACACGGTCATGGCGCCATTCGGCTGCACCGTCGTCTGCACGTTCATCAGTTGCGACAACGTCGCCACCGCCGCGTTTCGCTGGTTTTCCAGGTCCGCGACGCTCTGTCCCGCCGGCTGCAGGGCAACGATCTGACTGTTCAACTGGCCGATGGTCGCCAGCGTCGTGTTCAGGGTCGACACCGCCGAAACCAGATCGTTCTGCGCCGCCTGCCGCTGCGTGGTGTAGGCGGCACTCAGGCGGTTGATGCCCTGCACCAGGGTGCTGGCCGAGGACACCACCGCGCTCTGCTGGGTCTGGCTGCCCGGGTCCGTCAGCAGCGTAGAAAAACTGTTCTGCAGATTGCCCAACAGGCTGCCGATGTCGGAGCCCGATCCCGGCGTGCCCAGCACGCTGTCGATCGCCTGCAACGCGGTCTGCGTCGTCGTCAGGCCGGTGACCGTGGCGTTCTGCTGCTGCGCGGATGCTTCCAGCGCCTGATCGGTCTGCAAGGTGGCCGGCAGGGTCCGCACGCCCAGCGGAATGCCGTCCGAGGTCAGCGCCTGCTGATTGCTGACCTCCGCGGAATAGGACGGCGTGGCGGCGTTCGCGACATTCTGGGAAATGATCGCGAACTGCGCATTGATGTTCGCCAGCCCGCCGCTGGCGATCGATAGCGCCGCGTCGAGGCTCATCCGGTCATGTCACCATCGACAGGGTCGCCTGCAGCATCTGGTCCGCCGTGGTGACGACCTTGGCGTTCGCCGAATAGGCCTGCTGGGCGACGATCAGGTTGGAGAATTCCGTCGCGATATCGACATTCGATCCCTCGACCGACCCGGTGACCAGGCTTCCCGCGCCGTTGGTGCCGACGGATTCCGCCAGCGGCGTGCCGCTGTCGGTGGTGGCTGTGAACGACTCGCCGTTCTGGCTTTGCAGCGAGTTGGGAGCGTTGAACGTGATCAGCGGTATCTGCGCAATCGTACGGCTTTGGCCGTTGTTGTAGTTGACCACGACGTTGCCGTTGTCCTGCGTCGTGACGCCGGAGAAACTGCCGGGCGGCACGCCGTTCTGGGTCAGTCCAAGCAGGCTGTACGTGGTGCCGGCATACTGGGTGACGCCGTTGGTGCCGCCATAATCGCCCAGGTTCAGTTGGATGGTCTGGTTTCCGGAGCCGAAATCGGCGGTGAAGTCCAGGGTTGCCGGCTGTCCCGAGGCAAAGCTGCTGACATTCGTTATGGTGCCGGCGTCGGTTGTCGAGGCCGCGACCGACCCGATGGTGCCCTCCGGCACGGTGTTGCCGCTGGCCGCGCCGAAGGTCACGTTCGCCGTGCCGGCGTCGGTGGAGCCGGGCGCGCTGACCTGGACGGTCCAGTTGTTGGCCGACCTCTGCACCCAATTCAGCGTGACGGTGTGGGCGGTGCCGAGCGCATCGTAGACTGTGATCTGCGACGACAGCGGCGACGCGGCGGTCGCGGTGCCGGTTGCCGGGGTCGCCGGAAGGTTCGCCGCCAGCGTGACGCTCGAGGTCGCAACCGGGTTGTAGGTCGACTGGCTGACCTGGATCGGCGCCAGGGCGTTCTGGTCGGCCACACCGGTCGCGGCATTGACCGACCATCCGTTCAGGTAGTCGCCGGCGCTGTTCACCAGATAGCCCTGGGCATTCATGGTGAAATTGCCCGCACGGGTATAGTATTGCTGCGGATCGAAGGTCGGGACGCCGTTGGTATTGCCCGTTGACTGCGAAACGGCGAAGAACCCCTGGCCGGTGATCGCCATCGCCAGCGGGTTGTCGGTCTGCGTGATGGTGCCCTGGACGTTGTTCACATAGTCCGGGGTGGCGATCACCGCGCCGGACTCGTTCTGGGTGGCCGTGCTGGTTGTCAGGTAATTGGTGAATTCGGTATCGACTCGTTTGAAGCCGACTGTCTGGCTGTTGGCGACGTCTTCGCTGATATTGCCGAACGAGGCGGATTGCGCGCCGAGACCGCTGATCGCGGTGTTCATGGCACCGAATATTGACATCGCCGGGGACCCTCCTGGTCTGAATGGCCGGGCTGCCAGCACAAACCATGCCAAGCGTGAAGTAGCGGTCGATACGTGACTTGCGAGGGTCCGAGCGCGGCAGAATAAGCTCGGGCGGCAGAAAGGATCCGGCAGTATTTGCCGGTTCGGCCGCCGCCCATTGCTGGCAGGCGGGTGTTTCGTCTTGGCCCGGTCCTTGCGTCTTGCGCCGGCAGGAAAATCCGCATGGCAGGAGAACCGGTTTTGCCAACCGTCATCGCGACCCTGCCATCGAATGGCACGGTTGCCCCAAACGGGTCCGGGACCGCGCCGCCAACCGGCGGCGGCAACGCGTTCCGCGAGGTCCTGCGCACGGCTGACACCGCGGCGGCAGACCAAACGGCTGACGCCTCGGTGACGCCCGCCCGGGCAGGGACGGTTCCCGCCGCGAGCGAGGCGCCTGATCCCGTGGAGGAAATCGCGCCCGAGCCCGCGGTTGCGGATGCCGCCGCCGCCGCGAGGCCGATGGCGGATGCCGCTGGGCCGTCCGCGGCCAATAAGAACGAAGGCGTCCCGGCCAGCACCCGCGCCACCGCTTCGAAATCCGGCACAACCAACAGCGCCGCGAAGGCAGGCCACACAGCCAAGGAAGCCGCCGATACAACGCCCTCCGCGGCCGCGCCGCCGGCCGATGCCGTCTATCCGGCGGTCACGCCGCCGCCCGATCCCATCCTTCCGGAGGTCGCGCCGCCCGCTGTCGAAATAGCCTCATCCCAGCAACAGGCCGTGCCGGGCGAGCAGAAGCCGGCAGCCTGCGCGGCGATTGCCGAAGCCGCGCGCGCAAGTGCGGGACAATCGGATGCCGTCAGTCTGTCCGCGCGGGCCGGCACCGAGGCAACGGCCGTGCTCCAGCCGGATGCCGCCATTTCGGTGACGGTTCCCGCCGCGCCCGGGACGGGACCGGCGGCCACGGCACGATCGGATACCATTGCAGACCAGCGAACCGGCCAGGCGCGGCTCGATGCCGCATCCTCTGCCACGGCTTCGGCGGCGACCGTCGCCGAACCGGCGGCTGCCGATCGGCCGGACGCGGGTGGCACGGTGAAGGCCGTCGCGAAGAAGAACCAGGCGGCCGCCGCCGGGCCGGCTTTTGCCGCAGTGACGCAGCCGCCGGCCGCGACCGCGGTCTTCACCGCCCCGGCGATCGCGGTATCGGAACCCACCGCCGCGACGTCCGCTGCTCCCGCTGCCGCGCCTACGGCCCCCACCGGCACGGCCCCCGCCCCCACCGCCCCGGCGGCGCAGATCGCCCCGGCGCTGTTGACGCTCGGCCAGGCCGCGGATGGCAGCCGGCAGATGACGCTGCGCCTGCACCCGGCCGAACTCGGCACCGTCCAGGTCCAGATCGGCCGCGGCGAAACCGGCACCGCGCGAGTCGATATCACGGTCGAGAAGGCCGGCACCCTGCAGGCCCTGATGCGGGATCAGCCGGATCTGCACCGCGCCCTCGACGCGGCGGGCATCCCGGCCGCCGGCCGCACGATCGTCTTTCACACCGCCCCGGCGTCACCGGCGGCGGGCGGCGGCAACGGATCCGCGTCGCCCGGCGCGAGCCAGGGCGGCTTCGGCAACAGCACCTCCGGCGGCGGACGCAGCGGATACGCCGGCGGCGAGCAGAGCGGCGCACAGGCCAAATCCCCGGCCGGGAAGACCGCGCCCGCCCGCACGGAATCGTATCGTGTCGGCCTGGACATAGTGGCGTAGAACAGGAGCATCCGTCATGAGTGGAACCGTAACGTCGTCGACCGGCAGCACGTCCTCGACCTCGGGCAGCGCCGCCTCGCAGACCGGCAGCGCCGCGCTGAACAGCCTCAGCAACAACTTCTCCGACTTTCTGTCGCTGCTGATGACGCAACTGCAGAACCAGGATCCCACATCGCCGCTCGATTCCAACCAGTTTACCAGCGAACTGGTGCAGTTCTCCTCGGTGGAGCAGCAAATCAACACCAACAACGACCTGACGCAGCTTATCCAACTGACGCAGGCCAGCCAGGTGGAGCAGTCGGCTTCGATGCTCGGCAAGCCGGTCACGGTGACAAGCTCGCAGCTTTCGTTGCAGAACAGTTCGGCGACGATCGATTTCAACACCACGAACTCCGAACCCATCGTCATCTCGGTGACCAACAGCTCGGGGGCACAGGTGGCCAGCACGACCGCGATTAGTTCGGCGGGGGCCAACACGTGGACCTGGAACGGACAGAACAGCGCCGGCACTACGGAACCCGACGGCGCGTATACGGTCACGGTCAACACCGTGAGCAGCAGCGGAACGACGACGTCGGTGCCGTTCACCGTGACCGGCACCGCGACGGGCGTGATCAACAACAGCGGCACGGTGGAGGTTGAGATGGGCGGTCTGACGGTGCCGTTCAGCTCGGTGGACATGGTGGGCAGCTAAAGCGTCTGTCATCGCGCCGCGGTTGACGGTTCGGCCGTTCTCGCCATGCTGACTCCTGTGTTTCAGCGCATGCGGGAGGAATGAATGGGTGAGACGATCCAGTTGAAGGCGGCCGACGGCTTCAGCCTGTCGGCGTACGTCGCCGGGCCGGCCGGCGCGGCTAAGGGCATCGTCGTCGTGCAGGAGATTTTCGGCGTCAACCACCACATCCGCGCCGTGGCGGACCGGTTCGCCGCGGAGGGTTACGCAGTCGTGGCGCCGGCGTTGTTCGACCGCGTCGAGAAGGGGGTCGAGCTTGGCTATACCCAGGCCGACATCGACAAGGGCCGCGAATACCGCATGAAGCTGACGGACGCCGATGTGATCAAGGACATCGAGGCGGCGGCGGACCATCTGGCCGGCAAGACGCTCGGCATCGTCGGCTACTGCTTCGGTGGCACCGTGGCGTGGTGGGGAGCGACACGGACGACGAAATTCGCGGCCTCCTCCGCGTGGTACGGCGGCGGCGTCGCCGGCACCAAGGACGAACGGCCGAATATCCCCGTGCAGATGCATTTTGGCGGAAAAGATGCCTCGATCCCGCCGCACGACGTCGATGCGGTCCGTGCGGCGCAGCCGAAGGCCGAAATTTACGTGTACGAAGACGCCGGCCACGGGTTCGGCTGCGATGAGCGCGGCAGCTACAGCAAGCCGGACTACGAACTGGCGCAGCAGCGGACATTGGACTTTTTCCGGCGGCATCTCGCCTGATGCCGGGACGTGCCCGGTACGCGTGTGCCGGGCCTGACGGCACCTCGGGTCGCCGTGACCGGTGCCAGTTTAACCGGGCTGCCAGGGACGCCGTTGCCTCCCCGGTGCAGGCGGCTCGGGCAGCCCGCCGGAATTGACCTGCGCCGCTGCGCGCCACGCTGCGTCGCGATTGGTTTGCGGATGTTCAACGCGCCACATATATGCGTTGAGGCTGATGCCCATCGAGATGAAATACCAGAACATCGGCTGAAAAGCGATGCCGACAAATGCGCCGGACGTCAAAAACACCGCCAATCCGCTTTGCAGCGCGTCGGAAAGTGCGGCCACCCATTGCAGCTCAGGATTGGTCCGGGTTCTCTTTGACAGCCGGCGCAACTTTATGAGCATCGAGCCTGCAAGGAGCAGGAACATGACCAGACCCGGATAACCTTGCTCGCCAAGCATTTCAAAGTAAATCGAGTGAAACGCCCGCCCGAACTCGGTGTAGCCCGGGGTCTCGGCGGTTCCCGGGATATCGATATGATCGATTATAAAGGCCATAAATCCGCCGCCAAGCGGGTTGGATGCGGTATAGTCCAAGGTCCATTTCCAAACCAGTATTCGGACGTACGCCGAATTCTCGGTCACCGGGGTGGCGATGGTCGAGACGCGCTCGTTCCACCCGCTCGTCGTCGTATACGCAACCAGGCCGGCGACCGCAACTATCGCGATGCTGAACACAAATTTGTGCCGGCTTCGGGTCCACATGTATGCGCCGAGCACAACCAGCCCGACCAGCGCGCTTCGTTCGTAGGTGCCTATGGCAGTGAGAACCGCCAGGGCGGCAGCACCCCAGTAGGCCCATCCAAGTTTATTCAGGCGAGGAACAAGTTGACTGTATTTCGAAAGAAACACCGCCAGCGGGACTGCCATCAGGCAAACCGTTGACAACAGGCCGCCCTCCGCGAGACCGGAATTGCCCCCTTCCAATCCAAGATTGGTTCCATAGCCGCCGCCGGAAATCAGCGTCTTGATCCCGAACGGCACGAAATTCGCCGCCAGTGATAACACGTAAACTTGAACGAAGGCTTCGATCTGAACCCTAGATCGGATTATAAACGGAATGAATGCCGCGAACGCAATAGATTTAAAGGCCCAGTTCCATTTCACCCACGCCTCGTCCGGACGCTCCGCCCAGAGCAGAGTGGTTGTCACCCAAACGGCCATTGCCACCTGCAACACCGTTTCCAGCGATATGCGTGGCGGCGAACGGCGGTCCATAAGGACATAGCCGCCGATGGCCACCACGCCCATGACCATCGCAACGGGGAACTGGTTCAGAATAATGTAGGCAACTTCTTGCGGGCGAAACGTATCCGTCCACACATAGCCCAGGGTCGCCACGAACGGCGCGGCGGTGCCCATCCCGAGGAAAAAGAGATACAGCGCCAGAAGCAAGAGACTGCGCACGAGACGACGCCCGCGTTGCCGTCAGCGGCGCCGCTCCCACACCCAGGGTTTCCCGGCAGTGGCGGCATCATCCTTGCGGGTTTGAAACCACGGCTCAGTCTTGTCCAGCCGCACGGCATTGACGACTACGATCACGATCATGATTGTACTCACCAGGATCCCGAACGCATCGAGCATGCAAATCTCCTTGCCAGCCATCGAAGGCGGCGAACACGTGTGCCCGGCAGCTATAGCCACTTGGCACCGCGAGAGTCACGTGATCTTGCGCTGCTGTTGCGATCGGAACTTCGCCTGGCCGGTAGCGTTCCCAGCCCCGGACATCTGGAGAAGGCGATGAAAAACGGACCGGTCGTAATCGTGGCGGCGCTGACGTGCTGGCTGCCTTATGCTGCGCTCGCGGAATCGCCCGCGACCAATTCCCCGGCCGCCAAGCATGAGGCCGATCATTTGAACGCGCTGCCTCCGGTTCCGCCGGCCGGGCCTGGACACATCGACCGGTCCGGCCGCAAGCAGAAAGGCCATGGCTCGTTCTATGCCAAAAGCTTCACGAACAAGAAAATGGCCAACGGCCGCCCGATGAACCCGAATTCCGACATCGCCGCCAGCAAGACCCTGCCGCTTGGCACCGTCGCCAAGGTCACCAACCTGGACAACGGCAAGACCGAGACGGTCAAGATCGAAGACCGCGGACCCTATGTGGATGGCCGCGTGGTCGACCTGGCGCCAAAGGTGGCGGACCAGCTCGACATGAAGGCCAAGGGTGTGGCTCCGGTCGAGGTGAAGCCGGTCACCATCCCGGAACCCGATGGCGGAGTGAAGCTCGGCGCCGGGGCCGCGGACTCGACCCCGCAGGAGATCAAGAACGCGACCACCGTGACCAAGGAACTGACCGAACCGAAGACCGCCGAAGCCGCGGACCGCTAGAGCTACAGCACGCGCCCCGCGACGGCCGACAGCTTGGCGGTCAGCGCCGGCGCCCGCATCGACGGCGCGGTGATCACCGCGTTATCCAGGGCACGGTCGCAGCCGCAGGGACACACCGTCCGTTCGCCGCCCACATCCGGCACGACCGTCTTCACCAAACTCCGCGCGTGATCGGCGTTGCCGAGCAGCACTTTCACGACCGCCTCGACCGTCACGTGGTCGTGGTCCGGATGCCAGCAATCGAAATCCGTCACCATCGCCACCGTGGCGTAGCAAAGCTCCGCCTCCCGGGCGAGCTTGGCTTCCGGCATGTTGGTCATGCCGATGACGCTGCAGCCCCAGCTTCGGTACAGCTCGCTCTCGGCCTTGGTGGAGAACTGCGGGCCCTCCATCACCAGGTAGGTGCCGCCGCGGGTCACCGGCAACGACAACGATCCCGCCGCGGCGAACAGAGCGTCGCCCAGACGGCCGCAAACCGGATGGCCCATGGACACGTGGGCGACGATGCCGTCGCCGAAGAAGCTTTTTTCACGCGCGAAGCTGCGGTCGATGAACTGATCCACGACTACGAAGTGGCCCGGCGGCAATTCGGCCTTCAGGCTACCGACGGCGGACAGCGACAGCACGTCGGTCACGCCCGAGCGCTTCAGCGCGTCAATGTTCGCCCGATAGTTCAGATGGCTGGGAGAGGTTGGATGGCCTCGCCCGTGGCGCGGCAGGAACACGCACTGGATGCCGGCGAGCCGCCCGAACAAAAGCTGGTCAGACGGGTCACCCCAGGGGGTTTCGACCCGCTGCCACGATTTGTCTTCCAGCCCGTCAATGTCATACAGGCCGGAGCCGCCGATGATCCCGATAACAGGTTGGATCACCGGCGATGCCTTCTCGGTCAATGTTCGACGTCGGACCAGACCCGGCGCTTCACGGCGTAGGTCAGGCCAGTCATGAACACCAGGAACAGCACGATCCGCACGCCCATCTGCTTGCGGGTAACCTCCTCCGGATTGGCCGCCCAGGCCAGGAAGGTGACGACATCGTGCGCCTCCTGGTCCAGCCCGTTCGAGGTGCCGTCGGTATAATCGACAGTGCCGTCGCGCAGCGGCTGCGGCATGTGGATCTGATGGCCGGCGAACATCTTGTTGTAGTACAGGCCCTCCCCGACCTTGAAGCCGGCGGGCGGATCGGTGTAGCCGGTCAGGATCCCGTAGATGTAGTTCGGGCCACCCTCGCGCGCGTTGACAATGAGCGACAGGTCGGGCGGGATACCACCGTTGTTGGCTGCGGCTGCCGCTTTGGTGTTCGCGAACGGCGAGCGGAACTGGCTGGCGGGAGTCGCCGGTCCATCCTTCGGGTTGCCTTGGTCGTCTGTCCCTGACGGAACCGTCACGCCGGCCGCGAACGCCTTAATCTGGTCCTCACTCAGGCCGATCCCGGTCAGGTCGCGGTAGTGCAGGTACTCCATGGAGTGGCAGTTCGAGCACACCTGGGCGTAAATCTGGAATCCGCGCTGGGCCGCCGCGAGATCGAAGGTCCCGAATGGATTTTCGAAGCTCCATTTCTCGTTTGGCATCTCGGGTTCCTGCGCAACCGCCGGAGCGGCCGCGAGCAGGGTGGCGGCGAAAGCGCCCGCCAGCAAAGAACGCAGCTTAAGCATCACGCTTTCTCCATCGGCTTGGCCGCCGCGCCAGTCGGCAAAGGTCCGCCGCCGCGTCCGCCGATAACAGGATGACTGATGCTTTCCGGCAGCGGCAGCGGCCGCTCCAGCTTGCCGAGGATCGGCATGATGACCAGGAACTGCGCGAAGTAATACAGGGTCGAGACGCGGCTGAGCGTGACCCAGATGCCCTGCGGTTTATGCGCGCCGCAGACGCCGAGGACGACCACCGCCAACACCCAGACGAACAACGTCGGGCGATACAGCGGCCGGAACCGCAGGCTGCGCACCTTGGAGGTGTCCAGCCAAGGGATCACGAACAGGATCAGCAGCGACCCGAACATCAGGCAGACGCCCAGGAGCTTGTCCGGCACCGAGCGCAGGATCGCGTAGTACGGCAGGAAGTACCACTCCGGCACGATGTCGGCCGGGGTCTGCAGCGGGTTGGCCGGGATGAAGTTGTTCGGGTCGCCGAGGTAGTTCGGCGCGAAGAAGATGAAGACCGAATAGACGATCAGGAACACCAGGATCCCGACGGAGTCCTTGATGGTGTAGTAGGGGTGGAAGGGCAGCGTGTCCTGCGGCGACTTGACATCGATGCCCAGCGGGTTGTTCGACCCGGTGATATGCAGCGCCGCGACGTGCAGGAAGACCACGCCGACGAGGACGAACGGCAGCAGGTAGTGCAGCGCGTAGAAACGGTTCAAGGTCGGCATATCGACGCTGAAGCCGCCCCACAGCAGGGTGACGATCTTCGGGCCGACGACCGGGAAGGCCGAGAACAGGTTGGTGATGACGGTTGCGCCCCAGTAGGACATCTGGCCCCACGGCAGCACGTAGCCCATGAACGCCGTCGCCATCATGATGATCAGGATCACCACGCCAATGATCCACAGCAGTTCCCGCGGCGACTTGTAGGAGCCGTAATAGAGGCCGCGGAAGATGTGGATGTAGGTGACGATGAAGAACATCGACGCGCCGTTCTGGTGCATGTAGCGCAGCAGCCAGCCATAATTCACGTCGCGCATGATGTGCTGGATCGAGCCGAACGCCAGGTCCGAGTTCGGCTGGTAGTTCATGGCGAGGAAGATACCGGTGCCGATCATGATCATCAGGATGACCATGGCCAGCGCGCCGAAATTCCAGAAATAGTTGAAGTTTTTCGGGGTCGGGAAGACCCCGTATTCCTTCTGTATCATCGTGATGACGGGCAGTCGGGTGTCAATCCAGCGTAGTACCGGATTGGCGATTTCGCTCTTGTGCAGGCCAACCATGGTTTATTCCCTGTCGCGGGCGGAGGCTGAAAATCAACCGATCTTAATCTTGGTGTCGGTCGCGAATTCGTAAGGGGGCAATGCCAGGTTCGCCGGTGCCGGCCCGTGCCGGACGCGGCCCGAGACATCGGTACTGGCTGCCGTGGCAGGGGCAGAACCAGCCGCCGTAGTCGCCGCGCGGATCCGATGGCTTGTTGCCCAGCGGCACGCAGCCCAGATGGGTGCAAATTGCGATCACGACGATCCATTGCTCGTGCCCCGCCTTGACGCGGGTGTCCTCGGCGATCGGATCGATCAGGTCCGACAACGGGACGCTGTCGACCTGCTGGATTTCGGCCGGCGTACGGTGGCGCACGAAGATCGGCTTGCCCTGCCAGAGCACGGTGATGCCCTGTCCTGCCTCGATGGAGGCCAGATCGACCTCGGTCGAGGCCATCGCCAGGACGTCCTTGGACGGGTTCATGGAATCGATGAACGGCCAGGCGACAGCGCCGACCCCGATCACCGCGCCGGCAGTGGCGACAAGAGACAGCAGATCGCGCTTGGTCACATCGCCGGAGGGTCCGGGATGGGTGGAAGCGGCGGCGGAGGTGTTAGCCATTCTTTCCCTCGAGTTACCGTTTCAGCCAGGACGCGGACGCGGCTGACCGCGAGCCTGTCCGTATGACCGGCCCGGAACACCTGCCTGTTACTGCCGGGTTGCTCCGGCCCCGGGATCGAGAGCAGTCTAGTGACTGCCCATTACCCCTGCAATGCAACATGAAGGCCGCAGGGGGTTATCCCGACTACAGCCCAGGAACAAGCCCTTTATGCCTGAAAAATTTTCACCGCCGCCGCATGACGCTTTGAAACCGGCCGCCCGTGCCTGGTTCGAGAGCTTGCGCGACCGCATCTGCGCCGCATTCGAGGCGATCGAGGATGCCGGAACCGGGGATCGTCCCGCCGGCCGGTTCGAGCAGACGGCCTGGAGCCGCCCGACGGAAGACGGCTCCGACGGCGGCGGCGGCGTCATGAGCGTCATGCGCGGACGCGTGTTCGAGAAGGTCGGCGTCAACGTGTCCACGGTGACGGGCGAGTTCAGCCCGGGCTTCCAGGCGCAGATCCCGGGCGCGGCGGAGGACCCGCGGTTCTGGGCCAGCGGGATCAGTCTGGTGGCGCACATGCGAAGCCCGCTGGTGCCGGCGGCGCACTTCAACACGCGGATGCTGGTAACCACCAAGGGTTGGTTCGGCGGCGGCGGCGACCTGACCCCGATGCGGCTGGAAACCCCGGAAGCCATTGAAGATGCAGCCGATCTCCACGCGGCGTTCAAGGCGGCATGCGATCGGCATGACCCCGGGTACTACGACCGGTTCAAGGCGTGGTGCGACCGGTATTTCTATCTGCCGCACCGGCAGGAGCCGCGGGGCGCGGGCGGTATTTTCTTCGACCAGCATTTCAGCGGCAACGCGGATGCGGACTTCGCTTTCACGCGGGACGTTGGGCAGGCGTTCCTGGACGCCTATCCGCGGATCATCCGCCGACGCATGGCAGACCCGTGGACTCAGGCGGACCGCGACCACCAGTTGGTGCGGCGCGGGCGGTATGTGGAGTTCAACCTGATCCACGACCGCGGCACACTGTTCGGTTTGCAAACCGGCGGCAATGTGGAGGCGATCCTCATGAGCCTGCCGCCGGAGGTGCGCTGGCCGTAGGGCCTCCTGACCCCTGTCGCGCGTGCGACCGATCATCGCGGCCCGCGGTTGCTAAACGTCATGGCCCGGCTCGTCCGGGCCACCCCCGCAAGCACCTGCCGCGACGGGTGGCCCGGACAAGCCGGGCCACGACGACGGAGAGAAATCGACCGGCAGCAACGTCTGGCCGAGCACCCAACCCTCCCAGCGTAGGATCCACGGATCGTCCGGGGCGGTGTCGGGCCGGTTGCCCGCCAGCACGTTCAGCACGCACAGCAATCCGAGCACGCTGTCGAAGCGGTCCTCCCCGGCGCTGTCCGCCCCGAAGCCGTCGGTCACGGCGAGCCGCATCGCGGCGTCCGGGGCCGCGCGCCGTTGATCCATAGCCGTCAGCAGCGCCTCCGCGGCACCTCGCCGATCGGCCTGGCGGCGCTTGCTGCCGCGCAGGCGGATGTTGAGGTGACGCAGCGCCTCGGCCGGATAGGTTTCCGCCAACGCCACGCATCCCGGGGACAGCAGCGACAGGAACGGGCCCTCGAACGGCCAGAGGCGCAATGTGCCGCCGGTCTCCAGGGCGGGCAGGATCATCGACTGCCATGCGGCGATGGCGGCTCTGCCGGACTGGTTGGCGCCGAGCGTCCAGAACAGCGGCGCCCCGGCCGGGCGTTCCGCCGTGGCCCGGTCGCAAGCGCGGCACAGGGCCGCGGCATCAACGAGACCGAGCGCCAGCGCGTGCGACAGGCGGGTCATCCCGGCGATCCCGCGCGCCGGGTAGAACGGCCGCGCGGGGCCGATGTCCTGCAGCGTTGCACAAACGGTGAAGAAGTCGGGCAGCGATCGCACGCGGCGCAGGAAGGCCGGGAAATCCGCTTCCGACCGTGTGGCCGCATAGGCCCGCGGCACGCCGATCGGCAGGTCCGCGCCAAGTGCCACGGGACCATGGCTCGCTTCGGCGAGCAGGCGGGCCAGGAAGGTCGTGCAATCGCCGACAGGGCGAGGGGCGGTGACGGTCCATCCCGAACCGCTCCGCCGCGCGAGGGTCACCCAACGCTTGCGCGGATCGACGCTCCAGTCCGCGTGGGCGGCAAGTTCAGCTTCCAAGCGGCCGGTGGGCGCGGTCCAGCAGACGGCTGAAGAGCCCGGGCGGCTTGGCCGGCTTCGCGGCCTCGGCGAGTTTCAGCCTGGCTTTCGCCTCGGCTTCCTGCTGGCGCTGCTTGCTGGCGAGCCACTTGTCCAGGCTCATGCCCGCCTTGGCGGCGCGCTTGGCTTCGTAGGCACGCTGGCCTTCAGTCAGTGTCTTGGGCGGCTGCACGTCGGGCACCTCGGGTTTGCGGCACTTTTCGCAGGTGGCTGATCCAGGATCAAGGGCACGTCAGCCGGGGACGGAGATATCCGTCAGCCGCCGGTGTTCGTCCATCGCATAGCGGTCCGTCATCCCGGCCACGTAATCGGCGACCGTCACCGCCGAGCGCTGCATCCCGGCCTCGCCGGCCCGGGAGCGCCAGTCATCCGGCAGCAGCGTGGGATTGGTGTGGAGCAGGCGGAACAGATCCTCCGTCAGACGTCTTGCCTTGGCGGTCATCCGGTTGACCCGCCAATGCCGGTACATTTTCGCGAACAGGAAATCCTTGATCGCCTGGTTGGCGTCAGCCATCGCCGGGCTGAACGCCACGACACGCTGCTTGCCGTGGCGGATCGCGTCCGGGCTGTCCGGGTCCAGCTTGGCCAGACGGGCGCCCGTCTCGGCGATCATGTCGCTGACCAGGCTGTTGATCACCCGCCGCAGGGTTTCGTGCCGCAGCCGCGGCGGCGGCACATCGAGACTCGACAGCCGCGCCGCAGCGACCGCCTCGCCGACAATCGGCAGATGCTTCATGTCGTCCACCGTGAACAGATGCGCCCGCAGCCCGTCGTCGAGGTCGTGGCTGTGATACGCGACATCATCGGCCATCGCGGCCACCTGGGCCTCGGCGCTCGGCTGCGTGTGCAGGTCGAGCCGGTGGCGTTCGTTGTACTCGTGGATGTACGGGGCCGGATTGCGCAGCGGGCCGTTGTGCTTGACCAGGCCCTCCAGCGTTTCCCAGGTCAGGTTCAGGCCGTCCCAGCCGGCGTAGCGGCTTTCCAGCAGAGTGACGACCTTGAGGCTCTGGGCGTTGTGGTCGAAGCCGCCGAACGGCTTCATTGCCTGGTTCAGCGCGTCCTCGCCGGCATGGCCGAAGGGCGGGTGGCCGAGGTCGTGCGCCAATGCCAGCGCCTCGGTCAAATCTTCATCCAGGCCGAGCGCGCGGGCGACCGAGCGGGCGATCTGCGCGACCTCGATGCTGTGGGTCAGCCGGGTGCGGAAGAAGTCGCCCTCATGGTTGACGAAGACCTGGGTCTTGTATTGCAGCTTGCGGAAGGCGGAGCTGTGGATGATGCGGTCGCGGTCGCGCTGCCAGGGGGAGCGGTTTTCCGCCTCCGGCTCATGGTGCAACCGGCCGCGCGCGGTGGCGGGGGAGACGGCGTAACGGGCCTGCGGGGGACGTCCGGACATGCCGGACGCGATACACCCTGCATCGCGCCGCTTCAATTCCGGCGAGAGATCGCCTATGTGATCATCATGGAACAGTTCGCCGTCACCGATCGCGCCGCCGCCCGCATCGCCGAAATCGTCGCCGAGACGAAACAGGCCGAGGATGTCGCTCTTCGCGTCGCCGTCCTGGCGGGCGGCTGCAGCGGGTTTCAGTACCGGTTCGAGTTGGACGGGCAGACTCAGGACGACGATGTCGTCATCCAACACGGCCCCGCGCGGGTGGTGGTCGATGCGGTCAGCATAGACCTGCTGAGCGGGTCGGAGTTGGACTACACCGACGAGCTGATGGGCAGCCACTTCGCCGTGCGCAATCCGAACGCGAAGTCGGCGTGCGGGTGCGGAACCAGCTTTTCGCTGGACTGATTTTGCGGCAGCAGTGGCGACGGCTGATGGGCAATTAGGCAAGGCATCCACCCGGGCGTGGCCGCATGGGCGTCAGGATAAGGCGACGCGCGGAGCAAGGCGTTCTCCACATTCGTCATGGCCCGGCTTGTCCGGGCCACCTGTCGCGGCACGTGCTGACGGCGGTGGCCCGGACAAGCCGTGCCATGACGGTGAGGGAACAAGGCCCCGGGCAAACTTTTCCCCTCGCTTCCCCTATCCTGATACGCATGGGGCGTGTCCCGGCCATCCGCGCTGCGACGGTGGTGCGAGGATGGCCGGGACACGCCCGGCCATGACGGTGAGAGTGTGCCGGGTCAGCCAGGTTCTTCTCCGCGACCGCCTTGTCCCGACGCCTATGGGGCGTGTCCCGGCCGAGGCGATGGAGAGCGCCGCCGCGCGCCATGTGGCGTGGCGTTTGCTTGGGCTGATCGGTCACCGAAAGGGCCGAACAGCATGGACCAGCCCGTCGCGAGCCTGCCCGCCAGCAAGACAACCGGCGCCACGCGCTGGGTGCAGCTTGGCCTCGGGCTGATCTGCATGATGGCGATCTCCAGCCCGCAATATGTCTGGACGCTGTTCGCCAGGCCGCTCGGCGTCTCGCTGGGCGTGCCGCCGGCCGCGGTGCAGGTGACGTTCTCCCTGCTGATCGTCCTGCAGACGTTCTTCTCGCCCTTCCAGGGCTGGCTGGTGGACCGCTTCGGACCGAGGCTGTTGATCGGTACAGGATGCCTGCTGTCGGGCCTGTCCTGGGTGCTGGCGTCGTATGCCTCGTCGCTGACGTCGCTGTATCTGACCTACGGTCTGATCGGCGGTCTCGGAACCGGCATCGTCTACGTGGGCGTCGTCGGTCAGATGGTGGGCTGGTTCCCGGATCGCCGAGGCTTCGCCGCGGGCGTGGTCGCCGCCGGCTACGGCATGGGTGCGATGCTGACGACGTTTCCGATCGCCAACTCGCTGGCCACCGTCGGCCTGCAACTGACGCTGCTCCAGTTCGGCGCGGCCTTCGCGCTGATAGGCCTGCTCGCGGCGCTCGGTTTGAAACGGCCGCCGGCGGCAGCCTCGGTGACCGAGGCGTCCGGGACATCGACAGGGGCAATGCTGCGCTCGCCGATCTTCTGGTTGATGTTCGTCATGATGGCGATGATGTCCACGTCCGGCCTGATGGTGACTTCGCAGATGGCCGCGTTCGCCGGGGAGTTCGGGGTCGCCAAGGCGATGGTCTGGGGGCTCGCCGCGCTGCCGCTGGCGCTGACCATCGACCGGTTCACCAACGGCCTGACCCGGCCGTTCTTCGGCTGGGTGTCCGATCATATCGGCCGCGAGAACACGATGGGCCTGGCGTTCGCCCTGGAAGGCGTGGCGATGGCGCTGTGGCTGGCGGCGCGGAGCGACCCTTTACTGTTCGTGCTGCTGTCAGGCGTGGTGTTCTTCGGCTGGGGCGAGATCTTCTCATTATTTCCGGCCACGCTGACCGACACTTTCGGCACGCGCGACGCCACGCGTAACTACGGTTGTCTGTATATGGCGCAGGGTATCGGCGCGATCTTCGGCGGCCCGATGGCGTCGCTGCTGCACGAAGCAACCGGCACGTGGACGACCGTATTCGGCGTGGCGATCACAGCGGATTTACTGACGGCCGTATTGGCGATCACGGTGCTGAAACCGCTGCGGCGGCAGAGAAATCAGGGCCGGATTAGCACTCTGTTAACCAACCTCCCGTAAACGACGACGGCGGCCGGAATGTCCCGACCGCCGTCAACGAAGGAGGTTACGATGGGTAGAAGCCATCGTGCTACCATACGAAGGATGGTAGTGATCTTGATCATCAAAGTCAAGATTATCCGCATCCGTAAGTAGGGGAGCAGGCTGGCCGGGCGGAGACTATCCCGAACAGCCGGCCTACTCCTTCGTGGCGGCTAGCCTCTGCTTCAACGTGTCGTTGATCAACGCCGGGTTACCCTTCCCCGCCATCGCCTTCATGGTCTGGCCGACGAAGAAGCCGAACAGCTTGTCCTTGCCCGATCTGTACTCTGCCACCTTGTCGGGATTAGCCGCCAGGATGCGGTCCACCGCGGCATCGATCGCGCCCGTATCGGTGACCTGCCGCAGCCCCTTTTCATCCACGATCGTGGCGGCGTCCTTGCCGGTTTCGACCATCGCCTCGAACACGTCCTTGGCGATGCGCCCGTTGATCGTATTGTCGGCGATCAAATCCAGCAGACCGCCCAGGGCCGCCGCGGTCACCGGCGTGTCCTCGATGGTGCGGCCGAGGCGGTTCAGCGCGGCGAAGAAGTCGCCGGTCACCCAGTTGGCTGCGATCTTCGGGTCGCGGCCCTTGGCCACAGTCTCATAGTAATCGGCGGTGGCTTTCTCGGCCACCAGCACCGCCGCGTCGTAGGGCGACAGTCCATACGATTGTATGAAGCGCGCCCGCTTGGCGTCCGGCAGCTCCGGCAACGAGGCCTTCAGCGACGCAACCCAATCCTCCTCCAGCACCAGCGGCAGCAGGTCCGGGTCGGGGAAGTAACGGTAATCGTGCGCGTCCTCCTTCGACCGCATCGAGCGCGTCACGCCTCGGTTGCTGTCGAACAGCCGGGTTTCCTGCGTCACCGTGCCGCCGGACTCCCACACCTCCACCTGGCGCAGCGCCTCCGCCTCGATCGCCTGCATGACGAAGCGGATGGAGTTGACATTCTTGATCTCGCAGCGGGTCCGGTACGGCTCCCCATGATGCCGCACCGAAACGTTGACATCCGCGCGCATGGAGCCTTCCTCCATGTTGCCGTCGCAGGTGCCGAGGTAGCGCAGGATCGAGCGCAGCTTGCGCAGATAGGCGCCGGCTTCCTCCGGCGTGCGGATGTCGGGTTCGGAGACGATCTCCATCAGCGCGACGCCGGAGCGGTTCAGGTCGATCAGCGACTTGGTGGCGTGCTGGTCGTGGATCGACTTGCCGGCGTCCTGCTCCAGGTGCAGGCGGGTGACGCCGATGGTCTTGGTGGAGCCGTCAGCGAGTTCGACCTCGATCTCGCCGGTGCCGACGATCGGGTGTTCATACTGGCTGATCTGATAGCCCGCCGGCAGATCGGCGTAGAAATAGTTCTTACGGTCGAACCGGCTGACCAGGTTGATGCGCGCGTTCAGCCCGAGGCCGGTGCGCACGGCCTGCGCCACGCATGCGCCGTTGAGGACCGGCAGCATGCCGGGAAACGCGGCATCGACGAAACTGACCTGGCTGTTCGGCTCCGCGCCGAACGCGGTGGGGGCACCGCTGAACAGCTTGGCGTTGCTGATCACCTGGGCGTGGACTTCGAGGCCGACCACCACTTCCCAGGTGCCGGTCGAGCCTTCGAGCGTGTAGGTCATTGCAGCGCCTTCCGATATCGGTCAGGTATTTAGCCGCGCCGTGAAGGGGTCGCAACCTCGCGGTGGAGAACCGTTGCCGGCGGGTAATCGCCAAATCCACCATGATGGCCCGCGTGACGGGGAGCAAAGTGACATGCGGACACCGGTGCGACGGATAGGCCGATGGGTCGCTATCAGTTTGCCCAAACCGGCGCTGACCTTGGGATAACGGGCGCGTCGTGCGCTCGCTGGCCAAGGCGGATGCGCGCAGCGGCTGGGCGGTGGTATCCAGGTCCATCCCCGCCCGGGGTGACGACGCCCTCGTCCGGCCCGGGTTCGGCAACTCTGATGGCGTGGAACTCACATGAAGCGGACGCTGGCAGGCCGTCTTCAGAGCGGAGAGGGCATGGATGGCGTCTGACCATTGGCTGGAGTTCGTGGCGGCGTCCGCGATCCTGCTGGCGATCCCCGGGCCTACGGTGCTGCTGGTGATTTCCTACGCGCTCGGCCATGGGCGAAAGGCCGCCGCTGCGGTGGTGACGGATGTGGCGCTGGGCGACCTCACCGCGATGACCGCGTCCATGCTGGGCCTTGGGGCGATTCTGGCTACCTCGGCCGCGATCTTCACGGTGCTGCGCTGGATCGGCGGCGCCTACCTGATCTACCTCGGCGTCGCGCTGTGGCGGGCGCCTGTCGACGCCGCCGATGTCGGTGACCTGCCGAGGGCCCGCCCGGCGCACATGCTGGGCCACGTCTACGCGGTTACGGCTCTGAACCCGAAAAGCATCGTGTTCTTCGTCGCGTTCGTGCCGCAATTCCTCGATGCGGCCCGGCCGCCGCTTCCGCAGATCGCCATCCTGGAAGCGACCTTCGTCAGCCTGGCGGCCTTGAACGCGGCGACATACGCGCTGCTGGCCGCCGCCGCGCGGCAGAAAATGCGCCAGCCCCGGGTTCGGCGGCTGGCCAATCGCACCGGCGGCTCGCTGTTGATCGGCGCCGGCATGCTGGCTGCCGAGTGGCGGCGGGCGAGCGCGTGAACCTCCGCCCGCCTGTCCCGGTCCGGATCAGACCCGGGCGTAGGCCCCGGTGACGTAGCCGCACAGCGAGGTAACATCGACCGCCTGCTTGGCGACCATCGAGTTCAGCAGGTCGCGGATGCTGAGCACCCCGACCAGCTTGCCCTCGTCGAGCACGGGCAGGTGGCGGAAGCGGCCGCGGCCCATGGCGTCGATGGCCTGGTCGACCGTGGTGTGGGTGGTGCAGGTGCGGACATTGCGGATCATGTGCTGGTCGACTGTCGTCTCCAGCACCGCGGCGCCCTGTGCGTCGAGGCCGCGCATGACGTCGCGTTCGGAGATGATACCGACCAGGGCGTCGTTTTCCATCACTACGGCGACGCCGGTTTTTTGGCGGGCGAGGCCGCGGATGACGTCGGACACCCGGTCGTCCGGCCGGACGACCACGACGTTGTAGGGTTTCTCTTTGAGGATGGCGCCGATAGTCATCGCAGGGTCCTTTCCGGACAGGTTCGCACGCGCAGCATAGCGACGAAAAATCCGCCAAACCGGGGGCGAGGGCAACGCTTATTGTGCGCTGCACAAACGCATTAAGGCATGGCACACCTGCAATTGAAGAAGCCCTTCGGCCCGACCCGGGCCTGTGGGCGGCGAGGCGAACCGTGCGCAAGGGGCATCTCTGACGCCTTGCATTGGTCTAGCCGACACCGTTTAGATCGTGCCGCACAGGAGTGTAGAGATGGCGTTTCACGTCCGCGACGCGGCCACTGACGCGGCGGTTCGCAGGCTCGCCCGCGCCAAGGGAAAGACCCTGACCGCGACGATCCGCGAGGCTGTGGAGCGCGAATATGCCTCGATCAGCGTCATCCCGCCGCTGACCGAGCGGCTGCAGGCTGAGTTCCAGGCGATGAAGCAAGCCGGAGGACAAGCCGCCGACAAGGCGTTTTTCGACAAACTGTCCGGACAGCCCTGATGTTCCTGGATGCCTCGGCCATCATCGGCATCATCGCCCTGGATGACGACGCCGGCAGTCTGGCCGGGCGGTTGTCGCAGGCGCGGCATCCGCGGACCTCCGCCGTGGCGATCTTCGAGGCGGCGACGCGTCTGGCGCCTATCGCCAAAGCGTGGGTCGCCGACGCTTTGGCGCTGGTTGGCCGCTTCCTGAAGGACATCGGCGCGATGGTGGCCGGGATCGACGGCGACACCGCGGCCATCGCGGTTGGCGCGTTCTACCGGTTCGGCAAGGGGCGCCATCCGGCGGCGCTCAATATGGGGGACTGCTTTGCCTACGCCTGCGCGTGGCAGGGCGAAGTGAAGCTGCTGTGCAATGGGAACGATTTCCGCGGACCTCCGCCACGGTCTCTGGCGTGTCGCATCGTCCGGCCGTGGCAGTTCTCCACCCGAGCGGCATATCAGCCGGCCGAACGCCGCGAAATCCGCCCGCTCACGCCGCGCGGCAAAAAACTCCGGCGTGACCATCTCCGGCAGCTTCTCCGCTATCACCAAACGCGATTCGCACCTGCCGGCGTACGTCGTCATACGGCAGCCACCCCGGCCGTCTTGCAGGCCGCGAGCAATTCCTCGTCCAACGTCGCAAGGGGCAAGTCCCGGCGCAACGCCAATTCGAGATAGGCCGCGTCGTAGGAAGTCAGCCGATATTGCACGGCGAGCCGGTGCACATCGGTGAGCACACGCCCGGCACTTTCATGATCGACGCGGATGTCAAGGGCGGAGAGGTTTTGCAGAAAGTTCGCCACCTTCTGCGACGACAAGATGCCCTTTATTTCAGCGCGTGCGAGAACCGCGCTGACTTCGTAACGCCAGAGCACTGGCACGAAAGCCGTGCTCCGCCGCGCTTCTATCTGCTCAAGAATATGGTCCGCGTAGGCGTGCGCGCCGCTGTCAAAACACCAGCGCATGGCGACCGAGTTATCGAGCACGAAGCCACTCACGCGCGCCCATGAACCATCAGCTCGCGGATGCTGACACCTTCCGGCAGAGGGTTACCCGGGCGCGCGACGCGCAGGCGAGCCGCCGCTTCCCGCGGCGAAAGGTCTGAAGCATGACCGAGAACGGCGCGCTCGCCGTCCTCGGCGAAGCGTAACACCGCTTCCAAAGCCGCTTGCTCCAGACGCGCGGGATCGGCTGCGCGCACGCGGTCGGCAAGTTCATCGGGAATGCGCACGGTCAGGTTCATAGTATTATCCCACAACGCGCCGGGTGACGGTGGCAAGTGTATGTTAAAGCACATGGTCCGCACAACCGTTTTCAAACGGGAACCAGCCTGGAGGGGCCACAAAGGTCACTGTATGAGTTCGGCGGGCAACAGCCATCGAGCGTCACCCGCTAGTGATCGGGCAGGGCAAGCCGCCCGGTTGTGGATCGAACCAGGATCGCTGCCACGACCGGCGCCGACATTAGGCGACAGCAAATCGAGGACGGCGAGGACCCGGACGCACCGCTTCCTCCGTTGCGACAAGTGCCAAATGTGCAGGCGATCCGAACGTGGCTTCAGATGACGCAGGATGCCTTCGCCAAGTCCATCCGCAATCCGGTGGAGACGATGCGGAGTTAGGAGTAGTCCCGCACAGGCATGGATCCGGAGGTGCAATCGTTGCTTCGTGGTGGAGCGAGAACGGGAGGCCGCGCTGCGAGCGTTAGCGGGTTGAGGTGCGGAGATGCGAGCGTTAGCGGGTTGAGGTGCGGAGAACCGACTTCGATCCCGGTTGTTACTTCGTAGACTCTCGTCTCACCGCCGAGATCGGCCAGTGGCGTGGCCGGGCGGTTGTCGCAGGCGCGGTGCCGGCTGACCTCCGCCGCGGCGATCTTTGGCTTAGGGCTCGTCAGGAATCAACCGCTCTTTCTGAGCGGTTGTCAGGCCGGATTGTGTAGTTCCACTCGCCGTGGAATTCGGCGCGGACGATGTTGAACGAAGCCATCTCCTCATCGGTGAAAACGATCCCTTCGGGGTAGAGATTGGTGTCCAGTTCGCAGCACACCTTGAGACCGGTATCGGTGGCGGTGGCGCTGATCAGATCGACAATGACGCGATAGCTGACCAGCGGCCTGGCCCGCCAGTTCATGCTGATGAATGAGAACAGGCGATGCTCGATCTTGTTCCATTTGCTGGTGCCGGGCGGCAGGTGGTGGACGGTGATGTCGATGCCAAGTTCATTGGCGAGGCCCTGCAATTCTCGCTTCCACCGCCGCGCGCGAGAGCCGTTGCTGCCACCGCCGTCGCAGGTGATCGTCAGGGATCTGGCATCCTGATAGCGCTTGCAGCCGACCTCATGCCACCAGCGGCGGATGGTCTGCACCGCGAAGGCGGAGGTGTCATAATTGACCCCGACGCTGACCCAACCGGAATTGGAGGCGATGTCGTAGACGCCATAAGGCACCGCCCGGCCGATCGCCTTGCTCAGGAAGTCATCAACTTGCACGTCCTCGGGATCGCCCTGCGGACGCCACTCCCGGCCGGGCGTTCTTGAAGTTGCCGACTAACTCCTTCTTCTTCGTATCAACAGAAATTACCGGCTGCCGTGCCGCCGGAGCCGCCGTTACGCCCTGGTTGAATTAAACGAACTGCGCGTCCCGGTCGGGATGGTCGCCCCCTTCAAGAGTCTTGCTGTTGGCTTGAAGGCTGAACTTCTGCTGCTTGAGCAATTCGCCCACGATGGTGCGGCTGATCGGGTGTCCACGTGCCGTCAGTTCCGCCGCCAACTGCCGCAGGCTCTTGCAGGTCCAGCGCAACGGCGACATCGGATCGCCCCGCTCGCGCCGCTCGCCGGGCTCAACCAGCGCCATCAGCTCCGCCAGCAACCCGGGGTCGGCGATGGTCAGCGGCTTGCGGCCGCCGCCCGCGCGCCGCATCCGGCCGGGGGCCAACCCGGCCTCGTTGTTCAGGTCCTTCAGCCCGCGTCCGATCGTGCTGGCCGCAAGGCCCGTGGCAAGCGCACCGCGGCGATGCCGCCGTAGCCGCTGGCTCGAGCCTCTACCGCTGCCAGTTATTACCACGAGGATTGCAAAAAAACCCCATCGCACTGATCGTGCGCTGCAGAACTTGAGGCATACGTCCCGTGCGAGACTAAAGTCGAGGTGGCAGCGCTTCGGCGCGGATCGCGAGTTGAGGGTGAGGTCGACCAGCGCAGGTTTTCACCGTCACCGGAAAGCCATTTTGCAGCACGACCTATCAGGTCTTTGTCCCTATCCCCCCGCCCTCACCGCCGGCACCGCCGCAAACCCCGCCGCCGCCTCAATCGCCCCCGCCACCGCGAACAGCGTCTCCTCATCGAACGGCTTGCCGATCACCTGCAACCCCAGCGGCAACCCGTTCGCGTCCAGCCCGGCCGGCACCGAGACCGCCGGCACCCCCGCCAAATTCGCCGGCACGGTGAACACGTCGTTCAGATACATCTTGATCGGATCATCCATGTTCTCGCCCTGCGCGAACGCCGCACTCGGCGCCGTCGGAGTCAGCAGTGCATCCACCTTCCCAAACGCCTCGGTAAAATCCTTCAGGATCAGCGCCCGTATCTTCTGCGCCCGCAAATAATATGCATCATAATACCCGGCCGACAGCACATACGTGCCGATCAAAACCCGCCGCCGCACCTCCGCGCCGAACCCCTCCGCCCGGGTGCGTTCGTACAGGTCGCGCAGATCCTCGCCATCGTGCCGCAACCCGAACCGCACGCCATCGTACCGGGCCAGATTCGACGACGCCTCCGCCGGGGCAACAATATAGTACGTCGCCAGTCCATAACGGGTATGCGGCAGCGAGACATCCACCACCTCCGCCCCCGCCGCGCGCAGCCAGTCCAGACCCTGCCGCCACAGCGCCTCGATCTCCGACGGCATCCCGTCCATCCGGTATTCCCGAGGCACCCCGATCCGCAACCCTGCAACCCCCCGCGCGCAGGCCGCCTCGAAGTCGGGCACCGGCAGACAGGCCGACGTCGAATCCTTCGGGTCATGCCCCGCCATCGACCCCAGCAAAATCGCCGTATCCCGCACCGTCCGCGCGAACGGCCCCGGATGGTCCAGCGACGACGCGAACGCCACCACCCCCCACCGCGAGCACCGCCCATAGGTCGGCTTCATCCCCACCAGCCCGCAATACGACGCCGGCTGCCGAATTGAGCCACCCGTATCCGTCCCGGTCGCCCCCATCGCCAGCCGCGCCGACACCGCCGCCGCCGACCCGCCGGAGGACCCGCCCGGCACCAGCACCGCCGTCGCGTCCTGCCGCCGCTTCCACGGGCTCTCCACCGGACCATAGGCCGACGTCATGTTCGACGACCCCATGGCGAACTCGTCCATGTTCGCCTTGCCAAGGAACACCGCCCCGTCGCGCAGCAACTGCGCGGTGACCGTGCTCTCATACGGCGGCACGAACGGGCCGAGGATCTTGCTGCCGGCGGTGGTGCGCACGCCCTCGGTGCAGAACAGGTCCTTGATCGCCAGCGGGATCCCGCTCAGCGCCCGCTGCGTCCCGGCGGCCAGCGCGGCATCGGCTGCCCGCGCCTGCTCCACCGCTCCGGCGTGGCTGACGGTGATGAACGCGTTCAGCCGCGGGTTCAGCGCCTCGATCGCATGCAGGTGCGCCATCGTCAGCTCGACGGCGGAGAACGCCTTCGCGCGCAGCCCGTCGCGGGCTTCGGCGATGGTCAGGCCGGTCAGCATCACTCGACCACCTTCGGCACGGCGTAGAAGTCGCCGATACGCTCCGGCGCGTTGGCCAGCACCTTGTCCGGGTAGCCGCCGTCGGTGACGACATCCGCCCGCATCGCCAGCGCCATGTTGGCGGCTCCGGTCAGCGGGGCGATGCCCTCGATATCGACCTCGTTCAACTGCTCGATCCAGCCCAGGATGCCGTTGAGTTCGGTGCGCAGCGTCTCGACCTCATGCTCCTCCACCCGGATGCGGGCGAGGGAGGCGATGCGGCGGACGGTCGCGTGATCGAGCGACATGGGAATTCCTTGGCTGGATGAGAAGCCGGGACCATAACGACGCGCATGGCGGTATTCAACCTGAGGGATTTGCTGGAAACGCTCGGCCCCGGTCAGCGGGTGCTGGGCATCGACCCCGGCAGCAAGACGATTGGCGTGGCGTTGTCGGACGTGAACCGGATGCTGGCGACGCCGTACGGCAGCCTCAGGCGCGGCAAGCTGAAGGCGAACGCGACCGAGATCGCGGCGATCGCGCTGAAAGAAGGCGCCTACGGGCTGGTCGTCGGCTTGCCGCTGTCGATGGATGGCACCGCCGGTCCGGCCGCCCAGGCGGCGCGCGACTGGACCCACGCGCTGTCGGACGCCATCGGCCTGCCAGCCGCGCTGTGGGACGAACGGCTGTCCAGCGCCGGGGTGAACCGGTTCCTGATCCATGAGGCCGATCTGACCCGGGCGAAGCGGGCGGGGGCGGTGGACCGGGCGGCGGCGGCCTGGATGCTGCAGGCCGCCCTGGATGCCTGCCGCTGACCTGCGGCGTCAGGCGACGTGCATGTAGGTGTGGCCACCGGTCGTGCCGAAATCCACCGACAGGGCGCCGGCACTGGCGGCGCTCCAGCCCGCCAGGGTGACCGCCGAGGCGTGGCCTTGCTCGTCCGTCAGGATTTCCGTGGCACCCTGATAGCCAACCGCGCCAAGGTTGTCGTGCCACACGACGCCGGTCACGCTCGGCGTGATGTCCCAGATCGTCAGTTCGTCGCCCGGCTTGAAGCCGGCGATCGTGCTCCAGGTGTTGGCGCCGCCGCCGGCATGGGAGAAGAAGACGTCATGACCGCTGCCCCCGGTCAGGAAGTTGCTCCCCATGCCGCCATCGAGCACGTTGTCGCCGGACAGCGCGACCAGCGCGTCGTTGCCGTCGCCGCCGCGCAGGAACACATTCGGCGTTGTCGCCATGATGTTGAGATTGTCGGGACCGAGATAGATGAACTGGTTGTCCAGATAGGACACCGGGCCGGTGTAGGTTTGCCCCGCCTCGGGCAGCATCACCCCCTGAACGCCGCCTATGACGTTGGCGGCCAGGAACGCATCGGCCGAGGGACCGTTGGACAGGTTGAAGTCGGCGGTGTGCTGGATCGTGTTGTTGCCGATTTTCTCAGAATACATGATGTCCAGGTTGCCGTTGCCCACGCTCAAAATCGTCGGCGTCAGCAGCATGCCGGCCGGCCCGGCGGCCAGCAGGGTCGCTCCGCTAGTGGACCAGGGCGTCCAGTCGATGCCGTCCGTGCTCTCGTAGGCATCCAGTTTATACAAGTCGGACCCCGAGGCGTAGTCGTTGGAGACCATCCAATAGGTGCCGTCGGCGGCTTGCGCCACATCGACGTTGGCGACGTACAGCGGCCGGCCCGTGGCGGTGTTGATGCAGTCCTCGGTCGATAGCAGCGTAGTTCCGGTCGCATTCATGACGCTGCGCATGACGCAGGCCGAGGCAGCCTGACCGGTCACGACGTCGGTCGAGCCGGTATGGTACCAAAGGTCGATCGTGTCGCCGACGGTCATGGCGCTCGGCGACCAGGCGCCGGTGTTGTCGATGCCGTTGTATTGGCCGATGACGATGCCGTCCCAGGTCCACGTCGCGCCACTATTGGTCGAAGTCGCAAGGCCGACGAGGTTGCGGTTCGCCATCGCCGCCAGGTCGTCGCCGTAGACGTTGGACAACGCGGTGACGAACATCGCGAGCGTGCCGTTCGCCTCCCTCACCACGGACGGGTCGTTGAGGTGCCAGGAGCCGTACGGGGCGCCGTTGGTCCAGACAATCGGCACAGGCGCGTCGCTGCTCGCGCCGGGGGACTGATAGAGCCGGTCGGGTCCGATGTCGGCGGCGGTGAGCCATCCGCCCAGGTATTCCTCGCCATTGCACGCCACATCGGGCGAGTAGATCATGTAGTCGAGCCCGTATGGCGCATCCGCCACGCAGTCCGATAACAGTGTAGAAGACGCATATTGGTGGACGGGCATGGCCGGTGTCTTTTGGCGGGCAAGTTAAGTCTGGCCCGGCCTGGTGTTGCAGCCCGGGAATGGCGCGTGCGGACGGCCGCGGGGCAGTGATTGCCAGCGCGAACGGCGGCTTTATTTGCAGATGTATGGATATCCAACTACATCTTGTTTGAAGATCCCCGGAGGCGCGTAGAGCGGCGCGACAGTATTACACGTTGTTGCGCCTTGACTTTGGGCCAACATATATCGCCCGGTTATCGAATGTCAACTGGAATCCGAAACGGTTCCGATATCGAACTATGAAATGTTCAGAAATATTACTGTATGCGCGCGTTGCGGCCGGGTAAAGCCGCCTCTGCAATGTTTCGAGCCCGAGGTTTTCGTGACGATCTCACAACAGAAACGCAGTCGTGCCGTCCTGCCGGCGCTTCCGGCCTGGCGCGCGCGGCACAGGAAACCAAGGCGGCTCCGGATGAAAACCGAAGCCAAACCCGGCAAGCCCCGGGCACGGAAGCAAGGGCCGGGCGCCCCTGCCCGGGTCGTTTCAAACTGAATGGAAAGGCGAAGGACGCCGCCGCTTGATCATGCCCGGCTCGGCATCATGGCGAGGTACCGTTCCCTGTGGAACTGGAGCGCTCCAGCCGTATCAAAAGTGCGCGGCCGAGGCATGGCCTGGCGCCCGCGGACGGACTGCCCTCGGGACCTCAATGTCGTCTCCGCCGGCACCACGGCCGGCGGAGTTCGAGAATCCGAAAATCGGCGATTCACACCACCCGGAAGTTCCGGAACTGCCACGCATCCGACGTATCCACATCCTCCGGAAACAGCCGCCCGCGATCCAGTAAGGGAGTCCAGTCGCTGTAGGCACCCGCCATCTCGCCCAGATACGGCTCCGCCACCGCCAGCACCCGTGCGTGGTCCAGATGATCCGCCTCCAGTATCCCCGCCCGCGGATTCTCCATCGCCCAGACCATACCGCCGAGCACCGCCGCCGTGACCTGCAGACGAAGTCGCGTTGTTGTGCGGCGCCAGGTCGCGCGCCTGTTCGATCGACAGCCGCGACCCGTACCAGTACGCGCCCTTTGCGTGCCCCATCAGCAGAACCCCCAGCTCGTCGATGCCGGAGGTGATCTCCTCCATCATCAGCCGTTGCGTCGCCTGCTGCTGCCAGTTCCGCCCCGCGAGTTCGTGCACCGACAGCACCGCGTCGTCGCACGGATGATAGGCGTAATGCACCGTCGGCCGGTACGGAACCGCGCCGCCCTCGGCCACCGAATAGTAATCCGCGATCGAGATCGCCTCGTTATGCGTGATCAGGAACCCGTGCAGCGGTCCCGCCAGCGGCGTCCAGGTCCGCACCCGGGTCGAGGCGCCCGGCCGCATCAGATAGATCGCCGCATCGCAGCCGAAATCGTGCCGCCGCCCATCCGCCGGCAGCGCCTTCTCATGCGTCCCCCAGCCGAGTTCGGCCGGCTGGCAGCCCTCGCCCACAAACCCGTCGATCGACCAGGTGTTGACGAACTCGCCCGGCTGCTTGGCGAAACGACGCGAGTCTGCGTGTCGCGCTCGGCGATATGGATCACCTTCACGCCGAGATCGCGCGACAGCGCCGCCCAGCCCGCGCGGGTCGGCCGGCACATCCGTCTCGCACGCCCGTATCGCGCGCGATGTTCAGCAGCGCTGCCTTGACGAAATGCGACACCAGCCCGGGGTTGGCGCCATGCGTCAGCACCGCCGTCGGGCCCTCGCCGACGGCCAGCGCCAGCGCGCTTTCGCGCAGCGCGTAGTTCGACCGCTGCGACGGGGTCAGCGACGGATCGGTGTAGCCGCCGGCCCAGGGCTCGATGCAGGTGTCCAGATAAAGCGCACCGCGCTCCCGGGCAAAGCGCGATCAGCGCGACGGACGAAACGTCGACACTGAGGTTGAGCAGGAAGTCGCCGCGACCGACCAGCGGGGTCAGCACGTCGCGGTAGTTGCCGCGGGTCAGCGGCAGGATGGTGAACGCGCACGCCATACTCGGCGGCGATGTCCTGACCGCGCGGTGTCGCCCGACAGGATGGTGATCCGGTCGCGCGGCATGTCGATATGGCGCAGGATCAGCGGCAGCACGCCCTGGCCGATGCTGCCGAAGCCAAGCATGACCAGACGGCCGCCGAAAGCGACGTGTTTCATCGGTCGGTATTCCTTTACAACAAGAGCAGTCAGGCGGCTTCGCGCAGCGGGTCCGCCCGGTAAGCCGGGGTGTCGAGCATCGGCTTATCGCCCACTTCGACGATCCTTGCCCTGTCAAAGCCATTAAATGCCGGTGCGCAGGCAAGCGCCGTACGCGCCAAGCTGGCCGATTTCGATCCAGTCGCCTTCCGCGACATCCGCCGGCAGCACGAACGGCCCGCGCATCACGTCGGCGCTGTCGCAGGTCGGTCCGAACAGCGAGAACGCCACCATCTCGTCCGCCGCGCCGCCGTGCGGACGCACCAGCCGCACCGGATAGCGGAACCCGAGCGCCCCCGCGTCCGACAGGCTGCCATACACGCCGTCATTCACATACAGCGCGTCGCCGCGCCGGGCCTGCACCTGCACCACGACCGAGGCGCCCGCGGCCACCAGGGCGCGGCCCGGCTCCGCCCACAGCCGCGCGCCCGGCAGGCCGAGACGATCGAAGCCCTCCTCGATCTCGGCGAAGAACGCGCCCAGCGGCGGCGGCTCCTGGTCCGGATACGCCACCGGGAACCCGCCGCCGACATCGACGATGTCGACCGCCACGCCCGCCGCCCGGATCACCTGCCCGGCCAGCTCCAGCGCATCGCGCCAGGCCAGCGGATCGAGGCACTGCGAGCCGACATGGAAGCTGACCCCCAGCGCGCTGCGCAGCCGCCGCGAGCCGCCCGCAGCAGATCGGCCGCGACATCCGACTCTGCGCCGAACTTGCCGGACAGATCGAGCTTCGCGCTCGCCCTTCGGCAGCGCGATGCGCACGATCAGGCCGAGCCCGCCGGGCACGCCGGTGGCGGCGATCTCGGCACGGATCTTCGCCAGTTCCTCGGCGCTGTCGAGCACGAAGTCGCGCACGCCGTGCCGCTCCCACGCCTCGCGGATGGCGCCGCGCGCCTTGACCGGGTGCATGAAGTGGATGCCGGCGTCGGGGAACATGTCGCCGGACCAGACGGATTTCCGGCAGCGACGCGCAGTCGAAATGCCGCACACCGCCGTCGTGCAGCGCGCGCAGCACCGCCGGATCGGGGTTGCACTTCACGGCATACAGGACGTCGCCGGGGAACGCCTCGACGAAGCCGCGCGCGGTCTCGGCGATGACGCCGGAGCGCAGGCAGTGGACCGGCTCCTCCGGCCGCGTCGGCGGCGATGACCTGATCGACCGTCGGGCGGCGGACGGGATAGGCGGCGACCTCACGGCGGAGGGGAGACACGGCGGCGCGCGGACGTGCGTCCACGGAAGCAAAAACAGACATCGCGGAAATCCTCGCGGACAAACGGACGCGCGCAGCGCGCCCGCGACGAAACGGGGAGGAATGCCGGAACCGCGCGCGACAGCGCCGCGGCTCGGGTCAGACGATGCTGGTGGTACTTCGCATCGCGCTGGTGCGGTCGGACATAGGCGTGTTCCTAAACGACCCCGGCCCACGGTTGGCCGGGACGATCGAAAAGGACGCGTTTACGTCGTTGCTGTGCTCATCGCCGGTTTTCACACCGGCCAAGGCTCGCGGCACGTGCGGATGCGTCACCGCCCCCCGAAGGAAGCGAGGACCGCGATATAGGGTCCATGGTCCGGGTTATGGTATGCGTTTTTGGGTCCGCCGCCACGCGTTCAATGCATGCCTAGCAGCGCAAGATACTCCCAAACCATTGTCGCGGCGGCCAGAGCGGTGATCTCCGCGACATCGTAGGCGGGGGAAACCTCCACGACGTCCATGCCAACGAAACGAACTGGCTTGAGCCGCCGCAGGATCGCCTGCGCCTGCCAGGACGCCAGACCGCCGATTTCCGGGGTGCCGGTTCCCGGCGCGAAGGCCGGGTCGAGCGCATCGATGTCGAAGCTGAGATAGGCGGGGACGTCGCCGGCGACCTCGGTGATCCGCGCGGCGACGGCGCCGGGGGATGTGGCGTGGACGTCCTGGCGGACACGACCGTCACGCCGCGCGACACCGTCCACTCCATCACCTCGGTCTGCACCGGGGAGCGAATGCCGATCTGGATCATGCGTCGGGGGTCGATCAGGCCCTCGTTGATGGCGTGGTAGAACGGGGACCCGTGCGCGTAGGCCTGACCGAAATTGTCCGGCCAGGTGTCGACATGGGCGTCGAAATGCACCAGCGCGACCGGGTGGCCGAGCCGCTGCGTCAGGGCGCGCAGCAGCGGCAGCGTGATCCCGTGCTCGCCGCCGAGGGCGATCAGATGGTCGATGGATTCGGCCCGGGCCTGGATCGCCGTCAGGCTGCCGGGGATGTCGCCGAGTGCGAGGGCAAAGTCGCCGATGTCGGAAACGCTCATCCGGGCGGGCTCGACCCGGTGCTCCGGGTGGTCTCCGTCGGTCAGCATGCGGCTGGCGCGGCGAATCGCGGCGGGGCCGTCGCGGGTGCCGGAGCGGTTGGTGGTGCCGATGTCCATCGGGATGCCGGCGATGACGAAATCGGCGTCGAGGTCGGTGCGGGTTATGCCGAGGAAGGTCGGGGGAACGGCGTAGGTGGGGGTGCCGGCCATGCGGGTTGTGCCTTCGGTTTCAATAGCGGGGCGCGGTTGGTTCACACGGATTGCACTGATTACCCTCACGGATTGCGCGGAAAGAGATTTTTCGCGCGAAGCGCCATGCTTGTCGTCCTGACAGATATCACCGCCGGCGGCGATTATCCCCTGAAAGATGAGGCCACCTTCCGCGCAATCCGTGAGCATAATCAGTGCGATCCGTGTGAACCAACCGCGCCCGGAACCTCAAAGCGACAATCAAACCCCCGCGTGCCCCAAGGACGATGCTTGCCGCCAGACCGCCGGAAAGCACATGCTGACGCAGTACATGAAAGGACAAAACCCATCGACCACCCCCACCTCCACCGCTTCATCGCGGCCATGCCCAAGGCCGAGCTTCACCTCCACATCGAAGGCACGCTCGAACCCGAGATGATGCTGGCCCTGGCCATCCGGAACGGCGTGACACTGCCCTACGCCGACGTGGACGCCATCCGGGCCGCGTATCGTTTCAACTCGCTCCAGGATTTCCTCGATCTCTATTACACCGGCATGTCGGTCCTGCGCACGCGAGACGACTTCTTCGACCTCGCCTTCGCCTACCTCGAAAAAGCCGCGTCGCAAAACATCATCCACACCGAAATCTTCTTCGATCCCCAGGCCCACACCGAGCGCGGCATCGGCTTCGACACGGTCCTCTCCGGCCTGACCGACGCGCTCGACAAGGCCCGCCGCGACTTCGGCATCACCTCCAGGCTGATCATGTGCTTCCTGCGCCACCTGCCGGAGGAGCAGGCATTCGACACGCTGACTCACGCGTGCCGCTGCAAGGACCACATCTTCGCCGTCGGCCTCGATTCCTCGGAAGCCGGCCATCCGCCCTCGAAATTCGACCGCGTTTTCGCCGAGGCGCGGCAGCACGGCTTCGTCCCGGTCGCCCATGCCGGCGAGGAAGGCCCGCCGTCCTACGTCCACGAGGCGATCGATCTGCTGCAAGTCCGCCGCATCGACCACGGCAACCGCGCGCTGGAAGAACCCGCGCTGGTCGCCCGCATCGCCCGCGAGCGGATACCGATCACCGTCTGCCCGCTGTCCAACCGCAGCCTCCAGGTCTGTCCCGACCTGACATCGCATCCGCTGAGGCAGATGATGGCGGCCGGTCTGCTGGTGACGGTCAACTCCGACGACCCGTCCTATTTCGGCGGCTATGTGAACGAGAATTTCCTCGCCGTGCAACAGGCACTGGCGCTGACGCAAGCTGAGATCGCGACACTGGCGCGGAACTCCTTCCTCGCGTCGTTCCTGCCGGAGCAGCAAAAGACTGCGGCACTGGCCGCGTTCGACACTTTCAGCGCGACGTGGTGAAGTGGCGTCCGAGCCGATCGGCTTGTCATCCGGCGGTCATTGAAGTGTCATCGACGGATCATCACAGCCGCGTATCAGCATCGGATCATGGTGGCCCTGACTCGCCTCGTTGCCCGGCCGTTAATCGTGCCAGCGATCCGGAAGCGACGCTCCGCGCTTGCGGCGCTGACGCCGTATTGGCTGCTGGCGCCGTCCGGCGTGTTCCTGCTCGCCTTCACGTACTGGCCGGTCATCCAGGTCCTTCGTAGCTCGCTGGAAGTCCGCGGCTTTCGCGGCGCGGCGCATTACGGGCTCGAGAACTACGGCCGCCTGTTCGGCGACACGCATTTTGCCACCGCCGTCGTCAATACGCTGATCTATGCAGCGGGCACGATCATCCCCAGCGTCGTGCTGGCGCTGCTATTCGCGCTCGCGCTGACGGAAACCACCCGCCTGACGGGCACGCTGCGCACCCTGGTGGCGCTGCCGATGCTGATCCCGCTGGTTGCCGCCGCATCGCTGTTCGCCTTCATCTTCCTGCCCAATGCCGGCCTGCTCGACCATTACCTCGCCGTCATCGGCGTGGCCGAGACGAACTGGCTGGGTGATCCATCGCTGGCGCTGGGCTCGATCATCGCCATCACCGTGTGGAAGAACTGCGGCTACTACATGCTGTTCTTTCTCGCGGGCCTGGCCGGCATCCCGCGCGACCTGCTGGACGCGGCGAAGATCGACGGCGCCGGGGCGGTGCAGCGGTTCTTCCAGATCACCTTGCCCCTGCTCGGGCCGACGCTGATGTTCGTGCTGGTCATCGCGACCCTGAACGCGATGACGCAGATCGACCACGTGATCGTCCTGACGCAGGGCGGCCCGTCGGACGCCACCTCGATGATCCTGTTCTACATTTACCAGCAGGCACAGCAGAATTTCGACATCGGCCGAGCCTCGGCAGCGACCGTGGTCAGCGTCGGCGTGCTGTTCGCGCTGTCGATGGTTTCGCTGCGCAGCCTGGAGCGGGGGATCCACTATGAGACGTGACACGCCCCTGTTCGCCCTGGCACTGGCCAGCGCCGCCGCACTGCTCTGGTTCATCCCGTTCGCCTGGATGGCGGTTGCCAGCATCCGCGAGGCGGGCGCGGGGGCAGCCGATCTGGCGTCGTTGTGGCCGTCAGGGCCGTTCGGATGGGGGAATTTCGCCGATGCCTGGTCGTCCGGGCATTTTCCGCTGTGGTACCTGAATACAGTCCTGGTGTGCGGCGGCATCCTGGTGGTGCAGTGCGTCACCGTCAGCCTTGGGGGCTACGCCTTCGCCCGCATGCGCTTTCGCGGCCAGAACACCCTGTTCGCTTTGTTCCTGCTGCAACTGATCCTGGTGCCGCCGATCCTGATCGTGCCCAACCTCAGCACGCTGGTCGCGCTGCATTTGTATGACACGCTGCCGGGGATCATGGCGCCGTATTGCGCCTCGGCGTTCGGCGTCTTCCTGATGCGGCAGACCTTCCGCACCATCCCGCGCGACTACGAGGAAGCCGCGGTGCTCGACGGTGCCACCCGCCTGCAGATCATAGTTCACGTGTTGCTGCCGCTGTCCCGCCCGGGCCTGGCCGCGTTTGCGATCGTCTCGGTCACCACGCACTGGAACGAGTTCCTGTGGCCCCTGATGGCGACGTCCTCGCCATCGAACCAGGTGCTGACCGTAGGCCTCGCCACCTTCACCGCGGGGGCCGAAGCCGGATCGGAGTGGGGAGTCATCGCCGCCGGCACCTTCCTGGTCGCGGCCCCTTTGCTGGCGGCGTTCGTGCTGTTCCAGCGCCGTTTCGTCTCCTCCTTCACCTTTTCCGGCATCAAGTAGGGAAACCACACGCATGCGCCTTCATCTTGCCGCCGCGCTGGCGGCGTGCCTCGCCGCGGGTTCGGCCCGCGCCGCCACCGAGATCGATCTGTTCTTCCCCGTTCCGGTCCAGGGCAAGCTGGCGAACGAGATGCAGCGGCTGGTCGAGGTCTTCAACAAGGACCACGCATCGATCCACGTCACCCCGGTCTATTCCGGCAGCTACGACGACACCAACCTGAAGACGCACGCCGCGATCCAGGCCGGCAAGCCGCCCGCCGCGGTGATCATGAGCGCCAACTTCGTCCGCGAATACGTCATCAACGACGAAATCGTCCAACTCGATCGGCTGATCGAGAAGGACGGCATGACCGAGGCCGCCTTCATGGACCAGTTCTGGCCGGCATTGCGGCTGAACGCGACCGAACAGGGCCATGCCTACGGGGTGCCGTTCCACAACTCGACGCCGCTGCTGTATTACAGCGTGGACGCCTTCAAGGATGCCGGCCTCGACCCGGAGCATCCGCCGGTCACCTGGCAGGATTGGCTGACCGCGGCGAAAAAACTGGCTAAGCACGACGGGACCGCGACAACGCGGTGGGGCCTGATGATGCCGGGCACGTATGACTATTGCGGCTGGATCACCTCGGGCCTGGCGATGTCGAACGGCGGCCAGTTCTACAATCCGGATTACGGCGGGGAGGTCTATTACACCGCCCCGAGCACCATCGGCGCGGTGCGCTTCCTCGATACGCTGGTGCACAAGGCCAGGGCGATGCCGGAGGGCGTGACCGACGCCAATGCGGTGACGACGGCGTTCTTCCAGGGCCGCACCGGGATGATGATCCTGTCTACCGGCTCGCTGTCCTTCGTGCGGGACAACATGAAGACGCCGTATCGGGTCGCGTTCCTGCCGCACAACCTGGACAACGCGGTGCCCATCGGGGGCGCCAGCCTGATTCTGCCGAAGGGCAACTCGCCCGAGCGGGAGGCGGCCGCCTGGACCTTGATCAAGTGGCTGACCAGCCCGGAGATTTCTGGCGGCTGGAGCCGCTTCACCGGGTATTTCGCGCCGCGCATCGCCGCCTATGACCTGCCGGAGATGAAGGCGTTCATTGCCGCTCATCCGGACGCGAAGGTGGCACTGGATCAGCTTGCCTATGCGCGCGGCTGGTTCTCCACCTACAACGTCGTCGGCGTGCGCAAGGCGCTGGAGGACGGGGTGCAGGCGGTGCTGTCCGGCAAGGCAACGCCGGAGGCCGCGATGGCGAAGGCGCAGATCGAGGCGGACGCGCTGATGCGGCCGTATGTGGAGCAGACGGCGCTGAAGCTGCCGGAGTAGGCGCCCGGGATCACTGATTAGTCCGCAAGCAAGTATTTTGACACGGAGGACACGAAGAACCACAAAGCTGCACGGAGTTGATTCTATATCCGTGGTCAGACACCGCGCGAAGCGCCCTGTTTCCTTCTTCGTGTATTTTCGTGGTCCTTCATGTTCTCCGTGTAAATTCTTTCTTAGCGTTCGCCCCACTACCGGGGTGACGCGACCAAAGCGCACTCCGCCATGTGAACCCCACCCGGCCCCGGCTTGCCGTAGAACCCTCGGACACCCGGCCACAAGGGTGAAACGCAGGGAGTTCTCACATGTCGAAGCCATCGACCCTATCGCGCCGCGGCGCCGTCAGGCTGGGCGCTGCCGCCGCCGCGCTGCCGCTGGTGCATATCCGCACCGCCGGCGCAGCCGGAACGCTGAATATCGGTTTCTGGGACCACTGGGTCCCCGGCGCCAATGCCGTCATGCAGAAGCAGGTGAACGCCTGGGCCGAGAAGAACAAGGTCGAGGTGACCGCCGACTTCATCACCTCCTCCGGCGGCAAGCTGCTGCTCACCCCGGCCGCGGAAACCCAGGCCAAGGCCGGCCACGACGTGATGACCTTCGTCACCTGGGACGTGCAGAACTATGCCGACTCGCTGGAACCCGTGGACGAGGTCGTCGCGCGTCTCGTCGCCGCCAATGGCGAGGCCAACAGAGTCGTCACCTACCTGGCGAAGTACAAGGGCCACTGGGCCGCGGTGCCCACCAGCAGCGGCACACAGACCAAGCCGCCCTGTGCACGGATCAGTTGGTTCAAACAGCACGGGCTGGACATCCAGGCGATGTATCCCGCCCGGGTCGAGAAGAACGCGCTGCAGGACGCCTGGACCTGGGAGGCGTTCCTGAAATACGCGGAACTCGCCGCCAAGGACAACATGACCTTCGCCCTGGGCATGGGCGGCAGCCTCAACACCGATGCCACCGACACGCATGGCGCGATCTTCGCGGCGTTCGGCGGCACCTTGATCGACGCCGAGGGCAAGTCGCAGCTTCAGTCCGACGGCACGCAGCAGGCGCTGGAATACGCCCAGCGGCTGGTGAAGTTCTATCCGGCCGACGCGGTCAGCTACGACGATGCCTCCAACAACCGCGCGCTCATTTCGGGCAAGTCGGCGCTGATCTTCAACCCGCCCTCCGCCTGGGCGGTGGCGAAGCGCGACAACATCGCGGTCGCCTCGGACTGCTGGACGTTCCCCGCGCCGTCCGGTCCGAAGGGCCGCTTCGTGCCGACGCAAAGCTTTTTCTGGGGCGTGTATAATTTCAGTCAGAACAAGACCGCCGGGAAGGAGCTGATTGAGTTCCTGATGCAGCGGCCGAACGTCGAGGCGCGCGACATCGCCAGCGACGGCTACGACCTGCCGCCCTACGCGAAGCTGAACGACTTCAAGATCTGGGAGGAGGTCGGGCCGCCGACGGGCACGGTGTTCAACTATCCGCTGCGGCCCACCAGCGGGCAGAAGCCGTCGTTGACCGCATCGGAAGCCGCGCCGGAGGTGGCCGTGCAGATCTACAACCGCGCCGTGCACAACCAGATGTTCGCCAGGCTGCGCGAGGGGCAGTCGATCGCGCAGGTCGTTTCCTGGGCGCAGGACGAACTGGACGGCTACACGCGATAGAGGATCGGCCCTCCTCGGGGGCCGAACCCGCTGCTACTGCTGGCTCAGCAGATAGGCGATGACGTTCTGGCGGTCCTTCTCGTGTGGGAGGCCCTTGAAGAACATCTGCGCGCCGTGCACGTCCTTGCGCGGCTTCTCGAGGTAGGCGTTCAGCGCCTCTACCGTCCACTCGCTGTGCAGGTTCTTCATCGCGTCGGAATACATATAGCCTTGCACGGTGGCGGTCGGACGGCCCACGACATGCCAAAGACTGGGACCCACCTTGTTCACGCCGACCTCGAGTGAGTGGCAGTTGGCGCAGGTGCTGTTGAAAATGGCCTTGCCGGCCGCGACGTCGGCGGCTTGCGCGGCCGGCGCGGCACAGAGCGCGGCGAAGGCGAGGAACGGAACGGCGAAGCGCATAAGACGATCCCGGGAATGGTTACGCGCGGATGGATAACGCAATTATGCCCCTGCGCCTTGATCTGGCGCAACGCGCCGCCGTTGGGCTTGTTCCGGACCGGACGCGGCGCGAAGCCAGGCCCGGCAAACCGTGCGGTCTTACAACGGCACGACGAAGAAGTTGCCGGCCATATCGTTGCGGGTATAGATGTTGTGGTTCCATCCGGCGATCACGCCCATGCCGCCGAACTGGTAGCCGGCCAGCGGACCGATGCCGAAGTTGGTAGCGATACTGTTAGGCACCGAAGATCCGTTGAAGGTATCGGCATCGGACTGGTCCTCCTGATGAGCGTCCACGCCGAATGTCCATTTCTCGATCGTCTTGGCTACGGTGTAATCGGCGGCGAACTCGTTCCCGGAACGGTAGCTGTCGGGTTCGGTGCCGATCACCGTGTTGCCGGATGTGATCGGGAAGGCAACGTGCAGATCCGCGGTGAGATTCCATCCGTCGTGCAGCCGACTGAAGGCGAGATCAGGCTGAACATGCAACGCGCCGAAGGTCCAGGCCAACTGTCGGGGAACCAGGATGGGCCTTCGTTTACGCCGCGCAGATACGGATCCCATAGCTGTTCCGCGGACGCCTGTCCGGCCGCGCTCGCAACCGCGGCGACGCCCACCAGTTTTCACATTAAGAAATTCCGCTTATTTCGCTGTTTCTCTGCAACCGTCTTGAGTTGGGAACGTACGGACTCAACCCGGTATATGACGTAATCGCGATCTTTCCGCTGGCTGCGACTTTGGGCGTAGGCCGGCACAGTTCGTTGCATCTTAGTGCCTTCCCGGGCGGCCATCTTTACAACGCAGCGCGGTGCCGACAGCCTGCCAGGGCTTGGTCCGGACCTCGCATGCGGGACGGCCGCGGGGGAGCGATGTCATGTCGTTGCGCGTCAGGTTGGTGCTGTGGCTGGGATGCGTATTGGCCGTCACGGTCGCCCTGGGATGCGGGCTCGCCGGCTGGCGCGCCGGCGCGTCCGTGCGGGCCGAAATGCAATCGGCGCTCGTCGCGGGACAGCGGTCCGCCGTCAACGGCATCGCGGAAACCGGTGGATCGACCGGCGAAATCCACCATCTGATCGCGACTTTCGACGGCAACCGCCATCTGCGCGCGATCCTGCGCGACGGCCAGGGCAACGCGGTCGTCGTGTCCGCCCCGCAACGTCCCGCGCATCCGATTCCGGGGTGGTTCCTCCGGCTGCTCGGTCCCGGGTTGCCGCAGGTTGTCCTGCCGGTGCCCGGGACCGGCAACGTCGTCGCGCTGGAGGCGGATCCGGCCAACGAGGTGGGCGAGGTGTGGGACCAGGCGACCGACGCCGCGCGCACACTCGCGGTGTTCTTCGCGCTGGCGGTCCTGCTGATCTACTGGACCGTCGGCCGCGCGCTTGGCCCGCTCGCCCGGTTGTCCGCGGCGTTCGCGCAAATCGGCGCCGGCGACTATGCGGCGCGGATCGATCCGGGGGGACCGCCCGAACTCGCGCGTCTCGCCAGCGGATTCAACCGCATGGCGGAACAGCTTGGCGAGGCCGGGCGGCAGAACCGCATGCTGCGCGAGCAGTTGCTGACCCTGCAGGAGGAGGAGCGAGCCGAACTCGCCCGCGACCTGCACGACGAGATCGGCCCCTTCCTGTTCGCCGCCGCGATCGACGCCGCCGGCATCCCGCCGCTGCTGGAGGCAGGCAAGCCGGTCGAAGCCGCGGAGCGCGCCGATGCGATCCGCGATTCGGTCGCTCATATGCAACGGCAGATCCGCTCGATCCTTGGCCGGCTGCGACCGCTGAGTTACGGCTCCGTCGGGCTGGCCGAATCGATCGGCAACATCGTCGCGTTCTGGCGCAGCCGGCATCCCGGCATCGACTTCGTGGTGCATGTCGCCGAGGACGACGATGCGGCGGACGAAACCATACGGGCGACGGCGTGCCGGGTGGTGCAGGAGAGCGTCTGCAACGCCGTTCGCCATGGCGAACCGGAGCGGATCGGAATCAGCGTCGCGCGGGACGGGATGGATCTGGTGGTTCGTATCGATGACGACGGCGCCGGGCCCGGCAGCCATGGCGTGATGCCCGGGTTTGGCCTGGCGGGGATGCGGGAGCGTGTAGCGGCCTTGGCCGGGACGCTCGCGATTTCCGCCTTGGCCGGCGGACGCGGGCTGGCAGTCACCGCGCGGCTGCCCTGCGAGGCCGCGGCATGAAGGCGCTGTTGATCGACGACCATGCGATCGTGCGCGGCGGCCTGCGCCGCCTGTTGGCCTTCCTGCCGGGGTGCGAGATTGCCGAGGCGTCGAACGGGCGCGATGGGCTGACCTTGGTGCAGGCGGAAAAGCCGGATCTGGTCGTGCTGGACCTCAACCTGCCCGGAATCGGGGGTTTCGAGTTGCTGCGGCGGATCATCGCGGACCATCCGGCGGCTCGCATACTGATACTGAGCATGCACACCGAAGCGCGTTATGCGTCGCGCGCGATCCAGGCCGGTGCGCGGGGCTACATGAGCAAGAATGCCGCGCCGGCCGAATTGCTGAAAGCGCTGCGCACGGTGGCCGAGGGCGGGCGCTACGTCGAGGCCGAGATTGCGCAGGAGATGGCGTTGCGGACCGTTGCCGCGCCCGATCCGCACGCCGTCCTGACCGAGCGCGACCTGGAGATCGTGCGCCTGCTTGGCGCGGGCCGGTCGCTGAGTGAAATCGCCGGGATGCTGGGAATCGGTTACAAGACGGTCGCCAATAGCTGCACGCAGATCAAGGCGAAGCTCGGTGTCGGCAGGACAGCCGACCTGATCCGCCTGGGGGCGATCGCAAGCGATCCGGGATAGGCCCGTGTCTCGGGACCGTGGGCTGCCGCCACGCAGATCAACTCGTCCCAAAAACAGTCATGGCCCGGACAAGCCGGGCCGTGACGGGGAAGACGCGATCAGGCCGCGCGGCGGGCCGCGAGGGCCGACGGCAGTTGCGTAATCGCCTGATCGATCAACCGCGAATCGGCGGCGGCGTCCAGGCCCTCAGCGATCACCTGCCGCGCCGCGGTCGTCGCGATGTCGGCGGCGGCGAGGCGCACGTCATCGACGGCGGCCTTCTCGGCGGCGCCGATGCGGTCGATCGCCATCCGCTCGCGCCGCTTGGCGGCTGCCTCGGCCTCCGCGGCTGCCTCGGCGGCCAGCCGATCGGCTTCGGTCCGGGCGCGTTCGATCAGGGTCTTGGCCTCGGTCAGGGCGTCGGCGCGCTGCTTTTCGGCGGCGGCGAGCATCGCCTCGGCCTCGCGCCGCAACCGCGACGCCTCGTCCAGTTCCGCCTTCACGCGGGCGGTGCGGGCGTCCAGCAGGCCGGCCAGCGCGCCCCACAGCCTCGTCCCGAACAGGATGAAGAACAGGAAGAACGCCAGCACCACCCAGTTCTTGGGATCGGCGAATATCTCTCGCATCGCGGTGTGCTCCTGTTAGCCGAGGCCGCGGGCGGCCAGGGCCGAACCGACGGCGGCGTTCACCCGGTTGACGTCCGCCGACACGCCGGTCAGGCGGGTCACGACGGTGGCGGCGGTGTCGCTTGCCACCTGACGCAGGGCGCTCATGGCCGAGGCGCGAGCCGCGGCGATTTGCGCTTCCGAGTCGGCCAACTGCTTTTCCAGCCTTGCATTCAAGGTCTCGGTCTGGATAGCGGCGGCCTTCTTGGCTTCCTCGACCGCGGCATTGATCGCGGCCTGGGCTTCCGCGCGCGCCTTAGCGGTGGCGTCATTGGCCTCCGCCACGCCGGCATCGGCCCGGGCCTTGGCCTCGCGGGCCCCGTCGAGATCGACGGAGATTCTTTCCGCACGCTCTTCCAGGACCGACGACACCCACGGCAGCGCACTGCGGGAGAGCAGGCGGTACAGCAGGTAGAAAATGATCGAGCCCCAGACGACCTGACTGATGGTAAGCGGGGTCGTGAAGTCGAGCTGCGGCATACCGGCCGCCATCGCGGCGGCGGGCAGCAGCAAGGCTGCGAGGCCCGCTCCCGTCAAGGCAGCAATCCGAGGGAACAGCTTCATGATGCGTGCCGGGCGGATGCCCGCCTTTATCAGACGAAGAGGATGATGAAGGCGATGACCAGCGCGTACAGCGCGACGGCTTCCGTCAACGCGAAGCCAAGGATCGCAAGGCCGAACACCCGGTCGCGGGAGGCGGGATTGCGAGCCACGCTGTTCACCAGCGCTGCGAAGATGTTTCCAATGCCGACGCCGACCCCGGCGAGAGCGATAACCGCAAGTCCGGCACCAACCATCTTGGCGGAAGCTAAGTCCATAGTCCTGTTTCCTTTCGTGGATCACGGCGCGCGGGCGGATCGTTCCGCCCGGCTGTTCAGGGGTTGAGGAAGCGTATCAGTGCAGATGAACCGCGTCGTGCAGATAGATGCAGGTCAGCACTGCAAAGACGTAAGCCTGGAGGACGGCCACCAGCAGCTCGAAGCCAATCAGGATCGTATTGAGCGCGAGCGACAGGCCGGCCGGAAAATATCCCAGCACGCCGAGGCCGCCGAGCATGATGATGAAGGCGCCAAACACCTCCAGCATCACGTGACCGGCCATCATGTTGGCGAAGAGACGAACCGAGAGGGAGATGATGCGCGAGAGGTAGGAGATCACCTCGATCAGGAACAGCAGCGGCAACAGCAGCTTGGGGATGCCCTCGGGGACGAAGTAGCTGAGGAAATGCCAGCCGTGCTTCTGGATCGCCACCGTCGTCACCAGGATGAACACCAGCAGCGCCAGCGCCAGGGTGACCATGATATGGCTGGTGAAGGTGAAGAAGTAGGGGAAAACCCCCATCAGGTTGCCGAACAGGATGAAGAAGAACAGGGTGAATACGAACGGGAAGAACTTGCGTCCCTCCGGGCCGATCTGTTCGAGGCACATCGACAGCATGAAGTCGTAGCTGAGTTCGGCGGCGGCCTGCAGGCGGCCGGGCACCATGGCGCGCGGCCTCATGCCGTACCAGAGCAGGGCCATGATGCCGAGGCCGGCGACCACCATCATCAGGTTCGACTGGGTGAAATTCACCGAAGCCCCGATGGGGCCAAGGACCGTATGAAGCTGGAACTGTCCCAGCGCGTCGATGCTGTTCGAACCCTCGGCCGCCACGCGCCTTGCTCCTACCCTAACTCGACTTCTTCGGCGCGAACATGCGCCAAAGGTTGACCACACCGGCCGCGCCACCCAAGGGGACGAACACCGCCGTCAGGATCGGGGTGGTGTGGAAAATCCGGTCCAGCCCGTACCCGATGGCGACCGCCACCACAAGGGCCGAAACCAATTCAATTCCCACCCGCAGGCCGATTCTCCACAAAGAACCGCCGAGCGCCCCCTGGTCGTTCGGGGGCGGCGTCGGCGGGGCGTCGAGACCCTGCTTGCTGCGGGCGGCTGCAAGACGTTCCTCAAACGAGGGGTCCGGTTTGCCGCCCTGATCCTGGCTCATGCTCGCTCCTGGCAACATTACGTGCCGGAAAGCGGCGTCTTGCTAACGACGGGGGAAACGGGTGTCAAGGACGCTTGGCCAGTTTCCGGGCCGGAACGAAGACGGGCGTGGCGGGCGTGCCACCGATTGCGTTGGATGCCGGCGCGGCACGCACGGGCACGGTTGGCGCCACCGTTGGCGGGCACAGTTGCCGCCGCCGTTCGCGGGTCGCCCGATACCCGTGTCATGGCCGGCCCTCCGTGTCATGGCCGGATTTAGTCCGGCCATCCACGACTCGCGGTGCCGGTTGCGGCAAAGTCGTGGATGGCCAGCCAGGCACGGTATGAAGTTCCAATGACGCGGCGACCGCAGCGCAATGCGGCCGTTCCAGCGGCGTGTTCGCAGCCGTTGCCCCATCGTCGGCCCCCGCGCTGACGGGTTTTCCGGGCTGCCGCTGAGCTCGACACATATCATCTCGTCGGGCGTAGCAGGGACGATGGCCGGGTCGGGGGCGGGGATGCAGCCGGCCGTGGTGTGGCGGCAGATCGTCATCGCCCGGGTGGCGACGCTGCCGGCGACGATTTCTCTGTCCGGCGGGCTGTTCTGGCTGCTGTCGGCCGCTTGACCGAGGGTAAACCGACTCTCACGTCATCGCCCGGACAAGCCGCATGGGCGCTCAGTCATTTGGCGTGGCACGGTCTGCCTTATTTATGTCGCGTGGTCGGCCATGGCACTTGAGCAGCGAGTGCGCGCCGGCTCTGCCAGGTCAGGCGTTGGTCTACTCCGCTGCCATCGCGCCTGACGGCGGCGGGGTCGCGCCGGACGACAGCTCCCCGGCGGCGGTGGTCAGCGCCTTGATCCGCGCGAGTTCTTTCCACCGCTCGTCGGGAGAAAGGTCGTCGAGACCGGCCGCGAACTCCCCGGCAACCGCGGTCATCGCATCGGCCCACGCGGCCTGCCGCGCCTCCGCCGCCGTGCGGGCGGTTGCGGGAGACGGCGGCACCGGCGCCGCAGCCGGAACCTCTACCGCTTCGGCAGCCGGTGCCGGCTCGGCGTCCGGCGGCGTGCCGGGCGCTGAGGTGGCGGCCCGCACCCGGGCCTTGGCTTCGCTGACCATAAGCTGCGCTTCGGCGACCGAGGCTTCGAGGGATTGCTCGATATGGCCGGCGCCGGGGCGGCTCTCCTGTTCCAGCAGGCGGCGGCTGCGTTCGGCCGAGCGGTCGAGGCTGTTGGCGTTGCCGCGCAGACGCAGGGCCAGCAGCATGGAGACATCCTCGTACATCGAGAGGCTGAGGGAACTCAGCGTGGCGATGTCGAAGGCGATGATCTTGGCGACGGTGAACAGGCTGAGGCGGTTGGCGATGCGGAATTCGTTCACCGTTTCCGCTGCGGCACTGTAGGCGAGACGGATGTCGCCCGCGGTTGACCAAAGGAACATCGGCGCCAGGAGGGCGAGGATGAGGTTGGCCAGGTTATTGGCAGGGGCGGCGGGTTCGGTTGTTGCCATGGTGCTTTGCTCGGAGTGCGGTGCGGGCGTTCTACCTGGGGTTGCAGCCTGGCGTCAAGAACAATTTCCTATATTAGCCAAAAAGTCCGTTTTAGGCCGCTTCCTAAAACGTCATGGCACGGCTCGTCCGGGCCACCTATCGCCGCAGGTGCTGGCGGGGTGGCCCGGACGAGCCGGGCCATGACGGAAGGGGGCGGCCCCTCGGATTCGCTTATTCTTGGGCGTCGCCTAACCCAACCTCAGCCGAAGCCGTAGGCGGCGGCGAGGTCCGGATCGCGCCGGGCGACCAGACGGGCGAGGTCGACGATCACCTTGGCCTGTTTCCACGTCGCGTCGTCCTGCATCTTGCCGTCCAGCATCACCGCCCCGGTGCCGTCCGGCATCGCGTCCAGGATGCGGCGGGCGAACAGCACGTCCTTGACCTCCGGGCTGAACACGCGCTTGGCGATGACGATCTGGCTCGGGTGCAGGCTCCAGGCACCGACACATCCGAGCAGGAAGGCGTTGCGGAACTGCGCCTCGCAGGCGGCTTCGTCCTTGAAGTCGCCGAACGGTCCATAAAACGGGCGGATGCCGCTGGCGAGGCAGGCATCGACCATGCGGGCCACCGTGTAGTGCCACAGGTCCTGCTGGAACAGCGTGCGCGGGGCGCCCTCGGGATTCGCATCAGCCAGAACGCCGTAGGACGGGTGGCCGCCGCCGACGCGCGTCGTCTTCATCCCGCGCGAGGCGGCGAGGTCCGCCGGGCCCAGGCTCATGCCGTGCATCCGAGGGCTGGCGCAGGCGATCTCGTCGACGTTTTTCACCCCCTGCGCCGTCTCCAGAATCGCGTGGATCATGATCGGCTTGCGCACCTGGTGCCGCGCCTCCAGCTGGGCCAGCAACTGGTCGAGGTAGTGGATGTCCCAAGGACCCTCGACCTTCGGCAGCATTACCACGTCGAGCTTGTTGCCGATGGCGGCGACGATCTGCAGCAGGTCGTCCAGCACCCAGGGGCTGTTGAGGGCGTTGATGCGGGTCCACAGGGCGGTGTCCTTGAAGTCCACGGCCTTCGCTACGTCGATGAAGCCGGCGCGGGCGGCGTCCTTCGCCTCGGCCGGGATGGCGTCTTCCAGGTTGCCGAGCAGCACGTCCACCTGGCCGACGAGGTCCGGCACCTTGGCGCACACCTTTGGCAGATGCGGCGGGAAGAAATGGATCATGCGCTCGGGTGCGACGGGAAGCTGGCGCAGCGGCTCCGGCGCGCCGATGGCGAGCGGGCGGTAGAAGTCGGCGGGGAGTTTCATAGTCGTTTCTCCGGTGGGGTGCCATGCCGAGCGTACCGCCGTTGGCCCCGTGTCATGGCCGGCCTTGGGCCGGCCATCCACGACTTGCGGTGGCGGACGCGGCAAAGTCGTCGATGGCTGGGACAAGCCCGGCCATGACACGGGACGGACCGACCGTGCGCAACGCGGTAAGCCGCGTCTGTGTCATGCTTCCTTCCCCGGCTCCTGGCCGACCGAGGCCAGGAAGGCCTGGGCCTCTTCCCGTCGCTCGAACACGTGCGGAGCGATGTTGCGTTGCGAGAACGCTTCGCCGAGTTTCGCCCGCAGGAAGGCGCTGGTGGCGTAGCGGGTGATTTTGGTGAAGTAATGCGCCAGGAAGTAGCGGTCCATCTCGGCATAGGCGTCGAGCATGTCCCCCGAGATGCGGAAGCGGTCGTAGTTGATGACGACTCCGACCCATTTGCCGGCAGCGCGGCAGCGCAGTTCGCAGATGTCCCAAATCGCTTTCACGTCCTCGGCGACGCGGACGTACATGCCCTCGAAGTTCAGGAACAGAATGTTCCGCTCGGCGTCGTAGATCACCCGTTCCGGCAGCGACAGGTTCAGCAGTTCCGCCTCCAGTTCCATCGGCTCCGGGCTGAAGATGCGCGCATCCATGGTGCCGTATTCGCCGATGACCGGCTCGAAATCCATGAACGGAAGGATGTCGCGGGCGACGTCGATGCCGGGGGCAACCTCGATCAGTGCAAGGCCGCGGCGGATGCGGCGGAACACGCAGCGTTCGGTGACGTAGTAGACCGGCTTGCCGCGGTCGTAGGCGTACTGGCCGTTGAAGGTGATCTGTTCCACCTGCTTGACGAATTTCCGCTGGCGGCCTTCTTCGAGGATGCGCAGTTGGCCGTTCTCCACCGCGATCTTCAGGCCGGCGCCGGTGAAGGTGCCGACGAACACCACGAGGCGCGCGTTCTGGCTGATGTTGATGAAGCCGCCCGCGCCGGTGAGCCTGCCGCCGAAGCGGCTGACATTGACGTTGCCGGCGGCGTCGCACTCCGCCATGCCGAGGCAGGCCATGTCGAGGCCGCCGCCGTCGTAGAAATCGAACTGCTGGTTCTCGTCGATCACCGCGTCCATGTTGACGCCGGTGCCGAAGTCGGCGCCGCTGCTGGGTATGCCGCCGATCAGGCCGGATTCCACGGTCATGGTCAGCAGGTGGGAGATGCGCTCCTCGTTGGCCACCGCCGCCACGGACTCCGGCATGCCGACGCCGAGGTTGATGATGCCGTTGGGCGGCAGTTCGAACGCGGCGCGGCGGGCGATGATCTTGCGTTCGGTGATTGCGGTGGCGCGGACGGCCGCGTGCGGAACGCGGTACTCGCCGGAGAAGGCGCCGTTGTACTGGGTGGCGACCGTCTGGCGGTGCTCGTGCGGCTCGGCGACGACGATGCAGTCCACCAGGATGCCGGGGATCTTGACCTGACGGGGCGGCAGGGTGCCGCGCTCGGCGATACGTTCCACCTGGGCGATGACGATGCCGTTGCTGTTCTTGGCGGCCATCGCCATGGACAGGTTGTTCAGCGTCAGCGCCTCGCGTTCCATGGTGATGTTGCCGAAGGTGTCGGCGGTGCTGCCGCGGATGAAGGCGACATCGACCTTGCCGACTTTGTAGAACAGCCATTCCTCGCCATCGACGTCCACCAGCTTGACGATGTCCTTGGTGGTGACGGCGTTGACCCGTCCGCCGCCGTAGCGCGGATCGACGAAGGTGTGCAGGCCGACCTTGGAGAAGGTGCCGGGCTTGCCGCCGGCGAGGTCGCGGAACAGCTGGCAGATGATGCCCTGCGGCAGGTTGTAGGCCTGGATCTTGTTGTCGAGCGCGAGGCGGCTGACCTTCGGCATCCTCGCCCAATGGCCGGCGACGACGCGGCGCAGCAGGCCCTCATGGCCGAGGTGGTTGATGCCCATTTCCTTGCCGTCGCCCTGGCCCGCGGCGGCGAACAACGCCAGGTTGCGGGGCGTGCCGGTGGCGAGGAAGCGGCGTTCCAGGGCGGCGAGCAGGGCCTCGGCGAAACCGGTCTGCACGAAGCCGGTGCTGGACAGGGTGTCGCCGTCGCGGATCAGGGCGATCGCCTCGTCGGCCGTTACGATCTTGCTGCGCATGGCTGCTTCCTCGGCATCCGTTCGGATGGGGATCGACACGCTCGATCAGCGGGTATTCCGTGCTTGGTGGGATCAGTGTACGGTTTCGCCCGCGGTCCTACAAGGTTGGTTGATCGCGGGAGTGTGCCGATGACCGGGATCCTGGACGGGCTGCGGGTGGTGGAAGCCTCGGCCTTCGTGGCGGCGCCGCTGGCGGGGATGACGCTGGCGCAGATGGGCGCGGACGTGATCCGTTTCGATCCGCTGCGCGGCGGGTTGGATGCCAGGCGCTGGCCGGTCACGGCGGACGGCCACAGCCTGTACTGGGCCGGGCTGAACAAGGGCAAGCGGTCGCTCGCGGTGGATACCGGCACGCCGGAGGGGCGCGAGCTGGTGGCGGCGCTGGTGACCGCGCCGGGGCCGGGCAACGGGCTGTTGCTGACCAATTTCCCGGCGGCCAAGGGCTGGATGAGCTACGACACGCTGCGGGAACGGCGTCCCGACCTGATCATGGCCAGCCTGTTCGGCAATCCGGACGGGACCTCGGCGGTGGATTACACGGTGAACTGCGCCGCGGGGTTTCCGTTCGTGACCGGACCGGGGGCGAGCCCGGTCAACCACGTGATGCCGGTGTGGGACGCGCTGGCGGGGATCAACCTGGCTCTGGGACTGATCGCCGCCGAACGCCACCGCCGCCTGACGGGCGAGGGGCAGGCGGTGCGCGTCGGGCTGGCGGACATCGCTTTCGCCATGGCCGGGAACCTCGGCTACATCGCTGAGGTGCAGGTGGCGAACGAGGACCGCCGCGCCTGCGGCAACGATTTGTTCGGCGCCTATGGCGCGCAGTTCGAAACAAGCGACGGGCGGCTGATCTATATCGCGGTGGTGACCGACCGGATGTGGAAGGAACTTGGGGTTGCGACCGGGCTGACGGCGAAGCTCGAGGCGTTGGGGTCGCTGCTGGAGCTGGATTTGGCCCACCGCGAAGGCGACCGGTTCACGGCGCGGGAGGCGATTTCCTGTCTGCTCCGTCCCTGGGCCCGGGCGCGCACGCTGGCCGGGGTGCGGGGGGCGTTCGATGGCACCGGGGTATGCTGGGGGCCGTATCAGACGTTCCGCCAGATGGTGGAGGAGGACGCGCGCTGTTCCCTGTCCAATCCGTTGTTCGCCGAACTCGACCAGCCCGGCATCGGCCGCTTCCTCGTCCCCGGCTCGCCGATCGGCTTTGGCAGGGTGGGGCGGGAGGCGATTCGACGGGCGCCGCTGCTGGGCGAGCATACCGACGAAATCCTCAGCCGGGACCTGGGGCTGGGCGACGGCGAGATCGCCCGGTTGCGCGACAGCAAGATTGTTGCGGGTCCGGTGGAACTCGCCTGAGCCGCTGGTAAGGATCCGATATGCCAACGACGAAGACCACCACGGGCAATTTCTTTGAGGATTTCCGCGTCGGCCAGACCATCGTGCATGCGACGCCGCGCACCGTCACCGAGGGGGACGTGGCGCTGCACACCGCGTTGTACGGGTCCCGTTTCGCCGTGCAATCGAGCCGGGAGATGGCCCGGGCCATCGGCTTGCCGGCGGCGCCGCTTGATGATTGGTGCGTGTTTCATCTGGTTTTCGGCAAGACGGTGCCGGACGTATCGCTTAATGCGATCGCCAATCTCGGTTATGCCGACGGCCGCTTCGGCGTGCCGGTCTATCCCGGAGATACGCTCAGCACGGTGTCCGAGGTCATCGGCCTGCGGGAGACCGCCAGGCGCGATTCCGGCGTGGTCTACGTGCGGTCCACCGGCCGCAATCAGCGGGGCGAGGACGTGCTGTCCTATGTCCGCTGGGTTCTCGTGCCGAAACGCAACGCTGCCGCCCAGTCGCCGGAGGCGGTCGTGCCGGTGCTGCCGGACGCGGTGGCGGCGGATGACATCGTGGTGCCTCGGGGGATAGATCTGACGGGCTACGACACCACGCTCTCCGGCAGCGGCGCGCTGTGGGATGAATATGAGGTTGGCGAAAAGATCGACCATATTGACGGCGTGACGATCGAGGAGGCGGAGCACATGCTCGCCACGCGCCTGTGGCAGAATACCGCCCGGGTACATTTCAACCAGCATGCGGCGAAGGCCGGACGGTTCGGACGGCGGTTGATTTACGGGGGCCATATCATCAGCATTGCCCGGGCGCTGTCGTTCAACGGGCTGGCCAACGCGTTCAAGATCGTGGCGCTGAACGGCGGGCGGCATGTCGCGCCGGCTTTCGCGGGCGATACGATCTACGCGTGGTCGGAGATCCGCGGCAAGATGCCGCTGCGCGCCGGTCTGGGGGCATTGCGGGTGCGGACGATCGCGGCTAAGGATCATGCCTGCGAGGATTTCCCAGCGGAGGGGCCGGACGGCAAGATGCATCCGGCGGTGGTGCTGGATCTGGACTATACCGTTTGTCTGCCGGTTCGAGTGTGACACGGCCCTGGCACCCGCGCTTTCTTGCAGTCCGCGCCACGCACGATCGCGGGTGAACGGACTGGCGTGGCGGGTCGGCAGCGGTGCGTACCGGAAGCGGCAAAGTAACGAAGACAAATCCGCGACCCGATCGCGAGGCCGAACCGGCATCCGGCACCGCTTTTCAACACGGAGTGCAGAACGAGAAGCGCGAGGGCCGCGGAGTTGTTGGAATGGCTTGGGCGACGTCCAAGGATGACTGCTTCAGTCCACCGGCTCCCTCTAGCCGTCATGGCCCGGCTCGTCCGGGCGACCTGTTGCGGCACGTGCTGGCGGGGGTGGCCCGGACAAGCCGGGCCATGACGGAAGAAGATCGACCGCCCGATTCGCTTATTCTTCGGCGTCACGTTATCGGCGGGACGTCCGGCTGGCTGCCGCTGCGCCAACGATCCGCGTTCGTGTCGCGGAAACGCGACCCAAGACCGCCCGATGTTGCCTTCTCCGCGGCCCTCGCCCTTCTCCGTGGTGAAGCGCGATGCTTGAAAACCCGCCAGCCCATCCGGACACGCACGACACCTCGAACCATTTCAACATCCGGGAAATCTCCGCCCCACCCCGATTGCACGCCGCCGCTCCCACCCGCAAACTCCCGCCCAAAGGAGACCTGTCCGCATGTGGCCCATCCGATCCGCCCTGTTCGTCCCCGCCCATCGCCGCGACTGGGTCGCCAAGGCGATCCGCGTCTCCCCCGGCGCCGCGGTGCTCGACATCGAGGATTCGGTGCCGCCGCAGTTCAAGCCGCAGGCGATGGACAACCTCAAATCCGAAATCCACGAACTGCGCGACGCCGGTGTCGGCGCCTTCGTCCGCATCCAGCCACTGCATGACGGCACACAGACGGAAATCGCCGCCGCGGTCACGGATGGCCTGACCGCGATCGTCATGCCCAAGGTCGCCGCCCCCGACGAAATCCGCCGCGTCCACGACCTGCTCAGCTACGCCGAGGGCGCGGCGAAGCTGCCGCTCGGCAGCGTCGGCATCCTGCCGCTGCCGGAGACGGCGCAGGGGATGTACGACGCCTACAACCTCGCCAAGGCCAGCACCCGCGTGCGCGGCATCCACGGCGCGATCAGCGGCCCGGTATCCGGCGATTTCGCCCGCGCCTTCGGCTTCCGCGCGACCTCCGGCGGCGACGGAGCAACTCTATCTCGCCTCCAAGCTGGTGCTGGACAGCCGGGCCGGGGGCGCGCCTTATCCGCTCGCCGGCATTTTCGGCACCGCGGCAACCGACCTGGACGCGGTGGAACGGCTGATCCGCAAGGCCCGCGACATCGGCTACACCGGCGTCGCGGTGATGCACCCGACCCATGTCGCCATCGCCAACGCGGTGTTTCGCCCGACGGCGGAGGAAGTGGAATACTACACCGGCCTGCTCGCCGCCTTCGAAGCCGCGGAAAAAGCCGGCCTGGGCGCGGTCAGCTACCAGGGCGCGATGGTGGACTACGCGATGCTGCCCTTGGCGCGGGAGATTCTCGCGGAGGCAGCGCGCGGCCGGTAGCGTCCCTATATGTAACCTCCGAACGTCCCGCCGGAGACACCATGCCAGCCGATTCCCACCGCACCGACGCCGCCCCGGCGGAAATCCGCCTCGTTGACTACCGCCCGCCCGCCTTCCTGATCGACACGGTCGAGCTGAGCTTCGAACTCGGCGAAGCGGCGACCACAGTGGTGTCGCGCCTGGCGGTGCGCCGCAACCCGGACGCGGAGCCCGGATACGCCGCTGCATCTGGATGGCGAGGCGCTGACCCTGGTCAGCCTGACCCGCGACGGCGCACCCGTCACGCCGGTGGAAATCGCGGGCGGCCTGCTGATCGACGACATGCCGGACGCCTGCGCCCTGGAGATCACCACGCGGATCTCCCCGAAGGACAACACCGAACTCACCGGTCTGTACGTCTCCGGCGGCAACTATTTTACTCAGTGCGAGGCGCAGGGCTTCCGCCGCATCACGTATTTTCCCGATCGCCCTGACGTGATGTCGCGCTACCGCACGACGATCACCGCGGACAAGCGCGCCTGCCCGGTGATGCTGTCGAACGGCAATCCCGGCCCGGTGACCGACCTCGGCGACGGGCGCCACACGCGTCACCTGGGCCGATCCGCATCCGAAGCCCTGCTATCTGTTCGCGCTGGTGGCGGGCGACCTCGTGTCGGTGAAGGACAGCTTCACCACCCGCTCCGGCCGCACGGTCGATCTCGGCATCTATGTCCGCCGCGGCGATGAGGACCGCTGCTCGCATGCGATGCAGGCGCTGAAGACCTCGATGAAGTGGGACGAGGACGTGTTCGGCCTGGAATACGACCTGGACGTCTTCAACATCGCCGCCGTGTCCGACTTCAACATGGGTGCCATGGAGAACAAGGGCCTGAACGTCTTCAACACCAAATACGTCCTCGCCCGGCCGGAGACCGCGACCGACGGCGACTACCAGGGCATCGAGACGGTCATCGCGCACGAGTATTTCCACAACTGGACCGGCAACCGCGTCACCTGCCGCGACTGGTTCCAGCTCTCGCTGAAGGAAGGCCTGACGGTCTACCGCGACCAGGAGTTCTCGGCCGATCAGAGCAGCCGCGCGGTGAAGCGGATCGCCGATGTGCGCGATGCTGCGGGCGGCGCAGTTCCGTGAGGACGCCGGCCCGCTGGCGCATCCGGTGCAGCCGCAGGCCTATATGGCGATCGACAATTTCTACACCGCCACGGTCTACAACAAGGGCGCCGAGGTCATCCGCATGATGGCCACCATCATCGGCCGCACCGCCTTCCGCCGCGGCATGGATCTGTATTTCGCCCGCCACGACAACCACGCCGTCACCATCGACGATTTCGTCCAGGCGATGCAGGACGCATCCGGCGTCGATCTGGGGGATTTCAAGCGCTGGTACCATCAGGCCGGCACGCCGGAGGTTTCGGTCGAGGACGCCTACGACCCGGCCACCAAACGCTACGCGCTGACAATCAGCCAGAAGACGAACCCCACGCCCGGGCAGCCGGACAAGCAGCCGCAGGTGATCCCGGTGGCGATGGGCCTGCTCGACGGCAACGGCCAGGAACTCCCGACCCGGCTGGACGGCGAGGCCGAGGCGACACCCGGCACCCGGGTGCTGCTGGCGACCCGGGCGACCAACCGCTTCGAGTTCGTCGATGTCGCCAGCCCGCCGATACCGTCGCTGCTGCGCGACTTCTCCGCGCCCGTCAAACTCTCCGGCCTGTCAGCCGATCGGCTGCGGTTTTTGGCGGCGCATGATACGGACCCGTTCGTGCGGTGGGAGTCGGGTCAGCAGGTCGCCTCCATGGTGCTGCTGGAGATGGTCGCGGCGATCGGCAAGGGCGAGAGTCCCGCGGTCGATCCGGCGCTGATCGCGGCGATGGAGTCTGCTCTGGACCAGGAACCGGCCTTCGCCGCCGAGGCGCTGGCGCTGCCCGGCGAGGCCACGCTGGCCGACAAGATGACCGTCGTCGATGTGGACGCGATCCATCAGGCCCGGGATACCGCGCGCATCGCCATCGGCCGTGCCTTGGGCGAAAAATTCCGCGCCACCTACCATCGGCTGACCGATACCGGTGCTTACCAGATCGATGGTGCCTCCATCGGCCGGCGGTCGCTGCGCAATACCTGCCTGAGCTACCTGGTCGCCAGTGGCGACAGCGCCGCCGTCAGTTTGGCGAAGGCGCAGTTCGATGCCGGGCACAATATGACGGATGTGCTTTCGGCGCTGGCGATCCTGTCCGGGGTCGCGTGTCCGGAACGGCTCGACGCGCTGGCGGCGTTCTATCAGGCGTGGCGGCACGACCCGCTGGTGTTGGACAAGTGGTTCGCGATCCAGGCGCTGTCGCCGCTGCCGGACACCGTGCGGGCGGTGACGGAGCTGAAGGCGCACGCGGATTTCGATTTGCGCAACCCGAACCGGGTTCGCGCCTTGATCGGCAGCTTCGCCGGCAACCAGGTGCGGTTCCATGATCCGTCCGGCGCCGGCTACCGGCTGTATGCCGATACGGTGATCCAGCTCGACCCGACCAACGGGCAGGTGGCGGCGCGGATGGTGTCTCCGCTCGGCCAGTGGCGGCGCTACGATGACGGGCGGCAGGCGCTGATGAAGCAGGAGCTGCAGCGCATCCTCGATCTGCCGAACCTGTCGCGGAACACGTTCGAGATGGTATCAAAGAGCCTCGCATGACCGGGTTCTGCGACAGCGCGTGGCAGCGCACGGCGGCCCTGAGGGCGGCGATCCACGCCCTGCCGTTCAACCGCGAACTGGCGGCGGGCACGCTGGATCAGGCCCGGTTCCGGTTCTACATCGGGCAGGATGCGCTGTATCTGGAGCAGTACGCGCGCATCCTCGCATTGGCCGGGGCGCGCGGACCGGATGGCGCGACATTGCGGCTGTTCGCCGATGCCGCGCTGGAGGGGATTGCCGTGGAGCAGGCGCTGCACGAGCAATACCTGTCTCGCTTCGGCGCCGATGCCGCGCGTGGCGAACCGTCGCCGGACTGCCTGGGCTACACCAGCTTCCTGCTCGCCACGGCGTATCACGAGCCGTGGGAGGTGCTGCTGGCGGCACTGCTGCCGTGCTTCTGGATCTACTGGGATGTCGGCCAGGCGATCGCGCGTGAGGCGGCGGCGGACAATCCGTACCGCGCCTGGATCGACACCTACGCCGACGAAGCCTTTGGCGCCGTGGTGCAGCAGGTCATCGCCGCGACCGACCGCGCCGCCGAGGCGGCCTCGGACGCGGTGCGGACGAAGATGATGACGGCGTTCGTGCGGTCCACGCAGTATGAGTGGCTGTTTTGGGATGGGGCTTATCAGCTACGGAAGTGGCCGTTGAACAATAGCTGAAAAGCGCCATTGCATAATGGCGAATTACAGTGAACGCTGGATGAGCAGCCCGGTCAGGCGAAACCGGGTGTAAGTGTCTCACAATGCTATTCCGAGGAAAATTCCGGGGCGAAGATGGCGAGTGTTTTGGCGGATATCGATGCAAAGATTAAGCCCGGCACGGTGATCCAAAAGCCTCGATCACAGGTTGTCGTCGCAGAGGTCTGGGGAACGCGCCGCAACGGGCAACCCGCCCTGATCTACACCATGCCGAACAAGGATCCCACCAAGCCGCATCACCGAAAGGGCGTGACAAAGTCAGAGTGGGTGCAAGCAGCCGAGCATCTCTCGGTTGCGGGCGATTTTACCCGCGCTTGGTTCGGTCAGCACATGGCTGTATGCAACCAAGACGGCCCCTGCAATTTTACCCTAATCGGTGGCGTTTTCGTCCGTCTCGGTTATGCCGTCTATGCTGGCCGCGACGGGTATCGAAAGCGGCCGCAAACCAACGAGTTGTAGGGGATTCTCCATGCGCCCCACGCCGCGACGCTCTCCCGCGCCCCCGGCCAAGGCACAGGAGCGGCGCAACATACGCGTCGTTACCTTAGGCCCCCTTCGCCGTGTCGCAGAACGCATCCAGCGCCGCCGTCTCGACCCGCGGCCCCGCGAAATCCGCCGCGATCCCCTCATACAGCCGCGCCGCCGTCTCATAGAACCCGGCCCCCGGCCGATCGGCGCCGACGAAGGCGGCAATTTCCTCCATTTCGGCGACCCAGCGATGGGCCTTGCTGTGCATCTTCGGCATCTGCGCCGTCAGCCACTTCAACAAAGCCGGCTGGCTAACCGCCATCTCGGCGATCAGCGCGTCCGCGGTCCCCGCGCGAGTCGCCGCCAGCATCATCGCCGCGCCCAGCGCGGTGAACCCCTTGGTGATCCCGGCATAGGACATCTTCATCGCCGAGGCCGCGCCAACCGGCCCCGGCTGCACCGGCATCGACAGCCCGTACCGCGCCAACACGGTGACCTTTCCGGCATCAGGGCCCGACAGATAGATCCGCGTCTTGCTCGAATCCGGCTCCGGCGGCGGCCCGATGATCCCGCCATCGACGAAGGACGCCCCCGTCTCCCGCACCACGCCGTCAATCCGCAGCACCGTCTCCGGGCTCACCGCATTGCAGTCCACATAGATCGGCTTGAGCCGCGCCGCCCGGAGCGCCGGCGCCAAACGCTCCGCCAGCGGCAAAGCCTCGGCTGGCGGCACGATGGACAGGATGAAATCCGCCTCCGCGATCCGGTCAGGCTCGACCCCGCGCATCCCGGCCTCCGCCGCCCGCCTCAAAGTCCCGGCCGATCGGCCGGCCAGAAGGGTGCGGACCTCGAGTCCGCTGGCGGTCAGGCGTTTCCCGACGGCGCTTCCCATCATGCCGGGAGCGATCACCGCGACGATCAGCGACATCAGCATCCTCCTGAAACCGAGAGACCAGCATGCCGCGTGTCGCCGCGCCGTGGAAGGGCGACGCGAAAACGCCCAGGCAGGGACGTCCCTACCCGGGCGATCTCAGCATATCCCGAAAGCCGGGATCAGTCGGTCCGGATCGAGGTCGCTTCCGGGCCCTTGGCCCCCTGAACGACGTCCATCCAGATGGTCTGACCTTCGGCAAGCTGCATCACGCCGGCCCGCTGCAACGCGGAGGCATGCACGAACACGTCCTTGCCGCCTTCCGACGGAGCGACGAAGCCGAAGCCCTTGGTTGCATTGTACCATTTCACGGTACCCTGCATCTCCACCGACGGGCCTGTCGGGGCACCGCGGCGAGGCGCACCAGCGCCGCCGCCGAAGCCGCCGGCCGGGCCGCGCGGCGCGCCGCCGCCCATGCCGCCACCGGCACCGCGGCCGGAGGACGGAGTCGCGGTGCTTTCGTCAACCGAAAGCACCTCCGACACCTGCCGCCCCTTCTGGCCCTGGCCGATCCGGACGCGCAGCGTGGCGCCCGGGCTGACGGCGCTATGGCCTGATTGGTTGAGGGTGTTGGCATGCAGGAATGCATCCCCGGAACCGTCGGACAGGGCCACGAAACCGAACCCCTTTTCGGGATTGAACCACTTGACCGTGGCATCGTGTTCCGGGCCGAATCCGGCCGAGGAGGGCCATGACGGTGGAGTCCGCGGCATGTCGCCCGGCGGAGCACGGTCAAAGGCGAAGTCGTCGTCGAAGCCGCGCCGCCGGCTGGGGCGTCCGCGGCCGCGGTTGGTCATGTTCAAGAGAAAATCGTCCCTATTATCATACGCGTTGTTCATGGCGTTCGAAGCCTTCGCGGGCTACGGCGCCGGTTTGCTCCCGTTTGGGTAACCGAGCCAGGAAAGTACCACGAACCCTCCCGGGGGCGGGCACCGTCCTCGTGTCGTCACTACAGGCCCATGCACTATAGGGTGCGATCACGCATTCGCCCATACCTATTCCGTCGGATTCCGCTGAATCGCCCAAATTTCGCCAGATTTTCCATTATAACGATCGCGGCATACCGTACCCCGCCGGCCACGGGACCGGGATCCACCCGCTAAGATCCGCAATCCGCCTCCAATTTTTCATCTATCAGGCCGAAGCCGGGGCAGCCGATCGTTGACCGCGGGCCAGCTTTGGCAGCACCGGCAGCAGCAAATTCAGGTCCCGCTCCGCCACGCACACCAAATACTGATCGGATGGCGGCGTATCGCCCTCGGATTCCGGCAGCGGCAACCCGTCGCGGCCCAGCGGCAGCGCGGTCAGCCCGAGATCGCCGTAGATTTTCAGCAAGTCAGGCCCGGCGCGCCACACCGCCGGTTCCAGTCCTTCCTGCCGCGCCAGGTCGCGTAGACGCCAGATGGCGGATACGCGATCGGTTTCCTCGCCCGCCGGGTCGCCCAGGCCGAGCAACACGCGGCCGCAGCGCCGGAACGGAATCGCAGCGCGCTCGGTTTCGCCCATGACCAGACCGTCCACGCTGGCCGAACCGGTCTGGTCCGCGGGCGCGCCGAGGCGGCGCAGCATCCGCCGGGCGTTGTCGTCCCAAGGCAGGTACCGCACGCGTCCGGGCCGGACCAGCAGCCACAGCGCCGTCAGGCCCAGAATCACCGCGGCCGCGACGGCTACGCGCACGGTATTCGGCTCCTGCCGGGAGATGATGACCATCCAGAATGCGTTGTTGTGCAGCGCGTGGGTTTGCTGCCGCGTCACCGCCAGGGCGAGCAGGCAAACCACCAGGACGATCAGCGACAGCGCGCTGCCCGGCTGCAACGGCCCGCTCAGCAGATGCGCGTGGCGGTAGAAGCAGGCGCGGAATGGCGCGAGCAGCAATGTCGTCAGCACCAGGATGCCGACGACCCAGAGGCGGTTTTCCTGCGTCGCGGTGAAGGCGGCGCCGATGACCAGCAAGAGAATGGTCAGCACCCAGGCCAGGTTCACGCGGTGCGACAGGCCGATGGCCATCAGCACCAGGCCCGCGCCAATCAGCGACGGCACGAACTGGCCGGCCTGCATCGCGAACTCGGCATAATCCGGGTCCAGCCAGGAGAAATCCGGCTGCGGCGCCAGCACGCCGAGAAACAACATCAACGCCCCGCAGACACCGACAGCGCCGGTGATTGCCGTCACGGCGAAGTCCGGCTCGCTCCAGCGGCCGATGGCCTGCACGGGGGGCAGGCGCCCGAAGTGCCGCAGCAGCCCGCTGCCGCGCAGCAGGATCTCGTTGCCTGCAAACAAGGACCCGGCGAGGAACAACGGTATGATGTAGTAATAGAGGCGAAACACCAGGATGGCGCCGACGATCTGCGGGGCTTCCAGGTAGGGGGCCAGCCCGAACAGCATCGCCGTGTCGAAGACGCCGATTCCGCCGGGCAGGTTGGCCGCGAGGCCGGCGGTGTAGGACGCGACATAGACGCCGAGGAAAATCAGCCATGTCAGGCCGGGCGCGTGCGGCAGCAGCGCGAAGAAGATGGTCGCGGTGACAGCGACGTCGATCGTGGCCAGCATCACCTGGACGATCGCCATCCGCCAGCCCGGCAGCGCGATCTCGTGCCCGAACAGCCGGATGTGTCCCAGCACTTTGGCGAAGGTGACGTAGCCCATGACGATCAGCCACAGCAGCGCGCCGACGCCGTACAGCGCGATGGCCGGCAGGTGCTGGCCGAAGAACGGGATCGCCCGCGGCTCCATGAACAGGATCGCGCCGCCCAGCACCATGCCGCCCAGGCCGAAGGTCAGGCTGCAGAATGCGACGGTCTTGCCGATCTGGAGCGGCGTAAGGCCCCAGTGGGCGTAGAGGCGATACCGCACGGCAGCGCCGGAGACGGCGGCGAACCCCAGATTGTGGGACAGCGCATAGGCGCAGAACGACGCGAACGCGACCCGGCCGTAGGACACTTTATGACCGGCATAGATCGTGCCCAGGCGATCGTAGAACGTCAGGATGAAGTACGACAGAATGGTCCAGATGAAGGAGAACCACAGCGAGTGGGCCGGGATCGCGCTCAGCGCTTCGCCGATTTGCTTCAGGCTGAGATGGCGGAATTCGCGCTGCACCACGTAGATCGCGCCAATCAGCAGCACGATGCCCAGAAGCGGGGGCAGATGGCGGAGCCAGTTGGTCAGACCCTCTCGCTTGCGTGGCTCCATCGTCAGGCCGCGTCCGCCTGGCGGGCAAGCGCCGATCGGATCAGCGCGATGGTTTCCGGGATGCCGTACAGGGCGACGAAGCCGCCGAAGCGCGGGCCTTCCTGCTGGCCGAGCAGCACCTGATACAGGCAGCCGAAGAATGTGCGCAGGTTCGCGAACGGATGCTGCTTGCCGACTTCGAAGACCGCATGCTGGATCGTCTCGGCCGAGGCGTCCCGTGGCAATGTCTCGAGCGCTGTGGCCAGATCCTGCAAAGCCGCACGCTCCATAGGGTCAGGGTCGCGGTAACGTTTGTCGGGCCGGACGAAATCCCGGTAATAGGCGACCGCGTGATCTGTCAAACGGGCCAGCAGCGGCTCGGTTTCCGGACTTGCGCCGGGGACGTAGCGGCGGATGAAGCCCCACAGGATGTCCGGCTCATCCGCGTTCACCACGCTGGCGAGGTTCAGCAGCATGCCGAACGAAATCGGGCTGCCGGCATGGTTCGGCAGGCTGCCGGCGTGGATGTGCCAAACCGGATTGGTCCGCAGGTCCTCCGCCGGCTGGGTGCGCGCCTTGTCGAGGTTGCCGACATATTCATCCACGGCGCGCGGGATGACGTCGAAGAACAGCCGCTTGGCGCGCTGCGGCTGGTTGTACATGAACTGGGACAGGGAGACCGGCGGCGCGTAGGTCAGCCACTCGTCCACCGACAGGCCGTTGCCCTTCGACTTGCTGATCTTCTGGCCGTCCTGATCGAGGAACAGTTCATACGTCATGCCCTCCGGCGGCTTGCCGCCGAGGATGCGGCAGAGCTTGCCGGACAGTTTCACCGAGTCGATCAGGTCCTTGCCGGACATCTCGTAATCGACCGACAGCGCATACCAGCGCATGGCCCAGTCGGCCTTCCATTGCAGCTTGCAGGCGCCGCCCTTGACCGAGGTCTCGAACCGCTCGCCGGTTTCCGGATCGGACCAGGTGACCGTGCCGGCGGCGGGATCGACCTGCTCCATCGGCACCTGCATCACAATCCCTGTCCTTGGATGGATCGGCAGCACCGGCGCATACGTCGCCTGCCGATCGGCCCGCAATGTGGGGAGGGTGGCGGCCATGACCGCATCGTAGCACTCGAGCACCCGCACCAGCGCGGCGTCGAAGCGGCCGGCGGCGTAGTAGGCGGTCGAGGAGGCGAACTCATACTCGAACCCGAAGGAGTCCAGAAAGGCGCGCAGCCGGGCGTTGTTGTGCGCGCCGAAGCTGTCATGGGTGCCGAACGGGTCGGGGATCTGCGTCAGCGGTTTGCCCAGGTAAGGCATCAGCATGTCGCGGTTGGGCACGTTGTCCGGCACCTTGCGCAGCCCGTCCATGTCGTCGCTGAACGCGAGCAGCTTCGACGGCAGGCCGGTAAGTTCGGTGAAGGCGTGGCGCACCCAGGTGGTGCGGGCGACCTCCCCGAAGGTGCCGATATGCGGCAGGCCGGACGGGCCGTAGCCGGTCTCGAACAGGGCATGATCCTTGCCGGAGGCGGCAAGGCGCTGGGCTACCTTCTTCGCTTCCTCGAATGGCCAGGCCTTTGGCACGCCTGGCATGTTGTTACGGACGGTGTCGGACATGGCCGGAAGCTATGGACCGTGGCGCTTCAGGTCAATCACAACCATGGTGATAACCGGCTGTTGCGCCTCGGTGGACACGAATTCATCATCGCGGCGCAGGACAAGAACCGGAGGAAGCCGCATGACCGCCATACCACTGCCTGCAGCGCTGTCTCTGGACGGCAAGCGCGTCCTGGTAACCGGAGCCGCCAGCGGTATCGGCAAGGCAACCGCCCTGGTGCTGGCCCAACTCGGCGCGACACTGCTGATCACCGACCGGGCACGTCTGGACGATACCGGCGACGAGATCCAGGCGGCGGGCGGGATATATGCCGTGGCGCAAGGAGACCTGGCCGACGATGCGTTCCTCGGGTCGTTCTTCGCGGGAGAGCGGCTGCACGCCGTGGCGCATTGCGCCGGCATCCTGGAGGGCAGGCCGTGGAACGAGGATGCGGCATGGCATGAGCGCTTCCACCGGGTGATGGATGTCAACGTGCGGGTGCCGCTGCAGCTCGCCGCCGCCGCGATCAACCATATGGCGGCGCATGGTGGCGGGCACATCGTGCTTGTCGGGTCTGTTGCCGGCAAGACCGGCGGGACGTCGCTGAGCACGCCGCCGGATTATTCCGCGTCGAAGGGGGCGGTGCATGCGCTGGTGAAGTGGCTGTCGCGGAACGCAGTCGGGCGCGGCGTGCTGGTGAATGCGGTGGCACCGGGGCCGGTGGAGACGCCGATGACACGCGGTTTCAACCTTGGGCCCAGCTTGCCGATGGGACGCATCGGCCGGGCGGAGGAACTGGCCTGGCCGATTGCGTTCCTGTGCACGCGGGCGGCGAGTTACTTGTCGGGTGCGATCCTGGACGTCAATGGCGGGGCGTATGTCGGGCCGTAGTTCCCCAACCCGAACATTGACTTCGCCCGCACTGCCGGACTAACCCCGATTTTGAGAGGTGCTATCGATGGTTATCACCCTGACCGCGGACCAAGAGGCGTTCATCCGGCAGGCTGTCGATGCGGGCCGGATCGGTCGCGCCGAAGATGCGATCACCGAACCGTTGCTGCTCTGGGAAGAGCGTGAGCGCCAGCGCGCGGATCTCATCGCCAGCCTCGACGAAGCGAGGGCTTCCATCGACAGCGGAGAAGGCATCGACATTACCCGGGAGTCGATGCGCGACCTGGCCGAGGATGTGAAGCGGCGCGGCCGGCAGCGTTTCGCCGCCGAACGGCAATCCCCGGGCTGACTGTGCATCGGCTGTCGCGCGAGGCACGGTCGGACCTGGACAAGATCTGATTCTATATTGCCAAGGAAAGCAGGAGCGAGGCGCTGGCGGATCGGCACATCGACGCCATAACGGAACGCCTTTACCTGCTCGCAGAGCATCCCGGGATTGGACGTCCCCGCGACGATGATCTCGGCGGTGGAACACGGAGCTTCCCGGTCGGAAACTACATCATCGTCTACGAGATTCGTGGCGAGGATGTCCGTGTTTTGCGTGTCGTGCACGGCCGCCGGAATTTGCCGGCGCTCTTTGACAGGGCGTGATTCCAACGGGTGGAAATCCGCAATGCGGGCTCGATCAGCGGTTCAGCGTCGCCCGCACCCACGCGCACGCCTCGTCGATCGCCGCCCCGGACTTGTCCACCACGCCGGGCCAGAAGAAGAACCCGTGGTTCATCCCGTCCCACCGCTTCATCTCCGTCGCCACTCCCGCCCGGCGCAGCCGATCGGCGTAGTATTCGCCTTCGTCGCGCAGAGGATCGTATTCGGCGGTCACCACCAAAGCTGGCGGCAAACCGCTCAGATCCGCCGCCCGCAGCGGGCTCGCATGCGGATTGGCGGCATCCCGCCGATCGGCCAGGTAGTGGTCCCAGAACCAGATCATGCCGGCGCGGGTGAGGCCGTAGCCCTCGGCATTCCCGACCATGGAAGGCGTGCCGGGATCGTAGTGATCCGTCACCGGATAGATCAGAAGCTGACCGAGCAGCTTCGCACCCCCCTCATCCCGGATGCGCAGCGCGGTCACTGCCGCCAGATTGGCGCCCGCGCTGTCCCCGGCCACCAGCACCCGCCCCGCATCGGCTCCCAGCCCCGCCGCGTTCGCCACCGCCCAGCGCGTCGCCGCCAGGCAGTCGTCCGGCGCGGCAGGGAACTTCGCTTCCGGCGCCAGCCGGTAATCCACCGAGACCACGACGCAGCCGCTGCCGGCGCAGAGGTTGCGGCACATCCCGTCATGCGTATCCAGGCTGCACACCACGAAGCCGCTGCCGTGGAAGAACACCATCAGCGGGAACGGCCCCAGCGGGAACAACCCCTGTCCCAACGGGGTGTAGATACGCAACGCCAGCGACCCCGCCGGGCCCTGCATGTCGCGATCGACCACCCGGGCGACCTCCGGGACGCGCAATCCCGGAAAGCTGCGCGCGGCGAACTGCGCCCGCGCTTCGGCCACCGTCAGCGTGTGCAGCGGCGGCAGCGCAGCGCCGAGGTCAAGCAGCATTTGGATCTGAGGATCGACCGGCATCTCAGGTCGTCTCGAACAGGCCGGCCGCGCCCATGCCGCCGCCGACGCACATCGTCACCACGACGAACTTGGCATCCCGCCGCCGCCCCTCGATCAGCGCATGGCCGACCATGCGGGCGCCGGACATGCCGTAGGGGTGCCCGATCGAGATCGCGCCGCCGTTGACGTTGAGCTTGTCCGGGTCGATGCCGAGGCGGTCGCGGCAATACAGCACCTGGCAGGCGAACGCCTCGTTCAGTTCCCACAGGTCGATGTCCTCGACCCGCAGGCCGTGCTTGGCCAGCAGCTTGGGCACGGCGAAGACCGGGCCGATGCCCATCTCGTCCGGAGCGCAACCCGCCACCGCCATGCCGCGATAGATGCCCAAGGGGCGCAAGCCGCGGCGGGACGCCTCCGCCTCCTCCATCAGCACCGCGGCGGAGGCACCGTCGGAAAGCTGCGAGGCGTTGCCTGCGGTAATGAATTTGCCCTGCTTCACCACCTGCCCGTTGGCGAAGACGGGCTTCAGGGAGGCCAGGCCCTCCAGCGTGGTTTCCGGCCGGTTGCCTTCGTCCTTGGCGAGAGAAACGCGCTTGCGGCTGGTCTCGCCGGTGGCCTTGTCGGTGACCAGCATCTCCGTCGGCATCCCGGCGATCTCGTCGTCGAAGCGGCCGGCCTGCTGCGCCGCCGCCGTCCGCTGCTGCGACCGCAGCGCGTATTCGTCCTGCGCATCCCGCGAAATGCCATGCCGATCGGCGACCAACTCGGCCGTCTCGATCATCGTCATATACAGGCCGGGGACGCGGGCGAGCAGCTCCGGGTCCTGGGCGCGGCTGCGGTTGACGGCGTTGGTCTGCACCAGGGAGATCAACTCCAGCCCGCCGCCGACGGCGACCTGCATGTCGTCCTGCATGATCTGCTTCGCCGCGGTGGCAATCGCCATCAGGCCCGAGGCGCACTGCCGATCGACCGACATTCCGGCGACCAACTCCGGTAGTCCGGCGCGCAAGGCGGCCTGGCGCGCGATATTGAAGCCCTGCGCACCCTGTTGCAGCGCGGCACCCATGACGACGTCCTCGACCTCGGCGGCCTCGACCCGGGCGCGGCGGATCGCTTCGGCGATGACATGGCCGCCGAGCGCCTGGCTTTGCGTGTCGTTGAAGGCGCCGCGGTAGGCGCGGCCGATGGGCGTGCGGGCGGTGGAAACGATGACGGCGCTGCGCATGGACCGGTTTCCTTGTTGTCATTTTGTGGACTATGGTCGGTCGAGTTGAACGCCGCCGGGGACGCCGTCTACTCGCCGATCAGGCGCAGTCTGTCCGATGGATAGAGCGTGTCAAATCGGTCGAGGCCGCCGCACCAGCCCGCCGCAGGGGAAGACAGCCAGACAGGATGCTGTGGATGCGATTGCGCAGCACGACCTCCAGCATTTGCAGCGGCGGATAGAGTGCCTCCGACAACCGGATGTTGAGGGCGTAAAGGTCGAGTGCCCGGCTGCGATCACCACCCGCCCACGCCAGATAGCCGGCCGAAACGCTCAGGCGACAGCGCGTCTTCCAGTAAATCGCCGTCGCTCACGGGGCAGCTCGCGACATTGGACTTGCCGCACGCGATGCTTTGCACTAATTGTGTCCATGGAAACCCCGGTCCCGTCTGTGCCAGGCCAACGGTATGCGGCCGGGGTAAATTTTTTATTAACGCCGTGCTGTTTCAGCCGACCATTTCTTCGAAATCGGCGTTAGGCGACGCCCAAGAATAAGCGAAACGGGCGGTCGATATTGTTCCGTCATGGCCCGGCTTGTCCGGGCCACCCCCGCCAGCACCTGCCGCAACAGGTGGCCCGGACGAGCCGGGCCATGACGGTTAGAGGAAGCCGCCGGACTCAAGCAGTCATTCTTGGGCGTCGCCTTAGGCAGCTACCACTCTCCCACCACGCCCAGCCGCCCCGCCATCTCCTGGATGAACTGCCAGGCTACCCGGCCGGACCGGGCGCCGCGGGTGACCGACCATTCCACCGCCTCGGCATGCAGCGCCTCCCGGGCGATCGGCAGGCCGATATCCTCGGCGTAGCCTTCGATCATCGCCAGGAACGTCGGCTGGTCGCAGTTGTGGAACCCCAGCCACAGGCCGAAGCGATCCGACAGCGACACCTTCTCCTCGATCAACTCGTTCGGGTTGATCGCGGTCGAGCGTTCGTTCTCGATCATGTCCCGCGGCATCAGGTGCCGGCGGTTCGATGTGGCGTAGAACAGGACATTGTGCGGACGGCCCTCGATCCCGCCGTCCAGCACCGACTTCAGCGCCTTGTAATCGGCGTCTTCCTTCTCGAACGACAAATCGTCGCACAGGATCAGGCAGCGCCTGGCCTCCGTCCGCAGCAGGTTCAGCAGGTCGGGCAGGGTGCGGATGTCCTCGCGGTGGATTTCGATCAGCACCAGGCAGCCGGGGTCCTCCCGGTTCGCCACCGCGTGAGTCGCCTTCACCAGCGACGACTTGCCCATCCCGCGGGCGCCCCACAGCATGGCGTTGTTGGCCGGCAGGCCCCGGGCGAAGCGCAGGGTGTTCTCGGCCAGAATGTCCCTCTGCCGATCGACACCTTTCAGCAGGCCGATATCGACGCGTGAAATTTTGCGGACAGGGGCGAGGTGCGCCGGCGACGGGTGCCACACGAAAGCGTCCGCCTCCGCCAGGTTCAAAGGTGCGGCTGGCGGCGGCGCGAGACGCTCGAGCGCGTCGGCGATGCGGGTCACCAGGTCGAAGAGGCGTTGTTCCATAACTTGCGGCATCCAGGTGGCTTGACGAAAGGAGGGCGGAAACTATGGTCCGCCCCAACTCACCGCAAGGACTTGTGTTCCCATGAACCCGTTCACCCTGATTTCCCCCGCTTATGCCCAGGACGTATCGGGGATGATGCAGGGCGTCGTGCAGTTCGCGCCGCTGGTCCTGATCTTCGCGGTGTTCTATTTCCTGCTGATCCGCCCCCAGCAGCAGAAACAGAAAGAAATGCGCCAGATGCTTCAGGCGCTGAAGCGCGGCGACCGGGTGGTCACCGGCGGCGGCATCCTCGGCACGGTGCAGCGCGTGCCGATGGTGCAGGACAAGGACGGCAAGCAGGTCCCCTCCACCGAGATCGAGGTCGAGATCGCGCCGAACCTGCGTATCACCGTGTTGCGCGAGACGATCGCCAGCGTGGTCAGCCCGGTGGCGGCGAACGATACACGCCCGGTGAAGGGCAAGGCGTCCTGACACGGGACAGCGGCTGCGACGCATTCTCATCATTACGATGATCACTTGACGACCCGGCCGTTTCCGCCACATTCGCGGTCATGCGCAATTTTTCCGACCTGACCGAACGGGAGATCCTCGCCCTGGCGATTGCCAATGAGGAAGAAGACGGACGTATCTACCTCGATATCGCCGAAGGGCTGCGCGCCGAGTATCCCGGTAGCGCCGCCGTATTCTCCAAGATGGCGGCCGAGGAATCCGGACACCGCCACCGGCTGCTCGACGTCTACCGCAAGAAGTTCGGCGAGCACATTCCGCTGATCCGTCGCCAGGACATTCGTGGCTTCGTGCAGCACAAGCCGGTCTGGCAGATGCTGCCGCTGAATCTCGAACGCCGTGCGCAGCCTCGCGGAGGACATGGAGACCGAGACCCAGGCGTTCTACCGCCGATCGGCCGCGCGCAGCGAGGACGTGACCATCCGCAAGCTGCTCGGCGACCTCGCCGACGCCGAAGTGGAGCACGAGCACCGCGCTGATCAGCTGCGCGAGGAGAATCTGCCGGAGAATGTGCGCCGGCATGAGGACGCGCATGCGCGGCAGGCGTTCGTGCTGCGGTTCATCCAGCCGGGCCTGGCCGGGCTGATGGACGGTTCCGTGTCGACACTGGCGCCGGTGTTCGCGGCGGCGTTCGCGTCGAACAACACATGGCAAACCTTCCTTGTCGGTCTGGCGGCCTCCGTCGGTGCCGGCATTTCGATGGGGTTCGCCGAGGCGCTGTCGGACAACGGCAGCCTGACCGGCCGCGGCGCCCCGCTGATCCGCGGCGCGATTTGCGGCCTGATGACCACGGCGGGCGGCATCGGCCACACCCTGCCATTCCTGATCCCGCATTTCTGGACCGCGATGGCGGTGGCGATCGGCGTCGTCATCGTCGAACTGGCGGTGATTTCCTGGGTGCGCTGGAAATACATGGACACGCCGCCAGTGTCGGCGACGCTGCAGGTCGCGTTCGGGGGGGCGCTGGTGTTCGGCGTCGGGATCCTTATCGGCAGTAGTTGACCGCGCCAAGCCGACGCCCGCCGCCGCCTCCGTCATGGCCCGGCTTGTCCGGGCCACCCCCGCCGCACTTGCTCGCGGGGGTGGCCCGGACACGCCGGGCCATGACGGAGGAAGTGCTTACTGCGACGACAGAAGTGCTTACTGCCGCGTCCGCGGTGCGCTGCGCCGGTTGGCCTTGCTGCTGGCCTCGGCACCCATCCGGGCCAGCATCGATGTCGTCATCGGTTCGGCCAGCAGGATCGGCAGCCTGGCCGGCGGAGTCGGGGCCGGCTTCGGCTTGGCAAGAGCCGGCAACTTGGTCTCCGCGTAGAGCTTCTTCTCCAGCGCCCGGCCGATGGCGGACTGGAACGCGGCGTTGTCCCAATCGATGTTCGCCGCGGTCATCAGATGCGGCGCCCGCTCCCGCTCCCGCCGTCTCGCGTCCAGCGCCTTGGTGCTTTTGGCCGACAGCGCATCGAGCGCGAGGGCGCTGTCCTGCAGGTCCAGCATGATGTCCAGATCGCCGTTGCCCACGCTCGCCGCGGCCCCCAGGCAAGCCAGGGTGGCGAAATCATAGGCGACGATCTGGGCCGCGAGTTGCAGTTCCTTCGGCGTCTTGGCCTGGTACTCGTCCAGGATCGAGGCCGCGGCGCCCCGGGCTTGATCGGTGTCGCCATCCGCGCCGATCATGAAGAACGGCGCCAGGGCGGCGGCGGCCTGTTCACGCTGGCGGGGCGACGGCGCTTGAAGTTGGCTCATGGGGATTTTCCAGGGGCTGGAGTTGTTCTGTGTTTGTTCGAGGTCGTTTTACGCCAAGGCATTGGCGGAATGCAAGGAAAAAGTTCCGGTCGGCCGATGGGCGGCGGCGCTGCAAGGAGATTCGCCGGTGATGACGTGGCCAGTACAGCAAGGCATCTACGACGCAGGCGATATTATTTTGCAAGCCGGCGCGCGGCTTCCCGACGCCAGGATGTCCTGGAAGGCGCATGGCAGACTGACGCCGGATCGCGATAACGTGATAATTTACCCTACAAGCTATGCCGCCCGGCACCCGGATCTGGAATGGCTGATCGGCCCCGAGGGTATCCTCGATCCGGCGCGCTGGTTCATCGTGATCCCGGACATGTTCGGCAATGGCCTGTCAACGTCACCGTCAAACGCCGAGGACTACCCGTCGCTGGTGACCATCCACGACATCGTTCAGATGCAGCGCCGCGCCCTGGTCGAACTGTTCGGCATCGACCGCGTCGCCTGTGTATACGGCTGGTCGATGGGCGCGCTGCAAGCGTATCACTGGGCCGCGCTGTTCCCGGATGCGGTCGAGCGGATCGTCGTCAACTGCGGCGTTGCCCGCACCGCCGTGCACAACCAGGTGTTCCTGCGCTCGCTGATGGCGACACTGGAGGCGGCGCCGCAGCATCTCGGCAATGGGCGGTTCGCATCGGAACCGCGGGCGGCGAAGCGCGCGTTCGGCCGGATCTATGCCGCGTGGGCGCTTAGCCAGGCGTTTTATCGCGACGGCAGGCATCTTTCGGACGGCCCGGCGCCGAACCTCGGCGCCCCCGACCTGGACACATTTCTCAAGACCGATTGGGAGGACCGGTTTGCCGCGCGCCCCGCGGCCGATCTGTATGCTCAGCTTCGGACCTGGGAGGCGGCGGATATCAGCGCCAACGACCTGTATCAGGGCGACCTCGGCGCCGCGCTGCGGTCGATCCGGGCGAAGGTGCTGCTGATGCCCGGCGCGACCGATCTTTACTTCCAGACCGCGGACAATGAGGCCGAGCTTCCATTCCTGGCTGCGGCATCGTTGCGCCCGATCCCGAGTATTTGGGGTCATCGCGCGGGCAACCCGGTTGTCAATCCCGCGGATATGCTATTCATCAGGAACGAAGTGCGGGCCTGGCTTGCACAATAAAACAGGGAGATACCGATGACCGCCCAAGTCACGCGCAGCAACCCGCCAGCCGTTCGCGAGCCGACAGGCTACACCCACGCCATCGAGATCGCCGGCGAGCCCCGCCGCCTGATCATTTCGGGTCAGGTCGGGATGGCCCTCGACGGGTCCGTGCCGACCAGCGGAGACGGGCAGATCGCGCAGGCGTTCGCGAATTTGCGGGCCGTGCTGACGGCCAACGGCATGGCGATCGAGAACATCGTCAAGACCACTGTGTTCCTGACCGACCGTGATCTGCTGGCGGCGTTTCGCTCGGCGCGCGGGGCGGTGTTCGGGGAGCATGCTCCGGCCTCGACCCTGCTGTTCGTTTCGGGTCTGGCGGATCCGCGCTTCGTGGTGGAGATCGAAGCCGAGGCGGTGGCGTGACATGGACCTCGTTCGTCGCAACACGGTGGGAGACGGGCTTCGGCGGAGTGCGAGATCGTTTCGGGACCGCTCGGCTCTGGTGTTTGGCGAACGGGACTGGTCGTTCGCCGCACTGGACCGCGCGGCGGATCGCGTCGCCCGGCATTTCGCGGACCGCGGGCTGAACCAGGGCGACCGGATCGCGGCGTATGGCCGCAATTCGGATGCCTATTTCGTTGTCTGGCTGGCCTGCGTGCGCGGGGGCTTCGTGCATGTGCCGGTGAACTATGCGCTGACCGGCGAGGAACTGTCCTACATCGTCGAGCAGTCGGGATCGCGTCTGGTCGTGGCCGGGGCCGCGCTTGAAGCCAATCTGGCGGGAATCGACGTGCCGTCGTTGCGGCTGGAGGACATCATTCCGGTCGCGCTCGATGACAGGGCGCCGGTCGGGCTTGATCCGGATCTGGATGACGAGAGCCTTGGGCAGATCGTCTATACGTCCGGCACGACAGCGGCGCCGAAGGGCGCGATGATGACGCACAGGGCGATGATGTCGCAGTATTACTCGGTCATTCCGGGGATGAATTTTGTCGAGGCCGACCGGGCGTTGGCGGCTTTGCCGCTGTACCATACGGCGCAGACCCACGCCTTCACCATGCCTCAGCTTCTGGTGGGCGCCCGCACCATCCTGATCGAGGCACCGGTGCCGGAGCTTGTGCTGCGGCTGATCGAGCAGGAGCGCATTACGTCTTTTTTCGCGCCGCCGACAGTATGGATCAGCCTGCTGCGACATCCGGATTTCGCCACGCGCGATCTCTCGTCGCTGGAGAAAATCTACTACGGCGCCTCGATCATGCCGGTGCCGGTATTGCACGAGCTGCGGGAAAGGCTGCCGCGGGCGCGTCCCTACAACTGTTATGGCCAGACCGAGATCGCACCGTTGGCCACGATGCTTCGCCCGGAGGAACACGACGCGCGCCCGGGGTCGTGCGGGCGCCCGTGCCTGAACGTGGAAACGCGTGTCGTGGACCTGGACATGAATGACGTGCCGCCCGGCACGCATGGGGAGATCGTGCACCGGTCGCCGCATTTGCTGACCGGCTATTGGAACAAGCCGGCGGAGACTGCTGAAGCATTCACCGGGGGATGGTTTCATTCCGGCGACGTCGGGTATTTCGATGAGGACGGGTATCTGTACATCGTCGATCGCATCCGGGACGTGATCAACACGGGCGGTGTGCTGGTGGCGAGCCGCGAGGTCGAGGAAGTCCTGTTCACGCACCCGGCAGTCTCCGAGGTGGCGGTGGTCGGCTTACCGGATGCGAAATGGATTGAAGCGGTAACGGCGTTCGTCGTCCTGCGGCCCGGGCATGAGGTGGATGCGGTGGCCTTGCTGGCATTCGCACGGGGGCATCTGGCGCCTTACAAGCTGCCGAAGAAAGTGGTGTTCGTGGAAAACCTGCCGCGCAACACGGCGGGTAAACTGCTGAAGCGGGAACTGCGGAAGCAGTACGGTTAGTGTCTGGAGCGGGGGCAACCGGTGCCGCTGGTGCTGGTTGAATCTTCCGTTTTTTGAGCGGCTTCAGGCTGACTGGAAGCCCTCCTACCGTCATGGCCCGGCTTGTCCGGGCCACCTGTCGCGGCAGGTGCTTGCGGGGGTGGCCCGGACAAGCCGGGCCATGACGAAAAGGCTGCGTCCGCCACCTTTCCAGTCAGGCTGAAAATGCTCTAGCTCAAGCCGACGTTGCTATAGCGTCATGGCCGGGCTCGGCAGGGCCGGCCATGACACGACAGTGAATCCGGTGTCGGCGCAACTAAGTTAGCGCATATGGCGCTTGGCCCGGCCATCCACGCCATTGCCCATTCGAACAAAAGGCGTGGGGGGTCGATTATCACGTCGTCGCAACAAATCGGCTAAACCACGGCCCGGGGGCCGCTTCAGAAACTCAAAGCCTGATCCATCACGGGCGTCCACCGCCTGCCCCTGACCTGAGACAGGAACGATTGGCTCGATGCATGATGATTCGTCGCGCTCAACGACAGCGCCGGGCCGCCGAAGATGTCGTGCCAGTCCTTCATGCTTTCCAGCGCTCCGATAAAGCTGTCCAGGGTCAGGTCCCGGCCGGCCTTGTCCAGCGCCGCCAGGACGAATGTTGCGCAGGTGTAGCCAGCCTCGCCGAGGTAATTCACGTCGATGCCAAATGTCTTGCGGTATTTCGCTGTGAAGTCCCGAACCTCGGGCTGGGGATCGTCCGGATAGCGATACAGCGCCGGGGCCATCGAGTAGAACCCGTCCGCCGGCTCGCCCGGCGCCTCCGCCACCGCGGTCGAGTAGCTGGCAAACTGGCCGCAGCAGTCCACGTTCCAGCCCATCTTGCGGGCGGTTTGCAGAATGATCGTGGTGTCCTTGACGATCGTGCCCATGCAGATCAGGTCGCAGCCCGCATCGTGCTGGCGGTCGAGCGCCGCGTTGAAATCGGTATCGGTCGGGCGGTGGGAGGTCTCGGCCGCCAGCGTCAGCCCCATCGCCTTCAATTGCGCCACCACCCCGGCATGAACGTCCCGGCCGAAATCGGTGTCCTGGTACATCGAGCCGATGACTTTCTTGCCGCGCTGCTCGACGAAATACTTCACGCCGGCGCGCATCTGGTCGTAATACGAGGCGAACTGCCCGAACTTCAGCCGGTTGAACGGTTCGTACATCGAGCGCGCACAGGTCAGCGGGAACACGTTTGGCACATTTTTTTCGAACATCGCGGGCATCACCGCGTCGTTGTGCGGCGTCCCGCCATTGCCGATCGCAAAGAATATGTTGTCGCGGTTGAGCAACTTGTTCATCGCTTGCACCGCCTTCGGAACGATGTACTCCATGTCCTCGACGATCCACCTGATCTTGCGGCCGTGTACGCCGCCGGCCGCATTGGCTTCGTCGAACGCGAGGCGCATGGCATTGGCGTTGTTGACGCCCTGTACCGCGGTAACGCCGGACAGATCGGTCATGGTGCCGATGACGATCTCGGAGTCGGTGACGCCGCGGGTCGCGGTGGCGGCACGACCGGTGATGGCGGGAGAGGCGAGCAGGCCGGCGGAGCCAGCCAGCAGCGAGCGGCGCGTGAGCGCGCGGTTTGATTGCATGATGAAGTCTCCCTGAAGCGGACAGTTTGTTGTCTGTCAGTCTTGTTTATCGGGAGACAATGATACAGCGGAGCGGTCTGGTAAAGCGCAATTTGCCGTGGCGGGCAACCGCCCGCCACGGAAGCAGTCAAACCTTACCCGTGGTTGGTATAGTGAAACGCCGGCATCGAGTTAAGCGCGTCCTTGGTCGCACCGGGCAGCACGACGCGGTTGTCGCTGCTGCCTTTGACGTTGCCGAATTGCAGCCTGTCGAACGGCACTTCCACCATCTTACCGCCGATGCCCATCACGCCGCCGACATCGAGAACCGCATGCAGCGTCTTGTCATTGCTGATGACCAGATCATCGATGCTGCCGATCTTCTGATCCTTGTCGTTGTAGACTGAGGATCCGACGATCTTGCTGGCTCGTATGCCGCCATTGTCGGTCAGCGCGCTGTTGCGCTCGGACGGCGTGTTGTAGCCGTTGCCGGTGGGATTGCCGGCCGTGTCGTGCGTCGCGGGCGCGGCCATGGCGGCGGTCGAGTGGTGCGCCGTCGACGATTCCGTGTTCTGCGCGAACGCCGGCAGCGCGAGCGAGACCGCCGCGAGCGATGCCGTGGCTAACTTCAACATGAAGGCTCCTCCTCCAGACCAGTGACCGGTGTCGTGCACCGGATCGCCTGGAAACGATCCAACCGGCTTCGGGTTCGCCGCCTTCATCGCCATAAAGAAACATTCACCCGGCGGTTAGATAACGCCAGCCGCCCGCAACCCTTCCAGCGCCTCCTCGTCGAGTCCGAGGCGCTCCCGGTAGATTTCCTCGTTGTGCGCACCCAACGCGCCTCCGAGCCAATTCACTTTACCGGGGGTCTCGCTGAGGCGCGGAACCAAATTCGGCACGGCGAGTTCGCCGATGCGCGGGTCCTGCATGCGCAGGATGTTGCCGCGCGCCTGGTAGTGCGGATCGTCGAAGATTTCGTCGATCGAATAGACCGGTCCGCATGGCACCTGCGAATCCTCGCAGGCATGCATCAAATCGGCCCGGTCCATCGTTACGGTCCACGCCGCGACGGCGTCATCGACCGCGGCCCGGTCGCGTTCCCGTGCGGCAAGCAAGCCCCACCGCGTGTCGTCCGCAAGCCCCGGCTGCCCCATCGCCTCGGCCAGACGGGCAAAGATCTTGTCGTTGGTGCAGGCGATGGCGATCCAGCGGGCATCCTTGGTGGGATAGTGACTGTGCGGCACGACGTTCACCGTTCCGGGTCCCATCCGCTGACGCACATAGCCTTTATACGCGAAGGCCGGAGCCAGTTCGTCGAGGATGCGGAAAATCGGTTCGTACAGCCCGATATCGACGATCTGTCCGCGCCCGGTCCGTTCCCGCGCCTGCAATGCCAGCAGCGTGCCCAGCGCGCCGTAGAGTCCAGCCATGTAATCCGGAATGGTGGCCGAGCCCGGCGTCACCGGCGCGCGGTCCGGATAGCCCGCCAGGAACGACAGGCCACCGAAAGCATTGCCGATGCGGCCGAACCCGGGCCGATCCTTGTAGGGCCCGGTCTGCCCGAAGCCGGAAATCCGCACCATGATCAGCCGCGGATTGACCGCGCTGAGCACATCGTATCCCAACCCCCATTTTTCCAAAGTTCCGGGCTGGAAATTTTCCACCAGGACGTCGGATTGCTGCACCAGGCGCTTGATCAGCGCCGCGCCCTGCGGCTTGCGCAAATCCAGTGTGATGCAGCGCTTGTTGCGGGACTCGGACAGCCAGGGCAAGGAATCCCCGCACTCCGTCATGGTGCCGAAACGGCGCGTGGCATCGCCGACAACCGGCAGTTCCACCTTGATCACGTCGGCGCCGAATTCGCCCAACTGCGTGGCGCAGAACGGACCTGCCAGGAACGTGGAGATGTCCAGGACCTTGCAGCCCTCCAGCGCCTGCACATCCATGTCAGCCGCCTCCTTGTTCCAGCACGCGCCGGGCGCGGTGCACGATCGGATAATCGATGAACTGGCCGTCCAGTTGGATGGATGCCAGTCCTTCTGCCTCCGCCTTTTCAAATGCCGCAACGATCCGCCGGGCGCGCGCCACCGCCGCTTCGTCCGGAGTGAACGCCGCGTTGGCAGGGCCGATCTGGTCGGGGTGGATGCACATTTTGCCCTGGAAACCAAGCCCGGCCGCTCGTTTCGCTGACGCCGTGAATCCCCCGGCATCGCGCAAATCGGCCCACACCGTATCGATCGGCGGTTCCAGGCCCGCGGCGCGGGAGGCCAGCACGCAGGCGGCGCGATGCGGCAGCAATTCCGTTTCGTCTCTCGTCCATTCCATGCCCATGTCCAGCGTGAAATCTCCAGCCCCGAAGGCAACGCGGCGGACGCGGCTTTCCGCGCCGCAGATCGCCTGCAGATTGCTGAAGCCGACAGCGGTTTCGATAATCGGAATCAGGTCGATGCCGCGAGGAGCCAATTCGCGGGCGTGTTCCAGATTGCCGATCACCCAGTCGGCGGTGCGCAGTTGGTGGGCGTGTTCGACCTTGGGAAGCATGATGCCGTCGAGGCCGTGGCGCACGACCATGACAAGATCGCCATAGCACCACTCGGTGGACAGGGCGTTGACGCGGACATACAGCCTGCTGGCGCGGGGCTTGTCGAATGCTTCGATCACCATCGGCCGTGCCTCGGCTTTTTCGCTGATGGCGACGGCATCCTCGAGGTCCAGGATCACCGCGTCGGCGGCCAGCGTCAGGGCTTTTTCCACGCGGCGCGCATGGTTGCCCGGTGCGAACAGCAGGCTGCGAAAGGCGGTCATTGCGCCGCCCGCCGCGCCGCGTGCCAGTCCGCCGCCCGCGGTATCTCCAGGCCGAGGTTTTCACGCAGTGTCGCGCCTTTGTAGTCGGTCTGGAACAATCCGCGTCGTTGCAGTTCCGGCACCAGCAGGCGAACGACGTCTTCGTAGCAACCCGGCATGTGCGTCGCGGCCAGAACGAAACCGTCGCAGGCCGGCGCGGTGAACCATTCCTCCATCTGATCCGCGACCGATCCAGGCGTGCCGCAAAACACCTTGTGCTCGGCGATCGTCCCACGGCCGGAGACTTCGACGAAGTCCCGCACGGTTGGGTTCTTCTTGCCGGAGTGCTTCACCACACGCTCCCGGAATCCATGCCAGGAAAATCCCGCGAGTTCTTCGTCGCTGAACGGTTCGTCGTAGCCCTTCGAGCCGAAGTCATAATTCAGCACTTCGGAAATCAGCACCAGCGCATCGACCGGGCGTGCCGAGGCTTCGATCACCGCGCGCTTCGCCTGCGCCGCTTCCTCCGACTCCGCAACGATGACGTAGCAGGCCGGTGCCACTTGCACCTGCGCGGGATCGCGGCCGGCGGCGGCGACGGCTTGCTTGAAGCTGGCGTAATGCTGTTTCCCGGCCTCCAGGTCATGGTAGATGACGAACACCAGTTCGGCCCACCGCGCAGCGAAGGCCTGGCCGCGGCCGGACTGCCCCGCCTGGATCAGCACCGGATGGCCCTGCGGCGACCGCGGCACGCTGAACGGCCCGCGCGACCGGAAGTATTTGCCCGCATGATCCAGCCGGTGCACCTTCGCCGGGTCAGCGAAACGGTTGCCTGTCTTGTCCAGGATCAGCGCGTCATCTTCCCACGTGTTCCAGTGCCCCATGACCACGTCCATGAACTCGTCGGCGCGGTCGTAGCGCGCGTCATGCTCCATGTGTTCGGCATGACCGAAATTCAGCGCCTCGGCACTGTTCAGCGACGTGACGATATTCCAGGCGGCGCGGCCCTTCAGCATCAGGTCCATGGTCGCGAACACCCGGGCGACGTGGAACGGTTCGTAGTAGGTCGTGGAATACGTTGTCCCCAGGCCGAGCTTCTGCGTCGCCAGGCCCATCGCCATCAGGATGGTGGACGGGTCCATCTTCACCGCGCGCACGCCCGCGCCCACGGCATCGGCGTGGTGACCGGTGTATAGATCGGGCAGCGCCAGGCGGTCATCGAAGAAGGCAAGCTGGATCTTGCCGTCCTCCAGCGTGCGGGCGATGCGCTGGTAGTATTCGGGCGTGGTGAAATCCAGCATCGTGGACGGATGCCGCCACGATCCCGGCAGGTTGGAGCAGTTCTGCGCTTGCAGGAACGCGACCAGGGTCATCATGCGGTTCATCGGTCCGTCTCGCTTTCAGATCGGAAGATCGACGTCCAACAGCGGGGCGTGCTGCTGGCAGCCATACACATCGGTGTCGCCGAAGTCGCCGGCGGGGACGAGGCGCGGCAGCGTCGCCTTGAAGGCGAAGGCGGCGTCGTAGGGGGTGAACAGCACGTGCTGTTCCGGCACGTTGTAGAGGCGGGCGAACAGGGCTGGACCGAGCACGCCGGTGGCTTTGACGCGGTAGAAGCTTTCCGCGTCTTCGAAGACGATGTCGATGGTGAGGTCGAAGGGACCGGCGTTCTTGCTTTTGCAGACCTTTGCCAGGTTTCGGATTAACGCCATGTCAAATTCGTGCTCCCCAAGATAGGCCAGCGTGATTCGTTCTACCGATTTTTACCACGGAGGACGACGAGGGCAGCCGAGCTCCGCGGAGAACGGCACAAATCCGCGCAGTGCGTGCCTCATCGGGTCGATCTGACTTCGGATCAGTCCGCATGACGACTCCGCGGCGCTCGGCGGTCCTCGTGGTCCTCCACGGTAAAAAGCGGTGCCTAAACGCCGATCGGCGTTGAAAGCCGGCGCTCCGCTGCAAGAACGGGAACGAAAAGACAAAACCCGGGCGCATCACACAGACTCGTAATAAATGGGAAACGGCTCCCCCGGATCATCCAGTTCCGTCACATGGTAAATGCTGAACCGGTACACCGGACCAGCCTCGACATCCGACGGAGAAAACGGAAACGCCATGTTCCCTTCCCGGCACAAACGCCCGGGGAAATCCGTATGCAGCATATTGGTCCGCGCCATGCCCAGCACCGCGCTCGCCATCTCCTGGCTGTCACGCGAAATCACCTCCAGCACAAACCCGAGTTCATGCGGCGTTGCGTCCCGCACCGGCTCGCGCGCGCCCATCACGCCATCACGTCCGTAGATACGGATGCCCAGGCGATAACTGTCCGGATCAGCACCGAATGCCGCGGCCTTGGCCGCCACCTCGTGCCGCACACTCGCAATGAAGTCATCCACACGGCCGATCAGCAGCGGATCGCGCGTGCCGCAGACGCAGATCGAGCGGTGGCCGCCCAGTTCCACGCCCTCCAGCTTCACCGTGTAGCGTTCCGCCGGGAGCCAGCGCATGCCGGAGATGCGCACCGCGCGGTCGCTGACCGCCTCGAACCGGCAGTCCAAGGTATCCAGCATGCCGCCCGGTTCGATGTGATGGATCGGACTGCTGTTCTCGTGCAGCGAATGGTTGGCGATCGACAGCGGCGTGCACCGGCGCGCGGGGTTTGTCGGCTCGCATTCGACATGATCCTCACGGACCGTGACGAAAAGGCAGTCATGCCCCTTCGGGATCGACGGCGTCGCGCCGCATTCCAGCATTTTGCCGGCATACCACGCGGGGGCGGGCGGCAACCCGGCGCGGATCGCGGCGGCGGCCCAGGGCGCCGGATCGCTCGCCCGCCCCGCCAGCACGACCTGCGCGCCGGCATCCAGCGCACGGGTGAACGGTTCCGGCCCCATCATCGCGACGATGCGCGCCGAGCGGTCGATCGTCGCGTCCGTCAGATCCGGCAGGTGCGCCAGAGGCCGCACTTGCCCGGCGGCGACCCGGCGCTTGACGCTGGCTTTGTCCTGCTCCGCCCGGATCAGCGCGAGTTTGAAGTGCAGCCCGTCCTGTCGGGCGATCTCCCGCGCCATGCCGGCAACCAGATCCAGGTGCGGCGCCCCGCCCGCTCCACCGCAGGTGCCGATCATCAGCGGCACACCCGCGCGCACCGCGGCATTCAGCATCAGGCGCAGGTCGCGCCGGATCGCGATGGGCGAGCAGAACGGTTTGCCCGACCCGAGGTAATGCGGCCCGGGATCGACGCTGCCGCCGTCCGCGCCGATGACATGCGGCGCGCGGTCGAGACCGGCGCGCAGGGACTCCTCGGGAAAGCCGTAGCCGAGGATGCCGCTTGTCGACAGCAGGCGGATTTCCCGTGCCATGTGTCCTCCCATCAAGGGAATGCAGCGCAAAACCACCGGGCCGGCAAGCGCGGCACCACTATCGCTTCGCATCGGACACCACCGCTGGTATGACGGCGCGCATGACGACACCGATTGCCTCCATGACTGGATTCGCCCGCACCGAGGGCGCGGTCGACGGGATTGGCTGGGCCTGGGAACTCCGCAGCGTCAACGGCCGATCGCTGGAGCTGCGGTTCCGGCTGCCGAGCGGCTGGGACGGCAAGGAAGCCGGCTGGCGGGAGCAAGCGGGCAAGCTGCTCAAGCGCGGCAACGTGACCGCGAATCTGACGATCAAGCGGCCGTCCGAAACCCGCCTCGAACTCGATCCCGTCGCGCTGGAGCAGGTGCTGAAGATCGCGACCGACCTGCACCGGCGCATCCCCGGCAGCGTGCCGCCGTCGCCCGACGCGCTGCTGTCGCTGCCCGGCGTGCTGCGCCAGGCGCAGACGGATCAGCAGGAGGAACGCGAGGCCATCGCCGTCGACGTGCATGCCGGCTTCACCGCCGCGCTGGCCGGTCTGGTCGATGCCCGCCAGTCGGAGGGCGGGCGTCTCGCCGCCGTGCTGGCGAAGCAACTGCAGGAAATTACGGCCCTGTGCGCCGAAGCCGCCACCCGGGCAGCCGATCAGCCGGCGGCGCAGCGGGCGCGGCTGCTGGACAATTTGCAAACGCTGTTGCGCGAGGCGCCGAGCCTGTCGGAAGACCGCATCAGCCAGGAAGTCGCCCTGCTCGCCAGCCGCTCGGACGTGCGCGAGGAGCTTGATCGGCTGGACAGCCACATCGCCGCCGCGCACGACCTGTTGCGGGAGTCGGCCAACATCGGCCGCAAGCTGGATTTCCTGACGCAGGAGTTCAATCGCGAAGCCAACACCTTGTGCAGCAAATCCGCCACAACCGCGCTGACCGCCGCCGGCCTGAAGTTGAAGGCCGCGATCGAGCAGTTGCGAGAGCAGGTGCAGAACATCGAATGATCGAAATCGTGCGCCGCGGGGTCTGCCTGGTTCTGTCGGCGCCGTCCGGGGCCGGGAAGACGGCGATTGCCGAGGCGCTGCTGAAGACCGAGCCCCACTTGGAGCGCTCGATCAGCGTCACGACGCGGGCGCGGCGGCCGGCGGAAATCGACGGCGTCCACTACCACTTCCTGACCGAGGATCGGTTCCAGGCGGCGCTGGGCGACAACGCCCTGCTGGAATGGGCGCGCGTGCTGCAAGGCACGCACGCCTACGGCACGCCTCGCGCGCCGGTGGAGCGGGCGCTGGCCGAGGGGCGCGACGTGGTGTTCGACATCGACTGGCAGGGGCACCGCCAGTTGCGGGACAAGCTGCCCGCCGACGTGGTCAGCGTGTTCGTCCTGCCCCCGAACCTGATGGCGCTGCGCTCGCGGCTTGTCGGCCGGGCAGGGGACCACGGCGAGGAGATCGAACGCCGCATGCGCGTGGCGTGCGACGAGATCTGCCATTGGGTGGAGTTCGACCACGTGGTGGTCAACGAGGATCTGGCGGTCGCGACCGAGGCAGTGCGCGGGGTGCTGCATGCGGCACGCTCGGTGACCGGGCGGCTGACCGGGCTGCCCGGGTTCATCGCCGGGTTGGTGTGACAAACCGGGCGCCCGGGTTTAGCGTCCGGCCCGCATGGCACACATCAAAGTCCAGACCGAGGATTTCGACATCGGCGCCGAGATCGCGGCGCTGACCGAGGGGCGGACGGATATCGGCGGCATCGGCTGCTTTGTCGGCACGGTGCGCGCTGATCCCGGTGGCGCGGGGTCCGCGGTCGTGGGCATGACCTTGGAGCACTATCCGGGCATGACCGAGCGGGCCATCGGCAAGATCGCCGATGAGGCGGCGGAGCGGTGGCCTTTGTTGGGGTGCACGATCATTCATCGGGTCGGGGCGCTGCGCCCGGGTGACAACATCGTGCTGGTGGTCGCCGCCTCGTCGCACCGGCAGGCAGCGCTCGATGCCACGGCGTTCCTGATAGACTGGCTGAAGACCAAGGCGCCGTTCTGGAAACGGGAAGACTTTGCCAACGGCGAGGGTGGCTGGGTGGATGCGCGGGAGGCGGACGATGCGGCGGCCTCGCGCTGGGATTGACGAGCCGATGGTTGTGGCGTCCGTTCCTCATGCGGACGCCACAATTCGTTGCGATTAAGTTACTTGTGGCCGCTGACCTGCACCAGCATCCCGTCGGTGTTGCCGGCGGCATCCAGGTAAAAGCCGACCAATTGACCCTTGTCGTTGATGCCGTTCACAACCGTCATGGACTCGGGGCCACTCTTGGCGGTGTTGGGATCGTTGATCGTGGTGTAGGACTTGTTGCTCTCATCGTACAGGAAGCCGTGCGTCGCGCCGCTTGCGTCGGTGTAGGAACCGACGACCTGGTCCTCGTTGTTCACGCCCAGGGCCATGACCGAAACCGCGCCGGCCGGGCCCTTCAGCAACTCGACCTTGTTGCCTTCCTTCAGGAAGCCTTCGTCGTTGCCGCCGTTCGACACGAAGCCTGCGATATGGCCTTCATTGTTGATCGCCGCGGCCGTCACGCTTGCAAACCCCGAGACGTTGACCGCATCGAAGCTGCCGGACTTGATGTCATAGGTGAAACTGTGCGCGTTGTTTTTGGCATCGTTGTAGAAGCCGACAGCCGTGTGTTTGTCGTTGAGGCCGAGAAGCTGCTCGATGGTTGCTCCACCCGCGGCCGCGCCTTTTGCGTGCGGATCGACAACGTTGACGAATTTGCCGCCGAGGTCGACAAAACCGAAGTTGTTCCCGGCGGCGTCAACCCAGAAACCGGCCGTGTGACCGTCGTTGTTGTTGATGCCGGTGACCTGGGTCTGGGTTGAGCCAGGGAAGTTTTCGTTGGTGTAGTTGCCTTGGCCATAGGGCGGGTTCACCGTGTAGCCCTTGTTCGGGTTGGTGGTTCCGTTGCCGAAGTAACCGGCGATCTCGCCCTTGTCGTTGATGCCAAGCAACTGGTTGAAGGTCAGATCCTTGGCGTCGTTGATCGTCTTGAAACTGAGGTTCATTGTCATTGACTCCTCCTGTGGGGTGTTAAGTCCGCTTTCGAGACCGTTTGTCGAAAGCATCGCCTCTGGCCCGGACAATCCGGATCAATCGGCGAAATGAACTTTGGCCCGGAGGCGATTGCGCGTTGGTGACCGCGGTCACGCTGCCCGCTTATTTCGGAAATCCGCGGGTTGCGCACGCGGCCGGATCGCGGCGGTTCATGCGCACGCCGCGGTCGAGTGCCGAACGAACCTGAGGATCAGTTCGCCGCGTCGCCACCGGCTTTGCGGGTGGCCAGCACGGCCTCCCGCGCCGCGCGCGCCATCAGGCCGCTGTCGTTCGCGATAGTAACGAACTGGAAGCCTGTCTGGATCATCCGCGCGGCATAGCCGGCCGTGCCGTTGTGCAGCCCGGCGAACTTGCCGTGCTTTTTGCAGGACGCCAGCAGCTTGCCGTAGATCTCCAGGATCACCGGCTCCTCCCGGTCCAGGATCGGGATCATGCCCAGCGCGAGGCCCATGTCGGACGGGCCGATATAGATGCCGCTGATGCCGGGGACACTGAGGATTTCGTCGATGTTGTCGATGCCCGCCTGGGTCTCGATCATCGCGATGACCAGGATTTCGGTGTTCGCCGTCGCCTGGTAGCTGCTCGCCTCGCCATACATCGCAGCCCGGATCGGCCCGTTGCTGCGCTTGCCGGCCGGCGGATACAGGCTGGCATCGGCCAGGGCCTTCGCCTCGGCCGCGTTGTTGACCATCGGGCAGATGATGCCCATCGCGCCGCCGTCGAGGCACTTGCCGATGATGCCGGGCTCGTTCCACGGCACGCGGACCAGAGGCGTGACCGGGTGCGCCTGCATCGCCTGGAAGCACTGCACCATGGACTGGTAGTCCTGCACGCCGTGCTGCAGATCGACGGTCACGCTGTCCCAGCCGCATTGCGCCATCACCTCGGCGGAAAAGCCGGAGGGGATCGCGAGCCAGCCGTTGACGGCAGCCTTGCCCGCGGCGATGCGCGCCTTGAGTTTGTTGGACATGCGGAGGTCTCTCCCGGATTTGCTGAGAGCAGAACGCTAGGCGCGGGGTGGCGGAGCGTCAACGCGGGCGGGTCCAACCGTGAGGCAGGGTCGCTATCTTTGCGGTTGGGACTAATGCACCGTGCCGTCCGGCGTTTCGCCGGTGCGGCCGTAGGTGGCGATCGTCGCCATCCCCTCCACCTGCCAGGGCTTCATCAGGAATGAAATCGCCTGACCCTCCGGGGTGCGCAGCGTGAGGACGAGGTCCTCGCCGATGCCAACGTGATCCATGCTCCAGCTGTCCAGCGGATGCACCGCCTCGCCGCGATCAAGCGGCGGCACGGCGTTTAGCATGGCATTCAGCCAGCAGGCTGGCAGGGAAACGGATACGCTCTGGCCAGTTTGGTCGCGGAGCCGCAGGCGGAGGCGCTTGCCATCGGATGACAGCCGCACGCCGATGAGGTCCGTCGCGTCGATCGTCATTGCGCTGTGCGGGTTGAGCGCCGGGAGGCGGTTGCCGCGACACGGGATACGCCATCTCTTTTGAATGCGGGCGTGCACGGGTCGAATGGCGGGATCATCGGGGCCAGGCTCGCATCAAGGAGGGCATCGCAGTATCCAACAGGATATAGCGATAAAGCGCAACCGGGTTGGCTGTCCGGCAGCATTATTCTGTGCTCGAGGTCGGTCCATCGATGGCTCCTTCGGGTCATCGCCCGGCGAGCCGCTCTTACCGGCCGTTGGTGCTTTTCCTCCTCGGTTCGGGCGCCCGGGGCAGGGACGGACACCGGAGCGGCCGTTGCCGCCGGTTCGGCGTCCTGCTGCGCCTCTGCCGCGGGCGGCCTGGATGCGGGCATTGGCCTCGCGCACCATCTGCTCCGCCACGCCGGTTTGGACCGGAATGAGTTCGGCCATGAGGCCATCTCGTTGCATGCCATTTGGCGCATATGCTCTGAACAACGCCCGCCGGCAGCCTGACCGATGGGAAGCCATTGCACCATGTCCGGCTCGCTGCCCGGTTGGTCTCTTCGGGCCGCTGGGCACGTCGCGGTTTACATGGCGGATGTCAGTCGGGAGCGATCAGCCGCAGGTGCGGGAAATACGTCCGATACCGCGGGACATCCCGGGTCAGAAGTTGGTATCCCGCAATGGCCGCATGGGCGCCGATGAGGAAATCCGGAAGCGGCGAGCGCCTGGTGCCCCCGCGTTGCCGATAGCTCCGAAACGCCTTTCCGGCCAGGAAGGCGGCTTCGTACGGCAGTTCTTCGCGTTCGAACAACGCTTCCGGCAGCGCCAGATCGAGGTCTTCGATGCGCGAATAGCGGACCGAGACCTCGCCGTAGATCACCGCATTTATTACTAGCCGGAATCGGTCGGCGGCTGCTTCGAGCGCTGCGGCCGACCATTCCATCCAGTCGCTATCTTTAGCGGTCAGGTCGAGCAGGACATTGCTGTCCACCAAGACGGCGGACATTTACTCGCCGCGGGTCAGCGCCATGATTTCCTCCGTGCTCATCGGAACATCGCCCGGATGCGCGCGCAGGTGCGCAACCACGCGCGCACCTCTGCCGTCCGCCTTGGTTGCAGCCGCCCGAACGAGCCTAACGTCCGTGCCATCGAAGTGAAATTCGACGTCCGTATGAGGTAGCAGCCCAGCCTGCTCCCGAATGTCGGCAGGGATCGTGACCTGACCCTTGGATGTGATACGCATCCGATCCTCCTTACTCTTACGAGTAAGAGTAAGAATTCATCTCGGGCAGAGCAAGGGTTGCTACATCAGCAGGCAGGCACAGTGGCCCTTCGGCCACCATGGCGAGTCGCTCCGCCTAATCGTCCAGGAAGCTCCGCAGCTTCCGGCTCCGGCTGGGGTGCTTCAGCTTGCGCAGGGCCTTGGCCTCGATCTGGCGGATACGTTCGCGGGTCACGTTGAACTGCTGGCCGACCTCCTCCAGCGTGTGGTCGGTGTTCATGCCGATGCCGAAGCGCATGCGCAGCACCCGCTCCTCCCGAGGCGTCAGCGATGACAGCACCCGAGTTGTAGCCTCGCGCAGATTCGCCTGGATCGCCGCGTCCAGCGGGATCACCGCCGCCTTGTCCTCGATGAAGTCGCCCAGGTGAGAATCTTCCTCGTCGCCGATCGGCGTCTCCAGGCTGATCGGCTCCTTGGCGATCTTCAGGACTTTGCGCACTTTCTCAAGCGGCATGCCCAGCTTGTCGGCCAGTTCTTCCGGGGCGGGTTCGCGGCCGATCTCGTGCAGCATCTGGCGGGAGGTGCGGACCAGCTTGTTGATCGTCTCGATCATATGCACCGGAATCCGGATCGTCCGGGCCTGATCCGCGATCGAGCGGGTGATTGCCTGCCGGATCCACCACGTCGCATAGGTGCTGAACTTGTACCCTCGGCGATACTCGAACTTATCGACCGCCTTCATCAGCCCGATATTGCCCTCCTGGATCAGATCCAGGAACTGCAACCCACGGTTGGTGTATTTTTTCGCGATCGAGATCACCAGGCGCAGGTTCGCCTCGATCATCTCCTTCTTCGCCCGCGCGCTGTCCCGCTCCCCGCGCGACACCGTCATATACACCCGGCGGAACTCGGCGATCGGCAGGCTGGCATCGGTCGCCACGGCGGAAATCTGGGCCCGCACCTTGCCGATATCGGTCGGGTGCTTGGCGACGAACAGCTTCCAGCCCTTGCCGGTCAACTGTCCGACACGCTCCAGCCAGTTCGGGTCCAGCTCCGCGCCGCGGTAGTTTTTCAGGAACTCCTCGCGGTTGACTTTGCAGCCCTCCGCCATCCGCATCAGCTGGCCTTCCAGCGTCGTCAGCCGCTGATTCAGCAGCTTGAGCTGGGTGACCAGCTCCTCGATCCGGTTGTTATGCAGCCGCACCTGGCCGACTTTCTCGACCAGTTCCTCGCGCGTCTTTTCGTAGCCCTTTTCCGAGCGCTGGCTCATTTCCTCGCCGCTGGTGATCGTCTCCAGCCGGCGGTGCTGCATCTTGTACAGCTTCTTATACAGGTTCTCGATCTCCTCGAAGGTCGCCAGGACCTCGGGCTTCAGTTTCTCTTCCAGCGCCGACAGCGACATGCTGGGGCCGCCATCCTCATCGTCGCCGTCCATGTCATCGTTGGCGGGGAACGCGGCGGGGGGCGCATCGGCGCCGGCCTCGGGAGTCTCGGTCGCATCCGGCACCGGCGCGCCGGCGCCGTCGGTGGCTTCCAGATCGACGATGTCGCGCAGCAGCATGCGCCCGGCCTTGAGCTGCTCATGCCAGGTGATGATCGCTTTGAACGTCAGCGGGCTTTCGCACAGCCCGTTGATCATCATGTCGCGGCCGGCTTCGATCCGCTTGGCGATGGCGATTTCGCCCTCACGCGACAGCAGCTCGACGCTGCCCATCTCGCGCAGGTACATGCGGACGGGGTCATCGGTCCGGCCGAGGCTGGCCTCATCGACGTTGCCGGTCTGCTCCTCGTCCTCCGCCTCATCGGCTTTTTCGGCCTTGGCGACGGGGGCTTCGCCTTCCTCGGACTCCTCACTCTCGACGACCTGGATGCCCATTTCGGAGAAATTGGCGAGCACGTCCTCGATCTGCTCGGAGCTGTTCTGGTCCGGCGGCAGGATGGCGTTCAGCTCATCGAAGGTGATGTAGCCGCGCTCCTTGCCCTTGGCGATCAGCCGCTTGACCGCGACTGTCGTGACGTCCAGCAAGGTCGTCTCGACATCCTGTTCAACCGTGGCGCTATCACCGGCAGCGATGGGCTTCGTGGCCATCAGGGCACTCCTTCGTCGGACGGGTCGCGGCTGGCAATCGCCGGGAGCCCTCTATCATTAAGCATCTACAAGACCCACGCCGTCGGGTTCACCGCTGCGAACCTTATTGAACGCGTCGATCAGGGCTCGCAGCCTTCGCTCGGTTTCGGCGGTCAGGTGCCGCTCGGCGTCGGCGCGGGCCAAAGCCACTTCCTCGCGCAAATGCTCGACGTTGAGAAAGCCAAATATGTGCCACCATCCCGACTCCGCCTCGGCTGGCATTGCGTCCGAACCGGCGCACGCCGGCAGAGGCATCGGGGCCTCGGCCAGGACGTGCTGAATTTCAGATTCTAATCCAGATTTCGTGAGGTGGTCTATCAGGTCAGCAGAGTCAAGGGTTTCAGCCTTTTGCGACCATGCATCCATTGCGTTGCGCAACCGCGTCAGGGGCGGATCGAGCGGCAGGGCGGCGAACGCCTGATCCACCTCGTTCAACAAAAACGGATGGCGCAGCAGGATGGCGGCAAGGATGCGTGTGCGTTCCGATGCGGTGCCGTCGTGATGCAATTGCGCCCGTGGCGCGCGGAGGCCGGCTGCCGGGGCCGCGCTCCAGCGCTTCCGTCCCGGCCGTGTCTTGGCCGCGAAGAAGCGATCCAGCAGCGCGCTGCGGTATTCACCAGCCAGGGATTTGTCGGCGATCCGGGCGGATGCCTCGATCAGGCGCGACCGGAACGCGGCGCGCTGCTCCGGCGTCGCGTCGCCGACCTCGCCGCGGACCATGTCGTACAGCGCGTCGGCCGGTGCCCGGGCGACGTCGATCACCGCCTGGAACGCCGAGGCGCCGGCCTTGCGCACCAGGCTATCGGGATCGTCGCCCGCGGGCAGCGTGGCGAATTTCAGCGACCGGTCCGGCGTCAGCATCGGCAGCGCCAGTTCCATCGCCCGCGAGGCCGCCTTCGCGCCCGGCGGCATCGCCGTCGAAGCACAGCACCGGGCAGGGGGAGACGCGCCACAACTCATCCAACTGATCCTGCGTCAGCGCGGTGCCGAGCGGGGCGACTGCGCCAGCAAATCCGGCCTGGGCGGCGGCGATGACGTCCATGTATCCTTCAACCACTATCAGCGTCGCGCCGTTGCGAACGCCCTCGCGCGCCAGGTTCAGGCCATACAGATTGCGGCGTTTGGAAAACACCGCCGTCTCCGGCCCGTTGACATATTTCGGCTGGCCCGGCCCGAGAATCCGGCCGCCGAAGCTGATGAGCGCGCCGCGGCGGTCGCGGATCGGGAACATCACGCGATGCGAGAACAGTTCGAAGCCGCGACCGGTTTCCTCATCACGGCGAATTAATCCCGCTTCGGTCAGTTGGTCCGGTTTCGATCCCCTGCCGCGCCATGTCGCCGGTCAAGCCGCCCCGCTCTCCGGCCCAGCCGAGGCCGAAGCGGGCGATGGTTGCATCGGTCAGTCCGCGCCCGGCGAGATAATCTCGCGCTGCACGTCCTTCCGGCATGGCCAACCGGCGCTGGTAGTGCGCCTGCACGGCCTCCAGCACGCCCACGATATCCAGCCGCCGCCGTTCCGCCTCGGCGGCTTCCGGGGTCGGCTTCGGCACCTCCAGCCCGGCTTCCGCGGCCAACTGGTTGATCGCCTCCATGAACGCGAGGCCCTGGCTCTGCATGACGAAGGTGATCGCGTCGCCATGCGCGCCGCAGCCGAAGCAGTGGTAGCCGTCGTCGTACACGTAGAAGCTGGGCGACTTCTCGCCGTGGAACGGGCAGCAGCCCTTCCACTGCTTGCCCGACCGCGCCAGCCGCACCCGCCGGCCGATCACCGCCGGCGAGAGGGGTGCGGGCCCGCAGCTCGTCGAGGAAGCTGGCGGGCAGAGCCATCGCGGCGATCAGGCCGAGAGGCGGGCTTTGACCAGCGGACCGGCCTTGGCCATGTCCAAGCGTCGCGGCGTGCTTCGCCTTCAGCGCGGCCATCACCTTGCCCATGTCCTTGATGCCGGCGGCTCCGGTTTCCGCCACCGCGTCGGCCACGGCTTGCTCCATTGCCGCCGGGTCCATCTGGGACGGCAGGAAGCTTTCGATCACGGCGATCTCGGCTTCTTCCTTCGCCGCGAGTTCGGGGCGGTGGCCTTGGTTGTACATCTCGACGGATTCCCGGCGCGACTTCACCATGCCGCGCAGCATCGCGACGATGTCCTCATCCGGCACTTTGTCGATGCCCTTGGGGCGGGAGGCGATGTCGGTGTCCTTCAGCTTGGCGAGGACCATGCGCAGGGTGGAGGTGCGGGGCGCGTCACCGGCCTTCATCGACGTCTTCAACTGCTCGGTGAACTGGTCTCTCAGGCTCATGGGGTCCGGGTCTCCTGCGTGTGACCGCGGCGCAAGGCGTTTTCCCGTCATGGCCCGGCTTGTCCGGGCCACCCGTGCAAGCACGTGCCGCGACAGGTGGCCCGGACGGGCCGGGCCATGACGGGGGAAGAAACCGCCCGTACGCCGATGGTCAAGCCGGGACGTATAATATGGCGGTGGCGGATCGGGATACCGAAACGTTAGGCTGCAGGCACCCATTCCGCTGTTTCGTGATCGGGATGCTGTCGGCTGACGATCACGCGGGCGGGATCGGGCGGGACCTCCGGCAAGGCGCCGGGCATCAGCAGGCCGATCCAGGGCAGGCGGGAGGCGACACCGAAGTTCTTCACGGGCGGCGCCAACGCCGGGGTGTCGAGGCTGCCGGTGGTGACCTCGATTGCCTCGCCGTCGAGGTAATGGAACGTCAGCGGCGTGCCGCAGGCGGCGCAGAAGTGGCGCTCGGCGGCATCGGAACTGCGGAACGCGGCGGGTTCGCCGCGGGTCCAGGCAAACCGGCTGATGGGCACCTTCGACAGGGCGGCGAACGGGCCGCCGACGGCTTTCTGGCACATGCGGCAATGGCAGACGGTCGATTCCGGCGTTTCGAACAGCTCATAGCGCACCGCGCCGCACTGGCAGCCGCCGGTCATCACGGGTTGGGTTTTATACATGTGTCCCTCCTGTGAGCGGAAGAAACTTCCCATGCGAAAGGGGACCGGTTGCGGTGGGAAGTTTTTTCCCATATTCAGGTCATCATGCCGATCCCAACCGATCATATCATAGAACGCCTCGGTGGTGCGGAGGCTGCCGCACGGCTGACCGGCGTCGGTACCGAGGCTGTGCGCAAATGGCGCCAGAACAATGCGATCCCGTCGCGCCACTGGCCCGCGGTGATCGCCGCCACCGGCCTGACGATGGCCGACATGCAACCGCCCCCCGAACAGACGAGTGCGCCGATGTCCGAAGACACAGACTCCGTCCCCGCCGGAGCCACCGCGGTCCTGGTCCTGGCCGACGGCACCCTGTTCTGGGGCCGCGGCTTCGGCGCGTGGTCCGGCGCGTCGGCGCCCGTCGGCGAGGTGTGCTTCAGCACCGGCATGACCGGCTACCAGGAGACGCTGACCGACCCGTCCTTCGCCGGGCAGATCATCACCTTCACCTTCCCGCATATCGGCAATGTCGGCACCAATATCGAGGACATCGAGAACCAGACGATCGCGGCGCGGGGGCTGGTGATCAAGCAGGACATCACCGAGCCGTCGAACTGGCGCTCGACCCAGGGCCTGGATGCGTGGCTGCGGGCGCAGGGCGTCACCGGGATCGCCGGGCTGGACACGCGGCAGTTGACCATCCGCATCCGCGACGGCGGCGCGCCGACGGGAGTGCTGGCGTTTCCGGCGGACGGGAGGTTCGATCTTGCGGCGCTGCGCGCTCAGGCGGCGGCGTGGCCCGGGCTGGAGGGGATGGACCTGGCGAAGGACGTCACCTGCCTGCAGTCGTATGGCTGGGATGAAACCCAATGGGCCTGGCCGGACGGGGCAGGGCGGCAGGCGGCGCCGAAGCACCATGTCGTCGCGGTGGACTACGGGGCGAAGCGCAACATCCTGCGCTGCCTCGCCTCGGCCGGGTGCCGCGTGACAGTCGTGCCGGCCACCGCGACGGCGGAGGACATCCTGCGGCACAAGCCGGACGGGGTGTTCCTGTCGAACGGCCCGGGCGACCCGGCGGCGACCGGCGCGTATGCGGTCCCGGCGATCCGCGGCGTGCTGGACGCGGCGGTGCCGGTGTTCGGAATCTGCCTCGGCCACCAGTTGCTGGCGCTGGCTCTGGGGGCGAAGACCTACAAGATGGAGCGAGGCCATCGCGGGGCCAACCAGCCGGTGCAGGACCTGGCCACCGGGAAGGTCGAGATCACCAGCCAGAACCACGGCTTCGCGGTCGATCGCGGCAACGCTGCCGCAGGGCGTGAAGGTGACCCACGTTTCGCTGTTCGACGGATCGAACGAGGGGATCGCTGCCACTGACCGCGCGGCATTTTCAGTCCAGTACCATCCGGAGGCCAGCCCCGGGCCGAGCGACAGCCACTACCTGTTCGAGCGGTTCGTAGGGCTGATGGAGCGCAGGGGCTGATGGTGGCGCGCCCGGCATGCTTGACGCACGACGGCAGGTTTCCACCGACCGAACAGGCTGCCCCCGGAGCTTCCATATGATCCCGACGCGCACCTGGTCCGGTCCCGTCGCCCCAACCTCGAAGTAGGCCCCATGCCCAAGCGCACCGACATCCAATCCATCATGATCATCGGCGCCGGCCCGATCGTCATCGGCCAGGCCTGCGAGTTCGACTACTCGGGCGCCCAGGCCTGCAAGGCCCTGCGCGCCGAGGGCTACCGCATCATCCTGGTCAACTCCAACCCCGCCACCATCATGACCGACCCCGGTCTCGCCGACGCCACCTATGTCGAGCCGATCACCCCGGAGATGGTGGAAAAGATCATCGCGCGGGAGAAACCTGACGCCCTGCTGCCCACCATGGGCGGCCAGACCGCGCTGAACACCGCGATGAAGCTGTTCGAGAACGGCGCCCTCGCCCGCCACGGCGTCGAACTCATCGGCGCCAAGGCCGACGTCATCGACCGCGCCGAAGACCGCCTCAAATTCCGCGACGCCATGTCGGAGATCGGCATCGAATCCCCCCGCTCCGCCATCGCCCACAGCATGGACGAAGCCCGCGCCGCTCTGGCGATGACCGGCCTGCCCGCCGTCATCCGCCCCAGCTTCACCCTCGGCGGCACCGGCGGCGGCATCGCCTACAACAAAGAAGAATTCGAACAGATCGTCGGAGGCGGCCTCGAAGCCTCCCCCACCACCGAAGTGCTGATCGAAGAATCCGTGCTCGGCTGGAAAGAGTACGAGATGGAGGTCGTGCGCGACAGCGCCGACAACTGCATCATCATCTGCTCGATCGAGAACGTCGATCCGATGGGCATCCACACCGGCGATTCCGTCACCGTCGCCCCCGCCCTGACGCTCACCGACAAAGAATACCAGCGTATGCGCGACGCCTCGATCGCCTGCCTGCGCAAGATCGGCGTCGATACCGGCGGCTCCAACGTGCAGTTCGGCCTCAACCCCGCCGACGGCCGCATGGTCATCATCGAGATGAACCCGCGCGTCTCCCGCTCCTCCGCGCTGGCCTCGAAAGCCACCGGCTTCCCGATCGCCAAGATCGCCGCCAAGCTCGCCGTCGGCTACACGCTGGACGAACTCAAGAACGACATCACCATGGTCACCCCGGCCAGCTTCGAGCCGACGATCGACTATGTCGTGGTGAAAATCCCCCGCTTCACCTTCGAAAAATTCCCCGGCACCCCCGCCATGCTGACCACGTCGATGAAGTCCGTCGGCGAGGCGATGTCCATCGGCCGCAGCTTCGCCGAGGCGCTGCAAAAGGGGCTCCGCAGCATGGAAACCGGCCTCAACGGGCTTGACTCGGTCGATCCGCCCGGCGACGGCGGCCCCGACGCCTTCCGCGCCGCCCTCTCCACCCCGCGCCCCGACCGCCTGCTGATCGCCGCCCAGGCATTGCGCGCCGGCCTGACCGTGGAGGACATCAACCACACGACGAAATTCGACCCCTGGTTCCTGCGCGAACTCGAACGCATCGTCATCGCCGAACGTGAGGTCGCGGCGAATGGCCTGCCGCGCGAAGCCGGGGCGCTGCGCCGCCTGAAAGCGCTCGGCTTTTCCGACAAGCGCCTGGCGGAACTGACCGGAACCGCGGCACCCGACATCCAGCACGCCCGCATCGCCCTGGGCGTCCTACCGGTATACAAACGCATCGACACCTGCGCCGGCGAGTTCGCCTCCAAGACACCTTATATGTATTCGACGTTCGAAGGCGGCTACGGCATACCCGTCTGCGAAGCCGATCCGACGGACCGGACGAAGGTGATCATCCTGGGCGGCGGCCCGAACCGCATCGGCCAGGGCATCGAGTTCGACTATTGCTGCGTCCACGCCGCCTACGCCCTGAAGGACGCCGGCTTCGAGACCATCATGGTCAACTGCAACCCCGAAACCGTCAGTACCGACTACGACACGTCCGATCGCCTGTATTTCGAGCCGCTGACCGAGGAAGACGTCATCTCGCTGATCCGCCGCGAGCAGCAGAACGGCACCGTCCTCGGCTGCATCGTCCAATACGGCGGCCAAACACCTCTAAAGCTGTCGCAGGCCCTGGCGCGCGAGGGCATCCCGATCCTCGGCACCTCCGCCGACGCCATCGACCTTGCCGAAGATCGCGAGCGCTTCCAGCACCTGCTGCAACGCCTCGGCCTGCTGCAACCCGACAACGGCATCGCCCGCTCGGCCGAGGAAGCCGACGCCATCGCCGAGAAAATCGGCTACCCGGTGGTGATCCGTCCCAGCTACGTGCTCGGCGGCCGGGCGATGGAGATCGTCTACGACCGCACCGGCCTGCACCGCTACATGCGCGAAGCCGTCCGCGTCTCCGGCGACAACCCGGTGCTGATCGACCGCTACCTGAACGATGCCATCGAGGTCGATGTCGACTGCATCGCCGACGGCGAAAGCGTCTATGTCGCCGGCGTCATGGAGCACATCGAGGAAGCCGGCATCCATTCCGGCGACTCCGCCTGCTCCCTGCCGCCCTATTCCCTCTCCCCCGCCATGATCACCGAACTGAAGTCGGAGACCGAGGCACTGGCCAAGGCGCTCGGCGTCGTCGGGCTGATGAACGTCCAGTACGCCATCAAGGACGACACGATCTACGTGCTGGAGGTGAACCCCCGCGCCTCCCGCACCGTCCCCTTCGTCGCCAAGGCCACCGGCGTCGCCATCGCCAAAGTCGGCGCCCGCGTCATGGCCGGGGAAAAGCTGGCGCGCGACTTCAAGCTCGACGACGACTCCATCGCCCCGCACGTCGCGGTCAAGGAAGCCGTCTTCCCGTTCGCCCGCTTCCCCAACGTCGACACCATCCTCGGCCCGGAGATGAAATCCACCGGCGAGGTCATGGGCCTCGACTCCAGCTTCGAACGCGCCTTCGCCAAGGCCCAGCTTGGCGCCGGGGTCATCCTGCCGCTGGCCGGCACGGTGCTGCTGTCGATCAAGGACGCCGACAAAAAGGGCCTCGTCGCCCTGGCCCGCCGGCTGAACGACATGGGGTTCGCGATCCGCGCCACCCGAGGCACCGCCAACCGGATCAAGGACGCCGGGCTGCCGGTCACCATGGTCAACAAGGTGCTCGAAGGCCGGCCGCACTGCGTGGATGCGATCCGCTCCGGCGAGGTGCAGCTTGTGATCAACACCGCCTCCACCCCGCAATCGGTCGCGGACAGCTTCGCGATTCGCCGTAGCGCGCTCACGCATGGGGTGCCGCACTACACAACCCTGGCGGGTGCGAGGGCCGCCGTCCACGCGATTGCCGCGTTAAAAGCGGGAACGCTTGAAGTTGCGCCGCTACAGTCCTACTTTCGCGGTTCGTTTTGACGCAGAAGCCGTCGCCGGTGGAGTCCCGGCCGCGGCTCCTGCCCGTGGTTTATCGGCACTTTACCTAGGATTGAGGACGCGCCGTGCAGAAGTTTCCGATGACGGCCCAGGGGCTGGTAAGGTTGGAGGAGGAACTACGGACCCTGAAATCGCAGGAGCGGCCGGCCATCATTCGCGCCATCGCGGAAGCCCGCTCGCACGGCGACCTGTCCGAGAACGCCGAATACCACGCCGCCCGCGAACGCCAGTCCTTCATCGAAGGCCGCATCCAGGAACTGGAGGAAATCGTCGGCGGCGTCGAGGTGATCGACCCGTCCAGCCTGTCCGGCTCCAACATCAAGTTCGGCGCCCACGTCAAGCTGGTGGACGAGGAAACCGACAAGGAAGCCACCTACCAGATCGTCGGCGTGTATGAGGCCGACATCAAGGCCGCGCGCCTGTCCATCTCCTCGCCACTTGCCAAGGCTTTGATCGGCAAGAAGGTAGGCGATACGGTGTCGGTGCCCGCACCCGGCGGCGACCGGTCATACGAAATCCTGGAAGTCCAGTTCCGCTGAGACCGGGCGCAAGGCGACTTACCCCATGATCACGCTCGCGGACGTCGAGAAGGCGTCCGAACGCATTGCCGGGCGGGTCATCCGCACGCCGATGCTGCCCAACCAGGCGATCTCCCGCGTCACCGGCGCCGATGTGGTCCTGAAACTGGACAACATGCAGGTGACCGGCGCGTTCAAGGAACGCGGCGCCGCCAACCGGCTGGCGATGCTGTCGGCGGACGAACGATCCAAGGGCGTGATCGCGATGTCGGCCGGCAACCACGCCCAGGCGGTGGCGCGCCATGCCAGTCTGCTGGGCATCGCCGCCACCATCGTCATGCCGAAATTCACCCCGCAGACCAAGGTCAGCCGCACCCGGTCGTGGGGCGCCAACGTCCTGCTGATTGGCGAGACCCTGGCCGAAGCGGCGGCGCACGCGCACGCACTGGCGGCATCCGAGTCGCTGGTTTTCATCCATCCCTACGACGATCCCGGTATCATCGCCGGCCAGGGCACGCTGGCGCTGGAGATGCTGCGCGATGTGCCCGACCTCGACGCGCTGATCATTCCCGTCGGCGGCGGCGGGCTGCTCGCCGGCAGCCTGGTGGCCGCGACTGCGCTGAACCCCGGCATCGCCGTCTACGGCGCCGAGGTCGAGACCTACGCCCCGATGGCGCAGCGCCTCGCCGGCCGCTCCGTCTCCGTCGGAGGTGCCACGATCGCCGAGGGTATCGCCGTGCGCGACATCGGCGAGATCCCGTTCGAGATGGTCCGCCGCCGCATCGCCGGTATCCTGGTAACCCCCGAACGGGCTATCGAGGAAGCCATCGGCCTGTTGGTCGAAGGTGCCAAGACGGTGGCGGAAGGTGCCGGCGCCGCTGGCCTGGCCGCGTTGCTGGCCTATCCGGAGCGGTTTCGGGGCAAGAAAGTCGGCATCCCTGTCACCGGCGGCAATATAGACGCCCGCATTCTGTCGAACGTGCTGCTGCGCGACCTGCTGCGCGACGGGCGCCTGCTGCGGCTGCATCTGCAAATCCCCGACCGCCCCGGCGTGCTCGCCGACATTGCCGGCAAAATCGGCGATTCCGGCGGCAACATCATCGAGGTCTCGCACCAACGCCTGTTCGCCGCCGCCTCGGTCCAGGCGGCGGAACTTGAGGTGATGGTCGAAGCCCGCGACCCCGCCCATGCCGACGCAATCGTCGAGGCGCTGGAACGGAGCTATATCGTTCGCCGGGTGTGACCGCCTGACCGGTCTGAGGCTGACACGGGAGAGCCCAGCGGTGGTGCCAGATCCGCTCCCGGATACCCTGGACGCCGCGATCGCCGAAGCCGCGGCCTGCCGGCTGTGCGAGGCCAGCCTTCCGCTCGGTCCGCGCCCGGTATTCCGGGTTTCCGCCACCGCGCGCGTTCTGATCGTCGGCCAGGCGCCCGGCACCAAGGTCCACATGACCGGTCTCCCCTGGAACGATCCCTCCGGCGATCGGCTCCGCGCCTGGCTGCGAATGGACCGGGAGGCATTTTACGACACGACGAGGATTGCCATCGTGCCGACCGGGCTGTGTTACCCGGGGCGGTTGCCGAACGGGGGCGACGCGCCGCCGCAACCGGGCTGCGCGCCGCTCTGGCTGGACCGGTTCGTCCGGCTGATGCCACAGGTGCGACTGACGCTGCTGGTGGGGTCGTACGCCTTGCAGCACCGGTTGGGAAAGGGCGCGATGACCGAGTGGGTGCGGCAATTCCGCGAACTCGGCCCGGCGATCGTGCCATTGCCGCATCCTTCGTGGCGGACGACGGGGTGGGAGCGGCGCAATCCGTGGTTTGGCGAGGAGCTGCTACCGGTGTTGCGGCATGCCGTTGCGAAATCGCTTCAATAAGCGAAATCGCCAGTCTATGTCTATGTGACCTGCTTCATACCGCCGGAGAAACCGGTGACTGTACATCAGCCGTGCGGTTGCGGGCCTGATCGGGTCCGCCGTGATCTCGGCAGGAGATTGCAATGCGGAATGCGGTCCGGATTTTCGTCCTGGCTTGGTGTTGGAGTCCGACAGCCGCCTCGCTCGCGGCCGAAGCTCCGGGCGCGGTTCCGTGGTTCCATGTCGCTTCCGCTGATATGGTGCGGATCCGCGGCGGCATGGGGGGCGGTGGCCAGGGCGGTATGGTGACCGGCAGTACGGGAGGCATGGGATCGGCGAATGGCGGCATGGAGGGAAACATCGGCATGGGATTTCCGCACCTGGACGCCTCCGCCCGGCCGGTGCCGGAGTCGCCCTGCGAGACCTCCTTGCTGACCGACCTGTTGCGGCCGACACAACACGCCCGCTGCCTCGCGGCACTGCATCCGACCGGCGCAGCAGATCGGGGCAAGACAAAATCCGTTGCCCGGACGAAAGGCCATCGGGCAAGCGCCGGCATCCCCAAACGGGCCGCGGCGGAACCCGTCGCTTCGCTCACGGGGGGGAATTGATCGAGCGCGGCACTGGAAATGTTTGCGCGGACGCCACGCGGCCGTCAACATCGGTGACATGAGCCAGAACTGGGCCATCTGCATCGGCATCGACCGTTACGACAACCTGCAGTCGTTGCAGTATGCCAGGCACGACGCCGAGGCGTTGCGCGATTTTTTCGAGAAGGAAGCCGGCTTCGACAAGGTGTATTTCTTCTCCGAGAACGCGCCGCCGATCGCGACCGACTTCGGGGAGCCGATTCGTTCGACCCCCAATGGCGGCACGCTGCGCCGGTTCCTGCGCATCCGGTTCGAGCAAAGTTTCCTGAAGCCAAGCGACAATTTCTGGTTCTTCTTCGCCGGTCACGGCCGGCGGGAGCGTGACCGCGACTACCTGATGCCAATCGACGCGGATCCCGGGAATGTCGAGGAGACGGCGATTCCGGTCAGTTACGTTACGGAACGGTTGCGCCGGTGCGGCGCGAGAAACGTGCTGCTGCTGTTGGATGCCTGTCGAAACGAAGGTGCCCGCGACGGCCAGGGCATCGGCGCCGATCGGCAGGCGGGCGTGGTGTCGGTGTCATCGTGCAGCCCGAGCGAGCGTTCGTATGAGATCGCCGAACTGCGGCACGGCGCTTTCACCTACGCGTTGCTGGAAGGGTTGCGGCTACAGGGCGAGACGAATTGCGCGACAGTTGAGCGTCTGGATCAGCACTTGCGATTTCGCGTGCCGGAGCTGTGCGGCAAGTATCAGAAGCCGAAACAGACGCCCTATACCGTTGCTGATCCCATCGAAAAGCAGCATCTGATCCTGCTGCCGAACCTGGCGAAGCCGTCCGATCTCGGGCCGCTAAGGCTCGACGCTCTGCAGGCGGAAACCCGTGGCGATTTCGAGACGGCCGAGCAGTTATGGTGGCGGATCATTGCGGTCTCACCGATCGATGCGCAGGCGCATGACGCGATCAAGCGGATCGCCTCGAAGCAGTCCGGCGCGCCGGCTGTTACGGCACCGAGACGGCCGATCAGGGTGACGCGGCGGCAGGCGTTGGCGGTCGTGGGGGCGGGGACACTGGCGGCCGGCATTTTCGTTGCGGTACCGCTGGTGCGGCGGCGCCTGTCCCGGCCGGTGCAGCGTACGATATCCTTCGATGCCGTCACGGTCGATGAGAAGGGCGTTCGTATCGCGACCGAAACCCGCACGGCCTCCGTGTTTACCGAAATGATTGGCGCCAACGCCGGCATCGACATGGTATCGATTCCCGGCGGCAGTTTCACCATGGGCTCGCCGCCCGGCGAACCGCTGCGGCGGCCGGTCGAGGGGCCGCAGCACCATGTCACACTGGCTCCGTTCTATATCAGCGCGACACCCGTAACCCAGGGGCAGTGGACCGCCGTCGTGCTGGCGCACCCCGTGCCCGTCGGCCGCGATCTCGATCCGAGCCCGGCGTTTTTCCGCGGTGTCGATCTGCCGGTCGAAACGATCACCTGGAACCAGGCGGAGGAACTGTGCCTGCGGCTGATCGAAATCACCGGGCGCCCGTACCGGCTGCCGAGCGAGGCGGAATGGGAATACGCCTGCCGCGCCGGCACCACCGGTCCGTTTCATTTCGGACCGACGATAACCCCTGGATTGGCGAACTATTGCGGCACTGGCGGGGGCGTGTGCGGCGACAACGACGGCAAGAGTGTCGCCTCCGCTGTCTATGATGACGTCAGGTATGTCTCGGGTGCTTACGATCAGGGGCCGCCGGGAATTTGCCGCGGGACGACGACGCGGCCGGGAACGTTTCCGCCCAACCGGTTCGGTCTTTACGATATGCACGGCAACGTCTGGGAATATTGCCTCGACGCCGCGAGCGACAATTACGCCGACGTTCCGCTCGACGGCAGCCCGAACCTCGACGGGGCCGCAGACGGATATCGCGTACTGCGCGGCGGATCGTGGTCGCACAATCCGGCGATCTGCCGCTCCGCCTATCGCGATTTCATGGATCCGACAGCGACCGGCTGGCAGGGCCGTGTCGGCATGCGGGTGGTTTGCACGATCTGAGGAGCGCGGCACATGGCAAGGAGCCTCTGGTTTGTTACGGATGTTGAGACCAGCGAAACGGTGAAGGTGACCGAGGGCGGCCGCGGGTCGGAGGACACCGGCGGCGGCTTCGGATCGAGCGCGGTGCAGGCGGTGCGCAAAAGCTTGACGCAGCGCGTGCAGATCGACGCCGACGACCTCAAGCGGCAGATCGGCAATCTAACCGCCGTCGTCGGCGACGTGTTCGATCAGTCGCGCGACGAAACGGGGCTGTTGCTGGATCAGGTTGAATTGTCCATCGAGGTCAGTTCCGAGGGTCAGGTCAGCATCCTCGGCACCGGCGGCAAGCTGGAGGGCAAGGGCGCGATCAAGCTGAGTTTCAAGCGGAATGCCGCGAAGGGTTGATTACGCTGGCAAAGCAAGCGAGCAAAGTCGATAAAACGGCTCTGTAGATGATCCGCCGGAACCAACGAGGCAGGCCAATATCCGAGGAACGTCCCGCGCGGCACTGACCCTTCGAGAGTAGCAGCTTCTCGCCATGATTGTCTTCGATCGCCACTCGAACCAGCGCTTACGTAAGGAGGTCGGTCGCCTCAGTCTAAGTCCAATTAATTTAGCTGTGGGTTAACGACCTGCTCCTACTTCAGGTGCGCGGCACCCCTACCCGACCCCCGGCAACCCCATCGCCCGCCGCATGAACACCCGCTTCACCGGCCCAAGCCGATCCACCGCGCCGATCCCCAGGTCCCGCACCGTCCGCACCAACCGCCGATCCGTGCTGAACAGCCGGTCGAGCTGGTCCGTCATGCCGAACATCAGCAGGTTGTCGCCCCGCCGCACCCGCTGATACTGCGCCAACAGTTCCGGACTGCCAACATCGGCGCCCGTGCGATGCGCCTCGATCACCAGATCCGCCAGCTCGATCGCATCGCGGAACCCCAGGTTCAGCCCTTGTCCGGCGATCGGATGCACCCCGTGCGCCGCGTCCCCCGCGAGAGCGAGCCTTGTATCCACATACCGGTGCACGATCATCGCCGAGAGCGGATACGACCACCGCCGCCCGATCGCCCGGATCGCGCCCCAGTGGCCGCCCAGCCGCCGCCCGAGTTCCCGCGCAAATCGCGCATTGTCCAGCGCCATGATTGGCGGAACGTCTCTGGTCCGCTCGGTCCAGACGATCGCCGAGACGTTGGGCGATCCCCCCGGCTCGGCATCCGCGCTCGGCCCCATCGGCAGGGCGGCGAACGGACCTGCGGGCAGGAAATGCTCCAACGCCAGGTCATGATGCGGCCTTTCATGCGCGATGGCGCAGACGATGCCGGTCTGGTGATACGGAATCCGGGTCACCTGGATCCCGGCCTGCAACCCGCAGCGGCGAGTTCCGGCCCTCCGCCCCGACCACCAGGCGGCAGGCGATCTCCGTCCCGTTGTCCAGACGAACAACCGCGCCCTCGGCCGAGCGCGACACCGTCGCCTTTGCCGGAGCGAAGACGTGCAGACCCGGTTGCACCGGAAACCGCGCGTTCAGCGCCTTGCGCAGCGACCGGGCCTCGACCATCCAGCCGAACGGCTGCGGCTCCTCGGCTGCCTCGCGGTGATCGAAATGCACATGCAGCGGCGACGGCGCACGCCCGACGCGGCCGTCGGTGACGCGGATGTCGCGGATCGGATTGGGCGGCACATCGAGCACGTCCCACAGCCCGGCATCATCCAGCAGCGTGCGCGCCCCCGCCGCGATGGCGTAGGCGCGGCCGTCGAACGCCGGGTTCTCCATCGGCGGCAGTGCGGCGTGGTCGATCACCGCGACGCTGACTCCGGCCGCGGCCAAACGGCAGCCGAGCGTGCCGCCGACGGGACCGGCACCCATGATACAGACCTGAACGGACAGCATGCAATTTACCCCGGCGGTTGGCCAGTCGTGACCTGTTTGACCGGCTCGTTCCAGGTGGAGGCGGGCGGCGGCGGGCCGGCGCTCGGGTTCCACCGGCCGGACTTCTTCAGGGCGTCGGCGACTTCCTTGGGCATGTAGGTCTCGTCGTGCTTTGCCAAGACCTCGGTCGCCTGGAACACGCCGTCCGGTTCGCGCGAGCCCATCACGATGACGCCCTGGCCCTCCCGGAACAGGTCGGGCAGGATGCCCTTGTATACCACCGGCACGTCGGCCTAGCCGTCGGTCACCTTGAAGCGCACCCCGGCGGAGCCGGCGCGGAGGACCGCTCGACCGTGCCCTGTTCGACCAGGCCGCCCAGGCGGAGCTGCCGTCCGGTATGCGCATCTTGGCCAGATCGGACGGCGAGACGAAATACACCAGATTGTCGCTGAACGCCGACAGAGTCAGCGCCGCGGCCGAGCCGAGGCCAACGCCGCAGACCAGGACGATCAGCATGCGTCTGTGTTTGCGGGTCATGCCTCGCCTCGATTCGCGCCGCGGGTCGATCGCATGCAGCCGGCGGCTTGGCCGGCCGCGCCCGGAACACCGCATCGAGACGCCAGGATGATCGGCATGCCGAGCGCGATAACATAGGCGGCGACGATGAAGGGCAGATGGGTCACGGCATGCAACTCCTCCTCCGCGGCCGAGGATGCCTTCGCCATCAGCAGCGAGCGGATACGGCGCTCCATCACCGCGGCACGGGTGCGGGCCGAGGTGATCGCCGCGAACAGCAAGCGTAAACCCGATGGCGGAGAACAGCAGCGGCCACAGCATGCTGGACGCGATCGTCGGCGCCCCGGTCAGGCCGATCGACGCCGGCTGATGCAGCGTATTCCACCAATCCACGCTGAATTTGATGATCGGCAAATTGATCACGCCAACCAGCGCCAGAATCGCTCCGGCGCGATAGCCGCGCGTCGGATCGTCGAACGCCCGCACCAGCGCGATATGACCGAGGTACAGCAGAAGCAGCACGAACACCGAGGTCAGCCGCGCATCCCACACCCACCATGCGCCCCAGGTCGGCTTGCCCCACAGGCTTCCGGTCGCCAGGCAGACCGCGGTAAATGCCGCGCCAACCGGCCCGATTTCCACCGCCGCCAGATCCGCCAGCGGATGCCGCCAGACCAGCGAGATGAAGCTGCATACGGCCAGCGAGAAATATCCGGCGGACGCCAGCCAGGCGAACGGCACATGCACATACATGATGCGCACCGTATCGCCCTGCTGCCAGTCGGCGGGGGCGAAGAACACCCCCCAGATCAGCGCGCCGGCGGTCAGCAGCACGCCGGGCCACCACAGCAACGGCAGCACCGTCCCGGACAGCCGAAGGAACTGTCCCGGATTGGCGAAGCGGTGCAGCACGTGCCCACGGGGCGGCCGAAGGAGCTTGTGAGCGAGCGTCCACGGTTGTCTTTTACCTTATCACTCCAGACTCACGAAAGCGCTGCGTCAGGAGCCATTGAACAAATCCCGGCCGCGGTGACAAGATCGGCCGCGCTGACATCAGGCTGGAGGATGGATGAATGGTATTGGTTGGTGAAGTCGGAGCCGGATGCGTTTTCATGGGACGATCAGGTGGCCGGAGGCGTCGAACCGTGGACCGGCGTGCGGAACCACACAGCCAAGAACAACCTCAAGGCCATGCAGTTGGGGGATCGCGCGTTTTTCTATCACTCGAAATCGGCAAACAGATCGTCGGCATCGTGGAGGTCGTGCGCGAAGCCTATCCCGACCCGACGGCCGAAATCGGCGACTGGGTTTGCGTGGACATGAAAGCGGTCCGGCCGCTGCCCAAGCCGGTCACGCTGGTGGACATCAAGGCGGACCCGAGCCTCGCGGACATGCCGCTGGTGCGCCAATCCAGACTGTCGGTGATGCCGATCTCGAAGCCGCATTGGGACAAGCTATGCCGGATGGGCGGATGGAAGATTTGATCCCGGGCAATACACGGGCGCTTTGCCGGCTGGAGGATATCCCCGACAACGGCGCCAAGGGCTTCCCCGGCGCCGAGGGCCGCGTCACCGGACTGATGGCGGTCCGCCAGGGTCCCGAGGTCTATGTGTATGAAAATTCATGCCCGCACATCGGCACGCCGCTGGATTGGATGCCCGACCGCTTCCTGTCGGTGGACCGCCAATTTATTATCTGCGCAACGCACGGTGCCGAGTTCACAATCGAGACCGGAACGTGTATCTCCGGTCCGTGCAAGGGCGATCGATTGACATCGGTCAATGTGGTGATCCGTAACGGCGTGATCCATGTTCCGGCTGGCGTCTGATAACGCTGCACATCAGGTGTGGCTCTCTTAGGGAAGTAAGGAAACAGCTCCGTGACAGATTTCGCGCATACGCACGATCAGGTCTTTCCCGTTCGCCCGGACTTGGCCGAGGCGGCGCATATCGACGCCGCCGGCTATCGTGCGGCCTATGACGAAGCGGCCTCGAACCCGGATGTCTTCTGGGGCAAGCAGGCGCAGCGGGTGGAGTGGATCAAGGCTCCGACCAAGATCAAGAACACCGACTTCAAGGGCGACGTATCGATCAAGTGGTTCGAGGACGGCGTCCTGAACGCCTCCGCCTCCTGCCTCGATCGGCATCTGGCGACCCGCGGCGACCAGACGGCGATCATCTGGGAAAGCGATGATCCCAACGTCAGCAAGCACATAACCTACCGGGAGCTGCACGATCAGGTCTGCCGCCTCGCCAACGCCATGAAGGGGCTCGGCGTCAAGCAAGGGCGACCGCGTCACGATCTACCTGCCGATGGTGCCGGAAGCCGCCGTCGCGATGCTGGCCTGCGCGCGTATCGGCGCGATCCACTCGGTGGTGTTCGGCGGGTTCTCGCCGGACAGCCTGTCGAACCGCATCCAGGGGTGTGATTCGAACCTGTTGATCACCGCGGACGAGGGGCGCCGCGGCGGCCGCACCGTGCCGCTGAAGGCGAACGCGGATGCGGCGCTGGCATCCTGCCCGACGGTGAAGAACGTCATCGTCGTCAAGGTCACCGGCGGCAACGTCAAGATGCAGGACGGCCGCGACCACGACTACACCACGCTGCTCGCGGCGGCGTCGCCGGACAACAAGCCGGAGCCGATGGACGCGGAAGATCCGCTGTTCATTCTGTACACCTCCGGCAGCACCGGCCAGCCGAAGGGCGTGCTGCACACCACCGGCGGCTACATGGTGTGGGCTAGCTACACGCATGAGAACGTGTTCGATTACCGCAAGGGCGAGGTCTACTGGTGCACCGCGGACGTCGGCTGGGTCACCGGCCACACGTATATAGTGTACGGCCCGCTGGCCAACGGCGCGACGACGGTGATGTTCGAGGGCATCCCGAGCTATCCGGACACCAGCCGCTTCTGGCAGGTGGTCGATAAGCACAAGGTCAACATCTTCTACACCGCGCCGACGGCGATCCGCGCGCTGATGCGCGACGGCGAGGCTCCGGTGGCGAAGACCTCGCGCGCGTCGCTGCGCCTGCTTGGCAGTGTGGGCGAGCCGATCAACCCGGAAGCCTGGCTGTGGTATTATCATGTCGTCGGCAACGCGCGCTGCCCGATCGTCGATACCTGGTGGCAGACGGAAACCGGCGGCATCCTGATCAGCCCGCTGCCGGGCGCGACCGCTCTGAAGCCCGGTTCGGCGACGCTGCCTCTGCCCGGCGTGAAGCCGCTGCTGGTCGATGGCGACGGCAAGGAACTGACCGGCGCGACCGAGGGCAACCTGTGCATCAGCGACTCGTGGCCCGGGCAGATGCGCACGGTGTATGGCGATCATGTCAGGTTCAAGCAGACCTATTTCTCGACGTTCCATGGCCTGTATTTCACCGGCGACGGTGCCCGGCGGGATGCGGACGGGTATTACTGGATCACCGGCCGCGTCGATGACGTGATCAACGTGTCCGGCCACCGCATGGGCACGGCCGAGGTGGAAAGCGCGCTGGTGTCCCATCCGAAGGTCGCCGAGGCGGCGGTTGTCGGCTTCCCGCACGACCTCAAGGGCCAGGGCATCTACGCCTATGTGACCCTGAACGCCGGCGAGGAGCCGACCGAAGACCTGCGCAAGGAACTGGTCGCCTGGGTGCGCAAGGAGATCGGCCCGATCGCCTCGCCCGACGCCATCCAATGGGCGCCAGCGCTGCCGAAGACCCGCAGCGGCAAGATCATGCGGCGCATCCTGCGCAAGATCGCCGCGAACGAGACCGGCGAGCTGGGCGATACGTCCACCCTGGCCGATCCGGGCGTGGTGAACGAACTGGTGGAGAACCGCGTGGGGTAGGTCCCCGTTGCGTCGTGGCCGGGGCGCGAGTCCCGGCCATCCGCCCGCCAACGGCGGTGCGAAGATCGCCTGGACACGCCCCACAGGCGCTAACCTAGACGGACATGCGCACCGGGATTGCCCCCGTCTCATGGCCGGGCTTGGCCCCATAGGTGCCAGGATACGGGCGCACGCGGAGCACCTCATTCTCTCCTCGCGTCATGGCCCGGCTTGTCCGGGCCACCTGTCGCGGCACGTGCTCGCCGGGGGTGGCCCGGACAAGCCGAGCCATGACGCGAGGAGCGAGCGACATTGGGCAGCCGCGGTGTCCCATATTTCTCCCTGGCGCATCATTCTGATTTATTCGATGATAGGTTGATACGGGAACATGGGATTGGGCATGCGCGAGCCGACTGGCCGGGATCGCGTCGTTTCCGTCATCCAAGCGTTTTGAGACGATGATCAAGGTGGTGGGTATGACGAAGACGACCGGGATCGTCCTTCGATCGGCTTTCCGTGCGTTCCGCACGGCCGCCCTTTGCGCCGCCATGGCATCGCCGTTCGCAGCCGAAGCACAGTCCCCTCCCGCCGTTCCGGTTTCCGTCGCCAAGGTCACTCGCCAGGACGTGCCGATATGGCTGCGCGGCCTGGGAACCGTCCGGGCCAACTATTCCGTCCAGTTGCGTGCCCGGGTGGACGGCACGCTGACCGAGGTGCCCGTCAAGGAAGGCCAGGACGTCAAACAGGGCGAGTTGCTGGCGGTCATCGACCCCCGGCCGTACAAGGCGATCCTCGACGCCGCCCTCGCCAAGAAGCAGCAGGACGAGGCGCAACTGGCGAACGCGCAAATGGACCTCAAGCGCTACGCCTCGCTGGAGCGGCAGGATTTCGCGTCCCGCCAGCAGGTCGATACGCAGCAGGCGATGGTCAAGCAGTTCAACGCCGCGATCGCCGGGGATGACGCGCAGATCGAGGCGGCGCAGCTCAATCTCAGTTTCTGCTACATCACCGCGCCGTTCGACGGTCGCATCGGACTGCGCAATGTGGACCCGGGCAACGTGGTCCATTCGGCCGAACTGGCGCCGATCATCTCCGTCACCCAGGTGGAGCCGATCGCCGTCACGTTCACCCTGCCGCAGGACACCCTGCCCGCGATCATGCAGGCGATGGCACGGCACCCGCTCGACGTCGTCGTCTATGCCGGCGACAACAGGACCGAGCTTGATCGTGGCGCCCTGCTGACGCCCGACAACACCATCGATGCCACAACCGGTACCATCAAGCTGAAGGCGATGTTTGCCAACAAGCGCCGTACGCTGTGGCCCGGCCAGTTCGTCAACGCGCGGTTGCTGCTGGGCACCGACCAGAATGTCGTCGCGGTTGCCGCGCCGGCGGTTCAGCATGGCCCCGACGGGTTGTTCGTCTATCAGGTTGGCGCGAACGCCACGGTCAGCGTCCAGCCGATCCAGGTTACCCGCCAGGAAGGCGACCTCTATGTGGTCGCGAGCGGCCTGGAGCCGGGAGCGGTCGTCGTGACCGAAGGCCAGTCCAGGCTACAGGCCGGTGCGCCGGTCGACGTGCGGCAGGCCGAACCCGCCAAGTCCGGCAGCTAAGGGACCGTCCCGCCGATGAGCATCTCGACACCCTTCATCCGCCGCCCGGTCGCAACGTCCCTGCTGACCGCGGCGCTGATCCTGGTCGGACTGGCGGCCTATCCGTTCCTGCCCGTGGCGCCGCTGCCGCGGGTGGAGTTCCCGACCATCGCGGTCTCCGCCAGCTATCCGGGGGCCAGCCCGGAGGCGATGGCCAGCACGGTGGCGCAGCCGCTGGAAAAACAGTTCGCCCAGATCCCCGGGGTGGCGCAGCTTACATCCGTCAACGTGCTGGGACAGTCGCAGATCACGCTGCAATTCGACCTCGACCGCGACATCGACGCCGCGGCCGGCGACGTGCAGGCCGCGATCAACGCCGCCAGCGGCCAGTTGCCGAAGAACCTGCCGTCCAGCCCCACCTATCGCAAGATCAACCCGTCCGACTCGCCGATCCTGATCCTGGCGGCGCAGTCGAATGAGGTGCCGCTGATCAACGTGGACGACTACGCCGATGTCGTGCTGTCGCAACAATTGTCGCAGATCTCCGGCGTGGCGCAGGTGCTCATTGGCGGCGAGCAGAAGCGCGCGGTGCGCGTGCAGGTCGATCCGGCCAAGCTGGCCGCCATGGGCCTGACGCTGGAGGACGTGCGCGGCGTGCTCGTCAACGCCACCGTCGATGCGCCGAAGGGCACCGTCGATACCGGGCGGCAATCCTTCGCCGTCTACGACAACGACCAGTTGACCAAGGCGGCCGAATACGACGACGTCATCCTGGCCTGGCGGAACGGCGCCCCGGTGCGGGTGCGCGATATCGGGCGCGCCGTCGACGGGCCGGAGAACCAGTACCTCGGCGCCTGGCAGAACGGCAAGCGCGGCATCCTGCTGATCGTCTTCAAGCAGCCCGGCGCCAACGTCATCGACACGGTGGAGAAGATCAAGGCCGCGCTGCCGCATCTGGAGGCGTCGATCCCGCCTTCGGTCCACGTCAACGTCATCATGGACCGCACCCAGACGATCCGCGCCTCGGTCGCCGATGTTCAGTTCACGCTGATCCTGTCGATCGCCCTGGTGGTGATGGTCATCTTCGTCTTCCTGCGCAGCCTGTGGGCGACGATCATCCCGTCGGTCACCGTGCCGGTGGCGCTGATCTGCACCTTCGCCGCCATGTACCTGCTGGGCTTCAGCGTCGATAACCTCTCATTGATGGCGCTCACCATCGCTGTCGGCTTTGTCGTGGACGACGCGATCGTCATGCTGGAGAACATCTTCCGCTACGTCGAGCAGGGAATGGACCCGATGGAAGCGGCGCTGAAGGGGGCCGCCGAGATTGGCTTCACCATCGTGTCGATCAGCTTTTCGCTCGTCGCCGTGTTCATCCCGCTGCTGCTGATGGGCGGCATCGTCGGACGCCTGTTCCGCGAGTTCGCGCTGACCATCACCATGGCGGTGCTGCTGTCGGCGTTCATCTCGCTGACGCTGACGCCAATGATGTGCTCGCGCTTTCTCAAGATTCACACCGGCGGCCACAACCTGGCCTATCGCATCGTCGAAGGCTTTTTCGACGGCCTGATCGGCGGTTACCGCCGGACCCTGGATATCGCCCTGAAGTTCCGTTTCATCACCTTGATGGTGTTCCTGGCGACAGTATCCTTGACGGTCTACCTGTACGTCATCATCCCCAAGGGTTTCTTCCCGGCGCAGGACGCTGGCGTCGTGTTCGGCATTACCGAGGGCGCACAAGACATCTCCTTCGACGGGATGGTAGCGCTGCAGACCAAGCTGACCGCGATCGTCGCCGCCGATCCCGACACCGCTGCCTATGGCGCGACCGTGGGCGCCGGAGTGGCCGGACAGACCGGCAACAACGGGCGGATGTACGTGGCGCTGAAGCCGTGGAACGAGCGCGTCGGCGGTTCCGCCCAGCAGTATATCGCCCGGCTGCGTCCCCAGTTCGAGGCGGTTTCGGGCGGCCGCGCCTTCCTCCAGGCCATCCAGGATATCCGCGTCGGCGGACGCCTGACCAAGACTGAGTTCCAGTACACACTGCAGGACACCGATTTCGACGAGCTGTTCCATTGGGGCCCGAAGGTCCTGGAGAAGCTTCAGGCGCTGCCGATGCTGCGCGACGTCACCAGCGACCAGCAGACCGGGGGCACCACGGTGACGCTGACGATCGACCGCGATGCGGCGGCCCGGTTCGGCGTGCAGCCGCAGGTCATCGACAACACGATCTACGACGCGTTTGGACAGAACCAGATCACCCAGTATTTCAGCCAGGTGAGCTCATACCACCTGATCCTGGAGGTGCTGCCCGGCGCCGCGTCAGATCTGGAGACGCTGAACAACCTGTATGTGCATTCAGCGACCGGTCAGGCGGTGCCGCTGTCGGCCTTCGCCAAATGGACCACGGCGCCGGTGCAGCCGCTGGCGATCAACCACCAAAGCCAGTTCCCGTCGGTGACGATCTCGTTCAACCTGGCGCAGGGGGCGGCGCTCGGGCAGGCGGTGGACGCGATCAATGCGGCGATGCGCGCGATGAACACGCCGCTGACGCTGCAAACCTCCTTCCAGGGGACGGCGCAGGCGTTCCAGTCGTCATTGTCCAGCGAGCCGTACCTGCTCGCCGCCGCGGTAATCACCGTCTACATCATCCTGGGCATGTTGTACGAAAGCTACATCCTGCCCCTGACCATCCTTTCGACGCTGCCCTCGGCCGGTGTTGGCGCGCTGCTGATGCTGATGCTGTTCCACTACGAACTGACGGTCATCGCGCTGATCGGCATCATCCTGCTGATCGGCATCGTCAAGAAGAACGGCATCATGATGGTGGACTTCGCCATCACGGCGGAGCGCAAGGAAGGGCTGACGCCTCTTGCCGCGATCCGCCAGGCCTGCCTGCTGCGGTTCCGGCCGATATTCATGACGACGATGGCGGCGATGCTGGCCGGGATACCTCTGATGATCGGGTCGGGCGCAGGCTCGGAGCTGCGCCGCCCGCTCGGGTTCGCGATGGTCGGCGGATTGGCGCTGAGTCAGATCCTGACGCTGTACACGACGCCGGTGATCTATCTGTACCTCGACAGGCTGCAGCACTGGCTGATGCCGCGGCGGGCGCGGATGCCGGCGCTGGCGGCGAAGATGGGGGCGGAGGCGGACTGAGGCGGGTTGCGCCTGACTCCGGGCCGTCGAGCTTTCCAGGTCGGCCGTCCGAGCAAGGCCCGGACAGAGATGTCCTCGTCACCGTCGGCCCAGTGGATGCCGTGACCGCGACCGATGGCCTGCCAATTCCGGCGCTGCTCGGGGGTCGCATCGCGCAGCCGGGGAACCCGGGCCAACGGAACGATCACTTCCCGCCCATCCGAAAGCACGATCCGCAAGGAGGGTTCTGACACTTCGACTTCAATGGCAGCAGGATCGGGATCTATTGTGACCGGAACCTGCCTAAGCGCCGTGATACTTAGGCGACGCCCGGGAACAAGCGCATCCGGGGGTCCGTCCCCCTTCCGTCATGGCCCGGCTTGTCCGGGCCACCCCCGCCGCACGGTGCCGCGACAGGTGGCCCGGACAAGCCGGGCCATGACGTTTTGGGAAGCCGTCTCCCTGAAGCAGTAATATTTGGGCGTCGCCTTATCCCATTTCCTCCGAACCTCGTCGCTATGTTCGATGACCATTTCGCGGCCCCCCTCAATACGTGCCCCCATGGTCGGCGCTGAAGCTGAACCCGCACACATCGCCGACGATCTGGCCCTGCATCGACCCCTGCGACACGCTGCCCGTCATGGAATCGGGACCCGACCGGGCATTGAACGAGCCATCCGGTCCGATCGTCGCGGTAAAGTCGATGAACGGCTTCCAATCGGCCCGAGGCTGGCTCAGCCGGTACGTGAAGCTATGATCCTTCACCACCACCGATATCGGGTTCTGATTGCCGCAGCTCATCGCATCGCCGCGGCTGAGTTGCATCACGCCGCCATACGTCCCGTCGATCGGCACCGGCTTTGGCGGCGGCCCGGGATCAGCCGGTGCGGGCTGGCTGCTGCACCCCGGCAAGCCAACGGCCGCGCCCAGCGCGATGATCAGGACGAACTTCTGCATGACAACTCCTGACGGATGCGTTCCGGTTCGGCGTCAATGCCAGGAGCGAAGAGGCGTTACAATCCCCCGCCGCCAGGGGCTGGAATGGTGGGCGCGACAGGGATTGAACCTGTGACCCCCTCCGTGTCAGGGAGGTGCTCTCCCGCTGAGCTACGCGCCCCCTTCGGGCCGGGAGGCAGTGTTTAGCCCGCGTGCCGATCGGCACGCAAGACCGGAACGTCATGTTTCGTTATAGGGCCAGCGATGCACAGACCGCCGCGGGAGGGCAGCACCAGCCATGCACGTGATCGCCGTCGGCCGCCTCCGCGGCGGCCCGGAGCGCGACCTGTTCGACCGCTACAATACAAGGCTGCGGCCGCGGCTGACCGAGATCGAAGTGCCCGAAGCCCGCGGCGACCCGGCCACGATCAAGCGGCAGGAGGCCGCCGGCCTGCTGGCCGCCCTGCCGCGTGATGCATTCGCGGTGGCGCTCGATCTCGGCGGGGCCATGCCCGACAGCGAGGCGTTCGCCGCGAAGCTGGCGCGCTGGGCGGAAACCGGGCGCCCAATCGGCTTTGTCATTGGCGGCGCGGAGGGGCTGGACCGGGCGGTGATCGGCCGGGCGGACTTTGTCCTGTCGCTCGGCGTTCTCACGTGGCCGCATTTTCTGGTCCGCGCGATGCTCGCCGAGCAGCTCTACCGGGCGCAGGCGATCGCCACCGGACATCCGTACCATCGCGCCGGCCGGCCATAGCCCGCAGTGTCTCATGGCGGGCTTGTCCCTGCAACCCACGCCTTGCGGTAGTGGTGGCGGCAGAGTTACGGCCGGCCCGGCCAAACGTCGCTTGCATCGGCTGTCAACTCGCGCCATGTCAGCGGCTTGACGCCCCGCGAAAAAACTCGCACGGGACGCAGGCGATAGGACGCCCGATCCGGTCGTCTCAGCGGTGGAGGAGGAGGACTTATGGGTAGTTTCAGCATCTGGCACTGGTTGGTCGTGCTGGCCGTGATCCTTGTGCTGTTCGGTGGCGGGAACAAGGTCAGCGGCCTGATGGGCGACTTCGCCAAGGGCATCAAATCGTTCAAGAAGAACATGGCCGAGCCCGACGACGAGTCGATGGAAGCCAGCAATGCCAAGCCGGGCGGCACGCTTTCAGGCCCCGGAACGCCGGCCGCGACCGCCTCGACGCGTGAGCCGTCCACGACCCACTGACGAGATAATGTGACATCAGCGTCATCTAATTGTTGATACCGCCTTGCGTGGCCACCCGGCCTCATTTATGGCGTTAGCATGACTGCTGAAAAATCGGCATGCTGGACGGTCTGAACGCCGGCTGGGTGTGCGTGGGAAAAGCTGGCGGCTTATGAATCATTCATTGCAGAAGAACGAAACGGTTGCTGCGGAACGCTTTGTTCCGATCGCGGCGCTCGATAGCGCCTCGATCGTCGAGGCGTACCGCCGCTGGGCCGGTGTTTATGACACCGTGTTCGGGGGCATTTCGTCCAACGGACGCCTGCGGGCCGTTTCGCTGATCAATCGTCTTCCCGGCGTGGATGTGCTGGAAGTCGGCGTCGGAACCGGCCTCGCGCTGCCGCACTACAACCGCGACAAGCGCATCACCGGCATCGACCTGTCGAAGGAAATGCTGCGTAAGGCGCGCGAGCGAACCTGGCGCGACGGCCTGTCCCACGTGCAGGCGCTACATGAGATGGATGCGGAGGCGACATCGTTCGAGGACAACTCGTTCGATAGCGCCGTCGCGATGTTCGTCGCCTCGGTGGTGCCGAACCCGAAGCGCCTGCTGGCCGAGATGAAGCGGCTGGTACGGCCGGGCGGGAACATTTTGATTATCAATCACTTTGCCGCATCGAAGGGCCCCCGCTGGTGGCTGGAACGCGCTATGGCTCCGGCCTCCCGCAGGCTCGGGTGGCATCCTGACTTCGCCATCGACGGATTGTTCGAAGCCGACGATCTGGCCCGGATCCAAACCGAGCCCGTGCGGCCGTTCGGCCTGTTCACATTGGTTCGCCTGCGCGTCTAGTTCGCGCCCTTAGCGCGTTGTTTTCCGGGGGCCGTTCGCCTCGCTCGCAGTAGTGTGCTTGGCAAAGCACCTTCGCCACCCCCCTCGAAGCTTGATCGTACCCCGCCGCTCCGGTAGGCCAAATCATCGCCTGCGAACGAACCCGGATGGTACATCTATGCAGATGGCAAAGCGGCTCCTGGCTGTTGTTTGCGCAACAATTTTTTCGCTGTCGTTCATTCCCTTCGCCCTGGCCCAGGAGGTCGTGGGCGCCCCGCGGCCCTGGGAAACGGGCATGCAAAAGTCCTTCAGTCCGATCAAGGACAAAATCATCGACCTGCACGATCTCGTGCTCGCGATCATTACGGTGATCACGGTTTTCGTCGCCGCCCTGCTGATCTGGGTGGTGTTCCGTTATAACTCCGAGAAGAACCCCACCCCGAGCCAGACCAGCCACAACACCATCCTGGAAATCTCCTGGACCGTCATCCCGGTGCTGATCCTGGTGGTGATGGCGATCCCGTCGTTCCGCCTGATCTACTACCAGGACCGGACGCCCGACCCCGACATGACCATCAAGGTCACCGGCCACCAATGGTACTGGGAATATACCTACCCCGACCAGGGCAACGTCGATATCGAAAGCCGCTATGTCGCGGATGAGGACCTGAAGCCCGGCCAGTTGCGCCTGCTGGATGTGGACAACCAACTGGTCATTCCGGTCAACAAGAAGATCCGCGTGCTGACCACCAGCGGCGACGTGATCCACAGCTTCTTCATCCCGTCCTTCGGGGTGCAGCGCTACGCCATCCCCGGCCGCACCATCGAAACCTGGATGGAGGCCAATCAGATCGGCACCTTCTACGGCGAGTGCAACCAGATCTGCGGCACCAACCACAGCCGGATGCCGATTTCCGTGCGAGCGGTGTCGGACGCCGATTTCAAAACCTGGATAGACCAGGCGAAGAAAGCCGCCTCGGTGGCACCGCTTCCTAAGATTGCGTCCAACTAACCGCGATTACAGCGGATTGAACGGGTGCCGGCCTCTGCGCCGGCGCATCAATGGAGACAGGTCATGGATGCGACTACCGGACTCGACGCCCATCCCCACGCGCACGACCACCATCCGACGTTCGTGCAGCGCTGGCTGTTCAGCACCAATCATAAAGACATCGGCACGCTATACCTGATCTTCGCCGTCGTCGGCGGCCTCGTGGGCGGCACGCTGTCGGAGATCATGCGCGCGCAGTTGAACTTCCCGAACAACCACATCGTCACCGACGGTCAGGAGTGGAACACCATCATCACCAGCCACGGCTTGCTGATGATCTTCTTCTCCGTCATGCCTGCCCTTATCGGCGGCTTCGGCAACTGGTTCATTCCGCTGATGATCGGCGCCCCCGACATGGCGTTCCCGCGCCTGAACAACATCAGCTTCTGGCTGCTCCCGCCCGCCTTCGTGCTGATCTGCACCGGGCTGCTGATGGGCGAGTCCGGCACCGGCTGGACGCTGTATCCGCCGCTGTCGAACGGCATCTACGAACCCGGCATCGGGATGGACTGCACGCTGTTCGCGCTCCACCTCGCGGGCCTGAGTTCGCTGCTGGGGTCGATGAACTTCATCGTCACGATCTTCAACATGCGGGCCCCGGGGATGACGCTGCACAAGATGCCGCTGTTCATCTGGTCGGAACTGGTGACCGCCTTCCTGCTGCTGCTGGCGGTGCCGGTGCTGGCCGGAGCGATCACGATGCTGATCTGCGACCGTAACTTCGGCACCGCGTTCTTCGATCCGGCCGGCGGCGGCGACCCGGTGCTGTTCCAGCACCTGTTCTGGTTCTTCGGCCACCCGGAAGTCTATATCATGATCCTGCCGGGCTTCGGCATCATCAGCCACGTCATCTCGACCTTCAGCAGGAAGCCCATCTTCGGCTACCTCGGCATGGTCTACGCGATGGTGGCGATCGGGGTGGTCGGCTTCGTTGTCTGGGCGCATCATATGTTCATTTCGGGCATCGACGTCAACACCCGCGCGTACTTCATGGCCGCCACCTTGATCATTGCGGTGCCGACGGGGATCAAGGTGTTCTCGTGGATCGCAACGATGTGGGGCGGCTCAGTCGAGTTGAAAACGCCCATGCTGTGGGCAATCGGCTTCCTGTTCGTCTTCACCGTCGGCGGCGTCACCGGCGTGGTCTGCGCCAATGCCGGCATCGACCAGGTGATCCACAACACGTATTATGTTGTGGCGCACTTCCATTACGTGCTGTCGCTTGGCGCCGTGTTCTCGATCTTCGCCGGTTTCTATTACTGGATCGGCAAGATGTCGGGCCATCAGTATCCGGAATATTGGGGCAAGGTGCATTTCTGGATGACGTTCATCGGCGTCAACCTGACGTTCTTCCCGCAGCATTTCCTCGGGCTGTCCGGCATGCCGCGCCGCTATCCGGATTATCCGGCGGCTTTCGCGGGGTGGAACTTCGTGTCCTCGCTGGGGGCCTATATCAGCGGCGCCGCGTTCCTGGTGTTCCTCTATGTCTGCTACCGCACCTTCACATCGAAGGAGCATGTGGCCGATAACTACTGGGGGGCGGGCGCAACGACTCTTGAATGGACGCAGACCTCGCCGCCGGCTTTCCATACGTATCTGGAACTTCCTCGGGTTTCCTGACGTGAGCGATCTAACGTCCTCTGTCGGCGCGGCTGTCGAGGCTGACTACCGCGACTGGATCATGTTGCTGAAGCCGAGGGTTCTGACCCTGGTCGTGTTCACCGGCCTGATCGGGCTGGTCGTCGCACCGGGGCATCTGCACCCGGTGCTGGCGTTCACCGCGATCCTCTGCATCACGGTCGCGGCCGGGGCCTGCGGCGCGATCAACATGTGGTACGACCGCGATATCGACGCGATCATGCGCCGCACCCGCAAACGGCCGATCCCGGCGGGACGGATCGAGCCGGGGGCGGCGCTGGGGTTCGGGATCACGCTGGCGGCCGGCTCGGTGATCGTGATGGGTCTGGCGGTGAACATACCGGCGGCGGTCATCCTGGCTCTGTCGGTCTGTTTCTACGTGTTTGTCTACACGATCTGGCTGAAGCGCCGGACGCCGCAGAACATCGTCATCGGCGGCGCGGCGGGAGCGTTTCCCCCCGTCATCGGCTGGGCCGCGGTTACCGGGTCGGTCGATCTGGTGCCGCTGGTTCTGTTCGGGATCGTCTTCATCTGGACGCCGCCGCATTTCTGGTCGCTGGCGCTGTGGGCGAACGATGACTACCGCCGCGCGGGCGTACCGATGCTGCCCGTGGTGGCCGGGGCGAAGGAAACCCGGCGGCAGATCATGCTGTACACACTGGTCCTGGTGCCGCTGAGCCTGGTGCCGTTCTTCATGGGGTTCAGCGGCCTGGCTTACGGCGTGGCGGCAACACTGCTTGGACTGGGGTTCCTGCTCCGGGTCTATCGGGTCACAGCCGATCGGCAGGATGCGGCGGGCAACAGCTTGACGGGGGATGCCCCGGCGAAGGCTGCGTTCAAGTACTCGATCTATTATCTGTTCGCACTGTTCGGGGCGTTGGCGCTCGACCGGTTGGTGGGATGAGACCTTACCATCCGTGTCATGGCCGGGCTTGGCCCAATGCCTATCAGGATGAGAGGCAGCGAGGGACCTGTTTGGCCGACGCCTTGTTCTCTCACCGTCATGGCCCGGCTTGTCCGGGCCACCTGTCGCGGCACCGTGCGGCGGGGGTGGCCCGGACAAGCCGGGCCATGACGGATGTTGAGAACGCCGTGCTCCGCGTGGCCCCTTGTCCTGACGCCTATGGACTTGGCCCGGTCAGACAGGGGGGCAGCATTGCCAAATGAACGTCAATGGGGACCCGAGTATGCAACGCACCCCGATCGCTGACTCCGAACGCCGCCGCCGCGGCCGCAGTTGGGCGATCATGATCGCCCTGTTCGCCCTGTGCGGCCTGTTCTACGCCATCACCATCGTCAAGATGGCGCATCTCTGAATGGGCCGCCCGCGCCGCAACATCGTGTTCGCCAGTGTGCTGGCATCGGTCATTGCAGGCATGGTCGGCATGTCCTTCGCCGCGATCCCGCTGTACCGGATGTTCTGCGCCGCCACCGGCTACGCCGGCACGCCCAGCATCGGTCTGGCGGCGGCGCCGGGATCGAGCGGCCAGATCATCCGCGTGCGCTTCAATGCCGACACCAACGCCGCACTCCCCTGGACCTTCGCGCCGGACCAGCCGGAGGTCAGCCTGAACCTCGGCGAAGAACAGGTGGCATTCTATCACGCCGTCAACCAGGCCGCCGAACCCGTAAGCGGCCAGGCGCTGTATAACGTGACGCCTGAGAAAGTCGGCAAGTACTTCCACAAGACCGCCTGCTTCTGCTTCAACCAGCAGACCCTGGCGGCCAGGCAAGGCATGGAATTCCCCGTCAGCTTCTGGGTCGATCCGGAAATCCGCAACGACCCGAGCACCAGCGATGTCAAGGTGATCACCCTGTCCTATACCTTCTACCGCTCCCTGAACGATGCCGCGAAGACCGGCGCTCTCGCCAAGGCCGGCCCGCATATTGGACCGATGTCCGCCGCGGAGGCCGATGCGAAACTGAAAGCCAACTGACCGAGGCGCGGCAGCCGGGTCGGGGCGGTTTCCCCGACGCTGTTGGAATGGATTTGGCATGAGCAGCGAAGCACATAGCGCGACGACTCCGGTGACCGCGACCGGGATCCCGCAGCCCTATTATCTTCCCAATCCAAGCCCATGGCCGATTGTCGGGGCACTGGGCGCGTTCCTGATCGTGTTCGGGATCATCATGGCGGCGCATTACGGCAAGTACCTCGTCCTGATCCTGGGCGTACTGACCGTGCTGACCACCATGTTCTTTTGGTGGCGGGACGTCCTGCGCGAGGGCGAGGCCACCGGCGGCCACAGCGCCATCGTCCGCCTCAGCCAGCGCTACGGCATGACGCTGTTCATCGGCAGCGAGGTGATGTTCTTCGTCGGCTTCTTCTGGGCCTATTTCAACTTCCTGATCTTCCCCGACACCCAGGGCGACGGGCAGTCGGTCTGGCCGCCAACCAACGTCCACACCTTCGATCCGTTCAGCTTTCCGCTGTTGAACACGATGATCCTGCTGCTGTCCGGCACCACGGTGACCTGGGCGCACCACGCCCTGCTGGAGGGCGATCGCAAGAGCCTGATCCGCGGTCTTGGCCTGACCATCCTTCTGGGACTGTCGTTCACCTTTTTCCAGGCGGTCGAGTATTCGCACGCGCCCTTCAAGTTCAACGGCGGCGGGGTGTATTCCTCGACGTTCTTCCTCGCCACCGGCTTCCACGGGTTCCACGTCATCGTCGGCACGATCTTTCTGACCGTCTGCTGGTTCCGCGCCCGCGCCGGACAGTTCACCCCGCAGCGCCATTTCGGCTTCGAAGCGGCGGCGTGGTACTGGCACTTCGTCGACGTGGTCTGGCTGTTCCTCTTCACCTGCATCTACTGGTATGGCGCCGGTCAGATCGCGGCGGAGTGACCTTGTCCCCATGGCCGAACCGCCGGTTTGGATTGTTTCCGCGGCGTTGCGCTGCCGCTGTCCTCGGTGCGGCAAGGGCAAGCTTTTCAAGGGGTTGCTGACAACCCGCCCGGCCTGTCCGGCGTGCGGCCTGGATTTCAGCCAGGCCGACACCGGCGATGCCGGGGCTGTCGGCGTGATCATGGTTTTGGGCGCGATCGTCCTCGTGCTCGCTTTCTGGGTGGAATTCCGGTTCGAGCCGCCGTTATGGGTGCATGCAGTGCTCTGGCCCGCGGTGACGCTGCCGCTGGCGATCCTGTTGATGCGCCCGGTCAAGGCAGCGCTGATTGCCGCGCAGTACCGCACGCGGGCCTCCGAGATGGGATTGTGAGTGCTGCAATCGTTATGAGCCGGCTTGTTTCAATCGTCATGGCCCGGCTTGTCCGGGCCACCCCCGCCCGCACCTGCCGCGACCGGTGGCCCGGACAGGCCGGGCCATGACGGCGGCCACAAGGGCACGGCGGCGAGGCCGGACCGCAACCCGCTTCCTGGTCCCCTCGCTCAGCACCCTGATCATGCTGATGGTGCTGATCGGCCTCGGTACCTGGCAGATTTACCGTCTGCACTGGAAACAGGGGATCCTGGCCCGTATCGCCATTGCCGAGTCATCGCCGCCGATCCGGCTCGGACCCGATCCGGCGCCCTACACCAAAGTCTTCGCCATCGGCCGCTTCCGTTTCGACCATGCCGCGCAGTTCGGAGCGGAGGTGCGGGATACGGCCACCGGCCCGGCGATGGGGGCGTATCAGATCGTGCCTTTGGACCGCGACGGCGCTTCGCCGATCCTGGTGAACCGCGGCTGGATCCCGCAGAAGCGCGAGGCACCGCTAAACGATCCCGGCGGCGAGGTCACGGTCACCGGCTACATCCGCCCGGGCGAGACCTCTCACTGGTTCAGTGCCACCGACGACACGGCCGATCGGCAGTTCTTCACGCTCGATCCGGGTGTGATCGGGGCGGCTGTCGGCGAACCGGACGTCCTGCCGTACACGCTGATCGCGCTCGGGCCCGAGACCCCGGGCATCTACCCCGCGCCCGCGCAAACCCTGCCGCGGCCGCCGAACAACCATTTATCCTACGTCATCACGTGGTATGGGCTGGCATTGTCCCTGGTTGTCGTGTTCGTTGTCTGGATGCGAAAGGCTCTGAGACAATGACATCCGCCTATGACCGACTGACCGCGCGCTTCCGGCTGATCGCCACCATCGGCGAATGCATGTCCATGCTCGGCTGGGACGCCTCCGCCATCATGCCGCCGGGAGGCGCCGCCGCCCGCGCGGACCAGCTCGCGGTGCTGGCGGTGCTCGGGCACCAGCACCTGACCGCGCCGGAGGTCGAAGCCGATCTGGCGGCGGCCGATGCGCAAGGCGAGTGGGACACGGCGAATCTGCGGCTGATGCGGCACATGTATCGCCGCGCCCGCGCCTTGCCGGAGGATCTCGTCGGTGCCCAGTCCAAGGCCAATTCCCATTGCGAGAAGGTGTGGCGGACGGCCCGCGCCAGCGGCGATTTCAGTCTGGTCAGGCCGTACCTCGATCAGGTCATCCGCCTGACGCGGGAGGCCGCCGCGGCTCTGGGCGAGGCGCTGGACCTGACGCCGTATGACGCGCTGATGGATGGCTACCAGCGCGGCATCGGCGCGTCCGACGTCGCGCCGATCTTCACCGCCTACGAGGCGTTCCTGGCCGAGACCCTGCCCGAGGTCGAGCGCCATCAGGCGCGGCAGCCCGCAGCGATCCGTCCCGCCGGCCCGTTCCCGATCGCCGACCAGGAGAGACTGTGCCGGGACATCGCGGCGCGGCTCGGCCTGGACTTCGATCACGCCCGGCTGGACCAGTCGGCGCATCCGTTCTCCGGCGGCACGCCGACGGACGTGCGGATCACCACGCGGTATCTGGAGGACGACGTCACCTCCGCGATCCTGGCGGTGGTGCACGAGACCGGGCACGCCCTGTATGAGCGCGGCCTGCCCGCCGCCTATGCCCGCCAGCCGGTCGGCGAGGCGGACGGCATGGCGGTGCACGAAAGCCAGTCGCTGATCGTCGAGATGCAGGCGGTGCGATCCAGGCCGTTCCTGGGTTGGCTCGGCGGCCGGCTGCACGAGACCTTCGGCGGTCCGGCCGAGCCGTACCAGATGGAAAACCTCAGCCGCCTGTGGCGGCATGTGAAGCGCAGCGCGATCCGCGTGGATGCGGACGAGCTGACCTATCCGGCCCACGTCATCCTGCGCTTCCGGCTGGAACAGGCGCTGATCGCGGGAGACCTGGATGTCGGCGACCTGCCCGGGGCGTGGAACGACGGCATGCACACATTGCTGGGCGTGACGCCGCGGGACGACTCCGAGGGATGCCTGCAGGACATCCACTGGTACGATGGCGCCTTCGGGTATTTCCCAAGCTACACGCTAGGCGCGATGTCCGCCGCGCAACTGATGGAGGCGGCGCGGGTGGAGATCCCCGGTCTCGATGAGTCGTTCGGGCGAGGCGATCTGTCGCCGCTGCTCGGCTGGCTGCGAACGCACGTGCATCAGATTGGCAGCCGGCTGGACATGAACGCGATCCTGGAGCAGGCGACGGGCCGCAAGCTCGACGCACTGGCGTTCGAAGCCCATCTGCGGCGGCGGTATTTGGGTGGGGAGTGATGCCGGCTGACGTCCCGGGGGGATCGGGTTCACACGGATTAACCGGATTTCTGCACGGATTGCACTGAGGCCGAACGGCCCGCGCGAAGCGCCCTGACTACGCGCCACGACGTCTGGCCAGGAAGAGTCAAAGTCATTGCCCCCGTGTGATGGCCGGGCCATCTGTCGCGGCACGCGGTAGCGGCGGTGACCCGGAAAAGCCGGGAAAGCGAGGCCCAATGGGCGGCCTCCGGCGCTACCCCCCACGCTCAGCGCAATCCGTGCCAAAATCCGCGGACTCCGTGTGAACAAGATTTCAGCACCAAGCCACCAAAGACGCACGACCGAATTGATCCGGAAATCAAACCGTCCCCACCACCTTGATCTGCGCCCTCCGGTGAATCTCCGTCTGCGCAATCACGGGCGTGTTCAATCTGATCCGATCGACGATCGACCGCACATGCGAACGGATCCGCCCGCTGGTCAGCAGCACCGGCTTGTTCCCGGCCTGCACCGCCGCCTCTACCACGGTACGCAGCCGCGCCAGGAACTCCTGCAGCTTGTCCTGCGGCAGCACAAGCTGACAATCGTCAGGCGGCCCGACCAGCGCCGAGGCAATCGTATCCTCCCACTCCGGCGACAGCGGAATGACCGCGATATAGCCCCCGCCACTCTGATGACTGTCGCTGATCTGCCGCGCCAGACGGGATCGCACATGCGAAACGATCGAGCTGATGGCCTTCGAAGCGCTGCTGCACGCTTCCTGTACAGCTTCCAAAATTGTCGGCATGTCCCGGATCGACACGCGTTCCGCCAGCAGCGCCTGCAGCACCCGCTGGAATCCGCCCACTGTGATCGAACCCGGAACAAGATCGGCCACCAGCCGCTGCTGTTCCTGCGGCAGATCCGCCAGCAGCTTCTGCGTCTCCGTGTAGGTCAGCAGTTCCGCTATGTTGTCGCGCACGACCTCTCCCAGATGCGTCGTCAGCACGCTGGCCGGATCGACGATCGTGCAATTCAGCGCCCGCGCCGCGTCCGCCTGGGTTGGCGTGATCCAGAACGCCGGCAAGCCGAACGCCGGTTCCAAGGTCTTTTCGCCCGGTAGCGGAAACGCTTTCTCGTCCGGACAGATCGCCAGCAGCATCAGCGGGCGCAGCTCGCCCGTCCCGGCCGAGATATCCTTCAGCGTCACGGCATAATTGTACGGCCCCAGCTCCATGTTGTCCTGGATACGAACGGATGGCAGAACGAAGCCGAGATCGGAGGCCATCGCCCGCCGCAGTCCCTTGATCTGCTCAGGCAGCGGCTGCAACCCGTTGCTGACGAGATCGAGCAACCCGTAGCCCAGCTCGACGCGAACCGGATCGAGCTGCGGCGGCCGTTCCCGTCCTCCGTCGGCGGGCGGCGCCGGTGCCGGTACCTCCACCGCCTCGGCCCGGCGTCGCTTGGCGATCTGGCTCCAGGCCGCGACGCCGGCAAGGATGGCGATACCCATGAACGGGACCGTCGGCAGACCCGGCAGCAGCGACAGCAGCCCCATAGCCAGTCCGGTGATGACCAAAAGCCCCGGATTCGAACCGAGTTGTCCTGTAAGCGCGCCTTGCACTTTTCCGTCCGTGGCACCTTTGGCCACCACGATGCCCGCCGCCATCGAAATCAGCAGCGCCGGAATTTGCGAGACCAGGCCGTCGCCGATGGTCAAGGTCGCGAAGGTCGCGAACGCATTTTCCAGCGAGATCTTCGTCCGCATCACGCCGATGGCGAGGCCGACGGTGATGTTGATGACCGTCAGGATCAGCGCGGAGATGGCATCGCCACGCACGAACTTGCTGGCACCGTCCATGGCGCCGTAAAACCCGACCTCCTTCTCCAGATCCGCGCGCCGCACCCGGGCCGTCTTCTCGTCGATCTGCCCGGACGACAGATCGGCGTCGATCGCCATCTGCTTGCCGGGCATCGCGTCCAGGTAGAAACGAGCCGATACTTCGGCAATACGACCGGCGCCCTTGGTGATGACGATGAAATTCACCAGCAGGATCATGGTGAAAATGATCGCGCCGACGAACACGTCGCCCTGCATCAGGAAGGTTCCGAACGCCGCGACCACCTGGCCCGCCGCCGTCGGCCCTTCGTTGCCGTGCGACAGGATCAGCCGGGTTGTTGCCACGTTCAGCGACAATCGGAAAATCGTCGACAGCAGAAGCAATGTCGGCAGGCTTGAGAATTCCAGCGAGGTCCGCAGCGACAGCGAAACCAGCAGGATCAGGATCGACGAGGTGAACGACAGGGCCAACGCGAAATCGAGCAGGAACGTCGGCAGCGGGACGATCAATATGCCCAGCAGCAGTATGACGCCCACGCCAAGCCCCGCATCGCCCAGCGGTATCCGGTGCCTGAACGCGGTCAGTCCGGACAGTCTCGTTCCAAGAACGGAACCGAAGGACTCGCCGCTCATAATGCTCGGGCCACTTGTTGCGGCACGTGCTGGCGGCGGTGGCCCGGACAAGCCGGGCCATGACGAATGGGGAGAAGTCCCCGCTCCGCATTCCCCCTGATCCTAATGCGCAGCGGGCCATGACGGGTTGGACCAGAAAAGTCGTTCTCTTCGGCCAATGGTATCATCGTTCCGGACGAAGCGCCGGTCCGGGCGCCCTGACACCCTGCGATGCATAAAGCTGGAGCTTGTTACGCAGGCACCGGATGGAGATCCCCAACAGATCGGCGGCCTTCGTGCGGTTGCCGTCGGTCAGCACAAGCGTCGCGATGATCGCCTCCCGCTCGATCTGTTCCAGCCTGCGGCCGCCCAACGCGCCCGGATCGCCCGGGCTGGCCGCCGGCCGGGCCAGCGGCGAGATCTCGGCGGGCACAAGATCCAGCCGCTGGCTGCGAATCTCCTCCGGGGACGCCAGTACGATGGCGCGGTTCACCGCGTTTTCGAGTTCGCGGACGTTTCCCGGCCAAGGATACGCCATCATTGCATTAAAAGAAGTATCGGAGAACACGCGAAATCGCGGCACGGTCCGGGAATTGGTACTTGCGCAGGAAATGACGGGCAAGAAACGGAATGTCCGCCGGCCGATCGCGTAGAGAGGGAAGATGCAGCGGGATGACGTTCAGGCGAAAATAGAGGTCCTCGCGAAACGTCCGCTTCTTGACCTCGGACAGAAGGTCCTTGTTGGTGGTTGCGATGATGCGGATATCGACCTTCATCGGGCGCAGGCCGCCGACGCGATCGACCTCCCGCTCCTGCACGGCGCGCAGCAGTTTGGCCTGCAGCCGCGCGTCCATCTCGCTAATTTCGTCCAGCAGGATCGTTCCGCCGTCGGCCGCCTCCAGCTTGCCGATGCGCCGCCCGATGGCACCGGAGAAGGCGCCCCGTTCGTGCCCGAACAATTCGGACTCGAGCAGATGGTCCGGGATGGCGGCGCAGTTCAGCGCCACGAAAGGCCCCTTCGACCGCGCGGAACGGCGGTGAATGAAACGCGCGATGACCTCCTTGCCGGTTCCCGACTCGCCCGAAATCATCACCGAGGCGCCCAATTCGGCGGCACGCCTCGCCCGCTCGACCATCGCCGCCATGGCGGGATCGCGAAACACCAGGTCGGGATCGCCGGACTCGCCGTGCCGCGGCCCGCCACCCCAAACCGGGACCGAGACATCCAGCAAGCCGTCCGGTGCGTCCGCGTCCAGGGTCATTGGCGTTCCGATTTGACGATTTCCGTCATCGTGATGCCAAGCTTCACGTCATCGACCATGACGACTTCGCCGCGCGCAATCAGCCGGTTGTTGACATAGATGTCGATCGCCTCGCCCAGCTTGCGGTCCAGCTCGACCACGGCACCACGCCCGAGTTTCAGCAACTGGTTGACCTGCATCGTTGCCTTGCCGAGCACCGCGCTGACAGTCACCGAAATATCGTAGACCGCCTCGAGCTCTTTCGGATAGCCGATGTCCGAGGTTTCCGGCGCGTCCGGCGATTGGGTGGAGTCCGATCCCGACATGTCGATCTTCCTTCTGTTGTGAAACTACTCCACCACCCTGTCGTCGCTGGCAGGGCTGATGTCGATTTCGCCGCGCGCAGCGAGGTCCTTGGCAAGGTTGGCGATCGCCGCCTGGGCTTCCTCGACGTCCTTCATCCGCACCGGTCCCAGCGCGACCATGTCGTCGCGCAGCATTTTCGACGCTCGCTCCGACATCTGCCCCAGGAACAGGTTCTTGATCGGCTCCGTCGCGCCCTTCAGCGCGATCGGCAACTGGCCCTTTTCGATCGACCGCAACAGCACCTGCACTGCCTGCGGCGACAGCCGCTGCAGATCGGCGAAGGTGAACATCTGCGCCTTGACCTTCTCGGCCGAGTCCCGGTTGCGCTCCTCCAGTCCGGCGAGGAAACGGGTTTCCGCCTTGCGGTCGAAATGATTGAATATTTCGGCCACCATATGATGGGCATCGTTCGTAGACGCGCGGGCCAGATTCGACATGAATTCCGCCCTCAGGATGCGTTCGACGCGGTCCAATACGTCGCGCTGGATCAACTCCATCCGCAGCATCCGCATCACGACTTCCATGGCGAACGAGTTCGGGCAGCAATGTCAGCACGCGTGCCGAATGATCCGCTTTCACCATCGCCAGCACCACGGCCACGGTCTGCGGGTATTCGTTCTTCAGGTAGCTGGCCAGCAGCTCCTCGCTGACATTGCCGAGCTTGTCCCACATGGTGCGGCCGGCGGGTCCGCGGATTTCCTCCATGATCTGGGCGACGCGGTCGCGCGGCAGGGCCTTCAGCAGCAGCAATTCGGTGCTCTCGAAGCTGCCCATGATGCCGCCGGTGGCATCGAAATTGTCGACGATGTCGCTGCACAGGCGCTCCACCGTATCGACGGGCACGACGCCGAGCTGCGCCATCGCGGCCGAGACGGCCTTGATCTCGTCCTCATGCATCATGCCGAACAGCCGGCCGGCATGCTCGTCGCCGAGCGCGAGCATCAGCACGCTGGCCTTTTCCAGCCCGGTCATGGACCTGTTCGTCAATGCGGCCGGGAGATTGGCCATTCCGCTCCGCCATTCGAAGTGTGCGCTGGACCGCATCGAACGGGACGCGCCAGCACCTCTTCACTTAGAGCGGAAGTCTTACTTTTCCGTTAACGGGTTTCGTGAGAAGCGGCTTCGTTTCACCAGGAAATCACCGGCACGCCGATCAGCACGGGATGCAGGAAGATCATCGCCACATACGCGACTGTGCCGGCCACAACCGCGATCGTGTCGGCGCGGGTAAACGACGCGATCCGCGGTGCCCCCAAATCGCCCCGCCGCTTGACCGCGATCCGGTCCCACACCGCCCAGGCCAGGAACGACCCGAACAGCAGCAAGCCGCCGAGGTCGCCGTTGGCTAGCAGATGCGCCAGCGCCCAGATCTTGACCGAGACCAGCATCGGGTGGCGCAGCCATCCCCTGATCCGCCCCGGCTTCTTCGGGTTGGAGCAGGCCAGCGCGACGAACGCGAACCACATCAGCACGATGGCCGCGGGACGGCCCCAGGCCGGCGGAGTCCACAACGGGATCATTCCCTCCGCCCGGTAGCGCGCGAAGCCCCAACAGATCAGGACGAAGCCGGCCAGCGCCACGACCGAATACAGGCCCTTGAATGCGCCGGGGCCCACACCCTCGATCAGCCGCGCCCGGGTTTCGCGAAAGGTCGTGAAAGTGTGGGAGCCGAGAAAGACGACGATCCCCAGGATAAGAATAAGCATCCGTTGCCCCACGCGCTCGTTTCACCGCTGGATTCTCACACTATCCGGCGCGCCGCAACCCGTCACCAGGGCATGATGATATCCATCATCTGCTGCCCCCACCGGGCGCGTTGCAGATCCGTCAGCTGGCCCCGGCCGCCGTAGGAGATCCTGGCCTCCGCCATGCGGTCGTGCGGCACGGTGTTGTCCGAGGCGATGTCCTGCGGCCGGATCACGCCGGTGACCTTCAGGTCGCGCATTTCGCCGTTGACCACGAACTCCTGATGCGCGGCGACCACCATGTTCCCGTTCGGGAGAAGCTGCGTGATGATACCGGCGAGCCGCAGCGTCACCGCCTCGTTGCGCTGGATCTGGCCGGCCCCGGTATTGGCGTTGCCGCTTTTGGCGGACAGCAGCGAAGCCGGGTTGACGTTCGGGGGCACCAGCGCCTCGGCGCCGAAGAAGTTCGGCATCGCGGCGGTGTCGGTGCTGGCGCGGGTCGATGTCGTGTCGTTCTTCAGGTTCGCGGAATCGTTCATGTTGACCAGCACGGTGACGATGTCGCCGACCTGGGCGGCGCGCTGGTCCTTGAAGAAGGCGCGGGAACCGGAGCGCCACAGGGCGTTGGCCTCGGCCGGCGAGGACTGCGGGGCGGGTGACGGCATGGTCAACGGGCGATATTTCGGGTCCTTCGTCGGATCTTCCGTTGGCGTCATGGTCGGGTCCCGCCCGACTTCCGACAGGCGGGTGAGCGTGCCGCATCCGCCTAGCAGACAGAGGCAGACGGCAGCCAAGCCGATCGGCCGGGGAATCGCGCGGCGGCGATCGTGATGTCTTTCAGGAGTCCCCATCCGCGGCAATGCCTCGACGCGTCGGCTTCGGCGGCTCCGCGGGACGCGGGATTACCGGCCGCATGCACGTTAGCGGCGAAAGGTTGCCAAAGCGTTAACGGGGGCGCCCCGGGGATCGGGTTCACACGGATTCCCCGGATTTCGGCACGGATTTCACCGAGGTGGAACAATCCGCGCGAAGCGGCCTGATGTCCGCCTCCGGCGGTGCCCCCGGGCTCGGCGTAATCCGTGCAAAAATCAGTGCAATCCGTGTGAACCAAACGTCAGCACCGGCCCCCCAAACGTCCCCCCGCCGAGCCTCTACTCCTTCGCCCGGTAATGCTTGTGGCACCCGCCGCACTGCTCGCCCAGCGCCTTGAACTGCACCGCGACCGCGTCGGCGTCGCCGGCCTTGGCCGCCTCGGCCAGCCTGGTGGCGGCCGCGCGAGCGTCGGAGGCGTATTTCTCGAAGCCGGCGCGGTCGGACCAGATCGCCGGCAGCGCCTTGGTGTCTCCGCCTTTGTCACTGCCGGGCGGGAACACGGCCGGGATCTGCGCCGTCCAGAGGGCGATCGCCTTCGCTGGTTCCTCCAGCGGCTTCACCTCGCCCTTCGCCCGAACGACCGCCTTGATGTAAGCGAGTGCACTGCCGGTAAGAGACATGCCGGCCTGCCGGATGGCGATCGGGTCCAGCCCGGCGGCGTGCGCGAACCCCATTCCCGCCATCAACGTGACGGCACATAGAGCAATCCTGTTCCTCATCGGGTAAGACCTTCCCACTCTGACGATGTTTCGCAATCCCGTAACGAATCAGGACCGCCACGAGGTTTTGTTAACAGATGCGCCGCCCAGCGGACAGACTGATCAAAAGGCAAACAAGGACATCCATGACGGCCATACACTCTCTTGCCGTGTTTTGCGGCTCCCGCGTCGGGATCAATCCCGCTTATGCCGAGGCGGGACGCTGCCTGGGCCACGGCCTCGCCCGGGCCGGCATCCGGCTGGTCTACGGCGGCGGCCGCATCGGCATCATGGGTGTCGTGGCGGATGCGGTGCTCGAGTCCGGCGGCACGGTCCTCGGCGTTATTCCTGAGTTTCTGACCCAGATGGAAGTCGCCCACGCGGGCGCCACCGAAATGGTCGTTACCGACAGCATGCACACCCGCAAGCGGCGGTTGTATGAGGAATCCGACGCGTTCCTGGTGATGCCCGGCGGCCTCGGCACGTTTGATGAAGCTTTCGAGATCATTACCTGGCGCCAGCTTCGGCTGCACGACAAGCCGATCCTGCTGTGCGACGTGGCAGGCTGGGCGAGGCCGCTGGTGGCGACGATCGACCACGCCATCGAGCAGGGCTTCGCCGACGCCGGTTGCCGCAATCTGTTCGAGGTTGTGGACGACGTGCCGGCTCTGCTGCGCAGATTGCAGACGCTGCTGCCGGGCAAGGGCGGCCCGGGGGACCGGTTCTGAGACCAACGGGGTCTGGGAATTGACGCCTGCGCACGGCTGGTACCAGGGGGACGGCTGGTGTCGGGCCGCGGTGCGCCTCGGGATCGAGCGGTGGACTTCAATGCATCGCCTTTTACCACGAAGGAGCGCGAGGGCACGAAGGCCACGAAGACAGTTGGAGCCGCAGTGGTCCGTCAACTGCGTGGCCCGGGGCCGCCCTCATTCATTCGGCGAGATAATGAGGGGCTGGCATTCGAGGCCGGGGAGGTATCCGGCACCGCTTGTCACCCCGGAACGGGAAGCGCGAGGGCCTCGGACTCGTTGGAATGGGATCATCGGCGGGAAGTCCGGCTGCCCGTCAGGCGACGCCCAAGAATAAGGGAGCCGGTGGTCCGTCCCCCTTGCGTCATGGCCCGGCTTGTCCGGGCCACCCCCACCGCACGGTGCCGCGACAGGTGGCCCGGACGAGCCGGGCCATGACGCTTAGGAAGCCGTCTCCCCGGCTGGTAAAGCGCGGATGACCGCCGTTGGTGCCGCGGAAGCGCGCCTCGAAACCGGCTGATCTTGCCTTCTCGGCGGCCCTTAGGGGCCCTCGTCCCTCTCCGCGGTGAAGAGCGGTGCATCACAAACCCGCCGGCGCGTCCCGAAGGCGCACGACCGCACGGCCGGCGCTGCGCCCGCGGATTCGCGGACTGTGCCAAAAGCCGGTGTCCAAAACCCCGATGATCCGGACAACAGCGCATCCAGGCCGCGAAACACCGACTGGACATAAGGATATGTTTATGTCATTAGGCTGCTCGTATGGAGAGTCTCCTCGCCAGCCTGCGCGCCGCCGCTGAGCCGACACGCCTGCGCCTGCTCGCGCTGGCGGCTCGGGGCGCGTTCTGCGTCATGGAGTTCACCGAGATTCTCGGCCAGTCTCAGCCGCGGCTGTCGCGCCACCTGAAGCTGCTGTGCGATTGCGGCCTGCTGGACCGGGTGCGGGAAGGCGCGAATGTCTGGTTCGCCCTGCCGACGGGCGACGACGGCGCTCTCGCCCGTGACCTCGTCGCCCGCCTGCCGGCCAACGACCCCATCCTGGAAGCCGATCGGCGGCAGGCCGCGCGGGTGCTGGCGGAGCGGGCGCGGGTGGCGTCGGACAGCTTCCGCAACAAGGGTGCCGACTGGGACGAGATGCGGGCGCTCGAACTTCCCGCTCCGGCGGTGGAGGACGCGCTGCTGGCGCTGATCCCGCCTGAGAAGGCCGGCAAATTGCTGGATATCGGCACCGGCACTGGCCGCGTGCTGGAATTGCTCGCCCCGCGCGTGCGTCAGGCGCTGGGAGTGGACGCGTCGAAAGCTATGCTGGCGCTGGCCCGGGCGCGGCTGGCGGGCTCGGAATTCGGCCATTGCGCCGTCCGCCTTGCCGACATGTATCGCCTGCCGTTGCAGGACGGCGCCTTCGACATCGTCGTGCTGCACATGGTGCTGCACCATGCCGAGGACCCCGATGGCGTTGTTGCCGAAGCCGCCCGGGTCCTGGCTCCGGGTGGACGCCTGCTGCTGATCGATCTGGCCGAGCACACGCGCACCGACCTGACGGACAAGCTGGCGCATCGCTGGTCCGGCTTTCCCGACGCCGGCATCGACCGCATGTTCACCGCTTCCGGCCTGGCCCGGGCCGAACCGGTCGCGATCGCCGGCAAGCTGCCGGTCCGGATCTGGCCGGCCATCCGGCTGGCCGCGGCAACCACCACCCCGACGCGCGAACTCGCTTTCTGAAGGTTCCCTGATATGACCCGTCCCCATCTGCTCGATGCCCTGCGCGACCGCGTCCTGCTCTGCGACGGCGGCATGGGCAGCCGCGTCCAGGCGCTGACGCTGGATGTCGAGAAGGATTACTGGGGCCGCGAGAACTGCACTGACGTCCTGGTGCTGTCCCGCCCCGACATGGTGCGCGAGATCCATCGCGGCTACTTCGCCGCCGGCGCCGACATGGTGGAGACCAACACCTTCGGCGCCTCGCCGGTCACCCTGGGCGAGTTCGACCTGGCCGATCGAGTGTTTGATATCAATAAGATAGCGGGAGAACTGGCGCGCGAGGCGGCGGAAACCTTCGTCGACGGCCGCGACCGCTGGGTGATCGGCAGCGTCGGGCCGGGCACCAAACTGCCGAGCCTGGGCAACATCGCGTACGACGCGCTGGAAGCCGCTTTGGCCGAGCAATGCCGCGGCCTGATCGCCGGCGGCGTGGACGCCATCCTGATCGAGACCTGCCAGGACACGTTGCAGATCAAAGCCGCGGTGAACGGCGCCAAGATCGCCCGCCGCGCCGCCGGCACCGACACGCCGATCTTCGTCCAGGTCACGGTGGAAACGACCGGCACGCTTCTGGTCGGTCCCGACATCGCCGCCGCGGCTGCCGTCGTCGGCGCGCTCGACGTGCCGCTGATGGGGCTGAACTGCGCCACCGGCCCGCAGGAGATGGCCGAGCACGTTGGCTGGCTCGCCGCCAACTGGCCCGGCCTGATCTCGGTGCAGCCGAACGCCGGGCTTCCGGAACTGGTGGACGGGCAAACGCGGTATCCGCTCGGCGGGGCCGATCTGGCGTCCTGGGTTGAGCGGTTCGTGACGCAGGACGGTGTCAACCTGGTAGGCGGCTGTTGCGGCACCTCGATCGAGCACATCCAGGCGCTGGATGCGATGCTGCGCAAGCACGGCGGGTTCCGTCCGGCGCCGGTCGGGCGCTCGCCAGTCTGGGTGCCGGGCGTCGCCAGCCTGTACCAGGCGGTGCCGCTGCGGCAGGAAAACGCCATCTTCGCCATCGGCGAGCGCTGCAACGCCAACGGCTCGAAGAAGTGGCGCGAGCTGCAGGAGACCTACGACTGGGACGGCTGCGTCGCCATGGGGCGCGAGCAAATCGGCGAAGGCTCCCACGCGCTGGACATTTGCACTGCTTTCGTAGGCCGGGACGAAAATGCCGAGATGACGGAGGTGGTGCGCCGCTTCACCGCCTCGGTGAACAGCCCGCTGGTGATCGACAGCACCGAGACCCCGGTGATCGAGGCGGCGCTGAAGCTGCACGGCGGCAAGCCGATTATCAACTCCATCAACTTCGAAGACGGCGAAAAGGCTGCGGCCGATCGGCTGGTGCTGGCGAAACGCTTCGGGGCGGCGGTGATCGCGCTGACGATCGATGAGGTCGGCATGGCGAAGACGGCGGACGACAAGCTGCGCATCGCCCGGCGGCTGGTCGATTTTGCCTGCAACCGGCACGGTCTGCCGCAGTCGGACCTGCTGATCGACCCGCTGACCTTCACCATCGCCACCGGCAACGAGGATGACCGCAAGCTGGCGCAGTGGACGCTGGAAGGCATCGCGGCGATCCGCGCCGAGTTCCCCGACATCCAGATCATTCTCGGCCTGTCGAATGTCAGCTTCGGCCTGAACCCGGCGGCGCGGGCAGTGCTGAACTCGGTGTTCCTGGAGCATGCGCGGAACGCCGGCATGAGCGGCGCGATCATCCACGTCTCGAAGATCCGGCCGATGCACCTGATCGCCGTAGAAGAACGCCAGGTCGCCGAGGACCTGATCTTCGACCGCCGCCGCGAAGGCTACGACCCGCTGCAGCGCCTGCTGGAACTGTTCGCCGGCCGCAAAGCCGCCGATGCGGTGAAAAAGGAGCGTGCCGCCACCGCGGCCGAGCGCCTGAAGGACCGCATCGTTGATGGCGACCGCAAGGGCTTGACCGACGACCTGGACGAGGCGCTGCTGACACTGGCGCCGCTGCACATCATCAACACCGTGCTGCTGGACGGCATGAAAGTCGTCGGCGAGCTGTTCGGCGCCGGCAAGATGCAGTTGCCGTTCGTGCTGCAAAGTGCTGAGACGATGAAAGCCGCCGTCGCCTACCTGGAACCGAAGATGGAGCGGGTGGAGGGCCAGGAAAAAGGCACCATCGTGCTGGCGACGGTGAAGGGCGACGTGCACGACATCGGCAAGAACCTCGTCGACATCATCCTGACCAACAACGGCTACAAGGTGATCAACCTCGGCATCAAGGTGCCGCTGGCCGACATGCTCGCAGCGGTGCGGGACAACAAGGCCCAGGCCATCGGCATGTCCGGCCTGCTGGTCAAGTCCACCGTGGTGATGCGGGAAAACCTGGAGGAGATGGCGCGGCAGGGGCTGAACGTGCCGGTCTTTCTCGGCGGAGCCGCCTTGACCCGGAACTACGTCGAGGGCGATTGCGTGCAAGCCTACGCGGGCGGGCGTGTCGCCTATGCGCGCGATGCGTTCGACGGCTTGCACCTGATGGACCATGTCGCCACCGACGGTTTGGACGACTACCTGGCGGCGGTGCAGTCCAAGCGCGCCGGCAAGGCCCGGAACACGGCGCGGACCCTGGGTCAGGCGGATACCAAGGCGTTCCAGCCGGTCGATGTCGCCGTCGTGCAGGCGCGGCGCCGCGGTTTGACCCGCGATGTGCCGGTGATTGAGCCGCCGTTCTGGGGTGCGCGGGTGCTGGAAGCCGCGCCGAAGGCCATCGTGCCGTTCGTGAATGAGCGCAGCCTGTACCAGTTCCAGTGGGGCTTTCGTAAGCAGGGGCGGTCGCTGGACGATTTCCTCGGCTGGGCGAAGCAGGAACTGCGGCCGGTGATGCGCCGCATGCTGGCGCTGTGCGACGAGCAGGAGATCCTGAGGCCTCAGGCCGCCTACGGCTACTGGAAGGCCGCCGGCCAGGGCAACGAGCTGATCGTGTTCGAACCGGACGGCAGCACCGAAGTGGCGCGCTTCGAAATGCCGCGCCAGCCCAAGGTGGACGGCGAGTGCATCGCCGACTTCTTCCGCGACGTGGACGACGCCGAGCGGGATGTCATCGGCTTGCAGGTGGTCACCGTCGGCCAGAAAGCCTCCGACACCGCGCGGGTCTGGTTCGAGGCGAACCGTTATCAGGATTACCTGTATCTGCACGGGCTGTCGGTGGAGATGGCGGAGGCGATGGCGGAATACGTGCACAAGCGGATCCGCGCCGAACTCGGCTTCGCCGCGGAGGACGACCGGGACATGGAGAAGCTGCTGTCGCAGAGCTATCGCGGCAGCCGCTACTCCTTCGGCTATCCCGCCTGCCCGAGGCTGGAGGATCAGGTGCCGATCCTGGGGCTGTTGGGGGCGGAGCGGATCGGCATTGCGATCTCGGACGAGTTCCAGTTGCATCCGGAGCAATCGACGAGTGCGATTGTGGTGCTGAACCCGCGGGCGAAGTATTTCTCGGTTTGATGTATAAAACGGCCCGACTGGCAGCCTGTCGGATTCGCCCCGGCTCCCGTCGCAAGCTTCAGCGATGGTGCCGATGCGTCACGACAGGAGCCGGTGTGGTGCAATCGGGTGCTCAATCCATCGCGAAGCCCGCATAGTTGTTGGCGGCAACTTCATCGCACTTCTGCCGATAGGCCCCGACGCCACCGATGTAGGACAGCAGACGCCTCGGCTTGCCCTTCACGTTGCTCCCCATGTACCAGGAGTTGGTCTTGGTCACCAGCGTTGCCGCGGCGATCTCTTCGTGGTGCTCGATCCACGCGTCCTCCGCCTCCCTGGTCGGCTCGCAGACCTGCAGGTCGCGGTCGCGCATGTAGCGGATGCAGTCGCTGATCCACTCGGCCTGCTGCTGCAGGCAGGTGGTCATGTTGCAGAGCGCGGCCGAGGGCGCGAGCGGCGCGGCGGTGGTGAAAAGGTTTGGATAGCCGTGCACCTGCAGCCCCATCGTGGTACGGATCTCCCGGCCCCAGTCCTCTTTCAACAACCGCCCCCCGCGGCCGCGGATGTCGATTCGTGTCAGCGCGCCGGTTCCCGCGTCGAAGCCGGTGGCGAAGATCAGGACATCGAATGCGTGCTCCGTGCCATCTGTCAGTTGCAGACCGTTCGGCGTGACCCGTTCAATTGGATTGTCCTTGACGCTGACCACCCCGACGTTTGGCCGTAGGAACGCTTCCAGGAAGCCGTTCTCGAGCGGGACGCGGTGGGTGCCAAAGCCGTAGTCCTTCGGGATCAGGATGTCGCACAGCCGCGGGTCCATCAGCCGCGCACGCATCTTTTCCCGCACGAATGCCGAGACCTGCTCGCTCACCGCCGCGTCGACAAAGATCTCACCGAAGGACGCGAGCCAGAACTTCAGGGAACCGTCCTGCCAGATCTCCTCCAGGACGGCGCGGCGCTGCTCGGGCGTCAAGTCCGCCCACACGTGTTCGCAATCGGTACTCGAAGCCACTGAAGGTATGCGGCAGGCGCTTGGCGAGCCACTCGAACTTCGACTTGTAGACCTCCTGGTCGTCCGGCGTGAACTTCGGATTCTTCATCGGCAGGACGTATTGCGGCGTCCGCACGAACACTGTCAGTTGCCCGGCCTTGCCGGCGATAGTCTGAACAATCTGGATTCCCGTTGCACCGATGCCGATGACGCCGACGCGCTTGCCAGCGAGATCGATCGCTTCATTCGGCCAGCGCGCGGTGTGGAACAGCCGCCCCTCGAACGTCTCCTGCCCCGGGAACAGCGACGACAGCGGCGCGGACAGCATTCCGCAGCAAGTTACAAGATATTGCGTATCGATCAGCTGTCCCTTGTCGGTGGTGATCGCCCAACGTCCGGTCGCCTCGTTGAAATGTGCCTCTTGGATCGTCGTGTTGAACTGGATGTCGCGCCGCAGGTCGAGCTTTTCCGCGACGTAGTGCAGCCAGCGCTCGATCTCCGGTTGCGCCGGAAACTTCTCGCTCCAGCTCCATCCCTTGTACAGATCCTCGGAGAACAGGTACTGATAGCAATACGACTCGGAATCGAACCGTGCCCCGGGATAGCGGTTCCAGTACCAGGTTCCGCCGAGGTCCGGCGCGGCGTCAAATGCCGTCACAGTCAGGCCTTGATTGCGCAGCAGATAGAGCTGATAAAGGCCCGCAACTCCGGCGCCCACGACGACCGCGTCGAGCTTTAAAGGGGCTTGCGAGCCGTTGGTTTCGGTTTCAATCATTCCTGTTTGAGCCATTGTCATAGCCTCCCGTTTGTTGGTTCACCCTGCAGGTGCGCAGTTGCAGACTCTGGCCGTGCGCACCGGGGCGAGTTCAAACAGGAAGACGCAAGCAGGGTCTTGAACGGAATTGGCCGTTGCGTTGTTCAAAATTGCCGGGGGGCTGCCTCAGGGCGCTGAGGCGAGACGTCAACCGGTCACGACTTTGCGGTATTCTGCCGGGGTCGTCGCGAGCAAGCGGCGGAAAACTCGTGTCATGTGGCTTTGGTCGGAAAAGCCACAGTCGGCGGCTACGACCTTGAGCGGGATATCACGGCGCGCCAACTGGCGCTTGGCATGCTCGATGCGCCGGCGCATGACATAGGTGTGCGGCGGGCAGTCGAATGCGGTGCGGAATTTGCGGATGAAATGGAAGATACTGAGCTGCACCACGTCGGCCATATCTGCAAGCGATATGTTCCGATCAAGGTTTTCCTCGACGAATTGGATGAGCAGGCGGCATTGCGCACCGGAGAGACCGCCGTAGGAACTCGGTTCGCGGAAGCTCACGTTGGCGTAGCGGCGCAGCATGTGGACGCACGCTTGATTCTTCAATGAGTCCACATAAAGCCGGCCGCCAAGGTCGCCTTCCCGCGATTCCCGCGCGAGAAACGTGGCGATGCCGGAGAGGACGGGGTCGTTGGTCCTCAACACGTCGAATAATTCGACGTCACGGACGCGCCGTTCGTAGACCTGTGCGGCGACCTCCGCCACAGCCCCTGCGGACAGATAGAGGTGCGTGACCTCGATGGCGTCGCTCCACCGCCAGTGGGATTGCGCCGCCCGGGTGAGGAGCGACATGTTGCCAGGGGCGACCCATTCGCTGCACCAGTCACCTGTGCAGCGCCGGTTCATCGGGGTGGCGCCCCCTTGATACACGACGATCACGTAGTCCTGCAGTCCCGGAATTGGCACATCCGAAGGGTTGTAGCGATAGCCCCGAATCCTTACCCCGTCCCAGCCAAGCGGAGCGCTGTCCATGGTCACCTCTCCGGGGACCCAACGGGGCAATTCGTCCGGCGTGATCAGTTCGCTCATCCGCGTCCTCCGTCATCGCCGCAATCCGTTTTGCGCCTTCCTGATGAATGGCGTCATCCGAGGCGCCAGTTGCTTTGGGTTGCTCTTTTGGCTTTCGCAAGCGCTGTTATGGACCCGGGGGCAGTAATCTCCAAGATCTGCTCTACGGACCTCGCTCGCCAATCTCATCGGTCCGATGCTTCCAGGCTAGGAGTGAGCGCTGGTGGCGCCGCGCCCGACCTTGCCGTCGGAGGACGCGGGGCAGCCGACCTATCCGTTGCGCGAGGCGTTCAACGGCCTGCGCTATATGATCAGGGCCGGCGCGCAATGGCCGTTCGATGCCGCGTGACCTGCCCCCATGGCCAGCGGTCTATCAGCAGGCGCACCGCCGGCTGGCCGCTGGCAGTATTGAGGCGAAGCGCTGCCGCGTCCGCAAGCCCGTTCTCGCGCGTCACCAAACACCCCCAAATCCGCGCTTTCAGTCGCAAACGCACGCACCATTGAACCGAACCGGGTTCGGAGCCACATTGCCGTCGCTACGGTCGCTTTCCTGACCAGGAGGGGTTGCCTCAATGACGAATGAAGAACGCGACATCATCTCTCAGTTCATAGCCAGGGTCGGCGGTGCCGCGCCGCAATCCGGCTTCGCCACCGGCTCGGTGCCGGCCACGCAGCAGGCGCTGCCGCCGGTCGACCGGGACGCCGATGCGTTCATCGGGCAGGCCTTCCAGCAGTACCCGGAAGCCCGCTATCGCATCACCCAGTTGGCCTTCGTGCAGGAACACGCTCTGGTCGAGGCGCAGAACCGCATCAAGCGCCTGGAGTGGGAACTGCAGCAGACTCAGGCGGCGCTCCAGCAGGCGCAGCAGGCGGGCGCGCGGCAGGGGGGCGCTCCGTCCGGCGGCGGCGGATTCTTCAGCGGCCTGTTCGGCGGCGGTGCCCGGCAGCCTCAGGGCGGTCCGCCGCCCGGCTCCGGCCCATGGAACCAAGGGGGGAACCAAGGCGGGCAACCGCAGCAGCAGGGCTATTATCCGCAGTCCGCGCCGCCTCCGCCGCAATATCCGCCGAACTACCAGCAGGGCATGTTCCAGCGCCAGGGTTCCGGCTTTCTCGGTTCGGCGCTCACGACCGCCGCGGGCGTCGCCGGTGGCGTGGTGGCCGGCAATGCGCTCATGAGCCTGTTCTCCCCGCACCAGAGCAGCTTTGGCGGCGGGTTCGGCGGTGGCGAGTTTGGCGGTGCCGCGGCGGCGAGTCCGTGGGCGACTCCGCCGGCTCCGAGCCAGGATTACGTCGATACCGGAAGCTGGGATCAGGGCGCCGCACCCGCGGGAAACCAGGACTATGTCGATAACGGCACCTGGGACCCGCCGCCGGCCGCCGACGACTCGTCCTGGTCCGACAACAGCGGCGGCGGTGGCTGGGATTCCGGCGGCGGCGGCGGTTCCGACGACACGTTCTGATTGGTAGTCCCATCCGTCCTGGCCCGGCTTGTCCGGGCCAGGACGTGTCTGAAGGGCCGCGGGAATTCGAGGCGGATCCGGCACGCCGTCTCCCGGTCAAAAAAACGGCGGTGCCCGAAGGCACCGCCGAAGTTTAGGGAGGAAACGTCCAAGAAAGCAGTGCGCCTAGGCGCGGTCTGCGAGAGGGAGAATGGCCGTCGCGGCCGCGGTATGCAAGCGTTTTTTGCTGCGGTGCACAATTTTTTTATGTGGCACCCCGCGCGCCAAAAAAAACGGCGGTGCCCGAGAGCACCGCCGAAGTTTAGGGAGGAAACGTCCAAGAAAGCAGCGCGCCTAAGCGCAAGCTGCACCCCAACAGTGGCGTTCGCACGTGCGGCATGCAAGCGCTTTCCCGCTGCGGCGCAACACGTCATGACCATGGCCGAGCACCAGTTGCCGATAGGTCACAGTACGCCACATGCGGCAAGTATCACACGACCTCCCGGAACGGGTGGGTTGCCAGCGCCGCCGATCTAAGCCCGATCCGGCCGCGTCGCCTGAGCCAGCGCAACCGCCGAACCCAGGCTGCTGGCCATATCGGTCGGGATCAGCACGGTCGTCCCGCGCTCCTTGTTCATCTCGTACAGCAGATTCATCTGCCGCAGTTTCAGCGCGTTGGGGTCGCTGCCGTACAGCTTGGCCGCCTGCAGGATCTGCTCGGCAATCGCCTGTTCGGCGGAGGCGAGCGTCACACGTGCGTCCTTTTCCCGCTCCGCCTGCGCCTGCCGGCTCATGGCGTCCTGCAGTTCGCGCGGGATCGACACGTCCTTGATCTCCACGCTGCGGGCCGTCACGCCCCAGGTCGATGTTTTCGCGGTGATGGTCTGGCGCAGTTGTTCATCGGCGGTCTTGCGGTCCGACAGCAGCTTGGAAAGGTCCGTGGCGCCGATCATCTCGCGCAGACTGGTCTGGGCGACCTGCTCGATCGCCTGCTGGTAGTCGGCGATGCGAACTGCGGCGGTTTCCGCGTTCTCCACCTGCCAGAATACGATCGCATCCACGCCGACGGCCACCGTATCGCGGGTCAGCGCCTGCTCCGCCGTGATGATCGTGGTGCGGATGCGCAGGTCGATCACCTGCGCGACCGAGTCGATGATCGGGAACACCAGATAGATGCCGGGGCCGGCGACATGATCGAACCGGCCGAGTCGCAGGATGACCGCCCGTTGCCACTCGGATGCGATCCGGATCGAGCGGAGAAGGATGATCAGCGCGAAGACGGCGATGATAGTGATTGCAATGGTCATGGAGCGGCTCCCGCCTGTGGGCGCGCGTGTATAGGCCCGTTCGGCTAAAACCGCTGGTGGCTTTATCGTGATACGAAACAAAGCCGCCGCGCATGACGATAGCCGCTCGAACGCCGCCGCTGTATAGACCCGGCGATGCCGCCCCCCGCCCAGCCTCTCGTCGCCGTCATTCTGCCGCCGCGCGAAGGGTTTGGCCCCGGGCGCGCGGGCGCGATTGGCCTGCTGGTGCGCAGACTGGCCGGAACCCCCGGCTTCGGCACCATCGTGTTCGGCGGACCGCAGGACGGGCCGGTCTTCCCGGGTGTCGATTACCGGCCGGTCACGCCCGCGCTCTGGCCGCCGGGCAGCACGAACCTCCGCTATGCCGCGGCCGTGGCCCGGGTCCTGAAGGCGGTCCACCCCGCGATGATCGAGGTGCATAACCGTCCCGAAATCGCGCTTGCCCTCGCCGATCGGCTGCCCGCGATCCCGGTCGTCGGGTTCCTGCACAACGACCCGCAGGGCATGCGGGAAGCGACCACGCCCGAGGAACGCAGCGCCCTTATCCGGCGGCTGGCCCGGGTCGTCACGCCCAGCCAATACCTGCGTCAGCGCCTGCTGGAGGGTGTCGCCGAGCCCGCGCGGCCGCCCGCCATTCTGCCGAACTGCCTCGATCTCAGGGAGCTTCCGCAGCCGAGGCGGCGGGAGCGGCTGATCCTGTTCGCCGGCCGGGTGGTCGCCGACAAGGCGCCGGACGCCTTCATCGGCGCCTGCGCCGCCGCTCTGCCACATCTGCCGGGCTGGGTGGCGGAACTCGTCGGCGCCGACAGGTTCAGCTTCGACAGCCCGGACACGCCGTTCGTCATGATGGTGCGCGGCGCAGCCGAGGGCGCCGGCGTGCGCATGCTCGGCTACCGAGACCATCCGGATGTGCTGACCGCGATGACCCGGGCGGCGATCGTCGTGGTGCCCAGCCGCTGGCCCGAGCCGTTCGGGCTGGTGGCGCTGGAAGCGATGGCGAGCGGCGCGGCGCTGATCTGCTCGCCGCGTGGCGCCTTGCCGGAGGTTGCCGCCGATGCCGCCGTCTACGCCGATCCTGATCAGCCGGCCGAAATCGCCGCGGCGATCCGCGACCTGGCGAAAGACGAAGGGCGCCGGGCCGCGCTGGCGGAGGCGGGGCGGCAGCGCGCCGGGCAGTTCGATGTGCCGCTTATCGCGGCGCGACTGGCAGACCTGCGCCGGGACGTGCTCGGTGGTTGACGGGTGCCGCGGCACCTATATTGCTGGGTCAAACTGCGAGGGAGCCTGCCACCATGGCTGACGCGAACACTCAGGTGCCGGTGACGGTGCTGACCGGCTACCTGGGCGCCGGCAAGACCACCTTGCTCAACCGCATCCTGACCGAGAACCACGGCCGCAAATACGCGGTGGTAATCAATGAGTTCGGCGAACTCGGCGTCGATAACGACCTGGTCGTGGACAGCGACGAGGAAGTCTTCGAGATGAACAACGGCTGCATCTGCTGCACCGTGCGCGGCGACCTGATCCGGATCGTCGGCGGCCTGATGAAGCGGCGCGACAAGTTCGACGGCATCATCATCGAGACCACCGGCCTGGCGAACCCGGCCCCGGTGGCGCAGACGTTCTTTGTTGACGACACCGTCAAGGCAAAGACCCGGCTGGATGCGATCGTCACCGTGGTGGACGCCAAGCATCTGCCGGCACGGTTGGCGGACAGCCACGAGGCAGCCGATCAGATCGCCTTCGCCGACGTGATCGTGCTGAACAAGACCGACCTGGTCACTCCGGAAGAACTGGAAGCGGTTGAGGCCACCATCCGCGGCATCAACCGCTTCGCCGTGATCCACCGGACGCAACGGGCGGAGCTGCCGATCGAGCAGGTGCTGGATCGCGGCGCATTCGATCTGGACCGCATCCTGGCGCTGCACCCGGACTTCCTCGATGGCGACGACGCGCACGAGCACAACGAGGACGTCTCCTCCATGAGCTTCGAGGTCGAAAAGCCGATCGACCCGGAGAAATTCAACGCCTGGATCGGCGTGCTGCTGCAGGACAAGGGCGCGGACCTGCTGCGGACCAAGGGCATTCTGCATTACGCGGGCGAGGATCGGCGGTTCGCGTTCCAGGCGGTGCACATGATCGCGGATGGGGATTTCATCGGCCCGGCGAAAGCGGGCGAGCCGAAGACCAGCCGTCTGGTGTTCATCGGCCGCAACCTCAACCGCCCGCAGTTGCGGCGCGGATTCGAGAGTTGCGCGGCGGATTGACTGCCTTTTGCCGTCATGGCCGGGCGTAGTCCCGGCCATGACGGTTGAAGTAGAAGCCTTTGTCGGGTCCAAAAGCTGCCAAATCGCCAAGCATAACGGATAGCTTCCTACGATGGATATTGTCGCCCCATGAGCCAATCCACCCGCTCTCGCTTCCTGCTGGAAACCCGCGGCACCTCCCGCGATCTGCACGCTTTCGTCGTCGTCGCCCGCTTCTCCCGCGATGGCCGCACCGCCGGGTTCGCTCTCGGAGACGGGACGGTGCGGCTGGCACCGGTGGGGCCGGCAGAAAACTGGATCACCGTAACTGTGCATGACGGTGCGGTGCTGGATTTCGCACCGGACCCGGCGGGCGACGGCTTCGTCTCCGCCGGCGACGATGGCAAGCTGCGCCGGATCGCAGCCAACGGCACGGTCTCCGACATCGGTACCTTCGGCATGAAATGGGTCGAGCATGTCGCGACCTTCGCGCTCGACAAGGGCAAGGGCCTGATTGCCGCCAGTGCCGGCAAGCTGGTCCGGCTGTACGACCAGTCCGGCACGGTCCTGAAAGAACTGACCCACCCGTCCACGGTGACCGGCCTCGTGTTCGACGGCAAGGGCAAGCGCATCGGCGCCTCCCACTACAACGGTGCCTCCCTATGGTTCGTGGCGGCGAAGACCGACACGCCGCGCAAGCTGGAATGGAAGGGCAGCCACACCGGTATCCTGATCCATCCCGAAGGCGCGGCGGTCGTCACGGCGATGCAGGAGAACGCTCTTCACGGCTGGAAGCTGCCCGATGGCCAGCACATGCGCATGAGCGGCTATCCGTCAAAGACCGACAGCCTCTCGTTCACCCGCACCGGCAAATGGATGGCGAGCAGCGGGGCCGACGCGATGGTGCTGTGGCCGTTCTTCGGCGGCGGCCCGATGGGCAAGGCGCCGCTCGAACTGGCCGGCGGCGACGGCATCCTGTGTACCCGCGTCGCCTGCAATCCGAAGGACGATATCGTCGCCGGAGGGTTCGCCGACGGGCTGGCGGTGATCGCCGATATCGAGTCCTCCCGCATCCTGCCGGTGATACCGCCGGAGCATGGGCCGATCAGCACGCTGGCGTGGAATGCCAACGGGACGCAACTGGCTGTGGGTACGGAAACCGGCTTCGCGGCCTTGATTGATTTCGCCAAACGCTGATGCGGTCCGGCGTATCGATCCGGGCCGCCACCGCGGCGGATATGGGCGCGGTAGCCACGCTGTTCCGGGAGTATGCCGATGCGTTGGGCGTGGACCTGTCGTACCAGGGTTTCGCGGCGGAGCTTGCCGGACTGCCCGGCGCCTACGCGGCCCCGGATGGCGCGCTGCTGATTGCGATATCGGACGCGGGCAAGGCCGTCGGATGCGTCGCCGTCCGCAAGCTGGCCGAACCCGGAACCTGCGAGATGAAGCGGCTTTACGCCCGACCCGAGGCGCGTGGGACCGGCGTCGGCCGTTCGCTGGCGGTGGCTGCGATCGAAGCCGCGGCTGGCATTGGATATCGTCGCATGCGCCTCGATACGTTGCCGGCGATGGGCGCGGCGCAAAGGCTGTATCGCGAACTCGGGTTCGTCACCGTGCCGGCCTACTACAACTCGCCGATCGGCGGCACGATCTTCATGGAAAAGTCGCTGGGATCGGTGGCGGCGACATCGTAGAGACGGGACGATGACACTGCTCGCCCCCTTCGCCGCCGCCGGACGCTTCTACAAGGGCAACCTGCATGCCCACTCCACCCGCTCCGACGGTGCCCGCGGCCCGGCGGAGGTGTGCGCCGCCTATCGCGAGGCCGGGTACGATTTCCTCGCCCTGACCGACCACTTCCTGCCGAAATACGGGTTTCCGGTCACCGATACCCGCCCGTTTCGCAGCGCCAACTTCACCACGCTGCTCGGTGCCGAGGTGCACGCGCCGGCCACGGAGCTTGGCGAATTGTGGCACATCCTGGCGGTCGGGTTGCCGCTGGATTTCGATCCCGCGCCGCCAGAGGAAAGCGGTCCGGCGCTGGCCGAACGCTGCCTCGCCGCCGGAGCCTTCGTGACGCTGGCGCACCCGGCGTGGTACGGGCTGACCGTCGTGGATGCTGAAACGATCCCGCGCGCGCACGCGATCGAGGTCTACAACCACACCAGCGCCGTGCGCACGGATCGCGGCGACGGCTGGGGGCTGCTGGATGCGCTGCTGGCGCGCGGCCACCGGCTGACCGCTTGCGCCACCGACGACGCCCACTTCAAATGCAACGACTTCTTCGGCGCCTGGATGATGGTCAAGGCGGAGTCGCTGGAGCCGGAGGCCTTGCTGGCGGCCTTGCGCGCCGGGCACAGCTACGCGACCCGGGGGCCGGAGATCCACGCGATCGCGATCGACGGCAAGGACGTCGTCGTGGAGTGCAGCCCGGCAAGCTCCGTGATGCTGCTCGGCCGGGCATCGGCAAACGCGGTCGTTTTCGGGAGCGATCTGCGCCAGGCTCGGCTGGATATGGACTGCCTGGAGCGCGGCGGGTACGGCCGCGTCGTCGTCACCGACGCCGCGGGCAAGCGCGCCTGGAGCAATCCGTTCTGGCTCGATCGGCACACGGTTTCCAACGCTGTTCGGGTTGAGGCAAGATGATCGTATGTCGTCCGATCGCCAGCCCGACCGGTTCGACGATGGCCCATCGCCCGTCGCGGTCACTGCGTCCGCCGAAATCCGGCCGCGCATCGCCGCCTCGGACCTCGATGACGCCGCGCTGATTGCGGCGATCCCCGGCGCCAGCCTGCGGGACTGACAGATGAGGCGGCGCCGCATCGACGCGGTTCCGGCGCTTGACCGGTAATCGCAAAGCAGTGGTTATTGCCAGTCGGCGGATTTTCTTGTCCGCGGCCCGGTATTCTTTACTTGACAAAAAAGCCAGACCGGGCGTCAAAATTCGTCGTCGTGTCGAGACCCGTTTGGGCGCAGGCATCGGTCCTTCGCCCGCAACGACAACCATGAACAATAATATCCTGCTGGATTTGAGGGAGGTTTCAATGCATCCGCACGCACGCCTGCCGTCCGCCCAAGCGAGGAAATCGGCAGGGAAATCGTTCAATTATACCAACCGACTCATGAACTGACCGTTTTGGCGTATTCGCGGGTGGCGATCGATCGGATGCGTTCCGGGGTTGCGATCAGCTTGTTCCAGGCCACGCAGCAGGCAGCGACAATGGCCTCGTAGGTAGGGAAGACGCGGTTGCTGAGGTCGTTCTGGCGCAAGAACTCCCAGATGTTTTCGGTCGGGTTGAGTTCGGGCGAGTACGGCGGCAGCGGCAGCAAACCAATGTTGTCCGGCACCATCAGCCGGTCACCCTTCTGGTGCCATCCGGCGCCGTCCAAGGTCATCACGGCGAAGGCGCCCGGGGTCACTTGCGTGCTGATTTCTTGCAGATGCAGGTTCATCGCATGGATGTTGGCGTGCGGCAGAACGAGAGCGGCACCGACACCGCGCGCCGGACACACCGCACCGAACAGGTAGGCCCAGCGGTATCGCTGGTCGCGCGGCGCTCTCGGGCGGGTGCCGCGTTCTGCCCGGATGCGGGTCAGGCTGCCTTGCTGGCCGATCCGCGCTTCATCCTGCCACCAAAGCTCGATCGGTTTGTCCCGCGCGGCGGGAGGAATCGCTGCGGCAACGAGATCGGCGAAGTTTTTTTATGCGCCTCTTGGGCTTCGGGATCCGCTTGGGGATGGCGTGGCCGCACCGAAATGTGGCTGAATTTCAGGGTCTTCAGCATCCGTCCGACGCTGCGCTCGTCCAGTGGCACGAAAAACCGCGCCAGGATACGGTCCCGCAGATCGCGCAACCGCCAGCGCACAACGCCGTCCTCCGCAATATCCGGACCTTGCCGGGCCCAGTGCGCGACTTGCGCCTTCTCTGCGTCGGAGAGCTTCGGCTGCGCACCACCGCCGTGCGGCCGGTCCGACAAGCCGGGAATACCCGCTTCGTTGTAGCGGATCACCCAGTCGCGCAGTGTCTGCCGATCCATACCGCACGTCTTGGCAGCCGCGGACCGGGAATGGCCTTCCAGCACCAAGGCCAGCGCCAGCAACCGCCGCGCCACCGTGGCCTCGGTCACAAGCGCCGCCTGCTTGCGCAGTGCACTCGCATCGAAATCCAACCGCGTAATCTGCACCGTCATCTCCGGCCTATCCCTCACCCGAACGGGACAAACCGCACCACGCCGCCTCGAGCCGATGGAAATAACATTAGAGTCAACGCATCTGCCGATTGGTATTACTTGACGACCGCGCTTGCGTTTGCCGGCGCTTTGGCAATCGCATGTCCAGCCGCAGCGGAGGAAGTGCAGGTCTCCGGGCCGGAAATTATCACCCAGGTCGAGACACATGCGGTCGCGGCGGCGGACGGTTCGGGTCAGGTCTTCGGAATCAACAGGTGGGTCGGGGCCGTAAGCTTGCCCGGTCTGTTCGAACTCGGTGCAGGAAAACGTGGCCGAAGGATTTCGGCTTGACGTGAAGCGTGGGCAAGGGGAGGCCTGGGGGTCCCTGTTGTGGACCAACAACGACGGTACAATGACAGGATCCTACAAAGGCGATGTTACCTTTACTATGGACGACAAAGGCCACGCCAGGGGCAACGCCGAAGGCACTTTTGAGATGACCAACGGGACTGGCCGCTTCGCGAGTACGCGAGGGCACGGGACCTGGAAGGGAAACTTCGATGGTCCGAGCTATAGCGGACAAGTGAACCTTACGGTGACCGGGTTCGAGAAGCGCGCGTCGACACAGTAATGGACTAGCCTGTTCGTTGTAGAACCGGGAGAGCGTGCCTCTCCCGGTCCACTGCGTTCGTGCTGTTGCCGCGATATCGCGTGCCGTAGCGAAATGCCACTTAGGCCTGGCCAGACTATGCGATGTCCACACGCGGCACGACTATAGCGGCGCGTGCGAGGTCACGCCCCGGAGGCGCGCCAACGGCGCTCCGCCTCGTCCCAGGCCGCGAGCGGCTGCAGGTCGGGGACCCAGGCGAGACCCGACTTGCCGTCGGACGATATCGCTTCGCTGGTGACGACCACATCGAGCAGGGCCGGCCGATTCGCCAGCGCACGATCGATCGCCGGCTTCAGTTGGTCCTCGGTCTCCACCCGCTCCGCATGCAGTCCGAAGGCGCGCCCCATCGCCGCATAGTCGCTGTGCGCGAGCCGGGTGCCAACGACCTTGCCGTGGGTGACCGTCTGGTCGTGCACCTCGATCTGCCACGCCCCGTTATTGGCGACGACGAACAGCACCGGCGCCTTGTGCCGAGCCGCCGTATCGATCTCCATCGCATTGAACCCGAAGGCACCGTCGCCGGTGGCCACGACAACCGGCCGGTGCGGGAAGGCGAGGCTCGCGGCCACGCCGTAAGGCACGCCGACGCCGATGCAGCCGAACGGCCCGGGGTCGAGCATGTCGGGCGCATTCAGCCCGACACGGCCGAATGCCAGGAAGTCGCCTCCGTCGTTGATCACGATAGCGTCGCTGCCCATGGCCTCCTGAAGCGCCGCAAGCACCCGGTTCGGATGCAATCGTCCGTCGGCGCCGGCCGGTGTGGACGCCATCGTCTGCCGCAATTTCCTGGCCCTGGAACTCGTGGCCCTCCCGCAGCTTCGCTGCCCAGTCCCGGTCCACGGCGGAACCCCGGTTGCCGGAGGCCTCGACGATCGCGCGCAGTGCTTCAGCCGGGCTGGCGACGAGTTCGACGATACCGCGGCGGTTGTCCCGGACCTCGCCCGGCACGTCGCCGATGCGAATGAACTCGGCGGACCCGAACACCGCCGGAGACCCGAAGGCGAGCTGGAAATCGAGCCTGCGGCCGACGGTCAGCACCACGTCGGCGTCTCCCATGACCGCGCCGCGCATGGCCCCAACCACGGAGGGATGGGCGTCCGGAACGATCCCGCGGCTTTCGCCCGTGTCGAGATACACCGCGCCAAGCCGATCGAGCAGCGAGACCAGTTCCGGGCCGGCACCGCGCGCGCCGCGTCCGGAGATGACAAGCACGCGGCGCGCCGACCAGAGAACGTCCACCGCTTTGGCGACCTGCGCGGCATCGGGTCGTGTCACCACCCGGGGTTTGGCGCGCAGATGCTCCTCCAGTTGCAGCGCCTTCGGCACGGCGGCACGCAACGTGTCGGTCGGGAAATCGATGAACGATGGCCCGGGCTCACCGCAATCGCCAAAGGCGCAGGAGATCGCCGCGTCGAGTTCGGCCAGCGCCAGGCTCGGCTCCCGCACCGTCCGGGCGTAGCGGGTGATCGAACGGACCAGTTGCGTGTGATCGAGGTCCTGCAAACCGCCGCGGTTTTCCTGTGGCCGCGGGGCCGCGCCTGACAGGATCAGGATTGGCGCCCGCGACACATGGGCGTTGGCAATGCCGGTCATCGCGTTGGTCAGGCCCGGCCCGGCGGTGACCAGCGCGACGCCGAGTTCGCCGGTCAGTTCCGCATGCGCCTGAGCCATGTGCACGGCGGCGCGTTCGTCGCGCACGTCAACAATCTGGATGCCCTCGGCATCGAGCCGCATCCATATCGGCATGATGTGGCCGCCGCAGAGCGCGAACACACGCGCGACGCCACGCCGCTTCAGCAGCCGCGCCACTAGGCCGGCGACGCTGTCGGGGGAAATGGTCATGCTGTGCCTCCCGTTTGGCTGTTGTGTTGCAGGAATTTTGCCTTGAGTTCGCGGTATAGCAACTTGCCCAGCCCGTTGCGCGGCAGTTCTGTTTCCGCCACGAAGGCGTAGGACCGCGGCCGCTTGTATCCCGCGGCCCGCTCCTTCGCCCATTCAACGAGGTCGGCTTCGGTCAGCAGCGCTCCTTCGTGCGCGACGACGACGGCGTGCACACGCTCGCCCCATTTTTCGTCGGGCAGGCCGATGACGGCGACTTCCTTGACCAGCGGATGGGATCCGACCAGGGCTTCGACTTCGGACGGATAGACATTCTCGCCCCCCGAAATGATCATGTTGCTCTTGCGGTCGACCAGGTGGATGAATCCGTCCGCGTCACGCCGGGCCATGTCGCCGACGGTGCAGTAATCGCCGCGGAAAGCCTGTTGCGTCTTGACCGGGGATTTCCAGTAACCGTCGAAAGTATAGGGGGTAGAGGAGTGGAGTTCGCCGATTTCCCCATCCGGGACTTCCTGCCCGGTCTCATCCAGCAGCCTGATCGGCGCTGAACCGATGCATTCGCGGCCGACGGAGCCGAGATTGGCGAACTGCTCATGCGGATGCAGCATCGTTACCCAGCCGGTCTCCGTCGCGCCGTAGAATTCGTGCAATCCGGAATGCGGGAACATCTCCATCACCGCGCGCTTGGTGTCCGGACGCGCCGGTGCCGATGAGATCAGCAATTTCGTTATTTTATCGAGGTTCTGTTGCGCCCGGACGGCGGCCGGCAGGCCCAGCATCATGACGTAGTGCGTCGGAACAAGCGACGTGAATGTCGAGCCGCTTTCGGACAGCGTGCGCACGCAGTGCTCCGGATCGAAGCTCTTGCGCGAGTAGATTGTCGTCACGGCGCCGATATAGGCAAATGTGCCGAAGCAATAGAGCGAATTCGCGTGGCACATCGGCATGACCAGCAGGCCGCCATCGTCCCGGCTGAACGCGAACTCGATGCAGCCGATCAACGAAAGCATGGCCGCACCGTGATGGCTGCGGATCGCGCCCTTCGGGTGGCCGGTCGTGCCGGACGTGTACATCAGCGCCGAGGGGTCGGCGAGCAGGACCTGTTGATCCGGTTCGCTGTCGCGGGCCGCCTCGACGAGGCTTTCGTAATCGCGGAAGCCCGCCGGACAGCGGGACGCTCCGAAGTGGATGAAATTGCCTGCCGGGACGGGCAGGTCGTTGCGGATCTCTTCGATGACGCCGGCGAGTTCGTCCTGCACGATGACCGCGGCAGCTTCCGCGTTCTCGATGATGTACCGGACTTCCGCCCCGATCAGCCGAAAGTTGATCGGCACCGCGACCAGGCCCGCCTTCGCTGTGGCCGCGTATATCTCGGCCCATTCGACGCAGTTATACGCCAGGACCGCGACCCGGTCGCCCTTCGCCAGGCCAAGCCCGAGCAAGCCATTGGCCAGCCGGCATGAACGCCGATTCCATTGCAAGAACGTCATGCTGCGCTCGAGATCGCGGGCACCGATGCGATCGGGCGACAATCGCGCGTGGACCGAGAGCATTTGGCCGAGATGCAGGGGATTTTTCATGCGATGTTTCCTCCTTTCGCCGATTGCCTGTTACCTGTTGACGAGACGTCCGGGAATCGTGAGCACCAGCACCCCGCCGATGGCGAGCAGCCCGGCGAAGAGGTAGAGACTGGCCGCAGTACCTGTGCGTCAGGTCGGTCATCCAGCCAACCAGGAAGGTGCTGGCGAACCCTGCAATGTTACCCAGCGAATTGACCAGCGCGATGCCGGCGGCCGCCGCCGCGCCACCCAGGAAGGCGGCGGGCAGGCTCCAGAATGCGGCCTGGGCACTCGATGCTCCCGCGGTCGCGAGGATCAGTCCGATCATCGCGAGCAGCGTGTTGCCGGTGGCCATGGCTGTCACGGCAAGCCCCACCGCGGTCACCAGGCACGGCACCACAGTGTGCCACCGCCGCTCCCGCAGCCGATCGGCGCTGCTGTTGACGGCGATCATGGCGACGATGGCGGCGCAATAAGGAATGGCCGTCAGCAATCCGATCTGAAACGGATCCGCCACGCCGGTCTGCTTGATGATCGTCGGCAGCCAGAAACTGATGATGTAGATGCCGCTGGCAACACAGAAGTAGATCAGCCCGAGCAACCATACGCGCCCCGTCTTGAAGGCGGCGGACAGATGCGAGTGCGACTCCTTCGCCTTGTCTTCGTGCGCGACGTTCTCGGCAATGATCCGCTTCTCGTCAGCGGTCAGCCACTTCGCGCCGGCCACGCGATCGTCGAGATAGAACAGCGTCACGATGCCGAGGATCAGCGACGGAATGGTTTCCACCAGGAACAGCCACTGCCAGCCGCTGAGACCCCGTGCGCCACTGACCAGGTTCAGGATTCCGCCCGAAAGCGGGCCGCCGAAAATACTGGCCATCGGGATCGCGGTCAGGAACATCGCGACGACGCGGCCGCGCCGGCTGGCCGGATACCAGTAGGTCAAATAGAGCAGGATGCCGGGGATAAAACCGGCCTCGGCCGCGCCAAGCAAGAAGCGCAGCAGGTAGAAGCTGAACGGCGTTCGCACGAAGATCATCGCGCCGGAGATCACCCCCCAGGAGAGCATGATCCGCGCGATCCACAACCGCCCGCCGACGCGGTGCATGACGATGTTGCTCGGCACTTCGAACAGCACGTAGCCGAGGAAGAAGATGCCGGCGCCAAGGCCGTAGACGGTCTCGCTGAAGTTCAGCTCATGCAGCATCTGCAGCTTGGCGAAGCCGACATTGACGCGGTCGAGATAGGCCGCGAGGTAGCAAAGGAACAGGAACGGCACGATGCGCATCGTTACCTTCCTGTAGGTCTGCGCTTCCGTCGCCTGCGGCGACGCCTGGCCGAATGTTGCAGCCTGTGACATTGTTTTTTTCTCTCCCTGTATTGTGTTGTCGCTAGCCGGGCCGGTTGCGATCGATACGGCCGGGGCGCCGCCGATCGCCGGTGGGTTCCTTTTCGTTGTCCGGATCGTTCAGTGCGCTGTCGGCGGCGAGCCGGCTGGCGGCATCGCTGATGTGGCCGAGGATGCGGCGTTCCGCGTCCGCCGCCTCGCCGGCAACGATCGCCGCCAGAATCTCCCGGTGCTGCCGCCAGATCGACGGCGGCGGCGCTGAGTGGCGCAGGATTTCTCCCATCACCCGGCGCAGGAAACGCCAGTGGATCTCGGCCGTCGGCGCGATCATCGGGTTGCCCGAGGCGGCGTAGACGAAGGCATGGAACGCGACATCGTGCGCGATCATCTGCTTGATACCGCCGTCTTCAACCGCTGCCAGACCGGCCTCGATGATCGCCTCCCCGCGGCGCCGGAGGTCCGCCGCCACATCCGGCGAGGCAGCGCACCGTTCCGCCGCCAGCCGGGCGGCCAGGGCGTCGAGCGTGGCGCGGACCTGGTAGCGGTCGCGCATCATCCGCACGTCGAGTGGCGCAACGATCAGGCCGCGCCGCCCGGCGTCTCGGACGATGCCGTCGGCCTTTAGCAGCAGCAGCGCCTGCTGGATCGGATGGCGGGAGACGTCGTAGCGGGCGGCGAGGTCTTCCTGAACCAGGTGGGCATTGGGCGCCAGGGTGCCGTCGGCGATCTCTCCGAGCATCGCTTCGTAGGCCTGTTCGACCAGGCTGGGCTGAGGGGTCAGGAGCATGGCGCCTCCAGGTTTCGCATTCTGAATTCAGAGTTCAGTGTCATACGTCCGGCCGTCTGTCAAGCGGCTCCGCGAACCCCTGGACCGGGGGGCGTCCCGCGTGCTTTTATGGCGTTCCTGAAACGGAGTTCGCAGCCATCAGCGACCAGAAACTGCTCTCCCCTGACGACGAAGCGGGCCTGGACGCGACGATCCAGGAAATCGCCGGCGCCCACGGTTATGTTTCCAGCCTGATGCAGACGCTTGCGCTGGCGCCGCACGGCCTCGCCGCATTCGCCGCCCTCGATGCCTATGTCCGGTACGGTCCGCGGCTGACGGAGCGGCATAAACTGATCGCGATGGCCATCGCGATGCGGGATGTGCACTACGGCTGGACGCACTACGCGCCCCAGGCCCTCGCGGCCGGGTTGACGGACGACCAGTTGCAGCGGCTACGGGAAGGCCGCACGCCGCGCGACATGACCTCAACCGATCGCGCGCTGTGCGAATACGCGTTCGAGATCACCTCCGGCCGCCGCGTCCCGGCGCGGGTGGCGGAGCAGATGCACGCCCATTTCACCCCGCCGCAGATCGTCGATATCGCTCTGCTGATCGCGCACACCATCTCGATCGCCGCGCTGGTTATCGGCTTGGATGTGCCGATCGAGACGGCCGATGAGCTGGCGTTCGAATTGGAGTGGCAACGGAAAAGGACGGGGGGCTAGGGCGCCTTCAGCCTGACTGGAAAGGCGCTGGAGGTAGCCTTTTCGTCATGGCACGGCTTGTCCGGGCCGCCCGCGCAAGCACCTGCCGCGACAGGTGGCCCGGACAAGCCGGGCCATGACGGTGTGAGCGTTTCCGGTCAACCTGAAACCGCACTAGCCGCCGCCGTCGATCGTCAGCACCGTGCCATTGGTGTACCCCGATACCGGGCTGGCGAGGAAAGCGACGGCATTGCCGACCTCCCGCGGGGTGGCGGCGCGGCCGAACGGCATCGAGGCGGTGAGTTCGCGCCATCTCTCCGGATCGCCGAATTTTTCCTGCGCCTCCGCTCGGCGCAGCATGACCAGGCGGTCGGTTTCGACCGGCCCGGGATTGATCGCCACCACGCGCAGCCCGTCCGCCGGAGCGCCCTTGCCGAGCGCGCGGGTGAAGGCCATCAGCGAGGCGTTGCCGGCCGCCCCGGCGATGTAGTTGGTCGGGAACTTCTCGCCTGCGGAGCCGATGACGTTGACGATCACCCCGGCCTTGCGCGCTTTCATCCGCGCGTAGATCGCGCGGCAGAACGAGATGTAGCCGAAGACTTTCAGGTCCCACGCCTGCCGCCACCGTTCATCGTCGATCGCCAGCAGGTCGCCGGGCGGGATCGCGCCGGCGTTGTTGACCAGGATGTCGATCTCGCCCGCCTCCTGCGCGACCCGCCGCACCGCCGCGTCGGTGGACAGATCGGCCGCGATCGTGCGCACGTTGACCTGGCGCTGGGCGCGGATCGCGGCCGCGGCTTCGTCCAGCGCCGTCTTGTCGCGGGCGACCAGAATGAGGTTGCAGCCTTCCTCGGCCAGCACCTCCGCGGTGGCGCGGCCGATGCCTTTCGAGCCGCCGGTGATCAGGACCGTCTTGCCGCTGAGTTGCAGATCCATTGGCTATCCACCCTTTGCTTTTGCACAGGCATCGGCGAAAGCGCGGAAAATGGCAAGGCTGTGCGGGTTGGCGGCATAGGACCACTCGGGGTGCCATTGCAGCCCCAGTACAAATCCGCGGGCGCCCGGCATCGCAACTGCCTCGATGGTGCCGTCCGGCGCGGTCGCCTCGACGATCAATCCGGGAGCCAGACGATCGATTGCCTGGCCGTGGATGGAGTTGACGACGATGCTGCCGGTGCCGAGGATTTTCGCCAACTGCCCGGTCACCGCGACCGGATGCTTGGGGCCGTAACGAACCTCCAGCTCGCCCTCGCCGCCGCGATGGTCCAGGCGGCCGTCCCGGATATGCACGCGCTGGATCAGCGTGCCGCCGAGGGCGACGTTCAGTTCCTGGATGCCGCGACAGATCGCCAGGACGGGGATGCCGCGGGCGATGGCGGCGCGGATCAGCGGCAGGGTGGTGTAGTCGCGCTCCAGGTCGTGGAAGTCGGGCGTTTCGGACTCGCCGCCTTCGTAATGGTCGGGATGCACGTTGCTGGGGCTGCCGGGGATCAGCAGGCCGTCGAGCGTGTCCAGCAGCGCCAGCATGCGGTCGCCGAGCGGCGGGATCAGCACCGGGAGCGCGCCGGCGGCGTTCAGCACGGCCTCCCCGTATCGGGCGGCGGTCTGGTGGAACGGCATCTGGTTGATGGTTTTCAGGCAGACGGGAATGCCCACGATCATCTCAGCGGAACCTATCGGCTATGACGGCGCCGAGCATGCCACAGGCCATCATCGCCGCCATCCCGCGCGGCGTGCCGTCCGTCAGCAAACCGACCAGCACGCCGGCCACCGCGCCGAGGCCATACTGGAACGTGCCCAGCAGCGCCGCCGCGCTGCCCGCATGGCCGGCGTGCCGCGACAGCGCCCCGGCATTCGTATTGGCGTTGTTGAACCCTTGGCAGCCGATGACCATCACCAGCGGCGCCACCACCGCCCACAGCACGTGCACCCGGGCGAACGCCACCGCTGTCAACACCAACGTCCCGCCCAGCGACACCAGCGGCACCGCCGTCAGCATCCGCGACAGCCCCACCCGAGGCAGCAGCCGCGCGTTCAGTTGCGAGCATGCCACCAGCGCGCAGGCGCACAGCCCGAAGATCAGCGCGAACCCGGACGGGCTGAGGCCGAACCCGTCCTCGAACACCGGCGAGCAGCCGGACAGGTAGGCGAACATGGTGAACGTGCAGCACCCGCCCATGATGGCGTGGGTCAGGAAGCTCCGCTCCCGCGCGATATGCACATACCGCGCGGCCAGCCCGCCGGGGCTGAGGCGGATGCGGTGGTCGCTCGGCAGCGTCTCCGGCAGCACCTTCCAGGCGGTGAGCACGCAGATCGCGCCGTACACCGCCAGCACCCAGAAGATCACCCGCCATTGCGCCACCAGCAAGATCACCCCGCCCAGACTCGGCGCCAGGATCGGTGCGAGGCCCATGACCAGCACGAGGCGGGACATCATGATCGCGGCGGCCTGCCCGTCGGCGAGGTCGCGCACCACGGCGCGGGCGATGACCATGCCGGCGGAGCCACCGAACGCGGCGATGGCCCGGAACACGGCCAGCGCCGTCAGGTTGGGGGCGAGGGCGCAGCCGATGGTGGCCAGCGTGAACACGATGAAGCCGAACATCAGCGGCAGGCGGCGGCCGTAGCGGTCCGACAGGCTGCCCTGGGTGATCTGGCCGAGGGCGAGGCCGGCGAACCAGGTGGCGAGAGTGAGTTGCGCGGTGCCGGGGGCGGTGCCGAAGGACGCCTCCACCGCGGGGAAGGACGGCAGATAAAGGTCGGTTGCCGCCGGGGCGACGGCGATGAACAGGCCGAGCAGGGAAGGCAGCCAGCCGGGGTGGGCTTTTGTCGGCTTGTGCGGCAGGAGGATGGTCATCCGGTTCCGGGGGCGCCTGCGTTCGGTGTGGGCGGACGTTCGGTGGTTTCCCCGGCGGTTTTGGGACAGGAGGCGGGAAAAGGGGGGCGGGGTCAAGGGGATGGGTTCAGTCTCGCGTTGACAGGGGTGGGGGTTTGGCTTTAGTCCCCGCTTCCCGGCCGGAGGGGTGCCCGAGAGGCTAAAGGGGGCGGACTGTAAATCCGCTGGCGTGCGCCTACGTTGGTTCGAATCCAACCCCCTCCACCAGCATTATCCTGCTTTTGCAGTGACTTCATCCACCAATCTCGCGGGAACTTCCCGGTTAGGTTCGTCCCCGCGGACGTTGGACCCAGCGATGAAGAGTCCATCCTGTAGCTCCGGTGTGCGGACACGCATGCAAAGCGGCTTGGCAAGGCCCAGTTTTGGTTGTAGAGATCGGACAATTGATGAAGCGATAGGACGGGTCTTTGGAAGGCAGGTTTCTCTTTGCGGCAGCTCAGTTGCCTTTTCCCGCAGGCGGGAACGAGTTCTGTCCGCTCATCCCTGTATGGAACAGCGACGCGACTACATTTGACGCTGGCCAGGACTTCCCGAACAGGGGCCTGTGCTGGTTTATGATTCGTGAGCCGCAGTTTCAGGATCTCGCTCCGGGACAGCTGGTTTTTGGCACGATCGAGCCCTCACGAGATCATGCCACCAGCAACCCAGAAAAAGAGTGGTTTCAGCTGAAGCAGGACACTGCAGTGTTTGCAGGTGCATCCGGATCAGTGCTCGAAGTCTTGGATGGATCGACAATTGGAACAAGTGACCCACGTGCGCTTATTGATCCGCCGCGAGAATTCGAGCTCGATCATTGTCCCTCTACGCTGGTAGTTGTTACGCTTGGACCGTGGCTTTATGGCCCCTTCAAAACACGACAAATAGCTGAAAGAAGCGAAAACCTCAATCAATATCGCTTTGTGCTAGAAAGAACTGGACACGGTACGGTCTGGAAGGTCGAAAGACAGAAGTTAGCACAAAAAAGGTGGATCATATCAACTTCTTCATTTCTAATTTCGATGGAGAAGATGCTACCGAGCCAAGCAACGATCACAAAGTACATCCGATACACATTTATTCCATGGGAGCATTTCGAACAATTCAGCAGCCTTAGCGCAGCCAAAGTTGATTTGCAAACGGATTATGAACTGCTTGTTCGGGCTGCACGAGATCACCTCTCACCGAGAAAGAAACGGCAAGACCTCAAGCATTTGCTTTATGAACTTGCTCAAAATATCCAGTCTGTTCCGCAGACCGATGATATTCAATCGCTAATCAAACGGGTTGTCACTCGTCTCGAGACGTCCGAGCGAAACGCCAATATTTTGACTGAAGCGCTACTTTCTTCTGGCGCGCTGGATGTAGAAATCGAGCGGTACAAGGAATTGCGCTTTACGGCATATCTCGAAGCTCGGGCTGCGGAGGCGGAGGCTAGTATCGGTGGCCGTGTAGAGCAGAAGCAACGGGAACTCGAGCGTCTCACAGGTGAAGTCGACCGATGCGCGGCTTTGTTGGAACAAGAGCGTACCGAGAAGCATGCTTATCAAGAGGAAGAACTTTTCGCTAGACGGTCTGAGTTCGAGGCAGAACTTAAGGCAGAACGGCTTACGTTAGAGAGCCAGTATGAATACCTACAGCGTGAGAGGGAGTCCCTAGTTCAAACTGTCGAGGCTGCAGCCGACCGATTTATTACGGGTCGTGGTGAATTCTTATCGGACTTGCTTGCGTTAACACCAGCCCTACAAGCGACTGGCGTTCTACAGCAAGGGAGAGTAGAACAACAGGAGTTGTTGCACCCGAGTGCGTCGGAAGCTCGAGCGCCGTTACCAGCACCTTTCGCCGCGCGACATAGTGTCCCATCACAACGCCTTGATGAAATGGAATTTTATACCCGCTTTTCTGAGCATGTGGAAGACGAAGGCTATATTTACCGTGACTTCGATCTCCGGGCGTTTCATCTATTGGTCAAGTGCGGCGATCTGACCGTGCTTAGCGGTCTATCCGGGACGGGTAAATCAAGTCTAGTTCGTTTATACGCCGAAGCTCTGGCGGGCGATGATACGGATGCGCAAAGGCGCCTTCTAACTATTGACGTTAGCCCGTCGTGGACCGAGCCTCAAGATCTGTTGGGAAGCGTGAATCTTCTTGATCGGCGCTTTGAACCCGCGACATGTGGGCTGTTCGGGCATATTGTCCAGGCGGCCCTTGAATACGAACAAGCGAGCCAAAATTCTGGTATGGTGCTCATAGCGCTTGATGAAATGAATCTTGCCCAAGTTGAGCACTATTTGACCGGCATATTCCAAGCTCTTGAGCGTCCTGCCCCGCGTGGCTTGAGGGTATTTGACCCTTCGGCTCTGCGCCCAGACGATCAACTAAGAAGATTTGCAGAACTAACTCTACCGCCCTCGCTGCGCCTTATAGGAACGGTAAATTTTGACGAAACCACACGCCCCTTGAGCCAGCGGCTGAAGGATCGCGCCGCCATTCTCGAAATCAGGAGCGCGCGGCATGGTGGACTACAGGTACCGCGTGCTGGTCGCTCAGCGGTTGCTGGGCCACCGGTGTTGATCGCAGATATGCAAAGTTGGCTTGGCCAAAAGACACGCATTAAGCAGGACGTGAAGACCGAGATAGCTGGCCTTATGGACAGGCTCAATGGGCCTCTGCTCCGCCTCGGCGCGCCCGTCACCCCGCGCCGAATGCGTGCCATTAACAGCTTGCTGGCCGCAGGAAACGATCTAATGAACGCTGGGGAGGCACTTGACGTGGCAATAGCAACGCGGGTGTTGCCCCTCCTAAGAGGGCTCGATAGGCCCAACTCGAAGGCGGAGGCGGACAAGGTTCTCGAATTTCTGGCCGAAGCGCCCGGTGGATGCCCGGAATCTTGCCATCGATTGAGGGCGGTACTCGAAGATGCCCGACTGGAGTGGCAGTCCATGGTCGACGACGAATAGACGAGATGTTTCGATTCTCCCTCTTGCTCGGTGGGGAGCGAATCCCTCTTGATACAGGAGAACCACCGGTCGTCAACGAAAGCGATCAGGTCGCATTCGAATTGGTCTCGACATCTGATGTCCCGTCGGCAATCTGGCGTATCCGGTTAGGTGACGTGTTAGCCGAAGACCCGTTGGGTAGCGATTTTGAAACGGCAGTGCTTTGGCGGCGGGCGGCATGGTTCGATTGTTGCCGAGGGACGGTTACGCTTTCGCTTGAGCGCAATAGTGATCTTGAAGGTTCGGCTCACGGCATCGCCGGCTGGGAGGTGGCGATGGCGGCGAACGTCCGAGTCCGTCCCGCCAAACTCACGGACGATGAGTGGCTGGCGATGCGTGCTGACCTTGAAGCTGTGGCCGTCGACCTCGCCAATGATCTCGTAGGAAAGGCCAAAGCCGGCGCCGCGAAGGCGATACGAGCACGAACTCCCTTGGATGACTTAGCTGCGGCACGCCAGTTGATGGTGCGCCTCGATCGCGCGACTAGCGAGATCGGCCAGCAGCCTTATACTGTATTGAAGTCGACCACAGAGCGCGCGAAGCGTCCTCCCCGCCGGCTCGATGCGGTGACACTCAAAAAGCTGCTGGCTCGCGGGATAGACCCCCGTCGTTGCCCAACGAGTATGTCTGGCTTGGTTGCGGAACGGCGGCCGATCACGAGCACCGACGTTCGCGAGCACCGAGAAATTGTCGGGACTCTCCGCGCGGCCTCGCGGACGTTGGTCGACGGCGAATGGCGGGCGCGGATCGAAATTGGGGAGATTGAGGCAGATCGTCCTTGGCGTGAGCGGCCGCTCGACGCGCCGGGTACAAGCCTGTATGAGCGGCTTGACTATCCGCGAGTTCAGCGCCTCCGCCAATTTCTTGGCGAGAGCACTAACCTCCGAAAATGGGCAGCTCGGATAATCAATCTCCCTGTCTTGTACGGGTTGAGGCCCGAAATGAAACCGCAGGCAACACAGGTCTCCCGCCATTGCCCGCCCTACCGCTTGGCGTTCCGAGCCATACTCGCGTGGCGTTTGGCGGGCCGGGTTCAAATCGATGTCGGCAACCTTATAAGACGCAAAGATACTGATCGAATGTACGAGCAATGGGTTTTTCTCCAACTCGTTGCAGGACTGCAGTTTATTGGATTTATATTAGAGCGGCAAGAAGATGTTTTCCGAAAGATCAGTCAGCGGCGCTATCTGGTTGACCTCCCTCGCGGAGCGCACCTCGGCTTTAGAGGGCCGTCCGAGGCGCGCGTTGACATTTATTTCGAGCCTTGGATTCGGCCGAAGGGGTCTGCCAAAAGGCTAGGCGACTTATTTTTCCATGGAATTTCACGAGAGGTAGCTTGGTCGCCAGATATACTACTGACGACACAGACCCCAACCGAGCGTTATACGCGAGCGATCGTGGTCGATGCCAAATACACTAGAACCGTCATGGAGCATCATTGGTCACGTGTCAGAAAATACGTGCAAATCCGCCGTTTGTCGGATGATGGGTTTCCCGTTAGTCAAGTATGGATTGCATCGCCTGGTGTAACTGGCATCAATTTTGAGGATGATTCTGTTCAATGGAGCTCAAGCGGTCCAAACCTCCCAAGTGACGCCAACAATTTGCAGGGTACGATTGGTCTAAGGCCGACGGCCGAGCGCGGCAGCAATGAGCCCGTTCCAACAACACTGGAATTCCTTGAAGGCCTTCTGATCCATCGAGGTCTGCTGTCCACGTAAGCCGTTCAAATTTGGCGGGCGGTTTCTTCTTCTCGCCGACCCCATCGCCGGGCTGCCGGCCCAGCCCAACGATGCGCCCGGGCGCGTCGTCCTCCGCGCGTCACGAAAATGCCCCGCATCGAGGTCGGCAAATCCAGCAGCGCCGGCGTCTTGCAGCGCCTTCAGCCTGGCGGCCTACAGTGCCTCGCTCGGTTCGACCAGACGGACGCCCTCTTGCACCACGTCTCGCGTCCTGGTAGCGCCCGGACCCCACCAAGGCTTCTGAGACGCTCTCATGGTGGTCGGTGAGGACGACGGTGCGGGTCGGCACACCTGTTCCTGCTCTGTCGAGGCCCAAACATTAACCGGCACTGGGAGGGCCCGCCAGGACTTGCCACTCGCCGCAGCACCCTGCCCCGCATAAATCTCCTCAGCCGAGATCGCCACGCCCGGCGGAACGAGGCTGATCTCCCACGCCGTCACTACAAGCGCATCGATTCCCGCATCCTGTTCCTCCGCCAGTGACGTAGTGCCCGCGGCCGAGTGGCCCAGGCTGTCAGGTAGTGCCGGACGGCGGGAACCCGGAACCATGCAACCATGTTCCGGCTTAGATAGACCGCTTCGCGGACCGGGCGGCAGACGTCGACCACGACCAACAGATCGGGTATCGCGACCCCATCGTCGGACAGCGCGTTCCCGCGCCGCATACCAGGCTTTGCAGCCTCAGCCCGCCTGTGCCAGGCGTCGCCGGCATCCCGGCGGTCTGGCGCGTTGCGGCGGCCTCCACCGCAACGACACCATCCGCTTCGACATGCCCGTTACGAAGTCTTAGTTGGAGGCGCGGCCGCTCCCGTCGCGGTCGAACCCTGCGAAAATCGAGGTCGAACCCTGCGTGTGGAAGACCGCCGGCGCGGTGTCGGCCTGAAATGCCTGGTGCGGCGACGACGCCCAAACAGCCTCGGGAACCGTGTTCAGGTCCGCTACGATGCCGGCGATGTCGTTGAGTCTGCAGCCCATATTGCAAATCCCTTGCGTGAGATGGTTGATCAAAGCGCCCTGTTTATTTTCAGGACACCAGGAACATAATAGGAACAAACGGACAAGTCAACAAAAATATCGGAATATTTTCCCCGTCCGGTCCCAGAGGCCGGCGGGACATCACGCAGCCCCTCCCGGATGCGCTGACCCATCGCTGAACCGCCGCGGCTGCACGGGCCGGCACCGCGACCACGCACGCGCTGGGCTGTCATGTGTGCCACGAGCCCCGGTCGTGCCCAAACGCGGCCTCAGCCATGCGGCGCCGCCGTCGATCCAAAGTGGCGGCACACGAGCCGGCAGGTGCCTTCAATGCGTTCCAAGGAGCACACCAGCACAGGAAGGATATCCCAAGGAACGGCCAGACAGGAAAACTTACTTGACTCTATCCGCAACCCAGGGTAGAAGCCCGGCAACGCATGTAGAGCGCACCCGATGTCCACAACCGAACCCGGCAATAACCTCGCCAACCTCATCCTCGCCCTGCTGGCGCCGATGTTCCTCTGGTCAACGGCGGGAGACCTCCGCCTCGCCTATGCGGCGGCGGCCGAGACGGTGAACGAATTCCGTATAACCAACCGCCTCAGCCTGTTCACTGTCGCCAAGATCATCGCTTTCGATATCGCCACGCTGAGTTCCCTCAGCCTGTCGATGTACGAGGACGTCTCGATGCTGCTGGCACTGCGATTACGCGGCAATGCCAACAGTCTCGACCGCTCCGCGGAACGCAGCCGCCGCCTGCTGGAACAGGAAAGCCGCCCCGGCGCCAGCCAGACCGAGCAATCCCTTGAAGCCTCGGTCGCCGAAGCGCAGCGCATGATCGGCGAGGCCAAGGCCCGCATGCAGGCCGCCGCGTCCACGGCTGAAACGCAGCCGGACGCCGAAGCGGCGCCCCTGCCGCCCTCCGACCCCGCCCCGGCCGCCCGGCCCGCCACCGCTCAGCAGCAATCCGCCCCGGCCGATGCCATGACCGCCGTCGCCGAGGCGTTCAGCGCCGGTCTGGACGACCTCCCACCCGACGAGCGGTGGAAAGAAATGGCCCGAATCAAGGCGCTGACGACCGCCGCCGCCCATCTGACGTCTGGTGCCCCTCCGCCGCCGTTGCCGGCGATGGCTGCGGAGTAGCCGGCTCGTCGGTCCTCCTTCCGTCATGGCCCGGCTTGTCCGGGCCACCTTTCGCGGCACCGTGCTGGCGGCGGTGGCCCGGACGAGCCGGGCCATGACGCTTCAGGACCCTGAAGCGGTCATTTCTGGGCGTCGCGTTATGTCCCGATGCCGCCAATCGCCAAGTACTTGATCTCCAAATACTCATCGATTCCGTATTTCGACCCCTCCCGTCCCAAGCCGGACGACTTCATCCCTCCGAACGGAGCCTCGGCGGTCGAGATGATGCCTTCGTTGATGCCGACCAGCCCGTATTCCAGCGCCTCGCCGACGCGGAAGATGCGGCCGACATCGCGGGAGTAGAAATACGCCGCAAGCCCGAACTCGGTGTCGTTTGCCAGCCGGATCGCTTCGTCTTCCGTCGTGAAGCGGAACAGTGGTGCCACCGGACCGAAGGTTTCCTCGCGGAAGATCTGCGCGTCATGCGGCACGTTCGCCAGCACCGTCGGCTCATAGAAATTGCCGCCGAGGCGGTGCCGCTTCCCGCCGGTCACCACCGAGGCGCCGAGCGACAGCGCATTCGCCACGTGCTCCTCGACCTTGGCCACGGCATCGGCGTTGATCAACGGCCCCTGGCTCACGCCCGGCTCCATGCCATTGCCGATCTTCATCGCCTCGACGGCGGCTTTCAGCTTGGCGGAGAAGGCGTCGTAAACGCCGTCCTGCACCAGGATGCGGTTCGCGCACACGCAGGTCTGCCCCGTGTTCCGGAACTTGCTGCCCATCGCCCCCGTCACCGCCGCGTCCAGATCGGCGTCGTCGAACACGATGAACGGAGCGTTGCCGCCCAGTTCCATGCTGGTCTTCTTGATCGTCGGCGCGCACTGCGCCAGCAATTTGGCGCCGACCTCGGTCGAGCCGGTGAACGACAGCTTGCGCACCAAAGGGTTGGAGGTCAGCTCGCCGCCCATGGCAGACGACCCGCCGGTCAGGATGTTGCACACGCCGGCCGGCATCCCCGCCCGCTCCGCCAGCACTGCCAGCGCCAGGGCCGAGAACGGGGTTTGCGAGGCCGGACGGATGACGCCCGTGCAGCCCGCGGCCCAGCCCGGACCGGCCTTGCGGGTGATCATCGCCGACGGGAAATTCCACGGCGTGATCGCCGCGAACACGCCGATGGGCTGCTTCAGCACCAGGATGCGGCGGCCCTTGGCGTTCTGCGGGATGGTGTCGCCGTAGACGCGCTTACCCTCCTCGGCGAACCAGTCGATGAAGCTGGCGGCGTAGACGATCTCGCCCTTGCTTTCGGTCAGCGGCTTGCCCTGCTCGGCCGTCATGATCACCGCGAGGTCGTCCGCATTGGCCAGCATCAGGTCGGACAGCTTGCGCAGGATGGCGCCGCGCTCCTTCGCCAGCAGCGCCCGCCACTCCGGCCAGGCGCGGTTGGCCGCCTCGATCGCGCGGCGGGTTTCGGCCACGCCCATGGAAGGAACTTCGCCGATGGCCTCGCCGGTGGCGGGGTTCTTGACCGTGATGGTCTGGCCGCTGTCGGCCTCCACCCACTTGCCGTCGAGGTAGTTAGCCTGACGGAACAGCGACGGATCCTTCAGCGGCAGCGGCGATACGGGGTTCAACATGTCGGTTCCTCCTCCTGTTAACCAAACCATAGGGATTTGCGGGCATGGTGTCAGGGGGGGCGGCAAGGAACTCCTTGCGGCGGGCACTAATCGTAGCTACAATCAGATGGTAAGAGCGTGGTCTATGAGTGGGATCAGGCCAAGCGGGCCAGGAACCTCGCCAAGCACGGCGTGGATTTCAATGAGGTCCAGGCGTTCGAGTGGGATAGTTCGATCCAGCTTCAGGATGTGCGCCGTGACTATGGCGAACCGCGCTGGCAGGCGTTGGGCTTCATCGGCGACCGCTTGCACATGCTGGTCTTCACCGAACGCAATACGCGTATACGCATAATCAGCCTGCGGCGGGCCAACAGCAGGGAGTTCGACCGTTATGAAACATACCGCCATCCGGCCGACAGCGGCGGACGATGAGCGAATCAACCGGGGCATTGCCGGGGATACCGACGCGCCGGAATGGACCGGCGAGGATTTTGCCCGTGCCAGTCCGACCCGAAACGCCATGCCCGACCTGGTTGAGCGTTACCGGCGCTGCCGCGGCAAGCAGCGGGCATCCACCAAGGTCCTGGTTTCGCTGCGTCTGGACAAGGATCTTCTGAACAACCTGCGGGCCTCGGGTCCCGGCTGGCAGGGCCGGGCGAATGACATACTGAAAAAGGCGGTGCTCGGCTAACCGGTCCGATTTCGGTTTCGCAGACTACCGCCCCAGCGCGCCCGCCACCTCATGCCCGCCATGCCAGATCATGGTCACGGCGACGTACACCACGATGGCCAGGCCGATCCAGGCGATCCAGCGGTGCTTCTCCAGCAAACGGGCGATCAGGTTCGCCGCCAGGCCCATCAGCGCGACCGACAGCAGCAGCCCGGTGACCAGAACCCAGGTGCGGCCATGCGCCGCGCCGGCGACGGCCAGCACATTGTCGAGGCTCATTGACACGTCGGCCAGGATGATCTGCAGCATCGCCTGGCGCAGCGTCTTGCCCTCGACCTCGACGCCGGGCGCGCCGTGCGGCCGCCGCAGCTCGCGGAACATCTTCCAGCACACCCAGAGCAGCAGGACGCCACCGGCCAGCAGCAGCCCGATGATCGCCAGCAACTGCAGTGCCACCGCGCCCATCGCGATGCGGATCACCGTGGCACCCGCGATCCCCGCCAGGATCGCCGGCCGCTGCTGCCGGCGCGGCAGCCCGGCGACCGCCAGCCCGACCACGACGGCGTTGTCCCCGGCCAGCGCGACGTCGATCATCACCACCTGCGCCAGGGCCGCCAGATCGGCCATCGGCAGTTGGGTCAGAAGGTCGAAATCCAGCACGATCGAGGTGTCTCCGCTTGCCAGTCCGGGTCGTGCGGTCTAGCTGGCCTCTCCCCTGGCATCGGACAAGGCAGCAATGATCCCGCGCTACTCCCGCCCCGAAATGGCCGCCATCTGGTCGCCCGAGAACCGCTATCGCATCTGGTTCGAGATCGAGGCCCTGGCCGCCGAAGGCATGGCCCGCGTCGGCGCCATCCCTGAAGCCGCCGCCCGCACCATCCGGGAAAAAGGCGCCCCGAAGCTGGCCGCGATCAACGCCGCCGACATCGAGCGGATCGACGCGATCGAGCGCGAGACCCGCCACGACGTCATCGCCTTCCTGACCTGGCTGGCCGAGGCCGTCGGCCCCGACAGCCGCTTCGTGCACCAGGGCATGACCAGCTCCGACGTGCTGGACACCTGCCTGTCGGTGCAACTGACCCAGGCGGCGGACCTGCTGCTGGCCGATATCGACGCCGTGCTGGCGGCGCTGAAGACCCGCGCGCTGGAGCACAAATACACCCTGACCATCGGCCGCAGCCACGGCATCCACGCCGAACCGACGACGTTCGGCCTGAAGCTGGCCGGCCACTACGCCGAATTCGCCCGCAACCGCGAACGCCTGGTCGCCGCCCGCGCCGAGGTCGCCGTGGCCGCGGTCAGCGGCGCCGTCGGCACGTTCGCCCATCTGGACCCCTCGGTGGAGGAATACGTCGCCGAGAAGCTTGGGCTGCGGCCCGAGCCGGTCTCCACCCAGGTGATCCCGCGCGACCGCCATGCGGCGTTCTTCTGCACCCTCGGCGTGATCGCCAGCGGCATCGAGCGGCTGGCGACGGAAGTGCGCCACCTGCAACGCTCCGAAGTGCGGGAGGCGGAGGAATTCTTCCATCCCGGGCAGAAGGGGTCCTCGGCGATGCCGCACAAGCGCAACCCGGTGCTGAGCGAGAACCTGTGCGGCCTGGCGCGGATCGTCCGCGCCGCCGTGGTGCCGGCGCTGGAGAACGTCACGCTCTGGCACGAGCGCGACATCAGCCACTCCTCCGTCGAGCGGGCGATCGGCCCCGACGCGACGGTGACCCTGGATTTCGCGCTGATGCGGCTGGCCGGGATGATGGAGAAGCTGGTGGTGCATCCGGAGCGGATGCTGGCGAACCTGGAAAGCCTGGGCGGGGTGGTGCACTCCGGCGAGGTGCTGCTGGCGCTGACCAGGGCGGGGATCCTGCGGGAGGATGCCTACCGGATCGTGCAGACCAGCGCGATGGCGACCTGGACGAAGCTGGGCACGCCGGAGGGCAAGACGTTCCGGGAGAACCTGGACGCCGACCCCGGCGTGGCCGGACGGGTAAAGCCGCAAGAGCTCGATGCGGCGATGGACCCGGCGCTGCATCTGCGGGGGGTGGACCGGATTTTCGCACGGGTGTTCGGGTAGGACGGCCAAGCCTACCCCTGGCGCCGATACGCCCGCAGGAACACCTCCGTCCCTCGCGACGCCCGGTGCCGCACCTCCTCCGGCGAGGCCGGCTCGGCCAGGCCGAAGGCGGTCAGGGCCGGGCGGTTGCTTTCCCACAGGCTCACAAGATCGTCAGCGGCGCTGACCGGATCGTCCACGCTGAGCTCCCCGCGCGCGGCCGCGTCGGCGATGATCGAGGCCAGTGCCGCCCGTACCCTTCCGGGACCCGCGTTGTAGAAACGCAACGCCAGCGGACGATTACCGCGCAGCGGACCCGGCAGGTTATGCGACATCTCGCAGACATGGGGCCCCAGGATGACGCCGAGGAAGTCACGGCCGACGGCCTCCAGCCGCTCGCGCAGGCTGGCGCCCTCGTGTTCGGGGCGCGACAGGGCGCCAATCATCTGGTCCGCGATCGTGGTAACAATGGTCTCGAACAGTGTTTCCTTGTCCCGAAAGTGGCTGTAGACGGTCATCTTCGATACACTCGCCTGCGCCGCGACCGCCTCCATCGTCACCAGTTCGAACGGATGGCCGGCGAACAGGGTTTTGGCAGCCTCCAGGATAGCCGCGTGTTTGGCGGAATCCTTGGGCCTGCCGGGCCGGACGCTATCGGTCGGGGACATCACAAACTATCTTTCAGAATCATACTAGACTTATGGGTCCAGCATAACACATAATGGACCCGTTGGTATAGGAATCTGACCGCGCCCATGTCTTTTGTCGCAACCCTTTCGCCGAAGCGGCACCGCGCACCGGCGCTGATGCTGGCGGCGACGCTCGGCGGCTGCACCGTCGGCCCGGATTATCATCCGCCCGCCGCGCCCGCCGACACCCGCTTCACCGAATCGCCGGCGCCCGCCCAAACCGCCTCCGCCGCCACCGCGGGCGGCGCCGCGCAGCGGCTGACCGAAGGCCGCGACATTCCCGGCGACTGGTGGGCGCTGTTCCACTCGCCGCAGATCACCGCGCTGGTCACGCAGGCGCTGAAGGCGAACCCCGACGTCGCCGCCGCCCAGGCCACCCTGCGGGAGGCGCGGGAGAACACCCGCGCCGAAGTGGGCGCCTTGTTCCCGCAGGCCAGCTTCAACCTTCAGGCGGAGCGGCAGGCCGTGTCGCTGGCCGCGCTTGGGTTCCCGAGCGGCGGATCGGAGACGTTCGGGCTTCGCACCGGCGCCGTAAACGTATCCTATACCCTGGATGCGTTCGGCGGGGTCAGGCGGCAGATCGAACAACTGGGTGCACAGGCCGAGTATCAACAGTTTGAAATCGAGGCGACCGACCTGACGCTGGCCGCCAATGTCATCAACACCGCGATCAACGAAGCGTCCCTGCAAGCGCAGATCGATACGACGCACGAGATTATCAAGGCCGATTCCGATGCGCTGAACCTGGTGCGGCAGCGCTTCCAGCTTGGCGGGGTCAGCCAGGTGGACGTGCTGCAACAGCAGTCGCTGCTGGACACCCAGGTCGCTACCCTGCCCGGACTGGAGAAGCAGTTGCAGCAGCAGCGCAACCAGCTTGCGGTCTATCTCGGCGGACGGCCCGCGCAATACGCCACGCCGACGCTGAACCTGGACGACCTGACCTTGCCGGAGGACCTGCCGGTGTCGCTGCCGTCGCAACTGGTCGAGCAGCGGCCGGACATCCGCGCTTACGGCGCGCTGTTGCATTCGGCATTCGCCAATGTCGGCGTGGCCACCGCGAACATGCTGCCGCAGATCTCATTGACCGGCAGTATCGGCCGCGAGGGAACCAACTATTCGGAGGTGTTCACCCCCGGCGGACTGGTCTGGAGCATTGCCGCCAGCCTGACCCAGCCGATATTCGAGGGCGGCACGCTGCTCGCCCGCAAGCATGCGGCGCAGGCCGCGCTGGATGTCGCCGCGGCGCAATACAGCAGCACCGTCAACACCGCGTTCCAGAACGTCGCCAACGCGCTGGTGGCGATCGAGCGGGATGCCGAGACGCTGAACGCGGCGCTCGCGGCGCAGAAGACCGCAGCCGCGAGCCTCGCGGTCGCCCGCTCGCAGTATTCGGCCGGCGCCAACACGTACCTCAATGTGCTGACGGCGGAACAGGCGGACTACTCGGCGCGTTTGAACCTGATCACCGCGCGGGCCGCCCGCTTCACCGATACTGTCGCGCTGTTCCAGGCTTTGGGCGGCGGCTGGTGGAACCGGACCGACGTTGACCCGAAAGTCGCCCAATGCTGCGGAGTGCTGCACCCATGAACGACGCGACCACGCTCGAGAGAACGAAGACGCGGCGGCCCCGCACCTGGCTGCGGATGGCGGTGATGCTGCTGGTCGTGGGGCTGCTGGCGGCGGGGCTGTACGGCTTCGCCCGCTTCAAGTCCGGAATCCTGAAGACCGTGACGGCGAGCATCCGGTCGGAGCAGCCGACGGTGGCGGTGGCTCCCGCAACGGTGCAGCAGTGGCAGCCGCGGCTGACCGCCGTCGGCTCCGCCCGCGCCTTCAACGGCGCCGATCTGGCGGCCGAAATCGGCGGGGTGGTCGATCAGATCCTGTTCGAATCCGGCCAGACGGTGCCGGCGGGCACGGTGCTGGTGCGGCTGCGGCCGAATGACGACGACGCCAAGCTGGCGCAGCTTCAGGCGTCGGCCGATCTGGCGGCGGTGACGCTGAACCGGGACCAGAAGCAGTTGGCGGCGCACGGCGTGGCGCAGGCGACGGTGGACAGCGATGCGGCGAACCTGAAGGTGGCGCGGGCGCAGGTGGTCGCGCAGCAGGCGGTGATGGCGGAGAAGGTCATTCGCGCGCCGTTCGCCGGGCGACTGGGGGTGCGGCAGGTGGATGTGGGGCAATATCTCGCCCCCGGTACGACCGTGGTGACGCTGCAGCAACTCGATCCGATACTGGTGGATTTCTATCTGCCGCAGCAGACGATTGGGCAGGTGAAGGTTGGCGAGAAGGTGGAAGTGACGACCGATGCGTATCCGGGCCGGGTTTTCCAGGGGCAGATTTCGTCGTTGAATTCGAAGGTGGATCCGACCAGCCGTATGCTCCAGGTGCGGGCGACCATTCCGAACGCGGACCAGGCGCTGCTGCCGGGGATGTATTTGAACGTCGCCACGATTTCGGGTGCGGCTCAGCCGCTGGTGACCATTCCGCTGGCGGCGGTGGCGTTCAATCCGTACGGCTCGCTGGTTTACGTGCTGCATGACGAGAAGGACGATCAGGGACACGAAAAGCACGTGGTGGTGCAGCAGTTCGTGACCACGGGCGACACGCGGGGCGATCAGGTGAGCATCCTGAAAGGCGTTGGCCCGCACGACATGGTGGTGACCGCGGGGCAACTGAAGCTGCACAACAATGCGACGGTGAAGATCGACAACGCGGTGCAGCCGACCAACGATGCGGCGCCGGTGCCGACGGATTATTAGGATGCGACTGTTTTTTCACCGTCATGGCCCGGCTCGTCCGGGCCACCTGTCGCGGCAGGCGGTGGCGGGGGTGGCCCGGACAAGCCGGGCCATGACGACCGGTTGGGCCATGACGATCGTTTGGTATCACGGGCAGCGGGACACGGCGGTATGAAATTCACCGACATCTTCATTCGGCGGCCGGTGCTGGCGTGCGTTGTCAGCCTGATGCTGCTGGTCATCGGCCTGAAGTCGTTCTACTCCCTGCCGATCCTGGAGTATCCGAAGACTCAGAATGCAGTGGTAACGATTACCACGGTCTATTACGGCGCGGACCCGGAAACCGTGGCGGGGTTCGTGACGACGCCACTGGAGAACGCGATCGCGCAGGCCAACGGCATCGATACGCTGACGTCGGCCAGCCGCTCGGGCATCAGCACGATCACCGCCAACCTGATCCTGAACTACGATGCGGACAAGGCGCTGACGGAAATCTCCGCCAAGATCAATTCAGTCATCAATCAGTTGCCCACCGGCGTGCAGCAGCCGACGCTGTCGGTAGCCATCGGCCAGTCGCTTGACGCAATGATCATTGGTTTCGCCAGCGACGACCTGACGCCGAACCAGATCACCGATTACCTGATCCGCAACGTCCAGCCGCGGCTACAGGCGGTGCAGGGCGTGCAGACGGCGGAACTGCTCGGCGGCCAGAATTTCGCCATGCGGGCGTGGCTCGATCCGGTGAAGCTGGCGGCGTATGGCATGACCGCGGCGGACGTCGCCACCGCGCTGGCCAGCAACAACATCGTCGCCGGTGTCGGCACCACCAAGGGCCAGATGGTGCAGTTCAACCTGACGACCTCGACCACGCTGCATTCCGTCGAGGAATTCCGTAACCTCGTGGTCAGGCAGGTCAATGGCGGCATCGTCCGATTGAGCGACGTGGCCAACGTCACGCTCGGTTCCGACGATTACGAATCCAGTGTGTCCTACAACGGACGCAAGGGCGTTTACATCGGCATCCAGACGGTGCCCTCGGCCAGCCTGCTGGCGGTGATCGCCGGCGTGAAGGCGGTGATGCCGTCGATCAAGGAGCAGCTTCCGGCCGGCATCAAGGGCGACGTGATTTACGACTCGACCGTGTTCGTGAACAGCGCGATCCATGAGGTGGAACGATCCTTGGGCGAGACGGTGTTGATCGTCACGCTGGTGATCTTCGCCTTCCTCGGCTCTCCGCGCTCGGTCATCATCCCCGTCGTGACCATTCCGCTGTCGCTGATCGGCACATTCATCGCGATGCTGGTGTTTGGCTTCTCGATCAACCTGCTGTCCCTGCTGGCGCTGGTGCTGGCGATCGGACTCGTGGTGGACGATGCGATCATCGTGGTGGAAAGCGTCAACCGGCACATGGAGGAGGGGCTGAGACCGCGCGACGCCGCGATCCAGGCGGCGCGCGAACTGGCCAACCCGATCATCGCCATGACCGTCGTTTTGATCGCGGTCTATGTGCCCATCGGCTTCCAGGGCGGCCTTACCGGCGCGCTGTTCACCGAGTTCGCCTTCACCGTCGTCGGTGCCGTAACGGTGTCGGCGATCATCGCGCTGACCTTGTCGCCGATGATGTGCGGCTACCTGCTGAGGCCGCATCCGCAGGGCGCAATCCACGGCATCCAGGACCGCATCATCTGGCTGATCGATCGCGGGTTCGGCGGATTGCAGCGTGGCTACGAACGCGCGTTGCGCGGCAGCCTGCGCAGCATGTCCGTTACGCTGACTTTCGCGATCCTGGTCATCGGCGGTATCTATTTCCTGTATAACAGCGCCAGCAGCGAACTGGCCCCGCAGGAGGACCAGGGCGTCGTTATCCTGCTGCCATCCTCCGCCCCCGATGCGACGCTGCAACAGAAGGAGCTGTACGGCCAGCAGGTCGAAGACATTCTGCAGAAGGTGCCGGAAGGTGATCAAACCTTCCAGGTCGAAAGCTCCGTCATGTCCATCGCCGGCGTGACCCTGAAGCCGTGGGATCAGCGCAAGCGCGATGCGATGGCGATCCAGCGGGAGCTTCAGGGCAAACTCAAGAACGTTGCCGGCCAGAACATCGCGGTATTTCTGCCGCCCGCGCTGCCGGGTTCGCAGGGCCTGCCGATCCAATACGTACTGAAAACGACCCGTCCGTTGTCCGAGTTATATCCGGAGGCGCGCAAATTTCTCGCCGATGCCCGGGCCACGGGCATGTTCCTGTTCATCGACACCGATTTGAAAATCGATGCGCCGCAGCAGGTGATCGAGATCGACCGCGACAAGGCGGCGCAGCTCGGCCTGACCATGAGCCAGATCGCCGAGGCGATGGGCGGCATGCTGGGGGGCGCCTACACCAATTACTTCAGCCTGGGGTCGCGGTCGTACAAAGTCATTTCGCAAGTGCAGCAGCGCTCGCGGCTGACCATCGACCAGGTGATGCAGTATCAGATCGCAACGATCAACGGCACGCCGATACCGGTGTCCGCGGTCGCCAAGGTGCGCCAGGAAACCGTGCCGCAACAGATCAATCATTTCCAGCAGGTGAACTCCGCGACGATCCAGGGCGTGCCGGCGCTGGGCGTGTCGCAGGCAGAGGCGTTGCAGGCGTTGCAGGATATCGCGGCACGCACGCTGCCGAGCGACGTGCTGATCGACTATTCCGGCCCGCTGCGCCAGTACGTGCAGGAGAGCAGCGGGTTCGTCGGCACGTTCCTGCTGGCGCTGATCATCATTTTCCTGTCGCTGGCGGCGCTGTTCGAGAGCTTCCGCGATCCGCTGGTCATTCTGGTCTCGATCCCGATGTCGGTGGCGGGGGCGCTGGTATTCCTCAGCCTCGGCCTCGGCGGCGCGACATTGAACATCTACACGGAGGTCGGGCTCGTTACACTGATGGGTCTGATCAGCAAGCACGGCATCCTGATCGTGGAGGTCGCCAACGAAGCGCAGCGCGCGGGACGTACGAAGCTCGAGGCGATCATCTACGCGGCGAGCATCCGGTTGCGGCCGATCCTGATGACCACGGCGGCGATGGTGCTGGGCGTGGTGCCGCTGATCGTCGCGACCGGTGCGGGCGCTGCCTCGCGCTTCAACATGGGCCTGGTGATCGCCAGCGGCCTGTCGATCGGCACGCTGTTCACCCTGTTCGTTTTGCCGGCGGTTTATATGGTGATAGCGGCACGGCATAAGACCGAGGAGGCAACGGCCGGCGTGGGTGCGTTGACTTCAGTCTAGAGTATTTTCAGCCTCACCGGAAAGGTGGCGAACGTAGCCTTTTCGTCATGGCCCGGCTTGTCCGGGCCACCGCCGCAAGCACCTGCCGTGACAGGTGGCCCGGACAAGCCGCGCCATGACGGTGTGAGCGTTTCCAGTCAGCCTGAAGCCGCTCTAGCGACTTCACGTGGATGTGCGGGCGATTGCGGTAGTGCAATCCCCCTGTCATGGCTTTGTCACGCGAACGACCGGATCGCAGCCGTAGGATTTCCTCGCTTTCTAACGATGGGGAAACAAAATCGTATGCGATCGATACGTAACTATTTGCTTGCGTCCGCGGCGGCTCTGGCCGTAGCGGCATCTCCGGCCGCGGCCGGCGAACCTGCTGCCCGGTCAGGCTATGAGCATGTGCTGCTGATCAGTGTGGACGGCATGCACGCCATAGACCTGGCCAACTGGATCCAGAAAAATCCGAACAGCAACTTTGCCAGGCTGTCCGGCAACGGGGTGATCTACCCGAATGCCTTCACCACCGCGCCTTCGGACAGCTACCCCGGCATGATCGCGCAAGCAACGGGCGCGTCCCCGAAGACCGCGGGCCTGTTCTACGACGACAGCTACGACCGCACCGAATATCCGTCGAAAGCGTTCTATACCAGCCAGGGCCTGGCCGATCCCGGCTGCACCGGCACGCGGGGAACCGAGGTCACCAACTTCGAGGAACTGGACTACAGCTATAACTTCACCACCGCATTGGTGAAGGACATCACCGCCGGCGGCACGCTCGGTCAGGTCTATACTCAGCTCGATCCGGACAACATGCAGCGCAAGCTGGTCAACGGCGAATGCAAGCCGGTCTATCCGCACGAATATCTCCGCACCAATACGATTTTCGAGATCATCAAGGCCGCGGGCGGAATCACGGCGTGGTCGGATAAGCATCCGGCCTATGAAGTCCTGAGCGGCCCGTCGGGCAAGGGCATCGATGATCTGTTCGCGCCGGAAATCAACTCGCAAATGTTCCTGGCGGGCGCCCCGCAGGGCGTGGACAACACCACCAGCTTCGCCGCGGTGCGCGCCTACGACACGCTGAAAGTGAACGCCGTTCTCAACTGGATCGATGGCTACAACAGCACCAAAACCGCGCAGCCCGGGGTGCCGGCGATCTTTGGCATGAACTTCCAGGCGGTCAGCGTCGGGCAGAAGCTGGCGACGGCCGGATACGGCGACGACCCGAGCCTGAAAGGCGGCTATCTCGACAGCAACGCCACGCCGGGCAACGCGCTGACGTTGCAGTTCCAATTCGTCGATGCGGCGCTCGGTCAGTTCGTGCAGGAACTGGCAGCCAAAGGCCTATCCGACTCGACACTGATCATCGTCAGCGCCAAGCACGGGCAGTCGCCGATCGACCCGAAGGATCGTGTGATCCAGTCGGATGCGCCGTTCCAGGCGACCCCGGGATTTGGCACGAACGGCTTCGAAATCTGCGACGACGAGGGGCTGATCTGGTTGCAGCCGAATCTGCAGAAGGACAACTACGATGCCGCCAAGGCCTATCTACTGGCCAACGCCGGTGTGCTGCATATTCAGCAATTGCTTGACCGGGCCTCGCTGACGCCGCTCTACGGCGATCCGTTCGACAACAGCCGCGTGCCCGATTTCATTGCTGTCACGGACCACGGGGTGATATGCACGGGCGGGACGAAGCTGGCGGAACATGGTGGCTTTTTCGACGATGACCGCAACGTGGCACTGCTGGTCTCGGCACCGAACATCAAGCCGCAGGTGGTCGAAGCGCTGACCTACACCACGCAGATCGCTCCGACCATCCTTGCCGCGCTAGGGCTTGATCCGAACCGGCTGAAGGGTGTGCGGGCCGAGGGAACGCAGGTGCTGAGCAAGTAACAAAGCCTGGCATCGATCGCGGCGCTTCGGCGGCGCCGCGTCGTTCTGCCGACGAAGGTCGGCATCCATGCCCTTTCTCTGCATCAAGAAAGGCTTGGATGTCGGGCCTGCGCCCGCCATGGCGGTGGAAGCCACGGTGCCGAAGGATCGGCCATGGGACGGTTAGTATAATACCAGTCCGCGTTGAGAGCGACTCTCGCGATAAGCCGGCATGGCCCGGCTTGTCCGGGCCACCTGTCGCGGCACGTGCTGGCATAGGTGGCCCGGACAAGCCGGGCCATGACGAGGGCCGGAATAGTCGGTCTCAACACCGACCGGGATTAGTCCTTGTTCGCAGCGTCCAGCAGACGTTGCTTCACCTGCGGGTCCTGTTGCGCCGTGCGAACAACAGTCGAGTATTCCTGAAATCGACAGCCCGTGCGACTGAATCGCCTGAACCGCCTCGGCGTTGGCCTGTTCGGACAAGCCCTCCTTCGCCTTCGTTGACGTCGCCAACTCCATCTTCGGCTGATATTTCTGTTGCAGGTTCGCCACGTCACGCAAAGCCGCTCCGGCCTTGTCGATCGTGGCATCCGGGATCTGCATCGACGGCGGCTGCCCCGGCGTCACGTCGTTGGCGGCCAGCGCCAGGCCCGATGCCAGGCATAACGCCGCGCCGGCAATCCATTTCGCTATCGGCCGCATGTCACAATACCTCCCGCGCGGCGTTGAGCAAACGTTCCTCAAGCCGCGGGTCGTTTTCCGCCGCGGACAGCACCGCGTTGTAATCCTGCACCGACAGACCCTGCTCGCCGATGACGCGCTCCGCATCGGCGCGGGCGCGGTTGGCCAGAGCCTCGCGGGCATCCGGTTCGGTCTCCTCCTGGACCTGGAGCGAGTAATCCTGCTGAATTTTGGCGACCATGCCCGCGGCAGCGCCGACTCGCGTGATCATGTCTTCCTCTGGCTGCGAACCACCAGGTTGGGCGGCCTGAAACGAAGCCATTCTTGCCTCCATTGCTGCTTTCGGCGTGATCTGCTCAAGATCACGAGAACCGTAACCGGCACCCGCCGATCGGGTTCGACACAAAACCGCGCCCGCGTCCGCTTTGCTCACACAGCGTATTCGACTGTAGATTTATGGGAACTCATACCCGGGGGAAACCGCCATGGCACCGCCGCCCGTCATCCGCCTGCATCCGGACGATAACGTCGTCATCGCCCGCGCCACGCTGCTGCCCGGCGCCCTGCTCGGCGACAATGTCGCGGCGACCCAGCGCATTCCGGCCGGCCACAAGGCCGCCACGCGGGCGATCGGCACCGGGGAATCCGTGCGCCGCTACGGCCAGATCATCGGCTTCGCCTCCGAACCGATCACGCCCGGCCAGCATGTTCACGTGCACAACTGCGAGATGGGCGATTTCGCCAAGGACTATGCCTATGGCGTCGATGCCCGGCCGACGGACTACTTCGATACGCCCGCGACGTTCGAGGGCATCCGCCGCCCCGACGGCAAGGTCGCCACGCGCAACTACATCGGCATCCTGACCAGTGTAAATTGTTCCGCCCACGTGGCCGGTGTCGTCGCCGATATGTTCCGCCGCAATCCGTTCACCGGTGACGATCCGCTGGCGGACTATCCGAATGTCGACGGCGTCGTCGCGCTGACCCACAAGACCGGCTGCGGCATGACGCAGCACGAGCCCTTGCGCCTGCTGCGCCGCACGCTAGCGGGCTATGCGCGGCACCCGAATTTCTCCCACGTCGTCGTCCTCGGCCTCGGCTGCGAGGTCAACCAGATCGGCGGCCTGATGGAGGAGCAACGCCTGGCCGGGCGGCTGAAGGCGATGGACATCCAGACGATGGGCGGCAGCCGCAAGACCGTCGCCGCCGGGGTGGAGTTCGTGAAGGACATTCTGGCGGAATCGAACTCGGTCAGCCGCACCACCGTTCCGGTTTCTGAACTCACCGTGGCACTGCAATGCGGTGGCTCCGACGGATATTCCGGCGTGTCCGCCAACCCCGCCCTCGGCGCGGCCAGCGACCTTGTGGTGCGACACGGCGGCACGGTGATCCTGTCCGAAACGCCGGAAACTTACGGCGCGGAACACCTGCTGACCCGCCGCGCGGTGTCGCGGGATGTCGGCGAAAAGCTGGTCGAACTGATGCGCTGGTGGGAAGACTACACCCGTCAGGAAAAGGCCGAAATGAACGCCAACCCGTCGCCCGGCAACAAGGCCGGCGGCCTGACGACGATCCTGGAGAAGTCCCTCGGCGCCATGGCCAAGGCCGGCAGCACCAACCTGGTCGAGGTCCTGCGCTACGCCGAGGAAGTCACAGCGCGCGGTTTCGTGTTCATGGACACGCCGGGCTACGACCCGGTCGCGGCGACCGGACAGGTGGCGGGGGGCGCCAACCTGGTGTGCTTCACCACCGGCCGCGGCAGCGTGTTCGGCTGCAAGCCGGCGCCCTCGATCAAGCTGGCGACCAACACGGCGATGTTCCGGCACATCGAGGACGACATGGACATCAACTGCGGCACCATCCTCGACGGCGAGGAAACGGTGCAGGAGGCCGGTCACCGGATCTTCAACCACATCCTGCGCGTGGCCTCGGGCGAACGGACCAAGAGCGAGCAGTTCGATTTTGGCGCCGCGGAGTTCGCACCCTGGGTGCTTGGCGCGACGATGTAGTGTAGCCACACTGTTGCCCAATAGCATCGCCGCCGGCGCGAAGCCAACGGGGCGGATTTCGCGCGCGGTCCGATAGCCATATATACTTCTGTCAGGTGGCCGAACCGGTCACCGGGGCGAACCTCAAGCGGGCGCGGTGACAGGATGAAGCACTGGCGAATCGAAGATGTCGCGTGGGACCGGTTCGATCCCGCGGCGGTAGACCCGGCCATCGTGCCGCTGGTGAAGGCGGCGGCGATGGTCGAGCGCAACGGCGAGCAGTACGCGCTCTACCTCGGCGGCGTGTTCCGCGATGACCCCGACTTCCGCAAGGCCGCCGGCGCCTGGGCGCTGGAGGAAGTGCAGCACGGCGACGCGTTGGCAAAATGGGCCGAGCTGGCCGATCCGGGCTGGGATTTCGCGGCGGCGTTCCAGCGGTATCGCAGCGGCTATGCCATCAAGACCGACGTGGCGGCGTCGATCCGGGGATCGCTGACCGGGGAACTGATCGCGCGGTGCATGGTGGAAACGGGGACTTCCAGCTACTACTCGGCGCTCGGCGAGGCGACGTCGGAACCGGTGCTGAAGCAGGTTTGCAAGCTGATTGCCGCCGACGAATACCGCCACTTCAAACTGTTCTACGACCATATGCGCCGCTACTTGTCGCGCGAGAAGATCGGCGTGCTGACCCGGCTGCGCGTGGCACTCGGGCGCATCGGCGAGTCGGAGGACGACGAACTGGCCTACGCCTACCACTGCGGCAATGAGCCGGTGTCGCGGGACTTCCAGCACGCTCGGTGCACCGCGGCATACATGGGACGGGCCATGGCATTCTACCGCCCGCATCACATCGAGCGTGCCACCGGCATGATCCTGAAGACAGTCGGCCTGCCGCCGCGCGGACGGTTGTCGAATTTCGCGACCTCGGTGGCGTGGCGCCTGCTGCAGTGGCGCCAGCGCCGGTTCGATCAGCAGATTGCCGCCTGACCTACCGGTTGGATTGCAGCGTGGCGCCTTCGGTCGCCGCGTCTGGTATAAAGCGGCGTTAGCAGCACCGCACTTTTATTCGGAGCCTTCGTTCATGACATGGTGCGGTGCCGTATGGCGGACGAAGCGGTCTGCCGAAACAATTTCGGCATCCGTGAACAACGGAAGAAAATCAAACGGCCACGGAACGGCCGCGCGGCAAGCGCACCGGCGCTGACCGGCGCGTCCCCGAAATCTAGAAGCCAGACCGCCGCCGTTCAGCCGACGACGGCAATCTGCTCCCGCCGAAGCTGAACCGTCAGCTCATCCAGCGCCCGCCCGACCCGCGCCAGCATCTCGTCGATATCGTCCTTCGAAATCACCAGAGGCGGGCTGAAGCACAGCGAATCATTCGCCACCGACCGGCTGATCACGCCATGCTCCTCGCACAGCCGTGCCAGCCGAGGCCCCACCTTCGCGGCCGGATCGAAGGGCAGATGTTTCTCTTTGTCCGACGACAACTCCACCGCCGCGATCAGGCCCGTGCCGCGAACTTCGCCCACCAGCGGATGCCCGGCGAAGCGGCTGCGCAGTTCCGCCTGGAAGTGCGGGCCGGTGACCGCGACCTGGCCGCCGATATCGATCTCGTCGTAGATTTTCAGAGTCTCGATCGCCACCGCCGCCGGCACCGGATGGCCGGAGTAGGTGAAGCCGTGCCCGAACGTGCCGATGACGTGGCTTTCCTGCGCGAGCGCCTGGAACACCGTATCGTTCACCATCACCGCGCTGATCGGCAAATACGACGCCGACAACGCCTTGGCGCAAACCAGGATATCCGGCTCGATGTCAAAGGTCTGGGCGCCCCAGTAATTGCCGGTCCGCCAGAACCCGCAGATGACCTCATCGACTACGAACAGGATGTCGTATTTCTTCAGCACCGCCTGGATCTTCGGGAAGTACCCGCGCGGCGGCAGGATCACGCCCCCCGCACCCAGGATCGGCTCGCCCCACATCGCGGCGATCGTCTCCGGACCCTCCGCCAGGATCAGCTTTTCCAGTTCATCGGCGCAGCGCGTCGCGAACGCGTCCTCGGTCTCGCCCGGCAAGGCGCCGTGATAGAAATGCGGCGTGATGGTGTGCAGGAAGCCCGGCAGCGGCACGTCGAAGCTGCGGTGATTGGCCGGCAGCCCGGTCAGCGACGCGGACCCGATGGTGATGCCGTGATAGCCCTTCACCCGCCCGATGATCTTCTTCTTCGCCGGCCGCCCCAGCGCATTGTTCATGTACCAGACCATCTTGATGGCCGAGTCGTTCGCCTCGGAGCCGGAGTTGGCGAAGAACACCTTGCTCATGGGCACCGGCGCGCGCGCCAGCAGCATCTCCGCCAGGTCGATCATCGGGTCGTGCGACTTGGCATTGAAGCCGTGGTAGAACGGCAGCTTGCGCATCTGCGTCACCGCCGCCTGCACCAGACGCTCATTGTCGAAGCCGAGCGAGGCGCACCACAGGCCGGCGACGGCCTCGATATACTCCTTGCCGGTCTCGTCCCAGACCCGCACGCCCTTGCCGCGAGAGATCACGACTGGCCCCACCTGCTGATGGGTTTGCAGGTCGGTGTAGGGATGCAGCACGCTGGCGATGTCGCGGGCGGCGGCCGAATTCGCGCCGAATGGGGGAGGGGGTGCCACTTAATGAAACTCCTGAAGCTGGCTGTAATGCCGTAACCCGAACTCTAGCCCCGAAGCCGGAAGGGGGGAACACGTGGTTGCGGCGCGCCGGGCAAGACCCGGGATCCGGAATGCAGTCCCGGGCGGAGTTCGGTCATGAGCGTCGCCGCCCAAGCGACAGGTCGCGATCTCCCATTCCATGAGCGATTCGCTTGTATCGTTCACCGAACTGTGACAGCGAGAGATTACCGGGTTACCGCCCTGCCATGGTTATGTGCGGTGGCAGATCGTGATTGTTGTTCCCATGATCGGATTTCGTGATCGCACCTCGCCCATGGATATGAAACCGCCCGAAATGGCCGGCTCCCGCGGCGTTCCGGTCACGCGGCGGACGTCCAGCCGAGGTTTCGCACTCTCGCTGCGGACGCGTTTGCTGCTGCTGGTTGTCGCGAGCGTCGTGCCTTTGGTCTGTATGGCGGTGCTTCGCGAATACTGGGACTACACGCTGGACCGCGAACAGGTCTACGAGAACTTGCGGACGACCGCCCGGGGCATGGCTGTGGCGGTGGAGCGCGATCTGCAACTGCACGTCTCCGCATTGGAGACCCTGGCAACGTCTCCGAACCTTCAATCCGAAGACCTGACGGAGTTCGACAAGCAGGCCGAGGCGTTCCTGGCGCGGCAACCTTCGGGCACCGTGCTGGGCCTGGCCACGATCGACGCTCACCGCGTGCGCATGTACGGGCTGCCGCCAGGCTCGCGGCCGCCGCTCTCGCATCGCGATCCGAGCTTTGCCGGGACCCGGGTGTTTACCGCCGGCCAGCCGATCGTCAGCGATCTGCACATCGAGCATGCCACCGGACTTTTCGGGTTCAGTGTGGACGTTCCGGTGTTCCGCGACGGGAAGGTGGCCTACGACCTTTTCCTGCGTCTTCCGCCACGAGACATGGGCGATCTGATCGCCCGCCAGCATTTGCCGCAAGGCACGATCATGGTCGTCATCGACGGGGACGGCGTTGTGGTGGCGCGGGTTCCCAGCCCGGACCGCTTCGTCGGCACCCACATCGTTCCCGAACTTTGGGCGGCGATCCGTGCCCGTGGCGAAGGCATCGCGACCGCCCCGACGCTGGAGGGCGCGCCCGCCCTCGCGGCGTTCACCCCGGTCACGCCGTTCGACTGGACGGTCATCGTCGGCGCGCCGGAGGCGGTTCTGTTCGGCCCGGCCCGGGCGGCCATGATCCGCGATGCGGCGGCCGGCCTGTTGGTGCTGGCCGCCGGCCTCGTGCTGGCGGCGTTCGCCGCGCGTCAGGTGACCCGTCCAATCGGCCGGTTGCGCCAACTCGCCGCCGATACCGGCCTGGCCGATCGGCCGGGGATGCTGCGCACGGGACTGCCGGAAACCGATACCGTCGCCGACGCGCTGATGACCGCCGCGTTCGAACGGCGGGAGGCCGCTCACGCCCTGGAGGAAAGCGAGCAACGTTTTCGGGCGTTGTTCGAGCGGTCATCCAGCGGTGCGGTCCTGGTGGATCCGGAAACCGCTCAGGTGATGGACTGCAACGAGGCCGCGGCGGCGTCGGTTGGCTGCTCGATCGAGGAATTCCGCCGCTGCAGGATCACCGACTTCAGGTTGGAAAACAGCCGCGAACGGATCATAGAGATCTGCCGTTCGGTCGCCGCCGGCCAGACCGTGCGGTATGAGACGCGAATCAAGGGCCGGGATGGGCCGCGCGACCTGCTGGTTGCGATGGGGCCGCTGGTAGTGGCCGGCCGCACCCTGGTGCTGGTCAACCAGATCGACGTGACCGATTTGCGCAAGGCTGAAGCCGGCCTTCGAATCAACGAGGAGCGGCTGGAACTCGCCCGCCAGGGCGCGAATTTGGGCATCTGGGACTGGGATATCGTCAGCCAGACACTGACCTGGAGCGACCATAACTGGTACCTCCATGGCCTGCAGCCTCGCGCCAGCCAGCCAACCACCCGGGACTGGGAGAGCTGCGTTTGCCCGGCGGATCTGCCCAGGGTCCAGCATGAGCTGCGTGCGGCGATGACTGATCCGGGGCATCCATTGGTCACCGAATACAGCGTTGTTCTAAGTGACGGATCGTTCCGCCGACTGCTCAGCCGCGCTCAAACCATTAGGGAGCGGGATGGGCGGCCGGTGCGCATGGTCGGCATCAATATGGATGTCACCGTGCGCCACGAAGCCGAAATGGCACGCGACCGTCTGATCCAGATGCTGGAAGTCGAGCGAAGCCGGCTGGCCGAAATCATCGAGGCGCTGCCCATCGGCGTGGGGATTGTCGACCGGTCCGGATGGCTGACCCTGAGTAACCCGATCATGCAGGGAATGACCGGTCCGGTCATCCCGTCCATGGACCCCGGGGGCGCCGAGCGCTGGATCGGATATCACCCTGGCGGTGACCGCGTGGCTCCGGAGGACTTTCCGATCGAGCGCGCGCTCCGCGGGGAGACCGTGCTGCCTGGTGAAGAGTATCTGCATCGTGCCGCGGACGGGACCGAAACCTGGATCACCGTCGCCGGCCTGCCGCTGCGCCGGGAGAACGGCCAGGTGGAGGAGGTCCTCGCGATCCTTCAGGACATCGATGCGGAAAAACGCCTGAAGGATGTCCAGCAGGAGACCAACGTCCGATTGGAGAACCGGGTTCGGGAGGAAATGGCCGCCCGCGAGGCCGCGCAGCAGCGCGCCGCGCAGGCCGAGCGGTTGCAGGCGCTCGGACAGATCGCCGGGGGCATCGCGCACGATTTCAACAATGTGCTGCAGGCGGTCTCCGGCGGGGCCGCGCTGATCGAACGCCGCCCGGCGGATACCGAGCGCGTGCTGCGTCATGCCCGCACGGTGGGGGATGCGGCGCGGCGCGGCGCGGCGATCACTAGCCGGCTGCTGTCCTTTGCCCGGCGCGGCGATCTGCGGGCGGAAAGCCTGGACGTTGCCGCGCTGCTGAACGAAATGGCCGAGGTGCTGACTCACACGCTGGGAGGCTCGGTCGTATGCACGGTCGATGTCGCCGCCGGCCTGCCGCCGCTGTTCGCCGATCGCGGACAGCTCGAGACGGTCTTGGTCAATCTGGCGACGAACGCGCGGGACGCGATGCCGTCCGGAGGCACCCTGACGATGACGGCGGAGGCGGAGAACGTGACCCACGCCGTGCCGCATGCGGGCGGACTTCCCCCTGGCCGCTATGTGCGGATTGTCGTGGCCGACACCGGCAGCGGCATGGATGGCGCGGTACTGGCGCGGGTGACGGAGCCGTTCTTCACCACGAAGGAGACCGGCCGCGGAACGGGGCTGGGACTGGCGATGGCGAAGGGCTTCGTCGAGCAGAGCGGCGGCGTCCTGGCGATCGACAGTGCGATCGGGCTTGGCACCAGGGTTACGCTGTGGCTGCCGCAGGCGGCCGCCGAAGCCGTGCCTGCGTCGCGGCTGGCGGAGCTGCCGGCGACGGAGACCGAAGGCCGGCGCGTCCTGCTTGTCGATGACGATCCGATCGTCGCCAGCGTTTTGGGTGCGTCGCTGGAGGAGTCCGGTTACGCCGTGCTGCGGGCGGACAGCGGTCCGGCGGCCCTGGCCCGACTGGCCGATCGCGACCGGGTGGACGTGATCGTGTCGGATCTGTCGATGCCCGGAATGGATGGCCTGACGCTCATCCGGACGGCACAGCAGCAGCGCCCGGGTCTCGCCGCCGTGTTGCTGACCGGATACGCCGGTGACGGGGCGGCGCTGGCGGTCGGGGCGACCTTGAGTGGCCCGTTCTCCCTGCTGCGCAAGCCGGTGACCGGGGCGCAGCTCGCGGACCGGATCAACGCGCTGCTGGCTTCGCGGGATGTATCCGCGGGGGCGTGAGAACGGGTTCGCCTACCGGCTCGGTCCGAGCTGCCACTTCTGCTGCTGCTCGGTTGCCGCCGCGTTTCCCGCGATGGTGCTCGAGGAGCCGGTAACGACGGTGCGGCCTGTCCAGCCGGGAGTCGACGCGTCGGGGGCGGGTCCGCCCGTGTTGATCCGCGCGGAGCCGCATCCCGCGAGCAGCAGCGTTAGAAAACCAATCGTCATGGCCCGGGTCGCCCGCATCGGCGCTGATACCAATCCGGCTTGAGTTTGAGCCATTGGCACGGTTGCCACCGCCATGACGGCGACAGTGTGCCGTGCCAGCCAAATTTCCTCTGCGGCCGCCTGATCGCGGGCTGATATCATAGGCTCGGTCCGTTACTCCGGGATTGCATCGGCAACCTTGAAGCCGACGAGAATCTGGCCGTCCTGCACCATGTCCCCCTTCGCGCAAGAAACGGTCTCGACGACCGCATCGGCGCGGGCGGTCAGGCGGAACACGGTCTTCATGGCCTCCAGAACCACCAGGATTTGCCCCCGCGTCACCGCATCCCCGGCGGCCACCGCAACCTCCGTCACCACGCCCGGGATCGGCGCCACGAGACGGTCGCTGGCGTCCTCTTCGTCGTCATCGGCGGCGAGGGGATCGGGAAGGGTCAACTTCCAGGTCAGGCCGTTGTCCCGCAGCGTCACGACGTGATGGTCGAGCGTCGCAGTAACGCTGCGCCATACCCCATCGAGCGACACGCGCAGCCGTCCGTTACCCAGCGGTTCCGCCGATGCCAGCACGTTGCCGATCCGCCAGGCGGCCCCGTCGCGGATCACCGAAACCGGGTATCCCGTTTCTCCGTCCTTGAAGTGCAGCACGCGGGCGGGCGTCGTGTTGACCCACCAGAGGTCGCGATCGTCCCAGGGGTCGTCTCCGGCGGCCGCGGCCTCCGTCGTCAGCACGGCCAGCGCGGCGATGGCGAGCACATCGGGCGGGGGCGCCCCTTGCCCGGCCAGCAGCGTGGCGCCTTCCCGCGCGATGAAGCCGGTATCGATGCCACCGGCGGCGAACGCCGGGTGAGTAACGATGCGGCCGAGCAGGTCCAGGTTGCCGGCAACCCCGGCCACCGCGCAGTCGGCCAGCGCCGTGGCGATGCGGCGCAGCGCGGCGGGGCGCGTCGGCGCGTGGCAGATCAGCTTGGCCAGCATGGCGTCGTAATGGATCGACACCGTATCGCCGGTGGCGAAGCCGGTATCGACGCGGACGTCCGCGGTTTCCACCGGCGTGCGAAACAGGGCCAGTTGTCCGACGGAGGGCGCGAAATCGTGCGCCGGATCCTCGGCGTAGAGGCGCGCCTCGATCGCGTGGCCGTTGATCGCGATGGCTGATTGGGTGACCGGCAATGGTTCGCCCGCCGCCACGCGCAACTGCCATTCCACGAGGTCGAAGCCGGTGATCATTTCCGTTACCGGGTGTTCGACCTGAAGCCGGGTGTTCATTTCGAGAAAGAAGAAGCCGTCGTCTTCTGCGACGAATTCGACCGTTCCGGCACCGACGTATCCGACGGCACGGGCGGCGGCCACCGCGGCGGCACCCATGCGGTCTCGCTGGGCTTGGGACAGGCCGGGCGCGGGGGCTTCCTCCAGCACCTTCTGGTGGCGGCGCTGGGCGGAGCAGTCGCGTTCGAACAGATGCACGGCGTTGCCGTGCGTGTCGGCGAAGACCTGGACCTCGATGTGGCGGGGACGTTGCAGATAGCGCTCGATCAGCACGCGGTCGTCGCCGAACGAGGAGGCGGCTTCCTGGCGGGCGGAACCCAGCGCATCGGCAAAGTCGGTAGCGGCCGTCACCACGCGCATGCCGCGCCCGCCGCCACCGGACACCGCCTTGATCACAACCGGAAATCCGATCCGCGCCGCCTGATCGGCGAGGAACTCAGCATCCTGCCGATCGCCGTGGTAGCCGGGGAGCAGCGGAACGTCGGTTTGTTCCATCAGGGCCTTGGCGGAGGATTTCGAGCCCATGGCACGCATGGCCGAGGGCGGCGGCCCGACGAAGACGATACCAGCGTCGGCACAGGCCTCGGCGAAGGCGGGATTTTCCGACAGGAAGCCGTATCCGGGATGGATCGCCTCGGCCCCGGCGGCGCGGGCCGTTTCGATGATGCGGGGAATGTTCAGGTAGCTTTCCCGGGCCGGGGCGGGGCCGATCGGGTAGGCGCGGTCGGCGGCTTTGACGTGCAGGGCGTGCGCGTCGGCCTCGGAATAGACCGCGATCGTTTCTATGCCCATGCGCCGGGCGGTGCGGGCGACGCGGCAGGCGATTTCGCCGCGGTTGGCAATCAGCAGGGTGCGGAACATGGCCATTACATCCGGAACACGCCGAAGCGCGTATCCTGCCGGGGTTTGTTCAGCGCGGCGGACAGCGACAGCCCGAGCACGCGGCGGCTGTCCGCCGGATCGATGATGCCGTCGTCCCACACCCTTGCGCTTGCGTAATACGGATGCCCCTGGGTTTCATACTGTTCTCGGATCGGCTTTTTGAAGGCTTCCTCCTGCTCCAGCGTCCAGTCGGCCGAACCTGCGCGCACCGTGGTCAGGACGCCCGCTGCCTGTTCGCCGCCCATCACGGAAATCCGCGCGTTGGGCCACATGAAGAGAAAGCGCGGGTCGTAGGCCCGGCCGCACATGCCATAGTTGCCGGCGCCGTAACTGCCGCCGATGATCAGAGTCAGTTTCGGCACCGCGGTGGTGGAAACGGCGGTCACCAGCTTGGCGCCATCCTTGGCGATGCCGCCGGATTCGTATTTGCGGCCGACCATGAAGCCGGTGATGTTTTGCAGAAAGATCAACGGGATGTTTCGCTGGCTGCACAATTCGATGAAGTGCGCGCCTTTAACTGCGGATTCCGAGAACAGGATGCCGTTGTTGGCGATGATGCCGACGGGGTAGCCGTACAGATGGGCGAAGCCGCAGACCAGCGTGGTGCCATACAGGCGCTTGAATTCGTCGAATACGCTGTCATCGACGATGCGGGCAATGACCTCGCGCACGTCGTACGGTGCGCGCAGATCGACGGGCACCACGCCGTGCAGTTCGGCGGGATCATATTTCGGCGGCTTCGGCGGACGGCGTTCGATGCCTGTGGGTTTCTCACGGTTCAGGCCGGCGACGATGCGGCGGCAGATCGACAGCGCGTGGTGGTCGTTGCGGGCGTAGTGATCCACCACGCCGGAGGTGCGGGCGTGCACGTCGGCACCGCCGAGATCCTCGGCCGAGACGATTTCGCCTGTCGCCGCCTGCACCAAGGGCGGGCCTCCCAGGAAGATGGTGCCCTGCTTGCGGACGATGATGCTCTCGTCGCTCATGGCCGGGACGTAGGCGCCCCCCGCGGTGCATGATCCCATGACGACGGCGATCTGCGGGATGCCGGCGGCGGACATGTTGGCCTGGTTGTAGAAGATGCGGCCGAAATGCTGGCGGTCGGGGAAGATTTCGTCCTGCAGCGGCAGGTAGGCGCCGCCGGAATCGACGAGATACAGGCAAGGCAGGTTGTTGGTAAGCGCGATCTCCTGCGCGCGGATATGTTTCTTCACCGTCATGGGCAGGTAGGTGCCGCCTTTGACGGTGGCGTCGTTGGCGACGATGACGCATTCTCGGCCGGACACGCGGCCGATGCCGGTGACGATGCCGGCGGCGGGAACCTCGCCGCCGTACAGGCCGAAGGCGGCGAGTTGGGAGAATTCGAGGAACGGCGAACCGGGATCGATCAGCGCGGCGACCCGCTCGCGCGGGAGAAGTTTGCCGCGGGCGGCGTGGCGTTCGCGGGCGACGGCGCCGCCGCCCTGGACGGCTTCCGCCACGCGGGCACGCAGATCGGCGACCAGGGCGCCCATCGCGGCGGCGTTGGCCGCGAAGTCGGGGGAGCGCGGGGTGATGTCGGAGCGGAGGGTGGTCATGGGGCGGGGTGTCCGACCCGGTGTGTCGTGGCCGGGGTTGGTCTCATGGGCGCTGGAAGTGGGGTGACGCGCGGTCGTTGCCGCCGCCCCCGTGTCATGGCCGGCCTTGTGCCGGCCATCCGCGACTTGCGGTGGTGGGTGCGGCAAAGTCGTGGATGGCAGGGCCAAGCCCCATAGGCGTCAGGATAAGCGGCGGCGAGGGAAAAGCTTGCCCGGGGTCTTGTTCTCTCACCGTCATGGCCCGGCTCGTCCGGGCCACCTATGCCAGCACGTGCCGCGACAGGTGGCCCGGACGAGCCGGGCCATGACGAATGTGGAGAACGCCGTGCTCCATGCAACCACTTATCCTGACGCCTATGGGGCCAAGCCAGGCCTCGACACAGCGTGAGCGCCCTCCCCATTACGATACGCGCACTCGCAACCACGATAAGCGCTCTCGCCATCACGCGGTCTCCGCGAACAGTTCGCGTCCGATCAACATCCGGCGGATTTCGCTCGTCCCGGCGCCGATCTCGTACAACTTCGCATCGCGTAACAACCGCCCGGTGGGATAGTCGTTGATGTAACCATTTCCGCCCAGCGCCTGGATCGCCTCCAGCGCCATCCAGGTCGCCTTCTCTGCAGCGTACAGGATCGCCCCAGCCGCGTCCTTGCGCGTGGTTTCGCCGCGGTCGCAGGCTTTCGCCACGGCGTACACATACGCTTTCGACGCATTCATCGTCGTGTACATGTCCGCGAGCTTGCCCTGCATCAACTGGAACTCGCCGATGGACTGGCCGAACTGCTTGCGCTCATGCACGTACGGCACCACCACATCCATGCACGCCTGCATGATCCCAATCGGCCCGGCGGCGAGCACCGCCCGCTCATAGTCCAGGCCGCTCATCAGCACGTTCACGCCGCGGCCGACCTGCGACAGGACATTCTCCTCGGGGACCTCGCAATCCTGGAACACCAGTTCGCAGGTGTTGGAACCGCGCATTCCCAGCTTGTCGAGCTTCTGCGCGGTCGAGAATCCGGGAAACCCCTTTTCCACCAGGAACGCCGTGATGCCGCGCGGTCCGGCCGCGGGGTCCGTCTTCGCGTAAATCACCAGCACGTCCGCGTCCGGCCCGTTGGTGATCCACATCTTGCTGCCGTTCAGCACGTACCGGTCGCCCCGCTTCTCCGCCCGCGTGCGCATGCCGACGACGTCCGACCCGGCCCCCGGCTCACTCATGGCCAGGGCGCCGACGGCGGTGCCCTCGACCAGGCCGGGCAGATAGCGCGCCTTCTGCTCCGCATTGCCGTTGCGGTGGATCTGGTTGACGCACAGGTTCGAGTGAGCGCCGTACGACAGCCCCACCGAAGCCGAGGCGCGGGAGATTTCCTCCATTGCCACAACATGCTCGAGGTATCCCATGCCGGCGCCGCCGTATTCCTCCGACACGGTCACGCCGAGCACGCCGAGCGCTCCCATCTTCGGCCACAGGTCCATCGGGAACGCGTTGTCGCGGTCGACCTGCGCCGCCCGCGACGCGATTTCGGCGGCGGAAAATGCCTCGACCTGGGATCGCAGCATGTCGGCGGACTCGCCGAGGTCGAAATTCAGTCCCGGCAAACGGTTCGCCATTCGTCGTACTCCAACGCGATTCCAAAGCGGGCGGCACACTGCCTGACGGCCCGCATTTCGCCAAGCGGGAGGCTGTCATGTGCGATTTGTGTTGCAGCGCAGCATGGGTTGCCCATATGAGGGGCGTCAGGAACGTCCTCCACCAGCGGTCAAGTAACCGCCAGCAAAGGACCAAAATCACATGAGTATTTTCGAAACCGTCGGCGAAGCAGCGCTGTTGCGTGCGGAAGGCGATCGCCAGCTTGCCGGCACGCTTGCGCGGGGCTGGAACCGGCTGCTGCAGTCCGTGACGCACCTGTTCGGCAGGATGTTCAACAACGTGCCGGACCAGCATCCGCTGCCATAGTAACAATCATTCGGCGGCCGGAAGCCCCCGAGGCTTTCCGCTGTCATCGACAGCCACCAGAACGAACTCCGCCGCCGTGACCCGTACGCGCTGGCCGAGGTTGCGCCGCAAGGCCCAGGCCTCGACTGCGACCGTGATGGAGGTCCGGCCGGTTTTCGAGATATCCGTATAGACGCATACCACGTCGCCGACCTTGACCGGCTGCAGGAAGCTCAGGTTGGAGACGGCTGCGGTGGCGACGCGTCCGCGGGCGCGATAGCCGGCCGCGATTCCCGCTGCGAGGTCCATCAGCGACATGATCCAGCCGCCGAAGATATCGCCGTGCGGGTTGGTGTCGGCCGGCATGGCGACGGTGCGCAGGGACAACTCCCCGCGTGGCTGGGCGTGGTCGTTCGGCATGGCGGCATCCTTCTGATATAGGGGGCCATCATGACCGATATCCTGCTCCGCTTCGACAGCGAACATATCGCCACGCTGACGCTGAACCGCCCGGCCGCGCGCAACGCCCTGTCGATGGGGCTGATGGAGGCGCTGGACGCCGAACTCGCCGCGATCGGTGGGGACCGGAGGGTCAAGGCTGTCATCATCGCCGGCAACGGCCCCGCGTTCTGCGCCGGGCACGACCTGCGGGAGATCCGGGCGACTCCGTCGCGGGAGGCATACGCAGCGGTGTTCGCGCTGTGCTCCCGACTGATGCAGCGGATCGTCCGGCTGCCGCAGCCGGTGATCGCCCGGGTGCACGGCGTCGCCACGGCGGCGGGCTGCCAGTTGGTCGCCTCGGCCGATTTGGCGGTGGCGGCGCAGTCGGCGCGGTTCGCCACGCCGGGGGTCGATATCGGGCTGTTCTGCTCCACCCCGATGGTTGCGCTGACCCGCGCGGTCGGGCGCAAGGCGGCGATGGAGATGCTGCTTACCGGCGAGATGGTGCCGGCGGAGCGGGCGCGGGAACTCGGCCTGGTCAACCGCGTGGTGCCGGACGCCGACTTGCAGAATGCTACCCTGGCGCTGGCCCGGCAGATCGCCTCGAAAAGCCCGCTGACCGTGGCCATTGGCAAGGAAGCGTTCTACCGGCAGGCGGAGATGGACCTGCCGGCGGCATATGACTATGCGTCGGAGGTGATGACGCGCAACATGCTCGCCCGCGATGCCGCGGAGGGAATCGACGCCTTCCTGGCGAAGCGCCAACCGCAATGGAGCGGCACTTGAACCCGCCCCAAAGTGTCTCTACGTGATCGGCACCGATGAAAGACCCGTACGAAATCCTTGGCGTGCAGAAGACCGCAGATGACGCGGCGATCCGTTCCGCCTATCGCAAGCTGGCGAAGAAGCACCACCCCGACGTCAACCCGGGCAAGGCCGATGCCGCCGCCCGGTTCGGCGAGATCAGTTCGGCCTACGACCTGCTGTCCGACAAGGACAAGCGCGGCAAGTTTGACCGCGGCGAGATCGACGCCGAAGGGCATGAGGTGCATCAGCAGCGGCAATATTACCGCGACGCGCCCGGGGCCGAACAGTATGGGCAAGGCGGTCCGGCAGGCGGGTTCAGCCAGGAGGACCTGGAAGCGTTTTTCTCCAAGCATTTCGGTCAGGCTGGCCAGCGCTCCGACTGGGGCGCCAGCGGACGGCCGCGGCACGGTCGTGACGTGCAATACTCGCTGACCGTCAGCTTTGTCGATGCGGCCGTGGGGACGACCCGGCGGCTGGCCTTGCCCGACGGCAAGACGCTGGACGTGCGCATCCCGCCGGGCACCGAGGATGGGCATGTGTTGCGGCTGCGCGGCCAGGGCGGAGCGGGCTACAACGGCGCCGCGGCCGGTGATGCGCTGATCGAGATCACGGTTGCACCCGATCCCCGGTTCCATCGCGACGGCGACGACATCGTCACCGACGTGAAGGTGTCGCTGAAGGAGGCGGTGCTGGGTACCTCGCTGGAGGTGCCGACGATCCACGGGCCGGTGAAGCTTTCGGTTCCGCCGGGGTCGGGCACCGGGACGCGGCTGCGGTTGCGCGGCAAGGGCATCCGGCAGGGGCACCAGTTCGTGCAGCTTCAGGTCGTGGTGCCACCAGGGCATGAGCCGGAGCTGGCGGCGTTCCTGAAAGACTGGACTCCGCAGGGGAGCTTCAACCCGAGGGAGGGGTCATGATGCGCCTGACCACCGTCGTGGCGTTGTTCCCGGACCTGCGGGAGACCGAGGTGCTGGCGTGGGTGGACCGCGGCTGGGTGCGACCCGCGCCGAGTGGCGAGGAGTGGGAGTTCCAGGACATCGACGTCGCCCGGGTGCGGCTGATCCGCGACCTGACGCACGAACTGGCGGTGCAGGAGGAGACGATGCCGCTGGTACTGTCCCTGCTCGACCAGGTGTATGCGCTGAGGGGCCAGATGCGGGCGGTGGCGCGGGCGGTGGAGGCTCAGGACGAGGCGGTGCGAGCGGCGATCCTGGCGGCGATGCGGGGGTGAGCGGGCGCTCGGGTCGGCGGATTCCGGCCGGACGGGCTACGAAAGCCACTCCACCGGAACATCCAATGCCTGCGCGAGCTTCGCAATAGTCGCGGGGGTTCCCGGACGGCGCCCGCTTTCGAGATCGGACAGATAGCCCTGTCCCAAACCTGTCTTGAAACTCAGATGCAGTTGCGTTTCGTCACGCCAGTTGCGAATGGCCTTCAACCGACTCTCGCCCCGAAGGATCGCAGCACTAACCTCCGGGGGTAACACGACGCCACCGGCAGCCAAGCCTTCCTTCCGGGCGTCATAGACGGCGACGTCGTCGGCATCCTCAGCCTCGGAATCGGCGCGGTCGAGAAGTGCTTCGTATTCGGCCCTGGGCAGCACCACCAGTTCCTCGCCGTTGGGCGTCCGAATGATCTGTGGCGCGGTCATGGTCTTAATTCCTTTTGTAAGTCGTTGTGGCCCGGCGTCCGATGTAGATCGCCAGGATCGTGGTTGCATCCTCATCGAAGATCACCCGGTAACTGCCAATACGCAGACGATAGCCGTTGCGGCCTTGAAGCGCCTTTACGTCGCCCTGGCCCGTTATAGCGTAGCGATGAAGCCCGGCTTCCACCTGCTCGCGAGCGTCTCGGGGAAGGGCATCGAGATCCTTGGCGGCGCTCAGCGTCAGGATGATCGTTTTCACAAGCGATAATATCGCTCGTTATTGGTGTGGGTCAAGCGATATAATCGCACCTTGACTCGGTCCGACTGCACCGCCAAAGCCCCCGCATGCACTCCCCCGGCCTGATCGACCTCCAGGTCAACGGCTACGCCGGCGTCGATTTCAACGATGCCGCGCTCACCGCCGCTGCGCTCGACCACGCGCTGGAGGCGATGCTGCGGTCCGGCGTCACCACCTGCCTGCCAACCCTGATCACCGCCGCCGAGGACGTGCTGACCGAGCGCCTCGCCGCGCTGGACCAGGCCGTTGCCGCCAGCCGCCTCGGGCCGCTGATGGTGCCGGGCTTCCATCTCGAAGGTCCGTTCCTCAACCCCGCGCCGGGATACGCCGGCTGCCATCCGGCCGCCGCGATCGTCCCCCCCGACCCCGACGCCCTCGACCGCCTGACCAGAACCCTGCGCCGGCCGATCCTGCTGCTGACGCTGGCGCCGGAGCAGCCGGGCGCGGCGGGGTTGATCGCCCGGGCCCGCGCCCTCGGCATCGCCGTCGCCATGGGCCACACCGCCGCCGATGCGGCGGCGACCGCCCAGGCGGCGGAGGCAGGCGTGACTCTCAGCACCCATCTCGGCAACGCCCTGCCGCAGCCGCAGCCAAAGTTCCTCAATCCGCTGATGGCGCAACTCGCCGAGGACCGGCTGCACGCCAGCTTCATCGCCGACGGCATCCACATTCCGCCGGACGTGCTGAAGGTATTGATCCGCGCCAAAGGGGCGCAACGCTGCGTTCTGGTCACCGACGCGACCGCCGCCGCCGCGTCATCGCCGGGCCTGTATCCGTTCGCCGGCATGACGATCGAGCACACCGCGGACGGCTCGGTCCGCGTCCCCGGCGCCCTGACGCTGGCCGGTTCGGCCTTGTGCCTGGACCGGGCGGTGCGCAACCTCGTGGACTGGGGAATCGCGGATCCGGCCACCGTCCTGGCGATGGCCTCGGCGCACCCGGCCGCCGTGCTGGCCCCGGCGCTGGCCCAACACGCCATCCGCCTGCCCGAAGCCTCGGTAATCTGGACCGAGACGCTGCATCCGGCCGAGGTCACGCTCGACGGCATGCGTTTTCGCGCGCGTTAGAAACCTTTCGTTTACCTTTTCGCGCTACGGTGCCGGCAGCGAAGAACGCGTCCGCGTCAGGCTCGGTGGGCAGAACGGCCATTTCCCTGGCTTCCTCGATACGGGAAAGGCGTGGCAGCCGCCGTGACGAACCTCCCCGCCAAGCAGCAATCACTGTCCGGCCCGGGCTGCCGGCTGTGCGGCGCCCGCCTGCATCGCAGCCTGATCGACCTTGGCAGCCTGCCGCTGGTTAACCCGCGGGGCGCCTCGGACACCCTGTATCCGCTGCATGTCCGGCTGTGCGACGAATGCGGGCTGGCGCAGATCGCCGAGACCGCGCCATCCGCCAGCGCGCCGTCGAAGACCGAGCGCCAAGCGGCCGTCGACCGCTCCGCCCGTTATGCCGAGACCCTGCGCGATCGTCATCACCTCGACGCCGGCTCGCTAGCCATCGAGATCGGCCTGTGCGGCGGCACCGTGCTGCCTCACCTCAAGGACAGCGGAATTCCGGTGCTTCCGGTGGACGCCGACGCGTTCACCATCGAAGCCGCGATGGACGTCGCGGTGCGGCACGGCTGCGCCGACATCGTGGTGGCGCATGACGTTCTGCCGCAGGTGCCCGACCTGTTTGATTTCGCCGCCAGCCTCGCCTGCATCCTGCGGCCTAACGGGGTCATCAGCCTGCAGTTTCCGCATCTGCTGGCGCTGATCCAGGGCGTCCGGTTCGACGCCTTCCGGCACGACACCTACACCTATCTCTCCCTGCCGGTGACCGAACGTCTGTTGCGCTCGGTCGGGCTGCGCGTTTTCGACGCGGAGCGCGTGCCGGAGGACGGAGGCTGCCTGCGGGTGCAGGTCTGCCACACCCGCGCCCAGCGCCTGCCGCGGCAGGGTTTGAAAGCCGTGCGGCAGGCCGAGGCCGAGGTGCTGGCGGAGCAGCCGGCGCTGTACGAAGCGTTCGCCGGCCGGGTCGCAATGGCTCGCGCGGACATCCGCGGCTTCCTGGATGATCGGCGCGATGCCGGACGGCGCGTTGCGGCTTATGGCGCATCGGCCCGCGGCACGATGCTGCTGAATGTCTGCGGGCTGACCGCCGGCGATATCGCGTTCGTCGCCGATGCCGGCTGTGCGAGGCGCGGCCGATGCCTGCCGGGCTGCCATATCCCGGTGATGCCGGTGGAGGCGCTGGCCCGGGACGCGCCGGACGACATCATCATCCTCCCCTGGCCCGACGGCGCGCGGATCGCGGCCTTGCCGCGGCAGGCGGGTACTCAGCTTTGGACGCTGCTGCCGCGCATCGGCCGGGTGTAGCCGCATAGCTATCAGGATAGGGGGAAAGGACGGAAAGGTTTGCCCCGGGCCTCGTTCCCTCACCGTCATGGCCCGGCTTGCCCGGGCCACCTGTCGCGGCACGTGCTTGCGGGGGTGGCCCGGACGAGCCGGGCCATGACGAACGGGGAGAACGCCGTGCTCCGCATGCCCCCTTATCCTGATAGCTATCGGGTGTAGCCGGGCGCCGCGCCGTCTGGCAGCGTGGGCGCGGCAGCCAAGGAGTCTCCGAGATGGCATCACGCGACGGCGCACTGGCACGCGCTCTGACCGCTTTCGATTCCTTCCGCGCGCATCTGGCGGAGCTTGTGGCGATCCCGAGCACGTCGCAGGACCCGGGGCACGACGACGACGTGCACCGCTATCTGGCCGCTGCCATGCAACCGTGGTTGGAGCGGATGGGGTTCACGGTCGAAATCCACCCCAATCCGCTTCCCGGCTTCGGTCCCATCCTGTTCGCCGAACGGGTCGAAGGCGCCGATCGGCCGACAGTCCTGACGTATGGACACGGGGACACGGTGCGCGGGTTGGACGAGCAATGGCGCTCCGGCCTGTCGCCCTGGGCGCTGATCGAAGAGGGCGACCGCTGGTACGGACGCGGCACGGCCGACAACAAAGGCCAGCACGCGCTGAACCTGACCGCGCTGGAGGCGGTGCTGGCGGAACGCGGCGGCGTGCTCGGGTTCAATCTGAAGCTGGTGCTGGAGACGTCCGAGGAACGCGGTTCCACTGGCCTGCGCGACTTCGTCAGCCGCCACGCCGATCGGCTGGCGGCGGATGTGCTGATCGCGAGCGACGGGCCGCGGGTGGCGCCGGAGGTGCCGACGATCGCCACCGGGTCGCGCGCCACGTATCACTTCGATCTGGTGGCCGATCTGCGGCCGGGCGGGGTCCACTCTGGCCATTGGGGCGGACTGACCACCGATCCGGCGGTGGTGCTGAGCCATGCCATCGGCTGCGTGGCCGATCGGCGGGGCAAGATTCTGGTGCGGGAGTGGTTGCCGCCGAACGGCCTGCCCGCTTCGGTCCGCGCGGCACTGGACGGCTGCCCCGTCGGCGGAGGCGAGGCCGCCACGATCGACCCGGACTGGGGCGAGCCGGGGCTGACAGCGGCCGAAAAAATCTACGGCTGGACCAGCTTCATCGTGCTGTCGCTGCTCTCGGGCCGACCGGAGAATCCGGTCAACGCGGTGGCTCCGAACGCGCGGGCGCATTGCCAGATCCGCTACACGGTCGATGTCGATCCCGCCGGCTTCGCACCGGCGCTGCGGCGGCACCTGGACGGGCACGGGTTCCCGGACGTCAGCATCGAGAACGCTTCTGTCCGCATGCCCGCCAGCCGCACCGATCCGGATCATCCCTGGGTGCGGTGGACGGTTGGCAGCATGGAACGGTCGCTTGGCAAGCGGGTGCAGGTCGTTCCGAACTCGTCCGGAGGCCTGCCGGGCGATGTGTTCGTCGATTTCCTCGGCGTGCCGCTGGTGTGGGTTCCGCACAGCTACAACGGCTGCAAGCAGCACGGGCCGGACGAGCATCTGCTGTTGGGGCCGGCGCGCGAGGGGCTGGCGGCGTTCGCCGGCATCTGGTGGGATCTGGGCGAGGTCGGCACGCCATGATGGGGAGGGAGACATAACGATGACCGCGGACCTGTTCGAGATCATCCGCACCACGCGCTCGATGCGGCGGCTGAAGCCGGACCCGGTGCCTCCGGCGCTGATCCGGCAGATCCTGGAGGCGGCCACCGCCGCGCCGAGCGGCGGCAACATGCAGACCTGGCGCTTCCTGGTGGTGCGCGACCCGGCGATCAAGGCGGCGGTGGCGCATTGGTATCGCCGCGGCTGGCACGAGAAGGTCGCTCCCGGATACCGTGCCAGCGCGCCGCCGCCCGGTTCGTCGCGCGACCGGTTCGACCGTCTGCTGGCGGCGGCGGAGCATCTGGCGGAGCACCTGCACGAGGCGCCGGTCTGGATCGTTCCTTGCCTGCAAGGTGGCACGCATTCACGGACGTCGGGTTCGTCGATCTATCCGGCGGTGCAGAACATGCTGCTGGCGGCGCGTGCGCTGGGTTTGGGAGCGACGCTGACGACGCTGTATCTGCTGTTCGAGAAGGAAGCCGAGGCGGCGTTGGGCCTGCCGGACGGAGTCCACTCCTACGCCATCCTGCCGATCGGCTATCCGCTGGGGAAGTTCGGGCCGGTGGCGCGGGCGCCGCTGGAGGACGTGGTGTTCGCCGACCGCTGGGGGGAAAAGTGGTCGGACGCCTGAGACCAACCGGCGATCGAGCCAACTCTTCTTGCCCAACCGTCATGGCCCACGACGGGACTACGGGTCTGGTCTAACCGGCCGCCCCGCATTTCGGGCACCCGTCCCGATGACACGCGCGGCAATACGCGCGTCCGCAGCCCGGGCAGGACGCCAGACCCGCGGGCACGACCAGATGCAGCGCGTCGTCACACACCAGGCGCGGCTTCTCCATCCCTGCGGTCGCGTCGCACACCGGTGGTTCAAGCCGCCGCGCCAGCGGGTTCCAGTCCAGCGCGATCGTCCGATCCGCCTTGCGCCGGCGGATCTGCACCGAGAACCGCTGCACCGGCATCACCAGTTCCAGCGTCTGCACCCATTCGACCATCACCCGCGTGGCATATTGCCGCTGCAGATCGTCCAGCTTGGCCCGATATTCCCGCTCGACCGCCGCGGCCCGCTGCTCCTCCCGGGTCCGCTTCGCGTCGCCTTCGGGCAGCGCGACGGCGCGGCGCATCGCCTCATGGTGCAGGTCGTTGTGATAGCGATAGAGACGCTCCTGGTCGCGTCCGAGGCGGCGGCGCATGCCGATAACGAACGGATGCAGCGCCGCCTCCAGCCGCGGCGGCAGCGCCCGCTGCACCGTCGTGGCCACGCGCGCGCGGTCCCACATCGCCGGCAGTTCCACGCCGGGTGGTAGGCCGCGTTCGTCGGAAACCTGGCGGTCGAGCGTCGGCCCCAATGCCATCAGCACCGCGTCCGGTAATGCCCCGGTCGCCAGATTAATGCCTAGTCTCGAAACGAAATCACGTTTGTCGTCCGAAATGGCGGAGGCGCGGAAATCCATCACCAGATAGCGCGTCCATGCCGGCGCCATCCCCAGCAAGCGGAACGTTGCATTGTCCAGCACCAACTCATGCCCCAGCGTCCGCTCCGGATCGCCCGGGGCTTTCGCCTCGGTGGTCAGGACCCGCCGCGTCCAGCGTCCGCGCGGACCCAGCAGCCTGGCGAAGCGGTCGAGCCAGTCGCCCTCCATCCCGACCCGCTGCGCCCCGGACGGCAAGGTCGTGCCGAAGCCGAGGCGGGCGAATTCCCCGATACCCAGCGCCTGCTGCACCGGTGGAGGCGACAAGACTTCCAGCCCCTCCGGCTCGATGTCTTCCACCAGCGCGTCCTCGTGCCGCAGCAACGCGGCGACGAAATTTTGCATCCGGCCCGGTTCGGCGGTTTCAGGCTGCATCGAGTTCGTTCCCGAACAGTGCCTCGTCGAGCTGCTTGACGCCTTCGTAGTCGCGGCGGGCGGCGAGCAACTGGTTCTCCAGTTTGGTGAACGCCTCCGTCCGCGCCTGCTCGGTGCCTTGCAGCCACGCATCCAGCACCAGGGTCGAGAAATCCTGCTGCTCGTCGATCTCTCCGAGGATCGCGCCGACTTCGCCGACGACCAGTTCGAACATGTTGATCTTCTCGTCGAGGATGCGCAGCACCGAGTCCTCGATCGTATCGGCCGTAACCAGATTGAAGACGAATACTTCCCGCGTCTGGCCGATGCGGTCGATACGGCCGATGCGCTGCTCGATCGCCATCGGATTCCAGGGAATGTCGAAGTTGATCAGCGTATTGCAGAATTGCAGGTTGCGTCCCTCGCCGCCGGATTCGGTGCATAGCAGGATCGGCACACTGTCGCGGAACGCCTCCACCGCCGCGTCCTTCTGCGGACCGGTCATGTCCCCCGTAAACATCGCGAACGCCATCTTCTTCGCCCGCAGCCGATCGGCCAGATGCTTGAGGCTGTCGCGCTGGTGGACAAAGATCAGCTTCTTTTCTGCCGGGTTCTGCGCCAGCAGCTTCAATAGCGCCGCTTCCTTCGCGCCCGCGCCCAGGGCTTGGGTTCGTTTCAGCAGCTCGGCCCAGCGCTTTTCGCCCGGATGCCGTTCGGCGAAACGGGCAATGGCGCCCGCCGCCGCGGCCGGCGAGGACCCGGCTGCGGCCAGCAAATGCTGCAACGACAGCCGGTGCTCCGCGGATGCCGCCTGCCGCACCAGCGCGGTCAGATCGGCGTAGCACGCGGCCTCGGCCGCATCGGGCGTTGCACGCAGGGTCGAGGCATGCCGTCGCGGCATCCGCAATGCGGCCAGCGCCCGGGTGTTGCGGACCATTACGCTGCGCATCAGGTCGCGCAGCTTCTCGCGGTTCACCGGCTCCCGCGGTTTGCCGGGCACCATGTAGGCCGAGCGGAATTCCTTCTGCGTCTTGAAGATGCCGGGCTGCAGCAAGGTCAGCAGATTGTACAGTTCCAGCAGGCTGTTCTGCACCGGGGTGGCGGACAGCAGCAGCAGGAATCGTTTCTGTAGGCGATTCACCAGTTGATAGCTGGCACTGGACTGGTCGCGCAGGTGATGCGCCTCATCGACCACGACCACGTCGTAGTGCAGGGCGGACAGCATCTCCGCCTGCTCCTTCCGGCGTGCCGCGGCGATCGAGGCGATCACCCGCGGCTGCGCCCAGAACCGGGCGGGATCGCTGCGCAGCAGCGGGTCGTGCGTGGTGGCGCAGTCGATGCCGAACTTGGCCTCCATCTCGTCGCGCCACTGGCCGACGAGGGAGGCGGGCGTCAGGATCAGCACGCGCTCGGCCATGCCGCGCAGCATGTATTCCTTCAGCACCATGCCGGCCTCGACCGTCTTGCCGAGGCCCACTTCGTCGGCCAGCAGCACCCGGCCGCGATACTGCTTCAGCACCTTGCGGACCGTTTCGACCTGATACCAATGCGCCTCCACGCCTTGCAGCGCCGGCAGGCAGAGCAGTTCGTCGAAACCCTCGAACAGGCTGAGGCGGACCAGTTCGCTGCGCAAGTGGAACGCCGCCTGGTCGGGATCGTCCGAGGCCGTCGCGATGGCGTCGAAGTTCGCCATGTCGAACACCATGTCGAAGCGGGCTTCCAGCTTCGGCAGATCCTCGACCGGGGGCAGCGTCGGCGCAATGGGGACGGGACGCGGCGGTTTCGCCGGGGCGCGGGCGACGGGGCGGGACGGGGGCTTGACCGGCCTTTTCAGGAGATCGGCGATCCGCGCTTCGCGCCGGATCCTCTCCAATTGGTCGAGCAGCCAGTCATGCATGACGGGCGGCCCGACAAAGCTGGCCAAAGCGGCACGGTTGGTGTCCAGCTTGCTTTCCCTCAGAACGGCCCTGGCCTTGGCGAACTCGTCTCGCTGCCCCAGGGCCAGAGCGGTCAGCAGGTTTGCCGGCCGACCCGGGATGCAACGCCTGCCGAAGCGCTTGAGGACGGCGAGGGCGCGCTCGGGTTGCTTATTCGCCAGCATGGTCAAGGCCGCCAGCAACAGAAGCATCGGATCAGCCGGGCATTCTTGCAGCGCCTGTTCCGCGAACGCGAGCGAGCGACTCGACCTCGCAGAGAGGCTGGCGTGGATCGCATCCTGCCAAAAGTCCCGATCCCCGCTTTCAGCCGGGTGCGGAGGCGACGGGGGCGCCATGCCAGCGAACAGATCGGCTTCAGGGGCGGCCGGTGTGCGTCGATTGCTCACGGCATCACCTCGGCCGCGACTTGGGTGCGGGGCGTGTCCATGGAGGATCATCCCCGAAACCGGGAGGACTGCCAACAGGTTTGGGAGCGAGCACACTGACGGGGACGCCTTCGATGGCGGACTGGTCCAGAGTTTTGGGCACCATCTCGTTCGAACGGGCCAGACGCCCGCGGAGTTGGGGCGTTCGCTCAATCGCGGGCAAGAGCTGCGGCTGACGGGAGATTATCTGGCCGAACCGGTGCCGCTGGAAAAAGCCGGTTGGGCCGTTCAGAACGCGGACAAATTTGTCGCAGCGGTCCGGCAGTTGCCTGCTCAACCCTGATCTGACACCAACCCGCGAAGCTTCAGCCGATCGGCTCCTCCCGGAGGATCCAGCAGTGAGACGGACCGCAACGGCGTGGGTCACCTTGCGCTTCACATTGCAAGAACGTTATTATAAGGCAGTTGCCCTACAGCCGTCGTAGCTGGGCCGCTGGCATAGGGGAGTTGACTGCACGTGACGCCACTCAAGCCGACAGGATTCTGGAGCTATTCGAGCGCGGACGATGCCGCCTCGGACGGACGCCTCAGCCGCCTGCGGCAGCTGTTGGCGAACGAATTGCAGCAGCGGGTCGGCCGTCAGAAAGTGCATCTGTTTCAAGACGTCGCCGCGATTCCCCCCGGAACGCAATGGGAGCGGCAGATTGAGGCCGCAGTTGGCGAAGCCTCATTCCTGATTCCGGTGATCACCCCGGGTTTCCTGCAAAGCGAGTGGTGTGCGCGGGAAGTGCGACGGTTCCGCGTGAGGATGGAAGCGCAGCGCCGCACCGACCTGATCCTTCCGGTCCACTATCTGGATGTGGACGCATTCGATACCGTGCGGCGGAGCGAATGCGCCGATCCGGACCTGTTTGTCTATCTGCGCAGCCTGCAATGGGTGGATTTTCGGGGGCTCGAACCTCTTGATTCGGGCGCGGCGGAGGTTAGACAGGGGTTGGGCAGGATCGCAACAGCGATCGTTGAAGCACTGTATCGGGACGTGCCGGCTCTGCCCATCGAAGTTGAGACCGACAATCACCCGGGCGTGACGGCGGCGACTGGACACGAAACTGCCGATATCGTTACGGTGCCGGACGACACGCCACCCGAAACCAATGGTCCGCCGGTTGAGCTTCCGGATGCCGGCGATGCGCCGATACAGCCCGAGGTCGAGCAAACCGCTCGCGCAGAGCCTAGCCATGCCAATAGTGCAATAGGTGACGCTGGGGAAGACATCCCGCCCGCGGTTACTCTCGTTCGTCCCCTCGGGTTGAAGCGGGATGGCTATCTCAAGGCCGCCCTGATCACCCTTGGGATTCTGGCACTTTTGTGCGTTATTGCCTACGCAATCAAGGAACAGACCGCCAAGCCAGAAGGTTCTTTGGTATGGGAAGAAGCGCCGGCGGCCGAGTGGAATCCAGGGGCAATGGCAAAGGGCGCCGAAGCGTACAATCGGAAGGACTATGCGGCGGCGTTCAGCGCTTACTCTGAAGCGGCAAGACAGGGCGACCCAAACGGGGAATACTGGATTGGATTACTTTATGACTACGGGCTGGGAGTGACCCTGGACTACCACGAAGCGATGCGGTGGTACAGAAAAGCAGCCGACCACGGCAACGTTGATGCGCTTTGGAGCGTTGGACTTCTGTATATTATGGGTGACGGCGTAGTAAAGGATCCTGCTCAGGCGCGGATCTGGATCAAGAAGGCTGCCGATGCGGGCAACCCGGACGCCAAGCAATGGATCGAACGGCATTGACGGGCTACGCGTGCACCATGCGAGAATAGCTTGCCGCGTGCTATCGGGCAGCAGGCGTGGCCCGCGATGGAGCCACGCTGTCAGCCAACCCTAAGCCGCTTCAGCCAACTGCCCGTTGATCACCAGCCCGTCCGGACCGGCGCCCACGCGCACCGTGTCGCCTTCCTTGACCCCGCCTTCCAGGATCAACCCGGCCAGAGGGTTCTGTAGCGACCGCTGGATCACCCGCTTCAACGGCCGGGCGCCATAGGTGCTGTCGTAGCCCTCCGCCGCCAGCCAATCCAAGGCCGAGCGGTCCAGTTCCAAGCCAATCTTGCGATCGGCCAGCAGCTTACGCAGGCCGGCCAACTGGATCTCCACGATCGCGGCCATGTCGCTGCGTTGCAGACGGCGGAACAGGACAATCTCATCCAGCCGGTTGAGGAACTCCGGCCGGAAGTGCTGCCGCACCACCGCCATCACCTGACCCTGGACCATCGCCGTCGGTTCGCCCTCCGGCTGATGCGCCAGGATGTCGCTGCCGAGGTTGGACGTCAGCACGATGATCGTGTTCTTGAAATCGACCGTACGACCCTGCCCGTCGGTTAGCCTTCCGTCGTCCAGCACCTGCAGCAGGATGTTGAAGACGTCCTCGTGCGCCTTCTCCACCTCGTCGAACAGGATCACCTGGTATGGCCGCCGCCGCACGGCCTCGGTCAGCACGCCGCCCTCATCATATCCGACATACCCGGGCGGAGCGCCGATCAGACGGGAAACGGCGTGCTTCTCCATGAACTCGCTCATGTCGATGCGCACCATGGCCCGGTCGTCGTCGAACAGGAACCCGGCCAAAGCCTTGGTCAGTTCTGTCTTGCCCACACCCGTCGGACCCAGGAACAGGAAGGAGCCGATCGGCCGGTTCGGGTCCTGCAGGCCGGCACGGGCACGGCGCACCGCGTTGGCGACGGCCTTCAGAGCTTCCTCCTGGCCGACAACCCGCTGACGCAGCTTATCTTCCATGGCCAGCAGCTTGGCCCGCTCGCCTTCCAGCATCTTGTCCACCGGCACGCCGGTCCAGCGAGACACCACCGCGGCGATGCTTTCCTCGGTCACCGCCTCATTCACCAGCTTGCCGTCGGAGGATTTTTCCAACTGCCGCTCGATGTCCGGAATGATGCTGTAGGTCAACTCGCCGGCCCGCGTGTAGTCACCGCGCCGCTGCGCCACCTCGACCTCGGACTTAGCCTGATCGAGACGCTCCTTCAGCTTCTGCGTCTCATGCACCTGGTCCTTCTCGTTCTTCCAGGCCGCGGTCATCGCGTTCGACCGGTCTTCCAGATCGGCCAGTTCTTTTTCCAGCTTGTCCAGCCGATCCTTCGACGCGGGATCGCTTTCCTTCTTCAGTGCCTCGCGCTCGATCTTTAACTGGACCACCCGCCGATCGAGTTCATCCAGCGCCTCCGGCTTGGAATCCACTTGCATACGCAGCCGGCTGGAGGCTTCGTCGATCAGGTCGATTGCCTTGTCCGGCAGGAACCGGTCGGTGATGTAGCGCTTTGACAGCGTCGCGGCGGCAACCAGCGCGGCGTCGGCGATGCGGACGCCGTGGTGGAGTTCGTACTTCTCCTTGATGCCGCGCAGGATGCTGATCGTGTCCTCGACGGATGGCTCGCCGACGAACACCGGCTGGAACCGGCGCGCCAGGGCGGCGTCCTTCTCCACGTGCTTGCGGTACTCGTTCAGCGTCGTGGCGCCGATGCAGTGCAGCGTGCCCCGCGCCAGTTCCGGCTTGATCAGGTTGGACGCGTCCATCGCGCCATCCGCCCGGCCGGCGCCGATCAGCGTGTGCATCTCGTCGATGAACAGGATGACCTGGCCCTCGGCGCCCTCGATCTCCTTCAGCACGGCCTTCAGGCGTTCTTCGAATTCGCCGCGGTACTTGGCGCCGGCGACCATGGCGCCGAGGTCCAGCGAAAGCAGCCGCTTGCCCTTCAGCGCTTCCGGCACATCGCCGTTGACGATGCGCAGGGCGAGGCCCTCGACGATCGCGGTCTTGCCAACGCCGGGTTCGCCAATCAGCACCGGGTTGTTCTTGGTGCGGCGGGCGAGCACCTGGATGGTGCGGCGGATTTCCTCATCGCGGCCGATGACCGGGTCGAGCTTGCCCTCCCGCGCGATCGCGGTGACGTCCCGAGAGTATTTGTTCAGCGCGTCGAAGCTGGCCTCGGCGTTGGCGCTGGTGACCTTGCGGCCCTTGCGGATCTCGTTGACCGCCTTTTCCAGGGCCTGCGGCGTGGCGCCGGCGGCCTTCAGCGCGCGCCCGGCAGGCGTGGCGGATTCGGCCAGCGCGACCAGAAGGCGGTCCTGGGCGACGTATTCGTCTCCGGCCTTGGTGGATGCCTGCTGCGCGGCGTCCAGCACGCGCACCATCTCCGGCGTGAGGGTGGGCTGACCCGCGCCGCCACCGCTGACTTTCGGCTGCTTGGCGACCTCCGCGTCGTTGGCGGCAGCGGCGGCCTTGGGATCGCCGCCGGCGGCCTTGATAAGGCCGGACGCGGCACCCTCATCATCATCCAGCAACGCCTTCAGCAGGTGTTCCGGGGTGATCCGCTGGTGGAATTCCCGAATGGCGATCGTGCCGGCCGCTTGCAGGAAGCCCTGCGACCTTTCGGTAAACTTTTGAATGTCCATATGATGTCCCTTCACTCAGGCGACAGCCCGGATCATGCCCCTGAAAAGGCGACATGATCCAGGCCCTGCCGGGGAAATGGGGCGGCGCGGACCGGGCCTCAAGGGGGCGTGAACAATGCGAATCGAATATCTGTATCGCTACCCGGTCAAGGGCCTGACGGCGGAGGCGCTGGATCAGGCGGAGGTCGAGACCGGCGGCGCGATCCCCTGGGACCGGGCGTTCGCGCTGGCGCAGGGAGACTCCGGTTTCGATCCGGCGGCGCCCGTCTGGCTGCCGAAATACAACTTCCTGTGCCTGATGAAGAACGCCAAGGCGGCGCTGCTGTTCAGCGTGTTCGACCCCGGCTCCAGGCTGCTGCGGATCAGGGCGCCGGACGGCAGCGGAGTGGAGGCGAACGCCCTGACCCCGGCGGGCAGGGAGCGCATTGGGGCGTTTCTGATCGCGTATCTGGGCGACGAAGCGAGGGGCCAACCGGCGTTCCAATACATCCCGGGACACGTGTTCGGCGATCAGCGGACGCCGGTGGTCAGCCTCAACAACCTGGCCAGCCTGAAGGACTACGAGGCGAAAGCCGGCGGCCGCCGTCATCGCCGCCGCTTCCGCGCCAACATCTGGTTCAGCGGCGCGCCCGCCTGGGCCGAGCGCGACTGGATCGGCCGCGAAATCCAAATCGGCGGAGCGGTGCTGCGCGTCACCAAAGGCACGACGCGTTGTCCCGCAACCGAAGTGAACCCGGAGACGGCCCTGCGCGACGCCAACCCGGTGGAAGAACTTCGATCGCTTTATGGCCATATCGAACTGGGCGTGCATGCCGAAGTCGTCAGCGGCGGTCGCTTTGCGGTCGGGGACGCAATGGAATTGCTGGAACCCTGATTTTGTCGAGGACCATTCCGTTGCGACTTGCCTTCATAAACGTGATCGCGAAATCGTGAGATTTAGTTTGCGAGTTAACGGAAACGTGAGTTAAAAACGCGCTGTTTCCTCCCCTCAACCTGGCCGCGGGAATTCTCTCCCGCGGCGTCTTTTTTCAGGCAACGGGCAGGATAAGATAGTTGCGCGGCAAAAGCGACTTGTCGCGCCCTCTCTCCATAAACCGTTATCGCCGGGCCAAGCCTCATAACGCTAACTCAACGGGGCGACAGTCTTTGTGCAAAACCGTAACGTGGAGCCGCCAGCCCGGCTGTTGCGCCCAGCGGGGCGCGGCGCGTGAAACTCATGACGATCCTCGTGAAACGCGAACGGCGCCGACCCTGTTCGGGCGGCGCCGTTGCGGGTGATTATGGCATCGGGTCTATGCAGGCGTGAAGCACGGCAAACTCGGCCCGTCGCCTTCGGTCTTGACGAATGTTACTTTCACGTTCTGGCCGATCTTCAGGGCGCCGAGGTCGGTGTCGACGAAGTTGGTGAGGACCATCGGTCCTTCCTCCAGCGTGACGTAGCCGATGGCGTAGGGCGGGTTGGCTCGTTCCATCGTGCTGAACGTGTAGATTTTCCCCTTGCCCGATGCCTGTTCCCAGTCGCACTCGCCGAAGCAGAAAGGACACAGGGCGCGGGGATACCAGTGCGCCTTCTTGCAACTCGTGCAGCGGCGGATGAGGAACTTTCCCTCGGCCGCGGCGGCAAAGAACGGTTTGGTTTCCGGGTTGGTCTCCGGCGTGCCGACGAACTGGATTTTTCTTGCCACGTAGGCCATTTGGATCACTCCCGTTCCAGGATGACGGTGCTGCCGCAATGGCGCGTGCCGATGGTGCCGCCGGTGCCGTGGGCGATGGCGAGGTCGCAGTTGGCGACCTGCACCGCGGGATGCGCCTCGCCGCGAAGCTGCCGCACCGCCTCGATGATTTTGGTGATGCCGCCGCGGTTGGCCGGATGGTTGGAGCACAATCCACCGCCGTCGGTATTGAACGGCAGCTTGCCGGTGCCGGAGATCAGGTTGCCATCGGCAACGAACTTGCCGCCCTGGCCCTTTTCGCAGAAGCCGAGGTCTTCCAGTTGCAGCAGCACGGTGATGGTGAAGCTGTCGTAGATCGAGGCGTACTTGATGTCCGACGGCTTGATCCCGGCCATCTCCCAGGCCGGCGGGCCGGACCAGCGCGCGGCGGTGAAGGTCAGGTCGATCTCGCCGCCCGCCTGATGTTTCGGCGCCTCGCCGACGCCGATGACCTTCACCAGCGGGCGCTTCAGGCTTTTGGCGATTTCGGGTTTGGTCAGCACCAGCGCGCCGCCGCCGTCGCTGATGACGCAGCAATCCAGGCGGTGCAACGGAGTCGAAACCATCGGCGAGTTGACCACGTCCTCGACCGTGACGACATCGCGCAGCATGGCGTTCGGGTTGTATTGCGCGTGGTGCGAGGCGGCGACCTTGATCCAGGCGAGCTGCTCGCTGGTCGTTCCGTACTCATACATGTGGCGCTGGGCGCACATGCCGTACAGGTTCGCCGTGGCCGGGCCGTAGGGAAATTCAAACTGCATTTCCGGCGCGGCGGGATTGCCGGGGCGGGGCGCGGTGCCGGTCGCCTGGCCTTCGCTGCGCGGGCGGCCTGACAGCGTGATCAAGGCGACGTTGCAACGTCCGGCGGCGATCGCCTCCAGCGCGTGGCCGACGGCGACCTGGTAGGAGGAGCCGCCGACCTCGGTGCTGTCCACGTGGCGGCATTTGAGGTTCATGTAGTCGACCATCGACAGCGGACCGAGCCCGCCCGGCGCGTCGCCGGCGCAGAAATAGCCGTCCACGTCGTCCTTGGTCAGGCCGGCATCCGCCAGCGCGCCCTTGGCGCACTCGGCGTGCAGCATCGCAATGGACTTGTCCGGCGCCTTGCGGGTGGGATGTTCCCACGCCCCGGCGATATAGGCCGCACCCTTCAAACTCATGCTTCACTCCCCACTGCGACCGCGGTTCGAGGCGGTCCGGTTCAGGCTGCGGGGATTATACTGATCAGTAACCGCGCGGCTACCCCGCGGGCCGGAGCGCCGGGTTCGAACGATTTCCGCAGACTGATACACGTTTCAATTTATGACTGCATAAAGGTTACACTTGTTTGTGAACCGCTCATGGTGTCATGGTCCGGCACGAAAGGTGGTACATGGATACCTTATCTCGCATCGCTGTCGTCGAAGACGATCCGGAAATCAGCCGGATGATGGTTAGTTTCATGACTGACCATGGCTTCGACGTGAGCCCCGCTCGCAGCGGCCGCGATCTCGATCGCGTCATGTCGAGCGGCAAAATCGATTGTGTCGTTCTGGATGTTGGATTGCCGGGAGAAGACGGACTCAGCATCTGCAAGCGCCTGCGCGGAAAATCCTCAGTGCCGATCATCATGGTGACGGCACGTGGAACCGAAACGGATCGGATCGTCGGGTTGGAGCTTGGTGCCGATGATTACCTGCCCAAGCCGTTCAGTCCGCGCGAGCTTGTTGCCCGCATCAAGGCGGTTATCCGCCGCAGCACCGCGCCGGAACAGGGCGCGGCACAGGGGCCGCAGACCCTGATGTTTGAGGGTTGGAAGCTGGACATGGCCCGGCGGCAGTTATTCGACCCGACCGGGGCGCCGCGCTCCCTGACCAGCGGGGAGTTCAACGTGCTGGCGCTGTTCTGCACGCATTCACGCAAGGTGTTGTCGCGGGACGATCTGCTGGAATTGCTGCACGGGCGGGCCGCGGCGGTGTTCGACCGCAGCATCGATGTGCAGATCAGCCGGTTGCGGCGAAAGATCGAAACGAATCTGAAGGATCCGGCTTTCATCAAGACGATTCGGTATGGAGGGTATTTCTTTACGCCGGAAGTCATCGCTTTGGCGGATGGGTGAGGCTGCGGCGACGGAGGTACGTGGCGCTGTTGTTGAGGCCGGTGAGGTTTTTGCCACCGCTTTTCAACACGGAGAAGCGCGAGGGCCGCGGAGCCGTTGGAACGGGCTTATACCAGCGCGCCTAAAATCGACTCTGAGCCGCTGCGTCATCGTAATGCCGACGAAAGTCGGCATCCACGCCTTTTGCTTGGACAATTAAGGCGTGGATGGCGGGCCTGCGCTCGGCATGACGGCGGTGGCGACCGTGCCCATGTGTCAAACTCAACGCCGATTGTATTAGGCGACGCCCAAGAATAAGCGAATCCGGGGGGCCGTCCCATGACGTCATAAGAAGCCGTCTCCCTGAAGCTCTAATTTTTGGGGTCGTTAAGTATATCGCCGGGACGTCCGGCGGCTGGCGAAGCGCCGATGACGGCATTCGCGTCGCGGAAGCGCGTCGCAAAACCGTCTGATCTTGCCTTCTGCGCGGGCCTCGCGCTTCTCCGTGTTGAAAAGCGGTCGTCCGAAAGCCGCCCACGCGTCCCGAGACGCACGACAACCCAACGAAACCCGCCCCCACGCGGGACGGCCCCCGAAATAAGGAAACTCGCGGCCGGAAACTCTCGTCCCCGGCCGCGCCTCTCAGTTTAAGCAGCCACCCGCTCGAAGATCGCCGCGATGCCCTGCCCGCCACCGATGCACATCGTCACCAGCGCATACTTGCCGCCGATCCGCTCCAGCTCATACAGCGCCTTGACAACCAGGATCGCCCCGGTCGCGCCAATCGGATGCCCAAGCGAAATGCCGGAGCCATTCGGATTGACCTTGTCCGGGTCGAAGCCGAGTTCCTTCGCCACCGCACAGGCCTGTGCGGCGAACGCCTCGTTCGCCTCGATCACGTCGATCTGCGACAGCGTCAGCCCGGCCTTCTTCAGCGCCAGACGGGTGGCCGGGACCGGGCCAATGCCCATAAGCTTCGGATCGACGCCGGCATGCGCATACGCCACCAGCCGGCCCAGCGTCTTGGCGCCGCGCTTGGCTGCCGTGTCGCCGTCCATCAGCACCACAGCCGCGGCACCGTCGTTGATGCCGGAGGCGTTGCCGGCGGTGACCGTGCCGTCCTTCTTGAAGGCGGTCCGCAGCTTCGACAGGTCCTCTGCCTTCAGCTCGCCGCGGACGTGCTCGTCCGTGTCGAAGACGGTCTCGCCCTTGCGGGTCTTCAGCACCGTCGGCAGGATCTGCGACTTGAACCGGCCTTCCTTGATCGCCGCGCCCGCGCGGTGATGCGACACCAGCGCCAGGTCATCCTGATTCTGGCGGGTGATCTGGTGCGCTTCGGCGACGTTTTCCGCCGTGATGCCCATGTGGATGGTGTGGAACGGGTCGTTCAGCGCGGCGACCATCATGTCGATCACCGTGGTGTCGCCCATGCGGGCGCCCCAACGCTGGCCAGGAGAGAGGTAGCCGCCGCGGCTCATGCTCTCGGCACCGCCGGCGAGGCCGATATCAGCGTCCCCGAGGGTGATCGCCTGTGCCGTGGAGATAATCGCCTGCAAGCCGGAGCCGCAGAGGCGGTTCACCGTCAGGGCGGGGGCGTCGATGGTGACTCCGGCGTTCACCGAGGCGACGCGGGACAGGTACATGTCCTTCGGCTCGGTGTGGATGACGTTGCCGAACACGACGTGCTGGACTTCCTTCCCGTCAACGCCGGCGCGGGCCAGAGCCTCACGCGATACGTTGGCGCCGAGTTCTGTCGGCGGGACATCCTTCAGGCTGCCGCCGAAATCGCCGATGGCGGTGCGGACGCCGGAAACTACAAAAACTTCGCGTTGCATTGGACGTGCCCTTTGTTACGTGGATCGCCGGGTTTCTTGCACGCACCGGGGGTTGAACGCAAGATGGGGTGATCGTGGCGACAGGTTACAATTCATAAGCACCTCGAAGCATCGACGGCTTCATCGTGACCTTTGCCAGCCGGCTCTCCGGTCAGCGGTCCCGCTTGGCCTGAGCGACCTTCACGGAAGCCGACACCCGCCCCACCTCGCGCGGATCGGCCTTGACCGTCGGGCGCCCGCTGACTTTCGGCTGCATCCCGCTGGATGCGGTCTTGCCACCCGACGGATGCCGCGGCACCGCCGCCGAGCGCTTCATCGCCGCCGCCTTGCGCAACACCTCCGCCTGCGTCGGCGCATCCAGCTTGCGCAGCGCAGCGGTGACGCGCCCAAGCGCATCGACCAGCACCTGCGCCTTGGCCTCCGTCCCGGCATTGTCGCGCGCGGGCGTTGTACCCTTCGGATCTGCCTTGCCGCGGATCTCGCGGGTCTGCTGGCGTCCGATACGCCTGGCCCGATCGCGGGCCTGGCGCAACCGCTTGGCCAGGGCGTGCAGCGCGTCCTTGGAGTGTCCGCCGATGACGGGTGGCCTCGTTTGATCGACCATTTCGCGTTCGGCCGCGCTCAACAGCCGATCTTCGGGGTTCCCTGGTTCCGTCATGACGCTCTCCCTGGTGTTGGCGCCATTGGCCATCATCCCGCGTGAACCGCCAAGTCAACGCCGGCGGTTCACGCCGAAGTGCTCGGTTAGGCGCTGACCTGTCGGCTGGCCTTCAGCGCGACGAGGACCGCGCCGCCCCTTGGCGTGCCCAGGCCGGTGACCGGATCCCAGCCGGGGCCACACTGATAGCCATCGTTGTTGCCGCTGACGATGTCGGTGAACGCCCCGGGATCAGCGTAAAGCGAGGGGTTGACGAAGCCGGCGCTCTTGCCGGCGGACTGGTTGACCAGTGCGATCAGTCCCGCCCACAACGGCGCGACGGCGCTGGTGCCGCCGATGACCGTGTCCGTTCCGTCCACCGCGACGTTGTATCCCGTCGCCGGATCGGCATCGCCAGCCACATCGGGCACGCCGCGCCCGGTCTTGGTGTTCCCGGTTTGCCAGTCCGGCCGATTGAAATGCGTGCTGTACCCGCCCCCGGAGGCGCCCCCTTCCGCGCCGTCGTTCCAGGCGACCTCGGCACCCTGCCGCGGCAGGCTGGTGCCGCCGCAGCCCAGGACATGCGGACTCGAAGCCGGGAAATCCACGGTCAGCACCCCCTGCGCCGCCCCGTCCGAGGCGCCGTTGTCGCCCGACGCCACACACACGGTGATACCGAGACTGGCGGCGGTCTGAAACACCTGGTCCATGGCGTCCATGTCCTGTGCGGACCAGCTGGTCTCCGGGCCGCCCCAACTGATCGAGATCACCGACGGGTCTCGCTGCGTGTCATGCACCGCCCGCGCGACGGCATCGAGAAACCCGTTCCCCGCGTTGTTGCCGAAATAGACGGCGATGTTCGCGGCCGGTGCCACCGAACCGGCGACCTCGATATCGAGTTGCACCTCGCCGTCCGCTCCATTGGGATTGCCGTCCGCGGCGGTGGGCGCGCCATCGACCGAGACCGCTTCCAGCGTCCCGGTCCGCCGCACGTTCTTCGCCGCGAAATACGCGGACATCTGCGCGGCATCGTAACCGCCGCCGAGTTCAATCAGCGCGATCGTCTGGTTGGCGCCGGTCACGTCCGCCGGGAAGTCATAGCGTGCCGCGACGGCGGAGGGATCGTATGAAACGTCGGACGGCGTCTGGCGCGGCCGGATGCGAAAATGCGGCCTGGCAACCGGGCGCTGGTCGAAGCCCATGACCGCAACCACGTGCTCCGCCAGGTCGGGCGGGACCGACGAGATGGCCGGAGCGGGCGACGACGTCCCGCCCATCGATCCGATAGAGGCCGATCAATTCCGGCTCGAACGCGCTTTGAGCCTGGGCATAGGTGCCGGACAACCGGACGATATGCGCCCCCGCATCGGCGTGATCGACGGTAAGCCCGTGACTGCGAGCATAGGCGGTCAGGCGGTCGACCACGCCCTGGCGCGTGCCGTGCCGCTTGCGGAAATCCGCGCGGCTCATAACCGGCAGCGCCGGGTCCATCGGTTGGTGAGGCTTCAGCAAGATCGTCAGGCCGATCGGCCTGTCCCCGGGGACATCGCCGATCCGTTTGCCGTCACATGCGGGGCGGAAGCTGCGCGTCAGCTTCTGAAGATGATGCGTTACCATTGGGTCCTCCCGTTCTTTTATTGGCGCGCGCCGGGTTATTCAGGTTGAACGCCGCTCGGGTCTGCAAGGTTTGCGACCGGGCGCGGTTGGCGGGCGCGCCGGCAGCATACGGAGGCATGCAAGAACATAGAAGGAACGTGCTGGTGAGCGCCAAGGCGGCGTTCAAGAGTACTGATTAGCGAATCCGGAGGTCCGCCCGTTTTAGGAAGCGGTCTCACCGAACCGATAGTTCCGCGCGCTGCTTAAGAGACCGCCCGGATCGCCTCCCACACCCGCAGCGGCGTCGCCGGCATGTCGATGTGGGTGATCCCGTACACCGACAGCGCATCCACCAGCGCATTCATCGCCGACGGCAGCGCACCCGCGCACCCCGCCTCGCCGCAGCCTTTCGACCCGAGCACATTGGTCTTGGCGGGCACCGGATGTGAGGTGAAGGTGAAGAACGGCGCATCGTTCGCACGCGGCAACGCATAGTCCATGTACGACCCGGTCAACGGCTGCCCGGCCTCGTCGTAGACCACGTGCTCCAGGAACGCCTGGCCGATGCCCTGGACGATGCCGCCATGCGCCTGGCCCTCGACCAGCAGCGGGTTCACGATCACGCCGAAATCATTGACCATGCAGTAGCGCACGACCTCCGCCACGCCGGTTTCCGGATCGACCTCGACCTCGGCGATATGGCATCCGTTGGGGTAGGAGAACGGCGGGCTTTCCGACACATGCGACACGGACAGCGTCCGCGGCACCCCCTCCGGCAGCCGCGCCTCGCCTGACCGCAGCCGATCGGCCAGGTCCATAAGGCCGATGGTGCGGTCGGTGCCGGCGATGCGGAACTGGCCGCCGCCGCGGACGATCTCGAACTCGATGTCGGCCTCCGCCGCCTCCAGCACATGGGCGGCGATCTTGCGGCCGTTTTCCCGCACCAGTTCCGCCGCCTCGACGATCGCGGTGCCGCTCGCCATCAGCGATTTCGAGCCACCGGTGCCGCCGCCGGCCAGCAGCTCGTCGGAATCGCCCTGCAACAGGTTGATTGCCTCGAACGGGATGCCGAGGCGGGACGCCAGCACCTGGGCGAACGCCGAGGCGTGCCCCTGCCCATAGTCCAGCGTGCCGGTGATCAAGGTTACCGTCCCGTCGGCCTCGAACCGGATGCCGCCCATCTCCGGCGCGGGCGGGCCGGTCACCTCCAGATACTGGCCGATGCCGATGCCGCGCAGCTTGCCGCGTTCCGCGCTTTCCTTCTTCCGCCCGGCGAACCCGTCCCAGTCGGCCAACGCCAGCGCCTTGTCCAGGACGGTCGTAAAATCGCCGCTGTCATACACGGTGCCGGCGGGAGTCTTGTACGGCAGGGCCTCCGGCCGGATATGATTGCGGCGGCGGATCTCGCCGGGGTCAATGCCCATCTCCCGTGCCGCGGTGTCCATCAGGCGTTCGATGTAATAGTTCCCCTCCGGCCGCCCGGCGCCTCGGTAAGGCCCCACCGGACTGGTGTTGGTGAACATCGCCTTGGCGGAGACCTCCTGCAGCGGGGTCGCATAGACGCCGATGGTGTTCTTCACGATGTTGCCGGTGGGCTGCAGCACGGTCCCGTTGGACAAATAGGCGCCGATGTTGCCGTAGCCGCTCACCCGCAGCGCCAGGATCTTGCCGTCCGCATCCAGCGCGATCTCCTGCCGCATGTCGTGGTCGCGGCCGTGGCTGTCGGACAGAAAACTCTCGCCGCGCTCGTCGGTCCATTTCACCGGGCGGCCGAGCAACCGGGCCGCATATAGGATCGCCGGATATTCCGGATACAAAGACGACTTCATCCCGAACGAACCGCCGACGCTGCCGGTCAGCACGCGGATTTTCTCCACCGGTGCCTTCAGCGGCCCCATCAGAAGCTGCCGCATCCCGAACACGCCCTGGCAGCCGAGCCGCAGCGTCCAGCGTTCCGTCTTCGGATCATACTCGCCGATGGCGGAGCGCGGCTCCATCGGACAGACGACAATCCGGCTGTTGCGGATATTCAGGCTGGTGACATGCGCGGCCTTGGCGAAGGCTGCCTCCACCGCCGCGCTGTCGCCGTGATGGAAATCCAGGATCACATTGCCCGGCGTGGCGTCATGCACCAGGGGCGCGCCGGGAGCCGCGGCCGCGGCGGCATCGGTGACAGCCGGCAGCGTCTCGATATCGGCGAACACCGCCTCGACCGCGTCTTTCGCCTGCTTGGCCGTCTCCGCTACCACCACCGCGATCGGATCGCCGACGAAGCGGACCTTGTCCGTGGTGAGGATTGGCTGTACCGGCTTCGGCATGTTGCCGCCGTCTCGCATCTTGAACGACATGCCCTGTGGCATGTTGCCGAGGCCGGCGGCGACCAGATCCTGGCCGGTCAGCACCGCCAGCACGCCCGGCATGTCCTTCGCCGCCGCGGTGTCGATCGAGCGGATGATCCCGTGCGCCGTATTCGACCGCACCATCACCGCATAAGCCTGACCGGGCAGATTGAGATCGTCCGTATAGCGTCCTTCGCCGCGCAATAGCGTCGGATCCTCCTTGCGCGGCACAGGCTGGCCGACGGCGTATTTCTCCTCTGCGAACTGCGTCAAATCGACCTGTCCGTTCATGCGAGCGTCCCTCAAGCCATGATTTCTCAAAACATGGCGCCTGACTTGCCAGCCGGCAACCCGAAGGCTGGCCGCGCCTGCCTGGCGATGTCATATTTGCCTGCGCGTATGCAGGAGGGCGTCAATGCCGACTTATGAATACGAATGTCCGGATTGCGGTCCGTTCACTGAAATCCGCCCGATGGCCGAGTTTGACCGTCCGCAGCCGTGCCCCGATTGCGCCACGCCGGCCCCGAGGCTGCTGACCCTGCCCTCCATCGGCGGCGGTGCGCGTGAGGACACCGGTGCCGCCCCGATGCGCGCCCATCCCGGCGGCTGCGCCTGTTGCGCCCCCCGCCGCTTGTCTGCCGAAGCGGTCTAGCCGGACCGCCGGCGGAGCACCGCGTCCCTGACCAGCGGGATGCGGTCGTTGCCGAAGTACATGTCATCGCCGCCGACGATCATGGTCGGTGAGCCAAACCCGCCCCGGTCGATCAGTTCCTGCGTATTGGCGCGCAATGCGTCCTTGGCCGAAGGCGTGTCGATGGCGGCGAGCAGAGTGCCGGGATCGAAGCCCAGCTTCTCGCAAAGTTCCGTCAGCACCGGGACCTGCGAGATGTCCTTGTCGTCGATCCAGTAAGCCTTGAAGGTTTCGCGCGCGAAGCGGACCAGGTTGCCTTCGGGTTCCAGTACCGACGCAGGCGCGCATCGCCTTCACGCTGTTTACCGGAAAAACCGTCGGCCGATACAGGATCGGCAGGCCGAGATAGCGCGCCCAATCCTGCTGATCCTTCTTGGCATAAGCCGACTTTGCCGGGACCGGCCGATCGCGGTCCGCATAAACGCTGGGGTTGACGGCATTGAAGACGCCACCGACGAGGATCGGCCGCCACGCGATGGTAACGCCGATCTCGTCCTGAAGTCGCAACAGGGATTCGAAGGCAAAATAGGTCCAGGGACTGGAGCAATCGAAGAAACATTCAATCTCTGACATGAAAAACTCCCCTTCAGGCCGCGGCGATCGGCGGCGTGCGGCGGTTCGGACAGCGTAGCCCGGCGGAGGCGCCCCGGCCAATGACGGTTGACGCATCCGCGATGCGCCGGTCTGATGGCGGGCTATCAGAGGATGGATGAGAGACCTTGGACGCGGATATCGTGCTCGTGCACAGTTCCGACCTGCATGTTGACGACGCCCCGCATCAGGGTCCGTACGGCGAGGATGGCACCACCGGCCTGCGCGTGGTGCTGAACGCAGCCAGGACGCACGGTGCGGATTATGTTCTGCTCGTCGGCGACATCTTCGACAACAACCGCCAGTCCGCTTCGATCCTCGAGCAATCCGCCGCGTTGCTGCGCGATGCTGGGCGTCCGGTGATCGTTCTGCCGGGAAATCATGACCCCGTGACGCCGGACTCCGTCTGGCGCCGAGGCGGGCTTGATCGGCTGGCGAACCTCCACATCATCGGCATCACGCATGCTTGCGCGGTGCACTTCCCGGGGCATGACCTGGAGATCTGGGGCCATGCGCACATCGATTACAACAACATGGCGCCGTTGCGGTCTCCGCCCGCGCGTTCGGCGCGGTGGCAGGTGGCGCTGGCGCATGGCCATTATGAGGATGACGGGGCCGTGCCGCTGCGGCCATCCTGGCTGATCAGCAATGCCGAGATCGAGGCGACCGGCGCCGATTACCTGGCGCTCGGGCATTGGAACCGCGCCGCGCGGGTTGGCACCGGCGTGACGGTTCCGGCGTTCTATTCAGGCTCGCCGGACCTGGCGAAGACGGTGAACGTGGTTCGGCTCCGCGGCAATGGAGCCGTTGACGTCACCCGGGAGCCGATCGGCTGGGATTAGTCAGTGGCAGGACGGTATCGGCGGCAGATAGTTCCAATTGTTGGGCTGCTGGTGCGCCGGGCAATCCAGCACGACCGTGAGCGTCAGGCCCTGCGGCGCGGCAGCGGCTGGCGCGGAGCCGGGCTGAATGATCAGGCCCAGGCCGTTGGCCTTGAAATACTCGATCACGTTGCGCACCCTGGCCTCGCGCTGGTCGGCCGGCAGAGCGGATGTATCCGCCACGGCGATGTGGAGCAGGCTCGGGTCCAGCAGGCCCTGGATGACGCTGGCACGGACCTCGCGGTGCTTGTCGGCGAGCGTGTCGATATCGTTCGGGAACTGCGACGTGCTCAGCAGCGTCACCCGGGATCCGTTCGGCAGCGGCTGAATCGCCGCCGTGCCGGCCGCGATATCGGGCGCCAGGCGGGCTTGCAGGCGATTGTTCAGGAGATCCGCGGTGCGGGCCGTGCCATGGTCGAAGCTGCACGCCCCGAGGAGCAGAAGCGGGATCAGCAGGCGGGTGAGGCGTCCGGTGGAGGTCGGCATGGTCCGGTTCGGCTCCTGGCGAGTTCGGAGCCAAGTATTTGTCCCACCGCCGAAGTGATTGCAAGCGTGTCCGCCGGGGACGCGGCCGCACCGGTGCTTGTGCCGACTCGGCCGCGGATGCGATGTCGCTGGCGTGGCAACATTCCGTTTCCTGCATTGCGCCGATCTGCACCTCGACAGTCCGTTGCGCGGGCTGGAGGCAAACACCGATGCACCGGCGGAGCGGATACGCGGCGCGACGCGGCGGGCACTGGTCAATCTGGTGGACTACGCCCTGCGGGAGAAGCTCGATTTCGTCATCGCCGCGGGCGACCTGTATGACGGCGAATGGCAGGATTGGCGCACCGGCCAGTTCCTGGTGACGCAGATCGCCCGCCTGTCGGCCGCCGGCATTCCGTTCGTCGCCATCCGCGGCAACCATGACGCCGAAAGCATCATCACCCGCCGCCTGCGCATGCCGCATGAGACCGCGCACCTGCTGGGCACCCGCCGTCCGGAAACGATCCGCCTGCCGGGGTTGCCGGTGTCGATCCACGGCCAGAGCTTCGCGACGCGGGCCGTCACGTCGAACCTCGCGCGCGACTATCCGGCGGCCGAGACGGATCGCTTCAATATCGGACTGTTGCACACGTCGTTGACCGGGCGGGAGGGGCATGACGACTACGCCGCCTGCTCGATCGAGGACCTGCGCGGCCGCGGCTACGATTACTGGGCGCTCGGCCACGTGCACAGGCGGGAAGTCGTGTCGCAGGACCCGTGGATCGTCTTTCCCGGCAATCTCCAGGGCCGGCACATCAAGGAGGACGGTCCCAAGGGCGCTACGGTCGTCACCGTCGAGGACAACCGCGTTGTCCGGGCGGAGCCGATCGTTCTGGATGACGTTCGTTGGGCCACCGTCAGGGTCGATCTTGCACCCGACGCCGATGAAGATGCGGCGCTGACTCTGACCCGGTCCCGCTTGCAGGAAGCGCACGAACAGGCTGGCGGCCGCCTGCTGGCCACGCGGATCGTTCTCGCCGGAGCCTGCGCCGCGCACGCGGGTTTCAGCGCCGATCCGCATGGCGCGCGGGAGAAACTGCGCACCGAAGCGATGACCATCGCCGGTCCGGACGCCATATGGACCGAAACGATCACCCTCGCGACCAGGCCGGCGGCGGACATCGCGGCGCTGCGCAACCGGGAGGACGCGACCGGGCGGCTGGTCTGCGCGCTCGAAACGATCGACGCGGTTCAGCTCGGCGCGGTGGTGCAGACGTATGCCGAGAAGCTGTTGGGCCAGGCCAATTGGCCGCGCCAGGAACTCGACGCGCAGCATCCGATGATGCTGGCGGCAGCGGGTCAGGTCTCGCCGGACCTGATCCAGCGCGCCTGCGACCTGTTGCTGGCGCGGATCGCGGAGGGCTAGCGGATGCGTCTCACCGCCCTTGTGCTCAATCGATACGGCAATTTCGAAGTCGAGCGGATCGCGTTTGATCCGCGCCCCGGCGTGCTGAACCTGCTGATCGCGCCGAACGGCGCCGGCAAGTCGGTGCTGCGCAACGCGTTCGAGGATCTGCTGTTCAAGATCCATAACCAGACGCCGATGGGGTTCCGTTTCGGGTATCCGAACATGCGGATCGCCGCCGAAATCCTGCGGCCGGACGGGTCGCCGTTGACCATCGAGCGGCGCAAGACGCGCGGCAACGCGCTGACCGGTGCCGATGGCATGGAACTCGATCCCGCCGTCGCCGGCGCGCTGCTTGGCAACCACGACCGTCCGCTGCTGGAACGTCTGTTCTCGCTCGACACGGAGCGGCTGCGCCAGGGTGGCAAGGCGCTGCTGGAATCCGGCGGCGATCTCGCCAGCGCCTTGCTGTCCGCGTCCGGCGGCATCCGCGAGGCGCGGCAGTTGTTGCGGTCACTGGAAAAGGATCGTGACGAACTGGCGCCGATCCGCCGGATACCGCAACGACCGTATTATCGCGCGCTGGATCTGTATGCCGACGCGCGCAAGCGCCTGGGCGCCGCGCAGATCAAGCCGGATGAGCATCAGGCGCGGCAGGACGAAGTGCAGCGGCTGGAACAGCAACTCCGCGAAGCCAACGCGCAGGCCGAAGCGGCGACGGCGGAAATTTCGCGCCTGGAACGGGTTCGCCGCGTGCGCCCGCTGCTGGCCGAACGGGATGCCGCCGCCGGCTGGCTGAAGGCGCATCCGCACGCGCCCGTTTTGGCCGCCGATATGCGGACGCGGCTCGCCGACGCCCACGTTGCGTTCGTGAAAGCCGAGACCGACGCGGGCAATGCGGCTCGCACTCTGGCAACGAGCGAGGCGCAGGCGGCGGCGATCACCGTCGATGCGGCGCTGTTGGCCGAGGCCGCCGCGATCGACATGTTGGTGAACGAGGCCGGTGCCGCCCGGAAGGCGGCGACCGATTTGCCCGGGGTGACGGCGCAGCACGAAGCGAAGCTGGCGCGCCTGGCCGATATGTTGCGGCAACTCGGCAGCGACCTGCCGGCGACCCGGGCGGCGGACGTCGTCCCGCGGCGGGCGTTGCAGGCACGGACGCAGAAGCTCATTCGTGACTACACCGAGCCGATGGCGGCGATGCGCGATGCGCCAGCGCAACGAGCCAGTCGTATCCGCGAGCTTGCGGAGATCGATGGCAAACTGGAAGCGATGCCCGCGCCGCCGGACCTGCACGCCCTCGACTCCCTGGTGCGGGAGATCGGCGATCCCCTCGCGCCCCGGGAAGACGCCGCGCGGGCACGCGCCGAGGCCGCGGCGGCGTTGGCTGAGGCGCTCGCACGCGTCCCGGGCTGGCATGGCGACGAAGCGGAGCTTTCGGCCCTGAAGCCGCTGAACAGCGATGTGTACGTGCGGCAGGACGAGGAAGTCCGTGCTGTTAGCAACGGCGAGACATTGGCCCGTCACGATCACGCAACGGAGACCAACGCGCTGCAAGCGGCGCGGGCCAAGCTGGCGGACCTGGCCGGCGGCGGCACCATTCCGGATGCGGAAGCGTTGGCGCACGCCCGCTCCTGTCGCGACGCCGCGTGGCGTCTGATCTACCGGCACGCTTTCACCGGCGACAAGCCGGCGCCGGAGGAAGAACGTGCCGTGACCAGCGGTACCCCGCTGCCGCTCGCGTTCGAACGCGCCATGGCCGCGGCCGATCGGCTGGCGGACGACCGGGCGGAGGCGTCCGATTTGTTGGCACGGATTGACGAAGCCAGGCGCAGCGTGTCCTCGCAGGAGGTACGCGCCGTTGCGGCATCGGATCGCCTGCAAAGGGAGCAAGCGAAGGCCGACGCCGCCCGCCGAGCCTGGATGCAACTTTGCTCGCCGCTGCCGCTGGGTCCGTCGCCCTCTCTGTCGGAGGTGCAAACCTTTGCCGCCGCGCGGGAGAAGGTGATCGAAGCCGCCGGACGCCACGCCGTGGCCACCCACGCTGTCGAAACGTTGGCCGCCAGGCACGCAGGGTGGGCGTCGCGCCTGACGCAGTTGCTGCCGCCGCCGCACGGCGATCTGGCGGCGTTGCTGGCCGCCGCGAAACGTTCGCTGGATGAAGGCGGCAAACTTGAAAAGACGCGCCGGGATCTCGAAACGAAACGCGCGGTGGCGGAGAAGGAACTGCGCGAAACCGAAACCAAGGTGGCCGAGGCCGCGCAAAGGCTTGAGTTGTGGCGCACGGATTGGCAGGCACTGCTGACCGAACTCAACCGCCCGGCCGGCGAGGAACCCGCGGTCACCGAGGACGTGCTGCACCTGCTGAACGACATCGACAAGGAAAACCAGGCCGCCGCCGCGCTGTCCGTGCGCATTGCCGACATGAGACGCGATATCGATCGTTTCGGTCAGTCGGTTCTCTCGGTCGCCGCCAGGTTGGGCGATGCGGCGGGCGATCCGCTCGAAGCGACGCGCGATCTGGCGAGGCGCCTTGCGGGCCAGAAGGAACACCGGAAACAGCAAGAGCTGCTGAACAGCCAGCGCGAGGCGGCAAGGGACGCCGCGGACAAGACCGGTCTTGCGCTCGAACAGGCGCGGTGCGTCCGCGCCGCCATGCTGTGTCAGATCGGTGTTGAATTCAATCGCGGACGCCGAAGCGCGGCTGACACTGGCCGAGGCGCGTGCCCGCAACGAACTGCAACGCGATGCTTCAGAAACGAAGCTGCGCGAGGCGGGCGATGCCATGCCGGTCGATCAGCTTCGTGCCGAAATCGGATCGGTGCCGCCGGATGAATTGCAGGGGCGCCACGACACGCTTGTCATGCAACGCCGCGCCGCAGGCGATGCCGCGCAGGCCGCGCTGGCGCAACTGACGGAACTGCGTGTCCGTATGACGCAGCAGGAGGACGACACCGCCCTCCACGCCGCCTCGGCCGATCGGCAGGCCGCGGTGGCATCGGCGTCGCATGTGCTGGAGGAGGCGCTGCTGCTGCACGCCGCGGCGTCCATGCTGGATCTGGCGTTGAAATCCGTCGAGGAAAGCGGGGATTCCGGATTGCTGCAGCGGATCGGGACGATCTTCGAGACGCTGACGCTCGGGGCCTATACGCGTGTCACCAGCGAAACGGACGGCGACAGCGCCGCGCGTCTGGTTCTGCTGCAACGGGCTTTCCCGGAAGAGCGGCAGACGGTGGATGCGCTGTCCGAGGGCACGCGCGACCAGCTTTTCCTGGCGTTGCGGGTAGCCGAGATAGAACGGCATCTGACCAGCGCAACGCCGTTGCCGTTCATCGGCGACGATATCCTGCAAACCTTCGATGACGACCGGGCCTTGGCGGCGATGCAGGTGCTGATGGAATTGAGCCGGCACACCCAGGTCGTTTTGTTGACGCATCACCGGCATCTGGCGGATCTGTCGAGCCGTCTGCCGGAGGGAAGCGTGTACCTGTGCGAGCGGGAAGCCGCGGTTGTTGCGGGGTAGGATTGACTGTTTGGGGGCGCCGGCTTCTGCCTCACGGCCATGGCCGGGAGGCGCCCCATAGGCGTCAGGATAAGGGGCCTGCCCTTCCACATTCGTCATGGCCCGGCTCGTCCGGGCCACCTGTCGCGGCATGTACTGGCATAGTTGGCCCGGACAAGCCGGGCCATGACGGTGAGAGAACAAGGCCCCGGGCAAACTTTTCCCTCGCTGCCGCTTATCCTGATAAGCATTGGGACACGCCCGGCCATGACGGTGAGGGCGGGGGCCGCTGGCCAAATCCATCTCCGCATTCTCGTTATCCGGTTATTAAACGGGTCGTCACCTACCCTCCGGCAAACCGTATGAACGCCCCCACCAGCACCTCATAAATCGGCCGCTTGAACCCCACCGCCAGCGCCGGAAGCTCCTCCAGCCGCACCCACTTCCAGGCGTCGAACTCCGGATGCGGATCCAAATCCAGCCGGATGTCCGCATCGTCCCCCAGGAACCGCAGTGCGAACCAGCGCTGCCGCTGCCCGCGGTATTTGCCCCGCCAGGCGATCCCCAGCAGGTTCGGCGGCAGGTCGTAGGTCAGCCACTCCGGATACTCATCGATGATCTCGGCATTGCGCGTGCCGATCTCCTCCTCCAATTCCCGGAAGATGGCGACCGCCGGGTCCTCTGCGCCATCGATCCCGCCCTGAGGCAGTTGCCAGCCGCCGGCGGGTCCCTCGGCGTTCGGCATGTCGGCGCGGCGGGCGACGAACACCAGCCCTTCGCGGTTGAACAGCACGGCGCCCACGTTGGGCCGATACGGCAGATCGCTCATTTGTCCTGATCCGGTTTGGCCGGAGGCAGAACCAGCGCGCTGACGGGCGCCAGGATCAACCCCTTGGCGAGTAATGTATTGCTCCACGCCGACACCCGCTCCAGCGTTTTCGGCCGTGGCACGGAGACAAGACCCAACGCCGAACCTTTGTCCCGTGCCAGCTTCGATAGCGCATCCAGCCGCTCGTCCAAAGCCGCTTCGTTGACAGGATCGTCGTCGATCACAGCATCCACGGACCGGTTCCAGGCCAACGGCGATACCGCCTGCCCCGGGCGCGCATCGACGAACAGCAGGCCGCGATGCGCGACCTCCGTCAGCACCGACCCGAGCTGCTCAGGATCGTTCGCCAGCCGCTCCCCGCGCATGGGGCCGAGCGCGCTGGTCACTCCGACATACCCGGCGATGCGCGACAGTGCCCAGCGCAGGCGGCTGAGGTTCTCATCCGGCGGCAACGACGCCATCAGGGCGTGGCGATCGTCCGGATCGTTGATCGGATATCCCTGCGGTTCCATCGGGATCGACAGCAGGTATTCATGCCCGGCCGCGCGCGCCGAGGCCAGCAGCCGATCGGCGCCGGCGGCATAGGGAGAGATCGCCAACGTTGCCGCGGGCGGCAAATCGCGGATCGCGGCCTCGCTGCCTGCCTCGCTCATGCCGATGCCGGCGATCACGATCCCGACCCGCGGCCGAAGGGTCGTCGGATCGAAGCCGGCGGCATAAACCTGCATAGGAGGCCGCCCATCGGCCGCAATCCGCGGCAACCCATCGGCTCCCAGCATCGACGGATCGGGATCGGCGACGGGACCGGGCGTGGCACGGCCGGGTTTTTGCGCAGGCGCCGGCGTCCCGGCGTGCGGCGCCTTGGCTTCCGATGCGGGCAGAATGATCCGCGGCGGTTCGATCACCTCGACCTTGGCCAGCTTCCGCGGCACCGCGGGCGGACCAAGCGATTGGAGGATCACCGCGCCGAGACCCAGCAGGCCGAGCACGGCCATCCAGAACCGGCCGAGGCCTCGCCAACCCGCCAGGAATGCCGCTATCCGGGCGGGCATCGGCGCTCGGGTCTAGTCGGCCGAGGCGCTTTTCTGCGCCGCCATGGCTGTCACCACCGCCAGGCCTTCCTGGAGTTGGAAGTCCGTAGCATCCGGCTTGGCGGGATCGAATTTCGGGAAATCCTCGGGCGGCTTCTCGGGGATCTGCTTGGCGATCGCCGGCAGGTCGGTGCGCGGCTCCACGGTCTGCGGATTGGTGCCGCCGGAGTTGCTGAGGACCTTGTTGTAGTCGGCCTCATGCTCGCCGCCGAAGCTGCCGCGATCCTCCCGGGTTTCGTCCACCACCACGTCGGGCGCGATGCCCAGCGCCTGGATCGAGCGGCCGGACGGCGTGTAATACCGCGCCGTGGTCAGACGCATCGCCCCGTTGCCCGGCAGCGGGATCACGGTCTGCACCGAACCCTTGCCGAAGCTGCGGGTGCCCACCAGCACCGCGCGATGGTGATCCTGCAGCGCGCCCGAGACGATCTCCGACGCGGACGCCGAACCGCCGTTGATGAGCACAACCACGGGCGCACCGTGCATTATGTCCTCGCCCTTGGCATCCCAGCGCTGGCTGTCTTCCGGATGGCGGGCCCGGGTGGAAACGATCTCTCCCTGCTCCACGAAGTCGGACGACACCGCCACCGCCTGGTCGAGCAGGCCGCCGGGGTTGTTGCGCAGATCGAGGATCAGGCCGCGCAGCTTGCCGCCGTTCTGCGCCCGCAGGTTTTTCACCGCCTGCTTGATGCCGGCATCGGCCTGCTCGGTGAACTGCGACAGCCGGACATAGCCGATGTCGTTCGGCTCCATGCGCGACTTCACCACCTGGATGTGGATCGTCTCGCGGATCAGCGGCACCTCGATCGGCTTATCGACGTTTTGCCGCTTGATGGTCAGCACGATCTTGGAGTTCGGCGGGCCGCGCATGCGATCCACAGCGTCGTTCAGCGACAGTCCGATGACGGTCTTGCCGTCCAGCGCGGTGATGATATCGCCCGGCTTGATCCCCGCGCGCGCCGCCGGCGTGTCGTCGATCGGCGAGACGACCTTGATGACGCCCTTGTCCTCGCTGACCTCGATGCCGAGGCCGCCGAATTCGCCCTTGGTCTGGATCTGCATGTCCTTGAACGCCTTGGCGTTCATGTAGGAACTGTGAGGGTCCAGCCCGGTCAGCATGCCGTTGATCGCGTTCTCGACCATGTCCTTGTCATCGACCGGGTCGACGTATTCGGCGCGCACCCGTTGCATGACGTCGCCGAACACTTTCAGCAATTGATACATGTCGGTATGGCTGCTGTCCTGGGCGAGGGCGTTACCCAGATTGCCCAATACAGGACCGGCGGACACGCCGGCTATGAAGGCGGTCCCAACCAGCAGGCTCATGCGCCAATGCCATGCGCGGAATTGCATACGTTCTTTCCCTTCGGCGCCGCGGGCCATATCCGGGCGCATAATCAGCCTATGGCAGCATAAGCGCCATTCTGGTCCGAGCAAACGAATTCATCAGCTTGTCGCCCGGCTGTCATGCTCGCGTCCAGTGTTGATTTCGCAAGGTTGGGATTGCGGAGCGCGAACACCGGATCGAAGCCGATCGGCTTTGGGACCGAGGCGCCTGATCGGTCGTCATGGCCCGCGGCCAATCGTCGTGGCCCGGCTTTCTCAACCGTCATGGCCCGGCTTGTCCGGGCCACCTGTCGCGGCACGTGCTGGCGGGGGTGGCCCGGACAAGCCGGGCCATGACGAATGGGGAGAACGCCGGTTGCTCCACGTCCAACCTTATCCTGATAGCTATGGGGCCAAGCCCGGCCATGACACGGGGCCAAGGCCGTGCGCCATGCGACCTATGTTACCGCCCGTGCGGACAAGCCGGCCCATGACGGGGGGACAGGCTAACTGCTCGGCCGCAGCCAGGGTGCCGGGTTGATCGGCTGACCGTCGTGCCGCAGTTCCACATACAGCGCCGGCCGGTGTCCGGTCGATCCGGGCTCCCAGTTCGGCATCACCCCCACCGGCTCGCCCGACACGACGCCCTGCCCGAGCCGCACATCCAGCCGGTCGAACCCCGACAGCACAACGTGGTACCCGCCTCCGCAATCGACGATCAGCAGCAGGCCGTAACTGCGGAACGTGTCGGCAAATACCACCCGCCCGCCGCACGGCGAGATCACCCGCGCGCCCGGCGGGGCGTGATAAGACACCCCCGTCGCCGGGCCGCCGTCGGTTTGCTCGCCGTAAGCCTTGACCACGACGCCGATAACCGGCGGCTGCAACTGGCCGCGCGGCCCGGTGCCCGCGTCGATCGAACCGGGGCCGGCCGGCCGGGCCGACACCGCGACCCGCCGTCGCGCGGCATCCGCTTCCGCCGTCGCCTTCTGCCGCGCGGCTTCCGCCTCCGCGCTCGCCCGTTGGCGCGCCGCCTCGGCCTCGGCGGCGCGCTTCTGCCGTTCGGCACGCGCCGCGTCCTCCCGGGCCTTGGCCTCGTCCGCGCGCCGTTGAGCCTCCAGCGCCGCCAGCGCGGCCTTCAGTGAGTCCGCGCGGGTCGCGGCGGCGGCGGCCAGGCTCGCGGCCTGGTTTTCCTGCGCTTCCGCGCTGGCACGGGCGGCATGGGCTTCGGCGATGGCCTGGTCCAGCGCGTCGCCCTCTCGCTTTTGCGCGGCCTCGGCTTCGGCAAGGCGCGGCGCTTCCTGCTGCAATGCTTCGGTCGCCGCATCGACCTCCGCCTGGTCGCGCCGCAGCGCTTCGGCCTCCGCTTCCAGTTGTTTCGACAGGCTTTGCAGCACCAGCACACCGCGCAACGCAGCCTCCGGCGGGGCCGGCACCGCCAGCAGCGTCTCCGCCGGATACAGCGACAGCCGCTCGATCAGCGGCAACAGCGGCTGCATCGCCTCGGCGTGTTCCTTCAGGCGCTGTTCGGCGTCGCGGCGGCGCTGTGCCAGGGCATCGATCCGCGCCGCCACATCGGCGGTCGCCGACTCGGCCTGCCGCAGCTTCGCGGCGGCCTCCGCCCGCTCATGCGCCAGCCGCAAGGTCTCCGCGGCGGCGGCGGCCTCACAGTCGGACGCCGCCTTCCGCGCGGCGAGTTCCTCGCTGCCCTGCCGCTCCGCGGCGCGCAATTCGCGCCGGGTCTCGTCTTCCCCGGGAGGGGCCGCCCCAGCCGACAGCGGCGCGAGGACCGCAAGCACGGCCAGCATCCGTATCGTGCCCAAGCCGATGCGCCGAATCGCCGCTCTCCCGTCCATGTGCCGCCGTTCTAATCAGGTATCGGGACCGGGCTTCAATACATATGTGAGGAGTCACTGGTTGATCACGACCACCTCGTCCAACGGCAGAGTCTCGGGCGCCTGACCCACCAGGACCAAACCGTTTGCCAGTTCGACATCCAGGCGAAACGGGCACCGGCCGTCCGGCGCGTGGACCCCGTCGAACAACAAGTCGGTGTCCGCGCCGCTGCACAGCGTATTCCACGCATGATACAATCCGGCGCCATTCAGCACCTCGTGCACATCCGGGCGCGGCCGCCACACGGGAGCATGGCGCGTGGTGCCGCCGAGCGTCAGCCGCATCCACCGCACATCCGTGTTGGCCAGACACCATCCCTTCAGCTCGACGATGATGCCCCCGGGCGTGTCGCGGGCCAGTAACTCGACCGACCATCTCGGCGTTGGACCGCCCGCGGCGGCGTGCACCGCGGTGACTTCGACCGGCGCGGATTTCGGTCGGCCGGTGAACACCTGCACCCGCGGTCCGGCACCCTTGGTCAGCCAAAGCAGCATCGAAGCCGAGCAATCCTGCCGCCCGAGCAAGCTGAGGAACGGCTGCCCCGTGGAGGCGATCAGCGGCGTGATGTCGCACAACAGCCGCTCAGACAGGCCGGTCGCAGCCAACATCCCGCGCGCTGTCGCGGCGCCAATCGGATCGGGACCCAGCGGGATCATTTCGGCGGTCGCGAACCCGGCCTCCTGCGCCAGGTCTTCCAGCATCTCGCTGTCGAACAGGTGCTTCTGGTCGAGCGTGTCGAGAAACGCGCCGTCGCCCCGATGCACCTGCCGCAATCTGTTCCAGGCCAGGACCCCGGCCGCGAGATGGATTTCCTCCGGCCATGCTCGATCGCGCGCGTAGGTCTGCACCAGCGCTTCCGCGAGGCCGAGACAAAGCGCCTGATGGTAGCGCCGGTTGGGCACCACGAACCAGGCCCGGCCGCCGGGTCTGAGCGCCCGGTGCACCATCGCCAGGAGCCCGCGCGGGTCGCCGGTCCGGTCCAGGACATCGATGGCGACGACCGAGTTGGCCACGGCGTCGCGGATCGCGTTCCGGTTGCCGGTCAAGGTGGCATAGAAAACCGGCGGCTCGGCTGCGCGCAGGCGGTCGCGGCAGCGCCGGACGTTAGGCAGCGCGCTATCGATGGCAAGCAGCCCGTGCATCGCCTCGGTGGACACCAGGGATTCGGCCATTTGGCCGGTGCCGCAGCCGAGCACCAGGACGTCGCCGAGGTAGGCCGGCCAACGCCCGCCGGCCGCGCCCCGGATGCGCGCCGGAAGGTCGCCGATCGGCGCCTCGTGCGCCGAGAAGTCGGGACCGTAACGATAAGGGTCCGTTGCCGGCGGCACCGCTTCGCCGACGAAATCGGCGATGCCATCGACCACCGCGATTGCGGTTTCGCACGCGGTGCAGCGCAGTTCGGTTGGCGTGGCCGGCTCCAGGCGAGACTTGCACTCCGGGCAGTGCAGCCGATCGTGCAGGTTCATCGTGCCTCAGCTTCCGGTGAAACGCGGCTTGCGCTTTTCCTTGTAGGCACGAATACCCTCCTGGAGGTCGTCCGACTGTCGGACGCGCGTAACGATCTGGCTGGTTGCCACCATACGCTCGATCGGCCCGGGAGGCAGGACTTCATTCACCAGCCGTTTCAGCGCGCCGATGACCAGGGGGGCGGAGTTCGAGAAGCTGCCCGGCCATCGCCAGGGCTTCGGTTTCGTGCTCGCCATTCGGAACGACCCGGTTGACGAAGCCGACCTCGTAGGCGCGGCGGGCGGGGATCTTGGAGCCGAGCAGCATGATCTCCATCGCCAGCTTGTGCGGCATGCGCGCAGCCAGCGAGCTGATGCCGCCGGCTGTGACGCCGAGCCTGGCCTCCGGGTAGTAGAATTGGGTGTCCTCGGTGGAAACCATCAGGTCGCACATCATGACCAGCACGATCCCGCCGCCGACGACCCAGCCGGACGTGGCCGCGATGATCGGCTTGTCGGTCTGGAAGCCGACGTTCGGGATGGCGCGCCAGAGTTCCGGGAGATCGTTGACATCCGCGCCGGAGGTGAACGCCCGGTTTCCGCTGGCACTGAGGATGGCGACGCGCTTGCCGGGATCGGCGTCGAAGGATTTGAACGCCTGCTGCAGCTCGACCGCGACGGCCTGGCTGATGGCGTTCAGGCGCTCCGGACGGTTGATCCGGATGATGGAAATGGCGCCGCGGTCCTCGACGGTGACGGCTGGCATGGCGGTGGTTCCCCTTCGGCGTTAGGCTGGCGGCGGGGAAAATGGATCGCGATGGCGGTAAAGTCCATTGCGGCGGCGTGCGATCAAAAGATGTCGAGAACGTTGACAAAGCGACAGGACCGGCGCGAGTTTGCCGGCGGGACGGCAGGGACGTCGAAGATATGCGGTATGTGCTTGTATTGCTTGCGATACTCGGCTGCGGCGTGGCGCGAGCCGAGGAAGACCTGGTGCAGCCGACGGTCGATTTCGCGGCGACCGCGGTGCATGAATCGGGTGGCGTCCGGCAGACGGAAACCATCCACTATGCTGCGGGCAGGCTGCGCATCGATCCGGCGCGCGGCCTCGTCGCGACGATCCTGGACCTGACGACGCAGACGAAAGTTCTGCTGATGGCGAACCATACCTATCTCGTGCTGCCGATGGATGATGAGATCTACCGGCGCTTCATTGCGCGCCAGCCGTCCATGAGCGGTGCGCACAGGATGGGGCACGCGCTCATCGACGGCCTGGAGACCACGAAATACGCGTTCGGCGACGATGGGGCGTTGGAGGCGGCCGGGTTCTATTGGATCACCGACACCGGGATCATGGTGCGGCGGGAGTACGAGGACGGGGTTTTCGGCAAGAACGTGCGGCACAAGGAATATCTGACGAATATAACGGTCGGAAAACAACCAGCCGACCTGTTTGTCATTCCGCCGGGATATAGGAAAGCTAGATAGAGCGCTATCAGCCTGACGGGAGGGGCGGCCTATGTAGCCTTTTCGGCATGACCCGGTTGGTCCGAGCCACCCCTGCAAGCACCGGCCGCCACAGGTGGCCGGGACGAGCCGCATAGGCGTTATGTGACTTTCCCGAACACCGCCGCGGCACTGGAGACGCTGGTCAAGCGGCTGCGGCAGCTGGCAGCGGATCGTTGGAGTTCTGCTATGAAGCGGGCCCCTGTGGCTACGGCATCACCGCAGTCTCACCAGGATAGGCGAAAGACTGAATAGTGGTCGCCCCTTCGATGATCCGTGCAAACGCGGCGATCGGCAGAAGAGCCGCTCCGTCCAACTGGTTTGTTTCCCAGAATTGGTATACTGTACTGGCTGCGGTGCAGGTTGCCACCGCGGCCACCTCACACTACCGTTGTTATTCTTTCTTCAGATGCCAATGATGCTCGCAAGTGCCACTGGCGACATCAGCATCCATAATGTCCCCAATTATGCGACCCTGAATAGACACCGAGCTACCGCGAAAAGTAGAGATCTGGCTGAATGATCCATCCTGATCAAGATAAAGGGCTATAGTATAGCTTCGAAATCCACTGTCGGTAAATGTCGCCATTTCGCCTTTTACGGTGACAGAAACATCATCTTGCGGGACGCATTGGACCGAGCCTTTTGTCAGCAACCTCTTTCCGGCATAGACGCCATCGAATGTATTCGGAACACCAAGAGCCGGTCCTGCCACGGCAAGACAGATCATCCCGCATATTGCCAAAACCGCTGGGTCACGTTCAGGCCTGCTCGAGCGCCAACCAGACATAGGCTTCTGTTCCCCACTCAAGGTGCTGTATTGTCGGCTTCCGCCTCGACGTTCTGCTCCATGCGCTTCGCAGAGTGCCTGCGTAATCTATCCTATAACCCCACGGCGCGATAGCAACTGGAGCGGCACTTGACGTGCAAACTGGCTTGCTCCCGTTGTCCAATATCGGCGGTCTCGGCCATGCGTGCGCTTCGACCGCGCGAAGTCGCGACCGGTAGTCCGAGATCAAGGCTTGGAACCTATGACCCGTCGGCACGACAGCCGACGAAGCCATCGGTCTCATCTCCTCTCTCCTCGCTCGACCGCGCCCCGGCGGCCTGTGACGGACGAACCACGCCCTGAACCGGCCGTGGCCCTCCCGGGCCGGCCTTCGCAGCCTATCCCGGGAATCGGACGAGGTAAGTCGAATCGGCGGCGACAGGTGCGGCGTTCTCTCTCTTACTCAATCGCGCGGCTACGGCGACCGAGCGTCTGCCTCCGCCTCTGCGAGAACAGCGTCGACGGTCTTGACGCGCTCGATCCCACCGATCAGGTCCGCGAAACCCTCGCGGCGGAGCAAATCCCGGACCCGACCGTGGGCGCCGGCGACAGCGAAGCGAATGCCTTGTTTGATCAAATCCAACCTCAACTTGCCAAGCATTCGCGCGCCAGCCAGATCCATGACGGGCGATGCCGAGAGATCGCACACGACGACGCGTAACGTGCCGGGTTCCTGTGCCCTCACGCGGTCTAATACGGTTTCCCGGGCGTTATCTGCATTCACATACAATAGGGAACCCTCCGGCCGGAAGGCGAGGATACCGGACATCGCGGCATTTTCGGGATGCCGGTCCATGTCGCCGACGATACCCGTGCCGGGCATCCGCCCGAGGAAGGCCACATGCAGACGGCTCGCCTGCGCGAGCAGGATCAGGACGGAGGCGAGCGCGGCGAGCAGGATCCCTTGCAGGATTCCCAAAAGCAGTACGCCGGCAAGCGCGACGGCCGCCGCCGCGAAATCCACGCGGCTCACGCGCCACAGCCGTGCCATCTCCCGTATATCGATCAGTCCGGAAACCGCGGTGAGCACCACGGCGGCGAGGACGGCCTTCGGTAAACTCGCCAGCAGGTCGGTGAGGAACAGCAGGCAGAGCGCCAAGGTTACCGACGCGAAGACGAGGGCGAGCGGCGTCTTCGCGCCCGCCTTTTCGCTGACCGCGGATTGCGACAGGCCGCCTGCAACCGGGTAGGCATGCCCGAGTCCCGCGAAGAGGTTCGCGGCACCGATCCCGAGGAATTCCTGTCTGACGTTCAGGGCATAACCATGCTTCTCGGCAAAGCCCCGCGCCGCCGAGACGCCCTCGACATAAGCAAGCAGCAGGCAGCCCGCAGCGAGGGGGAAAATCCCATCTACATCGGCCAGCCGAAGAGCGGGAAGGCCAAGTTTGGGTAGCCCCGCCGGGATCAGCCCTGTTACCCTTACGCCGTAGGTCGCCAACCCAAGTGCACCGGCAGCCAGGATCGATAGAACCACGACGCCGAGTGCAACCGGCCAGGCTGGCAATACCCGTCCGCCGACAATCAGTAGGAATAGCGCAACAAGGCCGACCGCGAGGGTCGGAACGCTAACGCCGGACAACTGCCCGGCCAGTGTCATAAGGCGCTCTATGACATTGTGACCGCCGCCCGCGACCCCAAAAAGAGCCGGCAACTGCGTTACCGCGATGGTGATGCCGGCACCCGCCTTGAACCCCACAAGAATGCTGTCGCTGATCAGCTTCACGAGGGCGCTCAGTTTCGCAGCCCAGGCAACAAGGCAGAGGAAGGCAACGGCAAAGGCAGCGAGCGTCGCTATTGCGGCATACCGGGCGGGATCTCCGCCGGCCATCGCACCGACGCCGGCGGCAACCATAAGTGAAATGGCTGAGGTCGGCCCAATGGCGAGATGGCGCGAGGACCCGAGCAGCGCATAGCCCAGTCCGCCAAGCATGTAGCCATACACACCGAGCTGCGGGGGTAGGCCGGCCAAAGTCGCATAGGCCAATGCTACGGGAATGGCATAGGCAGCCAGGGTAATACCCGCAACCAGGTCGGCGCCAATCCAACGGGACTGGTAATCGGCCACCCAGGCGATGGGGGGAAGGAGGTTTCGCCACGCGGTCCGGTCGGTCATGATTGATGCTTCCTGCGCGCCATGCCGTCTTGTCCGCCCGTCAGGCTGGCATAGGGATGCCAGCGATCGCATCACTCCGTCGCCAGGAGCGACACGATCCGCTCCGACCCGAGGAGGGTATCAGCGAAATTGCGAAACCCCGCCAGATCGTCGGGTGGATCGCCAAGTGCGCCAGCGCCGGCGGCAGGCGACCAGATCGTATGTTTGTCCAGCAGGAACACGCCGAACACGGCCTTCAGCCCCCGAATATCCCTGCCGTGCAGTTCCGCTTGCAACGTATGCGCTGCCAGGGCCGCGTTCGTCGTGATCGCTGCTTCGATCGGAACGTCCCGGTATCCGGGTCGATCCTTCACCTTGCTGCCGTGGGCCCACACCAATGCCCGCGCCGAAGCCTGAACCGCGATGAGGTGTCGGTCGACAATGCTGGCCCGGGACCACAATTAGACGCAGGCTCTTGCGCAGATGCCCGATTGCATAGTGCAGGCTGCCCAGCACGTCCGGGCCGAGACTGTTGCCGGCGACGCGAACTACAAACAGTTCGTTCGGTCCTTCATTGAAAACCAGCTCGATCGGCGCACGTGTATCGGCGCAACCGAGGACTGCGGCAAATGGCTCTTGCGGCGCAACCTCGCGCCCATCCCCGGCCAGGCCAAGGACCCGAGAATCGAAGTCTGCGGTCAGCCGCACAGCGGGTCCACCCCGTCCGGCCGCTCTGACCAACTCGGAGAAGGTCCTGTTCCCCGCGTTCAGCCGCCGCACGGCGTCGTTCGGGTCATCCGGGACGGCCCTAACGGCGCCAGGCCGGGCGGTGTAACGGTAGGTGATCTCAACCGTCATTGGGGTCCGAGATCCTGCGAAAGCACGAGTTAAGCATACATCGCCAGTGCGTGAACAGATGGGGCGATCCGAGTCATCGGCCAGCAGAGCCAATCCGACAGCGCTTCTTTTAGTTGACGGTGGCAATCGGTCGTGCTGAAATCCAAGACAATGGCGGGGGCAGCATCGACCAATCTGCTGCAAAGACTATAACAGAGGGTCAGATCGGATCGATAAGCGGGGCGAATTGAGGGGCGTCAAAGCCTGCTCACATAAGCAGGCGCTTTGGCTATCCAGTTAAACGAGAGGTTCTACCATGTCTGACCGTTCATCGCTGTCGGGCACAGGTATGTTCGCCGAACGCGATGCCGGCCGGCGCCGCGACCAGGAGGCCGAACAACAGCTGTCCTTCCCCAGAGGTTTCTGCACCGATGATGGCCGGTCGATCGTCCGCGCCGGTGCCCAACCGATTGTGAAGTCTGACCGGCATGCGCCGAACTCCGCCGCCGCCGACTTCAAGTTACGCCAAAGCATCATCAACTTCACGGGCGGCAAGCCAGGCGCCGTCAGTGTGCTGTTCTAGTAGTCAGGTTATTTGTCGGAAGTAAAATTCCGGTTGACCAATGCGACGCCATCCGTTCATGAGATGATGGGATATCAGCCGATGCCCGGGGAATCGACCATCGAACCAGCGGAGACGGCCGAACATTCGCGCTTGAAGTCCGCGCGAGATGAGCGGATCCCCTGGAGGCTATGGGGGCCGTACCTGAGCGAGCGCCAGTGGGGAACCGTCAGGGAGGACTACAGCGAGAACGGCGACGCGTGGAACTACTTCTCCCATGATCAGGCCAGATCTCGAGCCTATCACTGGGGCGAAGACGGCATCGCCGGAATCAGCGATGACAAGCAACGTCTATGTTTTGCCGTCGCTCTGTGGAACGGCAAGGACGCGATCCTCAAGGAGAGAATGTTTGGATTGACAAATAGCGAGGGCAATCATGGAGAGGACGTAAAGGAGTATTATTTTTATCTCGATGCCACGCCCACACATTCGTTTATGAAAATGCTGTACAAGTATCCGCAGGGCGCGTTTCCATACGATGACCTCGTGGCAACAAACGCGCGGCGCGGTCGCGCGGACTTGGAATATGAGCTGCTTGACACCGGTCTGTTTGAGGAGGATCGCTATTTCGACGTGTTCGTCGAGTACGCCAAGGAATCACCGACTGATATTCTGATCCGGATCAGCGTTTGCAATCGCGGCCCTGATAGCGCCTCGGTGGATGTGTTGCCCACGCTCTGGTTCCGAAATGTCTGGTCATGGTCGGCGGACTCACCGCGGCCTTTATTGCGGGAATGCACAACGGACAGCGGTCTCGGCGCCGTGGCGGCGTCTGAGGCCGGTGGCGGCGATTATGTCCTGTACTGCGAGGGCAGGCCAAGGCTGCTGTTCACCGAGAACGAGACGAACAACCAGCGGCTGTTCGGCTCGGCCAACGCTGGACGCTACGTGAAGGATGGCATCAACGATTTCGTCGTGACCGGCAGGCAGGACGCGGTCAATCCCGAACAGACGGGGACCAAGGCGGCCGCGCACTACCAACTGGACGTGGGATCAGGGCAGACCGCCGTCGTCCGGCTCCGGCTAACAAATGCCGCGCCCGGTTCCGGTGGCGATCCCTTCGGCACAGCCTTCGACCAGACGGTCGAGCTGCGCCGCCGCGAGGCCGACGCGTTCTGCCGTGCGATCACTCCGGCTGGTGTCGGCGAAGACGCGGCCAATGTCATGCGACAGGCGTTGGCGGGGATGCTTTGGACCAAACAATACTACTTCTTCGACCTGGCCAAGTGGCTCGCGGAACGCGGTGCCGGGGCGGCTCATGTTGGAACACGAAACCGCGAATGGGAACATATGGTAAATGACGCGGTCATTTCCATGCCGGATAAATGGGAATATCCCTGGTTCGCCGCCTGGGACCTGGCGTTCCACACCATCGCGCTCTCGACCGTGGACATCGATTTCGCCAAGCAGCAACTCGATCTGATGTTGCAATCCTTCTACCTGCATCCCACCGGGCAGATGCCTGCCTACGAGTGGAACTTCAGTGACGTCAACCCGCCTGTTCACGCCTAGGCCACAATCTTCCTGCACAGGACGCAGCAAGCGCTCGGGCGCGAACCGGATGTCGCCTTTCTTGCACGCGCATTCACCAAGCTGTCGCTGAACTTCACGTGGTGGACGAACCGCAAGGACCGGTTCGGCAAGAACCTCTATGAGGGCGGATTCCTCGGCCTGGACAACATCGGCGTCTTCGACCGGAGCGCGCCCCTGCCGACCGGGGGCTATCTCGAGCAGGCCGACGGGACCGCCTGGATGGCCCTGTTCTGCCAGAACATGCTCGAGATTGGCGTAGAGTTGGCGACGCATTATCCGGTCTATGAAGACATGGCGACGAAATACGTCGAGCAGTTCCTGTGGATCGGTCGCGCAATGAACGGGACGAGCTCAGGCGGTATGTGGGATGATGAGGATGGGTTCTATTACGACGTCCTCCGCCTTCCCGACGGAAGTGCGACGCGGCTAAAGGTCCGCTCCATGGTCGGGCTGCTGCCCGTCTGCGCTGTCACCGTTATCGAGCCGTCGCAGCGAGAGAAGGTGCCGAACCTCTTGCAAACCTTCATGGAGCGTCTGCGACGGATGCCGGACCTGCTCGACAGCATCCACGCGACGGGGCCGGGCCATCAGGGTGTGGGCGAGCGCGGCATCCTGAGCCTGGTGAACCAGGATAGGCTGCGGCGGATCCTCTCGCGAATGCTCGACGAGAACGAGTTCCTCAGCCCGCACGGAATCCGCGCCCTGTCCCGAGATCACGCCGAGCATCCGTTTGTGTTCTCGGTGAACGGCGATGAATACCGTGTGAACTACCTTCCGGCCGAGTCGGACAGCGGCATGTTCGGCGGCAACTCCAATTGGCGAGGCCCGGTGTGGATGCCCGTGAACGCGTTGCTGATCCGCGCACTGCTGCAGTATTACCTATACTACGGAGACAGCTTCAGAATCGAATGCCCGACCGGATCGGGCAAGTGGATGAACCTCTTTGAGGTGGGCCGCGAGATTGCCAACCGGCTTATCAGCATCTTCCTACGCGATGAAACGGGGCGGCGCCCGGTTTATGGCGGGTCGGAAAAATTCCAGACCGATCCGCACTGGCGCGACTGCCTTCTGTTCTTCGAATATTTTCACGGCGACAACGGTGCCGGGATAGGCGCCAGCCACCAGACAGGCTGGACCGGGGTTGTTGCAAAATTGATCGAGCTCTTTGGTCGGCTCGACGGCGACAGCCTGCTGGCCGGCGGGAAGGCGCGGGCGTTCAGCCAGGTTAGCAGTTAGCGGCCGCGCCGTATGCAAGCCAGGGAAGGGATCCAGCTGTTTGAACGTCGTTCGGGTGAACCTCCGTCTTGTTAGTCACTGCCGCTGCGAGGCGTGTCGTTCTGCAACGTGATGAGGCGCGCCAGCACCGTTGCGATATAGAGCTGTCCCGCCATAGCCTCCAGGCTCGCCATGCTGCGCGCGATACGATGCAGCGGGATGATGTCGCCAAACCCGGTCGTGCTTAAGGTGATAACGCTGAAATACAGAAGATCAGCCGCGAGCTCATCGTGCGTCTCCCCCGGTTCAATGCCTTTGAAACTGCCTGGCGACAATGCCTCTATCAGACGAAAGATCACCCCGAACGCGAGGGCGATATTAAAATACAGGACCATGGCGCCTCGCAGCCGGTGCGCGGTGATCGGTCCCGGCGCGTAGACGCTTCGTGCCACGACCCAACTAATCGCAATGAGCGCCCCAAGCGCGGCTAAGGCGGTCAGGCAATCCGTAGCTGTCGAGGACAACCGCCGGCGCATGGCAATGGCGACGCTCGCCGAAACTAACGCCAAGGCGATGGTGATTGCGGCACCTCGGCTGGGCGAGGCCACCATGGCCACCGCGACGACGACCACAAAGACGATTTCCGTGAGCGGAAGTCCGAAATCAAGTCCGATCGAGGCCGCCGGCTGCAAGAAGAAGAGAAAGTAAAGCTGAAGCGCAAGCAGCACGGTAAGGCTGACATCGCGCACGGGACGGTGCACCGTCATTTCACCGATCGCCCTGCCCGGACGCAGGCTTCCCCGGCCATCGCTAGAGTGGCCGCCTGGCGGGCTGAATATCGGGATGTTCGGCGGCCGCGACGCGCCAGGCCATCACCAGGGTGAACATGATGGCGATCAGCGTAGGTCCGATGAACAGGCCCAGAAACCCGAAGACGATGAAGCCGCCGAAGACGCCCAGGATCGTCAGGGAGATCGGCATGTGGATGCCGAATCCGATGAGGAACGGCTTGATGAAATTGTCGATCGTGCTCACGAATACCCCCCAGGCGATCATGAATGCGCCCCAACCCGGATGATCGCCCTGGAACAACCACCATGCAGCGCCGCCCCAGATGGCAATGAGCAACGGACCGCCGATCTGACTGATCGCGAGCAGCAGGCCGACAAAGGCCAGCATGGCGGCTCCCGGCACACCGGCGATGGCGAGACCGGCGGCCAACAGGACCGCCTGGATCACCGCGGTGCCGATCACGCCATAGGCCACCCCCCGGATTGCTCCGGCCGCAACGTCGAGCGCTTGCTCGGCAAGGGGGCCGCCAAGCCGGCGCAGCGTATCATGCATAATGGGCACTAACGCGTCCCCATTTGCCCAGAACATCGTCGCGACCGCCAGCGAGAGAATCACCTGAAGCACGCTGTCGGCCAAAGCGTGCGCACCGGCGATCATGACTTGCTCCAGATCCGCGGTATACGGTTCGGCTAGTCTGCGCAGGCTCCCCTCGGCCCCGACGGCACGGTCCCACGCCGCGTCCAGGCGGCCACCGATCAACGGCAGTCCCTTGATCCAGGCGGGTTCCTCCGGTGTGGTCGCGAGGTATGTGCCGATACGTTCGAGTCCGTCCGTCAGATGATCGGCGAGGCGCGGCGCGACAATGAGGGTGGGAACCACAATCAGTATCAGCGCAAGCGACAGCAAGATGGCGGCTGCGGTTCGGCGGGGAATGCCGCGTCGATGCAATGCCTGGCGCGCGGGCCACGCCGCGGTGGCAACTGCCGCACCAAACAGGATTGCAGTCGTAAACGGCCGGACGATCGCCAGGACGCCAATGAACAAACCCACAACAAGCAGAACAAGGATACAACGCTCGAGCAAGGCCACCCTGGCGGCACTGTCGGTGCCCTGCGTTTCCCCCGTCGGTCCGGTTTCATCGGGCATTGTCGTCGTCCAATACTGCTTCCGCCCGCCCTGAGTTGTGGCAAAGCGCTGCGAGCGGCGGTTTCACGTCATGCGCTCGTGCTCCGCGGGGACAGGGTTCGATTGGGGCTGATACGTCCCTGTCGCCAATCCAGGCGACACGGTCCGCTGCGACCCGCGATCACTGGCTGCTCTTGCCGGCATTGTAGCCCTGTTAATACCACGATTTCTCGTTTTTCTTCACCTGCTCTCAAGCATCCCCTCATTCTCGGCCTGACCCGGCGTGGGAATAAAAGACTTACCCGCTCTCTTTGAGATTCCAAAAAGACTCGGCAAAACGGCATCGTTGTCCGAAAGTTGCGTATTTGTCGAACCACTTTTCCTCCCCGCCGCATCGGTCGAGTTTGCTCCACAGCGATCAATAGGATTCTGCGGAGCATGCCGTGACAACCACCGCCAGCCAGTTCTCGTTCGATCAGGTTCGTGATGTCCTCGGCGGCCTGCTCGGCCCGGACCTGCACGCCAAGCGCATCGACTGTCTGTCCGATGCCACCCTCGGCGTGCTGCACAGTGCATCGCTCGCCGTCGCCGCCATCGGGCATGGCCTGGCTGCGGCCAAGGGCGTGGCAACCAAGCATGCGATCAAACAGGTCGACCGCCTGCTGTCCAACCCCGGCATCAAGGTCGACGACATCCTGGCCCTGTGGGTGCCTTTCGTCATCGGCGCCCGCACCTCCATCGCGGTCGCCATGGACTGGACTGACTTCGACGCCGACAACCAGGCCACCATCATGCTGTCGCTGATCACCGAACACGGCCGCGCCACGCCGCTGGTCTGGCTGACGGTGGACAAGAAAACCCTGAAGGATCGCCGCAATCTGTATGAGGACCGCGTGCTGGTACGACTGGCCGAGATCCTGCCGCCGCAGGTCAAGGTCCGCATCATCGCCGACCGCGGCTTCGGCGATCACAAGCTCTACCGGCTGCTGACCGAGCAGTTGCACTTCGACTATGTCATCCGCTTTCGCGGCAACATCTCGGTCACCGCGGCCGATGGCGAGGCCCGCACCGCGGCATCGTGGGTCGGCCCCGGCGGCCGCGCACGCACCCTGCGCTGCGCCAAGGTCACCGCCGAGTGCTATGAGGTCGGCACCGTCGTGTGCCTGCGCGACAAGGACATGAAGCAGGCCTGGTGCCTGGCGACCAACAGCACCGACGAGACGGCCAAGGACCTGACCCGGTTCTACGGCGCCCGTTGGGGTATCGAATCAGGGCTGCGCGATACCAAGGACCTGCGTTTCGGCATGGGGATGGGCATCATGCGCGTGAATTCGCCCGAACGCCGCGACCGGCTGTGGCTGCTCAACGCCTTCGCGGTGGTGCTGTTGACCCTGCTGGGCGCGGCAGGCGAGGCGCTTGGATACGACCGGCTGCTGAAATCCAATACCGCCAAACGCCGCACCCATTCGTTGTTCCGCCAGGGTTGCATGCTCTACGACCTGATCCCGAACATGCCGGAAAGCCGGTTGCGCCCGTTGATAGAGACCTTCAACGCCATGCTGAACGCTCAGCCGCTTTTCACGAAGGTATTTGGAGCGATCTGAATATGAGGGGAGTCGTGAGTTCACCTGCTCGTAGACCCATGTGCAGCCAGATCAAGAGCGTGCTGACGGATCTATCCAAAGCCGCATGATGGCGACGCAATCGGACATGGTCAGCGCTTCAAGTTGATCGTCTGTGACGATGACGGTGGCCCCGCCGTATGAGGTGTTCGCCAGGCCAGCCAACGTCTTTGTCGCCAGCTTTCTGCTGGGTCAAGCAGCGCGGGCCAGTCCGACCCTCGGTGCGGCAGCCGACTGTTCCCCCAGTGTTACTGCCGGTTCGACACGACGTCCTTCTGCTCAGCAATGTGGCGAAGGTAGGTGAGGAGAGCGTCCAGGTCAGCCTCAGGCAGAGTGCCGGTGCTGAAACCGGGCATCTTCTGCTGCGGCCAGGTGCGCACCGATTTCGGATCCCGCACCAGGGCGCGCAAGCCCTGGTCGGTCAGGTAGTGCGTTGCGTTCATCGGCCGCCCCAGATCCGGACCCATTTCGCCGGCACCGCCTCCGTTCAGGCGATGGCAGGGCAGGCATTGGGTGGCGAACACCTGCTGCCCGCGTCGCGCCGGGGCCTCGGGCGGAATCGAGGGATCAACGGCCAGTTGCGGCCAACGATGGGCCGGGCTCTCGACCGCAGTCAGGTTCGCCAGTTGATAGGGCCACTGCTCAGGCATCACGCCGGAGCGTTCGGGGTGCTGCCAGACGAGATAAAACGGTCCAGCCCCCACTGTTTTGCCCGGGAGGTTTGGCCAGGGCTGGCCGGGCGGCTCGACGGCAATCCACGCGGTCGCACCGTCCTCGGCTCCCTTGCGAACCAGCGACAACGGGATCTGCGCTACGAAGCCGTCGGAGGCGCGCGCCTCGAGTGTGTCAAAGGGCTCCTGCGGCAGGTCCGTGAGTAGGGCCAGAAGCGGCACCGCGCGGTAGCGGGTGGAACGTTGGTAGTCATGGTCATTCGGAATGTCCACGTCGGCTACATCCGGTCGCGCCAGCAACTCGGAGGCGGTGAAACTGTGCTGCACACCGCCGAAGTCGAACACGAGCGACGGCTCGGCCGCGCCGGCCAGCCGGGTCCCGAGGACGATCAGTATCAACATCTCCAGCCAAGCGATCGATCGCATAGACGTCTCCCCGATGACTGCATTGTTTCCGGCTATCGCCGATACATACCTTCCGACGGTCTTGCCAAGCTACCGGATCACGGAAAGACTCGCGACTATCGGGCGCTGTGGCGCCTTCAAACAGGCTGGCCACGGCTGCCTGTTCGATTGGTTGAATTGTCTGCCTTAGCCTGCCGCCGCCGTGATCTTGGCGAGGTCCGGTTTGCCGTAATACCGGGCGCCCTTGAGTTTGACCCGTCGAGATCCTGCCTCCCCGTCATGGCCCCGCTCGTCCGGGCCAACTTTCGCGGCAGGTGCTGGCGGGGGTGGCCCGGACTGACGCCGGGCCATGACGGCGGACGGGAAGAGTCGCCTTCAACGGCGAATGGTATAACTCATCGGGAGGCCCGCAACCGCCGGCCTGTGGTCGAAGCAGACGGGCCGGCTCGCGCGCTCCGACAACAAGGCCTATCCGGTCGCAGGCGACGTCAACCACAAGACGGCCTTCTGGTTCCTCTGGCCCACAACCACCTTCGGCTTCCTGCCTGGCGAGGCCACAATTTTCATTACCACGACGCTGCCGATCGGCGCCGGCTCGACGGTCCGCCGCTTCCACAATCTCACGCTTCCCGGCGCCGATCCCGACGAAGCGAAAACCGCCTACGGCCAAATCGTTCTCATCCCGGCGGACGTTGCGATCTGTGAATGCGTCCAGCGGGGGGCTGGCGTCTCGCGGCTACGAGGCGGGCCGCTTCGTCCACGATCCTGACGGCGGCCAGATGACGGAGGCGACGGTGCATCACTTCCACCGGCTCTACGCAGCGGCGATGGGACTCTGAGGTTCCACACAAATCGCTTCGTTGATAGGACGCCATCGGACGACAAAGAGTCCGCGCCTGCTGCGGCCCAAGTAAGGCGGCCGGCCTCCGCAGCACTGTCGCTGACCAGGGCCAGGGGGCCGGAATCGGCGTTAGCCTCTGCCTCAAAGGAGGCGGCGGGGCGGATCAGGTCCTCGCCGGCGGCCGTCCCGGGCTGACACAGACGCTTCCTACATTGCCGGCACACGTTGCTCCTCGGTCTTCTGCACGACCCAGGGCGGGATGTAGCCGGCGCGAAAATCAGGCGGCAGCTCGCACGGGCGCGGGTCGAAGCACGCATACTTCGCCGGGCGCCCCCGCACGATGTCCCCCATATGCGGGCTCACGATCGGGCTCGGCGTATAGGCGAACGAATCGGCCGAGGAGTAAACCGGCAGCAGCAGGGGGCGCGCGCGGTCAGACCGGTTTTCCAGCGAGCCGTGGATGGTCCTGCAATTGAGCAATACGGTCGTCCCGGGGCCGCCGGTCGCAGTCACGATGCTCTCGGGCGGAATGGCGCGCGCCACCTCATCGCGCACGCGCACAACGAAGGCGCCCCTCTCGTCATATTGGCTGTGCAACGGCCCCAGGTGGCTGCCGCGCACGAAGGACAGCGGGCCCATGTCGTCGGTGCAGCCGTCGATATAGACGCCGATCGTTACGGGGCTGTAGTCGGTGTGCGGCCAGGCGGGGATGTCCTGATGCCACTTGAAGCCGCGCGTGCCGCGCTCCGACTTCACGTTCAGCTTGGCGTGGTGGAACTTCACGTCCGGCCCGACAACGTCGGCGGCGAGGGCGGTCATCACCGGATCGCACATGAATTCCCAGAACGCCGGGTGCTGGTCTTGCGGGCTGGTAACGCGATGCAGGCGCGGCTGGTCGGGTCCGTGGCCTTCCTCCAGCACGAATACGCCATCCGACAGCGCGACGGAGCGGCTGCGTTCCAGCATCTCCCGGGTCGCCGCGCGCAGGCGAGCCAGCCATGCCTGCGGCACGTAATCGGGCAGTACCAGAAAGCCGTCGCCGAAGTAGGCGGTGCGCTGTGCCTCGGTCAGCACCAGCGCGGGATGCGCGAGTACGTCTTCTGGTTTCATGGTGCGTCCTCCTGTTATTGCCGCCAGCATGGCGCGCTTTCGGCCAGGCGGCCAGATCCGCGAGCGGGCCGGCGATCAAGAGTGGGAGGATTGATGCGAACGCCGCATGATCCTGCAAAGCCGCCCTTGTTGGATGAGCACCTTATTACCGCCACATTATCAGTGGTAACCGACCTGATCATGCGCTTGAGACGGGGGCAAGTTGACAACGCGCCGGGTTGTGCTGTGGGCCGTTGCGATATGCACTCCTCTGCTGACCACCTGCGCCTTCGTGGCGCGGGGTGGCCTCTGGCGGGTCGTGCACGATGTCTGCGTGCCGGATCAGCAGGTATTCTCCAGCCCGGCCCCCTGCGCGGAGGTCGACCTCGGCGCAGGCCATGTCATCCTCAAGGATCCCGATCCTTTTGCACCGACGCACTTCCTGCTGGTCCCGACGGCGCGCATAACCGGGATTGAGGACCCTGCGCTGCTCTCACCGCGTGCGCCGAATTACTGGGCTCAGGCGTGGCAGGCCCGCCGATATGTTGATCAACGTGCCGGCCGGGTGCTCGGGCGGGATGAACTCAGCCTGGCGGTCAACTCGGCTTACTGGCGCACGCAAGACCAACTGCATATCCATATCGATTGCATCAAGCCCGCCGTGAGGGCGGCGCTCCGTGCCGGGGCGAGTACGATTGGCCCGAACTGGGCCCCATTTCCGGTTCCGTTGGAGGGCGAACGGTACCTCGCCAGGCGGATCGAGGGATCCGATCTTGCCGGAACCGATCCGTTTCGTCTAATGGCCGCGCTCCCGGAATTCCAGGTCGCCCCGAGAGAAGAAAGTCTGGTCGTCACCGGCGAAACCGGCGCCGATGGACAGCCGGGATTCATTCTCCTCGCCGCGCGGACGTGGCCGGGTTACGGTAACAAGTGGGGCGAGCAGCTGCAGGATCATCGTTGTGCATTGGCTCGATCAACTGCACCGTAGATTGCGCGTCCCGCGACAGTATTGATTACGTCGCAATAACCAGGCAAACTGAATCGGGATACAGCTCAATAACACGCGATAATGTATAGCGCTTTTCGCTTGGCGGCGCGCCGCACGGACCAGACAGGACGTGTTTCGCGGTTCAAACAAGCAAAGCCGATTGGAATTGCAGTAACGATGTCTAAAGCGCTAAATGACCGCGAAGCGGCTTGGTGCAACGCGCAATATCGCGGTTTGCGCATCTTATATGGGTTGTTCGGGATGGTTTCCAGACCGTTGGCGGCGTGACGCCGCAGCTGTGCACTTGCCTGTCCCGTGCGGCCCCGGGACAATCCCGTCAGGGAGGAGCGGCGGCGACCGGAAGCGGCCATCGTCCGGCGCCTCGGGACAGGCAGGAGTGACAGACAATGGCCGCCTCGCACGAGTATGACGCCATCATCATCGGGGCGGGCATGTCCGGCCTGTACCAACTTTACCGCCTGCGCGAACTCGGGATGCGGGTCCGCGTGCTCGAGGCCGGAACCGGGGTTGGCGGCACCTGGTACTGGAACCGTTATCCGGGCGCGCGTTTCGATTCCGAAAGTTATTCCTACAGCTACTCCTTCTCCAAGGAATTGCTGGCGGAATGGAACTGGTCGGAACATTTCGCCTCGCAGCCGGAGACATTGCGATACATCAACCACGTTGCCGACAAGTTCGATCTGCGCCGCGACATCCAGTTCCGCAGCCGCGTTGCCGCCGCGCAGTACCGGGACGAGACGCGCGATTGGGAAACCACCTTGGAAGACGGCAGCCGGTTCCGGTCGCGGTTCCTGATCACCGCCATCGGCCCACTGTCGGCACCGACAATGCCGCGTATCGAGGGGGTGGACTCGTTCCGCGGCCAATCCTGCCACACCGCCCGCTGGCCGCATGAGCCGGTCAGCTTCGAGGGCAAGCGCGTCGCGGTCATCGGCACCGGCGCCACCGGCGTGCAGACGATCCAGGAAGTGGCGAAGACCGCTGGCCACCTGACCGTGTTCCAGCGCACGCCGAACTGGTGCGCCCCGCTGCACAACAGCAAGATCGATGTGGAAACAATGGCACGGATCAAAGCCAACTACCCGCACATGTTCCAGCGCTGCCAGGAGACGTTCGCCTGTTTCCTGCACACGCCCGACCCGCGCGGCACGTTCGAGGTGACGCCCGAGGAACGGGAAGCCTTCTTCGAGAAGCTCTACGCCGAACCCGGCTTCGGCATCTGGCAAGGCAACTTCCGCGACATCCTGACCGACCCGAAGGCCAACGACGCGATCTCCGAGTTCGTTGCCCGGAAGATACGCCAGAGGGTCAAGGACCAAGCCGTTGCTGAGAAGCTGATCCCGAAGAACCACGGCTTCGGCACCCGCCGCGTGCCGCTGGAGACGAAATATTACGAGGTTTACAACCAGCCCAACGTCCAACTGGTAGACATCAAGGAAACCCCGATCGAGCGGATCACGCCCGAGGGGATCAAGACCAGCGATGCCGACTACGCGTTCGACATCATCATCTATGCAACGGGTTTCGATGCCATCACCGGCAGTTTCGACCGCATCGATATCCGCGGCGCGGGCGGGCAACGCCTGAAGGACAAATGGCGGGACGGGCCGCAGACCTACCTCGGCGTCATGGTCGAGGGCTTCCCCAACATGATGATGCTGATGGGGCCGCACACCGCGCTGGGCAACATTCCGCGCAGCATCGAATACAACGTCGATTGGGTGACCGGCCTGCTGCGCCACGCGCGGGACCATGGCATGACGCGGCTGGAGGCAACCGAAGCGGGCGTGGCGTCCTGGACCAGCCACGTGAAGTCGCTCGGCGTCGGGCTGCTGTCCAACGAGGTCAATTCCTGGATGACCGGGGTCAATACCAACGTGGAGGGCAAGCAGACCCGCATCATCGCCCGCTACAGCGGCAGCGCCCCGGCCTACCGGGCGCGCTGCGATGAGGTCGCGGCGCAGGGGTATCAGGAACTCGCGCTGGCCTGAGCAAACGCGGTAGACCGGAGATCGTCGCATCTCGGATTGCACCGCATGAGCCTTTCCACGCCTGCCCCGGCGGCCAGAACGTTCCGCCTTGTGCTGTACGACGCCCTGGCCAGCGAGGCGATGGGCACGCTGACCACCGGCGTGTTCCTGACCGGGTTCCTGGTCAGCCTCGGCGCCAGCAACGCCGCCATCGGCGTGCTCGCGGCGGTGCCGTTCGCGGTGCAGTTCCTGCAACTGCCCGCCGTCATCCTGGTCGAGCGCCTCCGCACCCGGCGTGCGATCTGCACCTGGTCGGCCGGCCTCGGCCGGACCTTCCTGATCGCGGCGGCGATGGCGCCGTTCCTGCCGCGGGGCTGGGGGATCATTCTGCTGGTCGGCTCGATCGCCTGCAACCAGGCGCTGGCCGCGATCGCCGGGTGCTCGTGGAATTCGTGGATGCGTGACCTGGTTCCGGAAGCCGAATTTGGCCGCTTTTTCGCCCGCCGTGCCGCGGCAACGACCGCTCTGGCCACGGCGTTGGCGCTGGGCTGCGGGCTGCTGATCGACCGCTGGAAGGCGCTGCTGCCGGCGCAGCACCCGACCAGCGTCTATACATGCCTGTTCCTGTTCAGCGCCGCCATCGGCTTTCTGGGGGTGTGGCTGCTGTCGATCACGCCGGACCAGAGGATGCCGACCCCCGGGCAACGCGCTCGCGCCCACATCCTGCTGATCAAGCCGTTCCGAGATGGTAATTTCCGCCGGTTGATGGCGTTCCTGGCGTCGTGGAATTTCGCCGCCAACCTCGCGTCGCCGTTCTTCGCCGTGTACATGCTGAAGACGCTGGGCTATTCGATGACCACCGTCATCGTGCTGACGACGGCGAGCCAGCTCAGCAATCTTGCCGCGCTCGGCATTTGGGGCGGCCTGATCGACCGGTTCAGCAACAAGGCGGTGCTGGGCATCGCGGCGCCATTGTTCCTGCTGTGCACGTTTGCCTGGACGCTGACCGGGCTGACCTGGGTCAAGCCCTTCGTCTTTTTCTTCCTGTTGGCCATTCATATGCTGATGGGGATCGCCACGGCTGGGGTGGCGCTGGCATCGGGCAACATCGCCATGAAGCTGTCGCCTGGTGGCCAGGCGACCGCGTATCTGGCCGCCAACAGCGTGGTCAGCGCGACCTGCGCCTCGGCCGCGCCGATTCTGGGCGGGCTGTTCGCGGACTGGTTTGCGCGGCACGATTTGAGTTTGGCGTTCACCTGGAAAGGCGGGGGCTCGACGCTGACGGTGCCGCTGCTCGATCTGCATGCGCTGACGTTCCTGTTCGGAATCGCGGCTGTCGCCGGGCTGTATTCGCTTCACCGGCTGGCGTTGGTGGAGGAATCATCGGGGACGACCGACCGGCTGCTCCTGCGTCATCTGCTGCTGGAGGCGCGGCGCTCGGTGCACAGCCTGTCAAGCGCGGCGGGGCTGCTGCGGGTGGTGAAGGCACCGTCCTGGCGGGTGCGGCCGAGGTCGGAGGCGCCGGCGGCGGTGGACTTTTCTTGACGCTGCCGGGGCCGATGCCAATAATAACGGTCTGCGCATCGGTTTTCGGCACGTGTGCCTCGGCTGACTTTGCCTTTGGCGGGACGACGGCCACGGCGGCCAGCGTCGCCGTCACGGTTCTGATTGCGGATCTGAAGTCTCCGGGTGCGACCGACCCCAACGACTATAATGGTTGTCCGGGGAATGGGGGCAACTGCCAGGTCCGGACGCCGTGGCAGGCGCCAAGCGTATATGGTAGCATTGGTGTTCAAACCGACAGCTTGTACATTGGTACAACGAATATAACCGGACCAGACCCCGTACTCCGGTTTAGCCCAAACGTTCGATACAAGCACTGACAACACTACCGTTTATGCCGACTGGGTAAACCCCAGCGACGTTCCGGAACCGGCCACGCTGACACTGTTCGGTGCCGTTGTCGTTGGCATGGGTGTCGTGCGCCGCCGCCGCGCTGACCTCTACGCCAGGGCGGGATAGTGCGCAATGGCGCACACGACGTATCAATGCGGCACCCGGGAGCACGGACCTTTTCTTCTACATCGGCCATCGAAGTCGGGATCGCGTTCAGGAACCACCGCCAACCGAGCCACGTCCGCGGGCACCAGGGTGCTGATCAGCCCGCGGGCCCGACAACCGTCAGCCCATCAGCTTGTCGATCGTTATCGGCAGTGACCGCACCCGCTTGCCGGTAGCGTGGAAGATCGCATTGGCGATCGCCGCGGCGGTGCCGACAATGCCGATCTCGCCGAGACCCTTGACGCCGAGGGGGTTGGCCTTGTCGTCGTGCTCGTCCACGAAGATCACCTCGATCTGCGGGATATCGGCATTGGACGGCACATGGTACTCGGCCAGATTGCGGTTCATGAAGCGGCCGAGCGTGTGATCCAGCATCGACTCCTCATGCAGCGCCATGCCGAGGCCGAACACCACGCCGCCTACGATCTGGCTGCGCGCGGTCTTCGGGTTAATGATCCTTCCCGCCGCCACCGCATCGACGATCCGGGTGACACGCACTACGCCGAGCTGTTCGTCCACCCGCACTTCGGCGAATACGGCGGCGTGGGTGTATTGCGAGAACTTTTCCATCGTTTCGGCATTCGGCTGGGCGGTTTCCTGTTCCTCGATACGGTCCAGGCCGGCTGCGCGCAGCACTTCGGCGATCCGCACGGCTTCTGACGGGGCTGTGCGGAGTTCAATCCAGCCGTCGCGGAACTGGACGTGCTCGATGCTGGCGTTCGCCAGGGGCGATTGGTCCATGCCGCGGGCGTGGCGGAACAGCGTCTGCCGCAGCTTCTCGCACGCCAGAAACACTGCCGAACCGGCCGAGGCGGCGGTCCAGGACCCGCCTTCCACCGGCGCCTCCGGCAGGGACGAATCGCCAATCCTGGCAGTGACGTCCTCCATCGGCAGGCCAAGCGAGTCGGCGGCGATCTGGGTCAGGATCGTGTAGGTGCCGGTGCCGATGTCGGCGGTGGCGCAGGCAACTTCCAGCTTGGCGTCAGCGGTCAGCGTGGCGCGGGCGCTGTGCGGCATCATCATCGCCTCCCAGATGCCGGTCGCCATGCCCCAGCCGACGAGTTCCCGGCCCTCGCGCATTGACCGGGGTTCGGGCTGGCGCTTCGACCAACCGAAGCGGTCCGCGCCCTGGCGGCAGGCGGCGCGGAGTTCGCGGCTGGTGAATGGTTTGCCTTCGTTCTCGTCGCTGTCGGCGTGGTTGTTCAACCGTAGTTCCAGCGGATCGATCTTCAGCGCGTAGGACAGCTCGTCGATCGCGGATTCGATGCCGAACACGCCCAGAGGCGCCCCGGGGGCGCGCATGTCGGCGGGGGTATAGGTGTCGAGTTTGGCGATCTTGTAGTTCAGCGCGATGTTGTCGCAATGATACAGCAATCCGGACCAGTTGACGACGACCTCCTGATAGTCTTCGAAGCCGGAGGTGCCGGCGACGGCTTCGTGCCGGATCGCCTGCAACTTGCCGTCCGGATTGGCGCCCACGGCGACCGCGTTGATGGTGCCGGGGCGGTAGCCGAAGGTGAACATCTGTTCGCGGGTCAGTTCGACGCGGACGGATCGTTTCAAGTCCAGCGCGGCCATGACGGCAAGAAACAATTGGTATTGCGGCCGCAGGCCAATGCCGAACGCGCCGCCGACGAATGGGCTGATGACGCGCACGTCCTCGGGCGGCAGGCCGAACACCGCCGCGATGTAGGCCTGGCTGTTCTTGACGCCCTGGATCTTGTCGTAAACGGTGAGTTTCCCGTCACCCTCCCACACCGCTGTTGAGGCATGCGGCTCCATCGGGTTGTGATGTTCGGATGCGATCCGATACTCGTTTTCTACCCGCATCGGCGACGCGGCGAAGGCTCGATCGGCGTCGCCGCGCGGTTCCGGCGGCGGCGCGATGCCCTGCCGTTTCTCGGGCGGGACGTAGGCCGTTGCGCGATCGAGGTCGGTTTGGTGCGGCTCGGCCTCGACCTGCACATCCACCAACGAGGCGGCGTGGCGGGCGGTGGCGAAATCCTCCGCCACCACCAGCGCGACCGGCTGGCCGCTATAGAGAATCCGGTCGTTGAACAGCGGACGGAATGGCTGGCCGGGAGGTGCGACAGCATCCTGGTAGGCTTCGTCGCCACCGGGGACGCGCGGCCGGTTTGCGTGCGTGAACACCTTCACCACGCCGGGTACCGCCTCTGCCGCGGCGGTATCGATCGCGGTGATCCGGCCTTTGGCGATCGTGCCTGAGACGACGTAGCCGTGCAGCAGGCCGGGCGCGGCAACCTCGCCGGCGTAGCGCGCGGCACCGGTGACCTTCAGGCGGCCATCCACCCGGCTGTGCGGGCTTCCAACGTAAGTCATGGCGGTCGCTCCTATTGGATGCGCTTGTCGGTCTGCGACTGCGGCGTTCCCGCGGCGGCCTGTTCCAGCGCGCGGACGATCGCGGCGCGGGCAAGGCCGATCTTGAAGTCGTTGTGGCCGAAGCCTTGCGCGCCGGAGAGCAGCCGATCGGCCGTGCGCGTGAAGTGTTCGGCGGTGGCGGGCTGGCCGGTCAGGGCATCCTCCGCCTCGGCAACACGCCACGGCTTGGGAGCGACACCGCCGAGGGCGATCCGGGCGGTGCCAATGCGGTCGCCGTCCAGCCTCAGCGCGGCGGCGACGGAGACCAGGGCGAAGGCGTAGCTGAGGCGGTCGCGTAACTTAAGATACGAATGATGCACGCCGAAATCGTCCGGCGGCAGTTCGACCGCGGTGACGATTTCGCCCTGTTCCAACGTCGTGTCGCGCTCCGGATGGTCGCCGGGCAGGCGGTGGAAATCCGCGAATGCGATGCTGCGGTCGCCGTTCGGGCCGGAGACGTGGACCGTCGCCGCCAACGCCGCCAGTGCCACGCACATGTCGGAGGGGTGGGTCGCGATGCAGTGCTCGCTGGTGCCGAGGATGGCGTGGATGCGGTTGACCCCGCCGATGGCCGGGCAGCCGCTGCCGGGCTGGCGTTTGTTGCAGGCGGTGCCCGAGTCGTAAAAGTAGTAGCACCGCGTCCGCTGCAGCAGGTTGCCGCCGGTGGTGGCGGCGTTGCGCAACTGTGGCGAGGCGCCGGCCAGGATCGCGCTGGCGAGCAGCGGATACCGCGCCGTGACCCGGTCGTCATACGCCACCGTACTGTTCGTCACCAGCGCGCCGATGCGCAGGCCGCCATCCGGCGTTGCTTCGATCGCATCCAGACCGGGCAGGCGGGTGATGTCGATCAGCCGGGCGGGGCGCTCGACGTTGTATTTCATCAGGTCGATCAGATTGGTGCCGCCGGCGATGACGCGCGCCGCCGCGGCCTCATGCACCGCTTCGGCGAGGCTGCCGGGGCGGGCGTAGGAGAAGCGGTTCATCGGGCCAGCACCTGTTCGATCGCGTCGACGATGTTGGGGTAGGCGCCGCAGCGGCAGATGTTGCCGCTCATGTGCTCGCGGATCTCCGCGGCGGTGCGGGCGTGGCCTTCGCCGATGAGGCCGGCCGCGGAACAGAGCTGGCCGGGTGTGCAGTAGCCGCACTGAAAGGCGTCGTGTTCGATGAACGCTTCCTGCAACGGATGCAGCGAGCCGTCCGGTTCGGCCAATCCCTCCACCGTGGTGACCGCGGCGCCGTCCTTCATCACCGCCAGCACCAGGCACGAGTTCACCCGCTTGCCGTCGATCAGCACCGTGCAGGCGCCGCACTGGCCGTGGTCGCATCCCTTCTTGGTCCCGGTCAGCCCGAGGTCCAGCCGCAGCAGATCGAGCAGCACGGTCCACGGCGCAACCGTCAGCCGCCTACTTTCCCCGTTGATCGTCAGGCCGATCGGCAGGGAATCGTGACGCGCGTCGGGGAGAGCGTGGTCGGGCATCGGGCGGGTCCTTCGGACAACGGCAATGCCCGCCTGAACGAGCCGGCGCGCGGCCGGTTCGCGGACGGCGTCAATAAACCGCGGCCAGATGCCGCACGGTCTGCCCTGTCTCCGCGACGATCATCTCCGCCACCAGGCGGCGGTGACAGGTCATGTGGTCGCGCTCGAAGCACAGCAGGCAGGCGGGCCGATCCCGCACCAGGCCCTTTGCCTGCGCGAGTTCCGCCTGCGCGCGGCCGGAGGTCATGTGTTCGCGGAAGATCGCTTCCATCCGCTCGGGATGGCCGGCGCGGACGGCATCGCGGCCGGGCTTCGGCGTGCCGAGGCCTTGCAGGTGCACATACGCGATCCCCGCCCCGTCCAGCGCCGCCGCCAGTTGCCGCTTGGAGAACCCGGGCTTGCGCGACTGCGGCACGGCGCGGACGTCGATCAGCAGCGTCGTCCCGGCCTCGCGCAGCGCGTCCAGCACGGTGCCGATGGTGCAGCCCTCATACCCGATGGTCGCCAGATCGGGCATCAGGCCGCCGCCAGCCAGTCCTCGACCAGGCGGCGGGCGATGCTGTCGGCGCGCGGCAGGTCGAAGCCGAGTTGCTTGCGGTCGCGGATCTCCTGCCGGCTGAACCAGCGGGCGTCGGTCAATTCCACCGGGTCGATGGTGATCTCTTCACTCAGGCCTTCGGCGTAGAAGCCGAGCATGATGTTGCCGGGGAACGGCCAGGGCTGGCTGGAGTGGTAGTGCACGGCGCCCACGGCGATGCCGGATTCCTCCTGCACCTCACGCCGCACCGCTTCTTCCAGCGTTTCGCCCGGTTCGACGAAGCCGGCGAGGGTGGAATACATCGTCGCCTTGGGGAAGCGGGCGGAGTGCCCGAGCAGCGCGCGGCCGTCGCGGTGCACCAGCATGATCACCGCCGGGTCGGTGCGCGGGAAATGCTGGGTGCGGCAGACGGTGCATTGCATGACGTGGCCGGCGCTGTTGCACCTCGCAGGCGTTGCCGCAGACGCCGCAGAACTTGTGCCGCTGGCGCCAGTGGATCAGGGCGCGGGCATGCGCCAGCACCGAAGCCTCCGGCCGCGGCACGCCCCAGCCGACGGAGCGCAGATCGACGAACGTGCCGAGCTGGTCCGGCAGCAGCGGCACCGGATCGTCTGTCGCCGAGATGTCGATGGCGAACACCGCGCGGTCGTCGAGGATGCCGAGGAAGGCGCAGGGTCCGTCCTGCATGCGCAGCACGGCCGCCATCTCGCCGGAGATGTAGACGGGTTCGGGATGGCCGTCCTCGGTGCCGCGCACGAGGTTGCGGCTGCGCCAGACCGGCACGAACAGGGTTTCGGGGTCTTGCACCCGGGCGGCGATCCAATCGGCGTCCTCCCGCCGCTGTGCCGCGCGGTCGAGCGGGCTGGAGGAGTAGACGTTCGGTCGGCTGGCGAGGATGAGGGTCACGTTGCGGGTCCGCGCTGGGTTCGGTGTGGCGCGGGACGGTGGCACGGGTGGGGGTGGGGGGCAACAGGGCGACGGCTTCGGTATTTCACGTTGCTTTCCAGCGTAGAGCGCGCACCTCCACCACCTGTTCGCCAGTTTCGTTGCAACACTCAACGCGGTGCGATTCTCAAAGCGTCATCGCAACATCGATTGCTTAACGCGCATAAATCCGGTTGCGTTACGCGATTGGATGCGGTATAGGCGCCGGTTATAACAACCCAAGTGGGTAGCAGGAATTTGTAGCCGATGGAGATACGTGCTGTGATCCAATTCGCGGATCATTACGTTATTAAAGTTCTGTGATGCGGCTGGCCATTCATCTGAGAATGTGGGATCACGCCGCCGCAATGCTGATGGACCGCGGCGGCGATCCTAACCAAACGGTAACCGCGTGTCGAAAAGCGACTGTGTCAGAACCAATGGAACCCGTGTGGCATCACCGCCTGAGCAACGCCGCGAAGCGGACGCGCGACCTTCAAGGCGCCATAGTCGCCTGCCGGGACGCCACCAGATCGAGGCCCGATCTTGTGATGCTCAAGAGCCGCTTATCCAACCTGGAATATCGAAAAATTACCCCCGCAGCAGCCAAATCCGCCTTATTGGACCAGCCGGGTAGCTCAATCGAATCGACTAAGCTAGGAATGGTCAATGAACTGTAAGTCGGAGACCGTCGCGAGTGCGCTTCGCGCATGGTGTGGTGAAGAACTTGCCAGCTGGAGCGCCAAGTGCCTGCCGTGTACGGAAATGCAGGAGGACTTTGGCAAACTCAACCAAACGAAGCCTAATGTCTTCATCTTCGATATTCGAGGCGGTATCGTCACCCTCCGGGAAAGACCGCCGAGCTTGGTGGTCGGCGAATTGGCACGCCAGCGGGCTGATCGTTATTTAGGCTTTATTCAAGACGTGGTTACTACTTATGAGATCGATGTAGAAACCACTATCGCTTTCGACGTTGGCGACGGCGGTGGCCGAGTCGAAAAAGCTCCAATATTTGCGTTCCAGAAACCCGCGGGAAGTGAGATCATACTCTTTCCAGACATCGACTTTTTAAACAATAACTTTTTTACAGACAAGTCGTTTGTAGACGATCATGAATATCGGGCGAAATCCACGACAGCAATTTTTGTTGGCTCCACTTCTGGCGCAAATAACACTGAGCAAACTGTAATTAATCTTAGATCCCCTCGGCTACGCGCGGCAATGTATTTTAAAAACCAGCCACGGGTGGAGTTTCTTCTGCCATCGATAGTACAATGTGATAACGAGAAGACAAGGGATCTGATTCGCGAGATGGGGTTCGGGCAGGGCGGCAGGATCCCTTGGCGGCATCAACTAACGCATAAGTTTATTATTTCTATGGATGGTAATGGTGCGACCTGCTCGCGCGTGGTGCTGGCGCTGAGGAGTAACTCGGTCCTCCTAAAGTATAGTTCGAAATCATTTGCTTTACTATTTTCCTCATTTGATCCCGTGGCAACACTACATCCCGATTGAGTCCGACCGGGCGGTAGAAGATGCCATTCAGATGGAGCTGGATACCCCAGGCCTGTTCGAGCGAATTGCAGTTGAAGGCCAATCGTTTGCAGAAAGCTACCTGAGCGAGACAGCAGTAAGCCAGTACGCGGCCGAACTGATTCGGGCTTACGCCAAGACGTTCCGGTTCCGGGCCGCCATCACGGCGAGTGTTGCAGGCACGAACGCCCCTATGGATTCGACCTTACAAGACAATCGGTTTGTGCCTCTGAACTTGATATATTTGGGCCATATACAAAACCGCGGCGACGTCAATGTAACGGACGGCACATGGCTGAGGCGAAGTCGGCAGCAGACGGTCGATAGAGGGTTTCACGCTGTGGTGGGCCGCCGGCCTCAGGGGGATTTCATACCAAACCGTGCGCGAGGACGGCACGTTATCGAGCAGTTCCAGCCCGGGGCGAGTTCTCCGGTACACGCGGTCGCCACACACCCGATTTTTGGGTTTCACATCAATTGCGACGGGGAGGCGGAGGCGCGACTTAAGATGCCAGTATTACGCAACTTTCGTGGACGGTGCGACCGTTGGGCCTGTTTCTGCCGGGCAGGATCTAAGCAGAAAGCTTGGTCCCGCTTGAGGCTCTGCGGTTTGCGATGCTTGCTTCCATGCCGCAAAATGCAACGAGCACCCACGGACGCCAGACTTCCGGCGCCATCGGATCTCGGCCCCTTCGAGGACCAAGCCAAACAGGCCTCCGCTGCAGGTCCTGGGCCTGATCAAGATACCATCGAAGTCGCCGGGCACCCATGCTCACCGACCACACCTGTCCACCGCCAACGGCCCGCTCGAACGAGCCACGCTTTCGGAACTGAGTGTTAGCTCCGAGGTTTTGATCGAGGCTACCGAGTTTGATGTCACCGGCCTGTATTCTCGGCACAAATTACCCGGCGCTCGAGCCGACCGCTGGTCAGCAGCACTTAACCCAATTGTATGTTGCGCGCACCCATCGAGTGAACTCAATTAGGCTGGCAAGGTTGGTGCCGCAAACCGACCTAGTGGTCGCCGGAGGCGAAGACTTTTATCCCGATCTGCGATGGAAAGATCCTTGCCGACCAGGTGCCATCCTATTCGTCTGGGGACCCGCTCGTGAAAACCTCGCGGTGCCGCGCCCCAGCCTTGAGATCAACCAAAGTGCAGTTTTAATTGCTCGATACGGGTTAAGGACGTGGGTGATTGGCTCGGGGAATTGCTGCCTAAGATGGTTTGCGTAGAAGCCATATTTCCCGGCAAATATAGCTATATCCTGCCAGCCGCTGTGTTTTCAGACCCTGTGTTGCGGCCGTTGCTCGAGATTCAATTTGGTATCATGGGATTGACTTGTCTCGGATTGTTCCTGTTCAGCCAATGCGATCTACCGTTTCTCTGAACTATACGCGGTAAGTCCGGCCTGGTCACGCCACAAGATCCATCCAGGAGCGGTCGAGTTGGTGAGGGCACATATGGGCCCGCCCCACATGGAAGCACCACGCAAAGTCGCGTTCCTGCGGACTAAGTTCTCGCACGCGAAACCTCGCCAATGTATCAAGCGTCATCGATGAACTGACCAGACACGGATTTACAATGGTCGAGATTGGCGGCCTGTCGTTTGCGGAACAGGTCGCAACGTTCGCAGCCGCGCAGACAATCGTTGGCGTGCTTGGTTCTGGTCTGAGCGGTATGCTCTATTCCCCGGCCGGTGTTCGGGTGCTCACTCTAGCGCCCAGCCGTTGGTCTGATTTGTTCTTCTTTGCGTTAATGCAAAATCGTGATGCGCGGCTGGTGGATATTCGCGGCCAGCAAGATCCAGCGGACAACCGAAGGCCTGCCGTCGCTAGCTTCAATGTCGAAATTCCAGAGATCCAAAAAGGATTGCGAATACTGGCTAAATGGGTTTGATATCCGGGTCATTCTGCCTTACGACGGCGATCTCGCTATTATTACGACTCCAAGTGCGGCATCTGGGTACGACCCTCGGCGTTCCGAGCTGTTCGGCGTCGCAAAAGACGTTCTAGTTCGGCTGCCAAGCGCTTTTCATCCGCAAAGCGGTCGAACACCTGCACGAAGGATGGCCTCCGCTTCGGAAACGTCGCCAAGCCGTTCGAGGGCACTAGCCGCATCTGAATAGCCAATCATTTCTAAAGGAAATCGCTCTACCCGCTGCTTCCATCTCGCCACCGCCGCACGAGTGTCGCCTCGTGCTTCCGCGCATCGGGCGAGGGCGGCGAATATGTGGAACTCCGTCGGGAGTCGAACACGAGCGCTGCTAAGCACAGCCTCTGCTTCATCGTAACGCCCGAGGCGCATCATCGCCTCCGCGGCGCCCAAATGGCCAAAGCCGTGGCCGCCGAACGCGTCGCGGACGACAAGCCATCGCTTCAGGGCTTCATTTAAGTCATCGCGACGGGTAGCCAATCGGGCGTATTCAAGGAACCCGCGAATATCCCCGGGAAAACGGCCCATCGCCTGTTTTGCCAGCGCTTCCGCCTCCTCCAGGCGGCCGGCGGCCGCGAGTGACTGCGCTGCCAATGCGTAACCTTCGATGGCGCCTGGAAACTGCTTTCGTAGCGCTGCATAGAATTCGACGGCCTGATCGTGGTCGCCCCTCGCATGGGCTGTTGCACCCAGCCCAGACGCGAAGTGGACTTCTCGCGGATATCTCTTTTGGCCCTCACGCATCAAAAGTTCAGCTTCCGAAAACCGTCCGAGCTTTAGGAGCACGTCTAAGGCCGACGGCCAGCCGCGGACTTCGGTTGGGTAACGGTTGCGCAGCCTCGTCCAGATCGCTGTTGCCTTTTGCCGATCATTAAGCTCTATCGCCGCCAAGGCCTCATCTAGCTCCTCTCTGACCTTGAAACCGGACAGTTCCCTGTCGTCGGCCTGCTGGCGTTGAACATTCACGCAAGATCCGGCGGCGTTCCGACCAATTGTGCCAAGCGGCCAGCAGACGATTCATGTTCGGAAACCCATGACGAGTTACAAGGTAAACGGCTATTTCAGACGTGCTGCTGTCAGAAACCCCTCAATGTCGCCCGACATCATCAGGGGAAGGTACGAATCCACAACTTCGTCCGGCCAATCCCACCAGGACAACCTTAACAATTCAGATATTATCGCCTCTGAAAATCTGTAGCGTAGAACGCGGCCCGGTATTCCTGCGACCAACGCAAATGGCGGCACATCCTTGGTCACAACACACTTTGCAGCTATAACTGCGCCATCCCCAACGGTTACGCCGGACAAGATCAAAGCATCGGTCCCGATCCACACGTCATTTCCTATCCGAACGTCCCCTCTTGTGGTATGATCTGAAATACCAGTGGGCACAGACTTCCAATACTGCTTGAGTATTTCGAAAGGATAGGTGCTTACCATGTCAAGTCTATGGTCCCCAAAGGAGATCTTTACTCCACCTGCTATTGATGTATACTTACCTATGTATAATTTGGCTAAGCCTTTCTCGATGAATCCCGGAAGGCCATACGTGTGGTCACCAATCTCCCATCCAAATTCGCGGATTTCGTTCGCGAGATCTGACCTGGTTCCCGGATTTCGGGGCCACGCGTCGCGTTGCTCGATTAGATAAAATTTTATATCGGGTTTGGGGATGTGATATCCTTGAAGCCGGACCAGGTTCAAATCTTGAACGGCGGTTTCGAACCTGGCCGTAACATTCCCGCTCGCACCAATAAGGTGGAGAACACCATCCTCAAGACGCCAGCTTCGCTCATTCTGATGGTCATAATTGCCGATGCTGCCATCGGGCATAAAGCGAAATCGCAAAAACGAGGCAGCCTTGGATTTGTGACCAAACTCCCACAGCCGGCTGGTTAACAGATCAGGTGTAACAAAATTGGGCAATCTTGGCGGCATGATACTTCTCGGTAATAAACACGCACCAGCTCCTGAAGCTAAGGTCCAGCTAACCATCGACCTCCGCTGTGTCAATCAGGATTTCGGAATGATGGCAAGACCATCACCAACTTGGCACCACTTCAAACCAAACATGCCAGGATCAGGCTCGGCGAATGGACTTGGAGATGGTGCAGGTTTCCTCGTTACCGACCTGCCCCCTCAAACCTCCACCAAAACCACCCCCGCCTCCGCATCCACCTTCACCGCATACACCGCAATATCCGTCTCCGCCGGCGCGCACAGCGCCTTCCCCGTCCGCACATCGAACCGGGCCGCATGCAGCGGGCACTCGATGCACCCGTCCTCCAGCCACCCGTCCGACAGCAGCGCGAACTCGTGGCTGCACACATTGTCCGTGGCGCGAAACTCGCCCCCCGGCAGATGATACAGCGCCACGTCCTTGTCGCCGAGGCGCACCCCCAGGCACGTCCCCTCCGCCACGTCAGCCACCGAGGCCGCCCGCACCCACTCGCCCATCGCGCTCTCCTTCGCCATCCACCGCCGATCAGCTTGCCGCGATCGGCCGCAATGATCCATCCCGCGCCCTGCCGGCATCGCGACAGGCATCAGCCCGCGGCGTCATACAGCCGCCGCGCCCGCGCCTCGAACCCCTTCACCGTCGCGCCGAGAACGTCCTGCAGCGCGTTCCCCAGCGCCAGCCGCACCAACCCGGAGCGCAATTCATACGTCGCATGGCACCCGAGCCGCGTGCCGCCGCCCGGCCCCGCGGCGAACGTCCACGTCTCGTCGAATGTCCCGAACAGGCTGTCGTCGCAGACGACGTGGATGCGCGAAACAGGCTCCAGCACCGCCCGCGTGGTGAACCGCAGGCGCAGCATCGCGAACCGCACCACCTGATCGACCCACAGCGTGTTCCCGAGGCGGCGGCGAATGCGGGCGGCGGCGACGTGATGCAGGAACTTCGGATAGCTCTCGATATCGGCCACGAGGTCGAACACCTGTCGCGGCGCATACGGCAGTTCGGCTTCCACGAAATAGGCCGGCATGGCGCCTCCGCATCGCGCGGAGCCGGTGGTCTACACCGCCTCCCGGACGTCCCACGTCTCGTTCGCGTGCCGCAGCAGGTCGGGATCGGTCTGGCAGCGGGCGATGAAATCCCGCACCTCCGGCGTCCGCCACGCCACCCGATACGCGTCCCACGCCGCCGCCAGCGATGCGCGCCGAAGATCGGCCGCCGCGAAGGGCAGGGCGTTCAGCAGCTTGACCTTGCCGTTCGGCACCACCAGCAGCATCGCCTGCGGGCTGTCGAGCCGCCGAACCAGCTCCGTCAGGATGTCCCACGGATAGATGCTCAGCGCCGTGCCCGGCTGCATCCCCGCGGCGCGGCCACGCAGCGCCATCGCCGCCTCGTCCCAGACCGCGTCGTCGCAGGCCAGTCGATCCCAGTCCGCCGCCGCGCGGCCGAGCCGCATCAGCGGGCCGGTGACGAAGGCGCTGCAACCATGCTCCACCGCCATTTCATACGCCGGGACAATCTCGTGGATGTTGAACCGCGTCGGCGAGAAAACCATCTGCGGCGCCGTGCCGCGCGCCACCAGCCGATCGATGGCACCCATGGCGGAGGCGAAGCTGGAGCCCGGCCGCGCGGCCTCATGCGTTGCCGCCGTCGCCCCGTCCACCGAGATCTGGACGCACTGCACCTTCAGCGCCACCAGCCGATCGGCTGCGGCGTCGTCGATGTGGCGGCCGTTGGTCTCGACCTTGATGGTCAGGCCGGCCGCGGACAGTTTTTCGATCAGGTCCCAGAAATGCGGCACGCCCATCGGCTCGCCGCCGCCGAACGCGACGTAGGGGATGCCGAGCGCGATCGCCTGATCCACCAGATCAAGCGCCTCATTGCGCGTCAGTTCGTCCTTCCACGCACGGCCAACGCCGGATTCCTCGCAGCAGGCGAGGCATCCGGCGTCACAGCCGTTGGTCAATTGCCAGGCGAGGAAGAGCGGCGACCCGTAGCCGTCAAGCGATCGTCCGCTCATGTCCGATCAGGTGAACCGGATGTACGGCTGCGCCATGACCTGCTCGGAGACGTCCTCGACCTTCGGGGTTTCCCAGAACGGCAGGTCGCTCTTTTGCTTTTTGGCGTGCGCGGTTTCGGCCGCCTTTGTGGTTTCGATCACCGTATCGCTCATGTAGGTACTCCATCCAAGATCGACCGCCAGGTATTGGCGTCGGCATGATACGCGTCTTCGGCGATCCCGCGGCGGACCGCGGCGATGACCGTTTCGTTGCGCCACGCGGCGCGATAGCTTTCCCACGCCTCCGTCAGCGTCATGCGGCGCAGATCGCCGCAAACCAACCCGACTGCCGCGACAACCTTCACCAGGCCGTTCGGCAAGACCAGCATCGTCGCCGGCGGCGAGGCCAGACTCTGCTGCAATCCTCCTTCGATCGCAAAGGGATCATGGCAAAACTGCATTGTATCGTCAATGACATGCTGTTGCCGCCGCAGCGCGTCGCGGAAGCGGTCGTACTGTTCCGCCGACGGTGCGATCCGCTGCCACAGCCGCGCCGCCCGGCCGATGCGCATCAACTGGCCGGTGTTGAATCGAAACGCTCCGAGCGAGCGGGCGCGGTCGATCACCGCCTCGGCCTGATCGATGTTCATCCGCGTCGGCGCGAAGGTCACTTCCAGCGGCAACCCGGCCTCGCACACGGCGCGGCAGGCGGCATGAGTCTTTGCCAGCGACGCGCCTGGCCGCTGGCTGGCGTAAACCTCCTGCGTATCGCCATCCAGGCTGATCTGGATCGAGCGTATCGGCAGCCGCGCCAGACGTTCGGCCTCCGCCGCACCGAAGCGCTGGCCGTTGGTCTCGACCTTCAGCATCACCCCGGCGCGCCCGAGGAACTCCGCCACATCGAAAAAATGCGGAACGGTCAAAGGTTCGCCGCCGCACAGCATCACGTAGGGAACCGCGGCGCGGACGATCTCCGCCGCCACCGCCATCGCCTCGCGCGCATCCAGTTCATCGGCCAGAGGCTTGCCGGGCGCCGAATCCGTGCAGCAATGCAGGCACGCGAGATCGCAGTCGCGGGTCAGCTGCCAGGAGACGAACAGCGGCGCCCCGAGCAGGTCGATCCAGTTCATGTCAGCGCGCTGCGCCACGCATCGAACGCCACCGCCAGAGTGAACAGGGCCACCGCGACGGCATAGCAGGCCACGATGCTGCGCACCGCCGGCACGAACTGGCGCGGCGTGTCATAAGTGGAGACGGCCCGCCGCCCGCTGGACACCAGCAAGGGCACCGCCGCCAGCGTCAGCAGGCACTCAGGCGGAAACACGCCCTCGATCACCCCGCCCAGCGTCACCACTAGCGCCGCCGAGGCCAGCCCCAGATACAGCCAGACCGCCCGCTGCCGCCCGACCCGCACCACAAGGTTGCGCTTGCCGACCAGACGATCCTGATGGAAGTCCGGAATCGCGTTGACCACCGCCAAAGCCATGATCAGCAACCCCGGCACCAGCGACGCCCAGAACGCGCCCCACGCCAGCATGTGCGCGTGCAGATACAGGCTGCCCAGCACCATCCACGGCCCATACGACAGCGCGATCACCGTCTCGCCCAGCCCGCGATACGCCCAGCGGATCGGCGGCGCGACATAGAACACCGCCGCCAGCCCGCCCAACACGGCAAACGCCAGGATCGGCCAGCCGGCGAGCATCGTCAGGTAGATGCCGACCGCCAACGCCCCGGAAAATCCCGCAACCCCGAGCCAAAGCACGGCGTCCGACATCGGCGGCAGATCGTCCGGGTTGAACACCCGGTCGGTGCCCATGCGCGAATCGAAATACTCGTTAAACGCTTCAACGCCGACCACGGCGAGCACGACGCCGCCAAGCCCGCCCCAGAACACCGAACCGTCGAGATGCCCGGTGATCCGATACGCCCAGGCTGCCCCCAGCAGATACGGCAGCAGCCCTGCATAGAGAAAGAACCGGTAGCGTACCAGACTCAGGACACGCAGCAACCGGTGCCCATGCCTTGACGTATGGGGCCGCGCGTGCGGCGGCGGCGTTAGAGATAGATCCATTTATGCAACTGCGACGTTGTCTCCGGATCGCGCTCAAGCCCGTCGACGAACTCTGCCACCCGAGGGTCCTGCCAACAGCGCTGGAAGTTCGCCCAGATTTCGGTCAGCGACTGCTTGCGCAGGTCGCCGCAGACGAACGGCAGGGCGTTGATCAGCTTCACCAGCCCGTTTGGCAGCACGATCAACAGCGCGGCGGGATTGTGCAAACGATACCGCAGTTCATCCAGCAGCCCCATCTCGTGGAAGTGGACCCGCATCCGGCCCTGGTACTCGTCCACCTTTTCGTACAGCGTGGCAAAGAACTTGTCGTACTGCGCCTCGGTCGGCGTCAGCTTCGGCCAGGTCTTCACCGCGTTACCGGTGTACATCGTGCGGCCGGTATAAAAGCTGGAGGCGCCCATTTCATGCGTCAGGTCGATCGCATAGCCGATCTCGTGCACGTTGAAGCTGGTGGGCGAGTAGTTGATCTCGATCGGCACGCCCGCCGCATGCAGGTTGCGGATGCCCTCCAGCACGATGTTGATGTCGCCACGGGTCCGCATCTTATTGAATGTCGCGGCCGTCGCGCCGTCCAGGCTGACCTGCACCGCCTTCACGCCAAGGTCCTTCAGCCGCAGACAATTGTCAGGCGTCAAATAATGCCCGTTCGTCTCAACCTTCAACTGCACGCCGCGGGTGCACACGTACTCGACCATATCGAAGAAATACGGGCTGATCATCGGCTCGCCGCCGGAGAACGACAGGTACGGGATGTCGTTATCAACGATCTGCCCGAGCACGTCGAACACCTGGTCCTCGGCCAGCTCGTCGTGGAACGCCTTGCCCGGCCCGCTTTCCTCAATGCAGTGCATGCACGCCAGATTGCATTCGTTCGTCACCTGCCACGCCACATACAGCGGGGCGCGCAACGTGCCGGAGGTCGTGGTCGCCGGAGTGGTCTCCGGGATCTTGAACGGCAGCGGCGTAACGCCGGTGATCTGGCTCATGCCACGGAATCTTCCACCAAGCCTTTTTCGCGAAGATCGTCGAGCAGCGCCACGATATCCTTCTCGATCGAGCCTTCCGGCGCCTGGAAGCGATCGGCCATGCGGGCCACGATCCGCGGCACATCGCCGGCACCCAACTCGCGGACCACCGCGGCGGCGGTCGGGTTGAGGGTGTAAACCCGCTCCGTTTGCGTCTCAAAAAGAACGCCACCGAACCGTTCCTCGCGAAACTTGACGTATTTCTGAAGCTGCATGACCGCACCCGTTGTCAGTGAAACCAAACCATGCACGCGCGGTCGGCGCGGCACCGTGGCGTCCGCCGGCTGTGCCTGCCTGCCAACCCGATCCGTGACCGGCACTTGAGTGGCCGACGGTTTCCGTGTCGCATCGCCGTCGCTTATATGCGTGCCGCCCGAGGCGTCAACCCTCGTTGACAGCCACGGCGGCGGCACGCGCCAGAACGGACCGCCGAGGCCTTTACGGCTTGATCGCGTCCACCAACACCTGCTGCGCCGGATCGAGCCGGGTGGACAAGTCGCCGGTAACGCCGGCATCCCGCAGCATCTCCGCCGCGGGATGGAAGGCGATCAGCGTGCGGCCGGACGTGTCCTCACGCACCAGCACGCGCAGCGGCAGATCAAGCGCGGTCAGCGGCGCGGCCAGCATGATCGGTGTGCCGCCTGTGGGGTTGCCATAGATCAGCACCTCCGCCGGCGGCATCTGCATGCCCACCGAGCGTGCCCCGGCGGCGTGGTCGATTCGCGCGAACACGGTCATGCCCGCTTTGGCTATGGCGGCAGCCAGGCGGTCGACCGTGGCGTGATACCCGAAGGAGCTGGGATGTTCGTCAAGCATTGGTGTGGCTCCGCGCGAATTGCGAAATCGGGCGACGCTCAGTAAGCGAGTCTGGCCGTCCATTCCATTGCGTCATGGCCAGGCAAGTTGGCAGTTCAGCATCGCGGGCGGCCAGACCAAACGGACGCCGCTTCGCGGGGTCGTTCAGTCTCCCACGCAGCGGTCGTTGCGAGTGCGGCGAAAAAAAACCGTGAAGCGACCGGCAATGGTGGGCGCTCGCCGCGACGCCGTGTCGCTCGCAATGACATCGGCTGATCCGGCCGCCGGAACGTCTGCGGATGCCGCGATCAAACCTGATTGACTGCCCCGGCCAGTTCAGTTCGTCAACGTGTAGTGGAGCGTGACGGTGACCGTCGCGGTCTGCTGCGGCATCCCGGCGGGGAAAGGCGGCAACGTTGCGTCGCGCACGAGGGCCTCCGCGGCGGAATCGAGTACCGGCGACCCGGCGCTGCGCGCCACCGAGACGCTCAACACCTGGCCTGACCGGGCGGCCGTAAATCGCAGCACCACGCTGCCTTCGATACCCCGCTGGCGCGCGAATTCCGGATACGTTTTATGGGCGGTAAGCCACGCCGCAAGGGAACGCTGCCAATCGGTGGAGATCGGCGCCTCCCGCGCCGGCTGCGCCGGCCGGGCAGAGGGTGGCGACTCCGTTGCCGCTGCGGCGGGCGGCTCCACGATCCGGGCCGGCGCGGCCGGTCTCGCCCGGACGGCCGGCCTTTGCACCGCACGCGGGCGCGGCGGTTCCGTGGGCTTCGCTTGCGCCGGCGCTTGTTCCACGGGCGGCGGAGGCGGTTCCACCGGCGGCGGCTCGGGCGGCGGCGGCTGTTCAGGCGGGGGCGCTTCAGGCGGCGGAACGGCGGCCTGCGGAGGAGGCGGTTGTTCAGGGGGCGGCGCGGCAGGCGGCGGGGCAGCGGCCTGCGGAGGCGGCGCAGGGGACGCCGCGGGCGGCGCAGCCGGTTCGGGCGCGGCAGCCGGCGGCGCTTGCGGCGCCTCGAAGACCAGCGTGATCGTCGGTTCGAGTGGCGGCGACGGCTGAGGTACCCGGACAAAGGTCAACGCCAGCCCGAAGGCCACCCCGTGCATCAGCATCGCGGCGCCGATCGGCGTCAGCCGCGGATGCTTCGTCCGGACCGCTCGCGGCCAGCGCACCGTGCTTGCAGCGGTCAGCGGTGCGCCCAACAGCCGTTGGGCCTCGCGTGACTCTGGATATGTTATGTTATAACGTAGCATTGTGAGCTGAGTTTAGGGTCTCTTGCGGTGCCGGGGAAGAAGAAGGATTTACGATGCGCGCGCGCTTCTTTGTTCTCCTGCCGGCCGTCCTGTCGGGGCTCGCCGCGGCCCCGTCATCCAAAGCAGACGATACCGGCAGCGGCGGCGGCGATCTCACGATCGATATCGACGTCATCTCAAAACGCCTGGATGAGGCCCGGGAGCAAATCCAGCCAAGTCTCGGCGCGACGCGCTACAATTTCTCACCGGAGGCACTCCAGAACATCCCGCAGGGGGAAAATGCGCCGCTCAACCAGGTGTTGCTGCAAGCACCCGGTGTGGCGCAGGACAGCTTCGGTCAGATCCATCTCCGCGGCGAGCATGCTAACGTGCAATACCGCCTGAACGGTGTCGAACTGCCCGAAGGCCTGTCCGTGTTCGGCCAGGTGATCACGCAACGCTTCGCACGCAGCCTTTCGCTGATCACCGGCGCCCTGCCGGCGCAATACGGGTTCCAAACGGCCGGGGTGGTGGACATCCAGACCAAGACCGGCACCACCAACCCCGGCGGCCTGGTCTCGATGTACGGCGGAAGCTGGGACTGGTTACAACCGAGCGTTGAATTCGGAGGAACGTCCGGCCCGCTGGACTATTACATCGTCGCCGACGGTATCCACAACGACCGCGGCATCGAAAATCCCACCGCCAGCTACAACGCCATCCACGACACCACCAATCAGTTCCACGGCCTGGCCTATTTGGCCGGGGTGATCGATCCCAATACCCGGATCAGCCTGATCCTCGGCGGCTTCGACGGCAGCTTTCAGATCCCGAACAACCCCGGCCAGGCGACCCTCGGCTACAACGTCAACGGCGTCACCAGCTTCAACAGTGCCGCGCTGAACGGAAATCAGACCGAATTCGACGGTCTTCGGCGTGCTTTCGCTGCAAAAGCATTTGGACGACAAGGACATGCAGATCTCGCTGTTCAACCGCACCAGCACGTTGCAGTTCTCGCCCGACTGGGTGGGCGACCTGCTGTTCAACGGCATCGCCCAGCAGGCGTTCGAGGCAGGACGTGGCCACCGGCATCCAGGCCGACGGAAGTTGGCGGATCAACGAGGCCCACACTCTGCGCGCCGGCTTCTTGGCGCAGATCGAGCAGGCCAGCGCCGATACCACGTCGAATGTTCTGCCGGTCGACGCGGCCGGGGTGCAGACCTCCACCCAGCCGCTGACGATCGTCAGCAACCAGAACAATTCCGGAAACCTGTACGGCTTGTATGTGCAGGACGAGTGGCGCCTGCTGCCGAAGCTGACAATGAACTACGGCCTGCGTTTCGACGCGGTCGAGGAGTTCACGCATGAAAGCCAGGTCAGCCCGCGGCTGAACTTCGTGTGGAAGCCACTGCAGGGTACCACGCTTCACATTGGCTACGCGCGCTATTTCGTGCCGCCGCCGTACGAGGCGCTGACGCCGGAGAACATTGCGGTGTTCGCCGGGACGACCGCGGCGCCGGCGGTTACGCAGGACGACACCGTGCGCGCGGAGCGCTCGAATTACTTCGACGCCGGGATCAGCCAGGTTGTCGTCCCCGGACTGACCATCGGCATCGATGCCTATTACAAGATTTCGACAAACCTGATCGATGAGGGCCAGTTCGGGGCACCGATCATACTGACCGCATTCAATTATGCTCACGGGCAGCAATCCGGGGTGGAGTGGAGCAGCAGCTATGACCGCGGTCCATTCTCGGCTTACTTGAACATGGCCTATTCGCGCGCAATGGGAACGCAGATCAACTCCGCGCAGTACAACTTCGCGGTTGACGAGCTGGCCTTCATCCAGGGCAACTACATCCACCTCGATCACGACCAGACCTGGAGCGGCTCCGCGGGCGTTGCCTACACCTTCAACCGGGACAGCCGCACGCCCACCCGTGTGTCGGCCGACATGGTGCTGCAAAGCGGCTTGCGGGCCAGCACGGCGACGATCCCGAACGGAGTCGCGCTGCCGACCTACGCGACGGCAAACCTGTCGATTGTGCAGCAGCTTCGTCCGGGCACGCAGCTCCGGTTCGACATCCTGAATGTGGCGGATGCGACGTATGAGATCCGCAACGGAACCGGCGTCGGTGTTGGCGCGCCGCAGTATGGCATCCGGCGGACGTTCCTGGCGGGCATCAAGCAGAGCTTCTAGCGCCAACCGGGTCCGCGTCCGCCACGAGGGAGGCCAGGACCGCGCCGCCTTGTGCGTGCCGCGTTTCTCCCGTTGGCGATCTATACGAGGTTGATGGCGCGCCGTCAGCCTGAACCGCGGAAAAACGGCGACGGCGGCGGCGGCCGCATCAGCGCGACCAGCAGCAGGCAGATGAACGCGCCACCGGCGGCGGCCAGGAACCCGTCGATATAGGACAGCACCGCGGCCTGCTGCGCCACCGCGGTTGCCAGCAATTTCGCCGCGCGTCCGGCGGCTTCCGCCGCATCCGCCGTATGCGCCGCCACCACGCCCTGATAAGTCGCCAGCCGATCGGCTGTAAGGGGGGCGAGAGTGTCGACATGAAGGCCGACGAGGTTGGAGTGGATCTGCTCGCGGACACGCACGAAAGTCTGCATGAACGCTGTGCCGATCTCCCCGCCGAACAGGCGGCTGATTTGCAGCATGGAGCCGATGGCCAGCGCGTCCGTGGGATTGATGCAGCGGACGATCAGCGTCAGCAACGCGGCCAGCGCGAAGGACTGGCCGATCGCCTGCAGGATCTGCGACGGCAGGAAATCCTCCGTCGCCCATTCGCTGGTCAGGTATGTCGCCATCAGGCAGGCGATCCCGATCAACGCCGAGCCGAGACCAAGGATCCAGCGTCCGTCCACGCGGCGAAGCAGCGCGGCGAGCGGCAGGGCGAACAGAAGCTGCGGCAAAGCGATCCAGATCAGGACGCTGCCGACCTGAAGCTCGCGGTAGTCCTGCACGGTCTGCAGGTAAGTCGGGATGATGTAGGCGGTGGATAGGATGATGAAGCGGAAGCCCGCCAGCAGCAGCATCAGCAGCAACAGGTTGCCGCGCAGCAGCTTCCGCAGGTTCAGGAAAGGCCGATCGGCGACGATTTCCCGGCCGAAAAACGCCAGGGTGACCAGTGTCCCGGACAGCAGCAGTCCGACGATCAGCCCATTGCGGGTCCAGTCCAGGCGATTGCCCTGGTCCAGGCCCGCATACAGCAGGGCGGACCCGATCGTGGCAAAGCCGAAGCCCCACCAGTCGAGATCACGCGCCAGTCCGAAGTTGATATCTTCCTTCGGCACGCCGAACGAGATGCAGGCGAACATCACCGGCAGCGCCACGCAGTATTGCCAGTCGATCCAGCGCCAGGACCAGGTCTCCGTGTACCAGCCCTCTACGGAGGCCGCCACGTTCTGGGACATCTCGGAGTTCATCGCGTAAATCGCGATGCCGTATATCACCAGCCGCGCCGGCAGGCTGCGGACGATGAAGCTGATGGTCAGCGGGATGAACGTGCCCGAGCCGATACCGCCCATCACCTGCATGGCGATGAAGGCATTCAGGTTGGGCGACAACGGCCCGAGCAAACTGGCGATGAACATCAGCGCCATGCCGAGCAGCAGTACGCGCCGCACGCCGAAGATGGCGCCGAGGTAGGACGATCCCACCCCGGCGATCATCTGGCCGATACCGAAGCTGGTGGTGATCCAGGCGCCCTCGTCGAACCCGGCGTGCAGGCCGCCGCGCAAATCCAGCAGCCCGAACGTCGTCACCCGGCTCGACAAAAAACTCACGATCGAACCAAGCAGCACGCCCAGGATGCCGACATACGGACGCAGTGAGTCGGTGTCCCACCGGGGATGGATTTCGGCGGTGACACTGAGCGCCCGACCGGCCGCGCTGCACGGCTCCAGATGCTGGCTCATGGCTTCGGTTGCGGCGCCGCCTTGGAGGAGCTGATTTTCTGGGTTGTGCCCACGGTCGGCGCTTCGGCGTCGGTGGAGCCGGTGTCGATCGTGGCCTCGACCGACATGCCCGGACGGACCAGCGTACCCAGCGCCGGGTTCTCATCGAGGACGATCTTCACCGGAATCCGCTGCACCACCTTGGTAAAATTGCCGGTGGCATTGTCCGGCGGCAGCAGCGCGAAGGTGCTGCCCGATCCGGGCGACCAGGAATCGACGTGCCCGGTCAGCCGCAGCGCCGGAAACGCATCGACCGTCACGCGCGCGGTTTGATTCAGGCGCACGTTGGTCATCTGCGTTTCCTTGTAGTTCGCAATCACCCAGATCCGCGGCAGCGGCACCACTGCGATGACCTGCGTTCCGACGTTGACGAACTGGCCGGGCCTCACCTGGCGCAGCCCGACCAGCCCATCGTCGGGCGAAACGATCCGCGTGTAGCCAAGGTTATTGCGCGCCAAATCCAGCGCTCCCTGAGCGGCGGTGACCTGCGCCTTCAGTTGGTTCTCCTGCACGTCGAGACTGGCCAACAGGGCTCTCTGCTGGTCGAGTTGCGCCTCGTTCAACTGCAACTGCGCGTCGGTTCGCTTCTCGTTGGCGTCGGCCTGCTCGACCAGCTGTTCGGTGCCGGCGATCCTCGTCTGCAACAGGTCGCGCTGGCGCTTCGCCTCCAAGTCGTACCGCAGTTGATCGGCTTTTGTGGCCTCGATGGTCGCCTCGGCCTGGCGGATCAGTGCGCGCTGGACGTCCTTCTGGTTCCCCAGGTTGGCCAGAGCGGCCTGCGCCGCCGCCAGGTTGGCCTCCGCCTGCAAAAGCTGGGCTTGATAATCGGAGGGATCGATCTGGACGATCAGGTCGCCCTTGTGGACCATCTGGTAATCGGTGACGCCGACGGTGGCGACGTAGCCGGACACTTTCGCCGCCAGCGGCGTCACGTCGCCGGCGGTATAGGCGTCATTGGTGCTTTCAAAACGGGCGGCTCCTGTCCAGCGGTTCCAATGGCCTGCAACATACCAGACAAGAAAGCCGGCGCCGATAACCAGCGTGACCCGCAGCGCCGGAAAGAGCCAGCCCGGGACGGAGCGGCGGGTGTCGGGCAAAACGCCGGTGGTTTCATGAGCATCGGGCATCGAAGGTTCCCGGTCCGGTCAACGGCGATAGGAAGGGTCGATCCAATCGACGACTTCAGCGGTATAGGGCGGCGGCAATCAAGCGGTCTGGCGCCTGTCATCGCGTTTGTGTTCGACCACGTTGAAGCCGGCGGCGACGCAGCGCATATCGAACGAAATCGTCGGGGCGATCCGGAGATGCTCACGCCATTCGTCCGATGGGTGTCGATCGGTCTGGGCACCGCTGTTTATCTCGGTCTGGCCGTGTTCGCGTTTGGCGGGACCGCGGCGTTCTTCTCCCACCCCGCGCTCACCGCGCTGGCGGTCGTCCTGATTGGCGTTTCCATCGCCGCGGTGTTTGCCGGCGGCAACCTCAGTCCGGGCGAGCGCGAGGATCGCGGCAACCGATGGGTCATCTGGGCCATCGGCATAGTCGGCCTGCTCGACGTCTATCTGCCGCCATGGGCCGATCGGCGGGAGATCTGGACATTCGACGGGGAGACGGTCCGTTGGGTGGGGGTGGTTCTGTTCGCGGTCGGCGGTGCATTGCGGCTGTGGCCTGTGGTGGTGCTTGGCAACCGCTTCAGCGGCCTGGTTGCGATCCAGAAGGGACATGAACTGGTGACCGGCGGCATCTACCGGATCATTCGGCATCCGAGTTACCTCGGGCTGCTGGTCAACTCGCTGGGCTGGGGGTTGGCGTTTCGCTCCGGCATCGGCGTGCTGCTGACCGCGTGCCTGCTGGTGCCGATCGTGGGACGCATCCGGGCGGAGGAAAGGTTGCTGGCGTCCGAGTTCGGGGCGGACTACGAGGCCTACCGCGCGCGGACGTCCCGGCTCATTCCCGGGGTTTACTAGCGTCCTTCGGACTTGTGCCGCAGCCGGGCCATGCCGTCCGCGACCAACGCCCGCACGCTGCCGTGGCGAAGGTCGAGCGCGACCTCCATGTCGCCTCCGATTAAGGCTCCGCCGAGGGCCGGTACCACGACCGCGGCCACGATCAGGCCTAGGGCGCCCACGCCGCCGGCCCGCTCTCCGGCTTCGCCCTTCGAAATCTCCCCGGCGAATTCGGCGATCATGGCGAAGAACGGGGCGAGGCGATGGCTGGCGCCGATGGCTACCAGCCAGGCGATCAGACGTCCCGCGCCGTCAGCCTCCAACGCATCGAACACGACATCGACGACGCCGCGGGGGCTGGTTTCGCCGGCGCGCAAATGCGACACCGCAGCGGCTGTGGCCGTCGTCAAATCCTCGATGATCCCGGCAATCAGGGCGGTGTGCAGCGCCGCGACGGTGCCGAAATGGTATGTCACGTTGCCATGCGACACGCCGGCGCGGGCCGCGACAGCCTGCAAGGTGATCGCCTGCGGGCCCTCGCCGCGCAGCACGTCGCGCGCCGCCCGCAACACTTCGGCCCGCATCGCCGCCGGCGGATGCCGTCGCCGAACGCGCTTCCCGGGCTGTGCCGGATCTGCTACTGTCATGACTGACAGTATGCCGGTGCGTGCCGGCAAGGATCAAGCCATGCAGCTTCAGCCGGCCAACAGCCAGGACTACGAGATCGATGTCGCGGCGAACGAAATTGACGAAATGGGCCACGTCAACAACGCCGTCTACCTGACCTGGGTCCAGGCCGCCGTCTTGCGCCATTGGCGCCGCCTGGCGCCGAGGGAGGTCGCCGCATCACACCTCTGGGTCGCGCTGAAGCACGAAATCAGCTACCGGCATCCGGCTTTTCTCAACGACCACATCGTCGTCAAGGTGGTGCTGGAGAAACTGTCGGGCGCGCGGGCGTTCTACAAGACCATGATCCGGCACGGCGACGACGTACTGGCCGAGGTCGAAAGCTGCTGGTGCTGCCTCGATTCCGTCACCCGCAAGCCGGTTCGCCTCGCCACCGGCATCGTCGCGCGGTTCCTTCCCTCGGACGCCCTGCGCAGCGGCTGATCCGCCGCGGAGGGGGGCGGCCACGACGTTTGCAGCGCTGACTGGCTCTCGGCGTGCGCCTTGAGGGTGATCGCGACCTCTGCAACCGAGACGTGCAATCCGCCGATACCGCATCAAACATCCCGGCACTGTCACGCCCGGCGTTAACAGCTTCTCGCTGTGGGCCGCGACGAATCAAGCGCGCCCGGCGACTTCGGGCGATCGTTTCCGGTTGATTTGCCGAAACCAAATCTTCTACGACGTTCGCGGGATTTCTCAGGAGTTGCGTGCAACGATGCCGGCGGCGGGCTTGATCACTGAATTGCCCACGTTACGCGGCGGGGGCACTCGCGCATGACGTATCGAGTGGCGCTGGAGCGGGCTTTCATGAGGCTGTGCCGGGAGCGTGGACCGGATTGGATCGAATCCATTCTCAGGCCGCTGCGGCTACCCGGCCGCCGCATCACCGTCCGCGACATTCCAGTTGCCGCGCTGCTGGCGGTCGTAGAAGTATTCGGCCGCCCGTAGTCGCGCTCAGGTTTTTCGGCGTGCCTCTGCTGTCGCCGCCGTCATGGGCGGGAAGCAGCGCTCTCAATGCGGTCTGGCATTAGACCGCGGCGGAAACATCTCGTCATCTTGATGCAGATCAATGCAAATTCAGTGTCAGGATATCCGCCGAAATGAGGAGTGAGTTCTGATGCGCGGGCAAATCGCGGCCATCCTGCTTAATCTTGTACTTCTGTCGGGTGTGATCGGTTGCCTGACCGCCTGCAACACGACGGCGGGCGTTGGCCAGGACGTGAGCGCGGCCGGCCATGCGGTTACGAACTCCGCCGAGAAGGTCAAGTCTGGACTGTAGCGGCATCGCGGGTCTCCGTCGTCAACCCGCGGGCGGCGTAACGGGCCACGAGGCAGCAAGAGAGCTTGCAAGCAAGGCGAGCCGGGTCCAATGCTGCGGCAAAGCAAATCCGGGAACCGCCCATGCCCGTCGAAGCCGTCATCGCCGCCGCCCGCGCGTTCCTCGGTGATCGCATCACCACTAACGCGAACCTGCGCGATCACCATGCGCATGGCGAGGACACGCAACCCCCCGTCCTGCCCGACGCCGTCGCGTTCGTCGAAACATCGGAGGAAGCCGCCCGCCTGTTGGCCTTGTGCTACGCCGAACGCGTGCCGGTGGTGCCGTATGGCGCGGGGACCTCGCTGGAGGGCCATGTGACCCCGGTGCGCGGCGGCATCTCCTTGGACCTGTCGCGGATGAACCGGATCATCGACGTCAGCCAGCCGGACATGGATTGCCGGGTCGAGGCGGGCGTGACGCGAGACCAGTTGAACGCGCATTTGCGCGACCTGGGGCTGTTCTTTCCGGTCGATCCGGGAACGTCGGCCTGCACCATCGGCGGCATGTCGGCGACCCGCGCCTCCGGCACCAACGCGGTGCGCTATGGCACCATGCGAGACAACGTCATGGGCCTGACGGTGGTGATGCCGGACGGGCGGCTGATCCGCACCGGCGGGCGGGTGCGCAAATCCGCCTCCGGCTACGACCTGACCCGTCTGTTCATCGGGTCGGAGGGCACGCTGGGGGTGATCACCGAAATCCAGTTGCGCCTGCATGGCATTCCGGAGGCGGTGTCCTCCGCCACCTGCCAGTTCCACACGCTGCGCGATGCGGTCGAAACGGTGATCGCCATCCTCCAGCACGGCATCCCGGTGGCGCGGATGGAGTTGCTGGACGATGCGCAGATGGCGGCCTGTATTGCCTATTCGAAGCTGGAGGGCCTGGAGGTGCTGCCGACGCTGTTCTTCGAATTTCACGGCACGCCGAACGGGGTGGCCGAACAGGCCGGACAGGCGGAGGAGATCGCTCTCGGGTTCGAGGGTCTCGGCTTCGCCTGGGCAACCGATCCGGCGGTGCGGTCGAAGCTGTGGCAGGCTCGGCACGACGCCTATTGGGCGGCGCTGGCGTGGAAGCCCGGTCACAAGGGCCTCGCGACCGATGCGATCGTGCCGATCTCTCGGCTGAACGAGGCGATTCTGGGGGCAAAGGAGGATATCGCGGCGTCCGGCCTGTCGGCACCGATCGTCGGACATGTGGGGGACGGCAATTTCCACACGGTGATCATGGTTCCGCCGGAGCCGGACGGGTTGGCGCGGGCCTGGGAGCTGGACAAGAAGATCGTCGCCCGGGCACTGGCCCTGGGCGGATCGTGCAGCGGGGAGCACGGCGTCGGCATCGGCAAGCGCGAGTTCCTGGAGCAGGAGCACGGCGCCGAGGCGCTGACCGTGATGCGAGCGGTGAAGCAGGCGCTCGACCCGCGCGCCGTGATGAACCCGGGGAAGATTTTTCTGAATTAGAGCGGCTTCAGGCGGGCTGGAATTGTCCTGGCGATATTATACCGGTGCGCTTTGGGAGTGACTTGCTCCACAACCCGTCATGGCCCCTATTTTCCGGAAATAATACCGAGCGCCGTTGAGTTCGACGCATCGAGCCAGCCTGCCCCGTCATGGCCCGGCGTCCGGGCCACCTGTCGCGGCAGGTGCTGGCGGGGGTGGCCCGGATAAGCCGGGCCATGACGGGGGATAGCGAAAGTCGCTCTCAACGCGAACCGGCATGAACCTTGGTGGGCAGATGCCCGCCGCCGCCGGGCCAAATCCTACGAACCCGACCCCTCGATCACGTCGCCGAACCGCTGCCACGTCGTCCCGGTCCACTTCTGCAACTGCATCGCGCGGATCGGATGAAAGTTGGTCGGGCTGGTGTTCACCTTGATCCCCGGCAGCAGCACCGGATCATACGCGTCGTGCAAATTCGCCGCCTGTTTCATGACGTTCGCGCGCGAGAAGTTCCCGTCGCACTGCTTCAGCACCTGCCACATCACCATGCTGACGCCATACGCATAGGAATAATTGCCGTCCGTCATGTCGGCGCCCGGCATATATTTCGCCATGAATGTCCGCCACTCGTTCATCCCCGCGTCGTCCTTGAACGCCGGATCGGTCGGGTCCTTCATATACCCGGTGGTAATGATGCCAACCCCGTTCTCCGGACCGGCCGGGGTCATCACCGCGCCGACGGAGATCGACACGTTGGTCAGGAAGAAGGTCGGGTGCCAGCCCAGATCGTGCACCTTCTTGATCGCCTGGGCGGCGAATTTCGGCGTCGCCGCCACCAGCAGCACGTCCGCGCCGGACGACTGAAGCGTCGTCAACTGGCTGTCTACCGTCGCGTCGGAGGTCTCGTAGCTGACCTCCTTGACCACGGTCGAGGCGTATTTGTCGCCCAGCACGTCTTTCACGCCGGCCGGGTAATCCTTGCCGAAGTCGTCGTTCTGATACAGAATCGCCAACTTTGCCTTCGGAAACTGCGACATCATGTATTTGGTGTAGATCTGCGCCTCGGTCCGGTAGCTTGGCTGATAGCCCATCGTCCAGGGAAAGTGCTTGTAGTCGCCCCACTTGTCCGCCCCGGTCGCGACGAACAACTGCGGCACTTTCTTCATATTCAGATATCTCTGCACCGCGGTCTGGGTCGGCGTCCCCAGGCTGTTGAACAGGAAATCGACCTGATCTTCCTCGACCAGGCGCCGCGTCTGCTCCACCGTCTTCGGCGGGCTGTAGCCGTCGTCGTAGGAAATGAAGTTGATCTTGTGACCGGCCACGCCGCCCTGGTCGCTGACCATCTTGAAGAAGGCGCTCTCGGTCTTGGCGATCACCCCGTACGCCGAGGCCGGCCCGCTATAGGCGTTGGTATTGCCGATCTTGACCTCAGTCGGCGTAACCCCCGGCGAGTCTTGCGCCAAAGCAGGTGCGGCCAGCGCCAACAGCGAGCCGACGAGCAGACCGCGCCGGCCGAACGCGACCGCATCTTGGATCATTTGCGAAGCCATTCTTTATACTCCCCTTAGCCGAGCGTTTTTGCCCGTACTGACGGCAAAGGGAAACCGGCATGCCGTTACACATTTCCACCATCGGCACCCGCATCGCCTCCATTTTGACAGTCTCGCTGTGCTACGTAACGGTGATGGGCTTCCCGATCTTTCTTCCTCCGGCTTTCTGATGGGCACGAGCGTGGTATGGGCCAGCGCAATGGTGCCGCCTGTCGTGAGCATGACGGCGCCCAGGCTGCACGAATGCCATGATTGCGGGCAGATGCAGGTGGTGCCCGCCATGCCGCCCGCGTCGCGCGCGCTCTGTCTGCGCTGCGACGCCGTCCTGCGCCATACCCGGCAGTATCCGCTGGTGCTGCCGGCCGCGCTCAATCTGTCGGCGCTGATCCTGTTCGGCGTCGCCGGCACCCTGACGGTGATGTCGGTCACGAGGGCCGGGCAGCATCGCGCCGCCAGCCTCGTCAGCGGCCCGGTGGAGCTGCAGTATTACGGACTGTGGGAGCTCTCGGTGGTGGTGCTGATCACCACTTTCGCCGCGCCACTGGCCCGGGTGCTGTGCATGCTGACCGTCCTCGCCGGCCTGCAGATGCACCGTCCGCCCGCCGAACTGCGCTCGATCTTCGCCTGGGTGGAGCGGCTGCGGCCGTGGTCGATGATCGAGATCTACATGCTCGGCCTGTATGTCGCCTATGTGCGCCTGAGCGCCATCGCCACCGTGAGCATCGGACCCGCGCTCTACGCCCTCGGCGGCCTGATCGGCATCATGCTGCTGGCCGATATCTGCCTGGACGAACAGGCGGTGTGGGAGGCGATGGAGCCGCCCAACCGGCGAAGGCGCGCGGTGATTCAAGGCTTGCGGCTCGGCGCGCGGCCCGATACCGCCAGCCGCCGCCGCATCGGCTGCGACATCTGCGGCCTCGTGAGCCGCGCCGCCGAGCGCACGCCGTGTCCGCGCTGCGGCCATCGCCTGCGCGGCCGCAAGCCGCGATCGATGCAGCGCACCTGGGCTTTCGCCCTCGCGGCGCTGGTCCTCTATATTCCGGCCAATGTTTACCCGGTCCTGACGGTCATTCAGCTTGGCTGGGGAGCGCCGAGCACGATCCTCGGCGGTGTCAGGGACCTGCTCGAGTATGGCATGTGGCCGCTGGCGATGCTGGTGTTCTTCGCCAGCGTCGCGGTGCCGGTGCTGAAGCTGATTGGCCTGGGCACCCTGCTGATCTCCACGCACATGGGCATGACCCGCCGTTTGCATGACCGCACCGTCCTGTATCGCATCGTCGACGCCATCGGCCGCTGGTCGATGATCGACATCTTCATGGAGTCCATTCTGGTGGCGCTGGTTCAGTTCGGGACGATCGCCAGCGTCTATCCCGGCCCCGGAGCGATCGCATTCGCGGCGGTGGTCATCCTGACGATGTTTGCCGCGCGCAGTTTCGATCCGCGCGTGATGTGGGACCGGGGCCAGCCGGCACCGGTACGGGACGCGACCGCGGCATGAGCGACCGTCCGCCGTCCGCGATCGTGCGCTCCACGATCGACCGCACTCGCAAGCTGTCGCTGATCTGGGCGATCCCGGTGGTGACCCTGTTCATTGGCGGCTGGCTCGCCTGGAAGACGCTGTCCGAGCGGGGGCCGCTGATCACCATTACGTTCGAGACCGCCGAGGGGCTGCAGGCGACCCAGTCGCATGTGCGGCACAAGGAAGTCGATATGGGCGTGGTGCAGAAGATCGCGCTCGCACCGGACCTGAAGCGGGTGGTGGTGACGGTCCGGATGAGCAAGGAAGCCGAGCCTTTGCTGACCGACAGGGCTCGCTTCTGGGTGGTGCGTCCGCGCTTCTTCGCCGGATCGATCAGCGGTTTGTCGACGCTGTTTTCGGGTTCCTACATCGACCTGCTGCCATCCGGGCTTGGCGGCGCGCCGCAGACCGATTTCGTCGGCCTGGAAAACCCGCCGGTTCTGCAATCCGACGTGCCCGGCCGCACCTTCCTGCTGGAAGCCAACCGGATCGGCTCGCTGAATTTGGGATCGCCGATCATGTTCCGCGACCTGGAGGCGGGGGAGATACTGGGCTGGGACGTGGGAGAGATGGCGCGCAGCATCACCATCCATGCCTTCGTGCGCGCGCCGTTCGACAAATACGTCCACGACAATTCGCATTTCTGGAACGCCTCCGGCGCGACCGTTCAGCTCGGCGCCAACGGATTGCAGTTCCAGGTTGAATCGCTGCGGGCCGTGGTCTTGGGCGGCATCGCGTTCGATACGCCGGACGATCCGAAAGTGACGGAGGAAAGCGCCGCCAATCGGCAGTTCACCTTGTATCCGAACAAGGACGCGGCGGATGCGTCGGTGTTCAAGCGCAGCGTTCCGTTCGTCGCCAATTTCAGCAGTTCGGTCTCCGGCCTCGCACCCGGCTCGCCCGTGATGTTGCGCGGGCTGAAAATCGGCGAGGTCTCGGCCGTGTCCCTGGTTTACGACCGGACCAGCGACACCGTCGTCGCGCCGGTTCACTTCACGCTCGAACCCGACCGGATTTCAATGCTGAACCTTCCGACTGACGGCAATCTGGACGCCAGGATGCGGGATCTGATCCGCCGCGGCCTGCGGGTGAAGCTGGAAGGCGGAAATCTCCTGACCGGTCAGAAGCAGTTGTCGATGGATATCTTTGCCAACGCCGGTCCGGCGGAGCTGCGCAAGGATGGCCCGGACTATGTGGTCCCCGTGCTGGGCGGCAGCGCGGACGACGTCGGCACCGCCGCGACCAATCTTGTCAACCGGCTGAACAGCATTCCGTTTGAAACCATCGGCCAGAACCTGAGCCAGACCCTCGCGGGCGTGAACGGCCTGGTGAACGACAGGCAGTTGGGCGAGTCGATTGCCTCCTTACGGGCGACGCTCGCCAGCACGCAGGAACTGGTGAACAACCTCAATCGCGGCGTCTCGCCGATGGCCAAGCGTCTGCCGGCGATTTCGGCCGGGCTGGAAGACGCCGTGACCAAGACCAACAAGCTTATCGGCTCGGTGGAGACCGGCTACGGCGGCGACTCCCGCTTCAGCCGCGACGCCGATCGGCTGATGCTGCAGTTGTCTGATGCCTCGCGTTCGCTCCGCGTGCTGGCCGATCTGCTGTCGCGCCATCCGGAGGCGCTGATTCGCGGCCGCACCGACCAGGGGATCCAATGAGGCTGTCGTGGCGTGCGTTGGTGGCGCTGGCGCTGCTGCCGGTCGCGTGTTCGTCGCCCAATCCGTCGCTGTATGTGCTGGCGCCGGAACCAGGGGCGGTTCGCGCCGGTGGCCCGCGGACGATCGAGGTACGGGCGATCTCGCTGGCTCGGTATCTGGAGCGGTCGCAGATCGTGCGTTCGTCCGAGGGCTACCGGATGGACGTGCTGGCGAACGAGTGGTGGGGCGAGCCGCTGGATTCGATGATGGGCCGCATCCTGGTGCTGGAATTAAGCCAGAGGCTGCCCGGCAGCACCGTATACGCCGATAGCGGCGCGATCTCCGCTTTGCCGGACGCGACGGTGGAAATCAATGTCGAGCGGTTCGATCTGGATCGTCTGGGCGGCGTGCGGCTGGAGGCGCAGGTCGCGGTGGATGGGCGTCGCTCGCGAGCACGCGGCGTGTCGCTGACGGTGAGGCCCGTGGACGGAACGACCGGGGCGTTGGTCGGCGCGATGAGTGCCGCGACCGCGCAGCTTGCCGATGTGATCGCTGGGATGCTGGCGCGGTAGGCTGGCGCTTTGTCCGGGCAGGGCAATTGCTGGCCGAGTGCATCGTTCTCTCACCGTCATGGCCCGTCCTGGCCATCTGTCGCGGCACGTGCTTGAAGCGGTGGCCCGGAATCACTTGATCCGTCCCGTATCGATCGTCACCGCATGGTTCAAGGGCCCGTGCCCTTTGCCCAACCCCGGTGCCGACTGGATCGCCGCACGCACGTAAGCCCGCGCCCGCACCACCGCGTCGCGCAGACTCATGCCCTGCGCCAAGCCGGCCGCCACCGCGGAGGCGGTCGTGCAACCTGTCCCATGCGTGTGCCGTGTCGGAATGCGCGGCGCGGCGAATGCCTGCATTCCCGCCCGGGTCACAAGTAGATCGGTGACGGTCTCGGACGCCAGATGGCCGCCTTTCAGTAGCACGGCCGGCGCCCCCAGCCCCAGCAACGCCGCCGCCGCGGTTCGCATCTCCGCTTCGGTGGCGATCGCCTGTCCGGTCAGCGCCTCGGCCTCCGGCAGATTGGGGGTGATCACCGCGGCCATCGGCAGCAGCCGGCGGCGCAGCACATCCACCGCCTCGGCCGCGAGCAACGCGTGTCCGCCTTTCGCCACCATCACCGGATCGAGCACCACAGGCACCCCCGGCGCATACGCGGCAAGCGCATCGCAGACCGCCTCGATCGTAACCGCATCGCCCAGCATGCCGATCTTGATGACGTCGGCGCCGATGTCGGACATCACGACGTCGATCTGCTGGCGGATGAAGTCCGGCGGCACCGGCATCACGCCATGCACGCCCAGTGTATTCTGCGCGGTCAGGGCGGTGATCGCCGTCGCGGCGAAAGCATCCAGCGCCGTGATTGTCTTGATATCGGCCTGAATACCCGCGCCGCCGCCGGAATCCGATCCGGCGATGACGAGGACCCGGCCGCGCATCAGGCCAATGCGACCCGCAAGCGGGCGACGTCGGCAATTTTTTCGCAGAGCGAATCGACGACCTCGGCCACCAGCATGCCGTCCTCGCCCTCCGCCATCACCCGCACGAGCGGTTCGGTGCCGCTTTCGCGGATCAGCAGGCGACCGGTGCCGCTCAGGCGCACTTCCTGCTCCCGGATGGCGGCTTGCACGCATTCCTCGCGCAACGGGGACGGACCGGTGAACCGCACGTTCTTCAGCCGCTGCGGCAGCCGCTTGAACACCTGGCAGACCTCCGAAGCCGGCTGCCCCTTCTGCACCAACACCGCCAGCACCTGCAGCGCTGCGAGCAATCCATCCCCGGTGGTCGCGAAATCGGACATGATCAGGTGGCCGGATTGTTCGCCGCCGACATTCATGCCGGTCGCGCGCATATGCTCAGCGACATAACGGTCGCCGACCTTGGTGCGATGCAGCTTCAGACCGAGCGCATCGAGGTGGCGTTCCAGTCCGAGATTCGACATCACGGTCGCGGCGATGCCGCCGCCCCGCAGGGTGCCCGCCTTGTGCCAGGACTCCGCGATCAGCCCGAGGATCTGGTCGCCGTCTACCAGTTCCCCATTTTCATCCGCGATCTGCAGCCGATCGGCGTCGCCGTCGAGGGCGATGCCGAGATGCGCGCCGTGCTCGAGAACCTGCGCGCAGATGAACTCCGGGACCGTCGAGCCGCATCCCTTATTGATATTGAAACCATCGGGATTGACCCCGAGGGGGATCACGGTCGCGCCGAGTTCCCAGAGCACCGTCGGCGCGACCTTATACGCGGCGCCATTGGCGCAATCGATCACGATGCGCAGCCCGTCGAGGCGCAGGCCGCGCGGGAAGCTGGCTTTGGCGACTTCGATATACCGTCCGGCGGCGTCCTCCAGCCGCGCGGCGCGGCCCAACAGGTGCGGCTCGGCCAGTCTTTCGCCGAAGGCGCTGTCCATCAACGCCTCGATCTCGGCTTCCCGTTCGTCCGAAAGCTTGTTGCCGTCGGGGCCGAACAGCTTGATGCCGTTATCCTCATATGGATTGTGTGACGCCGAGATCATCACGCCCAGGTCAGCCCGCAGCGACCGGGTCAGCATCGCCACCGCCGGTGTCGGCAAGGGCCCGAGCAGGGTGACGTCCATGCCGGCGCCGATGAAGCCGGCGGTCAGCGCGGGTTCGAGCATGTAACCGGACAGCCTGGTGTCCTTGCCGATGACGACGCGATGCCGGTGCTCACCGCGGGTGAACAACAAGCCGGCTGCCTGCCCGAGCCGCAAGGCGATCCCCGCTGTCATCGGGTCGGCGTTCGCCTTGCCCCGAATGCCGTCAGTCCCGAATAGCCGTCTGGTGTTCGTCATGGCTAACCCGCCGTTCCCCCTGGCCCGGAGGCGGGATACCCAGCGTCCGGGAGACGGAAACTTGCGTCAAACCAACAATGATTGCCAGACACGAAACGCTTGTACTGTCTCGGGTACGTCATGGACCCGGAAGATTTTTGCGCCGCGTAGCGCCGCGAACACAGCCGCCGCCAAAGACCCGCCAAGCCGCCGATCGGCGCGGGTCTCGCCGCTGATGGCGCCGATGAAAGACTTGCGGGACAGCCCGACCAGGACCGGGTAGCCGAGGCTGGCGAATGCCTCGAGATCGCGCAGGATCGCGCGGGAATGATCGGCCAGCTTGGCGAAGCCGATGCCGGGGTCGATGGCGATGTTGCCGCGCGCGATGCCGGCGGCGATCGCGGCGTCGATCCGCGCGGTCAGTTCGGCGCGCACCTCGGCGACGACATCGCCATAGACGGCGGCGGCATTCATGGTGCCGGGCGTGCCGCGCATGTGCATCAGCACGACCGGACAGCCGCGTGACGCGACCAGGGCGGCGGCATCGGGATCGTGGGTCAGCCCCGAAACGTCGTTGATGATCCTTGCCCCGGCGTCGAGGGCGGCGCGCATGGTCGCGGCGTTGCGCGTATCGACCGAGACGCACAGGCCGGCACCGGCGAGCCTACGGACCACCGGGATGACGCGGTCCTGCTCGACGTCCGGCGGCACGTCGCCCGCGCCCGGGCGCGTGCTTTCGCCGCCGACATCGATGATGTCCGCCCCCGCGGCGGCCATGGCCAACCCTGCGTCGACCGCATCCCGCGGCCCGGCGCCGCTGAAACTGTCAGGCGTGACGTTCAGGATTCCCATGACACGGGGACGGTCCAGCGTCAGTCCGGCCCAAATGGGCATATCGTTCGGCGAAGGCATGATGGTGCCTGTTATGCGGAAGCCGATTGGGGCGGCAACTGCGTCCGGGTATAGCGCGGAACCGCGGCCGACACGATGATTTGTTACTTAAGGCCGCCCGTCCACACAGCCCCGTGCCCCAAATTCGCCCGACCGGCTTGTTTCCGAAGGGGATTGCAACGGGACCAGATTCCGTGTGGAAAAAATCGATGATTCAACATGTTACCAGCGTTCGGGCGTTACAGTCGGGGACCGTCGCGCCGCGCGCTGGCGGTGCACGTGCCTTCCGTTTCGGCAATGGCTGCACAGGGACAGACCATACACAGATTTTCAGCCACTTCGGCTTTTCCTTGGTGTAGCGTTGCAGGATGAACAAAAGCCCCGGAACGAAAACGGCACACGTTAACGATTCCTTAAGAATATCCGTGTATTCAGTTAGCCTGGCCGCGGTCGCCGCAACTTGGACCGGCCGCTGGACACGGAGGCGCTCATGACGAACCTGGCGGCCGCCGCCCTGGCGCCCGGCTGCTGGCCCCGCGCAACGAAACACGCCTGCCGGCGCGCCAATTTCCATGTCGCACGCAAACTCGAAGCGACGCCGTTCCGCCCGTCCCGGGCCCGCGCGATTCCTTGTTCGCGTTATGCGAATTTTCTTGAGTTCCCCACCAGCGGCTTTCACTATTCAGTGATCGGTCCCTGGGAGGCGGCCAGGCAAGCCGCGAACAGGACCTTCAATTTGGCTCGGGCGCACTCAAATTCCGCGCAAGCGGTTCCTTTGCGGATGCACAAGGAAATGATCGATGACCTTTCAATCAAACCATGCCAATTCCGGTTGCGAACCGGCGACAGGACAATCAATGCGAACGGCTTTGCAAATGGCGGCCCCGATTTCGGCCAATCTCACGTCGATGCGGTTCTGTTGATGCGACTCGCCGAAAACATTCACGCGAAGCCACCCTCATACGCTACGATTGCACCCATCTCTCACATTCAGCATGTGACGCCGGCGCAGCGTGGCATCACCCTTAGCACAGGAGCGGCCGATGCATCCGGTCGATGACATTTTCACCGCCTACGCCCGAAGCTTCGAGGTCAACCGCGAAGCCGAGATGTCGTTGTCGGAATATTTGGACGCCTGCCGCGCGGACCCGATGGTCTATGCCACGGCGACCGAACGCCTGCTCGCCGCCATCGGCGAGCCGGACATGGTCGACACATCGAAGGACGCCCGCCTGGGCCGGATCTTCATGAACCGCACCATCCGGGTCTATCCGGCGTTCAGCGAATTCTACGGCATGGAAGAGACGATCGAACGCATCGTCGGCTTCCTACGGCACGCCGCGCAGGGCCTCGAGGAGCGCAAGCAGATCATGTATCTGCTCGGTCCCGTCGGCGGCGGCAAATCGTCGCTCGCGGAACGGCTGAAGGCGCTGATGGAGACCTATCCCATCTATGTGCTGAAGGCGGGCGACACTCTCAGCCCGGTGTTCGAAAGCCCGCTCGGTCTGTTCGACCCGGAGCGCATGGGGCCGGTGCTGGAAGATCGGTACGGCATCCCGCGGCGCCGCCTGACCGGGCTCATGAGTCCGTGGTGCCTGAAGCGGCTCGATGAATTCAACGGCGACATCTCGAAATTCCGCGTGCAGCGGCTGATGCCTTCGCGGCTGCGCCAGATTGGCGTTGCCAAGACCGAGCCGGGCGACGAGAACAACCAGGACATCTCCTCGCTCGTGGGTAAGGTCGATATCCGCAAGCTGGAGTTGCATTCGCAGAACGATCCCGACGCCTACAGCTATTCGGGAGGTCTGAATCGCGCCAACCAGGGCATGCTCGAGTTCGTCGAGATGTTCAAGGCGCCGATCAAGATGCTGCACCCGCTGCTGACGGCGACGCAGGAAGGGAATTATATCGGGACCGAGAATATAGGTGCGATCCCGTTCCAGGGCATCATCATGGCCCACTCCAACGAGTCGGAGTGGCAGACCTTTAAGAACAACAAGAACAACGAAGCCTTCATCGACCGGATCTACGTGATCAAGGTGCCGTACTGCCTCCGCGTCACCGAGGAGCAGAAGATCTACGAAAAGCTGGTGTCGCGGTCGGAACTCGGGCAGGCCCCGTGCGCCCCGGCGACCTTGGAGATGCTGGCACGGTTCTCGGTGCTGTCGCGCCTGAAGCGGCATGAGAACTCGACCCTGTATGCCAAGATGCGTGTGTATGACGGCGAAAGCCTGAAGGAAACCGACCCGCGCGCGCGGAGCCTGCAGGAATACAAGGACACGGCCGGTGTCGAGGAAGGCATGGACGGGGCCTCGACCCGCTTTGCCTTCAAGGTCCTGGCTGCGACTTTTAATCACGACACCACTGAGATTGCGGCCGATCCGGTCCATCTGATGTATGTGCTGGAGCAGTCGATCCGGCGCGACCAGATGCCGCAGGAAACCGAGAAGCGCTATCTGGAGTTCATCAAGGGCGAACTCGCGCCGCGTTACGCCGAATTCATCGGCAACGAGATCCAGAAGGCGTATCTGGAATCGTATCACGACTACGGCCAGAACCTGTTCGACCGTTACGTTTCCTATGCCGATGCCTGGATCGAGGATATCGACTTCAAGGACGCAGACACGGGACAGTTGCTCAACCGTGAACTGCTCAATCAAGAGTTGACGAAAGTCGAGAAGCCCGCCGGAATTGCGAATCCGAAAGACTTCCGTAATGAAGTGGTAAAATTCTGCTTGCGTGCCCGGGCGAACAACAACGGAAAAAATCCGTCGTGGACGAGCTATGAGAAGATCCGCGACGTGATCGAACGGCGTATGTTCAGCCAGGTTGAGGAATTGCTGCCGGTGATCAGCTTCGGCTCGAAGAAGGACAGTGATACCGAAAAGAAACACACGGAGTTCGTCGATCGCATGACCGCCCGCGGCTACACGGAACGGCAGGTCAGACGGCTCGTGGAGTGGTATATGCGCGTGAAGCAGGCGGGCTAGAGTGCCCGCCGAACCTGGAAAGGTGTCACAGGCACGTTATGCACATCGTTGACCGCCGCCTGAACCCGAGTGGGAAAAATCTCGCAAACCGGCAACGCTTCATGCGGCGTGCCAAATCGCAGATCCGCAAGGCCGTGCATGAAAGCGCGGGCAGCCGCAGCATCAAGGACGCCGACGAAGGCGGCGAGGTGGTGCTGCCCGCGCAGGGCGTTCACGAACCGTCGTTCCGGCGCAGCAGCAGTGGTGGCATCCGCGACCACCTGCTGCCGGGGAACAAGGAATACATCGCTGGCGATACGATCGCGCGGCCTCCGAGTGGCGGTGGCGGCGGCGGATCGGAAGGCAGCCCGGACGGGGAGGGCGAAGACGATTTCCGCTTCGCCCTGTCGCGCGAGGAATTCGTCGATCTGTTCCTTGAAGACTTGGAACTTCCCGATCTGGCCAAGCGCCGCGTCGTCAACGCGGAGGCGGTGGTCTACAATCGCGCCGGTTATTCGGTCAGCGGCTCGCCGGCCAACCTGGCGCTGAACCGGACGGTGCGGAACAGCCTGTCGCGACGCATCGCTTTGCGCCGCCCGAAGGCCGAGGAACTGCAGGCGCTGCGGGACGAAATCGAGGCGCTCAGCGACGGTTCCGATGAACCTCGCCGCATCGCGCTGGAGGAAGAACTGGCGCGCAAGCAGCGCCGCACCGGGCTGATCCCCTACATCGATCCGTTGGATGTGCGCTACAAGCGGTTCGAGGCGACACCGAAACCGGTCGCCCAGGCGGTGATGTTCTGCCTGATGGACGTGTCCGGCTCGATGACCGAGCACATGAAGGACCTGGCGAAGCGGTTCTACGTGTTGCTGTATATCTTCCTGAAGCGCCGCTACAAGAACGTGGACGTGGTGTTCATCCGCCATACGCATCAAGCGTCGGAAGTCGATGAGGACACCTTCTTCAACAGCCCGGAAACCGGCGGCACGGTCGTGTCCACCGCGCTGGAGGAGATGCAGCGCGTCATCACCGAGCGCTACAGCCCGGACAACTGGAACATCTACGCGGCCCAGGCCTCGGACGGCGACAATACGGCCAGCGACAACGACAAGACCGCGGCGCTGCTGACCAAGGTGCTGCTGCCGGCGTGCCAATACTACGCCTATCTGGAAGTCGGCCGCGATTCCGAGCATTTCCCGCCCGGCTTCATCCGCCGCGACAGCGATCTGTGGCAGACCTACTCGACGATCATCCGCAACGGCGCACCCATGGCGATGCGCAAGGTCGGACACCGCCGGGACATCTACCCGGTGTTCCGTGAGCTGTTCGCCAAGAAGCAAGGATCGGAGGCACACGCCGAATGAGCAGCACGCTGATCCGGGCCGAGCGCCCGCTGTTCGAAGGAGCCGACTGGGAATTCAGCACCATCCAACGCTGTCACGACGAAATCTCGAAAATCGGCCTCGGCGAGATGGGGCTGGACATCTACACCAACCAGATCGAGGTCATCGGCACCGAGCAGATGCTCGACGCCTATTCCTCCATCGGCATGCCGTTGTTCTACAAGCACTGGTCGTTCGGCAAGCATTTCGCCCGGAATGAGGCGCTCTACCAGGCCGGCATGCAGGGCCTGGCGTATGAGATCGTTATCAACTCGAACCCGTGCATCAGCTACATCATGGAGGAAAATACCGCCACGATGCAGACGCTGGTGATTGCTCACGCGGCGTTCGGGCACAACCACTTCTTCAAGAACAACTATCTGTTCCAGCAGTGGACGGATGCCAACGGCATCCTGGACTACCTGGAGTTCGCCCGCGACTATATCATGTCGTGCGAAGAACGCTACGGCGAGGCGGCGGTCGAACGCCTGTTGGACGCGGCCCACGCGCTCATGAGCCACGCGGTGCACAAATATCCGCGCAAGCGCACGGCCGATTTGCGGTCGGAGGAAAAGCGCGAGCGCGAGCGCCGCGAGCACGATGAGAAGGTGTTTAACGATCTCTGGCGCACGGTCCCCGGCAAGGACAACGCCAAGAACAATCCGACCGCCGAGGAGCAACGCAAGGCGATCCTGCAACTGCCGCAGGAAAACATCCTGTATTTCATGGAAAAGACCGCTCCGAGGCTGGCGCCCTGGCAGCGCGAGATTCTGCGGATCGTGCGCATCATCGCGCAATATTTCTATCCGCAGTCGCAGACCAAGGTGATGAACGAGGGCTGCGCCACCTACACGCACTACGAGATCATGAACCGCCTGCACACCAAGGGGCTGCTGACCGACGGCGCCATGGTGGAGTTCCTGTCGTCGCACACCAACGTGGTGTTCCAGCCGGAATTCGACGATCGGCGCTATTCCGGGCTAAATCCGTATGCGCTCGGCTTCGCCATGATGCAGGACATCGAGCGCATCTGCAAAGTGCCGACGGCCGAGGACAAGCAGTGGTTCCCGCACATCGCCGGCTGCAACGACCACATGAACGTGCTGCGCGACGTGTGGGCCAACTACCGCGACGAGAGCTTTATCCTGCAATACCTTAGCCCGAAGCTGGTGCGGCAGTTCGGGCTGTTCCATGTGATGGACGACTCGAACGAGCCGAACCTGCGGGTGGAGGCGATCCACGACGAACGCGGCTACCGGAAGATCAAGCAGGCGCTGGCCAAGCAGTATGATATCTCTTGGACCTCGGCCGACATCCAGGTGGTGGACGTCAACCTCGCCGGCGACCGCCGCTTGATCCTGCACCATCGCGCGCTGAACCGCGTGCTGCTGGAGGAAAAGGACGCCCGGCAGGTGCTGCAGCATCTGGCCGATCTCTGGGGCTACGACGTGCTGATGAAGGAAATCGACCCGGGCACGGAAGCGGTGCTGAAGGAGCACGCTTGCTCCCCCCGCCCGGGCATTGTGAAGGTTGAGCCGACTTAGGCAAGGCGCGGGGCTCTGCCCCTCGACCCCGCCAAGGGCCGGCGGCCCTTGGAACCCCGGTATAAGGCGGGTGAACGGGAAGCGGCGACCGTGTCGCCCCGCGCGTCCACCAGCCTTAAATAAATGCGATCAAAGGGGCGTCGCCCCTTTGCGGGTCCAGAGCCTGCCCCGGCGAAAGCCGAGGACAGAGTCCTGACCTTTTTTACGGCCCCTTCACCACCTGCGCGAGATCGGCGGGACGCACCCAGGTAGAGAAGGCGCTCTGAATTTCGGAAGCGGAGACCGCCAGATAACGCCCCGGCAATTGTTGTAACGTATCGATCGGCAGGCCGAGGTCCGACAGATGCAGGTATTGGCCGCCGATCCCGCTCACGCTGGCGCGCTGCATCGGCAACTGCCGCAGCAGTTCGGCCTTCGCCCGGGTCAGTTCCGCATCGCCAACGGGCGTGGTCTGCATATCCTTCAGATCGCGCAGGACAAGCTGGCGCGCCTTGTCCACGTTTTCGCCATCGGCGCCGAACGACACAGCGTATTCCGCGCGCGTGCGTGACCAGTCCAGATCGCTGCTGACAGAGTAGACGTATCCGGTCTTGATCCTCAGGTCGCGGTAGAGACGGGAGGTGAAGCCGCTGCCGAGAATGACGTTGCCGAGCAGCAGCGGATAGCGGTCCGGGCTGGAGACCGGCACGCCGACGGATTCCGCCAGATAGGCGGTGTCCTGCAAGGTGCTGCTGTCGGGCACGCGGGCCTGCGATGGCGGGTTCGGGCCGACCGCCGGCAGGTCGATCGCCGGGGTCGGTCCATCGGCGTGCCACACGCCGAACGTATCCTGGACGACGCGCCGCGCCTGCTCGGGCGTCACGTCGCCGAGGACGACGATGGTGGTGAGGTCCGGCCGGAAATTGGCCGCGTAATACGCCTTGACGTCGGCGAGTTGCAGCGCCGTCACAGACTCCGGCGTGGCGTAGCGCAGCGTTGGATCGTCCTCCGGCACGATGGCGCGCTTGACCGCCTCCTCAAACAGGAAGTCGGGGGAATGCAGCAGCCCGGCGACGCTGCGGGCGTGCTGTTTGCGGACCACCTCGAAGGCATCCGCCGGGAACGCGGGATGCAACTCATTCTCCGCCAACAATTGCATGCCCTGCTCGAACGCCGGCGTCAGCACCTGCAACGAGAAGTTCGGCCCGGAACGTTCGCGGGCGGCGATGCCGTCGATCGCTTCCTGGAAGGCCAGCCGGTCGCGCTTTTCGGTCCCGTAGTCGAACAGACCGTTCATGACCGACGCGACACCGTCCTTGCCAGGCGGTTCCTGCATCTCCGGAACCTGGCGGACGCGCCCGAATACCGAAACGGTGTGGCTGACATGCTCCGGCTGGACGATCAGCCGCAGCCCGTTCGGCAGCGTGCTGATGTCCGGCGCCTCACCGGGATCGGGCAGATGCAGGGTGGCCAGCGCGGCGGCGGCCCAGTCCGGCAGCGTGACCGGATGGTCTGGCGCCGCGGCGAACGATTCGGCGCCGCCGAAGCCGGAACCGGCGACGGGCCGCCCGGATTCGCGCGGCGTCAGGACGGCGGTCACCGCGTGATCCGGATCGAGCAGCACGCGGGCCAGACGGTTGACGTCCTCGACCGTGACGGCGGCGTAGGCGCGGGCAAGATCCTCAGGCGACTCGGCGCCCTGGAAAGCCAGCGCATGCGACCAGTTGCCCGCCAACCCCTGGATGCTGTTGGCGGCGAAGGCCAGATGCGCCAGTTCCTGCCGTCTCGCCGCCTCGACCAGGTCCGGTGCGACGCCGTTGCGTGCGGCTTCGGCGATGATGCGCCGCACATCCGCCAGCACGGGGGCCGGATCATCCGCCGAGGGGAAGGCCGCGTACGCCAGCCCCACGCCGACATCGGCCTTGGCGTGGTAGTTGAACCGCGCCATCAACGCCTTGCCTGCGGGAACCAGGCCGTAAAGGGCTGCGCGCTCGCTTGCCAGGACGTCGGACAGGATATCCGCGGCGGCGAAGTCAGGGTCCTTCAGCCCGGGCATTCGATATGCAATGGTGACAAGGCCGACCGGAAAATCGGTCGCCAGCGACAGGGTTCGCGGCTGCACCGGCTGCAGCGTGAACGCCGCGTGTTCCGGCACCTTGCGGCTCGGGATCGCGCCGAACGCCGCCTTGGCCTCCGCCAGCGCGGCGTCGGGCTGCACGTCGCCGGCGATCACCAGGATGGCGTTGTTCGGCGCGTACCAGGTTTCGTAGAAGCGCCGGATCAGGGCGGCATCGGTCTTTTCGAACGACGGCCGGGTGCCGAGGGCGTCGTGCTGATACGGCGTTCCCTCGAACAGGATCGCCTGCGCCTGCGACATATAATTATATATTGGGCTGGACAGGTCGCGCGAGACTTCCTGGTCGATGGCGCCCCGTTCCTGCTCCCAGTCCGCCTGGTTAAGGTTGAGCCCCTGCATCCGCGACGCCTCGATCCGCAGCGGCACGCTCAGGTCGCCGGCTGGTACGGTGTAGGTGAATTGCGTCACGGTCTCGGTCGTGTCGGCGTTGTAGACGCCCCCCAGCAGAGCGCCGGTTTCGGCTAGCTGCTCACGGTCCAGACCCGCGCTGCCGCGGAACATCATGTGCTCCAGGGCATGGGCGGTGCCGGGAAACCCCTCCGGCGCGTCGTTCGATCCGGCGAGGTAGTTCAGTTCGGTCGTGACCACCGGCGCCAGGCGGTCGGGGATGATGACCACGCGCAGTCCGTTGTCCAGCGTGGCGCGCAGCACGCCGCCCGGGACGCTGCCGGACAGACCGGCCTGTTCGGCGGCGGCGGCGGAGATGCCGGTGGCGGTCAGCACGAGGGCCGCGGCCCATAGACGCAAACGATGGTTCAAGGCCCGCTCCGGTCCGACGATGAAACTCTACAGTATGTCGATGCAACGAACCGGGTCCAGTCCAACAGCGTTCACGGCTGGACCTGGACCTTCGGCGACAGCGGCAGCCGCAGCCGGTATTCGACGCCCTCCGCGGCAAACGTCACCTCCGCCTTGCCACCCAGTTCATGCGTTATCGCGCGGTCGAGCAGCCGGGACCCGAAGCCGGTCCCGGTTGGAGGACTCACCGGCGGTCCGCCGCGCTCGCGCCACACGATGACCAGCCCTGCCGGCATGGTTGCGTCATCGAGTTCCCACAGGACCTCGATCGTGCCGCTCGCACTCGACAGCGCGCCGAACTTGGCGGCGTTGGTTGCGAGTTCATGCACCACCAGGCTGAACGTGACGGCCTCGTTCGGAGCCAGCCGTATCCGCGGTCCCTTGATCGTCCAGCGTTGAACCGCGCTGAGACCCTCATACGGCGCGAACCCCATCCGCACCACGTCGCCCAGATCGGCGCCCTCCCATTCCGAGCGGGTCAGCAGGTCGTGGGCCGTGCCGAGCGCCGCGAGCCTTCCGGTCAAGGTGTCATGGAATTGCTCCGGCCTGGCGAACCGGCGGGTCTGCGACGCGATCGCCTGCACGACGGCAAGCGTGTTCTTCACCCGATGCGCGAGCTCCCGCAGCAGCAGCGATTGGTGCTCTTCCGCCCGCTTGCGCGCCGTGACGTCGCGGAGAATGACGGTCATCAGCATGCGCCCGCTCACCTCGGCGCGGGAAATCGAGGCCTCGATCGGGAATTCCTCGCCATTGCGCCGAAGGCCGATCAGCGAGCCGGGCTTGGCGCCGGTGCGGGTCGTGGCGCCGCTGGCGGCGAAGGCGAGGACTTCGGCGGCATGCGCGTCGCGAAGCCGTTGCGGAATCAGCGTTTCAAGCGGCATGCCGAGCGCTTCGGCCTCCGGCCAGCCGAACATCGCCTCCGCCGCGGCATTGTACAATTCGATGCGCTGATCCGCAGCGATGGTGATGATCGCATCCATCGCGGACTCGACCACGCTGGCGAGCCGCAATCGGCTTTCCGCCATATCCCGCGTGGCGCGCTTGCGTTCGCTCACGTCGCGGATGACCTCGGCGTAGCCACGCAGATTGTCGTTCTTATCACGCAGCGCGGTGATGGCGATCTCGGCCGAGAAGCGCGATCCGTCCTTGCGCACGCGCTCGGCCTCCTCGCGAAACCGGCCGCGTGCGGCGGCGATGGCGAGTTGTTTCATCGGCAGGCCGGTGTCGCGGAGTTCGGCCGGAAAGATCCGGGAGACGTTGGCGCCGATGATCTCGGCTTCGGACCAGCCTGCGATGCGTTCCGCCCCGGTATTCCAACTGGCAACGCGGCCCTGCTGGTCGAGCATGAAGATGGCGTAGTCCTCGACCCCGTCGACCAGTTGGTGGAAGCGTTCTTCGCTGTCCCGCAACGCCAGCGCGGTCAGAATTCGCTCCCGGCGGCTGCTTCGAAGCAACTCCACCATCAGGGCGGTGATGGTGCCAAGCGATACGAACGCCAGCAGCCTGACGATATCGGAGGGATTTTCCGCGCCGAACGACTTATATTGGTATAACAATGGATATTGGTTGTACGCGGCAGCGGCGAGCGTGGCCACGATGGCGGGGCCGGCGCCGGCAATTACCGCGACGGCCGCGGCAGCCAGATAGAACAGGAAATAGGGGAACTCAGTGAAATGAGGATGTAACCAGCCGCGCAGCGCCGCGGCGGCGGCCACCATCGACAAGGCAAAGCCATATCGCAGGATCGGTCCCCGCATGCGTCGTCCGCCGGTTTGTCCGGCCCGGGTCAAAACCGCCTCCGGACGCGGCGCGGCGACGAATCGCGGCCCGATTTCAGTGGCGACGATGGGGCGGCATCATCCAGATCATTATCTTTGCACACTGAGGTGTTTTCTGATGGGACGCCTTGCCTTATATGTCAGCGGTGTCGCGAGTCACGGAAAAAGCGGCGCCCCATAACTCGGGCGGCACTGGTGTTGCGGGATTCTCCGCGAGAATAAGCGAATGCCGATGGCCGCATCACCGGAGGCGGGAGCCGCCGGACTGAAGCAGTCATTCCGGCGCGTCGCCTAACGGGTCCGATTCGCGCGGCGCGCTACGGCGAAGCCGTTCACCGCGGCCTCAAGCGTCGCCATGGAGATCGGTTTTGCCAGGGCGGAGACCGCCGCATAGCGGGGGTCGATCCCGTGCGACGCGTATCCCGAAACGAACACGAACGGCACTTCAAGCGCGATAAGCGCATCGGCAACCGGGTAGACAAGCTCACCCCGCAGATTGATGTCGAGCAAAGCGCCATCGATCGTATCACCCTCGCTGTCGATCAGCGCCATCGCCTGCGTCACCGAGGGCGCCGGACCCACGATGTTGCATCCCATATCAACCAGCATGTCTTCCAGCAGCAAGGCGATCAGCGTCTCATCGTCGACGATGAGAATGGACAAGCCCGGCCGGGGCGCCGCTGGGTTCATGGTTGCATCCTGATTCGGGTCGAAAGCGGAAAGCGGAGACTGCATTCGGCGCCGGCCGGGCCGAAAGTCGTTTCGGCAGTCCCGCCGAGTTCATGGGTAATGGCGCGCTCCAGAAGCCGCGATCCGAAGCCGCGATGGGACGGCTGACTGACCGCCGGGCCGCCATGTTCGCTCCAACGAATCGTTACTGCTTCCGGTTGATCCTCCGGCTCTAGCGTCCAACGGACATAGATCCGGCCATACGCGTTCGATAGTGCCCCGTACCGGACTGCGTTCGTCGCGAGTTCGTGGAATGCGAGGCTGAGGGTGACCGCCTCGTTGGGCGCGAGCCAGAGCCCCGGCCCCTCGATCGTCCAGCGCGCGTCGGGCCCCGCAGCGGCATACGGTTCGAGACCAAATCGGACCACGTCGGCCAGCGATGCGCCCTGCCATTCCGAATGCGTCAGAAGATCATGCACCTTGCCAAGTGCCGCGAGACGGCCGGTGAAGGTGCCATGAAATTGCTCAGGCTCTGCGAATCGGCGTGTCTGCGACGCCAGCGACTGCACGACCGCGAGCGTGTTCTTGACGCGATGGGCCAGTTCGCCAAGCAGCAGCGACTGGTGCTGTTCGGCGCGCTTGCGGAGCGTAATATCGCGCAAAATGACGGTGAAGAGCTTGCCGCCGTCGACCGTGGCCTGCGAAATCGACGCCTCGATCGGGAATTCCTCGCCGTTACGCTTCAGACCACTCAGGGTGCCGGGTGGGTGCATCGCCCGGCTGGTTACACCAGTTTCCGCAAATCCGCGAACATGCCTGACATGCGCTTCACGAAAACGTTGCGGAATGAACTGTTCGAGCGGCTGCCCCAGCGCTGCCTTGGCCGGACAGCCGAACATCAACTCCGCCGCCGCGTTGAACAAGACCACGTTGCGATCCGCATCCATCGTTATGATGGCATCCATGGCCAATTCGACCACCGTGGCGAGCCGCGACCGGCCCTCGGCCATGTCCCGCGTCGCCCGCTTGCGCTCGCTGATGTCGCGCGTGACCTTGGTATATCCGCGCAGAACACCACTCTCGTCCCGCAGCGCGGTCACCGACACATCCGCCCAAAATCGCGAGCCATCCTTCCGCACGCGTTCGGCTTCTTCCCGAAAGTGGCCTTCGGCCGCCGCGACATCCAGCTCGTGACGCGGGCGTCCGCGGCTTACCGCCTCCGGGGCGAAGAACCGTGAGAAATCCTGACCCAGGATCTCCTGCTCCGACCAGCCCTTGATGCGCTGCGCTCCGGCGTTCCAACTGGCCACGCGGCCTTGCGGGTCGAGCATGAAGATCGCGTAGTCTTCGACCCCCTCGACCACCAGGCGGAAACGGTCCTCGCTGTCACGCAGCGCCAGCTCGACACGCTTTCGCTCGCGGTCCTTGAGGCGGCGCAAGGCGCCCGCCATCGCGCTGATCAGAATCCCCATGAACAGGAACACGATCAGCCCGGCGGTGTCCGAGGGGCTCGCGATGCTGAACTGACCCCTGGGCTCAATGAGGAAAATCCCGGCGAAGCAAGCCGACAGCAGCGCGGCTATAATACCCGGCCCCATCCCGCCGGCGACCGCCACGAGCATCGTTGCCGGATAGAAGGTGATATAGGGCGGCGTGACGTGGAAACCCGTCTCCAGCCCCTGGCGCAGACCGGCCGCCGCGGCCACCGTGGCGACGGCGAACCCGTAGCGAAATGCCGGCCGCCGCCGCCATCCGCCGGCGACCGTTTCCGCCGAAATCACCAGTGGTTTTCTCCTCACGCACCCAAAATGCGGGTCTCACACAGCCGGTGGCGGCCGACAACCTGTCCGCGTGCCGCTTCCCTGGACGCTCCGTAAGGTTGTTTCACATGGTGTCAACCCGGAAATCACGCCTCAAAACAAGACTTAAGCAAGCGGCGCGAGATGCGATGAAGATCTCGCCGGGCGACGCGCCGCGGATGCCGCCGGTCGTCAGGCCAGCCAGTGCGGCACCGGCAAGCCTTTCCCGCGCAGGAAGTCCGGGTTGAACAGTTTCGACTGATACCGCGATCCGCCGTCGCACAGGATCGTCGCGATCGTATGGCCCGGCCCCATCGCCCGGGCAATCCGGATCGCGGCGGCAATGTTGATGCCGGAGGACGTGCCGACGGACAGCCCCTCATGGATCAGTACGTCGTAGATCTGCTCCAGCGCCTCCGCGTCCGGGATGCGTTCGGCGTCGTCGATCGTGACGCCCGGCAAATTGTCGGGCACGCGCGACTGGCCGATGCCCTCGGTGATCGACGACCCCTGGACCGTCAGGTCGTTGTTTTTCACCCAGCCATACAATCCGCTGCCCTCCGGATCGGCCAGGACGATGCGCACGTCGGTGTTGCGTTCCTTCAGTGCCAGCGAGACGCCCGCTAGTGTGCCTCCGGTGCCGCAGGCGCAGGTGAACGCGTCGATCTTGCCGCCGGTCTGGTCCCAGATTTCCGGGCCGGTGGTCAGTCGATGACCGTCCCGGTTCGCCAGGTTGTCGAACTGGTTGGCCCAGATGGCATTGCCGGTCTCGGCCGCGATCTCCTCCGCCAGACGGCGGGAGACGTGCACGTAGTTTGCGGGATCCCGGTACGGCTTCGCCGGCACCAGCCGCAGATCGGCGCCGATCATCCGCAGGAAGTCGATCTTTTCCTGACTTTGAGTCTCCGGCATGACGATCACGCTGCGATAGCCGCGGGCGTTGCCGACAAGCGTCAGGCCGATGCCGGTATTGCCGGCGGTACCCTCGATGATCGTGCCGCCATCCTTTAGACTGCCGCGTTCCTCGGCGTCGCGGATGATCGCCAGGGCGGCACGGTCCTTGACAGACCCGCCCGGATTCATGAATTCCGCCTTGCCGAGGATGGTGCAGCCGGTCGCCTCCGAGGCGCGCCGCAAGCGGATCAGCGGCGTGTTGCCGATGGCCTGCGCCAGATCGTCTTGCCATGCCGTGCCGTGATACAGGGCGGTCATCTAATCCTCATGTCCGAGCGGAGATTGCAGCATGGTTGAGAATGTCGCGCCGAAGCAGACCTGGGAAGCCCTGGAAGGCAACCCTCAGGCTCATTTGGTGGACGTGCGCACGGAAGTGGAGTGGGCGTTCGTCGGCGTGCCGGACCTCGGCAAGACCGGCAAGAAGACGCTGCTGATCCCCTGGCAGGTTTACCCGACGATGCAGCGCAACGGCGCGTTCGAGGAGAACCTGGCGCAGACGGGCCTGACGCCGGAGAACCATATCTATTTCATCTGCCGCAGCGGCGCCCGCAGCATGGCCGCGGCCGAAGCGGCGCGAGCGGCGGGATATCAGCACGTCTATAACGTGGCGGACGGGTTCGAGGGGCCGCCGAACGCCGAAGGCCATCGCGGTGAGACGGCCGGGTGGAAGGCGGATCGTCTCCCGTGGCGGCAGCGCTAGGCGGCCTCGCCGCTTTGCGGTCATAAAACCTTCACGCAACCTGCGTTGAGCGCCGATAAGCGGCGAGTCGTTCTCGACGTTCGATTCGGCGCCGGCCGGCACGTCGATCCGCGGCGTGGCCTTCGCTCCGGTGCCGGATCCGGCTTTGCTCAGTCTGTTCGGGGTCGCGATGGCGGCACTCGGACTGGCGTGCACGCGGCGGCGCCCCGCACTGGGCGAATAGGCAGACGTCCAGAGCTCGCACCGTCATCGCCGGCCGTGTCCCCATAGGCATCAGGACAAGGGGCCACGCGAAGCACGGCGCGCTTCACATTCGTCCCCGCGCAACTCGTCCGGGCCACCTGTCGCGGCACGTGCTGGCATAGGTGGCCCGGACAAGGTTAAGCCGGGCCATGACGGTGAGAGAACAAGGCCTCGGCCAAGCTTTTCCCTCGCTGCACCTTATCCTGATAGCAATGGGGCCAAGCCGGCCGGGGCACTGAGGCAACGTCGTAGCGCGGGTCCGCTTGAGTTAGGCGACGCCCAAGAAAGAGCGAACCGCTTTCGGCTGCACGCGGTCGGATCCCCTGCGGTGGAGATTCCGGTCCGGCCGAATGGTGCCCGGACTCGCCGGATGGTCAATGAATCCTCGATTCGCGCCCGGTTTGCCGCGGTTTTACTGAACGCTCGCGCCGCCTGCTCGCGGCGGCGGCGGCCGCTGAGGGAAACGCACCCAATCCTGTTGTATGCCATTACCGCCGGGCACCTCTACGTGGAACAAGATCGAGCACAAGCTGTTCTGCCACATCACCCAGACCGTAACAATCCGTGGGAAATGCCAGGACCCGAATCGAGCATCACCCCCGATCAGACAGATGCGTTCGCGACAACTCAGTCTCAATTTTCACCGCCACATGATTGTTCTTCTGCCCAACCCGGCCTTCAAACAAAGCGATAGGGCCGCAACGCACTGTCACCACGCCGCCCGCCACCGCATTGAGCAGAAGCTGATGACCCGGCCGCAGCGCGATAACCTCGGACAACCGCATGGTGTGCTCATCCAGAACCACGGACAGTTCGACGTCGGTATTCCAAAGCTGTTCCGCCAGATGGGTTTCCCAAATGGAGTCGCGACCGAATTTTTCGCCCATGAACTGCTGCAGCAGCAACTCTCGCACCGGCTCGAGCGTCGCGTACGGCAGCAGCAATTCCACCCGCCCGCCACGGTCCTCCATGTCGATCCGCAAGCGCGCCAGGATCGCAGCGTTCGACAGCCGGCTGATGGTGGCGAAGCGTGGATTGACCTCCAGCCGCTCGAACCGAAATGTCACCGGGCAGAGCGGATCGAAGCTGGTTGAAAGATCCGCCAACACCACCTGGATCAGCCGCTCCACCAGGGTGCGCTCGATCGTCGTATACGGCCGCCCCTCGATCCGCATCGCCGCGGTGCCGCGCCGCCCGCCCAGCAGCACGTCGACGATGGAATAGATCATCGCCGAATCGATTACCATCAGGCCCTGGTTGTCCCACTCCTCCGCCTTGAACACCGCCAGCATCGCCGGCAGCGGAATCGAGTTCAGGTAATCGCCGAAGCGGAGACTTATAATATTGTCGATCCCCACTTCCACGTTGTCGGAGGTGAAGTTGCGCAGACTGGTCGACATGATGCGCACCAGCCGATCGAAGACGATCTCCAGCATCGGCAGGCGCTCGTAGGACACGAGGCCGGAGCTGATGATCTTCTGCATCCCCGTGCGGGCTTCGCCGGACGAGGGTCCGTTGTCGAAACCGAGCAGGCTGTCGATTTCCGCCTGGTTGAGAACGCGCGCCGCCTGCGCGCCGTCCACCTCGGGCTGGGCATCGGTCTCGGCGCCCCATGCGGCGGCGAGTTCTTCGTCTGAATGTTCGGGCGTGTCGCTCATTGCACGATCATCTGGGTGAACAGGACGTCGCTGATCCTGGCCGGCGCGACGGCGACATTGGCGCGGGCCAGCAGTTCCTCGCGCAGCCGATAGGTGCCGGCGGATCCGCGCAGTTCCTCGGGCCGCATTTCGCGCAGATAGGTTTGCATCAGGTCTTGCAACCTCGGCATGGCCGCTTTCACCTTCACCGCGTCGGCGGATTTCGCCACTTCGATCCGCGCGGTCAACTTGACGTAGCTGGGGCGGTGGTTGCCGCTGTTCAGATTGGCGACCATTTCAGGCAGATCGACGTAAGTCGGGGGTTCCGCGCTCTCCTCGACATGTTCCTTCGGCTTATCCATGCCCAGCAGATGCGGCAGCACCCCGCTGAACCACAGGCCGGCCCCGAGCAGCAGCAGAACCACCGGGATGGCGATCAGAATGATCAGCTTGAGCTTGCCGCCCTTCTTGGCAGCCTGCTCGGCGGTTTCGTCGGTGGCGGGCGGGTCCGGTTCGCTCATGCCCGCATAGTGCCAGACAACCATTAACGAAAGGTTGACGCGCACCAGCCGATCAGCGGGCTGATTCTGCCGGGAGGCAGGAATTGCCGGGCCAACGGACGTATTCAGACCCGGGATTTAAGCTATCAAACTGTGATCATAACGACCGGCGGGTGCCTGCGTCCCGGCGTCATGGCGGACGCAGGCCCGCCGCTCAAGCCTTTGTTTCCAATGGCAAAAGGCTTGGATGCCGACCCCGGGCCTTGGCCGGGGCACGCCCTGGCAGCATGACGGGCCGGGACGGCTCAGTCTACTCTGTCGGGTCGATGGCAGTCTGGCATGGTACTTGCCAACACCCGCGTATGGACATCACGACATCACTCGCCGCATCGCGTTTGCTTGCGCAGCAGCGCGCCATGGACATTACCGCGAACAACGTCGCGAACGCGAACACCCCGGGGTTTCGCGCCGAGCGCGTCCAGTTCAGCGATTGGATCGATCCGCAACCGTCGGCCTCCGGCGTGCCCGGCGCCGGGACCATCACGTATACCCAGGACCGGGCGACGTGGCGGGAGACTCAGGCCGGCACGATCACCCACACCGGCAACACATTCGATCTTGCCCTGGCCAACGAAGGTTACTTCACAGTGAACACCAAGGCCGGCCCCCGTTTGACGCGGGACGGCCGGTTCGGCCTGATGCCGGACGGCACGATGGCCGACAGCGCGGGAAATCCAGTGCTCGATACGACGGGCAAGCCGATCCGGATTTCGCCGGCGGATACGCGGATCAGCATCGCGGGCGATGGCTCGGTTTCCTCGGAGAACGGGCCGCTCGGCAGGATCGGCGTGGTCCAGCCGTCCGATCCGATGAAGATGCAGGCGGAGGGCGACACCCGTTTCGTTTCAAACAGCCCGACGACGCCGGTCCCCTCGCCCGGCATGGTCCAGGGCGCGGTAGAGCAATCCAACGTCCAGCCCGTGACGGAGGTCGCGCGCATGATCGACAACGAGCGTCAGTTCCAGTTCGTGACGCAGCTTGTCCAGGCCGAAAGCGACCGTCAGCAGAGCACGATCGACAAGCTGCTGCCGCCGGGATCGTAATTTCAGATCGACAGGAGATTTATACATGCGCGCACTCGATATCGCCGGCACCGGGATGCAGGCCCAGCAGACCAATGTCGAAGTCATTTCCAACAACATGGCCAACATGACGACGACCGGGTTCAAGCGCTCACGGCCCGAATTCCAGGACCTGATCTATCAGAACCTGCGCCGCGTCGGGTCGAACAGCTCCGACAGCGGCTCGATCGTTCCCTCCGGTGCGCAGGTCGGCCTCGGCGTCCGCACCGCGGCGATCTACCGGATCAACGAGCAGGGCAATCTGCAGCAAACCTCCAACACACTGGACATGGCGATTCAGGGCAACGGTTACTTTCAGATAACGATGCCGGATGGCACGACGGCCTATACGCGGGACGGCACCTTCGCCCTGGCGGCGGACGGCACGCTGGTCACGGCGGACGGATTCACCGTTCAGCCGGGCTTGCAGATCCCGTCCAACGCGACGGGCGTCACGATCAATACGTCCGGACAGGTGCAGGTGACGCTGTCAGGGCAGACGGCGCCGACGACGGTCGGGCAGCTCCAGCTTGCGGTGTTTCCAAACGATGCCGGGCTGGAAGCCCAGGGCAGCAACCTGTTGATGCAAACGGCGGCCTCAGGCGCGCCGGTGACCGGCAATCCGGGGGCGGCGGGCTACGGGACGGTCATGCAGGGGTTCATTGAGACGTCGAACGTCAATGTCGTGACGGAGATCACCAACCTGATCACCGCCCAGCGCGCGTATGAGATGAACAGCAAGGTCATCACGACCAGCGACGACATGTTGTCGACCTTGACCAACCTGAGGTGATCCGATGCGGGTCGTGCTGGCATTGTTGATCGCGGTGGCGGCCTGCCAGGCGCAGGCGGCATCGCTGCGAACCAGCACGACGTTGCATGGCCAGTACGTCTATCTGAAGGACCTGTTCGACGATGCCGGCCGCTACGCCGATCGGCTGTTGGGGCCGGGGCCGGCGCCGGGCGACCGGATCGTGGTGGAGGCGCCGCAACTGAACGCCATCGCTCGCCAATACGAGGTCGAATGGCGGTCGATCTCCAGCGGCGACCGGGCGATTTTGGAATGGCCGGGCAAGCCGCTCGCACTGGATGAGGTTGTGCGTGCCGTGCGCGCCGCTTTCGCGGCGGCCGGCGATACGTCCGATTACGACATCGATCTGCCTGAGTTCTCGGCGCCGACGGTTCCGGCCGAATCCCCGCCTGCGCTGGTGGTGACTCAGCTTGAACAGGACCGGAACAACAGCCGCTTCGCCGCGCTGTTGACCGTGACCGCCGAGGGCATGCGGCCGATGTATTTGCGTATCGGCGGCCGGGCCGATGTGATGATCGAGGCTCCGGTCACAGCCGTGGCGATCCCCCGGGATGCGGTGATCCGGGCGGAGGATCTGCGCATGGCCCGGGTGGTGAGGTCGCTGTCGGACCAGGATATCGCCCGGACCCCCGCGCAGGCGGTGGGGATGCAGCCGCGCCGAACGATAGCGGCGGGACTGCCGCTGCGCCTGTCCGATCTGATGCGCCCGGAGATGGTCCGGAAGGGCGAACTGGTGCACGTGGAACTGATCGCCGACGGTCTGGCCGTCACCGGTCAGGCGCTGGCGGTTGATGGCGGTTCCGACGCAGAGGTCATCCGCGTGCAGAACCCGAATTCGCACTTGTACCTTTTCGGTCAGGTTGTCGGTCCTGGACTGGTCAGAGTGACCCCGGACGCACCGGCGGCGTTTCAGACGCTGCCGGCACGATTCGACCGGAAGGAGGTGCAGCGCTGACCTGGTAACTACTTCGCCGTGGCGGCCGGGGCTGGCTCCGCGGCGGCGGCCGGAGCGGCGGCCTTTGCGGAAGCGGTCTTCTTCGCCTTGACCCGCAGAACCTGACCCCGAATTTCACCGCCCGGATCAGCCGCCGTGTGGACGTTCACGTAAATCTTACTGGCGTGCAGCGCCTTCGCCTGGTCGTCGGTCAAAGTCACCGATCCGGACACCGGGCTTGTCGGGTTCGCCCCGCCGATCGGCGTGATCACGCCGGCACTTTGGGCGCGGGTGGCCGGACCATGGAAATGCGCCGCCGTGGCCGGGCCGCTCAGCCCGCTGAAAGTCAGCGTATACTTCAGTTCTTTCGACGTGGTGTCGAAGCTGGCCTCGAGCTTGCCTTTGCCCTTGCTGTCGGTTTTCGGGATTTCGCTGCGTCCGGACAGCTTGGCCGTATAGCTTACTGTATCGGCGTAGGCGGACGTAACGAACGCCGCCGCGAGCGCGGTGGCCAGAAGTGCTCTACGAAGCATGATAGTCCTCCATGAAGATGCAACCCGCCGGTTCGGCCGAGGCGATGACGGCTTGTCGGCAGCCATGACCGCGGCCACCGTATCCCACGAACACCGAGGATTCACCATGCCCCAGCCGCTCGGCCCCGAAATAGATTCAACCCCGCGGCCGCTGCCTGCCCGTGTCGCGATCCGCGGCCAATACGCGACGCTTGAGCCGATGCACCGCCGTCACGCCGCGGACCTCTGGCGTGCGGCGCAGGGCGCGGATGACACCTGGACCTGGCTCGGCACCGGTCCGTTCGTCTCCGCCGATGCGATGGCGCGGCAGGTGATGGATCTGGCCTCGAAGCACGACCCGATGCTCTGGGTCGTGCGCCCCGTCACGACGGGCGTGGTGACGGGCTGGCTGGCGCTAATGGATATCCAGCCCGGGAACGCATCGATCGAGCTGGGCAACATCTGGTTCGGCCCCGCCTTGCAGCGCACCCGCGCCGCGACCGAGGCGATATTCCTGCTGCTGCGGCTGGCGGCCGACGACCTCGGCTACCGGCGCCTCGTGTGGAAGTGCAACGCGCTGAACGCACCGTCGAAGCGCGCGGCCGAGCGGCTGGGCTTCACCTTTGAAGGCCGCCACCGCGCCCACATGGTCGTCAAGGGACGCCAGCGCGACACCGACTGGTACAGCATCGTCGGCGACGAATGGCCGCGCTGCCGGGACGCGCTGCTGGCCTGGCTCGACCCCGCCAACTTCGCAGCCGACGGATCAGCACTATATAGCTTGGCTGATCTCCGGAGCCGGATTGCATGAGTGGAACCAGCCTTTGGCCGTGGCGTCGTCCTCACGTCAACGTGATAGTTTTGCATGGAGTCATCGCGGCCCGGGCGGGGCTGCTGAGCGCCGACTCGGCCCGGCCGCTGATCGAAAAAGCCTTCGGTTCGGCGGGCGGACGGCCCGTCATCCTCGACATCGAGAGCCCCGGCGGGTCCCCGGTTCAGTCCGAACTCATCGCCGGTATGATCCGCAGCCAGGCCGAGCGGAAGGGCGTCCGGGTTCATGCCGTGATCCGCGAGGTCGGCGCCTCCGGCGGCTACTGGCTGGCCTGCGCGGGAGATGAAATCCACGCCAACCCCATGAGCATTGTCGGCTCCATCGGTGTCGTCGGCGGTGGCTTCGGATTTCCGGATCTGCTCAGCCGCTTCGGCATCGAGCGGCGGATTTACACAGCGGGCCGCAACAAGGCCCGGCTGGACCCGTTCAGCCCGGAAAAGCCGGAGGACGTCGCCTTCGTCAAGGACCTGATGGAAAAGCTGCATGTGCGCTTCAAGGACTGGGTGCGCACACGGCGCGGCCGGCGGCTGAAGGCGGACGATGATGCCCTGTTCGACGGCGGCTATATGCTGGGCGAGCAGGCCCTGGCGCTCGGCCTGATCGACGGGTTCTCTACGGTTGATGAACTGGTCCGCCAGCTTGCCGGCGACCGGGCGCGGGCGCGGCGGATCTCACCGAAACGGTCGCGCCTGCTCGGGCGGCTGCCCCGGCTGGCCCTGGACGTGCTGCTGGATGCGTTGGAGGATCGGAGCTGGCGGATCAATCTGCGATAAACGGGAGGAAACAATGCGCGCCGCGGTGTTCCGGAACGGCTCCATCGTCGTCGATACGCTGCCTGATCCGGTGCCGGTGGAAGGCCAGGTGCTGGTGCGTACGCTCGCCTGCGGCATCTGCGGCTCCGACTTGCACGCGGCGAAGCACACGCGGCAGTTTGTCGATTTGGGGAAGCGGACGGGCAACCGGTATTCAATGGACGCGGACCGCGACGTGGTGTTCGGGCATGAATTCTGCTGCGAGGTAGTGGAGTACGGGCCGCGCACCCCGGCGCGGTTGAAGCCTGGCACGCTGGTGTGTTCGATGCCGATGACCCTGGCCGGGGAGACGGTGCAAGGCATCGGCTACTCCAACGACATCGCCGGCGGCTACGGCCAATACATGCCGCTCGCGGACAAGCTGCTGCTGGAGGTGCCGAACGGCCTGCCAGCCTCCAGCGCCGCGCTGACCGAGCCGATAGCAGTGGGGTGGCACGCGGTGCAGCAGGCGCAGCTGACGGCCGAGGATGTGCCGCTGGTCGTCGGCTGCGGACCGGTCGGCTTGGCCGTGATCGCCGGGCTCGCGATCAAGAATGTGCATCCGATCATCGCCGCCGATTTTTCGCCGGCGCGGCGGGCGCTGGCATTGAAGATGGGCGCCGACATCGTGGTCGATCCGGCGGAGCAGTCGCCATACCAGGCATGGCTGAAGACGGCCACGCCGGAGGGGTATGTCGGCACACGCTACGCTCAATTGTTCGGGATCGGACCGAAACAGCGCCCGGCGGTGATTTTTGAATGCGTCGGGGTGCCGGGCGTGATTCAGCAGATCATGGAGGGCGCGCCCGCCTCCGCCCGCATCGTCGTGGTCGGCGTTTGCATGGAAACCGACCGGTTCGAGCCTTTCTTCGGTATTCTCAAGCAACTGAACGTCCAGTTCGTGCTGGCGTATACGGCGCCGGAATTTGCCGAGAGCCTGCGGTTCATCGCGGAGGGCAAGGTGAACGTGACGCCGCTGGTGACCGGGACGGTTGGGTTGGAGGGGGTCAGCGGAGCGTTCGCGGAACTGGCGAACCCGGAGCGGCATGCGAAGGTGATCGTCGATCCCTGGGCGTAGGGCTGCGGCAATTTATTCTTTATACATAGCGTTCCAATTGGTATCGTTTGACAGAATGAGAATGGGTCAAACGGCACCTGCCGCGGCTGTTTGGCCACCGCTTTTTTAGCGCAGAGATTGCAGAGATTTTGAGATCGCAGAGAAAGCCTTGCGCGCCTTCGGCGCGGCGGGCAGAACCATCGGCATTCAGCGGAACAGCGGTCACGGTGCCCGTTCGAGGCCGCATCGACGCGCCGAAGGCGCAAAAATACTTCTCTGCGATCTCTGCGCTAAAAAGCGCGGTGGTGATACCAGCCCGCCTTGAGTTTGACCCATCGAGCCTCGCTTCCCCGTCATGGCCCGGCTTGTCCGGGCCACCGCCGCCAGCACTTGCCGCGAAAGGTGGGCCGGACAAGCCGCGCCATGACGGTTTATGGAGCAGGTCGCTCACAACGCGGACTGGTGTGACACCACATCCGGAACCATATTTCGTCCCCGAATTACCCGCAAAGCAGTCAAGAATACCCCACCCGCCCGTCACCCTGTTCCTACCGAATTACCTTCACGATCGGAAGCGACGCCAGCAACGTTCGTTCGTCCCCCCGGTAATCATTCACCACCCGTGACGTCACATCGAACACCATGGTTGCGCGATCAGCCGGCAGAAAAGGCGGCCAAGACGGAATCGCATCGTTCTTCGGATTGGCGGTCCGGGCGAAGGCAATCCACGCCGCACTCATCTCATCAGCCAGACGTTGCGCATCAGGACCGCTGCCAACCATCGACCGCGACCCGGCAACGTTGTCGAACACAAAGGCGAGATCAAGTGAATGCGGCGCTCCCCACTTGCCGCCATCAACCGGCGTGTTCCAGTCCAGCTCATACAGCCAGACCGAAGCCGCCCCCTGCGCCGCCTTGCGCTCCGCCTGCGCCCAGGCCTGCTGCCGCACGCGGCGGTCACTCGTAATGGCGAAGTAAAGATCAGACGGAGACGCCTCGGGCATGATCCGGCGGAAACCAGCGACGACCCGCGCGTAGTCCTTCTCCGGCACCCAGGCCGCGAGCTTCCTGTGCAGCGCCGCCTCATCCATGTGAAAATCTTCCGGCGCGTTCGTTGCCAGCAAGGCCGTCGTCTCGGTCCGCGTGCTGCCGATGATCATCGGCACGCCGGCCGATACCGCCGGAGCGTCCGGCTGCCACGGTCCCTTCGGGAGCACGATGCCGTCCACCACCGGGCTGTAGTTCGGCTTCGGGCCGGGTGCCTCCATCACCGCCTTCAACCCGGCGACCAGCTTGTCCGTCGGCAGTTTCGACAGCCGCGGCAACTCGTTCGGCTGCACCCCCAGCGCGGTCAGGAACGTCACCGCATGTTTCGTCGCTTCGTCCGGAGTCAGACCTTCCAGGTGCGATCCGCTCTGCACGATCGCCTTGTGGAACAGGCCGCGCGCCTCCGGAATCGCCATCAGCACGCCGACCTTGGCGCCTCCGCCCGACTGGCCGAAGATCGTGACGTTGGCGGGATCGCCACCGAACGCGGCAATCGTCTCGTGCACCCAATGCAGTGCCGCGATCAGGTCGAGCATCCCGGCGTTCCCGGATTCCGCGTATTCCGCGCCGCCGAGACGGGCCAGATACAGGAAGCCGAACACGTTCAGGCGGTGATTGACCGTCACCACCACGACATCGCCGCGCTGGCACAGCCGCGTGCCGTCGTAGACGCTGAGCGAGCCGGAGCCGGCGGCAAATCCCCCGCCATGCAGCCAGACCATCACCGGGCGCCTGCGCTGGTCGTGCAAAGCCGGCGTCCAGACGTTCAGCGTCAGGCAGTCCTCGCTCGCCTCCTTGCCGGAGGTCCATGACGCCGCATACACGGGACGATCGCCGCCGAGCTGCGGGCAAATCGGCCCATAGGCGACGGCGTCGCGCACATCCGTCCAGGGCTTCGCCGGCTTCGGTGGCCGGAAGCGGTTCAAGCCGGCGGTGCCCGCGGCGTACGGGATGCCCTTGAACACCTTGATCCCGTCCTCGAGCGTGCCGCGCACCTTCCCCCGGTGCGTTTCAACAACGATATTCGGCGGTGCCGCGGGCTTGCGCCCTCCGCCCGGCGCCGCCAGCGCCGGACCGGCCAGGCCGGCGGCGGCCAGACCGAGGAACGGACGCCGCCCGGCGCACATCAGCCGCGGCCGATCCAGGGCATTTTGGTGGCCATGATTGCGACGAACTGGACGTTGGTTTCCAGCGGCAGGTTGGCCATGAACGCCACCTGCTGGCCGACATGATCGACGTCCATCCGGGGCTCCACCATCATTTGGCCATTCGGCTGCATCTGTCCGCCGGTGGATTTCGCCGTCATCGGCGTCGCCGCGTTGCCGATATCGATCTGGCTGCAACAGATATCGTATTCCCGCCCGTCCAGCGCGATCGTCTTGGTCAATCCGGTCACCGCATGCTTGGTGGACGTATAGGCGACCGAACCCGGCCTCGGGTTGTGCGCGGAAATCGAGCCGTTGTTGATGATGCGGCCGCCGCGCGGCGACTGATCCCGCATCTGCCGGAACGCGGCGTTGGCGCACAGGAACATCGCGTCGAGGTTGATCGCGCAGACCTTGCGCCACATCTCGAAGGTGAAGTCGCCGAAATTGGTCGCCGGCACGTTGCCCCCGGCATTGTTGAACAGCGTGTCCAACCGGCCGAACGTCGCCTTCGTTTTGGCGAACAAGGCATCCACCTGCGCCGGGTCGGTCACGTCCGTTGCGACAACCAGCGAATTATCGCCGGTGGCCAGCGACGCGGTCTCTTCCAGCGCATCCTGCCGCCGGCCCGCCAGCGCGACGCACCAGCCGCCGTTCAGCAGTGCGAGCGCCGCGGCCCGGCCGATGCCGCTGCCGGCTCCGGTGATGATGGCGACACGATCCGTCATTGCGGTTTCCTCTCCCGTCTGTGAGCCGGCCGCCATACTGGACCGCGATTGCGGCCCGGGGAAGATGCTGCGAGGCTGCATGCGGGAGGACCGGCGATGACCCGTTTCGCAGCCATCGGCCTGGATCACCGTCACGTCTATGACCTCACCGCAGGGCTTCTGGCAGCCGGTGCGACCTGCGCCGGATATGATCCGGAGACGTCGGATCCGCGCGTCCTGGCTGGTTTTCGCAAGCGTTTTCCCGACATCCCTGCGGTCGCGCGTCAGCGGCTGCTCGATGACCCTTCGATCGACTGCATCGTCCTGTGCGCGATCCCGCGCGACCGTGCCGTGCTGGCGATCGAGGCGATGCGGCGCGGCAAGGACGTCATGGTGGACAAGCCGGGCGTGACGACGGAGGCACAACTCGAAGCGGTCGAAGCGGCGGTGCGGGAGACCGGACGAACCTGGTCGATCGCCCTCGGGCGCCTGACCTCGCCGTCGGTGCAGGCGGCGCTGGCGGTCGCCCGGTCCGGGGAACTCGGGCGGCTGGTCTGCCTCAGCAGCATGGCGCCGCATCGGTTGAACCGCGCATTGCGGCCGGCGTGGTTCTTCGACCGCGACGCCTATGGCGGGATCATCAACGACATCGGCCTTCATGCGATCGACCAGTTCCTGGCGTTCGCCGGCACGGACGATGCAACGATCGCCGCCGCCACCATCGGCGCGCTCGGCACCGCTCCCGCGGGGTTCGAGGATTTCGCCGAAATCACCCTGCGCAGCGAAACGATGACCGGAACCATGCGCGTGGATTGGTTCACGCCGGACGGATTGCCGGACTGGGGCGACGGGCGGCTGTTTCTGGTTGGCACGGACGGCACGCTGGAACTGCGCAAGAACCTGGATATCGAGGGCAGGGACGGCGGCGGCCACCTGTTCGTGGCGAACCGGGAACGCACCCGCTATCAGGCCTGCGCTGCGCTTCCGGTCAGTTACTACCGGGACTTTCTGGCGGACGTGCGCGACCGTTCCAGCCACGTCATGGAGGGCGGACGGGTGTTCACCGTGAGCCGCCTGGCCTTGCGCTGCCAGATGCAGGCAGCCCGGTTTATGGTCTGACAACGATCTCGGTCAGACCCATCGCCAGCACCCGCCGCAGATCGTCCGGTGCCAGCGCCACGCACCCCGCCGTCGGCGCATAGTCAGGCTGAGCAACGTGCAGGAAGATGGCCGAACCCCGGCCGGGTTCGATGGGTGCGTCGTTCCATCCGAGGACGCCGATGATGTCGTAGACGGCGTCGTCTCGCCACAACGCTTCCGCGCTCGCATCGATGGGCAGACGGACCGGGCGGTTGTAGGCGGCATTGGCCGGATCGTCGCACCAGCCGTCGTCCGGCTTCAGCGCCTGCACCGGCACCGCGGTATGCGGCGCGGCACCGCGATCGGCGCGATACAGCACGGTGCGCAGCGGCAGCACGCCGACGGGCGTCGCGCCGTCGCCCTCATGCTTGTCGGCCCGCACGCCACCGTGTCCAAGCGCGGCCCGGAACGTTTCCGCGTGAATGGTCAGCAGGCCGCTTGAAATGACGATCGCACGCATTGGTGAGGGGTCCCGTTACCGGAATCGAGTCTGGCGGCGGGATCGCGCGGGCGCAAGCGCCCGAATTGCGCGCGCGGGCCGCGTAGCCCTACGCTCGGGCCTTCGACACGAAGGACAATCCATGGCGCGCGTGCCCTACCTCGAACCATCCGATCTTGCGCCCGAGGATCAGGATCTGCTGAAGCGTCCGATCTGGCTGTTCAAGGCGCTGGTCAACTCGCCCGGGGCGGCGCGGGCGTTCTCCGGTCTCGGGGGTTATATCCGATACGGTAGCAAACTGGACGCGCGATTGCGCGAACTCGCGATCCTGCAGGTCGGCTGGTTGGCCCGGTCGCCGTATGAGTGGTCGCATCACGTCAAGCTGGGCCAAGATTTCGGCGTCACGGACGCCGATATTCAGGCACTGATCGACGACACCGCGGGGCGCCCGACCGGTCTCGATGCGTTGTCCCGCCTTGTGCTGAAGGCCGCGCGCGAGATGACCGCGGCCGGCGCGATGGCGGAGGCGACGTTCGCCGCGCTGCAGGCTGGATTGGGCACCGAACAGGTGGTCGACCTGACCGTGGCGATCGGGTTCTACAATGCGGTGGTTCGCGTGCTCGCCACGCTGCGGATTGATGTGGAGCCGGAGTACATGCCGTACCTTCAGCGGTTTCCGCTGCCGGCGGCAAGATGACCGGTGGGGTTTGGTCCAGTCAATTGCCGAATATCATTTGCCATGCTGACATATAAAGCAATATGACTTAAGTCAACACACTGCCGTCCGGGTTTACAGGGTGGTATCGTCAGGTAACGTGGTTATTTCTCATTATTTGGCTTCACTGTCCCACCCGGTGCGATGACTTCCGGTGTCCGGCCGCGGATACCTGACGGCGCGCATAATTTCTTGGAAATAGCCGGAATGTTTGATTTGCATCAACCGCATGGAACCACATTCCGCTTATACGTCCGGTCAGATTTTGTTCAGCCATTTCAGCCACGTTGGCACTGTCCGTTTCGAGTTGGGTGTCCTGCCATCCGGTAGAGTGAATGGCGGCCCGGCCCGAACAATCGCTGGCGAAAGCCCGCGAGACGGCGTAGTCAACGATGGCGCATCAGGGAGGACACAGCCGTGACTGGAACCCCCATACCATATGATAATTCCAAGACCGCAGCGGATTTCGTTGCCAGAGCGGACGACAGGGACGTATGGCCTCCGCCCGAACGGCACGGAACCAGCGTTTACGCGGACTATTGGCGGGAAAGGTCGGGATTTTTTACTGCAATTCCCAAGACTGACGACAAATCCCGCCGCTCCGGCAAGACAGACTGATCCCCGGCCGCGGGCCTGAATCCATAGTATGCATCAAGCATCTTGATACATACGCCGCGGTCCGCGGCGTGACTCTCTGCCGATCGCTTGCAAGGCAAAATATTGTCTAGACGGGTCATGCCCGATAGAGGATTTGTCAGATGCCAAGGTTCTTGATCGATCAACCGATGCCGTTTGAATCGACCGATCGGCTGGAGGAGTTTCTCCGGAAGGCAGCGGCCTCGCCATTCCACGACGACCCGATCGTGCAGGCGGCGATCGGCCGCATTCAGGGTTACTTGCGCGATAGGCAAACGCCGTTCGGCGAGCCTCGGGAGGAAGCGGCGGCGTCGCCGGGATAGCGGCTCCAATACTGCCCAAATCAATGGATGAGTGCCGTTAACGGCACAGGATGGAGAAGACGGCCATGGATCGAAGCCCCGATTTATCGGATGATTTCACGCTGACCGCCGAACGGCCTTTCCGTGCAGGCGCGACGGCCGGGCGGTCGTGGCAGAGGCGCGAGCAAACCCCGGCCTCGCCTCCAAAAAGGCCGGGATTTTTCGCGGATATCTTGAATCGTACACTTGGCGACATCGTCGAGGATCAAACGCCGATCACGCTCCCGGAAACCGCGACCGTTCAGGCAGCCTGCCGCGTGATGCGCGACAAACGCATCGGCGCTGTGCTGGTGACCGGGGAGGACGGGCGCCTGACCGGCCTTTTCTCGGGCCGCGACGCGGTTTGCCGCCTGGTTGCGGAGGGTCTCGATCCGGCAACGACATCGCTATACTCGGTGATGACGATGGAGCCCGACGCGCTGCGGCCGAACCAGCGCGCCAGCGACGCCCTGAAGATGATGAATGAAGGCGGTTATCGCCATCTGCCGGTCGTCGACAGAGGGCGCCTGGTCGGGATCGTTTCGGGTGGCGATCTGACGGCGCAGTACGGTCTGTTCTCCCTGTCCGGCTGACCGGAGCCTCATACCAGGCGCCGTTGAGTTCGACCCATCGAGCCCGTCTCTCACCGTCATGGCCCGGCTTGTCCGGGCCACCTGTCGCGGCAGGTGCTGGCGGGGGTAGCCCGGACAACAAGCCGGGCGGCCATGACGAGTTGGAGGCTTGGTATCACACAGCCCGGTTCGCCCGCGCGACCACAGCCTCGAACAACACCTGGCAGCCGGCTTCGGCCTCCTCCGGCTTGATGCTTTCGGCCTCGTTGTGCGACAGCCCGTCCTTGCACGGGGTGAAAATCATCGCCGTCGGGATGTGCCGCGCGACATACACCGCGTCATGCCCGGCGCCGGACACGATCTCCCGCGTGCCGTAGCCGAGCCTGGCCGCGCCTTGCCGCACCAGATCGACGCAGGCCGCATCGAATGGCTGGGCCGGGATCTTGAACAGCGTCGTCAGGTCCAGCGTCACCCCGCATGCGTCGGCGATCGCCCTCGCCGCCGACGGAAACTCTGTGTCGAGGGCATCGACTTCCGCGTCGCTCGGATGCCGGAACTCGACCGAGAACCGGACTTCGCCGGGCACCACGTTGCGGCTGTTGGGGGAGACCAGCAACTGGCCGACCGTGCCGCGCCCGTCCTCGCCGCGGGCCCGCATCAGCCGATCCACCAGATCGATGATGCGCGCGGCACAGACCAACGCATCCTTGCGGGCCGAGGGCGGCGTCGTGCCGGCATGGCTGTCCTGCCCGGTCGCGACCACGTCGTACCAAACCATCCCCTGCGCCCCGATCACCACCCCAATCGGCTGCCCCTCCCGCTCCAGGATCGGCCCCTGCTCGATATGCAATTCGAAATACGCATCCGCCTTGAACGGGGCCGCCGGCTCCGCGCCGCGATAGCCGATGCTGTCGAGTGCGGAGACGACCGTGGTGCCCTCGGTGTCCACCAGCGCGTAGGCCTTGTCGAGCGAGAACACCCCCGACCAGACGCCCGAGCCCATCAGGCTGTGGCCGAACCGGCTGCCTTCTTCATCGGTCCAGTTGATCAGTTCCAGCGGCGCCTCGGTGGCGATGCCCATGTCGTTCAGGCTGCGCATCACCTCCAGCCCGCCGAGGACCCCGAGCGCGCCGTCGAATTTGCCGCCGCTCGGCTGGCTGTCGAGATGGCTGCCGAACAGCACCGGCAGCCGGTTCGGGTCGCGGCCGGGTCGGCGGGCGAACATGTTGCCGATGGCGTCCACCCGGACCGTGAGACCGAGCGCCTCGCATTCGGCGCGGAACCTGTCGCGTCCGCGCTTGTCCACCTCGCTCAGCGTCAGGCGGCGCACGCCGCCCTTGGGGGTTGCACCAATCTCCGCGAAGCTCATGAGGCTGTCCCAGAGGCGCTTGCCGTCGATGCGTTGGTTCGTTTGTGCCATGGCGCGGCATCTTGCCCCGGGGCGGCCATCCCGCAAGCCCCGGCGGACAGGACTGGCCCAAAGCGCAATTGGACAGTATCAAGCCTCGGAGCGACGTCCCGGAGTATCGCCAGTGACCCGACTTGTGACCGTAGTGCTGGCGCTGCTCAGCTTCACCGGCTGCACCCTGATCGACCAGCGTACTTTTGCCCCGTCGCCGGAGGCCAAGGCGCAGCCGGCTCCGCCGCCGGTGCCAGTGGTCATCGACACTCGAACCCCGCTGGTCACCATCGACTACACCCAGCCGTCCCCCGACTACGCGCAATTGCTGCATGCCGCCGTGCGCGCCGCCAAGTCGCGGGATGCCGAGGTGCAGTACGATGTGATCTCGGTGGTAAGCACCAGTTCGGATCCCTCCGAGGCGCAGGAGCGTGCCACCGGCGTGATGCGCGCGATCATGCGCGATCACGTCCCGGCCAACCGCATCCATCTCGGCCTGCGCACCGACCCGGCCCTGGCCGCGGGCCAGGTGCGTGTCTACGTCCGCTGACCACGACAGCCGGGGCGGCCGGCGCGCCGAAGGCATCGCGCTGCTGCTGTTCACCGCCTGTAGCTGGGGCCTGACCTGGCCGCAGTCGAAATTCCTGCTGACGATGCTGCCGCCGTTCTCGATGCGCGCGGCCTGCGGGCTGTCGGGCGCCTGCTTCGCCTTTGTGATCGCGTTCGGGCGCGGCGAGCGGATCTGGCCGCCGCGCGATCAATGGTCGAGGCTGCTGCTGTTCGCGATGCTGAACTATGGCCTGTTCATCGTGCTGACGACGGCATCGCTGGTGTGGCTGAAGGCGTCGGAAGCGGTTGTGATCACTTACACCCTGCCGGTCTGGGCGGCGCTGTTCGCCTGGCCGATGCTGGGCGAGCGGCCGACGGTGCGGAAGCTTGTGGCGCTGGTGCTGGCGCTGGCCGGCGTCGCGCTGCTGGTTGGTATCGACACCTCGGCGGCGACGCCGGAGAAGCTGCCAGCCGCGGCAATGAGCCTCGGCGCCGCGATTTTCTTCGGGCTGGGCACGGTGCTGGCGAAGAAACATCCGCTGCGGTTGCCGCCGGTGACCAGCGTGGCCTGGCAGGCGTTGGTGGGGATGGTGCTGGTCGTCGCGCTGGCGGCGTTCGAGCATCCGGTCTGGGGCAACGTCACCGGCGGCGGCTGGGTGTCGATCGCCTATATCTCGACGTTTCCGTTGAGCCTCGCGTATCTGGCGTGGTTCCGGGCGCTGCGTCTGGTGCCGGCCTCCACCGCCGCGACTACGGTTCTGGTGTCGCCGCTGGTCGGGGTCATCGGCTCCGGCGTGCTGTTGGGCGAGACGTTCGGGTCGCGCCAGATCGTGGCCCTGGCGATGACTCTGACCGGGGTGGCGCTGGCGGCGCGGGGGTGAGATTTGCCCGGACCCGGGCCAGCAGCGATAGGACCGGCAGCTTCGATAGGGTATAGGACATGTCGGCGGCGGCGGGCCGAAGAAGGGATGGTCATGGAGACAAAGGCGGCTCTTGAAGCTTACTCCCGCGGCGACATGACTGCGATTGAGCTGCGGCGGCGGCTTGGCGGCGCGACTTACGGAGATGTCCTCCGACTGTTGAGCGAATATAACCTACCGCTGCTGCGAGCGCCCGTCGCAGGCCGTGAGCAGGACATCGAACGCGCACGCGCCTGGTTGTTCCCGAAGCATGCAGGGTGATCTCAAGATATTCGTCGGCGATACTGGACCGCTGATCACCTTGGCGGTCGCCCGGTCTCTCGACTACCTGCTGTTCGCTGACGCGGACCTGATCATCCCCGATGCTGTGCTGCACGAGGCAACCTTTGATGCAGCGCGCGTCGACGCTCAGGACATTATCGATTGGGTGAAGGCGCATCGGACGCGTGTGGAAGTCGCGCCGACGAAGGCCTATCAGGTGTTCGATGCAGCGCGGGCGTCGATCGCCAATCTGCGCGAACCGAACCTCGGCGAACGGTCCGCGGTGGAAGTCATTGGAGAACCCAATCGGCTGGTGGGCAGCGAACGGGGTGTGTTGCTTTGTGAGGAAACTGCGGTTCTCAGGCGTGTGACGGTTCGGGACCGCGAAAGAATTGTCGAACTGAGTACACTGGATCTCCTCAATATCCTCGAGGCGGAACTGAGGATTCAGTCGGCCGATCAGGTGTTTGAATTGGCCGCGCATGCGGGCCGGACGCCTTCGCGGGTCCAAAAGCTGCCCGGGCACAACGATGCCACACAGCGCGCGCTACACGAATTCTTCAGGCAAAGCGAATAGGGCCGTCAGACAGTACGCCACCGGCGCGAGGCCACCCATGCGATCCACGAGCCGCTTCTTCCTGACCCCGGACACCGACCGCGCCCGTATGCCGGTGGCGCTGCTCAGCGGTTTTCTCGGCAGCGGCAAGACGACGCTGGTCAACGCCCTGCTGCGCGACCCGCGCCTCGCCGGCACCGCCGTCGCGGTCAACGAATTCGGCGACGTGCCGCTCGACCACGAATTGATCGACCACGGCGCCGACAGGACCGTCGTCATGGCGAACGGCTGCCTCTGCTGCAACCTGGCGGGCGACATGGAAGACTCGGTCATGCGCCTGTTCAGCCGGCGGGAGGCGAACGATGTCCCGCGGTTCGAGCGCCTGATCATCGAACCCTCCGGCCTGGCCGATCCGGCACCGATTGCGCAGGCAATCCTGCGCAATCCGCTGATGGCGCGGGCGATGCGGCTGGAGACGATCGCCGCGACCGTCGATGCCCTTTTCGCCGGGGTGCAGATTGCCCGTCACCCGGAGACGCGCAAGCAGATCGCGCTCGCGGACCGTCTGGTGCTGACGAAGACCGACCTTGCACCGGCGGATGCCACCCGGCGTTTGCTCGCCGCACTGCCGGGCCTGAACCCGGTTGCACCCGTGCTGACCGCCGATCGCGGCGTGCTGGATGCCGCGGCGCTGTTCCCGCCGCGGTTCCTCGATCGCGATGCGGCCGGTTTCGAACCGGCGCTGCGCCAGTCGGGCCTGTTCGCTGAGGACCCCGGCCATGCCAGCCGCCACGCCTCAGTCTCGCTGCTGGCCAGCGTCCCGCTGGACTGGCGCGCCTTCGAGACGTGGTTGCGGGGGATCCGCCTGCGGCATGCCGACGCGCTGCTGCGGGTGAAGGGCATGCTGAACATCGCGGATGTCGAAGGACCCGTCGTCATCCAGGGCGTGCACCACGTCATCGACGCCCCCGTCACGCTCCGCGCGTGGCCCTCGGCCGATCGGCGGTCGCGGCTTGTGCTGATCGCGGATCATGCCACGATCGTGGCGGCGCGAGAAAGTTGGGCAGAGGCGATGCCTGGCCTGCTCGCATAAGTATATAAGGAGTGACCCTCTTGCGCGCGATAGATGTGCACGTTCATCCGATGAACCAGGCCTACGTGGACGCTAGCGGCGCGTTTATCCCCGCCGCCAACCGCATGTTCAAAGGCAAGTTCGTGGCCCGGCCGGACAGCCAGATCGCCGAGGAATACCGGCGCGACGACTGCCTCGCGATCCCGATCGCCTGGGACGCGGAGCACGGGGCGGCGGGCAGCGTGTACTCGAACGCGGCGCTGGCGCAGCTCAGCAAGGACTATCCGGATGTGTTCCTGCCCGGCTGGGCGATGGTCGATCCCTGGCGCGGCCGCAAGGGACTGGAAGAGATCGAGCAGGCGATCAAGGACCTCGGCCTGCTCGGGGTGAAGTATCAGCCGCCGGTGCAGGGATTTTCCCCCAATGACCGGCAATTCTACCCGATCTGGGACTTGCTGCAGTCGCTCGGCGCGCCGGCGCTGATCCATTGCGGCACCACCGCCATCGGCGCCGGGGAGCCTGGCGGCCTGGGCTTCAAGCTGTCGCACGCCCGGCCGATCCCGAATATCGACGACGTGGCGGCGGATTTTCCCCGGCTGAACATTGTTGCGGCGCATCCGGGCTGGCCGTGGACCCAGGAACTGATCGCGGTGGCGATCCACAAGGCCAACGTGTCGATCGACATCTCCGGCTGGGGCCCGAAATATATCCCGGCGCCGCTGAAGCACGACATGCAGCGGCGGCTGCAGGACAAAGTGCTGTTCGGCTCCGACTATCCGGGCTGGAGCGCGGCGCAATGCTGCGACGAGTGGGAGATGGAGGGATTCAAGCCGGGCATTATTGAAAAGCTGTTCTTCCAGAACGCGACCCGCATCCTGAAGCTGGAGCATGCGCTGGCCTCGGCGATTGGCGCTGACGGAGACGGCGCCGCGGAAATGAATAAAGTGTCGTAGGCAGTACGATCGCCGCCAGCCGTCATCAGCACGCGGTAACAACGACCGTGTCGCCGGAGCTGACGTCCGGGGTAAATCCAATTAAGTGCTGCAAGTGCGAAGCGCTTCGATACGCCGCGCGTGGCCGTTTAACAATTTTTTACCACGGAGGCAGAACGAGGGACCTGGAGGTGCACCGAGAGGCAAGACTAATACCGGTCGGCGTTGAGATCGACTCTTCCCATAAACCGTCATGGTCCCATGACGGGGGACGCTTCATGCACGATACAATTCAATGCCTCCGAGAACCTCGAAAATCCTCGCGCTTCCTCCGTGGTAAAAAACCGGTAGATCGAAACCCCCGGAACCCGCCAGAAGGCCACGCACCTCGCAAGCCGCCGTCGCCGGCCTCATCGCCCAAGCCAATCGGGTTAAGCGTCTTGTGATCGAACGCCGCTATGGCGAAGCAACCGCAAAGATGATCCAATCTCGACCCATCATGTCCCGTGAAAGTCAGCGACGATGCGGACCCAGGTTGGAATCATCGGTGCCGGACCGGCCGGACTCTTTCTGGCTCATTTGCTGCACCGCACCGGAATCGCCTCCGTTATCATCGAAGCCCGCGCCCGCGAAGATGTCGAAGGCACGGTTCGGGCTGGCGTGCTGGAGCATTGGGTCGCCGAACTCATCAAGGAACTCGGTCTCGGCGAGCGGATGGTGCGGGAGGGCCACTTCCACGACGGCATTACGCTGCAATGGAACCACCAGCGCCACCACGTGGACATCGCGGGACTGACGGGCGGCAAGCTCGTGACCGTCTATCCGCAGCATGAGGTGCTGAAGGACCTGATCGCCGGGTATCTCGCCGATGGTGGCGAGATCGTCTTCGGCGCCCGCGCCAGCGCGATCCAGCCCTTGGACACCGATACTCCGGCGATCGATTTTTACTGCACTGCAACAGGAACGCCGGAAACCCTTCACTGCGACTTCGTCGTTGGCGCGGATGGCTTCCATGGACCGTCCCGGCAGGCGATTCCGGCGGCTCGCCGGGTGGAATACCAGAAGATATACCCGTTCGGCTGGCTCGGGATTCTGACGAAGGCGCCGCTGTCCTGGCACGAACTGATCTACTCCAACCAGCAGGACGGGTTCGCCCTGCTCAGCACCCGTTCGCCCGACGTGCAGCGTATGTATATACAGTGCGATCCCCTCGACGACATCGGGAATTGGTCGGATGCCCGAATCTGGGAGAAACTGCATGCCCGCCTCGACACCGGCGCTGGCTGGGTGCTGACGGAAGGCGAGATTTTCCAAAAGGGCATCATCCCGCTTCGCTCCTTCGTCTGCGAGTCGATGCAATACGGACGTATGTTTCTCGCCGGGGATTCCGCGCATATAGTGCCGCCGACCGGCGCCAAGGGCCTGAATCTGGCGGTCGCCGATGTGTTGGTGCTGTCACGCGCGCTTGATAACCATTACCGGCATGGCAGCCATACCGGGCTTGACCAGTACACTTCCCGGTGCCTGCGCCGCGTTTGGAAGGCCGAGAGGTTTTCCTGGTACATGACAACCATGCTCCATAACAACGATCGGGAATCCGACTTCGAGAGGCGAATCCACTTCGCCGATCTAGACCTGATCAGAACATCCGAGGCATCCGCCCGGTCGCTGGCGGAGAATTATGTGGGCTTGCCGTTTGACGACGGTGACGATTGAGGCTCGAAAAGCGGCTCTCGGCGCGGTGATGTGCCCGCCATACTACAAATCAGTAATTTTCCGCACGTTTTGTCTACAAAGCTGTCATCGGGGTGTAAACCGTGGTATGACACCTTATGTGTAGCCGGTCGTGCCGCGCAGGAGGCTTCCATCACAACAGCCGCCAACTTGGGCGTCGCCATAGCCCAGCCTGATGTTACGCTCGTGCTTGATTTTGCAGGGGTCATTCAGGACGTCACCCTGTCGAATGACATCTCCGGCGAACCGGTCTCGGAGTGGCGCGGCCGGCCGTGGAGCGAAACCATCGCAGACATGGGTGGCAGCAAGGTCGTGCGCATGGTCGAGGACGCCCGGCAAAGCGGCGTCTCCGCCTTCCGCCAGGTAAACCAGCGCTTTCCCAGCGGCCTCGAACTGCCGATGGAGTACACCATCGTCCGCCTCGGCGGCAGTGAGGGTTTGATCGCCGTCGGCCGCAACCTGCGCGCCGTCGCCGAACTCCAGTCCCGCCTGATCGCCGCACAGCAGGCGATGGAACAGGATTATTGGAAGCTCCGCGAAGTCGAGACCCGCTACCGCGTGCTGTTCGACGCCTCGAACGAAGCGACCCTTCTGCTCAACGCCGACACCCTGCGCATTGTCGAAGCCAACCCGGCAGCCATCCGCGCCCTCGGTCTCGCCCGGGGTCGCGACCTGCTCGCCGAGATCGGCCCTGATGAGCGGGAGCCGTTCCAGTCGATGCTGCAGCGCGTCCGCCAGAACGGCCGGGCGCCCGGCGCGCTGATCCATCTCGGGCCGGAGCAGGAAGCCTGGACCGCCCGCGCCTCGATGATGACCGGTGAGCCGGGACCCGTGTTCATGGTCCAGTTGGCGCCTGCCGCCGGGAACCAGCAGGCCCCGTTTAATCCGGAACACACGCCTCTCGACGAGTTCGTCGACCGCCTGCCGGACGCCTTCGTGGTGATCGATCGCGACGGCATCGTCCGCCGCGCCAACCGCGCCTTCCTCGACCTCGTGCAGATCGGCGCCGAGGGCGCCGTGCTCGGGGAACGTATCAGCCGCTGGCTGTCCCGCCCCGGCGCCGACGTGGCGGTGCTGCTGGCCAATTTGCACCGGCACGGCTCGGTGCGCCTGTTCGCCACCGGCATCCAGGGCGAACTCGGCGCGGTGACCGAAATCGAGATCTCCGCCGTCGGCAATCCCCCTGGCCGCCCCACCTACATTGCGCTGCTGATGCGTGACGTCGGCCGCCGTCTGGCGCCGAGCGACGGCACCGCCAGCGTGCAGGCGGCGCTCGCCGCGATCATCGAGCAGACCGGCAAGACCTCCCTGCGCGTGCTGGTGCGGGATGCGATCGGCCTGGTGGAGCGGCATTACATCGATGCGGCTTTGCAGATTTCCGAAGGAAATCGCACCGCGGCGGCGGAGTTGCTTGGTCTCAGCCGACAGGGCTTCTATAAGAAGCTTGCCCAGTATGAAATGGAAGGATATGCGCGAACGGCGACCGACACTGACTGTTAGCTGAACGCAATGGGGGATCGCCTTGCTGACGCGTGCTATTCCAACGCCAGCTTTTGGTGAGGCAAATCTAACCAACTGCGAACGCGAGCAAATTCATCTCGCGGGTTCTATCCAGCCGCACGGTTGCCTGCTGCTGATCCGCGAACCGGATTGGGTCATCGTCCAGGTCAGTGAGAACGCAGCTTCGTTTCTGGGATTGTCCGGCGAGCTCATCGGCCAGCGCATCGACGCGATCGAAGGCGACCTGGCGGAGCAGGTTCGCCCGCATGCGGCAGACCCGCTGCAGGATGTGCCGCGTGGCGTCCGGTGCCACATCGGCAATCCCCCGTCACCCTTCGACGTGCTGCTTCATCGTCCCGAAGGCGGCGGCCTGATCGTCGAACTGGAACGCGCCGGCCCGTCGGCCGATCTGTCGCGCTATCTGGATCGCGGGCTCCAGACCATCATCTCGGCGGGTTCCTTGCGCGTCTTGTCCGAGGACACGACGCGGATCATCCGCGACATGACCGGCTACGACCGGGTCATGATCTATCGCTTCGACGACCAGGGGCACGGCGAGGTGCTGTCCGAGGATTGCAAGCCCGAGCTGGAACCGTTCCTCGGCAACCGCTACCCGGCCTCCGACATTCCGCAGATCGCGCGCCGCCTGTATGAACGGAACCGGGTCCGGGTGCTGGTCGATGTAGATTTCGCGCCGGTTCCCCTGACGCCGCGGCTCTCGCCGATAACCGGCAAGGACCTGGACATGTCGCTGTGCTTCCTGCGCAGTTCGTCCCCCATCCACGTCCAGTACCTCAAGAACATGGGCGTCCACGCCACGCTCGTGGTGTCGCTGATGGTCAGCGGCAGGCTGTGGGGGCTGGTGTCCTGCCATCACTACGTCCCGCGCTTCGTGCATTTCGAGGAACGGGCGGTCTGCGAGCTGCTGGCCGAGGCCGTCGCCACCCGCATTTCGGCGCTCGAAAGCTTTTCCCAGGCCCAGGCCGAACTGTCGGTGCGGCGCCTGGAGCAGCGGATGATCCGGGCGATCTCGCGGGAGGGCGACTGGCGGGCCGCCTTGTTCGACGGATCAACCACGTTGCTGGAGCCGGTTCAGGCCACCGGAGCCGCCCTGCTGTACGAAGGCGAGGTGCATACCGTCGGCGAAGTGCCGGGCACGCCCGCGCTGCGCGAAATCGGCCGCTGGCTGGACAAGCGGCCGCGGGCCAGCGTCTTGGCCACCGCCTCGCTGGGAACCGATGCGCCGGAATTCGAATTGCTGACCGCCATCGCCAGCGGCCTGATGGCGGCCCCGGTCTCGACCGTGCCCGGCGAATACCTGATCTGGCTGCGGCCGGAGCGGGTGCGCACCGTCACCTGGGGCGGCAATCCGTTCAAGCCGACGGTTGTCGGCGACGATCCAATGACGCTGTCGCCGCGCCGTTCGTTCTCGCAATGGCATCAGCTCGTCGAGGGGACCGCCGATCCCTGGAGCGACGCGGACCAGGCGTTCGCGCGGCTCGTCGGCGACACGCTCAGCGATGTCATCATCCAGTTCCGCTCGGTTCGGATGCTGCTCGCCGAGGATCAGCTCGCGCAGGTCCGACGGCAGGTGGAGCAATCGACCCAGCCGGTGGTCATCGTCGATACCACCAGCCGCATCCTCAAAATGAATTCGGCATTCAGGGCGCTGCTGCCGGAGCTGCCGCAGGCACCGGAGCGGGTGACCGATTTGCTGCCGCTGTTCGGCGACCCGCGGGAAGTGGAACGCCGCCTGGACGATCTGGTGGTCAACCGGCACGCCTGGCGGGGAGAAGTGTCGATGCTCGGCCGTGACGGGGTGCGGACGCCGCTGCTGGTGCGGGCGGACCCGGTGTTCACGTCCATGGATCGCACCCTCGGGTTCGTGCTGCTGTTCACCGACCTGACCGACCGCAAGGCGGCGGAAGCAGCGCGGCGGAGCTTCCAGGCCGGGGTGATGGACCAACGGCCGCCGATGTCCGGGCAGGTCGATTCCAAGGCCGATCTGCTGTTCCGGACGATTTTGTCCACCATCACCGAGAACGCGCAGCTTGCGGCGCTGGAGATCGCCGATCGGGTCGATCCCGCCCACATGCCGCAGATGCTGGGCGCGTTGCGGGCCTCGGTCGCCCGCACCGCGGAGGTGCTGCGGTCGCTGCTATCGCACGGTCCTCGCCAGGGAAACGCGGCATCGTCAGGCGGTGGCGGCGTGTCAGCCCCGCACGACAGTCCGGATCAGACCTGACCATCATACTTGACGGTCCCGGTTCAGCCCCGGATAAGCACGCCGTGCTCCGAACAGTGAGACGAAACCCTGGAGTGACTATGAGACTGATGCGGCGGCACGGGCCGGTCACCGGCGTGGAATTTTATCAACCCGCGAAGAGAATGATCCAAGGTCGCAGGCGTCTCAACGTCATGGCGGCCGAAGGGCCGGCATCCGCGCCTTGGTTTGTGCGTGCGCCGGGTTGGGCTGGCTGATGACCCGACCGGTTTTTCCATTCTCCGCCATCGTTGGCCAGGAAGACATGAAGCTGGCGATCCTGGTCGCGGCGATCGACCAGGGCATCGGCGGCGTGCTGGCGTTCGGCGATCGCGGCACCGGCAAGTCCACGACGATCCGCGCGCTTGCTGCGCTGCTGCCGCCGATGAAGGCGATCCAGGGGTGCCGCTACCATTGCGATCCGGCAACCCCGGACGTGTGGTGCGCCGAGTGCCGCGACCTGCCGAAGAGCAAGATCAAGACCGTCACCGTGCCGGTGCCGGTGGTCGACCTGCCGCTCGGTGCCACCGAGGACCGGGTTGTCGGCGCGCTCGACCTGGAACGTGCGCTGACCGGATCAAAGGTGTTCGAGCCGGGGCTGCTCGCGCGCGCCAATCGCGGGTTCCTCTATATAGATGAAGTGAACCTGCTCGAAGATCACCTCGTAGACCTGCTGCTGGACGTCGCCGCATCCGGTGAAAACGTTGTGGAGCGTGAGGGCCTTAGCGTCCGCCATCCCGCCCGCTTCGTGCTGATCGGCAGCGGCAACCCGGAAGAGGGCGAGCTAAGGCCGCAATTGATCGACCGCTTCGGCCTGTCGGTGGAAGTGCGCACCCCGCAGGACCTGCCGACACGCATCGAGGTCATCCGCCGCCGCGACGGCTTCGAGAGCGATCCTGTCGCGTTCACCGAGCATTGGAAGAAGCAACAGGACAAGACCCGCCGCCGCATCGTCGATGCGCGGACCCGCCTGTCGGGTGTCGCCGTGCCGGAGGTCGCGTTGGAAAACGCCGCCCGGCTGTGCATGGCTCTGGGCACCGACGGGCTGCGCGGCGAGCTGACTCTGATCCGGGCGGCTCGGGCTGTCGCCTGCCTGGACGGCGACAAGGCAGTGCACGACGCGCATCTGCGCCGGGTCGCGCCGATGGTGCTGGGTCACCGGCTGCGCCGCAACCCGCTGGACGAAGCGGTTGCCAGTACCCGCGTAAACCGCGCTGTCGAGGAACTGTTCGGCGCATGAGCGGAGCGGCCGCCTGGGCCGGTGCATTACAGGCATTGGCGCTCTTCGCCGCCGATCCGATCGGGCTCGGCGGAATTGCGGTGCGCGCCGGGGCAGGGCCGGTGCGCGACCGCTGGCTGAAGATTCTGTACGATTCTCTGCCGCCGGGCATGCCGGTGCGCCGCGTGCCGCTGAACGCGCCGGACGATCGGCTGCTTGGTGGTTTGGATCTGGCGGCCACGCTGCAGGCCGGACATCTGGTCGAGCAGAAGGGCCTGCTCTCCGAGGCTGACGGCGGGGTGATCGTCCTGCCGATGGCCGAACGGATCGAACCCGGCGCGGCGGCAAGGCTGCGGGGGGCATCCGACGAGGGCATGGTGACCTTGCAGCGCGACGGCCTGTCCCGCGTGCTGCCGGCGCATTTCGCGATGGTCGCGCTGGACGAGGGGGCGGAGCCGGATGAGCATGTACCGGTATCGCTGCTCGACCGCATGGCATTCCTGATCGATCTGACCAAGGTGTCGCTGCGGGATATCGAATACGACGACTGGTCGGGACGTGCGGCGCCCGTGACGCGGCGGCACACGGGGGCGAAGCGCAGTGCGCAACCCGCCATAACGGAAGGGGCTGCGGCCTCCCCCGCCTCGGCGGATGAGGTCAGACCGTCGCCCATCATCAGCGACTCCGGCAAAGCCATCGAAGCCCTGTGCAACGTCGCCATGTCGCTCGGCGTCAACTCCATCCGCGCGCCATTGTTCGCCCTGCGCGCCGCCCGTGTCGCCGCGGCGCGGGACGGACGCACGGAGATCGACCAGGACGACCTCGCCCTCGCCGTTGGTCTCGTTTTCGGTCCCCGCGCCACCCGGCTGCCGCCACAGGAAGAAGCCGAGGCTCCGCCCGAACCGGAGCCCCCGCCCGAGGACCAGCAAGAACCGCCGCCTCCGGACGACGAGGACAAGGACCAAATGCCCGACCTGCCGCTGGAGGACATCGTGCTGGAAGCCGCGCTCGCCGCCCTGCCGCCCGATCTGCTCGCCCAGCTTGCCTCGCTCAGCAACAGCAAGGGCCAGGTCCGCATGCCGGGCCGCGTCGGTCAGGCCAAGATGTCGCTCAAGCGCGGCCGTCCCATCGGCACCCGCCAGGGCGAGCCGAAAGGCGGCGCCCGGCTGCATTTGCTGGAGACCCTGAAGGCCGCCGCTCCCTGGCAGACCCTGCGCCGCCGCGCCCCTGAGCACGGCCCGAAGCGCTTCGAGGTCCGCCGCGACGACTTCCGCATCGTCCGCTTCCGCCAGCGTGTCGGCACCACCACGATATTCGCGGTCGATGCCTCCGGCTCCGCCGCGATGAACCGCCTCGGCGAGGCCAAGGGCGCGGTCGAACTGCTGCTGGCCGACTGCTACGTCCGGCGCGACCAGGTCGCGCTGATTGCGTTTCGCGGCACCGGCGCGCAGTTGCTGCTCTCGCCCACCGGATCGCTGCTGCGGGCGAAGCGCAGCCTCGCGGGACTGCCGGGCGGGGGACCGACGCCGCTCGCCGCGGGGATCGACGCGGCCATGGCGCTCGCCGACGGCGTGCGGCGCAGCGGCCGAACGCCGATCATCACCTTTCTCACCGATGCCCGCGCCAACATGACGCGAGACGGCACCGGCGGGCGCCCGAAAGCCGAGGCCGAAGCGATGGAAAGCGCCCGCGCGCTGCGTGCCACCGGTATTGCCGCCCTGATGGTGGATACATCGCCGCGCCCCAACCCGTTCGCCCGCACGTTGGCCGCGGAAATGGGCGGGCGGTATGTGCCGCTGCCCTACGCCAACGCCACGGCGTTGTCTCACGCGGTCCGGGCCGCCGCCGCGGAATGAGCAACCATCTTTCCTGGGAACGCGACGGCCGTGACTGGCCGAACCGCGCGTTCAGCCGCTTTATCGAGGCCGGCGGTTTGCGCTGGCATGTCCAGGTGATGGGCGAGGGACCTGTCGCGCTGCTGCTGCACGGCACCGGCGCTTCGACGCATTCCTTCCGCGACCTGGCGCCGCTGCTGGCGAAGCGCTTTACCGTGGTGGCCCCTGACCTGCCGGGTCACGGCTTTACCGCGGTTCCGGAGTCGCAAACCGGCTACACGTTGCCCGGTGTCTCCGCCGGCATCGGTGCGCTGCTGGATGTGCTGGGGCTTCGGCGGAACGTTGTCGTGGCCGTCGGTCATTCGGCCGGAGCGGCGATCGCGCTCCGCATGTGTCTGGACGGCCTGATCGACCCGGTTGCCGTGATCAGCCTGAACGGCGCGCTGCTGCCGTTCCCGGTCCCGAGCGGCATTGCCGGTTCTGCCGCCCGCTGGATGTTTACCTCCGGCGTGGCGGCCCGCGTGTTCTCGTTCTTTGCCGGCACCGGGCCGACGGTCGAGCGGGTGATGCGCGGCACCGGATCCGTATTGGATGCGGACGGGCTGAAATTCTATCGCCGTCTTGCCGTCAACCAGGGTCACGTTGCCGGCGCAATGGCGCTGATGGGCAACTGGGATCTGCACCCTCTGCTGCGCGACCTGCCGGCGCTGAAGCAGAAGCTGGTGCTGGCGAACGGCAGCAAGGACGGGATGGTGCCCCCCGCGGAAGCCTATCGCATCCGATCATTGCTGCCGCGGGCGGAGCTGGTTTCGCTGAGCGGCCTGGGGCACCTTGCGCACGAGGAACGACCCGCCGAGATTGCGGCTCTCATAGACAAGATGGTGCCGCATGAAACTGCCGGCTGATCACCCGCAGCGGATCGACCTGAACAACGAGGTGCACGCCCGGCCGCCGGAGCCGCTGGTGGCGCCGTGCCGCCTGTCCTACCTGGCGCTGATCTCCGATCCCGCGGAGCGGGAGGCCGGGTGGCACGCGGTCTGTGATCTGTGCGCGCGGTATCACACCGACCCCCCGGCGAGGGACGCGCTGCATTTCAGCGCCTCGCTCGGCCCGTTCCGGCTGAAGTGGGAGCAGCACACCGAGTTCGTCCGCTTCATGTTCATCGTCGAGGGCACCACCGGCGATCCGTTCGAGCGTCCGGCAATCTCCGTGCTGCCGGAGGACTGGGTTGCGGCGCTTCCCGGGCAGGTCATCGTGGCCGCCCATGCCGCGTTGATCAGTGCCGAACCGGGTCCGATCGATTCTCGGGCCATCGGCACCCGCTGGTTCGACGGGAATGTGCCGATCGGCGCGGCGGTTTCGGGCGGGGCGGCGACGGCGCTGACCGATTTCCGCATCCATGGCGACGGGTTTACGCGGCATCTGCTGTTCGACCATGCGACCACGCCCTGGCAGGCCGGACGGATCATCCAGCGGTTGCTGGAAATTGACACCTATAAGATCATGGCGCTGCTGGCGCTGCCGGTGGCCCGCGCCGCCGGTCCGCTGCTGACCGCGTCGGGGATAGAACTGGCGAAGATCACCCGGTCGCTGGTGGCGGCGGACGAGAACACCGAGCCGGAGTTGCTGAACAGGCTGACCCGGCTGGAAGCGGACGTCGAGAACCAGCAATCGGAGACGCGCTATCGCTTCAGCGCCGCGAACGCCTATTACGAACTGGTGCAACGCCGGACCGACGAACTGCGTGAGCAGCGCATCCAGGGTTTGCAGACCTTCCGGGAATTCACCGAGCGCCGGCTGGCCCCGGCGATGAACACCTGCCGCTCGATCGCCGCCCGGCAAGAATCATTGTCGCAACGCGTCGGCCGGGCGACACGGCTGCTGGCCACGCGGGTGGACCTGACGCGGGAGCGGCAGAACCAGGAACTGCTCGCCTCGATGAACAGCCGGGCGCGGCTGCAACTGCGGTTGCAATCCACCGTGGAGGGCCTGTCGGTGGCGGCGGTGACCTATTACGTGTCGGCGCTCGTCGGGCACGCGGCCGAGGCGCTGCGGGTCGAAGGCGTTCCGGTCGAGCCTGACCTGGCGATCGGCATCAGCATTCCGATCGTCGCCCTGGTGGCGTGGTTCGGCATCCACCACATCCGCCGGAAGGTCACCGGGCGGTCCGAGGAATAAGACCGCGCCCGTGCTGACGTCGCCACACCTGATCGATGCGATCATCGCGCTGACGGTGGTCGAGGCTGTGCTGCTGACGCGGTGGCGAAAGGTTTCCCCCCGCGTTGCCTGGGGCATGCTGCTGCCGGGGATGTTCCTGCTGTTTGCGCTGCGCGCGGCTTTGGCCGACGCGGCATGGCCCTGGGTGCCGGCGGCGCTGACCGGGGCGCTGGTGGCGCATTGTTCGGAGGTGTGGGGGCGGTTTCGGGGGGACGACCCACATAGGCGTTAATTCAAGGCTGCGAGCGCAAGGTCGTTAGCCTGATGCGGGACCACGGTCGTTGCCTTAGTGTCATGGCCGGGCCCGACCTGCCACGACTCGCAGTGCTGGTGGAGACAAAGTCTTGGATCGCCGCGCCGCGACGAATGCGGGACTACCGCGCGCCTTTTCCGCACGTTCTAGCGATAGACCTCTGGTCAGAGTGTCATCTTACGTTTACACTGCGCCGTATGGATTTGTTGACAGACCCCTCAGCCGTCCCACCCACCAATTCCTCCCGCCCGCCCGGACGACACGCCGTCGTCATCGGTGCCGGCTTCGGCGGTCTCGCCGCCGCCATCCAACTCGGCGCGCGCGGTTACCGCGTCACCGTGTTGGAGAAACTCAACGCTCCCGGCGGCCGGGCTTCGGTGTTCCGCCAGGATGGTTTCACTTTCGATGCCGGTCCGACGATCCTCACCGCGCCCTTCCTGCTTGAAGAACTCTGGACCCTGTGCGGCCGCACCATGGCCGACGACCTGATCTTGAAGCGCATCGATCCGTTCTACCGGTTGCGCTTCAACGACGGGACGACCTTCGACGCCTCGGGTGATCCCGCGGCGATGCGCGCCGAAGTCGCCCGCCTGTCACCCTCCGACGTGGAGGGCTACGAAGCCTTCATGCGGGTCAGCGAGGAAACCTGCCGCATCGGCTTCGAGCAGCTCGGCGCCTCGCCGTTCAACTCGATCATGGACATGCTGAAAGTCGCCCCCGACATGCTCAGGCTCGGCAGCCTGCGCAGCGTCTACGGCATGGTCAGCAAATACATCAAGGACGAGCGCCTGCGCACGGCGTTCAGTTTCCATCCCCTGTTCGTCGGCGGCAATCCGTTCACCGCCAGCGCAATCTACGGCATGATCCCGTATCTGGAGCGGCACTGGGGCGTGCATTTCGCCATGGGCGGCACCGGCCAGGCCATCGCCGGCCTGGTCAAACTCATCGAGGGACAGGGCAACACCATCCGTTGCGGCATTGAGGTCGAGCAGATCCTCGTCACCGGAGGCCGTGCGAGCGGCGTCCGGCTGCGAGGCGGCGATACGATCGCCGCCGATATCGTTGTCTCGAACGCCGATTCGGCCTGGACCTATCGCAAGCTGCTGCCACCCGACACGCGCAAGCGCTGGACCGACCGCAAGCTGGAGCGGTCGCGCTACTCCATGAGTCTGTTCATCTGGTATTTCGGTACCGACCGCCAGTACCCGGATGTGCCGCACCACACTATCGCGCTCGGCCCGCGCTACCGCGGCCTGCTGACCGACATCTTCAAGCACAAGGTGCTGGCGAAGGATTTCTCCTTGTATCTACACCGCCCGACGGCAACCGACCCGTCGCTGGCGCCGGCCGGCTGCGACGCGTTCTACGCACTCTCGCCGGTGCCGAACCTCGAGGGCAAAACCGACTGGCGGGTCGAGGCAGAACGCTACCGCAAGAGCATCGAGGCGGAGCTGTCCGCAACGCTGCTGCCGGACCTCGCCAAGCACGTCGTCTCGTCGAAGCTGATGACGCCGATCGATTTCCGCGAGGGGCTGTTGTCGATGCGCGGCGCGGCGTTCGGGCTGGAGCCGGTGCTGCTGCAAAGCGCCTGGTTCAGACCGCATAACAAGAGTGAAGACGTTGCTGGCCTGTATCTGGTCGGCGCTGGCACACATCCGGGCGCAGGTGTGCCGGGCGTACTCTCGTCCGCTAAAGTCCTTGATCGCGTGGTGCCGCATGCCGCAACTCTCTAATTCCGAAGCCGCCGATATGGCGGCCTGCCACGAACTGATCCGTGGCGGGTCGCTCAGCTTTCATGCCGCGTCGAGGCTGTTGCCGAAGAAGATGCGCGATCCCGCCATCGCCTTGTATGCGTTTTGCCGCGAGGCGGACGACGTCATCGACAACGCCACCGCCGGCACCAACAGCCTGGCGTGGCTCCAGGAACGGTTGTCGCTGATCTACGCCGGCCGCCCTATGAACGTGCCCGCGGATCGCGCCTTCGCCCGCATCGTCGATCGCTTCGCCATCCCGCGGGAACTGCCCGAGGCCCTGCTGGACGGCTTTGCCTGGGACTCGGAGGGCCGCCGGTACAAGACGTTCTCCGAGGTGCGGGCCTATTCGGTGCGGGTCGCCGGGACTGTCGGCGCCATGATGGCGGTGCTGATGGGGGTGCGCGACGCGGGACGTATGGCATCGGCCGTCGATCTCGGCGTGGCGATGCAGCTTTCCAACATCGCCCGGGATGTCGGCGAGGACGCCCGCAACGGGAGGCTGTATTTGCCGATGGACTGGATGACCGACGCGGGGGTCGATCCGGACGAATTCCTCGCCGCCCCGGCCTACTCCGAGGCCGTCGGCAGCGTTGTGCACCGCTTGCTGTACGCCGCGGACGGCTATTATGGCTCGGCCAGCGCCGGCATCGCCCGCTTGCCAATGAACTGCCGCTTCGGCATCGGCGCCGCCGGCTTGCTCTATTCCGAGATCGGCAAGGAAGTGGCCCGCCGCGGGATGGATTCAATCTCCGGCCGTGCCGTGGTGTCGGGCCGGCGCAAGGCTTGGGTGCTGGCGACCGGGCTCGGCGACATCGCTTTCTCGGGCCGGTCGCTGGCGCCGAAGCCGGTGCCGGAAGGTTTATTTTTAGTGGATGCGGTTGTGCAAAATACACCCCGCCCCATCATAGAGAATAAACCTACTCCCTGGTGGGCGGTGGCCGATCGGCTGATCTGGACTATGGATTTGTTTGCGAGCCTGGAGGAGCGGGGGCGCGTAAGACCCTAAAACAGGAGGCTTATCATGCATGGCTGGCTGGGACTGGGACTGATTCCGGTAGGGCTTGGTATGGTTGTCGCGGCGTTCATGAAACGCCGTAGCCGAATGTCGATAACGTCACCCGCCGGCCAGATTCGGCCGGAATTCGCCGCCATGGGCGAGATCATGCGGCCTGTCATCCTGTTCATTGTCGGTATCTTCGCCGTGAAGATGGCGCTTCTGTACTTTGTGTTCGGCGGCCAGCGGTTCCTCACGCCGCTCGACTTCGGCGGCATCCTGTTCGTGCTGGCCGCGTACGCCGTCTATCTGGTTGTAGCGACGTCGAAGCGGCCTGAGATTGTGGCGGCCGAACCGGTCGCTTCAGGCGTGCAGACTGCCGCGTGAACTGGCCAGTTGGCGGCCAATGGGAATGGGCGATCGGTGAGTTCGCGGTGCTGGGGTTCCTGATCTGGGAACTCCGGAACCTGCGGCGGACGCAACGGATCGACCGGGAAAAGGCGCGCGAGGCCGAGGCCGAGCCACGGGAGTAATACCAGCCCGCCGAGATTTTGGACCCATCGAGCCTCGCTTGCCCGTCATGGCCCGGCTTGCGTGTGGGCGGCGGTGAGCCGGACAAGCCGGGCGACGACGGCTTATTTTTTTGGCGAGAGTCGCTGGCACAATCAGTCTCAGGGCCACTGCGGCACCGGTTCAGCCGGCAATTTCCGCCAAATCTCTTCGATGCCGACGGGCAACCGGATTTCCATCAGGTTCTCGAGCACATCGCGCAGTTCTTCCGGCGACGCCAGTTGCCGCTGCTCCGTTCGATCCGGACCGCGGATGGTCAGCGACGCGTTAAGCAGGTTCGCCCGCGTTGTGCCGACGACCCGCGCGGCGACCAGATTGCGAACGAACCAGGACTTCGGGTGGGTCGCGGTGAACCAATGACCTACCTCGAAATCGGCCTGCGGTGCCGGCACCGGATCAAAGCGATACATCCCCTCCCACCGGTCCGCGAGACGCATCTGAACTTCCAGCGTGCCGATATCCTCGATGACGCGGTAGACGCCGTGCGGGGTGGTCTGAACAGCGCCCGGGTCCAGCCGGAGCGGCGCCGTATAACTCTGTCCACCAAACCCGACATCCGCCAGATAGTCGCCCTCCGGCAGGTGAACCAACGTCAGCCGATGGGTCAGCGGGGCCGATCGGCCCGGGGACATCCAGATGACGCGGGCAGCGAGGGGAGTCGCGCGAAAGCCGATCGCTTCGAGCGCGCCGAACAGCAGGGCGTTCTGCTCCTGGCAATATCCGCCGCGGCCGTCCCGGATCAGCTTTGACTGGACGGATTGGTAATCGATCGGCACCGCCCGGCCGAGGAACGGATCGAGGCCCTCGAAAGCGATACGGGATGGATGTTTGCCGTGCAGATCAGTCAGGACCACCAGTGTCGGTTCGCACGGCCCAGCGTAGCCGATGCGCTCGAAATACGCGGGAAGATCGATATCGGCCGCCATCGCCATGTCTTACCCCGCCAACCATCCGCGGCCCGTATGACACGATCGCCCGCCGAGCGCGATCCAGCCGGGCTATTCCTTTCCCTTGCTGGTCAGCACCGAATAAACCTGATCGCTGAAGTTGTTGAACTGGATGACCTTCTGCGCACCGGTCACCTTCGAATCTTGCTTGATCACCGGGCAGTAGGCAGCGGTCAGACCGTTGACGATATCCGCCTGTTGCGCGTGCGGCGCGGCCGCCTTCACCTTGGGGACGATCTGCTCGGCCGTCTGCTCGACGTTCACCAGCGTCAGCCCATGCAGCGCGTCGCCAATCCCGCTTTTCGGATCGGCCACGACCGCGGCGATTTCCGGCTGCTCGATCTTCGGGCACTCGCCGGCCAGGTTCATCCCCGTGATAGTTTGCTTGCGCAAATCGCCTACCATGCCGCCGCCGGCCGTCGCCGGAGCCGCATTGCCCCACGCCTGGCGTACGTAATTGACCACATTGGCAATCTCCTGGTCGGTCATGCCGGCACCGACGGCCGGCATCGGTGCGTCCGGACCTTTCGCCTCAATGCCGCCCAGGACCACCCGGATCACGTCCTGCGGTCCGCCGGCCAGGACGGATGCGTCACCGACCAACGAGGCTACCGCGCCGTTGATGCCCTTGCCGTCAAGCTGATGGCAGGACGCACAGTTGTTGAGGTAGGTTTCGCGGCCCTCAGGCGACGGTCCGGTGAACGCGGTCGCGTGGTTGGTGTCGTACTTCTCTTTGGCCGGAGTCGACTTCAGAAACGCGACGATCGCGTGCAGGTCGGAGTCCGTCAGCTTGCTCAGGCTGTCATGAATGGTCTCGGCCATCGGTCCGTTGGCGACGCCCACGCCCTGCGCCACGCCGCTCTTGAGGTAGGCGACAAGCTGGTCGTCGGTATATTTCCCGACCCCTTCCCGCACGTCGGCGGTGATGTTCGGCGCGTACCAGTTTTGCAACTCGCCACCCTGGAGCCGTTCCGCCTCGCTGGAATTGCCGGCGAGGATGCGGCCGTTATGACAGCCGCCGCAGTGGCCGAGGCCCTCCACCAGATAGGCCCCGCGGTTGATCTCGGGCGATTTGGACGGATCCGGCTGGAAGGTGCCTTCGTGGAAAAACAACTGGTTCCACGCCGCAAGACCGGTGCGGATGTTGAACGGGAACTCCATCTTGCTCGGCGGGCGCGGCGAGTGGACCGGCTGAAGCGAGAACAGGTACGCCTTTATCGCCAGTGCGTCGTCGCGGGTGACCTTGGTGTAGTACGGATAGGGCATGGCGGGGTAGATGTAGTGCCCCTCGTCGTCCACGCCTTCATGCAGCGCGCGGTAGAACTGGTCGTCGGTCCAGTTGCCGATGCCGGTATCCTTGTCGGGCGTGATGTTGGGCGAGGCGAGCTGCCCGAACGGCGTGCTCAGATACAGGCCGCCCGCGAACGGCTCGCCGCCCTTCTTGGTGTGGCAGGCCACGCAGTCCCCGGCGTCCGCAAGATATTTGCCGCGCGCGATCGGGTCCGCATTCCCCTGATCGGCCGCCGCCGCTGGAATCGCGAGCATCGAACTGATTACCGTCGCCAGAACGAAGCCCGTCTGGCATAGGGAGCCGATCGCGGTTTGCCCAGCCTGCCGATTCGCCATGGAACCTCCCGCCCTGCGCCCGCGTCCCGTTAACGCGGGCTGACATCGGGGACACAACGGCACCGGCCCGTCTCGGTTGCCGTGCCGCTTGGCGTCTCACAACGACGTTTGTCGGACGGAAGAGACGGGCAGGCGTTGAGATCAGGCATGGTGGAAAGGGCGAGGATGTCAACCGAGGTTTCCGAAACGATCGTTCCGCGTCATACGGCCAACCGGATGTTCCTGCGGGTCGAACATCTGCTGTATCTCGCCCTCGGCATCCTGCTTTGCCTGACCAGCGTCCTGGCGCTGTCCGGTGCTGCGATCACGCTGTGGCAGGGCCTCGGCGAGTGGTCCGCGACCGAGACCGTCTTCAACGTCATCGACCGTCTGCTTTTCGTGCTGATGCTGATCGAGATCCTGCACACGGTCCGGGTCTCGGTGGAGTCCGGCGCCCTGAACTGCGAGCCGTTCCTGGTGGTGGGCCTGATCGCCTCGATCCGGCGCATCCTGGTGATCACGCTTGAATCGTCGAAGATAACGCAGGGGGAGAGTTTGTCGGAACAAAGCGATCGCGTGTTCCAGACGTCGATGATCGAACTGGGCGTGCTGGCGGTGCTGATCCTGGTGATGGTGGCATCGATCGTGCTGCTGCGGCGGTCAAAGCAGCGCAACGCCGGACCGGAGTTGAACGGCGAGTAGCCGTCAGCGGTGTTTCCGGTCGGCGTTTGCCGATGCATCGGTTCGCTGTCGGCTCCACTGGTCGATCAACGACTTGTGCTGGGACAAGATCATTATCGCATATTATCAGATGGCTGCCAAAACCATTCGTAAACATTTTGCAACGTTCGTATTGCTGCCCCGGCGGTTCGCGCCTGTGACCTCCGCTCTTCGAGAAAGTGTCATGAGCGCTACCGCAATACCTGATCACGCAGACCCGGGGCTGGCTGGCCGATGCGCCGCATAGATTGCCGGGGCGTATCTTTGCGTGCCCGCGCCGGTTCGGCAACAATGGCGGCCAGTCGTGGGAATGAGCTGACGATCATCGACATGAATGAGTTGCGGATCGACGTCGTCAACGACCTTGCACGCATCGAGGCTCTGTGGCGGCGCGCGAGCGTTGAACTGGCCAGCTACGTCTTCCAGAGTTTCGACTGGCTGGCGGTCTGGTATGCAACCGTCGGCGTCCCGCAGGGGGTTACTCCCGTCCTGGTTCAGGTCGCCGATGCCGGCGGTCAGATCGTCATGCTCATCCCGCTGGGCATCCGGCGGTTCCATGGGTGCCGCGTGCTCGTCTTCCTGGGCGGCGAGGAGGCCGATTACAAGGCGCCGCTGATCGACCGGGCATTCGCAAACGGTTGCAGCAGCGCGGATTTCGCCGCGCTTTGGGCGAGGATCATGCGCCGGCTTCCGCCGGTCGACATTCTCTGGTTTTCGCGGATGCCGGCGACGATCGCGGGAACCCCAAATCCCTTCGCCACGCTGCGCGGTTCGGCGCACGTCGGGTACGCCTATGCGGCCACGCCGCTGCCCGATGATTTCGAAACGTACCGGCAGGCGCACAGATCGGCACTGTTTCGCAAAGCAGCGCGCCTCCTGCGTGACGGCGACGGCCAGGTGCGTCTGGAATGCGTTACCGACCCGGTGGAGATGCTCAAGACACTCGATCTGACGCTGGAGTGGAAGCGAAAGCGCTACGGCAAGCACTGCCCGAGTCCGGGCGTGGAGCGATTTTACCGTCAGGTCCTGGGGCCACGCCGCATGGCCGTCAGGCCGTTCGTCGCGCGTCTGTGGATCGAGGGCACGGTCGCGGCGACCGAGATCGGCATGGTCCATGGCAATCGGTTCTACGGGCTGCTGACCGCGTACGAGGACGGCCCGTGGGCCCGCTTGTCCCCCGGACGCCTGCTGCTGGCGGAGGTCGTCAGGTGGTGCATCGCCGAAGGGATAGAAACCTTCGACCTGACCGGCGGCGATGACGATTACAAGAAGGACTTTACCGACACGCAAACATCGCTACTGGCGTGCAGCCGCGGCACCAGCCGCAAAGGCCGCGTCATTCTGCGCGGCGTCGCGGTCATGACGCGCATCTATCGATGGGCGCTGGGTCATCCGGTCTTGCGCGCGCGCACCCTGTCCTTGAAGTATCGGCTGACCGCCGCGCCGCGCGCGGCATCCGGTTAGGCGACGCCCAAGAATAAGCGAATCGGGCGTTCTACCGTGTTCTGTCATGGCCTGGAACGAGCCGCGCCGCGACGCGCCTTTGCCCGCGGCCTCGCCCGGCTCCGCGCTGTCCTGTTCCGCCCCGGACGGGTTTTCGTCCGGATGCTCCATGTCCATATGCTGGCTGGCTCAGCTTCGGAGATTTGCCATGACCGACATCACCGCCGCCGGCGCGTTCGCGCTTGGCGGCCGTAGCGTCAACCGCATGGGCTATGGCGCCATGCAACTCGCCGGCCCCGGGGTGTTCGGTCCGCCGAAGGACTGGGTCGCCGCCCTCGCCGTCCTGCGCGCGGCAGTCGCGAGCGGCGTGAACCACATCGACACCAGCGACTTCTATGGCCCGCACTTTACCAACCAACTGATCCGCGAGGCGCTCCATCCCTATCCGGACAATCTCGTGATTGTCACCAAGGTCGGCGCGGTCCGGGGCGACGACGCCTCGTGGAACCCGGCAATGGCGCCGGCAGACCTGGAGCGTGCTGTCCACGACAATCTGCGGAACCTCGGCGTCGATGTGCTGGACGTGGTTAACCTGCGGGCAATGGGGCAGGTCCACGGACCCAGCGAAGGATCGATCGAGGGGCCGTTCACCGCGCTGGCGGAGTTGCAGAGGCGCGGGCTGATCCGCCATCTCGGCGTCAGCAATGTCACCCCCGCGCAGGTCGCGCAGGCGCGTGGGATCGCCGAGGTCGTTTGCGTGCAGAACCTCTACAATCTGGCGCATCGGGACGATGAGGCGCTGATCGAGGAACTGGCGGCAACGGGCATCGCCTATGTGCCGTTTTTCCCGCTTGGCGGATTTACCCGGCTGCAATCATCGGCCCTGTCCGAGGTGGCTGATGCGCTAGGGGCAACACCGATGCAGGTGGCGCTCGCCTGGCTACTGCACCACGCCCCGAACCTTCTGCTGATCCCGGGCACATCGGCGGTCGAGCACTTGCGTGAGAATTTGGCCGCCGCCGACCTGGTCCTTCCGGGGGATGCACTTTCGAAACTCGACGAGATCGGCAGGGCGTGATAGCCGCCGCGACGATCTTACCTATTCAACAAGCGCTTCATCCGGTGGGCGGAGGCGGGGCGGGTTGGGACCCGCGTTTCGATGCGCATGCCTACCCAATCCTGGCTAGCGCCCGGGCGTGGTCAGTCCCATTGCGCGCATCGAATACACCCAATGCGCGTTCGGCAACAGACACCTTATGATATAGCGCGATGGCCATGACCGCCTGAGCCAGCAGGGCGCGGTCGGATGCTGCTCCAACCTGCTTAGCAAAAAGCGCGTCAGCCCAAACAAGCTGGTCGTTGCGTGCACGTCTGGAGGGCACGACGGGCGCACGGTAGGCAGGCGCGTGGAAATCAAGGAAACCAAAGCCGTGTTCACGGAGGTGCATTTCAATCTCCGAAAACAGGGGCTGCCCGCTGTAGACCGGTATGAATTCGGTTTCGCATTGGATGACTGCGGTACGGGCAAGCACTGCCCGGGATCCCTTCAGCGCGGTCAGCTCGAAACCCTGAATGTCCAGTTTCAGGAGATCTACCGACGCAAGGTCGCCGAGCAGTTCATCCAGCTCCGAAGTCATCACCTTTTGCTCGGCAATCGTACGGAGGCCAGCCAGCGATATAAATTCCGAACATATTTTGGTATCAAGTTCCAGCAATGATGATGCCCCACTGGAACTATTTTCATAAAAGGTAAGTTCCTCGCCGTTGCCGACGAAGGCTTCGATAATCACCGTATCTTTACCGTTCTCCTCATGTCTGCGGGCGGCGGCTCGTTCGGCAAGAGGCTCAAAACCGACGACGCGTACGGGAATCTCGAGATCGTAGAGCGGTGAGTAAACATGCCGCTCTCCGGGCAACGACTGCGCGCCCACATCGACGACGACGAGCGGCCCTTCGATCAGGTCAACAATATGTCTCAAGACGCGAGAAATATAACTGTCACTCATCACAAAATTCTTTGCGAATGGTGGAGAGGTTCAAGATCAATCCGGTATGAAATCCGGTTCGACGCTGCCGATGCTTGTCTGCCCGGGCGCCGTTTCGGCTATTGCAACGCCTGACGAGAGGTCGTTGAGGCAACCCCGCGGCGCGGGAACGCGCTTTTTGCGCCGCCCGAGCCGAACCATGGCCGCGGTCTTGACCGGTCTTCGTCTTGGTTCTCCTTCATCCAGGGTGGTCTCTCTTCCATCGCCGCTCCGGATGGTATGTACTGATATGCTTAATATATGGTTAACGAGTGCCAGGATCCGTCCTCTCCGCGGCCCCGCAGCCACCGCCGCGCCAATAGTTTGCGCGGCCGAGTCCTTCTCCATCCTCGTGTCAGCGCACTTTAAATACCTGTATCAGGAAGCTTTCGAAGCTGCGTCCCGACGTCGCCACGCTTCGCGCGCCCGCGCTACGGCAAGCCTGTATCTTGACACAACCATATGCCGGGGGCGCGCGTGCCGCGGAACCTTGGCATGCTGCCAGGCCTCACCCCCGCTTCTTCAATAACCCCCGCCGCGGCATCCGGAACGGCAGCATCGCCTGCACGATCGGATTGGTGAACCGGTCCATCGACAGGCTCTCATGCATCGCCGTCACCGGCCCGCCCAGCAACTGCCCGGCCACGACCGAGCGCGTATAGAACGGCGTATCCTCCAGCGTCTCCACCACCGACGGCGAGTCCAGCCCGATCCGCCGCTCCACCCGCCATCCGGTTCGCGGCAGCTTCACGGACGGTGGCGCCAAAAAATCCTCCACGCCGCCGCCCGCGCCATAGCGCAGCGCCAGCGAGAACGGCCCGTCCCGCCGCTCCAGGTCGTACAGCACCGCCGTCCCGCCCGGGATCGGGGCACGGCTCCAGTCCCAGCGGACGAAATCGTCCTCCAAAGGCCGATCGCCCGCATTGGTGTCGAAATACGCCGGCCCCGACCACGAAACCCCCGGCTTGCCGAGCTCCACCTCCACCCGGGCGCACGGCGCGATCGGCTGCCAGCGATGGCGCCCGGCGGAATCCAGCACCAGTCCCTTGGTCGAGACCGACGACGGATACAGCCGCACCGTCCCCCGCACCCGGCGGGGGATCGGCAAAGGCATCCCGATCTCGTCGAGGTTCACCGTCAGCCCCTGGCCGTCCCACGACATCATGCTGCGGCCGATCGCCAGATAGTCGGGGCTGCGATGTACGGCGGACGAGTCGCGCTCTGTCATGGTCCAGCGCTTGGCCTTGCCGTACAGCGCGATGTTCATCGACACATGCTGCAGCGGATCGCCGCCGCCGCCCCGCCGCGCCCAACGATAGTACGGCGAAAACACGCTGCCGAGGAATGCGATCAGCGTAATCCCGTATTCCCCGTCGTCACTCAGCGCATCGACATACCACCAGATGTACCCGCGCGGCGGCGGCGTTATCGAGAAGTCAGGTCCTTCACGACGCTGGCTGCCGCCAAACGCCCCGACAGCAGCGCCATCGGAACTCCCGGCCCCGGGTGCACGCTGCCCCCCGCCAGATACAGCCCCGGCAGACTGCTGCGCGACCCCGGCCGCTGGAACGCCGCCATCGATCCGTGCACCAACTGGCCGAACAGTGCTCCCCCGGTCGCCGGGAACAGCTTGTCGAAGTCCGTCGGGTTGGCGGTCTGCTCCGTTCCCCGTTCGATTTTCAGGCCGCACCTCTCCAACTGAGCGAATGTCGTTCTCGCGCATTGTTCGATCTCCGCTGCGGTGTAGCGATGCTTGTCGCCGTTCGGTGGTGCATTGACCTGGACGAGCAGCCGCTCGGGCTTGCCGTCCGGGTCTTGTCCGGGTTGTCCGCGGTCCTGGCCGCAGACGTAAATGGTCGGGAACGCCGGAAGCCGGCCGGCCACCAGCATGTCGTCAAACTCTGACTTGAAGTTCTCGGCGAAGAACACGTTGTGGCGGACCAGCGGGAAGCCTTCGGTCTTGCCCACCAACGCCCAGGTGACGGCCGAGAGCGAGCGGGTGTTCGGCTTCGGCTGCGGCACCGCCTTGATCGCGTCGCGTCCGAAGGCGCCCGCCGCGATCGCGCGAAAATCGGCGCCACACACCACCGCCTCCGAAGCAATGAACTCCCCGTCCGCGAGCTTCACCCCGGCGGCCCGGCCGTTCTTGACGACGATTTCGGCGACCCGGGAATTCACCCGTATGTTCACGCCCTTCGCCGTTGCCACGTCGGCCAGCGCCTTGGCGATGCGGATGATACCGCCCTCGACCAGCCACACACCCTGCTGCTCGACACTGACGATCAGCATCAGCGTGGCGGGCGCGAGGAACGGCGACGAACCGGTGTAGGTGGCGTACCGCCCGAACAGTTGCAGGAGCCTGGGATCGTGGAAATGCTCGCCGAGCGCCTTCCATAGGGTGGTGAACGGCGAAACGCCCCACATCTTGATCGGGTTGGATGCGGTGGCCAGGCTGAACGGCGTCGGCCGTGGCGACCTCATGAACGGTCCGTCCAGCATCCGGTGGACCTTTGCCGCGCGGGCGATGAAATCGCGGAACCCTTGCGCCTCGCGCTTGCCGGCGAACGCCTCGATCGCCGCGGCCGAACGGTCGTTGTCGGCGAACAGATCGAGCGTGCCGCCGCTGGTCCAGCTATGCCGCACTAGCACGTCGCTGCGGTGCAGCGTCAGGTGATCGCTGAGGGAGGTGCCGGCATCGGCGAACAGACTTTCGAACACGTCGCGCATCGTCAGCACGGTCGGGCCGGCATCGACGCCGAGGTCGCCGGCCCGCAACTGGCGGATCTTGCCCCCGCAATATGGAGCTGCCTCCAGCAGCGTCACGGCCATGCCGCGCCGCGCCAGGTCGATGGAGGCGGCCAGTCCGCCGGCGCCGCCGCCGATAATCGTCACACGCGAAGTACCCACCAGACCAATGTCCCAATTTCGATGTTGACTTGTGTGTCAAGATGCCGTGACACTCTTAGATGACAACCGCAGTTTACACGCAAGAGGGGTTTTAGCGTCATGGATGCCGTCAGTCGTATCGAGCGCACGCTGTCAGCCTCTCTCGAACGTGTCGGCGGCAAGGACGCTCCGCCGCTTTTGGGCGCTGCCATGCATCATGCCGTGTTTCCGCGCGGCGCGCGGATCCGTCCGCGTCTGTGCCTCGCTGTCGCCGCTGCCTGCGGTGGCGACGACCAGGACGCGGCCGATGCCGCCGCGGCGGCGATCGAACTGATGCATTGCGCCTCCTTGGTGCACGACGACCTCCCGGCCTTTGACAACGCTGATATGCGCCGCGGTCGCCCTTCGGTCCATCGGGCCTTCGGCGAGCCGCTCGCGGTGCTGGCGGGTGATGCGCTGATCGTCCTGGCGTTCCAGACCCTGGTGTGGGGCGCGGCGAAGTCGCCTCCGCGCCTCGGGCCGATGGTCCACGTGCTTGCCAAATCGACCGGCATGCCGTCGGGCATCTGCGCCGGGCAGGCGTGGGAATGTGAGCCGAACGCTGATCTGGGGCAGTATCAGCGGGCCAAGACCGGCGCGCTGTTCGCGGCGGCCACCGAAGCAGGCGCAGCCGCTGCCGGCGTCGAAGCCGAGATGTGGCGTGAGCTCGGGGAGCGTCTGGGCGAGGCCTATCAGGTCGCCGACGACATCGCCGACGTGTTTTCCGGAGAGGCCGATCTGCTCGGCAAGCCGACGGGTCAGGACGCCGCTCGCGGGCGGCCGAATGCCGCGCTGGCGATGGGCATGCAGGGCGCCATGCGGCACCTCGAAGCCCTGGCCGAAGCCGCCGCGGCGTCGATCCCGGCCTGCCCGGGCCAGTCCGCGCTGCAGGCGCTGACGCTCAGCGAAGCGCGCCGTCTGCTTCCCAAAGACCTGTCGCTCAGCGCCGCCTGATGTCCGGAGTCGAGAGTTTGCCGATGGCCCCGGAACGGCCCGGTTTCAACCTGATCGAGCGCTGGCAGTCCTTGCGCGATCGGCTTTTGGCCAGTCCGGCGTTCCAGAGTTGGGCCGTGCGCTTCCCGTTGACCCGCCCGATTGCCAACCGGCGGGCGCGGGCGCTGTTCGATCTGTGCGCCGGGTTCGTCTACAGTCAGGTGCTCGGGGCGTGCGTCAAGCTGCGAGTGTTCGAGATCCTGTCCGAGGGGCCGCAAACCACCGAACGGCTCGCCCCACGGCTGTCGCTGTCGGTTGAAGCGGCGGCGCGGCTGCTGGACGCGGCGGCGGCGCTGCAACTGGTGGAACGCCGGCGCGGCGGACGCTTCGGGCTTGGCCCGCTGGGTGCGGCCATCCTTGGCGCGCCCGGGGTCGTGGCGATGATCGAGCACCACGCGATGCTCTACGCCGATCTGCGCGACCCGGTGGCGCTGCTACGTGGCGAGCAGCCGGAGACGGGGATCGGCAGTCTGTGGCCTTACGCGGATCATGAGCGTGGTGCGCCGCTACAGGCGACGGATGTCGCCGACTACAGCACGCTTATGTCCACCTCTCAGCCGCAGGTTTCCGCCGACATCCTGGCGGCGTACCGGCTGGACAAGCATCGGTGCCTGATGGACCTTGGCGGCGGCGATGGCACCTTCCTGACCGCCGTCGCGGCCGCCGCGCCGAACCTTCGGTTGAAGCTTCTGGACCTGCCGGCGGTGGCGGAGCGGGCGCGCGCCCAATTCGCCGCGGCCGGGCTGTCCGGCCGGGCGGAGGCGTTCGGCGGCGATTTCCGCGCCGGGCCGTTGCCCGAGGGCGCTGATATCATCTCCCTGGTGCGGGTGATCCACGACCATGACGACGAATTCGCCATGGCGATCCTGCGCAACGCCCGCAAGGCGCTGCCGCCGGGGGGCACCCTGCTGCTGGCCGAGCCGATGGCCGGCACCGCCGGGGCGGAGACGGTCGGCGCCTATTTCGACTTTTATCTGTTGGCGATGGGCAGCGGCAGGCCGCGCACGGTCGAGGAACTGACCGCGATGCTCAAGCTGGCGGGGTTCTCGCAGGTGACGCTGCAGCCGACCCGGCGGACGATGCTGGTGCGGGTGCTGATCGCGAAGGTCTGAGTCCGTTAGTTGGGGGGCGGCCACCCGTGTGTCCCACGACGGGCCGGTGGGGTCCAATCTTACGGATTCTCACCACGGAGAAGCGTGAGGGCCACGAAGAAGGCAAGATCAGCGGGCCTTGAGCCGGGGCTCTTGGGAGGAAATGACGATCTTCGATGCTTCGCCTGCCACCGGCGATTGCAGCGTCCCGTCGACGTGTCCGCTCGAAGAGCTCCGTGGCCCTCGCGCTTCTCGTTCTAACATGGAAATGCAGACACTGAGCTCGCCGGCGCCGGTAACAGGCCCCTGTTTCAGGCGAAGCCGGCATCGAAAATCTTCCGATCGCCACAAAGCTGGACACGCCCGGCTTTCGATACCGCCGCAACCCGGTTGCGACGCTGAAACGCTGCCCGACCGCGCCGATCCCGAGAATGAAATGCCATCCTCGGCGACCCCCATGTTGCAAAATTTTAATTCAATCGCCATCTCGCGGCTTTCGCCTATTGACAACGAGCCGCCCGACTGTCACCAATCGTTGACGGTCGCGAGTGTCAATCCAGTCTGACACTTGAGCGATCGGCAAAACGAAGCGTGTCTGCAACTGGTTCGCACCCGGTGGCCAAAGCCTGAAAGCCATCCGACCGTGCCGAAGTGTTGGATGCGTCAGGAATGGGCGGTCATTGATATGCGGGCCGAATTGACCGCTGCATGGTACCCGCGTGCGGGTAGCACGATTTGGTTCAGGTCCACGAAGGAGATAGATTGATGAGTGACGATCCCAACAAGGTCTGGCCGACCGGCCTGACCATTGCCGAGTCCGAAGAGCTGCACAAGCATGTCATCGATGGCACCCGCGTTTTCGGGCTGCTGGCCATCGTGGCGCATCTGCTCGCCTTCGTTTATTCCCCCTGGCTGCACTAAGAGGGTAGCAGATCATGAACCAAGGTAGAATCTGGACCGTCGTCAGCCCGAGCGTGGGCCTGCCGATCTTCCTCGGCGCCGTCGCGATCGTGTCGGTTGTCATCCACCTCGCCCTGCTGACCCACACCACGTGGCTGCCGGGCTACTACAACGGCCATGCCCGCTCCGCCGCTCTGGTCGTGTCGCAGGACGTGCTGCCGGCGTAATCGCTTTCCCAAGCGGTTGCACTACTGGCGACGAAACGGGGTCGGGGCCCATGGTCCCGGCCCCTTTTTGCGTGCGTCACATGGACGCGCGGTCATCTGGGATGTAAATCGGCGTTGACAAGTCACTCAGTCAACCTAAACTGACAGACACAATTGGGGTCACGCCCGGCCAAATTCGGTCGGGCAGGAGGTGCCGGGATGGAAGCCTGCGCTGTGGTGCTGAAGACGCCCGAAATCCACTGGGCGAAACCTTCCGGGCGCGCCGTTCCCCAACGCGTTGGCGGGCAGCACCGGCACCCAACGGCTTCTCCGGCAAAGGCGCGTACGCGGCCCGCCTTGGACACTTCCAAGCCATGCGGAGACGGAGTGCGCCAGAAATGAGCGGTCATTGCTATGCGGGCCGACTTGACCGCCCCGTGCCGCCCGTCCGCGGGTGGTACGGTTTCGCATTAGGTCCCAAAGGAGGTTATTGAGATGAGTGACGATCCCAACAAGGTCTGGCCGACCGGCCTGACCATCGCCGAGTCCGAAGAACTGCATAAGCATGTGATCGATGGCACCCGCGTCTTCGGGCTGATCGCCATCGTGGCTCACCTGCTCGCCTTCGTTTATTCCCCCTGGCTGCACTAAGAGGGCAATGAACCATGAACCAAGGTAAAATCTGGACCGTCGTCAGCCCGAGCGTGGGCCTGCCGCTGTTCCTTGGCGCCGTCGCCGTCGTGTCGGTCGTCATCCACCTCGCCCTGCTCACCCACACCACTTGGCTGCCGGCCTACTACAACGGCCACGCCAAGGCCGCCGCACTGGTGCTCCCGGCGCAGACGGTCGTTCTTCCGGCGTAATCGCTACCTTTCAGCGGTTTCGTGTCGAGATGACGGAACGGGGTCGGGAACTTTGCTCCCGGCCCCCTTTCGTATTTGAACCAACACGCGGCGATTTGAACCCGGGATCGATCTTACGATGAACGTTGTCAGCAAGGCTTTGATGCGCACCTGGATCCGGCTGGGTCCGCGGTTTTTGCCCTTCGCGGATGCGGCGACTCCGGAACTTCCGCTGTCGAGGCTTCTGCGCCTTTCGTTATTTCAGGTCTCCGTCGGCATGGCCCTGGTCCTGCTGATCGGCACGCTCAACCGCGTCATGATCGTCGAGCTTGGCGTGCCGGTCTCTCTGGTCGCGATCATGATTTCCCTGCCGCTGATTTTCGCGCCGTTCCGGGCGCTGATCGGGTTCAAATCCGATATCCATGTCTCCGCGCTGGGCTGGAGGCGCGTGCCCTTCATCTGGAAGGGCACGATGGTGCAGTTCGGCGGACTGGCCATCATGCCGTTCGCTCTGCTGGTGCTGTCCGGCGGCGGCGACGCCAAGAACTGGCCGCTGTGGATCGGAGACGTCGGCGCGGCGTTTGCCTTTCTGCTCGTCGGGGCCGGTCTGCACACGGTGCAAACGGTCGGTCTGGCCCTCGCCACCGACCTTGCGCCCGCCGAATCCCGGCCGAAAGTCGTCGGGCTTATGTACGTCATGCTGCTGTTCGGCATGATCGCCAGCGCCTTGATTTTCGGCGCGTTGCTGGTCGACTTCACCCCCGCGCGCCTGATCCAGGTCATTCAGGGCTGCGCGCTCGCGACGATGGTGCTGAACGTTGTCGCGCTGTGGAAGCAGGAAACCCGCCACACTGTCCAGAACCGGCCGAACCGCGTCGCGCCGACATTCCGCCAGGCCTGGGAGAGCTTCACCGAGAACAGCCGCGCGGTGCGCCGCCTGGTCGCGGTCGGGCTGGGCACCATGGCGTTCAGCATGGAAGACGTGCTTTTGGAGCCATACGGCGGCCAGGTCCTGCACCTGACGGTCAGTTCCACCACCAAGCTGACCGCGACATTGGCTGTCGGCGGCCTGCTGGGGTTCGCGCTGGCGTCCCGCGTGCTCAGCCGCGGTTTCGATCCGTTCCGCATGGCGACCTACGGTGCGCTGGTCGGCATACCCGCGTTTATGGCGGTGATCACGGCGGCGCCGACAGGGTCGGTGTTGCTGTTTGGCGCCGGTACGGCGCTGATCGGCTTCGGCGCCGGACTGTTCGGTCATGGCACGCTGACGGCCACCATGCAGAACGCCACCGCGGAGCAGACTGGCCTCGCGCTCGGCGCATGGGGCGCGGTGCAGGCCACCGCGGCGGGCGTCGCGGTGGCGCTAGGCGGCATCATCCGCGACGTCATTGCCGCCGTGGTGCCGGGTTACCGGCCGGAGCAGGGGGTTGGCTACACCGCCGTCTACTCGCTGGAGGTGATCCTGCTGGTGGCGACGTTGATCACGATGTTGCCGCTGCTGCGCCGGCGGGAGGCTGCCGCGGCGCCATCCCTGGCCCATTCATAGATGCTCTGCGGAGTCGGTCGGTCGCCAATGTGTAAATGCCGGTTGACAATCATGACAGTCAATTTAGGCTTACACATAACGGGAAGACGTCCGGCCGCAGCGGCCGGGCAGGAGGTGCCGGGATGGAAGCCTTAGCTGTAGTGCTGAACAAACCCGAAGACCTCTCGGTGCGACGCATTGCCCTGACGCCCCCCGGCGACATGGACCTTGTGGTCGATATCGACTGGAGCGGGATCAGCACCGGCACTGAAAGGCTTCTCTGGCAGGGCCGCATGCCTCCGTTCCCCGGCATGGGCTATCCGCTGGTTCCCGGATATGAGTCCGTCGGCCGAGTCATCGCCGCCGGCCCCGATCATGAGGCACGCATCGGCGAGACGGTCTTCGTCCCGGGTGCCACCTGCTACGGCGATATCCGCGGCCTGTTCGGCGGCGCCGCGTCCCGGATCGTCTTGCCGTCCGCTCGCGCGGTGACGATCGATCCTGCGCTGGGTGAGAAGGGCGTGCTGATTGCTCTGGCTGCCACCGCGCAGCATGCGATCACAGGACCCGTGCTGCCCGACCTGATTGTCGGGCATGGCGTCGTCGGGCGGCTGGTTGCGCGGCTTGTGCTCGCAGCCGGTGGTGCCCCGCCGGTGGTTTGGGAAACCAACCCCCAGCGCACCGGCGGCGCATACGACTATCAGGTCGTGCATCCGGACGCCGACACCAAGCGCGGCTACCGCTGCATTCTCGACGCCAGCGGGGATTCCAACCTGCTGGACACGCTGGTGATGCGCCTCGCGCCCGCCAGCGAAATCATTCTTGCCGGATTTTACGCCGATCGGCTGTCGTTCGCTTTTCCGATGGCGTTCATGAAGGAGGCGCGGTTCCGGATCGCCGCGCAATGGCAGCCCGAGGACCTGGAGACGGTGCGCGGGCTTATCGCAAACGGAAGCCTTTCCCTGGACGGACTCATTACACATCACATGGCAGCCGCGGAAGCCGATTTGGCTTATCGAACCGCGTTTGGCGACTCGACCTGCCTTAAAATGATTCTCGATTGGAGGACGCATTCATGAACGCACCATTTGACGCCGCAGCCGCGCGGCTTCGCGCCGAGGCTTCCATCGAGCCCGACCCGGTTTCGACCGAGCCGGTGAAGAAAGAAACCCAGATCATCGCGATCTACGGCAAGGGCGGCATCGGCAAGAGCTTCACGCTTGCGAACCTGTCCTACATGATGGCGCAGCAAGGCAAGCGCGTGCTGCTGATCGGCTGCGATCCGAAAAGCGACACCACGTCGCTGCTGTTCGGCGGCCGGAGCTGCCCGACCATCATCGAGACTTCCTCCAAGAAGAAAGCGGCCGGAGAGGCCGTCAAGATCGGCGACGTTTGCTTCAAGCGCGACGGCGTCTTCGCCATGGAACTGGGCGGCCCGGAAGTCGGACGCGGCTGCGGTGGACGCGGCATCATTCATGGTTTCGAATTGCTGGAGAAACTCGGCTTCCATGAGTGGGGCTTCGACTACGTGCTGCTCGACTTCCTCGGCGACGTGGTCTGCGGCGGCTTCGGCCTGCCGATCGCCCGCGACATGTGCCAGAAGGTGATCGTCGTCGGGTCGAACGATCTGCAGTCGCTCTATGTGGCGAACAACGTCTGCTCGGCGGTTGATTACTTCCGTAAACTCGGCGGCAATGTCGGCGTGGCCGGCATGGTCATCAACAAGGATGACCACACCGGCGAGGCGCAGGCCTTCGCCAAGGCTGTCGGCATTCCGGTCCTGTCGGCGATCCCGGCCGATGAAGACATCCGCCGCAAGAGCGCCAATTACGAAATCATCGGCAAGCCAGGCGGCCGTTGGGCGTCGGTGTTCGAGCAGCTTGCCGAGCAGGTCGCCCTAGCGCCGCCGATCCGCCCGAACCCCTTGAGCCAGGACAATCTGTTGGGTCTGTTCGCCGGCGATGCGGTTGGCCGCGATGTCGTTCTGGACCCGGCGACGCTTGAAGACATGTGCGCCGCGACGCTGCTCGAAAAGCCGTCTCTCGAAGTGATCTACGAAGGATCCTGAGATGGACGGGACCATCATTCCTCCCGAGACCGGGTCAGGCTGCCACGGCGGTCGTGAAACGATGATCGAAGCGGCGCGCGCCGCGGGCAAAACCGAGTCGCTCGACCGGATGATGAAGGATTATCCGCGCGGCCCGCACGATCAGCCGCAGTCGATGTGCCCGGCCTTCGGGGCGTTGCGCGTCGGCCTGCGCATGCGCCGCACGGCGACGATCCTGTCCGGTTCCGCCTGTTGCGTGTACGGGTTGACGTTCACGTCGCACTTCTACGGCGCGAAGCGGACGGTTGGTTATGTGCCGTTCAACTCCGAAACGCTTGTACGCGGACAGCTTTACGAGGACATCCGCAATGCGGTGTACGAAACGGCGAAGCCGGCCGATTACGACACGGTCGTTGTGATCAACCTGTGCGTCCCGACCGCGTCGGGCGTGCCGCTCGACCGCTTGCCGAAAGTCATCGATGGCGTGCGGATCATCGGCATCGACGTACCTGGTTTCGGGGTGCCGACCCATGCCGAGGCCAAGGATGTGCTGTCCGGTGCGATGCTGCGCTACGCCCGCCTGGAAGCCGAGGCGGGCCCGGTGCTGCGTCCGCGTACGCAAGTCGAACTGCCGACAGTTACACTGATCGGTGAATTGTTCCCGGTCGATCCGGTCGGTGTCGGTGCATTGCTCGCCCCGATGGAGCTGGCGGTTGGCCCGCAAGTCCCATCGCGCGAATGGCGCGACCTGTATGGCGCGCTCGATTGTGCCGTCGTCGGTGCAGTTCATCCGTTCTACACCGCATCGATCCGCGAAATGGTCGCCGCTGGCCGCCCGGTCGTCGGCTCCGGCCCGGTCGGGGTGGAGGGCACCGACGCCTGGCTGTCCGCCATCGGTGCTGCGGCCAATGTGTCCGCCGACAAGATCGAAGCGGCGAAAGCCAAGTTCCTGCCTGCCATCAAAGCGGTCATAGAGGCCAATCCGATCAACGCCCGCATCACCGTTTCCGGATACGAAGGATCCGAACTTCTGGTGGCGCGGCTGCTGATGGAAGCCGGTGCGGACGTGCCTTATGTCGGCACCGCGTGTCCGAAGACGGAATGGAGCAATCCCGACCGCGAATGGCTCGAAGCGCGCGGCGCACACGTCCAGTATCGCGCGTCGCTTGAACAAGATGTCGCGGCGATGAAGGATGCGAAGCCCGATCTCGCGCTCGGCACCACGCCGTTGGTGCAAGAGGCAAAGTCGCTGGGCATTCCGGCGCTTTACTTCACCAACATGGTGTCCGCCCGTCCGCTGTTCGGACCCGCTGGCGCCGGCTCGCTGGCGGCGATCGTTGCCGCGCAGACCAAGGGCCGGGAGCGCTTCGGTCGCATGGTCAGCTTCTTCGAAGGTGTCGGAAAGGGCGAGACCGCCGGCTACGGCTGGAAGGACGTTCCAAAGGATCCGCCAGGCTCCAGGGAACGCTACCGGAAGGCGCGCGAGGCGAAAGCCAAGGCCAAGTCAGCGGTGGGGACCTGAGACATGCTCGTACTTGATCATGACAGGGCCGGCGGATACTGGGGCGCAGTCTACGCCTTTACCGCGATCCGCGGCCTGCGCGTGGTAATCGACGGTCCGGTGGGATGCGAAAACCTGCCGGTCACGGCTGTTCTGCACTACACTGATGCATTGCCGCCCCATGAATTGCCGGTGGTCGTTACCGGCCTGTCGGAAGAAGAGCTGTCGCGCAACGGCACCGAAGCCTCCATGAGCCGGGCCGCTGCGACTCAAGATCCCGACATGCCCGCAGTCGTCGTCACCGGTTCTATTGCCGAAATGATCGGGGGTGGCGTCACGCCCGAGGGATCCAACCTTCTGCGTTTCATTCCTCGTACCATCGACGAGGATCAATGGCAGGCAGCCGATCGGGCGATCAATTGGTTGTGGTCGGAATTCGGCGCGAAACGGACGAAGCCGAAGCCCCGCGCGCCGCGTGCCGAAGGTGCGAAACCGCGCGTCAACATCATCGGGCCGATCTACGGCACGTTCAACATGCCGTCGGATGTGGCGGAGATTCGCCGTCTGATCGAGGGCGTCGGTTGCGAAATCAACCTGGTGTTTCCGCTCGGTTCTCATATCGACGACGTGCAGAAGCTGCCGGACGCGGACATCAATGTCTGCATGTATCGCGAATTCGGCCGCAAACTGTGCGAAGAACTCGACCGCCCATATCTGCAGGCGCCGATCGGCGTGTTCGCGACAACGAATTTCCTGCGCAAGCTGGGCGAGCTGACCGGCATCGATCCGGAGCCGTTCATCGAGAAGGAGAAGCACACCACCATCAAGCCGCTGTGGGATTTGTGGCGCAGCGTGACCCAGGACTTTTTTGCCACTGCGTCGTTTGCGGTGGTTGCGACGGATACCTACGCGCGCGGCCTCCGGCAGTTTCTTGAAGACGAGATGGGCATCCCATGCACCTTCGCGATCTCCCGCTCGGCTGGCGTGAAGCCCGATAATGCTGCTGTGCGGGAGCTGGTGCGGACAAAAACGCCTCTCGTCATGTTTGGCTCATATAATGAGCGAATGTATATAGCGGAAATCGGGAATCGTAGTATGTATATTCCGTCATCTTTCCCGGGCGCCATAATAAGGCGTGCAACAGGTACACCATTCATGGGTTATGCGGGCGCCACCTACGTGATTCAAGAATATTGTAACGCCCTGTTTGACGCGCTGTTCAACATATTGCCACTCGGCACCGACTTGGATAAAGTAGAACCGACCCCTGCGCGGCTTTCGGCAAGCTGCCCGTGGGACGAGGATGCCCAACACGTCTTCGACGAATACCTGGAGACCGAACCGTTTCTGGTACGGATTTCAGCGGCCAAGCGCTTGCGCGACCGCATTGAGCGGACCGTGCATCAGGCCGGTGAGGACCGCGTTACCATCGACCGCGTCACGCAAGCGCTCGCTGAAAGGCAGTTCGCATGACCGTCCGGTTCACGCTTCAGACACCAATTCCGCCGGGGCACCGCGCGGGATGGGCACCGTGGCCCGCTTTCCACGGCAATCCCAGTCGCGCGGGATGGGCGCGACAAAGGCCGGAAGGCCGTTTCGGAGAGTAACCTTATGGCTATTACCCCAGGAGGACCCTCGGTAACAGGGTTGACGGAGGCAGAAGCTAAGGAGTTCCACGGGATCTTCATCACCAGCTTCATCGCCTTCACGGTTATCGCTATCGTTGCGCATCTGCTGGCTTGGCAGTGGCGTCCCTGGCTGCCCGGCGTGAACGGCTATACCACTTCGTGGTTGAATGATGCCGGCACCATGGTCGCCCATACCATTTCGCAGCTCGTCTAGGAGGAAGCGAACATGTGGAGAATTTGGCTGCTATTCGATCCGAGGCGTATTCTTGTCGCCCTGGGCGTATTCCTGTTCGTTCTGGCTCTGCTGATTCACTTCATCCTGCTCAGCACGGATCGGTTCAACTGGCTCGACGGCTCGCATCACGCAGTAGCGGCGCAGGCGGCTCCTATGCCGGCATCCGCGAAGTAATACTGCCTCAACGGGGTAGCGGACGAGGCCGCGTCTTGGCCTCGTCCGGTATTCCTCTCTGTCCTTGCGTATGACGGCCTGAAGGTCGACGGGAGAACCTGGCGATGGCTATGCTCAGTTTTGAACCCAAATACCGGACCCGCGGAGGGACCCTGATCGGCGGCGACCTGTTCGACTTTTGGGTGGGGCCGCTCTGGGTTGGGTTTTTTGGGGTTACGGCGTTTTTCTTTGCACTCCTCGGCACACTACTGATTGTTTGGGGGGCGGCACTCGGCCCAACCTGGAACATCTGGCGCATCAACATCGCGCCACCTGATATCAGCTATGGACTTGCTTTCGCTCCGCTCGCCGAAGGCGGGCTTTGGCAGCTCATCACGCTCTGCGCATGCGGCGCGTTCGTTTCGTGGGCGCTGCGACAGGTTGAGATCGCCCGCAAGCTCGGCATGGGGTTACATATTCCCTTTGCATTCAGCTTCGCGGTGCTCGCCTACTTCACCCTGGTGGTATTCCGCCCGCTTCTGATGGGTGCATGGGGTTATGGCTTCCCCTACGGAATCCTCAGCCACCTGGATTGGGTGTCCAACACCGGATACCAGTACCTGCACTTTCACTATAACCCCGCGCACATGATCGCCATCAGCTTCTTCTTCACCAACGCTCTCGCGCTGGCGCTGCATGGCTCGCTCATCTTGTCCGCGGCCAACCCGCCGAAGGGCGAGGTGGTAAAGGGCGCGGAACAGGAAAACGGCTACTTCCGCGACGTCGTCGGTTATTCGATCGGAACGCTCGGCATTCACCGCCTGGGCATGTTCCTCGCGATCTCGGCTTCGTTCTTTAGTGCCGTTTGCATCATCATCAGCGGTCCGTTCTGGAGCCGCGGCTGGCCGGAGTGGTGGGGCTGGTGGCTCAACCTTCCGATCTGGGCGCATTGATCCGGGAACGGGGAGGGTATCATGCCAGAGTTTCAAAACGTCTTTACCCGGGTCCAGGTCAAAGGACCGTCTCATATCGGTGTCGAGCTGCCGCGTGGCAGTTGGGAACGCACCGGCAAGCCGTTTCATCTCTATCTGCTGGGTCTGATCGGTGACGCCCAGGTCGGGCCGATCTACCTCGGGTTCAGCGGGGTCGCGTCAATCATCTTCGGCTTCATCGCGATCGAGATTATCGGCCTGAACATGCTCGCTTCGGTGAACTGGAGTCCGATAGAATTCATCCGCCAGTTGTTCTGGCTGGGGCTTGAACCCCCGGCGCCTGCTTACGGCCTGCACATCCCGCCCCTGGCCGAAGGTGGCTGGTGGGGTATGGCCGGCTTCTTCCTGACCGCCTCCATCCTGCTGTGGTGGGTGCGGATGTACAAGCGGGCCGTGGCGCTCGGTCTCGGCACGCACACGGCCTGGGCGTTCGCCTCGGCGATCTGGCTCTATCTGGTGCTGGGCTTCATCCGCCCGCTGCTGATGGGCTGCTGGTGCGAATCCGTTCCTTTCGGCATCTTCCCGCACCTGGACTGGACCGCGGCTTTCTCGCTTCGCTACGGCAACCTGTTCTACAATCCGTTCCACATGCTTTCGATCGCGTTCCTGTACGGCTCGGCGGTTATCTTCGCCATGCACGGCGGCACGGTGCTCGCCACCACGCGGTTCGGCAGCGAGCGGGAAGTCGAACAGATCGTCGATCGCGGCACGGCGGGTGAGCGCGCTGCTCTGTTCTGGCGCTGGACCATGGGCTTCAACGCGACCTTCGAGTCCATCCATCGCTGGGGCTGGTGGTTCGCGGTGCTTGTCACGCTGACCGGCGGTATCGGCATTCTTCTCACCGGCACGGTTGTCGATAATTGGTATCTGTGGGGTGTCAAGCACGGCATCGCGCCGCCTTACCCCATCGTTTGGCCGAACATCGTCGACCCCGCCACGCTCGCTACGGGAGTTGGCAAATGAACACGACCATTCAAGCGGCCCTCGCCGCGGTCGGTGCCGCCGTGGTGGCGGTCGGAGGGCTCATCCTCGCTACGACCGAACGTCCTCCGATGGACACCATCCAACGCGGCTACCGCGGCTTGGCGATGGCCCAGATCTACAACCCGCGGTTCCTCGCGGAAAAGGAAGCGGAGAACGTTATCCCCGTGTCCTTGCCGCGGCTTCCCACCGCGGGAGCCAAGGCTGGCGCCGTCTATAAGAACGTGCAGGTGCTGAAGGATGTCAGCGTCGGCAACTTCACCCGGCTGATGGCGTCGATGACCAACTGGGTCGCTCCCCAGGCCGGCTGCGCCTACTGCCACGACGTCAATAACATGCAGTCCGACGCGCTTTACACCAAGGTGGTGGCGCGGCGGATGATCCAGATGGTCCAGCACATCAACAGCGACTGGAAGACCCACGTCGCCGAGACGGGCGTGGTCTGCTACACCTGCCACCGCGGCAACCCGGTGCCGAAGAACATCTGGTTTGCCGATCCGGGTCCGGAGGGGACGCCTGGCTACACCCCTGCGGTCGGGAAGAACCATCCGGCTATGGTCGCCGGCATCACTGCTCTGCCGCTCGATCCGTTCACGCCGTTCCTGCAGGGCGATGCGGCGATCCGCGTGCAGTCGCCTGAGGCGCTTCCGGGTTGGGACCGTCAGTCTATCAAGCAGACTGAGTGGACCTACTCCCTGATGATGAACTTCTCGCAGTCGTTGGGCGTCAGCTGCGTCTACTGCCATAACAGCCGCTTCTGGGCGGACTGGAGCCAGGGAACGCCGGCGCGTGTGACGGCCTGGTATGGCATCCGGATGGTGCGCGACCTGAACAACAACTTCCTCACGCCACTGACCCCGGAGTTCCCGAAGTCGCGGCTTGGGCCGCTAGGCGACGGGCCGAAGGTCTATTGCGCAACCTGCCACAACGGCGTTTACAAGCCGCTGTTCGGGATCAGCATGGCCAAGGACTTCCCGGAATTGACGACAGTGTCGAAGTAGGGCGATAACCCGCCTTATGGATGTGACGGAGGCCCTTGGTTCAAGGGTCTCCCGGACTTCAGACAGGCTTCAGGGCGGGGAACCGCTCTGAAGCCTGTCTGCTAGTAAACCGGCGAGGCATGGGGTATGCCGCGCTTTCTCGTGGACTGAGTATTGGAGCTGAGCGGAATGGACTCGATGGAGATCAACAAAGGCATCGCGGCGGTATTGATCGCCGGGATCGCCTTCTTTCTTTTTGGATCGATCGGCGTCAACCTTGTCCGCGAAAATCCTCTGGAAAAGCCCGCGATCCAGATCGCGACGCAGGAACCGGCCAAGCCCGCGGCTCAGCAGGGCCCGGCGCCGCTGCCGCCGATCGCCCCGCTGCTCGCCAAGGCCGATCCGGCCGCCGGTGAGGCCTATGCGAAGAAGGCCTGCGCGGTGTGCCATTCGTTCAACGAGGGCGGCAAGGCGATCGTCGGCCCCAATCTGTATAATGTCGTCGGCGGTCCGCATGCGCACATGGCGGGGTTCGACTACTCCAACGCGCTCAAGAGCAAGACGGGGCCCTGGACCTTCGCCGAGCTGAACGAATGGCTGCATAAGCCCAGCGCCTACGCGCCCGGCACGCGGATGGGCTTCGCCGGCATCGCCAACGACCAGGAGCGCGCGAACGTCATCGACTACCTGCGCACTCTGTCGCCTAACCCGGTGCCGCTGCCGTCCCCGACCGAGGCGCCGGCTCCGGCTGCCCCCGGCGCGGCTCCCGCTGCACCCGGGCCGACCGCTGCCGCGCCCCCGGCCGCCGAGCCATCGGTGGACGAGCTGCTGGCCTCCGCCGATCCGGCAAAGGGCGAGGCCGATACCAAGAAGCAGGGCTGCGTGGCGTGCCATACGTTCACCGAAGGCGGCAAGGCCGGGATCGGACCGAACCTCTACGGCGTCGTTGGAGCGCCGCACGGGCATATGGAGGGCTACAACTACTCGGCCGCGCTCAAGAGCCATGAGGGTCCGTGGACCTTCGACGAGCTGAACAAGTGGCTGACGAAGCCGGCCGCCTACGCGCCGGGCACGCGGATGACCTTCGCCGGGGTGAAGGATGCTAAGGACCGCGCCGACATCATCGATTACCTGCGGACGCTGTCCGCGAACCCGGAGCCTTTGCCGCAGGCGAAGTAGCGGGTCCGGGGCGGCTGCCGGCGCTTCGCCGGCGGCCGTGTTCGGATTGACGTCAGGAGGGGCGGGTCGCGCTTTGGCGTGGCCCGCTCTTTTTCTGTCAGGGCGATGGCGGCTGTGCGCGCTGCGGGTATTGCGGCCGCCCGCCCGAGAGCGGGCCTGGTGCCCGGGGCAGATCGAGGCCGGTGCGACAGTCGGCCTTGCGCACGCCGTGTCGCGAGTCACGTAATCCCCGGCGCGTCGGCGGGACGCTCCGCCGCGAGTTTGATCCGGGGACACGGTTGCCACCGACGTCACGGTCCGGCTCGTTCGCGTGGGTGCTCACTTGGCAGGCTCGGCGCGGGTATCCCTTTGTGTCATGGCAGACCTTGTGCCGGCCATGCACCACTTTGCCGCCACCAGCAGCGCAAGTCGTGAGTGGCCGGGCCAAGCCCGGTCATGATTTTGGGGCAATGCCGGTGCGCAGGTCCGCTTAGGTTGGCGCCTATGCGGCTTGTCCGGGCCGCCTATGCGACCACTTGCCACAACAGGTGGCCCGGCCGAGCAGGCCATGACGGGCGTCGGAAGAGTCGGTCTCAACGCGGACTTGTATCAGAGTGAATTCGGTCTCGCCGGGAGCATCGTTCGCTCGACCGGCCAAGCCTGAACGCGGGTCCGCGCCGGCTCAAGCCGGCGCGGAGAACATCAGGCCTTCGGGGCGAAAGCGATACACCAGCCGTTCGGATTGATCTTGCCGTCGACTATCTGGCAAGACGCCGGAGCAATGAAGTTCACGCAGATGGAGCAGTGTTGCCCATCCGGGTTCGGCTGCTGCTGATACTGCACCTGGGACTGCGCGATCTTGGTCTGCGCCTGAGCGCTGGCGGTCACGGCGACCGCGCCACCAACGGCTGCCAGCCCGGCACGCAGAACCTGACGGCGGGTCGCTGCATCGTCATGTCGATGTGTCATTGTAGCCAACTCCTTGTTTTTAAGTGATCATCGGCCCGGTGGCGGTTACACAACGAAAATCATCGAGACGCATCCACGGTTTTACTGAGCCGACGCTTGGAACGTTCCAAGTCTTTACCATACCGTGCAACGAGTTTCCGGTCAAGCAGGTTTTCCCAAAAGGCATTTCTCGTACATCGCATGTACGGTGTTTGAGAGAAAGGAGTACAAAGCATACATGTTCTGCGCTACCATTGTCCGCCATGCGAGGCATCGGTTCTGTCAACCGCATCCTCCACCAAGTATCGGGCACCGCCGCGCTCCGGTTCGACACCTGCTTACGGGTGGACACCGATATTGGTAAGGACCACAGTCGTTCTCCAACTTGCACGGATCCAATCAGGACATGAGGACCATGCAGACTTTGGGGGCATGTCCACCTTCGCGGCTTCGTGATTTCGTGGCGATCCCGGACCGGCGTCAGGATGACCTGAAAGGCGACGGTCGCTGCCACACGGTCATGGCCTCGCCGGGGCCAGCCGTGGACGTATGGGTGCACGTGTGTTGTCCCGGGCGAGCCGGACCATGACGAACAAACTTGTCGTCACCTTTCGGGACGGCGCGACACCGCTCTGACGCAAAGCATCCGCGTGCAACACCTGACCCCGCCGGGGAGCGGCCCATTCGCTTTCATGGCGCCCCCGGAAGAGGCCGCGCCGGCTTGACCCGGCGCGGCCAGCATTCAGCCTGGTCCTATTCCTTCGGCGCGTAAGCGATGCACCAGCCGTCCGGGCTGATCGTCCCGGAGACGATCTTGCACGAAGCAGGAGCCTCGAAGTTCACGCACGTGCTGCACTTGGCGCCGTCCTTCGGCGTCGTCTGGTACTGCACGTCGGCCGGCTTGATCTTCTCCTGCGCGCGGGCGCTGCTGATCGCGGCCACGCCGCCGACAACGGCCAGGCCGGCCCGCAGGATCTGCCGGCGGGTCGCTGCATCGTCATGTTGTTGTGTCACCGTAGAAACTCCTTGTCTGGTGATGATGGTGGTACCTAAAGCGATAGCAGGATCAGGCAACTGCCCGATCCCGGTACCACTCTTCGGATTCAAGGCTCAAATCGTCGCGGGCAGAACAGACCAGCCCGCGACGATCTGGGTATCAGGCGGCCCGGCGCAAGCTCAGGTCGGACCAAATGGCTCCGAGCGCGCCGACCAGATGGTCGATATCCGCATCGGTATGCAGCGGCGAGGGCGTGATCCGGAGCCGCTCGGTGCCCTTCGGCACCGTCGGATAGTTGATCGGCTGCACGTAGATCGAATACTGCTCAAGCAGCCGGTCGCTGATCTGCTTGCACAGCACCGGGTCGCCGACCATGACCGGCACGATGTGGCTCGGGTTGTCGGTGTGCGGCACGCCGATGGCGTCCAGACGGCGGCGCAAGGTCGCGACGCGGTCCTGGTGCCGCGCCCGCTCGGCCTGGCTGGCCTTCAGGTGCCGGATGCTCGCCACGGCGCCGGCCGCCACGGCCGGAGGCACCGATGTCGTGAAGATGAACCCGGAGGCGAAGCTGCGCACGAAATCGCACATCGAAGCCGAGCCGGCGATATAGCCGCCGACAACGCCGAACGCCTTGGCCAGCGTGCCCTCGATCACCGTCAGCCGGTGGGAAACGCCGTCACGCTCGCTGATGCCGCCGCCATGGTCGCCGTACATGCCAACCGCGTGCACCTCGTCGAGGTAGGTCATGGCGTTGTACTTGTCGGCCAGGTCGCAGATCTCGCCGATCGGCGCGATGTCGCCGTCCATCGAATAGACGGATTCGAATGCGACCAGCTTCGGCACATCGCGGCCGACCTCGATCAGCACCTTTTCCAGATCGGCCATGTCGTTGTGCTTGAAGATGCGCTTGTCGGCGCGGCTGTGCCGCACGCCTTCGATCATCGACGCATGGTTCAGCTCGTCGGAGATGATCACGCAATTGGAGATCTTCGCCCCGAGCGTGCTCAGCGTCGCCCAGTTCGACATGTAGCCGGAGTTGAACAGCAGCGCCAATTCCTGTCCATGCAGATCGGCCAGCTCGCGCTCGAGCAGAACGTGGTAGTGGTTGGTGCCCGCGATGTTGCGCGTGCCGCCGGCACCCGCGCCGCAGCGGTCCAGCGCCTCATGCATCGCGTCGAGCACCGCCTGGTGCTGGCCCATGCCGAGGTAGTCGTTCGAGCACCACACCGTTACCGGAACCTGTCCGCGTTCCCGGTGATGGGTCGCAATCGGAAACTTGCCGGCCTGGCGTTCCAGATCCGCGAAGACCCGGTAGTTGCCTTCCCGCCGCAGGCCATCGACCTGTTTGCGGAAAAATGTCTCGTAGTTCATGAGTGTCCCCCGATCGTGGCTTCAGTTGCTATCGGTAATGGTCCTTGGTGGGCTTTCGGCTTCTTGGCTGTGTTCCCGCCGCGGGAAACCAGGCTCCACTGCCACATCGCATTCCAAATGCGCGTGGCAGAGATGGGGAGCACCAGGAACCAGTGTTCGAGGATCGCCAGGACCATCATCGTCGCGAGCAAGGCATAACCGGTGGCATTGAACGAATTGTCCCCGGCCGCCAACGCCTGCTGCGTCATGACGACGGCGCAGATCGTGGAAGCGGTGACCGAGAACGGAAACAAAAGATTCATCGGCGCGTGCCGGAAGAAACTGCCGATATGCGCCAGATGATCCGGCAGGAAGTGCGGGTTCAGGTTGCTGACGCCGAGAAACACATTCAGCCTCGCGCTTTGGTGCATCCACCAGAGCACGACGAACGTCCACACGCCGAACTGGTTCGGCTCCTTCCAGGTCAACACCAGGACAAGGGCGGCAAGAACCAGGATCGCGATCTCGTGGTACAGGCTGACCAGGATGGCATGCCAGAAGTGGCCCCAGCCGCTGCAGCCGTGGTCGCAGTGATGCACACGCGGGCCGGTGACATAGCCCATGTAGAAGCTGATCTCGAGCCAGCCCCAGATCACCACCCCGGAGGTGAAGGCGACATACGCGCCCGCGTCCGTCGTGTCCGAAGCACTGACCACCAGGCCGTAGATCGCCGCCCCCAACACGCCCGTGGCGCCCGCCATGCTCCAGCGGAAGGTCCGCTGGGGCAGGCCGTCCAGGAACATGATCAGGCAGGTGCTGACCCACCAGATCAGGAAGCCGTGCAAGGCGGGGAAGGCGAAATGGCCCATGCGCTGTGCTTACCAGGCCGGAGCGATACGGACCGACGCCGGCAGCTCATGCTGCTGCGGCCGCAGGAAGAACAGCTTGCCGATGGTCAGCCCGGCCGCCGCGATGAACGCCGCCCGTTTGACCGCGCCCACCGCGCCGCCTTGCGCCTTGGCGGCATCGATCCGCTCGCTGATCCCCCGCAGCTTCTTTAGTCCGGCGAGGAAGGCGGGGTTGTCGAGGTCCAGCAGCACCGGGAAGACCTGTTTTGAGATCTCCTGGGTGATCTGGAACACCTGCATGTCATAGGTCGTCGGATCGAGGCCGAGCGCGTCATGGAACACCGGGCGGCCATGGTCGCGCACGAACATGGTGGCGAACACCGATAGCAGGAAGAACCGGATCCAGAGCTTGTTGATCGGGCTGTTCAGCAGGTGCGGGTTGGCGCGCATCACCAGGGCGAACGCCTCGCCGTGGCGGAACTCGTCGTTGCACCACTCCTTGAACCATTTGAAGATCGGGTGAAACCGCAGTTCCGGGTGCCGCTCGAGCTGGCGGAAGATGCTGATATAGCGGGCGTAGCCGATCTTCTCCGACAGGTAGACGGCATAGAAGATGAACTTCGGCTGGAAGTAGGTGTACTTCTTCACCTTGGTCAGGAAGCTCAGGTCCACGCCGACGCCGAAATCCTTCAGCGTGTCGTTGATGAAGCCGGCATGGCGGGATTCATCGCGCGCCATGAAGGCGAACCATGCCTGGATGTCCGGGTTGGTGACGCGCTTCTTGATCTCCGAATACAGCACGCAGCCGGAGAACTCCGACGTGACGGAGCTGACCAGGAAGTGGATGAACTCCTCCCGCAGCGGTTCCGGGATCGACGACAGGTCCATGTCGAAGTCGGCATTGCGGGTGAAATGATGCTTGTTGGTGTCGCGGGCGAATTCCGCCATCAGGCCGTCCCACTCGGTGCGGACGGCATCGATGTTCAGCTTGTCCATCGCGGCGAAGTCGGTGGTATAAAATCTCGGGCTCAGCACCGTCTCGTGCAGAGCCATCTTGGTCGTTTCGCTGACTTGTTTTTGTATGGTGGCGCTCATAACAATTCCTTCGGCTCAAACCCGACTTCATATAGTTCAACAAGTGACAACAGCCCTGTTACCCGGGCCCAGAACCGGCCAAAAACATTGGCCCGGATGATGGTGGCAGACCCCATGACCGTAATGCGGTCGCCGAACTTGATGTTCGCGGGTGCGCCATGAACCAGCACGCGGTCGCCGGGACCGATATCGACCCCCTGCGGCGTCGTGTAGGCGAGCAAATTCTCCGGTGTCTGCTCGATCTCGATCGTGCAGGGGACTTCGATGCGCCTCATGATCCAGCCTTCGCTGTCAGCAGCTTCGCGAACGCGCCCTCATTGGTGGCGCCGAAGGATTCAAGATCGAGCATGCGGTGGGTCGTCGGATCTTCCAAGGTCAGCCGGTTGTCGGCCCATTGCGTCAGCCGGAACGGAATGTCGCGATCGGCGTCCTGGCGGACGCGCTGCTGTGCGAGGCCGCGCATCGTCCCGCGCAGGAAGCCGTTGCTCTCGCGCGGGACGATCTCGATCGGCGTCGATGGATCTTTCGCGTCAAACACCACGATGGTGCCGTCAGCGCTGTCGTGGAACAGCAGGTCGCGGGACACCACGGGCGTCGAGGTGATCGCGGTCTCGGTCATGCCGGTAAACCGTCCGAGCGCGGCGGCGGCGATGGCTAGGGCCATCAGGCCGCCCATCGCAATCAATGCGCCGCGCGGCGGGGAATGCGAATGCTGCGTCCGGTTCTTGTCGATCATGGTGTCCCCCGTTTTCTTATGCGGCAGCGTGCGCGCGGGCATCGCTGCCAGCGGCTTCATTACCGGACATCCCGACCGGTGTCGCCGGTTGCGATGCCGAAGCGGCCAGGGCGCGGCCGAGAATCTGGGATACGGCCGCGGCGTCCTTGATGCTGCGGAAGGACGGCTGAGCCTTGCCGAACTTCCACGGACGCGCATGCGGCCACAGGATAGCGTAGCCGATGCGCTGGGTCGGTATCAGCGTCACGGCGAGATCTCCACAGCCGTTCGACCACACGGTCACCCCCGCCAACTCAATCATCGGATAGGCGATCTGGATCGTCATCGGCAAGGCAACTCCGAAGCGGATCAGCACGCGGCGCGTGGTGATTGTGTATAGCGTCGTCCGCGCGACAAGGTAGGCGAACAGCGTCAGCAGCGAGACGGCCGTGCCGCCAAGCGCGGCCAGCCGAATGGCCGACGCTGCGATCTCCATCGGGGGAGTCGCGGCGGAAATTCCGCCGCTGACCCCCCAGATGATGAGCAGCAAGAAGTAGGCAGACAGAACCCTGGTCCGCATCGCCCGCCGAGCCAATACCCTCCATTCCGGAGCTCCCTGCCAGAGAATGGACTCTCCGGCAGGCAGCGGCGCGGGCAGGCCGGGTACCGGTTCGTGGTCGTGCTGGACCATGTTCATATCAGGGATTCCCTCCGGGCCGGGGTGGCGAACAACTGGCCGCTGGCGAAGTAGGCCTGGATCTTGTCTTCCTCCAGCCAGGTGATCTGGTCAGGGCTTGCCAGCTTCGGGGCGTCGCCGACTTGCGCGCCGGTGACGGAGGCGAGCAGCACCTGGCTGGCCGTCTCATTGACCCGGATCAGCGGCGCCGGCACCAGCACGGACGCGCCGGCCGGGACCTTCACTTCGTAGTAGCGGATCAGCGATTCTTCACGGTCGACCCAGACGTCCGTGACTGTGCCGCCGACGATGCCGTCGAAGCCGACGACTTCGAAGCCGATCGGGTTCGGGCTTTCGTCATCGAAGCTGTGGTCGGTTGCAACGCGCATCGGAGCCAGGCGGTTCTGGTCGTTGTGCCAGGTCAGCTCCGGCTTGTCGGCGCGCATCGCGTAGCTCGCGGGGCCCGAAGCGGACAGCAGCGGGTTGCCCACGGGCTCGGACGGCGTACCGGTCCAGATGCCAAGCTCCGTGGTCTTGGAGTCAGGTTCCGGACGGCCGGCGCGCGGGGCTTGCACCGACGTGCCGTCGCGCAGCAGGAAGGTCTTCGGCGCCGGCATCGGCGGGAAGCCCTCGGTCGTAATCCCGGGGCCTTCCGTGATCATCGGATAGCCCTCTCGCTTGTCCTCCATGCGCAGGTAGAACACCAGGCACGCGAAGAATATCCAGAACGCATACAACGTCACCTGAGCGGCGTCGAAATACTGAGTTATTGCACCGGTTCCCATAACATCACCTCGGTAGGCTGAGCGGGTGTGAAGCGATCTCGCCGAACCCATAGCCCGGCGAGCATTGATTGCGCCCTTCGACGCTTGGCCGCCTTACGAGCGGTCCAATGGCGATCAGCGTCGCGAACAGCAACGCGATCTCGATATGGTAGACAAAGGAGTAGCCGATCTGCTGGCCTTGCAGCCCCGGGCCGAGCAATCCGTGCACGGCCAGGTAAGACACCCCGTCGCGCAGCAGGCCGCCGGCCGCGACGGCCGAGCCGGCGGCGGAGGCTTGCACCGCGCCCCAGACGCCTAGCGCAAGGCCGATCTGGCCGGGGCGGGCGGTGCCCATCGCGGCGGTCAGCGTGCAGTGGCCGAACAGGCCGGCACCGAACCCGATCAGCACGGTGCCAAGGGCGAAGACTTCGATGGAACCCAGCGGGGCGGCGAAGATCACGGCGGTGAACGCGGCCACGCCGACAACCGCGCCGAGCGCGGCCAGGCGGTACGGGTCGGAGCCGCGGCCCAGCCAGCGCGCGGCCAGGCCGAAGCCGGACAGGCCTCCGGCGGCGAGCAAGGCGCTCAGCAGGGTGGTTGTTCCGACGGGCAGGTGCAGGATCTGGCCGCCGTACGGCTCCAGCAGGATGTCCTGCATGCTGAATGCGATGGTGCCCAGGCCGAGCGCGACAAGGCGGCGCCTGGCGTTCGGCGTCTCCTTAAAGGATTCCCAGGCCTGAAGGAACGTCGGATGTATGCGGTCGTGGGCGGTCAGCGCCGGATTACGCGGCTCCTGCTTCCACAGCGCGATGATGTTCAGCGCCACGGTGGCGAGCGCAGTGCCCTGGATGACCTGGATCAGCTTGATCTCTGTGAAATGCGCCAGCAGCACTCCATAGGTCAAAGCGCCGCCAACCATGCCCAGCAGCAGCATCATGCACAGCAGGGCGACGACCTTCGGGTGCGATTCCGGTGGGGCGAGGTCGGTTGCCAGCGCGAGGCCGACGGTCTGCGTCGTATGCAGGCCGGCGCCGATCATCAGGAACGCAAGTGCGCCGCCGAGTTGGCCCCAGATCAGCGGGCCGGTGGTGTCGCCGGACAGGACGATTAGGGCGAACGGCAGGATGGCGAAGCCGCCGAACTGCACCAGGGTGCCGAACCAGATATACGGCACCCGTCGCCAGCCGAGGACGGACTTGTGGGTGTCGGAGCGGAAGCCGATCACCGCGCGGAATGGCGCGGCAACCAGGGGAAGCGAGATCATCACCGCGACAAGCCAGGCTGGAACGCCCAACTCGACTATCATGACCCGGTTCAATGTGCCGATGAGCAATACGACTGCGAGGCCGACGGAAACCTGGAACAGGGACAGGCGCAACAGCCGCGGCAGCGGTAATTGGTCCGTTGCCGCGTCGGCAAACGGTAAGAACCGCATGCCGACGCGTGTCCAGTTCCGTGAGACTTTTGCCCCGATAGCGCTCACGGACGGACGACCTCCAGCGCCTGGGAGATATAGAAGCCGCGGTTAACGCGGTGGGTGCGGCCGGTATGCCAGCCGTCCACACCCTTGTTGACGCGGCGGGCGATCTTCCTCTGTCCAACCGGCTCGATCGCCGGCGACTTGTCGCCGCGCGGGAACAGGCGTCCGGCGGTCCACATCAAGGTGAGCAGGAATGTGCGCGGGGCGAAGGTGAACACGATCGAGCTGTCGGTGCGCTCGGCGAGGCCGGCGATAACGCGCACGGCGTCGGAGGCGCGGTAATGGATCAGCGAGTCCATAGCCACGACATAGTCGAAGCGGCCGAGCGACGGGTCGAGCAGATCGCCGACATGGAACTCGATGCTGCCCTCGCCGAGGTCTTTCGGCAGGCTCTCACGCGCATGCTGGACGAGGGTAGGGGAGAGGTCGATGGCAATGACATGCGCGCCGCGGCGGGCGGCCTCGACCGAGAACGTCCCGGTGCCGCAGCCGGCGTCGAGCACGCGCTTGCCGCGCAGATCCTCGGGCAGCCAGCTTAGCATGGTGTTGCGCATTTCATCGCGCCCGGCGCGAACGGTGGCGCGGATGCGGTTAACCGGCGCGTCGGAGGTCAGCCGCTTCCAGGCATCGGCCGCGGTGCGGTCGAAGTACTGCAGCATCTCGCTGCGGCGCTTGTGGTACGTGTGGCTGGTTTCGTGCGCCGGCAAAGCTCCATCCGTCATGTCGGCCAGCGCCCCATCCGTTGTGTCGGGCGCACGCACCGCCCTCTCCGTCATGCCGGGCGCAGGCCCGCCATCCACGCCTTTGCCGCCACCAGCACCGAAAGGCGTGGGTGCCGGGCCTTCGCCCGGCATGACGGGGGAAATGGCCACTGACATCAATCAAATCCCAAAAGATCAAAAATATCCCGGTCCTTCATCGGCCGCGAGTCCAATGCCTCGCACCCGGCCAGCAGCGACGCGGCAAGGCGCAGATATTCGTTCTGCACCTTCACGACCTCTGGCGAATCTCCCATCTCGAACAGGGTCGACTTCTTCAGCCGCGACTGCCGGATTACATCCAGCGCAGGAAGATGCGCCAGCGTCTTCATGCCGGTGCGTGCGTTATACTTGTCGATCTGGTCGGTCGAATCACTGCGGTTGGCGATCACGCCAGCCAGCCGGACCTCGTAATTCTTCGCCTTCGCCTGGATCGCCGCGACAATGCGGTTCATCGCGAAGATCGAATCGAAATCGTTAGCCGCGACAATCAAAGCCCGGCCCGCGTGTTGCAGCGGCGAGGCAAACCCGCCGCACACCACGTCGCCGAGCACGTCGAAGATCACCACGTCGGTGTCTTCGAGCAGGTGATGCTCTTTCAGCAGCTTCACCGTCTGGCCGACGACATAGCCGCCGCAGCCGGTGCCGGCCGGCGGTCCGCCCGCCTCGACGCACATCACGCCGTTATAGCCCTGGTAGACGAAGTCCTCGACGCGGAGTTCTTCCGAATGGAAGTTCACTGTCTCCAGCACGTCGATCACCGTCGGCACCAGGCACTTCGTCAATGTAAACGTCGAATCGTGCTTCGGGTCGCAGCCGATTTGCAAAACCCGTTTGCCCAGCTTGGAGAACGCAACCGACAGGTTGGACGACGTCGTGCTCTTGCCGATGCCGCCCTTGCCGTAGACGGCGAACACCTGGGCGTTGCCGATGTTCAGATCAGGCGCCATTTGCACCTGCACGCTGCCTTCGCCGTCGCCTCGTGCGGGTATGCGTCTGATTACCGTCATGCTGCCACTCCCAATCCAATGCCTTCAAGGCGATCTTCTAATTCTTCACCGGCATGACGCAACGCTTCCATCTGCGCGTCGTCAGGCGTCCAATACTTCCGTTCCGTCGCTTCAATAAGCCGGTTGGCGATTTTCGCCGACGCGGTTGGATTCAGCTTCGCCAGCCTCTCCCGCATCTCGGGATCGAGCATGAACGTTTCTGACAGTTTCTCATAGACCCAAGGTTGCACTTCGCCGGTCGTCGCAGACCAGCCAAGCGTGTTGGTCACGTGCGCCTCGATTTCGCGCACCCCTTCGTAGCCGTGCGACAGTAAAGACTCGTACCATTTGGGGTTCAAGGCCCGCGTGCGGGTTTCCAGCGCCACCTGCTCGGAAATCGTGCGGATGGTGCCGTCGCCGCGGGTCTGGTCGCCGATATACACCGCGGTAGAGGTGCCGCCATGCGCCCGCTTCACCGCGCGGCTGATGCCGCCCAGCGTATCGAAATAATGGTCAACGGTGGTGACGCCAACCTCCACCGAGTCCAGGTTCTGGTAGGTCAGGTCAACCCGCGCCAGTGCATGCGCCAGCACCTTGTCCGAGCGGCGCGGCGGCCCCTCAACGCCATAGGCAAAGCCCTTGCGCTTCAGGTAGGCATCGGCGAGTTCGTCTTCCTCTTCCCAGGCGCCATTGCCGACAAGGCTGTTGACGTTGGCGCCATAAGCACCGTCGGCGTTGCCGAACACGCGCAGCGCGGCATCCTCGATCGCGCCGCCATTCTCCGCCATGAATTGCAGCGCGTGCTTACGAATAAAATTCTGCTCTACCGGCTCGTCCGCCTTGGCGGCCATCAGCGCCGCCTCGGCCAGCAGTTTCGTCTGCAACGGAAGCAAGTCGCGGAAGATGCCGGACAGGGTCGCGAGCACGTCGATGCGCGGGCGGCCGAGCGTTTCCAGCGGGATCAGTTGCGCGCCGGCCATCCGGCCGTAGCTGTCCATGCGCGGGGTGGCGCCCATCAGCCACAGCGCCTGGGCAATCGGGCTGCCCTCTGTTTTGAGGTTGTCGGTGCCCCACAGGACGATCGCCACCGTCTCCGGCATCGCCCCGCTATCCTGAACATGCCTCGCCAGCAGCCGATCGGCCTGGGCAGCGCCATCCTTGAGGGCGAACGGGGAGGGGATGCGGAACGGGTCGAAGCCATGCAGGTTGCGGCCCGTCGGCAGCACCTCGGTGGTGCGCAGCAGGTCGCCGCCCGGCGCCGGACGGGTGTAGCCGGCGTCCAGCGCGTGGATGATCGCGGGGACCTCGTAGTCAACGGCGAGGATCGCATCCAGCCGGGCGCGTTCCGCCGGATCGGTCACGCCCGCGGCATCCAGCATCGAGTTGCGCTGGTCGGGTTCCAGCCCTTGCCCGACCACATGCAGCCCGTCCGGGATCAGCGTGTATTCGAGTTCCAGCAGCGCATTGGTCAGCTTGTCGATTTCTGCAGTCGCCGAGCCTTCCCAGGCCGGTTCGGCATGCGCGAGGTTCACCGCGGCAGCCTGCCCCTGAATGATCGACACCATCGCATCGCGCTGCGCCGCGCCTTCCACGGGATCGAGCGAGCGCCAGCTATCCAGCGACGCCTTCAGGTCGAGCAATCCGCGATACAGCCCGGCATTCGATACCGGCGGCGTCAGGTAGCTGATCAATGAGGCACCGGCCCGGCGCTTGGCAATCAGGCCTTCGGACGGGTTATTCGACGCATACAGATAGAAATTCGGCAGGTCGCCGATCAGGCGGTCGGGCCAGCAACTGCCGGACATGCCGGCCTGCTTGCCGGGCATGAACTCCAGCGCGCCGTGCGTGCCGAAATGCAGCACCGCATCGGCGGCGTATTCCTGGTTCAGCCAGCGATAGAACGCGCAGAACGCATGCGTCGGCGAGAAGCCATGCTCGAACAGCAGCCGCATCGGGTCGCCTTCATAGCCGAAGGCCGGTTGCACGCCGACGAACACGTTGCCGAAATGCTCGCCCAGAACGAACAGCGAGGCGCCATCTGTCTGGATCCGCCCCGGGGTCGGCCCCCACTGCGCCTCGATCTCGTCGAGCCAGCGCTGCTTGCGCACATGCTCGTCCGCCGGCATGCGCGCTGCGACGTTGGCCGTGGTGCCGAAGAACTGGGAATTGCCGCCCAGCAGCCTCTCCCGCAGCGCATCCTCGGACTCCGGCACGTCGATCGTGTAGCCGGCTGCCTTCATGCCGATCATGACGTTCCGCAGCGAGCGGAAGACCGACAGGAAGGCGGCGGTGCCGACGGTGCCGGCGTTGGGCGGGAAGTTGAACAGCACGACGGCGATCTTGCGCTCCGCCCGGGCCTTGCGGCGCAATGACACGATGCGCGCCACGCGGTCCGCCAGCATCTTGGCGCGTTCCGGCTGCACCACCATGTCGCGGCGCTTGTCGTCGCCATCCACGCCGGAGCGTCCGCCGAACGTCATCGGCCAGATGCCGCCGTCCAGTTCCGGGATCGCGACCATCATCGTCGCCTCGACCGGCAGCAACCCTCTCGGATCAGCTTTCCACTGCTCCAGCGTTTGGAATTCTACCGGATGCGCCGCGATGTAGGGCACGTCCAGTTCGGCCAGCACATGCTCGGCGGCGCGGGCGTCGTTGTAGGCCGGACCGCCGACAAGGCTGAACCCGGTGAGCGACACCACCGCATCGACCGTGGACTTGCCGTTGCGCAGGAAGTACTGCTCCACCGCCTCGCGCTGGTCGAGACCGCTGGAGAACGCGGGCACCACCGTCAGGCCCTTGGCCTCCAGCGCGGCGATCACGCCGTCATAGTGCTCGGCGTTGCTGGACAGCGCATATGACCGCAGCAGCAACACGCCGACGCGGCCGGCGGGGCCGCCAGCCGGAAGGTCGTGCAGACGCTCGAAGATCTTGCCGTGCGCGCGGGGGTGATACAGCCCGACATCCGGATACTCGATCGGCGCCGCCACCTTCAGCACGCCGTGCAGTTCCTTGCGGGTGCCGGTGCAATACCGGTCCACCAGCAGGCGCACCATGTTGGTTAGGTTCTCCTCGGAGCCCGCGAGCCAGTATTGCAGCGCCAGGAAATAGGCGCGCACGTCTTGCGCGGTGCCCGGCACAAACCGCAGCAGCTTCGGCAACTGCTTCAGCGTCTTCATCTGGCCCTGGCCGCTGGTGCCTTCCTTGCTGCTGCCGCGCAGCCGCTTCAGCCAGGCCAGCGCGCCGCCGGCCTCCTTCGACATGTCGAACCGGCCGACGCGGGTCAGCTTGACGATCTCGCCGGCCGACAGGCAGCACACCATGGCGTCGCAGGCGTCGCGGCGAGCCACCAGGGCGGGCATCACCGCACGGACATGCTCGTCCAGGAACAACATGGTCGCGACGACGACATCCGCCCGGGCAATGTCGTCGTGGCAGAGCTTCAGCGCCTCCGGATCGCAGCCCCATTCGTCGGCGGCATGCATGGTCAATTCAAGGCCGGGCAGCTCGCGCCGCAGAGTGTCCGCCGCACGTGCCATCGCTCCGCCGAGGTGACTGTCCATGGTCACCACGACGACGCGGACTGGGGTGCTTTTAGCGACCGAAGTGGGCTTTCGCATCGTACAGGGTGTCCACCGTTATATCAGTCAAGCCATGATCCAGGGCGAACCGTTCCGTGTTGCGGCGCGCCTTGCCTCTGACGAAGAATGGAATTTTTTTCAGTTCCTTTTCCGCTGCCTCGCTCCAGACCACCGGACGCTCCGCGACCAGTGTCGCCGCCGTCTCCTGTGCTTCGGCCGGGCCCGAGGGCGCGACAGGGGAGGGCGGGACAATCGATCCGCCCAGATGCGATGCGCCGGCTTCGTCGTGGAACTCCGCGTCGTCGCGGAACATGTGCAGAAGGTGCTCTTCCAGGCCCATCATCAGCGGGTGGACCCAGGTGTCGAAGATCACGTTGGCGCCTTCGAAGCCCATCTGCGGCGAATAGCGGGCCGGAAAATCCTGCACGTGGACCGGCGCGGAAATCACCGCGCAGGGAATGCCGAGCCGCTTGGCGATATGCCGCTCCATCTGCGTGCCGAGCACCAACTCCGGCTGCAGTTCGGTGATCTTCGCCTCGACCTCGAGGTAGTCGTCGGTGAGCGTGGCCTCGAGGCCGTATGACGCGGCGGCCTCGCGGATCTCGCGGCCGAACTCGCGGGAGTAGGTGCCGAGCCCGACGACATTGAAGCCGAACTCGTCGCGCGCCATGCGGGCGGCGGCGACGGCATGTGTGGCGTCGCCGAAGATGAACACCCGCTTGGCGGTCAGGTAGGTCGAGTTCAACCGACTTCGTGTACCAGGGCAGCCGCGATTGCTCCGCCTCCAGCACCGCGGTAGCATCGACGCCGGCCAGCGCCGCCACTTCCTTGATGAAGTCGCGTGTCGCGCCGATGCCGATGGGGATCGTCTTGGTCAGCGGCATACCGAACGTCCGCAGCAGCCATTGCGCCGCGACCATGCCGGTTTCCGGATACAGCACCACATTGAAGTCGGCGTCGCCCAAGATCACCAGATCGGCCGGCCGGGCGCCGAGCGGCGCGGTGACATGCACGTCGATGCCAAGCTGATCAAGCAGTTTGGTGATCTCGACGACATCATCGCGATGCCGGAAGCCCAGCGCCGTCGGCCCCAGGATATTGCAGCGCGGCCGTTCCCCGGGACCGCGTTCCCGCTTGTCGGGCTTGCGGGCGAAGGCGCGAACGAGCTGGTAGAAAGTCTCGGCCGAACCCCAGTTTTCCTTCTTCTGGTAGGCCGGCAGTTCCACCGCCACCACCGGGATCGGCAGCGCGAGTGCACGCGCCAGTCCGCCCGGATCGTCCTGGATCAGTTCGGCGGTGCAGGACGCGCCAACCAGCAGCGCCTGCGGCCTGAACCGCTCATAGGCTTCATGCGCGGCGTTCTTGAACAGCTCCGCCGTGTCGCTGCCGAGGTCGCGCGCCTGGAACGTCGTGTAGGTCACCGGCGGCCGTTTCGCATTCCGCTCGATCATCGTAAACAGCAGATCGGCGTACGTATCGCCCTGCGGGGCGTGCAGCACGTAATGCAGCCCCTCCATGCCGGTGGCGATCCGCATCGCGCCGACGTGGGGAGGTCCCTCGTATGTCCACAGCGTAAGCTTCATGCCGTTAAACCACCAATCGCGTGCGGCGCACCAACGGGCGCGCGAATAATTCAGCCAGGTCGCCGGCCTGGTCGTATCCTTGCACCGGCGTAAATAATAATTCGATCGACCACTTCGTGGTCATGCCCTCGGATTCCAGCGGGTTGGCTAGGCCCAGCCCGCACACCACCAAATCGGGCTTCGCTTCGCGGCAGCGGTCGAGCTGACGCTCGACATCCTGCCCCTCGCTCAACGCGACCGATGCCGGCAGCAGAGCGAGTTCCTCGGCCATGTGCTGCTTGTGCAGGAACGGCGTGCCGGCCTCGATGACTTCCATCCCCAGTTCCCGCGACACGAAGCGGGCCAGCGGAATTTCCAACTGCGAGTCCGGGAAGAGGAACATCCGTTTGCCGGCCAGCAGGCCGCGCTGATTGCCGACGGCCCGTTTGCCGCGCTCCTGCGCCATCTCGGTCGCCGCACGGAAGCTCGCCGGAGCGATGCCGAACGCGGTGGCCGCAGCCTGCAGCCAAAGCGTGGTGCCCTCGACGCCAAGCGGGAACGGCGCGGCAATCCGGGTCGCGCCACGCTGCTCCAGCGCCCGCGCCGTGTCGGCCAGAAAGGGCTGCGCCAGCAGGTACCGGGTGCCCTTGCCGACAGGCGGCAGGTCGTTCGCCTGACGCGGCGGCAGGAAGCGCACGTTGCCCATGCCCATGGCGGAGAAGATGCGGGCGAACTGGTCCTCGACCACGTCGGCCAGGGCGCCCACAACCAGAAGCTGTGACTCGTTGCTGACCGGCAGGACCGGCACCAGCGACGCCAGGCACGCATCCTCGCCCTGGGTGAAGGTCGTCTCGATCCCGCTGCCCGAATAATTTAGCACGCGGACGTCGGGAGAGAAGCGCTGGCCCAGCCGGATCGCGGCGCGCGAGAGGTCCAGTTTGATTACCTCGGACGGGCAGGAGCCGACGAGGAACAACAGCTTGATGTCCGGACGGCGCTCCAGCAACTGGGTGACGACGGCGTCCAGCTCGTCATTCGCGTCCGCCAGCCCGGCCAGATCGCGTTCGTCGATGATGGCAGTGGCGAAGCGCGGTTCGGCGAAGATCATCACCCCGGCCGCGGACTGGATCAGATGGGCGCAGGTGCGGGAGCCGACGACGAGGAAGAATGCGTCCTGGATCTTGCGGTGCAGCCAGATGATGCCGGTGAGGCCGCAGAAGACCTCCCGCTGGCCGCGCTGGCGAAGGACCGGACGCTCGTCGCTGGCGTCTCGCGCCGCTGACGCGGTTGCCGCGACGGCCCCGCTCATGTCGGATGGCCCAGCGCGTGGTTCGGTGCCCAAAGATGTTCCTGCTTCCGCGCGGCGCGAAGCTTCAGGACGAACTGGGTCGCATTAATGACATAGGTGGCATAGGCCGCCAGCGCGATCCACATCTGGTGCTCCGGATCGACGGCGCGGGAAAACACGGCGACGAGGTAAGTGGTGTGCAGCGCCAGCACGAGCATGCTGAACACGTCTTCCCAGAAGAATGCAGGGGCGAAAAGGTAGCGTCCGAAGACGTCACGTTCCCAGATCGCACCGGTGATCATAATGGTGTACAAAACTAACGTCTTTATCACCACCGATACGGTGGCGTATACCCAGCCATTCCCGGTCATCAGGTAGTGGACCACAAGGCCTAAACTGATCAGGAAGACGAGAAACTGAATGGGGGCAAGGATCCCTTGCACGAGGGTCCAGATCGACGCGTCGCGCCGGCGGCGCTCATCGGCGGTGTAAAGCGGGCGTCCCCGCAACGGACTCGTCTGCGCCATTCGGGTCTCCCGGCAGCCCGCGGCCGCGCCCCACGGGCAGCAATCCACAGAGCCAATGAATCGATTTATGGAATCAAGCGTAAACATGGATTGACAGCGCAGCGAAGGAGTTGTGGTGTCCGTCCGCGGGTGGAAAAACAGAGCCATCCGTGTTGCGAGCAACCCGGGTCACTAAAAACCTGCATGGAGCATCGTTATTTAGACGTTTCTCGGTTAGACGGTCGTCCATCTCGCCCTCCCCGCCGGCCAAGTGGCGTGAATTTGAGGCTAGAGCGCGTAGGACCTGACTGTCAAGCAGGCAGTACGTAAACCGGACTTGACATATATGGGCCGTGGCGGCGAACATGGGCAACAGGGGGATAGAGCATGACCGCCTTCGTCGAACAGACCGCCGATACATCCGGCTGGTCCAGCGACATCCATTGCGCTGGCGCCCAGCATGAAGCGGTGCTTGAAAACAAGGCGGTAAATCTGAACCCGATGACCGGCTGCATGCCCCACCTGAATCGGGCGGCAATGGTGACCAGGCTGGTCGAGGCGGAGATCCTGCCCCGCCTCGCTGCCGCCGGGCGATCCCGCAAGCCGATCGTCGGCAACGCTACCGGCGAAACCAAAGCGCCCGACGTGACAACCGAGGATGACACCAACGAGCTGCTCCGGTTGTTATTGAAGCATGACGCTTGCGATAGCATTGCATTCATCGCCACGCTGCAAGGCCGGGGCGCATCGCCTGCTTCGCTCTATCTCGGCATCATTACCGAAGCCGCGCGCCGTCTCGGCGCCATGTGGGACGATGATCGCTGCGACTTCGCCACCGTCACCATCAGCATGGGCCGGCTTCAGCAGGTGGTGCGCGCGCTGTCGCCGGCGTTCCAGACCGCCGCGCTGAGCCGCGCGCGTTCCGATTCCATTCTCCTGCTGCCCGCTCCGGGAGAACAACATTCTTTTGGCCTCGTCATTCTGTCGGAATTCTTCCTCCGGGCGGGGTGGCATGTCGTGGGCGGACCGATTTCCGTCGGCAACGGTGCCGCCGAGATCGTCCGCTCGACCTGGGTGGACGTGGCCGGATTCTCGATCTCCGGGACTGGCCGGATCGACGGGCTGGCGGCCTGCATCCGCGACGTCAGGCGTGCCTCCGTCAACACCGACATCAAGGTCATGATCGGCGGCCCGCTGCTGCTGACGCGGCCGGGCCTGGTGAAGGAACTTGGTGCCGATGCATCCGCGCCGGATGCGCCGGCCGCTGTGCGAGAGGCGCGTGGCTTGCTGTCAACGCGTTCGGCGGCCGAGTGAACGAGAACCGGACGGACAGGGCGGCGGGAAGCAAAGGGAGAAAGGTGACTTCGGGGCCCGGCCGGGCGCGGAGCAGGGCTGTTGGGCTGGATTGAAGGATTCTGCTGATCGTGAAGGCGTTCCGGACCCCTAAAACCGCGTTGGGTGACATCGATGCCGAAGCCGCTGCGGCTTTGATCGCTGCCGCCGCCGACATCGCTTTGATCCTCGATGAGGACGGCGTGATCCGCGATGTGTCCATCGCGGACCAGGACCTGATCGACGACCTCGCCCAACCCGAAGACTGGACGGGACAGCCCTGGGCCGAGGTGGTCCGCGAGGACAGCCGGCCGAAGGTTGAGGGTCTGATTGCCGAGGCCACATCCAAGAACGAAACGCGGTGGCGGCACGTCAACCACCCGGCCGCGCATGGCCCCGACGTACCCATACTATATGCCGCTGTGCGCACCGGCGTCCCCGGCAGGATCGTCGCGTTCGGCCGCGATCTGCGTGCGGTGTCCTCCTTGCAGCGCCGCCTGATCGATGCGCAGCAGTCGCTGGAGCGCGATTATGTTCGCATCAGGCACGTCGAGACCCGCTACCGCCTGCTGTTCCAGATGGCTTCCGACGCGGTGCTGATCGTCGATGGCGCGACGCAGAAGGTGCTCGACAGCAACCCGACGGCAAGGCGGCTGTTCTCCGCCGGCGCTGAGCCGGGACAGACCTGGCCGTTTTCCGCCGCGTTCACCCCCGAGACCGCGCGCAGCGTGGAACTGCTGCTGGCCGGCGTCCGCGCCTCGGGCCGCGCCGACGACGTGCGGGCGACGCTGGCGGCGGACAATGCCGACGTCCTTGTTTCAGCTTCGTTATTTCGCGATGAGGCCGGTGCCGCCTGTTTGGTTCGCATAGCTGCTCCACAAACTGAACATACCGGCACCGTCGTGCCGAAAATCAAGTCCAAGCTGTTGAAGCTGATGGAAGGCGCCCCCGACGGCTTCGTCGTCGCCGGAGTCGATCTGCGCGTGATCACCGCCAACGCGGCGTTCCTGGAAATGGCGCAACTGCCGGCCGAGGACCAGGCGCGGGGCGAGTCGCTGAGCCGCTGGGTCGGGCGCTCGGGCATCGACCTGGACATCCTCACCGCCAATCTGCGGCAGCACGGCTCGGTCCGGCTGTTCGCCACGATAATGCGCGGCGAACTCGGTGAGCCGGCCGAGGTCGAAATCTCCGCCGTTACCCTGATGAACGGCGGCCAGCCCTGCTTCGGCTTCGCCATCCGCGATGTCGGCCGCCGCCTGCAACGGACACCGGCGATCGAGCGGGCTTTGCCCCGGTCGCTCGACCACCTGACCGGACTGATCGGCCGTGTCGCACTGAAGGACCTGGTGCGCGAGGCGACCGATGTCATCGAGCGTCTCTGCATCGAAGCCGCCTTGAAGCTGACCGACGACAACCGGGCCTCCGCCGCCGAAATGCTGGGGCTGAGCCGGCAGAGCCTGTACGTGAAATTACGCCGTTACGGCCTCGGCGATCCCGAGACCGCCGGAGCAGATTAGGATCGCGCGGAAACCATCATGTCCATTTCAGCAGAGCCCGCGGCCGTTCCGGCCAAGTCATCGCTTCCGGTCATGTTCGAGATCATGCACCCGATCACATGGTTCGCCCCGATGTGGGCGTACATGTGCGGCGTGGTGTCTTCCGGCCAGCCGATACTCTCGAACCTGCCGATCATTCTGCTGGGCATATTGATCGCCGGGCCGATGGTGTGCGGCACTAGCCAGGCGGCGAACGACTGGTTCGACCGGCACGTGGACGCGATCAACGAGCCGAACCGCCCGATACCGTCCGGGCGGCTGCCGGGGCGGATGGGACTGTGGATCGCCATCGTCTGGAGCCTGGTGTCGCTGCTGCTGGCGATCCCGCTCGGCAAATGGGGCTTTGGCGCGGTGCTGGTCGGGTTGGCGCTGGCCTGGGCGTACAGCATGCCGCCGGCTCGTTTGAAGCAGGACGGCTGGGTCGGCAACCTGGCCTGCGGCGCTTGTTATGAGGGCCTGCCCTGGATCACCGGCGCCGCCGTCATGGTGAATGGCCGCCCGGACTGGCGCATCCTGCTGGTGGCGCTGCTGTACAGCCTCGGCGCGCATGGCATCATGACTCTGAACGATTTCAAGTCGGTGGAGGGCGACCTGCGCACCGGCATCCGGTCGCTGCCGGCGCAGCTCGGGGTGGAGCGGGCCGGCATCGTCGCCTGTGTGTTCATGGCCGTGCCTCAGGTCGTGGTGATCGCCCTGCTGAAGACCTGGCAGTTCAACGGCCAGGCAATCGCCGTCGGCGTCCTGCTGCTCGCGCAGATCGGCCTGATGATCTGGCTGCTCGGCAAGCCGAAGGATCGCGCGCCAGCCTACAACGGCACCGGCACCACCCTTTACGTTATCGGCATGTTGGTCACCGCCTTTGCGTTGCGGCCCTGATTTGAGAGTGGAGAAGACAGCCATGGAACAAACTTATGACGCCGTGGTCGTCGGCGGGGGGCCATCGGGCTCGACAGCGGCGACCGAACTTGCGCGGGCCGGACGCTCGGTCGTGCTGCTGGATCGCGCCGGGCGGATCAAGCCGTGCGGCGGGGCGATTCCGCCGCGGTGCATCCGCGACTTCGGCATCCCGGACAGTTTGATCTGCGCGCGGATTACCTCGGCGCGGATGGTGGCGCCGTCGTCGAAGGGCGTCGATATGCCGATCGAGACGGGTGGTTATGTCGGGATGGTCAACCGGGACGAGTTCGACGAGTGGCTGCGCGACCGGGCGGCCAAGTGCGGGGCGCAGCGGGTTACCGGGACGTTTGAGTCGGTGACTCGCGATCCGGACGGGGTGGCGGTGGTGAACTTCCGGCCGAAGGGCGCGGCCGAACTCGGCACCGCTGGAGAGGCTGCGGGCGAAGGTCATCGTCGGCGCGGACGGGGCGAAGTCGAACGTGGCGAAGCAGTGCGTGAAGGGCGCGAACCACGTGAAATACGTGTTCGCGTACCACGAGATCATCAAGGCGCCGACGGAGAACTTCGATCCGGACCGGTGCGACGTCTACTACCAGGGGAAGATTTCGCCGGACTTCTACGGCTGGGTATTTCCGCACGGCAAGACGGCCAGCGTCGGCAGCGGTTCGGCGCACAAGGGGTTCTCGCTGCGCAAGTCGGTGAAGGATTTGCGGACGGAGGCCGGACTGTCCGGAGCGGAGACGATCCGTGGCGAGGGCGCACCGATACCGATGCGGCCGATGAAGCGGTGGGACAACGGCAAGGACGTCGTGCTGGCGGGCGATGCGGCGGGCGTGGTGGCTCCGGCGTCGGGCGAGGGCATTTATTATGCGATGGAAGGCGGGCGGCTGGCGGGCGTGGCGGCGGAGGCGTTCCTGGCGACCGGCAATGTCGAGGAACTGAAAAGCGCGCGGGCCACCTTCATGAAGGCGCATGGCCGGGTGTTCTGGATCCTGGGCATGATGCAATGGTTCTGGTATTCCACCGACAAGCGGCGCGAGCGCTTTGTCAGCATCTGTGCCGACAAGGACGTGCAGCGGCTGACCTGGGAATCCTACATGAACAAGAAGCTGACCCGGAAAGACCCGATGGCGCATGTGCGCATCTTCTTCAAGGACGTGGCGCACCTGCTGGGTCTGGTGGACGCGTGACCTGGGCCATTGTCGTCGCGGTCGTTTGGGGCCTGATCGTCGGTGGTGCCGGAGCGGGTCTGACCAATCTGTCGTCGTGGTATCATGACGTCCTGATCAAGCCGTCCTGGCAGCCGCCGGACTGGTTGTTCGGGCCGGCCTGGACCCTGATTCTGGCGCTGGCATCATGGTCCTTCTATCTCGGGCTCAGGAATGCCACCGGCTGGAATACCCGGCTGCTGATCATCGGACTGTTCATTCTGAACGGGGCGGCGAATCTTGGTTGGAGCCCGCTGTTCTTCCGGCTGGAACGTCCCGACTGGGCGCTGTACGAGGTGCCTCTGCTGTGGCTGTCGATCCTGGTGCCACTGCTGGTGCTGCGTCCGATCTCCGGTGCGGCGAGCCTGCTGCTTGTGCCGTATCTGTGCTGGGTATCGTTCGCGGCGTTCCTGAATTGGACGATCGTCCGGATCAACCCGCCGTTCGGGACTTGAGGGCGACCGCCGGGTACTATCGTCATGGTGGCCCACGGGCCACCATCTACGCCTTTCGGTGGGGGGCGCGGCAAAGGCGCGGATGGCGGCCGTCCGCCGGCCATGACGGCAGCGACAGCCGTTGACCCGCACCGCCGCCATCATTGGCGGAGGCCCCGCCGGCCTCATGGCGGCCGAGGTGCTCGGCCGGGCGGGGCTGCGCGCCACGCTCTACGACCACATGCCCTCGGTGGGCCGCAAGTTGCTGATGGCCGGCCGCGGCGGGTTGAACCTGACGCATGCCGAACCTCTGGACGTCTTCCTGTCGCGCTACGGCAACACGCGGCCTTGGCTGGAACCGATCATCCGGGCGTTTCCGCCGGAGACGCTGATCGACTGGTGTCATGGCCTCGGCCAGCCGACGTTTGTCGGGTCGAGCGGGAGGGTGTTTCCCAAGGCGATGAAGGCCTCGCCGCTGCTGCGGGCCTGGCTTCGCCGCCTGGGCGATTTGGGCGTGCAATTACGCGTGCGGCACCGGTGGGTGGGCTGGGGCCCCGACGGCGCGCTTCATTTCGACCCCGGAGCAGCCGATCGGCCTGATGTGACGGTGCTTGCGTGTGGGGGCGCGTCCTGGCCGAGGCTCGGGTCGGATGCCGCCTGGACCGCCTGGCTTCCCGGCGCGGTCGCCCCGTTCCGGCCGGCGAATTGCGGGTTTCTTGTGGACTGGTCGCCGCACCTGCGCGCCCGCTTCGCCGGCACCCCGCTGAAGCGGCTGGCGATTCGGTTCCGCGACGACGTCGTGCGCGGCGAGGCGGTGATCACCGAGACCGGTCTCGAAGGCGGCGCCATTTACGCTTTGTCCGGTCCGCTGCGCGATGCGATCGAAGCTGATGGTTCGGCGACGATCCTGCTCGATTTGCGGCCGGATATCGACCGGGACGTGTTGGCGGATCGTCTCGGCGGCCCGCGCCGCAGCCAGTCGCTGGCGAACACGCTGCGCAAGCAGGCCGGGCTGCCGCCGGAATCTATCTGCCTGGTGCAGGAGGCCCTGCACGCAGGTGCCGATCCCGCCGATCTGGCGACATTGATGAAGAACCTGCCGTTGCGGCTGGTCGCGGCGGCACCGATTGCACGCGCAATTTCGTCCGCCGGCGGCCTCCGCGCCGATGCGCTGACCGCCGCCCTGATGCTAGCCGATCGGCCCGGAGTTTTCGCGGCGGGGGAGATGCTGGACTGGGAGGCGCCGACGGGCGGTTATCTGTTGCAAGCCTGCTTCAGCACCGGCGTCGCGGCGGCCAATGGCGCGCTTGCATGGCTGGAAAGCCGCGCCTGACCGGGCGCCCGGGTTGCACGGATCAGAGTGTTCGTCCAAATCAGCAGCTTGGACCGCAGCACAACCGGGAGCAGACATGTCCGCCAGCAGGCCACGCACCCTTTTCGACAAGATCTGGGACAGCCACGTCGTGGAGCGGCTCCCGGACGGCACCTGCATCCTCTATATCGACCGCCACCTCGTGCATGAGGTGACCAGTCCGCAGGCGTTCGAGGGCCTGCGCATGGCCGGCCGCCCGGTGCGCCGCCCGGACTGCACGATCGCGGTCGCAGACCACAACATCCCGACGGTTGGCTCGCGCGTGCCGGCCGATATCCGGGAAGAAGACAGCCGCATCCAGGTGCAGACGCTGGAGAAGAATGTCGTCGAGTTCGGCGTGCCCTACATCCCGATCACCGATGTGCGCCAGGGCATCGTGCACATCATCGGGCCGGAACTCGGCCTGTCGTTGCCGGGGACGACGATCGTCTGCGGCGACAGCCATACCTCGACGCATGGGGCGTTGGGCGCGCTGGCGTTCGGCATCGGCACGTCGGAGGTGGAGCACGTGATGGCCACCCAGACGCTGCTGCAGAACCCGGCCAAGAACATGCAGATCGACGTGTCGGGCACGCTGGGGTTTGGCTGCTCGGCCAAGGACATCGTGCTGGCGATCATCGGCAAGATCACCACGGCCGGCGGCAACGGGCATGTCATCGAGTATACCGGCGACGCCATCCGGGCGCTGGACATGGCCGGCCGCTGCACCGTCAGCAACATGTCGATCGAGGCGGGGGCCAAGGCCGGCCTGATCGCACCGGACCAGACGACGTACGACTATCTGCGCGGGCGGGATTTCGCCCCGAAGGGCGCGGCGTTCGAGCAAGCCGTGGCTTACTGGAAGACGCTGCCCTCCGATCCGGGCGCGCATTTCGACACGGTGGTGAAGCTGACGACGGCGGAGATCGCGCCGATGGTGACCTGGGGCACGACTCCGGGCGCGGTGGTGCCAGTGACCGGAGTGGTGCCGAACCCGGCGGACGAGCCGGATGAGGGGCGACGGTTCCAGCTAAACCGGATGCTGGAATACATGGCTCTGACCCCCGGCCAGGCGCTGCAGGACCTGCCGATCGACGTGGTGTTCATCGGCTCGTGCACGAACGGGCGGATCGAGGACATCCGCGCCGCCGCCGCGGTTGCCAAAGGCCGCCACGTTGCCGATGGGGTGCAGGCGCTGGTCGTCCCCGGCTCCGGTCTGGTGAAGCGCCAGGCGGAGGAAGAAGGGCTGGACCGGGTACTGCTGGAGGCGGGGTTCGAATGGCGGGAGCCGTGCTGCTCCATGTGCCTCGGCATGAACCCGGACAAGCTGACGCCGGGTCAGCGTTGCGCCAGCACGTCGAACCGGAACTTCGAAGGGCGCCAGGGCCCGAATGGCCGGACGCACCTGCTGTCCCCGGCGATGGCGGCGGCGGCGGCGGTGACCGGACGGCTGACGGACGTGCGGCAGTTGGTGTGAGGATGCGGTCCCTCCTCGTCATGGCGGGCGAAGGCCCGCCATGACGAGGAGGGGCCCGTACCTCGCGCCTCCCGCCGCGGCGGGCGTAGGGGCCTGTGCCTCACGCCAATCAATCGGCCATACTAGCGGACTAAGGCAGGGAACACAGTCATGACCCCCTTCACCACACTGACCGCCATCGCGGCGCCGATGCCGATGCAGAACATCGACACCGACAAGATCATCCCGGCGCGGTTCCTCAAAACCATCAAGCGCTCCGGCCTCGGCGTTCACCTGTTCGACCCGCTGCGCTTCAACAAGGACGGGTCCGAGAACCCGGACTTCATCCTCAACCAGGAACCCTACCGCCAGGCGCAGATCATCATCGCGCATGAAAACTTCGGCTGCGGATCCTCGCGTGAGCACGCCCCCTGGGCGCTGCTCGACTTCGGCATCCGCTGCGTCATCGCGCCGGACTTCGCCGACATTTTCTACAACAACAGCTTCAAGAACGGCATCCTGCCGATCCGCCTGCCGCGCGCGGTGTGCGACCAACTGATCGAGGACTCCAAGCTCGGCGGCAACGCCCGGGTTACCATCGACCTCGCGCGCCAGGTCGTCATCCGCCCCAGCGGCGAGGAGATCGGCTTTGACATCGATCCCTTCCGCAAGCATTCCTTGCTGAACGGGCTGGACGATATCGGCCAAACCCTGCAACACGGGGCCAAGATCGACGGGTTCGAGGCCAACCGGCGCCAAACCCAGTCCTGGATGCCCTCCACTGCCGCCTGAAACGCGAGGACCGACACACGAATGTCCGCCAACAAGAAGCTTCTGATTCTCCCCGGTGACGGCATCGGCCCGGAGGTCATGCGCGAAGTCCGTCGCGTCATCGATTGGATGGACCGCCGCCGCATGGTGTCGTTCGACATCTCCGACGACCATGTCGGCGGTTCGGCGATCGACACCTACGGGACGCCGATCACCGACGAGACGATGCAGAAGGCGAAGGATGCCGACGCCATCCTGTTCGGCTCCGTCGGCGGTCCGAAGTGGGAGAAGCTCGGCTTCCAGCTTCGGCCGGAGATCGCCATCCTGCGGCTGCGCAAGGAACTGGACCTGTTCGCCAACCTGCGCCCGGCGCTGGTGTTCGACCCGTTGGTCGATGCCTCCACCCTGAAGGCCGACGTGGTGCGCGGACTGGACATCATGATCGTCCGCGAAAGCACCGGCGGCGTCTATTTCGGCGAACCGCGCGGCGTCGAGACCCTGCCGGACGGGCAGAAGCGCGGCTTCGACACTGAGACCTACACCACCAACGAGATCGAGCGTGTCGGCCGCGTTGCCTTCGAACTGGCACGCAAGCGGCAGAACCGGGTGTGCAGCGTGGAAAAGGCCAACGTCATGCAGTCCGGCCTGTTCTGGCGCCAGACCATGACCGCGCTGCGCGAGCGGGAGTTCCAGGATGTCGAGTTGTCGCACATGTACGCCGACAACTGTGCCATGCAGTTGGTGCGCAACCCGCGGCAGTTCGATGTGATCGTTACCTCGAACCTGTTCGGCGACCTGCTGTCGGACCTGGCGTCGATGCTGACGGGCAGCTTGGGGATGCTGCCCTCGGCGACTCTGGGCCCGGTGCAGCCCTCCGGGAAGCGATATGCGCTTTATGAGCCGATCCATGGCAGCGCGCCGGATATCGCCGGGAAGGGGATTGCCAACCCGCTGGGTCAGTTGCTGAGCTTCGCGATGCTGCTGCGCTACTCGTTCGGCATGGACGAGGACGCAAAACTGATCGAGGACGCCTGCGTGAACGTGCTGAAGAACGGGCTGCGCACCGCGGACATCATGGCGGCGGGCAGCGCGCGGGTCGGCACCGGCGTCATGGGTGAGTCGATCCTGCGGGAGTTGGACAAGCTGGCGGCGTAAGGCGCTGATGTCCGGACTTTGACGGGTTTTCTTTCCACGAAGGGGTTGATACCGGGCGGGGGTTCCGCTACACCCCGCCTCCCACGCGGCGCCCGTAGCTCAATTGGATAGAGCACCAGACTACGAATTTGGGGGTTGGAAGTTCGAGTCTTTCCGGGCGCGCCATTTACCTCCTGAAATCGCCGGGTTTTTGATGCCGCCGCATCTCCTGACTGGGCGCATCGCGCGTCCCGCGCTGTTCCCCGGTTCGACCCGCGGTGACACCGGAAGAGCACGTTTATGCGTCCGATCCGTCAGCGACAATGCGCTGGTGGCGGCGTGCCTCCTCGTCATGCCGGCGAAGGTCGGCCGCCACGCCTTTCGCAATAAAAACGCTGACCGGCGTGGCGCTCCCAGCGGAGCCCAAACAGCGCCGCTCTCCTGGCTGTTACACGTCGTTAGGGCAGGCAATGCTAGGGTTCCCCGGCGTTGAGACCGACAAGCCCCCTTTCTCCAGCACCGGCCGCCGCCGTGCACCGCAACGCCGGGCTCGACGGCTTGCGCGGGATCGCCGCGCTTTCGGTTGCCCTCGGCCACTGCGTGGTGCAGGTGACCGGCCTGCCGCTTTGGGCCACCAGCCTGCGCGACTTCCCGTCGATGCTGCCGGCCGATGTCGCGATGCGCGTGTTTTCGGCGCTGTTCCCCAGCGATGCGGCCGTCATGGTGTTCTTCGTTCTGAGCGGTCATGTGCTATGGGGTTCGTTCCGGCGCAAGCGCTTCCGGTTCTTCGTTGATTTGCCGGACTATGTGTGCGCCAGGGTCTACCGGCTGTTCCCGCTCGTGATCGTCAGTAGCATGCTGCTCGGGCTGCTGACCGCCGCGCCCGCGCGCGAGCTGGTCAGCAACATGCTGCTGCTCAGTACCAGTCTGAACGGCGTGCTTTGGTCGCTCCAGGTGGAGGTGGTGGCGAGCCTGGCGCTATTCGTGCTCTGGGGCCTGACGCGGGGCGCGGGCTGGAAACTGGTGCTCGCACTGGTGCTTGCGTTCGCGGCGGTGCCGTTCTGCCGCGGGGAGGGCGCTGTCGTCTTCTTCCCCGCCTTCATTCTCGGCGCGCTGTTATCGTCGGTGCCAACTCCGGTATGGCAAAGATCATGGTTTATCGCCGCCGGGACCGCGATGCTGCTGTTCACCAACGTCATCCTTGGCCATGGCGGCATCACCCGCTGCTTCGAAATGACCGGCGCGGCGGTGCTGGTCGGCGCGGTGGCGAACGGGCGGCTGCCATTCCTGCGCGGACGCCTTCCGCTGTTCCTCGGTGCGATCAGCTATCCGTTCTACCTCACCCACGGTATCGGACTGATCGGCGCCGAACCCTGCCTCGCGATGATGCCGCCTGTCCCCGCCCTGGTCATGATCGCGGCACGCGCCGCGGTGTCGATCGCGCTGACCATCCCGCTGGCGTGGGCGCTGCACGTGTTCGTGGAGGATCCCGTGTTTCGTACTCGCCCGAGGCTTGTTTGGAGACCGGCGGCTCAGTAGCCCCGCCCCCACTCGACCACGTTCCGCAACGGGCGTCCATCGATCCATGCCCGCAAATTCTCGCAGAACACCCCGATCCCGCCATGCCGATCGGCGTCGCTGGACGCGGAAATGTGGGGCGTGATCAGCACCCGCGGGTCGGACCAAAGCCGCGGGTCCGGAGCGTGCTCGAACTCACCGGAATAGACATCCAGCACCGCCCCGCGCAGGTGATCGCGCGCCAGCGCCTCGACCAGGGCGTCCTCATCGACAATCTCGCCGCGGGCGACATTGACCAGGATGCTGCCCGGCTTCATCGCGGCAAAGCGGTCCCGGCTGAACAGACGATCCGTCTGAGGCGTCCATTGGCAGCAGATCGCCACCACAGCGCTGTCCGGCAACAAACGGTCGAGCTCCGCTGCGGTGCCGATGAACGCGAAACCCGGCGGCGACAGGCCGCCGGCCGGCAGATCGCGGCGTGTGCCAACGACCCGCATGCCCAGCGCCGCGCAGAGCCGCCCGACCTCCTGCCCGATCCCGCCGGCCCCGACGACGCAGACGGTTTTTCCCTCCAACAACAGCGGCCGGTATCCGCGCGCATCGAACCCGGCCGCCTCGCGATCCGCCGCCGCCCGATGCAGCCCCTTCGCGATGTGCAGGATTCCGGCCACCGCGAATTCCGCTATCGGCAGTGCGTTCGCGGATCCTCGGGACGTGGTCACCGTCACTTCGCTGCCCCACAGATCGCCCCGCTGCAGATTGCTCGCACCCGCCGGCTTCTGGTGGAACCATTTCATCCGCCTCGCCCTGGCGCGCAGATCGAGCGGAAACGGCCAGCCGCCAAGCACGATGTCCGCCTCCGCCAGCAACCGGTCACGTTCGTCCCGCGAACCCCGGCCGGCCGCGCCCGGCGCCAAATAGCGATCGGTTGTGAACGCCGGCCATGTCTCCCGGTATTCGCCGTCGAACCAGCCGCCGGCATCGACGAACCGGACCGATGGATCGACCGCCTCGATTTGCGACCGATCCCCGGCATTGACCGGGACAAGTGTCAATACAGTCAGCTTCAAGAATGCCCACCCTTCCGTCCGTGCCACCGCCCGGACGATACGGCTGCACTTGCCGCTTGCAAAACCCTGCCGCCCGGGCGCCAGATCAGGCGCCGTCACCACGGCGGCGGAGTCCAAGACCATGACCAAAGGCGACAAGCAGCACAGCGGCCGCGAGCCGAAGAAACCGAAGGCCGATAAGAAGGTCGCGCCACCGGCCTCGACTTTCCTCAAACAGCAGCCCGACGCCCGCAAGCCGGGCGCAAAGCCGCCGCCGAAATAAAATCGGCTGCGGACGCATTCAACCTCGCCCCCGGCCGCCCCGAGCGGTTGCCGCGACGCCCAACCCTGCGTAAAACCCTGATATTGGGCGCCGAAAGCAAGCGAACGGGTTGCGCCGGGCGGGGGAAGCATGACCACAGCAGCAGCGGCTGATTTGCGGGACGACGACCGGGAGACCGCGGCGGCGATCCTGGCGAGGCTCGACCGCCTGCCCGCGACACGCCACGTCTGGATGATGGTCACGCTGCTGTCCCTCGGCGGCATGTTCGAGTTCTACGACCTGTTCATGACCGGGTACGTGGTCCCCGGCTTGGTGAAGGCGGGCATGCTCGCGGGCGTCTCTTTCGGAATGTTCTCCGGGCCGGCGCTGTTCGTCGCCTCCACCTTTTTCGGCTTGTTCATCGGCACCTTCGTATTCGGCTTCGTCGCCGACAAATACGGGCGCCGGGTGATCTTCACCTTCTCCATGCTGGCCTATTGCGCGGCGACGCTGGTGATGGCGTTGCAATCCACCGGTACCGGCGTCTGCATCTGGCGCCTGATCGCCGGCATCGGCATCGGGGTCGAGCTGGTGACCATCGACACCTACATCGCCGAACTGGTGCCCAAGCACATGCGCGGGCGGGCGTTCGCGTTCAACCAGTGCGTCCAGTTCGCTGTCGTGCCGGTCGTCGCCCTGCTGTCCTATATTCTCGTGCCGAGGTCTCCGTTGGGCTGGGACGGCTGGCGCTGGGTTGTCGCCATCGGTGCGCTGGGAGCGCTCGCGGTCTGGTTTCTGCGCCGCAGCATCCCGGAGAGCCCGCGCTGGCTGATCACCCATGGGCGCCTGATCGAGGCCGAGGGCATCACCACACGGATCGAAAGCCGCGTACGCGCCGACCTCCACGGCCAGCCTCTGCCGCCGGCCGATCGGCATGACGTGGAGGATCTGGAGGCGAGGGGGGCGTTTCGGGAGATCTGGCAGCCGCCCTACCGCGCCCGCACCATCATGCTGATGGTTTTTCAGTTCTTCCAGACCTTCGGCTTCTACGGTTTCGCCGCCTGGGTCCCGACGATCATCGCCCAGCAGGCCGGCATCGACCTGAAGGGCAGTTTGCAATATGCCTTTATCATTGCTATTGCAAACCCTTTCGGTCCGCTGCTCGCCATGGCCTTCGCCGACAAATTCGAGCGCAAGTGGCAGTTGGTCGGCTCCGCGGTCTGCATCGGCGCGTTCGGGATGCTTTTCTCGCAACAATCGACGATGCCGCTGCTGATCCTGTTCGGCGTGCTGATCACGCTGGCGAACAACGTGCTGTCCTATTCGTTCCACAGTTACCAATCGGAATTGTTCCCAACCCGCGTGCGGGCGCGCGCCATCGGCTTCACCTATGCGTTCAGCCGCATCAGCACCGTGTTCGCCAGCTTTATCATCGGGTTCTTCTTCGCCCACTTCGACGGCACCACCGGCGTCTTCGGCCTGATCGCCTTCGCCATGCTGATGGTGGTGCTGTCCATTGGCATCTTCGGGCCGAGGACGCGGAACCTGGAGCTGGAAAAGATCTCGCCTTGATGCGTAATCGCCGGGAATTATAGCAATCCGCTCGGAGTTTGCACCATCGAGCGTCGCTTCCCCGTCATGGCCCGGCTCGTCCGGGCCACCTGTCGCGGCACATGCTGGCGGCGGTGGCCCGGACAAGCCGGGCCATGACGGTTTATGGCGAGAGTCGCTCTAAACGCGGACTGGAATTAAAGCGCAACAGGCGGTAGCCACACATTCGGCGCGCATCGGAAGAAACTTGTGCTACCTGACACGCCCCCGATGCAGAGTGGCCCGATGACTCTCGCTGCCCGCCTTGCCGGGCTGGACACCCGGTTGGCCGGGTTCGCCAAGGCCCGGATTGCCCTGCTGGCCGGCTTTTGCCTTGTTGTGCTCACGCTGGCGGGCGCCGCCTCGATCGTCATGCAGGCGCGCCAGTCGGCGATCGAGACGTGGCGGACCCATACTGCCAACCTTTCGACCACACTCGCGGAGCACATCGAACAGGCCGTTCGCGCGGCCGATCTGGTATTGCTGAGCATCAAGGATGAGGTCGAAGAGGCGGGGTTGGAAAGCGACGCGGACCTGCGCCGAGAGATGGCTGGCCGGGCGGTGTTCGACGCCCTGCGCGACAAGATCGCCGGCGTGCCGCAGATCGATGTGGCCACAATCGTTGCATCCAATGGCGACGTCATCAACTTCAGCCGCTCATGGCCCGCCCCTGCGATCAATGTCTCCGACCGGGACTATTTCCAGGCCTTGCATGCACAGCCGGTGCCGGGTGTCGTGCTCAGTGTGCCGGTGAAGAATCGCGGTTCCGGAGAGTGGACCTTTTTCCTCGCACGGCAAATTCGTGGCAAAAGCGGCCGAACCCTCGGCATCGTCATGGTCGGCATCGCCACCGCGTTCTTCGAGGATTTCTACAAGGCGATCAACCCGTCGGAACAGGCCGCCATCTCGTTGTTTCGCAGTGATGGAATCCTGATCGCCCGCGATCCCATGGAAACGGATCATGCGGGGGACTCGTTTGCGAACCGGCCCGTATTTCACGACGTCCTCGGCTCCGGCCTTTCAGCCGGCGCGGTGGTTGCCGAGGGACGCATCATGCCGGACGGCGGCCGCGGTCCGAGGCGCATCGTCGCGCCGCGCCGGCTGAGCGGCTTTCCGCTGATCAGCAACGTAAGGATCGATGAAACCGTCTATCTCGCGGACTGGCGGCGGAGTTCCCGGTATCTCGCGATCCTGACGCTCGCCCTGGTCGGCATCGTGCTGGCCCTGACCTTGCTGGTGGCGCGGTTGTTGCGCCAGCAGGACCGGACGCTGGCCGATCTGACCTTCGCGCGGGGCGCCGCGGAGCAGGAGGCCGCCGAAAACGCCCGGCTGGCGGACAGCCTCCGCGCCAGCGAGGCGCACCTGACCGAGAAATCCCGGCTGCTTGAAGTGACGCTGGAGACCATGGATCAGGGCCTGCTGATGGTCACGGCGGATAGAATGGTCCCAGTGTGCAACAAGCGCGCCGTGCATCTGCTCGACCTGCCGCCTGAAGTCATGGACGGCCGCACCAGCTTCGATGACATCCTGGCCTATCAATTGCGCTCCAACGAGTTCGTCAAAAGCAGCGAAGCCTTTGTTGAAACCGTCCGCCAGGGCGGGATCGAGTTTAAACCGGACGTATATGAGCGGGAGCGGCCTGACGGCACGGTGCTGGAGGTCCGCAGCATCCCGCTGGCGGGCGGTGGTGTCGTCCGCACCTACACGGACGTCACCGAGCGGCATCGCTCCGGCAAGCTGTTGCTGGCGGCGAAGGAGCAGGCGGAGGCAGCCAACCAGGCGAAGTCCGAATTCCTTGCCAACATGAGCCACGAAATCCGCACCCCGATGAACGGCATCATCGGCATGAACGGCCTGCTTTTGGACACGGAACTCAACGAGCAGCAGCGCAAATACGCGACAATGGCCTACGACAGCGCGGAGGCACTGCTGACGGTGATCAACGACATCCTCGACATCTCCAAGCTCGGCGCCGGAAAGATGGAGTTGGAGGCGCTGGAATTCGATCTCGCCGACGTCGTGGAAGGGGCGGCTGCGTTGCTTGCCGGGCGGGCGGCGGAGCGATCGATTTCGGTGAACGTGTTCGTCGATCCATCGCTTCCCGCTGTGGTCAAGGGCGATCCAACCCGGCTGCGCCAGGTGCTGCTCAATCTCATCAGTAACGGGATCAAGTTCACCGGCAAGGGCGGCGTCGCGATCCATGTGATACCAGCGAGTGACGTTCGTCTGGTTCGCTTCGAGATCGCTGATACCGGGACAGGCATTCCGGCGGATGGGATCAAAAAGCTCTTCACGCAGTTCACCCAGGCCGACAATTCGGTCACCCGCAGGTATGGCGGCACGGGGCTCGGTTTGGCGATCTGCCGGCAGCTTGTGGAATTGATGGGCGGCCGCATCGGGGTTTCCAGCGTTGTCGGCGAGGGGTCCTGCTTCTGGTTCGAAATTCCGCTCGGCCGAGGGGCCGCAACGCACACAGCGCGCCCACCGGGCCGCGCGGCGGCGCGCCTGTGCGGTACCCGCGCGCTGACCGTCGACGACACGCCGATCAATGTGGAAGTTCTGTTTCGCCGGCGGTTCCGCGTGCTGGTGGTGGAGGACAATCCGATCAATCAGCGCGTGGTGCAGGCGATGCTGGCCCATGCCGGCCACGCGGTGCGTATGGTCGCGAACGGGGTGGAGGCGGTCGAGGCGGTTCGGCTGGAAGCCTTCGATGCCGTGCTGATGGACATGCAGATGCCACTGCTGGATGGCCTCGGCGCGACGCGCCAGATCCGGGCGCTGCCGCCGCCGAGGGGCCGGGTGCCGATCATCGCCCTGACCGCCGATGCGATGACCGGGGCGAAGGAATATTATGTCGAGGCCGGCATGGACGATTACCTTGCCAAGCCGATCCCGTCGGGGGCGCTGATCGAAAAGCTGGAGGCGCTGGTGCGGCGGGATTCGGCGGGGGAGGAAGCCGTTCGGGCGCAACGAGAGGCCGCCAACTGATAGTATCACACGAAATGGACACTGTTGCCACCGACGTCATGGCCGGCCTTGGCCCCATGGGCGCTAAATAAGTCGACTGGCGCGCGGTCGTTGCCCCCGTGTCATGGCCGGGCTTGGCCCGGCCACCTACGACTTGCGGTGCTGGTGGCGGCAAAGTTGTGTCATGGCCGGCACAAGGCCGAACAAAGCGCTGGCAGCCTCAACCTGAGGCCTCGGCCCGTTCGCTGCGTCCCCCCACCGCGGTGGTCCGCGGCAGGAAGTCTGCCCCGGACCATGCCAGATGGTCCCACAGCGCCTGCGCCGCCGGCAGCAACCGGCGCTCGCTTCGCCTGACCACGAACCATTGCCGCACGATCGGCAGACCCTCCACGTCCAGCACCGCCAGCCGCCCGTCCGCCACCTCGGCTGCAATCGTGTGCGCGGAGATCAACGCGATTCCCATCCCGGCCATCACCGCCTGCTTGATCGTCTCGTTGCTGCCAACCTCCATCCGCGGCCCCATCACCAGGTTCGGCGCCGAGAACAGATCGAGCAGCAACGCCCGCGTCCCCGATCCCGGCTCGCGCAGCAGGAACGGCTCCCGCGCCACCTCCGCTAGCGGAACCCGCTGCCGCGTCACCAGCCAATGGTCCGCCGCCGCGATGATCACGTGCGGATGGTCGCCGATGACCGCCTGGCCAATGGGGAAATGCTCCGGCGGGCGGCCCATCACCGCGATGTCCAGCTCGAACCGCTCCAACGCGCTGATGATGTCCGACCGGTTGCCGACGGCGATGCGCATCTCGACATTCGGATAGGTACGCTGGAACGCCGCCAGGGCGAACGGCGCGAAATATTTCGCGGTGCTGATCACCCCGACCGCGACCCGCCCGCCATCCATGCCGCGCAGCGCCTGGATCGCCGTTGCGCAATCGGACAGCGCGGCCTCGATCCGTTCCAGCGCCGCCAGCACTTCCCGCCCCGCGTCGGTCGGCCTCGCACCCGCCGCCGAGCGCTCGAACAGCGGCACGCCGCCGAGCGCGTCTTCCAGCAAATTCAACTGTTGGGTCACCGCCGGCGGGGTCACCGACAACCGCTGCGCCGCCGCCGACAGGCTTTTGGTGCTGGTGACGGCTCCGAGAGCGCGTAGTTGGCGGAGGGACGTCCTGTGTGGAAAATTTACAAGATTTTCTTTCATTGACACCAACAATAAAGGAATTTCTTTTGTCGGAAAACCCGGGTAAGCAGCCTCCCGAGGTGAGGCGCGATCAAAGCCCGCCAAAAGGGGGACTGTCCCGTGACGACGCTGAACGAGCACCTATCCACCTGGTCCGCGGCGGACCCGGCCAGACATTCCGTGGCCGACGTGGTCGCCGCGATCGCAACGGCCGCCATCCAGCTGGCCGGCGTTGTCGCTCAGGGGCCACTGGCAGGCGATGTCGGCCGCATTCTGGGCGCCAGCGCCGACGGTGACGGGCAGGCAGCGCTCGACGCCTACGCCAACACCCTTTTTATTGACCATCTTCGCACCGCGCCGGTTGCGGCTGTCGTCTCCGAGGAGGTGAACGAGCCGGTCGTGCTGAACCCTGGCGGCGTTTTGGCCGTGGCGCTCGACCCGCTCGACGGGTCCAGCAACATCGATCTGAACGCGCCGTTGGGCACGGTGTTCTCGGTATTGCCGGCGAAGACCCCCGGCGCGCCGCAGAGCAGCCTGTTCCTGATCCCCGGCAGCCACCAGCTCGCCGCCGGCTTCGTGCTATATGGGCCGCACACCTCCTTGGCCCTGACGTTGGGCGATGGCGTCAATATCTTCACACTCGATCACAAGCTGGGCGTCTTTGTCCTGACGCATCCTTCGGTGCAGATCCCGCCCGGCCGGCGCGAATACGCCATCAACGCATCGAACGCACGGCACTGGCCGTTGCCGGTGCGCGCTTTCGTCGAGGAATGTGTCGCCGGCCGCGATGGTCCGCGCGGGGTCGATTACAACACCCGCTGGCTCGGTGCCGTGGTGTCGGAGGCGTTCCGCATCCTGGTGCATGGCGGCATCTATTTGTATCCCGGCGACGTCCGCCCCGGCTATCGCCGCGGCCGGTTGCGGTTGCTGTATGAAGTCAGTCCGATCGCGTTTCTGATCGAGCAGGCCGGCGGCACCGCGACAGACGGTTACACCCGCGTGCTCGACATCGTGCCGACGCAAATCCACGAGCAGGCGCCGCTGATTTTCGGTTCGGCTGACAAGGTCGAGCGGGTGATCGAGCTTTACAAGGAAAGCGTGCCTCAGGCCGGACAGCGGCCACTGTTTGCCACGCGTGGCCTGTTCAAGTCCTGACGGGGAAAGTCATAAAAAATGTCAGTCAAACATCCAATAGTCTCGGTGACCGGGTCATCCGGCGCCGGCACGACAACGGTCAAGACCACGTTCGAGCGCATTTTCACCCGCGAAAAGATCGATGCCGCCTTCATCGAGGGTGACGCGTTTCATCGCTATGATCGCCTCGACATGCGCAAGGCGATGGCCGAGGCCGAAGCGGGGGGCAATCATCATTTCAGCCATTTCGGACCGGAAGCGAACCTGCTGCAGGAACTGGAGACCGTCTTCAGCGACTACGGCAAGTCCGGCGTCAGCCAGACCCGCCACTACATCCATGACGACAAGGAAGCCGAGAAATACGGCGCCCCTCCGGGAACCTTCACCGAGTGGGAGCCGATCAATGCCGGCTCCAACATGCTGTTCTATGAAGGGCTGCACGGCGCTATCGTCACCGAGGAGGTCAATGTCGCCAAGCATGCCGACCTGAAGATCGGCGTCGTGCCGGTGATCAACCTGGAATGGATCCAGAAGATCCATCGCGACAAGGCCAGCCGCGGCTATTCGACGGAGGCGGTGACCGATACCATCCTGCGCCGGATGCCCGACTACGTGCGCTACATCTGCCCGCAGTTCACCGAAACCGATGTGAACTTCCAGCGCGTGCCGACGGTCGATACGTCCAATCCGTTCATTGCCCGGTCAATCCCGACCGCGGACGAATCGATGGTGGTGATTCGCTTCAAGAGCCCGAGGGGTATCGACTTCTCCTACCTGGTCTCTATGCTGCACGGCAGCTTCATGTCGCGAGCGAACTCGATCGTCATTCCCGGCAACAAGCTGGATCTGGCCATGCAGCTCATTTTGACTCCGATGATCCTGCAACTGTTCGAGCGCGCCAAGCGCGCAAGCTGAACCCTGGATTTCTGAAAGGACTGAACAATGGCTTTCATAAGCCTGCGCCAACTGCTTGATCATGCCGCCGAGCATGATTACGGCGTGCCCGCCTTTAATATCAACAACATGGAGCAGCTCACCGCGATCATGACGGCGGCGGAAAAGACCGCTTCCCCGGTGATCGTCCAGGCCAGCCGCGGCGCGCGGGCCTATGCCGGCGACATCATCCTGCGCAAGATGATCGAGGGCGCGGTGGAGACCTGGCCGCAGATCCCGCTGTGCATGCATCTCGACCACGGCGACAAGCCCGCGACCTGCCTGTCGGCGATCCAGTCCGGCTTTACCAGCGTCATGATGGACGGATCTCTGGAAGCCGACGGCAAGACGCCGGCGAGCTATGAATACAATGTTGCCACTACCGCGAAGGTGACGGAATTTTCCCACGCCATCGGTGTTTCGGTCGAGGGCGAACTGGGCTGCCTCGGCTCGCTGGAGACCGGGCATGGCGAAAAGGAAGACGGGCACGGCGCCGAGGGCGTGCTGTCGCGCGATCAGTTGCTGACCGATCCGGACCAGGCGCGCGATTTCGTTCTGCGCACGCATGTCGATGCGCTGGCGGTGGCGATTGGAACCAGCCACGGCGCCTACAAGTTCAACCGTCAGCCGACGGGCGACATCCTGGCGATGGAGGTGATCAAGGCGATCCACAAGCTGCTGCCGAACACCCACCTGGTGATGCACGGCTCGTCGTCGGTGCCGCAGGATCTGCAGGACATCTTCAACGCCTTCGGCGGCGCGATGCCGCAGACCTGGGGCGTGCCGGTCAGCGAGATCCAGCTTGGCATCAAGTATGGCGTTCGCAAGATCAACATCGACACCGATTGCCGCATCGCGATGACCGGCCAGTTCCGCAAGATGGCGACCGAAAAGAAGGCCGAGTTCGATCCGCGGGCCTTCTTCAAGCCGGCGATCGCGGCCATGAGCGCCCTGTGCGCCAAGCGTTTCGAAGAATTCGGTACCGCTGGCCAGGCGCCGAAAATCCAGCCGTTGCCACTGAAGGCGATGGCCGCACGTTATGCCAAAGGCGACCTCGACCCGGTGGCCGCCGGCGCTCTCGCTGCCTAAGTTTACTGTCCAAGGAGAACCACAGGATGAACGTCGTTACACCCCCAGCCAAGCGTACCGGTCGGTATGATGCCGGCGTCATGAAATACAAGGAGATGGGTTACTTCGATCTGGATTACCAGCCGAAGGATACCGATATCCTGGCGTGCTTCCGCATCACGCCGCAGGACGGAGTTGATGCCGATGAGGCCGCGGCGGCGGTGGCCGGTGAAAGTTCCACCGCGACATGGACGGTGGTTTGGACCGACCGTCTGACCGCCTGCGAAAAGTACCGTGCGAAGGCGTATCGCGTCGATCCCGTTCCGGGCGCGGCGGGTCAGTATTTCGCCTACATCGCCTACGACATCGAACTGTTCGAGCCGGATTCGATCGTCAACCTGTCGGCGTCGATCATCGGCAACGTGTTCGGCTTCAAGCCGCTGAAGGCGCTGCGGCTTGAGGACATGCGGCTGCCGATTTCCTACGTGAAGACGTATCACGGACCGGCCACCGGGATCGTGGTGGAGCGGGAACGGCTCGACAAGTTCGGCCGCCCGCTGCTGGGCGCGACGGTAAAACCGAAGCTCGGCCTGTCCGGCCGCAACTATGGCCGCGTGGTGTATGAGGCGCTGAAGGGCGGCCTCGACTTCACCAAGGACGACGAGAACATCAACAGCCAGAACTTCATGCACTGGCGCGACCGGTTCCTGTACTGCATGGAAGCGGTCAATCGCGCGCAGGCCGCGACCGGCGAGGTGAAGGGCACCTATCTGAACGTGTCCGCCGGCGACATGGAGCAGATCTATGAGCGCGCCGAGTTCGCCAAGGAGCTCGGGTCGACCATCATCATGATCGACCTCGTCATCGGCTACAGCGCCATTCAGTCGATCTCCAAGTGGGCGCGGCGCAACGACATGATCCTGCATCTGCACCGCGCGGGCCATGGGACCTATACGCGGCAGAAGACGCATGGCGTCAGCTTCCGCGTCATCGCGAAATGGATGCGTCTGGCCGGGGTCGATCATATCCATGCCGGCACGGTCGTCGGCAAGCTTGAAGGCGATCCGGCCTCGACCCGCGGTTTCTACGATGTGCTGCCGCGAGCAGTACAACCCGCAGGCGCTGCAGAACGGGCTGTTCTTCGACCAGGATTGGGGCGGCATGCGCAAAGTGATGCCGGTTGCTTCCGGCGGCATCCACGCCGGCCAGATGCACCAGCTGCTGCATTATCTGGGCGAGGACTGCGTGCTGCAGTTCGGTGGCGGCACCATCGGCCACCCGCAGGGTATCGCAGCCGGCGCGACGGCCAACCGCGTGGCGCTCGAAGCGATGATCTTCGCGCGTAACGAAGGCCGTGACTATCTGAACGAAGGTCCGGACATCCTGACCAACGCTGCGAAAAGCTGCCGGCCGCTGGCGCAGGCGCTGGATGTCTGGAAGGACGTGACGTTCAACTACGCCTCGACCGATACCCCCGATTTCGTTCCCACCCCGAGCGTCGCTTGAGCAGGAGGTCGCCACAATGCGTATTACACAGGGTACTTTCAGCTTCCTGCCCGATCTGACCGACGCGCAGATCACCACCCAGGTTGCGTACTGCCAGCGCAACGGCTGGGCGGTGAACATCGAGTTCACCGACGATCCGCATCCCCGCAACACGTATTGGGAGATGTGGGGCCAGCCGATGTTCGACTTCAAGGATCCGGCGGCTGTGATGTATGAGCTGAGCGAGTGCCGCAAGGTCTACAAGGGCCGCGCCTATATCCGCCTGTCCGCCTTCGATGCGACGGCGGCATGGGAAAGCCTGCGGCTTTCGTTCATCACCGACCGTCCGGAGGAAGAGCCGGGCTTTACCCTGGACGGCAGGAGGTCGACGGCCGGTCGCAGCGCTACACGACGCGCGCCTACGCCACCGACAAGCCGGCAGGATCGCGTTACTGAAGACGTTGCTGTCGTGGCCGGCCGGAGGTCGGCCACGACACGACTTAATTCGCCCGTCAGCGCACGACCCGGGCGGTGCGTCAAGCTCAGCCATGACACCACCGGGCTCGCAGTTTCTGGAGATTGTCCGCATGGCCGACGACATTGCCACTCCCTCCGCCATCGATCTCGATGCGGCCTTTCAGGAATCGGGCGTCGGACCGATTTTAGAACAACTTGAAGTCGAACTGGTCGGGCTGCGGCCGGTGAAGCGGCGCATCCGCGAAATCGCGGCGCTGCTGCTGATCGACAAGCTGCGCAAGGATGTCGGCCTGACCTCGCAGCCGCCGACACTGCACATGTCCTTCACCGGCAATCCCGGCACCGGCAAGACCACGGTCGCCGCGCGGATGGCCGATATCCTGCACCGGCTGGGCTATATCCGGTCCAACCACCTGGTCTCGGTGACGCGCGACGACCTGGTGGGCCAGTACATCGGCCACACCGCGCCGAAGACAAAGGAAATCCTGAAAAAGGCGATGGGCGGCGTGCTGTTCATCGACGAAGCCTACTACCTGTATCGCGCCGAGAACGAGCGCGACTATGGCCAGGAAGCCATCGAGATCATGCTTCAGGTGATGGAAAGCCGTCGCAACGACCTGGTCGTCATCATGGCCGGCTATGCCGATCGGATGAACCAGTTCTTCACGTCGAACCCCGGCTTCCGCTCACGCATCGCGCATCACATCGACTTCCCGGACTACTCGGCGGACGAACTGCTGCAGATCGCCGAGCTGATGCTGAAGGAACAGAACTACCGCTTCAGCCCCGGCGCGCGCGAGGCGTTCGCCCAATACATGGCGGCGCGCATGAGCCTGCCGCACTTCTCCAACGCCCGCTCGGTGCGCAATGCGCTCGATCGCGCGAGATTGCGTCAGGCGGTCCGGTTGTTCGAAACTCGCGGACATGCGATCACTGTCGACGATCTGATGACCCTCGAAGCCGACGAAGTCTTGGCCAGCCGCGTATTCGCCGCGGCCGAAGAAGCTGCACAGGAACAGCAATCATGAGCAAGGTGCTGATCGCCCCGTCCATCCTGTCCGCCGATTTCTCCAAGCTGGGAGAGGAAGTGCGCGCCGTCGATGAAGCCGGCGCGGACTGGATCCACCTCGACGTGATGGACGGCCATTACGTTCCGAACATTACCTTCGGGCCGGAGATCGTGAAATCGATCCGGCGCTATACCAACAAGTGCTTCGATACGCATCTGATGATCAGCCCGGTCGATTCCTACCTGGAGGCGTTCGCCGCCGCCGGCGCGGACCGGATCACCGTGCATGCGGAGGCGACGACGCACCTGGACCGCACGCTTCAGGCGATCGGAGGGCTGGGCAAGAAGGCCGGGGTGGCGCTGAATCCGGCGACGCATGAGAGCGTGATCGAGTATGTGCTCGACCGGTTGGACCTGGTGCTGGTGATGACGGTGAACCCCGGTTTCGGCGGCCAGAAGTTCATCCACTCCCAGATCGACAAGATCCGCCGCATCCGCCAAATGATCGGCGATCGGCCGATAACAATCGAGGTGGATGGCGGGGTGACGCCGGAGACGGCGCCGCTGGTGATCGAGGCCGGCGCCACGGCGCTGGTGGCCGGGTCGGCGGTGTTCGGCCGGCCGCCCTATGATAAGGCCATCGCCGCAATCCGCGGATAGGAAGCACTGTAGGCAACGAAAAAGGCCAGCTTGCGCTGGCCTTTTTGCTGTTAGCGGCCGCGACTAGCCGCCGCCACCCTCCATGCCGGACTCCTGTGGGCCATGGCCGGTGTTGTCATACGGCCCGGTCTGGTACGCGTTGTGCGGCAGGCCGATGGCCGCGCTCGCCGCAGGGGCAATGGCGGCGGTCAGGCTAATCGCGGCAAATGCCGCAAGAATCAGATTCCTCATCGGATGATCTCCATCTCCAGTCGGGCGAGATGTCCGGCTTCGATGGAGCGGGAAATGGGTCTATGCACGGGGGAAGATAATCCCGACCGCAATCATTGAACTTATGCGCTGAGCAGGGAAATTGGCGTCGCGTCGTCGATCCCGGCCGGGGCATAACGCGGTAGACAAACGATGCCCCATACTCACCGCGGTTCAGCGGCAGCACGACGCCCCGATACCGGCAGCTCGATCCGCCGTATATCGCCCAGCAGGAAGATATACGACAGCGCCCCCACCATCGCGGTCGCTCCGACAAACGCGAGCGCCCACTGGAACGATCCCGTCGCGCTGATGATGAAGCCGATGACCAGCGGCGTGATGATCCCCGCCAGGTTGGCGGCGAAGTTGAACAACCCGCCGGTCACGCCCATCAACGGCCGCGGCGCGATGTCGGAGATCACTGTCCAGCCGAGGCCGACCATTCCCTGGCCGAAGAATGCGACGGACAGGATGGCAATCACCGCCGTGTCGCTGCCGACATAGTTTGCGGTCACAATCAGCGACGCCAGCAGCAGCCCCCCGATGATCGGCGTCTTGCGCGCGATGTTGGCCGAACCGGTGCGCTTCAGCAGCAGGTCGGAGAAGAACCCGCCAGCCAATACCCCCGTCGCCGCGGCGATGAACGGCAGCACGGCGAAAAACCCGACCTTCACCCAACCCATATGCCGCTCGGTCGCAAGGTAGGTGGGAAACCACGTCAGGAAAAATACCAGCGTCGCGTTGCCGGCGAACTGGCCGATGGCCGCGCCCCACACCTGGCGATACGACAGCAGATGTCCGATGTCCGCCCACGCGAACGGGCGCCTTGCGGCATGCGCCGGATCGAGGCCGCCGCCCGCGGCGATGTAATCCAGCTCCGCCTGGTTGACGGAGCGGTGGTCGCGCGGCTCGCGGTAAACGAACCACCAAACCGCGCCGAACAGGACCCCGGCGGTTCCCACCACGATGAACAGCGCGTGCCAACTGTAGGCCGCCATCAGCCAGAACAGGATCGGACTAAAGAACGCCAGGCCGACATACTCGCCGACGGTGTAGATGCCGGTCGCGGTGGCGCGTTCCTGCTGCGGGAACCATGTGCCGACGATGCGGCTGTTCGCCGGGAAGCAGGGCGCCTCGGAGATCCCCAGGCCCAGCCTGTACAGCAACAGCGAGGCGAGGCCCGTCGCGAACCCTTGCAGCAGCGTGAACACCGACCATAAGGTCAGTGACAGCCAGTAGGTCACCTTGGTGCCGAAGCGGTCGAGGAACATGCCGCCGGGGATCTGCATCGCGGCGTAGGTCCAACTGAAGGCCGAGAACACGATGCCCATGGTGGCGGCATCGATGCCGAGCTCCGAGCGCAGGCTCGGCGCGGCGATGCCGAGGATCGTCCGGTCCAGGTAGTTGATCATCGTGCCGATAGAAATCAGCGCAAGAATGCCAAAGCGTGCCCGCGTGCGCGGTCCGGCGGCGTATACGGATTCCGACATTGATATGGTTCCCCCGATAGAACATCGTCTGTCCCGGGAGCGCCGGTTGGTCAACCGGGCTGATCGGAGCGGGCGGCACAGTGCGGCACTGAAGGCCGGCGGTGGGGGAGGCGGTCAGCCTGAAGCAGCAATGGCCCGGCGGCGCCGGAAGGGGAGCAGTCCAAGCGCGGTAACTCCTAGCACCGAGGCAGTGGCGGGTTCCGGGACGCCCGTCAGGGATACCGTGGCGTCGGCGTATTGGATGTCGGCTGCCTCGAACGACACGACGCTGCTGCCGAGGACGATCTCATTGAAGATTCCGGCCGTGTCCTGCAGCCCCACGTAGTAGCTGCCGCCGTAGCCTTGCGCGCCGTTCGGCGCGCTCGACTGAGTGGCGGCGTAGATATCGTTCCCGGTGATGGTGGCGATCCATGTGACCGCCGTTGGCGTGACGTCAAGGAACTCAATGTAATTGTATGTGGATCCATGATCCACTGATCCCCACAGCAGACCGAAATATGTCTGCGCCTGCGAAAACGTCAGGGTGATGTATCCCAAACCGGTTGAGAAATAAGGCGCCGACCACAAGGTGGGTTGGTTGACGGTGCCGCCCGATACCGGCGCCGCGTAGTAGCCCGCCAGGGATCCCGAGACGACGCCCTGGTTTGGCCCCGTATCGAGGGCGACATTCACGGATCCGCCGTTCAGGCTGAACGAGGGCAGGGCGTTGCTCGGCTGCGGCAGGGCCAGCGCGTGGATCGCGCCCACGGCGGCGGGCAGCCCGGCGAGGTCGTCCTGGATGCTGATCGTGTTTGCCCGGGCGGCTGCTCCGCCAGCCAGCAGGCACGACGTCGCGGCCATCCCGGCAAGCAGCCGCGCCGTCTTCGAATAGCTGGTCACTGGGGTTGCTCCGAACAAACTGTAATGTTGAACGGAATTTAGGTGCCAGGCGGGCTAGTATTCAAATCAGAATAATATGACTATTGCTTTTTGCCGGCTGATTCATGACTACTACTGTATTTAGCAGGTTCATGTCTCTGTGAAGGCGCCGCGCCAAACCGCCGCGGCAGTGTCCCGCGAACGCTCGCGGCGGCGTTCGCGCGACCCGGGGACAAGATTGTGCCGGCGGTTACCGCTCGCCGGACCTCCTCTGTTGATGCTGCGCCGCCGCGGCCGGATGGTAGGACGGATGCGGTGCCGGAGCCGCGGCATGGGACACCCGCGGTGCCGAATGGGTCTCCCCTGGCCCCGGGCGAATCGCGGGCGAGGCGGATGCCGTTTGAGCGAACCCATGCGTGGTCTGGACACCGCGCGGCGCGTAGACGGTCGGCAGGGCCGCGTGTTCGGCCGGCGCGGTATTGCGAACCGCCGGTTCCGTTCGCGGCACGGCCACGCGCGAAATCGGCCCGGCTACGTGGCTCTCTCCGGACGCGGCCAGCGGAGGCCGGGCGCCCGGGTGCGATCCTTCCGCCGGACCTCGGGTCTCGCCCGGTGCGCCCCCCGGCGCCGTCGCGCCGCCGGATACCGCCGTATGCTCCGACACCGCGGCGGCGGATACGATCGGCCCTGGTGCCGCGTGCAGCGGCACGCCACCGCTGGCCAGATTCATCTGCCGCGCGACCACCGGCGTGACGCCGGCGGTCGCCGCCGTCGGTGCGAGCGGTTGCCGCCCCACGACGGGTGCCGCCGCCGCGAACTGCCGCGCCGTTACCGGTTGCGCCAATCCCTCGATTGGCCGCGACCCTGTCAAAGCGGAGGCGGGAACCGATGTCGCGGCGCCGCGGTTGACGAAGTTGCTAACCGTTACATTCAAATTATTGATAGTGGTTACGTTGGTAACGTGACCGATGTTCACCTGCCGCACGTAAGCGTCGGAGGCGCGATACCAGGGATGGTAAGCCTCCCGCGGACCCAGCGGGATCCAGCCGATGGCTCCGGCCGCCAGCGCCGCGCCCACCGCGACACCCGCGCCGATGCCGATGAAGGTCACCAACGCCGGAGCGTAGACCGGCGGTCCGGCCACCGCGACCTCGCCGGGAGTCCAGGCCCAGCGGCCGCCGATCTCCAGCCAACGGCCATAGTGGAACGGCGCGAAGCCCCACCGCGCATCGTCTACCCAGGTCCAGCCCCACGGGGCCACATAGGCCCAGTGGCCGTGCCGGTAGGGCACCCAGCCCGGGCTGACCGGCGGATACCACACCTGCCCGTACTGCGGCGCGTCGCTCCAGCTTCCGGTGGCGATCAGGTCGCTGCCTCCCGGCATTGCCACCACCTGGCGCGGGATCGCCGCGGCCACGTTCGGCGGCGGCTGCTCCGCCGCAAGCTGGCCATTCAGGAACGGATCGCGCTGGATCGGCCCGATACTGCCGAGGAAAGTGTCGGTGCCGGTCACCGTCGCGGTCTGGTTGGCGCTGACCTGCAGCGACAGGTTCGGCCCCTCGATGTGGGCGATGCCATCGACGACGGTAACCAGCGTCGGCTGTTCGGTGGTGCCGGCAACAATGCCATAGCGTCCGCCGCCGGTCAGGCGCACCATGCCGCGCGGAGTCTGCACCGACCATACCTCGTTTGGGGCGAGGTCACGCAGGTGCATGTACGTCTCGCCCTGGGCGGCCACGGCCTGGAGGCCGCTGGTGTCGAGGCTGGTCACATCGAATTCCGTGGTGCCCGCCAGGACGATGCGGCAGGCGGAGACCTCCAGGCTCGCGGTGGCGGAGGGCTGCGTCCAGGCGGCGTAGCCGCTGCTGACCGGATAGTTCAGGCTGGCGGCCGACCATTCAGTGTCGCCGCTGGTGCGATAGGACACCTGACCCTCGATTCCGGCGACCCGGCCGACGCGGGACGGCGGGTCGCCGCGGTTCTGGTCCGGCAGGGCCGTTTCGGATTCGGCCAGTGGCGAGGCCTGCGCGACGGCGGCCGGTGAGAGCATGGAATTGCTCAGCAGGGTCACCAGTGCCACGCTGGCGGAGAGGCGGAACAGTCGCGTGTTTTGGCGCATTGTATCGATTCCGGAGTTTGATGCGAGCCAGAGTTGACTGGCACGATGGCAAAACAAAGTCGCCGTCGTGGCGCTTTCGGACGCGGTGTGGAACTGCATGCGATGTGACACAGGATTGACGTGCCGTTGCCGCGAAAGCGCCGCGGAGCGTGACCACATGTGTTGGGGGCAAGGGAAGGAATAAATCTAATGCCGCGTCTATTTCGTATACGGATAACGGTCGCCCTGGTGCTTACCGGCGCTCTGGGCGGCTGCGTCGCCTATCCGGCATACCCCGGATATGGATACGGATACGGGTATGGCTATCCCGCCCCGTATTACCCCGCGCCGTATTATGGTGGCGGGTATGTCGTCTACGGCGGCGGCTGGAGGCATTGAGGCTGCGGCGCTTTCCGCGAGCGAAGCACAGGAAGTCGCTACCAGCCTGGCAGCCGGCGATGTGCGGGCCCGATGGTTTAAACCGGGACCAAGCCGAGGCCGACATCACGGCCGGATCGCTCCATGCCGTGACGCCGCAGCGAAGTCCGCCGAATGAATCGGATCAGGCGGCCTTTTTCGTCACCTTCCTGCCGCCGGACGCTTCAGTCATGATGCCCCGCACGTCCCGCAGGAAAGCGGATCCCTTGGTCGTCCGTTGCACCAGGACGCTCCGCCGATCCATCGGATCGACCTTGCGCCGCGCGAGGTCAAGCTCGCCCAAACGATCCAGGGCGCGCGTGATGGCGGGCTTCGAAACGTTCAGTTCGGCGGCGAGACCACGCACCGTGTGGCCGCCGTCATTGAGATAGCAGGTCAGGAAAACCCCGAGCTGGCGGGCGGAAAGATCAGCGCCGTCCCGGCGAACCAATGCGACGATGGTATCGCGCAGGAGGCCGACCTGAGCGTCGGAAACCGGATTGGGAGGAGCTGCCACGTAAAGTTTTCCTTTCTTCGGCGGACGCCGCGAAACGCCGCGTCTACGATTCCAACCTCTACTCAAAATACAGATCGACGTCAACCTTATTACAGTTCCACACTCTTTCCTTTTTTCACCGTTCCGTGATTGAACTGCGGATCGAACGTCTACTGCCGCGTGTGATTCGTCGCGGCGACTCGCGCTTTCACGTCTTTGTGTACGCGTAAGATCCAGTTAACAAATCCGGGCCTGTCATGATGCTGAGAACCGCTCCCGAACCAGCGCGAACAGCGCCCGCATGCCCATCGCCTCGCCACCCTCGGGGCGGCCGGGGCGGGTTTGATCGTTCCACGCGTAGAGATCGATATGTATCCAGGGAACGCCCGGGCCAACGAACCGCTGAAGATACAACCCTGCGACGACGGCACCGGCCAGTGGTTTGGACGATACGTTATTGATGTCGGCGATCGGGCTCTTCAACCAGTCATTGTAGCCGGACCACAGGGGCAACCGCCAAAGCGGATCGTGGTTTAACTGCCCCTGGCGTAGAAGCGCCTCGGAAAGGCCGTCGTCGTTACAAAAAAGTGCCGGCAGGTCGGGTCCAAGGGCGACCCGGGCGGCTCCGGTCAGGGTCGCGCAATCGATCAGCAGATCGGGCTTTTCCTCGCACGCTTCGTCCAGCAGGTCGCACAGCACCAGCCTGCCTTCGGCGTCGGTATTGCCGACCTCGACGGTCAGACCGGAGCGGGTGCGGATGACGTCGGAGGGGCGCATGGCCGTCCCGGATACCGCGTTCTCCACGCAACCAACCCGCACCGCCAAACGTATCGGCAGATCGGCCTCCATGATGATCCGTGCCAGTCCAAGAACGGTTGCCGCGCCGCCCATGTCCTTCTTCATCCGCAGCATGCCGGCCGACGGTTTCAGATCGTATCCACCGGTATCGAAGCAGACGCCCTTGCCGCATAGTGACACCAGGGGAGACGAATCGACTGCCGCGTTGCCGCGCCAATGGAAAGTAACGACTCGGGGCGGCCGCGCCGAGCCGCGGCCGACGGCGGCGATCGTGGGGTAGGCCTCGTCCAGTTGCGCATCGGCCGATACGCTGGAACCGGCGCCGTAGCGATCCGCCAGCGATACGGCAAAATCGGCCAGCTCAACCGGCCCGAGGACGTTTGCCGGCGTATTGATCAGATCGCGCACCATCCAGGTGGACGCGGCCCGGGACAAAACGGCGTCCTGACCCGGCGGCACGATCAGCTTCGCGGGGGCACGCCCTTCGGGAGAGCGAAATCGATTGTAGCGGTAGGCGCCCAGGCAATAGCCGAAGGTCGCGTCAGCCGGGTCGTAATCGCCAGCTTCCAGCCGCCAGGCGCCCGTGTCGGGCAGGCGCATCGGCAGGGTGCCGAAGGTGAACGGCGTCGATTCGGCGCCAAGGCCCAGCACGGCCGCGGCGATGCCCTGCGGGCCGGGCAGGAAGACCAACTCCCCCGCTTTGGCCTCGAAATCCAGATCGTGCAGGAACGCGGCGCGGGCCGGTAGAAGCGTTGCCAGAAACGCCGGCAATCCGTCCGGCCGCACCGGGTAGACCGGGCGGACGTCCGCCGGGTCCGGTTCGGCGATGCAATCAAGCTGCTGTTCGAGCATACGAACTCATCCTCGTCTGACAGACACATGGGATGCCTGCCGGGTTTGTCATCCAATCGACGTTTGCCGGCGGCGGATTGGCTGATTAGACCGCATCAGCCGGAACCGGGGAAGGAGAGCCGCTGTGGAAGACGATACCGCCGGGATGCTCGCCGCGCTGATCGCGGGCAAAGGCGAGGGTAGTTACGGACTGTCCGGCATCAATCAGCGCGAGCACGCGCTGCAAGCCGCATGGCTGGCGGAACGGTCCGGCTGCGACGGCGCGCTGATCGTTGCGGCGTTGCTGCATGACATCGGCCACTTGGTGCACGGCCTCGGCGAGAATCCCGCCGCCGGGGGCATCGGCGATCGTCATGAACAAATCGGATACGACTTCCTGCGGCATCATTTCGGTCCGGAGGTAACGGAGCCGGTGCGCCTGCACGTTGCGGCGAAACGATACCTGTGCGCCGTGGAGCCGGACTATTGCGGCCGACTGTCGGCCGACAGCGTGCTGAGCCTGTCGTTGCAAGGCGGACCGATGGATGCGCGGGAGGCGGAGGCGTTCGCCGCGCTGCCGTATGCCCGCGAGGCCGTGCGGCTGCGGCGGTTCGACGAGGCGGCGAAGGTTGAGGATCTCGTTACGCCGGCCGTGACGCATTTCCTGCCGTATGTGCGGGAATGCCTGGAGGCCGGCAGCGCAAGTCGTGGATGGCCGGGCCAAGCGCCATGCGCATCAGGATAACGAAAAGTGACGGGAAAGGTTTGCCCGGACCCTGTTCTCCCACCGTCATGGCCCGGCTCGTCCGGGCCACCGCCGCCAGCACGTGCCGCGACAGGTGGCCCGGACAACAAGCCGGGCCATGACGAATTTGGAGAACGCTGTGCTCCGCGTGACCACTTATCCTGACGCCTATAGAGGCACGTCAGGCCATGACTCGATGGCAACGACCGAGCGTCATTCGACTTCTGTTTTTGCGCCTATGCGGCATGTCCCGGCTATCTGTGCTTCGAAGGTGGTGCGTGGCCGGCCGGGACACACCCGGCCATGACGGTGAGGCAGAGCACCTTGCTACGCTGTGGTGCTTATCCTGATAGCGGGGGGACATGCCCGGCCACGACGGGGAGGCAGAAGCCGTTGGTCCGCTGCTCCGCCTCTCCACCATAGGGGACCACGACCCCTACCCCAGGCTCCCCGCGAGCAGGCTTGTCACCCGCCGCGCGAACGCGGTCGCATCCGCCGGCAGATCGCCTTCCTGCACCTGCGCAAGGTCCAGCAAGGTCGCGGCCGCCTCGGCTATCAGCGCGGTATCCTCCAGTTTCGCCGACAGCGCCTCGATCAGCTTGTGCCGCGGGTTGACCTCCAGCACCGGTTTGGACGGCATCATCGCCCGCCCGGCCCGGCGCATCAGGCGCTGCATCGCCAGATCCGGACCCTTGCCGTCCGACGCCAGCACCACCGCGCTGTCGGTCAGCCGCGCCGTCGCCCGCACATCCGAAACCGCATCGCCCAACGCGGACTTGATCGCCAGCAGCAGCGCCGAGACGTCCGGCAGGTCCTCGCCCTTGGCCAGATCCTCCGCCGCCTGCGTCACGCTGCGCAGCTTCTTCTCCTCGAAGCTGTCCATCCGCTCGGGCCAGAACGAGTTGATCGAGTCCGACATCAACAGCACTTCGATGCCCTTGGCGCGGAACCCCTCCAGTTGCGGCGAGGTCTTCAGCGCGTCGGCCGCATCGCCGGACAGGTAGTAGATGGTGTCCTGCCCGTCCTGCATCCGCGAGACGTATTCGGGCAGAGACGTCCAACCCTCTTGCGTCGAGGACTTGAACCGCAGCAGTGGTGCCAGTTCCGCACGATGCTCGGAGTCCTCCCAAATGCCTTCCTTCAGGATCGGCCCGAAATTCTCCCAGAACTTGTCGTAGTCCTCGGCTTCCTTCGCCCGCGTCTTCAGTTCCGACAGGACGCGGCTGATCAGCGCCTTGCGGATGCGGGCCAGAACCGGAGTCGTTTGCAGCATCTCGCGCGAAACGTTCAGCGGCAGGTCTTCGGTATCCACCACGCCGCTGACGAAGCGCAGCCAGTGCGGCAGCAGTTCCGCCTTGTCGGTGATGAACATGCGCCGCACATGTAGCCGCACATGCGCGTCACGGTCGTTGTCAACGATATCGAACGGCTTCATGCCGGGGATGAACAACAGGCAAAAGTACTCCAGGGTGCCTTCCGCCCGCCAGTGCAAGGTCGCCCAGGGGTCGTCGAAGAAATGGCCGAGGTGGCGGTAGAATTCTTTATACGACTGCTCGGTCACGTCGGACTTCGGCTTGCGCCACAGCGCCGTGCCTTCGTTCGCCGGCTCATCCTTGCCGTCCCGCGCCACCGTGATCGGCAGCGTGATATGATCCGCCCACTTGCGGATCACCGTCTCCAGCCGCATCGGCTCCAGGTATTCCGAGGCATCGGACTTGATGTGCAACAGCACATCGGTGCCCGCCGTCTCCCGCGTCGCCTGCGCGAGGGTGAACGCCCCGGCACCGTCGGAGGCCCAGGTGAACGCCTCCTCCGACCCCGCCTTGCGCGACGTCACCTCGACCCGGTCCGCCACCATGAAGGCGGAGTAGAAGCCGACGCCGAACTGGCCGATCAGGCTGGGACGGTCCTCCGGCTTGCTGGACGCGAGGTTCTGGGCGAAGGCCCGGGTGCCCGACCGCGCGATGGTGCCGAGGTTGTCGATCATCTCTTGCCGGCTCATGCCGATGCCGTCGTCGGAGATCAGCAGCGTGCTGCCTTCCTTGTCCGGCACAATGCGGATCTTCGCCTCAGCCGGGGGCGCGAGGTTGGAATCCGTCAGCGCCTCAAACCGGCGGCGATCCACCGCATCGGCGGCGTTGGCGACGAGTTCGCGCAGGAAAATCTCGCGCTCGGAGTACAGCGAGTGCACAACCAGGTCGAGCAGGCGGCCGACCTCGGCGCCAAATGCATGTTGTTCCAAAACAGTGTCGTTCATGTGTGACCTCCTTGCGCCGCGCGATATGCGGTGTGTGCCGCGCGATTTCAATGCGTCCGCGCATCTGAATCGCGACGTCCGGCGCCTTCGTAGGCATATCCGCGCGAAATCGCCATATCCGCCAGCGCCCGGCCGACGGCAACCGAGTGCCGGATCTGCGCCTCTTCGTTCAGGTGGTCCGCGGTATCGAAGAAATCGCTGCGCGGGTAGCGGCTGCGGTTCGGCAGTTCCAGGAACTCCGCATCCCGGTAAACGGCCCGGATCGCCGCCACGCTGTCCTCGCCGATGGGCGAGTCGTCGAAGCCCGTAGGCAGGCCGCCGATGACCCGCACCCCATGCCGATCGGCCCAGAGCAGAAAATCGCGGACCAGGGAGGTGCCGTATCCGCTCCGAATTTGGATGGCGGCGGGATGAAACGGCGTCATCGCGGCGAGCACCGGCTGGCTGATCGAGCCGAGCCGGCTGGTATGCCCGACATGGTCGCCGCGGGCGTTGTAGGACCCGCTTGTCGCCTCGCGCGGGTCGCGGAATCCTTCCGCCACCAGCGCGGTCTCGATCAAACTCATGACCGCGCCGCGCAGGCCGGACGCGAACACGGCGGCGAGCTGCCGGTGCAGCGGCAGCGTCCGCAGGGTGGCGCGGTCGTGCCGTAGCATGATCGCGGCGTCCGGTCCCAAAGCGCCGGCAGCCTTCGACCGCACGTACTGCGCTTCCTCGAGCGGCATGTAGACGATGTCGCCGGGATGCAGCACGGGCTTCCAGCGGGCGAACAGGTAATCGAGGCCGATGCCGACGGCGATGCCGGCATTGACGCAGGGCCGGCCGATCATCGGCTCAATGGTTTCGCAGCGGTGCGAATAGGGGCCGTTCGATCCGGCCAGGATGACCAGCTTCGGCCCGTCGATCGCCTCGCCACGCGCCAGGCCGGCCTCGATCCGGGCGCGCAGGGACCCCAGCGACAGCGGCCGGTCGAGCACGCAGGCAAAGAGTACACAGTATATAAGTAACGAGGCACAACAGGCGGTCACCAGGCGTCGCATCAAAACCGGAAATACAGGAACGGCACCACGTGCGGCGCGAACAACACCGCCTGCACCGAGAGCGCGAAACTGGAGGTCAGCGCCCAGTGGCGCGCCGTCTCCGTCATGCGGTGGATGTTCGGCATGACCAGGACGATGAACCAGCCGAGCAGCAGGCAGGCCGAAACCTCCGGGAAGGACAGCGTGCGGGCATCGCCGAGCGACGGCATGACCGCGACCGGTTCGGCGATAGCCGCGAGCGGGGGCAATGTGGAGACGATCATTTGCGGCAGCGCGATGCCGTTGAAGCCGAACATGCCGCGCAGGACGATCAGGGTTTCGGCAACCGATTCGGCGCGGAATGGCACCCAGGCGAGGATGACGGCAAACAGCGTCAACCCCTGCCCGAGCGCCGCGGGGAGGGGCTTGAACCGGCGGCGATACGCGCGATGGATCGCCAGGAACACGCCATGCAGACCGCCCCAAAGCACGAAATTCCAGCCCGCGCCGTGCCACAGGCCGGCCAGCAGCATCGTGGCCATCAGGTTGGCGGTCTGGCGGAGCCTGCCCACCCGGCTGCCACCCAACGGGATGTACAGGTAGTCGCGCAGGAAGGCGCCCAACGTGATGTGCCAGCGGCGCCAGAACGCACTGATGTCGGTGGCCTGATACGGACTGTCGAAGTTTAGCGGGAACCGGACGTTCATCATCCGCGCCAGGCCGATGGCCATGTCGGAGTAGCCGGAGAAGTCGAAATAGATTTGCAGCGCGTATGACAAGGTGGCGTACCAGGCCTCGAAGAACGTCAGGTCGACACCGTGCGAAGCCGCGCCGAAGCCGGTGTCGGCGAAGCCGCCGAACATGTCGGCGAGGACGCATTTCTTGCCCAGACCAAGGAGGAAGATCAGCAGACCGGCGGTCAGGTTTTCATTGCGCGGGCGCGCGAGATCCGGATCGGTAAGCTGCGGGACCATCTCGCCGGCGCGGACGATCGGCCCGGCGATCAGGTGGGGAAAGAAGGTGACGAAGGTGAAGTAGGGGAGGAAGGGGTAGCCATTAAGCGGCGCAGGTTGGTCTGATCGCACGGGCGCCGCGTCGATGGGCCCCGCTCGTCGTTCCATCCCCGTCATGGGCCGGCTTGTCCGGGCCACCTGTTGCGGCACATGCTGAAACGAGTGGCCCGGGCAGGCCGGGCCATGACGAATTGTGCAGGTATCGGTCAGCACCATGATCTGCTGGAAGGTAAAGAAGCTGATCGCCAGCGGCAAAGTAACGCCAAGCGGCGGCGCGGCCGGAGCAAACGTATGCAGCAGGAAATCGGCGTATTTGAACCAGCCGAGAACGGCCAGATTGGCCGCAACTCCAGCCGCCATCCAGGCCCGCGGCCTCGCGCCGTGCCGTATCTTCCAGGCAATGGCATGGTTCACCACCACCGAACCGATCAGCAGCGGCAGAAACGACGGGTTCCACCACCCGTAAAACACCAGGCTTGCTCCGGCCAGCCAAGACAACGCCGCCGTCGTGCCGAGCATCCGGCCGGCGGCGAAGAAACCGGCCAGGCAGACCGGCAGGAAACCGAGGATGAAGATTGGCGAATGAAACAACATGGCGTGCGAACGCCAGCTTATGCGGAAATAGATAATGAAAAGTTAACGGCGCAGCGGCCGAGATCGATGTGAAACCGCTCCGGAGATCAGCCGGTGCGGACCGATAGCCGCCGCGGGCCATTGGCATTACATACTTTCGGCGATTGAAATCACCCCGGCGGCAACCCCAACAGCGTATGCAGCACGTAATCGGTGTGCGCTCCCACCGCGGGTCCAGTCCATCGCACCACGTCCTCCGGCGCCTCCCCGTCCAGCCGGATCGTCGGCCCCGGATGCAGCGTCCGGCCAAGCAACGGATCATCGACCTCCTGCACCGCCCGCCGCGCCCGGAAATGCGGGTCCGCCGCGCAGTCGGCGATATCGAACAGTCGCGAGCACGGAACCTCCGCCGCCTCCAGGATCGCCTCCGCCTGCTTCGCCGGCAAGGTCCGGGTCCAGGCGGCGATCGCGTCATCCAGCGCCGCCCGATTCTCGCAGCGCAACCCGTTGGTCGCATACGCCGGGTCCGCCGCCAGCCCCGGCCGCCCGATCGCCGTCATCAGCCGCGCGAAGATCAGGTCGGAGTTCCCCGCTATGCACAGCCACCGCCCATCCGCGCACGGATACGTATTGGTCGGCGACGCCGTCGGCAGCGCAGCCCCCGCGGGCTGCCGCACCCGGCCATCCAGGGCGTATTCCGGCAGCATCCCCTCCATCAGGCTGAACACGCTGTCCACCAGGTTGACGTCCACTACCCGTCCCCGCCCGGTGCCCATCGCGTCGCGCTGCCACACCGCGGCCAGCAGCCCGATCGCGGCATACAGCCCGGCGAGATCGTCGCTGATGGAAATCCCGCAGCGCGGCGGCGGCAGTTCCGTCGTCCCGCCGGGATGAGCGGTCAGATGCCGCAATCCGCCGATAGCCTCCCCGATGGCGCCGAACGCCGGCTTGTCGCGATACGGCCCGTCCTGGCCGTAGCCTGAGATCCGCGCGATCACCAACCGCGGGTTTACCCCCTGCAGCACGTCGGGGCCGATCTTCAGGCGCTCCAATTGGCCGGCGCGCAGGTTCTCCACCAGCACGTCGGCGCGAGCGGCCAGCTTCAGCAGGATGTCGCGGTCCTTCTTCAGATCCAGTTCGACTGAGAGCTTGTTCCGGCCATGAATACTGAACCAGACGGAGTTCCCGTCCTTTTCTGCTCCCCAGCCGCGAAACGGATCGCCCCCCGGCGGCTCCAGCTTGATCACTTCCGCCCCCAGATCGGCCAGAATTCGCGTGCAAAACGGTGCCGCGATGTAGTGGCCAATCTCCAAAATCTTCAGGCCGGTAAGCGGAAGAGCGCTCATCGCCCCGGTGTCCCACAAAAATAGACTGAAGTTATCAACAGAAATTTTGATGTGAACACGATCTTGTTAACCTTCCGTCAATATTTTGGCTATAGATAGGACCGCGGCGCCGCGATGGCGGTGTCCTGTTTCCTCCCCGAACGTCGCGCCTCATGGAGTGCGCGACCACCTTAAGCGGTGCGGCCATCCCCCGGCTGCACCGCCTTTTTTTACCCCACCCGCCGCCGGTCTACGTCGGCGGCCTCGGGGACGCGGCCCCGGCTGCACCGCCTTTTTTTACCCCACCCGCCGCCGCTGTCGATGCCGGGACCGGGCCTCTTCCCGGGTCGCACCCGCCGCCGCATGATCGCGGCCATCGACACACGCGGAGAAAGGCCATGGACCCGCACATCGAAGCCTTGGCGCGCGCGGCCGGACTCGACAAAGCCATCGCCGGATTCCCCGACGAAATCGAGGCCGCCGCGGCGCAGGCGCTGAACCAAGGCCGGGTCGTGCAGGCGCCGCGGGACCCCGCCGCCGAACCGTGGCCGCCGATGCGCCCCGGATCCGGTCTGTGACCGAGCCGTATTGGCTATCCGCGGCGGAGATCGCCGACGCCTTCGCCACGAAGACCCTCTCGCCGGTCGAACTGCTGACCGCCCTGCTGGCGCGAATCGAGGCGCTCGACCCGCGGCTCAACGCCTTCATCCGCCTTGACGCCGACTCGGCGATGCACGCCGCGCGCGTCGCGGAGGCCGAGATCGCTGCCGGGCGCGGCCGAGGCCCGTTGCACGGCGTTCCCGTCGGCATAAAGGACATCATCGATGTCGCCGGGCTGCCGACGACGTGCCATTCCAGGATTCTGCTCGGCAACGTCGCGACGGCCGATGCCGCGGTCATCGGCAAGCTGCGCCAGGCCGGGGCGGTGATTCTCGGCAAGCTTTCGACGCACGAATTCGCCATCGGCGGCCCGAGCTTCGATCTGCCGTTCCCGCCTGCCCGGAACCCGTGGAACCCTGACCACCACCCGGGCGGCTCGTCGTCGGGTTCCGGCGCGGGCCTCGCGGCGGGGCTGTTCCCGCTGGCGCTCGGCTCCGACACCGGCGGATCGATACGCAACCCCGCGAGTGCCTGCGGCATCGCCGGACTGAAGCCGACATACGGGCTCGTGTCGCGGCGCGGAGTGTTTCCGCTGTCGTATACGCTGGACCATGTCGGGCCGCTGACCCGCACCGTCGCCGATGCCGCGCTGCTGCTGGACGCCATCGCCGGTCACGACCCGGCCGATCCCGGGAGTGCGGCGACGCCCGCGCGCAGATTCGCGCGGTTGCTGGACCGCGGCGTGCGGGGCCTGCGTATCGGCTTCATCCGCCATTTTCACGAACGCGATATGCCGGCGCACCCGGAGGTCACCGCGGCTCTGGACGACGCCGCCCGGGTTTTGCAGGCCGAGGGTGCCGACGTCCGCACCGTCACCGTGCCGGATCTGACCGAATTTGCCGCCATCAACCGGATCATCCTGTGCAGCGAAGCGTGGTCGATCCACGCCCCCTGGCTACGGGAGCGCCCCGGCGACTACGGCCAGCTCGCCCGCCAGCGCCTGCTGCCGGGCGCGTTCATGACCGCTGGAGACTATGTTGGCGCCCAGCGCCGACGCACCGAACTCATCGCCGCCGTCGAGGATCGCCTGCGCGACTGCGACGTCCTGATGTGCGCCAGTTCCATGGACCCGCCGACCCGGCTGGACGAGCCTGAGGAAACCGCCCGCACCTATTCCCGCCAGGCCCGCACCCCGTTCAACGTCACCGGTCACCCCGCGATCGCCATGATGGCCGGCCTGTCCCGCGACGGCCTGCCGCTGTCCGTGCAGTTCGCGGGCCGATACTTCGATGAAGCAACCGTGTTAAGAACAGCCGCGGCCTATGAACGGGCGACCGGCTGGCACAAGAAACGGCCGCCGACAGACTGAGGGATGGGGATGACACAGGCGATACTGGAGGGTGCCGGCCCGACCTCCCGGGTATATTTCTCGCAGCGGCTGCGGCTGCACTACGTCGATTGGGGCAATCCGGACGCGCCGCCGCTGATCCTGCTGCATGGCGGGCGGGATCACTGCCGCAACTGGGACTGGGTCGCGGCCGATCTGCGCAAGGACTACCATGTGATCTGTCCCGATCTGCGCGGGCATGGCGACTCGGCGTGGCTCGCCTCCGGCAGCTACACCATGGCGGGGTATATCTACGACCTCGCGCAACTGATCCATCAGCAGAACCTGGCGCCGGTCCGCATCGTCGCCCACTCGCTCGGCGGCAACATCGCCCTGCGCTACACCGGCATCTATCCGGAGAACGTCTGCCGCCTGGTGGCGATCGAGGGCCTCGGGCCGGGCCCGAAATCGCATGTCGAGGCGGACCGCAAACCCATCGCCGAGCAGATGCGCGGCTGGATCGAGGAGCAGCGGTCGCTGTCCGGCCGTCAGCCGCGCCGCTATCCGACCGTCGAAGCCGCCTACGCCCGGATGCAGGAGGAGAACAAGCACCTGACCCCGGAACAGGCGCGCCACCTGACGCTGCACGGCGTCAACCAGAACGAGGACGGCACCTATAGCTGGAAGTTCGACCATTATGTCCGTCTGTGGCCGCCCTATGACATGACGCGCGACGCCATTGCCGAACTGTGGGAATCGATCACCTGCCCGACCCTGTTGGTCTATGGCAACGAAAGCTGGGCGAAGCACCCCGACGACGACGGGCGCCTGGCCTGCTTCCGCAATGCGTGCGTGTTGCCGGTTCCGAAAGCCGGGCATTGGGTGCACCACGACCAGCTCGATCTTTTCTTGCGCGAAGTGAGGGCTTTCCTCGCGGTTTGATTGCGGGCAGGGATCGGTTGCTGTAGAGCAATCCGGCGTGAACTCCGCCATCTGATCCGAGTGGGCCAAGCCGCCACGCCATGCAGCTCGAACCGGTTACCGCCGATCGGCCAGCCTCCGCTTTCGAGCGGATGGCAAACGGGCAGGCGCTTCACGTCAGCCGGCTGATCGTCGGCATCGCCTGCTCGCTGGCGATCTGCATGTGGTGCTTCATCGCCTGGTCGGTCTGGTCGGAACAGCGCACGGCGCGCGACAACGGCCGGACCCAAGGCTACAATCTCACCGCCGCCGTCGCCAATGAGCTGACGCGGACACTCGATGCGGTCGATGCCGAGTTCGGGGCGATCGATGCCGACGTCAAATTCCTGCCTCCCGATGCGTCCGGGCTCGTGCTGCCCCGCGCGCTGCCAAGCCGCGGGTTGGCGGATCTGCTCGCCGGCATCCGCATTGCCGGCCCGAACGGGCGCCTTGTGTTCGCGTCGGAGCAACCCGGCCAGGGGCCGGCTGACTATAGCCGGCAGCCCCATTTCATCGCCCATCGCGACAGACCGGAAACCGGTCTGGTTGTCGATACCCCACCGGAGGCTGCCAGCGGCGGGGACGACCTGATCGAGGTGAGCAAGCGCCTGAACGCCCCGAATGGCGGATTTGGCGGCGAGGCGATCCTGCTGCTGCGGGCGGCGAACCTGATCCATCTGAACCGTGAGATCGACATCGGGAACCGCGGCGTGATCGTTATCGTGGGCCTCGACGGGGGCGTGCTGGCTGGCTACGAACGGGACCGCCCGGATGGGTCGGTTGCCGTGGGCACCGATTTGCGCGGCGCGCCATTCCCCAATGACCTCGGACCGGGCAGTTCGGCCGATTATATCCGCACCAGCAAGGTCCAGAAGGTCGAACGGCTGGCGATCGTGCGGCGCCTGGTGGCCTATCCGCTCGAGGTTGTTGTCGCGCTCGACCTTGACGACGTGCTGGAACCCGCGCGCAGCCATCTGTGGTTCGTCGGCCTGGTGGGACTGGGCGCCAGCGGACTGATTCTCGCACTCAGCGTGCTGCTGGTGCGCGAGGTCTGGCGCCGCACCAGGCGCGAAATCGAGTTGTCCTTCGACCGCGATCGGCTGGCCCTGGCGCAGGCGCAGATCGAAGCCGATCGGGCGCGGCTGGCGGAGACGAACCGGCAGTTGCTGGCGAGCAAGGAAAGCGCGGACGCGGCGAACCGGGCGAAGTCACAGTTCCTGGCGCATATGAGCCACGAACTGCGCACGCCGCTGCATGCGATCATCGGCTTTTCGGAGCTGATCAAGGATCAGGCGCCGGCCGGTCCCAACGCGCCTCCGATCGCCGGTTACGCGCGGGACATTTGGACGTCGGGGCGGCATCTGCTGGAGCTGATCAACTCCATCCTGGATATTTCGAAGGTCGAATCCGGTACGGCCACCCTGGCGGAAACTGTTTTTCCGGTGGAAGACGTGGCGCGGGCAAGCCTGGTCTCGGTGCGTTCCCAGGCAGAGTCCCGTGGCATCGTCATCGAGGTGAAACTGCCGACCGATCGACCGCAGGTGCGGGCGGACCGCACCCGGCTGCAGCAGGTGCTGATCAATCTACTGTCCAATGCGGTGAAGTTCACACCCGACGGCGGCCGCATCGTCCTGAAGGCTCGCCGGAGCGTCACCGGCGAGCTTGTGCTTTCGGTCAAGGACAGCGGTATCGGCATGAGCGAGGCTGACATCGAGGTTGCCATGACGCCCTTTGGACAAGTGGACAACAGCCTGTCGCGGTCTTTCGAGGGCACCGGACTGGGATTGCCGCTGGCCTGCCGGCTGACGGAACTGCATGGCGGACGGCTGGAATTGACGAGCACCAAGGGCCGAGGCACCACCGCCACCGTGACGTTGCCCGCCGATCGGCTATGCTGATCACGGCGCGGGAGGGGCGGCATGGTCGTTGTATTCGGCTCGATCAACCTGGACCTGATTTTCAGCCTGCCGAAGATCCCGCTGGCGGGAGAAACGGTTCTGGGTCCGTCGACACGGATCGAGCCGGGCGGCAAGGGGGCGAACCAGGCCGTGGCGGCGGCCAGGGACGGCGCCCGCGTGCTGATGGCCGGGGCGGTTGGCGGGGACGCGCTGGGCCCCGGGGCGCTGGCTTTGCTGCGCGATGCCGGGGTCGATCTGGAACGCGTGGCGACGGTGGACGCGAACACCGGCTGCGCCGCGATCGCCGTCGATCCGGCCGGCAATAACGCGATCGCGGTCGGCTCGGGGGCAAACCTGTTGGCGCGGGCGGCCGGCGTCGAAGATGCGGTGCTCGGCGCCGGCACCACACTTGTGTTGCAGATGGAGGTCGCGGCGGCCGAGACCGCTTTGCTGATCGAACGGGCGCGGGCGTCGGGGACGCGGATCGTGCTGAATCTGGCTCCGGCGGCGGAATTGCCCGAGACGGCGCTGCGTGCGGTCGATGTCCTGGTGGTCAATCAGTCCGAGGGCGCGTGGCTGGCGGACCATCTTCTCTGCGGCACTGCCGCCGAGGCGTTGGCCGATCGGCTGGGCGTTACGGTGGTGCTGACGCGCGGGGGAGAAGGGGCGCAGGTCGCCGGCCCGGACGGAACGTGGCACGAGCCGGCGGTGCCGGTCGAGGCAATCGATACGACAGCGGCGGGAGATTGTTTTGTGGGGGTTATGGCGGCGCGGCTGGACGCAGGCAATTCATTGCGAGACGCTATCCATCGGGCGAGCGCGGCGGCCGCGCTGTGCTGCACGCGGCCGGGCAGCCAGGGCAGCATTCCGTTCGCAGCCGAGACGGACGGCTTTATCCGGGCTGCCTAAAGCCAGCGGACGAAGCTGTCGCCGTCGACCGCTGGAGGCGGTGCCGGCACGGCCTTCGGCGTGCCGAGATACAGAAAACCGACGATCTGATCTTCGTCCCGCAAATCAAGCTCCTGATGCAGGAGGCGATCGTACATGAACTAACCCGACCGCCACATTCCGCCGAACCCGAGCGCCTGAGCCGCCATCTGCATGGCCATCACGGCGCACCCGGCCGTCAGTTGCTGATCAAACACCGGCACGAGATCATGCGGCCGCGGCGTCGCAACGACCACGACGACCATCGGCGCGCGGCCCGGCATCCGGATCGACCGCTGCACGACATCGTCGGGCTTGCCGGCGGCGATGGCGGCCCGCTGCATGATGGCACCGAGCCGATGCAGTCCGTCGCCGCTGGCAATGATGAAGGCGTACGGGTGCAGCCGCTGATGATCCGGCACGCGCAGTGCCGCCTGGATGATCAGTCGCAGGGCCTCGCCCTCCGGTGCCGGCGCCTCCAGCGCCCCGCACGACTGCCGCTGTAACAAAAGCCGCAGCCGATCGTCCAGGTTATCCGGTTCTTGCATTGATGTGGTGTCTTTCTTCGGTGATGGGGCCCCAGTCGATCGGATTCTCGATGCGGTCGCCCCGCCGCAGCCGCTCGCGCAGCGCGAGCATGGCGGCATCGATCAATTCCAACTGGATCAGAACGGATTTCTCCGCGTCGCTGGTCGTAATGACATCGGCGACGCGGCCGTTACGGATGATGACCCGCCGATCGCCCAGCAACGCGAGTAAGGGATCGTGCGTTGAGATCAAAACGATCTTGTCTTCGGAGACCAGAAGATCCAGTGCGTGACGCCGGTTGATCCCCGCATTCTCGATTTCATCGATCAGAACGATCGGCGATTCGCTGAGCAGCGCGGCATCGGCGATCATCAGGGCGCGGGCCTGGCCGCCGCTGAGTTGGGTCAGCGAAACGTCCGGACTGAAACGTTCACCCGCCAGCGAATTACCGATCGCAATGATCCGGCCGGTCACGTCGCTGTGCGGATCGATCTGCCGGCAGGCGGCATGCATGTCGAGGAAGGCGCCGACCGTGAGGTCAACAACGAAGTTCATGTTTTGCGACAGTTGCGCCACCAGCTTGCAGTCCGGCGCGAAGCGCTGATCCGGGGTTGGAACGGCGTTGTTCAGCAGGATATGCCGCCCGCTCGGCGTATCGCCTTGCGCCAGGCATTCCACATCGGCGAGCAGCCGGCTTTTGCCGGAACCGGTCGGACCGACGATGCAGACGATCTCGCCAGCCTTGATCGTCAGGGCGTCGGCCTCCGATTGGCCATCCTTGCCGGATCCGCCGGAAATCGTCAGCGTGTGGATCGTCTGACGGGCCAGGGCGGGACCCGCCGCGTCCAGGAGCAGATGCAGATGTGCGGCAAGTTGCTCGCGGTCCAGTCCCATATCGTTCAGCGCGGATTCCGACAGATCCTCGACCCAGGCGCCGATATCGCGTTCGGGCGGCAAATCGGGCAGCCCGAGGCCTGACAGGAAGGTGGCGACACGAGGGTTCACGGTCTGTCCTCGAAGCTCATTTTTCGCACGTTGCCGCGCTGGTAGGTTTCGCCGATGGCGGTTTCCCCGACACAATATGTGCAGACAGCGGACGGCATTGAAAAGCGCAGGTGGTGGTTCTCCAACGTATCGATCCGCGGCGCCGCCTCGATGCGGAACGCGAGATCCATGGCGCCCTGGCCGGTGATGCCGTTGCACCACACCACCGGCGCGCGCGGGTTGGCGAGGCGGACGTTGTAGGCGAAAACCTCGCGTTCCGCCTGAGACACGATATCGCCCTTGGTGATCGCGACGACATCGGCCAGCCGCAGCATCGGGCCGATCTTCCGCGGCGTGTGGATGCCGGCGAGATTGTCCACCACGCAGACCGCCAGCACGCCCTTGATGTGCGGGGAGCAGCGGTTGCACAGCCCGGCGGTCTCGACAATCAGCACGTCGAAGCCGCTGCGATGGCCCCAGGCTACGCAGTCGTCGATGTTGCTGACAAAGTAATGATCGGGACAAAGGCCGCCGGATAATCCGGTCCGGACCGGCAGGCCGAGCGCGGCATAGGCGGCATCGTCGGTCGTGCACAGGGCGTCAAATTTGGAAATGCCCACCTGCGCGCCGTTGTCGCGCAGCCTCGTGGCGACCTTGAGGAACAGCGACGTCTTGCCGACGGAAGGCGGACCGGCGACCGTAACGAGGCGCATCAGCCGCGGCTCCAGGATTCGAAGAAGATGCGTGTCGCTGTCGTGGTTTCTTCGGTCATGTCATGCGTCCTGGTGTAGTCCCAGCCAAGCCAGTTGAGGCTGGCTCCGTCGGGCAGTCCTTGCGGCCCGTCCGCCCAGATGGCGGGATAGCGGTTATGCGCGAGGACAGCGCTGTAGGCATCGCCGCAGACGAAATCGAGCAGCGGCTGCACGCGGGCTCGCTGTGCCGAGGCGACCGAGTATCCGATCGGCATGGTCATTGCGCCATCATCGGGCCAGATCACCGCGGTGCGGTCGCGGCGCGGGCAAATATCGGCCTGCATCCAGGGCACGATGGAAATAGCGCCGCCCTGCGGGCTGTTGGTGCCGGCGAAGCGCGCGGCAACCGTGTTGTGCAGGATGGCGCGTGTGTTGCAGGCGAACGCCCGTACACCGGCGCTGCCGAAGCGGTGGTAGAGATTGAGCAGCAGGAAGTCGTTGCAATCGGGGTAGGCCCCGTCGCTGGGCCGCCTCCAGCCGCCGAAAACAATCTGGTCGTAGTAGACCGGATCAAGCAGGTCCGCCCACTGGCATGGCACCGGTCTGTGACCCAGTTTGCGCAGATCGATCAGGAACACCCACGGAATGACGGCGAACACCGAGAACAGCCCGGCGGGATCGATCAGGTCCGCGGCGGCTGGATGAACGGCCCGCGGCGTGGCGGCGGCGTGGCCGGCCGCGCGCAGCCGTTCTTGAAACGAAAGCGACAGCACGTCGCGGGTGAACGGTGTCAGCACCATGCCCGGGAAGCCCGCTGTCGGTTCGCTGCGCGCCAGGGCGTCAAACGGCGCGTACCATTCGTTGCCGTTAACCAAGCAAATCCGCCGCCCGCCCGCCGCCACGGCGGCGTGGTCCAATCCGGTGGTAAAACACTGCCGCAACGGAACGGGCATGCGGCCGAGGAAATCGAGCGCGGCCAGATGCGGAGCCGCATCCTCACGCTCGTCGGGATCGATCATCCGGCGGTGCAGCATGGGCTTGTTCCCGAGGTTGCGGTCGAATGCCTTCAAGAATTGTGCCAGTATCGACGCCCCACGGCTGTGGCCGGGCGGCGCGACTGGATCGCACGAAAATGCACGAAACATCGCGGAATGTCCGGTCTTGTGCGTTCGGGTTCTCGCAACGCGGCGCGAGCGGAATGATCTTATTCGGCATGCAGCGCGAAAGTGACCGGCACTACCAGTGCGAGCGGCGATGCCTTGAACGTGTCCGGCAACGGAGGAAACGGCGCGGCCCGCGCAACCATGGCCAGACCCTCGCTGTCGAGCGATGTAACGCCGGAACTCCGGTCGATGCGGGTCGAAATGACCGAGCCGTCCGCCGCGAGGATCATGCCGATCAGGATCGTCCCCTCTTCCCGGCGCGACCGCGCCTGCGGCGGATATCGTTTCACGGCGAGCAGGCGTGCCGTTATCCGGCCGGCATAATCGGGCGGAAGTTGCGGTGCGGCGGCTGCCGCAACCGGAGCCGGGTTCGCTGGCGATGCCGGCGGTTGAGGCGGGGACGAACGCAGGCGCGGCGGCTTCGGGCCCGGAATGCCGGCGGGAGGCCTCGCGGCAGCGGTTTTCTCCGGCGGCGACGCGGGCGCGGCGATGACTGGCTCTGGCGCGGCCGGCTCGGCGACCGCTTCAGGCTCCTGCGGCGGCGATGGTCTCGCTTCAGGCCGGGCCGGCGTCGTTTCGAATTCCTCCGCGACGGGTACTGGCTCCGCAGCCACCATCACCAGTTGGACCGCGACCTCGGCCCGCGCGATCGGCGGTGGGGGCCGCGGCACCGAGACCGCCAGGCACGCCACAAGCACCGCGGCATGCAGCGCGCCAGACCATGTCAGCGCCGCAACCCCGCAGCCGTGTAGGCCATCCGCGACGGACAGCCGTTGCCGGCCGTCGTCGATGCTGCCCGCGATATCTTCAGAAGCTGCTCGAGACGCCCCCATAGACACCAAGTCTGGGAAGATACTGCGGTGCAAAAACTCCAATTCCGTCGCCGTCACGAATTTCATACCGGGTATCCGTCAGGTTTGTGATGTCAAAGCGCAGTTTGACCATCCGGCCGCTGCTGAGCCTGATTTCACGGGTCGCGCCAACATTGAGCGTTGCGTAAACCGGCAGTTCGTACTGGTTACAGAATCCGCCATAAAGGCCGCTGCCATACAGCGCGTCCGCGTAGACCTTGTTACTGCCCCACTGGTAGGCCAACCCGGCCGAAGCCGTCCAGTTCTGATCGTGGTCGAGATGATACCAATGGGTTTGCATGTAGGCGACCTCATCCGGTGTGAACTGCCACTGTCCGGACGTCAGCCCTTCCGCCGTCGCCTGGCTGCGCGCCACGTTGCCATATGCCGAGAACCCGCCCTTCTCGTACGAGACCGTAAATTCGACGCCGCGCACGAGACCCTTTGCCGCATTGTTGGGCGAAAAGATCATTGCCGGCCCGAATTGCCCCTCATCGAGCACGTTTGTTCTGATCTTGTAGTAAGCGTCCAGACCGAGGTGCAGATGCGAGCCGAGATCCTGCAGGATGCCAATGTCGAAGGCATGATACCGCTCACTCTTGACCGGCGAGCTGCCTTGCAACGAAGGATCGACTCCGTTGGTCGTGTTGTCGAATTTCACCAGATCCTCCGCCTGAATGAATTCCAGCGGCGGCGGCGTGAAATATCTCCCGTAGCCGGCATGCAACGTGGTGGTCTCGACCGGCTTATAGACGACATTCACCCGCGGGCTGATCTGCGATTCAGTTATATACGCTGTCCAGAGATCGGCTCTGACACCGTAATTAACTGTCACTTTGGAGGTGAGACGCCATTCGTCCTGTATATAGGCGCCGTAGAGTTGGCCGGTCTTGTTGTAGTTGTCCACAATTGCGAACGGCTGCCCGTTTGGGATCGCGACCCACTGGCCGGCGCTCGCATTCCACGTTGCGGGCAAGACCGTATCCGTAGTGTCGACGGTCGCTCGCTGAAGGCTGAGCGAGATACCGCTTCGCACGGTGTGCTGGTCGTTGACGCGATCGCTTAGGTCAACCTGAAAATCATTGGAAACGAGCTGATGATCCGTTCCGGAAGCGATCCAGTTGAATATCACGTCCGCGACGGTATCAGGCTGGAATGCAACGCTGCTGTAGCGCGTCGACTGCGTCACCTGCAGATCGATGTCCCCGAAATTCTTTTGATAGCCAAGGATTTCGTAATAGGCCTGTTCCTGCTGATTTTCATTCACGTTGACGGAGTTGAAGGTCGTGATCGCCCCGTATTGGTACAGCGGCACCTGCCCGGGGATCGTGGGAAGCTGAAAAGTGTCGTGCGCGGCGCTGAGAATCAGCGTTATCCGGCTGCTGTCGTCGATCAGGTATGAGAGATTGAGAAAGCCTTTGAATTGATCGGTGTCGTCGTGCGACGGCCGGAAGCTTGACGTCGGATTCGCCATTCCGAGACTGTCATGCGTGTAGCTGAACATCCCGTAGCCGGAGAATTGCCCGCTGGTGCCGCCATACTCGATCGTAGGCTGCGCCCTTTGATAGCTGCCACCATAAACCGATACCGTGCCGCCGCTGAGATCCTCGCCGCTTTTCGTCTTCATGTCGACAATTCCAGCGGTCCGGTTGCCGTACTGTGCCGGCAACGTGCCGGTAATCAAGGATACGGAATCGAGGTAGGTAGTCGAAAGCTCCTGCCCGAAGCCGGACAGACCGTCCGGAATCAGCAGCCCGTTGATCCGGTATTGCAAGTCTGCTTCTTCGCCGCGAACGTGCAGTCGCTTGTCGAGTTCGTCCTGCGCCACACCGGGAAAGCGATAGAACGTCTGGTCGAACGGCGCGAATTCCCCTTCCGACTGAGTATCGATCTTGTCGCTGTCGAGGGTATACGTGGTCGCGCCGAGACTTGGGGAAATGCGGGCCCGGGCCACGTCCAGCGCCTTTTCTTCAACCACAACCGGAGGAATTGTAGTGGCCGGCGTCTGGTCCGCGGTCTGGCCTGGATTGACCGGCTCTTGAGCGGATGTCGCCCCGGTGGCCAGTAATGTTCCCGCCAGCAATGCGACCGGGAAAGATGGAAAGTTCGCCGGCCAGCGGCAACCGGCAGGTGAAACCGAAACGTCAGTCATGATGAACCGCCATAAGCGCCGAGCCAAACAAGGGCGCGGCCATAGTCAAGAAAGCCGGTTCAGACCGACATCCGAGGCTGTTCGTCCGTCACATGGATAGAGGTCAGCAACAAATCAGGCGGGGATTATGCAGTCTGCTGAATTGCGAGGGCAAAACAGCAGACTGGTATTTGCAAGTTAGACGATGAGACAGGTCAGGCCAGCCAGAACCGCGCCGCTTGCCGCCGTCGCGGCGAGTGCCTTACGCGTGAGCAACGTTGCCTCCTGCCGCCCGATCGGTGCAAACATGATCAGTGACCGGGTGAGCACGACGAACAGAATGCCAGCCGCGAAAGCCAGCACGGGCTGCTGCACGCTTGCCGGCACCACGACCATCGTTCCGATCGGAATCAGCAGCGACAGGAGCACAGCCACTGCCCAGCGCCGGCCAATGGAGAGGCGTTCCGCCAATGAAAATACCACCATGCCTTCGGGCAGTTTGTGGGCAACCGCCCCAACGAGCACCAGCACGGACGCAGTCGGTCCGGCTGACGCCATAACGATGCCTTCGCAGATGTTGTGCAGGCCCATGCCGGCGATTGCCGCCGCATTTCCTGCGTTCGATCCGCGCTGTCCGCCACTGAACAACAGCAGCACGCCGATCGCCGCGCCGGCGGCGAGCAACAGCCAGCCGGCGGCATAGTCTTCGGTGGCGTCAGGGATGATGTCGGCGAGAACGATACAGACTGCAAATCCGAGGCCGAAACAGGACAAAGCCGCCCGGCGGACGGTATCCTTTGTCGCGACGAAAACCGCGGCGCCGGCAAGCTCGGCAACCGCCATGACGGCGGGGAACAAAAGGGGACTGTTAGTCATTTGGGAAAACTCCATGGGTAACGGTTGGGTCGCAAAAATCCAGCCGCATGAACATGCGTTGGAAAAAAGCGGCTCAGGCCGCTGTCCGCCATCTCGCCGGACGCCGTTCTCAGGAACGGATGGCGGAATGGCCCCGAGAGAGTTTGCGCCCGTAGATGCGCGTCACGATCGGAACGAACAAACATGCCGGGCGACGGGTTCCGGGGTCAACTGTGAATCCTTTTCTGAAGGCCCGCGGCCGATGTGGACAAAGCGGCCGAAACGATTGAATTCGCGCGCCGCTGCGCCGGCGCGAATCGCCGTTGCCAACCCGCGGGTGTCAGTGACAACAAGGCCGCCAAGGACCGCAAGCCCGTAATCGTGCAAACGAGGCGTCATCGGCGTCGCCGGCCCGATCAGTGCGACCGGGCGATTGCGCGCGAGGCGCAGCACGCGCGGTAGGCTGCGATTGACCAGGGCAGAGGCGTTGACCACGGCCGCGCTGCATCCTGACAACAGCGCATCCATCGCGCTCATGGGATATTCGCCCGGCCGCGGATCGGCTTCGATCACCGCCGAATTCGGCAAGATGCCGCCGAGGCCGGGGAATGCGCCGATCGCAACAACCTGTCCGGTATGTTTACGGAACGACTCGACCCCGTTGCCCGCCTGTCCGCCGGCGTCGAAGCGATTGTAGTGCGCGTTGATTGCCGCAATGCCGACCGCCATTTCCAGCGGATTCCATGACTGTGTCAGCGCGGCAAGGTCTGCCAAGCTTTGCTTGCCAAATCGTGGCAGGCGCGACAACAAATCGCGCGGGTTGCCGGGAATTGGCGCAAGCCCCACGCCCGCGGGACCCTCGATCATGATCCAGCGTGGCCCGCAGACGATGCCGCGGACTTCGTCGGCCGCCACCCCAAGCGACAGATCGCGATACAAATGTTCCGGTCCCCACCATGACCTCACGACTCCCCTCATATTCAGATCGCTCCAAATACCTTCGTGAAAAGCGGCTGAGCGTTCAGCATGGCGTTGAAGGTCTCTATCAACGGGCGCAACCGGCTTTCCGGCATGTTCGGGATCAGGTCGTAGAGCATGCAACCCTGGCGGAACAACGAATGGGTGCGGCGTTTGGCGGTATTGGATTTCAGCAGCCGGTCGTATCCAAGCGCCTCGCCTGCCGCGCCCAGCAGGGTCAACAGCACCACCGCGAAGGCGTTGAGCAGCCACAGCCGGTCGCGGCGTTCGGGCGAATTCACGCGCATGATGCCCATCCCCATGCCGAAACGCAGGTCCTTGGTATCGCGCAGCCCTGATTCGATACCCCAACGGGCGCCGTAGAACCGGGTCAGGTCCTTGGCCGTCTCGTCGGTGCTGTTGGTCGCCAGGCACCAGGCCTGCTTCATGTCCTTGTCGCGCAGGCACACGACGGTGCCGACCTCATAGCACTCGGCGGTGACCTTGGCGCAGCGCAGGGTGCGTGCGCGGCCGCCGGGGCCGACCCACGATGCCGCGGTGCGGGCCTCGCCATCGGCCGCGGTGACCGAGATGTTGCCGCGAAAGCGGATGACATAGTCGAAGTGCAACTGCTCGGTCAGCAGCCGGTAGAGCTTGTGATCGCCGAAGCCGCGGTCGGCGATGATGCGGACCTTGACCTGCGGCGGCAGGATCTCGGCCAGTCGTACCAGCACGCGGTCCTCATACAGATTGCGGCGATCCTTCAGGGTTTTCTTGTCCACCGTCAGCCAGACCAGCGGCGTGGCGCGGCCGTGTTCGGTGATCAGCGACAGCATGATGGTGGCCTGGTTGTCGGCGTCGAAGTCAGTCCAGTCCATGGCGACCGCGATGGAGGTGCGGGCGCCGATGACGAAAGGCACCCACAGGGCCAGGATGTCGTCGACCTTGATGCCGGGGTTGGACAGCAGGCGGTCGACCTGTTTGATCGCATGCTTGGTTGCCACGCCCTTGGCCGCAGCCAGGCCATGCCCGATGGCGGCGACGGCGAGCGATGCACTGTGCAGCACGCCGAGGGTGGCATCGGACAGACAGTCGATGCGCTTGGCGTGCAGGTCCGGGCCGAGCAGGCCGCCGAGGACATCACGAACCTGATCGAACGAGAACTGGCTGGCGGTGGTTGTCACGGCATGCTCCGCAGAATCCTATTGATCGCTGTGGAGCAGACTCGACCGATGCGGCGGGGAGGAAAAGTGGTTCGACAAATACGCAACTTTCGGACAACGATGCCGTTTTGCCGAGTCTTTTTGGAATCTCAAAGAGAGCGGGTGAGTTTTTTATTCCCACGCCGGGTCAGGCCGAGAATGAGGGGATGCTTGAGCACCATGACCAGAGCGCCGCGAGATTCGGCGCGATCATCGATCCGTCGTGGCGCGCGTATCTGTGCCATTTGTGGATGCACTGCCCGGCAATGGATGTCAGCAACGGAAGTCCGTTGGTGCCGTCGGGATCGAACGTTGCCCCGGCGCCCTCGGTCGCCCCTGTGCAGGCGGAGAAGTGGCTGATGACCAAAAGGTCTACGTCCTCATGCAGGGCGTGCCGCAGATAATCGGCTGCCGCCGCCCGGTCGATCGTCCGGGACGTTGCGGAGCTCATATCAAGATATTCGATCGTCCTCGCACAGCCCTGTCCCTTGACCGCGCTGCCGCGGTTGTTGTGCTGGACATAGCCGATGACATTGAAGCCGCGAGTACGCAGATCGAGGGCGAAATCGGCCAACAACGTGTCGACGATGTCAGCGGGATCGTGGACTACAACGCCGGGCCGCAGCCATCGGCGATTTCCGGACACTACCACCGCCGGCCGCCGATGGATTGTTCTGTTCGTAGACTCATGATGCCGCGGTCCCGATTTATCGAAGTTTGTTGACGCATGGTTGCAAAGCGCGGGCCAAGCGTGAACGCTGTAGCGACACTTGTGGTACACTGTCTCCGAATGCACGAAAACGAACAAACCGCCGGACAATGTCCCATCCGGTGCAGTCCGCGCTATGTTTCAGATCACCCAACGGTCGTGCGCGAAAGTGCCGCGCTGCCGGGCCAGGCTGTATTCGACCACGTGTGCCAAAATCTGCGTCCGGTCGTATCCCAGGCGGGCACCGGCCATGCTGATGGCACCGCGAATGCCGAGGTAGCAGCAGATGTTCATCTCGATCAGGAACCGCCGCCCGGTTGCAGGATCCCATCGATAATCGAGGCGGAAATAGTCGATCGGCCCCAGCGAAGCCCACACCGTCCGCACATCCTGCTCGATCGCCGCGGCCGTTGCCACATCGATATAGATCAATTCGTTGCCCAACCGATCATCCGTTTTCAGATCGGCTGTCAGAATGTTCCCCACCTTGTCGGATCGCGGCACGACATGGCCGAGCACGAGATAAGGCGTGTGCCCGATAACCGGCACCGTCAGATCGATTCCAGGGCAGAATCGCTCGACCAGAACTTCCTTGCCGCTGGCTTGCAGTTCCGTGACGACGCGGGCCGTTCCGTTCCAACTGTCCTGCAGCGACGCTTCGGTCACGCCTTCCGAGGCAGCGCCGAAACGGTCCTTGATGAAATACGGACCCGCGAAATCCAACGGCGGCAACGGGTCTCCAGGCCGATACACCCGTCCCGGCGCCACCGGCAGCCCCAAGCCGGCGAAGGCCAGCTTGCTGAGGTATTTGTCCTCAGCCAGCGCCCGGATGTTGGGCGGGGCGCCGAGGCAGGGCAGCCGCAGATACGTGCAGATCGCCGGCACCAGCAGCTCCGGGTTCCGTATCGGCATGCGATTTAGCAACGAAAACACGAAGTCGGTGTTGCCCCCCGCCATCAGCGCCGCATAAGGCTTCGAGCTCGAGGCGACGGAATAGCCGATGTCGCGCAGCGCCTCGAAAATGCGAAAGTGGTACTCCGCATATCCCGTCGTGGTGCCCTCCGGCTTCACGGTGTAGAACGGATCGTCCGGCGCATAACGGGCAAGGTACAAAATGCGCGTCTCCCGCGGCGCGGCGGGCCAGAGCAGCGGCGGTGATATCATTGCAGCACCCTTCTCGGATCGATCGGGGAATCTGCACGCGCCGTGCCACCGATTTTGCCGATGGCGATGTTCAAGGGTATATAACGCTGATCGCCGCCAGCGTGGAGGAAAGCAAAATGGGCCATGAACACCGTCACTACGTCAATAGAGCCTGAGTGGCCCCGCTGCAGTCTACGCTGCTGGACGTGATCAATCCATCCACGGAAGAATCTTTCGTGCAGATCGCCGTCGGCGGTCCGGCGGACGTGGATCGCGCCGTTGCCGCCGCAAGGGCCGCCTTCCCGTCGTTCGCACGCACCACCCGCATGCAGCGGCTCGATCTGCTGCGCGCGATCCTGTCCGAATATCAGAAGCGCCGCCAGGACATTGCCGAAACGCTGTCCCGGGAAATGGGCGCGGATGCTGAAACCGTCCGAGGTCGCACCGCTGAACGCGATCATTTGGTCGGAGGTCATGGATGCCGCGGGCGTTCCGGCCGGGTCTACAACATGGTGCAGGGTGAGGGCGGGGTGGTTGGTGCAGCCATGTCCGCACAGCCCGACATCGATATGATATCGTTTACCGGATCGACCCGCGCCGGCATTCTTGTTGCGCAGGCGGCAGCCACGAAAGTCAAGCGCGTTGCGTACGAGCACGGCGGAAAATCGGCAAACATTCTGCTGCCGGACGTCGATTTCAAGACAGCGGTCACCAAGGGTATGCTCGGGATGATGGGCAACAGCGGCCAATCCTGCAACGCCCCGCATGTTCGTCCCGGCCAATCGGCAGGATGAGGTGAAGGCGATCGCGAAGGCGGCGGCGGAACGGGTTGTCGTTCGCGATGTGAACGATCCGCCCACGACCATTGGTCCGGTGGTCAGCGAAATCCAGTTCAACAAGATCCAGCGCCTGATCCAGGCGGGGATCGGTGAAGGTACGGAACTAGTCGCCGGACGCCCGGGCCGTCCGGAGAACCTTAACCGCGGCTACTACGTGCGCCCGACCGTCTTTGCCAACGTTCGCAACGACATGAGCATTGCGCGGGAGGAAATCTTCGGGCCCGTGCTGTCGGTTCTGCCTTACAAGGACCAAGCGGAGGCCTCGCGGCTTATGTCCAGTCGGCCGATCGCGCCCACGCGAACCGGGTGGCGGCGGAGATGCGGACGGGGAATGTCTTCGTGAATTATCCGGAATGGGATACCGCGGCACCGTTCGGCGGATACAAGCAATCTGGCATCGGTCGCGAATACGGCAAGTGGGCTTGGGACGATTTTACAGAGATCAAGGCTGTCATTGGCTATCATGCCGCCTGACCGATGTATCGCACCCGACAGGTTAGCCAGGCACAACCATCACCGGTCCATCCAGCACGTCCATCAACTTCCGTCGAATCCCGCCCAAGGTCTGGCCCGCCATCGAGCAAGTCGTGCATGCGCCGGACAGGCGCACCCGCACCCGATGGCCTTCGATCGCTACAAGTTCCAGATCGCCGCCGTCCGCCTGCACCGCGGGACGAGCCGCTGCGACGGTGGCGGTGATGATGCTGAGGCGCTCGTCTTCGGTCATACCCGGATGCCCTTCCTTGCCCCATTCGACATGTAACTATTCGCGAAAAACCGCAGTCCCCGTCTTAAGCTAATCGCAGGATCGGCTGCCGGAACCGTCTGCTGGACCAACGAAGCCCACCCATTGTAGGTGATGGCCGCCAGGTGGTTGCGCATATCAACATGATCTACCTGGCCGGTGCTGCCCAGCACCGCGTGGCTGGGCTCATCGAGGTGGATCAGTTCGAGACGCCCGCGAACCGCGGCAAACGTCGTGTGCCCCATCTCGCCATTGGCGGCGAGCGCTGCGGCACCGAGATGCAGTCCAAACGAATCATGGTCGAGCGCGTTCGTCAGCATGTAGCAGTGCCTCGCGTGCCCACAGAAATCGCCGTCCGCCGGGGCGAGGGGAGCAAAAAACAGCACTGTCCCGTGGCTTTCGATGCGCGGCAGAACCTCATGCAGGAAATCGCGGCATCGCAACCAGGCCTGCCGCTCCGGCATTTCGTTGCGCCAACGCGCCTCCAGGATCAGCGTCCGCCCCCCGAGATCGCGCGTTACCGCCGAAAGTTGAACCAACAGTTCCAGGCTGCGCGCGCGCTTCTCGCCGGTCGTGAAGATGCCGAGATCGGGGCGGTGGCGGAACAGTCCGTGCATGCCGATGACTGAGAGCCCCGCGTCTTCCACCGCGGCGCGATACTCTTGCACCATGCGCGACGATACGCGGTCGGGCCAAGTATGCGCGGGCACGACCTCCAGCCCTTCGACTCCCAGGCTGTGCACGTAAGGCAGCATCCCAACGTGGTAGTATGCGGGCAGCGCCAGATTCGAAATGGCGAGTCTCATGGAAGTCTCACTCCAGGTCGTCAATCGAGCTTAGCAGGACGTGCCTTGGCGCCCCGGCCGCAACGTTTTCCTTTGGGGGCGCCGCGAGCGCCTTGGCCTTGGCGCGGTCGACCCAGGCGAGGCCGCCATGGGCCAATGCCAGCGAAACCTCGTTCAGCAGATCAAGAATCTCATGCCCGGTATCTACGATGATCGGCTGGATTCCCAATTTCATCAGTCTGCGTATGGATGAACTGCCGATCGATGCGGCGTAGACGGCGGCGCATTCGCCAACGAAATCGAGTTTAGGCAGCACCTTGTCCTGTATCGTTCCGGTCAGTCCGGTGCGTCCGGTCTCGCCGATCGTTTCGGCTTTCATGAATTCGCCGATCCCCACCAGATCGGCCTGGCCGGGGGAGACGTCGTAGATCATCAGGCTTTCAGCGCCGCCGAAATGCAGATTGACCGTGGTGCGGTCGCTGGAAGCAAAGGCGATCCTTAGCATGTCACTTCGTCCTCACGCGGCGTTCCTTCCCAATAACGGGATCGATACGGCCGGATTTCCTGATAGTGTCCGGCCAGAAGATTGGCGGCTTCGAATATAAGCTGGCGCGTGCCGGCATAGCCGACCCGGGTGACGGTGTGGGCTCCGTAGAAGTCATAGATCGGGAAGCCGGCGCGTAGCAGAGCCGTTCCCTGACGGCGGGCGATTTCGACACCGTGGGAGTTGGTAACGATCATGTCGGCTCGTTCTTCCCGGGCCAGGAACTCGAGATCCTCCAGGTCGCCCACGACCACCGACGGAATCGGAATATCGGCGAGATGCTGTGCCCGGCCGGCGGCGACGGCACCAACTACCTCGGCTCCCATGTCGGTGAAGAAACCAGTCAATGAGCACAGCAGATCAGCGTCCGCGGCGATAGCTACCCGGGCACCCCCAATCTGAAACTGGCAATCGACCATTGCATCTTGTAACTGGTCGCGCTGGCGTTGGATGATCGCCGGGATTGGGCAGCCGGCGATTTCGGACAATGCCTGGCAGAAGGCGTCGCAGCCGTCCAGGCCGATCAGCGTGGCGAATCTGTAGTCTGGAAGTCCGGTTCGGTCCCGCAGCAGATCCGCTGCCTTGTTCATGGACGGCCCGATGACCAGCGTCGCGGCCGATTGACCCATCTCGGCAACGGCCGCGGGTGGTGTCCCGCCATAGGTCAGCGTGGAGAAACCTTCCTCGATCAGGTGGCCATCCAACGAGTCGCCGATGTCAGGCAGCACGAGGGCGGTCAGTCCGAAGGCACCGATAAAGGTCTTGACGGCCTCGATATCGCCGGGGGTCAGCATGGCCGATGCCAATACATTCACCCGCCGTGGATGGCGGATGACGCTCAGCCCTGGTGTCACCAGGGTCGTAATGATCGCCTCCACCGCCCGGGCGAAACCGCTTTCCATGCAGCCCAGGGTATCGGTCGTCGCCACCGGAATGACGGCGACGTCGTTGTGCATCGGAAATTGCGACCGGAAAACGGCCACCGTGCGCTGGATATCCGCGCCCTGCATTTCCGACAACCCGGTGGTGATCAGGCCGATAACGGCAGGGCGGTTCTTGTTGCAGATGGTGGCGAGCGCCTCGACGACGTTGGCATCGGCACCCATGACGGCAATGACATGGTCCATAGCGGTCGTCTGCAAGGCGATCGGATCGTGGAAATGCCGCATGAAGAACAGCTTGTTGAAAGACGTGCAGCCGCGCGCGCCATGTTCCAGCGGCATCGAATCAGCCAGGCCCAGAAACGCCAGCGACGCGCCAATCGGCTGGCTGGTTTTCAACGGGTTGACCGCGAGCGCCTTGGTCGGGGTAAGGATCTCGGCCATGTCGCTACGCTGCCTGCCGAGGCGCTTCAGGGCGGGACTGCACTTTTGCCCAGACCGGCGAATGCGCGACGTGCACAAGATTGCCGGCCAACTCAATCATTCCGTCATAACCGGCATAGCCGATGCGGCGAACATGATCGATATCGAGGAACGGAATGCGCGACTTCAGTGTCGGGTAGATGTAACGATCTCCGGCGATCAGGATGTCGCCGCGGCATTCGCGGAACGTTTGCAGCAAGGCAATCTGGTCGTTGTCCGAGATCATCCGGGCGTCCGGGCCCATCAGTTCGACGATGCGTGCCTTGTCTTCCTCGGTGGATTTTTCCGTTCCGGTAGCGACGACCTCCATGCCCAGGTCCTGCATCGCGGAAACGATCGACCAGGATTTGTAGCCGCCGGTGAAGATCAGCACGCGCTTGCCGGCGAGGCGCGGACGCAATGGGGCCAGCGCGGCCTCGACCTTGGCTTCCTCGCGCGTGATCATTACCTCGGTCCGGGCCGTGAGATCCGGATCGTTCAGCATGCCGGCGATGTCGCGAAACGCCCGCGACGTGTCGGCGATGCCGTAGAAGCTGCCTTCGATGAAGGGCGTGCCGTAGTCTTCCTGCAATTTCCGTGCGACCTGGATCATGGCCTTGGAGCAGACGACCATGTTGGCTTCGGCGCGATGCATGGTCTGCACCTCACGGAAGCGGGAATCGCCGGAGAAGGTGCACAGGATGCGCAGGCCGAGTTCATCGAACAGAGGTGCAACGGTCCAAAATTCGCCGCCGACATTCCATTCCCCGATGAGATTGATGTCGTGCGTGACGATGCCCGGGCTCTGGGCGGACTCGGGAACCGGGTCGGGATCCCTCGTGCCGATGACATGTTTATAGACAGCCTCGCCGCCGATGCGGTTGCCGAGGTTCTTGTTGCCGTAGAAACCGGCGCAATCGACCGGCACGACCGGGACGCCGAAACGTTCTGATGCCGCCCTGGCGACCGTTTCGATGTCGTCGCCCTGCAAGGCCGGTACGCAGGTGTTATAGATGAACACTCCGGCCGGGTGATACGTCTCCACCGCCTGGCGCACTGCCTTGAACAGCCGCTTTTCGCCGCGGCCCATGATGACGTCCATGTCGGACAGATCGGTCGTCATGCCGACCCGAAACAAATCCGCGCCGCTGGAGCGCGTGCCGCGATTATCCCAGGACGATCCGGCGCAGCCAATCGGCCCGTGTACTATATGGGCTGCGTCGGCGATGGGCAGCAGGGCGTTACGGGCGCCGTCGAAGCAGCATCCGCCCTGGGTGGCCCCGGGCTGCGGCTTGGCGCAGCCGGACTTCGACTTGGCATTATGCGCACAGGCCGGTTCGTTCATTAGCGCAAGGAGTTCGTCGGCTTTCATGTCGTGCCTCACTGGGGGTGGTGGCGCGTTACATTCAAAGCAATTGGCGGGCCAGCTTGGCGCACAAATTTGCTATAACGAGTTTTCCCGCCGAAATGGGGGGAATTCAAGAAACTATTCAGCTGTCGTTTGTACATCATCGGCTGATTTTGGTGATAACGTACATATTTGAACAGATTTGGCTGATGTCCTAAATGCGACCCGGTTTGGTAATTGGTCGAAAGCCGACAATACCGCTTCATATAGATATCAGACGCTTAGTGGGATTCGAATGTGGCATCGTACTTGCACCATCGGTCACAGGGTCATGGCAAGGGGTGAAGCGGGACCGACATGGAGCAATCGATCGCCATCGACGTTGATGATTTCACGCATTGCTTTACCGGCGAATGCCGCGTGAACATGCTGCCAATTCTGTTTCAGATCAGCCAGATCATGGCGGAAAATCAGGATCTCGCCACGTCGTTGTCGGTGATGTTGCAGGTCATGCGGCAACGACTGCGGATGCGTCGCGGCATGGTCGCGCTGTATGACAATCAGTCCGATTCCATTTTCATCCATGAAAGCTTCGGGCTGACCGATGCCGAAAAAGCCAGCGGACTCTATTCGCCGAACGGCGGCATCACCACCAAGGTGGTGGAGAGCGGCACCGCGTTCATCGTTCCGCATCTGCGGGATCAGCCAGGCTTCGTCGAAACGCCCGGGGCCGACGGCGAGCACAGCAACGCCAAGGCATCGTTCGTGTGTGTACCGATCATGCACGCAAAGAAGGTTGTCGGTACGATCAGCGCTGAACGAGTCTATTTGAATCGTGGCCTACTGAAGCAAGACGTCGAACTGCTCGCGACCATTGCCTCGATGGTTGGCCCCGCTGTGGAGCTGTACCTTATGGAGAACATCTCCAAGGTACGGTTGGAAAACGAAAATCGCCGCCTGAAGAATGAACTTCGGGAACGCTTCAAGCCCACCAACATCATCGGCAACTCCAAGCCAATGCAGGAAGTTTATGAGCTTGTGCACAGGGTCGCCGCCGCCAAAGCGACCGTGCTGATCCTCGGCGAAAGCGGCGTCGGCAAGGAACTCGTCGCCAACGCGATCCATTATGGAAGTCCGAATGCCGACGGGCCAATGGTGAAGTTCAACTGCGCCGCGCTGCCGGAAAACATCGTCGAAAGCGAGTTGTTCGGCCACGAGAAAGGCGCGTTTACCGGCGCGGCCACGATGCGCAAGGGCCGCTTCGAACAAGCCGACGGCGGCACAATCTTCCTCGACGAGGTCGGCGAACTCAGCCTGCCGATCCAGGCGAAGCTGTTGCGGGTGTTGCAGGAACGGGCGTTTGAGCGGGTCGGTGGAAACCGCCCCGTCAAGGTCGATCTCCGCATCATCGCAGCGACCAACCGCGACCTGCCGGACATGGTCGCGAAGGGGACCTTTCGCGAAGATCTCTATTATCGCCTGAATGTTTTCCCGATCACCGTGCCGCCGCTGCGGGAGAGGGGCAGCGATGTCATCCTGCTCGCGGATTATTTTGCCGCCCGCTATTCGGCCGAGGGCGGCAAGGCGGTGAAACGCATCTCCACCCCCGCGCTGAACATGCTGATGGCGTATCATTGGCCAGGAAATGTGCGTGAACTGGAAAACGTCATCGAACGTTCCGTCATCCTGTCGGACGATGCCGTTATCCACGGCTATAATATGCCGCCTTCACTGCAGACCTCCGCCGAAACCGGCACCGCCTTTGGCTGCAGCCTGGAAGCGAAAATCCACGCCGTCGAATACGAAATGATCGTCGAGACCCTGAAAACGCACAACGGCAACATGACCGAGGCGGCCAAGGAACTCGGCCTGACACGGCGCATCCTCGGGCTGCGCATGGAGAAGCATAACATCAGCTACAAAACGTTTCGTCGCGCCGAGGCGCATCAATAGGGACCAGGTTCATGAGCGCACCAACCGAAAACCAGCAGTTCCATATGATCCTTGCCGATATCGCCATGATGGCGGCGATCAACACATATGATCGCCAGTCCGCCGTGGCGGTCGGGCCGGAATATTCCCCGGGATCGGTGCGCGAGGACTGGTTGGCGCGCACGGGCGATCCGGCATTGCGCAGCCGGGTCAATGCCATGGCCACGGCCGGATTTGCTTCTCTGCAAGGCATGCAAGCGACGCAACTGGCCGCCGCCGCAAAAACCTACGGTTTTCCGCTGACGGAATTTGATGCCGAACGGATGGTGCAGCACTTTACCAACCGGCGCGAAGCGGTCCTGCGCTATCGGAGCTAAGGTGGTCGTCATGGCGCGCACGCGCGCCATGACGGGCTAAACTAACCGATCTGAATCTCCTGGTTCGGATCGACTCCGTATTCTTTGTAAACTTCGTCCTGCGCCGCCTTGAAGTCGGCCATCGTGAAGTCGTAGCCCTCGGCCTTGACGAAAGCCCAGTTGGCGGCTTCGTCTTCGCTGTTCTCATTCAGGACGCGACGGAACTCATCGTCCTCGCGCATGCGCTTGATGTAGGCGACGGCGGATTCAACTGACATCGTAATCTCCTTTAAGCGGGTTTCTGGACCAGTTCGATCGGGTGACCGTCCGGGTCTTCGATGAAGGCGACGATATTCTCGCCATGGCGCTGGGCGCGAGGTGGCCGCGGCATTTTGACGCCGGCGGCAGAGAGTCGGTCGCACAGAGCGGTTATCCCGCGGACCTCAATGGCGACGTGGCCGAACAATTCGCCGTGCGTGTAGGATCCTTCGTGGTCCCAGTTGGACACCAGCTCCAGCGTCATTTGTCCGAAGCCGTCACCGAAGCCGATATATGCCTGGGAGAATTGATTCTTCTTGTGGTCGCGGCGCTCCAGCACCTGCATGCCCAACTGACTGGTATAGAAATCCAACGACCGATCCAGGTCGCTGACCCGCAACATCGCGTGCAACAGGCGAAAATTCGAAGCATCGACCGGGCTGTCGCCATGCTCCACGTTCTTTGCCGCGAACGTCATCGTCAGTGCCGTTTCGATCGGCTTGCCAGCCAACATGTCGGAGGCCTCGATCCCGACGGCCGAAAGCTGCTCCTGCGGGGTTGGGCCGATCTTGGCGACCAGCAGGACTTTGCAGTCGGCGAGCATGCGCAGGATGGTCTGGCGCGGGTCCTCGTCCTCACCCTGAGTGTGCGCGGCGATTTCCCGGCGGCCGAGCGGGGTCGTGCCCTCGGCGCTGACGTCGAACACCAGGAACGATTCCGCGTGGCCGAAATGCTGATCAATGCGGATGTCGTCCTTGCTGGCGACGGCGATCCGCAACGTGGTCGTGGACGCTTGTGGTTTTTCAATCGTGTCGATGGACATGGAGAAGCCTCCGTGGACGAAAAAGGGTGCCAGACGCTTCGCAACCGCCGTGCCAGACGCTCAGCGCGGCCGGATACGACGTGGTCCGCACACTCCGCGCACCGGCGTGTACGCTTCCGGGACCGTTCGTACTGATCGGAACACTCCGGACGGCATCAGGCTCTGGAAACACGCTTTTCGCTATGCCCGGCCGGGCTGAACGGAGTTGGCACAGCCTGTGCAAATACATCCCCGTTCGATACTCAACCCAAGCCACAGCCAAGGAGACTTCACCAATGCCAATGGTGCTTCTGGAATGCGACAAGGATATCCCCGAGCGGGAAAAGCACATCTATCTTAAGGTCGATGGGGAAGACACGCGCGACTTCCTCCCGGTTTCCAACGCCCAGACCATTCCGGGCACGTTGTCCGAGCGCGGCTGCGCGTTCTGCGGCGCCAAGCTGGTTATCGGCGGGGTCCTGAAGGACACCATCCAGATGATCCACGGGCCGATTGGTTGCGCCTACGACACCTGGCACACCAAGCGGTATCCGACCGACAACGGCCACTTCAACATGAAGTACGTCTGGTCGACCGACATGAAGGAAAGCCACATCGTCTTCGGCGGCGAGAAGCGCCTGGAGAAATCGATCAACGAAGCCTTCGACGAAATGCCCGAAATCAAGCGCATGTTCGTCTTCACCACCTGCCCGACCGCCCTGATCGGCGACGACATCAAGGCGGTGGCGAAGAAGGTCATGCAGGAACGTCCTGACGTCGATATCTTCACCGTCGAATGCCCCGGCTTCGCCGGCGTTTCCCAGTCGAAAGGACACCACGTCCTCAACATCGGCTGGATCAACGAGAAGGTCGGCACGCTGGAGCCGACGATCACCAGCGAATTCACGATGAACTTCATCGGCGATTTCAACATCCAGGGCGACACCCAGCTTCTCAACGAATATTGGGACAAGCTCGGCATCCAGGTCATCGCGCACTTCACCGGCAACGGAACGTACGACGATCTGCGCTGCATGCACCGCGCCCAGCTCAACGTGGTCAACTGCGCCCGCTCCTCCGGCTACATCGCCAACGAGCTGAAGAAGCAGTACGGCATCCCGCGCCTCGACATCGACTCCTGGGGCTTCAGCTACATGGAAGAGGCGATCCGCAAGATCACCGCTTTCTTCGGCATCGAAGAGCGCGGCGAAAAGCTGATCGCTGAGGAAAATGCCAAGTGGAAGGGCAAGCTCGACTGGTATAAGGAGCGCCTGAAGGGCACCAAGATGGCGATCTGGACCGGCGGTCCGCGCCTGTGGCATTGGACCAAGTCGGTCGAAGACGATCTCGGCGTCCAGGTCGTTGCCATGTCGTCGAAGTTCGGCCACCAGGAAGACTTCGAGAAGGTCATCGCCCGCGGCCAGTCCGGCACATACTACATCGATGACGGCAACGAACTCGAGTTCTTCGAGATTATCGACCGCGTGCGTCCCGACGTCATCTTCACCGGCCCGCGCGTCGGCGAGCTGGTCAAGAAGTTGCACATCCCGTACGTCAACGGTCATGGCTACCACAACGGCCCGTATATGGGCTTCGAGGGCTTCGTCAATCTCGCCCGCGACATGTACAACGCCGTGCACAACCCGCTTTTGAAACTCGCCGCCACGGATATCCGTGCGAACGAAGTGGTGGCCTTCCGGGAGGCTGCGGAATGACTTCGCCAGCACACAACGCGAAAGCCGATCAATTGTTTGACTACGTGCAGGAGCGCTGCCTCTGGCAGTTCTTCTCCCGCACGTGGGATCGGAAGGAGAATATCGAAGGCATCGTCGATGCTGCCGGGGCAATGCTCACCGGCAAGCAGCCGGCGCGCCACACGCCGATGGAAAAGCTGTTCTACGCCGATGCCCTGGTCATGGTCACCGACTTCAAGCAGCGCTTTCCCTGGATCGAGACTGAGAATCCGTCGCACATCCACGAAATCCTGGGTGTGCTGAAGGAGAAGCTGGTGGATATCGCCATCACAAGCTCCAAGAACCATGAGCTCAGCCACTCGCTCTACTAGGCGCTAATTTGTAATGAAAGGGGCCCGTTATGGGTTGCGAAATTACGACTAAGAAGCGGCAGGGCATCATCAATCCGATGTATGACTGCCAACCGGCCGGCGCCCAGTACGCCGGAATCGGGATCAAGGACTGCATTCCGCTGGTTCATGGCGGCCAAGGCTGCTCGATGTTCGTCCGACTGCTGTTCGCGCAGCATTTCAAGGAGAACTTCGATATCGCCTCGACCTCCCTGCACGAGGACTCGGCGGTGTTCGGCGGCCATCAGCGCATCATCGACGGTGTGCTGACCCTGGCGCGGCGCTATCCGGAACTGCGGGTCATTCCGGTCATCACGACCTGCTCGACCGAGGTCATCGGTGACGACGTCGAAGGCAACATCACGAAGATCAACGTGATGCTGAAGGAGGAGTTCCCCGGCCGGAAGATCCACGTCGTTGGGGTCCACACACCGAGCTTCAAGAGCAGCCAGGTCGGCGGCTACAGCCAGTGCGTCGAAGCGGTGATCAAGAACATCGTTACGGCGAAGGTGAAGTCGAACGGGAAGATCAACCTGTTCCCGGGCTGGGTCAACCCGGGCGACGTGGTGCTCCTGAAGCATTACCTGTCGGAAATGGGCATCGACGGCACGATCCTGATGGATACCGAGGATTTCGACTCGCCGATGCTGCCGGACAAATCGATCCACACGCATGGCCGGACCACGGTGGAGGACCTTGCCGGAACCTCCGGGGCAATCGCCTCGGTCGCCCTGGCGCGGTATGAGGGAGCGAGTGCCGCTGAATATCTCGAAAAGGAATTCGAGGTCCCTGCGCACGTCGTTTCCACGCCGTACGGCATCGGCAACACCGACGCCTTCCTGCGCACGCTCAGCGAAATCACCGGCAAGCCGATCCCTGAGTTGCTGGTGAAGGAACGCGGCCTGGCGGTGGATGCGCTGCAGGATCTCGCCCACATGTTCTTCGCGAACAAGCGGGTGGCGATCTTCGGACATCCGGACATGGTCATCGGCATGGCCGAGTTCTGCCTGGAAGTCGAACTCGAACCGGCCCTGCTGCTGCTCGGCGACGACAACAGCAAGTACAAGAAGGACCCGCGGATCCTGGCGCTCAAGGCTCGGGCGAACTGGGATATGGAAGTGGTGTGCAACGCCGATCTCTGGGAACTGGAGAAGCGCGCGAAGGACCCGGATTACAAGATCGATGTGATCCTCGGGCACTCCAAGGGACGTTACGTAGCCATCGACAACAACATTCCGATGGCGCGTGTCGGCTTCCCGACTTTCGACCGGGCCGGCCTGTATCGCCATCCCAGCATGGGCTACCGCGGCGCGATGCTGCTGGGCGAGGCCATCGCCAACGCGATGTTCGCGCACATGGAATACACAAGGGATCGGGAATGGATCCTGAACACCTGGTGAGCAACTGACAATCCGGGACGGGAGCAATCCCGTCCCGGGCGTTTGCTGAATTCGGAGCTCGGGATATTATGGTAAAGCTGCAAGATCTGCTCACCGGTTCGACCTACGGCTCGCATCGCCGCTTGTCGCTGCCGGAGTACCGGCAGATCGAACTCTATACGAAACGCAAGGCCCTGGTCTTTGCTGCCGACGAACCGCAGCAGGACCTGATCACCGACGAACTGCGCGGCGTCTTCAGTGCCTTCCTGGTGCTGGATTCGTACGTCCAGTCCCAGACCCCCGATTCCGACGGCAAAACCACATGGCAGCGCTGCGCCGGCATGCCGCGCGGCACCATGAGCGAGCGCGTGGTTGCCGAACTCTACCGCATCCTGCGGGTCGCCTGGTCCGTCGCGTTCACGCCCCAAGGCCGCGTAACGATCGACGACGGGATCATCTGGTTCAACGGCACCGTCCACAAGCTAGCCCTGCAGCTCGCGATCACGCCGATCGGCTTGCAGTTGCTGGAGTCGGCGACGGCGTACTATCTGGAATCGTTGCGCCAGCCTTACCCGGAAGCCTACGTCGCGGCGATGCTGTCGCAATATTTCTTCGACATCAGCGGCGAACTGAAGCGCTATTTCGACGAAGACCGCGTGCTCTATCAATTCCGCCGCACCAGCCGGTTCAACCGGCACGCCCGTTTCGATTGCGACAACCCGAAGACCGAGGTCGAGGGCGAATTCCTGCGCGTCGAGATCAGTCCGCTGTATCGCGATGCGACACTGTATCCGATTGATTTCTTCATCGTCTTCCGCGACGTCCTGCATATCATTCCGGTCGAGGCGCTGACCGACGGCGCCCTGCCGTTCGCGGACCTCGACAAGTGGCGCGCCCGCACGCCCGACGGCATCACCTTGCCCGCCAGCTTCCGCCAGCGTTTCGGTCGCGAGACGGCGGCGATCAACCAACCGATGACCTGAGGACCCACCTATGGATGCCCCGCATCTTCGTATCGCCGTCACCACGAACAGCCTGATCCAGGTTGACGCGAACTTCGCCGCCGCCAGGCAGGTTGTCTTCTACGATGTCGCGAGGGACAGCTCCGAATTCGTCGACGTGATCCATTTCGGTCCCGGTGGCGTCGCCAAGAAGGGTCCGGGCGGCGGCATGGGCAAGGAACTCGGCACCTGCATCATGGACGACATGGGGGACGACGACGGCACCGGCCGGGATCCGTTGGTGGACCGGGTCGATGCGCTGAAGGGCTGCTCGGTGCTGTTCACGCTCGGGCTGAGCGACCTCGCCGCGTTCCGCGTGCATGCGCTGAAGATCTTTCCGGTCATGAGCGCGACGGTGCGGGATATTGACGACGTCATCTCCAACGTTCAGCGCCTGATGAACGGCGTGCCGCCGCTGTGGATGCGCCGCGTCATGCGCGATTCCGCCGGCCTGCGCCTGGCGCTGGATGAGCAGGAAGTCTGAATAGCGAATGAAATCAATATCCTGCCGGATGGTTTCTTGACGCCTGCCGCCGAAGCGGCTACGCGGTCAGGATCACCGACAGGACGGAGACATGGCCGATCAACCGGAGCTGAGCGTACAGGTGCGGATCCTGCCGCTGATCGGCCCCGGCAAGATGGCGCTGTTGGAAGGCGTGGATCGGCAAGGCTCGATCGCCGCCGCGGCGCGGATGATGGGCATGGCCTATCCGAATGCCTGGAAATTGCTCGAAAGCATGAACGGATACTTCCGGGAACCGCTGGTGACGCGCGTCATCGGCGGCCGGCGCGGCGGCAGCGCGTCGCTGACCCCGACCGGGCGGGCGGTGCTGGACATTTTCCGCTCGATGGAAACCAAGGCGAAGATCATGTTCGCCAGCGACGTCGATGCACTGAATTTGCTGTTGGCGCCGGTGTCTGCGCGGCAGCAGGCTGCGTGCGAGCCGATCGAGGCTGGGATGGGGTCGCAGGATTGCGCGGCGAAGAAGGAAGGTGCCGGCGGCCGCCGGCGGTTGGGGCAAAGGGCCGGGCCCCGGGGGTGATACCGTTGCGCTTATCGCAAACGCCGTCGGTATGACGAAGCAATCAGGCAGCCCCGAGAAATCGCCCACGCAATAACCCGCCCGCCACGTTGATGAACGTCACCAGCCCCAGAAGCACGATGATCAGCGCCGAAGCCTCGCGGTATTCGAACAGATGGAATGCCGTGATGATCTCCAGCCCTAACCCCCCGGCGCCGACGACGCCCAACGTCGTTGCCGCACGCAGATTGTGCTCCCAGCGGTACAGCGTCACGTCCACCAGGCGCGGCAGGATCTGCGGCAGCACGGAAAACCGCAGCACCCCCGGGCGGGAAACGCCGTGGCTGCGCATCGCGTCGCCGGGGGCCGGGTCGACATGCTCCAGCGTCTCGGCAAATAGCTTGGCCAGCATGCCGGTGCTGTGGGTTGCCAGCGCCAGGATCCCCGGCAGCGGCCCGAACCCGACCGCCGCGACGAAGATCACCCCCCAGATCAAGCCCGGGATCGAGCGGATCCCGTTCAGCAGCAGGCGCACCGGCTCGCCCAGCCACGCCCGGCGCACCACGTTGCGCGCTGCTAATGCCGCCAGCGGCAAGGCGGCACAGACGGCCAGGGCGGTTCCCGCCACACTCATCGCCAGGGTCTCCAACAGAGGCCGGCCCCACTGCGTCCAGCGGCTGAAATCCGGCGGCATGGCGTCACTCGCCAACTGCAGGATGGTCGGCAGAGCGTCGCCGTAGCGCCGCAGGTCGAACGCATCGCCATAGGCGAAGGCGCAAACCACCACCAGAAGGACCGCGCCAGCGGACGCCACACTGCCGTACAGCCGGCGGCGGCCGTCCGCGAGGACCGCATCGATCGAAGCTGCGGTCGTGCTCATTGCGGCGGCGGGACCGCGTCGGGGTTGGCGGCCTGGATCGCGTTAATCCAGCCGCGCACCCGGTCGACGTCGGGATCGACGCAGGGGATGAAGGCCTCGGCGTTGAACACCTTCAGTGCCGCCGGGTCGTCAACGTGGATGAAGGCTTGCCGGACCTCCTCCTTGAACGCCGGGTCGAGCCCCTGGCGGAAGGTCCACATGTATTCCGGTATCGGCGGCGACACCTCCAGCACGCGCGTCGCTTTCGGGTCGATCTTGCCCTCCTTCAGCAGGCGGGCATAGACCGGCTGCGACAGGCCGCCGGCCGCCACGCGATGGTTCGCCACCGCCAGGGCGACCGCGTCATGCGCGCCCAGCACCCGCAGCGTGTAATCGCGCCCGGAGACCAGGCCCGCCTTCAGCAACTGATACCGAGGCACCCAGGTGCCGGACGTGGACGCCGGATCGCCGAACGCCACCTCGGTGCCCTTCAGGTCGGCCGGGGTTTCGGCCCGGCTGTCGGCGGGCACGATGACGACCGCGGTGAAGGTCGGGCCGACGACGGCGTGGGACGGCCGGGCAAACGGTTCCAGTTTCGCGCTGCGGGATCGCAGGATGTAGGTCACCGGGCCGAGGAAGGCGATGTCGAGGCGCCCGAACCGCAGCGCCTCGCCGGTCGCGGCGTAGTCGGCGCCGACCGCCAGCTCGACCGGCATGCCGAGGCGCTTTTCGAGGTAGGCGCGCAAAGGCTCGTTCAGCCGCATTACCGTGGGGGCGGACTCGCCGGGCAGCAGGCCAACGACGAGCTTCTTGGGGCGGTCCTGCGCCTGCGCCGGGGGCGCGAGGGCGGCGGCGAGGAGTGCCGTGGCAAGAAACAGACGGCGGCTTAGTCGGACCGGCATGGTGTTGACCTTATGTCAGGGAGAGAAGATGGCGTCCTCGGCTTCGGCGTCGAAGTCCGCGGCGGCCCCGTCGAAGACCACCCGCCCAGCGGCCAGGCCGACAAGCCGATCGGCCAGGGTGCGTGCGAGGGGGGTCTGGTGCAGGACAAGAATGACCGTCAGGCCGTTGCGCACCACCAGGCGGCGGAACCCGGCGCCAAGCTGACGCGCCAGCACCGGATCGACCGAGGCGAACGGTTCGTCGCCCAGCAGCAGGCGCGGGCGGCGGACCAGGGCGCGAGCGATGCCGACACGCTGCCGCTCGCCGCCGGACAACTGGCTGGTGCGGGCGGTGGCGCGGCCGAGCAGGCCGACCTCGTCGAGCGCCGTCGCTGCGCGGATGCGCAGCGCCCGCGGCCAGGGCAGGGGGGACAGCGGGTGGCGCATGTCGGCGAGGCCCAGCAGCACGTTGTCGATGGCCGGCAGGCGGTCGATCAGCGCGTGGTCCTGGAAGATCGTCGCGGTGCCTCGCCGCGCCTCCCGCAATGCTTTCGGGTCGTCCAGCCGCCCGGCTTCGGCGATGGATATGCTGCCGGAGGCCGGGAGCAGCAGGCCGTTCAACGCCGCCATCAAGGTGGATTTGCCGACGCCGGAGCAGCCGACGACGGCGGTGATGGTGCCCCGGGGGAAGGTCAGCGACAGGTCGCGCAGGATGTCCTTGCCGTTGCGTTGCAGCGTGACGCGGTCGAGCGTGACGGCAGCCGGTGGGGGCGGAGAGATGCCGATGCCCCCACGTATCAATTGATCCGGTACGGGTCGCGGGGCAGGGATTTGGCCGGCGACGCCAATGGAGCAACGAACGAGTGCGTGGTCGGGTAACTGGATCATCTTCGGCGCTACGCTGTGCATGAAGCGTACCATCGGCGCTCGGGATCGGTTCCGCACGATGTCGCGGCGATGCAGGCCTGCACGATCTCACCCGGATGTACGCAGGGCGCCGCATTAGTACATTGTTGAACAAATCCTCCTCCCGGATCCGCGAGCTGTCGTCATTGGCGAAGCGTCAGGGGCTTCGATAATGGGATGAAAGCCAGAGCTGGAAGCGGCGAGCAGCGTGTTGCCTTTGTGGTTCATCGGCTTCCAACGGCACCAGCGCTTTCAGCCTTGGCCCGAATCGCCGCCGGAGAGACTTTACACCCTCGGAAGTGCCGTTCCAGCGATGCGGGCCCGTTTCGGTCCCGATCGACCGAGACGGGCGCTGGGGGCACGTTGATAACAGCGCCTAATGAGGGCGGCTGACTTGGCTGATGATGTAGAAGGCGTTGGGGTGATCGGCCGTTAGCTGAATGCTTTTGCCGGAAACGACGTCGGGGTCCTGGCCCTTGAAAGTCCAGGAGTGGTAGTGCAATGGTGAGAAATAAATGATGTTTGCGATGTAGTTGTACACGATGCGCGAGCGCAGTGGCGGCTCTGGACTGTACATTCCGAGTTCGCTCGCGGTGTATTCGATGTACCCGGTGGCATCATTGGAGCCGCCGTTGTCGTTCGTTTGTTTTTTATTTTGGACGACGTACTCGATTGTACGCCAGTGCATGTATGGACGTGGCGTTACGAGCGGTCTCGTAAGTCGTGTTGAGATTTTTGTAGGTCACGTTGTTGCTGATCTTGTTGCCGGATTGCTTTGCGTCAGCCTCCAGCTTTTCGATTTTCTGGCGATTTTCCTCCATTAATTTCTGGTTCTCGTTCAGTAGCTTGGAGGCGCCGGCGATGTCGGGGAGCCAGGCTGGGTCATTGGAGTGAATTTGACGCATGGCACCCATGGTTTCGTCATTGCGGCTGGTGCGTACGCCTTTGTCGTAGGGCATCATCGATGAGGAGATAGCGGTGATCAGGGAGGTAAGCGCGGCGGGGACAACGCTGGAATTTTGAAGGTGGGTGAAGTCGACTTCAAAAAGCGGGCGGATGGGGCCGCGGCTGTTCGCCGCGAATTTCGCCGGCTGTTTCTTTTTAGCGTCGAGGAGATCAATCAGGTCCTTGATGGAGGGCATGGAGTTGTTCCTTGCTGACGACGATGGAGATGGGCGTTTCGGTCGGCCTGTTTCGACTACCAATTCCAGGAGGTGAAGCTCGCGTTCCCGAGCGATGCGGCTGCGATAGCATCGCGGGAGTGCGGTACCGAGTGTCGCCGGTCACGCGGGGCTCCGATTTAATGGGGCGCAAGGGCGCATCCAGGCGTCTGCCGGGGGGTCTTATCGACAGCCAAGGCCGGAGCGTGATGAAGACGATAACGGCCAACGCGGGCGCGCCGGCCGTCCCGCGGCGCGGCCGACATGGGCTGCGCAAGGGTCTGGAATGATCGGCTCACCGCCGGCTCAGAGCCGCCCGGCCTGGCCGTTCCGGGGCCTTTTTCGCCGGAGTTCTTTGGACCAGATAGCCAATCTACTGATTTGCTGGCGCGCCCAGGTGGATTCGAACCACCGACCCACAGCTCAGAAGGCTCAAGGTTTTTCTTATTTTTCAATGGCCTTGTTCCGAAACTCCTGCGCAAATTGGCCTGTTTCTCCGCACGATGGAAGGAGTTTCGGAACGGCTTACTGTCGGTCTGCGAATGATGTTCTAATATGTTCCAAGGCGACGGCGACCGAGCTATGGTCTCCGTCATGCCGACATTGGACCGCTCCGTTTCAACAATCTTGCGGGCGCAAGGGCTTCGCGAACAGCCGGGTGGAGTGGTTGTGAACGAGGGCTATGCGCCACGTAGGATTGCAGGCAAGCTCCCGGAATCCTTGCGCCATCGCCGCGGCGTCGCCGCGTGTACGTTAGGCCTGAGAGGTTCGCGGCATGAAGGCGGTTGAAGGCCGCCTGGGAGGTGTTACGATGGCTGCCCTGCAAGGAACCTTGTTCGACGAACGTTTTCTCGGCCGATATGCTGGCGCCATCATGTCAGACCCGACCACGGCACTTGTGGAGCTAGTGGCCAATGCCTGGGATGCATATGCGACGAATGTCGAAATCATATGGCCCGAGGCGGCATCGTTCACACATTTTAGCATCTCGGACAATGGCGTCGGCATGTCACCTTCGGAATTCGAGGTGCGGTGGCGAACGCTCGACTATGATCGGCTATCGCGCCAAGGGCCACTGGCCCTGCCCCCGCCTGATCTCCCCGGCGCCTTGCCGCGCCCCGTCTACGGACGCAACGGAAAAGGCCGACACGCTGCTTTTCTGTTCTCGTCGCCCTATCGCGTCCGAACATGGCGCGACGGCATCGAAGCGACCTATCTGGTGTCACAAGGGACCAAGGACCCAATCGAAGTTGAGCAAGTGAGCCTGAAGCACGACGTCGAAGGCCACGGCACACAGATTTTCGCGACCCACATCATCGAATCGCCCCTTTCGCCCGCCGAAGCGCGCTCGATACTCAGCACGCGATATCTGTCAAACCCAGCGTTCGCAGTCTCGGTTGACGGCATAAGGGTCACATTCAATGACATCCCTAGCGACTGCCTAGATGAGTTCGACATCGAAGTTACCGGGCACGGCACGGCGCACGTCATGGTTATAGACAGCTTGAAGCCGGACAGGACGACCCGCCAGCACGGCATCGCCTACTGGGTGAACCGTCGGCTCGTTGGCAAGGCAGGCTGGCGCACGTCAGACCAGGAGCGGATTCTCTGATGGGCGAAAAGAAGAAGCCCGACGTTTCACATTCATCGTGCTGGCGGATTTCCTAAACGGCTCGATACGCCCGGACTGGTCTGATTTCAAACCAGATGATGCTGCGTGGATTGCAACCGAGGACGCAGTTCAGGGCGCTGTTTCTGAGGTGTTATCGGGCTTCACGAAGGAGCGACGAGCCAAGGCAAAAGAGACTGTCCGTGAGGCGCATCGCGCGGCTGTTTCAGCCTTGCCTGTGCTCAGCCGCGACCGCTGGAACAAAGCGCTCGACCAAATCATCGAAACATGCTCGAACCTGACCGAGGTCCAGGTTGACCAAGTTATGGGCTTACTTGCCAAGCTCGAGGTGGCTGATTCTCAATATAGTCTACTCGAAAAGCTGCACAACGCGACATCGGGTGAACTGGACGTCTGGAACGAGATTTGGGAACAGTGGTCCATCGGCACGGCAAAGGCAGTATTGGACGAAGTCTCAAAGCGGCTTCGGATCATTGAAGAAATAAGGGTTAAGACACTCAACCCCGATACCGAAGAGGTCCAGGAACTCCAGCCGCTGTTCGGTCAAGCGCTCTGGATCTTTGGCCCGCAGTATGAAAGCATCGAATACACGTCGAACCGCGGAATGACAACTGTTATCAAGACGCTGTTCGACGGTAAACAGACCGGGTCACGGAACAGGCCAGATTTTGCCATTATACCCGATGGCAGCGTGGGCTTTTACGCGCGCCCGGCTTTCGACGAAAACGCAAATGAATGTGGGACTGAGGATCTGGTCATCGTAGAGCTGAAGCGCCCTGGCGTCTATGTAAGCACCGACGAAATCAATCAGATTTGGCGTTACGTCCAGGAGCTCATTCGCAAGGGCTATGTGACCGGACAAACAACGGTGCACGGGTATGTGCTCGGAAGCAGCGTTGATCCAACCGAAATGGGCGAAACCACAAAGAGCGGTGGACGGCGGACCATTATTCGTGCCCTGCACTACAGCGCATTTGTCGGCCAGGCGGAAAAACGGATGCTGAACCTGCACAAACGCGTGCTCGAGGCGCCATTCATGCAGGCGATTCTGGCCGAGTTAGGTGAGGCACCCGAGCAGACGGATCCGTTCGCCGTTCAGGGCTCGCTGCTGGAGGTACCATCGGCACAGTGAACCGGCACAGCATGCCATCGAATGCCAATAAGCCGTTGACAGATATTGAAAATCGGACTACCCGTGGCTCCATTCACTGGAGCCGTCATGCCTGCGCATTTACGCGAATAGTCACCATCCGCCGCCCGCGCAGGTAGCTCACTGGCCGCGTGCGCTTCTCTATTCGCGAACCAAAGGCAGGCCCCGCAATGTCATTCCGCGGCGCTACCAGCACACCCGAACTCCGCGCGCGCCGTCGCCGCATTCGGATTGTCGCCGGATGGTGTCGCGTGCATCCTGGCTGACGCACCGGTCACAGCTTGAGATGCTCCCGTTCCATAACACGTTCCGAAACCCCGGAAATTACGGAACATCGTTTCAATCACTAGCTTCTAAATCATCGATTTGCTGGCGCGCCCTGGTGGATTCGAACCACCGACCCACAGCTTAGAAGGCTGTTGCTCTATCCTACTGAGCTAAGGGCGCCCGTTGCCTGGACCGCGCCCGACCGGAGCGTTGCCGAGCACCTCTTTACCCCGCCAGGGCCGGCGTGCCAATTCATCATATTGCCCACAGCCCGGCGCGCGACGGCAATGGGCCCACGTTGCGCCGCTTGGCGCCGCCCTGGCCGGGATTGTGTGGAATCGCTTTACCCCGGCGGTGCCACCGTGCCACTCCACCTCTATCCGAAATCCCCCAACGACTCGGCCCACTGCTCCGAACAACCCGCTTCCGGATCACCCCGCCCGCTCATGGCGAAAGCAGCCGTCACCCACCGCCTCGCGATCCTGGACCGGCTTGTCCGGGCGTGAACCCCGACGCCCGCTAGCGGCCGGCTGCGGTCACCCAGCCAGCATCGCCTGCGCGCAAGCATCCAGGATCGCGTCCGTATCCAGCCCGTATTCGCGGTACAGATCGGGGATATCCCCGCTCTGCCCGAAGTGGTCCGGGCCCAGCGGCACGATCCGCTGTCCTCGTACCGCCCCCATCCACGCATGGGTCGCCGGATGGCCGTCCAGCACCGTCACCAGCGCCGCGCCGCGCGCCAGCGGCGCCAGCACCGTCTCGATATGCGAGGCCGCGGCCCGGTCCCCGCTCCGCCGCGCCCGTTGGGCGTCCAGCCAGTTTGCGTGCAGCCGATCGGGGGACGTCAGGGCGAGCAGACCCGCGCCGGGCTCCTCGTCGCGCAGCACCTCGAACGCCGCCTCGGCTTCCGGGGCGATCGGCCCCTGATAAGCGATCGCGATGCGCGCACCCTCCGCCGGAGGCACCACCCAATGCGCGCCGGCGATCACCGCGGCCGGGTCCAATGTCCGCGTCTTCTGTTCCAGCGCCCGTGTGGACAGGCGTAGCCACACGGCCGAGCCGTCCGGCCGCTGCATGAAGTCGAACGCGTGGCGCAGCAGGATCCCCAGCTCATCCACATGCGCCGGTTCGAAACTCGCCAGCCGATCGGCGGCCATGCCGATCAACGGGGTGTTGATGGACTGGTGCTGGCCGCCCTCGGGCGCCAGGCTCAGCCCCGACGGCGTGGAGATCAGCAGGAACCGCGCATCCTGATAGCAGGCGTAGATCAGCGCATCCAGGCCGCGATTGACGAACGGATCGTACACCGTCCCGACCGGCAGCAGCCGCGCCCCGGTCATGCCCGGCGCCAGCCCGGCGGCGCCCAGCAGCAGGAACAGGTTCTGCTCGGCGATGCCCAGCTCGACATGCTGGCCTTTCGGCGACATCCCCCAGCGTTGCGCGCTCGCCAGCTTGGAGTCCCGGAACACGTCGTTGCGGGTATGCCGATCGAAGATGCCGCGGCGGTTCACCCAGGGGCCGAGGTTGGTGGAAACCGTCACGTCCGGCGACGTGGTCATGATATGCGCGGCGAGGTCCTTCAGGTCCCCGTTGCCGCGGCCGATCTCGGCGAGGATTTCGCCGAAGCCGCCTTGGGTGGACATCTTGCGGCCGGCCTGCTTCGGCATCGGCAGCACCGGCGGGACGAACACCTCCGGCGCGGTCAGCAGTCGGCCGGACGGGGTGAGCGGCGTGCCGAACGGGGTGTCGCGCAGGAAGTCACGCAGTTCGGCCTCGGGCACGTCGAGGCCCTCGAACGGGTCCCATTCGTGGCCGGGGCGGATGTGCATGTCCTGGCGGAACTGCTCCATCTGCTCCTTGCTCATCATGCCGGCGTGGTTGTCCTTGTGGCCGGCGAAGGGCAGTCCCATGCCCTTGATGGTGTAGGCGATGAAGCAGGCCGGCTGGTCGCTGTCGGCGTCGGCGGCGCGCAGGGTCTCGATAACCGTCTCGATGTCGTGGCCGCCGAGGTTGGTCATCAGCGCGCCGAGTTCCTCATCATTCAGTTCATCGATGATCGCCCGCGCCTTCGAGCGGCCGAGGTCGGACAGCAACGTCTGCCGCCACGCCGCGCCGCCCTGGAACGTGAGGGCGGAATAGAGGCTGTTGGGGCAGTCGTCGATCCAGGCGCGCAGTGCCTCGCCGCCGTCGCGGGCGAAGGCGGCTTCCAGCTTGCGGCCGTACTTGATGGTGACGCAGTTCCAGCCCATGTCGCGGAACAGGCCCTCGATGCGGCCGAACAGGCGGTCGGGGACGACGGAATCGAGGCTCTGGCGGTTGTAGTCGACGATCCACCAGACGTTGCGGACGTCGTGCTTCCAGCCCTCCAGCAGGGCCTCGTAGATGTTGCCCTCGTCCAGTTCGGCGTCGCCGCAAATGGCGATGTGGCGGCCGGGCGGCAGGTCGGTGCGCCCGAGTCCGTGCAGCCGTGTGTAGTCCGCCATCAGCGCCGCGAAACTGGTCATCGCCACGCCGAGGCCGACGGAACCGGTGGAGAAATCCACCTCCGCCCCGTCCTTGACCCGCGACGGATAGGGCTGGATGCCGCCGAACTGGCGCAAACGCTCCAGCTTGTCCCGGGTCTGGCGGCCGTACAGGTAGTTCATGGCGTGGAACACCGGCCCGGCATGGGGCTTCACCGCGATGCGGTCCTGCGGCCGGGCGACTTCAAAATACAGTGCCGCCAGGATCGAGATGCACGACGCGCACGACGCCTGGTGGCCGCCGACTTTCAGCCCGTCCCGGTTGGGGCGGATGTGGTTGGCGTTATGGATCATCCAGGCCGACAGCCAGAGCAGTTTGCGCTCCAACTGCTTCAGGATGTGCACATGCCGCGTTTCCGGCGGCGCCAGTGCGGTGATCGCTGTCATTGGCGCGTTCATTGGGGATCCTCCCGCGGGGACGTTGGCGGAGTTTTGCCACCGATCGCGGTGCGAGTCACCCGATCCCGGGGCTACCGGGCGTAGATGGCGGCCAGCGGGAAGGTGACGCCGATTTCCGGCAGCGGAACCTCGGCATCAAGGCCCGCAAAGGTCTGTTCCTCCCAGCCGGTCGAGCGGCGGCGGACGGTGACCTCCGGGCGCTCGGTTTCCAGCATCACGTAGGCCTGGATACCCGGGACCGCGGCATATTCGGCGGCCTTGACGCGGCGGTCGGTCAGCGCGGTCGAAGGAGAGAGGACCTCGAACACGACGGTTGGCGTTACGGTGTCGTCATCGTCCGCGGGGGCGCTGCAAACAACGCTAGCGTCCGGATATCGGATTCGGCCGGGCGTCTCGACCTTGAGTTCGGAGGCGAATGCCTCGCACGGGGGTTTGAGCCGCACCGCCAGCGCGGTCGTTAGGCGCGTGATGATGCGCACATGCGCAACGCTGCCGCCGGTCATGGCAACCGGCTGAATGCCGTCAAATTCATACCGGGCCGGCTGGGATCTTTCCCAGGCCAGGAACTCATCCACGGTCAGCGGCTTCAGGGACGCGCTCATGCGGCCACACTATCAGCAGCCGCGGCGGCGTTCCAGCGTGCGATCAAAAGCGCGCCGGGTCCGCAGGGCGATTGATTTGCGGCATCAACCAACGCACAATCTTGTCCATACAGGCTTGCGGGAGGCGCAAGACGGATGGCCCTGATCTTGCCTGTGGAGATTGACCAAAGGGGAGTTCGCCGCCTGATGTCTCAAGCTACCGCCGATCCCCGGCTGGTGCCCGCGCGGGGGGCGCCGAAGCGGCGCATCAGGCTGTCGTGGTCAGACCCGCTGTTCCGGGCGATCGTCTGGCAGGTGGTCATCCTCGGGATTGTCGGGGCGATCGTCTGGTATCTGGTGCGCAACACCACGGCAAACCTGGCGGCGCGGCATATCGCCACGGGGTTCGGGTTCCTCGACCGCGTGGCCGGGATTCCCATCGGCGAGTCGCTGCTGCCGTATACGCCGTCGGTCAGCACCTATGGCCGGGCGCTGCTGATTGGCGTGCTCAACACGCTGCAGGTCGCCTTTATCGGCATCATCCTGGCGACCATCCTCGGCACCCTGATCGGCATCGGGCGGCTTTCGAAGAACTGGCTGCTGTCCAGGATGACGGCAGTCTATGTAGAAACGTTGCGCGATCTGCCGCTGCTGCTGCAACTGTTCTTCTGGTATACGTTGCTGGAGGGTCTGCCGGGACCCAAACAGGCGCTGCATCTCGGGCGCGTCGCCTTCCTGTCGAACCGAGGCATGAAGCTGCCGCGGCTGGACTGGCAGCCGGCCCACACCGCCGCCGCGGCCGCCTTCATCCTCGGCATCATCGGCACCGTGCTGTGGAACCGCCGCGCGCGGCTGCGACAGGACGCTACCGGCATCCGTCCCGCCGTCTGGCCCGTCGCCTTGGCGCTGCTGATCGGCTTGCCCGTTGCCGTGTGGGCGGTGCTCGGCGCGCCTTTCGCCGTCGAACTCCCGGCCTTGCACGGCTTCAACATCCAGGGCGGCCTGACCCTCAGCCCGGAGTATTTTGCGCTGCTGCTCGGCCTGGTCACCTACACCGCGTCCTATATCGCGGAGATCGTCCGCTCCGGCATCCAGGCCATCCCGCACGGCCAGTGGGAGGCCGCGGGCGCCCTCGGGCTTTCCAGCGGCCAGGCGCTGCGGCAAATCATCCTGCCGCAGGCGCTGCGGGTGATCGTGCCGCCGATGACCTCGCAGTATTTGAACCTGACCAAGAACAGTTCGCTCGCCGTCGCCATCGGCTTCCAGGACATCGTCTCGGTCGCCAACACCACGCTGAACCAGACCGGCCAGGCGATCGAGGGCATCGCCGTGATCATGGCGGTCTACCTGTCCATCAGCCTGTCGATCAGCCTGTTCATGAACTGGTACAACGCGCGCATCGCGCTGGTGGAGCGTTGATCGCATGAGCCTCGCCACCGCCAATCCCATCCCGACCGCGGCGCGGGAGCAGATCAAGATCCCCGGCCTCGGGCCTTGGGCCTGGGCGCGCGCCAACCTGTTCGGGTCGTGGTGGTCCACCGCGATCACCCTGGCGCTGGGCTATCTGATCCTGCGCATCGTGTTCGGGCTGGTCGAGTGGGGCCTGGTCAACGCCATCTGGTCGGTGCCGTACAGCGATGCCGGCGTGCCCGACACCTCCGTCTGCCAGAACGCCAAGGGCACCGGCGCCTGCTGGGCGGTCATTGCCGACAAGTACCGGCTGATCCTGTTCGGCCGCTACCCGTACGACGAGCAATGGCGCCCTCTGCTCGCGGTGCTGCTATTCATCGGCCTGTATGCCGTCTCCGCCATGCGCCGCTTCTGGCGCAAGGAACTGATCCTGATCTGGATCGGCGTGCTGACTGCCGTCGGCGTGCTGATGTGGGGCGGCGTGCTAGGCCTGCCCCTGGTCACCGAGGACTTCTGGGGCGGCCTGCCGCTGACCCTGATCCTGGCGACCTTCGGCCTCGCGCTGGCCTTCCCGCTGGCGGTGCTGGTCGCACTCGGGCGGAGGTCCACCGGACTGCCGGCGGTGAAGCTGCTGTGCGTCCTGTATGTCGAGCTGATCCGCGGCGTGCCGCTGATCGCCCTGCTGTTCATGGCCAGCGTCATGTTCCCGCTGTTCATGCCGGAGGGTGTGAACGTGGACAAACTGCTGCGGGCGCAGGTCGCCTTCATCCTGTTCGGCGCCGCCTATCTGGCGGAGGTCGTGCGTGGCGGCCTGCAAGCCCTGCCCAAGGGCCAGGCCGAGGCGGCCGACGCGCTGGGCCTGAGCTACTGGCAGAAGACCGGGTTCATCATCCTGCCGCAGGCGCTGCGGCTGGTGATCCCGCCGCTGGTCAACACCTTCATCGGCGCGTTCAAGGATACCAGCCTGGTGCTGATCATTGGCCTGTTCGACCTGCTGACCATGGGCAAGGTGGCGCTGGCCGACCCGCCCTGGCAGAGCTTTTCCAATGAGGTCTACATCTTCCTCGCGCTGATCTACGTCGCGTTCTGTTTTGCCATGTCGAAATACAGCCGAAGCCTGGAGCGTGACCTCAACCGCTCCCGCCTGCGCTGAGGGGGAGAGTTTTCATGCTGCAGGGGCCTCCGGCGATCGTCCTGGACAAGGTGAACAAGTGGTACGGGCCGATGCACGTACTGCGCGACGTGTCGCTGACCGTGACGGAGAAGGAGAGGGTGGTGGTGTGCGGGCCGTCGGGGTCCGGCAAGTCCACCATGATCCGCTGCATCAATAGGCTGGAGACGCACCAGGAAGGCCGCATCGTCGTGGACGGGACCGAACTGACCGACGACATCCGCGCGCTGGACACGATAAGGCGGGAGGTCGGGATGGTGTTCCAGTCGTTCAACCTGTTCCCGCATCTGACGATTCTGGAGAACTGCACGCTGGCGCCGATCTGGGTGCGCAAGATGCCCAAGGCCGAGGCGGAAGAGCTGGCGATGGCGTATCTGGAGCGGGTGAAGATCCCCGAACAGGCGCGGAAATACCCCGGGCAACTGTCGGGCGGTCAGCAGCAACGCGTGGCGATCGCTCGGGCGTTGTGCATGAAGCCGAAGATCATGCTGTTCGATGAGCCGACCTCGGCGCTGGATCCGGAGATGATCAAGGAGGTGCTGGATACCATGATCGGCCTTGCCGATACGGGCATGACGATGGTTTGCGTGACGCACGAGATGGGGTTTGCTCGGCAGGTGGCGCACCGGGTGGTGTTTATGGACCGTGGGGAGATTGTGGAGAGCGGGGCGCCCGGGGAGTTGTTTGAGAACCCGCGGACGGAGAGGTTGAAGCTGTTTTTGAGTCAGATACTTAGGGGGCATTAGGAACGATCCGCCAGGGAGGGCGCCACGGCCAAGTTGGACTTTGCAATGGAAAGGGCGCCGGGAGCAAATTTGGAAAGAAATTTGCATAGTTTGTGGTTATATGATAACGATCGGTCTGCTATGGTCGGACCTGAAAATGAACAAGACCCTCACACGCAAATCCACAGCCGTCGCCGTCACAGACGCAAGGAGAATTGTCCCGCTCTTCAGACGTGCACTCGAGGGGATCAGGGAGGACGCGCGAGACAACCCCTATCTGGAAGAGGCGATGCGGGTTTTGGCAGTCGGGGGATACCGAAGCGCAATAGGGTCCATCTGGAACGCGGTAGTCGATGATCTACGTAACAAAATTATTTATCGGAGCGTGGAACTGTTCAATAAGTCGGTGAGTCTGCAACGAGTGGTATCTGACTACGAAGACTTTCAAAATTACGTAAATGACGACGTGCTGATTGAAGGTGCCTGTAAGACCGGAGTTATCGGTTGGGAGGCCTCGAAAATTCTGAAGCACGCAAAAGAAACTAGGCATGTTTTTGATGGACATCCAAGAAGCTCCGATCCGTCTCTCGTGAAAGTCCTCTCCATGCTGGAGGATTGTGTTAAATATGTTCTGTCCGAACCGTATCCATCTAAAATTATAGATATTACCGATTATCTCGCTCAAATGGCAAGTGATGACTTTGATCGAAGCGAGATTGCCATCGAAAACGCACTGTCGGATTTACCAGAAACATATAAGGTAGAACTGGCAAATCGCCTTTTTACGGTATACATCCAAGAGGGAAGTTCATCTATACTTAGATCGAACATCGAGATTTCCGCCCCGATATTGTGGGAATTCCTGAGCAAGGACGTTAAGCAGCAGGTTATCAGAAGGATAGATCAAGAAATTATAGCGGGAAACGTCAAAAAAACGGCGCGGGCGTTTGAATTCGCGACCCACGTCGGTGGCCAGAGATTTCTATCCGCAACGGCGCGTAACTACAAGCTCGCCCCCTTGGTTAAAAAATTGAAGACTGGCGTTGATAACTGGGATGTAGAGAATTCGGTGGTAAAGGAATTGGAGCCGTACTCAGCCTATATCCCCGATAATCTTTTGGATACATATGTTAGATCGCTTGTGATGACCTATGTAGGATATATTGGGGGAAGCAATCGTTTTGCGCGAACCGACTTTTACGCGAACGGCGCTGCTCTTCGTATACCAAAGATGTTCCAGGCGTTTGATGACAAAGGCGCGGCAGCCTTCGTAAGCGCGTTGCGGGGCAACATTGAATTGAGAAGTCGTATAAAGAGTCCCTCAAAGATGAGCCGTCTTCGTAGTCTTGGGATTATCGTGCTGGGTAAAGTGTCGAACAGATTTCAGGATATCGGGATTCTAAGCGCACTCGCAGATCCAGAGAGCGAAAAGAAGTTCATATCCTTGCTAGACAAGCGTGTATAGGCCAAAAGCACGCCATCCGGTTCGATCAAGGTCGGCGATCCTGCTTGGTTGAACCTACGACCGTCTACGAATAGCCGACGGGACCGAAATGTCCGTCATACGCGATCCGCCTTATGACCAAGCGATCGATGCATTTGACGTCGACGTCGCCCTGTTTGATCGGCTGTTCCAAACAGGGCCAAATTTGGAATGATTTTGTTTACCTCGTAACTTTCTAAATCGGCCTGACCAAAGTAAGCGGCGATGAACCGATTTGAAATACCATATTGGGTCTCGGTTGCAACGGCACCGGTTCTAAGGGAACTGAAGTAGGATGGATAATTTAAGCCATCATAGCCTGCATGGAAAGCAGCAAGGGCAAGTTCACGTATAATTGGGTAAGAGTGCTTGCCTGCGCAAAACAGCATGTTGACCGCCAAATCGAGGCTCTCAAACTCAGTCACGCCAGTTTCTTTCAGCAAATGCGTCAGGTTCAAGAGCTTGAGATCTCGGGTGGCACTCAATGTGGCAACGTAAAGTTCATCCTCGGCCGTCACGCGGCACTCATGAAGGCAGACCTCAACATCCTGGGACGCATACATTATAGAAAGCGAATCAGAGTCGAGGCGGCCAAATTTTTCGCCCTTGCCCGGCGGGCTGTCATACTCGCCGCGGTCTGTGGGGTCGGCCGGATCCTTCCTGACTCTGTAGAATAGCTTGCCCTGATCAAACTTCGTAGCCGGATATTCGTCGATAATCCTCTTGATGATCGCTGGGCGCCTCGAACCGTCCTGCAAACCCTTCAAAGGTTCGATCTCCCCGATCATCCATAATCTTGGACCATAGTGAAAAATGCCGACTCCAATTGTTTTTGCCAGCAGTGCGAGATCGGGTCCAAACCAGGGCGCGACTGTGATGTCTGATTTTCTTACGTAGTTGAGCTGCAGCCGCGGCGCCCCTCCGTAATCGGTCCGCAGCATGGTTCCTAATACGAAGAAGCGATATGCTAGTGTTTCAAGCCCTCCTCTAGTGAGTTTGTGTCCAGAAGTGGATCGGCAATTGCCACAGCATGTTTGATCCTCGAACGCCGAGCCGCATGGCGTCCAACTTGAGTCCCTGGTCCACAAAGCAATCTGAACAAAGCAGAAATCCTGCCGATGCCGTCATTTGCGCAACCCTCCTTCCGCCTCCCAAGCCCGTTCCGGCTCTCATCGCCACACGCCTGATTGCCGATCGCTTGCCAGAAAGGTCTTTTATCAGTACAATAACGGGATGGCTACGGGGTTTGAAGGCCCGGCATCTATCAAGTTCGTTTTGGCGACATCGATCGTTGTCAGGCCCATGTCGGTGCCAACTTCTGGATTTCCTCCGTTCCAACGCGATCAACAAGACCGAGGCGGTGGCGGAGGCGCTGCGCAACGAACTCCAGTGCGTGGCTGAGGCGGCGCCTTTGGAGCGCGGCTTCGGCCGACCAGGGATCGCGTCATGTCGCGCCCGGCGACGAGGCAGCAGGCGGACAAGGCCTTCTTCGATGAACGCGGCGGCGATCTCTGCTGTTCGCCGATGCCTCCGCCATCATCGCCATCCCGACGAACCAGCCGGATGTCCGGGGGCGCCGAGTCCCAGCGCCTTCGCCAAAGGTTCCGGTCGGCTACCAGAGGCGCACACTCCGGGCTGGAATTCCGGCCGAACCACGCCTATCCTGACGTTATGGACGACCCGTTACCCCTGGCACCTCCCGGCTGGCTCGAAGCCCTTGCAGAGAGCGAGGCTGAGCTCGCCGCCGGGCTGACTGTCCCATCTGAGCCGATCATGCAGCGCCTCCGCGAGACGATCGCCCGCCTTGAGGCGAAGCGAGCGGGCGCCACCGCTCCTACGGATACAAGCCGTCGTTGATTGCCTACACGCCGAAGGCCGAGCGGCAAGTCGACGACCTTCGCCGGTACTACGAGGACAAGGATCGGCCTGAAGCTGTTCGGGGCCTGTTCGCCGCGTTGGCGGAGGCCGAGCGCAAAATCGAAGCCAACCACGCGGGCGGTCTGGCGGCGCCCCGACCCTATCCCACGCTCGCGCTGCCGGGCCGGGCATGGATCAAGGCCGGACGATATTGGATCGCCTACAGCAGATCGCAGCCTCCGACTATCATTGGCGTATTTTACGAGTTGGCCAATATTCCCGAACGGATGTAGCCCTTCGCGGCCGACGCGGCTCTTTGTCCTGCGCTCCCCCATATGCCACAACGCAAACAGTGCTAAACAGATCGGGGTCACCATGCCCAAAACCGTAACCCCCGCCGCCCGGGCCGACGCCCCCCGGCCGCCCCGCGACCGCGATGGACCGCTCGAAATCGCAGGCGATCAGCGCCGCGCTACCCTCCACCGTGGCAACCGACAAACCACTCTTTGACGCCGTCGAGGAAGGCAAGCAGGCCTTGCGCGAAGGCCGATTGCTCGATCATGCATCCGTCGTGGCAGCCTTCAACCGGCTCACCGCGTCTGTCCCCGACGAGCACCCAAATCGCGACCTGGCCGCCCGCATGCGCGCCTTCCGAGCCGGAAAGACCCTCGGCGGCCTCAATCCCGGAGCGCTGATCCGCGAGGGCCGCCGCTAACCGCATCATCGGCCGCCGACCCCGCCCCGGCCTCTCGCCGCGCCGCCGCCCGGATGACGTTGTCTTCGTCCACCAGTTGGCCGTCCTCATCCGCCGGATCGTCGAGCGAGGCCCACCATCCCGGCTGACCATAGGTAAACCGGCCCCCTCCGGCGTCGATGGTCAACAGCTTCACGCCGCGTCGCAACCGCCTACCGGTTTCGGCACTCGAAATCGTGTCGGGGTAGTCACGAGGATTGCCCATCATCACCACCGTCATCGCGTGTGCCTCACCCATCCCGGGTCGCCGCGCCGCCAACCGCGACGAGCACGAGCGGCGCGAGTAGCAGATACAGGTCGAACCCACTCATGGCTTCCGTCTCCCCGGCATGCTCAATTGCCTCCGCTGATCCTGGGCTCTGCCCGCCCGCCCTGCGAGGCAGCCGATCGATCTCGTCCCCGACTGCCTCCCGCGCGCGCCGCAATTCATAAACCTGCTGCAGGTTCAGCCAAACCTCCGGGCCGGTCTGAAACCAGTGACCGAGGCGCAACGCCGTGTCGGCGGTGATCGCCCGCTGACTGTTGATGATCTGCGTTACCCGGTTGACCGGCACCGCGATCTGCCGTGCCAGCTCGGCCGCGCTCATGCCGAGTTCCAGCAGTTCGTTGGCCAAATGCTCACCGGGATGAATGGCCGTGCGTGCCATGGTTATGCCCCCCGCAAACTCAGTGGTGGTGATCGACGATTTCGACTTCGCTCGGCCCCGGGTCGCCCTCCGGCGATTCAAACCAAATCCGCCACTGGTTGTTAATGCGAATACTGTATTGCCCCTTGCGATTGCCCTTGAGCGATTCCAGCCGGTTACCCGGAAAGCCGCCCAACGCTTGCAAATGCGGGGCCGCCTCCAGCCGGTCAAGACGTTTCTCCGCTTGCCGGCGGAACGCCTCAAAGGCTGGAACATGCTCACCCTCGGCGAACGCGCGTGTTCGCTTGTCCCGGTAGCTCAGGAGGCTCCGAGGCGCTTACGATGCGAGAATCCCGCACTGACCGCCTGACCGCGTCTGAACCAGGGCGATGTGCTCGGCTTCACCACCCAAGTCGGACCCGGCCCCTTCGCCGGGTATTTTCTTGCGACTGGCGCCCCTTTTGTGTAGACGGGATTTCGTCCGCGTCTACACAAGGCCCAACCAATGCCTCTGAACATCCGTAACGAAGCGGTCAACCAGTTGGCCGAAGCGCTGGCAGCGAAACTCGCGATCAACAAGACCGAGGCGGTGGCGCAGGCGCTGCGCAACGAACTCCAGCGCGTGGCTGGGACGACGCCGCTGCGAGCACGGCTTCGGCCGATCCAGGATCGCGTGATGTCACGCCCGGCAACGGGGTTGGAGGCGGACAAGGCGTTCTTCGACGACCTCAGCGGTGATCTCTGATGTTCGTCGATGCCTCGGCCATCATCGCTATCCTGACGAACGAGCCGGATTCCGGCGACCTGATCGATCGGCTGGAAGGCGCGGCAAAGCCGATAACGTCCGCCGTCGCGATATTCGAGGCAACGCTCGGGTTGTGCCGCAAACGGAACGCCGCTGTGAACGAGGGCAGGGCGGACGTTGCCGACTTCCTGAAGGCAGCGCGCGTAGACGTCGTGAGCATTGGCGCCGATGAAGCGGATTTGGCGCTGTCGGCGTTTGCTCGCTACGGCAAGGGGCGAGGGCATCCGGCGAAGCTGAACATGGGTGACTGCTTCGCCTACGCGGTGGCGAAAAGCCATCGCACGACGATGCTGTTCAAGGGGGAGGACTTCAGCCAGACGGATATCGTCTCCAGCGGCAGTTAGTCATGGGCCTCGTCGAGAACATCACATCCGGGCTCATCAGGTCATCATGCGAAAATCCGTAACCCTCGCCGCCCGCGCCGCCGCCGCCCCGGGCCGCCTCGCGCCCGCGACCGCCCGCTCGAAATCGCAGGTGATCAGCGCCGCGCTGCGCTGCACCATGGCGACCGGGCAGCGAATTCTGGCCGCCGTCGAGGAGGGCAAGCAGGCCCGACGCGCAGGACGGGTAACCGACCATGAAACCGTCGTGGCCGCATTCAACCGGCTCACCGCAACCGGCCGGTAACGTGATCCAAGCCGAGCCTCGCCCGCGCCAATCCCATTCCGTTACCGCTTGCATCCTCCTCCCGTCCCGCCGGATAAACCCCCCGCACGCCGCCCCGAGGGGGTCCATGCGCCGATTCGCCGCCGTCCCGCTGCTCTGCCTCACCCTCGCCGCCTGCGGCACCAGCGCCCCCCGGGGCGCGGGCGAAACCCGTGCCGCCGCCGTCGAGTGCGCGCCCTTCGCCCGCGCCCTCACCGGCGTCGCCCTCTCCGGCGCCGCGGCCGACTGGTGGCAGCAGGCGCGCGGCCGCTACCCCCGCTCGCAAAGCCCCACGGTCGGCAGTCTCCTGGTCCTCCGCCGTTCCGGCCGCCTGCCGAGCGGGCATGTCGCCGTGGTGTCGCAAGTGGTGTCGCGCCGCCAGATCCTGGTGACCCAGGCCAACTGGGTGCACCACCGCGTCACCGAGGACCAGCCGGTGGTCGACATCTCCGAAGACGGCGACTGGAGCATGGTGCGCATCTGGTGGCCGCCGTCCGGACAGATGGGAACCTCCGGCTACCCCGCCTACGGCTTCATCCGCCCCGACAATCCCCCCGGCCACGGCAGGATCGCCGCCGCCGTCCCCTCCGCCATCAGGGAGGCGCAGCAGTAGCCCCGCTACACCGACGGCATCGCCGCGGACAGCCGCCCGCCGATGCGCAGCGGCTCGATCCGCCGCGCGAGGCCGGTGGCATCGTCGGTCTCGACGAAGACGCCGCAGATCGTCACCTCGCCGTCCGCCGGTCCCAGCTTTTCCCCCGGCATTTTGCGCCAGAAGCGCAACGCCGCGCCGCTTTTGACCATGCCGATGACGCTGTCATAGTCGCCGCACATGCCGGCATCGGACTGGAACGCGGTGCCCCCCGGCAGGATCTGCGCATCCGCCGTCGGGCAATGCGTGTGGGTGCCGACGACAAACGAAACCTGGCCGTCGAAGCTGTGCGCATACGCCATCTTCTCGCTACTGGCCTCGGCGTGGATGTCGGCGACGATCGCCTGCACCGACGCCCCCAGCCGGTAGCGCGTCAGCACGTCCGAGGTGCCGCGAAACGGGCAATCCATCGCGTCCATGAACAGCCGCCCCATCGCCTGCAGCACCAGCGCCTTGCGCCCGTCCTGGAGCGTGACCAAAACCGATCCCGTGCCCGGCGTACCCGGCGGGTAGTTCAGCGGCCGGATCAGCCGCGGCGTCTCGGCGATGTAGCCGACGATCTCCTTGCGGTCCCACGCATGGTTGCCCAGCGTGATGACATCCGCGCCGGCCGCGAACAGCGTCTTGGCCATGTCGGGCGCCAGACCGAAGCCGTGCGAGGCGTTCTCCGCGTTGACGATCGCCAAATCGATCCGCAAATCCTGGCGCAACCCCGGCAGGCGGGCGGCAACGGATTCCCGCCCCGGCCGTCCGACCACGTCGCCCAAAAACAGTATCCTCATTCGATCTCCACACCGGTCGGGGCCATTACCGCACCCGCCATAATCCCTCGGTACTCCGATCGGCCGCGCGAGCCAAATGATGGATTTTCGCGGCGGATTCTGGACACGGCCGGCACCGTTACGCTAGCCTTGTGAAAACGCCGCCGGTGGATCACCGCGGTCCAGCCGGAAGAAGGGAAAAGACATGTCCGATACAACGCCTGTCGTCGCGCAAAAAGGCTCCTACAAGATCGATGTCGAAGCCGGAAGGTCCTACTGGTGGTGCGCCTGCGGCAAAAGCGGCAAGCAGCCGTTCTGCGACGGGTCGCACAAGGGTTCGGCGTTCGCGCCGCTGAAATTCGACGCCGCGGAATCCGGCACGGTGTCGTTCTGCGGCTGCAAGGCGACCGGCAACGCACCCCGCTGCGACGGCTCGCACGCCAAACTGCCGTAGCCGGGCCGTCGCTCCAGCCGCGCGTGGCAAGATTATTGCTTCCCGAGTGGACGCTTTACCCGTCCAATTGTGGAGAATAGCGTGACCCGTGCCGGCCTGACCGAGAAGATCCTCGATATCAAGCGCGAAAAGGACTGGACCTGGCAATACATCTGCCGCGAGATCGGCGGCATGTCCGAAGTTCTCGTCGTCGGCGCCCTGTTGGGCCAGATGAAACTGGTCAAGCCGCTGGCGCGAAAAGCGGCAGACCTGTTCGGGTTGACCGCGGCGGAGGAGCGGATGCTGAACGAGGTTCCGTCGCGCGGCACCGCCATGCCGCCGACAGACCCGTTACTGTACCGCTTCTACGAGCTGGTGATGATCAACGGACCCGCCTGGAAAGCCCTGATCGAGGAAGAGTTCGGCGACGGAATCATGTCCGCGATCGACTTCGACATGGCGATCGAGCGCGAAGCGCATTCCAAAGGCGACCGGGTCAGGATCACGATGTCCGGGAAATTCCTGCCATACAAGTATTACGGCAATGAACAGGGCATTCCGGAAGCAGGATACAAAGAGAAGTGACCTCGTAAACCTCTCCTGCACCAGGCCAAGAAGATCCGCCGCGAGCGGGTCGGAACCGACGGAATGCCTTCTCGCGGCGCCCGGCCACGCGCATGTGTTGGGCACACGCTGCGTCGTTGCGAAGGAAACCTCGTCAATGACAGCCCGTTCGTGGTGACATCGCCGCATGGGCGGAAAGCCCGAAGGAGGGAAGTCATGGCGAAACGCGTATTCGTCCTGCTCGGGACCAAGAAAGGCGCCTTCACACTGGAAACCGATGCGTCCCGCCGTGAGTGGTCGCTGCGCGGCCCGTTCTGCGAGACCTGGCCGATGAACCACGTCGTCGCCGACGCTGACACCGCGACGATCTACGCGGGCGGCGGCAATGAATGGTTCGGCCCGGCGGTGTGGAAGTCCGCCGATTTGGGCGAAACCTGGAGTCATTCGAGCAACGGACTTGCCTATGCGGCGGGCGACGAACCCATCACCTCGGTCTGGAGCCTCTCGGCGCGCGACGGCCGGCTTTATGCCGGTGTCCAACCGGCGGGTCTGTTCGCCAGCGACGATTCCGGCGAGTCGTTCACCCACGTCGCCGGGCTGCGCGACCACCCGACCCGTCCGAAATGGAACCCGGGCGGCGCCGGCCTGATCCTCCATTCCATCGTCTCCAATCCCGCCGACGACCGCCAGATCTGGGTCGGCATTTCCGCCGCCGGCGTGTTCCACACCGCGGACGGCGGGCAAACCTGGGAGCCTCGGAACAACGGCACACGCTGCGACTACCTGCCGGAGGACGAGCGCTATCCCGGAGTTCGGCCAGTGCGTGCACAGCCTCGCCATGGCGCCCGGCCAACCCGAGCGGCTATACCAGCAGAACCATTGCGGCATGTATCGCAGCGACGACGGCGGCCGCCGCTGGGAGAGTATCGAGGCCGGCTTGCCTTCCAGCTTCGGTTTTCCCAGCGTCGCCCATCCCCGCGACCCGTCAACCCTGTTCCTGCTGCCGCTGAACGGCGACATCGCCGGGCGCTACGTGCCGGACGGCAAGGCCGCGGTGTGGCGCACGCGGGACGGCGGCTCGCGGTGGGAGGCGCTGCGCGAGGGCCTGCCCCAGCAAAACGCTTTCTTCGGCGTCCTTCGTCAGGCGATGGCAGCCGATCGGCTGGGGCCGGCGGGGGTCTATGCGGGGACCAATACGGGGACGCTGTTCGCCAGCGCCAATGAGGGCGAGACATGGCGCCCGATCGCCCACCACCTGCCGCCGATACTCTCGGTGGAGACCCTCGTCATTGACCGATAGGGCAGGGGATGGAGCACGTTGTCGCGGTTCTGCCGCCGGCACTGCTACGGCTGTTCCCCGGTTGCGAGCGGGAGCCCGCGGTTCCCGCCGCAACAGTCGGCGAACTGATCGACGCGCTGGACCGGCGATGGCCCGGCATGCGCGATCGCCTGTGCGAGCCGGCGCCTAAGTTGCGGCGTCATATCAACGTCTTCGTCGCGGGAGACCGCGCGACTTTGGAGACGCGGCTGGCGGCTGGCGAGGTCGTGTGGATCATGACCGCGATCAGCGGCGGCTGACCACCGCCGCTGTCCGCCGTCAGGCGTCCCGCGCTTCCCGGCGGCGTCGCGCGGCGTGGTTTCGGACGATCGCGTCAAGCTCATGCATCGCATGCGTCGCCGCCTTCCGGTCGGTGTGGCTATGGCCAAGCGGCAGGAGGCTCTCCGTGTTGGCCAAGGATCCGATCCAAATACGACCGAGCATCATTTGAAATGCGAACAAACTGAACATTGGACAACCCCGCAAAAGGACGATCTCAACCTGCCTGTCTGTCACGGCGCCGGAAGAGGTCGCAGCATATCATTTTGATAGTCAATCAATTGGCCAGGCCTCCGCCACAATGTCGGTCAGTGCGACACGCCGCGCCGGAAACACGCTCTCCAGCGCCTCGGCCACGGAACGAAACTTCTGCCGTCTGCCGAGCAGGGGCTGGACAAAGACATTCATCGCGCTGCGCCACATGATCAGACGCGACGCCGAGCTTCGTCCGATGCGAAGATCGATGACTTCCTCGTACTCCTCGTCCTCCGTGCCGTGATCGAGGCGAACGACGATGCGGGCATCATTGAAAGCTGCCCGGCTTTGCGCCAGCATGAGATCGGAGACCTCAAAGGCCAGGCCCGTCGGCAAATGCCGTGCGGCCCGCAGGTGTTCGAGTTCGGCTAGATCGCGCATAATAACCTCCATAAAGGCCAGAAGCGACATCGCAACAGTTAATGCCGTCAAGTAACGAACAGCTTCTATTGTTCCGCTCGCGGACATAGTCTCTTTCAGGCTCAGATGCGGCATTCCGACACCACACCGCCGCAACCACCCCGCCCAAACAAAAAGAATGGCCGCGGGAACCGAGACCCCCGCAGCCCAAGTTTGAGGGAGGAAACATCATCTCTTTTATCTCGCGGGTTCGTGAGGTGACAACCGAAAGCTCACGAAATCGCGATCACATTTTTGCCTCTATTTCGGAATGTTCCGGGACGCGCCGGCGTTTGTTGGCAGCCCCGTACAAACTTGTGCCCGCCGCGGCCGGACAGACAAAGTGTGGCTGCAAACAGAGGATTTTTCGATCCCGCCCGCGCCGGTGACGCTCGCCGCAACGGCCGGATTTTCCGGCTCCGTGACGGAATCGACAATAACAACGTTATCCGGAAGAAAATGCCGGAATATGTTGTCATCCAGATACGACTCCGTCCTCCACTCGTATAGAAAGCGCAGCCGCCCGGCCCGGATGTCCATTTTTTTGGCGACATTCGCTGGACACTGGCTGACACCGTGGCAGTTTTGAGAGCGCGCATCCCGAGCGCGGAGACCGCCCCGCCCTGCACATGCCTCCGTATCGGCAACGCTTGCCCATCCGGCACCCGATTGACCGCCCTCTCGCATTTCTGTCTATTGCGGCGTAGCGACATAATGGCGCCCAAGCGCCGACAGGGGAAACGTCACGATGGAATCGATTGAACAACGCACGATCGCCAAGGTATCGCGGCGGCTCGTGCCGTTTCTGATGCTGTGCTATTTCGTCGCCTATCTCGACCGCGTCAATGTCGGCTTCGCCGCGCTGACCATGAACAAGGCACTCGGCATCTCCGCCACCGCCTACGGCTTCGGCGCCGGCATCTTCTTCTTCAGCTATTTCATCTTCGAGGTCCCTTCCAACCTCGCCCTGGAACGGTTCGGCGCGCGCAAATGGATCGCCCGCATCATGCTGTCCTGGGGCATCCTGTCCGGCTCGATGGCGCTGGTGACCGGCGAATACAGCTTCTACCTCGTGCGCGTGCTGCTCGGCGCGGCCGAGGCGGGCTTCTTCCCCGGCATCATCTTCTACCTGACCCTGTGGTTCCCCGGCACTTACCGCGCCCGAATCATCGGCTGGTTCATGGCGGCGATCCCGCTGTCCTCGGTGCTCGGCTTCCCGGTCTCCGGCATCATCCTGAACCTGGACGGCGTCTACGGCCTCGCCGGCTGGCAGTGGCTGTTCATCATCGAAGCCGCGCCCGCGCTGATCCTGTCAGGCGTCGTGTTCTTCTACCTGACCGACCGCCCGGCCGACGCCAAATGGCTGCAACCGGACGAACGCGCCTGGCTGGCCCAGCGCCTGTCCGCCGAGGCGCAGAACAAGGAGGAGATCCACGGCCTCAGCGTCCGCCAGGCCCTGACCAATCCGAAGGTGCTGGCCCTGGCGCTGGTCTATTTCGGCGCCGTGGCCACGAACTATGGCATCGCCTTTTGGCTGCCGCAGATCGTCAAGGGCTTCGGCCTGACCAACGTGCAGACCGGCTTCGTCTCCGCCATCCCGTATATCGTCGGCACCGTCGGCATGGTGATCTGGAGCCGCCGCTCGGACGAAAAGCTGGAGCGCAAGCTGCATGCGGCGATTCCGTTCCTGATCTCGGCCATCGGCATCGCCGGATCGACCCTGGTGGACAGCCCGGCGCTTGAAGATGCTGCTGCTGTCCCTCGGCGCGTTCGGCGTGTTCGCGGTGCTGCCGGTGTTCTGGACCTTCCCGACGGCGTTCCTGTCGGGCGCGGCGGCGGCGGCGGGGATCGCGGTGATCAACGCCGTCGGCAATCTGGCCGGGTTCTTCGGGCCGTTCATCATGGGCTGGCTGAAGGACGTCACCGGCAGTTTCGCCTCCGGCCTGTGGGCGATCGCGGCTTGCGCGCTGATGGGCATGGTGATCGTGCTGATACTGCGGCACGACGTCTCGCTGGAAGCGGCCCCGCGACCGGTGCATCCGGCGGAGTGATCTGGTCGGCGCGGGCGCGGCGCGCTATGCCTCGCGGCGTTTGCCAACAGGAGGATGCTTATGCCGGTCAACGTTTTGTATCGCACCACCGCCACCGCGACAGGGGGCCGCGACGGCCACGCCGCCACCGAGGACGGCAGCCTGAACGTCAACCTGAGCACGCCGAAGGAACTCGGCGGCGGCGGCGGGGCAGGGAATAACCCGGAGCAGTTGTTCGCCGCGGGGTATTCCGCCTGCTTCCTGGGTGCGATGAAGTTCGTCGCGTCGCAGGGCGGCACGGCGAAGGTGCCTGACAACGCCAGCGTCACCGCCACCGTCGGCATCGGCCCGCGCAGCGAGGGCGGCTTCGGCATCGACGTGGCGCTGAAGATCGCCCTGCCAGGCGTGGACCACGCCGCAGCGGAGGAACTGGTGCAGAAGGCGCACCAGGTGTGTCCGTATTCCAACGCCACCCGGAACAACGTGGCAGTAAGCCTGACGGTGATTTGAGGACGCTGCCGCGCGCTGGGCCGTTGTCTCATGGCCCGGCTCCGGCCGACCTGTGTGTCATGGCCGGCCTTGTGCCGGCCATCCACGGCTTGCGGTGCACGGCAGGGCAAATTCGTCCAACGGCGACAAGAAAGCGCCAGCCGCCTTGCCGAACCGTTAACACATCTGCGTTAAGGTAGCGAAACCAGCCGGGTGGCGGGGAACCGGCACCCGTGTCTGCGTTTCCGATCGTATGGAAGTCCTCCGCTATGTCCTGCCGCATCTGCTGGCGGGCTGTCTCGCCGGGGTGGTTGCCTCGGTCGGGATGGTCGCGACCAATGTCGCATCCCTGCGGGATCTGGTCATGAACACGCAGGGCGGATGGATGGCGTTCGGGCTGCTGACGTTCGGGTTCGTGGTCACGTTCGGATCGATCGCGATGGGCCGGGCGATCATGGCGATCGGCAGCGGAGAAGACGGGTAGGGCCGATCCGGCATTCCGTTTCCGTCATGGGACTGTCCCGGCCATCCGCGCTCGACCCTCGGAACGACTTGAACCATCCCCCACAGCGTTCCGCTCCGGTGGGCGCACTGTCTTTCTCGACGGTTTCGCCGAGAACGAGCCGGACAATATCGGATCGGATCGGAGGAACCGGAGTTCGGATGCAAGGTCGCCAGGCGGGCGCTTGTGGCTGCGGACGATGCCCGGCTGCGGACTCTGCCGGCCGAGCTGGAAGACTGACAAAGCCCCACCATGATATTATCCGCGTTAGTGGATTTGGAAGTCGACCGAAAGCTGCATCCAGACGGTATCACCGGCTGAGACGAAAGCCGGGATGCGCACCCAAATAACCTCGATACTTCTGAGTAACCACCTCAACAGCCGGGGAGGCACGAACCCGTAGTTGAACCTGTCGTTCGCTCCGGGACCTCGCGCCGCATCAAACAGCCAAACATCCTCGACCGCAGACGATGTACAGATATACGACTGTTGCGTCGTCAGTTCGAGATAGAGCGCCGGCTCGGGCGCTCGACGGACTCGCCATCGAGGCATAGGGCGCGACCAACCCGCCAGCCCGCACCCGGCACTCGATTCCGAATATTTCCCTTGCCTTTCCACAACCTCCTGGTGTAAGAACATAACAAGAACACACGAAGGCCATGCCCCCATGTCCCCGACACCCACGCCCAAGCCCGCCCCCGACCCGTTCCGTCCCTCCATCGGCCTCCAGCTCCGGGTCGCGGAACACCTCATCCCGTTCTTCAAACTCGAGCAGATCAACATCGACCGCGCCCGCCGCATGGCCTGGAGCGCCCTCGAACGCCTACTACCCGGAAAACCGTGCCGACTTCGTCAACGCCGCCCGCACCATCGCCTTCTCGATGGCCGCGCTCGCTCTGCTCGGCAAGGCCGTGTCGTCGAACGACCTTTCCCACCCGGAGCAGATGCGCGCCTACGGCCGCGCCAACGCCCTCAATCGCTCGGCCGATCAAAGCGAGCGTGCGATGATGCAGCGGCGGCGGTACCTGCTGGACAATCCGCAGCCGGAACCGCCCGAGATCAAGAGCGAGCCCGAGCAACCCGAACTCGATGCCGCGGCCGAAGCCGAGATCGAGGCTCAGGTCGCCGAAGCCATGCAGGACTACCTCGCCGCCTGTGGCAAACCCGCCGCGCCGAAGGCCGATGCCCCGAAGGACAAGCCGCCGGCGAAGGCTCCGGAGCCGCGGCCAACCATCGGCGGCGTGTCGATGTTCCCGCCGGATCTCGAATCGATGCGCCAGGGCGCCCGCATCATGATGGCCGGATTTCCCGGCGGCGCCCCGCCCGCCACATCGTCCGCCGCGGTCCCATTCGTCCCGGACACCGGCACCATGGTCGCCGCGGCGGTGAAGGAGGCACTCGGCAGACCGGGACGAACCGCCCCGGCCTGAGACCGCCGCTGGCGAAGCGGGCGCAAGCGGAACCGGCACGAGCGTCGATTTCGTGTCATGGCCGGCCTTGTGCCGGCCATCGACGACTTTGCCGCTACCAGCACCGTAAGTCCCGGGTGGCCCGGCCAAGCCCCATGCGGATAAGGAAGCGAGGGGAAAAGTTTGCCCGGGGCCTTGCTCTCTTACCGTCATGGCCCGGCTCGTCCGGGCCACCTATGCCAGCACGTGCGGCGACAGGTGGCCCGGACGAGCCGGGCCATGACGAATGTGGAGAACGCCTTGCTCCGCATGACCCCTTATCCTGACGCCAATGCGGACAAGCGGCCGGGCCGTGACGGCGGCGGCGTGAAACCGCGCTAGCTGGTCGCCTGCATCTGCTCGCGCATCCGCCGCGCCCGCTCCAGCACCTTGTTCTCGATATCGGCCACCGTCGTCTCCGACACCGCCGCATCGACCCACTGGCCGTTCTCCAGCACCTGGCGGAAGATGTTCACCCGCACCCCGTCGCTGCGCAGGTTGCGGCTGAGGATGTAGATCGTCGCCTTGAAGCGCTCCCCGCTGGTGCCCGGCGGCGTATACCAGTCGGTGATAATCACCCCACCGAACGGATCGGCCGAGGCCAGCGGCATGAACGAAATCGTATCCAGCGCGCCGCGCCACAGGAAGGCGTTGACCCCGATGCCGCTGCCGCCGGCCGGGCCACCGCCGCCGCCCGCCTCGTTGCCGTTCTTGCTGTTGCCGAAGATGATGCCGCTATCCTCGCCGCCCATGCGGGTGACCGACGGGTCGCCGGGCCCGCCGCTTCCCAGGCCCTGGAAGTTCGGGTCCGTCGGGCTCGGCTTGGAGGAGGAGCAGGCCGCGACCGCCAACCCGGCGAACAGCGCCACGGGGAGGACACGAGCGGAAATCGAGGTCGGGCGCATCAAACGGGTCAGCCTTTTGTTGAACAGGTCGTAGCGCGCCGTCTTAGACCCGTGCCGTCTCGCCAGCAATCGCCATTGTGGCGGCTCGCACCGAGGGAGCGCCACAAAAGAAAACGGCGGGGTGATGCCCCGCCGTTTTCGCCGTTGGTTCGGACCCGAAGCTTACCAGGTCAGGACGGTAGAGAACAGAATCTGCTGAGACTGCGCGTCGTTGGTGGACAGGTGAGTGCCCGGGGCACCGGAGAGGCTGCCGCCGAGGCTGTTGGTGGCAAAATCCCATCCGCTCTGATGGCGATAGGCGTACTGGTATTCGCCGACGAGCTGGACGCCCGGGGCGAGCTTGTAGGCGCCGCCGAAAGCCATTTCGTACTCATGCCGTTGCGAGTAGCCCGCCAACTGCGCCGCACCCTGGCTCCAGATCTCGCCGAACATCGCGCCCGCGGTGATCGGACCGTTGGCGTAGGTGATGCCCGGCAGCAGCGCGTTCATGTTCGAGCCGCCTTCCGGCACCAGGTTCAACTGACCGTTGACCGCGCCGCCGATATAGTCGAGCGCGACGGTGAAGTTGGCGAAGGTGACTGCGGTGCCGGCCTTGTAGAAGCCGAGGTTCTGATACTTGATGCTGGCCGTGCTGGCGCCGGCGACGCCCGCGCGGACCTGGGCCGGGGTGAAGGTGCCGCCGGGAACGGTATAGTTTTCCGACTGGGCGGTTTCGCCGAAGCCGTAGACCTTGAAGTCAACCGCGCCAAAGTTCTGCTGATAGCGCAGTCCGCCGCCGACCTGGTTCAGCCAGCGGGAGGCGTCGTTGCCGGAGGAGACGTTGATGCAGTTCGCGCCGGCCTGGTTGCAGGGCGCGGTCTGCAGCGGGCTGCTGCCGACGCCGTTCGAGAAGGCGTTGCCTTCGCTCGGCGCGTACTGCATGCCGAAGTCAAAGCCGAAGAACTGCGGTGACAGGTAGACGATCTTGTTGTTGGCGACTTCCGCACCGGCCTGGGCGAGCCAGACGAACGGCGGCTGTGCCTGGGCCGGACCGATGTCGGCCAGACCGGAGCCGTTCAGGTTGCCGAGACCGGCGTCCCAGCACTGGCTGGTGAATATGCAGTTGTCGAACAGGCTGATCACGCCGCTGCCCTGACCGAGGCGCACGATACCGGCCTGGTCGGTGGCGAGGTAGGTAAACGCCTGGCGAACCCAAAGGGTCTGCGAGGAGGCGTTGGCGCTGGGACCGGTGGCGGAGCCCACGCCGGTCGTGGTGCCCTGGGTGGTGCCCGTCGTGCCGGCATAGAAGTTTTCGCGGATTTCGACCGAGGCGCCGTAGCGTATGCCGTTCGCCGCCAGGCCGTCAAAGCCCGGATACAGGCGGAAGTAGGTGCCGACGCCGACAGGGTTCAGCTTATAGCCGTTCGGGGTGCCGAGCGGGTTGGCCCTGGTGGGAACAGTCACGCCCGTGTTCAGGCTGGAGAACGTGCCGGCGACTTCAACTTCCACGCGGCCGTTCAGGCGGATGACGATGGTGCCCGGAGCCGGGACCGCATTCACGTTCGGCGCATAGATGGTGCTCAGCGGGCCGGCGGCGGCGCTGCCGGACGGGGTGTTGGCGACGCCCCAGGCATTGTTGTTGTTGTCCTTGGCCGGGCCGGCGCCGTACGGCGCGGCCAACTGGCCTTGCGAGGGATTCGCGGGCGTCTGGGCATAAGCCAGACCGCCGGTCGCTCCCATGACGGCCGCGGTGGCCAAGAGTAGTTTACGCATGAAGACCCTCCTTACTACACCGGCAAAGCCGGCGATCATCCTCAGGCCCCGCCCGTCGATTCCCGCGAACCGGCGGGGAGCTGCCAGACCTCGCGGACTTAATGACGTTTGGTTTATCTAATCGCAACCCGGTTCGGAGGTGTAGCATGGCATTTCCGAAACACTGTGGCGGCCGGGTCACAAATCCACTGTCCGGGGGCGGAATTCGGGTATTTATGCATCAGGGCTGTCATCATGCTGTCGCAAACCGCCGGCAACGTCAGGGCGCCAGCGCCGCGATCGCCCCCACCGCTTGGGCCCCGCGCGGCAACCGCCGCGCCGATCGGCCGTCCACCCCGCCGAGCGCCCCGACGCGCATGCGGTGCGGCAACAGGTAACGCACCATCGCGCTCCAGCGCAGAGGACCAAGCCCGGCCGCGCCGGGGTGGCTCGACGTCGCGAACACCGGCGACAGGAACGCCAGATCGGCGCCCGCCCGCGCCGCTCGCCACAGGTCCGGGACTGAGTGCGCGGAACTGGTCACGATCCCGCCCGGCCGCGGCAGGCCCGGCCAGCGCCCGCCGCGCAGATGCACTCCGGCCTGAAGTGCCGACGCCAGCCGGACATCGCCCGCGACCACGAGCACCAGCCGCCGTTCCCGGCAGATCCGCGCGAGGTCCCGGCCGAGTGCCGCGCGCGCCGGATCGGCGTCGTGCCGCAGAACCACGCCCGCGCGACCACGTGGCAGGGCGGCAACAGCGGCGCGAGGGTCGGGCAGGCGGTTGGAGTCGGTGAACAGCCACAGGCGGGGAAGGATGGGCGGCGCCCCAGCCCCCACCGTCATAGCCGGGCTTGTGCGCCCCTGTGTCTTGGCCGGTCTTGTGCGCCCCTGTGTCATGGCCGGGCTTGGCCCGGCCATCCACGATTTGCGGTGCTGATGGTGGCAAAGTCGTGGCTGCCAAGGCCGATCCCCATAAGCGTCAGGATCACGGGCAACGAGGGAAAAGTTGGGCCGGCGCCTCGTTCTCTCACCGTCATGGCCCGGCTTGTCCGGGCCACCTATGCCAGCACGTGCCGCGGACAAGCCGGGCCATGACGCAAGGAGCGAACGTCGTGCTCCGCCTGGCCCCTTATCCTGATACCCATGGGGCCACGCCCGGCCATGACACGACGAAGAGATCCGCGCCAGGCCGGGCCGCAACCCCCATGCCAACAGCCGCCGATCCACCCGGCGGCCTATGCTTTCTTGTAATGGTCCTTGTATTGCGCCCGCAGGCTCGTCTTCAGCAGCTTGCCGGTCGCGGTATGCGGCAATTCCGGCACCACCACGACGTCGTCCGGCAGCCACCACTTCGCCACCTGGCCCGCCAGCAATGCCCGCACCGAGTTCGGGATCGACCGTGTGCCCCGGCCGCGGCACCACCAGCAGCAGTGGGCGCTCGTCCCATTTCGGATGCGGCGCGGCGACCACCGCCGCCTCGGCCACGTCGGGGTGGGAGACGGCGATGTTCTCCAGCGTGATCGAGCTGATCCACTCGCCGCCCGACTTGATCACGTCCTTCGACCGGTCGGTGATCTCCATGAACCCGTCCGGATCGATCGTCGCCACGTCGCCGGTGGCGAACCAGCCGTCCTTGTCCAGCGCGGCCCCCGCCTCCTCGCCGAAATACGCGCTGGCCACCCACGGCCCGCGCACCTTCAGGTCGCCGAACGCGACGCCATCGCGCGGCAGCTCGTTGCCGTCGCCATCGACGATCTTCATGTCGAGGCCGGGCAGGATGCGGCCCTGCTTCAGCATGTGCCGGGTCGCCTGCTCGCGCGTCAGGCCGAGCTGCGCCGGCTTCGGCGCGTTGAACGTGCCGACGGGGCTGAGTTCGGTCATGCCCCAGCCATGCTCCACCCTGACGCCGTATTCGTCGCGGAACGCCTCGATCAGCAGCGGCGGCGCGGCGGACCCGCCAGTCATGATCCGCGTCACCGTCTCCAGCCGCTGCCCGCTCGATCGCAGGTGCTCGAGCAGCCCGAGCCAGACCGTCGGCACGCCGGCGGTGAAGGTGACCCGCTCCACGTTGAGCACATCCGCCATGCTGGCGCCGTCGAGATGCCGCCCGGGCAGGATCAGCGCCGCCCCGGCCAGCGCGGTCGCATAGGGCACGCCCCAGGCATTGACATGGAACATCGGCACCACCGGCAGCACCCGGCTGGTGGCGCGAATATCCAGCACGTCGGGCATTGACACCGCGTAAGCATGTAACCAAGTGGAACGATGGCTGTACAGCACGCCCTTCGGCTTGCCGGTGGTGCCGGACGTATAGCACAGCGCGCTGGCGGTGTTTTCGTCGAACGACGGCCAGGTGTAGTCTTCGTCCGCCGCGTCCATCAGTTGGTCGTAGCAGCACAGCGTCATACCCGGCGCCAGCGTCACCTCCGGCATCGACGCGGGATCGCACAGCATGACGACCGTTTTCACCGTGCCGGCGATCTTCGCCGCGAGCAAGCTGATCAGCGGGGCGAAACTGAGGTCGACGAACAGGACTTTATCCTGCGCGTGGTTGATGATGTAGGCGATGTCGTCCGGATGCAGGCGGGGATTGATGGTGTGGCAGATCGCCTCCATGCCCGAGGCAGCGTAGTAAACTTCCAGATGGCGGTAGCCGTTCCAGGCCAGGGTGCCGACGCGGTCCTGCCGCCCCACACCGAGTTTCTGAAGGACGCGGACGAGGCGGCGGGAGCGGCGCTCGACATCCGCCCAGGTGTAGCGGTGGGTGGTGTTCTCGTGCGTCCTGGAGACCACCTCGGCGGAGGCGTGGTGCCGCGCCGCGTGGGTCAGGATCGAGGAAATCATCAGCCCGTGCGATTGCATCAAACCCAGCACGATCGTCGCCTCCCGGTTGTCTCTTGTTTGTCGCGGCATGATACGAGAACGCAGGGGCAGTAGAAAAGGGAAACGACCATGCAACATATTATGATCGTCACCGGCGGCAGCCAGGGCATCGGCGCGGCGGTCGCCCGTTTGGCGGCGGCGCGCGGCTACGCGGTGGCACTGACCTGGCAGTCCAACCGGGCCCTGGCCGATGCGGTGGTGGCGGAGATCGCCGCCGCCGGGGGGACCGCCATCGCGGTGCAGGCCGAGATGGCGGACGAAGCGTCCATCCTGTCGTTGTACCGGACCGTCGATGAGAAGCTCGGCCCGGTCACCGCCCTGGTCAACAACGCCGGGACGCCGGGGCCGATGGGCAGGATCGACAGCGTCACGACGGAGATCCTCGACACGGTCCTGGCGGTCAACGTCCGCGCGCCGTTCCTGATGATCCGCGAGGCGGTCGCCCGCATGGCCACCGATCGCGGCGGGGCAGGGGGCGGGATCGTCAACATCTCCTCCCGCGCGGCCGAACTCGGCGGTGCCGGCGAGTGGATCCATTACGCCGCCTCGAAGGGCGCGCTCGACAGCCTGACCATTGGCGCGTCGAAGGAACTGGCCGGGCGCGGCATCCGGGTCAACGCGGTCAGCCCGGGCCTGATCCAGACCGACCTGCACGCCCGCGCCGGCCTGCCCGATCGCCTGACCAGGCTCGTCGGCGGCGTGCCGATGGGGCGCGTCGGCACGGCGGAGGAGGTTGCCGACGCCGTGCTCTGGCTGCTGTCGCCGGAAGCGTCCTATATTACGGGCGTCATAGTGCCTGTATCCGGAGGGCGTTGAAATGGATTTCAAGACCGCATTGATCGTGGGTGTCGGACCCGGGCTGAGCGCCTCGCTGGCGCGGCTGTTCGCCAAGCACGGGCTTCAGGTGGCGATGGCCAGCCGCGAGCCGGACAAGCTGGCGAAGCTGGCCGAGGAGACCGCCGGCACCACCTTCGCCTGCGAGGCGACCGAACCGGAGGAGGTCGCCGCATTGTTCGAGGTGGTAGTCGCCACCCAGGGCGTGCCCGACATCGTCGTCTACAACGCCAGCGCCCGGGCGCGCGGCCCGGTGACGGATCTGATCCCGGAGGAGGTGGCGAAGGCGCTCGCAGTCAGCGCCTATGGCGGGTTCCTGGTGGCGCAGCAGGCGGCGCGGCACATGGTGGCGCGCGGCTCGGGGGCGATCCTGCTGACCGGGGCGTCGGCGAGCGTGAAGGGGTATCCGAACTCCTCCGCCTTCGCGATGGGCAAGTTCGCGCTGCGCGGGCTGGCGTCGAGCCTGGCGCGGGAGTTGTCGCCGAAAGGCGTGCACGTGGCGCATTTCGTCATCGACGGAGGAATTCGGAGCGCGGGCCGGGCGGATCCGAACGACAATCCGGACAGCACGCTGGATCCGGATGCGATCGCCGAGACGTACTGGCAGGTGGCGAACCAGCCGCGCAGCGCGTGGACCTGGGAGGTCGAGCTGCGGCCGTGGGTGGAGAAGTTCTAAGAGCGTTCGAGGCGGGATCGTTTCTGCTGTATATTGAAAGGGTACCCCCCCATCGGCGCCGGCAACGCGCTAAGGCGACGCCCCAACGAAGCGAATCGGGCGGTCCACGTTATACCGTCATGGCCCGGCTCGTCCGGGCCACCGCCGTCAGCACGTGCCGCGACAGGTGGTCCGGACAAGCCGGGCCATGACGGTTTGAAGAAGCCGCCGGGGCCGAAGCGCTAATTGTTGGGCGTCGCCTAAACACCGCTTTTCAACACGGAGAAAGAACGAGGGCCGCTGAGGGCCGCGGAGGCACCGAACGGGATCACCCGCGTGGGTCGGCGCAAGCGAGGGTTGGCAAAGCGTGCAACAGGGTCGTGTGTTTTGGCAGGCCCGGCTGCCAAGCCGCGCTGCCCTTGCGCTACTCCGCGGCCCTCCGCGGCCCTTTCGCTTCTCCGTGTTGCGAAGCGGTGGACCGAGCCCGCCGGGCCTGTCCCGAGGCGCACAAGACCCCGAAACGACGCGCCTACATCGCGATCGAGAATCCCCCATCGACAGGAATCGCCGTCCCAGTAACGAAATCGGATGCCGGACTCGCCAGGAACGCGGCAATACCCGCCATGTCGTCCGGCGTGCCCCAGCGTCCGCCCGGCGTGCGCTTCTCGACGCTTGCGTGCAGCCCCTCCACCTGCCGCCGCGCTCCGCGCGTCAGATCGGTGTCGATCCAGCCCGGCAGCACCGCGTTGACCTGGATATTGTCCTTATGTCGACACCGACCAGGCTCACTGGGTAGATAGATTGCTTCTGCGCTGTCAAACCCAGCCAGATCCGGGGAATTGTCGCTAGGAGCAATCTACCTAACGAATGAGCCTCGTAGGATGAGGCTCATTTTAAACCCCAGGAAAGACCCATCACTGGGCGTCCACTGCCCATCAGATCGGGCGCCGGCAATCTGGCGAGGTTCAGGCCGCCGACCTTGGCCATGCGGATCGGCCCACTGATTGACGAACCCTCGGACAGCCATTGGCGCGCCGCGTCGGATAGTCGAGGCGGTCAGCTAGTGAAGCGTTTCCGAGAAGCCGATCGCATGTGATGGTTCATCGTCCGGTGGCCATTCCTACCTGGGCGGTCCTTTGCGGCTGCCGCCCAAACGGATTTGAGTCGGCCGAAACCGGAAGGGCGGGTTCCGGGTAGGTGGGATAGGGAAGCGGATACTCCGACTGCCAACCGCTTCGGCAGGCTCCGACCAACATCGATCGCTCGGACTACCAATCATCTGCCGGGAAGCGGATATACCGACCTTACGCATCGCCATAAGCACAACTCCGCGGTTGACGACGAAGACCCCGAACGGAGTCGTTGCTAATCAAACTATTCAGACTGATACTGATGTAAAAGCTTCTGTCGAATTTCCTCAAATCCCGGATATGCCTGATCTGGTATGTAAGGCATTTCGGGACCGAGCAGGATGTAAGGGTGTGGTTCTCCAGAGTTTCTGAGTCCATTTTCAGCATGGATCACGCCGTTGGCCGTGACGATCATGGCAAACATGACCTGCCGCAGAACGTGCTTTTCAAAACTGATCTGATCTGACGCTGGCAAGCCCCAGGGAGTTGCTTGTTCAGTGTTTACGAGATAGATAAAATTGCCATTCTCTTTCTCTCTTAAAAAGAGAGGTAAGTACTTGGACTGTCTCGTACGCGGCTCAGCTTCGCCGATTAGCTCGATGAAGTCCCGCACCGCGCGGATGAATTGCTCCATAGCCCACCTCATTGGGTTGCTCGGTGAACGGGAGGGTAGGAATTCATCGATCTGATCCAAGAAGTATATACACCGACTAATGAAATCGTCACTAATAACTATATTGAAGTCATGATTGGGCCGATCGTGCACATGCCAAGCAAGCGAGTTCAGGTTGATTTGCGTTTTCCAGAACTCGAACAGGATGAGATCATCGCCCCTGTGACCGCTGGCGTTATCGACGCGCGCTTCCATCAAGGCCTCGGCCAAGGCCGCCTTTAGGACCGGGGTACTCGGTCCCCAAAGCTTTATTAGATGCGACGTCTCGATGTCGGGATACTTTCGTAGCAGTGCCTTTAGGTCGTCTGGTCCAAAAATGTCGGCGTGGGCCCGGAGAGAAGGACCAATGATTTCGGCCAGCGTGCCTTTATTCGACGGCGTGAGAGGCCTCGAAGTCGCGAGGATATAGCGCTTGGCTTGCAGGGCATCGATTGCCCGCCGCTCTTTTTTCATCTTAGATTTGAGCATTGAAAAAGTAGAGCGATGATAATGCTTAGCTTGAAGGATGATGGCTCCCTCAGCCAGCGCGTGACGACCGTCCATAGCGTCATCTCGCCCTTCGGTAAATGCTTCAAACCGGACCTCTAATTCGCGGCCGAGAAGATCCCGGACTAAGTCCTCGAAGGCAGAGTGCGATAGGGTCGAGAAATCATATTGCATGCAACCTGATTGCAGGGCTACGTCCGCGCGGTCAAGGTCTTTTTGGGTGCTTCGACAAGTCGCAGCAGAAAGCCGTCCTATGCAAACGACCAGTTCCGGTTTGTTGGCTGAACTTCTGGTTTCCCGTTGGGTAATCGAAGAGCGGACTGGGAACCCCACCCACGCCAGCCACCCGGCGGTCTTCGGGGAGTGTCCGCTTCGGGGGGCGGCAAGGGCGGCGGGACGGCGAGACTGGGCGCGAACCAGTCACCCGCGGCGCGGGTATCTTACATCCGGTTTCCATCCCAAGCGGGCAGTTCCCATCTCGCTCTTGATATGGTCGGTTTCGCGGAAACGGCGTACTGGTATCCGTACCATCCACCTGTAAAAGAAGGGTGGCAAGGTAGGTGTGCTCACCGATCAGTTCGGTTCACGTTGCTAGATCTCGCCCTTCTGGGGTCCAACCACCACACCGCCGCGATCATAGCCCAAATTCGCTTCCTTGCCCTATCCGGACGACTTGTTTGTTATCGGGCTTGTTGCCGGTCGATCCCTAACATTCCTAACGTCATTCGGGGTGGATTTCGCTTTCAGGAGATGAACCACGCTTGGAGACCTGCTTTTTGATAAGCAGCAGGCCCATAGCGACCTCATCCGATTCCCCGATAAACCGGATGCCATATTTCCTGAGCACCGTGAGAATCGCTCCGAAGCTGTCGGATCGAAGCTTCGATGTCCCGGCTTCGTACCGGCAGATCAGGCTTCGGTCGATACCTGCCTCAGCGGCGAGTTGGCGTTGCGATAAGCGGACGAGGGTTCGTGCCGCAGCGAGGAGACGGGGCGGCGGCAAAACGCTCGAAAAGGCAGCTGCAGGTTCGCGCACACCCACCGTTGACAAGGATTCCCGGTGCTCCGTCCAGCAGGAATCCTTTACAGCCTCCAATGGTGGCATAAACGCCTCCATTGGAGGCGTTTCTGGTTGACAGTTGGGCGGATATTGGAGAAAGGTCGTGCAACGACGGCCGAATCGGGGCATCTCGGATCAATCGGATTTGGGCGGTCTCGCCAAAAAGGACCCTATGCATGCCCAGGCAGACCGGAGTTAGGGAGCGCCGAAACAGACAACCTACCGAGCTTTCCTCGGCCGAATCTACCTCGGATGGGCCCAAGGGGGACGACCGGCGGCGGACCGACTCTGTTTCTGATGCAGAGAAAGGGATTAGCCGACCAACAACAACGGACAACGTACCGGCAGACAATGAGAATTTACCCGCCGCGGCCGATCGGCGCTGGCAGCGAGAATTCGATTTGCGTTCGCAAGATGCGCTGGCTGGGATTCACCAACCTATGCTAGCCGAACTTATCCTGCGCATGCCGCGGCTGCACAACTCGCTCGATGCAGACATTAAAATCTTTGCCGAACGGCTTCTGGCTCGATTGAAAGTTGACGGCGACCATCGAGCCACCTTGATCGACCGAATCCAAGCACTTCTGTTGTCGCCAACTCACGACGCTTGCTTTGCCGCAGCAGTTTCGCTCGAGTATGCTTGGATGCAGCGGTCACCCGGACAAGCCGCCTATCTTGCAGACGCCTCCGGCCGTTGCGATTACTATGCAGCAGCCAAGAATGACCGAGCGGGAGCGTTTCGAACGGCGGGACGCGCGCTGGTCTATGCTCATGACGATGATCTGCCGAGAATCGCACAGTTGGCGTTAGTGGAGGCCGCCTTAGGATGGCTACTCCGAGCGGGCTGGGACCTTCCGGACGTCATCGAAATCTTTGGATTTGAGCAAGGGGGGGCCGGCCCGCCCGGTCGTCGCTCCGCAGAACTTGGTTGCCGGGCCCTTCAACGCCTCCGCGATCTATTCCAGACGGAACCAACCCAATCTTCGAGTGACGGCCATCTCGACTGATTGTCGGCGTTCCAAGATCGCCCACAGCATGCTGGCGGCTAACCAAAAAGGATCTCGGCCCGCATCCCTCGCCTAACTTATTTTGCCGGTCTCCGACATCCCGCCTGCCGAAACGAACCCGCCGCCATCGCTCCTATCGAGCGCGAGACCCGCGGCAACTTGTCGGAGATTTTGCTCTCACCGTTTCAGGCACCACCTGTTCGTATATTCATCCTTGCGCCAAAGTCCTCGTTGCTGCATAAAAATGCCAACCTAAGGGGCAACTGGTTTTCGCCTACGAGGACTTTTCCGTGGCCAATGATCGGGCTTTCGGGGCATTTTCTCTTCACACACAGGTCTCACGTCTCTTTGGACCGGTCAGCCCTTAGCTTATCCGACTGTCCAGGAAACCGGCGCCGCCCGCAGGTTTCCGTCGCGGTCTCCATCGGGTGGCAAGAGGGGTGGGTGCCTCCAGGCCCGTCGCCAGTCCCACCTCCGGGACCCCTATCTAGGCGCTTGCAGTAAGCGCGTTGGGTCGAGGTGTTGGATCAGGCGCTGACGGTCACCGGCGCCCCCGAGGGCGACGAAGGCAGGACCCGTGCGCTCGCGTCGCTGAGGCGGCTGCCCACATAGGCCAGTCCGCAAGTCTCTTATATAGCACTGATAATAATTGGAAAAGTAACTCGAATGGGCAAAGTCCGGAGGACGCTAAGGATCAACACGGCCGGAATCGCAGCGGCACAATGGGCACCAGCTCTTGTAACAGCAAGCTCTAAACCGCACGGGACACGCCATGGAGATACGAACGGATCGGTGTTTAAGGATTGCAAACCGCGCGATTCGCGTAATAATACGATCCCATGAAAATTGAGCCCCCGCCGAGAGTCCTCCATTGATGCCACCGATCCTGAAAGGGCTGGCGACTGGCGACGAACTAAGGGCCATTTATCAGGAGCGGTCCAGGTCCGCTGACGAACGGACGATCAGCGCCGGAAGCCCCGAGGCGTTGGCCCTGAAACTCCAGGCCGAACAGAAGGACGGTTGGAGTGTGCGAAAGCACAACAAGAGCTCGGTGCGCATTTTCAAACCGAAACCCGTCGACCGCCAGCTTGAAGACGATGTCTGGTCCTTGCTATATCGTATGGGTTTCGTCGAGCTTAACGCGACCCGCCAGTTTGCCGTTCAAGCTGGAGAGGCGACGGAACCCCGGCAACTCGACGTTTTTGCCAAGGACGAGGAGACTGTCTTTATCGTCGAATGTACCCATGCCCAGGAAGTGGGACCCAAGTCTCTCAAAGGTCTCATCGACAAAATCGGCGCGATCCGGGAGGAGATCATCAAAGCGGTTCATAGCCATTATGGCAAAGAACCACGACTCAAGGTGAAGTTCGCTATCGCGACACGGAATATCGAATGGAGTACGGCGGACCGGGCACGCGCCGCCTCGAGCAAAATACCGATCCTGACCGACGAGGATTTAAACTAATTTCGGAAGCTAACTGATATCCTTAAAACAGCTGCTCGGTACCAATTTCTTGGCCGCTACTTCACTGGCGAAAAGGTCGAGGGCTTACGGATAAAGCTCCCGGCGACGAAGGGCTTTTCCGGCAAGCGCACTTTTTATAACTTCCTGATCTCGCCTTACGAGCTAATGCGTGTCGCCTACATCAATCACCGCTCCAAGGGTACAAACGACGATCTTGATACTTACCAGCGGATGGTTAAGCCCGCCCGACTGAAGGCGATCGGAAAGTATATTGATGACGGCGGTAAGTTTCCAACGAATATAATCGTCAATTTCAAGGTCGACGATAAACTTCAATTCGAGCAAAAGGAGGTGTTTGGCGACACCGCAACGGGCATCCTGTATCTGCCCGCCTTGTATGGCAGTGCATGGGTCATCGACGGACAGCATCGTCTTTACGGGTATGCGCATGCCGCGCTTTTTGAAGGGGACCGGTCGGTTGTTACGGTGCTCGCGTACGAGAATCTTCCCATACGCGAGGAGATTGATCTGTTCGTAAAAATCAACACTGAGCAGGTTAAGGTCTCACGTAACTTGGTAAACGAAATTCTCTCGACTCTCGACATCGACCATCCAGAGCCACGCAAACGGCTTGATGCGATGTATGCTCGGATTGCACTTCGGCTCGACAACTACCCGACGTCGCCGATACGCAATCGGGTTTTGACCGTCTCTCAGGAGAAGAGCCACGAGCGCTGCATAACCCTGACCTCACTGACCGATGGCATGGAGGCCAACAACCTAATCGGCACCATACATCGCCCACCGAAAAATAAAGTAGGCATCCTCTTGCCTGGCCCGCTGACGCATGTTTCAGGGGAGACGAAGCCGACGGTCGAGAAGGCTGCCGTTGCTCTCTCTCAGTACCTCGCGCTGTTTTCGAGCAAACTGGAGACTCATTGGCAGCTCGGTGATGCGAAAGGCGGATACCTATGCACGAACCTTGGGGTCCGAGCGCTGCTGCAGCTTTTCCGGCGTGTTCTAGTCTACGCCGCTCAGAAGGAAACGCTCACACCTCACATCATGGATCCCGAAGATATTGTCGCGAAAGTTGCACCCTATGTCGCGCCGGTAATTGAATTCTTCGCGCACGGCGATGCCAACGACATCGCATCGTATCGGCAGCGCGGGAGCTCGCTCCAGGGCGTCGATCAAAACTGTTTCCAGATGATGGCGCTGATCAACGAAGCTATCCCCGATTTTACAACTCCAGAGCTCAACACTTATCTGACCACGCGGGACGTGGAAGGAACAAAGCAGGCGAAAGACTACATCGATGAGATGAATAAGATCATTTTCGAAGACGTCATCGCGACGCTTCAGAACCATTATGGGACGATCCAGAACAAGTGGTGGATGACCGGCGTTCCGAAGGGCATACGCAATGAATGTGACCGGATGTACAACGACAACAACGGCGAGCACGAGCGTTGGCAATACCTCTTTTTTATCAACTATGCCGATATTCTAATGCACGGCCAGAACTGGGATCTTTTTAAGGAATATTATAATTTCTACGGAAAAGGGAAGAAGTCAAGCCTAATCCGCTGGATACCGCGAATCAACAAGGCGAGGACTGTCACCCACCACGCTGAAAAAGGCCCATTATCAAAAAAAGACGTCGAGTATGTCCGGCTAGTTCATCAACTTGTCAAAAGCCACATTGAAGGAAGGGTCAAAGTGACACCAGGAAAGCAATACGTCGACGATCTGGAGACCGCTGAAGAGATCGCTGCCTAATCTTCATTCAGACGATCTTTATAAGAATGCGATCGACCAGGGACTTCGCAGCGACCCGATTGGCGGAACACTCGTAGATCAATGCGAACAGATGCTCATACATCACGCGCTTTTCCTTCGGCAGGCGAGCCAGTGGGGACGTTTGCGCGCCACGATCGTCCATTGCTCGCGATAGCTTCGACCGAAGCGCGGTGGCCTCAGTTTGAAGGTTCTGGCAGCCGTCTTCACGCAGAAGGTCCATGCCGGCGATCTTCTCCATCTGCATGAGCCCCTGCTCCGCCGTGAGCGCTAGAGACCTGCGTTCGGCGGTGGCGAGGCTACCTTGCTCGATCACATCAATCCGCTCTCGCACGGCATCACGGTGAACCTCAAATTCGCGGGTCCATTTACGCCTGACGGAATTTGATCGACAAAGGCGCGCGATCTCGCGAGCCGTGGGAGCCAGATGATTAACTAGGTTGTGGAAGTGGGCATTTTGCTCGAAGTGATCGCGCCTCCCGTTGGGAACGATGCGCCGGTCGATCACATGGACTTCACCCACAGACCAGGCGTTGAAACGCTGCTCGGGAAATAGCTCTTCAAGGAGTGCATTATCGCCTACTTGGATATTGCCGGCGCGAAGCCGCAGACCTTTGATGGGAGGATTCGCCGGAAGCGCGCCTTCGTAGTCGTGGTGCAATACCCACCCGATACCGCCCAGATCGCCGTCGATATTCGGCACTCTGAGAATCTCAAGGCGCTCGAAGGAAACAGATCGCCGCTCATCCACTACGATAACGTCTCGATGTGGACGGTAGACTGGTGTCTCAACACCTTCAACACGAATATCCAACTCGCCAAGATCAACCACCTCCTTCAGGGCTTCATTGATCTGATCGGCAAATCGAAACGAGGGAGAGAAGGGCACCGGAGCGACCTCTGCCAGATACTCGGCGACCACGGCGGGACTCACTAGCTTGTCGCTCCGGAGACGGACCATGCCCTTCAGTTCGACTTCAAAAAAACGGTCAGGGTAATCGTCTGATTCGAATCGAGCTACTTCCACAATGTTGCGGACCAGTTCGCCTACCCCTGTATCTGGCTCGCCTCCCCGCAGCAGAGACCTCAGGCGGCGGCAGTCCCACCTCATTTCAGATACGCGCCTTTCGCCAGCTATGCGTGACCGAAAAATGAGTTCTTGCGCATATCCTAGGCCAGCCAAGCGACCGACCCCGCGAAAGCCCCGCGCCCGTGTTCCGCGCTTACCACTCGCGCCCAGTGCGCTGAGCCGCTGAACAAAGGTGCGCCATCCTATACCCACGCCATTATCTTGAATGCGCACGGTCCAACTCGTCGTTTCGAAAGAGATGGCGACTCGGCCGAGATCTCCGACCGAGAGTATCCCCTTTTGTCGCGCTTCATCGATCGCGTCGGCTGCGTTTTGCACATACTCCCGATAGATCGTCATGGGGTCGATGTACATAGCACTCGACACAAGTTCGAGCACATCCCTGCCGATCAGGATATCATCCATTGTAACTGCGACAAGTTCGCGCATCGTAGCATTTGTACCGCTCGCCGACACCGCCCTAGCACCCCGAGCCGTCATGCTGCAAGCCTCTTTGTGCGCTTTGGTGTCGGCGCCGAAACCGGCTCTTCTTCGTGGTCAAGACCCGCGTCTTCCACCCGCTCATCATCAGGCAAGTCCATATCCACCGTCCGCTCGCCGCGGGTGAGCTCTTTTTGCTGCGCCCAGATGACCAGGAGTTCTTCTTTCGGCAAAGGCACATAGAAGCGAAGTATTTGCTTCAATCGAATACTCAAAGTGAGCTGACCGAGGCCCGAAAATTCGCGTGGCTCGCAGGACGACAGGAGCTGGACCAGTTCCGCGCACTCGCTTTCCGTAAGCCTCGCAAACTCCTTTTGGTGTTCAGCCAAACGGTGCTGAGGATCTGAACGTTCGTACCAGTCGCGATTAAAGATAAAATCGTGTGGCATTAGCAGGATGCGCTCATAGTCTTGGAAGGTATTCCCGAAGGCACGCTTAAAGAATTTTGGAGCACCGCTAACAATTCCATGTGTGGCTTGCAAAATGATCTGCATGGACCTGAGCTGGTAGCGTGACCAGTGCTCGCCAATGTGTCTCCGATCCGGTCGGTCGGTCGGCTGATAGCGCATTGGGAAAGACCAAATGCGAACGTTAAGATCTTCGTTGAGCTTCACATTGAGGCGCATTCGCTCGAATAGGTCGGACGGACCGTCGTGGAAATTATAAAGCATATAGTTGGAGAGCTCATTAAGTCCGAAATCGGCAGCGTAACGGACGGCTTGCTCGTAAGATTTTTTGAGACCCAGATGGTCAAACGCTATACGTAGAGGTTTAAGGCAGATCTTGGACAGCTCACGCAAATACATCCGGTCCTTGCACAGGATGCGAGCGTCGAACTCCCTGATTAAAATCAACGCGCCGCTGAGCGGGCACGCGCATCCCATCTCTCTGGAATTTTGCTCCTGGTGTGAACCCAAGGTCACGGATTTCCGCAATAATCTCCTTAAATCGTGGCGACGCCACGACATTGTTGTCCATGAGAATGAGGTCTTTTTTCTCACCGTAATATTTTTCTATCGTACGGACGAGATCGGTCAGAGATTCTGTATCGCGCTGGCCGCCTTCGAGCTTCGGAACACCGCAAAAGTGGCACTTCCGGATGCAGCCACGTGACGTGTACGCAAAATACGCATCCCTGACTGGATACTGGTAACTAACCTGAGTGAGAATGTCATAGTCCGGTATGAGATCCTCAATCGGTCGGCCACGGGTATCATCCGCGTAGAGCTCCTCCGAAAATTCGTCGAGCTGAAGGGATACGGCCGGCGCGTCCGACAGCAACCCTTTTATAAAGCGTACTCCTTGCCAGCGCCGTTCCCTGAGAAAGCGGTCGTGCATCAGCGACGCTGCAATTCCCCCGACAAATACCTTATCGGTTTGACCGTTAGCCGCCTGGATGGCAAAATCGATCGTCTGCGCGATCTTATCGTATTCGAACGAGAACAGTGTGGTGATGTAAATACGATCCCACGCCTGAGACAGCACAGTGCGATCTTCGCCTTTTACGAAGCGCACGCGATCTCTCTGCCCGCGCGGCCCGTGGTATTGCGCGATCTTCATTAATCCTAAGGGGGGATATTTGTTTTTGTATCCAGGCTCGATGAGCAAGATGTTTTTGTTAGCCATTGACCACCTTGTATCGAGCCCGCTTACGGGCCTCTCGGATAAAGTCGATTGCCGCCTTCACACCGCCCTGGCCGCCAAAGCCTTTGAGCGGCCCTGTAGTCGACCAATCTATCGTGGTCAAAAAATCAGACAGGGCAGTATCGAATGCGCGCTTTTCACACGGTCTGCCTGTCTCGCGGCACTCTGTGAAGATGTCGGCTGCGATTCGCGTTAGGGCATAAACACCGATGCCTTTGGTGAGCATATGGCGACGGGTATCCGCCCATTCCTTCGGTAACGCTACGGCCACCGCCTTCCAAAAATCCAGAATGACGCGAATCGCGTCATCCGGTGAGTGTGACGTCAGAATTCGCGTGGCCTTCAAAAACTCATGGACGGCTTGCTGCATCATACGCAGCGACACAACTCGCTTTAAACCGGATGTCTTCTTGCCGCCTAGGTTTAAGCGACGACACCATGGTAAATCCTCGACGCTGTTGAGCTGCAACGCTATGAAAAGTTCTGGCCTTTCCTCAGCCAAAGCTCCGGCTAGCTGCGCTTCGTGATAATCCAGCAAACTAGTGCTCAGGCCGCGGGCTTTGCTATTGATGACACTGAAGACCTCCATCTCCTCTCGCTCTGATAGTTCGATAAAACACATGAACGGCAAAGGAATCGGGAGGTCACTTAGGTGACCAAGGCGGTGCTGGCAGTCGACCTGTGCCATGATCTTGCTGGCGCTAGCGGACACCTCGAGTCGGGTCTTACCTTGACCCGTCTCGACCAACTTCCAGCAGCCGGTCGCCGACGGTCTCAAATTGAGCGTCAGCGGGATAGTCGCGCTATTCGGTTCCTTTATATAGCGGCGGAAATCCTGGCTATGTCGCTCGTTAAATGGCCGCTGATAGCCTCGACCGCTATCCTCATTGAGGATGTCCGGAAAACTGAGCCGACACAGGAGATCGGCCGGCGCAAACCCAAGCAAAACGGGCCTATGAGCCGACTTTCCGCGCAGGCATTCGATGATTATCGGCTCCGGCACAGTACCTTCTTATACCCAAAAGCTGCATCCTACCGCTGCATGATGGAGGCCGGTGGACTGCACGTCAAGCTATCTTCTGCGAGGTGGCCATTGTTTCGGCTCGTCAATTCGCAGCTTGTCAGCTTGTCGGACCAAAACAGCACTGACCGAATTCCGCCAACGGATGGGCAGTTTACGACCCACCGTCTGGCATCAACCTCCACGACGAGACCGAGAACCAGAAGACCGCCACTCTTCTCCGCCAATTCAGGCAAGCCGGAAGCCATTCGCCTTTGTGCGCTCGACTGACGCAGTCGGTTGGGGCGTTGACCCGCGGTTTGTGTGGATGCGGCCGTGGATCACCCACAGCGTCACTGCCTAAAACGGCCCATCCGACGTTGGAGACAAACTCGTCATCGTGCCGGTCGCTGCTGTCGGGCCTTTTCGGCCACGCCATTCGTCGCTATGGACTTTCACATCACGGCCCCGCGAACGGATTGTATGAGGATATCGACAGAGGCAGAGACCGCGGAGGCGTTCATACGCCGCGCCACCGTGGTGCTGCAGAACGAAGCGACGCGGATCTATCTCGACACGTCATTCCTGATGTGGTTGACGACGCTTGGGCCAACGTCGCGCGCTCAGTTTTTCGCCTGGACAGATCCCTTTGCGAATCGGATGCACGTGCCCCTCTGGGCTATGCATGAGTATTACCGTCATCACATCGCACGAACCCTCAGGCATCGACTCGAGCGTAGCTCGGGTAAGCTTCTGAAGGCCGCTGAGGCGTTTCTGGCCGCCGTTAAACCCTACACCGACTGGCCTCTGCTCGCCGGCGAGCCGGAAGCGGCCTACAACGAAGCCCTTCGTAATACGATCGCACGCCTCTCCGAACTTACAGCCGCTTCCGGGAGTTGGGACTACGAGTCCAGCGCCATCGAGATGCTTCGATGGATGAACGAGCACGCTTGCGAGACCGATGCTGTTTTCAAATCGGTAGAGACTCTCGCTGTCCATGGAGCTGGTCGATTCACTCAGGATATTCCCCCAGGCTTCTTGGATCGCCACAAGACGGATAAGGCCAAAAAGGGGAGCAATCGCTATGGTGACCTTTTGTTCTGGGAAGAGGTAATGCTCCATGCGGCAAACGAGGGTGCCTGTGCCGTCGTCATTGTAACACGTGACCGCAAAGACGATTGGTATTCCAGGGTCGGAGAGGCTGTCATCGAACCCGAATGGAAGCGACTTCGAAGTCGTTGGAACTCTGTGCCGGCACCCCATCCGACGTTGGCTTTCGAGCTCAAGATTCGGACCGGAATCGGGGAGCTAGTTCTCCTTGATGAACTCTACCTCGGCGCAATCTTGTGGAAGACTGGACGCCCGCAATTCGAACGCCTCGCCGCTTGCGCGATCGATGTCGACCCAAGACGTTTTGAGCCCATCGATCGTCCTATAAAACCGGCCACCTCGAGGGCTCAGAAGCGACGTGACGCCTCCACACTTGGTCTGGTAGAGGCACTCGGGCTCATCGACGCGGCTCTAAAAGAGCCCGACGACATCACGGCGAACGTTCTTGAGAAGCTCGACGACGAGGCTCCGCAAGTCGATGCATTTGTAGCTGGCTTTTCCGCGGAGCGCCTAAACGACCTCACGCTGACGCAAGTGGCGGCCTTTGCGAGGTGGGCGCATGACCGCGCCCGGCGCGGACCCGGCCCGGCCCAGGTTTTGGCATCGCGCATCTTGGACATGCTGGATCAGTTCGATCCAGACCGGGCGGCCGCAGTCTACGTGGGGCTGGCCGTCTCGGCCTACTTCGATCGCTTGCTCCCGCGTTCTCGTCCTAGCAGCCATCTCCTCGGTGAGCTCTTTGAGTGGCAGGGCGATCTCGCGCTGAAAAAAGTTCTTCAAGCGTTTGCACTACGTCTAAAAAAAGATCGTTCCCCGGCACTATATATTCCCAACAGTTCCGCAGATCGAGTTCGGGCCGTCCTTGAGCACGACGCAAGCCAAAAACAAATGCCGGCGGCATTGCGTCAACTCTTCCTTAACGACCGAGCAGTTCTCACTGACGCGGCGCCTGGTCAGGAGCAGCAACTCAGGAGTCGTCTGAACGGAGCGGCCGAGGCAAGCGTCCGCGCCATCGTCCAAGCTGCCTGCACGTACTATGGCATCCCGTTCGAACTAACGGACATCGAGGACGGCAGTCCCGACGAGCTAAGATCTATTCCCGAGTTTTTCGGGGTCCGGGAGTTTGACCGATTTACAAACGCCTCGGAACTTGCCGATACCCTCCCCGAATCCAGCGCTAACGACCTCAGCTCGCCGGACAATTCCGAAGACGATGACGACTCCAACGAAGCAGCGAACAACGACCTCGACGAAGAGGATGAAGGACAATGACGAGCCGGCGACTGCCCTTTAAACCTCACTTCGGTGCGTTCGTGATCGAGACGCTGACTCTGGGTATGTACGGCGAGTCCCGGAACGCCCTGCGCGAATATATCCAGAACAGCTTTGAACTCGCTGCAGGACGCGATTGCGGACGGCCTTGTCAAGGCCGAGGACGCCCGCGTCGACGTCACGCTGGATGCTGACCGCGATGGCCTGACCATTCATGATAACGGCATGGGGCTTAGAACAGAGAACGCTGTTGCGGTGTTAGGATCAGTCGGCGCTTCAAACAAAGACTATCGGCGGAATGCCGGATTCCGCGGCATCGGACGGCTCGCCGGTATAGTGTTTTGCAACCGACTGACCTTCACGACGAAAGCCGAAGGACAGTCTCAGAAGACAGTCGTTGCTTTCAACGCCGAAGAACTTCGCAAAAGGTTGGCACCCGAAGGCAAATACGCTGTGGATGCCGCCGAGACGCTTGCGAGCTGCGTCGAAGCCTCGCTTGAGGACGCAGCAGATGTCGACGCACATTTCTTCGAGGTCAGGCTCACCGGCTTTCGGAATCCTCCGAAGGAATGTGAGGATTTTGCCATGCTGAAGAGTTTCCTTAGCCAGGTGTCTCCTGTCCCATATGACCCAAAATTCCCGCTGCGGAATGATATAATTGACAAAGCTCAAGGGGCAAACTTTGCAATCGAATGGGTTCGTGTCTTTGTGCGTGACGGCGAACAGCCGTTCGCGGAGCTGTTCAAGCCATACGGAGCCGAGTTTTCTGTTAAGCGCGACCGCGTGCGTTTGACAGGGTTTGATGAGGTATTTTCACCACAAGGTAAATGGTGGGGATGGATCGGCCGCAAGCGGACGTCGGGCGCCTTTGGAGACCCTGATGCAAGAGGCATCCGCGTCCGGGTCAGGAACATCCAGATTGATGACACAACAATCATCCGAGACATTTTTGCCACCTCATCTCGTGGAGGTAAGCCCCGTAGCTCCTACGCACGCTTTGCAGACTGGTACGTTGGGGAAATATTCCTCCATCCGGAGGCCGCTATTCCCAACGCTCGCCGGGATGGCTTCGAAGAAAATGAAGCGTGGCAGCAAATCCGCGATGAGCTTGATGGGACGGTCGCGGAGCGGTATGGGAGGCTCGCTTACAGAACGTCCAAGGCGGACCAACTCTCGATCGACAGCCTTAATCGACGGTTTGCAGAATTCAGCCGGAACGCAGAGCCGCTTATCGGGCAATCCCAAGCAGACTGGGACCGTGTATCCCAAGCCGTTGCTGAAGCCAACGAACTTCAACGTCGCATCGGCCTTGCCGTGAGAACCGCCGATGACAGTGAACTTGCGCCGTTGCGCGCTCTGGTGGACTCCGTCTCTGGTGTAAAGCGAAGCCTCGATGCACTAGTGCTCGCGACGCCGCCGGCTGTAGAGTGCTCGGAGGAAATTGCGACGGCCCTTTCGGACCTAACCCAGCGACTTTACCGAGCGCTGAAACTGAAGCTCGGGCCGTCGGAATGGCAACAAGCCCGCGAAATCGTCCGCAAAGTATCCGGGGAAGACGTTAGGTAGCGAATTTTGAACTACGGACGGCCCCGATTTCGAGCTGCGTGCGCCCCCGCCCCGACACGCGGCTGAGGCAGCAGTTTCTACGCAGGGAGATTATGCCAAACTGCAAGCGCTTCCCGTATCCGAAGCCCTCCCTGACTGTCCAATGGCTTCGGCGGCGGGTTCGCGCCGCAATGGGTTCCTGTTTAATCTGAGGCCGTTGCACTCTCGAACACGATCTTGCTTGTCGCCGGGCTTTTGAAGAGAACAGCAAGGAACTTGCCGGAGTATCTTCTCTCGAGCACATCCACCATACGCAAATAAACTCCGTCACATTTATCGCCGATCGACAAATTTGTCAGAGATTGACGGAACTCGGCGATAGGTATCGACAGCAATTGAGGTCCGAGTAACTTAAACACCCCGGCAGCCAGTATTCGGTTGCCATGGATGAGGACTCCCCAGGGAAAACCACTTCGTCTCGTCAGCGACCTCTTTTTAGAATCTATCCATTCATCGATTGCCCGCTGCACTAAAGTCGTATTAAATCCGCGCGCACCCGACAGGCTTGGATTATATAGTGCCTTGTAAGGCGCCTTCGACAAATCAAGAAAAAAGCGGCCTATTCCGGCTTTCACGGCCACTGCGTGTGCTGGGTCACCTGAGGCGCACGCCAGTGCCGTCGTCAATTCAATCAGATCACACGATATCGGCGACGTAACGAAATCCTGGCTTCGGAGGAACTGATATTCTACGCCCTCCATTCCCATCTCCATCTGCAGCCTGGATTGTTCGGGGTCCTGCGCAACGAAGTCACGTGCCTCCACCCTGTTCTGAAGGTTGTTCGTCCGAGTTACTGCGCCGCCGAAGCCCTCGGGCGCTCCTTTCAAAAGGATAACACGAATCGGTACCCTTACTTGACCGAGCGTGGCATCACTCGGGATTTTGCCTAATGTGCTAACCGTCTGCGCTCCGTTGACTATCGAAGCGCCGCGAAGTAGAAAATGGCCAGATGAGCGTGAAGCTGCCGCCGCCGGCGCTCTGGGTGCCTCGTCGGCAATTAAGGTAATGCCGTTGTTAAAGTACCAAAAGTTGTCCGGAGCGGTAATTGCTGTCTGACGAATCTGATTGTTTACCTCTGTTGCACCCAGCGCATGTCGGATGTTTTTCGCGACTAATCGCTTCCCGTACGTCGACCACCAACCCTTTAGTTGGAGTCCATCGACAACGCCAAAGTAGGCTGCGTAAGGTTGGCTGACATATGACCAATCAAGAAGAGTAGCTTCAATACAGAGCTTCTCGTGTGAACTCGTTCGTTGCCAGCGCCGGATAGATCTCGGCAAGGCCGATAACCTCTCGAGTAGCAAGGGGATCTTCGTGTTCGTCCCCATTTAGCTCGCTGAGAACTCTATCTAGTACCGCGGTACCATGCTTTGCGATAACGCTAGCGCCGGTCGATATGAGGACGATGTGCACGGTGGTTCCGGGCGTCATTATAGCTTGGCTGATGTCGGTCAGCTTCGCGTGCAGCCTCGCGGCAAAATTGGCAGTCTCCTGTTCGACCAAATCCTTTACGCCATTGGCAAAAACGGCAATCTCCTTGGCTTCAGGTTCGCCCGACCCCGCATGAATCCACTTCGACTGCACGAGGATTACTCGGGATTCAGAGAGGTCGTGATAGGCCGAATCAATGCCATTATCATCCGAACCGTCCCACACAGCCTGAGCAGCTTCGGCTGGACTACAGCCAGCAAGATTGTAGACCGCGAAAGCAGCTAGACACCGGGTAAGGATTTTCAACTCGCTCTCCTTGTCATGAGGAGCGATATCGTTAAGATCAAGGTGCGCCTGGAATAGGCCCAAAAGTTTGTTCTTGATCTGTTTTACGCGTAGCGTCGACATCCGGCCCTCCGTGGATTAGTCCCTTCTTGGTCGGAAAGTGCTCGGGTTGCAAGAGCATAACGGGCGGGCTGGCTCACGCAGACGCACGGTTCGTCGCTGCGCCAGAAGCGTCAAACGCGAGAACAGCAGTAGGACCGGTCTCAAAGTGTCCGTCCGAGAAGTCCGCTGGTCATTACGACCGGTTGGCAGGGGGGCCGCGCGATGATCAAGGGCAAGCCCCGGCGCTTCGTGTCGCCGACGTACGAAGCAGATCCCAAAGCCATTGGCACTCTGATGTTGTTCCGTGGATTGAGCGAATCCAAGGTTCAGGGATCGACCGAACATCCTCACCCCAGGCACCCTTCACTGTCCGGCCGACACGCCACCAAGTCGGACAGGACACCTACCAGCGACCACCACTGCCAACGTCCGTCGGATGGACGGAACGCTTCGCCGAGACACATTCCGGTACGAACGCGGCCCGCGGCGCTGGTTCGTTGAACGGACACTGGCTTAATTCTGCCGCTGCCGTGGTGTGGCCAAAAAGTTCGAGAACCTCAACCGTGCCGCCCTCGCATTCAACCAGCTCATGTCGATCCGCCAGACGGGGAGGACGCCCTTTTGAGCTCAGGAGAGGTGATCGGCCAAGATGTCTGACGAGGGAGATTGCAAAATCATTGCGCATACCTTAGTGCGACGAAAACGGATACGATTTTGTGACCGAATGCTGCAACGAGGGTTTCATGCTTTTTGCCACACAATTGCTCTCGAAGACATCGACGCAGGCTGTTGGCTTAGCTTTCAAGACGAAGCTCTGGCCCAAGATATAGATTCAACGCCTCGCGACCATTTTGTCGCTTGCCAGTGGCAGCTTCAGGATTTCCGGCCGGGTTGGACAAAGGACGCACACGTAGTTGCTCGATCAGTAAGGGAACAGCCCAGTCGTGTCATCACCTTGATGCTTTCCGATGGTCGGCGTGTCAACGCGGGCAATTGCTCAGGTAGTACAACCTCTGTCGAACGTTGGCTTCGGGAGAAGGTGGGCCTTGAGATGCCCAGCGTAATCGAAAATTAAGCGTGCCACGTTGGTCAGTCATATAAATAGTGGTGGCTCGTTTGCCCTCGCTGTGGCGACGCCGACACGGGTGGCTTGGCCGCGCACCCACTCCAGGGTGCGGTTGGCCACCGCGCTGTTCCGGTGCACCGGCGGCATATGCTCGGCTAATGTGGGCCAGCGATTTTGCCCGGCCAGCCGGACATGACTGAGCACCCGCCCGCCGCGGTGGAACAACTGCACTCGGTGCACATAAAGATGTGGCCCGATTGCGCACCAACTCGCGCGGCGCGGATAAGAGGTTCCGTTCGATCGCAACGTGATAATCAAGGTTGACGGATGCTGCCGCAGCATGCGAGGGGCTCTGCCCATCCCGCTCCCCGGGATATTTGTTCCAAGCTGATGGGAATTGGTTTAGTGTCGGCACACGGTACAGGCAGGGATGCCGATGACCGTCCAAGGTGATGGATGGCCTGCCACGTTACGTGGTAGGCTATCTTTCTGCGAATTAGGCTTCACGGCGCCGCTTGGTGGATCGTTGGTGGCAAACTGACACGATTGCGGATTTCTTTTGAGCGCTACTATCAATTGCGTTGTATAGCGGAGATCTAATGCCGGACGGCCAAACCACCAACGTACTTGGCGTGTGCCATCCCATACCATCACACCAAGCTGAATGCCGTCCGCCGACGTCTCCAGGCGGGTTCCCGTCCGATTGCGGCCACCAGGGTTTCTGGTTCACCGACGAGCACGACTTGGTATTCCGCTCGGGTGATCGCTGTGTAGATCCATGATACGTCCATGATCCGGGCATGGTCATAGAGTGCCACTACGATGAGTTTTGACTGGCTGCCCTGAAGGCGATGGCAGGTCAGGCAGTACGCCAGAGCGATGTCAAGCAGCGTTTCGGGACCAAATTCGATAATCGTGCCGTCGAAGCGTGCACGCACAGTCCGCCTCGTCGGCTCAATTGTGTCGACGTATCCCATCGACCCGTTGAACAATTCCCTCTCATAGTCGTTGCGTTGGTGGATGAGCGGTTCGCCGACGGCAAAGAATTGGCCTAGTACACCTCGCCGGAGGTTCCAACCCGCTTAGTGGTGCGTTCATGCCACGAGCGGCTTGCCCTTCATGGTCCAGCGAAACGGTTTGGCCATCGTGGCATTGAAATAGGCGATGAAGCCTTCGATCCGCTGCTGAAGATGCTCCTTGGACGTGAAGTTGCCGCGGCGAAGAAGCTTGCGGACCAGGATCGAAAACCAGATCTCGATCTGGTTGATCCAGGAGGCATGCTTGGGCGTGAAGTGGAAGGTGATCCGGTGAGAGGCATCGCGCAGGAACGCCTCGCGTGTCGCCATCGACTGGAGAATGCCGGATTTGCCCTTTTCCCCGAGATCGTCGTCGATGCCGCAGAGCCGTGCGACCAGGCGTGTCACGCCTTCGGACATGTGCGTGTTGAGGTTGTCGCAGACCACCTTCCACGGTGCCGTCGGCGGCGCCGAAGCGAACAGCGTCTCCAGGAACGCCACGAAATCCGCCTCGGTGCGGGTATCGCCGATCGTGCCGCGGACCTTGCCGGTGGCGACATCGAACGCGGCGATCAAGGCCTTGGTGCCATGCCGGACATACTCGAACTCTCGCCGTTCGACGTGCCCGGGCTTCATCGGCAGGCTCTTGGCGGCACGCTCCAGCGCCTGGATGCCGGTCATCTCGTCGATCGAAACGGTCTGTCCGCCTTGCCCGGCGGCGGCAGGGGCCGCCTCATACACCGCGCAGATATCGGCGCACTTGGTGTCGAAATCGGGATCGGGTTTGGCTGTCAGCCAGTAACGGTTGAGGTGCGGTTGGAGATCGGCCTCTTTTTTAAAAAGCGCCCGACGGAGCCGTGCGAAATGCTTGGAACGATGCCGCGGGCGACGGCCTGGCGGGCCAGTTCGCTTTGACTCCAGTGACTGATCGGCACGTCCAGCGTCTCGGGGTCTTCGCAGGCCATGGCCATGATCCGGCAGATCACCTCCGGCGTGAACGTCGCCGGCGCGCCGCAGCGGGGCGCATCGCTCAGACGCGCCGCCACACCGGCCGACGCATCCGCATCCCGCCACCGGCGCCGCCAGTGACCGGCGGTCTTGCGCCAGATCCCCAGTTGCCGCGCCGTCTCGTCGACCCCGAGGCCGGTTGCGGCCAGGAGGATGATGCGGGCCCGTTCGGCCAGCTTTTGCGGCGTTGAATGGGCGCGCACCAACGATCTCAACTCGCACGCGTGCTCATACCAACGGCCCCGATCGTTGACTCGTCTGTGACTTTGAGCGACGCGGCGGGCTGTGATCGGTAATGGTCTCCCTGATCCGGAGACAGCAATGACCGTAGCGATCACCCGCCTTGATCTCTCAGCCGTGGATTTGCGCCAGGCGGCGGCGCGCACACAGGAAGCCAAGGTTGCGCGACGGATGCTGGCGATTGCCCTGGTAATGGAGGGCCGTTCCCGCTCGGACGCAGCGCAGAGCTGCGCGATGGACCGCCAAACGCTACGCGATTGGGTGCATCGCTATAATGCGGATGGCCCGGGCGGTTTATCTGACCAGCCGCGCCGCAACGGCCCCAAGCCGCGCCTCTCGGCTGAGCAACAGGCTGCGGTGGAGGAATGGGTCGAGCAAGGGGCCGACCTGAAGCGCGACGGCGTGGTGCGCTGGCGGCGCATTGATCTTCAGCGACGGATCCAGCAAACCTTTGACGTCCGCCTGCACGAGCGCACGGTCGGCAAGCTGCTGCGCAAGCTGTCGTTTCGGCGGCTCTCGGTGCGCCCGCAGCACCCGCTGAGCGATCCTGCGGCACAAGCGTCTTTCAGGTCGAGTTTCCGGCTCTCATGACCGCCGCCGTGCCGCCTGAAGCGGCGGCCAGGCCGGTGGAGGTGTGGTTTGGCGACGAGGCGCAGGTTGGTCAGCAGGGCACGCTGACACGGGTCCGGGCGAGACGTGGCACGCGCCCGCGCGCGCTGCGCGATCGCGGCTTCAAGGCGGCCTATCTGTTCGGTGCCGTTTGCCCGGAACGAAAGACCGGTGCGGCGATTGTCATGCCTGATGTCAACATCGAAGCGATGAACGAACATCTTGCCGTCATCAGCAAGTGCGTCTCGGTTGGCGCCATTGCCGTGCTGGTGCTGGACAACGCCGGCTGGCACATCTCGCCGCGGCTGAAGCTGCCGGACAACATCGTGCTGTTGCCATTGCCGCGCTATGCGCCGGAGCTGAACCCGGTTGAGAATGTTTGGGAGTTTTTGCGCGCCAACTGGCTCAGTCACTGTGTGTGGCAGAGCTACGAGGCGATCGTCGATGCCTGCTGCGATGCTTGGAACAAACTCATGAGCATGCCGGAACAGATCGCGTCCATCACCCGGCGTGCTTGGGCCAAACAAACGGTCAACGGATAGGGCCGCTGGTATCAGACGACAGTTGGATCGGTAAAGCCTTGTGAGCCGGCAAGCTGTCTCTCCTCTCAGGTCGAGAGGACGCTTCGCAACGCCGATGGAGTCCCGCCTATGGTCTGCGGTGGCGAAGTCTCATTTTGAGGCCGGCTGTGTGTTGCGCGACAATCTGGATGAGAAAATGCGTCAATCAGGATGAGAATTGATGAGCGCAACGAACTCATGATGTCCGGTGTGATTCTCGCTGGCAAGGACTAAGTTTGGATTTGATTGTCGCGGAGCGACAAACCGCCTGTTACGCAGTAACGAGCGGCGAACCGTCGCTTTGGCGCACTCGACACACGGTGTGTGTCGCCGCGCGCTGTCGGCAGCATGGTTACGCAGTGACGGCGGGTCATGCGTTACGGCGTAACTTGAAATAGGCATCCCATGCGCGCGACCCCGGGTCGAACTCGGCGGTGATTGTGTCGTCGGCGGCGACGATCAAGCGTTCCAGCATCTCGCGCTGCGTCACGCCGTGATGCCGCGCCAGCCGAGCCAAGGCGAGGGCCGCGCTGGTCGTCACCCACGTGTTGATCCGCCGCTCGCCGTTCTCTCCCGCCGTGGGCCTGCTTTGCCGATAAGCCGCCTGTCGTTCCGCTGCTGTCCGCGTGCCGTGTGCCATTGTTGCCCTCGCTTGGAGTGCAGTTACGCAGTAACGGGATCATGAGCTGTTACTGCGTAACGCAGAAGATGCCCCCCGACCGGCAGGCCGCCGCAACACCGCGCCGGAAGTCAGTCGGATTGTCGCTGCCAAGGATTAAGTTTTGTTTTGATCGCCGCTGAGCGACACATCGCCGATGTCCTTCGTCGTCGCGTGATCGGGCGGCCGTCCGGGGCCTTTGTGCTTGCGCTCAAGCGCCGCCCGCCGCCGGTAGCTGTCGACGTTGATTTCGAAGATCGTTGCGTGGTGGACAAGCCGGTCCACCGCCGCCAGCGTCATCGCCGGATCCGGGAAGACCTTGCCCCATGAACCGAACGGCTGGTTGGCGGTGATCAGGGTGGAGCGGCGCTCGTAACGCGCACTGATCAGCTCGAACAGAACCGAGGTTTCCGCCTGGTCCTTGCTGACATAGGCGAGGTCATCGAGAATCAGCAGATGGAAGCGGTCGAGCCGGGTAATGGCGGCCTCAAGGCTGAGTTCGCGGCGCGCGACCTGGAGCTTCTGCACCAGGTCGGAGGTGCGGGCGAACAATACGCGCCAACCGTTTTCCACCAGTGCCAGCCCGATGGCCGAGGCCAGGTGCGTCTTGCCGCCGCCCGGTCCGCCGATGAGGATCAGATTGGCGCCCTTGTCGATCCAACTGTCACCGGCGCAGATCGCCATCACATGCGCCTTGGAGACCATCGGCACCGCCTCGAACTCGAAGGCGTCGAGGGTCTTGCCCGGCAGCAACCGGGCCTCGACGAGATGGCGCTCGATGCGGCGGCGGTCGCGTTCGGCAACCTCGTGTTCGGCCAGCGAGGCCAGGAAGCGGGCGGCGGGCCAGCCTTCCTTGTCCGCCCGCTCGGCAAAGGCGGCCCAGCCTTGCTTGATGGCCGGCAACCGGAGGTCGTTGAGCAGCAGCGTCAGCCGGGCCGCGTCGATGGTCTGGCTCATGCTGCCGCTCCGATATGGTTATCGTTGTCGACCAGCGCCTCGTAGGCGGCGAGCGGGGTGAGAAGGACGACGACCTCCGGCAAGGCCGCGGGATCGGGCGCGAAGCGTGCGCGCAAGGCCGCCAGGTCGGGCAACTGGCCGGCCGCGAGATCGGCGGCCAGCAGTGTGGCAAGGTCGGCCTCGCAGCCGCGCTCATGCGCCAGGGCCAGCAGGTTGACCATCAGCCGGCAGGCGGATTTTTCCGGCAGCCGTTCGAGCAGCCGGTCGAAGGTCTGCTTGTAGGCGTCGCGGGGGAAGAGCTGGTCGCGGTAGACGAGGCCCAGCAGCGCCATGGGCTTGCGGCGCAAAGCGTGGATCACATGGCGATAATCGACGACATGCGCGCGCTTGCCCGCGGCATCGGGCCGTCCGCGGACCAGGGTCATCAGCGGCGTGCCGCCGATGAACAGATCGAGGCGGTCATCGTACAGCCGCACCCGCAACCGGTGGCCGATCAGCCGCGACGGCACGGTGTAGAACACCTTCTTCAGCATGAAGCCGCCGGACGAAGTGACGGTGACGACGGTCTCCTCATAATCGCAGGTCCGCTGCCCCGGCAACGGCTGGAGCGCGAGCCGTTCGGCCTCGATGCGTTTGGTGGACCGGGCGTTCTTGCGGCTGACGATCTCGTCGATGAAGCCGCGATAACCGGCGAGGCCGTCGAAGTCGTTCGCACCACGCATCAGCAGCGCATCGGCGACGGCTTTCTTGATATGGCCATGAGAACTTTCGACCGAGCCGTTCTCATGCGCGACACCGCGATTGTTGCGTGTCGGCTGCATCCCGTAATGCGCGCACAGCGCATCATAACGCCGGGTCAGGTCCTCGCGCGCATCCTCGTCGAGGTTGCGGAACGCCGCGGAGAGGCTGTCGCTGCGGTGTTCCAGCGGCGCGCCGCCGAGGGCCCACAGCGCGTTTTGCAGCCCCTCTGCCAGGGCCACGTAGCTCTCGCCGCCGAGGATGACGTGAGCATGCTCGAAGCCCGAGTAGACCAGCCGGAAATGGTAAAGCCGGTGATCGAGCCGCTCGCCGGCGATGGTGACGCCGAGATCGGCCATGTCGGTGAAATCCGACAGCCCCATCCGGCCGGGTTCATGCACCTGGCGGAAGATCACCTCCTGATCCGCGCCGTGCAGAGCACGCCAGGAACGGATGCGGCGCTCCAGGGTGCGCCGAACGCCGGCGGACAGATCGGGGTGGCGCCGCTGCATCTCTTCGAAGATGGCAACCGCCCGCAGATCGGGGGCGGCCTTGAGCATCGGCACGATTTCGGTCTCGAAGAAGTCGGCCAGCGGGTCCGGACGGCGGCGGCCGCGGACCTGCGGATGCTCGGACGGCAGCCGATGATCGTGCTCGAAGCGATACGCGGTGGCCGGGCTGATCGACGCCTTCGCCGCCGCCACGGAGGGCGAGTCTGTCTGTCGGAACTTCATGTAGAGCCTCATCTGGTGATCGGTGACATGGCGGCCGGGCAACGGGGCGGATCCTTGATGAGAAGATCCATGCCCATAGCCGGTCGGTTACGATCACCAGACGATCCGCTGCCACCCCCGGGGGGCCGCAGGCCGACTTTTGCCGGGGCTTGGGCTGAAGGGAGGGCGTAGCCCGACCGGAGGCCCAAGCCCCGGAAACCTTCTCATCCTGATTGACGGGGATTCTCACCTTGATTGTCGCGCGGCAGGCTGTGGCAAATGCGACTCGATCAGCCGGGGTCGGTCAGCACAACCAAGTCGCCAATTCCGGCGAGGTGTACTAGGCGCTTCCCTGCGCTGCATGCGGAACCGAGACTCGACGGCTCCGCGCCGGCGTTCGTGGCGTTGATTGATCCGTTCAACCAGAGCCTCTTTTCCTTCCGGTTTGCGCGGCAGGGTTTCCTTCAGCATCTCGACGATGTCGCGCGGCGTCAGCAGCGTCAGACCGGGCTGGTGAGCGACACGCTGTTCGGCGATGAACAGCATTGCCAACATCACCATCGTCACGTGGTGATGCCATGCCTGCCAGCCCAGCGCCTGATAGTCTGCCAGGCCGCACTGGCCCTTGCCATCCTCGAAGCTGCGCTCGACCCAATAGCGCTGCCCTTGCATCTGCGCCAGACGCAAGAGTGGCGTGTCCGCCGCGGCATTGGACAGGCTGTATTTGATCGTCTTCTCTGATTTCACCTCGCGCCGGACAATCAAATGCCAATGCCGCGGGGCGTCCTCCTCGCCATCCCAAACCCAGACCCGCCGGTGCGCCATATCGACGCGCAATTCGCCGCGCGTGCTGTCTCGCAGGACATGGCGCGTCCAGTCACCCGCGCCAAACCCCTTGACCAGGGCCTCGACCGTAACCGGCCCCACCGCAGCCTGCCGCTTTGTCGCCGGGCGCCCGCGGCCGGGCTGGTGCGGCGGAACGGCGAGCTCAGGCCGCTCGGTCCAAATCCGCTGGGTGCTGTGGACGTCGGCGACGAACACCTCCCCCATATCCTCCAGCGCCCGCAGATAGGCCGGCTCCTTGCCGTAGCCGGCATCGGCCCCGACCCATTCGAACCGCATGTGCCGGTCGCGCGCCTGGCGCACGATCTCGAGGGCGTGCTGACTCTTCGAGGTCAGCACCCGGGCCGCAGGCGGCACGCCGGCTTTGTCGCATCGGGCCGCGTCCTCGATCCAGCGCTTCGGCAGGTAAAGCCGCATGTCGACCGGCGCATGACGCTGACCGTCGGTCAGCACGCCGAACACCGCAACCTGGCAGTTGTCGATCTTGCCCTGCCGGCCAGACCATTGCCGCGCCACGCCGACCGAGCGGTCGCCCTGCTTGGCGAAGCTGCTTTCATCAATGATCAGCGCGCTGGTCGGCTTGCCGCCCAGCAGGCGGTCGGCGTCCTGGCTGATCTGAGCCACAACCGGCTCGTGTTCCCAAGGCGAATTGCTGATAAAGTGCTGGAACTGCTGGGCGCAGCCTTCGTCAACCACGGTCGCCATCGAGGCGAAGGTGCAGTCGCCCGCCTGCGCCAGCCCGCGCAGATAGCGTCCGGCCACGGCCGCGCTGTTGCGGGTCTTGGTGCGGAAGAAGTGGCCATGGCGGGCGATGAAGACGGCAAACGCCTCGGCCATCCCATCGACCAGGGATTTGGTCAGCCATCATCCGGACATACGGTTACGTGACGAACTGGTTGGTTCATTTCGCCTTCCCACTCGCTCGAATCAATGGAGGCCCATCAATTCGATAAAGTGGGATCACGTCAAGCCCGGATCTACGGAAGGGCCGGCCGAGAATGTGATTTTGTCAAATTAAGGTCCCTTTGATCGGGAATTGCGACCGCCGACGGCTGAAGTCCGTCCCGGATCGCCCGCAGGCGCGCGGCGAGACCGTCCTCGAGAGTGGCACAGCCAGGCGCCCGCCACAGTCCGTCTGCCAGTGGGATGATGGCGCTGTCGGCCTCCCCAAGGCGGATGGCGTGATCGACGGTCCCAGCGTCCCCCTTGACCTTGAGGCATCGTGCCAGACCTGCGCGAAGCGACGACTCGTCGATGACGGTGTGGCCCTCGCCGGCAACCATCGCTCGGACGACGAAGTCGACGGCCCCCACCAAACGTCCAATGTCCTTTTTTGGTTCGGCGATGCCGTTTTCCTTGAGGACGCGCAGCCCCAGATGGTCCACGCTGGACCAATTGTTTACGAATGATGCGAGGACGTAGGGGTTGCACTCCAGCGTCTCTCGGGTCTTCTCGCCCAAAATCTTGACGACCCGGCGCACGAGCCGCATATCAGTCACACCGAGGCTATCGAGCCAGGCGATCACGCCAGGCTCGACGGTGGCAGCTTTCCAAGACGCTACCACGTCGGCTGCCAAGCGTAGTCCAAGCGAGGGATAGCGGGGGGCGATTGTGTCGGCTAGGACGCCAATATCCTCGCGATCCATAATGTCCGCCAACCGCTCGCCGAAAGCTGTCCAGAGCCGCTCGGCGCGGCCACGTCCGATGCCGGGCACATGGCTAGCCAAGTACAATATCACGAGTTGGCCGGAAGGACGCGCGCGGTATGCCTGTGCCGCATGAAGCTGTCGGCCAAACTTGTGGTCGGTTGCCCAACCGCCGGTGACATTCCAGACCTCTCCCATGCCCGGTTCTGTGCCGCGCATAGCTGCCGCGGCGACGACCACGCGAATTTCGCGGCCATGTTCCGGGGCCGTCTTTGGGCCGGTGACTAATCCCGCAAAGATCGAGCCGCCGAGGCGACGTATAACCATCTTTCGGACCTGGATCTCATAAGATGACTGCGGCCCGGAGGCGGCCCAAATATTCAAGTGTTTTCTCTCCGTACGTTCCGTAGAGGCAATGTGCGGAGCAGCACACCGTCGGTTTGCGCAAGATCCAGTTGTCCCTCAAGCTCCGCGACGCGCTTTCGCTGCCGAACGATAGTTGCCTGGGCCTCTGCCAACTGCTCGGCCAGACGGTTGTTGTCGGCACCCTGCAGGGCGATGACCTTCCTTACGGCGACTTCGGCTGAAGCAATGATACCTTCTTCCGCGATACCCTTGATGCCCTGTTCCCGACAGATCGCATTTACCGGACTCTTGAGTTCAGCCTTCCTGAAGTGCTGCCGATATTTCTCGATATCGTAACCCATCATCTCCAAAAGTTTGCCGACGTGAATCTGCCCTTGCGGGTTGACCGGCAGTGTGGGTGTTCGCTCACCATCCGGTTGGCCAAGCCAATTCCGTCGCGCGTTCTCGAGGATTGGCTCCAGCCGCTCTAGGAATTGCGGAATAATGGAGTGCTGCGCCATCACTGTTTTGTTGATGGGAAGGCTGTTACGTTCGCCGAGCCTTGGACACGAGCTAATTCAACCTGGAGGCGGGCGGTTTCATCGCGGAGGCTCCCAGCCTCCTTTTCCGATCGTCGCAGAGCCAGGGTAATTGCGTGAATGTGGGACGCCATAACCTCAACAGTCCTGCGGAGATCGCGGTTCGTGGCGGCGCTTCGCCCCGCACGTTCGTTTTCCTGTCCAGGCGACTGCGCGGGCACTTGGTCGGACGGCACCTGCTCGGTTCGCGCCGCAATGGCTGTATGCCACTCCGCGATGACCTCCTTGGCGCGATTTGCAGTCGCCCTGGGAACGCCAGCCTCCCGGAAAACGTTCGCCCACGTTAATTCACCGTTCGTCTGTTCGGCGGATCCGTCCAGAAGTCGCCGCATAGCGGCACGGAGCGTGTCACAAGCGGTCGATTTTACCGGCACCCGAAGCCTCCTTGATGCTTGAAATGATGCGTTCGTAGCGCGATGCGGCGGTCTTCAGGATGCCGCGCTGAATGGGTGAGATCCGGTTACGACAACCCAAGCGCCGCGTGTCCTCCAGTTTGTGCTCCCAAACCTTGAGATGTTTTTTCAGCCAGCAGGCATTGGGGCAGTCGGGGTTGCAGAGGCCGGTGACCGGCTCCGCACGCTCGTCCGGTTTCAGGTGTGCCAGACACTTGGCCTCCGCCGCTGAGAAGAAACAGTCAGCCAATAAGCCCGGATGTAAGCGGGTCCGCAGATGTTCCAGCATCTTCTCCCGACGCCGCTGATCCACAATCACGCCCGGAAAATCACCAATTTCCTCCCTGATGTTCCGAAACTCGGACTCAAGTGTTTCGGCCATGGGCCCAGACGGCTTTATGCCTCGCTTGCTGTCCTCGTACGCCTCAAGGATGTCGGCCTTCCTGGCCATCGCTTGCTCGGCCTCCACTTCTGCCCTAAAGCCGGATGCTGAGGTTCCAGCATACCCCTCGAACATCAATTGCGAGCTGTGGCCGTATTGGATCATCCCTGCGATGATGCCAAAGGGCTGGTTCGCGATGTGCCAGGCGATGGTCCTGCGGAACATGCGCGTCGTCACGTGTGGCAGAACTCCCGCGTGTTTCGGAATCCGTGGGATGCTCAGCTTGTCGCCAAGACGTGGTTCGAGATCATGCGCAATTTTCGCGATGAAGCTCCGTAAGTAGTCGTTCATCCGGCCCGCGATGGCATTGTTGTCTGCCAGTTGGTAAATCGGATTCATAAACAGTGCGTCAGTATCGGTCCTTTTGTGCGTGTCTGCAAGCAGTTCCTCAAGTACGGTCACCGCCTTCCCCACCTGAGCCAAGACAACCCAGGTCCTCTTCAGTCCCGTCTCTCCTCGCTTTACGCCGATGCCTTTATAGGCAATGCTGACGACCTTATGGCGAACAATGAGTCCATTTGCATCCTTGCGGACGCGGTAGCAACCGCGTCGCATGTCCTGAACTTCGGAGTCGCGCATCCCGGACAGATAGGCAATTACGATGTAGCAGGCGGCGACCAAACAGCGTGCCTCGTTACGCACGGCATCAAAGCCATCGAAGGTATGACGCCACATTTCGTTGGTTTCCGGGAGCACCAAGGGCTTGGTCTTCGTTCCAATTCCAAGTTCTTGGATTACGGCATCCATGGAATGATTCTCAAACCGCCACTTCAGCGAAAGCTCGCTAAGGCCCGTCACCCATCTGATGCGGCTTATCGAGATGATGCCATCTTTCCCTGGCAAACACCTGCCAAACGCCCTCAATTCGGCAACGTAGTCTTCGAGAATACGCGACACGTCATCGCGACTTCTGCGAGATGTGGATTTTACCACGTTTTCAAACGACCCGCGCCCCTGCCATTCTTGGCAGGCCGCGATGATGTTGGTTGATAACACCTCGACGTATAAAAGCGCCCATCGAAGGAGGGGAGCCATGACACTCTCTTGGATGCGCGGAGTTTTGTTCTCGCGTCTCGATGTGTCTGCTTTGGCAATTTTAGAAGCCGATTTGAGGCCCCATGGCCTGAACGTCACTCGGCCGTAAGTCAGAAAGTCTCCAGCCTCACAGAGCGATCGCACTGCCATGATGTGGACTGCAATATTTTCTGCTGTCAACCCCTTTAAGCCAAGGTAGCGAACCCAGATATCGCAGTCCTGCTGGGTCAGGTCTGCAAGTTGGATCGATCTTGTTTCCATAAACGCAAACAAGTCGCGGATACAGCCCACCATCCTGATAATCGACCCTACGGAATAACCTTGTTCGCCACGCCCCACGAGATTAAGTTGAAAGGCCGCGTATTCCTTGGCGGTGACAAGAAGTCTGGGGTCCTCGAAGTCGTTGAACAGGATGACCCGCTTATCGGAATTGAGTCGGTGCACGATCGGAGAGCAGTCCCATCGGCTTTCGCCGAACCTAGGCAGCGAGGCCTCCAGCATATCCTCGCGGATCTTGTGCCCCTTCACCACCACGTCTTCGTTAGCCCAGAACTCTGACGCGATCTCAGCTTCCGTCGCGGTCCTGACATCCGCACAACTAGCAACGCGATCCATTGTCGGCTATCCCTGAACGAGTTCGGCTGGAAGCCAAAGGAGGTCTGCGTCGGCTTGGGCGATCGTCTTCGCATCGGCTACCTCGGGGGTGGGGAACCTCGGCAGAATTTGACCAACAATTCTAGCATACGCCTGCCCGTATCGCGCCTCCCAGGCCGTCAGGCTCATCTCTTGCCGCTTTCCAATGACGTAGTTCAGAAAAGCCAAAATGGCCGGTAGTTTGGATGACCCGATTACCGCGTTAAAGCACTCCAGACAGCCCCAAATTGGGCTCGGGCACTCTTCACCGTGGCTACCATAAGGTGAGGCGTGGAAATCAAGGCAGGACGCGAACCAGACATCACCCTCTTCATTCCTGATGGAGTCCACCTGCTCCCCGCTGATGCCTATGTCAGCAGCCAGCTTGTATGGCTCGGTTCGCAGACGTAGTTCGTCCTCCGCGACCAAAATGAATGGCTGCATCGCTGCGTCCAGGCCAGACTTGAGACCGTTCGCGACGACTTGCTCATGTAGATCGGCCGTTCCCGGTATATTCACATAATACAGCGCCGCGGTTGTTGGAGATTTGTCCATGCCGACTGCGTCAGTGACACTTCCACCAACCTTCCGGTAGCGATCGGTCGTATAGGTCTTCTTCAGCCGATCGAGAGCAAGGTCCTTTAGCGGCGCGCCATCGCTCCCAACGATGCCATGCTTCTCAACGAACCTTCGCGAATGTTCGGTTCCCGTCGCCACGAGAGTAAGATGGCGGCAGCCCATAGACACAGCGTTGTTGCCGCGAGCGCATCCGACGAAGAGATAATCCCGCTCACTCTCGGCAGCGCGCGCCCTGGCAGCTTGGCCAATGGTGATGAACTTCTTGATCACGGCGCCGACCGAGTACTTCCCCTTAGTCGAGACACGCTTCTTGAGTTCAGTGATGACGCCCTTCCTGGCCTTGACATACATGAGATCGGCGAAGCCTCACGACTCCCCTCATATTCAGATCGCTCCAAATACCTTCGTGAAAAGCGGCTGAGCGTTCAGCATGGCGTTGAAGGTCTCTATCAACGGGCGCAACCGGCTTTCCGGCATGTTCGGGATCAGGTCGTAGAGCATGCAACCCTGGCGGAACAACGAATGGGTGCGGCGTTTGGCGGTATTGGATTTCAGCAGCCGGTCGTATCCAAGCGCCTCGCCTGCCGCGCCCAGCAGGGTCAACAGCACCACCGCGAAGGCGTTGAGCAGCCACAGCCGGTCGCGGCGTTCGGGCGAATTCACGCGCATGATGCCCATCCCCATGCCGAAACGCAGGTCCTTGGTATCGCGCAGCCCTGATTCGATACCCCAACGGGCGCCGTAGAACCGGGTCAGGTCCTTGGCCGTCTCGTCGGTGCTGTTGGTCGCCAGGCACCAGGCCTGCTTCATGTCCTTGTCGCGCAGGCACACGACGGTGCCGACCTCATAGCACTCGGCGGTGACCTTGGCGCAGCGCAGGGTGCGTGCGCGGCCGCCGGGGCCGACCCACGATGCCGCGGTGCGGGCCTCGCCATCGGCCGCGGTGACCGAGATGTTGCCGCGAAAGCGGATGACATAGTCGAAGTGCAACTGCTCGGTCAGCAGCCGGTAGAGCTTGTGATCGCCGAAGCCGCGGTCGGCGATGATGCGGACCTTGACCTGCGGCGGCAGGATCTCGGCCAGTCGTACCAGCACGCGGTCCTCATACAGATTGCGGCGATCCTTCAGGGTTTTCTTGTCCACCGTCAGCCAGACCAGCGGCGTGGCGCGGCCGTGTTCGGTGATCAGCGACAGCATGATGGTGGCCTGGTTGTCGGCGTCGAAGTCAGTCCAGTCCATGGCGACCGCGATGGAGGTGCGGGCGCCGATGACGAAAGGCACCCACAGGGCCAGGATGTCGTCGACCTTGATGCCGGGGTTGGACAGCAGGCGGTCGACCTGTTTGATCGCATGCTTGGTTGCCACGCCCTTGGCCGCAGCCAGGCCATGCCCGATGGCGGCGACGGCGAGCGATGCACTGTGCAGCACGCCGAGGGTGGCATCGGACAGACAGTCGATGCGCTTGGCGTGCAGGTCCGGGCCGAGCAGGCCGCCGAGGACATCACGAACCTGATCGAACGAGAACTGGCTGGCGGTGGTTGTCACGGCATGCTCCGCAGAATCCTATTGATCGCTGTGGAGCAGACTCGACCGATGCGGCGGGGAGGAAAAGTGGTTCGACAAATACGCAACTTTCGGACAACGATGCCGTTTTGCCGAGTTTTTTGGAATCTCAAAGAGAGCGGGTGAGTTTTTTATTCCCACGCCGGGTCAGGCCGAGAATGAGGGGATGCTTGAGCGGCGAAGCCGTTCTTCTCGTTCCGTAGGCAGTCGACCTTGAGAAATCGAATGCTGATCGGTGGTAGCCCGGTTTCGAGACAAAGATAGGCCAGGGCTGCGAAGATATCCTCTGCGCTTGGAAAAATGAGCGTCAAAACGTCGACAAACTTCTGTGCAGCCTCAAGAGAGCGAGCGCTGTGGCTACCGATTGCTGTTTCCGGTGGCTGCAGCGCCGTGCGCAGAGGCGTCCCCAGAGGGGGACGAACAATCAGGACAGTGCCGTTCATAACGCCAAAGAGGATGTTCCCAGGGTGTTGATAGCCGAATACCTCGGGATTTTGTCCTTCACGCAGCAGATCGGATCCTGTGACGGTGATGCGCTGAACCGCCTCATCAATAACCCGCCTGGCTGTCTCCCGTACCTGATTTGCAACATAGTCGTCATAGTCATCTTTCGGAGTGGATTTTGGGTGACCCGTTTTGGTGACATAGGCCAGCCTAGCATCAAGACTTTCTGAGGTTAACCCTCCTTGCTTGGCAATAAGAAGCAATGTACGGACGCGCAATAACGTGTTGTATCGCGTGTTCTCAATCAGACCTGCGGCGGTCATATCTGCTTCAAACATGTCTATCAGAGCAGAATCAATATCCTTCAGCGATGTCACTGGCTGGCGGTTGCCATCACCGTTCACCTGCTCCAGAAAGCATCCGAATTTCCTTAAACTATTGTACAGCCCGCCGAAACTGGAACCTGCCATCGCCGCCGGGCTCTTGGGACGAGAGATTTCCCACAGGATTTGGACGATTTCGCGTCCCAATTGAGGTGGCAAAAACGTCGAGAAATTTACGTTGACGTAAGGGACTGGCCCGGTTGCGAATGTAGCGGTGAAGGTGAGTGATGCCAGCGCGGTTGCGCGCTCTTCAGCGGTCTCCGCAAGGTCCGAAACGACACCGAATTCTGCTCTGCGTGGATACAGCGAAATGTCGAGCTCGTCCTCTCCGGCTAAATCTTGTCCCGTGCCGATATTCAGGACGCTCATTCTACTGTGTCCCCCGCGAGAAATTCGCTCGGTGTTCCAAGGCTATCGCCCCAAGAGGCGACCGCTTTCTCAACGAAATCCTCGGCTTCCTCGATGTAGGTTAGATAGTCGAAAGTCGTAATGTAGCTCGCATGGCCGAGAAGTCGCTGAAGCGTTCGAAGCGGATCGGTGAACATTTCTCGGTACAGCCGCTGATCAAGGCTTTGCTTCTGCCGCCTGACCTCAGGTAAGCCCCCGATGGCCTCTTTGATCAGATGTGAGAGCATGTAGACCGCGAATGTGTGCCGTAGAATGTGCGGCGTGACGTACAAGTGGATGCCGAAGCGAAGACACCTCTCACATGCGCGTTCAAAAAATTTCTCGATGTTCCCACCGTCGATGCCCATTCCGGACTCGGACAACCAAAGCAATCCCGGCTCGGTTATCATCCCCTCGCGGTCGATGGAAAACATTCGGCGCCGCTGATCCTGGGTAAGCGCGTCATAGCCCCGCCGTTCGCGACCGGCGAGGGTCGCGATCACACAATCGGTGGACCTCCATGCCGTCACGCGGATGGTGTCCCTGACCGTCCGATATAAGCCTCTGTCGCTGCTTTTGCTGACTTGGTTCCCCCGGTCCTCACGGATGTATGGGCGGACGTATTCCCTCAGCACGCGCATCGGGAACCAGATCACCCGCCCTTTGATCCCCTTGGTCGTCGGCTTGGCCAGTTGCATCTTGCACGCCCTGAACCCGTTCCACTGCGGCGCCGTCGGGTCCGGCAACTCGGCCAGTAGCATCCAGGAGCATTCCGACAAGCGGATGCCGGTCCCGACCATGGACTCCGCGATCGCAGAATTCCGATGGCCATTCCGTCCCCTGAATTCAGGGTCACAGGTCCCGTCCGGGAGCAAACCGCGCAGGCCGATGTCCCGGAATTTCAGGTAGTCATCAAGGGTAATGCATTTAATTTTCAGGCCGGAACCCACATTCTCTAAGGCCGCGTTTACAACTCCGGCTTTGACATAGCGCTGGTGCAACGACGACGCCTTGGCCTTCCTGTAGGAGAACGGCGGCTTCTGAATGAGTTCCATGTCGACAGCCCGCTCATAGAAGCTCTCCAGCGCGTAGACCGCACGGTTCCATGACGATGCGCAGAGAGGCTTCGCGGACGTGATCCTCCGGGCGCGGTAGTAGGTTCGAATGTCGTCCGCGTCGGCCTCGAGAAGCGTCTTGCCGCGGACCTCCCGCAAAAATCTCCCGAACACCACGGCGTCGCGTCCGTAGCTGGACCATGTATTCTCAGAGGGAAAGCCGTTTCCAGGCAAGGACAGCAGCCATTCGCTCACCGTCGGCTCATAGGCCGCGTTGGCGGATAGCACGAAAGGCATGCCGTCCGGGATGGCGTTGTACGCCAGGACCGCACGTGCCGCCTCTGGCAAGGTATAGACCTCCCGCGCTACGGTCAGCGGCGAGCCATCGACGAGTATCTCGGCATCGAGCCAAGCTCTTCGTATGATAAACAATTCCATCGCAAACGCCTCTTAGGTAGTAACAGAACTGTGTGTCGCACGTTTTTCGAAACGAAAATTTAGGCACCCTCTACGTTGACTTCATTTTCGATATGCCGCCCCTTCGCGCCACGTCAAGAAAAAAATTAGTAGAAATCATTCCGACCGCCGGACGTTTCTTCGGGGAGAGGACAGAACTATTGTGTATTAAATCGGACCAAAATGGCGGTGCGGCAAGGACAAGAATTAATAAATACGCTTATTATAGCTATACTGTCCTTGCCCGATATCCTTGGCTCCTGCCCGATATCCTTGGCGCTCGGAGGCGTACCGATTTTGGTGAAGTTACATTTTCGGCCATGATGGCCACAAACGGAGATTTAAATCCTTGTATGGTGATTAAACACGCGACAGTTCAAATGGAAAATATGAGGCAAGGAATTCGCCCAAGTAGAACCGTGCTAACCCGACACCAAAAGAGGAACGAAATCCTACCATGAGACGCAAAAATTTTTGTGCCGGCATTTAACGAGGCGTCTAAGACGGTATGATTGGGGTATATTTCCGCCGTGATCGTCCAAGCGCCACCGGAGCACGCTTATGCGCTGCCAACCCAGCATCCGAAGACAGAACTAGGCATATCAGACATCGGGCTGGCGCCTGGCGGTCTCGGTAGCGCGATCATGCAGAGCGCCGAGCCATCCCTGCATCGTGGCGATGTGAGGCTGGTGGTCGAGCGCATTGATCGCGGCCGCCGCGCGCAGCCTGTGTGCGCCGACACCGAACACGAGCGGTGCCGAATAGGCGCGCACGTAAGACCCATCACGAAGAAGGTGGCAGGGGTCCGGTGCCGAGCAGGCGGCTGGTGAGAAACGACGGACTGTATCGTCAGCGCCCAACAGAACTCTGACTATCGTGGTGTTCACCACAAAATGAGCATCTGGCAATCGTCTACGATATCTTTATGCACAGATTTTGGATTCTGATTCGCCAGTATGGGCTCTGGATGGGGACGCTTTGATAAATGTAGCGTTTCCAGTAACTTGAACGTGTTATTGTCTCATTCCAATGGTTCAAAAATGAGCCTCATACAGACTGTCTACATAATTATCCTTCGCCCAGGCCGTCGCCATCGCCCGGGTCATCTGCACGATGCCGCCCTTGCTGGCAGCGTAGGCCGTCGCGTACGGCGCGCCGAAGAGCGACATCATCGAGCCGATATTGATCATCTTGCCGCCGCCGCGCTTCACCATCTCCGGATACGCGGCCTGCGAGCAGAAGAACGCACTGCTCAGGTTGGTATCCAGTACATGGTGCCACTCATCTTCCGCCAGATCCTGCGGCAGCTTGCGGACCGAGGTGCCGGCGTTGTTAATCAGGATGTCGAGGTGTCCGTATGTCTCGATGGTGCGGGCAATCAGGGCAACACATTCCGCCTTGTGCGACACGTCGACGGTGATGAACACCGCGTCCGCGCCCAGATCGCGCAATGCCGCCAGCGCCGGTCCGGCCTTGTCTTCGTTGCGGCCGGCGATCACGATACTCGCCCCGAGCGACGCGATCCCGCGCGCCATGCCAAGGCCAATCCCGCCATTGCCGCCGGTCACCACGGCAACTTTGCCTTTCAGGCCGAACAGGTTCATGTCTTGGTTTTCCCGTTTTGGACGTTGTGCGCAGCATGATGGGTCGCATCATGCCGCGCAACCTGTCACGGGACCGGCCACCTCTCCGCCGGGGGTCGAACCGCTTGCGGTACGTCCCCGCGCCCCGGCGTCCGGGAGCGCGGTTGGACGATCAACGCATCGCTTCAGGCCGTCGTCTTCAGCTCCGCCCGCGTCTCCGCCAGATGGTCGAACCGCTTGCGGTAGGTCCCCAGCCCCAGCGTCTGCGACCGCAACTCGATGATCAGGTCGTGCATCTCGGCTTCCGGCACCAGCGCCTCGACCTCATCCCAGCCCGGCCAGCCTTCGCGCTCGGCGAACCCGAGGATCTGCCCGCGCCGCCCGGTCAGCAGGCGCTGCGCCCGCGCGGTGAAGTCGTTGGGCACGCTGACCGTCACATGATCCACCGGCTCCAGCAGCACCGGATCGGCCTTCGCCAGGCCTTCCTTCATCGCCAACTGGGTCGCGGTCTTGAATGCCATGTCCGAACTGTCGACGGAATGAAACCCGCCATCGACCAGCGTCACCGAGACATCCACGACCGGGTAGCCGAACGGCCCTTTCCGCGTCGCCTCCTCGGCCGCCTCGCCGACGGACGGGATGTAGTTCCGCGGCACCGCGCCGCCGACGACCTTGTCGATGAACTGGAAGCCCTCGCCGCGCTTCAGCGGCGAAATGTCGATCTTGACGTCGGCGAACTGGCCGTGGCCGCCGGTCTGCCGCTTCAACCGCCCGTGCTCATGCACCGCCTTGCGGATGGTTTCCTTGTATGCCACCGCCGGCTTGTGGGTCGCCAGCTTCAGGCCGTAGTCGCGCGCGATGTGCTCCACCACTGTCTGCAAATGCATCTCGCCCTGGCCGTGCAGCACCGTTTCCGCGGTTTCCTGGTCCTGGGTGACAAACAGGGATGCGTCTTCCTCCGCCAGCTTTTGCAGCGCGCCGGACAGCTTGACGTCGTCCTTGCGATCCGTCGTGGTGATCGCCAGGGAATAGACCGGAGCCGCCGGCTGCGGGAAGGGCAGGGCCTCCGGCGTCGCGCCGGGCGACACCGTGGCACCCGTCCGCACGCCGTCCAGGCGGCCGAACGCGACGATGTCGCCCTGTTTCGCCTCCGGCACCTTGGCCAGCTCGCCGTTGACATAGTGATAGATGCCGCCGAGCCGCGTGCCGCCAAGCTGCGCACCGTCGGCGATCGAGCCGCTCCAGACGCGCGCATAGGACAGCTTGCCGGTGTGGCCGGCGTAAACGGTCTTGAAAATCTGTGCCAAGGGCGGGCCGTCGGGGTCGATTGCCTTGCGCTCGGCCGTCTCCCTCGGATCGGGCGCGTCGTGCCGCAGCGCCTTCCACAGCCGCCGCACCCCACCGCTGTGCTCGGCCGCGCCGACCATCACCTCGATCACGGTGCCTTCGAGCAGGTCCTTGTGCATGTCGCGGAACAGTTCGTCCGGCGTGGCCGTGACGTCCTCCAGCACCTTCTCCAGCAGCGCATCGTCATGATCGGCCAAGGTCTCCACCAGGCGGCCGCGCGCTTCCTGCTCTTCGGCCAGCAGGGAGGCCGGGATCTGCATCAGTTCGGAGGGTTGGCCCTTGCGGAAGCGGTAGGCCCGCTCGCTCATCAGGTCCACATACCCGGTAACCGTTGGTCCCTCGAAGATCGGCATCTGCCGCAGCACCAGGGGGGCGGCGGCGAATTCCTGCAACGCGGCCAGCGTGTCGGCGATGCTGCCGTCCAGCGTGTCGATCTTGTTGATATAGACAATGTGGGGGACGCCTTCCTCCTTCAGCAGCTTCAGCAGCGGCGCGGCCATCGCCGCCTTGGCGGTCGTCGGCTCGCACACCACGACGGCGAGATCGACCATCGCCAGCGCGGCGCAGGTCTGATGCGCGAACTCGATCGAGCCGGGACAGTCGAGGATCGACCAGGCGTCGCCCAAATAGGACGCGTGGCCCAAACGGATCTCGGTGGTCATCGGGCGGTTGCGCGGGTCCGCCGGCTTCTTGACCGGGGACCCCGCGAACTCCAGCAGGGATTCGAAAAGCGTCGATTTGCCGCTGCTGTAGGGCCCCACAAGAGCCACCGAGCGGGGACTTCTGCCGTTTGCTGTGCCGGCCATGGCCGCATCTCCTTCGTTTCAGAAGGCGCCAGCCGAGACGCAGGCCCTGCAAATCGGGTACTCGGTGCGCCTTCGCGAGGCGATGCTAGCGCACTTTCGCGCGAAGGCTAATCCCGGATTTGACAGTGTGGTGACGAAAGTCGGAGGTGGTCGCGGCCGGGCGTGACAAACCGTGTCATGGCCGGATAAGAACCGTGTCATGGCCGGATATAGTCCGGCCATCCACGACTTGCGGTGCGGGTGGCAACCGAAGTCGTGGATGGCCGGCACAAGGTTGGCCATGACACGGTGCGGGTGCGGGCCGACATGATCCCCGCCGGTCAGGCCGCCTTGGCGACCGCCCGCCGGGACACGACGCCAATCAGATGCGCCCGATACTCCGGGCTGGCATGGATATCGCCGTTCAGCCCGTCCGCCGAGGTCGTGATCCCGGCGATCGCATCGGGTGTGAAATTCGCCGACAGCGCCTTCTCGAACTCGGCGTGCCGGAACACGCCGCCCTGGCCGGCCCCGGTGATCGCCAGCCGCACCCCGGACGGGAACTTCGCCACGAACACGCCGACGATCGCATAGCGCGAGGCCGGGTTGCGGAACTTCTCATACGCCGACTTCTCGGGGATCGGCAGTTCGATAGACGTAATGATCTCGCCCGCCTCCAGCGCCGTGGTGAACATGCCCTGGAAAAAATCGTCCGCCGCGATCGAGCGGCGATCGGTCTTGATCGTCCCGCCCAACGCCAGCACTGCCGACGGATAGCACGCCGCCGGGTCGTTGTTGGCGAGCGAACCGCCCATGGTGCCGCGATGCCGCACCGCCTCGTCGCCGATCAAGGAGGCCTGGTGCTGCAGACCGGGGATCTTCGCCTTGATCTCGGGGCTGCTGGCGATCGCCGCGTGGGTGGTCATCGCGCCGATGGTGACCTTGTCGCCAGAGACGGTGATGCCGGTCAGGCCCAGCTTCGCCAGGTCCACGACGGTGGAGGGCCGGTTCAACCGCTGCTTCAGCACCGGAATGAAGGTCTGGCCGCCGGCCAGCGCCTTGGCGTCCGCGTCGGCCGACAGCAGCTTCACGGCATCGGCCAGGCTGCCGGGTTTCTCATATGCGAAATCGTACATCTTGATGTTCCCTTCTGCCTTCGTTACTCGGCCGCCAGACGCGGCTGCGCGGACTGGATGATGGACCACAGTTTGGGTCCGGTCGCCGGCATGTCCAGATGCCTCACCCCGTACTCCTTCAACGCATCGACCACGGCGTTGATCACCGCCGGCGGCGAGCCGATGGCGCCGACCTCCCCGCAGCCTTTCGACCCGAGCGGGTTGTGCGTGCACATGGTGTTTTCCGTGGCGACCGACATGTTCGGAATGTCGTTCGCGCGCGGCATCGTGTAGTCCATGAACGAGCCCGACAGAAGCTGGCCGTGCGGGTCGTAGATCGCCGATTCCAGCAACGCCTGGCCGATGCCCTGGGCGACGCCGCCCTGCACCTGGCCCTCGACGATCATCGGATTCACGACGCGGCCGACATCGTCCACCGCGGTGAAGTTCACCATCTCCACCACGCCGGTTTCAGGGTCGATTTCGACCTCGGCGATATGGCAGCCGCCGGGGAAGGTGAAGTTCTTCGGATCGTAGAACGCGGTTTCGTCCAGGCCGGGTTCGAGTTCCTCGATCGGATAGTTGTGCGGCACGTAGGCGGCCAGGGAGACATCAGTCAGCGTCTTCGACTTGTCGGTGCCGGCGACGGTGAAGGTATTGTCCTTGAATTCGATGTCCTGAACGGACGCTTCCATCAGATGGGCAGCGATCTTCTTGCCCTTGGCGATGACCTTGTCCATTGCTTTGACCATGGCCGATCCGCCCACGGCCAGCGAGCGACTGCCGTAGGTGCCCATGCCGAAGGGGATCTTCGCGGTGTCGCCGTGCACGACCTCGACCTGGTCGAACGGCACGCCAAGCTGATCGACGACAAGCTGCGCCAGTGTGGTTTCGTGCCCCTGGCCGTGGCTGTGCGTGCCGGTGAACACCGTGACGCTGCCGGTCGGATGGACGCGGATCTCCGCCACCTCATACAGGCCGGCGCGCGCACCGAGCGACCCCACGACGGCCGACGGCGCGATGCCGCAGGCTTCGAGATACGTGGAGATGCCGATGCCGCGCAGCTTGCCGCGCTGCTTCGCTTCGGCGCGGCGGGCCTCGAAGCCGTCCCATCCGGCGTTCGCCAGTGCGACCTTCAGCGTCGTCTGGTAGTCGCCACTATCATATTGCAGGGCCACGGGCGTCTGATACGGGAAGGCGTCGGCGGGGATGAAGTTCTTCCGCCGCAGTTCCACCTTGTCCATACCTGTGTCATAGGCGATGGCATCGACCAGGCGTTCGAGCAGGAAGGTCGCCTCCGGCCGGCCCGCGCCGCGATAGGCGTCCACCGGAACCGTATTGGTGAAGACTGCCTTGACGTTGCAGTAGATCACCGGGGTCTTGTAGACGCCGGCCAGCAGGGTCGCATACAGGTATGTCGGCACGGCCGGGGCGAAGGTGGACAGGTAGGCGCCCATGTTTGCCAGCGTGGTGATGCGCAGGCCGAGGAAATGCCCCTCCTGGTCGATCGCCATTTCCGCCGTGCTGACATGGTCGCGGCCGTGCGCGTCGGACATGAAGCTTTCGCCGCGCTCGGCGGTCCACTTCACCGGGCGGCGCACCTTCCCGGCGGCCCAGGTCACGATCGCCTCCTCGGCATAGTGGTAGATCTTCGAGCCGAACCCGCCGCCGACATCCGGCGCCACCACGCGCAGTTTGTTCTCCGGAATGTGCAGCACGAAGGCACCCATCAGCAGCCGGATCACATGCGGGTTCTGGCTGGTGGTATACAGCGTGTAGTCGCCGGACGAGGTGTCGAAGTCGCCAATGGCGGCGCGCGGCTCCATCGCGTTCGGGATCAGCCGGTTATTGGTCAGGTCGAGCTTCACGACTTTCCAGGCCTTGGCGAACACCCCGTCCACCACCGCCTTGTCGCCGATGACCCAGTCGTAGCAGAGGTTGCCCTTGACGCCGTCATGCACTTCCGGCGCGCCGGGGGCGACGGCGTCGGTCAGGCCCGCGACCGCCGGCAGGTCGGTGTAGTCGATCTCGATCAATTCCGCCGCGTTCTTCGCTGCCTGACGGCTGTCCGCGATCACCACCGCGACCGGGTCGCCGACATGGCGCACCTTGCCGACGGCCATCACCGGATGCATCGGCTCGGCCATCGGCGAGCCGTCCTGGTTGTGGATCTGCCAGCCGCACGGGATGCCGCCGAGGCCATCCGCCTCGATGTCGGCGCCGGTGAACACGCGCACCACACCGGGCGCCGCCGCGGCCGCCGCACCATCGATCTTGTCGATCCTCGCATGCGGCCGATCGGCGCGCACGATGTGGGCGTAGAGTTGGCCGGGACGGTTGATGTCGTCGGTGTAGTTGCCCTTGCCGCTGAGGAAGCGGAGGTCCTCTTTCCGGCGCACGGACGCGCCGATGCCCTCGAAGCCCATGGTCGTAACCCCCTGTTGCCTGCGGCTTATTCGGCCGCTTGGGCGTGCATCAACGGATGTGCGGCGGCGATCGCCTTGACGATGTTGTGGTAACCGGTGCAGCGGCAGAGATTGCCTTCCAGGCCTTCGCGGATTTCCTTCTCCGTCAGCCCGTCCGGATGCGATTGCACGAGATCGACAGCGGTCATCACCATCCCGGGAGTACAGAACCCGCATTGCAGCGCATGATGCTCGCGGAACATCTCCTGCATCGGGTGCAGGGTGCCGTCCGCCTCGGCGAGGCCCTCGATCGTGGTGATTGTGGTGCCGTCGGCCTGCAGCGCAAGCTGGGTGCAGGATTTGACCGAGATGCCGTCGATGTGCACGACGCAGGCGCCGCACTGGCTGGTGTCGCAGCCGACATGGGTGCCGGTCAGGCCGAGCTTCTCGCGCAGCAGTTCGACCAGCAGGGTCCGGCCTTCCACTTCCACGGTATGCTGCTTGCCGTTAACCGTCAGGCTGACCTGAGGCATTCGCGCTCCCTTTCTTACTATCCTGGTTTATGCACTTCGGAATGCCGGGAGGCGGTGACAAGGCGTGCGGCCGTTCCCCCGGGCGTTTCCGTTGGGCGGAGTGTGGCCATTATGGCCGGGTTCGGTCAAGCGGGGGGTACGCCGGCTTCAGTCCTCGGCGGCGCCAGCGACAGCGGCCGGTTTCGGGCGCGACAGGGCCGCGATGGCGCGCGCGCCGTTCCGCAACACCGAATCGACCGACGCATTGACCCCGCGCACCCACATTCGATTGAACCACATGATCGGCATGGCCGAAACGACGCTGCCGGCCATGACAGTCAGGGCCGCAGCCGCCGGCGACCCGGTCAGTACCAAAACCAGCGAACCTATCGAGCAAATAACGAGCATGTGCACCAGATAGAGCGGGAACGACAATTCGCCGACGAACGCCATGTAACGATTGTCCATCAGCCGGTGAAGCCGGGGCGACGACAGGACAAGGCCGATCGCCAGGGACGCGGCGGCTGTGAGGATGTAGACGGCGCCGACACGGGTGAGATGCAAAAGATGGTAGACGCCGTCGCCCTGAGCCTCGTAGCCAAGCAGGAACAGGGCAGCCGCCAGCATTGGAAACGCCACTGCCGCTTGTATCCTGACGCCGGATTTCGTTCCCCTCGCCAGCAAAACCCCGGCTATGAATGCGCAATAGTACTGATCCATATAGCGGCAGAGAACGAGCGCGGCCACTGACGCGAGCACTGTCAACCAGACGTTCAGCGGCCGCAGCCTGACCAGCAGAAGCGCCAAGCCGAAGCTCAACATGCTGCCCGCGAACTCGATCCGCATGGTCCAGAGAGCGGTGTTGTAGTTGAAGCTGCCCCGGCGGATGAATGTCAGCAAAGCGCCCTCGCTGACCGCGCCGCGCAGGCTCGGCTCGAACGGATAATCCGGGGCGTTGCCGAACCGGCTGAGCCAGTCCGACCCCGACAGCGCGGCGGCCTGCTGAAAATGGTAGGCGCCGAGGACGAACAGCAGCCAGGAGGCGAGCGCGGCGGCCAGGACCGGACCCATCAGCCGCGGCCACCGCTTCAGCATCCCGCGCAGGATGACGATCGGTTTGCCCGTGACGAAATACTGCCGGGTCAGCACGTATCCGGACAGGACGAAGAAGATGATCACGGCGGCGTCGCCGTTGATCAGGAGATTGAACGGGGTGTCCTGAATGGCATCGAGACGCGGCGCGAAGGCGGTAGCGGTATGCGAGAACACGACGACGATGGCAGCAAGCCCCCGGACGCCTTCGAGCGGAACATCCTTCGTCACGCCACTTCCTTCGACCCCGGTGCCTGAGGTGCCGCTGTAGCGACATTCCTGCGACAGGCGCAACAATTACCTGTTCGGCCCGTCCGCTTTAGGCGACGCCCATGAATAACCGGATCCAGGGGTTCGTCCCCCTTCCGCCATGGCCCGGCTTGTCCGGGCCACCCCCGCCGCTCGGTGCCGCGACAGGTGGCCCGGACGAGCCGGGCCATGACGTTTTGGGAAGCCCTCTCCCTGAAGCAGTAATTTTTGGACGTCGCCTTACATCCAGTACTGCCAGGCCCGGGCCTCCCACTCCCGCATCCGCTCGCGTAGCGGCCGCTTCTCCCACCGGGCCAGTTCGATCGGCCGTGACACGTCCATATACTGCTTGATCAGCGCCTCCACCTGGGCCGCCGTGTCGTGCCCCAGGATCACCGCATCGACCTCGTTGTTGAACACGACGCTGCGCCGATCGAGGTTGGAGGAGCCGACGACGGTCCAGGTGTCATCCACGACCGCCAGCTTGGCGTGTATGACGGCGTCGCGCATTTCATAGATGTGCACGCCGGCCTCCAGCAGATCGCCGTATGACGCCCGGGCGGCATAGACGGCGCTTTGCACGTCGCTGAACGCCGGGGCGACGACCCGCACGTCGATCCCGGCGCGGCTGACCCTCGCCAGCTCCTCGCGTTCGTCATGCGGCGGTACGAAATAGCCGCTGGTGAGCCAGACGCGGCGGCGTGCTGCGCGCATCGCGGTCATCAGCGACGCGTAATACAGCGGCTCACGATTGCCCGGGGAACTGCCGATGATGCGGATCGTTTGCACGCCCTGCCGCGGCAAGGGCGGGTAGTAGTCCGCCGGTTCGGCCGCCGGGGCCTTCTGCTCGCGCCACGTGCCGAAGAACAGCTTCTGCAATTCCGCGACCGCCGGGCCCTCGATCCGCACCGCCGTGTCGCGCCAGTAGGCGTGCCGCGTGTTGCCGTCGGCCGGAATGCCGGCGCCGGGGGGGTTTTCGTAAGCCTTGTCCAGGTTGATCCCGCCGGTGAAGCCAACGCGCCCGTCGATCACCATGATCTTGCGATGGTCGCGGTCGTTCGGCGCCCAACCGATGCGGGCGGCGAACGGGTCGATCGGGTTGAACGCGATCACCTTGGCGCCGGCCTTGCGCATCGTGTCGAAGAACGCGGCCGGCGTGTCGCGGGAGCCGTAGGAGTCATAGATCATGTTGACCTTGACCCCCGCGCCCAGGCGGTCGAGCAGGATCTCGGAAAGCCGGGTATCGCCTGAGCTGACGTCGGCGAGGATGAAATACTCCAGGTTGATGCTGTCGCGGGCCTGGCGCAGCGCTTCGAACATCGCCTCGAATGCCTGCGCCCCGCCCGGCAGCAGGGTGACCGAATTGCCGAACACGAGCGGCGCGTCCGACAGCCCGCGCTGCAGGTCGTATTGCTGTTGCAGAGGATCGGCCTCATCGGCGGCCGGGGCGTCATGGTGCGCATGAAGACCGATGTCGCGGCCGGTCAGTCCGTCGACCTCCGGTACGGCGGCGCACCGCGCGAGCAGCGCGGTTGCGACGAGGGTGGCCAATCGCCTGCGCGGGAGCGGCGAGGGTGGAAGGTCAGCCAATTGCGCACCTGTTCAATATCGACGCGAAGCAAACGAGCCCGCCAAGGCGGCGTGGCGCCGGGCGAGATGCAAGTTTGCGTCAAGATCGTATCAACGCGGCGCTGGTTCGGGCGGGCGCGACGCCGGTTGCCGCCGCCGTCGCGGCCGGACGGAGAAGACGGGCGTCGGGGGGCCGCGAATCGCGCCGGAAAAGTGACAAAACGGCGTCCGAGACCGTGACGCACGCGGGTTCAACTCTTCTTGCACACCCGATCGGCGGCTGGCGTTTTCTGCGACCGGGGCACGGCGAGAGGCTCGGTGCGGAACCGAGCGTTCAAGAATATACTACAAACCAGAACTATTCTGTATTGTTAGATTCACGCCTCGGGGGTGTCGCGATTTCGTGACCCTCGCCCGTTTCGACAATCCAAAAAATATTACCGAATTTTGCGAAACCTTTCCCGGCGCCGTCCGCGCGGGCGGTGGCGCGGCATCAAAAAAGATCAAAAAACGCTTACGTTACTATAACATTTTCGCGCGATTATCCCGAAATCCAGGCCAATCTATTAAGGCGCTGAGAATATTCACACTATCGTTCACAAAGTCTTGAGCCGCGACGATTTTTCGGGCATCATCCCCCTCGGTTGATTAAAAGATGTTTCAGGTCTAAACATGTTGCATAAGATAAAAATATTACTCTCTAACTCTTTATACCGGCGCCGCGGGACCGGCCGACTTCCTGGGAAAGTGGAGCCATTACGTCGCCTTCAACTTAAGCGTGTATAGCGAAACTGTTCTACAAGCAAACAAAACGGCCGCCCTGTGGTCCCCCACAGCCGCTACGCCGCTTGAGAGGAGCCTGGCATGAGCGTCCTGTCCATCCATGATAGCTACCTCGTCGCCGATACCCATCGGGGCGGTCTCGCCGCCGGCGGAGAGGTCCTTCAGCGTCGGGCAAACGCCTTCCTGCCGGCGCTCCGCGACACACCCTCCGCAGCGTTTCCAGCCGAAGCGCCCGCCGCCGGCCGGGGCCGCGTGCTGCTCGTCGATGACAACGACTCGGTGCGGGAGACCCTGGCCGATCTGCTGGAAGCCGAGGGATTCTCGGCCGTCCAGGCGAACGATGCGGCCGAGGCCATGGTGCTGATCCGCCGCGGGCCCGCGTTCGATGCGCTGGTGACCGATCTTTCGATGCCCGGCGCCGATGGCATCACCTTGATCGGCCAGGCCCGCCAGATCCAATCGCACATCCCGGCGATCCTGCTGACCGGCTATGCCGAGCAGGTGACCTCCGTTGCCGTCGGCGCCGGCGGGAATTTCCACGTCCTGCGCAAACCGGTCGAGGGCGACCGCCTGGTTGACCAGATCACCCTGCTGATGCAACGGCCGCGCACCGCCTGAGGGCCGGCAGACGAAGCGGCGCGACGCAGCCTCAGTCGGTGACGTCGTCCCGGCCGTCGATCGCCATCATGGTGGCGGTCAGGAATGCAACGAGCTTCTCGCGTCCGCCATCGACGGCAAACACCTCCGCCTGAGCCAGCGTCAGCGTCCGGCCCGCTTTCAGCACCTTGCCGCGGGCAAGGATGAGGTCACCGGCCGCGGGTGCGACGAGGTTGATCTTGAATTCGGTCGTCAGCACACCCCTGCCGGGCGGCATCAGCGTAAGTGCGGCGTAACCCGCCGCGGTGTCGGCTATGGCGCTGACCGCGCCCGCATGAACGAAACCGTGCTGCTGGGAAATGGCCGGAGCCGGGCGGATGGCGATCTCGACAAAACCGCGGGCGACCCGGAGCAGCGATGCCCCCAACGTGCCCATCAGCCCTTGTCTTGCGAAGCTTGCCTGGATGCGGTCCCGGCACGCGGCACTATCGAGATCACCCGTCAACGCTGTTACCCCCATCGATACGTAACCCTGATACGAGAGGTCGAGCGCCCGGTCAGCGCCCTTGTGTCATGGCCGGCCCTTTGCCGGCCATCCACGGCGACGCCCGCGGCGCACGTCCTTGCTCGAGTTATACCAATCCGCCTTGAGTTTGAGTCATGGGCACGGTTGCCCCCACCGTCATGGCCCGGCTTGTCCGGGCCACCCGCGCAAGCACGTACCGCGACAGGTGGCCCGGACAAGCCGGGCCATGACGGTGGGGGCGTCTCCAAATTCGGCTCGTGCGGGCCGCCTGTCGCAGCAAGTCCTCGCGCCTGGCCATGAAGCTTCGGCGGGAATTCGCCGCGGCGTCGCCTTACCTCGGCAGGGTGCTCGTCCCCATCAGGAACAGATCCACGGACCGGGCGCACTGCCGCCCCTCACGGATCGCCCACACCACCAGCGACTGGCCGCGCCGCATGTCGCCCGCCACGAACAGCTTGTCCCGCGACGTCCGGGTACTGAACCGTGTCCGCCAGCACATTGCCGCGCGGGTCCAGCGCCACGCCCGACTGCTCCAGCAGCGCCCCGCGCCGCGGCCCCAGGAACCCCATCGCCAGCAGCACCAGATCGGCCTTCAACTGGAACTCGCTGCCGGGGACTTCCTTCATCGACATCCGGCCGTCCGGGGTCTTCTCCCACTCCACCCGCACGCAATTCAGCGCCGTGACGCGACCCTTCGACCCGACGGCGTTCTTGGTCAGCACCGCCCAGTCCCGCTCGCAGCCTTCCTCATGCGCGTGCGAGGAGCGCAGCTTCGTCGGCCAATCCGGCCAGACCATCCCCTTGTCTTCCTTCACCGGCGGCTTCGGCAGGATCTCGATCTGGGTGATCGAGGCCGCGCCCTGTCGCGCCGAGGTGCCGATGCAGTCCGACCCGGTATCGCCGCCGCCGATGACCACGACATGCTTGCCCTTGGCGCTGATCGTGCCCAACGGCGCCGCCGTGGCCTCGTCATCCCCGGCGTCGCGCTTGTTCTGCTGCGTCAGGAAATCCATCGCGAAATGGATGCCGTCCAGGTCGCGCCCGGTCACGTCCAGGTTGCGCGGCCATTCCGCCCCGCCGGCCAGCACGACGGCGTCGAATTCCGCCAGAAGCTCGTCGGTCGAGACGTCCTTGCCGACTTCGGTGTTGGTGCGGAAGGTCACGCCCTCCGCCGCCATCTGATCGACGCGGCGATCGACGTGGATTTTCTCCATCTTGAAGTCGGGGATGCCATAGCGCAGCAGCCCGCCGATGCGGTCCTGCTTCTCGATCAGGGTCACCGCGTGGCCGACGCGGGCAAGCTGTTGCGCGCAGGCCATGCCCGCCGGCCCGGACCCGACCACCGCCACCGTCTTCCCCGTTGAATGCGATGGTAGGATCGGCTTGATCCAGCCTTCCTCCCACCCGCGATCGACGATGGCGCATTCGATCGTCTTGATGGTGACCGGGTTGTCGTCGATGTTCAGCGTGCAGGCCGCCTCACACGGCGCCGGGCAGACGCGGCCGGTGAATTCCGGGAAGTTGTTGGTGGAATGCAGGTTGACCAGCGCCTGTTCCCACTGCTCGCGGTAGACCAGGTTGTTCCAGTCGGGGATCTGGTTATTCACCGGACAGCCGTTGTGACAGAACGGGATACCGCAATCCATGCACCGGGCGGCCTGGCCGTTTAGCTCCTCGGCCGGCAGCGGCAGGACGAATTCGTTGTAGGTCTTCAGCCGCAGTTCGGCCTTTTCATACCCGCGGTCGTGGCGGCTGATTTCGAGGAAACCGGTAACCTTACCCATGTTCGTCTCCAAATCGCCGTCAGCCGGCCAAACCGGTCCCGCGCGGGAACCGGAGGTCAGCCTCGGCGCGTCAGTATCTACTCGGCGGCTGCGGTGGCAGCGAGTTTCTCTTCGGCCCGCAGTTCGAGCAACGCACGCCTATACTCGCGTGGCACCACTTTCACGAACCGGGACAGAGCCGCATCCCAGTCGTCCAGCAGGGACCGCGCCCGGGTGCTGCCGGTGAACAGCAGATGCCGCTCCACCAGGATGCGCAGCCGCTCGGCATCGAAGCGCAGCGGATCGCCCATGCCGTTGTCATCGACGCTGGTGCCGCGCTGCCTGGGCCGCCCCGGCTCGTCCGCCAGGCCGAGTTCGGCAACGCCCACCGGTTCGAGATCGACGCCGGACAGATTGCACAGTTGGTGGAACTGCTTGTGCTCGTCGTAGACATAGGCGATGCCGCCCGACATGCCCGCGGCGAAGTTGCGGCCGGTGTCGCCCAGAACGACCACCACACCGCCGGTCATGTATTCGGCGCCATGGTCGCCGCAGCCTTCCACCACCGTGACGGCACCGGAGTTGCGCACGGCGAAGCGTTCGCCGGCCACGCCCTCGAAGTAGGCCTCACCCGCGATGGCACCATAGAGCACAGTGTTGCCGACGATGATGTTTTCGGCCGGATCGCGCTTCGCCACTTCCGGCTGGCGCACCACCACCCGGCCGCCCGAGAGGCCCTTGCCGACATAATCGTTGCCGTCGCCGCTGAGATACAGCGACACGCCGCGTGCCAGGAACGCCCCGAAGCTCTGCCCGGCGGTGCCGGTCAGGGAGACGGAGATCGTGTCCTCCGGCAGCCCGGCGTGCCCATACCTGCGGGCAACCTCGCCCGACAGCATGGCGCCAACGGTGCGGTTGATGTTGCGCACCGGATGCTCCAGCCGCACCGGAGTTTGCGACTCGAGCGCCGCGGCGGCTTCCTTGATCAGCACCTGGTCCAGCGCCTTGTCGAGGTGATGGTTCTGGAACTCGGTGTGGTAGATGTCCACGCCGGCCTTCAGTTGCGGCTGATACAGGATGCGGCTCAGATCGACGCCGTGCGCCTTCCAGTGCTCGACCGCCTTGCGCATGTCGAGCTTGCCGACCTGCCCGACCATCTCATTGAAGGAGCGGAAACCGAGTTTGGACATCAACTGGCGGACTTCCTCGGCGATGAAGAAGAAGTAGTTGATGACGTGCTCCGGCTGGCCGGTGAAGCGCTTGCGCAGCACCGGGTCCTGCGTCGCCACGCCGACGGGGCAGGTGTTCAGGTGGCACTTGCGCATCATGATGCAGCCCACGGCGATCAGCGGTGCGGTGGCGAAGCCGAATTCGTCCGCGCCGAGCAGGGCGCCGATGACGACGTCCCGGCCGGTGCGCAATCCGCCATCCACCTGCACCGCGATACGGCTGCGCAGGCTGTTCAGCACCAAGGTCTGCTGGGTCTCGGCAAGGCCGATCTCCCAGGGCGAGCCGGCATGCGTCAGCGAGGTCAGCGGGCTTGCGCCGGTGCCGCCGTCGAAGCCGGCAATCGTCACGTGATCCGCGCGCGCCTTGGCGACGCCCGCCGCGACGGTGCCGACACCGACCTCGGACACCAGCTTGACCGAGATCCGCGCCCGGCTGTTGGCGCTTTTCAGGTCGTGGATGAGCTGCGCCAGGTCCTCGATCGAGTAGATGTCGTGGTGCGGCGGCGGCGAGATCAGCCCGACGCCGGGGGTTGAATAGCGCACCCGGGCGATGTTCTTGTCCACCTTGTGGCCCGGCAACTGGCCGCCTTCACCGGGCTTCGCGCCCTGCGCCATCTTGATCTGGATGTCGTCGGCGTTGACCAGGTACTCGGTGGTGACGCCGAACCGGCCGGACGCCACCTGCTTGATGGCGGACCGCTCGGAATCCCCGTTCGGCTTGCGCACGAAGCGATCGGCTTCCTCGCCGCCCTCGCCGGTGTTGGACTTGCCGCCGATGCGGTTCATCGCGATCGCCAGCGTGGTGTGCGCCTCGCGCGAGATCGATCCGAAGCTCATCGCCCCGGTGGCGAAGCGCTTGACGATGGAGGACGCCGGTTCGACTTCGTCCAGCGGCACCGGGGTGGGGGCGAACTTGAACTCCATCAGGCCGCGGATGGTCAGCAGCCGCTCGCTCTGGTCGTTGATCGTGCGGGTGAAGGCGTGGAACTCTTCCGGCAGGTTGCCGCGGACGGCGTGCTGCAGTTTCGCCACAGATTCCGGAGTCCAGGCGTGCGCCTCGCCCCGCAGGCGGAAGGCGTAGTCGCCGCCGACGTCCAGCATGCCGCGGTAGATCGGGTTCTCGCCGTAGGCCGCGCGGTGGCGGGCGACCGCTTCCTGCGCGATTTCCGGGAAGCCGACGCCCTCGATCGTCGTCGCGGTGCCGGTGAAGCACTTGTTGACGAAGGCCGAGGACAGGCCGATGGCGTCGAAGATCTGCGCGCCGCAATAGGACTGGTAGGTGGAGATGCCCATCTTGGACATCACCTTCATGATCCCCTTGCCGACGGCCTTGAGGTAGGTCTTCTTCACCTCTGGGTATGTCTTGTTGAGCTTCGTCTGGATGCGGATCTGATCCAGCGTCTCGAACGCGAGGTAGGGATTGATCGCCTCGGCGCCATAGCCCGCCAGCACGCAGAAATGGTGCACTTCCCGCGCTTCGCCGGTTTCCACGACGATGCCTGTGCTCATGCGCAGGCCCTGGCGGATCAGGTGGTTGTGCACCGAGGCCGTGGCGAGCAGCGCCGGCACTGGAATCCGGCCGGGCCCGGTCGCGCGGTCCGACAGGATCAGGATGTTGAAGTCGGCCAGCACCGCCTCGGTCGCTTCCTGGCAGATCCGGGCGACAGCCTTTTCCATCCCGTCGGCGCCCTCGGTGGCGTCCCAGGTGGTGTCGATCGTCTCGGTGCGGAACGCGCCGCTGGCGAGGTTGTCGATGTCACGGATCTTCCACAGGTCCGTGTTGGTCAGGATCGGCTGCGTCACTTCCAGGCGGTAGTGGTTGCCGGCGTGGTGTCCGAGCAGGTTCGGCCGCGGGCCAATAATCGAGACCAGCGACATGACCAATTCCTCGCGGATCGGGTCGATCGGCGGGTTGGTGACCTGGGCGAAGTTCTGCTTGAAATAGTTGAACAGCAGTTTCGGCTTGTTGGACAGCACCGCGAGCGGCGTGTCGGTGCCCATCGAGCCGACGGGGTCGTCGCCGGACTTCGCCATCGGCTCCAGGAAGAACTGGATGTCCTCCTGCGTGTAGCCGAACGCCTGCTGGCGGTGCAGCAGCGCCTCGGGGTCATTGGCCCGGGGGAAGGCGCGGCGGTCCTCGCCTTCCGGCAGTTCCTCCAGCTTGAACTGGGTCTGCTTCAGCCACTCCGTGTAGGGGTGTTCCTTCGCCAGCTTATGCTTGATTTCCTCGTCATCGATGATGCGGCCTTCTTCCAGGTCGATCAGCAGCATCTTCCCGGGCTGGAGGCGCCACTTGCGGACGATCTTCTCCTCCGGCACCGGCAGCACGCCGGATTCCGAGGCCATGATGACGTAGTCGTCGTCGGTGATGACGTAGCGCGCCGGGCGCAGGCCGTTGCGATCGAGTGTGGCGCCGATCTGGCGGCCGTCGGTGAAGGCGATGGCGGCGGGGCCGTCCCACGGCTCCATCAATGCGGCGTAGTACTCATAGAAGGCCTTGCGCTCCGGATCCATCAGCGGGTCGTGCGCCCAGGCTTCCGGGATCAGCATCATCATGCCGTGCGCCAGCGAGTAGCCGCCGGCCACGAGCAACTCCAGCGCGTTGTCGAGGCAGGCCGTATCCGACTGGTTGTGCGGGATGATCGGCCACATCTTGTTCAGGTCGGGGCCGAGCAGGTCGGACTCCATCGACCGGCGGCGGGCGTACATCCAGTTGACGTTGCCGCGGACGGTGTTGATCTCGCCGTTATGGGCGATCAGCCGGTATGGGTGGGCCAGCTTCCAGGACGGGAAGGTGTTGGTCGAGAACCGCTGGTGCACCAGGGCCAGGGCCGAGGTGGTCAGGTGGTTGCGCAGGTCGTGGTAGAAGGTGCCGACCTGCGTCGCGAGCAGCAGGCCTTTGTAGACGATCGTCCTGGTCGAGAACGACGGCAGGTACAGTTCGGTCAGCGCCGGCAGGTCCCGCTTCTTTGCGATCGTCGCCAGGTTGTTGAGGATCTGCTTGCGGATCGTCAGGATCTTGCGCTCGAACGCGGCCTGGTCGCGGATCGACAGGCTGGAGGCGATGATCGCCTGGCGGATCACCGGCATATTTTCGATGACGGTCTTGCCCAGCCCGGTCAGGTCGGTCGGCACGTCGCGCCAGCCGACCATCGACTGGCCTTCCTTGGCGACGACCTGCTCAAAAAACCGGACCGCTTCTTCGCGGGCTGCCTGATCGCGCGGCAGGAAGCACATGGCGACGGCATAGCGGCCGACGGCCGGCAGCGATTTGCCCTTGGCGCGTGCCCAATCATTGAGCAGCGCATCCGGGATCTGGATCAGGATGCCGGCACCGTCGCCCACCAGCGGGTCCGCCCCGACCGCGCCGCGGTGGTCGAGGTTTTCCAGGATTTTCAGGCCCTGGGCGATGATATCATGAGATTTTCGGCCCTTGATATTGACGACGAAGCCGACGCCGCACGCATCGTGCTCGTTCCGGGGGTCGTACAGGCCCTGTCTCATAACCTCTTGCATTGGCACAATCTTCCTTGGCAACCAGTCTGCCGGTTGGCGCTTGTAGGGGCGCGCAAACCGGTCTTTTGCCCGCTGGGGCGGCAAATGGCAATGATCCTGCCGCATAGCAGCGTATGGGATCAGGACCGCGCCCGGCAAGGGAGCAAATCGGGGGCCAAAGCTTTTGCCCGGAGCGCTGCCATGACAGAGTGTACAGGTAGATCCAGGCAGGGGGAACGGCAAATGATCACGCTGTACGGGATGGGCAGCCCGAACGTCGTCAAGGTGTATATCGCGCTGGAGGAACTGGGGCTGCCGTATCAGGTCGAGCCGGTTGACGTGTTCGCCGGCAAGCAGTTCGACGCGGCGTTCCTGAAGCTGAACCCGAATGCCAAGGTGCCGGTGATTGTCGATGTGGACGGGCCGGGGGGCGAGCCGTACACGCTGTTCGAGTCAGGCGCGATCCTGCTATACCTGGCGGACAAGACCGGGCGGCTGCTGCCGTCGGATACCAGAGCGAAATTCGATGTCGTGCAGTGGCTGATGACGCAGATGTCCACGGTGGGACCGATGTTCGGGCAGTTCGTGCACTTCATACGGTTCGCTCCGGCGGGGAACGAGTATTCCCGCAGCCGATACGCGACCCAGGTGCACCGCGTATGCGAGGCGATCGATCGGCGGTTGGGGGACACGGCGTATCTGGGTGGTGCGGACTACTCGGTGGCGGATATCGCGACGTTCCCGTGGCTGCGGGTGCTGCCGACATTGCCGGGGATGGAGGCGGTGGCTCGGTTGCCGCATATCGCGCGCTGGGTCGGGGAGATCGGCGAGCGGCCGGCGGTGAAGAAGGCGCTGGCGGAGGTGGACGCGGTGCGGGCCCGGACGACGCCGTTCGACAAGGCGGGGGCGGCGGATCTGGACAGGATGTTCGGGCGGGGTCAGTTCGCGGCAGCGTAGGGCCGAGGTTCCCGTCATGGCCGGGGCACACGCCCCATAGTTATCAGGATAAGCGGTAGCGAGAGAAAAATTCGCGCCCGGCCTCGTTCTCTCACCGTCACGGTCCGGCTTGTCCGGGCCACCTATGCCAGCAGGTGCCGCGACAGGTGGCCCGGACGAGCCGGGCCATGACGAATGGGGAGAACGCCGCGCTCAGCGTGACGCCTTAGCCTGACGCCTACGGGGGCACGCGCGGCCTCGTTCTCTCACCGTCACGGCCCGGCTTGTCCGGGCCACCCATGCCAGCACGTGCCGCGACAGGTGGCGCGGACGAGCCGGGCCATGACGAATGGGGAGAACCCCTTGCTCCCGCGTGGGGCCTTAGCGTGACGCCAATGGGGACACGCCCGGCAATAACGGTGAGAGTGCGCCAGGCCCGCAATCATTCTGGTAAGCTGACGCAGCCGCGTCTAAACCGCCGGACGCCCTCGCGCCCCGGGACCCGTATGGCCGTCTCTCCACCCAAGCCGATCGTCACAAGCTGGGACGTGTTCGACACGCTGGTGGCCCGCTTCGTCCCGAACCCGCACGCGGTCTTCCAACTGATCGAGGCGCAGCGCAACGCCCCCGGCTTCGTTGCTCGCCGCGCGGACGCGCAGGCGGCGCTGGATCGCATCGGCCAGCCGTACGTGCTGCACGACATCTACCGCCGCATGGCCGCGGGCGGCTGCCCGTCGCCTAAGCCCGCGTCCTGCTGCGCCATGAAGTCGAAACCGAGCGGAGCCTGCTGTTCCCGATCCGCCGCAACGTCGCCCGGCCGCCGGACCTGATTATCTCCGACATGTACCTGGCCCCCGAGACCATCGCCGGGTTCCTGTTCGACATCTGCGACCTGCACACCCCCCTGCCGATCATCCGCTCGAACTGGGGAAAGCATACCGGCACGATCTGGCCGGTGGTGCTGGCGTCGTATGTGATCCGCCGCCATGTCGGCGACAATCCGTCGTCCGACGTCAAGGTGCCCTCCGGCTTCGGTATCGCCTGCGAACTGGTGCAGGATTCGCAGCCCACCGCCTGGGAAATGAAATTGCAGGAGCTTGCGCTGCGGCAGCTCGCGCTGATCCAGCGGGAGGGAGCTCCGGCTGCGCTGCATCCCGCCTGGCGCCACGCCATTCCACGCCGCCACGGTCGGCTCCTACGCCTCGTTGCTGATCTGCTTCGCGCTGCATCTGCGGCACCGCTTCGGAGCCGATGCGGAGTTCGACTTCCTCAGCCGTAGCGCCGACGAACTGGCGCGGGTGTTCGCCGGTTTGTTTCCGGAGACTCCGTCGCGCTGCCTGGACATCAGCCGGCGGCTGACGCTGGAAGCGGATCTCGGTCCCGTCACGCGGCGCGGAAACGAAATCCGCGCCAGGCCAGTGCGCGCCGGGGTTGTGTCCGATTCGCCACGTTGCTTTGCCGCAAGAAACGTCAGCCTCTGCAAATCCCCGTGTATTGACGTTCGCGTCACTCACCCGCGGAAACCGGTGCACGGCGGCGTCTTTTCGAGCGCCTGACGAATCGGCTTTCGGATTTTGACCGGACGACGGATGTTCTCATCGCAGAGTGTACACGATAACAAACAAATGAAATTGATTTATAATCAGCCTTGCAGACTATTTGAGGCGCGTCCCCCGGAGGGGCGTGGCTAATAAGTAACACTCCAGCAGGAGTAGGTGCCCTCCACGAGCCTGTGTGATTGACAGTTTTGTGGCGGTGAAGTGAGGTGGAGTTAAGAAAGCGCCGCGCGAAGCGAGCCGGATTGTACCGGCGCGGCGCGGCAATGGTCGGGGGGTATAAAATGACAGTTGAAGTTGTAACGTCGGGTGTCGAGTCCGCTCGGATCAGTATAGACGCAACGAAGCCGGCCGGCCGGGCGGCCGCGCGGTGCATGACGGCCCTGGGGGCTCTCGCCGCGGCGGGCCTTCTGCTCGTCGGCTGCACGCAACCCGGCACACGGGCACTGGACGCCGGAGTCCCGCTGGCTCCCGCGGCTGATCTGAGCGGGGCGGCCCCGAACGGCACGGTGGTCTGGCGCGCGCCGGATCTCGGCTCCAGTGAGCGCACCGCGAGTGCCTACATGATCCCTCCAGCCACCGTGTACAGAGGCCGGGGCTCCTATTACGCCGATCTGAGTCCGGCGCAGGTGGATGATATCGCTGCTACATTGACCAGAGATGTCCGCGCCGCGGTCGGACGTCGTTTCAAAGTTGTTGATGCCCCCGGGCCGGGTGTCTTCACCCTGGAGCTGATCCTGGTGAATGTGACGCCGCCCCGGCCGGCCTACGTCAGCAGTGGTCCGTATGCCGTCTCCCAGCTCGCCGTCGGCATGCCCGAGGCTGGTGGAACCAACGCCGGCACTATGACCGTTGCGGGCAAGTTCCTCGACTCGCAAACCGGCAAAATGCTTGTGGCGTTCTCGTCGCCGCTCAGCCCGACGGTCATGGACCTGGCGGCGCCCGGAAGGTCGTCACGCGCACTGGACTTTGCCGAGGCGGCGAGCGAGCAGTTCGCCTCCGACCTGGTCAGGGCGATTGTCCGCCAGCGGCAGAACAATGGCACGCTGCCGCCCGGCTGAATCAGGCCGGGTGATGAGACGCCGAATGAAAACATGAAACAAACAAGTAACAGCCGGTAACGGCCCACACTGGAGGAATCTATGATTAAGGTGCGTTACGGCTCTTGCCTGGGGGCGACAGCGGTCGCTTGCCTTGTATCAGGGCTTTCCACCCCCGTCCTTGCCCAGGCACCTTCGGCCTCGCCGTTCGATCCAATCATCAATTTCGGACAGACGTTGAAAAACGCCGGTGTTTTCCTTGACCTGAGCTACGCCGAGGACGTTACCGGCGTGGTGAACGGCGGCAAGGAAACCGGCTGGATGCCGATCGGCCATACCTCCGCCAGCGCTGTGTTCGATCTGCAGACGATCGTCGGGCTCACCGGGGCATCGGTCCATATCGGGTTCGATGAGCGCAACGGCCTGAACGTCCAGCAAATCGCCGGCAGTCCCGCCGGCCTCTTGCAGTCCGACGCCGGCCCGTTCACGCCCCGTCTGGGCTTCTTCTACTGGGAACAGGGGTTCGATAACGACCGCTTCGACATCACCTTCGGCCGCACCAACCCGACATTTGACTTTGCGTTCTCGGATATATCCTGCTCCTTCGTTGGTGTGATCTGCGCGCAGCCGACATCCTGGTATTTCAACAACAACAACATCGCTTATCCGTCTTCGACCTGGGGCGGTCGCGCGAACATCCAGATCACGCCCGAGGTCTATATCAGAGGCGGTATCTACCAGAATGCCGACCAGCAGGGGGAATTTCGCAATGCCGGCTTTAACTGGGGCGTGAATTCCCCGGGTGCTTTCTATCCGGTTGAGGTTGGCTATCAGACCAGCGCCAAGGCGGTTCAGTATCCGGCAAAATACGACGTCGGTTTCTATGTGAACTCGTCCAGCTATACCAAGCAGGATGGAACGGCCGGCGGGCGGAACGCGTTCTGGGCACAGTTCCAGCAGGCCGTCTGGCGCCCGTCTCCCGATTCCGGCCATATACTAAGCGTCTTTGGTGGAGCGATCATATACAACGGGAACTCGCCGCAATGGGGCCAGTACTACGGCGGCCTCTATGACCAGGGGCCGTTCCCGACCCGTCTGCGCGATACCGTTGGCTTCATCGCTTCGGTATTCACCAACAACTCAGCCTACAACCCGAACAAGTCGACCCAGACGACGTTCGAATTGAACTACGGCTACAGCGTGATTCCGGGCATCACAGTGAAACCCTACACACAATATGTCCTTAATCCGGCCAACTCCGGCGCGGCGATCGGTTCCCCGCAGCCGAAGAATGCATGGTTGATTGGCGTGCAGTTCGTGCTGGATCTGGCGCAAGCCTTCGAATGGCCGCAGTTCATCCCGCACTGATCGGGTAACAAGTCCCGGACGGTCCCGGTCGCGGCGAACGCCGCGCCCGGGATTTCCGGTCTTATACCAATACGCCTTGAGTTTGCCCCCTGCGCGTCGTTGCCGCCGAGGTCATGGCTTGGCTTGGGCCCATAGGCGTCAGGATAAGGGGCACACGAAACAAGGCGTTCTCCACATTCGTCATGCCCCCGGCTTGTTCGGGCCAGCTGTCGCGGCATGGGCTGGCATAGGTGGCCCGGACAAGCCGGGCCATGACGGTGAGAGAACCAGGCCTCGGGCAAACTTTTCCCCTCGTTTCCCCTTATCCTGATATGCGTGGGGCTTTGCCCGGCCAGCCGGGGCTTGCGGTGCCTGTGGCGGCAAAGTCGTCGATGGCCGGCACAAGGCCGGCCATGACACAAATGGAAATCCCGCGCCAATCCCGTTAAGTTAGCGCCTGTGCGGCGCGCGGATTGGAAGCGCCGGTCTCAACGAGGACTGGTCTTAAAGCTGCGCCTCGGCATATTCGTAGTTCGCCAGCACATCCAGGAAGTTCTGCAGGTAATCCGGGCGGCGATTGCGGAAGTCGAGATAGTAGCTGTGCTCCCACACATCGGCCGCGAGCAGCACCTTGCCCTCATTGGTCGCCAGCGGGTTCGACCCGTTCGGCGTCTTCGTCACCTTCAGCTTGCCGTCCGAACCCAGCACCAGCCACGCCCAGCCGGAGCCGAACTGGCTGATACCCGCCGCCTTGAACGCGTCCTTGAACGCGGCGACGCCACCCAGGTCCTCGTTGATCTTGGCTTCCAGCTTCGGCGGGATGACGCCACCCTTCGGGGACAGCGACTGCCAGAAGATGATGTGGTTCCAATGCTGGCCGGCATTGTTGAATACCGGTCCGCCCGCCGCGGCGGTGGATTTGACGATTTCCTCCAGCGACTTGCCCTGGAGAGCCGCATCTTTCTCGACGAAGCCGTTCAGCGCGGTCACGTAGGCCTGATGATGCTTGCCATGATGCAGGTCGAGGGTCTCCTCGCACATACCCTTCGCCCCCAGGGCGTTCTTCGAGTAAGGCAGGGTCGGCAGTTCAAAAGCCATGGAAAACCTCCGAAAAAGTGGGATCATGTACCGCTGGTGCGGCAAGGAACATTCCGTAGCTATGGTGGACCTGCCGCTGCGTCAACCCACCGGCCGGGCCGGTCGGCGGCGCCGCGGCCGGGCTTGCCAGATGGCCCGAACCGCGCGACCAGCCGAGGCATGAACGACGCGATCACCGCCCTGGTTCGCCGCCACGATCCGGACCGCTTCCTGACCGCGCTGTTCGCTCCGCCGGAGCGCCGGGACGCGCTGCTGACGCTGTATGCCTTCAACCATGAACTGGCCCGCGCCCGCGAAGTGGCGAGCGAGCCGCCGCTGGCGCTGATCCGCCTGCAATGGTGGCGCGAAGTGGTGGAAGGTGCCGGGCGGCGGCACGAGGTCGCCTCGCCGCTGTCGGAGGCAATCGCCGCCGGGACGCTGCGCCCGGACCTGCTGCTGCCGCTGATCAAGGCGCGCGAGGCCGAAGCGTATGATGATTTCACCTCGCTGGCCGATTGGCGCGCCTGGCTGCTGGCCGGGGCCGGCGGCGTCGCCGTCGCCGCCGCGGCCGCCCTCGGCGCGCCGGACCCGGAGGCGGCCCGGCCATTTGGTGCGGCTTACGGCGTGGCCGGACTGTTGCGGGCGAACCGGGTGCTGGCGGCGCAAGGACGTTCCCTGCTGCCGGCCGAACTGCTCGCCCGGCATGACCTGTCTCCCGAGGCGTTCCTGCACGATCCCGGCGCCGCCCCCGCGCGCGCGGCATTGGACGACGTCGTCCGGGAAGGGCAGGCTCTGCTCGCGCGGGCCCGGGGCGTGCCTCGGCCCGCCGTGGCGGCGGCATTGCCGGCGGTGCTGGCCCGGCGGGACCTGAAGCGCTGGCCGGAGGTGGCGATGCCGCGACGGTTCGGCGACCGGATGGCGGTGACGATCGCCGGGCTGCGCGGGCGGGTATAGACAGCGGGAGGACGCGATGATCGCGGCGGACGAGACTTTCGACGGCACGTGGCCGTTTGCCCCGCATTTCCATGCCGGGGCGGGCTTCCGGCAGCACTATGCGGACGAAGGGCAGGGACGGCCCATCGTGCTGCTGCATGGGCAGCCGACGTGGGGCTATATCTGGCGCCGGTTCATCCCGGCTCTGGCAGCGACGCACCGTGTCGTGGTGCCCGACCATATGGGGTTCGGCAAGAGCGAGACGCCGGCGGACCGCGTTTACACGCTTCGCACCCATGTCGAGAACCTGGCGTCGCTGATCGAGGCGCTGGACCTGCGCGACATCACCCTGGTGATGCAGGACTGGGGCGGGCCCATCGGCGTCGGCTACGCGGTGCGGCATCCGGAGCGTGTTCACAGCCTCGTGCTGATGAACACGGTCGTTGGATACGGCAGCGCCGGGCGCCGCGACCTGCCGAACCCGCTGGAGACGCCATGGTTCCGCTGGATCCGCGAGGGGTTGCCTTCGGGCCGCACCGAGGCGGTGCTGTCGCAGCTTGGTTCGACGATTCTGTCGGTGATGCAGATCGTCGGGCTGGAGCGGCTGGACCGGGTGGATGCGACATTCGTCCGCGCCTATGCGGCTCCGTTCGCGACGCCCGCCGAATGCAAAGGGGCGATCGAATTCCCGCTGGACCTGGCGCAGGGGCGGATCAGGGATTTCGTGAAGGAGGGTGCGGCCGGCGTGGCGGCGCTGCGCGACAAGCCGGCACTGATGATCGAGGGCATGCTGGACCGGGCGATCCCGCCGGAGTTGGCGCTGGCGGATTTCGCGGGGCTGTGGCCGAAGGCGCCGGTGGTGCGGGTGCCGGATGCCGGGCATTACATCCAGGAGGATGCGCCGGAGGTGGTGGTGCCGGTGTTGCAGGCGTTTTTCGGAATGGTGGGGTAGGGGCGATGTATTTCGGGCCAGCCTTCCGCGCCTGTGGCGCGGCAAGCACACCGGCAGGCGGGGGCAGGGCTTCCCCGTGCGCCAAGGTCCGGCTATTTCACCTCGGTCTTGGCCGCGCGAAGCCGGGCCATTTCGATGTGGGTAAGGCGACGCCCAAGAATGACTGCTTCAGTCCGGCGGCTCCCTCAACTGTCATGGCCCGGCTCGTCCGGGCCACCTGTGGCGGCACGTGCTGGCGGGGGTGGCCCGGACTTCGCCGGGCCAGGACGGAACAAGATCGACCGCCCGATTCGCTTATTCTTGGGCATCGCCTAATTTGACAGAGTCAAATTACTTGGCATGATTCTTGTTTAACTAGGCGCTTCCCTGCGCTGCATGCGGAACCGAGACTCGACGGCTCCGCGCCGGCGTTCGTGGCGTTGATTGATCCGTTCAACCAGAGCCTCTTTTCCTTCCGGTTTGCGCGGCAGGGTTTCCTTCAGCATCTCGACGATGTCGCGCGGCGTCAGCAGCGTTAGACCGGGCTGGTGAGCGACACGCTGTTCGGCGATGAACAGCATTGCCAACATCACCATTGTCACGTGGTGATGCCATGCCTGCCAGCCCAGCGCCTGATAGTCTGCCAGGCCGCACTGGCCCTTGCCATCCTCGAAGCTGCGCTCGACCCAATAGCGCTGCCCTTGCATCTGCGCCAGACGCAAGAGTGGCGTGTCCGCCGCGGCATTGGACAGGCTGTATTTGATCGTCTTCTCTGATTTCACCTCGCGCCGGACAATCAAATGCCAATGCCGCGGGGCGTCCTCCTCGCCATCCCAAACCCAGACCCGCCGGTGCGCCATATCGACGCGCAATTCGCCGCGCGTGCTGTCTCGCAGGACATGGCGCGTCCAGTCACCCGCGCCAAACCCCTTGACCAGGGCCTCGACCGTAACCGGCCCCGCCGCAGCCTGCCGCTTTGTCGCCGGGCGCCCGCGGCCGGGCTGGTGCGGCGGAACGGCAAGCTCAGGCCGCTCGGTCCAAATCCGCTGGGTGCTGTGGACGTCGGCGACGAACACCTCCCCCATATCCTCCAGCGCCCGCAGATAGGCCGGCTCCTTGCCGTAGCCGGCATCGGCCCCGACCCATTCGAACCGCATGTGCCGGTCGCGCGCCTGGCGCACGATCTCGAGGGCGTGCTCGACTCTTCGAGGTCAGCACCCGGGCCGCAGGCGGCACGCCGGCTTTGTCGCATCGGGCCGCGTCCTCGATCCAGCGCTTCGGCAGGTAAAGCCGCATGTCGACCGGCGCATGACGCTGACCGTCGGTCAGCACGCCGAACACCGCAACCTGGCAGTTGTCGATCTTGCCCTGCCGGCCAGACCATTGCCGCGCCACGCCGACCGAGCGGTCGCCCTGCTTGGCGAAGCTGCTTTCATCAATGATCAGCGCGCTGGTCGGCTTGCCGCCCAGCAGGCGGTCGGCGTCCTGGCTGATCTGAGCCACAACCGGCTCGTGTTCCCAAGGCGAATTGCTGATAAAGTGCTGGAACTGCTGGGCGCAGCCTTCGTCAACCACGGTCGCCATCGAGGCGAAGGTGCAGTCGCCCGCCTGCGCCAGCCCGCGCAGATAGCGTCCGGCCACGGCCGCGCTGTTGCGGGTCTTGGTGCGGAAGAAGTGGCCATGGCGGGCGATGAAGACGGCAAACGCCTCGGCCATCCCATCGACCAGGGATTTGGTCAGCCATCATCCGGACATACGGTTACGTGACGAACTGGTTGGTTCATTTCGCCTTCCCACTCGCTCGAATCAATGGAGGCCCATCGATTCGATAAAGTGGGATCACGTCAAGCCCGGATCTACGGAAGGGCCGGCCGAGAATGTGATTTTGTCAAATTAAGCTCGACTTTCCGCATTTTGGCCTGCGGACGATCATGTGATGACCCAGAATATATCCTCGTGAGCGATAAACCGTAGTGCGTCGTCGATAGACAGGACGGTGCGTCCGAACGGACCGCTGGCAGTCCACCGCTCCTTCCAGAGCGACCAGTAGAGGACTTCAAACCTGCCATCCGTGCCGGTTGGACGGAGCCGCGCCACGGGAGCACCTGAGGCTGCTGCGTAGAGCGTGTAGCCGCGGTTGCGTCGTTCCGCGAACAAGGCTCCCCGCGGGCAGCGGAAGTCTTCGATCTGCCGGATGATGGCGTCAGTCATCCCGGCCGACGATAAGGGATGCCGCGGGCCATGTCGCCGTTTGTTGAGACGATGCCGGCATCCGGACTCTTGCGCGGCCGGGCCGTCGCGATTCGAAGACTCCGATGAAACCTGAGCGCATCGAATCCATCCCGGCCACCGCCGCCGTGCCGGCGATTCTGGTATCCTGGCTGGCAACTTTCCGCCCGTGCTTCACCGCACCGGTCTGGAGCCACATCCTGGTGCTGGTTGCCGGCGCCGTTCTGGCACCCGGCAAGCGCACCGTCACCCGGGCGTTGCGCGTCATGGGACTGGCCGATCAGCCCGGCTTTGGCCGCTACCATGAGGCGCTCAACCGGGCGCGCTGGGATGCCCGCGAGGTGGCGCGCAGGTTGCTGCTGCATCTGCTCGCGGTGCTGTGGCCCAGTGGCGAGGTGGTCATCGCGGTCGACGATACGATCGAACGGCGGTGGGGTGGGAAGATCAAGGCGCGCGGCATCTATCGCGACCCGGTGCGTTCGTCGCATGGCCAGTTCGTCAAGACCAGCGGCCTGCGCTGGTTGTCTCTGGCGGTGACGCTGCCGGTGCCGTTTGCCGGCCGCCGGTGGGCTCTGCCGTTCCTGACCGTGCTGGCGCCCTCGGCGCGGTGGAGCGAGGCGCTGGGCAAGCGGCACAAGACCCTGACCGACCGAGCTCGCCAGGCGATCCTGCAAAGCAAGCGCTGGCTGGCAGACCGCCGCGTGGTGGTGGTGGCCGACAGCAGTTTCGCGGCATTGGAACTGATCGCCGCCGTCCGCCGCCATGTTTGCCTGATCACTCGCCTGCGTCTGGACGCCAGCCTGTTCGAACCGGCCCCCGCGCGCCGTCCGGGCCAGCGCGGCCGGCCCCGGCTGAAAGGCAAACAGCGGCCCAAACTCAGTGCGGTGCTGACCGACCCGGCTACCGTTTGGACACGGGTCACGATGACCGAGTGGTATGGCGGACAGCGATGCGCGCTGGACTATGTCTCCGGCATCGCGGTCTGGTACGCCAATGGCCTGCCGCCGGCTCTCATCCGCTGGGTCCTGGTGCGCGATCCATCCGGCGCGCGCGACGCACAGGCGTTTCTGTGCACCGATCTCGATCTCGAACCCGCCACGATCCTCGGCCGCTTCGTGTTCCGCTGGCGGATCGAGACCACCTTCCAGGAGGTCCGCGAGCACCTGGGCGTCGAGACGCAGCGGCAATGGTCGGATCTGGCGATCCTGCGCACCACCCCGGCGCTGCTCGGTCTCTACTCGCTGATCACCATTTGGGCGCATGGGTTGATGGCGGCACCGGGCACCGCGGTTCGACCGCATTCCGCAGCCTGGTACAACAAGTCTCAACCGACGTTCAGCGATGCCCTTGCCGCGGTCCGGAGGATACTTTGGACGCCGCAGGATTTTTGCGGGTCCCGGCATCGGACTGAACGAGTGGAAATCCCCGCTCGCTTGCTAAAACGATTCGTGGAGACTCTTTGTCTTGCCGCCTGAAATGCGGAAAGTCGAGCTTAGGCGACGCCCAAGAATGACTGCTTCAGTCCAACGACTCCCTCGAACCGTCATGGCCCGGCTCGTTCGGGCCACCTGTCGCGGCACGTGCTGGCGGGGTGGCCCGGACAAGCCGGGCCATGACGGAACAAGATTGACCGCCCGATTCGCTTTTTCTTGGGTGTCGCCTTAGCGCATATGCCCTTGCCACCCGCCAGGACGAGGTGCGAGACCGGTGCCCGCCTCGCGTGACCAGCACGCTCCATCATGAGAACAAAAATATTCCGATTCGGGAAATAGGCCTCGCCATCGGGCAATTTGTGCGAAACATTACCGAATTATAAATTCCAGATGGCATTATTGATGCTCTCCGTGCGATGAAGCCACGGAGGCAATATATCTGGTATCTGACTTGCGGAAATTAAGTTGTCAACCGCTGGTTGACGTCATGGCGGATTAAATGATCTTCGATAGTACCCGCGCGTCCGGATTTTTCGGCCGGGCGCCAGCGCCGTTATTTGCTCGTGGCCGCGCATGAACGATTGCAATGACATGGTGGCGCGCGGCCACCCGGCGCCGATCGGCGAACTTCCGTGCGACCAGGAGCCGATCCACATTCCGGGGGCGATCCAGCCGAGCGGGGCGATGGTCGCGGCCTTGGCCGATACCATGGTGGTGACTCACGCCAGCGCCAACCTCGCCGCATTCCTGGGACGCACGGCCGAATCCGTTCTCGGCAAGCCGCTGGCGAACGTCATTGGCGACGCCGCGGCGCGCGCGCTGCGGGATGCCGACACGAACGAAGGCACGGTGCCCGGACAGTTGCCTGTCATCGACTCCCCGGACGGCAGCGCGGCCACTTTACATGCCTTCCGCTCCGGACGGCACGTCTGCATCGACATCGAACCGCTCGGCACCGCGCCCGCGCTAGCCTCTCCGGCGGTCGTCGTGCGGTCCGTGCTGGAAACATTCAGGCACGCCGGGTCGCGCCAGGAACTATGCGAGTTCGCCGTGCGCGGAACTCAAGGCGTTGACCGGCTACGACCGGGTGATCGCCTATCGGTTCCATGACGACGATCATGGCGAGGTGATCGCGGAAGCCCGCGAGGATCACATCGAACCCTACCTCGGACTGCACTACCCGGCCGACGACATTCCGGCTCAGGCGCGGGCGCTTTACCTGCGCCAGCGCGTCGGCACCGTCGCCGATTCCAACTATCAGTCCGTGCCGTTGCTGGCCGATCCGGCGCTGGACGACGGAACGCCGCTCGACCTGACCCCCAGCGCGCTGCGCAGCACCTCGCCGAGCCATCGCGAATACATGCGCAACATGGGAACGGCGGCGAGCCTGACGGTCGCGCTGCCGCACGGCACCCGGCTTTGGGGTATGCTCGTCTGCCATCAACTGACACCGCGCCGCGCAGGACCGGAACAGCGCGCCATCGCCGAGATGATCGGCCAGGTCACCTCGCTTCTTCTGTCCAGTCTCGGCGAGGCTGAGTTCGCGGCCCAGCGGCTGGCTCGCAACATCACCCTGAACAGCCTGACACAACGCATCGCGGCGCCAGGCCCGCTGCCGGAGGCGATCGAGGCCGCCGCCGCCGACTTTCTCGCGCTGGTCGATGCCGCCGGGGCGATGGTTTGCCTCTCCGGCAAGGTCATTTCGCTTGGACGCCTGCCGCCGCCGGACGTCGCCGCGCGGGCGCTCGCGGCGTTGCGGGCCGAAGCCGCGGACGGCGTGCTGGCGGTCGATGATCTCGGCATCCGCTTTGCGGATCTTGCCGAGTGCACCAGCGATGGCAGCGGTGCCTTGTTGCTGCGACTTCAGTCGGAAGCCGATGACGCGATCCTCTGGTTCCGCCCCGAGATGTCCCGGACCGTGGCCTGGGGCGGCAACCCGGACAAATCGATGTCGGTGACGGCTGAAACCGGCCGGGTGTCGCCCCGCACGTCCTTCGCCGCCTGGATCGCCACGGTCAGCGGCCGATCGGCGCCATGGACGGCGGCGGATGTGGCGCTGGCGCGGGAGGCAGGCCGGGTAATCGAGGCGGAGCAGGTCTATCGCATACGCGCCGAACTGGCGCGCCTGCGCGACTACGACGCGCTGACCGGCTTGCCCAACCGCAACCTGCTGGAGGACTGGCTGCTCCAGGTCCGGCGCCGGGCCGCGGCCGAGTCGCGGACGGAGGATGCCCTGCTGTTCGTGGACCTCGACCGCTTCAAGGCGGTAAACGATACGATGGGCCACGTCGTGGGCGATACCTTGCTGGTCGAGGTGGCGCGGCGCATGGTCGGCGCGGCGGAACCGTCCAATCGGGTCGCGCGGTTCGGCGGCGACGAGTTCATCGTTCATTGCCGGGATCTCGATCGCGCGGCCACCGCCGCGCTGGCCGAGAGCATCCGCCAGGCGATCGAAGCCCCGTTCGAGATCGACGGGCGCACCTGCTATATTTCTATCAGCATCGGGATCGCCTATTCCGGCGACGCTGGCGGACTGGACCTCGTGCGGGCCGCTGACATGGCGATGTATGTCGCCAAGCAATGCGGCGGCAACCGCACGATGGTGTTCGAGGCGAGCCTGCACGAACGCGCGGTTCGCCAATTCGAACTCGACCGCGACATGCGTGAGGCGCTGGCGGTGGGCGACCAGTTCGTCCTGGTCTATCAGCCGGTTTTCGCCATGGCGGAGGGCAAGCGCCTGCTGGCGGGCTTCGAGGCGCTGGTACGCTGGAGGCATCCGCGCCAGGGCTGGCTGGCGCCGGACCTGTTCATCCCGCTGGCCGAACGGACAGGCCTGATCCAGCCGCTGGGGGCCTGGGTTCTGGTTCAGGCCCTGCGCCAGGGGCGGGCGTTTCAGCAGGCCTGCCCTGACCGGACCCTAGTGATGGCGGTGAATGTGTCTGCCTCGCAACTGGCCCGGCCCGGTTTTTCCGCCGAGATCGCCGCGGCGCTCCAGGCGGAGGATTTTCCCGCGGAGTCGCTGTGCGTCGAAGTCACGGAAAGCATGTTGACCGATGTCGCCGTGTCGACCGTGCTGGTGGAGATCCGGGCCCTCGGCGTGAAGGTCGCGATCGACGATTTCGGCATCGGTTATTCGGCGCTGTCCTACCTGCTGCGGCTTCCCGCCGATGTCGTGAAGCTCGACCGCAGCTTTCTGGAGATGGCCGGGGGCACCACCCCGGGGTCGGACTTCGTCGGTGCGGTTGTCAGCCTGGCGCATGTCGCCGGGAAGGTGGTCATCGTCGAAGGGATCGAGACGCAGGCCCAGCTCGACATGGCGATGAGTGTAGGGGCCGACATGCTGCAGGGCTTCCTGCTGGCGCGGCCGCTGTCGGTGCAGGCCGCCGAGGAGGCGCTGCGGCGGCCGGAGGATGCGGGGCAGGCGGCGGAGTGATGTGAACCCTGGCGGTCATCGGCGCTAACTTGGCGAGATCGGCACGAACCTCAATTTTGTGTCGTGGCCGGCCTTGTGCCGGCCATCCACAAATTTGCCGCAACCGGCAACGCAAGTCGTCGGTGGCCGGGCCAAGGCCGGCCATGACACGCGGGCACGGACCGTGCTCAACCCGGCTATGTTAGCGCGGCTTGGCCATGACACTGAGGCACCGGCCGCGCTCAGTGCGGCAAGGGTCAGCGCCCGAGCAGCCTACGCCACCGCGAAGCCCAGCCGGCTCGCGACTCTGGCGCGGCCAATCAGCGGCAGCAGGGCCGCGAGGTCCGGCCCGGTGTCCTCCCCGGTCAACGCCAGGCGCAAGGGCAGCAGCAGGGCATCGCCGGACAGGCCCGTCTCCTGCTCCAACGCCGTCATCCACACGGACCAGACCGTCGCGTCCCACGGCTCGGGCGGCAGAGTCGCCTCCGCCGCGAGCAGCACGTCCCGGTCTTCCGCCATCATCGGCGGCACGATGGAGCCGGCAACGACATCCCACCAGCCGCGCGCCTCCTTCAGCAGGTCCAGGTGGCCCCGCACCGCCACCCAGAACGCCTCGGTCGCCCCGCCCGGCAGCCGATCGGCTACGGCGGCGCAGTCGAGAGTGGCCAGGGCACGGCGATTGACCGCCAACAGGCGGGGGGCATCGAAGCGCGATGCCGCCATCGACGACAGTTCGAAGCCCGCGGCCAATTGGTCCAGCGACAGCGGACCGTCCTCCCCGCCCTTGCCGCTGGCCAGGCAGGTGGCGAGCGCCGCCGGCTCGACACCGTCGCTGCGCAGGCCGCGCACCGACAGGCTGCCGATGGGACGTCCGCCGGAGGCACTCCCGCCGGTCAGGGCCGGGAGGTGGGCGAACCGCACGGCGGCCGACTTGCCGGCGATGACCTCGAACAGTTCGATCTGCACGGCGGTGTTGCCTGCGTTGTCCTCGCCGCGGATGATGTGGGTGGTGCCGAAGTCGATATCGTCGATGACGCTGGCGATGACCGCGGTCGGCGTTCCGTCGCTCAGCGCCACGACGGGGTCGGAGACCGCGGCCAGGGTGGCGCGGCGGGGGCCGAGCACCATGTCCTTCCATTCCAGCGTGCGGCCGGAGAGCTTGAACCGCCAATGCGGGCGCTTGCCGCCGGCCTCGGCGTCGAGCCGCTGCTTCTCGGTCAGCCGCAGCATGGCGCGGTCGTAGATCAGCGGCTGGCCGCGCTTGCGCCGGAACTCCTGCTTGGCTTTCAGTTCGTCTTCGGATTCGAAGCAGGGATACAGGAAGCCGTCGCGCTTCAGCCGCTCGATCGCCTCCTGGTAGAGCGGGACGCGTTCGGACTGGCGGATGCTGTCATCCCACTCGGTGCCGAGCCAGCGCAGGTCCTGCTCGATTGCTTCCGCATGCGCCGGGCGGCAGCGTTCGCTGTCCAGGTCGTCCAGCCGGAGCAGCATCCTGCCGGCGTTGCGGCGGGCAAACAGGAAGTTTGCCAGCGCGACGCGGGCGCTGCCGAGAAACAGGTGCCCCGTTGGCGCGGGCGCGAACCGGACGCGTGTCATGGCGAGCGGCGCATGGAACGGGCTTGCGTCTTGTGTCCTGGCCGGGCTTGTCGCGGCCATCCACGACTGGTGGTTTCGGCGGCGGCACAGTCGTTGATGGCCGGACCGAACCCCACAGGCATCAGGGTTGCGCGGTCGCGGCACACCCTCACGGCCATGGCCGGGCGTGTCCCGTGTCTAGCCGGATAAGCGGGCACGCGGAGCACGGCGTTCTCCCCGTTCGTCATGGCCCGGCTCGTCCGGGCCATCCCCGCAAGCACGTGCCGCGACAGGTTGCCCGGACAGGCCGGGCCATGACGGCGAGGGAATGAGGCGCCGGGGCAAACGCTTCCCTCCTTTCCCCTTAGCTTGACAGGCATGGGGACACGCCCGGCCATGACGGTAAGGCCGGCAGCCCGATCGGCTCTCATGCCTCGTCCTCGTCGAGATCCAGATCCTCGCGCCGCGGATCGATCGACCGCCAGTCGCGGTCCTCGGCGCTGGCACGCGCATCGACGAAATCGCCCAGTTCCGTGGCGCTCTTCCACGCGCCCTCGCCGGCATCGATTACGACCGCGTCCTCGCCGAAGGCGAACCACGCCTCCAGCACGTCCTTCGACGACATCCCCGGCACGCGGCAACGCTCCACCGAATCGCGGACATAGCGGCGGGCGAAGGCGTTGGCGTGCATCAGCGTGTCGAAACCGCCGACTTCCTCGACGATATTGTCCTGAGCGCCGCCCGACAGGTCGAGGATGCGAACACGCCATCCGCCGTCGGGCGCGAAAAGGTCGCTCATGCGAGCGGCCACCGTTGCAACGACACAATTCTCATAAGTGTCAAACTACGAGCGGCTTGCAGGCAAATCAACCGCCGGAGACTTCGGCCGCGTCCGCCACCTCCGCGGACCGGGCGGCCAGGGCCGACACGATGGCCTGCGCCAGAGGCGTTCGGCACAGGGTTTCCACGTCCGTATCCAGCCGCCGGCGCCAGTTCGGCCGCTCCCGGTCGGTGCCGGGCAGGTTGACCGCCTCGATCTCGCCGGCAAGGTCGTCTGCCTGCACCAGTGCCAGCAGGGCCGGCGTCGCGGCGATGAACGCATGCACGGCCTTGGCCACCGACTCGGGCATCGGCCGGTGGATATCGACATCCTCCCGCAGCAAATCCTCTTGCTGAAGCTGCTCGATCAGCGACACCTTTTCCGCCGTCCGCTCCGCCCGGGCACGATCCGCCGACGCATCGTCGATCAGGCCCAGCGTATGCTTTTCCGCAATGTCCGCCCCGTTCCACCACCCCGCCAAGGTCGCCAGGTCATGCGTCGAGACGCAGGCGGCGGCGAGTCGGCGCCATTCCGGCGGCGGCCGGATGCGGCCGTCGCGCCGCTCGAACCACAGCACGCGGTAGGAGAGGATGTTATTGGCCGCCAGCGCGGCGGACATGCCCTCCGGCACGGTGCCGAGGTCTTCGCCGACAACAAGGCACCGCGCCCGCTGGCTTTGCAGCGCGACCTGGGCGAGCAGGTCGTCCATCGGATAGGTCACGTAGGCGCCGTCGATCGCGCCGGCCCCGTCGGGGACGACGAACAGCCGCCGCAGGCCCATGACGTGGTCGATGCGCAGCGCCCCGGCGTGCCGCATGTTCGCCACTAGCAGCTCGTTTAAGCTGGCATAGCCGTCGCGCCGCATCGCCACCGGGTTCGGCGGCGGCAGGCACCAGACCTGCCCGGCCCAGGAGAACGGATCAGGCGGCGCGCCGACGGACACACCGTGCATCAGCGTGTCCTGATGCGACCACGCCTCCGCCCCGTCCGGCGCGGCGCCGACGGCGAGGTCGCGGTAGAAGCCGATGGACAGGCCGTTGTCCCGTGCGGCGGCGGCAAGCTGCTCGTCGGCCAGGGTCTGCATGAAGGCGTGGAACTGCACGCTGTCGCCGTGTTCGGCCGCGAAGGAAGCGACGGCGGCGGAGTCCGGGTGGCGCAACGCCTCGGGCCAGCTGTGCCAGTCGCAAGTCGAATAAGCGTCCGAGATCGCCTGGAAGATGGCGAAGCGCCGCAGCCCGTCCGGCATCGCCGCCACCGGCCTGAAGGCCGCCTTCAGGACCTCGCGCTTGAGCTTCCAGACGGCGGGATAATCCACTGCACCGGGGCGCGCGGGCAACCCGCCGCCGCCGGGGAAACCGGACACGTCGATATACATCGGGTCCAGGAACCGCCGGTCGGACGGATGGTACGGGCTGGCCCGTTCCCGGTTGTGCGGATACAGCGCGTGCAGCGGGTTCAGCCCGATCATGGCGGCGCCGTTCCTCGCCGCCTCGGCCGAGAGCTTCCGCAGCGTGGTGAAATCGCCGATCCCCTGGTCGCCGGCGGAGCGCAAGGAGTACAGATGCGCGGCGATGCCGAAGCGGCGCTCGCCGGCCAGCAGCTCCGGCGGGAGGTAGCAGCCGGCGGGCGCGATGGTCAGATATGACGGCCGCTCGGGGCGATCCTCATCGAGCAGCCGGTGGCGGCCGACGGGTTGCGGGGGCAGGACGACGGTGCCGTCCGTGGCGGCAAAGCGCTCGTGGCTGCCATCCTCGCGCAGCAGCGTGACCCAGGCGGGGCGAGGCGTGCCGAGGCAGATCGAGATGTCCTGGCCGTCGCGGGCCACGACGACCGGCGGCAGAGGTGCATCGCGCTCGCGCGACAGACGGGCGAGACTGTCGGCGATATCGCTGCGCGTGTCGGCGGGAAGGCGCATCGCAGCCAGTAATGTTCGTTTCGTATCGACGCTGACCTTGTGATAGCCCCCTTCGACATCCCACCAGATCGGGTCGATGCCCGCGAGGTCCGACAGCCGGTCCACATCGGTATCGGCAACGGTTTCGCGCGGCTGTTTCGCGGCCTCGACACCCTCCTGGAAGACGGTGACCGATCGAGCGGGGATGACCAGGCTTTCGGTCGCTTCCGTGCCGGCGCTGTCCATCACGCGGCGCCAGCGGTGGCCGGGGCGGGCGGGCGGCAGCACGATCTCGGCCACCGCGGCATCCGCGTGAAACACCAGCGCCGCCCTGACCTCCGCCGCATACATATCGGCGACCAGGGTCTTGTTGCGGTTCCAGTCATCGCCGGTAACGGGATGGCCGTTTAGGTTGAACCACGTGACGTCCGGCACCGCCGTATCGTCGATGGCTTGGCCGCGCAGTTCCCGGCCATCGAACAACGGCGCGAGGTCCCGCCGCAGCGCCGTCAGCCGGGCGGTGTAATCGATCAGGCTCTCATCCACGTTCTGCCAGTCCATCCAGGAACCGGCATTGTCCTGCGCATAGGCGTTGTTGTTGCCGTGCTGGGTGCGGCCGGCCTCGTCGCCCATCGCCAGCATCGGCGTGCCGCGCGACAGCAGCAACGTCGCCAGCAGCGCCCGCACATCGTCCACGCGCGCCCATTGGATGCCTTGATCCGGCGTTGGCCCCTCGACGCCGTGGTTCCACGACAGATTGTCGTTCGAGCCGTCGCGATTGTCCTCTCCGTTGGCGGCGTTGTGCTTCGATTCAAACGAAACCAAGTCCGCCAGGGTGAACCCGTCATGCGCGATGATATAGTTGATGCTGCGCGAGACCGGCCGGCGGCCGGGTCCGAACACGTCAGCCGAGCCGGCGAAGCGGGTGGTGAACTCGCCCAGCATGCCGCCGTCGCCGCGCCAGAAGCGGCGGGCGGTGTCGCGGTAGCGGTCGTTCCATTCGCCCCAGCGGGCGGGAAAGGCGCCAAGCTGGTAGCCGCCCTGGCCGATGTCCCAGGGTTCGGCGATCATTACGCAGCGCGACAGGATCGGGTCCTGCTCCACCCCGATCAGGAACGGCGCGTCGCGGTCGAATCCGGTCTCGCGCCGCCCCAGCACCGAGGCCAAGTCGAGGCGGAAGCCGTCCAGGCCGCCATACATCGCCCAGGCGCGCAACGCATCCAGGCAGAGCCGCACCGCGATGGTATGGTCCATCGCCAGAATGTTGCCGCAGCCCGCGTCGTTGACGTATTTCGAGCGGTCCTCCGCCAGCCGGTAATAGCCGGCGTTGTCCAGGCCCCGCATCGATAGTGTCGGCCCCCACTCGTCGCTCTCGCCCGTATGGTTCAGCACCACATCCAGGATCACGCTGATCCCCGCTTCATGCAGCGCATCGACCGCGGCGCGGATTTCAGGCCAGCCGCCGGGAGCCAGCCGCGGGTCCGGGGCGAGGAACGCCATGGGGTTGTAGCCCCAGTAATTCGTCAGGTTCAGCCGCGGCAGGTGCCGCTCATCGATCCAGGCGGCGGCCGGCATCAGTTCGACCGTGGTGATGCCGAGCCGCGTCAGGTGCGCGATGCTGGCGGGATGCCCGAGCGCGGCGAAGGTGCCGCGGAGGTCCGGCGGGATGGCCGGATGGGCCTTGCTGAAGCCGCGGACATGCGCCTCGTAGATCACTTGGCGGTCCCAGTCGAAGTCCGGGCGATTGGTCACCGGCAAGGCGGCCGGCGTGCCGATGATCGCCTTTGGCATGAACGAGGCGGTGTCGTCCGGCCGCGGCGATTCGTGGTCGAACATCTCCGCATGCAGCTTGAACGGGCGATCGATGGCGGTGGCCCAGGGATCTATCAGCAGCTTGGCGGGGTTGAAGCGAAGGCCGCGGTCCGGGTCCCACGCACCGAACGCGCGCAGCCCGTAGCGGGTGCCGGCGGCCACGCCGGGAATGTGGCCGTGATGTACGGGGCCGATCCGGTCCGGCAGCCGCAGCCGGGCGGTTTCGCGGTCGTCGGCGTCGAACAGGCAGATCGCGACGGCCTCGGCGTCGGGGGCATGCACCGCGACGTCGATGCCGTCAGCCGTGACGGTGACGCCGTGGGTCATGCCCGTTCCGCCAGCAGGGACTTGTACAGCGCAGAGTAATGGCCGGCCGGGCCGCGCCAGGATACGTCTGCCGACATCGCATTGCGCTGCATCCGCTGCCAGACCGGCTGGTTGCGCCACAGCAGGACCAGGCGGCGCAACCCGTCCTCCAGCGCCTCCGGCGTCACCGGCGAGAACTGGATGCCGGTCGCGACCCCCGCGGTCAGCGCCGCCTCGTTCGCATCGATCACCGTGTCCGCGAGGCCGCCGACACGCGATACAACCGGGACGCTGCCGTAGCGCAGCGCGCAAAGCTGGGTCAGGCCGCAGGGTTCGAAGCGCGAGGGCACCAGCAGCGCGTCGCTGCCGGCTTGAATCAGATGCGCGACCTGTTCGTTGTAGCCAATGACGCAGCCGATGGAGCCGGAGTTACGCGCGGCCGCCTCGATGAACGCGGTCTCCATCGCCCGCTCGCCCGATCCCAGCATGGCAAGCTGCACCCCGTCCCGCAGCAGGCCGGGGAGCAGCTCCAGCAGCATGTCGAGGCCCTTTTGCGAGGTCAGGCGGCTGACCACACCGAGCACCAGCGCCGACGGCGACTGGTTCAGACCGAAACGCTGTTGCAGCGCGGTCTTGTTGCCGCCGCGCTGGCCGATGCGCCCGCGGGAGAACCGGTGCGGGATCAGCTCGTCGGTCGCCGGGTTCCAGACGTCGTCGATGCCGTTGAGGATCCCGGTGAGGTGGCCGGCGCGCTGGCGCATCAGGCCGTCGAGGCCCTGGCCGAACTCCTCCGTCGTGATCTCCCGCGCATACGTCGGCGACACCGTGGTCAGCCGATCGGCGAAACAGAGGCCGCCTTTGAGGTAGCTGACGTCGTGGTGGTATTCCAGGCCGGCCATGGTGAACGCCGACGCCGGTAGCCCGAGGCGGGGAAACACCCCGGCGTGGAAGCGGCCCTGGAACGCCAGGTTGTGGATCGTCAGCACAGTGCCGGGCCGCGGGCCGTTCACGTAGTTCAGGTAGACCGGCGCCAGCGCGGTCTGCCAGTCATGCGCGTGGACGATGTCGAACTGCAGGCCGGGGATCATGCCGGTGCCGATCGCCGCACCCGCCGCGCTGAGGCCGGCGAAGCGCATGTCGTTATCCGGCCATTCCGTGCCGTCGGGTCCGTTATACGGGTTTCCCGGCCGCCTGAAGAGGTGGGGGGCGTCGATGACCAGCAGGTCCAGCGAGGAGGCGGTGCCGCGCAGCACGTTCGCCGGACCGCCGAACAGGTCGGGGAAGCGATAGACCTCGTAGGCGTCCTTCAGGCCTTGCAGGACCGCCGGATAGCCGGGGACGACGGTGGTGGTCTCATCGCCGGCCGCGCCCAGAGCCGGCGGCAGGGCGCCGGCGACATCGGCAAGGCCGCCTGTTTTCACCAGCGGGAAAATCTCGGAAGCGATAGCAAGGACGCGAGTCACATTATCCGCCTGACAAGTGTTTGGATGGGAGGCCTCGGGGGCGAGACTGCTAGCCGGTGGGGTTGTAACGCGGTCGTGGGTTCCCTGTCATGGCCCGGCGCGGCTGCGGTTGATGCGCCAGCCCGCGTGTCCCCAGGGCCATCGGTATGAGGGGACACGCGGAGCACAGCGGTCTCCCCATTCGTCATGGCCCGGCTTGTCCGGGCCACCTGTCGCGGCACATGCTGGCGGCGGTGTCCCGGACAAGCCGGGCCATGACGGTGGGTGGGACAAGGCCTCGGCCGATTTTTTTCTCGCCGTCCCTTACCCTGATGGCCACGGGGTTTGTCCCGGCCACGGCGAGGCAGCAGCCCTTGACGGCCGGACCTCAGTTCTCCAACCGGTCGATCATCGGCTGGGTGATCAGGCAAATCCCCCGCTCCGTCCGGCGGAAGCGCTTGGCGTCCTCGTCCGGATCTTCCCCCACCACCAGACCGGGCGGAATCCGCACATCCTTCTCGACGATCACATTGCGCAGCCTCGCCCCGCGGCCGATATCGGCGTCCGGCAGGATCACCGCCTGTTCCACCCGTGCATACGAATGCACATGCACCCCGGTGAACAACAACGACTGCCGCAGGAACGAACCAGACACGATGCAGCCGCCCGATACCAGCGACGAGATCGCCTCGCCGCGGCGGCCGATCTCCTCGTGCACGAATTTCGCGGGGGGCGTGATCTCGGCGTAGGTCCATACCGGCCAGTCGCGGTCGTAAAGATCGAGCGCCGGGATGATCGCGGTCAGGTCGATGTTGGCTTCCCAGTAAGCATCGAGCGTCCCGACATCGCGCCAATACGCTTCCCGCTCCGCACCCGACATGACGCAGGACCGGGTGAACCGGTGGGCGACCGCTTTGCCGTGCTTGACCAGGTACGGGATGATATCCCGGCCGAAATCGCGGTTGGACTCCGGATCGGCGGCGTCGCGGTGAAGCTGCTCGATCAGGAACTTCGTCTTGAAGACGTAGATCCCCATGCTCGCCAGCGCCATATCCGGATTGTCGGGCATCGGCGGCGGATTGGCGGGCTTCTCGACGAAGGCGATGATACGGTCCTTGTGATCGACGTGCATCACGCCGAAGCCGACCGCCTCCATGCGCGGAACCTCGATGCAGCCGACGATAACGTCGGCATCGGTTTCGACGTGCTGCAACAACATGCCGGCGTAGTCCATCTTGTAGACGTGGTCGCCGGCCAGGATGACGATGTATTCGGGGTTGTAGCCCTCGATGATGTCGATGTTCTGGTATAGCGCATCGGCGGTGCCGGCATACCAGGTATCGCCGGACCGCTGCGACGCGGGCAGGATGTCGAAGCCTTCGTTGCGTTCATGCCGAAAAAAGTTCCAGCCGCGTTGCAAATGCCGGATCAGGCTGTGCGCCTTATACTGCGTGGCCACGCCGATCCGCCGTATCCCGGAGTTCAGGGCGTTCGACAGGGCAAAGTCGATAATCCGGGTCTTGCCGCCGAAATACACCGCGGGCTTCGCGCGCGTGTCCGTTAGTTCAAGCAAACGTGACCCTCGCCCGCCAGCCAGGACATACGCCATGGAGTTGCGGACGATGGGTGCGTTCAAGCCGGGACGCTGAGTCATAGACGCCTCTCCTGCCCAGGGCAGTGTTATCGACGTCCAGCCAGCGAACGTCAGGGGTAACTTAGCACGGGGCCGTGTTACCCTCTAGAGAGGCGCTTGGTAAGCCGGCACCTCCCATACGTCGCGTGCATAGTCGCGGATCGACCGGTCGGACGAGAACCAGCCGACATTGGCGGTGTTCAGAATTGCCGCCTTCCACCACCCTTCGCTGTGCCGCCACAGATCGGCGACCCGCCGCTGCGTCGCGTAGTAGTCGTCGAAATCAGCGCAGACCAGGAAGTAGTCGTGGTACCGCAACGCATCGACCAGCCCGCGATAGCGATCCGGTTCGTCCGGGGAGAACACGCCCGCCTGAACGCTGGATAGCACCTCGGCCAGCACCGGGGACGCGGCGATGCAATCCGACGCATCGATGCCGCGCTGGCGCCGCGCGGTGACCTGTTCGGCGGTCAGGCCGAAGATAAAGATGTTGTCGTCGCCGACACGCTCGGCGATCTCGACGTTGGCGCCGTCCAGCGTGCCGATGGTCAGCGCGCCATTCAGGGCGAACTTCATGTTGCCGGTGCCGGAGGCTTCCATCCCGGCCGTGGAGATCTGTTCGGACAGATCGGCCGCCGGGATGATCGATCTCGGCGAGGCTGACCGAGTAGTTCGGCAGGAACACGATCTTCAGGATGTTGCGCACCGTCGGGTCGTTGTTGATCACCTTCGCCACGTCGTGGATCAGCTTGATGATCAGCTTCGCCTGATGGTAGCTCGCCGCCGCCTTGCCGGCGAAGATCTTCACCCGCGGCGTCCAGTCGTCCATCGGCCGGGCGCGGATCGCATTATACAGCGCGATCGGCTTCCAGGATGTTGAGCAACTGGCGCTTGTACTCGTGCATGCGCTTGATGTGGACGTCGAAGATGGCGTTCGGATCGATACGGATTTCGAGTTCGCGCCGGATCAGATCCGCCAGCGCCAGCTTGTTGACGTAGCGGCTGGCGGCGAACCGCTTCTGGAACGCCGGGTCGGTGGCGAACCGCCTCAGCCCTTCCAGGGCATTCTCGTCATCCAGCACTTTCGGCCCGACGCGTTTCGACCAGCAGACGCGTCAGCGGCGGGTTGGCCTCATGCAGCCAGCGGCGGAACGCGATGCCGTTGGTGACATTGACAATCCGGTCCGGGAACAGGGTGTGCAGGTCGTGGAATACGGTTTCGCGCATCAGCCCGGTATGCAGCGCGGACACGCCGTTGACGCGATGCGATCCGAGGAACGCCAGGTGGCTCATGCGCACACGGCGGCCCTGGTGCTCGTCGATCATCGACACGGCCGACAGGAACCCGTCGTCGGCGGGGAATTCCTGCCGCACATGCGCCAGATGCAGCGCATTGATCAGGTAGATGATCTGCATGTGCCGCGGCAGCAGCCGCTCCATCAACGGAACCGGCCAGACTTCCAGCGCCTCGGGCAGCAGCGTGTGGTTCGTGTAGCTGAACGTCGCCCGCGTCATCCGCCAGGCTTCTTCCCAGGGGATCTGGTACAGGTCGAGCAGGATGCGCATCATCTCGGCCACCGCGATGGCCGGATGCGTGTCGTTCAATTGGATCGAGGTCTTCTCGGCCAGGCTGCTGATATGGCCGAACGCCCGGATATGCCGGCGCACCAGGTCCTGCAGCGAGGCGGAGACGAAGAAATACTCCTGCCGCAGCCGCAGTTCCTGCCCCGCCGGCGTCGCATCCGACGGATACAGCACCTTCGATATCGACTCGGCCCGCACCTGCTCCGCGAGCGCCCCGGCATGGTCGCCATGGTTGAACGCATCCAGTCGCAGCGGATCGGCCGACTGGGCCGACCACAGGCGCAACGTGTTGACCCGGCGGCCGCGCCAGCCCACGGCGGGGGTGTCGTAGGCCACCGCCTCGATTGTCTCGGCCGGATGCCAGACATGCCGCACCGCGGCTTCCGAGACCGGCACCGCCTCGATCGAGCCGCCAAAGCCGATTGGATAGCGGACTTCGGGACGGTGGAACTCCCACGGGTTGCCGAGGGCCAGCCAGTCTTCCGGATATTCGTGCTGCCAGCCGTTCTTCATCACCTGGCGGAACAGCCCGTGCTCATAGCGGATGCCGTAACCGTAGGCCGGGATGTCCAGCGTCGCCATGCTTTCCATGAAGCAGGCCGCCAGCCGCCCGAGGCCGCCGTTGCCCAGCGCCGCGTCGGGCTCAAGCCCGCGCAGCTTGTTCAGATCGACATCGAGACCGGCCAGCGCGGCCCGCATCGTCTCGATCATTCGCATGTTGTTGAGGTTGTCGAACAGCAGCCGGCCGACGAGGAACTCCAGCGACAGGTAATAGACCCGCTTCGAACCGGCCTGATAGGTCTCCTCGGTCGTGCGCACCCAACGGTCGACGATCTGGTCGCGCACGGCGATCGCGGTGGCGATCAGCCAGTCCCGATCGGTCGCAACGGACCGCCGCTTGCCGACATGATAGGTCAGCTTCTCGAGAATCGCTTCCCTCAGGGCAATCACCTCGGCCTCGTTTGGCCTCGTGTCGCCGGTGGGGCTGTTGTCTCCATCGGCGACAACAGCCGACGTCTTTAGATCAAGCTCCACGTGCATTCACCTTTTCGGGACTCCCAGGACCGGCACAAGAGCATGTTTGCGCCCTTGGCTTCAACCACCTGCGCTCCATGACACTAAGTTTCCGGCTATTTAAGGGCGAGATTTAGACTTTTCCCACAGGGATGTGACGCATTTGCGGGCTAAGGGCGGTTTTGTCCCGGATCATTGCTATTTCTGGTCAGGCATGTCCGCCGATTTTTCCGGCAAATGGTCAAACAATAGCAGAATGCGGCCGCTCGGCGGCCATGCCCGCGCGATGCCTGCCCGCCAAATGATCGCCGACGCAGCGCCTCCGGCAAGCAGCAGGAGGGTCAGCAGCCACGCTGCCACCAGGGCGGCGGAACGCGGCGGATGCGACCGGGCCGCGGCAAGCCGGTCCATCGCGGTGATCGCAGGGGATGGCAGCGGGGCGGGTTCCGGCTCCGCCGCGTCAGATACGGGTACCGGTTCCGGCTCGGCCGCCGCGGACAGCGTCCATTCCGTGCCGCAGCGGGAGCAGCGCGCTTTTCGGCCCGGCTTCGCCCGCGCATCAGGGACGTCGTATTCGGCGGCACAGCTTGGGCAGGCAATCTGCATGGAAACCCGTTATGATGCGGTACGGACCTTATAGAAGGATGCGGGCCTGTGTCGCGGAGGAGTTTTGGCCGCAACGCCGAAATGGCGAGAATCGGCGGCATTGGCTAAACAGCGCCGATGCTGATGTTCGATGGGGTTGGTCTGCGCTACGCCCATGGCGGCCTCGGCCCGAGTTCGGCGCCGGGGCCGGAGGTGCTGCACGACATTACCTTCAGGCTCGACGCCGGGGCGTTCCGCTGGCTGCTGGGGCCGTCGGGCGCCGGCAAGACCAGCCTGTTGCGCCTGATGTATCTAGCGGTGCGGCCGACTCGCGGGCGGCTGCGGCTGCTCGGCACCGACGTCGCCACGGCGCCGCGGCGCACGCTGCCGGTGCTGCGGCGGCGCATCGGCGTGGTGTTCCAGGATTTCCGCCTGCTGCCGCATCTGACGGCGTTCGACAACGTGGCCTTGCCGCTGCGCATCGCCGGCCGCCCGGAAGGCCAGGTCCGCGCCGACGTCACCGAACTGATGCGCTGGGTCGGCCTGTTCCGTCACCTCGACACGCGGCCCGCCGCGCTGTCGGGCGGCGAGCAGCAGCGCGTCGCCATCGCTCGCGCGGTGATCACCCGGCCGGCGCTGCTGCTGGCGGACGAACCGACGGGCAACCTGGATGACGGACAGGCGGAACGGCTGATGGTATTGTTCAAGGAGCTGAACCGCATCGGCACCACGGTGATCGTCGCGACGCATAACGAAACGCTGGTGGCGCGGCACCCGGCACCGGCGCTGCGGATCGCCGACGGGCGGCTGGCGCACGGCGAGGGGGGCCCGGGATGACCCTTGTCCGCCGAAACGTCATGGCCTGGCTCGTCCGCATGGGCGCTGGCTCAAGCGGACATGCGCACCGGCATTGCCCCCGTGTCATTGCCGGGCGTGTCCCCACAGGCGTCAGGAGAAGGGGCCACGAGCACGGCGTTCTCTCCTCGCGTCATGGCCCGGCTTGTCCGGGCCACCTGTCGCGGCACGTGCTGGCACAGGTGGCCCGGACAAGCCGGACCATGACGGGGGAGACGGGCCCGATGGGTCAAAACCAACGCGAGCTGCCATGAGCTCCCTTCGCCCCTCCGGCTTCGACGAACTCGGTTTGCGGCGCGCCATGTCGGACCGGATGCTGCCGCTGCTGGTGGCGGCGATGGCATTCATGGCGGCGCTGGCGCTCGCGGGCTGGTTCGGCGCCGCCGCCCTGGCGCGCCACTGGCAGGAGGGGGCCGGCGCGGCGCTGACGGTGCAGGTTCCGCGCGCCGGCGAGCCCGCCGCGGGCACCGAGGGCACGCGCCTGGCGTCGGTGCTGACCCTGCTGACCGGAACCCCGGGCGTTGCCTCCGCACATGCGCTGTCGGACCAGGAACTGGCCGATCTGCTGAAGCCCTGGCTCGGCGAGATCGCGGGGCGGATGGCGATCCCGGTTCCGGCGGTAATCGCGGTCCACCTGACGACGGCGGCGACCGATGTCGACCCCCTGGCCAGCCGGCTGGAGGCGGTGGCGCCTGGCACGCTGGTGGAGGATCACGGTATCTGGATGCGGCGGCTCGCGGTGCTGGCGCGCAGTCTCCAGGCCTGTGCCGGCCTGGCCTTGCTCCTGGTCACCGCCGTCGCGGCCGCGGTCATCGCCGTGGCGACCCGCGCCGGCCTGGCCGCCCGCCGGGAGGCGATCGAGATCGTGCACGGGCTCGGCGCGACCGACCGCTACATCGCCGGGCGCTTCGCCGCGCGTGCCACGTTGCTGGCGGCGGTGGGCGCCAGCCTCGGCGCGGTCGCGGGCCTGCCGATCCTGCTGACCCTGGCGCAGATGGCGGCGCCGTTCGGCGGGCAGACGGTATCGAGCGGGAACCCGGCGCAGGATGCGCTGAGCGCCCTGCCGCCCGCCTTGTGGTTCGCTCTCCCATGCCTTCCGGCGAGTGCCGCGGCCATCGGCTACATCACCGCCCACAGCGCCGTGCGCCGCTGGCTGAGGCGGCTGCCGTGACCCCGCCGCGCAACGCGTTGCGGCTGCTGGCGGCGATACTGCTTGCCGCGGCGTTGGGCTGGGGAATTGGTTTCCTCTGGTTTGTTCAGGTCGCGGCGCGCCACGCGGAACCGGCGCCGCCGCATGCCGACGGGATCGTCGCACTGACCGGCGGGCCCGGCCGGGTCGAACTCGCCCTGCGCCTGCTCGCCGGCGGCCACGCCGATCGGCTGCTGCTGAGCGGGATTGGCGGCGGAACGGAGCTGACGACGCTCGGGCGGCTGGCCGGGATCGACACGACCGCGCTGGCCCCGCGCATCACGCTGGGCCGCTACGCCGCCTCGACCCGCGGCAATGCCGTGGAAGCGGCATCGTGGGCGGCGCAAAACCGGATCGAAACGCTGATCGTCGTAACCGCCGCCTGGCACATGCCGCGCGCCCTGGCCGAATTGCGCCAGACGCTGCCGGATGTCCGCCTTTATCCAATGCCGGTGCAGTCATCGCCGGGGGCCGATCCCGAACGCGGACCCGGGATGAGGCTGGAGATGGAGGAGTTCGCGAAGTATCTCCTCGCCGTGTCCGGTCTCTCGGCATGGCTGCCGCGCCGCGAGGCGCCGGCCCCGCTTCATCTCCCGTCAGGTCCCGCCGTATGACTTTCCTGCGTTCCGCCGTGTTCAATGCCGTTTTCTTCTCCGTCACCTTCGTGGTGGTCCTGGCGGCCACCGTGACGCGTTTCTTCGGCCCCGAGCAGGTACTCTCCATGGCGATGCTGTGGGCGCGGATGCTGGTATTCGCCGCCCGGGTCATTTGCGGCATCCGGCTGGAGGTGACGGGCCTCGACCGCATCGCGGCGGGGCCGGCACTGATAGCGTCGCGTCATCAGTCGGCCTTCGATACCTTTGTCTGGCTGACGTTGCTGCCGCGCTGCTGCTACGTGTTGAAGCACGAGTTGTTGCGGATTCCCCTGTTCGGACCGTTGCTCCGGCAGGCGGGACTGATCCCGATCGACCGCGAAGCCGGCGGCGGCGCGATCCGCACGCTGATGCGAGAGGCCGACCGCGCCGTGCGCGAAGGGCGGCAGATCGTGATCTTCCCGGAAGGCACGCGCAGCGAGCCGGGCAGCCCGCTGGCGTTGCAACCCGGCATCCTGGCATTGGCCAGGCGCACGGGGCTGCCGGTGATCCCGGTTGCGACCGACTCGGGCCTGTGCTGGGGGCGCCGGGCGTTCCGCAAGAAGGCCGGGACGATCCACATTCTTGTCGGGAATCCCATACCGCCGACAGCCGATCGGCGGGAACTGGCCAGGATCCTTGAACAGGGTCTCAGCGCCCTGGATTACCGCAACAAGATTGATACACCCGCTTCGGTATAAACCTGTGGATAAGTTTGTGGAGTGATCGGCTCGTTTTCCGCCGGGAACCTGGATGACGACCCGTAAATGGTTGTAATTGCAACTTTGATACGGAATATGCAGCTATTTTGCAGGTTGTGGCAGCCTGGGGATGAAAACGCTGATTGTGACATTCAGGCATGGTAACGCGCTCATTAAGGCCGGCTCTCGCAGGCGCGGGAGTTGCATCGACACTGGAACGCCTGTATGAGCAGCCCGCGTTGAGAGCGACCCTTCTCGCGAAGGCCGGACCGATGGGTCGAACTCAGCGCGGACGCGTATAAGCACCACCGTTTCCCGGATCGAGGCATGATGCGCCGCAAGTATTGGGTCATCCTGGCCGCCGTGCCCGTTCTCCTCGCCGCTGCCGATATCGCCTATTGGCGCTTTGCGTCAGACCGGTTGCGCAGCGGCCTGGAAGACTGGATCACGGCGCGGCGGGCCGAGGGCTGGGTGATCGAGACCGGCCCGGTCGCCCTCGGCGGCTGGCCGCAAACGTCCGCTGTCACGGTGTCGGACCTGCATATGCGGCATGGCGGCAAGGACTTCCCCGGCGACCTGGACTGGCGCGCGTCCGGCATCGCATTGTCGGTGTCTCTCTACCTGCCCACCGACCTGCTGGTGTCGTTCAGGGGGCCGCAGCATCTGCGCATCGGCGCATTGCCCGAGACGGCGATCACCGGCGATGCGATCGACGCGGTCGTGCCGTTTCGGCCGGACGACCCCCGGTCATTCGACCTGCACGCGAGCGGCCTGAACATCCAGCCCTCCGCCGGACCCTGGCATGTGACGGCCGGGCTGCTCAATGCTCACGCCGATGCGACCACCGGGCAAACCGTTGGTTTTGCCGCAAGCGCGGAGGCGATCGCATTGCCGCCCGGATTCAAGTGGCCGCTGGGTCCGAATATCTCGTCCCTGTCGGCCGAGGGAACCTTGAACGGCCCGTTCCCCGCCGCGGGCGACATCACCGCCGGGGCGAAAGCCTGGCGGGACGGCGGCGGTTCGTTGGAGATCAGCCATCTGGCGATGGGCTGGGGTCCGCTCGGCCTGTCGTCCTCGGCGACGCTGGCGCTGGACGACCAGCTGCAGCCGATGGGCAGCGGTAACGCGCACGTCGTCGGCTACGCGGAGGCGCTCGATCGCCTTGCGGCGGGCGGGCTGTTGACCAAATCGGCGGCGATCGCGGCGAAGGCGGTGCTATCGCTGCTGGCGGGCACCGGCGAGGGCGGCGAGCCGTCCGAGGTTGATGTACCGCTGACACTTCAATATCGCACCCTTTCTATGCGCCAGGTGCCGCTGGTCCGCTTCCCGGAACTGGACTGGCCGGCGCGATGATGCTACATGCTGCGAATGGGATATCGGATCCACAGCATTCGAATTAGCGGCCCGGCTGCCTAGCAGCCGGGGTTGCCCTCCCGCTTTTTCCGAACTCTGCCTGGAGCCTTGTCCATGTCCGATGACATGAATCCCGTCGTTTCCGTTCGCTTCCTGCTCGATGCCGATGCCGGCCCCGGACTGCTCTCCCGGCTGCTGCAGCCCTACGCCAAGCGCGACCTGGTGCCCGACCGCATGTGGTCGCACCGCTCCGGCGACACCATGCATGTGGAAATCGCCATGGAGGAGATGCCGTCGGAGTGCGTCCACGTCGTCGAGGGCAATCTGCGCCAGGTCGTCGGCGTGCGGACCGTGTCGCGCGTGACGAAGACCCGCTTGCGTCAGGTGGCCTGAAGCGCGGCTGCCGGCGCCGGGGTCTTGTCGGGGTAGCGGCAGGGGCCGGCGGCGACGCAGCGCCAGCACTCCGGACGGCGGGCCTTGCAGACATACCTTCCGTGCAGGATCAGCCAGTGGTGCGACTCCCGTAGCCTGTCGGCCGGGATGCGCTTGATCAGGCTGTCCTCGACCTCGCGCGGGGTCTTGCCGGGGGCGAGGCCGGTGCGGTTGCCGAGGCGGAAGATGTGCGTGTCCACGGCCATCGTGCTTTGGCCGAATGCCACGTTCAGCACGACGTTCGCCGTCTTCCGCCCGACCCCCGGCAACTCCTCCAGCGCCTGCCGATCGGCAGGGACCTGTCCGTCGTGTTTTTCGACGAGTTCGCGGGAGAGCTGGACGACGTTGCGCGCCTTGGTTTGCCACAGGCCGATGGAGCGGATGTGTTCGGCAACGCCGTCCACGCCGAGGGCAACCATCGCGGCCGGGTTGGGTGCGGCGGCGAACAGGCTGACGGTGGCGCGGTTGACCGACAGGTCTGTCGCCTGGGCGGACAGCACGACGGCGACCAGCAGGGTGAACGGGTCGGTGAAGCTCAGTTCCGATTCCGGGGCGGGGTTGTGCGCTGCCAGGGCTTCGATGAAGGCGGCGACTTCCGCGCGGGTCATTGGCGGGGTTTTGCGGGGTGGGGGTGGCATCAGGGGACCCCATTCTTCCCGTCATGGCCCGGTCCTCGGGCCGGACCTCCGGCCCGCCCAAGGACATGCTCGTCCGGGCCACCTGTCCACGCACGTGCCTGCATAGGTGGCCCGGTCAAGCCGGGCCATGACGGAGGGGTCGGGTTCACGATCCGGCCGCCCGTACGGCGTCATCGGCGGCGGTGAACAGGCGGGCGAGGCGGCGGGCCCAGGCTTGTTGGCCCTCGGGTTCGGCGATCAGGTCCTGGCGGATCTCGATCTCGATATGCGGCAGGCCGCGGCGGTGGCCGTGGGCGGGGACGCTGTAGTCGCTGTCCTCGGCCAGCGCGTAGGGCGCGTTGTCGCCGACAATGAGGTCGCCCTCCAGCCGCAGTAGCTCCATCATGATTCGGGCGAGGCGCGGGTCCTTGTCATACAGCAGGCCGATCTGCATGGCACGGCTTTCGCCTTTGAAGGAGGGGGTGAAGCTGTGCATGGCGATCAGCACGGTGCGGCGATGCGCCCGCTGGTCGAGCAGGGCGGCGATGCGGTCATGATACGGGGTGAAAATGGCGCCGATGCGGGCGGCCCGGGCTTCCTCGGTCAGGCCGTGGTTACCGGGGATCAGCGTATATTCGCTGATGTCCGGCATCGCGCTGGGCCAGGACGGGTCGCGGTTGCAGTCCACCACGAGGCGGGAATAGGTCTGCAGCACCGCCGTCGCGTCCAGCAGTTCCGACAGCCGTTCGGTCACGCCGGCGATGCCAATGTCCCAGGCGATATGGCGCTTGCGTTCGGCGTCGGACACACCGAGGTCCCCCAGTGCCGCCGGGATCAGCCGCCCCGCATGGTCCGCCGTGAGGAAAATATCCGATCGGCCGGTTTCGCGCAGCACGCGGACGGGGGCGGGATCGCTGGCGGACAGCAGGGGGAGTCGCTCTGGCATTCCGTGCAAGATGGGCTATCGTCGCCGGATGGACAAGGAAACCAATCGGTCGCACCACGACCTGGGCGGCGTTTCGAAATTCATGTGCGAGCCGGTCGATACCGAGCCGCACAGCCTGACCGATTTCGACCGCGAGGTCGACGCGCTGCGCCAGGTGCTGTCGGCGAAAGACCTGCTGACGGTGGACGAACTGCGGCGTGGGGTCGAGGCGATCCCTGAGGCCGACTACCACCGCCTGGGCTACTATCAGCGCTGGACCCGCTCCATCACCGACAACCTGCTGCGCCGCGGGGTGCTGACCGAGGCCGAACTGCGCGCCGCGCTGGAGGCCTCGTGATGTTCGCGCCGGGCGAGACGGTGCGGGTAAAGGACGCCTGGCCGGAGGCGTCCGGTCCGGTGCACATCCGCACGCCGCATTACGTCCGCGGGGTGACAGGCGAGGTGGTGCGGCACCTCGGCGACTTTGCCAACCCCGAGGACCTGGCCTTCCACCGTCCCGCCTCGGTCCGGCCGCTGTTTCACGTCCGGTTCCGCAAGGGCGCGATCTGGCCGGAGGCGAAGCCGGACGACGAACTGCTGATCGAAATCTTCGAACATTGGCTGGAGCGGGCATGAGCATTCTCGAAGCCGACAGCGATCGGCTGCTGGCCGCGGTGCGGGGTCTGCTGGAGCGGAAGGGACTGGTGTCCTCGGCCGAGGTGCATGAGCAGATCGCCATCACCGATGCCGCCAATCCGGGGCAGGGAGCGCGGATGGTCGCCAAGGCGTGGGTCGAACCGGTCTATCGCGAATTGCTGCTGGAGGACGGCACAAGGGCGGCGGAGGCTTTGGGCATCCGGATGCGCGGCATGCCTCCGCTGGGGGTGCTGGAGAATACGGCGGAGGTACATCACCTCGTGGTCTGCACGCTGTGCAGTTGCTACCCGCGGGCGGTGCTGGGGTATCCGCCATTCTGGTACAAGTCGGCGGGTTACCGGGCGCGGGCGATCCGCGATCCGCGCGAGCTGCTGACGTCGGAGTGGAAGACGGTGATCCCGGACGCGGTGAAGCTGCGCGTGGTGGACTCGACGGCGGATTACCGCTGGATGGTGCTGCCGCAACGGCCAGCCGGGACCGAGGGCTGGGACGAGGCGCGGCTGGCCGCGATCGTGCGGGTCGGGGATATGATCGGGGTAACGGTGCCGGAGGCGGGTGGCGGCCGCGCCCGGGAATCACCGGTGTAACAACGGCGCCATGCTGCCTCGACTCGCTGGCCGATCGGCGCGGGAGCCGCGGTCATTCGGCCTCAGCCCACGGGTATCGTGATCAACGGCGTTTGCGACGGATGACTGGCTTCGGCGATGCTGTACAGCAGTTCGAGGGCGGTAAGCGCGGCCTTTGACTGGAAATCCGCGCTATCGACCCAAAACCACCGGCCCTGGTATTTCAGCGACACGAAACTGACCGGCGGCGGCGCCGGCCCGCTATGGATCGTGATGACGGGGCGCATGGAGGGAACCGCGGTGCGCACGGTTTCCATGGTGAGGCCCGCCCGAACATCCTCCTCCGGCACGTCGATCTCCGAGCCCACGGCCACCAGCATCGCCAGGATGGGCCGCGTGAGCACCGTGACGCGATTGTGCTCCGGACGACCAAAGCCGTACACCAGTTCGACTTCCCGCGCGTTGGCATCGATGCCGAACAACCGGCGCACCTCTGCGCCGATACGACGCAGGTCCGGGTCGCCGGTCGCCGACAGGTAGAGAAAGATGCGGACCCTGTTCGTCTCCTTTTGCAGGCGGAGGCCAAGCACGTTCGCCGCCTGCAGCCTGCGCAGATCGGCGAGCAGACGGAAGAAGTCCGGAGAGCCGCCGCGAGCGGGACCGTTCAGCGGGTTGCTGTTCTGAAGCTCCCCGATCGCCTGCACGCCCAGGCGCAAAATCACGTCGATGGGCATCCCGCTTTGGGCGAGCGGGAGCAATTGTACGAGCGAGAGCGGCCGAATGTAGGACTCGGCGTACTGATCCCCGGTCACCGGGGTGAAAGTGAACGTCGGATGGTCGATGTAGCCGGCCGTGGCCTGCGCGCCGAAATAGGAACTTTTCGGCTGGTTGGGATACGCATTCACCCCCGCCTGGGCGGTGCCTTCGATGGTATAGCCGGAGATCAACTGGTTGGTGGACAGGAACACCGGCGCGTCGCCGTAGCGCAGCCGTACCACGTTGAACAACGTCTGCCGCTTTTGACCATCGGACATGGCCTTCGCGTAGTCCAGAAGATCACGATCGAGAAGGCCGGGCCCAATACCCCCGCAGCCCCCCAGCAGGACGGTCAGAACGAGAGGGAGGAGCCTGGGTCGCATGTCGCTCGTGCTCGGCGGACGGGGCTTTGAGGTTTCCCAGATAACCGGCGGCTTCGCTAGCCCGGATGGCCGGGCGGCGGGACCGCGAACCGGCGCCCTGGTGGCAGGTGGAAGCGCTGGTATGCCGCCGTATTAGCGGCAGGGCTAACTTTGGGCGCATCGTGCCGCTAATCGAGTTGACTGGTGGCGCTTATCACAGACGCCCCGGGCTGTTCGCCGTCGCTTAGTAGACCCCGAGGATCACGGGCGGGCTGGTGGTGCTGTGGGCAATCCAGTAGCCCCACACCTTCATCCAGGCTCGCGCCGGCCGGGCGGGGGCCGAATAGGGGGCGGGGCAGGCAGCCCGGCTGCGGGGTTGCGCTCGATCCGCACTCGGCATCGGTCATGCGGCGATCAGGTCCCGCACCGCCTCCCGGCGGCCGCAATGCCCACTCGCGATTTTAGTTAGCCTTTTGGCTTACATTCATTGACACAATCCCATGTGGCCGCCATAGTTAGCTTCATGGCTAACCAATTAGCGCAGCTTGACGAGGTTTTCGGAGCCCTTTCCGACGCAACCCGGCGGGCGATCGTCATGCGGCTGTGTGAGGGCGAGGCATCGGTCGGAGAACTGGCGAAGCCGTTCGAGATGGCGCTGCCAAGCCTGATGAAACACATCCGCATTCTAGAGCGCAGCGGCCTCATTGCGTCCGAGAAGACCGGGCGCGTCAGGACGTGCTCCTTGCAGACGGAAGCGTTCTTAACCATCGAGGTTTGGCTGGCGGCTCAAAGGGAGCTCTGGGAGAAACGACTGGATCGACTGGAACTATACGTTGAGACACTGAAAAAAGAGGAGACGTCCAATGCCCCCAAATACAAGTGAAAGTGAATCACCCCTGTCCACCTGGGCGCTCGACCGAGAGATCGTACTGTCGCGCGTGATCAACGTGTCCCGTGAGTTGGTCTTCTCCGCCTGGACCGATCCGCGCCATCTTCCTCTATGGTTCGGTCCGACCGGTTTCAGGGTCGAGACGAAGTCGATGGATCTTCTCGTCGGCGGCGAATGGCGGTTCGATATGATCGCTCCCGACGGCAGGCGATATACGAATCGGATGCAATTCCGGCGCATCGAGAGGCCGCACTTGATCGAGTTCGATCATGGCGAGGACAAAGACAACGATCCAGGGAAATTCCGCACCACCGTCACGTTCGATGAGCAGAGCGATGGTAAGACCGTCATTACTTTGCGGCAGTTGCATCCGACGAAGTCTCAGCGCGACGCGGTTATCGGATTCGGCGCAGTCGAATTCGGTTATCAGACGCTGGAGAAGCTGGCGCAACACGTCGAAAGCAGCAGGGCTATTTAGTTGGCTTGCGTTATCCGCTTCCGGTGGGGCGGAGGACAGCCGCTCCGGGTTATAGCGTGCGCCCGGCATCGATGTCGGCATCGACACGGGCAGGGCGTCGATCCACTCCCGCGGCGTGGCCCGCGGTACCTCGTCGCGTGGGCCTGTTCGCAGCGGGGAGTTGCCCGTTACACCGGCCCTTGCGGTTGAGCGGAACAGAAGATCGGCATGAAGAGGAGCACACGCTTAGGTATACCGTAGTCACATCGTGACCACACACCCCGGCAGTGCTATGTTATCGGTCGACCCCGGGTTTGGTGCGGGTGGAGTTGTGTCATGGAACTTTCAGTACGCGAGGCTAAGGCCCGCTTTGCCGAGGCTGCCGCGGCGGCGGCGCGCGGCGAGCGTGTCGTCGTTACGAAGCACGGCCGTCCATTCGTCGAACTCGTCGCCGTGCAACGGACCGCAGGCATGGATTTCGAGAAAGCAGCCGAAGTCCGCCGCCAGCTCGGGATCGATGGTCTCAAGGTGACGTTGCCGCCCGATTTTGACGACCCGGCCTTCAGCCGGCATGTGCTCGGATTGCCGGATTGAGACTGCTGCTCGACACCCATATGGTGGTTTGGACGGCGCTGGACCCCGATTCATTGACAGCGGCCGAGCGGAACCACATGGCGGCGACCGATAGGCCGCTCGTTCTTTCGGCGGTGTCGGTATGGGAGCTGAGGTTGAAGTGGCATAGCTTCCACGTCTCTGGCGAGCGCAAAGGCCCGCTCGAACCTGCGGCGGTGGTGGCGTTCGCGCAGGCGATGGATTGGGAGTTGTTTCCGCTGACGGCTGCTCACGCGGCGGCCGGGCTCGATCAGCCGCTAGGGCACAAAGATCCGTTCGACGAGTTACTGCTTGTTCAGGCACAGGAGGCGGGAATGCGCCTGCTGACCCGCGATTCCAAGCTGGCTGGCCATCCGTTCGCTATTGTCGGTGGACAGGAGTGAAATCGGGGGAACCGGCGCTTCGGAACATCTTGAGCCTGCGGCTCCCTTAAGCCTCTGCCCGGGTCGAATCAACCTAGGCGAGCAGAAATTCGAATGAAAACTCTTTTTGGTCGCATAGGACGCAGTTTATACATTGGATCGGGCTGCTATAGTGCTGAATGGTTTCAACCGATGTCGGAGCGACGGGAAGCTGGTTTGGTGACGAAGGTCTCGTATCCAAATGGATACAAGACTAAATAAACACTCTCGTCTGGTCGTCGGTGTCCCAGGCGTGGCTTTCGGACCTGGCCGATCAGAAGGCCAAGGCGCGGATTCTGGCTCGGCTGCGAAGCGCCTCGTTGGGAATTTCGGCGATTGCGAGCCGGTGGGCGAGGGCGTCTCCGAAATGCGCATTCATTTCGGGCCGGGTTACCGGGTTTACTTCGTTCGGACCGGGGTGATTGTCTATCTGTTGCTGACCGGGGGCGACAAGTCGTCGCAGCATCGCGATATTGCCCGGGCGAAGGAGATGGCTCGCGAGCTGAAGGAAAAGAAGTATTGACCACGACGTTCGCGCCGTTCGAGATTCTTCTGGATTCCTTCAGATGTGCGACATGCTGGCGCAAGAATCTTCTGGCGTTCTCATGGGCGTTCGAGGAAGTGCCCACCTAACCATAAAAAGCGCTTAGCCGGTCTTATCCGGCCGGTGCAAGTTAGAAATGTCACCCGGCGACTTCGGACGGAACATCAGCGCGACCGTTCCCTCGTCCGTCTTCGCGGAAGCGGCACCTCCGCCCGTCACCACAACCGGGTCACGATGCCGTCGAACACGGTATCCGCCGACACGAGGGGCAAGTTGCCGTGCATCGCCGTGGCGGCCAGCAGCCGATCAAACGGATCGCGGTGGGTCCAGGCCATCATGCCGGCGGCGATGCAGATCGACGGATCAAAGCCCGCGACTGCACCGCCCTGTTCTTCCAGCAGGGCGGCCAACCGGCCAACGAACGGCTCCATCTCCGGCCATTTTCCAAGCCGGACCTTCTGTGCAATCTCGAAAAAGCTGATGGGACTGACCAGCACCGTATCCGCCGCGCTGATGGCGGTAAGGGCCGGCTGCGACAGCCGTGCGTCACCCGCCAGGCTCCAGGCCCAGGTGTGGGTGTCGAGCAAAACTGTCGTCACCGGCCGCCTTCCCACAGGTCGAGATCGCCCGCGTCCATCGGCTCGAAGAAATCGGGCGCGGCACCCAACTCGCCCGCGAGCAGACCGATCCGGAATGCGCCGCGTGTGACCGGCACGAGCCGGACGACCGGCTTGCTGCCTTTGGCGATGACGATCTCCTCGCCGTTCAGGGCTGCTTCGATGAGTTTGGACAGATGGGTTTTCGCGGCATGGATGGTAACCCGCTGCATGCTGATGCTCCCTGCTACAGGACCAGGTTAGCTAACTGCACTTACGTTAGTCAAGTTAGCTAAGTTTCGCGATAGGCTTAATGGAAGCTTCGATCCGTCACGGCGAAAGCCTCCGTCCCCTCCTGATCGAGGCGGCGCAATGGCGGGCACTGGCACACTCCACCGCCGCGCCGGAGCACCACGCACCCTGACCCGAACGCCTACCCCCCGCCATTCCCCCCGCCCTTGCCAGCCGCAAACCGCACCGCCTCCTCCGCCGCCCGCACCAGCGCCCGAGCCTTCTGCCGCGTCTCCTCGAACTCCGTCTCGGCCACGGAATCCGCCACAATCCCCGCCCCGGCCTGCACATACATCACGCCGTCCTTGACCAGCGCCGTGCGCAGCCCGATGCACGTGTCCATCGTCCCGTTCGCCGCGAAATACCCGATGCACCCGGCGTAGATCCCCCGCCGATCCGGCTCGATCTCCTCGATGATCTCCATCGCCCGCACCTTCGGCGCGCCCGACAGCGTCCCCGCCGGGAACCCCGCCGCCAGGGCGTCCAGCGCGTCCAGCCCGTCGCGCAGCCGCCCCTCCACATTCGACGAGATATGCATCACGTGGCTGAACCGCTCGACCACGAAGCTCTCCGTCACTTTCACCGAGCCGACCGCCGAGACCCGTCCGACATCGTTCCTGCCCAGATCCACCAGCATCAGATGCTCCGCCCGTTCCTTCGGATCGGCCAGCAGCTCCACCTCCAGCGCCTGGTCTTCCTCCCGCGACACCCCCCGCCGCCGCGTCCCCGCCAGCGGCCGGATTGTCACCGTGCCGTCGCGCAGCCGCACCAGCACCTCGGGCGACGACCCCACCACCGAGAACCCGCCGAAATCCAAAAAGAAAAGAAACGGTGCCGGATTGATCCGCCGCAGCGCCCGATACAGCGACAGCGGCGGCAGCGCGAACGGCACCGAGAACCGCTGCGACAACACGATCTGGAACGCATCCCCCGCGGCGATATACTCCTTGCACCGCGCCACCCCGGCGATGAACTGCTCCTTCGTCATGTTCGACGAAGGCGCCGGCGGGTCCGGCAGCATCACCGGCGGCGGCTGGAACGGCAGCGGCCGCTCCAGCGCCGCCTCCGCCGCGGTCAGCCGCTGATCCGCCCGCAGCCACGCCCGCTCCACCGAGACGTCCCCGGCCGGATACGCCGGAGTCACCAAAGTCAGCTCATCGTTCACGTTGTCGAAGATGGCGAACAGCGTGGGGCGCACCATGATCCCCTCCGGCACGCCGATAGTATCGACGTTCTTCTCCGGCAACGCCTCCATCTGCCGCACCATGTCGTAGCCGAGGTAACCCACCAGCCCGCCCGCCATCGGCGGCAGATGCGCCGGCACCTCCAACTGAGTCTCTGTCACCAGCGCCCGCAGACTTTCCAGCGGCGACCGCGCCTCCTCCACGAACGCATGCGGCGCCGACAGCGCGTGCCGGTTCACCGCGGCGACGCCGTTGCGGCAGCGCCAAATCAGGTCCGGCAGCATGCCGATGACCGAATACCGCCCGCGCGCCGCCCCGCCCTCGACGCTCTCCAGCAGGAAGGAGTTCGGCTGGCCGTTCGCCAGCTTCAGGAACGCCGCCACCGGCGTCTCCAGGTCCGCCACGGTCTTGCGCCACACCAAGCTGCCGCGCCCTGCTTCATAGGCCAGGCGGAAGGCGGCAAAACCGGGCGTAACGGACACGTTCATGGCACTCACTTGCTTACGGTTGAACGACGCTATCGAAGTTCTTCTGGTTAAACTGAGTCTGCGCGCGCTGCCGCACCGCGTCGATGAACACCGTCTCCACATCGGTGCTGATCGAACGGGTGATCGCGGCCCGCGCCTGATCGTAGCCGGTCTTGTCGGCGCCCGCATCCGGCTTCACGATCTCCGCGAGCTGCGCGACCACGAAACCGTCCGGCGTTTCCACCATCGTGGCCTCGCCCTTTTTCAGCCCGAACATGATCCGTTGCAGATCGGGCGGCACCTCCGGGTTCGGCTGGTTGCGCGTCACCAGCGGCCCGAGCCGCGGGACCACCCCGGCCACCGTCGCGGCGTCGGAGAACGACTTGCCGCCCTGCACCGCGACCATCATCGCCGTCGCCGCCTTTTCCTGCACCCGGCGCCGCTGGTCCTGCTTCCAGTCGGCCGCCACCTTGTCCTTCACCGCATCGAACGGCTTCTCGCCGGGCGCGATCACGCTTTCCAGGGTCAGCGCGTAATAGGCGGACGCGCCGGTGGAGGGCGTCTGCACCTCCGTCAGATGCGGCGGATCGCCCTGCCGTGCCTGGAATGCCGCCGCGATGATCGCCGCTTTCAGCTCCGGCGACCCGGGTATCGGCGCCGGCCCGCCGTCCGGCGTATTCCCGTGCGCGTCCAGCGTGCCAACCACGGCCGCCAGCCCGAGGTCGCCGGGCAGGTCGTTCAACGTGGTTCCATTGCCCAGCAACTGGTCCAGTTTGTTGGCGCGGTCATAGATCACGTCCGCCGCCTTGCTGGCCAGCACGCGCGCCCGCAGCGAGTCCTTCGCCTGCTCGAACGTCGTCTCGCCGCCCGGCACCAGCCCGGTCACCTTCACCACGAACCAGCCCAGCGCCCCCTTGAACGGGCCGGTGATCGAGTTGGCGGGGGCGGAGAACACCGCCTTCGCCAGGTCGGGATCAGGGAACTCAACCTCGGTGGCGTTGTCCTGGCTGATCGCCGCGGCGCCGTCCGCCTTTGCCGCCTCCTGCATCGCCGCCCAGTCGGCACCGCCGCGCCAGCGATCGGCCAGGGCGCGGGCCTTCGCCTCGTCCGGCACCGAGATCACCTGCGCCGAGCGCCTGCCCGGCGTCACGTAGTCCGACTTGTGCGCGTCATACTCCGCGTGCAGTTCCTCGTCCGTGACGGTGATGTCGGAGGCGACGGTCTGCGGCGACAGCTCGATCGCCTTGATCCGGCGGTATTCCGGCGTCGCGTAGCTGTCAGGATGGTTGTCGTACCAGCGTTGCAGCGCGGCCTGATCCGGCTCGGCCGGCTCCGGCGCGGCCGACAGCGGGAAGCTGGCCATGTCCGCGGCGCGTTTCTCGAACTCGGCGGAATACAGCGGCGCGATCTCGGTATCCGGCGCCCGCACCCCGCCGCTGACCGAGGACAGCAACTGCCGCTGCGCGATGTCGGCGCGCAACTGCGACAGGAAGCGAGCCTCGGTATAGCCGTTGTTGCGCAGCACGACGTCGAACGCGGCCTTGCTGAAGGTGCCGTCGGTGCCGCGGAACGCCGGCATTGCCCGCACCACGGCGGCCACCGCGTCATCCGGGGTGACGACGCGCAGGTCGCGCAGTTCGATAGCCAGCGCGCCCTGGGCGACCATGCGCTGCAGCGTCTCCTGGCCGACCTGCCGCCGGGTCGCGGCGGATGCCTCCTGCCCGGACGGCAGGTCGCGCGTCGCCTGTGCCATGGCGCGCTGATACTCGGCCTGGAAGGCGGGGACCTCGATGGTCTGGCCGCCGATCTTGGCGACCCAGGTGGGCGGACCCATCAGGCGAAACAGGTCGCCGCTGATGCCCCAGCCGACGAACGACACCGCCATGATGAAGAAGAAGCCCCGGGCGATCCAGGACTCGGAATAGCGGCGCAACAGGGAGATCATGAAATCGCACAGGCCCGGAAATGGCAAACTGCGCGAGCGTATACGGCCATCGGCCGGCCCTGGCCAGCCGTCGTGTTGCAGCCATCCGCCCCGTTGGACTGATACCAGTCCGCGTTGAGTTGGACTCGCAGGCACGGTCGCCACCGCCGCCATGGTCCGGCGCGTCCGCGCCACCTATTCCAGCACGTGCCACGACCGGTGGCGCGGACGAGCCGGGCCATGACAAGGGCGTGGCGACCCCGGCCGGAGTTACTGGAATGGCGCCGCCGACGCGTTGGCATCGCGAACGGTTCCACCGGCCCGCGCGCCGTGCGGCTGCCCCGGCGGCGGGGACGCCAGCCAGCGGTCGAACCCCTCGAAGAGCGTTTCCTTTTCCGCGTCGGTCAGCTTATGCCGGGTCACTTTCTCCGCATGCATGACACGGGTGCGATGCACGTGAGCCGGCGGCGTCACAACGACAGGGGGCGGCGTCACGGCGATTTGCGCGGGGCGAGGAGTACAACCAGCCATCAACACAAGAGCGGCGATCGTCGCGGGTTCGATTCGCCGCGGGCAACCCGATTTCGTTCGGGCCTGGATAGCGTCTCCCCGGTCGAACCGCTTCATAGCATAAGCATTATCCGCTACTGAAAGCCACGGTCCACGAACAATACCTTGTTCCACAACTTTATGAAGTCGAACCGGCCGGTCGCGTTTCCACGCCCGACCGCGCCGGCCGTTCGAGCTCCTGCATCAGGATCCGCCGGACCTCCCGCACCGTCAGCGGGTTGCTTTGTGTCGAGTGGCCGGAGTGTTCGATCACCACCTCCAACTCCACCCCCTCCAGATGCGCGCTCCTGTACTCCACCACGCCGTCGTTTCGCGTCTCCAGTGGCCCGTCCTGCAAGGTCGGGATGATCGAGTAGGCGTGGATCCACGGCGCGATCGGCGTCGCCCGCACCGCCTGCATGCCCGGATTGCCGGGCGACATGCCCGCAATGCTGTTGAGCCGAAGCCCATCGGCACCCATCCGCAGCGAATTCCCCGCGTTGGCCAGCAGATCGGCGGTCACCGAAACCACCGTCAGCGGCAGCGTCACCAGCTTCTGGAACAGTCCGGCGATGGTCTGCGTCGCGTGGTAGCTGCCGCCGTGCGGCGTGGCGATGAACACCACCGTCTCGACGAACGGCAGCGCGTGCACGAACAACGACTCCTGCAGCAACGCTTTGGTCTCCGGCTTCACCTTCAGCTCGTCCAGCGGCTTGGAGCTCACCGCGTCCCAGATCCGGCTGCCGGGGTCGATGGCGATCATCTTCGTCAGCAACCCGCCCTGGCTGTGGCCGATCACCACCATCCGCCCGAGCGCCGGATCGGCCGCCACCCCGCCCAGCGAGCGCACCGCCTGCTGCAGCGACGTGCGCAGGATGTTGGCCGACAGCGGGATCGGATTGCCGGTGTTGTAGCTGAACAGCCAGAACTCGAAGTGGTCGCGGATTTCCTTGTCTTCCAGCAGGTCGTTGATCATGTCCGCCCAGCGCACCGGGCTGGAGGCGGTGCCATGCACCAGCACCACCGGAATCCGCCCCTGCCGGTGCGGCTCCAGCGCGAACAGGTGGTCGGTCTTGGCCGGGTCGCTCGGGATATTGTTCAGCAGGCCGCTGAGTTCGGTGTTCCAGATCGCGCCCTCGGCGATGAACAGCGCACGCACCGCGGTCTGGTCGTATTCCAGCGGCACGTCATAGGCGCCGATGCGGACGCTCTGCGTGTCGTAGATCGAATAGAGCGCGAAGTGCGCGGTCAGTTCGCTGCCCATCAACTGCCGCCGCGGATCGTCCATCGTCAGCACCGCCGAGGTCGGCACCCGCAGATGCGCCGGCAGGATCAGGCCGTTTGACGGCTGCGGCGACGGCGCCAGCCCGGCGGCGAGCGGCGCGCCGACGCCGCTGCTGCGGTAGTCGTTCCGGAAGCCCCGCACCTGAAGGTTCATCGTCGGCACGAACGACTGCATCTGCCGCCCGCCCGCGGTCTTCAGGCTGGCCTGGTCCACCGTCACGTCGAGCGTGCCGAACGGCAGGTCGTGGCGGCCCCCCGGCAGCGTGGCGGTGCCCTCGACGCCGGTGCCGCTGCTCAGCACCTGGGTCAGAGCCAGGTTGTAGAAGTCGTTGGCATGCACGAACTGCGGGCTGTATGGGCTCGGCCGTTCGGCGGTGCCGGCCGGGAACAGAACGGCGTAGGCATACAGGACGGCGGCGAGCAGCTGTTCCTTGGATTTGGTGCGGCGACCTTGCTCATAGTGCATCTCCGCCAGGGCGTAGAGGTCCGGCCAGGGCATGCCGGTGGCGATGGCCTGCGCCCGCAGCGCGGCGATGGTCTGGTCGGGCCAGGCGTCGAAGCTGTCGAGCAGGGCGGCGCGGCGCAGCACGGTGCGCGTGGCTTCGGAGAGTTGGTCGCTGGACAGGGCGGTGCGGTTGATCTCCTGGTAGGCGGTGCGGAGATCGACGCGGTCAACCCGTATCGGCGCGGAGCACGCGGTGACGACGAGGGCAAGGACAAGGCCGAGCAGCGCGGCGATGCGGTGACGCAGGGCGGAAGGCGGTCGGCACATGGGGGCTGGCCTTTCGGCGGCAGGCTTGAACGGCCGCTTCGCTGGGGGCCAGTGGTCCGGGTAACGGGATGCGGGGGAGAAGGCAAGGAACTTAGGACGCCCGGGAATGTGCCAATCCGTGGGGCCGTCCCCCTTCCGTCATGGCCCGGCCCATTTGAGGTATTTCGTCAAGCGCTCATTGACCACGTCCCTGTGTTTGGTTCCGGCACAATCGGCGGTTCGGCGAATTCCCGACGGCTAACCAGGGCCGCCGGCGCGCGTGAGCGGCGGGCCGGCGGGATTCTTCCGAAACTGCATAGTCCGGCGTTACACGCCACGCTACCACCTCTCAGGGCAGAGGCACGTGTGCCTCCCTGCGACAGTTGGAATGGGGAAGACAGTCCGATGACCATCTCGCGTCGACACGTGGCGTTCGGTTCCGCCAGCCTGCTGGCCGGCACGGCCTTGGGCGTCACAGCCAGGGCCGACGACAGTCTGCTCCCGTTGGAGGGACTGGACGACTTCTGGATAGCCACCGAGGCCTACATCTACGGCTACCCGCTGGTAACCATGGAGATCACCCGGCGGGTGATGACCAATGTGGCGTCGGCAGCCGGCAACCGCGGTCCCATGGGCCAGATGATCAAGGCGCGCAGTTATCCCGACGCGTCATTCCGGGACGTGACCGCACCGAACGCCGATACGCTGTACACCACGGCCTGGGTGGACCTCGGCAAGGAGCCGTGGGTGCTCAGCCTGCCGGACATGAAAGGCCGTTACTACCTGTTTCCGATGCTCGACGGCTGGACGACGGTGTTCCAGGTGCCCGGCACGCGCACGACCGGCACGGGCGTGCAGACTTATGCGATCACCGGCCCGGGCTGGACGGGAACGCTGCCGGCCGGCGTCAAGGAATACAAGTCGCCGACGAACATGGTCTGGCTCCTCGGACGCATCTACTGTACCGGCACGCCGGAGGATTACGCCGCCGTCCATGCGCTGCAGGATCAGATCGGTCTGGTGCCTCTCAGTGCCTACGGCCAGCCCTACACGCCGCCGCCGGGTAGCGTGGACCCGTCGGTCGACATGAAGACCGCGGTGCGTGACCAGGTGAACCGGATGGATGCGGTTGCCTATTTCACGCTGCTGGCACAGCTGATGAAGACCAATCCGCCGGTCCCGGCGGATGCACCGGCGCTCGCCCGGTTCGCCAGGATCGGGCTTGTGCCCGGCCAGGATTTCGATGCCGGCAAACTGCAGGCCGATTTCGTCAAGCGTATCCCGCAGATCGCCTTCGACCGCATCATGCTGCAGTTCAAGGTCAATGCCGCCGTCAAGGACATCAACGGCTGGAACTACACGACGAAGACCGGCATCTATGGCACCGACTACCTGATGCGGGCGCTGATCACCGCGATCGGCCTGGGCGCCAACCGGCCACAGGACGCGGTCTATCCGACATCCCTGAAGAACGCCGATGGCCGGGCATATGACGGGGCGAACAAGTATGTGGTGCGCTTCGGCAAGGATGAGTTGCCGCCGGCCGAAGGGTTCTGGTCGATTACCATGTATGACGCCAACTATTTCTTCGTGGCGAACCCGATCAATCGTTACTCGATCAGTGCGCGTCAGGACCTGAAGCACAACGATGACGGATCCGTCGATCTGTACGTGCAGAAGGAGTCGCCCGGTGCGGACAAGGAGTCGAACTGGCTGCCGGCGCCGGCGGGCAAGTTCATTCTGATGATGCGCCTCTACTGGCCGCGCGAGACCAACCCGTCGATCCTCGACGGCAGTTGGACAATCCCGGCTGTGGCCGAGGCTGCCGGCTGAGCACGTTCCGGCGATGATCGGCCATTGGCCAGGTTGATCAATGACCGCTTACGGGAGTTCCGGGTTGCACGGTCGGCGGCGCATCGACCGACTCTTCCAACCCGCGTCATGGCCCGGCTCGTCCGGGCCACCTGTCGCGGCACGTGCTGGCGGCGGTTGCCCGGACGAATCGGGCGATGACGGGGAAGCGAGGCTCGATGGGTCAAACTCAAGGCTGGCTGGTATAAATAGCAGCAGCCATTCGATTGACCCTTGGGCGAGGTCGCAATCGCCGTCATGGACGCCGAAAGGCAACACCGAGGCTACCGGCCGCCAGCGCCGTTGTGATTTTGTTCTTGCTTTTCCACGTTCGATCCGGATATAAAGAACAAATCACGAATATAAATCCCGGACCAACCCGCCATGCCGCCCCCCGAAGACCCTACCGAACGCGCCCGAGACGACCTGATCGAACAGGCGCTGTTCAACCTGACGCCCTACTTCCTCGACGGCGCGGGCGGCGATCACGCCCGGGCGCGCAATGCCGCGTATGAACTGATCTGCGCCTACCCCGTCCACTCGATGCTGGAACTCCAGCTTGTCAACGAAATAATCGTCTTCTCGCAATCGGCGCTGGACGACCTCCGCCGCGCCAGAGCCGAACCGGAGATGCCGGACAGTCGGCGCGCCGGGCTCCGCGCCCGGGCAGTCAGGCTCAACGCCGCCGAACACCGCACCGTCCGGCTGCTGCAAACCGTCTATACGCGCCGCAACGCGAAATCCGCCGAGAAGCGGCCCGAACCGAAGCCGCAAACACCGTCCGCGGCGGCACTCAGCCCGGAGGCGGCGGCGATGCTGCGGGCGATGCAGGAAGGCGCGGCGCAACGCCGGGCAGAGGCCGCGGCGCGGCCTCAAGCCGCGCCCGTCCCGGCTGTCCCCGCGAACCACGACCAGCGCCGCGCCGTAGAACCCGGCGCACGGCCGGACCTTCAGCGCGCGGCGGGGTAGGGCGGGGCACCTGCCTCTCGGCAACTGCTTCGCCGGTGACCGGACGCGGGACCTATCCGATAGACCTTCGGCCCGATCACCTCCGGCACGTCACGAGCCGCTTCGAGCGCTTCCGGCGACAGCCAGGGTTGCGGACGACCCCGGGCCGCCGCCAGACGCTTGGTGGCCTCTCTCAGGGTAGGGCTTTCGCCAACCACGCGTGCGTGCCGCCGGCTACCGGCGGGTGTGGGCCGGGCGCCGAGGTGGTGCGATTTCCTCGCGGTTCATACCAGTCCGCGATGACAGCCACTCTCACCATAAACCGTTGGCCGCCTCGTCCATGGTGCCGCGACAAGTGGCCCGGACAAGCCGACCCATGACGTTGGAGAAAGGCTCGATCAGATGCTCCAGCGACAATATCGAACCTCCCGGCCCGGCGTCACAAGCCCGGGTTTGATGGTTTGGCCTGCAGTCACGCTGCCGCCACCCCACGCGACCGCGATCAATTTTACTCTACCTGCGGTTTAACGCACCGGTTTAGCGGCAAAATACCCTCGCTTTGACCCACCTAACGAATGCCCTTAGCTACGCTCGCCCCCGTTGGTCCATCGTGAACAGCGGTATCATCCGTGTCGGCATCTCCGGCTGGACCTACGAACCCTGGCGCGGGGTGTTCTACCCCAAGGGCCTGCGGCGCGAACACGAACTCGAGTACGCCGCCGACAAGTTCCGCACCATCGAGATCAACGGCACCTTCTACGGCATGCAGCGCCCCGACGCGTTCGCGCACTGGGCCGAGCAGGTGCCGGCGGAGTTCGTCTTTTCGGTCAAGGCGCCGCGCTTCATCACCCACATCCGCCGCCTGCGCGACCCGCTGGTGCCGCTGGCCAACTTCATCGCCTCGGGGCTGCTGCGCCTCGGCATCCACCTCGGCCCCATCCTGTGGCAGTTCCCGCCGAATTTCCGCTTCGACCCGGAGCGGATCGAGGCGTTCCTGCGGCTGCTGCCGCACGACACGCAAGCCGCGGCGGAACTCGGCCGACAGCATGACGGCAAGCTGCACGCTCCGGCCGCGCTCGAAGTCGAATCGAAGCGGCCGATCCGCCACGCCTTTGAAATCCGGCACGAAAGCTTCCGCGATCCGGCGTTCATCGACCTGCTGCGCACCTACAACGTCGCCCTGGTCTGCGCCGACACGGTCGAATGGCCGCGCCTGATGGACCTGACCGCGGACTTCGTCTACGTGCGCCTGCATGGATCGGAGGAACTCTACGCCAGCGGCTATGACAACGCCGCGCTGGATACCTGGGCGAAGCGCATCCACGCCTGGGCAGGCGGCGGCGAACCCGAGGATGCCGAGCGTGTCGGCGGCAAGTCCAAGAACCGCAAGCGCGACGTGTTCGTCTACTTCGACAACGACATGAAGGTCCGGGCGCCCGCCAACGCCATGGAACTCGTGCGCCGCCTGCGCACGTGACCGAACGCTCCGCCTCGGGTAAAGCTTCGGGCAACAAGGAACAGGAAAAACAATGAGCTTGGAAGCGACTGCCCGACCTGCCGCCACGATCCTGCTGCTGCGGGACGGCACCGACGGGATCGAGGTGTTCATGGTCGTGCGCCACCAGGCCATCGACTTCGCCTCCGGCGCGCTGGTGTTTCCCGGCGGACGGGTGGAGGAAGCGGATCACGATATCGCGGCGCGAATGCCGACCAAGCGCGGTTCCGGCCGCAGCAAGGATCCGACCCTGCCGTTCCGCATTGCCGCGATCCGCGAGACGTTCGAGGAATGCGGCGTGCTGCTCGCCCGGCCCATCGGCTCGGACCAGTTGATCGACGCAGCGACATTGAAGCGGCTGGACGATCAGCACCGCGCCGCGCTGAACGGCGGGGCCATCGGCTTCGACATGGTGCTGGAGTCCGAGGAACTCGTCCCCGCACCCGACCTGCTGGTGCATTTCGCCCACTGGATCACGCCGGTGACCCAGCCGAAGCGCTACGACACGCACTTCTTCCTCGCCGAGGCGCCGCCCGAGCATCTAGCGGTGCACGACGGCAACGAGGCCGTTGAGTCGGTCTGGATCACCCCGCAACAGGCGTTGCAGGACGCCGAGGTCGGCCGTTTCAGGCTGGTTTTCGCGACCGCGAAGAACCTGGAGAAGCTGGGCCGGTCGGGCACGGTGCAAGAGGCCATGCAGGCCGCCCGTGACTCAACCGTCGTCACCGTCCAGCCACGCGGGACGCGGCTGGAAGGGACCAAGCGTCTACTGCGTATACCCGCAGAGGCGGATTACGGCGGCAGCGAGTTTATTGTGGATATGCCGCCAGCCTCATAGTCCGGCCAACATCATGAGGCTTGGCGGCCCGGAGCTTTGCCGGGGTTCTTGTGAGGGGCTTGGTCAGGCGACCAATTTCACGGGGGTGCGGGCTTCGAAGGCGTCGGCGAAGCGGGTACAGACCTCGCGGGCATCGGTCTCATCGACCTCATCAACGCGAAGAAACAACTTGTCCGTCAGACGCTCATACAACCCTTCGCCATTGCGGGAATAGAAACGGGTGCCGGAAACCGGTTGCCACATGTCGTTCATCATCGTCCCTCCTGATCCTGCATCATCGCCATCTTGGCGTGGCCAGACGCCGTGGACGGACCAGCTTTCGGACAAGTCAGACCCTTTGTCAATATCCAGTGTGGCGGTTTGGAAACAAAGCTGCCATGTTCGTGAGGCCGGGAATACAAAATCAGTCAAGTTCCTGTGATTACCACTGTTTTTGTGCGGCGCAGCACGAAAACCGCTGAACCTGCCTGCATCCTTCGGCACCGGCCGCCACCATTATTGCAGTCTGCTTGCATCAGCCGACGGCGAAAACGCCACGGCCCGGGATTCGGGCCATGACGAGGTGGCGACGTCAAACGAGGGCGGGACTACTGCCCGGCGCCCGATCCGGTTCCGGTCATGTTGGATGTCCCGGCCTGCCCAATACCGGTACCTCCGGATCCGGTCTGCGAGCCGGCGCTGCCGGCGTAATTCGAAATCGCGCCGTTTCCGCTGGCCTGGGAGCTGTTGCCCCCGCCGGCCGGGGCGCCGACCGAACCCGGCACCGAGGCGGAGCCGGCGGAACTGGAGGAGGTTCCGGCCGAACCCGTGCCGCCGGTACCGGACGCACCGCCAGCCGCGCCCGCGCCGCCGCTGCTGCCGGCACCGCCGCCGCCTCCTGCTCCCCCGCCTCCTGCTCCCCCGCCTCCGCCGCCGGCCGCGTAGGACGGCATGGCGGCCAGCGAGAGCAACACGGCATAAACCAGGACTTTGTTGGGCATCGACATTCCTTCCGGTGCAATCCGGAAGCTGCAACGCGCCGGCGCCGGGGGGCGGTTGACCGCCGCGATCGGGCCTCACGCCAATGCGAACGCCGGCGGCGCCCGCCTACCGCAATCGCGGGTCGGGAACCCGCGCGGCGACCACCACATCCACCGCCGTCGCGCCCCCGGCCAGCAGCGCCTCGGCGCAGGCATTGGCGGTTGCGCCTGTCGTCATCACGTCGTCCACCAGCAGCACGCACCGCCCCGCGATCTTCGCCGCGCGCGACCGCCGGACCGCGACCGATCCGGCAAGTTCGCGCGCCCGTTCCTCCGGCGAACGCTCGTCGAGCGGCACGGTGTGGCGCGTGCGCTCCAATCCGTCCGCCAGCACGGGCTTGCCGGCGAGGTGGCCGATGGCAAAAGCCAGCAACGCCGATTGGTTGTACTTGCGGTGAAACAATCGCCGCCGGTGCAGCGGCACCGGCACCAGCACATCGGCCCGGCGCAGCAGGTCGCGCGCCGCCCGCAGCATCATCGGCGCCAGCACCGGCGCCAGCTCGAGCCTGTCGCCATGCTTCAGCGGCAGGATCAGCCGGCGCCCCTGCGCGTCATAGCGCAACGCCGCGCGGGCCTGGCGGAACAGCGGCCGCTGTTCACGGCAGGCAGGGCACAGCGCCTCTTCGCCGCCCTGCTCCGCCGCGGACAGCGGCACGCCGCACGGCTCGCATACCGGCGCGCTGATGAAGTGGGTCTTGCCGAAACAGCCCGGGCACAGCTCCTTGTGCACGCCGACGGGCTCGTCGCAGGCGGGGCATCGCGGCGGCAGCAGGAAATCGAGCGCCGCCCGTCCGGCTTGCGACATCCGGCCGGGCGCGGCCGGCAAGGCGAATTCAACCGGGGATGCCAAATGCCACCGTCCCGTCGCGCTCGATTTCATGCACCAGGTCGATCTCCCATGCCAGATAGGCGTGCATCGCCGCCTCGATGCCGGTGTTGCGGTCGTACGGCCGCAGGTAGAAGTCGATGCAGGCCTCGTCCGGCGGCGTGGTCTTGTCCTTGACCAGCGGTCGGCCGAACGCTTGCCAGGCCTCGGTGCCGCCCTCCAGCCCATGCACCTCCGCCGAGGTCAGTTCCTGGACCTCCGGCACCGCCAGCCTTGCCAGCATGCCGTCCGGAGAGGTGATGACGACGTGGCCGGCGCCGGCCAGTTGCGGCCGCAACGGCTCCAGCCGTCCGCGCACGCCCCAGATGGCGCCGGGGATATGCCCGTCGCGGAACTCGACGCTGCGGGCGAGGTCCAGCACCAGCGTATGGGCGCCGCTGCCGAGCAGGCGCACCAGGCCGGGGACATCGATCAGGTTCACCGGTGCCGCCAGTTCCGGCACCGGCACGGCGGCGGTCCCGGTGGTCCTGACGGCCTCGAGGCCGCCCTCGACGACGAAGACGTCGCGATGACCCATCTGCCGCAGCCACGCCGCGGTCATCCGCGCCCGCACGCCGGTGTCGTCCACCAGCACGATGCGGGCGTTGCGCACGCCGATCCAGGCGTCGGTGGCCTGGACCAGTTGGCCGCCCGGGGCGCTGCGGCTGCCGGGGCGATGGCCGGCGCGGAACTCGGCCGGATCGCGCACATCCAGCACATACAGCGTGCGGTCGGGGTCGTCCTCGATACCGCGTCAGGTCGAGTGGGCCGATGACGCCGACGCCGGACTGTTCCGCGAAGGCCTGCGCCCGTTGCAGCGCCAGGGCGGCGGTGTGCGGGGTGCCCGGCTGGTACTTGTCGGTCCGGCCGCGGTCGCAGCGCAAGCCGGCCAGTTCCCAGCCCATGGTGCCGTTGCGCAGGGCCACCACCTTGTTGGGGATGCCGGCGCGGCGCAGGCTTTCGGCGCCCAGGATGCTGCGGGTCCGGCCGGCGCAGTTGACCACCACCAGGGTCTCCGGATCGGGAGCGATGTCGCCGATGCGGTAGGCCAGTTCGCCGCCCGGCACGCTGATCCCGGTCGGGATCGACATGCGGGTGAACTCCTCCATCGTGCGGCTGTCCAGCACGACCATGTCGCGGCCGGAATCGATCCACGCCTTCAGCTCCCGCGCGTCCACGCTTTCGGTGCCGTAGTGATGCTCCACCCACTCGCCGAACGCCTTGGAGGGGACGTTGACGCCGCTGAACAGCACGTATCCCGCGGCCTCCCACGCCTTGGTGCCGCCGTCCAGGACCGATACATCCGTATAGCCGACGGACTCCAGCCAGGCGGCCAGAGCCTCGGCCAGCGCCGCGCCCGTCATCGACGCAGCAGATCCGCACCCCCGGCCGCGGCAGCAGCGCCCGCGCCCGGATCTCCTTCCGCGCCAGGCCGCACGGCACCGCCCAGAACAGATGCGACGCGCCGAACTCCCCGTCCTCGCGCGCATCCAGCAACGCGAGTTCCTGCCCGTCGGTGATCCGGGCGCGCACTGTATCGGGGGAAATGCGATTCATCAGCGCATCCTGTGGTTGTGGCGCACCGTAATGCCCGGGGGCCAGGGTTGGCAACGCATGTGGCTGGGTGCACATGCCGATGCATGGAATCCATGCTTGTATTTGATCGCACGGCGGTTCGCCGCCACCGAGACCGTGCCTCTCGCAGCGTTGACCAGGTCTCGGACATCCTCCGCGATGCCGCCGAGCGTCTGCTCGATCGGCTGGACGACACGACGCGGCGGTTCTCCGACGCGCTGGACGTCGGCGGCCGCGGCGTAGTGGCTCCTTTGCTGCGCGAGCGGGGCATGCGCGTGATCAGTTGCGACCTGTCGACGGCAATGGCGGCGCGCAACGGCGGAGCCTGCGTGGCGGCGGACGAGGAGTTCCTGCCGTTCGCGCCGGACAGCTTCGACCTGATCGCCGCCAGCCTGTCGCTGCACTGGGTCAACGACCTGCCGGGCGCGCTGCTGCAGCTTCGTCGAACGCTGCGGCCGGGTGGCCTGCTGCTGGCCAGCCTGCCGGCGCTCGGCACGCTGGCGGAACTGCGCACTGCGCTGACCGAGGCGGAGGATGAGGTCAGCGGGCGGGTGTCACCTCGGGTGTCGCCGTTTCCGGAACTGCGGGATTGCGCGCATCTGCTGCAGCGGGCCGGGTTCAGCCTGCCGGTAGCGGATATGGACGAGATCCGCCTGCTCTATGCCAACCCGTTTGCTCTGCTGAGCGAATTGCGGGCGGCCGGGGAGACCAACGCCATCCGCCAGCGGGCGCGGTCGGTACCCGCGCGGGCTCTGTTCCCCGCCGCGCTCGCCCGACTGCCGGAAGAGGACGGGAGGGTGGCGGTTACGCTGCGGATGGCGGTGATGACGGGTTGGGCTCCCGATCCAGAGCGTCCGCCCGCCGAAGGGCCTGACCATGATGCGGCGGCCAGTGCGAACTGACCGGCCCGCGACAGGCGCCTTTCGCCGCGTCAGGCCGGGAAGCGGTGCTCAGGCGGCGTCAAAGAATGGCTGCTCCAGTCCGGCGGCCTTTGACCGTCGGACTGGCTTGTCCGCACCCACCCCCGCAGCCGCCTGCCGCGAGAGGAGGCCCCGGTATCGACCGCCCGGTTCGCTTATGCCCGGCTGGCGCCTATACCAGAGCAAAGTTGCTGGCGTGCAGTGCCGTCGGGTCGACTCCCGGCAGCAAGAGCGAGCTGGAGTTGCCGAGGTTGATCATCGTGCCGCCGGCGGTGGCACTGGTCGCGGCCTGAACGGCGGCGAAGCCGCCAAACAGCGAACTGCTGAACTCGATCATGTCCTGCGTCGCATTGAACCCGGCGATGGTATGTATGCCCGCCGCGAAGCTGGTGAAGACGAACTCCTCGGACATTGTCGGCGTGGCTTGCAACGTCTCATTGGCACCCGAACTGCTGATGAACCGCATCGGGACATCGTTTCCGAAGACGTGCCACGATTGGCCGGGATTAGTGATCACCGCGCCTGACGTGATCGTGGTGCCGTTCATCTCCCACACCGAGACCGATCCGTTGTCGTTCTGCCAGGCGATGCTCTCCTTGCCGTCGTTGTAGAAGTCGCCGGTGCCCACGACGTGCCAGGTCGGCCCCGGGTTCGCCGCGACAACACCGGCCTGGACGATCGTCGATCCCTTCATGTCCCACAGCGCGACGGAGCCGTTGTCGTTCTGCCACACGATGTCCGTGTTGCCGTCGCCGTAGAAATCGCCGGTGCCCTTGATGTGCCAGGTGGGGCCGGGGTTCGCCGCCACGATGGCGGCCTGGACAATCGACGTGCCGTTCATGTCCCACAGCGCGACGGAGCCGTTGTTGTTCTGCCACAGGATGTCGATGTTGCCGTCGCCGTAGAAGTTGCCGGTGCCCTCGACATGCCAGCTCGGCCCGGGGTTCGCCGCGACGATGGCGGCCTGGACAATGGTCGAACCGCTCATGTCCCACAGTGAGACCGATCCGCTGTCGTTCTGCCACAGGATGTCGGTGTGGCCGTCGCCGTAGAAGTCGCCGCTGCCCTTGACGTGCCAAGCGGTGCCGGGGTTCGCCGCGACGACGGCACCGTCGAGCAGGCTGGTGCCCTGCACCTGCCAGACCGAGACCGCACCGTCCTCGTTCTGCCAAACGACGCCGGAGGTGTCGCTTGTGTAGAATGCGCCAGTGCCCACGGCGAACCAGGACGGACCGGGGTTGGGGCCGATATTGCCGCGTTCCGCAATCGTGCTGCCGGACAACTGCCATGACGCCAGGATGCCGGACTCATCCTGAAGAAATATAGTCTTCGGCATGACGGAGAGTTCGGTGGCGGTGCCGCCGTCGGCGGAGCTCAATGCCAGCGTATCGTTCGTCGCACCGGCAATCGTCAGTGTAGTGGTGGCGCCACCGCCCGCGGGCTTTACGGTGACGATGTCGCCGTTGATGCTGAGGCTGGTGCCGGAGGCCCAGGCCAGGCCGGAAAGAATGATGGCATCGCTCAACCCGAAACCGGTGATAGTTGCCGCGGTGGATGTTCCGCCGATGGACAGCGTGTCACCGGTCCCGAGCAGTGCGATCGAGCCGCTTGTCGTTGCGCCGGCCTCGATGACCGCGGAGCCGCCGTCCAGCGTGAGGTTTGCAACCGACCCACCGGAAGAGACTGTCTCCCTGCCGCCGCTGTCGACCGTGCCGCTGACCGACGAGCCGCCGCTTCCAACGCGCTCGTCGCCGCCGTTCAGCGTCGTGCCGCTGGCGGTACCTCCGGCGGAAACGATCTCGGTGCCGCCGCTGCTGACCGTGCCACCGACCGTCGAACCGCCGGAAACGACCACTTCCCGGCCGCCGTTGCCGACATTCGTGCCGCTGGCAAAGCCACCCGAGACATATTGCACGCTGCCGCTACCCGACAGCGTGGTCACATTGGCCGTGCCGCCGGATGCGACGACCTGCACGCCGCGGGCGGCGACCGAGGTGTGCTCGGTCGTGCCGCCGGAAGACACGGTTTCGACGCCGCCGCTGGCCGCCGTGGTCCAGACGGTGACGCCGCCGGCCGAGACGATTTCGTTGCCGCCGGCGTTCACCGTCGCCGAAATCTCTATTCCGCCCGAGGAGATGATCTCGAAGCCGCCGCTGTTGACTGTGCTGCTTATGGTCAGGCCGTGGTCAAGGACGACTTCGCTGCCGCCATTCAGTACACTGGCGCTGGCGATGCCGCCGGAGGAGACGTACTCGTAGCCGCCGGCGTTCAGAACCGTCCCCGTGGTGGTGCCTCCGCCGCCGACCTGCTCGCTGCCGCCGCTGTCCACCGAGGTACCGCTGGCAACGCCGCCGCTGTAGACGCTTTCCGTCCCGCCGCTCAGTACCAGTGAAGCTTGCGATACCGCCGGAGACATCCTGCGAGCCGCCGTCATTGACAACGGTCTCGCTCGCCACGCCTCCGGCGTACACCGTCTCCAACCCGCCGCTGCTTACCACCGTCCCGGTCGTGGTGCCGCCGGAGAAGGCATACTCGGCACCTCCACTGTTGACCGTGCCGCTGACTGCCGACCCGCCGCTGGAGATGTTCGCGGCGCCACCGGCGTTTACCGAGGTCCCGGTGGTCGTGCCGCCATCCACCGACTGAGTGCCACCGCTGTTCACCGTGGTGCCGCTGGCCACACCGTTGGCGTTGACATCTTCGTTACCGCCGGCATTCACCACGGTCCCGCTGGTCGTGCCGCCATCGACCGCCTGGGTGCCACCGCTATCCACCGTCGTGCCAATGGCCGTGCCGCCGGCGTTGACGTCTTCCTGGCCAGCCGCATTCACCACGGTTCCCGTGGTGGTGCCTCCGTCGACTGCCTGGAGGCCACCACTGTTCACCACGGTGCCGCTGGCCACGCCGCTGGAATCGACCTCTTGCTCGCCACCCGAGTTCACCACGGTCCCGGTGGTCGTGCCCCCTTCAACCCATTGAAAGCCGCCGGCGTCGACGGTGCCGCTGACAGTCGCGCCGCCGCCGAGGACGTAATCGCGGGCTGCCGCGGGGCTGCTGCCGCTCACTACCGTGAAGCTGGCGATGCCGCCTGAGCCGACATATTCCGCGCCACCGTCGTTGACCGACGTTGCGGTGGCCGTGCCGCCATCGACCCACTGAAAGCCGCCGTAATCGACCGTGCAGCTGATCGCGGCGCCGCCGCTGTAGACGTATTGCCGCGCGTCGCCGCCACTGTCGCCGCTTAGCACCGTGAAGCTGGCGGTGCCGGCGCCGGAAACGATCTGCGTGCCTCCCCCCGCGACAGCGGTGCCGGTGGTGGTGCCACCTGAATACGCCTCCTCGGTTCCGCCGCTGTTGATGTCGGAGCCGCTGGCGCCGGCGCTGCCGATGATGATCTCGATGCCGCCGTTATTGACGGTATTTGTTACGGTGCCCTCGGTGTAGGTCGAGGTGGCGGACGTGATGATCGACATAATAAGGCATCCTTCGCGACGGCACGGTCGCACGCGTGATGGTTGGGGCCGGGAGACTCACGAGACGCTCTGCCCGGGTCGCAACGGCGTATCGGCCGGCCCGCCGGACAGGCGGCTGACGGCGGCGCGGACCTGATGCGCGGTCAATCCGGGCGGCCACGAGGGTCCGACCGCGGATCGGCATGCAACCCCGCGACCCGGACACCGGCGGTTTTGATCGAATAGCGGAACGTCCCGGGGGCAGGCACATCGATTTGACATTTCCGAATCGGAGCATTCGTGACGCAGGCACCCATTTTGATCTCCGGGCAGCCATCGATGTGGCTCGCACAAAGGGCGACTGCGTTTGATCTGACGATAGCCCATATTCGTTTTGAATCGCGTATCTTTTTGTTTAGTCCGGCTACGATATAAGTCGTCTCGTTACGTCCTGATTTTGAGTTGCGCCGGGTCGGGAACGCGCGTCGTAAAATCAACCGTCAAGCGAAAAATACCGTAACTTGCATATAACAAAATGGCTTTCCCGGCACCGGCCGCGCCTGTGCCGGAAACCGGCCCCGGCCCCGGCCGCGTTCGCGGCGCCTGGCATCTCGCCCGCCGGCACCCCCTGGACGACAAAACGTGCCGGACCCGCCGCGCTCGCCTTGACCAAACACAGGCATGCTCTAGAAGCCCACCTCGCAAGGAGAGCCGTCTTGAACACGCCCATCGGAAGTAACAGCCTGCGCACCGGCCCTAATGATCGAGGCCGCTTCGGCGAATTCGGCGGCCGCTTCGTCGCGGAAACCCTGATGCCGCTGATCCTGGAGGTCGGCCGCGCCTACGACGAAGCCAAGGCCGATCCGGCGTTCGAGGCGGAACTGCGGCAGGACCCTGACTCATTACGTCGGCCGCCCCAGCCCGCTGTGGTTCGCCGAGCGGCTGACCCGTCACCTCGGAGGCGCCAAAGTCTATTTCAAGCGCGACGAGCTCAACCATACCGGCAGCCACAAGGCCAATAACTGCATGGGCCAGATCCTGCTGGCCCGCCGGATGGGCAAGACCCGCATCATCGCCGAGACCGGCGCCGGGCAGCACGGCGTCGCCACCGCCACCATGTGCGCATTGTTCGGGCTGCCCTGCACGGTCTACATGGGCGCGGTCGATGTGGAACGCCAGGCGCCCAACGTGTTCCGCATGAAGCTGCTCGGCGCCGAGGTGAAGCCGGTCACTTCCGGCGCCGGCACGCTGAAGGACGCCATGAACGAGGCGATGCGCGACTGGGTCGCCAACGTCTCCGACACTTATTACCTGATCGGCACCGTCGCCGGGCCGCATCCGTATCCGATGATGGTGCGCGACTTCCAGTCGGTGATAGGCGAGGAAGCCAAGCTGCAGCTTCAGGACGCCGAGGGACGCCTGCCTGACGCGGCGGTGGCCTGCATCGGCGGCGGCTCCAACGCCATGGGGCTGTTCCATCCGTTCCTCGACGACAGCTCGGTCCGGCTGATCGGCGTCGAGGCCGGCGGGCACGGCATCGAGACCGGCCAGCATGCCGCCAGCCTGACCGGCGGGCGGCCGGGCGTGCTGCATGGCAACCGCACCTATCTGCTGCAGGACGAGGACGGCCAGATCATCGAGGCGCACAGCATCAGCGCCGGCCTGGATTACCCGGGCATCGGCCCGGAACATTCCTGGCTGCACGATATCGGCCGGGTCGAATACGTTTCAGCGACGGATCAGGAAGCCCTGGCCGCGTTCCAGTTGTGCACCCGGACCGAGGGCATCATCCCGGCGCTGGAGCCGGCGCATGCGCTGGCCCACGTGACCAAGCTGGCGCCAACGATGAAGCCGGACGAGATCATCCTGATGAACCTGTGCGGCCGGGGCGACAAGGACATCTTCGCCGTCGCGCAACACCTGGGGGTGAAACTGTGAGCCGCATCGCCGCTCGGTTCGCCGAGCTGAAACGTCAGGGGCGCGGGGCGCTGATCCCGTTCCTGGAAGCCTGGGATCCGGATCAGGCCACGTCGATGGCGCTGCTGCGCGGCATGCCCGAGGCCGGCGCCGATCTGATCGAGATCGGCATGCCGTTCACCGACCCGATGGCGGACGGGCCGATCATCCAGGCGGCGGGCAAGCGCGGCCTGGCGGCCGGGGTGAAGGTTGCCAGTGTGCTGGCGATGGTGCGGGATTTCCGGGAGGCCGACGAGGCGACTCCCGTGGTGCTGATGGGGTACCTGAACCCGATCCTGTCCTACGGGCCGGAGCGGTTCTGCGCCGATGCCGCCAAGGCCGGCGTGGACGGTCTGATCATCGTCGATCTGCCGACGGAGGAAGCCGATCTGCTGCTGCCGTACAGTACCGCGAATGGGCTGGACTTCATCCGGCTGGTGGCGCCGACGACGGATGACGAGCGGCTGCCGCATGTGCTGAACGGCAGCTCGGGGTTCGTGTATTACGTCAGCATCACCGGCATCACCGGCACAGGCACCGCGACGGTGGAGCAACTCCAGTCGGCGATCCCTCGGATCCGGCGGGTGACCGATTTGCCGATAGCGATCGGGTTCGGGGTGCGGACGCCGGAGCAGGCCGGTTCGGCCGCGCGGATCGCCGACGCGGCGGTGGTGGCCTCGGCGCTGATCGACACGCTGTCGGCGCATCTGGACGCGGACGGCAAGGCGCGGCCAGGGGCGATGGAGGCGGTGCTGGACCAGGTGCGCGGTTTGGCGGCGGCGGTGCGGAAGCGGTAGGGCTAGGACCGGTCCGTCGGGCGCACCGTCCTGTCCATCGATGATGGGCTACAGTTTATCGCTCACAAGAATATGGTCCGGGGCATGACCTGACCGTCCGCGGGCCAAAATGCGTACAGTCGAGCTGAGCCATGGCGTTCTTGACAGCGCCGCCTTGCATCCCCACACTTCACCACATGGCGAAGTTTGAGGGATCGCAACTCGACCGGACATTCGCGGCGCTCGGCGACCCGACGCGCCGGGCGATTCTGGCACGGCTTGAGCAACAGGGCAGCGTGTCCATCGGCGAACTCGCCCGCCCGTTCGCGATCAAGCTTCCGGCGGTGATGAAGCATCTCGACGTGCTGGGCACCGCGGGGCTGATCACGCGTTCCAAGACAGGCCGCACCGTCGCGGTGCGTCTCGCCCCCGAACCCATGCAGGAGGCGATGGACTGGCTGCGCCGCTACGAACGCTTCTGGTCGGCCAGCCTCGACCGCCTGACCGCCTTCGCCGAGGCCGAGGAGGCAAAAGCCGCAACCGAGACGAACCCGGAGAGCAAACCATGACCAGCCTGACCCTGGTACGCCGGATCGCGGCCCGTCCCTCGATCGTATTCGATGCCTTGACGACGCCTGACGGCATCGCCTGCTGGTGGGGGCCCGACGGCGGCCCGGTGCTGCTGGCCGAAACCGACGTGCGGCCGGGCGGCCGGTTCCTGGTGCGGTTCCGCATGCTGGACGGCAGCGAGCACGAGAGCAGCGGCGAATACATCGAAGTCGACAGGCCGACCCGGCTGGTCATGAGCTGGCGTTGGAACCATGGGGGCGACCCCGAGGAAGCCGGTGAAGAATTGCGGGTCGAGATCGAGCTGCGGCCGATCGATACCGGTTCAGAACTGACCTTGACCCATGCGCGTCTGCAAACCGAGGCGTCGCGGGCCAGCCACGAGCAGGGCTGGACCGGCGCGCTCGACAAGCTGGCGCGCCATTTCGCCGGGGAGACGCCTGGCGAGATCTGAGGCTGTCCACGACATTGAAGTAAAGGGAGGAATAACAATCATGTATTTCCAGGGTTCCGTGATCCCCGTGCGGCTCGAGAACAAGCAGGCCTATCTCGACATGGCAAAGAAGGCGGCGCCGATCTTCGCCGAGCATGGCGCGATGCGTCTTGTCCAGTGCTGGGGCGACGACGTGATGGACGGCAAGGTCACCGACTTCAGGAAGGCCGTCCAGGCGAACGCGGACGAGACGGTCGCCTTTTCCTGGCTCTGGTGGCCGGACAAGGCGGCGTGCGACGCGGCGGCTGCCAAGGTCATGGCAGACGAGCGTATGCGGCCCGACGGCCCGATGCCGTTCGACGGCATGCGAATGATCCACGGCGGCTTCGAGGTGAGCTTCGACACCGGCGAGAGCGGCGCGTGCGGCTACGTTGACGGCATGGTCGCCAGCGTGCCGGACGGCAATCACCAGGGCTTTGTCGATCATGCGGTGGCCACCGCCAGGGTGTTCCAGGAAAACGGGGCCTCGCGAGTTGTCAATGGCTGGGGCGTCAACGTAGCCGCCGGCAAGGTGGCCGATCTCAGGCGCGCGGTGCAGGCGAAGGATGGCGAGACCGTGGTATTCGGCTGGATCGAATGGCCCGACAAGGCGACGCGGGACGCCGGCATGCGGGCGCTGATGCAGGATGCGCGCATGCGCGACGCGCCTCCGGCGTGGAACGGCCAACTCGCCATATTCGGCGGTTTCCAGCCGATACTCGACACCAGCCGCGCGTAGGGAGGCCCAACATGGCACACGCCGACACGCCCGCGACGAAAATCGCGACCTGCCTTTGGTTCGACCATGGCCAGGCGCGGGAGGCGGCGGAATTCTATGCCGCGACCTTCCCCGACAGCCACGTGAAAGCCCGCCTCCAGGCACCGTCCGATTATCCCGGCGGCAAGCAGGGCACTGAACTCACGGTCGAGTTCACGATACTTGGAATGCCATTCGTCGGGCTCAATGGCGGCCCGAATTTCAAGTTCAGCGAAGCGATCAGCTTTCAGGTCTTTACCGACAGCCAGGAGGAAACCGACCGTTACTGGAACGCGATCGTCGGCGGGGGCGGCGTGGAGTCGCAGTGTAGCTGGTGCAAGGACAGGTTCGGCCTGTCCTGGCAGATCGTGCCTCGCGCGCTGATGAACGCCATGTCCGATCCGGACAAGGCGGCGGCGAAGCGCGTGATGCAGGCGATGATGGGCATGAGGAAGATCGACATCGCCGCGATCGAGCGGGCAAGGGCCGGGGAGACGGGTGCATGACGCTGCACCTGTTCGGCCACCCGTTCTCGTCCTACACGATGAAGGCGCTGATTGCGCTGTATGAGAACGACACGCCGTTCGACTTCCGGATACTGGGTCCGGACCATCCGGACAACGCCGCCGAGCTGGCACGGCGTTGGCCGATCGGCAAGTTCCCGGTGCTGGTCGATGGCGGGACGACGGTGGTCGAGACCAGTGCGATCATCGAGCATCTCGCCGCGTTTCATCCAGGGCCGGTGCCGCTGATCCCGGCCGATGCTAAGGCCGCCGCGCCGGTGCGGATGCTCGATCGCGTGTTCGACAACCATGTGATGACCCCGATGCAGACCATCGTGGGCGATGCCATCCGGCCGGAAGACGCGCGCGATCCGGCACGGTGTTGCCCGGGCCAACGGCACACTCGATACGATCTATGACTGGCTGGATCATGCCCTGGCGGGACGCCGATGGGCTGCCGGCGATGCGTTCTCGCTGGCCGATGCCGCCGCCGCGCCGGCGCTGTTTTACGCCGACTGGGTGCGGCCCATCGGCAAAGACCGCGCCACGCTGTTGGCCTATCGAGCGCGCCTGCTCGCGCGTCCTTCGTTCGCCCGCTGCATCGACGATGCGCGTCCATACCGGCATCTCTTCCCGCTCGGCGCGCCCGACCGGGACTGACGCTTTGGAGATTGATCATGACCGATGACACCCTCGAACTCTCCGTCACCCGCCTGATCGACGCACCGGTCGAAACGGTCTGGAAAATTGCCACCGAGCGGACGGCGGAATGGTGGTGCCCGAAGCCGTGGCGGGCCGAAATCATCGAGCAGGACTGGCGCTCCGGCGGACGCTCGGCGATGGTGATGCACGGGCCGAACGGCGAGACAATGCCTTACGAGGGCGTGCTGCTTGAGGTCTCGCCCGGGAAACGCTTCGTCTTTACCGACGCGTTCGCCATCGGCTGGCACCCGAAGGGGCCGTTCATGGTCGGGACGATGGAATTCGCCGATAAGAACGGAAAGACCCGCTTCACCGGCATCGCACGCCATTGGACCCGCGAAGCCTATGATCAGCACGTGGCGATGGGGTTTGAACAAGGCTGGGCGGCTGCCGCAGGGCAACTCGCCGCGCTGGCAGAGGCGCGGAAGTAGTGTCAGGCACCGTTGTTATTATGTCAATCGGCATGTGGATAGAGCCATCGGCGGAGGTTGCGCTTCATTGCCCGGCTCGTCCGGGCCACCCCACCGGCACGATTCCGCCAAAGGTGGCCCGGACAAGCCGGGCCACGACGGTTTTTGGCGACAGTCGCTCTCAACATTACTCCGCCGGTGCGGCCGCATCTTGAGTTCGATACGGACGCCATCGCCTCGAACACGCCGTCACGCCGAATGAACGCATGAAACAAAGCTGCCGCGACGTGCAGCAAGACCAGCGCGAAAAACAACAACGCAAGGGACGCGTGCGCATTCCATAGCAGCGTGTGAAGCGCATCGCTCTGCGGCAGGATGGCCGGAAGATGCACGCCCCCGAACAGCACGACCGGGTAGCTTGCCGCAGACAGCATGCCCCAGCCGATCAGCGGCATGAGGATCATCAGGGCGTAGAACGCGAAATGCGACAGCCTGGCGGCGAGCTTCATCGGCCCCGGCATATCGGCTGGCAGCGGCGGCGCACCCTGGCGCAAGCGCACCGACAGGCGCAACAGTGCCAGCACCAAAATGGCGATGCCGAGAGGTTTGTGGATCATAACAAGCGTCAGGTATTTCGGCTCGACCGTCGATACCATGCCCACGCCGATGAACAGCATGGCCAGGATGCAGACCGCCATCAGCCAGTGCAGCAGCCGCTGCGGCACGGTGAAGCGTTGGAGAACACTGCTCACGGCTTGGCTCCCGTCGGTGTTCGGGGATAATCGGCGGCCTCCGCCGTGCGACGGTCATACGAGTTCGCGTAGGCGGATGACCGAGCGGCCGGGAACGGGTCGTCCGATGTCGTTATGCCGGCTGGCAGTACGGTCGGATCGAAGTTGATATCGCGGCACGGGCCATCCGCTTCGGCTTCGATCTGCTGCACCGTCAGCGTTCCGGCCTCGACGGTGTGGCGATCCGCCGGCCAGGCCTTGCTCGGGTCGGCGGTCGGATCGCCCGGGTTGGCCTCGGTCAGCACCAGGGTCCAATGCTGCGGGGCGCCGCGGACGCGCTCGGTGATCTCGTGCTCCAGGAAGTCGGGGCCACGCTTCGCCAGTTCATCGGGCGGGACCGGGACGGCCTGCGCCGCCGGCAGCAGCGACCATCGCACCGCGTGCCCGGTGCCGGAGCCGTCGGTGAAGATGAAGCTGTCGAGGCTGTTGAACCGCTCTTCCGCGTAGCTGCCAAACCAGGGGGCGCTGCCGGCCCAGGCCCCGAATGCGGCGATCTCGGGATGCGCGCCGGCGAACACCTTCATCGCGTTCGGGTCCTTGCTGCCGGAAGCCAGCAGCAAGTCGTAAAAGGCCTGCGGCGTGGAGACCGGGAAGATCGGCGGATCGATCATCGCCATGCGCCATTCCTGCCCGTCCGGCGTCGTGATCAGCAGCCCCAGGCCGCGCACCCGGACGGTCGCGTCCGACGCCTTCGGATCGGGCGTGGCGAGGTTGAAGCGCCCGAGGACCGGATACTGGCCGCGGGTAAAGACCTGTGCCTGCGAGAGCGCCGCGCCGGCCCCGTTCGACTCGAAGACCCCGGTGAAACAGATCCCCTTGGCATGGTTCCGGCGATGGCCGGCGGGATCGACGCCGGGCGGGGTCAGCGCATCGACGATCTTTTCGGGCGTCAGGCGTCCGGGCGACAACAAGCCCGCCGTATAAGCGAAGGCGGTGGCGGCGGCACCGATGATGATCGCGATCAGGAACAGTGATGCAATCGCGGAGCGCGCGGGCGGCCGGTGCGGCTGGGGCATGCGAACCTCGCTGGCACGATCGACAGGTTGACCGCCATGGTTACCATTCCAGCTTGTCGTGACCAGCCCGCCGCGGATCACAGTTCGGTCCCGGAAGGCAGCCCACGGATCGTTGACCGCGGGCGGTGGTGACTGACCCTGTCCGCGCCGAACCGTGCTACTGCACCGCCGATGGAAACCAAACCCCCGATCCCGCTCGCCGTCCTTGTCGGCATCCAGATGCCGGACGTCGATGACGCCGCCCACGCCGCCAGTTTGCAGGAGCTGGGGCGGCTGGTGAAGACGCTCGGCTATGCGGTCGCCGGCACCGTGTCGCAGAAGCGCGAGGGCACCGGCGCCGGCTCGCTGCTGGGCAGCGGCAAGCTGGCGGAACTGGCGGCACTGACCGGGGGCACCGGCGTCGTCGGCTCGATGGCGCCGGCCGTCAAGTCGAAGGCGCGACGACGCTTCGAGGGCGCGGGTGAGGTGGCCGAGGCCGAACCGGACGGTGTTTCGGGCAAGCCGGGGTTCGTGATTGTGGATCACGAGCTTTCGCCGAGCCAGATCCGCAACCTCGAACATGCCACCGGCGCGCAGGTGCTGGACCGCACCGGCGTCATCGTCGAGATCTTCCATCGCCACGCCAACACCCGCGAAGCGAAGCTGCAGGTGGAGATGGCGCGGCTGAAATATGTGGCGCCGCGGCTGCGGGAGTCCTCGGGCGGGGGCGGGCGGCAACAGGGGCCGGGGGCCGGTGAGGGCACCCTGGCGCTCGATCGCCGCAAGATCCGCGATCGGCTGGCGGAGCTTCGGGAGCAGTTGGACGCGGTGCAGCGCGACTCCGACAACCGTCGTTCGGCGCGGCGCGACCAGCTGCGGGTGGCGCTTGTCGGCTACACCAATGCGGGGAAGTCGTCGCTGATGCGGGCGCTGACCGGCAGCCAGGTGCTGGTGGAGGACAAGCTGTTCGCCACGCTGGACACGACCGTGCGTATCCTGCAGCCGGAGACAAGGCCGCGCGTGCTGATCTCCGACACCGTCGGCTTTATCAAGCAACTGCCACACGATCTGGTCGCCTCGTTCCGGTCCACGCTGGCGGAGGCGCTGGAGGCGTCGCTGCTGCTGTTCGTGGTCGATGCGTCGGACCCGACCTATGAGGCACAGTTGGAGGTGAGCCGCAGCGTGCTGCGGGAGATCGGGGCGGATGCGGTGCCGTCGCGGTTACTGCTGAACAAGATGGACCGGGTGGACGCGGCCGGACGGGCTTTATTGATGGAGAAGCACCCGGACGCCATCCTGCTGTCGGCGCACTCGGCGGAGGATGTGAGCGCGCTGCGGGACACGATCATCGGGTTTTTCGAGGCGGCGATGGTGGAGGATGTGCTGGTGCTGCCATATGCGAAACAGGGGCTGATCGGCGAGGTGTATGAAAGCGCGCGGGTGTTGTCGGAGGGGTATGACGAGACGGGGCGGGTGCTGAGGGTGCGCGGGTTGCCGGGGGCGATTACGCGGCTGCGCCGGAGTTTGGGGGCGGGGTGAGGGGTTGGGTAGGGTCGGGCGACGTGGTTGGTCAACCGTTAGTCGCAGCCCGGCGTGGTCTTTCCTGCCGCAGTGGGTGGGAAGCCCGAATTTGCTCAGCAACGCCATCGCGAAGGGGGTGCGCTGAACCTCGGCCTTCCACAGCCCGCGCAGCGTGCGGCTTTTCCGGTGCATGGGCGGTGCCCGATCCCATCACCGGCGACGAAATCCGTTCGCTGCGCGAAGCGGCGCACCTGAGCCAGGCCGTGTTCGCCCGGTATCTCAACCTCACCGTCGGCTATGGCTCGCAACTGGAGCGCGGCGCGAAACGGCCAACCGGCCCCGCGCCGGTGTTGCTGAACCTCATTCGCCGCAAGGGCATCGACGCAATCCTGTAGCCGGAGGCCGGCAGCGTTTATGCGGGGCGCATCGAGGGCTTTGCTGGTTTCGCCCGCGATGCCGGCGGCATAGGCCGGATACGCATACCACTTGCCTTCCCCGCGCAATCGCCCAATCTGCCCCCCATGCTGCGACACGCAATTGCCCTCATCGGCGTCCTCCTCCCATGCGCCGCCGGCGCGCAGGCGCCAACGTCCCTCAGCGCCCATTACGCGACCTACGCCGCCGGGCTGCACGTCGCGGACATCGATACCGGCGTCACCACCGGACCCCGCACCTACGAGATGACCGCCACCTTCCGCACCACCGGCCTCGCGGGCTTCTTCTACAGCGGCAGCCAGACCGGCACCGTCCGCGGCTCATGGCAGGGCAGCCAAGCGGTCCCCGCCCGGTATTTCGGCGAGGGACTCTGGCGCGGCGCCAAACGGATCGCCGATATCGAGTATGACCACGGCCAACCGAAAGTCCGCGAACTCATCCCGCCCAACGAGACGGAGCGCGAGCCGGTGCCGGAGAACCTCCAGGCCAACACGATCGACATGATGAGCGCGATGATGCAGCTCGTTCACGTCGCCGCCACGACCGGAAGCTGCGAGGGCAGCGTTCGCAGCTTCGAAGGCCGGCGCCTCGTCGAGATCGAGGCCCACACCATCGGCCCCGAAATCCTGCCCCCCTCCGGCCGCTCAACCTTCTCCGGCCGCGCGTTGCGCTGCGACTTCTCCACCCGCCTGCTGGCGGGGTTCGATCTCAACAGCAACCGCGCCAGGGAAGGCCGGCCGATGCACGGTTCCGTATGGCTGGCCCCGGTGGTGCCCGGAGGCGCGCCGATGCCGGTCCGCGTCAGCTTCGAAACCCGCTGGGTCGGCGATGCCATCACGGAATTGACCGGCGTGGGCGAGGGGACCGATATCACGCTTGCCGGCGCTCATCAGCCGTGACGATCGCCTAACCGGAACGCGTCGGCGATGTTTGACGCCCCGGCCGGCCCGGGCCGGGCATCCCCAAGCAAGGCCGGGCTACTCGTCCGGGGCAAGCGGCACCTCCTCGCTCTCATCGATTGCCGCGCCATGCTGCGCAAAGATCGCACGGATGCTGTCGAGATCGCCGATCAAGCAGCGGGACGGTCCGGCGTCGATATCGCCGGGTTGCACGCGGTCGAAGATGGAAAAACAGACGAACCCGCTGCTGTGCCGCGACCGGTAGGCAATCCCGTCGAGCACTGGATGGCTGCGATAAAGACTCAACGCGAGAGAGCGCGGTTTCCTGTAGCCTGCCGAGGCGCTGATCGATGCGTCCACGCCGTGCCAGCGCAGCCCCTCGTCCATCAGCTTGACCAGGAGCAGCGGACGCGTGACACGCAGCCCAACCCATGCGCGATCGGCGATGTCGCTGAGGCGGATCAACCGCTTCGCCGGCTCGCGGAGAAGGGTCTCGGCCACCGCCCCGTCCAGGCGCTCGGCCGCGTAAAGCGTGCGATACTGGCCGCCCGGTGCGTCAAAACGGCTGCCCGGCGGGCTTCCCGGCCGCGGGCCGAAGAAGACCGGGCGCTTCCCCACCCGGTGCACCCGGAAGATAGTGCTTCCGCCCGCCAGCGTGATCGTCGGGAACGGCAAGCCGGAGGCCTCGGACGCCATCCTGCGTCAATCGCTGTCCAGGTCCAGATGCACGCGCGCCGCCTGAACCACGTCTTCGACCTCGCCGGCCTTGAGTTCATCAATGGGCCGTTTCCCGTCCAGATTCGGGTCGCCGGCGGCGAGGAACTGGAGCGCCGGCCAGCCCGAAGCCTTTCCCTCGCGAAATACCGCAAGCACATCGCGCAGCCCCGGGACGATCTCAAGCCCTCCCTCCCGCGCGACGAACTGCAGCTTCGGCAGAACGATCTGTTTGTCGAGCATCATGCCAAGCGCGCTGTCGGCGTTAATCCGCTTGTGCATCGCCTGGCGGCTGATCCCCAAGAGCGATGCCGCCTCGGCAAGCCCATGGGATCCCCCGGCCTGACGCAGCAGGTCGTCCCTGATCTGCTCGAAGCTCGGCGGGGCGGCCCGGGGCGGCTGGTGATGTGAATCGCCGGCAGGGATCTCCGCCGGCCCTCGCCCGACGAAATGCAACGTGAAAAACGCCCGTGCCGCCTCAAGCCGTGCATCAACGGCCTCCATGTAGCGCGCGGTTTCCGTTAACGCTTTGGGAAGGTCGTCGCCGGCCAGTTGCAGGACGCGAAACGGCGAAGGCGTCAAGGGTGCAAGCTGCTGAAGGGCCCGAAGCGCATAATGACCGCCAGCGTTGCCGCTCCCCAATTCCAGCAAGGTCCGGTGAACATCCACCAAGGACTCTCGGGAGCGAGCGATCAGGGTATCCAAGGTGCCAGCGCCTTCCGCTTCCCGCGCCGGGTTGACGATAGGGGCGTTGGTCACGAGGGCGCCGTTGGCAGCCGCAAAACCCGGGCCCAGCCGTGCAGCCTCCGCCCCTAATAGAAACGCCGAATTGTTGATGCGCGTGCTCATCTCAAGCACTTCGTTGAGCACCCGGTCGGTGAGGACAGGGTCCTCCGGTCTGTCGGTTTCCAGGAGTGGCATCATGTTGCACCTCGTGTTGACAGTATGGGAACCGTCAACGTCTCCGTCAACCGATACCGCCGATCAACGCCCGGCCAGCCACGCCACCGCGGCGAGACACGCCACCGGCATCGCCACCACCGCCCAGGCCCCATGCCCGGTTCCCGTCAGTGCCGCCGCGACGGCCACGACGACAGCGACCCCCAGTACGTTGCGGGCATCCCCGAACAGCGTCTTGAAGAACGCCCTCACGCCCGTGCCACCCTCCGCCCGCGCAGCACCGGCACCAACGCCTGGCCGCCAAGCAGAAAGAACGCCTCCAGCGCCAGCAAACTCCAGTCCCCCAGGGGCCAGACATCGCCCGCCATCGCCTCCAGCGTCCAGAACGTGCCGAACGAGACGATCATCGACCCGACAATGAACTTGATCGCGTTCTCCGGCACCCGCCGCAGCGGCGCCCGCGCCGTCAGCCCGGCGGCGAAGACCACCAGAAGCGCCGCCAGCGCGGCAATGCCGTTGGAAATCCACGCCTGGCCGCGCAGGCTGAACGCGACCACGATCAGCCACACCTCCAGCCCCTCCATCAGCGTGCCCTTGTAGGCAACCAGCCACGCCGCGAACCAATCGCCCTTGCGGATCGCGTCCCTGGTCTCGCGGAACTCGACATCCTCGTCGTGCAGCGCCTTCAGCCCGGCCTGGCGGGCCACCGCCTTCGCCATCCAGCGCACGCCAAACAGCAGCAGGAAGACGCCGATAAAAAACTGGATCGCACGCACGTTCAGCCCGGCGGACAGCGCCCCGCCGGTCGCCGCGGTCAGCAGCGCGAGCGTCCCCAGCCCCGCCGCGGCGGCCCCCAGCGATGCGCCCCAACCGATGGTCAGGCTGACTGCGAGGACGATGGTGAACGCCTCCACCCACTCGACCCCCGCGGTCAGGAACACAGGCAGGAAAGCGGCCCAATCCATGCGATCTACCCCGCCGAACGCAGCAGCGCCGGCCACTCCCGGGCGGCACAGGCAAGATCGCGGGCGACCTCCGTCATCACCGAATCCCAGTCCCCCGAAGCGGGCTGGCGATAGATGCGCAGGGTCGGATACCAGGGGCTGTCGCGCCGCCCGATCAGCCAGCGCCAGCACAAATCGAAGCGATCCAGCAGCCAGACCGGCTTGCCCAACGCCGCCGCCAGATGCGCCCCGGCCGTATCGACCGAGATCACAAGGTCAAGGTTGGCGATCAAGGCAGCCGTGCCGGCGAAGTCCTCGATCATGTCCATGACGTCGATCAGCGGGAACTCCGCGGGCGTCCCGGGTCCGTCCTTCTGAAGGCTGAAAAACCGCGGTCCGGGCACGTCGAACAGCGGCGCAAGACGCGCGGGCGCCACCGATCGGCGGCTGTCCGTCAACGCTGGCAGATGCAGGCGCGGATTGCCCGCCCAGACCAGGCCGACGCGCGCGCTTTCCCCGGCCATCCGGTCGCATCGCATGCGCCATTCGTCAGCCTGCGCCGCGTCGGCATGCAGATAGGGCGTCTCGCCGGGAACCGACGCGAGCGTGGTGCCGAACGCCAGGGGCAGACTGAGCATCGGGCAATGCAGGTCGAACGCCGGCAACGCCTCGCCGCGCGCACATACCCGGTCGATTCCCGGCAGGCTGCGCAACAGCCGCACCAGGGCCGCGGGCACCTCCAGGATGACGCGCAACCCGCGCGCCGCCGCCATCGGGGCATAGCGGCAGAATTGCAGCGTGTCGCCGAAACCCTGTTCCGCGTGGATGAGCAGGGTTTTCCGGGCGGCCGCCTCGCCCCGCCACAGCGGCTGGTTGAAGCCGCGGTCTTGCCCGATCAATTGCCGCGTCTTCCAGCGCCATTCGTACTCCTGCCAACCGGCCTCCATCTCGCCGCGCTTCAGCAGCGCAATCCCCAGGTTGTGGTGCGCATCCGGCGTATCGGGCCTGAGAGCGATGGCCGTGCGATAGCACTCGATCGCGTCATCCAGCCGTCCCTGGTCCCCCAGCGCGATGCCGAGATTGATGTGCCCTTCCGGGTAGTCGGGCTGGAGACCGACGGCCCGGCGGCAGCAGGCGAGCGCTTCGTCCAGGGAGCCGTTTTGCCAGAGTGCCTTCCCCAGGTTGCTGTGCGCCTGCGCGTTGTTCGGGTCGATTGCGATGGCGGTCCGGTAGCTGGCGATGGCCTCCTCGAGCAGCCCCGTTTCGGCGAGAGCGTTGCCCAGGTTGTTGTGTGCCTCGCCATAGTTCGGCTTCAGGCCGATGGCTGTCCGGAAGCTGGCGATCGCCTGGTCGAACCGTTCAAGCCGGGCGAGAGCATTGCCCAAATTGTAGCAGGCTTCCGCATACTGAGGTCGGAGCTCAAGCGCCGTGCGAAAGCATGCGGCCGCCTCGTCCGGACGCCCTAGCGCGGCAAGCGTGTTGCCGAGGCCGTTATGTGCCTCCGGAATGTCAGGCCGCAGGCCGATGGCGCTGCGAAAGCTTGCCGCCGCCTCATCCAGCCGCCCCTGTTCGGCCAGCGCGACGCCCAGGTTATGGTGCGCCTCCGCGAAGTCCGGCCGCAGGTCGAGTGCCGTGCGGAAACTGGCAATCGCCTGGTCGAACTGTCCCAGGTTCTTCAGCGCGGTCCCCAGATTGCCGTGCGCGTCCGCGAAGTCCGGCTGGATCTCGATGGCTCTGCGAAAGCATGCGGCGGCCCGGTCGAATTGCCCCGGGCCTCCGAGGATGATGCCAAGGTTGTAGTGTGCCTGGAGAAAATCCGGCCTCAGCTCGATGCTGCGCCGCAAACTCGAAGCCGCCTCGTCCGGCCGCCCCAGGGCCGCCAGGGCGTTGCCCAGGTTGTAATGGGCGTCGGGGAAATCGGGCCTGAGCGCGATGGCTCGCCGGAAGCAGGCAACCGCCTGGTCCGGCCGCCCTTGCATCCCGAGCGCTATCCCAATTGCATTGTTCGCCGCCGGGTCATCCCGGTTGGCCGCTTGCCCGCGTTCGGCCCGCCGTCCCTGCCGGCTCATGTCATACCAACCGGCGATCGAGCCGAACTCGTCTCTCCCAATCGTCATGGCCCGGCTTGTCCGGGCCTCCGCCGTCAGCACCGTGCCGCGAGCGCTGACCCGGACGAGCCGGGCCATGACGTGAAACGGGTCAGTCGAAATGCCGTCCGGTATCAGTCCCAAAACCATGCCCCGCCCCCGAGCGGTCAGGTTGCCATTACCTCAGCCCCGCCACATTAATCGCCGCGGCAAGGCGATCCAGCAAGCTGCCAATCAGCGCCACGACATCCTGGTCCGTCGCCACCGGTCCGGTCGCGCTCAGCCGCACCCGATCACGCAGCACGGGCCTCGCTCCGTCGCTGGGCACGATGGTCCAGTTCGCGTCCAGCGTGGCGTTGCCCGCACCGGTCACGTCCAGCCGGCTGATGTTGATCATCAGCCGGTACGCCGGCGTGGCGGCCGGCGGTTGATCGGTGATCAGCGCATCAGGCCGGCGCGCCGCCAGCCGCTCGGTCAGCCGATCGGTGATGCCGAGCGAGAGGCGGCTGGCCCAGCGGCCCTGCTGGCTCCGGTGCAGGATGTCGCCGTCTCGGTAGACGATGTCCTGCGAGTCGAGTTCGTCCGGCACTGTCACCCGGGTGACCTGAACGACCACCGCGCCCGGCCCGAGCGGCGGCCTTTCGGCGACCGAGGTTGGCACATTCAGCGTATAAAGCTTCAGCGGCGGTCCGGCGCAGGACCCGAGCAGCAGCGCCACCCCGGCGGACAGCAACAATCGTCTCATGGCCGGCGTCCGGTCAGCAGCAGTTGCGGGTTGCGCTCGACATCGCTGGCGAAGCCGCGCAGCGAGGCGGACGCCGCCGCCAGATCGCGCAACGTCGACTCGATATTCGCGCGGTCAGCCGATCGGCTGGAGGTCGCGCTGCGCAGGTCGCCGAGCAGATCGCGCGCCTGAACCATGCTTTGATCGGCGCTGGCCAGCAGCTTGTGCAGGTCCGCGCCGCGTGCGTTAAGCTGGCCGTCGGCCGTGCTGGTCAACTGGTTGATGTTCGCCAGAGTCGTCTCCAGCCTGGCCTGCAACGCCTTGATCGCGTCGCCGGCGGCCTGCACGGCCTGCGCCGAGCGGTCGGACGTCGTCTTCAGGCTGTCCACCAGCGGTGGCAGGTCCTCGTCCAGCTTCTCCGACAGCGTTTTCAGGCTCTGCAGCGTGTCGTTGGTGTTGTCCGCCAGTTCTCGCCACGGCAGTTGGCTGAGCTGCTGCTTGGCCATCTGGATCGCGGACTGCTTGGTCGGAATCTCCGGCAGATCGGAAATGCCCGGATGCAGGATCGTGTCGGACCCCGGGTCGAAATCGAGGTCGATCTGCGCCTGGCCGGTGACGAAGCTCTGCATGTTCAGCTCGGCGCGCAGGCCCCGCTTGATCAGGTCCTCCACATCCAGCGGCGCACTGCCCTTCGGGCGCGCGACCCGCGCACGGTCCGGTTCGAGCCGGATCACGACCGGGATGTAGGCGGTACTGGTCTTGGGTTCGAACTGGATGCCGATGCGCTCGACCGAGCCGACGGGCACGCCGCGGAAGGTCACCGGCGAGCCGATGGACAGGCCGGCGATGGAGTCCTGGAACACGATCACCGCCCGGATGGTCGGATTGAAGAAGTTGAATTTGCCGAAAAACACCACCGCGCCGACGGCGAGCAGGATCCCGCCCAGCACGAAGGCGCCGACGGTGGTCTGGGTGCCCCATCTCATGCCGGTGGATCCTTGCCTTCGGTCAGGGCTTCGGGACGTTCGCGCCGCATGAAAGCCTCCACTTGCGGGTCCGGACAGGTATCGCGCAGTTGCGCCGGCGAGCCATGGGCGATCGCCGTCTTGGTCTGGTCGTCGAGGAAGACGCCGTCATCGGCGATGGCGAACAGGCTCGGCAGTTCGTGGCTGACGATGACAATGGTGGCGCCCAGCCCGTCCCGCAAATTCAGGATCAGGTCGTCCAGCCGGCTGGAGGTGATCGGATCGAGCCCGGCGGACGGCTCGTCGAAGAACAGCACGTCGGGGTCCAGAGCCAGCGCCCGCGCCAGCCCGGCGCGCTTCTTCATGCCGCCGCTGATGTCGGAGGGAAGCTGATCTTCCGCGTTCTCCAGCCCGACCAGCGCCAGCTTCAGCTTCACCAGCCGGCTGATCGCGGCGGCGTCGAGCCGGGTGAACATCTGCAGCGGCAGCGCGACGTTCTCACCCACGGTCAGCGAACTCCAGAGCGCGCCGCTTTGGAACAGCACCCCGAAGCGGCGGCCGATGGCGGTGCGGCGGGCTTCGGTGGCGGCCCAGTAGTCCTCGGTTTCGACCAGGATGCTGCCGGCGCGCGGGCGCAGCAGTCCGATCATGGATTTCAGTACCGTGCTCTTGCCGCAGCCGCTGCCGCCCATGACGGCGAAGATGCTGCCGCGGCGGACGTCGAACGACAGGTCGTGCTGGACCACCTTCGGGCCGAACGCGAGCGTCACGTCCTTCAGCGCCAGCAGGGGACTTTCGTCCCGTTTGCGCAGTTTGGGATCGGCCATGGCGGTCAGAACCCGACCACTGTGGCGATGGCGGCGAACAGCGAGTCCATGGCGATGACGCCGACGATGCCGGTGACGACGGCCCGCGTCGCCGCGATGCCGACATCGGCGGCGCTGCGCCCGGCCTTCAGGCCGATGCGGCAGCTAGTGACGCCGATGAGGATGGCGAAACAGATGCTTTTGCAGAAGCCGAAGACGAACTGGTCGAACGGCACGGCCCCTAGCGTCTGCTGCACATAGCCGGCGACGGTGATATTCAGCATCGAAATCGCCACCACGCCGCCTCCTGCGATGCCGACGAGGCAGCCATACAGATACAGCAGCGGCATGGTCAGGATCAGCGCCAGGATCGACGGCAGCAGAATGTAGTCCTCTACCGGGATGCCGATGACCTGAAGCGCGTCGATTTCCTCGTTGCCGAGCATGGTGGCGATGCGCGCGGCATAGGCGCCTCCGGTACGGCCGGCCATGATGATGGCGGTCATGACGGCGGCCATCTCGCGCACCAAGGCCACGCCGACAAGGTTGGCGACATAGATGTCGGCGGCGAATTTCTGCAATTGGATGGCGCCGACGAAGGCCAGGATGGCGCCGAGCAGGAAATTCACCACGCTGATGATCAGCAGCGCCGAGGGGCCGGCGTCCCTGATGTTGGCCAGCAGATCGACCGGCCGCATCCGCACCCGGCCGAAAAGTGTCAGCGCGCCGCCCTTCGCGGTGTTGGTCAGCAGCGTGGCGAGCGTCCCGGTTTCGGTCAGGAACTCCAGCGTGACTCCGCCGAGCCAATTCAGCGGGCCGAGGCCGCGGCGGCGCATGGCTTGCGGGGTCGCCATGCTGTCCGGTAGCAGCCCGAGCAGCTTTTGCGCCGAAGCGGGCAGGGTGGCGCCGTCGATGCCGGCACCCGCGGCGTTGGCGGCACGCTTGGCGTCCCACAGGAACTCGATCAGCCCGCTATCCCACCGGCCGATGCCGGTGGTGTCGAACGCCAGGGTCTGGCCGGAGCCGATGCCGCCGAGGCCGCCGGGGGGCAAGCCCGGGACGCGACCGGACTGGGCCAGCCAGTCGCCCGTCAAGGTCAAGATGTGCCGCCCGTCCGCCTGGCGAAGCTGCCAGGCCGGCGGCGGTTCAGTCCGGGCTGGTGATTTCAAGCCGATATCTTCAAAGCCGGAACATCCAATGCACATCTGGCCGCGGAGGCGCCCGCTTCAAGACGGGTGTTGCCTTGTGCCGTCACTACAGTCAACCGAGGACACGTCCGCGGAAGCTCGGATGGCGGGGCTTGGCCCCATGCGCATCAGAATAAGGGGAAGCGAGGGGAAGGTTTGCCCGGGGCCTTGTCCTCTCATCGTCATGGCCCGGCTTGTCCGGGCCACCGCCGCCAGCACGTGCCGCGACAGGTGGCCCGGACAAGCCGGGCCATGACGAATGTGGCGAACGCCTTGCTCCGTGTGACCCCTTATCCTTACGCCCATGGGCCGCCGGCGGGTTGTTTTCGACCGGCGGCGGCGGGATGCTGGCGCCAATGTCTGCGTCAATCCCCCGCGTCCGACTGGGCGCCGCCCTCGGCATCAACCAGACCATCTCCTGGGGAACGACCTTCTATGCGCCGGCCGTCATCGCCCGCCCGGTGGCCGCCACGCTGCACCAGCCGGAGTTCACCATCCTCGCCGCGTTCTCCTGGGCCCTGCTGGTCGCCGGCTTCTGCGCCCCTCGCGCCGGGCGGTGGATCGACCGGCATGACGGGCGCGCGGCGCTGCTCGCCAGCATCCTGGTCATTGCCGCGGGACAGGTCGTTCTCGCGACTTCACCCGGCCCGGCGATGTGGTTCGCCGGGTGGACGATCATCGGCGCCGGCATGGCGATGGGGCTGTACAATTCCGCCTTCGCCACCGCCGCCGGTCTTCTCGGCGAGGAGGCCGGGCCGACCATCACCGGCATCACCCTGTTCGCCGGCTTCGCCAGCACGGTGTTCTGGACGCTCGGCGCAGCCCTGATCGGTTGGTTGCAGTGGCGCGGCCTGTTGCTGTGCTACGCGGGCCTGATGCTGCTGGTGAACCTGCCGATGGTATGGCTGCTGGTGCCCCGGGCGCCCCCGCGCGCGGCACGGAAGACCGCCGCCACCGCCGCGCCGAGATCCCCCGAGGACAGGCGCGCGGTGCTGCTGCTCGGCTGCTTTTTCGGGCTGCGCTGGTTCATCACCTCGGCCATTGCGGTGCATGTCCTGCCGCTGTTCACCGGCCTCGGCCTGACCCGCGCCGAGGCCGTCGGCGTCGCCGCCCTGATCGGCCCCGGCCAGGTCGCGGGACGGATTCTGGAGTGGACGTTCGGACCTCGCATGGACCTGTTGGTCAGGGCCCGCCTCGCCGCGCTGCTGTTCCCGTTGGGCGTTCTGCTGCTGCTGGAGGGCGGCCTGGTCGCGACCACCGGGTTTGCGGTGCTGTATGGCATGAGCAACGGTATCATGACGATCAACCGCGGCACCCTGCCGCTGGCGCTGTTCGGGCCGGCGGGGTACGCGGCGATGTTGGGCTGGCTGGCGGTGCCGGTGCTGCTCGGCCAGGCGGTGGCGCCGGCCGTGTCCGCCCCGCTGGTTAACGCGTTGCCGGCGTTGGATGTGTTCCTGATGTGCGGGGCGGCCGCGGCCGTCGCGGTGCTATTCCTGCTGCCGCTGCGGCTGCCGTCCCGGTGTGGGTGCCCACAAGGCAAGAGCACATCCTGAACAGTCCCGTCGTGCGCCCCGGAATCGCGCAAGAAACCGCGAACGACCCGTCGCACGGGCTTGCAAGCTGGCAACCACGCCGCCTTTCGCCTTACCTTGAGCAACCAAAGCCCATTGGACCGGAGGCCCGCTTGACAGACATACTGTTCCAAAGCGCCGCCGATCTCGTCGCCCATTATGGCCAGCGCGCCCTCTCCCCGGTCGAAGTGCTCGACGCGACGCTCGCCCGCGCCGAGGCCATCCAATCGAAGCTGAACGCCTTCTGCCTGTTCGACGCCGAACGGGCGCGGGATGCGGCGCGGGCCAGCGAGGAGCGCTGGGCCGCCGGAACGCCTTTGTCCCCGCTCGACGGCGTGCCGATCCCGATCAAGGACAACCAGGCGGTCGCCGGCCAACCGGGCGCGTCCGGCAGCCTCGCGCTGGACCTCGTGCCGCCCGACGCGGATGCGCCGCATATCGCGCGGCTGCGGGAGGCCGGGGCGATCTTCTATGCCCGCACGACGATGCCGGATTTTGCCTGGAAGGCGGTCACCGACAGCCCGCGGACGGGCGTGACGCGCAATCCGTGGGACCCGGCGCTGACCCCGGGCGGTTCCTCCGGCGGCGCCGCGGTCGCGGTGGCGACGGGATGCGGGCCGATTGCCACCGGCAGCGACGGGGGCGGATCGATCCGCATCCCGGCGGCGTTCACCGGCATATACGGCATCAAGCCGACGACCGGGCGCGTGCCGGGTATCGGCGAGGCGCCCGATATCAGCGCGACCGGTCCGCTGGCCCGCACCGTCGCCGACGCGGCCCGGGCTCTCGCGATCATGTGCCGCCCGGATCGCAGCGATCCGATCGCGTCGGCTCTGACGGTCCCGGACTTCGTCGCGGAACTTCAGCGCGGGGTGAAGGGACTGCGCGTGGCGGTGTCAGCGACCTGCGGTTTCGCCCGTACGGACCCGTCGCGCCTCGGCCCGCTCGTCGCCGCCGCGCGGGCGCTGGACGATGCGGGGGCGATCGTGGAGGAGGTGGACCCGCCCATCTGGAACATCCGCCAATCCTACCTGACGGTGGTGGAGGCGGCGTTCGGCGGCGCCATCGCCCCTATGCCGGGCGCCCGGGTGGCGCTGCTCGACCCCGGCCTGTTCGAGACCGCGCGGCGGGGCATGATGACCTCCGCCGCCGCGGCGCGGGCGGCGGAAATCGACCGCATCCGGTTGACCCGCGTATTTATCGCGTTTCTCAGCCAATACGACCTGCTGCTGACGCCGTGTGTGCCGATCGCGCCGTTCCAGGCGGGGGTGAACGTCAACACACCAGACGCGACAGCGTATCCGGAGTGGTACGATTGGACGCCCTACACCTGGGTATTCAACGCGACGAAGCTGCCGGCGGCGTCGTGCCCCGGGGGACTGGACGCGGGCGGTCTGCCGCAGGCCGTGCAGCTTGTCGCGGCGCATTTCCGCGAGGACCTGATCCTGCGCGCCAGCGCCGTGCTGGAAGCGGCGATGCCGTATCCGCGAGCCCCGGCGTAGCTGGACAGCAGCGTGGCGCGATCGGCTTGAGCAAGTCCGTGCTTCCGCGGCGCCTCTCGTGTCATTGCCAGGCTTGGCCCGGGGCTCTCAGGACAAGGTGGTCGCGGAGAAAAACCTGGCGGACCGGGCATACTCTGTACTCTCACCGTCATGGCCACGACGCATGTGGAGAACGCCGTGCTACGCGTGGCCCCTTATCCTGACGCCCATGGCGACACGCCCGGTCATGACGGTGATCACCCGCAAGGCGGATCGAACGCCCGGATCGGCGGCAGCGCGCCGTTGTACAGCTCCACCTGCACGACCGTCAGTTGCCCCGTGCACGCCTGCGCCAGCCGGGACGTCCCGGCGTCCCGCGTCAGCACGTTCGGGTTGCCGTGCACGCACAGCGGATCCTCCGCGGCCGGATCGAGCGGATCATACCAGGCCCCGGTCGCCAACTGCACCACACCCGGCCGCACCGCATCGCTGATCACCGCTCCGGCCAGACACGCCCCGCGGTGGTTGAACACCCGCACCACGTCGTCGCCCGCGATCCCGCGTGCCGCCGCGTCGTCCGGATGAATGCGGACCGGCTCCCGCCCCTGCACCTTCGATCCCAGGCTGAGATCGCCGAAATCCAACTGACTGTGCAGCCGGGTCGCCGGCTGGTTCGCCACCAATTGCAGCGGAAACCGCTGCATCAGCGGACTGCCGGCGCCTTCCACCGGCGGCATCCAGGTGGGATAACCGGGGCAATCGTCGTATCCGAACTCGGCGATCGTCGTGGACGCGATCTCCACGTAGCCCGTCGGCGTCGGCAGCTGGCGCCGATCGGGATCGCGGCGGAACGCCCGGGTTACTCCGCCGGTCCAGGGCAGGGTCGGCAGAAGTAGTTCGCCCTCGGCCCAGAACCCGTCGAAATCGGGCGGATCAAACCCCTGTTCCAGCAGCGCCACCCGTGTGGTCTGATACAGATGCCGCAGCCAGCCGCCCGGGTTGCGCCCCTCGGTAAACTCGGCCTCCACGCCCAGGCGGCGCGACAAATCCGAAAAGATTGCGTAATCGTCCCGCGACTGCGCGTACGGCGCGGCCACCGGGTGCATCGCCACCATCAGCGGATCGTTCGCCGACGCCCCGATATCCGACCGCTCCAGCGTCACCGTCGCCGGAAACACCAGATCGGCGTGGCGCGCGGTGGCGGTCCAGCCCGAACTCATGCACGATCACCGTGTCCGGCCGGGCGAACGCCCGCCGTAGCCGGTTGAGGTCCTGATGGTGATGGAACGGATTGCCCCCCGCCCAATACACCAAGCGGATATCCGGATAGACCATCCGCCGCCCGTTGAAGTCGTACGCCTCCCCCGGATGCAGCAGCAGATCCGCGATGCGGGCGACGGGGATGAAATCCGGCACCCGGTTCACCCCCTGCGGCAGCGTCGGCAGCGGCACCGCCAGCTCCGGCTTGCCGACATTCGCCAGCGATCCCATCGCATAGACGAACCCGCCGCCGGGCAAACCGATCTGGCCAAGCATGGCGGCGAGGACGACGCCCATCCAGACCGGCTGCTCGCCATGCTCCGCGCGTTGCAGCGACTGGGCGCAGGTAATCAGCGTGCGCCGCCCGACCGCCGCGCGCGCCAAACCCCGGATCGTCTCCGCTGGCAGGCCGCAGATCGCGGACGCCCAGGCGGCGTCCTTCGGCTGGCCGTCGGTCCGGCCCGCCAGATACGCCTCGAAGACCGCGTAGCCGACGCAATAGCGCTCCAGAAAGGCGCGGTCGAGCAGGTCCTCGGCCACCAGCGTATGCGCCATGCCGAGCATCAGCGGCACGTCGGTGCCGGGGCGGATCGGGTGCCATTCAGCTTCGATCGCCGTCGGCAGGTCGTCGCGCAACGGGCCGATCAAGTGGAACCGGGCGCCGCGCCGGTGCGCTGCCAGCAAATGGTCGCGGGCGATATGCTGGCTGGTGCCGCCGCTGCTGACATTGGTGTTCTTCAGCGGCAGGCCGCCGAACGCGAGCACGACTTCGGTCTCGGTCGCCAGTTCGTGCCAGCTTACGTTCTCCCGCCCCGCGGATTCCTGCGACCCGATCACGTGCGGCAGGATCACCGCGGCGGCGGCGGAACTGTAGGTGTTGACGGAGCGCACGTAGCCGCCGAGCACGTTCAGGAACCGGTGCACCTGGCTCTGCGCATGGTGGAACCGGCCGGCGCTGGACCATCCGTACGACCCGCCGAATACGGAGTGGCCGCCGTATTCGCCGTAGACCCGCCTTAGCTCCGCCGCCGCAAGGTCGATCGCCCGCGGCCAGGACAGCGGCACGAAGTCATCCCGTCCCCGCCGCCGATCGGCGCCGGGACCGTTTTCCAGCCACCCCCGGCGCACCATCGGCGCAGCGATCCGGGCGCGGTGGCGCAGCGAGGCGGCGATGTTGCCGAGCAACGGCGATGGATCGGGATCGCGCGGGTGCGAGACGATCTCGATCCCGTTGTCCCGGCTTGTGACCGAAAACGCGCCCCAGTGCGAACTATGCGGTATCGGCGTGCCGTCATCCATCAGATCGTGTAGTTGAACGACTGATACGCCAGATCGCTCAGCGTCTGGTTCATCGACTTCATCGGCTCGTCCGATTCGGCGATGCGCACAACCTTGGCGGGCACGCCGGCCATCGTCGCATGCGCCGGCACCGACTTCAGCACCACGGACCCCGCCGCGATGCGGGCATGCTCGCCGACTTCGATGTTGCCGAGGATCGCGGCGCCGGCGCCGATAACCACGCCGTGCCGCACCTTCGGATGGCGGTCGCCATGCTCCTTGCCGCTGCCGCCCAAGGTGACGTGGTGCAGCATTGAGACGTTGTCGCCGATCTCCGCGGTCTCACCGACCACAAGGCCGGTGGCGTGATCGAGGAAGATGCCGTGGCCGAGTTTCGCCGCAGGATGGATGTCGGTCTGGAACACCTCGGACGAGCGGCTTTGCAGGTACAGCGCGAAATCGCGCTCCCCGTGGTTCCACAGCCAGTGGTTCAGCCGGTGCGCCTGGATGGCGTGGAAGCCCTTGAAATACAGCAGCGGCTCGATCAGCCGCTCGCACGCCGGATCGCGATCGAGCACGGCGGCGATATCCGCCTTGGCGGCCTCGACGATGCAGCCGTCGTCGGCGCAGGCCTTGGCGAAGGCCTGCACGATCACCGGCAGGGAGACGACGTCGTTCCGCAACCGCGCGGCGACGCGGTGGAACACCGCGGTCTCGAAGCTGGGCTGGTTGAGGATCGAGTCGAAGAACAGCGGCGCCAGCTTCGGCTCACGCGCATAGGCTTCCTCGGCTTCGCGGCGCAGGCGGGTCCACAGGGCGTCGGTAACAGCCTCGGTTTCCTCCGAGGGGACCAGCGTCAGGCGGCAGGGGTTCGGGCGCTTCATGGGTGGTCCCCGCGAGGTTCGTACCATCCGGTATCGGACTGGTTTCATACATGTTCGGATGAACGGGCCGTTAGTCAACACCCCGTGCCGAGATTTACCGTGGCGTTTCGGCGACGGTATCGGCGGCGTAGGCGCGGCGATCACCCATCGGCTTGGCGTGGCCAACGGTTGAATCCGCCTCGGTCTGCCGCTCGGCCTGGGCGTTGATGATGGCGCCGAACAGCGCGGCGAAGGCGGACAGATACAGCCACGTCAGCATGACGACCACCCCGCCAAGCGAGCCGTAGGTCTTGTCGTAGCTGTTGAAATGCGTCACGTAGACGCTGAACCCGATGGAACCGGCGATCCACAGCACGGTGGCGATGATCGCGCCGGGCGAGACCCAGCGCCAGCGCGCCGTCCGCCGGTCGGGCGCGTAGCGGTACAGCACGGCCAGGCCGGTCATCACCCAGACGATCAGCAGCGGCCATTGCAGCGCCAGTATGATCCATTGCGCCTGCGCACCCAGCCCGACGAACTGGATCGCGGCGGGCAGCACGCCGACGAGCGCGATGCTGACGGTGCCCCCGATCAGCGCGAGCAAGGTCAATCCGATAGCGATCAAGTTGAGTTTGAAGAACCCCCGCGTCTCCTTTTGCTGGTACGCGATGTCCAGCGCGGTGATCATCCCGCTCATGCCGCGCGACGCGCTCCAGAGCGCGAACAGCAGGGCGACGATCGCGCTGATCCCCAGCGTTCCGCTGGACGCACTGACCAGTTTGTGCAGTTGATCGGCGATCACTTGCGTGCTTTCCGGCGGCAGGACCTTCGACAGCGAGCCGATCTCCGCCTCGACCTGCGCGGGGTTCAACAACAGCCCGTAGATCGAGACCAGCGCGGCAAGCGCCGGGAACAGCGCGAGCAACACGGCGTAGGTGACGCCCCCGGACACCAGGAAGATGTTGTTGTCGGATACCTCACCCCAGGCGCGCACCATGATGTCCTTCCACCCGGGCGCCGGAATCTGACCGGGGTGACTGGCGAAGCGGCCTCGGTTCGCCGGCGGGGTGGATCGCGAGGGGGCGCCGGTTGCCACCCGCCCGGGCGCCAGCGCCGCGAGGTCGTCCTTAAGCTTGTCGAGACGATCTCTGCTCATGAGGCGCTTCCTTTCACGGGTCGGAGGGTGAACGGGCATGGCCGCACCGGGTTGCTGCGGGCGCCGGCGGAGGGCCGGAACCGGGACGCCCGACCACACGCATGTAATCCGTTGTGCAAAATGATAACGGAAGCGACCATCCTGATCGGGTCGATCAGGTCCGCGAGTTCAAACCAAAGACGCTGCAGGTTGCAACAGGTCCGGCCCGTCGTTTCGCACGTTGCCGACACGTTTGTCGATGGCCCAGAAGCGCAGCACGTCCTCCGCCGAGGGTTTCAGCAGCGCCGCCGGATCGCCTTCCGCTTCTCCCAGCCAGACCGGCCAGTCGGCGGCCTCGAGAATCACCGGCATGCGTTCGTGCAGCGCCCGCATCCGGGCGTTCGCCGATGTCGTCACGATGGCAAAACTGCGCAGGATGTCGCCCTCCGGCGAACGCCATCCCTCCCAGATCCCGGCGAACGCCATCGGATCCCCATCCGCCCGGGCGATCGCGAACGGTGTCTTGCCGCCCGGATCGGCGCGCCATTCATAAAACGCCGCGGCAGGCACCAGGCAGCGGCGTTTGGCGAACGCGGCACGGAACATTCCGGAGGATATCAAGGTCTCCGCCCGCGCGTTCACCGGGCGCCGGGCTTCCTTCAGGGTCTTGGTGAAGGCCGGGACGAAACCCCAGGTCAGCAGATCGAGGTGCCGCTCCCCGGTTTCCGGATGCCGCCGCACCACCGGCGCATCCATCGTCGGCGCCATGTTCCATGTCGGCTTCAGGTTGGGCAGCGCATTCGTCGTTCCGAACAGCCGCGCAATCAGGTCGGGAGGCAGGAAACTGGCATAGCGTCCGCACATGCCTCGCATAGTGTCGCGAAATCCGGCCGCCGGCAACTGATCGCGCCGTTATGAGCAGGCCGCCTGCAACGCCATCCCGCGCCGGACATTCGGGCGGCATATCTCAGCAAGGAAACCGCGGATGAAGGCACTCGCATGGCACGGCAAGGGCAAGATGCGCTGTGATACCGTGCCCGATCCGAAAATCGAACATCCGCGCGATGCCATCATCAAGGTGACGGCGTGCGCGATCTGCGGTTCCGACCTGCACATCTATGACGGACTCATTCCGTCGATGCAGCACGGCGACGTGCTCGGCCACGAAACGATGGGCGAGGTCGTCGAACTCGGTTCCGAAACCAAAAACCTGCGGATAGGCGATCGCGTCGTCGTTCCGTTTACCATTTCCTGCGGCGAGTGTTTCTTCTGCAAGCGCGGCTTCTATTCCGGCTGCGAGCGGTCGAACCCGAACAAGCAGATGGCGGAGAAACTGTGGGGCCATTCTCCGGCCGGTCTGTTCGGCTATTCCCATCTGCTCGGCGGCTATGCCGGCGGCCAGGCGGAGTATCTACGGGTGCCATACGCCGACGTGGGGCCAATCAAGGTGCCGGAGGGGCTGACGGATGAACAAGTGCTGTTCCTGTCGGACATTTTTCCAACCGGCTACATGGCGGCGGATTTCTGCTGCATCCAGCCGGGAGACACGATCGCCATCTGGGGCTGCGGCCCGGTCGGGCAGTTCGCCATCCGCAGCGCGTTCCTGCTCGGTGCGGAAAGGGTCATCGCGATCGACACGGTGCCGGAACGCCTGCACATGGGGCGGGAAGCCGGCGCGCTGACGCTCGACTTCAAGGAAGACGATATTTACGACCGGATTCAGGACCTGACCGCCGGCCGCGGCGCGGACGCCTGCATCGACGCGGTCGGAACCGAGGCCGATACGACCGGCAGCGCCAACTCGCTGATCGATCGGGTCAAGGTCGCCACCTTCATGGGCACCGATCGCCCGCATGTGCTGCGCCAGGCGATTCACTGCTGCCGCAACTTCGGCAACGTCTCGATCGTCGGCGTCTACGGCGGCTTGCTCGACAAAGTCCCGATGGGATCGGCCATCAACCGCGGCCTGACGTTCCGTATGGCGCAAACGCCGGTGCAGCACTACCTGCCGCTGCTGATGCAGCGCATCCGGAACGGCGACATCGACCCGTCCTTCGTCATTACCCACCGTGCATCGCTGGAAGACGGTCCGGAGCTTTACAAGACATTCCGAGATAAAAAGGACGGCTGCATCAAGGTCGTTCTGAAACCCTGATACCGGAGACACTGATGACTTCAGAAACCCGCGCGCTCGCGATCGTCACCGGCGCATCCAGCGGCATCGGCTTCGAACTGGCGAAATGCTGCGCCCGCAACGGCTTCGACCTGCTGATCGCCGCCGACGAACCGTCGATCAGCCAGGCGTCGGTCAGCCTGCGCGAACTCGGTGCCACCGTCGAAGCTGTGCAGGCCGATCTGTCTACTGCCGAAGGGGTTGACAAACTCTACGATGCCATCGGTGCCCGTCCTGTGGAGGCGCTTTTGGCGAACGCCGGACGGGGCCTCGGAAAAGGTTTCCTCGACCAGGATTTCGCTGCGGCGCGCAAGGTTGTGGATACCAACATCACCGGCACGCTGTATCTGATCCAGAAGGTCGGCCGCGACATGCGCGACCGCAAGCGCGGCCGGATCCTGATCACCGGTTCGATCGCCGGGTTCATGCCGGGCACGTATCAGGCGGTTTACAACGGGACCAAGGCGTTCCTCGACTCGTTCTCGTTTGCCTTGCGGCATGAGGTCGCTGAGGACGGCATCACCGTCACCTGCCTGATGCCCGGCGCCACCGAAACGGACTTCTTCGAGCGCGCCGACCTGATGGATACCAAGGTCGGTTCAAGTAAAAAGGACGATGCGGCCGACGTGGCGGAAACCGGCTTCAAGGCGATGATGAAGGGCGAGGGCGACGTTGTCAGCGGCTGGCAGAACAAGCTGATGACGGCGATCGCGTCGGTCACACCGTCCGGGATGCTGGCTTCGGCTCACGCGCGGATGGCGGCACCGGGAACGGCCAAGCAATAATCAGCCGCGACGGACAGCGCCAGATCGGGACGGTCGGAGATCAATCCGTCCACGCCCCATTCGATCAGACGCTGCATGTCCTCCGGCCGGTTCACCGTCCACGGCAGGACGGTCAGCCCGAGCGCCCGGGCGTGACGGATTTGCGCCTCCGTCAGGTCCGCCTGATCGGGCGCCCAGACCGGGCCGCCCTCTGCCGCGACACAGTCGGGGACGGACGGAACACTGGCGATGCCGTCCCACCACAGCGCACAATCCCGCACGGTGTCCGCGCAGGTCAGCCACGCCAGCCTGATCTCCGGGCGGCTGCGGCGGACATGCCGCTGCACGCGCCAGTCGAAGGATTCGAGCATCACGCGGTTGGCCGCTCCCGCCGCATCGATCGCCGCCAGCGTGGCATCGGCCAGTGCGTGCGGCGAAACGGTCCAGTCCGGATGCCGGGGATCGGTCTTGACCTCGATTGTAAAGCGGGCGCCCGGCAGAGCGGCAAGGACTGCCGCCAGGGTGGGAACGCGCGCCCCGTCGATCGCCGTCTGGTCGGGAAACAGCGCGGCGGTGCGCGATCCGGGACGAAGGCGTCCCACGTCGAAAGTCTGAAGTTCCGCCAGGGTCAGCGACCGGATCAGCTTCCCTCGGTCCTGCAGCCACGCACCGGAGGCATCGCGCGTCAGGTCCGGGTTCAGCGCCGGGTCATGGCAGACCGCCACGACGCCATCGGCGGTCATCCCCACGTCCAACTCGAACGCCGCCACACCCAGCGCCGCCGCCTCGACGAAGCCTTCGATCGTGTTTTCCGGAAACAGCGCCCGCGCGCCGCGATGTCCCTGGATGTCGATATGTCGGGTCATCGGCCAAACCATGCTGTGGAAGCCGCAGGCATAGCGAAAATTACCGCCAGGCCAAGGGATCTCCGCCGAGCCGGATTCAGGCAACGTCCGGGGACGCCTTCGACCCGGGAGAGCATACGCCGACCGGCGACGGCGCAACCCGGGGTTCCGCGGGAAAGGCTTCCGGTCGCCGCGCGCCTGATGTAAACGCCCGGCCACCGTAAGCCGGAGCCTGCATGACCGCCCCGTTCCCCACCGCGTCCCTCGCGCCGGACGTGACGACACCTTTGATCCTGGCGCTGCCGAAGGGCCGCATCCTGTCGGAATGCGGCGCCCTGCTCGCGCGTGCCGGCATCGTCCCGGCCCCGGACTACGCCGATGAGGACAGCCGCCGCCTGCGGTTTCCCACGGACGACCCGTTGCTCGACGTGGTCCGGGTGCGGCCGTTCGACGTCGCCACGTTCGTCGCCTTCGGGGCCGCGCATATCGGCATTTGCGGCGCCGACGTGCTGATGGAGTTCGACTATCCGGAGATCTACGCCCCGCTCGACCTCGGCATCGGCAAGTGCCGGGTTTCGGTAGCCGAACCCGAGGCGACCGCGGGGACAGACGACCCCTCGCGCTGGTCGCAGGTGCGGGTCGCCTCGAAATATCCCAACATCGCGCGGCGGCACTACGCGAGCCGCGGTATTCATGCCGAGGTGGTGCATCTGAACGGCGCCATGGAACTCGCGCCCGGGCTGGGGTTGTGCCGGATGATCGTCGATCTGGTGCAGACCGGTTCGACGCTGAAGGCCAACGGGCTGGTGGAGACCGAGGTCATAGCCGGCGTCACCAGCCGGCTGATCGTCAACCGCAGCGCGCTGAAGACGCAGCCGGAGGCCATCGGCGCCTGGATCGCCCGGTTCCGCGAGGCGATGGAGAACGCATGATTCGCCTGTCGGTTAGCGACGCCGATTTCGAGGCGCGTTTCACAGCCCTGCTGGCGCAGGCCCGCGAAACCACCGAGACCGTGGACCGTGCCGTCGCGGACATCCTGGCCGACGTCCGTGCCCGAGGCGATGCGGCGGTGCTCGACTACACCACCCGCTTCGATCGCCTGATGCTGACCGCGGACACGCTGCGTATCAGCGCGGCGGAGATCGACGCGGCCGCCGCCTCGATCCCGGCCGAACTGGCCGCGGCCCTGGACTTGGCGGCCGAGCGGATCGACGCCTTCCACCGCGCCCAATTACCCCAAGACCTGCGCATGACCGACGCCGCCGGCGTTACCATGGGCATGCGATGGTCTGCACTCGACGCGGTCGGCCTGTATGTCCCGGGCGGCAAGGCGGCCTACCCATCGTCAGTCCTGATGAACGCGATCCCGGCCCGTGCCGCCGGGGTGGGCCGCATCGCCATGTGCGTGCCCACACCCGGGGGCGTGCTGAACCCGCTGGTGCTGGCCGCTGCCCGCCGCGCCGGTGTCACCGAGATCTACCGCATCGGCGGCGCCCAGGCCGTCGCCGCCCTCGCTTACGGCACGGCCAGCATTCCGGCCGTGGACCGCATCGTCGGCCCGGGTAACGCCTACGTCGCCGAGGCGAAGCGCCAAGTGTTCGGCCGCGTCGGCATCGACAACATCGCCGGCCCGTCGGAGGTCGTGGTGATCGCCGATGCGGACAACGACCCGCGCCGCATCGCCGTTGACCTGCTGGCCCAGGCCGAGCATGACGAGGCGGCGCAATCCATCCTGATCACCGACAGCGCCGCCTTCGCCGATGCGGTCGCGGCGGCGGTGCTGGCCGAATTGCCCTCATTGCCCCGCCATGCCATCGCGGGCGCGAGTTGGGAAGCGAACGGCGCTGTCGTCGTCGTCGAAGACTGGGCGCAGGCCGTCACCCTGGCCGATCAGCTCGCGCCGGAGCACCTGGAGTTGATGGTCAAGGATCCCGAGGCGCTGTTTGCCCGGGTGCGCCATGCCGGTGCGGTGTTTCTCGGCGGCTTCTGCCCGGAGGCGGTTGGCGACTACGTGGCCGGCCCGAACCACGTGCTGCCGACGGGCCGCACGGCGCGCTTCGCCTCGGGCCTGTCGGTGTTCGACTTCCTCAAGCGCACCACATTCGTCTCCGCCACGCCTGATGCGCTCGCAGCCATCGGCCCGGCAGGGGTGGCGCTGGCGGAGGCCGAGGGATTGCAGGCGCACGCGCGGAGCATCGCGTTGCGGCTCGGCAATCGGGGCGAGGGCGCCGTTTAGAGCGGTTTCAGGCTGACCGGAAACGCCCCACCGTCATGGCCCGGCTTGTCCGGGCCACCGATCCCAGCACGTGCCGCGACAGGTGGCCCGGACAAGCCGGGCCATGACGGTAATGAAGGACATGACGGCAACGAAGGCCGTGACGGTAATGAAGGCCATGACGGTAATGAAGGCCATGATGTCAATGAAGGCCATGACGGTAATGAAGGCCATGACGGTAATGGAGGCCATGACGGTAATGGAGGCCATGACGTTAATGGAGGCCATGACGGTAATGGAGGCCATGACGTTAATGGAGGCCATGGCGGTAATGGAGGCCATGACGTTAATGGAGGCCATGACGGTAATGACGGCCATGACGGTAATGGAGGCCATGACGTTAATGGAGAAAGTCGCCGGCACCGCTGGATGGCACTAACCCGCGCCCTGACACGCCCGCAACCCATCCTCGATCACCGCGCGCGGCAGATCGTGCGTGATGAAGACCAGCCGGCTGGTTCGCGGGTCGCCCTCCGGCCATGCCTTCAGCGTCACCGGCGGATGCATCAGGTGCCGCGCCCCGTGGATAACCACCGGCCGATCGGCGTCCTTGACGTTGAGGATGCCTTTGATGCGCAACAGGTGTTCGCCCCGCGAGGCAACCAACATCTCCAGCCACATCGCCATTGCCTGCCAGTCGAGCGGCCGATCCAGCGTGATGCAGAACGCGGTGATCCGGGCATCATGCCGGTTGGGGTCGTGGTGATGGTGGTGCTCCGCCACCTCGAACGCCGCGGCATCGAGCCAGCCGCGCACATCCGGCGATTTGGCGGCGGGATCGAATACCCCGGCATGCAGCACGAACGCCGGATCGACGGCGCCCTGCGCGCTCTCCACCACTGGCGCGCCGGGATTCAGCCGCCGCAGCCTCGACCGCAACCCCGACGGGTCCGCCAGATCGGACTTGCTGATGACGATCCGGTCCGCCACCGCGACCTGACGGACGGCTTCCTCCTGCGTGTTCAGATGCGCCTCGCCGTTGACCGCATCGACGACAGTGACGACCCCGTCCAGCCGGTACGCCGAGGCCGCGACCGGGTCGCTCATCAGCGTCGCCAATATCGGCACCGGATCGGCAAGCCCGGTCGTCTCGATCACGATGCGGCCGATCTCGTCGCGGCGGGCGCGCGGCAGCATCTCGCGCAGCACCCGCGCCAGGTCGCCGCGCACGGTGCAGCACAGGCAGCCGGCGTTCAGCAGCACCGTGGTGTCGTCGAGTTTCTCCACCAGCAGGTGGTCGAGGCCGATCTCGCCGAACTCGTTGACCAGCACGGCGGTGCGGGCCAGTGCGGGCTGGCGCAGCAGATGGTTCAGCAGGGTCGTCTTGCCGGCGCCGAGAAAACCGGTCAGCACCGTGACCGGCGTGGTCTCAGCCATGCGCGTGCCCGTACAGCGCTTCCGGAGACACTTCCGGCACCGCGATCTCGGTAACGACGCCTTCGCGGGCGGCGCGATAGAAGCAGTTGCGGCGGCCCGTGTGGCAGGCGACGCCATCCTGCTGCACCAGCAGCAGAAGTGTGTCGCCGTCGCAGTCGATGCGGAAATCCTTCAGGTGCTGGGTCTGGCCGGAGGACTCGCCTTTTCGCCACAGCCGGTTGCGGCTGCGGCTGAAGTAGCAGACCCGGCCGGTGGCGAGGGTTTCCCGAATGGCGTCGGCGTTCATCCAGGCCATCATCAGCACCTCGCCGGTGTCGTGCTGCTGCGCGATGGCGGGGACGAGGCCGTTGGCGTCGAACGAGATGGCGGCGAGCACGGCATTTGCTTGCGTGTCAGTTTGGTTCATGGATGATATCTAGGCGCGGCGGACGCTCGCCGCCAAGGAGTGCTGCATGGGGTTCTCCCCCCGGACCGAGACATTGCTGACCCGCGCCTCCGCGATGTGCGAGGGCCGCGGTGCCCGTCTGACCGATTTGCGCCGCCAGGTGCTGGGGCTGATCCTGGATCGCGAGGCGCCGACGGGGGCGTATGATTTGCTGGATCAGTTGCGCAGCACGCGGCACGGCGCGGCGCCTCCCACAGTGTATCGCGCGCTGGAGTTTCTGCAGGACCAGGGGCTGGTGCACAAGCTGGAGCGGCTGTCGGCGTTCGTCGGCTGCATCGCGCATGAGGATCATGATCATGCGGCGCAGTTCTTCATCTGCCGATCATGCGGCAAGGTGGCGGAACTGGAGGATCATGAACTGGCGCATGCGCTGGAGGACGCGGCCAGGCGCCTTGGGTTCAAGCTGGGCAAGGCGACGATCGAGGCGGAGGGGTTGTGCGCGGGGTGTTCGAACGAGTGACGCCCGTTCCCATCCGGCCGGGTATCCTCAAGGCGTCCGTAGCCTGTCAGAACGACCAGGTCTCCGGCGGCAGCATGACGATCGCAACGATGACAACGACAATGAGGACGATCACGCCAAGCGCGATCCAGATCAGCAGCATCAGAAGCTGCACCCGCTCGTCGCTTTCCGAAGCCCAGGTCTCGATGGATTTGAGGGTTTCAGTCAGTCGCGCCTTAGGCATCAGGCAACCTTGGGATGAAGACTCTTGCGCCTGCGCACTTATCATGCACCGCCGCCCCCGTCTCGGGAATTTTGTGACCCTACCCGGGTCGCGGGTCAGGCGCGGCTGGTTGGGCCTTGCTTCCGGGCCTCCTCGGCGGCGCGATAGAGATACCATGTGGCGATCGACCGGTACGGCGCCCAGGCCAGGCCGATCTCGGCGAGGGCCTTGGGTTTTGGCTGCGCATCGAGGCCGTGCAGCACGCGGTAGCCCTCGCGCACGCCGAAATCATCCACCGGCAGGACGTCCGGACGGCCGAGGGTGAAGATCAGCAGCATCTCCACCGTCCAGCGGCCGACGCCGCGGATGCCCGTCAGCCGCTCGATCAGCGCCTCGTCGGTCAGGCGATGCGACTCGCGGCGCGTCGGCACGGTGCCGTCCAGGGCCTTGGCGCAGATATCGCGGATCGCCGCGATCTTGCCGCCGGAGAAGCCGCATCCGCGCAACGCCGTATCCGCGGTGGCCAGGACGGCGGACGGATCGGGAAACGCCTCGCCCGGGAAGAGGGCATGGAAGCGGGCCAGGATCGCCTCGGCCGCGCGGCCATGCAGTTGCTGGTGCGCGATGGCGCGAACCAGAGCCTCATACGGGCCGCGGTCGCGTTGCACCTGCATCCGCGGCGGCCCGACGCGGCGGATCAGGGCGGCGAAGCGCTCGTCACGGCCGAGGTGCCGCACGGCATCGCGCATCCGCAGGCGTTGCGGTCCGGCACTCGGGTTTTCGGCCGCTCCGGGGCTGACTTGCATGACTTCCATCCCATCCCCTTATGGGGTAGGTATCCTGCGGCGCAACGGGAGGGTCGTTTGTATACACATCGTCCTCTGCTCGACGAATCCGCCCGCGACCAGGTCGCGGCGCGCCAGACCGCCGGTCTTGTTGGCATCGTGATCACCCTGCTGCTGCTGATTATCGGGCTGTTCCTGGTGCAGCAACTGCGCGCGGCCTCCGCCATTCAGGACTGCCTGATGTCGGGACGCCACGACTGCGACCTGCTGGTCACCGCCGCGCATTGACGCCCGCCGGCTTCCGGTGCCACCTCCGCCGCGATGATGGCCAAACAGGGGAGGCGACATGCGTATAGCCGACATGGACTGGCGAATGATCGAGGACTGGGTCCGCCACGACGACCGTTGCGTCCTGCCGCTGGGCAGCACGGAGCAGCACGCGGGCCTGTCGCTCGCCACCGATGCCATCTTGGCCGAGCGGATCGCCATCGAGGCGGCCGAACCCTTGGACATTCCCGTCTTCCCCGTCATCCCGTTCGGGTTGACCCCCTATTTCAGCGGCTTTCCCGGCACGGTGACGCTGCGGGTCGCCACCTTCGCCGCGCTGATTCGCGATGTGCTCGATAGCCTGAAGGGCAGCGGCTTCCGCCGTATCCTGATCGTTAACGGCCATGGCGGCAACCAGCCGGCCGCGGGCATTGCGCGGGAGTGGATGATGGACAATCCGGACGCACGGGTGCGGTTCCACGACTGGTGGCGCGCGCCGCTGACCCTGGCGGCAGTTCAGCGAATCGATCCGGTCGCCAGCCATGCGAGCTGGATGGAGAACTATCCCTGGACGCGCCTGGCGAACCGGCCGCCCGAGGAAGGCGAAAAGCCGCTGGTGGACATCGACCGGATGCACACGCTGCCGCCGTTCGAGGTCCGGCTGCTGTTGGAGGACGGCAGTTTCGGCGGCCGCTACCAGCGGGACGACTCGGAGATGCTGGAGCTCTGGGAGGTCGCCGTGCAGGAGACGCGGGCACTGCTGGAGGCGTGGTAGGCTTGCGTGTCGTGGTCACGCGTGTCTCCTCGCTATCAGGATAAGTTTGGCCAGGGCCTTGTTCTCTCACCGTCATGGCCCGGCTGAACCTTGTCCGGGCCATTGACGAATGAGGCAAACGCCGTGCTCCGCCCGGCTTCATGTTGGCGCCCACATGGACGGCCAATAATGCCTCTGTCAGGCGGCGCCGGTTTCCGCTATATCCGTTAACGTGCCGATACCGTCGGCTGGATACTTCGGGTCGCGTTCTGCCTCGCAGAATGGCAGACGAGACCCGAAACGGGAAACGTTCCGGGAAGGCTTAAACATGAGCGTAAGCGCGGCGCAAAACGGGGCGGCATCCCCATCGGTCAACCCGATGACGGCGGATGAGAAGAAGGTCATCCTGGCCTCCTCCCTGGGCACCATTTTCGAGTGGTACGACTTCTACCTGTACGGCTCCCTGGCCGTCGTCATCGCGGCGAACTTCTTTGGCCAGTACCGATGAGACCACACGCAATATCTTCGCGCTGCTGGCGTTTGCCGCCGGCTTCGTGGTGCGTCCGTTCGGCGCGCTGGTGTTCGGCTGGCTGGGCGACCTCGTCGGGCGCAAATACACTTTTCTGGTCACCATCCTGATCATGGGACTGTCCACATTCCTCGTGGGCGTGATACCGACATCCGACACGATCGGCTTCACCGCCGCGGTCATCCTGATCATGCTGCGCATTCTCCAGGGCCTGGCGCTGGGCGGCGAGTATGGCGGAGCGGCCACCTACGTCGCCGAACATGCGCCGCCCGGAAGGCGCGGGTTCTACACGAGCTGGATCCAGACCACCGCGACGCTCGGCCTGTTCTTGTCCCTGCTGGTCATCCTGACGACGCAATCCTTCATGAGCGCCGCCGACTTCAAGGCCTGGGGCTGGCGGGTGCCGTTCCTGGTCTCGATCCTCCTGCTGGCGATTTCGGTCTGGATCCGCGTGCGGCTGAGCGAAAGCCCCGCGTTCCTGAGAATGAAGGCGAAAGGCGCGGGCTCGCGTTCGCCGCTGCATGAGGCGTTCTTCGAATGGCAGCACGCGAAGTGGGCGATCCTGGCGCTGTTCGGCATGCTGGCCGGCCAGGCGGTCGTCTGGTATTGCGGGCAGTTCTACGCGCTGTTCTTCCTGAGTTCGGTCCTGAAGGTCGATAGTTTCACAAGCAACCTTCTTGTCGCCTGGGGTCTCGCGCTGGGCACCGGCGGTTTCATCCTGTTCGGCTGGCTGTCCGACAAGATCGGCCGCAAGCCGATCATCCTGGGTGGCTGCATACTGGCGGCACTGACATATTTTCCGGTGTTCCAGCGCATGGCCGATACCGCGAACCCGGCCCTGGCAGCGGCGCAGGACACGGTCCGGGTCGTCCTGGTGGCGGATCCGTCGGACTGTTCCTTCCAGTTCAACCCGACGGGATTAAGTCATTACACGAGCAGTTGCGATATCGCGAAGGGCGCCCTGGCCCGGGCTTCGGTGCTGTACGCGCAGCAGGATGCGGCGCCGGGCACGCCGGCCTCGATTCGCATCGGCGGGATGACGGTGGATACGAAATCTCCGGGCTTCAGCACGGATCTAGCCGATGCGCTGACGGCCGTCGGCTATCCGGCGGCGTCGAATCCTTCGGTGGTGAAACTGGCCCATCCCTGGGACATATTCCGGCCACAGCCGCTGATGCTGGTGGTGATCCTGGCGTATCTTGTCGTCCTGGTAACGATGGTGTACGGGCCGATCGCGGCGGCGCTGGTGGAGTTGTTCCCGACCAGGATACGCTACACGTCGATATCGCTGCCGTATCATATCGGCAATGGTTGGTTCGGCGGCCTGCTGCCCGCGATCATGTTCGCGATGAATGCCCAGAACGGCAGTATCTATTTCGGTCTGTGGTATCCGGTGCTGATCGCCGCCGCGACGGCCGTGATCGGGCTATTGTTCCTGCCGGAGACGAAAGATCGCGACATCTTCGAGGGCGATCTTTTGCACCAGCCGCGGGACAGGTTTGTCGAGTTCGATCCGAACGCGGAGGATTACCAGCGCTGACCGCAAAGGCCGCCGGCTATGTGAGGAAGACATAGCCGTAATTGCCCGGCACGGTCACGGAGGCGCTGCCGCCGTCCTGCGCGATCGACAACGGGGACACTGTTCCGTCCACGCGCTCGGTCCAGGTTCCCGCCCTGGGAAACGGCAGGCTGATCTGCTCGGCCGCGGAGCCGAAATTCAGCAGCACCATCGCATATTGTTCCGGCGCAGCGCCGCTGGCGGCCGCGTACCGGTGATAGGCGACGATCGCGTTCCCGTTCAGGGATTGCTGGTAATAGAAATAACTTTCGCGTCCGCGCAGGGCCCGGTTGGCGGAGCGCAGTCCCCCCAGAATGCGGCATAGCCGGATCAGCGGGGATCCCATGCTGTCGTAGAAATATTCCCAGTGCATGTCGCGGCGCAGATTGATCCGCGCCGCTCCGCTCGACGGCAGCAGGTAGTCGTCGGCGAACTCCTCGCCTTCCCACAGCATCGGTATCCCTTGGCAGGTATACAGCGCGATGATCATCGGCTGCAGCCGGTAGAACTTGCTGCGATCGCCGGATGGCAGCGGACCGTCCCCGGTGGTGCCAACGAAGGCGATCAGGTGGCTGTGGTCGTGCGAGTTCAGATACTGGAACGGCGCCACCGGCATGTCGACCGGGTTGTCGTTCAGGTCCACGACGGTCTTCGTGGCGGGATACCTGGATGCGAAGAACGGATCCAGCGTATGCGCGAATCCCGTCAGGGTACCCGGCGACAGGTCGCCGCGCGCGATCGTTTCCGCGGTATTCAGCAGGTCGTCCTGCCACGCCGCATTGGTGTAGGTGTTGCGCAGCACCACCGGAGCGATGCTCAGCGCCTCGGCACACTGGATCACCCGGCTGTACGTCCCGGCCGCGCAGCCGAAGCGGGCGATCGAGCGTGAATAGCGATAGGTTTCGTACGCGAGCATCGCGTAACCGGTGTCCGTCGGACTTTGGTACAGATCCGTCACTTCATCGTATCGGAATCCGTCAACGTGATACTCATCGAGCCAACACTGATTCGCCAGCCTGAAATATTCCTGTGCGAATGACAGCGAAAAATCGACCTGAGGCCCGAACGGTCCGTCAGGGCCGATCATCGGGCTGGTCGGGTGGGGAGCGCCGGGCGTGGCGGCGAGATCGGAATAAACCTGATGATACGCGAACGCATTGTCCACGTGCTGATAGACCACGTCGAGAATGACCGCCACACCCTGTGCGTGGCAGGCATCGACCAGCCCCTTCAGCCCGGCCTCGCCGCCGAACGACGGATGCGGCGCGAAATAGTGCAGCGGGCCGTATCCCCAATCGAAGTCCAGTTTCGTGCTGGTGATCGGCATCAGTTCCAGGCAGTTCACCCCGAGGCTGCGAAGATACGGGATGCGAGCGACGATGCCGGCGAAGGTGTCGTCGAACTGCTCGACCTGCGGTTCGTAGACAACCAGATCATCCAGTTCCGGGGTCCGCCAGGCCGCATCGGTCCAGGCGAACGGGGCGGCCGGTGTCCGCGAGCAGGTGACGGCTGACAGCATCCCGAGATCGGTTTGCCGCGCGAACGGATCGGTGAACCAGCCGGTGATCAACTGGCGCGTTCCGCCCGGCGGGGTCCACCATAACTGGAAGCGATACAGGTAGATGCCTTCCTGTCCGTAATGACCGGCACCGGCCGCCAGTTGGGAGGTCGCGGACCACAGGTCGAGCGCACTGCCGGCCTGCCACGTCAACGGCACATCGACCGGCTGCACCGCCGGATCGAAACGGTCGTCGTCATGAATGATCCGCGCCAGGACCTCGAAGCCGTCCGACGCCCGGATGCCGGGAAGATACAGGCCAAAACGAATGGCAAGCGTCCCTGCGGCGTCGGCGGAACTGAAAGCACCTGCTTTCGTAAGATCGATCGGCATTGCGGTTTCCCGCGTCGCTCCCGCTTGATCATACCTGCGCGGCGTGGAAATGTCCGGCGAATACGGGGACGCGAATAAACGGATTCTGTGGCAAGCGTCGGGGCATGCTCACCAATACCGCAAGCCTGAGGCAGCAAGTCGCGGGATGACCGGGGTCGCGGGTGCTGGTTGATCTATCGATGTTTGGTCTTGAGGTCTGAGAGATTTTGACATGGGGGAGAAGGCCGCCCTCCGTCCCGAACCCACGAACAGCGTAAGTCGACGTCCGGGATTGAGCGAATCGGGCGGTCCACGTTGTACCGTCATGGCCCGGCTCGTTCCAGCCACCCTGGCCAGCACGTGCCGCGACAGGTGGCCCGGACGAGCCGGGCCTTGATGGTTTGACAAAGCCGCCCGGGCTGAATCGCTAAATGTTGGGCGTCGCCTACCGCACCTCATCCGTGACAACGTTGAATCCCACCAGCGTGCTCGGCCCGAAGATCGTGGACAGCGCGACATCGGTGGCATCGCGCCCGCGTGCCATCAGGATCCGCCCGATGCGCGGCGTGTTGTGGCGCGCGTCGAAGGTGTGCCAGTGGCCGCCCAGGTAGACCTCGAACCAGGCGCTGAAATCCATCGGGAAATCGACTGGTGGAATACCGATATCCCCCAGGTATCCCGTGCAATACCGCGCCGGGATGTTCATGCAGCGGCACAGCGTGACCGCCAGGTGCGCGAAGTCGCGACATACGCCGCGCCCCTCGTCATGCCCGGACAACGCCCCGCGCAACGGATCGGCGTGGTGGTATCCGAACTCGATCCGATTATGCACATAGTCGCAGATCGCCTGAACCCGGGGCCAACCCTCCGGCGTGTTGCTGAACAGCGACCAGGCCAGCGGCGTCAGGCGATCGGTCTCGCAGTAGCGGCTGCCCAGCAGGAACACCAGAACGTCGTCCGGCAGATCGGCGATCGGATGCTGCGCCGCGTTCGGCACCACGGCGTCCGGAGTGCCCGGATCGCTGACCAGGAACTCGGTGGAAATCCGCAGCCGCCCGGCCGGAGCGGTGATCCGATGGCAGATATTGCCGAAGCTGTCCCGGTATTCGCTCGCGGCGATGTGTGGAAAGAAGTCGATCTGATGGGGGTTGATGACGTCGTGCATGCGGCTCGGGTGGACACTCAGCACCAGCAGCATTGGCGTGGGTTGCGGGCACTCGTAGGTGATGTCGTAGCCGGCACGAATTTGCACAGATCAATCTCCCGGGGGCGAAACAGGTCTTCAGGGAACGGATAACGCAGCGGAACAGTTATGGTTTGGATCACGAGGGCGTGACAATCGGGGTCGCGGCTCCCAGCCGCGATGCCATACGCGCGCGGCGATATCGCGACACGATCGCGCGAGACATGCACTTATCCACCCGGCCGGGGTGCGCTAAAGCGACGCGGCACGCCATGTCCCGGCCCATCCAGACAGGTGTCGTGACGATGGATTTTTCAGTGTCAGCCGCGCTCGGATACCGCGTGAAACAGCCGACGGCGTTCGTCTTCAACGTCGCGGCCGAGTGCTTTCCGGGCCAGGAAGTCGTTGCGGAGCAACTCCATATCGACCCGCCGCTGGAGCTGGAACACTGGACGATGCCGGAAAGCGGCAACCGCTATGTCCGCTTGATCGCCCCGCCCGGCGGCTTCAAGCTGTCCTACGACGCGACGGTCCGCCTGACCCACAGGACGGAAGATCCGCGGGACGTGCACGAGGTTCCCCCGCCCACGCTGCCGCTGAACGTGCTGCCCCACCTGTATCCCAGCCGCTACTGCCAGGCCGATCGGCTGGAGCGGTTCGCGCACCGGACCTTCGGCGAAGTGCCGCCCGGCCACCAGCGCGTCGCCGCTATCTGCAACTGGATCCATGACAACGTGGACTATATCAGTGGCGCGTCGGACGCGCTGACCTCGGCCTACGACACGATCAGCCAGCGGGCCGGCGTGTGCCGCGATTTCGCGCATCTCGGCATTGCCTTCTGCCGCGCGCTCGGCATCCCCGCCCGCTATGTCAGCGCCTACGCCTGGCGATTGGAACCGCCCGACTTCCACGCCGTTTTCGAGGCGTTCCTGCGCGGCCCCACCGGTCTCGGCTGGTATGTGTTCGACCCGACCCGGATGGCCGCGCCGGAGGGGATTGTCCGCATCGGCATCGGCCGGGACGCCGCCGAAGTCGCCTTCTGCACGCAGTTCGGCGAGATGGAGTTCGACAAGCCGGAGGTCCGGATCGCCGGGCCGGACGACGCCACGGCCTCCACCACCAAGGCGGTCCGCGTCCAGGACGCATAGGGAGAATGAAATGCCGGAGACCATCGACGACCTCGCCGCGCGCCACGGCTTCAGCACCGACGCGGTCCGCGCCATGGCCGAGGCGCTGCGCCATGGCGGCGGCCGCATGGCGCAGTTCAACCAGCCAGAGTTCGGCGGCCAGGGCCAGTGGTCGGGCGGCGGCATGATCATGATCGGCGACATGAACAACAACGATCTGAAGGCCCGGGTCGCCGCCCTGTGCCAGGACCTGGCGTCAACGTCCGGACCGGTTCCGGCCGCGGCGGAGGAGCATCCCGGCCAGACCAGCCAGTGGTGGCCCGACTCGCTGGGCACGCCCTCGTCAAGCGGGGCGCAGAACGACATGCGATACGCCTGCTTTCCCGACGAACGCCGCCTCGCGGTGATGCGGGACGGCAAGGTGCATGTCTACGACACGGGTAATCACCGGATCACCGGGTTCTCACAGCAGCAGAGCACCGGCCAGAGACTGAGTTTCAGCACTCGGGACGGGACGGTGCGGCTGGAGGATTTGAAGGAGATCTGAACGCTCCTGCCCGGCGACAGCGGCGGGCGCCTTATCGATCCGCATCGTGCCGTCATGGCCCGGCTCGTCCGTGCCATCGCCGCAGGCACCTGCCGCGACGGGTGGCCCGGACAAGCCGGGCCATGACGACAGAGAGCTTTGTCGGGCGCCAAACTCATCTTGACCTCCCGGCCAGTTCCGCTAGCAGCATCCGCAGCAATGGGAGGGCGCATACGTGCCGCAACTGATCGCCGGGAACTGGAAAATGAACTGCCTCGCGGCCGAGGCGGTCGCCCTCGCCGAGGCCATCGCGGCCGGCGCTTCCGGCATTACCGCGGACCTGCTGGTGTGTCCGACGGCGCTGCATGTCGCCGCCGTCGCCAAGGCGCTGGCGGGAACGTCCGTCGCCGTCGGCGGCCAGGATTGCCACCAGGCGAAGCAGGGGGCCCATACCGGCGACATCGCCGCGCCGATGCTGCGCGATGTCGGCGCATCGTGGGTCATCCTAGGCCACTCGGAGCGCCGCCAGAACCACGGCGAAACCGATGAGCTGGTGCGCGAAAAGACCCTGGCCGCGGTCGAGGCCGGCCTGACCCCGATCGTCTGCGTCGGCGAAACCGCGGATCAGCGCAGCGGCGGGCAAGAGACCGAGGTCGTCGGCTGGCAGCTCGCCGGCAGCCTGCCCAAGCCGTTCGATGGCGTCATCGCCTACGAACCGGTCTGGGCCATCGGCACCGGCAAGACCGCGACCGACCAGGACGTCGCGCTGATGCACGCCTTCATCCGTGAGGAACTGGTGCGCCAGTTCGGCGATGCCGGCCACGTCGTGCGGATTCTGTACGGCGGCTCGGTCAAGGCGTCGAATGCGGTGTCGCTGATGGCGGTGCCGAACGTCGGCGGCGCGCTCGTCGGCGGCGCCAGCCTGAACGCGGCTGAATTTCTAACGATTGCCCGCGCCGCGCGGGCGGGGTAAGAGGCGCGCGTCGCGATGTGTCCCGCTGCGGGCCACGTCGCCATGCCGGTTGAATGAAAGTTTCCCGCGTTGACCTCTGTTCTGCTGATCATCCACCTGTTCGTCACCGTCGCGCTGATCGGCGTCGTGCTGCTCCAGCGCAGCGAGGGCGGGGGACTCGGCATCGGCAGCTCCCAGGGCATGGGTTCGTTCATGTCCGGGCGAGGCACCGCCAACCTGCTGACCCGCACCACCGCGATCCTGGCGGCGATCTTCATGTCGCTGTCTTTGACCCTGGCGCTGCTTAACCGCGGCACCTCCACCACGCGATCGATCCTGGATACGCCGTCGCAGCCGACCGCCCCCGTCGCGCCGCCTCCGCCCGTGGTGCCGAAGGGTCCGTCCGCGCCGACGAATTAAGGCCGTGGCTGTCACTCGAAGCCGTCATGGCTCGGCTTGTCCGGCCCATGACGGTTCTTGGCGGCCCGTGACGACGTTTGGCGGTCTCACGGCCTGAACGCTTCGCCAATCTTCCGCTTATTTTGTGAATTGTTGCCGCCGGGCTTCCATTGGCCCGATTCGGCTCGCTATGATGGGTGCCCATGACGCGATACGTGTTCGTTACCGGCGGCGTGGTCTCCTCCCTGGGCAAAGGAATCGCGGCGGCAGCGCTCGGCGCGCTGCTGCAGGCCCGCGGATTCCGGGTCAAGCTGCGAAAGCTCGACCCCTATCTCAACGTTGATCCGGGCACCATGAGCCCGTATCAGCACGGCGAAGTCTTTGTCACCGATGACGGCGCCGAGACCGACCTCGACCTCGGCCATTACGAACGCTTCACCGGCGTTCACGCCACCAAGCTCGACAACGCCACCACCGGACGCATCTACCAGGACGTCATCGCGCGGGAGCGCCACGGCGACTACCTCGGCGCCACGGTGCAGGTGATCCCGCACATCACCGACGCGATCAAGGAGGCCGTCCAGCTCGGCACCGAAGACTTCGACTTCGTCCTGGTGGAGATCGGCGGCACTGTCGGCGACATCGAAGGCCTGCCGTTCCTGGAAGCCATCCGCCAAATGGGCAACGAGCTTGGGCCGGAGCGGGCGATGTTCGTGCACCTGACGCTCGTGCCTTACATCCCGTCGGCCGGGGAACTGAAGACCAAGCCGACGCAGCACTCGGTGAAGGAACTGCTCAACGTCGGGATCCAGCCGCAGATGCTGCTGTGCCGCTGCGACCGGCCGATCCCGGCGAACGAGCGCCGCAAGATCGCGCTGTTCTGCAACGTGCGGGCGGAGGCTGCGGTCCCGGCGCTGGATGTGGACACCATCTACCAGGTGCCGATCGCGTATCACGCCGAGGGCATGGACAAGGTCGTTTTAAAGCATTTCGACCTGCCGGCCGAGGTCGAACCGGACCTGTCGCGCTGGCAGAAGATTGTCGACACCGTGCGCAACCCCGAGGGCGAGGTCCGCATCGCCGTCGTCGGCAAGTACACCAACCTGCTCGACAGCTATAAGTCGCTGGCCGAGGCGCTGGCGCACGGCGGCATCGCCAACCGCGTGAAGGTCTGTCTCGACTGGGTGGACAGCGAGATCTTCGACCAGCCCGGCGCCATCCATCGCTTGGAAGACGTGCACGGCATCCTGGTCCCCGGTGGCTTCGGCGAACGCGGCACGCCCGGCAAGATCGAGGCGGTGCGCTTCGCCCGCGAGCACAAGGTGCCGTTCTTCGGCATCTGCTTCGGCATGCAGATGGCGGTGATCGAGGCGGCACGGAACCTTGCCGGCTTGCACGAGGCGTCGTCCACCGAGTTCGGCCCCTGCGACACCCCGGTCGTCGGCCTGCTGACCGAATGGGCGCGCGGCAACCAGATCGAGCGGCGGTTCGAGGGGGACGACAAGGGCGGCACGATGCGCCTCGGCGCCTATCCCGCGGTGCTGGCGGAGGGCAGCCTGGTGCGCTCGATTTATGGAGGCGCCCCGGAGATCCATGAGCGGCACCGCCACCGATACGAGGTGAACGTCAATTTCCGCACCTGTCTGGAGGCGACCGGCCTGCGCTTCTCCGGCATGTCGCCGGACGGCGTGCTGCCGGAGATCATCGAGTTGCCGGGGCATCCCTGGTTCGTCGGCGTGCAATACCATCCGGAGCTCAAATCGAAGCCGTTCGAGCCGCACCCGCTGTTCGCCGGGTTCATCTCCGCGGCGGTTCGGCAGGCGCGGCTGGTATAGGCCTTTCATTACCAATCGACAGTGACATTGACCCTCGAACCGCGAGACCCCGTCATGCCGACGCAGGTCGGCATCGACGCCTCGCTCGAACACAGCGCGTGCCAATATGGCGGCGTCCCATTCGCCCGATGCAGCGACCGGGAACGTGGATCGCCCTCAGATCAATGTAATCTTGAGCTGCCGCAGGGCCGGGACGAGTTTGGCCAGCGTCTCCATACGCACGACCGGCGTTGAATTCAATTTGTGCGGCACCGCCCGATCATACACAGCGACGCAGTCCTGGTTCTTCAACAGTCTCGATTTATACAAGATTCCATCGAGGTCAGTTGTGTCATACAGTTCCTGGCTTAACTCGCGTGCCTCTTTTTGCGCTTTGCCACCCACGATATCGGTTGAAATGCCGAGCTTGAAGCACCCGTTGCCACGCAGGTCCAACACCCGCAGCGGCGCAGTGGCGCTCACCTCGCAGACGCCCCAGTCGCCAAGCTCGCCTCGCGTAAGCTCGCGAACCGTAATTCCCTCAAACCGATCTCGGACGATCGTCTCAGCCACACTCGTCGCGAGAGTTTTGGCAATATAGAGCAACGTGAAGGCGTTGGCCGGGCTGGCGAAGCGAGTATCGCCAAATCCCATGCCAAGCGGTGTCAAGCTGTAACTCCAGCGCACCGAACGCAGATAGCTGGTTGGTTGGAAACGGCGGACCAGCGATGCGACGACCGCGGCGTCAAGGCCCACAGCCTAGCCGAAATCGCGCTCAGCGGCGCGGACAACATCGTCCTTGTCGCCGCGCTTGAGAGCGTCGATCGGCAACCTGTCATCCAAGGCAGCGTGCGGTTGACGGAGCCACAGCCAGGCAGCCCTCTCATCGCGGGCGGCCCTGATCACATCGGCAAGACCCTGGATCGGCCTTGCGTCCAGGAATTGCTCAAGGGGATAGGCCAGCTTGCGCTCACCGCGGAGGAGACCGATAGCGGCTCCTCGGTTCCGCCAATTGCTGAGCGTCGACCGAGGAATCCCAAGTGCATGCTCAATTTCGCCCGCACCGGCAACCGGGCCCGCCCAGCTCTCAATCGGGCGCGCCGTTACAAAGCGATCCAAACGTGCGCGTCCCTCCTCGACACTGATCTGCTGGCCCAGCCCGGCACCCTGGCTGTGCTCGACCGCGTCAGAGCCGCTATTCCGGCGTAGGGGCACGTTTCGGCGGCTCCAAACCTGGCGAATGGCTGCCCGCAATAACTCCCTGTCGCCAGCCACCTGGCGACGCTCGACCATCGGTAGCTCTTCGACCACATCCCAGACGATTGAAATAACCCGAGCCAGCAATTCCACGTCGCGTGACGAGGCGCCGGAAACGGGCGCATCCAGCGCTTTCAACGCCTCCCGGACCGCCTTTTCGTCCACGTGCCTTCTCCCGGGACCTCGAGCATGTATGGCTGCATCAACCATGATCATCTCCTTGATTGTCCATATAAGTCGGATAGTCCCAATTGTCCAGGACGGGCCGGGCGCGTGGACCGCCGCGGCAAACGAGCTTCGGGTTGAGATGAATGGGGCCTTGGACAGCGGGTGCCGGGAAATCGGGTAACCCCTTGAGGCAGGTTCAATGGAATCCTACAGCTATCAGCTGGATGACGCCGACCTCTACAGGGTGAGCCCGCCGTCGATCACCACTGACTGCCCGGTCATGAACCGGGCCTCATCCCCCGCCAGATAGACCGCCAGCGCGGCGAGCTCCTCCGCGGTGCCCAGCCGCCCCATGGGCTGGCGCGCCACGAACGCGGCTCGGGCGGCGTCGACCGAGCCGGCGGCGGCGGCGTTCGCGGCGATCCGCTCATCCAGGCTCGGCGTCCCGACCGTTCCCGGACAGATGCAGTTGCAGCGGATGCCTTTCGCCACGTAGTCGGTGGCGACGGACCGGGTCATGCCGATCACCGCGGCCTTCGACGCGCTGTAGATGAAGCGGTTCGGCACGCCCTTCAGGCTGGACGCCACCGAGGCAATGTTGATGATCGCGCCGCCGCCCCGCTCCAGCATGCCGGGCACAAACGCCTGCATCGTATGGAACATCGATTTGCAGTTCAGGTCGAACGCCAGCGACCAGTCCGCGTCGGACGCCTCCAGCAGCGTGCCCTGATGCACCACGCCCGCGCAGTTGACCAGGATGTCGATCGCCCCGGCCTCCCGGGCCGCACGTTGGATCGCGGCGGGATCAAGCACGTTCAGCGCCGCCGTGCGCACCCGTTCCGATGCCAGGCCCGCGAGTTTCCCCGCATCCACGTCGGTCGCGACGACGTTGGCGCCCGCGGTTGCGAAGGCCAGCGCGATGGCCCGGCCGATGCCCTGGCCCGACGCGGTCACGAACGCTGTCTTACCCGATAACGATGGCATTGGACCTTGCTCCCCCGGCCGGTTCATCCGGCGCGGCGAAACGTTAGGCGATCCCGCGCCGCCGGTCACCCGGAAGCCGTCGCGAGGATCAGCGGCGACGGTCCGGGGGCGGCCAGCAGGCGAGGGTTTCTGAACCCCGCCTCGGTCAGCCAGACGGCGATCTCCTCGAACGAATACGTGCCCCCGGCTTCCGTGTTCACCAGCATGTTCACCGCGAAGATCAGCCCGTTCATCGGCCCCCGCCGATCGGCGTTGACCAGGAACTCGGCGATGGCGACGGTGCCGCCGGGGGCGAGTGCCGCGTGTGTCCGGCGCAGCAGCGCGCGGGAGCGTTCGACGCCCTCGCTGTGCAGGATCTGGCCGATGGTCGCAACCTGATGGCCGCTGCCGAAATCCGCGTCCGCCAGGTCGCCCGCCGCCTCGGTCAGCCGATCGGCCAGGCCGTAGCGTTCGAAGACGCGGCGGGTGACGGGGAGAACGCCGGGCCAGTCCACCGCGCGCACGGTAACAAGCGGCGAAGCCTGCGCCAGGGCGATGCCCCAGACGCCGGATCCCGACCCCAGGTCGAGCACCGAAACCGGTGCGGTGGCGTGCTCCAGGTCGAGGGCGCCGGCCAGGACGCGGGCGGACGGGTAGCTGAGCGGGAAGATGTCCTCGACAAAGTCCGCGAAGAACGCCGCGCTGGTTTCGGGCGCGGCGAGCGACCGGGCCGGCTTGCCACCACCCACAATGTCCGTCAGGTGCAGCCAGTTCGGCAGCAGTTGGTCGCTGGCGTGGCGGAACAGTCCGCCGACATAGCCCGGCCGGCCGCCGACGAGGAACGCGGCGGATTCCACGGTCAGCGAGACCATGCCGGCATCGTCGCGTGCCAGCAGGCCAAGGCCGGCGAGCACGTTGACGATCGCGGCCAGTCCGCGGCTGGATGCTCCGGTCGCCCGGGCCAGCGCGTCCAAGGTCAGCGGTTGCGCGGCCAGGGTGTCGAACACCCGGTGGCGCACGGCCGCCTCGATCACCAGCGGCGGTGCAAAGGCCCAAGCGAGCTGCAGGATGCGCTCGGGCGTGACGGACGGTGCGGCCTCGTTCATGGCGCTGATCCCGGAATGGAAGGTTATGGTGGCGGATGGTTAGTGCCGATCGGCGAGGGGAGCAACGCCGCCGGTTGTCCGCTGGCCAAGCAACAAACACGCATACCGAAACGACCGGCCAAATCAGCGTCGGGCTGAGCGCGGCCGGCCTTGAACCCCGATCGCAGGTGCTGGCATCGTCGGACTGACCCATTTCACGTCATGGCCCGGCTCGTCCGGCCACCTATCGCGGCACGGTGCTGACGGCGGTGGCCCGGACAAGCCGGGCCATGACGGCCGGGAGCGAAGAGTTGGCTCGACTGCCGGGTCGTGTCAGAAATGAATCGCCCGCTTGTAGGCGTCCAGCACCGCCTCGTGCATCGTTTCGCTGACTGTCGGGTGCGGAAACACCGTGTGCATCAGGTCGGTTTCCGTCGTCTCCAGCGTCCGCGCGATCGTATAGCCCTGGATCATTTCGGTGACTTCAGCGCCGATCATGTGGGCGCCAAGCAGTTCGCCGGTGCGGGCATCGAAGATCGTCTTGACGAAGCCTTCCGGTTCGCCCATCGCAATGGCCTTGCCGTTGCCGATAAACGGAAACTTTCCGACCTTGATGTCGTGCCCGGCGGCCTTGGCTTTCGCCTCGGTCAGTCCGACGGAGGCGACCTGCGGGCGGCAATAGGTGCAGCCGGGGATGTTCATTACATTCATCGGATGCACGTCGTTCAGCCCGGCGATTTTCTCAACGCAAACGACGCCTTCGTGGCTCGCTTTGTGCGCCAGCCAGGGCGGCCCGGCGAGGTCGCCGATGGCGTAGACGCCGGGTTCTCCGGTGCGGCAGTATTCGTCGATCACCACGTGCGCGCGATCGACCTTCACGCCGGTGCCTTCGATGCCGATGCCCTCGACATTGCCGACGATGCCGACGGCGGAGATCACTCGATCGACGGTGATGTCCCGGCTTTTCCCCCCGGCCTCGACCGTTACAGTGACGTTGTCCTTGCCTTTCTTGGCGGTTCTGACCGAGGCGTTGGTCATGATTTTCATGCCCTGCTTCTCGAACGCCTTGTGGGCGAAGGCGGAAATTTCCTCGTCCTCGACCGGCAGGATGCGCGGCAGGACTTCGACGACCGTTACCTCCGCGCCCATGTTCAGGTAGAAGCTGGCGAATTCGATGCCGATGGCGCCGGAGCCGATGACCAGCAGCGATTTCGGGAACGCCGGCGGCACCATGGCGTCCTTGTACGACCAGATCAGCTTGCCGTCGGTCTCGATCCCCGGAAGCTGCCGGGCGCGGGCGCCGGTGGCGAGGATGATGTGTGGGGACTTCAGGGTGGCGACGTCCTTGCCGTCTTTCGTTACTGCAACAGTGTGCTTCCCCGCCAGCGTGCCGGCGCCGTCGAATACGGTGACTTTGTTCTTCTTTAGAAGATGCGCGACGCCGGACGAAAGCTGCTTCGCCACGGCGCGGGAGCGTTTCACGACCTTGGCGATGTCAAAATGGGATTCCACCGCGTCGAAGCCGAAGTCGGGCAGATGGTGCAGCAGGTGGTTGATCTCGCTGGTGCGCAGCAGCGCCTTGGTCGGGATGCAGCCCCAGTTCAGGCAAATGCCGCCGAGATGCTCGCGTTCGACAACGGCGGTCTTCATGCCGAGTTGCGCCGCGCGAATGGCGGCGACATAGCCGCCGGGACCTCCGCCGAGGACGATGAGATCGAATGCTTGTTCAGCCATGGGAGCTTCCTTCCGCCAGGGCGGCGAGAGCGCCGCCGCCCAATTGTCGTATGTGCCAGTCCTGCATCGTTTCCGCGCCGATGCGCTGGTAGAAGTCTATCGAGGGTTGGTTCCAGTTGAGCACCCGCCATTCGACCCGGGCGCAATTCTCGGCGACGGCGCGCTGCGCGATGTGGCGCATCAGCGCGATGCCGATCCCGGCGCCGCGGTGGGCGGGTTCGACGTAGAGGTCCTCGATGAAGATATTGGATCGCGCCTTGAACGTGCTGAAGGTGTAGTAGATCAGCGCGAGCCCGACGGCTTTCCCTCGGATTTCCGCGATGATGCCGGAGCAGCGGGGCAGGGGGCCGAACAGCGCGTCGCGCAGGTCGTCTACGGTCACGGTGGTTTCGTGCAGGAGGTGCTCGTACTCCGCCAGCGCACGGATGAGGCGCACGATGTCAGGGAGATCGGGTTCGACCGCGGGGCGGAGGGTGAAGGGAGCAGTCATGGGTGCGGCTTTCCCCCACCCGTCGCGGCCGGGTGTTGCCGGGACGCCTCCGTCCTTACCGTCATGGCCGGGCGTGTCCCGGCCATCCTCGCACCACCTCTGAAGCGCGGGTGGCCGGGACACGCCCGGCCGTGACGGTGAGGACGGAAATAGGCGGCGGAAAGTCACACAATCTGCTCATACAGGTCGTTCCATGCAGGGTTATCCTCGACGATCAGGTTGACTTTCCATTCCCTCGGCCATCGTTTGATATTTGTTTCTCTCTGGATCGCCGTTCGGATGTCATCGTGTCGCTCGAAGTAGACTAGGCGTTTCAGGTAATACTTCTTGGTGAACCCGTCGATCGTGCCGCTCTTGTGCTCCCATACACGGCGAACCAGATCATTTGTCACCCCCACGTGGAGCGTGCCGTTGGGGCGGTTGGTCAGGAAGTAGACCCACCCGCCCAGCATGTGGCTAAGAAGCCTGTGGCCTTCCGGCCTGTGGGTGGATGGCCGGGACACGCCCGGCCATGACGGTAACGGACGGTGCGTAAATGGCCGGAACAGCCATAGTAACAACGGTGACGGCCATTGGGGCCACCCCCTACAGCAGCAAACTCAACGGATCCTCGACCACCCGCTTAAACGCCCGCAGCCACTGCGCGCCCAGCGCCCCGTCCACCACTCGGTGATCCACCGACAGCGTGCACGTCATCACCGTTGCGATCGCCAGCGCATCGTTCTTCACCACCGGCCGCTTCTTCCCCGCCGCCACCGCCAGGATCGCGCCCTGAGGCGGGTTGATGATCGCGGCGAACTCCGTCACCCCGAACATCCCCATGTTGGAGATCGAGAACCCGCCGCCCTGGAATTCCTCCGGTTTCAGCTTGCCCTCGCGCGCCCGGGCCGCGAGGTCCTTCATCTCCCGGCTGATCGTCGCCAATCCCTTCTGGTCCGCCTTTCGAATAATCGGCGTGATCAGCCCATCCGGGATCGAAACCGCGACGCTGACATCGACGTCGTCGTAGAAGGCCATGCCCTCCTCGGTCCAACTCGCGTTCACCGTCGGGATCTGCCGCAGCGTCGCGGCCGCCGCCTTGATCACCAGGTCGTTGATGGTGATCGCGTAAGCGCCCGGACCCTCCTTCGGCGCCTTGTCGTTCAACTGCTTCATCAATCCGACCAGCGCATCGATCTCGATGTCCATCGAGACGTAGAAATGCGGCGCCGTCTGCTTCGCCTCGGTCAACCGCCGGGCGATCACTTTCCGCATGGACGTGTGCGGGATCAGCTTGTGCGGCGCAGTGATCGCCGGAGCCGCCGCCTTGCCGATCGGCGCTGCCGCGGGCGGGGCGACGGCGGGTGCCGGCGCGGATGCCGGAGCCGCGACGCCGCCCTTCTGCGCCGCCTCAATATCCGCCCGGACGATCCGACCGTTCGGGCCGCTGCCCTTCAACCCGCGCAGATCGATCCCGGCTTGCTGCGCCATCCGCTTCGCCAGCGGCGACACGAACACGCGTCCGCCCAATTCGTCATGCCCGTTGCTGGCGGGCGCCCCCGCCGCCGCCGGCGCGGCCGCCTGCGGTGCCGGCGCCGCGGCGGGCTTCGGAGCCGGAGGCGCCACAGCGCCCGACGGCACAGCCTCCCCCTCATCCACCAGGATCGCAATCGGCGCGTTCACCGCGATGTTTGCCGCGCCGTCATTGACAAGAATTTTGCCGAGCACGCCTTCATCGACCGCCTCGACCTCCATTGTCGCCTTGTCGGTCTCGATCTCGGCGATGACGTCGCCGGCCTTGATGGTGTCGCCTTCCTTCTTCAGCCAGCGCGCCAGAGTGCCTTCCGTCATCGTCGGGCTCAGCGCCGGCATCAGGATATTGGTCGCCATGGTCAACGTCCCCCGTCAGACGATCTTCTTTACCGCGTCTACCACCCATTCCGGTTGCGGCAGAGCGTGTTTCTCCAGGTTCGCGGCATAGGGCAACGGCACATCGAGGCCGTGCACCCGCACCGGAGGCGCATCCAGCCAGTCGAACGCGTGCTCGATCACCTGCATCGCCACCTCGGCGCCGATGCCGGCGAACGGCCAGCCTTCCTCCACCGTCACCAGCCGGCTGGTCTTCTTGACGCTCTCGACGATGGTCGCGGTGTCCAGGGGACGCAGGCTGCGCAGGTTGATGACCTCCGCCTCGATGCCCTGTTCCGCCAGCGTCTCCGCCGCTTTCAGGGCAACGCCGACCATGATGGAGAAAGCGACCAGGGTGACGTGTTTGCCGGTGCGTTCGATCTTGGCGCGGCCGATGGGCAGGATGAAGTCCTCATCCACCGGGCATTCGAAGGTGTGGCCGTAGAGGATTTCGTTCTCGAGGACGATCACCGGATTGGGATCGCGGATCGCCGCCCGCAGCAGGCCCTTCGCGTCGGCGGACGACCACGGCGCCACCACCTTCAGGCCCGGAACATGCGCATACCAACTCGCGTAACACTGCGAGTGCTGCGCCGCGACGCGCGAGGCCGCTCCGTTCGGGCCGCGGAACACGATCGGGCAGCCCATCTGGCCGCCCGACATGTACAGCGTCTTGGCGGCCGAATTGATGATCTGGTCCATCGCCTGCATGGCAAAGTTGAACGTCATGAACTCGACGATCGGCCGCAGCCCGTTCAGCGCCGCGCCGACGGCCATGCCGGTGAAGCCATGCTCGGTGATTGGCGTGTCGATGATCCGGCGCGGGCCGAATTCGTCCAGCAGGCCCTGGCTGATCTTGTAGGCGCCCTGATACTGCGCGACCTCCTCGCCGAGCAGGAACACGTCGCCGTCGCGCCGCATCTCCAGCGCCATCGCGTCGCGCAGCGCCTCGCGCACTGTCGTCGGCTTGGTCGGTCCCCAATCCTTCTCCGGCGCCGGAGCGGCTTCCAGAGCCTCCTTGCGCTGCCCCTGAGCCGCCTGATCGGCGATCGCCGCGGGATCGGCACCCTGAGCCGCCACTTTCGGCTGTGCCGCCGCCTGCGGCGGCGGTTCGGCCGAACCCGGGTCCTCGCCGTTCACCGTCAACACCGCGATCGGCGTGTTGACCGCGACGCCTTCGGTGCCCTCGTTGATCAGGATGCGGGCGAGCTTGCCTTCATCGACCGCCTCGACCTCCATCGTCGCCTTGTCGGTCTCGATCTCGGCGATGACGTCGCCGGCCTTGACCTCGTCGCCGACGCCTTTCAGCCATTTCGCCAGCTTGCCTTCGGTCATCGTCGGGGACAGCGCCGGCATCAGGATTTGCGTTGCCATGCCTCAGACCTCCAACAGCACGTCGGTGTAGAGTTCGGCGAGTTCCGGTTCCGGACTGCTCTGTGCGAAGTCGGCGGCATCCTGGATGATCGCCTTCACCTCGTCGTCGATCGCCTTGAACGCCTTGTCGTCGACATCGAGTTCCGCCAGACGCTGGCGCGCCTTTTCGATGCAGTCGTTCTGCGTGCGCATGAGCTGCACTTCCTCGCGCGTGCGGTATTTCGCCGGATCGGACATCGAGTGGCCGCGATAGCGGTAGGTCTTCACCTCCAGCAGATACGGTCCCTTGCCGGCGCGACAGGCAGCCACGGCTTCGTCGGCCGCCGCCTTCACCGCGAGCACGTCCATGCCGTCCACCTGCTTGCCCGGAATGCCCCACGGGACGCCGTTCTTCGACAAATCGTGGCTGGCCGAGGCGCGCTCCACTGAGGTCCCCATGCCGTATTTGTTGTTCTCGATGACGAACACCACCGGCAGCTTCATCAGCGCGGCGAGGTTGAAGCTTTCGAACACCTGGCCCTGGTTCGACGCGCCCTCCCCGAAATACGTCAGGCTGACCCGGTCGTTCTCGCGGTACCAGTTGCTGAACGCCAGCCCGGTGCCGAGGCTGACCTGGGCGCCGACGATGCCGTGTCCGCCGAAGAACTTCTTCTCCTTGCTGAACATGTGCATCGAGCCGCCCTTGCCGCGCGAATATCCGCCCGAGCGTCCGGTCAGCTCCGCCATCACACCGCGGGCTTCCATGCCGGTGGCGAGCATGTGGCCATGGTCGCGGTAGGAGGTGATGACCTCGTCGCCGTCGCTGAGTGCGAGCTGCATGCCGACGACGACGGCTTCCTGGCCGATATACAGATGGCAGAAGCCGCCAATCAGCCCCATGCCATACAGTTGGCCGGCCTTTTCCTCAAAGCGGCGGATCAGCAGCATGCTGCGATACGCCTTCATCAGGACGTCTTTATCGGCGGATGGATCCCTGGTGGTCTTGCCGCGTTTTCTGGTGTCAGCCGCTTGCGCCATGGTGACGTCTCCCGCTCCGGTTGCCGGCAGGTTGTGATGTGACCTAGCGGGATATGGGTGCTGGCGGCAAGCTGCGAATGGCGGAAAAGTGTGTGGGTGCAATACAATAGTCATTGTTAACCGGATTGTGGTTAACTGCTTGCGGGGCCGGGGAAGCGGGCGGCTTGAAGCGTGCGTTCGAGGCGGATGCGGCGCCTTTGGCGAAAGAATATTTCGTCTGCCACAATGTATTCGCAGGGAGGTTGCCGCGTAGCGCCCCTGTGTTGTGGCCGGATTTAGTCCTCTGGGGGCTAATTCAAGCGGACCCGCGCACCGGCGCCCCCCCTCGTGTCATGGCCGGGCTTGGTCCCATGCGTATCAGGATGAGGGGAAGCGAGGGAAAAAGTTTGGCCGGGGCCTTGTTCTCTCACCGTCATGGCCCGGCTTGTCCGGGCCACCCATACCAGCACGTGCCGCGACAGGTGGCCCGGACGAGCCGGGCCATGACGAATGTGGAGAACGCCTTGCTCCGTGTGACCCCTTATCCTGATACACATGGGGTTTGGCCCGGCCATGACACGTCGGGACGGGCGGTCCACGACCTTCGCCCAACACCTCACCGCGATATGAACAAAACTTCAACCGCGTCCGGCGTTTCGGTTGCACTGCGGCAAAGGGGCAGCATTTGGCGAGCGAGACAGTTGGCGATGCCGGATCGGGGGATCGGCATGATCTTGATGTGCGAACCAGACGGGATCACCAACCGGCCCGCGCCGATCAGTCCGAACGCAGACCCGGCAACGTCACCGACCGCCCGCGCGACGACGCCGATCGGCCGCACGATGAGGACCAGAAGCCGAGGCGGCGCTGGCCGCTGTATATCCTCGCCGCCGTCGTGCTGCTCGCGATCATCGGCGGCGTCGTCTACTGGTTCCTGACCCGAGACCTGGAAAGCACCGACGACGCCTATACCGACGGCAACGCCATCGCCTTTGCCGCGAAGGTGTCGGGCTATGTCACTCAACTTAATATCGACGACAATACGTTCGTGCACACCGGCGATGTACTGCTGAAGATTGACCCGCGCGACTATACCACCGCGCGCGACCAGGCCCGTGCCAGCCTGTCGCTCGCCCGGGCGCAACTGTCGAGCGCGCGGGTCGATCTCGACATCGCTCGTGTCCGGGTGCCGGCGAATTTGCAGCAGGCGAAGGCGCAGCTTGAGCAGGCGAAGGCGAACCAGGCCCAGGCAGAGCGGGACTACAAGCGCCAGCGCGCCGTCGATCCGCGGGCGACCACGCAGACCAACGTCGATCAGGCCACCGCCCAGATGCAGAGCACCACCGCCGCGGTCAGCAACGCCGACGCGGAGGTGCAGATCGCCTCTCTGGTCAAGCAGAACATCCAGGCGGCCGAGGATACCGTCAGCCAGCGTGAGGCCCAGGTCGCGCAGGCCGAGGCCAACCTGGCACAGGCCGAAGTGAATCTGTCCTACACCACGCTGACCGCGCCGGCCGATGGCACCATCACCCGGCGCAATGTCGATCTCGGGACTTTCGTGCAGGCGGGCCAGCAAGTTTTCTATATCGTCCGGCCGGAGGTCTGGGTCACCGCCAACTTCAAGGAGACCCAGTTGGCCGACATGCAGCCCGGCCAGTCCGTTTCGATGAGCGTCGATGCCTATCCGAACCTTCGGCTGCACGGTCATGTGGACAGCATCCAGGAGGGCAGCGGCGCGCGCTTCTCGGCCTTCCCGGCGGAGAACGCGACCGGCAATTTCGTCAAGATCGTACGCCGCGTGCCGGTCAAGATCATCATCGAAAGCGGAATGGACAACCGGCACGGCCTGCCGCTCGGGATTTCGGTGACGCCGACGGTCACCGTGCGATGAGCGGCACGCAAAGGCAGTGGAAGCCGAAGTCAAACCCGTGGCTGGTCGCCGTCATCGTGACGCTCGGTGCGTTCATGGAGGTGCTGGACACCACGATCGTGAACGTTTCTTTACCGCACATCGCCGGCAGCCTCTCGATCAGCAGCGACGAGGCGACCTGGACGCTGACGACGTATCTTGTCGCCAACGGCATCGTGCTGACGATATCGGGCGCGCTCAGCCGGCGGCTCGGACGGAAGAATTACTTCCTGATCTGCATCGGCGCCTTTACACTGGCATCGGCTGCCTGCGGCCTGACCGAGCAGTTCTGGCAGATCCTGTTGTTCCGCGCCATACAAGGGTTTTTCGGCGGCGGGCTGCAGCCGACGCAGCAGGCGATCATCCTGGATCATTTCCCGCAGGAAAAGCGCCAGCAGGCGTTTTCCCTGACCGCGGTCGCCATCATCATCGCGCCAGTGGTGGGACCCGTGCTGGGCGGATATCTGACGGATACCTATTCCTGGCACTGGATCTTCCTGATCAATATACCCATCGGGATACTGACTTTTTTCGGCGTGCTGCAATACGTCGAGGATTCGCCGACGATCGAGGAAGAGAAGCGCACGGCGCCGCGCTTCGATTATCTTGGCGTGCTCTTCATTGCATTGGCGCTCGGCTGTCTGGAGGTCGGCGTCGATCGCGGCGAGGATTATGACTGGTTGGGGTCGACTTTCATTCGCTGGATGTTCGGCGTGTCGGCGTTCGGCTTTATCTTCGGGATTACCTACCTGCTGTATGTCCGCGATCCGATCGTCAACCTGCGTGCGTTCAAGGACCGCAATCTGGCGCTGGGGTCGTTGCAGATCGCGATCATGGGCTTCGTGCTCTATGCCAGCGCGGTGCTGATCCCGCAGTTCGCGCAGCAGCAACTGGGATATAACGCGACCTGGGCGGGGCTGGTGCTGGCGCCGGGGGCGGTGGTGCTGGTGATGCTGATCCCGGTCACCGGCCGGCTGATGAACTACGTGCAGACAAAATATGTCGTCGCCGGAGGCGGCCTGGCGCTCGGGCTGGCCTTGATTTACTCGATGAACCTGGTGCCTGACCTGGACTTCTTCCACCTGGTGCTGTTTCGCGCGGCGCAGACGGCGGCGCTGGCGCTGCTATTCGTGCCGATCAGTACGATTGCGTATGCAACGGTGCCGCCGGAGTTGAATGGCGACGCGACTGCGTTGTTCAGCATGGCGCGCAATGTGTTCGGCGGCATCGGGATTTCCGTTTCGACCGCGCTGGTGACCGAGCATATGCAGATCCGTCAGGCGCACCTGATCGATAATCTGGGGCCGACGTATCAGCCCTATAACGATCTGCTGCAGCAGACGCAGCAGGGGCTGATCGATCTGGGCCATTCCGCGGCGCAGGCGGTGCAGATGGCGCCGGGGCAGGTGTTCCAGATGTTGCAGACGCAGACCGCGGTATTGGCGTATAACGACGTGTTCCTGCTGACCGCGCTGATGGCGTTCGTGATGATCCCGACGGCGTTGTGCATGTCCGGCATCAAGGCGAAATCCAGCGGCGGGGCGCATTAAAGGATGGGGCGGACGTTGCGCATCCCCGTGCCACGGCTCGGCCTGTCCCGCCTCCCCGTGTCATCGCCGGTCTTGGCCCGGCCATCCACGACTTTCCCTGTTCCGGCTTCGCCAGTCGTGGATGACCGGGCCGAGACCCATAGGCATCAGGATAAGGGGCCATGCGGAGCATGGCATTCTCCATATTCGTCATGGCCCGGCTCGTCCGGGCCACCTATCGCGGCACGTGCTGGCGTAGGTGGCCCCGACGAGCCCGGCCATGACGGTGAGAGAACAAGGCCCCGGGCAAGCTTTTCTCTCGCCGCCGCTTATCCTGACGTCGATGGGGCCGAGCCCGGCCATGACACGGTGGCTCGGATGCCGCGCCGGGTGGCGCCCATCCTCCTCGCCGCGATCGCCGCCCTGTCCGCCTGCACCGTCGGTCCCGACTTCACCCCGCCGAAGCCTCCGGACGTCGCGGCCTGGAAAGACCCCTCGGCGCACCGCACCCGGGCGCCTGTCAGCCCGCTGACCAATCCCGACCCGAAATGGTGGGAGGGCTTCAACGACCCGGTCCTGACCTCGGTGATCGAAAAAGCCATCGCCGGCAACCTGACCCTTCAGCAGGCGGTGCTGCGCGTCGTAGAATCGCGGCAGGGCGAGGTGACCGCCCGTGCCGCCGGTTTGCCAACGGTGAACGGCACCGGCAGCTACATGCGCGAACAACTCGGCCTGCGCGGCATTCTGCTCTCGACAGGTCTGCCCGGCCAGGTCAATGCGCTGGGCGAACCCGGCTCGACGCTGAACACCTTTAGTCCCGGCCTCGGCAATAGCGTCAGCAACGGTATCGACGGCACGCTGAACAAGCTCTCGCAGCCGGTCAATCTGTTCCAATACGGATTGAGTTCGTCCTGGGAACTCGACCTGTTCGGCCGCGTACGGCGATCGGAGGAGCAGGCGAAGGCCGACACCGAAGCCTCCATCGAGGCGACCAACGACGCCCTGGTCATGCTGGAAGGGCAGGTGGCGGCGGCCTACCTGCAGCTTCGCGGCGCCCAGGCACTAACCGCCAGCCAGCAGGAGAACGTCCGCACCGCGCAGGAGGCTTACGACCTGACGGTCAAGCGCCAGCGCCAGGGCCTGACCACGGAACTCGACGTCGATCAGTCCCGCACCCAGTTGACCAACTTCCAGTCGCAACTGCCGGGCTACGAGAAGCAGGGCGAACAGGCGATGAATCGCCTCAGCGTGCTGACCGGCGAGCCGCCCGGCACGCTGGACGCCATGCTCGGTCCGGTGGCGCCGCTGCCCAAGGTGCCGGCCGTCATCGGCATCGGCGTGCCATCGTCGCTGGCAAGGCGGCGGCCCGATATCCGCGAGGCGGAGGCGCGCCTGCATGCCGCCACCGCGAATGTCGGCGTGGCGACCGCCAGCTTCTATCCGGACGTGTCCTTAACCGGCAGTTTCGGGCTGCGCGCGCTGGACGGCTACTACCTAACCAACTGGGCGAGCGCGTTCTACTCGTTCGGGCCCAGCGTCTCCCTGCCGATATTCCAGGGCGGGCGGCTGACGGCCGGGCTGCGTCTGGCGCGTGCGCAGGAAGCCGAGGCCGCCCTGAACTACCGCGGGACGGTGCTGAACGCCTTGCAGGAGGTCGAGGATGCCCTTGTCGCCTACCGCACCGACAAGGTCGCCCGCGATCGGCTTGCCGAGTCGGTGCGCACCGGACAGTTGACGCTCTATCTGGCCCGTGACAGCTACACCCACGGGCTCTCGGATTTCATCCAGGTGCTGGACGCCGAGCGCACATTGACGGCGTCGCGCCAGCAATTGGTGCAGGCCGAGGTGGCGGTGACCAACGACGTGGTGGGGCTGTACAACGCGCTCGGTGGCGGCTGGCAGGAGGATGCGTCGGATATCGCGGCCCCCGTCGTCGCGACCGCCCCTCCGGTGGTTCCCGCGGCGCTGGACAGCGTGGCGGCGACGCCGCCGAAATAGCGGCCGCGGCCGCGACGCCCGCTTCGCGGCAAGCGGATCGCCCAAGCAATGACCGCCAACCGCTTCGACACATCCTCGTGACGGTGACAGGTACCGCCGCTTTTGCCGAAGTTGCTCTTGCGACGCTGCGCTACTGTGCAGTCGCGAGCCTCTCGGATATACCCTGAAGGCTCTTTCGGTGTTGCTCCCGAGATGCGCGCCAATGCGGGGAATCCCGCGTAAATCCGGCAACAACGACGCCCGGGCATGATCCGGGCGCGGACAGGGAGACAACGGTGGCAACGTCCGATAATGGAAACGAACCGGCAGTAGCAACAAAACCGTGGTGGAAGGAGCCTACCAAGGATCAATGGCTCGCGTGGTGGGCCGCCTGGCTCGGATGGACGCTCGACGCCTTTGATTTCACTGTATTCCTGCTGATCATGGTGCCGATTTCGCAGGAATTCGGGGTGCCGCTGACCGCCGTCGCTTTTGTGCTGACGATCACGCTGTGGCTTCGTCTGGTCGGGGCGGTCGCCTCGGGCTGGCTGGCCGATCGCATCGGCCGCAAGACGCCGCTGATGATTTCCATCCTGTGGTATTCGGTCTGCAACTTTGCTGCGGGATTTTCTCCGGGCTACTGGTTCCTGCTGGTCTGCCGGGCCCTGCTCGGCATTGGGATGGGAGCCGAATGGCCCGCTGGCGCGGCACTGGCGATGGAGACCTGGCCGACGCGTTCGCGCGGATTGATGGGTGGTCTGCTGCAGGGTTCCTGGGGGATCGGCTTCCTGCTGTCGAGCCTGGTCTATGGACTGTTCTACAACCACATCGGTTGGCGCGGCATGCTATGGGTCGGCATCCTTCCCGCCTTTTCTGTCTTCTACGTCCGGAAATTCGTCAAGGAGCCGGAAGTCTGGACGGAAAACCGGCGGCTGCAACGGGTGGAAAAGCGGGAGATGCACGCCCCGCTGATCGCCATTTTCAAGCGTGCGGTGCTCGGCAACACGTTGACCGCCTGCTGGTGGATGGCGAGTGGTTTCGTCACATACTATTCGGTCAACGCCCTGTTCGCCACGCATTTGCAGAAGGATCTCGGGCTAAGTCCGGCGCTTGTCGCGACGCCGATCATCTTCGCCAACATTGCCGTGTTTGGGGCGAGCGGTCTTTGGGGGCTGGTCGCGGACCGCTTTGGCCGGCGCTGGGCGATGATCATTCCAGCTCTGCTGGCCGTGCCTATCGCGCCGATCTACCTTTTCACCCATGACGTCACCTGGATCGCGCTCGGGTTCATCGCGCAGGGAATCTGTGGCGGCGGCGGCATGCAGGGCCAGATGGCACCCTACCTGACCGAACGGTTCCCGACCGAGGTTCGGGCGACGGCCAGTGCATTCTGCTACCACCAGGGTGCGATCTGGGGCGGATTCGTTCCGCTCGTGTTGACCTGGTTCGCCAGCGCGTATCATCTCGGCTTCGCCATCCCGATGCTCATCGGCACGTGCGTCGGGGCCGTGAACTTCGCATTGGCGCTCGTGTGGGCACCGGAAACGAAAGGCAAGGTCATGGTGCCGGATCTCGTCGTCGCCTAAGGCGACGCCCAAGGATGACTGCTTCAGTCCGCCGGCTCCCTCCAACCGTCATGGCCCGGCTCGTCCGGGCCAACTGTCGCGGCACGTGCTGGCGGGGGTGGCCCGGACGAGCCGGGCCATGACGGGACAAGATCGACCGCCCGATTCGCTTGCTCTTGGGCGTCGCCTAAATCTAAAGCGACGCCCAAAAAGTTATCGCGTCGGGGAGACGGCTTCCTAAAACGTCATGGCTCGGCTTGTCCGGGCCACCTTTCGCGGCCGGCCCATGACGGAGGGGACCTAAACCGGTTGGCACCCGATTCGCGCGAAGGTTGCAGGATCGCGCCGGGAAACTGACACGGGAATTGTTGCGGGCGGTTGGCGGCCGTCCCGCATCGGCGCTACAACCGCGGCGTATCCGCGCCCGGGGGGCGGGCGGCAACCATCGCGACCGCGGCCGTTCAGGGAGTTTCCGAGTGAGAGTGACCGAGCGCGTCGCGCGCCAGGCGGTGTTCGGCCTGATCATTGTTGGAATGACGCTTTGCCTGGTGCGCGATCCAGGGACCGGCGACGTCGCGTTCTCGATCAGCTGGATCACCCGCATGCCGCCGGTGGGACCGTTCGCCGGATACGGCCGGATTGTTCCAGTACATGACCTCGGGGTGAATTACCCGCCTCTGAGCATCCTGGCGATGTGGGCATCGCTGCGGCTTGGTGCGCTGGCGGGGCTGTCGGCGGTGCTCAGCTACAAGAGCGGCATCGCGCTGTTCACGCTCGCCTCCGTTCTGCTCGTGTTGAGGCGGGAACGGTCGATCGAGCGGGCCGGGCTGCTGTTCGTGCTGACGGCGCCCTTCGGCCTGCTGCTCGGCTACTATGATATCGTTTACCTGCCGTTTTTGCTCATCGCGCTGTGGTCCGGCATGGATGGCCGCTGGGGACTCGCCGGAGCCAACCTGGCCGTCGCGAGTCTGGTGAAATGGCAGCCGCTCATTCTCGCGCCCCTGTTCGCCATCGGCATGCTGCGGGCATCCCGCTCGTTGCCCCGGCTGGCGCGCGATGCCGTGCCGGCTCTGCTGGTGGTGGCCGCCGTGCTCGGGCTGTTCGGGTTGGAGCCAACCTGGCAGGCGTTTCGGATGGCACTGCACGACGGGTATCTGAGCGGGCAGGCGGTCAATGGCGGGTGGTTCGTCTCCTGGATGCTGGAGGCCGCGCAGTACGGCGGGCATCACCTGACGCCGGACGGCGGCGTCGATACGATTTTTCAGGATGCCGGCGCCGCGATCCCTGTCCAGGGTCCCGAGATGATAGTGCGGACTGGGCTGCGGATGCTGTTCTGGTGTTGTTATGCGGCCGTCATGGCCGTATTCGTCTCCGGGAGAGCGACGCCGGCGGCGTTCATCCGGTCCGCGCTGGCGGCGAGCCTCGCGCAGTTCACCTGGAACGCCGGCGTTCACGAGAACCACTTGTTCGTGCCGATGATCGTCGCCTACGCAGGCTGGGCGGTGGAGGCGGTGCCGCTTTTCTATGTGTGGGCGATCGCGTCGCTGGCGGTTTTCAACATGATCGCCTTCTACGGCACAGGCGGCGGGCTTGGGTTTTCGCGTGTTGCCGGTACCGACGGCACGGTGCTTCTCGCGGCGTCGTCGATGATCCTGTTCTTCCTCGTTTGTTCCTTGCAATGGAAGGCTTCGCGGAGCGGCGGTTCGTCTGCTTGATCCTCGCCGCCGCCAGCGCAACCTCCGCGGCTAAGGCAATGCCTTCAGGGAGACGGACCCCCGGATTCGGTTATTCTTGGGCGTCGTCTAACGGCGGCCGGCGGCCCCGGCGGTCCGATCGACGCCCTTCGCATCCGTCAGCGTCGCCCCCTCGAAGCTGGCACCGCGCAGCGTCGCGCCGGTGAAGTCCGCCCCCGTCAGGTAGGCGCCGGTGAAATCCGCGTCGCTCAGATCCGCGCCCTCGAACCGGGCGCCGTTCAGCCTGGCGAAACGGAATGTCACGTGACCGAGGCCGGCTCCGGTGAAGTCGGCACCGTCCAGGTTGGCGCTCATGAATTCGGTGCGCAGCAGGCCCATGGATTGATTGGCCATGTTGGCTGTCATGCGGGCATGCGAGAAGTTCGCGCGCCGCATGTCGTCGAAGCTGAAATGCACGGTGATCGACGCTTCCGACAGATCGGCATCGACGAACCTCGCGGCCTGATCAGGCGTGTTGTCCATCCCGGTCGATGTCACCACCGTCTGCATCGTGGCGCCCCGCAGGCGCGCGCGGGTGAAGTTGGCCCGCATGATCCAGGTGAAGGTCAAATCCGCCTTCGACAGATCGGCTCCGGTGAGGTCCGCGCCCACCAGCTTGACGCCGTGCAGGTTGGCGCCCGTCAGGATCGCACCGGCGAGCGTCGCGCCGCTCAGATCCAGGCCACTGAGATCGTCGCCGGTCATGTCCTTGCCGGACAGATCCGCTTTCCCGGCCGGCGCTGCGGCCACCACCGCCCGCACCTGTTCGGCCGTCACGGGCTCGGCCGCCGGTGCCGGGCGGAGCAGCAGCGGCGCGAGCGCCACAGCGATGAGAAGGATTGCGCGGGGCATGCAAAACCTCCAGGCGGTTCAGTCGAAATGCACGGCAAGCCAGACCGTCGGCTGGTCCGGAGCGGTGCGCGTAACGCGATGCAGGCGGCGGGCCGGGATCAGCACATGGTCGCCCGGGCGCAGATCACGCTCTCCGTCGCCTTCGATCCACAGGCCCGCCGAGCCGCCGAGCAGAAGCACCCATTCGTCATGATCCTGGTCGTAAGGCGATCCCGGCGGCGTAAATTGTCCATATGAAACAATTCGCTCGACGCGGACGCCCGGCCGTTTCAACAGGTCTTCGAAAGTCTCGTCATGGGCCGGCCCGGGAAGATTTTCGAACAGGTTGTTCAACGGGACTCTCCGGAGACGGCCCGTGCGGAAAGCGCGGAACCGAAGCAGCCTGATCGGATGATCTCGATTGCCAGCACGATTGCAAGTGTGGTTTGGTCCGAGATGTGATTCGAAGGAAACGTCCCATTTCCTCCATCGAGCCGAGCAGGCGGTTCCGCCTCGTCCTGATCAAGCCGTCGCATTACGACGACGACGGATATGTCATCCAGTGGTTCCGCTCCTCGATGCCGTCCAACAGCCTCGCCGCGGTTTACGGCCTGGCGATGGATTGCGCGGCTCGCCACGTGCTCGGCCCGGACCTTCCCATCGTCGTCGATGCCTATGACGAGACCAACACCCGCATCCGTCCCGATCGGATCGCGCGCGACATAACCCGCGCGGGCGCCGGCATGGTCGGCTTCGTCGGCGTCCAGTCCAACCAGTTTCCCCGCGCCATGGATCTGGCGCGCCGTTTTCGGGCGCTTGGCATCGACGTCGCCATCGGCGGCTTCCATGTCTCCGGCACGCTTGCCATGCTGCCGGGGATCACGCCGGAACTGCAGGAGGCGATGGACCTCGGCATCACGCTCTATGCCGGTGAGGCGGAGGACGGGTTGGAGGCGCTGCTGCGCGACGCCGCCGCCGGCACGCTGCAGCCGCTCTACAACCACATGGCGACGCTGCCCAACCTGTCGGGCGTGCCGATCCCGTGGCTGCCACCCGACAGGGTCGCCCGCACGGCGGGGCGGATGACGACGTTCGACGCCGGTCGCGGCTGCCCGTTCCAGTGCAGCTTCTGCACCATCATCAACGTGCAGGGCCGCGTCTCCCGCCGCCGCTCGCCGGACGACGTGGAGGCCATCGTGCGGCAAAACGCCGCCCGCGGGGTGCAGAGCTTCTTCATCACCGACGACAATTTCGCCCGCAACAAGGACTGGGAACCGATCTTCGACCGCTTGATCGCATTGCGTGAGCAGCACGGCTTCCGCATCAAGTTGACCATCCAGGTGGACATGCTGTGCCATCGCGTCCCGCACTTCATCGAGAAAGCCGGGCGCGCGGGCGTGGTGCGCGTGTTCATCGGCCTGGAATCGATCAACCCGGACAGCTTGCTCGCGGCCAAGAAGAAGCAGAACCGCATCGCCGAGTATCGCGACATGCTGCTGGCCTGGAAGCGCATCCGCGCGGTGATCTGGGCCGGCTACATCATCGGCTTCCCCGCCGACACCCCCGAAACCGTCGCTCGCGACATCCGCATCATCCAGGCCGAGCTGCCGATAGATTTTCTCGAATTCTTCATCCTGACCCCTCTGCCGGGCTCGGAGGACCACCAGAAACTGGCGGCCGCCGGCGTAGCGATGGACGCCGATCTCAACCGGTATGACACGTTCCACGTGGTGACGGCGCATGCCAGCATGAGCCGGGAGGCGTGGGAGCGGACCTACTGGGACGCCTGGCGCGGCTACTACACGTTCGATCATATGCGCACGCTGCTGCGGCGGGCGGCGGCGACGCGGATCTCGCTTGGCAAGATGCTGAGCATGCTCATCAGCTTCTGGAGCCTGAGCCTGGTCGAGCACTGCCATCCGCTGGAAGGCGGCTACCTGCGCCGCCGGGTGCGCACCGAGCGCCGTCCGGGCCTGCCGGTGGTCCCGGCGTGGCGGTTCTGGCCTGTTGCCGCGGTTGGTGTTGTGGTGAAGCACGTCCGCTTCGGGGTGATGGCGGCGCGTCTGCTGATGGTGCGCCGCGCGCTGAAGCGCGACCCGGCGGCGAGCGACTACCGCGATCTGGCGCTGACCCCGGTCGGCGACGAGGCCGGGTTGGCGCTGCTGACGGCGACGGAGGCAACGAGGCGGGCCGCCGCCACGCGCTTGCGCAAGCTGGCCGCCACAAGCTGATGCTGCCCGCCGCCGGTCCGGCGTGTCATGGTCGGGCTCGTCTTGGCCCTGCGTTGAACGGTGCCGGAAACCGACGTTGTACGTGACCCTCACCCCCGATGGTGTGAGAGGTGGGCTTGCGGTGACGGGCCTCGCTACGGGATTTCGACCGCACAAACAACGCAACGCGTGGATGGTGGCCCGTCCGACGCGCCGATCGTTGTACTCCGCGCTCCGAAGCTACGTCAATCCGGCCCGGCGCAAGCCTTCCGCGTACCGCTCAAGATCCTCCGGACGCCGAAACGGCGACCGCGCCAGCGCCTGCCGCAACGTGAAACCCGGTTCGATCGCCAGCAGCCGATCGCGAACCTCGGCGGCCTGCCGCGTGCGACCCGTCCAGCCCAGGGCGGACAGGTAGCTCTTGTAGGTCGAGGAAAACAAAGGGTTCAGCTCGATAGCCCGCCGCCCGGCTTCGACAGCGCTTTCATAGTCGCCCCGCATCAACTGCACGATGACCAGCGCCATGTCGAAGAAGAACATGTGCGGATCGGCGGGAGACAGCCGGATGGCCTGATTGACCCGCCGCAGAGCTTCCTCATGGTCGCCTTGATAGGAGAACGAGAATCCGGAAAAGCACCACGCGATCGCCAGATGCGGGTTCAGCGCGAGCGCGCGTTCATGCAGCGCGATCGCCTCCGCCGGATGCTTGCTGAGAAAACCGCGCACATGTCCCGCCAGGGTCAGCGCCCTCGCATCGCCGGGATCGAGCGTCACCGCACGTTCCGCCAAACGGCCTGCCTCGGCGATACAGGCGGCGGGATCGGGGGCCCAGCCCTGCGCAACGTAATGCAATTTCCAATAGGCCAGCCAGCCGTGCGCCACCGAATTGCCGGGATCAGCCAGCAGCGACGCCTCCAGAAGCTGTCCGGCCTGGATGAAACTCTCCCGTTCCAGGCGATAGATGCCGGGCAGCGCTTTTAGGACCATATCCTGCCCGGTCATCCCAACCTCCCCGGCTACGGAGGTCCGCCGCCCCTCGTGGCGCAGCAGTTCGGGGTCGATCCGCGCGACGATCGTCGCTGCCAGTTCGTCCTGTAAAGCCAGCGGATCGGTCAGATCCCGGTCGAACCGGCCGGCCCAGACGATTTCGCAGCCCGCGCGCAAATCCAGCAGGCGCACGATGATGCGGACGCGTCCGGGGGCGTGCTGAATGCTGCCTTCCAGCATCAGGTCGGCATCCATGATATCCCACGGGTGGGCCTGACCGGCGGCGGGCTCAGCGTTGCCGGACGGTTCCGGCCAGGACAGGGCCGCCATGCAGGAGATCCAGCGAAAACGCGAAAGCCCGGCCGAGATTTCCTCCGCCAGGCCGATCGCAAGACTGTCGTTGGGGTTCTCGCCGAGCGTGCGAAACGGCCCGATACGGACACGCAGTGATGTATGGCCGTGGCGCGCGGCGCGCTCCGGTCCGCTTGGCAGGTCCGTCGGTTCCGGCACGGGCCGTAAGGCAGGCCCGGCGAATCGCTGAGCGCGTATCCGGCCGATCAGATCTTCTGTTTCGGGCGACGGCCGGCGCCCGTTGCCGGCCCCGGCGAGTTCCGCGCGGCACCGTTCGTAGCTGCCGGTGGCCGCATCCATGTCGCCGCGCGCGGCGTGGCTGCGCATAACCGCCCGCCACGCACCTTCATGCAGGCGATCGATCGAAAGCACGAGTTCCGCCGCTTCGATCGCCGCGAGCGGATCCTCGCAGGCCGCAATCACGCTTTCGCCGACGGCGATGCCCCGGCGGACGAACCGGGCCCTGGCATCCTGAAGCCAGGCGTCGAAGGCCGGATCGAGGCCGTCGAGGTCCTCCAGCAGCGTTTCATTATAATGATGCAGCAGTTTCGTGGACGTTGTGTTGGCATTGGCGATCTCCTCCGTGTCGATCGTCATGTCCGTCCCCCGCAGCGACAGATGATGCCGATCGGCGATGAAGAGATGGCTCCAGTTCGGTCCGAGGGCGTCCTGCAATTCGTGAACGCTTTGGCGCAGCGACGCCCGGGCTTGCTCCTGCTCACGCCGGCTCCAGAGCAAGGAGGCCAATTTGACCCGCAGGACAGGCCGCGGGCTGGCCATCGCCAGCACCGCCAGCACGGCGCGGGTTTTTCGCGTGCGCGGCAGGATGGCCCGGCCCCTCGGGTCCGTCACCGACAAATGCCCCAACAGACGCAGATACAGTCCGGAGTGGCGATCGGACGGCGACATCGGATCCTGGGCATGTGGGATTGCGTGGAGAATGATCCCGGCTCTCAGTTGAGGGTTGTCGCCATAACGATCCGCAGCCGCAGGTAGAAAACCTTGTCACTTAGTATCAATTGCGCGAGAAGTGTGACGCTTTATATCCGGTGGTAACGATATTTTGATGCGGCTCTGTGACTCGCGCGCTCGCGACGTCCGCGAATTCCTGCTTCCGACGCTCGATTTGTGGCGACAATTTCCTCCCGTTGCGGGCATCGGCGACATCAATTATCCCTCTGGGTGCGTGCGCGGGGGCGGCTCCGGAGACATCGTCGTGACAGTCCAAGGCTTTAGTTCGCCGATCGCGTGGCGGTTCGCGGCCCGGTCCCGGTTGGGTCGCGCTCTCGGTCTTTTGTTGTGCACGGGGATCGCAACGCTGGCGGTCGCGGGCGGTTCGTTCGTGCCGCTTGCCGGCGCCCCGCTGATCGCGATCGCCATCGGCGTGCTGATCGCCAATGCGATCCCGGCCATCCCGCGGCAGAAGTCGCTGGGGATTTCGGACATCGGCAAACTGTGCCTGAAGGGCGGGATCGTGCTGCTGGGCGGCAGCCTCGATCTGGGGCAGATCGTGCAGACCGGTCTGGGGTCGCTGCCGCTGCTGGCGGTGACCATGGCGGCGGGGCTGATTTGCGCGCTGTGGCTTGGCCGATCGCTCGGCATCGACTGGCGCATGCGCTGCCTGATCGGCATCGGCACGACGATCTGCGGCGGGTCCGCCATCGCCGCCCTGGCGCCGGTGATCCGGGCGAAGGCCGAGGATATCGCCTACTCGGTGACGGTGGTGTTCTTTTTCAACATGGTCGCGGTGTTCACGTTCCCCGCGCTGGGCCATCTGCTGGGACTGAGCGACACCGGATTCGGCATCTGGGCCGGGACGGCGGTCAACGATACGTCCGCTGTCGTCGCGGCGGGATTCGCGTTCAGCCAGGCCGCCGGCACGACGGCGACGATCGTCAAGCTGACGCGCACCACGCTGATCATCCCGCTGGTGCTCGGCTTCGGTCTGGCGCTGCCGTTTGTGTTCAGGCAAGAGACGTCGGCTTCGCAATCGCTGGCGCGGCGGGTCTACACGGCGGTGCCCGGGTTCATCATTCTGTTCGTGCTGGCGGCGGCGGCGAACACCGCCGGGCTGATCGGGTCGCACGGGATGCACGTGCAGATGGCGGGGCGCCTGGTGATGGTCGTCGCGCTGGCGGCGGTCGGACTGCAAGGCCATTGGCGCGCCTTCGCCGGGGCCGGCAGCCGCCCGCTGGTGCTGGGTCTGGCAACCTGGTTCGTGGTGGCGGTGTCGAGCCTGGCGGTGCAAAGCTGGATGCGGGCGTTGTGAAAATAGACATGGCATTAGGAAATTGTGCCTGATATAGGCCTATATTTCGCATACATCTGACCGCGTCGCCGGGATAGCCGCGCCTGCGAGACGCCGGGAACCGCGCCGGCCCGGCAGCGGTCCCCATCATCATGCCGGTTTCGGACAGGGCAGTGCGCCAACAGGCGCTCTGTCCTTTTTTCGTTGTGCCGGCTCGATCAACCAGGAGATCGACAATGTTGTTCTTTGCGAAGGCCAGGCGTCCGGCGGCCGACATCGCCGTGACGGCCGCCGCCGCGGCGGACACCGTCCGGCGTCCGAACATCCACCACCCCGGCAAGATCACCCCGGGCGGTGGCTGTCGCCTGCCGACGCAGGGAGACGCCATGGAGCGCGACCGTTCGCCGCGCGCGAGGCAAACCCGTCCGGAGTAGGCCGTCATAAGCGATCAGTCCGATCCGATCATCCGCTTCCACCGGATGCTGCCCGTCGGGCGGACGCCGATACGGGCGGACCGGGCCGCCATGGGCACGCTGCCGGTGCGCGCGGTGCGCTATTGCGAGGCCGTCACCAGTGCGGCCTCGTTAGGTTGGTGGGTGTTCTCGCCGATCGGCCAGGAGTTCTTGTGGGACGGCGCCGAAATCTTCTGGCGCTGCAAGGACGTGTCGGAGTGGGTGGCGCTCCAACCGTCCGTGCAGTTCCCCGGCTATGCGGAGGTGTTCGACCGTGAGGCGCCGGCGGCGATGCAGGGGTGCGCGCCGCCGTTCCTGACGGCACTGCCGGAGCCGGGATGCCTGCGGATCTCGACCGGTCTGATCGCTCATACGGCGCCGGACTGGCACCTGCTGGTGCGCTCGATGCCCAACCTGCCTGGCCCCGGCGGGATCGGCCTGTTCGAGGGCATCATCGAGACGGACCGCTGGTTCGGCCCGCTGTTCGTTGATTTGCGCTTCACGCGCACGCATGCGCCGGTGCGGATCCGCGCCGACTATCCGCTGGCGCAGGTCCAGCCGGTGCCGCGGGCGTGCTACAGCAGCGAGACGCTTGACCGGATCGCGGTCGAGACCGGGCTGTCGAGCCTGAGCGAGGCGGACTGGGACGCGTATTACGCGACGATCGTCGAGCCCAATGAGCGGCCGAACCGGCCGTTCGGGGGGTATGCGACCGCGGTTCGCAAGCGGCGGCACGGGTGTCAGCGGGCACTGGAGGGGGCGCCGGCGGACTGAGGTTCCGTTTGCTGCGCCTGGTGCCGACTTCCGCGTTTTCCCGTTGGAACACGTCGAGACCGGCCCGAGCGCGATCGGTTTATTCAAGCATCTACTATTGAATTTTGGCGGTGCCGGCGCGAATTTAGATCTCGCCTCAAGCCCTAATAAATTTTCGCCCGACTTCGTGGCTTCGTGGTGTAACAATCAGTGGAACGTACGGCATGAACGCTACCGCAAACGCACGTGCGGGCCGCACCTGATTCTTTCCACCACGAAGGCGCGAAGACACGAAGTAGAGCGCAATCCCGAGCGTCGACGATACGGGTGCAACCACTCCTTCTTGCCTTGTCGTCACTGTGTGGCACGTTGCTGCGAAGCGCAACTTCATGGAGGGATTCGGGATGCAGATTCACCTGAACGATGACGCCCCGGCCGCGTCGCCGTCAACCCGGGTGGGTTCCCGCCAGGCGCGCCTCTCGGCCGGAAGGGGCCGCTCCGGGATCTGCTTTGGCCCCGGCGGCTGCGTGGCGGCTTCGACATGACCATCGCCGTCGTCATGGGCGTCTCCGGCAGCGGCAAGACCACCGTCGCCGCCGGTCTCGGCGAGCAACCCGGCTGGATCCTGCTGGAGGGAGACTCGTTCCATCCCGCCGCCAACGTCGCCAAGATGCACGCCGGCATCCCGCTGACCGACGCCGACCGCTGGCCCTGGCTGCGCGCCATTGCCGCCCGCGCCGACGAACTGCGCGTCGCCGGGCAATCCGCCGCCGTCGCCTGTTCGGCGTTGAAGCGGGCATACCGCGACGTCCTGATTGGCGATCGGCCTGACGTGGTGCTGGTGTATCTACGCGGCTCGCAGGACCTGATCGCCCGGCGCATCAAGGCGCGCCGCGGACACTTCATGCCGCCCGCCCTGCTCGACAGCCAGTTCGCCACGCTGGAAGAACCCGGCCCGGACGAAAACCCCATCATCGTCGACATCGGCGGCACGCCGGAGGCGGAAATCGCCGACGCGATCCGCCAACTGCATGCCCGCGAGGCGCCATGACTCAGGTCTTCGCCAGTTACCCAAGCCTGCACGGCCGCGTCGTGCTGATTACCGGCGGCGCCAGCGGCATTGGCGCGGATGAGGTTACCCAGTTCGCCCGCCAGGGTGCAAAGGTCGCCTTCCTCGACATCGACGACACCGCCGCCGCGCACCTGACCGAGGCGCTGCGGCAGGAGGGTCTGCCGCCGCCGCACTACAAACGCTGCGACCTCAAAGACATCCCCGCCCTGCAAGCCGCCATCGCCGATATCGGCCGTCGGCTCGGCGCTATCACCGTGCTGGTCAACAACGCCGCCAACGACCAGCGCCACGCCTTCGAGGACGTCACAGTCGAATACTGGGACGAGCGCATGGCGACCAACCTGCGGCACCAGTTCTTCGCCATCCAGGCGGTGGCGCCTCAGATGAAAGCGGCCGGCGGCGGGTCGATCATTAATTTCGGCTCGATCTCCTGGCACACGGGCCAGGGCGGGATGGCCGCCTACACCACCGCCAAGGCCGGGGTAGAGGGGCTGACCAAAGGCATGGCGCGCGACCTCGGCGGCAACGGTATCCGGGTCAACTGCATCATCCCCGGCTGGATCATGACGCAGCGGCAGATCGACCTGTGGCTGACGCCGGAAGCGGAGGCGAACCTGCTGCGCGCCCAGTGCCTGAAGACCAAGCTGGTCCCGGCGGATGTCGCGCGAATGGTGTTATGGCTGGCCGCCGACGACAGCCGGATGTGCACCGGCCAATTGTGGGTCGTGGACGGCGGGCGGCTCTAGTCGGCGATCCAGTTGCCGTGGAATCCCAGCGGCACGCGTGCCGGCAGGTGCACGATCGCCGCCGGCTCGCCGCCGAGATCGCCTGCGTTCAGCACCACCAAGGCACTGCTGTCGTCGCTCAGATCATACACGAACGCGATCAACCATCCGTCATCCTCGGCCGAGTCCTTGTGGCGCGGCACGAACACCGCCTCCGCCGGCATGTGGTGCGCGCCGTAATCGTGCCGGATCGCAGCACCCGTCTCCAGATCGTGCCGATATAACGGCTGCGGCCCAAGCGTTTCGAGCCTCGCGCCGATGCTGTAGGCATAGCGATACATCCGTCCGGTCCGGCGATCGTCACAGCGGGGAAACTCCTGCCGGAAGTCTGAGAGGACGTCGCGCTTTACCTGCGTGCCGCCGGGATGGAGCGTCCAGCGCTCGAAGGTGCTGTTGAATCCCTCCGGCCCCCGGGTGGGCGCATCGAACATGCGCGGGTAGGAGATGACGTCAACGACCGTGCTGCCGTCGTCCCGGTCAAAGGCATTGGCGATGTGGAACACGTAGCATGGTTCGATCTCGAACCAGCGGATCGCCGCCGCGTCGCCCGTCCGCGGCAGCAGGCCAACCCGCGCCGGATGGCGTTCGTTCCAGGCGTAGGGCAACGCCCGGCCGCGCAGCAGCGCCGCCATCGAAAAGGTGACCGGCAGGTCGAGGATCACCACCTGCGACCGGGTCACCGCGGCGTCGTGGATCATCGGGCCATGGCGGACCGGGATCCCGACCTCCCGCACCAGCGAACCGTCGGCGCCGATAACGACGTAGTCCACCCGGTTGCGGTTGGTCACATCCCAGCAGACGGCGTGCAGTTCGCCGGTAACCGGATCGAGGCGGGGGTGCGCGCTGAAGGAGCGTATTGCCGGTTCGGCAAACAAGCCATGGCGCAGCGTATTGAATTCGCCATCGAGTTCGACCGGCAGCGCCGAGCCCTCGACCAGCGCCCACAGGCGCCCGGCATGACCGATGATGTTCGTGTTGACGGTATCGAAGTTGCCCCGGCGCGGCCCCGGTGCGGTGGGCCTGCCAAGCCGCTGCTGTATCGTATCAGTACCGATCCAGCGATTGCGGTACCAGAGGGCTTTGCCGTCGCGCAGCCGGACGCCGTGAACCATGCCGGCACCGAGGAACCAGTGGTGGGTGGCCGGGTTTGCGACATCGATCGGGTTGGGACCGATACGGGCGTACAGGCCGTTCAACTCCCGTGGCAGGGTGCCGGTGATGGCCAGGTCGGTCTGCGTCACCTCGGCCTGAACGGGGGCGAAAGGACCTTCCAGGTAGCGGTTGGCGGCGTCGTACGGCACTCGCTTCTGCGCCGTGCTGGAGACCCAATGGACGACGTTTTCCAGCGTAATGGCCCCTGACATCGCGTTCGGCTCCCTGATGTGTAGGGCCGATCGTCATGCGCGATCGTGCCCGGCGCCGGGCGATGAACTGCTTGTGCCGTTGTTCGCGCCGTGCCGGGAATTCAGGTAATGCCGAATACCGATGCTAACAGGGATATGGCGGCGAAGTGACAGGCGAAAAACGAGTGTGTTACCGGCGATTCATGGCTTGGATGCGGCAGCGTTCGGGTCTTTTCTCATGATCGCGACCATGCCGAAGGCGGGCGTTTGCCCGGGTTTGCCGGAGACCTCGTTATAGTAAAGCAGCTCGCCTTCCCGGCGGAGTGTAAACTCGGTTCCGGATTCGTCAGGTCCGGGGACAAGAACTGTCAACCTGTTGCCGACAATATTGCCGACACGCTGTCCCTTGTAATAGACATCGTTATTAGGCCTGACGTCAAAGTCGTCATGCATCGGGAAAGCCTGGACGGTGCTCTCGCAGATGATCGACCCGTCGCGCACGCCATAGAGCGTCGGCGTGCCGTCAAATTTCATCTTGATCTCGGAGCAGGCCAGGATGTCGGATCCGAGCTGAAAGGACCCTTTTCCGATCCAATCGCCGTTGACCGCGATTGCCCCGGTTTGCGCGAGCGCCGGACCGGATGCCAGGCACATGGCCGCGAAGAGAAAGCCGAGCCTCATGAAACCGTATCCCCCAATAGTGTATAGCCTTACGATCGGCGCTCCTTGCGTATACGATCCGGGACGCCGTTGCAAGAAAGCGGTCCGAACGGCTACGCCGCCGCCTCGAGCGGCTGTCCCGGCCGGGGGCTTCGTTGCGGGGATGCATCTTGCCGCAACACGCTTTCGCAGTCCACCACGACGCCCGATGCCCGTGCGGCCTGCAGGATGAAGGCGGTGGTCTCTTCCGGAGCCTCCTCGTGCGACAAATGTCCATAGCCCTTGTGCACGATCAGTTCGCAACCCGGCACCAGCCCGGCGGTCTGCCGGGCGACTTTCGGCGGTATCGCGGCATCCCCGTCGGCCGCCACGAGCACGAGACGGCATGGCAGGCCGGACAGGCCGGGGTGGCGTGGTTCCCAACGGGCCAGCATGCGGATAACGTTACGCACATGTTCGGGATTGCTCAGCAGGCGCGCGTAGTAGCTGAGGCCCGGCGCATCCAGCCGGCTGCCGGTGTTTGCGATCATCTTTTCCACGATGCCCGGCCGCCGCGCGCGGAAACTAAACACATGCGGCGCCACCGGGGTGAACGCCAGCATCCGTGCCGCGGCGCGGAAAATGCGCCCGGCGACACCCGGCATCGGCAGCATGGCGCCGTTCAGCGCCACCAGCACGGCGGGCGCCGCGATGCCGGCGCTGAGCACAAGCCCCGCCAGGATCGCCGCCCCGGCCGAGTGGCCCACCGCCACCGCGGGGGAAAGGCCAAGCTCCTGCAAAAGCGCGCCGAGTCCGATGGCCATGGCGTTCAACGTCATGCCGGAGTTTTGCGGCGCACCGGTGAAGGCATGGCCCGGCAAATCGGGGGCGACAACGGTGAAATACCGCGCCAGGCTGGGCATCAGGTCGCGCCAACTGCTGGTGGAGGCGCCGGCGCCGTGCGCCAGCAGCAGAACCGGCCCCTGTCCCATGATCTGCACGTGCCATGTCAGGTCCGCGGCCTTTACGAAGCGGCTGCTGCTTCGATTGGGCCAGTCCGCGCCGTGGGTGGACCAGTCCAGGCCGCGGCTACCGTTTCGGCGCCGGGCGCCGGACACCGGCTTTTCGGCAACCTTATTCTCATTGATACCAACAACGATCCTCGCACCCGTCACCACACGCGCCATCGGCCGAAGTCCCTGTGTCTCTGATGCAAGCGCCGGTCTCGTTGTCCCCCGGGGTATCCGCCGCCGCATTCCCCGGCCGACCGTAGGCTTGATCGACTTCAGAAACACTCTGGCATCGGGACGTGTTGCATCAAGGTTACGTGGTCATGACGGCTTGACGGTTGTCGTAAACAACTGTGGAATCAAAGAAATTGTCCAAGACGTTGTCGCCCTGGTCGAATAGATCAGGCGCCGGCCCAACAATACAGCGCGGCCGCGCGTGTTCGAGGAGGCGTCGCTCCGGGGGCGTTCGCCCAAGTAAAAAAGCGAGAGAGCATGGACGGAACTTGATCGGGGGCGGGGCACCCGCGGCTGCCCGAGCCGGAGATGACCCTGTGCCCTTCAGCACAAGGCATCTTGAATCAAACAGCCGTGACGGCAGAGTTTAAACTTCATCAATGCTTCCACCTTTATGTGGTGTCCCGGATTGTCGCGTGCCCCGTTCAACGCTCGCGGATGCGAATCCGGTAGCCTGCTAGATGCTTCAGTTGCAGTGACCCGGGAGGTTGATGCATGTATATGAATTTGGTGATACCGGTGGTTTGGGGCGTGGTCGTTGCCGCGTCGGGTTCATTTCTGACCGACAGCCGATCGGCGTGGTATCGGGAGGTGTTGAAGAAGCCCAGTTGGCAGCCGCCTGATTGGGCGTTCGGGCCGGCGTGGTCGGTCATCTTCGGGTTGGCTGGCTGGGCGTTTTACATAGGGCTGAGGGATACGCCCGATGAGACTGGCCGCTTGGTGCTGATCGCGCTGTTCGTCGTAAACGGCCTCGCGAACATCGTTTGGAACCCGCTGTTCTTCGCACTGCGGCGTCCGGATTGGGCGCTGTTCGAGGTGCCGTTGCTGTGGCTGTCGGTGTTGGCGCCGATGGCACTGCTTTGGCCGATTTCCAGCACGGCAAGCCTGTTGCTGCTGCCCTACCTGTGCTGGGTTGCCTTTGCCGCCTATCTGAACCTGACGATCGTGCGGATCAATCCGCCATTCGGCCTGAAATCGGGAGGCGCGTTGGGAGTACGGGCCGCTCGGTAGATAACTCGCGAACTGTTGCGGCCGGTTGATATGCGCTGCTTCGGTGGTGCATATCCCGGCCGAACGACGATTGTGCCGGGGGCCTGGCGGGCCATAGGGATACCCGAGAACAGGCGAACCTCAGTTTTGGCTTTAATCGGCTATTACCCGTGTTGAAGGGTCGCTCCGCTAGCGGTTGCCGTCACAGGTGGCCCGTCGACCCGGACCATGACGGTTTTTATCAAGGCCTGTAAACAACGATCCGGCGGGATCCGCTTCCGCTTCGGCATGGCGAATGGTTGCCACCCACAACTGTGTTTCTCCACGCAAAGGCGTGCATGACGACTGTCGTCGGCATGACGGCATTGGTATCAGGCGCCGTTTGCATTGCGCGGCAATTAGCGACGGCAAAAAAGCGGAACGCCGGGCGCTCCGCTTTTTATTCGTGATACAATAGAAACGCTGTCAACTATAGTTTGCGGTGGGCGTCAACCAGCGCGACGGTTGGCTAATCGCCTTGTTTACGGAACGGCCGAAGTAACAGGGCGCTAAGCAGAAGAGACGTGCCGTTGTCGAGCGCCCCGAAGAGACGCGGAAACCGGTTATTGCCTCTATACAGGAAGTCAAGCCAGGCAAACAAGAGATAGAGGACGCCCACGGTAAACACCATGCGGATCGCGAAGTCTACGTACGGCGGCAGGCCGAATATCATGTTTAGTTCCCTTTTTATTTTATGCGCCCGGCGATGTTGCCCGAAGGGGGAATCCGCGAAGACGCGGTTGGTGGCTTAACTATATTCACCATCGCGCAAGTTGCACAAGTCCATCGGAATGGAGAACACCCGTAAAAACGCCATTTTGCCTTCACAGTTGCAGTCCGGCGGTCAGGTCACGCACACTTGTTCCGGGATCGTCCGAAAGAATCGCCCGGACGGTATTGTTCAAGTCGGCGCATGGCGAATGGAGGGCGGCCAGTGTTCATCCGATTTCCATGGTGAAGCTCACTGTGGTAAGCGAACTGCTTCGCTCGGTCTTCTGATCCCCGGGCTCCGTCGAACCTGGCAACCCTACGAAATAAAACATGGTCCCGGACTCTTTGTACCGTCGCATGCGGCCATGCCCTTCAGGTTGGCCAAACGCCATCCCGACGAGGTTTTCGGTCTCGGCCCCCGGTCTCCTCGGCTGGCGGATGGCCGCTTGAAGCGCCCGCTGCTGCTCTACGGCTTTCGCGTCGACCCGGCGCGTGGCGGCGAGCAAATCGAGCGCCTGCCGTTCCTGCGTCACGGGCCGGTTGACGTAAAGCTTCGCGCCCCGCTGACCTTCGTCATCGGCGAAAACGGCTCCGGCAAGACCACCCTGCTGGAGGCGATCGCGGCGCGGTGCGCGATCCGCCCCGGCGGCGGCGGCAGCTACGCGGAATACGAGGATGATCGGCCGGCAACGGCGATTTCCCGCGCCGTCGATCTGTCGCTTCCCGGGCGGCGCCCGAAGGGCCTGTTCCTGCGCGCGGACCGGTTCGCCGAGACGATGGCGCGGGCCGGCCGCCTGCCGATGACCGCGACCGGCGAGTGGCGCCTGGCGGAGGAGCAGAGCCGGGGCGAAGGCGTGCTATCGCTGCTCACCGCCCGCGTGGATGCGAGCGAGGGCTTGCTCTATTTGCTCGACGAACCCGAGACCGGTTTGTCGCCGCAGCGGCAGATGGCGCTGCTGTGCCTGCTCGATGACATACACAAGGACGGCCGCTCCCAGGCGCTGGTTGCCACGCACTCGCCCATCCTCATGAGCCATCCGGGCGCCGATCGGCTGTGGATCGACGACGACGGGATCATGCTGCGTCCGCTGGCGGATATCCCGCACTGGCGGGAGATGAACCGCTTCATGCGCGACCCGGACACCACGCTGCATCGTCTGCTGGATTGATCGGCGCACTCGTCCCGCATGCCCGTCCTGGCCCGGCGTCAGTCCGGGCCAGGACGATTTATGGAAGAGTCGATTTCAACGCGGACTGGTGTAAGGAGGCAGGATGATGACCGTTCAGCCGAGGCAGCCGTAATGGCCGAGTCCCGCACCTTCGCCAGCGTGACCGCCGATCACCTCGACCGCCTCAAGCAGGTGGCGCGCGACCGGCATGGGATCTCGTTTGATCCGCCGGACGGGGCGAAAGGTGTCGCGACCGGACACTCGCCGTTTGGCGACTGCATCGTGCATTTCGTGCACGACAATGCGCAGGCGGTTCTGTCCTTGACGCTGGTGAGGAAGCCAATGCTGCTGCCGGCGGGCATGATGTGGAGTTCGTTCGAAGCCGTGCTGGAACACTGTCGCGGGATTATCTGAGCGGGCATAACGCGACAGTGTTATCCCCGGACTGCTTGCGGCCTGTATGATAGCCGAATGACCCAGTCATCATTGCCCGAAAAGCCGGGCGGCTCCAGCCGCGCTTCGGCTTTGAACGCGTGGATCCGCGCGCTTGACGCCACCAAGGTCCTGCACGACGCGCCGTTTGCCACATTGCCCGCCATGCTGCCGGACGTCGCCATGGCCCACGCCGATCGGCCGGCCCTGGTCGGACAGGGGGGCGAGCTAAGCTATCGGGACCTCGTGGCGAAGGCCAACCAGTATGCGCGCTGGGCGATCGCGAACGGCCTCGGCAAGGGCGACGTAGTCAGCCTGCTGATGCCGAATTGTCCGGACTATGCGGTCATGTGGCTGGGACTGACCCGCGCCGGCTGCGCGGTGGCGCTGATCAACACCAATCTGGCCGCCGATGCGCTGCTGCACGGCATCCAGGCGGCCGGTTCATCGCACCTGATCGTGGCGGAACCCCTCCTCCCCGCCGTCACTGCCCTGGCCGATCGGCTGCCGCCGGGAAGCCGGGTGCTTGTGCATGGGGACGGCAAACCGGGGTGCTGGTCTCGCATTGAACCCGAGATCGCGCGGCATGATGCGGCGCCGCTCGATCCGGCGGAGCATCCTTTGCCCGGGCAGCGGGACCGGGCGCTGCTGATCTATACCTCCGGCACCACCGGCCTGCCGAAGGCCGCCAACGTCTCGCATGGCCGCATCGCGGAATGGAGCCTGTGGTTCGCCGGCATGATGGACGTGCAGCCGGACGATCGTCTCTACAACTGTCTGCCGATGTATCACAGCATCGGCGGCATCGTCGCCGTCGGCTCCATGCTGGTCAGAGGCGGGTCGGTCATGATCCGCGAGCGTTTTTCCGCCGGCCGCTTCTGGGACGACGTCGTGGACGGCGGCTGCACGATATTCCAGTATATCGGCGAGCTTTGCCGCTACCTGACGCTCAGCCCGCCGCATCCGAAGGAAAGGCAGCATCGCCTGCGGCTCGCCTGCGGCAACGGCCTGAATGGGGACGTGTGGGAGGCGTTCCAGCAGCGCTTCGGCATTCCGCGGATACTGGAATTCTACGCCGCCACCGAGGGGATCGTTTCGCTTTACAATGCGGAAGGCAAGCCCGGCGCCATCGGCCGCATCCCCTCGTTTCTGGCGCATCGCTTCCCGGTGGCGCTGGTCCGATCCGACCCGGAGACCGGCGAACCGCGCCGCGACGTGTCCGGATTGTGCATGGCGTGTGCGCTGGACGAAGCCGGGGAAGCCATCGGACAGCTTCCGGACGGGGAGGCGTTGGCGGCGCGGCGGTTTGACGGCTACACCGACGCGGCGGCCTCGACACGGAAGATCCTGCGGGACGTATTCGCCAAGGGTGATGCATGGTTCCGCACCGGCGATCTGTTGCGCAAGGATAAGGCGGGATATTTCTACTTTGTCGATCGTATCGGCGACACGTTCCGCTGGCGTGGGGAGAATGTTTCCACGACGCAGGTTGCGTCGGTGCTGCGGGGATGCCCCGGGGTCACGGACGCGGTGGTGTTCGGCGTCGCGGTGCCAGGCAACGAGGGGCGCGCCGGCATGGCCGCGATAACCACGGATGATCGGTTCGGGTTGAAGGCCCTGAAAGCGTATCTGGATGCGCAGTTGCCGCCTTACGCCCAGCCGCTGTTCGTTCGGTGCTGCGAGACCCTGGACTTCACCGGAACGTTCAAGCTGACGAAGGGCAGATTGGCGCAGCAAGGCTATGCCGGGTCACCCGAACCGGTCTGGTTCAGCGACCGCAATGCCGGGCGGTTCGTGCCGTGTGACGCGATGCTGGTGCGGTCGATCGAGGACGGATCCCGGCGGCTTTAACGGCGTATGACGGCACCGACTTGTCATTGGTAGTCCGTATCAGATAACAGGTTTTCCTTGCGAAGCGATCCGGCCCGGGCGTACCCAGCGCGACGGGTGCATGACATTTACGGGGTCACAATGGACGCGACGGCAAGGGATTGGCTGGTCATTGGTTGCTCGTTGGCAAACCTCTGCGCCAATCTTGTCATTTTAATCATCGTCTTTCGAGTCGGCACGCCGCATCGTGGCCTGAACTCGGTTCGAGCGGCGCGCCATGAGACATACGCCGCAATCCTCGGCCTGGCCGCTCGCGCGGGAGAATACTTCAAAAGCGCATCGATCCGGCACAAGCTGCAATGCGCCCGGCCCGAGAACCCTGAAATTGCCGTTCAGGTGGACGAGGACCTCGCTAACGGGTGGGCGGCGTTGGACGGACTCAGCCTCAGGATTCAGGAAGATCAGCTGATTTGTTCGGATAAGATCACAGCGTTGATCGCGGACGCAAAAGCCCGGCATTTCTGGAATGCCGAAAGCCTGTTCAAGCTGCATGGACACGCAGCCGTTGACATCGATGACCTGCACAAACACAGTCAGGATCTGGTTGCAAAACTCAAGCTGCGCTGCCGGCGCGAGATCGGCCTGACCGGGCGTTCATGAAAATCATGGGCGCAGGGACGTAACGCCCGCGATTCAGGCGGTGTTGCCCGCATCGATTGTCATGACGGTGCCGGTAACGTTCCGCGCCTTTTCGCTGAACAAAAAATCCACCGCGTCGGCGATATCGGCCACCTCCGGCATGCGGTGCAAAGCGCTGCGGCGCGCGATTTGCGCCCGTTGCGCCGGGTTCAACCCGTGAGTCAGCTCGGTATCGACAAATCCCGGCGCAACCGCGTTAACGGTAATCCCCAGCGGCCCGACCTCGCGCGCCAGCGACCGGGTAAAGCCGATGAGCGACGCCTTGCTGGCGCTGTAGACCGACAATCCGCTATAGCCGGTGGTTGCCACCACCGACGATACGTTGACGATACGTCCCCCCTGGCCGGTCATCATTGACCGGACCACATACTTCGTCAGCGTCAGCGGGGATGTGATATTCAGCCGGATCAATTGCTCGATCGCGCTGTCCGGCATGTTCGCCAGAATCCCGGCGGTGCCGATCCCGGCGTTGTTCACCAGACCGTAGAATGGTCCGAACGCGGTCCGCAGGCTTTTCACCAGCGCGCCAAGGCCGTCAATATCCGCCAGATCGCAGGCATGGAAGTGCAGGGCGCCGCGCCCGTCTCGCGCCACGTCCTCCCGCGCCGCCATCAGCGCGTCGCTGTCCTTGCGGGCGAGCGCCACGACCTGGAATCCGGAGGCCGCCAGTGTCCGCGCCATGCCCAACCCCAAGCCCCGGCTGCCGCCGGTGACAAGAACGTTACGCACGGCGCCGCAACAGCTTGCCGGACTCGGCGACGTCCAGGGCGGCGACCTGCGTCAACATCGCCGGAACCTTGTGCGGTGGCAGTGCCCGGCGGCAAGCATCCAGGATATCGTCCCGTATAGCGTCCAACGTTTCCGATCCCGGCTTCAGCACCACGTCCGCCACCACGATTGCCCCGGTGATCGGGCTTTTGCGGGCGCGCACCCGCGCCATCTGGACGGCCTGGTGCTGGTTGATCACCGCCTCGACCTCCTCCGGATGGACCTTCTGGCCGCCGACGTTGATGATGCCTTCGCGGCGTCCGACGAAATAATAGCGGTCGCCCCGTAGTTCCAGCATGTCGCCGGTATCGACATAACCATCCGCGTCCGCCAAGCGGTTGCCGTCGCCGAGGTAGCGCGACGCGGTGCGGGCGGAGCGTATCCGCAGCGATCCGTCCACCACTCGCATGTCGGCCTTGGCTCCGGGTGAGCCGATGAGCGCGGCGGGAAAGCCGGCCATACCGTCACGCACGTCGAAGGCGACCCCCGCTTCGGTCGATGCAAAGGCATGGGCCACCTCGGCGCGGGGGAACGCCGCCGCGAGATTGTTCAGGATGGCCTGATCGGCCACCTCGCCCGACAAGCGGACATAGGCCGGGGTGAACGGCCGCACCGCCGGGGACATCAAGGCCCGGCGCCAATGCGACGGCGTGCCGGAGATATGCGTCACGCCGGATCGCTGCGCCCGCGTCAGGAAATCCGCCACGCTCTCCCGCGCCTGCGACAGCACCATCGATCCGCCGCCCAGCAGCGCCCGCAGCAGGATCTGCAGGCCGCCGTAGCGACGGATGTCATAAAACGTGCTCCAGACCACATCCGGCGCGACGACCAGACCGTCGTCCAGCGGTCCGGTCAGGCTGGCCAGCGTGTGCACGACGATCTTCGGCCGCCCCGTGGTGCCGGAGGTGAACAGCAGCCACTCGGTCACCCGGGTCGCGTCGCGATCAGCCCCCGCGGACGGCCAATCCAGGCCGATGGGCAGGACCGGCGTGCCGGCGGGAGGATGCGCGGCGGGGCCGGTGCCGTCGGAGACGATCGTATCGACCTCCGCCTCGGCAATCACCGCGGGGATGTGTTCCGGCGCCAGATCGGGCGGGCACAGCAGGACGCGCCGGGCGATGCCGTCGAGGTGCAGCAGCGCCTGCACCGCGGGCAGTTGCCGGTTGCAGGATATCAGCACCGTCAGGCCGCGGAACGCCTCCGGCGCGGCCGCCGTCGCGCCACCGCCGGGGATCAACCGTCCATCCGCGTCGGCGACGAACCGTCCCGGCGAAAGGCCGCTGGCCGCTGTCAGACCCCGGAGCGATCGGCAGTCAGGCAGTCGCATGCTCATACAATGCGATGAAATCACCAAGCGTCACGGGGAAGGAAATGTCGCCATCACGGTCGAACGGATCAACCCCGAGGCTGTCGTCGAGCGACGCCACCAACACGGCCACGCACAGGGAATCCAGGCCGGATTCGAGCAGCGGCAGGTCGTCGGTCAGCGGCGCGAGCGTCTTCTTCTGCTGCTCCGCGATCCGGACGATTTGCTCGAGTATGATAGGCCTGACCGACATAGTGACTCACCCCAAAACGTCCAGGTTCCGTTACGATACGGACAGTTGTTTGATAGCCGAGGTTCCATGCGCCCGGTAGTCAATTAACCCGGAGCACCCTGCTGCATCTCCTCGCGGGCCTGCTGGATCAAGCGCTTTTCATTCCATTTAACAAACAGGAACGCCGCCAGCAGGGCGACGGTGCCGGCGACTCCCAGCGCGATCCCCAGCGGGCCGCTGACGCGTTTGGCCGCGTCGCCGAGCAGGTAGGCGCCGAAGCCGTACAGCGTGGTCCAGCCGATACCGCCGAGCGCGTTCCATTTCAGGAAGCTCGGCCACGGCATCCGGTTGGCTCCGGCCAGCAGGGCGGCGAAGGTGCGCAGGATGGCGACGAACCGGCCGAAGAACACGACCTCCGCACCATACTTGCGAAACAGATATTGCCCGAGGTCCAGCCGGTCCTGCGTGAGGCCGATCTTGCGGCCCCAACTGGCGAGATAGCGGTAGCCGAGCCAGCGTCCGACGAAATAGCCGATCTGGTCGCCGATGATGGCTCCGGCCGCGGCGACGGGAACGATTTCGAGGATGCTGAGGTGGTGGGTGGTCGAAGCATATAGCGCTGCGGCGATCATCAGGCTTTCGCCGGGCAGCGGCAGGCCGACGCTTTCCAGCATCACCCCGAAAAAGATCGCGGCATAGCCATAGTCGGCGAACAGGCTATTCAATTCGTGAAACGACATGATCGACATGCCGCAAGGTCCCCGACCGCGTGGTAGGCGTCAAGCCGCCGGGGCCGCGCATGGTTTCGGTCATGCTTGCGAGAGCGTCATCACCGCCGCGTCATCCAGCGATAGAAAACCGCTTTGCTGACCTCGACAAGGCCGAGATACGCCGCCGTTGCACCCGCCAGGAACACGAAGAACATCGGCGGCGGTGCAACGAACCCGAACCAGCGGCCGATGGGAAGCAGCGGCAGGCCGATGGCCAGGGCGACGGCGCCGAGGTTCATGGCGGTCAGGAACAGGCCGGGGGCACTGCGGAAAAGCAGCCGACGCGTGCGGATGCAGAACACCACCAGGGTTTGCGTGGTCATCGATTCGATGAACCATCCGGTCTGGAACAATGCCTCGCCGGCGCCGAAGAAGGCCAGCATGGCGTAGAAAGTAATGAAATCGAAGATCGAGCTGACCGGGCCGAACACCAGCATGAAGCGCTCGATCAGCCTGATATCCCACTTCACCGGGCCGGTGATGGCCTCCGCATCGACGTTGTCGAACGGGATCGCGATTTCCGACACATTGTAGATCAGATTATTCAGCAGAATCTGGATTGGCAGCATCGGCAGGAACGGCAGCAGCAAGGTCGCGCCGGCCATGCTGAACATGTTGCCGAAGTTGGAACTTGCGCCCATCAGCACGTATTTCGATACGTTCTGCACAGTCGCGCGCCCGGCCGCCACCGCCGTCCGCACCACCGACAAATCATGTTCCAACAGGATCAGATCCGCGGCTGCCCGGGCGACATCGGCCGCGCCATCCACGGATATTCCGACATCGGCGGCATGCAGAGCGGGCGCGTCGTTGATGCCGTCGCCCATGAACCCGACGACGTTGCCGGTGCGCTTCAGCGCCAGCAGGACACGCTGTTTCTGTTGCGGATTGACCCGGCAGAACAGGTTGACCCGGCGCAACTGGCCGATCAGGGCTTCCTCGGTCAGATGCTCCATCATGTCGCCGGTCAGGATGCCTTCGACAGGAACGCCGATCTCGGCAAACACGTGGCGGGAGACGAATTCGTTGTCGCCGGTGAGCACCTTGACCGCGATCCCGGCCTGCGCCATCGCCCGGATCGTGGCACCCGCGCTGGCTTTCGGCGGATCAAGGAAGACCGCGAAGCCGGCGAACACCATGTCGGCCTCGTCGCTGATCGCCGCCGTCTCATGGCTTTGGTCCACCAGCCGGCTGGCGACGCCGAGCGCGCGGAAGCCCTGCGCGCCGAGGCCGTCGAGCGTGGCCTGGAACGCCGCCCGGGTCGCCGCGTCGAGCGGTTTTTCGACGCCGTCGGCATCCTGGTAATGTCCCGACAGCCGCAGCAGATCCTCCGGCGCGCCCTTGACGATCAGGCGTCGGTTCGGGCCGTGCTGGCACAGGACGGAGACCCGGCGCCGTTCGAAATCGAACGGCACTTCGTCGATCTTGCGGAACGCGGTCATGTCGATCGTGCGCGCGGCGAGGATCGCTTCGTCCAGCGGGCTTTTCATCCCGCTTTCGAACTGGCTGTTGACATAGGCATAGCCGAAGGCGTGCGGGCTGTCGGCACCGTGGCCGTCGATCGTCCGCACCAGCCGGATCGAGGCTTCGGTCAGCGTGCCGGTCTTGTCTGTGCACAGCACGTTGATGGCGCCGAGATCGTGGATCGCCGACAGCCGCTTCACGATGACCTTGCGCTTGGCCATCTGCATCGCCGAGCGGGCCAGCGTCACCGTCACGATCATCGGCAGCAGTTCCGGCGTCAGCCCGACGGCCAGCGCCACCGCGAACATCAGCAATTCCAGCATCGGCCGATGGAACGCGATGTTCACCACCACCACGAACAGCACCATGAGCACGGTGAAGCGCATGATCAGGATGCCGAAGCGGCGGATGCCGACGGTGAAGGCGGTGGCGGGCGGCTTCTCGGCGAGGCTGGTGGCGAGGTGGCCGAGCGCGGTGCGGTTGCCGGTGCGGCAGATCAGGATCGTTGCGGTGCCACTGATCACCGAGGTGCCGGCGAACACCGCGTTCGACGCTCCGGCGGGATTGTCGGCGCCCGAGGCATGGTCGCCGGCCTGTTTTTCAGCGGGGTAGGGCTCGCCGGTCAGCAGCGCCTGGTTGACGTAGAGGTCGCGGCTTTCCAGCAGCCGCGCATCGGCCGGCACCAGATCGCCGGCGATCAGTTCGACGATGTCGCCGGGAACGAGTTCATGCAGCGGCAGAGAAACGATCGCGCCGTCGCGCCGAACCGATGCCTGCACCGCAACCGATTGGCGCAGTGCCTCCACCGCGTTTTGCGCCCGCACTTCCTGCACGAAATCGAAGATGATGCTGATCAGCACGATGCAGACGATGATCAGGAAGCTGGCGACGTCGCCGGTCGCCGCGGACACCCCGCTGGCGATCAGCAGGATGATGATCAGCGGGTTGCCGAAGCGGGCGGCGAACTGCAGCCAGAGCGGGGTGCGCTTCACCGTCGCGGCGTCGTTGGGGCCGAAGCTTGCCAGCCGCGCGCGAACCTCTTCGCCGGTGAGGCCGCTGGTTCGGCTGCCCAGCAGGCGCAGCAGCGCGGAGGCTGGCTCCTGCCACAACTGTTCCGCTTCCGGTTCGCGGGTCAGGGGAACGCTGGTCGGATCGTCGGTCATTGTCGCGAAGTCCCGTTGTTAAGCCGCAGCGATGTGTGGCTTAGCCCGGAACCTCGATGCAAGCGACTCGGCGGTCAGTCAATTCCTTCGCGTTTGAACGCGCCGTCTCGCCAGGCCAGCGCGGATTTCAGGCCGCCTTCGCGCATTTTTTCGGCGAATTGGCCGGCGCCCGGCCGCAGCCGCGACGACAGCGCGTGCCACTGCCAGCCCATCGACAGCGCGGTGCGGAAACCCATGATCTCGTAGGCCTGGTTGACCGAGTGCTTGTTCGCCGCAAGCAAATCCGGCGCGATCTCCGTCATAGGCCGCAGCTCCCGCATCACCTCATCCTCCAGCCGATCGGCCGGGAAGGATTTGGCGACCCAGCCCATTTCGGCGGCTTCGCGGCCGGTGACGGAGTTGCCCGTCAGTTGCAGGTATTTTGCCCGCGCCATCGACATCTTCCACGGGAAATACAGCGTATCCGGAGTCGTCATGCCGCGCATCGGCGGGTAGCCGATGCGGGTATCGTCGGCGACGAAGGCGATGTCGGCCATCGACAGGATCTCCGTTCCGCCCGCCACGCAATGGCCGTGCGCCTTGACCACGACGGGCTTCAGCAGATCCCAGATGGTCAGCCAATCGCGCAGGCAACTGCGCGCGAACTGATCGGTCCAGCTATCGAAATGCGCCGAATGCACCCAGCCGTCCTTGGGGTTGTTGCGGTTGCCGGGAGACAGGTCGTAGCCGGAGCAAAACGACGGGCCGGCGCCATCGATCAGCACGACGGACACCGCGTCATCCGCCTCCGCCGCCCGCAGCGCGCGAACGATCTCATCGCGCATCGGGAACGACAGCGCGTTGCGCTTCTCCGGTGCGTTCAACGTTATTCGCGCGATGCGATCTGATGTCGCACAGAGAATGTGCCTGAACGGTTCCGGCATGTTATCGGCCAACCCAGCGTGGCGGGCGCTTTTCAACGAAGGCGCGGGGACCTTCGTTGAAATCCTCGGTCGCGAAGACGCGCCGCGAGGCGGCGGCGTTGACCTCCCACAAGTCCGCCTCCGTCAGGTCGTAGGCCTGACGGGCGACACCGAGGCTTTCGCGCACCGCAACGGGCGCGTTGACGGCGGCGCGCCGGGCCAGCGCCAGGGCGGCCGGGATGACCTCCGCCGCCGGCACGACGCCGTTCACCAAACCGAACTGCGCGGCGCGCGCCGCCGAAATCGGGTCGCCGGTGGCGATCATTTCCAGCGCGATCGCTTTCGGCAGGGCGCGCGGCAGGCGGAACACGCCGCCGGCCCCGGCGATCAGGCTGCGCTTGACCTCCGGCACCCCGAACGTTGCTGATTCGGCGACGACCGCTAGGTCGCAGGACAGCAGAAGTTCCAGTCCGCCGGCCAGCGCGTGGCCTTGCGCCGCGGCGATCCAGAGTTTGCTTCGGCGCGCGCGCACGAATCCGGCAAAGCCGCCCTTTTCGGTAGACAATCCGGCGATCCGGCCGGCCGAGACCTCTTTCAGATCGGCACCCGCGCAGAAGGCCTGCGTCCCGGCGCCGGTCAGGACGGCCACCCAAAGCGACGGATCGGCTTCCAGCCGCTCGACTGCGGCTTCAAGACCCGCGGCGACCGCGCCGTTGACCGCGTTGCGCGCCTCGGGGCGGTTGATGGTGACGAGGGCGATATGCGGTTCGACAACCTCGAACAGGACCGCGTCGTGTTGTGCCGGTTCGGACATCGCCTGATCCCTTCTCGTTTGTTTTGAGGGTGTGCGCGGCCAGACCACGCCTTGGGATCAAGCTGCCGCAGATGCGGCATCCAGTGCGCGGCGTGGTTGCGGGCAACCCGTTCCAGCAAGGTCACCATGCGGTTGGAGGTCCGTCAATGCCGCCGATGCAGGTCTGCGCCAACGATCCGGACGATGGTAGTGTTCAAATACGTGAATGTCAGCAACCACCGGCGGGGTCGGGCGGTGAAAGACTTGACCGGGATATTACCTCACGTTCACGATTCGCTCGGCCAGAAAGGCCAACGGAGGGAACCAGATGAAGTACCTGATCTCAACCGCCGTCGCGGTCGGAATCATGGCTTCTGCTCTACCGACCGTGGCTGCCGACTGCAACAAAGACAAATTGTGGGAGGATGCATTTAACAAAGGCGATGTATCCGGCGTTGCATCGCTCTATATGCCCGACGCGGTCGAAGTGCTGCCATTTGGTATCATGAATCACCCAGCGCGGAACTTTCTGTTTGTGTATTTCGGTTCTTAATTCAAACTGACCGCGACCTCGTGGCAGCAACGTGTTGTCGTTGATCCCGGGATTTGTCATAGGCGCACTCAAACCATTGAAAAGTCAGCCGGCCCAAACGATCGGCGTGAATATCTCATTCCGATGCCGGACATGGCGCTCGCCACCGCGCCGACGCGCCATGTCCCTACGTCGCGGTCGGCTAGCTCATGTAGGCGTGATGCCCCCCAACGTTCACCAACATGCCATCGGTGTTGCCGTTGGGGTCGAGATAAAACCCGACGATCTGGCCTTTGTCGTTGACGCCATTCGCCACCGTCATGCTGCCCGAGCCGGTGGCGGCATTGGGGTCATCGAGGGTGATGTACATGTTCTTCATCTCATTGAACAGAAACCCGTGCATATCGCCCTGATTATCTGTGTATACGCCGACCACCTCGTCGAAATCATTGATTCCGAGCGCTTGCGTGGAGGTCGAACCAGCCGGTCCGGCGAGGAACTGAATCTGGCCGTCAGAGTGTTGGATAAAACTTGTATCGCCGTTGCCGTTACTGACAAACCCGGCGATGTCGCCCTTGTTGTTGATCGCCGCCGCGGTGGTGCTGGTATAGCCGCTGATATCATCCTCGGTGAAGCTTTTGTCCTTCACATTGTAGATGAATCCATTGGCATTACCTAAGGAGTCGGTCCAGAAGCCGACCGCGACCCCCCGGTCGTTCACGCCGAGCAGTTGCTCCACGGTCATTCCGCCATCGACGCCCTGACCATTAGGATCGACAACATTGGTGAACACACCATTGTCATCAACAAAGCCAAAGTTGTTATTGACCATGTTAGCGTTGTTACTGTCAGCCCAGAACCCTACCGTCAGACCGTGGTCGTTGATGCCGGTGACCTGAGTTTGCACCGAATTCGGAAAATTCTCGTTGGTGTACTTGCCTTGACCATAATGCGGCGTGAGGGTGTAGCCCTGGTTTGGGTGACCTTGCGCGCCACTCCCGAAATAGCCGGCGATCTCACCGTGATTGTTAATCCCGAGCAGCTGATTGAAGGTCGGGTCAGTGTTATTGTTGAGCGTTCTGAAACTGAGTTTGATGGTTGTCGAACCGGTCATGCAAGTCAATCCTCCGTATTAAACGGCACCGGAGCATCCAATGCCGATCGCAAAACAAAGGTGTTGAGCGTGCGGTGGAGGCCGCAGCCTTATCCATATCTTCGCTGTCGCCAACAACAAATCTTGGCTGATGCCACAATTATGCGTCAGTTGATCGGCGCCGGCTGGCTGCCGGGTCATTTACTGGCTCCGTCATTAGCCTGAAACACGATGACGATCAGACGGGACCCGACCGCTCCGGGCGACGACCCGAAGAAATGCATCCGCGCTGGCTTGCCGCTTTATCCGACGATGGCGTGACGCCGGTCACGCGCCGTCCCTCCGGGGCACCTCCATACGATTGTGGCATCGAAGAATGGCCATACGGCTGCGCCGGCAATGACCCAACCGCAAGAGGTGCGGCGATGGACGGCGGCTTCAGAACTATCGAACGCGGCAGTGCGCCGCTCGTGTCGGTGCCGCGCACCGCCGCGCCCGAACGCGTCGTTTCGCCGGTGCCTTCCACCGCGGCGAGATGGCCCGATTTGCCCTATCCGCGTCCCGCCGCGCTGCCGACGCAGATCGCGTCGCATGGCATTCGCTTCGACTTCAACGTCGGTGCCCGTGTCGTTCTGCCCAATCGGGCAAGCGGCAAGTGGCGCATCCGGCTGGGCAACCTCGACACCGGCAACGTCCTGTTCCCGTATGCCGCCCGGTTCGCCGCGGTGCACGGCTGCCGGCTGACCTGCGCGATGTCGGGCCTGATCATCCCGCTGCTGCGCGAAGCTTATCCCGACATCCGCTTCGTCACCCATGAGGAACCGGTCGAGCAGAAGCTGGAGCAAGTGGCTTACGCCAAATACTGCCTCGGCTTGTTCTTCGACGACGCCGACAATGTTTGGCAGCCGACGGATTTTCGCCTCGTCGGGCTGCATCGCACCGCCGTTCGGCACCGTGGCGAACTTCGTCTCGTCGTGGGGGTGGTAGGCGGGATCGTCGTCCTGTCCGGCGGCATGGCTATCGACACGGCGCTCAGCAGCGGCCTCGGGGGTGTTTACTCAGGCGGCGTAAGCAGACAGGCGGGTGCGGACTGGATCCTCATCGAGGAGCCAACGGTGGCCCACGCGATTGGCAAGTCCCGGGAGCTCGCACAGGGGCTCCTCATCTCACTCCATCCACGACACCCGTTCAGAGCGAGGTGGCTCTCAAGGGAGGCAAGCGTTTCATAAAACCCTCCGGCGCCGAAAATGCTGAGATGTCCGGCGGCAACCATCTATGAGCGCATCGAAGGCGTGTTTTTGGCAACTGATCTACCATTCGCTCAGCCGGTCATCGCGTATACACACGGCGACCCCGGCGATCATCGCAGCGTGCTATCTCCGGCCGGGGCGAACCCCTGAGGCAACTTGGCTTTGCGTTTCGGGACTGTTTGAGCGCGGGACCTCGGACCGCCCGGCTCAACTCAGCCGACCGCTCGACCATTAAATTAAGAACGAGATTCCGGACCGTCCGATCGGGGGCGGGCCGGCATTTCGTGCCGTTAGCATTGTCCGATCAATGCCGCTGATATCGGCTCGAACTCCGCCGCAGCCGTCAATTACGTCTTGACATCGACCGCGTTGTTGCCTTTCGACGACACTGAGGTGGTGCCGTCGTTGTCGCCGTCGGCATCCGCCGCAGGCCTTGCCGGCGGAGGGGCGGGCGGGGGCTTGCTCGAAGCAGTGGGGATTTGAGTGTTGCTGACAGCGCCGATCGAACTCATGCACGCGTCTCCTGGAATAAAAGTGGCGGCGTTTTGCCGAAGGATGTCCGGAGCGAGACGCCCGGCTCCAGCGCATAATGACCGCAAAGGGTTAACGAAATCCTAACGCGACGCGGATATCTCCCGCACAGGTTAATTCAGCGCTCCCAGCCGACCGGCAATTCGACCCTACGCGACTGGTCCTTGGTGCTGGTCGAACGGGAAAACCACCGTGCGCCCGAAGTCGGCTCAAGCAAATTCTTCAGCGCGCGGCGGCTACAGACTCCGCGGCTATAGACTCTGAAGCCAATCCATCACCGGAGGAAACGTCAACAACAGGCCGCCAATCAGCATCAGCGCCGAGGCCAGGTTCACCCACAGCAGGCTGATGTCGCGCTCTGCCCAGCGCCGCGCCAAAACGAACCAGACCGACAGCCACACCACGATCCCGGCCGAACTGACGCCGGACAAGGCCCCCGACGGCTTCCAGACCGACAGCGCGTGGTTGATCGCGGGCACCGCGTCCGCGGCAAACGCGAACACCCCGAAGGCAAACGATCCGATCGCCGCCGACAGGATCGCGGCGGCCCCGGGACCGTTGCGCAGCATGACCGGAGGCGGCGAAGGCAGTGTTTCCGCCATGCTACTTGTTCTCATACAGGATGATTTGCGCCCCGCCCCGGACCGGCGCGTTCTTGTTCAGGAACGCGCCAACCCCGCCCGCCACGGCGGTGGCGAAAAAGGCAACCGCCGTGAAACTCAGCACCGCGGCGCGCAAGGACCGGTGCAGCGCCAACTGCGGCCCGTACTTGATGAAAACATACGCAACCATCGTCATCGCGATCGGCGTGAACCAGGCGATATGCTCCTTCCACTCCATCCCCAGCTCATGCCACCCCGAGGTCAGCGGGCTCGAGAGCAGCAGGCTGCGCGGATAGAGCGACAGGTCGGTGGTGCCGGCCGGAGGAGCGGCGCGATACCAGGGATAAATGATGAATGCCCCCGACAGCACGGTCAGCCAGGCAAGCACCGCCATGCTGATCAGGTAGAAGCGGAACATCCGGGTCTCCCACCGCGACGGCTGCGCGCGCGGACCGGCCGACGAGGTGGCATACAGCACCCCGATTGCGCCGGAAAACGCCAGCATGAACAAGGTGCCGAAGCCCATGCCGTGCAGCACCGTGATCAGGTCGCGGTAGGAGATTTCCATCCCCTGGACCTACTTCAGGGTGTCGAGGTAGGCGATCAGGTCGGCCCGCTTGGTCGGATCCTTCAGGCCCGCATAGGCCATTTTCGTTCCGGGTATGACGGCGCGCGGCGCCGCCAGGTATTTGTCGAGTTCGGCGTCGGTCCAGGTGATGTTGGAAGCCAGGTTGGCGGGCGAATAGGTGTATTCGGGCACCGAGCCGGTCTTGCGGCCGACGACGCCCCACAGGGTCGGGCCGATCTTGTTGTCGCCCGCCCGGTTCGCATGGCAGACGACGCAGTTCGAATTGAACACGGCTTTTCCCGCCGCCGGGTCGCCCGCCCGGGCCGAGCCCGGCATCAGCAGGGTGGCGAAGGCCGCGGCGGTCAGGCCGGCGAATGCGACGCGCGCTTGACGCACAGTCATGGTCGATCTCCCTTTCAGCACGCGATTAATGAGCAGCCGGCAGCTTGGCGCGGAGCGCATCGCCAATCATCAGGATCGTCGGCTCCAGGATCTCCAGGTCGGTCAGCGAATCGCCGGCTGTCGAATTCGGCGAATTCCTTGGCCTCGTTGTCGTTGGCCTCGACCGCCGCAACCAGCAGCGCGTTGAGCGCCTCGGTGACCTCGGAATGTTCGTCGAAGATCTGCTCGCGCTCGGCGCGGACCCGTTCGGTCATCGGCAGCGCCCAGGCCATGTCCGGGGTCACCTTGCCGTCGGCCAGCAGCGGCAGCAGGGTCAGCGGCGGCAGGATGAATTCTCGTTCGCGCGCGTAGTGCTTCTGCAGCAGCGCCAGGGCGTCCTTGGCGGCGGGGCCGACCGGGGCCGGGTGGGCGGCGAGGGCCGTCAGTTGCTCGATGGTTTCCTTCTGCTCGATCCGCATCGCCTGCGGGATCGGATGGTCCTGCGCGAGCGCCGGGGCGCCGGGTGCGATCCATAATCCGGCGGTCAGCGCCATCAACCCGAATAGCGCGGGCGTTCTTGGGAACATTGGTTATCCTCCACACGGGATTCGGCTCAGTCGTTTCAGTTCATCGTTCAAGTATCAGAAGATTAACCAGGCGAACAGAATGAAAGTGTTATTGTTGCTCGCGTTGCGTCCGGCGCCGTCATAGTTCGAAGAGGCGCCATTGAACTGAGTATAGGCGATATATTGCGCCCCGACTTTTAAGTTCATCAAAGGTTGCCATACCGAGGTGTCTTTGCCGAACGGCACCAGGTCGGCCTCGATGATGAACTCATTGCTGTCGGGCTTGTTGTTGGCGCTGCCGGTCACGTCCAGGACGTTGCCATTCGAATCGGTGCCGATGCCATAGCCGTTGCCGATGCGGGCCAGCGACCAGGAACTCAAGGTGCTATACACGCCGCCTTCAAGATACAGCTTATTGTCGAGCCAGGCGTAGAGAGTGTAGCCCAGCGCGCTCTGGCCGAACCCCGCGGCCAGGATCGGATTGGCGGCGGGCGTGGGCGCCAGCAAAGACGATATATAAGGAAAGCCCCAGGCATATGTGCTGTTGTAGGGGTCCTGCACCGTCGGCGTGTTGTTTACCGTGGTGCCAATCCGCAGATCATGTCCGCCGAGGTCGAACAGCGTCGTGTATGGCCGCAGGTCGGTGTTGTCCAAATGCGCCGAGTTGTCGACGTCGCTCCAGGTGAACTGGACGAGCCCGCCGCTATGGGTGCCGATATTGCCGCCGATGAACCCGCTGACCTGATCCAGCGAGACATTGTTGTTGTTGGCGTAATGCTGCGGAATCTGGTCGGGCGGCAGGCCCGTCGCGGTATTGGTGAAGCTTGTTTGCGCCATGATCGAAATCGGTACGTACGACAGCCACCCTTCGCCGCCGGTTTGGGTGTAGCCGCCGATCTTGAATGCTCGTCCTAAAGGCGTGAGCTGCGGACCAAAGGCGCCGATATGGCAGGCCGTGCAGGGTTAACCGGTCTGTGTCGCGAAGGCTGGAATAGCTTGGGCCGGCCTCGCCGCCAGAAAATACCCGGCCAAGGGAAGCAACAGACAACCCAACCGTAAGCGATGCGAGACTACCATGGAGCGGTCCCTCCGGTCTGATTAAATTCGACTAACTCATCGTAAAAAGGCTGGTCGATGACGATCGTTGGTCACGCTAAAATCATTGCGCCGAACAGCATGCTAACCTGTTTGTAATCAGACGTCCATGCCAGGTGGTGAATTGATCGGAATCAGGCAGGTCCAGGCGTTTCCTGATTACGCCAATCGTTCAAGAGCAGTCCGCCGCAGAGGAGGCGGAGCACGCCCAAACCGGGTCGACATGGCTGCTGCCCGGGGGCCGAGGACGGTGTTTCCTGATCGGGTAGCTTGGCGCGGTTACCCAACGACTTGCCGGGAGCGGTCTGATCACGCCTCTGTACAGGGCGGCGGCTTCCGGGCACGAAATGAATCGTTACCGCTTGCTTGGGATCGAATTCTGGCGAACGATCATCGAGAATGTCAGTTTAGTTAGCTGTTCGTTCCGGATGACGCCCTTTTTTGACAGGCGTGCGCCAGAAAAAGAATGCGTTTGAACTTCGAACGACGTTGGACGCCAAGTACTTGCTCAATTCGGCCGGCAGCTTGAGGCGCCGAACCGAAAACAAAGCAATGTCCTGATACTCGGCGATGCAGATTACTCGCCAAGCCGGTGGTCGATAACACGGATCTCTATTGCGGGGGCAGCTTGCTCCGCAGTACGTCGCCGATCAACAGAACGGTGGGTTCGGTGATATCGACGTCGGCGAGGTCGTCAGCCGCGAGATCGGAGGCGAAGCCCTCGACAGTCGCGTCGTGTTCCTCCTGCGCGGCTTGTTTCAGCGCCAGGAACGCCAGCGTGAGCTGCTGATGCATTTGCCGAATATTGTCCTGTTCCGCGCGCAAGCGGTCGCTCATCGCTATCGCCCAGCGCATGTCGGGTGAGACCTTGCCGGCGGCCACGTTGGGCAGCAGCGTCAGCGGCGGCAGTATGAACGCGTCTTCGCTCGCCATGTGCTCTTTCAACAACGCGATCAGATTCCGTGCCGCGGCACCGGTTGGCGTGGTCCGTTCGGCGATCTTGCCCAGGTAGGCCAGGTCGCCGTCGTGCTCCATCGCCTCGGATGGCGGGATGTCCTTGCCTGGCTGGGCGCTCGCGGAGCTGAACGGCCCCGCCACCGCGAGCATGCAACCTAGGAGAATGGCGGCGATTGGAGTCGCTTTCGGGTTCATGGCGCTTCCCTTTCCCTTGCGTGACGACCGCAAGAACTTGTTGTTGTCTCCCACCAAGGTAAAGTAATGCGGCAATATCGCTTGGACAAATCACACTGCCGATGCCGCGGTGGGCCTTGGTGATACGTGCATCTCTGAAATGGCAAAGCCAGACGCCGCTCACGCGACGATCGATTGGGCAGCGCGGGGGATGCGTACATTGCGGGTGTGAAATGCGAGGCCGGCCTCTTGCGCGCCATCCGGCCCGGCTGCCAAGCGAAGTTGAGAACCGCCGAGAGAACTCCATGCCGCCCAAGGAACACCATCGCTCGCATCGCACCGGTTGGCTGCGCGCCGCCGTTCTGGGCGCAAATGACGGCATTCTTTCGACCGGCAGCCTGCTGCTGGGCGTCGCCTCGTCACACGCCGAGCACTCCAGCATCCTTATCGCGGGTGTCGCGAGCCTCGTCGCGGGCGCCATGGCAATGGCGGCTGGCGAGTATGTCTCCGTAAGTTCACAGGCCGATACCGAGAAAGCCGATCTCGCGCTGGAGCAGCACGGGCTGGATACAAACCTGGAATACGAGCACGAGGAACTCGCCAAGATCTACGTGGAGCGCGGCTTATCGGTCGAGCTGGCGAGGGAGGTTGTGACGCAACTCATGGCCCATGACGCCTTGGGCGCCCATGCGCGCGACGAGATCGGCATCAGCGACATCCAGTCGGCGCGGCCGCTGCAAGCCGCGGCGGCATCCGGCGCAAGCTTCACCGTTGGTGCTATTCTGCCGCTGGTCGGCGCGGTGCTGGTAACCGGTCCGGACCTGATCCCTGTCGTTTCCGGAACATCGTTGGCCTTTCTGGCAGTGCTCGGAGCGCTGGCCGCGCGAGCCGGCGGGGCGGGGATGTTCAAGGGCGCGGCGCGCGTCCTGTTTTGGGGCGCCCTCGCCATGGGCGTGACGGCCGGCGTCGGCGCGCTGGTCGGAACTCCGGTTTAACAAAGCGGCCACCCTGCAGCGTCAGCCAAAGGGCGATTGAGCAGGTGGCACAGCTTGCGAAAGCGGCCCGAGGCGTTGGGGTTGAGCAGTCGGAGGCTGCATCCGGCGGGCGAATGGCCGGTGCAGATTCGTTCCTCTTTCCGCTGTTTCGTCCCTTACCTACAAATGGTTTACCAGAGCCGAGTGGCAGTTGTCAGGTGCCTTCACCCGCCATCTCACAGATGCTTTGGCGACCGCTGCCGCGGACGCGGCGGCCGGACTCATCGGCCACCCGCCGGTCCGGTGGGAAGGCGACGGGTGGTGGCTTTGTCGAAGGGCGGTTTGCTGATAACGCCGCTCGTCAGTCGAACAGGTCGCGGCGGACGCGCCCATCGGCGCGCCACTGCGCCACCAGCGCGGCCGCGGCTTCGGGTTCCAGGCCGCCCCTGGAGCGGGCGATATCGATCAGCGCCTCGTCCAAAGCATGGCCCAGCGTGGACAACCTGCCGCAAGCATAAAGGACGGCATCGCGAGCCGTTAGCCACTCCCACACGTCGTCCGCCTGTTCGATCATCCGATCCTGCACATGCGCGCCGTCGTCGGAATCGCGTGAAAATGCCGTGTCCAACCGCGCCAGAACGCCGGCATGAAGCCATGCCCTAAGCCGCGGACCATGCAGAAAATCGCCGTCTCGATGGCGGTTACCAAAGATCAGCCAGGACATGCCGTGACTGCCGTCCGCCTCCAGTTCCGCCAGGAAGCCGATGAACGGTGCTATACCGCAGCCGGTCGCGATCATAATGACCGGGCGGTTCCGGTCCGCTGGCAGGTTGAACTGGGGATGGCGCCGGAGCCACGCGGCGGCCCGGTCGCCCAGGCGCCACGTGCGACACAGCAGGCTGGAGGTGGCGCCGTAGTGCGCCTCTCCGTCATCGTCGACCCAGCTGCTGAGCGAGACGGTCAGGCCGATGCGCCGGACCTCGGCCGAAGCGGCGCTGCCGATGGAATAGCATCGCTCGGGCGATCCATCCCCCGGTGATAGTAACAGCAGGTCGCCCGCCCGATAGTCGAGAGCGGTTTCGCTTTCCAGTGTCACGGACCACACCGGGTTCGTCCCGCCATGCGCCGGATCGTCCAGGCGCATTCTGTCCAGAAGCGTCAACGCGACCGGCACGTCCGCTTCGGGCCGGGCGGCAACCGCGTTCCGAATCCCGAGATGCGCGGTCACATCCCGCAGCCACGCCTGCCACGCTTCGGCCGGCTCGCGGTCGCCTCGTGCCATTGGCAGCACCTCGTTTGCGCCGGCCTCGATCAGTGCAGTTCGGACGGCCTCGCCGCCGCCGCAGAACTGCGGGTAACGGCTGTCGCCGAGGGCGAACTCCGCAAAGTCGACCCCCGTCAGATCGCTGCGCGGCAGCGCTTGCACGAACGCTCGCCCTGGTTCGGGCACCTGTCCTTCGCCGGTCGTGGAAACGACCAGCAAAACGGCGCGATAGGGCCGCATACCGGCTGGATTTAGGGCGGCCAGGGAGGCCGTCGCGACCCGTGCGCCGCCGAGCCGCATCGCCTCGGCCGTGGCTTCGGCATAGCAGGCGGCGGTGCCCGTCTGGCTGGCATGCGCCACGAGCACCTCGGCGCCCGCATCGCTGGAGTGCCGCTGCGTCGCCAGCCAGCGGCGTCCCCAAGTGAAGCTGGCGGTGCCGAGTAGCCCGAGCAGCGCGCCCGCGGACATCAGGCTTACCCAGCCGGACCAAGGCGCCGCCCAGACGCCGTCGTGCAGATCTTTCATCCAGTTCCGGCCGCCATCCGCCGTGGTCATGTCCTGGCTGGTGACGATGCGAATCCGCGTCTCCGCGCCTTGTCCGGTGGTGACCGCGACGCCACCCTGCGGCAGGCGCCGGGCGGATTCGATGCGCGCGCCGCTATCCGCCTGCGTAACCTTGCCAATCGCCACTGCCCACGGGACCGGTGGAACGGACGGGGCGGGCTCGATCAGTTGCACCCGTCCGATGTCCAGCGTCCGCAGCACTTCCGTGCCGGCGGGCAGGAGCACCAGCGGGAACGCGATCCAGCCGATGCCGGCGTGCCAACCGGCCGCGGTGTTGCGCAGGCGCGGCCAGGCGAGAAATGGACCCGCCAGAATCAGCAAGACCATCGCCCGGGCGCTGTATTCGACAACGGGCTTGGCGCCGATCAGCAGATCCTCGTGCAGGTCGTGCAATACGGCGAAAAAAGTCACGCCGCTGCTCTCTGGCCGGTTCGTCCCGGACGCTATATCGACCCTGGCCGGTGGGGTGCCATGGCCGAACTTCAGTTCTATGGTGGTTCCATCCGGGTCGAAATCCAGACCCCTGGCCGAGGCGGCGATTGCCAACCGGCCGAGCGTCCCGGTGAGCGCGGGGATATTCAAAGGCGCACGGGGCTGCAAACTGCCAACGCCAAGCATCGGCTCGAGCGCGAGCAACGCGCCGGACACCAGGATGACAAGGAACAACGGCGCAAGGATCAGGCTGATCCAGCGATGCAAGCGTCGCAACGTTTCGATTAGCATTGGCAAAATCCAGTCCGGCAGATGCCGGCAAGAGTGCTGCCGGCGCCCCGGTGTATACCTGCTCAACCTGACAAGTCGCTGACAGCCGGGATCAGCACGGCGACAGCCCGGCTGCGGCAGTCTCCGCATCGTCCGGGCCGCACAGGGCTGCCCGGGTTCGACAGGAGAAACCAACATGCGACGCACACTCACCCTCGCCACCCTGGCCGTCATCGCCCTCGGCTCAGCCGGCGCGCGGGCCGAAAGTCACGGGGGCGCCTGCACTTCGGCACCATCCGATCAGTATCTCTCCGCTGCGGACTTGCAGGCCAAGGTCGAGGCGCAGGGCTACACGGTCAAGCGCGTGAAGATCGCCAGGGCCTGTGGCGAAATCTATGGCTTCGACAAAGCCGGCGCCAAGGTCGAACTCTACGTTGACCCGACCAACGGCACCATCGTCCGGACGGAAACCGACTAAGGGAGGGCGCCATGAACATCCGCAGCGATGCGGGCACCGCCGGCAGCATGACGCTGCCGGCGGCGCCCGATGCCTCCCCGGCGATGGTCCCCGTTTGGGACAAGCTGGTGCGCGCCTTCCACTGGTCCCTGGTTGTCTTCTTCGTCGCGGCCTATGCGACCGCCGAGGAGGCCGAGGGGCTTCACCGCTTCATCGGCTACTGCATCGCCGCCCTGCTGGCCATGCGAGTGGCTTGGGGCTTCATCGGTTCGCGCCATGCACGGTTCACTGATTTCGTGCGCTCGCCGCGGGCAGTGCTGGACTACATCAAGCTGGCCATCGTGCGCCGCGCAGCCTTGGCCACAACCCCGCGGGCGGCGCCATGACGATCGCGCTGATGACCATGATCGGCGGCATCTGCTGGACCGGGTACATGATGGGGACCTCGACCGGATGGGGCTCGGAGGCGCTGGAAGGCCTGCACGAGTTGCTGGTGAACGTTACGGTTGGGCTGATCGGGCTGCATCTGTTGGGCAACCTGTTCAGCAGCGTGATGCATCGGGAAAACCTGACGATGGCGATGATCACCGGCCGGAAACGCGCTCAGTGAGCCTTGGGAAGCCGGACCGCAGCGCACAAACCGCCCAACGCCGATCGGCTTAGTGTCAGCGAACCGCCATAGGCGTCGACCAGGTCGCTGACGATGGCGAGACCTAGCCCCGTGCCGGGTTGGGTCTCGTCAAGCCGCCCGCCACGCGCCAGGGCGGTCTCGATCGCGTCACCCGCAATGCCGGGACCATCGTCTTCGACAGCGATCGTAATGCCGTCCGCATCGATGCTTCCGGCAAAGTGTACCGTGCCGGTTGCCCACTTCGCGGCGTTCTCGGCCAAATTGCCAAGCAGTTCCGCCAAATCCTGCGGGTCCACAGTGGTATAAAGGCGGTCGTCCAGATCAATCCGCCAGTCCAGATCCTGTCCGCGCGGCGTACGACGCAGCACGCCGACCACGCGATCGATGACCGGTCGAACGGCCTGTGCCGGCAAGCCTCGGCCCTGAGATCCGGTCCGGGCGCGCGCCAATTCCCGCTCGACATGCCGGCGCATGCCATCCGCGACGGTTGCCACCTCATCGGCAAGTGCGTTATCGCCGCGGGCACGCAGATCTTCAGCGGTCGCGGCCAACACGGTCAGCGGCGTCTTCAAGCCATGCGCCAGATCGGCCGCGCGTGCCCGCGCCCGGGCGATCGCCTGTTCCTGCGCCTCCAGCAGGTGATCGACCTCGGCGGTCAGCGGCCGGACCTCGTCGGGAAAGGCTTCGCCCAGACGCGTAACGTGTCCCGCTCGCACCTCGCCCAGCCGGCGACGAACAGCGTCCAACGGACGCAAGCCGATCGTGACCTGTACCCCGGCGGCGGTGATCAGCACCAAGGCGAGGCCCATCAGCGCCGGGGCCAGATCGAGGCCAAAGGCCCGCGCCGCGGCGGTAATCTCGCGGTGGTCCACCGCCACCGCAACGCGGACCCGGCCGCCCCCGAGGTCGGCTGGCAATGTCACCATCCGCTCGACCGTCAGCAGCGACCGGCCACCGGGACCGCGCACCGCATGGCGATGCACCTCACCGTCCCTAAGAAGGTCCGGCGGCAGATCGAGCACGCTGTCCCACAGCGATCGCGAGCGCAGTACGGTCCCGTTCGGCTGTCGCTTGATCTGCCAGTAGAGGCCACTCAACGGTTCCTGAAAGCGCGGTTCGGCGGGAAAGCTCTTGACCTCCAGCGTCCCGGCGGGATCGAGCGCCAGGCCGCCGACAAGCTGGCGCAGGTCTGCCTCCAGCTCCGACACGACCCGCCGCTCGACATGGCGCTCGAACAACAGCATCAGCCCGGCCGCGGCGACGGCCAGGGCGAGGACGATCGACACCGCCCCCGCCGCGAACAGCCGCAGCCGCAGCGATCCCTTTTTCATGCGGCCCCGACGACGACGTAGCCGAAGCCGCGTCGCGTCTCGATGAGTTCAATGCCGAGTTTGCGCCGCAGCCGCCCAATCAGCACCTCCACCGCATTCAGGTCGCGGTCATTGTCGTGAGCGTAGAGGTGGTCCATCAATTCGACTGGTGGCACCACGCGGCCGGCATGGTGCATCAGATAGGACAGCGCGCGGTATTCCAGCGGTGACAGTGGCAGCGGGGCGTCGTCCACCAGCACACGCATCTGCCGCGTGTCCAGGGTCACCGTGCCGATCTGCAGCACGGCGGTGGCGTGACCGGTTGCTCGGCGCAATAGGGCGCGGACGCGGGCCAGCAGTTCCTCCATGGCAAACGGCTTGATCAGGTAGTCGTCGGCGCCGGCGTCGATCCCCTCCACTCGCTCGGTCCAGGCGCCGCGCGCGGTCAGCACCAGCACCGGGAAGCCATGCCCGGCCGCGCGCCACTTCTTCAGCACCGACAACCCGTCGAGCTTGGGCAGGCCCAGGTCGAGGACGGCCATGTCGTAATCCTCGGTGTCGCCACGGAACCACGCATCGTCGCCGTCGCCGACGGGATCGACGGCATAGCCGGCAGCTTCCAGCGACGCCTGCACCTTGCGGGCGATGCGCGGATCGTCCTCGACAAGCAGGATGCGCATCAGTCACTCTCCCGCCGGAGGATCTCGGCGGTGGCGGCATCCACGTAGACTTCGTCGAGCCGGCCGGCGGGGGCGATCACGCGGAACTCATAGACCCACCGACCCACCTTCCGCCTGAAGGCGACGCCCACGACTTCGCCGCCAAGCTCCGGCCGCACGCGAGCCAGGATGTCGGATAGCGGCAAGGCTTCGCCATGCTCGACCGCGTGCCGGGCGCTGTCGTGGTCATGATCATGTGTGTGATCGGCATCGTCATCGTCGTGATAGGCGCGAGCATATCCGCCGAAGCACGAGCTGGCTGCGGTCATGCAAAGCCCGATCAGGGCACGTCGGGTGGAACCGTACATCCAGGCAGTATCGCCGCCCCCACCTGTCGAATCGCTGACATGGATCAACAGCGACGAGACAGCCGGAGCGGCGGAAAGTGACCGCCACATCGAAGGAACGCCGATATGGACGCTGCAACCGACCTACCCGCCATCGCGAGCGATATTACGGCGGGCGCCTTCAACTATGTGGAAAAGAGTGCCTACGCCGCGCTCGGCGTTTTGCTCTCAGTCACCGCGCTTCTCGCTCTCGCCAGCGCCGGAACGCATCTGTGGGATGCGTTGTCAGACTGGAGCGCATCGACCGCCATGCTCGCGGTGATCGAGCGGTTGCTGCTCGTGTTCATGCTCATCGAGATCCTGCATACCGTCCAAGCCTCGATGCAGTCGCGCACGCTCTCCTGCGAGCCATTCCTGATCGTCGCCTTGATTGCCTCTGTTCGCCGCATGTTGGTCATCACGCTGCAATCCGCCGAGGCTGCTCACGACGCCGCCTGGACCACGGAGCGCGAAATCATGTTTCGTGCCACGATGCTGGAACTTGCAGTGCTCGGAGGCCTGACGCTTGTTACTGTGGTGTCGATCTTTCTGCTGCGGCGGGGCCGTTCGCAGGGCCACGATGCAGGCGCCCGCCTCTGCCGCGCCGCACCAGGAACGCCGGCGTGAGCGCGGCGGACTGTCGCCTGATCCGCACATGCCGATCGGAGCATGATCCATTTTACCTGCGCCAGCATCTGGTCTCACGACCGGCGAAGCGCATTATATCCTGTCACACCAGGATCGGCCCCGCCCATTCCGCATCGTTCCGGATGCCCTGCGGGCGCCGATCCGGCAACTTCTGCTGATGGCCGGGATCCTTTACGCGATTGTCGGCGACCTGGCAGAGGCGATGATACCAATCGCATTCGGTGAGCGGAACGTCTCTGCTACCGGCCGACGGATTGCACCAATCTGTGGAGTAGTTCACACCTTGCGGAATCTAATTCTGCTAATCTCGACTTTCAGGGCAGCAGTGCGAACTAAAAGCCGGAGGTTTCAGGCTGAGAGGAGCAAAGATATTCGCGAACTTCCCGCTTTGAAAGCTCGACGCGAAAATAACGCAATGACATTACGCACGACCCTACAGACTGATAGGAGGAGCAAGAAATGAAAACAACGACGGACAACCGCCACGAGTGCCTTGCGGAAGGCTTCCAACGATTTTGCGTGGCGGCGCGACGACGAGTCCGGCTTAGCGTCCCGAAGACGGCTATTGCGCTAATCGCGTTGGCTGTAGCATCAACCTGCTCCACGTCCTCTGCCCAAACGATCATAGGCAGTTCAGGCGGTGGTTTCCAAACCTGGAATGCGGCAAATCTCAATAACAATGGCGCGCCATACTGGGACGCCCTCACCGAAAATCAGTTAGGTAACAATACAAGCAGGAACATTGGGTTATGCCTGACAAATTCCGGCGACTGTGTGGGCATTAACTCAGCATTGTCCGCGCCCGGGGCGATCCCGTTCTGGGGGATGCCCTACAATTCAACCGCCGACACGGGAGGCGGTCAGGATATGCTGGTTTACTTCAAGAGGGATCACAAAAATCTGACCGCCACCCTGCAACTTCAACTCTCGACGGTCAACACGGAAATCAACGAATTCGGCTGGTTTGAGACCAATTCAACCGGCACAACGCTTGGACCCACCCATGAACTCTTCCAAGGGTCCGGCGTTCCGACCGGAAGTTTGGTGCCGTCCCCGGTCGGAAAAGAAGTAACCTTCGAGCCCACTGAATATTTTGGCTTCTACTTTAAGGATGTGAGTGAAGGAGGCTGTCCCGCCTATACGATCGCGAGCTTCACAACCGCGCCGGCTTGTTCTGGCCATGTGTTTGCAGTGTTCGCCGCCAAGACCGGCTCCACCGACAACGAATTCGAGATCGCTGGCCTCGACCCGCCCGGGTGCGGCGACGGCGACTGTAACCTCACACTGGTGAGAATTCGCCGGCGACCTTGACCCCCGGCCGGCGCCAGAGCCGACGTGCCGGATATCTAATCGGTTCCTCGAATTGATCAGAAACTCATCATACGGCTCGCGGTTGATGTTGACTATCTAATCGTCCGTTCCGAACTTGTTCACCATATTGGTACAGAATCTCGCGGGCGAGCCTTACCGGATCGGTTGGTCAACCATCGGCTCGGCGACCTCCATATCGGCGAGGTCGACGGCGGCAAAATTCTTGGCGAGTGCAACTGTCGCCTGATCGTTCTCGGCATCGGCCGCGGTCTCCAATTCACGGTCGGTTTCACCGATGGTGCCATGCGTGCGTTGCAAATTCACGGTATCAAAGGGTTTTGTGGTGGCAGGATCGACGCGCGGCGCGCCATGTGCCCGCGCCGGCCACGGATTGTTTCGCTATCATTGATCCCGATTGGCTATCTTGTAAGTTATAAATCCTAAATCAAAAAGGGCTTTGGGCAGCATAGCAAATATCCTAATCCAGTCACAAACCATCCGCAAACTCACCAATCATATCAGTGATATTTATACCGAAACGGCAAGATCATGTTTGGAGACGGTATATCCGCCAATCCTTCTGTTGGGGGCCCGCCATGAAACCGAGACGTTCCACCGCTGCGAGAGATTATCCAGGGCTAAAATGCTCCAATGCGCGTCCAGTGGGTACAAGGCGGACGCGCGTTACAACTGAGCTGAGGCAGGACCACCCCGCAATGGCTTACACGGTCGACAACATTCCTCCGATTCACCCCGGCAGGCTTCCTGCGGGATGAGGTCGAGGCTCTGGAGTTGAGATCTGCGGGCTGTTCGACACGCTTATCGCCGATGTCGATGGCGTTTATGATCCCGCCCACTTCAATGATCGGCTATTGCTCGGGCTGAAGGGGACGATGTCGGAAGCGGAACTGCACATCCTCAAGGCGCGGATGCTGGCAGGCCGGCGTGCCAAGGCGCGGCGGGGCGAACTCGGCAAGCCGGTGCCGATGGGCTACGTGCGGCGGCCGTCCGGCGAGGTGGCGCTGGACCCGGACGAGCAGGCGCAGGCCGTGATCCGCCAGGTGTTCGCGCTGTTCCAGCGGTTTCGCACCGTCGGCAAGGTGCTGTGCTATCTGGTCGAGCACGACATCCGGATGCCGGTGCGCACCCGTGGCGGCCCCGGCAAGGGCGAGCTTGAATGGCGCCGCGCCAACCGGCCGACGCTGCACAATCTGTTCGGCAACCCGATCTACGCCGGTATCTACGCCTATGGCGTGCGGGCGACCGACCGGCGGCGGCAGAAGCCGGGGCGGCCGGGCACCGGGCGGCGGCCGCCACGGGCGGGCGAAGCCGAGGTGTTCCTGCCCGACCGGGTGCCGGCCTACATCAGCCGCGAGCAGTTCGATCGCAATCAGGCGCAACTGCGCGCCAACCGGGCGGATCGTCTGGGACCGGTGCGTGCCGGCACCGCGCTGCTGTCGGGCCTGGTGGTGTGCGGCCGGTGCGGATTGCGCATGACCGCCGCCTACAACAATGACGGCCATGCTGCGCGCTACATCTGTAGTGGCGAGAACTCGAGCTACGGCGGCCCGTTTTGCCAATCGCTGAAGGCGGCACCGGTCGATAAACACGTGACGTCCATCGTGCTGCAAGCTTTGCAGCCGGCGGCGCTGGAGGCCAGTCTTGCGGTCGCCGCCGATCTGCAAGCTGAGCGCGCCGCCCTGGAGCAGCAGTGGCGTCAGCGCCTGGAACGCGCGCAATACAAGGTCGATCAGGCGCGTCGCCGCTACGCCAGCACCGAGCCGGAGAACCGCCTGGTGGCGCGGACGCTGGAGCGGGAGTGGGAGGAGGCTTTGGCCGAGCAGCTGCGGCTCGCGGCCGATCATGAACGCTTTTGGCGCGAGCGCCCGCAGGCGCCCGGTCCGGCGGAACTGGCCGCGATCCGGCAATTGACGACGGATCTGCCGGCGTTGTGGCAGGCGCCGACAACCACGGGCGAAGAACGTCAGACCATCGTGCGATTATTGCTTGAGCGCGTTCTGCTCACCGTGATCGACGACAGTGAGCAAGTTCGCCTGGAATGCCACTGGCATGGCGGTAGCCAAACGATCCACACGCTGATACGCCCGGTGGCGCGGGTGAAGGCGCTCAGCACCTACACCGCGCTGCTCGCACGCGCCGTCGACCTGCATCGGGCGGGGAACAGCTGCGCCGATGTCGCGGCGATCCTCAACCAGGAAGCCTGGCGGCCGCCGAAGCGGCGCGACACCTTCAACGCCCCGATGGTGCGGCGCCTGCTGACCACGGCCGGCATCATCGAGCCAGGGGCGCGTCGGCCGCGGACGATTCCGGAGCGACAACCGGATGAATGGACGATCCGCGAACTGGCTGAAGAACTTGGCGTGCCGCAGTCGACGCTCTACCACTGGGTGCAGAACGGCCGTCTGCCCACCCGCTCGGTCAAAGCCGGTGGCGGCTATGCCAAGCTGGTCACCGCCGACACCGCGACAATCACGAACCTGAAGACGATCCGGACAACGCCGCCGCCCTGGCGCCGAATTTTCTCGCCGGTGAGGACTACTAACCACCCCACCCTTGATTCTTGAGAGTCGCCATGCCTGGTCGATATCCACCAGGGCCAGGGATTTGTAGCTGCGCACTGTATCGGCATCGCCGAGCGTCGCCTCGGCCAGGCTGGTGCGCACGACATAAATCCCGTCGGTGGCGGCCTCGGCGGCGATCTCGGCGGTCTTTCTCGCGAAGCTGAAGGTGTCGTCGGTGATCGTCAGATCGAAATGCTTTTTCATTTTGTAGGTGTTGAGCACCGCGCCCACGGCGAGCGCGATCTCGGCGGTGCCGCGCAGCGGATCGCGCTTGCGCCCGACCCTCGCCTTGATCGCGGCAAGCTCCTTCTCCGTCGCGGCCCAGCAACTCTTCGCGCTTGCGGCTGCGCTCGGCGGCGAGATCGGGATTGCGGCAGACCACCAGCCGCTCGCCGGGAAACTCCGGCGAGGTGATGCCGGCCATGTCGCGGGTGTCGAACAGCGTCAGTTGCAGAGCGCCGCTGTTGAGCAAGTCCTTGATCGCCGGTGCGCGCAGCGCGGTGATCCAGTCCAGGCCCGCGGCTTTGACGTCCTCGGTGATGCGCGCTTCGGTGATCATCCCCCGGTCGCCGACCAGCACGACATGGCTGAGGCCGAAGCGCTGTTTAAGCTTGTCGACCCGCGGCGCCAGTGTGGTCGGATCGCCGGTGTTGCCGTCGAACACTTCAATGGCGACCGGGCAGCCGTCGGGGGCGCAGAGCAGGCCGTAGACGATCTGCAACGTGCCCTTCTTGCCGTCGCGGCTGTAGCCCAGCTTGGCCGGCGGACAGCAGCGTCCCTCCATGTAGCTCGACGAGACGTCGTAGAGCACCAGCGTGCCGTTCTGGAGGTGGCGTTTGGCCAAGGCGGTTTCGATGGCGGCCTGGCGCTCCAGCAGCCAGTCGAGCGCGGCGTAGAGTTCGGCGTCATTGACGTTGCCGAGACCGAGCGCTTCGCCGAGGCTGGAGGACGCCGTGGCGGGGGACAGCGTCCTGGCGGCGGCGAGCTTGGAGACCGGGTCGAGGATGCGGCCGGTCAGCATGGCCAGGACGAGGTCGCGGCTACGGTCGCCGTCGGGGCCGAGGATGCGGTCGAGGCCGATCTTGCGTGCGGTGCGGAGGGCGGCGGCGACGTGGCCGTGGGGAAGGCTGCGGGTGACGGTGAAGGCGTCGTGCTCGGGCGAGATGACGGTGCCGCCCTTGAGCACGCCGCGCAGGCCTTCGATGTGGGCAGGGGACCAGTCGGAGAGGTTGCAGAGGGTGCGTTGGCGGACCTTGCCGTCGTGGCGAAAGCTCTCGCGCAAGAGGATGGCGGGCGGCGAGTTCCGGTTCGGGACGGTGTCGATATACATGGCTGGAATGGAGTCGATTCGGCCCGAAAAGTACAGTTACATAGCCGTGATTACATGGCTACATTTCTGGATGCTCCGGGGCGGTTTTGCGAGGAGTCCCGCCGGAAAGAGCCTTGGCAAAGAACTTGCTGTCGCCGCACAAACCTATGGAATGTATATCGTCGACCAGGGCGGTACCGGCCTGACATTCCTGACACAGGCAAACTCGGCGCAACCGGCGCTGGCCACTTACAGTGCCGCAATGCAACATGACGTCAATGCAATCTTCCATGACGCCATGTTGGTAACTACCTGAACTCGGAGCCGCTTCTCCCCATTCGTTCGGCGAACGCCTTGAAAGCGAAACAAGGGTTTCTGCGGAGGCTACGCGCCGCACAAGCCCTTGATTCGTTCAATGATTTTAAATTAGTGCCCAAGGGGCGGAATCAAACCACCGACTTTCAGTCATCGAATTTTCCCTGCCCCGGCAGGGATCGCGCGGGCACCATATTGTGCTTGCGTCTGTCGCGGCGCTTCGCCAAAGCGGGGCGTCATCCGCCCTCAGCGTGGGCACCGGCTGCAACCAACGCCCGCGCGATGTTGTTCGCGGCCCATGCGTCCATGCGGCTTTGCGATCGTGAAAGAAGGCGGCCCGCTGGTAGACCACCGCAACGCCGTGATTGCTCCGGTGATATGGTTCAGCAACCGGTCGCACACGTGCGACGCAAATCCAATGTAGGCAAGCGCCGTCACGCCGGCGCGGCGGAAGTCGTGAAACTGCCAGTCGGGGATGTTGTCTCCGTTCGCCGTCAACGCATCGATAACCAAGTTCTCTGTCCCGCTGAAGAAGCCGATGTTGCCGGCTTCGGATTCGCCGGGAAAGACGAACGGGTTGTCCTTGACCTTGGGCAGCGACTGCAGAATTGCCCGCACCGGTTCGCTAATGTGAACGACATGCGGCTTCCCGTTCTTAGTGCGACTGCCCGGAAGCTTCCACAGGCCAGCGTCGAAGTCGAGTTCGTGCCATCGCATCGCCGCCACTCCATCACGACGTTGCAGGGTCGCAAGCAGTATGCAGACAAAAGTCCCACGAATGAAGGGGAGGGCGCCACATGCGCGCCAAATCGCTGCGCATTATGATATCGAGAGCAAGCGCTCCCGAGCGGCTTCCCGTCCCTGTTGCTCTATTCCCCGAAGCGGATTAGCAGGCGGCATCTGTCGCTTAACCGGCCAACTGAACGCGGCTCACGCGTATGCCACGGTGCCTTTGCCCGCCTAATGCGATCCATAGCGAGGACAGCGTCGATCACAGCGATTTCTGCCGCTGGCCGATGCTGCCAGTCCGGCAGATTACGTCGCAAACAAGATCCGGCTCCCCACAAATACGACGGCCGGCGCTCGCCGGCCCGTCCGGCGAGCCATGCCTCGGCCAGCTTGTGAAAGGTGAAATCCGCAGGTCGAAAGGACGTGCCGGTTCAAGTCCGGCGGTGGGCATGGCAAGGATCGCCGGCCAACTCCTATCGAACCTTGCCGCCCGGCACCGTATCCACCTCCGGCGCCGCCGTCAGCATTGCCTCGCCACCCTTGGGATCCTTCACCGTCGCCACCAGGACCCGCCACCCGCGACCGTCCTTCGTCGCCAGATACTCACGGTCATGGATCTCCGGCAGATTCTTGTCATCTCGCTCGATCGCCAGCCGGAACGCCGCCCCGGCCCGGTTCAGCCCGGCCTCCAGCGTGTCCACCACCGCTTGCTGCACCGCCTGATCGGTCACCACCGAGCAGATGCCGTCATCCGACGACACCAGCACCAGCTTGCCCTCCGCCGTCGAGCCATCGAATACCTGCCCCGGTGCCCCATGCAGGAACGCGGCGCGGGCTTGTTCCGGCACGGCCGGAAGCCCGGTCTTGCCAGCCCAGGCGCGCAACGCCGAGGGATTCCCGGCAAACGGCATGCAGCCCTGGATGAACAGCCCGACGAGTTGCGGCGCAGCGTCCGCGCGCGCCGCGCAAGGCGCCAGCAGCAGCCCCGCCAGCAGCCAGACCCGCTTCAGCGCCGCAACTCCATCTGGATCGGCCCCTCTCGCCGCCCATGCGTGAACTGATCGACCTCCGGATTGCCGCTGTCCATCAACCGGGCCGCGGGTCCGTGCCAGATGATCCGCCCGTGATGCAGCATCGCCGCCTGATCGCCGATGCGCCGAGCGCTCGCCATGTCGTGCGTGATGGCGACGGCGGTGCTGCCGAGGTGCTTGACGCAATCGACGATCAGCCCGTCGATCACCGCCCCCATGATCGGATCCAGCCCGGTCGTCGGCTCGTCGAAGAACATGATGTCCGGCTGTGCGGCGATCGCCCGCGCCAGGGCGACGCGCTTCTGCATGCCCCCCGAGAGCTCCGCCGGCGCCAGGTCGCCAACGCTGGCGGCAAGCCCGACCTCCTCCAGGAAACTGTTGGCCCGTTCCCGCGCTTCCGCGCGCGACACCTTGTGCCGGGCGATCAGCCCGAACGCCACGTTCTCCCAGACCGTCAAACTGTCGAACAGCGCGCCGGCCTGGAACAGCATGCCGATGCGGGCGCGTGTCATCTCGCGCTCCTGGCGCGGCAGGGTGGCCAGATCGACGCCGTCGATCTCGATCACCCCGTCATCCGGCTCCAGCAACCCGAGCACGCATTTCAGCAGCACCGACTTGCCGGACCCCGACCCGCCGATGACCACCATCGACGTCCCGGGCATCACGTCGAGGTCCACGCCGTCCAGCACCTGCTTGCTGCCGAACCGCTTGTACAGGCCGCGGATGCGGATTTTCGGAGTCTGATTGCTCATGCCGGCTAGATGCCGTCTGGCAGGGCATTCGGCAAGGCGGCGCGTCGGGATTTGCGCGTGCGGGCAGGGCGGGGCATATATTGTATCCAGAGTACAGGATTGAACCGCGAGTACGAGCGCCCACAGCCTCTAAGAGTATCAGCGCCCACAGCCTTTCACCGTCCTGGCCTGGCGAAGTCCGGGCCACCTACAGCGGCGCGTGCGGGTGGCGGTGGCCCGGACAAGCCGGGCCATGACGATAAAAGCGATGGCTCACCCCGACGAAGAAAGCAACGGCCCACCCCGACGAACGAAAAGCAAAACAGGAGGAAAACACCGATGAACGATTCCGTTACCACCGCACCCGGTAAGCTCGCCCACGCGACAGTGGACAACGCCAACTACGTCGCCGGCCGCCGCGCCTTCTTCAAATACCGCGATCTCGGCGTGACCGACGCCACCGGCGGCAAGCTGCGGGCGCAGGTCACCTCCGCCACGCAGGGCCTCGGCCAACCGACCGGGTGGCACTACCACGTCTGCGAGCACCAGTTCGTCTACATGCTGAAAGGTTGGGTGGACCTGGAATTCGAGGACGGCACCAAGGTCCGCCTCAACCCCGGCGACTCCCTGATGATCCCCGGCGGCATGCGGCACAACGAAACCGGCACCGCTGACGAACTCGAACTGCTGGAGGTCTCGGTCCCGGCGGAGATGAAAACAGTGGCATGCGACCCACCCGCCGGAATGAATTAACCGTCTGACCGGGCAATTGGCGAAAAACGGGGCAGCTTCGCACTTGCTGCGGCGCGGAAAGGCCGTCAAAGTCACCGCATGCCTGATATGCAAGCTGCCCCGACGTCCGATCCCTCGGCCACAGCCGCTCTTGCCAAGGAGCTGCTGGCCCTGACAGCCCGTCTCGGCGCCAGGGCCGACGAGGATCCGTTCGGCAGTCCCGTGCTGCTCACCTCGCTGGCGATCACCCGCCAGATGGACAACGACATCATCACCGAGGCGGATGCCGCCGCCCTGATCCGCTACCTGCGCGATGCCGCCTTCGCCGACCGGGCCGCCCGCATCGCCAAGTATGTCGGCGGCGTCGATCCCGCCGCCAACGACGCCTCGCTCGCCAAACTGGCGCAGATCCTGCTTGCGGCCCGACCCTAAGGACAGCCCGATCCGCTGGGCCGAATATCGCGCCCTGACCGAGCGCACCCGCTTCGCCGCCGTATTCACCGCGCATCCGACGTTTTCCTTGCCGCTGCCGGTCAACCAGGCGCTCGCCGAGGCCGCCTGCGGCCGGCCGGCGCCGCAGTTCGAATCCCACCGCCCGCCGCCCATCACCCTGCGCAGCGAGTTCGACCAGTCGGTCGCCGCCATCGTCAACGGCCGCGACGCGATCGACCGCTTCAACAGCGCGCTGATCTCGGTCGCCCGCGGCGCCTGGGCGGACCGCTGGACCGAGCTGTCGCCCAGCCCGGTCATTCTCTCCACCTGGGTTGGCTACGACACCGACGGCCGCACCGATATCGGCTGGTGGGACACGCTGCGTTTGCGGCTGGAGATGAAGCAGCTTCAGTTGCGCCGGCTGCATGCCCAGACCTCCGCGCTGCCGGCGGCTGCCACGCTGGCGGAACGGCTCGCCGAGGCGCGCGACGCCGTGGAGCACCAAATCTCGCTCTGCCCCGATCGGCCCGATCCGGCCAAGGTCGCCGCCTTCGCGCACGCCCTGATTGGCGGGCGGGAAGTCGCGCTGACCAGCCCCAAGCCGCTGCTGCCGCTGTTCGCCGAGGCGATCGCGAACTCCGAGGAGCACGCCAAGCTGGCGCTGACGGTCGCCCGCGCCGGGCTGGTGTCGCACGGCCTCGGGCTGGCGCACACCCATACGCGGCTGAACTCGACGCAGATCCATAACGTGGTCCGCCAGCGGCTGGGCTTCGCCGATCCGCCGGAAGATCCGTCGCGACGGCGGGCGCTGTTCGCGGCGATCAACGCGGCGCTGGACACGGTGCAGCCGATCCCGGTGGATTTCGGCGCGCTGATCGCCGAGCAGGCCTCGGCCGCGAAGCTGATGATGGCGGTCGCGCAGATCATCAAGCACGTCGACGGTTCGGTGCCGATCCGCTTCCTGATCGCGGAAACCGAAACGGGCTACACGCTGCTCGCCGCGCTGTGGCTGGCCAAGCTGTTCGGCATCGAGAAGCACATCGAAATCAGCCCGCTGTTCGAAACCGCCGAGGCGCTGGAGCAAGGCGCGACGGTGCTGGAAGAAGCCCTGCGCAGCCCGCATTACCGCGAATACCTGAAGACCACCGGCCGGCTGGCGTTGCAGTTCGGTTATTCCGATTCCGGCCGCTATGTCGGCCAGCTCGCCGCCAGCTACCTGATCGAGCGGCTGCGGATGAAAATCGCGCATACGCTGGCGCATCACGGCGTGACCGATGTCGAGGTGATCCTGTTCGACACCCACGGCGAGAGCATCGGCCGCGGCGCGCATCCCGGCTCGCTGGCCGATCGGCTGCGGTATTTGTCGCCGACGGCGTCGCGCCAGGCGCTGGGGCGGTCCGGGCTGAAGGTGCGGGAGGAAGCGGCGTTCCAGGGCGGCGACGGCTATCTGCTGTTCGCCACGCCCGAACTGGCGCTGGCGACCGTTACGCGGATCGCCGAGCAGACCTACCACAAGGCGGCGGGCGCGATCGAAGATCCGGTCTATGCGGATCCGGATTTCGCGGCCGATTTCTTCGCGACCATTCGTACTGCGATGGGTGGCTTGGTGGAGGACGCGGGATACGCCGCGCTGCTGGGCACGTTCGGTCCATCGTTACTTGACCGCACCGGATCGCGTCCGGCCGCGCGGCAGTCGGACGGCATGGCCGGTGCCACCGGCATCCGCCACCCGCGGGAACTGCGGGCAATCCCCAACAACGCGATCCTTCAACAATTGGGTTATTGCGCCAATACTCTGCAAGGACTTGGCGCCGCCGCCGCGCGCCATCCGGAGACGTTCACCGACCTGCGGCAGAACAGCCGCCGGTTCCGGCGGGCGATGGATCTGGCCAGCCACGCACTGGCTCATTCCGATATTGAGGTGCTGCGGGCGGTGATCGAATCGCTCGATCCCGGGACTTGGCTGGATCGTTCCGCACACACCAAGCGACCCGGCCGGCGGGAGGCGCTGGTTTCCGTGGCTCGCGCACTGGAAAGACTGGACATCTGGGCCGACGCGCAGTCGATGTTCCGGCGCATCCTGGCGGACCATCTGGCACTGCGGGTGACCTGGCCGGACGTGCCGCGCATGTCCACGCGAGAAGTTCTGTTGCACGCGCTGCGCCTGTCGCTGATCCATCGGATCTGGCTCGTGGCGACTGAGATTCCCGATTTCTCACCGCGGCACGGCGTCACCCGGATGGTGATGGAGGCGGCGATCCTGCGGCTGGACATCGAGGCGTCCTTGCAATTGCTGGCGGAAATATTTCCATTGGCCGCCGATCCGGCGGCGGATGCCGATTACGGCGAACCGGCACCGCCGCGCGGGACGGGTTCGTATGCGCGGGAACATGAGGAGATTTTCGCCCCGATGCGGCGCCTTTTCGGCATGGTTCGGGAAATCGCCACCGCCGTCACGCACGAGGTCGGCGCGTTCGGTTAACTTCAGGTATAATTTTCTGGCGTTACTGCAACCGGGCGTTGTCGTCGTTTTTGCGCTGGATGTCGTGTATTCAGGCCGATCGACCCTCGTGTCATGGCCAGCCTTGTGCCGGCCATCGACGACTTTGCCTCAATCAGCCCCGAAAGTGGTGGATGACCGGACTAAATCCAGCCATGACACGAGGACGGAGCGACGTGCCGCTGACACTATTTTGACGCCTATGGGGCGCAGGCGCGTCCTCCACGCTTCTGTTTTGCAAGGAAAAGGCGCGGACGACACCCTTCGTCGGCATGACCCGGGAGGCGCTGCCGAAGAGTCTGTCCGAAGAGTCGTCAATATTAGGCCAATTCGTGCCAATTTCGGCCGCGAATGGAGTATCTTGCTTGAAGGTATCCACCATGAGGCGTAAAGGCTGAGGTGACGTTGCGTGATGGGGTTCAATGCGCTCGACACGCCGGCCCAATAAAAGCGTAAACGCTGCGGCCTCGGTCGAAACGCCTCAGGAAGCGAGCCAAGCCACCGTGGGCGACCTATCCGGAACCGCCATCCAACCGGCTGAAAAACCGCGCCTGATCGTCGGAGTCGGCGCATCCGCCGGCGGGATCAGCGCTTTCAAGGCGTTCTTCGCCAACATGCCGGCCGATACCGGCATGGCCTTCGTTCTGGTGCAGCACCTCGACCCCGACCACGAAAGCGCCCTGGTGCCGATCATCGCCGGCTATACGCCGATGCCGGTGCATCTGGCGGAGGACGGTGCCACGCTCAATCCCGGCGAAGTCTATGTCATTCCGCCGAACGTCACGCTGACGATCAAGCACCGCCGGCTTTGCATCCGCCGCCCGGCCTCCGCCGTCGCACGGCGCGTCTCGGTCAACACGTTCCTCACGTCCCTCGCCGAAGACCAGGGCGAGAACGCGGTCGGGATCATCCTTTCCGGCTTTGGCAGCGACGGCTCCGCGGGCATCGCCGCGATCAAGGCCAATGGCGGCCTGACGTTAAGCCAGGCCGAATTCGATCACCACGCCAAAAGCGGCATGCCGCAAAGCGCTGCCTCGGCCGGCTTCGTCGATCACGTGCTGCGGGTCGAGGACATGTCGGCAGCGCTGATCAACTACGAACACCACCGAAGCATTTTCGACAACAATCGCGGCCCGGATGGCATCCGCGAGGATCTGCCGTCCAACCTGCCGGTGATCTGCACCGTGTTGAACGCCAAGCTTGGCCGCGACTTCGGCCAGTACAAGGACGGCACGCTGATGCGGCGAATTCAGCGCCGGATGCACGTGCTGCAAACTTCCCGTGTGCAAGACTATATCGATCGGCTGCGCACCTCCCCGCATGAGGCCGATCTGCTGTTCCGCGAACTGCTGATCGGCGTGACCCGGTTCTTCCGCGATCCCGACGTGTTCGAGACGCTGGAATCCGCCGTCGTTCCGGAATTGCTGGCCGATCGCGACATGACCGACCCGGTGCGGATCTGGGTGCCGGGATGCGCGTCCGGCGAGGAAGCTTATTCGCTCGCGATCCTTTTGAAGGAATACAGGGACCGCCTGCCCGTATCCGTTCCGGTGCAGATTTTCGCCACCGACATCGATGCGCGCGCGATCGACGCTGCCCGGGCCGGGATGTATTCCGCGGCCATCGTTGCCGACATCTCGGATACACGGCTGCAGCACAACTTCGTCCGCGAGAACGGCGGCTACCGCATCTCCAAGGCGATCCGCGAGATGTGCCTGTTCTCGGTGCATGATCTGGTGAAGGATCCGCCGTTCTCCAAGCTCGATCTGGTTTCCTGCCGCAATCTGCTGATCTACTTTCAGCCGCAACTACAGCACCGAGTACCTGACGACGTTCCATTACGCGCTGATGCCGAACCGGTTCCTGCTGCTCGGGCCGTCCGAAGGCGTCGCGGTGCAGCCGCGCCTGTTCGCGCCGATCAACAAGAAGCACCGGCTGTTCATCCGGCAGAGCGTGGCGGCGCGGCTGCCGGTCTATCCGCTCGCCCGCCTGCCGGCGGCGGCGGTCCCGTCCCGGCGCGCCGTCGCCGCCAGCCACGACGCGATCGAGCGGCGGGCGGCCCGGGCCATGCACCGCTATGTCCCGGCCTATATGGTTGTCGATCGCCACGACGACGTGCTGCGCTTTTCCGGGCAGACCGCGAAATACATCGAACCGGCCACCGGCGCGGCAAGCCTCAATCTGTTCGCTCTGCTGCACGCGGACCTGCGGGCGGCGGCGCGCGCCGCGTTGAACCAGGCCGCCGAGACCGGCGAACGGGTGCTGCACGGCGGTGCCGTCATGGGCATCGGTGAAGTCAACGAAACCGTCAACATCATCGTCGAACCCCTGCGCGACATCGGCGAGGACGACCTGTTCGTCATCGCCTTCCAGGATGCCGTTCCGGCGGATCAGCCCGGACAGACGGCACCGGACGATGCGGACGACAGGGACACCTCCGCGGTGCGGGACCTGAAGCGCGATCTGGCGGCGACACGCGAGAGGTTGCGCAACGCCTCGGAGGAACTGCAGGCGTCGAGCGAGGAACTGCAATCCTCCAACGAGGAATATCTGTCGGTCAACGAGGAGTTACAGTCCACCAACGAGGAGCTTGAGACATCGAAGGAGGAGTTGCAGTCCCTGAACGAGGAACTGCAAACCATCAACGCCGAGCTGAACCACCGCAACGAAGGCCTGGTGCGGGCGCACAGCGACCTGGCCAATCTGTTCGACAGCACGTCGATCGCGACGTTATTTCTAGATAACAATCTGCACATACGCCGTTTCACGCCGCGCTTGCTGGAGATCTTCAAGGTCCGCGACGGCGACGAGGGTCGGCCGATCACCGATATCGTGACCCATTTGACGCGGGACTGGCTGGGCAAGGACGTGCATCAGGTGCTGACCAACCTGGTGTCGATCGAACGCGAGGTATCGCTGACCGACGGTGACCAAAGCTACCTGATGCAGGTGCGGCCATACCGCGACATGAACAATGTGATCGACGGTGTGGTTATCACTTTCATCGACATTTCGGAGCGCAAACGGCACGAGGAGGCGCGGGCTCGCCTCGCGGCGATCGTCGAATGGTCGCACGACGCAATCATCAGTCATGACCTCGAAGGCACCATAACAAGTTGGAACCGCGGCGCCGAACAGTTGCTCGGCTACACCGCGTCCGAGGCGATCGGACAGCCCATCGCGGAGATTCTGAAGGGGCCCCAGCCGCACGATTGGACTGCGTTGCTGAACGACCGAGACGACAGCGAACCGGCCGCCGATTTCGATAGCATCAAGACCACCAAGGACGGGCGGCAGGTCGAGGTCTCCGTCACCATCTCGGCGCTGCGGGAAGCCGATGGCAAGGTCATCGGGGCGTCGGTGGTGGCGCGCGATATCAGCGAACGCCGCGCCGCCGAGCAGAAGGCGCATTTGCTGCTCGGCGAACTCGATCACCGCGTGAAAAACATCCTGGCCATTGTGTCGGCGGTCGTGACGCAGACCTTGAACACCAGTCAAACCCCGGAGGCGTTCGCCGCCGAAATTCAGGGCCGCATCGGCGCGATCGCCAAGGCGCACAGCCTGCTGACCCAATCCGGCCACGGGGAGCTTCGGCTGCAGGCATTGATCGAGACCGAACTGGCACCCTATGACCGCGGCACCGGCAACGTGATCATCGAGGGCCGTGGCGTGTCCCTGACGCCGAAGGCCGGGCTGGCGCTGGCGATGGCGGTGCACGAGCTCGCCAGCAATGCCGCCAAATACGGGTCGCTGTCGACGGCCTCCGGCCGGCTGGCGGTGACCTGGGCGGTCGAGCCGATGGCGGATCATTCTGTTCTGAAACTGCATTGGATCGAGACCGGCGGCCCCGAGGTCAGGGAACCAACTCGGCGGGGCTTTGGCTCCTCGCTGATTGAGAAGGGCCTGGTGCTGGAACTCGATGCCGAAGTGACCCAGGCGTTCCTGCCCGAGGGCCTGCGCTGCACGATCACGCTGCCATTGACGGGTGACGTCAATCCGGTTCGCACCGAAGGCGAAAAATAATGTTGGACGCAACTATTTCCGGCGGAACCGGCGGGTGGCGGGTGCTGGTGGTGGAAGACGAAATGATGATCGCCATGTTCCTGGAGGAGGCCCTCAAGGGCCTCGGATGCGTGGTGGTTGGCCCGGTCGGCAAGCTCGGCGACGCGGTGCGGCTGGCGCGCGACGCAGTGCTCGATGCCGCCATACTCGACGTGAACATCCGCGGCGGCCAGGTGTTTCCGGCGGCGGAGATTTTAGAGGCCCGCGGCATTCCGTTCGTGCTGGCCAGCGGCTACAGCGATTGGATCCTGCCTGAAGCGATGCAGGGAAAGCCTCGGCTGACAAAGCCGTTCACGTTGCACGAACTGGAGCAGCAGGTACGTCGGTTGCGCGGTGCCTCCGCGGCGGACGCGCTGACCTGTTGACGCGACGGCTTGCGGTGCCCCGGTTGACCTGTATCAATGCCGATGGTGAGCGAAGACCATAGCTATCAGGGGCAGCGAGGGATGGGTTTGGCCGAGGCATTGTTCGGTCCTCGTCATGGCCCGGTTGTTCCGGGCCACCCGTACCAGCATGTGCCGCGACAGGTGGCCCAGACATGCCGGGCCATGACGAATGGGGTGATCGCCGTGCTACGCTATTCTGATAGCCATGGTGCGAAGCCCGTCCTCGCGGCGTTGGTCCCCCACCATCCACGCCTCTGGTCGGCAACGCAGAAGGCGTGGCGGCCGGCGCGGCTCGGCCGGAGCCGCTAGATGTCCTACCACCCCGTCGTCATCGGCCGGGATGGCTTGGCAGCGTTGCTCGAGGCCCTGCGCGACGACGGTTTCCGCGTCATCGGCCCGACCGTGCGGGACGACGCGATCGTCTATGATGATGTATCGACACTGGCCGACCTGCCCGCCGGCTGGACCGATGAGCAGGACGGCGGCCGGTATCGCCTGAAGCGGCGGGACGACGATGCGCTGTTCGGCTACGCCGTCGGGCCGCATGCCTGGAAGCGGTTCCTGCATCCTCCGCTGCTCCGCCTGTGGCGGGCCGAACCGGACGCGGCCGGTATGCGGGTAACCACGGACCCGGAACCGGAGGAGCGGTTCGCGTTCCTGGCCGTGCGGTCGTGCGAGCTGCACGCCATCGCCATCCAGGACAAGGTTTTCCTGCAAGGCCCCTATGTCGATCCGCACTACCGCGCGCGGCGGGAGGGCGTGTTCCTGGTCGCAGTGAACTGCGGCACGGCGGGGGGCACCTGCTTCTGCGCCTCGATGAACACCGGGCCGAAGGCGGCGGCGGGATACGATTTGGCGCTGACCGAGCTGGCGGACGGGTTCCTGCTGGAAACCGGCAGTGATGCGGGCGCGCTGATGGTGGCCCGTCTGCCGCACCGCCCGGCCGAACCGGCGGACCTGGACCGCGCGGCGGGCATCGTGGAGCACACCGCCGCCACCATGGGCCGGCAGATGCGCGCGGATGACGTGCACGACCTGCTGCTGGGCAATTTGGAGCACAAGCGGTGGGACGACGTCGCGGCGCGCTGCCTGTCCTGCGGCAACTGCACCCAGGTCTGCCCAACCTGCTTCTGCACCGCCGTGGCCGACGTCAATGACCTGTCCGGCGCGGCGGAGCGGACTCGGCGCTGGGATTCGTGCTTCTCGGTCGATTTTTCCTATATCCATGGCGGCAGCGTGCGGCCCTCGCCGCGGTCGCGCTATCGCCAGTGGATGACGCATAAGCTGGGGAGCTGGCAGGATCAGTTCGGTACCTCCGGCTGCGTCGGCTGCGGCCGTTGCATTACCTGGTGCCCGGTTGGCATCGACATCACCGAAGAAGTCCGCGCCATACGCGGCGACGGTCCGGGAGCGGGACATGGAGGGGCTTGAACGCTACCTCGGCGAGCACGCGCTATTTGCCGGTCTGCCGCGGCCGTTCATCGCCCTGGCCGCGGGCTGTGCCCGGAACGCAGCGTTCCGGACCGACGAATACCTGTTCCACAGCGAGGACCCGGCCGACTGGATCTACCTGGTCCGGCACGGCCGCGCCGCGTTGGAGATCGCCGTCCCGGGCCGCGGGGCGGTGCAGTTCCAGAGCATCGGGGAAGGCGACGTCGCCGGCCTGACCTGGCTGCTGCCGCCCTATCGCTGGGGCTACGACGCCCGCGCCGTCGAACCGACCCGCACCCTCGCGCTCGATGCACGCTGCCTGCGGGACAAGTGCGAGGCGGATCACGATCTGGGCTACGAGGTGCTGAAGCGCTTCCTGGGGGTGCTGGTGCAGCGGCTGCACGCGGCTCGGTTGCAGATGTTGGACGTCTATGGCCGCCATCGCTGAACCGCTCGCCCGGGCGGCGGCCGATCCGATGCTACCGCGCATCGTGCGGGTCAGGAAGCGCGTGCGCGAACTGCCCGGCACGGTGAGTTTGACGTTCGAAGCGATGGATGGCGGGACGCTGCCGGCGTTCCGGCCGGGCCAGTTCACCATGCTATGCGTCTTCGGCGTCGGCGAAATCCCGGTCAGCATCAGCGGCGATCCTGCGGACAAGACTGGCCTGGTGCAGACCGTGCGGGCGGTTGGCGCGGTCAGCCACGCCTTGGCCGCACTTCAGCCGGGGGATTGTATCGGCCTGCGCGGGCCGTTCGGCACCGCCTGGCCGATCGGCGAGTTGGCTGGCCGGGACGTGGTCATGGTCGCCGGCGGACTCGGCATGGCGGCGCTGCGATCGTCGGTCTACCATGTGCTGGGAAACCGGGAGCGCTTCGGCGCCGTGGCGCTGCTGTACGGCACGCGCAGCCCCGAGGACATCCTGTTTCGCGGCCAACTGGAGACGTGGCGCAAGCGGCTGGATGTGCAGCTTGAGGTGACGGTGGACCATGCCGGCCCGGCGTGGCGCGGCCATGTCGGTGTGGTGACGCGCCTGCTGCCGCAATTGGCGGTCGATGCCGCACGGACCACCGCCCTGGTGTGCGGACCGGAGGTGATGATGCGATTCGCCGCTGCGGGTCTGGGGGATATCGGCGTTGCCGAATCCAGCATATGGGTCTCGGTCGAGCGGAGCATGCAATGTGCCATCGGGTTGTGCGGCCATTGCCAGTTCGACGGACTGTTCGTCTGCAAGGACGGGCCGGTGCTGCGCTATGACCGCGTGCGCCGGCTCCTGGGCGTGAAGGAGCTGTGATGTTTCAGCGATTCGGCCAATTCGTAGAATAATCGAAAGGAGGTAAACGTGGTCCATATCGTCGGATTGGAAGACACATTGGCCCACCACCCATTCGCCGAGGGCATGGACCCGGACGCGCTGCGCACCATTGTCGGCTGCTGTAGCAATGCGGTCTATCATCCGGGCGACTACATTTTCCGCGAAGGCGATCCGGCGGATAATTTCTATCTGATCCGCCACGGTCTGGTGGCGCTGGAAATCCATGTGCCGCAGGGTCCTCCGATTGTCGTGGAGACGCTGGAGACGGGGGATATCTTCGGTTGGAGCTGGCTGCTGCCGCCGTATCGCTGGACCAACGATGCCCGCGCGAGTGAGCAGGTGCGCCTGCTGAAGCTCGACGGCGCCTGCCTGCGCGGCAAGATGGAAAGCGACCGGTCACTGGGCTACGAGATCTACAAACGTTTCGTGCCGATCATGGCGCGCCGGCTGGCGAGTACGCGGTTGCGAATTGTCGAGCTGGCGACGGAGCCGGCGCCTCCTCCCAGGCACAGAGGCTGAAGCCGTGGATGCAACTGCCGGCAACGATGTCGCGACGATCGATCCGATGGTGCCGATGCCGTTTCGGATTGCCAAGGTGATCCGGGAGATTCCGGGCGTCTATACGTGGCATTTGAAGTCGCTGGACGGCAGGCCGTTTCACTACCGGCCGGGCCAGTTCAACATGGTGTATCAGTTCGGGGTTGGGGAAATCCCGGTCTCGATCAGCGGCGATTGCCGGCAGCCGGATACGCTGGTGCACACGATCCGCGCGGTCGGGCCGGTGACCAATGCGATGCAGCAGTTGCGAGCCGGAGCCGTCGTCGGCATTCGCGGGCCGTTCGGGCGGCCATGGCCGATCGACGAGGTGGTCGGCTCGGACCTGATTTTTGTTACGAGCACAATCGGCTTGGCGCCGTTGCGCGGGCTGATCTATGAAGTGCTGCACCGGCGCGAGGACTTCGGCAAGGTCGTTGTCTGCTACGGCACGCGCGGCGTCGACGATATCATGTACGAAATCGATTTGCACCGCTGGCGGGCGCGGTTCGACATGCACGTTCACCTGACGGTTCATTCCGCCCCCAGCGGGTATCGCGGACGGGTCGGCGGCGTGGTGTCGGCGATCAAGGCGGCGCAGATCGACTGGCAGTCCACCCAGGCGTTTGTCTGCCGGTCGGAGGCGTTGACGCGGCAGGCGGTGGATACTTTGGCGGAGCTGGGGGTCACGACCGATCGCGTCTGGGTCACGCTGGAACGCAACATGCAATGCGCCGTTGGATTGTGCGGTCATTGCCAGATTGGCCCGACTTTCGTGTGCAAGGACGGTCCGGTCTACCGGTTCGACGAGATCGAGCCGCTTTATTCCATTCGCGAGTTTTAAGATGGCAAAGACCGCACGTAAGCCGAAGCTTGCCGTTTGGAAGTTTGCCTCCTGCGACGGCTGCCAGTTGTCGCTGCTGGACTGCGAGGATGAATTGCTGGCTGTGGCTGGCGCGGTGGAGATCGCGTATTTCCCGGAGGCGACGCGCGGGGTGCTGAAAGGACCGTACGACGTGTCGCTGGTGGAAGGATCGGTCACCACGCAGCACGACCTGGAGCGGCTGCGCGACGTGCGGCGGCAGTCTCGGAAGCTGATCACCATCGGCGCGTGCGCGACGGCGGGGGGAATCCAGGCGCTGCGCAACTTCAAGGACGTCAGGGAGTTCACCTCGGTCGTCTACGCCCATCCGGAATTCATCGAGACCCTGGCGACATCGACGCCGATCGGCGCGCATGTCGAGGTGGATTACGAACTGCGCGGCTGTCCGATCAATAAGCACCAGTTGCTGGAGGTGCTGACGGCCTACCTGAACGCGCGCAAACCGAACATTCCGGCGCACAGCGTGTGCGTCGAGTGCAAGGCGCGCGGCACCGTCTGCGTCCTGGTGCGCGGTGCGGCGGCGTGCCTCGGCCCGGTGACCCATGCCGGCTGCGGTGCGATCTGCCCGGCGTACAACCGCGGCTGCTATGGCTGCTTCGGGCCGAAGGAAACGCCAAATCCGGTGTCGCTGGCGCCTCGGCTGGTGGATGCGGGAATGGATGAACGGGGATTGCGGCGCGTCTATCGCACGTTCAACCCGGTGGCCGATGCGTTCAAGAAAGAAAGCGAACGTCATGGCACGTAGAACGATCAACGTCGATGTGCTCGCCCGGGTGGAGGGTGAGGGCGCGCTGCGCCTGGCGACCGACGGGACGACGGTGCGCGAGGCGGAGCTGCGGATTTTCGAGCCGCCCCGGTTCTTCGAGGCGTTCCTGCGTGGCCGGGCGTATACGGAGGTTCCGGATATCACCGCGCGGATCTGCGGAATCTGCCCGGTGGCGTATCAGATGAGTGCCGTGCACGCGATGGAGGACGCGCTTGGCATCGTCGTTTCGACCCCGGTGCGGGAACTGCGACGGCTGCTGTACTGCGGCGAATGGATCGAGAGCCATGTGCTGCACATGTATATGCTGCACGCTCCGGATTTTCTCGGATACGACGGCGCGGTGGAGATGGCGAAGGACCATCCCGGTATCGTGCAGACCGGGCTGGCGATCAAGAAGGCGGGCAACGCGATCCTGAAGCTGCTGGGCGGCCGGGAAATCCATCCGATCAATGTGCGTGTCGGCGGGTTTTACAGGGTGCCGTCGAAGCGGGAACTGGGCGCGTTGCGGGAGGACCTGAAGCGCGCGCTGGAGGCTTCGCTGGGAACGGTGAAACTGGTCGCCGGCTTCGAGTTTCCCGATTGCGAGCGGGACTACGATCTGGTGTCGCTGGGCGAAGCCGGCGAATATCCGTTCAACGCTGGTCGGGTGGTCAGCAACAAGGGGTTGAGCATCACGCCGCAAGAATACGACGCGCATTTCGAGGAATACCACGTTAAGCGGTCGAACGCGCTGCACTCGCGTCACATCGGGAATGGCGCTTATCTCACCGGGCCTTTGGCGCGGTACAGCCTGAATTCGGCGCTGCTGTCGCCGTTGGCGCGGGAGGCGGCTCAGCAGGCGGGGTTGGGGCCAACGTGCAACAATCCATTCCGCAGCATCGTCATTCGGGCGGTGGAAGTCGTATACGCGCTGGATGAGGCGTTGCGGGTGATCGACGCGTACGACCCGCCGGACCGGCCGTTCGATGATGCGCCGTTGCGGGCAGGGAAGGGCTATGCCTGCACCGAGGCGCCGCGCGGGATGCTGTATCATCGCTACGAACTGGCGGAGGACGGCACCATCCTGGACGCCAAGATCGTGCCGCCGACATCGCAGAACCTGCCGAGCATCGAGGATGACCTGCGCAGTTTCGCTCCCGGCTGGCTGCACGAGGACAACGACCGCCTGCGTCATTTGTGTGAGCAGACGATCCGCAACCATGATCCGTGCATTTCCTGCGCCACGCATTTCCTGAAAGTGGATATCGTGCGTGTCTGACCCCGTGCGCCGGCTGGTCGTGGGTGTTGGCAACCCGGACCGCGGCGACGATGGCATCGGGCTGTTGATCGCCCGCATGTTGCGCGATCGGCTGCCGGCCGATGTGCGGATCGAGGAGCGGCGCGGCGGCGCGGCGGAGCTGATCGACTTGTTGCGAGAGGCGGACGAGGCGATTCTCGTCGACGCGATGGTATCGGGCGCGCCGACGGGCACGGTCCGGCGGTTCGATTGCGTGGCCGGGGAGGTTGTGCCGGGGCCGCGCGGGGCGTCGTCGCACGGGCTCGGCGTCGCCGAGGCTGTCGGCCTGGCGGCTGCGCTGTCGTGCCTGCCGCGGGTTTGCGTGGTCTACGGAGTGGAGGCTGCGGAGTTTTCGCCGGGGGCGGATATGTCCGACGCCGTCGTTACTAGTGCGCAAGGGGCGGTCGAGCAAATCGAGGCGGAGTGGGGTTGAGGGGCTGCGCCGGGCAGGTAAATCAACCCCCCGCAAGCAAGTATTTTAACACGGAGAACACGAAGGATCTAGAAGCTGCACGAAGTCGACCGTTAGGACGCCCGAGAATAAGCGAATTGGGCGGTCGATCGTGTTCCGTCATGGCCCGGCTTGTCCGGGCCACCCCCGCCAGCACCTGCCGCGACAGGCGGCCCGGACAAGCCGGGCCATGACGGTTAGAGGGTGCCCCCGGTACTGAACCAGTCATTCTTGGACGTCGCCTTGGCGGCGCCGCGCGAAGCGCCCTGCTTGCTTCTTCGTGGTCCTTCATGGTCCTCGGTGTCCTCCGTGTTAAAATACTTGCTTGCGGACCATCAGCGGCCGCAGCCGACTGCATAATCTGCAACCGCGCGACCCATAACGGTGCCGAACCGGAACCCGCCTTTCCCTCCCGCTCGAAAGCGTCTTAGCCTGCCCCCGGGACCGCAGAGTCCACAGGAGGCGACGATGGAAAACCATTTCGAAAACGCCGTCATGCGCAAGGTGGCATGGCGCCTGATCCCGTTCCTCAGCATCGGCTACATGCTGAACGCACTCGACCGCTTCAACGTGTCGATGGCGGCGCTGACGATGAACAAGGATCTCGGCCTGACCGCCAGCGCCTATGGCTTCGGCGCCGGAGCCTTCTTCTGGACCTACATCCTGTTCCAGTTCCCCGCCAACCTGATGCTCGCCCGCTTCGGCGCCCGCATTTGGATCACCGCGATCATGGTCCTGTGGGGCATTTGCTCGGCCAGCACCGCCTTCATCACAGGCGGAACGAGTTTCGTCGCCGTGCGCTTCCTGCTCGGCATCGCAGAGGCCGGGTTCTTCCCGGGCGTCGCCTATATCATGACCTGCTGGTTCCCGGCGTTCTACCGCGGCCGGATGATGGGCATCTTCTATGCCTTCGGCGCCTTCGCCGGCGTGCTCGGCGGCCCGCTCGGCGCGGCGCTGCTGAAGCTGGACGGTGCGCTCGGCATCAAGGGCTGGCAGTGGATCTTCCTGGTCGAGGGCATTCCCGCCGTGCTGCTCGCCATCTACGGCATCGCCATCCTGTGCAATCGCCCGGCCGACGCCCACTGGCTCAGCGCCGAGCAGCGCACCTGGTTGCAACGCCGGCTCGATACCGAAGCCGCGGCGAAGACCGGGCACGGCATGGGCGTGCTGCGCTCGATCGTTACGCCGGAGGTGCTGATCCTCACGGCGGCCTATGTCTGCATCGCCTACGGCGTCTATGCCATCGCGTTCTTCCTGCCGCTGATCGTCAAGTCGCTCGGCCTGTCGAACACCGCCATCGGCTACCTGCTGGTGCTGCCGAACCTCTGCGGCACCGTCGGCATGATCCTGGCCTCGCGCAGTTCCGACCGGACCGGCGAGCGGATCTGGCACGTCGTGGTGCCGGTCGCCGTCTCCGGCTTCGGCGCGTTGGCGGCGGGACTGCTGCTCGGCAACATCTATCTGACCATGGTGGCATTCTGCGTCGCCGTGTGCGGAGTCGCGTCGTGCCTGCCGGTGTTCTGGAACCTGCCGACGGCCTATCTCGGTGCCGGTGCCGCGGCGGGCGGCATCGCTTTCATCAACTCCATCGGCAACATCTCGGGGTATGCGGCGCCGCAGGTGACGGGATTGTTACACGATGCGACCGGCGGATACATGGTGCCGATGCTGGTCACCGGGGCCATTATCCTGGCAGGGGCCGGGCTGATCCTGGCCTCGGGGATTCGCAAGCATATCCCGCGCGAGGTGCCGATGATGGATCGCGGTACGATGGTTCACTGAGGAGCATGGCCCTGATAAAGCGCGCCCCCGTGGCGACGGCTATGGCGATGGCGCTGCTCGTGCGGGCGGCGGACGCGGCGCCGCCGCCGCCCGACAGCGAGGACGGGCAGATCATGGCGCCGTATCAATCCTGGATCATCTCCCGCGCCGATCGGCATAACAACGCGTGCTGCGATATCGGTGACGGCCGCCCGGTGGAGGCGGACATGGTGACCGTGGTCGATGAGGACGACGTGAAGCGCACGCATTGGCGCGCGCATGTGACGCCGGCGCATTTTCCCGACCAGCCGGACCACTGGGTGGTGGTGCCCGACGAGAAGATTGTTCCGGGCGCCAACCCGACTGGCAGTCCCATCCTGTGGCTGTATAAAGGGCTGGTTCAGTGCTTCGCGCCGCCCGCCGGGTTGTAAGCGCCGAAGCCCGGGAGGCACCCCTCGATGACGATCCTGATCTACGGCGCGACCGGCTACACCGGAAAGCTGGTCGCCCGCACCGCGCACGGTCAGGGCCTGACGCCAATCCTGGCCGGTCGAAACGCGGACAAAGTCAGGGCCGTCGCCGAACCGCTCGGCCTGGACTGGCGCGCGTTCGATCTTGGCGACCCTGGCCGGATCGACGCCGGCCTGGACGGCGTGGCGGTCGTGCTGTGCATCGCCGGCCCGTTCTCGGCCACGTCGCGGCCGATGGCCAGCGCCTGCATCCGCCGCGGCATCCACTACCTCGACGTCACCGGCGAGATCGATGTGTTCGAGGCCTTGGCCGCGCGCGATGCGGAAGCGAGGCAGGCGGGCGTGATGCTGCTGCCCGGGGTCGGGTACGACGTCGTGCCGAGCGACTGCCTCGCCGCCCATCTGAAGCGCCGGATGCCCGGGGCGGTCGATCTGAAGCTGTACATCGAAGTTGTCAGCGCGAAGTTGTCGCGTGGCACCGCCAAGACCATGATCCAGGAACTCCCCGGCGGAACCCGTGTCCGCCGCGGAGGCCGGCTGGTCACACTGGAGAGGCCGGGATCGGGACACTGCGACTTCGGCCACGGCGTGACTCCGACGATGCCGATCTCCTGGGGCGATGTGGCGACGGCGTTTTATTCCACCGGCATCCCGAACATCGAAGTGCACAATCGGGCCATTCCGGCGTTGAAGGTCGCGGCCGGCTTGCCCCGGTTCGCCAGGTCGCTGCTCGGGCTCGGGCTGACCCAAGGCCTGCTGCGCGCCGTGATCAACCGCCAGCCGGAAGGCCCGAGCGACGAGGCGCGGCGGTCCGGGGGCAGCATCATGGTGGGCCTCGCGCATGACGCAAAGGGCGGCAGCGTCCGATCCCGCCTGAGGCTGCCAGACGGCTACTCGCTGACCGCGATGACCGCGACCGACATCGCCCGGCGGGTGGCGGCGGGCGAAGTCAAACCGGGTTTCCAGACGCCGAGCCTGATGTTCGGACCCGAGTACATCCTCGGTTTCGAGGGTGTGTCCTGGGAGGACCTGCCCACCTGAGTTGGGCACCATATGGCGCAACCCGGTCCGGTTCTCTATATCCCGCCGGATGAACATCGGCTTCGTCAAGATGCATGGCTGCGGCAACGATTTCGTCATCCTTGATGAGCGTGCCCGTTCGCTCGACCTGACGGCCGCGCAAGCCGCATTTCTGGCCAACCGGCGGTTCGGCGTCGGCTGCGACCAGGTGATCGCGATCCAGGCGACTGAAGGCGCCGATGCCTTCATGCAGATATGGAATCCGGACGGCTCCGAGGCCGGCGCCTGCGGCAACGCCACCCGCTGTGTCGCCGATATCCTGATGCGGGGCGCCGGCCGCGACGCCGTCACCATCCGCACCGTCTCCGGCGACCTGCCCGCGACCCGGGCCGCGGACGGGACGATCACGGTCGATATGGGGCCGCCGCGGCTGGATTGGGCGGACATCCCGCTGGCTGGCCCGGCCGACACGCTGCGCCTGAACCTTCCGGGCGAGCCTGCCGCCGCCAGCATGGGCAACCCGCACGCCACGTTCTTCGTCCCCGACCTTGACGCCGTGCAGATCGCGCGGCTTGGCGCGGAGATGGAGCACGACGCGATCTTCCCGCAGCGGGCCAATATCGGCTTTGCCCAGATCCTGGACCCGCAGACGATCCGCCTGAAGGTCTGGGAGCGCGGTGCCGGCCTGACCCTGGCCTGCGGCTCCGGCGCTTGCGCGACCCTGGTGAACGCGCACCGCCGCGGCCTGACGCACCGCCGTGCCCGGGTGATCCTCGATGGCGGCACACTCGGGATCGAATGGCGCGAGGACGGCCATGTGCTGATGACCGGCCCGGCCGTCACCGCATTCCGCGGCGAAATCGAACTGCCATGACGGTCGACATCCTCACCTTCGGCTGCCGCCTGAACGCATATGAGTTGGAGGTCATGCGCGGCCTGTCGGCGGCGGCGACAGACACGGTGATCGTCAACACCTGTGCCGTGACGGGCGAGGCGGAACGCCAGGCCCGCCAGGCGATCCGCAAGCTGGCCCGCGAACGGCCCGAAGCGCGGATCGTCGTCACCGGCTGCGCCGCCCAGATCGACCCCTCCGCCTGGGCCGCGCTGCCGAACGTGCACCGCGTGCTGGGCAACGACGACAAGCTGAAGCCGGAAAGCTGGGCGGAGGGCGCCGGGTCCGCCGTCTCCGACATCATGGCGGCGCGCGAGACCGCGGCCCATCTTGTCACCGAATTCGCCAGCCGCGCGCGCGCTTTCGTGCAGGTGCAGCAGGGCTGCGACCATCGCTGCACCTTCTGCATCATCCCGTTCGGCCGCGGCCCTAACCGCTCGGTCCCCGTCGGCGTGATCGCCGATCAGGTGCGGACTTTGGTGGCGGGGGGGTTCCGGGAGGTCGTGCTGACGGGGGTGGATATCGCGTCGTACGGGCCGGATTTGCCGGGCGCGCCGTCGCTCGGGCAAATGATCCGCCGGGTGCTGGCGGCGGTGCCGGAATTGCCTCGGCTGCGGCTGTCGTCCATCGACCCTGCTGCGATCGACGCCGATCTGTGGCGGCTGATCGGCGAGGAGGCGCGGCTGATGCCGCATCTGCATCTGTCGCTGCAGGCGGGCAGCGACCTGGTCCTGAAGCGGATGCGCCGCCGGCATCTCCGTGCCGAGGCGCTGGCGGTGATCGCCCGCGCCCGCGACCTGCGCCCGGGAATCGCCATCGGGGCCGATCTGATCGCGGGTTTCCCGACCGAGACGGATGCGCTGTTCGAGGACACGCTTCGGTTCGTGCGGGAAGCCGAGATCCCTTATCTGCATGTCTTTCCCTATAGCGAACGCCCCGGAACGCCGGCCGCCCGGATGCCCCCGGTGCCGAAGCCGATCCGCAAGGAACGCGCGGCCCGGCTGCGGGAGGCCGGGTTGGATCAGGCGCATCGTTTCTTCAGTGCCCATGTTGGCACCATCGTCTCGCTGCTGACCGAGGCCGATCAATCCGGCCATAGCGAGCATTTCGCGCCGGTCCGTCTGGCCTCACCGTCGGCACCCGGGCGGCTGCTTCGCGCCCTGGTCACCGGATCGAGCAAAGAACATCTTCACGCGGAGGCGGCCTGATGGCCCTCGGTTTCGTTTCACGCTTGTCGGAGGGGCTGTCGCGCAGCTCGCAAAAGCTGTCGGGCGGCATTGCGTCGGTCTTTACCAAGCGCAAGCTGGATGCCGAGGCGCTGGAGGAGTTGGAGGAGTTGCTGATCGCCTCCGACATGGGCACCGAGGCGGCAGCGCGGGTGATCGCCGCGTTCCGGCGGACGCGGTTCGGCAAGGAAGTCAGCGAGGACGAAGTCCGCACCGCGTTGGCTGAGGAGGTCGCCGAAATCCTCGCCCCGGTCGCGCGGCCGTTCGAACTCGACCCGGCGCACAAGCCGCACGTCGTGCTGTTCGTCGGCGTCAACGGCACCGGCAAGACGACGACCATCGGCAAGCTGGCGCAGTTGTTCCACGACCAGGGCAAGCGCGCGGTGATGGCGGCCGGCGACACGTTCCGCGCCGCGGCGGTCGAGCAGTTGCAGATCTGGGGGGAGCGGACCGGGACTCTGGTGATCTCCGGCGGCAAGGACGCGGATTCCGCGGGGCTGGCGTTCGATGCGCTGAGCAAGGCGAAGGCCATCGCGGCGGACGTGCTGCTGATCGACACTGCCGGGCGGCTGCACAACAAGGCGGCGCTGATGGATGAGCTGGCAAAGATGATCCGCGTGCTGCGCAAGCAGGATCCGACCGCGCCGCACTCGGTGCTGCTGGTGCTGGACGCGACGACGGGTCAGAACGCGGTGCAGCAGGTGAAGGTGTTCCGCGAGATGGTGGCGGTCACCGGACTGGTCGTCACCAAGCTGGACGGCAGCGCGCGCGGCGGCATCGTGGTGGCCCTGGCGGAGGAATTCGGATTGCCGGTGCATGCCGTCGGCGTGGGCGAGAAGGCCGGGGACCTGCGGCCGTTCGACGCCGGAGAGTTCGCGCGCGGGCTGGTCGGGGCTGAACCTGCGCCGTAACGATCGGCTTCGGCCGGTCATTGCCTGAACCTCATTGAATACCCGTGGTCAGGAGCGCGCCACCAGCGCTTGTGCGCGTATCAAAACGGCTATATTCCCAACCGTTGCAGTTCCGACTTATCGTCGGCGGTGACTGTCGTGGCCGCCGCCGGGAACGCGATCAGGGGGATGCCATGGCGAAGAACATCGTCGTCTGCTGCGACGGAACCGCTAACGAGTTCGCACGCGACCGCACCAACGTGGCCAAGCTGTTCTACACGCTGGTCAAGGACGCCTCGGCGCAGGCTTGCTACTATCACCCCGGTGTCGGCACGATGGCGCCGCCGGGCTTCGTCACAGCGGCGGGCGCGAAGGGCGCCGAGATCGCCGGTCTCGTTGGCGGATACGGCCTGACCGACGACATCTGTGACGCCTACATCTTCATCGGCCGCAACTGGGAACCCGGCGACCGGCTGTATCTGCTCGGCTTCAGCCGCGGCGCCTACACGGCCCGCGCCATTGCCTCGTTGCTGCGCATGTATGGTCTGTTGCCCCGCGATAACGAACGCCAGGTGCCCTACGCCGTGCGCATGATGTGGGCGATCCATCGCCTCAGCAAACACGCCAAGCCCGGAGCTCCGGAAGATCCACGCATCAAGGATTATTTCGGACTGGCCGACGACTTCAAGGCGACATTCTCGCGCCTGTGCGCGCCGCATTTCGTCGGAGTCTGGGACACCGTGACCTCGGTCGGCTGGTTCGCCAACCCGCTCAGCCTGCCGTATACGGGCAACAATGCGGACATTGCCTTCGGCCGGCATGCCGTCTCAATCGATGAGCGGCGGGCGTTCTTTCGGCCCAACCTGTGGCACCGATGTGCCGATCCGGTTGAGGCGGGACCAAAGGATATGAAGCAGGTCTGGTTCCCCGGGGTGCATTGCGATGTCGGCGGCGGCTATCCCGAGCCTGAAAGCGGGCTGTCGAAGTTCGCGTTGAAGTGGATGATCGATGAGGCTGTGCAGCAGCAACTGATTGTGGACCCGGACACGGTCGAACTGGTTCTCGGGCAGCGCGGCCCCCGGTATGCGAGGCCTGATGCGGACGCGTGTCTGCATACCTCGCTGACCCGGTTGTGGCGGCCATTTGAGTACGTTCGCAAGCCGCACTGGAACCCGGGCGCGGGCAAAAGCGAGTGGCGGGCCAACCATGCGCAGCCGCGCAGCTTCCCGCCCAAGCCGGTGGTGCATGACTGCGCCTGGGTGCGCGCGAACGGCGAGTATGCCGCCAAGTCCCTGCCGCATGATGCCATCCGGCTGAGCGACGCCGAGCGCTACCCCGGCCTGACCTCGGATTTCGGTGTCGTTGCGCAGCATCAGGATGCTGCCGGCGAGCGCCTTCGGGCTTGAGAAGCGCGGTTGGGGCCTTGGCCAGGTTTCCGCTCCGGCGTCATTGGCCGACCTCAGCGGCGACAGGCGATCGGGACATTGATTTCAGCGAACTGCCGGAGCTTGACGACGCATTTTGGAAAAATGCCCGTCTCGTCGAACCGGACCGGACGCAGTCGGTTACGCTTAGCCTTAGGCGACCCCCCAAGAATAAGCGAATCGGGGGGCCGTCCCCGTTCCGTCATGGCCCGGCTTGTCCGGGCCACCCCCTCCGCACGGTGCCGCGACAGGTGGCCCGGACGAGCCGGGCCATGACATTTGAGGAAGCCGCCTTCCTGAAGCGGTAATTTCTGGGCGGCCCCTTAGGGTCAAGAAGTCGGTGCTGGACATCTTCAAGGTTCAAGGCAAGGGCTACCAGACCCGGATGAATGCTGTCCTGGAAACCTACGCCCGCTCGATCACGAAGCCGCCCGCGTAGTTCGTGCGCGTGCCCGTATCGATCACCGTCAAAGCCGCCGCTGTAGGGCTGCAGGATCGGGATGCCGGCGGCGAGGGCCTTCGGCTCGCCGGTGTGCACGATTCGGCCGCAACGACAAAGCGGTTGAACATTGGGCAACTCGTCATCGCGGTACGCGCGCAAAACCTGAACAATTTTTAGGCAAATAGCTGATTTGGACCGGGATCAGGGCAAAACCCGGCCCGCAATCGCCCGATAAGCGGTCGCCCCAATCTGGCACATAGGTTGCATGATAACGATCGCTCCGCCTGACGGGGAAACCGAGCCAACAACAAGTCACAGGAATCGGCACGTATGTCTTTGGACGAACCCTCTCTTTCCCGGCGCGGACTGGGCCGGCTCGGCGTAGCTGCCGCGACCCTCGCAGCCTTTGGCGCGGTCGAAGCCACCACCTCCCGCCCGGCCGCCGCACAGGCATCCGGCGGCACCATCAAGGTCGGCATTTTGCACTCCCTCTCCGGCACCATGGCGATCAGCGAGACCACGCTGAAGGACGTCATGCTGATGCTGATCGAGCAGCAGAACGCCAAGGGCGGAGTGCTCGGCAAGAAGCTGGAGCCTGTGGTCGTCGATCCCGCCTCCAACTGGCCGCTGTTCGCCGAAAAGGCGCGCCAGCTTCTGTCGGTGGACAAATGCGCCGCGGTGTTCGGCTGCTGGACGTCCGTGTCCCGCAAGTCCGTGCTGCCGGTGTTCGAGGAGCTGAACGGCATCCTGTTCTATCCGGTGCAGTATGAAGGGCAGGAGTGCAGCCGGAACGTCTTCTATACTGGCGCCGCGCCGAACCAGCAAGCGATCCCGGCGGTCGATTACCTGTGGAACGAAAACAAAGTGAAGCGCTGGGTGCTGGCCGGCACCGACTATGTCTATCCGCGCACCACCAACCAGATTCTGGAGGCCTACCTGAAGTCGAAGGGCGTCGCGGCCGACGACATCATGATCAACTACACGCCGTTCGGCCATTCCGACTGGCAGAACATCGTCGCGTCGATCAAGCAATTCGGCTCGGCGGGCAAGAAGACCGCGGTCGTTTCCACCATAAACGGCGATGCCAACGTGCCGTTCTACAAGGAACTCGGCAACCAGGGCATCAAGGCGACCGACATTCCGGTCGTCGCGTTCTCGGTTGGTGAGGAAGAACTCGCCGGCATCGATACCAAGCCGCTGGTTGGCCATCTCGCCGCCTGGAACTACTTCGAGAGTGTCGAGACGCCACAGAACAAGCGGTTCATCGAGACCTGGAAGAAGTTCACCAAGAACCCGAAGCGCACCACCAACGACCCGATGGAGGCGCACTACATCGGCTTCAACCAGTGGGTGAAGGGTGTCGAGAAAGCCGGCACCACCGACCCGGACGCCGTGATTGACGCTCTGATTGGCGTTGCGGTTCCGAACCTGTCGGGTGGATTTTCGACCATCATGCCGAACCACCACATCACCAAGCCGGTGCTGATTGGCGAAATCCAGGGGAACGGGCAGTTCAACATCGTCTCCCAGACTCCCGGTCTGTTGGTGGCCCAGGAATGGTCGCCCTACGTCGCCGATACCAAGGACCTTATCGGCGATTGGCGGGCGCCCATGAGATGCGGTGCGTTCAACGTGAAGACCGGCACGTGCACCGCTGGCAAGAAGGTCTGACCTCCTTTTTGCCAACAAGGGGCGGCCGTTCCTCCCGGCCGCCCCTTTTTCTTTTTTGAGGGGTCGTTCATGTCACGTCTGTTGATTCTGCTGCTTCTGTGGGGTCTGTGCTGGCCGCTGGCCGCGCGGGCCGATGACCCGATCGCCGAGCTGGCGTCAGGCAGTTTCGACGGCGTGCGCCAAGGGGTGCAGGACCTCGCGCTGTCCGGCAATCCAAACGCCACGACGATCATTACAGCATTGCAGAACGGCCAACTTTACTACATGCCGGATCAGACTCTGCTGATCAAGGCGGACGACGACAGCTACACCAACGCATTGACCGGTGATCCGGTCACCGACGCCGATGACGACGCCAAGAAGGTGCGCATCAACAACTCGGTGCGCGGCGCCATCGATGCCGCGCTTGGCAGCCTGCGGCTGTTCGACGCGAACGCCTCGGTTCGGATGGAGGCGGCGCAGGCTGTGTTCGATGCGCATGAACCGGGCGCCATTCCAGCACTCGATCGCGCGCTGGCGAAGGAAACCGACCCGTCCGTGAAGCTGCGGATGGAACAGGCTCGCGCCGCCGCGGTTCTGTCCGATCCGAACGCCTCGCAGGTCGATCAGATGGCGGCGATCGCGGTGCTTCGGGCTCGGGGCGACCAGGCATCGCGCAGCCTGCTTTCGCCGCTGGCCGATCAGACCGGGCCGGTGGCCGACGCGGCAAAGGCGGCGGTGACGTCGATTGACCACATCTTGCAACTCTGGAGCATCGCGGAAAGCGCCTATTACGGCATCAGCCTGGGATCGGTGCTGCTGCTGGCGGCGGCCGGTCTGGCGATTACCTTCGGCGTCATGGGCGTCATCAACATGGCGCACGGCGAAATGGTCATGCTCGGCGCCTATACGACGTTTGTGGTGCAGCAGGCGATGCATGCGTATCTGCCGGGGCTGTACCAGCTCAGTCTGCTGATCGCGGTGCCGATGGCGTTTCTGGTGTCCGGCGGTGTCGGCGTCGCGGTGGAGCGCAGCCTCATCCGCTGGCTGTATGGCCGCCCGCTGGAGACGCTGCTGGCGACCTGGGGCCTGTCGCTGATCCTTCAGCAGGTGGTGCGATCGATTTTCGGCGCCAACAACCAGGACGTCGATACGCCTGCGTGGATGAGCGGGGCCTTCCAGTTGGGCGGCCTGACGCTGACCTGGAACCGCGTCTACATCATCCTGTTCGCCTTTCTCGTGGTCGCCGCCTTGATGGCGGCGTTGCGCTACACGCCGCTGGGTCTGCGCATGCGGGCGGTGACGCAGAACCGGAGGATGGCCGCGGCGATGGGCATCCGCACGCCCTGGATCGATGCCTTGACGTTCGGGCTGGGATCGGGCGTGGCCGGGATCGCCGGCGTTGCCTTGTCGCAGATCGACAACGTGTCGCCCAATCTCGGGCAGGGCTACATCATCGACAGCTTTATGGTCGTTGTGTTCGGCGGCGTCGGCAATTTGTGGGGCACTATCGTCGGGGCGCTGACCCTGGGGATCGTCAACAAGTTCCTGGAGCCCATCGCCGGGGCGGTGCTCGGCAAGATCGTGGTGCTGGTGCTGTTGATTGTCTTTGTGCAACGCAATCCTCGTGGCATGTTCCCCTTGAAGGGCCGGGCGGTGGAGGCATGAAACTCGATCGCGCGGGCACCATTACGATCGTCCTGGTCTTCGGCATTGCGCTGGTGCTGGCGCTGCTGAACCAGGGGACGCCGCCGGGTGCGGCGCTGCATGTGCCGACCTATGTGATTGCATTGGCGGGGAAGTATCTGTGCTTTGCAATGCTGGCGCTGGCGGTCGATCTGGTGTGGGGGTTCGCCGGCATCCTGTCGCTCGGACACGCCGCATTCTTCGCGCTGGGTGGCTACGCGATGGGCATGTACCTGATGCGCCAGATCGGCAACCGGGGTGTTTACGGCAATCCCATGCTGCCCGACTTCATGGTGTTCCTGGGGTGGGATCACCTGCCCTGGTACTGGTACGGCTTCAGTTGGTTCGGCTTTGCGATGCTGATGGCGGTGGTGGTGCCGGCCGTCCTGGCGGGCGTGTTCGGCTGGCTGGCGTTCCGGTCCCGGGTGACAGGCGTTTACCTGTCGATTATCACCCAGGCTTTGACCTACGCGCTGCTGCTGGCATTCTTCCGCAACGACATGGGGTTCGGCGGCAATAACGGACTGACCGATTTCAAGGACATCCTTGGCTTCAATGTGCAGGCGGACTCGACGCGGTCAGCGCTGCTGGTGATCTCCGCGATCATGCTGTGCGCCATGTTCCTGGTGGCGCGGTTCGTCGTCAACTCGCGCTTCGGCAAGATCCTGATCGCGGTACGCGATACCGAGAGCCGGACGCGGTTCCTCGGCTACCGGCCGGAGACCTACAAGTTGGTCGTCTGGGTGCTGTCCGCGATCATGGCCGGCATCGGCGGCGCGCTGTACGTGCCCCAGGTTGGCATCATCAACCCGAGCGAATTCGCCCCCGGCAACTCGATCGAGGCGGTGATCTGGGTCGCCGTCGGTGGCCGGGGCACGCTGGTCGGGGCGATCCTCGGTGCGATCCTGGTGAACTTCGGCAAGACCTGGTTTACCGGCGCCCTGCCGGAAGTCTGGCTGTATGCGCTGGGGGCGATGTTCATCTTCGTCACGCTGTTCCTACCGCGCGGCGTCATGGGCCTGTTTCGCGCCCGCACGCCGAAGGAACCCGAGCCGGAAAATCCCGTCGCGGCCGCGGCACAAGAGGTGACGGGATGACCGAGACCGACACGCTGCTGTATCTCGACGGCGTCACCGTCACGTTTGACGGGTTCCGCGCCCTAAACGCCCTGTCGCTGACCCTGAACGAGGGCGAAATGCGGGCCGTCATCGGCCCCAACGGCGCAGGCAAGACGACGATGATGGACGTCATCACCGGCAAGACAAGGCCGGACACCGGCAAGGTGGTGTTCTCCAAGGACACCGATCTGACGCGGCTGGATGAGCCGGCCATTGCGTCCCTGGGCATCGGCCGCAAGTTCCAGAAGCCGACGGTGTTCGAGCCGCACACCGTCTGGGACAACCTGCTGCTGGCCCTGGCAGGCGACCGCGGTCCCCGGTTCAGCATGTTCGCCCGGCAGACGCCGGACGAGAAGCGCCGCATCGAAGCGATCCTGGAGACGACGCGGCTGACCGACGCGCGTGGCCGCCGCGCCGCCGATTTGTCGCACGGCCAGAAGCAGTGGCTGGAGATCGGCATGTTGCTGGCGCAGGAGCCTCAGTTGCTGCTGGTGGACGAACCCGTCGCGGGCATGACCGACGCCGAGACCGAACAGACCGCCGCGCTGCTGCGCGAGATCAACCGCACCCGCAGCGTCGTCGTGGTCGAGCACGACATGGCCTTCGTCCGCGCCTTGGACGTGAAGGTGACTGTGCTGCACGAGGGGGCGGTGCTGTCGGAAGGCTCGATCGACTTTGTCAGCGATGATCCGAAGGTCATCGAAGTGTATTTGGGGCGCTGATGCTGCAAGTCGAAAACGTCGATCTGTACTACGGCGCCGCCATCGCGCTGCGCAAAGTGTCGATTGCGGCGGAGGCCGGGGCGGTCACGTGCCTGCTCGGGCGCAACGGCGTCGGCAAGACCTCCGCCTTGCGGGCGATCGTCGGGGCGCATCCGATCGCGTCCGGCTCGATCAAATGGGAGGGGCAGGAAATCTCCCGCCTGCCGATGTATGAGCGGGCGAAGCGCGGCATCGCCTGGGTGCCGCAAGGGCGCGATGTGTTTCCTCTGCTGACGGTGCGGGAGAACCTGGAGACCGGTTTCGCCGTCCTACCGCGTGGCCAGCGCAAGGTGCCGGACGAGATCTTCGACCTGTTCCCGATCCTGAAAACGATGCTGCGCCGCCGCGGTGGCGACTTGTCGGGCGGCCAGCAGCAGCAATTGTCGATCGCCCGGGCGCTGGTGATGAAGCCTCGACTGATCGTCCTGGACGAGCCGACGGAGGGTATCCAGCCGAGCATCATCAAGGATATCGGCCGGGTGATCGACCTGTTGCGCTCGCGCGGGGATATGGCCATCCTGCTGGTGGAACAGTATTTCGACTTCGCCCGCGACCTGGCGCAGACCATGGTGGTCATGGACCGCGGCGATGTGGTGCTGGCGGGGCGGCGAGAGGACCTCGACGAGGCTGATGTGCGACGCCGCCTGTCTGTCTGACCCGGTTCGTCTGCAACGCGCGGTTGGGGAACTGCGCGTCGGCGTCAAGCGATACGAAAACCGGACCGTGTTGGACGATCTGCGCCAGGCCGGGTGCCTGAAGGCGCGGTTTCCCCGGGGGCTGGTATCCGGCTGGATGGATGTGGTGACGCTGAATACCGGCGGCGGCGTGGCGGCCGGGGATCGCCTGGATGTGGGGGTTGCGGCCGGGGCAGGGGCCCGGGTGACGGTGTCCGCGCAGGCGGCCGAGCGGTTCTACCGGGCGATGGCGGGCAGTGCCCCGTCCCGGGTGCGAACGGTGCTGACTGTCGCGCCGGGGGCGGCGCTGGAATGGCTGCCGCAGGAGACGATCCTGTTCGACCGCTGCGCGCTCGATCGGCGTCTGAAGATCGATATGGCGGCGGATGCCCGCTTCCTGGGCGTCGAGACGGTGGTGTTCGGGCGCGCGGCGATGGGTGAGACGGTGCGGCAGGCGTGGCTGCGCGATCTGATCCAGGTGCGGCGCGACGGGGTGATGCTGCTGCACGACGCGATCCGCATGGACGGAGCGGTGGATACGCTGCTGGAGCGGACGGCGATCGGGAAGGGGGCACGTGTCCTGGCGACCTTGGTGTATGTGGCATTGGGGGCGGAGCTTTTGCTGGACCTCGTCCGGCAGGCTCTGGCCAAGGCCGAGGCCGGGGTGAGCGCGTGGAACGGCATGCTGGTCGCCCGCATCCTCGGCCCGGACAGCGCTTGCGTGCGGCGCAGCGTGATCGCGGCACTGGATGTGCTGCGGGAGTCTCGTCCGCTGCCGCGGGTTTGGCTATGTTGATCGGGTAGAGGAAAGACCGCCATGAACCTGACCCCGCGAGAGAAAGACAAACTACTTATATCCATGGCCGCCATCGTCGCGCGCCGCCGGCTGGAGCGTGGCGTGAAGCTGAATCATCCGGAGGCGGTGGCCCTGATCACCGATTTCGTCGTCGAAGGTGCTCGCGATGGCCGCAGCGTCGCTGATCTGATGGAGGCGGGGGCGAAGGTGCTCACCCGCGATCAGGTAATGCCCGGGATCGCCGAGATGATCCACGACGTGCAGGTGGAGGCGACGTTTCCGGACGGCACGAAGCTGGTGACGGTGCACGAGCCGATACGGTAGCGTGCCTCAGACATTATCAAGCTTTTCGGCCAGCCACGTCTTGATCAGCGATTGATAAGGGACATCGCGCTTGTTGGCGGCGACCTTGATCCGCTCCAGCAGCGGAACAGGCAGCCGCAGCGAAATAGCCGCGCTCGACGGCTTGAGGTTGGGCAAGCGAACGCGTTGCGCCTTGCTCCAATCCACATGCTCGGTCAAATCGTGGCTTTCCCAGAAGCGGCGTTCTTCCGCCTCGTCAGCAAACGCCGGGATCGGCTTAAGCGTCTTGTTCATAGCGCGTGCGTTCCTTGCGGTTCATGTCCCGAGCGGAGATGACCCGGATCAATCGGCCCGCCTCGCGCAACGTGAACGTAACATGGAGAAAGCGGTTGTCATCGGTATGGCCGAGCGCGTGAAAACGTACTTCATTCTGGCTGTGCCGATCGTCGGCGAGCAGCAACAGCGGTTCGTTGAAGAAGATCTGCTCGGCCTCGCTCTGGCTGACATTGTGCTTGTCCGCGTTCTTACGGCCGTTGCCTTCGTCCCACTGAAAGCCTTGTGTGGCCGACAGGTTGGTCATCGTTTGGGTATATTATGGACATATACGCGACCGGGCAATACACTTCTCGCCGAGTGACCTTCGCCGCCGACCGGCCTAAAGATTGCTCATAAATCCGTTGCCCATAGGACCGTTGCATGATCCCCGGTGAACTCCTCCCCGAACCTGGCGATATCGAGCTGAACGCCGGCCTGCCGCGCACCGTCCTGACGGTCGCCAACACCGGCGACCGGCCCATCCAAGTCGGCAGCCACTACCACTTCGCGGAAACCAACCCCGCGCTGTCGTTCGACCGCACCGCCGCCCGCGGCCAGCGCCTGGACATCGCCGCCGGCACCGCCGTGCGCTTCGAACCCGGCCAAACGCGCGAAATCACCCTGGTCCCCTACCGCGGCACGCGCCACATCTGGGGCTTCCGCGGCGACGTCATGGGAGCACTCACCTGATGGCCCGCATCACCCGCGCCGCTTATGCCGACATGTTCGGCCCCACCACCGGGGATCGCGTGCGCCTTGCCGACACCGACCTGATCGTTGAAGTGGAGAAAGATTTCACTCTTTATGGCGAGGAAGTGAAATTCGGCGGCGGCAAGGTCATCCGCGACGGCATGGGCCAGTCCCAGGCCTCGCAGGCGCAGGGCGCGGTCGATACCGTCATCACCAACGCGCTGATCATCGATCATTGGGGCATCGTCAAGGCCGACGTCGCCGTCACCAACGGCCGCATTGCGGGGATTGGCAAGGCCGGTAACCCGGACGTTCAGCCCGGAGTCGATATCATCATCGGTCCCGGCACCGAGATCATCGCAGGCGAGGGCAAGATCCTGACCGCCGGCGGGATCGACTCGCATATTCATTTCATCTGTCCGCAACAGGTGGACGACGCCATCGCGGCGGGCATCACCACGCTTGTCGGCGGCGGCACCGGTCCCGCCACCGGCACCGCCGCCACCACCTGCACGCCCGGCCCGTGGCATATGGCACGCATGCTGCAGGCGGCCGAGGCGCTGCCGGTGAACCTCGCCTTCGCCGGCAAGGGCAACGCCTCGCAGCCGCAGGCGCTGGAGGAAATGCTGCGCGCCGGGGCATCCTGCCTGAAACTGCACGAGGACTGGGGCACCACCCCGGCCGCGATCGACACCTGCCTGTCCGTGGCGGACCGTTTCGATGTTCAGGTGATGATCCACACCGATACGCTGAACGAATCCGGCTTCGTGGAGGACACCATCGCGGCCTTCAAGGGCCGCACCATCCACGCCTTCCACACTGAGGGCGCCGGCGGCGGCCACGCCCCTGACATCATCAAGGTCGCCGGTCTGGCCAACGTGCTGCCCAGCTCGACCAACCCGACGCGACCCTACACAGCCAATACGCTGGACGAACATCTGGACATGCTGATGGTCTGCCATCACCTGGACAGCTCGATCCCCGAGGACGTCGCTTTCGCGGAAAGCCGCATCCGCAAGGAGACCATCGCGGCCGAGGACATCCTGCACGACCTCGGCGCGCTGTCGATGATGTCGTCCGACAGCCAGGCGATGGGCCGCGTCGGTGAGGTGATCATCCGCACATGGCAGACCGCGCACAAGATGAAGACCCAGCGCGGCGCTTTGCCGGGCGATACCGAACGCAACGACAATGCCCGGGTCAAGCGTTACATCTCCAAATACACCATCAACCCCGCCATCGCGCAGGGTTTCGCCAGCGAAATAGGCTCCATCGCGACCGGCAAGCTGGCCGATCTGGTGCTGTGGTCGCCGGCGTTCTTCGGGGTGAAGCCGGATCTGGTGATCAAGGGAGGCGCCATCGCCTGCGCCCCGATGGGCGATCCCAACGCCTCGATCCCGACGCCGCAGCCGGTGCATTACCGCCCGATGTTCGGTGCCATCGGCCGCGCCCTCGCCGCCACCTGTGTGACGTTCGTTTCGGCGGCGGCGATCGAGGCGGAGATCGGCCGGGCGCTGGGCTTGCAGCGCCGTCTCGCAGCGGTGGGAAACACCCGAGGCGGCATCGGCAAGAAATCGATGATCCACAACGACGCCACCCCGGTATTGGAGGTCGATGCCGAAACCTACGAGGTTCGCGCCGACGGCGTGCTGCTGACCTGCGAACCGGCGACGGTATTGCCGATGGCGCAGCGGTACTTCCTGTTCTGATGCGTGTCGAACGCATTCTCCCCGCGGGCGAATGGGACCCGGAAACCGAGATCGACCGGGTGCTAATCGACTACGACCGCCGCTTCCGGCGGCGCATCGTCTTGACCACCGTGCTCGGCTCAGAGGTTTTAATCGACCTGCCACAGGCCATCAGGCTGCGCGATGGCGACGGGTTGGCGGTCGCAACCGGGGTCATCCGGGTCTGCGCCCAGCCCGAGGAGCTAATGGAAATTCACGCTCATGATGACGGCGACCTGCTGCGCATTGCCTGGCACCTCGGCAACCGCCATCTGCCGGTGCAACTGCTGCGGGATCGCATCCGCATACGGACTGACCATGTCATTGGAGAAATGGTCGTGGGTCTGGGCGGCCATGCCGAAACCATCCTGGCCCCGTTCGACCCGGAGGCGGGCGCCTATGCGGGCGGCGGCCATCATCATGGCGACGATGACCATAGCCACTGATCCAAGGCCGTTGCTGCATCTGCTGGCGTGGCTGTCGCCGGCCTTCCCGACGGGGGGCTTCGCCTACTCGCACGGCCTGGAATGGGCGGTCGAAGCCGGCGACATCAAGGACCCCGAGACGCTTCGCATCTGGCTGGAGGATGTCGTCACCCGCGGCTCGGCCCGGTCCGACACGATCCTGCTGCGGCATGCGTATCGCGACCCGGACGCCGTGGCGGACATTGCGGCGCTGGCGCTGGCGGCGACCCCGTCACGTGAACGCCGGGACGAGGCGCTGAACCAGGGCCGCGCCTTCGTCCTCGCCGTGGCACCTTGGACCGAGATTCCGGACGATCTGCCCTATGCCGTCGCCATCGGCATAGCGGCCGCCCGCGAACATATCCCCGAGGACGACGCGGCCGTGGCCTATATTCAGGCCTTCTCGGCGAACCTGATCTCCGCCGCGGTGCGTCTGGTGCCGCTTGGCCAGACCGCTGGATTGCGCGTCCTGGCCGCGCTGGAGCCGGTTATCCTGGCGACCGCTGAAGCAACGAAAACCGCCACGCTCGACGACATCGGCGGCTGCGCGTTCCGCTCCGATCTCGCCGCCATGCGGCACGAAACCCAGTACACAAGGTTGTTCCGCTCATGAGCAAATCCCCGCACGGCCCGTTGCGCGTCGGTATCGGCGGCCCCGTCGGCAGCGGCAAGACCGCGCTGATGGACGCCTTGTGCAAGCATTTTCGGGCGCGTTACGACATCGCCGCCATCACCAACGACATCTACACTAAGGAAGACGCGGAGTTCCTGACGCGCGCCGGATCTTTGCCCGTCGAGCGCATCATGGGCATCGAAACCGGTGGCTGCCCGCACACCGCGATCCGCGAGGACGCCTCGATCAACCTCGCCGGCATCGCCGACATGCGCCGCCGCTTTCCCGATCTCGATCTTATCTTGATCGAATCGGGAGGCGACAATCTTGCCGCGACCTTCAGTCCTGAACTGGCCGATCTGACTATTTATGTGATCGATGTTTCGGCTGGAGACAAAATCCCCCGCAAGGGCGGCCCCGGCATCATGCGCAGCGACATGCTGGTCATCAACAAGATCGACCTCGCCCCCCATGTCGGCGCCAGCCTCGAGATCATGGACCGCGACGCCACAAAAATGCGCGGCGAGCGGCCGTTTGTCTTCGCCAATGTTCGGGCCGGACAGGGCGTGGCCGAGATCGCCGCCTTCATCGAAAAGCAGGGCGGCCTGGCGTCGGCCTAGCCAAGCGCCCGCCGTTGAACAAGACTGATCCCTGGCAACAGGGAGGACAGCCATGGCGGACGACAGGCGCACGCAGGGCCGGGCGGTACGGCGCAAGCTGATGGGCGATGCCTATGCCGACAAACTGGACGACGGCCTCTACCGGCATCCGGTCATGGAGAAATTTGCCGCCTACACGCAGGAGGCGATCTTCGGCACGCTTTGGACCCGGCCCGGTCTTGACCTGAAAACCCGTGCCATGATCTGCGTCGTTTCCGACACGGCCACCGGCCGCATTCCGGAACTCAAGCTGCATCTGCGGTTCGCCCGCAACCAGGGCTGGACCGAGGACGAACTGTCCGAGGCATTGCTCCATCTCGCCGGCTATATCGGCGCGCCGCTGGTCCGCGAAGCCCTGCTGACGGCGATCGAGGTGTTCAAGGAAATGAACGCCGAATAAGCGGCCCTCCGGCGGCGTTGCATTTGCGCGATCCGTTCCCAATATGCGGGGCGTCCGCGGCCGCCGCCGCTACCAGGAGGTCGCATGCCCGACGGATTTCAACCTGCGCTCTCACCGGAGCAGGCCGTGGATCGCCTGCAGGCGATGCACGCCGATGCCGTGCAGGCGCAGCGCGAAGCCTTGTCCCGCTTCGCCGCCGGCGAACCCCCGCCGACGACCGAGCAGCGGCGGCGCTTCCGCTATCCTGAACTGCGGCTGGTGTGCGAGCCGGACGGGCCAATGCCGATCAATCGCCGCGCCTGGGGCAAGATCCAGATGCCGGGCGTCTATGCCACCACCATCACCCACCCGTGCTTCTTCCGCCGCTATCTGCTGGAGCAACTGCACCCGCTCGTCGCAGAATACGGCGCCGTGCTCGAGGTCGGTGTCAGCAGCCAGGAGATGCCGTACCCGTATGTGCTCGATCGCGGCGACGAACTCGCCAACGGTGTCGTCTCTCCGGCCGAACTGGCGCGGCATTTCCCCACGCCCGTCTTGTCGGCCGTTGGCGATGAGGTGGCGGACGGTCTGTGGGCGTTCGACGACGGCCAGCCCCGGCCGCTGGCGCTGTTCGACGCGCTGCGGGTGGATTACTCGCTCGGCCGCTTGCAGCACTACACCGGCGCCGACTGGCGCGACATCCAGCCGTGGATATTGCTGACCAACTACCAGCGCTATGTCGATCAGTTTGTCCGCTGGGGCCTCGACGAGTTGGCCGATCCCGCCAGCCCGTATGATCGGCTGATCGCGCCCGGCGGCGTGTCGGCGGCGCGCGGCGACGATCTGAATGAGGCCGCGGTGCGCATCGCCGCGGCACCCTGGTTCCGCTTCCAGATGCCGGCCTATCATCTGTCACGCTCCGACGGACAGGGCGGCGTCACCATCGTCAACATCGGCGTCGGCCCGTCGAACGCCAAAACCGTGACCGACCACCTCGCTGTCCTGCGCCCGCATTGCTGGCTGATGGTCGGCCATTGCGGCGGGTTGCGGCAGTCCCAGGCGATCGGAGACTACGTGCTGGCGCACGGCTATCTGCGCCGCGATCGCATCCTGGATGATTTGGTGCCGCCGGAGGTGCCGATCCCCGCGCTGGCGGAGGTGCAGGTCGCGATGCAGGAAGCCGCCGCCCGGGTCACCGGGGAGCGGGGCGACGCGCTGAAGCAGCGGCTGCGCACCGGCACCGTCGTGTCCTACGACGACCGCAACTGGGAACTGCGCTGGTCGCAGGAGCGGCGGCGCATCAACCTGTCGCGCGCCATCGCGGTGGATATGGAGAGCGGGACGCTGGCGGCGCAGGGCTACCGGCTGCGGGTGCCGTACGGCACACTGCTGTGTGTGTCCGACAAGCCGTTGCATGGCGAGATCAAGCTGCCCGGTATGGCCAGCGCCTTCTACCAGCGCGCTGTCGGCGAGCACCTGAAGATCGGCATTGCGGCTTTGGATTTGCTGCGCGGTGACCTCGGCGCGTTGCATTCTCGTAAGCTGCGCAGCTTTGACGAGCCGCCTTTCCGCTAGCATCATCGGCCGCGGCAAGCATCGGAGACGGGCATGACCGACAAGCCGAATTTTGTCTTGATTCCCGACGACGCGCCGGTGCCTCGGGTGCCGGCCCCGGTTCCCGCTGCCCGGACGGGGGGCGGGTTGCTGGCGCGGCTGGCTGAGACGGCGGTGTCCGCTTTGTCCTCGGCGCTGACACCGCTCGGGCAGGCCGAGCCGCCGGTGGAGACGGTGGCGCCGAAGCGGCCCCGCCTGGTGTTCGCGGTGGATGCGACCGCGTCGCGGGAGCCGGCCTGGGCGGCGGCGCGGCGTGTCACGGACGTGCTGGTGAAGGCGCTGCCGGGCGAGCTGGACGTGGCTTTGGCGGTGCACGGCGGCGGGCGGGTGCATACGTTCACCGGCTTCACCAGCGACGCCAACACGCTGCGCGACCAGGCCGCCGGGATCGAGTGCTTGTCCGGGATGACTAGGCTGCTGCCGATCCTGTCGGCGACGGCGAAGCAGCCTGGGGTGCGGGTGGTGATCTATATCGGTGACGTGTTCGAGGAGAGCGTGTTGCAGGGCCGCCGGTTGGCGGACGCGATGGGCGTGGCCGGGGTGAAGCTGATCGTGTTGCACGACACGACGGCCGATCCGGGGGCGCGGCGGGATGCGGAGGTGTTCTGGGATCTGGCGAAACGGACGGGCGGGTGCGTGCTGCCGTTCGATGCGAGTGCGCCGGGGCGGCTGCGGGATATTCTGTCGGCGGCGGCTGTTTACGCGGTGGGCGGGGAGAAGTTGCTGCGGGAGCGGCGGCACGAATTGCCGGGGGCGGTGGCGCTGTTGGAGAATTTGGGGAAGCGGGGGTAAGGGGGGCGTCACGCCCACTCGACCGGTTTTCCGATGGGCTTCTTGCCCGGGATCGGGATTTGGTCCGGCAACTGGCACGGACCGACATAGGGTTGGATATGCCGAACCCCGGTCGCCACTCTCACCAGCGAGGTCGCCGGCTTTGCGACCGGCGTCAGCAACGTGACCGAAAGGCCGAGTTCCTGCGTGACGATCCGGATCGGCTCGACAAGGTCGGTGTCGTTGGTCAGCACGGCGGCTAGATCAAAAGCACCCTTGAACGCGTCCCGCACGAGATGAACGCCGAGGTTCACGTCCGACCCCTTCTCCTCGGTCTTCCATACGTAGGCCACGTGCGGCGCAGCGTCTGGCGGCAGCGTTACAGGAGGCCGGAAATCCGGCGGCTGCACGAGACCGGCCCATTTCCGGGTGACGAGAAAATTTCCGTAGTGGATGACGACCGTCGGCAGGGTGGCAATCGCCCTCAGGTATGCATGCTGCCGGCGCGGCGAGTCCGGATCGACGCGGCCGGAAATGCGGGCGGTGTAGTAGTTCACCCGCTCGATCGTGCAGTGCTGAGGGAGCGCCGCATGACTCATGGCCTCAATATCGAGCCATTTATGCGGCGTGCCCTTGAGCGCCCGGTAGTAGAGGTTGAAGCCGTCGATATAAACGATGGTGCGTGCCACGAAGAGGTCCGGATAAGCAGAAGGCCGCCCGGACTTTCGTCCGAAACGGCCTTTGGGCCTACGGCACGCCGCAGGTGGGTTACGAGTTGGAGATACGCTGCTCGGCGGGTTAATTCAAGGTCAATCGCTTATCGATCGGTCAGCCGTTCGCCCCTTGCAGCGGGCGGGTGCACGCGTTCACGCCGGTAGTAATTTATATCGGCGGCGTGTTCGAGGAGCGAGTGCTGTTGGGCCGCCGACGGGCGGACGCCGGCCCAGCCGCATCTTTGCCGGGCCACCGCCAGCACCCTGCCGCGACAAGCGGCCTGGAGTTCCCACCCTGCCGGGTCCGCTGCGCTGGCGGGGTGCTTCCATAGAGTGCGGCCGCGACTTTTTTTGTCTTTTCGTCCTGAGACGCAGAGTCTAGTACTATTGCACGGCGCTCGCGGAAATGCGATAGTCGCTTCTAACGAACTTGCAACAGTTGCTTTTTCATCGAGTCTATGCGCAGCGGGGAGACGCCCTAGCCCTTCATAAATCTGCACAAGCGATCGGATGTGGCAACTCCAATCGAACTCATTGAAATGCCTTGACCGTAACCGTTCCGAATTTGTCGATTCGGGTGACGCCGAACTGACGACGGGAGAACGCGCAAAATGGGCCTTCTCCCTGCCCCCCCAATCAATTAAAGGCAAAACGATGACGCGCAATGTGCGTACAACCACTGTCCAGGATGACTACTCTCAGGAGGCTAATGCACGCTCGCAGGTTATGAAGACCGATCGCACTTTGCGGCGAGCGAAGGTTGGCGCCGTCATGAGCCATCGGCAGTTGCTTGGCCTTGTCGGCGCGACGATGTTGTCGGTCGTGCTCGTCAACCCCGCCCTTGCCGCTTTTACAAGCGTTGACGAGGCAATGGCGGGCTACGAGTCGCTGAAGCATGGCGGTATCGCTTTTGATAATAACGAACCGGCGAATATCGCACAACTGAGCAACAAGCATCTGCTCGTTGTAAATTTTTGGGCTTACTGGTGCACGAACTGTATCCAAGAATTCGCCGATCTGAAGCGCCTTCAAGACCGATATGGCGACAACAATATAACCGTTATTCTGGTCTCTGAGGAAAAGAACTGGGATCGGGATGTGGCGACGGCCCGTCGGCTGGGCGTCAATTGGCGGATGGCAAAGTACAGTGATGCCATAGGACTGGCCAATAAGGGAAAAATGCTCGGACACACAATCGTAGGGGATAGGCTTAACTATGCACTGCCAGTCTCCTGGGTTGTCTTGAACGATCGTCCGCTCACCACCTACGAGGGAAATCCAGGCTGGTCCGATGGCGATGCGGCGCGCTTCATCGCCAAGCTTTTCAAATAGATTCAGCAATTCAACGTGCTTGCTAAATTGTTTGTTCTGGGGAATCACACTCTCGGAGCCGAGGGAGAGTTATATGTCGGGCGACGTCGTTGGCATCAGCAAGGGCACAGCACTGCGTCCCTACCGCGCCTTACGCCTTCTTGTGTCTGTGCTCGTCATACTTCCAGCCGGGTTGGCGGCGAATAGCCCGGTTGCCCGAGGTCAGGCGTCAGATCAATACTCGCCTGCGGGTTGGTTCACGGATCAGAACGGCACCCCCCCTTCTGCCTCGGGCAGTCGGCCAAACGTCTTCCAGGTGACGGCGACGGTCCACAACACCATGATCACCTGTCAGGGTGAAAGGGTCCATGCCTTTGAAGTCGGCTTGTCAGGTGATCCAGTTGTTGTCTCCGGCATCATGCAGGGGGTTCGCACACTAAATGAAGCCGCGGACTCTGTCTGCACTAGCGATCTCTATGCAATGCTCGGCACTGCTCAACAGGCGCTCGTCATCCAGCAGATCAGGGTCGCGGACTCCTGCATTCAGGACGCGGAGAGCGCCCTGTTCGATGGCGATTCACAGACCGGGTCCAGCAGGCTCTGGGCGGCAGTGAAGTCCTTCCAGGTCGCTGGGCAGATGCTTGTCCCGGGGGCCGAGCGGGCGTTGGTCGTCGGAGAGAGGGGCGATGCCGCCAAACAGGTTCTCGATTCAGGCCTCCAAACCTTGGGTTTAGTCGGCAGAGGTGTGAGTGGGATTAACGGTCTGATTGAGAATGCGGCCGCTCATCACCTACTTAAGGATATGGCTCAGGATTTCGCTGATGATCGCGTCGTGGACGCGACGCTCGATGCGAGCAATCTTGATGGACGCGTCGCAAATGTTCTGGCCGCCGATTATGACGCGAAAGTCAACCGGAACCTGACCGGCTGGCTTCGAAGCTATAAATGTCCCTGATCGGGATCTGGCGCATAGCGCCATGGGCAGTGACGGCCGTTGCACTGGCCGCCTCGCTGATTGTGCTGGTCGCCGTTGGGCGTATCGCCGCTCGGCAGACCTGGTCCAACACCGAACCGGCTGCCACGAGCACAGCCATCTCGTACTCGAGAACCGACACACGTGATCCGAACTTGGTTGTGGAGTGCATGCATGCAGGCGCGCAGTTGGTATCCTGCTCCGGGTATCGGCGACACACACAGCCTCACATCCTCCTAGTGCGTGTTGTCGATGGCAGCGTCGCGCTGACAGTGCCGCTGAGTGAGGTCGGACTAAAAGCTGACCAAACGATATTCGTGACGAACGTCGCATTCGGAAGCGTTCGCGATACGGTGCCTATCACGTTCGACGGTGGATTTGCACAGATCCATCTGACAAAGACGCAGATTGAGACTGTCGTATCTCAGGGAATCAAGGTCGGCAATGTCGGTCTGCCTTTAGTCCTTGTCGCCGAACTTTATAACGTTACGATGGAAGCAATGAAACCATGAAAGTCAGTACAAATGCTGCCAATGTAATAGTCTACGACTGGATCACTGTCGGAGGCCGCAAGGCCTACTCCTCATTTGGGTATCCATTCCTGTTTCAAGTTGATATTGATAGGTATTGCCGTATTACCAAGCTGCCGGTTGAGAGCCGCTATTCGAAAAAGTCCTCATCGACCTTCTTGATATGCAGCACCTCCTCGATCCGGCATCCCACGTTGTAGCGGATCATCAGCTTGGCGAGGTGCTCGCCATCAATCAGAACAATCCGCTTGCTGAGAAACTCCGCCGTCTCCCTCGCCGAGGCCGAGAACGTGGAGGTAGTCACAAACAGACCCTTCGTCGCCTTGTGCCGGTCGAGGCTGCCGAAGAAATCCCTGATCGCCCCGGCGCCGATGCTGTTTCCCTCGGCGTAGCGCTTGGCCTGGATGTAGACGCGATCAAGCCCGAGGGCGTCCTGATCGATCACCCCATCTACCCCGTCGTCGCCGCTTCGCCCGAGCGCGCGGCCTGCATCCGCCGCCGACCCGCCGTAGCCCATGCCGAGCAGCAGGTTGACGATCAGCCGCTCGAAGAAAGCCGGTGGAGCAGCGCGAACCCGGTCCAGCAGATCCTGCCCGAGCGACGTCTCAACCTGCCGATGCGCCACCCGCATGATCTCATCGGGGGTTTCCGTGTGGCCAACGAGCGCCGGTGCGGCAGGATGCACGCCCTCCTGCACGGCTCCCTCGGCCGATCTCTCCTTGAACTGCCGGAACTCGGCGAACTGGTTGAGGTACTCGTTGTCGATCCGCGCGGGATGCGCCGCGACGACCTGCTCGCCGCGCCCGGTAATCCTGAAATGCCCGCGCCGCGTGCTTTCCAGCAGCCCCGCCTTGGTCAGGTAGGTCTTGGCCCAATGCACCCGGTTGCCAAACAAGGTCTGTTTGCCGGACGGCAAAAGCCGGGTTCGCTCATCCGGGGTCAGTTGAAGCTGTTCGGCCAGACGCTCGACGGCATCACCGACACGGGTCTCGCCGGCGGCGGACATCATCAGCACGGGAAGCATCAGGGACTGGTAGTCAGGGAGGGCCATCCCCCGATTATAATCCGGACCGATCTTGGAACAAAGAGTCTTTCCCGCAACAGGTAGGACTTTCGCTTCGCCTAAGCGGTGGTGTCCTCATGGTTAGAAACGGCCGATGGCGTATTGCACACCGGTAAGGTCTGCCGGATTCGGCGCTCAAGGTAACCGTCATCGGACCGCCTCATTTTGCGGCTCCTGGTCTGCCGCAGCATCAATGAAGTCGAGCGTCTGGGTTTCCTCCGGGGCACTCCGAAGCAGCAGGAAACGCCCGGTCTTGCGGCCGCTGCGACGGCCTCGATCGATCAGCCCCTGCAATTCCACTCGGCTATGCGGCGCGGCGGAACTCGTCAGCCCGGCATCTTCGGGAACCTGTGCATCTCCCCGCCAAGTTGCACCCAAGGCTCGGCGCTGTCGCAATATACCTGCATCGTCGGCCGCAGCCAGGACGTATCGTCCAGCGTCCCGGCCTTGATGAACGTCATGTCGGGCATCGCCGCGACATCAGACGTGATCGGCGATCCGCACTCCGGGCAGAAATTCCGCAGCACCGGCTGGCCGCTGTCGCCCCTGTCGTTGAAGGTCTTGATCGTGCCCTGCACGGAAAGCGCCGATTTCGGAATGCCGACGACGAGCGCGAAGGCCGTGCCGGCCTGCTTCTGACAGTTCTTGCAGTGGCACACCGCCACCATCGCCGGCTCGGCGGTTGCCGTATAGCGAACCTGGCCGCACAGGCATCCCCCACTCATTTCTTGCATCTTTTCCCTCCCGTGATGTCCCGATGCCGGGATCGAAGTGGATGGTACTTCGGGGAGAATGCCTCTTCCATCATTTTTTGCCGCGAAGCGCGCAGATGCGGCAATACTCTGGCCAGACGACAGGCCGTGTAACATCCATCAAGGCCTCGGCGCGGCCGGTACCGGGCACGCTCGTGATATTGCGCAGTGCCGGCGCGTCAATGCTTCTTGCTCCTACGGTCAACGAGACTGGCGCGCCTCGCGGCGGGTCCGCAGCAGCAGCGCGATGGCAAGCAACGGGCATACAATATCCAGGTAGAAAGGCACGCCCGCGTTGCCCGGAGCGAAGTTGCCCGCGGTCATCATCTGCCTGACATGCCCGATCGCGTCTCCCAGCAGGTAGATCGAGGCGGTCGTGACGATGGCCGCCTGGAACTCCACATCGCGCCAAAAGGCAGCACACGCCGTCGCGCCGATGGCCAGATCAGCCATTCCGACCTCGAGCTGAAACGGGCTGGCTTGCCATCCGATGTAAGCCGCCGCGGTCGCCGGAAAGAATACGTGGTAAATCCCGGCCCACAGGCTCGCGCCGCCGATCGGCAGAAGCAGAAGCCACGACAGAAGCCGCTCGGCCAGCGGTCGATCGTTCCGGTGCAGTAGCGCGCACGGGAACGCCAGGACAAACAGGATGGCGGGCAGATTGCGCAGCGAAAAGCCTATGATTTCGGCAATCATCGATACGCCTCGGTTGCAGTCAGGACCCCAGCCGCCAGCCGATCTCCGCGGCCAGCGTCTCGAAGAAATCCTCGTCATACGCCCGTTCCGGCGACTCCCGGATCAGTTCATCCAGCTTGTGCGCATCCGCCCCCACCAGGATCCGCCAGCGGTTTGCCTTCACACCGTCCAGGATGATCGTCGCCGCCTGCGCCGCACTCGTCGGCGCCTCTTCCTCGAACCGCCGCGCCCGTTCCGTCATCGCCGCCCGGACGTCGTCGTCCGACATCTCCGCCATATCCGCCCCCGTCGAGGCAATCCGCCGCCGCGCCTGCTCGATCTCCAGCGCGGTGATCTCGTCCGAATCGGTTCCCCCATGGATCTTGCGCGAGTTCACGACGATCGACGTGCCGATATGCCCCGGCATCACCACCGAGCATCGCACATGCGGCGCATTGACCCGCAGATCGGTGATCAGCGCCTCGGTAAATCCCTTCACCGCGAACTTCGCCGCCGCATACGCCGTGTGCGGCGTGCGCGGCCCGATCGAGGCCCAGAACCCGTTGACGCTGCTGGTATTGACGATGTGCCCCTGGTCCGCCTGAAGCAGCATCGGCAGGAACGCGCGGGTGCAGTGGTAGACGCCGCCCCAACAGATGTTGAACGTTCTCTCCCACTCGTCAGGCGTGTTCGCGACCATGCTGCCGCCGCCACCGATGCCGGCGTTGTTGAACAGCAGGTGGATTTTGTCCGTCTCCTGCCGCTCGGCAACCTCGTCGCGAAACCGTCGCACCTGCGCCAAATCCGAGACATCCGCCGCATGCGTGGTGATCCGCAGCCCCTGCCGCACACCATCCGCCTCGCAGATCCGTCTGGTCTCCTCCATCGCCCGAACCGAGACGTCGCACAGCGCGACGTTGCAGCCCTCTGCAATCAATTGGCGGACAAGCTCGCGTCCCATGCCCATGCCCCCACCGGTGACGACCGCGGTCCGGCCGACGAAATCATCCATATCCAGGACCTCCTCCGATTTTTGCCGGCAATCTGGAGCGCGCCGCAGCCCGCCGTCAATCGCACCTTCTCTCGCGTCCGGCCCTCCATTCGATCAGCTTCAAGAACGAAGCGGTTACGCGGCCTTTTCGGGCGATGACGCTGCGGAGAAACTTAGGGAAGCGGGTTGACGAGTCGAAGGTTGAACTATCGATATTGACGACGTCCGGATCAGCGGAAGGGCGCCGGAAATTTCGTCTCAGAGGAACATTGCGACTAGCGTCCCGCCAGCGACCTTGCCACGCTCACCGCGCCCGCGGACAGGCCGGACATCGCCGCGTCGGGACCCTCGCCAGCGTTGACCGGCAGGCGATAGGACTGCACCTCGACCTCCGACTCGCCGTGCAGCACTATCCGCGCGTCCGCTCCGCCACCCGTCACAATGCGCCAAACCTTAGGAGGTTTGGTATTATTGTTGTTGGCAATGACCGCGATGCCGGTCCCGCCCGGTTGAAAGATCGAGGTGCCCCCGCCAGGCGCGGAAGTAAGCCCGAGGAGATCGAACAGTGTCGGCATGATGTCGGCATGTGACGTGACCTCGCGTTCCAGGTGACGGTTTGCAACCCCCGGCGCGCAAATCAGCAACGGCGTCTTCACCTGCGGGTCCTCCAGCGTCGCCCCATGCGCCAACCGCCCGGTTTCGAACATCTCCTCGCCGTGGTCACCGGTTAAAACAACGATCGTGTTGGCCAGGTCGACTGAGCCGAACAAGCGCCGAAGCCAGGCGTTCGAGCTCGACCAGGGTGTTACGATAGCGATTCACGATTTCCTGGCGCCGCGAGTACATGGTATCGGAGTCGAACGTAATATCCGGCGCCGTTTCCGGTTCAAACCTGGCATACTCCGCTCCGTGTTTGTACCAGAAATGCGTGCTCCAATAGTGCACGTAAACGAAAGTCGGGGACGACCGCAACCAGGCATCCACCTTATCCAGCTTCCCCCAGTCATCTGCGCCGAGTTCAGTGTATTGGCTGAATTGGTTCAGGTAGTCTTTGATTGCCCCGTCGGTTCCGGCCTCCAGCCTTCCGCCCAACGCGTAGGTCCGGTAACCGAGCGCTGCGAGCCGCCGTAGCGGGGAGTCGGCCCGCGGCTTCAGCCCCACCACGGGGCGCCCGCTCAGCAGCCCGATCACACCGTAGAGGGTCATGTTGCCTGTTGAGTAATGGTTGTCGCCTGTCACGCAATGCGCACGCAATCCGGTGAAGAACGGCATCGTCTCGACCGTTACGTTTGAAAAGTTCCAACTCTCGACTCCGACCACGAGGATGTTCGGCCTCCAGCCCGGTCCTTGCACCGGCAGCGATGCCGGAACACTATCTTCCGGTGCGGCGGACGCCGCCCGGATGGCTGCGTTCAGCGGCGCCAGCAGCGGCAGCTGCGATCCCTGCAGCGCATCCACCAGTTGGTCGTCGAACAGCCCAATGTACAGAGGATTCGCATCCGCGATCGTCGTCAGGTGCTTCTCGCCTGTCGTCCTAGCTGCCACCACCGAAACCTTCATGGCCACGCATAGCACCGCACACAGGACCAGCAGCGTCCGCAGTGAACAGCGCGGCGCCGGGCAGTGCATCTGCGTCCATCGCAGTTGCGATGCTGTGAAGATCACGCCGATTACCAGCAGGTGCAATGCGAACAACTTGCCGAACTGCACGAAATCGGCCGTTCGCAAGCCAAAATGCTGAGTCCAACTGGATGTCAGGAACATCTCCAGGTCATGCCATTGCGTGTGCTGGTGGGACATCGAGTACCAGTTCATGTCGCCCTCGATGACCATGAGGCAGAGCATCGTGGCGAGAACCGCCAGCCAGCGTCCCAGCCGTCCGCGCTGGAATAAGAACGTGAGTGCCAGGCCGCAGACAAACACCGGGATCAGGCTGGCCAGCGCCAGTTCCAGTACGGTTATGGCGGAGTTTGGCGGCAGGCCCCATTCAGTTCGCAGCAGGCTCGTTCGCAGCCACCGCAGAAGCATGTTGGCGGCCAGATACAACGTTACACAAACGCCGAAGATGCGGGCGCCGGCCGCCTGGCTGGAAATATCTGCGCCTGTTGTCTTGCTCATCGTGCCTTGGTCCCTGTTCGACGCATGTACGGCTCGGCGCTCAGCAGCCGGATGCAACTTTCATCCAATGTGATCCGGGCTTGCCCATGGGCGACGATGTCTCCATCCGCCTGGATCGGCCGCCCTGGCTCCCCTTCGAACACGATCTCCGATGCAGGTAGCAGGGTCACGCCCGGGGCGCGGTCGAACCTCCCGGTGCCGAGGTAAGCCGCCAGGCGCATCACTCCCCAGCCCGCACAGTGATCGATCAGGCAAAGGTGCAGGCCGGGCCGCGTCACCCGCGCCTCTGAGGCAACAACGTGCCGCCCGGCGTAGAAGCGGCTCTTACAGGCGATGGCTGCGGCCACGTCATAGTGCTCGCCATTCGCTTGCACCCGCACGCGCCGGCCCGGCGAACGCTCGATCACCTGCATTGCCGCCGCAACGTAGGCGGTCTTTCCCAACCGCCGCTTGAGGCCGGTATCGACAGCCGCCACCACGTCCGCATCGAGTCCGATGCTTGCCATGAGGCTAAAACGATGGCCATTGACGACGCCGAAATAGGCTCGGCAAGAAACGGCTTGCGCCAAAGCGCGCGCGAATGCCTGCGGCTGCGCCGGCATCGCAAGCTCCGCGGCCAGCACATTGGCTGTCCCGAGTGGGAGAATGGCCAGCGGCGGCGGATCATCAAACTGGGCAAGCCCGATTAGCACCTCGTTAACCGTTCCGTCGCCGCCAGCGACCACCAGCGCGTCGACAGCGGCCGGATCGACTCCGGCGGCCAAGCGCCTCGCGTCGCCCCTCGCCCGTGTCTCAACGACATTGACGCGAAAACCGGCGACCCGCAGGGCTTCGATCGCCGCCTTCATCTGTCCGCGTGCCTGGCGTCCCGCCGCCGGATTATGCAACAGGTGCAGGCGCGCACCAGCCGGTAGCCGTGAATGGCAAGGGACGGCGGAAGTATCGATACCGGAAAAACTCGCCAACATGGCCAATCGGACAATCGAAGAGCCCAATAGGACAGGCTCGTCTTCGTAACGAACCTGTGCCGATGACCCAGCGTCGGCCGCTCCATGACAGTTCCATTACACTCATGGTCCGCCCGGATCAACAATCTTTGGCTCCCGCAGCGCGAGATAACCGGAATTGTCCCATACGAGTTCTGTCACGCGCTACAGGCGCTTGGTTCGCGAACCAATATATGCATGACCGTAACGACCAGCGTCATCGCCATAGCCGGCGGACCATTGGACGGGCGATCCATTACTTGCGATTTTTGCCGGTGATCCGAAACGCGCCGCCGCCCGCCGTCAATCGCTGCGTTTCCCGCCCACAGCCGCTATGCTCTGTGCGTGCCGGCCGGCCACCACTTCAGGAGACCAAGCCATGACCCGCCATGTCGTCACCCTCAACGCCGGTTCGTCGTCGATCAAGTTCGCCCTGTTCGAAGCATCCGGCGACACCCTGTCGGCCGTGGCCGTCGGCTCGGTGGAGATGAAGGGGGCGCAGCGGCATATCGCGATCCATGACGGCTCCGGCGCGTCGATCCATGAAGCGGCCTGGGAAGACGGCTCGCCGTTCCACAAGGACGCGCTCGACCGCATCCTGGCCTGGCGGCAGGCGACCTTCCCGGATGCGCAGGTGGAGGCGGCCGGTCACCGGCTGGTGCATGGCGGCATCCGCTACACGGAGCCCGTCCTGATCACCGACGCGGTCCTGGCCTATGCCGAAACCCTCGTGCCGCTGGCACCGCTGCACCAGCCGCACAACATCGCCGGGATCCTGGCGGCGCGCGAGGCGTGGCCTCACGTCCAGCAGGTGGCCTGTTTCGACACGGCATTCCACCGCAACCACCCGTTCGTCAACGACGTCTTCGCTCTGCCGATGCGCTATTACGAGCAAGGCGTGCGCCGCTACGGCTTTCACGGCATTTCCTACGAATACGTCACCGGCCGGCTGCGGCAGATCGCACCGCATCACGCCGCCGGGCGGGTCGTGATCGCGCATCTGGGCAACGGCGCGTCGATGTGCGCCATCCGCGACGGGCAGTCGGTCGCCAGCTCAATGGGCTTCACCGCGCTCGACGGCCTGCCGATGGGCACGCGCTGCGGCCAGTTGGACCCCGGTGTGGTGCTGTATTTGCTGCAGGAAAAGAAAATGACCGCGGACGCGGTCCAGGACCTGCTCTACAAGGAGTCCGGCCTGAAAGGCATGTCAGGTATCTCCAACGACATGCGCGAGCTGGAGGCGTCGGATACGCCGGAAGCGCATCAGGCGATCGAGTATTTCGTGTTTCGCATCCGCCGCGAGCTTGGCGGTCTGGCGGCGGTGCTCGAGGGAATCGACGCCGTCGTGTTCTGCGGCGGCATCGGCGAGCACGCCTGGCAGGTCCGGCAGCGCGTGCTGGAGGGCATGGAGTGGATCGGCATCGAAATGGATCGTTCGGCCAACCGCAACAGCGCGCAGGTTATCTCAACTGAAAGGTCTCGCGTCCGGGTGTTCGTGATCCCGACCGATGAGGAAGCGATGATCGCCCGCCACACGCTCGATGTTCTCGATCGGGCGCCGGCCGCAGGCTGAGGGCTGCTCAAGAAGGTTTAACTTGTCTCCCCGGGAACCGGCCTAAATGCGGGTTAGTCAAGGGGGAAGAACCGATGTCGATGCATGGAATGGCGAAGACGCTGATCGCCGGCGCGGCGTTTACGGTCATTGCCGCGGTGGGGCCCGCTGTTGCTCAGACCTCTCCTCGTCATCTTCGCGGCACGATTGAGTCCGTGCAGGACCGCGCCGTCGCGTTGAAGACGACGCGCGGCGCGATGGATGAACTCGTTCTCGCCGATGACGCCAAAGTGTTCACGGTGGCTCCGGCGGACATGAATGCCATCCGGGACGGGAAATTCGTCGGCATCACTTCGGTGGACAAGGACGGCAAGGCAGTGGCGGTTGAAGTTCATGTGTTCGATGATTCACTGCGCGGACTGGGCGAGGGGCACTATCCCTGGGATCTCGACGCCAGCCCGAACATGATGACCAACGCCACCATCGCACGCGTCGAGTTCGATCGGTGACGACCGGCTGCTGAAACTCGACTATAAGGGTGGCACGCAGCAGATCGAGGTGCCGCCGAGCGCGACGGTGGTGGAGTTCACGCCCGGCACGACGGAGGAGCTAAAGCCGGGCGCGCAGGTGTTCGTCGTCGCCCGGCCGCAGCCGGACGGCGAGTTGATGGCGGCGGCGATCGTCGTCGGCAAGGACGGGCTGAAGCCGCCGATGTGAAGCAGATGCGGTTCTCCGAAGCGCGCCCTTACAGAAGGAATTTGACGTGAGCGGGGAAGCGGCACGCGACGACATCAGCACGCTGGCGGTTCCGCCCCGGCGCCGGTTGATCTACCGGCACTCCGTCCTTGTGCGGGTTACCCATTGGGTCAACGTGCTTTGCCTGACGATCCTTTTCATGAGTGGTCTGCAGATCTTCAACGCCGATCCGGCGCTCTCATGGGGAAAGATTTCGAACTTTGCCCATCCTGTTCTGTCGATGGCGGCAGAGCAGCCGGGGAAAGGGTCTCCGCGCGGGATCACCACCGTGTTCGGGCATCGCTTCGACACGACGGGCGTGCTCGGCCTGTCCACAGATGAGGAAGGGAACCCGCGGGAGCGAGGGTTTCCCGCCTGGGCGACACTTCCGGGCGACCAGGCACTGGCACTCGGACGCCTGTGGCACTTCTTCTTTGCCTGGCTGTTCGTCCTGAATGGCGCGGTCTATCTGCTCGCCGGACTACTCGGGGGCCATGTCTGGCGCGATCTGTTGCCGGGCGCGGAGCAGCTCCGCCACATCGGCCGGGCGATCCGCGAGCACCTGCTGTTCCGGTTCCCAAAGGGCGAGGCGGCGCGATCGTATAACGTGCTGCAGAAACTGGCCTATCTGCTTGTGGTGTTCGGCTTCCTGCCATTCATGGTGCTGACCGGGCTGACCATGTCACCGCGCATGGACGCTGCCTTTCCGCAATTGCTGGCATTTTTCGGCGGACGCCAATCGGCGCGGACCATCCACTTCATCATCGCCTGGTCGCTGGTCGGGTTCGTGCTGGTGCACGTTTTCATGGTCCTTGTCTCGGGCGTGTGGAACAACCTCCGGTCCATGCTGACCGGGCGCTATGTGATCGAGGAGGAACGGGATGCCGCCGATTGACCTGCACCGGCGCAAGCTGCTGGCGGGAGGCGCGCTCGGCACCCTTCTGCTCGGTGGCTGCGATCGGCTGTCGGAGAACCCGACTATCCAGCGGGTGCTGGCGAGCGCCGAGGGCCTGACACGCCGCGTGCAGCACCTGTTCGGCGGCGAACGGACGCTGGCTCCGGAATACACCGAGGCCGATCTGTCGCCCGTGTTCAAGGCCAACGGCACGTCGGACCCGGACGACGACGACTATCAGGACATGGTGTCGAACCATTTCGCCAATTGGCGCCTGGAGGTTTCGGGGCTGGTCGATCGGCCGTTGCGATTGTCTCTGGAGGATCTGCGCGCGATGCCGTCGCGCACGCAGATTACCCGGCACGACTGCGTCGAGGGCTGGAGTTGCATCGGCAAGTGGACAGGCGTGAAGCTGGGCGATGTGCTGCGACAGGCTGGTCCGAGGGCGGGTGCCAGGTATGCCGTCTTCCGCTGCGCCGATCCGATGGACAGCGGCGATCCGAACAGCCGTTATTACGAGAGCATCGGGATGCAGGAGGCGTTCCACCCGCAAACCATCCTGGCCTACGAAATGAACGGGGCGGCGCTGCCGGTGGCCCACGGTGCGCCGATCCGGCTGCGGGTCGAGCGGCAGCTCGGTTACAAGATGGCGAAATACATTATGCGCATCGAATTGCTGGACAGCTTCGCCCACATCGGCAACGGCAACGGCGGGTATTGGGAGGACCAAGGTTACGCGTGGTACGCCGGGATTTAGGCGACGCCCAACAATCAACGCTTCGGCCCGGCGGCGTCCACAAACCGCCATGGTTTGGCTCCTCCGCATAGCCGCTGGCAAAGCCGGGTTGAGCACGGTCGTTGCTTCCGTGTCATGGCCGGGCTTGCCCACATAGGCATCAGGATAAGTGGTGACACGAAGAAGGTCGACCGCTCGAGTCACTTATTTTCGGACGTCGCTTTAGTTAGCTCTGTCCGGCGCGTACCGTCGAAGATTCCACTGCCAAGTCCGCGCTGTGGTCTTTCAGGTAAGCAAAGTATTCGCGATCGGCGCCAAGAATATGCCGGGCGACCAGTTCCTCGGCCAGAAACTGGAACAGAGCACCGCCGGCGAGGGGGCCGGCAGCGATCATTTCGGTGGCGCGGCCCAGAAGCTCGCGATGAATTTCCGCATGTACCTCGGCGTCGGGAAATCCTGCCGCCCGCAGGACGGCTTCCTCGTTTTGGAAGTGCCGTTCGGCCTCGCGAACCAGACCGTTCATCAGGCCGGTCAAATGCAACTCGGGGCGCTCGGAAAGAACGGCGGCCAGTAGACCGGCTGCGTGGCCGAACAGGCTTCGATGCTCGTCATCGATCCGCGGATGGCCGGCCTCATAGGCCGGCTGCCAGGCGAGTTGGACGAAATCCCTGACGACACGGTCAACGGCACGGGGATGGTCCGGCGGCGATGGTGCCACCTCGACCCGGTTCCTGCCGCTGTTCTTGGCGCGATAGAGTGCGGCGTCGGCCGCCCGCAGTAAAATCGTCGCATCAAGGCCCGCATCGGGCACCATGGTGGCGGCGCCGATGCTGATCGTCACCTTGCCCGAAGGCGTCTGTTCATGAGCGATATCGAGCAACTCGATCGCCGAGCGAAGCGTCTCGGCCAACGTGGCCGCGGCGGCGGCGTCGATGCCGGGCAGCACAAGGCTGAATTCCTCGCCACCATAGCGGGCCGCCAGGTCCGCGGCCTGCCGGGCGGTCGCCTGAAGGGCGGCCGCGATTCTGATCAGGCACTGGTCCCCGGTTAAATGCCCGTAACGATCATTGTATGTCTTGAAGAAATCGACATCCAGCATGAGCACCGTCAACGGCAGCCGGATACGGCCGCATCTGGCCCATTCGCCTTCGAAGACGGTGTCGAACTGCCGGCGGTTGGCCAGGCCCGTCAGTCCATCGGTGGTGGAGAGCGCGATCAGCCTGCTGTTGGCATCCTCCAGGGCGGCCGTGTTCCGCCTGACCTCCTCGGCCAATGCTTCGGCATAGGACGTGAAGACGAAAAACAGCAACCAACCGCAAATGCAAACCATCGCAATCGTACTGATCCAGGCCGTCGAGCTGACCATGTATGGCAGCAGGTCGACGGCGGGAAGATGCGATGTTGCAACCGTATAGGTCGCTATCAGGCTCATGCATGAGACGATCCCGAGCCAAACGCCGAGGGTTGCACGCCGTCCAAACAGCATCCAGGCTATCGACGGCGCGATGGCCAGGAAACAAATCGCAGCGGGAGACGCCAAGCCACGTTGCAATAGAACAATGAGCGGGGTAACCGTTATCGATGCAATCAAACTCAACGATTTGACACCAAAACTCAGTCTGCTCCTCGTCAAGGCAAGAACATAAATCGCGGAACATGTCAAAGCGAGGGGCAGAGCATCCCGCATTCCGAGTACGACGGACCGGTAAATCGCGATCGTCAGTGCCGCCGGTGCCGCGATCGTCAAAGAACCGAAGATGGCATCGATGATTCTTGAACGAACGAGGTGCAATTCCTCATCCGTTCCCGACATCCGGTCATGCCTGACAAGGGTCCGGCGCAGAACTTTCATTCCGCACTGGCAGGTGCGGGCCAACAGGCTGATTGGCGCGAGCAGATTCCCCATGCTCGAAGCTGGTTTCGGAATTGCGGCGGCATTCACGCCGCGGTCCGCGATAGCCGGCGGTTCGATGCCTTCCCTCTCTCCGGGGCGAGGACTCGTCTGTGTCACGCCCGATCCTCTGTCCGAGATACCGGCCTTGCCGCAATGCGGGCGGCAAGGCCGGGGCCGTCAGGTTGCTTTAGGCCTTCAGGATTTTCGCGACCGTGTTGCGCCGCAGCCGATACGCATCCGGCAACTGCTTGCCCAGCAGCGGACGCAGATACAGCCGATAAGCATCGGTTACATCCGTGCCGCTCGCGGACAGGAACTCGTCCGGCATGGTGCGGGTTTTGCCGGCGACGGCTTGCAGCGGGACCAGCTTGTAATCGACCGAGTAATATCCGGTCCGCTCGATCGTCACCGAGCCGCTGTGCTCGCCCCACATCGCGTATTGCACGGCTTTCTCACCGACTTCCCGCGCCTCACGCGAATCGACGTCGGAGACGCAGCCGATGAAGGACCGCTGCAAATAGCCGAACGTGTCGCCGCGAACGCGGCCCATGCCCAGCTTCTCCTTGACCTGGTCGCACAGCAGCCCGGCCAGTTCGCCGGTGCCGGACAGTTGCAGGTTGCCGTGCGCGTCGCGCTCCACCTTCTTCGCCAACTGCGTAATGATCGGCGTGCCGGACTCGTCATGCACGCCTTCCGACACGGCCACGACGCAGCGGCCGTAACGATCCACCGCGTTCCGCACGTCGGCCAGGAAGCTGTCGATGCGGAACGTCCGCTCCGGCACGTAGATCATGTGCGGGCCGTCGTCCGGGAACTTCTTGCCGAGTGCCGACGCCGCGGTCAGGAACCCGGCATGCCGGCCCATCACCACGCCAATATAAACGCCCGGCAGCGACCGGTTATCCAGATTGGCGCCGAGGAACGCCTGCACCACGAAGCGGGCGGCCGAGGGGAACCCGGGCGTGTGGTCATTCAGCACCACGTCGTTGTCGATCGTCTTCGGGATATGGATGCAGCGGATCGGGTGGTTCGCCTTTTCCGCTTCCTCCGAAACAATGCGCACGGTGTCGGATGAGTCGTTGCCGCCGATATAAAAGAAATACCGGATTTCGTGGGCTTTCAGGACCTCGAAGATCTCGTGGCAATATTTCAGGTCTGGCTTGTCGCGGGTGGACCCCAGTGCAGACGATGGTGTGTCGCCGACCATCTCCAGGTTGTGGGTGGTCTCCTGGGTCAGGTCGACGAATTCCTCGTCAACGATCCCGCGCACGCCATGCAGCGCGCCATACACCAGGCTGACATTGCGGAATTTGCGCGCTTCCAGCACCGCCCCGACGAGCGACTGGTTGATCACCGCGGTTGGTCCACCACCTTGAGCCACCAGGACTTTACCTTGCAGCACGGCCTTGTTCTCCCTCGATAACGCGGCCGTTTATCGGCTTTGTTGACCGGATGCGCAAGGATTGGATGGGCGCGGTTTGATACCAGCGCGCCGTGAGTTTGACCTATTGGCACGGTCGCCACCGGCGTCATGGCCCTGCTCAGCCCACGATCGCAGCCGCGAACGAGACGAGGGCTTCTTCCAACCGCTGCCATTCCATCGGCGCGTGCGGAATTCCGAACCGGAGCCAGTCCGGCTTTGCCTCGAACGGCCGCGTCAGGAGTTCCCGCCCGGCATAAGTGTTCGAACGCGGCTGGGATGTCGCTGTGGCGGGCCAGCCGAAACAAAATCGTCCCGCCGGCGGCCTCGAAACCCCCTCGGCGCAGCAGCCTGTCCAGCCGATCGGCGTCGTCACGCAAGCGGACCGCGGTTCGGACGCGCCAAGTGTGATCCGCCAGGGCTTGCCGGCCAATCGCGATCGCCGGGCCGGACACCGCCCAGGGTCCGATGGCCCGGCGCAGCAGCATGCAATCGTCTGCCGATCCGATCGCGAAGCCCAGGCGAACACCGGCCAGCCCATAGGTCTTGCCGAACGACCGAAGCACGATGACGCCGGGAGCCGGGATGCGGGGCACCATGCTCGCGCCCGGCTCCATCAGATCCATGAACGCTTCATCGACGATCAGCCGCCCGCCGCGACGAGCAAGCACGGCCCCGACCTCCGCCAACCCGGCCGGTGCAACCGTCCTGCCGTCCGGGTTGTTCGGGTTGACGACGATTGCGATATCGAAATTGACCAGATCCGCGGCGGCGTGCACTGTCGCGACCTCTGCCCCCGCGTCCCGCCAGCAGGTCGCGTGTTCCTGGTAGGTAAAGCCGAGCACGCCGACACGCCGCGCCGGAAACAGCCGCGGCAGCCATTGGATCAGCGCCTGTGTTCCCGGAGCGGCAACAATATATGTGGCGGAACCAGCGCCATAGGCGGCGCCCGCGGCCGCCTCGAGCGCGGCGAGGTCCGCCGGCTCCGGCAGGCGCGACCAGGCGGATGGGCTCAGGCCGCCGATCGGGTACGGCACCGGGTTGATGCCGGTCGAGAGGTCGATCCATGGCTCCGGCGCATCCGGGAATAGCCGCCGCGCCGCATTGATGTTGCCGCCGTGATACCGTAGGTCGCGCGCTCCGTCAGGACCCTGTTGCTGCGACTTCATGCACCATCTTTCAACCATCGAACTGGCGCTGGCCGCGCTCCTGCTGGAAGCGGTCATCGGCTATCCGGCCTTCGTCTACCGCGCGATCGGCCATCCTGTCACCTGGATGGGAGCGCTGATCGCCGGGCTGGAGAAACGGCTCAACCGCCCGTCCGAGGCGGACAACCGGCGGCGCGGGATCGTCGCGGCCGCCATTCTGCTTGTCGTGACGGCTGGTGTGGCGGGGGCCCTGGATCGGGTTTTGCCAGGTGTCTGCGTGGTTCTCGCGGCTACCAGCCTACTGGCGCAGCGCAGCCTGCATGACCACGTCCAGGCGGTTGCCGATGCGTTGCACGGGGACGGTCTGCACGCCGGCCGCACAGCGGTCTCGATGATTGTCGGCCGCAATCCGGCGTCGCTGGATGAAGCGGGAGTGGCCCGTGCGGCGATCGAGAGCCTGGCGGAGAACTTCTCCGACGGCATCGTCGCGCCGGCATTCTGGCTGGCCGTGGCCGGGTTGCCGGGGGCGGCATGCTACAAGGCGGCCAACACCGCGGACTCGATGATCGGGCATCGAACCGCCCGCTACGAGACCTTCGGCTGGGCGGCGGCTCGTTTGGATGACGCCATCAATCTGCCGGCGTCTCGCCTGTCGGCGATGCTTCTGACGCTTGCCGCCGTCGCCACCGGCGCCTCACCACAGGGGGCGATCCGCGCGCTCATGCGTGATGCGCGACGGCACCGTTCGCCCAACGCCGGATGGCCGGAGGCCGCGATGGCGGGCGCCCTTGGATTGAAGCTCGCCGGTCCACGAGTTTATGGCGAGACGCTGGTGGAGGATGCGTTCATGGGCGACGGCCGCCGCGACGCGACCGCCTCCGACATCATCCGCGCCTTGCGGCTCTATAAGGCGGCGTGTGCGGCGCAGGCGCTGGGGCTGCTTTTGGTGATCCTCATCTGGCCAGGCTGAGCAGGCAGTCGAGGTCGATATCCCGCGCCAGATGATCGGCCACGGCGTCGAGCACGCGTTCGATGTCCGCCTCGTAAGAGAACGCGCCGGCACTGGCGCCGAACCAGGTCAGCAGCGCGGCGCGCTGAGCGTCGTCGGCGAACAGCCCGTGCACATAGGTCGCGCGAATGCGGCCGTCAGCCGACATCGCGCCGTCGGTCCGCCCGTCGTCGAAGCGCAGGAATGGCCGGGAGCAATCCGGTCCGTCGGTGCGCCCGACATGCATCTCGTAACCGTGGAACGGCACACCCGCCATCGCGTCATGGCCCGGCTTGTCCTGGCCAGCCCCGCCCGCACGTGCCGCGAGAGGTTGCCCGGACAAGCCGGGCCATGACGGTTGTAGCGAGCACGACGGTTGGGGTGAGCACGACGGTTGTAGCGAGCCCGAGACACCGCGCACCTCGGTCAGCTTCTTCTCGCCGGTCAGCACCGTTTCCACCTCAAGCAGTCCCAACCCCGGCGAACTGCCCGGCGGCCCCTCGATCCCGTCCGGATCCGATACCAGCCGCCCCAGCATTTGATAGCCGCCGCAAAGACCCAGCACCCGCCCGCCGCGGCGGACATGCGCGCGCAGGTCGATGTCCCAGCCGTTGCGGCGAAAGTCCTCGAGATCCGACAGCGTCGCCTTCGACCCTGGCAGGATCACCAGCGCGGCGTCGCCCGGCAGCGCCTGTCCCGGCCCGACCATCACCACGCGCAGCGACGGCTCCGCCAGCAGCGGATCGAGGTCATCGAAATTGGCGATGTGGCGCAACCGCGGCACCGCCACTACCGTGGCGCCGCCCACAACGGTATTGCGCCGATCGAGCGCGACGGCATCCTCGGCCGGCAGCCGCCCTGCCTCGCGGAAGTAGCGGATCAACCCCAGGGCAGCCCAACCGGTGCGCTCCGCGATCAGGTCCATACCCGGCTGGAACAGGGCCGGGTCGCCGCGGAACTTGTTGACCAGGAAGCCCTCGATCAGCGCCGCGTCGGGTGGATCGAGCACGGCCCGGGTGCCGACGATCTGCGCGATCACGCCGCCCCGGTCGATGTCGCCGACCAGGATGACCGGCACACCCGCCGCGCGGGCGAAGCCCATGTTGGCGATGTCGCTGGTCCGCAGATTGACCTCGGCCGCGCTACCCGCTCCCTCGACCAGCACCAGATCGGCCTCGGCCTTCAGGTGGTGGAAACTGTCAAGGATACCGGGCAGCAGCCCCGGCTTCATCGCCTGGAAATCCCGCGCCGTCGCGTTGCCGATGGCCTGTCCCAGGACGACCACCTGCGAGCCGACATCGCTCTGCGGCTTCAGCAGCACCGGGTTCATATGCACCGAGGCGGCAGTCCGGCACGCCCGTGCCTGCAACGCCTGGGCCCGGCCGATCTCGCCGCCATCGGCGGTGACGGCGGCGTTGTTGGACATGTTCTGCGGCTTGAACGGCCGCACGCGCAGGCCGCGATTGGCGAGCGCCCGGCACAGGCCGGCGACCACCAGCGACTTGCCGACATCCGACCCGGTTCCCTGGAACATCAGCGCCCGCATCAGAACTCGATCCCCGCCTGTGCCTTCACCCCGGCCGCGAAGTGGTGCTTCACCAGCCCCATCTCGGTCACCAGATCGGCGATCGCGATCAGTTCCGGCTTCGCATTGCGGCCGGTGACGATGATGTTGAGGTTGTCGCGGCGCCGGCCCAGGGCCTCCAGGACTTCCGCCAGAGGCAGATAGTCGTAGCGCAGCGCGATGTTCAGTTCGTCCAGCACCAGCAGCCGGATCGAGGGATCGTCCATCAGCTTGCGCGCCATGTCCCAGGCACGAGAGGCCGCGGCGATGTCGCGCTGGCGGTCCTGGGTGTCCCAGGTGAAGCCCTCACCCATGGTGTGCCACTCGACGAGGTCCGGGAACCGCTCCAGCGCGGTGCGTTCGCCGGTATGCCAGGCGCCCTTGATGAACTGCACGACGCCGACGCGCCAGCCATGCCCGAGCGCCCGCAGTACCAACCCGAAGGCGGCGGTGGACTTCCCCTTGCCGGGGCCGGTGGTGACCATCAGCAGCCCCTTGGACGCGATCGTCTTCGAGGCGACCTCCGCATCCTGGACTTCCTTGCGTTTGGCCATTTTCGCCGCATGGCGGCGGTCGGCGTCGGCGGATTCGCTCATTCCGGATCGTCCTTATGCACAGCTCAAATGTCCGCCGGGGGGCCGGCGTCAGGGGGAATGCGTTTCGGCGCCGCTTGGGCGCGTTCGGATGGGCTGTCTTACTACCAGATGCCGTCTCACCCACCGAGCCTGCCTTTCACGTCAGGGCCCGGCCTGTCCGGGCCACCTGTCGCGGCACGTGCTGGCGGGGGTGGCCCGGACGCGCCGGGCCATGACGTGTTGGGCGGGAAACGTCGCTCTCATCGGCCGTCGATCTTAGCCGAGGCGGCAGGAGCCGTCCAAGCCGCCAGGGTGTACGGGTTAAATGCAATTGCAACTGAATCGCAAATGGGTTAGGCCATCGCCGCTCGGCCTGGCCCCACCTGGAAGGAGACCTTCATGCCTCTGTCCCGCCCGCTTGCTCTCGCCCTTGTCCTGGCTCCGTTCGCCGCCGGCAGCGCGGTCGCGCGCGAGTATCCAATCGGCAAGCCGGTCACGCAGTCCGCGATGGAGGTGAGTTCCGTCTATCTGCAGCCGATAGAAATGGACCCGCCCGGCATGATGCGCGCCGCCCCTGACAGCGACATCCACCTCGAATCCGACATCAAGGCCACCGCCGGCAACACGAACGGCTTCTCTGACGGCGAATGGGTCCCGGCGCTCGACGTGCATTACAAGCTCGTCAAAATCGATTCCGGCCAGGCGGCGTCCGGCCCGCTGATGGCGATGGTCGCCAACGACGGCCCCCACTACGGCGATAACGTCAAGTTGTTCGGACCGGGGAAATATCGCCTGATCCTCGACATCGCCCCGCCCGGGCCGGAGCAGCATTTCGGCCGCCACGTGGACAAGGAAACCGGCGTCGCCCCCTGGTTCAAGCCGTTCGAAGTGACGCAGGAGTTCACCTTCGCCGGCACCGGCAAGAAGGGCGGATACTGAAGCGATGCGCTGTACCAATGTAGGCGCGGGACCCGCGATCGGGGTGCTCGCCGCCCTGATCGGCAGCGCGCCGGCGGTCATGGCGGCCGAGATGCCGTCGTTCGCCATCGTCCTGCACGACGGCACCATCGCCCCGGATCGGCTTCAGGTTCCCGCCAACACGCCCTTCAAGCTGGAGATCAGCAACACCGGCGGGTCCCCGGCCGAGTTCGAGAGCCTGTCACTGCACAAGGAGAGGGTTCTGTCCGCCGGTGTCACCGCGAGCCTGGTTTTCCGCCGGCTGGCTCCGGGCGAATACGATTTCTTCGATGACTTCCACCCCGGAAGCAAGGCAGTGCTGGTGGCCCGGCAGGACTCGCCCTGATGGATGGGACATCGCTCGCGCCCGCGCATCCGCGCATCCCGCAGCCGGCGCGGCGAAGCCGGCCGGCCCGGCTGGGCGACGCGATGGCTCGCCATGGCCGGGCGATCCGGCTCATCCAGTGGCTAGTGGTTGGCGTTTACCTGACGCTGCTGATCGTGCCGGTGCTGATGCCGCTGCCGCCGCGAACGGCGCATCTGTGGGACAATGTGACGCTGGCCGCGCAGTTCGCCTTCTGGGGTATCTGGTGGCCGTTCGTGCTGCTCAGCATGGTGCTCGTGGGACGCACCTGGTGCGGCGTGTTCTGTCCGGAGGGCACACTGACCGAAGCCGTCAGCCGCTTCAGCCTCGGCCGCGCGGTGCCGCGATGGCTCACCTGGCGAGGCTGGCCGTTCGTCGCCTTCGTCCTGACAACCGTGTACGGCCAGATGGTCAGCGTCTATCAATATCCGGCGCCGGTGCTGGTGATCCTCGGCGGCTCGACCGTGGCGGCCGTGGCGGTCGGGCTGGTCTACGGGCGCAACAAGCGGGTCTGGTGCCGTTATCTTTGCCCGGTGAACGGCGTGTTCGGGCTGCTGTCGAAGCTGTCGCCGGTCAGCTACCAGGTCGATGAGGCCGCGTGGGAGGCATCCCGTGGCCGCCCGCGTCCGCTGCCGGTGAACTGCGCGCCGCTGGTGCCGATCCGCACGATGAAAGGTTCGGCCGGATGCCATATGTGCGGGCGCTGCCAGTTCATACCGCGACGCCATCCGGCTTGCCCCGCGCGCACCCGGACATGAGGTCGTGCACGTCGCCGGGGCCCGAAGCAATCCTTGGGAAACCACGCTTATTCTCGTCGGCATGATGGGCGTCGCCGTCGGAGCCTTCCACTGGTCGGCCAGCCCCTGGTTCGTCGCCCTGAACCAGATGGCGGCCGATGCCCTGGTGGACGCCGGCCTGCTCTGGCCGCTCGACCATGCCGCGCCTTGGTGGCTGCTGACCAACTACCCCGGGCAGAACGACGTGCTGACGCTGCTCGATGGCGCGATGCTACTGGCTTATATCGGCGCTACCGCGCTGGTGTGCGGCGTCGTGCTGTCCGGGCTGCTGGCGGTTGCGGTGCGCGCTGCCGGCCCTTGGTCGTGGCCGCGCTTCCACCATCTGGCGCAGGCGCTTATTCCGACGGCCGGCTGCGGCGTGTTCCTCGGCCTGTCGGCGACCACCGTGACGCTGCTGCATGGCGAGGGCTTGGCGTGGCCGCCGGGTGTTGCCGCCGCGCGGGCGGTGCTGCTAGCCGGGGCGGTTCTTTGGAGCTGCCAACTGGCCTGGCGGATCGCCGGACGATGGAGCGGCGGCATCCGCCTGGCCGCCGCTGTCGCCGCGGCCGCGCTGGCCGCCGCTGCCTCGGCGTTCTGCTGGGTGCTGCTGTTCTGGGTTTGGTAGCATGAGCGGCCGGCAATCGCCTCGCCCGGGCCAGCGTTCCGGTTGCGGAGACCTGATCGATTCGCACAATAGTCATAATAGTTTCGTTGGAATCCGCTGCGCGGGTGCCGAAAACGCCTTGCCAACGCCGCCGCTCCGGCGCAGGCGGGCGAACAGGGAACGCTGTGCGATCCGGGCGGTCCGCCGGTCCGTGAGCGAGTTCTGGCTGACCCCGCAACCGTCAGCGGTTGCCTGCTGCTCGCTGGCCTTCGTCCACCGCTCGTCCAGACACCAGACATAACCTCCCGGGGATCAGTCGCTTGCCTGCCATGACATTCACGCGCTCATTTTTTGCTGCGGTTACGGCCATCGCCACGCTGTGCGTCCCGCATATAAGTCTGGCGCAGTCCGCCCCGACGCCGCAGCCGGAACCGGTTCCGGTCACGCCCGCGCAGGCTGATCAGGTGACCACGGAGCAATGGGCGATCCATGGCCAGACCACCTACACGCAGCAATTTCAGCCGGCGTTCCGCTCACCCTACGCTGGCGCGCAGAGCTTGCCGGCGGACGCCAACGGGCGTGAAACCTTCGACGCCACCATCTTTCTCGGCTTTCGTCCCTGGCAAGGCGCCGAGATCTGGCTCAACCCGGAAGTCGATCAGGGATTTGGCCTCGGCAACAGCTTCGGTGTCGCCGGTTACGTGAGCGGCGAGGCCTATAAGCTTGGCCAAGCCGACCCATACTATCGCATGGCAAGGGCGTTCTTCCGCCAGACCTTCGATCTCGGCGGCGAGCCTGAGAAACTCGATCCGGACCTCAACCAGCTTGGCGGCACGCAGACCGCTAACCGCGTCGTTCTCACCGTCGGCAAGGTGTCCGTCGTCGATATCTTCGACACTAACAAATACGCCCACGACCCGAGGCAGGACTTCCTGAACTGGGCGATCCTCGACACCGGCAGCTTCGATTACGCCGCAGATGCCTGGGGTGCCACCTACGGCGCGGCGGCGGAGTGGTACCAGGGCCGCTATGCAGCCAGGGTCGGCGTGTTCGACATGCCGAGCGTGCCGAACAGCATCGCGCTTAGCCTGCCGTTACTGCAACAGACCCAGTTCGTCGCGGAATTGGAGGAGCGGCACACGCTGTGGGATCAGCCCGGCAAGCTCAAGGTGCTGTATTTCCTGTCGCGCGGCAACCTCGGCACCTATTCGGATGCGCTTGCTTACGCGGCGGCAACCGGCACGATACCATCGACGAAGGCGGTAGCGAACTACCGCAGCAAGTACGGTTTCGTGTTCAACCTGGAGCAGCAAATCGCCACCGACCTAGGCATGTTCGTCAAGGCCGGCTGGTCGGAGGGTGGCGTAGAGGAAGACGCTTTCACCGACATAAACGCGTCCATCGCCATCGGCTTGTCGCTGGCCGGCACGCGCTGGGGGCGCCCTGACGACACCGTCGGATTGGCAACCGCGATCAATGAGATTTCGGCGATCGGCAGTCGCTACCTGGCGGGAGGTGGCCTTGGCGGCATCGTCGGCGACGGCGCGCTGTTCAAGTCCGGCCCGGAGTCCATCGTGGAGACCTATTACAGCTTTGCCGTCCTCAGTTGGGCCAAGGTCACCGGCGATTACCAGTTCGTCAACAACCCGGCCTACAACCAGCAGCGGGGACCGGTTTCGGTCTTCGCGCTGCGCCTGCATGCGGAATTCTGAATTAGCAGAGGCTGCCGCCCGACCCGCCATCAGCGAAAATCGCCGTGCGGTGTCGGGCAGCGGTCACTGCAACTCGTGGCGCAACATATCGCCCGGCCCATTCTTGACCTTTCACCGGCGCACTGATAGCCATCGACCAGATGGTGCCGGGCTTTCTCCCCGGTGAAAAGGGAATGCGGTTCAAAGCCGCGGCTGCCCCCGCAACTGTAAGCGGTTAGGGTTCGGTTGGTAGATGCCACTGGCTGTCGCCCCGCGTTCCACCGGGCGGCGCAAAGGCCGGGAAGGTGAACCGCAACCCCGCGCCCCGCGAGCCAGGAGACCTGCCGTCATTGTCGTGCGCGCGGGCGCGTTCGGGGCGGGGTGTCCCGAGGGCGAGAGTCCGTGCCACGGATCGAGTGGAAGGTCTTGGCTATGCACATCATGGAAGGCTACCTGCCTCCCTTACATTGCCTCGGCTGGTTCGCGGTCTCGTCGCCATTCGTGGTTGCCGGCGCGGTGAAGGTGAAGCGTATCGTCGCCGAGCGCCCGCAGGCCCGCCTGACGCTGGCCGCGGCGGGCGCCTTTGCCTTCGTCCTGTCGGCGCTGAAGATGCCCAGCGTCACCGGGTCCTGTTCGCATCCGACCGGGACAGGGTTCGGCGCCATCGTGTTCGGGCCCTGGGTGATGGCGCTGCTCGGGACGATCGTCCTGCTGTTCCAGGCCTTGCTGATGGCGCATGGCGGGCTGACCACGCTTGGTGCCAATGTCTTCTCCATGGCCATCGCCGGTCCCTGGGTCAGTTGGCTGGTGTGGCGTCTTGCCGGCCGTCTTGGCGCGGGCGTCGCGGTGTCGGTGTTCCTCGGCGCCGCGCTGGGCGACCTCGCGACCTATGCCACCACCTCCGTACAGCTTGCGCTTGCCTATCCCGATCCGGTCTCCGGCTTCCTCGGCGCGGCCACGAAGTTCGGCGCCATCTACGCCGTCACCCAGGTTCCGCTGGCGATCGCCGAGGGCCTGCTGACCGTGGTGGTGATGAATGCCCTGTCGCGCCGCGCCGGCAAGGCCGATGAGATCCGCGTGCTGGCCGGGGAGATTGCATGATGGGGATCAACCGGTCCTGGTGGCTAGGCGGCGCCGCCGTCGCGATCATCGCCGCGCCTTTGGTCATTCCCGGCCTGGGCGGCGAGTTCAAAGGCTCCGACGACATCGGAACCGACGCCATCACCCGAACCCCCGGCTTCCACCGCTGGATCCACCCGATCTGGGAGCCGCCGAGCGACGAGGTCGAGAGCCTGCTGTTCGCGTTGCAGGCCGCCATCGGGGCGGGGGTCATCGGCTATGTCATCGGCCGCCGCCATGCCGCGCGGCAGCGCGATGACGATGTCTCCGGTCGATAGATCAGCCCACCTCAACCGCTGGCGCCGCCGTCCTTTGATCGAAAAGTCCCTGCTGGCGCTAGGGATGCTGGTCCTGGCCGTCTCGCTGCCGCCGTTCCCGGCGGCGGCGATGATCGCCGCGGGGATGACGGCGGCGGCCCTGCTCGGGGCGAGAGTGCCGGTCCGGGTGTGGCTCGGCTGCGCGCTGGCGCCGGCCGGATTCATGCTGACGGGTGCGGTCGTCTTGGTGGTGCAGTTCGACGGTCACGGCTTCAGCCTGTCGCCAGCCGGTCTGGCGGCGGCGGCCGGGCTGGTCGCCCGGGCGCTGGCGGGTCTTTCCTGCCTGTTGTTCCTCGCCCTGACCACGCCGGCGACCGACCTGATGGCGGGTCTGCGGCGCCTCGGCGTGCCCGCGGAGATCGTTGAGATCGCGCTGCTGATGTACCGGTTCATCTTCCTGATCGCCGACGAGGCATTCGCGATGAATGCGGCGCAGGCCGCTCGGCTTGGCCATTCCACAAGCTGGCTGCGGTTGCGCTCGCTCGGCCTGCTGCTGGCGAGTCTGCTGCCACGTGCGCTAGACCGGGCGCGGCGTCTGGAAACCGGGCTGGCGGCGCGCGGCTGGGAGGGCGAGATGCGCGTACTCAGCCACCGGCCCGCGTTGTCCTGGCCGGTTCTGGCGCTGATTGTCGCCGCAGAGGGACTGACCGCGGCGGCGGGGGTCTGGCTGGCATGACGATCCTGCAAGCGGAGGCGCTGAGCTACGCATTTCCCGGCGGCATTCCGGCGCTGTCGAACCTGAGCCTGAGCATCGCGCGGGGCCGGCGTCTGGCCATTCTCGGGCCGAACGGCGCCGGCAAGACCACGCTGCTGCTGCACCTGAACGGCACGTTGCGTCCCGAACTCCGGGCGGGTGCTGCTGGACGGCGAACCGGTGGGATATTCGCGCGCGGGCCTGACGGCGTGGCGGCGGCGGGTCGGGCTGGTGCTGCAGGATCCGGACGATCAGTTGTTCGCCGCCTCGGTGTTCGAGGATGTCTCGTTTGGGCCGCTGAACCTCGGCCTGAGCGAACCGCAGGCGCGGGGGCGCGTCAACGAGGCGCTGGCCGCGCTGCGGATCGCCGATTTGGCGGATCGCGCGACGCATATGCTGTCAGGTGGGCAGAAGAAGCGGGTCGCCATCGCCGGGGCGGTGGCCATGCGGCCGGATGTGTTGCTGCTGGATGAGCCGACGGCGGGGTTGGACCAGGATGCCTGTATTCATCTGCTCTCGGTCCTGGGCGAATTGTCGGCGGCCGGGACGACGCTGGTGTTCACGACCCATGACGTCGACCTGGCCTACACCCTGGCCGACGAGGTGGCACTGTTCAGCGGCGGCGCGGTCGTCGCCCGTGGTCCGGCTGAGGCCGTGCTGGCCGGCGGCGAGGCGCTGGCGGCAGCGCATCTGCACCCGCCGCTGCTGCTTGAGCTGGGCCTGAAGGCCCGCGCTTTCGGATGGCTTGCCGCGGCGGATCCCTTGCCGCGGCGGCGCCAGGATCTGCTCGACCTGATCGACGCCGCGGGCGGCCGGGGATTGCAACGCATATAGAAGCCGATCGGCGTCAATGCTTTGAGGGCGCCACTTCGAAGTCGTCCAGCCGCGCATAGCGGTAGAAAATCAGCGATCCGATCCAGGCAAAGATGAACACGCCCGCGATGGCGAGGCCGATGCCGCTGAAGTTGTCGTTGAGCATGCTGATAGCATCCCAGAACCAACCGTCCAGGCCCAGTTGATCGCCGACGAGCCCAAGCCCCTCGATGCCGCCGATGAGCAGCGCGACGACGACCGACACCGCGGTGATCACCAGGTTGTAGTACAGCTTCCGCATCGGCTTGATGAACGCCCAGTTGTACGCACCCAGCATCAGCACGCCGTCAGTCGTGTCGATCAGTGACATGCCCGCTGCGAACAGCGCGGGGAACACCATGATTGACCAGATCGACATGCCTTGTCCGGCCTGTGTGGCCGATATGCCCAGCAGGGCAACCTCGGTCGCCGTGTCGAAGCCCAGGCCGAACAGGAACCCGAGCGGCAGCATGTGCCAACTTTTCGACACCAGGCCGAACATCGGCCGGAATAGCCGCGCGAGCAGTCCGCGGCTGTTCAGCAACAGGTCGAAGTCCTCATCGGTGAATGCACCGCCCGCCCTGACGTGGCGGAATGTTCGCCAGATGCCGGCCAGGATGACGATGTTCATCGCCGCGATCACGAACAGGAACAGCGTCGAGACCGACGTGCCGACGATCCCGCCGACATCCTTCAGTGCGTCGAAACGCGACGCGAACTCGGTCGTCGTAACCGCGATCGCCAGCGCCGCCAGCACAACGACGGTCGAGTGGCCGATGGAGAACCAGAAGCCGGCGGTGATCGGGCGCTTGCCCTCCTGCATCAGTTTGCGGGTGACATTGTCGATGGCGGCGATGTGGTCGGCGTCCACAGCGTGGCGCAGGCCGAAGCTGTAGGCCAGCAGCGCGGTGCCGAGCAGCACCGGATGGTCGCGGAAGGTATAAAGCGCCCACGCCCAGACGCCGAGGTTCGCTGCTATCAGCAGGGTGTAGATGCCGAAGACGCGCCCTCTCAGGTCATTCGCGCGGTCGTTGAAGGTTCGCGTGATCTGCCTCAGCACCGCCGTCTCCCGCCCTCGGCGCCCCCGTACGGCGCTTATGTTTCGTGCCCACTGGCTGGTTGTAGCGGCCGGGGCGGATTATTGACAATTTGTTTAGTGATTCCTGTCGGTTTTGCGGTCGCCCCCGATGACGTCGCGGGAAGCGGCGGCGGACTTCAGGCCGGGCACCCGGCCGGGGAAACCAATTGACAGTCAATCCCGCGCACAGCATACCCGCGGCTTGTTTCGATGGTCCCTCCAGAACGAGGGTTAAACGGGAATGCGGACGGTACGGGCAACCAGGCCGAACCGCAGCTGCCCCCGCAACTGTATGCGGTTAGCCGAACGCCGGCATAGCCACTGGACTCCGGTCCGGGAAGGCGGCGCAAGGCTCTGACCCGCAAGCCAGGATACCGGCCAACGAAGCAGTGCTGACGCGGCGGGCGGGGTGCCCCGGCGCGGTGCCGTTTCGGCGCGCCGGTTCTGTTGCAGCACCCCAACGCCGAGCCGTCAGGCTCGGTCACGGAGGTGGGCATGCGGCAGACGATGGCGAAAATCCCGGTGACGATCGTCACCGGCTTCCTGGGCTCGGGCAAGACAACGCTGATCCGGCACGTGCTGGAGCACGCGCATGGCCGCCGCCTCGCGCTGATCATCAACGAATTCGGTGATGTCGGCGTGGACGGCACGATCCTACGGTCCTGCGGCATCGACACCTGCCCGGACGAGAACATCGTCGAACTCGCCAACGGCTGCCTGTGCTGCACTGTCGCCGACGACTTCGTTCCCGCCATCGAGGCGCTGCTGGCGCGCACGCCGCGGCCCGAGCACATCATCATCGAGACCTCCGGCCTGGCGCTGCCGAAGCCGCTGGTCAAGGCGTTCGACTGGCCGGACATCCGCACCCGGCTGACGGTTGACGGGGTGATCGCCGTCGTCGATGGCGCGGCGGTCGCCAGTGGCCGCTTCGCCGGCGACCCGGCGAAACTCGCCGCCCAGCGCGCCGCCGACGGCGCGATCGACCACGACAACCCGCTTGAGGAGGTCTACGAGGACCAGCTTCTGTGCGCCGATCTGATTGTGCTGAACAAGGCCGACCTGCTGACGATTGATGAGACGGAGCGGGTGATCGCGGACGTCCGCGCCGCCGTCCCGCGCGCCGTCAAGGTGGTCGAGGCCAGGGAAGGGCGGGTCGATCCGTCCGTCCTGCTTGGCCTGACCGCGGCGGTGGAGGACGATCTGGCGCAACGCCCGTCGCACCACGATACCGAAGCAGGCCACGACCACGACGACTTCGAAAGCTTCGTCGTCGACATCGCGCCTACGTCCGATCCCGCCGCCCTGGTCACCCGTCTGGCTGCGGTCGCGGAACAGTTCGACGTGCTGCGGATGAAGGGCTTCGTGGAGGTGTCCGGCAAGCCGATGCGCCTGCTGATCCAAGGCGTCGGCCAGCGTTTCCGCCACCAGTTCGATCGCCCGTGGGCACCGAGCGACACCCGCAGCAGCCGGCTCGTGGTCATCGGGGAGAAGGGCATCGACCGCGCCGCCATCACCGCCTCGCTGGCGGCGTAAGGGCCGTTCCATGCATTTGCTGCGCGTCGAATCCCGGTCGATCGACGGCACGGCCGAGGCGGTGGACCTCGGGCAAACTCCGGCCGATATCGTCGCGCTGTCGTTCACCGACACCGACCTGGCGGTGCTCGCCGCCGCCTGGGAAGCCGGGAAGGGCGGCTTGCCGAGCCTGCGTCTGGCGAGCCTGGCGTCGTTGCGGCATCCCTATTCGGTCGATCTGTATGCCGGGTCGGTGCTGTCGAAGGCTCGCTTCGTGCTGGTCCGGCTGCTCGGCGGCATGGACTACTGGCGCTATGGCGTCGATGAGTTGGCCAATCTGGCCCGGGCGTCGGGATTTCATCTGGCCATCGTGCCGGGCGACCATCGGGTCGATGAGCGTCTGGATGAGGCCTCGACGCTGCACCCGGCGGCGCTGCGCCGGATCTGGTCGTATTTTGCCGGCGGCGGCGTGGAGAATATAGGCGCGTGCCTGCGGTTCGTGGCGGGGCATATTTCGCCGCAGCCGGTGGCTCCGCCGGCCACGCCGGTTCACCCGTTCGGGTTGTTCGCGCCGGCGATGCGTCCGGGCGCGGCGGGGGTGCCGTCCGCGCTGATCGTGTTCTATCGGGCCGCGATGCTGGCGGCCGACACCGATCCGGTTGTCGCGCTGGCAGCGGCGCTGTCGTCGCGCGGGTTCCGGGTCGCTGCGGTCTATGTGACCAGCCTGAAGGACGCGGCCGCTGCCTCCGCCCTGCGTGCGCATCTCGCGGCCGATCGGCCGGATGTTATTTTGAATTTGACGGCGTTTTCGGCCCGGCTGGAGGGCGATGGATCGGTTTTGGACACGGCGAACGCGCCGGTATTCCAGTTGGCGTTGAGCGGCGGCAATCACGCGCAATGGGCTGCGTCGCAGCGTGGCCTGGGGCCGGCCGATCTGGCGATGAACGTTGTGCTGCCGGAGTTCGACGGGCGGATTATCGCCGGGGCAATCTCGTTCAAGGGCGAAACCGAACGCAACGAGATGCTGGAGTTCACCCGGTTGATGCACCAGCCGGAACCGGGCGGCGTCGCTTACGCAGCCGATCTGGCGCTGGCCTGGGCCGACCTGGCGCGCACGCCGCGGCGGGAGCGGCGCTTGGCCTGCGTCTTGTCGGACTATCCCGCCAAGGCTGGCCGCACCGGCTACGCCGTCGGTCTCGACACCCCCGCCAGCGTCGTCGCCATAGCCGATCGGCTGGGGCGGGAGGGATACGCGGTCGGATTGCCGGGGGATGCGGCGGCGCTGGCTGTCGCGCTGTCTGGCCCTCGCTCCGTCATGGCGGGCGAAGGCCCGCCATCCACGCCTTGCGGTGGCGGTATCGATTCGACCCCATCGTCATGGCCCGGCTTGTCCGGGCCACCCCCGCACGCACCGGCCGTGACAGGTGGCCCGGACAAGCCGGGCCATGACGGTAGTGGCGACGATGGGTTGGTTTCAACGCGGGCTACGCTGAGCCTTCCCGACTACCAACGCATGCTGGCGACGCTCCCGGCAGCCTTCGTGGAACAGCTCCGAGCCGCCCGGGGCGACCCGGCCGCCGACTCCGCGGTGCAGGACGGCATGTTCCATTTCCGCGTCGTCCGCGCCGGCACCATGCTGATCGCAGTGCAACCGGACCGCGGCAGCGTTGCCCATCGCAAGACCGAATATCACGACCCTCTGCTGCCGCCACGGCACGGCTACGTCGCGTTCTACCTCTGGCTGCGTCACGTCGAGCGCGTCCATGCGGTGATCCACTGCGGTACCCACGGCACGCTCGAATGGCTGCCCGGCAAGGCGACGGCGCTGTCCAATGCCTGCTCGCCGCGCGCCGTCCTCGGTCCGGTGCCGCTGATCTACCCGTTCATCGTCAATAACCCCGGCGAGGCCGCGCAGGCCAAGCGGCGGACCGCGGCAGTGACCATCGGCCATCTCACGCCACCTCTGACCGCCGCCGGCACGCACGGCGCCGCGCTCGAACTGGAGGGCCTGTTCGACGAATATGCCGAGGCCCAATCGTTGGACCCGCGCCGTGCCAGCCGCCTGGCCGAACTGATCATGGCGCGCGCCCGCGACACCGGCCTCGCCGCGGAGTCCGGCGTGGCGCCCGACGAGGACGCGGAAGCGGCATTGGTGAAACTGGACGCCTGGCTCTGCGACCTTAAGGACATGCAGATCGGCGACGGCCTGCACGTGTTCGGCCGGACGTCCGGCCGCATCGCCGAGACCGCCGCGTCGCTCGCCGCGCTGACGCGGCAGGACGCTGCCGCGGTCGAAACGCTGATCTGCTCGTGCGCAGAGGCCGAGATGCGCGGGCTGCTCAACGCCCTGGACGGACGGTTCGTGCCGCCCGGACCGGCCGGTGCGCCAAGCCGCGGCCGGATCGACGTGCTGCCGACAGGCCGCAACCTCTATAGCGTCGATCCACGCGCCGTGCCGACGCGCACCGCCTGGGAAATCGGCAAGCGCACCGCCGAGGCGCTGCTGACCCGCCACGCGCAGGAGCACGGCGACTGGCCGCGGCGGATCGTGCTCGACCTGTGGGGCAGCGCCACAATGCGGACCGGCGGTGACGACCTGGCGCAGGCATTCGCGCTGCTGGGCGTGCAGCCGAGGTGGGACAGCGGTTCGAGCCGCGTCGCCGGCTTCGACATCCTGCCGTTGGCGGTGCTGAACCGGCCGCGCGTCGACGTGACGCTGCGCATCTCCGGTCTGTTCCGCGACGTTTTCCCTGCCCAGATTGCCCTGTTCGACGACGTCGTGCGCGAGGTCGCCGCGCTGGACGAGGCGCCCGAGGACAATCCCCTCGCCGCCAGCGTCAAGTCCGGTTCCGCCGACACCGGCCGCCGCATCTTCGGCGCCGCCCCTGGCGCCTACGGTATCGGTCTGTCCCGCACCCTGGCGGATGGCGAATGGACGGACCGCGATGCGCTGGGAGAAGCTTACTTGCAGGCGACGTCGCACGCCTATGGCGTGAACGCCGAAGCGGTGGCCGCCGCGCCGGATTTTCGGTCGCGCGTCGCGGAGGCGGACGCCTTCGTGCACGTCCAGGACATGCCCGGGCAGGATGTGCTGGACTCGGACGCGTTCGCTGAACACGAGGGCGGTTTCGCCGCCGCCGCGTCCACGCTGGGCAACCACCCGGCGCTGTATCACGCCGATACGACCGACCCGGCGCGGTCGAAGGTCCGGACGGTTCGAGAAGAGGTCGCACGCGTGCTGCGGGCGCGGGCGACCAACCCGCGTTGGCTGGTCGGGCAGATGCGGCACGGCTACCGCGGCGCCGCCGAGATCGCGCAGACGGTCGATAACGTCTTTGCCTACGCCGCTCTGACGGATGTCGTTGACGACCGCCAGTTCGACCTGCTGTTCGACGCCACGCTTGGCGACGACACGGTCCGGTCGTTCCTGACCGGCGCCAACCCGGACGCCGCGAACGCCATTGCGGCGCAGTTTGCCGCCGCGATCCGGCGCGGGCTGTGGACGACCCGGCGCAACACTCCGGCCGCGGTGCTGAGCGCCATGCAGATGGAACCACGATGAACGCTCACCACGACTACATCCGCGACGGCGCCGAGATTTACCGCCGGTCGTTCGCGATCATACGGGCGGAGGCCGATCTCGCGCGGTTCGCGCGGGAGGAGGAACGCGTCGCGGTCAGGATCATCCACGCCTGCGGCATGGTCGAGGCGGCGGGGGATATCGCCTTCGCCCCCGGCGCCGTGCTGGCCGGCATCGCCGCGCTGGAGGCGGGGGTGCCGATACTGTGCGATGCGAAGATGGTGGCGAACGGGGTGACGCGGGCGCGGCTGCCGCGGGACAACCCGGTGATCTGCACGCTCGATGCCCCGGAGGTGCCCGCGCTGGCCGCCCGGCTTGGCACCACGCGAACCGCGGCGGCGATGGAACTATGGCGCGATCGGCTGGGCGGCTCAGTGGTGGCCATCGGCAATGCGCCGACGGCATTGTTCCGATTGCTGGAACTGCTCGATGAGGGCGTGCCGCCCCCCGCCTGTGTCATCGGCATGCCTGTCGGTTTTGTCGGCGCGGCGGAGTCGAAGGAGGCGCTGATCGCGGACGGTCGGGTTCCGTATCTGTGCGTGCGTGGCCGCAAAGGCGGCAGCGCGATGACGGCGGCGGCGATCAACGCTTTGGCGAGCGTCAAGGAATGAGACCACGCATCGCCCTTTCACCGTCATGGCGGGCGCAGGCCCGCCATCCACGCCTTCGGATGCCGGGACCCGGCCTTCGCCGGGATGACACGCCAGTGGGGCCGGCATGACCCCCGGCCGCCTGTATGGCATCGGTCTAGGCCCCGGCGATCCCGAACTGCTCACGGTCAAAGCCGTGCGCCTGATCCAGTCGGCGGCGGTGGTGGGTTACTTCGCCAAGGCCGGGCGGCGTGGCAATGCGCGCGAGATCGTCGATCGCTGGATGACCGGCAGCGCCGAGGAGTTGCCGCTGCATTACCCGATGACGACCGAGCACGCCTTTGACAGCCCGGTCTATGTCTCGGTGCTTGCGGCCTTCTATGAGAACGCGGTCGCCGCCATCGGCGCCCACCTGGACGCCGGCCGGGACGTGGCCCTGCTCAGCGAAGGCGACCCGCTGTTCTACGGATCATTCATGCACCTTTATATAAGGTTGCGCGCGCACTATCCGGTGACTCTTGTTCCCGGCGTGATGGGGATGGCCGGCTGCTGGGCCGCGGCGGCCGAACCGATGACATGGGGTGACGACACCCTGCTGGTCGTGCCGGGAACGCTGCCCCTGGAGGCGCTGATCGAACGGCTGCGCGGCACCGATGCGGCGGTGATCATGAAGCTGGGGCGGAACTTCGGGAAGGTCCGCCTCGCCGTGCAGGAGGCCGGGCTGCTGGACCGGGCGATCTACGTCGAACGCGGGACGATGGCGAACGAGGTCGTCATGAACCTGGCTGACAGGACCGAGAGTGAGGCGCCGTATTTTTCGCTGATCCTGATCCCCGGCCAGGGGCGGCGGCCGTGACCGGTGCCCTCGCGATTGTCGGTCTCGGCCCTGGCCCGGCGAAGTGGATCGCACCGGAGGCAAGCGCGGCGCTGGAAGCCGCGACCGACCTTGTCGGCTACCAGCCGTACATCGACCGCGTCCCCGCGCATCCCGGCCAGCGGCGGCATGGCAGCGATAACCGGGTCGAGATCAACCGCGCCCGAGAGGCTTTGGCGATGGCCTCGCAAGGCGCCCGCGTTGCCGTCGTATCGGGCGGCGATCCGGGAGTGTTCGCCATGGCAGCTGCGGTTTTCGAGGCGATCGAGGCGGGTGACCCGGGGTGGCGCGCCCTGGACATCACCGTGGTTCCGGGCATCTCGGCGATGCAGGCCGCCGCTGCGCGGCTTGGCGCGCCGCTCGGACACGACTTCTGCGCCATTTCCCTGTCCGATAACCTCAAGCCCTGGGACGTGGTGGAGCGCCGCCTGCGTGCCGCCGCCGAGGGTGATTTCGTGATCGCGCTCTACAACCCGGCTTCGATCGCGCGGCCGGAGAAGATCCACCAGGCATTCGCGCTGCTGCGCGCCTGCAAGTCCGCCACGACTCCCGTTGCCTTCGCCCGCGCCGTCGGCCGCGAGGACGAGCGGATTCTCTTGACCACGCTGGGCGATGCGGACCCCTCGATCGCCGACATGAGCACGCTCGTGCTCATTGGATCGAGCGAAACCCGTCTTATCGAACGACCCGGCGCACCGCCCTGGATGCTGACTCCGCGAAGCTACGGAGCGGCCCGGTGAGCGCCGATCCACGCCATGATCCGGTCAATCGATTCGAACGCCGGCACGTTGCCCCGGGGCGGCCGTTCGACGACGACCACTTCGATGTCCAGCGCCCGGGCGGCTTCCAGCTTCGCCTCGGTCGCGGCGCCGCCGCTGTTCTTGGTGACCAGCACATCGACGTGCCCGTCCCGCATCAGGGCGACCTCGTCCTCGACGCTGAACGGCCCGCGCGCCAGGATCAGGCGATGCAAGGGCAGGGCGCTGATCGCCTCGGGCGGGTCGATGCTGCGCACGACGTAGCGGTGCTGCGGCGCCCGGGCAAACGCCGCGAGTTGCAGGCTGCCAACCGTGAGGAACACGGTGCGGGTCGGCTGTCCGAGCGCCCTGACCGCCGCCGTCATGTCCGCCACGCTGGTCCAGCGGTCGCCGGCCCGCGGGCGCCAGGCCGGCCGGCTGAACACCGCCAGCGGCAAATCCAGATCCCGGCAGGCGGCGGCGGCGTTGCGCGACATCTGAGCGGCGAATGGATGGGTCGCGTCGATCACGGCCTCCGTCCGGTGTTCGGACAGGTATGCCTTCAACCCATCCACGCCGCCGAACCCTCCGATCCGGAACGGTATCGGCGGCGGCACCGGGTTGCGCGTCCGCCCGGCGAACGACAGCACCGCCTCGATCCCGGGCCGATCGGCTATGCACCGGGCGAGGGCGCTGGCTTCGGTGGTGCCGCCGAGAATGAGAAGTCGCATGGTTCCGTCCTGCTGGAGGCTGTCCGATGACCAGACGTTGGTTGTCGATCGTCGGCATCGGTGAGGATGGCCTCGACGGGCTGTCTCCTGCCGCACGCACCCTGATCGCGCAAGCGTCCCTGGTTGTCGGCGGCACGCGGCATCTCGCGCTGGTCGCAGATGCGGTGAAAGGCAAGACGCTGACCTGGCCGCGCCCGCCGCAGGCCGCGTTCCCGGAGATACTCGCGCATCGCGACGGCTCGGTATGCGTCGTGGCCACCGGCGACCCGTTCTTCTACGGCATCGGCTCCATCCTGGCGCAGGAGGTTCCGGCAGAGGAAATCATCTGCCTGCCGGGCGTGTCCTCGTTCAGCCTGGCGGCAAGCCGCCTCGGCTGGGCGGTGCAGGACTGTGTGCTGGTCACCCTGCACGGCCGGACGCTGGAGCGGATCGTCCCGCATTTCCAGCCGCGCGCCCGGATATTGGCGCTATCGTGGGATCAGACGACACCGCGCCGGCTGGCGGACCTGCTGCTGCGGCACGGCTTCGGCGATGCGCGGATGACAGTCTGCGAGGCGCTGGGTGGGCCGCGCGAGCGGGTGACCAGGGCCACGGCCGAGGCGTTTCGGCTCGACGGCATCAATCCGCTGAACCTGGTGGCGCTCGAGCTGACCGCTTCGCCGCGCGGCCGGATCATTCCCCTGACTCCCGGGCTGCCCGATGCCTGGTTTGAGCATGACGGGCAACTGACCAAGCAGGACATCCGGGCCGTCACCCTCGCGGCGCTGGCGCCGCGGCAGGGTGAGCTGCTGTGGGACATCGGCGCCGGCTCCGGGTCCGTCGGCATCGAGTGGATGTTGGCGTCTCCCGCCAATCGCGCGGTGGCGATCGAGCGCGACGCCATCCGCGCCGGACGCATCGCTCGCAACGCGGCGGCGCTCGGGGTGCCCGACCTGACGATCGTCCAGGGCGCGGCGCCGGACGCGCTGCGCGATTTGCCGCGGCCGGACGCGGTGTTCATTGGCGGCGGCGCGACCGCGAGCGGGACGATCGACACCGCCTGGGCCGCCTTGCCGGAGGGGGGGCGGATAGTCGTCAACAGCGTGACCATCGAAACCCAGGCCGAGCTGATCCGGCGGTTCAAGGCTCTCGGCGGAAGCCTGAAGACAATCCAGATCGCACAGGCCGATCCCGTTGGGGGCTTTTACGGCATGCGACCGGCGATGGCGGTGACGCAGTGGGCGGTGCACAAGCCATGAGCATGCGCATCGCCATCGGCGTGGGCTGCCGGCTCGGGTGTCCGGCGGATGCGATCGAAGCACTGGTGCGGCAGGCGTTGCTCCAGGCACCCGCGGCCGATCGGCTGGGGCTGTTCAGCATCCGCGACAAGTCCGGGGAGCCGGGTCTGGTAGAGGCCGCGGACCGCCTCGGGCTGGAGCTGATATTCCTGAGCCGCGATGCGCTGGTCGGGCAGGCACCGTTTGTCCGCACCCGGTCGGAGCGCGCCGAAGCGCTGTTCGGCGTGCCGTCGGTGGCCGAGGCGGCGGCGCTGGCGGGAGCCGGGGCGGAGTCGGTGCTGCTCGTGCCACGCATCGCGGGACAGGGGGCGACCTGCGCGGTCGCGGGATCGAAGCCATGACCATCCATTTCATCGGCGCCGGCCCGGGCGCGGCCGATTTGATCACCGTCCGCGGGCGCGAGCTGATCGCCGCCTGCCCGGTCTGTCTCTACGCCGGGTCGCTGGTGCCGCCGGCTCTGCTGACCCATTGCCCGCCGGGCGCGCGCATCGTCGATACCGCCCCGCTGTCGCTCGACCAAATCATGGAGGAATGTGCCCGCGCCCATGCCGAGGGCCACGATGTGGCGCGTTTGCATTCCGGCGACCTGTCTGTGTGGAGCGCGATGGGCGAGCAGTTGCGGCGGCTCGACGGCTTGGGCATTCCGTACAGCGTGACGCCCGGCGTCCCCTCGTTCGCTGCCGCCGCGGCGTTGCTGGCGCAGGAACTCACCTTGCCCGGGGTCACGCAGTCGCTAGTGCTGACCAGGACGAGCGGGCGCGCCTCGGCGATGCCGGAGCGGGAGAAACTCGCCAGCTTCGCCTCGACCGGGGCGACGCTGGCGATCCATTTGTCGATCCATGTGCTCGACGCGGTGGTGGCGGAATTGGTCCCGCATTATGGGCCGGAGTGCCCCGTGGCGATTGTCTATCGCGCGTCATGGCCGGACGAGCGCGTGGTGCGCGGAACGCTGGCGACAATCGTCTCGCTGTTCCAGGCGGCACCGGTGGAGCGTACGGCGATGATCCTTGTCGGCCCGGTGCTGGGTTCGCATACGTTTCGCGAAAGCGCCCTCTACAATCCCGACTACCAACGCCGCTTCCGCCCCGATCGGCGTCTGGAGCGCGGCGAATGACCGAACCATTCGCCGTCATGACCCGGCTTTCGCCCGCAGGCGGTTCCGCCAAGTCCCGGGTGGCTGGGCCAAGCCCCACAGCTATCGGGCCAAGTCCCACAGCTATCAGGATAAGGGGGCACGCGGAGCACGACGTTCTCCCCATTCGTCATGGCCCGGCTTGTCCGGGCCACCCCCGCAAGCACGTGCCGCGACAGGTGGCCCGGACAAGCCGGGCCATGACGGTGAGGGAACCAGGCCCGGGGCAAACTTTTCCCTCCTTTCCCCTCATCCTGATAATTATGGGGCCCGGGCCGGCCATGACACGAGGGCAATGCCGGTGCGCACGTCCGCTTACGTTAGCGCCAACGGCGCCTGGACCGGCCACCACGCGGGGCCAAAAGCCGCTAAATCTCGGTGCGGCGAAACCCCGTCCGCGCCAGCAGCCGCCCCGCCCGGTCGAACACCACGACCTCAAGCCGCATCCCGCCACCCAAGGCCCGGCCCGCGGTCTTCCACGCGGCGGCGGCCACGCCGGACGGCAGATCGATGCCAGCGGCTTCAGCGTGTCCGAACGCCTCCATCGCCGAATTGGATCGCGCCACCCGCGCGGCGACCTCGGCGTCCCCGCCCGCGTCCACCGCGACCCGGCTCAGCCAGCCGAGGTCCACCTCGCCCCGCCGGGAATGCAGGTCGAGCAGCCCCTGGCCCAGCTTGGTCATCTTCGCCATGCCGCCCGCGACGGTGACGCGCGGAACAGGGTGCTGGCGCAGATATTTCAGCATCCCGCCGGCGAAATCGCCCATGTCGATCAGCGCCGTCTCGGGCAAGCCGTACAGCGCGGCGACGGCGGCCTCGGACGTGGAACCGGTCGCCCCGGCGACGTGATCCAGGCCCGCCGCCCGGGCGACATCGATGCCGCTATGGATCGCATGGATCCAGGCAGAGCAGGAATACGGAACCACCAGTCCCGTGGTGCCCAGGATCGACAGGCCGCCGATGATGCCCAAGCGCCCGTTCAGCGTGCGCTCGGCAATCTTTTCCCCGCCCGGGATAGAAATCTCGACGACCGCGTCGCCGCTGCCGCGATGCAGCGCGGCGGCTTCGGCGATCGCCGTGCGGATCATCTCGCGCGGCACCGGGTTGATCGCGGGCTCTCCCGGCGGCAGCGGCAGTCCGGCGCGGGTGACCGTGCCGACCCCTTCGCCGGCGCGGAACACCACGCCGCTGCCGGGCTCGCCAGGTCGCACGGTCGAGACGATCAGTGCGCCGTGGGTCACGTCCGGGTCGTCGCCGGCATCCTTGACGATTCCGGCACGGGCGAAGTCGGGGCCGATCTCGGTTGTCGCCACGGCGAACGCCGGCCGGGTCCCGCCGGGCAGCACTACGCTGACAGGATCGGGGAACGCGCCGGTCAGCAGCGCCTCGTAGGCCGCGCTTGTGGCGGCGGCGGCGCAGGTCCCCGTCGTCCAGCCGTGCCGCAGGGGTCGAGTTTCCATGACCGCCTGTCCTATCGGAACAGCGCCATTCCGGCCAGGGACATAAGCCGATGACGACCGCGATCAACGAGACCATCAAGGCCATGCGCCTGCCGCTTTTCCAATCCGGCGAGGTCTGGCTGACCGGCGCCGGCCCGGGCGATCCCGGCCTGCTGACGTTGCACGCGGTCAACGCGCTCAGCCAGGCGGACGTCATCCTGTATGACGCGCTGGTGGACGAGGCGGTGCTGCGGCTCGCCCGGCCGGACGTCGTGACCGAATTTGCCGGCAAGCGCGGCGGTAAGCCGTCCGCCAGCCAGCGCGACATCACCGAGCGGCTGATCGAACTGGCCCGCGAAGGCCACCGTGTGCTGCGCCTGAAAGGCGGCGATCCGTTCGTGTTCGGCCGCGGCGGCGAGGAGGCGATGGGCCTGGTCGCCGCCGGCATCCCGTTCCGCGTCATCCCCGGCGTGACGGCCGGAATCGCCGGACTGGCCTACGCCCACATCCCGACCACGGCGCGCGACACGAACCACGGCGTCATCCTGGTCACCGGCCAGTACGCCGCCGGTCATGAGGACGGCCTGGAATGGGGAACACTGGTGCGCACCCGCCTGCCCATCATTCTGTATATGGGGGTGATGCGGCTGGCGGTGATCGCCGGGAAGCTGATGGACAGCGGCGCATCCCCCGACCTGCCGGTGGCCGTCGTGCACAACGCCACCACGCCGCAGCAGCGTGTGCTGGTCACCACGCTGGACCGCGTCGCCGAGGAAGCCGCTGCCGGCGGCTTTGGCTCGCCGTCGATAGTCGCCTTCGGGGAGATGGTCCGGCTGCGGGCGGCGCTGATGCCGTTCGCCATCGCCCTGGGGGACGCACCGTGAAGGCACCGCCGCCGGGACTGATGATCGCCGCGCCACGCTCGGGCAGCGGCAAGACGACGCTGACCCTCGGGCTGCTGCGCGCGTTCCGCCGAGCCGGGGTCGCGGTCGGCAGCGCGAAATGCGGGCCGGACTATATCGATCCGCCGTTCCATCAGGCGGCCAGCGGGCGGCCGAGCGTCAACCTCGACTCCTGGGCGATGCCGCCGGACCTGCTTTCGGGGCTGGCCGAGGACGTTGGCACCGGGTGCGACCTGGTCATCTGCGAGGCCCTGATGGGCCTGTTCGACGGCGTCCCGGCGGAAGCCGGCCGGACAGGGTCTTCCGCCGACGTGGCGGCGTCGCTTGGCTGGCCGGTGCTGCTGATCGTGGATGTCAGCGGCCAGTCGCAATCCGCCGCCGCCGTGGTCAAGGGCTGCGCCACCTATGATCCACGAATTGCCGTCGCGGGCGTCGTGCTCAACCGCGTCGGCAGCCCGCGCCACGCGCGCCTTGCGACCGAGGCGATCGAGACGCTCGGAATCCCGGTCGTCGGTGCCCTGCCGCGCTCGGATGGCGTCGCCCTGCCGGAACGGCATCTCGGGTTGGTGCAGGCGGCTGAAACGAATGACCTCGACGCGCGGCTGGAGCGGATGGCCGATTTCGTCGGCCAACACACCCGCCTCGATGCCATCCGGGCGCTGGCGGCCGGACCGGCCGCAACGGCCGGTGGCGCCGCCGCCGCCGTGCCGCCACCGGGACAGCGGATCGCCGTCGCCCGCGACGAGGCGTTTTCCTTCCTGTATCCGCATCTGCTGCAAGGCTGGCGGTCCGCCGGCGCGGAGATCTGCTTCTTCTCGCCGCTGGCGGAAGAGGGTCCGGCGGATGACTGCGACGCCTGCTGGCTGCCGGGCGGCTATCCGGAACTGCACGCCGGCCGCCTGGCCGCGTCGCATGGCTTCCTGGAGCAACTTCGTCATTTTGCCGCATCGCGGCCCATCCACGGTGAGTGCGGCGGCTACATGGTATTGGGGGTATCGATGACGGATGCAAAAGGCGCCATCCATCCGATGGCGGATCTCTTGAGTGTATCGACGAGCTTCGCGCGGCGGAAGCTGCATCTCGGGTACCGGCGGGCGCGTCTGGCGGCGGATGGCTGCCTCGGTCCGGCCGGGACGCGGTTGCGCGGGCATGAATTCCACTATGCCAGCGTCGAGTCCTCCGGCAGCGACGATACGTTCGCCATGGTGTCCGATGCCCATGGCGGCGAACCCGCCGCCGCCGGCAGCCGGCGCGGATCGGTGTCGGGCAGCTTCTTCCATGTCATCGCGGTGGCGTCATGAGCATCGATCCGGCGGAGCAGCCGCCCGTCTTCGATGCGGCCTTCCAGGCGAAGTTGAAGACATTGATCGCCTGGCGCCGCGACGTGCGCCGCTTCACCGAAAAGCCGGTGCCGAAGGCGCTGATCGACGACCTGCTCGACCTGGCCCAGCTTTCCGCCTCCGTCGGCAACAGCCAGCCATGGCGCTGGGTGCAGGTGGACAGCCCGGCGAAGCGCGCCGAAGTACGCGCCAATTTCTTCGCCGCCAACGAAGCCGCCCGCAAGGCGCAGGCGGATGAGCGCGCCCATATCTACGCCGCGCTTAAGCTGGAAGGCATCGACAAGGCGCCCTACCAGTTCGCCGTCTTCTGCGACGAGGCGACGCAGCAGGGATTTGGCGTCGGGCGGCACAGCATGCCGGAAACGCTCGACTATTCGACCGTGGTGATGATCGCGACGTTCTGGCTCGCGGCGCGGGCCGCGGGTCTCGGTGTCGGCTGGGTGTCGATCCTCGATCCGGGCGGGGTCAGCCGCCTGCTGGATGCTCCCCCGAACTGGAAACTTGTCGCATATCTCTGCGTCGGCTGGCCGGAAGAGGAGCATGTCGATCCGGAACTGGAGCGGCATGGCTGGCAGCCGCGCACCAATGTCGGCCGCCAGGTGCGGGTGGTCTGATACCCACGGCCGGTAAGAGCGTATCTTCGGGTCCAATTCGTCATGGCCCGGCTCGTTGTTTAGACCGGAGACATCCCTGACGTACGTTCGGAGACCTTCCTGACGGCTGCTGTTTGGCCTTTCTGATCGCGGAGGTCGACCTCCGCGATCAGAAAGCGCATGAAATACACTTGCCACACACCATCCGTGGCGGTCGGTCGGAACGCTACATCAAGGCCGCCAAACGCCTGTGACAGCTTCACCCGCCAGCCGCGGAGGCTTGCAGCCCCGTCCTGATGCACCCGGCGCACCACGTCCGTCGCGTAGTATTCCGGCTCCGCAAGCTGCTCGGGAAACACCGTCTGGCTCGCGCGGTAGCGGCTCTGCGGCACCGCCATGCCGATCCCTTCGTGCGGGCGCTCGGTGTTGTAGACCCGGCGGAATGCATCGAACCCGATCTGGCTGGCCGCCAGGCCGGCAAAGCGGTTGCCTTGCAGCAGTTCGACATCCAGCGTGCGGTGAAACCGCTCCTCCTTGCCCTGCGTCTGCGGATGCCGCGGCTTGCCATGCAGCAGCGGGATGCCAACCCGCAGCAGCCACACCTCCAGCGCCGTATGGCCGATCGCCCCGCTGCCCCCCCATGGCGAGCCGTTGTCGGCCAGCATCGCCTCCGGCAGGCCATAGCGGCGGAACAGTCCGGTCAGATGCCCCTTGACTGTCTGCTCGGTCTCGTCGGCGCAGGCGATCAACCCGATCGAGTAGCGGCTGTGGTCGTCCAGCACCGTCAGCGGGTGGCAGCGGTCCTGCTGCATCGCGAAATGACCCTTGAAATCCATCTGCCACAGCTCGTTCGGCGCCCCTCGCTCGAACCGCTCGAATGGCCGGTGTTTGGCGGTCTCGGCCGGGTCCAGCTTGCCGTTACGGCGTAACACCTCGGTCACCGTGGAGACCGCCGGAACGTTCGCGACGCCGAGGTCGCGCAGCCGGCGCGCCAGCTTGCGGCCACCCCACCGCGGATGCTCGGCGCGCAGCTCGACAATACGGCTCTCGACCGCGGGCGCACAGCGGTTGGGGCTGTTCAACGGCCGGCTGGAGCGGTCTATGAGGCCGTCTGCTCCGCTCTCGCGGTAGCGCCGCAGATACTGGAAGCCGGTCTCCCGGCTGATCGCGAAGCGACGGCAGAGTTCCGCCACGCTGACGTCCCCTTGTTCAGCCAAACGCACAAATTCCAGCCGGCTGTCCATGATCGTTCCTGACTTCCAAGGCATCGCCGACGCTCCATTGCATCAGCGATCCTAAACCGTCAGGAAGGTCTCCGAACACCCGTCAGGAATGTCTCCGGTCTAAACACTCGTCCGGGCCACCGCCGCCCGCACCTTGCCGCGATAGGTGGCCCGGTGCCGGAGCATCCTGTTCGAATCATTACATCCGATCAATTCGCGCCGCAGGACTGCAACCGCCGCCGGGTGTCGCATGTTGTCAGCACCGAACAGGTGCATCCTGCCCGGGGAGCTGACGACATGGACAGAATCGCTGAGCCGATCGCCTCAAATCCGTATGTGGCACGGGATATCGACGCCGCCGCCGAACCGGCGCCACGCAGCGGCTTCGTCCGCTGGCTGCTGCGCGAGTCGCCCCACATCGCCATGCTGGTGCTTGCCGTGGTTGGCATCAGCTTTCCGGTCCCGGTGACGTACTGGCTGATCATTACACCGGTATTTGCAGTCATCAGCATCATCTCCGGTTGGCGGCATTTCGGTAGTCCGCAAGATCATCTGCGCATGGTCGCGCTTCAGGTCCTGAGCTGGAGCGCGCTCGTGCTGGCGATCTACGCGCTCTACAACGACGGATCGGAAGGCGTGCTGAACGCGAACGCGCTGTCACTGGCGATGATTACGATCCTGGCGCTCGGCACGTTTCTCGCCGGGCTGCATGCGCATTCCTGGCGCACCTGCGTCGTCGGCATGATCCTGTTTGTGGCCGTGCCGGTGCTCGGCTGGCTGGACCAGACGTCGATCCTGCTGTTCATCGGCGCGTTGATCATTGTCGCGATTGCTGGAGGAACCTGGTTCCTGATGGATCGGCGCCAGTCAGCGGCCTGACCGCGCAAGCGTCACGCATCAATCCCGGTCCGCGTTGAGATCGATTCTTCCAACCCCGTCAGGGCCCGGCTTGTCCGGGCACCTGTCGCGGCACGTGCTGGAATAGGTGCCTCGGGACGAGCCGGGCCATGACGATCTAAGGCGACAGTCGCTTTCAACGCGGACAGCTATAATACCGAACCGCACCCATCGGCTGCGCGGCCGCGACCAGGTCGATCGGCCGGTTGTCGAGCAGAGCGGCCAGGACCTTCAGCGGACCGCCATGCGAAACCACCACGCAATCCCATCGGCGGGCACGAAGCGCAGCCTCGAAATTCCGCACGCGAGCGATCAGGGCACGCCCTGATTCTCCGCCCGGTGGCGCGAAGGCCAAGGGCGACGCAGCCCATCGATCCAGGTCGTCGCGCGGCACGTCGTCCCACGAGCGTCCCTCCCAGGCGCCGAAATCCAGTTCTTGCAGCCTGCCATCCACGGCCATCGGAACCGACAAGGTCCTGGCGATGACCTCGGCGAGCACCCGGCAGCGCCGGGCCGGGCTCGTCCAGACGAAGCCGGCCCCGGCCAAAGCCGGTTCGGCCACGATCGCCGCGTCCGGATGCACCGGGATGTCGAGGCGGCCGTAGCAGATCCCCGGATCGATCAACGGCCGCGGGTGGCGGACCAGGGCGACCCTCATTTCACGGTCAACGGCAAGCCGGCGACCATGAACAGCACCCGTCCGGCGAGCGCCGCGACACGCTGGTTCAGTCGGCCGGCCTCATCCCGGAAGGCGCGGCCCAGCGGAGTTTCGGGGACAAGGCCAAGGCCAACCTCGTTGCCGACCAGCACAGCCGGCGCGCGCCGCGCCTCAAGCGCCTCCAGCAGCCCGGACGTCGCCGCCCGGATATCATGGCCGCCGAGCATAAGGTTGGTCAGCCAAAGCGTCAGGCAGTCCACCAGCACCGGCATCGACCCGTGCCGCGTCAGCGCGTCGGCAAGATCGAGCGGCGCTTCCACCGTCCGCCAATGCGCGCCGCGCCGCGCCCGATGCTCGGCGATGCGGTCGCGCATCTCGTCGTCGAGCGCCTGAGCGGTCGCGATGTAGATCCACGGCGGCGGATGCGCGGCGACAAGCTGCTCGGCATGGCGGCTCTTGCCGGACCGTGCGCCGCCGAGAACGAAAGTCAGGCGAGAGATTTCGGAAATGGCGGCAACCTGTCGTCAGGGAAGGAACCGTGTCATATGACCTTCCGCCTCGCGACTCAAACGAAGTCCGGTATCCACCATCAAACAGGTTGCTCGCATGAACAGGTTCGCCCATCTCCCCGCTCTTCGCACCGCGTGTCTCAACCTGCCCGCGGGCGATGACGACGCCGCCACCGCCGTGCGCGAGCGGCAGGCCACGCTGACCAAGCCGCCGGGCAGCCTCGGACGTCTCGAAGATCTGGCGGAGTGGCTGGCGCGGTGGCAGGGAGACCCAATGCCGCGCCTGGAGCGCGTCGAGACGCTGATCTTCGCCGGCAATCACGGTGTCACGCGCCAGGGGATCTCGCCTTATCCGCCGACGGTGACCGCGCAGATGGTGGCCAATTTCGCGCGAGGCGGTGCGGCCATCAACCAGATCGCGGGTGTGGCGGGCAGCGTGCTGCGGGTCATCCCGCTCGATCTCGAGCAACCGACCGAGGATTTCACGCAGGCTCCGGCAATGAGCGAGGATGCTTTCCTGACCGCGGTCTCCACCGGGTATGAGGCGGTTTCGACCGACCTGGACCTGCTGTGCCTCGGCGAGATGGGTATCGGCAACACCACCGCCGCCGCGGCCATGGCGGCGGCCTTGTTCGGCGGCGGCGGCGGCCGGTGGGCCGGGCGCGGAACCGGAATTGACGACGAGGGTCTGGCGCGCAAGCGCGGCGCGATCGATGCCGCGGTGCAGCGTCACGCGGGCCTGCTGAACGATCCGCTGTTGGTCGCGATGGCGCTGGGCGGGCGGGAACTCGCGGCCATCTTCGGCGCCACTTTGGCCGCGCGCCTGCACGGGATTCCGGTGGTTCTCGACGGATTCATCTGCACCGCCGCGGCGGCACCGTTGGCACGGCTGCGGCCGGACGGCCTGGACCACGCCATGCTGGCGCATTGCTCCGCCGAAGCCGGGCACCGCGGTCTGGCCGAGGCGCTTGGGCTGCGGCCGCTGCTGGATGTGGGCATGCGGCTCGGCGAGGGATCGGGCGCGACGCTGGCAGTGCCGCTGCTGCGCGCGGCGGTCGCCTGCCACACCGGCATGGCAACGTTCGCCGAGGCGACGGTCGACAATCGGGACTGACGCCGGCCGTTCCTGTCTGCCGGTTGAACTGCGTGAACTTCGGTCAAGCCGCGAACGAACCCGCCGCCGATGGGGAGCGGGACGTGGCCAAGATCGGCGGCGGCTTCTTCCAGGACCGTCTCCTTTAGTGGGGCACGCGCGTCGCGTTCGGCGGCCCCGGGCGCCTGGCCGGGCGTACGGGCCGCGAAAGGTGGCCCGGACAAGCCGGGCCATGACGGCCGGGCGAGGCTCAATGGGTCAAACTCAGGCCGGGACGGTATGAGTTCCGTACTCCCCGGTCGCCGCGCTTGAGGTGCGTGACGGCGACCCCCGCCAAGGCCGGGCGGCGGGCACCCTTGGCAAGCGACGCAACTTTGTCATTGCCCGGGCTTGACGCTTCCGGAACTGCATAGCGGAGCACGACCTTCCGCGCGCACACATCGTCGCGTCTCCGGAAGAGCGTCCGGGCTTTTCCGCCCCGCGCATGACGTGCGCGGAACCCGGGTAAGGAACGTGCATCATCAGGCCAAACTGCACCGGCACAAGCTGCTCCGGCTCGGCGCCGCGGCATTTATACCGGAGCTTTTGGACGAACAGGGGCTGTCGGTCGAGGCAGCGCTCGGCCGCGCCGGTTTCACGCGGCGATGGTTCGCGCAGGTGCAGCCCGTCGTTCCGCTCAACCGACTGGGCCTGGCGTTCAGGGCAGCCGCCGCGGCCTCCGCGCAGGCCGAGTTCGGTCTGCTGGTAGGCTTGCGCGCCGGATCGCGCCTTACCGCGGGAGACCGGGGACGCTCGCTCGCCGATACCCATATCGGCGCCGAGTTGCTGCGCATGATCGCGCTTCCGGCGGTGTTTCCGAATGTCTTCCTGAGCCTGACCGTATCCGGCGGCATCTGCACCATCGGCTGCACGTCGCCGATGGGCGGCATAGCCGCGCGCGAGCAACTGACGGATTGCGCGATGGGATTCGCGGCGGGTACCTTGCGCGCCTTGTGCGGGTCGCGCTGGCGTGCCCGCGGTTTCCAGTTCGCCCATGCCTCGCCGCCCGATCCGTCGCGCCATGCGGCACTGCTTCAGGCGCCGCTGGCGTTTGGCAAGGGCGTGACGGAGATGACGTTCGACTCCGGGTGGCTCAGCCGCGAGACGGTCCGGCATCCGGGCAATGCCTCTGGCGGCGCTGTGCAAGCGCCGGCTGACCAGGATTTCGCCGCCCGGGTGCGCGCGCTTCTGGCCTCCCGCGATTTGGCCGAGCGGCCCTCGGCGCCGGCAATCGCTTCGGCGCTGGGACTGCATCCGCGCACGCTGAACCGGCTGCTGGGCAGGACCGGGACCGGGTTCAACCGGATGCTCGGCGATGCGCGATACGAGACGGCGCAACGCATGCTGCGCGATCCCGGGATACCTGTCGTCTCGATCGCCTGGTCGCTTGGCTATACCGACGCGAGTGCGTTCTCCCGCGCGTTCCGTCGCTGGTCCGGCATGACGCCGTCAGATTGGCGCAAGAGTTCCGGACACGAATCGCCTGGTACCGCCGCTCCATAGTGTCCGCGGTCCGGAGCGCTTCAAACCGGTTGGCCAGCCACCCGGTCGGGCGCAACCCGGATGTTTCATCGGTCCAATCCAGGTTTCGCGGCCAAGCCCGGCATCCCATGCCGAATCCGCATAGTCGCGGCCGCCGCCTTACGGCACAGATCGACCAACAGCTTTTTTCGCGCCAATGGCGCCCATGTCCGGGAGAATCCAAAATGACTATCAGATTGGGTCGTATCGCTGGAGCCGCCGTGCTGGGCCTGGTCGTCGCCGGGCCAGGCGTTCTCCATCTCCGCGTCGGGTCCGAAGCCTTTGCCCAGGCCTCCCAGATGGCGGGAATCGGTCACCGCCAGACCATATCAGCGCGCGCTACCGTCAAGTCGATCGACATGTCGACGCGAACGGTCACCCTCGAGGGAGCCGCCGGCAACACGATCGTCCTCAAGGTCGGCGACCAGGTCCGCAATCTGGCGCAGGTCAAGCCGGGCGATACGGTCATCGCCCATTACTTTCAGTCGTCTGCTTATGTGTTGTCTCCGCCGGGCGCCAAGCTTCCTGCCAACTCCATGGCGATGGCTGGAGCGCGCGCCGCCCCGGGTACGCTTCCGGGCGGAGCCCTCGGCACCAGGCTGACCGTCACCGGTCTCGTCGTCGGCGTGGACCCGACAGAGCACACAGTCTCCCTTGTCGACCCGTCCGGCGGCCCGGTCCGCATCGTCGACGTCGTCACGCCCGCGGGACAGAGGGCCCTGAACATGGTCAAGGTCGGCGATACCATCACCGCGATCATCACCGAGGCGGTGCTTGTCGGCGTCGAACCAGCGGCGTAACGTCCGCGCCATATCGTTGCATAGGAATAGTCCCGTGTCGCTCGACCAACCCTTAACACGGCGCGCGATGGCCGGTCTCGGCATCGCCGCTCTGCTGCCGTTCACCGGATGCTCCTCCTCGCAGACGATTGATGCCCAGTCGCTGCAGGGGAGAACGCCGGACGGCACCGTAGACATGAACCAGGTGCAGGCGGCCTTCATCGGCAGCGGCGGCGGCGGCAGCGGGACGCTGTTCTTCCGCGGACGGTCCTACCCGTTCGCCGTGGGCGGCCTTGGCATCGGCGGCATCGGCGCTTCGACGCTCAACGCCTCCGGGGAGGTCTACGGGCTTCATAGCGTCGCCGACTTCCCGGGGACCTACGCCCAGGGCCGCGTGGGTTTTGCCTTCGGCAATTCGAGCGCCGGCGATCTCTGGCTACAAAACTCGAGGGGCGTGGTCATGCACCTGAAGGCGAAGCGGACCGGCCTGATGCTGAGTTTGGGCGGTGACGCGGTGGTGATTTCAATGCAGTAAGGGGATGGCCTTCAATCGCTTCGTCTGAACAGACAGAACCAGAAAAAAGGTCATTTGCGATGAGATATTGGATCCCGCTGGCCGTGGCTTCGCTCGGCTTAGCGTTCTGCTTCACCGTTGCAATGCCCCGGCCGGCTGATGCCGCTGCCTGCGCCAACGGCGTTTACCGCGCCGGATGCGTCGGACCGAACGGTGCGGCTGTCGTGCACAAGGCGCCGCCGCCCCCGCCGCGTACGGTGACCTGCGCCAACGGCGTCTACCGCGCCGGTTGCGTGGGGCCGAACGGCGCCGCTGTCATGAGGAAATAGCTTGTGCGGGCGGCCCGTAAGGCGAACGTTGAGAGTCCCCCGGCAGCAACCCCGCGCAGCGGGAACGGCAAAGGACTCGCCACCATGCGGACAATGTCTCCAGCCTCTGCGACATGAGCGAGACCGAACCGAACACCCTGCGCCAGTCGGCGGTTCGCAAGAGCCGCCGCTTGCCGGTGATCTGGGCCGTACCGCTGGTCGCGATCCTGATCGGACTGTGGTTGGCCTGGGACACATTGTCCAAGGAAGGGCCGGACATCGTCATCTCCTTCCAGGACGCCGAAGGCCTACAGGCCGGACAGTCGCGACTTAAGTACAAGGAAATAACCCTCGGCACGGTCAAGAGCTTCGACTTTTCCGCAGATCGTCGCAGCGTGCTGGTCACCATCGCGACCACCGCGCAGGCCAAGCCGTTCCTGACCGAGGGAACGCAGTTCTGGGTGGTGAAGCCGCGCCTGTTCGCGGGCAATATTTCCGGAGCCAGCACCCTATTGTCCGGATCCTATGTCGGAATGCTGCCGGGAGATCCGAATGGCAAGGCCCAGACCACCTTCGTCGGCCGGGAAGACCCGCCCGTGCTTGATAGCGATGTGCCGGGCACAACATTCTTCCTGAAGACCGACCAACTCGGCAGCGTCAGCCTCGGATCGCCGGTGTTCTATCGCGGATTGTCGGTGGGCGAGGTGTTGGGCTGGGACATCGGGCAGATGGCGGAGAACGTCACCATCCATGCCTTCGTCCGCGCTCCTTATGACAGCTACGTCCACGACCAGACCCAATTCTGGAACGCGTCCGGCCTGTCGGTGAAGCTTGGCGGCGCCGGGGTCGATGTGCAGGTGGAATCCATCCGCGCGCTGTTACTCGGCGGCATAGCCTTCGAGACGTCGGGGACGGCACAAAAGACACCCGTCAGCGCGTCGGAGCATATATTTCCGCTGTTCGCCAACCAGGACGCCGCAAGAAACGCTTCCTACAGCCGCAAGATTCCCTTGGTGGGCTATTTCACCTCCTCCGTGCGCGGTCTGGGACCGGGGTCGGATGTCGTCATGCACGGTCTGACCGTCGGCAAGGTCACCGATGTGCGGCTCGCCTTCGATGCGGCCAACGACACGGTGCGGGCGCCGGTCCATTTCGAGGTGGAGCCGGAGCGGGTTCTGGGCGTGGGCAAGCAGGTCTTCAAGACGACAGCCGATGGCGTCCAGATGCTGCTGTCCAAGGGGCTCCACGCCTCGCTGATAAGCGGCAACCTCCTGACCGGCGAGTTGATGATCTCGCTCGACTTCCTGCCCGACATGCCCGAGACCAAAGTCACAGTCGAGGACGGCTCCTTCCTTGTTCCGGTGTCCGACTCCGGCGGGCTTGCCGGCCTGCAGGCATCGGCCGGAGAGCTTCTGCGCAACGTCAACGCCATTCCGTTCGCCAGCATCGGCCAAAGCGTGGCGTCAATTACCAAGAATTTCAGCACGCTGACCAACGGTCCGCAGCTTCAGCAAACCCTGAACAGCGTGGCAGGGACGATGACCGCCGCCGAGTTGGCGATCAGGAAACTGGACACGGAAATGGGTCCGACGCTGAAGCAGTTGCCCGCGGTCGCGACCGACCTGCAAGCCTCGCTGAAGCAAATGGACATACTGATGCGGTCGGTGAACACGGGCTATGGCGACAACACGCAGTTTCATCGCGATCTCGACCGGCTGATGGCGCAGCTCAACGACGCGGTGCGCTCGTTCCAGGCGCTGGCCGATCTTCTGACACGCCATCCGGAGGCGCTGGTGCGCGGCCGGACAAACTCGGGTGGACAATGACAGGCTTGCTGCGACTTCGTCTTCTGGTGGTTCTGGGCGCAACGCTGGCCGCCGCCGCCTGTTCCTCGCCCGATCCCAAGCTTTACACGATCGCCTCGCTGCCGGGGACCGCGGTGTCCGGTGGTCCGAAGGTCGTTGCGCTGCATACCGTCGGCATCGCCCGCTATTTGCAGCGCAGCCAGATCGTGCAGACGTCGGAGGACTACCGCGTCGTCCTGCGCGGCACCGACTGGTGGGCGGAGCCGCTCGACGCCATGCTGACGCGCGTGCTGGCGGAGGACCTGACCGAGCGGCTGCCCCGCAGCACGGTCTATACCTCCGCCGGCGCGGTCACCGGCTCGCCTGACGCCACCGTCGAGGTGGAGCTGTCGCGGCTCGATCTCGACCGCTCCGGCAACCAGTTACTCGTCGGCCAGGCTTCGGTGACGTTCAAGAACCAGGCGTCGCCCGACACCCGCAGCCTGCGCATTGCGCAGCCGCTGCCATCGCCGGGGGTGGAAGGGCAGATCGCCGCGACCAGCACGGCCCTCGCGCAGGTCGCCGATCGGCTGGCCGACATGCTCGCGTCGCGGCCGGGACGCCGGTGAGCCGGACGCTCGTCGCCGACGAGCCGGTTGAACTGACGGAGGGCGGACTCCGCGAATGCCCGGGCTGCGGTCTGTTCCAGATCGAACCCGCGCTCGCCCCCGGGACGACGGCGCATTGCGACCGCTGCGGTACGACGCTGCGCCGGGCCCGGCGCCATCCGCTGGAGCACAGCATGGCGCTGGCCGTCGCGGCGCTGATCCTGCTGGCGGTGATGTGCATGACCAGGCTGATGACCGTCAGCACCTCCGGCATTGTCCACTCGGCCGGGATTTTGTCCGGCCCGGTGGAACTGGTCCGGCGCAACATGACGGGCCTCGCGTTCGTGGTGGTGTTCGTGACTATCCTTGCGCCGCTGGCCAAGCTGCTGGGCACGATCTACGTGTTGCTGCGAATCCGCGATGCGAACCCGCCACGGCATCTGCGCCGTGTCTTCGCGATCGTCGAGCGGCTGGGGACATGGTCGATGCTCGAAGTCTTCGTGCTGGGCGTCTTCGTCGCCTACACGAAGCTGGGCGATCTGGTGAAGATCGAACTGGACACCGGCGTCTATGCCCTGCTGGCGCTGACGGTCGTCCTTGTCTGGGCGGACGGCGCGCTCGATCGCGAAGCGGTCTGGGACAAGCTCGACGGGAGCCGTGACCGCGAGGTATCACGCCAGGCGGTCCGCACCGGACGCGTGCCGCCGGGCGCGGTGGGCTGCGAGACCTGCACGCTCGTCGTCGTTCCAAAGACACCGGCCGAAAAATGCCCGCGATGCGATTCCCGGCTGCACGAACGCAAGCCCGACAGCCTCGCCTGGACCTGGGCCTTGGTCATCGCGGCGGCGGTGATGTACCTGCCGGCGAACATCTACCCCGTCCTGACCGTGATGCAGCTTGGCGCCGGCGCGCCGAGCACGATCCTCGGCGGCGTGCAGGAACTTCTCCAGTCGGGGATGTATCCGCTGGCGGCGCTGGTGTTCTTCGCCAGCATCGCCGTTCCCATGCTGAAGCTTGTCGGCTTGACCGCCATGCTGATCACCGTGCAGACCGGCCACTCTGGATGGCTGCGCGACCGCACCCGGCTGTACCACGCCATCCACTGGATCGGCCGCTGGTCGATGATCGATATCTTCATGGAGGCGCTGCTCGGCGCCCTGGTCCAGTTCGGTGGCGTCGTCACCATCGAACCGGGCATCGGAGCCGTGGCGTTCTGTGCCGTCGTCATCCTGACGATATTCGCGGCGGAGACCTTCGACCCCCGCATCATGTGGGATGCCGCCGAGGAGCGGATGAAACGCCACGCGGTTCAAGCCGTGGCGTAGGCGGCCTGCCGCGTTTCGCGTCCGGGCGGCGGGACGCCCTTCAGGGTTGACGACGGAGTCTCGCCGAAGATCTCGCGGTATTTCACCGCGAACCGGCCGAGCTCCAGGAAACCGAACTCCGTCGCCACGTCGGTTACCCGCGTCACGCCGGGATCTGCCTGCCGCAGCGCCTGCCGCGCCATGCCCATGCGGCGCAGCAGCAGGTATTGCGTCGGGCTGACCCCGAGTTGGGTCTGCGAGGCCATGCGCAACGTCCGGCTGGACACCCCGATGGAGTCGCTGATCTGCTGCATGTGGAACGGGCCGGCCGGTTGCGATTCCAGCAGCTCCTGGAAGCGGCGGATGATCATCTGATGATGCTGCCGTGCCATGCTGTCGGTATGAAGGGCATGGATCCCGATGACCTCCGCCATGGCTGCTGTCAGCGCGTCCTCCAGCCAGAGCGCGAATACCTCGGATGTGCCAGCGACCTGACCGGCGCACGCGTGCAGCATGCGCAGGCGCGCCAGGGCCGCGGGAGGAGGGGTGACGACCAGGGACCCGCCTTCCGGAATCCCGTTCGGACCCGGCCCGATCGCACTGACGGCGTCCATATCCTCGTCGCTGAGTGTCATGGCGCCCCAACTGGTGGGTCCCGTGAGGCGCGACACATGTCCCAAGCCGGACCTGACCAGCGCGACCTGATCCTGCCGGATTTCCGCGCCATCCCAGAACATCGACGGACCGGGAGCCGTGTGAAAAAGTATCCCCGATCGCGCCGTCCCGACATGGGCGATTCGGGCCAGCCGCTCCCACCCGCGTTGCGCATACAGCCCGCCGATGTCGATCAATGTGCTGCGGGCCTCAAACCGGCCGCGTTCCGTCACCAGCAATTTCGATCCCGATGGGCGGATCATTGTGACGAACTCGTCCGGGTCGCCGGATGTTACAACCCTGCTCGACCACATGCAGTCCCCCGCGCCCGATTTATTATGATGCCACTCTATTCGGGTTTTCGTGCTGACGGGGTGTCCAATAATGTCTATTCGAAGAAAGTCGCATGGAAAATACCGATCTCGCGGGATTGTTATCGCAAACCGCCGCAACCGTGGGCTTTGTGTGGCATCTGGCGCCGGCCCGTGATGTCGGGACTTCAGCATTTTTGAGCGGCGCCGTGTCAAAATTGACGTTCGTCTGTCCAATTCTGCCCAGCCTGATTGGCTCCGGGGCGCCGCGGACCGCGTGCCGAAATCGCATAGTCTGCCCATGCGATGTTTCCTAATTTCGAGAGAGATACATGTCCGGAGAGACGGCGATGGTGTTTTGGAATCGGCGGCCAGCACGTCATGCGGACGGATCCCGGGGTTCGGGGCGGGTTCATCATTCGGGCTGCCTCGCCCTTGCTTGCGTCCTTGCGCTGACGCTGCCGGGTGTAACGGCTCTGGCGGCGGAGGTGTCGGCGCAGGATGGTTTCGGTCCCAACGCAACCTATCAGTGGAACTTGGAGCTTGACCCGTATCTCTGGCTGCCGGCGTCGAGTTCGAGCTTCGCCGCGGGCCATAACGGCCAGTTTGGCGCCGATGTTACCACCGGGGTCCCGTCCATCTCGGATCTGTTCCAGACGCTGCACGGTGCGTTCATGGGCGCCGCGATCACCCGCTATGGGCCGTTTTCGGGTGAGGTCGACCTTCAGTGGGTCGATGCGGCACAGGGCAAGACCGTCGGACCGGATGCATTCGGTCGCAGCGCGCATCTCAGTCTCAGCGCGTCGTATGTGCGGGTGGCCCCCGGCCTGGGATATGAGGTCTACAACGGGGCGCTCGGCGCGATGCCCGTCACCCTCGATGCCCGCGCGGGCTTCGCCTTTTTCACCTGGAGCGCCAAGGCCACCTCGCAGTTCGACCCGGTCGGGGTCAGCCCGAGCGGCAGCTTCGTGCAACCCTGGCTTGGATTCCGGGCGTCGCTGTACCCGGCGGAACGCTGGCGGGTGGAACTGGATGCGCTGGGGCAGGGGTTCGGCGTGAGCGGCGGGTCCTGGGGGTGGGGTTCGTCGTTGATCGCCACCTACTCCTTCAACTCGTGGTTCGACGTCAATCTCGGGTTCCGGGCGCTGAACAGCACGCGGTACGACGCGAATGCAGGTCCGCTCAATGCGGGTCAGCGCGCGTTCGAATTCACCGCCTATGGGCCGGTCGCCGGGGTCGGCTTCAGGTTCTGAACGAACCCGATCACGGGCAGCCGGTCGTGCAGCATGGTCTGTCGGCAGCAGCGCCTCGTGGCAATGGCTATCCGGATGATTGGCCGCCGGTCAGTCCTGCTTGGGCGGGCGCGAGAATGCCGGCGGCCGGAATTAGCTCGACACGACAATTGTGGACCCGGATAACATTCATCGTCCGGGGGCAATGCTTTTCCGCGACCGGTTCCGAGGCAAACCGCATCGAGTTCGCATGCGGCATCAGCGCCGCGTTTGTCTTCGCGGTGTTTCACCGTGTCATCCTGCTGGTGGATCGGTTTGACGAGGAGCAGGGGCGTCCCCTTGAGGAATAGGCCGTTGGGTCGACGAAACGGTCGGGGTCTGGCCCGCACAGTTTGGTTTGGATATCATGGCGCCTCCTTGGACTGCCGCTTCGCCACCTCGGGGATTCGCCATCATGCAGGTATCGCGCGTGTTCTCCTTCATCGTCCGGGAAATCGAGGAGGCGCTGCCGGCGATCATCTTCTTCGCCGTCGGCTTCAGCCTGATCGAGCTGACCGCGCAGCTTTTTCTGGACGTCTACGTCGTTCGCACCTTCAACTACATGCTCGCCGTGGGCGCCGCCCTGGTGGTGGGGAAGGCCGTTCTTGTGGCGAACGCATTGCCGATATTTCGCCGGTTCGATTCCTCGCCTCTCATTCTGCCGATCCTGTTCAAGACGGCGGTTTATTGGGCCGTTGTGTTTGTGTTTCGTTTGCTTGAGCACCTGATCGAGTACCTGGGCCAGCGGTGGCAGGCTCGGCGGCGTTCGGGAATATCGCGAGACGCACTACCCGTGGTCGCAGTTCATCGCGATACAGTTGTGGATTTTCATTTTGTTCCTGATTTATACCACAGTCGCGGAACTGATCGCGATGTTCGGCAAGGACAGGGTGATGAAAGTCTTTTTCAGCCGAGGCGTGATCCCGCCCCGGTCTTCCGAATGATCTGCTCGTTTGTCCGCGCCGCCCGCATGAGGCCGGGCGGCGTATGACGTCGTTCGATACGGCGACGATCGTCTCGGCGTGTTCGTTCGGCTCCGGCGTCGCTGGCATGCTGTTGCACTCCAGACTGCCCGCGCATCATCTCGATGAAGGTTCAAGAGACGTCATCAAGCTCATCATGAGCCTGATTGCCACCATGGCCGCCCTGGTGCTCAGCCTTCTGATCGCATCCGCAAGCAGTTCCTATGACGCGCAACAGAGCGACGTGCAATCGCTGGCGGCAAACAGCGTGCTCCTCGATCGCACATTGGCGTTCTACGGTTCCGAGACTCAGGTGGCGCGAGAACGTCTGCACGACGCTCTGGCGGACCTGCATGATCACGTCTGGCCGCATGACGTTGCCGGCCGTTCGGACCTCGATCCGAGGACGACCCAGCGCGGATCAAACGCATTCGTCGAGCAACTGAATGGCCTGAAGCCGGCGACCGACGCGCAGCGCATGTTGCTCGGCCAGGCGATGCAGGTGGGGCAGGGCATCGCGCAAACCCGTCTGCTGATGTTCGAGCAGCATGGTTCCTCCATCTCCTGGCCGCTGCTGACCGTGATGGTCTTTTGGATCTGCGTGCTGTTCATGGGTTTCGGGCTGTTCGCGCGCTTCAATGCGACCGTCACGGTGGCGCTGCTGATTGGCGCGCTGTCGGTCGGCGGGGCGATATTCCTGATGCTGGAACTCAGTCATCCCTATGACGGGTTCATGCGCGTGTCCGACGCTCCATTGGTCGACGCCTTGGCGCAGATCGGGCAGTAGGAGCCGGCCGGAATCGCGTAGCGCCCGCCCGGCGATGGTATGACATGGGCGGGACGCCGCCCGGGATCGTCGGGGCCGGTCACGGAACTGCGGAGGAAAAGAGATTGATCATGATGCCGGCTGGCTGATGGACAAATACCTGATCGGACGCGCGGCGGCCCGTCACAGCGTGGCCGAAGCCTCCTGCAAGATCGCCGCGACGCATTGGCTGAAGATGGCCATCCTCCGAAACGGGCGCCGTTCCGGCATGCGGACGGTCGTCCGCCGGCATGCGGAGACTTCCTGGCCAAGCCTTTGGCTGAAGCTGCTCGGCGTCCTGTTCGCCGCGATCCTGCCGGCGCTTGTCGCGGCGCGGGCTGACGAACCGGTTTCTTACGCCGGCAACGCCGCCTGCGCGGGCTGCCATACGGCCGAGGCGGCGCTGTGGAAAACTTCCCATCATGCCATGGCGATGCAACCGGCAACACCCAATCGCGCGTTGGGCGATTTCAAGGACGCCCGGTTCGCCGCCGCGGGGATCACCACGGACTTCCACCGCGCGGGCGATACTCTCAAGGTCCGAACGGAAGGCCCCGGCGGTGCGCCGCAGGACTACGACATCGCCTATACCTTCGGCGTCTATCCGCTGCAGCAGTACCTCGTCGCGTTTCCGGCGGGACGGTTTCAGGCGCTCGGCATCGCCTGGGACAGCCGCCCGAAGGAGCAGGGCGGCCAGCGCTGGTTCCATCTCTATCCCGACCATCCGCCGCCGCCCGGAGACCCGCTGCATTGGACCGGCCGCGACCAGACCTGGAATTACCAGTGCGCCGCCTGCCACTCGACCAATCTGCGGAAGAACTACGACCTGGCGGCCGACCGGTATGCGACGACATGGACCGATGTGGATGTGTCCTGCGAGGCCTGCCACGGTCCAGGCTCTCGCCACATCGCCCTGGCACGTTCGGCGAAGCCGCCGTTTTCCGCGACAGACCGGATGGGGTTGACCGCATGGCTGAAGCCGACCGACCAGGGGCGGTGGGAGATGAACCCGGAGACCGGGATCGCTCAACGAACCGAAAAGCTGGTCTCGACCGAGGTCGATACCTGCGCCGCCTGCCATGCCCGCCGCCGCGAGATCGCCGCCGATCGGCCGGCGGGAAAGCCGTTTTTGGACGCTTACCTGCCGGCGTTGCTGGAACCCGGGCTGTATCACGCCGACGGCCAGATCGACGGTGAGGTGTTCGAATACGGCTCGTTCCTGCAAAGCCGAATGTATCGCGCAGGCGTCACCTGTTCCAACTGCCATGAGCCGCACAGCGCAAAGCTGCGGGCCGAGGGGAACGCGCTGTGCGCCCAATGCCACCTGCCGGCGAAGTTCGACGTCGCGGATCATACCCACCATCAGGCCGGCAGCCCCGGCGCGCAGTGCGTCAACTGCCACATGCCGGTGAAGACCTACATGGTCGTGGACGACCGCCGCGATCACAGTCTCCGCGTGCCAAGGCCGGACCTGTCCGCGTCGCTCGACACGCCGAACGCCTGCACGCAGTGCCACAAGGACCGGTCCGCGGACTGGGCGGCGAAAGCCGTGGCGGAGTGGTTCCCGGGCGGACGGCAGACCCGTCCGCATTACGGCACCGCGCTCCAGGCCGGCCGCACCGGCGGCGCGGACGCCGAACGGCAACTGGACGCGCTGATCCAGGACACCGGCCAGCCGGGGATCGCCCGGGCGAGCGCCCTGCCGCTGCTGCCGCGCTACGAGTTCCTCCGCCTCGGCGCCCGCCGTCGCCGCGGCGGTGGCCGATCCGGATCCGCTGGTGCGGGCCGCGGCGCCGCGCGCCGTGTCCGCGACCACCCCGGGCGCGATCGTCAAATCCACCCTGCCGCTGCTGCATGATCCCGTGCTCGCCGTCCGCACGGAGGCGGCGCGCGCCTTGTCCGGCGTCGATCCGCGGGCCATCCCGGCGGACCAGCGCGACGCGCTGACCGCCGCCGAGGACGAATTGGCCGCCGCCGAGATGGTCAACGCCGATCGGCCGGAGACGCATCTGAATCTCGGGCTGCTCGACATCCGCCGCGGACGGCCGGCGGAGGCGGAGGCGGAATATGCCACGGCGCTGCGTCTCGATCCCCGGTTCGTGCCGGCGATGATGAATCTGGCGGACCTGGACCGGATGCGCGGCGAGGACTCTGCAGGCGAGGCACTGCTGCGCAAGGCCCTGACGGTCGATCCGAACAACGCCGATATCACCCACAGCCTCGGCCTGCTGCTGGTGCGCCAGCACAACTACGCTGAGGCGCTGCCGCTGTTGCGCAAGGCGGCCGAACTGGCGCCCGACAACACGCGATACGGCTATGTCTACGCCATCGCATTGAACTCGACCGGGGCGCCGGACCAGGCGCGCGCGCTGCTGGAGCAAATCCATGCCCGCCACCCGGCCGATCCGGATGTTCTGCTGGCTCTGGTCACGACCGCGCGGAGCGCGGGGGATTTTCCGGCGGCGCTGATGCACGCGCGGGAACTGGCGAAGCTGTATCCCGGCAATCTCCAGATCCAGATGCTGGTGCATGATCTGGAAAACCTGCCGTCCCGCTGAAGTCGTTCCCGGCCCGCGGTCTTGCCGCTGCCGAAACTGCATAGCCAGTTGCGGCGGTTGCGGCGTAGCTTCGCCGCATAGCCTGCGTTTGGAGTAAGGGCCACGATGATCCGGAATGACTACACAACGAGCAAGCCACGGGCCAGCGCCCTGGTGAGAAACGTCTGTCTGGCGATGGCACTGCTGCTGCCGGCCGCGTGCCAAAGCTCCATACAGGTCGGCCCGCAGGCCGTCGCTGGGCTGACGCCGAGCGGCACGGTGAACATGGATGAGGTGCAGGTCGCCTATATCGGCAGCGGTGGCGGCGGCAGCGGCACGCTGTATTACCAAGGCCGGGCGTATCCGTTCGCCGTCGGCGGCCTTGGCGTCGGCGGCATCGGCGCCTCGACGATCAGCGCGGAAGGGGAGGTCTATAAGCTCAACGGCGTGGCGATGTTCCCCGGGACCTACGGCCAGGCGCGCTACGGACTTGCCCTCGGCAACGCCAGCATGGGGGATCTGTGGCTGCAGAACGAGGCCGGGGTGATCATGCACTTGAAGGCCAAGCGGTCCGGCCTGATGCTGAGCCTGGGCGGGGATGCCGTCGTCATATCGATGCAATAAGCGTTCGCACGTTCGCCGCGGAAGGAGCATTCCATGATTTCCAAACGCCAACTGCTCGGAGGCGCGGCCGCCGTGGCGGCCACTGGCATGCCGCATCCTTCGGCGTCCGCCCGTCCCGGCTTTTTCGCCGCCAAGGACATCGCGGAGGCCGGGTTCATTTTCGGCCTGCCGATCGTGATGAACTACGCGGTGATGTATGACTTCGCGATCGACAAGAGTTCGAGCCAGTACAAGGCTCCGTTCAACGTCCTGAAGAACGAGTCGGACGTGTTCACCTACAAGGACACGGCCGTCGTCACGCCGAACAGCGATACCCCGTATTCCTTCGTGTTTGCGGATTTGCGCGCCGAACCCCTGGTGGTTTCGGTTCCTGCGATCGATCGGCGGCGCTACTACTCGGTGCAGCTGTGCGACGGCAACACCTATAACTTCGGCTATATCGGCACCCGCGCCAACGGCACCGAGGCCGGGGATTACCTGGTGGCCGGGCCCGATTGGAACGGCACCGCGCCACCGGGAATCCGGAAGATGTTCCGATCCTCCACGCAATTCGCCGCGGCGATCTTTCGCACGCAGCTATTCAATCCAGGCGACATCGACAACGTCAGGAAGGTGCAAGCCGGCTACGCGGCGCAGCCTCTGTCGGCATACCTGAAACAGCCGGCGCCCCCCGCCGCCCCTGAGATTGCATTCCCGAAGATCGACAAGGAACTCGTGAAGCGGAACTTCTTCGAGTATCTCGACTTCGCGCTGCAATTCGCGCCGGCCGCTCCGAACGAGACCGAAATCCGCGCGCAACTTGCCAGTATCGGCGTCGGCCCCGGCAAGTCGTTCAATTTCAGCGACCTCCCGCTGAAGCAGAAGCTGGAAATCGCCCTTGGGATGAAACAGGGCCAGCGGAAGGTGGACGCGGCCGTGGCCAAGGCGGGCAGCGTCGTCAACGGCTGGAACATCAGCGGCCTGTTCGGCGACAGCGCGCATTACAACGGCAAGTGGCTGGAGCGCGCCGCCGCCGCCAAGGGCGGCATCTACGGCAACAGCCCGCAAGAGGCGATGTATCCGTTCGGGCGAAGCGACAGCACCGGCAAGCTTCTGGATGGCCGCCACAACTACACGATCACCTTCCCGGCCGGCCAGCTTCCGCCGGTCAACGCGTTCTGGTCTGTCACCATGTACGACGGCAAGACGCAACTGCTGGTGAAGAACCCGATCGATCGTTACCTGATCAACTCGCCGATGCTGCCGGACATGAAGCAGAACGCCGACGGCTCGGTGACGCTGTATATCCAGCACACGTCCCCGGATGCCGGGCGCGAAGCGAACTGGCTGCCGTCTCCGGCAGGGCCGATCTATCTGGTGATGCGGCTGTATTGGCCGAAGGAAACCCCGCCGTCGATCCTGCCTCCGGGCAAGGGCACATGGCAGCCGCCGGGGGTTGTCCTCGCGGCCTGACGGGCGCTATCGCGGGATGCCCTGCGCGGCGTCGAGCAGCGCCTGGTTCGGCACCGTGATCAATCCCTGGCTCGGGCTATCGAGGTCGATGACCAGCACGATCAGCACCGCGACCGTGCTGGACATGACCAGGTTCGGCAGCAGCCGCCGCGAGCCGGATACGCCGGTGTTGTAGCCGGCGAACCCCATGCCCACCAGCGCGACGCCCAGCAGCATCGCCGTAACGGCGATCGGTACGTGGTATTGGAGCGCAATGATCCGCCGCTCATGGATGTTGTTCACTTCGTTCAGCGACGCGACGAAACGGTAGGCCGGCAGCGATTGCGGGTCCGCCGCGGTGACCGCAACGGCCTGCTGCCACAGCCGGGACTGGAGCGCGACCGACTGCGCGATCTCCCGCCTGGTCTTCGGCGGATCGAACGGAAGGCCGAGCGAGGCCCGCACCGCGGTATAGTCCCGCAGCAGCGCCAGGATCGGCGGCTGCGACGGCGCCGGCAGCATCAGCGCGAAGTTGGCCGTGCTGCCGATGGCGTTGGCTTCCTCCAGCACCATCGTGCGCCGGGCGTCGTAGCGCGACAGCGCGATGGAGAAACTGAAGGCGAGCAGCAGCGCGAGGAGCCCGAGCGCCGCGCCGGTGAGGGTGCCCAGATCCGGGGCATGGGCGTCGGCCCGGCGAAACCGAATCCCGACATGGTGGCCCAGCGCGGAGGCTCCCGCGACCAGGTACGATGACTACCGGATAGAGGGCCACCAGATCGAACTGATACAGCCAGCTGAGCATCGCGCGTTGGACCTTTCCGGCTTGCGAACCGGGACGATACTGCACCGGCGGGGCTGGCACCGAAAGAGCGCGATATCGTCAGGCGGACCCGGCGGGATTGCGCATCAGTAGTACCAGCCGGGGCCCCAGCCGCCCCAGTCCATCTGATATGTCTCGGCGGTCATCGCCTGCTCGTTGGCGAGATTCTTCGCGAACACTTCCTGGCGGTAACGGTCGTAGGCGGCCTCATTGCCGACATACAGGCAATCGCAAATCGTTGGATCGGCATAGGTGTAGATCACGGCGTTGTTGCGCACCTGACGGGAGAATTTATGCGGCGGCATGCTTGCGAGGGAGGCTTGCCGCTGCGGTGTATCCGCGGGGACCAGGGTGAACCCGGCGGCTGCCAGCAGGTCTTCCTTCTGCTGGACTTGCGCGGCACAGCCTGCTGCCGCGGCGGACGCGGCGAGAACCAGAACGAACGGTCGGATACTCGGCACTCATCCCTCCTGTGCTGTGGACGAAAATCCATCACGCCTTGTCAGCGAAGATGCGCTTCCAGTCGTTCTTCATGCTGATCACGGGCCAGCCGCTCTTCGTTGCCTCATTATAGAGCGCCTGAGTAAAGGTGCCAACCTTGGTATCCGGCAGTCCTTGCGCCGGCCCGTAGGCGAATTCGCGCTTGCCATCGTCGTGCAGCACCAGCATCGTCAGCCGTGCGCCGCTTCCGCCCTTCGTATACTCCAGCATCTGCTGGTCGCCGGTCGAGTTGCCGAAGGCCGCGGTGGCGCGCTTGCCAATGAAGGTGTCGATGCCGACCGCCTTGCCGCCATAGTTGTTGTCGAAAAACAGCTTGGGCAGACGAATCAACTCGCCCTTGCCGTCCTTGATTTCGTATTTGGCCACCAGGCTGGAACCGATGACGTTCTGCGTCGGGATGTCATAGACCTTCTGCGCATAGGCGCGCACGAAGTCCTGGCCGCCTCCGGTGACGATATAGTTCGAGAACTGATTGGCGCGCAGGTAGTCAAGCACTTCGATCATTGGTTGATAGACCAGTTCGGTGAACAGCCGCCCGAAGCGAGGATGCTTCGCCGTGGCGATCCATGTCGTGGCGATGTCGAGGAATTCCGCCTGGCTCATGCCCGCATGAGTGGCGAAAACGATTTCGGCCCAGTCACGCTCAGAGAAATGCGCCAGCGCCGGGAGATCGTTCGCGAGCACGGTCCGGAACGGCTCCCTGGACTTCCACTCGGGATGTTTAGGCGCCATTGCATGGATGCGGTCGAGGGCGAAAAATGCCTGGGTGTAGAGCGGATGCTCGACCCACAGGGTGCCGTCCTGGTCGAAGGCGGCGATGCGATCCTCCGGCGGTACGTAGTTCGCGCTGGCGCGGTCGGTCGTTGTCTTCACGAAATCCAGGATCGCCTGCCTGGCCGGGCCGTCATTCCATGACGCCAGCGGGTCGGTTTCGGCCCGGCCGGCGGTGGCGCCGAGCAAGGCCGGCAGCGCGGGCATGGCCGCGAGAGCACCGAGAATGAAGCGCCGGTTCGCAAGGGAGGTATCCGACACGATCGCCGCCATCCTCGTTACGGGAAGGCGGCCCTTCCAGGCCGCCCCCTCGGTCAATGCGTATACTTCAGCGAAATGGCCGCGATACCGGCGGCCACGTTGATACCCTTGTCGCCCTCGACGCTGAGCGGCTGCAGGGAGATCGATTTGGTGGAGCCGCCAATCAACACGTTGGCATTGGCGCCGATGCCGGCGGAGGCGCCGGCGGTGACGCCGCCGTAATCGCCGGTCAGTGCGCCGGGCTTGAGGTCGGTCGTCGGCGCAAGCACTGCCCAGACCAGCACGCCACCCTTCAGGTAGCCGATATCCACGCCGAACTTCGAGATCTTGCCGGTGTATTTCACCGGGACGGAGCCGGATCCGGCGGAGAAGGAGCAATGCAGATCCCGCGAAGAGCCAAAGACGAAGCCCCAGCCGCTGGCCACCTGGCAGGTCAGCAGGCCGGCTTTCACAGAGGCATCCACGGCGTGTGCCGGCGCCTGGAAGCCCAACGCTCCGAGGGCGAGGCCGGCCACGGCCAGGGCAGATTTTTTGAACATTACGAGCATACTCCTGTTGATACGCGGTTCAGGCGCCGGAGGTGACGAAAGAACCCGTCAGCCACCTCGGGGCGACCGGGGCGGGAATCCCTCCAGGCGTCCGCTTCATCACATTATTTCATGCTTGGCGCCAGTCATTTGGCGATTGCCACTCCGTCGCGCTTTGGCCTGACGCCGCCGGGTGCCGGCACAACTGTCTGCCTGCATAATTTTACTATTTTCTAATTTCGTGGTCACTACATCAGGCTGACGGCCCAAGTTCCGATCAAAGCGGAAGGTCGAATCCTCCCACTCGATCGAGCAACAAACCTCAACTCGCCCGCTACGCGGGATGACGGGCCGGCGAATCCGCCGGCCCCCGGACAGCGCCGAATCAGGCGTCAGCCGCCGCCGCCCCCCTCCAATCCACCCGCCGCGCGCGGAACCGGAAGGATATCTCCGTCACACTTGGTTCCGGAACCATTGATGGTGAGATTGATGTAGTCGCCTGCGACCTTTCCCGTAACCATCGCCTTGCCCGTCCCACCGAATTCCCGAGCGGCGATCTCAAACGTCTGGTCTTTATTGAGTTCCCCGTCCAGCGTGGCCATATGCTTCTTGTGATCCCACGCGACGAAGCCGTCGATCTTATTGTCGGCCGTAACGATCACATGCCAGTCCAGCCCGGGACAGCCGCCGATGACCGGGCGGGTGTGGAAGGCGTACAGGGATGCCTTATGCTTTTGTGCCATTGCCGGGCTAAGCGAGATGGCCGCCGAGAGCGCCGCGACCGCAATTCCGGCACGCAATGGTTTGTTTGTCATTGATGCTTACCTCCTCCTGGACAGCATTCTTGCTGTTCGGATTGTTAACGTTAGGTGCGTATCTGAGGCGAGCATAAAGGTATATGCAGAAATGGCAGATAACGAAGCTGTGCTTGTTGCCCCGATCACGCCGGGGCCTCTGACATGGCTTCGCCGCGCGGGCACCCAAAATGGCACCTGCGCGGCGAAGAAGCTACCGCGGCCGGCAATTCCGCCGGACGCGAGACGGATCAGCCGGCCGCGAGCGTCAGTTCGACGCGGCGGTTCGCCGCCCGGCCCTTCGGGGTCTTGTTGGATGCAACCGGGTTCGCCTCGCCAAAGCCGTGCGCTTCGACCAGGTCCGGCTTCAGGCCCTGCGAGACCAGAAACGCGACGACGGCCTCGGCCCGCTTCTGCGACAGCTCCAGGTTCGTGGTCACGCCCTTCTTCGCCAGGGCCGGGCCGATCGGCGCGTTGTCGGTGTAGCCGTTGACATTGATCTTGTTGGTCTGCGTTGGGGCGAGCTTCGCGGCCAGCCTGGAGATGATCTCCTTGCCTTGCGGACGCAGTTCCCAGCTTCCGGAAGCGAACAGCAGGTCGCTGTTGACGGTGTACTTGATCGCGCCCTGCAGGCGGCTGACCTGAGCCTTTTCGGCCGCGACCTGATCCGTCAGGGATGCGTTCTGCTGCTGAAGCTGCGTATTCTGCGCCTGAAGGTCGTCGTACTTGCTCTGCGAGACGCATCCCGTCAGGGCCAGGAGCGATACGACCGATCCGGCGACGGCGTGGCGTTTGAATAGGTTGGTCACGGTTGGTTCCCCATTGCTGTCCTCCGCCGGACAGGCATATCTGAACTGATACCGTTTGGCGGATGTAGCGTTATGGGTACGTCAAACAGATTCTGTCTATGCAAATTCGGCGCGGCGAGGGAACAAATCGTGCCGCCGCCGCATCTGCCGATTCAGTAAGGATACGGGTACGGAGGCGGCGGGTAGGCGTAGGGCGGGGGATAGCCGCAGGGCGGATAGGAGCGCGGAGCCCTGGCCGCTGCGTAACGGTAAGCCCGCCGGGCGCTGCGCCGGGCCACGCCGGCGAAAGACATCGGCGTCCATGGGCATGCCGATGATGTCGATTAACACCGAGGCCGGTCCGTCGGCGCCTGACGGGCTTCCCTCCAGCACCCGCACCGTGAAGGACTGCGATCTCAACGGTCAGGACTCCTTGCAGGGCACCAAACAACTGTTACGCTGTCCGGCCTTCGGCTGGCGTCAAGGCGGTTTCGGCACGGTGGCGATATCGATGGTCCGGATCAGCCGGCGCAGTGCCGAAACTGCATAGCCGCGTGGAGAACCGTCTTGTAGCGACGACCAGCTGCCAATCGAACTGACGGAGGTGACGATGCGAGGCGTTCGGACAAGCCTGTTGGCACTTACGGCACTTGCCGCCGCCAGTCCTTTCGGGTCCGGCGCCAGGGCACAGCCTATCGATGGCATCTACGTGGGCGCCGGTCTCGGCGCGAACTTCATGGGCAGCCAGAAGATCCAGTCGGCCCGGCTGGCCAACACCTCCTCTGCCACCGCTCAGAACCTTGGCTTCGGGCCGAACGGCGGCGCGACTAATGTTTATTTCACGCCCGGGTTCGTGGGGCTGGGCAGCCTCGGCTGGGGCTTCGGAAACGGGCTGCGGGTGGAGCTGGAGCCGAGCTACCGCACCAATGCCGTCAGCAGCATCTCCGGCCTGTTCCAGTCGCCGCGGCTGAGTTCCGGCGGGACGGAGCAGAAGCTCGGCCTGATGTTCAATGCGGCGTACGACTTCTATGGCCTCGTGCCGTGGACGGTGCCCTATGTCGGGGTGGGCGTCGGCTACGCCTGGGCCAATTGGAACAATGTCAACGTGACCGACCGCATCGGCGATACCGCCACGATCAGCAATACAAAGGGAGCCTTCGCCTACCAGGCGATCGTCGGCACGTCGTTCCCGATGGAACAGACGCCGGGGCTTTCGATCACGACCGAATTCCGCTTCATGGGGATGTCCGGCACGCGGGACTACAGCGGGGCGTTTGTTTTGCCTCGCCTTGATCGCGCGATTCCCGGCACGGTGCAGGCCGGGGCGGAGTATAACTACGCTTTGCTTGTGGGCGTGCGGTACGCATTCAACACGCCGCGGCCGATGCCGCCGGCGCCGATTGCCGCGCCCGCACCGGCCCCGTCGCGGTCATATCTCGTGTTCTTCGATTGGGACAAGGCGACGCTAACCGATCGGGCGCGGCAGATCGTCAGGGAGGCGGCGGAAAACTCGACCCGGGTGCAGTACACGCGGATCGAGGTCAATGGCTATACGGACACGTCCGGAACGCCGAAGTACAACCAGGGCTTGTCGATCCGCCGGGCGGAGGCGGTGGCGGCGGAACTGGTCAAGAACGGCGTCCCGCGCGACGTGATCGCGATCCAGGGGTTTGGCGAGACGCATCTTCTGGTGCCGACCGGCCCGGGTGTGCGGGAGCCTCAGAACCGGCGGGTGGAGATTATCGTTCGCTGAGAAGGATGGGGTGGAGGGGAGTTGGCAAACCACGCTGAAGGATGAAGTCTCGGCATTGGTCGAATCTGCCCATCCCGAGACGGCCGCCGACCGCCATATGACGGTGGCAACTCCCGAGGATAGTCAGGCAGTCTACGGGTGCCGATGACTCACCGATGCACCCGGCTGCCGCAGTGCGCTCAGCCGCAAGCAGTCTCTACACAGTCTTCAATGGGACGAACCAAATCGATGCGGCCGGTGGAGACCGGTTGTGCGATCTCCCAGACGGTAATCGCGCTTATCGGGACAGTGCCGCCGTTGCGCCAGCAGTCTTCGATCACGCCGAGTGTTTCCGGGCGCAATTGGTCACTTCCGTTTTCCAGCCATAAAGCGATGTGCGTGTCCAGCAGGATCTCGACCGTCAATGCTCAAGCTCGCGGCCGGTCTCGGTGTCGGTTGGTTCGTCGAAGATGCGAGCGGTCAAATCGACCCCTCCACGAACCCGCTTCACGCCTGGCTGCAGCATCAAGCTGCCCGAACATGGACGCCCCGCCTAACCCCGCCTATCCTCTGTCCAACCGCCAGAGGAAACCGTGCCATGTCCGACTCCCCCGTCGTTCGCCTCGAAAAAGATGGCAGCGTTGGCCTGATCATCGTCAACTACCCGCCGGTCAATGCACTTGGCCCGGGCGTGTCGGACGGCATCATCGAATCGCTCAACGCCGCCAACGCCGATCCCTCCGTCAAAGCCATCGTTCTGATCGGCGACGGCCGCAGCTTCATCGCTGGGGCGGACATCCGCGGCTTCGGCACCGGGCGCAAGCGGGCACCGCTCGGCCAGCGCACCTATGATGTGCTCGACGCCAGCGCCAAGCCCGTCGTCGCCGCGATCCACGGCTTCGCCCTCGGCGGCGGCCTGGAGAACGCACTGGCCTGCCACTACCGCATCGCCGTTCCCTCAGCCAAGGTCGGCCTGCCCGAAGTCTTGATTGGCGTGCTGCCCGGCGGCGGCGGCACCCAGCGCCTGCCGCGGATCGTCGGAGCCAAGACCGCTCTCGAATTGATCACCTCCGGCCGGCATGTCCCGGCGCCGGAAGCGGGCAAGCTGGGCATCATCGATGAAGTGCTGCCCGAGGGCGCCGATCTGCGCGCGTCCGCCGTCGCGTTCGCGCGCAAGGTCGCCGATGTGCGGCCGCTGCCGCGCGTCCGCGACAAGACCGTTACCGCCGAGCCGGGCGTGTTCGACGCCATCCGCAAGTCGATCGCCCGCAAGGCGCGCAACCAGACGGCGCCGTATCACTGCATCGCCGCGGTGGAGGCCGCCTGCACCTTGCCGTTCGACGACGGCATCCGGCGCGAATCCGAACTGTTCGCCGAACTGGAATCGTCCGACGAGGCGAAAGCCCTGCGCTACGCCTTCTTCGCCGAGCGCGAGGTTGCCAAGCTGCCCGATCTGCCGAAGAACGTTGCGGCGCATGATTTCAAAGCTCCAGCCGTCATCGGGGCTGGAACGATGGGCGGCGGCATCGCCATGTCGTTCGCCGATTTCGGCTTCGACGTGAAGATCATGGACGCGACGCAGGACGCGCTGGATCGCGGCATGGAACGAATTCGTTCCAACTACGCCACGTCGGTAAAGCGCGGCAGCCTGGCGGAAGACGAGATGCAGCGCCGCCTGTCACGCATCCATCCGGTCGCCGGATATGACGACATCGCCGACAGTGACGTGGTGATCGAGGCGGCGTTCGAGCGGATGGACGTGAAAAAGCCGATCTTCGAGAAGCTGGATCAGACCCTTAAGCCGGGCGCGTTCCTGTTCTCCAACACATCCGCGCTGGACATGGACGAACTCGCTTCGGTGACGAAGCGGCCGGAATACGTTGCCGGCACGCATTTTTTCTCGCCGGCCAATGTCATGAAGCTGCTGGAGGTGGTGCGCCCGTCGAAAGCCTCGCCGGAGACGCTGATGACGGCGATGGCGCTCGGGCGGCGCATCGGCAAGATTTCGGCGATGGCGGGCAATACCGACGGGTTCGTCGCCAACCGCTCGCGCGCCCCGTTTAACAGCGAAATGGTCATCCTGCTGGAGGAAGGCTGCCTGCCGGAGCAGGTTGACAAGGTGATGGTCGATTTCGGCTATCCGATGGGTCCGTTCGCCGTCGGCGATCTCGCGGGACTGGACATCGGCGCTGAGGGGCGGAAACGCCGGGCGGCGGCCGATCCGAATTATCGCAAGCTGCCGATCGCCGATAAGCTGGTGGAGTTGGGCCGATACGGGCAGAAGACGAACGCCGGGTGGTATCGCTACGAAAAGGGCGACCGCACGCCGCATCCCGATCCCGAGGTCGCCGCGATCATCCGATCGGTCGCCACCGAGATGGGCGTGCCACAACGGAGCTTCACCGACACGGAAATCCTGCACCGTCTGCTGTTTGCCTCGGTCAACGAAGCCTGTCGCATCCTGGAGGAGGGCAAGGCTTACCGGGCCAGCGACGTGGATGTCATGTGGCTGCACGGCTTCGGCTTCCCACGCTATCGCGGCGGCCTGATGTTCTGGGCGGACGGCATCGGCGTGAAGACCGTGCATGCGCAAATCGCGTCCTGGCATCAGCAATACGGCGCGCGCTGGGCGCCCTCGGGGCTGCTGCGCGAGCTGGCGGAGACCGGCACACCGTTCCGCGAGGCCAAGCCCGCGCCGTTCGCCTGACGCTTCGGCATTGCCACTCTGACGCTTACGTAACATAAGGCCGCGACGATTGTCGGGGGACCATTCGATGAGATGCGGCGCACTTGCCGTCGCCGCCCTGGTCGCGGGACTTGGCTTTCCCGCGGCCGCCGAGCCGTTCAAATGCCCGCACACCGGGGGCGACTTCGTATTCGCTCAGGAAGCGGAGATCAACACGCTGGACCAGATGGCGTCGTCCACGATTTCGACGCGCAACATCGCGATGAACATCTACGAATCGCTGATGACGCGGGATGAGAACAACCATCCGATTCTGGAATTGGCCGCGGCGATGCAAGAGGCGCGGGACCATCTGACCTACACGTTCAGGCTGAGGCAGGGTATCCATTTCCATAACGGAAAGCCGATGACATCGGCTGATGTCATGGCGTCATTCGACCGGTATGCGAAGCTCGGCCTTGAACGCGGCATGTTGGCCAATGTCGATCACTGGACCGCTCCGGACGCCGCCACGTTCGTCATTCACATGAAACGCGCGCAGCCGACATTCATCGAGGCGCTGTCGGCGTTCAGCGTGCCGATTGTCATTATGCCGGCCGAAGATCGCGACATTCCCGCGCTGCAACTGACCCGGCCGATCGGCACCGGGCCGTACCAGGTTGCCGGGTCGGCGCCGGGCGGCGAGATCAGGCTGACGCGCTTCGACGGCTACCAGCCCAACGGCAGCTTCCACGAGCGTACCGGCTTTGGCGGCTACAAGCAGGCGTGTCTGGACTCGGTAATTTTTCGAATCGTTACTGACCCGGCCGCCCGCGTTGCCGGCCTAAGCAGCGGGGAGCTTCAGGGCGTCGAAGATGTTCCCGCCGCCGCGGTCGCGGACTTGAACCAGAACACGAATATTTCAATCCTGCCGTTGAAACACTGGTGGATTCAGATCGCCAATCCGAACACGTCCAATCCGCCGACGGACAAACTGTTGGTTCGCAAGGCGATCCAGGCGGCGCTGGACATGAACGAGATCATGAATGCCGCATCGGATGGCAGTTATGAGCTTAATATCGGTTTTCAGTATCCGGATCAGTCCGACTATACCGACGCCGGCAAGGAAACCTACAACCTGCATGATCCGGAGCTTGCCAAGAAATACCTCGCGCAAGCGGACTATCAGGGGGAACCGGTCATTCTGGTGACCAACAACGATTATCCGTCCATGTACAACGCGGCCATGGTCATGCAACAGCAGCTTCAGGCCGTCGGCATCAATGCGCAGATGAAGGTCGTGGACTGGCCGACATCGGTGCAGATGATGCGGAACACGACGGAAGGTTGGAATTTCCATTTCACGGCCTGGGGAACGCAGCCGGCACTCGGGCCGCTGGCGGTTATGCGGTTCCTGGTGCAGCCGAACGCCACGTTCAGGCCGCCGGATGGCAAGGACGATCCGGACCTTCTGGCGGCGTGGAACGACATGAATACGCTTCCGACGTCCGAGGGGCGGCAAGAGGCCTTCGCCCGCATGCAGAAGCTGGCGCTGGAGCGCGTCTATGCGCTTCCATTTGGGTCACTGACGAAATTTCAGGGCGTGCGGTCGAACGTCAACGGATTCGTTCCGTTCCGGATACCGCGCATGGCCAACGTGTGGCTGAGTCCGTGATCCGGGCGTGAACGGTGGCGAGCCGATCCGATGCCCGGCGGCCAAACCGGAGGCCGGATCATGCGTTATCGCTGTTCGCAACGGGAGCGACAGGGATGAAACAGCCACACACCGAACATTCGGTCGAGCATACCGAAACGCAGCAGAATACAGGCAACCACAAGAAACCGGGCGCCCCGGACCAGCACGGCGCCGATCGTTTCGGCGGCACTCGGACGGGGAAGGAGAATGTGGAGAAGACGAAAGATGCCGAACGGCAGCGGAGTTAGGTAATTCCAGTCCGCGTTGAGACCGACTCTTCCAACCCGCGTCATGGCCCGGCTCGTCCGGGCCAATTGTCGCGGCACGTGGTGGAATAGGTGGCCCGGACAAGCCGGGCCATGACGTCGGTGGCAACCGTGCCAATGGGTCAAACTCAAGGTGGACTGTATAACACCCGGGAACTACTGCTTCAGTGCAACGGATTCCTCAGATGTCGTGGCCCGGTTGGTCCGCAGACACTAAGGCAACGTCGTAGCTTGTCCGGACCAGCCCTCGCCTGGCGGCTAAGCCTGCTTCCGCTCGATCAGGCTGCGCCGGATCTTCCGCCCGCGCTCCACCTTGTCCTCGATATACGCCGAATCCCCCCACCGCACCGCGCGGGCCATCGCCTGCGCGTCCTCCATGAAGCGCTGCAGCATCTCCAGCAGCGCCTCCCGGTTGTTGAGGAAAATGTCCCGCCACATCACCGGATCGGATGCCGCGATGCGGGTGAAATCGCGAAAGCCGGAGGCGGCGTAGTTCACCACTTCCTGCCGGCTCTCATCCGCCAGATCGTCTGCCGTGCCGCAGATCGTGAAGGCGATCAGATGCGGCAGATGCGAAACAATCGCCAGCACGCGGTCGTGATGGCTCGGCTCCATCCGCTCGGTCTGCGCACCGCAGCGCTGCCACAGCGTTTCGACCTTGCGAATAGCGTCTTCATCGGTGCCGGGAACCGGAGTCAGCAACGTCCAGCGGCCCTGGAACAGCTCGACGAACCCCGAATCCGGACCGGAATATTCAGTGCCGGCGATCGGATGCGCCGGCACGAAATGCACGCCCGCGGGAACCAGCGGCCCGACATCGCGGATCACCGACTGCTTGGTCGATCCGACATCCGTCAGCACCGCACCCGGCGCCAAATGCGGCGCGATGCGCTCGGCCAGGGCGGCGAACGCGCCGACGGGGGCGCACAGCATGACGGCGTCCGCCCCTTCCACCGCCCTGCCCGGGTCAAGCTCCACCCGATCGGCGATGCCGAGTTCCATCACACGGTCCAGCGTCTCCCGGGTCCGCGCGTTGACGACGATCTCCGCCGCGATGTCGCCTCGCTGCCGGGCGATGCGCGCGACGGAGGATCCGATCAGGCCTACGCCCAGCAGGGCCAGCCGCCGGAAAACCGGATCAGCCACGAGACTGCCGCGTGAACTCGGTGAACGCCTCGATGGCCAGGTCAACCTCCTCGGTGGTGCCGACTGTCACGCGCAGGCAACTCGGCAACCCGTAGCCACCGACCTTGCGCACGATGATGCCGCGGGATCGCATGAAACTGTCGGCGGCGTTCGCCTTGTCCACCGAACCGAAATCGGCCAGCACGAAATTCGCTTCGCTGGGCCAGACCCTGATTCCGGCGGCTGCCAGACCCGCCGCCAGGCGCGGCCGCTGGGCGGCGTTGTGCTCGCACCCGGCTTCGGCCCAGCCCGGTTCCGCCAGCGCCGCGATGGCTGCCGCCTGCGCCGCTACCGAGACGTTGAACGGCCCGCGCACCCGGTTCAGTACATCCACCACGGACGGCGGCGCGTAGCACCAGCCGATGCGCATCCCGCCGAGCCCGTAGATCTTTGAGAAGGTCCGGGTCATGACTGTATTGCCGGTCGCGTCCACCAACCGAACGCCTGCGTCATAGTCCGTCCGCGTCACATACTCAGCGTAGGCGGCATCCAGCACCAGCAGCACCTCCGGCGGCAGCGCGGCACGGAAGCGGGCGACCTGTTCGGCCGAGACCATCGATCCGGTCGGGTTGTTCGGATTGGCCAGGAACACCAACCGCGTCGATCCCGACACCGCCGCCAGCATCGCGTCCAGATCGGCCGTCAGGTTCCGCTCGGGGACCTTGATCACGCGGCTGCCGGCGTAGGTCCCGGCAATGTGAAAGATCGAAAATCCGTGCTCGGACATGATGATGTCGCGCCCGTGTCCGCCGTAGGACAGGCAGAGCTGATAGATCAGGTCGTCCGATCCGGCGCCGCAGACGATCCGCGCCGGGTCCAGGCCCCAGCGCTTGCCGATCGCCGCGCGCAGTTTGCCGGCGCTGCCGTCCGGATAGCGGAACACCTCCGCGGCGGCCGCCTTGATCGCCGCCTGCGCCGATGGCGGCACGCCGAACGCGCCTTCGTTCGAGGACAGCTTCACCGTGCGGTTAACGCCCGGAATCTCCGACTCACCGCCGACATACGGTTGGATCGTCAGGATTTCCGGGCGAGGGGAGGGGGTCGTCATCAGACGGCTCCGCCAATCGGCACGGCATAGCTGCCGACGACGGCGGGCCTGCGAAGAACGGAGCCAAGCCGGCTCAGCCGCGGATCGTCGTCGGTGAGGTAGCCGTCGACTTCCACGAGCACATTGGACATGGGTGATCCCTGCAATCGCAGCAGCAGCATGGTTTCCGCCTTCAGTCCGGCGGCCAGCAGTTCGCCGGAGAGGCGCGCCCGGCTGATGTCGCTGTCGCACTCGAAGCCGAGGAACGAACGGTCATCGCCGCTGGCATCCGGCGGCGTGGACGCCACCACAAGGGATTGTGCCGTGGGCGATCCCTCCGGCCGGACAGCCCAGAACGGCAGACGGGCGATGATGTAAAGCCGCGGCTCGTGATGCAGCAGCGATACCCACCAGGTATCGCGGTCCGACGGAAACGGCAGCACGGCGACAGATGCGGCGCCCTGGCTGACATCCGCCATCGCCTGGCCGGCGCTGCCGTGCACCCGCAAAGGGGTCAGGCCGCCGAAATGCTCGCGGGCCAATTGCGTGAGGGGGGCGCCCTGGTCGGGGTCGCAGACCGTCAGGGCGAATCCGCCCTGCATCGATGTGGTCCCGGCCAGCAATTCGCGCCAGATTCGGACCAACGATGCTTGCGGCAGGTTGCCCTGGTGACGGGCCAGCAGGCGGCGGATGATGGAGGCCTCCCGCCCGGGACGAAACGCGGCGGGCTTGCCGGAGCGGGCGACGTGCTCGACGACCTCGGCTCGCTGCATCAGCAGGTCATGGATGGCGGTGTCGATCCGGTCCAGTTCGGCCCGCAGCGCGGGCAGGCCGCCGCTGCGCCAACCGTCCGGCGATGGTGGCTCATCCTTCCCGGAAAATGCCGGGCCGGAAGCGGCGGCGGAAACATCGACTGGTGACACGGAGCTGGACATCATTCTTGCCGTTAAGGGGTGGCAGACTTAGCGGATGCGCAACCGTCTGGAAACCCACTCGCCGATGCTGGTATCAGTTCGGGCGGCCAGGCGGGACGTTTGTTGCGGTTCCGCCGTCAGGGCGGTTGCGAGCCGCGACCGCAGGCCCTATTCAGGCGCATCCATGGATCAACCTGCCACACGCGCGGAACTCGTCCACACCCGGGTCACGTTTGACGACGGGATATCACTGGAGTGCGGGACGAGCCTGCGACGCCACACCGTCGCCTATCGGACGTATGGGACGCTGAACGGGGACCGCTCGAACGCGGTGCTCGTGTGCCACGCGTTGACCGGCGACCAATACGCGGCGGAGACACACCCCATCACCGGCAAGCCCGGCTGGTGGGAATCGGTCGTCGGCCCCGGCCGTCCGATCGATACCAACCGGTTCTTTGTCATTTGTCCGAACGTGCTGGGGGGCTGCATGGGCAGCACCGGCCCGCTCAGCAACCGCGAGACTCCGGATGGAACGGACGCCGGGGAGCCATGGGGTACCGACTTCCCGCCGATAACAATCCGCGACATGGTGCGTGCGCAGAAGCGGCTGATCGAGCACCTTGGCATCGACCGCTTGTTCGCGGTTATCGGCGGGTCGATGGGCGGCATGCAGGCGCTGCAATGGGCCGCACTGTATCCCGATCATGTCTTCGCCGCTTTGCCGATAGCCGCGGCGTCCTATCACTCCGCCCAGAACATCGCCTTCCATGAGGTCGGCCGGCAGGCGATCTTCGCCGATCCCGATTGGCATAACGGGCGATACTGGGCGAAGGGGCGGATCCCGGCGCGCGGTTTGGCGGTGGCGCGGATGTGCGCCCACATCACCTACCTCTCGGAGGAGGCGCTGACGCGGAAATTCGGCCGGCGCCTGCAGAACGCACCGAAGGACATTACCGAGGCGATCAACCTGTTCGGCGAGATGTTCGAGGTCGAGAGCTATCTGCGTCACCAGGGCAGCACCTTCGTACAGCGCTTCGACGCCAACAGTTACCTGACCATCACCCGGGCGATGGACTACTTCGATTTGGCAGCCGACAGCGGCGGTGATCTGGCGGCGGCGTTCACCGGCAGCTCGACCCGGTTCCTGCTGGTGTCATTCACCTCCGACTGGCTGTTCCCGACGCCGCAAAGCCGCGCCATCGCGCGTGCCTTGAACCGCGCTGGGGCAAACGTGTCGTTCGTCGAAATCCCGACCGACAAGGGGCATGACGCCTTCCTGCTGGACGAGCCGGATTTTCATCGCACCCTGGCCGGCTTCCTGCGCGGGTGCGCGATGCATGCGGGGCTGCCGGCGCTGTGAGCACGCACGACCCCGTCCGGTTCCTGGCCAAGAACATGCGCGTCGATTTGGCGCTGATCGCCGAGATGATCGCGCCCCGGTCTCGCGTGCTGGATATCGGCTGCGGCGACGGATTCCTGATCGAACATCTGTTCCAGACCAAGGAATGCGATGCCCGCGGCATCGAGATCGATATGGCGCAGGTGACGCAGGCGGTGGCTCATGGTCTGCCGGTGATGCAGGGGGATGCCGATACCGACCTCGCGCACTATCCCGATGGCGCGTTCGACTACGTTGTGCTGTCGCGCGCCTTGCAGGCGGTCGAGCGGCCGCGCGAGGTGCTTGCCCAGATGCTGCGCATCGGCACCCGGGCGGTGGTCAGCTTTCCCAATTTCGGTCATTGGGCGGTGCGTTGGCAGCTTCTGGCCACCGGCCGGATGCCGATGACCGCGGCGTGGGACCGTCCGTGGTACGAAACGCCGAACATCCACCCCTGCACGATCCATGATTTCTTCGCCCTGTGCGAGCAGGAGGGCTACGTCATCGAACGCTGGCTCGCCGCCGACGACGGTGGACGGCGTGCACCTTGGCGGCGATTCCTGATGCTGGCTAATATCTTCGGGGAGCAGGGCGTGTTCCTGCTGCGCCGCCGATAGGATCGCCTGGATGCCACTGAACGCCGCGCAGCGGAAAAGGGCGCTTCGCGAGCGCCTCTCGCCGCGTCGTCCATCGCGCCTGCGCCGCGCCATCGCGGTCTCGGTGGCGATCCATGTCGGCATCCTGCTGATGCTGCTGGTCGTCATCAAGCAGAACGGTCGGGAGGAGTACCTGCCGCCGCCTTCGCCGGTGACGATGGTCTTCCAGAGCGGCCGCAAAGAGGGGCCCACCTTGCCGGAACCCTCGCCGCAGGCCTCGCAGCCTAAGCAGGCGCCTCCGGCCGAGGAGCCGCCGCTGCCGGTGCCTCCGGCGCCACCGCCTCCCCCGCCACCTCCGCCGACGCCCCCGGTGCCGCCAACGCCGGTTCCGGTGCCGCCGGCTGTCGAGGCGCCGCCGTTGCCGCCGCCGGTGGAGAAGACGCCGGCCGAGCGTCCGCCGCCGGCGCCCAGGCCGCCGCCGAAGCGGCCGCCTCCGCCCAAGCCGTCGGATTTCCCGGCGCCGATGAATTTCAGTTTCGGCAAGCCCCTGGGGGCGCCTCAGCCGAGGCCGCGAACGTCATCGTCTCCGCAGCGGGCGCCGGGTTCGGTCGATATGTCGCTGGGGCCGGCGCATAAGGGGCCGGCGAATATTTCACCGTTCGCCGATATCGATACCGACGAGGGTGGGCCGGATTGGCGGAACGCTTTGGCGGCCTGGGTTTCACAGCATGCTTACTATCCCGAGCAGGCTCGCAATCTCGGGGAGGATGGCGATGTCAAGGTTCACGTCGTGGCACAGCACAACGGGCGGGTGACGGAGGTGGAGCTGATTTCGAAATCGGGGTCGATGTGGCTGGATCTGGCTTTGCAGGCGATGTTTCGGGATGCGCATATTCCGCCGCTGCCGACGCCGGGGAATGAGCCGATCGAGTTCAATTTTACGATGCACTATATTTTGCGGCGAGTTCCTTGATGGGTCCTCGGGTTGGCGGGTTCACACGGATTACCCGGATTCATGCGCGGATCACGCGGATTTGGGTCAGGCGGCTTCGGCCAGCACCAGGCGGCGGCGGGGGACGGCGCCGACGGGCATTGCGGCATAGACGTCCTTGACGGCTTCGGTCAGCGTGACGCCGGCCAGGCCGGGCATCAGCTTCCGGCCGGCCTGCTCGAACACCGGCGCGCTTCGCAGCATCAGCCGCAGCGGGGTGGGGGGCATCCAGAGGCAGGCGTCGCGGCGCTCGACGCGGAACAGGGCACCCGCCAGGAGGCGGCTGAGCTGGCCGGCCGAATAAGGTAGGCCGTGGCCGAAAGGCGTGCTGTCCCAGTAGGCCCACATGCCGCTGCGGTTCGGCACCACGATCAGCAGGCGGCCGTCATCCTTCAGCACGCGCCACGCCTCGCGCAGCAGGCGGCGGGCGTTCTCTGCCATCTCCAGGCCGTGCACCAGCAATATCCGGTCGAAAGTCAGATCGGCGAAGGGAAGGCAATCTTCCTCTGCCGTGCATGATAAATTCGCGACCCCGGCCGGCCAGCGCGCGGCGCCTATATGCGCCGGAGTCAGGGCGATGCATCGTGCTGCCTCATCGCGCCACAGGCGCAGGTAGGGCATTGAGTAACCGAGACCCAGGACCGATTGATCGCGGACCGAGGGCCACATGGCGGACAGCCGTTCGCGCACCACGCGGGCGGTGACGCCGCCCCGGGCGGAGCCGTAGAATTCGGCAACCAGACGTGCATCTGCTGTCATGGCGGCAGCGTATAACACACCGGACGTTTCCGGCAGAATGAACGCATGTTCAGGAGTCCAGGATGACAATTTCCGCCACACCGGTTCCGATCCTGTCGGACAACTATGCCTGGCTGCTGCGCGACAGCGGCTCGGGCGCTACCGCCATTGTGGATCCGGCGGATGCCGAGCCGGTGATCGAGGCGATCGAGAAGGCCGGCGGGCGACTGGATCTGATCCTTCTTACACACCATCACGCTGATCACGTGGCTGGCACCGATGAGGTCCGCGCCCGCTTTGGCTGCCCCGTCGTCGGCGCTGCTGCCGATCGGCACCGGCTGCCGAAACTGGATGAGGCGGTGCGGGAGGGCGACGAGGTCCGGCTGGGCAATGCAACGGGCCGGGTGATCGAGACGCCGGGCCACACGCGCGGGCAGATCAACTTCTTTTTCCCGGACGGCGACGTGCTGCTGTCGGGCGACACGTTGTTCAGCCTCGGCTGCGGCCGGTTGCTGGAAGGCACCGCGGAGGAGATGTTCGACAGCCTGCGCAAGCTGGCGGCGTTGCCGGGGGATACGCTGGTTTGCTGCGGCCACGAATATACCGAGAGCAACGCGCGGTTCGCCCTGGCGGTGGACCCGGATAACAAGGCGCTGCATGCGTTCGTCGCCAAGGTCGAACAACTGCGCGCGGCGGGCCAACCGAGCGTGCCGTCGGTTCTCGCCGATGAATTGAAGGCCAATCCATTTCTGCTCGCGCCGGACGTAGCGAGTTTCGCGGCGGTTCGGGCCAAGAAGGACAAATTTTAGGGAGGTTTGACTGCCGTGAAGCTGTACTATTCTCCGACCAGTCCGTATGTCCGGAAGGTCGTGGCTTGCGCCATCATCCGCGGTCTGGACGGGCAGATCGAGCGGCATGCGACCAACCCGCATCTGTCGCCGGGCGACCTGGTGGCGGACAATCCGCTGTCGAAGGTGCCATGCCTGATCACCGATGACGGCCTGTCGTTGTTCGGCAGCCAGTTGATCTGCGAATTCCTCGACAGTCTTGGGGATGAGTTGCAGTTGTTTCCGCCGCAGGGCGCGGCACGCTGGCGCGCCCTGAAATTCCAGTCGCTGGGGGACGGCATCCTGGACGCGGCAGTGCCCTGGCGGGGCGAACTCGCCAAGCCGCAGGAGGCGGCGCGAGATGCGCAGATGGCGCGCTACCGGGACGCGATTGCCCGGACGGTCGATACGCTGGAAGCGGATCCGCCGCCCAAGCTTGTCGATATCGGCTCGGTCACGGTTGCCTGTGCGCTGGGGTATCTGGATTTTCGCTTTGCATCGCACCCGTGGCGGCCGGAGCATCCAAAGCTGACGGCGTGGTATGAGGCGTTCGCGCGCAACAAGGGACTGGCGGAGACGGTGCCGCAGTAGCGGCCCCGGCTTTGGCGTGCCGGGGCCGCGGTGCGTTTCCTGGATTCAGGCGCTCTTTTGCGCCGGGGCCTCGGCGCGGAAGCGTGCATAGGCGCGCACGCGCACGCGGTGCTTGTGCCAGGCGGACGTTCCCTCATACCGCGCGTATGCGGGCACCTTCTGGCGCGGCGCACGGCTGAGGGCGTTCGGTGACGCCTTGACGGCCGCTTCGGCGCTGCTGAGCCACTCGGGCGACAGCGAGGACGTGGCGGTCAGCTTGGCCGGGGCCGGGATCTTGCCGGCGCGGATGGCGCGGCGGAGAACCCGCACGGGGACGCCGAGATGGCGGGCTGCCGCGGGAAGGCCGATCGGGGTGGTGTCGCTCATGGTTAGTGATCCTGTCAGTGCGGGCGCTCTCTGACCACTGCGCGGGCTGGGTTGCAAGGGTTTGCTTCAGGGTGCCGATCGGCGGACCCGGTAGCGGGTGCCGCACAGGCCGAGGAATTTTCGCGCCGCTTGCAGCGCTTCGCGGGCGTCCTCGGGTGTGGTCACGATCGTCTCGTCGTAATCGGCGGCGGTTCGCTCGTCCCGGGCTTCGTTGAAAGCTTTGCCGGCGTCCCGCAGCGCGGCATCCATGTTCCGCACCAGTAGCCCGAACTGCTGGATGACCTCGTCATGCCGCTTCGGCGCACGGCCGGCGGTGTGGAACAGGACCGCCCGGGCGGCGTGGAACATTGCGCAGTAGCTGGAATGGATGACAGCCATCGGCGAGGCGGCGGCATCCTGCGCGGAGGCCTCGCGCAGATGGGCCTCGGCCTTGCGCCAGCAGACCGCGGCGCGGTTGGGATCGGAGGTCACGTGATGTCCACACCGTCGCGCAGGATGTCCTCGGCGAGTTCGGTCCCCCGCCGCCCCTGCGGCTGCAAATATCCGGACGGCAGCGGTATCGGCCGGATGTAGCAACCGTCCAGGACATGGTCGTAGGCCAGGCCGGACAGAATGTGGCGGATCTGCCGGCGGTCCGTCAGATCGCGGACGATGACGGCGATGTCGTAGTCGCTGTCGTCCCGCGCCTGCTTGCGGGCGCGGGAGCCGAACAGGATCAGTCTTTCCACGCCCGGCAGCGCGCTCTGGACGTCGCGCTTGTAGGCCGCGAGGCGGGATGCCGCCTCGGGGGGAAGGATGTCGGTGGCGGCCTTCATCGCCATGGGTGTTTGTTTCTCTGCCGCATGGCCGGCGTGATAACACGGGCGGGCGGCGGCTGTCGCGCGATTCGCCGCGGACGCGGCGTTGACGAGGCTGTTGCCGCCCTCTATGTATCGACATTGTCGATATGGAAAAGCGGATGCAGGTTCTGGTCAAGAAATGGGGCAACAGCGCCTCGGTTCGCATCCCCGCCGCCGTGATGGAAGCTGCCAGGCTGTCGCTCGACCAACCGGTGGACATCCGTGAGGAAGGCGGCCGCGTGATCATCGAGCCGATACCGGAGCCGGCGTTCAGTCTCGAGGACCTGCTCGCAGCGGTCACCGATGAGAATATCCACAAGGAGGTCGATTTCGGCCCCCCGGCGGGTAAGGAACGCCTGTAGGTGGCTCGGGGCGGGTTTGTGCCGGACACTGGCGATATCGTCTGGCTCGACTTCGATCCGCAAACCGGGCACGAGCAGGCGGGGCGCCGGCCTGCCCTCGTGCTCAGCCCCGCGGCCTATAATGGCCGGATCGGACTGGCGGTGTGCTGCCCGGTGACGACAAGGATCAAGGGGTATCCGTTCGAGGTGGCCCTGTCGGGGTCTCCGCCTGCCGTCGTGCTGGCCGATCAGGTCAAGAGCCTGGATTGGCTGACGCGAGGGGCGGCCCGGAAGGGGGCGGCAACGCGGGAGGAGATGGCGGTCATCCGGGCGAAGTTGCGGGCGCTGGTTGGGGCATGACCGTGGGCGTTTGGCGCCCGGTACTTCCGGCCGGTTGCGGGAAGACTACCGCGAGGCGGCTGTCCTCGTTATGAGCTGATGCACCTCCCCTGGACGGCTCGCTGGAGCGGCATCGTCTTGATTGCGCACCCTTTGCCAGATATATTACCGAGTATACGAAAGAGATCGGTCGTGGGCAGCTCACAGAAGCGCGCTATCCAAAACTATCGCACGCGCCTTGGCGAGCGAGGCCTCGCCCGGTTTGAGGTGCTTGGCCGCGAGGCTGACCGCGAGCTTATCCGTTCGCTCGCGCGCCGGCTGGCCGAGGAAGGGCCTGAGGCGTCGCGGTTGCGCGCTGCCGTGACTCAGTCGATTGCAGGGGAGCCGCCTAAGAAGGGTGGCATCCTCGCGGCGCTTCGTCGCTCTCCGCTGGTTGGCGCCGACCTTGACTTGCAGCGTCCCCGCGAGGAAGGGCGTCACGTCGAGATCTGATGCGGTACCTGCTTGATACCAACGTCATCAGCAATGTCACGAAGCCGGTTCCGTCCAACTCGTTGGTCGCCTGGATGTCGCGGCAGGCGGGCGAAGACCTGTTCATCGCTTCGATGACCGTTGCGGAGATACGCCGCGGCCTGTTGGAAAAACCGCCCGGGACGCGGCGGGATCAACTCGAAGCCTGGTTTGGCGGTGCGGAAGGCTCGCAAGCGCTGTTCGCGGGCGGGTGGCCGAGGGGACAGCGAGGGGCCGGCCGCGGAGCGCGCTCGATACGATCATTGCCGCGGTGGCTGAAGCCAACGGCTGCGTCGTGGTGACCGATAATGGGAAGAATTTCGAGGGGATCGAGATCGTTAACCCGGTGCGGGGGCACGGGCGCTAGCCCCGGCACCATGAACCGCGGCTTCTAGAGGCATAGCATGAGTTTTTCGGCACGGGCTGACGACGCCGATATCCGGGTTCGCGATGTTTCGATCATCGAGGACGGACTGTCGGTCGCGGTGATGGATGGACGCACGATCCCCGTGCCTCTAGCGTGGTATCTAGGCTGAAAGCGGCGACCGCCGCACAGCGTGCGCTCTGGGAGATGGCGGGTGCCGGCTCTGGCATTCACTGGCCCGGACTGGATGAGGACCTGAGCACCAAAGGTCTTCTGGCCGGCGCGCGGGCACCGGCCAGTTCGGCAGAGTGGCGGTCATCGCGGCAAACAGGACCGCTGAATGTGAAATCTTAGTCCATCGACACGTAACCTACCCGAGCGCTGTGGGCTGCTGTTGAATTTCTGATGGCAGCAAGAGGCAACTCTCGCAGTCTAAACCAGGGATCAAGCCACTGAACATGTTTCTCAGCCGGAAGCGTCATCTTGTAGCGGTGACAATAAGCGAGTGACACATCTCGGGCTTCGAAGCCACTGATCGCCCATCGCAGATAGAATTTGTTGTTGATCTTACCGAAGGCATCACCGCTCTGTTTGCAGTATTTCGATAGCGGGTCAGGCACAATCAGTCCGCCTACAAGCAACGAATTTACCCTGTATCCCTGCGCCATGTCGCAAATCGGCGAAATCTCTATGAGAATCGGTATTGCATCGCGGTGCCATTCAGACCATCTGCTTGAGGTTTGCTTTTCGGCAAAGCATGCTGCTACTAGATCCGACACCGGTTTACCGAAAGCCTTTAGAAATTCATTTTCGTCCTTTACCTTGAATACCGTGCCCGGCGCATAATTTCCTTCATCGCAACTATTGTCGGAAGTTAGTAGGAGTCCGTTAATCTTACCCGGAAAAGCAGCCGGGGCATTTCCCGCCGGTGTCTGGCTAAGCCACCTGCCGTGAGCTGAAATGCGGGCAAGACCCGTCGGATGCTCGAGCTGGTCTGCCAACAGTTGGGTGAGCACCGTCAACAGATGTTTGGGTGCCATCGCCGAAGAAAAGTTGCCCGCAGACGGAGCTTTTGCGAGCCGTTGCATTGTGGCTTGCAGTCCGTCTTTTAGATCGCCACGGGTCCCTTCAATCGCAACCGTGGCAACCGTGGTCATGTCCCTGCAGATCTTCGCACAGCCATCTCTTACAAGGTCATCCCACGTCCACAGTAGCTCCACGGCAGATTGACCCCGAAGCACATTGTCGACTTCTAACTTAAGTCTCTCTGTCCAGTCTTCGGGACGGTCGTCCTTCTTCGGTTTATCCATCTCGACAAAGATCAGACGCCCCTCGTAATCGGGCTCAGCCTCCAAGAGGGTCCTTTTGAATAGCTGCGCCTCAGTTTCCTGATCATCAACAGGAAAATCAGACGCACCAGCCAGCTCATCGGCGTATTTACTCCATATTACAACTATAACCGGAGCTGACCCAATCGCAACGATTCTTCTAAACACAGCAGCGGTGTGTGACGCAGCACTTTTACCGATCGATCCGGCGAGATGAAGGTCGAGAAACACCAACTGCAACCGGCTGAACGGCTGAGGCGGAAGCGTTTCGAGCGAACCCGCAATATGAATGCTACTGACGTATAGCCCGTTTAAAGCACGAAGGATGGGCTCATAATCGTCCTTCTCGTCCTCGATTACACAGACAGCCGGTGACGCAAGTTGCGATATCATTTTTGCTTCTCATCGAATTGTAGCGCGACGACCGCCCCATCGATACCGTCGGGTAGCGCGACGTCGCCATCTATTGGGAACAAAAGGCGCCCTTTGTTGACACTCATTACCTCATTGACGATATACAGGCCTAGCCCCATACCACCCACGCGTCTCGTGAAGAAGGGCGTGATGAGGTCGTCGGGATCATCTGATCCAAAGCCCGGCCCATTGTCGCCGATGAGAATAGCATGGCCGCCCTCGAGTTCATCCGTCGTTCCGATATAGAGGAGCTTCTTTTTTGGGTTCTTTGAATCAAGCCAATGGATGCTGTTGTCAATAAGGTTGGTTATCGAGGCGACCAACATTTGCTTCGATCCCTGTATCGGAAAATCCCTGCCGTCGAAGTCCATCCCATTGATGAGAGTGATCTTGTGCCGCTGAAGTCGGATTTCTACACTAAAGATAGCTTCCTTGATTAGCGCGGACGCCGATGTTTTAGTCGGTGTTGGGTTCTTCAGCAAGTTGGTCACGGGCCGCATTGCGTGGTAAAGTCTGTCAACGAGTCCCTTGATTCTTTCCTGGCTCGCCCCCTTGTTGCATGCCGCACGTAGCTCCTCGAGAATCTTTTCGGCCCCATGAAGCATCATGCCGATAGTAAGGCCAGGAACGGCTGCATGCAGCAGTTGATCCTTATACAGTTCGAGCTCTCTTTCGGTCGCTTTCAGGACTGGCTCAACCTCCGCAAGGATGCCTTTCCGTTCTAGAACCTCTCTGATTTCGGAGAGCTTTTCAAAAACACGTTTACCCGTGCCTTTGCCGATAGCTTCGCGAAGCTTCCTTTGGTCTTTTCCTTTTTCGGCTTCAACCTGGGTCAATACACTGATGACTGCATCCCGGAAATCTGCAAAGGCAGGGTTTTCAATGAAACCCTCACGGTTGGTCTTCTCTCGCAAGTCGTTACTTGTCGTTGCATCCAGTCGAAGCGCACCGAGAATCTGGTTGTTGCTCGTCCTGGCTGTCGGCGTATTAACACGGCGTATGTCCAAATTTAGCCAGTCGTTTCCCGGCTCGCCAAAATCATACACCCTTATGCCGTCTCGGTAGATTCGGATTCCACCATTTTCGTCCAGGTAATCTTTTAAACCCTTTATATCTTCTGTAACTACCTTCAGGATCGTAGGGTCCCGGTCGAACAGCCAGAATTCGAAGTCAACCTTTCCGATCGCATGTTGGGACAGGTCTAAAGCCTTAGCGGATCGTCCCTCTTTCTTCTCCAATTTGACGTTTGATAGCGTTTCGTGGCGCGGGGCAAGCTGCTTGGAGTACCGGTCTGGTGGCATAAATTCATATTGAAACGACGCAGTGGCTCCACCAAACGACCCGCGGACACGATAGATAGCGCAGCCGTTAGCGCTCTCGGCTGAGAACATGCCTTGCAGCCAGTCTTCCTTACCGGGCGCGGAGAGCGTGACCTCGAAATCGGTCGGTCCTTGGAACGGGGAGCAGAGGCTGTTCACAGACCGATACAGCCTGCGAAGCTCACCGCGCGTCCAGGATTCCCGGAGCCTTGTCACGCGGAACATCGTACCATGGCTGTCGCCCGTGAACGTTTGTGGTTTCCGCTTTTTCAGCGCGACAAAAGCTTGGTCGAGCTCTGCTGCCGATTCAATTGCATCCCAGTCAAACTCCATGACCAGCTCGTGACCAAGGTGCATCCGGGTAATCAGCTCAATAGAGCGTCCGAGCTTGTGGATCGAAAGTCGACCGAGTCCTTTTTCACCTAGCGGAAAGCGGTTAAATCTGGTCGATCGCGTAGCCGTTGCGCGTTGCTTCAACCGGAAATCTGTCCCAATGACCATCCAGACATTGCGAAGGGTGGCCTCATCCATGCCAACGCCGTCATCCTCGACGACTATTCGACCGGCCACTTCGCTGTCGGGATTCTCTAGCGTTACGAGGCACATGGTAGCATCTGCATCGTAGGCATTCTTCACGAGCTCAAATACCGCGAGGTTAGCATCGCGGATGAGTTGCTCGCCAAGAAGCGTCAGCAGACGCGGTTTGACCCTGAATGTTAGATCATTATCGCCTCGGGGTAATTGGACCATACCCTAGGAGGACCTAAGTTGCTTGACGATAGCTTGCATGACAGGGGGGCAAACGCCGTTGCCGAGAATGTGGATTTTCTCCCTGCGGGTCCCGTGATTCATCTGGTAGTCACTCCGGAAGCCCATCGCCCGTCTAAGTTCCGTAACCTGTAGCATCCTCATATTGTGGCCCCCGGCGTCAGGTTCGACCAGCGCAAATCGGTCAACGGTGGTGACCGTCCGCAAGGGCCGGTCGAGCGTCTGCCAGCCACCACCACCATCAGTTCCATAATAGACCAGCAAGAAGCCGGTTTTCAAGCCGACTTGCGCAAATCCACGCTCCGCGCGTTCTAGCGTAGGCTTGGCTCTTCGTGGGCTGAAAAGGGGAGTCGTCTTCCACTTGCCTGACTTGTCGAGGATGTCCCTCACGGTTTTCGTCTTCCGTGATTCGGGAAGGTGGATATCAGTGACTTCCTCTTCCCGGTCACAAACAATGAAAAGCCGCCGACGGCTCTGCGGCACGCCAAAGTGGGAGGCGTCGAGCACAAATTCGCGGACGTTATAGCCTAGGTCTTCCAATGACTCCTTGAGCTCACCATAGCGCGACCACGGTCTCATATGGACGACGTTCTCCAAAACCAACCATCGTGGCTTGAATTCCCTTGCAAATTGCAAAGTATGCATGGCCGTAGCACGGCTTGCCTCCGAACGGGGCGCGCCACCCTTAGCACAAGTGTGGTTCGTGCATTCGGGCGAAGCAAGGAGTAGGTCGATGTCGCCGATACGCTTGTGCAAAGCCCTCGGAGATACGTTTTCGAGCCTTGACAGGACGGCTTGGGCAGTTGGAAAATTTTCTGCGTATGTCGCTGTCGCTATATCGCACAGATCGATGCCACAGACGATCTCCGCGCCCGCGTTTCGTGCCCCATAGCTGCTACCTCCGCCGCCACAGAATATGTCAAGCGTTCTGATCAATGAGATTCCCTAGTGCCGTGATCTGGAGGTAAGGCTACCATATCGAAAGGAAGCCGACTAGGTGGAAGGTGGATTCCAGATGGACGTGCTAACACCGTCACAACGAACTCTCTGCATGTCGCGGATCCGAGGCAAAGATACACGGCCTGAGATCGCACTCCGGACCGCGTTGTGGTCGCTCGGGTTAAGGTATCGGCTGCATTATCCGATACCGGGCAGACCGGACGTTGTGTTCCCGCGCCAGCGTTTGGCAGTGTTCGTCGACGGCTGCTTTTGGCACGGTTGTCCGAAACACAGCACGAAGCCGAAGACCAATAGCGCATTTTGGATGGATAAGCTTGAAAAGAACGTTGCTCGGGACCGAAGAAACGAACACGATTTGGTGGAACAAGGTTGGACGTTCGTTCAATTCTGGGAGCATCAGTTAGACCAAAATCTTCGGGTTTGCGTATCCGCCGTGCTCGCCCATCTGGAGGGGAAGTGACGGGGATCGGCCGAGAGGGTGACGGTAGCAGATTGGTCTGCCGGTGTTATACATGCAAGCCACACGCCGCCTACCCGACCTTCACGCCCCATCATCGCAGGCGCACTCCATGGGAATGAACCTGATGGCCCGCTACAGCCTCCCCTCCGCCGATCGGCCCGCGACGGCCCTCGCCGCGGAGGTACTGAACGGCCGGACGCCAACGGACCACATCGAGGTGACCGTCACGCACGCCGACTGCACCCGTCAGGCCGTGGTCCTTTCACCAGCGGCGGCGGAGATCATCGGCGACCTTCTGGCAGCAATATCCGTCACCGACCAAGTGACCGTGCTGGCCGACGACGCCGAGGCGTCCCCCGAAGATGCCGCCGCAATCCTCGGCATCTCCCGCCCGCTGGTGCGGCGCCGGATGGACTCGGGCAGGCTGCCGTTTCGCCGCGTCGGGTCGCACCGGCGCCTCAGGTTATCCGACGTGCTGGAGCTCAAGCGCAACGAAGCCCCTGTGCGGCAGGCGTTGGGCGAACTGCAAGCGGATACGGACGATCTGATCGCTCATGGCGCCTGACAGCACGCCGCCGGCTCCGCCAAGGATCGATCGGCCGTTACCACCCTCAAACATGCAGCCCCGGCGCCTCATGCCCCGTCCGGGCCACATACTCCGTATACCCGCCCCCATACTGGTGCACCCCCTCCGGCGTCAGCTCCAGCACCCGATTCGACAGTGCCGCCAGAAAATGCCGGTCATGCGACACGAACAGCATCGTGCCCTCGAACGAAGACAACGCCCCGATCAGCATCTCCTTCGTCGCGATATCCAGATGGTTCGTCGGCTCATCCAGCACCAGAAAATTCGGCGGATCATACAGCATCAGCGCCATCACCAGCCGAGCCTTCTCGCCCCCCGACAGCACCCGGCAGCGCTTGCCGATCTCATCGCCCGAGAACCCGAACGCCCCCGCCAGAGACCGCAACGACCCCTGGCCGGCATGCGGAAACGCCCCCTCCAGCGTCTCGAACACCGTGCTCTCGCCATCCAGCAGATCCATCGCATGCTGCGCGAAATACCCCAGCTTCACGCTGCCCCCCAGCACGACCGAGCCGGCATCCGGCTCCGTCGTCCCGGTCACCAGCTTCAGGAGCGTCGATTTCCCCGCCCCGTTCACCCCGAGCACGCAGCACCGCTCCCGCCGCCGCACCAGCAAATCCAGCCCGTCATAGATCACCCGGCTGCCATAGCGCTTATGCACCCCCCTCAGCCGCGCCACGTCCTCCCCCGAGCGCGGCGCCGGAGCGAAATCGAACGCCACCGAGACCCGCCGCTTCGGCGGCTCCACCCGGTCGATCTTCTCCAGCTTCTTCACCCGGCTCTGCACCTGGGCGGCATGCGAGGCGCGCGCCTTGAACTTCTCGATGAAGTTGATCTCCTTCGCCAGCATCGCCTGCTGCCGCTCGAACTGCGCCTGAAGCTGCTTCTCGTTCAGCGCCCGCTGCTGTTCGTAGAATTCGTAGTCGCCGGAGAACTCCGTCAGGCTGCCGCCATCGATCTCGATCACCTTGTTGATGACCCGGTTCATGAATTCCCGGTCGTGCGAGGTCATCACCAGCGCGCCGTCGAACCCGGCCAGGAACGTCTCCAGCCAGATCAGGCTTTCCAGGTCCAGATGGTTGCTCGGCTCGTCCAGCAGCATGACATCGGGGTTCATCAGCAGGATGCGCGCCAGCGCCACCCGCATCTTCCAGCCGCCGGACAGAACCCCGACATCGCCGTCCATCATCTCCTGGCTGAACCCCAGCCCGTCCAGCACCTCCCGGGCCTTGCCCTCCAGCGCATACCCGCCCAGTTCCTCGAACCGCGCCTGCACGTCGCCAAACCGCTCAATGATGGCCTCAAGCCCGTCCGCCTGGTCCGGATCGGCCATCGCGTGCTCCAGTGAGGCCAGTTCGGCGGCGATCACGCTGACCGCGCCGGCGCCGTCCATCACCTCGGCGACCGCGCTGCGCCCCGCCATCTCGCCGACGTCCTGGCTGAAGAAGCCGATAGTCACCCCGCGATCGACCAGGATCTGCCCGCCGTCCGGCTCCTCCTGCCCGGTGATCATTCGGAATAGCGTCGTCTTGCCGGCGCCGTTGGGGCCGACAAGGCCGATCTTCTCGCCCTTCTGCAACGCGGCCGAGGCCTCGATGAAGACCAGGCGGCTGCCGTTCTGCTTGCTGATGGAGTCCAGGCGAATCATCGGTCCTCGGCGTGTGATTAAGCGCGGCGGGCTTATAGCAGTTCGGCCCCCCTTGTCCGCCAGCATCCGGGATGGTGAAACTTCCGCATGTATGCCGCCACCGTCGGACAGCACCGCCACGTCTTCCCCGACCTGAAGACCCTGCTGGCGCAGGCCACGCCGCTGCGCAGCGGCGACCAACTGGCGGCCATCGCGGCGCCGTCGCATGAAGCGAGGGTCGCCGCGCAGTTCGCCCTCGCGGATCTTCCCCTCAAACAATTCCTGAACGAACCCGTCGTCCCCTACGAAACCGACGAGATCACCCGCCTCATCATCGACAGCCACGACCCGGCCGCCTTCGCGCCCATTGCCCACCTGACCGTCGGCGGCTTCCGCGATTTCCTGCTGTCAGACACGACAACAACCGATCAACTGACCGCCTTGGCCCCCGGCATCACCCCGGAGATGGCCGCGGCGGTGGCGAAGATTAGCCGCCTGCAAGACCTGATGGTGATCGCCGCCAAGCGCCGCGTTGTGACCCGCTTCCGCACCACCATCGGCCTGCCCGGCCGCCTGTCCACCCGCCTCCAGCCCAACCACCCGACCGACGACCCGCGCGGCATCGCGGCGAGCATCCTCGACGGCCTGCTGTTAGGCTCCGGCGACGCGGTCATCGGCATCAACCCCGCCACCGACAGCCCGCAGCGCACCCACACGCTGCTTTGCCTGCTCGACGAGATGCGCCAGCGCCTCGACATCCCCGTGCAAAGCTGCGTGCTCAGCCACGTCACCACCACGCTGGAGCTGATCCGCCAGGGCTCGCCGGTCGACCTGGTGTTCCAGTCGATCGCCGGCACCGAGGCGGCCAACCGCGGCTTCGGCATCACCCTGTCGCTGTTGCAGGAGGCCCGCGACGCCGCGCTCTCCCTGCACCGGGGCGGCAACCATGTTATGTATTTCGAAACCGGCCAAGGCAGTGCCCTGTCCGCCAACGCCCACCACGGCGTCGACCAGCAAACCCTGGAGGCCCGCACCTACGCCGTCGCCCGCCGTTTCCAGCCACTCCTGGTCAACACGGTCGTTGGCTTCATCGGCCCCGAATACCTCTTCGACGGCAAGCAGATCATCCGCGCCGGCCTGGAGGACCACTTTTGCGGCAAGCTGCTTGGCCTGCCGATGGGTTGCGACGTCTGCTATACCAACCACGCCGAGGCGGACCAGGACGACATGGACACGCTGCTGACTCTGCTAGTAGCGGCCGGCGTGAACTTCGTCATGGGCGTCCCCGGCGCCGACGACATCATGCTCGGCTACCAGAGCACCTCGTTCCACGACGCCCTGGCGATGCGAGACCTGCTCGGCCGCCGCCCCGCGCCGGAGTTCGAGGCCTGGCTGACCTGCCAGGGCCTGACCGACGCCACCGGCCGCATCCGTCCCCTCGGCCTGCCCGATCGACTGCGCCAGATGCTCCCGCCGCCATGACACTCCCGCCCGAACCCGCCGAGACACCCTGGGCACGCCTGCGCACCCTGACCGCCGCGCGTATCGGCCAGGCGCGCACCGGCGCCTCGCTGGCAACCGCGCCGCTGCTGGAGTTCCGTCTGGCCCATGCCCGGGCGAGGGACGCGGTGCATGCCGAACTGGATGACGCGAAGCTGGCCGCCGCGCTCGGCCAACCCGTCCTCGCCGTCACCACCGCCGCGGCCGATCGGCGGACGTATCTGATGCGTCCGGATCTGGGGCGGCGGCTTACGGCGGAGGCCGAGGCGGCGCTGACGGCCAGGGCAGGGGAGTACGACCTGGCGATTGCGCTGGTGGACGGCCTGTCGGCGCAAGCGGTGCAGGACCATGCAGTTCCCCTGCTGGTCGCCGCGTTGCCCGCTCTATGCGCCGAGAAGTACCGGATCGCGCCTCTGGTGATGGTCCGCCAGGGCCGTGTGGCCATCGGCGACGCCATAGCGACAGCCCTCGGGGCCGCCGCGGTTGCCGTGCTCATCGGCGAGCGGCCCGGCCTGTCCGCGCCCGACAGCCTGGGGGCCTACCTGACGTGGCACCCCCGGCTGGGCAGCACCGACGCCGATCGCAACTGCATCTCTAACATTCGGCCGGAGGGGATCGGCGCTGCGGAAGCCGCGTTCAAGCTGGTGTTCCTGCTGCGGGAAATGCGCGCCCGCGGCCTTTCGGGAGTCGGCCTGAAGGACGAGTCCGCGACGGCCGCGATCTCTTGAACACGCGCCCGTCGTTGCTGTCAAAATACAACGATGCTCCGTGCCAACACCAAAATCGCACCGGCTACTTCTCCATCTCCCGCAACTTCGCCACCCCGGTCTGCAAATAGACCGCATACTGGTAAACCGTCTCATCCTCCTGGTTCCAGCACACATACCCGCGGCAATCGTGCGGCCTCGCCTCATACACCGTGCACAAATGGTGCTCATCAAGGAACTGGCAGGTCTTGTAGCCTTCCTTGATCCGCTTCTCGCCCTGCTTCGTCACCTCGACGATGTGGCGCTGCTCGAACGCCGGAACGCTCAGGCCCAGGTGCTTCGCCAGCCGCCTTATGTCGTCGCGGCTGACCCTAACATACCCCGCCATGCGGCAGCACAGCGCGGGGCATTTCATGCAATCGAGGCGCTCATGCGACACCATCCTGCCCGATATGGGATCAGGCAAGCTCCTCGGTCTTGAAATCCGCCGGAACGATGATCTCCAGCACTTCGCAATCCGGCGAGTAGTCCAGCACCGTGTGCCTGATCCCCGCCGGCTGCAGCCAGCAGCTTCCGGCCGACATCATCTGCTCGCCGTGACCCTCGAACTCGTTCTTGATCCAGCCCTGCAGCACGTAGACAAGCTGCAGTTCAACCTCGTGAACATGGCGCTTGCGCACCGCGTCGGTGCACGGCGGCACGAAGCGGATGACATGCGCCTGGCACCGCCCGGATGAGGCCGCGGCAATGCCCAGGTCCCGATACAGCGCATAGGCCCGCAGCCCGTCGGCCTTGAAGTCGGCCTGATCCAGATGGCTGACGGCAAACACCTGCGGCGCCTTGGTGCTGACTTTGGCGGCGCGCGCCTTGCGCGGGGCCGGAGCGGCGCGGCCTCGTCTCGCCGCGGGAACCGGTGCCGCGACGCGAACCGCCGGGCGGCGAGGCGCAGCCGACTTCACGGCAACCGTCCGGGACGGAGCCGCCTTGGCAGCCACCGCCGTGTGCTTCGCCGAGGTTGGTTGTTTCGCCGCACTCTTTTTGCCGCCCGTCTTCGGTGCGGCTGCCATCTTCGCCGGAGCCTTGGCGGAAGCCGGTTGTTTTGTCGCGGCCTTCCTGCCGGGAGTCGTTTTCGTGGTGGATTTCTTAGCCACGGCTTGCTTAGCCGCCTTTTTCACCCCGGATTTCTTCGCCACGGCCTTTTTCGTAGGAGCCGCCGCGGCGGCCTTTTTCCGGGCAGGCTCAACCGGCGCCGCCTTCGTGGCGGATCGCTTTTCTCCGGGGCTTGCTTTGGCCATGGCGCCATCCTCGTAAACCGTCTCGGTTGAGCACAGTATCGACAGGATGCCGCAGCGGATTCAAGGGGGCGTTACGAAACTGATCGCGGACGGGCTGCCAGCTTCAATGCGCAGTCCCGTGGGATTCAGGCTGCCGGACTCCGGATCGACGTCAAACACCACGATAGAATCGCTGTCCTGGTTGGCCGCATACAAATGCCGCGCATCCGGACCGATGGCGAAAAACCGGGGCCGCGCGCCGCCGCTCGGGACATGCCCGGCGTGGCTCAGCCACCCGCTGCCCGGCGACACCGTGAACTGCACGATGCAATCCTGGCCGCGATTCGAGACATACACAAATCGTCCGCACGGCGATGCGGCGATTTCTGAAGTCGTGTTGGTCCCCGTGTAGCCCGCCGCTCGGCTGGTAATCACTTGCCGCTCCGCCGCTTGCCCGGTTGACCCATCCCAGTCGAACACGGTCACGGTCGAGTTGAGCTCGTTGTTCACGTAGAGCACCGGAAGCGACGGATGGAACGCCGCATGGCGCGGCCCCGCCCCGGCCGCCGATGCGACGAAGGCCCGCGCAGCCGGAGTCAACCGGCCGGACTCGAAGCGGAATAGGAACGTACGGTCTAAGCCCTTGTCCGGCACGACGACAAACCTCCCGCTGGGATCAAACACCACCGCGTGCGGATGCGACGACGCCTGTTCCTTCGGATCCGGTCCGGGCGTCCCTTGCACCGCGACAAGCTGGCTCACCGGCTGAAGCTTCCCGTCCTCGCCGATTGGAAGAACCGCAACGGAGCCGGAGCCGTAGTTGGCGACGACCAGATACCGCTCCGTCGGGTCCAGCGCCGAGTTGACCGGATTGCTGCCGCCGGAATCCACTTGGTTCAACAGATCGATTCGTCCGCTGTGCGGGTCGATGGCGAAGGCGCTGACCCGCGTGCGGGCGCCATGCACGCAATACAGCCGCGTGCCGTCGCGCGACAGGGTGAACAGCGACGGGTTCTCCAGTCCGTCCACGCGTTGCCGATGGGTCCACGCCCCGCTGGCCGGATCGACCTCGAAGACGTTGATGCCGTCGCCGCGTCCGTCCCGATCCGGCGTGGTGTAGCCTCCGACATACGCAAACATGCTGCGATCCCCCGTCATGACGCCGCCTGGTCGAGAATAATCTGCGTCATGGCCGGATCGTCCGTCACCGATCCGTCAAACACAACCGGCAGCCCGCCGGGGCCGCGCATCGCCTGCTCCGCCGCCACCAGGCGCGGGATGTCGTCGCGCACATGCCCCCCGTTTCCGGCAAAAAACCCGATCACTACCACCGGATGGGCGCGCAGCCCTTGCAACGCCTCCGCCACGAACGGGGCTTCCTCCAGGCACGCCGATTCGACGCGGGCGAACAGCGTCGTCCACCCCACCCGGGCGGAGTGCTCGTGCAGTGCCAGCGCGCCACCCGGGGAACTGGCCGAACCGTGCCCCACAACCAGCACCGCGGCGCTGCGTGACGGGACGCCGAGCGTGGCGCAAGCCGCCAGCGCCTGCCGCTCGATCAGCCCCGCCATCCCGTCATGCAAGCCGATCGGCGGGCAGATATGGATGCGCCGATCGGCGCCGAGCGCGCGCGGAATCGCCTCACGGGTGAAATAGCCGGCCTCCATGAAGAACGGCACGACGCGCACCACGGCGGCATCGATCCGCGCCAACGACTCGCCAACGGACGGGGAGCCGTTCAGCAAACCGATCTCCACCGAGCGGAAACTTCCCTCCGCCCGCAGCAACTCGGCATGCCGGTGCAGCACCCGCGCCGCATCGGGATAGCGCACGGAACCATGAGCAATCAGCAGCAATGCGGTATTCGCGGACACGGATGACACTCCTGGATGCTCGCCTGAATGCGTCGCCAACGCCACGGTTTGCCCCGAACAGCGTTCTGGCGCACATAGGCCCCAATCCGAGACAAACCAGACGCCAAGGAGTTGCATATGCCGGAGGCGCTTCCCCCCCGCGAAGCAATGGAGTTCGACGTTGTGATCGTCGGAGGCGGCCCGGCGGGCCTTTCCGCGGCGATCCGGCTGAAGCAGTTGAACCCGGATATCGCCGTTTGCCTCGTTGAAAAAGCCGGCGAAATCGGCGGCCACATCCTGTCGGGCGCGGTGATAGAGCCGCGTGCTCTGAACGAACTGATCCCCGACTGGAAGGAGAAAGGCGCGCCACTAGACACCCCGGCGGGCCAGGACGGGTTCTACTACATGACCGAAACCCGCGCCTTCAAACTGCCGACCCCGCCGCAGATGCACAACCACGGCAACTACATCGTCTCGCTCGGCGACGTGGTGCGCTGGCTCGGCCAGCAGGCCGAGGCGCTCGGCGTGGAAATCTACCCCGGCTTCGCCGCCACCGAACTGCTGGAGGAAGACGGCCGCATCGCCGGCATCGCCACCGGCGACATGGGCATCGGCAAGGACGGCAAGCCGACGGACAACTTCCAGCGCGGCATGGAGTTGCGCGCCCGCTATACGCTGTTCGCCGAGGGCTGCCGCGGCTCACTCTCCAAGCAGTTGATGGCCCGCTTCAACCTGCGCGAGGGCAAGGACCCGCAGACCTACGGCATCGGCATCAAGGAACTGTGGGAAGTCCCCGCCGCCATCCACAAGCCCGGCCTGATCGAGCACGCGCTGGGATGGCCCCTGGATTCATCCACATACGGCGGATCGTTTCTCTACCACTTCGGCGCCAACCTGGTCGCCTACGGCTTTGTCGTCGGCCTCGACTACACTAACCCCTGGCTGTCGCCGTTCGACGAGATGCAGCGCTTCAAGACCCACCCCCACATGCGCAAGCACTTCGAGGGCGGCCGCCGCGTCTCCTACGGTGCCCGGGCGCTGGTCGAGGGCGGCAAGCAGTCGCTGCCGAAGCTCAGCTTCCCCGGCGGCCTGCTGGTGGGCGACGCCGCCGGCTTCCTGAACGTGCCGAAGATCAAGGGCACCCACACCGCGATGAAGTCCGGCATGCTCGCCGCCGAAGCCCTTGCCGAGGCCCTGGCGGCCGATCGGCCTGCCGAGGTCACCGGCTATGCGCAACGGCTGGAGCAGAGCTGGGTGTGGGACGAACTGTCGAACGTGCGCAACGTCCGCCCGGCTTTCGCCAAATTCGGCCGCTGGGGCGGCTTCGCCTACGCCGCGCTGGATACCGTGTTGCTGCGCGGCAAGGCCCCCTGGACGCTGCGGCATCCGCATCCGGACAACGACACGTTGCAGGACGCCGACAAGGCCCCCCGCATCAATTACCCGAAACCCGACGGCATCCTGACCTTCGATCGGCTGTCCTCGGTGTTCATCAGCAACACCAACCACGAGGAAAACCAGCCGCCCCATCTGCAATTGGCCGATCCAGGCAAGGCGATCGCGGTCAATTGGGACCGCTACCGCAGTCCGGAGACGCGGTATTGCCCCGCGCAGGTCTACGAGATCGTAGGCGCCGAGGAAGGCGCCCCGAGGTTGCAGATCAACGCGCAGAACTGCGTGCACTGCAAAACCTGCGACATCAAGGACCCGACGCAGAACATCAATTGGGTGCCCCCGGAGGGCGGCGGCGGCCCGAGCTATCCGGGCGGGATGTGATAGTCTGCCAAGACAATCGGAGGCTGGCTTTCGAGGGCGAACAGGCATCCGGCACCGCTTTTCACCACGGAGGCAGAACGAGAAGCACGAGGGCCGCGGAGTCTTTGGAACGAGCGGATCGGGCGCGAATCCGGCAGGTTGGCGAAGCGCGATGGATCGAAACCCGGTGGCGCGTCCCGGGGCGCACGACAGCACGGCACACGCCGCAGGGAAACGACCGCGGGCCGCCGCGTTTCGTCGGAATGCGGCAACCGAGCCGGCCCCCGGGCCGGTCCGGCTCGGTATTTTTTCCGCACATTCATCGCAAGATAAATGACATGCCTCTTTCCCGCTGTTAGACTGGCGCGATGCAACATGCCCGCGCCGTACGGCGGTCCGTCCTTCTCGCGCTCACGCTGCTGTCGGCGTGCGCGGCGTCCGTACCCTCCGCCGACGGCTCATCCCCACCGGTCGCCAACGGCGTCATCGGCGATTACCTGGCCGGACGCTTTGCATTGTCGGAGGGCGATTCCGCCACCGCGGCCACCGATCTGCTGAAAGCCGTCGCGCAGTCGCCGGGCGATCAGGACCTGATTCTCCAGGCGTTCATCGCCTGCGTCGATGCCGGGCGGCCGGAAGCGGTGAAGCTCGCCAGGCAACTGCCGGACAACCAGGTGGCGCAGCTCGTGCTCGCCGACGTGGACATCAAGGCAGGACATTGGGCCGCCGCCGAGCAGCGTTTCCACGCACTTCCCCGCGAGGGCATGACGCAGTTGCTACAGCCGCTGCTGGAGGCATGGGCGCAGCTTGGCGATGGCCGGGTCGATTCCGCCCTGTCCACCTTGCGTCCCTATGTCGAGAACCCGCGCTTCCGCGGCGTCTTTGCGCTGCATGCGGCGATGATCGCCGATGCCGGCAACCGCCCCGACGCCGCCGGCCCGCTCTACCGGGTCGCGGAAGCCGGAATGGCCGAACCCAATCTGCGGCTGGCGCAGGTGCTCGCGAGCTGGCAGGCCCGCTCCGGCCAGCCGGCGGAGGCGCAGCGCATCCTTGCCACGCTGCCGAGGGTCGCGCCGGATATGTCCATCGCGATGCCGGGCCTGTTGGCCGCCGTCACCAAACGTCCGGTGCCGAACGCCGTGGATGGCATTGCCGAATCGTATTTCACCTTCGCGGCGATGCTGCGGTCGCAGGACGCCAACGACTTCTCGCTGATCATGCTGCGCCTCGCACTCGACCTGCGGCCGGATTTCACCGCGGCGCGCATCCTCGCGGCCGATGTGCTGGTCAACGATCGGCATCCCGCGTTGGCCCTGCGCCTGTTGAACGACGTGCCCCCGGGCGATCCGCTGGCGCCGGTGGTGCAATTGAAGCGGGCCTCGCTGGTCGATGGTCTCGGCCGTTCCGACGACGCGATGCGGGATCTGGAGCGTCTGGCACGGGAGTATCCGGACAGCCCGCTGCCGGATGAGCAGCTTGGCGACATCCTGCGCACCAAGCAGCGCTTTCCCGATGCGGTGGCCGCCTATGATCGCGCGATCGCCCGGGTCGCGCGTCCCGAAGCCACCGACTGGGTCCTGTTCTACGACCGCGGCGTGGCGGAGGAGCGTTCGCACATGTGGCCCAAGGCCGACGCTGACTTCCATCACGCGCTGGAGTTGTCGCCCGACCAGCCGTTCGTGCTGAATTATCTGGGCTATTCCTACGCCGACATGGGCCACCACCTGACCGAGGCGCGGGAAATGATCGAGCGCGCGTCGGAGCGGCGGCCGAACGACGGCGCCATCGTCGACAGCCTCGGCTGGGTGATGTTCCGCCAGGGCGACTCCAAGGAAGCGGTGAAGACCCTGGAACGGGCGGTGGAGCTCGAGCCGGAGGATTCGACGATCAACGGGCACCTCGGCGACGCCTACTGGGCGGCCGGCCGCAAGGTCGAAGCGCAGTATCAGTGGCGCCGGGCGCTGACCCTGAACCCCCCGCCGGATGACGCCGCTAAGCTGGAGTCCAAGTTGAACACCGGCCATGCCGGTGCGGTGATCAGCGGCCAATAGCTGGCTTCGGTCATGCTGTCCGAGCGCGCTCCGGCGAAGATCAATCTGCATCTGCATGTCGTTGGCCGGCGGTCCGACGGGTACCATCTGCTCGACAGCCTGGTGGTCTTCGCGGATGCGGCCGATGTGCTGACGGTCGAGCCGGCGGACGGGCTGTCGCTGGCGGTGACCGGGCCGTTCGCCGCCGGCCTCGATGGCGAGGCGGACAATTTGGTGCTGCGGGCGGCGCGGGCGTTGGCATCGTCCGCCGGGGTGGACGCGGCGGGACGGCTGGTGCTGGAGAAGAACCTGCCGGTCGCCTCCGGCATCGGCGGCGGTTCGGCCGATGCCGCCGCGGCGCTGCGGCTGCTGGCGCGGTTCTGGGGGATCGATTCCAGGCTGGAAACGCTGGCGGCCGGGCTTGGCGCCGATGTCCCGGTCTGCGTCATGAGCCGCCCGGCGCTGATGTCCGGAATCGGGGAGGTCCTGTCGCCCGCTCCGCCGCTGCCCGCCGCCGGGATGGTGCTGGTCAATCCGGGGGTCGCGGTTTCCACGCCTTCGGTGTTCCGCGCGCGAGAGGGCGGTTTCTCGGCCGTTGCCGATTGGCCGGCCGGCGGTTGGCCGGACGCGGAGTCGTTGGCAGCGAGCTTGCGGGAGACCGCCAACGACCTTGAGGCACCGGCGTTGCGGCTGGCTCCGGTCATCGGCGCGGCGCTGGCGGCGTTGCGGGCCGCCCCCGGCTGTCTGCTGGCGCGCATGAGCGGGTCGGGCGCGACGTGCTTCGGACTGTTTGCCGATGCGGCGGTGGCGCGGGCGGCGGCGATCGAACGTCCCGGCTGGTGGGTCCGGGGCGGCGGTATCGGCGGGTTGTAGCGGTTCCGGCTTTACGCGAGCCGCCGGGCGACCTATCACGTCGGCACGGTGGGGCGTCGCCAAGCGGTAAGGCAACGGATTTTGATTCCGTCATACGGAGGTTCGATCCCTCCCGCCCCAGCCAACTGAATTTCTCCTGAAGAATCAACGATTTCATGGCGCCGCTCGCGGCTCTGTTTAGCACCTCTGTGTAGCAGTTTGGTGCCTCTTGGAACATGTGCAGCGGCGCGGCGGGCGCTACTTCTGGCGGGCAGGAGTTCCCGCCGACCTCGTCCCAATTTTAGGACGGCAGGACGATGGGATTGAGCAACCACACGCTCATGTGCTCGGAACACTACGCCGCTTCCACGGCGACAGCTTCGCGAAGACGAAGGCACGCGAGTGGAACAAAGCATTTACCGAGGATCACGGCCGCGCGATGCGTTCTCAGGTTGCCGCACGGATGAACGATTGGATGGCCCAGCAGGGCATTGCAGTTCGAGTGGACCATCGGTCATTCGCCGATCAAGGCATCGACAGCCCGTTGTCCGAGCGCAACGTATCCAAGACGGCATGGGCCGCACACCGTGCCGACCCCGCCAGTGACGGGGCAGAGCCGGTGCGCGAGGTGCTGGCGCAACGCACTGATCGGAAGACCACGCAGCGGGATATTGCCTGGGAAGCCGCTCGTGCGGCCTATTCCGAAGCTGCTACGCCGATGGGCTCCAGGCAGAGCAGGCAGCGCGCACGGAACTTCGCACCCTGCAGCGGGCCGATCGGGACCGAACATACCGGCACACGCGGCGCGGCATCGTCCGCAATGTGGTGTTGGCGGTGCAGCGTGGCGCTCACGCGCGGCAGTCCGCCGCGCTCGACACCGAACAGCAGGCCACGCGCATGACCGGCGTGACGGGCGCAGTGCAGTTCCCAGGCTTCGCCCAATGGATCGAGGAGCGGGCGGCCGAGGGCGATAGGATTGCCCAGGCGGGGATGGATCAGCGGCAGTCCCGCCGCGAATCGCTGGCTCGGAGCAATCCGCGGGCTGCCGCGCGCCAGAGTAGACGCGACGTGCTTTTGCGGCCGCGAAGGACCGCGACCAAGCTGCCGAGGAGGCACGGGTTGCAAGGCAGGCCGTATGGGACCAACACCGCAGCGCAAACTTTTGGCGACGGGGACCGATTCCACATGGCGGGCGGAGCACTCCCGGCTAATCGGCGCCGCGCACATGGCGCGACGGTACGCCGATCGGCTCGCGGCGCGCTACGATGGTGACCTGCGGACCGCCCGCAATGGGGCCCGCCAAGCGGCTAGCGTCAACCGGCGTGTGCTCGTCTCGTGGCTGGCCAGGGCCGACGTGCGCGCCGCGCTCGCCACCAGAGACTCGGCGGAGCGCGTGCTCGCAACCATGGACGCGGGCGAACAGGACACGATCAACGCCGCCGCGCGCGGCGATCTGCCGGCCGCCGCGCAGTCCGCACAGGCGGCCGAGGAACGCAGGACGGCCGAAGCCGGGCGTCAACACGATCAGGATGACGCCGATCAGGCAGCCGCGCGGAGGGCCGTCAACGAGTGTGCCAACGAGGCGGCGCAGCAGGCGGCGTGGCGGCGGGCGCAACTTTGAGCGTCGCAACCGGCTACGAGTATCACCCCCGCTCCTGGTCTGCGACCGTGATAAATCGGGCGAAACTCGATCACCGTCCACAAAACAAGGCCGCCAGAGGCCCGTAGGTGAGGCGATCGGACCGCCAAAGGTATCCGATGACCTGAGATTCCCGGCCGAAGGGCGCAACTTCGTTCCCGCCGGTGGTGGCGCCCCGGACATAATGTTGCTCGCCAGACGATGAAGGGTGCCACTGTGCTTGCGCGCGTCAGCGCACCGGAGGCGTGTTGACGGGGAGCGCAGGTTTTTGTTCAACGGCGCGCTCCCTGCGCGGCGTCGAACAGGGAGCCAACCGCAAGGTGGTGGGGACTAAAAGTTCTTTGAGATTAGCTCGATGGCGAAAATAGACTGGTATGGCCCATGTGCATCCTGGTGTGTGAACCAACCATCGACGCTGGCCGCCGAAATTTCGCAGTGGTCTTGCGTAGTCGGGTTTGTGCCCTCGGTTTTATGGTTCATCCGGACCTGTTCCACCACCTCAGTCTCCTTGGTTTCCCAATTCAGAACTCGCTGATTAGTCCGCTCTATATCCCAATCGGCCCCATATTTCTGGTCCAAAATCGGCAGAAAATCATTCCAGTATATACTATTAAACCGAACGTTGATCGCGCTTACGATGCCGACGTGGAAGAAGATAGACACGGCGACCGGACTGTCGAAACGTCCAACTTCCACGCCGTAGGGGATGGTGCAAGACGTATCGGTGCAGAATGGTCCAATAGCCCACTCCTCACGTTCCATGGCTCCTTGCGATCCGTATTTGTCTGCAAGTGCCAATGACTGTTCAGACGATAATCGGGTCGGGTTGAGCTTATACCCTTTCACGCCAAGCGCCCTCATTACCTCAACCGGCGTCATCTTGTTCCCAACGGAGACGCCTTTGAAATCGCACGGAGTTTCGGCACGCAACGGAGTTGAGACCAAGTAAGCGCCAACGAGCAGTTCGGCCATGCGCGCCCTGGTACAGGAGCGTTCCCGACGCATCAGGTGATGCTGCCGGGGACCGACTTCAGGCATTGCTCGAAAATGAATGTCATATGCCCAATCGCAGCTTGGCCGGTGGTATCGGACTACCCCTGGGGGGACGAGGTCCAGGTAACAATGCTTCCGCCGGTTGGCTGACCGGCAGAAAGATTCTTGCGCGTCGCACGTCGGCGTTATGCCACCGTGCTCGGGGGCGTCAAGGACGCTTCGCGCCGCTACGCGGTGGCCTACGCCAGCCCTGACTCGCCCTCCGCGCGGCGGCCAGCGGAGGGAGTTGGGACGGGAAGCCTTGGATCGTTCGACGCTCGCCATGCGGCGTCGAACAGGAAGCATGTTTATCAATGGCCGATTGTCAAGCGAGCCGCTGCCATAGTCGGTAAATCTGGTCAGCACGGATGGTGATTTCGTCGCTGGGCATTTTGACGATGACGGTAGGTTTTCTCCCCGCCAGAGACTGCCGGTATGCCTCCCGCAACGCCTCATCGAGTGAGTGCACGATACCCAATGGGAGGGGGTTGCGAACCATCCACATCTCAGGCGTTTTCAGCATAGCGATTAGTTCGTCGTCCGTCCGTTCACTGGCGGCGTGGTTAATATTCATGGGATTTGCTTTATGAGGGGAGCTCGAGCCGGACTGTCCGGCGAGTTTTGACTTCCTCAACCCCGCTAACTCGCAGAGACCTACGCCACTGTCAAGCGATTTGCAACGATGGCCTGACACACCTGACGGCGGGCGCGCGGCCAAAGCCCGACGATGAGTGTCTGGCCCGGCTCCACGGCGGCCGGCCCTCCGGACAAGCGCCATACCAAGGGCGGCAGGCTCGATCGCCCATGGGCGCGACGGGCGAACCGGTAGGCGTCGAACGAAGCGTCCCGGTTCTCGCTCAGGATGGCACCGGAACATTGAGGCTATCCCACCTTTGCAGCAACCAGGAGGTTGTGATCCGAGTGAACCTCTGCCGAACCAATGGGATCAGTGGTCGTTCCAAGGCGACTCCGGGGGGTCGCGCGTTGTTGATTTCGCGGATCGCGTGACGGTTGAGCATGCCAACGGACGTCCGCGTGAGGTGAAACATGTAGTAGGCCACCTTAACGACCCGGCTTGTGTTCCGCGGAAAAGCCATGGTGGCGTTAGGGACCGGCTCGCAACAGCCCGAACCTGCGGTTGTCCTTCATCATTTATAGGGAACAGGGTAGGGTGCACCCCCAACCCGAAGCCGGAAACCTGTCGATGTCGTCAAAGTTCGAAGCAGAAAAGGCGCGGGTCGCCCTGCTGATGAGGCGGCTTGGTCTAGACGCCAGTTATCCACATGATCCAAACTCGGATGACGAAAGCGGGGCTGACGTAGTCGCCGTGATCCTCGGCTGTCGTATCGGGGTTCAAGTTACCGATCTGGATACCGGGGAGACCCCTGGAGCAGCGCGGGCCGCAGAATCGAAGCTCGCCCGAGAAGCCGAGAATGAGGGCACAACTTATTTCACGTGGGGCCAGAACGATCCTTCCAAGGTCATTGATGCGGTTACCCGCAGCATCTCGCGCAAGGCCCGGATGTCGTGCGCTGGATTTGATGAGTTCTGGCTGCTTGTCTGCTGCGGCGTTCCAGTCCTTGGTGCGGTAGGGGCGACATTCATCGTGACGCAGTGTGTCGATACCGCGGCGCTAGAGGCGGCGACCGGCGACATTCTGTCAGCATCAAAATATTCTCGGATATTCATCCACGGAATCTTGGGGACGGAGGAGCAGACATTCTATGAATGGCAGCGTGATCGTGGTTGGGACAAATCGATTATACTGCCGCATCATGATGAACCGAACTGGGATATTCGCCAGGCCATGAACGACCCCGAGTTGCTGAAAGACCCTCAGGGGTGGTGTGACCGCGAGATTCAGAAAATCCAAGCCGAGTGGCAAACTCTTCGCGGCGAACATCGGCAACCCGTACACGCGCCAGGCTTACAGCCAGGTGATGCCGACGCATCTGGCCGGATCGGTGCGCGGTCCGGCCAACAGCTCTCCACGGCGTCGTCGGTCGAAGTGCAGCAGGCCAGCCCCAGACCAGACGGCCGCAGCCCGCATGCGGGCGTCGAATAAGGTGAGCCACCGGAACCAGCATTGGCGATGCTGACCCTTCCGTATAGCAGACGAGTGCTACACCCCGACCGACAGCGACGGCTAGTTTGTTGATTTTTTGAGCGGATTCAATTAGCTGCGGCGAAAGTAGGCGCCAGCTCCCTCTCGCCCCAGCCAATCAGATGCTCACCGGGAGAGGAAGGCGGCCGTCGCTGGCGCTGCGTTTCAACAACTCGGGTCGGGTTCGAGCGAGCCAATCCGCCCTGTGATGCCTCGGACGCGCCATAATACTGGACGTCGTTGAGTTTGACCCTTGGCACGATCGCTGCGATCGTGATGGCGGGCGCAGACCCCATAAGCGTTAAAATAGTGTCGGCGACGGGGCGCCCGTTTCCGTGTCATGGCCGGACTTGGTCCACAGCTGTCCGGCACAGTTCTTGAACATGACGCGTAGTCGAATCGCGTCATATCAGCAGCCCCTGCCCGAGGACCGGTTTGACCTTCTGTGGCGGCCTGACAAGCTCGCTCAAGCCGCGCAGATGCATCAGGTTCGTCTTGATCAGACGGGCGAACGTCAGCGGGCTCTGCACCGCCGTTTGCAGCTGCTGCGCCAGCCGCAGCAGCAGGAAGGCGATCATCGCTACTGCCACCTGAATGCGCACCGCGTTTTCGGAAACCCCGAGGAAACGCTTGATCTTCAGCACTTGCTTGACCCAGCGGAAGAACAACTCGATCGCCCACCGCCGCTTGTAAAGGTCTGCGATCTCCTGCGCGGACGCCTCCAGGTCGTTGGTCAGAATGCGCAAAACCTTCCCCGTCGGGATGCGCACCTGAACCTCGCGCACCGGCTTTTGGAACGGGTTGCGGCGGCAGCCGCCCAGCCGGGCGGGCAGCGTGCCGATGCGGTCGGACAGGATCGGCCCGCCCTCCGGCACCGGCCGCGTCGCGGTCACCGTCAACGGGGTATTCTTCTTCAGGCGGGTGACGAAGCGGCAGTTGACGGCATCGAGCTTGGCCCACCAGGCGAAATCGTAGTAGCCGAGATCAAACACATAGGTGGCCCCGGCGACGATGGGGATGGCCTTGGCGGCGGTGATATCGTTGACGTTGGCGGCACTGAAGGCGGTGTAGACCGGGCAGTCGGCGTCGGGGTCGTAGACCACGTGCAGCTTGGCACCGCATACCGTGGCCGAAAATTGCGCCCACTCGCTCAATCCGTTCAGCTTCAGGCTGGTGCTGTCGAGCAGGTAGGTCAGCCCGTCCATCGACTGACGCAGCTTGCGATTGGCGCGCTGGATCATGACGCCCGGCAGGTCGTTGAATATCGCGGCCGGCCGGTAGCGGTTGGCCTCGGCCAGGCTGGGGCGGCGGGGCGGTGTGACATGCAGGGAATGCAGCCGGTTGGCCTGGCTACTCAGGCCGGCCTCGATGTCGCGCAGGCTGACCGCGCCGAAGAACTGGGCGTAAAGCAACGCGACGAGTTGGCTCTTGAATCTGAACCCGCGGGCGCAGCCCTTGGCGTCGTGCCGTTCGATGGCTTTGTTGAACTCGTCCCATGGAAGCAGCTTCAGGATGGTCTGGAAAATGCTATTCTGCTGCCGTACGGCGTTGAACTCCTCGGTTCCGGTGACGTCGCCCGACGTCGGAAACCGAGTAGAATCAATGCCGTGCACTTTGTACAGCGAAAATTGCGTTCTAGACTCAAAAATCGTGCCGGACAGCCGTGTATTTAGTCCGGCCATCTACGATTTGCGGTGCCGGTGCGGCAAAGTTGTGGATGGCCGACACAAGGCCGGCCATGACACGAACGGCCAGTCCGCCTCGGAAATTTAACGCCTATCGGGCGCAGGGCCGCCATCCACGCCTTCGCCCGTAAGGCCAAAAAGGCATGGATGCCGACATTCGTCGGCATGACCAGGCGGCGCGGCGCGAGAGTCGATTTCAATGGCCTCTGGTAGCCTCTGGTATAAGACCTGATAACGAAGACCAAAGACCTTGATCCGTTGCCCGGTCGTCGCCGCCGTCACGAAGGGCACGGGCTTCCAATCGGTCGGGCGCGATACACCTCCGCCCCGCATCACCGTCGTCCAGGAGTGTCATCCTACGACAAGGGCAACAATCCCAATATAGGCAATTATTCTTGACAAGCGGCTGCAACTCACGCTAGAAACCAGCGCACCGCAGTCCGAGCACACCGAATGTCCGCACACGAAACCGCCGTCCCCGCCAACACCCTCGCCAACCTCATCCTCGCGCTGCTGGCGCCGATGTTCCTCTGGTCCACCGCGGGCGATATCCGCCTCGCCTACGCCGCGGCTGCGGAGACGGTGAACGAATTCCGCATCGCCAACCGCCTCAGCCTGTTCACCGTGGCCAAGATCATCGCTTTCGACATCGCCACGCTGAGTTCGCTCAGCCTCTCGATGTACGAAGACGTGTCCATGCTGTTGGCCCTGCGTCTGCGCGGCAGCGCCAACAGCCTCGACCGCTCCGCCGAGCGCAACCGCCGCACGCTGGAACAGGAAAGCCGCACCGGCGGTCCTGCGACCGCGGTTTCGGTCGAGGCCGCGGTCGCGGAAGCGCAGCGCATGATCCGTGAGGCCAAGGCCACGGTACGGCCCAGTGCGCCCGCTCGTGAGGCGCATCCGAACGACGACCCGGCACCTGATACCGAAACGCCGCCGGTGGCCGCGCCAGCGGTTCCGCCGGCCGCTACCCCGGCACCCCGGACGGCGGCGGAGCAGAGGCAATCCGCGTGGTCCGACGCGATGACAGCGGTCGCCGAGGAGTTCGCGGCCGACCTCGAACACCTCCCGCCCGACGAGCGATGGAAGGAGATGGCGCGGATCAAAGCGCTGACGACCGCCGCCGGCGATCTGACTTCAGGCGCTGCTCCATCGCCGTTCCCCGGGATGGCCGCGACATAACGTCAAACGTTCTGCCGTTGCTACGCGTTGACGATCTCATGCTGGCCGGTCCGCCGAAGTTCGGCGATAGCCGCGCGCACGTTCTGCCACCGCTCAAGCTGATTGTGATCGCCAGCCAGTCTCGCCTCGGCGATGCGCTCCTGCACCAAAGCCTGCGCCCGCAGGCCATGCACGCTCATGAGATTGCGTGCGGTCTGCTTGTTATCCCAGTCGAGCATTTCTGTCCTCCTGTCGGTTGTTCGACGACCGAGAGGTAGGAAAAGCGGCCGGCGATTACCAATCGGACCCCGGATCGAAAGCGCCGAACGGGCCGCTCAGTTCGTCGCCCCGCGCGGATCGAATCCGAGGAATCCGGCATTCGGCGCCGGCGTGCCGCCGTCGTTGGCAAACAACTTCGGCGTCGCCACCGGTTTCGCCGCAACGGGCACCGGCTTCGCTGTTGTCCCGCGCCGCGCCACCTCGGTTCCCTTCTTCGGCTTGCCCGCGGGCGTCGTATCGCGCGCCTCGACCCGCGACCCGCGGCCGGCATCCTCGCCGCGCATCGACAGCAGCAGGAAGGAGATATCATTGCGGCCGAGATCGACCGACAATTCCATCGGCGTCATGCCCAGGATGTTGACACCGTCCAGGTCCGCGCCGCGATTCAACGCGTCGCGCGCGGCGGCGATGTCGCCGCGGTTGATGGCATCGAACAGGGCCTCGGTCGGCGGCAGGTCGACGGCGGCCTTGCTGGCTGGAGCCGCCGGTGCGCGGGGCTTGGCGCCCGGAACCGCATCGGGCGCGGCTTCGGGCGGTTTGTCGACCGCGTTGGCGGTGGCGGCGCGGTGGCCGATGCTGCTCGTCCCGGGGTTGGCCAACGGCATCTGCGCCCGGGCGGCGGACGCGACAAAAACGCTGAGGGTCGCCCCAAGGCACAATGCGGACAGGCGCCGCCCTGCAGTCTCGTTCATGACTCGGTCCATCAGTGGATCATTCAAACGCCGGCTTCTAGCAGACTTAGCCACGATCCGTCGATATGGCTGAAGATGACGCCAATCATCGGGCCGGACCCGGCCAGCGCCAGTCGCTGACCTCCGGCATGTCCTTGCCGGCGCTCACGATGTACTGTTCGTGCTCGATCAGCTTGTCGCGCATTGCCTGCTTCACATACACGCCTCGCGAACCCAGCCCCGGAACCCGGTCGATCACGTCGGCCACCAGATGGAACCGGTCCAGCCGGTTGCGCACCACCATGTCGAATGGAGTCGTCGTGGTGCCTTCCTCCATGAAGCCGCGCACATGAAAGTTGGCGTGGTTGGTGCGGTTGTAGACCAGGCGATGGATCAGGCTCGGATAGCCGTGATAGGCGAAGATCACCGGCTTGTTCGTGGTGAACAGGGCATCGAAGTCCCGTTCCGACAGTCCGTGCGGGTGCTGCGACTTCGGCTGCAGGGTCATCAGGTCGACGACGTTGACCACGCGCACCTTCAGGTCCGGCAACAGCCGCCGCAGCAGGTCGGCTGCCGCCATCACCTCCAGCGTCGGCACGTCTCCGGCGCAGCCGAGCACCACGCCCAGCTCGCTGTCCTGATCGTTGCTGGCCCACGGCCAGATGCCGATGCCCTGGGTGCAGTGCTTGATCGCCGATTCCATATCGAGCCATTGCGGCTCCGGCTGCTTGCCGGCGACGATCACGTTGATGCGGTCCCAACCCCGCAGGCAGTGGTCGGTCACCCAGAGCAGGGTGTTCGCGTCCGGCGGCAGATAGACACGCACGATGTCGGCTTTCTTGTTGACCACATGGTCGATGAACCCGGGGTCCTGGTGGCTGAACCCGTTATGGTCCTGCCGCCACACATGCGAGGTAAGAAGATAGTTCAACGACGCGATCGGCCGCCGCCAGGGGATCGCGCGCGAACTCTTCAGCCACTTGGCATGCTGGTTCACCATCGAGTCGACGATGTGGATGAACGCCTCGTAGCAGGACAGCAGACCGTGGCGGCCGGTCAGCAGGTAGCCCTCCAACCACCCCTGGCAGGTGTGCTCGCTGAGGATCTCCATCACCCGTCCGTCCCGGGCGAGGTGATCGTCATCCGGCACCGTCTCGGCGTCCCAGGCGCGGTTGGTCACCTCCAGGATGTCGTTCAGCCGGTTGGAGTTGTTCTCGTCTGGCGCGAACACCCGGAAATTGCGGGTATCGGCGTTGGCCTTCATCACGTCGCGCAGGAACGCGCCCATCACCCGGGTGGACTTCGCCATCCACCGCGCCGGGCGAGGGCACCTTCACCGCGTGGTCCTGGAAATCCGGCATCCGCAGCGGCCGCATCAGCAGACCGCCATTGCTGTGCGGGTTGGCGCTCATGCGCTTCTCGCCGGCGGGGCTGAGGCCGGTGATCGCCTCGATCGGCCGGCCGGCCTCGTCGAACAATTCCTCCGGCCGGTAGCTGCGCAGCCAGGTGTCGAGCAGGCCGAGGTGCTCCGGCTTCTCCATGGTGAACGGCACCTGATGCGCTCGCCAGTTGCCCTCCGCCGGCTTGCCATCGACGGTTTTCGGGCCGCTCCAGCCCTTGGGGCTGCGCATGATGATCATCGGCCAGCGCGGCCGCGCGGTGCTGCCGCCGCGCGCCGCCTGCTGGATCGCCCGGATGGCATCGAACGCGCGGTCCATAGCCGCCGCCATCGCCTGGTGCATGGCGTCCGGGTCGGAGCCGGCGACCTCGATCGGATCGTAACCGTAGCCGGTCATCAGCGCGTGCAGTTCGTGGTCCGGAATGCGCGCCAGCACCGTCGGGTTGGCGATCTTGTACCCGTTCAGATGCAGGATCGGCAGCACCGCCCCATCCTGCGCCGCATTGAGGAACTTGTTGCTGTGCCAGGATGTCGCCAGCGGGCCGGTTTCGGCCTCCCCGTCGCCGACGACGCAGGCGGCGATCAGGTCCGGGTTGTCGAGCACGGCGCCGTAGGCATGCGACAGCGAATAGCCGAGTTCGCCACCCTCATGGATGGAGCCGGGGGTATCCGGCGCGGCGTGGCTGGGGATGCCGCCAGGGAAGGAGAACTGGCGGAACAGATGGTGCATACCCTCGGCATCGCGCGACACGTTGGGATAGGTCTCGCTGTAGGTGCCCTCCAGCCAGGTGCTGGCGACGACGCCCGGCGCGCCATGGCCGGGACCGGCGATGAACAGCAGGTTCAGGTCGCGCTGACTGATCATCCGGTTGAGATGGACGTAGAGGAAATTCAGCCCCGGCGTGGTGCCCCAATGGCCGAGCAGGCGGGGCTTCACGTGCTCCATCGTCAGGGGTTCGCGCAGGAGCGGGTTCGCCAGCAGGTAGATTTGCCCGACGGACAGGTAATTCGCGGCACGCCACCACTGGTTCATCCGCTCGACCTGACCGGCAGTCAGGGGCTTCGCTGTCGGCTGGTCCATGTCGGGCATCGGCGCTCTCCGGAGTCAGGATGGGGCGTGAACTGACGGCTTCGACTTGCGGTTCCTTGGCGGGGGCTTTCAGGAAGCAGGGGGCTTTACCACGCGCAGGCCGAAGAATCCCGGATAGGCATCAAGGCTTGGATGAAGCGCCCGGGACATCATTAGACATCGACTGTTCCCGGACGCATGGCCGAGTGCTCGATCAAGCGTACGCAGGATCAAGAGTTATTGAGGACCACAAACCCCAGGTTCAGATATCCCGCATAAAGCGACCACACTCCGTACGGCACCATAAGCCCGGCCGCCACACGGTTGATCGGCCGGAAGGCGCGGATGGTCAGGCCGATAAGAATCATCATGGCCAGCATCACGCCCAACGCCAGGGCCGGACTATGGAGGCCGAAGAAGGCAGGCGCCCACAGCGCATTGGCGGCAAGCTGCCAGCCCCACAGCCGCAACGTCCGGCTGGACCCGTTCCGCCTCCAGACCAGCCAGCCCGCGGTGCCGACCATGACGTAAGCCGCGGTCCAGACTGGAGCGAAGAGCAACCTCGGGGGCGTTCCGGGCGGAGTAGCCAGCGTGAGGTACCAATGTTTCACCGCATGCGCGGTCATTGTTCCACCAACAGCACCAACCAGCAGGCACAGTCCAACGAACCCCACCAGTGCGAGCACGGGCGAAACCGGCACGGACGACTCGGGGAATGACCCCCAATCATTGGGCCCGGTCTGTTGGAAGACACCGCTCCTTTCCCGATCGGATGCTGTTCTTACCTATATCTCATACATCGGCGCCGGGGCGGAAGGCGCAAGTTTACCAGCCGTTCACCCTGTGCCAGATCGCGGCCACTTGTTGGTCGCCATCCACCACGAAATAGCGGTCATGCGCCGCCGCGGTCATGCAAGCGTGATTGGGCGCGATGCGCAGCTTGCCGCCGATCGGCAGGTCGATTGGCCTGGCGGGGTCGATCTCGATGACTCCGTGCTCCTGATAGGCCTTCACCACGACGGCGTTGCCGTAGCTGCGCTGGCCCTCGATCCCCATGGCGAGGCCGTAGCCGTAATCGTGCAATGTGGTCTCGGTGGCGCGGTCCTTCGACAGCGCCAGTCCGCCGGCATCGACCAGGATTCGCCCCGCGCGGCGGCCGATGACGCTGGCCAGCACGGTGACGGCGATGCCATCCGCGCCGTGGGTCTCGATTTCCGACTGGAAAAGGTCGCCGAACATATAAACGCCCGCCCGGACTTCGGTCAGGCCGGACAGGTTTTCCGCGTGCCGCGCGGTGGGCGAACTGCCGGCGGACACAATGCCGACCGGATGGCCGGCGGCTCGCAACCGTCCGGCGGCGCGCAACACGGCATCACGCTCGGCATTGGCGATGGCGGCGATCTCACCCGTGCCGCGGCCCGCGTAGGAGTGGCCGGCATGGGTCATCACTCCGGCCAGGGACGAACCCAGGCGGGCGGCGAGTTCCAGCAGCATGTCGTCGTCGGGATCGATCCCGCCACGCGCCTCGCCGCTGTCGATCTCGATCAGCGTCCTAATCGGCGTCGGCTGCGACGCGACGATGTCCGCGACCGACGGATCATCCGTGATCACGATTATTTGACCGCCGGTCTCGTTCAGCCGGGTAACCTTGTCCAGCTTCTGCGGCGTGATGCCAACGGCGTAGAGGATATCGGTGATGCCGTGGCCGACGAAATACTCCGCCTCCGCCAGGGTCGAGACGGTGATGCCGCCGGGTTGTCCTTCCAGCGCCATGCGCGCCACATCGATCGACTTGGCGGTCTTCATATGCGGCCGGAGCGGCACGTTCAGACGCTTCAGGGCCAGCGCCATGGCGCGGATGTTGCGGGCCAGGATCGTGCGGTCCAGCACCAGGCACGGCGTCGGCAAGTCGGCGAGCATCATCGGGGAGGCGTCCATACCTTCAGGCCCGGCACTTCTTTCCCGCCGCGCGTCACAGCGCAATCCCCAACAGCTCCGCGATCCGGGGCGTGGCCTTCAGCCCGGTTCCGGTCATCACCAGCACCGTCGTCTGCTCCGGCGTGATCGTCCCTGTCTGCAGCAGCTTGCCGAACGCGGCAGCGGCCTGGGCGCATGTCGGCTCGACATAGATGCCGATGCGGGCGAGGTCGAGGGTCGCGGCGCCGATCTCCGCCTCGGTCAGGGCGACGGCGCCGCCACGGGTTTCCCGCAGGGTGCCGAGAACCTCCCGCATCCGGATCGGATGGGCGATGGCGGTGCCTTCGGCGATGGTGGGGGAGATCGCGGTCGCCACAGGCCCGTCGGCACCGTCCAGGAACGCGGCGACGATCGGCGCGCAGTTGGCGGGCTGGGCGGCGAAGATGCGCGGCATGGCGGCGATCTGGCCGGCCCGGAACAGTTCGGAGAAACCGATCTGGCAACCCAGGACGTTGGAGCCGGCGCCGCACGGGGTGATGACGTTATCGGGGGCGCGAAAGCCCAGGTCCTCCCAGAGTTCGTAGGCCAGGGTCTTGGTGCCGTGCAGGAAAAACGGATGCCAGTTGTGGCTGGCGTAGAAGATGTCCGCCGAGCGGGCCAGGGCGGCGTCGGCGGTGTCCTGGCGGGTGCCGGGGATCAGTTCCACCGTCGCGCCATGCGCGCGCATCTGCACGGTCTTGGCCGGACTGGTGGATGCGGGCGTCAGGATCGTGGCTGCCATCCCGCCCGCGGCGGCGTAGGCTGAAACGGCGGCACCGCCGTTGCCGGAGCTGTCCTCCAATACGTGGTCGATCCCTTGTGCACGCAGCAGAGACAGCATGACGCTGGCACCGCGGTCCTTGAAGCTGCATGTCGGGTTGAACCATTCGCATTTCAATAGGACCCGCACGCCGGCGACGATGCGGGGGATCAGCGGCGTGCAGCCCTCGCCCAGGGTGATCGGGTCGTCGGTGTGCAGCGGGAAGGCGGCACGGTAGCGCCACAGGCTTCTTGTGGCGGTGTCTATCCGGTCCGGGGTCAGGCCGGGCAGGGGGGTCAGCAGCAGCGGCGTGCGATCCGGTCCGCACCAGCGCGGCTGGTCGAGCGGGAAAGTCGCGCCGGTCCGGGGGTCGATGTAGTCGATCTGCATCGGCGGAGTGTGCGCGGAGCGGGGGCAATGCTCAAGCGGCCGCGCGATGCGTGAAACCTTGGCCGTCCGGACAGGATGGCCGGATGTGGAAGTCTATCCGGTCGCGTCGTCCGCAGACTCATGTCACCCTGCGGGTTTGTCATGCCGTCCGGCCATGATCACGCGTAAAGTCAAGCGCGGTGGTCCGAGGGAAAACGACGGCTTTCTCAGACCGTCATGGCCCGGCTTGTCCGGGCCACCTGTCGCGGCAGGTGCTTGCGGGGGTGGCCCGGACAAGCCGGGCCATGACGGAGCGGGGTTGACTGCCGGATTCGCTCGTTCCCGGGCGCCGCCTAAGTCGACTGTCATCCGATCGAACTCGTCCATAGCGGGCGGCCACGAAGTTTCGCGCATAAAGGGCCGCGGACGCGTTCCACATGCTCGTCCCCCTCGGCGATTGAGAAATCCGGCGGGACGCTTTCCGGCGCGGTGCCGCGTTCCGGGACATCCAAATCGAAGCCGCCATCCGGCCCGAACAGACGGCGGGCGAGGCTGATAAGGCTTTCCCGCGGAGGGCCGTCCCGCCGCGCGACCGCGGCGCGAAAGAGGTTGGATAGCAAGCGACAGCAAGCGGCGGCAGGCGACGCAACCGCCGGGCTGGACCACGTTTCCAAGTAGAACACGTCCTTCACCATGAAAACGGAACCGTTAATTGACGGAAAACGCCAACCCGCCTGAAGTATCAGGCAATGGGGGGAGCCAATCATGAACGTGTCGCAGGAGAGCAACACTCTCGCCGCCGTGCTCCGCTTGCAAGCGCAGCGCCGGGGGCAAGCAGCCGCACTCATCTTCCGCGACCGCGTCACGCCTTACGACACGCTCGATCGGCGGGCGAGTCAGGTCGCGCATGGCCTGTCCGGCTTGGGCGTTCGCCGCCACGACCGGGTCGGCTATCTCGGCAAGAATTCGGATCGTTACTTTGAATTACTGTTCGGATGCGCCAAGGCGGGCGCCGTATTGGTGCCGGTCAACTGGCGCCTCGCCGCGCCGGAGATTGCCGCGATCCTCGCCGATGCCAGGGTTAACGTCCTGTTCCTGGGCCGCGGGTTCAGCGCCCTGCCGGACACTCCGGGTATCGCCAGCGGTGTCCGCTGCATTTCGATCGATGAGCCGGGCGGGCGCTGGCCGGATTTCGACGCGTGGCGCGACGCGCAACCGGTGGAAGATCCGGCGCTGCCTCTGGATCCGGAGGACACCGTTCTCCAGATGTACACCTCCGGCACGACCGGTCTCCCCAAAGGGGTCGAACTCAGCCATCGCAACCTGGTCAAGTTCATCGAATTGGCTGACGTTTTCGGTGCCGGCCCGGCCGACGTTCAACTCATATGCATGCCGGCGTTCCACGTCGTCGGGACCAATGTCGCGTTGTTTTCCCTCGTGCATGGCTCGACTGTCGTGATCATGGAAGAGTTCAATCCCGCTGAACTGGCCGACGTGGTTCCTCGCCGCGGCGTGACGGATCTGGTGCTCGTGCCGGCCGCGATTCTGATGCTGGTGCAGCATCCGGTGTGCGGAGAGGCCGATTTCAGCTCCGTCCGGCATCTCATCTACGGCGCATCGCCGATCGCCGAGGCGCTGGTGGAGCAGGCCCGCGCCGTGTTTCCGAATGCCGGGCTCTGCCATGTCTACGGCCTGACCGAAGCCGGGGGCGGGGTCACCCTCCTGCCGCCCGAGGCGCATGATCCGGCGCTCGGCAAGCTGCGTTCCTGCGGGCGGCCTTATCCAGGGTTCGAACTGCGGATCGCCGGGCCGTTCGGCGAGGATGTGCCGGCCGGCGAGGTGGGCGAGATCGTGATCCGGTCACCGACGGTGATGAAGGGCTACTGGAACAATCCGGACGCGACGCGGGCGGCGTTCTTCCCCGATGGCTGGCTGCGCACAGGCGATGCCGCTTACATGGACAATGACGGGTTTGTCTACGTGTACGACCGGGTCAAGGACATGATCGTCAGCGGCGGTGAGAACGTCTATCCGGCCGAGGTCGAGAACGCGGTATTCGGCCATCCCGCCATCGCCGACGTGGCCGTCATCGGCGTGCCCGATCCGCGCTGGGGAGAGGCGGTGAAGGCGATCGTCGTGCTGCGTCCGGGGGAGAGCGCGACCGCGGCGGAGATCATCGCGCACGCCCGCCACCGGATCGCCGGATACAAGCTGCCGAAATCCGTGGATTTTGTTGAGGCGCTGCCGCGCACGGCGGCCGGCAAGGTGCTGCGCCGCGCGTTGCGGGCGCCGTATTGGGCCGGGCGCGAGCGACAGGTGAACTAAGCGTGCGTCGATCGTTCTGCCACGCCCGCCGCTGACCGACTTTGCTTGGCGTGGCCAGGTTCAACGGACCGTATGCTGCCACCACAGGCCAGAAAATACTGGCCGCCAACCAGGGAGAGACTATGTCATGCTACACAGACGGGCACTGCTGACCACCGCCGCCGCGGGTTTTATTCCCGCCGCTCCCGCGATACTTCGCGCCGCCGACGCACCAGGCGTCACCGCGAGCGAAATCCGCATCGGCAACACCATGCCCTACAGCGGCCCAGCCTCAGCCTACGGCACCATCGGCAAGGCGATCGCGGCCAGGTTCCGGATGGCAAACGACGAAGGAAGCTTCGCCGGAAGGAAAGTCAACTTCATCTCCTACGACGACGGCTACAGCCCGCCGAAGACCGTCGAGCAGACCCGCCGGCTGATCGAGGACGACAAGGTCGCCGGCTTGTTTGCGCAACTGGGAACCCCGACCAACTCGGCAATCGTCCGCTACGTGAACCAGAAAAAGGTTCCGCATCTGTTCCTCGCAACCGGCGCCGACAAATGGGGCGACTACCAGGAGCATCCATGGACGATCGGCTACCAGCCCAGCTACGTCACCGAGTCCCGGGTCTATGCCAAGTACATCCTCGCCCGGAAGCCGGACGCTAAAATCGGAATACTTTATCAGAACGACGATTTCGGCAAAGACTACCTGCGCGGCGTGCAGGACATCCTGAAGGGCCGATACGACCACCAGGTCACCGCTGTTTCCTATGAGGTGACAGATGCCACGATCGACAGCCAGCTTGTCAGCCTTCAATCCGCTGGCATCGACGTGCTGATGACCGTTGCCGTTCCCAAGTTCGCCGCCCAGTCGATCCGCAAGGTCGCGGACATGAGCTGGAAACCGCTGCACATATTGAGTGGGGTTTCGGTGTCGGTCGCCGCCGTGATGACCCCGGCCGGCCGGGAGAATGGCATCGGCATCATCAGTTCGGCTTACGGGAAGGATCCGACGGACCCCCGCTGGGAGAACGACCCCGGCATGAAGCAATGGCGAGCATTCATGGCCAAATACTACCCCGACGGCGATCTCAAGGACGCCGGGAATGTCTATGGCTTCGGCATTACGCACACGATGCTGACAGTGCTGAAAAACTGCGGCGAGGACCTGTCGCGGGAGAACATGATGAAGCAGGCGACGAGCTTGCGCGATCTCGAGAACCCGGCGCTGTTGCCGGGGATCCGGATCAACACCAGTCCGACCAACTACCACCCTATCCGCCAGCTTCAGTTGATGCGTTGGACCGGGACGACCTGGGATCTGTTTGGCGACATCATCGACGGCGAATCCGCCTGACCCTGTCTGGCGTGCCGGCCCGTCACCCGGCCGCGTGGCGGTCGCCTTCCCCGCCGGTTATTCCGGCGAGTACCATCTCGATGCGATCGACAAGCCGGGCGATGCTGACCGGCTTGCGCAGCAGCGAGAAGTTGGCATGCGCCGGGTCGCTGGCCGCAAGATGGGCGGCATCGCCCGCATAACCGGTCAGCAATATCGCGGGCAGGCCGGGACGCCGGAGCTGCGCCTCGCGGATCACCACCAGACCGCCCATTCCGGGCATGGACAGGTCCGACACCAGCACGTCCACCCCCTCGCCGGCATCCAGCAGCGCCAGCGCCTCGGCGCCGTTGCCCGCGCCCAATACGGTGAAACCGGCGTCTTCAAGCGAGGCAACCAACATCTCGCGGACCAGTTCCTCGTCTTCCACCAGCAGAACGTGCCGAGCCGCAACGCCCGCGCCCGGCAGATCCGGCCGCGCTCGCGCCGCCTGCCCGGGCGACCCGGCAACCGGCAGCCAAAGCGTTACGGTCGTTCCCTTCCCGGACACACTGTCGATCGCCAGCGCGCCGCCGCTCTGCTCGGCGAAGCCCTTGGCCATGGACAATCCCAGTCCGGTGCCCTTGTCCTGCGGCTTGGTGGTGAAGAACGGCTCTGCCGCGCGTTCCAGGATCGCCGGGTCCATGCCGGTGCCGGTGTCCGTCACCGCAAGGCGGACATAGCGGCCGGGCGCGAGGTCGGCGCGGTGGTCGGGCCCGGCCGGGACCTCCTCCGCCTCGGCCGACAGCGTGAGCGCGCCGCCATCCGGCATGGCGTCGCGGGCGTTTGTCGCGAGATTCACCAGCACGGTCTCGAGCTGGCCGCGATCGGCCAACACCGCTGCCTCGGAGCCACCCTCGACGCGCACGGAAATCGGGCTGCCGAGTGTCTGCGCCAGGACGTCGCGCAATCCGTTCAGCAATTCGGCCGCATCGATCCGTTCCGCCCGCAGGTCGCCGCGCCGCGCGAAGGCGAGCAGGCGGCGGGTGACCGCCGCCCCGCGCTCCGCCGAGTCCGACACCGTGCGGGCGAACCGCCTGACGCTGGCGGAATCAGTGGCGCGCCGTTCGATCAGCCCGGCGGCGCCCTGCACGGCCTGGAGAATGTTGTTGAAATCGTGCGCGATGCCGCCCGCCAACTGGCCGAGCGCCTGCATCCGCTGGGCGTGCCCGGCGCGGGCCTGGGCATCTTCCCGCGCCGTTACTTCCGCCCGCACGCGTTCCTCCAGCATTCGGTTGAGCTCCGCCAGCGCCGCCTCGGCCTCGCGCTGTTCGGTTACGTCGGTGTGCACGCCGACCCATTCGGCGATGCTGCCGTCGTCGTGCAGCACCGGAATGGCGCGGATCGCGAAGCGCCGCCACACGCCGTCGTGCCGCCGCACCCGGTGCTCGAAGACGAACGGCTTGCGTTCGGCCACGGCCACATGCCAGGCATCGATGGTCGTGGGGGCGTCGTCCGGATGCACCACCGTTGCCCAGCCGTAGCCCTGGTATTCCGCCAGAGTCTGGCCGGTCAGCGCCGCCCAGCCAGGTTGCTCGCCCGACATCTCGCCTTGCGCATTGTTGGTCCACAGAATGCCATTGACCGCCTGCACGGCGGCGCGGAACCGCGACTCGCTCTCGCGCAGCGCCGCCTCCGCGTTCTTCCGAGCCGTGATCACTTCGGAAAACAACACCGCGCCGCCCGGCCTGCTGCTGCTGCGGTACCACGGAGCCATCTCCCAGCGCACCCAGTCGATGTGGCCGTCTTCCCGCGGAAACGGATCCTCATCGGCGGACAGCGTCTCTCCGGCGAGCACGCGCCGGTGGATCTCGCGCCAACGGTCCGGGACGTTCGGAAACACCTCGTAGTGGCTGCGGCCCAGCAGCGCATCCGGCCCGGCGGAGGTCAGGCCGTAGTCCTTCAGGTAGCGCCGGCTGACGGCGAGGTAGCGCATGTCCGAGTCCAGCATGGCAATCGCGGCCGGGGCGCGGTCGACGAACAATGCCAGCTTCTCCTCGCTGGTCCGCAGCGCACCGGTTCGTTCCCGAACGGTCCGCTCGAGAGTCCGCCGGTCGCGCAGCAAGGTCCAGATCAGCGTTCCGAGCAAGGCCGATACCACCAGCGCGACGCAGCCGTAGATGACTGTGGACCGCCGCCACGTTGCCAGAACCTCGTCTCGTTCGAGGCTGCTGACCACCACCACGCCCCAGCCCGGCAGGCTGTGCCACGCGCCCAGCCGATCGGCCCCATCGATGGCGGAATCGTCAAGCGTGCTGCCATCGGGCCGGGTGTGCCAGACCGCGGCAAGCCGGTGCTCGGCCACCGGATCGGCCGGCGGAACCAGCGGCTCCCAGGATCGGGCGATCGTGGCGCCATCCTCCCGGAACAGCGCGATGTGTTGAGTCGGAAGCTGGCCGATGACCTTTCGCCAGTCGTCCACGAGCGCCGGCAGATTCACCGAAGCCAGGATGACGCCGTTGAATTCGCCATTCTTTCGCCGGGCTTCGGCGACATCGAACGCCGACGTGGGCCTGGTCATTCCAATAGTGGCGCGATCAACGAAGACGTGACCGGGCGGAACGGTACGGGCGCCGGTAAAATAGTCCCGGAACGCGCGGTTCCTGCTGTCCATCAGCCCCGGATCGGCGGCCATACAGAGAAACCCGTCCGCATTGATGAGCCATATCGATCGCATCTGCGGGGATTGAGCGGCGAGGCTCATGAGATCCTGAATGTGAGGATCCGAGCGCAGCGCGGGACAGTCCCGTTGCCCTGCCTCGCGATCCAGCAGATTGAGAGCGAATTCCTGAGCCTCGAGCAGCTTGAGGGTGTGTTCGCCGAGAGCCTCGGTCACGCGCCGTTCGTCGGCGAGCGCGGCGTCCAAGGCCCTTGTATATGTCGCGAGCGCCGCCCAACCCCACAGAGCGAGGGGAATCAGTATGGCCGCAACGATTGTTGCGAACAACCAAAGTCTCGCGGGGACGGTGGGGTCGTTGCCGAAAGCCGTGGCGGGCCAATTCGCTGTCTGGTCCTGAGGCGTCGTCATCCTGATTCTTTCGGCAGTGCCGCCGCTGTCTTTGCCTCTATACCCCGCGCGCCGCCGCTCCGCATCCTACTTCGGCCAGCGCGCATTCTCCGGGCGGCCGATGCGATGACAGATCTTTTACGGCCCCGGACCTTCCACCAGCCGAGGCAGCACCAGCGTGATCTCCGGCACGAACGCGATCAGCAGCACCGCCAGCACCAGCACCACGGCATACGGCACCATAGTCCGCGCCGCGCTCTCGATGTCCGCCCCCGCCACCGCCGACGACACGTAGAACCCTACGCCAATCGGCGGAATGAAGGCTCCCACGCCCATGGCCAGGATCAAGACGATCCCGTACTGCACCGCATCGACGCCCATATGCACCGCGATCGGCAGCAGCAGCGGGGCGAGGATGATCAGCGCCGGCAGGCCCTCCAGCAGCGAGCCGATGACAATCAGCAGCACGACCGATCCCGCCATGAACGCCCACTGCCCGCCGCCCATCGCGCCCAGCAGCAAGACCAACTCCTGCGGCAAATTCGCCGCCGTCAGCACCCAGGCGAACGCCGAGGCCGAGGACAGCACGAACAGGACCATCCCCGCCGAGTTGGCGCATTCGCCCGCCAGCCCGAGCACCATCCGCAACGGCATCGCCCGGTACACCAGCGCGGACAGCACCACGCCATAGACCACCGCCAGCGACGAAGCCTCCGTCGGCGTGGCAATGCCGAACTTGATACCGAGCACCATCGCCACCGGCATGATCAGCGGCAGGACCGCGCCGGGGATGGCGCGCAGGCGTCCGCCCTGAAGCGGCATGGCGTCGCGATGCGGCTGCCGGCGCGCGAGTACGTAGATCAGTACCATCAGGCAGGACGCGATCACCACCGCCGGCAGCAGACCCGCGATGAACAGCGTGCCGATGGAGATCGGGGTCACCGAGCCGAGCACCAGCATGGCGATGCTCGGCGGAATGGTTTCACCCATCGCGGCGGAGGCGGCAAGCACGGCCGCGCCCTCCAATTCACGATAGCCCTGGCGCTTCAGTTCCCGCCGCACCACCGGGCCGACGGCGGCGACGTCGGCGACCTTGGAGCCGGAAACCCCGCTGACCAGGAAAATCGTCACCACCACGACCTGTAGCAGACCACCGCGCACACCGCCGACGATCGCCATGGCGAAACGGACGAGGCGCAGCGAGATGCCGCCGCGCTCCATGATCAGACCGGCGAAGATGAAGAAGGGCAAAGCGATCAGGATGAAGTTGCCGGTGCCGTCCACCATCGCCTGCGGCACTGCGACCAGCGGCGCGGTGTCGGTCAGGTCGAGGTAGCTCAACGTCGCGAACAGCATGCCGAAGCTGACCGGCATGCCGAGCAGGATGGCGCCGAAGAACAGCAGGATCATGCCGGTCAGCGCCGCCCCCGGATTGTCGGCGAAGGCCGGAGCACCGGCCTCGGCCACAACCCAGGCGGTGGCGGCGAGCATCGTTACGCCACTGATCATCACCGTGCGCCGGGCGTAGCCCACCAGCAGCCGCTCGAGCGCGAACAGCGCGATCAGCATCAGCCCGATGGTGACGGGCAGGGTGATCCAGCCGGTGCTGATCTGCAGGATCGGCGTCACGTTATCCCAGCTTGCTGTCAGCAGCGCGACCGACTGCCACGCCGTCGTCGCAGTAACGATCAGCACAAGCCACTCGATGCCCGCCCCCACGGCCTGCCGGGTTGCAGCGCCGAGCCGATCGGTGATGAGCCGGATGGCGGTGTGGTGGGCGCCGCGATACGCCGCCGCGCCGCCGATGAAGGCGATGATCGACAGCGCCAGCCGCGACGCCTCGTCACTCCAGAGCGGCCCGTGGCCGATGAAGGTGCGGCCGATGATGCTGATCAGCACCACCGCCAGTTCGATCAGCAACGCCGCGGCGGCGACTGTGGTGGCAATCACGCCGATGACGTGCACGCAACGGGACACCGCACGCGCCGCCCGGCGCGGGACGATCGCGGCTGCCGCGGCGGTCGATGCCACGCTCAGGCGCTGCCCGTCTGTTTCAGGATGCTGTCCAGCAGATCGGCGCCGACGATCGGCCGGAACTGCTCGTAGACCGGCTTCAACGCCTCGGCGTAGGCGGGCTTGTTCACTTCGGTGACGGTGCAGCCCTGAGTTCTTCAGGAACTCCGTCGCGTCGACTGTCTTCTGCGCCATCATGCTGCGCCAGAGCGGCGCGATGGCCACCGCCGCCTCCCGGATCGCCGTCTGATATTGCGGCGGCAGCTTATCGAGCGTGCGTTTGCTGGCCATGATGGCGCCGGGGTTGTAGACGAAATTCGTCAGGCTGACGTGCTTCGCGACCTCATACAGCTTGCTGGCGATCAGCGAGAGCAGCGGCACCTCCACCGCATCCACCGCATGTTGCGACAGCGCCAGATACACCTCCGACACGTCGATCACCTGCGGTGAGGCGTCCAGCGTCTTGTAGGTCGCGGCATAGATCGCGCCAGGCTGGATGCGGATCTTCGTCCCGGCGATGTCCTTCGGCTCCGGCACCGCACGGGCCGCGTGGGTGACCGGGCGCCAACCCCAGTGGCCCCAGCACAGCCCGTAGATGCCCTTGGCCGGGAACAGGTCGAACAACTGCTTGCCGACGGGTCCGTCGAGGACGGTTTCGGCCTGCTCGCTGGTCTTGAAGATATACGGCAGGTCGAGCACCGCGACGGCTGGGTAGATCGTCTCGATGAAGCCGGTGGTGTGGCACACCAGGTCGAGCGTGCCGGTCTGCATGCCGGTCAGCGCATTGCCCTGGCTGCCAAGCTGGCCGGCGCCGTAGACCTTGATCTCCACCGCGCCCTCGGTGCGCTTCAGAACGTCCGCGGAGAAGTTGTTGAGCATGCCGTAGATCGGGTGGCTGGAGACGTCCGCCATGGTCATTTTCAGGCGGTGGGCCGGGGCGTCGCCGCGGGCGTGACGGGCGACGAACGGGGCGGACAGTACGGCCGCGCCTCCGGCCAGGATGTTGAAACGCCTGCGGCCGAAAGTCTGCATGGGTGGTTCCTCCTCGGCCTGGTTTGGCGGCGGCCATTGGTGGCGATAGTGGAATGTCCCGGTTTTGGCGTCAACGTGCGCGGGATGGGCAAACAGCGCGTTGTCCCGCCGCCGGGAGGGTGTATAAAGCGCGCCGGAGCGAGAGTGGCGGAACGGTAGACGCAGTCAACTCAAAATCGACCGCCCTTGGGCATGGGGGTTCGAATCCCCCCTCTCGCACCAGTGGTCAAGACGCCAGGCTGAAGGACAAAGCGGCTGGCGGTGCGCCTCGCCGGAGTTCGCCGCTCGCCGCGTTCAATTCACACATCAATCGTCATTTGAATTCACAGTCCAGCCGCCTTGCCCGGGTTTCTTCCTGGAGCGAGGACGGCATGGGCAATTGCCAGGCGGCTGCGGCAAGGAACCGGTTTACGGACATCATTGATGCCGCGGTCGGCGGTGAACCGCAGTTCGTTCAGCGCCGGGACGGCAAGGAAGTCGTCGTTGTTTCGCGTGAGTAATTCAGTTTGATTCCATTATGGAAAGCGTCCACGCGAGTTTCCCGGACGTGCTGGCAGGTCGCCCGCCGGACGGCTGACTGGTGACCCGCTTCATCATGGATACCGACGTGCTGAGTAGTTTGCGCAAGCAAAAGAAGCATCCGGTGGCTCAGGCGTGGGTGCTATCCGTTTCTCGGTCGGAGCTGTGCACGACGGTCATTCAATTGCAGAGGTCAAATGCGGGATCGAGCGGAAGATGCCGCACCAACCGGAATACGCGGCCGGCACGCGGGCTTGGCTCGACGGATTTCTATCGGCTGCCTGGAGCAAATCCTCTTCCCCGGTGTGCAGGCTGGCCTTGTGCTTGCCGAGATGCATGAAACTCCCGGGCTGCGGAGCTTCATCATTGCCGACCCCGGCAGAAGCGGAGCAAGTCTCCGGCCGATCTCGCGATAGCAGCAATTGCCATCGCCGAAGGGGCAGCCGTCGCCACAGGAAACCAATCGCAGTTTGAAGCAATTCACGCGCTGTTCCCGCTGCCGGAACTCTACAATCCATTCACCGGCACCTGATGAAACGTTTCTGCTCCGGCGGCATCAGTGCGGAATCGGCTGTTTCGCTACATCCACGAACTCCGCCGCGGTCAGCCGCGCCAAATCGTCCGGCGTCAGCGCGAACACCGCATTCGGCGACCCCGCCGCCGCCCAGATTACTGCGAAACCTTGCAAATCCCGGTCCAAAAGCGTTACCGGCCGCGCCGCGTGGCCGATCGGCGGCACCCCGCCGGGTGCGAACCCGGTGTGCTGCAGCACGAACGCCGCATCCGCCCGCTTGATCTTCTGACCCAGCAGCGCCGCCACCTTCCTGTCATCCACCCGGTTCGCCCCGGACGCCACCACCAGCACCGGCTGGCCGTCCGCCGCGCGGAACACCATCGACTTGGCGATTTGCGCCACGTCACAGCCGACGGCCGCGGCGGCCTCAGCCGAGGAGTGGGTGCTATCCTCGAATTCCAGGACCCGAAACGCGCTGCCGAGGATCGCCTGGATCCGCCGCGCTCCCTGGCTTACGGCTGGTTTCATGCCTGTCCTTCCGATCGTGCTCAGCACGAAAGCATGCCGGACTCCGTCCGGCTGTGATAGCGGTCAGGACAGGTTTGCAAGGGGCACGGACAGAGGATGAATTGGCTTCGAACCACCGCTCGCGCCGCCGCGGTCTGGCTGCTGTGCGCCACCGCCGTGGCCGCCGAACCGCCGCGCATGCAGGTGGACCCCGCCTGGCCGAAGCCGCTGCCGCATGACTGGGTGCTTGGCGAGGTCTCCGGCGTGGCCGTGGATGCCGCCGACAACGTCTGGATCATCCAGCGTCCCGGCCGCAATCATCCCGCGCCTCCGGTCATCGAGTTCGATCCCGCAGGCAGCATGCTGCGTGCCTGGGGCGGCCCCGGCAATGGCTACGACTGGTTCCAGAGCGAGCATGGCATCACCATCGACGCCAACGGCTTCGTCTGGCTCGGCGGCAACGGCAAAGCCGACGGGCAGGTGCTGAAATTCACCCAGCAAGGCGCGTTCGTCCTGCAGATCGGCCATCCCGCGAAAGGCGCGGCAAGCAACGACGTCACCCGCCTCGGCCGCCCGGCCGGAGTCGCCGTGGATGAAGCCGCGCACGAGGTCTACATCGCCGATGGCTACGGCAACCGCCGGATCATCGTGTTCGATTCGGAAACCGGCGCCTACAAGCGGCACTGGGGCGCCTATGGTGAGCGCCCGTCCGACGCCGCACAGCACTACGATCCCGGCGCGCCGTTGCCGCGCCAGTTCGGCCGCCCGGTGCATTGCGTGAAGCTCGCCAAAGACGGCCTGGTCTACGTCTGCGATCGGCAGAACGACCGCATCCAGGTGTTCCACAAGGACGGACGCTTCGTCACCGAGTATCGCATCGCACCCGGGACGACCGGGATGGGCAGCGTTTGGGACCTCGGCCTATGGCCCGATGCCGCCCAGTCGATGCTGTTCAACGGCGACGGCCAAAACGAACAGGTCCACATTCTGCGCCGCGCCGACGGCACCATCCTCGGCGCCTTCGGACGGGCCGGGCGACGCCCCGGGGAGTTCCACTGGGTGCACAGCCTCGCCATCGACAGCCACGGCGACGTCTTCACCACCGAAGTCGACGGCGGCAACCGGGTGCAGCGGTTCGTCCCGAGTGGCGGGCCGTAACCAACAGCACCTCCCCCCCGTCATGGCGCGGCTCGTCCGGGCTATCGCCGCCAGCCCATGCCGCGACAGGTGGCCCGGACGAGCCGCGCCATCAGTGTGGCTTCAGGCACAGGTTGGCCACAGGAACCTCACAACCCATTGATTCATCGTCGGATGCCCGAAGGAAGTTTGTCCACGCGTCAGGCATACCCTGTCCACAGACGCCCGGTTTAAGGCATAGGTTGGCCACGGCCCTCCCCGATACCCCGCAGCCTTACAGCCGTCCACCTCGGAGACAGGGGACCGGCTGAAATTCTGCCCCGGACAACGAGGCAGGCTGGGAGGGCAGGCAGAAGGACCAGTCCTCAGAAGGTGTGGCGCGACAATCTGGATGGTGGCCATGTCGTTGTCGCCGAAGGCGGGACCGCGACAGGAACCCAGGTGACCGACTGCGGCCAGTGCGAATTGACCTCCGGCGGCCAGGTCTCCGGAACCGACCGGCCATCCGAGCTGTCGCGCTATAACCCGTGTTTTATACCAACGGCCCCGATCGTTAACTCGTCTGTGACTTTGAGCGACGCGGCGGGCTGTGATCGGTAATGGTCTCCCTGATCCGGAGACAGCAATGACCGTAGCGATCACCCGCCTTGATCTCTCAGCCGTGGATTTGCGCCAGGCGGCGGCGCGCACACAGGAAGCCAAGGTTGCGCGACGGATGCTGGCGATTGCCCTGGTAATGGAGGGCCGTTCCCGCTCGGACGCAGCGCAGAGCTGCGCGATGGACCGCCAAACGCTACACGATTGGGTGCATCGCTATAATGCGGATGGCCCGAGCGGTTTATCTGACCAGCCGCGCCGCAACGGCCCCAAGCCGCGCCTCTCGGCTGAGCAACAGGCTGCGGTGGAGGAATGGGTCGAGCAAGGGGCCGACCTGAAGCGCGACGGCGTGGTGCGCTGGCGGCGCATTGATCTTCAGCGACGGATCCAGCAAACCTTTGACGTCCGCCTGCACGAGCGCACGGTCGGCAAGCTGCTGCGCAAGCTGTCGTTTCGGCGGCTCTCGGTGCGCCCGCAGCACCCGCTGAGCGATCCTGCGGCACAAGCGTCTTTCAGGTCGAGTTTCCTGCTCTCATGACCGCCGCCGTGCCGCCTGAAGCGGCGGCCAGGCCGGTGGAGGTGTGGTTTGGCGACGAGGCGCGGGTTGGTCAGCAGGGCACGCTGACACGGGTCTGGGCGAGACGTGGCACGCGCCCGCGCGCGCTGCGCGATCGCGGCTTCAAGGCGGCCTATCTGTTCGGTGCCGTTTGCCCGGAACGAAAGACCGGTGCGGCGATTGTCATGCCTGATGTCAACATCGAAGCGATGAACGAACATCTTGCCGTCATCAGCAAGTGCGTCTCGGTTGGCGCCATTGCCGTGCTGGTGCTGGACAATGCCGGCTGGCACATCTCGCCGCGGCTGAAGCTGCCGGACAACATCGTGCTGTTGCCATTGCCGCGCTATGCGCCGGAGCTGAACCCGGTTGAGAATGTTTGGGAGTTTTTGCGCGCCAACTGGCTCAGTCACTGTGTGTGGCAGAGCTACGAGGCGATCGTCGATGCCTGCTGCGATGCTTGGAACAAACTCATGAGCATGCCGGAACAGATCGCGTCCATCACCCGGCGTGCTTGGGCCAAACAAACGGTCAACGGATAGGGCCGCTGGTATTAGAAGCGTGCCGATCCCGTTCGACAACCGGCTGGACCACCTCTGAGGCAGGCTCAGGGGATGGCGCCATCGGCGGCTGGCAACGGCCTACCTTCGCGCAGTAAACATGCGCCACCATGAATACTCGTTGGCTGCGGTGGGCGGATGCCCATAGACCCCAAGTGCCGGGGTGCCGCCATCCAAATAGCCATGAAGCGATCCGGAAAGTCGTCAACTAAACGACCTGAGGTTGCCCGAATGCAACCTCAGACGTCCCGTCGGGCCAGTGAAGCATACCTGCCTGATGCGGTGCCATTGCCGTGCCGGTTTTCGTTCTCTACCCAAGCTATCACGGGATCGCTACGATTCCGCCTCTGTCATGCTCTTGCTGCATGGCGATATGGCAAATAATGTCGCGGTCGATCGCAACGACTGCGGATTGGCAGGAGGCACGGAAGCCGTGAGACGACTAGATTTTGGATGTGATCTGAAGGCTCTGGCAATAAGCCGGTTTCGTCATCCGCTGGTTGTGGGTGCTGTGCTTGTTCTTTCCGCATGGAGCCCGTTCGGCGACTCATCCGCGGAAAGCGAACTCAAGAAAGCGTTGGAAACGCAGATTCAGGATATTCCTTTATGCATGATAATCGAGGATCGGAACACTCGTCCGGTAGACGGTTGGTCGTTCGTCGAAGTCGGCGATTGGGCCAATGACAGAGGCGCTTTGGAGTCTCTCGGCAAAATCGGCTTCATTGAAATAGGCGGCATCGCAACACTGCCATCAAGCGATGGCCCCTATCTTCCTAATCCTCCTAAGATGCAACTCAAGGTAACCAATAAAGGCTTGAAATACCTCGATAAGACCTGCGAGCGGCGTGCGGGCAATGTTACGCCCGGCGCATGGGGCTTTTATGTGGCCGACCATGTTGTCGGGAAAATCAGGTCGTTCACTGATCCGGCTCCCAACGCTGAAGGGATCGTTATCACGCACGTCCACTACAGCACGAAAATTGTCTATCGTCACGAGGTAAATGCCACCAGCCTAACCGAGGCGGGTATCCGGCCTCCCGGCGAACTCCACTTTGTCGCCATCCTGTCCAAGCGCAGCGACGGGTGGAAGGTCGAGTCCCGGCAAGGAGACGACGAGTGAGCCTTTGCACACCCTCACGCCACCGGCGACCGAGGAGCTCGGTGTCGACGACCACAGGATGCGCTTCTGGGTGTCCAGATCTCGCCCGGTCCCGGACGACATCATCGCTACGCTTCCTGGACTCCTTCGGACATCGGCGGAAGTGCGGCGTCAGTCGGCGAAGTATTTAGATCGGCTGACGGAGCAACTATTGTGGAGAGGCGCCTTCGGACGAACCAACGCCCGCCTTGGGATGACCTTGGCGGGCGTTGTTGTGTTCGGGGGCGGCGCTGGAAAAGTCACTTGTGCGCTGTCTTGGCAACTTTGCCGCTACTTCACGACTGAAATCTATACCACATCTTTACGTGGCCAACCTTTGGCTTGAGTGGCCAACCTATGCCTTAAACCACAATCAGGAACGGACGAATCCGTCCTATCAATCCTGCCGGTAGTTTGGTGCCTCGCGGTCGATCGCCACGTCGTGCACGTGGCTCTCCCGCAGTCCCGCGCCGGTGACGCGGCGGAAGCGGGCGTTGGTCTGCAGCGCCGCGATATCGGGACTGCCGGTATAGCCCATGCCGGCCTTCAGGCCGCCGACAAGCTGATGTACGACGTTGCCTACAGGCCCCTTGTAGCCGACGCGGCCCTCGACGCCCTCCGGCACCAGCTTCAACTGGTCCTTGATGTCCTGCTGGAAGTATCTGTCCGCCGAGCCACGCGCCATCGCGCCCAGACTGCCCATGCCGCGATACGATTTATATGACCGTCCCTGATACAGGAACACATCGCCCGGAGCCTCGTCCGTGCCGGCGAGCAGACTGCCGATCATGCAGCAATCGGCTCCGGCGGCGATGGCCTTGACCACGTCGCCGCTGGTGCGCATGCCGCCATCGGCGATCGCCGGAACACCTTGCTCCTTGCAGGCGGCGGAGGTTTCCAGCACGGCGGTGAACTGCGGCACGCCAACGCCGGCAACGATGCGCGTGGTGCAGATGCTGCCGGGGCCGATGCCGATCTTCACTGCATCGACTCCGGCGTTGATGAGCGCCAGCGCACCTTCCGGCGTGGCCACGTTGCCGGCGATGACCTGCGCCGCGTTTGACGCCTTCTTGATGGCCTCGATGGTGCGCAACACGCCCGCGGAATGGCCATGCGCGGTATCGACGATGATGACATCGCATTCCACCGCGATTAGCGCCCGCGCGCGAGCCTCGCCGTCCGGGCCGACACCGGTGGCGGCGGCGACGCGCAGGCGGCCGAGTTCGTCCTTGTTGGACAGCGGGTGATGCTCTGCCTTGTCCATGTCTTTGACGGTGATCAGGCCGACGCAGCAGTAATGGTCATCGACGACGATCAGTTTCTCGATGCGGTGCTTATGCAGCAGATGTCGCGCCCGGTCTGGGCCGACATCCGCGGTCACCGTCACCAGGTTCTCCCGCGTCATCAACTCGTAGACCTTGAGCGTCGGCTCGGTAGCAAAGCGGACGTCGCGGTTGGTGACGATGCCGACCAGGCGGTTGGTGTCACGCTCGACGACCGGGATGCCGCTGATGTGGTGGCTGGTCATCAGCGCCTTGACGTCGGCCAGGGTCTGGTCGGGATGGATGGTCAGCGGGTTCACCACCATGCCCGACTCGAACTTCTTGACGCGGCGGACCAGGGAGGCCTGCTCCTCCGGCGTCATGTTCTTATGGATCACGCCCATGCCGCCGAGCTGGGACATGGCGATGGCCATCTCCGCTTCCGTCACGGTGTCCATCGCGGCGGAGATCAGCGGAATGTTCAGCGAGATCGTGCGCGTCAGGCGCGTGACGGTGCTGGTGAGCGAGGGCAGCACCTGGGAATAGGCAGGCACGACAAGCACATCATCGAACGCCAGCGCTTCCTCGACACGGGAAGACCCGATCCGCAACGTCGCGGATGGAGGAAGTGGCTGGGAGGGATTTTCGAGGTCCATGGGCGGGTGAGCCTTTCCGCTACCTTGGCGCCCCCACATAGGCGGGTGGGGGTGCACACGCAAGCGTCGCGTTTGTGACAGGGGCCACCGCGGCGCGGCCGGATACGAGTTTGGCTGCATCGACCGTGATAGACAAAGGCAACTCCGCCCCACGCACGCTCTCGCATCCGTGTGACGCGCCCGCCGGGCCGTCGCATTCGGTGCGCAACGTCAACTCCGTCCTTGCTTTTATGCTGCGCTGCACAATATTGTCCTACAGGCGCCTGACGGGCGCTGTCGGCTGAAGGCAAACGCGTTATGAGACAATCCGATCAACACCAACACGAACGGCATTCATCGCCCCGAGGAACATCCTTCGCGGCATGGCTCCCGGTCCTGGCGGCGATGGGGATCATGGTTACCGGATGCCTGAGCACATTCCTGGTGCTCCAGTTGGATGAGTTTCGCCCCCAGGTTGGCGACATGGTGGTATTCAAGCCGGGCTCGCAGGACACCGATCTGTGGCAGATGACGATCCCGGGGACGAGGCTGTCGGCGACGGGTGCGCCGCTTGGCACCTGTTCGTTGGACCCGAATGTGATGGCGGCCGACGGCGGAAGCCTCGTCGTGGAAGGCCGCGTGACCGAACCGGCCCTGCAATACACCGTGCACTGGGCCGGCACGCAGACCGCGAAGCAGGACGGCAACTGCGGTGCCGACGCGAGCGTGATGGTTTCCCGGACCGATCTGCAACGCCTGGCCAATGCCGCGGGCGGATTCGGCGTCGGCGACAAGGGTATCGTTCGGTAGCAGCGGGCCGCGCTGGCCGCGCCGGATGGATATGGTAGGCTGCTGCGATGTCATCCCGGCGCATCCAGCCTGCCGTCCCGGTATTCGAAGCACTCATCGTGCCCTATCGCAGCATGACCCCGCGGGGCGCCGCTGTTATTGGCGGCGCCCTGACGGCTCTAAGCGCGGCGGTATCGCTGCGATTTCTGCTGCTCGGCGCCTGGCCGGTGCTCATTTTCAGCCTGCTGGAGGTGCCGCTCGTGGGCCTTCTGCTGGCGATCAATCTGCGCCGGGCCAGGGCGAGCGAACTGATCCTGCTGGACCGGCAGGCGATGACGGTAACGCGGACGGACCCGCGAGGCCGGCGGCAGAGCTTCTCGATGCCCGCAGCCTGGTTGCAGGTGAAATTGGAAGCCGTGGCCGGCGGCTCGCGCATTCTCGTCGCGAGTCATGGCCGCGCACGGGAAATCGGCGCCTTCCTGCATGAGCCGGACAAGGCATCTCTGTTCGAAGCGCTCAGCCGCGCAATGCACGATGCGCGCAGCCCTACTTTCGACAACCCGCAACTGAGTGAATGTTGAGATGCCGTTCCGGCCTACGGCTCGGCGGGTCCCATCGACTTGATCAGCTCGAACACGCGCTTGCGGATCGACGGATCGGTGATGCGATAATAGGCACGCACCAGTTCCAACGTTTCACGCCGGCTGAGGGTGTCGTCCGCAAACGGATCCTGCGACTCGGTGCTTGTGCCGGTCCGGCGGCCTGTCGTGCCACCGAAATTGGCCGCCAGGCTGTCCGGCATATCGTCGAAGAAGAAGCTGATCGGCACGTCCAGCACGCGTGACAGGTCGAACAGCCGCGAGGCGCCGACCCGATTAACGCCGCGTTCATACTTCTGCACCTGCTGAAAGGTCAGGCCGAGCGATTCGCCAAGGCGTTCCTGCGACATGCCCAGTAACGTCCGGCGGAGGCGGATACGTGAGCCAACGTGAACATCAATGGGGCTGGGGCGACTTTCCCTATCAGCGCCCATGACCTGTTCGGCCCCTGCCATACTGTGAGTCCTTTTTCTCTAGCCTGACCGTAAGAAGTTCGAACGCTTGCTCCGCCAAAGGCAGCCTGAGACGGGGAACCACGAGCGACACTATACTGAACCCCTCGAAAATGCAACCCAAAATTGTCAAATCTCAGAGAATTCGACGAGATCACACAGCAAAAGTCTCAGACCGTATTAATATTTGGACGATCGCCTTTCCGGCGCATCGAACCCGAAGCCAAACCAACAATAATGAGCAGTATAGCGGCTCCGCCCGGCAACCACAAACCGGCCCGTGCATAAAATGGTAACGGTAGCGCGGGCGGCAGCGGTACCGGCAGAAATCCCGTCTGTTGCATGCCCAGACGAGCGACTTCGTGGCCGCGGCCGTCGAAAGCAGCCGAAATGCCCGTATTCGCCGCCCGCAGCAGCGGCAGGCCTTCCTCGACGGCCCGCATCCGGGCGGCCGCCAGATGCTGGCGCGGTCCCGTCGAATTGCCGAACCAGGCGTCGTTCGTGACATTGACAATCCAATTCGGACGATCGGATTCATCAATGACCTCCGAGGGGAATATCGCCTCGTAACAGATCAGCACTCCGACCGGCGGCAAGCCGGGTATGTGCAGCGTCCGCGGCCCGGGCCCGCTGGCGAACCCGCCGCCCGGCACCAACTGCACGGCAACCGGCAGCCAGGTGGGCTCGTACTCGCCGAACGGCACGAGATGCCATTTGTCGTAGATCGCCTCGATCGTCCCGCCCGCACCGATCGCGAACACACTGTTGCGCGGCCGATCGGCCGCGTCGAAGCGGACCGAGCCAATCAGGGCCTGCGCGCCGCCCGCGGCATCGGCGATCAGTTCACGTGCGCGGCTATCGTTCTCGAGCAGCGCCGGACTGGCGGTCTCGGGCCAGACGACGACGGCCGGGCGGCCATCCGCCTCTGCCACCGCCTGCCGCGTCAAATCGAGATAGTGCCGGAAAATGGAGACCATCAGCGCGCGGTCCCATTTCTGCCCCTGCGCGACGTTACCCTGGATCAGCAGCACCGTCAGGTCGGGCGCCGGCGGCATCGGCCGCTCCAGCCGCACGACGCCGAAGTCGCACCAAAGCGCGAGCAGAACCAACCCTCCGATGCGCCAGGCCGGGCCGAGCAGCGGGGTCGCGGCAAGCACGAGCGTCGCCAGCGTCAGTCCGTGCACGCCGACAAGCGACGCCGCCTGGATCATGATGTCGCCGGGACGTCCCGGCAGTTCCCACACGCTGCCCAGCGGGTTCCAGGGAAACCCGGTCGCAACGAACTGCCGGGCGAGATCGGACAGCACCCAGGCGCCGGCCAAAACCAATGCGGCTCGCCAGCCGGGGCGGGCGCGCCTGGCGACCGCGGCCGGAACCGCGACGAAAACCGCAAGCACGGTGGCCAGCCCCGGCACCGCCAGCGGCACCAGCCACCAGAACCGGTCAGCCTCGATCAGGATCGCTTCGGTGATCCAGTACAGGCCGACGATGTTCAGGCCGAAGCCGAACCACCAGCCGCGCCGCGCCGCGACAGCCGGACCGCGCGCGCCCTGGATCAGGCACAGCAGGGCCGGAATCGCCACCAGCAGCGCCGGCAGGACAAACAACGGGGGAAGCGCCAGCGCCGCAACAAGACCGGCTAGGAACGCAGTGCCATCAGCCCGCCACCCGCTCAGGGCGATCAGGCGGTTCGTCAGTCCCGTCAGCACGGCGAACCGGTCTTAGCGGTCGCGCTCGTAGTGCTTGTGATACTTGTCGGTCACAAGCTCCGTCTGAACCACCACGGCGACATCCGTCGTATTGAACTCCGCGTCGATCACCGCGCCGTCGCCGACGAACCCGCCCAGGCGGAGGTAGCCCTTGACCAGCGGCGGCAGTTTATTGAGCGCGGCGCGCGCATTGATATCGTCGCGATCCAGGCGGCGCATCTCGATGTAGCGATGCGGCAGGGCGCGCGGGCGGACCGCGGCCGGCGCCAGATGATTATAGTAAAGATAAGTCAGTTCCATCGCCAGCGCATCCGGATCGATCCCCGGCAGGCTGGCACAGCCGAACATGAGGTCGATATTGTGCTGGAAGACATAGGCGGCGATGCCGCGCCACAGCAGTTGCATGACCGCCCGGCTGCGATGGCCGTTGTCCACGCAGGATCGCCCGAGTTCCAGGACGCGGCCGGGATGCGCCTCGATCCGCGAAATGTCATATTCGCCCGCCGAGTAGAAACCGCCGATGCGCTGCGCCGCGTCACGTTGGATCAGCCGGTAGGTGCCCACCACACCCTCCGGCCCGTCGCCGAGGTCGTGGTCCACCACCAGCAGGTGATCCGCCACGGTATCGTAGATGTCGCAGTCCCGTTGCGTGCTTGTCGTCGCCGCATCGGCACGGGCGCCCATCTCCTCATAGAAGACCCGATAACGCAGCGCCTGCACCGCATCGATCTCGTCGGCGGAAATCGCCAGCCGCACACCCAGGTTTCCGCTCCGAAGCTCGGGAAACGGCGGCACCATCTCCGGCAAAAGCGTGCATGCTTCAGTCTGTGTCATCAACCGGGTCCTTGATCGGATCGCGCAGCCGCGGATCGCGGCCATCGACAGGCGAGGGGGAGGAGTCCTCATGCAACAGTTCGCGACCGCCGGGGGTCCCGTCGGGGGAATCGAGCCTCCGTCCGAACACATCAAGCCGCAGGGAGACGACGCTGAAACCGAGGCGCGCGGCGATGGAGTGCATCAGCCGTTCGTGCTCCGGGTCCTGGAATTCGATGACCTTGCCGGTCTCGATGTCGATCAGGTGATAATGCTGGCCGTCTTCCGTCGGCTCATACCGGGCGCGGCCGCCGCCGAAGTCCCGGCGCTCCAGGATGCCCTGCTCCTCGAACAGGCGGACGGTGCGGTAGACCGTGGCGATGGAGATGTGCTGATCCAGCGCGGAGGCGCGCCGGTAGAGTTCCTCGACATCCGGATGGTCCGCCGCCTCAGACAGCACACGCGCGATGACCCTGCGTTGGCCGGTCATTTTCAGACCGCGTTCGATGCAGAGGCGCTCGATGCGCGATTCCATACGGCTCCTTGCGGTCAACTCGCTGGCGCGTCCTTCGCCGGAGACGCCTGAGGCAATCGCATACAATGCCGGGGCAGGGACAGGGAAGCCCGCTTTGCTCTTTGGGCGCCGCGCCGGGGGCGAAACGGCTGCGTCTCGACCCCTGACACGGAACCTTCACATTGGAAGTGAGGTCACTCCGCCGCCCGGCGGGTGCCGAGGCCGATTTGCTTGGCCAGCGACGAGCGCTTGTCGGCGTAGTTCGGTGCAACCATCGGATAGCTGGAATCCAGCCCCCACTTCTCCCGGTATTGCTCCGGCGTCAGATTGAAGGATGTCGCCAGATGACGTTTCAGCATTTTCAGCCGCTTCCCGTCCTCCAGGCAGATAATATAGTCCGGAAAGACGGACTTGCGGATCGGCACCGCCGGCTGCGGCTTCTCGGCCGGCTCGGCCGGTGCTTCCTCGATGCTGGACAAGGCCTTGTAGACATCGCGGATCAGCACCGGCAACGCGCCGGAGTCGATCGGGTTATTGGCAACGTGCGCCGATACGATTCGGGCGGTCAGCCCGAGCAAATCGGAGTCAATCGGCTCTTCAGCCATCGTGGAACCTTTCTAGTCGCTTTATGCTGGATATATATAAGTAGCCGAGCCGCCGTTTCGCAACAGCGACTGGACAAATAGAATAAAATGGAATCGTGACGTCTATGCAAGATGTAACCTGCGAAATCGACATCACCACCGAGCTGTGTCCCATGACCTTTGTCAGGACCCGGCTGGCCCTGGACCGGCTGGCACCCGGCGACACGCTGCGCGTGCGACTGCGGGGAGAGGAACCGCTGCGCAACGTGCCACGCACCGCGACCGAGCAAGGGCACCAGGTGCTTTCACAGGAAACCGATTCGGCCGGGATCAGCACATTGTTGATTCGGCGGGGAAAATAAGGCATTATTTGAAGGAGTTATCAGCCCCGATAGAGCTCCAGTCGTAACACCAGTGCATCAGAGCCGTCATGGTAGTACGCCCGGCGCTGGCCGACGGGACTGAAGCCGGCGCTGCCGTAGGCGGCGCGGGCGGGGGTGTTGGCGACGGACACTTCCAGGAACATCGCGGCGGCGCCGAGGGCGGCGGCAGTACTCGCTGATTCTCGCAACAGCGCAGCCGCGATACCTGCCCTGCGAACTTCGGGGGCGACCGCCAGGGTCAGCACCTCGGCTTCGTCGGCCGCCACGCGTGCCAGGATCATGCCGCCCGACGGATGCAGCAGGCCGAACACGCCGGGCAGACTGAGTTGCTGACTGAACACGTCCCGGTTCCAGGCGTCCGGGGCGGCAAAGGCGGCTGCATGGATCGCGGCCAAGACATCGCAGTCCGCCAGGCCGGCGCGGCGCGGCGCGCGCAAGTTCATCGGCTCATGCCGGGGATACGGGCGGCGCGGCGCCTGCCGGCACCCGGGCCTCCGGTGCGTCGACATACAGCGGTTCCGCCGCCAGGGGGCGAAGTTCGCCGCGAAACCGCCGCTCCGCGACCGCCGCGACGTGGCGGCCGATCGGCAGGCGGGCATCGGTCAGCATGACGTCTGCCCCGCGCGCCGCCAGCCGTGCCGCGACATCCGCCGCGGCACTTCCCGCGATGGCGACCGGTTGCCGCGGGTCCGGCAGATCGGCCAGCGCGAGTGAGAGGACCAGGTCGCCCGATTCCAGAAAAATGCGCCCGCGCCGGCTGGGGATGGCGCACCACAGCAGGCGGCCGCCGAGCTGCGGCAGCGAATCGGCCAGCGCCTCCCCCACCGTGACCCCAACCACCGGCCGATTGGCCGCCACGCCGATGCCTTGGGCGAGAGCGATGCCGCCGCGGATGCCGGTGAAGCTGCCGGGACCCACGGTGACGGCGATCAGGTCGAGGTCGGCCGCAGCCAGTCCGGCATCGCGCAAGCAGTCCCGGGCCATGACCGCGAGCACCGAGGCGTGGCCTCGGTCGAGGTCGTGCTGGAAGCCGAACGCGACCTGCACGCCGGTGACGATAGTCGCCGAGCAGCGGGAGACAGCGGAATCGAGAGCGAGAATGCGCATGGCGGCTCGACGCTACGCTTCCGCGCACCCGGCGGAAAGCGCGCGCTTATGCCAGGATGGTCGCCTCTTCGAACGTCAGGCGCGGTGAGCGGGGAAACACCCCTTCCGGATCGCCGTAGCCCAGGTTGACCAGGAAGTTGGACCGCCAGCCGTTGGCCGCGAAGAAAGCCGCATCGACCTTGGCATTGTCGAAGCCCGACATCGCGCCGGTGTCCAGGCCGAGCGACCGGGCCGCGATGATCAGATAGGCGCCCTGGAGCGTTCCGTTGCGGAACGCCGTCGTCGCCGCCAGCGAATCGTTGCTGGTGAACCAGGACCTGGCATCCTGATTGTGCGGAAACAGCCGGGGCAGGTGCTCGTAGAACTTCGGGTCATAGGCGACGATCGCGGTGACCGGAGCGGCCATGGTCTTGTCCAGGTTGCCGGCGGACAGGGCAGGGCGGAGCTTCTCCTTGCCCTCCTTCGTGCGGATGAAGACGAAACGTGCCGGCGAACTGTTGGCCGAGGTGGGACCGAATTTGAGAAGGTCGTAAAGTTCGCGTAGCGTCTCGTCGGAGACCGGCTTGTCCTGCCACTTGTTATGCGTGCGTGCTTCGCGGAACAGCAGGTCGAGGCCGGCGGGTTCGATGGTCATGCGGAACTCCGGAGTAAATGCTGAGTCGCAACGTGAAATAGGCGGCGGGATTCGTCAACAGGGGTGCCGTTGTGTGTCATCGCCGGCTTCGGGCCAGCAGGGACCATACCCCTGTTCCTTGAGGCGACGCCCTTCCGTCATGGCCGGGCAGGTGGTGGCGGGCGGTGGCCTGGACGAGCCAGGCCATGACGTCTCAGGAAGCCGTCCCCCTGGCGGTAGTTCCTGGGCGTTGCCTGAAGGCGACGCCGGCGAACAGTCGGATCCGGCAGCCGCCCCCCTGCGTCATGGCACGGCTTGCCCGGGCAAGCCAAGCCATGGCGGTTTGAGAAAGCTGTCAGAACTCAACCTGCTCCACCGCCTTCACCTCCGGCACATAGTGCCGCAGCATGTTCTCGATGCCGTGCTTCAGCGTCGCGCTGGACGACGGGCAGCCGGAGCAGGCGCCCTGCATGTGCAGCCGCACCACCCCGTCGCGGAAGCCGCGGAATACGATGTCGCCGCCGTCGCCGGCCACAGCCGGACGCACCCGCGTGTCGATCAGTTCCTTGATCTGCTCCACGACCTCGCGGTCCGCCGGATCGATGTCCTCCTCCCCGATGTCGTCGCTGTCGCCCTCGACCACCGGTCGCCCCGACACGAAATGGTCCATGATCACGCCCAGCACCCGAGGCTTCAGCGACTGCCAGGACAGTTCATCCGTCTTGGTCACGGTGACGAAGTCGCCGCCGAGAAACACCCGCGCCACGCCTGGAAGCCCGAACAGTGCCGTCGCCAGCGGACTGCGCGCGGCGCTGCCGGCGGCGGCGAAATCGGCCGTGGCGTGACCCATGACGACGCGTCCCGGCAGGAACTTCAGGGTCGCCGGGTTGGGGGTGCTTTCGGTTTCGATAAACATGACGAAAGCCGGTCCTTTGCTTGGGTTGGTTAATCCGGACCGCAGCGGTCCGGTCTCGGAAAGATACATCGGTCCAAATGCAACCGATAGCAAGAGGGTAAGGATTCAGTCCGCGGCCAGCGAAACGCCGCCGAGGCGCGCGGCCTCTGCGTAGGCGCGAACAGCGGCGCCGAACTGCTCGAAGATGGCCCGCGAGACGGCGTCGGTGCGCCAGTCGTACTCGGGGTGCCACTGCACACCCACGGCAAATCCGGGCGCCGCGCCAGACTGGCTGGCGACAACTCGGACGGCCTCGATCGTGCCGTCCGGGGCGACGCCTTCGGTCACCAGACCGGGCGCCAGCCGGTCGACCCCCTGGTTGTGCAGCGAGTTCACAGCGATCTCCCCGCAGCCGGCCAGGCGGTGCAGCCAGCTTCCACTGGTGACGCGGACCGCATGTGCTTTGCCCTGGCGGACCCTGGAGGAGGGCTGCATCGGCGTCGAATGGTCCATCCGGTTCGGCAGGTCCTGCAAGCGCTGGTGCAGCGAGCCGCCGAGCGCCACGTTCAGTTCCTGGAAGCCGCGGCAGATCGCCAGCAGCGGCACGCCGCGGGCCACGGCGGCGCGGATCAGCGGCAGGGTGAACTGGTCGCGGGCGGGATCCTCCGGCGTGCCTTCCGCATGCGGCGGACCGTCATACAATGTTGGCTGGACGTTCGATCGGCTGCCGGTCAGGATGATGCCGTCCAGCCGATCGAGCAGGGTTTCGATGTCGGCGGTCGGACCGTTGGCGGGCAGCAGGACCGGCACGGCCCGGATGACTTCGTCCGTCGCGCGCACATACGTGTCGGAGGCGGCATGATTCGGCATGCCGAAGATGCCGAACTGCTTGGTGCAGCAACTGATGCCGATCAGGGGCTTGACGACGCGAGGCGATCTCATGAGGGAAGAGATCATCCTTCAAATTCGCGGCAAAAAGAAGACATTTCGTCGATACCGGCACATGACCGTCATGTGCACTCTGTAACAAGACGGTCAGCCTGGATGATCCGCCGCCGGCGGATGGATCTGCTCGAACAGTTGCTGATCGAAGCTACCGCCGAGCTGGACGTTATAGAGCGTGACGTGGGTTTCCCGCCGCTGGGCGTCGATCACCGTCCATTGCCGCAGTGCCAGCGGGTTGTCGGCGAAAATCAGCGTCAAGGAGCCGTCGCCGGGGCTTTCGGTGCGCACCAGCGAGACCTGGAGCTGCCCCGGGACGCGCTCGATCGCGGTGACGGTGACGGCGCCGGACAATGTGACCGTGTCGGCGAGCAGGATGCCAAGCGGCGTGCGGCTGAGCGGGATGTTGCTTGTCTGCTGCAGCGACGAGTCGTTGAAGGTCAGCACGCCGTGCGCGGCGATCAGCAGGAACGGCGAGGGCGGGGTGTATTGGAAGCGCATTTTCCCGGGCCGCTGCAGCCAGGCGGTGCCCTCGGAGGTCTGGCCGTCCCCGGTGACCTGGATGAAGTGCGCCTTGAGCGTCTTCAGGCTGTTCAGGTAGGCCTCGATGCGGGCGATGTCGGCTTCGTCGCGGGGCGTCAACGGGGCGGCCCTGGCGGTGAGGGGGAACATCGCGGCGGCGGCCAGGAGGAGGTGGCGGCGGGAGATCCCTCCTGACGTGGCTCGGCCAATGAAGGTCGATGCCCCACCCCGATGCGTTAGTATGCCGGAAGGCGAGCCTTCGGCGGCAGGTTGGTCGGAATCGGCATCAAAGCGCGCTGGCATCATGCCGGGCATTTGGCGATTCCTGCCCGGGTTTGCAAATGGTTATGCCGAGCGTGCCGATCCGGCCGCCAAAGGCGGTCGCTCGGCAGGGTGGCTGATCGGCTTGACGCGTCGCGTCTTACGCGCTACGTACGATCGTGATCCGCAGTTTCGGCGACAGGTCCACCGCGCGTGTCTTTTCCGGCGACCAGCCGCGAGGCATGGCGCGCGATTTGGCCATTGCGGCCCGGCGGAAGCTGTTTGCGATCGATGCGACCGAGCGATTGGACGATCTGCGGCTTCCTCCCGGGAACCGCCTGGAGGCACTAAGAGGCGGCCGGGCCGGCCAGCATTCGATCCGGATCAACGGCCAGTGGCGCATCGTCTTCGTTTGGCGAGAGGCGAATGAAGTCGGGATTGTGGATTATCACCAGCGCTCCGCGGCGACAGGAAGGCAGGACATGGCAACGCGACAGGTGATTTCCCGCGAGGACCTCGACGCCGGCCGGGTGGACTTCGCCGGTGTCGACAGCGCCGGGCGACTGCCGCCGGTGCATCCGGGCGACGTGTTGCGGCACGATTTCCTTGAACCGCTCGGCCTGTCCGCGCACGCTCTGGCGCTCGCGCTGCGCGTGCCGCCAAACCGCATCACCACGATCCTGGCGGGCGGCCGCGCGGTAACCGGTGAGACCGCGCTTCGCCTCGCACGGCACTTCGGCACCAGTCCGGGCTTTTGGCTCAACCTGCAAAAGGCCTACGAACTGGAGGTCGCGGAACGCGCCGAGGGCGAGCGCATCCGGGCCGAGGTCGCACCCCGCGCCGTTGCCTGACCGGTTCCACCCGGCCGAGCTGACGCATGAACCTTGAACCCGCCTAACCGGCTACTCCGCCGGCACCGCCTCGGCCCATAGCGCCGGCTCCAGCTCCTCCTTCCGGTCGGGGAAGAACAACGCGCATCCCAGCGTCACCACCGAGAACGCCGCTAGTACCAGTGTGACCGCCGCGACGCTGCCGGTCCGTTCGTACAACACAGAAACGACCGGCGCCGATGCCGCCGCCCCCAGAAACCCGACAAAGAACCGCACCGAGTAGATCCGCGCGCGCAGCGCCGGGGAAATATACCGCGCCGCCATCGTCTCGTTCACCGTCACCTGCCCGAAGATCGAGGCCGCGACCACGCCTGCCACCGGCAGCACCAGCCACCCCTGCACAAACGACAGCGCCGCCATCGCCGGAGCCAGCACCAGGCTCACCGGCAGGAACACCGTCTTCAGTGTATTGCGATCGATCATCCGCCCCACCGTGAACTGCGTCAGCGCGCCGCAGAGCGTCACCATGAACGCCGCCGCGCCCACCAGCGGCAGCAGGGATTCGCTGCCCGCCAGCCGCTCCTGCAACAGCTTCGGCAGCAGCAGCGTGTAGGCGTTGAACACCAGCCCCGACGACATGGCGATCAGCATCAGCACCAGCACCGCCCGCCGAACCAGATGTCGCGGGATGGGAGGGAACGGACGCGCCATGGCATGCGCTTCGACATGCGCCAGGGGCGTGCGCGCCCAGAACAGACCCGCCGCCGCGCACAGCAAACCGGGCGCGACGAACGCCGCGCGCCAGCCAATCTGATGCGCCAGGAAGGCGGTGACGACGGGAGCCAACGCGACGCCGAGGTTGCCGAACACGCCGTTCACGCCGATGGACCGACCGGGCTTGTCGCCAGCCGCCTCCACCAGCATCGTCGTGCCGATGGGATGATAGATCGCGGCGAACCCTCCGGCCGCCGCCAGCGCCGCGGCCAGCGTCCAGGGTGAACCGGCGAAGCCGGCGGCGCACAGGCTTGCGCCGGTGCCGAGGAAGAACGCCGTCATCAGCGCCTTGCGCCCGAACCGCTGCGCGAGCCAGCCCTGAGGCAGCGACAGCAGCCCGTACAGCACGAACATCCCCGTCGCCAGCGCCAGGATCGGCCCGTAATCCGCGCCGAACGCGCCGCCCGGAACGGCCATCGCCAGCACGGCGGTGGGCAGGATCAGCAGGCTGTAATGGGTGAGTGAATGAGCCGTGTTGATGAAGACGATCTGCCGGGCGGCCGGGGTCATGGATGGTTTCCTTCGCTTTGAGCCGAATATAGGCTGTCGCCATGGCGATATCCGGCCAAACTCTGTCGCGCACCGGCCAAACCCGGCTGCATCCGTTCGAACAGGCGCCGCGGCCGATGGCGGGGTATGCCCGCGACTACGCCTCCGGTCATGCCACCGAGATGCACCGCCATCCGCGCGCGCAGCTTCTGTTTGCCATTGCCGGGGTGATGCGGATCACCACCGAGCCGGCGATGTTCACGGTTCCGCCAGGCACTGGCTTGTGGGTGCCCGCGGATACGATGCACGCCGTCCGCATGGATGGGGATGTCCGCATGCGCGCGCTGTTCCTGCGGGCGGATGCCGCGGCCGCCGGCCCGGCGATGACGACGGTGATTGCCGTGTCGCCCCTGCTGCGCGAACTGATCCTGACCGTCTGCGCGGAGCCTGTGGTGTGGGACGCGCGCGGACCCGTCCGCCTTGTCGCGGCGCTGGCGTTGCACGAAATCCGCCGCGCCGGCACTCGGAAACTGTCGTTGCCGGTCTGCCGGGATGTGCGCCTGGCCCGCGTCGCGGCGGTTCTTCTGGCCGAACCGTCGGACCAGCGGGACCTGCCGGAACTGGCGGCGGCGGCTGGTGCATCGGTGCGGACCCTGGCGCGGTTGTTTCGCGCCGAGACCGGCATGAGCTTCCAGCAATGGCGGCGGCAGTTGCGGATGACGGAGGCGCTGTCCCGCATCGCTCAGGGCGTCCCACTGGCGCGCGTCGCGTCCGCCGTCGGCTATGCCAGCCTTCCGGCTTTCGGAGCGGCGTTCCGGGAGACATTCGGGACCACGCCGTCGCTCGCCGCGCCGAAGTGACGCGGGCTTCAGTCGCCGCGGAAGACCGCCTCGATGTTGTTGCCGTCGGGATCGAGCACGAACGCGGCGTAGTAGTTCGGCCAGCGCTGGCCAGGCGCGCCGTTGTCCGTCCCGCCCGCCTTGATCGCGGCGGCGTGGAACGCGTCGACCTCCGCCCTGGTCTTGGCCGCGAAGGCGGTGTGCTGTTTGACTGAATGCGGGTGGTATCGATCGATCCACCAGACGGGATAGTCGACGCCGTATCCGATACCGTCAGTCCCCACTTTGTCCGGTATCTGCCTGACGCGGCGCAGGCCGAGCGCCTGCAAGGCCGCGTCGTAGAAGGCGGCGGAACGGGCGACGTCGGCTACGCCGATGCCGGTATGATCAATCATCGCCATCCGCCCCGATTGTTAACCCGTCATGCAAAGGCCGTACGCTCGATGACCCAATAGCAACCCAGGACCGCGATACCTCCCGATAGCGAGTAGACCAGCGCGGCGGTGCGCGAGGCGGGCAAACCGCGGGCCGCCGCGACGAGCCAATCGACCCCGATCAGCCCCGGGATCACCAGCGACACGATTGCGACCTGGCCGATTTCGACGCCAAGGTTGAACGCCCCCAACGCCGGCACGACGGCCCCGCGCGGCAGTCCGAATTCCTGCAGAGCGGACGCGAAGCCGAAGCCGTGGATCAGGCCGAAACAGAACGTGTCGCGCCAGCGCCGATCAATATCGCGCGAGAAGAAATTCTCGACGGCGACATAGACGATCGAGGCGGCAATCGCCGGTTCGACGATCGAACTCGGAATGACGACGACCTGCAACGCCGCCAGCGACAGCGTAATCGAGTGCGCGATCGTAAAGGCGGTAACGATCTTGATGACGGGCCACAATCGTCGCGCCCACAGCACGATGGCGATCAGAAACGCGATGTGGTCGTAGCCGAGGAAAATGTGTTCGATACCCGCTTCGACGTAGCGCATGACGACATCGCGCAGGGAAGGCGCGGCTTCGCCCAATCTCACCTCGGTCTGCGAGGCGTCGAGCAGCGCCTGCGACGGATCGGGTCCGCTGCCGATGAGCACGACCTGCTTGGCCGCCGGATCGACGTCAATGATCGCGGTTGACCGGTAAACGAGATCGCCTGCCACGTTCCCGCATGACCAGTCCTGGCGTGCAACGACCCCGTCGCGGTCCGGTTTGACAGTGACCGGACCCGGTTCGCAGGCACCCCCCTCGGCGCCCATAACGACAGCGTGGTTTGTTACGTAGGTGCCGATTTCCAGCGCCGCGGCGGAGAGTTTCGCCGGGTCGACCAGATCCGTCTTCGCGTCGTAAACCCGGGTACCCGCCACGCGATCGACATCGGCGCCCTTGAATGAAACCTCCACGTTGACGACCCGGTCAGGCCCAATAACGACGCGGGCATTGGACAGATTGATCTGGTGCGCGGCGGCGGGCCAGTTGAACACTGCGAGCAACCAAACGGCAAACCACAACCTCATGCGATCGCTCCAAGCTCTCGCAACAAGGCAATGAGGCGTTCAGCCTCGTAATCGCCGAGGGTCACCAGGTCGCCATTCGGTGCCAGACGGGCGCCGCGGGAGAAGCCGTCGCCGGTCTTGTCGCCGATTTCCAGGCGCGCCAGCGGCGTGGACGCATCCCTTGCGTACAGGACGGCAACGATCCGCGGGCGGCTCAGACCGTAATGATCGACGTCGCCAGGTCCGGGATGCCGCGCGATGACCAACTCGATCTGCGTATTTCCGAACGCGTCCAGCGCCTTCGCGATCACCGCTGCCTGAGCCGGATTGGCGACATGACGCTGCCCGTCGGCATGAGTGTGCTGACCCGTGTGCAGCAGCCAGTTGCCGGCATCGTCGCGCTCCAACCGGTGAAGCTGACCGCCGAAGACGATTTCGACGGCCCAGACCTGATCCATGGACGCAGGCAGCAGCAGCCGGGTCGAGCGGGTTCCTAGCGGCGATTCCGGCGGCGACCAACGCTTCGCCATGTCCGCCGCCACCTGCCACTCCTCGCCGACATGGCGCGGTAAGAGATACAGCGTGGGCTGTCCCAGGACGCGAACATACTGTGAGGTCCCCGCCGGGCTGAACGACCCGAAATCCGCCACGAACGACCCGTGCGTCCCCGCGAGCGAAACGACATAGGCAGGCGGATCGAGCCCGTAATCGCTGAAGCGGGCGGCCTGATACCCCGATGGACCAATCCGCCGGGCCGGTTCCGAGCTATGCATGAATTGCAGCGCGTTTCGCAGATGCGTTGCCAGATCCCGCGGGAGCTGGTCCGCTGGCCGTTGATCGAGGCTCCACGCGCCGCCGTTATCGCGATGGAAGGCGTATCGATCGCTTCCCGAGGCAAGCTCGATTCCGCTGATCTCGTTCGGCGCTTCAGTCAGAATGCCCTCGAACGTCGTCTTCCCGCCCTCCCGCGGTGCCGCGATCTCGGTATCGGTCAGCGCCAAGGCAATGAGCAGCGCGATCATCAGCGTCACCGCCAGCGGCAGCGCCAGACGGCGGAACGATTGCGTCACCGCCGCCGCCACAACACGATGCCTCCGATCAAGATCACTGTCAGTGGCAAGAGGATTTCAACGAGCACGAAGGTGCTTCGCATCTGTTCCCGCGTCAGGACAAGTTGCGGCACGCTATAGGTTTGCGTCTTGGTGGCTGGCGTTGCCTCATCGTCGGCCAGCCAGCGCACCATGTTGACGGCGAGGTCGCCGTTGGCGGCAAAGGACAGATAGGCGTTGCTGGCAAAATTGCTGTTGCCAACAACGACCAACCGGAACGGCTTGTCCTGGCCGGACTGCGTGCCGGGCCATCGTCCTTCGGCGGCCACGGCCAGGATTTCCGGACCGGTCTTGTTCGTTCCCGTTTCCGGCGGCTCGGGTTCGGACGCCACCGGGCGGCGATAACTGTCCTTGGTGGTCGTTGCCAGCACGCTGACCGCGGTGCCGCTCGGCGGTCGCCCGACGCCGATTGGCCTTGCGTCGGGGAAGATTGTCAGCCCGATGCGGGTGGTGATCGGGTGCGGGGGATAGTAGGGCACCGCAACCTTATCGTCGTCGGTGGCGTAATGATTGAGCGGGTCGATGATCACGTCCGGGTCGCTGCCGAGTCCGATCTGAGCGAGCATGCCAGCCAGTTCGCCGCCGAGCGGAAATTCGGGGTCGATCATCAGGGCCACGCGGCCGCCGCCAGCCAGATAGCGCGCCAGTACCTTGGCTTCACCGGGCGCATAGGGCTGCCGGGGGCCGATATCCGCAACCAGCGAGCAGTCGCCGGGTACGTCTGTCAGGGTCGCCGGCAGGATCGTTCGAACGGTATAGCCGATCGTCGTTAGCGCGAGTTGCAACTGGTCCAATCCGCTGGGTTGCGCGACGAGAACGTCGCCCGCGCCGGGGATGTCATGGCCCTGCAACGTCTCGATGTGGCTGAAATGCGGATGCGTGGAAGGATCGGGCACGCCCTCGCCATGGCCACCGACGAAACAAACCGTGTCGGACCGCTGCCGCAACACACGCAGCGAGGCGTAGGCCATCTGTGCCAGATCGACAGTGTTCTCCACCACCACGCGGCGGTCCTGCGCCTGCACGACGGCGGTATTGTAGGCCCGAACGCCGTATGCGCGGGTCGTTGCGGGGTCATTGTCCAGATCGACAAAGGCGACATGGAACCGGTTGTTCTTTCGTGCCGCGATGGTCAGCAGATCTTTTGCCCGCAGCGCATTCTCATCGCCCGCGTTGTAAAAATACGTGAGAGTGACGTCGGTGTTCAGACCGTCGACCACGGATGCCAGTTGCGGCGGGGGCGTATTGATGCCTTCCTGGCTAAGATCGAAATGAACATCATGCCGGTAAACCGCGACATTCGCCAGCCAGCCGACGACCAGCGCGGCAACCGCCATCGATCCGTTGCGGATCATCGCCCCGTATCGCGATCCTCGGGCGCGCAGCGGCAGGCGCAGTGCCAGCACGAACAGCAGCAGCACGGCCACGGTCCACGCGGTGAAAAACAGTAAATTCGACACCCAGGGGCCGAAATGCCGCGTGGCCCCCACGGTGCCCGCCACCAGGGCGGCGATGGCCACGAATGCCGTCAGAAGAACCCGGCCGGAGATATTGGACATGACCCGCCTCAGCGCCACGCCAGGGCGCGGACGCTCAAGAATAACGCAACCAACGTTGCGGTGATGAAGAATGCAGCGTCCGACAGATACAGTGAGCCTGTAGCGAACGGTTTGAAATGCACCGACAAGGACAGGTTGACGAATAACAAATCGAATGGTTCCGGTAGCAGATAGCCAAACAAATCGATGATCCACAGCATCAGGAACAGGCTCAGTGACAGCAACGCTGCGATAATCTGGCTTGTCGTCAGCGACGACGCCAGCAGCCCGACGCTGACCAGAGCGCCCCCCAACAACGCAAGGCCCAGATAGCCACTGAAGATCGGTCCCCAATCCGGGTTGCCGAAATAAGCCAGCACCAGAGCGTAGATCGTCGACAATGCCAGCATGACGATCAGAAGGCTCATGCTCGCCGCGAATTTCGCGAACACGATCTGGACTTCGGTTACAGGTGAGGTCAACAGCAATTCGATCGTCCGCAGCTTACGCTCTTCCGCGATCAGCCGCATGGTGATCACCGGAACCGTCAGCAGGAACATAACGAACATCTGGAAGAACAGATGCACCAACGTCGGTGCGTGACCGACGAACAACGTCAGGGTGAAACTATACCCCATGATCAGCAGGAAGACCGCGATCACCACATACGCGATCGGGGAGGAGAACAATGCGCGCTCCTCCTTCAGCCAAAGGATGAAGAAGCCTCTCATGCGGCCTCCGCCGGGGCACGGGTCAGGTCGAGATAGATTTGTTCGAGGTCCGGCTTTATCGTTGTCAGTTCAGAAAGGGCAATGCGCCGCGCGGACAAGACTTCCGCAATTTCCTCGGGCAGGCGCGGCCGATCGTCGGCTTCGATCAGATAGCGTGTGGCACCGAATTCGTAACGGGTAGAAATTGTACGGATTCCCGCGATGGTGTTGATCGCGCCCCTTATGTCCTGATCGCTTCCGGCCGCCTCAAGCCGGATGTGCCGGACCGGCGCGTTTTGCGCCAGCGCGTCCGCCGTCAGCAGCTTCCCATCCAGCAGAATCATGACCCGATCGGCGATCTGCTGCATCTCGGACAAAACATGCGACGCGATCAGCACGGTCTGCTTGCCGGCCAGCTCGCGAATGAGATCCCGCACCCCGATGACCTGGCTGGGATCGAGTCCGCTGGTCGGCTCATCGAGCACCAGGATCCGCGGCTCACTGAGCAGCGCCTGGGCGATCGACACCCGCTGGCGGTAGCCGCGCGACAGTTTCGCCGCCGGCATGTCCATAACCTTTTCCAGGCTCAGCCGCGCGGCGACCTCTGTAATCCGGCGAGCCAAAACCAACCCGTCCAAACCCTTGATCCGCGCCATGAAGCGAAGGAACTCAGCAACCCGCATGGTGTCGTACAAGGGGGCGTCTTCCGGCACATAGCCAACGTCGCGGCGCAATGCGATGGCATCCAACGCCGCATCATGGCCGGCCACGCGCGCGGTCCCGGAGGACGGCGCGATATACCCTGTCAGGATACGGAAGATCGTGCTCTTGCCGGAACCGTTTGGCCCAAGCAATCCGACGACCTCGCCCTGGTTGACTGAAAAAGAAACATCGCGGACAGCCAAACGCGGGCCGTACCATTTGACCAGGTTGTCGGCTTGGATAATCGTCGATGGCATCGAACAGTACCCGTGCTCGCATCCGGGCGAAACGATCTCCGCCCGGATGCCAGGAAGCTGAATTGAAAACGGGTTCCTACTCGTAGAAGTCGGGTGCCTGCTTGTGCGCTTTGAAGACGTCGGGGTCATGCGCAAAGATGACGTCCCCGTGTTCCAGGTCACGCTGGCGCCGGATATAGGCGTAACCATTCAATATGCCGGTCGGGTCATAGGCCAGCCCGATGCTTGGCAGAATGTTCTGGTTCAGGTTCTCGCTGGAGTAGGAGGCATCGCTGGTCAGGATGACCAATCCGGTCTTGGGCAGCCGCACGAGCGCCAGTTCGCTCCCGGGGGTATGCCCGACGGAGCGATGAATGAAGATGCTTCCGTCGCCGAACAGATCGAGGTCGCCATCAAGCTCGATAACCGGCTGCGCGTTGCCCATCGGGTTCCCGAGCCCGCTGCGCAGGCTGGCAAAGTCGCCGGTTATATAGGGACCGGCCGTGTTGGGCTTCGGCCAGAATGCGTTCAGGATTTCATCACGCTGATAGACGATGGTCGCGGTCGGGAACTTGCCGACGTTCCCCGCGTGGTCGAGGTGCATATGGCCGAGGATGACATAATTAATGTCGCTTGGCTTGACGCCAACCTTGGCAAGCTGGGTGTCGATTGCGACATCAGGGCTTCTTCCCGGATCGATCGCGGCGATGTTGGGTCCCCAGTACGCCGGGTCAGTGATGATTTTGTCGTTGTTCCCGGTATCAAACAGTACGTTGCCCTTTGGGTGCTTGATCAGGAAGAATGCGACGGGAATCCGGAACCGCCCCGGCGGCGCCGTGCTGATCAATGCCGACTTTTCGATGTTCAGCCAACCGGAGGAGAACACATACAGTTTCATTCCGTCCGGCGAGGCCGCGAACGAAGTTGAAATGGCGCCCAACGCAGTGCACGTTGCGATCGTCAAGCCGCGAATTAATTTCTGAATTTTGCTCATCCCGCCCTCCTGTTTTCGGTTCTTAGCGACCGAAGTGGCATTTTTGTCCTTGTTTGGTCTGCCTTGCCGCCGAATCACGTGCGGAGTCGATGCGAAATCCGGACGCTCTTCGGAAATGCCGCCACGGCAGCGGCCAAATGTCAATATGTGAAAGCCAAAACGGCTCGCACAGCATTTCACAGTCCTGAGACGACAATTCAGTGCGGAGGTGGACCGGTTTCGGTTTGGGCGCAGACCGGACCGCTGCTCGCTTCAATTCCGCATCCGCAGGGCGATGATCGCGAAGGCTGAATAAGCGAAGCCAAACCTCTCTGCGATCCGGAGAGGCTGGAGGGCGACCGGGACGTCTCCATGAAGGCCCTCCGCCCGTAAATCCTGACGGCTACCGCGTCCCGTAGAACCGGTCTCCCGCATCTCCCAACCCCGGCCGTATATAGCCGTGGCTATCGAGTTCCCGGTCAACCGCACCGGTAAACACCGGCACATCCGGATGCGCCGCGGTGAACGCGGCAATCCCCTCCGGCGCCGCCAACAGGCAGACGAACTTCATCGCCGTCACCCCCGCCTGCTTCAGCCGATCGGCCGCCGCGGCGGCGGAATGGCCGGTCGCCAGCATCGGATCGACCAGGATCACCAACCGTTCGGCGATGTCGCTCGGCAGCTTCAGGTAATATTCGATGGGCCGCAGCGTGGCGGGATCGCGATACAGGCCGATATGGCCGACCCGCGCCGACGGAAGCAAATCGAGCATGCCGTCGAGGATGCCGTTGCCGGCGCGCAGGATGGAGACGATGCACAGCTTCTTGCCGGCCAGATGCTCGGCCCGCATCGGCTCCAGCGGCGTTTCGATGTCGATCGTCTCCAGCGGCAGGTCGCGGGTGACCTCGTAGGCCATCAGCAGGCTGATCTCGCGGGCGACCTGACGAAATTGCGCTGTAGTGGTCGTCTTGTCGCGCAGCAACGTCAGCTTGTGGCGCAGCAGCGGATGGTCCAGCACTGTGATCGTCGCCATGGTTAGCTCCCGTGTCGCCTAACCGCGATTGAGCGGAAAGGCGTCAGAGGTCATTCTGCGGGCATTCGGCCGCCCTGACGGATTACAAAACGTTCATGCACTGGATGCGTTGCCGCAAGCAAAATCCGATATAAGCTGGCGCATCCGACTCAACAGCGATGAGGAGACACCGATGCGATTGTCCCGAACCGTGCTTCTCTCCGGTGCGGCGGCCCTCGGGCTGACCGGCCTTGCCGCCCTTGCCCATGCCCAGACGGCGACGACGCGGGTCATGACGGTTCAACTTCCGAGTGGCCAGATCGAGCAGATCCAATACACCGGCGACGTTCCGCCGCGGGTCGTTCTCGCGCCATCGGCCGTGGCCTTTGAATCGCCTTTCGCCATGCTCGAACGCATGTCGGCGGACATGGATCGCCAGGCCGAGGCCATGCTGCGCGCGGTCCACCAAATGGCGATGCAGCCGATGATCCCGCCAACGATGCAAGCCGGCTTCGGTCAGATCCCGGCCGGGGGCGGGGTCTGCATGCGGAGCGTCCAGATCACCTATCTGGGCAACGGCCAGGCGCCTCATGTCGTGTCGCGGACCTCGGGCGATTGCGGCCCGTCGTCCGGTCCCGCCACGCCCGCGGAATCGCCCCGGGTTGTGCCCGTGCCTGACCATCAGCGCTCGATTGAGGTGAAGGCGGCGCAACCGTATCAGCGCCTGGTCCATCAGGTCGACGACGCGCGCGGCTAGCCCGCTCTGTGATGGCCGGGCGTTCGCCTGGCCATTTCAGTCATTCAGCGGATACATCGCCATCAGCCGACGCTGGTTTGTCCAGTCGCGATACATCGCCCGCACGCCGGACGGCCTGAACCCGCGCCTTCGATTAGCCGCGCCGATGCGAAACGCTTCGCCGTAATGGAAAAACTGTGCCCGCCACGCAGCGAGCAGCGATGTGCGCGGGTCCCAGATATGGGTCGCCTCCGATCCGGCTCCGTTAATCTCGATCACCCGGAACCCGGTGCCGCGGCGTAACTGAGCCATGGAGCCGAAGCGCACGTCGATCCGGCCAAAGAAGAAATCCGGCATCGATTTCGCGATCCGATCGATCGCGGCGGTCAGCGCCGGGGTCGCCAGATCGGTGCTATCCTCGAAGATCGATCCCTTGCAATGGTTGCCGACGAAAACCAGCCGCACCGTCTCCCCCGCCTCCGGCACGCTATCAAGCCGATCGGCCAGACGATCGAGATAGAGGTGGGGGATGCGACCGGCGCGCGCGTCGGCCAGGATCAGCGCCCGCAAGGTCGAACGTCCATCGCCGGTGACCAGCGGCGGATGCTTGACGGTGATGGAGGTGATCCGCCCCGCGTCCTCATGCGGATGCCGGATGTAGAAGATCCCGGCTTCGTGCGGATCGTCCACGTATTGCTGCAGCACGACGGTTTCGCCGGCCGGAAACGCGTCGATGTAGCGCGCCAGGGCAGCGCCATCCGCCACCAGGCGCACACCGGTGCCGTTGCAGCCGATATCCGGCTTCACCACCACGGGGTAGACGAGGCCAGCAGCTTGCATGGCCGCCTCCGCGGCCGCCGCCCCGCCGGGACGGGCCGTCACGCCGCAGGCCGGGGCGATGCTGTCGCGCGCCTCCGGGCCGACCAGCGACAGGATCGCCAGCTTGGATTCCCCGCACAGGCCGCCCGTGCTGATGCGTGGATTGGCGGCCGTCGGCAGGCTGAAATCGCGATAGCGCAGGCCAAGCAGCAGCCAATGGATCACGACCGGGGTATAGAACAGCCAACCCGGCCAGAATTCGAAGAAAGAGACCGGCTTTGGCGCCGGCTGCCGGGCGGAGACGGCGGTTTCCAGTCTCATTGCCGTGCCTCCTGGAGGCCGGAGGCGACGATCCGGCCCGCCAGGATGAGGAAGACCACGAACCCGGCCGCGCCCGCCCAGCGCCAAACGCCGAAGTGATCCATCAGGAACCGCCCTAGCCGCAGGGAGACCCCGAACAGCAGGCTGGTCCAGCACAGCGTCGCGACGATCGCCGCACCGGTGAACTGCAGCAGATTGGCCCCGACGAAGCCGCAGGTGGTGTAGGTCGGCAGCCGCAATCCCGGGAGGAAGCGGCTGACCAGCACCACCTTGAAGATGCGTCCATCAATCCACGCCCGGATCGTCTCCTGCCGGTGCGGTGGCAGATGGCGGGCGATCCACCGCACCCGCGCCGACAGGCGGCCGAGGCCGTACAGCCCCAGATCTCCCAAGACAATGCCGGCATACAGGGAGCAGAGGGCCAGCGGTGCCGTCAGGGCGCCGTCCTCGACTTGCATGGCCGCCGCCACCGTCGCGGCGTCCTCCAGGATGAAGGTCCCAAGGACGATCGCGACGGCCTGGAACCAGGGCGAATGGCCAGCCAGTCCCAGCAGGGTGGTTATCGAGCCAGGCAGCATGACCCTTCCCGGTCGGATTGCGGAAACCATGCGGAAGTTAGGGGTTTGGGCGGCGCGGCCTCATCACCAGTGCGCCATTTCGGCGTCACGAAAGCCGTGGCATGATGGAAGAATGGCAGCGCACGAACACCATCACGGCCACAATCACCGGGGCCACTACCACGCACACCCCCACGGGCACCATCACGCCCCGGCGCGGATGGACAGGGCGTTCGCCATCGGCGCCGGCGTAAACCTGGGGTTCGTGCTGGCCGAGGCGGGGTTCGGGGTGGCGGCGAACTCCGTCGCGCTGGTTGCCGATGCGGCGCACAATCTCGGCGATGTGCTGGCGCTGCTGCTCGCCTGGGGCGCCGCCTGGCTGACCCGCCGGCCGCCGACGGATCGGCGAACCTACGGCTGGGGGCGCAGTTCCATCCTCGCCGCTCTGGTCAACGCCGTCGTGCTGCTGATTGGCGTCGGTGCCATCGGGGTGGAGGCGATCCGCCGCCTGCTGGAGCCGCAGCCCGTTGCCTCCGGGATCGTGATGGCGGTCGCCGCCGCGGGCATCGTGATCAATGGCGGCAGCGCGCTGCTGTTCATGCGCGAGCGGGACAGCGACCTGAACGTTCGCGCCCAGTTCCAGCATCTGGCGGGCGACGCGTTGGTCTCGCTGGCGGTGGTGGCGGCGGCGCTGGCGATCCGGCTGACCGGGCTGAACTGGCTCGATCCGATGGCCAGCCTCGGCGTCGTGGCGATCATCGTCGGCACGACGTGGAGCACGTTGCGAGAATCAATCGATCTGTCGATGGACGCGGTGCCGTCCCGGCTGGCGCGGGAGGCGGTGCATGACTGGCTGGCCGATCAGCCCGGTGTGCGGGAGGTCCATGACTTGCATATCTGGGCGCTGAGCACGACCGAGACCGCGCTGACCGTCCATCTGGTGTGCGCGTCGGTTCCGGCGGAACGTGCGTCGCACGAACTCGCGGGTTCCTTGCAGGAGAAGTTCGGCATCGGCCACAGCACGATCCAGATCGAAACAGAAACGGATGCGGCGTTGTGCCGGCTGCGTCCGGCCGGGACCGTCTGATTGGACAGACGCGGCTACTGGTGAGTATCCTTCGGATGGAAGCCACCGGAGAGGAAACCGCGCATGAGCGTCGTCTGGACCGACACGGTCAGGGAGATCGCCGGTATCAAGCTGCATGTGATCAGGGGCGGCAGCGGCCCGGCGGTCCTGGTACTGCACCACGATATCGGCACTCTGGATCGCCTGCCATTTTATGAGGCTTTGGCTGAGACATTCGATGTTTTGATCCCGCATCATCCAGGTTGGGGCAAGTCGGAACGGCCGCACTGGCTGCGTCATCCGCGCGACATCGCCGCGATGTATGCCTGGTTGCTGGCCGATCTGAATGAGCCGGGGGTCTCGCTGGTGGGGCTGGGTTTCGGCGGATGGATCGCGGCCGAAATGGCCAGCCTGGCGCCCGCCGGTTACCGCAACCTGGTGTTGATCGGGGCGATGGGGATCAAGCCGCCGGAGGGTGATATCGCCGATCAGGCGATTGTTTCGTACATAGATTATCCTCGGTCCGGGTTCCATGAGGAAGCCGCGTTCGCCGCGGTGTATGGCGACGTCTCGACCGACCAGCTCGAAGCCTGGGATATCGCGCGCGAAATGAGTTTCCGGGTCGCCTGGAAGCCGTATATGTATAGCCAGACTTTGCCGCATCTGCTCGGCGGGATACGCGCACCCGCGCTGGTGGTGTGGGGCGACGACGACCGGATCGTTCCGCTCAGCGCAGGCCAGGCGTACGCGCGGGCGCTGCCCGGCGCGACCTTTACCACCATTCCGGGCTGCGGCCACTTCGCCGAGATGGAAAAGCCCGATGCGGTCGCGAAACTGGTGACCGATTTCATCTCCCGCCGCTGAAGGAGGGCATTTTCATGCACATGATGTATTTCACCGAGCAGCCGATGTCGGCCTACGACGCCAAGGCCGGCCTGGATTACGGCGCCACTGCGCTTACTTTCTCCAACAGCCACTATGACCCGGTCGAGGGCAGCCGGCTGTACAACGAATACCTGGAAGAATACGTCCTCGCCGAGGAATGCGGTGCCGACGGCATCATGCTGAACGAGCATCATAATGCTCCGTTCTGCATGCAGGCGCGCACCAACATGTTCGCGGCCATCCTGGCGGCGGTGACCAAAAGGGTGAAGATCGTTATTCTAGGTAATCCTTTGCCGCTGTCGGAAAACCCGGTGCAGCTCGCGGAAGAGCTGGCGATGATCGACATGATCTCGAAAGGCCGGCTGGTGTCCGGGTTCGTGCGCGGCGGCGGGCAGGAGCAGTTGGCCAACGGGGTGAATCCGGCCTTCAACCGCGAACGCTTCATGGAAGCGCATGACCTGGTGCAGAAGACCTGGACGCAGCCGGGGCCGTTTCGTTGGGAGGGCACGCATTACCAGCAGCGCGTGGTCAACCCCTGGGCGGTGCCGTTGCAGAAGCCGTATCCCCGGGTGTGGATACCGGGCGTGCTGTCGAAGGAAACCGTGATCTGGACGGCGCAGCAACGCTATCCCTACATCGCGCTGAACACCTCGCTGGAGGCGACCCGCGCCATCCACGAAACCTACGACAAGGCGGCGGCGGATGCGGGCTACACCGCCGGGCCGGAGAATTTCGGTTACCTGATCCGCGTGCATGTGCAGGCCACCGAAGAAAAGGCGCTGGCCAACGCAAGGCAGTTCATGTGGATGCAGGGCGAGTTCACCGGGTTGGCGCATCCGGTCTGGGCCAACCCGTCGGGCTATTTCTCGCCGTCCGGGCGGCGGAGTTTCGTCGAGTTCGCCGTCGGCCGCGCAACGAACCCGCGCGGCAACCCCACCTTCGAGCAGCAGGTCGCCGACACGATGATCATCGCCGGGACACCGGACCAGGTCATCGCGCGGCTGAAATACCTGGTCGAGCACACGCGTCCGGGAATCATGGGCATCTGGGCGAACGACGGCACCGTCAGCAAGGGGGACCGCCGCCGCTGCATCCAGTTGCTGTGCGGCGAGGTGATGCCGGCGATCAAGGAATTTGGCGCCGGGCTGGGGCTGAAGGACCCGTGGGAGGCGGATGCGCCGGTGCATCTGCGGTATTCGACGGACGTCCGGGGGCAGCAGGCGGCGGCGGAGTAGCGCAGGTCGCGAGTCAGTCCCTGATGCGCACCATCAAGAGCGCAAGGACATCGATCCGTTCCTGCGAAGGCGCCCGATCGAACGCCCCCATGGCGGCGTCCGCCTGATCGATGAGGGAGGCGACATCCGAGGCGAGGAAGCGAGCAGTCGGGTCATAGTCGGCCAGATGACGGGCGTCTTGCAGGGCCGGAAAAATCTCCGCGAAATCTCGCATCTCACGGCTAACCGCCGTTCTGCGCAATTGACGCCTGAATTTGTCCTTCAGCGTCGATGCCTGGAGGGCCTCGCAGACCATTTTCATGTGCCGGTGATCGAAGCTGCGATACAGAATGGCGTACGCGGCGGTCTCTTCCTGGCCGGGTCCCAGAAAGCAGCGCGCCGCGGCGGTCGAAACCTTGTGGAACACCGCATAGTAAACCGACGACACGGCGCGGCGGAGTTCAACATCCGTTGCGCTTGTTCGGCCGCCTGCGTTTGAGAGCAGACGGGCGAGACTGAGCAGATCAGTAGAGTCTGGCACTGCCTCGCTTGTCCCAATCGGATCGGTCGAGCATCCGAAGCAGGGGGCGATGCTCGTCGCCGCGCGCCTCCAACTCGTCCCGGAGCCTTTGGCTCAGGCGGGTTCTGACCATTCCGGGCCGTTGCCTCGCTCGGTCCTGATTAATCAGAAAGGTAAAGTAGTAGGCCGGTCGATCATCGAGATCGACGACGGTTTCAATCTCGACTTGCTCGAAGGCTTCCGGACCGGCGATGTCGAGGGCGGCTTCGCGGGCGAGCTTTTCCAGTTCGGCTTCAGACATCTGGATCATGATGCAGCCTATTGTCGTTTGTCACGAAGTGCGTCAATACGAAGTTGCACTCGGCCGGTCGTTTTGATCGGATGGACATGTACTTCGCGCGATAGCCGAATTTGCAACCGGGATGCCGCGCGCCAATCAAATCACCAGCGCCGCCCGCTCTCCCGCCGCCCGTACCCACGCGGCCTCCATGTCCTCGTCGAACAGTTCCGTCAGCTTCTTCATCATGGTGCCGCCAAGCTCCTCGGCATCCACGATGGTCACCGCCCGGCGGTAATACCGCGTCACGTCGTGCCCGATCCCAATCGCGATCAGTTCCACCTGGTCACGGTGCTCGATATCGCGGATCACCTCCCGCAGGTGCTTCTCCAGGTAGTTCCCCGGGTTCACCGACAGCGTCGAATCATCCACCGGCGCGCCATCGGAGATCACCATCAGGATCCGCCGGTGCTCCGGTCGCACCAGCAACCTGCGATACGCCCATAGCAGCGCCTCGCCGTCGATGTTCTCCTTCAACAGCCCCTCGCGCAGCATCAGCCCGAGGTTCTTGCGCGCCCGCCGCCACGGCGAGTCCGCCGCCTTGTAGATGATGTGCCGCAAATCGTTCAGCCGACCGGGATTGCGCGGTTTGCCGTCCTGCACCCAGCGTTCCCGGCTTTGGCCGCCCTTCCAGGCGCGCGTGGTGAAGCCCAGCACCTCCACCTTCACCGCGCACCGCTCCAGCGTCCGCGCCAATATATCCCCGCACATCGCCGCCACGGTGATCGGCCGCCCGCGCATCGATCCGGAGTTGTCGATCAGCAGGCTGACCACCGTGTCGCGGAACTCCATGTCGAGTTCCCGCTTGTACGACAGCGCCTGCATCGGGTTGATCACCACCCGCGCCAGACGCCCGGCGTCCAGCATCCCCTCGTCCAGGTCGAACTCCCACGCCCGCGTCTGCTGCGCCAGCAAGCGCCGTTGCAGCCGGTTCGCCAGCTTCGAGATCACCCCCTGCAAATGCTGCAACTGCTGATCGAGCTGCTGGCGAAGCCGGCTCAATTCGTCCGCATCGCACAGATCCTCGGCGTCGATCTCCTCGTCGAACGACCGGACATAGGCGCGGTAGGCCGCGTCGTGGTCGGTGCTCGGCCGCTCACGCCGCGGCTGCGGGCCGCCGGGGCGGTCGTCGCCTTCCGCGACGGCGGCTTCCTCCTCGGAATCCGTCCCGTCATCGTCGGCGGCCTCGCCCTCCATTTCCTCGGGCTGCGCGCCCAGCATGGTTTCCTGATCGGCTTCCGACTGGCTTTCCCCGTCCTGCGAGTTGTCCTGCGGGCCGGATTCCTGGCCGCTGTCGTCGCCGTCCTCGGTGCCGTCATCCGGCTCCGCCTCGACCTCGGCTTCCGCCAGGTCGAGCGCGGCCAGCAGCTTGCGGGAGGCGCGGGCGAAGGCGGTCTGGTCGTCCTGCGTGCCCATCATTTCGGTCAGTGCGCTGTCGGCGGAGGCGCCCAACGTGTCACGCCACAAATTCAGCACGCGCCGGGCGGCGTCCGGCACAGCCTCGCCGGACAGTCTCTCCCGCGCCAGCAATGCCAGCGCCTTGTCTATCGGCAACTGGTCCTTGCGCGTCATGCGGTCGTAGCCGTCGGACTCGCATTCCTCCGCCAGCCTGGCGCGCAGATTGGCGGTAACGCCGTTCATGTGGCGGGAGCCGACGACTTCCACCCGCACCTGTTCCAGCGCGTCGTAAGCGTCCTTGGCTTCCTTGCGCGCCGGCATGCGCTGGGCGTGCACGGCGTCGTCGTGATGGCGCAAGCGCAGCGCGATGGCATCCGACTGGCCGCGCAGCTTCGCCATCTCTGCGGGGGGTAGGGCGCGCGTCGGCAGCGACAGGCGGGCACGCTTGCCGGTGACGCCGGACGGGCCGGGCTGGAACGCGACCTGGACGTCAGGCTGCTCGGCGATCGCTCGCAGCACGCCGGCGGTGGCACGCTTGAAGTCCTCGGTGCGGACGTTGTCTTTCGTGTTGGCCGTCATGACGCCCTCTCAATGGTGGCATGGCCGGGCGTGGCCCCATTGGCGTCAGGATAAGAGGCCAGGCGGAGCACGGCGTTCTCCACATTCGTCATGGCCCGGTTCGTCCGGGCCACCTGTCGCGGCACGTACAGGCATAGGTGGCCCGGACAAGCCGGACCACGACGGCGAGAGAGAAAGGCACCGGGCGAACTTTTCTCTCGCCGCCCACTATTCTGACGCCTATGGGGCCTGACCAAGCCCGGCCATGACACGCGGGACAAAACCCGAGACACCGCCAACCTCATGTCGCTACGCGAACTTCCGCGTCGTGAACCCGCCGGAGGGAATCTCCTCGTTGAAGCAGCGCTGATAGTACTCCGCCACGGTGGACCGCTCCGCCTCGTCGCACTTGTTCATGAATGTGACGCGGAAAGCGAACCCGACATCGCCGAAGATCCGGGCATTTTCCGCCCAGGTGATCACCGTCCTGGGCGACATCACCGTCGATATATCCCCGTTGATGAACCCCGCCCTGGTCAGATCGGCCAGCGCCACCATGCTCTCGACCCGCTTCTTCGTCGCCGGGTCCTTGGTGCCGTCGAGGCCCATCTTGGCCAGCACGATTCCGGTCTCGGTCGCGTGCGGCAGATAGTTCAGCGTCGCGACGATGTTCCAGCGATCCATCTGCCCCTGATTGATCTGCTGCGTGCCGTGATACAGCCCGGTGGTGTCGCCAAGGCCGACAGTGTTCGCGGTCGCGAACAGCCGGAACGACGGATGCGGGCGGATCACCCGGTTCTGGTCGAGCAGGGTCAGCTTGCCCTCGACCTCCAGCACGCGCTGGATCACGAACATCACGTCCGGCCGCCCGGCGTCGTACTCGTCGAACACCAGGGCGCAGGCATGCTGCAAGGCCCAGGGCAGGATGCCCTCGCGGAATTCGGTGATCTGCTTGCCGTCCTTCAGGACGATCGCATCCTTGCCGATCAGGTCGATGCGGCTGATGTGGCTGTCGAGGTTGACGCGAATGCACGGCCAGTTCAGCCGCGCCGCCACCTGTTCGATATGGGTGGATTTTCCGGTGCCGTGATAGCCCTGGATCATCACCCGGCGGTTGTAGGTAAACCCCGCGAGGATCGCCAGAGTCGTCTCCCGGTCGAACTTATAGGAGGTGTCGATATCCGGCACGTGCTCCGTGCGAACCGAAAACGCCGGCACCTGCATGTCGATGTCGAGTTCGAACGCCTCCCGCGCCGACACCTTGGAGTCGGGCAGATTGATCTCGGACGTGGGGCGGGGCGGGGCGATATCGACAGCCGTGTTCATAGTCCCGATTTTCCTGATGCAATTCCGCTAAAGTCTAGCCGTGACAGCGTCCGGCGCAAGGGCAACAGGTCTGACCTCAACCGGTTGCAGCCATCCTGGTCTCAGGCCCCAGCCGCGATCGCACGGTTGCATAGGCGAGGTTGATGGTTTTCAGCCGCTCCTCGGCGTCGCGGCTGCCGCCGTTGGCGTCTGGATGATGCCGCTTCGCCAGTTCCTTGTAACGGCTCTTCACCACGTCCAGCGTCACCGGCCAGGACAACCCCAGCGTCGCAAGAGGCTCCCGCAATTCTGATGGCGGCTGCTGGGGGTCCTTCCGGCGTGTGCCATTCGCCCGGCCGGCGTTCAGGACATGCAGCGGATCGTGCAGCACGTCGTCGTCCCAGGTGGTGTAGCCGCCGCGGCCGATGGGCCACGAAGGCCGCTGCCAGGACGTGTCGGCACGCAACTGCGCCTCGACCTCGGCCGGCGACATGCCGCGGTAAAAATCCCAGCCGGCGTTGTAGGCGCGGACATGCTCCAGGCAGAACCAATGGTAGTCGTTCAGGGCGGTCCTGGACTTCGGCGCGCGATATTCGCCAGCCTCCGGACAGCCGGGCATGTCGCAGCCGCGGCCCGGCGCGTTCGGGTCCGGCGCGTAGGCCCGGGGACGGGTGGGGCGGCGCATCATGGTGGTATTTATGTGCGGCGCAGCGGGGGATTGGCAATGGTGGTTGGTGCCATTTCGCCGGCTACGCCGAGGATTGGTCAAACCCGGGGGAGAACTCTTCAGCCCCGCCTGATCCGTGATGAACCGGCGGGGCGCATTGCCCTCACGACAAATCAAGGGCTGCACGTCTCCGGCTCCGGCTATGCTAACGTCGCATGAAAAGCAACCGAAGTCAGAGTTGCAGGACGCAGGGAGACAGACATGGCCATGACCATCGGGGGTATCCTGCCCGCCGCTGCCGCGCGTTTCGGCGACCGGCCCGCGGTGCTGTTCGAGGGCCTGACCTTCAGCTTCGCGGACCTCGATGCCTTATCCAACCGCCTGGCAAACGGTCTGGCCGCCACCGGGGTGCGGGCGGGCGATCGCGTGATGCTGTATGGCCATAATTGCTGGGAATGGCTGGTCTCCTATTACGGAATTTGCAAGACCGGGGCGGTGGTCAACCCGCTGAATGTCATGCTGACTCCGGATGAGGTCCGCTACGTCGTCGAAGACGCCGGAATACGGGCCGTCGTTGCATCCGCCGACAAGGGCGAGACGCTGCTCGACATGGTTGGTACGGCCAATCTCTCGACTGTGGTGTTGTGGGGCGACCGGACACCGCCCGGGGCCTCCAGCTTCGCTGACTGGCTGGCGGAGGGCCGACCGGCTTTCGAATCCGTGTCGCGCAAGGCCGCCGATCTGGCGGCGATTTGCTATACGTCGGGGACGACGGGGCATCCGAAGGGCGCGATGCAAAGCCAGCGCGCGGTGATCAACGCAGCCGTCGGCACAGCACTGATGGCGGCCCGTGGACCCCGTGACCGGGTTATCAACGCCCTGCCGCTCGCGCATGTTTATGGCTCCTGCGTGTTCAACGCCGCGATGCTGGCGGGTTCGACCTTGATCATGATGCGGCGCTTCAACGAGATCGCCATGCTGGAGGCGATCCGGGAGCACGGCGCGACGCTGATGGATGGCGTGCCGACGGCCTACTACTATTTGCTGGCGCATCCGGAGTTCGACAAGCACGACCTGTCCAGCCTCACCCGCTGCTGGGTCGGCGGCCAGACACTGCCGGCCGCGAAGTCACTCGAATTCACCGAGCGGACCGGATGCCCGGTGCATGAAGTCTGGGGCATGACCGAACTGGCCGGAGCGGCGAGCGCCAATCCCTCGGTCGGCCCGAACAAACCTGGCACCATCGGCATAGCCTTTCCCGGCAACCAAATGCAGGTGGTCGATATGGACGATGCGGCGAAGGTCTTGGGCCCGGACGAGCGCGGCGAACTGATGTTTCGCGGACCTATGGTCATGGAGGGCTACTACGGTAACCCGGCCGGCACAAAGGAGGCGGTCGAGCCGGATGGCTGGTTGCACTCCGGCGATATCGCGACGGTGGACGAGGACGGGTTCTTCACCATCGTGGACCGGAAGAAGGACATGATCCTGACCGCCGGGTTCAACGTCTATCCGGCTGAACTCGAGCGTGTGTTATGCATGCACCCTTCCGTTGCCCTGGCCGCGGTCACCGGGGTGCCTGACGAGGTGAAGGGCGAACTGGCCAAGGCCTACGTCGTGACCAAGCCGGACTGCGACCTCACAGCCGAGGCGATCATCGCGCATTGCCGGGAGCACCTTGCCGCCTACAAAGTTCCACGTGCCGTTCAATTCGTGAGCCAGGTGCCAATGACGTCGTCCGGCAAGATGATGCGGCGCCTGCTGAAGGATCTTGATGACGGGACGCGCTGAGGCGACATAGATGCATTCTGCGGTTGCGAGTGATTTGCATTTCCTGCTAAAGCCACCTCAACCGATAGGGATGGACCGCCTCGTGTATATTTGCCTTTGCAATGCGCTGACGGATCGAAAGCTCAAACAGGTCGCGGCCGCCGGCACGGGTCGCCGCCTTGTCGACGTCTATGAAGCTTGCGGGTGCCGCGCCCAATGCGGCCAGTGCGCCAAGGCGATCTTGAAGCTGTTGCGCGAACATACCAGTCAGGTGACGGAACCTCTGCCGCTGGCCGGATGATACCAGTCCGCGTCGAGAGCGACTATCACCATAAACCGTGATGGCGCAGCTTGTCCGGGCCACCTTGCGCGGCACGTTCCGGCGGTGGTGGCCCGGACAAGCCGGGCCATGACGGGGAAGCGAGGCTCGATGGGTCGCACTCAAGGCGGGGTGGTAGAATACGTCTGGACGGCCGGTTGAACAGCGCGCACGGTTGTTGACTGTTTGTGAAGGAGGTGACCCCATGCTGCGAGATCCAAAGGTGATCGAGCACCTCAATACGCAACTGACCAACGAACTGACCGCGATCAACCAGTATTTCCTGCACGCCCGCACGCTTCAGCATTGGGGCGTCACAAAGCTCGGCAAGCAGGAATACGCAGAATCGATCGATGAGATGAAGCACGCGGACTGGCTGATCCAGCGCATCCTGTTTCTCGACGGCCTGCCGAACGTGCAGCGGATGAATCAGATCGCCGTCGGCGAGACCGTCGAGGAAATACTCGACGCCGATCGGCGGCTGGAAGCCAAGGCGCTGGATGACCTCCGGGAGGGCATCGCCTACTGCGAGAGCGTTCGCGACTACGTATCGCGCGACCTGTTTCTGCGCATCCTGGAGAGCGAGGAGGAGCATGTCGATTTCCTCGACCGCCAATTCGACCTGATCAAGCAGATCGGGATCGAGCGCTATATCCTGCTGAACGCGGCACCGGCCCCGGATCAGGGGACCTGATGGCTATATTCAATGCGATTGCCCTGGCCCTCTCACTCGCCGTAACCATGCGGATGCGCCTTCCGCCAGGCGAACGCCGTGCTGACGATGTCGTCCAGCGCGTCAAGTACCGGCCTCCAACCCGCCTGTTGCGCCCGAGCTGACGATGCCACCAGCACCGCCGCGTCCCCCGCCCGGCGCGGCGCGATCCGATACGGCACCGTCAGGCCGCTGACACGCTCGACCAACTCGATCACCTGCCGCACCGAGTGTCCCGCGCCGTTGCCGAGGTTCCACACCACCGAGCCCTGCTCCAGGTGCCGCACCGCCAGCAAATGCGCGGTCGCCAGATCGGAGACATGCACGTAGTCCCGGATGCAGGTCCCGTCCGGCGTCGGATAATCGTCCCCATACACGTCCAGCGCCGCCCGCCGCCCGAGCGCGGCATCGATCACCAGCGGGATCAGATGCGATTCCGGCCGGTGATCCTCCCCCAGCCGACCCGCCGGATCGGCGCCCGCCGCGTTGAAATACCGCAGGCAGGCGGAGCGCATCCCATGCACTTGCCCCGCCCAGTGCAACGCCCGCTCGATCATCCACTTGCTGTCGCCATACGCCGACTGCGGATCGATCCGCGCATCCTCCGGTATCGGCGCATTCCCCGGTTCGTTGAACAGCGCCGCCGTGGACGACAGCACGAAGCGCGACACCCCGTGCCGCACGCAGGAATCGATCAGCCGGATGCCGTTCGCCGCGTTGTCCAGCAGGTAGCGCATCGGCATGCGCATGCTCTCGCCGACCTGCGACAGCGCGGCGAAATGCAACACCGCGTCCCACGGCCCATCGGCCAGGACCGCGTCGATCTGCTCCACCTCCGCTAAATCGGCCGTGACCAGCTTCGCCTGCCGCGGCACGGAGGCGCGGTGCCCGGTGCGGAAATTGTCCAGCACGGTGACCGAGGCGCCGCCATCGAGCAACGCCGCCACCAGGTGGCTGCCTACATATCCGGCCCCGCCGGTCACCAGAAAACGGCCCGTCATCGTCACTGCCCCCGGTAATAGGTTTGGTAGCGGCGATGATATACCCCCGCGTCGGCATAGCCGGCGCGAAGATGCGCACGAGAATCGACCCGTGTCAGCACTGTTCCGATAACCTTCGCGTTGGCATCGCGCAGCACCTCCAGCGTGCGCTGCAAGGTGGCGCCGTTTGTGGTGCCCCAGCGCACGCACAGCACGGTCGCATCGGCCAGCGCCGCGGCGATGCGGGCCTCCGTCAACGCCTCGACCGGCGGCGCGTCCATGACGATCAGGTCGTAGCGGTCGCGGACATCCGCCAGGAACCGGCGCATCTCTGCCGACAGGAAATACCCCGGTACGTCGCCGCCGGGTTTGCCGGCCGGGATGACATGCATGCCGCTCACCGGATCGGTCAGCACCGCGTCACGCCAGTCGATTTGGCCGCGCAGGATCTCCATCAACCCTGCTGCCGGCGGGCTGCCGAGGCAGCGCTGGAACGACGGTTGCCTGACATCGCACTCGATCGCCAGCACGCTCTCTCCGCTCAACTGCGCCGATCGGCTGAGCGACAGGGCGATGATGGACTTGCCTTCGGCCGGCCGCGCGGCCGTTACCGCGACGACCCGCGGCCGATTGGCTGGCAGGGACAGGGAGGCACGCAGCGACCGGATCTGCTCGGCAAAGACGGTCAGCGGCCGGCGCGCGGCATATTCGTCGATCCCGAGATGGCCGAGTGCCCGCTTGCCCACCTCCGGGACAAGGGCAAAGCAGGGCAGTCCCGTCAGATGCCTGATGTCGCCGCCGCACCGCAGGGTCTCGTCGTTCAGATGCAGGATGTACACCAGCAGCAGGCCGAGAAACACCCCGGCGGCGCCGGCGGCGGCCATCGCCGGAACCATGCGCGGGGCGCTCGGATGCTCGGGCGGGATCGCCTGGGAGAGTTCGTGCGCCTCGGGAAACTCGATCGAGGTTTGGTGCTCGGTCTGCTGCTGCCGTTCCAGCACCGCCTGCAACTGGGCGCGCGCGGCCTCGAGGTCCCGCATCATGGCGTTCAACGGGATTTGCTCGCGTTCCGAATGGTCGGCGGCTGTCTCCGCGGTTCGCAGGTTGTCCGCCAGCACCCGCACGCGGGCCGCCGCGGCCTGCTGCTCGGCCTCGATCGCGGCGACGACGCGCGCGGTTTCCGCCGCCAGCGCGCGCTGCCCTTCGGCGAACTGGCGATTGAGGCCGAGCGCCTCCGGGTGGGCGCTGCCGAGGCGGCCCTGCTCGGCCTGGATCTGCGCCGCCAGGCGATCCTGCTGGGCGCGCAATTGCACGACGGAGGGCGCGACCGCGGCCTGCGCGGCGGCACCCTGGTGGCCGCGCGCCGCGTCCAGCTTGCCCTCGGCCCCGGCCTGTTCGGCCCGCGCCGCTGCCAGTTCTTCCGAAAGACGGGTGATCTGCTCAGTATCGGTGCCGGCATGGATGCCCTGGCTGAGGCCGTGCTTCTCACGGTAGGCGGCAATCTTTTCCTCGTCCTGCCGCACGGTGGCGCGCAGGGCGTTCGCCTGGGTTTCGAACTGGCTCGTGGCGTCTTCGATCTTCTTGTGCTTGTCGGCGAACAGACCTTTGATATAGGCGTCCATCGCGTTGTTCGCCGCGTTCGCAGCGACGTCGGGGTCGCCCGCGACGAATGTTACTTCCAGGACGTGCGAGAACTTGACGGGGGCCGCGTGCAGCGCGGCCTGGACCGCGAGCAATGTCAGTTCCCGTCCGCGATCTCGCCTGGGTCCCTCGGCCTGGTCGTCGGGGACGTCGTCAGCTTCCATGCCAAGCATGAGACGGATGGTGGACTCGATGCGGCTGGCAAGGCCGGGCGGGCGCAGCGTCGGGTTGAACGCCGGGTCGCCGTACAGATTGGCCCGCTCGGCAACCCTCTGCGCGATGCGCAGGCTTTGCAGCACCTCCGCCTGGCTGGCCATGGTGGCTTCGGTGACAGGGTCCTCCCGCAGCGTGCCCTTGTACTCGCTGGCCTGATAAATCAGCGATCCGATCGCCGTGTATTGTGGGGTTATCTGTTGCAGCACCAGGTAGGCGCCGAACGGGATGGCCACGATCGCCGCGATCAAGGTCCGGCGGCGCTGCCGGATCGCCGACAGAAACCCGGGCAGACTGTCGCGCCGGATCGTCTGCCGGTCGGGTTGGCGAGAGCCTCGCGGTCCCCATTCGGGGAGCGGCGTCTCGCCTGTCAGGTCCGTCGGGCTGTCGGGCATCCGCGGTATCCGGCCTTTTGGTCGTGCCCGGACGGTTTCGTCCGATGGCGGGTGAGCGAGACCCCCTGGATTAAGACGGATTCCTTAATATTTCGCTAACAGCACTTGCATCCGCATACGCGTGTCACGCGGATTTTTCCGCCGCGGCATTAACCAATTCTTCAAATCGCCGATCCATAAAGAAAAAGCCGGTCGGGATTGGCCCGGCCGGCTTACTCTGGGAGAAATTGTGATGAACCACCATCGCAACCTCTTACCAACGATTGGTGAAGATCGGCGTCAAAGTCAAGATAACCGTAGTCCGAAAGTAGGAGGTCGGCTGGCCCGCTTGCGGGTCAGCCACTTCCTGAGGACATTTGCCATCGCCGCTCCGCCAATGAAGCAATTCCACGTCGCGCTGTCCGAAAAAAAAGCTTTCGGTATTAACCGAACGTTAACGTTTTGCCTGTAGGACTGGTCCCGGCCGGAAATCCGGCGCTCTCCCGCAACCCTAAAACAGGGTTCCACCGCCGTGCGCCTACTCGCCCGGGTTATCGCGTGCCTGCTTGTCGGCGCCTGTGCTCCCGGGCGTGGCCTGCCGGACCTGCCGCCGGCCTCCCCGGGCGCCTACCGCCTGGGGCCGGGCGATGTCGTGCGGGTGATCACGTTCGGCGAAGACTCCACAACTGGAGAGTTCCGCGTCAACGACAGCGGCGCTGTCGCCCTGCCGCTGATCGGCTCGGTGCAGGCAGCGGGCCTGTCGGCCGAGGCGCTGTCCGCCCGCATCAGCCAGTCGCTGCAAAGCGCCAACCTGCTGCGCTCTCCGTCCGTCGTCACCGAGGTTTCCGCCTACCGGCCGATCTTCGTGCTGGGTGAGGTCAACAAGCCGGGTCAGTATCCGTATATGCCGGGGATGACGGTGGTGACTGCCGCCGCCGTCGCGGGCGGCTTCACATACCGGGCGGTCGACGCCTATGCTGCCGTGGTGCGGACCCTCGGCGGAGTCGCGATCGAAGGGAAGGCAACCCGGCAGAGCTTCATCGAGCCGGGTGACGTCATCACGATCCTCGAGCGACGGTTTTGAAGCTTTCCCTGCGTGGCGCCGCCGTCCTGATCATGATTTTGCCTGGCGCCGGCTCGGCGCCGGGGGCCTGGGCCGCGGCCGGACCGGCGCCAGGGCCGCTGCACATCATCGGCGGTCCGAACACCGGCGGCTGCATCGCCGGTGCCGTCAGCCTGCCGGCCGAAGGTCCGGGATTCCAGACCATCCACCTCGACCGCAGCGCCTTCTGGGGCGCGCCCCAGACGATCGCGAATCTGGAGAGGTTCGGCCGGGAGGCAACGGATGCCGGGTTTCCGACTCTCCTGGTTGAGGACATTTCGCGCGCGCGTGGCGGTCCGCTGCCCGGCGGCCATGTCAGTCACCAGATCGGCCTTGACGCCGATGTCGGTCTGGATATGCGTGCCCGGGCACCGCTGACCTCGGCGCAGCGGGATACGTTCGAACTGACCAGCGTGGTTCGGGCTGACGGGCGGGGCGTCGATCCGGCGGTGTGGTCGCCGCGGGTAACCGCGTTGCTGCGGATGGCCGCCGGCCTGCCGGACGTGGATCGGATCCTGGTGAACGCGGCGATCAAGCAGCAATTGTGTCGCGACGTCACCGGAGACCGCGCCTGGCTGCGGCTGATCCGGCCCTGGTACGGCCACGCGGCGCATATGCACATCCGCTTTCGGTGCCCCGCGGGTCAGGCCGATTGCATCCAGGCCGCGCCGCCTCCGCCGGGGGACGGCTGCGATGCGACGCTGCAATGGTGGTTCGACCAGTTGGATGCGCCGTCCAAGCCGTCGGCGCCGTACAGGCCGCCGCCGGCTCCGGCCGCCTGCAAGGCCATCCTCACGGGCGCCGGCTAATACCAGCCGCCGTTGGATTTGACCCCACGGGAAGCCCGCCTCCCCGGCATGGCCCGGCGTGTCCGGGCCACCTGTCGCCGCACGCGCTCGCGGGGGTGGCCCGGACACGCCGGGCCAGGACGGTGGGCAGGAAGAGTTGCCCTCATCGGCCGTTGGTATAAGCCCCTACACGATCGGCGTCGCCACCACGTGCCGCTGATAGCCGTGCCGCCGGCACAGGCGGTCGTGCCAGGCGCGCAACGCAGGCAGTTCCGGCCGGGAAAGGCCAAGATAGTTCATGCCGAACCAGCGATGCGCATGCACGCCCCATGGGATGTCGCACAGTGTGAAGTCGGGTCCGGCGAGATAGTCATGCTTGCTCAACACGGTCTCAAGGATGCCCCAGATCTTCGCCGTCTCCTCGATCGCCGCGGCTATGGCGCCGAGGTCGCGTTGCTCCGGCGGTGTTCGCACCAGGCCCCAGAACACCACAGTCATGGACCGGTTGAGCAGGGTCTGCTGCGCGTCCATCCAATGGTCCACATTCGCCCGCTCCCGCGGGTCCGCCGGCCAGAGCGGTTGATCGTTGGCATGGACGTTGGCGAGATAGCGCAGGATGGCGTTGCTCTCCCACAGCGAGAACGACCCCTCCTGCAAAGTGGGCACCAGCCCGGTCGGGTTCATCGCGCGGTAATGCGCCGTGTCGGTCTTGCCGAACGAGCCTCCGGCGTCGATCCGCTCGAACGGAAGGTCCAGCTCGGCCAGTCCCCAGAGCACCTTCATCACGTTGCTGGAGGTGGTGCGGCCCCAGACGACGCGGTGCGGACTTTCAGTCATCGATTCCTCCGTCTTTATTCATTCGACACTAATCGCGCGGACACGAACCGGCAACTTGCGCGAACCGGACAGCCGGGGCACACGGAGGTTCATGCGCAGCCTCGGACACCGCAACCCTCCGCCGCGTGCTTTGGCCGTTGTCACCGCCCTCGCCGCGGGGGCGGCGCTCGCCGTCGCCTATGCCGCCGAGACCTGGGGCGGACTGGTGCCGTGCGCTTTGTGCCTGCTGGAGCGTTGGCCCTATTGGATCGTCGCCGCACTCGGGCTGTTTGCCGCGGTGGCGCCGCGCGATTGGGTCCGGCCGCTGCTGGCCGTGGCGATCGTCGTCCTGCTGGGCGAGGCCGTCATCGCCGCGGTGCATGTCGGGGTGGAGCTGCAATGGTGGCCGAGTCCGCTGCCCGAATGTGCCGCGCCGCGTGTCTCCGGCGGCAGCATAGCGGAGCGTCTCGCAACCATGCCCGCGCGTCCGTCCAAGCCCTGCGACGAGCCGACATTCCTGATCCCGGGCGTGCCGATCTCGATCGCGGCGATGAACCTGCTGTTTGCTCTGGTTATATCGGCCGGGGTGGCCATCTTGGCGGGGCAAAGGAGATCTCGCAGACGATGACGGACGTGACAGCCGAACGGCCCGGCGACCTGAGCGCTCGGGCGCGGGCGGAGCGGATGATCCGGGTGGATCATGCCGGAGAATACGGCGCGGCCCGCATCTATGCCGGCCAGTTGGCGGTGCTCGGGCGCGGCGAGAAGGGCGGCCTGTTGCGGCACATGGAGGCGCAGGAGCAGGAGCATCTGCGCACCTTCAAGGACATGATCGCCAATCGGCGCGTGCGGCCGACGGTGCTGCTGCCGCTGTGGCATGTTGCCGGGTTCGCGCTCGGCGCCGTCACGGCGGCTCTCGGGGAAAAGGCGGCGATGGCCTGCACCGTCGCGGTCGAGGAAACCATCGACGCGCATTACTCAGGCCAGATCGACAGCATCGATCCGGCCGAATCGGGCCTGCGCGGCACGCTGGAGAAGTTCCGCGCCGAGGAGCTGGAACACCGCGATATCGGCCTTGCCAACGGGGCGGAGGAAGCACCTGGCTACCGTCTGCTGTCGCGGATCATCAAGACGGGATGCCGGACCGCCATCGCCATCAGTGAGCGAATATAGGCATTTAGCAGGCTCGCCACGACCTGGCCTGGCGCACTCTCACCGTCATGACCGGGCGTGTCCCCACAGGCGCAGGATAAGGTCCCACGCGCAGCACGGGGTTCTCCACAATCGTCATTGCCCGGCTCGTCCGAGCCACCTGTCGCGGCACGGTGCGGCGGGGGTGGCCCGGACAAGCCGGGCCATGACGGTGAGTGAACAAGGCCGCCGCCAAACTGTTCCGTCGCTGCCGCTTATCCTGGTAGCTATGGGGCGTGTCCCGGCCGCCCGCGCTGCAACGGCGGTGCGAAGATGGCCGGGACACGCCCGATTGGGGTCAGGATAAGGGGGCCTGCGGAGCAAGGCGTTCTCCGCATTCGTCATGGCCCGGCCTGTCGGGCCACCTTTCGCGGCACGTGCTGGCATAGTTGGCCCGGAAAAGCCGGGCCATGACGGTAAGAGAACCGGGCCCCGGGCAAACTTTTCCCCTCGCTTCCCCTTATCCTTATACGCATGGGGACACGCCCCGGCCATGACGGCGAGGGCTGGAGCGGCTGGACAAGGTAGCACTCACATGGCGAAGCCCCACCGTGCGGCGGCCACGAGACAAATCTACACGTTTCTCGACATTGCCACAATTCCGGCGCGGTTTGAACGCGATGGGATGAACAATGTGGCGCCATGAACAACGCGACTTTACAGCCACGCGCCGGTCTCTCATGCTAGCCGGCCTCGCCCGGGCATTCCCCGCGCGCGGTCAGCGCGCCATTGCCCCCGATCTGCTTGACTATGCCGCTTCCCTCCTCGCCGGAATGATCGACAACGCCCGCCAGCAGGCGATCGCCAATGGCGTGCGTTCGCTTCCACCGGGCATCTACCGGGCCTTGCTCGGCTACTTCCCGGCCGAACTGCTGCGCCGGGCTCGCTTCGCCGTCGGGGGCGCCGGCAAGCTGTCGCTGCCGACGCTGGCGTTTTCCTATGGCGACGCGCAGGCGATGACCCTCGGCGACGTCATCCTGTTCAGGACCGAGCAGATGGCCGAGGCCGATCTGAAGGTCTGGGCGCACGAACTGACCCATGTGATGCAATATCAGCGCTGGGGCATCGACGGTTTCGCCGAACGCTATGTGCGTGACAGCGCTGGCGTCGAACGCGAGGCGATCGACAACGCGAACCGGTTCATCACCTGGCTGCCGCGCCGGGGCGGTTCGGGCCGCTAACCAGTAGCGTTCAGCCGCCGATCGGCTTACGTCCCGCCCATGCCCTTTCCCCCCGTCCACCCGCTGCTCGATGCGGCCCTCGTCACCCGCGGCTACGCCGAACCGACGGAGGTGCAGTCCGCGGTTCTCCGACCGGATGCGGAGGGCCGCGATCTGCTGGTTTCGGCTCGCACCGGCTCCGGCAAGACTGTCGCATTCGGCCTCGCCGCCGCCTCGACCCTGATGCCTGACGGGGTGATGCCCGCCCCTGGCGCACCGATCGCGCTGGCGATCGCGCCGACGCGGGAACTGGCGTTGCAGGTGCAGGCGGAACTCGCCTGGCTGTACCGAGGCGCGCGCGTTGCCGCCTGCGTCGGCGGCATGGATATACGGCGGGAAGCGAAGGCGCTGCAGGCCGGCTGCCACATTGTCGTTGGCACCCCCGGCCGGCTGGGCGACCATCTGCGGCGCGGCAATCTCGACCTGTCGGCCTTGAAGGTTGTCGTGCTCGACGAGGCCGACGAGATGCTCGATCTCGGCTTCCAGGACGAGCTGGAATTCATTCTTCAGGCCACGCCGGCCGATCGGCGGACCCTGCTGTTCTCGGCGACCATTCCGCACGACATCGTCAGCCTGGCCCGCAAGTACCAGCGCAACGCCCTGCGCATCGACACGATCGACCGCTCGCAGCCGCACGGCGACATCGAGTATCGCGCCATCACCGTGGCCGGCCATGAGACCGAGGCGGCGCTGGTCAACATCCTGCGCTGGTATGAAGCGCCCGGCGCGCTGGTGTTCTGCGCGACGCGCGATTCGACCCGCCGCCTGCACCTCGCCTTGGTCCAGCGCGGTTTCGCCGCGGTCATGCTGTCGGGCGAACTGAGCCAGCACGAACGCACCACGGCACTGGACGCGCTGCGCTCCGGGCGGGCGCGCGTCGGCGTCTGCACCGACGTTGCGGCGCGCGGGCTCGATCTGCCGGAACTCGACCTGGTCGTGCACGCCGATTTGCCGACGAACCCGGAAACCCTGCTGCACCGCAGCGGCCGTACCGGGCGAGCGGGGCGCAAGGGTGTCTCCGTCCTGATCGTGCCGTATTCCAAGCGCCGCCGAGCCGAGCAGGTGGTCAATGCCGCCCGCGTACGTGCCACCTGGTCGGGCGCGCCGACGGCGGATGACATCAATGGACGCGACCGGGAGCGGCTGCTGACCGATCCGATGCTGGAAGCGCCGGATGGCGCCGAACGCGCGGATGCCGAGGCGTTGATGGCGGCACACGATCCGGTCGCCATCGCCGCCGCGCTGCTGCGGCTGTATCGCCGCCAGTTGCCGCCGCCGGAGATGGTCAGTCCGCCGCCGCAACAGCCTGCGCCCGTCCCGCGGGAGGAGCCGCGAGCCCGGCCGCGTCGGGAGCAGGACGATTTCGTGCAGTTCCGCATCTCAGTCGGGCGCAACGACCGGGCAGATCCCAAATGGATCTTGCCGCTGATCTGCCGCGTCGGCGGTATCACCAAGCGTGATGTCGGCGGCATCCGCATCTTCGACACCGACTCCCGCTTCGAGGTCAGGCGGGCGGTGAGCGACGCCTTCGCCGCCGCCACCGCCAACCTGCCGGCGAAGGAGCCGCGGATCACGCAGGCGGGGCAGGGACCCATGCCGGTGCGGCAGTTCCGCCAGCCGGCGGGCCCGAAGGCGCGGACGAAACGCAGAGCCTGACTGCTTAATTGCCCAACTGTAACCCCGGGCGCCGCAACCCGCCGCCGCCGGAGCCGTTATGTCTAAGCGATCCCATGGGTCGCCTACAATGTCAGGAGACATGAATGGATAAGGATCGAGTCGAAGGCGCCGGACACCAGGCCAAGGGCAGCATCAAGGAAGCCGCCGGCAAGGTGACGGGCGACAAGCAAACTCAGAGCGAGGGCGTCGCCGAAAAGGCCGCCGGCAAGGTTCAGAACGCCGTTGGTGGCGCGAAAGACGCCGTCAGGGACTGGGCCAAGAAGTGATCCAGACCGGGGAGCGCGAAAGCGCTCCCCGTTTTTTTATGCGCGATCGAGGAAGCGCGCGACCGCGGGATCGGCTTTCAACCCTTGCAAGTCTTCGCCCGCCGGCAACCGAGGCCGATCGCGAAGCACGTTGACCATGCAGAGGAAGCCGAGCGGTTCGCCGGATGTGGCGCGGAACTGGTGCCAGGCGAGTGATGGAATCGACACCAGATCGAATTGCTTCACTGTACGTACCTCGTTGCCGACGAGGCATTCCCCGCGTCCGCGTAGAATCATGACCGCGTGGGCATGCTCATGCCGTTCCAGGGTCGAATAGCCGCCGGCGTTCATCTCGAAGTAGCGCAACTCGCAGCCGAGGTCGTCCTGATGGAACAGCACCTGCCGTGAGATGTCCTTGAACGGCGCGCTGCCGTCTTGCTTATACGGCTGATGCGCTACGGCTTCCCACCGGAAGCCTTCCTTGGCCGCACGGAATAGCGGCGGCTGTTCGATGTCCATCATCCATCCTTGGTCAACGCGTGATCGGCGACGGCGCGGGTGAACTGTTCGGTTGCCTCGATCAGGCGGTCGCGCGCCAGCAAAAGGCTGCCGCCGATCAGCAACATCGTATCCTCGCCGTAGAAATCAAGCAGTTCGCTGACCCGCTCCAGGCCGATGCCGCCGGCCGGCACCGGCAAGGCGGCCCGCAGGCCGTCATCGGAGCGGCGGGCGTTGGCGGCGAGGCGGCGGCAGGTGTCCGGCGAGTAGCCGAAGCGTCCGCCATAGGTCGGGAAGATCACGGCATCGGCACCGATCAGGCGGAACAGGCCGCCGATGAGCAGCTCCGGCGCGATCCGGGCGGTACCGCCGAGGCTGGGATGGGCGAAAAACGCCATCTCCCGAAAGTCGCGCACCAATGCCTGCACCGCCGGAAAACCGCTGATCATTGGCGCCACCATCAGGCAATCCAGGCCTTCCTCGCGCGCCATGGCCGCCGTCGTCCGCATCTGGTCGAGGTCGCCGGTGACGCTGGGAATGTAGCGCGTCGGGTGCCCGGTCGCGCGCACGCCGCGCGCCACCCCCTGCGCGCAGGCGCGCAGCCGATCGGCGACAGGCGAATAGTGCTGGTTGGCGAGGCCATGGTCGTCTTTGATGAAGTCCAGGCCGCCGCGCGCCAAGTGCTCGGCGAGCAGCCCGAGCCGCTCCGGCGGCAGGCCCTGCGGCTTCAGCGCCGAGCCGGTCAGCGCGCGCCCGTGCAGCCTGAGCCTCTGGCGCAGGGCGGCGGTTCCGTGCCGAGGGCCGCGGAAGGCCTCCGCCAGCGTTTCCGGCACGGCGACGTCCCACAACTGCACGTCGTCTTGCAGGGACGTGTTGCCGAACAGCATGTTGAGGAACTGACCGGCATCGTTGCCGATTGTCGCGGTGGCAAGGCCGATGCGCACCTCGAACAGGCCGGCGCCGAGATCGGCGATTTCCTCCACCACGCCGACGATGTCGGACAGGACGGTCTTGTCATCGATGGCAGCCAGCGGCATTTCGACACTTTGCTCGACCGCGATGCCTTGCGCGCGCGCCTCGATGTCAGCGGCGGCGGCGCGGACGCGGTAGGTGACGGCGAAACGATCGCTCACCGCGGAGGCTTTGGGGCGGGCTTGGTTCTGGCATGCATCTCCGGTCACTGTCTCCGACATGGGTGTTCGTCATCGCGCATACTGTGCATCCGGGCTTGTCATGTCCATGCCGAAAGCATCGAATTTGCCCGCCGGGCGGGAGCGTGGGACGATCCGGGGAATTGTTCGGGAGGATGCAATGGACGTCGGTTTGCAACTGGTGTTTTCCAGCTATGGCTGGAGCGGCGTATCGGACGAGCAGGTGTGGGATGAGGAAATCCGTCTCGCCCGTCTGGCCGCGGATTCCGGATTCGACGTGCTTTGGTCGGTGGAGCATCATTTCAACGACTATTCGTTCTGCCCGGATAACCTGCAACTGATGGCCTATTTGGCCGCCGCCTGTCCGAACGTCGATCTCGGCACGGCGGCGGTCATCCTGCCATGGAACGATCCGCTGCGCGTGGCGGAGCGGGCGATCATGGTGGACCTGCTGAGCAAGGGGCGGCTGCGCCTGGGGATGGGACGCGGCCTCGCACGGCGGGAGTTTCATGCATTCCGCGGCACGATGGATGAGTTGCGGGAACGTTTCGACGAAGCGGCGGCGATGATCGTTGAAGCTCTGCGCACCGGATTCATCGAGGGCGACGGGAAGTTTTACAAACAGCCTCGGACGGAGTTGCGGCCGCGGCCATACAAGCCAATCGACGGGCGCTTTTATGCGGTGGCGTCGTCGGATGATTCGGTTGTCTCCGCTGCGAAACTGAACGCCCGCATGGTGATGTTCGCCGATCGGCCGTGGCCCATGCGGATGCCGGCGATCCGCAGGCACCGGGAGCTGACCCGGCAGTTGCACGGCGGGCCGGAATTGCCGCCGCTGCTGGCGGATTTCTGCGTCTGCACGCCGACGATGGACGGGGCTGAAGAAAAGGCGCGGCAATACATGGGCAAGTTCGTCGAGAGCAATTTCTATCATTACGAGTTGCTTGGCGAGCATTTCAGCACGGTAAAGGGCTACGACGCCTACGCGCAGAAGATCGCCCTGGCGAAGGAGGTCGGCATGGACGGGATCGTTTCGGCTTTCATGCAGGCCGCGGTGTGGGGAACGCCGGACCATATCCTGAAAATGTTCGAGGAGAGGCGGGCGATCGTCGGCGACTTCGAGCTGGCGACGTCGTTTCGTTTCGGCGGCACCCCGTATGACCTGGCGGAGAGCGGATTGAAGCTGTACGCGAAGGAAGTGCTGCCGGTTCTGCATGGGTGGAACCGGGCGGCGACGGCGCAGGCGGCGGAATAGTCGTCGGGCCGCCTGCGCCGGAGGTTGTTTACGGCTCGCGCAGGCCCTCTGTCAGGGTCGGAACGATTCGCGACAACAGGTAGGCCAGCACTGTGCGTTTGCCGACTTTGATGTCCGCGGTGACCGGCATGCCCGGGGTCATGTGGAAGCCGGCGGGCAGATTGTGCAGCTTCAATTCGTCGAGCGACAGCGCGGCGCGGAAGAAGTTTCCGCTGGCACTTTCGTCCGGCTGCGATGGGCGGCCGGGTTTTTCACGCGGGGCCGAGAAGCTGTCGGCGCTGACCGTGGTCAGCGTGCCGGTGGCGTACCCGTACGTCGTATAGGGGAACGTATCGAACTTGATCACGGCATGGTTCCCCGTGGAAACGAAACCGGCGTCGCGGGCCGGAACGCTGGCCTCGATTTCCAGCGGCGCGTCCGCCGGCACGAGCGTGATCAGTTCGTCGCCGGACTGCACAACCGATCCGACCGACACCTTCGCGACGTTCAGCACGATCGCGTCGCGGTCCGCCCGCAGGTCCACCAGCTTGCTGCGCAGAGTGGCCTTGGCCTGTTGATCCTTCGCCTCGGCCAGCTTGCGGCCTTGTTCAGTCAGAAGCTGGGAGGTTTCCGAGCGGTCTTGCTGCACATAGCCGTCGCGCTCGGCGATCAGCGCTTCGAGGTCGCTTTTCGCCGCGGTGTTGGCGGCAACCGCGGCTTGCAGGGACCGGTTGACATCGGCCCGTTGCGCATCCGCATCCAGTGTGTTCAGTTTGCTGCCAAGCTGAAGTTTCTCCAGTTGGCGGCGGATGCCTTCCTTGCCTTGTGCGGCGCGATACTCTTCGGCGTAGCTGACGATATCGCTGGTGGTCTGTGCGATCTTCGCCCGGGCACTGTCGATCCTCTGGCGGTAATTCTCCAGCCTTGCGGTTCGTTCGGCGTGACGCTGCGTGAAGATCAACGCCTGCAACTGGCCCGGGGCGCTGCCGTCCGGGCTGTAGACGCGGTCGTTCGCTTCGGCTTCGAGCCTGTTGACCTCGGCCTGCAGGCTGGCCACCTGGGCGTCGAGCGCGGCGGCATCGGCGCGGGCAAAGGTCGGATCGAGCCTAGCGAGCGAGTCGCCGGCGTGCACCACCTGGCCCTCCCGGACGTCGATCGCCCGGACGATCGCGGTGTCGAGCGGCTGCACCACCAGGTTCGGCGTTTTTGAAACGACCTTCCCGGGGACTGCCACCACGCGATCGACGGGGTAGATGCCCATGATCGCTATCGATGAAATGATCGCGGCACCGATCACCCAGATTGTTGCGCGGCCGCCGGCTGGCACCCGGGCTTCGATGACGGCTTGGGTTGGCGACTGGAACTCGAGCACGGCTTGGGTTGTGGCGGACATGGTTCAAACTCCCTGGTTGGCGATCATGTGACGGTTCTGCTGGTGCCAAAGCTGCTGATAGGTGGCGCAGCGGGTCAGCAGTTCGGTATGCGGTGCGAGATCGACGACGTGGCCCTGGTCGAGCACCAGGATGGCGTCGCATTCGGTCAGCGACGACAGCCGGTGCGAAACGATGACCATGGTGCGGCCTTTCGCCATGTGCGCGAGATTGGCGTTGACCAGGGCTTCGCTTTCCGGGTCGAGCGCGCTGGTGGCCTCGTCCAGGATGAGGATGCGCGGGTCGTGCACCAGGGCGCGGGCGATGGCGAGGCGTTGCCGCTGGCCGCCGGACAGGTTGGGCGAGCCTTCCTCGACGATCGTTTCATAGCCGTTGGGCAGGCGCTCGATGAACTCGGCGGCACCGGCGAGGCGGGCGGCGCGCACCGCGTCGGTCAGGGTCAGGCCGGGGCGGCCGGCCAGGATGTTTTCGCGGATGGTGCCGCGGAACAGGAAGTTCTCCTGCAGCACGACGCCGAGGTTGCGCCGCAGATGCGCCAGGTTGATGTCTTTCAGGTCGATGCCGTCGATGCTGACTTGGCCCTGGTAGTCGCGGCTGATGCCTTGCAGCAGGCGGGTCAGCGTGGACTTGCCGGAACCGCTGCGTCCGACCACGCCGAGCACCGTTCCGGGCGCGATGCCGAAGCCGATGCCGTCGAGGGCCGGGGTGCTGGCGCCCGGGTAGCTGTAGCGGACGTTGCGGAACGAAATGCCACCCTGGAAGCGCGGCCGCACGCCGCTGGCGGTGTCGGCGGTTTCCGGCCGCTGGTTCAGCACGGACGCCGCCAGGGTCGTTGCGGTGCGCACCTGGCTGATGTCCTCCATCAGTTTGGCCAGGCTCGCCAGCGGCTGGGCGACGCGGCTGCTGAGCATCATGAAGGCAACCAGACCGCCCACCGCGACCCCTCCGGTCCCGGAGATCGCCATGTAGGCGCCCACCAGCAAAACCCCGCGCTGCATAAAGCCTTCCAGCGGGGTGATCAGCATTTGCGGCAAGTTCGCGAGCTGACCGGCGGCGATTTTCGCCTTGGTGGCCTCGGCCACACGCTCATCCCAAAGGGCGCGCTGCTGCGGCTCCAGCGCGAGCGACTTGACGGTGCGGATGCCATGCAACGTTTCGACCATGATGCTGGACTTCGCCGTTTCGGCATCGATGAAGCGCTTGGCGCGGGCACTCATGGGCTTCATGAAGACGACGATGACGCCGGCGATCAGACAGGCTGCGACGAGAACCAGCACGGACAGCAACGGCTGCAGGTAGAAAAGGATCGGCAGCAGCACGAACAAGGTGACCAGATCAAGCATCGTGGTCAGCAATCTGCCGGTCAGAAACTCGCGAATCTTGGCGACCTGAAGTCCGGTGTTCGACCATACGGTGCCGGCCTGGTTGCGCTCGAAATAATCCAGCGGCAGGCGCAGCAGGCGGTCGAACACGTGCAGGTTGATCTTGGCGTCCACCCGGGCGCCGACGACCAGGATCAGTTGCCGCCGGGCAAATCCCAGGATCGTTTCGGACAGCAGGGCGATGCCGATGAGCATGGCCATCAGCGTCAGGGTGGAGACGCTCTGGTGGGTGATAACCTGATCGATGACGGTCATCACCGACAGCGCCGGAATGACTGTCAGCAGGCTCAGCACGAAGGATGCAAGGCCAATGTCGCGCATCAGGTTGCGTTCCTGCCAGACCAGGTGGGCGATCCAGGCCATGCTGAAGGGTGCGTTTGCGCGGGCGGTGAACCGGCGCGCGCGCATCAGCAACGCCTCGTTATTCCATACCTGGGACAGCATTGTTTCGGTCACTGCCATCGGCGGCTCGGCCGGCCCGAGCCGAGAGTGGCGCAGCAACACCCGGTCTCGCTTCTTGTCGGTGGCGACCAGCAGCGCAGCGCTGCCATCGTTCAGCAGCAGCACGACGGGGGTTTCCGGCTGCATCGCCACGAGCTGCTTCCAAGGGATGCGGACGGCCTTGGCCCACAATCCGCTGGCACGCAGCCAATCCGCCAGGGCGGCCGGAGACGGTATTTCGCCGGCCGGGCACCGCAAATCGCTACCATCCAGTTCCGCGCCGTGAAACCGCGCAGCGGCGGCGATTGCCATGAGTTCGAACTTGGATCGCGACCTGCCCGCCCGGGGCTGGCACGTCCGCCTGTTCAACCGACTCGAGGTTGCCTGTGTCCATTGTCCTGTCTCCCTGACATCGGCAGCCCCGTGGCTGCGTCTGCGTGGTCATTGCCATCCCGTGGCGAGGCAGGAAGTGACCGCAGACACATGAGCCGGTGAAAATCAGCGAGCCCGGGTCTTTTCACCAATCGAAGCGAAACGTGACCATGGTCACCTCCGGATCTTGGCAACCGAGGCAAGTTCCGTCCCGGCAACGGCTGAGAAAATTCCCTTTTCCATTAAGCAGTGTTACGCCGTTTTGTGCCCGCACTGAACTTGTGGTCAGCGTGCGCGGCACCTTTATGACGATCTTCAACCAATGGTTGCTGAAATCCCGGCTGCACCCGGCTGATGCACGGCTGTTCGAACGTTACGATTAACGGTTCGATGCAAGAACGGGGACGGGCAGCTTCGAAATCCGGGTGCCGCTCAAACCCTGATCCAAGAAAAATTCGGGATGTGGCGTTCGCACGGTTTGCGAACGCCACCCCGACACCGCATCAGCTATGATGGACGCTGACGCTGATTTGCAGGCCCTCGGTGTTGCCGGCCTTGTCCATGAAGAAGCCGACGATCTGACCCCTGTCATTGATGCCGTTAAGCGTCGTTCCGCCACCGGCAGCGTTCAACTGGTTGGGATCGTCAATGGTCTTGTAGGTCTGCGACTTCTCATCGAACAGGAAGCCGTGCGTCAAGTTGTTAACGTCAGTATAGGAACCGACAACCTGATCTTCGTTGTTGATGCCAAGAGCCATTGTTGACACGGCGCCCTTCGGCCCGGTCAGCCACTCCAACTTGTTGCCTTCCTTGATGAAGCTGGTATCGGTGCCCCCATTTGCAGCAAAACCGGCAATGTGGCCCTCATTGTTGATCGCGGTCGTCGTTGTTGAGGTAAAACCGGCGAGGTTGACCTCGGCGAAGCTGCCCGATTTCACATCGTAGGTGAAGCCGTGGTTGTTGCCATTCCCGTCGGTCCAGAAACCGACAGCGATGTCTTTGTCGTTCACGCCCAGAAGCTGGTCAAAGGTCAGGCCGCCGTCCTGGCCCCTGCTGTTGGGATCAACAACGTTGGTGAACTTACCATCGTGATCGACGAAGCCGAAGTTGTTGCCGGCGGCGTCAACCCAAAAGCCGACGGTCCGATCGGCGTTGTTGATGCCGGTGACCTGGGTCTGCACCGAACCAGGGAAATTCTCGTTGACAAAGTTGGCCTGCCCATAAGGCGGGTTCAGCGTATATCCCTTGTTGGCGTGCAGGGTCCCGTTAACGACTTGACCGCTGCCGAAGTAGCCGGCAATAACGCCTTCGTTGTTGATGCCGAGCAACTGGTTGAAAGTGAGGTCTTGGGCGTCGTTGTGCGTGGTGATGCTCTTGACATTGATTTCGGTAGCCATTGTCTTCTCCTGTTGAGTTGATAACTCCCGGAAACCGCTCCGGGTCTTGCCCTTGACTGAAATCGCTCAATGCGATGCAGTTGGCGGAACGGAACTTGCCCGGCCTAAAGTCATTCCACGGTGACCGCGGTCACCGTTGCTCCGATTTCCTGTATTTTCGCGCCATCGCAGGTTTCTCGTCACCCGATGTGCCGCCGGTCAATCCGGCCGCCCGCCGCGGGCGGTGATGCGCGCGGCGATCCGGCTGTGCGATTTCGGTTTTGAAGTCGCCGACTGCCGGAATCTCGGTGTCCTCGGGCACGGGCGTTCCGCGCGCCACCCGCCCGGGTTTTAACTCCGGCTCGAAGCGGCGCTCTGTTCAGCCAAACAAGCAAGGAAACGTTCGGATGCGTCCCATGGAAGGCATGCGCGTGATCGCGCTGGAACACGCCGTCGCGGCACCGATCTGCACGCGGCATCTGGCGGACCTCGGCGCCGATGTCATCAAAATCGAACGGCCGGGCGAAGGCGATTTCGCGCGGGCCTACGACGATCACGTCAAGGGGCTGTCCAGCCATTTCGTTTGGCTGAACCGGGGGAAACGCAGCGTCACCCTCGACATCAAGCACACCGACGCCCGCGCGGCGCTCGATATACTGATTGGCGGCGCGGACGTCCTGATCCAGAACCTTGCTCCCGGTGCCGCTGCCCGGCTTGGCCTGAGTTATGAGGCGCTGAAGCCAGCCAATCCGAAACTCGTCGTCTGCGACATCTCCGGCTACGGCGACAGTGGTCCTTACGTGCGCAAAAAGGCGTACGACTTGCTGATCCAGGCCGAGGCCGGGCTGATCAGCGTCAACGGCACCGAGCATGAACAGGCACGCGTCGGGCTTTCGATCGCCGATATCGCTACCGGAATGTACGCATTGACCGGCATCCTGGCCGCACTTTTGCGGCGCGGGCGAACCGGACAGGGGGCCAACGTCAAGGTGGCCATGCTAGATGCGCTCGGCGAATGGATGAGCTACCCGATGCTGCGCCATGCCTATGCCGGATCGCCGCCGCCGCGGATGGCGACCAGCCATCCGGCGCTCGCCCCGTACGGCGCGCATCGCACGAAGGACGGGCAGGTGATCCTGGGCCTGCAGAATGAGCGCGAATGGGCAACGTTCTGCGACAGGGTGCTGCGGCAGCCGGAAGCGCGCACCGATCCACGCTTCGCCACCATGGCGGCACGGCGGGCAAATCGCGAGGCTCTGACCGCGATGATCGAAGACTTCTTCAGCACGATGACATCGGTCGAAGCCGCTGCCTTGCTGGACGAGGCGGGCATCGCCAACGGCCGCCTGAACCAGCCGATCGACGCCTGGAACCATGTGCAGTTCGAGGCGCGGGACCGGTGGCGGCAAATCAATACAGAGGCCGGGCCGGTGCGCGGCTTGTTGCCGCCTTTCACCTTCGCCGATCAGGAAGCGCCGATCGGCGCTGTTCCTTCGGTGGGCCAACACACGGATGCCGTGCTGAGCGAGATCGGACTGACAGCGGATCGGATCGCCGCGATGCGGGCGGCGGGCGCCGTATGAGAGAGTTCGATCCGGCGACGCACCGCATGATTGCCGAACAGCGCTGGTTCGAGGATTTTCGGCTCGGAGAACGTTTCGTGCTGCCAAGCCGGACGATGACCGAGGCGGTATTCCTGGCCTTCCAGGCCGCAAGCGGCGACAATCATCCGATCCATTACGATACCGAGTTCTGCAAGGCGCGCGGAATGCCGGGGCTGTTGGCGCATGGGCTGCAAACGCTGATCCAGACGGCGCCCGGTGCGGGTTTGTTTCCCTACCTGACGGAGGACTCGCTGATCGGCTTCATCGAGCAGTCGAGCCGGTTTCTGAAGCCGGTTTTCGCCGGCGACACACTGTATCCGGCGTTGGAGATCGACGAATTGACGGCCGGGCGGACCACGGGTGTCGTCGGGTTCGCCAGTACCATCCACAACCAGCGGCGGGAACTGGTTCTGGATGGGCGGCAGCGGTATTTGTTACGGCGCCGGCCGATCGCGGCTTAGCCTGTCGCTGAAGTGTGTTGCGGCAGGGCGTCAACGCCCGGGGCGGTTCCCAGATACGCGGTCAGTATCGCTCCCGCTTTCGTGACCTCGACCTGGGCTGTTGTGGCGTTGATGAGCTTGAGCGTATCGATCACCGTATTTCCCGCAAAGATCGATAGTACACCGCTGCTGTAACTGTAGCTATCGGCCGCTGCCATTTTCGCAAGGTCAACGAAACCGCCTTGCAGCGAAACCGATCCGGCGAATTGTGCAGGGTCGTCCAGGTGCAGCGTGCCGTTGAGGCCGACGGCCACGGTTTGCCCGGGACCAACTGACCGGCCAAACTCCAGGGAACCAAACTCCAGGCTAAAGCTGCCAATTCCCAGGACGTTCACATCGATCGACGCAATGTTCTGTATGACCTCGCTGGTGGACGTGTTCATGAAGACCGAGTCGCGGCCGCCTTCGACGATCAGCGCTTCGGAGAAAGTCCCCGTCCCCGCCGGTATGAATTCGGCAAACACGCTGCCAGTCCAGACGGAGTGCGGAAAGATATCGATTGTTCCGGCAGCAATGTTCGCGTGCAGGGTATCGTTACCGATGACGTTGATCAGCGGAGCCGGCGACAGCGTCTCGCTGCCAACTTCGGGTGCCGGCAGCGCGGTAATAGAGGCTGTTGCGTTGAACAGATTTACCGTGTCCCGGCCAGTCATCGTCAGAGTATCGCCGGCCAGATCATTGCCGATGACATTCATGGTTCCTGACGTCATCGTCAACGTATCGCCAGCTTGCGGGATCCCGGACGGAGACCAATTCGCCGCTTTATTGGCGCGATTCATGCCGCCGCCGAGCCATGCGTGTGAGGCCATCCCATGTCTCCTGTCGCTAGGACCATCTTTGTGGGATCTTTAACGACAGGCGTCAATCATATTGGTATCGCTTCAATGCCACTTCACCAAAGAGTTAACCGGCTGCGGAACCCGAAGATCTCCATTGTGAAATAGCACTGAACAGCGTGCTGTTGCGGCGGCGTCGCTATCCGGCGCAATGTATCCCGCCGCAAACCAAGCGCACGCAGATGCGCCACCGGGAGGTGCACCATGGCTTCGACGCCCATCGCGACGCCCGCCGCCGAAATCACCGCGCGCCTGGATCGGCTGCCGATGACCCGGCACATGTGGAGGCTCGTGCTGCTGATCTCGCTTGGGGGCTGGTTCGACAGCTATGCGATCTTCCTGACGGGATCGATCGCGCCGGGCATGTTCGCCGACAAGATCTTCACCCCGACGACGGTTTCGCTGTTCGGGTTCACCGGCCTTGCGTCTTTCATCGCCGCCCTGTTCACCGGGCTTTTCATTGGCACGATGTTCTTCACGCAGGCGGCAGACCTTTTCGGCCGGCGGACCGTCTTCACGTTTTCGCTGGTATGGTATTGCATCGCCACGCTGGTCATGGCGTTCCAGTACACGCCGGGCGGCGTCAATTTCTGGCGCTTCATCGCCGGCATCGGCATCGGTGTCGAGCTCGTCACCGTGGACACTTTCATCTCGGAATTGGTGCCGAAACGAGCGCGCGGCCGGGTATTCGCGATCCAGCAGTCGATCGGTTTCATTCCGGTGCCGCTGATCGCGCTGCTGGCCTGGCTGCTGAACCCGATTGCCCCGCTCGGCCTGTCCGGCTGGCGGTGGGTGGTGATTATCGGTTCGGCCGGCGCGCTGATTGTATGGTTCGTCCGCCTCAGGCTGCCGGAATCGCCGCGCTGGCTGGCGCAGCAGGGACGGTTGGAAGAAGCCGAAACGGTCATGCATGCGATCGAGACGCGGGTGGCCGCAGAGTCCGGACAGCAAGCTGCCCGCGCCCGAACCGCCGGTCAATGAGGATCCGCGCGAAGGCAAACTATCGGAGATTTTCAGCCCGGCCTATCGCAGCCGGACCATCATGCTGTCCGTCGCCAATTTCTTCCAGACCATCGGCTTCTATGGCTTCGCCAACTGGGTCCCGACATTGCTGATCGCGAAAGGCATCCACGTCTCGCAGACACTGGAATATTCGTTCATCATCGCCGCGGCCTATCCGCTGTTTCCGCTTCTGGGTGCGTTGTTTTCCGACCGGATCGAACGCAAATGGCAGGTGTGCATCTCGTGCACGGGCATCGCCGTGTTCGGCATCCTGTTTTCGTTCCAGACCGGCGCCGTCCCGCTGATCATCGTCGGCACACTGCAAACGATGATGAACGCCTGGCTGTCGTTCTCGGCACACAACTACCAGGCGGAACTGTTCCCCACCCGGATACGCGCCCGCGCCGTCGGGTTCGTATATTCCTGGAGCCGCTTCAGCACGATCTTTACCGGCTTTTTCATCGCCGCGATCCTGCAGCGCTTCGGCGTTCCCGGCGTGTTCATGTTCATCGCCAGTGCCATGGCCGTCGTTGTGATCCTGATCGCCGCGCTCGGGCCGCGCACCAACCACCGCTCACTAGAGGAAATTGCGCAGCCTGAAGCCGCCGTCTAAGTCAGTCGCTTACGCAGAAACGATCGCGTCTGGCCGGGCGGGTAGTCCTCCAGCGCGCCGAACACGGCGTAGCCGATGGATTCGTAGAACGCGCGAGCCTGGAACGTGTCCAGCCATGCCGAATGGCACCCTTGCGCCACGGCATGATGTTCCGCATGCGCCATCAGCACCCGCCCCGCGCCCCGCCCGCGCAAGTCGGCGTGCACCCACACGGCATCGATGAACAGCCAGCCCCAGGACATCACCCCGCTCAGTCCGCCGGCAAGCCGCCCGTCCGCATCCTCCAATCGCAGAGTGAAGCGGCTGGCGTGGAACGGCGCGGTGTCGTTATGAAACGCATTGATGCAAGAACCAAGTTCACCGCGAAGGCCGCCGTCCGGCGCTGAGTCCAGCGTCATCGTCAGTCCGTTCGGAACGCACGGCAATTGGTTCGTCATGGCTGCTCCGCTCGCGCCGTGTTGATTCGGCACCGGCGTCCACTATGCTGGCAGTGCTGTCCCGCCCCAAGAGCCGAACGAGGCTTCCCCAATATGTGCTGGCGCTGCCTGCCCCCGCGCCGCCTGTCCCGGCGGTCATTCCACGCTGGCGTCCTGTCTGCCGCCGCCACCTCCTGTTTCCCGGCCAATCAGGGCGGTATCGTCGATCCGAGAATGAGTATGATCATCCCGCCGGGTTCTCCCCGTACGGTTGCGCTCACGCTCGACGCCTGTTCCGGTGGCGCCGACATGCGGATCATCGACACGCTGATCGCGCTGTCCGTGCCGGCAACGATCTTCGTCACCGGCCTGTGGCTGCGGCGGAATGGCCCCGTCGTCAACCTGTTGCGACTCAAATCCAATTTGTTCACGCTGGAGAACCACGGCGACCTGCATCTGCCACCGGTTCTGGGCGACCACCGTGTCTACGGCCTGCCGGTCGCCGGGACGCTTGACTCGGTCCGGCGGGAGGTCGAACGGGGTGCGGATGCAGTCGCGGCTACGGGCGCGGCACGGCCGACATGGTATCGCGGTGCCGCTGCGCTCTACAGCCCGGCGGCGATCACGGCGATCGAGGCGATGGATGTCCGCATCGCCGCTTGGTCGCTGGGCGCGGATGAGGGCGCCTCGCTGCCCGCGGCATCTGTCGCGCACCGCATCGCGGCGGCGGTCAGCGGCGACGTGGTTATTGCCCATGTCAACCAGCCGCACCGTTCGAGCGGTGCCGGTGTCTCGGCGGGAGTTGCCGAACTGCACAGGGCGGGGACGGTGTTCACTGGTCTCGACGCGTTCCCGATGACCGGGCTGACCTGCCGCCTGTTCGCGACGCCGGCTGGCCGCGTGTCTGCCTAGACGACCGCCCGGCGCGGTAAAGTCGTGGATGGCCGGCACGAGGCCGGCCATGACGCGGAGGGAGACGCCCAAGCCCTAGCCGCGCCGATCGAACCGAGGCTCCGCCCGCTCCGGCCGCACGATGGTCGGTTCCTGCCGCCGGACGGGACGCATCGTCGGCGGCGGCGCGGGCCGCTCGACCGGCGCGTCATCGTCATACAAATCCTGCGAGGCCGGCGGTATCGGCGGCCGATCGGCATCCGCGGCCTGGCGGCGGGACAGCGTCGGCGCATAGACGTCCTCGAAATCCAGCTCCTGCCGCCCCGCGGGAAGCCGCAGCGCCAGATGCCGGATCTCCTGCTGGATCTCGTCCAGCCTGAGTTCGATCGCCTCCAGCCGGGTCTTCACCCCGAGCACGCTGAACGGCATGAAAAGCAGCGCCAGCGCGTACAGGAGCGTGGGCACGATCAGCACCAACGGCACCCACCAGGGCACCCAATCGGGCAAGGCAAATGGCATATTCATAACCAAACCGTAGCACTTACCTATGACTGCGTGGATGGATTTCTGTACGGTCGCATGCAAGATTTCCCGCGGATGTTGCTGCTTATCCCCGGTCCTGTCACCACCCGCCCCGAGGTCCGTAACGCGCTGACACGCGACATCGCGCCATGGGATAACGACTTCCGCGATTTTCTGGCGCAGTTGCGCTCGCAACTCCTGGTCCTGGCAGGCGCGACGCATGAGACTCACGCTGTTTTGCCGCTACAGGGCTGCGGCCACTTCATTACCGAGGCGGCGCTGCGCAGCTTCCTGCCGCCGGGCGGCCGGATCCTGGTCCCGGCGACCGGCGCTTACGCGGACCGCATGATCCGCCTGGCGCGGGAGGCCGGCCGGGTCGCGGTGGCGCTGCCGATGGCCCCGGCCAGCCGAATCGACCCGGATGCCGTCGGACGCGCCCTGGCCGAGGACCCGACGCTTTCGCACGCCGGTGTGATCTACTCTGAAACCGGCAGCGGCGTGATCCACGACGTGCAGGCCGTCGGCGCCGCGGTGCGCGCCGCAGGGCGGCGGATGATCGTCGATGCCGTCTCCGCTTTCGGCGCGCTGCCGCTGGATCTGTCGGCACAGCCTGAGGTCGACGCTGCGGTCTTCACCTCCAACAAATGCCTGGAGGCTCTGCCCGGGGTCGCGTTTGCGGTTGCCCGAATCGACCGCCTGGAGGCCTGCGCCGGGCAGGCCGGAAGCTGGTCGTTCGATCTTGCGGACATCTACGAATCGACCGTGCGTCACGGCTCGGGCAGCTTCCGGTTCACGCCTCCGGCACAGGTCCTGCTCGCGTTAGACGTGGCGCTGGGCTTGCTGGAGGCGGAAGGGCAGGGCGCGCGGCTCGACCGCTATATCGGCAACATGCGGACTCTATACGATGGTGTGCGCGACCTCGGACTGTCGCCCTGGCTGCCGCCATCGTTGCAAGGACCGGTGATCGTCAATGTCCGCGCCCCGAACGACCCGGCCTGGAACCTCCAGTCCTTCGTGGATTCGTTGAAGTCGCGCGGTTTTCTGATAAGCAACTTCCATAGTACGCCCACCCCGACATTCCGAGTCGGCTGCATTGGCGCGATCACCCCCACCGACATGGCGGGCGCGGTCCGTGCCATCGATGCCGCATTGCGGGAGATCGGCGTTACCCACCGCGAGGCCGCTCCAGAATGAACCCCGATCTTGCCATTGCCCACGCGGCGAAGCTCCTGCCGATACAGCAGATTGCCGACAAGCTCGGCATCCCCGCCGATGCGGTCGAACCACACGGCCGCTTCAAGGCCAAGATCGGTCTCGACTTCATCGACACGCTGGAGTCCCGGCCCGAAGGCGCCCTGGTGCTGGTTACCGGCATCAATCCGACTCCGGCCGGCGAGGGCAAGACCACCACCACCGTCGGTCTCGGCGACGCGTTGACCCGTATCGGCAAGCGCACGGCGATCTGCCTGCGGGAACCGAGTCTCGGTCCCAGCTTCGGCATGAAAGGCGGCGCGGCGGGCGGCGGATATGCGCAGGTCGTGCCGATGGACCAGATCAACCTGCACTTTACCGGCGATTTCCACGCCATCACCTCAGCCAACAATCTGCTGGCCGCGATGATCGACAACTCGATGTACTGGGGCAATCCGCTCAACCTCGATCCGCGGCGGATCACGTGGCGGCGCTGCCTGGATATGAACGACCGGTCGTTGCGCCACATCGTCGGCAGTCTGGGCGGGGTGGCGAACGGGTTCCCGCGGGAGGACGGGTTCGACATCACCGTCGCGTCCGAGGTGATGGCGGTGTTCTGCCTGTCGCGCGACCTGCACGACCTGCAAACCCGGCTCGGCCGGATGATCGTCGGGCAGCGGCGCGACCACACCAATGTCACCGCGGCGGAGCTGAAGGCCGACGGCGCGATGTCGGTGCTGCTGCGCGATGCGATCGCGCCCAACCTGGTGCAGACGCTGGAGGGCACGCCCGCGTTGGTGCATGGCGGTCCGTTCGCCAACATTGCGCACGGCTGCAACTCGGTGATGGCGACGCGGCTGGGGCTGAAGCTGGCCGATATCGTGGTGACGGAGGCCGGCTTCGGGGCCGATCTGGGAGGCGAGAAGTTCCTCGATATCAAATGCCGATCGGCCGGGCTGAAGCCATCCTGCGTCGTGGTGGTCGCCAGCGTCCGGGCGCTGAAGATGCACGGCGGGGTGCCGCGCGGCGAACTGGGGCAGGAGAACGTCGGGGCGGTGAAGCGCGGTATCGCGAACCTGCAGCGGCATGTCGAAAACATGCAGAAGTTCGGCTTACCGGTGTTGGTCGGGGTCAATCACTTCAATTCAGATACCGACGCTGAATTCGTCGCCGTGCACGATGCGATGGCCGCGCTCGGCACCGAGGCGATTTCCTGCACCCACTGGGCCGACGGCGGTGCCGGGGCGGAGGCGCTGGCGCGGGCGGTGGCCGCCCGCATCGACGCCGGCGTTGCCGCCTATCATCCGATCTACACGCTGGACATGCCGCTCGCCGACAAGATCCGGACGGTCGCGCACGAGATATACCGCGCGGCCGATATCGCCCTGCCGGACGCGGTGGCACAGCGGTTGGCCTCGTTCGAGGCGGCCGGGTTCGGCGGCGTGCCGGTCTGCATCGCCAAGACGCAATACAGCTTCACCGCCGATCCTTCGGTGCTGGGCGCTCCGGACGGGCACGTGCTGCCGGTGCGGGAGGTGCGGCTGTCGGCCGGCGCGGGCTTCGTGGTGGCGATCTGCGGCGACATTCGCACGATGCCGGGCCTGCCGAGGGTTCCGGCCGCCGAGGCGATCCACCTGGATGCGCGGGGGGAAATCGAGGGGTTGTTCTGAGGCGACGCCCAAGACCAAGCGAATCCGGAGGTTGGTCCACCCTTGTTCCCCCTTCGTTGTCCCCTCCGTCATGGCCCGGCTCGTCCGGGCCACCCCACCGCACGGTGCCGCGACAGGTGGCCCGGACAAGCCGGGCCATGACGTTTGGGCTAGCCGTCTCCGCGACGCGGTCGTTCTTGGACGTTGCCTAAGCCGCCGATCCGATCGCGGTTGCGTGTACCACCGGGAGTTTTGTTGCACTCTCCTGCCGTCTCCGTCTCGTTGTGCGTGACAACGCCTCTGGGCGGCAGGAGACATGATGAAACCCGGACATTCCCTCGCATGGGCGCTTCCCGTCATCGCTTGCCTGGTTCCGACGCTACCCGCGTCGGCCGAAACCGGCCGGCCGCCGACCTATCCGCTGCAAACCCTGTTGCCCTCCGGCATGTTCAGCACCGAAGGCAATCAGATCATTGACCAGCAGCATCGCCCCGTCAGGCTCGCGTGCGTCGGCTGGAACCAGGTCTACGAGCAGATCCCGCTGGAAACCCAAACCCGCCTGATGGCCGCGCACGGGTTCAACTGCATCCGGTTTTCCTGGGTGAACGCCACGCTGCCGCGGGATCTCGCGATGATCGATCGCATCTCCGAGGCGGCGGGTAAGGCCGGTTTGCGGCTGATCCTGGACAACCACACCAACGAACCGGGGCACGGCGACCGGGACAACTGGGGCGCGCAGCAGCGCAACGGGCTTTGGTACGACCTCGGCGGCGGATCGAACGGCACCGACGGCGGCGGCAATCGCGGCACCACGACCGATGCGAAGTTCCTGTCGGACTGGCAGTCCGTGGCGCGGCACTATGCCGGCAACCGGACGGTCATTGGCTATGATCTTCGCAACGAACCCCTGGAATGGCCGGGCATGAGCGTCTGGGGCGGCGGCTCCGACCGCGACATCCGGTCGATGTATGTTCGAGTCGGCAACGCGATCCAGGCGATCGACGCCGAGAAGCTGATCATCGTCGAACCCCCGGACAGCGACTGCCGGGGCGTCCGGACCGACCCGGTGACCCTGAATGTGCCTGGCAAGCTGGTCTACTCGGTGCATGTCTATCCCGGCGAGATCAGCGGCCAGACGATCGATTCCGGGCCGGCGCTGATCGAGCGGATGAACGAGTTGTGGGGCTGGATCGTTAATGAGAACGTGGCGCCGGTCTTCGTCGGCGAAACCGGAGCGTCGATGTCCAGCGCGCGCAGCAAGGCCTGGGCGGCGACGATCGTGCCGTTTTTCAACGGCTCCGGACCGGATGCCCTGCGCATCGGCGAAGGCGGCCAGGGCGTATCGACGGATTGGTGGGCGTGGGGCAATCTGGAGGGACAGAATCCGAACGGCACGCTGGAACCCGACTGGCACACTCCGCGTCCGGAGCAAGAGGCAGTGTATGCAAAGCTTCGGCAACGGCCGTTGGGAGAGTAGGCGGTTTCTGACGGTTAACGGGCCGCGCCCCACTTTCCATGGCGGCCCGCCGAGCCGCCCCGCATGAAATTCCTGCGCAACACCGACGAGCTGATCGGCCTGCTGGTGTTGACCTGCATCGGCCTGTTCATCGCCGGGGCGCTGCATGCCGGGCTGCTGAGCGATTGGTTCAGGCACACCAACGACCTGCGGGTGATGCTGCCAGAAACCGGCAGCCAGGGCCTGGCCCCAGGCGCGGATGTCGAGGTGCTCGGTACCCGCGTCGGCACCGTCCGACGCATCGTCGTGGATCCCAGCCAGCGCATGTATGCCGAAGTCGAGCTCGAGGAGCAGGCGTCAGGCTACGTCCGGCGTGACAGCAAGGCCGTGGTGAAGAAGCAGTTCGGCCTGGCGGGAGCGGCCTACCTCGATATCACCCGCGGCAAGGGCACGCCGCTGGACTGGCACTTCGCCGTTATCGACGCCGTCACCGAGCGCGATCCCACCGAAAACATCGGCGCCATGGTCGATGAGGTTAAAAAGATGATCTTTCCGATCCTGCAGGACGCCGGTCGCGCCATGCACGCCCTGGCCGACACTGCGGAGGGCATTGAACAAGGCAAGGGCAATGTCGGCCGCCTGATGAAGGATGAAGAGATCAGCAAACAGATCAACCTGATGCTGGCCAACCTGAAAACCGCTACCGAGCAGCTGAATGCCACGCTGGCGCAGGTGCAGACGGTGACGACCGCCGCGTCGAATCCCCATGGCGTGCCGGAGCTGCTGCATCGCGCCGACACGGCGCTCGCCTCGGTGCAGACGGCGACCCGCGACCTCGCCCGCGCGACGCCGAACCTTCCGGCCATTTCCCGCAACGCGGAGACCACGACCGCCAATCTGCCGGCTCTGCTGACCCAATCGCAACAGACCGCGGCGGAACTTGAGAAGCTGCTGACGCAGTTGCGCAATACCTGGCCGCTGTCCGGCTCCGCGGTGCCGGAAAACCGCCGCCTGTCGCCCGGCGAGGTCCGGCCGTGAGGCGCGTCGTGCTGGCCGCCGCGCTGCTGGCGGGATGCAGCCGCTTGCCCAAGGGACCGCCGGATGACGCGACGCTGTCGCGCCTCGATCATGCCGGGGACATCGCGTTCAACCTGGAACAGCCCGCGCAGGCGGCGGACCAATACCGCGCTGCGCTGGCCCGCGCCCGCACCCGGGACGACGCCGCGGCGATCGCCGATGCCGGCTTCAACCTGGCGACGGCGCAATTGCAGGCCGGACAGCCACAGGCCGCGCTGGACACCGCTCGCCAGCTTCAGGCCGAGCTGGCGCGTCGCGGCCGGACCGATCCGGGGTTCGACCTGGTCGCCGCCACCGCGCTGTACCGGTTGGACGATCTCCGGTCGGCCGATTCCACCGCCGCAGTGCTGACCCGAAGCGGCGATCCCGCTTTGGTCAACGCCGCCTGGTTCCTGCGCGGCCTCATCGCGGACGATCACGCCGATCGGCCGGGGCTTGAGCAAGCGGCGGGGTCGCTGACGCCAGTGGCGGATCCGGCCGATGTCGCCGAATTGCGGGCGCGGCTGTCGCACGATCCGGCGCTTGCGCTGCATGCGGCGGATTTGCGGCGGACGGCGCTGGACTATCGTGGGATGGCTCGCTGCCTCGCATTGGCCGCCGGGTTCACCCCGGATGAGGCGTCCGCGGCGGACCTCTATTTACGTGCCGGCCGCAGCGCCGCGTCTCAGGGCGACGCGGCCGATGCCCGGAGCTGGCTGACCAAGGCGCGGTCCGATCCGGCGCTCCGGCCGGATGCGGACGACGCTTTGAAGCAGGTGGCCGGCCGCTGAGAGCGGAGTTTGCGGTTGCCGTGCGTTGCGGCATGGTTCCGGCTGGAACGGTGAAAGGAAGGCAGGACGATGCCCCGCGACGCCTTGCGCATGATCCTGGCGCACGCCGAAACCCCGGGCGGCGTGACTTCCACCGGCGGTTCCGATCCCGTCCTGCCAACGCCATTCCGCATCGGCGAGGCCGCGTCGGCGGCATTGGCGGCAACCGGGATCGCGGCGGCGGATTTGTGGGAAACCCGGACCGGGCGGCGGCAGCACATCGCAGTCGATCTGCGCCAGGCCACGGCGTCGCTGCGCAGCGGCCACTACCTGAAAGTCGGCGCCGCCGCTTTCCCGGCCGCCAGCAATCCGATCATGGGGGTCTATCCCGCCAGGGACGGCCGCTGGAGCTACATCCATGCGAACTTCCCCAATCACCGCGCCGCCGCGCTGGGCGTGCTCGGCGTGCCCGACGACCGTGATGCGGTGGCCCGGGCGGTGGTGCGATGGTATGCAGCCGATCTGGAAGAGGCGATTATCGCCGCAGGCGGCGCCGGAGGGATGGCAAGGTCCGCGGCGGAATGGGTGGACCATCCGCAAGCCGCTGCCGTCGCGGCATTGCCGCTGCTGGAAATCCTCCGCATCGGCGACAGTCCGCCGGAGCCGTTGCCGCCGGGTGAGCGTCCGCTGGCCGGGATCCGGGTGCTTGACCTGACCCGGGTCCTGGCCGGCCCGACCTGCGCGCGCACCCTCGCCGAGCATGGCGCCGAGGTGATGAAGATCACGGGCGCTCATCTGCCGAACCTTGGTTACCAGGAGTACGACACCGGGCACGGCAAGTTGTCCGCGCATCTCGACCTGCGTGAGCCGGCGGGCCTCGAAATGCTGCGCGGTCTGGTGCGGCAGGCGGATGTGCTCTCTCAGGGTTACCGGCCCGGCGCGCTCGATGCGCGCGGGTTGTCGCCGGAGGCGCTGGCGGCGATCCGGCCCGGGCTGGTCTACGTCTCGCTGTCCGCGTTCGGACACACCGGTCCGTGGGCGTCGCGGCGCGGGTTTGACACGGTGGTGCAGACGGTCAGCGGCATGACCCTGCGGCAGGCTGAAATTGTCCCCGGGAAAACGCCGGGACCGCAGTTCTACCCGGTCTCGGCGATCGACTATTGCACCGGGTATCTAATGGCGTTCGGCGCCATGACGGCGCTGAACCGGCGCGTGCGCGAGGGCGGGAGCTGGTTGGTGCGTCTGTCCCTCGCCCGGGTCGGCAAGTGGATCGTCGATCTCGGTGAGGTTCCGGCAGCGGACCTGCAAGGCGTGGCGGCGGAGTTCACGCCGGATGAACTGGAAAGCTGGTCGATGGTCAGCGACACGCCGACCGGGCGTTTGCAGCATCTGAAGCCGGTTGTGCGGATGTCCGAGACGCCGCCGTATTGGGCACGGCCTTCGGTTCCGCTGGGGTTTCATCCGCCGGTTTGGCCGGGCCGCTGATGGACCTATTGCAGAACAGCCCCTTCCGTCATGGCTTGGAGTAACACCAATCCGCCTTGAGTTCGACCCGGGGCACGGTTGCCATCGACGTCAGGGCGCGGTCTGTACCCAAGCCGGGCCATGACGGGGTTGGAAGAGCGGGTCTCAACGCGGACTGGCATAGCGGCGGGCCGTGACGATAGGGGAGGGAAGGGCCGTCGGGTGCGGCTCTTTCTCCGCGGGCGCAAGATGCCCTACGATACGTCTCAACCGCACACCGCGGTGATCCCAAGAAACAGGAGGAAAGCATGTCCGAGGGGCGTTTCCCGCCACTGACACCGGAAACCATGACCGACGAGCAGCGCGCCGTCGTTGACGCGATCCAGTCCGGACCACGCGGCGCCGGCCTGCGCGGCCCGTTCAACGCGCTGCTGCGCAGTCCCGCAACTGTGCGACCTCGTGCAGCGCGTCGGTGCCTATGTCCGCTTCGGCAGTTCCATCCCGGCTCCGCTGAACGAACTGGCGATCTGCATGGCCGGACGGAAATGGGGCGCGCAATACGAATTCTTCGCGCACCGGCAGATCGGCATCGAGGCCGGGCTGAACCCGGCGGTCCTGGATTCCATCGCCGCCGGCCGGCGGCCGGCCGAACTCAGCGCGGATGAGACCGCCGTTTACGAATTCGTGACCGAATTGCTGTCTACCGGCGCGGTCTCGGACGCCCGCTACGCGCCGGTTCTGGAGCGGTTCGGCGAACGCGGTGTCGTCGATCTCGTCGGCGCCGTTGGCTACTACAGCCTGGTGTCGATGGTGCTGAATGTCGCGCAGGTGCCGCTGCCCGACGGCGAGGCAGCGCCGCTGAAGCCGCTCTAGCTCCTACGACTGTGCCTCCGGCGACAGCACGATGCAGTTGGTGCGGCCGCGGGTGATCTTCTCGCAGGCCTGCACTGCCGTCTCCCGCGACATGCCGGTCATCCGCGCGCGCCACATCACCGTGCGGCCCTGATGCACGCTGCCGACGTATGGATGAGCGACCGCCAGTTCGACCGAGGCATGGCCCTGCGCCGACGCCAGCGCGTTATGCGCCTGCCCCTGGTTGGCATAGGCGCCGACCTGGATGGCCCATTGGCCGGAGGCGGCCGGCGCCGCGGTGCGCCGCCGGCGCTGCGTCGGCCGCGTTGGCCGATGCGATCAGATGAAAGCCGCCTCGCGACGGAGCCGGGGGTGCGGCCGGCGGCAGGACAAGCGCCACTTGCTGGCCGGTCGAACCGCGGTAATGCGGCGGCTCCGGAAGCTGCGCAACCTCCACCGGGGCGTGCTTCGGCACGCGTCCGCCGCCGCCGCTCCGGGCGCCGGCCAGCATCACCGGGCGGCCATAGCGGCGGCCGGCCGGGATATTAATCGGCAGCGCATTCATCGCGAGCTGGTCCGCCGACGACCGGTTGTTCGGATAGATGCCGCTGCATGTTCGGGGCCGATCATCGCGACGTAATGGCGGGTCTCGTCGGGCAGCGGGCGAATGTTGGCGAGGTAATCGTCCAATCGCGCCGGTCCGCCGTTATACGCGGCCAGGAACCCGGGCGCTGCCGTAGATCTCATACATCTCGCGCATGTAGGCGATGCCGGCCATGATGTTGTCATGCGGATCGAACGGGTCGTCGCCCAGGTTGTAGCGGTCCCGCAGCTCGTCGTAGGTGCCCGGCATCACCTGCATCAGGCCCATCGCGCCGGCACCGGAGGTGATCAGGCTCGCCGTTCAGGTACTCCTTGCCGCCGGATTCGACTGCGCATGAGCGACCGAATCCAGATTTCCGGGATATCATACTTCGCCGAGGCCTCGCGGATATAGGGACCCCACGGGTCCTCCGGCGGTCCCGGCGGCTTGTAGTCGCGATGCGCGTGGGCGGCGTAACGGGCGGATTCCTCGATGGCGCTTTGGTGCGGGCCACCGCTGCAGGCGGCGAGGGCGGCAAGGAGGGCGAGGCTGCTGACGGCGCTGAGACGGCGGCGAAAGGCCAGGCGAACCGGTGAGGTCATACGAATACGTCTCCGTCTCGGCGCGGCAAAAAATCACTGTTACGGCAGCCGATCGGCCACCGTTGATGCGGGCACTCAGGAACTTGATGTAAGCCCTTAGACGACATCTATCTTTCGCGCAAGTCATCTCGCAAAGGGCCATATCACGGACTCGCTGCCCAAAAAACAGGCAGACGCTCCGGACCGACGGCGAGACGGCAACGCACCCTTGAACGCGCCGTTTCGCCCGCGCCGGCCCGCACAACTGCGTCAAGGCCGGCACATTCCGCGCAAACCAACCGTTTGTTGTGCTGCAAGCCCGAATGGAGTATCCGCGCCGCGACATGAGCACAGCCGTATCGACCATCGCCGCAACCGCATCGCTGGACCTGAAGGCGGATATGTCCGTCAGTTCCCGGCACCGCCTGGCGATGGACGACCTTGTCCGCGGGGCGAGGCTGTGGCGCCTCGCCTTTGCGCTCGGGTGGCTCGACATCCGGCTGCGCTATCGCGGCTCGATGCTTGGCCCGTTCTGGCTGACAATCTCGACCGGCGTCATGGTCGCCGCGCTGGGTGTGCTTTACTCGACGCTGTTTAAGATGGACGTGGCCGACTATTTGCCATTTCTGGCCTTGTCGCAGGTCTTGTGGGGGTTCCTCGCGTCGATCGTGTCCGAGGGATGCACCAGCTTCACCGATGCCGAGGGTGTGATCCGATCCGTCCGCATGCCGTTTGCGGTGTTTGCCGTGCGCATGCTGGTGCGCAACATCATCGCTTTGGGGCACAACATCGTCGTCATCGTCGTGACCTTCGCCATCTTCTCGAAATGGCCGGGATGGGAGGGGCTGCTGGCGATCCCCGGGCTGCTGATCTGGGTGATCGATGCGCTCGCCCTGACGCTGCTGCTCGGCGCGTTCTGCGCCCGCTTCCGCGATATCCAGCCGATCGTGAACAGCGTGATGCAGATCATGTTCTTCGTGACGCCGGTGATCTGGAAACCCGAGCAGTTGGGCGCCGGGATGTCAAAGCTGGCGCTCAATCCGTTCTTCGACCTGCTGGAAATCGTGCGCGGCCCGCTGCTGGGCGGCGGTGCGCTGACCGTCAGTGCGTGGATCGGAGCGATAGTCTGCAGCGCGGTGCTGTGCAGCGTGTCCTGGGCGTTCTTCGTCCGAGCGCGCGGCCGCATCGCCTTTTGGATCTGAAACATGGCCGTTCAGGCACGCATCGAGGTCGACAACGTCTCGGTCTTGTTCCCGCTCTATCACGGCAGTTCGCGCAGCCTGAAGAAGATGGTCGTCGCCGCGGCGTCCGGGCGGCTCGGGCAGGACCAGCAGCAGCGCGTCGTCGTGCGCGCCTTGCAGGATATCAACCTCCGCCTCGGACACGGCGACCGGCTTGGCCTGGTGGGCGGCAACGGTGCCGGCAAGACCACGCTGCTGCGCGTACTGGCGGGGATCTATGAGCCGGTTGTCGGCCGGCTGCGGGTGCAGGGCAGCCTGAACGCCCTGCTCGACCCCAGCCTGGGCATGAACATGGAGTTGACCGGGCGGGAGAACATCCTGCTGCGCGGACTCTATAACGGGCTGCCGAAATCGATGCTGCCGCGGCTGGAGGAAGACGTCGCGGAATTCGCCGAACTATCCGACTTCCTGGACCTGCCGGTGCGGATCTACTCCGCCGGCATGGTGGTGCGGCTGGGCTTTGCGCTGGCGACCGCGATCAAGCCGCAAATCCTGCTGATGGATGAGTGGTTCCTGGCCGGCGACGCGGTGTTCCTGGAGAAGGCGAAGCATCGCCTCGAGGAGATGGTGCGCGGCGCGGAAATCCTGGTGCTGTCCAGCCACCAGGTGGACATCATCCGCGACTGGTGCACGCGGGTGCTCTGGCTGGACCAGGGTCACGTGCGCGCAGATGGGCCGGCGGACCAGGTCTTATCGCAATATCTCGGCACGACGCTGGAAGTGGCCTGATCAGCGCCGCCGCGGGACGGCGCCGGTTGTTCTGCCGGCTTGGTCTATCCCGCGTCGCAACGCGGGTTCCGAACAAACGCGCCGCTGTCTTGATAGCTCTTGCGATGCCAGCCGATCTAAAGCCCCGGTAGCGGCGATTCGTGGACCCAACCGGCCGGGTCACCGCCGGACCCGGCCGTCTTGCGGCACCAAGGCCGCCGCTGTCAGTGACGAGGCAGAGCCTGTTACTGTGGCGGCGCCGGATTGGGGCAGTCGCCGGTATTCGGGTAAGCGTAGCTGGTGGAACTCGCGGCGGCTCCCGAATAGCCCGGACAGCCATCGGCGACCGAGTTGCAAGCGGCCGCCGGGGGAAGAGCGGTAAGATACGCATAGATCGCTCTGAGGTGAGCATCTGTCATGCTGTGGTAGGTTGGCCAGGGCATGACCTGCAGCACCGGAGTGTCCGGTCCAAGCGCGCAAATCGGATCCGCAGGCGATTTTTCGCAATGAATGTCCTCGCCTGTGCGCATGACCTTGATGAATTCATCCTCCGTAAGTCCTTCGGGAAGACCGTCGGCGTCCGGTGTCAGGTTGCGCGTCATGAAGGGGCCGAAGCACTGTCCGCCTGCCAGATAGTGCGACACGTTGAAATTCGCGACCAACTGACCCGATACGCTCTGCGACGAAGGCAGGCCGCTGAAGGGACTGCCGGCGGACGGATTGCTGCCCGCCGTGTTGCCTTTCTCAAGGTACTGCGGAAACGAGTGGCAGCCGCTGCAGTCTCCAATCGCGTTGACGAGGTAACTACCTAACCCTACCACGAATTTGCTCTTGCCGTTAAAGTCGAGCTTGTCGATCGGTACAGGCGAGGCCGCGAAGCCTTGCTGCACCTGAGACAAAGAGATGGCGTTGCCATTGTCATCGGCATTCGAGGTTGTGCTCAGGATGCACAGCATCGCGCAGCCGAGAGTGAGCGACACGGACAAGATTCTCATATGTATCCTCCCGAAATGACCGACTCTGGTATTTGGGCCGAGTTTCACATTCGCCCGGATGAGATGTGGAACAGGAGTTTCCTGTTTATACTGTTACGGTGAACGGCGAGTATTAGTGTATCGCGGTTTTTCATTGGGATCAGGCCGTTCGAGCCAACATTCTTGCACAGCTCTGAGTGTCGTGTACTGGTGCCGAAGTTCCGATAAGAGCGGCTGATTACTGCTCAATTCCTCAGGCCAGATGAAAGCGAAACTACGCGCGGCCGATCGGCACCCGGGTTAGTGCAGCCGGATCCAGGTCAGTCGCGCCGGGCCTGTCCGCGTTCTGTTCAGCAACACTCCTTTAAGTATAGTTTCCGGATTTCTCATTCGCCATGAGAATGAACGGCGGTTTTGCGGCAGGCAACGGTAAAAGCTGCTATAGAACTTCAGATAACGAATTACTGATCGCTGCTGAGGTTTATCTCGAATGGTGAATCCTGCCATGTTGCTGTTGCTCACCCGGACATCCCACTCCTTTCGGGCTTGACCGCGTCAGCGCGGTGAATCGCGCCTTCGGACGGCAGGCGCCCGGTGTTGTGGTCGAGATCCGCCTGAGAGTTAATCAGGTTTGGTGGCCGCGACGACGGCCTACCCGGCCCGTGACCGCGCCAAAGCTGCTTCAGCCGCCGCGGCGATGCCGAACAACCTGATGTCCCCCATCGTTTCGCCTACCAGCATAAGGCCGACCGGAGCGTCCCCGGCGCGGTGGCATGGCAGGGAAATCGCGCACCGGTCGAAAAAATTGCCAAGTGCCGTGTTGCGCAGGATCAGCATGTTGACGCTGTTATACGCGCGTTCGTCATCCAGCGCGGCAATCCGCGGAGCGACGATCGGCACCGTCGGCATCAACAAGCAGTCGTAAGGCGCCGTGGCAACATCGAATTCCGCGATCAGCCGGGCGCGCGCGGCAACCAGGTCAAGGTAGTCCGCCGCGCTCATGCCCTCTCCACGGCCGATGCGAACCCGGATGCGGGGATCATAGTCGTTCCCCCGGGTCGCGAGCAGGCGGCGGTGCCAGGCATAGGCCTCGGAGGCGGCGAACCCGCCCTTGGCGTTAACCTCGGGTACGGCATCGAAGGCCGTAAACCGGGCCTTCCCGATCCGCGCGCCAGCCGCTGAGAGGGTGGACAGCGCCGTCTCGAACGCCGCGGCGACGGTGTCGTCGATGCCGTCGAGCACCAGCGTGTCCGGCACGGCGAGCCGCATTCCGTCCAGCCTGGCCGGAACGGGCGCCGTGGGAGTTTCGCCGGCCAGGATCGCGTCGATCCCGGCGCAGCACGTTACACTTGGGGCGAGCGGACCGACCGAGTTCGAGCGATGGGGCAAGCGGCAGAACGCCGGCGATCGGGATGCGCCGAGCCGTCGGCTTGTAGCCGACGATGCCGCAGAAGGCGGCGGGGATGCGGCACGATCCACCCGTATCGGTGCCGAGTCCCGCTGCCGCCATGCCATCCGCGACCGCCACGGCGGTGCCGGACGAACTGCCGCCCGGGATGCGCTTCGAGGCACGGTCCCATGGGCTGGTCGGCGTGCCGTAATGCGGGTTGATGCCGAGGCCGGAGAAGGCGAATTCGGTCATGTTCGCCCGGCCGACGGGGATGAAGCCGGCGGCCAGCATGCGCACGACGACAGGCGCATTGGTCGGGGCGGCCGGTGCGTCCGCCAACACCTTAGACCCGGCGGGCGTCGGCTCCCCGGCGATATCGAACAGGTCTTTCAGTGCGATCGGGATGCCGGCATACGGGCCGGGCGCGCGGTTGGCCTTGCGCAGCGTGTCGGCGGCGTCGGCCATGGCGCGGGCCTGCTCCGCATGCACCTTGATGAACGCCCGTGCCCCTTCGCCCTGCGGATCGGCGATGCGCGACAGCGAGTCCTCGATCAGGGCGCGGCTGGTGGTGGCTCCCTGCGCAAGGGCCTGGGCGAGTTCGTCAATCCTGCGCATGATGCCTCCGCTGCGAATGAGGAGAGCATGCCATGACTGACACGCCTGCCAAACCGGTTCTTGTGACGGGAGCGTCCGGCGCGCTGGGCCGGGTGCTGGTGCGATCGCTGGGTGCGCTCGGCTGGAAACTGGTGCTGACAGACATCGCGCCGTTCCCGGATGCTCTGCCGGCGGGGGCGCGGTTCGTGCGGGCGGATCTGTCGGACGGCCCGGCGATCTTGCGGCTGGCGGAGGGGTGCGGCGCGATCGTGCATCTCGGCGGCATCTCGACCGAGCAGCCGTTCGAAACGGTGATCGGCCCAAACATTCGCGGACTGTACCACATATATGAGGCCGCCCGGCGGGAGAAGGCGCGCGTGGTGTTTGCTTCGTCGAACCATTCCATCGGCTTCCACGAACGGACGGAAAGCATCGGCGCCGATACGCAGTTCCTGCCGGACACGTATTACGGGCTGTCGAAGGCGTATGGCGAACTGATGGGGCGGATGTACTGGTTCAAGCACGGGGTGGAGAGCGTGTTCCTGCGCATCGGCTCCGCCACGCCCGAGCCGGTGAATGCGCGCATGCTGGCCTCGTGGCTGTCGTACGGGGATTTTTCGCGGATGGTGGAGCGCAGCGTGCTGGCGCCGTCGGTCGGCTGCTCGGTGCTGTGGGGCGCATCGAAGAATGCGCGGATGACATGGTGGCGGGACGACGCGCGGCAGGCTTTGGGCTGGGAACCGGTCGATAGCGCCGACGGGTTCGCGGCGCAGTTGGAGGGCGCGGTCAGCGGCGACCCGGTGGAAGAACGTTACATGGGCGGGGCGTATTGCGCAATGGAGTATTCCCGCACCGAACCGGCGCCCGCGGGCCTGTTTGGAGACAGTGATGACTGAGGGCATTCTTTACATCGGCAACAAGCGGTATTCGTCATGGTCGATGCGCGGCTGGCTGGCGGTGCGGCTGGCAAAACTGGATGTCGAGGTGCGGGTGATCCCGTTCGAGCGCCCGGGGCCGACCAGGGCGATCGCTGCGGTGTCGCCGAACGGACTGGTGCCGTTTCTTGATCACAACGGTGCCCGTGTGTGGGAATCGCTGTCGATCTGCGACTACTGCGCGGAGCAGCGGCCGGGGCTGTGGCCGCCCGGCCGGGTGGCGCGGGCGCACGCGCGGTCGATCGCGGCGGAAATGCACGCCGGGTTCCGCGAACTGCGCATGGCAATGTGGATGAATCTGGGTCGTGATTTCTCTGGCTTGGGGCGGACGCCGGGGGCACTGACGGACATTGTGCGGATCGAGGCCTTATGGGCGGATACCCGGGCGCGGTTCGGGGAGGGGGGTCCGTTTCTGTTCGGTGCCGCGTTCGGCATGGCGGATGCGATGTTCGCTCCGGTGGTGGCGCGGTTTCTGGGCTGGGGTGTGAAAGGTTCGCCGGAGACGGCGGCGTATTGCGCGGCGGTTCGCGCCCACCCCCTGGTGGCGGAATGGTACGACGGTGCGGCGGCGGAGCCGGAAGATTGGCTGGTCGCGGACTATGAGATGGTTCGGGAATAAATAACACCGGTGATCGCTGGTCGATGTGCGCGGCGCGCTCACGTCGTCATGGCCCGGCGCGTCCGCATGGGCGCCAACTTAGCGGGATCGGCACGAGCGTGAATTTTGTGTCATGCCGGCCTTGTTGCGGCCATCCACGACTTTGCGGCCGCCGCCACTGCAAGTCGTGGGTGGCCGGGCCATGATACTGGGGCAACGACCGTGCTCCTCAACTTACGTTAGCGCCTATGGGGCGTGTCCCGGCCATCCGCGCATCGGCCGTTTGTGCGAAGATGGCCGGGACCTCGCTGGCCATGGGCGTGTGGCAGAAGCCCTTGCTTCGCCATCCAGGCCATGACTTATTGGCAACGAACGCGCGTCGGTCTGTTGAAGTTACCGCCTGTTGGATTTAGTCCCCGGCCCGGGACTTGCGGTGCCGTTAGCATTCAAGGCGCGTCTATATCGTCTTTCAGCATGTTCAGGTTAAGCATCAACCCCACCGTGCCGCCCTTGACAGGCCGGAGCAATCCAAGCGCCAAGAAAAACGTCAGCGGAACAAAGATCGCCGACATCTCCCAAATGGGCGGTTCGCCCATGCGATCGACCAGGATCAACAGCGGCACGACGATGTGCCCGGTGATCAGAATGGTAAAATAAGGCGGTGCATCGTCGGCGCGTGCCAGGCCCAGCGGGGCGCCGCAATTGGCGCAGGCGTCCTTGACGCGCAGGAAGCCGTTGAACAAATGCGTCTTGCCGCAAGCCGGGCAGCGGCCCAGCAAACCGCGTCCGATGGCGGTCAGAAGCGGCGGGTGGGGCCATGCATTGGGCGTGACAGCCCGCGACGGCTGCCAGCGGGTCGGATTCATAATATAGACCTTAAGCTCACCGCGGCAGCTTCCCGCCGGGCGAGCGTGAAATTAATGGAGCAGAATAGGCGCTGCGGTGCCGCAATACCATATCGGGTCGCTTGATCCCTGATGCCAGGGGGCGGAAGACTGTTCACATTACCGGCTTTCAGCGACTGAGTGAATCCACGCCATGATCTTGTGCCGGGACGCGCTCTTCGCTCATCGGCTCGTCCCGCACGATTTCGCCGTGCCCACCCTCCTTGCCGATCGTCGCGGTCAGACGAACGTCGAAGTGGATCGTAGAAAAAGCGGCCTGATGCATATCGCCCAGGCAGTCGAGCGGCGTAATGTCACGATCGCCGCCGATGACAATGTCCTTGGAATGTCCGCGGGTCGGCTCGCCGGATGCCATCGAGGCCATCCCCCGGGCGAATACGGAATGACTATCCTTGTCGAGAACCTCCATGCGGAACTCGATCGGTCCGATATCATCCACTGACGTGTTCTTGATCTGGAAGGAGACCATAGGCCGGCAGCCATCCCTACTCTCGGCCCAGTAGGTCTTCAGATCAGTCAGCTCGGCTCCCCCGGCGCTCGATATGGCGGATTGCGCGACGGCGGACGTGGCAAGCGCCACGGTCAGTGGCATGGCAAGCATCCAGCGCATCTTCCGATTTCCCCCGGTTCAGCAGAAGCCCTTGGTGCAGAATAGGACAACGCCGGGCCCGCTCAAACTCCAGCCGCCAGCCGCGGCGGTCCCGGCGGAATCGGCAGCCACACACTGACCGTGGTGCCCTGGCCCACGTCGCTCTCGATCAGCATCTGGCCGCGGTGCCGGTTGACGATGTGCTTCACGATCGCCAATCCAAGTCCCGTGCCGCCGACCGCCCGGGAACGGCCCTTGTCCACGCGGTAGAACCGCTCGGTCAGCCGCGGCAGGTGTTCGCGCGCGATTCCGGCACCCTGGTCCGATACGGCGATGACCACGCCGGGCCGCGCCGGCCAGCGGTCCCCCGGCGGCGCGATGCCGGCATCGACCGACAGCACGCCGCCGTCCCGGCCGTATTTCACCGCGTTATCCAGCAGATTCTGCAGCACTTGCGCCATCTGATCGGAATCCCCCGCAACGATCGGCAACTCCGGTTCGATGCGCAGCGCCAGCTGCACGTGCCGCTCGGTCAGCCGAGGCTCGAACCCCGCCACCATCCGCGTCACCAGCTTCGAAAGATCGAGCGGTGCGGCCGGTGTCTGATGCTCGGTCAGTTCGATCCGCGACAGGCTGAGCAGGTCGTCGATCAGGCGATCCATCCGCGCGCCCTGTTCGGCCATGATCTCCAGGAATCGCTGCTGCGCCGGGGGATCGTCCGCCGCCGGCCCCCGCAAAGTCTCGATGAAGCCGATCAGTGAGGCCAGGGGCGTCCGCAGTTCGTGGCTGACATTGGCGACGAAGTCGGCGCGCATGCGCTCGACCACGCGTTCACGTGTCCGGTCCGACAAGACGACCAGCACATGGCCGGCATCCGCCAGCGGAGGGTCCATCGGCACGACGGTAGCATACACGTCGCGTGGCATGGGCACGCGCAATCCGATCTCGGCGGTCTGGGCGGCGCGGGTGGACAATGCGCGCTCGATCGCGCCGCGCAGGCCGGGATTGCGCAGCACCGCGGCGATGTCGTCGCCGAAGGCCGCGCGGGCGGCGGCGTTGGCGCGCTGCACGCTACGGTCCCGCGCCAGCACGATCACCGGGTCGGGCAGCCGCTCCAGGATCAAGGTGTCGGCGCGGCGATGCTGCTCCAGCACGGCGGCGCGCGAGGCGAGGCGGCGGGACAGGCGTTCGATCTCGCGTCCCAACGTGTTCATCAGCACGGCGGCGGCCGCCTGCGGCACCGGGCCGGGTTCGTCCGAGGCAACGCGGCGGACCGCATCGGTAAGCAGCTCCAGGTCGCGCGACCAGACCAGGGCAAAGGCGACGGCCGCGGCGATGCTGAGGACGATGCCGATCAGCGCCGGGACGATGTAGGACGATCCGGTGATCGCCAGGACCGCGAAGGTGATGGAGGGCACGACCGCCAGCCATAGCGCGATACCGAAGACCCTCATCATGCCGGCTTCGCGCCGGAACGCCCGGTTTGACTGTTCGATCGGCCGGGCCGCTCTCCACCGTTATGGCACGGTTCGCCCTGGCCGCCTGGCGAGGCAGGTATTGGCGGCGGTGGCCAGCACGAGCCGGGCCATGACGGTTGGACGGGAAGAGGATCTCTCATCGCGAATCGCTATTACCTTGGCCGGCTGACGCGAGCCAAGCGGCATGCGTCCACTGCGTCCGCGCGGGTTCCGCTGCAAAGTGAAGTTTCAATTGCAGTTTTCCGCAACCCGCGAGGGCCGGGGGACCGCTCGAGAGCCTCGCGCCGTATATCCGCCCGCGATTCGCGACTGCCGAAAGTGTATGCGTAGAAAATCTTCAGCAGGCCTGAAACCGCTCTAATCCGGTTGCCGCTGCCGCAGCAAGCGGAGCAGTGGCTGGCCATGGCCGGTGTCGGGATTGATCCGCACCGTCGCCGTCATGCCCACCACGAGCACGCTGTCCGGCGACACATGATCGAATTCTATCCGCACCGGGATCCGCTGCGCCAGGCGGATCCAGGTGAAGATCGGGTTGACCGTCGCCAACCCGGCGGCATCGGATTGCGCGTTCGCGACCTCGATGCCGCGCGAGATCCCTGTCACATGGCCGAACATCGGCGCGCTGTAGGCCATCAGCGCAATGCGCGCTGTGTCGCCGATGCGGATGCGGCCGAGCTGGGTCTCCTCGAAGTACCCGTCCACCCAGAAACTGTCGGAATTGATCAATGAGATCACCCGCTGCCCGGCCGAGACATAATCGCCGGTCTGCGCGGTGAGGTTGGTGACGTAGCCGTTCACCGGCGAGACGATCCGGGTACGCTGCAGATTGACCTCCGCCTGCGCCAACGCCGCCTGGTTATGATGCAGTGTCGCCTCCGCACTGCGTGCCGCGGCCGCGTAGGTCTGTTTTTCCTCGATCGAGGTGGCCAGCGTGGTCAGCTGCTCCCGCCTCGCCGCCTCGGCCTGCTTGTTTTCAAGATCCGCCTGCGCCTGCTGCACATTGGCCCGCGCCGTCGCCACCGCGATCTGGTAGTCGGTCGGTTCGATTTCCATCAGCAGGTCACCCTTGTGCACGAACTGATCGGCGACCACCGGCAGGCTGACCAGCCGCCCGGACACTTCCGGGGCTTCCGTGACGACATAGGCGCGCACCGTGCCGTCGCGCGTCCACGGCGCCTCGCGATAGGCGGCCCAGGCGGCCCAGCTCAGCAGCGCGGCGACGATGACGGCGGTCGCGGTCAGGGCGACCGGCACGACTCGCGTGCCGGGCGGCCGCGTCAGCGGTGCCGGCAAGACCACGCGCGCAGTCTCCGTCGTCGCTTGCTGGTTTACATCGTCCATGTCAGCCGGCGAACAGCAGGATTTCGAGGCATACGACAATTACATAGATGGCTAGGTTGAACAAAGGCGGGTGCCAGACGAACCGCGCGATGCCGAGGCGGTCGCCCAGCCGGCGCAGCGGCAAGGTGATGCCCCAGGCGACCAGCATCATTACCGCGAACGGCGCCACATACACGCCCAGCAGGTTCACTTCCTTGTAGTGCATCCGTCCGCCTCACGACTGCCTGGTATCGGACGCGAAGAACAGGCCGTGCCGGCTCAGGACGGCCATGACGTTCGCCGCCTCCGCGTTCGCGCGCAGGCCCTGATGATCCGGTTGCTGCAAGGCCGCGAACCGCGCAAGCCGCGTTCGCGCGACAGCCACCTCGCCCCCCGCCAGCGCGCCGAACGCCTGCGACAGCGCGGGGGCGCCCGGGAGTACCGCGGAGCGCCGCCGCAGCCACAGCAACAACTCGCCTGTCGACAGTGTGGCGAGCAGTCGCGCATGGTCGAGAGGTCTCGCCTCCGCCGGCATGCTGTTCAGCCGCATGACCATCCGTCCGACCCACCCGTCCCGCCGCGGCCACCAGCGCCCCGCCGCGAGCCGCCGCAGATCGTACAGGCTCAGGTCAAGCAACCGGCGGACCTGCATGGCGGGCGGCAGCGGCGGCAGCAACCGCATCATCAACGAGGCGACGGCAACCCCGACGACAATGGTCAATGCGCTGTTGAGATAGGCCTGGAAGTCGTAGGTGAGCTGGTTGGTCAGTCCCAGCAGCGGCACGAAATTCATTGCCGCCCCTGTGAAGAAGCCCTTCTGCCAGGTTCCGGCGGAGAACGCCGCGAGCGGCACGAGGAAAAACCCGATGACAAGCGTCAGGCCGGCAAAGCTTGTCTGATGCGGCAGCAGCACGAACTCCGCGATCCCCGCCAAAGCCGCGGCGGAGGCGGTGCCAAGCGCGAAGCTCAGCGCCATGGCATACGCCTGCTCCGCCCGCGGCGAGAACAGGATGGCCGGGACCGCCGCGAAGATGACCATGGCCTGGCCGCCCGGCCACGCCGTCACCACCCAGGCCAGCTCGGCGAGGCCAACGGTGAGCAGCACGCGCAGCCCGTTCCACAGCGCCGGCAGCAGGTCGGGCACATGCAGCCGCGGCAGCGCGCGGCGTTCCGGCAACTCGTGGCCCGGCATTGCGATCAGAGTGAGACCGTTGATCGCGCGCCGCAGGCTCAGCAGCGTCTCGGCGGTTCGCTCGACCAGCAGCCGCTCCGACGGCTCCTTTCCGGGCAGGGCCACGATGCGCCGCGCCAGCCGGCCGCAGGTGTCACGCGCCAGGTCGGGCCGCGCCAGCCATCCGTCCTTCGCCAGCCCACGCAGTTCCGCCAGCACCGGCGCTGCCTCCCGCCGCGCCGCCGCCGGCGCGATCTCCTCCAGGTGGTTGTGAATGGCGCGCCAGCCGGACAGCGCGAGGAACAGACCTTCCTGCCCCGCTTGCAGCAGGCGCGAGCGCAGCCGCAGCGCCGAGCTTTCGCCGATTGCCTCGTCGAGAATGGTGTCGAGTGCCACGGCGCGGCCAATCAGAAGCCGCCGCGTGGTGCGGGCGTCGGGATCCGACGGATGAGGCGACATGGTGTCGATCACGCCGCGTGCCACCGCATCGATGACCGAGGCGATCTCCGCACCGAGCCGCCGGCGCGCATCGCCGAGATCGGTCAGCATCAGCACGACGCCGGCGGCGACGATGCCAAGCGAAATCTCGGTCGCGCGCGAGATGGCGAGGGTGAAGGCCGAGTTGGGGGCGGACACGGCGTCGGAGAACACGATCACCGCCGTGTAGCCCGCCAGCGCCGCCGCATAAGCGGCATTGTTCCGCAGCAGCGTGGCGGCGAAGCCTGCGAGCGCCGTCCAGCCGGCCAGCGAGACAAGCAGTCCGGCGCGGCTTTGCGGAAACCAGGCGAACAGCACGACGGTCGCTACCGCGCCGAGGCAGGTGCCGATGGCTCGGAAACGGCCCTTGCGAAGTGACGCGCCGAGCGTCGGCTGGCAGACGATTGCGGCCGACGTGGCGGCCCACGACGGGTTGTCGAGCTGCAACCAGAACGCGACGGCTAGAGCGAGCGAGACTGAAGCGAGCACCCGCAGGCCATAGAAGAAAAACGGCGCCGCCGCCCGCAGCCGGGGTTCCAGCCAGTCGCCCAGCGGCGGGGCGGGCCTGATGAATTCGGGAGCACGCCCGGCGACCCGCGGGTTCATTCGATGATTTGCTTTCCTTTACTATTATTTAATAGAAATGGAAACCCCGCCAGCACGATCGCCGTCCCCCCCATAGGCGTAAATCACCGGGCGGACTGGCCGTTCGTGTCATGGCTGGCCTTGTGCCGGCCATCCGCGACTTTGCCGCCACCACCACCACAAGTCGTGGATGGCCGGACTAAATCCGGCCATGACACGGGGAGAGGGGCCCCGTCGCCGACACTATTTTAACGCTTATGAGTTCCCCGCGGCCGCCCTTTTGAGGATATAGCAGCGCCCGGGCCTTTCCTAGGGCATTTTCAGCCTTACCGGAAAGGCGCCGGACGCAGCCTCTTCGTCATGGCCCGGCTCGTCCGGGCCACCCCAGCAAGCACCTGCCGCGACAGGTGGCCCGGACAAGCCGGGCCATGACGTTGTGAGCGTTTCCAGTCAGCCTGAAACCGCTCTAGTGACCGGCGTGCGGCCGCGTTGCTGCAACCGCGGCGCCCGCGCCGTCGCGGCTCCGCTCACGCGGTTTATCCGATGCGCGGACACGACCGATACCGATCCGTTGCGTCAACGTGTAGAACGCCGGGGTGAAGATCAGGCCGAAGCCGGTGACGCCGAGCATGCCCGCGAACACCGCGGTCCCCAGTGACTGGCGCATCTCGGCGCCGGCACCGGTCGCCACTACCAGCGGTGCGACGCCAAGTATGAACGCGAGCGACGTCATCAAAATCGGCCGGAGGCGCCGCCGCGCGGCGCTGACCGCCGCATTCGCCGGGGTGCTGCCGGCTTCCTGCGCCTGGCGTGCGAACTCGACGATCAGGATTGCGTTTTTCGCCGCCAGCCCGACCAGCACCACGAAGCCGATCTGCGCGAGGATGTCGATCGGCAGGCCACGCAGTCCCAATCCCGTTACGGAGGCGAGCAGGCACATTGGCACGATCAGCACCACCGCGAGCGGCAGCTTCCAGCTTTCGTAATTCGCCGCCAGCACCAGGAAGACGAACAGCGCGGCGGCGCCGAACACCAGCATTGTCGGCGTGCCCTTCTGCTCCTGCTGGAAGGCGATCTCGGTCCATTCGAAGCCGATGCCGGGCGGCAGAACCTGTGCCGCCAAGGTTTCCATGCGCTGCAGCGCCGTGCCGGTCGCGACTCCCGGTGCCGCCACGCCCTGCACCTCGGCCGCCGGGAACAGATTGTAGCGCGGCACTCGATACGGGATCGTCGTATCCTTCAACCGGGCGACCGTGCCGATCGGCACCATCTCGCCGGCGGCGTTGCGGGCCTTCAAGCCCATCAGATCCTGCTGGTCGCGCCGGAACCGGCTGTCGGCCTGGGCGATCACTTCGTACGTTCTGCCGAGGAAATTGAAGTCGTTAACGTATTGCGAGCCGAGATAGACCTGCAGCGTATCGAACACGTCGGTCGGCGTCAGGCCGACCTTCTCCGCCTTCAGGCGGTCGATGTCGGCGTAGACCGATGGTGACCCGGCGTTCAGCAGCGTGAACACGCCGGCGAAGCTCGGGTCCCTGTTAGCCGCCGCCACCAGCGCGTTCGTGGCGTTGACGAGGGCCCGGGTGCCAAGTCCAGCGCGATCCTCCAGCATCATCTTGAAGCCGCCGGAATTGCCGATGCCCTGCACCGGCGGCGGCGGGATCGTCAGCACATACGCTCCCTGGATCACCGACAGCCGCTTGCGCAGATCGGCCAGCACCGAGTTCGCCGTGACCCCCTTTATGGAATGATTATAAAGCGACGGCAGGCCGGAAAAGATCGTTCCGGAATTGGACGCGACCGTGAACGTCGTTGCGTCGAGGCCGGCGAACGGCGCAACATGCTCGACGCCCGGCGTTTTCAGGATGATGTCGATCGCCTGCTTCACCACCTTTTCGGTGCGCTCCAGACTGGCGCCGGGTGGAAGCTGTAACACAGTAATGAGATATCCCTGGTCCTGCTCCGGGATGAATCCCGTTGGCGTCCGGGCGAACTGCACGCCGGCAACGGCGATCAGGGCGATATAGATCGCTACGACGACCGCAAGGGCGCGGACCAGCCGCTTCGTCAGCGCGCCATAGGAGTCCGAAAGCTTTTCGAATCCGCGGTTGAACACGCCGAACGCTGCGCGAATGATCCGTCCCGCCAAATTCCCGCCGCCGGCCTGATTCGGTTCGTGCGCCCCGAGCAGCAGCGCGCACAGCGCCGGGCTCAGCGTGAGCGATACTATCAGCGAGATCACCGTCGAGGCCGCGATCGTCACGGCAAACTGGCGGAAGAACTGACCCGAAATGCCGGACAGGAACGCGGACGGCACGAACACGGCGCACAGCGTCAGCGCAATGGAAACGAGCGCGCCGCCGACTTCGTCCATTGTTCGATGCGCCGCCTCCTTGGGATTCATCCCGGTGGCGATGTTGCGCTCGACGTTCTCCACCACGACGATCGCGTCGTCCACGACGATGCCGACGGCCAGGACCAGCCCGAACAGCGACAGGTTGTTCAACGATATTCCGAACGGCAGCAGGATGGCGAAGGTGCCAATCAGCGAGACCGGGATGGCGATCACCGGAATCAGCGACGCGCGCCAGGTTTGCAGGAACAGGAAGACCACGCCGACAACAAGCAGGATCGCCACGAATATCGTGCTCACCACCTCACGCACGGATTTCGCCACGAAGATCGTCGGATCGTAGATGACGATGGACGAGACGCCGGGCGGGAAGTCCTTCTTCAGGCCCTGCATGGTGTCGAGGACTTCGTGCTCCACCTCCAGCGAATTCGCCCCGGGCAGGGCGAAGATCAGCAACGGCAGGCCCTCGCTGCGGTCCATGTACGCAGTAGAACCGTAGTCGGCCGCGCCAATCTCCACCCGGCCTACGTCGCGGATGCGCGTCGGCCGCCCCTGCGCATCGGTCTTCAGAATGATGTCGGCAAACTGCTCCGGCGTGTTCAGGCGCCCCAGCGTTTGCACGTTAAGCTGATACGCCGCGTCGCCGGAAATCGGCGGCTGGTTCAAAACGCCGGCAGAGACCTGCACGTTCTGCGCGCGCAGGGCGGCCAGCACCTCGCCCGCATTCAGGTTGTAGGCGGCCACTTTGTCGGGATCGAGCCAGATGCGCATCGCGTAGTCGCGTGCGCCGAACAACTGCACATTGCCCACGCCCGGCAGACGCGCCAGCGCGTCCTTCACATGCAACGTTGCATAATTTGAGAGATACAGATTGTCGCGCGATCCGTCGGGCGAATACAGATGCACTGCGAGCAGGATGTTCGGGGTCGCCTTCTGCACCTGGACGCCCAGTCGCTGCACGTCCTCCGGCAACCGCGGCAGCGCGTCCTGCACCCGGTTCTGGGTCAGCATCTGCGCGACATTGAGGTCGGTGCCGATACGGAAGGTGACCGTAATCGTGAGGTTGCCGTCCCCGGTGGACTGGCTGCTCATGTAGATCATGTCCTCGACGCCGTTGATCTGCTGCTCAAGCGGCGTCGCGACTGTCTGGCTGACGACCTGTGCTGACGCGCCGGGATAGCTGGTGGTCACCTGCACTGTCGGCGGAACGATCTCCGGGTATTGCGAGACCGGCAGGATGAACAGGGCGCCAAGCCCCATGAGCGTGAGAAAGACGCTGACCACCGTTGCCAGGATGGGGCGGTCGATGAACAGGTGGGTGAAGCGCATCGTGCCGGTCCTATTCCGTGTCGCCGGCGGGATCCGGCTTGATCGACCCGGCCACCGGCGCGACCTTGATCCCCGGGCGGACGCGCACGAGGCCATCGATGACGACCCGGTCGTCCGCCGCCAGGCCGCCGCGGACGATGCGCAGGCCGTTGTAAAGACCGCCGGTCTCTACAACTTTCGGCACGACCGTGTTGTCCGGCGCCACCGTCATCACGATCTGTCGCGATTGGTCGGGGACGACCGCCGCCGCGGGCACCAGCAGGGCCGGTGCGGGCTTGCCGAGCGAGACGCGAATCCGCGCGAACTGCCCGGGCGTCAGGGCAAGGTCCGGGTTTGGCACCGTCGCGCGGGCGTGGATCGTCCCGCTGCTGCGGTTCACCGCGTTGTCGATGAAGTCGAGCGTGCCGTGGCGATCGAAGTGGCCGTCGCCCTCAAGGCTTATCTCGACATCGGCGTGCGGCGCGGTGCCGTGATTGGTCTCCTGCCAGGCCAGGTAATCGGCTTCGCTCATGTCGAAATCAATATAGATCGGGTCAAGCGAGACGATTGTCGCCAACAGCGTGGTCGGGCTCGTGCCGCCCCGGCTGCCACTGACCAGGTTGCCGATGGAGACAAGATGCGCGCCGATGCGTCCGGAGAATGGCGCGGTGACGCGGGAAAATTCCAGGTCGAGCTGCGCATCGTTGATCGCAGCCTTGGCGGTCTCGATGGCGGCCTGCTCGCTGCGCCGATCGGCCTCGCGCGTGTCGACGTTTTCCGCGGTGCCAAAGTCGGTCCGCTTGAGCTGCTGCGCGCGCCACAGCTCCGCCTCGCTCAGCACCTCCTTGGCCTGCGCGGTCTGAAATTGCGCAACGGCCTGGTCGAGCCTGATCTGGAACGGCCGCGGATCGATGGCGAAGAGCAGATCGCCCTTGTGCACGATCTGGCCGTCCTTGAAGTCGATCGAGGTCAGGATGCCGCCGACCTGAGCCCGCAGTTCGACACTGTCCACCGCCGAAAACTGGCCGAGGAAGCGGGTGGTGGCCTGGACGGTCTGCTGAAGCGGCCGGCTGACAGTGACCTGAGGCGTTGGCGGCGGCGCGGCGGGCGGCTGTTCGCGGCCACGCCACAGCTTTTCCCCGGCCACTGCTGCCACGATCGCGAGCACGACAAAGATCGAAGCCGCGCGCCACCCCGTGCGCCGGCGCCCGGAGGAGCCGCCGTCATCGGCTTCGCGGGCGCGTTCGGCGATGTCCTGGTCGCTCAGGGAAATGTTGTCCATGTGCTGACCCTCGATTTGAAACGTTACTTATACGGCACTTGCCCGAGTACGCGGTGGCCATAGCGGAGAGACTTGCGTTGGCTGGGGAAGCCGTCCCGCGGGCCTCGGGGTTTCAGGACGAACTCTGGCGGGCGACGAGAGAAAACGTTACATCCCGCTGCCGCCGGCGACTCGCAGCGATTCGCCGGTGATCCAACTCGCGTCGCCGGAGGCAAGGAAGGCGACGGCGGCGGCGATATCCTCCGGCTGGCCGGCGCGTCCCAGCGGGCTCATGGAGACCGCCACTGCCTCGAACTCGCCACCAGCCATGCCGGCCGTGTGCGTTCCTTCGGTGATCACGAATCCGGGATTGACACCGTTGACCCGGATCTTGCGCGGCGCCAATTCTTTCGCCAGGGACTTGGTGATCGAGTTCGACGGCGCCCTTCGTGCCGGCATAGATCGCGGAGGCTGGCGGCGCGAGCGTGCTGACCACGGAACTGATGTTGACAATGCTGCCGCCGGTGGCGGGAAACAGCGGCAGCGAAGCCTTGGTTGTCTGCAACAGGCCCAACACGTTGGTAGCAAACTGTCGATTGAAGTCCGGGGCCGAAATACTCTCGATCGGCGCCATGGCATAAATTCCGGCATTGTTGACAAGTACATCGACGCGGCCGAACGCTTTGCGAACGTCCTCGAACAGGCGCGCCACCTCGTCTTGGTTCGCTACACTCGCGCCGACAGCGACCGCCCGGCCGTCGGCTGCCTCAATGGCATCGACGATGCGCTTCGCGCCCTCCGCGTCCGACGCGTAGTTGACGACAACCGTCGCGCCTTCCGCGGCAAGCCGTTTGGCGATACCCGCGCCGATGCCCTTTGACGCGCCCGTTACGACAGCGACCTTATCGGTGAACCTTGCCATGCCGGTTCGCTCCTGGCTTCAATGAATTGGGATGAAACATTTGGACATAATTCGAGGTAGAGTTACGTAACCCGGTATTCAAGGGGTTCTGGAGCCCGCGCTCCAAAAATCACGCGATGCCTACGATGTCGCCGCGGGCCACGCCCGCATCCCCACCTGGACGATCTTCTCGAGTTGCTCGCGTGACGTCCCGTCGCGGGCCAGGACTGCCAGCCCGCGCGACAAGGCGCTGTAGAACGCGGCCAACACCTCGACATCGGTGTCCCTCGGGACGTCGCCTTCGTCGATGCCGCGCTGGATGCGGGCGGCCATGGCTGATTGGGCTGCCCGGCGATGCTCGGCCATCCTGTCGCGCAGGCATGCCAGCGCGGGGGGAACCTGCGTGCATGCGAGCGAGATCATGCAGCCGGCGGGCAGATCAGTGCGCGTAAACTCGCGTGCTGCCGCGGTCAGCAGACGATGGAATGCAGTCCGTGTGTCAGTGCCGGCTGCGAGTTCGCCGGCGAACCATGTGCCGGCGGCGGCCATGTAGGCCTCCGCAGCCTCCTGATACAGACGCTCCTTGCTGCCGAAGGAGTTGTAGAAGCTGGAGGCGCTGATGCCCATCGCGGCGGTCAGTTCATCAAATGAGGCGCCTTCGTAGCCACGCTCCCAGAACAGCTTCATCGCCTGTTGCAGGGCAATCGCGCGGTCGAAGTTCTTGGGCCGGCCACGGGCACGTTTCAGGATGTCGGTTACTTTTTTTGTCATCGGTTCAGACTTGGCGCGTTCACGGCGCTTGATCGGCAATATGGGAGCAAACGCTCCAGATTGAAAGTGCACCGGTCAGGCTGCGGCCAGAGCGGCTTCAGGCTGACTAAAAACGCTCACGCTGTCATGGCCCGGCTTGTCCGGGCTACCTGTCGCGGCAGGTGCTCGCGGGGGTGGCCCGGACGAGCCGGGCCATGACGAAGAGGCTGCATCCAGCGCCTTTCCCGTCAGGCCGCGGCTAACGGCCGATCGGGTTTCGGCGAACGAAGGTCGGTATAACGGCGCTTGAATTGTGGTTAGCCGCGGCTCGCTGATCGCAGATTCGGCCAACGCTCAGTGGCGTCAGGTCCCCGGTTCGACGTGCTGATACCTTGCCCGGACCCCGCGCTCGATCGCGGCGGAGATCAGCGGATCCAGCCCCAGTTCCCCGCGCACGAAGTCCAGCATATCCAGCGACTCGCGCCGCGACCCGTGGCCGCCCGCGACCACCTCGCAGCCGAGCGCATAGGCGGTCTCCTTCAGCTTGTCGGTCAATGCCGAGCGGATCAGCCGCCCGGCATGCGCCAACCCGTCCTCCTCATGCAGCAGCCGCACCGCACGGTCGGTCACGTCGGCCAGCCGTTCGCTGGTGAAATCCTGGAACGCCGGCAGCGTCTGCACGAGGCCCGACATGATGCCGATCTCCCGGTCGGTCATGCCGCCGTCCGCGGCGGCGACGAGGACCATGGTCAGCACCAGGGCCTCCGGGGCATTCAGGGCGTCTCGGTTGCGCATGGTTTTCTCCAAGCCGGTTCCGCGAAGACTTCAAGCAGGTGAGCGCGGCGATAGATACGCACGAGTGCGTAGAAAGGAAGCGGTTTCGCTGACGGCCTCCGCCAGGCCGACGCGCCGCACCACAACACCCGCCGGAAACGCCGACATCAGCCGTGTCGGCGCCTGGCGGTCCAGGAGCACGAATACGCCGCGGTCGGACGAGCGCCGGATGAGCCGCCCAAACGCCTGGCGGAGTTGCAGGCGGACAATCCGATCATCATAGGTCTTCGGGTTGCCGTCCGAAAGGTGAATACGCCGTTCGCGATGCAGGATGTCCGGTCGCGGCCAGGGTGTGCGCTCGAATACCACCAGGCGCAGCGCGCTGCCGGGGACATCGACCCCGTCGCGCATGGCGTCGGTGCCGAGCAGGCAGCTTTCCTCCTCGGTGCGGAAGATATCGACCAAGGTGGCGTTGCCCATGGCGTCCACGTGCTGGGCATATAGCGGGATGCCGGCCTGTTCCAGTTCCGGCGCGATCTTCTCATGCACCGCGCGCAGCCGGCTGATCGCGGTGAACAGCCCGAGTGCGCCTCCGCCCGAGGCCATGAACAGCGCGCGGTAGGCGGCGGCAAGCTGGTCAAGGTTGCCCGGCGCCACGTCGCTGACCACGAACGCCCGCGTCTGCTCGGCATAATCGAACGGCGATGCCACGGTGGCACGGATGGCGGGCGAGGGCAGGTGGGGGGCGCCCACCCGCGCCTCCGCCGCCGCCCAGGCGATTTCCGGGTCCAGGTCGCCGCAATCGCGCAAGGTCGCCGACGTCACCAGCAGGCCCTGAGCAGGCGCCGCCAGCGTGGCGGCGAACGGGATGGTCGGATCGAGCCAATGCCGGTGCAGCCCGACATCAACATCCCGCGTCGAAGCGCGCCGATCGAGGCGGATGAACTGAATGGTATCGGGCCGCTGGCCGGGATCGGCAGGCGGCTCGATCAGGCTTTTCAGCATGATCGTCCAGGCCCTCAGCGGCTCCAGCGCGCGGCGGACCAGGGAGCGGCAGATCGCCTCGATCCGGTTGCGCGAGGTTTCGTCGATCTCCTCCGCTTCATCCTCCAGCCGGGCGAGCAGCCGGACCCGCAGCGTCTCCAGCGGTTCCGCGATCCGCGTCATCGCCCTGGCCAGCCGATCGGCTGCGTCGGCGGCATCCTGGCTGATGGGGAAGACGTCGCATTCCAGGGTGCCGAACGGTGCGCCGCGTCCGCTGTCGGGTCCGGCGGTGCGGGCCAGAACCTGGCGACGGATCAGGCGCAGGAACGCCTCGGTCGGGTTCGGCCGCGCCGGTTCGATGCCGTCGAGGTCCGGCGCCTCGTCATGCATCCGGCTGGCCCAGTCCGACGGCGGCAGCGCAGTCGCCGCCTGCAACGCCGCCTCCAGCGGTGCCGTCAGATTAGGCCGATCGGCGGTGAGTTCTTCGAGGCGCTTGTGCAGGCCGCGGGATCGGGACCGGCTGCCCTCAGCCCCACGCAGCCATCGGCGCAGTTCGGCGGTCTCGGTCCCGGACAAGGTGGCGGAGAAGGCGGAATCGGCGGCGTCGAAGACGTGGTGGCCCTCGTCGAACACGTAGCGCGACGGAACGCTGTTGTCGTCCAGCCCGCCCCACGCCGCCTGCGTCATCACCAGCGCATGGTTGGCCACCACCAGATCGGCCGTGCGCGACCGGCGGATGGTGTGCTCGATGAAGCAGCGGCGGAAGTGCGGGCAGGCGGCGTGAATGCACTCGCCCCGCCGATCGGCCAAGGAGGCGAGCAGCGTGCCGCCGAACAGTTCCGGCAGCCAGCCGGGCAGGTCACCGCCCTGCACATCTCCGTCGTCCGTTGCCAGGGCCCAGCGCGCGATCAGCCCGAGCGGCACGACCTGCTGGTTCATGAAGCCGCTGGAGGCGGTGGCGATGGCGTCCTCCAGGTTCAGCAGGCACAGGTAGTTCTCCCGCCCCTTGCGTACGACGACGCGGCGTCGGCGCTCGGTCGGATCGGGAATCAGGCGTTCGAGTTCGCTGTCGATCTGCCGTTGCAGGTGGCGGGTGAAGGTGGAGATCCAGACCGCGCCCTTGTTCTTCTCCGCCCACACGCTGGCGGGGGCAAGGTAGCCGAGCGTCTTGCCGGTGCCGGTCCCCGCCTCGACCAGCACAAGATGCGGGTCGCCGCGGACTTCGCGCGGGGCAAAGGCGGCCGAGGCGGCGCCGGCGTAGTCGCCTTGCCCGGGACGCTGCTCCGCCAGCGGGCCGAGCATCTTCGCCAGCCGCGCCCGCGCCTCGGTCTCCGACACCGGATGCGCGGAGGGCGGCGGCACCGGCGCCGAATCCTCCCATTCCGGCAGCCGCTTCCACACCTTCAGCGGTTCATTGGAGGCGGCGGCATCGGGGCGGCCGAGCGCGTGGGTGACGTAACCGCCCCAGCCCCAGCCGGCTTTCTGCATCCGCGCGGCGAGCACGGCGGCGTCACGGTTCATCAGCGTGTCGCGGCCTTGCGACAACTGGTTCAGCAGCGCGGCGGCGAGGTCGGGCAGGCGGGTGACCTCGGCTTCCAGGCCCACGGGTACGGCATCGTCGTCCATGGCGAGGCACAGGCCGCGCGGGGTGGGCGCGGCGGTATGGGCGGGACGCACGAAGGCGAACAGGTCGAGCAGGTCGAACGCCGGCCCTGGCCGCATGCCCAAACGGCGGAACGTGGCCGGGGCGTGCACCAGGATCGGCGGCGGCAGGGTCTTCAGCAGCGCGGCCGCCTCGGCGGCGGGCAGCAGCAGGAGCTCGCCGTCCGGCGTCAGGACGGCGGCGCGGCCGTGACCCGCGACCACGGACGGGGCGTCTGGCAGCAGGATGGAGGGGCTCACGGTGGGGTTGTAACCGGGAATCCGCGGCGTGTCATGGCAATGCGTTCTCGGTCGGCGTCCGCGTGCCAGACAACCACCTGCATGTCAGTCAGGCGAGTCCCCTCGCCTGAGAGGTCGTATCTGATTCGTGAGGCGATACAACGCTTCGAGCCGCCCGCGATTTGCCCCAAGCGCTCCATGGTCCAGGCCCGGCGCTTACCGTTCCCGAAAAACCTGGAACACGGGGCAGACGTTCATCGACATTCCGCGGAGATGATGCCGAACCCCGATCATGTCTGAAGCGCCATTTCCTCCGCTGGGCCAAACTCAGTAAGGGCACTCCTGCACGGCAGTTTTCAGACGCCGTTTGCTACAAGCATTGCTATGCCGCGTATCGGCCGTAAGTCCCGGCCGATGCGTGAGGCGACGCCCGAGATCTCGCCGGCCGCCGTGTGTGCGGCTCACTGGTTTCGAGAAAGTCCTGAAACAGGATCGCAACAATAAGTAGAACCGACGATACATTTTGTGTCCAGCGTGCACATTTTGTAAGACAAAAAAGAACAAACCGGGTTGCTATCGGGCCCGGAATGTAGAAAGAATGATCCGGACAAGCATTAAGGTGCCGAGGGTGAAAGAGCTTATCTACCTCACGACTCCCCTCATATTCAGATCGCTCCAAATACCTTCGTGAAAAGCGGCTGAGCGTTCAGCATGGCGTTGAAGGTCTCTATCAACGGGCGCAACCGGCTTTCCGGCATGTTCGGGATCAGGTCGTAGAGCATGCAACCCTGGCGGAACAACGAATGGGTGCGGCGTTTGGCGGTATTGGATTTCAGCAGCCGGTCGTATCCAAGCGCCTCGCCTGCCGCGCCCAGCAGGGTCAACAGCACCACCGCGAAGGCGTTGAGCAGCCACAGCCGGTCGCGGCGTTCGGGCGAATTCACGCGCATGATGCCCATCCCCATGCCGAAACGCAGGTCCTTGGTATCGCGCAGCCCTGATTCGATACCCCAACGGGCGCCGTAGAACCGGGTCAGGTCCTTGGCCGTCTCGTCGGTGCTGTTGGTCGCCAGGCACCAGGCCTGCTTCATGTCCTTGTCGCGCAGGCACACGACGGTGCCGACCTCATAGCACTCGGCGGTGACCTTGGCGCAGCGCAGGGTGCGTGCGCGGCCGCCGGGGCCGACCCACGATGCCGCGGTGCGGGCCTCGCCATCGGCCGCGGTGACCGAGATGTTGCCGCGAAAGCGGATGACATAGTCGAAGTGCAACTGCTCGGTCAGCAGCCGGTAGAGCTTGTGATCGCCGAAGCCGCGGTCGGCGATGATGCGGACCTTGACCTGCGGCGGCAGGATCTCGGCCAGTCGTACCAGCACGCGGTCCTCATACAGATTGCGGCGATCCTTCAGGGTTTTCTTGTCCACCGTCAGCCAGACCAGCGGCGTGGCGCGGCCGTGTTCGGTGATCAGCGACAGCATGATGGTGGCCTGGTTGTCGGCGTCGAAGTCAGTCCAGTCCATGGCGACCGCGATGGAGGTGCGGGCGCCGATGACGAAAGGCACCCACAGGGCCAGGATGTCGTCGACCTTGATGCCGGGGTTGGACAGCAGGCGGTCGACCTGTTTGATCGCATGCTTGGTTGCCACGCCCTTGGCCGCAGCCAGGCCATGCCCGATGGCGGCGACGGCGAGCGATGCACTGTGCAGCACGCCGAGGGTGGCATCGGACAGACAGTCGATGCGCTTGGCGTGCAGGTCCGGGCCGAGCAGGCCGCCGAGGACATCACGAACCTGATCGAACGAGAACTGGCTGGCGGTGGTTGTCACGGCATGCTCCGCAAAATCCTATTGATCGCTGTGGAGCAAACTCGACCGATGCGGCGGGGAGGAAAAGTGGTTCGACAAATACGCAACTTTCGGACAACGATGCCGTTTTGCCGAGTCTTTTTGGAATCTCAAAGAGAGCGGGTGAGTCTTTTATTCCCACGCCGGGTCGGGCCGAGAATGAGGGGATGCTTGAGCTTATCTACAATAGCCTGTTGGCGAGTTTTCTGGCGATAGGGCTGGCCGGGTGTGGCCACAGCCCGGGCGATCGGGCTGCGTCCGGAGGTTTACTCGGAGCTGCCGGCGGCGCGGGAATTGCTGCGCTGACGGGTGGGTCACCGTTGGTGGGCGCTGCCATCGGCGGTGCCGCGGGCGCGCTTGGCGGTGCAGCTACCAGCGGACGAACCGTCAATCTCGGCCGTCCACTCTGGCGCTGAAGCGCCCACTTCAGCGGACGATCGCTTTCCATGACAACGACCAGCACGGCAGGGGTCAGCCAAGAAAGGGCGTCCGGGTAACGTTGACCGTAAGCAGATACGGAACCGAACCATACGCAACGATCTAGGACAAGACGCCGGATTGCTCCTGATTCGGGTCAGCCTCCGTTTCGAATACCTCCCCCCATGCCCCCCGCAGCGCCACGTCCGCGTCGTGCATCGTGGCGGGAATGCCCAAGGCCGCCAGGCTGGTCACGCCGTACTGCGACAAGCCGCACGGGACGATGCCGCCAAAATGCGCCAGGTTCGGCTCCACATTCAGCGCGATGCCGTGCCAGCTTACCCAGCGGGTGATCCGTACGCCGATGGCGCCGATCTTGGATTCGGTGCCGGTGGCAGGGTCGGCCACCCAGATGCCGACGCGGCCGTCCCGCCGCTCGCCCTTGACGTTGAAGCGGTCGAGGGCGCGGATCAGCCATTCCTCCAGCCCATGTACGAAGCAGCGCACGTCCTGTGCCGGCACCCGCCCGTGCGGGCGGTTCAGGTCGAGCATGACATAGGCGGTGCGCTGACCGGGGCCGTGATAGGTCCACTGCCCGCCGCGCCCGGCGTTGAAGGTGGGAAAACGGTCCGGGTCCGTCAGTTCGGCCGGCTTGGCCGAGGTGCCGGCGGTGTAGAGCGGCGGGTGCTCGACCAGCCACACCAGTTCCGGGGCGGTTCCGGCGCGGATCGCGGCGACCCGTGCCTGCATGGCAGAGAGGGCGTCGGGGTAATCGGTCAGGGCGTCGTCGATACGCCACTCGGGTGCAATTGAGGTCATTGAACCGGGTTCATACATCGGCTATACCCCGCCGCCTACCTGATCACGGTGCGGTCGTGGCGGAATGGTAGACGCGCAAGCTTGAGGTGCTTGTGGGGGTAACCTCGTGGAAGTTCGAGTCTTCTCGACCGCACCATCCCATCCTTTCGAAATCACCGGCTCAGTAACCCGAACGATCGCTCCGGCGCCCCGCAGAACACGCATCCTGCGCGGCGGCTCGCGCTTCGATCGGCCCTGATACCGTACAACAAATAAGGCCAAGTTGTCAGGAAGTTAACCTCGGCGTATTTTATCAGTATGGTTGATGCTATTCGCGTTAACATTCAATAAGACGTGTTAAAATCGAGTAGAACTTCTCCGGACAACTTCGCCTTAGGGCAGTGGCAGGTGCCGATGCCTGTCCTATCGCGAAGGAGCTCTCTCATGATCTACAAATTGGCGGCTGCGGCCGGTCTCGCATTGTGTCTCGCCTTGCCCGCAATGGCAGCCCCGAGCAGCCAGTCTTCGTCCTCGGACAACACCTCCGGGATGGGCCAGCCCACCAAGGGCGTGAACACGGTCTCGATCCGCCAGCACATCAGGCAGGAGCTGGAAAAGGCCGGCTATACCGACCTCAAGGTCGTGCCGGCCTCTTTCGTTGCACAGGGGAAGGATAAGCAGGGCCAGCCGGTGACCATGCTGATCAGCCCCGACTCTATCACCACGATCATCCAGGAGCCGGCGTCCAAAGGCAGCGCGAGCAATCAGTCCACGTCCGGGACAAAAATGGCCGGTTCGGAAAACTCCAACAAGTAGACTGGCAACGCAACTCCCCGCCGGCCGTCCGGCGCAGCGCGTGGCGGCCGGCTTCCAATCTCCGGCAGTGAATTATACACAGCCGGGCAACACGCCGGCGATGCGCGTGGCGAGGCCGCCGAGGGCCTGGTTCATAGCTACAACGATGCTCGCGGTGCCGGAGGCCGCGGCTTCGGTTTCGACCACCTCCGACCGGGTCAGCACAGCCTTGCCGTTGCGGTCAAGCAGCATCCAGTCCGCGCGCAGCACTACGCGACCATGCGTGTCGCCGGAAAAGTGCTGGATGTTGACATCCAGTCCCGCCGCGCCGCCCGCGGGCGCGGCGTCACCCGGCAGCAGCACACGCCCCGGCGGCAAGCGGTCGCGCAGGTCAGCGGCGAGCACGCCCCGGATCATTCCGTCGAGCGGCGCGGCCCAGCGATCCTGGCTCGATATGTCCACCCGATCCGCCCCGTCGGTCCGGACGATCGACTGCCGATCCAGAATCTCCGGCAGCAGCACGCGGTTCACGCTGACCGGGGAGCCGGCGCATCCCGCCGCCCCGGCCGCTGGCGCTTCCGCCGGGGCCACCGCGGCGAGGGTATAGAAGTGGTCGGGCGGCCCGCCGCAGCCGGTCAGCAGCAGCACGGTCAGCAGCAAAGCGGCTCTCATGGGCCGCCCGCCCGGCCGGTCAGCAAGGCCGACGGATGCTGGTCGAGCAGGTCCGCCAGCCCCCGCAAGGATCGGGCGGTGCGGCTGATCTCATACAGTGTTTGCGGCAGTCCGGCGGTGCCGGGCTCGCTCTCGCCCGTGCCCTGCGACGCCAGCAGGGTTCGCGCCGACGCCAGCGAGGCCTGCGCCTCCTGCAGCGTTCGTCGCATCTCTACCAGCGCCGGGGGCACCTGCTCGCGCATTTCGCTACTGACGCGCTGGAGATTGGCGGTCGTTTCGTCAATGTGGCGCAGCGTTGCCGCAAGCTCCGGCGAATTCGTCACGGTCTCGATCTGCCGGGAGATCTCGCGCAGATTGTCCGCGATCTGCGGCAGCGGCATCCGGTTGAGCTTAGAAACGACGTCGTTCACCCCCGTCATGATGCCGGCAACCCCGCCGCCGCCATCCACCGTCGGGATCTCCGGCAGCGGACCCGGGGCGAGGCTTCCGGGCTGGCCGGCCGCGACATCCAGCACCACCTGCTGGCCGCCGATAACCGGCGGCGAGGCCGACAACTCGGCGCGCAAGCCATCGGCAACCAGATGGCGCAGCATATCGTCCATCTGTGCCCGCGGGTCGCTCCAGGCCTTGCCATCCGCACGCGCTATGCCGCGCGGGTCCAGCATCGCCGTGACCAGCACGCTCAGGCGGCCGCTGCGGGGATCGTATTGCAGCGCCGTCCCGCTGACCGATCCGATGCGCTTGCCCATCAGCCTGACCGGAGCACCATCGTCGGGAACGCCGCTGACGTCATGGAACACCATCCGGTAGGCGACGCTGCCGCTGACCGGTGCATAGTTCGCGGCGTCCTCACTGCCATAGAGCCTGAAATCGTGGCCGTTGCCGGCAATCCCGCCTGCCGGGGCGCCGGTCGGCGTATCGAACGCGATGGCGCCCTGGAACAGGGCGGGAATCGACTGGAACTGGACCGCCGGGCCGTTGCCGCCGGTGGACAGGTGCACCGGCCCGGCCCGCCAGAACCGGCTGCCGTCGTGCACCAGCCGGTCGTGCGGAGCGTTGACGAAGGCGGTGATGTCGAAACCGTGCCCACCATCCATTTGATACACAACGACCTGCCCGACCTGCTCGCCCAGATAGTAGATCGGCGTCCCCGGCTGCACCGACCCCAGTTGCGGCGCGTGCAGCGTGAAGGAAACGCCGGTTGCGCCGAACCCGAGCACCGGTGCCTCCGCCAGCCCCTGGTAGTCGCCCTGCTTGTGCCCGGGTCGCGGAATGATACCGACGGATACGCCGGTGATCAGGGCCTTCAGGTCGGAAAGGTGGCTTACGCTCATGTGTTTGCCGATGATCCAGAACTGCGTCCCCGCGCCGAGGTGGTCGCGCAGATCCGGGCGCAGGCTGAGCGTGACCCGGATGTGCCGCAGGTCGGGTTCCAGGCTGGAGGCTTCGACTTCGCCGACATCCATGCCCTCGAATTGTACCTTGGTGTCGCCGGGCTTGAGGTTGGCGATCTCCGGAAACACCACCTGCACCTCCGGCCCACGCTGCGTCCAGGCGCGCAGCCCGAGCCAGAGTACGAGCCCGAGCGCCGCGACCGGAATCGACCAGATCCAGCCGGGCCACCACCCGTGCCGATGTTCGGCCTGATGCGGCGCCTCGCCGTTCATGCCGCCGGCACCGCATTGGCGGGAAGCGATGCGGGAGCGTCGAGGGAGTCCCACAGCAGGCGCGGATCGAAGAAGCGGGATGCCAGCATGGTCAGGACCACGACGGCCAGCAGCGCGGGCAGGCCGTCGCCGACGCGGACCGTGGCAAGCTGGCCGAACTGGATCATCGGCATGTAGACGGCGACTGTGAAGACATCCATCGTCGACCAGCGGCCCAGCTCGTCTATTGCCCGGTAGAAACGTGTCTTCAGCACGAGGTGCCGGGTGGAGCGCCGATGCACCGAGACATACAGCCACACCATGCCGGCCAGCTTGACGAACGGGATGGCAATGCTGGTGGTGAACACGCACCCGGCAAGGAACCAGAGATTGGCGCCGATGAGCCGGTCGACGGCCGAGAACAAGGTGTGCGGCGAGGTCCCCTCGGCCCAGTCGAGCACGCTGATCGGATACAGGTTGGCGACCGGATACAGCAGCAGCCCGGCCAGAGTAAAGGCGAACGAGTAGGTCATTGCGTTCGGGCGGCGGCGCCACAGGCGCTGGCCGCAGCGTGGGCAGCGTCCGCCCTCGGTGTGCGCCGCCATGACCATGTCGCAGCCGGAGCAGGCGAAGGCCCCGGCGCTGCTCGCCGCCGGGGGCGCCATGATGCTGCGCCAGATGCCGCGGCGTTGCAGGGTCGCCCGGGTCAGCATCGCCATCAGGGCGGCGGCGATGAAGCACCATCCTCCGGGGCCGATGGTGACCCGCGCGAAGGGCGCCAACCGGCTGTAGCCGATGGCGCAGCCGATAAGGAACACGTCCGGCATGGCCCACAGGTCCAGCGCCTCGGCGCGGCGGAAGGTGGGGCCGATCCAGGCGGCGTTGCGTCCCGAGAGGATGGCCCCCAGCGAGGCGACGAGCATACCGAAACGAGCGAAAGGCAGGACCACCGCCTCCAGCGCGACCACCACGGCGACGAGGGGCCATTCCTGGTGCCAGATCGTCGCGATGCCGGAGGCAAGGTGCATCTGTCCCGAGAAGCCGTCTTTCGACACGCTCATCAGGAGCATGACGTTGGCCGGCACGAGCACTACAAGCGTCGCCAGCGCGCAGGCGAAGGCGGACCGGACGCCGCGTCCGGTAACCCGTTCCAGCGGGCAATGGCAGCGCCAGCACTGCAGGCGGCCAGACCGGATGGGTGGCATGGCCTGTATCGCCGCGCAGTCCGGGCAACCGATCATAGTGTGCATGACATGTGTCGGCCTTGGTATCGCCCGGCGGAAACGGCGGCAGGGCCAAGACGTTTGCCGGATCGCGCAGCGGTGTCCGGCTCCCCCGGGTGGCGCGCGCATTTGACCCCGCTGCGCTGCGCATGAACAATGCTGCCAACAACCGGGAAGGAACGTCCGCCATGCCGACCGCCGTCATCGTCGATGCGATCCGCACGCCCATGGGCCGCGGCAAACCCGGCGGCAGCCTGTCGGAGGTCCACCCGACCGACCTGATGGCCACCGTGCTGACCGCACTCGTGCAGCGCAACCGCCTCGATCCCGGTGAGGTCGACGACGTCGTGGTCGGCTGCGTCAGCCAGGTCGGCGAGCAGGCCGCCAATCCCGGCCGCACCGGCTGGCTCGCCGCCGGCTTCCCCGAGCACGTGCCCTCGACCACCATCCAGCGCATGTGCGGATCATCGCAGCAGGCGGTGCATTTCGCCGCCCAAGGGGTGATGGCCGGCGCCTACGACATCGTCATCGCCGCGGGGGTCGAGAGCATGTCCCGCGTGCCGATGGGCAGCAACCGCATCGGCCAGGACCCTTACGGCCCCCACTTCAACGCCCGCTACGCCCCCGGCCTCGTCGGCCAGGGCATCTCCGCCGAGATCGTCGCCGCCCGCTGGGGCCTGACGCGAGAGGACATGGACGCCTACGCCGCCCGCTCCCACCAGCGCGCCGCGGCGGCCGATTTCAGCGCCGAGATCGTCCCGGTGACAACGCCCGGTGGCGTGGTCGACAAAGACGAAACGATCCGGCCGCAAACCACGCCGCAGACACTGGCGGGGCTGCGGGCGGCGTTCGAGAATGCCGAACTCGGCGCGCGGTTTCCGGAAATCCGCTGGGGCGTCACCGCCGGCAATTCCTCGCAGATCACCGACGGCGCGGCGGCCGTGCTGATAACCTCTGAAGAAACCGCCAAGCGCCTCGGCCTGACACCGCGCGCCCGCTTCGTCGGCTTCGACGTCATCGGCGACGACCCGCTGCTGATGCTGACCGCGCCGATACCCGCCACCCGCCGGGTGCTTCGCAAAACGGGAATGGAGCTCGACCGCATCGACCATATCGAGGTGAACGAGGCCTTCGCCAGCGTCCCTCTGGCCTGGCAGAAGGACCTCGGCGCCGACGATGCAAGGCTCAATCCCGTCGGCGGCGCCATCGCGCTCGGCCATCCGCTCGGCGCCTCGGGCGCGCGCCTGCTGACCAGCATGCTGAACGCCATGGCGCTCAGCGGCGCGCGCTACGGGCTGCAAACCATGTGCGAGGCCGGCGGCATGGCAAACGCCACCATCATCGAACGCCTGTAGGAGGAACATCCGTCATGGAACTGAACAACGCTGTCGCCATCGTCACCGGGGGGGCCTCAGGCCTGGGGCTGGCCAGCGCAAAGCGGCTGATTGCAGGCGGCGCCCGGGTGCTGATCGTGGACCTGGAGCGGTCCAATGGCGCCTCGGTCGCGGAGGAACTGGGGCATGGCACCCGGTTCGCCGCAGCCGATGTAGCTGATGAATCCGCCATGGCCGCCGCCGTCGCGCAAGCCGAAACGATGGGCGCACCGGTCCGCATCCTGGTGCACTGCGCCGGCAAGGGCGGCGCCAAGCGCGTTGTGGAGAAAGACGGCAGCCCGATGCCGCTGGCGCATTTCTCCGACATCATCAACGTCAACCTGATCGGCAGCTTCAACGCCCTGCGCCTCGCCGCCGCCGCCATGGCGAAGACCGAGCCGGTGAACGGCGAGCGCGGCGTCTGCGTCCTGACCGCCTCGGTCGCCGGCTACGAGGGGCAGGTCGGCCAGGCGCCGTATGCCGCCAGCAAGGCGGGAGTCATTGGCTTGACGATCTGCGCCGCCCGCGACCTCGCCAGCCGCAACATCCGGGTCTGCACCATCGCGCCCGGGATCATGGATACGCCGATGCTGGGACGGCTGGCGGAGAATATCCGGGCCAGCCTCGCCGCCAGCGTGCCCAATCCGGCGCGTCTCGGCGAAGCGGATGAGTATGCGCTGCTGGCGACGCAGATCATCGCGAATCCCTACCTGAACGGCGAGACCATCCGCCTGGACGGGGCGCTGCGGATGGGCTTTCGGTAGGCCGCGGGCGGGGCCTACTCGCGCCCGCCGCTATGCAGTTCCGAGTAGACCCGCTCACTGAAATGATCCAGGGCTGCCACCTTCATGGCGGCCGGGATCCTGGCGTCCGCCTCGACGATCGGACAGTAGGCGATCGTCAGACTGTTGACGATGTCTGCCTGTTTGGCCTGCGGCACGGCGGCCTTGACTTTGGCGACGAGTTTTTCCGCTGTCTGCAACACGGTGTCCACCGTCATCGCCCGCAGCGCATCGGTGACGCCGTTCTCGGGATTGTCGATTGCCGCTGCGAGGTCCGGCTGCACGACCTTGGGACAATGCCCGTCCGGTCCGATGCTCATCGCGGTGAACGACTTGGGGCGCAGCGTCCCGACATCGCCCGGACCCGCGTTCGGCGGCGCCTCGTTGCCCCAGGACTGGCGAATGTAGTTCGTTACATCGGCGATCTGCTGGTCCGTCATTCCGGCTCCGACCGCCGGCATCGGGGCATAGCTTCCTTGCGCCTCGATGCCGGCGAGGATGACGCGGATCACATCGTCCGGCCCGTCGGCGAGCACGGCGCCGTTGTCGGCGAGCGAGGGCACCGAACCCTTGATGCCCTCGCCGTTCAGTTGATGGCAGGACGCGCAGTTGTTCAGATACGTTGCGCGGCCGATCGGACGGCGGCCGGTGAACGCGGTGCGTTCCGCGCTCCCGTAACTTGGCTCCGCCGGTGTCGACTTTAGGTACGCAACAATCGCGTGCAGATCGGCGTCGGTTAGCTTGCGCAGGCTTTCGTGTATCGTTTCGGACATCGGACCGGTCGCGACACCCATCCCGGGAGAGACGCCGGTCTTGAGGAACGTGAAGACCTGCTCATTGGTGTATTTGCCGATGCCGTCGCGCACGTCGGAGGTGATGTTCGGCGCGTACCAGTGCTGGATCGGGCCGCCTTGCAACTGTTCTGCCATCGACGTGTCGCCCAGCAGATTGCGGCCGTTATGACATTCACCGCAATGGCCAAGTCCTTCGACAATATAGGCGCCGCGGTTGACCTCCGGCGACTTTGACGGATCGGGCTGGAACGTGCCCTGGCGCAGGAACAGGTCGTCCCAGACGGTCAGCCCGGCGCGGATGTCGAACGGAAAAGCCAGCTTGCTGGGCGGGCGCGGCGCATGCACCGGCTTCAATGAGAATAGATACGCCTTGATCGCCAGCACATCGTCGCGGGTGACCTTGGTATACCAGGGGTAAGGCATCACCGGGTAAAGATGCTCGCCGTTCGGAGCAATTCCGGCGTGCAGCACGCGGTAGAACTGATCGTCGGTAAAATTGCCGATACCCGTTTCTTTGTCGGGCGTAATATTGGGCGTCGAGATTGGCCCGAACGGCGTCGGCATGTAGCGGCCGCCAGCGAATTTCGCCCCATCGTGCGCCGTATGGCACGACGCACAGTCCCCCAGATCAGCCAGATACTCGCCGCGCCTGACCGGGTCGTTATCGGACTGATCCGGTGCCGCGTCGATCCGCTGTGCGAGAGCCAGTGGCAGCAGGCCGAGCAAAATGCAAGCGATCCGTAACGATGTTGTCCTTGGCGGACGCACCGCGTATCCAGCATTGCTGTCAGACATGCAATCTCCCGTGATCCGGCGTGCAACGGCAACAGGCAGCCAAACGGGCGCGGGCCGCTTCGGTTGCCCGTCGGGCCGGAACTCACATAGCTGTTGGCTGAAAGGTTTCGACGGCGCGGCGAGCGATCACGTTTCCCCGACCACCGCGACCCGCCGTCGCCGCCCGATGTTTGCCGCGGGTGAGGCACAGGAGAAATGGCATATGGCGCGGAGCAGGCGGAGCAGCAAAACCACCCGTGGTGCGGCGGTGACGACGGACCGGTCAGGCGCGGGTCCAAGGTGGCTCGACTATTGGGTGGTTCTTGTTCTTGGCGGCGGGATCTTCGTCCTGCTGACAACGCCGGCCCGGGGAGACCGGTTCGAAGACGAGCCCGGCACGACGCCCGAGCCCGCCGTCGCGACGCCCGAGCCCGCCGGCACGACGCCCGCCATGGCGCTCGGCACCGCGGAAGCGCGGGTGGAGGACGCAGCACTCGAAGATGCCACCAACGGGGTGTACCGGTTCCGGTCTCGCCATCCGTGGATTTACGGCGCGGGCGCCTTCGTCCTTGGCAGTCTGCTGGCGGCGATCTTCGTTGCGATACCCTATCTGAAGACCACCTATGAAAGCGCCGATCTGACGGTTGCATTCCACCGCCTGGTCATCGGCGGCCTTGGCGGCGGGGTTGCCGCCGTCATATTGGCGTTCGCCTATACAGGAGCGGTCCGCCGCACATACCGCAGCCGGAACGCAGGCGGCATCAGCGGGTCTTCAGGATCAGCCATCGTGCCGCCTCACCCAGCGCAGTAACCAGCAGGATGCCGGCGACAAGCCGAATGGCGCCTTCCTCGGTCGCCGTTTCCGCCCCGAGTGCCACGACCAGGGCAGTCGCTCCACCTGCGGCGCTGGTGGCCCGCAGGATCCGCTGCCCCACATACGTCAGGAGCACCGCCATGCAGGCAGCGGCGACGCGGGCGATGGTGAGCGGATTCTTGCCCATGAAATGCGGAGTCCACTCCGCGGCTGCCAGGAACACGGCGGCGAAACCGGCGGCGGCACCGATCAGTTGCCCCATTCCAGTGTTCCAGGCGCGGGCGCTTGGTTGCTCGGGCGTCAGGGTTTGCAGAAAGATCGCCGAACCAAGGCTCGGTACCAGCATCGGGTCTTGCACCCGCAGGCTGAATGCGCCGATGGCGCCGAGTACAAGGGTGATCAGCAGCGGTGGCAAAACCTCCCGCCCCGTTGAGCGGATCCAGCGGCGGGAGGCAGCGTTTGCGTTTGCGCGCGTTGCAGTCTCGTTGACCGGATCCGCGACGGGTGCGTCCATGCCGCTTTAATCGCCGGGCCGTCCGGTGCGTTCGCGGGCACGGCGATCTCTCGAAGATTTGGCCGGCAAACCGATAGGCGCTCCGTCGCAAAATCTCCCGCAGCGTGACGTGCGGCACAGCCGGCACATCGCGGTTGCGCTTCCATGGGTCCGCGAAACCGGAGCCAGATCCATGACCGAATTGCAAGAGACCAGGCGTCTGCGGCAAATCGCTTTGATACTGGACCAGCCCGATCAGGCGCCGCCGCGGCTGGTTCCCGTGCTGCAATGGTCGCTCGATTCGCACACCGGTCGAGCGGAGGGCCGCTGGATACTCGCCGAAAAACCGGCCGGCGGCTGGCGGTAGCGCGAGATCCCTAACGGCCCAGCGCCGCGCCGCCCCACGCCGTCAGCGTCCATAACGCCAGCAGCACAAGTTGCGCCGGCACGGACAGCGCCGGTGCGGGCGCGTCCTCGGCGATCGCCTGGCCGCCGTTTAACGTCAGCGCCGTTAGCGGCAGGTAGACGACGAAACTCGCCAGCGTCGCCAGCACCAGACCGGTCACGCAGCCCTGCGCGCCGAACACCGGATACGTGGCCAGGGCCGCCGCCATATGCGGCAATCCGGGCAGCCAGGGCCGTCCGGCGCAGGGGCGGGAAAAGCCGGACAGGACAAGCACAGCAGCGCGCATCGCTCAATTTCCCGCTTCGGCGGACAGGTTCTCGTGAAAATTAACGCCGGCGGTCGTTTCGGCGACGACGCCGGTGCGGATGACGAAATCGCCGAACCGCTCGCCGCGCTTGCGGCTCTCGGCATACGCCCCGAACAGCGGTGACAGGGTAGCAACGATCGCGTCCCCGTTGACGTCGCGCCGGTGCAGCTTGTTCAGCCGCACGCCGTCATGCGCGCCGCCGAGATACAGGTTGTAAACCCCCGGCGTGCGGCCTACCAACCCGATCTCCGAGATATACGGCCGGGCGCAGCCGTTCGGACAGCCGGTCATGCGGATGGTGATCTCATCCTCGCGCAGGCCGAACCGTTCCAATTCCGCCTCCAGCCGGCTGATCAGCTCCGGCAAGTAACGTTCGCTCTCCGCCAGCGCCAGCCCGCAGGTCGGCAGCGCCACGCAGGCCATGGCACTGCGTCGCAATCCGCTGAAGCCGGCGTCCAAGCCATGCGCCGTCAGCAGCTTCTCCACCGCCTTCCGCTTCGACTTCGGAATATCCGCCAGCACGAGGTTCTGGTTCGCTGTCATGATGAACCGGCCCACGTCCAGCGCGGCGATCTCATGCAGCCCCGCCAGCATCCGGCCGCGAATCCGCCCGTTCTCGACAAACAGCGTGAAGTGCGAGGTGCCGCCTTCGTCCTGCATCCAGCCCGGGCGGTCACCCGTCGAGACGAAAGCGAACGGCCTGGCGGGCGCCAATTTCACCGCCAGCCGCTCCTGCACCAATGAAACGAACCGGTCGAGGCCCATCGTGTCGATGGTGTACTTCAACCGCGCGTGCTTGCGGTTGGACCGGTCGCCGAAATCGCGCTGCACGGTGACGACCTGTTCCGCCACGTCGATCGCATCCCGCGCCGCACAGAAGCCGATGACATCGCCGGTGCGGGGATAGGTCTCCGGCTCGCCATGGGTCATCCCCATGCCGCCGCCGGCAACCACGTTGTATCCGACGATCCGGCCATCCTCGACGATCGCGATGAAACCCAGATCGTGCGCGAACACATCGACATCGTTGTGCGGCGGCAACGCGATCGCGATCTTGAACTTCCGCGGCAGATAGGTCCGCCCCAGGATCGGTTCGTCCTCCACGGCGCCGGAAAGCTTCTCCTCGCCCAGCCAGATTTCGTGCCACGCCCGGGTTTTCGGCAGCAGGTGCGCCGACAGGTCGCGTGCCAGTTCGCTGATCGCCGCGTAATGATCACGCTGCCACGGCGCCACCGTCGCGATGACGTTGCGGTTGACGTCACCGCAGGCTGCGATGGTGTCGAGCCTCACCGCATCCAGCCCCTGCATCAGCGGACGCAAATTGCCCTTCAGGATGCCATGGAACTGCACCGTCTCGCGCGTCGTCAGCCGGATCGTGCCGTTGGCGCGCTGCTTCGCCAGCGTCTCGATGGCCAGCCATTGTGTCGGAGTAACGATACCGCCCGGAATGCGCATCCGGACCATGAAGCTGAACGCCTTCTCCATCCGCTGCTTGCCGCGCTCGGCCCGCAGATCGCGGTCGTCCTGCTGGTAGAAGCCGTGGAATTTTGTCAGTTGCCCGTCGTCATCCGACAACGCGCCGGTTTCGACCCGGGTCAGCCCCTCGGCGATGGTGCCACGCAGGAAATTGCTGTTTTCCTTGATGCGCTCGTTGGGCGAGAGCGGGCGTTCGATATCCATGTCGCGCTGTCCTCAGTATACGTCGCGCAAGTAACGGCCGTCGCGGCGGATCGCGTCGAGTTCCGCCTTCGCCCCGGCCTCAGTCAGCTTGCCCTGATCCGCCAGGATCCGCAGCAGCGCCGCGTGCACGTCCTTCGCCATCGCATTGGCATCGCCGCAGACGTAAAGCACCGCGCCGTCCCGCAGCCACGCATACAGATCGCGCCGCGCATCCCACAACGTATCCTGCACGTAACGCTTCTCCGGCTGATCGCGGGAAAACGCCACATCCAGCCGCGTCAGCAGGCTGCTTTTGAGCCAGTCCTGTAGTTCCAACTGATACAGGAAGTCGTGGGTGTAGTTCCGATGCCCGAACACCAGCCAGTTGCGGCCGCCCGCGCCCACCGCCTCACGCTCCTGCAGGAACGCCCGGAACGGAGCCACGCCGGTCCCCGGCCCGATCATGATGATTGGCTTGTCGTTATCCGTTGGCAGGCGGAAATGCGGGTTGGAGCGCAGAAACACCTTCAGCTTGTCGCCCGCGCGATGCCGCGCGGTGATGTCAAGCGACGCCACGCCGCCGCGTTCCCGACCATGCGACACGTAGCGCAGCCCGGCCACCAACAGATGTGCCTCATCCGGCACCGCCTTGCGACTGGAGGCGACCGAGTAGTACCGCGGCGGCAGCGGACGCAGCAGCGCCGTCAGTTGCTCCGCCGATAACCGGCCCGGCGCGGTTTCCAGCAGGTCGATGATCTGCCGGCCCGCGGCCCAGTCCGCCGGAAGCGCCGCGGTTTCCGTCTCCCGGGCGAAATCCTCAAGCTGTTTCGCCGTCAGCGTCGTGATGTCCAGCCGATCGATCAGCGCCGCGCGGAGCGTGTCGTCGCTGGACAGCCCGGCCGCGTTCAGGACGGCGTCAACCAGCGCCGGATCGTTGGACGGGACCACGCCAAGCGAATCGCCAGGCTCATAAGCGATGCCCGATCCTTCCAGCGACACCGCGACGTGCCACGTGTCGGACGTCGATCGGCTGCCGGACAGTCGCACATGCTCGGTGATCTCCGCTTCGAACGGACGGGCGCGAGTCGGCGCATCGGCGCCCGGGCGGGCGAAATCGACGTGGATAACGGAGGCGCCCGGCTCCTTGATGCCAACCTCGGCGTTCAGCCGCTCCAGCGTGGAGTCGATCCAGCCGTTGGCGGCGGTCTCGAAATCCACGTCGCAATCGATCCGGTCGGTGATCCGCGCGCCGCCCAGGGCGGCCAGGCGCTCGTCGATCTTGCGGCCGATCTCGCAGAACTGAGCGTAGGCGCGGTCGCCCAGCGCGAGCACGGCGAACCGGGTCTTCTCGAACCGCGGCGCGTCCTCGGCCATCAGCGCCTCGTAGAAATCGACGGCGCGCTGCGGCGGGTCGCCCTCGCCCCAGGTGGAGGCAACAACCACCAGATTCTCGGTCGCGGCGGCCTGCGCGAGGGTGAAGTCCGCCATGTCCACGACCTTCGGCGCGAAGCCCAGCCTGGCGGCGACCTTGCGGGCCTGCCCGGCAAGCGCCTCGGCGTTGCCTGACTCGGTGCCGAACAGGATGGTCAGTGGCGCGCGCCTTGCCGGCGGCGCGGCGGGCGTAGCCGACTGGCCGCCGGAGGCCGCCTGCAGCCCCGCCAGGTAGCCGGACAGCCAGGCGCGCTGCTCCGGTGTGGTGACCGAGATTACCCGGTTCAGCGCGGCGATCTGCTCCTCGGCGAACGGGGCAGTGGCAGGCAGCAACGGAGCGGTCGGCATTGGGTATCCTTCAGTCTCGAATTCCGGGTGGCGTCGCGATGCCGCGGAATTCGATGGTCACGGGTGCCGGCGGCGCGCTGCCAGGATCGTTCCGGTCAATTGCCAGCCCGGCGATGCCGGGATCGATTGGGCGACCGGACAGTACTGGAAGACCCATTGAAACGGAGTGCCTCATAACGTGCGCGCGATACGGCGAGACGGAGAAAAGAGGATATTTTTCTAAAATATGCAAGTGACAATGCCGAATTTAGAAACTAATCATCTTTGATGGGCACAAAATAGATCGATTTTGCCTCCTTCCCGCGATCTGCGAAAAATCCGTCCTGCGCGGGCGCCGCCAGCCGGAACAGCCCGGGCGGTTCGAGCACCTGCGGCATCCTGGCGCCTTCGCTGATCTTGGTCTTGCGGCCCGATATCGATACCAACCACTTTGTTATGGCTCGCGGCGCGTCGCTCCCGCGGCAACCTCGAAGCCGCCGCCATGTTCACATTGCCAGCCTTCGTTCCGCCGCTCATTCTCCCGCGGCTGAACAACAGGACCCGTGCTATGGACGAAGATTTCCGCAAGGCTGCGCTCGACTACCATCGGCTGCCGCGGCCCGGAAAACTGGCGATCGAACCGACCAAGCGGATGGCGACGCAGCGCGACCTCGCACTGGCGTATTCGCCCGGCGTCGCCGCCGCCTGCGACGCGATCGTGGCCGATCCCAATGCCGCCTACGACTACACGACTCGCGGCAACCTGGTGGGGGTGATTTCAAACGGAACGGCGGTGCTGGGCCTCGGCAACATCGGCGCCCTGGCGGGTAAGCCGGTGATGGAGGGCAAGGCCGTCCTGTTCAAGAAATTCGCCGGCATCGACGTGTTCGACATCGAGGTGGACGCCTCCGACCCCGCCTTGTTCTGCGACGTCGTCGCCGCGCTGGAACCCACCTTCGGCGCGATCAACCTTGAAGACATCAAGGCCCCGGAATGCTTCGCCATTGAAGCCGAGCTGCGCCGCCGCATGCGCATCCCGGTGTTCCACGACGATCAGCACGGCACCGCGATCACCGTGGCCGCCGCGGTGCGCAACGGGCTGCTGCTGCAAGGCAAGGACCTCGCCGATGTCAAGCTGGTGACCTCGGGTGCCGGCGCGGCGGCGCTGGCCTGCGTCGATCTGCTGGTGTCGATGGGGCTGCGGCCCGCCAACGTCACGCTGACCGACATCAGGGGCGTGATCCGGTCGGACCGTCCCGACATGCTGCCGAACATGGCCAGGTATGCGCGGGACACCAACGCGACGACGTTGGAGGACGCGCTGCCCGGGGCGGACATCTTCATGGGGCTGTCGGCGCCTCGGGTGCTGAAGCCGGAGTGGCTGCCGCTGTTCGCCGATCGGCCGCTGATCCTGGCGCTGGCGAACCCGGAGCCGGAGATCGACCCGCATCTGGTCCACGCCGCGCGGCCGGACGCGATCATGGCCACCGGCCGCAGCGACTACGCCAACCAGGTCAACAACGTCCTGTGCTTTCCGTTCATCTTCCGCGGCGCGCTGGACGTCTGGGCGACGACGATCAACGAGGAAATGAAGATCGCCGCCGTCGAAGCGATCGCCAAGCTGGCACGCGTCGAGGCCAGCGAGGTGGTCGCCGCGGCCTATGGCGGCGCCGCCCCGGTGTTTGGCGCGGACTACATCATCCCCAAGCCGTTCGACCCGCGGCTGATCCTGGAGATCGCCCCCGCCGTTGCAAAGGCGGCGATGGCGAGCGGCGTGGCGCGCCGTCCAATCGAGGACTTCGTGGCGTACCAGCGGGAGCTGGAGCTGTTCGTGTTCCGCTCCGGCTACCTGATGCGCCCAGTGTTCGAGGCCGCGGCGCGCGATCCCAAGCGCGTCGTGCTGGCGGAGGGTGAGGACGAGCGCGTGCTGCGCGCGGCGCAAACCCTGATCGACGATCAGATCGCGATCCCGATCCTGCTCGGCCGTCGGTTCATCATCGCGGCGAAGGTGAAGGAGATGGGATTGCGGCTCGATCTGGGCCGGACAGTGCGGGTGCTGGACCCGTCCGGCGACCGGGACGTGTTCGATCCGCTGATTCCGGAATACCAGCGTCTGTGTGGACGCACCGGCGTCCCGCCGGCCCCGGCGGCGCGGCGGGTGACGACGCGGACCTCGGTGGCGGCGGCCATGCTGCTGCATGACGGCCAGGCGGATGCGGCGATCTGCGGCGGCACCGGCGCATGGTGGCGGCAGGTCGAGTATATCCTGCCGGTCATCCCCCGCCGCCCCGACGTCAACCGTCCCTATGCGCTGTCCTGCGTCATTCTGCAGACCGGTGTATTGTTCCTGTGCGACACCTATATGGTGGTCGATCCCACGGCGGAGCAGCTTTGCGAGATGACCCTGCTGGCGGCGGACGCGGTGCGCGGGTTCGGCATGGTGCCGAAGGCGGCGCTGGTGTCGCACTCCAGCTTCGGCAGCAGCGACAGCGACTCCGCCCGCAAGATGCGGCAGGCCTTGAAGATGATCCGCGAGCGCGCCGCCGGGCTGGAGATCGATGGCGAAATGCATGCCGACGCGGCATTGGTGCAGGCGATCCGCGACCGCGCGGTGCCGGACAGCCCGCTGACAGGAACGGCCAACCTGCTGATCATGCCAAACCTCGATTCCGCCAACGTCGCCTACAATCTGCTCAAAGCCGCCGCTGACGGCCTGCCGATCGGCCCCATTTTGCTGGGGATGTCGAAGCCGATCCATGTGGTGGCGCCGAGCGTGACGGCGCGGGGTATCGTTAACCTGTGTGCGCTCGCGGTGGTCGAGGCCCAGGCGCTGGGCGCCGCGCGCAACCCCGCCGCGGACTGACGCCATGTTGTGGCTTCTGCTCGGCGCGGCCGTGCTGTTTACCCTGATGGGCGGGGCTCGGGCGTTCGAGCGGGCCTCGGTGACCACGATCAAGTCTTTTCTGACCTGGGTAGCGGCGCTGGGCGGGCTGACCTTGGCGCTGCTGCTGATCCTGACCGGCCGGGGCGGCATCGCGCTGGGGCCGCTGGTGATGTTCGGCCCGCTGATCTATCGCAAATGGGTCGAATCCCGCACGACCCGGGTCGGCGGCGGTCAGGCCCGGCCGCCGCCCGGGCGGCGGGGCGGGATGTCGCGCCAGGAAGCGTATGACGTGCTGGGGCTTCGCCCCGGGGCGTCGGAGGCGGACATTCGCGACGCGCACCGCCGTCTGATGCGCGGTGCCCATCCGGATGCCGGCGGATCGGACTGGCTCGCCAGCCGGGTGAACCAGGCGCGCGATACTTTGCTTGGATAAAGCATTTCGGATAGCCGACTCGAATGTCGCGGCTTCGTGTGTGCATGTCATCGAATTGTGGCAGCGATTTTTTAACCGCCTCGCCACATTTCCGCCTATCCCGCATGGTGCTTTGAGCCAACTTCATATCGGAGTCGACCGTGATCAAGAAGCTACGCAAAGCCGTCCTCCCTGTTGCCGGTCTGGGAACCCGCTTCCTGCCCGCCACCAAGGCCACGGCCAAGGAGATGCTGCCGGTCGTTGACAAGCCGCTGATCCAGTACGCGGTGGAAGAGGCTCGCGCCGCCGGAATCGAGCAGTTCTGCATGGTCACTGGCCGTGGCAAGACCGCCCTGGTCGAGCATTTCGACGTTGCGTTCGAACTCGAGGCGACCCTTCACGACCGCCAGAAGACGGATGCGCTCGAGGCGCTGCGCGGCACTCAAAGTGAGCCGGGATCGATCGTGACCGTCCGCCAGCAGGTGCCGCTGGGCCTTGGCCACGCCATCTGGTGCGCCCGCGCGTTCATCGGCGACGATCCGTTCGCCATCCTGCTGCCGGACGACCTCGTGCTGGCCGACAAGCCCTGCCTCGCGCAACTGGCCGAGGTCTATGAACAGACCGGCGGCAATGTCGTCGCGGTGGTGGAAGTGCCTCCCGAGCAGACCAACCGCTACGGCATCCTGAAAGTCGGCAAGGACGACGGCAGACTGGTCGAGGTCACCGGGCTGGTGGAAAAGCCCAACCCGAAGGACGCCCCGTCCAACCTGTCGATCATAGGCCGCTACATCCTGATGCCGGAGGTGATCAAGTACCTCGCGATGATGGAACGCGGCGCCGGCAACGAGGTGCAACTGACCGACGGCATGGCGCGCCTGATTGGCGAGCAGCCGTTCCACGGCCTGCGCTACGAAGGCCGCCGCTTCGATTGCGGCGACAAGGTCGGGTTCCTCGAAGCTCAGATCGCGTTCGCGCTGAAACGCCCGGACATGGCCGACGCGGTGCATGCGTTCCTGAAGAACTACGTCTGAGCGAAGGCAAACCGGTTTATGGCTTTCTCACACCGCTTCGATCCGACCGTCCTGCGCGAATACGATATCCGCGGGATCGTAGGACGCACCTTGCATGCTTCCGACGCCTTCGCGATCGGGCGGTGCTTCGGCTCCATCGTTGCCCGCGGTGGGGGCAGCCGGGTGGCCGTCGGGTATGACGGGCGGCTGACCAGCCCGGAGCTGGAACAATCCCTGGTGGACGGGCTGCGCGCCAGCGGGATGGAGGTACTGCGCATCGGCCGCGGCCCGACTCCGATGCTGTATTACAGCGCGACGACGCTGGAGACCGACGGCGCAGTGATGGTCACCGGCAGCCACAACCCGTCAGACTACAACGGCTTCAAGATGATGCTCGGCCGCAAGCCATTCTTCGGCGAGCGGATTCTGGAGATCGGCCGTCTCGCCGAAACCGGTGACGTGGTGACGGAGACCGCGGGCAGCGAGCAGGATGTGGCGGTCGCCGACGATTACGTGGCGCGGTTGCTGTCCGACTGGGACGGCGGCGACCGGATGCTGAAGGTGGTATGGGACAACGGCAATGGTGCTGCCGGTGACGTGCTGGAGAAACTGGTAGCGTCCTTGCCCGGCGAGCACGTGGTGCTGAACGGGCCGATCGACGGGCGTTTTCCGGCGCATCATCCCGACCCGACGGTGCCGGCCAATTTGCGCGAACTGATTGCCGAGGTTCGCGCCCGCAAGGCGGACATCGGTATCGCCTTCGACGGCGACGCGGACCGAATCGGGTTGGTGGACGATACGGGCGAAATCCTGTTCGGGGACCAGATCTTGGTGATCCTGGCCCGGGACGTACTGAAGTCGCATCCGGGCGGGACGATCATCGCCGACGTCAAGGCCAGCCAGGTGCTGTTCGATGAGGTCGCCAAGGCGGGCGGCGCGCCGTTGATGTGGAAGACCGGGCACTCACTGATCAAGTCGAAGATGGCGGAGACCGGCAGCCCCCTGGCAGGCGAGATGTCCGGGCACATCTTCTTCGCCGATCGGTGGTACGGGTTCGACGACGCGTTGTATGCAGCGGTGCGGACGCTGGGGATCCTGGCGCGATTGGGGACTCCGCTGTCGGAGGTGCGCAAGGCGCTGCCGCATGTGATCAATACGCCGGAGGTGCGCTTCAACTGCGACGACACCCGCAAGTTCGCGGTCATCGCGGAGGTGGCCGATCGGCTGGCGGCCGAGGGGGCGAAGGTGTCGGCGACGGACGGGGTGCGTGTGCAGACGCAGGATGGCTGGTGGCTACTGCGGGCGTCGAACACGCAGGCGGTGCTGGTGGCGCGGTGCGAGGCGGCGTCGCAGGCGGGGCTGGAGCGGCTGAAAGCGGCGCTGGCGAATCAGTTAGTGGCGTCGGGGTTGGAGACTCCGGATTTCTCGGGCGCGAACGCGGGCCACTGATACAAGCGCATGGATCTTGCCCGCATATCGCTGTTGCTGCTGCTGGCGCTAGGAGGATGCGTCTCGATCAGCAGCAGCAATCCGCGTCCTCCGGCAAGCGATACAACGATCGTGGTGCCGCCGGGATCGATCCTGACGTATCAGTAGCGCCCGTTGGAACGGTGGGTTGCGCCCGCCAAGACGGCGCGGTTGCGGCTGGGCGCGGGGTCTAAGGCGACGACCAACACTTAGCGCTTCGTCCCCGGCGGCTTGCTCAAACCGTCATCGTCCGGCTTGTCCGTGCCACCTGTCTCGGTACGTGCTGGCGGCGGCGGCGCCGACAAGTTGGCTATGACGGCACAACGTGAACCGCCCGGTTCGCTCAATCTTGGACTTCGCCTAACTCAATCGCCGCAACGCGATGATGCCAGAACTATTTCCGGCATCATCGCGTTGCGGCGTCTCTACAATCGTTGCCCGCGCCCGGCGCCTCGGCGGGCACGCCGAGGCGCCACGAAAGACTTGCTCAGGCGTGCTGCGGTTGCTCGGACTGGCGGGTTCCGGCCTGCATACGGCGTTCGGCAATCTGCGCCTTCATGGCCTTCTGCAGCTTCTCGAACGCCCGGACCTCGATCTGCCGCACCCGCTCGCGCGAGATGTTGTATTGCTGCGACAGGTCTTCCAGCGTGGTCGGGTTATCCTTCAACCGCCGTTCGATCAGGATGTGCCGCTCGCGTTCGTTCAACGACTTCAACGCGCCGGTCAGCAGCGCCTTTCGCCCGGTCAGTTCCTCACGATCGGCGATGGAGCTTTCCTGGCTTTCCGACTCGTCCACCAGCCAGTCCTGCCACTCGCCCTCGCTGTCCTGCCGGACCGGCGCGTTCAGGCTGTGGTCGGGGGCGGCGAGGCGGCGGTTCATGCTGACGACGTCCTGCTCCGGCACGTCGAGCACACGAGCGATCTTTGCCACCTGCTCCGGCTGGAGGTCGCCGTCGTCGATGGCCTGCATCTGCCCCTTCAGGCGGCGCAGGTTGAAGAACAGCTTCTTCTGGGCGGCGGTGGTGCCCATTTTGACCAGCGACCAGGAGTGCAGGATGTATTCCTGGATCGCTGCACGGATCCACCACATGGCGTAGGTCGCCAGGCGGAAGCCGCGGTCGGGATCGAAGCGCTTGACTGCCTGCATCATGCCGACGTTGCCTTCGCTGATCAGCTCACCCACCGGCAGGCCGTATCCGCGATAGCCCATGGCTATTTTTGCGACGAGGCGCAGATGGGAGGTGACAAGCTTGTGCGCCGCCTCCATATCCTGCGTGTCACGCCAGCGATGAGCCAGAGCGAGCTCCTCGTCCGGGGTGAGCATGGGGAACTTGCGGATCTCCTGGAGATACCGCGAGAGGTTGCCTTCCGGGGCAATATTAAGGACGGCAGAGGCCACGCTGTAGGCTCCTTTCGTCAACCGCTGGTCTTGCCCGACAGCCGGCGCAAGTATGTGCGGTATGAATGTGACTGAGGCCAGTCTGGATGCAGGACGGAGGTTTCACGTCCCGGCGACCCACCCCCGTCGGGGCAGCGGCATCTCCGGACGTCTCCATCGACGGAGGGCATCCACCCGCGCCGACCATTTTCATATACAGGACTGAAATGGTCCTGTCAATATTAAGGCTAAGTTAGGTCCCGGAAAGGTGGGTATCGATATCACGCACGAGGCCCGCCATGTCCGGGGGGATTTCGGCGCGAATGCTGATCGCCGCCCCGGTTCGGGGATGGGCGAAGCCCAGCGTTTCGGCGTGCAAGGCCTGTCTGGGAAAGTCCAGGAGGCGTCCCCGCAGCGGCTGATCCACCGTCCTGGCTGCTGACGGGACGCGGCGGATATAAACCGGGTCGCCTACGACGGGGTGTCCGCTCGCGGAAAGGTGAACCCGGATCTGGTGGGTGCGGCCGGTCGCCAGCCGGCATTCGAGCAGCGCGAGGCTGGTTCCCCAGGCTCGGGTGGTGCGGTAGCGGGTCAGCGCCGCCTTGCCGCCATGGCCGACGATCGCCATCCGCTTGCGGTCCTGCTTGTCGCGTCCGATGGCGCCCTCGATCTCGCCCGCCGGGGGGACGGCAGGCCCCAGCACAGCGCGACATAGGCGCGGTCGAGGTCGCGGGCGGCGAAAGCAATGGTCAGCGCGTCGTTGGCGAGCTGCGTCTTGGCGACGACCATGACGCCGGAGGTGTCCTTGTCGAGCCGGTGGACGATGCCGGGCCGCCGCTCCGCGCCGATGCCGGTGAAGCCGGGGCCGCAATACGCCAGCAACGCGTTCACCAGGGTGCCGTCGAGATTGCCGGGGGCTGGATGCACGACCAGGCCGGCGGGCTTGTCGAGCACGATCAGGTCGGAGTCTTCATAGAGGATGGTGAACGGGATTTTTTGCGGTTGCGGCGTCGCCGGCAGCGGTGGCGGGACGTCCAGGGTGTAGACGGCACCGGCGCGCACCGGCTCGGCCGGCTGGGTGACGGGGCCGCTGTCGCTGCGCAGGCGGGATTCATCGATGAGCGTCTTGACGCGGGAGCGTGACATCGTGCCGATGGCGTCGGCGATGAAGCGGTCGACTCGCTGTCCGGCCTGTTCCGCGGTGGCGGTGAGGCGGATCGGTCCGGATGTCGGGGGCGTGAGGTTCATGCGCCGCCTGGATACAGCCGATCGGCCCGGTTGAGAATGACGTGGCGCGGAGGATTTGGCGGTGGGCCTGGGTTTCCTGAAGATCGCGGTGGTGGTGATGGGGGTGCTGATCCTCGGCGGCACCGCGACGCTGGTCGTCCTGGTGGCGACGCGCGCGTCGGGGCAGGGCGGGTTGCCGCCGGTGGTCACGGCCGTGCTGCAGGAACCCGAGGGCACCCGCATCACCGGCATCGCCGCGACCGCCGATCGGCTGGCGCTGCGGTTGCAGGGCGGGGGAAGTGACCGTGTGGTGCTGGTCGATCCGCGCACCGGGGCGCTGGCGGGACGGATTTCGCTGGCGCACTAGGAAACAGGTGCTTGAGGTTGCGGGTGTTCCGGGTTAGAAGGCGCGCCTTGGCCGATGTCCCGTTCGTCTAGAGGCCCAGGACAGTGCCCTCTCACGGCACCAACAGGGGTTCGAATCCCCTACGGGACGCCAATCGCACAAAACCCACATAAGACGTTGAAATTAAATAGAAATATCGGGTGCGATTTTGCAATGCTCCCACTAGTGCTCCCACCGATTTGCGCCCACCGGACTGGACCGCCTGATTTCCGTCACCTGACGAAATTAGGTCCACCCCGGTTCATCGGCTTGGCCGCCGCCCGGCGGCGGCAGTGACAGCTATGCCCGGGTCCGCAGTGGGTCCGCATGACGGCCGCACGTCAGATCGGACAGCAGCGACCGCAGCAACGCCGCTTCACCAAGGCTCATCCCGCCGGACAGGTCACGGTGCGCAAGAACGGCAGCCTTGGCCCGTTGGTCCGCATGGCTGCCAGCGGGGCGCGTGGCCATTGCGTGCAGGTCCGCTTCGTCCGCGTCCGCGAGTGCGTCGAGATCGGTATCAGGGGCGCCACCGGGCAGGAACAACGCCCGGCGGTGCGTGATGCGTTCCGCCAGTGCGGCCGTGGTGGATACGGTGGGAAGGGTTTGTGCGTGCATGTGACGATATCCCGTTCAGGTTGTGACGCACGCAAACTGGAGCAATGCAACAGTATCTTGCAACCTAATTATTTCGGAATAGTATCGTAATAGTATCGTATGTATGTGTAGACCGTGGGTCTACTGTTCCCGTTCGGGAGTAGTCAGGTTCTACACTTTGCAATTGCTACCCAAGCCCGCCGGTATACGTAGCGGTGACGGCGCTTAGGCGCGCATGGTGGGGTTGCATCCGGTGCATGGGTTGTGCCCGGAGATCAGCCAAGTCCTACAGGATTTTTTATGAGATCACGTCTCAAAAGGCGGGGTGGGGTGGCTTCGTGTGGGTGCTTTCATAAATCATAAAGTCTGTTGCGGTTCAGGCTTGCGGACTACGGCGCGGCGCCATCCGCGGTGAGGCACTACCCCCCCCCCCCCCCCCCCCCCCCCCTATGCAAAGGATGACCGTGCGCCGGGTCCGGGCCTGGCGGGACGGCGCGACAGGGCCGGACATGTTCGATTAGGGCCCAGACCTTGCGCCAATGACCGGACAACGGCCCGGAAAATGGCGGTTTACCGTGTTCATCGGCTTTCAAATAGGACGTGCGACATAGGCTTGCCCTAATCGGACGGGTCCGGGCCGCACCAAGCCCGGGACACCAGCAAGGGCGCCCGATGTGCCTGCCAGGTGGATACGCGCCGCGTAGCCTATGCCGGACGGCCGCGCGGTGCGCATCACGCGCAATCCGCTGCCAGGTCGCACGCAGGTCCGGCCAAGTCGCACGCACGCCACGCCGCCGGACAACACATCGGCGAACGGCCGTTGCCGGGCCGCGCGGCACCCCGGCTTGCCTGTCCGAAAACGATCGTTTGCGGACACACCGGAAATGTGTGTCCGAAATATAGCTTGACGCCGTTTTGGACATAGCCGATAAATCGGGCACCCATTTCGGACAGGAGTGCCACCGATGGCCCGCACGTTCGCTTATTGCCGCGTTTCCACCGCCGGCCAAACCACGGACAACCAGGTCCGGGAGATTGAGGCAGCCGGGTTCAGGGTGGACACGCACCGCGTCATCGTCGAAACCGTGTCCGGTAGCAGCGCCATTGAACAGCGGCCCGGCTTCGTGCGGCTACTCGACAAGCTTGAGGCGGATGACGTGCTGATTGTGACGAAGATGGACCGGCTTGGCCGCACCACCATTGACGTGGTGGCGACCGTTGGGCGTTTGGCCGCGGCGGGTGTGCGGGTTCATTGCCTCGCGTTGGGCGGCGTTGACCTGACAAGCCCGGCGGGCCGGATGGTTATGACCGTGCTTGCCGCTACAGCACAGTTTGAACGTGATCTGCTGATTGAGCGAACGCAAGCCGGGCTAGAGCGCGCCAAGGCGGAAGGCGTCGCGCTTGGCAGACCGGTGGCACTCGGCGCGGAACAGCGGGAGGCGGTGCGGACGGCGCTGGCATCGGGTGCGAGCGTGGCAGAATTGGCCTGCCGGTTCGATACGTCCCGGCAAACCATCATGCGCACCCGCGACGCGGCATAGGCCGCCCCGCGCGGCCGCCCCGCGCGGCCGCGGCGACGTCCCGGCGCTGTTCCTGGCATGCCGGTAGCGCCGGCCCGGTTGATGTCGCGCCCGGCCCCGGGCCGGTTGATTACACGGTTTGATTAATCGCGATGTCAAACGCCCCGCGCATCGCAAATCACTCAGCGCACGCGGGCCCTTATGCTCAATGCGAGCATAAGGCGCGGGCAATCGGATTTCATAACCTTTGATCGGCGGCGACGTTGGCGCCGGGTTTTTGAGGGGGTAGCCGGCGGCGTTTTGCCACCAAGCCACACACCCCACCGCGCCGTGTTGCTACGCGGGCCGGACGGTTACAGCGGAGCGAAGGCGCACGGCGCAACCATGCCGGAAGCCAACCGCGGCAACCCGCCCTGTATCCGGGCGTAATCCTGCCCGTGTAGCCGGCGCAGATCATCCCAACTCAGGCCCAAGTATCGCTCGAAGTGCTCCGTCGCGGCCAGGGATATCCGCATCCGCCGGACCGTGCTGCGGTCCAGGGCACCCGGCGCAGTGTCGGCGTTCCAACCATCGGTGCTCTCACTATGCTTGGCCCAACGCAACCACTCGGCAACCATCTGGCCTTCCTGGATTATCCGCGCCCGTGGCGTGTATACCGGACCCGGTTCAATATACCGATGGTAAGCGCGATCGTAGGCAATGAGGATGCCACGCTCCGCTACGCCCACAGCGCCGGGCAGCCTTGCCGCCTCGAGAAGATCGGCGTCGCTCGGTTGTTCAGGGCAGCGGGCCGCCATGTCGTCATTAAGCTGCTGTTGCTCCGTGGCCCGTCGCTGCAAATAGTGTTCGCGGCAAGTCTGACTGTGCGCGTCGGTTGCCATGCGCAACGCATCGTCAGCAGCGCGAGCAACATCGGTATTGAAGCGAACGGATTGCTCCGCTTCGTCAATCGCCTTATCCAAGCGGCGCAAGCCGGCGGGGTCCACTGTCTTGCCGTCGAGTGCCGCTTGCACAAGGGCGGAACGATTGGCCTTTGCTGCGGCCAAGGCTGAGCGTGCATCTTCCAAGGCACGCGCCGCGTTACCGGAACGGTAGCGGGCGCCCAACATTACCGCCTCAGAGATATCGCGGGCCTCAGGGGCAAGGTCCAAGGCGGTCGGGGTGTTGTCAAACATCGTTAATTCTCCGTTGTTGGGTTGTGGATTAGAGACGGCGCTAGGTTTGCTTCCTGTGCCTGTCTCGACGTAGATGCCACCGGTCCCGGTGCTAAGCACGGCTGACACCTGAGTGACGCTATTTGCCGTGACTACCCGCCGTTGTCCCGGCAATACCGGAATGCCCGATCCGGCTACCGCCGTAGGGGGCGTGGTTCCGCTACCGAGGGCGATCGATGCGATGGCCGCCGTGGGATTTGTTATCACAAGGGTATCACCGCCGAGCGGTAGTGCGGCCCCCGTGCTGGTGGTTGATACTGTCAATGTAACAATACCGAATTGCCGAAAGGCGTTAGTGGACCCGCTGGCCATGTTACAGGCTCCTATCGAACGTGGTTGATGAATATTGCGCTTTAGCTGCGGCGTATTCGGCTTCGCTCATATCCAGGGCCGTGCGGCCCGCCAGGCCGTAGCTACGCGGCGTCGGGGCCTGGGCGGTGCTTGCGGTCGTCCCGGTGTCCGCACCCGTCTGTGGCGTCTCCACGGGTGCGGCGGCGGGGGCGTCAGCCGGTGGGTTGGCCGCGGCGAGGGCCGCGGCGAGGGCCGCTTTCTTTGCGGCGGCGTAATCGGCATGTGACAGCCCGCGTACATCGCCGTGCGGGGTGGTCGCAACGTCCTGCGGAACATAGGGCCGGCCGGACAGAAGGGAAGCCTTCGCAAGCTGATATTCCGCGTGTGACAGCGTGCGCGCGTCAAGGTGGCTATACACGCTCATTTCCGCACCTTCCGGGTGGACACGGCGCACGCTGCTTTCGCAACAGCTTTTGCAAGGGCCTCTTGATCGGCCATGCTCGGGGCGCGGTTGCGGATACGCTGGATGTTGCAGTGGCGCACGGCGTCAGATGCGTCTTGCAAGGCGTCTGCCAGATCAGTGTAAAACATCGTTTTGTCCTTCCGTGGGTGTTACTACCGGGGTGCGAGTTGTGACGGCCCGCCAGGCTGCTTCCGCTTGGGCACGGGCGGTATAAGGCGGGTAGGGTGGCGAACGGCCTGTAGCACCCGCCGGACGGGGCGCGCGGGTCGGGTCGGGGGCTGTCCATCGGCCTCGGGTTTGTCGTAGCATCGCTTTCCATGTTCGTTGTAGCTGCGCATTGGCGCCGGGCAGCCAGGCGGCGTTGTGGTGTTGGTTCGGCTACGGGATCGGTGGATACGATTGCGCGATTGCGTCGCGGACCCGGGCTTTCGAGACGCGGGTGCCGTGCAATGCAATCGCAACAAGCCAGGCGGTGCAGAAGTCGTCACCGTCCACCCACGACTTGCCGGTCATGTGTTCCGGCCACCCGCCGGCGGCCGTTTCTTCGTTGAGGCGCGACGCAGTGAAGCTGTAGGTTCCGTCCAAGGCTTCAACGCCGTAATCAGTCACGGCCCACTGCCTGCCGCGCCAAATCACGCGGTGCAGCTTTTCACCAAGCAACTTGACCGAGTTGCGGCCGTGTTCGATCGGAGCGGCGCCGCGCGTCGGGTGCGGCGGGATGTCGCAGGCTTCCCATCTGTCCGCGGACAGTAGCTCGGCCAAAGGGGTTTTCATTGAGGCGGTATCCTTTCGTGGTTGGTGGTCCGGCCATGCCGGGGTTGGTTGTTCTTCGCTTCGTCCGTTGGGGCTTGACGGTCGGTCTACCGCTACCGCTACCGACACCCATACCAACCAGGGGGTCTTATAGACCCCCTGGTATGGCTGGTATGGTTGGGGAAATTTCTGGTATATCCTTTGGTATATGGCTGGTATGGCCGTGGTATGGCTGGTATGTTTCGGTTGAAACCTCTTGGTATAGGTCTGGTATAGGGGGCCATTTATACCAACCCGCCATCAAGGCTTGGCGACACCCGAACGGCCGTTCCGTCCACGGCGATCACACCGGCTACCCGCAGTTCGGACAGGCGTGCATTGAGGCGGTATCCTTTCGTGGTTGGTGGTCCGGCCATGCCGGGGTTGGTGGTCCGGCCATGCCGGGGTTGGTGGTCCGGCATGCCGGGGTTGGTGGTCCGGCCGTCGGGTGGAGGGTTGCTACTAGCGGCAGCAGCATCGGAAGCATCATCGGCATCACACCCTAAAGGGTGTGTGATGCCATGATGCCAATGCTCGTTTTGGATGATACCCAAATGATGCCGCGATGATGCCGACGATGCCGCGGCGCTGAAACCCGCGGTAGTCCTGGTTTTTCCGGGCATCATTGCGTTTGATGCCGGGATGATGCCCTCAAGGCAAATTGGAAAGAGGGGCATCATGGAACGAATGAAACTATCGGGGTCAATGATGCCAAAAACCAAGTCCGTCATAGCCCCATCAACCCGACCAACGGCTGCCCTTCTGGCAACGCCACCCTGCCATCGTTCGCGACTATTAGCCCCCGATCCAGCAGCGGTGCGCGGGCGCGGCGGAACGCGTTCGCACAAACCTTGGGGTTCCCGCTGCTCGACAGGGGTTCCTCCGCACATGCGTCCTGCCATTCCTTCTCCGGGACATCCGGGGCGCCATCGGCAAGCAGATCGTTCAGAACCCGAAGCGCCTTGGCAGCCTGATCTGGCAGCGGCGCCGCGGCCGGCGCGTGGCGTTTCAACCATTCCACGGTGCATGTCGTGATCGGCCGCCCCTTACGGTCATGGTCGATCGTGGTTTCGGCCAGCGCGAACGGAAAGACTTCACCCTCTGGCCCGCCCCGGCATTTATGGAGGACCATGCGGCGGTTGCTCAGGACGCCGGTTTCAATGTTTTCTTCAGCAAGGAACACCAGGCGCGCATCGGCGTTGGCGTCTTTTGACGATGCACCCCGGGTTCCGTTGCCAAGGGTTTTACCGTGGTGGTCGATAGCTATCACCAATGCACCCGTTGCCCGGGACATGCCTTGGAGCACGTCCATTGCCTCTTGTGCTTCGGCGTTGGCGTTCTCGCTATCCCACCCCGCCGCCGCAGCGATGGTATCGACAACGATCAAGACAAGATCAACGCCTTTGCCCTTCAGTTCCGCCGCCGCGTCCTTGGCAAGCGCGGCGTATTTGTCCGCCGCCCCGGGGGCGCACAGCTTGCCCGGAACCGCGTCCCGCCATAGAAAAGGCAGATCAACGCCAGCAAGCCCTTTGGCATTCTTCGCCGCACGCCACCGCTTCGTTACCTCTGCGCTACCTTCAGCCGCCAACCACAACACGCCGCCTTGCCGGTCTATCTCTCGCCCGGCGAACGGAAGGCCGGTTGTTGCGGACAGGCTCAGGTCCAGCGCACCAAATGTCTTGGCGCCCCTCGACGGGCCGGACATCTGTGCAACGCCGCGATCAGGAAGCATCCGGTATACCAACCATCCGATGTCGCCGTAGGGGTATTCTTCATCGCAAAAGAAACGAGACGCCCCCGCCGCCGTGTCCTCTGGCAACGCTACAGCACCCTCCGGCGGCAATGCGTCAAGACCATCGGCGGCGTGTGCCGAGGACGGCCTACGCCAGCCCGGGGCGGCGTCATGGGCAAGGCGAAACAGCGTCCCGGCGCCGATCTGCGTTGGCGGTGAGTTGTGGTAGTTCTTCCACCGTTCCAACACGGCCTTCGGGTCGTGGGATGGGTGATCCCGAGACCAGGTATCGAAAGCGGCCAAGCCCGCCCGGCTTCCCCCGGTAGCGGAGAATGTCGCCATTCCTATGGCGTTCCAATGCTCCCAATCCGCCGGTCCGTCGTTCGGGATCACGCACAGCGCGCTTAGCACGTCCAGTGCGTCATCCTTCCGCACGTTACCCCCGCCCGGCGCAGGTTCACTGTCCGGCGCCGCGGGCTTCGCTTCAGCACCAATGATCTTGGCCGCAGCGGTGAGGAAATCGGTGATCTGATCCTCGGTAACGGATGGCAGGTTGCGGAGCGGCGCGGACTCAGGCGAACCGCCCGGCCAATCCAACGGCACGCCGGACGGATGCATTCCGAATGCGACAAACTGCTGTCCGCGGCCAAGCACTTCGATCTTCCCGGATAGGCCATTGAGCGCCCGCTTGCGCGGTCCACCCCCCGCGGCCCGGTAGACCAGCAAACACCGGCCGGTGTTGGTCCGGGTGCGGACGATGGTCTCGCCAAGCGTCAAAGCCGCGAGGCAGCGCACATCGGCTGCCAGGGCAACATCGTCCACGTCAACGTCTATCGCGCGTAGTCCGTCGCACAAAAGCCCGGTGTTCAACGCATCGGGCGTGGCGGGCTGCACTGCTGCCTCTGGCGGGTTCTGACGGGCGCGGTCCTGCCAAGCGCACCCTTCGGGTTGCTTCCAGGGGGAACGGCAATCCTGATCCACGCCGTAGACCCCCACCGGCCGGTAGCCGTTGGACGAGAGTTTGCCGCGTAGCACCTGCACCGACAGGCAAGGGTCTATTGCGTTCATCAATGCTGTCCTGCGTATTACAATGGTGGCAAAATTACTTGCAAGAATGGGGAAAAGACTGCTATAAAGAGACTGGGTAGTTTCTCGTTGTCGCTCTCTTTCCCTTCCGGCGGTTGCAAGTAAGCGCCACCGGTTTTTTTTTACTTGGTAGGCAGGGCCGCCAACCACAGGTTAAGATCACCCTCAAGAAACATGATGCGCCTCGTTCCAAGGCGGGTTGCCCTTGGGCCGGTGCTCAGGCGTGTCATCCGTTCGAGCGTCCGTTCGGACACAGAAAGGCGTTGCGCAACTTACGTGGCGAGAGAAGTTGCATAGTAGCCTCCAGGTTTTGGTTGCAAAGTGGACCGTGATCGCAAAGGCTTTGCCCGGTCTGAACAAGAAAGGATAGCCGGATTGGCCGTTGTGCGCAGAACCGACATCCTACCCTAATTAGATCATACTGGCCGGTCTCTGCAAGAGATGAGTCTAGACAGAAGTGGACCCAAGCGGCACCGGACCGTTTCTTTAGGGTTAGACCGTAGCCGGACAGGCTCACGCCAAATAGTGAGTCCTGATAAGCCAAGATGCCGGCAGTATGTGTCCGATCGCGAAGCCGCGCCGGAACATGGTAAAATTCTTGTGCGTAGCAGATCGGCAACGGGGGTCCGGGACCGGGCGGCGTCCGGTGATAGGCCAAGCCGGCGGAATTGTGCGGCCCGCGTCTGTGCCGCGGGAGTGCAGAACAACGCGACCATCTGTGCGGGCCGGCTTCTCGACTTGGCACCCGATGGCGCCCGCACGGCGTGCGGGTCCGGGGTTGGTCCGCGGCGGGCTTGCCTCATCTCACGGCCCCTTCCGAAGCCGCTTCCGCGGCGCGGTGCGCATACCGTGCGTCAAGCCAGGCATCCAGCTTATCAGCGGCAAAAAGGACGCGGCGCCCTACCTTGATAGCTGGCAGTTCACCACGTTTCACCATGCGATCGACAGTGGGGCGACTGAGCGCGAGCCGGTTGCACACATCAGTCACGGAAAGCATCTGCATATCTCGGCACTCCTGCCTGAAAACAGGAACGGACAACTTATCGGCTCAATTGAATAATCTCATGAGACATCATGATCTGTCCAGAGAAATCATGAGTAAAGGCAGTGTCCGATTAGGGTCTAAACTTCGTAGGACGGGTTAAGCAGGAAAGGACAAGGCCCGATCTGCAAAGATGACGTTGGCGTGTCTCGGGCCGTAGTGTTTGACTTGGCAGAAAAATATTTCTGCCATGTGGCAATTCTAACACATGGGCTTCACCCGTGCCGCCGCTGTATACGTCGTCGGTCATGTTGCCGACTTCGTGGCCAACGACGGCCGCCACGGTTGCGCGGTCAATGCCGGCGCTGTTTGCCTACTCAGGCAAACGCACGGCCTCGACACACGCGCGCAACAGGGCTTCGCGCGGGCCGCCGCTGTATACGTCGTCGGTCATGTTGCCGACTTCGTGGCCAACGACGGCCGCCACGGTTGCGCGGTCAATGCCGGCGTTGCGGGCCCTGGTGACGAACCATCGGCGAAAGCTGTGGAAGTCAACCGGACTATGTCGCACACCCTTGGCTGGGTCGTGCACGCCAACAGCTTGCAGGTAGTGTCCGAACCGTTTGGATGCAGCGGCGCTACGCTCCCGGCCCGGCTTGGCCGGCCCCGGTTCATGGAACAGGTAGGCATCCGGTTCCTTGCCCTCGCACCGCTTGCCGACAATGGCAGCAAGCCGGGGTGCGTGGGCACCCGCCGGAACCGGCCCGCGTCTTGGAGTGCCGGACGCGGAACCAACCGCCCGCGCAATCGGCCACGGTGAGGCGGTATGTCTCCTCTATCCGCATTCCGCTCAAAGCGGCCACGCGCATGAGGTCAGAAAGTTCCGCATCCGCATTGCCCGTAAGAAGTGCGGCAACCTCGATATCGGTGAACGGCCACTTCGGGGCTTCCGTGGCGCGGCGGTTAACCTTGCTCAACGATTGGCCTTGCCAGGGGCTGACCGTCACGCCCGCCCGCTTGCGCATCCATCGCCAGTATGAGGACGCTGCGGTAATCTTGCGGTTGCCGGTGGCCCACTGCACGCCCTTGCAGACAAGTTCCTCCGTCACGAAGCGGCCCGCAACCACGGGCGTGAACGCTTCCACCGTGACGAAGCCCTGGCCCTTAGCCCACTCGGCCAAGTATGCCGAATCGGAGCGGTATTGCGCCGCAGTGCGGGGCGCAAGCGGCCCTTTGGTGCCACCCTCACGCAACCAGGCATCCACATGAAGGGCAACAGCGGCGTGGCGGACCCGCTGGCAATGCCGTGGAAGGCGCGGGCGGCCTCACGACCGTGCGTATCCTCTATTGCTTCTGCGGCATCCTCTAACGCCGCCAAGGCATAAGCACGCCGCTGTTCCAGCCCGGCATCGCCCGCGGCGAAGCCGGCGTAATCATCCGCCGCGCTAAGGTCCAACGCACCCCGCCAAGCCAAGGCAGCCTCTGTAACGCTGTCCGGAGCATGTTGCCGCCGTGCTTGTTCGATCGCGCGTTGAAACTCATCCAGGGCGGCGTGACGGCGGGCTACGGCTACGTGGTGATCGCGGGTGATGAGGCTCTTTAGCAGCCGGCGCTTGGCCCAACGTGGCCCAAAGGGGCCAGGGGGACGGCCATGACGGCATACCAAGACTTGCCGCGCAACTCCAGCCACCGCATGTCGCGGGCGGGATAATGTCGCGGTTTGGTCGTGGTCGTCCCCGCTATGATCCCACTAATGCTCCCACCTGTTTGCTCCCACTGGTTTGGCCCGTTTGGTGGCGGAAATCAAGCATTTCATGGCGTTGCGAAGGTGTATCTGTCCCCTCCCCTACGGGACGCCAAGCAACATCCAAGGCGTTTTCCGGTAGATGGTCCTACCGCCGACCGTTTGACGTTACATTTACCAGGATCGCGGCTCGACGCCCGGCGTGTGATGAGCACGATCAATCCGTGTGCATCTGATATCATGCGCCGTTGAGTTTGACCCGCCGAGCCCTGTCTTTCACGTCATTGCCCGGCTCGTCCCGGCCACGACGTATTGGCGGGGAAGAGTCGGTCTCATCGGCCGTTGGTACGAGATGCGTGCATGCCCCGGCGGGCGAGCCGGGCCGGAAACCAGCCTCCCGCTGCCGCTACTCCTCCACGAACGGATTCTTCGTGCCGCGCAACTGCAGCCGTATCGGCGTGCCCGGCAGCTTGAACGTGTCCCGCAGGCTGTTCACCAGATACCGCGTGTAGTCCTCCGGCGTCTGCTCCGCCCGCGTCCCGAACACCACGAATGTCGGCGGCCGCGCCTTCGCCTGGGTGACATATCGCAGCTTCAACCGCCGCCCGCTGACCAGGGGCGCTTGATGCGTTTCCAGCGCCTGCTCGAACCAGCGGTTCAGCTCGCCGGTCGGGATGCGCTTGTTCCAGACTTCGTGCGCCTGGCGCACCGCGGGCAGCAGGCGCTCGACCCCGGCGCCGGTCAGCGCCGACAGGGTGACCACCGGGATACCCTTCATCTGCGCCAGGCTATCCTCCAGCCGCTCCATGATCGCCTTGCGCGTCGCGTTGCGATCCGCCACCGCGTCCCACTTGTTCAGCGCGACGATGCAGGCCCGGCCCTCGCGCTCGACCAGCCGCGCGATCTGCAGGTCCTGGTCGTGGATGCCCTCGGCGGCGTCGATGCACAGCACCACGACCTCGGCCATCTTCAGCGCCTGGATGGCAGAGCTGACCGACATCTTCTCCAGCGCCTCCTCGACCCGGGCGCGGCGGCGCAGGCCGGCGGTATCGACGATTTCCACCGCGCGTCCCTGGTCGTCCGACAGAATCACCGAGATCGCGTCGCGGGTCAGGCCGGGTTCCGGGCCGGTGATCATGCGCTCTTCGCCCAGCAGCCGGTTCAGCAGCGTGGATTTGCCCGCGTTCGGGCGCCCGACGATGGCCAGCTTCAGCGGCTTGTCCTCCTCCGCCTCTCCTGCCGCCCCTTCGTCCGGCAGCCGATCGGCGATTTCCGACATGAGATCGGCGACGCCCTCGCCGTGTTCGGCGGAGACGCCGACGGGGTCGCCCAGGCCGAGCGAATAGGCGTCCAGAATCGACGACGTCGCGGTGCGGCCCTCCGCCTTGTTCGCCACCAGCAGCACCGGCTTGCCCTGGCGCCGCAGCCACTGGGCGAAGTGCGCGTCCGCCGGAGTGACGCCCGCCCGCGCGTCCAGCACGAACAGCACCAGATCCGCCTGCGCCACCGCGCTGGCCGAACCGGCGCGCATCCGCCCAGCGAGCGTTTCCGGCGCGGCTTCCTCCAGCCCCGCGGTGTCGATCAGCCTGACATCGCGGCCACGCAAGGTCGCCTCGGCTTCCTTGCGGTCGCGGGTGACCCCGGGCGTATCGGCGACCAGCGCGATGCGCCGCCCGGCGAGCCGGTTGAACAGCGTGGACTTGCCGACATTCGGCCGGCCGGCGATGACGACAACCGGCAACATGCAATGGTACTCCCGAGGGGACCGTGTGGCCCCCGGCGCTACCTTAGCGCCAAAAGCCGCGCGTCGTTGGTTATTACCAGCACGGTGCCATCGGCGACGATCGGCGGGAACGGGGCTGCCGCCGCCGACAGCGTGATGTGACCGAGGATTTCCCCGGTATAGGGGCTGATCGACAGCGCATCCTGGCTGGTGCCGGTGACGATCAGCCGATCCTGGACCAGAAGGGGACCGTACCAGGTCAGGGTGTCCTTGCGCTTCTCCGGATCCGCCCAGCGCGGAAGCTGGGTGATCCAGGCGACACGGCCGTCGGCGATAGTGATCGCGGCGATCTCCTGCACCGCGGAGATGACGAACATCCAGTCGCCGGCGATGGCGAACGTGTCCAGGCCTGCCACCTGGCGCTCCCATACGCGGCGCCCGGTGGGGACGTCGTTGCAGACCAGCAGGCCGCCCATGCTGATGGCATAGACCAGGCCGTTGACGACCACCGGCAGCGCGCGGATGGACAGGAAATCGCCGCCGCTGGCCCGCCCGCGCGACACCCCGAGGCCGTCGGTCCAGGCGACGCTGCCGCTGTCGGCGCGCACGGCAGCCAGTTCGCCGGAGCCGAAGCCGGCGATGACCAGGCCCTGGTAGTAGGCCGGCGCCGGCTGCCCCAACATGGACGTCACCGGTTCGGCGGCCTGATGATACCACAGCGGGTGCCCGTCGGCCGCGGTCAGGGCCAGCAGGCGATCATCGATGGTGGCCACGAACAGACGCCCCTCGGCGATCATCGGCGGGGACCGGAGCGGCACCGCAAGGTCGTGCCGCCAGATCTCCTTGCCGGTGGCGACATCCAGCGCCACGAGTTGCGACAGCCCGTTGACGGCGTACAGCACCGAACCGTCCACACCGATACCGCCGCCGACATTGGTGGAGTCGGCGTCTTTCGGCTTGGTGTCGGCGCGCCACAGCCGCCGGCCGTCGGCCAGGTGGAAGGCGGACACTTCGGCGGTGGAATCCATGGCGAACACGGTGCCGCCGGAGACCACCGGCTGCGCCATGAGGATCTGGCGGTAGCCGCCGCCCTCGCCGATATCGACCTTCCAGGCTTCAGTCAGGTGGTCGTTGGCGGCCAGATGCCCCATCAAATGCGCCGGGTTCCCGCCCGCCTGCGGCCAGGCGGCGTTGCGCACGGCCGGCGGCAGCACCACCTTCGGCGCCCCCTCGTCCACCACCAGCCCCCGCCGATCGGCGAAGATGGTCTCGCGCTTGCCGGGGATTGGGGTCTTCTTTTCGGAAAACAGGTTGTCCCACCAGGAGCAGCCCGTCAGCGCAGCCGTGGCGGCAAGAAGAGCGGTCCGGCGCGCCATGACGGCGGCGCCGGACCGGAGAGGTGTAGTCTCGGTCACGCCAGGCTTCCTCGTTGATTGTTCGGCCGGGCCGTCATGCGGGCGGACGGCATCAGCCTAATCCGGCGAGCAAGGCCGCGGCGCGGGCGCGCAGCCCCGCCGGTGCGTCGAAGTCGGTGGCCAGGGCCTTCAGTTTGGTTTTCGCGTCCTCGATCTTGCCCTGCCGCAGATCGAGAATGGCCAACTGCTCCTTCGCCAACGCCGCCCACGGGTTGCCGAACACGGCCAGCGGCTCGAGCCGGGCCTGAAGCTGGGTCGGGTCGCCGCGGTCGATCTCCCGCATCGCCGCGGTCAGGCTGGCGAGGTCGCGCAGCAGCTTGTCGGCGTTAGGATCGGCCGCGACCTCGTTCCACAGGGCGGTGGCGCCTTGAAGGTCACCGGCGTTGGCCTTGACGGCGGCCGCCTGCAGGCGGGCAAGGGTCTTGTAGCCCTCGGGTCCGCTGGTGGCCAACTGGTCGAGCGTGGCGATGGGCGGGGCGGCGTTCGGGGCGGGCTGCTCCAGCGCGGTCTGCGCGGCGATGAAGCGGGAGGCCGCGGTGGCGTCCTGCTGCGCCTGCCAGCGGTTCCAAAGCTGCCAGCCGGCGACGGCGCCGACGATCGCCACGGCTGCGGCGATGATCAGCCATGCGTACTTCTTGAACAGCTTCTGAGCGCGCTCGGCGCGGAGGTCTTCCTCGACCTCGTCGAAAATATCAACCACGTGGAGTGTCTCGCCCCTGCCTGCACGCGCCACGGCACCCCCGGCGCCATGCGGCGGCGGACCATAGCGGCGTCGGGGTGTGGCCGCAAACTTTCGCCTCGGCAAGAGTTCATTTACCTTTTGCTCGTATGACGGGGGGATGAAAGCGCTTCTTATCCTGAGTCTCCTCGGTCTTTCCGGCTGCACATGGACGGCGGAAATGATCGCCACCGCGGTGATCGGCACCTCGGCCGGCAGCGTGGCGGCGATCGGCCGCACGCCGCCGGATGCTTTGATCTCGCTGGTCACGGGGAAGGATTGCTCGGCCGTGCGGATGGAGCAGGGCAAGTCATACTGCCGCCCGATGGAGCCGAAGCCGGAGCCGCCGCCGTTCTGCACGCGTTCGCTGGGGGCGGTGAGTTGCTGGAAGGACCCGGCGACGCTGCCGAACCAGCCGGTGGGGGTTGCGGACGGGCCGGTGGCGCTGACGCCGGAGCAGGAGGCTAATCGTACCCGGCGGTGGCCTTGGTATTGAGGTTTGCGCGGAAGGTAGCTATAGGGTGCGGCGGTGCCCCTGTGGGGTGCGATGGACCCGTAGCTCAGCTGGATAGAGCGTCGCCCTCCGAAGGCGAAGGTCGCACGTTCGAATTGTGTCGGGTCCGCCAAGTTTTTCAAGCACTTACGCTATTTCTTCCGATCCTGGCAAATGGCCGGGGTAACACCGGGGTAACAGCCTCCGGGTCTTGCCGCCGGGTCGCCGGACCACGGGCCGCGCACGATTGCCACGCCTGATTTTGCTCATAAGCATATACCCGAGTTGGCCGAACCCTTCCAAATTGACAACGGCTTGGGTATGATAGCGCTCTAACGCGCTTTCCAGGGGACCAATGGCACCTTCTCCACTCCTGACACCCGGAACGTGGGTCGAGTTCAAGGGCAACCCCTTTGGTTATGTGCGCCCTTACGGTGTGGTTGTAGAGCATGAGCCGAACGGTGGCTTATCCGTCGAAACAGATGCGGGCGATTGTGCAAAGGTCATGCGCTACGAAGTGACTGTGATGCGCACCCCTCCGACAACTCCGCTGCGTCGCCTTCGCTTTCGGATGCCTTACGGCAAATGGACATGCGAGGACGGCCGAGAGGTTCTGTTTAACCGGAACTACAAGCCGATTTGGCAGCGTATGCCGGGGCAATCGGCTGAGCCTGCCGATCCAGAGGAAAGAGTGCCGTTCGTTAAGCAGGAATGGTTTTACAAGGACGGAAACCAACCATGGCGCGACGCCGAAGCCGATCAGCTTTGTAACGCGGTCCTGTCGAGTTGGAACCTCCCGCCTGTGTAGTCTGCCTAGATGGGCGACAGCCGCCACGACAGGGCCGCGCATCAAGCCGCGCCGGTCTGGACGTGAGGCATTTTTGGCAGCCGCAAGGGGCGTTGCCTTGCCAGGACGTTCCGTCATGGCTAATATCTCTCTCTCAAAATAGGTGAGACGATGCCATGGGACGGCCCCCGCGCCCTGCGATTATCACTTTGCTGCCCGCTGAATTGGCAATTCTGAACGGCAACTGGGCAGGAAGTGGCGGGTTCCAAACGTTAGCCCCCAAACTCCAGGCCAAGGTCACGTCGGCAGGCCAGTTGAGCCTTGACGATGAGGAGGTCGGCGAAATTATGCGGTATATGAGCTATGTGCAAAGCGGCTTCCGAAATAGAATTCGTGCCGTATTTGGACGCTCCTTTCGTGAACTCACGCAGAGGAAGTGACGACAAGCTACGGAACGTTTGGGCGACTTGCACTTCGCCACACCGAACCCGGCCCGTAGACACGGGACATCGTGCTCCCTGGCGGGTGCTTCAAACATGAGACACGCGAGACGGGTTGCGGCTTGAATTGGCCGGGCCGGCGCACCAAAGGCGGTTTGACTTGGTGTAGCGGGAAGGGGCGGCGCCTCACGGGCACCCGCCTCTTTTTGTTATGCCTCAAATCCGCGACAGACGGTGCGGGGCATGTCGCGGCCGGGCGGGCGCAGTGATCGCCAAGCCGAGGGGCCGAAGCCCCTCCGGCATGGCACGCAGCCTTATCCCGTCGCGCCAACCACGCGGGCTTCAAGGTGCGCAACCTCATCGGTGATGATGGTTTTCTGCGGCAACAGGTCGCCATCCTGCATCGCCTGTAGCAAGGCACCGAGCGACAGTGCCCCGGCCTGATAGGCTTGCACGAAACCAAGCAGCGTTTGCGGATCAAGGCGGGCGGATATGAAATCGTCGTTGAGTTCCACCGCGACGCTACCCGCCGCGCCATCCCAATCCGACGCAAAGGACAGCGCGGCGTGCAAGCTGGCCTGGACCGCCGATACCGCCGCCATCAATAGACCCGTCTCGCCTGAGTGCCGGATGCGCGCCGCTTCGGCCGTCTCGACGCGCCGGGCTTCGGCTCCAAGGATGGCCGCGCCAAGCACCGCCATTTGCTGTTCCTTGGCGGCTATGGCGCGTTCCAGACTGCCAAGGCCATCCCCTTTGAACTCGGCAAATCCGACCTTGGCGTTCGGGTCTTTGAGTAGGACGGCGGTCGCGGCGCCAAGATGCACCGGTTCGTCACTGTCGCTGCCGGTGATGTAGAACGTTGGCAGCCCGGTCCAGTGCAGCCCGTGAGCGTAATCCGCGCTAAGGCGGTAGTGTGACAGCGCAACGTTCACCATCCCGAGCAACGGCGGTTTGCAGATTTCCGCAGTCGGGCCAAGGATCGAAGTCCAGAAGAATGGAATTTTCTCGAACGGCATACCGCGCTTGGTAGGCGTTATTTGCTCGTAAATTTCCCATTCGTTCTGCAAATATTGTCCTGCGATATTCCGTTTGCGCCATAGTGTAACAGTATAGACGCCATCAATAAGGAATAGTTCGCGAAGCTGGTCAACCGACGTGAGTTTGTAGGGGTCCGCCGGGTCTTCCTCGAATACCGTCTCGCAAAGCACAATGCGGCTTGCCGACCAATTGATAATGCTTTCCGCCGGATATGCAGAAAGATACGTCCGTTCCGCAGCATTATCGTAGTCCACAAGGGTACCGCACCGGCCGATTAGCAAGGTTTCCTGGCAGAGTTTCTTGACAAGTTCGGTTAGTGCGACACCGCTAAGGGTTGCGTCGTCCATCATCGATTGCAGCCGTGCGGGCAGATTGAATTTGTGCGGCCGACGCGAGATAGCGCCTATAAAGCCGTCCACACTGCGCCCAACGGCCTCAAAGAACGTGGCACGGTTAGCGTATGACTGGTATTCCGCTCCGTTTTGGTTCTTATCGATTGCGGGAAGGTATTGCTGTCCGCGTGCCTTGATCGCGTCGTCTCCTTCGTAAACGTCCCGGCAACGCTGCCATTTATCAACATTCGCGAGGTATTGGGGATGCTTAGTGTCTATTGGCATTGTGTGTTTTCCTAGTAGGGAAGGTTGAAGACTTGAATGGTATTGTAGCTATCAAGCATGAGTTCAGTTAGCGCCCAAACGAGAGCGTCTAACCGATCGGGAGACGATGAGGACGATGCAGGTTCCCAGCCGCAAAGCTGGTCCTCTAACTCGGGAAAATTTCCGACATGATGCACGCGGCCTTGTTCGTAAAGCGCTACGACAGGTTCGGCGCGAACCTGTTTCCCACGGCTGGCATGTAGCGTTTTGACCGGAACGTTAGGGTCTATGGCCCGGATAGTCGCTACAACCATTTCTCCGCCGAAGTTGCTCTCAACGACTATCCGATCAGCGTTATAGGAGTGGTAGGCATCGATCGCCCGGCGTGCCCAGCGTTCGGGACTGAACCGGCCGGACAGATCGGACAGGATGTAGCCGTGGCCGTCAGCACCCCGTCCGGCAACGATGATGCCGGTTTGGTCGTTGGTCCGCTTGGAACCGCCCGCCGGGTCAATGGCGACCACGATGCGTTTACACGCCATGTCGTCACGCGGCTGGATACGGTTGGCGTCGAGTAGATCACGGTTCCACAACGCACCCTCGATATCCTCCAATATCTCCGCGTCGAGTTCCTGTCTGCCAAGCGTTGTTCCGCCGTAGGTTTCGCGAAGGTGCGCTATCGTGGCGGCGGATAGATTGGCTGCATTATCGAAGGTCCGGGAGCGTGTCGTTACGGTGGATGGCGCTGCCATGATACGCTTTAGCAGCGGATGGCGCTTGGGCGTTGTCGAGACGACTGCGGCGGGATCAGCGCCGGTTGGACCGGACACCCTGAGCGCCATTTGCAGGTTGGACCACACTTCTTCCGGGTATGCCCAGCTTGTCAGTTCGTCACACCAAGCCCAATCCAGATTGAGGCCACGGATACGGTCGGGTTCCTCGGATGACAGCAGGTAGGCAACGGCACCGTTGGGCCATGTGATGCGCCGCTGCGACGGTTCGTGTGAGGCCAGACACCACGGCGGAGAGATCGCCAGCAATGCCGCTGCCTGATCGCGGCGGAGCGTATCGGCGGTTGGCCCGATCAGCCCGATTGCGCGGCGCCTCCCGGCCTCCACCTCTGCCCGCGTGGCTTCGGCGGATGATCTGGTCTTACCGCTGCCACGCCCGCCCAGCAACAGCCATGTGCGCCAATCGCCGGGCGGCGGGAGTTGGTCAGGACGCGCCCAAAGGGGCCAAGCGTGTTCCAGGGCTTGCAATTCTTCGGGTGCCATGCCCGTAAGCACCTTGCGGCGTTGGCATTCGGATAGGCCAGCAAGGCGCCGCGCGAAGTCTCGCGCATCCCCGCCGGGATGGTTTGAAGTCATGATTTCCTCTGATTAAGTGGGGATAAGAGATGAATTGCGCCCGCCCGGAATGAAACCGGAGCGGCATTTCAAGCGTCGTAGCGGGTGTGTGGTTTGGTCAGGCTCGCAACACCAAAACGCCGCCCAAGCGGCAAGGCAGGGGCGGCGTTTGGGCGGCGGGCGGTAAGTCGTGAGGCGCCGAAACGATGGCGCCGTGTGGCGGCTTTCTAGGCGGGTTAGCGTGGCTATCCGGCTTGTGCCATTTCCCGGCGAACCCGCTGCACCGTGCCTGAACCGACGCCCAATTCCCCGGCAATCTTCAAGATGCCAGCGCCGGACGCCAGACGCGCGCGGATGGCGTTCTCTGTTTCGGGCTGCACCTTCGGACGCCCGATAGCCTGCTTGCGCTTGCCGTCCGGCCCGATACGAACCTTGCTTTCGGCTTGTTCCGCCATAGCGCGGGCCATGCCGGACCTGACGCGCGCCTGTATCATCGAACGCTCAAACTCGCCGAAGACGCCAAGCATACCGAACATGGCCTTTCCGCCGGGTGTTGTGGTGTCAATACCTTGTTGCAGCATGAACAAGTCCACCTTGGCGCCGTGCAATTCTTGCATTGATGCGATCAGGTCCGGCAAGGAACGGCCGAGCCGATCAACCGCCCATACCATTGCCACATCAAACCGGCGGCGGACGGCATCTTTGAGCATCATATCGAGTTGCGGGCGTCCGTCCCGGCCCTTGGCCCCGCTGATACCTTCGTCAGCATAGACCGCCGTAACGGTCCATCCCCGAGCAACGGCGGCGGCTTCAAGTTCCCGGCGCTGGTTATCCACGGTCTGATCGTCCGTCGAAACCCGGAGATAGATTGCCGCCCGAATTGCCTTTGCCATGACCGCACCCTGAAAAACTGACAGGCCGGATAGTGGCACAAGGCTATGCCGAAAACAACTGGTTTCTGCATAGTCTCAGGCCGTTGCGCAAACCGGCCTTTTTGGCGGGTTGCGACAGTCGGTTTGCCGAGGGGTTTTCTGCATAGGCGTTCGTCAGGTCATCCGCTGTCGCCTTCGATCAGCGCAATCCGCTCCGGTTCCGGCAACAGTTCGATCACACGTCCCGGTGGCGCTAGCCGGGCAAACTGTTGTGATAACTTGTCCATCAACGCGGCAGTGGTTGGACGATCCAACTTCGGCGAAACGTCCGCTGTCACGCTGGCATTCAAGCGCGGATAGAGATATGGGCAGATCGCGGACGCGGCCTGAACACGTAACTGTGGGTCTTTTGTTTCGTCAGCCGCTATCTCGCACAGCACAGCCATTGGACTTTTCGCAGACGCCAAGACCTTTTCGACCTCGGCACGCGCTATCGCGACTGGTCCCGGCGCTTTCCTGCGCTCGCCTCCCGGTTTACGGCCAGCGCCTACTCTTTTACCACCCCAAGCCATTTTTGAAAATTCCTGTTAAATCTGTAAATTCATGTCAACATGAATGCGAAAGCGTTAAGCGGGGAATTTTCCCCCTGTTCCCAACCCTCTCCCGTCGCGGAGCGCAGATCGCAGCGGCAATCTTCGCCAGCGCATCATCTGAGATTGCAAGCCGTTCCGCCTCGGAAGGCAGCGGGGTTACGTCAACCCCGCCTCCCGTCATGTCATACGTAGCTACTTCGTATGCCACTTACGCGGCTTCCTGTAGCCGCTCAGCGGCGCGACGCTCTTGCCGGGCACGATGACCGGGCACGTAGCCTTTGGCCCGCGTAGCCCTTTCCGGAGCCTCGGCAATCAGCCTCTCGGCCAAGTCCTTGCGGAAGCGCTCGGCTGCCCGTTGAATATCCCCGTCAAGATGGGTCAACTCGGCTTTCGTCGGAGGTATCTTGCGCGGCCTCGCAACGAGTATGTTCCGCCGCCATAGCGCGTTGCTAACGTAGTCAGGCATATCAGCCATTTACTACAGCCTTGCCAGCCTTGACATGATCGCGCCGGGCTTTCGCATCCATCTTCTCCCAATCGCTGCGCAGCACCGCCCCGCCTTCAAGTATGACCGGAGCGCGGGGCTTCGGCGGATCGTTAACCACCGTTGCGCCTTCGCGGAGTAAACGGCGACGCTCTGCGTCAGGCAGTCCATTCCATTCCGAACGGAGCACCTTCTGAACGTTAGCTGAAAAGGTCATGGTGTCTTTTCTCATTACGACTGAGGAAGCCGGGCGGTAAGTTCCGCTTCGGTGGGGATTACGAAGGCGCCGGACATGTCTGTCAGTGACGGTGACGATGCCATAAGGTTACTCGGCACATGGACAGGCACCCGGTGCGCAATCGCGCTGTTATAAGCCTTGGTGGCACCGTCCCATTGATCCCTTGCATCTTTGAGCAACGCACGGGCGGCATCGGCCTTCCGTGCGGCTTCGATCAAATGCCCCGTTGCGGCGGTATGCACCGGAAGCCAAGCCTTGCCGCAGCCGTGCATGTGTTCAAATTCGGCATTGGCAATAGCCCCTTCGACGGCCTCGATAGCCTGTTTCGCCGTGGCAACCTTGGCTGCCCCGTCGTTTACACGCTGCTGTGTGTTGAACGGGTTTCGTCGGTATGCCCGGTCAAGGCGTTCGCGTGAGCAGCCTTGGCGGCTTCGTGCAAGTCCAAGGCTTCGGCGTGGCGTTTTGCCGCTACCTCGCGTCTCGCCTTGATCTTGGAGAGCTTGGCCGCTTCGGTTTCGATGATTGTCTGGTCAATATGCTTAGAAAAGTCATAGGCTAACACTGTGTATTTCCCTTGATATGCTGCGGTAATATAGTCTGTCCGATGCAGCGAAGTCGGCAGACCAATGGTATGCCTACCAATCGTAGGTTAGGCGGCGGCTTTGCTTTTGGCTTCTAGGAAGTCTCGTATGCGAGTGACTTCCGCCACCGCCTCGCTAACGGTATCGTAGGTAATATCTTCGCAGTAGTCTCTATAGACGCTCTCGTGAATGCTTTTCGTTAAGACAATCTCAACTTCAACCGCGCGAGAATAACTAACTATAAGCCTTCCTGATCCTTCAAGGATTGGCTTTGCATCATCGTCACTAACGCTCCAACCCACGATGCGCTTTACGATAACGCTAGGCTCTCGCAAGTTAGAGTGTATGTATGCACTGATGATCGTAGCGGTTAATCCCGGTTCAGCAGGAATTACGTGAACACCGTCTATCATAACGAGCTTAGTTCCTTTCAAAGTTGGACTGGCGGGCTGCCCGGCAACAGGCGACCGTGACAAACGTGCTTACGCGCGCGGGGAAGAGAGAAACCCAGGAAGAAATAGAGGTCAAAAAGGCAATCTCTATCTCATGCGCGCAATCACGTTTGCCACGTTATTCTCAAAATCCTGGACAGTCTCATGGGTTGCTACATGTCGCTGTCCTCTCCGGCATCGGTCCCGAGTATGAGACGACGCGCCGCGCGTCTCCTTACCGCTTCGGTTTGGGCGTGTTCGGTATAGATTGCGTGAACGGCAGGATTGACCGCCCAAGCGTTATTGCCGCCGTGCGGGTATTCGGGCGCTAACCAACCGCCCGCCACCAGGGGCGAAACCTGCTGCTGAACCGCCAACAGCGTGTTGCCACGGCAAGGTCTAACGTTCCGTGTCAGATCAGACACTAAGAGCCGAGTAAGTCCCTTCGTTAACACGTAACCGGCGATAGTCTGAGTTGTTTCAGTTTCAGCCCCTCCGCCACCCATCGTTGTGTAAACGCGCGCAGCGTGAGAGACGGCGCTTTGCAAGATTAAGATGCGCGCGGCCTCCGCCGTCCGTTCTGACACGGCATGACGGTTTGCGCCGATATGTTCCCCGGCGACGAATGACAGAACCAACGCAAGGCGCCCAAACAGGCCGGACAGCTTACCGCAGAATGACGCGAATTTGGCGCCAAGAGCGTTAGACTGTTCAAGTTCGAATAGCTCCGCTTCGATACGGTGCCAAACAGCCCGCGCACCGTCCGAAAGATAAAGCCGACTTTTTCCAACCGCTAACAAATCGTCAATCAGTGAGCGGTAATTATCGACTTCCGGCCCGGCTATTTGTCCTGCCTAGCGTTGCCGGGCTAACGATAATCGGCACAAAGCGTTGCCATAAGCCATCGTCAGCTAGATCAGAGAACTTAGCCAATCTGTCAGGCTGGATACCGCCTATGATCGTTAAAAGCAGGTTTTCGATATACGTTGTGCCACGCATTACGCGATCAGATACGTATGCTCCGCCATTGAACGATTGCAGATAGAACGCACGATCAACCGCGCCACCGTTACCACCGCCAGAGTATTTATCCATCGAACCGATGAAGCCCGCAAGTTTATCGCGGATAACGCCTATGCCACGATCTTGACGACTGAGTAAGGATTGCACCGCCTCAACCGTGCCATCGTGCGTTGTGAAGCGCAGAGGGTGCGCGGGCGGAGGGGTATCGTCACGTTCCTTTTTCGAGAGTTCACGCAAGCCTTCAATGCGCCTTCATATTCGCGGAAAGCTGGCTTCTGTGCTGCGTCTATCGGTCCCCATGCCGCGTTGACGATGGGTGTCTTTTTCGTGCTGCTGGACCCGACGAGGCAAACCCAAATAGCGGGCGGAACTGCCCATTGGTCATTGCGCTTAATTTGCAGACGGATGCCGCCATGCAGCGCCGCGCTACAGGCTGATATCGCGGACCACGCGATAGCGCACGGATCGGCGCCTATGATCCTGGCACGCTCCATTACAAAGGAGCGTAAGACCGGCGGTAGCGCGTGATCCGGAAAGGTCGGAGGTTCCAACGTGTTCCACGGATCAAATACCCTGTCGGAAAACCGACTTGGCGGCTGGGCGGACTGCCCTTTCATGGTAGGCCCATCTTCCGGCGCTGTCCGGGGCGATGTCAGACCGGCCTCGATGCCGCTGGCTATGGTTGCCTCTGCCTCGTCTGTATCCAGGCCAGCAAGCGCCGCAGCGCCCGCCAACGCCCGCTCTACTTCGCCCCGGCCGATAGCCCCGCCCGCGATCAGGTTGCCCATAACGCAAGCGGCCTGATTTAGGCGATTGTTCCTCGTGCCTTCCGGAGCGCAGAGGACCGCCGCTACCTCGCTTCGCAAGGCTTTTTGAGCGTAAGCGGTTGATCTGCCTTCCGAATTTGCGGACTGCTCCGGCTTAGCCTTCTCCGTCTTGGTGCAGGCATCGGCCAACCATTGAGGAAGCAACGCGATTTCATCTTCATAAACAATGCAGTAGCCCGGCGATGGCGGAACGATCACGTATCCGCCATCGCCGCGAACATCCACACCCGGTGCGATTTTTCCGGCACTGTTCTTGATCTCTGCGCCATTTGGCGAAAAGAACAAGTGATAACCTCCGTTTTTGGTCGAATGCGTCCGCGTGTTCGGCAGATCAACGCTATTCAGCCATTTCGTTCCATCAACCGAACCCTTGCGGTCGATATCGATAACAATCACGCCGGAAGCCAAGCCCGTCTTCATCCCGATTGAGGCAACCTTTGGTTGGCAGAACATTCGGCGGACTTCATCCGCGTCAGAGCTTGCCCTTTCCTGCCACTTCACGAGCGGCTTTTTGTCTTCACCGCACGGGAAAACCGGAAGGCCACGGCTGGCAAGAGCTAAGGCCCCGGCCAACAGATCGCCGGTCTGGCCGGTGGTGTCGCTTGCCTCGAACCCGAACGCGCTCACGCAACAGACGCTAGGCGGTCAAGCTCTAGCGCATCCAAATGAAGGTTCCACGCATCGGCAAGGCGCAAGTTCTGCGCTTGAATGCTTGCGCTGTTTTCAAAAAGGATAGACATTAACTTCAACTCACTGCGGTTGATATAAACAGCCTTACGGTTGCTAAGAAGTTTCTTCGTAATCGAAAACATTGTGAGTTTTCCTCATCTTGTTACTTGAAAAATCAGGCGTGCTATCGTATATCAACCGCACGCTCTGCGGTTCCTCGTTGCTCTGGTGGCTTCCAAGTCCGATCGGTCCAAAGCCGGTCGGGCTTTTTTATGCGGCGGCGCGGCTTGCGTCGGCTTCGGAGGAACTCCGGCGCGGGGCTGACGTGCGGCCCTCGGCCCAAGCCAACAAGTCCGCAGCGGTGTAGAAAACCCGATGGCCCCACTTGTGGTAAACCGGCCCGCCGCCCCTGGTAATATAGGTTGCCAACGAAGTCGCGGAGCAGCGGTATCCACGCTTGCCGAGAAATTCCACGGCACCATTGCGGTCATAACGTGCAACGTTATCAGTCGTTTCAAGCGACATAGGCGTTAATCCTTTCTATCCTAACGTGTAAACAGCATCATTAGTCAGTCGGCGGATTGCCGTTGGCATAGGAAAGCATTGATTTTCCTGTGGAAAAGAGAAAAGGCGCCTCACGGTTGCCCGTGAAGCGCCTCAATCCCCGATCATAGCAAATTCATACAGATTTTTGGGGTCGGCGTCAACGTCGTTCAGAGTAATTCTTGACACAAAAGCGTGAATATTTTAGTGTTAATTAGATTGCATGTGGATAATGTCAGTGCAAATGGATTTTGCGAGTTCATCGTTAGCGTAATTTAGCTGCTTTAACAAATCGGCTTTAAGCCTTAACTCTAATAAGTCTGTTGCGCTAATTCTTATCACGCGGTTTAGCAGTTCGCGGAACTGATCGGGCGTTGTAGTCGGCTCCGTTGCTTGCAAGATAGCGGACATCTCATGGCAAGTGTTCGTTAAGTCCATAGTGCATACTCCTATGTGTAAGTGGTTACGGTTTGAGTATGGCACTTTCCGCATTTCGTTGCAAAAACAGATTTTCTGTTTAAGCCCGGCGCGGCATCTGTATGACTTCCGCGCCCTTCACGACTTCACCCATGCGAGATAGCGTTGCATCCGCTACCTTGTCAGCGGCGGCAAGTAATACCGCATCGGCGGAATGTATGTAGCGGCTTGTAACGCTCTGGCCTTTGTGACCGATAAGGCTTCCAATCGTGGCTTCCGAATACCCGAGATCGCCAGCAAGCGACGCGAACGAATGCCGCAGCACATGAGGGGTAATCAATTCAGCATCGACAACCGGCTTCGTTATGACCTTGCTGCGCTTGATTGCTTTGGCCTTAACGCCCGATGGAACCGGAGCCATCTTGCGTTCCGCGACGGGAAGCCCGCCCATAGCGCCGATACGGTCGAATAGGCTTCGGAAGCCGCTCATTTCGCCTTGGCCTCGGGTCGCAGCAAATACCAGTTCACCGGAGCGCGGAAGGGACCGCAGCACGTCACACGCTGCGTTGGACAGCGGGCGTATGGACCGGCCCGTTTTCGTGTCAGTGAGTGTTGCCGTCCGGCGCGGAAGGTCAACCTCTGCCCAACGCAGCCCCAGCGCCTCGCCAGCACGCCAGCCAGTCACGGCAAGGAACCGTGTCGCAGCTACGGCGGAAGGCCATACGTCCGCTTCCGTCGCCAGCCGCAGCGCGTCGCCAAGAGACTTATATTCTGCATCCGACAGCCGCCGTTCGCGTCGGCCGTCCGCCGTCCGTTGCACACCATGCGCCGGGTTGTCGGCTCGCATGTGGTGTTTGACCGCAAAGGCGAATATCCCGCCCAACAGCCCAATTGTGCGTCTTGCCACGCCAGCCCCGCCGCGCCGGTTGGAAAGCCCGCGCTTCCGCCCTGTCGCCTTCCGTGCCGCCGTCTTGCCCTCGGCAATGGCGTGCATCATGGCTTCAACGTCACGCGACGTAACCGCCGCAACCTTCAACGAGCCGATAAGGGCTTTGATATGGTCGATCCGTCCTTTGTCGCTCAGAAGGGTGGAAGCCTTCTTCGCCGCTCCGTTCCGGGTCAGCACCCGCCCGGCTTCGGCGTCGGCAAGATAGGCTTCGCAGAGTTCGGCTATGGTCGCGGCTTCCCGCCGGGTCCGCTTCTCCGCTGCCGGGTCCGCGCCCTTGACCTTCACCGATGCCAGCACTTCCCGCGCCTTGGTGCGGGCTTCATCCGGGGTCAATGCGCCATGCTGGCCTATGGTGAAGCGCCGGAGCCGCCCTTCCGCAGTGCGATACATGCAGAAGTAAGAGACAACGCTACCCGCCCGGCGACGCGCGCCGAACCCGGCAACTGAACCCGGCCCGCCGTCGAATATCTCAGAGTTCGGTGTAAGGTCGCGGACTTGCGCCAATCCGATCTTCCGCGCCTTCGCCTGATTGTCCGTTGCCATGCCAACACCCGCTGTCTGTTACCCCGATCGCCGGGGTAACACCGGGGTAACACCGTGCCGCAAATCGCGTCAATTCACATCAACACCGATCAAGCAGAAACTGACGTATTATCATGTGTTTAAACGCTTCCATCAAATCCGCTCAACCCGCCTCAACCCCCCAAAATAGCCCTCCGAAGGCGAAGGTCGCACGTTCGAATCGTGTCGGGTCCGCCAAGTTTTTCGGATGGATTAAGACAGCGGCGGCAGCGGGATGGGCTGGCGGATGGCTGTGGCGGCGCGGCGCATCGACCTGGACGTGTGGACCAAGGAGAAGTTCCTGGCTTGGGTCGAGACGCGGCAAGCCGCGCCAGCACCGCCTCCGCACGAGAAGAAGTCTGCGACAGTCCAATCCTGAGAGTGCTTTCCATCCATTAGACCCGCCCCATTGCACAGATCCCTCGATTCGCCTGGCCAGCCGTGGGGCTTGCCTGACCTCGCTTGCCGATATCGCAATTATCCCAATATCGCAGCCGTTAGGATATGACCCCACATTGAGACCGCCCCTCGAACGTGTCACTCTCACGCCCGTCTGACATGAGTCCCCCGGATGGCCCGCGCCCGCTTCTCCATCGGCATCGACCTCGGCACCACAAACTCCGCCCTGGCATTCGCACCGCTGGCGGGGAACTCGTCCCCCGAAGTCCTGCAAATCTCCCAATGGGAAAGCCTCGGCCACCTCGCCGAACAGCCGACCCTCCCATCCTTCCTCTACCTCCCCGAGGATGCCGTCGCCGCGCAGCTCCGCAACCGCACCACCGGCGCGGGCGCCTGGATCGCCGGCCGCTTCGCCCGCATCAAAGCCGGAGAAACCCCCGGCCGCGTCGTCCACTCCGCCAAATCCTGGCTCTGCCACCACGCCGCCGATCGGCTGGAGCCTTTCCTCCCGTGGGGGTCCACCGACCTGCCGCGTGACCAAAAAATCTCCCCCGTCCACGCCTCCGCGCTAATCCTGAACTACCTGCGCGGCGCCTGGAACGACCGCTTCGCCGCCGCCGGCTTCCCCTTCGACGACCAGCAGATCACCGTCACCGTCCCCGCCTCGTTCGACGCGGCGGCCCAGCGCCTGACCATCGCTGCCGCCGAAGATGCCGGATTTCCCCCCGGCGTCCGCCTGCTGGAGGAACCGCAGGCCGCCTTCTACTGCTGGCTCGAACGCCACCCCACCGGCGACCAAATCTGGCAGCGCCTCGACGGCCCCCGCCACGTGCTGGTGGTCGACATCGGCGGCGGCACCTCCGATTTCAGCCTGTTTGAACTGCGTCCCGGCGGCGCCACCCCGATACCCGACATCCGCCGCGTAGCGGTCAGCGAGCACATCCTGCTCGGCGGCGACAACATCGACCTGTCCCTGGCGCATCTCGTGGAACGGCAACTCACCGGCGGCGGGCATGGGCATTTCTCCGGCGCGCAATGGGACCAGCTCGTCGCCGCCAGCCGCAACCTAAAGGAGCAGGCGCTGTCCGGCACCGGCCCGGAGGACGAACGCTTCACCGTCGCCGTCGCCGGCCGAGGCTCCGGCTTGTTCGCCGCCGCGCAGACCGCCTCGGTAACCCGCGCCGACATCGAAGGCGTGCTGCTAAACGGCTTCTTCCCCGACTGCGATGCCGCTGCGAAGCCGTACCAGACCCAGGGGGGCTTGCGCGAATGGGGCCTCCCCTACGCTACCGACAGCGCCATCACGCGGCACCTGGCCGACTTCCTTCGCGACCGCCCGCGCGTGGATGCCGTGCTGTTCAACGGCGGCTCCGTCACCCCCGCCATCCTGCGCGCCCGCCTCGCCGAGCAGATCGGCCGCTGGCAACAAGGCGCCGTGCCGCTGGAACTGGAGAACACCGAACCCGCCCTGGCGGTAGCTCGCGGCGCCGCCCGCTATGGCGCGCTGCTGCACCGCCAGGCCGGCCAGATCGCGGCCGGGGCGGCGCGGGCGATATTCCTCGAAGTCCAGGGCATGGCGGAAGAGCCCTCTGTGGTCTGCGTGCTGCCCCGCGGCGCGGCGCCCGAGGAACCGTTCGAGATCGCCATCCCGGACCTGGAAGTGCGCACCGACCAGCCGGTGCGCTTTCAGGCGTTTTCCTCGACCCGCCACGCCCGCAGCAAGGCCGGCGACATCCTGCCCTGGCGCCAAACCGACTTTCACGCGCTGCCGCCGCTGCAGACGATTGTCCGCACCGGCGACGCGTCGGCCGGCGGCACGGTGCCGGTTCGACTGTCGGCCAAGATGAACGCGCTCGGCCTGCTGCAGGTCTCCTGTGTCAGCGCGGATCAGTCCTGGCCGTTGGAATTCAACCTGCGCCCGCACGAGCAGGGCGGCGGGGTCTCTTTCACCGGCGCCTCCCCCGAGCCGATCGAACCGAACGCGACGGCGGAGGTGCAAGAGGCGGCGCAAAAGCGCATCGGAACGATGCTGTCCCGCTCCGCCTCGCCAGCCGCGAAGATCGGCTCCGGGCCGATCTTCAAAAGCCTCGAAGGGATCATCGGCCAGCCGAGGGCGGCCTGGAATGCCCCGCTGCTGCGCCTGCTTTGGCGCCCCCTCTCTGAGCGTTTCGCCGATCGGCGGCTGTCCGTGGAGCACGAGGAGGCTTGGCTGGCGTTGGCCGGTTACCTGCTGCGCCCCGGTTTCGGCGTCGCCGGAGACGACCTGCGCATCGACAGCTTGTGGCGGGTGCATGAAACCGGCCAATGCTTCCCCGGCCGGCGCATTGCCAACCACGAATATCTGCTGTGGCGCCGCGTGGCCGGAGGCCTGTCCCGCGAACGCCAGACCGCGCTGGTTGTCGGCGACCTCGACCGCCTCCTCGGCGGCAAGGCGGCCGACGAGTTCGTGCGGCTGGCGGGTTCGCTGGAGCTGATCCCCGAGCAAACCAAGGTGGCGCTGATCAACCGCTTCATCGAGATTGCGGTAGAAGCGGTCTACGACAAAAAGCCCTGCGCGCCCTATCTGAATGCGCTCGGCCACCTGCTGAACCGCACCCCGCTGCGCGCCGGGCCGGAAACCGTGGTGTCGCCGGACCTCGTCGAGCAGGCCTGGGACGCCTTGCGGAAATTCGACTGGGCCGAGGATGCGCTGGCGGAAACCCAGACCCTTTTTCTGCGGGCGGCGCGGGTCGTCGACGACCGCAGCGTGGACGTGCCGGCTCCGGTACGGACGCAGATCGCCACCAAGCTTGAAAAGGCCGGCGTCCCGGCGCGTCGAACCGCGAAGATCCGCGGGTTCGTGCCGATCGGCCGCTCCGACCGCGCGAGCCTATACGACGAATCGTTGCCGCCGGGGCTGATACTCGGAGGCAGCCCGGACGAAACGGGGGGTTAGACCGGTCCCCGATGAGAACGACCTGTACCGCCCATCCGTCGTGGCCGGGCTTCGGGGCTACCGCCCCCAGCGCGTGCCGCGACGGGTGGTCCGGACTGACGCCGGGCCATGACGGGCACGTCACCCGGCGAACATGACCGCATCCGACCGGAACAACAATTTCGGCTTCCTGCGCATGCTGTTCGCTGCGTTGGTCATCGTCTCGCACTCGCCTGAACTCGTGGACGGCAACCGGTCGCGCGAGATCCTCACCCGGCTGTTCGGCACAATGTCGTTCGGCGAGGTCGCGGTCGACGGCTTCTTCCTGATCAGCGGCTACCTGGTCACCCGAAGCTACATCGGCGGCGAGTCGACCCTCGCCTACCTGGCCAGGCGCGTGCTGCGGATCGTCCCGGGCTATGCCGTCAGCTTCCTGGTATGCGCCTTCCTGATCGCGCCGTTTGTTGGTGGAGCCGCCGTGTTGACAATGCGCGGGGCGGCAAGGGCACTGTCGCAGATGCCGACCCTGTCGCCACCGGTTGTGCCCGGTGTCTTCGCCGGAATGCACTATCCGATGCTGAACGGCGCGATGTGGACGATCGCGTACGAGTTCCGTTGCTACCTCGCGGTGCCGCTGCTTGGCTTGGCCGGGATGCTCGGAGGCCGCGGCCGTTGGGGGCTTGCCGGAGCCGTCTCTGCCCTTCTTGTGCTGAACGCCACCGGCGCCATGCAAGTCGTGCATATCGATAACGAATACCTCTGGGGAAGGGCCGCCGACAGCACCCGCTTCGCTGCTGTTTTCGGTATCGGCGCCCTCTATTACATGTTTCGCGAGCGCGTGAAGCTGACCGTGCCCCGGGCCATGGCAGCCGCGATTTTGCTGACCGGCCTGATGTTCATCCCGTATCTGGCGGAGGCAGCCTTCGCGATCCTCGGCGGCTACCTGATAATGTGGTTCGCGCTCCGGGTGCCGGTGCTTCCGCTCAGCCGCTTCGACAACACCACCGACATTTCCTACGGGCTTTACTTGTACGGCTGGCCGGTCCAGACCCTGATCATCTGGTTCTATCGTGGCATCGATCCATGGCTGCTGTGCGGCGTGTCCCTCAGCCTGGCGTCTCTGCTCGGTCACCTCAGTTGGACTTGCGTTGAGCGGCCCTGCCTTCGCCTGGCACCCGGCCGCCGGGCGGCAATCGCCCCGACTTGGTAAGCCGCCCCAAGCTGCTATGGTGGCCTCCGCCGCCCGGCCAGGCGGGTGGCGCAACGGAGAAACGACTGCATGTCCGCCTCGATCCCCGCCCGGACTCCCCGCTCCGGCATCGTCACCGTGTTGCGCGTGGTCAGCGGCAACTTCCTGGAGATGTTCGACTTCTTCCTTTTCGGCTTTTACGCCACATACATCTCCAAGGCGTTCTTCCCGGCCGGCAGCGAGTTCGCCAGCCTGATGCTGACCTTCATGACGTTCGGCGCCGGCTTCCTGATGCGGCCGCTCGGCGCCATCATCCTTGGCGCCTATATCGATCAGATCGGCCGGCGCAAGGGCCTGATCCTGACCCTGACGATCATGGCCAGCGGCACCATCCTGATCGCCTTCGTGCCCGGCTACGCGACCATCGGCATGGCGGCGCCACTACTGGTGCTGATCGGACGCCTGCTGCAGGGCTTCTCAGCCGGAGTCGAACTCGGCGGCGTGTCGGTTTACCTGTCGGAGATGGCGACGCCCGGCAACAAGGGCTTCTATGTCGCGTGGCAGTCGGCCAGCCAGCAGGTCGCCATCATGGTGGCCGCGGTCATCGGCTACCTACTCAGCACCATCCTGTCCCCGCCGCAGATCGGCGATTGGGGCTGGCGCATCCCGTTCTTCATCGGCTGCGCCATCGTCCCGTTCCTGTTCTACATCCGGCGCTCCCTGGAAGAAACCGAGGTGTTCCTGGCGCGCCGGCACCGGCCGTCCACGTCCGAGATCTTCGCCTCGATGGGCAAGAACTGGAGGATCGTGGTGCTCGGCATGATGCTGGTGGTGATGACCACGGTGTCGTTCTACGCCATCACCGTTTACACGCCGACATTCGGCAAGAACGTGTTGAAGCTGACAACGACCGACAGCCTGGTCGTCACGTTCTGCGTCGGCCTGTCGAACTTCTTCTGGCTGCCGGTGATGGGGGCGCTGTCGGACCGCATCGGGCGTAAGCCGATCCTGATGCTGTTCTCGGCGCTGACCTTGCTGACGGCGTATCCGGCGCTGGCCTGGCTGGTGGCCGACCCGACCTTCCCGCACATGCTGATGGTGCTGCTGTGGCTGTCCTTCCTATATGGCAGCTACAACGGCGCCATGGTTGTCGCGCTGACCGAGATCGTGCCAGCCGACGTCCGCACCGCCGGGTTCTCGCTGGCTTATGCGCTGGCTACCGCGCTGTTCGGCGGGTTCACGCCAATGGTCTCCACCTGGCTGATCGAGGTGACCGGCAACCGCGCCGCGCCCGGCATGTGGATGGGGTTCGCCGGCGCCTGCGGGCTGGTGGCGACCATCCTGGCCTACAGCAGCAGCGCGGTCAGCACCCGTGCCGCGCGGGACAGGCAGTTGGCGTAGGCGGTTGATGCGAGCGGGGCAGGGGCCTACCTGAGGCCGCAGACAACGAGACAGGTTTGATCGACATGCGCCATGGTCTTGTGCTGGCGGCTTTGCTCCTGCCGCTTGGCGGGTGCTATGTGGCGCCCCCGCCGCAGCCGAACTACGGCTATGCCGCTCCGTCGGGACCGCCACCGGGCTATGCGCCCGGCGCGTACCCGCAAGCCGGCTATCCGCCGCCGGGCTACGATCCGTATGCCGATGCGGATCCCGGCTACAGTTACAACGGCGGCGCGCCGACGATGATGGTGGGCGGGGCAGTCGTGCCGCTGGTGGTGGTGGGCGGTGCCTGGGGCTACTACGATGCGCACCACGGTTGGCACCAGGCACCGGATCATGTGAATCGTGATATCCAATACCAGCGCGCGGGTGGGGCCGCGTATCGTCCCGGGGCCGGAGGCTATCCGCCCGGCAGGCCGCCCGGCGGATATCCGCAGCCGAGGCCAGCGGGCGGTCCCGAGCCGTATCACGGCCAGCCGCAATACCGCCCGCCGCCGCCGCAGGCTCGCCCGGCTCCCGCACCGGAACGCGAGGAACACGAACACGGCAACCGCTATTGCCCGCCTGGACAGCACTGCTGACGTCTACGGCATCGGCTCCAGTCCGCTCTGCATCACGGCTGGGCGGGCCTCCGGCGAGGCGAAAAAGCGCAGCAGCGCCGCCGCTTCGCGTGGGTGCTGCGACGCGGTTACGATGCCGGCGGAGAAGACGGTGTATTGCTGCACCGCGTCCGGCAGCGGCCCCAGCAGGTCGATCCCCTTGATTGGCTTTAGTTCGCTGATCTGCTGAAAGCCGATCTCAGCCTCGCCGCGGGCGACCACAAGGCCGACGGGTTCGGCGGGTATCATCCGCGCCTTGCCGGCGACCTGATCGGCGATGCCCAGCTTCCTGAACATCTCGTTCCGGATATATACGCCGCTGGCGCTGTCCGAGTAGGCGATCGATTGCGCCGCCAGGAGCGCCTGCCTGAGCCCCTCCACCGTGCCGATGTCCGGGTGCGGCGCGCCCTGGCGGACCACGACCCCGATGCCGGAGCGGGCGAGGTCCACGCGGCTATCGGCGACAACCTGCCCCTGCTTGATCAGGTCTCCTAGGGCGTAGCCGACCATGATGACAGCGTCGAGCGGCTCGCCTCGCGCGAGGCGAGCAGGGAGTGCTTGCGGGGTCTCACCCATGCTCGGACCCCGACTGATGACCAGCGTGTCGCCGGTTTTCTGCTCATACAGCGGTGCCAGCGCCTTGTAGGCCGCGGCAAATCCGCCGGAGCTGCCGATGTGCAACTCGCCGGCACGGGCGGTGGCAATCAGCAGCAGGAAGCCGCACAGGGCGGCAGCGCGAACCAGAAAGCGTCTCATGCAACGAATCCCTTGGCTCTTTTGACTGAACTTGTCTGTTTTGGCGATGCGCGCACCGGCATCTCGTCCCGTGGCAGGTGGGAGGCCCGCGGTCCGCGCCGCGGCCTGCCCGGCACAAGACATGGATGCCGGCCTTCGCCGGCATGACAGCATCGCTTTCCGCCCGGCGGCCGGCGCTTGCCAACACGCTCCGCCATCCGGGCCAACCTCCTTGTTCATTTGGCAAGCAGAAGCAGTCGGTTCCGGACCTCGCCTAACCAAGTAACAGAGGCAAGTACCGGCTCAAAACCCCATCATGATCGCGAAGTTGGTGCATGACAGTAAAATGGTTCGCGCCCGGCACCGGGATCAACGCACCCGGGAGGTGACCCCGCGCGCGCCTGGCATGCAGATCCCGGCTCTGCTCCACCAGCGCCGGCAGTTCCGCCGTGCCATATGCGATTCCAAGAGGCTTTTCGACGCCGGGCAAACGCATCGGCGACAACGCCACGATCTCCTCCTCGGTCAGGCGCAGCCTCTCGTTTAGATACGTGTCCCGGATCGGCCCAAGCTCGAACACGCCGGATATTGCCAGCCCGGCCGCCACCAGCGGATGCCCCAGGCACATCGCCGTCAAATGCCCCCCGGCCGACCACCCGGACAGTATGATCGGCCCATTGATCCCATGCGCCGGGCCATGCGCGCCGAGCCAATCAAGCGCCGCATTGATCTCCGCTACGATCTCGGTCAGGGACGCATCCGGCGCCAAGGTGTAGCCGGGCAGGGCAGCGGACCAGCCGCGCCCGTGAGGGCCGGCGATGAAGTTGCTGAACTGCTCCTTGCTGTTGCGCTGCCAGTAGCCGCCATGGATAAACACAATACAGGGCGCATCCGGATCCGCCACCGGGAACAGATCCCAGGTATTGCGAGGCTTCTTGCCATAGCGAAGGTCCAGGTGCAGGCCGTTGGTGGTTCGGAAAACCGAGGACGCAACCTCCCGCGCCGCATTCAGCACAGCGCTGTCCGGCACATGGGCGGTGTTGTTGTAGGCGGCATCGCGCTCGGCCTGGCTCAACAAGCCCCACTTCGCCATTATACTCATGCGGTCGCTCCCGATACCGGTCCACGAATTGGCGTCCTTGCCACGAGTCAGCGGTCGCCTGAACCGGCCAATACCATACCGCAAGCCGCTTCACCTGGCATCTGGCAGGTTTCGGCGAGGCGGTTGATCGACGCCACGTAGTCCAGTCGTCGCTGGCGGGGAATTTCCGTCACGGGAGACGATGACGTAGCGCGGCCGGTCGTTCCGGCGTCCGCGGCGTATTAACCAATTGTTAGAGTTGGGTCGATAAAACGATGCCTGATGAAGCGGCATAAACGTTCGGCCAACGACAACACACCCATGGGCGAACCGTATCTTCCGGCGCCCATATTCCTGTCGGCTTTCCCGGACGCCCGCAGGGTGCGAGGCAAGACCACACTCCCCCGGGGTGGTCTGCGCCAAAGGTGGAAGGACCGGTCCGGCACGATCTTCGAATGGGACTATCGGCATGGCAGGGTCGAGATGTATAATCGCCGTGGAAGGCACATAGGCCAATTCGATCCCGGCACCGGTGTCAGAACCAAACCGCCGAACGCCCACCATCAGGTTGAGACATGAACGCTGTCGTCAAACTGACGGAGTATCAAAAAGCGACCGAGTTGCTGGAAACGGTCCTTACCGTCCCACCCCGGATGGTCGCATACGCGCGCAGGGTGGCGGGCGTGCCGGACTCCGACCCCCGAGTGCTGGCCGTCTATCCGCTGAGTGTCCCGCAGGCCGAAGCGATCGCCGCCAAAGCCGACCTGTCACTGGATTTTGAGCGCTTCGACTATTGTTTGGAAGCAATAGCCGAAGGCGAACGCTCACAGTTGCTCAGGACAGAGTAGTCACGTCTTCTTCGGCAGCTCGATCCCCGTCAAAGCCGACCACACGCGGATAACGAACGCGTCGTCCTTATATCCCTGCCCATTGGCCGCCGCCGCCAGGAACAACTGGTGGGCCGCCGCCGCCAGAGGCAACGGGAACGTCAGCGCCCGCGCCTGATCGAGCACGATCCCCAGGTCCTTGACGAAGATGTTCACGGCCGAGAACGGCGTATCGTCCCCCGCCAGGATATGCGGCACCCGGTTTTGCCACATCCACGAACTGCCCGCGGACTCCGAGATCACCTTGAACAGCGTTTCCGGATCAGCCCCCGCCCGGATGCCCAGCGCCAGCGCCTCGGCCGCCGTCGCGATATGCACGCCGGCGAGCAACTGGTTGACCATCTTCACCGTGCTGCCGACGCCGATCTCGTCGCCGAGGCGCCAGACCTTGGTGGATATCGCCTCAAGCAGCGGCGCGGCCTTGGCGAATGCCGCCTCCGATCCTGATCCCATAACGGTCATCGTCCCGGCCCGCGCGCCGGCCGAGCCGCCGGAGACCGGGGTATCCAGCATCAGGAACCCAGCGTCCTCGATCTTCGCGCCCAGCGCCTTGGCCGCTTCAGGCGCGACCGTTGCGCAGCACAGCACCACGCCGCCCTTCGGCAGCCGCATCAGGCAGCCGTGCTCGCCGAACAGAACATCCTCGGTCTGCGCAGCGTTGATTACGAACACGACCACGGCCTCCAGGTCACCCGGCAGCGCATCGGGGAGCTCCACCGCCGCCCCGCCGGCGGCGGAAAATGCGCCGCGGCTTTCCGCCCGCATGTCGCAGCCGAACACCTCATGGCCCTTGTTCACCAGATTCAGGGCAGCGCCCATGCCCATGTTGCCCAAGCCGATCACGCCCACCTTCATGGTCCCATGCCTCCCCGCTATTGCGCAACGTCCGGCACCAGTCCCGCCCCGCGCGGGCATCCGGAGTTCTGTCCCAACCCGACATTTGCCGCCGGCATCGGCCGCAGGTCCTTCGACAAGACCACCCGAACCTCATCGACCAAAGCCTCGCCGCCGCCGCGCGGCTGCCGGCAATCGACAATGATGGCGGATGCCAGCGCCGCATCCCGCGCGGCGACAGCCGACAGCAGCTCGCTGATCCGCAGGTGCTGCCCGAGCATGCCGCCGTCCCGCATCGCCGCCCCGATCGTCTCGTTTGCCTTTCGCGCCAGATCGGCCACCGCCGAGAAATACGCCTCCGGCGACAGGCCGGAGCAGGCGCCGTGCTTGCGCCACTCATACCGCGCCAGCCCCGGGCCGCCCGGCATATAGCGCCGCAGTTCGGCCCGGGTCTCCTCGGGCAGCGGACCGAGCGGTGGCGCCTCGCAATCGTGTGGCTGAAGGTTGACGCTGACACCGACGCGATTGGGCCAAAGCCCGTGCACGGTCAGCGGCGTATGCCGGAAGTCCGCCTCGGTCAGCGCCTGGCATTCCTGCTTCGCCTGATTGGCCGGAGACAGCGCACAGAAACTCGGCGCGATGCTCAGGCTCAACAGAAAATAGTCGAATGCGCCCGGCTGCGCCGGCTGATGCCGGTGCCGCGCAAAGGGCGAGGATGCGGGCAACAGCAATGCCAGCACCAGCAGCGTGTGCCGAAGACAGGTCCCATATCCCATACCGCCACCTTGCCGCTTCATGGCCCGGCGAACCAGTGCCCTTCCGGCGCATGGCTGCCCCCGCCGACGGGACAATCGCTTTTGCGTTGCGCTTATGCTGCACTGCACCATAATATGGTTATGTGTTTGGCGGCGTTTCGCATGAGCCGTTCGAACGCATGGAAAAGGTTAACGCCATGAATCGTCTTCTCGTCGCCGGGACCCTGCTCGGCGCCCTAGGGGCAGCCACCGCCGCCCGGGCGGAAGTCATCCCGCCGGATGCCGGCCTTCAGGCCGTGCTCGGCGCGGTGAACGTCACAGTCTACTATCACCCCATGAAGTCCGGCTATCAGGTGGTCACCACCGCCAGCACCGACCAGGCCGACAGCGTCATCCGCTTCGTATCGACGTTGGCTCCGGGTCAGGACACGCTTATTTCCGTGCCCCGCGGCGTCGGCGAGCCTGCTCTTGAACTGCACCTTCGCCGGGTCGGCGACCGCGTGGAATTCGAGCGTCCTACGTCCTGAACGGAATTCCGGGATCGCACGATGCGGCTCCGTCAGCGATCGAGCGGAGCGCATCGGTATCCAGGATTGTCACCTCCGACGCGTTGCGGATTTCGATAACGGCCAGTTTCCGCAACGCCGTCATCTCGCGGCTGACCGTCTCGATCGTCAGCCCGAGATAGTCTGCGATGTCGGCGCGGGACATCGCCAATGACAGCCCATCGCCGTCCCGGCATGCCAGCACCAGCGCGGCGCGGGAATTCAGGAACGAGGCGACCCGCTCCCGCGCGGTCTTGCGCCCCAACAGCAGCATCTGCTCCTGCGCCGCGACCAGTTCGTTCGATGCCTTTTCCAGCAGCCGGCGTTCCAGGGCGGGGAAATCATCGAGCAGGGTTCTCAGTCGCAGTCGCGAAAAGCGGCAGGCGCGGACCGGTTCCAGCGCTTCGGCTGAAAAAGCGTAGGTCCGGCCGGCGGCAAGCCCGAGGAAATCGCCCGGTTGCACGAACCCGGTGATCTGGCGGCGACCATCCGGCAACAGCTTGTAAACCTTGGCCGAACCGTCTGTGATGTTGAAGAAATGGTCGGCGACCTCACCCTCCTGGATGAAACCGCAGCCGGCGGCCGCCTCGATCACGGTGGCAAGACCGGCGAGGCGGCCCAGCGTCTCGTTCGCGGTCACGTTGCAGAAGCTGTGGGATCGCGCGCCACACGCGAGGCAGGCTGCCAAACTGCTTTTGCCCAACGGCAAGGTGGCGAGGGAGATCATCACACAGACCTTAAATACGGACGCACGGCATGGGTCAATGTGACCGAGATAATCCTACGCCCGGCCGCCGCGGTTGTCTAAAAATTCAATCGTGATCCTCGACGGCGCCTATCACCGGCCGCCACGGAACCGCTCCACCGCCGCGACCAGAGCCCGCCTGATGCCCGGCTCCAGCGCGGAATGTCCCGCATCGGGTACGATCGTCATCCGCGCGTTGCGCCATGCCGCGGCCAGATCGAAGGCGGTGACCGCCGGGCAGATCATATCGTAACGACCTTGCACGATCTCCGCCGGAATGTGGCTGATCCGGTCCATGTGGCCGAGCAGCCCGGCGGGCGGCAGGAACAGGCCGTGCGCGAAATAGAACGCCTCGATCCGCGCCAGGCCCAGCGCCGTGCGGTCCTGGGAGAAGCCGTTGACCGTCTCCGGGCTGGGCAGCAGCGTGCTGCAGGTGCCCTCATACACGGACCACGCCCGCGCGGCGGGCAGGTGGACCGAGGGATCGGGGTCGGTCAGCCGGCGCAGATAGGCGCCCAGCAGATCGCTGCGCTCGGCCTCCGGCAGGAACCCGGCGAAGGCGGCATGAGCTTCAGGGAAGACAGCCTGCATGCCGTAAAGGAACCACTCGACCTCCTGCGCCCGGCCGAGGAACACGCCGCGAAGCACCGCACCGGCCACTCGGTCGGGGTGCGCCTGAGCATAGGCCAGCGCCAGGGTCGAGCCCCAGGAACCGCCGAACAGCAGGAAGCGGTCGATCGCCAAATGGCGCCGCAGCACTTCGATATCAGCAACAAGGTCCGGCGTGCTGTTGGTTTCCAGGCCGCCGAGCGGACGCGACCGTCCGGCGCCACGCTGATCAAAAATCACGATGCGCCAGAAGTTCGGATCGAAGAAGCGGCGGTGGACCGCGCCCGCTCCGGCCCCGGGGCCGCCGTGCAGGAACAGCACCGGGCGGCCGTTGGGGTTGCCCGCTTGCTCCCAGTACATCACATGACCGGCGGACAACGGCAGGTAGCCGGTCTCGTACGGGCCGATCTCCGGAAAGAGGTCACCACGGGGCATGATCGCACATGGTATAGGCAGTCGACGCGGCGGGAAACAGGACTCTGATCGCATGCAACGGATTTGTATCGCTTTTGCCGGCATGACCGGTTTCGGCGCGGTCGCGATGTCGGCGTTCGAGGCGCACGGGCTGCACGACCCCAACGTCCTGCGGATCGTCGATGCCGGGGTGCGGATGCAGGGGTGGCACGCCCTGGCGTTGCTGGGCACCGCGCTGTGGCTGCCGCGCGGCGGCTGGCTCGCCCGTGCGGCGGCCGCGGCGTTCGCCGCCGGTATGATCCTGTTCTGCGGCTCGGTGTATTCGCTGGCGCTGGCCGGGGTTTCACTCGGATTTTTGGCCCCCACCGGGGGCATCACGCTGATGCTGGGCTGGCTGCTGCTCGGGGCGTCCGCGCTGCGGGCCCGATGATCGCTGCCGCCTACCTCGCCGCCGAGGGTTTCGAGACGGCGCTGGCCGAGGAACTGGGACGCCGGGGCGCCGCGATTAGCGCCTGGCACGGGCGGCTGGCCCTGTCGCCCGACCCGCCGGTAGAGGCTGCCTGGGCGTTGGACATCTGGACCGACCCGCGCGAGATCGAGGCGCCCTCGGTCAAGTCCGCCTCAGACGCGCTGCGTGGGGTCCAGCGCAACTGGTCGGCTTACGGCGTAGCGCACCACCGCCGCATGGCGCTGATCGCCGGGCGTCTGCCGCCGGTGCGGGCGCGAAAGCTGGTTTTCCCCGAACCGGCACCTACCTCGCATCTGGGCGCCTGGACGCTGCTGGCACCCGATCGGCTGCTGGCCAGCCCGGAGAAGTCCAGCCCGTTCGTCAATGGCGAGTGTCTGTTCGAGGAAGACCATATCGGTCCGCCCAGTCGGGCCTATCTGAAACTGTGGGAGGCGCTGACGCGCTACGGACGCTGGCCCGTGCCCGGCGAGATGTGCCTGGACCTCGGAGCGTCACCGGGTGGATGGACCTGGGTATGCGCGGGGTCTGGAGCCAGCGTGACGGCTGTGGACAAGGCGCCGCTCGCCCCGGCGGTCGCGGCGATGCCAGGAGTGACCGAACGGCTGGACAGCGCGTTCGGCATGGCACCGGAGCCGGTGGACTGGCTGTTCAGCGACGTCATCGCCTATCCCGACCGCCTGCTGGCGCTGGTCCGCCGCTGGATCGAGGCGGGGGCGGCGCAGCACATCGTCTGCACCATCAAGTTCCAGGGCGCCACGGACCATGAGGCGGCGGAGGCTTTCGCGGCGATCCCCGGCGGGCGGGTGGTCCATCTGTTTCATAACAAGCACGAGTTGACGTTTCTATGGGGGGCTTGACCGCAGGCACATGCGGCGGGAAAGCCGGTCGCACACGCCGGGCCGACTGTCGCACCCGACTCTGCTAACCGCAAAGCGGGTGCCCTGCGTCACTACCGGGCGATGCCTTCGCGGATATACCGATGCCTCACCCGCTCTATCCCAGGAGGTCTCAATGGCTCAAATGACCGAAAACTCGTATCGCGCCGAAGTGGAAGCATTCCGCGCCGATATGAGCCGTGGCCCGGCATCGCGCGGTGCGAAGCGGACGCTGTACGGCAAGGGAACGAACTGGTACTCGGTGCGTGCCGAGCCCGGTCTGAAACTCTACTGTCTGATGGAAAATCTGTATTTGAAGGCGTTCCAGAACAGCCATGCGTCCTTCAAATTCTACGGTGCCGTGTCTCCCGGCTCGGTCGAGCCGTTCGGGCAGATCATCAACGCGACCGAACTGAGCTTTCTCGACAGCTACAACAGCTCCGGCAACCGGGCCGGTCTGGGATGCCCGCAGGACCAGCCGGTGACGGTGACCCTGACGCAGTTGAACAACGCCCTGGAGACAATGGCCGCCGCGGGTTTCAACACGAAGGATGTCGAGGAGCAGCGCATCGCTGTCGCGCGCGTGGTGATTGGCATCATCGAGGCGGCCCGGTTCAAGGACGTGGAGGACCACGTCGTGGCCGGCACGAAGATCACCGATCGCAACTGGCCCAATCATAAGGACAAGGCCGCGGTCATGATCCAGGCGCCTTGAGTTCGAGCATGGGCGCCGGCCACCAACAGTTTCAAATCGTCGGAAGGGCGAAAGGACTTCGTCCAGAAGACGGAGCATCGGGGCTTCCTTTCATAACTCGCCTCAAAGGTAGCCCGTAAGAGAATGGCCTGCATGAGGGCCATCGGCGACAGGCTATTGCACCGGAAGCTCGCCCGGTCAGCACCTGCGTTCCCTCTATGTCCTCTCGATTGCCCTCAGCACGCAGGCCTCAATGAGATCGTGTCGACCCGAATGCCGCGTCCGATCGCACCCCGCTTGCCGATCCTCCCCCGTATCGGCTAGATGCCCCCGGTTTTCCGAGGGGGCGAGGATGGCGATCAACAAGATATTCCCGGACGCAAAGACGGCGCTGGCCGATCTGCTGCGTGACGGCATGACGATCATGTCCGGAGGGTTCGGCCTGTGCGGCATCCCCGCCGCCCTGATCGACGCGATCCGCGATAGCGGGGTCAAAGACCTGACCATCATCTCCAACAACTGCGGCATCGACGATGTCGGCCTCGGCAAACTGCTGACGACCCGGCAGGTGCGCAAGATGATCAGCTCCTACGTCGGGGAGAACGCCACCTTCGCCAAGCAGTTCCTGGCGGGCGAACTGGAGATTGAGTTCAACCCGCAGGGCACCCTGGCCGAACGCATCCGCGCTGGGGGCGCCGGCATTCCCGCCTTCTTCACCGCCACCGGTGCCGGCACGCAGATCGCCGAAGGCAAGCCGCAGCAGGAATTCGACGGACGCCTGTATGTGCAGGAGCGCGGCTTGTGGGCCGACCTGGCGATCGTGCACGCCTGGAAGGCCGATCCGGAGGGCAATCTGATCTACCGGATGACGGCGCGGAACTTCAATCCGATCATGGCCACCGCCGCCACCGCCGTCGTCGCGGAAGTCGAGCATATCGTCGAGCCGGGCGAACTCGACCCGGACAACATCATCACCGCCGGAATATTCGTCAACCGCATCGTCAAGCTGGATACGGTGGACAAACGGATTGAACAACGCACCGTGCGCAAGCGCGCGTAAAGGGAGGCGACAGCAATGGCCTGGACCCGTGACCAAATGGCCGCCCGTGCGGCACAGGAACTCCAAGATGGATTCTACGTCAATCTCGGGATCGGCATTCCGACCCTGGTGGCGAACCATGTTCCGGAGGGGATGTCGATTCAGTTTCAGTCCGAGAATGGTATGCTCGGCATGGGTGCCTTTCCCTTTGAGGGGGAAGAGGATGCCGATCTGATCAATGCCGGCAAACAGACGGTAACGACGCTGCCGACAACGAGCTTTTTCGATAGTGCGGCCAGCTTTGCAATGATTCGCGGCGGCCATATCGATATCTCGATCCTCGGCGCGTTGCAGGTGGCCGAGAACGGCGACCTCGCGAACTGGATGATCCCCGGCAAGATGGTCAAGGGGATGGGCGGCGCGATGGACCTGGTGGCCGGCGTGCGCCGCGTGGTGGTGCTGATGGAGCATACCGCCGGCGGCAAGCCCAAGCTGCTGAAGCGCTGCAACCTGCCGCTGACCGGGGCAGGGGTGGTGGATCTGGTGATCACCGACCTTGGCGTCTTCAAGGTCGCCGCGAAGGGTCACGACGATGGGCTGACGTTGATCGATATCGCGCCCGGCGTCACCTTGGGAGAATTGCACCACAAGACGGAAGCGCCGTTCGCCGTGGCGGACGAACTGGAGATCGCGGCCTGAATGCGGACGTGGCCGTGCTCTGCACGGCCACCTCGGGCCAGGCTAGCGGATCGGATAGTTTGATACCGTAACACCGTCGCCCGCCCGTTCCGCCTTGCGCCAGGAACTGCGGTCGTTCATCGTGATCCAGCGGCGTTCTTCCGTGCGATAGCGCCAATCTTTCTCGTGCTGAAAGAAAATCTGCCGCCCTTTGCCTTCCAGTATTGTCAGAATGCTGGCGTCATGGGCGTGGCTGTCGTCAAAGTCGGTCATCGCGCTTTGACCCATCTCCGCATACAGCGCATTCAATGCAAGCAAAGCCCGATTCTGCGCGTCGGGGAGCGGTTCCGCGGGCAGACCGATCTTGCGTGCTTCGAGCAGCGTGATGGGATAGCCATGCGTCGGGTATCCGGCATTCAGCGTGTGGCTGATGCTCTCCGCCTTCGCCGTATCATCCATGTGGTAGCTGAGGATTTCGCGGCACAGGCGAGTGGACAAGGCGCTGGCCCGATCCACCGCACCGATGACCAGAGGATGAACATGCCGGAACAACGTGTCATAGGCGTTGGCGGATTTACACGGGCGGTTGCCCTGGAACAGGCGGGCCGCGCGGTCCAGTTCATCTTGGCTGACCTTGACGCGCTGGTTGTCACGATCCAACGGCGAGAGGTCGTGGGTGATCGACGTGTCCACCGCGGACAAATGCCCCAACGGTCCCATTTTGATCGAATTCGCGCCAAGCGCCAAAATTGTTCCTGCTGAAGCACACTCCAGCGGAACCATTACCGTCAGGTGATCGGCGAATTGCCGCAAAACATTAATTATCCGTAGCGAAACCTGCCCGGAACCACCGTAGGTCTTGATAAAGAGGGATAGTCGCTTCGCAGGACTGAAATCGCTCAGGACGCCGTACAGCGCAAGCACATCGCTGTCAGAGATCGATCCACCGCGCGCGTTCCAATAGGTGACCAACGGGCCGCCCGTTAGGGATTCGATTTGTTCAATCAGGCTCTGGGTCCTATCGAACAACATCGGCGGCTTCAAAGCCGCGACCGATGCGCTCGCCGCTGTTTGCCGGGGTTCGACAAGATTGAGTTCCGTCATGCAACGCTAATCCAAAATATCAAAAAAGCGAGATCATGCTATCAACTCCTCCGGAGTGGCGCCAGAAATTTCATGTTACGAAGACGAAAGCAGACCGCGCGTGCGATCGGGTTCTCATCCCGGCTGCATTGAGTCATGGCACGCGCCCCGGGCGTAAGGTGCTTGTGGCGGCAAAGCAAATTTTGCGCTATCGTGATGGGAATTGCCGGCCACACATGTGGCTGCCAACGATCCGATTGCCTAACGGAGGTCAAGTGAAGCGTCTGATTGCCGGCGTGGTGCTCCTCATACCGTCTCTGGCATGTGCCCAACCGGCGCCGGCGGCGAGCGATCCCGCGTCCCCCGCCTATCCGGTCGCGGGTGCGGTCCCGCTCGCCGACGGGGCCGGGAAGGCGAGATGGGTCTCAGAACTGCGCTCGATGGACGAGAGCGGCGCCGTCGGCGACGGCGTCACGGACGATGCCGCCGCCATCAACGGATTCCTGGCTTCGTTGACCGCAGGAGGCTCGATCTTCCTGCCGCCCGGCAAGAAATACCTTTTTGCCTCGGCCAACCTGGCGATCCCCGCCGGCGTCAGTTTGATCGGTGCGGGGTCCCCGCTGTCCAAAACCGTGGCCGGCGACCTCGCCGCCCCGTCCGCCATCGTGCTCGCCCGCGGCCGAACGGTTACCACGGCGACCCGTGCGGAACTTCGCAACCTGATGATCTATTCAGGCGATTTGATTCCGCATCCAACGCCCGGGCAGGCCTTGGCCGCGGTGGCGTCGTGGACGAGCGCGAACACCACCGGGATCAGCCTGGAGGCCAATACCGATGGCGTCATTCTCGACAATCTGCTGATCGAGGGCTTCACGACGGGCATCCGCGCCAAGGCCGGCCGGTTCGTGACGAAGAATGTCTGGCTCGACGACTATGTCGGCATGGATGTGTCCAATGCCGGGGACAACACCTATATCGACACCGTTCGGACGGAGCCTTTCTATTCTCTGAATACTCCCGCGGTTACCGGGTCCTGGGCCCGTCCTGGCACCGGCTTTTATCTGCACGACGGCAACACGGGACTTTACCTGACCCGTTGCTTCGCCTTCATGTTCGCGTCGGGGATCACCCTGGATGAGGCACAGGCGATCATCGCGGACAGCGGGGTCGAATGGCAACCGTCCCTAGGCAACGGCATCGTCGGTACGACCGGCATTCGCTGGATCAATCACACGGCGCAGAGCTCCATCAACAATACCTACTCTAACGGCGGCTGGGACACGGCCGTCAGCATCGAAAGCACGGGCGAGGCGATGCTGAACGGTCTGTCGATCGGAAACTCGAAGCTGACCGGGATCTACCTGGGTGGAACTTCGGCGGTGCCTTCAGCGATCGCCATCTCCGGCAAGCCGAACGCGGGTGCGACAACGACGGTTACCCTGACCGGCTCGGGTCTTTCCGGTTCGCCGCTTAGCGTCGCCTACACGGCGGTTTCCGGCGATACGGCGGCGGCAATCGCCACCAGCCTGGCCCGCCGGATCAACCTCGTGCAGCCGCTGATAGCGGCACGTGTCCGGGCGAGATCCATGGGTTCCGGCAAACTCGCCGTCTACTGGCCGCGGAGCCAGTCCGTTTCCGTCGCAACCAATGCCACCGGTGGTGTCGCCGTGTCCGCCGAACCCGGTGAGGCGATGCCGGGCAGCTTCGGGATGATCACCAACCTGGACGCGATTTTCGGCAAAATACCGCTCATTACAGCCGGGGATAGCGTGGGTGTCACCAACTCCTGGACGATCAACGGTCTTTTCAGTACTGCGCAGCAACTGCGTAAAGGCTGGCTGTATTACGCCAATGCGTCGGAACCGGCGTTGATAGGCCTGTCCGGGCTGCCATGGCACGCGATCATGTCCCCTCCGCGGTCCTGCGGTGCTGCACCGGCAGTGAAAGGAACTGATGCTAAGGGTGTCGTGACGACGGGCACGGGTCCGGTGCGGTCATGCACGATCACATTCGCCGTGCCGTATCCCGCGACCCCCGTCGTGGTCGTGTCGACGGGCAACCCGTCGGTTTCGGCCGCGGTGACCGATGTGAGCGAAACCGGATTTACAGTCGGGTTTTCGCCGGGTTTCCCAACCGGGAAATTCTACTATCAGGTCGCTCCGTAAGCGCCGGTCCCGATTGTACGTTACCGGTTGACCAGCACATTCTCTGGCCGCGCCGGAATTTCCCCACGCTCAACCCTCAGCACCTGCCTTGTCAGCATCTCGTGCGCCGGCGCCGGCACGCCGATGCGGGCGCCCTCGCTAGCGATGAATCCGTTCATGAACTCGATCTCGGTGCGGCGGCCTTTCTCCATATCCTGCGCCATCGACGGCCGCTGGTAGTCGCTGCGCTCGGCCTGGCCCGTGCCGCCGTCCGTCATCAGCCGCTCGATCTCGGCATACGACCCCGCATCGCCCTCCATAGCCCGCGCCAGCGTCTCGAACGGAAGAGCGCCGACGCTGCCCAGCGTGTATCCGAGCTTCTGGCCGACGCGGACGGCTTCGCCGCCCAACTGGATGCAAATGCGCCGCACCGCCGCGTGGTGGTCGCGTTCGTTGCCGCCCATCCCGGTCGCAGCCGAAACCCCGTTGCGCATCCCGTTGACGCACAGCTTGGTCCAGCGCTCGCCCCACAGGTTGTCCGTCGCCTTCGACACGTCCACGCTGCTGAGGATCTCGGCGATTTCCTCCGCCCGCCTGGTGATCCGGCCGCTCGGTTCGCCGATGTAGAAGGAGGTGATGTCCGGCCGCCTGGCGTAGCCGCGCCGGATATGCCCCGGCTGATAAAGATCGACGCCGACACCGCCCGTGACGATGCAGCCAAGCGTGCGGCCCCAGCCGGCGACAGCGGCTACGCGCTCCTCGTTGATGCAATTTTGCATCGACACCACGCAGCCCGAGGCCGACAGGTACTGCCGGATCAGCGTCGCCGCCCAGACCGTGTCGAACGACTTGACCGCGACGAACGCGATGTCGATCGGCTTTTGCTTCGCCAGCGACTGAACCTCGGTGATGTGGAGGGCGTTGACCTTCACGCTCAGCCGCTCCTGCGGGGTCATGCCGAAGATTTCCAGGCCGTGCGCCTTCATGTGCTCGACATGAAGCGGCCACGCATCGATCAGCGTGACGTCGTGGCCCGCCGCTGTCATATGAGCACCCGCATAGCCGCCCACGGCTCCGGCCCCGATGACCGCGATGCGCCTGGACATTCCGCCGTTCCCCCATTCCGCTGGCGCCCCCAGCATGAGAAACGCCCTGCATGAGAGTCAACCCGCAGGCGCCCGGCGCGATCCCCGATGGTATCCCTGATGGAATCATCGTCATCTTCGGCGCGGCGGTGCGGCCGGACGGGACGCCCAGCTCGACGTTGCATCACCGGGTGGCCGCCGCGGCGCAATTCGGCGCGCGGTTCGCCCGGCCGCTGTTCATCCCGACCGGCGCCAAGGGCCGCCATGGCGATGCCGAGGCGACGGTGATGGCGCGCCAACTGATCGACTCCGGCTATCCGGAGACGGCGATCCTGACGGAGGAAACCGGCACCGACACGCTGTCATCGGTGCGTGCCGTGGCCCGCATGATCCGCGCCATCGACCCGGCGGCGCCTGTCTATGCCTGCACCAGCGCCTACCACCTGCCGCGCTGCATCGTTCTGCTCCGCCTCGCCGGCATCAGGGCGCGCGCCTGCCCGCCGCCCGCGGTTCCGGCGGCGACGCGCCGGTCGCTGCGCTGGTATTGGCGGCTGCGCGAGACCCCGGCGCTGCCCTACGACGCGCTGCTGATGCTGTGGCTGCGCCTGACGGGGCAGGTTTAGGCGCTGCCGGGAGGATGGGTCAAACCCGCACGGGCTGCTATACAGTGCGGCGCGGGCGAGGTGGGGTGAAGACGTTGGCACAGTCCTGGACCGGCACGAAGGCATGGTTGCTGAGCCAGTTCTTCAGGGCCTGGACCGCCGTCGCGGTCCTCGCCGCCTACGGCTATGGCTGGCTCTATTTCCCCGAGGTGCTCACCTGGTGGAAGCGCACCACCACGGCGTTCATCGAGCGCGGATGCGATCTGCTGCCTTACCCGTGGGGCGACCGCCTGGAATCCACCATCGGCAACTTCGGCCTGTGGGTACAGATCACACTCGCGATCATCGCCGTCCGCGTCCTCGCGTCGGCTGCGATGGCGGTATCACGCCGGATCTGGACGGCCCGCCGCCGCGGCGCCGCCCGCTGACCGAATCGCGCCGCCTACCGCTCGTGCTCGTCCGTGTCGGACTCGACCTCGATGTCGCCGCCAATCGCGTCGGCGTCGTCCTCCAGGTCGTCGGTGGACTCGAGGACGTCTTCTTCCTCGACGTCCTCCACACCTTCCACCTCCACATCCACGTCCTCCGCCACCGGGGCGACCTTCTTCGGACGCTTGTCCTCCACCACGTTGCCGCCCGTCCGCCGTGGACGCGGCTGTTCGATCGGCTGTTCCGTGCCGCATTTCGGGCAGACCGCGGGCGACTTGGTCAGGTCGTAGAAGCGTGTGCCGCAGGCAACGCAGACCCGTTTGATGCCGAGTTCAGGCTTGGCCATGAGTGTATTGGGCCCTTCGTTGGAGTCATGGGCTGCGAACAAGAGCGGGCGCCCATGCCACCACGGCGGCAACGTGTCAAATACCTTGTCGCTGTTCCCGCAACGGCGCAGGCGCACAACCGGTATGCGCGTCCCGCGAAAGGCGATACAAGCCCGGCGCGCAACGCCTTTCACGGACCCGACATATGGACGACCACGCCGCCCAACCGCTGATCTCAGGCAGACCGCCGGCCCCGCTGCACGGCACCGTCGCGGTGCCAGGTGACAAGTCGATCAGCCACCGCGCGCTGATGTTCGGCGCCCTCGCTATCGGCGAAACCCGCATCTCCGGCCTGCTGACCGGTGAGGACGTGCTGCGCACCGCCGCCGCCATGCGCGCGCTCGGCGCCGAGGTGACGCACGACGCCGACGGTACCTGGCGCGTCGCCGGCCGCGGCATCGGCGGCCTGACCGAGCCGGCGGATGTCCTCGACATGGGCAACTCCGGCACCGCCGCGCGCTTGCTGTGCGGCATCCTCGCCAGCCATCCGCTGTTCGCCGTGATGACCGGCGACGCCAGCCTGCGCAAACGCCCGATGCGCCGGGTGATCGACCCGCTGACCGCGACCGGCGCCCGATTCGCCTGCCGCGCCGGCGGCCGCCTGCCGCTGGCGATCGAGGGCGCGCGTGACGCGCTGCCGCTCGACTACCGGGTTCCCGTGCCCTCCGCCCAGGTGAAATCCGCCGTGCTGCTGGCGGGCCTGAATGCGCCCGGCATCACCCGCGTCGAGGAACCGGAAGCCACGCGCGACCACAGCGAGAACATGCTGCGCCATTTCGGCGCCACGGTGCGGGTCGAGATCGCCGGTGCCGGCCGCATCATCGAACTGCACGGCCAGCCGGAACTGCACGCCGCCGATGTCACGGTGCCCGGCGACCCGTCCTCCGCCGCCTTCCCGCTGGTCGCGGCACTGTTGGTCCCGGGCTCGCGGGTTACCATCCCCGGCGTCGGCCTGAACCCGCTGCGCACCGGCCTGTTCACCTGCCTGGAAGAAATGGGCGCCGCGATCGTCATCCGGAACCGCCGCACCGAAGGCGGCGAACCCGTCGGCGACCTCGACGTCACCGCCGGCAAGCTGCGCGCGATCGACGTGCCGGGGGAGCGGGCGCCGAGCATGATCGACGAATATCCCATCCTCGCCGTCGCCTCCGCCTGCGCCACCGGCACGACCCGGCTGCGCGGCCTGAAGGAACTGCGTGTGAAGGAAAGCGACCGCCTGGCCGCCACCGCCGCTCTGCTGACGGTCAACGGCGCCAGGGTCGAAATCGAGGGCGATGACATGATCATTCACGGCACCGGCGCCCCGCCGCTCGGTGGCGGCGTGGTGGAGACGCATATGGACCACCGCATCGCCATGTCGGCGGTCGTCCTCGGCATGGCGGCGGCGGCTCCGGTCACTGCCGATGATGCCGGCTTCATCGACACCAGCTTTCCCGGCTTCGTCAGCCTGATGAATGCCGCCGGCGCGGCAATCCATTCGGGAGTGCGGCCATGAAGGTGATCGTCGCCATCGACGGCCCCGCCGCGGCGGGAAAAGGCACGCTGGCCCGCCGCATCGCCGCTGCCCTCGGGCTGCCCTATCTCGACACTGGCCTGCTGTATCGCGCCGTCGGCCGCCGGGTGCTGGATGCGGGCGGCGATCCGGCTGATCCCGGGGCGGCCGTGGACGCTGCGGCCGCGCTGCGGCCGGAGGACCTGGATCGCACCGATCTGCGCGGGCCGCAGGCCGATGCCGCGGCCTCGGCGGTCGCCTCCATTCCGGGCGTCCGCACCGCCTTGCTGGCGTTCCAGCGCAGCTTTGCGACCTGCAACGGCGCCGTGCTGGACGGCCGCGACATCGGCACGGTGATCTTTCCCGACGCCAACGCCAAGTTGTTCGTGACCGCGCGGCTGGCGGAACGTGCCCACCGGCGCTGGCTGGAGCTTCAGGCCCGCGGCGAGGACGCCGATATCGCCGCGGTCGAACAGGACATGCGTGCGCGCGACGCCAAGGATGCCGCGCGCGACACGGCACCGCTGCGGGCGGCGGAGGATGCCTTCATCCTCGATACCAGCACGCTCGACGCTGATGCGGCGTTCCAGGTCGCCATCGGCTTCGTTCGCGCCCGCACCGGCTTGCGCTAGAGCGGCTTCAGGCTAGACAGAAACTACGGGAGCGGAGCCGATGACAATGCCGTGCGAGGGACAGTTTCATCGCCTGGCGGATCGGGTCTTCCGGTGATGAACTGACTGGAAACGCTCACGACGTCATGGGCCATGACAAAAAGGCGACATCCGTCGGCTTTCCAGCCAGGCGGAAAATGCTCTAGAGCAGCCCGGCGGTCGCTCAGGCCGCCCGCACCGCGGCGACAAACCGCGTTACTTCCGCGGTCAGTTGCTCCGCCTGCTGCGACACCGCGCCGGCCGCCCCCAATACCTGTCGAGCGGCGGCGCCGGTGTCCCGCGCGGCGTCGCTGACATCCGCGATATTGAGGGCGACGTCCCGGGTGTTCGATGCGGTCTGCTGCACGCTGCCGGCGATCTGCCCGGTCGCTTCCGCCTGATGTTCGACCGCGGCGGCGATCGATGCGGCAATCGCGCTGACCTCTCGGACGGTGGTTCCGACAGCGCCGATGGCCAGCACGGCTTCTTCCGTGGCGCCCTGGATCTGCCGGATGCGCTGCCCGATATCCTCGGTCGCGCGCGCGGTCTGCACGGCCAGGCTCTTGACCTCCCCGGCCACCACGGCGAAGCCCTTGCCTAATTCACCGGCGCGCGCCGCCTCGATCGTGGCGTTGAGCGCCAGCAGATTGGTTTGTCCGGCGATCTGTGCGATCAGTTCGACCACCCGGCCGATGCTGCGTGTGCCGTCCGCGAGGGTGCGCACGACGGCGTCTGTGCGCCCGGCGTCCTGCACCGCCCTGGCGGCGATGGTGGACGACCGGGCGACCTCGCGGCCGATGTCGCGGATGGATGCAGCGAGCGCCTCGGACGCCTCGGCGGCCGTGTGCACCGCCGCGCCTGCCTGCTCCGCCGCCGCCGCGACCGTCTCCGCCTTGCGGTTGGCCCGGGTGGCGGCGGCGTCCATCGAGCGCGCTGTCGTGTCCAACTGCGTGGCGTCCGCGCTCAGCATCGCCACCAGGCCGGCCGCCCGGTCCGCGAACGCGTCCGCGGTCCGGCCGAGTGCGGTCTGCTTCTCCGCCTCGGCCTGCCGCCGATGGTCCGCAAGCCGGCCGCGCTGGCGTTCGGCATCGAGCAGGCGATCCTTGAACACGCCGAGGCTGCGGGCGATGCGGCCGATTTCGTTCCGCCGCCGGGCGAACGGCACCTCGACGGCAAGGTCGCCTTCCGCCAGGCGCGCCATGGTGCCGCACAGCGCCGCGAGCGGGCGCGTCAGGCCACCTCCGACCGCTACCGCCATGACGCAGGCAAGCAGCAGCCCGGCGAGGCAGCCCGCCACCGGCCAGGCCTCGTGCCGCATCACCGCTGCGTCCACGTCGTCCACATAGACCCCGGCCTGCACCGCGAGCAGGTGCTCGCCGGTGCCATAGGCACCGACATAGGCCAGCTTTTTAAGTTCTTCGCCGCCGGCGGCGCGGGGCACATAGTACTCGACGAATCCGCCGCCGGCGCGGGCGGCGCCGACGATGTCCTGGATCAGCCGCTGGCCGCCTTTGTCCGTGTAGTCCCAGCGGTTGACGTTGATGTAGTTCGGATTGGCATGCACGTAGGTCACGCCGGCATCGCCACTGCCGGCCCCGTAGACGCCGAAGTAGTCGCCATACGGGCCCCAGCGCATCGTCGAGATGGCGTCGAACGCCAGTTGTCGCGCCCGGTCGGGCGGCAGCTTGCCTGCCTTGGCCTGCCCCTCATAGGCCGACAGGATGGCCGTAGCGGCGCCGACCATTTCGCGGACCTTGGTTTGCCGCTCGTCGAGGACGGTGCCGCGCAAGGTCGCGATCTGCGCGCCGGTCACCAGCACCATGGCCAGCGACAGGATGCCGATAATAAGCGCGAGGCGCTGGTAAACGGTCAGGTCTCGCATGCGCATGCCGGTTGTCCTCGTCATTCGCGGCGGCGGGCCGCCAGGCAGGTCTTAAGGGCAAATCGTTAACAAAAGGTGAAGCCGGCGCCTCGCTTGGCAGGCGCAACAACATCTTCACTCCAGCCGCATCAGGGCCATATCCACGACAACACGATGACAGGCCTTGGTTCGGGACGGACACAAACAGCATGAGCAACCCGTTAAGCCGCCTCGCCACGCATGCGGCCTATGGCGCGAGTCAGTTTCCGCGGATGGCCTGGTATGTCGGGCATGGCATTGCCATGCGCCGGTTGGCGCAGGTGGCGCACGGAGGCGAAGGCGGCGGCAGGCGGCCCGGCGCCCGCACCGACAAGCCGACGCCGGATCGCCGCCGGCTGCTGGTGGACATGGCGAACCTGCTGCGCGCGGATGTCGCCAATGTCGATGCCGGGATCTATCCGTTCCCGATCGACCACGACGGCGCACCGTGGGAGGTGCTGAACCGCTCGCGGCTGTTCTTCACCGACTTGCCCGACGTCCACCGGCGGCGCGAAAGCGGGCAGACCTCCGAAGTCCTCGACAGCGCGTTTCGCGGCAAGCGGCCGCGTTACTATCTACAGAACTTTCACTTCCAGACCGGCGGCTGGCTGACCGACAAATCGGCGCAACGCTACGACACGCAGGTGGAGGTCCTGTTCCGCGGCACCGCCAACGTCATGCGCCGGCAGGCGCTGCCGCCGCTGCATGAGGTATTCGCCGGACGCGATCCGGGCGGCCTGCGGCTGCTCGACGTCGGCTGTGGCACCGGACGGTTCCTCGACTTCGTCAAGCAGACCTGGCCGCGGCTGCGGGTGACCGGGCTCGATTTGTCGGATGCCTACATCCGGGAGGCGAAGGCGCATCTGCGCCGCCGGACGCGAACCGGGTTCGTCGTCGCAAGTGCAGAGGCGATCCCGATGGCGGATGCGAGCCTGGACGGGATCACCAGCATCTTCCTGTTTCACGAACTGCCGCCGCAGGTCCGCCGCCGCGCGTTCGCCGAATTCGGCCGCGTGCTGAAGCCCGGTGGGCGGCTGGTGATCATCAACTCGTTACAAGCCGGCGACAACCCGGCGTATGAAGGGTCGCTGGAGCTGTTCCCGCAGAACTTCCACGAGCCGTATTTTACGACCTACGTCAATGAGGATTTTCCGCAGATGGCCCGAGACAGTGGGCTGGTGCACCGGCGCGACGTCGCGGCTTTCGTCTCCAAGGTCATGGTGTTCGACCGGCCGCTGTAGCGCCCGCGGGTCCAGAGCGAGGTTAGGCGGGACGCGGGCTCCGGGCGTGCGGAACATGCTTCGGTAGTGCGTATCGCGGCGGCCCCGGCACCGCGATGGCCGGAAGTGGTCCGCGCCGGTGCCCCCCGGCCCTGGCACGGAGGCCGGTTGATCTCATTGGCGTCCGGCACCACCAAACGGTCTGCAAGCATCCAAGGCCGGTCCACGAGGTTGTGTGCTCAAGAACGCTCTATCCGATTGGCCGACCCGATCGGTTTCCTTTGAAATCGGCCGGATGCCGGCGGGTTCAGCTACGCCCGTGGACACTCCGCCGGCACGGGCATGGTCTTGACGTTTACGTCACCTATCCTACTTATACGTCAAAACGCATTCGCCCGCGCCGGCTGGCGACGCAATCCGGAGGAGGCAAGCAATGGACGCCCATTCGCATCAGTCGCTGGAGCCGATGGCGGTCCCGGCGCTGCTCGACCGCACGGCTGCGTCATTCGGCGATCGTCCCGCCTTGTCGTTCCAGGGCAGGCGGTGGACCTACGCGCAACTCGCCGGTCTGGTCGATCGCGCCACGGCCGGGCTTCAGCGCCTTGGCATCCGGCCCGGCGACCGCGTCGGACTCTGCCTGCCGAATACCCCGTATTTCGTGATCTTTTATTATGCGGCGCTGAAGGCCGGTGCCGTCGTCGTCAACTACAATCCGCTCTATGTCGCGCGCGAACTGCGCCAGCAGATTGTCGATTCCGGCACGACAACCATGGTGGTGCCTGATATCGCGGCGATCTGCGACAAGGTGCTGGGTCTGCTGCCGTCCTCCGGCCTGCGGCGCATCATCGTCTGCCCGTTCGCCGGAGTGTTGCCCCCTACCAAGCGTGTGGCGTTTACTGTCCTGAAGCGCAAACTGGTCGCGCATCCCGCCTGGAGCCACGAGGTCGTGCCGTACCGCCAGGTCGTCGCGTCCGGACCGCCTCCGGTGCCGGTGGCGATCGACCCGGCCGATCTGGCGGTGCTGCAATATACCGGGGGCACAACCGGTGTCCCCAAGGGGGCGATGCTGTCGCACGCCAACCTGTCGATCAACGCGCAGCAGGCAACCTATCACATGCCCAGCATGCGCCCGGGCGAGGAGCGGTTCCTCGCGGTGCTGCCGTTCTTCCATGTCTTTGCCATGACCTCGATCCTGAATGGAGGCGTCCTGGCCGGCGCGGAACTGATCCTGCACCCCCGCTTCGAAATCGCCGCGATGATGAAGTCGCTGCGCCAGGACAAGCCAACGATCATGCATGCGGTGCCAACCATCTATAACGCGGTCGCCGCCGAGGCCGAAAAGAAGCAAATAACCATCCCCAGCCTGCGGGTCTGCGTCTCCGGCGGCGCGCCGCTGCCCGCCGAGGTCCGCGAGCGGTTCCAGAAACTGACCGGCTGCCGCATCATCGAAGGTTACGGCCTGACCGAGGCGTCCCCCGCTGTCGCCTCCAACCCGCCGGACGGCGAGGTGCGGCCGGATTCGGTCGGGATCGTGCTGCTCGGCAGTCAGGTGGAAATTCGTGGCATCGACGACGTCACCCGCATCCTGCCGCCCGGCGAGCGCGGCGAGATCTGCGTCCGCGGCCCGCAGGTGATGCAAGGCTACCTGAACCGGGAGGCGGAGACCCGCGCCGTCTTCATTGACGGGGCGCTGCGAACGGGCGACGCCGGCTACCTCGACGCCGACGGCTACCTGTATGTGACCGACCGACTGAAGGACCTCATCCTGTGCAGCGGCTACAACGTCTATCCGCGGGTGATCGAGGACGCGCTGTATGAACACCCGGCGGTCGCCGAGGCGATCGTCATCGGTATCGCCAACTCCTATCGCGGCCAGGCGCCGCTGGCGTTCGTGACTTTGCGGGAGGGCCAGGCCACCGATGGCGAGGCGCTGCGGACGTTCCTGCGTGACCGCGTCTCACCGATAGAGCTGCCGGTGCGCGTGGAGATCAGGGACGCGTTGCCGAAGACCGTCATCGGCAAGCTGTCGCGCAAGGAACTGGTGGCGGAGATGGCGCCAAAAGCGGCTTGACGTGAACTGATTGACGTATACGTTAGCCACGCGGCCCGCGGCGGGCATGCATGAGAACGGTTGAATGAACGACGGCCAGCTCTACACCGTGACGGAATTGGCGAAGGATCTCGGCATGACGCCGCGCGCCATCCGCTTCTATGAGGACAAGGGGTTGATCGCGCCGAAGCGGGCGGGCACCACGCGCGTGTTCTCGGCGCGCGACCGCGCCCGCATGATCCTGATCCTGCGCGGCAAGCGCCTGGGCTTCTCACTCAGCACGATCAAGGACTATCTCGACCTTTACGACACGGACATCACCCAGCATGCGCAACTGAAACTGCTGCTCGCCGCCGCCGGCAAGCGCCGCGCGCAGCTTCTGTCCCAGCGCCAGGCCATCGACGAGGCGCTGGCCGAACTCGAGGACATCACCGCCCAGACCGAGGCGGCTCTGCAAACGCCTGCTCCCCGTGCACGCCGCGCGGCGGGCTGACAGAAAAGGAGAGAGACATGACCAACGCGGTGATCGCCGGCTACGCCCGGTCGCCCTTCCAGTTCGCCGGCAAGGGCGCCCTCGCAAGGGTGCGTCCGGACGACCTCGCCGCGCAGGTGGTGCGCGCGCTCGTCGGCCGCACCGGCGTCAGGCCGGAGGACATCGAGGACATCATCGTCGGCTGCGCCTTCCCGGAAGGCGAGCAGGGATTGAACGTCGCCCGCCTGATCGGCCTGCTGTCCGACCTGCCGCTATCGGTGGCGGGCGTGACGGTGAACCGCTTCTGCGGTTCCTCCATGCAGTCGATCCACATCGCGGCCGGCCAGATCGCCCTCGGGGCAGGGGAGGTCTTCGTCTGCGCCGGCATCGAGAGCATGAGCCGGGTGCCGATGATGGGATACAACCCGCTGATCAACCCGGCGCTGCAGAAGGCAATGCCCGCCGCTTACATCGGCATGGGCGAGACGGCGGAGAACGTCGCCCGCAAGTGGCAGATCCCCCGTGCCGAGCAGGAGGCCTTCGCCGTCCGCAGCCATCATAAAGCCGCCGCCGCCGTCGCCGCCGGGCATTTCAACGATGAAATCGTGCCCATAGAGGCGAAGGGTGGCAGTGTCGGCCAGGACGGCTGCATCCGGCCGGACACGACGGCTGAGGGCCTGGCCGGACTGAAGCCCGCGTTCGACAAGGACGGCACCGTCACCGCAGGCACCTCGTCGCCGCTGACCGATGGCGCCTCAGCCGTTCTGGTGTGCAGCGAGGCGTATGCCGACAAGCACGGCCTGAAGAAGCTGGCGCGGATCAAGTCGATCGCCGTCGCCGGCTGCGCGCCTGAGATCATGGGCATCGGCCCCGTCGCCGCCACCAAAAAAGCCCTCGCCCGCGCCGGCATCGACATCGGCGCGCTGGACGTCGTGGAACTGAACGAGGCGTTCGCCAGCCAGGCGCTGGCCTGCGCCCGCGACCTCGGCATCCGCGACGAGACGCTGAACATCGACGGGGGCGCCATCGCGCTCGGCCATCCGCTGGGCGCCACGGGTGCCCGCATCACCGGCAAGGCGGCCTCGCTGCTGGCCCGCACCGGTGGCCGCTACGCGCTGGCCAGCCAGTGCATCGGCGGCGGCCAGGGCATCGCCACTATCCTGGAGCGCGTCTGATGCCCCTCACCATCCGCAAGGTCGGCGTCATCGGCGCCGGCACCATGGGCGCGGGAATCGCCGCCCAGGTCGCCAATGCCGGGGTTCCGGTTGTCCTGCTCGACATCGTCCCGTCCGGCGCCAACAACCGCAACGTCATCGCCGAGGGCGCGCTGGCGCGGCTGCAGAAGGTCGAGCCCGCCGCCTTCATGCACGCCGGCGCGGCGAAGCTGGTGGAAACCGGCAACATCGAGGATGACCTCGGCAAGCTGGCCGATTGCGACTGGATCGTCGAAGCGGTGCTGGAGCGCCTCGATATCAAGCAGGCGCTGTATCGCAAGCTCGACGCCGTCCGCCGCCCCGGCAGCGCGATCAGCTCCAACACCTCGACGATCGCGCTGAACCTGCTGACCGAGGGCCTCAGCGAGGCGTTCCGCCGCGACTTCCTGATCACCCATTTCTTCAATCCCCCGCGCTACATGCGTCTACTGGAGATCGTCACCGGCCCGGAAACCGCGACCGAGACGGCGGAGGCGGTGGTCCGCTTCGGTGACGTGACGCTGGGCAAGAGCATCGTGCGCTGCAACGACCGCCCCGGCTTCATCGCCAACCGGCTCGGCATCTACTGGATGCAGCTCGGTATGCTCGAGGCGTTCGACCAGGGGCTGACAGTGGAGGAAGCGGATGCGATCGTCGGCCCGCCGATGGGCATCCCGAAGACCGGCATTTTCGGTCTGATGGACCTCGTCGGCATCGATCTCGGTCCGCAGATCAACGCATCCATGCGGGGCGCGCTGCCGAAATCCGATGCGTTCCATGCGGTCGATCGCGAGGTGCCGCTGGTGACCCGCATGATCGAGCAGGGGCTGACCGGACGCAAAGGCAAGGGAGGCTTCTACCGGCTGGACAAGGGTCCCGGCGGACGCACGAAGGTGGCGATCGACCTGAAGACCGGCGAATATCGGCCGGAACAGAAGCCGCGACTGCCGGAACTCGAGGGCCGCGACCTGAAGGCGCTGCTGTCGGCGCCTGGCAAGGCGGGGACATACGCGTTCCGCGTGCTGGCGCAGACGATTTCCTATGCCGCGACGCTGGTGCCCGAGGCGGCGGGATCGATCGCCGATATCGATGCGGCGATGCGGCTCGGCTACGCCTGGAAGTGGGGCCCGTTCGAGCTGGCGGACAAGCTTGGCACGGCCTGGCTGGTCGAGACGCTGACCGCTCAGGGCCTGGCCGTGCCGGCGTTGCTTCGCGATGCCGCGGGCAAGACGTTCTACCGGGTCGAGGCGGGCAAGCGCCAGTATCTCGGCATCGACGGCGCGTATCACGATGTGGTCCGCGCGCCGGGTGTGCTTATGCTGGAAGACATCAAGCTGGCGTCCAAGCCGGTGTTGAAAAACCCTTCGGCCGCCGTGTGGGATATCGGCGACGGCGTGGCGTGCTTCGAGTTCACCTCGAAGTCGAACGCGCTGGACGACAAGATCATCGAGCTGCTGGGCCAGTCGATCGAACTGGTGAAGTCGCGGTTTAAGGCGCTGGTGGTCTACAACGAGGGCAGCAATTTCTCCCTGGGCGCCAACCTCGGCCTGGCCCTGTTCGCCGCTAACATCGGCGCCTGGGGCGAGATCGAGAAGCAGCTTGCCGCCGGCCAGAAGACCTACAAGGCGCTGAAATACGCCCCGTTCCCGGTCGTCGTCGCCCCCGCCGGCATGGCGCTGGGCGGCGGCTGCGAACTGGTGCTGCACGCCGACGCGGTGCAGGCCTACGCCGAGACCTATGTCGGCTTGGTCGAGGCGGGCGTCGGCCTGATCCCCGGCTGGGGCGGCTGCGGCGAGATGCTGGCGCGCTGGCAGGCGGAGCCGAAACTGCCCCGCGGCCCTATGCCGGCTCCGGCGAAGGTGTTCGAGGGCATCAGCACCGCGGATGTGTCGAAGTCGGCGCATCAGGCGATGGAAAAGAAGTTCCTGCGGGCGACAGACGGCATCACCATGAACCGCGACCGTTTGCTGTCCGACGCGAAACAGCGGGCGCTGGCGCTGGCTGACGGCTACAAGCCGCCCGAGCCGCCGGTGTTTGTGCTGCCGGGTCCGTCCGGCCGGGCCGGGATGTATTCGGCGGCGGTTTCGTTCCATCAGCGCGGGATCGCGACGGACCACGATCTGGTGGTGGCGGATGCGCTGGCGGAGGTCCTGTCCGGCGGCGATACCGACATCATCGATACAGTGGATGAGCAGACGATGCTCGATCTGGAACGGCGGGCGTTCATGCGGCTGGTGCGGACGGGGCCGACTTTGGCGCGGATCCAGCATACGCTTGAGACCGGCAAGCCGTTGCGGAACTAGGAGCGCGGCGGCGATGCGGTGGCGGATGCGGAACCGGCCGGGGGTCGATCGCCGGGCCGGTGCGGCGTTTGCGTCCGCTTTTTTAGCGCGGACGAAGCCAGAGGCGCAGAGATCGCAGAGAAGCAGTATGGAGGGTGTGGTGCGTCGCTGGCCCCGGGCGGGGCGCTCCCCCGGGCGAATTGGAACGCAGATGAACGCGGATGAACACAGATGAACGCAGATCGGGGCTGCGCCGACTCGGGCTTCGATTGCGACGGCCCGGGCGTTGCTGTCGCATCAACCGGCGTTGAAACAGGCCCTCCGGCCCTGCCTCCCCGTCATGCCGGCGCCAATCGGCTGCCACGCCTTCTGCCAGGACAGCAACGGCGAGGATGGCGGGCGACCTGCCGCGCGAGGGAGGCCTGCGCCCTCCATGACGCCCGGGGCGACCGCGCCCGGGTCCCAAACGCAACGCCGATCGGCATTGCCGATGACGTCATACCAGGGCCACAAGCGAAGCAGAACGACCGTAAGAGTAATGAATATCCGTGTTCATCTGCGTTCATCTGTGTTCATCTGTGTTTAAATCGCTCGCTCTCCGCCCGGCGAAGCGCCGCCGGCCGCGCACGACCGTTTCGTCAACCATCGCGTAAGCAAAACAGCAACGCGAATCCGCCTTGCCAGGCATCGACACCCGGGCAGATTCGAATAATCCCGTCCAATCCAACACTGACACGTCCCGGGAAGCACGCCCGCGGCAGCGCGCAAGCCTTGCCGTTTGTGCGATCTCAATCTTCCTCATCTGCGTCTGCGTTAAAATACTTGCCGAAGAACGAACTCCGACGCCCCATCCAGTCGTGCACCCAACCCCATTGAGCCACACGACCGCATCAAGAGGCCCAGAACATGCAAACCTACAAAGCCCCCATCCGCGACATGCGCTTCGTCCTGCACGAACTCAACGACAGCGCCGCCCTGTCCCGCCTGCCCGGCCTGGAGGAGATCTCCCCAGACCTGATGGACAGCATACTCGAAGAAGCCGGCAAGATCGCCGAAGAAGTCCTCCTCCCCACCAACGCCCCCGGCGATGAGATCGGCTGCGTATTGGAAAACGGCGTGGTGAGAACTCCGAAAGGCTACAAGGAAGCCTACAACGCCTTCCGCGACGGCGGCTGGACCGCGCTCGCCTCCGATCCGAAATTCGGCGGACAAGGACTGCCGGAAAGCCTGAACAAGCTGGTCGAAGAAATGATCTGTTCGGCCAACCTGGCCTTCAGCCTGTATCCCGGCCTCACGCACGGCGCCTACGAGGCGATTGCCAGCCACGCCTCCGACGAACTCAAGGACCTGTATTTGCCGAAAATGGTAGACGGCACCTGGTCCGGCACGATGTGCCTGACGGAAGGCAACGCCGGCACCGATCTCGGCTTGTTACGGACCCGAGCCATCCCGCAAGCCGATGGAAGCTACAGGATCACTGGCGCGAAAATCTTCATCAGCGCCGGCGATCATGACCTGACCGAGAACATCGTCCACCTCGTGCTCGCCCGCCTGCCCGACGCACCGCCCGGCACGCGCGGCATCAGCATGTTCCTGGTGCCGAAATTCATCCCCGGTGCCGACGGCCAACCCGGCCCGCGCAACGGCGTGGTCTGCACCGCGATCGAGCACAAGATGGGCATCAAAGGCTCCTCCACCTGCCAGTTGCAGTTCGACGACGCCACCGGCTGGCTCGTCGGCGACGCCAACAAGGGGCTGGCGACGATGTTCACCATGATGAACAGCGAGCGCCTGTCCGTCGGTATCCAGGGCCTGGGTGCTGCGGAAACCAGCTATCAGAGCGCCGTCGCCTATGCGCGCGACCGCATCCAGGGGCGCAGCCTGAGCGGCACGAAAGCGCCTGACAAGGCAGCCGATCCGATCATTGTGCATCCGGACGTGCGTAGGATGCTGATGACGATGCGCGCTTACACCGAAGGCTGCCGCGCGCTCGGCGGCTGGGTGGCGCGCGAACTGGATGAGATGAAGCGCTCCGACGATGCCGACGCCCGCCAGCGGGCGGAGGATTTCACCGCGCTGATGACGCCGGTGGTGAAGGCGCTGTTCACCGACCTCGGCTTCGCGGCTACCAATCTCGGCATGCAGGTCTATGGCGGCCACGGCTACATCCGCGACCACGGCATGGAGCAGCTTGTGCGCGACGCCCGCATCGCCATGATCTACGAAGGCACCAACGGCGTCCAGGCGCTCGATCTCGTCGGCCGCAAGCTGCCGCAGGGCACCGGGCGCCTGCTGCGCACATTCTTCCACCCGCTCGCCGCCTTCATCGAGCAGCACAAGGACCACACGCAGCTCGGCGGCATGGTGAAGGGGCTGGAGAAAGCCTTCGGCGCGCTGCAATTGGCCACCGGCCACATCGCCGCAACGGGAATGGCGGACCCGGAGGAAGCCGGCGCCGCGGCGACGGAGTATCTGCGGCTGTTTGGCCTGGTCGCGCTCGGGTTCATGTGGATGCGTTCGGCGGTGATTGCGGCGGACAAGCTGGCGCAGCCGGATGAGGATGCCGCGTTCTACAAGGCGAAGCTGACCACGGCCCGGTACTACATGGAGCGGGTCCTGCCGGAGGTTGGCGGCCTGCTGGTCGCGATCAAGTCCGGCAAGGCGGCGATGATGGAGATGGATGAGGCGGCGTTTTAGCCTCACGCGTTGTATTCGGCGGACGCGTGCCGCACCATTGCGGCCGCGCTGCCTCGATCTACGCGCAGCTACCGGCAATTGCCGGGAATTTCGGGATGATGAACTTGACGCGCCGGTTGCTCTTGCGTCCGTCAGGGGTATCGGAGCCGTCGCGACGCGTATTGGGCAACACCGGATCGCGCGACCCGGGCCCGCGGTGTTGGGCCTCGCGGGTGGAAGGCCGGCATGTGTCTCCAGCCAGAGCTTGACCGACCGGGCGCCCCGTTCCGAGACCCGCTTATTGGAACTGTCGCCCCAATTTGTCGGCAATGGACTCCTCGATCAATTCAAGCCAGCTTGTGCCGGGCAAACTCCGCTCGCGGCCGTCGGGCGGTGGTTTGTCGGTAAAAGCCTGGATTGTTACTGGACAGACCGGGTTACTGAATGATCTGGGCCACGTCATTCAACTCGGTCTCCGCTGCCGTGGCGACATCGCTCCTGGCATAGTCGAACATCAGGTCTGTGGGCAGAACGACCTCGACGGCGGCGGGTGTTTCGACCCGCTCCGGACCGACGGGAAATGGATCGCGGACTGCGGAAACGCGAACGCGCCTGTGCGGAAGTCGAACGTCCCTTCGAAGAAAAATAGCTTGTAGCGCGCGAACGTCAGCAAACCGGGCGGCCCGAAATCCAGACTGCTACGGGAAAACGTCAGTTCGCTGTGATCGAAGGTAACCGGGCTTGCCGGTGTGAACCCGGGTGACTTGGTGGATCCCCGACGATGTTCGCTATCGCGGAAACCGTGATGCGCTTCAGCCGCGATAGTTCTCACCGCCTCCGATCCCGCGGTGGGGCGCGGCAGCATTGGATCAAGTGCGCGGGTGTCGGGGGTCTGACCGTTGCGCTGCATGGCTTGCTTAATGCCAAACCGGTTCCCAAATTCGCGGTCATCAGAACAAGGATCCGGACCATGATCGAACTCCGCCCCTTCGACAGCCTCGGCGCCTTCCGCAACGACTGGCTCAACGCCCACCACCATTTCAGCTTCGGCGGCTACCATGACGACAAGCGCATGGGCGTCGGCCGCCTGCGCGTCTGGAATGACGACGAGATCGCCCCCGGCACCGGATTCGACCCGCATCCGCATCGCGACATGGAGATCGTCACCTATATCCGCGAGGGCGCCATCACCCATCGCGACAACCTTGGCAACGAGGGCCGCACCGAAGCCGGCGACGTGCAGGTGATGCACGCCGGCACCGGCATCACTCACGCCGAGTATAATCTGGAGAAGATCCCCACCCGCCTGTTCCAGATCTGGATCATGCCCGACCGCCGCGGGGTCGAGCCCGGCTGGGGCACGCGCGCATTCCCGCGTGACGGCCACGCCCTGTCCGTGCTCGCCAGCGGACGCCCGGCCGACGCGGCGTCGGATGTGCTGAAGCTGAACGCCGATGCCGCCGTGCTGGCCGGAACCCTGGCCGAGGGCCAGACGGCGGAATTCAGCCTCGCCGCCGGCCGTGCCGCCTACCTGGTGCCGATCAACGGCGCGGTGACCGTCAACGGGGTGATCGCGCAGGCGCGGGACGGCGTCGCGATTACGGACGAGCGTTCGGTGACCATCACCGCGACGAAAGCGACGGAATTGGTCGTTGTCGAGGTTGCGGCCTGATTGCGCCGGCGCGTCGCGAACGGCCTGTCAGGCCACAGGCCGTTACGATCCGCCTGCCCACAAACCTGCCGGGCTCAGAAACTGCCCCGATCCGGCGGCACCTCCATGCACGCCATGCCCCTTCCGCCCAGCCGCCCGCACGCCTCCGCCGCCACGGCCTGCGTCAAACCCAGCAGGCGCGCCCGGAACGCGACCTGGCCGCCAAACGGCGTCGTGGCGGGAAGCTCGATCTTCGCGGTCCGCAACAAATCCGGAAGCGCCGTGCGCGCGCTTTCGGCCGCGCTCTCCGCCGTGGAGAGGCTGGCGAACGCGCCAACCTGTATCCCCCAGCGGCCGGGCGGCGGTGCGGGATTGTAGGACACACGTTGCATCTCCTGGAGCGGCCGTGAGCTGGCGGCATAGGTCAACGGCGGTGGCAGCGGCGATGGCAGCGATTCCGCGACAACCGGCGTCCTGACCGGCGGCGGCAGTCTCTTGCACGGCTGCGAGGGGTCATACGCCGCATCCGGGTCGCAATCGGCGGAACTGTAGACCGCCGGCACAGCGACCGGCTCGGCCGCCGCCTGCCGCGCCGGCTGGCACGGCCGAGACGGGTCGAACGCGGCATCGGGATCGCAACCGGCCGAACTGTATGCCGGCGCCGCGGCGGCAACCTGCTGCACCACAACCGGGCGCATCGGCGTGCACGCCCCGTCCGGATTATACGCCGCATCCGGATCGCAGCCGGATCGGCTCGGCCGTGCTGAGGCGAATTGTGTCCCGCCATATACCGCCAGCGGCCCCGACATCGGCGTGCCCGGCCCCAGCAGCGGCGCGATCGAGGCGACGTAGTTCACCGTCTCATCCGGCAGCGGCGTGCCATTGTTCAGGTAGCGGTCCAGCCGGTTCGGGCCCGCGTTATACGCCGCGAGGAACCCCGGCGCGCCGAAGCGGTCGTACATTTCCCGCAGATAAGCGGTGCCGGCGAGGATGTTGTTGTGCGGATCGAACGGGTCCTCGCCGAGGGAGTAGCGGTTTCGCAGCCCGTCATAGGTGTCCGGCATCACCTGCATCAGCCCCATCGCGCCGGCCCAGGAGATCACGTCCTCCTGGCCGCCCGACTCCTGGCGCATCACCCGTCGGATCCACAGTTCCGGCACGCCGAATCGGCCGGAGGCTTCGTGAATATACGGCCCCCACGGGTCGTTCGGCGGACCGGGCGGCGGGTAGTAGCGGGTGGGGTCGTACTGGCGATGCGCGGCGTGCTGCGCCGGGCGGCCGCCGCAGGCGGCGAGGGCAGTCAGCAGCGCCAGACAGGCGATCCGGCGCGGCCAAGGCGAGAGAGTGACGGCGACGCAGCGACTCATGAGAAAGGGTTCCGGCCCGGCACGTGTACAGCGCTGTTACCATAGAGTCTGAACGAAGCGGTGGAAATCTTTGGAGTTGCCCGGTTTGTCCCCGGCGCGGGTGGCCTGCGGTAACTAAAGGTCAGGCGGCACGCCCGGCGCCGGGACAACGCCCGACATGCGATGCCTGTCTAAAAAAGCCAAATGCAGCTCAATTATGCAGGTTTGTTGGGGGTGCGATAGTGTTTTGGTTTGACAAATGTGTGACCTTGACCAATTAATGCATGCCATATTCATTATTGGAACACCCCCATGCGCCTTATCAAGATTTCAGCCCTCATGGCCGCCGTCGTCGTTTGTGGCGGGACCGCCGGGCGGGCGAACGCCGGCATGTTGACATACGACGGATACGGGTTTTCCGGGGAAAACGTTCACATCAGCGACGCCTCGCTGGGAATCGACGACGAATACGGCGGCTCGGGGCTGATCACGCTGTACGGCCCGACGCCATTCCAGGCGTATTGTGTCGATATCGGCGACTGGCTGCTGTCGTCCGGGACCTACACGACCGGTATCGGCGCCGCCTCCGATCCGAACCTGCAGGGCACATCCAGCATCACCGATGACAACAAGATGTCCGATATCCTCACGCTGATCAACAACGGCACCGATGTCGCCGCCGTTCAGCTGGCGATCTGGGAGACGGAATACGGCAGTTCGGCCACGTTCACGCCGGACGACCAAAATTTGCAGGGCGTCGCCACAACCTATCTCAATGACGTCAGGAGCGGTTTCTGGAAACCGGAGGCAGGCGCGGGACTGGATGAGCTCGTGGCGGCGGATGCCCAGGTCAACCAGACCTTGATCTACGATCCGGTGCCGGAGCCGGACGCCGCGGTCCTTCTGGGAACCGCGTTGTTCATGCTTGGCGGCGTCGCCGGTCGGCGAACGATCGCTTGTGCGCGGCCCGGCCGCTGAATACAGCCACGCCGGGTATCGACACCGGCGTTCCGCCCCGGTAATCGCTCCGTAAAGGATCGTCCAAGGGTAGAAACATCATGACCTTCGGCTTCAACGGCGGGCTGCTGGCCGCGCCACGCATCCGGCGTGCGCCCACGCCACTCAACGGCCAGCAGATCGCCGGCTTCTGGGCCGCATGGTTCGGCTGGATGCTTGATGGCATGGACTCGGTCATATACGCCCTGGTGATGGGTCCGGCACTGACCGAGCTGCTGCCGAAATCCGGCATGGAGGCGACCCCGGCCAACATTGGCTACGCCGGGTCGCTGATGTTTGGTCTGTTCCTGATTGGCTGGGGCCTGTCGTTCATCTGGGGGCCGATCTCCGACCGGTTCGGGCGGACGCGGGCGCTGGCGGCGACGGTGCTGGTCTATGCGGTGTTCACTGGTGCCGCCGCCTTCGCGCCGAATATCTGGCTGCTGGCGCTGTTCCGTTTCCTCGCCGGCATCGGCGTGGGCGGCGAATGGGCCATGGCTGGCACCTATGTCGCCGAGGCCTGGCCGGAGGATCGCCGCAAGATGGGCGCCGGCTACCTGCAAACCGGGTATTACTTCGGATTCTTCGTCGCCGCGGCGCTGAACTACACCGTCGGCGCCTCGTTCGGCTGGCGCGCCATGTTCCTGTGCGGCCTGGCGCCGGTCGTGGTCGCCATTGCCACCTTGCTGAAGGTGAAGGAGCCGGAGCGGTGGGAAAAGCGCGCCGCCTCCGCCAAAAGTCCGCTGTCGGTGATCTTCAGCCCGCGCTACCTGAGCCGCACCATTACCATGTCTGTTCTGCTGACTATCGCGATCGTCGGCCTGTGGGCCGGTGCGGTGTATGAGCCTACGGCGATCATATTCCTGTCGAAGCAGGCCGGGATGACGCAGCCGGAGGCGGTCAGGATGGCGTCCTACGGCACGGCGCTGCTCTCCATCGGCACCATCCTCGGCTGCCTCGCCGCCCCCTGGCTGGCGGAGCGGATTGGCCGGCGCACGACGCTGGCGGGGTATTTCCTCGGCATGATGGCAACGATCGTGCTGGCGTTTGGCTGGGCATTCTACCTGCCCGTTGGCACGGCGCTGCCGCGTTTCATGATGGTGCTATTCTTCCTCGGCCTGTTCGGCGGCAATTTCGCGATCTTCAGCCTGTGGCTGCCGGAGCTTTTCGGCACCGAGGTGCGCGCGACGGCGTTCGCGTTCTGCACCTCAGTTGGACGGTTCATCGGCGCCGGGGTGAACTTCGCGCTCGCCGGAGCGGTGGCATCGATGGGCACGCTGGGAACGCCGATCGCGATAACGGCGGCGGCGTTCGGGATTGGCCTGCTGGTGATCCCGTTCGCCCGGGAGACCCGGGGGAACGTATTGCCGGAGTAGGGCGGTCGTTGGCGGCGCAAATTCGCTGTTTTGGCATCGGCAACGCGCAAGAACCAGCGCTTCGGGAGTCGGCTTCCTGAAACGTCATGGCCCGGCTCGTCCGGGTCACCTGTCGCGGCACCGTGCGGCTGGGGTGGCCGGGACAAGCCGGGCCATGACGGGGGACGAGGCTCGATGGGTCGAACTCAGAGCGGCCCGGTATGGCCCGGGCCCGACGTCCGCCTCTGTCACGTGATGGCCCGGACCATGCGGACGCCTTGTCGTCCGCTCTGTGCAAGCCCGCGCCCGGGTGCCGCGATCTTACCCCCCAACCCGCTCGTCCGAATTCACCCCCAACTGCTTCAGCTTCCGGTGCAGCGCCGAGCGCTCCATCCCCACGAACTGCGCGGTGCGAGAAATATTGCCGCCGAATCGCAGCAACTGCGCATGCAGATACTGCGTCTCGAACAGATCCCGAGCCTCGCGCAGCGGCAACGACATGATGTCGGCAGTCGGGTCGATATTCAGCAGCGCCGGCGCCCGCGAACCGATCTCCGGCGGCAACATGTCGGCCCGAATCGGATCGCCCGCCTGGCCCGGAGCCATGATCAGCAGCCAGTCCATCAGGTTGCGCAACTGCCGTACATTCCCCGGCCAGTCATACGCCTGCAAGGCCGCCAGCGTATCCGCCGACAGCGCCCGCACCGGAATCCCCGAACTCTCGGCCGAGCGGTTGATGAAGTGCAAAGCCAAACTCGGCACGTCCTCCCGCCGCTCGCGCAGTGCCGGGATACGCACCGGCACCACCGCCAGCCGGTAATACAGGTCCTCGCGGAACCGCCCGGCCGCGATCTCGGCCTGTAAATCGCGATTGGTGGTGGACAGCACGCGCACATCCACCTTCACCCGCGACGATCCACCAAGCCGCTCGAACGTCTGGTCTTGCAAGGCGCGCACGATCTTGCCCTGCGTCTCCAGCGGCATATCGGAGACCTCGTCCAACAGCAGCGTACCGCCATGCGCGCGCTCCAGCACGCCGGCGCGGCGTGGATGCGTGACCGGGTCGCTGCCGGCCTCCAGCCCGAACAGTTCCTCCTCGAACCGTCCGGGGTTCAGCGTGGCGCAGTTCATCACCACGAACGGCCCCGTGTTGCGGCGCGACCGCGTGTGGATCATCCGCGCCACGACTTCCTTGCCCGAGCCGGCCGGGCCGGAGATCATCACCCGCGACCCCGTCGGCGCCACCCGCTCCACCTGCTGGCGGACCTGCGCAATCAGCGAGGACTCCCCGGTCAGCGTCGCTTCCGGGCCCGCGCGCAGGCGCAGTTCGGCGTTCTCCCGCGCCAGCGCGGCGGCTTCCAGAGCGCGGCGCACCACCAGCAGCAGCCGATCGGACTGGAACGGCTTTTCGATGAAGTCGTAGGCGCCTTGCTGGATCGCGCCGACGGCCATCTCGATCGTGCCGTGGCCGGAGATCATCACCACCGGCACCGCCGGTTCCTCGGTCTGGAACGATTCCAGGATGCCAAGCCCGTCCATGCGGCTGCCTTGCAGCCACACGTCGAGGATCACCAGCGACGGCCGCCGCACGCGGAACGCGGCGATCGCCGCCTCGGCATCGCCGGCGCCGCGGGTGTCGTAGCCTTCGTCGCGCAGTATCCCCTCGATCAGCAGGCGGATGTCCGGTTCGTCGTCGATGATCAGGATGTCATGCGCCATGGGGCACCTGCTTAAGCTCGGCGTTCGCCGGAGGTTGTTGCGCGGCCATGGCCATTGTCCGCGGGAGTGTCAGGCCGGCAACAGCGCCAGGTCCTTCCGGCCGATCGGCGAGCTCCAGAGCCCCGCCGTGGTCTTCCATGATCTTTTTCACGATCGCCAATCCCAATCCGGTTCCTTTCGGCTTGTGAGTCACGTAGGGCTCAGTCAGCCGGGCACGATCCTCCTCGGGCAATCCGACACCGTCGTCGGCCACCGTTATCCGCACCTCATCGAGCAAGTCTTCCACAGTCAGCGCGATTCGCCCCGCGCCTTCCCGCATCGTCACAGCATCGGCCGCGTTTTGCAGCAGGTTGGTCAGGGCTTGCCGCAGCATCCGCTTGTCGCAGGGTGCCACCGGGCCGCGCTCGGGGATGTTGGTGACCCACTCGATGCCCGGGCGAGCGTTCTTTTGCAGCACGAGCGCGTCGCGGGCGATGCGGCCGACATCCTCCGGCTTGATCACCGGATGCGGCATGCGGGCGAAGGCGGAGAATTCGTCGACCATCCGCCCGATATCACCGACATGGCGGATGATGGTGTCGGCGCATTGCGCGAAAGTTTCAGGGTCGGACTGAATTTCCTTGGCGAAGCGGCGCTTCAGGCGCTCCGCCGAGAGCTGGATCGGGGTCAGTGGGTTCTTGATCTCGTGCGCGATGCGGCGGGCGACGTCGGCCCAGGCGGCCTTCCGCTGGGCCGATTGCAGTTCGGTGATGTCGTCGAAGGTGACGACGAACCCGTCGGTGCGGCCGGCCGAGAGTTCCGCGCCGATGCGCACCAGAAGGATGCGGCGGTGGTTGGCCGGCCCGGTTTGGATTTCCGCCGTGCGCGCCTTGTCGGGGGAGGCGGCAACTTCATTGAATAGCGGAGCGAACTCCGGGACGATCTCCGCCAGCGAATGCCCGGTCGCCGCCAGCAGGTCGAGGCCGAGCAACTCATCCGCCGTGCGGTTCGGCAGTTCGATGCGGCCTTGCGCGTCCAGGCCGATGACTCCGGCCGAGACGCCGGACAGCACCGTCTCGGTAAAACGTCGGCGTTCGTCGATCTGGCTGTAGGCGTCCATCAGCTCGGTGCGCTGCGCGGCAAGCTGCCCGGTCATGCGGTTGAAGGCCCGCGACAGCCCGGCCAGTTCGTCGCCGGTCGAGGCCTCCTGCACCCGCACCGACAGATCGCCGCTGCGCACCCGTTCCGCCGCGTTGATCAGCATGCCGACAGGCCGGGCGATCTGGTTCGCCATGATCAGGCCGATAAGCCCGGCGGCGAGCAGCACCAGCAGCGCCACGATGGCAAAGATCCAGGCGAAGGCGATTTGCAGCCACGACCGGTTCTGGTCCAGCCGCTGATACTCCGCGACCGCCTGCTCCGTCCGCTGCATGTAGCCGAGGATCGTCGGATCGATCGGCCGCCCGATCAGCAGAATCAACGGGGGCGTCGACTCCAGCCGGACGACGGCCTTCACCCGGGTGCTGTCGCCGTTGTTGAGCACCGCGACGTCGCCCCGCATCGCCTCCTGGATCGCGTCCTGCGGCGGCGCTTCCACGCCCATGCCGACGAAAATCCCGGCCGCGGCCAGGACCTGCCCGGTCGTCGGCTCGAAGATCACCGCCTCGGTCAGGCCGCGCAGCGTGGTCTGAGTCTCCAGAACCTCCGCGAACACCGTCGGATCGGCGGACAGGAAGCGGCCGGCACGGGCCAGGTCGTTGGCCATCTCCAGCGCGACGGAGCGGATGTTGTTGCGATGCTCCTCCAGGTAGCCGCGCGAGACCTGCAGCGATTCCGCCAGCGACGCGCGCACCGGGTCGTTGAACCAGGACTGGATGCCGAAGTGGAAGAAGGCGACAGCGAAACAGGCGACGACGATGGTGGGCGCCACGGCGATGCCACTGAACAGGAACACCAGTCGCACATGCAGCCGCGATCCGGCCGAACCGCGCCGCCGCTCCACCCAAACCCGGGTCAGCCGGCCGGCCAACACCGCGCCCAGCATCAGCAGCATGGACAGGTTCGCCAGCACCAGGCCGACCGTGACACCGGGTTTCCAACCCAGGGGTGAGCCGCGCGCCAGGATGATGAACGTCGCCAGCCCGACCATGAAAGCGAGCGCGGTCAGGGCGAGGGTGAAGCCCTTGCCGAGGACAAAATCGCCGAACTGTCCGAAGCGGGAAGATCGCGGTTCCGAAATGATATTCGGAGCCGAGCGCCGTCTCAAGGTGGTTCGCGGTGCCGGGACGTTCATATCGTCTGCCATCGGGAACCTTCCACGATCATTACATCAGGCCTCGCACCACCGGTATCTCCAGGTCCCGGATCTTCTTACGCAGGGTGTTCCGATTCAGCCCAAGCATCGAAGCGGCCTTGATCTGGTTTCCCCGTGTCGCCGCGAGGGTCAGGCGGATGAGAGGACGTTCCACTTCAGCGATAATCTTGTCGTAGACGTCGGTCACCCCCAGCCCGTCGTTATGCGCGGCCAGAAACTCCTTGATATGCCGCTCCACCGCGCTGGACAACGATTCCGGTCCGTTAACCTGCGCGGGTCCGGCCGCCGCGGGTCCGGCCATCGGCACCGGATCGGCCAGTTCCGCCGCCACCACATCGGCGGTGATCACCTCGTCCGGGCACAACGCCGCCAGACGCCGCATCAGATTTTCCAGTTCCCGTACATTGCCGGGCCAGCCGTGCTGCTTCAGGCGATCGACCGCGCCCTGATCGAGGCTTTTGAACGCCAGTCCGTCTTCCCGCGCGCGTTCCAGGAAGTGGGCGGCCAACGACTGAATGTCCTCGGTCCGTTCCCGTAACGGAGGCAGCCGGATCGGAACAACATTCAGGCGATAGAACAGGTCCTCGCGGAACAGGCCCTGGCGGATGGCGTTGCGCAAATCGCGATGCGTGGCGGCGATGATGCGGACATTCGCCTTGATCGGCTGGCGGCCGCCGACGCTGGTAAATTCGCCTTCCTGCAGCACGCGCAGCAGCCTTGTCTGTGCTTCCGGTGGCATGTCGCCGATTTCGTCAAGAAACAGCGTTCCGCCGTTGGCCTGCTCGAACCGGCCCTGGGTGCGGTTGGTGGCGCCGGTGAACGCGCCGCGCTCATGCCCGAACAATTCGCTTTCGATCAGTTCGCGCGGTATGGCGGCCATGTTGATGGCAACGAACGAACCCGCGCGGCGTTTCCCGTAGTCGTGCAGCGCGCGGGCAACCAGTTCCTTGCCCGTGCCCGATTCGCCATTGATCATCACCGTCAGGTCGGCGGTCGTAAGGCGGGCGATGGTGCGGTAGATTTCCTGCATCGACGCGCTGCGGCCAATCAGCGGCAGGCGTTCCTCGCTGTCCTTGGCCTCCGGGACAGTGATCGCCGGTTCCGTCGGCGCGGCCAGGGCACGGCCGACAACCGAGAGCAGCTCGCGCAGGTCGAACGGCTTCGGCAGATACTCAAACGCGCCGCGCTGCGTGGCTTTCACCGCGGTGATCAGGGTGGATTGTGCGCTCATGACCACCACGCGCAGGTCGGGGCGGATGCGCTTGATACGAGGGATCAGGTCGAGGCCGTTCTCATCCGGCATCACCACGTCGGTGATCACCAGGTCGCCCTCGCCGTCCTCCACCCAGCGCCACAAGGTCGCGGCGTTCCCGGTGCTGCGCACCTGATAGCCGGATCGTCCCAGCGCCTGTGTGAGAACCGTCCGGATCGAACGGTCGTCGTCAGCAATCAATACCGTGGGCAAAGTCATTGGTCGGCGTCTTTCTCGGTCACCACCGGCAGGTGGAGGCGGAATTCCGTGCGGCCGGGACGGCTGTCGACCTCGATGAGGCCGCCATGGTCGCCGACGATCTTGGCGACCAGCGACAGCCCGAGGCCGCTGCCGGTCGATTTCGAGGTCACGAACGGCTCGAACAGATGGGGTCTGATGTCTTCGGGAATGCCCGGCCCGTTGTCGCGCACAGCGACGAACAGTGGCAGGTCCATGCGTACCGTGCTGCCGGGAATAGCGACACGCACGCCGTGTTGAAAGCCGGTGGACAGCAGGATCTCGGGATGGCTGGAACCTTCCTGCGACGCCGCCTCGGCCGCGTTCTTCACCAGGTTGAGCACCACCTGGATCAGTTGATCGCGGTTGGCCCATACCGGCGGCAGCGACGGATCGTATTGTTCGTGGAAGCGGACATGCGCGGCAAAGCCGGTCTGCGCGAGCTTCCGGACATGCTCCAGCACGCGATGGATGTTCACCGCGGTGCGGGCGATCGGCTTTTCGCCGAAGGCCTCCATGCGGTCCACCAGCGCGCGGATGCGATCAGCCTCGTCGCGGATCAGTTCGGCCAGTTCGCGGTCGGCCGGCCCGACGCTGGCCTCCAGAAGCTGCGCCGCGCCGCGGATGCCGGAAAGCGGGTTCTTCACCTCGTGCGCCAGGATCGCCGCCATGCCGGACACGCTGCGGGCGGCGCCGCGGAACGCCAACTGGCGGTCGAGTGCGCGGGCGGCGGAGGCGTCCTGCATCACCAGCAGCACCACGCCCGGTTCGTCCGGCAGCGGCGATCCTTGCACGGTGATGCCGCGCTTGTGCAGCCGCGGACTGTCGAGGTCGAGATCGTGATCGGAGATCGTCGCCTCGGTGTTACGAACCTGCTCGAGCAACAGGAACACCGGATTGTCGAGCGGTACCAGATCCTCCAGCCGGAGTTGCGCCAGGCTGGCGGCGGACATGCCCAGAAACTGCTCGGCGGCCTGGTTGACCTGACGGAACCGGTTGTCCGGGTCGAGCAGAATGACCGGAACCGGCAAGGCGCCGAGGATCGCCGCCGCGTCCGTGGTGCGGGCGCGGCTGGCGAGCAGGCGGGATGCGCGGGTCACCGCACCGATCATGCAGCCTCCGCCGCGAGGCTTTCGTCGTTGGTCGGGCGGGCGCGCGTGGCGCCGCGGGCGATCAGCGGGTCGTAGAACGCATCGATCAGCCGCAGCACGGAGTCGGCGTCCGGCAGGCGGTTCATGGTCGCGCGAAACTCCGCGGACCCGGGCAGGCCGCGCGAGTACCATGACAGATGCTTGCGGGCGAGGCGCACGCCCGGACCGGTGCCGAACTGGCTGAGCATCAGGTGGTAATGGCCGAGCAGGATGGTCTTCTGCTCCGCCAGGGATGGGTCGGGCAACCTGGTCCCGGTGCGCAGGTAATGCGCAGCGCCGGCGAGGAACCACGGACGGCCGTAGCAGCCGCGGCCGATCATAATGCCGTCGGCGCCGGAGTCCTTCAAAGCGGCGGCGGCGTCGTCCTCGGTCAGGATGTCGCCGTTGACAATGACGGGTATGTCCGACCGCCTGCTTGACCTGTCGCACGAAGGCCCAGTCGGCGGTGCCGGTATAGAATTGCTGGCGGGTGCGGCCGTGCACGGTGACCATGCGGATGCCCGATTCCTGAGCGATTCGGGCGAGTCGCGGGGCGTTCAGGCTGGCATGGTCCCAGCCCATGCGCATTTTCAGCGTGACGGGGACGGAAACGGCGCGCGCGGTCGCCTCCAGGATCGCCGCGGCGGCGGTCTCGTCGCGCATCAATGCGGAGCCGGCGGCCTGCCCGACGGCGACTTTCTTCACCGGGCAGCCGAAGTTGATGTCGATCAGATGCGCGCCTTTATCGACGGCGAGGCGCGCCGCATCAGCCATCGCCGCCGGATCGCAGCCGGCGAGCTGGACGGCGGAGACGCCGCCCGGCCGTCGATTTCCGCCATGTCCAGGGTCTTGCGGTTCTCCCGGATCATCGCCCAGGAAGCGATCATCTCGGACACCACCATGCCGGCGCCAAGTTGCTTCGCCGTGCGGCGAAATGGCAGGTCGGTGACACCGGACATGGGTGCCAGGATCACGGGCGTCTCGATTTTGACGCCTTGTCCCAGATCGATTGATCCGAGGGCAGTAGGTGTGATGTGTGAACGACAGTTGCCCATGATTTGGGCAATCTAGCGACACATGTGCTGGGGCGCAATCGCTGATACGCAACCCTGGTGCAACTGGGACCGATGGGTTCGCGTTTGGGTTTCCGGGGCCGGGCTCTGCGTTTCTAACCGTCATGGCCCGGCTTGTCCGGGCCACCCGCGCCAGCACATGCCGCGACAGGTGGCCCGGACAAGCCGGGCCATGACGAACATAGGGGTGATGTCATGGCGCGCGCAGCGACCTCGCAACGCGATACCTCGATCGAAACGTACCGGGCGAAGCGCGACTTCACCGCGTCAACCGAGCCCGCGCCCGGACCGCGCAAGGGCAAGGCCGAAGCGCCGATCTTCGTGGTGCAGAAGCATCAGGCGCATCGGGCCGGGCTGCACTGGGATTTCCGCCTGGAGCACAATGGCGTGCTGTGGAGCTGGGCGGTGCGCAAAGGCCCGTCGCTGGATCCCGCGGACAAGCGAATCGCCGTCGCATGTCGAGGATCATCCGCTGGACTATGCCGACTTCCAGGGCACGATCCCGGACGGACATTACGGCGCCGGGACGGTGGAAACCTGGGATCGCGGTACCTGGGAAGCTCTTATCGACCCGGACGACGGACTGCGGGACGGAGAGATCAAGTTCGTCCTGTCCGGCCAGCGGCTGCACGGCAAATTCACCCTGGTGCGGCTGAAGCCGAAGCCCAACCAGCGCGGCAAGCAGGACAATTGGCTGCTGATCAAGGGGCACGACGGAAACGAAAAGCCGGGCGCCGACGCCGAAACCTTGGAGGCGGCCGTATCGGCACCCCGCAAGCGGAAGCGGACCAGGACGCTGAGCATTCCCGGCGTGGTGAGAGGCAAATTGCCGGACAAGCTGGCGCCGCAACTGGCCTCGGTCGCGGATGCGCCGCCGGAAGCAGAGGGCTGGCTTACCGAGATCAAGTTCGACGGCTACCGGATCCTCGCGTTCCTCGACCACGGCAAGGTCCGTCTGCTGACGCGCAACGGCAACGACTGGACCGATCGGCTGCCGGCCGTGGCGAAGGCGGTGGGCCAGCTTTACGTCGAACTCGGCGCTGGTGGACGGCGAACTGGTGGCACTGGACAAGGACGGGGTCTCGTCGTTTCCGGCGCTGCAGGCGGCACTGTCGGGCGGCCACGACGAGACGCTGGTGTTCTACCTGTTCGACCTGCTGCACCTGGACGGCTGGGATCTGCGGCCCTGCGCCTTGCGCGACCGCAAGCAGCGGCTGAAGGGGCTGGATACCTGGCACGGCATGCTGCGCTACAGCGACCACCACGAGGGCGATGCCGTGCGTATGCGCCAGGCCGCCTGCAAGATGAAGCTGGAAGGCATCATCTGCAAGAAGGCGGACGCGCGGTATCGCTCCGGCCGCGGGCACGACTGGCTGAAGGTGAAGTGCGCCGGGCGCGAGGAGCTTTTGGTGCTTGGCTGGACCGAACCGGCCGGCAGCCGAACGGGGTTGGGCGCGCTGCATCTGGGTTATTATGATCGCGAGGGACGTCTGCACTATGCCGGCGGCGTCGGCACCGGTTTCTCCGACGACATGCTGGAGACGTTACGCGATCAGTTGGATGGGTTGGGCAGCGCTCCCCCGCGCGGCCTGATTTTGGCGGGCGAGGACCTGGAGCATACGATCCACTGGGTGCGGCCTGAGCTGATCGCGGAGGTCTCGTTCACCGCGTGGTCCGGTGCCGGCCGGGTGCGCCACGCGGTGTTTCTCGGTCTGCGCGAGGACAAGGCGCCCGCCGAGGTGGTGCGCGACGTGGCCGATCCGGAGGCTGAACGGCGGTCTGTAACCCCGAAAGACTACGCCGGTCCGGGGAAGCGGCGCGGACCGGTGATCGCCGTGCCGCCGAAGCGCGCCCCCGTCCGCGCCGCCGCCGCGCGCACGAGCAGCGCGATCGTGACCGCGAAGGCGCCTCGGGCGCGCAGCGAGACGATCGAGGGCGTGACGCTGACCCATCCAGACCGCGCGCTGTGGCCGGGGATCAGCAAGCGGGACCTGGTGGAATACTGGCAGGCGGTGGCCGGCTGGGCATTACCCGGGCTGGCGCACCGGCCGCTGGCGATCGTGCGTTGCCCGGAAGGCGTGGATGGCGAGCACTTCTTCCAGAAGCACGCGCACGGCGCGATGCCCGCGGGCGTACGGGAGGGCACTGCCGAGAAGGCGCCGTTCCTGGCGATCGACGGGCTGCAAGGGCTGGTCGCGATGGCGCAGATGTCGGCGATCGAGCTGCATGTCTGGGGGGCGGCGGAGGCCGATCCGCTGCATCCGGACTTTCTGGTCTTCGATCTCGACCCCGGGGAGGGCGTCAAGATGCCCGAGATCGTCGCCGCCGCGCTGGACATGCGCGAGCGGCTGGAGGCCATCGGCCTGGCGTCGTTCTGCCGCACCAGCGGCGGCAAGGGGCTGCACGTTGTGGTGCCGCTGAAGCCGGAGGCGGATTGGGACACGGCGCGGGCGTGGTGCAAGGGTTTCGCTGAAGCGGCGAGCGACGCGGCTGCCGACCGCTATCTGGCCCACGTGAAGATCGCCGATCGGCGGGGGCGGATATTGATTGACTGGCTGCGAAACGGGTTGGGGTCCACGGCGGTGGCGTCGTTCTGTCCTCGGGCGCGGCCGGGGGCAGGGGTGGCGACGCCGCTGGCCTGGCGGGAGGTGACGCCGAAGCTGGATTTCGGGGCGTTCACGGTGAGGACGGTGCCGGAGCGGCTGGGGCGGCTGAAGGCCGATCCGTGGGAGGGGTTCGACGCGGCGCGGCGCACGTTGCCGGCCGCGGCGAAGCGGGAAGCGGCACCCAAAGCGGCGGCGCGGCCGGCCGGGAAGGCGACGATCGTGACGGCGAAGGCGCCCGGGAAGCGGCTGTAGAAAGCGTCGGCAGCATCGTTATGTGATTGCATTGCGTCGGACAAATCTCCGTAATGTCGGACGTAAGCGGAGCGTGCCATGCCAGCCAACCCCAGCGTCGAGAGAGTCCTCAGTGTTGCTCGGTCGGAGGGGTTCATCCCACTCTCGGACAAGGACGCCAAGGTTTCAGGCCGCGTTCATCGCAGCCTGTTGGAGGCTGCAAAACAGCGAACCGGACTCACATCGGAAACCGCGCTGCTGGAATATGCCCTGGCGAAGGTGGCTATCGAGGACGATTTCGGCGAACGCTTTGCCCGCTTGCGGGGCAGCGTAAGCAAGGACGTGGATCTTGAGTTTTGACCTTGCCGGGAGCTTGCGGCGTCTGAAACCGTCGCGCTTTGAAGAACCCCTGGCCCGGCGGCCGATCCGGGAACTTCCATTCATAGCCGACTTCATGCACCCCGGGCCGGAGCTTCTGCTGGATACGACCGTGTACATCGATGGATTGCAGGACACGTCTCCGACTGATGTCGATGACCTCTTGAAAATGAGGATCTGCAACCATTCCGCCGTTTGCCTGGCGGAGTTGACCCATGCGTACGGGAGGCTGGCGCCGGGCCATCCGAAAACGGCAGACACGCTGAGCAGCATTGCCGGAATGATAGCAGAGATGCGGCCGCACCGCCTCCGTGAGCCAAGCCAATCGGCCTGGGGCTCGGCGGGAATTTTAGCCGGAATCACTTTCCGGGCCGGCGGTTACCAGGTGGGGAAGGAACGAAAGCTGCTGAACGACGCGCTGGTATTTCTCCAGGGTCTTGAAAACGGACAGATTATTCTCACCCGAAATATCAGAGATTTCGACCTTCTGAGCCAGTTGGTGCCGGAAGGCAGAATTTTGTTCTATCAGCGAAATTGAGGCGGCGGTGGTTGTTGCGACAGATGCGACAACCACCGGCCGGCTCGCTGGTCCGTCCTACGCCGCCACCAGCATCGGAACCGCCGGTCGCTCGGCGTCGAGCGTAGCCGCCACCGCGTGCACCACGGCGGCGATGCGAACCGCGGCCTGCACCTGCTCGGCCGTCAGGCCATGCTGGCGAACCGCACGCTCATGGCTTTCCATGCACATGCCGCAGCCGTTGATGGCGGATACCGCGAGCGACCACAACTCGAACGTCGCCTTGTCCACACCGGGTTTCGCCATGACGTTCATCCGGAGTTTGGCCGGCAGGTTGGGGTAATCGCCGCCGACCAGATGGGTGAAGCGGTAATAGACGTTGTTCATCGCCATGATCGACGCGGCGGCCTTCGCGGCGTTCAACGCCTCGGCCGACAAGCGGGTGCCGAACTCGGCGATGATCGCATCGGTGACGATCGGGTTGCGGGAGGCAAGAGCGGAGACAATGAACGTTCCGGCCCGCTGCTCGTCCGACAACACCGGTTCGCTGGCCAGGGAGCCGAGGTTCAGGCGGATATCCTTCGCGTAGTCGGGCAGGGCGGTCTTCAGGCTTTCCAGGGACATGAGGAGTTCTTTCAACGAAGCGAGTTCGTACCGATCGTAACACTTCCCCCGCCATGGCCCGGCTCGTCCGGGCCACCGGCGCAGGCACGTGCCGCGACGGGTGGCCCGGACTGCGCCGGGCCATGACGGGGTGCAACTACGCCGCCGGGCGCAGCACCTGCTCGCCCTTGTTCCAGTTGCACGGGCACAACTCGTCGGTCTGCAAAGCATCGAGCACACGCAGCACCTCGGCCGGGTTACGGCCCACCGACAGGTCGTTCACCGCGGCGTAGCGGATGATCCCCTCCGGATCGACCAGGAAGGTGGCGCGCAGCGTGACACCCTCGGCCTTGTCGAGCACGCCCGTCGCCGCCGCCAGCTCCCGCTTCACGTCCGCCAGCATCGGGATCGGCAGCGACCGCAGGTCGTCGTGATGCAGCCTCCAGTTCAGATGCACGAACTCGCTGTCGATCGATACGCCATACACAACCGTATCGCGATCGGCGAAGTCGCCTGCCATCTTGCCGAAGGCGACGATCTCGGTCGGGCAGACGAAGGTGAAATCCTTCGGCCAGAAAAACACCAGCTTCCATTTGCCTTCTTCGGTCGCCGAGGTGATCTCGGTGAACGCGGTCTCGAGGTTCAGGCCGGCAGGGCCGCCCTTGACGGCCTTCAGGGCGAAAGACGGGAAACGTGTCGCCAACAGTCAACATTCGAAGTTTCTCCAGGGGCATCATTGCTTGCCAGACAATCGTGGCACGCCGTGTATTTTTGTGCCAATGAATGAAATTGGACGTTTTGATCGAGACAGACGATGACCCTGCTCCCCAGCCCGCAACAGCTCCGCTACCTGGTCGCCCTGGCCGAGAGCCGCCATTTCGGCCGCGCGGCGCTGGCCTGCTCGGTGACCCAGTCCACCCTCTCGGCCGGCCTGCTGGCTTTGGAGCGGCAACTGGACACCCACATCCTCGATCGCGCCGCCGGGCGGCATGTCGTGTTCACGCCGCTCGGGCTGGAGTTGGTGGACCGCGCCCGCACCGCGCTGACGTCGCTGGAGGCGGTGACCGAGGCGGCCCTGGCGGCGCGCGAGCCGATGGGCGGGCCGCTGCGCATGGGGGTCATCCCGACCATCGGTCCGTTCTTGCTGCCCCGGCTGATGCCGGCGCTGCGCAACGCCTTCCCCCGCCTCAAACTGTATCTGCGCGAGGATACTACCGCGAATCTGGCCGATCGGCTGAGCGCGAACCGGTTGGATGTGCTACTGCTGGCGCTGCCATGCGATTGCGCTGGGGCCGAGGCGATGCCGGTGGCGCGCGACGGCTTTGTGGTTGCGCTGCCGCCGGACCACCGTCTGGCCGGGGAGGAGCAGATTGCCGCCTCCGCCCTGGCGACGGAACGCCTGCTGCTGCTGGAGGACGGCCATTGCCTGCGCGACCAGGCGCTGGCGGTGTGCGGCCTGCTGGCCGGAGATCGCGGCGACCAGGATGGGTTCGCCGCGACAAGTTTGCATACACTTGTCCAGATGGTGGCGAGCGGACTGGGCGTGACCCTGCTGCCCAGGCTGGCTGTCGCGGCTGGCATCGCCAGGGACACCGGCCTGGTCCTGCGCCCGCTCGCCGGGGCAGGGGCGTGGCGCACGCTGGGGCTGGCGTGGCGGCCGAACGCGCCGCGGACGGCCGATTACCGGGCGCTGGCCTCGCATCTGGTTGAGACGTGTCGCGAAGCCCTGCAATAATCGCGCTATCACGCAGGAACGATTTGCCTTGCGCGCGGCCGATCGGGACAAGTCCAGCCGCGGCTTCGCCCGGGAGGGGGTGGATGAACATTTCGATAGTGACGGTAATGCTGTTTGCGATCATCCTCGGCAACCCGGCCTTGGCGCAGACCGAGACGTATGAAACCCCGGCGTATACAGCGGCACCGCCCACCGAGCCGGACCCGAATTACGGCCTGCCCTCGTTCGGGATGCCGGGTGCCGAGCTGCCCGGGCAGCGCACCATGGCGTCGCCGGCCGCCGCGGACGAGCCGCCGGCTGTCCTGAACACGCCGCCGCCTGATTTCACCGTGACGAAGGGAGATGCCGGGCCGGCCGGTGAGGGCGCCCCGCCCGCCGCGGAAACGCCGCTGTATACGACCTCGGAAACCGGCACGACCGGGGACGACACGACAACTGGGGACGACGCCAGGTAACTCAGATCCGCCAGTGCATGATCGCGCCGAGGTGGCCTGAACCGTGCAGCAAAGACCAGGCGACCCCGCCCAACAGCAGCAGGACGATCATCGGCTCGGCGGCCGAACCGGTCCGGCACAGCGGCACGCCCCACGTTCGACGCAACGGCCACGCCAGCCGCAGTCCGCGCGGCGTCAGCAGATCGGCCGCCAGGTGCGACAGGTAGCCGATGGCCAGGGCGGATGCCGCGCCGCGCTGGCTTCCCGAGTGGGCCAGCAGCGCGACCAGCCCGGCCACCGCCACCGCAGAGTGGGTGATGCCGCGGTGGCCCAGCACGGCCGCCATCACCGTGGAAACCGGCTTCGACCGCCGCCCGACCCAGGATCGCGGATGGTCGATGTCCGGCAGCAGCGCGCCGAACATGGCGGCCCCGAGATAGATCGGATCGACCGGTGACAGATGCAACACGGGCGCCGCGGCGACCCAGGCCGCGAGGCCGACAATCACATGAGACCTCGCCATCATTCCGCGGAGCTACACGCACCGGTGGCGGCAGGCAATGGCGCCTGCCGAATCAGAAATCGGATACGGTTTGCCGTCGGTTCGTTATCTTGCATTCGGCATGAATGAAATGAGCTGTATTGGCAAGAGTACATTTACGCTGCCGTCAAAATGGCGGAGAGATATTTCTTCTATTCAAATATAGTCGAACAGAAATTCAGGCTATACTCAATTAAAATGGCCGAAATCGCCGAAAAACCCTTGCCGCACCGCGGCGTGGCAGGGATGTTGGCCCTCTCCAACAACGCCGGCCGCCGCTTCGGGCCGCCGGCCGGAAAGAGATAAAGGCGATTGGAAAACGAATGACGGATGACGTTTCGATCCAGACGGCACTAGGCGACGTCGCGGCACGGCAACTCGCGAACGCGACCAAGTCCGTGCCGATGATGCAGTTGATCACGCCGCGCTGGCTACCGCGCTGCCTGCAATGGCTGCCCGTTGAAGCCGGTGTGTTTCGGCTTAACAAGGTCCGCGATAGCTCCGGCGTCAAGGTGGACTGCTCGTCCGCGGATGAGCGCGAGCTGCCGGAGATGTTCGTCGACTACGAGGAAAAGCCGCGCGAATACAACCTCTGCGCTGTCACGACAGTTGTCGATATCCACACCCGGGTGTCCGACCTCTACAGCGTGCCGCACAACCAGATCGCCCAGCAGCTCCGCCTCACAATCGAGGCGATCAAGGAGCAGCAGGAAAGCGAGCTGATCAACAACGCCGGCTACGGCCTGATCGCCAATACGGTCCCGAGCCAGCGGATCAGCACCCGCACCGGCGCGCCGACACCGGACGATCTGGACGAGCTGATCAGCAAGGTCTGGAAGGAGCCCGGCTTCTTCCTGGCGCATCCCGCCGCCATCGCCGCGTTCGGCCGCGAGTGCACCCGCCGCGGCGTGCCGCCGCCCACCATCACCATGTACGGCTCGCCGTTCATCACCTGGCGCGGCATCCCGCTGGTGCCGTCGAACAAGATCAATATCGTCGCCGGCAAGTCGAAGATCCTGCTGATCCGCACCGGCGAATCCCGTCAGGGTGTGATCGGCCTGTATCAGCCGAACCTGCCGGGCGAGCAGAGCCTCGGCCTATCGGTTCGTTTCATGGGCATCAACCGCAAGGCGATCGCGTCCTATTTGATCTCCTTGTACTGCTCGCTGGCGGTGCTGACCGACGACGCCGTTGCCGTGCTGGAGAACGTCGAAGTCGGCAAGTATCACGCCTACGGCGACACCTATGCTTGAGACTCCGAACCCTCAGGCGGGCATGCCCGGCCTGCCGGACATCGCCTGGCTGGCCCGGTTGGCGAACGAGATGTTCCGCTCGCAGCCGGACAGCCCGCTGCCGTCCCTCCCAACGCCAACGATTCCGCTTGGAGGTTTCGGGGCGGCAACTCCCTCCGCGCCGATGCCGCCGACGGCGGTGTCCGAAGTGCCGCAGCCGGCCCCTGCGTCCGTCACCGTGCCGCCGCTAGGCGTGGCGAATCCGGGAGAAGGGGAGCTGCGCGGCCTGCTCGGTTCCCAGCCGCCGGCCGCCGTCGGCGGATTCGGGCTGACATCGCCGTTGGGTCCGACTCCGGCCATCGATATCAGGGCGCTCAACGCGTCGAACCCCGGCGATGAGGTATTGCTATCCGTGCTTGGCGGAATCCCGGGGGCACCGCCTCCCGCCGCTGTCGAATCGCCGGGCGCGCCAGCTCCGTCGCTGTATTTCCTCGAGGAATCCGGGTCCGCAGCGCCGGCCGCGACCGCGGCCCCGCAGGCCGGGGCGCCGGCCTATGACGCCAACGCCCGGAAGGCCGACTTCCCGATCCTGTCGGAACGGGTCAACGGGCGCCCGCTGATCTGGCTCGACAACGGCGCCACCACGCAGAAGCCGCGCGCCGTCATCGATCGGCTGACCTATTTCTACGAGCACGAGAACTCCAACATCCACCGCGCCGCCCACACGCTGGCCGCTCGTGCGACCGACGCGTACGAGGGCGCGCGGGAGACCGTGCGGCGCTTCCTGCACGCTGACTCCGTGGACGAGATCGTCTTTGTCCGCGGCACCACCGAGGCGATCAACCTCGTCGCGCAAAGCTGGGGCCGGCGGTATATCGGCAAGGGCGATGAGATCGTCATCACCTGGCTGGAGCACCACGCCAACATCGTGCCCTGGCAGATGCTGTGCGAGGAGACCGGCGCGAAGCTGCGCGTCGCTCCGGTGGACGACGACGGCCAGGTGATCCTGGAGGCGTACGGCGCGCTGCTCAACCCCCGCACCAAGCTGGTGTCGTTCACCCGGGTGTCCAACGCGCTCGGCACCATCACGCCCTCCACCACGATGACCGCGATGGCGCATGCGGTGGGGGCGCGGGTGCTGCTGGACGGGGCGCAGTCGGTTTCGCATATGCGCACGGACGTTGTCGCCACCGGCTGCGACTGGTTCGTGTTCTCCGGCCACAAGGTGTTCGGGCCGACCGGTATCGGCGCGCTGTATGGACGCAGCGATGTGCTGGAGGAGGCCCCGCCCTGGCAGGGCGGCGGCAACATGATCAAGGATGTGACGTTCGAGCATACCGAATACCATCGTCCCCCGACGCGGTTCGAGGCGGGCACCGGCAACATCGCCGATGCCGTCGGCCTCGGCACCGCGCTGGACTATGTCGAGCATGTCGGGCTGGAGGCGATCGCGGCGCATGAGCATGATATGCTGGCGCACGCGACTCATTTGCTGAACCAGATTCCGGGGCTGCGCATGCTCGGCACGGCGCCGGACAAGGCGGGGGTGATCTCGTTCGTCATCGAGGGCATGGATACCGAGGCCATCGGCAAGGCATTGAACGAGGACGGAATCGCCGTGCGGGCGGGGCATCACTGCGCCCAGCCGATCTTGCGCCGCTTCGGCGTAGAATCTTCGGTACGGGCGTCGCTTGCGCTTTACACAACGCATGCGGATGTGGAGGCTCTTGCAACGTCCGTTCGTCGGATCCGTTCCGGACGGGCCAGTTTCGTTTGAGCAGCCCCCGTTGGGCAACCCGCTTGGGAGCGCACCGCATGATTTACGCCCCGGGCCACCGGATACTGGTCGCCCGCCGCCCGGCGGTGGTGCAGGAATTCACCGAGGGCCTGTGGGCCCGCCTGCGGCGCGAGGCCGAGGACGCGTATGATCGCGCGCCATCCCTGGCCTCGTTGTTCCTCGACTCGATCATCAACCAGCACAGTTTCGAGGACGCGGTGATCCATCGCGTCGCCTCGCGGCTGAAGAACGAGACGATCTCGCTGCCGCTGATCGTGCAGGCGTTCCACCGGGCGGTGGAGGCCGATCCCTCGATCGGGGCGGCCCTGCGGACCGACATCACGGCGGTGTTCGAAACCGACCCCGCGTGCGAGCGGTTCATCGAGCCGTTCCTGTACTTCAAGGGCTTCCACGCGATCCAGGCGCACCGGCTGACGCACTGGCTATGGCAAAGCGGGGAGCGCGATTTTTGCGGCTACCTGCAAAGCCGCTCGTCGGAGGTGTTCCAGACCGACATCCATCCGGCAGCTCGGTTTGGGCAGGGGATTTTGCTCGATCACGCGACCGGGCTGGTGGTGGGTGAAACGGCGGTGGTCGGAGATGACGTGATCATCCAGCAGGATGTCACCCTCGGCGGCACCGGCAAGGACTCAGGCGACCGGCATCCGAAGATCGGCCGGGGCGTGATCATCGGCGCGGGGGCAAAGATCCTGGGCAACATCCTGGTGGATGACAACGCGCGGGTCGCGGCGGGGGCCGTGGTGCTGAGGGGTGTTCCGCCCCGGGCGACAGTGGCCGGGGTGCCGGCCAGGGTCACGAGTGTCAGCGCTCCGGACGAAGTGGCGCGGCCGACGGACGAGATCCTGCGCGAGTTGGGATATGAGGCGTTCGTCAACATGATATGAGCGGGGTGGGTGCGCTGGGCCTGCCGGCCTGGCCAGAGGAGTGGCCAGCGGCGCTTCGCCGTCATTCCGGCGAAGCCCCGCATGCGGACCGGATCAAGCGCCTCGTTCATCGCGTCCTGTCGATCCGGCGAAATTGCGCCGCATAATGTTTTTCAATAGGAGTTCCCAACGATGGCAAGGGGGCCATCCGCAAAGGAGCTTCGACATGGAAACCAATATCGGAAACGCCGACCGTAACGCCCGGATCATCATCGGCATGCTGCTGGTCGCCGCCGCCGTGTTCGGCTTTATCGGCCTGTGGGGGTTTATCGGCATCGCCGCCGTCGTCACCGCCCTCGTGCACCACTGCCCGGCGTACAAGCTGATCGGCTTTAGCACCTGCCCCGTCGCCAATAGCTGATCAGCCGGAGGAGTCCTGCCATGTCCGTGTCCGCCGCGAACTATCGCGATCTCACCAAGGGCGTTTCAGCCAATCTCGCCACCTTGCGTGCCGATCTGCCCGACGTGATGAAGGGTTTCAGTGAGTTGGCGCGCGCCGCGACCAAGGACGGCGCGCTCGACAAGAAGACCAAGGAGCTGATCGCCCTGGCCCTGGGCGTAGCCGCCCGCTGCGACGCCTGCATCGGCTTTCACGTCCAGTCGCTGGTCGCGCTGAAAGTTACCAAGGCTGAACTGGAGGAAATGCTGGGCATGGCGGTCTACATGGGCGGCGGTCCGTCGCTGATGTACGCCGCCAACGCGGTCGCCGCGTTTGAGGAGTTCTCCGCCGCGGCCTGACGGCGACCGCCGATAATGGACGAACTCACCGGCGATTCCGTCTGCTTTCCCGATGGAGCGGATCGCGAGAACTGCGGGACGCCGCGTGTTTCCGGGTTTCATCGTGGCGGACGAGGCGGCGGTCCCGGAAACGCGGCTACAAGTTTCGGACCGCCTCCAGGCTCGATGGTCCAGACCGCATGGATGCACGGGTTGCGGCCATCAGGCGATGGCATTGAGTACCGAGGTCCTTGGGCGATAGGGCGCCCGCTACCACTGGCCACACCAAAACACGACCTCCGAACCCACCGCAGCATAAAGTCCGCGGCGGTAGAATGCGGCTGCTCTACGCCTATGTTCAAACCACACGGGTGAAGGACGCATCATGGCCGAAGCCGAAAATCTGCTGGGACGGGAGACCTCACCCTATCTTCTCCAGCACGCCGGCAACCCGGTGCATTGGCGCCCCTGGGGCCGCGCCGCTTTGGACGAGGCCAAGGCCGCCAACAAGCCCATCATGGTCTCGATCGGCTATGCCGCGTGCCACTGGTGCCACGTCATGGCGCACGAATCCTTCGAGGACCCGGAAACCGCCGCGCTGATGAACCGCCTGTTCGTCAACATCAAGATCGACCGCGAGGAACGCCCCGACATCGACCAGATCTACATGTCCGCGCTGCATGCCCTGGGCGAGCAGGGCGGCTGGCCGTTGACCATGTTCACCACCCCCGACGGCACGCCGTTCTGGGGCGGCACCTACTTCCCGCCGGAGCCGCGCTGGGGCCGTCCGTCGTTTCGCCAGGTGCTGCAAGGCGTCGCCACGGCGTTCCAGACCGGCGCCGAGGCAGTCGTGCAGAATACCAAGGCGCTTGCCGAGTTCCTGGAACGGGAGGCGGCGGCCTCCGTCGGCTCCCTTCCCGGGCCGGCGCAATTGGACGCGGTCGCGACAGCCTACCTGCGGATGATCGACCCGGAGCAGGGCGGGATGCGCGGGGCACCGAAATTCCCCAATCCGCCGATATTCCGCTTCCTCTGGCAGAACGCATTCCGTACCGGCGATCCGGCGGGCAAGGACGCGCTGCACCTGATGCTGCGGCGGATGTCGCAGGGTGGCATCTACGACCACCTCGGCGGTGGCTACGCCCGGTATTCCACCGACGCGATCTGGCTGGTGCCGCATTTCGAGAAGATGCTGTACGACAATGCCCAGCTTCTCGACCTGCTCGCCCTGGCACACGCCGATCGGCCTGACCCGCTGTATGCGCAGCGGGCGGCGGAGACGGTGGGGTGGATGACGCGCGACATGACGGCGCAGCGGATCGACGGCAAGGCCGCGTTCGCCGCCTCGGAAGACGCCGACAGTGAGGGGGAGGAAGGCCGCTTCTACGTCTGGACCGAAGCGGAGATCGACGCGGTGCTCGGTGCCGATGCCGCGGCGTTCAAACGTGCCTATGACGTGACGCCGGGCGGCAACTGGGAGGGGCAGACGATCCTGCACCGCGTGACCCCGCCCGGCTCGACGGACGAGGAGGCGGTGCTGGCCCGGGCGCGCGACGTGCTGTTCCGGGCGCGGGAGAACCGCGTTCGCCCGGCCCGGGACGACAAGGTGCTGGCCGACTGGAACGGCCTGGCCATCGCCGCGCTGGCGCGGGCGTCGGCCGTGTTCGGGCAGCCTGCCTGGCTGGCCCGCGCGCGTGAGGCCTTCGACTTCGTCCTGGCCAACATGACCGACAGAAGGGGCGGGGTCGCCCATGCCTGGCGGCTCGGCCGGGTGAGCGCGGGGGGTATGATCGACGATCAGGCCGCCATGGCGCGTGCCGCGCTGGCCCTGCACGAAGCCACCGGCGACACTGCATTCCTGGCCACGGCGGTGCGGTTGGCGGACGCCGCGCGGGACGCATTCTCGGACGGTCATGGGGGATTTTATTCCACTGCCGCCGATGCGACCGACGTTCCCATGGCCCGCCCGCGCACGGCCGCCGATTCCGTCACACCCGCGGGCAATGGCGTCATGGCGGAGGTGCTGGCGCGCCTGCTGCACTTGACCGGCGATCCGGCTTGGCGCTCCCGGGCCGAGGCGGTGCTGTCCGCGTTCTCCGGCCAGCCGGAGCAGCTTTCAGCGATGCCGACACTGCTGGCCGCGGTGGATCTGCTGGAGGAAGCCGCCAGTGTCGTGGCCTCCTCGGCCGCGTTGCTGCAAGCGGCGCTGCGGTCGCCCGACCCGGCCGTGGTGGTCGTGCATGCTGGCACCGAGGCGTTGCAACCCGGTCACCCGGCTTACAGCAAGCCAGCCGGCCCTTTCGCCTATGTCTGCCGCCGCAACGTATGCGGCCTGCCCATCGGCGATCCAGAGGCGCTGGCGAAGGCGCTGCTGACGCGCGCTTGAAGACGCTCCGCCAGCGAACCCGTTGCGTTCGGCCGCGTTTCCCGCTCGAACCTTTTTCTTGACCGCGTCAGCCTGCCCGTCCACCCCACCGCATCGTCGTTACCCGGAGACAACAGGATGGACAGCAGCGCCCCTACCGGCACCCACGCCGAGGCATCCCCAGCCGATCGGCCCGTCACGGTGGCGGGGGCGCTGGGAGCGCTGGGGATTGTGTACGGGGATTTGGGGACCAGTCCGCTCTACACCTACCAGACCATTGTCGGTTCGGCGGGCGGGCATCCGTCGGCCGAGGATGCGCTGGGGCTGCTGTCGCTGGTGGTATGGGCGCTGATCATCGTCGTATCGATCAAGTACGCCGTGTTCGTGATGCGGGCGGACAACCATGGGGAGGGCGGCATACTGGCGCTGATGGCCCTGGTCACCAAGCACGCCGGCCGGGCGGCGGGCGCGTTGATCGTCGCCGGCCTGTTCGGCGCGGCGCTGATCTATGGCGATGGGATCATCACCCCGGCGATTTCGGTGCTGAGCGCGCTGGAAGGCATCAACGTCATCACCGACGTTTTCAAGCCGTACGTGATGCCCGCGGCCCTGCTAGTGCTGGTGACGCTGTTCGCCGCGCAGGTGCGCGGCACGGCCAGCATCGGGCGCATCTTCGGCCCGGTCATGCTGCTGTGGTTCGTGGTGATCGCCGTGCTCGGCCTGCTCGGCGTGCTGCGCCGGCCGGATGTCGTGTCGGCGGTCAATCCCCTGCACGCCATCGGCTTTGTCATCGCGCATGGCTGGCAGACCTTCTTCGTCCTCGGCGGCGTGTTCCTGGCGCTGACCGGCGGCGAGGCGATGTACGCGGACATGGGGCATCTTGGGCGCAATCCGATCCGCATGTCCTGGTTCTGCGTCGTGCTGCCGGCGCTGCTGTTGTGCTACGCCGGGCAGACGGCGCTGCTGCTGGAGAACCCCGGGCTGGAGGGCAATCCGTTCTTCCGGCTGGCTCCGGGGTGGGCGGTGGTGCCGCTGGTGCTGCTGGCGACGTTTGCAACGATCATCGCCAGCCAGGCGATCATCACCGGGGCTTTCTCGCTGACCCGGCAGGCGATGCAGCTCGGCTGGTTCCCCGGATTGATGATCCGGCAGACCTCGGACCGGGAATACGGGCAGATCTACGTGCCGGTGGTGAACTGGACGATGATGATCTGCACATTGATCCTGACGTTCGGCTTCGGCAGTTCCGATGCCCTGGCCGGGGCCTACGGCACGGCGGTTTCGACGACGATGCTGCTGACCACGGCGCTGCTGTTCAACGCGATGCGCGACATCTGGCGCTGGCCGACGGCGATCGCGCTGGCGGTGAGCGGGGCGTTACTGCTGATCGACCTGGTGTTCTTCGGCGCCAACCTGATGAAAATACGGGAGGGCGGCTGGATACCGCTGGCGCTCGGCGGATTGATCTTCCTGATCATGACGACGTGGCACCGGGGTATCCTGGCGATCCAGCAGTCCTTTGTGCAGAAGCCGGAATCAACCGGCGTCTTCCTGGACCATCTGCGCAAGGTCGTGCGCGTCCCGGGGACCGCCGTATTCTGCAGCCGCTCGGATTACGCCGTCCCGGCGGTTCTGGTCCGGCATGTCAAGCAGATCAAGGCCTTGCAGGAGACGGTGGTGAGCCTGACCGTCCGCTTCGAAGAATACCCGCGCGTGCCGTTATCCCGCCGGGCCGAGGTGGAGGAGGTCGCCGACGGTTTCTGGCACATCACGCTGCGCTTCGGCTTCACCGAGGTGCCAAGCGTGGCAACGGCTCTGACCTGCGCCAAGGACCAAGGCTGTCCGCTGAACCTCGACGATGCGGTGTATTTCGCCGCGCACGACGACGTAGTGCGGCGGGCGGAGCCGCCCCGTCTGGCCGGGTGGCGGCGGATGCTGTTCGCGGTGATGTATCGCAACGCGGTCCGCACGCCGGACCGGTTCGATCTGCCGCCGGATCAGTTTCTCGAGGTCGGGCGGCAGATCGCGTTGTAGAGGGCGGTTGACGCGAGCGCCAACGAAGCATACTGTGATACCATGAAGAACATCACAGTTTCACTGGATGACGAATCCTACCGCAATGCCCGCCTGAAGGCGGCAGCTTTGGATACGTCGGTGTCCGCGCTGGTCAAGCGCTACCTGTCCGAACTCGGTGCGGAGGAGACGGAGTTCCAGCGCCTGAAGCGCCTGGAGCGTGAACTGCTCACGCGCATCCCCGCCGATTTTCGCGCCGCCGATCGGCTAAGTCGCGATGAGGTGCATGAGCGCAACGCCTGACCGTGCCGCATTTTCTCGACACAAACGTCTTGCTTTACGCGACAAGCTCGCACGCGGAGGAAGCCGCCAAGCGCGCGCGGGCGCACGAACTGCTGGCCCGGGATGACGGGGCGCTGTCGGTTCAGGTGCTTCAGGAGTTCTACGTGCAGGCGACCCGCCCGACGCGGGTTGGGCGACTGCCGCACGATGTAGCTGCCGGGCTGATCCGCGCCTGGAGCCGGTTCCAGGTGCAGGAGATGACGCTTCGCATTCTCGACGCTGCGCTGGAGATCAAGGCGGCACACGGGTTTTCCTATTGGGACAGCGCCATCATAGCGGCTGCGCGGGCACTTGGGTGCAGGATCCTCTACTCGGAGGACATGAGCCACGGGCGGGAGATCGACGGCGTTTCGATCATCAACCCGTTCCGCTGAAGCACCACGGCGGCAGCTTTTGATTTGGAACCTGCTGTCCGTCAGGAAAAACCGGAAGACGGGCGGCGGCACCCGGGCTTGGCGGTGCCAACGACCCGTTAGCGTAACAGCGGCGCCCGCGCGGTGCCATCGTCGTTCAGATAATCCGGGCCGATCGGCGCTTTTCCGCGCCCGCCAGGGACGTCCAACACGTAGGTGGGCCAGGCTAGCCCGGTCACCCGCCCGCGTAACAACTCCAGCAGCGCCCGGCCCTCCGCGATCGGTACGTGAAACCGGGCGGTACCGGGCGCTGCGTCCAATTGATGGAGGTAATAGGGCTTCATCCTGTGACCGATCATGGAGCGGAACAAAGCCTCCAGCGCCTGCGTGGAGTCATTAACGCCGCGTAACAGCACCGACTGCCCGAGCAAAGGAATGCCCAGCGCCCGAAGCCGGCGCAACGCCGCGCCGGCCTGCGCCGAAAATTCGCTGGCATGATTGGCATGCACAACCAGCCACATCGATCGATCCGTTTCCAGCGCGGCCGCCAAGGCGCCGGTCAACCGTTCCGGATCGGCGACCGGCACGCGCGTGTGGACGCGGATCGTCTGGACGTGCTCCATTTTCGACAGCGTGCCGACGATGTCGGCCAGCCGCCGCGGCGACAGCATCAGCGGATCGCCGCCGGTCAGAATGATCTCCGTCACTTCAGGATGATCGGCGAACCAGGCATAGGCCGCCTGCAGCTCCGCGTCCGTCAGCACGCCGCCATCCGGACCGACATGTTCCCGCCGGAAGCAGAAGCGGCAATACACAGGGCACACCAGGAGCGGCTTCAGCAGCGCCCGGTCCGCATAACGATGCACCACCCCTTTCACCGGCGACAATGCATCGTCCGCGATCGGATCAGCGCTTTCATGCGGCGCGGGGATAAGCTCCGCGGGATCCGGAATGAACTGCCGGCCGATCGGATCGGCGGCGTGATGGATCAGGGCGCGCATCGCGGGCGAAATGGCGACGGCGTACCGCGCCTCGGTGGCCGCGGCGCCGGCCAGGGCGGCGGGCGAGATCAGCCCGGCCGCCAGCAGCGCCTCGGCACTTCGCAGCGTCAGGCTGTCGCGCGGTTCGGCTAGCGGTTCCATGCACCCCTTCGGCTCAGCCCGTGTTCGCCACGTGTTGGCTGCACGGGCAGGCGGTGTCAACCTTGCCCGCCAAGCCGCCGAAGCCTAGCTTCCCGAGCGTCCGAACAACCAGGAGACGCACCATGGCCGATATCCCGAATCGCCCGGAATATCAGAGCGAACTGTTCAAGAAGGGCCTCGAAGTCCGCCGCGAGGTGCTTGGACGCGACTACGTCGATGCATCCCTGGCCCGCGCCGACGATTTCAATGCCGCGTTCCAGCAGATGACGACCGAGATCGCCTGGGGCATGTGCTGGACCCGTCCCGGCATCGACCGCAAGACCCGCAGCATGATCAACCTGACGATGCTCTCCGCCCTGAACCGGGGCGCCGAACTGCGCCTGCACCTGAAAGCCGCGCTGACCAATGGCGTCACCCGCGACGAAATCAAGGAAATCCTCATGCAGGTCGGCGCCTATTGCGGCATACCGGCCTGCCTGGAGGCGTTCAAGATCGCCACCGAAGTTTTCAAGGAAATCGATACGGCGAAAGGTTCGTAGGGCATGGTGCAGACAGTCGGCTTTGTCGGCGTCGGCAACATGGGTTGGCCGATGGCGGCCTGCCTGGTGAAGGCGGGCCTCACCGTCAACGTCTATGATTCCCGCAGCGAAACGGCGAACAATTTCGTCCAGCAAATCGGCGGAACCGCATCGGACACCCTGCGGCAACTCGCCGGGGCGTCGGAGGTGATCGTAACGATGCTGCCGACCAGCGCGATTGTCGAGCGGGTGCTGGCGGAAGGCGACGACAACCTGTTTTCCGGTATGAAACCAGGGGCCATCATTATCGAAATGAGTTCCGGCGTTCCGTCGGTCACGCAACGGTTGGCCGAGCAGGTGGCCGCGTTGGGCGGCACGCTGATCGACGCCCCCGTCTCCGGCGGGGTGCCGCGCGCAAAGACCGGGCACCTTGCCATCATGGTTGGCGGAGATAGCGCAACGATCGACCGGGCGATGCCGGTGCTGTCCACCATGGGATCGTCGGTCCTGAGGACCGGCGCCGTCGGTTCGGGCCAGGCCATGAAAGCCCTGAACAATCTCGTCAGCACCGGAGGTTTCTTGATTGGCATTGAGGCTTTGCTGATCGGCCAGCGCTTCGGCCTGGACCCCGCTGTTATGACCGACGTGCTGAACGCCGCGACCGGGATGAACAATTCGACCCAGAAGAAGTTCAAGCAATTCGTCCTGTCCCGGAAATTCGACGCCGGATTCACCATGGGTTTGCTGGCGAAGGATTTGTCGATCGCTCTTCAGGTGGGACGCGAGACCGCCACCGCCGCACCGGTGTCAGCCTTAGTGAACGAAATGATCGTCTCCGCCCGCGCGAAATTCGGGCCGGATGCGGATCATACTGAAATGGCGAAACTGTGCGAATTGCTGGCCGGTTCCGAACTAGAGTCGCGTTGATGCGGACCTGGCTTTTGGTTCTTGCCACGGTGTTCGTTCCGGTGGGCGCGGGAGCAGCCGATCCGACAGCATTATGGAAAATCGTGCATGGGAAGTGCGTGCCGCACGAGGAGCAGGCGCACGATCCCGCGCCTTGCGCGGAGGTCGATCTCGCGCAGGGCGTCGATAAAGGCACGGCGGTGCTGAAGGACATCAACGGGGTCGCCCAGTACTTGCTGCTGCCGACAGCCCGCATCGGCGGCATCGAGGACCCGGCGATCCTGGCGCCGGGGGCGACGAACTATTGGGATGCGGCATGGAAGGCGCGGTCTTTGGTCGAGGCGAAATTGCACGTCACACTGCCGCCCGATGCCATATCGCTGGCGATCAATTCCGCCGTGGGGCGAACGCAGGATGAGTTGCACATTCACATCGACTGCATCCGTCCCGATGTGCGTAATGCCCTAAACGCCAACCTCGACAAGATCGGCGACCATTGGGCACCGTTTCCCGTGAAACTGGCCGGGCATGATTACCGGGCGATCCGGATCAACCAGGAAAGTCTCGACACTGTCGATCCGTTTCATGTGCTGGCGGACAACGATCCGCAGGCGCGCAGCGACATGGGCATGCACACGTTGGTGGTTGTCGGTGCGACGTTCCCCGGTGAAGTGCGGGGATTTGTTTTGCTCGATGATCACGCCGATCTGCTGGCGGGAGACCGGGCTTCGGGGGAGCAACTGCAGGACCATTCCTGCGCCGTGGCGAAGGCCAAATGATCCGCCCGACGCGGGATCGGGCGCCGATCGGCCGTCTCGCTGAAACCCGCTGTGATTGAGCCAACTTTTCGCTTCGCCGCTGCGTTTCGTCAGCATCGGCCGACGCATTTTCGCCGGTCGTGATGTAACTGGAGGAACAGCGCTTTTATGGCCAATAGAGAGAACACCCATACGCGCGGCGCGGTCAAGGACCCCGAACACGATGGACGTCTGAAGGAAAACCGCGAAACCGGCTCCGACAAGGGCAGCAGCCACTCCAGCGGTCATACGCCAGGCGCGGTGAAGGATCCCGAACATGACGGCCGGTTGAAGGAAAACCGCGACAAGGGCGTGCACAAGAGCGACGCATAAGGCCGCACAACGCCGCCTGCCCGGCATTGGGCAGGCGGCTTTTTTGTGCACTCGCCGCCATCGCGCGGTGATGGCATTCTACCCTGCATGCAGGGATTCGTCGAAGCCGTCTGCCAGCGCAGCGGCCATCATTTCAGCAAGCAGCCAATGATGTGGATTACCTTGCTCGCCGGTCTGGGCGTGGCGGGCGATGGGCACGCCGGGAGGACGGTGCGGCACCGGTCCCGCGTTGCGCGCGATCCGAACCAGCCGAATCTGCGGCAGGTTCATCTGCTGCACAGCGAATTGTTCCATGAACTGGAAGCGAAGGGCTTCGCTGTTGGTCCAGGGCAGATTGGCGAAAACATTCTGACCCGCGGGATCGAACTGCTTGGCCTGCCGCCGGATACCGTTTTGTACATCGGCGCCACTGCGCGGGTGCAGGTGACCGGGCTGCGAAATCCTTGCATTCAACTCGATCGTTTCAAACCGGGGCTGATGGCGGCGACGCTGGATCAGGATTCCCGCGGGGGCCTGATCCGCAAGGCCGGAATCATGGCGATCGTGCTGGAAGGCGGAGACGTCCGGCCGGGCGATCCGATCGAGGTCATTCTCCCGCCGAAACCGCATCGGCGGCTGCTTCCGGTCTGACCCCGCGGCCCTTCACAGGCGCCCGCACTGCTGGCAACCTGTGGGAAAGGGGGAAAAATCGCCATGAACTTCGACTTTTCCGATGAACTGAAACAACTCCGCGACCAGGCCCGGCGGTTCCTGTCGGATCAATGCACCCCGACCCTCGTTCGCCGGTCGCTGGATGGCCAGGAACCCTACGCCGCCGGACTTTGGCGCGAAATCGCCGCCATGGGCTGGATCGGCGCGGCAATCCCGGAGGAATTCGGTGGGGCCGGTCTCGGTTACGAAGGCCTGTGCGTCCTGGCCGAGGAAATCGGGCGTGCTGTGGCGCCTGTCCCGTTCGCGTCAACCGCATACCTCGCGGCGGAAGCGATTCTGACCGCCGGATCGGATGCGCAACGCCGCGAATGGTTGCCGAAACTCGCCGACGGTTCGGCGATCGGCTGTTTCGCCCTATTCGAAGGCAGCGGCAATCCAGATCCCGCCGCGATTCATGCCCGCGCCGTCGGAGGTGTGTTGAAAGGCCCGAAGTGGCCCGTTGCCGACGGCGGATTTGCAAACGTCGCCGTCGTTGTGGCCCGTGACGAGGCCGCGCAGCCGAGCCTGTTTCTGGCGGATCTGACGGGTGTTCGGCGGCGCGACCTGAAAACGCTTGATCCAACCCGCAACCACGCCCGCCTGGAGTTCGATGCCGTACCGGTTGAAAAGTTGGGCGGGGGTTGGGGGTCGGTGCAACGCGTTCTTGACCGCGCGGCGATCCTGTTCGCCTTTGAACAGGTGGGTGGCGCGGATGCCTGCCTGAAGGCGGCGCGGGACTATGCGCTCGATCGTTACGCATTCGGGCGGCCGATCGGATCGTTCCAGGCGATCAAGCATAAGTTGGCGGATATGTATGTGGCTTTGGAACTTGCCCGGTCGAATGCCTACTACGGCGCGTGGGCATTGGGCGCTGATGCAACCGACCTGCCGCTGGCAGCGGCGACTGCCCGGGTGTCGGCGACCGAGGCGTTCGAACTGGCGTCCAAGGAAAATATCCAGACGCATGGCGGCATCGGCTTCACCTGGGCCGTGGATTGTCATTTGTTTTACCGCCGGTCCAAACAGCTCGCCCTCGCGATCGGTTCTGCTCCGTTCTGGAAGGACCGGCTGGTCGATCTGTTGGAAACCCGCAACGCGGCTTGAAGGAACAGGGATCATGGACTTCAACGACACGCCAGAGGAAGCTGCGTTCCGGGCCGAGGCCCGGGCATTTCTGGAGGCGAACGCGAAGCTGAAGGCGGAGACCCGGCCGGTTCTGCGCTATGGCGGGGTCGATGCCGAGGGTGTGGTTCGCTGCAAGGCGTGGCAGGCGAAAAAAGCCGATGCGGGCTTCGCTGGTTTGACGTGGCCGAAACGGTTCGGCGGCCGGGAGGCATCTCCGATCCTGCAGGTGATATATAATCAGGAGGAAGACAATTTCGTTGTCCCGCGTGGACTCTACGAAATTGGCCTCGGCATGTGCATCCCGACGATGATGGCGTATGCGGCCGATGTTCACCTCGATCGTTACGTTCAGCCTGCGCTGAGGGGGGAGGAAGTCTGGTGCCAGTTGTTCAGCGAACCGGCCGGCGGATCGGATCTTGCAGCGCTGCGCACGAAGGCGGAGCGGGACGGCGATGATTGGGTGATCAACGGACAGAAGATTTGGACGTCGGGCGCACATCTGGCGGATTTCGGGATCATCGTCGTGCGGACCGACCCGAACGTGCCAAAGCATGAAGGGCTGACCTTCTTCTTTCTCGACATGAAATTACCCGGCATAGAAATAAAGCCGATCCATCAGATGTCGGGGGCGAAGCATTTCAATGAGGTGTTTTTCACCGATGTGCGGGTTCCGGACAGTCAGCGCCTGGGCGCGGTCGGGCAGGGGTGGCGGGTTTCGCTGACGACGCTGATGAACGAACGTCTCGCCGTTGGAGACGTGCAACGGCCGGAGGTGGACGACCTTGTCGAACTGGCCAGGGGGCTGCGGATCGACGGCAAGCCGGCAATGCAGAACGCTGCGGTGCGCGAGCGGATTGCCGAATGGCACGCGCGGGCCCAGGGACTGAAGTTCACACGGTTTCGGACCATGACGGCGCTTTCAAAAGGCGAGACGCCCGGGCCGGAGAACTCGATCCATAAGCTGGTCAACGCATCGAAGCTGCAGGACATCGCCAGTTACGGGATAGATCTGATGGGAGCCGGCGGCCTGGTGATGGATGACGATCTGGCGGAGGCTTATGCCATGTTTCAGTCCGCGCTGCTGACGGCCCCCAGCGCGCGGATCGCCGGGGGATCAGATGAGATCTTACGCAACATCATTGCGGAACGTGTCTTAGGTTTGCCGCCTGACATCAGGGCCGATAAAGGGATACCGTTCAATCAGGTCCCGACCGGCCGGCGCTAACCGTCAGATCCGGCCGCGCATTTTGGCGACGGTCCGCCGCAAGGGCAACATTTGTTGCCAGATTGCCCGGCCCGGGCGGAGCACCGTATTGATCGCCGCGGCCGTTTCCGCGATCTGCCGAAGGTTTTGCCTGGCCTCGGCATCGAAACCTTGATCGACGACCACGGGCGGCGACGGGTTGGCGGTCGAGGTGGGCTCTATCAGCCAGTCCGTCTGCTCTCTCAGTTCAAGCAGGATCTGTTTCAGCAGTTCCTGGCGCTTTGCGTCTCGCACCACCGGTGAAGCAAACGTTTCGCGGCCGCGCACGAGCCGGGCGAAGAACTCGACGCCCGATCTCGGCAGAAGCCAATCGACGCGCCAATCGATCAGGCCGACGGCCGACGCCTCGAGAACCAGCAGCGCGAAGCTCGACGGCGTGAAGTGCCACGCGTGACAATCCACGTACGGGGCCGACGGATCGGCCGTCCAATCCTCGAATTGCCGATAGGCGGCATCCAGCGTGTCGGCGAGTTTCAGCCCGGTCAGATGCTCGCGTCCCCAGCCACCGCGGCCGTTGTCGAACGCAATGTAAGCGGAATGATCAAAGCGGGTCGCCGGACCGTGGCGTTGCGCCCCCAGGCGATGCGCGGCGAGGAACTGTCCGGTGGAACTGACCTGCTTGAGATAATCGAAGCACCAACGCTTGTCCGGAACGGCGAGCGCCAGCATTCCGCGTTCCGGATGCAGCAATTTCTGCGCTGACGCCATGAACCCGATCGGGTCGGGAAGATGCTCGATCACGTGGCTTGCGATCAGCACATCGTAAGTACCTAGTTGATCGGCCGGAACAAGCTCATGCAGCGGTCCATTATGCCAGACGTAGTCGACCTTTTCAATATTTGCTATCGTTACATTGGGATCGCTCCGGTATTTGGCGATCAGCTCTTCCTGCGTTGCGTGATCCACAACCGTAACGTCCCAGCCAGCCGATCGCGGTGCCATCGGCGAGACGCTGGGACCCAGCTCAAGAATTTTGCTTTTGCGGCTTACGCCTTTGAGTAGTTCCGCGGCGCGATCTTCGGCCAAAACGGTGACTCCTTATGATCCTGCGTCAAGGTAGGCGGCGGCTATTCCTTGCCCGGTCCGAGCCGCGGTTGGCGTTGCGACCGACGCCAGCAGGTCGCGCAACTCGCGGGCTTGCGCAGGATAGTCGCGAATGCGTCCTGCTACCGGATTAACCCATCCGGCGAGCGATGGTTTCCGGTCCAGCAGGTCTTCCACCGCCTTGCGAAACGGATCGATATCGTCTCCCAGCGGGATCAAGGTGCCGTTGACGCCTGGCGTGATCGCCTCGGCGGCGCCACCGTGGTCGGTCGCGATCACCCACTTGTTGCGCGCCAAGGCCTCGCGAACCGTCAGGCCGAAAGACTCCGGCCATTGCGACGGGAACAGCAAAACGTCGATTGAATCGAAGAACGCGTCGCGGGTTTCCGCGTCGAAGGGAGGTACCACGCGGACGCTGCCTTTGACGTTCCAGGTCATGCCGGTGAATTTGTCGGACCCGATAATAAGGCCGTGGTTGATGACGACCAACTCCCAGTCGTCCCGCTCCAGCAATTCGAACGTCCGCTTCAGCACCGGAAATCCCTTGACCGGCTCGGCTCCGCCGGAGAACCCGAAGCGCAGCCTCGCCGGTCCCTTATTGGGTGACGCATGCCGGGGCAGCGCGGCCCCGTTTTCATTGACCCGCACCCGGTCGGCCGCGAAGCCGTTTTCGATATGGAAGTCCCGCCAATGCGCCGTTGGGGTCAGCAGCAAATCAGCGGCTTCCAGCACCTGCCGGAGCCGAATGCTGCGGATCACCGTTGCGCCGACGCTGGCCACGCAGTTCGCGCATGTGTTCAGATCGATCTGGTGCTGCCCGCAGTATTTCCCTTCCCCCGTAACCAGGAATTGCCGCTCGCACAGCCACCACGCGTCATGAAGCGTAACGACGTACGGGATTTCTTCCTCTTTGCACGTCTTCAGAATCGCAGCGCCGAGGCCCTGAACCGCATGGAAATGAACCACGTTCGGCCGTAACGCGCGCAGAACCTCGCGGAAACCTTCCGCCGCGTTCTCGTCCCACAACTCAAACGGCCAGTCCGGCCGATCCTGAATGCCCATGCGGAACACTGGCACGCCGTCCTCCGATCCGCGCTCGATCGCATACGGCCTCAGCCAACCGGACGGAGCCGAGGTAAAGACGCTGACGCGGGTATCGGCGCGGGCGTTCAGCAGGCGAACCATCTCCTCCATCACCAGCGTCGCGCCGCCGAAAGATTGCGGGCTATAAAGCAAGTTTACCTGGAGAATGTGCAGCCGCGGATCGGGCTTCGGTGCATGCGTATCCAACAACGGCCGCACCTGGTTGCGTCCTACGCTGGTTTGGCTGTAACGGTTCAGCACGTCGCGGCGGGCGGCCTTGCCGACGGATTTTCTCAAAGCCGGATCGACCACCAAGGCCGTCAGGACCGCGTACCAGTCGTCCGTGCTTTCCGCCAGGAAACCGGTCTCTCCCGGCCGGATGGCGTAAGCAAAAGCCGATCGCGGGGAGCAGACGCACGGGACTTCTACAGTAGCGGCCTCCAGAAACTTGATGTTGCTTTTTGCTTCGTTGAAGTTGGCCGGAAACAGCGGGGCGATCGCGATGTCGCACTGCGCCACCAGCCCGAGATATTCGGGATATGGGCGGGCGGGCAACTGTTGAAACCGTTCGCCGAGTTCGGACAGGAATTCGGGTGGATTGAGTTCGCCGACAAGCAGGATCACCACATTGTCGTGCTCCATCGCCACCCGGTACAGAGCGGTCGCGACGCAGCGGAAATCCTCGTCGTGTGTTTTTGTGCCCGAGCCATAGACGATTCGGATCTTGCCATCGGATGTGGTGCGGTGAGCATTATCAGCCGCGTCAAGAGTTTGCTTATCCAACGCGTTCTCGATGACAAACGATCGGCCTCCGCCCACCGACTGCATGCGCTCCGCCAGGTAGGGAGTGCTGGCGATGACATCACCGCATTGTGCCAATGCATTGCGATAGAGCGCGGCCCCGACGAACAAACCCGAGACCGACTGTTCATCGAGACCGGCCAGGTTCGGGTTGGCGCCGTAATCGTTCAGATCAAAGATCAGATCATCGAGTTCGTAGTAGAATGGCAGGCCGAGGCGGTGAACTTCCAATATTTCCTGCTCGACATTGGGCAACGCTGGCACGCGATAGAATATGACCACGCTATAGGTCTGCATCAGATCGAGCACCCGGTTGGTATCCTGCCAGCCTACCACCGTGCAGTCCCAACCCAGCGCGGTAATCATCGTCTGCTTCTGGTCGATCCGATACTTCTTACACTGAGGCAACGACAATTCGCCCACGATCAGCACGCGGTGCCACAGCAAAGCAGCGTGAGGCGCCGGTGGATAAATCCGTTCCCGCAGAGGCAACGCGGGCGAAGTTGCGACTTCGAACAAGCCCTTGGGCGACTCCCGCCGCCGTGGCCGATCGGCCCACCGCCGGTTGATCACGGAAGTCTTAAGGAAACGCAACGGGCCTGTGACGCGCCAGGACGTCGATGCCATCGTGGCCGCATGCCGCGCCTCGGCAAAGGAAAGCTGCGCCCTGAGTTCGTCGATCGTGGTCCGCAGTCCCGGTGCGTCCGCGGTCAGCCGAAGCGCCTCCCGCGCCGCCTCGCCGAGTTGCGCGCGAAGTTCGGCCACCACCGCATCTTCGTCGGCCAGGCGCGTGCGCAGGTCGCTCGCGTCCTGCTGCGCGGAGGCCAATTCCTGCCGCAACTTCTCTGTCGTTGCCGCCAATTCCGCCCGCAGCGACATCACCTCTGCATCGCGGGTCTCGATCTCTTGCCGCAACAGGCCCGCTTCGTTTCGCGCGGCGTCGATTTCTCGCAGGTGGATGCCGATCCGGTCGTTCAATGAAGCTGTCTCATGCCGCAACCCGGCGGCGGCGGCTTCCATGGAAGCTGCGCGTTCCAAAGCGCCCTGCACCTCATAAGACCGCAGCACCGCGGTGCCTCGCGCGGAAAACACGTTGCGAATCGCGGTCAGGGCAGGGCGGTCGGACTCGGTTTCAAAAAGCGCCGATACCGGTGGAGGCAGATCCTTGCCGATACCCAAGATACCCAGGCCGTAGCCATGCACGAACTCGAAGTGCGGATAGTCCGATGCTAATTCGCGCCACAGCCGCCAGACGCCGAACTCGTCGCGGCGAACGTTGGTGTCATGGAATATGACCACCGCCCGGTCGGATAGCTTCGGGCGCCAGGACGCGAAGTCTTCCGCAACGGCTTCATAGGTGTGGAGTCCGTCGATGTGCAGGAGATCAATCTCGCCATCGGCGAAGTAAGGCAGCGCCTCCGCGAATTTGGTGCGCAACAGTGAGGAAAATCGGCGATACCGCCGATCGTTTAGTTCCGACAGGCGGGCGAAGACGGATTCATCGTAATGCCCGGCGTGATCGTCACCCTTCCATGTATCGACAGCGTAGCAACGCGTGCCGAGACCCAGCCGTTCCACCGCCTGGCAGAACGCCGCATAGGACACGCCCCGCTCGGTACCAAGTTCGACGAGACAATCGGGCCGCAGCGCCTTGATGATCCAGAACGCAAAGGGAACATGCTCAAGCCACGCGCTCAGCGCCAGATGTTGTGCTTCCCACTCTATTTCTTGACCGATATTAAGCCGCTCCGTTGCGGCCGAATACGACATGGGCAGGCTTGAAAGCGAATCCAGCGTGGTGATGTTCATGCCTACGTCTTGGATCATGAAACGGCAAACCGGTCCGTTCACGAGACCGCAAGTTACAGATTGTTGTTCGCGCCGCCCGGCATGGCGGTGCCGCAACGCGCCCACCGGCTGCACGTTCAAGCCAGGCAAGGCAGGAGGACATCTCCATGATCGACGCTGTAACAAACCTATCCGGAATGACCAACGTCCGGTGGCGCATCTTCTTCCTGATCCTGGCCACCGTCGCGATCAACTACATCGACCGCGCCTCGCTCTCCGTCGCCATGCCGATGATCAGCCGGGAATTCAGCATCTCTCCGGCGATCCAGGGTGTCCTGCTGAGCAGCTTTTTCTGGACTTACTGCGCGATGCAGATCCCCGGCGGCATGCTTGCCGACCGGTTTCTGCCGCGCTCGGTCGTTGCCGGTGCAACGATCGGCTGGGGTGCCTTCGCATCGCTCGCCGCTGCGACGACGGGTTGGGTAACAATGCTGCTGACCCGGCTTGGCCTCGGCATCGCGGAGGGGCCCATCTATCCGGCCGGCGCCAAATTGATCGGCATGTGGATGACGCCGACCGAACGCGGCCGTGCCGCGGCACTGCTGGACGGAGGCGCGCCGCTCGGCACCGCGGTCGGTTCGCTGATCATCGCCGGCCTGATCGCCGCGCTCGAACTCATGGCGTCTGGCCTTTCTGGCCGCGGGACTCGCAACCATGGCGTGTGGCGTTGCGGCATGGTTGTATATACGCAATCACCCGCACGAGCATCAGTCCGTGAACGAGCAGGAACGCAACCACATCCACGAAAGCATCAAACGTGCCGCGGAGAATCAGGGCCGGGAGGATATCCGATCGATCCTGCGGATACCGTCGATCTGGCTGCTGTTCATCGGCTGGTTCTGTTTCAATTCGCTTTGGTACGGCTTTCTCACGTGGATCCCCAGCTTCCTCGCGAAGACCCAAGGCCTCGATATCGGCGCGCTCGGCTGGGCAACCTTCCTGGTCTTCTTCGCCGGATTCGCGGGTGAATTATTCGGCGGCCAATTGCTGGATTTTGGACTGCGCACCAGCGCCTCCCCCGAAACCGTGTATCGCCGACTGTTCGGGACCTCCGCCGGCCTCGCAACGATCGCGGTGTTCCTGGTCGCCTATGTGCATGATCAGGCTGCGGTGATCGCGCTGCTGGCCGCGACGCTGTTTTTCATGCGCTGGTGCGGCATGTACTGGACACTGCCAACTCTGCTGATCGGCGACCGAAAGGCCGGGTTCCTCGCGGGTGCCATGAATTTCGCTGGCAACATATCGGGAATCGTCATGCCGGTGACGGTCGGTTTGATCGTCAGCGCGACAGGATCGTATTATCTCGCGTTGATGATGTTCGCCGCGGCTGGGGCGGGACTGTTCGCCTGCTCGCTCGCGATCCGCTACCGCCGCGTAACCTGACGCCTTCATCGCTCCAGACCCGTATCGGCGCTGGCCGTACGCGAGCCGGCACGCTAAGGTGTCGTTGCAGCCTCCAACCCAAGGAAAATACGGTGTCCGAAACGGAGCGCTCTCCTGTTACCCGCTCGGCGTCCGTCAAGATCACCGACGTGGCGGCGGCGGCGGGTGTCGCGCCGATGACGGTCTCCCGGGTGATCAACACCCCGGATCGGGTCTCGCCCGAGACAACCGCGCGGGTGCGGGAGGCGATCACCCGCCTCGGTTACGTCCCCAATCTGATCGCGGGCGGTTTGTCATCGCGGAAGTCGCGCATGGTCGCCGCCATCGTGCCGACGATCGCGCATCCCATGTTCTCCGGTCTCGTCGCGTCGTTCAGCGATGCCATGCGCCAGGCCGGCTATCAGGTGATGCTGTCGATCAGCGGCTATGAGAATACCGACGATGAAGGGCTGTTCCGCGCGCTGCTCGGCCGCCGCCCGGATGCGCTGCTGATAACCGGGTCCGGATACAACCCTTCGGCGTTGCAGATGCTGATCGAGGCGCGGATTCCCGTCGTCGAGGTCTGGGATGTATCCAGCCGCCCGATCGACATGGCGATCGGCTTCGACCACGTTCAGGTCGGCACCGAGGTGGCGACGCTGCTGCTGGCCAAGGGGCATGATCGTTTCGCCATCCTGACGGCTCGGGATTCGCGCGCGCTGGCCCGCGCCCGCGGCTTCGCCGAAACGATTGCCGCGGCCGGCAAGCCCGTCGTCTGGGAGCACACGACGTCCTCGCCCAGCACGGCAGCCTCGGGCCGCGACGGGTTGCGCGCCCTGCTGCCGTATCTGGAGCAGCGTTGCGCGCTGTTTTGCAGTTCCGACCTGATGGCGTTCGGCGTGGTGACGGAGGCGCGGGTGCAGGGCGTGATGATCCCGGAGCATCTCGCGGTGGTCGGCTTCGGCAATCTCGAACTCGCGGCGGCGAACGAGCCGCCGATCACCACGGTCAGCCCGGAGGGCGATGGCACCGGCCGATCGGCCGCGGGGTTCCTGCTGCGGCGGCTGGCCGGGGAGGGCGCGCGGGATCCCGACCGCGTGCAGGTTCCGTTCCAGATCATCGAGCGGGCGACGACCTAGGCGCCGCCGCGGCGCCGGCCCTTGAACGTGGTCGCACGAATTGCGAACACTGCGCGCACGACAATCCCGGAGCCCTTATGATCAGCGTCGACGAAGCCCGCTCCCGTATCCTCGACGCCGTTCGCCCGGCGCCGCCGGAGGTGGTCGCGCTTGCCGAGGCCTGGAACCGGGTCACCGCCGTGCCGGTCGTTGCCCGCCTGACGCAACCGCCAGCCGACATCTCGGCGATGGACGGCTATGCACTGCGAGCGGCGGACGGCACGCTGCATGCCTCATTGACCGTTATCGGCGACGCCCCGGCCGGCCACCCGTTCGCCGGCCATGTCGGTCCCGGGCAGATCGTCCGGCTGTTTACCGGCAGCGTGGTCCCGGCGGGGGCGGATGCGATCCTGTTGCAGGAGGACGCCACCCGCGACGGCGACCAGGTGCGCGTTAACGAAGCTGTTATCGCCGGACGCCATATCCGGCGAGCCGGCCAGGACTTCGCCGCGGGCGATGTCGTGCTGCCGGCGGGCCGCAGGATCACCGCGCGCGATGTCGGCCTGGCCGCCGCGGCCAACCACCCCTGGCTGACGGTGCATCGGCGTCCGCGAATCGCCATTCTCGCCACCGGGGATGAGATCGCCATGCCGGGCGAGCCGATTCCGCCGGGTGGCATCGTCAGTTCCAATTCCCACGCGCTGGCCGCCCTGGTGCGCGCCGCGGGCGGGGAGCCGATGGTTCTGCCGAACGCCAGGGACGACCGAGCTGAAATCGGCGCGGTCGCCGATTCGATCGCCGGGGTGGACCTGCTGGTGACCACCGGCGGCGCATCGGTGGGCGACCATGATCTGGTGCTGTCCGCGCTGCAGGCTCGGGGCATGACGCTGGACTTCTGGCAGATCGCCATGCGCCCCGGCAAACCGCTGCTGTTCGGCCAGATGGGGGCGACTCCGGTGATCGGCCTGCCCGGCAATCCTGTCTCCGCCCTGGTGTGCGCCATCCTGTTCCTGCTGCCGGCCCTGTCGCGGCTGAGCGGCCTGCCCCCCGCGCCGCCGCCTGTCAGCACCGCCTTCCTGGGCGCCGCGGTCCGGGCGAATGACAAACGCGCCGACCATTTGCGTGCCACGGTGGAGACCGATGCGACGGGGCGGATCGTGGTCACGCCGTTCCCGGTGCAGGATTCGGCCATGCTGCGCCGGCTGGCCCTGGCGGACGCGCTGATACTGCGGGAACCGCACGCACCGGCGCTGACGGAAGGCGCCGAAGTAAGGATCATCCGGCTCGATTCCCTGGGCTTGTGAGGCCGGTCGGGGAAGAAAAAACCCGCTTGAATGCTGGTGTATTCGCAATTACCCACAGTTCTGCTTGACGTGTCCGACGGAACCAACATAGAACGGCCATGACGGTTGCCGCTTTGTTCCGGCTTTCTTGCAAGGACGCCTATCATGTTGACCCGGAAACAGTATGAACTGCTGGTGTATATCGATAGCCACCTGAAGCAGACGGGCTTCTCCCCAAGTTTCGAGGAGATGAAGGAAGCGCTGAACCTGCGGTCGAAGTCCGGCATCCATCGCCTGATCTCGGCGCTGGAGGAGCGGGGCTACATCGCCCGGCGGCATCACCGGGCCCGCGCGCTCGACGTGCTGCGGCTGCCGGACAACATGGCGCCTCGGGAAGCGGCCGTCGCCGCGCCGGTTGAGGCTGCCGGCGGCTTCTCGCCGAACGTGATCCGCGGCGACTTCACGCAGCGTCTGTCCGGCGTCCGCACCGCGAGCGACGTCGGGGCGATCGAGTTGCCACTGTATGGACGCATCGCCGCGGGCCTGCCAATCGAGGCGCTGCAGGATACGGACAGCCATATCGAGGTGCCGATGGCGCTGCTTGGCCCCGGGGAGCATTACGGGCTTGAAGTCGCCGGCGATTCGATGATCGAGGCCGGGATACTGGACGGCGACACGGTGATCATCCTGAAGGGCGACACGGCCGAGAACGGGCAGATCGTGGTCGCCCTGGTCGATGAGAACGAAGTGACCCTGAAGCGGCTGCGGCGGCGGGGGAATTCGATCGCGCTGGAACCGTGCAACGCGCGCCACGAAACGCGGATTTTCCCGGCGGACCGGGTCAAGGTGCAGGGACGGATCGTGGCGTTGATGCGGAAGTATTGACACGGGATCGTTCCGGCGGCTGCGAGGGCAGACGATTGTGCACCAGATCTGCCTTGAGTTCTATACCAAAAAGAGCAATTTTCAGCCGGGCGGCGCGGTGCACAAGCGTCGATGGTGCGGCACCGGCGGGCCGGGCCGCGCCGGTGAACTAAAAATGGGTTGGGCTAAACCGTTCCCGTGCCGGTAGAGATGGGCGTTTAATGCGCCCGGCGGCCTTGACGGACCGGCGCAGCCGGGTGTTCGGGGCCATCGTCACAGTCCGGCTCCGGCACCTTCGGCTCTTGCCGGATGCGCCGGAGGATCGCGCAGGCCGAGCATACCGGCCCCGAATTCCCGGCCATAATACATAAACATCACATCCTGGCGATACCGAAATAGTCACCGATACGGCGTTGTTTTGATACGTGTTTCAATGCCTCCGGCCGGCCGGCCAGCGCCGCCTGGAGCTGGCAATGCGACGGGGGCCGCTCCCCGGGCGATAATCAGGCCTTGCGCGCCCGCCGCGAAAGGCCGGGCCTAAGGCTTGCATCACGAAACTCTGTGACTACCTTCCCGAAAGTGACCAGGAATCGACCGGGTCTGCGGGAGAAGCAATCATGAGCAGTTCATCCACCGGCACCGCCCTCATCACCGGCGCGTCCAGCGGCATCGGCGCCGTCTACGCCGATCGGCTGGCGCATCGCGGATACGATTTGGTCCTCGTGGCGCGCGACGAGGGCCGCATGCAGACGCTCGCCGAACGCCTGCGTGCCGAGACCGGCCGCGGCATCGACATCATCCCGGCCGATCTGGCTGTGCCCGAGGATCTGGCGAGGGTCCGGGAGCGGCTGGAAACCGACAAGGCGATCACGATGCTCGTCAACAACGCGGGAATTTCCCTGAATGGCGGGCTGCTGGACAACGAGCCGGCGCAACTGGAGCGGCTGATCGCGGTCAATATCACCGCGCCCACGCTGCTGGCCGCCGCCGCCGGACGGGCGTTCGTGGCGCGCAAGGCGGGCACCATCGTCAACATCGCCTCCGTCCTGGCTCTTGCGCCGGAGCTGTTCGATGGCGTCTACAGCGGGTCGAAAGCGTTCGTCCTGAACCTGTCGCTCAGTCTGGCCGAAACGGTCCGAGAGGCCGGCGTGCATATCCAGGCCGTGCTGCCGGGCGCCACGCGCACCGAAATCTGGGAGCGGTCGGGCAAGGACCCGGACGCGTTCCTGCCGGGCAAGGTGATGGAGACCGGCGACCTGGTCGATGCGGCGCTGGCCGGCCTCGACAAGGGCGAGACGGTCACCATTCCGCCGCTGGCCGACGAAGCGCAGTGGATCGCCTACAACGATGCGCGGCTGACGATGGCGCCGAACCTGTCGAGCCGGGAGGTCGCGGATCGCTATCGGCAGAGAGTCAACGCATAGGCGGGTCCGGCTGGCCGCACTTTAGCCAGTGCGGCCAGCATCTTGTCTCACCGCTCCGGATCAGGTCTGATCCCTCCCGCGCCACGGGAGGGACTCGATACATGGCCGAAATCCGCACATCGCATCTGTTGACGCTCAAGCTTGCGGTCAGCGGCTTGCAGCCCGTTGGTGACACGCCATCCGGCAACCGCCGTGTCGGACTGGTGGCCGGCGGCACGTTCGAGGGGCCGAAGCTGCGCGGCACCGTGCTGCCCGGCGGCTCCGACTGGATCATCGGCCGCCCGCGACGGGGTCACCACGCTGGATGTGCGCATCGTCCTGCAAACCGACGACGGCGCCGCCATCGGCCTGACCTATCGCGGCCTGCGCCACGGACCGCCCGACGTGATGCAGAAGGTCAACAGCGGCCAATACGTCGATCCCTCGCAATACTACTTCCGGACAGTCGTCACCTTCGAGACCGCGGCGCCGCGGTACGCCTGGCTGAACGGCATTTTCGCCATCGGCACGGGCAGCCGCCCGCCGGAAGGCCCAATCTACGACATCTTCGAGGTCCTCTGATCATGGCAATACGCATCGGCTTCATCGGCCTGGGCAACATGGGCGGGCCGATGGCGGCCAACCTGGTGAAGGCCGGCCACACCGTCACCGGCTTTGACCTCAACCCGGCGGCGCTCGAGGCGCTGCAAAGCGCCGGCGGCAAGACCGCCGCCAGCGCGGCCGAAGCAGCCTCCGGCGCGCAGGTCGTCATCACCATGCTCCCGGCAGGCGAGCATGTGCGGCAGGTCTTCCTGCACCAGGGCGGCCTGCTCGACGAGGTCAAGGATTACCGGCCGCTACTGATCGACTGCTCCACCATTGATGTGGATACCGCGCGGGAGGTCACCGCCGCCGCGGCCGAGGTGGGCCTGGCGATGCTGGACGCTCCCGTCTCCGGCGGCACCGCGGGCGCGCAGAACGCCACCCTGACCTTCATGGTCGGGGGCACCGACGAGGCGTTCGCCTGCGGCCAGCCGGTGCTGGCGGCGATGGGCAAGAACATCTTCCATGCCGGCGGCCCGGGCGCCGGGCAGGCGGTGAAGATTTGCAACAACATGATGCTTGCGATCAACATGATCGGCGTGTCGGAGGGGTTCTTGCTGGCGCAGAAGCTTGGCCTGGACTGGGACAAGCTGCATCAGATCTGCTCGACGGCGACATCCAATTCATGGGCACTGTCGAATTACTGTCCAGCACCCGGCCCGGTGCCGGCCGCGCCGTCAAACCGCGACTACGCAGCCGGCTTCGCCGCGGCGCTGATGCTGAAGGACGTGAAGCTGTCGCAGGCGGCGGCGGAGGCGACGGGGTCGCCAACTCCGCTGGGCGCTATGGCGATGAGCTTCTACCAGCAGGTGGTGGACGCGGGCGAGGGTGGCAAGGACTTTTCCGTCGTGTTCCGCTGGCTGGGACAGCAGAAGCGGGACTGAGGCCGACCCCCGGGCAACTGATCGAACCAAGAGGAAATGGGACCATGAGCGAGTTTACCGCGCTGGTGCTGCACGAGACGGGCGGCAAGGTCGAGCCGCGCATCGAACAGGTCGACGAAACGGCGCTCCCGGCGGGCGAGGTCACGGTCGCGGTCGCGTATTCGGGACTGAACTACAAGGACGGGATGATCCTGAACGGCCTCGGCCGGCTGGTGCGCAAATATCCGCATGTCGGCGGCATCGACTTCGCCGGCACTGTCGAGCACTCGGATTCCCCGGCGTTCAGGGCCGGCGACGCGGTTGTGGTGACCGGCTGGCGCGTCGGCGAGGTGCAGTGGGGCGGTTTCGCGCAGAAGGCGCGAGTCAAGGCGTCGATGCCGGTCAAGCTGCCGGCGGGACTGACCACGCAGCGCGCGATGGCCATCGGCACGGCCGGGTTCACGGCGATGCTCGCGGTGATGGCCCTGGAACGCCATGGCCTGAAGCCGGGCGGCGGCGAGGTGCTGGTGACCGGCGCGGCCGGAGGCGTCGGCAGCGTGGCGACCGCGATCCTGGCGAAGCTGGGGCATCAGGTGGTGGCCTCGACCGGGCGCAGCGCGACGCATGACTATCTGCGCGATCTCGGCGCGTCGGCGATCATCGACCGGGCGGACCTGGCAAAGAAGCCGGAGCGGCCGCTGGATGGCGAGCGCTGGGCCGGGGCGGTCGATGCCGTCGGCGGCACCACGCTGGCGACGATTTTGACGCAGTTGAAGTATCTCGGCAGCGTGGCGGCGTGCGGGCTGGCGGGGGGCACTGAGTTGCCGGCCACGGTGATCCCGTTCCTGCTGCGGGGGGTGAACCTGCTGGGGATCGATTCGGTGATGTGCCCGATGGAGTTGCGGCAGGAGGCGTGGCAGCGGCTGGTGCGCGACCTGCCGCTGGAAAAGCTGGACGCGATGACGGAGACCGTGCCTTTGGCGGCGCTGCCTGAGTATGGCGGCCGGATATTGAAGGGGGAGACACGCGGACGGGTCGTGGTGGATGTAAACGCGTAGGGGCGGCCGGCACCGGTCGTCGTTATTTAGGCGTCATGGCACGGCTCGTCCGGACCACCTGTTGCGGCAGGTGCTTGCCGGGGTGGCCCGGGACGAGCCGGGCTATGACGATTGGCATGAACCGCTGGCTCCCGTGCATGCCGGTGAGGGCTTGACGTAAAGGTTACAACCGGCTGGTGGTGTAGCGTCCACGGAAGCCCCCATGATTGAGAAAGGGCAGTCAAACAAGATCTGGGGGAATGCAAGCATGCGGTTCCGGGCACTGGCCGTCGTTGGCGTCTGGACGATACTCGCAACCGGCGTCCGGGCGCAGAGCGTCGGGCCGGATTATCCAATCCCCCCCTCGATCGAATACGGCAGCCTCTACCGTGCCGTGGAACTGGCGTCGATTTTCCCGGACAGCAAGACATTTCCCGACCTGATTCCCGCCGGCACGCTCTCGGACATCCTGGGTGCCTACAACGCGGCCGAAACGTCGCCGGGCTTCGACCTGGCAGCCTTCGTAAATTATTACTTCTCAGGGCCGATCCCGCCGGGCCCGACGGTCAATCCGGCCTCGAGCGGGGAGGGTTTGCTGGATTACATCGCCAGCCTCTGGCCGGTGCTGGAGCAGTCGACGACATCGGTGCCGCCGTATTCGACCTTGCTGCCGCTGCCGTATCCCTATGTCGTTCCGGGCGGGCGGTTCCGGGAATTCTATTACTGGGACACGTATTTCGCCATGCTCGGGCTGGACCAGGACGGCCAGCACGACGTGGCCGTTGGCATGCTGAAGGATTTTGCTTTCGAAATCGATCAGTATCACCACATCCCGAACGGCAACCGCAGCTACTATCTCAGCCGCTCGCAGCCGCCGTTCTTCGCCCTGATGGTCGAGCTGATCGCGCGGACCGACGGAGACCAGACCTATACGACGTATCTGCCGGAACTGCAGGCGGAATACGACTACTGGATGCAGGGCGAGGATATGCTACTGCCGGGCCAGGCAACGCAGCATGTCGTGCGGCTGCTCGACGGGACCGTGCTCAACCGTTACTGGGACGCACGCAAGGCGCCGCGCGACGAGTCGTATCTGGAAGACGTGCAGACCGCGAAGCAGACCTCCCGGCCCTCGGGCGAGGTGTGGCGCGACCTGCGCGCGGCGGCGGAATCGGGGTGGGATTTCAGTTCCCGCTGGCTCGCCGACGGCATGACGCTGAGTACGATCCGGACGCTGTCGCTGCTGCCGCCCGATCTCAACAGCCTGCTGGTGAAGCTGGAGCAGGTGCTGGCGAAAGCCTATCAGTGCAATGGCGATTCGGCGCATGCGGCGGAGTATGCCGCTCGGGCGGAGGCGCGGATCGATGCGATCCGGCGGGTGATGTGGGACGCGCAGGACGGGGTGTTCACCGATTACCTGTGGCGCGCGGGAACGACGACCGGGAATGTCTCGGCGGCAACGCTTTATCCGCTGTTCCTGAATATCGCCACACAGCAACAGGCGCGGTCGGTTGCCCGAGTCGTTTCGGACAAGCTGCTACAGCCGGGCGGGATGGCGACGACGCTGGTGAACAGCGGCCAGCAATGGGATGCCCCGAACGGCTGGGCGCCGCTGCAATGGATCGCCGTCGTCGGCTTGCGCAACTTCGGATATCCGGACCTGGCGCGGCGGATCGCCTCGAACTGGGTGGGCGCGAACATCTCGGTTTACCAGTTGCAGGCGCAACTGGTGGAGAAGTACGACGTCATGTCCGCCTCCGGCACGCCCGGCGGAGGCGGCGAATACGCTACTCAGATCGGCTTTGGCTGGACCAACGGGGTGCTGCTGGCGCTGGGTGCGCTGTATCCCGACCTGAAGGCGGCGGCCGCGGCGGCGACGGCCGACGCGCAGACGGCCTCGGCACAGTGATTGATGACCGCCCGCGCGCATGGTAGGCCCGAGGACCATGAGCACGCACCCGATCAGCCGCTGGCCAGTCCCCGCCCTGGATGACCTGCCGGAGGATATCCGCGCCCGCATTCTGGCGGTGCAGGAGAAAGCCGGCTTCGTTCCGAACGTGTTCCTGGTGCTGGCGCACCGGCCTGAGGAGTTCCGCGCGTTCTTCGCCTATCATGACGCGCTGATGGACAAGCGCGGCGGACTGACCCCGGCGGAGCGCGAGATGATCGTGGTGGCGACCTCCAGCGCCAACCAGTGCCAGTATTGCGTCGTCGCGCATGGGGCGGTGCTGCGGATACGCGCGAAGAATCCGCTGATCGCGGATCAGGTGGCGGTGAATTACCGCAAGGCGGATGTTACGCCGAAGCAAAAGGCGATGCTGGACTTTGCGATGCAGGTGTCCGCGGGGGCTTATGCGGTGGGCGATACGGATATCGAGGCGCTGAAGGGGCACGGGTTCTCGGAAGCGGATGTCTGGGACATCGCGGCCATCGCGGCATTCTTCGGGATGTCGAACCGCATGGCGAACGTCACCGGGATGCGGCCGAACGATGAGTTCTACGCGATGGGGCGGGGGTGAGGCTTCACTCCCCGATGATCTTCACGAGCACCCGCTTGGGTCGGCGGCCGTCGAACTCGCCGTAGAACACCTGCTCCCACGGGCCGAAGTCCAGCTTGCCGCCGGTGATGGCGATGACCACCTCGCGCCCCATGATCTGCCGCTTCATGTGCGCGTCGGCGTTGTCCTCGCCGGTGCGGTTGTGCTGGTAGGTCCGCGGCGAGGCATCGAACGGCGCGAGCTTTTCCAGCCAGCTCTTGTAGTCCTCATGCAGCCCGGATTCGTTGTCGTTGATGAACACCGAGGCGGTGATGTGCATGGCGTTGCACAGCAGCAGCCCCTCCTGCACGCCACTGCGGGCCACGCAGTCGGCCAGCTTGCCGGTGATGTTCACGAATCCCATCCGCGCGGGCACGGTGAAGGTCAGGTGTTCGGTGAACGACTTCATGCGTAGCTCCTGGTTGCGTGCGCGGGTTATAGCGGATCAGCGCCCGCGGGGCACGGCAAACAGGACCGGCGGTTCAGCATTGTCTCCAAACAATGTCCATCGTTTCGCGGAAAGCGAAGCGCAGCAGATGGCGCGCGACGACGTCCTGAAGCTGCAGCAGTTGCGCCTCGTCCGGGGCTTGCAGCGACAGTGTCAGGCGGCCGTCGTCGGCGAGCAGGTGGCAGTCGCCGATGCTGAAGACGATGTGGCCGGAGGCGTCGTCCAGCGTCACCGGGAGCTTGTGCTGGAAGTGCTTGCAGAGTTGCGACAGGTACCGTTTGGCCTGCGGCGTGGCGATCTCGGCTGTGGCGTTCATCGGCCGCGCTCTACGGTCTGGACTGCCGCGTCGATAGCCGCGGCGATGGTCTGCGCGGTTTCCGGGTCCAGCGGGCCGCCGCGCAGGCGCAGGCGCAGCGCCAGCTTCAGGTTCTCCATGGCGCGCAGCACCGGGGCGGGGATGCCGTCGGGGGCGCCTCCGTTGGTGGGGCCGATGCGCGCGAGCAGGGCGTCGACCGAGGCGCGGTTGGCGGTCAGGAAAGCGTCGCCCTCCGGCGTGATACGATAGCGCTTGCGGCCGGCGTCGGCGGTTTCGGCGGCGGTGTAGCCCATGTCCTCGAGCCACGACAGCGTCGGGTAGATGACGCCGGGGCTGGGGCTGTAGCTGCCGCTCATGCGCTCCTCGATGGCTTTCATGAGTTCGTAGCCGTGGCGGGGCTGCTCGGCGATCATGGCGAGGCAGAGCAGGCGGAGTTCGCCGTAGTCGAACAGTCGGCCGCCGCGGCGTCCGCCGAAGCGGTGGCCGTGGCGGTGGCCGCCGTGGTGTCCGCCCTCGGGGCGGCAAAGCGCCGGGTCCTCGGGGTAGGCGAAACGGCGGTGTGGTCCATGTGGGTGTGTGTGTCTCATGGAGGCCGATATAGAACGCGATATATCGGGAGTCAAGATATATCTTTCTCCGGCGGTTGGAGGCGGCAGAAGGAAAGGTCTCACGCCGCGGAGGCAAGAGGCTTTGGTGTTGCCGTATCGGATGCCGATCGGCCGGTTTCCGTTCCGGGCGAACAGCCGAACCCCGTGCCGGTACGGGCTTGATGCATACCCCGCCTGATTGAGGCGCGCGCATGGGCGAGACCTTCGGGCATCTTTCTATTTTGCAGCGACTCTTTGTCAGCAAAGTCCAGAAGGCTTTCACTGAGGATGCCCGCATTCAGGACGCTGGGCCGTGGCAATTATCAGCAGTGAAGGTGGCGGAGCGGGAGGGTGTTGCGACAATGGGGGCGCTGCCCGCGGCGGTGGCTGCCATGATCCCGCGGCGTGAGAGTCGTTTTGTCATTTTGCCCCCAGAGCGTGTCTCGGTGTCCCAGACTCAACGACGCGGAGCGGCCTGTATATTGCAAGCCGCGAGGTCTGAAATCTTCTTACAGAGAAGGCACAATTAGTTGCTCACGCCGCAGATTGCTCCGCAATAGTCCGTTCCGGCGACTCTCCCGGTCTGGATCGAGCACCTCGGTCCAACCCTGGTGAGGCGGGCGGTCACTCCATCAACCCAGTCGCCGTTGCGGCAAAGGCGGCGGCGGGTAGCGTCCCATTTTGGCGTTCCAATAGGCCCATGAGCGCGGGCGAATAATTCCAGGGGGAGCGGCGTCGAGTGCCTCCAGGACCTCGGCATCGGTGATGTTGGCGTGCTCGCGCAACGCCTGCATGTCTTCATGCGTCGCGGCCTCCAGCGCGTAGGCTATGAACCGGACCGGATCGGCCAGCGCATCCGCCGGTTCTTCGAACCAGATGAGCCGCCGGGCCAGCGCCGCGGTCTCCGGTGTCAGCGGGATCGGCTTCATCGGGCGGGGATCTTCGGCAGGCGGGACGGATCAACGGCGCGGGATGCCGCCACAAGCCGATCTTTGACGGCTCGGGGCAGACTGCTGACGTTGCCGTCATCGAAGTAGGTTAGGGCCTTCAGGGTGGCGAGCGGATTGAACGCCGCGCCGTAGATCGCCCTCGCACTGGCGAGCGCTGCCGGCAGGTCGATCCGCCCGTCAGTGAGGACGGCGTCGATATCGAGATAGTCCTTCGCCTCGGCGCGCACCTGCACCACGGAGGCTTTCATGCCGGCCAGGTCGAGCAGCGAGGCGACCTGGAGGCCGTTGTCCGGCGCGATGAGCGGCGGCCTCAGGCGCGGGATGCCCGGCAGGCCGAAAAATGACAGCTTCACGATGCCGCCGCGATCCACCAGGCAACTGAAGGTGTTCGGCTCCCGTTGCGTCACTGTCGCATCGGCGAGGAAGGGAATCGCGGGAACCAGGTGGATGGGGTCGAGGGGACGGCTGCCGAAGAAGTCGAAATCCACTGACTGCCGGTGTCCGAGATGTAGGGCGATGGCCGTGCCGCCATAAAGCACGAACTCCGCGGGCACGGCGGCGAGTTCGTCCCAAAGCCGGCGCTGCGGGGGCGGGAGGATGTCAAGGCGGGGCGCGAAGTCCTGCGGCATTCGTGCAGTATACACGCGGCTTGTTGGCCAAACTATAATGTCAGTGTCGATCCGGCGGACGGATTTGCGTGATCGACTTTGTCAGGCACAGCGCTTTGGTGCTTTGGCTCGGCACCCATACCGGGTATTATCGTGTGAACCAGCGTGACGGCAGAGGTTTGCAGGAGTTGTAGCCATGGATATGTCCGTCATTGCTCCGATCCGGAACGAGCAGGATTACCAAAACGCCGAACGGACCATCCGGGCCTTGTGGGGTGGGGCGCCAAGCATGGCTGAGGCCGATCGGCTGGATGTCCTGATGGTTTTGCTGGAGGCGCGTGAGCCGGAGCACCACAGGATGGAGCCGCCCGACCCGATCGACGCCATCCAAGTCCGCATTCAGGAACCGGGGATCGACCGGGGGGAGTTCGCTCGCATTCTCTCGACGACGAGCGGCAGGGTTTCCGAAATTCTTAACCGGCGCCGGCTGCGCTCCATTGAGCGCGACGGCCGGCAGATTGTCGATGCCCCGGGCGGGATCGTCTTTCCCATTTTGGCGTCGCTCTCTGCGTTTGCGAAAAAGTGCGCGGGAAGTGGGACATTGTGCCACCCGCGACATTTAACGACGTCGAGGTCGTCCATGCCGCCAAGGCGCAGTATATGATGTTGCACAGCAATCCGTGGAACATGGGCAAGAACCAGGCAATTTATTCGTCGCTGTTTCAAAATCCAAACATCCACCGTAAGCTGAGTTCACAGGACTAAGTTGTCGTCGTCTGCCCCGCCCCCCAACTGGGGGGCGGATGATGCGTCCTGAAAGCTCGCCATGTTCCTTTAAGTGCGGGCACCTACCGTTTGTTCTTACTCGCGCGCGTCGCTAGATCTCCCGTCAAACCGTAAACTGCTCCGCAATAATCCGCTCCGACAACCCCCGGTCCGGATCGAACAATACCGTAACGCTCACAGTCCGATCCTCGCTAACCGCCACGGACACCACATTCCGCACCTCGGTAAAATCCGCCACCGCCGCCACCGGGCGCTTATCCGTCTCCATCACCTCGAACAGCACATCCGCGCTGCTCGGCAGCAGCGCCCCCCGCCATCGCCGTGGCCGAAACGAGCTGATCGGCGTCAGCGGCAGCAAATTCGCCGACAGCGGCACAATCGGCCCATGCGCCGAAAGGTTGTACGCCGTTGACCCCGCGGGCGTCGAAATCAGCACCCCGTCGCACGACAACTCCTCCAGCCGCACCCGCCCGTCCACCAAAATCCGAATCTTCGCCGCCTGGCGCAGTTGCCGCAGCAAACTGACCTCATTGAACGCCAGCGCCTCCTCGACCGACCCGGTCGCGGTGATCGCATGCATCCGCAGCGGATGCAGTTCCGCCGCCTGCGCATGCGACAGCCGCGCCGGCAGATCCTCCTCCTGATAGTTGTTCATCAAAAAGCCGACCGAGCCGCGGTTCATGCCGTAGACCGGCATGCCATGGCGCAGGACGACGTTATGGATCGTCTCCAGCATGAACCCGTCGCCGCCGAGCGCCACAACCACCATCGCCTTTTCCAGCGGACACTGCCCGTACCGCGCCACCAGCGCCTCCCGCGCCTCCCGCGCGATCGCCGAGGGCGCCGCCTCGAACGCGATCTGCCCGGCGACAACCCCCCGGTCGTCGATCGCGGGATGCAACCCGGGCAGCAAATCGCTCAAAGGCGTTTCCTGTGGTCCAGCACCGGCATGTCACGGCGCACCTTCGCGGTCAGCTGTTGGTCGATCCGTGCCGTCGCCCAACCGACGCCGTCGGAGACCCGGGCCACCACGTGCCCCCACGGGTTCACCACCATCGAATGCCCATACGTGAACCGAGCCTCGCCCTTGCCCTCCAGATGCTTGCCCCAGGTGGCGGGGGCGGCGAACCAGCACTGGGTCTCGATCGCCCGGCCGCGGATCAGCGCCTCCCAATGGTCGCGTCCGGTGGCCAGGGTAAAGGCGCTGGGCAGGAAGATCACTTCCGCCCCCGCCTCGCGCAGCCGCCAGAACAGGTCGGGGAAGCGCACGTCGTAGCAGATGGCGCAGCCCACGCGCACGCCGCCCGCGTCGTACACCACGACCTCATCACCCGCGCCGTAGCTGGCGCTTTCGCGGTAGCCGACACCATCCGGGCCGACGATGTCGAACAGGTGCATCTTGCGGTAGCGCGCCACCTCCAACCCGTCCGGGTCGAACGCCACGGTGGTATTGAACAGCTTGTCCGGCCCCTGCTCGATGATCGAGCCGCCATGCACATGCACCCGCGCCGCCCGCGCCGTCTCCCGCATGAACTCGTACGCCGCGCCCCCCGGCTGGTGAGAGCCCGGCGCCGGCAGCACTTCCGCGTTCGCCGCCCGGGTCGCGCGGTCGCCGCCCAGCGAGTCCCACACCTCCGGCAGGCTGACGATATCGGGTCGGTCTTGCTCCACCGCCTCACGGATCAGCGCCCGCGCCTGAGCGATGTTCGCCTCCTTGTCCGCGCCGGGGTTCATCTGAATGACGCTGATGCGCATCGGCCGCCTCCGGTTGGAACCGGCGGCAGGGAAGCGTATCCGCCGCCGCGATGCAACAGGGATGGCAGCCGCCGCGCCACGCCCATATTGTGCGCCGCGAGAAGGAGGCTGATCGGATGCGGCGGATAAAAGTCTGGGATCTCCCCGTGCGTCTGTTCCACTGGTCGATCGTGGTATTGATCGCCGCGGCATGGACCACGCAGGAACTCAACAAGATGGAGTGGCACATGTGGATCGGCTACGCGATCCTGGCGCTGCTGCTGTTCCGCATCGCCTGGGGCTTCATCGGCAGCGACACCGCCCGCTTCGTGCGGTTCCTGAAAAGCCCGGCCGCCGCCGTCCGCCACCTGTCGCACCTGCGCCGGCGCGAGGCGGACCGCGAGATCGGCCACAACGCCGCGGGCGGCTGGATGGTGCTGCTAATGCTGGCGCTGCTCGGCGTGCAGGCCGGCACCGGGCTGTTCGCCAATGACGACAGCGCCACCGACGGGCCGCTGATGCATCTGATCAGCAAGGACCAGAGCAACTTCCTCAGCCATATCCACTCGTTCAACTTCAATCTGATCCTGGCGGTGATCGTCTTGCACGTCGTGGCGATCGGCGCCTACGCAGTGCTGAAGCGGCAGAACCTGGTGCGGCCGATGGTGACCGGCACGAAGGAGATGCCCGGCGACACGGCGGCTCCGCGTCTGGTCAATCCCGTCTGGGCGGCGCTGACCTTGCTGGTGGCGGCAGGCGTGGTCGCCTGGGTGGTGCGGCTGTAGTGAGGTGCATCGGGTTTGACCTGCAATCATTCCAATCATTGATTACGAAGATACATGCAGTCCGCCCGGACCCCGATGAGCAGCATTACCACCCAAATCTCGATTCAGCGATGAGGAAACGGTTGCGCATCCAAGCGGCCGAGCATGGTCACTCAACGGAGGCCGACGTGCGGAGCGTTCTTCAAACCGCCCTCAAGAGGCACGGGCGACACAATCTCTACGACCGGATTCGCGCCCGCTTTGACCCGCTGGGGGGTGTGGAGCTGGAGTTGCCACGACGCGAACCCGGGCGCGAGCCGCGCCAATTCGATTGACTGCTGCTGCTCGACACCAACGTCCTGTCGTCAACCATGGGCGCTTGGCCGGGTCCGGAACTTGCGGCATGGGTGCAGGGCACTGATCCGCGGACTCGGACGGCCGGAGGCCGTGCCCCGGCAGGTGCGTCTGGGGTTTTCCGGCGGCCGCTACCCAGCAGAGGCCGTCTCCGCCAAATACCCCGCCAACCGGTCCAGCGTCTGCTTGCCGCCATCCACCGCCCGATATTTTCGCGCGAACTGGTCGCGGAAGAACGCCGTGGCGAAAACCAGGCGGAACGTCACGCTGGTCTGCCCGTCGCCGACAGGCTCCAGCAACAGGGCCGATTCGAAGTCCGACGCGGTCCACCCGTCCTTGCCGCTTCCGTTGGTGTAGACCAGCCGCTCAGGCTCGACGACCTCGGTGAACACGCTGCGGTTCTGGAAGGACGTCAGCCCGTAGACGTTCATCACGTAGTTCCACTCGCCTCCCGGCCGCAGGTCCATGGTCTGGACCGTCGCCGTGCAGCCCCGCGGCCCCCACCAGTGCGACAAACTCGCGGGCTGCGTCATCGCAGCCCACACTCGCTCCGGTGGCGCATCGAGCACCCGCGAAACGGCGATCTCGCGGCCAGCATCATCGCTCATCAAAGCCTCCTGTTGGTTCCAGCCGGTTCGGACCAGTCGAGACCGACCAGCCGTTCGAACTCCGCGATCGACAGCGTCTCCGCCCGCCGCTCCCCCACGATGCCGGCGGCGGCCAGCAGCGCCTCGCCACCCAGCCCGCGCAGCGAGCCCCGCAGCATCTTCCGCCGCTGCCCGAACGCGGCGGCGGTCAGCGCCTCCATGCGCCGGAACACCGCCGGGTCCGGCTGCACGGCATGCGGAGTCAGGCTGACCACGGCCGACGAAACTTTTGGCTGAGGCGTGAATGCGGCCGGCGGCAGGCGCAGGACGATGCGCGCGTCGCATACCCATTGCGCCAGCACCGACAGCCGGCCGTACGCCGCCGTATCCGCCTCGGCGCAGATGCGTTCCGCCACCTCCTGCTGAAACATCAGCGTCATGCGCTCGAACAACCCGGCTTGCCGGAGCCAACCGACGAGAAGGGGGGACGCGACGTTATATGGCAGGTTTGCGATGATCTGACGCGGCGCCGGCACCAGGGCCGCATAATCCACTGCCACCGCATCGCCCTCGACGACGCGCAGCCGCGGACCGGCCGCCTCCGCCAGTTCCGAAACCGCCCCGATCGCCCGGCGGTCCAGTTCGATCGCCGTGACACTCGCCGCGGCCGACGCCAGCAACGAGCGCGTCAGGCCGCCCGGCCCGGGGCCAACCTCGATCACATGCCGGCCGGTCAGGTCGCCCGCCTCGCGCACGATGCGGTCCGTGAGGTTGCCGTCGAGCAGGAAGTGCTGGCCCAGCGAGTGCCGCGCCGCCAGCCCGTGCCGGGCGATGACGTCCCGCAGTGGGGGCAGATCGGTCACCCGCCGGTTCCCGTCAAATGCGGCAGTGCCCCATCGTCATGCCGGTGCGGGCAGGAATCCGCGCCTTTTGTCCCCGCAGGCCAAGGCGTGGATGGCGAGCCCGGGCCCGCCGTGACGACGCAGCCGATCGGGCCCATGCGCCGGTCGCCGGTATCAGGCCCCGCGTTCGCGCAAATCGATGCTGGCCTTGCGGTGCAGGTCCCGCATCGTCTGCCGCGACAGGTTTTCTACCCGTTCCTCCACCAGCCGATGCTGGATATCCGCCGCGGTGACCTCGCCGACATTCTTCTGCTCCCGCGAGCAAACCGTGATCACGGCGATGCCGTCGCGCGATATCAACGGCTCTGTCGGCTTGCCGAGCGGGATGGATTCCAGCAGCGTCCGGAAGGCTGGCGGGTTGACCCCCTCGATCCGGATTTCCCCTGGATCGATCGGCCGGTTCGGCGCGTTGTTGGCCTTGGCCACCGCTTCCATCTGATCGCAGCCGTTGACCGTGGCGATGATCGATTTCGCTTTCGCCAGCGCCTGGCGCTGCTGCTCCGTCGGATTCTGCGGATCGGTCAGCGGCGAGCTGAACGGTATGAACGCCTGCCGCAGCGTCGCCACGGTCGCCATGTCGTGGCCGATTTCCCGCTTCGCCTGCAGGTTGACGATCGAAATCCCGCCCGGCACCCGCACCGGGTTGCTGACCGCGCCCACCGGCATCTCGGCGACCAGCCGCGCCACCGCCGGGTCGAGCTGGTTGGTCTGCTCCCACCCGAGTTCGCCGCCCTCCAGCGCCGTCTGGGTCTGGCTGAACTGGGCGGCGACCATCGCGAACGGGGCGCCCGCGTGCAGTTCGTTGATCACCGTCTCGGCGAAGCGTTGGGCGTCGGCGCTGTTGCTGGGGTCGTCCACGGGTATGAAGATTTCCCCCAGCCGGTACTCCATCTGGCCGGTCCGCTGCGCGGCCAGCTTTTGCTGCTCGGCGACCTCGCCCGCGCTGATGTTCATCTTGTCGCCGACGATCTCGCGCAGCATCTGCGTCCAGGCGAGCTGGGCGCGGATCTGGTCGATCAGGGTGCGGTTGCTGACGCCGTCCGCCGCAAGCTTCGCCCGCAGCGCGCCGGGCTGCATGTTGTTGCGCGTTTCGATGTCCTTGATTGCGCCGGCGATCTGCTCGTCCTGGATAACGATCTTGCGTCGCTGGGCTTCCTGCACGCGCAACCGCTCATCGATCAGTTGTCGCAGGATCTGCGGCTTCAGCCGGTCGAGGACGTCCTGCGACATCGGCAGGCCAGTGGAGATCGCGAACAGCCGGGCGCGATTGGCGATGTCGGCGTCGGTGATGACGTCGCCGTTGACCACCGCCGCGATCCGGCTGGTGGGCGCCTGGCTCTGCTCGGCGGCCGGCTTCGCATGCACCGGCGGGTTGGCGGCGATAGCCGCCGCCGGCATGGCCGGGATGACCGCCGCCAGCAGCAACGCCAAAGGTCCCTGGCGCGTTCGCGGACGCTGAAGCTTCGGCATGTCAGGCACTCCTGTATTCATAGGGCGCGATAGCCGAATTGGCCGATCGTCTTGAAGGTTACAAAGACCAGCACCGCGGTGGAGCCGCTGTCGCCGTTGATGCTCACATACCGCCGGACGAACTTCAGATCAAAGATGAAGCACTCATCTTCATAGACCGCATCGGCACCGGCGACGACCATCTGGTTCGTCGCGAGGTCGCGGCGAGCATAGGCGTTGAACCGGTACTGGCCCCAGACCGTGGACACCCCGACGGTCGCCTCGTTACGCGGGAAATAGTAGGCATTCCCGGCCGGAGGCGGGGGGGCTGGTCGTAATACGTGTAGGGGTTGAACGTCGTATAAATGTATCCGGCGCTGACGCGGAACCTCGGCTCGCCGACGGCCGCCACCGCGTCCGCGTAGCGCGTCGCGAGATCGGTCTTGTCCAGCCGCGTATGATAGGTCAGGTCGAGCCATTTGGTGGGTGCGAACGTCGCCCGGGCGACAATGTCGGAGACCTTGTCATGCAGTCCCGACGCCTCCGGGAACAGGTCATCCTGGGTGGTGCGGTAGGACTGTCCGACCAGCCCGTCGAATGTTGTGCCGCCCAGGTACCATGCGCCGTGCATGGCGACATTGGCACGCACGCCGCCATCCAGCCGGTCGATGCCGGTGAAGCGGTTGAAGCCGAACAGGTTGGCGTCGGTGAACTCCAGGTCCAGGCTGTCTTCGTTCGGATACAGGTGGTTCTGAGACTGTAGACGCCGGCCTGCGGAGCGACGATCAACTGCGCGATCGGCTCGATCAACTGAGTGCCCCAGGCGCCGCTGTCGCGGGCGAACGGCCAGCGAAAATCCACCGCCATCTGCGGCAGCGCGCGCGCTGTACTCGATCGAACTTTTCGGCGCGTAATTGGGGATCTCGTTGAAGGCGGACGCGTCATACCCCGCCGCATCGCCATGCAGCGTGATCTTCCACTGGTCGCCAAGCAAACCGATGAACGGCCGCTCGTAGTCCATCGTCAGCGACGCACGGCGGGTATTGGTGCCGGTCGTCCGCAGCACGTTGAAGTTCTGGGTCGACAGCGAGAAACGTCCGCCCCACGCATCCGGCGTCCCGAAATAGCTGTATTCATAGCGTGGCAGCACGGTCGGCAGCGCGCTGCTGTTGATCGCGTCGTTGAGGGCCTGATAAAATTTCGTATCGATGCGGCTGTATGAGCCTTGGCCGAACCCCTCCACGTAAACCTGGCTCGACAGAATGTTCGGGTCGCCGGACAGACCTTCGGTCAAATGAAAGTCGCGCACGTAGTCGCTGGATGAGGCGCGATTGACGTTAAACCCCCAGCGCCACGTATCGTCCCAGGTGAACTGGCCCCGGGTGGCGATGGATCCCTGCGGCGAGTTGTCGATGTACCCGCCCGAGACGTTCAACAGGAATGTGCCATCGTTGAACCGGCGCCGATACTCGACATCGAGCTGCGGACCCGCCTCGGTGGTCATCATCGGCAGAAAGGTCGCATCCGACTGATCGTCGAGCACCTGATACCAAGGCTGGCCGTAGAAGAAACCGATGTTGGATGTACTGCCGATCACCGGCGGCAGCAGCCCCGATTCGCGCTTGACCGACGGATCGGCATGCCAAAAATACGGAAACCAGGCGACGGGAAGGCCGTAAATCTGTAACTCGGCGTTGCGATACTCGATCTTCTTATGCTCCATGTCCTGCACGGCCGAGGCGGCGCGAATCTGCCACAGCGGCGGTCTGGTCGGATCCTTCGCGCACAGGTTGCAGGTCGTGTACACGACTTTCGACATCTCGTTGATCTGGCCGCCGGTCCGCTGGGCTCCGTTGGCGACCATCTTGCCGTTCTGCTGCAACAACGCGCTGACGTCCTTCAGGATGCCATCGTTCATGTTGTTTTGCATTTCGGCATAGTCGGCGAACATCACCTCGCCGTCGGGTTCCAGCAGCACGACATGGCCGGTGGCCGCCGCGACTCCGGTGTTGCGGTCGAAGGTGATCTTGTCGGCCCGCATGACGTGGCCGTTCTGCCAGGCCTCGACATGCCCGGTCGCGGTAACCAGCGACTTGTCCTTGTCGTATTCGACGGTGTCGGCCGAAAAGGTCACCGGCTGGTCGGTGCGTACCTGCTCGCCCGCCGGCCGCGAGCTGAGGCTGCCGAACTGTGCGAAGGCCGGGACCGCGCCCGCGCAGGCAAGAATCAGTGGGACAAGCAGAAGGCGAAGGCAACCCTGTCGGGCACGGTGCAAGTGATCCATCCTCAGCCGTCTTCCGTGTGCAGCAACAGGGCGATGGCCAGCATAAGCCCTGACGCCGCCGGTGCCCAGGCCGCCAATGCAACGGGCAGGGCGCCGGACTGGCCGATTTCCTCGGCGATCTTGGAAACGACGAACAGCACGAAGCCCGCTGTGACGCCGCTGCCGATCATCTTGGCAACGCCGCCGCGGCGGGCGGGACGCATGGAGAAACCGGCGGATACCAGCGTCATCATCGCGCACAGCAGCGGCAAGGCCAGCAGCGCCTGGAAATGCAGCCGATGGCGAATCGAGGAAAACCCGGACCGGTCCAGCAGCGCGATAAAGCTCGGCAACGCCCAGACCGACAGCGTATCCGGCGATGCGAAGCTTTCCTGCACCCGGGCGACCGTCAGATCCGTCGGCAGGCTCATGTCTTCCGGCGGGCCCGGCAACTGGTCGGGGCGAATCGCGCGGGCATTCTCCAGCAGCCAGTTGCCGCGGCCGAGCGTGGCGCGCGTCGCCTCCACCCGCGTCAGCAGCTTGTCGCCGCCGTCGAGCCGGAACACGCTGACCTGCGTCGCGATCAACTGCTTGCCATGCATCTCGACCTGGTTCGCGTGGATGATCGCAACGCCCTGCGGGTTCAGGATGCGGTCCGACTGGCGCAGCCAAAGCTGGCCGCCGTTCAGCGCCAGCGGGCCGCCGCCGCTGCGCAGAAGCAGGTTCTCCATCGCCTCCGCGCGGGCCAGCATGACCGAGGAAACCGGACTGATCAGCGCCGTCGCGATCATCCCGAACAGCGCGGCGCAGAGCGTCGGCCCGGTCAGGAACTCCCAGGCCGAGACGCCCGAGGCCCGTGCAACGATCAGCTCGGACGAGCGGGTCAGGCGCCAGAAGCACAGGATGCCGCCCAGCAGCACCGCGAACGGCAGGATCTGCATGGACACATACGGCAGGCGCAGCGCCGCGATCTGGCTCACCTGCCCGAAGCTGACCTCCGGATGGCTCGCCGATCGGCGGAGCAGCTCGATGAAATCGAACATCGCGACCAGGCCGGAGAGCGCCAGCAGCATGCCGGAGACCGACAGCGCAAACTGGCGGACGATGTAGAGCGAAAGCGTGATGGCCGCGGTCATGTCGAGGCTTCGGCCGCCCGGCTCTGGAACAGGCGGATCTCCGGCCCCAGCAGCAGCCAGGCGCAGACCACGCCCGGCAGAATCGCATGCAGCCACATCAGGAACAGGAGGTGATTGTCGCGTGCCCCCAACGTGCCGAACGCCAGACCCAGCGCCAAAAGTGCTACCATGATGCCGACGGTCGCCAGCGGCCGCGTGATGCCGCCATGCCGGCGGAATATGCCACCCAGGGCGGACCAAAGGCCGACCATGGCATAGGACAGCGTCGTCAGCGGTGCCGACAGGCGTTTGTTGCCTTCGGCGACCCATTTCGGCCGGTCGCGCTCGAAATGCGGATGCGGGTTCAGCAGGTCGCTCAACGGAACCTCCGACATATCGGCCGGGCGGTCGGTTTCATCCTTGGTGGCGTCGGCAAGGTCCAGTTCGTTTTGGCTGAATGTGAGCACATTGAGCCGCCCGGTCTGGTGATCGATCTCCTCCCGGCTGCCATCGAGCAACAGCACCCGCGGGCCGTTCGGGCCGTCGACCAGCCGGCCGCGTTCGGCCAGGATGGTGGCATGGGCGGTGGTGTCGCGTGCGTCGTCGACCAGAATGCCATGCAGCGTGCCATCCTGGTCGCGAGCGCGGATATAGACCGTGAGCTTGTCCGACAGCGGCGTGAAGACCCCGTCCTGCAGCAGGAAGGCGGCGAGGCGGTTGCGGATTTCCCACTGGAACTGCTTGAAGTCCGATAACGCCGCCGGAACGGCCCAGATGCTGAGCACGTAGCCGAGGATGGTTGCCAGCAGCGCCACCGCCAGCGCGGGACGCGCGAGCGCCCGCGGCGATAGCCCGGCGGCCCGCATCACCGTCAGTTCCCGGTCCGTCGCCATCCGCTGATAGGTGAACTGGATCACCACATAGGTCGTGATCGGCAGGATCACCGCGATGAAGCTGGGGATCAGCAGGCTGGTGAGGTGCAGGAATACCAGGAACGACAAACCGCGGTTGACCACGAGATCGACGAAGCGCAACGACTGCGTCAACCAGATCAGCGCGGTCAGGCCGCAGGTCGCGACCACCAGCGCGAGCAGCACTTGGCGGAAGATGTAGATATCGAGCCGGGTGATGATCCTGCCGGAGCGCATGCCACTTTCTGCGGCAGGCTCCCGCCCGATGCAACCGGGCATTTGGTCATCTCTTGGCGCGGTCACCGGCACCGTCATGGCCCGGCTTGTCCGGGCCACCCCCGCCGCACGGTGCCGCGAAAGGTGGCCCGGACGAGCCGGGCCATGACGTTTCAGGAGGCCGACTGCCCGATGCGGTCGATCGTCGGCGTTGCTTAAGTCCCAGCCGCCACAGCCCGCAGGCGCGTCCGGCTCGCCGCTGGCGTGGCCCCGCGTCCGTCATGGCCCGGTCTTGTCCGGGCCACCCCCGCCGCACGGTGCCTCGAAAGGTGGCCCGGACGAGCCGGGCCATGACGTTTCAGGAGGCCGGCTGCCCGGTCCGGTCGTTCTTCCGCATTGCTTAGGCCCCGGCCGCCACAGGCCGCAGGCGCGTCCGGCTCGCCGCCTGGCGCAGCAGAGCCGGGAACCAGCGTGCGGCGCGGATTGCCGCCGCCTGGGTCAGGCCGCTCATGCTCGCCTGGTGCAGCAGGCCGGCAAGCCGCATTTGCGGTGCGAGCGTCTCGGTCAGGCCGTGCTGATAGGTGGCCGAGTCGTATCCCGCCAGCCACGCCTCCGCCGCCGTCCGGCCGCTGTGAGTGGCGATCGCGATGCCATCGCCGGTCAGCGACGGGATGACCGCGGCCTGATCGCCAACCCGGAATAACCCGTCTGCCGGTGCGGGGCGGGCCCGATAGCCATAGGGGATGCCGGCCACCGCCAGCGGGCGCGGCAGCCGCGGCACGGCCCCTGCCAGCATCGATGCAAATCGCCGATTCGAAGCTCCGATCGCCGCGACCAGGCTGTCCCAACCACCGCCGTAGCCCTGGAACGCCGCCCGCCGGACTGCGATGCACAGCACCGCGCGGCCGTCCTCCACCGGCTGCATCCCCGCGTAGCCGCCGGGAAACAGCGTCAGCTCGGTGGCACCTTCCATGTCCCGGGCGGCGTCCGGCCGCAGGCTGAAATACATCTTCAGGCCGACGGCGCCATCGGACCTCGGCCTGGGCAGGTCGCGGAGGTCATGTTTGCCGGTCGCCAGGAACACCGTTTCCGACATCCACACCACATCGCCGTCGGTCTGCACCGTCCAGAACCCGTTGGCGCAGGCAATGCGGCGGGCGCAGCGGCCGGCCTGGATTCGGACGCCGGCCTTCCTGGCCTGGCGCAGCAGCGCGTCGTCCAGTACGCGGCGGGACAGGCTCATGGCCGGGAAGGGCAGCACCGACTCGGCCACACGGTCTGCATGGATCAGCCGCACGCGGCCGATGGGCTGCGCGCCGAGCCCCGCGGGATCGACGCCCAGGGCGCGCAGCCGCTGGATCGAATCGGCCGACAGGAAATCGCCGCAGACTTTGTCGGTCGGGCCGTCGGTCCGCTCGATCAGGTTCGGCTGGAGGCCGGCGCGACCCAGCGTGATCGCGGCGGCGCATCCGGCCGGGCCGCCGCCGATGATCAGCGGCTCGCGACGCATAGCCGGAACGGAAAATACCAGAGGATCTCCGCCTGGTCCGCGGTGATGCTGGCCTTCTGGAGCAAGTTCTCCCAGTCCGCGCGAACGAACGAGCGCGCGACCGAGATCTGGCCGTCCTCGCGGATGAAGCGGTGCCAGAACATGATCCGGGCCAGGATCGGGAACCCGTAATACGCGATGATGCTCCGCTGGACGTCGCCGATGAACCACCCCCGCCCGGCGTTGCCGCGCAGCCAGATCAGGAAGTCGACAACCTGCTCGTCCGTCAGATGGTGGGTGAACTGCGAGCAGATGATGAAATCGAACGGCCTGTCCGGCTTGTAGGCGAACGCGTCGTCGGTGATGAACGTGATGCGATCGGCCGGATCGGTCGCCGATTCGGCCGCCCGCTTGGCCCAGGGATTGAGGTCGATGCCGGTCAGCGTGGCCGAGGGGAAGCGGCGGCGGATACGCCGCAGCGCGTCGCCGTGGCCGCAGGCGATGTCCAGCAGGGTGAACTCAGGGCGATCCCTGGCCTGCCTGGCCAGCCACGACAGCATCGCCCGGTGCGTCAGAGTGACGATATTGACCCGAGACAGGTCGCGCAGGCAGCGCGCGTAGTCGTCGAAATCCGCGCAGTCGGTGTCCATCTGCTCCGGTTGCGTGCTGCGCTGCGACAGGATCATGGCCGCTCGAACGCGAAGGTTTCGACCGTCAGCCCGGGCCCGAACGCCATCGCCATGCCCGGACCGCGCGCGTCCGGGTCATTCAGGATCGCGTTCAGCACGAACACCAGCGTGGCGGAGGACATGTTGCCGTGGTTGCGCAGCACATCGCGCGAGAAGCGCAACGCGTCCGGCGGCAAATGGAGCCCCTGCTGCACCGAATCGAGGATCGACCGCCCGCCGGCATGTACCGCCCAGACCTCGGGATGCCGCGGAGGGATCAAGGCGGGTCCGTGCTCCGGCAGCCAGCGGCGAATGCGGCCTGGCACCTGGCCGGACAGGTGCATCAGGAAGCCGGAATCGCTGATGTGCCAGGTGATCAGCTCCGCGCTGCGCGGGATCACCGCCACCTCGAACCGGCCGAAGGCGATGCCATGCGGCTCCGCCGTGACCAGCGCGGCGGAGGCGCCGTCGCCGAACAGCAGGAAGCTGAGCATCTTAGGCACGTCCTGGAAATCCTCCTGCAAATGGAGGCTGGACAGCTCCACATTCACCACCAGCACCCGCGCCGCCGCGTCGGCGCGGACGATCTGATCGGCCAGTTTCAATGCGTTGACCGCGGCGAAGCAGCCCATGAAGCCGACGATGGTGCGTTGCGTGCTGTCGGGCAGACCGATGGCCCGCATGATCTGGAAATCCAGGCCGGGGGCGCTGAACCCGGTGCAGCTCGCGACGATCAGATGCGTGATCCCGGCCGGATCGGCGTCCAGCGCGCGGACGGCGCGCAACGCCAGTTCCAGGGCATTTGGTTCATACTTCGCCATGCGGGAAGCGGTCCCGGGGAAAGCGCCGCGGCGGTAGAACCCGTCCATGTCGAGTATGGTGTCGCGCGGGCGGGGCGCGGCCTCGAAGACGGCGTACCGGTGTTCGATGTCGGCCAGGCCCGCCATGCGGTCGAACAGAGCGCGCTTGTGGTCGTCTGCGATGGTGTCGCGTCCGAACTCGATGAAGGCGTTGTGGATATCATAGGGTGGGACCGCGGTGCCGATTCGGTTCAGCCAGGCCTGCGTCACGAGCGGTTCCTTCTGGTTCGTGAAGGATATAAGGTGGCCCGGGCGTTTGCCCGGGGCCGCGGACGGGGTTGTTACCTGCCCATGCGTTCCGCTGGGGTGACAGTTTGACGCATGATGTCATCGCCGCCCGGCCGCGGCAAGGGCGGCTGGGCAGGACGTTTTTCGTGACGGAATGCCACTACGTAAATTCCGAGTCTTGCACGATCCCGCCACGGGCGATTATCGTATCATGGTCACATGGCTGTGAATTTAGCGAGCCTCAGAGGCCGCTCGTTTCGCGTCTCCAGGTCGACGAACACGCCACACCAACCGCCGGGGCGCAAGCCCCGGCTCCAACAAACTCGATCCAAGGATTATTGATATGGCAAAGCCTATTGCTGAAACGGTCAAGGCCGGTGCGGACGCTCTGAGCGAAAGCGCCGCCGGGTCCACCGCGGCGTTTCAGGAACTGACCAAGGCGTACCAGGAACTGGCCGCCCGGAACGCCAAGAACCTGGCCAGCGCGATCCAGGCGATCTCGTCGGTCAAGAGCCCGGCGGAGTTCATCGAAGTGCAGCAGAAGCTGATCAAGGAAGGCGTGCAGGCGGCGGTTGCCGACAGCCAGAACATTGCCCACCTGACAACGGCCGTGTTCACCGCGGCGTTCGAGCCGGTGAAGCAGCAGATCGAGGCTGTACAAAAGTCCGTGCTGAACTGAGGTTTCGTTCTCTTACCGTCATGACGGGCCTGGCCCGTCATGACGAACGAGAGTGCTACGGCAGCACCTTCCCCGGGTTCATAATGCCCGCCGGATCGATCGCCGCCTTGATTCGTTGCATCAGCGCCAGTTCGGCGCCGCCGCGCCAATCGGGCATCATATAGGGTTTCAGCCGGCCGATGCCGTGCTCGGCCGAGAAGCTGCCGTCGAACTCGCGCACGACCTCGTTCACCGCATCCATGATCGCGTGGTCCTGCCCGAGGAACCATTCCGGATCCGCGCCGGCCGGCTGTTCGAGATTGAAATGAATGTTCCCGTCGCCCATGTGGCCGAAGGGCACGACGCGAATCCCCGGCATCAGCGCCTCGCACGCCGCGGTCGCGCGGGAAATGAACGCCGGGACTTTTGATACTGGCACCGAAACGTCGTTCTTGATGCTGGCGCCCTCGCGCTTCTGCGCTTCGGAATGCTCTTCCCGCAGCTTCCAGATGGCGGCCCGTTGCGCCTCCGATTCGGCGATGACGGCGTCGTGCACCGTTCCGGCGCCCAGCGCCTGCTCCAGCACGTGTTCGAGCACCCCGCGAAGGCCGGCGCCCGGCCGGGGCGTGGCGAGTTCCACCAGGACGTAGAACGGCGCTTCCTGGTCCAGCGGCAGCACCGCGCCGGGAATGTGCCGCAGTGCGAACGACATCCCGGTGCCGGACATCAGTTCGAAGGCATTGACCGAGGCCGGGTCGTGCGCCTGGAAGCGGGTGAACAGTTCCAGCGCGGCCTCGGGCGAGGCGACGCCGCACAGCGCGACGGCGGTTTCCTTCGGCTGCGGCACCAGCTTCAGCACGGCCGCCGTAATGATACCGAGCGTGCCCTCCGCGCCGACGAACAACTGGCGCAGGCAATAGCCGGTGTTGTCCTTGCGCAGCCGGCGCAAACCATTCCAGACCGTGCCGTCGGGCAGCACGACCTCCAGCCCCAGCACCAGGTCGCGGGCGTTGCCGTAGCGCACCGTGTTGTTGCCGCCGGCATTGACCGCGAGGACGCCACCGATATGGGCGGTGCCCTCGGAGGAGATTGACAGCGGCAGCAGACAGGCCTGTTCCGCCGCGGCGATCTGGGCGGCCTTCAGGGTGACGCCGGCCTCAAGCGTCAGGGTCATGTCCACGGGATCGAGGTCGCGGATGCGGTTCAGCCGCGCGGTGCTGAGAATCAGTTCGGACCCGTTCTCATTGGGCACCGCGCCGCCAACCATGGAGGTGTTGCCGCCTTGCGGGACGATCGGGGTGGCGGAGGCGGCGCAGAGGCGGACCACCTCCGCGAGTTCTTGCGTCGTGCCGGGGCGGATGACGGCGCTGGTGCGGCCTTGGTACAGGTGGCGCCAGTCTTCGGTATAGGCGGCGGTGTCCGCCGCGCCGGTCAGCAGGCCGCGGTCGCCGACGACGGCACGGATGGCGGCGAGCAGGGTGGCGGCGGGCGGCGCGGTATCGGGCATTGGCGGTTCCTCTTCGGCCCCGATTTTAGCGCGGGTCGGCGTCTGACGCACCAGGGCCGGCGCGAGGCTTCGTGATGCCCTGCGCTTTTAGGCGCGTGATAGCGTCTTTAATTCAGCGGGGAGTATTGTCATGGCGCGAACTCTTGCGGATCTTGTCGCAGAGACTGTGCGGGTCAGCGGCGTGAAGCGGATTTACGGCGTCGCCGGCGACTCGCTGAATGGAATCACCGACTCGTTACGCCGGCAGCAAAGCGTGGAATGGGTGCATATGCGGCACGAGGAGGCCGCCGCGTTTGCGGCCGGCGCCGAGGCGCACCTGACAGGCGAACTTGCCGTGTGCGCCGGCAGTTGCGGTCCGGGCAATCTGCATCTGATCAACGGGCTGTTCGATTGTCACCGAAGCCGCGTGCCGGTCCTCGCCATCGCCGCGCATATCCCGAGCGCGGAGATCGGCAGCAGCTATTTTCAGGCGACACATCCCGAAATCCTGTTTGCTGAATGCAGCCATTACGTCGAGCTTGTTTCAAATCCAGAGCTTTTACCGCGTATCCTGGAAAAAGCGATTCGCATCGCCGTGGCGGAGCGCGGCGTGGCGGTGGTGGTGATCCCCGGTGACATCGCCCTGAAGACAACCGAGGTGGAAGCGCCGGTCTGGGTGGCGCCGAGGCCATCGGTGGTGCGGCCGGACGAGGCCGATCTGGCCGCTGTAGCGGCACTGCTGAATGCGTCCGCCAGCGTGACGATGCTGTGCGGGGCAGGTTGTGCCGGCCAGCATGACCGCGTGGTCGAACTCGCCCGCACACTGAATGCGCCGATCGTGCATGCGCTGCGCGGCAAGGAGCACATCGAATACGACAATCCGTTCGATGTCGGCATGACCGGCATGATCGGGTTTGCCTCCGGCTATCATGCGATGAAGAACTGCGACACGCTGTTGATGCTGGGAACGGATTTTCCGTATCGCCAGTTCTATCCGGAGGATGCCAGCGTTATCCAGATCGATCTGCGGGCGGAAAGCCTGGGCAACCGGTGCCGTATCGATCTCGGGGTTGTCGGCGACATCGGGCCGACGATCGAGGCATTGCTGCCGCGGCTGGTCCGCAAGACGGATCGCACGCATCTGGATAACGCGCTTGCGGATTACGCCAGGGCGCGCGCGGATCTCAATGCACTGGCGGAACATAAAGCCGGCAGCGGGCAGATCCATCCGCAATATTGCGCGCGACTGATCAGCGAGCTTGCGGCCGACGACGCGATTTTCACCTGCGATGTCGGGACGCCGACGGTTTGGGCGGCACGGTATCTGAGGATGAACGGCAGGCGGCGGCTGATCGGATCGTTCAATCACGGCTCCATGGCCAACGCCATGCTTCAGGCGATCGGCGCCCAGTCTGCCTTCCCGGGGCGACAGGTCGTTTCGATGTCAGGCGATGGTGGCTTCACCATGATGATGGGCGACTTCATCAGCCTGGTGCAGCTTGGTCTGCCGGTGAAGGTGGTCGTGCTGAACAACGGCACGCTGGGCTTCGTCGAACTCGAGATGAAGGCAGGGGGATTTCTCGATTTCGGAGTCGATCTGAAAAATCCGAATTTCGCTGCGATGGCGGAAGCAACGGGTATCCGCGGCCTGCGCGTCGAGCAGCCCGAGGCGCTGGAGGGGGCGTTGCGGCAGGCGTTCGCGCATGACGGGCCGGCGCTGGTCGATGTCGTGAGCGCCCGGCAGGAACTGGCCATGCCGCCACAGACGACGCTGGAGGAAGCGCGGCATTTCAGCCTGTTCATGATGAAGGCGGTGATGGACGGGCGCGCGCGGGAACTGGTCGATCTCGCGCGCACCAACTGGGTGCGATAGGACGCGTTTTGCGGCCGGATACGCAATGATCACGAAAGGACGGCGCGGCACGCCATTCAGTCGCGCGCCGAATGTTGCGATATAGCACCATGCGCTCACGTAGATACGCCTTGACGGAACGTTCCGGACACAGCTAAGCCGTGCCTGTGCTCAATTGAATGAGGATAGGACGTTGAATTTCTCGATGTTACAAAGCCAGGCCTTGGCAATACACGGTCATATTCGGACTTTGACCAGAAATTCCCGGATGATTGCTGCGGCCTGTCGGCGGCCTGCGCGGGCCAGACGTAGCCTAATCGCAATGACAGGGCTTGGCGGACTGATGCTGCCCGCGCTCTGTCTGTTCAACGCGCCAGCCTTCGCAGGTCCTACGCTGAGCGGCACATTGACCGGTGACAACACGGTCTATGTGTTTGTCAGCACGAACGATTCGCAACAGGGACAGCTTGTCACCTCCGGCAACACCTGGCAACACACGACTGCCTTGAACGACGTGGCGCTGACGCCTGGTGTCGTCAACTATCTTCATTTCGAGGTAGTCAACTCTGGTTCCGTGTACGGGCTGCTCGGCAACTTCACCCTGTCGGGGTCAGGGGCGACGTTTGCGAACGGAACCAACGCGCTGGACACGAATACGGTCAATTGGTCGGGAAGTTTCAACTCCCTTGGTGACTCCGGCAGTGCGCCGGCCTGGGTTCCGGCAACGGGCACCGTCATCAATGAAGGCGAGAACGGCGCCGGCGCCTGGGCTACGACGTTCAACAATATCGATCCGAGTGCGGATTGGATCGGCGTTCAGGGAGTGCCGGTGAACGGGGTGTTCACGGTCGATTATACCACCGCGATTTCGGTTGCGGCGGTTCCGGAGCCTGCGAGCCTTCTGGCGCTCGGCGCGGGCATGGCGGGGATTCTCGCCGTTCGCCGCCGGCGCGGAGCGCAACAGGCATCGCTGTAGCGATCGACCAGCCAACCTAATGGTCCGGCACCGTCATGGCTGGCGCTTCGCCTGCCATGACGGCGGACGTACCCACCGTTCAGGCCGCCGGGATTCGCACCGGCATCGAACGGATCGCCCGGATGAAGTTAGAATAAATCCGTTTCGGTTCACCGACGACCTCGATCTTCGGAAAGCGCAACAGGATTTCCTGCCACAGGATCTTCAGTTGCAGCTCCGCCAGCCGGTTGCCGACGCAGCGATGAATGCCGAATCCAAACGACAAATGCTGCCGCGGCCGGGCGCGGTCGATGATGAATCGGTTGGGGTCCTCGATCGCGTCCTCATCGCGGTTGCCCGAGATATACCACATCACGATCTTCGATCCGGCCTTGATCTGCTTGCCGCCCAGTTCGGTATCCCGGGTCGTGGTGCGGCGCATGTGAATCACTGGCGTTTGCCAGCGGATAATCTCCGACACCGCGCTGTCCACCAGGTCCGGGTTCGCCTGCAATTTCCGATACTCGTCCGGGAACTGGTTCAGCGCCAGCAGGCCGCCGGTCATGGAGTTGCGGGTGGTATCGTTGCCGCCGACGATCAGCAACCCGAGGTTGCCCATGAACTCCTTCAACGGCATGTCGCGAGTTGACGCGCCGTGCGCCAGCATCGATAGCAGGTCGAATTTCGGCGGTTGGTCGCGGCGTTCGTCGAACAGCCGCCCGATATAGGCAGCCATCTGCTTCATTTCCTCGAAGCGCTCTTCTTCGGAATGAACAGGGGCGGACGGATCGCGCACGTTGCAGATCGCCACATCCGACCAGTACGTCAGCTTGGTTCGCTCCTCAAACGGAAAATCGAACAGGGTCGCCAGCATCATCGTGGTCAGCTTGATGGAAACGTGTTCAACCCAGTCGAACGTTTCGTTGCGCGGCAACGCGTCCAGCACCATCCGGGTGCGCTCGCGGATCACCTGCTCCATATTCGCCAGGTTCGCGGGTGCCACGATCGGGCTGGCGACCTTGCGCTGCTCGTCGTGCTTCGGCGGGTCCATGCGGATGAAACTGGGGCGCTGCAGATCCTTCGGCTGGTCCTCGATCTGGATGCCGCCGAGTTCGCTGGAGAAGATTTCGTGGTGCACCTCGCAGTGCATGATGTCCTTGTATTTCGACACCGCCCAGTACGGCCCGTACAGGCTGTCGGGCACGTAGTTCACCGGCGCTTCCCGGCGCAGCCGTTCGAAGTATGGGTACCAGGTATCGTTCTGGTACAGCGCCGGATCGGAGACGTCGAAATTATCCAGAGGCAAACTGTAGGCCGGGCTGGTCGGATCGATATGCACGGGTGCGTTCATCGTTGGTCCTCCCTTTTGCGGGAGAGGGCAGCACGAGGTGGCGGCGCGGTCAACTCATGCGGGTCGGGTCAGGACGCAAACTGCCGTCTCGTTCCCGTTGTCGTGTGCCACAGTTTGGGCTGGTGAGGTTTTTAGCACCGCTTTTCACCACGGAGACGCGCGAGGGCCGCTGAGGGCCGCGGAGAAGAAATAATTCGAAGCAACCCATTGCAACATCGGAACCAGTCCGGACGCTCTTTGCCCCCCCGCAGCCGCCCCAAAGGCTCCGCGGCCCGCGCGCTTCTCGTGCTTCCTCCGTGGTGAAAAGCGGTGCCAAAAACCGCACCACCCCTCAACAGCAACCCCGGAACCGCCCCTTGCCACCGCGTAACGAGCGTCCTGGCGTTCCCGGAAGAACGCCTCGTAGCTCATGATCTCCTTGCCCGGGTGCATCGCTTCCCGGTGCGCCACATAGGTCTTGTAGTCCGGCACGCCGACCATCAGCCGGGCCGTCTCAGCGACCCGCTCGCAGACCAGCTTGAACTTAGTCATCGCCCGCTCCCCTGACCGCGCCGTCAATCTCGATCGCGGAGGGACGCGGTTCCTCCAGCGCCCGCAGGCAGGCGCTGCCGCCGAACCATACCATGAGAAGGACGATCACCGCGAACCCGCCGGCCAGGCTGGCATCGACGTAATCGTTCAACACCACCCGGCTCATTTCGCCGATGGTCTTGGCGGGGGCGAGCACCTTGCCGGCGTTGATGGCGTCGCTGAACCGCTGGGCATGGGACAGGAAGCCGATCTTCCAGTCAGGGCTGAGCACCTTCTGCAGCCCGGCGGTCACCGTGCAGATCACCAGCCAGGCCGTCGGGACCAGGGTGACCAAGGCGTAGCGCTGCCGCTTCATCTTGAACAGCACGGTGGTGCAGAAGATCAGCGCGATCGCCGCCAGCATCTGGTTCGAGGTTCCGAACAGCGGCCACAGCGTCCAGATGCCGCCAAACGGGTCGATGACGCCCTGGTACAGGAAATATCCCCACAGCATGCAGGCCACGGCCGAACCGATAATGTTGTTCGCCCAGGACTCGGTCGCCTTGAACGCCGGGATGACGTTGCCGACCAGGTCCTGGATCATGAAGCGGCAGACCCGGGTGCCGGCATCGACGGTCGTCAGGATGAACAGCGCCTCGAACAGGATGGCGAAGTGGTACCACAGGCCCATCAGCCACGATCCGGTCATGCCCGACAGAATTGTCGCCATGCCCACCGCCAACGTCGGCGCACCGCCGGTGCGCGACAGGATCGAGCTCTCGCCCATATCGTGCGCGATCTGCGTCAACATCTCCGGCGTCACGGTGAAGCCCCAGTTGGTAATCACCTGCGCCGCGTGCGCCGCGTCCGTGCCGATGAGCCCGGCGGCGCTGTTCATCGCGAAATAGACGCCGGGATGGATGGTGGAGGCGGCGACCATGGCGATGATCGCGACAAAGGATTCCATCAGCATCGCACCGTAGCCGATGAAGCAGATCTGATCCTCGTTCTCGATCATCTTCGGCGTCGTGCCGGAGGCGATCAGCGCGTGCCAGCCGGAGACGGCACCGCAGGCGATGGTGATGAACAAGAACGGGAACACGCTGCCGGCCCAGACCGGCCCGCTGCCGTCGATGAACTGCGTGACCGCGGGCATCTGCAACTCCGGCCGCACCACGACGACTCCAACCGCGAGCAGGCTGATGGTGCCGATCTTCAGGAACGTCGACAGGTAGTCGCGCGGCGCCAGCAGCAGCCAGATTGGCAGGACGGACGCGACGAAGCCGTAGCCGATGATGATCAGCGCCAGCGTTGGCGCCGTGAAGGTGAACAGCGGCCCCAGGACCGGGTCCGCCGCGACAAACTGGCCGCCGAGCAGCGCGCCGAGCAGCAGCACGACGCCGATGGCGGACATCTCGCCGATGCGGCCGGGCCGGATGAAGCGGCTGTAGATGCCCATCACGAAAGCGATCGGGACGGTGCTGGCGACGGTGAACATGCCCCACGGGCTGCCCTTCAGCGCCATCACCACCACCAGCGCCAGCACCGCCAGCAGGATGATGGTGATCAGCAGGATGCCAAAACCGGCGACAGCCCCCGGGATCGGCCCGATCTCGCTGCGGATCATGTCGCCGAGCGAGCGTCCGTCGCGGCGAGTGGACAGGAACAGTGCGGTCATGTCCTGCACCGCTCCGGCGAACACGACGCCGGCCAAAATCCACAGCGTGCCGGGCAGGTACCCCATCTGCGCGGCCAGCACGGGGCCGACCAGCGGTCCGGCGCCTGCGATCGCGGCGAAATGGTGCCCGAACAGCACGTATTTGTTGGTCGGCACGTAATCCAGGCCGTCATTGTGGCGGTATGCCGGAGTCGGCCGTCGCGGATCGACGCGGAACACCCGGTTGGCGATGAACAGCCCGTAGAACCGGTAGGCAATGAAGTAGATGCAGACGGCCGCGGTGACGAGCCAGGCGGCGTTGACCGGTTCCCCCCGCGCCAGCGCGACGATGCCGAACGACACCGTCCCCAGCACGATGATGGCGGGCCAGAGCAGCCGGTTAAGTAGCGTCATTGTTTCCTCCACGACAGTCCGAGGGTTATCGCATTGATTGACGTCATCGAATAGCCTAAGCACAAGATCCCTTTGACTGAATTATTGTGCTCTAATGGATGAGAACGAACACCTGAAGACCGCCGCGGTCGCAGCCCGGGCCGCGAGCCGCGTCCTGGCCCGAAGTTCAGCCGAAACCCGCAATGCAGCCTTGCGCGCGATGGCCGACGCGTTGCGCCACGGCATGCGGGACATCCTGGCCGCCAACGCCGCCGATGTCGCCGCGTACCGTGGTACGGCCGCCTTCCTCGACCGCCTGACCCTGACCGAAGCGCGGGTCGAGGCGATGGCGCACGGTCTGGAGGATATCGCCGCTCTGCCGGACCCGCTGGCCCGGACGCTGGCGGACTGGACCCGGCCGAACGGGCTGCGCATCCAGCGGATCGCCTCGCCCATCGGCGTGATCGGCATGATCTATGAAAGCCGCCCGAATGTCGGGGCGGACGCCGCCGGGCTGTGCCTGAAGTCGGGCAATGCGGTGATCCTGCGCGGCGGCTCGGACAGCATGCACAGCGCGCGGGCGATCCATCAGGCGCTGCGGACCGGCCTGCTGGCGGCCGGGCTGCCGGAGGCCTGCATCCAGGTCGCGCCCAACGCCGATCGGGCGTATGTCGCGGCGATGTTGACGGGGGCAGGGCTGCTGGACCTGATCATCCCGCGCGGCGGCAAGTCGCTGGTGGAGCGGGTGCAGCTTGAGGCCCGGGTGCCGGTGCTGGCGCATGCCGAGGGGCTGAACCACACCTACGTCCACGCAGCGGCCGATCCTGCGATGGCGCGGCGGATCGTGGCGAATGCGAAGATGCGGCGCACCGGGATTTGCGGTGCCACGGAGACTCTGCTGATCGATCGGGAGATCGCCCCGTCGCTGCTGCCGCTGCTTGTGGCCGATCTGACCGCGCTCGGGTGCGCGTTCCGGGCGGATGCGGCGGCACGCGACATCGTGCCGGACCTGCCGGCGGCGCGCGCCGAGGATTTCGATACCGAATGGCTGGACGCGGTGCTGTCTGTCGCGGTGGTGGACGGTGTGGACTCCGCCCTGGCGCATATCACCGCGCATGGCAGCGAGCATACGGAGGCGATCATCACCGAGGATGCCGCCGCCGCCGATCAGTTCCTGCGCGGCGTGGACAGCGCGGTGGCGCTGTGGAACGCCTCCACCCAGTTCTGCGACGGCGGCGAATTCGGTTTCGGCGCCGAGATCGGCATTGCCACCGGCCGCATCCATGCGCGCGGCCCGGTCGGGCTGGAGCAACTGACCACGTACCGCTACGTCGTGGTCGGCTCTGGCCAGGTGCGTCCCTGACCGGCTTCGATCCGGTCCCGCGGTTCGGCGACAGGCGGCGTATCCGGGTCGGATTGCTGGGCGGATCGTTCAATCCGGCGCATGAAGGGCACCGGCACGTTGCGCTGCTGGCCGCACGGTGCCTGCGGCTGGATCAGGTCTGGCTGCTGGTGTCGCCAGGCAATCCGCTGAAGCCGCGCATCGGGATGGCGCCGTTCGCGCAACGGCTGGCCGGGGCGGCACGGATCGCGGACGGGCGGCGGGTGGTGGCGAGCGGCATCGAGGCGGTGCTGGGCACGCGGTTCACCCTGGACACGCTGCGCCTGCTGCGGCGGCTGTTTCCCCGTGTGCGCTTCGTCTGGATCATGGGTGCGGACATCCTGGTGGAGATGCCGCGCTGGCGCCGCTGGACGGAAATCGTGCGGCTGATGCCGTTCGCGGTGCTGCCCCGCCCGGATTATAATCAGCGGGCGCTTGCGGGGCAGGCGGCGCATCGGCTACGGGCAGGGCGCCGGTTGGCACGCGAAGCTTCGCGGCTGCCCGGGGCCGCGCCGGGGTGGGTTTTCCTGCCGGTGCGGCAGACTGCCGCCTCCGCCACCGCGATCCGCAATGCCGCCAAAGGAACCGTGTTATAGCCAAGCCGCCGAAGATCGCATCGTCCCCCGCCAGGCATAAGCCGGCGCCGCGCAAGACGGCCGTGAAGCCGGCTTTGGCTGACGCAGCGGTGATGGGAAGCCCGCGCAAGAAGACGATTGCCGCCGGGCCGAAGAAGGCCGCCGCGCCGCGCGTGAAGAAGGCGAAGGCCTCGCCGTCGGAACTCGATCGGCTGCAGGCGGTGATCGTCGGGAGTCTGGAGGACGACAAGGCGGAGAATGTCATCACGATGGACCTCGCCGGGAAAGCGATGTTCTGCGACCGGATGGTGATCGCGTCAGGTCTGGCCGATCGGCAGATCAGCGCGATGGCGGAGCACCTGAGCGAGAAGCTGAAGGACGCCGGACTGAAGCGGGTGCAGATCGAGGGCAAGGGCGGCTCGGACTGGGTGCTGATCGATGCGGGGGACATCGTGGTGCATCTGTTCAAGCCGGAGGCCCGGACGATGTATGCGTTGGAGAAGATGTGGGGGGTGGATTTGGACGAGGCGGTTTAGAGGAGCGTATTAGTGGTGCAAAGTGGCCCTGGCGGTTCTATAAGGCGTTCGCTTTGCCCAGGTTTGCTCGTCGTCAGGAGTTTTGCATGGGTATGGCTGCGAACCCGATCATCAGCGATGACCCCGCTCGGTTAAGATCTGCTGAGCATGCAAGGTTCAGCATGAAGGCGCGTGCGGTCGACCAAGGCTGATTCAGGACCTCGTGACCTCGCCGAAGGCGTACTTCCGGATCGATGCTAAGTCAGGGAACCATGTGTTCAGGTCCGACGATTATAGCATTGTGGTCAAGAAAAGGAGAAGGTGGTTCCTTTCCGGTCTTGCCCATTATTAAAAGGGATCCGCTTCCGGCCTGACGCCCACGCCGGTTTTTCCTGGCGTTCCACGCTTCAACCTGAGTGTCGTTGGGGCGGAACTTGCCGACTTCCGGGCGTGGCCTTCGGCGACACTTTACTCCAAGGAGAAGGACGTAGTCGGAAAACTCAAAAGCTTGACTGCATGCCTCACGCGACGTACCTCCGGCACGCAAGCTGTTGGTTCAGGATGAAGACAGTTCCGACGGTAGCCTGTTATGCTCAACCGACAACAGGCGGCGCAGCATCACGAGCGCCTCGCCGCGGAACTTGTTTACGAATTTGAGCAGTCTGACGAAATGACCCCGGCGGACATAAAACCAGATATAAGTAAGGACCTGAAAGAATTCCATTTGGCGATGGGAGAGCCCTTTTATCGCCAGAGCGTTGCCGAAATACTTGTCATAAAGGCGCCAGTCGGTTGTCAGCAGCTTGTAGTTATATTGCCCTGCAATAGCCATCTGCCAAATCTCGGTGCCGGGGTATGGTACCATGACCCCAACCGCGATGTCGTCGGACCCGAGACGTCCGGCGAACAGCACGGTTTGCAACGCGGTTCGCTTCGTCTCGCCAGGGTGGCCGATGATGAAGAAGGCATTGGTTGTCAGCCCGGCCTTCCTCGCCGTACGCACCGCCTTTATTGCCATCTCCTTGGTAATGCTCTTGTTCACCCGCTTAAGGATTGTGGCACTTCCGGACTCGACGCCGAAATCCAGCGCGTGGCAGCCATTCTCCCGCATGCGCCGATACAACTCGGCATCGGCGAGGTTGGCCCGCGAGTTCGCTTTCCACCCCCAGACATAGCCCCTGCTTCGATTGCGCTCGCCGAGCTTGGTGAGGAACTCGTCGGACCAATTGCGATTCATCGCGAACGTTTCGTCCGAAAACCAGGAACTGCGCGATCCCAATGCAGCTTCCATCGCATCGATCTCGGCCATTACATTGTCTACGCTGCGCATGCGTATCTTTCGGCCGAGCACGCGCTGGCAGAAACTGCATGCGAATGGGCAGCCACGGCCGCTGTACAATGGCCACTTCATGGCAGGAAACAGGTGCCAAGCAGGGAACGGGAGGGCGTCCAGATCGGTCAGCCAAGGCCGATCCGGGTTGCGGACGATCCGTTCACCGTCGCGGAACGCGATTCCCTCGACACGCGCCCACTCTGACAGCGGCCGCCCAAGCGATGCCGCGACTGCGCACGCGGTTGCCTCGCCCTCGCCCACCACGGCGACGTCTATCGCGGCAAATTCTTCCAGTGTCCTTTCCGGCAGCGCGGTGGCGTGCGGGCCGCCGACCATGGTCAGCAGCCCAGGCAGCGCGGCCTTGGCGTTGACGCAGACTTCGACCGCCGAATGGATCTCGTGGGTCATCGCCGTTAAGCCTAGAATCTCGGGCGGAAATTCAACCAGCCGGCGAACAACCTCGTCAGCGGTCAGGCCTTCCTTCTTCGCGTCAATGGCTCGCACATCGTGCCCGGCCTCGAGCAGCGAGGACGCAATGTAGCCAAGGCCGAGATGCCCATGACCCAGGCGGTGACCCTGGATGTTACCTGTGACCGGCGGATTGATCAGAAAAACCCGAGCCATGTGAATCACCACGCGATAAAGAACGGTCCGGAACTATGACGCTGATGTTCCCAACCCGCGGATCGGCTGCAAACCTTCGAATTCGCAAAACCAACCGCCGAACGCCAAAGCCATGAGCACGTGCGGCGAACTCTACCGGTTTCGGAAATGACCTGTAAACGATTTTGTTTTCATAATCAATATTAGCAGACACGGCGGTCGCGGAAGACACGCTGGCAAGCGTCGGCGGCGGTAACGCCACCAACGCGCGCGATCAGGTACAAACCAGCGTGGACTCTGGTGAGCACCGACGGCAGGGCGGGCTACTCGAACGCCTGCCGCTGCCGTGGTAGGATCCCTCTGAAACCTACTCCGTCCGAACCTGGAACTCGACCTTCCAACGCCGATCGGAATTGACGTGCTGCATCCATAGTTCCAGCACCCCCAGTTCCGTCACCACGGCATTGATCCGCACCGGTATCACCTGCCCGGCCGGGAACTCGTCCACCACCGGGATCTCGATTTCCAGCAGGCTGGTTTCCTCCAGCTCCCGCTCGGCATCCGGCAGCACCTGCCCGGTCGCATCGCCGCTGCGCACCGGCGAGGAGAAGAACCGGAACTCCGCCGGCCGCCCGGTCACCAGCCCGAACTCGCGCCCCTCGATCACCAGGTCGGTGCCCTCCTGCATGCCTTGAGGCACGACGCACAGCGCCTTGACCGGCGGCCGATACCCGGGGATCGCCGGCATCGAGGTCTCCAGACCAATATAGTAAGACCGCGCCGCGCCGGCCTTGATCCGCATGCCCTTGCCGGTCGCCCGATGCCGCCCGTAGATCGCCGCACCCCGCGCCACCGCCAGGTCCGGCTCGAATCCTTGCAGCTCCCGGATCGGCTCAGCGCCGGTGTTCCAGGACTCCAGCAGGTCCATCACCCGAGTACGCATCGCCTCCGCCTTGAACACGCCGCCGTTGAACAGCACCGCGGTCGGCATCAGCGCGGTCGCCCCGGTCCGCGCACCCACCAGAGCGGTCAGCTTCTCGCTCGCCTTCACGTTCTGCAGGCTGCGCACCAGGAACCGGGCGACGTGCTTGCTGACCACCGGATCGGACGCATACGGCAGCCCGAACTCCTGCAACCCGACGCCGCGGTTCTCGACCGGCAGGTCGGTCAGCGCCGTCTTGGCGAAGAAGCCGTCGAGCACGATCTGCTCCAGCGCCGCCCGCTCCAGCGTCGTCGCCACCGTCTTGGCGAACAGCCCCGATCCGCGCGACGGCACCGCGATCGGCGCCTCCTTCAGCGAGGCATCCTCGAACAGCGTGATCTTCGCCTTCGACACCGCATGCACCAGCGCGAGGAACTGCCAGGAATCAAGCTCCTTGCCGTCCGCCTCGAGCTTGCCGCGCACCGCATAGGCCAGCGCCAGGTCCATGTTGTCGCCGCCGAGCAAGATGTGCTCGCCGACGCTGATCCGCTCCAGCTCCACCTGGCCATCGACATCGGTGACGGCGATCAGGCTGAAGTCGGCCGTGCCGCCGCCGACGTCGCAGACGAAGATGATGTCGCCGGGCGCCACGAGGTCGTGCCACGCCTTGCCCGTCTGCGCGGTCCAGGCATAGAACGCGGCCTGCGGCTCCTCCAGCAGGGTCACGTCGCCCAGCCCCGCCGCCTTCGCCGCCTCGGCGGTCAGGCTGCGCGCCACTTCGTCGAACGAGGCCGGGACCGTCAGGACGATCTGGCCCTCCGACATGTCCCATTCCCGGCCTTCCCCGCGCTCGGCGTACAGGAACGCCTCCTTCAGGTGGTGCAGGTACCGCCGCGAGCACTCGAACGGCGACAGCTTCTCCTTGATGTCCGACTGCCACGGCAGCAGCGCCTGGCGCGGATCGATATGCGGGTTGGACAGCCACGACTTGGCCGACGCCACCAGGCGGTCCGGCACCAGCGCGCCATGGTCGCGCGCAAACTGGCCGATGATCGAGGTGTCCCCAGCCTCGCTCCAGGGCACGGTCAGGCCGCCAGGGAACTCCTCCGGGTGCGGAAGATACAGGGCGGAGGCCAGCGAGGGCCGTTCGCCGAGCTGGTTCTGGCCGACGATCTGCGCGACCTCGACGATCGTGGTCTCCTCGGCCTCAAGATCGGAGACCGCGATCGCGCTGTTGCTGGTGCCGAGATCGATACCGAGACTGAAACGGGCGTTCATGGATTGGGTCCTGGTTGGGCAGCGCAAAGAAAATTCGCCGCGAGGCCGTCGGGCCGGTTCGACGCCGGCCCGCTCAGGCCATCTATTTCAGTTCGACCTCCGCCGGTGCGATCGTCGGCAGCCGATCGGCCGAACCGCGCAGGATGGTCGGGAGCTTGACCGAGTCCGTCTTCCAGCCGTGGTGAACCAGCACGCCGGAGAACGGCGCCTGGCCGCTGATCTTGCCGAGCAGGCGGTATTCGTCGGCCGGATAATCGGCGGGCACCTGGACCTTCGACCCCTCGGCCCCCTCGCGCACCGGATGGATGCGGAAATGCTCGTTCAGCACCGCCCTGCATCCGGCATGCACCACGCGCGCGGCAGCGCCGACCTGGGCGTCCGGGTAGGCGTTGATGTCGTCCATCAGGAAGTCGACGAGGCGGCCCTTGGCCTGCAGGGTCGCCAGGAAGCTCACGATCTCGGCTTCCGCCTGTTGCGGCAGCGGCTGGGCAGGCGCCGGCCGCACCGCTTCCACCACGGGGCGAGCGACTGTGCGGCGGGAGGTCAGAATGCCGAGCAGCGTGATGAGGCCGAGGACCAGGGTTGCAGCCGCCACATAGGGAAGAATGATGGTGACCGTTGGCGGCAGAACGAACCGGTTCACCGCGGGCGATGCAAGGTACGCGTCCCATGCGGGCGGCAATGACAGATACGCCTCCCATGACGGTGACAAAACGAATGCCTTGCCGCCAAGGAACAATGCCACTGCGTTTGCCGCGAGCAGAAGCAGGACGGCTATGATCGAAACCGCTCTCATCGCGCGTATCCTACCTTTTTTGCCATTCAGGCGAAGCCGGGCGGCTTGCCGCCGGGCTTATATCGGATGTGCTCGCGTATGGAAACGGTACGAGCGCAGGAGGAGCAGGGTTTTGAAATTGCGATTACGGAATGAATCGCGCCGCCCATACCGCGATAAGCCCAAGAACCCCGACGCAGATCGGCAGGATAACAAAGGCGAACCACTGGTATTCGTTCATGTTGAACGGAGCCTCCCGATGATAAGCTGTGCGCCGAGGTGAAGCAGGATCGCGATGATGATCCAGACCGCGACACCGATGACCAGGAGACTTATACGCAATCCTCCAGGATTGTAGAAGATGGCCGCCGCAATCGGCGCGGCGACGCCAACCGTGAAGCTCGATCCCGCCGCCGTGTTCAGCAGCGTCGCGACCAACTGCACGCGGGCGTTATGAACGGTGTGCATCCCGTCCGCTACTCGGATGCCACCCGCCGCGGCGCCCACGGTTTCGGCCCCTGGCCGCCGATCCCCAGGAACGCCAACTGCCAGCGCAGCTCCTCGACCGGCAGCGGAAAACCGCCGCCGTCATCGGCCCGCAGCACAAGGTCCGGCGAGAGGCCGGCGAGCATCGACTGCAGCGCCACCGCAGCAGGCATCGACAACCCCGCTTTCCACGCTAGGCTGACCACCGCCTTGGCGCTGCGCAGGGCGCAGGCCCGTTCGATCACGGTCAGCGGCACGTCAGCCTTCACCGCCAGCATCGCCGTCGCCGCCCCGGTGGCGTTGCGCCTCAGCGCATCCAAAATCGCCGCTTCGTCCAGCCGCCCGGCATCCCGCAACGCAACCGCGTGCGGCAGCGCCTCCTGCGGCGTTTTCTCCGCCGGAATCCCATTTTCCGTGCCGAAGCTGCCCGGCAGCGCCCGGGTGCGCCCGAGGGACGACCGCAGTTCCCGGCTCAGCTTTGGATCGAGGTCCGGCCGCGCCGCCAGCACCTCCAGCAAGTGCGCCGTGACGATCTCCGACAACATCAGCGCGGCGCGGCGCGGCAGATGCGGGCGGCGCACCAGTGGCTCCTGCCAGTCGGTCTGCTCCTCCGACTGCGCCGCCAGCGCGTCCAGCGTGGCCTCGCGGATCAGCGCGGTGTGGTTGCACAGCAGCGCCGTGATCGCCGCGGTGTCGGCGGTCTCGACGATCGCATCCGACACCGCGGAGCCGATTTTCGGTCGCCGGGCAACCGCCGACAGAGTGGACGGCGGCGGACCGGAGGCGATCAGCGCCACCAGATCCTCCGTCGTCAGCATGGGCGAGAACAGGATCACCGGCTCCGACACCATCACCGCCGGGTCGCGGGCCAGGTGCAGGATGATCTCGCGCGGTCCGTCCGGCATGTCCCGAACCGCATCGGCGACCGTCGTCCGTACTCGCAGTGCCGCTTCGGCGACCAGGGCCGTCAGGTTGGCGACCGCATCCTGCTGCACGCGCTCCCTCGCCTGCTCCGACAGGCCGGGCGTCAGGCTGACCAGCTTGCGGCTGATGATCGAGCGCACCCGGGCGTCCGTGTCGTTCGCCAGCACCTTGGTGACGTGGTCCGGCAACGCCGGGTTCAGCGCCAGGCTGGCGCGCACCGTCACCGAGGGGTCGTTGGCCAGCGTTCGCAGGATCTCGGGGCTCGTCGCCGGGCTGGCGCCCTGGCGAATGCGGGAGGCTTCACCGGCGTCCATCACGCGTCCTCCCGTTCCGAAGCCACCTGCCAGTGGCTGCGGCCCGCCCGCTTGACGTCGTACATCGCCATATCGGCGCGCCGCGTCAGCTCGTCGATCGTCTCCAGGCTGCCAGGCTTGCGCGTAGCGACGCCAATCGACAGGCCGAGATCGGGAAACTCGCCCGGGACCACGCTGCTGAGTTCCTTATGTGCGGTCTTGCACAGGTGATCCGCCCGTTCCGCCGCGATCAACTGGTCCGCGCCGCTCAGCCAGATGGCGAATTCATCGCCGCCGAGGCGGGCGATCAGGTCGGAGGGCCGCACCAGCTTGCGCAGCAGCTCCGCCAGCCGGATCAGCACCCTGTCGCCGAGAGCGTGACCCAGGCTGTCGTTGACGGCCTTGAACGAGTCCATGTCGATGTACAGCAATGAGCCGGGCGCGGCCTCCCGGTCCAGCCGGGCGCAATGGCGGCGGATTTCGTCCAGGAAGGCGCGGCGGTTGAGCAGGCCGGTCAGCGGGTCGGTGCGCGCCTGATGCGCCATCTCCTGCTGGATCGCCTCGTATTCCAGGATCATGCGCACGATGCTGATGGCCGAACCGGCGAGCAAAGTGTCCTCCCGGTCCCACGGCCGCGCGTTCACGTTGCGCCAGATCGCCAGGCCGGCGTTGGCGCCGAAGCGCGTCTGGCAGCCCACCGCCAGGACCAGGCGGCCGTCGAAATTGGCCGCCTCCCGCGGTTCGGCCGGAAGCTGCGCCACCAGCCGCGCGGCCGTGTCGATCGTGGCGGCCGCGCCGGGACCGCAATCGTGCAGGATGCGGATCCGGGGACTGTCCGGCGACGCCGAGATCACCGAGGCGCCCTCGGCGCCGAGCGAGTGGATCATGGCCCACAGCGCGGCGTCCATCATGGTGTCCGCGGCAACTTCCTGGCCCACCCGGGACAGGATGTGGTCCAGTACCTCCCCGCGGCGCAGCCGGCCGGCGATGTGCGAGGACTGGGCGTCGTATTCGCTCATGTCGATGCCGATGCCGCGCGCGCCGGCGATGCCGCCGCTACTGTCAAGCAATGGCGTGGCGGAGATCGCCATCATCGCCAGGGTGCCGTCGCAGCGCCTGATCCAGGCGCGCTGCCGCCGGTATTCGGCCTCCGGGCGGAACGGGTTGAAGATCGGCCCGGCGCCGTCGTCGCCGGCGAGAAGCTCCGACGGCTGGCCGATCAGCAGGCCGGCCGGCCAGCCCAGGGCCTGATCCGGGATGACAAAGACAAAGCGTCCCGCGGCATCGGTTTCGAACACCAGATCAGCCGCCAGGCTCACAAGCTGGCGCCAGCGTTGACGGCTCTCGGTCAGCGCCTCCCGGATGATATCGGCGGCGGGGAGCGCCGGGGACGGCGGGTCAGGTTGGTCTTCGGGCATGCGCGGCGCGTCCTGGGATACCGGTGCCCGCATCAAAGCCACCAAATCCTTAACGAAAGGTTGCCAATGGAGCGAATTTGAGCGGCACGGACGCCGATGATTGCGTAGGCGTGCGGATGATTGGCTGGGTATGCGTCCTTGTGACCTCACATCTCGGAAAGCCGGGCCAAAACCGGCTGCCGGGTGGATAGGCCGACCCGCGCCGCTGATTTAAAGGCAATTCCGGAGGCGCACGCATTGGCAGACGGCGGCGAATACGATTTCCTTGCCGGTGGCGGCGAAACCGGGGCGCTGATGCGGGCCCGCGACTGGTCGCTCACGCCGCTCGGACATCCCGAGACCTGGCCGCAAAGCCTGCGGACATCGGTCAGCACGTGTTTGAACTGCGCCTTCCCCATCGTGCTCTGGTGGGGTCCGGCACTGGTCCAGATGTATAACGATGCGTATATCGAGATTCTCGGGGCGAAGCATCCCGCCGCCCTGGGAGCAGCCGGCCGCGAGGTCTGGCCCGAAATCTGGGACGTCGTCGGGCCAATGCTGGGGCGGGTCATCAGCCGCGGCGAAGCGACGGGCGCCGAGGACCTGCAGTTGATGCTGCACCGGCGCGGCTTCAACGAGGAATGCTATTTCTGCTTCTCCTACAGCCCGATCCGCGACGAAAGCGGCGGCGTCGGAGGGGTCTTCTGTCCGGTCATCGAGACAACCGAACGGGTTATTGGCGAGCGCAGGCTGAACCTGCTGCGCGCCATCGCCGAGCAGGCGGCCGATATGACCTCGGCCCGTTGCGCCTGCAATCGGGCCATCGAGTGCGTGCGCGATATCGGGCAGTGCGACCTTCCGTTCGCCGCGCTCTATCTGGTCGACGAGGATGGCAGCGTGGCCCGGCTCTCCGGGACGGCGGGTGTCGAAGCCGGGACCGCGGTTTGCCCGGAGGAAATCCGTCTTGATACGCCGGAAGGGACGCTGCTGTATGCCACCGTCCTCGGCGGCAGCGAGACCGTGATGGTCGACAACCCGGGCGACACGTTCGGCCCGCTCCCCGCCGGACCCTGGACCCGCCCGCCCGGGCAGGTCGCGATGCTGCCGCTGAACACGGGAGGCGCCCGCGCTGCCGGCTTCATGCTGGCGGCCCTCAACCCGCATCGGCCGCCCGAGGAGATGCGCGATTTCGCCGAACTGATCGCCGGCCAGGTCGCCACCGCCGTCGGCAAGGCCCGCGCCTACGAGCAGGAGCGGCGCCGCGCCGAGGCGCTGGCGGAACTCGACCGCGCGAAGACCGCCTTCTTCAGCAACATCAGCCACGAGTTCCGCACGCCGCTGACGCTGATGCTCGGACCGCTTGAGGAGATCGCCGGCAGGCCGGACGACACCCCTTTGGCTGAGTTGCGGCCGCTGATCGAGACCGGCAACCGCAACGCCCTGCGGCTGCAACGGCTGGTCAACGCCCTGCTGGATTTCTCCCGCATCGAAGCCGGCCGGATGCAGGCGTCCTACCGTCCCACCGACCTCCGCCGGTTGACGCTGGAGTTGGCCTCCGGCTTCGAGTCGGCCATGCGGCGCGCCGGGCTGGCGTTCGAACTCGCCCTGAACACCCTGTCCCGGGCGGTCTATGTCGATACCGGCATGTGGGAGAAGATCGTCCTCAATTTGCTGTCGAACGCCTTCAAGTTCACCTGGCACGGCCTGGTGCGGGTGGAACTGGCGGAACAGGATGGCGCCGCCGTGCTGACCGTGCGCGACACCGGCATCGGCATCGCCGCCGGCGACCTGCCGCATGTGTTCGAGCGGTTCCATCGCATCGAAGGCACAAGCGGCCGCAGCTACGAGGGCACGGGCATCGGCCTGGCGCTCGTCTCCGATCTGGTCCGTCTGCATGGCGGCTCGGTCACGGTGGACAGCACGCCGGACAAAGGATCGGCCTTTCACGTGCGCATCCCGTTCGGCCGCGCCCACCTGCCGGCGGAGCGCGTCAGCGATGAGCCGGGGGAATTGCCGCTCGCCTCGGACGGCGCGGCGTTCCTGGACGAGGTGTCGTCCTGGTCCGACGGCGACCTCAGCGCCCCGCGGGTTGCGGCGATTGGCGCAGACTCCGCGACAATCCTGCTGGTCGAGGACAATGCCGACATGCGCGGCTATATCCGCCGGCTGCTGGAAGCCGCCGGCCACCGTGTTATCGCGGCCGAGGACGGGCAGGCCGCGCTGGACCGCCTGAACACGGTCGTCCCGGACCTTGTGCTGAGCGACATCATGATGCCGCGCCTCGACGGCCTTGGGCTGGCGCGCGCGATCCGCGCCGACGCGCGATTCCGCGAACTGCCGATCATCCTGCTGTCGGCGCGGGCGGGCGAGGAAGCGAAGCTCAGCGGGCTGGCGGCGGATGCGGACGATTACATCGTCAAGCCGTTCGCCGCGCGCGAACTGCTGGTGCGCGTCAGGTCCAACCTGGCCACGGCGAAGCTGCGGCAGCGCGCGCGGCAGGAGCTGCGCGCCGCGAACGAAATCCTGGAACGCACGGTGGCCGAACGCACCGCGGAGCGCGACCGGCTTTGGGAGCTGAGCGAGGACCTTCTCGTGTCCGCCGACTACGACGGCACGCCGCTTCGGCTGAGTCCGTCATGGAGCCGCCTGTTCGGCTACGCCGAGGACGCGCTGCTGTCCGGCGGCTACAAGACCATCACCCACCCGGACGATGTGCCCCGCTCCCTGGCGGCCGTGCAGGAGATGCGCCGGACGCAGTTGCCGGTTCGCTTCGAGAACCGCATCCGCGCCGCGGACGGTGTCTATCGCTGGATCGCCTGGACGCTGTCACCCGACACGGCCGGCGACAGCATGATCGGCATTGGCCGCGACATCACCCGGGAAAAAGCCGCCCGCGAGGCGATCGAACAGGCCAACCACGAGCTTCGCGCGCAGATCGAGGAACGGCAACGGGTCGAGGAGGAACTGCGCCAGATGCAGCGGCTGGAGGCGATCGGGCAGTTGACCTCCGGCATCGCGCACGACTTCAACAACCTGCTGACCATCGTGACGGGCGCGGTGGAACTGATCGAACGCGATCCGAGCAAAGCGGTCCGGCGGCTGGGCATGATCCGCACGGCGGCAGAGCGTGGTGCGAGGCTGACGGCCCAGCTTCTCGCTTTCGCCCGCAAGCAGCGGCTGGAGCCGAAGCCGATCGATCTGAACGAGGCGGTGGTCCGGATGGACGATCTGCTGCGCGGGACGCTCGGTGGCACGGTGCGGCTGGAGATCGTCCTGAAACCCGACCTGTGGCCGGCGCTGGCCGATCAGGCGCAACTGGAGCTGGTGGTGCTCAACCTGGCGATCAACGCGCGGGATGCGATGCCGGTGGGCGGGGCGCTGACGATCGAGACCGCGAACGCGACCCTGGGACCGCCTCGGTCGCCGCACGAGCCGGCGGCGGGCGAGTATGTCGTGGTCTCCGTCGCCGACGCCGGGACCGGGATGCCGCCGGAGGTTCTGGAGCACGCGTTCGAGCCGTTCTTCACCACCAAGGGGCCGGGCAAGGGGTCCGGCCTCGGGCTGGCGCAGGTATACGGGTTCGCCAAGCAGTCCGGCGGCGGGGTGCGGATCGACACGCAGCTCGGGGAGGGGACGTCGATCAAGGTGTATCTGCCGCGCGCGGCGGCGGCGGTGCCCGCGCTGCCGGCCGAGGCGGCTTTTGCAGAGGCGCGCGCGGCGGCTGATCCGGGGCAGCCGAGGGTGCTGCTGGTGGACGACGACAGCGACGTGCGGGATGTGACGGCGGGCATGCTGGAGCATTTCGGCTACCACGTGACGGCGGCGGCGAGTGGCGCGGCGGCGCTCGATCTGCTGGAGGCCGGGGCGGCGTTCGACTTGCACCTGTTCGACTTCGCGATGCCGGGGATGAACGGGGTGGAACTCGCGCGGCAGGTGGAGGCGCTGAGGCCGGGGGTGCCGACGGTGTTCATCACCGGGTATGCCGACACAAAGGCGCTGGATCAGATCGGCGCGCGGCCCGTTGTGCTGAAGCCGTTCCGGCCGGATGCGCTGGCGGAGACGCTGCGGGAGGCGAGGCGGGGGGCGGGGGCGGGAAGCAATGTCGTGCCGTTTGCGCGGGGTGTGCAGGCGGCGGGGTAGGGGACGGGTGCGCCGATGCTTGTCCGTAAAGTCCCCGGTTGCCCGCGATCCTTTCGTCGTGAGTTTGTTTCCAGTTCAGTAATGGCCTGGTGACGGTAACCCTCATGTGGGCAAGACAGGCGCCTGCTCCGCGTTTCCTGAGCTTGGATGCCGGCATCCAAGCTCAGGAAACGCGGAGCACAACCGTCAGGCACGTCTCCGAACGTACGTCAGGTGGGTGTCCAGTCCAAACAGCGAGCCGGGCCATGACGAAAGGGGAGAACGCCGTGCTCCGCGTGCCGCCTCATCCTGATACCCATGGGACACACCCGGCCGACAGTGAGGCACGGCGAACGCGGCTCGGGAATCGACCGTCACCCCACGGGACCTTCACCCCTCCGCCAACCACCCGTGCCCCAGCGCGTAGCCCACCAGCTCCACCCGGCTGTGGAAGCCGAGCTTATCCATCGCCCGCGCCTTGTACGTCTCCACGCTCTTCACCCCGACCCGCAGCGTCGCCGCGATCGCCTTGTTGCTGTGCCCGAGCGCCGTCAGCCGCAGCACCTCCACCTCGCGATCGCTCAGATCCGCCCCGCGCCCCTGGCCATCGTCCGCCAGCCGGTTCGCCGAGCTGTCGATCGCCTGCCCCGCGATCGCCGGGTCGAGGTAGATGCCACCCGCCGCCACGGCATGGATCGCCCGCAGCAGATCCTCCGCCGCCGAGCGCTTCAGCACATAACCGACCGCGCCGAACTCCAGCAACTTGCGCACATAGGCCCGGTCCTCGTGCACCGTCAGCACCAGCACCTTGCAGTCCGGGCATTCGGCCAGCAGCTGCCGCACGACATCCATCCCGCTCAGCCCGGGCATCGACAGGTCCAGCACCAGCACATCCGGCCGCAACGCGATCGCGGTCCGCAGCGCCGTCTCCCCGTCGCGCGCCTCGCCGACGATCTCGATCCCCGCATCGGCCGTCAGCAGCGCCTTGATGCCGGCGAGCACCACGGGATGATCGTCTGCCAGGAAAACCCGCACGGCCGCGCTCACAGCGGCACGCGGACGAACAGCGTGCAGCCGCGGCCCGGCACCAATTCAACCTCCAGCACGCCGCGGACCAGCGACAGCCGCTCCCGTATGCCCAGCAGGCCGAGGCGTTTCCCCGGCTTGCCGTTCGGGTCGCTGTCTGGGTCAAAGCCGCGACCGTCGTCTTCGACGATCATGCGGACCTCCTTCTCAGTCGCTTCCAGCAACACGCCGACGCGCGAGGCTTCGGCATGGCGGACGATATTGTTAAGCGCCTCCTGTAGCACGCGATAGAGCGTTGTTTCCACCGCCGGGTCCAGCCGCCGGTCGTCCAGCCGCAAATGCAAGCCAATCGGCAGCTTCGACCGCTCCGCCCAGATCTCCGTCAGGTGGCGGATGGCGGTCTCCAGACCCAGATCGTCCAGTGCCGTCGGCCGGATTTCCCACGCCAGCCGGTTGACCTGGGAGCCGACGCCCTTCGCCAAATCCTTCAACGCCGCGAGCTGCCCGTTCAGCTCCTCGGGCAATCCCCGCCCCAGCCCGTCCAACCCGAGCTGCAGCAAGGTCAGCGACTGCCCAAGCGTGTCGTGCAGTTCGCGCGCGATGCGGCGGCGCTCGGCCTCCTGGTCTTCCACCGTTGAGCGCAGCACCTGCGACAGTTCCGCCTCCAGCACGGCACGGCGTTCGGCTTCTTCCTTCAGCTCGGACGCAACTGCCTGCCACTGCTCGAGCCGCCGATCGAGCTCGGCTGTCAGCAGCTCTTGCCGGGCGCGGGCGATTTCGCGTTCGCGCGCGACCTGGTCGATGCGTTGCAGCACCACCTCCAGCAAAGACAGCCGCAGCGTCTTGGCCGCCTCGATATCGACGGCGCGCCACGCGCGGGCATGCAGTTTCACCGACTCCTGCCACGCTGCGAAGCTCTTGCGCGGCGACAGGCGATCCTCGTCCGGACCCGCCTCGACCGGCTTGTTCGGATCGCCGCCCCAGGTGACCGTTCGCTCCACCTCCGGCCGGAACCACAGCACATAGTCGCGCGGCGACCTCGACACCGACAGCGCGATCAGCCCGCATGCGACATCCGCGAACGCCGCCGCCGGAGGATAGTCCAGCGGCAGATGGTCGGTGTGGAACACCCCGTCGGCCGCCGTCTCATTCAGCCAGGCGACCAGCCCGGCAATCTGATCGCTGTCAGGCGTGCGGCCGAGCGGGGTGAACTGCCCCTCCAGCCACAGCGCCACCCCGTCAGCCGGAATGTAATCCAGCAGGCTGGACGGTTGCCGGGTCAGGCCGGCGGCCAGATCGCCCTCGCGGCTGATGCTCTTGACCAGGTCCTCATGCACGCGCTTGCAGTGCAACTCCGCGTCGAAGGTTTCGCCTGCGACCTTCAACTCCAGCCGCCAGGACGCCATCTGCGCGAACAGCTCGCAGGCCATGCGCACGCGGTGCGGCACGAAGCGGGGGGTGCGGTGATGGCACGCGATCAGTCCCCACAACTGGCCGCCGAGAATGAGCGACAGCGACATCGACGCGCCGACGCCCATGTTGACCAGATACTCCAGATGGATCGGCGAGACGCTGCGGGTCACGGCGTAGCTCAGGTCGAGCGGGCGGCCGTCGCGCGGCAGGATCGGTGCCGGAAAGTAATGCGTGTTGGGGATCAGCCGGATCCAGTTGCTCAAGTACAATGCGCGCGCCTGGCGCGGGATGTCGGATGCCGGATAGTGCAGGCCGAGGAACGACTCGGCGTCAGGATGCCGCGCTTCGGCGATGACCGCGCCGCTGCCGTCCGGCTGGAACCGGTAGACCATGACGCGGTCGAAACCGGACAACCCGCGCACCGCGTCGGCGAGTCCCTGGCAGAAGGTGCGCGGGTTGGCCGCCTGCTGCACCCGCAACAGCATGGCCTGCACCTCGCCCAGCGCATCGTCAGGGCCTTTCTCCCACACCGGCTCCAGCTCCAGCAGCACCAGCCCGCTGTTCTGGTGCACCAGCGCATCGGTCGGCCGCCCGTCATGCCGCGCCTTCAAGGTGAAAGCGTGCAGCGGCCGCGCGATCGGCCCCTGCGTCGCCAACAGGCTGCGCAGCCGGGCGACGCGATCGGCCGGGAACCAGAGATCCATCTTGTATCCGAGCAGCCGGTCGGGCGGGTCCCCCACGATGCGGGTCGTATCGCCGGCCGCCTGGACGATCGTCAGGGCTTGCGGGTCGAGCGCCAGGAGCGCGCCATGCGGCTGTATGGCAGCGGGGAGGTGAATCGGTTCACGGTCGCAATTGGTAAGGTCGGCCTTGCCGAAAGCGGGATCGTTTGTGCCGTCATCATCTGCGGAACCGGTATTCATCGCGCCGGATCCTTGGTTCTGGAACGCATCGACATCCCTCCGCGACGGCCGTGGCAGCAGCATGTCATCTCCCCGGCGGTGCGGCGAGTCCGCCCCGGCCCCCCAGGGAAAACCCCGACAGTATCGGGGAAAACTCTGACGGCGGAACGGCGTTTTCCACAACCCGCGGGCCGCAAATCGCGGATTGATTTAATAATGAAGACACCTTATTGCAGGGCGATCCAGCGAAACTCGTAATGAGTAGTCGCTGTACATGTTTGGCCAATTTTAGCCGTCGTCTGCTGACTTGGGCGGGCTGGATCCGCATGATCGCCTGGGGCGTTGTCACTGCCAGGCCCTGGAGAAGAGTCCCCGATGAGCAACCGCTTTATTAATGCCTTTGACTCGATTATCCGCCATCCGGTTTTTTTGCCGTTTGCCGAAGCGGCATCCGAGGATCTGCCGATCGGCCGCCTGCTGCGGCTGTCGCTGTTCCAACTGACCGTCGGCATGGCCGTGGTGCTGGTTGTCGGCACGTTGAACCGCGTGATGATCGTTGAACTCGGCGTCCCGGCCTGGCTGGTCGCGGTGATGATTTCGCTGCCGCTGATCGTCGCTCCGTATCGCGCGGTGGTCGGATACAAATCGGACACGCACCGCTCGGTCATGGGCTGGCGGCGCCTTCCTTATCTGTGGAAGGGCACCGCCATGCAGTTCGGCGGCCTCGCCATCATGCCGTTCGCGCTGCTCGCCATGTCCGGCGACGGCCGCGACCCGACCCTGATCGGCGAAGTCGGAGCGGCTGCCGCGTTCCTGCTGGTGGGCGCGGGTCTGCACACCGTGCAGACCATCGGACTGGCGCTGGCCACCGACCTCGCGCCGAAGGAAAAGCATCCGCAGGTGGTGACGCTGCTGTGCGGCATGATGCTGCTCGGCATGGTCATCAGTGCCGTCGTGTTCGGCATCGCGCTGCGCCATTTCGACAACGTTATACTGATCCAGGTGGTGCAGGCCGCCGCCGCGGTCACGCTGGTGGTCAACTTCTTCGCGCTGTGGAAGCAGGAGCCGTTCGACCGCGCCTTCTTCGTCAGCAAGCGCGACAAGAACCCGCCGAAGCTGCCGTCGTTCCGCGCGGCGTGGGCGATGTTCACAGCGGATGCGCAATCGAAGCGCGCCCTGGTTGTCGTCGGCCTGGGCACCTTCGGCTTCCAGGCGCAGGACATCCTGCTGGAGCCGTACGGCGGCCAGATCCTGCATTTGCCCGTCGGCACCACGACCTTGCTGACCGCCTTCCTGGCCATCGGCGGCGTGCTCGGCTTCCTGCTCTCGGGACGGTTGCTGAAAGGCGGCCTCCCGCCGTACCGGCTGTCCGGGCTCGGCGTGCTCGCCGGCCTTCTGGCGTTCACCTGCGTCCTTGGCGCCGCCCCGCTCGCCTCGATCATCCCGTTCGGCTTCGGCACCATGCTGATTGGCTTCGGCAGCGCGCTGTTCGTCGTCGGCACGCTGTCGGCGGTGATGGGCCAGGCGGCGGGCGGCTTCAGCGGACTGGCCCTCGGCACCTGGGGCGCCGTGCAGGCCTGCGCAGCCGGCGCGGCCATCGCCACCGGCGGCGTCCTGCGTGACGCCGTCTCTGCGCTGGCGCAGCGCGGCCTGTTCGGGGAGGCGCTGGCCGCCCCGGTCACCGGCTACGCCGTCGTCTACGGCCTCGAGATCGTCCTGCTGCTGGCAACCCTGGTCGCGATCAAGCCGCTGTTCGCGATCAGTGGCGCCCAGTCCGGGCCGGTGCGTGAGGATGTCCTGTCGGTGGCTTCGCCCGCGCCCTGATCGTTGGCGGCGTTACCGTCGCGGCCCGGCGGCGTTCTCTCTGGAAGGCGCATCGAAATGTTCGATATAGAAATCCCAACGATCTTCGGGGTTCATATCCCCAAGCTCGCGATCGTCATCGTGATGGGCGTGGTGGGCTATTACCTCGCCTCCTTCATCATGAAAGTGTTCATGTCGGGGTTTGCCGGGATGGCCAGCATCGGCGGGGGTTCCGACCGGCCAGGACCTAAGTCCCGCCGCGCCACGACGACCGCCGGCAGCGCCGCGGTCGCCTTCGAACGCTCGATCGTCGTCGCCTCCGGGGCGGACTGGGAACAGGTCCAGGCCGTCAACGCGGCACTGGAAAAGCTGCAGGAGCGCAAGGCGGCGACCCTGCCGCGGCAAGGGCATCTGCAGACCTCGAAAAGCGCCTGGCTGGTGGCGTTGTTCGAACAGGCGATCCTGCACCGGATCGTCGTCCTGGTGGCCGGCGCGATGACGATGTGGGACGCCCGCAACCCGCTCGGCGCCGCCCTGTGCGCCCGTGGCCTGCTGGAATCCGGAGCGCTGGTGCTGGATATGGAACGGCACCTCAGCCGCCTGGCCGAGACCGGCAAGCAGGCGGATATCGACACCTACGTGCAAGAGCGCGCGTTTGTCATGGAACCCGGCGGCTGGATCGAGCAGGCCCGTGCGGCGCGCCCGGTGGATGTGCTGAAGCTTGTCGGCGAGGCCGACAGCGTGTGCCCGGGCATGCGTTTCTGCTACGACCGGCTGAGTGAAATCGCCGCGCCCGAGGCGCTCGGCCAATACGCAGTATTCGGGGCGATCGACAAAAGCGGGACGTCGGCGGAATTTCGCGACGACGAGAGCCTGGAACCCTCGACCTACCGGCTTATCCTGGATGCGGCACGCATCGTGGTGCCGGTGGCCGCCGCGCTGGAGTCGATCGACGCGCTGACCCTGAGGGTCGTTGCGTTCGAGAAGGCCTAGCGGCCATGCGTTCCGCCGCCCTTCAAGCGGCGCCCCCTGGCGCGGGTCGCGGCCCATTTGATGTTTGGTCGTTTCTTGGGTTGACACGGCACCGATTGCAGGTACAACATGTACATGTATCAAGGCTTTCGCCTTAAAGCGGACCCGGGCTGACTGGAAACGCTCAAAACATCCTGGAAACGCTCCCAACTTCATGGCCCGGCTGGTCCGGGCCACCTGTCGCGGCAGAGGCTTGCTTGGTCGGCCCGGATGAGCCGGGCCATGGGGAACGACTACGCCCGCCGCCTTTCCCGTCACGCCGGATGCTTCGGCCATGTCGCACCGGCATTCGCGCCGTATATACGGGACGAATCGGCCGAGGGGGCGGAACCGGGCGTTGCCGCCGTCGTGGAAAGCCCTGCATCGGGTCGGGGCGGACCAAGCCACGGCCGGCGGCCGGTTTTCCCCGGGAATCGGGGTTGCACCGACCTGACGTCAGGGAATACCTGACGTATTCCGGCCATATCGCTGACACGGTGGCATAGTTTCCCTGACACAACACCCCTGCACCATCCCGGAAGGTTCCGGACACAATTTATTGACAACCTACGTTGACAACGAAGCCTGTCAGGCTAAGATGACAATCAGTTCATACGGAGAAAATGTTTGAACGGACCGGTGGGAACGCAAAGCCCCCGCCGAAAAGTTTTCTTCGCTGTGTAACGGATATTCGCGAGACGTTTCTGGCGAAGACTTTGCTGTGGACATCTCGATCACGGCAACCCTGCCGCGAGGGATACGCGGCGACTACAAGTACCGATTTTCGGAGGGTATCAACATGGCTGCAAGTCTTTCTGGCCTCACTGAAGAGCAGGCCCAGGAGTTTCAAACTCAGTTCAAGATCGGCTTCCAGACGTTTCTGGCGATCGGGATCGTCGCGCACGTGCTGGTGTTCGCCTGGCGCCCCTGGTTCTGATTTAGGAGAAGCTGACAATGGCAACTCACAACCCTGAGAACGACTACAAGTTCTGGCTCGTCGTCAACCCGGCGACTTGGCTGGTTCCGATCTTCCTGGCTCTGCTGGCCGTGGCCGTCGTGGTGCACCTCTCGGTGCTCAGCAGCGCGAAGTACAACTGGATCTCCGGTCCGGCCCCGGCTGCGGTGAAGTAGCACCGGGATCGTCACTCCCGCGCGGTGCGCCGGGAGCCGGGCTGAAGTGTCCGGTTCCTGTCGTTTCTAGCGCGGCTACGGGATCTCGCTGAACCGGAAATGACGACGGCTATTCTGCATGCAGGTGCTGTCGTCCTGGCCTAGGTACAGCGAGGGAACTGCGTTACGAAATCGAAAACCCCCAATCAAAGGGATATCAACATGGCAGCTAGCCTTTCAGGCCTGACCGAAGAGCAGGCCCAGGAATTCCACGCTCAGTTCAAGATCGGCTTCCAGACGTTTCTGGCGATCGGGATCGTCGCGCACGTGCTGGTGTTCGCTTGGCACCCCTGGTTCTGATTTAGGAGACGAAGATAATGGCATACGATCCTTCTAACGACTACAAGTTCTGGCTCGTCGTCAACCCGGCGACCTGGCTGATTCCGATTTTCCTCGCCCTGTTGGCCGTCGCCGTCGTGGTGCACGTCTCGGTGCTCAGCAGCGCGAAGTACAACTGGATTTCCGGCCCCGCCAAGGTTGCGGTGAAGTAAGCAACGGGATCGTCACTTCCGTGTTGTGGAAAGGGGTCGGGCAGAAATGCCCGGCCCCTTTCGCTTTCTACCGGTGCCCGCCGGCGTCGGTGATCGCGGTCCGCGAGCAGGCTGGCCCATCGGCACGGTCGCCACCATCGAGACGACCCGCCCCGGGCGGCCCGGCTGTCGCGGCAAGGAGTGAAAGAGGCGGCCCCGCAGCCCGGGCATCGCCCAAGAATAAGCGAATCCGGACGCCCGCCCCGCCCCGTCATGAGCCGGCTTGTCCGCACAGGCGCTGACACACGCGGAGACCGGACCGCTCGTTGGCCCGTGTCCTGGACGGCCTCACCCGGCCACCCGGGAATTGCGGTGGTGCTCGCGGCAAAGTCGTGGATAGCCGGCACGAGGCCGGCCATGGCACAAAGTCGGCGCTCGTGCCGATCCGCTAAGGCAACGCCCAAGAACTGCACCTTCAGGGATACGGCTTCCTAAGACGCCATGGCCTGGCTCGTTCGCGCCACTTGTCGCGGCACCGTGCGGCGGGGGTGGCCGGACAAGCCGGGCGATGATGGAAGGGGAGACGGACCCCTGGATTCGCTTATTCCCGGGCGTCGCCTAAGTTAGCGACTGTGCGGGCCGACCCCGTCGGCACCGTGCCGCAATAGTCGGCCCGGACGCGCCGCATAGGCGCTGACTTAACGCGATCGGCGCCGGATCTTCCTTTGTGTCATGGCCAGCCTTGGGCCGGCGATCCGCGACTTTGCCGCCACCAGCCCCGCAAGTCGTCGCTGGCCGGGCCAAGCCCGGCCATGGCACGGGGGCAATGCCGGTGCGCATGTCCGCTTAGGTTAGCGCCAATGCGGACGCGCCGGACCATGGCGACAGGGAAAGGCTGCCCTCCTGAAGCGGTAATTCTCGGGCGTCGCCTTGTCCGGCGCACGAATCGGGCCGCGGCGGCGCCGGTTCTGGCATGCAGGGCGGCCAGACCGTCTCCCGCGTCATGGCCGAACCTGATCCGGTTGCGGCACATCAGACGGGAACGGTTTCGGCGGGGCCTATGTCTCAGATCTGGGGCCTATGTCTCAGCTCTGAGGCCGGGTCGTATCACACCGCTTCCTTCAATTCCTTTGCCGGCCGAAAGGCGATCTTCTTGCTCGCCGCGATCGGGATCGATTCGCCGGTCGCGGGGTTGCGTCCCATCCGGGCGGGGCGGGCCCGTACTTGCAAGATGCCCAGGCCGCTGAGCCGGACCTTGTCGCCTTTGACGAGCTGACGCGTCACCAGCGCGACAAAATCGCCCAGCACGGCTTCGGCCAGCTTCTTCGACAGTTCATGACCCTCCGCCAGCTCGGCGGCGAAGTGCTTCAGGGTGACGGTAACCTGTGGCGCGGCCTTGGCCGCTGCCGCCTTTTTGGCTGGCGCCGGGGCTTTCTTGGCCGTCGCGGCAGCCTTGCCCACCGGTGCGGCGGCTTTCTTGGCCACCGGAGCCGCTTTCTTGGCCGCGGTAGCCTTGGCCGGTGCGGCTGCCTTTTTGGCGGTGGAAGCTGACTTTTTGGCTGGCGGCATCGTCGTCTCCTCAAAAATAGCGGTGATCGTGCCAAAATGCTCGCGACGATCCGAGTCGGACAACTGTTCCCGGCGTTTCTTACCCATAATTTGAGTTCGCGCGGGACACGCGCACGCATCGCGCCGAAGGCGGCCGGGACGATCGGCACCCGCGGGGGAAACCCTTTTGGCATTGGACTTCCCTGGCCGCCTGTCGACGGCGACCGCTTTTACTGGTCCGCGATGACTTCGACACTTCCTGCCGTCTTAAACTGGTTCGATGGGTCAAATTCAGAGGGGGATCGGCATTAGAGCGGCGTCTGGCGGGATAGGACCGGGGCGGGTTTGCCTCCGCGTTTAATACGGAGCTCACGGAGAACCACGGAGTCGCACGGAGGTTTCCGGGAGCTTCAGCCTGGCTGCCTCAGTGGCTACGCTAAACGATTGCGCTTCGCGCGAAGCGCAACAGGCGCTTTTCTGTGAGACTCGGTGGTTCTTCGTGTCCTCCGTGTTTAAAAATCAGCCGGACACGACACCGCCGAGGAAATGTCGCGCCTGAGGGTAGCCAGCCTGAACGCGCTTTATTGTCCATACACCAGGCCCGGTAGCCACATCGTCAGGGCCGGCACGTAGGTAATGATCCCCAGTACGATCAGCAGCAGGATCAGGAACGGCAGAATCCCCCGGATCACCTCGCCGATGGGCGCGTCGGAGATCGTCGCCAGCACATACAGGTTCAGGCCGACCGGCGGATGGATCAGCGCGATCTCCATGTTGTGCGTGAAGATGATGGAGAAATGCACCGGATCGACGCCGAGCGGGATCAGCGCCGGAGCCAGGATCGGGATCACCAGCAGCAGCGCCGCCACGACCTCGAGGAAGCATCCCAGCACCAACAGCAGCACGTTGATCGACAGCAGGAAGGCCCATGTCGGCAGATTGTGCCCGAGCACCCAGGTCACCAGGCGGGCCGGCACGCCGGATTCCGTCATCCAATGCCCGAACGCCAGTGCGGTTGCGACGATCAGCATGATCGTCCCGGCGCTGCGCAGCGCATCGGCGATCACCGACAGCGTCTGGGTGAGGCGGAAGCCGCGGTAGAACACCAGGCTGACTGTCAGCGCCGCCGCGGCCGCCAGCGCGGCGGCCTCCGTCACCGTGACGATGCCGCCGTAGATGCCCACGAGCACCACCACCGGCACCGCCAGGGCCGGCACCGCCCTTACCGTCACCCTCAGCCGATCGGCCAGGGGGAGAGAGGGCTCCCGGGGGAAGTCGCGGCGGCGGGCGTCATACCAGACCCAGGCGAAGAACGCCGCCGCCTGCAGCAGGCCCGGCAGGATGCCGGCGAGGAACAGCCGCGGCACCGACTGCTCCGCCACGATCCCGTACAGGATCAGTGCCAGGCTAGGCGGGATGACGATGCCGATGGTGCCGGACGCGCCGATGACGCCCAGTGCGAACGACCGCGGATAGCCTTTCTCGATCATCGCCGGCAGCAGGATCGTGCCCATCGCCAGCGCCGTCGCCACGGACGATCCGCAGATCGCCGCGAACAGCGTGCAGGCCACCACCGTCACCAGCCCCAGCGAGCCGCGGACGCCCCCCAGCCACGCCGCCGAGACGTCCACCAGCGCCTTCGCTACGCCGCCCTGGCGCATGAACGCCGCCGCCATCACGAACAGCGGCAGCGACATCAGCGTCGGCGAGTTCAGGTGGTCGACGATCACCTGCGCGACGCCGATCATCGGCTCGCCGGAGACCGCGTACAGCACCGCCGCGCAGGCGCCGAGCACCAGGAAGATCGGCATTCCCGCCGACAGCAGCCCGAAGAACATCAGCAGGAACAGGAACGGTCCCACCGCTTAGCGCTCGAGGCCGAGTGGCACGTCGTGCTCCGCGATCGGGTGGCCGACCGCCATGGTGGCGGGATCGAAGCGAAACAGGTAGCGGAACAGGCGGATCAGGTAGCGCACCGTCATCAGCGCCCCGCCCGTCGGCAGCGACGCGTAGTAGATCCACATCGGGAATTGCAGCCGGCTGGAGCTGGTCTCCTCCAGCAGCCGCGAAGTCGCTGACGATCTGCCAGCCGTACCAGACCATGCCGAGGCAGAACGCCAGGGCGACGAGGCAGTTGAACACCTCCATCCAGCGCTGCGCGGCAGGTGGCAGCAGCCGCAGGATCAGGTCCGGCCGGACATGCCCGTCGGTGCGCACCAACTGGCTGGAGACGATCATCACGCCCCAGACGATCAGGTAGACGATGACTTCCTCGGCCCAGGATATCGCCAGTGCCGGGAAGAAATACCGGCCGAGCACCTGCGCCAGCCCGACGATCATCGCCAGCGCGCCGAGGATGCCGACAAGCGTGCGCTCGACGGTGTCCCAGATCGTGTCCGGGCGGGCGGTCACGATCAGGCGGATCCGTTGGCGGACTCCTCGGACAGGCGGACGATCTCGGGCGACAGCCTGGCGTCGCGGATCAGCGAGCTGACATCGGCCTGCAGGTGCTGGCGGCTGGCGGTCAGCACGTCATCGGATGGATCGGTGAAGGCGACGCCATTGTCCTCCATCGTCTTGCGCGCCCGCGTCTGCGCCGCCGCGGCGTTGGCGCGGTAGCCGGAAATGTTGGAGATCCAGATCTCGGTCATCAGCTTCTGCACGTCGGGCGTCAGCCTGCCCCAGAAGGCCTGGCTGATCATCGGGATATACTGGGCGGCGTATTGCTGGTCCTGGTACGAATACCGCACGCCCGCTTCCCACAGCTTGGCGGTGGCACAGCTTTCATTGGATGAGATGAACCCGTCGAAGGTGCCCTGCGACAGGGCCAGCGGCACGTTCGGCCAGGCGGTGGTGTTCGGGATGGCGCCGAAGAAGGCGATGCGCCAACTGATGCCGGCCCCGCCGGGGCTGCGGATCTTCAGGCCCTTGACGTCCTCGATCGTGTTCAGCGGCTTTTTGGTCGTGTACCAGTTCTGGAAGCCGAGATTGATCCAGGGGCCGAGCACCTTCACGCGCAGCTTGGCTTCAAGCTGGCGGGCGACGTAGTCACCGGGCTTGCCGTCGGAGGCGCGCTCGGTCACCTCCATCTTGTGGCCGTAAAACACCGGAAGCTGGCAGAAATCGGCGTCCGGCACGATGCCGGTCTGGGTCCAGTCGCCCGGCGCCGCCATGTCCACCTGCCCCTGCAGCAGCGCCTTGGCGACGTTCAAATCGGCGAAAAGCTGTCCGGAGTGGAACACTTCGCTGGTGACCTGGCCGCCGGTGGCGGCCTCGACCTTGCGCAGGTAATCGACGATGGACACGTTGCGGACGTGCGACGGCGCGGTATCGAGGGAACAGCGGATCTTGAGCGGTGCCTCGCCTTGGGCGTGGCGGAGGATCCCGAAGGTTCCGATGGTCGCGAAAGCCGAGCGACCCAGCGCCCGGCGGGACAAGCTTTGCCGCATATCCGTACCTTTCCTCGGCGCCCCGTTGATCGAGGCCGCGCGACTGTTGGCGGTTCGGTCCGATTGCGTCAAGAGGCGGAGGCCGGACATGCAAAGGGCGCCCGGAGGCGCCCTTGGAGTTTCAACCAGCATCCGCTCGGCTCACGCCTTCGCCACCGTTGCGGTGGCACGGACCTGATGGTCCGCCGGGAGGTGCTGTTGCAGCCGGTGTCACCTCGTTGAAGGGACTGTAACACGATTGCAGCGAAGCGCAAGGGGGGGCGGTTGCGGGGGGCGGGTGTATATACAACCCGTCATGGCGCGGACCCGCCGGACCGGGTCCCCCCGTTATGGCCCGGCTTGTCCGGGCCCACCCATCGGCACTGTTCCGCGACAGGTGGCCCGGACGAGCCTGGCCATGACGTTTGAGGAGGTCGTCTCCTCGACGAGGCAGTTCTGTGGCGTTGGCCTAAAGCCCGCGCCGGCTGGAAGGCTGTCCGGGCGGGTGGCCGCGGACGTGCGCCGTCTGCCTGAGTTGCGCGGCGACGGCGGGCGTATAGCCGCGGTAGTCGGTCCCGCCGCGCTTCGCCGCCTGCGGCGGTCGGCCGATCGGCCCGGACATCAGGGCGAGCCGGGCGTATTCGGCGTGCATGCGCCTGGCCTCGGCGGCCAATTCGGGGGTGTAGTTGGCGAGGTTCAGGCCGGGGACCGCCATGTGGCCGCGCTGCGCCAGGCTGGCGTCGGGGAACCGCCAGGCCAGCGGCCAGATCGCCATGATGCGCGATTCGTAATCGGCGCCCTCGTTTTCCGTGCGCGAATGATAGGCGGCGGCGGCTTGCGGCCAGTTGCCGATTTCGTGGTACAGCGCGCTGAGGAAGCGGGCGCCGTAGCGGGTGTTGGCGGCGGGATCGAAGGCCTCATCGAGCGAGGCGAAGGCCTTGGGGTGGTGCATGAGGTTGATCTGCATGCAGCCGACGTCGATCGACTGGACGCCGGAGGTCTGCAGTTCCCGCACCGCCTCGATCGCGGCGGTTTTTGTATCGAAGTAATGACCAACGCCGGCGACGTTGATGGTCCAGGGCCAGGGGGCTACCCGGCCTGTTGCGGCATCGACTCGTCCGCTTTCGACGATGCCGATAGTATGCAGCAGCTTCGTTGGTAGAGCGAATTGATGCTCCGCCGCGGCGATTTCGGGCAGGCAGGTGTCAGGCCCCGGAAGTGGCGTCTTGTCGGCCGCCTGCGCGGTTGTCGCATGAGCGGTTAATCCCAAAAGACAAATAAATGCGTACACGCGCATGCAGGCGATCTGCTCCAGTTGCCGGAGCAGCTAACACCCTTTGAACTAAGCAGGACAGGCACGACGGCGTTTGAGTTGCACACGAAGCGGTGAACCGGCGAATGATAGCGCGTGCGTTATAATGACCTTCTACTGGAAGGGCAGGGCGTCCTGCTGGCAGATCGTGCCCTCGGGCGGCAGGGTGCCGTCGATCAGGTAGTCCGCTTCATACTGGCTTGCGCAACTGCTCGGGTTCAGCAACGTGGTGTGACCGTAGCCCTGCACCGTCAGTAGCCGCGCGCTGGCCAGTTTTTGCGCCATCGACACGGAATTCGAATACGGCGTCGACGGGTCATTGGTATTGCCAATCACCAGGATCGGCGCCGCGGTCGGGTTGTTCCACGGACCGGTATAGATGTCGGCGGCCGTCGCCGGCCAACTGGCGCAGGGCTCGTCGTTCCACAGGTCGGGCAGGCCGCCCGGACCGTCGCTGGCCTGGACGGAGCGGGCCAGGGCGCGGAACACCTCGGGAGGACGCGGATTGGGGCTGTCGGAGCATTGCACGGCGTTGCCCTGCTGGTTGCTGCCCGTCGGGTCCGGTTGCGTGTTGCCCGGCGGAGTCGCCGGCGGCGTGCCCGGGTCGTTGGTCCACAGCATGTTCAGCAAGGTCGCTGCCGCGGGCCAGCCGCGGTAGTTGCCCTCCGGCAACGTGGTGAACATGAGATTGTGCATGGTCTGCACGAGCAGGGCGTAGGTGACGGGCGTGCCGTTCACCGTTTGCGGGCTGGTCTTCAACCGTTTCAACAACGTCTGGTACCGCGCCACTGTCCCGTCGGCATCGCCGGTTGAAAACGGGCATTTCCCCGCGCCGGCGAGGCCGCACTGCTCAAGCATCGCCTGCACGGACGCCGCCGAGCTTGCCGCGCTACCGAAACGAACGCCGTCGCTGACGGACGCCACGGGGTTGCCGTCGTTGGTATAGAGGTCCGGGTCCAGATTCCCGTCGAGGATCATGGCGCCGACACGGCCGGGGAACAGATTGGCGTAGACCGCGCCGAGGAACGTTCCGTACGACACGCCGAGATACCGGGTCTTTTTCTCTCCGGCGGCCTGGCGCAGCAAATCCAGGTCTCGCGCGGTATCGGCGGTCGAGACGTGCGACAGCAGGGCGCCGTTTTGCTGCTCGCAGATCTGGCCGAACCGCGCGAAGGTGTCGAACCACGTGGTCTGTTGGGCGTAGCCGACGGGGAACGCGTCGAGCGGAATGTTCTGGAAGAACGCCGCCTCGTCGGCCAGGCTGGGAAAGCACTTCATGTTGGTGCTTCTGCCGATGCCGCGCGGGTCCCAGCTGACGATGTCGAAACGAGCCTGCACGGCGGCGGGGAACAGCGACAGCCATTGCGGCAGGTCGTCGGTGCCGGCGCCGCCGGGTCCTCCGGGATTGAAGAACAGGGTTCCGATTCGGTTTGCCTGGTCTGTCGCGGCATGGCGGATGGCGACGAGGTCGATCGTTGCGCCGCCGGGATTGGCGTAGTCGAGCGGCGGGTGGATCGTCGCGCATTGGAAGTCATCCACCGCCGGCGAGCAAGCACCCCATCGCAGCGCGTGGGTCTGATCGGATGCCAAAGCCGGAGAAGATATCAATGTCGTAACCAATGCCGACGTCACTAGGCCTGCTGTCGTGAAGTTTCTGGCGCGTCGCATGGAGACATCCTCGGTTATCGGCGTGGCCCGGACGCTACCGTCAGATTCATGCAGGCGAAACTCCGGTTTCCCGGTGGGCGCTATCAACTAACGGTGACTTTGGCAATAAGCCGTCGCCGCCTGTGGCGGTTCGGCGGCGATCCCGGCGAGAAAAGATGTTACAGGACAACGCTCTACCTATCCGGCGAGCGGTAATTTGCCGTCCGGGGTGCGATCCGGTTAGACACGACAACTGTCTGCCCGGAGGAACGTATCGCATGAAATTTCGAGTGTCGGATGCCGCCATGATGTCGCGCAGGGGCTTTGTCGCGGGGGCCGTTGCGGCCTGTGCCGGTGCCACGGTGGCGCGGGCGGACCAGGGCAGCCACAAGTTCCGGCAGCTCGACGACAAGATCATGCTGGGCATGAAACAGTTTTCCATTCCGGGTGCCGCGGTCGTCGTGATTTGCGGCGGCCAGACGTATATCCGCGGCTATGGCGTAACGGACCTGAGTAATCCTCAGCCAGTCGATGGGAACACAGTGTTTCGGGTGGCGTCCAACAGCAAAACGTTCACGGGACTGAGCGCGATGCGCCTGGTCAACTCGGGTGCGTTGTCGCTGGAAGCACAGGTCAACAGCTATATTCACGGGTTCGAGGCGCCGCCGGGGGCCGGACCGGTCTCGGTGCGGCAGGTGCTGAACCACTCGGCCGGCTGGCTGGGATACGATTACCACGACACCGGCACGGACGATCATGCCCTGGCGCGCTATGTCCACGGCGTCCGCGACTTGCCGCAACTGACGCCGGTTGGCGAGGTCATGTCGTACAACAACGCCGCGATCTCGGTGGCCGGACGCGTGATAGAAACGATCACCGGGACGACATTCGAAGCCTCGGTGCGGGACCTGGTGTTCGAGCCGCTCGGCCTGGCCCGCAGCGGGTTCACCGTGCAGGATGTCGGGACCGCGAATTTCGCCGCGCCGCACACGGTTGACGCCAATGGAGTCACCGTTGCTGATCCGTCGCTGTTCTACCTGCCGCGCAGCAACAACCCGTTCGGCGGGGTGTTGTCGTGCGCGAATGATCTGGCGGCGTATCTGCGCTTCTACCTGGGCAACGGTTGCGCCGCCGGCGGCCAGCGGCTGCTGAGCGAGGCGTCGCTGGCGGGGATGTGGTCGGATCCCGGGCCGGGCGGCACGCTGGAGGTGGAACTGGACGGATTCGGCGTGTCCTGGATGGTGCGTCCGACGGCGCAGGGCCCCAAGGTGATCCAGCATGGCGGCGATCTGCCGGGATATCACTCGGGGCTGTTCTTCGTCCCCGAGAAGCAGTTCGCGATGACGCTGCTGACCAATGCCGAATCTGGCCACAGTCTGATACCGCAGCTTTTCGCCGAGGACTGGGCGCTGTCGTTGTTCGCCGGGCTGAACAACCTGCCGGCGACCGCGCAGTCGCTCAGCCCGGACGAACTGGCGGCCTACGAGGGAACCTATACCAACCAGGCGATCGGATTTACCGGGCCGATCGAATTGCAAACGTCACAAATGGCCGGCGCCGATGGGGCGTTGCAGTTCACCATCGGCAGCGACGCGGGCACGCCGGCGGTCCCGCTGACGTTCTACAAGAATGATTTCGTGCTGGTGCCCGGGGGATACCGCGCGAACTTCCTGCGTGACGCGACCGGGCGGGTGGCGTGGTTCCGGCTGGGAGGACAGCTGTACAAGCACGCGGGTTAAGGGGCGTTTCATTATTCTATCGTTGTGTCCCGGCTTGTCCGGGCCAGCGTCGCCGGATCGACTTCACAACAAACGATTTTCATTGTGACGGAACGGACGATCCGGCTTCCTCCGAGACCCCGCTAATCCGGTGGCAACGCGAACGCTACCAATGCATCGCCGATGGGCGATTGCAACAGGATGCTCCCGCCCGCGGCGATCACCACGAACTGCCGCCCATCGCTGGCCTGGAAGCTCATCGGCGTCGCGACGCCCGGATAAGGCAGCGGGTGTTGCCACACGATCGCACCGGTTTGTTCGTCCAGCGCGCGGATCATCCCGTCGGGAGTCGCGGCAATGAACACCAGGCCGCTACCCGTCACCAATGGTCCGCCCAGATTCGGTGCGCCCCAGCTCGCCGGAGCAGTCAGGCCCGCAATGCCAATCGGCTGCGTGCCGAGCGGATGCTGCCAGCGGAGCTGCCCGGTATCGAGGTCGATGGCGGAAATCGTGCCCCACGGCGGCCGCGTGCAGGGAACGCCAAGCGGTGACAGCACCAGCCCCCGCTGCATCCCGAATGGTGCGCCGGTCATGCGCGCGACCTCGTCCGGGCCGCCCGCTTTTTTGCGATCGGCATACTCGTCCGCCGGGAATAGCCGCACATAGCCGGGCAGGTTCATGGCATTCAGAATCGCCACATGCCCGTTCGGATCGTATCCCATGCCGCCCCAGTTGGAGCCTCCGCCGAAATACGGAACGACGAGGCTGCCCTGCCGGCTTGGCGGCGTGAATATCCCGTCATTGCGCAGTGCATGGATGCGGCGCAGGCAGGCGTCCCGGTCGAGCGGCGTGATGCCCCAGACATCGTCATCGGCGACGCGTTGCAGAGCCAGTGGAGGCGGCAGCAGCGGCTCGGGCTGTGTCGGCGACGCGTGCTCCCCCGGCACGTCCGACAGCGCCACGGCCCGCTCGACGACGGGAAACACGGGTTCGCCGGTCTCCCGGTTCAGCACCCACATGAAGCCGGTCTTTGTCGGCTGCGCCACCGCCGGGATCGCTTTTCCATCGCGCAGCACATCCACCAGCGTCGGCTGCGCCGGCAGATCGTAGTCGAACAGGTCGTGGTGCACCGTCTGGAACTGCCAGAGCAGCGCGCCGGTGCGCACATTCAGCGCCACGATGGCATCGACGCCGGGCAGCGGGTCGCTGCGCAGGCCGCCCCAGTAGTCCGGGCTCGGGCTGGTTGTCAGCGCGTACAGGATGCCGCGCCCGGCATCGACCGTCATCGGCGCCCAGGCGTTCCCCGCACCCGTCTGCTTGCGCAGCGCCTCCGGGATCGGGCTCCAGTGCCAGCGCTCCTGACCCGTGCGCGCGTCGAACGCGCGCACGAAACCGCTCGGCATGTCCGTGGCGTGGTTGTCGTCGATGGCGGAGCCGACGATCACCAGGTCCTCGAACACCGCCGGCGGCGAGGTGACGTTGACGTAGCCGGTAACGGAGCCGCCATTGTCCATCTTGTTCAGGTCGATCGTGCCGCCCGCGGCGAAATCCGCGCAGAGCGCGCCGGTGCGGGCGTCCAGCGCTTCAAGCCGTCCATCCAGAACGCCCTGGAAGATGCGGGTCTGGCACGGCCTGGTCGCGTCGGGCGCAGGTTCCTGCCAATACGACACGCCCCGGCAGATCAGCGAATGCTGCTGGTCATGGGCGCGATTCAGCTTCGGGTCCGGTTCGTGCGACCACAGCAGCTTGCCCGTCTCGGCCTGCAAGGCGATCACCCGGTTGTACGGCGTGCAGAAATACAACGCATCATTCGCCAGGATCGGCGTCGCCTCGAAGGTCGTGGCGCGATGGCCCGGGGCGCCGGCGGAGTAGTCGCCGGTGCGATAGACCCAGGCCTCCCGCAGGCGATGGACGTTCTGCGCGGTGATCTGCGTCAGCGGCGTGAAGTGGCCGCCGCCCGGGCCGCCGCCATAGGCCGGCCATTGCGGCGCGTCCCCGGCGCGGCCGGGCAAGGCGGTTGCCCCCAGAACCGCGGCCGCCAGGCAGGCCGCCGGAAGGTAGCGGGTCATCGCCTGCCGCGCCGCCAGGACAGTGCCGCCGCGAAACTCGCCAGAAAGGCCGTGCCGGTGGACAGGATGGCGGCCATGACCGGACCATTCAGGGCCACGTGGTCGAAGGCGCCGTAGACCATCATCACCACCACGGCGGAACTGAACAGCGCCCATATCAGCAGAAGCAGCGCGACGATCGGCATGCGCGTTGTCCCCCCACGGTTTCCGAGCCGGCGCGCGGAACGGCATCGCTGTTTGACGGCAGGCCGTTGCGTCAGGCAGTCGCTTTCGCGGTGGTCCCGCCGATGGGATCGGGTTCAGCCGTTGAGTATGGTCACAGCCGCGGCATGTGAGCAATCGCGTAGCACCGACCCGGCACGGCGGCGACATGGCTGCTGACCGGCAAGGCCGATCCAGCCGGCGATTGGCCGGGCCGCGGACTGAGGTGCTTATCCCGGGACCTGTCGTCCTGCGGCAGCCGGCCATCGTCGTCGATCACCCGGACCTGATGCGGCGGGCCCGGCGTCCAGTTCCAGAACACTACGTTGATGTCCGCGGCACCGGCGCGCGCGGCGAAGCTGGGGACGATGACGCCGGCGGTGCCGCCGGCGACGAGACGCACGGCGAGCAGCCATGCCGGCGGCGGCGTGATCCGCGAAGGCCCGGACCTCGTCGGTTCTGTCGTCGAAGGCCGGCATCGGCCGAATGCGGTTTCGGGTCGCTCCGTCAGGCCAGCAGATCATCCACGCGCAAGTTCATGTGGTGGGCCAGGCGGCTGTAGACCGAGACCATAGCCTCCCGCTGGCCGCTTTCGAGCTGCGCCAAATAGGGCTGCGAGATCTCGGCGGCACGCGCCAGGTCAACCTGTGTCAGGCCCTTGTGCCGGCGCCAGAACGCCAGGGGCGTCGGTGCGGCAAGGAAGGCATCGACGTCAGCCCCGGACAGCACCGGCAGCGTGCCGGCCGCAACCGCGCGCATCGCGGCCTCGGCGTCGCGGGCGTCGATCAGATCCTGGTATTCCTCGGCGGTCATGGTCACCAACCGCTCACCGTCCGGCGAGATCGTGGTTTGAATGGTCATGTCTATGGTGCCTCCTCGTAAATGCTGCCGCGCGGCCCGATGCGGAGCACGGTGAGTTCAGTCTCGGTCTCGACGAAGATCACGCGATAGTCGCCGACGCGCATCCGGCTGGCGGAGGAGCCGACAAGCCGCGTGACGTTGTTGGCGTGCGCCGCCGGATTGGCCGCGTCGTCGTCAACCGACCGCCTGACACGCACCGCCACAGTTCCGTGACGCTTGAGGGCTTTCAGGGCGTCGGTTGTGTAGCGGACCGTCTTCATGGAGAGAATATAGCTGTTGGCAATATGGATGGCAATCGAAGCCCCGCGCGAGCGGCGTTCAGGCGTTTATGCCGGGCGAGGGTGCATCTCAACGCGGAACCGACCCGGCAGCACCAGGAGATTGGTGTCGACAACGGTCACGCCTTTCATTCGGCGGCGTCTGCCCGTAACCGGTCCTTCATCGACAGCACGCTGCCGCCCTCGGCGATGGTGACGACCTTGAACGACCGCTTGAGGGGCGAGACCGCGCCGAGATTTTCGAGAACCTCCTGCGCCCGGGTCCGCGGTGTGTTTCAGCGCCGCGAGAAGCTGAGGGTCACCGCCCACACGCCCGCTGGCACGATGTGCTCGACTTCTTCCAGGCCGAGGTTGGTCACCTCCTCCTCGGGATAGATGTCCATCAGGTAGGTTTTGGCAGCCGCGATCGCTTCCTTGACGTCCATCGCCGCGTCCCCGTGCTGCTTCGTCTCCGGCAGTCTGTAGCAAAAGCGCCCGGCCGAGGGATACGGACGCTTCTGCGTTGATATGGTTCCTCCGCCTGTCACGTCTTGGCACGGCGACCCGGATGCCGTTCCGCTGCGTGGAGTCCGGTCGGCAGAGCGCCGCATTGTGCCCTACGACGCCAAGGGGGTATTTTCCGGGCGCTTGATCTCATCATCCGACCTGGCGGCCATGACCGAACTGACCGACGCACAGATCGACGCCGCGGCCGAACGCAGCAGGCTGGCGAGCGTCAGCGAGCCGCGCGCCAGGGCGGTGCGCTATGATCGCCGGCTCCGCCGGGTCATCGTGGACCTGACGAACGGATGCAGCTTCGCCTTCCCGCCGGATCTGGCGGAGGGACTTGAGGCTGCGACGGACGATCAGCTTGCCGGGGTGGAACTGCTCGGGGCGGGCTATGGGCTGCACTGGGAGGCACTCGACGCCGATCTGTCGGTTCCCGGGCTGCTGATTGGGCTGTTCGGGACCAAGGCGTATATGGCTCGGCGGGCGGGGCAGGCGACGTCTCCGGCCAAGGTTGCGGCGGCACGGGAGAATGGCGCGAAAGGGGGACGGCCGCGGAGGTCGGCGGCGGCGTGAGGGCTGGTTGGAGCAGGCCGGTTCGTTGGGGCGAACATGGTCAGACCTAACCGGTTTCGGGGTAACGTCCACATTGTGGACGGCAACAATCCGCTCCACGCGGCGTTCTCGTCCTACGCCTTGGCGCTTTTCGGCATTGACCAGACCGAGGCCCGATACATGCCGGTTGCCAGACAACGCGTCGGCTACCGGTTGACGCGCTCGACAACGCCACCGCGTTCCTTGATGTCCTTGCAGACTTCCCGCCACCCAGAAGCCTTGCAGCTATTGGAAAGCGCGCCTGACATTCGCCCACCCCAAACTCTCAAATGCCCACCAAAACCCCATCCAACCGCCCCTCAACCACCCCCGGCCGTTTAACCCCACAAGCCGCCGAGTTGAGCATCGTTGAGAACGATTATCATTCATCGGCGGGTATGCCCACCCCAACGGGATTGTTGTCAACATAGTCATTTAAGGCGCACCGAAGCGTCCGTCCGATTCCATTGCACCTGATCACCCGGACCCGGTGCGTCAATGCCGCCGCCGGGTGCACCCGCAGAAAGTATGCCTGCGATCGAGCCAACGCAGACTGTCGGGTCGCCAGATGTGCAATAGACACCTGGCCGCGCGTAGCCACAGCCACGGCGACGAACCCCACCACGAACGCCACGTTTTCAACGGTCTGTTCTTTTTCCTCCCGATCCCACGCTTCGAAACGGGCCTTCATGTCTGATCCCATTTCTTTCGCCCGTGCCTTCATGCGGGCCTTGAGGGCCGAGATGGCTGAGTTCGCTTCGCCAAACGTGTGTCTATTGATGATGAACTCATTCAGGATGTCCGCCTGATCGGCCTGGACATTAGCAAAATAAACCTCGATTTCAGGGGCGAGTCTGCCAAGTCCTTCTATTGCCGGTGTCGCGCACGCCTGGCCTTCGCTAAACCAAGCTAGGTACAGTGTTTTATCCTCGTCCGATATGACTTCACTGTCAGATAGTTGCGCGGCTGTAGGCTCGCGGAACGGATCGTCGGCGGTGCTGACAGCGAGCTTTTGGTATACGCGCGTGAATTCCGGCTTTGCATCCAGAACTCTCTCGCATGTTTTGTATTGACCTAGAGTCGCCTGTGCGCGTTGTCCAACTGCCGCGGCATAATGCTGGGCTTCTGTTGTGCAGGCACCCGAGACTACGCATGTCATGACCAGCGCCGCGAATAAGCGCATGTTGTATTCCCCCTTCGCCTCTCTCTAAACCATGCAGCGCTGGCCTGACGAGACTACTTCATCCGACGAGGGTTAAGTGCGCCCCCAGTAGAATGCCCCAACCGGTTCCGGTTGGCGTTCCCTGCGCCGTGCCTGCCGCAAGGCTTCGTAAGCCAGTACAATCAGCGCTTCGCGCTCTGGCGGCGTGATCTCGGTTGCCCAGGTCTCGGCGTCCTTGTCGCCCGGGATTAGTCGGTCGTCGTTGGCAATGTCGAATCGGATTCCGAAACGCGGATGATGGACTTGGCGATCGGGAAGCAACACATCAAAATAGTGCAGGCCACCGACCAGCGCAATCGCATCGTCAGCGGTGAGAGGTAGTTTGTCTTCGGACATTACGTCGTGTTCCTATGAGGGGATCTGCAATCCTGGTTCACCAGTGAAATCCAAGCCCTAGACGACGACCGCCGAGGACACCCTCGGCGGTGGCTATACAGAATCCGGCAACGGGCGGCAATATCGATTTTGCGACCTGGCGCCTGGAACCAACATTCGGCGGCTCACAAGCCGGCCTGCGCGGACAATGGCTCGGCAACCAGGGGGCCAGGGAACAGGTATCGGGCGGCGCGGATCATGGCCATTACCGCGCGGTGACGTCTGCGGGGGGGAGATCGGACAGCACAAGCGGTTCTTTAGGTGCTGCCCCGCCTGGTCAATTGACCCACTAATTCGCCGCAGCATCGAAATAGCTAGCACGATAAGTCCTGACTTTGTATCATACATTTGTTGGTCCTATCTCCAATCCCAAAAAATCTGGTTCATTTCTCGGCCTAAGCCATCAAGATCAGGAAAGATCACCGACTCCGTAATGCCGCTGTCTCTGAGTTGGTCTCTAATCTTTTGTTTACATTTTCCGTCTATCACGATGGCCTTGATCGGAAAATCGTCGTCTTTCCCGAAACGGGAAGCCAACCAATTTGGGGCAGAGCCAAAGACCACAAACCTACTGCGTTGAGCGGCAACCCGTCGCGTAATATGAGGAAAATCCAAAACCATTGGCGGACGAGGTAAAGGCAGTCTGGCACGCACAGGCTTCTCCGCTGGCAGATAGGATTGTGCGTAATCATCTCCGTCAACGCCTTCCGTTTTATGCGTTTTGAAATATTGCTTCCATGCAGACTTGTTGGCTGTTGTCTCTGGAAGCCTCGTCAATCTAATTTTCAGCAGATCAGGCTCAAGCACATATACAACTGCATCGGTTTCATCGTCCTTATCCCGACACTGGATAGCAAAATGCAGAGCGATTAGGGCGCCATCAGACCAGTCAAGGAGTTGAGTGGGGGCAGAATGATGTCGCATCAGAAAATAGGCATCCCAATCCCAATCTTCGCTATCAGCCTTTCCATCAGCCAGTTGCACGGCACAGCGCATAAAATCTTGGTATAATTCTCTCTCTTTTGCTAAAATCTTGCTAATGGGTTCTGTCTTCGGTCTGTAAAGTACTGGATGCAAAAATGTACCGTATTTTACGTAGGAACGACTCTCGCCGCGAAACCATAGCTCTTTGTGAACATGACGGGGCCAGTTATCACGGTGCGTCTGCACGGTTTCCATGAATTGGCCCAAAGATTGTACGAGATTACTTAACCCGTCTGCCTTCATTGATCGCCTCTCACTCCCAATCCCAGCCAGTACCCATTTCCTTGACGTTATCTCCCTTCCCGGCTGCACCGTGCCAATCATTATAGCACTGTCCAATTCCTTGTCGAAATATCCTGCTGGCCGGGCTGACCGCCCTGACCTCCTCCGGTCAGCGTGGTCAGCATGGTCACCCCCCCATAAAGTCCTGCATCCCATAAACGGTCGTTTTCGGAAGACGCGGTCAAAAATCCGCCCGAGTGCCACCTTTGCCAGAGTCAGATTGATTGCACGGCGGACCTTAACATACGCCGACGCCCTTCGTCTTGCCCGCAATCGCACAATCCCCGAAATTTGCCTCCCCCGCCCCCATCATGTCCAATCCCCTCCGCACCCCAACCGGAGGAGACTCAAAAAAATGTCCAAACCCGCCTCATCCGCCGCCCGAGACCGCGTCCGCGCCACCGTCCCCAAACTCATAGACCTCACCGACGACGTCCTGTTCGGCGACGTCTGGGAACGTCCCGAACTCTCTAAACGCGACCGCAGCCTGATCACCATCGCCGTCCTCACCGCCACCTACCGGCCGGAGCAGCTCAAGGGCCACCTCCAGCGCGCCCTCGACAACGGCGTGACGAAAGCCGAGATCTCCGAAATGATCACCCACGTCGCGTTCTACGCCGGCTGGCCCGCCGCGATGTCCGCCGCCAACATCGCCCGCGACATCTTCGAGGCCAATCCATGAAAGCCGGCTTCATCGGCCTCGGCACCATGGGCGCCCTCATGGCCGCCAACCTGCAGAAAGCCATCCAGCCGCAAGGCCACACCCTGATCGTCTACGACCTGAACCCGGACGCCGCAGCCACGCACGTCGACAACGGCGCCACCCGGGCGGCCAGCCCGGCCGAACTGGCCGCGCAGTCCGACATCATCTTCACCTCCCTGCCGGGCCCGCCCGAGTTCGAACAGGTCGCCTACGCTGGCGACGGCATCCTCTCCGCCATCCGCCCCGGCACCGCGCATTTCGACCTGACCACCAACGCCCCCGCCACCGTGCGCAAAGCCCACGCCGCCTACGCGCACAAACAAGCCCACCTGTTCGACGCCCCGGTCAGCGGCGGCCCCAAGGGTGCCGCCAGCGGCAAGCTCGCCATCTGGTGCGGCGGCGACCCGGCCGAGTTCGCACGCTGGAAGCCGATCCTCGATGCCATCGGCGACCAGGCCACGCTCGTCGGCCCCATCGGCGCCGGCTCGGTCGCCAAGCTGGTGCACAACTGCTACGGCTACATCGCCACCGCCGCCGCGGCCGAGGTGTTCAGCCTCGGTGTCAAGGCCGGCATCGAGCCGCTGGCGATCTGGCAAGCCGTCCGCCAGGGCGCCATCGGCCGCCGCGGCGCCTTCGAGTCGCTGACCGACCAGTTCCTGCCGAACAGCTACGAGCCCGCCGCCTTCGCACTGCGGCTGGCACACAAGGACGTCTCCCTCGCCACCGAACTCGGCCGCCAGCTGAACGTGCCGATGCGCCTCGCCAACCTGGCCCTGGCCGATCTGGCGGAGGGCCTGAACCGCGGCTGGGGGCAGCGCGATTCCCGGGCGATCATGGCGCTGCAAACTGAACGGGCTGGCGTCGAGATCAAAGTTGATCCAAAACGGATGGCCGAAGCGATCGAGACCAGGGCGAAGGCCGGATAGCGGGTTGCAATCGCGGAGGTGCGGCAAATATGCATACCTCGATGCGTCCCCGAACGAGAGTGACCTGATGACCCTGTCCCGCCTTCGACACCGGACCCCTGATGTCCGGTAGCAACCTGTTCGGCGAAATCCGGCGCCTCGCCCGCACATCCGGCGCCGTCGGCGGCATTGCCGCCCGAGTGGCGGGGGAGCGTGTGTTCGGTATCAAGACCGACCGCGCCCAGCATGCCGAGGACCTGAAGGCCATCCTCGGCGGACTGAAGGGCCCGCTGATGAAAGTCGCGCAGTTCCTGTCCACCGTGCCCGACGCACTGCCGGCCGAGTATGCGCTGGAACTGGCGCAGCTTCAGGCGAACGCCCCGCCGATGGGCTGGAACTTCGTCCGCCGCCGCATGGCGAGCGAACTCGGCCCGGACTGGCAGTCGAAGTTCAAGACGTTCAGCAAGGAATCGGCGGCGGCGGCCAGCCTCGGCCAGGTGCACCGCGCGACCTTGCTGGACGGGACCGACGTCGCCTGCAAGCTGCAGTATCCCGACATGCCCAGCACGGTGGAAGCCGATCTGCGGCAGATGAAGATGGCGATGGCGGTCTACCAGCGGATGGACAACGCCATCCACCAGGACGAGATCTACAAGGAGCTGCGCGAACGCCTGCGCGAGGAACTCGACTACGAGCGCGAGGCGGCGCAGATGCGCCTCTACACGATCATGCTGAAGGACCATCCCAGCGTCCACGTGCCCGTGCCGGTGCCCGGCTACAGCACGAAGCGGCTGCTGACGATGACCTGGCTGGATGGCCGCCCGCTGATGCAGCGCCTGGCCGAGGACCCGCCGCAGGACGAACGCAACCGCATCGCCGAGGCGCTGTTCCGCGCCTGGTACGTGCCGTTCTACCGCTTCGGGGTGATCCACGGCGACCCGCACCTCGGCAACTACCAGGTCCGCGCCGACGGCTCCGTCAACCTGCTGGATTTCGGCGCCATTCGGGTGTTCCCCGCCAAGTTCGTGCGCGGCGTGAACGAATTGTACGAGGCCGTGCGCGACCATGACGACGACAAGGCGCGGCAAGCCTACGAAAGCTGGGGTTTCTTCAATCTGTCTCAGGACCAGATGGATGTGCTGAACGAATGGGCCCGCTTCCTGTATGAGCCGCTCACGCAAGACCGAGTCCGCCGCATCCAGGAGACGGATGATCCGATGTTTGGCCGTGAGGTGGCGCAGCGTGTGCATGCCGGCCTCCAGCGCACCGGCGGCGTCATGCCGCCACGCGAGTTCGTGCTGATGGACCGCTCGGCCCTCGGCCTGGGCGGGGTGTTCCTGCGGCTGAAGGCGGAGCTGAACTGGAGCAAACTGTTCCACGAACTCACCGACGGCTTCAACGAGGCCGAACTGGCCGCCCGCCAGGCCGCGGCGCTGGCCGAAGCCGGGGTGCCGCTGGCCCGGTAACGCGCAACCGTCATGGCCCGGCGCCAGTCCGGGCCACCCGCCGCCGCAGGCGCCCGCGAGCGTTAAAACCGCGCCTGACCCGGATCGAGCCCGAACAGCACCCGCCCCACCGGCTCCAGGTTGCTTTGCGCCGCGACGGCAACGTGCTGCCCGGCGGCATGCACGTCGCGGAAACATCGCTCCAGCCGGTTCGTTTCCAGCAGCGAGGTTCCGCCGCCGCACGCATACATCAGGTCCACGGCCTGGATGGCGTTTTGCGTGGCCTGGCACGCGGCCAGCCGCACCAGCGCACGGCGGCGCACCGAAACCTCCCGCCCGGCCAGCGCATCGTCGTAGCAGGCCCCCAGTTCGTCGAACAGAAACGCCCGTCCCGACCGCACCAATCCCTCCGCCCGCGCCCGATCGGCCTGCGCCAAAGGCTTTTCACGCAAGACCGACGCCGAACCGGTCGGAGTCTTGGCGGCAGCGATCTCGGTCAACGCCTCGATCGCCGCCCGGGCGATGCCCAGCGCGACGGTGGCGATGCAACTGACGAACGTGCTGGTCATCGGCACCGCATAGAGCGCCCCGGGCTGCACCGGCGGCGGCGAAAATCCCACCAGCGGGACGGCCCGCGCCTCCGGCACGAACAGGTCGTTGAACCGGTAGTCGTTGCTGCCGGTCCCGCGCAGTCCGCCGACATGCCAGGTGTCGAACACCTCCACTTCGGGATGCGGCACGATGCATAGACGGAACGGCGCGCCGCCGTCATCGGTGACGCAATTCCCCAGCACCCACTGCCCGTGGTCAATAAAACTGCCATAGCCCCATCGGCCGCTGACCCGGTATCCCCCCGGAACCGCGGTCGCCTTGCCGGTCGGGTTCAGCGTCCCGAGCAAAACCGCCCGGCCGGAGCCAAAAATCTCGCGGGCGGCATCGATCGGCATGGCGCCCGCCAGCCGCCCGTACCCCGCCGGTATCACGGTGCACCAGCCAACCGATCCGTCCTGCCGCGACAGCTCTTCGATAACCTCAAGAAATGGAATCGGCGCCAGTTCCGCACCGCCGATCGCCGCCGGCAGCCACATCGCAAACAGCCCGGCATCGCCGAGCGCCCGCGCCAGTTCAACCGGCAACCGGCGCTCGCGGTCAAATCGATAGGACAACGATCTGACCAGCGGCTCCAGCGCCCGCGCGGCATTCAACAATCCGGCGGACTTATCGAGCCGACGCGCGTCCATGGCGTCCTCCCGTTTTCAGCGCGTAACACACCGCAGGCGCTGCAACCGGTCCAATGCTCGCATGACTGCCCGGTTTGCCGCAATCCGGTTCCCTGGCATGCTCTCCCGCAATCAAGGGGAGATAACGACCATGCCGCATGACGCCACCGGCACGGGCGGGCCAAGGCTCGACCCGCGCATGCCGCCGCCCGAACGCTGCGTGCTGCCGATGATCCTCGCCCATCACGCCCGGGCCACCCCGGACCGCATTTTCGCCGCGTTCGAGGACGGCGGGACCTGGAGCTACGCCGAAACGCAAGCGCAATCACTCCGTGTCGCCGCCGGATTGAATGCCGCCGGGGTCAGGCAAGGCGACACCGTGCTGATCTGGCTGCCCAACGGACCGCGCGCGCTCGCGGCCTGGTTCGGCGCCAACCATCTCGGCGCCGTTTCGGTCGCCATCAACACCGCCTATCGCGGCCGGCTGCTCGCCCATGTGGTGGGCAACTCCGATGCCCGCGCCGGCATCGTCCACGCCGATCTGCTGGACCGCCTGCTGGAGGAGAACTGCCGCGGCGCGCTGGCCACCATCTTCACCGCGCCGGACAAAGCCGCATCCGACAAAGCCCGTTTCGCCGCGCACGGCATCACCCTGCTGCCCCACACCGCCCTGGATGGCGAACCAACCAGCGTGACCGTGCCGCATCTGCAACCCTGGGACCTGCAATCGATCTGCTACACCTCCGGCACGACCGGGCCGTCGAAGGGCGTGCTCTCCAGCTACCTGCACCTCCACACCATGGGCTGGCACTGCACCGGAGGCGTCACCCCGGACGACCGCTACCTCATCAACCTGCCGCTGTTCCACGTCGGCGGCACCCTCTACGTCTCCGGCGCGCTCGCCCGAGGCGCCTCGATCGCGCTGATCGGCCCCTTCGACACCGCCAGTTTCTTCGAAATCTGCCGCCGCACCGGCGCCACGCAGTGCCTGCTGCTCGGCGCCATGGCGGGCTTCCTCGCCCGCACGCCGCCCGGCCCGCAAGACCGCACCCACGGCATCCGCCGCGCCGGCATCATCCCGCTGGGCGAGGACGCCCCCGCCATCGCCCAACGCTTCGGGTTCGAACTGGTGACGCTGTTCAACATGAGCGAAATCTCGGCACCCATCGTCTCCGGCCCGAACCCGTCGCTACGCGGCACCTGCGGCCAGCTCCGCCCGGGCATCGATGCCCGCATCTTCGACGAAAACGACTGCGAGGTCCCGCACGGCACCGTCGGCGAACTGGCGCTGCGCTCCGACACGCCCTGGACCATGTCGCACGGCTACCACCGCAACCCGGAGGCCACCGCCCGCGCCTGGCGCAACGGCTGGTTCCACACCGGCGACGCCTTCCGCCGCGACGAAGCCGGCAACTTCTTCTTCGTCGATCGCGTCAAGGACGCCATCCGCCGCCGCGGCGAAAACATCTCGTCGTTCGAGGTGGAGGCCGAAATCCTCGCCCACCCGGCCGTGCAGGAAGCCGCCGCCGTCGGCGTGCCCAGCGAACTCGGCGAGGAAGAGGTGCTAGCCGTTGTCGTCGTCAAGCCAGGACAATCGGTCGAACCCGCGCAGCTGATAGAGTTTCTGGCCGCCCGCATGGCCCGTTTCATGGTGCCGCGCTACATCCGTTTCGCGGACGCACTGCCGAAGACGCCGACGTCGAAAGTGGAAAAGCACGCGTTGCGTGCCGAGGGCGTGACGGATGAGACCTGGGACCGGGAAGCCGCCGGGATGCGCCTGAAGCGCGAAAGCCTCGCCCGGTGAGTTGCATCCCCGCCACGGCCCTCAACACCGATCTCGGGCAGCGGATCGTCGAGATCGACACGCGGTGGATCATGTCGTACGCCGCCGGCATCGGCTCCGACGCAGCGATGTATATGGACGACGTCAGGCCGGGCGGCATCGTGGCGCCCCCCGCGTTCGTCGTGGCGCTGGAATGGCCGGTGATGATGTCCTCCGCGTACCTCCAAGCCATCGGCCGCACCGAGGCCACGGCGTTCGACGCTCTGGTGCACGGTTTCCAGGACTCCAGCTTCCACCGCCCCATCCGCCCCGCCGATCGGCTGGCGGTATCGGGACGCATCGTGGCGGTGAGGACGACGCGGGCAGGGACCTTGGTGACGACGCGCATCGCCACGGTCGATGCCGGAGACGGGACGCCGGTCGCGGAGGGATGGTTCGGCGCGATGTACCGCGATACCAGGCTGGATGGAGCCGGCGGTTCTGTCACCGAACTCCCGGGCTTGCGGCCCGAACGCGGCCTGCCGCCCGGGGCGGTGGTCACCGAGACCATCGCCATCCCACGCGGCCAGGCGCATGTGTACACGGAGTGCGCCCGCATCTGGAACCCGCTGCACACCGAACGCGGCTTCGCCCTGGCATCGGGCCTGCCAGACATCATCCTGCACGGCACCTGCACCTGGGCCATGGCGTTGCAGCGCATCATCGACCGCTATCGCGCCGATCGGCCATTGCCTTTGCGGCGCGCCGCAACGCGCTTCACCCGCATGGTCGTTCCGGGTACGACGGTTGTACTCGAACATCTGGAGCCTGACCCGAACGCCACGGTTGCCTTTGCGGTGCGAAACGCCGCCTCCGAGGTCGCGCTGGGACATGCGCTCGCGGTGCTGTCGTAGGCTTCTTGTTCTACCAACGCGCATAAATATTGACCTGTCAGCGGTGGCCCCCAAGCCAGTCATGGCGGGCGCAGGGCCGACATCCACGCCTTGTTTGTCCAAGCAAAAGGCGTGGATGCCGACCTTCGTCGGCATGACGATGTGGCGCGGCCTCGCCATAAACCGTCATGGCCCGGCTCGTCCGGGCCACCTGTTGCCGCACGTGCTGGCGGCGGTGGCCCGGACAGGCCGGGCCATGACGGGGAAGCGAGGCTCGATGGGTCAACCTCAAGGTCTGTTAGTTCTGGCAGACCGGACTGGTCCGGATTGGGCAACCGGGAAGCAAGTTCCAGTGCACACGGTCTTTTTATTTCCCCGACGGGATGAATAAGTAAATCTGGTGCTAGAATATCACGGGATCGGGGAGAAAGATCATGGCCGTCGCAGCATCAAAACCAAATTCTGAAAATGCGGCCTCCGGAGAGGCCGTCCATCTGGAAAACGGGCAGTTCCCGGCGGCCGAGGCGGCGCCGGGCGTGGACAAGATCCGCGACCTGCTGTTCGGCAATCAAATGCAGGACTACGATCGGCGCTTCTCCAAGCTTGAGGAACGCTTCGCCCAGCGTTTCCGCGAAATCGAGGCGGATTCCGCCCGCAACCTCAGCGCCTTCGAAGCCAACGCCAAGAAGCAGACAGAATCGCTAGCCGGACAGTTGCGCGAAGAAAAAGATCACCGCGTCGACGCCGACAAGGCGATCGAACGCACGCTACGGGACCAGAACGAAGGCCTGGAAAAGCGCATCCGCGCTGTGTCCGACCAGCTCAGCCAGTTCGAACGCGAAATCTCCGACCGCCTGACGCGGGAAGTCCAGTCCTTGCGGGACGACATGAAACGCCGCAACGAAGACCTCCAGCACGCCATGGAAAAGATGTTCTCCGAGCTGAGCAACGTGAAGACCGACCGCAATCTGCTCGCCGGATTGTTCGTCGAGGTCGCGCGGTGCCTGAACCAGGACGCCAACACCAAGAACCCGTCCAACGGCGCCGCCGCGCCCGCGCGGGGCTGGCCCACCGCCTGATCCTCTCACCGCGGTGAGCGCAACGCCCGACCCGCTCGAGTGGCTGGTTCGCCCGCTCTCGAACGAGACCGGCATCGACCGCAAGGCCCTAGCCGGCCTGCTGTTGGATGTCGCGCGCAACGTCAACCCCGGCGCCGCTGCACTGGCGAACGGCCCGGCGACCGATATCCGGATGGAACAGTTGCGTTCCGTCCTGATGGGCCGCGAGATCGAGGAACTCGCCCGTCTGGGCCAGTTGCTGGAAGATCCCGAACAACTCGCCGCCGCCGTCGGCCGCATCCTGCCGACGGCCTTCGCCCGCGCGACAGGCGATTCGCGGCTCGGGCAGGTGCTGGCGCCGTCGCTGGAAAAGGCGACGCAGACCTCCATCCGCAACGACCCGTACACCCTGGTCAACATCCTCTACCCGCTGATCGTCCCGGCGATCCGCAAGTCCATCGGCGAGACGATCGACAAGACCTTCCAGTCACTGAACGAATCGCTGAAGTACAGCCTGACCTGGCGCGGCCTGAGATGGCGCTGGGAGGCCTGGCGGACCGGCGTGTCGTTCGCCGAGGTCGTGCTCCGGCACACGCTGCTCTACCAGGTCGAGCACGTCTTCCTGATCCATCGCCACACGGGTCTGCTGATTGCCCACGTCGCCTCCGGGAACGCGGCCAGCCAGGACCCGCAGCTCGTCTCCTCGATGCTGACCGCGATCCAGGATTTCGTGCGGGATTCGTTCACCGGTGCCGAGAACCAGGGCCTCGACACCATGCGGCTCGGCGAGCTGACGCTGTGGTCCGAGCCCGGGCCGGTCGCGACGCTGGTCGCGGTGATCCGCGGCAAGCCGCCGGAGGAACTGCACGAAACCCTGGCCAACGCGCTGTCGCGCATCCACGCCGAGCGCCATCAGGCACTGGAGGATTTCAACGGCGACAGTTCCGGCTTCGCCGACGTCGAAGCGGAACTGACGGAAGTCGTCGAACTCCGCCAGCAGGCGCCGCAGCGCGCCCGGTTCGGTTTCCCGTGGCTGGCCCTGCCCGTCGCCGTGGCCCTGTTGCTCTTTGCCAGCGCCTGGTTCGCCCGCCAGTGGCAGGAGGGGCGGCGGTGGGACAGCTACGTGGCGCATCTGCGGCAGGAACCGGGTCTTGTGGTCACCGAGACCGGGCGCCGCGACGGCAAGTTCGTGATCAGCGGCCTGCGCGATCCGCTCGCGGCCGATCCGCAACAGGCGCTGCGGGCGGTTGAGATCAATGCGAAGGATGTCATCGCGCAATGGGCGCCTTTCCAGGCGCTTGATCCGCCGATTGTGCTGAAGCGGTTGCAGGCGTCGCTCGACCCGCCGCCCGGGGTGAAGCTGGCCATCGACGGCAATCGCATCGTGGCAACGGGTTCGGCGCACTCGGCGTGGCTCGATCGCGCCCGCATTGCCGCCCGCATGCTGCCCGAGGGCGCGCCCGTGCTGGATCTTTTCGGCGTCCAGAACCTCGATGCCACCGCCGATCGGCGGTGGCAGGAGTATGTGGATGGGCTGCGGGCGCAGCCGGGGATCGTGGTCACCGAGACCGGGCAGCGCGACGGCAGGTTCTTCATCGCCGGCCTGCGCGATCCGCTCGCCATCGATCCGCAGCAGGCGCTGGCCGAGGCGGGGATCAATCCGGACGACGTCGTCGCCCAGTGGTACGCCTACCAGGCACTCGACCCGCAAATCGTGCTGAGGCGGTTGCAGGCCTATCTCAATCCGCCCCCGACGGTCCGCTTCGCCGTCGAAGGCGGCCGCATCCTGGCCCAAGGTTCTGCCCCGAGCCTGTGGCTTGAACGCGCGCGTGCCGCCAGCCGGGCTCTGCCCATCGGCGCGGCGCCGCTCGATCTGTCCGGCGTGCGGACCGCCAGCGACGGGGCCATCGGCAAGCTGCGCGAGGCGATCCAGTCCCGCACCATCCGCTTCGATGCCAACGAGCCGCTGCCGGCGCCGGGACAGGATAACGTGCTCGATCAGGTGGCTGGCGAGGTGAAGGAACTCGCCGCCCTGTCCTCCGCCATGCACGTGGCCGCCCAGGTCATGATGACTGGACATGCCGACGGCGTCGGGCAGGGGACGCTGAACCTGTCGCTGAGCCTGGCGCGGGCCGAGGCGGTCCGCGCGCTGCTGAAGAAGCGCGGTGTTGATCCGGACCTGCTGCTGGTGCGCGGCGCGGGCGCACTGGAGCCGGCGGACATGGGATCATCGGAGGCCGCGCGATCCGCCAATCGCCGGGTCTCGTTTACTGTTGGACTGGAAGATCAGCCATGACCGCGACGCTGCAAAAGAAGATCTGCATGCTCGGCGCCTTTTCCGTGGGCAAGACCAGCCTGGTCAAGCGCTACGTGGACAGCGTGTTCTCCGAAAACTACCTGACCACCGTCGGCGTCAAGATCGACAAGAAAGTCGTCGAATTGTCGGGCCGGACGGTGAACCTGATCCTGTGGGACCTGGCCGGCGAGGACGACATCAACGCCTTCCGCATGGCCTATCTGCGCGGTGCCGCCGGATATGTGCTGGTGGCGGACGGAACCCGCCCGGCGACGCTGGACGTCGCACTGTCGTTGCGCCGGCGCGTCGAGGTGGATTATGGCGTCATGCCGTTCGTGCTGTTGTTGAATAAGAACGACCTGACCGACCAATGGGCCATTTCCGATGCCGAAATGGACGCGCTACGCACGAACGGCTGGTGGGTGCGAACCAGCAGCGCACGCAGCGGCGCCGGTGTGGAGGACGCCTTCACCGACCTCGCCGTCCGTGCCGTTGGCTGACCCATGCAACGGCTACCCGCGAGCGTAGCCCATCGGCTGAACGTCCTGATGTATGGCGAGCGAAAAGTGGCTTGGTTGCAGCTCGACGGCAGCCTGAATCTGGCGGCGGCCGGCGGGGAACTCGACCGCTACGGGTTGGCCGATCTGCGGCCGGGTGAGCCGGCGGCCGGGCAGGCTTTCTTTCTCGAAGGGCTGATCCCGCTGGCCGAGACGCCCTATGACGTCCCGTCCATGGAACTGAGCAGAGGCGTTGCCGCCGATGTGCATTTCCACATTGAGGATGGCGCCACCTGGGTCCTGCTGCTCGACGTCACGCAGGCGCGCGACGCCACGCGCCGGGTGCAGCAGCGGGCCTATGACATGACGTTGCTGCAGGAAAAGGAGGTGCTGCTCAACCGGCGCCTGGAAGCGGCCAACGAGGCTCTGCGCGCGACACAGCGCGAATTGGAAGCCTCACGCGACGCGGTGCGGCGGGAACTGGCGCGCAAGCAGGCCGAACTGGCGGAAGCGCGTACGCTGCAGCTTGCGCTGGCGCCTCCGTCCTTCGCCGGCATGGTCGGTGCGCGCGCGCTGACCGTCGATGTGGTGCTGGAGCCTGCCAAGGAAGTCGGCGGCGACCTCGTGGACCACTTCTGCATCGACAACGACGTGCTGGTCCTGCTGCTGGGAGACGTCTCCGACAAGGGCGCCGGGGCGGCGCTGATGATGGCGCGCACCCACGCGCTGTTCCGCGGACTCAAGGGCCGGCCGGATGCATCGTTGCTGTTCCGGGCGCCGGAGAACGCGGTGCGCCTGGTCAACGCGACCTTGGCGGCAGGCAACGCGAGCTGCATGTTCGTCACGCTGCTGATCGCCGCGTTCGATGCGGCGACGAACCGGCTGAGCTACACCCGGGCCGGCCACGTGCCGCCCTTTCTGCGCCGGTCCGGCGGAGCGGTGGAACGGCTGGGTGCCGGGGGTGGCCTGCCGCTCGGTCTGAGCGAAGACGCGGTTTACCGGTCCGCCGAGGTGACGCTGGCGGCGGGAGACGAACTGCTGATCGTTACGGATGGCATTACGGAGGCGATGGACCCGTCGCAAGGCCTGTTCGGAGAGGACAGGGTGACGGAGCTGATGCGACACCGCGGTTCCCCGGATACGACGCTGTTGCTCCGGCTGCTGACCGATGTCCGGGCGTTCGAAGCCGGCGGTATTCAATCGGACGACATCGCGGCCGTAACGCTGCGCATCGGCGAGTAGGGGCGTGCCGTTGCCTCGGGCGTGAAGGCAACGATGGATCGCATGATCCGGGGCGAAATCACCCCGGCGTGGCACGTTTGTCCGGAATGGATGCGCTTGGCAGCTCCGCCAACGGGATTCCAGCCGATCGGCGCAGCGTAATCGAGCAACACTGGCAACAGAATAGGTGAGTAATATTTCGAAATGCCCCTAAAATCGTGATCGCGGATTCGTGAATTCGAGGTTGCCGCCTCACGAATTTGAGAGTTAGGTTCGGAGCGTTGCTTCCCTCACGTCAGATTGTTGACGGCGGCTACGATCCTGCTCTCATCGTATGGTGGTTCGATGCGCAACTTAGCCTCTGGAAGAATAGCCTCCGCGGCTCGCCAACCGGTTGCCGGCGGATACTTGACGGTACTTCTGAGCGCCACATTACTTATTGCCCTGTGGGTGGCATTATGCGCGATCTAGCACGGCGTGGCAGGGCTGCCGCGACGCGGCGCCTGCCCAAGGGCCTGGCGTTCGACATCGCCGATCTCCTGCTTGCCCGAAGCTGGGCGTCGTTCAACGACTCCCGGATGTCGGTGCGACTCGATCATGGCACCGAGGAGGAGGAATACGAGGAAGTCATCGATTTCCGTATCGGAGGCGGCTCGGCGTCGCGTCTGATCCTGTGGCGGAACGCCGACGCGGTCTTCGTGCAACCGGTTCCGGGCCGAAGACAAGGCTTTGACACGATCTCTGAGGCGCTCGACAGTTTCTTTCCCAACCAGCCTCCCGAACTCAGCGACATCGTGGCGGCGGCCTGGCCCAACGATTGAGACCAGACGGCATTTGGACTGACCCATTTCACGTCACGGCCCGGCGCGTCCGGGCGACCTCTCGCGGCACGGTGCTGACAGCGGTGGCCCGGACAAGCCGCTTAGGCGCTAATATAAGCCGGGTTGAGCACGGTCGTTAGTTGTGTCCGTCAATATGTGCAAAAGCCTTCTGCCACGTAGGCGGTGATGTGTTTCGCTGTATCGGGCTCCGGTGTTCGAAGCGTCGCGCGCAACCGCAGTCAAGGCTGGCCGCAGGCCACCGCCGAAGGCGGCGCGAAGCGGCCTTGACGGCGGTGAGCACGACGAGAGGCTTGAATAAGGCATGACTTTTGTCATGCCGCCACTCGCATCTGCTGCTTCTTGTGCTCGCGCAAATCGGCCATGTTCAAGTAACGCGGACTTTCCAGCCAGTCCTCATGCGTCTCGACCGCCAGCGCCCGCACCAGCCGCAGGCAGCTTGCCGGGCTGGGAAAGATCCGCACGACATGCGTGCGCCGTTTGATCTCCTGGTTCAGCTGCTCCAGCATGTTGGTCGATTTCATGTGCTTGTGGTGCGACAGCGGCAGCCGGTAGTAGGTCAGCGTCTCCTCGATGTTCGCCTCAACCCAGTCGCACAGCCGAGGGTATTTGCTGCTCCATTTCGCCAGCCACGCCGCCAGATCCCGCCTGACCTCCGCCAACTCGCGCCGGTCATAGATCCAGCGCAACTCTTGCAGGCAGTCGTCATTCGCCCGCCGCGGCAGGTAATCCAGCGCGTTGCGCAGAAAATGCACGTAGCAGCGTTGCCAGGCGGCCTCCGGCAACACCTCACGGATGGCTTGCGTGAGGCCGGCATGATCGTCCGAGACCACGAACTCCACGCCATGCAGACCGCGCTGCTTCAGTCCCAGCAGAAACTCCCGCCAACTCGACGTGCTCTCCCGGTTGGCCAGCTCCACAGCCAGGATCTGACGCCGGCCCTCGGCATCCACCGCCACCGCGATCAGCACCGCCTGGCTGGCGATCACCCCGCCTTCGCGCGCCCGCTCATACCGCGCGTCCAGGATCAGGTAGGGATAGGGTTCGTCCAACCGCCGCGTCGCGAACGCCGTCAGCGCCGCATCCAACGTCCGGTTCATCTCGCTCACCGACGAGGCCGAGAAGCTGTGGCCGCACAGCGTTTCCGTCACCGCCTTCACTTTGCGGGTTGACACGCCCTGCACGTACATTTCGGCAAGCGCACTCACCAAAGCCCGCTCCGAGCGCTGATAGCGCTCGAACAACTCCGTCGAAAACAGACCGGAGCGGTCGCGCGGAACCCGCAGTTCGATGGTGCCGACACGGGTGATCAGCGAGCGGCTGTAGGAACCGCTGCGATAGCCGAGCCGGCCATCCACACGTTCGCTCCGCTCAGCCGCCAAGGCCTCCGTCATCTCCGCCTCCAGCGCCGCCTGGATCGCTGTCCGCACCGCCGAACGAATGAAATCGCCGTCCGCCGATACCAGCGCTTTGATCTCGCCGCTGCCGATCTTACCTTCTCGCCCGGTCATGGTGTGCGCCCTCTCCAAAAGGTTGGTGACGTTGAACATCACCAGCATGCCATGGCCGCTTCAGACGGTTCCGCTTTTGCGCAATCGACCGGACAGTATCCGGTCGTTGCCTCGGTGTCATGGCCAAGGTTGGTCCCATAGCAATCAGGACAAGGGGAACGGAGGGAAAAGTTTGCCCCGGCACCTCGTTCCCTCACCGTCATGGCCCGGCTTGGGTACAGACCGGGCACATGGGTTACACCGATGCCTCGTTGTCTGATCACTATCGCATCGGTTGGGGTCCCTGTTGCAATCCAGCGTGGGTGGCCCGGACGAGCCGGGCCATGACGAACGCGGAGAACGCCATGCTCGGCGTGCCCCCTTTTCCTGATAGTTCGTCACCGGCCTTCGGCCGCCTCCCCCTGGATGAAAAACCCGGACCGGGGCGGCTTTCGAACCCGGCCGTTGTGCCATTAGCCGCCGAACGCGGCCATGGCCTCCGTCTCATCGTGCACGATCGGCAGCATGTCGGTCACGCCGATGGTTTCCAGCACCTGCTCGACTTCGACATGCGGGTTCATAAGCAGCAACTTCCCGCCGCGGCGCTGGATCGTCTTGGCGCCCAGCATGAGCGTGCGGATACCGATCGAGGCGACGAACGTGACCGCCGACATATCCACCAGAACGTGGCGGTTGGCGCCGGCGACCGCGTTGAACGGCAGGTCTATTTTCGCCGAACCCGCCGAATCGAGGCGGCCCGTCAGGACCACTCTGGCCATATCTTGCGCCATCGAAGTGACTTGCATGTCCATGGTCAACTGATCCCTGCAGGCAACCATGCGAACTCTATAGGCTGCACGCGGATAAGACGTTTCAACAAAACGTTGCGTCCCGGCCGGCATTCGGGGCCGGCTACTCCGGTGCCGCCGATTGCAGCAGCAGCGCGTAACGCTGCACCAGCCAGACGGCGCGCTCGAACAGGCTGGTCAGGCGGTACACCGCCTCCTGGTTCGTCGCCTTCACCAGCCGGCGCCGCATCGCATCCACTGCGGCGCTGCGATCCGAACTGATCCGCTTCAACGTGTCCACGGTCTCCGCGTCGCCGTCGCGGGCGGCATCGTCGGCGCACATCAGCACCGCCCCGAGGCCCTGCGTCAGCGCGTCGCCTAGCGCGGCCGCCTCGCCCGGCGGCATCCCGTTGCGCGTCAGGCCAAGCTGGAACACCGTGTCGTGCAGCAGCCTCAGCACCTCGGTGCGCGCCCGCAGGTTGACCAGGCGGTCGAGCTGGGCGCGCGGCACGGCGGCGGTGTCTTCTCCCGATCCGGCGATGCTGTCCAGGAAGCGGTCGATCTCGTCCGACAGACGCATGACGCTGTCGGCCGTCGCGGCGTCGGGAACTTCCAGTGTGGAGGCCAGCCGGGCGGTCACCCGCGTCTGCTCCTTTTCCGCCAGCAATAGGGCCATGTCCGCGTCGCCGACGGCGGCATCGTAGATGAACTCCGGCACCGCCAGGCTTTCCGCCGGCAGCGGCGGCGCCACCCTTACCAGCAGCCGGCCGATCGGCTTGGCCAGGATGTAGAACGCGGCGAGCGCGGCGGCCTGGCAGGCGACATACAGCACCGCCAGTTGCCGCCCCGCCTCCGGCACGACCGCCTGCAGGGCGGCCTGAAGCAGCGGCCAGCCGCTAATGTCTTCCAGCGCGATCAGCGGCCCAAGCACGACGACGCCGAGAAGCTTGGTCAGCCCCTGGAACAGAACCAGTTGGCGTTGGCTGCCGCGCGCGCCCGCGCCCATGATCAGCACGCTGACGCCGGAGCCGAGACTGGCCCCGATGACCAGCAGCGCGGCGCCATGGGACGGCAGCAGGCCCATCTTGCTCGCGGTCACGGCAATGATCGTGGTGGTGGAGGAAGACTGCGTGAACATCGTGACCGCCAGGCCAACCACAAACGCTATCGGCGGATAGGCTCCGACAAACTCGATCACATCCGACGTGGTTCCGCCGCTGCCGATCCCCGCGGTGCCGCTGTGCAGCAGTTCCAGCCCCAGGAACAGCATGCCGACCGACAGAACGGCCTCCATGACCTGGCGCCGCGTCGTTGCGGTCTTGCTGTCGAGGAACAGCCAGATGCCGGGGACGCCGACCATCAGAAGGGTCATCACATGCAGGTCGATGGAGGCCACGATGACCAGCGCCGAGGTCCCGAGATTGGCCCACAGCAGCAGCGGCATCGCCGTGACCATCGGCAGCAGCCCGGCGCTGACCATGCTGACGATGATGAAGGTGATACCGTTGCTGCTTTGCAGCAGCGCGCCCGCGACGGTGCCCGCCACCGCGACCAGTGCCGGCTTGCGGCCATGCGCGGCGACGGCGCGGCGCAACGGCCGCCCGCAAAGCTGCAGCATGATCGCCGAGAGGTTGCGGATGCCGGTGAGGAATAAGCCGAGGCCTCCCAGGCAGGAGGCGGCATCCGCCAACAGCGTCATTTCAGGGGTGCGCCCCCGGGGCGTGGTTCGAGGCGCTGTCCAGCCATCGAGACGGTCGCTAGCATCTGTTCCGCCAAAGTGATAAAATCGCGGTAATCCTAGACCGCGATTTGGCGGCCGAGCAACGGAGCAGGAGCCGCCGCCAGCGCTGTCAGTCCGCGGCCAGCGACGCCAGCCACGCCAGGTCCGCGATCCCGTTCGGCAGCTTCGGCCCGGCCACAGCATGCGCCGGCATGTCCGGATCGCCCAGGTGGGGCAGCACGGACACCGCGCCGGGAAATGGTCCCGCGCCGCCATAGGCGCTGAGCGTCAGCACGCAGCGCAGCCCCGCACCCGCGGCGCTGTTCAGTCCGTTCGCGGTGTCCTCGAATGCCAGGCATCGGGTCGCCGGCAAACCGAGCTTTTGCAGCGCCAGGCAATAGATATCCGCCGCCGGTTTCTTCGCCGGCACGTCGTCTCCGGCGGCGATGACGTCGAACGCCGGCAGCGGCGCCGCGGCGGCGAGCAAAGCCTGAACGTTCGGATGGCTGGTGGTGGTGGCGATCGCCAGCCGCAGTCCGGCGGCCTTCGCCTCGGCGAGGATGCGGCGGATTCCGGGGCGCATCTCCAGGCCGCCCGCGCGGATGCGGGCCGTATAGCGCGCGGTCTTGTCCGCGTGCAGCGCGGCGATGGCGGCGGGGTCGAGAGCGGCCGCGATGCCGGCCCGGCGCTGGTAATGCGCGATCCGCTCCTTGCCGCCGCTGACTTCCAGCAATTCGCCGTACAGCGCCCGGTCCCAGTGCCAATCGAGCCCGGCGGCGGCGAACGCCGCGTTGAACGCCTCCCGGTGCAGTTCCTCGGTTTCGGCCAGCGTGCCGTCCACGTCGAAGATCAGAGCGGACAGCGCTGGCATGGCATCTCCATCTAGGCGACCGCGGACGAAGCGGCGCGTGGTGGCTGACCGTGGCGGCGCAGCTTGGCACGCCGCTCGAACGCGTCAACGATGCGGCGGAACAGGGATTCGAACGCCCCGCTCGCGAGCCGCGCGACGATCGGGTTGTGGAACTCATACTCGGCGTTGAACACGATGGTCGATCGCGCGGGACCGCAAGGCTCGAATTGCCAGGTCACATGCAGTTTACGCAGCGGGCCGTCCGTCGAGTTGACCGTGATGCGGCGCGCCGGCAGGTCGCCGAGCGTGCGGTTGGTGTAGCCGAACTGCACCGGCGGGACGCCAACGGTCATGCGGGAAATCACCTCGGTGCGGCCATGGCCGATCTCGGTGCGGGAGCGGATTTGTTCGTTGGTGCAGCCGGGGACGAATTGCGGATAGCGTTCGATATCCATGACCAGGGCGAACATGTCCGCCCAGGCTTGGTCCACGGTCCGGCGTATGGAGATTGTCCGCATCGATCGTCCCCTCCGGGCGGAAGGTGCGCGATGTGGCGGTCGAATGCGTTGACCTTGGTCAACCCGGTGCGAGTTTGCCTCCGCTGTTTTACCACGGGAGTTCGCGGAGAGCCTTGGAGTCGCGCGGAGATTCCGGGGAGCTCCAAGCTGGGCAGCGTTATTGGATGCGTTTGCCAGGCGGCGCGCTTCGCGCGAAGCGCGATAGTCTTTTTCTTCGTGTATCTTTGTGGCCCTTTGCGTCTCCGTGTTAGGAATCGGCCGGCGACAGAACCGGTGGTGGCCGTCGCGCACGCCCGCAACGACCGCGCCGCGGCTTGGGCATGACGGCGCAGTCCCGGCGTCATCGCGCGCACGCCAGCAGCGGCCGGATCTGACCGACGCGCTGCTCGATCGCCGCCGCCCGCTGCCGAACGTGCGGCGCCGGCGAGGCTGCGGACCACACCAGCGGCCGCGGCAGCACACTCGCCAGCAGCGCCGCTTCCCGCGCCGAAAGATCGGCTGCCGGCTTGTGGAAGAACGTCCGCGCCGCGGCCTCGGCGCCATAGATGCCGGGTCCGAACTCCACGATGTTCAAATACACTTCCAGCACGCGGCGCTTCGGCCAGAGCACGGCGATCTGCGGCGTGAACCACGCCTCGATGACCTTCCGCACCGGATCGCGGCCGGGCCACAGCAACAGGTTTTTCGCCGTCTGCATGGTGATGGTGCTGGCGCCGCGCGGCCGTTCGCCGTCCTGCCAGGCCTCGTACTGGCCCCGCATGGCCTTGACGTCGAAACCGAGGCTTTCCTCGCAGAACCAGTTGTCCTCCGACGCGATGACCGACTCCGCCAGTTCCGGCGCGATCCGGTCGTAGCCGATCCAGTGCTTGTTCAGCGGGTAGCCCTCGGCCGCGCGGATCAGCATCAGCGGCGTCACCGGTGGCGGCAGGACGCGAAATGCGAGGATGGCGGCCAGCGGCGCTGCGACCATGACGGCCGCGGCCAGCACAACCACCCGTCCGGGCCGGAACAGCCGCCGGCGGCGGAACGTCACGGCCGCTTCGGCCTTTCCGGTATCGTCCTCAGCCCGCGGCGGTCGCTTCGGCGGCGGTGGCGAAGGCGGGGATCAATTGATCGAAACCGGCGGTCTCGAACACCTCCCGCACCGCCGGCTGCAGGCCGGAGACGGTGAACCTGACGCCGTTTTCCTTGGCCAGCCGGGCGGCCTTGAGCAACACCCGCAGCCCGATGCTGCTGATGTAGCGGACCTGCTCCATGTCGGCGACGACCGGGCCGGCCGCGACCATCCCCGCCAGCGCAGTCTCGGCCCCGGCCGCGGTGCTGGCGTCAAGCCGGCCTTCGAACTGGGCGACCGTGTAGCCGTTGTCCACGTAACGAGCTTTCAGCATGGGTGCTCCCGTCCGCATCTTGGCTATTTGATGCTCCGATCGTGACTATCGTCAATCAGGTGGAGCGTATAGTCGCCTCCCGGCCGGATACCACCGGGCGCGGCAGTTTCGTAAAAGTAAGGATCAAACCAGTCCGGGAGGGACGGATCATGCGGCTGTCCGGTGCGTGGCTGCGAAACTTCATCGGCCGGTCGAGCGACAGGAAAGTGCAGTCCCCGCCGGGCTTGGTCGCATCACTGTCCACCCCACTGCCGTATCCCGTATCGATCGCACTGGCGTTGCAGCATCTGGCGGTGCAGTCGGTGTATTTCGTATTGCCGGCCGCGGCCGCCGCCACCGTGACCCGCGACCCCGGCGAGATCACACGCTTCCTCTGCCTGTCGATCCTGGGCGTGGCCATCTGGCAATCGTTGCAGGTTCTGACGCGCGGGCCGATCGGCTCGGGATACCCGATTCCGGCGACGCATACCGCGGCGCTGCTGGGCGCCTATATGTTGACCGGGCAGGCCGGCGGCGGATTCGGAGCCATCGGGGCAATGGTGTTCGTGACCGGACTCGCCGCGGCCGCGCTGGTGTTCGTGATGCAGCGGTTTCGGATTTTCCTGCCGAACGAAGTGGCGGGCGTGGTCGTCATCCTTATCGGCGTGGCGCTGGTGTCGCTGGCGACGGTGCAGCTTGGCCTGCAACCCGGCGGGACGCCGCCGCGCACCGGCGCGCTGCTGACCATGTTCGGCAGCCTCGCGGTCATGGTCGGTCTGGCGCTCAGCCGCACCAGGGCGGCGCCGTTCGCCGTGCTGGCCGGTTCGCTGGCGGGGGTCGTGCTGGCGATCGTCCTGGGGCAGGCGCCCGCGAACGCGGCGGAGGTGCTCGCCGCGCGGCCCTGGGCGGCGTTTCCGCGGCCCTGGACGCCCGATTTCGCGGCGATCCGGCCGGTGGCGCTGCTGGCCTATTTGCTGGCGCTGGTGGCGATCATGGCGACAGCGGCCGGCAGCCTGGTGGTGATTCAGCGCGCGTCCGATGCGGACTGGACGCGGCCGGACGGTCCGCCCATCCGGCGCGGATTGCTGGCGAACGGGCTCGGCGTCGCGGCGGCAGGGTTGCTGGGCGGCGCGGCGCCGGGACCGGCGACCGCCGCGGTCGGGCTGTCGATCGCAACCGGGACGCTGGCGCGGCGCATCGCCTGGTGCGGCGTGCCGCTGCTGGTGGTGGTGGCGCTGTGTCCCAAATTCGTCGCGCTGTTCGTGCTGACTCCGGCGCCGGTGAAGGCGGCGATGCTGTTCTATGTGGCCGGCTTCATCATGGCCCAGGGCTGCCAGTTGACGGCGACCCGGCTGCTGGACACGCGGCGCACCCTGATCGTGGCGTTCGGATTGACTTCCGGGCTGGCCGTCGCCATCGCGCCGCAGATCTTCGCGCAAACGCTGCCGGAGATCGCCTCGCCGGTGTCGTTCGGGGCGGTGATGGCGTTCGTGGCGAACCTGGTCACGCTGCCGCTGGTCTCGCGCAAGGCGGACCTGGATCTGGCGTTGGACGCCAGGGCGGGACGCAAGGCCAGCGACTGGCTGGAGCAGCTCGGTGCCAACTGGGGTTTGAAGCCGCAGACCGCGCGTTCGGCCGAACGGTCGGTCAGCGAGCTGGCGGAACTGCTGCTGGAACGTGGCGCGGGCCGGCTGGCCGTGTCGGCGCGGCGGGCGGAGGACCGGGTGGAAATCGCGCTGAACTGGCAGGGCGGGGCGCTGCCGGAACGTTCCGCGTCGGTGCGGGCGGAGGATCTGCTGGGGCCGCTGGAGGCGCAGGAACGCTTCGCCGTGTGGATGGCGACGCGGGAGGCACAGAGCTTCACCCAGCGATGGTCGCCGCGCGGGGCGGAGGCGCGACTGATCTTCGAGGATTAAGGCGACGCAAAAGAATGACTGCTTCAGTGCGGCGGCTCCCTCCACCGTCATGGCCCGGCTCGTCCGGGCCACCTGTTGCGGCACGTGCTGTCGGGGGTTGCCCGGACTTCGCCGGGCCATGACGGAACAAGATCGGTGGCGGCTGGGCGCGGCGCGCGGCGGGCCGCTTTCGTGCGCGCAGCCGAGGAGGGCGGGTTGCTTGGCTTCAAGGATCGCCAGTTGGGGGGCGCTTCTCCGACGCGCTGATCGATGAGGCTAAGCGCGTCAGCGGCATCACGGAAAACACCGACCTGCTCACCTACGCTTTGACCAAGGTCGCTCTTGAGGACGATTTCGGCGAGCGGTTGCTCGCGCGAAAGGGCAGGGTCCCCAAGAGGACATTTTTTGCGGATCGACCGCGCCCGTTCGTTGCGCCGTATAAAGCCGGAACGGTTTCGCAAGTCGTTTCCCCGGCGCGACGATGCCGATCTGGACTTCGTGGCGGCCGTCGCCGCGCCGGGTCCGCCGCTTCTGCTTGACACATGCGTCTACATTGACGGCCTGGAGGGAAGCTGGCTGCGCGAGGCAGAAAGCCTGCTCCGGTCCCGGACCTTGATGCACCTGTCTGTCGTCCTCGGCGAGTTGTCGCACAATTTCGGCCGCCTCGATCCGGGACACCCGGACACGCGCGAGCATCTCGACGAACTCGCCGGGATAGTCGATGACATCCCGCGGCATCGCCTCGACGAGGCGATCAGCCTGGAGGCAGGCATCCTGTCCGGGCTGATCTTCCGGCTTGGCGGGTTCCAGCCTGGACAGCAGGCCGCCGCGCTGAACGACGCCACGATCTACCTGCACGCGCTGGAGCATGGATACACGGTGCTGATGCGCAACATCCGTGACTTTGATATCATGAAACAGATCATGCCCTCGGGCCGGGTACTGTTCTACCGGACCGTTTGACAGGCCACATAGCCGTTGGGATTACAGAACAGCCTCCGCCACCACCCGCAGGACGTCCACACCGCTGCCCCGCAGCACCATCGTGCCGACATGACCCGCTTTGGCAACGTCCTTCCAGGCTTCCAGCCGATCCTTGATCCGCTCGGCGGGACCGCAGAGCGAGATTGCATCGATCAGCGCGTCCGGCACCGCGGCGGCGGCTTCGGTCTTCTTGCCGTCCAGGTAGAAGTCCTGGATCGCGCGTGCCTCGGCTTCGAAGCCCATCTTGGCGATCATGTCGTTGTAGAAGTTTTTCTTCCGGGCTCCCATGCCGCCGATGTAAAGCGCCAGTTCGGGCCGGATCGCGTCGCGGCAGGCCGCCACGTCGGGCCCCATCTGGGCCCGCACGAACGGCGCGGTGTCGAAACCGTCCATCGTCTTGCCCGCCTTCCCGCGGCCCTCCAGGGTCGGTGCCGTCACGACGTCCGGCGCGTCCGGGGAAAAGAAAATCGGCAGGTTGCCATCCGCGACTTCGCCCGCCATGCGAAGGCCGGCCGGGGTAATCGATGCGGTGTAGAACGGAACATCCGGGTTGCCGTGCGCGATGCTGCGCAACGGCCGCCCCAGGCCGGTCGCGTCCGGCCCGTCATACGGAATGGAATACTGGTCGCCATGGAATTCCAGCGGCTTCTCCCGCGCCAGAATCGCCCTGATAATCCCAATATATTCCTTCGTCCGCTGGATCGGCTTGCCGTAGCGCACGCCGTGCCAGCCCTCGATCACCTGAGGCCCGGACGGCCCGACGCCGCAGAGGAATCGGTTGCCCGACAGCGCCTGCAACGACAGCACCGTCATCGCCGCGCAGGCCGGGGTTCGCGCCGGCATCTGCATGATGCCAGTTCCCGCCTTGATCTTCGTCGTCCGTGCCAGGATCCACGCGGCCGGGGATACCGCGTCGGTGCTGTAGGATTCCCCTGTCCAGACCTGGGAATATCCGAGCCGCTCCGCCTCCAGGATCATCTCCATGTCGAGCTTCGGGTGGGCGCCCGCCATGTTCGCCGTGATGCCGAGTTGCATGGCTACCGCACCTTCGCAACGACATCGTCGCGGAACCGTTTCATGTTGCCGATGGTCGCGTCAAGGTCAGGACCGAACATGCCGAAGTCGAACGCGGTCACGCCAACGTCCCGCAGCGACTTTATATCGCCAACGTAATCGGCAGGACCGCCGGTGAACAGCTTGCGCTCTCCGTCCACGGTGCCTTTCGGCTGCGCCTCGGGGTGGGAGGACACACGATACGCCAGGCCAACCGAAGCCGGATCGCGTCCGGCTTTTTCCGTCAGCGTCCGCAGCTTCGCTACACCGGCCTTGAAGCGGCTTAACGTGTCCATCGGAAATTGCGGGTTCGTGCCGATGGGATACCACGCATCGCCATAACTCGCGGTGCGGCGCATCGCCGGTCCGCTCTCGCCACCAACCCAGATCGGCAGCGTGCCTTGCGGCGGCTTGGGCGGGAACAGCACGTCCTTGAACTTGACGTATTTGCCATCGAACTTCGGTTCGTCCGCGGTCCAAAGCTCCCGGCAGACCGCCATGAATTCGTCGGTCACGGCCCCGCGTTCGGCGAAGGGCAGGGCGCCGATGGCAACGAATTCCTCCTCGCACCAGCCCGCGCCGATGCCGAGCGTCAGCCGCCCCTTCGACAAATAGTCGATCGTCGCCAGGATTTTCGCCGTCAGCACCGCCGGGCGATGCGGCACCACCATCACCGAGGTGACGATGCGCAGTTTCGACGTCGCCGCCGCGATGAATGTCGCCGCGGTCAACTGCTCCAGCCGCGGCGCCGCGGCGCCGGAGGGAAATTCGCCTGAGTCCGAGTAAGGATAGCGCGAGGCGATGCTGGTCGGGATCATCACATGATCGCTGACGGTGACATAGTCGTAGCCGAGGCTTTCCGCCTCCGTGGCGATGCGCAGCAGGCTGTCGGGTCCGATCAACGGGCCGCTCGTCGGGGCGCTGCAACCGATCTGCATGGGGGGTCTCCTCTGCGGAAAGCGCCGATAGCACACGATGCGGGGCAAACAGGCAACCGCGGGCACTTGATCCGCCGCCCCCGGAAGCCAACACTGCGCCTGGACGCAGCACGGAAGCCGCCATGACCGATCTGACCTGGATGGAAACCGCCCTCCTGCCGGAGCTGATGGCGCAAGCCGCGCGCCGCCGCGATCAGACGTTCGGGCGGACCGTGTCCTATTCCCGCAAGGTGTTCATACCGCTGACCAAGTTGTGTCGGGACGTTTGTCACTACTGTACCTTCGCGGAACGGCCCAGGCCCGGTCATGCGGCGTATCTGTCGGCTGACGAAATCCTCGCCATCGCCCGTGCCGGTGAGGCGGCCGGCTGCACCGAGGCGCTGTTCACCCTCGGCGACAAGCCCGAACTTCGGTACCGCGCGGCGCGGGAGGCGCTGGCGGAACTCGGCCACGCAACGACCATCGGCTATCTGCGCGAGATGTGCGCGCTGGTGCTGAAGGAAACGAAACTGCTGCCGCATGTGAACCCCGGCGTCATGGCGCGCGAGGAAATCGCCAGCCTGCGCGAGGTGTCGGCCAGCCAGGGCATCATGCTGGAATCGACCAGCGAAAGGCTGTGCGCTCCGGGCGGTGTTCATTACGGTTCCCCCGACAAGCTGCCGGCGGCGCGGCTGGAAACCGTGCGCCTCGCCGGCGAACTATCGGTCCCGTTCACCACCGGCATCCTGATCGGCATTGGCGAAACGCGGGCGGAACGGCTCGACGCGCTGGCGGCCATCCGCGACCTGCACGCGAACTACGGCCACATCCAGGAAGTGATCGTGCAGAACTTCCGCGCCAAGCCGGACACCAAACTGGCGGGCGCCGATGAGCCCGATCTGCTGGACCTGCTGTGGACCATTGCAGCGGCCCGGCTGATCCTGCCGGCGGACGTGCATGTCCAGGCGCCGCCCAACCTGTCGCCGGGCGTTTACCAGAAGCTGATCGACGCGGGTATCGACGACTGGGGCGGCGTGTCGCCGGTGACGCCGGATCACGTCAATCCGGAAGCCCCCTGGCCGGAACTGAAGGCGTTGGGCCTGCGCACGGCGGAGATGGACAAGATCCTGGTGCCTCGGCTGCCGGTGTATCCGGCGTGGACGGCGCAGCGCTGGTTGCATCCGGCGGTTGCCACCCGGGTAATGCGGTTGGCGGACGCGGAGGGCTGGGCGCGCGACGATGATTGGGCGCCGGGCCTGACATTTGCGCCGAAGCCGCGCGCCGTGCTGCTGAACCGGGTCGATCCCGATTTGGAACGGATCATCGGCCGCGCGACCGACGGCAAGCGGCTGGACGAACCCGAGATCGTACGTCTGTTCGCCGCCCGCGACGCGGATTACGAACGGGTGGTCCAGGTCGCCGACCAGTTGCGGAAAGCTGTGAGCGGCGACACGGTTCGTTACATTGTCAATCGCAATATCAACTATACCAACATCTGCTATTACCGCTGCAAGTTCTGCGCTTTCTCCAAGGGCAAGACGCACGAGGCGCTGCGGGGCACCCCATACGACCTCGATATGAGCGAGATCGTCCGCAGGTCGCGGGAGGCGTGGGAGCGGGGTGCTACGGAAGTGTGCCTGCAAGGCGGCATCCATCCGGATTATACTGGTGAGACCTACGTCAATATCTGCAAGGCGATCAAGGCGGCGGTGCCGGGGATGCACATTCATGCTTTCTCGCCGCTGGAGGTGACGCAGGGGGCGGCGACGCTTGGCCTGTCGCTGACGGAGTTCCTCGCGCGGTTGAAAGACGCCGGCCTTGGCACTTTGCCCGGAACCGCCGCGGAAATCCTGGATGACGAGGTCCGCGCCGTGATCTGCCCGGACAAGATCAATACGCAACAATGGGTCGATGCGGTCAGCGCCGCGCATCGGCTGGGTCTGAGGACCACGTCCACCATTATGTATGGACACGTCGAAACGCCGTTGAACTGGGCGCGGCATTTGCTGGTGCTGCGCGATGTGCAGGCGGAAACCGGCGGCTTCACCGAATTCGTTCCGCTGCCGTTCGTCCACATGGAAGCGCCGATGTACCTGCGCGGCCTCGCCCGCAAGGGTCCGACGCTGCGGGAAGCGGTGCTGATGCACGCCGTCTCGCGCCTCGTGCTGCATCCGCTGATCACCAACATCCAGACGTCGTGGGTGAAGATGGGGCCGGAGGGCGCGGCTTTGTGCCTGAACGCCGGCGCCAACGACATGGGCGGGACCTTGATGAACGAGAGCATCTCCCGCGCCGCCGGCACCCAGCACGGCCAGGAATATTCGCCCGAGGCAATGGAGCGGCTGATCGGTTCCCTGGTGCGCACGCCGCAGCAGCGGGACACGCTGTATCGTCCCGTTGGCAACGAACGCCGGGTGGTGTCGTTCAGCGCGGCGGAACTGGCCCCGGTCGTGCAGACGCCGCCGAAGAAGGTGTTGGCGGGAGAGTAATGGAATTTCTTCCATATGCCCTCGTATCCCCGTGTCATGGCCGGACTTGGTCCGGCCATGACACAGAGGGGACCCGGGTCACGGTGGTCCAAAAAAATCGGCCCCGGAGCACAATGCCCCGAGGCCGATCACCAGTCGCTCAAATGAACCTTAGCTGAACTGATTCATCGTGTTATGTGCGCCGCCCGCCTTCAGGGCCGCTTCGCCTGCGAAATACTCCTTGTGATCGTCGCCAAGGTCCGAACCCGCCATGTTCTGGTGCCGCACGCAAGCCACACCCTGACGGATTTCCTGACGCTGCACGTTCAGCACGTAGCCGAGCATGCCCTGCTCGCCGAAATACTCCTTGCACAGGTTATTCGCCGCCAGCGCCTCGGTGTGATACGTCGGCAGCGTAATCAGATGGTGGAATATACCGGCCCGCTTCGCCGCATCCGCCTGGAAGGTGCGGATCCGCTCATCGGCTTCCGCCGCCAGCTTCGTGCCGTCATAATCCACGCTCATCAGCTTCGCACGATCATAGTCCGCAACGGAGTTCTTGTCCTTCGCGGCCCACGCATCATACACCTGCTGGCGGAAATTCAGCGTCCAGTTGAAGGACGGCGAATTGTTGTAGGCCAGCTTGGCGTTCGGCACGACCGCGCGGATGCGGTCCATCATGCTGGCGATCTGCTCGATATGCGGCTTCTCGGTCTCGATCCACAGCAAATCAGCCCCATTCTGCAACGAGGTGATGCTGTCCAGCACGCAGCGATCCGCCCCGGTCCCGGCACGGAACTGGAACAGGTTGCTCGGCAGGCGCTTCGGCCGCAGCAGCTTGCCGTTGCGGTTCAGCACGACATCGCCGTTGCGGGCGGTTTCCGGCGTGATTTCCTCGCAGTCGAGGAACGAGTTGTACTGGTCGCCCAGATCGCCCGGCGTATGGCTGACCGCGATCTGCTTCGTCAGGCCCGCGCCCAGCGAGTCCGTGCGCGTGACAATGACGCCGTCTTCCACGCCCAGTTCCAGGAACGCGTAGCGAATAGCCCGCACCTTGGCGATGAAGTCCTCATGCGGCACGGTCACCTTGCCGTCCTGATGGCCGCACTGCTTCTCGTCGGAGACCTGGTTCTCGATCTGCAACGCGCAGGCGCCCGCCTCGATCATCTTCTTGGCCAGCAGATACGTCGCTTCCGCATTGCCGAAACCAGCGTCGATGTCCGCGATGATCGGCACGACATGCGTCTCGTAGTTCTCCACCCGAGACAGCAGCGCGGTTTCCTTGGCGCTGTCGCCGGCCTTGCGGGCGGCGTCGAGCTCCCGGAAGATCCCGGCGAGTTCGCGGGCGTCGGCCTGGCGCAGGAAGGTGTAGATCTCCTGGATAAGCGCCGGGACGGAGGTCTTCTCGTGCATCGACTGGTCCGGCAGCGGCCCGAATTCCGAGCGCAGCGCGGCGACCATCCAGCCGGACAGATAGATGTAGCGGCGCTTGGTGGTGCCGAAATGCTTCTTGACCGCGATCATCTGCTGCTGCGCGACGAACCCGTGCCAGGCGCCCAGCGACTGGGTATACAGCGACGCATCGGCGTCATACGCCGCCATGTCGGCGCGCATCACGCCGGCGGTGTAGCGCGCAACGTCCAGACCGGTCAGGAAGCGGTTCTCCAGGCGCATCCGAGCGACGGACTCGGGGTTGATGCCGTCCCAGGTGCCCTTCTTGCTCTCGATCAGGGCCGCCACCTTGGCGGTGTGATCCTGGTACAAAGAGGCTCCGCCGGTGCGGGCGGACACGCCGCCAGCCAAACCGTCGGGGGCAAAATTCCGTCTGTCCATCCAAACTGTCCTTCGCGTTTGCGCTTATTGATGAGTGACGCGTGCATCTATGATGCTGCGCATGCGAAGTCACTGCTAAACACTGCGATCGGGGACTGAAAGACGTAAAGAATTTCACAAGCCGTTTTGGTCAAATGTAAAGTATGTAAATCCGGCCGCGCGTTCGGCGCCCGTTTCCCAGCACGAGCGCCGAAAATTGGCTCTGTTGCGGTTTGCTCCAATCTTCGCCAATCAGCGTATCTGCTCGATCTGTGCGTGGCTCAGTTCCCAGGTATGCGGCGGAAGCGGCACAAAATGCACGCGGTCCAGATAGTCCTCGTTCTCCTCCGACGGCACGATCAGCCACGACAGGAAACGCCGCAGCGCCGCCGCCACCTCCGGACTGGCCTGATGCGTCGAGACGACGACATACTCGTAATTGACCAGCGGGTAGGACTGATCGCCGGGTCCGTAGACAAGCGTCAACCGCTCATCCGGCGGCGTGCGTGCGCCGAGCGAGGCGGCACCCGCGACGATCGCGTCCCGGGTCGGCAGCACGAACTGTCCCGCCTCGTTCTTCAGCATCGCCGTGCCGAGCTTCGCGGCGGCGATGTCGGCGCTGTAGCTGATCCCGACATAGCCGATGGACCCCGGCGTGGTCTTCAGCGACTGCACCATGGCCGCGTTACCCTCGACCCCGATCGAACCCGGCACCGCCGGCCACGACACCGAGGTGCCGTAGCCCTTGCTGCTCTCCCACGACGGAGTTGAGAAGGTCAGGAACTGGGTAAACACGAAGTTGTCGCCGGACCCGTCCGCCCGGTGCACCGGCACGATCGGCTGGTGCGGCAGCGTGACTCCCGGGTTCAGCGCGGCAATGGCGGGCGCGTCCCACTGGCGGATCGCGCCGGTATAGATGCCAGCGATCGCCGCCCCGTCCAGCCGGAGGTTCGGCGTGTTCAGCCCCGGCAGGTTGTAGTTGATCGTCTGCGCCGAAATCGCCACCGGAATGTTGAGGAAATCCGGATTGGCCCGCACCTGGGCATCCGACATGTAGGCATCCGACGCGCCGATGATCACCTGACCCGATACGGCCTGCTTTTGGCCTGCCTCGGAGTCGGTGGCGGCGGTCATGATTTGCACGCCGGAATGCGTCTTCAGGTAATCCGGCACCATGATGTCGAATAGCGGGTGCAGCAGGCTGGAACCGGTTTCGGTCAGCGTGATATCGGCGGCGCTGGCCGGCGCCGCCACGGCCAGCGCCGCCGCGGCCGCCATCGCACGAACCGCGGTGAGCATATGTTGCGTCATGTCAGCAAATCTCCTCGGGCGGTTTCAGCGCCCGATTTCTTCGAGGTTGACGCCGTTGGTCTCGATCCGGAACAGCCAGGTGATGACCGCACCGAGCAGCGAAGTGCCCACGAGGATGTAAAGCAGCGCCGTGGTGCCGATGGCGGTAAGCAGGATCGGAAACAGGAAGGCCGTGGCGACGGCGCCGACCTTGCCGGCCGCCGCGGCGAAGCCGGCTCCCGTGCCGCGGATCGCGGTGGGGAAGACTTCGCCCGCCAGCAGATACGTCTGCGCGTTCGGACCGAGATTGGTCATGAAGTTGAACAGCATGAAGCCGACGAAGATCACGCCTGTCTGGGTAACGCCGGTGAAGCCGTCGGCGAAGGAGGCGACCAGCAGACCCGCGGCACAGCCGACAAATCCGACGACCTGGAGCCAGATCCGTCCCACCCGATCAGCCAGCAGCACGGCGAAGATGATGCCGACGATCAGCAGTACCGTGATCAGGGCGGCGCCTTTGGCGGCAATGATGTCGTTCAGGATAATATCGCTGATGCTGCGCACATGGTCCGGCTTGTTGCCGATAGCGGCGGCCAGGATCGTCGGCGTGAAGATGCCGATGCCGTAGGTGCCGAGGTCCTGCAGGAACCACGGCACCGAAGCCAGGATCGTCGCGCGCAGGTTGCGTCCCTTGAACAGCGCCCCGAAGCCCTGGCCGCTCGATTTCGAGGGATGCTCCGCCTCCACTTCGACCACCGTGTCACGCGCCAGTTTCAGGGTCGTGGGATAAGCCGGCTGGCGGTGCAGCAAACGCAACGCCTCATTCTCCGCCCGGTCCACCAGGCCGCGTGCGAGCAGCCAGTTGGGACTTTCAGTGATGTAGAAGCGGCCGCCGGTAACCAATATGGCGGGGACAAGGGCGGTCGCGTACATCCAGCGCCAGGCATCGAGCGTCGGATCGAGCGACAGCACCAGATAGCCGATCCCGGTCCCGGCCAGCGCGCCAAGCGCCTGGAAGCCGAACGCGGCGAGCACAAGCTTGCCGCGGCTGCGGCTCGGGATGCTTTCGGAGATGATCATATGCGCCGTGGGGTAGTCGCATCCCAGCGCCAGGCCGATGCCGAACAGGCAGATGACCAGAGGCACGAAACTGCTGGTCATGATCAGCAGCAGCAGGAAAGCGCAGAAGATGATCATCTCGACGATGAACATCCGCTTGCGGCCGAAATGGTCGGACATCCCCCCGAGGGCGATGGCGCCCACCAGGATGCCGAACAGGCTGGCCGCGCTGATGAAACCGTCCATATCGGGGCCGATCTCGAATTCGCGCGCGATCAGCGGCAACGCCACGCCGGTCATGAAGACAACGAAGCCTTCGAAGAATTTCCCGGCCGCGGCCAAAGCCCAAATGCGCGCCTGCATCGGCGTCATCGGCACTGAAGAAACCGCAGTGCCGTCGGGCCAGAGCGGACGCTGGTCGATATAGTGCTGAACAGATGGGTATTCGCCGGATGGCTCGGGGCGCGTCAGAGTGTCCGGCTGCGCGGTATCGGGCATGAATCCACCTCCGTAGTGTTGGCCCCGGCAGCGCCATCCGGCTGTTTCCAGGGAAGCGCACCGGGCGATCCACACTGGACTGTCCCATTCGCGCGGTTGAAGCCGTGTGACCGTATAATGAAATATGATCTGCGGAACGGCATCGCTGTCGCCGGCCCGTCGCTTTCCTTTGTCGCTGTAGTCAGGATATCCGGGATTTGTTGCCGCGTCCCCGCGCGATCCATGAATTTACTGTGAAACAACCCGGCGGCCGGTGCGGCTTGCCGTGTTTGCTGTTAAGCCGGCCGCGACCGGAGTGCATGCGATGAACAAAACCGCCGACCAGACAATCGATCTCGCCGACAAGATTACGCCGGACGCAACCGGAGCTGTTACTGCCGAAAGTCCCGATCGTTTTATCAACCGGGAGCTGTCCTGGCTGGATTTCAACCAACGCGTCCTCGAGGAAGCCGAGAACGAGCGGCATCCGTTGCTCGAGCGCGTGCGCTTCCTGTCCATCAGCGCATCGAACCTCGATGAGTTCTACTCCGTGCGGGTCGCCGGCTTGATGGGCCAGGCGCATGCCGGCCTGACCGTGGTATCCGCCGACGGCCGGACGCCATCCCAGCAGCTCGTTGAGATCAAGGTCCGCGCCGAGGCCCTGATGGCTGGCCAACAGCGCGTGTGGCAGGACCTTCGCGGCTTGCTGCACGAAGCCGGCATCCAGGTGTGCGGGCCGGCGGAGCTGTCCGAGGCCGACCGGGCCTGGCTCGACGGCTGGTTCATGGAGCATGTGTTTCCGGTGCTGACGCCGCTGGCGATCGACCCGGCGCACCCGTTCCCGTTCGTGCCGAACCTGGCCCTGGTCACGGCGCTGCATCTGAAGCGCGATTCCGACGGGCGCGGCATGCGCGCTCTGCTGCCCCTGCCGGCGCAGCTCGCGCGCTTCATCCGGCTGCCTCCGCCGGACGCGCCGGAGACGCCGGCGAAGACGATCCGCTTCTTCATGCTGGACGATCTCGTACGGTTGTTCCTCGATCGGCTGTTCCCCGGCTTCCATATCAAGGGCGGCGGCCGGTTCCGGCTGATCCGCGATACCGATGTCGAGTTCGAGGATGAAGCGGAAGACCTGGTCGTTTCCTACGAAGCCGCGTTGAAGCAGCGGCGGCGCGGCGAGGTCGTCGATCTCAGCATCGACGCGGACATGCCGGAGGACCTGCGGGCCCTCGTGGCCGCCGAGGTCGAAGGCGCTGATCCGAACGAGGTGCACCTGCAGCAGGGCCTGCAAGGCATCGTCGATGTCAAGCAACTGATCGTCGATGATCGGCCCGACCTGCTGTTTCCTCCCAACACCCCGCGCTCGCCGCAGCGCATCCGCGATTTCGATGGCGACTGCTTCGCGGCGATCCGGGCCAAGGACCTGATCGTCCACCATCCGTACGAAAGCTTCGACGTCGTGGTGGCTTTCCTCCGGCAGGCGGCGCGGGACCCGCAGGTGATCGCGATCAAGCAGACGGTGTATCGCACGAACAGCGACTCGCCGATCGTCAAGGCGCTGATCGAAGCGGCCGAAGCGGGCAAGTCGGTGACGGCGATGATCGAATTGCGTGCCCGTTTCGATGAGGAAGCCAACATCCGCCTGGCGCGCAGCCTTGAGGCGGTCGGCGCCCAGGTGGTGTTCGGGGTCCCCGGGCTCGAGACTCACGCCAAGATATCGCTGGTCGTGCGGCGGGAGGCCGGGGCGCTGCGCTCCTACGTCCACTTCGGAACCGGCAACTATCACCCGATCACCGCCCGCATCTATACGGACCTCTCGTTCTTCACGACCAACCCGGACTTCACGCGGGACGCGGCGCGGCTGTTCAACTACATGACCGGGTATGCCGAGCCGGAGCGGATGGATGCGCTCAGTTTCAGTCCGCTGACCACCCGCAAGACGCTGCTCGCACTGATCGACCATGAGATCGACTTCGCCCGGGCCGGCAAGCCCGCGTCGATGTGGCTGAAGATGAACAGCCTGGTGGACAAGACGCTGATCGACGCGCTGTACCGGGCGTCGTCCGCCGGCGTCCAGGTGGTCGCGGTCGTGCGCGGCATCTGCTGCCTGCGCCCCGGCGTGCCCGGCCTGTCGGAGAACATCCGCATCAAGTCGATCGTCGGCCGCTTCCTGGAGCACAGCCGGATCTATGTGTTCGGCCGGGGTCACAAGCTGCCGGGGCGCAAGGCCGCCGTGTTCATCAGTTCGGCCGACTGGATGGAGCGCAACATGGACATGCGCGTCGAGACGCTGGTGCCGATCCTCAACCCGACCGTGCATGCGCAGGTCATGGACGAGATCATGGTGACGAACATCAAGGACACCGTGCAGTCGTGGGAACTGGGCCGGGACGGGACCTGGCGGCGAGTGGCGCCCGGGGATGCGCCGGTCTCGGCGCATGAGTATTTCATGACCAACCCGTCGCTGTCGGGTCGCGGTTCGGCCGTGCATGATCTTGAGCCGGCGCTGACACCGTCCGGCAAGCATCGCCGCCAGGACCGTGTCGCGGAAGACTAGCAACAGCCAAGGTTTCTTGGAAACGACATCTTTCATTCCGCAGCTTTGGCTATAAGGCTGCCACGCAGGAGAAAAGCCATGGGCGACGATTCGGAACTCGATCGGCTTCAGACCGCCTACAAGGCGGCGGTCGAGACCTGGATTACCGCCATTCGCGCCGAGGAGGACCTGGCGTCGGTCGATCACTCGGTGGCAGAGGTGGACAAGTGGGAGAATGCCCACTTCCTCGCCGAGGAAGCCCGCGGCAAGGCGGAGGCGGCGAAAGCGGATTACGAGGATGCATTGCGGGCCGCCTTGTTCGACATCGACTGATACCGGCACGCCTTGAACTTGACCCGTCGAGGCCGGCCAACGGTTCAAGTCCATTCGATTGGAGATCAACCGATGTCTCAGGTTGGAAAGGTGGCGCCGCGGGCGCACACCGGGGTTGTGCGACGGGCACTCGATACCGTCAGCGACGAGACCGCGGTTGCCGATCTGCTGTTTCTCGAGGCATGGCGGCTCGCCAGGCCGGCGCATTTGGGTTCGATGTTGCGGGCCAGGCAGATCAGGCGCGCCAACCCGCAGTTGTCAGACGAACTAAACGCGGAACTCAATGCTCGATAATCATTATAAGGCTTGAATTTGCCATTCACGGTTGAATTTGCGATTTGTCAACCATCAAAAAATACATCGCAAACCGGCTAGACAAGACTGTCATAGGTCGGTAGCAAAGAGAGGTGAACAAAGGAGATTTCCTTGTCCATCTCGCATGCGGAAAGCCTTCTTGCCTGGATCGAGCGATGTGATGGCGGCGAATTCGTGGGTGCCTTCGTCGGCGAGGGCGCGGTGCCCGGGGCGATTCCGAATTTCGCCGGCCGCGCGCCTGCGACGCGACGCTATCCCACGCCCGACCAGGCCCGCCGATGGATAGAGAATGAGGCAGCGGCTTTCGATCTCCCGATCAAATGGGTGACCAATATCGGAAGCTCATGATTCGCCAGGCCATTTTCGCTACAGGCGTTCCAAATCCGATTTGTCCCGCCGCTGTTTTCAACAAATACAACAACAAGTAGACCAGCAGGCCGCCGCAATAACCGGGGAAAAACATGTCAGATCTCGCTGTCAACCGTGGCGCGGCGACCGTCGCCTCGCCACTGCCGCACCTTGACGAAAGACCGCATGCCGGCGGTGCGCTGGCATTCATTTTGGTGCTGGTCGCGGGCCTCGGCTACGCGGCTTTCAGCATCTGGCGAGACGTCGCCGCGTCCGGCGAGGACAACCTGGCCATCGGCGCGTTCGTGCTGCTCGGGATCGCCTTGCTGATCGCGCTGGGGTTCGAGTTCGTCAACGGCTTCCATGACACTGCCAATGCGGTTGCCACAGTCATCTACACCCACAGCCTGCCGCCCTTGGCGGCGGTGATCTGGTCGGGATGCTTCAACTTCCTCGGCGTGCTGACCTCGAGCGGCGCGGTCGCCTTCACGGTCGTTACCCTGCTGCCGGTGGAGCTGATTCTCCAGGTCGGCAGCGGTGCCGGCTATGCCATGATCTTCGCGCTGCTGATCGCGGCGATCATCTGGAACCTTGGCACCTGGGCGATGGGGCTGCCAAACAGTTCGTCGCATGCCCTGGTTGGCTCGATCATGGGGGTGGGCATCGCCAACCAGCTTATTTCCCCGAACGGGTCGGCGACGTCCGGTGTTGACTGGGCGCAGGCGATCAATGTGTTCAAGGCACTGCTGTTCAGCCCGGTGATCGGCTTCGTGCTGTCGGCGTTGCTGCTTTTGGCGATGAAATTCGTGGTGCGCAGCAAGTCGCTGTATGTCGCGCCGGAGGGCAAGAAGCCGCCGCCCCTGCCGATCCGCGCGCTTTTGGTGGCGACCTGCACAGGGGTTTCGTTCTTTCACGGCAGCAATGACGGCCAGAAGGGCATGGGCCTGATCATGCTGATCCTGATCGGCGCGATGCCGACGGCCTATGCTTTGAACCGTGCCATTCCCGAAGATACGACATCGGCGTTTCTTCAGGTCATACAGTCGGCAGAGGATGTTTTCCAGTCGCACGCCGGCGCGGCTGTTCCGCCCGTGGATGCGGCGGCCGCCCGCGCGACCGTCGGCGATGCGCTGAAGGCCCGTACCATGAACCAGCCGCCGGTTTATGCCGCCCTCGCCACGCTGACCGGGGATATCGGGCGGCAGGTCAAGGACTACGGTGCGATCAGGGCCGTACCGGCGGCCGCGACTTCGAACGTTCGCAACGACATGTATCTGGCATCCGACGCGGTGCGGCTGATGGGTGCCAGCCCGCCCGGTTTCGACAGCTCCGACCTCGCGACCCTGAAGTCGCTGCGGTCGTCGTTGGACAGCGGCACCAAGTTCATACCGACCTGGGTCAAGGTCTCGGTGGCGCTGGCCCTGGGTCTGGGCACGATGGTTGGATGGAAGCGCATCGTCGTTACGGTGGGCGAGAAGATCGGCAAGACGCATCTGACCTACGCCCAAGGCGCCTCCGCCGAGATCGTTGCGATGGCGACGATCGGCCTCGCGGACGCCTACGGGCTGCCGGTTTCCACCACCCACGTGCTGTCGAGCGGCGTGGCAGGGACGATGGCGGCCAACGGTTCGGGTCTGCAATGGAGCACGATCAAGAACATGGCGCTCGCGTGGGTCATGACCTTGCCGGCGGCGATGGTCATCGCCGGGTCGCTCTACATCATTCTGCGGCAGGTTTTCTAGGCGGACCCGTCTACTCCGCGGCCATCGCGGGGCAGGGCGGCGGAGCCGCGCCGGAGGAGAGGTCGGCCGCCGCCGTCGTCAGCGCCTTGATCCGCGCCATCTCCTTCCACCGTTCGTCGGGCGGAAGGTTCTGGAGACCGGCGCTGAATTCCTCGGCGACGGCGGTCATGGCATCGGCCCACGCGGCCTGCCGCGCCTCCGTTGAAGTGCGAGCGGCCGGGGCGCCGGATGCAGGCACCGGTGCCGGTCCGGGCGCCGGTTGCGTTTCGCACGCCGCGGTGGCCGCCTGAACCCGGGCTTTTGCTTCGCGCACCATAAGCTGCGCTTCCGCGACCGACGCTTCGAGGGATTGCTCGGTATGGCCGGCGCCAGGACGGTTTTCCTGTTCCAGCCGCCGGCGGCTGCGTTCGGCCGACCGGTCGAGGCTGTTGGCGTTGCCGCGCAGACGCAGGGCCAGCAAGGCAGTGGTTTCTTCATACATCGAGAGACTGAGGGAACTCAGCGTGGCAATGTCGAAAGCAATGATCTTGGCGACGGTGAACAGGCTGAGGCGGTTGGCGATGCGGAATTCGTTCACCGTTTCCGCTGCGGCACTGTAGGCGAGACGGATGTCTCCGGCGGTGGACCACAGGAACATCGGCGCCAGCAGGGCGAGAATCAGGTTGGCGAGGTTGTTGGAAGCGGCGGTGGATTCGTGTGCGGACATAAGGTTTTGCTCGGGTTTGGTCCGGGCTGTTCTACCTTGGGTTGTGGGCGCGAGTCAAGAACAATTTCCTATGATGGCATGCGTTGGGCGATTGTGCCCGGCGGGGCGGCAAATTACGACGTTCGACGGACGGCAGGCGAGCATCGCAATAAATGCAAACGTTGGCTTTAGCGGTACAGCGGTGCCGTGCGCCTCGGGATGGGCCGGTAGGGTTCGATCTACCGATTTTTACCACAGAGGCAGAACGAGAAGCGCGAGGGCCGCGGAGCCGTTTGGAAGCGCCTATACCAGCACCCCTGACATCGAGTCTCCCGCCGCGCCACGTCGTTGGGCCGACGAAGGTCGGCATCCACGCCTTTGCGTGTACAAACAAGGGCGGCGGTGGCGGGTCTGCGCCTCTGCCCGTGTCCCGGCCGGATTTATACCAATCGGCCTTGAGTTTGACCCGGCGAGCCTCGCTTCCCCGACATGGCCCGGCTCGTCCGGGACACCCGAGCCAACAGGTGCCGCGACAGGTGGTCCGGAAGCCGGGCCATGACGGTGTATGGCAAGAGTTCGCTCTCAACACGGACTGATATTATAATCAGTCCGGCCATCCACGACTTGCGGTGTTTGATGCGGCAAGGTCGTGGATGGCCGGCACACGGCCGGCGATGACACAAACGGCCAGCCCGTCCGATAATTTAGCGCCTATAGGGCCTGCGCCTGCCATGACGGTGGAAGCCACGGTGCCAAAGGTCAGCATTATCGGCCGCTGATATTATCGGCGGGAAGTCCGGCTGGCTGGCGAAGCGCTGATGACCGGCATGCGTGTGGCGGAAACGGGCCGCAACACCGGCTGCTTCTTCTCCGCGGCCCCCGCCCGTCTCCGTGTCGAAGCGCGGTGGATCGAAACCCGCCGGCGCGTCCCGAGGCGCACCACAGCACGGTACGCGCCGCAGGGGCCCGCGGCAGGCTGCGGGACTGTAAAGAAGCCGATGCCGGATACCCTACCGGACCCAACGCCGATTAATATGACCCCGACACCAACTCTCAGGCCGCGTCGAGGACCGCGAACCCCGCGTCCACTTCCCGTCCGCGGCCTCCGGATCGGAAATCGCCGATGAGCTCCGGGCGCCTGGAAATCTGCAGGTGGTAGATCCGATGGACCGCGGCGATCAGGTCGCCGTTCCGGCCGAGCAGGCGGTCGCCCATCTCGACGATCCGCAGATTTGGCCAGATCTGCGGCCGGATCCGCAGGACCTCCGCGAAGATTGCGTCGCCCGGGTGGCCCGGCATCGCCTGCGCGATCAGCAGCGCCATCGCTGCGGACGACCGCGAAACACCCGCGTGGCAGTGGACCAGAAGATGCGCGTCCTCAACCGGTTCGCGGTCCAGTTCGGCGCCGAACGCCAGCAGTTGCCGGACATCGTCCAGACCCGGAGGCACCGAGCCGGGGACTTCGTCGATGATGTCGTGAAAGCGCAGTTCCAGCTTGCGATGCTCGCCGAAGCGGCCGAACACCTCGGGCACCGGCCAGTCGGGGTCGAGGATGGACAGCACGTGGCTGACCCGCGCCTTGCGATGCGCGGCGAGTTCATCCAGGCCGCAGACGGTGATACGAAAGGGCAGTTGCATGAATGCTCCAGGGCTCGGCGTCAGGAAAACAGGAACACCGCCGCGGCGACAACGCAGGTCCAATGACCATCCGGGCCACATTCGGCGGTGGCCGTGACCGACGTGCTGTCGATGATCAGGTGGCTGTGCTCGTAGATCTGCTTGCGCTCGTTCCACGCCGCGTCGGGATCGAAATCCAGCCCGAGGGTGGAGGCCAGCATGGTCGCGGCCAGGTCCTCGGCTTGCTCGCCGGCCGCTTCTGCGGTCATGCCGTAGCCGTGCTGTTCCGAGATATATCCGTACATCTCCGGATCGGCCGGCTTCGCCAGGCCCAGGCTGGCGTAGACATGCCGGCCGAACTCGTTCGTCTCCGCCCGTGCCATGACGCAGAAGGTGATGTCGCCGGGCCTGAGCAACTCCGCCCCGGCCTCACGGGACATGACCTCGCAGCGGGGCGGCAGGATTGAGGAGACATAGACCAGGTTCTGCTGTTCGATATCCGCGTCGCGCAGCGCGAATTCGAAGGCGGTCAGCGCGTGGCGATGGACGCCGACACCCTTGGTCAGGAACAGGCGGGTCGGGCTGGGGAACACAAGACTCTCCGATAAACGCGTTCGAAATCAGTCGGTAGCCGGCCGCAAGGACAACGTCACATGCACCGTGTCGTCTTCGTGCCGCAGCGTCATCGGCAGCCCGCTGCGCCTGAAGACCGCCAGCATCGGCAGGTTCCGCGCCAGGACATCGGCTTCCAACCGGGCCAGCCCATGATCCCGCGCGATGCGGACCAGGTGCCGCAGCAGGCTGCTGGCGATGCCGAGGCCCTGGTAGTCTTCCTCGATCGTGAAGGCGCACTCCGCGCTGCGGTCCGGAGCGGCGTCGTCGGTGCTGAAATAGCTGGCGCCGCCGATGACTGTCTCCGTCTCGCCCGAACCGATGGTCACCAGAAGGGCTACGTTCCGTTCGAAGTCCGCGCCGGTGATGCGGGCGAGTTCCGCGTCGGTGACCTCGTTCTTGAATGCGAAGAACCGCGTGTAGATGGTCTCGGCCTCCAGGTTTCTGAACGCTTGGCGGATCTTGCCCTCATCGCCCGGCCGCGCCGCGCGGATGGTGACGGAAATGCCGTCCTTGAGGGTTTCCTCAACGGCGTAGTGCTTCGCGTCAACCACGATTTGCCCTTCCAGAACGCTCTGCCGTCGATAAACGCATGCCATGGTCCGCACGCCCGGTGAAAGCAGGATAGCATCCGCGGCGGTAAACTTCATGGCTTCGTCATCCCGGCCGACTTCGAATTGTCACCGTTCGAAGGTCGCCGGCCGGCTGACGTTCGGAGCAGGTTGGGCTATGGCATGACGTTACATGATCGCATCGCGGCGGCAATGCCGGGAACACTCGAACCTTCGACCAGTCTTTTGGCGCTCGAGGCCAGGCTTCTGGCCATGCGCGAGGCGCCGCCGGATCTCGAACGGGCCTTCGCCGATGCGTTCCCGCTCGCCGCCCGCGACATGCCCCCATCGCACCCCGCGTGTTCGCTTCGGCGGGCCGGCGAGGCGCTGATTGCGGCCATCCAGACCAATCCGGGAAAGACCAACGATCTGCCCTACCACAACCAGCACCATTTCGCCGAGGCGGTCCTGGCCATGGGAACGCTCTGCGCGGCGGCACGGGGCCTCGGCCTGATTACCCCGGCCGAGGCGGCGCTTGGCGTGGTGGCGATGGCCGGGCACGACATCGGCCACGACGGCAGCGTGGCTCCCGGTGGCGCGCTGGAGGCGCTGGCCGCCGCCGAGACCGTGCGCATCAGCCGGATCGCCGGGGTCGGCGCCGACGGGCTGGCCTGGCTGGCGTATGTGATCGAGGGAACCGATCCCGGCGCGGTGGCGGGCAATGAGGCCCGGTCCGCGGGGACGCTGCCGCCCGGCCGCTTCGGTGCCTCGGCCGACATGCTGCGTTCGCTGGCCAATGAGGCCGATGTGCTGGCCAGCCTGATGCCGCATTTGGGCCTTCGGCTCGGCGATGCGCTGGCGGCGGAGCGGCGCCTCGCGGGCGATGCCGCCGCTGGCGGGATCGCGAACTTCAGCGGACGCCTGGGGTTCCTGCGGCTCTATGCCTGGTTCACGCCCGCCGCCACAATGATGGGATTGCCCGGCATGGTCAGGGCGCAGATCGATCGCCTCGCCGCGGTCGCCAGCAGCCTGGGCGCCGGCACGACGCCGGACGACGGTGCCGCCGCGCTGGACCGGATGGAGGTGAGCGAGGCCCGCGCGCTCTATCTGTCGTCATGAGCCCGCAAGCCGAACCGCGGGAACGCAGGTTCCGGATCAGCCTGACGGTGACGATCCTGACGGCGTTCGCGCTGGTGTTCGTGAGCGTGATGGGGCTGACCGGCGTGGCGACTTATCGCGGTGCGATGCGCGCGGCGGTCGCGTCGGCCGACAGGGAGATCGCCGATCTGACCGCGCGGACGGCGGCGCGGACGGCGGCGCTGGTGGACCCGTTATACGCCACGGTCGCAATAGCCGCGAAGCTGCCGGACGTCGCGCCGGGGACCGGTGCCGCGATCAGCCCGACCGAGGCGGCGTTCCTGGGGTTGCTGGATGTCCTGCCGCAGGCGCGCGCGGTGTCGGCGGCCAGCGCCGGCGGCGCCTTGCTTCAGGTGCTCAACCTCGACGCCATGACAGCCGATCGGCGGTTGGCGCTGCAGGTGCCGGAGCGCGCGCGGTTCGCGGTGCGCGCGGTGGCCGGGGACGGGCGGCGCGAGGAGACGTGGCGCTTTCTGGATGGCTCGCGGCATGTGCTGGAGACGCGGGCGCTCGGGCCGGCGGCTGATCCGCGGGATGAAATCTGGTTCCTGACGGGACAGAACAGCGACGGCATCGGGACCACGGTGCTGCACGTGTTTCCTGCGCTGGGCGTGCCTGGCTTGAGCATCGTGCGCCGTATGCCGGAGGGCGGCGTTGTCGGCATCGACGTCGCACTCGATGAACTCGGCGCCTTCCTGGCGGAGCAGCGGATCAGCCCGCGCGGCAGCGCGTTCATCATCGACGACAACGGGATTCTGCTCGCCCACTCCGATCTGGGGGTGGCAATGTCGGCGGCCGCCCCCGGACAGGCGCCGACATGGATCACGATCGCCTCGTCACCTGACCCGATCATGCACGGGGTATGGATGAACTACGCCACCGGCCGGCTGGCACCCGGCAGCGGCGTCCGTCTTGACATCGGCGGCGAGGCCTATCTGGCGCGGGTGGCCACGCTCGACCACATCGGCTCGCCGCGGGCGTTGGTGGCCGTGGTGGCTCCGGCGGCGGACTTCACCGGGCCGATTCACCGGGCACGGGACCGGACGGCGCTGCTGTTCGTGGCCGGCGGGGTGCTCGGGCTGTTCCTGATCGCATTCATTGCCAGCCGGATCACCCGGCCGCTGGCGGAACTGACCCGCGAAGCCGATGCGATCCGCCGGTTCGACCTCGATCGGCCGTTGACCGTGTCCTCGCACATCACCGAGGTGGCGCGGCTGGCGGCGACGATGCATGGGATGAAGGCCGCACTGCACACCTTCAGCGTGTATGTGCCCAAGGATCTGGTCCGCCAGCTCATGGGGGGTGACGGGATGGCGCATCTGGGCGGCGAGCGCCGCGTGCTGTCCGTCATGTTCACCGACATCGTCGGCTTCACCACCATCGCGGACGGCATGGACCCCGAGCGGCTGATGAGCCTGACCTCGGCCTATTTCGAGCAGATGACGCGCGAACTGATGGCGGCCGGCGCGACGATCGACAAATACGTCGGCGACGCGATCATGGCCCTGTGGAATGCCCCGGGGCCGGATGAGCACCACGCCGCCAGTGCTTGCCTCGCGGCTGTGCGCTGCCGCGATCTGTCCACGCGGCTGGCGACCGAGTTCGAGCAGCGCGGCTGGCCGGCGCTGCGGACCCGCTTCGGGGTGAACACGGGCGACGCGATCATCGGCAATGTCGGCTCGACCGATCGGATGTCGTACACCGCCATCGGTGCCACGGTGAACATGGCCTCCCGGCTCGAAGGCCTGAACAAGCAGTATGACACGCAGATCCTGGTGACCGAGGCGACCCGCACGGCGGCTGGCGAGGCGTTCGTATTCCGCCACGTCGATCGCGTGCTGCCGAAAGGGCGGCAGGTCGCCACCGACATCCACGAATTGCTCGGGCTGCGATGCGCGGCGGAACCGGCCGACGAGCGGTTGCTGCTGCCGGAGGTTGAGATCGCCCGGGCGTCGCGCTGGGACCGGATCGTGGCAGCGTACCTCGACCGCCGGTTCGTCGAGGCCCGGTTGCTAATGCCACCGGAAGCCGAACCGGATGGCAAACTCTGCGCGCTCTACCGCGAGCGGCTGGACGCGTTCATCGCGGACCCTCCCGGACGGGGCTGGGACGGCGTGGCCGCGTATCACGAGAAATAGGAGACCGGGCATGGAGCCGAACCGACCCGTCGAGCGCAAGACGATCAAGCTGGCGCTGCAAGGCGGCGGATCGCACGGCGCGTTCACCTGGGGCGTGCTTGATCGGCTGCTGGAACATGGAGGTTTCGAGGTCGAGGCGATCGTCGGCGCCAGCGCCGGGGCGATGAACGCGGCGGTGCTGGCGTACGGGCTGGTAGAGGGCGGACCCGAGGGAGGACGCGAGCGGCTGTCGGCGTTCTGGCACCGGATTTCCGAGGCGGGACGCGGCAGCCTGCTTCAGCCATCGCCGATGGACAAGCTGTTCAGTCCCGGCAACATGACGTTTTCGCCGCTGTGGCATTGGCACGACCTGATGTCGAAGGTGCTCTCGCCGTACGAACTGAATCCGGCGAACATCAATCCTTTGCGGGACCTTTTGCTGGAGGCGATCGACTTCCAGCGGCTGCGGCGGTTGCCCGGCGGGCCGAAACTTTTTGTTTGTGCGACGAACGTGCTGAACGGGCGCCTGCGCGTGTTCCGGCGGGAAGAAATGAGCGTCGATTCGCTGCTGGCCTCGGCGGCGCTGCCGTTTCTGTTCCAGGCTGTCGAGGTGGATGGCGAGTATTTCTGGGATGGCGGCTACAGCGGCAACCCGCCGATATTTCCGTTGATCTATATGGGGGGCGGTCCGGACATCCTGATCGTGCAGCTCAATCCGATCCGGATTTCCGAAGTGCCGAAGACGGCTCGGGCGATTATCGATCATGCGGCGACGCTGTCGTTCAATTCGAGCCTGATGCGGGAGATGCGGGCGATCAAGTTCGTATCGGACCTGATCGACCGGGGGGAACTGGACAGCACGAATCATATGCGGGTGTTTATTCATACGATCGACGCCGAAATGGAACTGGCGGCGTTCGATGTGTCGTCGAAATTCAACTCGGACCTTGGGTTCTTGCGGCATTTGTTTGCCCTGGGCCGCGGCAAGGCGGATATGTTCATCGAGAAGCACTTCGATGATCTTGGGGTGCGGTCGTCAACTGATATTGTGAAGAAATTCTTGTAGATGTGCCGGGATGATAAGAGTTACGGAACGGGCTCGTCCTACCGCTTCTCAAGACGGAGCAGCGCGGGTGCTTTCGGATGGCTACGATGTTCCAGAAGGCATGAGAGCATTTTCAGCCTGACTGGAAAAAGGTGGCGGACGTGGCCTTTTCGTCATGGCCCGGCTTATCCGTGCCACCCCCGCAAGCAACTGTCGCGACAGGCGGACCGGACAAGCCGGACCATGACGGTGTGACCGTTCCCTGTCAGCCTGACGCCGCTCTAGTTTGCCAATATCTCAGTTGTCACACCAACCCCCCGTTGACGTTCACTGCATTATTTCTGCGATCCGCAGGGCATGTACCAGTGCCCAGTCTTGATCGTTTGCATAGGCGTCGTAAAAATGTGCTTCCTGCCCATTGACCGAGGCCGGGTAGAGGAAGGCGGCCGATCCGCGGCCGTCCGGCGTGAACAGGCTGAGGTTATTGCGGATGATCGTCTCGGCCCGCGCGGCATATACCTGATTGCCTGTTATGCGCGCATAATGAGCAAAGGCCAAAGCCGTAAGGGTGCTCCAGTAATGCGGCTGCGTATCGCCCCACATACGACTTTTGCCGAACCAGTACCCGTCCCAATGCCGGATAGCGATCTCATGCAGGTGGTGATCGGGCTGGCGTCCATTGAACAGCTCCAGAATTTCCAACTGTTTTTTGCCGGCGTCGAACCACGTGGCATCTCCCGTCGCGCGATACAATTCGAATAGCAATATGGCCGCGGGCGCGACGATGGATTGCTCGAAATTGACCTCGTGGGCGGGGTAGTCGGTGCCGTTGGCGGCAATCTTTGCGCCGTGCTGTGAAAACAGTTTGCTTAAACGCGTAAAGTCGTCCGCCCTCCCCGCCGCTTGCAGAGCCGCCAAGGCTTCGGCGACCGGAATGCCAATGGCGTAGAAATGCACGCCACCCAGCGCATAGAAGTTATCGATTGTCGTCACGAACCTGCTCAGACTGTCATTCGAGCCGGTCAGGCGTGCCATTTCGAGGTGAAATTCCGCCACCCAAGGCCAGTTATAAAGGCGCGTCTTTGTCGAATTCAGCCCGTTCTTGACATAGCCTTCAGGCGTCTGCAGTTGCTTCGAAACGAAGGCATAATAACGATCGAGAGAGGCCGTGATTTCATCATTCGGTTCTTGAGCCCTGCGCTGCCAGCGAGCCAACAGCACGCCCATGCCGACGCGCTCGCGTGCTTCATTGTGATCGCTTCCCCAATCGTGGCGGACGAGGCATTCGAGCTGATTGTCATAGACCAAATAGGCGCCGTCCAGCGGATCGCCGGGCGCATTGACCTGCTGCTTGCGACCGATGAAGTGCACGCGGGCGCGGATCAGTTCGTCGAGTGGAGGAACTGCGTTGACCACTACCTTTGTCGTCAACCCGTCACCATAGCTTAACCGCAGAGTGCTCTCACCGGGCTTGGCCGCAACAAAGGGCATGGAGACGTCAAAGCTGGCGTTTGCAGTCAAGGCCCCACTGAAGCTTATCGGCAGGGGTTCGCCGACAAATGCGGTAAGATGGGGCGCGTCAAATCGAACGAATTGCGGGGATCGCTTTTCGGCCTGTGCGAAGAAGTCGTCCCATCCGGAATGCCAGAAGCATGTCCAACCGACGGCGCATGACTCGCCCGGCTTAAGTTCGCTGACTGCCGGGTGGAACAGAAAGGTGCCGCGCGTGTCGGAGGAGGTCGTCTGGTTCCGGTCCACCACCGAATAGGCTTGAAACGCCCCATGGGTGACAACAAGGCCGAGATGCGGCGCCCGTCCACCCATGCGTAGCGTGGCTACCCAGGATGACGCCCCGCCACACCAGATATGGGTATGGGCGCGGTGCTCAAGCACATCCTTGGACGAGGTGTAATGATCGTTGAAAGGCAGCACGATCGCCACGCCAAGATCGTCTGAGCCGCCAAACGGCAGGGCGGCATGCCCATTGTTGCGAAATAAGTAGATCTCATTGAACTCGTCATCGACCAGCCGTCGCGTCACCTCAATTTGCAGGTCTCCGAGCTCATAGCGGGCGATCATGGTTGCGGCCGCTGCGTCAAAATTGATGTATGTTGGAGTGTCCCACCACCCTCGGTATAAGAATTGCCTCCCGAGGTCTGCAAAACCTAATCCCCAGAGCAGAGACTTCGGCCGCCAAGGGGCATTCTGCGGGGACGATGTCCAGTTCATTCGGGCCGTGTCAACAGGGTTCATGATGGACAGTATGGCGCCGCTGGCGAGGTCGAATTCTATCCGGAAACGCGCATTGACAAGTTCCTGAGGTCGCCCATCCCCGCATCGCTCGGCGCGCGCGGCGCCGATTGGCACCGCCAATGCGCCCATTCTTAAAACCTGAATAAAGTCGCGACGCTCCATGTTCATTCTCGCGGTTGGCGGTGGACCATCTCATGCCCTCAGGTTTGATTGCGCAATATACATGATATTCAAGCTGATCGCTGCCGGCGCCAATGCGCGCGGTGGGCGAGCCAAGGGCACTATGGTGTAATCGAAACCCCGGTAGCCCGTGGGCAGCCGCCAACTTAATCGAACTGACATGCAACCGTCATACTAGCGTGGCGCCCGGATGCTATGTTTGTTGCAGCGCAGCAATCCATCTGCGCCTTCGGCTTGGCGCCTTGTCACCCGCCCCGTGCACTTGGGCCGGGGCGTTTCCGGACGCCAACCCGTCGGGTGGCACTAATATTTGTAGCCATTGCCCCCTCCGTGGCAGTGGCAGAAAGAACGCCGTTCTCGATCAGCGAGGAAGCAGCCATGTCACAATCCTTGACCGAAATCTCGAAGGTAATGTCGGCGCTTGCCGGCGCTTGGACGCCGGGCAAAGCGGATCGTTACGGAATCAAGGGCAAGGCGGACGTGATGCAGGGGAAGGCCGCCAAGGCGACCTCGCTGTGGCAGTCACTGGCGCAGCTCGGGACCGAGCACCTTCGTATCATCAGCGACACATACGGAACCGCAGCGCGGCAGAACGCGGAGTCCTGGCAGAAGATCTGGTCGGGCGTGAAGTCGCCGATGACGCTCGGCCAGGATTATCAGGGCTACGCGGTTGATGCCGCCCAGCGCTCGGTCCTGTTCCTCGACATCATGCGGCAGGTCGGCAACCAGGCCGTCGACCAGCAGGTGAACGGCAATTCGCCGGTCCTGGTCTACGAGTACACCACGATCATGGACGGCCGGCAGCAGCAGCCGGCGGTCAACTACGCGCTGCTGCATATCCATCCACCGGCGGGCGTCACGGTCGATCCGGAGAAGCGCCCGTATATGATCATCGACCCGCGCGCCGGCCACGGCCCGGGCATCGGCGGCTTCAAATCCGACAGCCAGGTCGGCGTTGCCCTGGCGCATGGCCATCCGGTCTACTTCGTCGTGTTCTTCCAGCAGCCCGAGCCGGGCCAGACCATGGCCGACGTCTGCGCGCTGGAAGGCCGGTTCTTCCGCGAGGTCGCACAGCGCCATCCGAACGCCCCGCGGCCGGTGACCGTCGGCAACTGCCAGGGCGGCTGGGCGGCGATGCTGCTCGCCGCCTCCAACCCGCACGTCACCGGCCCGGTCGTGGTGAACGGCGCGCCGCTAAGCTACTGGTCCGGCGTGCGCGGCAAGAACCCGATGCGCTACCTCGGCGGCCTGACCGGCGGCGCGGTGCATGCGCTGATCGCCTCCGACATCTGCAACGGCCGCTTCGACGGCGCCCACCTGGTGATGAACTTCGAAAAGGGCAACCCCGGCAACACCTGGTGGGCCAAATACTACAACGTCTTCGCCAACGTGGACACCGAGGCCGAGCGCTTCATCGGCTTCGAAAGGTGGTGGTCCGGTTTCTACATCATGAACGAGGCGGAAATCCGCTGGATCGTCGAGAACCTGTTCGTCGGCAACAAGCTCGAGCAGGGCACCGCCGTCCTCGGCGGCCGCGGCCCGGTCGATCTGCGCACCGTTAAGGCCCCGATCATCGTGTTCGCCAGCTATGGCGACGATATCACGCCGCCGCAGCAGGCGCTGAACTGGATCACCCATCTCTACGCCGATGAGCGCGAGATCGAGGCGCGCGGCCAGCGCATCATCTACATGATCCACAAGGATATCGGCCATCTCGGCATCTTCGTCTCCGCCAAGGTTGCGCTGAAGGAACATGACAAGATCGTCGGCACCCTCGAAGCCATCGAATCCCTCGCTCCCGGCCTCTATGAAATGAAAATCGAGCAGCAGATCGGCGAGGGCGTGCACGCCGAGTTCGTTGTCGGTTTCGCCGAGAGAACGATGGCGGATCTGAAGGCGATCGACGACGGCGATGACGAAACCCCGTTCGCGGTGGCGGATCGCATCTCGCGCGCCGGTGTCGATGCCTACGAAATGACCGCGCGTCCGCTGGTTCGCGCGATGGCCACGCCGGCTTCCGCCGAGATGCTGATCCAGACGCACCCGCTGCGGATGCGGCGCTACATGGTCTCCGACCTCAACCCGGCGGTGAAGGCGGTCGCGGCCTATGCCCCGGCGGTGCGCGAGCAGCGGGCTCCGGTGGCGGCGGACAATCCGTTCTTCCAGACGGAGAAGCTGGTCGCCAAGATGATCGAGCAGAGCATGGACTTCTGGCGCGACGTCAAGACGATGACGGACGAGCTGACGTTCTTCTCGATCTACGCCAACCCGTTCATGGCCGCCCTGGCCGAGGCCCGCGCCTTGATCCCGAATGCCCGGGTCGGCGAAAACCTGCGCGAGCTGCCGCAGGTGCAGGCGGCGCTGCTGAACCTTGACCGCGGCAGCTATGCCGAGGGCGTGATCCGCATGTTGATCCTGATGGCGAAGGCACGCGGCTCGGTGCGGCAGTCGCGGCTGGAGCGGTCGAACGAGATCCTGCACTCCGAGGAACCGTTCAAGAGCCTGGGCGACAGCGCCCGCGGCCACGTCATCAATGAGCAGAGCCTGATTGTCGAATACGAGCACGACCTCGCGGTTGCGGCGCTGCCGCGGCTGCTGACCACCGCCGAGGAGCGGAGCCGGGCCATCGCACTGGTCGAGCGGATCGCTGGCGACATCGCCGAAATGAACGAGCCGACGCTGCGCATGCTGGCCCGTCTGCGCGAGGTCCTGTCGCTGCCGCCGCTCAGCAAGCCGAATGGCACGGTCGCGCGGCTTGCCGCCCCCGACGCCGATCACCACGCGGCGAAAAAGCCGCGTGTGGTGGCGGAGAAAAAGGAAGAGGCGACACCGGCGGAGTGACGCGTCCCCTCCCGGCGTCATGGCCCGGCTTGTCCGGGCCACCCCCGCCAGCACCTGCCGCGACAGGTGGCCCGGACAAGCCGGGCCATGACGGAGGGGGGGGGAGCGGGGGGTTAAAAAAAAAGGCAGCCCATTTCTTGAGCGGAGCGAAACCATGGCGCGCATCAGCCATACCTACGAAGACCTCGCCGTCGGCGACACCGCCTCGATCACCCGCACGGTGACGCCGGACGACCTGATCGTGTTCGCGCATGTCAGCGGCAACCTCAATCCGCTGCATTTGCCGGCAACCCGCGCGGGCGACACCGCGTCGGGCCAGAACCCGGCGCCGTCGATGTGGCTCGGGTCACTTTTCTCCGCCGTGCTGGGGAACCTGCTGCCGGGGCCGGGCACGCTGTATGACACGCAGATGCTGCGCTTCCGCGGCCGGGCGCATGTCGGCGACACGCTGACGGTGACGGTGCGGGTCGAAGCGAAGCGTCCGCCCGACATCATCGTGCTGAGCACCACGGTGCTGCGCGGGACCGAAATCCTGGTCGAGGGCACCGCCGAAGTGCAGCCGCCCGCACAGCACATCGTGCTGGAGGATGGCGTCCTGCCGGAGCTGATGGTGCAGAGGCACCGGCATGTCGCCCGCCTGTTGGCTGCCTGTGCCTCGCTGCCGCCGCTGGCGACGGCGGTTGTGGTGCCGGAGGAAGAGAATGCCCTGCGCGGCGCTCTGGCCGGTGCGCGGGAAAACCTGATCAAGCCGATCCTGCTGGGCGATGCGGGCAGGATCGCCGCGGTGGCGAAGGCATGCGGGCTGTCGCTGGACGGGATCGCCATCGAGGACATGCCGAGCCACGATGCGGCGGCGGCTCGGGCGGTCGAGATGGTGCACCAGGGCAGTGTCGACGCGATCATGAAGGGGCATTTGCACACCGACGAGTTGCTGCGGCACGTGGTGCAATCGGCGGGCGGGCTGCGGACCACGCGGCGGATCAGCCATGTGTTCGTGATGGACGCTCCGACCTTGCCCGATCTGCTGCTGGTGACCGATGCCGCGATCAATATCGCGCCAACGCTGGAGGACAAGATCGACATCACGCAGAACGCGATCGACCTAGCGCAGGCGCTGGGTATCGCGGTGCCGCGGGTGGGCATCCTCGCCGCAGTGGAGACGGTGAACCCCAAGATGCAATCGACGCTCGACGCGGCGGCGCTGTCGAAGATGGCGGATCGCGGACAGATCCGCGGCGGCATCGTTGACGGGCCGCTGGCGATGGATAACGCGATCAGCCTGTCGGCGGCGAAGACCAAGGGATTGACCTCGTTGGTCGCCGGCCGGGCCGATGTGCTGGTGGTGCCGAACATGGAGGCCGGCAACATCCTGGCCAAGGAACTGACCTACGCGGCGCAGGCCGAGGGCGCGGGCATCGTCCTGGGCGCCAAGGTGCCAGTGCTGCTGACCAGCCGGGCGGATGAGGAGGGGTCGCGGATGTTCTCCTGCGCGGTCGCGGTGCTGCATTCGCACTGGCACACCACCGGGCAGAGCGCGGTCGCATCGGAGCCGGTCAGGGAGGCCGCGCAATGAGCCGCCACGTCATCACCCTGAACGCCGGGTCATCCTCGATCAAGTTCGCACTGTTCGAACTGAATGGCGACGGGCCTCAGGCGCTGGCGACCGGTCTGGCGGAGATGCTGAGCGAGGAGCGCCGCCTCAAGATTCACGATGGCGCCGGTGCGGTGACGCATGAGGAGCAGTGGCTCGCGGGTTCCGGCATCCCGTTCCATACCAACGCGTTGCAGCGCATCCTGGAATGGCGCCGGCAGGCGTTTCCGGGCGCCAACGTGGTGGCGGCCGGGCACCGCGTGGTGCATGGCGGGATTTACTACGACGCCCCCGTGCTGGTGACGGATGAGGTGCTGGCCAGGCTGCGGACGCTGGTTCCCCTGGCGCCGTTGCATCAGCCGCACGGCCTCGCCGGCATCGAGGCTGCGCGCGCGGCCTGGCCGCACGTGCAGCAGGTGGCTTGCTTCGACACCGCGTTCCACCGCCAGCATCCTTTCGTCAACGACGTGTTCGCCCTGCCGCGCAGCTTCTATGAGGAGGGCGTGCGGCGCTACGGCTTCCATGGGCTGTCGTATGAGTATGTCACCAACCGCCTGCGCGAGATTTCTCCGCTGCATGCGGCGGGGCGGGTGGTGGTCGCGCATCTGGGCAACGGTGCTTCGATGTGCGCGATCCGGGATGGTCATTCCGTAGCCAGTTCGATGGGGTTCACGGCGCTGGACGGGTTGCCGATGGGCACGCGCTGCGGCCAGCTCGACCCGGGCGTGGTGCTTTACATGATGGCGCAGAAGCATATGGATGCGAATGCTATCCGCGACCTGCTTTACACGCAGTCGGGCCTCAAGGGGCTGTCCGGCCTGTCGCATGACATGCGCGAGCTGCAGGCCTCCGACAAGCTGGAGGCGGCGCAGGCGATCGAATACTTCGTGTTCCGCATCCGCCGCGAACTGGGCGGCCTCGCGGCGGTGCTGGAGGGGCTGGACGCCATCGTGTTCTGCGGCGGCATCGGCGAGCACGCATGGCATGTCCGCGAGCGCGTGCTTGAGGGCATGGAATGGATTGGTGTCGAACTGGACCGTTTCGCTAACAAAGCCGGCGCCGCGGTGATTTCCTCGGAGCGGTCGCGCACGCGGGTGTTCGTGATCCCGACGGACGAGGAAGCCATGATCGCGCGTCACACGATATCGGTGCTCGATAGCGCCGCGGCCTGATTGGAGAGCAACGATGGACGAAACGACCGGGGCGATCGATCCGCTGCCGAAAGTTTGGGATCCGGATACCCGCGTGGGGGATATGCTGCGCGGGCGCCGCGGCCTTGTCGTGGGCATCGCCAATGAGAACAGCATCGCGTTCGGCTGCGCGGCGAAGCTGCGGGCGTTCGGGGCGGAACTCGCGGTGACCTATCTGAACGAGAAAGCCGAACCGCATGTGCGGCCGCTGGCCGACGAACTGAAGGCCAGCCTGGTGCTGCCGCTCGACGTCGAGCAGCCGGGACAGATGGAGGCGGTGTTCGACCGCATCCGCGATACCTGGGGGCGCCTGGATTTCGTTATTCATTCGATTGCATTTGCCCCGCGGGCGGATCTGCACGGGCGGGTGGTGGATTGCTCGGAGGCGGGATTTCTCCAGGCGATGCGGGTATCCTGCTATTCTTTCATAGCAATGAGCCGGCTGGCGGAACCGCTGATGACCGAGGGCGGGTCGCTGCTGACGATGAGCTATTACGGCGCCGACAAGGTAGTGAACAACTATAACATGATGGGGCCGGTGAAAGCCGCGCTTGAGGCCAGCACGCGGTATCTGGCGGCTGAACTGGGCGAGAAGGGCATCCGGGTGTTCGCCGTCTCCCCGGGGCCGTTGAAGACACGGGCGGCGAGCGGCATCGCGCAGTTCGACGAACTGATCGACGCAGCGGTTTCGCGCGCGCCGGGGCATCGTTTGGTGGACATCGCGGAAGTCGGGCGGGTTGTCGCTTTCCTGGTGGGCGGCGCGGCATCGGGGATGACGGGCGACACGATCTATGTTGATGCGGGTCTGCACATCGTTGCTTGATATCAAGGCGGACCGCGGCCGGATAGCGGGGGGCGATCGCGGGAGCGGTGTGCGGCTCGACTTCCGCTGTTTTAGCGCGGAGGGCGCAGGGAGTCTGAGATCGCAGACGAGCCGGGCTACGACGTGAAAGACAGGCTCGGCGGGTCACTCATCGTGCGGCTCTCCGCCCGTGATAGCCTCGGGGCCCGGTAGCCTGTGCGAGGTGCTTCACTTCCTCATATCGTTCAACAAACAGCGAATAGGCGCGATCAGGCCCGACGGGACTGATCTTGTCCGGCACTGGAGGTGGCAGGTGTCCCCACTCCATCCACGCCGGCGGCATCAAATCGCGCAGTTCTGTCGCCATGCAGACCAGATCGGCATGTTTCACCGCGGCGAGATCCGACCGGAAGCCGAAGCGGCGCTCCAGGGCCCGTTTGATCGGCTCAAGCCGCGCACGCAGATGCTCGCGGCCGATGAGCACCTTCACCACCGAGACGATATCCCCGGTGATCGCCTCGTCGGCATCATGCAGCAGTCCGGAAAGCGCCAGTTTCTCCGGCACCAGCCGCGAGACCATGATGCTGTGCTCGGCAACCGAATAAAACGTCCGGGTGGCGCCGGCCCAGCGCGGCTGATAGGCCAGGGCCCGCGCGACGTCCTCGATCGGCATCCCCGTTGCGTCGGGGGCTTTCAGGTCAAGTGTAAATCCGGACGCCATCAGCATGACCGTTTGACCGTCGGGCTTCGCCAACAGGTCCGGCTGATCCGTCATGTCTCCTGCCTCCCGTTGCCGCGGGGAGTTCCGGTCCTTGCCGCCGGGCCGGGCGCCGGCGACAAGATCCGGGTGCGGCTAATGCCCGAGCCAGGCGTCGAAGCGCTGGCGCAGCTTCGCCAGGTTGTCATGCCAAAATCCCGCATCAATGCGCAGAGCCGCGTTCAGGTTCGCCGGATTGGCCGGCGATGCGGCAAGAGCATCCGGCGGCAATCCGTCGGTCAGGCCCTTGACCAGCCCGGCATCGCCGCTCTGGCGCAGCAGGCGGGCCTCGATGGCTTGCATGCCGGTGAAGTACAGGAACTGCTCGGCCAGCCGCCGGGACGGACTGCCCTTGGCGATCACCCAACTGTCCATCTCATACAGGCTGCCGGCGAACTGCACGCCGAAGCCGCGATGCCCGGTTTCGGCCGCGGTGGTGATCTGGCCGCTCGGGGCGCTGGTCATCAGCACGTCGCCGGAGGACAGGATCTTGGATGCCTCGGCCTCGGACGACCACCAGACGATATAGGGCTTGAGCTGATCGAGCTTGCGGAAGGCGCGGTCGAGGCCGTCGCTGGTCGCCAACGTCCGGTAGACGTCGCCGGGTGCCACGCCGTCGGCCATCAGGGCGATTTCCAGGTTGCCGCGCACGCTCTTGCGCAGGCCGCGCTTGCCGGGATACTTCGCCACGTCCCAGAAGTCCGACCAGGACGGCGTTATCGGCAGCTTGTCCTTGTCCCAGGCCAGGGCGGTGTTGACGATGACGGCACCCACCCCGCAATCGCTGACCGCTGCCGCGACATAGTGGTCCTTGCCGCCGATGGCGGCCCAGTCGAGCTTCTCGAACAGGCCGTCGCCGCAGCCGGTGGCGAGTTCGTCGGGATCGACCATGATCAGGTCCCAGGTGTTGTCCGGTGCCTTGAGGCGGCTGCGCAGCGTGTCGATGCCGCCCTCCCAGACCTGCTGGATGACATGCACCTGTGTGACGGCGGTAAACGGCTGGACGTAGGCCGCCTGGATCGCACGCTGCAGGGAATCGTCTCGCGTGACGATTGTCATGTGCTCCGCACTGGCAACTTGTGGCGGGCTTGCCAGGGAGGATTCGACCGCGAACGGCGCAGCAAGAAGCGCCATGGCGGCCAGGAGCGTGCGGGCGGGCATGAACAGTCTGATATCCGGCTTCCTGATGCGCGGTAAAGCTACAGGTCCCGGCCCTTGCGGGCAACGACCCAAGTGCAAGAAACCCGGGCCAAACACTCTCCGCGCGCGCGATCGGACGTCACTGGCAACGGTTGCGGCGCTAACCACTTCTTAACACTCTTGCGTCAGGATGCCTCTGCCCGAAAGGAGGGGCGCTCATGGCTTCGATCGAGACCGCTTTGCGTCTGTTGGAATCCGGCTGCTGGCGGCAGGCCGAGGCGGAGTCCCGGGTGGTGTCGACCGCCGCCCCGGACGACCCGCACGCCAGGCTGCTGACGGGCCTGGCCATCGCCGCCATGGGCGAGGCGGAACGCGCCGCCCCGGTGCTGACGGCGGTCGCGGCGGCGCGGCCGGAGGCGGACCATCCGTGTGATGACCTTTTGGCGCTGCGGCCGGCGCTGCCCGCGGCGCTGGCGGCGCGGCAATTTCGCGCCTGCCTGGAGCTGGCGCCGTCGGACCACCGCCTGCGCCGGGCCTTCGCCAGGTTCCTGCTGGATGCGGACGACCCTGCGGCGGCGGAGGCGTTGCTGGCCGACATGCCGGGCGACGCGGCGGCGCATCACCTGAAAGGGCTGGCCCGGGCGGACCAGCAGCGTTACCCGCTGGCGATCAGCAGCTTCAAGATCGCGGTCGCGCTGAACCCCCTGGCGGCGGCGAGCTGGTCCAACCTCGGCATTGTGCTGAAGATCGAAGGCGACCTGCAGAAGGCTATCGGCGCGCATGACCGGGCGGTGACGCTGGAGCCCGGCAATCCGCGGTTCAGGATGAACCGGGCGGTGGCGCTGTTGCAGGCCGGCCTGTGGGAGCAGGCATGGCAGGACTACGAATACCGCATGGATTTGGCCGCGGCGCCGCTGCTCGACCGGTCCAGAGTGCTGCCGTCGCTGTCGGATGGCGTGCGGCTGGCGGGGCAGACAGTCCTGGCCCTGCACGACCAGGGGTTCGGCGACACGCTGCAGTTCATGCGCTACCTGCCGCTGCTGGCCGATCTCGGCGCGCGTGTGGTGGCCTGCGTGCCGCCCGAACTGGCGCGGGTGGTGCGGCTGGTGCCGGGTGTTGCGGAGGTTGTTTGCGACAGGGGCGACCTGCCGCCGCATGATTTCATGTGTCCGATGGACAGCCTGCCGCGGGTGTTCGGCACGACGCTCGGGACGATCCCGCCGGTGCCGGATATCGACTGGCCCTTTGCCGCCAGCTCTCATCATGGCCCGGCTTGTCCGGGCCACCTGTCGCCGCAGGTGCTCGCGGGGGTGGCCCGGACAAGCCGGGCCATGACGCGTGAGGCGCGGGCCATGACGCGTGAGGCGCGGACCATAACGGTGGGGGACGCCGGCGCGCCGCTCCGCCCGGCGCGCCGCATCGGCCTGGTTTGGGCGGGACAGGCGCGGCCCTCCGAGCCACGGTTCGCCCCCCTGGATCGGCGGCGCAGCGCCGGGCTGGCGGCATTTGCGCCTCTGGCCGCGCTGTCGGGCGTCGAGTTTGTCAGCCTCCAGATGGGCCCCGCCGCGCGGCAGCCGGCGCCCTCCGGGCTGGTGCTGACCGACCCCATGGCGGGGGTGACGGACTTCCTCGACACCGCAGCGATCATCGCCGGCCTGGACGCGGTGGTCAGCGTGGACACCAGCGTCGTCCACCTGGCGGGGCTTGTCGGCACACCGGTGATGCTGCTCGACCGCTACGACGGGTGCTGGCGCTGGCTGCACGGCCGCAGCGACAGCCCGTGGTATCCCCGCCTGAGGATTTTCCGCCAGGAGCAGCCGGGAGACTGGTCGGTTCCCATGGCGCGCATCGCTGCCGCGCTGGCCGCGGAGACGGTCTTTAGCGAGATTGTCACCGATCTGGCTTGACCGGAGTGTCCATTACTTGGAGACAGGCGGCTCCAGCCTATCTCGGATGAATGGACGTTAACATGAAACGGTTTTTACGGAGTCTCGACGGGGAGGCGGTATGGCCGCCGCCGGTTTGGCTGATGCGGCAGGCGGGGCGCTACCTCCCCGAATACCGCAAGGTGCGTGCCGCCGTCCCCGATTTTGTCGCCCTGTGCGTGAACCCCGAGCTGGCGACCGAGGTAACATTACAGCCCATCCGCCGCTATGGCTTCGATGCGGCGATCCTGTTCAGCGACATCCTGATGCTGCCCTGGGCGCTTGGCCACGGGCTGGAATTCAAGGAAGGCGAAGGCCCGGTGTTGCCGCCGTTGCGTGACGAGGCCGCCGTTTCGGCGCTCGACCCGTCACGGGTCAAGGACCGGGTGAAGCCGATCATGGAGACGGTGGAGCGCATCAATGCGGGTCTGCTGGCCGAGGGATTTGGCGACACCGCGCTGATCGGCTTTGCCGGCGCGCCATTCACCGTCGCCTGCTATATGATCGAGGGCGGCGGGTCGAAGGACTTCGCCAATGTCCGCACGATGGCGTACTCGCAGCCGGCGACGTTCCAGCGGCTGATGGATACGCTGACGGCGGCGACGATCGAGTACCTGTCGGCCCAGGTGACCGCCGGGGCCGAGGCTCTGATGCTGTTCGATTCCTGGGCGGGCGTCTTGTCCGCGGCGCAGTTCCGGCTGCACGTGATCGCTCCGGCGGCGAAGATCGTCGCGGCCTTGCGCGCGCGGCATCCGCACGTCAAGCTCATCGGCTTCCCGCGTCTGGCCGGCGTCATGGTGGGCGAGTATGCCACCACCGGCGTGGACGGGATCGGCATCGATACCGGCAGCGACATCGGCATCGCGGCGGATATGCTGCCGTCGCATGTGGCGGTGCAGGGGAACCTGGACCCGCTGGCGGTCGTTGCAGGTGGTGCGGCTTTGAAGTCCGAGGCGGACGGGATCATGGACGCGATGCGCGGCCGGCCGTTCATCTTCAACCTCGGGCACGGCATCGTGCCGCAAACTCCGCCCGAGCATGTCGCGGCCCTTTTGGAGATTGTGCGTGCCGGATAAGGCTTTTGGCCGATTTGAACGCAACTTCATGGCGGGCGACGCCCCGCCGTCTTCGGCTTTCGGCGATTTTTCGCCGACGGTCGCGGATGATTCGGAAACCGGACGGCGCCGTCGCGTGGCGATCGTCCTGTTCAATCTGGGCGGTCCGGATCGGCCTGAGTCGATCCGGCCATTCCTGCTGAATTTGTTTTTGGACCCCGCGATCCTGCGGGTGCCGTTTTTCATCCGTCCGTTCCTGGCGCGGTATATCGCCAACGCCCGGGTGCCGGGGGCGACGGAGAACTACGCGCTGCTGGGTGGCCGGTCGCCTCTGCTGGGGCTGACTCAGGAGCAGGGAGCGGCGCTGGAGGCGGCGTTGCCGGAACTGGACGCGAAGTGCTTCATCGCCATGCGGTACTGGCATCCGTTCAGCCTGGAAACCGCGATGGCGGTGAAGGCGTGGGAGCCGGATGAGATCGTCCTGCTGCCGCTGTATCCGCATTTCTCCACCACCACGACCGGCAGTTCGGTGGCGGCGTGGAAAGAGGCGGCGCTGAAGGCCAGGATACTGGTCAAGACGACGATGCTGTGCTGCTACCCGACCGACACTGGCTATGTGAAGGCGACGACGGCGCTGGTGAAGGCGGCGTATGCGAAGGCGCGGGCGGAGCTGGACCCGGCGGTGCCGCTGCGCGTGCTGTTCTCGGCGCACGGGCTGCCGGAGACGATCATCAAGAACGGTGATCCGTACCAGTGGCAGGTGGAGCAGACGGTCAGCGCGGTGGTGGCGGCATGGGGGTCGGAGCTGGATTGGAGCGTCTGCTACCAGTCGCGGGCGACGCCGCAGAAGTGGATCGATCCGTCTACGGAATCAGAAATCGAGCGGGCGGCGGCTGACAAGACGGCGGTGCTGGTGGTGCCGATCGCGTTCGTCTCGGAACATACCGAGACGCTGGTGGAGCTGGATGTGGAGTACCGCGACCTGGCGTTGGAGCTGGGGGTACCGGGGTATTTCCGGGTGCCGACGCAGAACTCGGATGTGGGGTTTATCGCGTCGCTGGGGGATTTGGTGCGGCGGACGCTGGACAACGGGTCGGGGCTGTGCAGCCAGACGGGGGGGCGGATCTGCGCGGACCCGTTTGGGGAGTGCCCGTTCCGGGTGGCGGGGTTGGGGTGAGGCTCAGGGGCTGATTTTGGTGCTTTGGTCATGGAGGGCGTGATCATGGCCAGGAGCCCGTCTGTTAGCCTCGGCGAGCATTTCACTGGATTTATTGAAGGGCAGGTGGCTCAGGGCCGGTATGGCAATGCGAGCGATGTCGTGCGCGCGGGTCTGCGGCTGTTGGAGGACCAGGAGACGAAGCTGGCGGCTTTGCGGGCGGCTTTGATTGAGGGCGAAGAGAGCGGGGATCCAAAGGCGTTTGATCTCGAGGCGTTCATTGCCCGCAAGCGAGGGGCTGAAACGTCGAGGGTCTGACGAACCCCTCCCATCGCCTCGGACAACGGGCGTCCGGGCCGTTTATGTGAGAGATATGGTCACTCGCCAACCCGTTGAGAAGTTGGCCGATGTCTGACACTAGGTGCAGCAAACCCGCGCAAGGGGTGCTTTGTTATCCCATGCCTACGTGATAATGTCGGCATCGAGCCGTGGGGTCCCAATGATTGTGCTCGCCGGCGGGAGTGGTAGTTGTTATGAGCACGAACGTAGTGAACCTGGATGCGTTGATTCCGCGGGACGATTTCGCGGTTGATGAAGCTCCATCTAGGGCGACGCCAGCTGACCGCATCTCCATCGCCCATTTGGATGGTCATTTTTTCTCTGTCGACCTGCGAAAGCCAGACTTTCAAAGGGAGACGGCGCACTGGACACCAGCCAAGGTCGTGGACCTAATCCGATCATTCTTGGACGCCGACCTTATTCCGGCGATTATCCTCTGGCGGGCAGGACGAAACATATTCGTGATCGACGGGGCGCATCGGCTAAGCGCCTTAATGGCTTGGATTTTAGATGACTACGGAGATCGAAAGACATCTGCCGATCACTTCGGCGGACATATAACGGAGGAACAGAGAAAGGTCGCGGACCGCACGCGAGATTTAGTTTTAAAGTCGGTTGGCTCCTACGCCCAATATCAGACATTCCGCAATAACCGCAGCGCAGCTCCAGAGAATATGCAAAAAAGGCTCAGCAACTTAGCGGACAATTCGCTCGTTGCGCAGTGGGTTTCAGCCACGGACGCTAAGTCGGCGGAGGCCTCGTTTTTCAAAATCAATCAGCAGGGGACTCCTATAGATCCCACAGAGCGAAGGCTCCTTCAATCACGCGATTCTGCAAGTGCGATTGCGGCGAGGGCAATCACGCACGCTGGGTCAGGGCACCGCTACTGGGCCTCCTTCAGCAACGATATCCAGCGAAAAATCGAGAGTTCGGGTAACGAAATCTACAAGGCCTTGTATGAGCCGCCTATTACCGGCATGCCTTTGACGACGCTTGACGTGCCGGTCGGCGGCCGGGGATACAATGCTTTACCATTTGTATTTGATCTTGTCAATCAAGCCAACAATGTTAAAATTCCCGACAGCTCATCAAAGGCAGATGAAAAAGCCCTTCTTCCACCAGACGCCGACGGCACGGTGACCGTGGATTATCTGCTGGGTGTTCGTCAGAAAGTGGATCGTATTACGGGCGACACGGCGCGCTCATTAGGCCTTCACCCTGTCGTGTATTTTTACACACGAAGCGGGGCGTTCCAGCCATCCACATTCCTGGCTGTTGCGGGTTTCTTGGAAGAACTTGCGAAAGGCGATAAGCTAATCACGTTTACAAAGCATCGCAGGTTATTTGAGGACTTTCTCATCCGCCATAAGGAGGCTACAACGCTGTTGATCAAACAGCTTGGTAGCGGACCACGTCATATCCCGCGCCTGAGAGAATACTATAATCGTATATTTCGAGGGCTGACGGACGGCAAAGATTTGGACGCAATCCAGGCGGAGTTTGCCGTTGATAAGAATTTTGCCTTTTTAACCGCGCCACGTCCGGCCACTCATCGCCCCGATTCGACTACGTACAAACGATCGTTCAACCGGAACACAAAGACTGCTGCCTTCTTCGAGGCGGCGCTTCCCGCCGGGACGCGCTGCCGCTTGTGTGAGGCTCTTGTTCACAGGAACTCTGTTCAAATTGATCACAAAGTGGCTCGTAGAGAAAACGGCAGCACGGCAGACATGTCAAATGCTCAAATTAGCCACCCCTTCTGCAATTCCGTGAAGGAACACCTAGTCCCTCGATTAGACTCTTCGTCTGAAGTTTTTGCCTGCGCCACCGTGAAATAGAAGCCTGAGCGAGCGGTGAAAGGGGGGTATCCGGTACCGGCGAGTACTACCGGTTGTGCGAGGCCAAAGGCGATGATTACGACGGGGCCTGGTTATCCTATCTTTCGGAACATCGTTGCACTTATAAAGGCCCATCGGTCTATGAGCGCTTCATTACGTGCTACCGAAGCGTCGTTGGGCTACTATCCGTGTTGGTGCTCAGAGTTGTGCTGGCAAACTTTCAAACGGATCATGGGCCGTAACCCCAAGCGGCCGAAAATGCCGCAAATTCCGTGTCAGTACGGTATATTCACGAAGCTGGGCCGTTGCCGCTATCGTCAGATCAGCGAACTCCGGCGAATGCCCCGCCCCGCGCGCAAGATCGGCCAACCGGCCCACCAACCGAGCCACGGGAACGTCCAGCACCAAAATGTGTGCGCCATACAGATGCAGCACGGTCTCCAACCACGCTTCCAGCCGATCGGCTTTCCGGGAAGCACCCTCGCGCCTGGCCTTGGCGATCCCATCCTCGATCTCGGCGATTGTGACCACCGAGAGAAACAGCCGCCCGCTGTTCCGGTCCATCCAGTCCGCAAGGTCGGGGTTTGCCTTGGCCTTGGTTGGTGCGCCGGCGGACAGAACGTTGGTGTCAACCAGATACACGTGCTCAGAGATCCGCCTCGCGCAGCGAACCCGAGTTCCGCTCCGGCAGATCGCCCGGCTCGAGCGGTGCCTCCATCAGCAGGCGGCCGAATGACGGCACGCGGGACAGGCGTTGCCATTCCTCGAAACTCAGCACGACGGCCTCCGGCCGGCCGTGCCGGGTGATGATCGAGGGTTCGCCGTGCCGGGCATCGTCGATGACCTTGGACAGGGTCGCTTTAGCGTCGCGGAGCTGGATTTCGATCATGGCATCATTCGGTGACTACTGTAGTCATGATAGTGTCGGCTTCCATGCGATGCAAGTTCGGACCTTCTCGCAAGCCGGTATCCGGGATTATTGTAACCAACCGCGTCGCCCGCTGGCCCCCGGGTCTCACTTGCCTCCACGGCAGGTCATGTGAATGTTCGCCGGCAATCCTACACACCGAGTCCTACCATGCGAACCAACATCGACATCGACGACACTCTGCTCGAACAAGCCATGCCCGCCACCGGCCAGACCACCAAGCGCGCTACCGTCGAGGAAGCCCTGCGCCGGGTCGTCGCCACCGACCGTCGCAGGCAGGCGATCGCCGCTATTGCCGGCATCGGCTGGGACCGCCACCTGGAGGCAATGCGAACCGACTGGCCGGAGTGATCGTCGTAGACACCTCGGTCTGGATCGCCCACGTCCGCAACCAACCGCTTCCCGCCGTGCGTACGCCGGGTGATGCGGGCGGCCGGATTCACCATGAACAAGATTGCCGGCCTGTTTATCGGCACGTATTGTATTGAGCATGGGCGCGCACGTTTGCAGTGCGATCCCGGCTTCGAGCCGACGGCGGCGTTGCCGAGGACCGCACCTGCCGCGTTGGCCGATCCGGGCGCCCCTCCGCGCCGTCGGTCCGACCTACGCCAACCCCGCAATCGTTAAAAAGGAATCTCGTCGTCCAGATCGCCACCCTTTGGCGCATCCCACGATGGTCCGCCGCTCCGCGCCGCGCCGCCGCTCGGCCGGGCCGGGCCGCTCGCCGCCCGCTCCCGCGGGGCATAGCCGCCGCCACCCGGCGTGGAGCCTCCCTCGGACGCGCCGCCATAGCCGCCTTCGCCGCCGCCCGAGCGCGTATCCAGCATGGTAAGCTGACCGTTGAAGCGGCCGATGACGACCTCCGTCGTGTAGCGTTCCTGCCCCTGCTGGTCAGTCCACTTGCGGGTCTGCAGCGACCCCTCGACGTAGACCTTGGCACCCTTTTTCAGGAACCGCTCCGCCACGTCGGCGACACGGTCGTTGAAGATGACGATGCGGTGCCACTCGGTCTTTTCCTTCCGCTCCCCGGAGGCGCGGTCGTTCCACGTCTCGCTGGTCGCCAAGGTGAGGTTGACGATCTTGCTGCCATCCTGGGTGGAGCGGACCTCCGGGTCCTTGCCCAGGTTGCCGATCAGAATCACCTTGTTGACGCTGCCTGCCATCGAACCAATCCTTTTCACAGACTCGGAATCTTAGCCCAAAGCGGTCATACGGGCCACATGGTTAAGAAGTCCTTACCATCGGCCGGATTTTCCGCGCGTCACGTCATCCGCCGCGCGGCCAGCCGCACCACCGTCAGCCCTTCCAAGGCAAGCCGATCGGCCAGATGCCGGGCGGCCACGGTCGCCATCCAGCACTCCGCCGGCCGGGTCAGTTGACCGCCGGAGCAGCGCAGCGCGGCTGCCAACACAGCCTCCAGTTCGGCGTCGCTGACGGGTTCGGCGGGTAGATCGAACATCCGCGCAGGTTAGCGCATCGCAGTGAACGGATCAAGAACATAGTCCGCCGCCAGACGCGGGCTGCAAACCCCTCGCCAAACCCCACATACAAATCGAGTTAACCCTTCCAATTATCCCCGGATCATGGCACACCGGGAACATCCACAGAACAGCGCTGCCACACACCGGTTCGGGCGAAAAATTCGGGGATATCAGTATCGATGGCCGGCTCCATCCACGTTCGCGGCGCGCGGGAACATAATCTCAAAAATATCGACGTCGTCATCCCGCGCGATCGGCTGACCGTGATCACCGGCCTGTCCGGTTCCGGCAAATCCTCCCTGGCGTTCGATACGATCTATGCCGAGGGCCAGCGCCGCTACGTCGAGTCGCTGTCCGCCTACGCCCGGCAGTTCCTCGAACTGATGGGCAAGCCGGACGTGGACAGCATCGACGGGCTGTCCCCGGCGATCTCGATCGAGCAGAAAACCACCTCGAAGAACCCCCGCTCCACCGTCGGCACGGTGACGGAAATCCACGACTACATGCGCCTGCTCTGGGCCCGCGTGGGCATCCCCTATTCCCCCGCCACCGGCCTGCCGATCGAGGCGCAGACCGTGTCGCAGATGGTGGACCGGGTGATGGCGATGGACCCGGGGACGCGGCTGCTGCTGCTCGCCCCGGTGGTGCGCGACCGCAAGGGCGAATACCGCAAGGAACTGGCGGAACTGCAGCGCCGCGGCTTCACCCGGGTGAAGGTGGACGGCACGCTGTTTGAAATCGGCGAGGTCCCGGCGCTGAACCGCAAGACCAAGCACGAGATCGAGGCGGTGGTGGACCGCATCGCCGTGCGCGAGGGCGTCGAAACCCGCCTCGCCGACAGCTTCGAGACCGCACTGGCGATGTCCGACGGCATCGTCCATGCCGAGAATGCCGACACGCGGGAGATCACCACCTTCTCCTCCCGCTTCGCCTGCCCGGTCAGCGGCTTCACCATCGAGGAGATCGAGCCGCGGCTGTTCAGCTTCAACTCTCCCCACGGCGCCTGCCCGGCCTGCGACGGTCTGGGGATGGAGACGTTCTTCGACCCCGACCTGGTGGTGCCCGACGATCGCGCTCGGCCTGGCGGACGGCGCCGTCGCGCCGTGGACCGGGGCGCAGTCGCCTTATTACGACCAGACCCTGCAAAGCCTGGCGCGGCACTATCAGCAGACCACAAAGACTCCCTGGCGCGACCTGCCGGAGGACGTGCAGCACGCCATCCTGCACGGCACCGGCGACGAGGCCGTCGCCTTCACCTACAAGGACGGCGTCCGCGCCTACACGGTCACCAAGCCGTTCGAGGGCGTCATCCGCAACCTGCAGCGCCGCTGGCAGGAGACCGACAGCGTCTGGGTGCGCGAGGAAATGTCGCGCTACCAGGCCGAAAAGCCCTGTGCGGTCTGCAACGGCGCCCGCCTGAAGCCGGAGGCGCTGTCCGTCCGCGTCGCCGGCAAGAACATCGCCGAGGCCTCCGACCTGTCGATCCGCGGCGCCCTGGACTGGTTCGCCGCGGTGCTGCCGCAACTGACCCCGCAGCGCCAGGAGATCGCCGCCCGCATCCTGCGCGAGATCGTCGATCGGCTACGCTTCCTGGTCGATGTCGGGCTGGATTACCTGACCCTGGCCCGCGGCTCCGCCACTCTCTCCGGCGGCGAATCCCAGCGCATCCGCCTCGCCAGCCAGATCGGCTCCGGCCTGACCGGGGTGCTGTACGTGCTGGACGAGCCGTCCATCGGCCTGCATCAGCGCGACAACGAGCGCCTGCTGGGCACGCTGCGCCGCCTGCGCGACCTCGGCAACACGGTGCTGGTAGTCGAGCATGATGAGGACGCGATCCGAGCGGCAGACCACCTGATCGACATGGGACCCACGGCGGGCATTAACGGCGGCCACGTCATCGCCGAAGGCACCCCCGCCGAGGTTGCCGCCAACCCGAAATCCCTGACCGGAGACTACCTGTCCGGCCGCCGCCAGATCCCGGTGCCGCCGATGCGCCGCCCGGTGCAGAAGGACCGCGTCCTCAGCGTCATCGGCGCCCGCGGCAACAACCTGAAGAACATCGTCGCCGGGTTCCCGCTCGGCACCTTCACCTGCGTCACCGGCGTCTCCGGCGGCGGCAAGTCGACCCTGGTGGTCGATACTTTATATAAGGCCGCCGCCCGCCGCCTGATGGGCGCCGGACTGGTGCCCTCGTCGCACGACCGGATCGAGGGTCTGGACCAGCTCGACAAGATCATCGACATCGACCAGTCGCCCATCGGCCGCACGCCGCGGTCCAACCCCGCCACCTACACCGACCTGTTCGCCCCGATCCGCGATTGGTTCGCCGAACTGCCGGAGGCGCGGGCGCGCGGCTACAAGCCCGGCCGGTTCAGCTTCAACGTCAAGGGCGGCCGCTGCGAGGCGTGCCAGGGCGACGGGCTGCTGAAGATCGAAATGCACTTCCTGCCCGACGTCTACGTCACCTGCGACACCTGCAAAGGCAAGCGCTACAACCGCGAGACGCTGGAGATCAAGTTCCGCGACAAGTCGATCGCCGAGGTGCTGGCGATGACGGTGGAGGAAGCCGTTCCCTATTTCAGCGCCCAGCCCCGCATCCACGACCGCCTGAAAATCCTTCAGCAGGTCGGCCTGGGCTACATCGCCCTCGGCCAGCAGGCGACCACGCTGTCAGGCGGCGAGGCGCAACGGATCAAGCTGTCCAAGGAACTGGCCCGCCGCGCCACCGGCCGCACGCTGTATATCCTGGATGAACCCACCACCGGCCTGCACTTCGAGGACGTCCGCAAGCTGCTCGAAGTGCTGCACGCGCTGGTGGACCAGGGCAACACGGTGGTGGTGATCGAGCACAATCTGGAGGTCATCAAGACCGCCGACTGGATCCTCGACCTCGGCCCCGAAGGCGGTGACGGCGGCGGCCGGATCGTGGCGGAGGGCACGCCCGAGGACATCGTCGCGAATCCGGAAAGCTACACCGGCCGGTTCCTGGCACCGCTGCTGCCGGTGGTGGAAGCGCCGAAGACGCGGCGGCGGCGGGCTTAGCCGATCGGCAGGCCAGTTTGCGATCCGAGGTAACCAGTTCCGCGTTCAGATACCGCGAGAGCCAGAGATAGCTTGCGTCATAGGTTGTGAGCCCGGTCTCGGCGGCGAGCGCTATGACGCTCGCATGGTCCACCACGACCTCCTCCACACCCAGCCAAACGCGCAGCCGAAAGGCGCTGAACCGATGCGGACAGGATTTCCGGGTGTCGCCGAGCCTTTGTCACGCGGACGTTTGCCAGTGCAAATGCCAACAGGGCAGGGCCGGCCAAACGCGCTCCGTCGAGCCTGCTCGCGACATCATCGGCCTCCGGCTCCGCGAACAGCAACGCGGCGAGTGCCGACGTATAGACGACTCTAACGGCGGTCACGATCCGTCCGGACGATCGCCTGCGCCTCCGCCGCGGTCGCGAGCTTCAGGCGCCGGACATGCGCAAGGACATCAGGCGGGCTGAGGGGTTGATCGCTGTCCACCGCGGCCTTGGTGATCGTCAGCAATTCGTCGTGCGAGGATCGCTGGTTCCGCGCTGCAGGTTCCCGCGGGCGCTGCACGACCGCACCCAGAGCATTCTCGATGGATAAATCGACGGGCATCGATCCACACGTGCCGCATTCTTATTATAACCATATCATAACGGATCGGCCGGTTGAAGACCATGCCTCGATCTTCCCAGCCCGCCGTCGGCGAGCCGGATGGGGAAGGGATTTGGCTGTCACCGCCCTGACATCGCCCCGGGGATGCCGCAAGGCCGCCACCGCTTCCCGCTGATGTGATCCTTGCGTCCAGGCGCAGGGTGCCACGCCGCGCCGTTACCGTCACCACCGCATGAAAGGTCGATGACCCGGGGAGCATTTCATGATCCGCTATTTGAGATATTGCATTCTGTTGGCCGGCGTATCCCTGTCCGGATGCACTTCCGACCCGTCCGCGCCGGTCAACCAGGCCTTTCCGATCCGCCAGATGGACCAGTTCTTCGGCTCGCTTTCGGCGCCCGCCGCTCCGCCGGTCGACTACACCAGACAGCCCGGCTACGCCCCCGCCTATCCGGAGTACTCTCCGCAAATGACCGCGGGCCAGCCCGCGGACACCGGCACGGTGGAATGACGGCGCCGGTAGCCAGGTCCGGTGGGCCCCGCCGGCCCATCGTTGCGCCCAGCGAAGCGCCGGTATACGTCGCAGCCGTTCCGCGAGGCCCTCGGCCTGAGGGACTGCTTCCGGCGCGCTGGCCACGACATCCTCAATCGGAGCCGGCACCGGAGCGGCTGCCGCCACACGCTCCGGCACCGGCCCGGGCGGCTGCAACGACTTTTCGATGAATGCGATGTTCGTTTCTATAGTGATACGCTGGTTCGGAAGATGGGAGCGGACGCCGGTCATCAGCTCCTGTAGTCCCGCTACCTCAATAGCGACGCCCCGGCATAGACCCCAAGCTCAAGAGCCCGCAGCGGGTCCTGCCTGGTTTGCCAGCAGCCGTTCGTATGACAGGAAGTAGGTCAATCCCCTGCGGGTCGGGTCGCCGTCCTCGTCATACCGTTCCGCCAGCGCCGCGAGTGTAGGAGAGACCGTATCGCTCATGCAGCGTATCTCTCACGCACCGATCGCCGGGGTCAAGGCGTTGCCGCCACCAACGCGGTGGCGGCGTGCTCTACGCTCAGGCTTACGGATGCTTGTCTCCCGGCTTGCGACGGCCGGAACGACCGTCGTGCTTGCGGGGCGGCGGCGCGGCTGTCTTCTTCGTGCTGGCGGCCGCCGCGGCCGGCACCGGGCGAGGACCATCCACCGTCGGCGCGGACGGCACCACGGGCGGCGCGGCTGGCTGCGGCGCCGGCCTGGCAACCGGCTGAGCCGCAACGGGCGGCGGAGCGGGAGGCGGCGGCGCGGCCGGGGGTGGCGCGGGCCGTGCAGCCGGCTGTGCCGCGACGGGCGACGCGGTCGGAGCCGGTGCGGGCACAGGCTTCGCAGTCGGCGGCACCGGTGCGGGCGGCGGGACGAAGGCCCGCGGTGCCGGGGCGGACCGGGCCGCCGGCCCATCGGCCAAGGCCTCGGACTTCAGGTAGCCCGAAACATAGGACCTCCGAATGACGACGAGGGCCGCCAACGCCCCGAAGAACAGCCAGCCAAACGGAGAGCCCGTCCAGCGCGCATTGACCAGGGCGGCAACCAGCAGAACTCCCGGGTAGACGAAGATCCGCCGATCATCCGGCAGCTCCTCATACCAACGATTGAGATCAATCAGGCGATCGGCGAGTGTCATATCCAACTCCTGTATCGTTCGCCGGCCCGCGGTCGCTCGCGGCCGGCCGGCGCAACGTGCCCTCGAAGGGCATATGTATAGGGTTCACCGGCCGAGTTGCGCCCACCATGGCTTTGCCGGTCTCTTCATTGGCTTGAACTCCGGCTCGGACTCGGGCTCCGGCTCGGGTGCAGGCGCCGGCTCGGGCGGAGCGGCAGCCTCCAGCGGAGGCGCCTCTTCGACCGCGGGCAGCGCGGACGCTTCGGCACGCGGCGCAAGTTCCAATCGTTCAGAGCCGGGATTGCGGGCGTTCAGCTCCTGGACAACGTGTCGCAGAGCATCGCTCCAGCCCAGCTCATAGGCGCGCCGGACGATCGTCGTGGCCGAAGCCTCCAGCCGTTCGAGTTCAGGATCAGGCAATGCGGAGGTTTCCTTGTCTCAAACGCCTCGAAAGGCCACGAAATCGCGAGCATAGTCTAGCGGGGATTCGCCGCCGTGCAAACCGGCCAGATAGGGCTGAATGGAGGCCGGTTTCTCGGGACACTGGGCGCCATTGACGGCGCTGCTCACCGTGTCGCGATTTCGGCCGGGAGGGAAATGCTCTAAGGAATTACCGCTTCGGGGAACGGCTTCCTGACACGTCATGGCCCGGCTTGTCCGGGCCACCTGTCGCGGCACCGAGCGGCGGGGGTGGCCCGGACAAGCCGGGCCATGACGGTTGGGGGGTGCGGACCTCCCCTAAGCCTGCCCCACACAGTCTGGAATGGCCGATGAACACGGACCTGGCACTTGTCCTTCTGCTGCTGGCCATGGCCGTCGCCATGTTCGTCGCCGGCCGTCCCCGCATGGATGCCGTCGCGCTGCTGATGATCGTCGCGCTGCCGCTCACCGGCGTCATCACCCTGAACGAGGCACTGGCCGGCTTCAGCGACCCGAACATCGTCCTGATCGCCGCCATGTTCGTCATCGGCGAGGGGCTGGTGCGCACCGGGGTGGCCCGGCGCCTAGGCGACTGGCTCGATTCGCGGGCCGCCGGCAGCGAGAACCGGGTGCTGGTCCTGCTGATGCTGGCCGTCGGCGGCCTGGGCGCGCTGATGAGCTCGACCGCCGTCGTCGCCATCTTCATCCCGGTCGTGCTGCGCATCGCCCAGACCACCGGCATGGCGCCGAGCCGCCTGATGATGCCGCTGAGCGTTGCCGCCCTGATCAGCGGCATGCTGACGCTGGTCGCGACCGCGCCGAACCTGGTGGTGAACGCCGAACTCATCCGCGAAGGCGTCCACGGCTTCGGCTTCTTCAGCTTCACGCCGTTCGGGCTACCGGTCCTGGTGCTTGGCGTCATCTACATGCTGGCGGCCCGCCGGCTGCTGAACGCCGCGCCCGCCACACCCTCCGCGACCGGCCGGCGGCCGAGCCTGCGCGACTGGATCGCGCAATACCGTCTGTCGGACCGCGCCTACCGTGTCCGGGTCTCCCGCAACTCGCCGCTTATCGGCAAGCGGCTGCAGGACCTGTCGCTGCGCGCGTTCGGCGCGAATCTGCTGGCCATCGAGCGCTCCCGCGGCTTCTCGACCGAGGTGATCCGTCCGTCCGGGCGAACCGAATTGCAGGTCCACGACATCCTGCTGGTCGACGCGCCGGCGCCCGATATCCGGATCGAGGCGCTGCGCGAGCGGTTCGCCGTGGAACCGCTGCCGCTGGAAGACGGCGGCTATTTCACCGACCGCTCGCAGGACATCGGCATGGTGGAAGTGATCCTTCCCCCGATTCCGATCTGATTGGCCAGACCGTGCCGCAGGCCCGCGTGCGGGCGGCCTTCGGGCTGACGGTCATCGGCCTGCGGCGGGGACGGACCGTGCGCGAACAAGGCTTGCTCACCGAGACGCTGAAGGCCGGCGATGCCTTGCTGCTGGTTGGCTTCTGGAAGGACATCCGGCGGCTGCAAAGCGACCCGGCCGACTTCGTCGTGCTGAACCTGCCGTCGGAACTGGACGACGTCCTGCCGGTGGCGAACAAGGCGGTGCATGCGCTGGCCGCGCTGGCGGTGGCGATCGGGCTGATGGTCAGCGGCCTGGTGCCGAACGCGCAGGCCGCGCTGATTGGCTGTCTGCTGATGGGGCTGGCCGGCTGCGTGGATTTCAAGAGCGCGTATCGCTCGGTCAGTTGGAAAACCCTGGTGCTGATCGTCGGCATGCTGCCGTTCTCGATCGCCTTGCAGCGTACCGGAGGCGTCGAACTCGCCGCCAATGCGTTGCTCGCGATGGTGGGAGGGGCCGGGCCGCGGCTTGTGCTGGGCACGCTGTTCGCGGTCACCGCCGCGCTCGGCATGTTCATTTCGAACACCGCTACGGCGGTGCTGATGGCGCCGGTGGCGCTGGCGATCGCCAAGGATCTCGGGGCTTCGCCGTATCCGTTCGCGATGACCGTGGCGCTGGCGGCGTCGGCCGCGTTCATGACGCCGATATCGTCGCCGGTGAACACGCTGGTGGTGGGGCCGGGGAACTATGCCTTCGGCGACTTCGTGAGGGTGGGGGTGCCGTTCACGCTGATCGTCCTGGCCGTGACCGTCGTGCTGGTGCCCTGGCTGCTGCCGCTGCGGTAGGTCAAAGTCATGGCCGGGACAGGCCCCATGGGCGTCAGGATAAGGGGGCCGCGCGGAGCACTGCGTTCTCCCCATTCGTCATGGCCCGGCTTGTCCGGGCCACCTTTCGCGGCACGTGCTGGCGGAGGTGGCCCGTACAAGCCGGGCCATGACGGTGAGAGAACAAGGCTGCGGCCAAACTTTTCCCTCGCTGCCGCTTATCCCGATACCCATGGGGCCGAAGCCACGGCAACCTGACCGCGCGCCAACGCAACCCAAACGGCGGTGCCGCGCTGAGACCTTCCATGAGCAGCACAGCCGAAATCACCACCGATATCCCGGCCCGGATCGATCGGCTGCCGTGGAGCAACTTTCATCTATTGGTCGTCGTCGCGCTTGGCGTGACGTGGATTCTCGACGGGCTCGAAGTCACCATCGTCGGCTCCATCGGCCCGATCCTGAAGGACCACCGGACGCTAGGACTGTCGGACCAGGACATCGGCAGCATCGCCGCCTGCTACGTCGGCGGGGCGGTCGCCGGGGCGCTGCTGTTCGGCTGGCTGACCGATCGCTTCGGGCGGCGGCTGATCTTCAACATCACGCTCGGCATCTACATGGTGGGCGTGCTGTTCACCGCCTTCGCCTGGAATTTCTGGAGCTTTGCGGCCTTCAACATCATCACCGGTCTCGGCATCGGCGGCGAGTATGCGGCGATCAACTCCGCGATCGACGAACTGATCCCGGCGCGGCTGCGCGGGCGGATCGACCTGATCGTCAACGGCAGCTATTGGGCGGGCGCGGCGCTCGGCGCGGCGGCATCGTTGCTGCTGCTGTCAGGCCGCTTCGTCGGCATCGACATCGGCTGGCGGCTCGGCTTCGGCATCGGCGCGGTGCTCAGCGGCTTCATCCTGTTTCTCCGCCGCTATGTGCCGGAAAGCCCGCGCTGGCAGGTGACGCACGGCCGCGACAACGAGGCCGAACAGACCACCGAGGACATCGAGCGAAAAGTCGGCAAACCCCTGCCGCCGCCGAAGGGCACGCTGAAGGTGCGGCCGCGCAAGGTGTTCGGCTTCGGGCTGATCCTCGGCGCAATGCTGGGCAAGAACCGGTCACGCAGCTTTCTCGCGCTGTCGCTGATGGTGGCGCAGGCGTTCTTGTTCAACGCGGTGTTCTTCACCTACGGACTGGTGCTGACGAAGTTCTACCATGTCCGGGACGCGAGGGTCGGGGTCTACATCCTGCCTCTGGCGGTGGGGAATTTCCTTGGCCCGCTGCTGCTCGGGCATTTCTTCGATACGATCGGGCGCAAGAAGATGATCGCCGGAACATACGGGCTGGCGGGCGTGCTGCTGGTTTCGGTGTCCGTGCTGTTCGGCCTGGACCTGCTGACGGCCTGGACGCAAACCTTCTGCTGGATGGCGATCTTCTTCGTCGCCTCGGCCGCGGCGAGTTCGGCGTATCTGACCGCAAGCGAAATATTCCCGCTGGAAACCCGGGCCATGGCGATCGCGCTGTTCTATGCCCTTGGCACGTTGATCGGCGGCGTCACCGCGCCCGCGCTGTTCGGGCACCTGATCGGCTCCGGCAGCCAGTGGGCGGTCGCGGGCGGCTACGCGCTCGCCGCCGTCCTGATGATCGGCGCGGCGGTGTGCGAGGCCGTGCTTGGCGTGGAGGCAGCCGGCAAGTCGCTGGAGGATGTGGCGCAGCCGCTGTCGGGGAGCGGGTAGATGTCCTCTACCGTCATGGCCCGACTTGTCCGGGCCGCCTATCGCCGCACGTTCCGGATCTGGTGGCCCGGACAACAAGCCGGGCCATGACGTCTATGGGTCACGTGATCACATCGGCCTCCGGCCGATCGGTGCCCTCGGACATTTCCGTGTGCCACCGTCCGTGCTCGTCCTGATACTCGATTTGCGTGGCGTCGCCCGGCACATGCTGCTCCGCCGCCACTCGCTTGGCAGCCGCCAGGGCCGCCTGACGCGTCCGGAACGGCTCGGAGAACACGTCCCCGAGTTTGTAGGCCCAGCCGCCGTCGTGTGGAACGACCTTGTAGTGAATGTTCGCCATGACCGGTTCCTCACTGCCGTCTGCTGTCATTCTACTGCAATCGGCCGGCTTGTTCCACAGCCCGGGTCAGGCGCGCCGGCGGATGTTCCAGAACAGGGTTATGCCCGACAGGCCGCCTTCCAGCGTCTTGCTTTGAGTTGACGGCTGGAAGAACTGGCCGAGCGGCAGGAACGGCACGTCGGCGAAAGCCTGTTCCTGCATCCGCGCGGCGATGCGGCGCTGATCCGCCGTGCCGGACGCGGACAGCCATTGATCGCGCAACGCCTCCAGCGCCGGGGCGGTCGGCCAGCCGAACCACGCATTGGTGCCGTTGCCGCGCAGCGCCGGGTTGCTCGCCGGGTTCGACATGTCCAGGCCGTTGAAGGTGGTGATGAAGACACTCCAGCCGCCCTTGTCCAACGGCGCCCGGCTGGCACGGCGCTGGATCACGCTGCCCCAGTCGGTCGTCTGCAAATCCACGTTCATGCCGCAGCGCTGCATCATGTCGGCGGCGACGTTGGCCAGCGCGTTGATCCGCGGGTAGTCGCCGGGCGCCAGGATGACGACCCGCTCGTTCCTGTAGCCGGCCTTCACGAGGTCCTGTCTGGCGCGGGCAACATCGCGCGGACCGGTCAGCGCCGACAGCCCCGCGTCGCTGGCCATCGGCGTGCCGGGGGCGAAATAGCCGACGCCGTCGCGCCAGGCGGAGGTGTCCTCACCGGCGACGGCGGTCATGAAATCCGCCTGGTTCAGCGCCCCGAGCAGCGCGCGCCGCACGCCCGGATTGTCGAACGGCGGAAAAAGCTGGTTCATCCGCAGCAGGCCGATATTGCCGGTCACCTCGGTCACCGACGTTTGCAGCGCGGGCGACCGTTTCAGCAGCGGCAGCAGGTCGAACAGCGGCTGCTCCCACCAGTCCGCCTCATTGTTCAGCATCGCGCCCGCGGCGGTGGCGCCGTCCGGGATGACGTTCCAGACCACGCGATCGAAATGCGCCACCTTCGGGCCGGCGGTCCAGTCGGGCGTGCCCTGCTCGCGCGGGCGATATTTGTCGAACCGGGCATAGGCGACACGCGCGCCGGAGATCCGTTCATCGGCGAGAAAACGGAACGGTCCCGATCCGACGACGTCCGTTACCTGTTTGAACGGATCGGTAACGGCGAGACGTTCCGGCATGATCGGCAGCATGTTGATGCCGATCTTGCCGAGAGCGTCGGGCAGGAAGGGGAAGGGTGATTTCAGACGAAACTGGATGGTCCGGTCGTCCGGCGCCGACAGTTCGTCCGTTGTCAGCATCAGCGTCTGGCCGAGGGCGTCGCGTCTGCCCCAGCGGCGAATGCTGGCGACACAGTCGCGGGCCAGAACCGGCGTGCCGTCGTGGAACAGCAGGCCCTGCCGCAGCACCAGGCGCCACAGGCGGCCGTCTTGTTCGGTCGTGGCGCCTTCGACCATCTGCGGCTGCACGCGATACGTGCTGTCCTGGCCATACAGCGTGTCGAACACCAGGTATCCATGGTTGCGGGTCACGTACACCGAGGTCCAGACCGGATCGACCGCCGTCAGATCGGACTGCGGGATGAAACGCAAGACGCGTTCGGACTCGGCACGAACCACCCGCGGCGCGGCCAATGTCGCGGCCGCTGCAGTCAATAACGAACGTCTTTTCATTGTCGGAATTCCCGAATCTGCGGATAGGGCATTTTGCGCCTGCCGGATGATACATCGCGGAGTCGTTCATTTACTGCGTCATGGCCCGGCTTGTCCGGGCCACCTGTCGCGGCACGTGCGGGTGTGGGTGGCCCGGACGAGCCGGGCCATGACGGGGGAGGGGTCAAATGCGACTGGTCTCCTGTCCCTCTACTCGACCAGCGCCACGGTCAGATCATCGCTCGACGTCTCCCGCGTCAACAGCACCGAAACCAGACTGACGACCGCCAGCACGATCAGATAGACCGAAACCGGCCATGTCCCTCCGGCCCAGACCACCAGCGTCGCGGCGATGACCGGAGTGAAACCGCCCGACAGCGCGGCGCCGATCTGGAACCCCATGGAGATGCCGCTGTAGCGCACCCGGGTGCCGAACAGCTCCGGCATGAAGCTGGCGTGCAGGGAGAACATGATCCCCTGGCCGAGACTCAGCGCCACGGCGACCGTCAATACGATGATCAGCGGATCGCGCGTATCGAGCAGCCAGAACAGCGGAAATGCCGCCGCGATCGAGAACAGCGTGCCGGCGATGTAGATCGGCCGCCGCCCCACGCGATCCGACAGCCAGCCCGCCAGCGGCGTGGTGAACAGTTCCACCGCGCCGGCCAGCAGGATGCCGTTGATGATCACCGACCCCGGCAGCTTCAACGTACGTGTGACGTAAGCGATACAGAACACCGTCAGGATGCTGACCCAGGCGATCTCCGACACCTTCAGGCCGATGGCGATGAGGAATGCGCGGCGATCCTTGCCGATAACCTCCAGCAGCGGCACCCGGGCGGTGCCACCCTCCGCCTTCAGGCTGGCGAAGACCGGCGTCTCGGCCAGGCGCAGGCGCACGAACAGCCCGACGCCGACGAGCAGCGCGCTGAACAGGAACGGCACGCGCCAGCCCCAGGCCATGAACGCCTCCCGCGGCAGGAACTGCATCAGCGCGAACGAGCCGGTCGCCGCCATCAGTCCCAACGGATAGCCGAGCTGGACAAGGCTGCCGAACAGCCCGCGGCTGCGGTGCGGCGCGTTCTCCACCACCATCAGCACGGCGCCGCCCCATTCCCCGCCGACGCCGATGCCTTGCGCCAGGCGCAGCACGATCAGCAGTATCGGCGCCCATATGCCGATACTGGCATAGGTGGGCAGGCAGCCAATCAGGAACGTCCCGGCGCCCATGATCAGCATGGTCAGCATCAGCATCGTCTTGCGGCCTAAACGGTCGCCGAAATGCCCGAACAGCGCACCGCCAAGCGGGCGCGCCACGAAGCCGACCGCGTAGGCGCCGAGCGAGGCGATGGTGCCCACCGCCGGATCGGCCGAGGGGAAGAACAGCGGGCCGAACACCAGCGCGGCGGCGGTGCCGTAGACGATGAAGTCGTACCACTCGACGACGGTGCCGATGACGCTGGCGAGGACGACGTTGCGAAACATCGGTGCGGCGGACATGGCTGGCTCCCGCGGGTTGACGGCCGCTGCGGTGCAATGCCCGGGCCATCGGCGCCGATCGGCTGCCCGTTGACGCGATTGCGATCGGGCCTTTCCGGGATTCGGGGGCGGTACCACGCGTCATGCCGATGATCGCCGAAGCCGGGCCGGAGCATGCTGCCGGACCTCGATGGATGCCTGCGCAGGAAGCTCCGGCCCTGCTCGGCATGACGGGGAGGCACCGCCCGAAAGTCGGTGTTTCTGCGTGTTGGGGTTACCTGTCGCGTGACAACCGCAGCCGTCACTCCATCAGCCAAACCGGCTCTTTCAGCCGTTTGAGGAATGCGGCATGCGCCGCGAGTTCCGCCTCCGCCGGTTCGATCAAAAGCGGCGTCCGGGGACCGGTGTGCACATAGACCGTCACCGGCCCGCGCGCATCCTGCGCCGCCAGCGACAAGCCTCGCTGACGCCCGCCGGTGAGTTCGACATACACCTCCGCCAGCAGCCGGCAATCCAGCAGGGCGTTGTGCGTCGTCCGCGCCGACAGATCGATCGCGAACCGGCGGCACAGCGCGTCCAGGCTGTTCGGCATCCCCGGGAACCGCGTCTTCGCCAGCACCAGCGTGTCGATCATCCGGTCGCGCGCCAGGCGAGGCAGTCCGGCGCGGCCGAACTCCATGTCGAGAAAGCCGAAATCGAACGGCGCGTTGTGCGCGATCAGCTTGCTGTCGCCGAGGAACTCCAGCAGTTCCGCCGCGACCGCCGCGAACAGCGGCTTGCCGGCCAGATCCGCCGACGTCATCCCGTGCACCCGGCTGGCCTCCGCCGGAATGTCCCGCTGCGGATCGATCAGCGCATGGAAATGCCGCCCCGTCGGCAGGTCGTTGATCAGCTCCAGCGCGGCGACCTCGATCACCCGGTCGCCGTTCAGCGGGTCGAGGCCGGTGGTCTCGGTATCAAACAGAACAGACCGATCCGCCGCGTAGACGATCGATCCGGGCAGTCCAGTCATGCGCAGCCCTCAGGTAGGGCAGGGACCTTACCGCAACCGTCCGAGTCGGTGCATCCGTTCAGACGCCGCCCCAGACCTCCCGCGCGACATCGACGCACAGCGCCAGCTTCGCCCATTGCTGGTCTTCGGTCAGCGTGTTGCCTTCCTCGGTTGAGGCGAAGCCGCATTGCGGCGACAGCGCAAGCTGTTCCAGCGGCAGGTATTTCGCGGCCTCGTCGATCCGGCGCTTCAGCGAGTCCTTGCTTTCGAGTTCCCCGGTCTTGCTGGTCATCAGCCCCAAGACAACGATCTTGTGCCCGCGCGGCACGAAGCGCAGCGGCTCGAACCCGCCGGCGCGTTCGGTGTCGTATTCCATGAAATACGCATCCGAGTTGATCCGGTTGAACAGCACCTCGGCCACCGGCTCATACCCGCCCTTCGCCACCCAGGTGGAGCGGAAATTGCCGCGGCAGAGATGCATGGAGATCGTCATCCCCTCCGGCTTGCCGGCGATCGCCTGGTTCAGCATGCCGGCGTAGATGCCCAGCAGGTCTTCGACATGCTCGCCGCGCGCCTTCAGGCCGGCGATCTGATCCGGGTCGCAGAGATAGGCGATGTTGACCTCGTCAAGCTGCAAGTAGCGGCAGCCGGCCTCGCCGAACGCGCCGACCGCCTTGTTATACGCCACCCCCAGATCGGCGAAGAACCCGTCCAGCGTGGGATACACGCTTTTGTCGATCGCCTCCCGTCCGCCGCGGAAATGCACCACCGAGGGCGACGGGATGGTCTGCTTCGGCACCGCCGAGCGGACATGGCTGGCGAGGAACCGGTAATGATCGATCATCACCGGCCGCGTCCAGGCGATGTGGCCGTTGACCCGCAGCTTGTGGCCGAGCGGGACGCCGCCGTGGAACTGGATCTTCTGTTCCGGCTCGTAAAGCTCGACGCCATCCAGGCCGGCGACGAAATCGTAGTGCCAGTAGGCGCGGCGATACTCGCCGTCGGTCGCGGCGCGCAGGCCGATCGATTCCTGTTTGACGATGGCGGCGGCGATGCAGCGGTCCTCGACCTCGCGGAGCGCGTCATGCGGCAGCGTGCCGGCTTTCCATTTCGCCCGCGCCTCCTGTAGTTCCTTCGGGCGCAGCAGGCTGCCGACATGATCGGCGCGGAACGGCGGGGTGGATGCGGATTTGGTCATGAGTGTTCCTCCTGTTGATTGACCCGGACACCGCCGGGTTTGCCGCATGTTACACCAACCGCCGTTGACATCGACCCTCCGGCCGCGCTGCCTCGTCACGGCGGCGAAAGTGGGAATCCACGCTTTTCGCTCGCACCAACAAAAGGCGTGGATGGCGGGCCTGCGCCCATAGGCGTTAGAATAGCGGGCCGATCGACCCTTGTGTCATGGCCGGCCTTCCACGACTTTGCTGCCATCGGCACCGTAAGTCGCGGGTGGCCGGGCCAAGCCCGCCATGACGCTAGGGCAACGACCGTGCCGGTCTTCGCTTATGTTAGGGCCTGTGGCACTCAATCCGGCCATGACACGGGGATGCAGCGACCCGCCGCCGACACCATTCTGACGCCCACGGGCCTGCGCCCGCCACGACGGCGGGGACGACCGCGCCGCAGGCCGCCGCGATCACACGACCCGCCGAGGCGTTCCGGCGAACATACGAAAATACGCTTTCAACTGTCGCAGCGAAGCCGGGCACAGCAGTCCGACGACGGGCGCGACGATCGCCCAAGGCCCCAGGTCCCGCCAGAACAGGCCGATGCCCAGCGACAGCCACCACAGGGCGGAGATGCCATACTCCGGTACGCCGACCGCTTGCTTCACGCGCCAGTGAATGACGGCGTAGCTCAGCAGGGCCGCCATCTCGCCGTATCCATAGCCGGCGATGCCCCAGCGTCCGACGCAGATCCAGGCCGCCCCCGCGAACAGAAGGACGTGGACGATGTGGAACAGCGCGACGTCCCGGTTCCGGTGCAACACGTACAGCACCGAGGCATGGAAGTTGAACTGCGCATTGGTCAGGTAGCCTAGGGCCAGGAACGGGTAGACGATCATCACCGGCTGCCACCGCGCGCCGAACACCGCGGACAGGGCATAGGCACCGAACCAACTGAAGCAGATCAGCACCGGCCCAAGCGCCAGCGTCTGCAAACGCATCCCGTCGGTGATCGCGGCGACCAGCTTGCGCGGCCGGGTCTGGATCCTGGCCAGCGCCGCCACCGACAGCCGCCACGCGATCGTCCTGGAAAACGTCAGCAGGTCCATCAGCCGGATCGCAAGGCCGACCTGCCCGACCGCCTCGGGAGGCAGAAAATGGCCGACGATGAGCGGGTTGATCAGATTGCGCAGTTGCCAGGACCAGTCCGCCGCCGTGAAGCTGAACGCGTAGCGCAGCATGGCGCGAACGGTTGCGGGATCCCACGCGAGGCGCGGGCGGTAGGACGCGGCGGCATGCAAGGCGATGCACACGAAAACCTGCTGCCCGCACCATCCCGCCACCAGCGACCAGACACCGGAGCCGAGCCACACGAGCGGCAGCGCAACGAGATAGTAGATCGCCTGGCCCGCCACCTCGATGATCGCCACCCGGCGGAAGTCGAGCGCCCGCTCCAGCCGCGCCCCTGCCGCCACACCCGGGATCTGCGCCAGAAGCGACAGCAGCAGCACCGACAGCAGCGGTCCCAGGTCGGGCAGCGGACTCCAGGCCTCGATCACGCCGAGGCTGCATTCCAGTATCGCGACCAGAAGCACGGCGGACATCAGCAGCAGGGTCGAGCCGACATGCCAGGTGCGCTCATCCACCTCCCCGGGCGCGCGCACGAGATAGACGCCGATGCCGGCCTGTCCCAGGTTCTGGGCGCAGAGGTAGATGCCGAACGCCGCGACATACGACCCGTAGGCGGCGGGGCCGATGATGCGGGTGACGATCAGCAGGCCGATGAGGCTAAGGCCCAGCGTGGCCAGTTGCCGCCCCATCATCATGGCCCCGCCCCGGACGATCAGCCCGCGCAGCCCTGTGTCGGGCGGCGCACGGGCGGCGGTATCCGCATGAAAATTCATCATCGACCTTGCAGGGCGGGAGCGGTCTCGTTGCCCTATGGCAACCTAAGGCGACGCCCAACAATCAGAGCTTCGGCCCCGGCGGCTTCGTCAAATCGTCATGGCCCGGACAAGCCGGGCCATGACGGTAAAAAGTGGACCGCCCAATTCGCTTAATCTCGGGCATTGCCTAATGCCAAGCTGATACTTCTCAATTCACGTATTAGTGAACAAACGAGATAGTTCCGGTGAAGCGCCACCAGGACCGATCCATGGCCGCTCGCGGCGAAACGGCCGCTGGCCGGGTGAACGGCATGACGCTACAAGCCCGTCCCGCCAGCCGCCTCAGATAAATCCTCCCCCGTCCCGATGGATTGATGCTCCGATGTCCGACGCCCTTTCGATGATTGCCTACAGCCTGTTTGGTTACCTTCTGGGATCGATCCCGTTCGGCCTGCTGCTGACCAAGGCCGTGGGTCTCGGCGATATCCGCGGCATCGGCTCCGGCAACATCGGCGCGACCAACGTCCTGCGAACCGGGCGAAAGAGCCTCGCTGCCGCGACTCTCTTGCTGGATGGGGGGAAGGGCGCCGCCGCGGTGCTGATCGTCCGCGCCCTCGGCGGCGAGGACCTCGCGCTGTTCGCCGGCCTTGCCGCGGTGCTCGGCCACCTGTTTCCCGTTTGGCTGAAATTCAAGGGCGGCAAGGGTGTTGCCACCGGCCTGGGCGTGCTGATCGCTGCGTCCTGGCCCATCGGCGCGGCCGCCTGTGCCGTCTGGCTGCTGGTCGCCGCCACGGCGCGGTTTTCCTCGCTGGCCGCCCTCGCCGCCTTCGCCACCGCCCCGCTCGCCGCGTTGATCGTGGAAAATTTCGGCGTCGTTAAGCTGGCGTTTACCATTGCCGTGCTGGTGTTCGTCCGCCACCAGGCCAACATCCGCCGCCTGCTGTCCGGCACCGAGCCTCGCATCGGCCGCAGCAAGACGGAGACTGCCTGACGGCCCGGCCGCCCCCCGGCGGCCGGCACCGAAGGACGCCGCCGGCATGCCAAAGGGACGACCAGACGACCAACGCGACCGCCTCCGCCTGATCCGAACAGACGGTATCGGCCCGGTCACCTACCGCCGCCTGCTGGAGCGCTACCGCACCCCGGCCGCCGCGATCGACGCACTCCCCCGCCTCGCCCGCGCCGCCGGCCGATCGGCCGGGCCGGCGGTGATGAGCGTGGGGGAGGCGGAACGCGAACTGGATAGCACCCGCGCACTGGGCGGCCGGATCGTGTTCCTCGGCGATCCGGATTATCCGCCGCTGCTGGCGCTGATGGACGACGCGCCGCCGTGCCTGATCGTCCTCGGCGAGGCCGCCCTCGCGCATAAGCGTTGCGTCGCCGCCGTCGGCGGGCGCAACGCCTCGACCAACGGCCAGCGCATGGCGGAGACGCTGGCGGCGGACCTGGCACAGACACTGGTCGTGGTCTCCGGCCTCGCGCGCGGCATCGACACCGCCGCGCACCTGGGCGCGATGCGCACCGGCCGCACCATCGCGGTGATCGCCGGCGGGATCGACCAGCCCTACCCGCCGGACAACGCGGACTTGCACAGGCGCATCGCCGACACCAACCTGCTGGTGACGGAGGCACCCGTCGGCACCGTGCCGCAGGCTCGCCACTTCCCGCGCCGCAACCGGATCATCGCCGGCCTGTCGCTGGGCGTGGTGGTGGTGGAGGCGGCGCCTCGCTCCGGCAGCCTGATCACCGCCCGTTTTGCGCAGGAGGCGGGGCGGGAGGTCTTCGCGGTTCCCGGGTCGCCGCTCGATCCCCGGGCGAGGGGCGGCAACGACCTGATCCGCCAGGGCGCGGTGCTCGTAGAGTCGGCGGCCGATGTGCTGGATAACCTGCCTCTCGTGCCGGCCCCCCCGTCATGGCCCGGCTCGTCCGGGCCACCCCCGCCAGCACGTGCCGCGGTGGATGGCCCAGACGAGCCGGGCCATGACGGGGGGAGGGGGTCATTGGGAATGAGCGTCCGGGACCCCCGCAAGACCGCGATCAGGTGCTGGCTTTGCTCTCTCCGGAGCCAACAACGGTTGACGATCTTGTGCGGCGCTGCCAACTGTCGCCGCCCGTCACAGTTGCGGTTCTACTGGAATTGGAACTGGCGGGCCGTGTAGAGACGCTGCCCGGCAACCGCGTCGCACTCTTGCCCGGCGGCATCGATTAGGATAGCGCACCCGCAAATGTCAGACGTCGTTGTCGTTGAATCCCCCGCAAAGGCCAAAACCATCAACCGCTACCTCGGTGGAGGCTACACGGTTCTTGCCAGTTTCGGCCACGTGCGCGACCTGCCGCCAAAGGATGGCAGCGTCCGCCCGGACCAGGACTTCGCCATGGACTGGGAGTCCGACGCCCGTGGCGACAAGCAGGTCGGCGCCATCGCCAAGGCGCTGAAAGGCGCCAAAACCCTGTATCTGGCAACCGATCCGGATCGCGAGGGCGAGGCGATCTCCTGGCACGTCCGGGCCATGCTGGAGGACAAGCACGCGCTGAAGGGCGTCAACGTCCGCCGCATCACCTTCAACGAGATCACCCGCAACGCCGTGCAATACGCCATGGCGCACCCCCGCGAACTCGATCAGCCGCTGATCGAGGCCTACATGGCGCGCCGCGCGCTTGACTATCTGGTGGGCTTCACCCTGTCGCCCGTCTTGTGGCGCAAACTTCCCGGCAGCCGCAGCGCCGGCCGCGTCCAGTCCGTCGCCCTGCGGCTGATTTGTGATCGCGAAGCGGAAATAGAGATCTTCCGGGCGCGCGAGTACTGGACGATCGAGGCGCTGTTCCTGACGCCGGGCAACGCCCCGTTCACCGCGCGGCTGACGCATTTGAACGGCAAGCGGCTCGATCAGTTCGACCTCAACACCGAAGCGCTCGCGCTGGCGGCGAAAGCCGCGGTCGAGGCCGGGCAGTTCACCGTCGGCTCGGTCGAGCGCCGCCGCGTCAAGCGCAACCCGCCGCCGCCGTTCACGACGTCCACGCTGCAGCAGGAGGCGTCTCGCAAGCTGGGATACGGCGCGCAGCAGACGATGCGGCTGGCGCAGGGCCTGTATGAGGGCGTCGATATCGGCGGCGAGACGACCGGCCTGATCACCTATATGCGGACCGACGGCGTGCAGATGGCGAAGGAAGCCATCGTGAGCATTCGCGAACATGTGAAGGGCGCGTTCGGAGCCAACTATCTGCCGGCTGCTCCCCGCGAATACACCAGCAAGGCGAAGAACGCACAGGAAGCACACGAGGCGATACGTCCGACTGACGTCTCTCGTACGCCCGACAGCCTCGGCCACAGCCTGAACGGCGACCAGCGGCGGCTGTATGAGCTGATTTGGAAGCGCGCCGTCGCCTCGCAGATGCAGTCGGCCGAGCTCGACCAGGTCGCTGTGGACGTTGTCGATGGCAAGGGCGTGAAGCTGCGCGCGACCGGCTCGATCGTCGCCTTCGACGGGTTCCTGAAACTGTATCGCGAGGATACCGACGACAAGGCCGAGGGCGCGGCGGAGGACGACGACAACCGTATGCTGCCGCCGATGGCGGAGCGCGATCCGCTGAAGCGGCAGAAGGTGGATGCCACCCAGCACTTCACCCAGCCGCCGCCGCGCTACTCGGAGGCCAGTCTGGTGAAGAAGATGGAGGAACTCGGCATCGGCCGGCCCTCCACCTATGCCTCGATCCTGTCGGTGCTGCAGGATCGCAATTACGTGAAGTTGGAAAAGCGGCGCTTCATCCCGGAGGATCGCGGCCGGCTGGTCACCGCCTTCCTGGTCAGCTTCTTCGAGCATTACGTCGATACCGGCTTCACGGCGGGTCTTGAGGAGAAGCTCGATGAGATCTCCGCCGGGTCGCTGGACTGGCGTAAGGTCATGCGGACTTTCTGGGAGGAGTTCTCCAAGGCGGTCGAGCAGACCCGCGACCTAAAGATCAGCGACGTCATCAACGCGCTGGACGCCGATCTGGGGCCGCATTTCTTCCCGGCGCGGGAAGATGGCAGCGATCCGAGGGTGTGCGCCGCCTGCGGCAACGGGCGGCTGGGGCTGAAGCTCGGGCGGTACGGCAGCTTCATCGGCTGCTCGAACTACCCGGCGTGCCAGTACACCCGCCGACTGGCGATCGATGCCGGAGACGACCAGGGCGAGACGCTGAAGGACGGCATGCGCGTGCTGGGCGTGCATCCGGATACCGGCGACGAGGTCACCGTCCGGCGCGGCCCTTACGGCCTGTATGTGCAGCAGGGCGAGCAGGGCGAGGACAAGAAGGTGCGTCCGAAGCGGACCTCGCTGACGCGCGGCATGGACGGCGACCAGTTGACGCTGGAGCAGGCGCTGAAACTGTTGGCGCTGCCTCGCCTTATCGGCATGCACCCGGAGACCAAGGAAAAGATCGAGGCCGGCATCGGCCGCTTCGGGCCCTATGTGAAGATGGGCGCGGTGTTCGGTTCGCTGGACCGCGATGATGATATCCTGGCGATCGGGCTGAACCGGGCCGTCGATCTGCTCGCGAAGAAACTGGCGAGCGTGCGGACCATCGGCCCGCATCCCGGCGACAAGGAACTGGTCACCGTGCGCAAGGGCCGGTTCGGACCGTACGTCCAGCACGGCAAGACCGTCGCCAACCTGCCGCGCGGCGTGGCGATGGAGGACGTGTCGCTGGATGAGGCGGTGAAGCTGCTGGTCGAGAAGGGTAAGGCGCTAAAACCGCGGGGTGCCGCCGGGAAGAAGGGCGGCAAGGCGGCGGCCAAGGGCGCGGCGGCGGGTGCGGCTGAGGCACCGGCCAAGCGCGCAGCGCCAAAGAAAGCGGCGGCCAAGAAGCCGGCTGGCAAGACGGCCGCGGCAAAGAAGGCATCGGGGAAAAAGGCCGCGGCGAAGGTGCCGGCCGAGGCGGCGGACTAGCCTGTACGCCGCGCTGTCGCGGTGAGCGCCCCGTTCGCGAACCGCTCGCCGCACTTGCGGAGGTCAGTCGGGGTGGGCATCTTCCATCGCATGGCAAGACGCACCCGCCACACATCACTCGCGCTTCCGCTCAGCATGGCCCGGCTCGGCACCGCTTCCTGGGAGACGATTTTCCACCGCTCGGTCATGATGGCGAAGGGCACTTGCAGTGCCGCCGAATACCATCGCATGACAGCGGAGAAGATCGCCGCGATGCAGGCATCCACATGGGCACTGATGACCGGCAAAGGCAGCGCCGCGGTCATCGCACCGTTCCTGAACCGCTCGCGCGCCAACGCGCGGCGGTTGCGCCGCAAACCCTAGCGGCAGGCGGGGCGGTCCCGGGCCTGCACGGTCACGGACGGTCCAGCCGAGGCAGAGACGTTCAAGCATGGGCGCTCGGGGTACAGGAGCGGTCCCGACCGTCCGCGTGAAAGCGGATGTGTTCTTTTCCAATCCAGGTAGCACTCGATCCTCCGGCGCGGGTGGTTCGCGGTCTATGCCTTGTCCGTCCGAAAGGCTTCGACGGCGCCTTCGTCACGTGATGGGGAGGATTCGCCCGCACAGGCAAACCGACGGCAGCAACGTTGGGATAACGCAAAAGTGTCGTCCGCACTTCGCCGTAACATGTACAATACTATTGTCTGTTCGTACTGTGCGTGATGATAGTATCCGGCATTCTGAGGGGCGCGGCGATGATCAGGTCCGTTGGTCGGAGTTTCGTGGCGGCTGCGATCGCCGGCCTGGTTTTACATGGCGGATCGGCCAGCGCCTCAAGCAGTTGCAGCGCGGTCCCCGGCAATCTCGTCCAGAACTGCGGATTCGAAACCGGCAATCTGCTGGACTGGTCGTATTCCACCACCTTCGTCTTCTGGCCCTCCGACGGTTCGGGCTATGGCGGCGAAGGCTATGGTCTTTCGTTCTGGGGTGCCGGAGCCACCTATCCTCTGAGCCAGACCCTGCCTACAGTCGCCGGAACAACATATTTGATCAGCTTTGAGGTTAACGGAAGCTATATTTGGCTGGACGAGGTAAGCCTGTCGTGGGATGGCTCCACGGTACTTGATCAGACCGACCTTTCCTATGGTTGGCAGCAGTTCACCTTGACCGAGGTCGCGACGACTGATTCGACCGAATTGTCCTTTGGCCTGAGAGACGACAACAGCACGGATTTCCTGGACGATATCGTCGTCACCCCCATGGCTGTGCCGGAACCTTCGTCCCTGGCGATCCTCGGGTCCGGTTTGTTCGGCTTTCACCTGATCCGGGCGCGGCGGCGTCAAGTGTCAGCGCCAAGAACAACTGCCCGCCAGGCCGGGTAAAGATCGTCGCGCGCCGGGATAGCACATCATACCAAGGGGCCGTTGAGTTCGACCCGTCGCGCCCGTCTCCCCCGTCATGGCCCGGCTTGTCCAGGCTTGTCCGGGTCATGAGGGGTTGGAGGCGGAGAATCACTATCACCGGCCGTCGGTATTAATCCGGAATCGGTTCGACGACGCGGAAACCGTCCTCCGGCCCCGCCGGTTTTATATCAGTTCTGCACCGTTAATGTTGTCGCGCTGGCGAGGCTATGGGCGGACATCAAGGTGATTGGCGACGACGGCGTCCAGGCGTAGGTCGCGGCCACGGTGACGGTGCCCCCCGGTTTAAAGCTGGGGTTGAAGGTCACCGTGACCGAACAGCCCGTGCAACTGCCCAGCATGGGCTGCACCGCCGTCATGAATACGGTCTGGATTGACGTAGCGCTCGCCGAAGTGCTGTTGACCACCGCATAGCGGGCCGCGGCCGCGGCACCCTGATCGAGCGCGTGCTGGTCGCCGAGCATTCTGCAAAGGTCGATCAGTCCGAGCAGCATGATCAGCATGATGGGTGCGAGCAAGGCGAATTCCAACACGAAATTACCCCGCCGATCGGCCTGCATGCGATGACGGATCATTGCACCCGCGCGGTCGCTTTCGCGATGATCATGTATGGCGAACCGAAACCCAGAAGCGGCAGCGGCAGGGGAAGTGTCACCGAGGTGCTGACCGACACGGTCGCATACTCGGTGAGTACCTTGCCCGAGGCGCAGGTCGACGTGCAAGCGACTGGAACTGCCCCGCTCCAATTCCACGGGCTGGCCGACGGCAGGCAGTAGCAGGTAATGGCCGCCTGTATGGTCGGTGCCATCGAGGAATTGCTGATAGCCGCCTGCGCCGCGTTGACCATGGTGGTGGCGGTTATCGCACTGTTCCCCCAGGCCGAGTAGATTCCAGCTTGCTCCGCCCGGGTTATCTGGCCCCAGGAGTACAGCACGAGACCTGCATCGGTCGCTCCGCCCAGCATGGGCGCCAACACCAGGCTGGTGAGGAGAGCCGCCTCGATGCCGGCCGCACCCGCGCGGTCGCGCACAAAATTGGCAAGATGGTGCCTCATCGCTGCAATACCACTCCGGTTCCGCTGGAACTGGTCGATCCGACCGCGGCGATGCCCGCGGAACCCGTTACGTAAATGACATTCGCGACTACGGTCATGGTGCCTCCCGATTGGGTCGTCAGTTGAGCATCGTTGCTGAGTTCAAGGGTCCCGCACGGTGCATAGAAGGCGCCGGAGATCTGCATCGTCGATCCGCCTGCGAATTCATTGGTGCCGACGGATCCACTGCCGCAGGTCTGCCACACCAGGATGCCCGCGGTGGCGCCTGAGGTTGGCGCGCTCATTTGGAACGTGCCGGAATAATTCGTCCAACTGAATGCGCCGGGAGCGCTGCCGGTCAGCACGAAGGTTACGCCCTGCACACTATTGACCGACGCGTTGTTGAAGGTCAGGTTGCCGTTGACGACGTAATAGACCCCGGGATCGAATATGTCGGTGGTGCCGTTGCCGCCGATGGTCGTATCGCCGCAGAACACATTCTGGCTCTGGGTGAAGTGGTATGGTGTGCTTTGCCAGGCGGTAAAACTGGTTCCGCTGGGATAGCTGCAGGAACCAGGCGTCAGTGCCGTCATGCCGGCAAACGGGTTTGCCTTCGCCGATGCGCCGGACACAGCGGGATTGGGCGACAGAGTGTTGGAGCCGCTGTTGGACAGCGAGACCGTGCCGACCGCCCCAACGCTCTGGCCGCTTATGGTGCCGCTGTTCAGGTAAATGGAGTTGCTCGCCGATGAATCGGAGAAAATGCCGCAGTTGGTGGCGGTAATCCTGCCCATGTTGTCCACCTGGATCCCGGTCCCGCCCGCGGTGGCCAGTGCCAGCACGCAAGCCGAGGACGACTTCGTGCCGGCGGTTGCCTTGGCCTGAAGCGTCGGCGCCATCACCTGCAGCGCGGGGGCGAAAAACCCATGGGACTGGCTCGCGAGCGTGACGGTTAGGGCGGAGGATGTGGCGGCAACCGTGATCGGGGTTGCAAGCGTGCCAATGAGGCTGCCGCCGGTGGCATCGTTTGCCGCTTGCAGTGCCGCAGCCTGCAATTGAGCGGTCGTGGGTTGATTTGGCAAAAGCAGCGCGGCACCGATCGCCGCGGCGTCAGCCGCCACCTGGAGCCGCTGTTGTTCAACGTAAAAGAATCCGACGTCTACCGCGAAGCCCATCAATGCCATCAGGGCAGGAAGCAAAAGAGCGAACAGAATCGCAATCGCTCCCCGCCGATCGGCTAACGCTAACGCAACCGCCGATAAACCCACCATCGGTATCCCTTGCCAAGCCGGAGATCAGTCGCCCGGATCAGACAGCCGTATGTATGGGAATAACGAAACTAGTGCATATAGGCAACGTGAAGCGGGGGGTTCTCTCGCAAGTGTGTGCAGATGAAAACCGCAGCCGAAGCGTTTCTCAGTCATCACGATTCTGGCATGACGACGTGGCGCAGCAAGTACACTCGGCATGAGCGGAAGCCCGACAGTCCCCAAGGTGACGCCCGACAACTGCCGCTTTAGGAAGACGGCCTCTCAACCGTCATGCCCCGGCTTGTCCGGGCCAGCCATCGCGGCACGGTGCCGATGGGGTGGCCCGGACAAGCCGGCGCATCACGGAAGAGGATAGGACGTCCGGACTCGCTTATTCCCGGGCGTCGAGCTAAGCGCTCTCCCGCAGGTCGTCGTGCGGCGCCTCGGCCTCCAGCCGCAGGCGGCGGAAGCTGCGCACGCTGAACGGCAGCATTCCCAGATACAGGAACGACGCCGCCGCCAGCGCCCCCCACGGATCGGCGATCAGCACCGCGGCATAGGCGCAGGTACCGACAAGAAGCGGTAGCACGTAGTCGGACGGCACCTTGAAGTTCTTGAAGCTCCACACCGGCAGCGTCGAGACCGACAGCCAGGCGGTCCCCAGCAGCACTGCCGCGCACAGCAGCGGGTGCTGGGCCACGTTGCTCAGCCATCCCCAGCCGAGGTCCTGTGCCTCCAGCCCGAGGAACAGGGGAAACAGCGCCAGCCCCGCCCCGGCCGGAGCCGGCACCCCGGTGAAGAAGCTATGCGCATAGGCCGGACGCGGCGCCCCATCCAGCGACGCATTAAACCGCGCCAGCCGCAGCGCCATGCAGACCGAGAAGACCACGCCGGGCGCGTAGCCGTACGCCCCGCCACGGTGCAGCGACCACAGATACAGCACGAACGGCGGCGCCACGCCGAAGCACAGGAAATCGGACAGGCTGTCGAACTCCGCGCCGAAGCGGGACGTGCCCTTCAGCATGCGGGCGAGCCGGCCGTCCAATCCGTCAATCACCCCGGCAACCACGATCGCCGCGCCCGCGGCCCCGAACCGGCCCTCCAGGCCGAAGCGCATGGCGGTGAGTCCGGCGCACAGCCCGATCATCGTCATCAGATTGGGGATGATGCGATTGAACGACGGGCCCTTGTAGCGCGGCCGCTGCCGCTTGCGCGGCCGGTATCGCCGCAGCCGCCGGATCGGCGAGACCCCGGGCCGATCGCTCATGACGCCGGTTCGGCGATGACCGTCTCGCCACCCACCATGGTTTGTCCCTCCACGACCATCGGCGCCACGCCCTCGGGCAGATAGAGGTCGGTGCGGCTGCCGAAGCGAATAAGGCCGAAGCGGTCGCCGGCCGTCAACCGGTCGCCCTCCTTGACGAAGCACAGGATGCGGCGGGCGATCAGGCCGGCGATCTGCACAACGGCGATCTCCTGTCCGTTCGACAGGCGGATCGCCAGGGCGTTACGCTCATTCAGTTCGCTCGCCTTGTCCAGGGCGGCGCTGACGAAGGCGCCGTGGTGGTAGGCGATGCGGGTGACAATGCCGTCCGCCGGCACGCGGTTGACGTGCACATTCAGCACCGACAGGAAGATCGAGACTTTCCAGCGCGGCTTGCTGCCCAGGCCAAGCTCGGCCGGTGGAGGCGCCAGCGTGACGGCCACCACGCGCCCGTCGGCAGGGGCGAGGAACAGGCCCGGGCGGCGCGGCGGCACCCGTTCAGGGTCGCGGAAGAAATACAGGCAGAACAGGGTGAACAGCAGCCCGAGCCAGATCAGCCACATCCCCACCGCGACGCCGAACATAACGGCGACGAGGCCGCCCAGAATGAAGGGGCGCCCGGCCGGATGCGGCGGAACGAGGGACTGGCGGATATCGTCTGCGATGCTCATCAGGCGCGGGGTTATGACGGGTTACCCGGCACCCGGCAAGACAAGGTACACATCGCCGTCAACCGGTCGGGAGAAAGCGGATCACGGGCGAACGGCGACGCCCAAAAAAATTACCGCGTCAGGGAGACGGCTTCCTAAAACGTCATGCCCCGGACAACAAGCCGGGCCATGACGGAAGCGGGGACGGACCCCCGGATTCGCTTATTTTTGGGCGTCGCCCGGGTATGACGTGCGGCTCATCGCACTTTCCGCGCGCCTCGACCGACCGAAGCCCATACGTTGCAGTTCGGCATTGCGGTCGATGAACTGGTGCTTCAGCGCTCCGAGGAGATGCAGCGCAACCAGGGCGTACAGGGCGTAACTTGTCCATGCATGAAGCGCAAACAACTGGCCGTGCAAAACCTCCTTCGGTGCCGCGGGAATATTCTGGATCGCGGCGATCCGAAACCATGGGATGGTCCAGAACAAAGACAAAGGATGCGCGGCTGCATCCTTGAACGCGGAATCATGCAGCCATCCCGAAATCGGCAGCAACAGCATCAGCCCGTAAAGCAGCCCGTGCACCGTGTGCGCGGCGATCCGTTCAACCCGGGCGTAGGCGCCGGGCAACGGTGGCGCGGGATGGGTCAGGCGCCACAGGATGCGAGCCAGCACCAGGCCGAGAACGGTCAGGCCGAAGGACTTGTGCAGGTCGATCGCCGGCCTGATCCAGTCCTCCGGCAGCGCGTCGGCCGTCAGGCCCAGGACGACGGCGAGGGCTATCAGTGCGGCGATAACCCAGTGCAGCACGATCGCAGTCCGGGTGTAGCGATCGGGCAGTCGCGGCCCCGGCCCGGTTCGTGGCGATGAGGCGATGATTGACGTCATGGGACTGGCATATTCGCGGAATCGCTCCAGTTTCAAGTTTCTCGCCGACAGCAAAGGACGCGACCGGTCTGCATGTCCACCTTCACGATCGACCTGGAACGCGTTCGCCGCGCCGTTTCCCCGCGCCATGTGCCGCCGCCGACGCCATTGGCAGCCATACTCATTCACGGCGGCGTTACGCTGCTCTGGATTCTGCTCTTTTTGCGCGCCTTCGGGGCCGGCGGAGTGTTCGCCTGGTCCATCGGACTCGCCTATATCGGCTACGACACGGCGCTGCTGGCGTTCGTGTTCCGGCAGACCTTGCCGCTGCTGCGCGCGGCCGAACCGGTGCGCGAGGCCGCCGCCCGGGATGTCAGCCTCGGCGTCATCGTCGCGGCCTACAACGAGGCCGCGGTGCTGCCGGCGACCCTGGCCGCCCTGCGTGCCCAGACCGAACCGCCCGACGAGGTGATCATCGCGGATGACGGGTCGGATGACGGCACGGCCGAACTGCTCGGCGGCTACGGGCTCGTGCAACCCGCGCCGGGCGGGATCAGCGAGCCAGCCCCGCTTTACCCCTCGCTCCGCTGGCTGCGGCTCCGGCGCGGCGGCAAGGCCAACGCGCTGAACGAAGCGCTCGGACGTATCGGCTCCGAGGTGGTGCTGACGGTCGACGCCGACACGTTGCCGGACCCCGAGGCGATCGCGGCGATGCGCCGGGCCTTCGCCGCCCGAGCCGATCTGGTGGCGGCGACCGGGGTGCTGTTCCCGGTCTGCTCCGGATCGCCCGGCGGCCGGGTCTTCCAGTGGTTCCAGACCTACGAGTATATGCGAAACTTCCTGTCCCGCTACGCCTGGGCGCGGCAGCACGGGTTGCTGTTGATCTCCGGCGCGTTCGCCGCCTATCGCCGCGGCGCGGTGTTGGCGGTAGGCGGCTTCGACACCGACTGTCTGGTGGAAGACTACGAACTGACCCACCGGCTGCTGCACCATGCCGAGGCCCGGGGGCTGCGATGGAGCACGGACGTCATCGGTGCAGCCCGCGCCCGCACGGACGCACCCGAGACAATCGGCGCCTTCCTGACGCAGCGGCGGCGCTGGTTCGGCGGCTTCCTGCAGACCCAGCTCTGGTACCGGCACATGATCGGCGACCGGCGGTATGGGCACCTCGGCACCCGCATGCTGCCGGTGAAAGCGTTCGACACGATGCAACCGCTGTATGGTCTGACCAGCATCGGCCTGCTTGCGGCCTACGGACTGGCCGGGCACGTCTCTGTCTTGGGGCCGGTCGGTCTTGTCATAGGCGGGAAAATCGGATTGGACCTGGGGTTTTACCTGTGGTCGCTGGTGCTGTATCGCCGCTGGGCCGGGCCGGCCGCGCGGGTCAATCTCGTTTCGGCGGTGGCAGCGGCGTTGATCGAGCCGTTCAGTTTTCAGGTGCTGCGCCACGGCGGCGCGGCCCTGGGCTGGGTGTCGTTCCTGACCGGACAGCGCCGGTGGGGGGCGGCGGCGCGAACCCGTGCAGCGACGCCGTTTTAGAGCTTTTTCGGCCTGACAGCATAGGCGCTAACATAAGTCGAATCGACGCTCGTGCCGATCCCGCTATATTAGCGCTTATGCGGACGAGCCGGGCGAAGACGTTGTGAGCGTTTCCAGCCAGCCTGAAACCGCTCTGGTCTCTCCAACAGGCAAGGCGGACTCTTGTTTGCAGGGCTTCGTCATTTCACCACACCCCGGGAACCATCCTGAACCTGACCCGCCGCGCATAATCCTCATACCCCGTCAACTCGCCCCGCAACATCTGTTCCTCCCCCACCGCGCGAAACCCAACCCCAACCACGCCGAGCGGAAGAAACAGCAGCCCCCACCACGACCCCAGCAGCAGTGGCATGCCCACGAACATCATCAGCGCGCCAGCGTACATCGGGTGCCGAACGATCCCGTATGCCCCGTCACTGACGACACGATGCGCCCGATCCGTCTGCATCCGCACCTGCGGCGCGGCGAACGAGTTGACCCGAAACGCCTGCCAAACGACAAACATGCACAGCGCGATCAATACCGCGCCGACTGCCTCCACCCACACCGGAACAAGCGACCATCCGAAGCGGCGAGCGTCGAATGCGCTCAGCACCAGCCAGGCAATGAAGACCACCGCGGCCACCGCCAGGAAGACGCGGTCCCACGGCCGCTGATCTCGCTGCACCGGCGAGGAGAGGCGTGTCGCGAGCAGCGCCGGATCGTGCCGCGCCAGCCAGAAGTTCAGTGCGAAGGTGGAACCGCCCACCTCGCCGAGGAAAATCCATCCCTGCGGCCAAACCCAGTCGCCAGCTGCAAGAAAAAGCACAACCCCCATCGCCGCAAGCCCGATCGCTGTCTGAATCACCATCCGGACGATCATGCCCGCAACGTTGCCCGGGCTACCCCTCCGGCGCAACCATCGCTCGATAAGCGTGCCACGTCGCATGACCGGCGATCGGCAAAGTAATCGCCAAACCTATGTAAAACGCGGCCATGCCGACCGCCGTCAGCGCCACAAGAATCGCAGCCCACAGCATCATCGTCCGCAGGTTCAGTATCACTGCCGTGAAGCTGGTCGCGATCGCCTCGGCCATACCGACCGGCCGATCGATCAGCATCGGCAAGGCAACCGCACCGCCGGCGAACGCCAGCACCGCCACGCCGGCACCAAGAGCCAGAAAGAAGACCAGGAACACCAGCCCGTCCGCGGTCAAGAACGTTGCGTTCAGCAAGCCCTGAACATCCAGCTCCGCCGTCGCCGGAAAGCTCAATGCGAACAGTAACTGCGCGAGGCGAAACCACACCAGGAACAGGAACACCAACGCCAGCCCGGTATAAAAGATCGGCCCCGTATTGGTTTGCCAAGCGAACAGCGCCCGGGCAAACGAAGGTTTCCGATGCTGCTCTAAATCCCGGCTGATCGCCTGGAAGCCCAGCGTCAGCGCCGGAGCCAGCAGCATGAAACCGCTCGCCAGCGGCAGAAGCATATAGATCGAGTGCACCCGCCAGAGCGCGAATGTCAGACCATAACCGGCGATTACGAACAGCAGACCGTAACAAACACTCGCCGCCGGTGCAGCGATCAAATCCCGCCCTCCCGCGACAATCCAGCGGAACGGCTGATCGAACCCAACACGCCGGACATGACCGGCATAGGGCAGAGACGGCGCAAAAGCTCCTTCACGGATTGTCGGCATCGGTTCCTCCCTGATTTGCAGCGCGTATCCGTTGCCAGTCCACTCTGGCACGAACCGGTGTCATTCAGTGAGTTCTCATTCAACCGAACCGTTGCGCTTGGCGCGCCGCGAAGAAATTCTCCTGATTTGTTGATCGCCCGACGCGCGACGGGCGGCGCTTCAACCCTGAAACGCCGCCCCGCCACAGTCACGCCACGTCGTAACGGTCCAGATTCATCACCTTGGTCCAGGCCGCCACGAAGTCCTTCACAAACTTCTCTTTCGAATCCTCGCACGCGTAGACTTCCGCGATGGCGCGGAGCCGCGAATCCGCCCCGAAGATCAGATCGACCCGGGTGCCGGTCCAGCGGATCTCGTTCGTCGCCCGGTCGCGTCCCTCGTACAAGCCCTGGGACGCACCGGACGGCTGCCACTCCGTCTTCATGTCGAGCAGATTGACGAAGAAATCATTCGTCAGCGTCTCGGGTTGCCGGGTGAAGACACCGTGTCCCGACCGCCCGGCATTGGCATTCAGCACGCGAAGCCCGCCGACAAGCACCGTCATCTCCGGCGCGGTCAATGTCAGCAACTGCGCCCGGTCAACGAGCAGTTCCTCGGCCGATCGCATTTGGCCGCCGCGAAGATAGTTGCGGAACCCGTCCGCGGTCGGCTCAAGCACGGAGAACGAGTGCGCATCGGTCTGCTCCTGCGTCGCATCCGTCCGCCCCGGCGTGAACGGAACCGTCACGGCGTGGCCGGCCTTCTTCGCCGCCGCCTCCACCGCCGCGCAGCCGCCCAGAACGATCAGATCGGCCTGGGACACCCGCTTCCCGCCGGACTGGAATTCCTGCCCGATATGCTCCAGCTTCTGCAACACCGACGACAATACAGCCGGCTGGTTGACCTCCCAATCCTTTTGAGGCGCCAACCGAATGCGCGCCCCGTTCGCCCCGCCGCGCTTGTCGGAGCCGCGGAACGTCGAAGCTGAAGCCCAGGCGGTCGCGACCAGATCCGAAATCGACAGTCCGGACGCGAGGATCTTCTCCTTCAGGGCGGCAACATCCTGCTCGCCGATCACAGCATGATCCACGTCCGGAACGGGGTCCTGCCACAACTGCGGTTCCGCCGGCACCAACTTGCCGAGATACCGCGCCCGAGGCCCCATATCGCGATGCGTCAGCTTGAACCACGCTTTGGCGAAAGCATCCGCCAGGGCCTGCGGGTTTTCGTGGAAGCGACGCGAAATCGGTTCGTAAATCGGGTCCATCCGCAGCGACAGGTCGGTTGTCAGCATCATCGGCGCATGCCGCTTCGACGGATCGTGCGCATCCGGCACGGTGCCCGCCGCGGACGGGTCCTTCGGAGTCCACTGGAAAGCGCCGGCCGGGCTTTTGGTCAGCTCCCATTCATACCGGAACAGATTGTCCAGGTAGTTGTTGTCCCATTGCGCCGGAGCGGTGGTCCATGCGCCCTCCAACCCGCTGCTGATCGTATGCGCACCCTTGCCGTCGCCAAACGAATTCTTCCAGCCCAGACCTTGCTGTTCGAGCGGCGCACCCTCCGGCTCGGGTCCGACATATTGCCCGGGATCAGCCGCGCCGTGGCACTTGCCGAACGTGTGTCCGCCGGCGATCAGCGCAACGGTCTCCTCGTCATCCATCGCCATGCGGGCAAAGGTCTCGCGAATGTCCTTCGCCGCCGCAACCGGATCGGGCTTCCCGTTCGGCCCTTCCGGATTCACGTAGATCAGGCCCATCTGCACCGCAGCCAGCGGGTTCTCCAGCTCACGCTCGCCGTGGTACCGCTCGTCCCCGAGCCAGGTGTGCTCGTGCCCCCAGTCGATATCCTCTTCCGGCTCCCACACGTCCTCACGCCCGCCGCCGAACCCGAACGTCTTGAAGCCCATCAATTCAAGGGCGACATTTCCGGTCAGCACCAACAGATCGGCCCAGGAGAGCTTGCGGCCATACTTCTGCTTGATCGGCCACAGCAACCGCCGCGCCTTGTCGAGGCTGACGTTATCCGGCCAACTGTTCAGCGGCGCGAAGCGTTGCGAGCCGGACGAAGCGCCGCCGCGGCCGTCGCCGATGCGGTAGGTGCCGGCGCTGTGCCACGCCATGCGAATAAAAAATGGCCCGTAATGGCCATAGTCCGCCGGCCACCAGCTCTGCGAGTCCGTCATCAGCGCATGCAGGTCCTTGATCACGGCATCGAGATCAAGACTGCGGAATTCCTTGGCGTAGTCGAACGTCTCGCCCATCGGATCGGCCAACGAGGAGTTCTGGTGAAGAACATGAAGATTGAGCTGGCTCGGCCACCAATCGCGATTGACCCGGGCCAGAACGGTCTGATGTCCGTGGTTCCCGCCCGCAACCGGGCACATGTTTTCAGATGACATGGATCCTCCTTACGCAGCCTGCATTCGACGGCGACGGCGAGACGATAGCACTTACGCCGCTATTGGCCTAATCTTGGGTGTTTAAAATAAAACTGCCGCCCAAACAAATGCCGGCCCGAAGACCGCGCTGCGAGGGCCGCCTGGCACTATCAATGTGTGGCCGCTTGCTTCGCCTGTTCCCGCGCCGCGTTCGGATCTTTCCCCGACTGACGGATGATTACATCGTTCACCCCGTTGGATGCCTCGGTTGCTACCACCACCGCGACGTCGCCCCAATAGTGGTCCAGCGTGCCGGCGGGAATCTCGTTCAATTGCACCACCCGGCCGCGCTCGTCACCCGACGCGGTCCTGACGCTCCACTGGATCTCCACCCGTTCCTTGTGCTCTGGCTGGGGCACCATTTTGACCTGGCCCTCCACCTTGAAATCCGCTCCCGCCGGTGTGGTCAGCACAATCGGCCCCAGCACCGCCAAACGGGCACGCATCTGCTGCGTCAGCGTCTGGTTGCCGTCCCCCGGTGCGCCGGTGACATCCGCCACCAGCACCTTGGCGGGCCGGTTGTACAAGCTCCCGGGATCGGCCTTGTCATGAGCGATGCGGATGCCGGTCAGCACGGCACCGATGCGCGGCGCCGCCTCTCCGGCGACCTGCTGCATCAGCGCCGGCGACGCGCTCGCCCAAACGTCCACCGGGATCGGCTCCCCCGTCGCGCTGCCTTGCTCCTTCCCCTGCGGGTCCTGCACGCTGAACATAGGCGTGACCACGTTGCCGTCGCGCGCGGCCCTGGTGATCAGCCGCCAGTCCGTCTTCTGGGGCGTGCGCACCATCGCCGGCACCTCCGTCGCCTGCAGCGCGGTGGCGATCTGATCCGCCAGGTCCTTGTTGGCGGCGTCGGGCAGCAGCGTGTCAGATCCCGGCGGCACGGCCAGCAACGGAGTCAATGGCTGCGCCAGTTTGCGGGCGGTCGCACCGGGATTGCCGATGAACGGCTCCGGCAGGTCGCCGCAGGCGGAGATGAACAGACACAACAACAGGACGAGACAACGAGCGATCATCCGGCGGCTTGAAGCAGAAGCGGGCAGGCACCGGAAGGGGCCAGATCAATCCGCGCCGTTCACGCCAGCCTGATGACCGATATCTGGTGGCCGATCGGCCCGGAATTGGCGAGGGTGCGGCGGCGATGGCTGAAGAAGCGGTCCTCGTCCGTCAGCGTGTCGATTCCGGTCATGACGACCTGTCCAACTCCGGCGGCACGCAGCCTCGCGGCGCAATAGCCGGGCAGGTCGAACTGCCAGCGATCCTCGCGCTGCCCCGGCGTGAAGAAAGCCGCCCCGTCCGCCGCATCCGCCAGCACCGAGTCGCGCAAATCCGGACCGACTTCATAGGAAGCCTGCGCGATGCAGGGGCCGATCGCCGCGACTATCCGCGCGGGCGAGGCGCCCAGGGCGGACATTGCCGCCAAGGTTGCCTCCAGCACGCCGAGCACGGCGCCGCGCCACCCGGCATGCGCCGCACCGACGACTCCGCCCGCCGAATCGGCGAACAGCACCGGCGCGCAGTCCGCCGTCACGATCCCAAGCGCCACCCCGGGCCAATTCGCCACCATCGCGTCCGCCTTGGCGCCCTGGCCGGGAAGCCAGGGTTCGGTCACCGTCACCACCCGGTCGCCATGCACCTGGGTCAGCCCGAGCAACGCCGCGGGTTCGATTCCCAGTGAGCGGGCGGCGCGGCCGCGATTCTCCAGCACCGCCGCCGGATCGTCCGCGCTGGAGACGCTGCAATTGAGGCTGGCGTAGGGCCCGGTGGAAACCCCGCCGCGGCGGGTAAAGAATCCATGCGGCACCGGCATCAGGTCCGCGGTCAGCGCTTCCGCCATGGCTGTCGGCAACTCCAGGAAAACAACTCGCGGGGAAAAACCGCGTACGGGGTGTGCGAGGTGTGCGCCCGCCGGTCAACTGATGTTACTCTCCTGGCATACCGGCCGGCGGATCAATCTCCGTCAGGCGCCGGGACGGGAGGACAATGGCATGATCGGTGTGGATTGGGGCACGACCAGCTTCCGCGCTTTCCGCGTCGCCCGCGATGGTACCATTCGCGATCGGCGGGCCAGTCCGCGCGGCATCCTGAACGTCCCGGACGGGCGGTTCGGCGACACCTTGCGTGAGGAAATCGGCCCCTGGCTGGCGCTCGGCGAGGACAAGGTGCTGCTGTCCGGCATGGTCGGCAGCCGCCAAGGCTGGAAGGAGGCACCTTATCTGGCGTGCCCGGCCGGTCCGGCGGAGCTCGCCGCCGCGCTGGTGGATATCGGCTTCGACTGGGCGCGGGTGAAGCTGGTGCCCGGCCTGTCCGGCACCGACGACTCGGGCGTCGCCGAAGTGATGCGCGGCGAGGAGACGCAGGTCATGGGGGTCCCGTCATTGCTGCGCGATGGCGGCATCGCCTGTCTGCCGGGGACACATTCCAAATGGGTGCGGGTGGAGGACGGCCGCATCACCGGTTTCACCACTCACATGACCGGCGAGGCGTTCGCCGCGCTGCGTGGCCATACCATTCTGGGCCGGATGATGCGCGACGGCCCGGCGGGCGGCGCGCCGTTCGACGCCGGTCTGGCGCGCTCGGCCCAACCCGGTGGCCTGCTGCACCACCTGTTCGGCGTCCGCGCCCTGGCCTTGGCCGATCGGCTGAAAGAGACCGAGTCGCCGGCTTATTTGTCCGGGATTCTGATCGGACATGAGGTGCGTGCCGCGATGGCTCAGGCACCCGGAGCGGTGATCCAGGTCATCGGCGCCCCTGACCTGACGGCGCTGTATGCCCGTGCCATCACCGGCTGCGGCGGCTATGCCGAACGGCACGACGGCGAGGCCGCGGCGCGTGGTCTTGGCCTGATCGCGGAGCATGCGAATTGGCGGTGACGGGTCCGCGGCGCCGGGCCTTGCCTGTAACATTAATCACGTTTACGTGAAGTGCATTCGCGGCATCTCATTTTCGCGATTGCCGTATCGTTCTGAAAATCACAGCCGAGGCGTATTGAAACAATTGGCGGCATTTCGCGTAACGTCCGCACGATCATGTTTCCGCCGGAAATACCAACTGCGGGGAATTTGCCATATATATTGTAGTTTAGCAATGTAAACCGCGCCCCATGCCGTGATGCCGTTCAAAACGGCCAGGTTGCTTTTGCTACAGCTATGTTGCGACGCAAAAAAGAAACAGCTGATACTACATATTGAAATAATGTATGCATGGCAATGGACCTCAGCGCATGACACTCATGCCGCAGCACGCATCCAGCGGGCATCCCTTTTGAAGGCGCCAGAACATGCCATCGGTCACCATCTCTGGAAGCGGCACGCAATCGCCGATTGCCTTGTCGTTCGACACAACCGCCAACTATATTCTGGCGCAACAGATAGCCGCCCAGATCAACGCCGGCGTCAGCAACGGCAGCATCGTCACCGCGACGAACGCGACGCCGACCGTCGCGTCGGGCCAAAGCGGTTCGCTGTTGCAGACCAATCCCGGACCGGCCTTCCTGCCCGCCGGCTATACCTCGGCCAACATCAACGTGGCGGGCTTCGGACCCGCGACACTGATAGACAACAGCGGCGCGTCGAACCAAACCATCCTCTCCGACCAGCATACCCAACTGTTCTTCAGCGCATCCACCGGATCGGGCACCGTGGTGGCCGGCGGCGGCGGCAACCAGCTTGTCGTGCAGGGCACCGGCAACTGGTTGCTCGACACCGGCAGCGGCCTCGCCAACGTCATCATGGCAACCGGCAGCGGTAACAACACCATTTCGGGCGGCCCCGGCAGCAACGCGATCGCGCTGGGCAGTGGCAACGACCTTATCATTTCCACCGGCGACGACAGCATCTCCGGCGGCACCGGTACCGAAACAGTCGATGCGACGGGAGCCAGGAGTGACTTTATCCAGGGCGGCGCCAGCGACCTGCTGTTCGTCGGCGGTGTCGGAGGCGCGACCATCATGGGTGGCTCCGGCAGCGACACGTATTTCGGTTCCGCCGCCGGCCCGACGGGCACTCAGTACATCGTCGGCGGATCGGCCGGCAACAATCTGCTGTGGGCCGGGGACGGGGCCGCTACTCTGGTGGGCGGCGGCAGTGGCGACCAGCTCTACGCCTATGGCACCAGTGATCAGGTGCTGATCGCGGCGAGCGGCAACGAGACGCTATCGGGCGCCTTCTCCAGCGGTGCGGACTCGCTGAGCGCGGGATCGGGCAAGGACCAACTGGTTGGCGGCACGGGTGCCGACACATTCGTCGGCGGCACCGGGCATGCGACAATTACTGCGGGTCCAGGCGCCGATGTCTATGAATTCATTTCGGGCCAGGCCGGTGGGACCGAGGAGGTGCGGGGTCTGTTCAACGGCGCCAACATCGCCATCCACCTGGAAGGCTACGGTCCGGACGCGATCGCCGCGGCGCTGGCGTCGCAAACGACATCGACGCACGGCGTGAGCATCACCCTGACCGACGGCACCAAGGTGACCTTCGACAATGTAACGTCCCTGCATGGTTCCAACTTCGTCTGATCGTTCCCGCGCCGCCGCCCCGGCCTCTCGCTACCCGGCGGCGGCGATCAGCCGATCGATGAAGGTTTGGGCGGAGCCGAGATAGTTTGCGGGGTCGATGAGGTTTTCGATCGCCTCGCGGTCCAATCGTGCGGCGACGGCGGCATCCCTTTCCAGGGCATCCGCCAAAGAAATGTTTTCGCCCAGCGCCGTGTCGCAGGCCCGCTTGATCACATGGTGCGCCTCGCCGCGGCCGAGCACCGGGGCGAGGCCCATCATGACTGCCTCCGACACGATAAGGCCCAGGGTGATGCCGAGGTTGGCGCGCATCCGCTTCGTATCGACGACCATCCCGTCCGCAATGGTCCGTGCATGCAGCAGCGCGCCGTGGGTCAGCACGAAGGCTTGCGGCAGGGCCAGCGCCTCGGCCTGCCACGGGCCGGTGGCGCGTTCATGGTCCTGCGCCATCGCGCCCTGCATCACCGGCACCAGCCCTTGCACCATCCGCGCCGCCGCCAGGATGTACTCCGAGGCGATCGGATTGCGCTTCTGCGGCATGGTGGACGACGCGCCGCGGCCGGCAGCGTAGGGTTCCGCCACCTCGCCAACCTCCGTCTGCGCCAGCAGGATGACGTCGGTGGCGATTTTCGCCAGGGATCCGCTGATCAGCCCCAGCAGGCTGACAGTTTCCGCCAGCCCGTCGCGGCAGACATGCCAGGGTGTAAGCGGCGCGTCGAGGCCGAGGCCCGCGGCCAGCGCCTGCATGACGGCGACGCCCTGGTCGCCCAGGGATGCCAGCGTGCCGGCTGCGCCGCCGAATTCGACGACCTGGACGCGCGAGCGGAGCTGTCCGAGGCGCTCCCGGTGGGCGATGAAAGGCATCGCCCAGACGGCGCATTTCAGTCCGAACGTTGTCGGCAACGTCTGCTGCAGGTGGGTGCGCCCGGCCATCACCGTGTGCCGGTGCTTGTCCGCCTGTGCGGCCAGTGCAGTCAGGATCGCCCGCAGTTCGGCCTCGATGAGATCGAGGCCATCGCGCACCTGCAACACGGTGGCGGTGTCCATGATGTCCTGCGTCGTGGCGCCCCAATGGGTCCAGCGGCCGGCATCTCCCGCCGCCTTCGACAGGCCGGCGACCAGTCCGACAACCGGGTAGCCGACGTTGCGGGCGCTGGCGGCAAGGTCCTCGGTGCGCAGGTTTTCGATCCGCGCCGCGGCGGCGATCGCCGCGGCGGCGTCGGCGGGGATGATGCCAAGGCCGCCCTGCGACCAGGGCGAGTGCCGCCTCGACATCCAGCATGCGCTGGAAATACGCGGTTTCGTCGAACACCGCGCGCATCGCGTCGCTGCCATAGAGCGTGCCGAGGATCGGGCTGTCGGCGGGATTGACGGGCATGGGGTGATCCTCCTGCCGCCTACGATACGCCGCGGGGACCGGTTGGTGGCAATCGGCCCCGGTTTGCCGCGAGTCGCCGGCCTGCTTAACGTCGGCACGGCGACAGCGGAGGGACGCACGAGATGACAAGCCTGGCAGGAAAGATCGCCTGGGTGACCGGCGCGGGTTCGGGCATCGGCGAGGCGGCGGCGGTGTCGCTGGCGGAGGCGGGTGCCACCATCGTGCTGACCGGGCGGCGCCGCGAACCCCTGGAGTTGGTCGCCCGCCGTATCGGCAGCCCTCACGTCCAGCCGGCGGATCTGACCGAAGCGGCGCAGGTGCAGCGGGTTGGCGACACCATCCGGTCAACGTTGGGGCGGCTGGACATCCTGGTGAACAATGCCGGGCTGAACATTGTCGAGCGGCACTGGAGCCAATTGACGCCCGACGGCATTGATACGGTGCTGAAGGGCAACCTGAATGGCGCCTTATACTGCGTGACCGTCGCGCTGCCGTTCATGCGGGCGCAGAAGGACGGAGTGCTGATCCATACCGCGTCGATGGCCGGGCGGTTCATCGGCAACCTCAGTGGGCCGGTCTATACGATCGCCAAGCATGGGATCGTGGCGATGAGCCACGGGCTGAACATGCAGGAATGCATCCACGGCATCCGGTCCACGGTATTCCTGCCGGGCGAGGTGGCGACGCCGATTCTCGACAAGCGGCCGAAGCCGGTGAGTGCGGAGGAGCGGGCAAGAATGGTGCAGCCGGCGGATTGCGGCGATCTGATCCGCTATATCGCGAGCCTGCCGCCGCATGTGGTGATGAACGAGGTGCATCTGTCGCCGACATGGAATCGCGGATATGTGGCAGCGCTGGAACGGGGACTTTGAGACGAGCGACTTTCCCGTCCAACCCGGCTGGACGTTCCGGACCGCCCGGCGCCTGCTTTGCCTCCGCGGTGCCCCACGGCCGGACGGCCGCGGGCTGAAACCTTTCAGTAACTCAGGCGCCGGTCGCTCTCGCGACTGACGGCGGGCGCACGACAGGCGTTCGAGGCCTGCAACACCGTCAGCAGGGTCGGCGTCGCCAGACCGTCCGGCAGGACACCGTTCGCATCTTGGAAAGCGCAGATGGCGTCCCTCGTACTGTCGTCATAGAGGCCGGCAACCGGCCCATGGATATAACCCAACCGGATCAGTTGGATTTGGGTCGCGTAGGTCAGATCGGTGCGATCCGTGAGCTTCGCCTGATAAGGCACCGGGGGAGGCGCGTAGATTGTGCAGCCGGCCAGCAGGAGACAGGCCGCAACGCGCAGGCAGTTCAGCATGGAATTTCTCCATCACGAAGGCAATGGCCTCCCTTACGCCGCGCGGTGGTCCTGTTCCAGTAACGTTTTGGCACATCGACCTGCAACCGCGGTTGCATGCCGGTCGATCTAATGCCGCGGGCCGCCCGGATAATACGCGCCTTTTGATCGAATTTGTTGCTATAAACAAATAAATCACGTTTAGATGATAGATCGCCGTATCGACGTCTATCGGCCTTCACACGTGTTCACCCGGGGCCAGCCGCACACCTTCCCTCACAGTGTTGTGCGCACCTGCAAGGCTGGACATCCCGGAACGACCGGTGCCTGCTTCCGGCACGGAAACCCCAGCCGCCGCCAGCGGCTTTCCCGTGCGCGAACGGGGCGGCGCGTTTTCAGCCCCCGGATAAGCCCTCGACACAACGGGCAACGACGCGAGGAAACGACATGAACAGACGCGCATTCCTGGCCTCATCCGCGGCCGGTGCGACCGCGGCCGCCACGCTGCAGCTTGCCTCCGCCGCGCAGGTCCCTCCGCCCGGCGAGACCGGTGTTCCCCTGCGGGATTCCCCTGGTGCCGCGCTGCCGCTGGGTCCGCTGCCCGATTCGCGCTATCCCGATACCCATATCGAGGTGATCGACGCCAAGCGCTTCAAGGGCAGCCCCGGCACAGGCGCGGTGGAGCGGGTCGCGACCGGGATGCGCTGGGCGGAAGGTCCCGCCTATTTCCGCGCCGGCCGCTACCTGATCTTCAGCGACATTCCAAACAACCGTCAGATGCGGCTGCTGGAGGACGACGATCACCTCAGCGTGTTCCGCTCTCCATCATACAATTCCAACGGCAATACCGTGGACCGCCAGGGCCGCCTGGTCTCCTGCCAGCACAGCGGGCGGCGCGTTGTGCGCACGGAACTGGACGGCACGATCACCATCATCGCCGACAGCTACAACGGCAAGAAGCTGAATTCCCCGAACGACGTGGTCGTGGCGTCCGATGATTCGATCTGGTTCAGCGATCCGTCCTACGGCATCGGCGGCAACTATGAGGGATTGAAGGCGGAGCAGGAACAGCCGACGCGTAACGTCTATCGCGTGGACGCGCACAGCGGCGAGGTGAAGATGGTGATCGACAGCTTCACCCAGCCGAACGGCCTGGCGTTCTCGCCGGATGAAAAGAAGCTGTATATCATCGACAGCGGCATCACCCACGGCGGCAAGGCGAATATCCGCGTATTCGACGTCGATGTCGGCAGCGGCAAGCTCAGCAACGACAAGGTGTTCGCCGAGGACTTCGCGCCCGGGCTGACCGACGGCATGCGCCTGGATGTCGAGGGGAATGTCTGGTGCAGCATGGGCTGGGCCAATCCGAAGGAGGACGGCGTGCGCTGCTATGCCGCGAACGGTGACCTTATCGGCAAGATCCACCTGCCGGAAACATGCGCCAACCTGACGTTCGGCGGCCTGATGAAGAATCGGCTGTATATGTGCGCCAGCACGTCCGTCTATGCGCTGTATGTGAACACCCAGGGTGCCGCCGTTCCGTAATCTCCGAGCGCCGCCCGGCTCCCGATGAGCCGGGAAGCGACACCGGAAGCATGCCGCCGGAGTTCGATGGCTGGCTACGCCGGAAGCTCCGCCGCGTGCGGATCAAGCAGGCAATAGCCCGCCTGCGCTTGCCGCTTTCCCGCGAAGGAACGGCGTGCGGGAGGCATTCAGCCAACCACCCTCCGTCAATGCGACATCAACACCGGCACCGTCATGTGCTGCAGCAGGTCCCGCGTCACGCCGCCCAGGATCATCTCCCGGGTCCGCGAATGGCCGTATCCCCCCGCCACCAGCAGGTCGGCACCAATATCGGATGCGTAATCCAGCAGCGCATCCGCCGGGGTGAGTCCGTCGCTGACCACCGTGCGGGCGGCCGAAACCGCGAGGCCGTGCCGTGCCAGGTGCTCGGCGATGTCCGCCGTCGGCAAAATCCGCGTGTCCGGCTTGCCGCGGCCGTTCTCCACCGTCAGCACGGTCACGGTGGCCGAGGGCGCGATCAGCGGCAGCGCATCATGCACCGCCCGGGCCGATTCCCGCGTGCGGGTCCAGCCGACAAGCACGTTCTTGCCCACCGTCGCGAACTCCCCGGCATAGGGGATCAGCAGCAGCGGCCGTCCGGCGATCATCAGCACATCCTCGATCAGCGCCCGGGCCACGACCGAGGGCGGATTGTCCGGATCGGTCTGGCCGAGCACCAGCAGGTCCGACGCCTGGGCGCGATGCACCACGGCCGGGATGAGCGGCCCCATGTCGAACACCCACTCGCTGCGGATGTCCTCCCGCCGCATGCGGTCGCGGAACGCCACCTCGATCAGCGCGCCCTTCGCCTTCGCCTCGGATTCGATCTGCTGGGCAAATTCGGGAATCGCCCAAAGGTCCGGATAGCCGCCGAGCGCGAACGACATGTCCGGCGGCAACAGCATCTCCGACGGGCACAGCCCGGTCAGATGGGCACCGTCCCGCCGGGCGAGGCCGATGGCCACAGCCAGCTTGGCGTCGTCCCGAGGCGACCCGTCGAGCAACACAACCAGATCACGAAGCGGCATGGTTTTCCTCCATCGGTCAAACCAGCAAGTGTCATTTCTGCCGCGATGCAGCATGTAATGCATTGATTTGCGTCAACGGTTTCGCAATTGGGGGTCAGCGCATACCAACCGGCGGACATTCGTGGTAGGGTCATCGGTCAAAGACCGCGGTAGCGAATCCATCATGCCTCCGAACCCAGCCATCCCATCCGACCCGCCCGACACCGCCGCCGCCCGGGCGATGGAGGCCGCGGACATCGGCCCCTGGCACTGGGAAACCGATACCGGCACGGTCAGCCTGTCGCGCCACGCCGCCGGCCTGCTCGGCTGCGCGACCGCGGTTCCGGACTCCTTTGCCTGCCTGCTCGATCTGGTGCATCCCGACGACCGCGCCTTCGCCGACACGATCCTGCGGCAAAGCGCCGCCGGGCAGCACGGTTTCGACTTCGACATCCGTGCCGCCGCCACCAATCAGTGGCTTCGTGTCCGCGGCCGCGTCACCGGCACCGAGGCCATCGGCATTCTGATCGATGCAGGCCGCCGTCCCGCGGGGACCGATGACATCCGCCTTGTTCCGTCCGCCGATACCGCGATCGTCGGCATGGCGCTGGACGGCAGCGTCACCGAATGGTCCCCCGGCGCGGAAATCCTGTTCGGCTATTCGTCAACGGAAATCATCGGCCGCCCGGTCGCGGCGCTGATCCCGCCGGGGCAGGGGGACGACACGCGCGAGATCCTGGAGCGGGTCAGGCACGGCGAGCCGATCGAGCACCATGAAACCCGGCGCCACTGCAAAAGCGGCGAGATCATCGACGTCTCCCTGACGGCGTTTCCGCTGTGGGACAGAGCCGGCCATCTGCACGGCGCCTCGCTCGCGGTGCGCGACATCACCGCGGCGAAACGGGCGCAGGTCGCGCTGGAGGAGCGCGAGGCGCATCTGCGCTCGGTGCTGGAAACCGTGCCGGACGCCATGATCGTCATCGACAACCGCGGCATCATGCGATCTTTCAGCACGACGGCGGAACGCCTGTTCGGCTACCCGGCGGACGTGATCATTGGCCGCAACGTCTGCACCCTGATGCCGTCGCCGTACCGGGAGCAGCACGACACCTACCTGGCGCGTTATTTCGCCACCGGCGTGCGCCGCATCATCGGCCGCGGCCGCGTCGTCGTCGGCCTGCGCAAGGACAATTCGACTTTTCCGATGGAACTGTGGGTCGGCGAGATGATCTCCGGCGGCCGGCGTTCCTTCACCGGTTTCGTCCGCGATCTGACGGAACGGCAGGAAACCCAGCAGCGGCTGCAGGAACTGCAGGCCGAATTGATCCACATGTCGCGCTTCACCGCCATGGGCGAGATGGCCTCCACCCTTGCGCATGAGCTGAACCAGCCGCTGACCGCGGTCGCCAGCTATCTGAACGGCTGCCGCCGGCTGCTCGACGGTTCGGCCCATGTGCACGCCCTGATGCTGCGCGACGCCATCGACCGCGCGGCGGACCAGGCAGTGCGGGCGGGCCAGATCATCCGCCGCCTGCGCCAGTTCGTCGCCCGCGGCGAAAGCGAGCGCCACGTCGAGAGCCTGACCAAGCTGGTCGAGGAGGCCAGCGCGCTGGCGCTTGTCGGTGTCAAGGAGACCCGGGTGCGCGTCTCGTTCGCCTTCGATCCCCGCGCCAGCTTCGTGCTGGCGGACAAGATCCAGGTGCAGCAGGTCATCCTCAACCTGATCCGCAACGCGATCGAGGCGATGCAGGAAGTTTCCTTGCGCGAACTGAAGATCGCCACCGCCCAGCGCGACGACGACATGGCCGAGATCAGCGTCGCCGATACCGGACCGGGCATCGCGCCGGAGATCATGTCGCAGTTGTTCCAGCCTTTCGTCACCACCAAGCCGCATGGCATGGGCGTCGGCCTGTCGATCTCCCGTACCATCATCGAGGCGCATGGCGGACGGCTGTGGGCGGAACCCGGTTCGGCCGGCGGAACGGTGTTCCGCCTGACGCTCAAGGCCCTCAGCAAGGAGGAGATCCATCATGGCGCGTGACGCCGTGGTTCATCTGATCGACGATGACGACGGCGTCAGGCAGGCGGTCGCCTTCCTGCTGACGACCTCCGGTTTCGCGGTCAGGGTGTACGAATCGGCGGCAGGCTTCCTGGAGGCGCTGCCGACCGTGCAGCCCGGCTGCATCGTCACTGACGTGCGCATGCCCGAGATGGACGGGCTGGAATTGCAGCGGCAACTGAAGCAGCGCGGCGTCGGGCTTCCGGTGATCGTGATCACCGGCCACGGGGACGTGCCATTGGCGGTCGAAGCGATGAAGGCCGGCGCTATAGATTTCATCGAAAAGCCATTCAACGACGAAAAACTGCTGTCGGCCATTCGGGTGGCCATCGACCTGCACGCGCGGGACGCCAGCCGCGAGGACGAAATCGCTGCGATACGCGCCAAGATCGAGGCGCTGTCGCCGCGGGAAAGGGAGGTTCTGGAGGGTCTGGTCGCCGGTCTCCCGAACAAGACCATCGCCTACGACCTGAAAATCAGTGCCCGCACCGTGGAGGTCCATCGAGCCAATCTCATGGCCCGCATGGGGGCCGGCAGTCTGGCCGATCTGGTGCGGATGGCCTTCGTGATCCGTTCGGGTTTGCGCTAGATCAAAGCTAAATCCGGGGCCTCTCCGTATGGTCCGTTCAGGTCCTCGCGACAGCGTGGCTCGCGTGGTTCTGGAGTATCGGAATGGCCTTCCAACGAGATCTCATATTGATCGTCGACGAAGACCAGGCTGTACGGGAACTCGCTGCAGTTCGCCCTGCAGCTTGAGGGTCTGTGCGTGCATGTTCATCGCGGCGGACTGGGACTGCTGGCGGATCCCGATCTGTCGCGGGCGCGCTGCGTGATTTTGGACGACCGCAATCTTTGCATGGACGGCTTCGCGCTGCTGAACCGGCTGCAGGCCTTGAATGTCAACGTGCCGGCGATCCTGCTGACCAGCCACGCCACCCCCCGGGTGAAGGCGCGCGCAGATGCGGCAGGCGTGCGGATGGTTCTGGAGAAGCCGCTGCTGGACAATGCCCTGGCGGACAATATCCGGCTGATCCTGGGGAATACGCCCGAGCCCGGCCTCGAGCGCCGTTTGGATACGTAAATTCCCGTAGGATTAAACCGAATACGCAGGTCCTCGGCCTGCGCGATACAACGGACGGGCGGTCTTTCCATGACAGGAGCCTCCGATGTCCGTTTCTCTCGCTGTGGCTGCCAAGCAGGCGCACGCTGCGTCGCCGATGCCGTGGATGTCGTCGGGGTTCACTGAGGACAGTATCGGGGGCGATCTCGGGCTGACCGGGACGGTGCATCACTTCGCCGCAGACAGGGCGATTTATGAGGAAGGCGATGCGGCCCGGTGCTTCTACAAGGTCGTCAGGGGCATGGTGCGCACCTGCCGCTTCCTGAGCGACGGCCGCCGGCAGATCGACGGTTTCCACGCTGAAGGCGACGTGTTCGGGCTTGAAGCCGGCAGCCAGTATCGTTTGTCGGCCGAGGCGGTTTCCGAGTGCCAGGTCGTCGCCTATCGCCGCCGCGGCCCCGAAGCCGGCGCGGCTCAGGACGAGCGGCTGGCGCGACATTTCTTCGCTCATGCGATGACCTGCCTGACGCGGTCGCAGGAACATTCCCTGCTGCTCGGGCGCGGGACGGCGGTGCAGAAGATTGCAACCTTCCTGCTTGAGATGGCCGAGCGCGAGGCGCGCAGCGATCTGATCGACCTGCCCATGAGCCGGCAGGACATCGCGGATTACCTCGGACTGACGATCGAGACGGTGTCGCGGACGCTGTCGCATCTGGAGCGCGACGGGGTCATCGGCCTGCCGACGGCGCGGCGCGTGGTGCTGAAGGACCACAAGGCGCTCCGCCATATGATGGCCTGACGGGGCGGTTCGGGGCCTGCTGCAGCCGGATTTGGCCGCTTTCCGCCAACGTAGCGCCGGGGGCGGATAAGGCGCCGGGACGCGGGTCGTTTGGCGAGCGTCGTTGTCCGGCTCGTCCGGGCGACCTATAGCGGGACCTGCTGGAACAGGTGACCCGGACGAGCCGGGCGGATAAACGATATGGCCCCCGGAACGCTGCATGATCGCCGTTAGCCGATGCTGACCTCCGCGGCGCTCGTCGTCGTCGGAGGCGCCTTCGCGGGCGGTTTCGTCTCGGAACTCGCCGGCTTTGGCACCGGACTCATGGCCCTCGGCATCTGGCTGCACGTGCTTGATCCCGCGTCGGCTGCTGTGCTCGTGGTGGTCTGCTCGGTTGTGGCCCAGGCGCAAACGATCCCGGCGATCTGGCACGCCATCGACCGCGCCCGCGTCGGGCCGATGATCGCAGCCGGCCTGTTCGGCGTGCCGATCGGCAGTTGGCTCGTGTACGAAGTTGATCCGAACGCGTTTCGCCTTGGCATGGGTCTGCTGTTGGTGGCTTTCTCCGGCTTTATGCTGTTTGGCCGGCCAACCACGCGTGTCACCGCGGGCGGCCATGTCGCCGATGCCGCCGTCGGGTTTGCCGGCGGCATTCTTGGCGGCCTCGCCGGGCTGTCGGGGCCGCCTCCGATCGTCTGGGCAACGCTACGCGGATGGAGCAAGGACGAGCGCCGGGGCGTCTTCCAGGCGTTCAACCTGTCGATCCTGCTGGCCGCGGGCGTGACGTTCGCACTGTCCGGTCGGCTAACCGGGGAGGTGGGACGGCTGGTCCTCGCGGCGCTGCCCGGCACGTTGTGCGGGGCGTGGCTGGGCGCCCGCACCTACCGCCGGCTGAGCGATCGGCGGTTTCACGAGGTGGTGCTCGTGCTTCTCGGGGCGTCAGGTCTGGGGTTGGTCTGGACCAGTATCGGGTGGTGATGGCCGGGGGGGCGAAGTACTGGCCATAGGCGGTTCGCCAAGTGCGCCGATCCGCCGGAGACCATGGCGGCAGTAGGTAAGACCATCTGGCCGCCGTGTTCAGCGCAAAGCAACAGCCTTATCCCGGAGGCTGACGCGTCTCGCGCTAACTGGCCCGGCGTGGGTTGTCCCTTTGTGTCATGGCCGGCCTTGTGCCGGCCATCCACGACTTTGCGGCCACGAGCACCGCAAGTCGTGGGGGGCCGGCCCAAGCCCGGCCATGACACGGGGCCAATGCCGGCGCTGCTGGCCGGTCTCGAACGCAAACTGACGCAGGGCGACAAGGCGCCGGTCGGCAATGCCGGATACCGCCGCTTCCTGGCCGATCCCAAGGGTGACGGGTTCACTATCGATGCCGCGAAAGTCGAGGCGGACGCACGTTTCGACGGCGTCTTCGTGCTGCGCACCAACACCAAGCTGACGGCCCCGTAAGTGGTCCTGCGGCATCGCAACTTGCTGGCGGCGGAGGAAGGCTTTCTCGCGGCCAAGACGCTACTGGCCACGCGGCCGATTTTCCACCGAACCGACGCCGCCATCCGCGGCCACATCTTCTGCACCTTTCTCGCTTTGGTATTGCGCATGGAACTGATGGACCGCCTGGCAGCCCGCCGTCTCGCCCTGCGGGAATGGCAGCAGATTGTTGACGATCTCGCCGACCTCAGCGAGATCGAGGTCGAACAGGACGGGCGACGCGCGCTGCAGCACACCGCGCCGGGATCAACCATCGACCCGCTTTGCCGAGCGACGGGCATCTGTCTGCCGCCGGTGTTCCGGGAACTTCTACGCGCAGAAGCCGCGGACTGATGCTCCGAAACTGTGGTTCCTAACATCTAGACGGGCGACAACTGCCTTGTTCTTTAAATATATTTTTAAGGCTGGTGGGCAAGTCGGCCTAACGTTTGCCCTGGTCGCGCCATAATCGGGCGAGGCTGGTCGATGCCCGCAACTGAAATAGCCTGCAATTTTGGCGCTGAGCGAGCGCTATTGCCTCACAATAGCTGGCTTCCGCCGCCCCGCGGTCGCCAGTCTGGGCGAGCAGATCGCCGCGTAAACGCAGAGTTTCGGCTAATCTGGCGCCATCTCAACTTCCTCGGGCGGCACGATTTCTCGCTGCCCGACACCGTTATGAACGGTCGTCTCAGGGCGCTCAGGAACCCTACTTCCGCATGGGACTTTTGAGTAGTCTTATGCCGGTTTTCTGTTCCGCTCAGCCGCACGGCCTCCGCCGGGTGGCAGGGCCGCACGGCGAGGCGCGGATCGCGGGCGTCCCGGATTGGGTTGACCCGGGTCAATGACCCGCCGGTATCCAGGGTCATTGCTCGTAATTTAAGGGAGCAGCAAAAATCCCCGATACCTCACAGGCGAAAAATTGCGGCGGCTACAGCTTCACCACCGTCGGCCCGCCGGGAGCTAGTTACACCCTCATCACCGCCATAAACGCCAGCGGTGAAGTGGCCGGATACTACGATGACAATACCGGCGCGCGCGGATTCATTGGCGCATGTCAGCAAGAGCGACCTGCTGCCCGGATCATCCCTGGCGATCGGCGGTCAATCAGGACAGGTTGGATGTTCTTATGGCGTGGTGAATGAACCGACAGGCGCTAGCTCCGGAGGGCTGGCTTTTTGCGGAATGACCGTTACCTCCGTCCAGGTTATGCACAGCAACGGCATGCAAGCCTAACGCTCGAGTTCGCAACCCCGCTCACGCGAGGCTTCCGTCAGCGTAGCTCCGACGCCCTCGTTTAACTAGCCGAGAAGCTGCCCGATAAAGTGCCAACCCGTAAAGAAGGCGGCGGATGACAGGAGCACGACAATCAGAAGCTCCCACCGGCTGTCAGTCATCGACGGCTCCTGTCCGTAAAGCACAAGCAGGACGACTACCTGGGTGATCGGAATGCCGGCGGCACCCAAAGTTATGGGACTGAGCGATTACGGCCGGTGACGGCGTAGTAGATCCACAGGACGATGATCGAACCAATGACAGCAACGACCAGGCTGTAGATGTTAAACCCGGTAACCGGTTCCGCGCCGACTAGCGAGAACAGGAAGCCGCCGACAACCGCGCCGACAACTCCAAGGCCGATGTCAAGCAGGACGCCTTCGCCCGAGCGGTGCACGATCTTGCTGCCGATGAAGCCGGCGATGAGTCCCAATATCAGCCAGGCGATTATAGACATGATTTTCCTCCGGTTCAGCCGCGGCGCGCAGTCGGACTACGCGCCGCGATTACAATTGAGTTGAGAGAACTCAGCGGCCGCCGGGCGCCACTGCGCCTTGTGCCTCGCCGGTGTCCCGCTTGCCATCGCCGGTGATCTCAACGTCCTCGCGTCTTACCGTGTCGCGAACCGTCTCGACTCGATCGGCGACGTCCTTGCGGACAACAACCTCCTCCCTGACCCGCGCCGTCTTTTCCACAACCGCTTCCTCGTTGCTCTCGGTGACCTCAATTGTCTTGTCGACGAAGTCCACGCGGGCCACCCGCGCATCGCCTGATACGGGGCGGCGTTCGACGGAAACATGTTCAGAGCGCAACGTGACGTTCTCTTCAACCGGTGTCTCCACCACGAAACGGCGTATGCGCGTGGTGCCACTGTTGACCAGACGCTTGCTGACGTTGATCTGCTCCTCGGCCAGAGGGATAGCCTCCTCGCCCTCATGCGTTGGCATGCCCGGAACGGAAGCCGCGCCGGCTTCCGACATGCCGCGTGTCTGCTCTGTAGTCGTCGTGTTGCGCCCAGTCCCACCGAACCCGGGGCCGGTTGTCTGGTCATCGACATCGACGGGACTGTGTCGCTCCAGAATTTCTATCACGTGCGCGACCCGCGCTTCGGGAGCCTTGACCGTCACCACATGCGACCCGCTCGCGACGCTGCGGTCGTAGTCGGAGGTTCCGCGAGCCGGTTCGCCACCGAACATGCTGCTCCAGAACCCTTGCTCACGCACCGGCCGAGCCAACTCGCCTGCCATGCTGGCGGCCGCGGACGGCTCTCGGGTTATCGCGCTGGATGGAATGCCGGCAGCCTCCAGGTCCCGTATGGCCGCGTCGGCCAGGGTGGCGGTGTCGTAGGCGGCAACAATGGTTTCGTCAGTCATGGCTTTGGTCTCCGTATATGAGGGTTAAAGCGCCTCGGCCGGCGGAGGGGATCGAGGCCCGACCGGGGTTCTGGTAACGACAGCCTTCTGTTCTCGAAGCTGGACTGTCTCGGTGTGCCGGTCCGTGGTCCGAACTCGCCGGATATGCACTTCCTCTTTGAGGAAGAGCCGACGTTCGACGACGATCACTTCCTCCATCACCGGCATGATCGTTACATCACCATCTTCACGAACCGGCGGAACAGACTCAACAAATCGGCAGACAGCCACGCGCTCGACTTCGATGCGCTCATGCTCTAGCGGTTCGGTAACCACCTGATCCCGCGTTTGCGTGACTGTGGCAACCCGAACAACTGCGGTCTCAACCCTGCGGCGCGAGACCGCGACATCCTCGACCAGCAGAGGAAGAACCAGGTCATTACTCTCAAAAGAGGACTGACGCACGGCCATTGCCTCCGCATGTTCTTGGCGAACACCTGTGACGGCCGGCGTTCATGCGGGTTCAACTACCGGTCAGGGGTGCAGGTTCGTCTGCAATCGGATTACAAATCGTGGCATGCAGAGCCTGATTCACTAGTCGGTTTGTACTAGGGTACCGTGACAATTTGCCTGGATAAACTCAGCCGGTCCTGGCTCGTCTTTGCTTTGGTTTGGCTTTTTCGAGTGCACCAAGGCCTCGCTCGCGGGCCCATATGACGAGGGCGCTTCGCTTGCGAACACCGGTCGTGCGATAAATCGCGGCTACGTGATTGCGGACCGTGTTTCGACTGACGCCGATCGTCGTCGCGATCTCGTCGTCGGATAATCCTTGCGCCATCAGGCCGAGCACGTCCCGTGCGCGGGGCGTCAGGTCGCTGATCTGAGGACCCGGGGTCTCCGTCCTGCGCTGCCGGGTCAGGCTTGCCAGTTTCTCCACGATCTTCTGACCGAACCACGACGTGTCCTGCATGACCGCCTCGATCGCGACAAGCAAATCCGCCTCGGTCCGCTTGCGCTCCGTGATGTCCAGCATCACGGTCAGGACACAGCGCCGGTCGTTGATGGCGACCGTCTCGGCCGATAGCAGGTAGTCGCCGGTTCGTCCGTCCTTCATCCTGCACTGAACGTCGGTCGGCCGGAGGCGACCGGTCTGCCTGATCAGCTGCGCCAATTCATCTCGCAGCGAGCCGCTTCCCCAAAGCCCGAGTTCGGCTTCGGCGCGGCCAATGACCTCTTCCCGCCGCCAGCCCGTTGCAGCGGTAAAGGCGTCGTTGACGTCGAGCAGCCGCATGCCTTCAAGCGCGATAACCGCCATCGGCCCGGGCGCCATGCGGAACGCCGCCGCGAACCGCTGCTCGCTTTGGCGCAGGGCGTCCTCGGCCTGCTGACGGGGGTGCAGGTCCGCGAAGGTAAACAGCATGCAAGCCTCATCGCCGACCTCGAGCGGCTGTCCGGCCACGATGACGGTTCTGCTGCTGCCGCTGGCGACGCGAAGACAAGCCTCCATTTGTGGAATGGTTGCACCGGCATGCAGGCGCTCGACCGCGAGCTCCCGTTGCAATGCACCTTCGAGCACGTCGATCTCGTGCACGGATCGGCCGATCAGGGCTTCCTGCACATAGCCGGTCAGTTCGAGAAAGCCTTGGTTGACCTTGACGTAGCGCATGTCCGACAACCGAGCGATGATGGCGGGCGCCGGGTTGGCGGCAAAGGCGCGCTCGAAGCGATCCTCCGCATCAAACCGCTCGGTGTCGTCGTCGATGATAAGAGCGAGGCAGTCGGGTCGTTCGTCGGGCTCGGTTACGATCAAGCCACGGACGCGCTGGATCCCATGCCGCTTACCGTTTGGGCGGCTTACTTCCACGACCACATCCGTGAAGCTCTCTCCAGCCAGGATCCTGTCCATGGGATAGTCGCCGGGCGACAGTGGCTGCCGGTCGCGGTAACGCAGCTCGAAGCGCGCACGGTAATCCGCAACTGTCTCGCCCAGATCTTTCAGCGATTTGACGCCGTGCATCGCAAGCGCGGCTGCATTGGCCCAGGCAATCGTCTGGTCCGGATTGACTGCGATGACGCCCTCGGGAAGCTCCGCGATGATCTGCTGGAGCTCTGTCCGGTCGGTGCGCGCCGCGTGTTTCATCGTGTCCGCCATACCCCCGCAACGCACGAGCGGCTTTTCCGTCCTGGTTGGAACGTCAAAAATAGGCCATCCGCCGGGGTGGACCTTGGCTCGTCAGGGCTCGCTCGCAGCCGGCGGCTCCTGCGAGCCCCTAGGCAGCCTTCAGAAGTTCAAACTCAACAACGCTTATCGCCGGTCATCCGGACGATCACCCCTGCCGCCGCTGGCAGGGGTTAGCCCGTCAGCCCCTATTACCGGGCTTCAACCCCCCGAAGGCACCGAGCAGCTTGGCAAACGCCTGCTGCATCTGCTCCGGCGTCATCGGCATCCACGCCTTCAGTAGCGCCTCCGGCGTGGTTGCCTCGACGGCGCTCTCCATGCGCTGCTGGAGTTTCTCCATTGCCGCCTGCTGCATGGGTACGACATCGGGCAGGCCAAGAAACCGGCGGGCCTCCTCGGGCGTGCAGTCGACTTCGACGGTGACCTTCATAATGCGGTTCCTGTTCGAGAGGCCCCTCGGCGAACTGGGGCGAAGACCGCGAAACGAGGCGAGCCGACACGACCTCGCTTCGGCATCAACGCAGCCGGGTCGGTTTCCGATCGCGCATCCGGATCAATCCTGCATTGCACGTCACCTCGAACGCTCCGACGGCGGTGTGCCTCAGCGACATTTCTATCGGGGACGGAGTGACGTTCTATCGCGGGCTTATGCCGGCCAACCGCATGACGTCTCCATCATGGCAATTCAGTGGAAGTATTCCTGCAAGTGCTGGTGAAGTGTGCGACGGTTCGCCCGCGTGGCGGGTTCGACCTCGCGAGTGTTGGCAATATCGCCTTCAGGTTCTGGCCGCCGCCGGCCGTTTCACGGGTGAACCGTGGCAGAAAGCGCGGCGGGGCGGTATAATCAGTGACTCGGACCGAGGAGAGCCGCATGGGCGAAGCAAAGCGACGGAAGCAGATTATGGCGGCGGCGGGGTTCGAGCTTCGGCGGGCCTACAACACCGAGTCGCGTCGTGTGGAGACGGCGCGTGTCTTGCCCATGACGGCGCGGCAGACAGCAAATGCCAGTTTTGCCGATCGGCAACGCGTCCTGCGCGGCGACCCGGGCGCAAGCGTGGCGGTGCCATGCGCCGGCTGCTCGGCATGCTGCCGGGCAAAATATATTGAGGTCGAACCGGAACTGGAAAGGCCGGAGACTCTTGCCGTGCTGAATGTGGCGCCAAATCCAGACACAGGCGGTTTGATGCTCGCCAAGCGTCCGGACGGTGCGTGCTCTCACCTGGATAGCGAGCGCGGGTGCACTGTCTACGATCACCGACCGCGGGCATGCCGACTGTACGATTGCCGCCTGTTTGCGATCACCGGCGTGGCGGATAGATTTGACGACGAGCACGTCAGTCCGATTTGGGTGTTCGCCAATGCCCCGCCTGACGAGGCGGCTGTCACTGACAAGCTGCGCCGCGCTGGCCTCGATTACTTCAACAAGCAATCAGTTTGTACAGCGCGCGAGGCATATAACTACGCGCGCAGACAGGTTCTCGGAGAAGACAGCGATAGCCAGCCTTGACACGTCGCCAGCGGTCTGCCCGGAGCGGATAGTCTGTTGCGAAGGCCCGCTTCCGACTGGGCCAGCGTGCCCGTAACAGGCAGTGTGATCGGATGGATGATAATCTGCCACGATGGCGGCGGCCAACTCGCCATCCCGCAGGTTGGTTCGCGGGGAAATCCCTCGCGGCTGATCGATGCGGTTACGTTTCCAGTCACCTCCGGTGCCAGTTCGGATCGCTTTGCGTTGACTGCGATACAGCGTTCTGTCGCAGCCAGTTGGCAGGTGTCCGACCGGGAGCGCGTGTGTCAGGCCGTACGAGTTGCATGCCTTCGGCAAGGCCGCTCGGTGCCGTTTGCAGACTGGACTGATTTTGTCTGATCTGATTGCGTGGCTAACCGTTTGTCATCCGTCCCAAGGTGGGCCGGATGGCTTTCGGTTTTGCAAGTGCGATCAGCCCGGGCGGTCTATCGTGGTCGAGCGGCGAAGACCGGAACGGTTCCAGATCGCCTTTTGGGAGAAGCATGTCCAGCCCTCGCCTTGTGGTTCTAATTCTGCTCACGGTCTTTATGGGCAGCGCACGCGTCAAAGCCTGGTTTATCGCACCGGACAGCGTTCCGTTGGCAGCCATTCTCCCGCCGGCACCGCCTGACGGGTCGGCGCTGACGGACCTCCTACCCGGGTGACGGAGCATCGATTTCCAGTGTCTGCGGCCCTACATCGACCGCTAGATGATAGTGCGACCAACGCTGCAGATAGTCGGCCGGCGCGGTAACCCGGGTCGAAGCGATAAACTGGTCATCCACGCCGACGGGATGCGGACTTCCCAGCGGGAATCCAACGCCGGCACCGCCTCCCACGTTCCAGCCAAACCCGCCAATCCCCAACCCGACAGTCGGAGGCTCCGAATAATTCACGTGAGGCGCGCTCACAAGGGTCAACGGGAGCGAATATTGTCTCCCGTCCGGGTCGATAAGTCGAGCGTCGCGCGGCATCTGTGCATTGCTGACGTAGAGTTGGATGATCCGGGCGCTTCGTTCGAATGTCGCTCGAACGCTATTTGGCGGAGGCAAGGGGTTGGCAGCACACGACGCCAGCATCGAGCTAAGCAACAGGAACCATACCAGCGTCGGGCGCCCTGCAACTCGCCGCGTTTTCCACGAAGCCGCCAGCCGCTTGTGCAAAAAGAGTTCTCGCCATCGCGTTATCTTCCGGTAATCAATCCTGAAAAGTCCGCGTCGTACCGTTAGGTTGTATCGTGGCCAGGGTGTTCAGCGTCCGGTTGCGCGCTTTGGGACTGACGTGAGCGCGTGCGTCGCGCTGGTCCGGACGAATGGGACGTGTGCCGCCCGGATCAGCACCTTCGATCGGGTCGTTGCCGGTAGTGTGCGTTGAGTGCGTGCGGAATGTGTCAGGTTTGTTTGGCATGCCTTATCAACGGCCTCCCAGTGCACCGGTTGCCGGTTGCACCACAACCAACCGTGCATGCATCTGCGGCACGTGCTGTGCCCGCATTGGAGAACCCCGACGTAGGGAGGCGGTCGGCCTCCGAATGACTGCTAAAACCTGGTCCGAAGCCGTGCAGCTTGGTCATGGGCGATGGGGACGCAAATCCAACCGGGCTGTCACGCGATGGGCCTACCGTCCTGGTAGAAGAATTGGGGACATTCGCCGCTTAAGGTTACGACCCGGCTGATCAGCGATTGGTCGCAAGCAGATTTTCAACCCGTGTCAGCATGTCGCGACCCGTTTGGGCGGCTGGCGCTGGATCATGAGAGCCCTGATTGTCAGACCGCCGATATCGGAAGCGGCACCGTTCCCCTTTCAGCGCTCTCATGCGTCAGGAACCACTCGATCGTCGCGCGCAAACCTTGCCGAACGGGCACATTTGGCACCCATCCGAGCAGCGCCTTCGCCCTCGAAATGTCGGGGCACCGGCACCGCGGATCGTCCAAAGGCAGGGCACGGTATTCTCTTCCGTAGTCGCCGCCCGTTAGATCGCTGACCAAATCGGCAAGCTCATTGATTGAGTATTCTTCCGGATTGCCCAGGTTGACCGGCATGGTGATCTCCTGATCTATCTCCATCAAACGGCCCAACCCCTCGACCAGGTCGGAAACATAACAGAATGACCGAGTCTGCTCGCCGCTGCCGTATATTGTCAGCGGTCGACCAATGGTTGCCTGGACGATCAGGTTGGACACGATCCGCCCGTCGTCAGGCCTCATTCGCGGTCCGTAGGTGTTGAAGATGCGGGCGACACGCACACTGACGCCGTAGCGGCGTTGATAGTCGAAACACAGCGTCTCCGCTGCGCGCTTGCCTTCATCATAACAGGCTCTGACGCCGGTCGGGTTGACATTCCCCCAGTACGCCTCGGTTTGTGGGTGTTCCGCCGGATCCCCGTAGACCTCGCTGGTCGACGCCTGAAGCACCCGCGCGCCGCTGCTACGCGCCATCGCCAAAAGGTTTCGCATTCCTAATACGCAGGTCATCAACGTGTATACCGGATCGGCCTGATAGTGCGGTGGCGAAGCGGGACAAGCGAGGTTATAGATACGATCGACACGCATCCGATCCGCCATCGGCTCTGTAACGTCGGCTTCGATCAACGAAAATCTGCTGTCGTTCCTGAGACTGTGGAGGTTGTCCAACCGGCCGGTGTACAGATTATCCAAGCAGATCACGCGCCAGCCATCGTCGATCAGACGTTCGCACAGGTGACTGCCAAGAAAACCGGCTCCACCAGCCACCAGGGCGGTCCTTCGCGTATCGGCTCGATTGGTCATTGGGCTTCCTTCCGGGTCAAGCGGCCGTGGGGACGGAGGAACTCGGGCACTTCGAAACGGCGCTGACGTGCTCGCAAAGTTCCCGTGCCCGCGCCGAGCCGGTATGGCCGGCCAGCGCGATTCTCCGGGCCTGCCCGCCAACGCGACAGCGCTCCGGCTCGGTCAGCGACGTCAGCATCGCGACAACCGCGTCGGTATCGTCTGCGATCAAAACGGCCGCGCGTTCAGGCAGCAAATCGGTCAATCCATTCCAGCGATCGCTGATGATGGGTGTGCCGCACGCCGCCGCTTCGAACAGCCGCACGCTTGGCGACCAGCCCGCCGCGATCATTGCGGCGCGCGTGATATTCAGCGTAAAGCGCTGGGCGGCATAGAACGCGGCGTGATCCGCTGGAGCGACATGGTCGATCCGCTCGACATTGACCGGCCAGTCAATGGTGGATGCGTATTGCGGTCCCGCAACAACGAAACGCATGTGCGGCAGGCGGCGCGCCGGTTCCAGCAGCAAGCGGTCAAGCGCGGGCTGCCGATCGGCACTGTAGGTGCCGAGATAGCCGAGATCCCAGCGCGACGCTGTGTCGACCGGCAGCCATCGGCCCTCATCGACCGCGCAATAGAGCGCGCACGCTCGTTGCGCACCGAATGAACGCGCAATACGGTCAAGCATGGGTCCGCCGGTAAACGAAAGATACAGGTCCAGCAATGGGATTTGTCGCGACGAAAGGTATGTTTCGTCCCCGGCGTCCAATGCGGCGACAGTAAGCGGGGTGTCGATGTCATAGAACCCTTTCACGCCTCCCGCACACCGCAGCACAAGATCGATCACCGCGATGCCGTCGGGAACATAGGATCCGACGATGACCGCGCCGGCGTTGGCGAGTTTGTCGCCAAAATGTTCTTGCAGATCCGGCAGCGACGAATAGATCGCCAGTTCGCAAAAATCCGGCGCGGGCAGGTCTCGGTTTGCGGCATACCAGGGAACATCTCGTTCCAGAAACAGCAGCTTTTTGCCCATTGCGGCCAACCCGCGCAAAAGCGCGCGATAGGTGGTCGCGTGTCCGTTGCCCCAGGATGAGCTCAGCGACAACCCGATGAACACGAAATCATCCGGCCGATCCGTCATGCCGCGCGCTGTCCCGCCCGCAGATCGGTCAGCAACCCGTGCAGCAAGGCGGCCCGCCGAGTGTAGGTATGCTCAGCCAACACGCGGCGCAGAGCCGCTTCGCCGATGGCCGCGGCGCGTTCCGGCGTCAGCGATTTCAAGATGTCAGCGACATCGGCGCCATCGCGTGCCACCAGTATCTCCTTGTTCGGACTAAGGAACAACTCCACCCCCTCCCATGCGTCGGTCACCAGGCAAGCCCCGGCTCCTGCCGCTTCGAACACGCGTGTGGCGGGGGAAAATCCTGTTGCAGCCATACTGTCGCGGCTGATGTTCAGCGCGGCCAGGGCGCTGACATTCATGGCGTTATGATCCCCGGTCGGAACGTGCCCGAGCTTGGTTACGTTGGACGGACACTCCTTGTCACCCCACCCGGAACCCCCGAGCAGAAACCGCCGATCGGCGAGCCGCGCCGCCGCGCCGAAAAAGTAGTCCGCAACCCGGTCTTCGCGATCGGGCAGCCGGTTCCCGAGAAAGGTCAGATCGGCTCTGTATCGGTCTTCCGGAGATACCGGATGGTGCGTCTGTGGATCGAGGGCGTTGTAGACCGGCACGCAGCAAGCCGCACCGAGCGACCGATAGGCCGTTACCACCGGATCGCCGCCGCCATAGGTCAACACGGCATCAAGATGCGGCACCGCGCGGCGAAGCACGTGGTCCGGCGCCCCGGCGATCGCCTTCAGCGTAGCGGGCGCATCGACGTCCCAGAAGATGCGCAGCGCGTCGGCACGGGCGCGCATGATCATGCCGTCCAGCAGTTCGTCGTCGTAGACCCCGACGCCACTGGCCTTGATGACGACATCCGCAGCCGCGGCCTGCGCCAGAACGTCGCGCACGCCGGCTTCCGTTGCGGGATAGACCACGACGCGGCACCACTGTGGCGGAACGATATCGCGATGGGCCTGCCGGTCATAGGCGTCCGGCTCGTAGAAGGTGATGGTGTGTCCCAGGGGCGCCAGAGCACGAAGAATTCCGCGGTAGTAGGTGGCGGCGCCGTTCCAGTAGGACGACAACAGGCTCGATCCGTAGACGGCGATTCTCATTGCGCAAACCTTCGGATAATAGCGAACAGCTCGTCCACGCGATGCGCGCAGGTATGACGCTCCCGGATCCGCTGCAAGCCGCTCGCCGCCAAGGCGCGGGCCAGATCGGCATCATGGCGGAGGACGTTCAGATGCCGTGTCATTTCTGCGCCGTCACGGGCCATCAGGAAATCGCAGCCCGGGCGGAACAGATTCTCCTCGTCGCGCCACGGCGCGCAGACCAGAGGGATGCCGCAGGCCAGCGCTTCGAATACCCGTATCGTCGGGATGCCGGGCAGCGCGTCCACATAGGGACGCCGCGGCACGTGCACCGTCATCCTATGATCGGCGAAGGCCTGCGGGACATCCGCGTTGGCGATCCACCCGGCAAAATCCAGCCTTGTGGACGCCAGCAACTCCAGCGCCTCCCGCGGATAGCGGACGCCGTGAACCGTTCCGTCGAGGCAAAATTCGCGCGCCGGGTTGATGAGGAAGTCCTGCAGTTCCTGCCCGCGCTCTCCATCGCCCCAGTTGCCGATCCAAACGACGTCTTTTTGTCTACCAACCGCATCGAGTGGCCGGAAAAGATGCGTATCCGCCGCTTCGTGCCAGGTGAAGACCTGGCGGCCCCAGCCCAGATTCTCATAGCGCCGCCGCAACGCCTCGCCGAATGCCAGTACCGCATCGTAGTCGGCCAAAGGCAGAGCCTGGATCGCCGCTGATTCCGAGACACCTCGATGATGGGTGTCGTGGAACAACAGTGCAAAGCGGCCGCCGTGGCGGCGCAGACCGCCGATATGTGCGACCAGTTCGGGCGGCGTCCACTCGTGGACGATCACGACATCGGCGTTATCAAGCGCACGTGCGTGGTCGAATGCCGGCCCGAATGTCTGCACATTTAATTGCGGGAACGAGGCTGCGAAGCGCGCAAGCGGGGCGTTTCCTTGATCGGCGATCAGGTTGCCGCGGCTCCAGCCTGTTTCAGGCTCCAGCACCAGCGTCACGTGGCCACGACGCGCCAACTCGCTCAGAACGCCGCGCAGGAAGTGCGCATTGCCATTGTTCCAGTCCGAAGCAACGGAATGCGCATAAAGAACGAATTTCATGTTATCGACACCGCAGGCTTGCATAGACGTCGTGCAAAAGCGCTGCCTGCCGCGGCAGGCTGTATCGACGCGCCCGAGATCCCGCTGCCAGCGCCAACCGCTTCCGCAGAGCCGGATCGGCGGCCAGCGTCGTAAAGGCCTGAGCCCATCCCGTAGAATCGTCCACGCCAACAAAAAGCGCGGCGCCGTCCCAAAGTTCGCGGAACGTCGGGATGTCGGACAGGACAAGTGCCGCACCGCTGACGGCCGCCTCGGCCACCGCAAGGCCGAACGGCTCATAACGCGACGGTGCGGCGAAAATCGCGGCGCGGCGCATCATGCCGAGGACCTCGCCGTGCGGCACGTTGCCCAAGGTTCGCGCATTGTGGAAAGCCGCAATCTGCCCGTCGGGGCTGCAAAGTGGTCCCGCTATCGAAACGGGCCACGGCGAAGCGGCGGCTGCCGCATCCAGGACCTTTCCGTTCTTGCCGGCATCCCACCAGCGTCCTGCAGCAAGAATTTTCGGGTCCTTCATGCAGTGGGACGCCGGTTGCACGGTGGTTGCATTGTAAACCACCCGCAGGGGCGGCAGCACATCATAGACGCGCCGCAAGGCCGCAGCGTGGCTTTCGCTTGGTACCAGGACAGCATCCGCCCGCCGGAACCCGTCTTGGTTACGCCGGAACTGCCAGGCCAGCGAGGCCGGCAGGCCGGTGCCCTGAACGGCCTGCCACCACGTCGGCACGCATGAGTGAGAGGCGACCACCACGGGACGTCCGGTGTGCAGACCGGCGGCCTGCGACGGAAGATTGAGGTGCAGCAGGTCTGCGTTCCAGGCCGCCGCCAGCGTGCGCAACCGTTCCGTCCCCGGAAGCAGGGCTGCAGCATCCAAAACGGTCCAGTCGAGCGGCTCGCCGGTCCAGACGATCTCCCTTCCGGCGCACTCGGCGCGCTGTGCGGCGTCCGGTTCCGGACCGAACCCGACGAGAAGGCAATCGACGCCGTGCCCCTCCAAGCCCCGAGCGACATCCAGAGCGTACCGCCACACGCCGCCTACGGCATCCAGCGTGATCATCACCCGGCGCAGCACGATGCCTCCAGAATCGGCAGTGGTACCGGCCGCTCATCCTGGATGTCGCTGAAGGTGCTGAATGTGCGGAGGTATTCCGCGTGCGCACGTTCCCATGCCGCATCGTCCGGTGCGCCCCACAGCGCGCGGTAGCCCGGAGAACTGGGATAGGGGTAGAGCGGCACCGGGGCGTTGGCCCAAACACCCTCGCCGATCAAGCGGGTCCGCCAGTGTTTGACGAGGTCCTGGTCGTCGTGATCCACGCCGATGAGGTTGGCCTGAACAAATGGCACATGACGTCTCGCCTCAATCAACAGGCGCGCCAGGTCCTCGGTTTCAAGACGGCAGCGTTTGGCCAGGGCATCGCGCCCTTCCGCGGTCAGGCTTTCGATGCCGGCTTCAATTGATACGCATCCGGCAGCACCCAGCAGGCGCAACATATCGGGCTTCCAAAGGTCGATCCGGGTCTGCACGCCGAACGCAACACCGCGCGGCGCCAAAGCTTCCAGCAGCGCTCGCCAGGGCAAGAATATTTCGTCTATGAAGTAGATATACCGCACGCCCTGCGCGAGCAGTCCGTCAATCTCAGCCAGCAGGGTTGGCAGATCGCGGCGCCGGTACTGATCGCGGAAGTCGATCTTGGCGCAGAAACTACAGTCATAGGGACAACCGCGTGAGGCCTCGACCTCGGCGCCAGGTCCGACCGCTGGCGCATCGAAGCGATGATGGTGATGGCAATGCCGCGCGATCCAGTCGTCAGGCCAACGCAACGGCGGCAGGTTGCTGAAGCTGCCGACGGCCGGCCCGCCGGTGACAGTGTCGTGGCCGCGCAGGGCAAGCGAACCGACGTTCGACCAGTCCGGCGTCTCGGCCATCTCTGCAATGACCTGTTCGCATTCGCCACGCACCACAGCGTCCACGCCGAGCTTTCGTAACGCTGTCGCTGGTGTGACCGTCCCATGCGGACCCACCGCAACCGTCCGGCCGCCGCGTTGTCCAAGTGAGCGAAAGAATGCGGCGGGCACGCGCAATTCCGGCGGGGCGCACCGCCAGAACAAGTAGGTTGGCGCGGTCGTGACCACCGTCATGTCGGCACCGAAGCTGTCGATCGCACTGCACGCCGATTCTGTTCCAGTGGCGTTCAGATGGCAGTCAAGCAGCAACGTTTCGTGGCCGGCCCGACGCAATAAGGCTTCCGCGTAGCCGAGTTCCAGCGGCAGATGCGGCTCGCGGCATCCGAAGTAGATGCTGCCCTCGAAGCTCCAGGGCGGGTTCACCAACGCGACTCTCATGCGCGGGCGCTCCGTTTTGCAGGTCGCGCTCCCGGTACTGCCAGACCGAGATCGGCTGCCAACCAGTCTGCGAGGTCGCGCAATCCGGTTCGCCATTCAATGCCGGGCCGCCAGCCCACGCGATCCATCAACGCCGTGGTATCCGCAACAAAATAAACCTGGTCTCCGGTCCGGCGTTCGGCGTACGTAACCGTAACCTCGCGGCCGATTATCGCTGCGATTTCTTCGAGCACGACCAAAAGGCTGACCGCATTCTCGACCCCGCCCCCGAGGTTGAACGCTTGCCCGGACAGCCTGTCGATGTTCCGCAGAACACTGCGATAAGCCGAAACGGCGTCGGCGACATGCAGAACGTCACGCACCTGCTTGCCATCGCCATAGATCACGATCGGCTCACCGCGTAGCGCTCGGATCAGGAAGTGCGCGACCCATCCCTGATCCTCGGTCCCGAACTGACGCGGTCCGTAGATGCAGCTTTTGCGCAGCACCGCGGTGCGCAGTCCGAACGAATGGGCATAGTCGAGAACATACTGGTCCGCGGTGCCCTTGGAGCATCCGTACAGGGTACAGAACGCGAGCGGGCGAGATTCATCAATTCCGCGGCTTCGCACCGGGACGTAACGGTCCGCCTGCTCTATTATTTCGAGATCGGCTAGAGCGCCATAGACCTTGTTGGTACTGGCGAAGATCAAGGGCGTGGCCGGCGCCAACTTCCGAATCGCCTCCAGAACGGTCAGCGTGCCTTGCGCGTTGACCGCGAAATCATCGAGCGGATCGGCGAGACTCGACGTGACGGCGACCTGCGCAGCAAGATGCACCACCGCACCGGCATCCCGCACCACCGAAGCGACCGCATCGGGATCACGCAGGTCACCAGAAACGAAATGCAGCCGCGCGGTATGACGCGCCGCAAGCCAACTCAGATTCCGCTCGACACCCGGTCTGCTCAAATTGTCGAACACGATGACGTCGGCGCCGTCGCGCATGATCGCGTCGGCAAGGTTGCTGCCAATAAAGCCGGCACCACCCAGGATCGCGACCGCCGCGGTGTCGCGCAGGATGCGAGGCGCGGCGAGCGCAACCGGACGCCGCACGGCTTCAATACCGCCCGATTCTAGTTGACGGCGCAACAACTTCGGCCGCCCCGCGGTATCGGTGATGCCGAGGTGGTAGTGGCGCGGATCGAAAAACACACCCTGTTGCACCGGCACCGAGTGGGCGATGTCCTGCCAGCCATACCAGTAGAGCCGGGGAACCGGGGCCGCCAAAGCGTGGCGAAAACGTTCCGCTTGCGTGACCTCATCATGACGCCACGTGGAGTAACCGGCCTCGGTGATCCAGATCTCGGCTGCCGGGTTGTAACGATCCACGATTGTTCGCATGACTTCCAGATGCGGACCGTAACCGAGCCAGCCACTGGCCTCGCTGTCCCAGGTTCCGGGGAACGCATGGAAACCGACGGCTGACACGACCTCCAGCACGCCGCGCCGGCCGAACAGGTCCAGCAAGTTCGGATCGAAGGGACAAGGACCGCCCAGCACCGCCTTCCAGCCCCGCCGCTGCGTCCAATACGCCGCAGCACCGATCATCTCACAGAACAGCAACCAGTCCGGGTCTTCTCGCCAGTCCCAGTCGAGCAGATTGTTGGGCTCGTTCCACAATTCGATATGTCTGAAATGCGACCCGTAGCGGGTCAGCACATGATCGACGAAATCGGGAAAATCCTTAAGCCGCACGGGTGGTCCCGACGGGCGGCCGGTCCGCGACAGCGACGGCGGGGTGTAATGGGCGCACAGCAAAAGATCGAGGTCGCGGCTGAGTGTAGGAATAAGCCAGTCATACCAGGGGGCGCCGTCGTCGGTGTGGTAGTCGGCCCAGGAAAGATGGGTTCGAAGCGACGACGCACCGACGGCGCGCAGTCCGTCTAGCGTTGCCAGAACCCGGTCGTGCTCGCCGGGACGGAACCATTCGACAAAGCCGAGCCCGGGTGGCGTGGCGCTCATACGACCAGACCGTGAGCTTCCAGCTCCTTTTTCGCATGTTCACCGCGGTCGATCGCTGAGGATCGAACGATCCATTCCGCAAGTTCGTCCAGCGAGTTTTCGAGAGAGCGGGTTGGCTCGTAACCAAGTTGCTCACGCGCCCGGGTGATATCGGCGAAGCAATGGCGAACGTCGCCGGCGCGTGCCTTGTCCATGATTTCGGGCGTCAGGTGGCTGCACCGCATGGCTTCCGACAGCAGGCGTGCGACCTGTTCGATCATATAGACACGGCCGCTGCCGATGTTGAAGACCGTCCCGGCAACTCCCGGGCGATCCATGGCCAGGCAAAACGCTTTTGCAACATCCTGGACATGCACAAAATCCCGATGTTGCCGACCGTCTTCGAATACCAGCGGGCGCTGGCCATGCAGCAACCGGGCACCAAAATTTGCCAGGACGCCGGTATACGGGTTGGACAGGGCCTGCCCCGGGCCGAACACGTTGAACAGGCGCAGCGCCACCGTCGCAAACCCGTAGTTGGCGCCGATGATCAGGCAGCTTCGTTCCTGACCATATTTCGTCAGCGCATAGATCGAAGCGAGATCCGGCTGTTTCGCTTCATCGGTGGGAACCGGGGTCAGCGCGGTTCCGTCCGCCAGAGCCGGATCCCAGCCGGATGCACCGCGACCGATGCCTCGGCGCACCGTCCCTACCAACGTCCCGTCGGGCGTCTTGTATCGTCCTTCGCCATACACGCTCATGGACGATGCGACGACCAGGCGCTCGACCGGATTACGAACAAGCTGTTCCAGCAGCACCGCGGTCCCGAGATCATTCACGCCGACATAGCGGGTGATCTCGTACATGCTTTGACCGACTCCGACCTCTGCGGCGAGGTGAAAGACCCCGTCAACACCTTTCACCGCCCGGGCCACCGCCCGGGGATCGCGTATATCGCCATGGATCAGCTCGACATCGGGTAGCAGTGGCGATCCGGCCGAACCATGAACCTGTTCGGAAAGACAGTCTATTATCCTGACCCGATGGCCCCGGTTCAGTAATTCAACGCAAAGATGACTGCCGATGAACCCCGCGCCGCCGGTGAGCAGTAGTGTTTTAGGCAACCCGCACTCCTTTTGAGATCACCGCCCCTGCTCCCGCTGGAGTGCAGCGGTTTCACGCCGATGAAGAACAAGATCTCTCTGATGAACAACAAGAAGAACGAGATGGTTGCATCCGGCCGCTGATCCGGTGAGATCAACGATGTGTCAATACAATCGGCGAGCGGTGCGCGGCGCGTACGCCGCAGGGACAATTGGAACCATCCAAGCCGGATAGCGTTGGACGAAAACAGCAAACGGAGGTGCATGAATGGCGAATGATGATGAAAACACCACACCTTACGAGAAGGCGCGCGACCTTACGGAAAAGGCTCTGGATGCCTTCAAGGAAAATGACGAGGCCAAAGGGGCTGAGTTGATCGACGAAGCGAAGCGTGTAGACGCAAACGCCGTCGAGGACGTTCAAGAGATGCTCGACGAAGACGCTTCGTCGAAACACGATGCGGCCAGGCTGAATCGTGAGCTGAAGGACAGCGGTCACTAAAGGCAGGTCAAAATAGAGGTGCCGGTCTTTCAGCGCCGGCACCTTACCATAGTCCGAAGCCGTAATAGCCTGCAGGCCAAGCGGGCCCGCAGGGCTGCTACTCGATCTAATCGTGCTTGTGGCTTTGCTGACCGCCTTTACGCCCCGCCTCGGCTGCACGCTCCGGGTTATTTGCGAAATTGTTCGGGTCGTTTTTCTTCCCGCTCCCGACCTGCTCTTGCGTTACACCCTTCTGGCCAGATGCCTTCCCGTCGTCGGTATCGCGAGCTTGTTCGTGATTTTTTGCCATGGTTCTAGTCCTTGCATCGTGAGATGAAGCGGGGCCCTACGTCGGATTGGACATCCAGTCGCGATGGCGCACTTCGTCGGAATGCGCCCTTTTGAAAAGTGTTTGCGCCTCCGCGGTCGCCTCGGTGTGCCGCGAGGCGCGCTCGTAGGCGGTTACGGTATCTTCCTCATTTGTGCGCATAGCCGTCAGGATAGCGTTGTCACCCATAATACTGGCAAGTGCGACCTTGCCGGTCGTTAGCATCTGCTTTGCGTCACCTTCCGTGTGTTGCTTAGCCCCTACCATTGCAGCTAGCCTGGTCAGTTCCTGTACATGACGATCATGATCAGCTTTGAACGAGGCAACCGTCTGCTTGTAGCCCGGATTTTCCAATCGGGCGATGGTCTGGTCATAGGCGGCGATCGCATCGTGCTCGAGCAGCAGCAGGTTTTCGACCAAATCAGTCAAAGTCGTTTCGTTACCAACCGTCGTTACCATTGTTCCTCCTTTTTGCTCAGGCTACCGCTACGTGTTTCGCGGCTGCCCTACGAACGAGTACGACGCCGGGCACGTTTCATCACCACGAACTTGTTGATGCGTCCATCCTTCACAGCATCGGGCGGCCGCCTGTCACAGGAAGTAATGCCCCGGTCATGTAGCTGGCCTCATCCGAGGCGAGCAGGACATAGGCCGGGGCAAGTTCAGCGGGCTGTCCGGCTCTGCCCAGCGGGGTGTTCTTGCCGAAACTCGCGACGTGCTCCGCCGGCATAGTCGAAGGAATGAGCGGCGTCCAAATCGGCCCCGGAGCAACGCAGTTTACCCGCACACCCTGTTCGGCCACTAGCTGCGCGAGCCCGGCGGTGAAATTGGCGATGGCGCCTTTCGTCGTGGCATACGCCAGCAAATTGGGCGAGGGCATCTTGGCGTTGATCGAGGTCGTGTTGACGATCGAAGAGCCCGGCTGCATATGACGCAGCGCCGCCTTTGAAAGGTAGAACATTGAGTAGACATTCGTGCGGAACGTGCGGTCCCACTCATCGGAACTTATTTCATCGATGGTCTCGTGAGTGCGTTGCATCGCGGCGTTGTTGACCAGGATGTTCAGCTTGCCGAATGCATCGACAGCACCGTCAACGACCGATTGACAGTAGCTTTCGTCTGAAACATCGCCCGGCATCAGAATCGCCCGCCGCCCGGCGTTCTCGACCCAACGTTGCGTCTCTTTTGCATCCTCATGTTCTTGAAGATAAGAGATCACGATATCAGCGCCCTCACGCGCGAAAGCGATCGCTACGGCCCGGCCGATGCCGGAGTCCGATCCGGTAATGATCGCCGCCTTGCCGGCGAGCCGGCCGCTGCCCTTGTAGCTGTGTTCACCATGATCCGGCTCGGGTGCCATTCCGGGGGTCGCTCCCGGCGGCGTTTGCTGCTGCCGCGGCTGCGCATTACCACTGGTCATTTCGTGTCTTGTGCCCTTTCGTCCGGAACGTGCGCCCCGCCGGCGCCAGTCGATCTCCTGGTGGCCGCGCCAGGCCTAGCTAATCTTGCCTAATATGTAACCGATAACCAAAGCGACCATCGCCGCGGTGAACGGTTGCTGCTACACAAAGGCCGCGAGCTGATCCGTGTCCTGCGGCGGTTGCCTTGTCGCCCGCAACAAACCGCCGCTGCCGGCATACGAAGTGGATACGTTGGGGTCTATGTCATCGGCCGCACCCCGGGCTGAACTCGCCTCGTCGCTCATTGCGCTCGTCCCACGCTACGTTCGAGGCGGGAACGCTGCGGAGCACACCGGGTTGCTTGGTCCGACGCGAGCCCGGACGGCGGACTGTCTCGATTGAGCCGGCGTTTCCCGCGCGCGGCTTGGCGACATCCCGCAACCGACGCATGTCAACTGCGTAATAGGGCTGTTCCTAACACAAGGGGAGCCTGAACAGGTGGTCTCAAGCCGCGAAAGTGAGCTACTCCGGCAACAAGACGTCCTTGCGACGTTTGGCGAGCGCGCACTGAAGTCAGAAGATCTCGACGGGCTCCTTCACGAGGCATGCAGATTGGTCGGCGAAGCTTGGAACCGACCTTGCCAAGGTCATGGAGCTGGCCGCTGATGGCGTGACGCTGAGGGTTCGCGCCGGTGTTGGCTGGCAGCCCGATGTCGTTGGCAGCGTGACTGTCAAAGCCGAAGCTGGTTCGTCCGAAGGTTACGCCCTCCAATCGGGAAAGCCCGCAATTTCCGCGAACATCGACACCGAGACCCGCTTTCAGTACGCGGAATTCATCAAGGCCGCCGGTGTGAAGGCTCTGGTCGTCCCGAGCGAATTGGAAAGCGCCCTGTTAAACCTTTGCATCAATGCGCGCGACGCCATGCCGGAAGGTGGCAAGCTGACAATCGGCACGGCTGACGCTCACTTGCGAGCGGAGCACATCGGTGCACAGGAGGAGGCGTCGCCGGGGGACTTCGTGTCGATCTCGGTCACCGGCACCGGCGAAGGGATGCAGCCGGACGTCATTGCCCGAGCGTTCGAACCGTTCTTCACAACCAAGCCGATCGGCCTGGGCACTGGCCTGGGGCTGAGGCAGGTGTACGGCTTTGTCTGGCAGTCAAGCGGCATTGTGCAGATCGAAAGTGCTCCGGGAGCGGGGACAACCGTCCGGCTTTATCTCCCGCGACTTGGGCAAGCGGAAACGCTGGTGGAGCAGGCCGTGTCGGCGGATCCGGAACAGGCCAAGGCTGGTGAAACCGTACTTCTTGTCGACGACGAGGATGGTGTTCGCGAACCTGCGTCCGAGTACCTGCGGAGGTTAGGCTTCAGGGTTTTCGAGGCTGCGGACGGTGTCACTGCGCTACGGATGTTGGATACCATCAACCGGCTCGACCTTCTGGTGACAGATGTTGGCTTTCCGAACGGGATGAACGGACGTCAGGTCGCGGAGGCTGTGCGTCAGCTCAGGCCCGGCGTGCCGGTTTTGTTTATCACTGGATTTTCCGGCACAACACTGGGACAAGGCTTCGAGATGGTCAGCAAGCCATTTGATCTCGATACTCTCGCAAGACGAATTCAGTCGCTGATACCGGCTTTAGGCCCCGCGCCGGACGCTCGGCGGCGGTAGCGGTGAACGTGACGGCGACTTCACTACCTACTCGCAACCTTTCGGAGGTGATCTCGGGAAGCCGGAGCGTGGGTCCGGGCAGGGCATCAAGCGATACTGCCCGGACTTCGCCAGGCTAGGCGGCCGTCGCAAGAGGAACGGCCTTCGCTATCGTGTAGATCAGGCGGGCAGGTATGCGGGCCCCGGCGGCAGATGGCGGTGGCCTGTCGTCGTCAGGTTCATGCCGGAAAGTTCGACTGCCCGCAGGCGCTCTCTTGCGCCGAGCAAGTGGCCGTTGCGTCGAGTTGCTTGCAGAATGACGCTCGCGAAGCCCGGCTGCGAGGATCGCTGGCCTTTCGACTTCGGGGAGTTCGCTATCAGGCATGCACTCGTAAAAACGATGGAAAAAATCCGAAGCCAGCACGTTGTTGCGCACTGAAGTAAACGCAGGGTTCTCCATTGTCTCACCTTCATCAGGCCTCCCGGAGACCTCCGGGAGGCAAATCGACACTGATGAAAAATCAGGCGGCCTTGCTTTGCTCCACCAGCTGGGGCTGATTACTTTGATCCACAGCGGCGGCGGTCGGAACCCCGACTTCGATGCGGCGCGGCCTCATCTGCTCCGGTATCTCTCGAGCCAGCTCGACCGACAGCAGGCCGTGCTCCAGACTCGCTTTAGTGACCTTCACGTAATCCGCCAAGTTGAATGTCTGCTTGAAGCTGCGATAGGCGAGGCCCTGGTGTAGCATCTCCTGGCGATTCTGTTCGGCCTTTTTCTGACCGCTCACGATCAAAGTGTTGCCTTGCTGAATCAGTTCAATTTCGTGCGGAGCGAAACCGGCGATGGCCATGCTGATGCGGTAATCATTTTCGCCGACCCGTTCGATGTTGTACGGTGGCCAGTCTGAACGACTATTGTTGTCAAGCGTGTCAAACAGGCGATCGAAGCCAACGGTGGAACGAAAGAGGGGAGCAAAGTCATAGGTTCTCATAACCACATCCTCCTGGAAGCAACATGGATACGGACGCCGGCGCCGTTCAGGGCGCCCAGTCGAGCCATCTTCGGCCTCGACGCCCAGCCAGATAATTTGCCGGAAATCGTCTTCAAGAGAGCCGGCAAAATTTTCAGCTTGTCCGCGCCGCGACGTCGCATTACAGCGCGGCACACCTTGGGTGAGCGACAGAAGCTGCACATACCGGGCCCGGCGGACCTACACTTCGTCCTGCACGATGGAGATCTTTCCATCTCGCTCGGCGACGGCGTAGCGCACTTGCTCGAGGCGCATCAGCCCGCGCTGCCGGGCTGCCGCCATGATGTCCTGCGGTGTCAGGCGCAGCCGGGTCATGCGGCGCCGGTTGAAGGCGCCGTTTTCGAACACCACCACCGGCGTGCCGTCGACAATGCGGCCGAACCGGTCGGAGTGCATCTTCAGCCAGGAAACCGCGACATGCATCAAGCCGATGGTGCAGATGCCGCTGAAGGCACCGATCATGCTGTGGTCGTCGGCAAGAACCGGAGTGATGGTGATGCCGGCAAACAGGAACAGCACCACGAGGTCGAACGGAGCCATCTGGCTCGCGGTGCGCCGCCCGATCAGGCGGACGGCGAACAGCAGGATCCAGTAGGCCGCAGCGGCCCGGAAAACGAGCTGCATTCTAAGGCATCACGAACATCGACCAATTCACCGCGTCGGTGCCGTCACTGACACGCATCGGCACGAAACCGAGCGCGGTGGGGGCGACGTCGAAGCGCACGAGCACGTCGTGCTGATCGGTCCGAGGGTCGAAGGCAAGCCAGTTTCCGTCGTCGGAAACCTCGGTGTGGTCGGGAACGGGCGTTGCGCGCTGATAGCCCATCGGCTCGATCATATGCTGGTCGACCAGCAGCCGGATCGGCCCTGGCGGGTTCTTGACGTGCACGGTGACCATCGTGGATGTGCCGTGGCGCGCGACGGGCTCGTAATCGACGCTGATGGCTCCGCCCGGGGCGGCTATTGTTGCGTGACTGAATGGACCGCGTCCGAGCAGGCCGAGTACTGCGCTAGCGACGACGATCAGCATGACCACACGGCCAACTTGTTCCGCCCGATACCAACGCGACTCGAAATTCTGGTTGAAGCCGACCTCGAATTCGTCGTTGACGGTTTCTGCGACGCGCATCCGTTGCTCCAGGCTGTTTGCTGCGGAAGAGTGCGGCGGCGCGACGTGGGTTGCCTCGAGGGACGGTCAGGAGTTCGTGGCCGCGGATGTTCCGAAGGCTTGGTCCGCCACGTTGCAGCTTGCCACCGACTGGATATCAACATCGCCTTGCGCCGAGGCTGTTCCGCTTCCATGCCATTTGTCGTTGCCAGGCACCTGCCCGGACCGCCGGAAGCACGAAGCCGCGACGCGCGCGAAGCGGCAGAACCGGTCGGCGCCGCATCCGTTGTGGCCGTGCAGATCAGCGCCGGAGCATGCATGAAAAAGGTTCGCCGCAGCCTCTCGGACCGGGTTGCCGGTTTCGTCAAGGACTGGTCTCTGCCGCGTCAGTTTGCCGGCGAGGACCCGTTGGCCGAGGCTGCACGGAGTACGGCGTCCGAGACCTTGCGTCCGCGGCTGGAACAGGCGGATACAGTCGGCACCAGCATCTGTCCGTTTTGCGCCGTCGGCTGCAGTCAGTTGATCTATGCAAAGAACGGCAGGCCGCTGCATATCGAAGGCGACCCTCGCAGCCCGATAAACCAGGGTACGCTATGTCCCAAGGGCGCCAGCACGCTCGGCGTTCTGCTGTCGCCTGAACGTATCAATACCGTGCTGTATCGGCCGCCGCATGGGACCGAATGGCAGGAAAAGCCGCTGGACTGGGCGATGGAGCGTATCGCCCAACTGACCAAACAGACGCGCGACGACAGCTTTGTCGAACGTCTGCCCGACGGGCGCACGGTCAACCACAGCCTCGGCATTGCATCCCTTGGCGGCGCCACCCTGGACAATGAGGAAAACTACCTCATCAAGAAGTTGTTCGGCGGTGGCCTCGGCCTGATCAGCATCGAGAACCAGGCTCGCATCTGACACTCCTCGTCGGTACCCGGTCTGGGGACGACCTTTGGACGTGGCGCGGCGACCATGGCCCTTTGGGACCTGGTCAACTCCGACGTAATCGTCGTGATGGGCTCCAACATGGCGGAGAATCATCCGATCGGCTTTCGTTTCGTTGTAGAGGCGCAGCGGCGCGGCGCCACGGTGATCCATGTCGATCCACGCTTCACCCGCACGTCCGCGCTGGCGAATATCCACGCGCCAATCCGCTCCGGTAGCGATATTGCGTTCCTGGGCGGGATCATCCACCAGATCCTGGAACGCGATCTCTGGTTCCACGACTTCGCCATGGCCTACACCAACATCGCCAATATCATCGAGGACACCTACGGCGATCCCGAACAGAACGATGGCGTGTTCTCCGGCTTCAATGCGGACAGCGCTTCATACACCGAGGACAGTTGGCAGTACAAGGGCAAGATCGTTCCGTCCTCGATATCCGAGCACCGGGTGCGCACCAAGGACAAGCCGAAGGGTGGCGACTTCGAAAGCATGACGGAAGGGCCGCCGCCAACCGACCCCTCGCTGCAGCACCCGAACTGCGTCTACCGGATCATGCGCCGCCACTACGCGCGCTACACGCCGGAGATGGTGGAGCGGGTGACCGGTTGCCCGCGGGAAACCTTCCTGCGTGTCGTCGAGGCGGTGACGCGCAACTCGGGACGCGAACGGACCGGGGCATTTTGTTATGCCGTCGGATGGACGCATCACACCGTGGGCGTGCAGATCATTCGCGCGGCATCGATTATCCAGGGCCTGCTTGGCAATATCGGGCGCCCCGGCGGCGGCATCCTGGCGCTGCGCGGGCACGCCAGCATCCAGGGCAGCACCGACATTCCGACGCTGTACAACATGCTGCCGACCTATCTGCCGCAGCCCAACGTGTTTCATGAGCACGCGACGCTGGAGACGTATCTACAGACCGAGACGCCCACCACCGGGTGGTGGAGCAACATGCCGAAATACGCCGTCAGCCTGTTGAAGGCCTGGTATGGCGCACATGCACGGCCCGACAACGAATTCGGCTATCAGTTCCTGCCGAAACTGACTGGCGATGTGTCGCAACTGCCGCTGACCATGTCGATGGTGGATGGCGTGGTGAAGGGCCAGTTCATCCTCGGCCAGAACCCGGTTGTTGGCGCCGTCAATTCCGATCTGGTGGAGCGCGGCCTGGCGCGGCTGGACTGGCTGGTGGTGCGCGATTTCGCCATGACCGAAACCGCCAATTTCTGGCAAAAGGGGCGGCTGGTGCAGCGCGGCGAGCTGCGGCCGGAGGATATCGGCACCGAAATATTCTTCCTTCCGACGGCGCTGGCCGGGGAAAAAGACGGAACAGTTACGAACACCAGCCGCCTGGTGCAGTGGCACGACAAGGTCATCGAGGCCCCGGGCGACAGCCGTTCCGATCTGTGGTTCATCTACCACCTCGGCAAGCGCCTGAAGCAGCTTTACGCCGGCAGCACCGAGCCGCGCGATGGCGCAATCCAGGCGCTGACCTGGCTGTATTCCGAACGCGGTGCCCGGGCGGAACCCGATCCCGAGGCGATCCTGCGGGAGATCAACGGCTACACCGTCGCGGACCGCAAGCAGATCCCCGGGTTCCAGCAGCTCAAGGACGACGGCAGCACAGCCTGCGGCGGCTGGATGTATTGCGGCGTCTACCCGCGGGACGGCCACAACGTCGCCCGATCTCGCAAACCGGACGGCCCGGACGGCCCCGGCAGCCATCTGGGCTGGGCGTTCTCCTGGCCTGCCAACCGCCGCACTTTGTACAATCGCGCCTCCGCCGATCTGGACGGACGGCCGTGGTCGGAGGGCAAGAAAATGATCTGGTGGGACGAGCAGTCGGCCCGCTGGACCGGCACCGACGTTCCCGACTTCATCGCCACCCGTCCTCCGGATTTTCGCCCGGACTGGAGCAAGCAGCCGCACGGCATGGACGCGCTCGGCGGCGACGATCCGTTCATCATGGAGGCCGACGGCAAGTGCCAGTTGTTTGTCCCCAGCGGACTGAAAGACGGTCCGCTGCCGACACATTACGAACCACCGGAGAGTCCGGTGCAGAATCCGTTGTATGACCGGCAGTTCAATCCGGTCGCCAGACTGTGGCAGCGCAAGGGCAACGAACTGCACGCGCCCGGAGACCCGCGCTTCCCGTATGTCTTCACCACCTACCGCTTGACCGAACTTCATTGCGGCGGCGTCATCGGCCGGGTCACGCCGCACACTGCGGAATTGCAGCCCGAGGCCTTCGTCGAAATCTCGCCGGAACTGGCGCGGCAACTCGGCATCCCCCACCTCGGCTGGACCGTGCTGTCCACGTTGCGCGGCGAGATCGAGGTCCGTGCCATGGTGACCGAGCGCATCCAGCCATTCGTCGTCAACAGCCGCATCGTGCATCAGGTCGGCATGCCCTGGGTGTATGGCTGGGAAGGCTACGCGCGCGGCGATATCGCCAATGTCCTGCTGGCGATTACCGGCGATGCCAACACCAGCATTCATTCCACCAAGGCCGTCACCTGTGCGCTGCGCCCCGGACGGCTGGCCAACCCGGGAGGCACCGGACGTGGACAATGAGTCGCTGCACCTGCGGGCCGCGCTGCATGAGCTGGACAAGGCGCTGGCCGCGAAACCGCGTGTCGATGGCCACACCTTCTCCGTTGCCGCGCATGAACTGTCGCTGCTGCGCGACGGGATGGCCGCGCGACAGCGTCAAACCGGACCGACTGCGAGCAGCCGGCGGCGGCTGGAGCATGTCAACGCGGTGATCAGTGTGGTGCTCGGCGTGCATTTCCCGCTCGGTAGCGTTCCCTGGGACGAACTGCAGAAAGCACGCGACTGGCTGGCCGCGGTCGATGCCTGATACGCACAGCATCAACGGGATTGTCACCATCGTGCAGGAAGGCCGCTTCATGCTGACCGACGATGCCGGCGTCTCGCACTTTTTCGTTCTGAGTCCATCCGCCGCCGCCGAACCCGCGCAACTCGCCGCGTTACAGCAGAGCCAGGCGCGGGTGCGGGTGCGCTACCGGCCCGCGACCAAGCTGATTGGCCATGTCGCCAACGCCATCCACGAATTCTGAGGACGCCCCGAATGGATATGCATCCCCGCGCCCGCGACGAGACGCGCTCGGAGTTCGCCGGGCTGATCGAGAATGAATCCGAACTGACCGCGCATGTCCGGATCGAGCCGGGAAAGTCGTACGGTTTCTTCACCGACACGACCGTCTGCATCGGCTGCAAGGCGTGTGAGGTGGCCTGCAAGGAATGGAACAACCTGCCCGCCGACAATCTCGGCCTGACCGGGCAGAGCTACGACAACACCGGCGCGCTGTCCGCCAACACCTGGCGCCACGTCGCTTTTATCGAGAAGGCAGCCGTCCGGGACGCGACACAGCCGGCGTTCCAAAGCGGCTGGCTGATGATGAGCGACGTCTGCAAGCACTGCCACAACGCCCCCTGCCTGGAAGCCTGCCCGACCGGCGCATTGTTCCGCACCGAGTTCGACACGGTTGTGGTGCAGCAGGACATCTGCAACGGTTGCGGCTACTGCGTGCCGGCCTGTCCGTTCGGGGTGGTCGATCTCAACACCCTCGACGGCAAGGCGCACAAATGCACGCTGTGTTACGATCGGCTGAAGGGCGGCCTGGAACCGGCCTGCGCGAAGTCCTGTCCCACCGACTCGATCCAGTTCGGTGAACTGCACGACCTGCACGAACGCGCGCACCGGCGGGTCGCACAGTTGCATGCTGTCGGCGTGGAGAGCGCCTATTTGTATGGCGTGCCCGGAGCGCCCGGCGCCACCGGCGGCCTCGACCACCTGAATGCGTTCTTCCTGCTGACGGAACGTCCGGAGACCTACAATTTGCCGGCAGCGCCAACCCGCGCCTCGAACCGTGTCGCCCCGAGCCTGTTGTCGGGACTGGCGGCTGTCGCCGGGCTGGCGCTGACCGCGTTCGCCTTGTTCACCCAACGGGACTGAGAGGCGCAATGCCCGACGATCTTTCCCCCACCGTTACGCCACGCGATGCGCAGGACACGATGCCGGGCACGGGCGCCTGGCAAGGGCCGACCTATTACGGGCGGTCGCAGTTGAAGCCGGCGCCGTTCGAGAATTGGGTAGTGGGCGGCTACATTTTCCTGGCGGGGCTGTCGGGCGCGGCGGCGATGCTCTCGGCCTTGCTCGATGTCAGCCGCGGCGAGGATGCCGCGCCGGCGGTGCGCCGAGGGCGGTATCTGTCGCTGCTGGCGTCAACGATCGGGCCGGCGCTGCTGGTATGGGACCTGCACACGCCGAAGCGGTTCTACAACATGCTGCGCATCGCCAAGCCGACCTCGCCGATGTCGATCGGGACGTGGATACTGATGGGGTTCAGCGCGTTTTCCGGCGCCGGCGCAGTGGCACAGTTCGTGGCCGACCGGGTGCCTAGTCTGCGCTGGCCGCGGCGCGCCACGCGGGTAGCGCAGGTGCCGGCGGCGGTGGCCGGGGCGGGTCTGTCCACCTACACCGCGTCGCTGCTGTCGGCGACCAGCACGCCGCTATGGGCCGCTGCGCCGAAGCAGATGGCGGTGCGCTTCGGTGCGTCCTCCATCGCGGCCGGAGCCTCGGCGCTGTCGCTGACCGAAGCGCCGGGTCTCGTGCGCCGCAAGCTGGATGCGGTAACCGTGGCGGCGCTGGCGGCCGAACTGGCGGCGACGCTGGGTTCGCACCAGACCTATCGACAAACGGGCGTGGCCGAGGCGCTGAATGGCGGCTGGGGCCGTGTCGAGGACTGGGGCGCCACACAGCTGGGCGTGGTCGCACCTCTGGCCTTGCATGGCGCTGCCGCGCTGCTGTCGCGGCGGAATACGGCGGAAATGTCGGGGCTGGCGTCGCTGGCGGTGCTGGCCGGAAGTTTGTTGTTGCGCGTTTCGGTCATGGGCGCCGGGGATGAGTCGGCGCGGCGCCCGGAGGTCAGCTTCCGCTTCTCGCAACCGGAAAACTTACCGAAGCATCAGCGCCCTGAATGAACCGAAACGCCGATATCCCTGCGCGTCGCCGGGTCCCTGCTTCCCAGTCCGAAAAGCACCAACAGCCAGAAAACCGTCGCCAGGGCGAAGGCCGGCGAAACGCCCCTGGTTCGGGCCAGGCGCATATAAGTAAGCGCTACGATCACCGCCATCGTCGCCCCGATGGCGGTCGCCGCCGCATCGCGGGTAAAAAACTCAATGCCCAGCAGCAGCATCAACAGCAGCCAGATGCCAAACGTTGCGAGCAACGTCATGTCGCCGCCCTGCCGGCCAGGTAGATCGCCGGATAGAGCATCAGCCAGACCATGTCCACAAAGCTCCAGTACAAGCCGACGATTTCGACCGGCGTGTGATAGGACGCTGTGTAGCGGCCTTTCCTTGCACCGTTCGCGATCCAACCGACCAGAATGATCCCGACGATCATGTGAAGCCCGTGCAGACCGGTTGCGATGAAGTAGAAACTCCAGAACAACTGCGCCGGGCCTGCGTTTGGGCCTGTGATGGCGAAGCCCGGCCCCGGGAAGAGGTGGGCGTCGAAGTCAAGTTTCCATTCGTATCCTTTAAGCAACAGGAACGTCAGTCCCAGGCAGGCAGTGACGATGCAGGCGGGGACCAGCCCCCATGGGCGCTAAGATAAGCCCGGGACAGGATATCTGACGTGTGGCTTTCGCTTCCGTGGTGCGTTGGCAAGATTGCGGTGAACTGCTGGCCTAGCCGCCGTCAGGGCGGTGAGAGACAGCGGACCGAGGATGCTGGAAATCAGCGCCAGGAGGACGATTCTCTGCACGGCCCAAAGTGATGGCATGTAGTCTGCGTCGAGCAAGTCCTCAGGGAAAAACTCCAGGAAATCCCGACCGGGTCTGGTACTCGATGCCGCATTCACGCGCACGGAGGGGCCGATTTTAGCACCACAAAGCGACAGGCGTCACGCAAACCCGCAGAATTCAGCAGGTCTCATGTCGCCTAAAACGCAACGGTGGGAAAGTTGGGCCTAAGCGCCCGACTTGCCGCCTCGCCGCCCCGGGGTGACAATCGCGGCCGGGACGGAAAAGAGGCCAAGCCGGATGAACTTCGAATTCTCCGATGAGCTGCTCCAGTTGCGCGACCAGGCGCGGCGATTCCTGACGGATCAGTGTCCGTCATCCGTCCCGCGGCGCATCCTCGAATCGCCGGAGCCTTACGCCGTCGACCTGTGGCGGGCGATCGGGGAGATGGGCTGGACCGGCGCGGCGATCCCGGAAGAATACGGCGGCGCCGGCCTCGGCCGCCTTGCCGTCTGCGTGCTGGCGGAGGAACTGGGCCGCGCGGTGGCCCCGGTGCCGTTCTCGTCGTCCGTGTATCTGGCGACCGAGGCGATCCTGCTATTCGGGTCGGAGCAGCAGAAGCAGACCTGGCTGCCGAAGTTTGCGGCCGGCGAAACCATCGGCACCTTCGCCATGGCGGAGCAGCCCGGTTCGGCCGATCCTGTGCGGTTGAAGGCCACCGCGAGCGGCGGCCTGACCGGCAGCAAACTGGCGGTGCCGGACGGCGACGTCGCCGACATCGCGATCGTTGCGGTGAACGGCGGTTCCGAGGCCTGGCTGCATCTTGTGGACCTGACGGCGCCCGGCGTCGCCCGGCACACGGTGACGACGATCGATCCGACCCGCTCCTGCGCCCGTATCGACTTTGCCAAGGCAGCGGCCGAACCGCTGCCGGGCAGCACGAGCGCGGATAGCATCCGCACCCTGCTCGACCATGCCGCCGTGCCGATGGCGTTCGAGCAGGTGGGCGGGGCGCAGGCTGCGCTCGACATGGCCAACGCTTACGCGAAAGAACGTTACGCTTTCGGGCGGCCGATCGGCTCGTTCCAGGGGATCAAGCATAAGCTGGCGGATATGTATATACAAGTCGAGCTGGCGCGCTCGAACGCTTACTACGGCGCCTGGGCGGTCCATACCGGCGCGGCCGAACTGCCGGTTGCCGCCTCGGTCGCGCGGATCGCGGCGTGCGAAGCCGGGTGGTTCGTTACCAAGGAAAACATCCAGACCCATGGTGGAATGGGTTTCACCTGGCAGATGGACTGCCATCTGTACTACCGCCGCGCCAAGCTGCTGAGCCTGGCCCTCGGCGGCGTGCGGGACTGGAAGCACCGGCTGGTAAACGAACTGCGCGCACGCAACGATATGGCCGCGGCATAGGAGGGCATCGGCATGGACTTCGACGACACTCCCGAAGAAGCTGCGTTTCGTGCCACGGCCCGCGCTTTCCTCGATGCCAACGCGGAGCGCCGTAAGCCCGGCGAGGTCGAAGGCTATCGCCGCGGTCAGGACGCTCCCGGCGCGATGGAACGAGCCAAGGACTTCCAGCGCCGCAAATACGAGGCCGGTTTTGTCGGCATCCACTGGCCGGTCGAATGGGGCGGAGGTGGCGGGACGCCGATCCAGCACGTGATCTATAATCAGGAGGAAGCGAAATACGACGTTTTGACAAGTATCTTCGGCATCGGCATTTACCTCGCTCAGCCGACAATCTGCACCTGGGGCACGCCCGAACAGAGAGACCGCTTCGTCAGGCCGGCGATGCGGGCCGATGAGGTTTGGTGCCAGTTGTTCAGCGAACCCGGAGGTGGTTCCGATCTGGCGGCGTTGCGCACCCGTGCCGAACGGCAGGGCGATGAATGGGTCATCAACGGCCAGAAGATCTGGAACTCCGGCGCCCACTACAGCGATTTCGGCATCCTGGTCGCGCGCAGCAATCCCGATGTGCCGAAGCATGAGGGATTGACGTTCTTCATCCTCGACATGAAGACCCCCGGTATCGAAATCCGGCCGATCCGGCAGATCTCCGGGTCGTCGCATTTCAACGAGGTTTTCTTCACCGACGTTCGCATCCCGGACAGCCGCCGCGTCGGCCCGGTCGGCGCCGGCTGGAAGGTCGCGCTGACCACGCTGATGAACGAACGGCACGGCATGCGCGATGCGCCCGGCCCGGACGTCGATGAATTGTTCCGTTTGGCGCAGTCGATAGAACTGGAAGGTGCTCCGGCGATCGAGGACTCCGCGGTGCAGGAAAAGCTGGCGGAATTCTACGTCCGGTCGCAGGGCCTGAAATTCACCAAGTTTCGCGGGATCACGGCTCTGTCGAAGGGCCAGACGCCGGGGCCGGAGTCGTCGATCATCAAAGTCGTTGCCGCGAACAAGTTGCAGGACATCCTGTCCTACGGCCTCGATCTGATTGGCATGGCCGGTCCGATTATGGACGAAACGATGCCGCTGGCCGGGATTTTTGAGGAAGCGCTGTTGTATTCGCCTGCCTTGCGTCTCGCGGGGGGCACGGACGAGATCATGAAGAACATCATTGCGGAACGGGTTCTCGGGCTGCCGCAGGACCCGCGCGCGGACAAGGGGCTGCCGTTTCGGGACATCCCGACCGGCGGGCGGAAGTGATACGCAGTCGGCCTCCTGTCCCAAGCGGGCTCGGCCGCATAGGCGCTACCACAGGTCGAATAGCGCACGACCGCGGACCTGTGTCACTGCCCGGCTTGACCCGGCCATGACTCGGGGGCGGATCGACCCGGGCACCACATGGCATCAATCCGCGGACAACCCGAAATGACCACCCACCCGCTGCATAGTTTCTTCTGGCCCGGGTCCATCGCCGTCCTCGGCGCCTCGCCCGACCTGCACCGCATCCGCGGCCGCCTGCTGCACCAGTTGCGGGAGAACGGCTACCCCGGCCGCATCCTGCCGATCAATCCGAGCTACCAGGAGATCGACGGACTGCCGTGCTATCCGTCCATCAATGCCGTCAGCAACGTCGATCTGGCGCTGATCGCCATTCCCGCGCCCGGCGTGGCCGCCGCGGTCGAAGAATGCGCTCGCGCCGGTGTCAAAAACACGCTGATCATCAGTTCGGGCTTCGCCGAAGAGGGCGGCGCGGCCAGCGACATGCAGGCCGACCTGCTCGCGGTGACCCGGCGGACCGGCATCCGCGCCTGCGGACCGAATTGCGAGGGCTACTTCAACGCGCTCGGTCGCATCGCGACAACCTTCAGTCCGACTGTGGAAACAAAATCCGACGATACGCTGGCCTTGGTCTCCGACAAACGTGTCGGTGTCATCGCCCAATCCGGCGGCATCGGCTTCGCGCTGTACAACCGCGGCAAGGCGGCACAGATCGGCTTTAGTTACGTGATCTCAACTGGCAACGAAGCCGATCTGACGATGGCGGACTTCCTCGACTACATGGTGGAGGATCCGGGGACGCACGCCGTGATGCTGTTCTGCGAAGCGGTTCGCAACGGCCCCGCTTTGGTCAAAGCTCTCGACAAAGCCCGCCGTCTTGGCAAGCCGATCATCGCCATCAAGATCGGCCGTTCTGATGCCGGATCAAGGGCAAGCGCGTCCCATACCGCGTCCCCGTCGGGTTCCCACACGGCCTACCACGCGATCTTCGAACGATACGGCGTGATCGAGGCCGGCGATATCGACGAAGCCATCGCCATCGCCGGCATCGTGCTGACCTGTCCGTTGCCGCGGGGGCGTCGTGCCGGAATTATAACCGTCTCGGGCGGAGGCGGCGCCTGGATGGCGGATATCCTGGCGGGGCAGGGGCTGTCCGTGCCGGCGCTGTCGCAGGCCTCGCAGGCGGCGCTGCGCCCGTTGATGCCGTCCTATGGCGCCTCCAGCAACCCCGTGGACGTAACCGCGCAGGGGTCCAACACCGGTCCGGCGATGATGACCGTTCTGGAGCACCTCGCCGGGTCCGATGAGATCGACATGATGGTGCTGGTGACGTCGCTGGCCAGCGAAATCCGGCCGCCGTTCGATGCCGCCCGGGTCCGGGCGGTGGCGGAAGCCTGCGGCAAGCCGATGTCGGTTTGGAGCTACACGATTCCGTCGGCGTTCGGCCGCGCCTCCGCCGCCGGTTGCGGGTTGTTTGTGCATAGCGACCTGGGCAACGTTGGTGTCGCGCTGGGCCGGTTGGCGGACTATGCCGATGCCCTGCAACGGAGGTTGCCGGAGCCGTTCGAGCCGGTTTCCGGCCGGCTGTATCCCGGCCTGCCGCGCGTGGTGCCGGAGTATCTGGCCAGGCAGGTGCTTGCCGCCTGGTTGCCCGATGCGCGCGAAAAGCTGGTCCTGTCGGCGGACGCGGCCGCCGATGCGGCTGAGCATCTTGGCTTCCCGGTGGTGCTGAAAGTCCAGTCCGCCGGTCTGCCCCACAAGACGGAGGCCGGTGGCGTCCGGCTGAACCTGCACGGCCGGACCGCCGTGGTGGATGCCTATACGGCGATGATGGCGGACGTCGCCCGTCACGCGCCGAACGCGGTCATCGACGGAGTCCTCGTGCAACGCATGGCGCCGAAGGGTCACGAACTCGTCATCGGCATGGTCGACGATCCGACGTTCGGGCCGATCATGATGCTCGGCCTTGGCGGGACCGCGGTGGAATTGTTCGGCGACCTGGTACATGCGCCGGTTCCGGTCGATCAGGCCGAGGCGACCCGGATGATCCTGTCGCTGAAATCCGCCCGCCTGCTGACAGGATTCCGCGGTTCGGTGCCGATCGACCTCGCGCCGCTTGCCAGGCTTGTCGCGGCTCTGTCGCGCGCCGCGCTCATGTTGCGGGAGCAAGTATCCGAATTTGAACTAAACCCCGTGATCGTTCATGCCGACGGCTCGGGACTGACGGTCGCGGATGCGTTACTGATCATGAAGCCCACCGCGTTCATCGAATGACGCGCAGGTGTCACGCGCCATCAACCAGAAGTTACGTTGCCTAAAGTTCAAAATCATATCAGATGCGGCGGTGCCCAAAGCGTGATGCCGATTGCCAGCGTTCGCGCATTCGTGCTTTAGGCTTGGAGATCGGTTCAATCAAGAACCGTCGCGAAATGGATTGGGGGGCCTTCATGCGAGACGACATGTCCCGGCGCGTGACCGCGGAGTTCTTCGGTACGTTCTGGTTGACTTTCGGCGGCTGCGGCGCGGCCGTTCTGGCCGCCGCCTATCCCGCCCTGGGGATCGGATTCCTCGGCGTAGCCTTTGCGTTCGGTTTGACTGTGCTGACCATGGCTTACGCCGTGGGCCACATCTCCGGCGGCCACTTCAACCCGGCGGTCACTCTCGGTCTTTGGACGGCCAAGCGGTGCGCCAATAAGCACGTCGTTCCTTACATCATCGCTCAGGTTGCGGGCGCCATCGCCGCCTCGGCGGTGCTGTGGCTGATCGCCTCCGGCAAGCCGGAGTGGGTCGCGGGCGGATTCGCCTCGAATGGCTACGGCGATCTCAGCCCCGGCAAATACGGTCTGGTGTCGTGCTTCGTCACCGAGTTGGTGCTGACGTTCTTCTTTCTCTACATCATCATCGGCACGACCTCGAAGGGCGCGGCCTCAGGCTTCGCCGGTATCCCGATCGGGCTGGCACTGACATTGATCCACCTGGTGTCGATCCCGGTCACCAACACCTCGGTCAATCCGGCGCGCAGCACCGGTCCGGCGTTGTTCGCGGGCGGGGAATACATTGCTCAGCTCTGGCTGTTCTGGATTGCGCCGATCGCCGGCGCGATGATCGCGGGAGCCTTCGCCCATTGGCTTTATGAACCTGATACCCTGGTTCAAACCGTCGTCGTCGAAGAGCGGGAAAGCCGCCGCCCGGCTTGATACCGTGGCACGCCGGACGGCGGTCAGTCTTACTCCCGTTCGGCGGTCCGCGCGATTCGCCGGTGCTGTTCAGGCACCGGCGAATATTTGGTCGCGAAAGCTTTTCCTGCTTACGTAGTCCGTTTTTGCGAGCGATCGCGGTGCTTCTCGAGCGTAAGCTTTGGTCAGCTTGAGCAGCCAGCAGGGCATGGGCGTCGTGAGGATGCCCGCCTAAACCAGCCGCGGCATCACCGCGGCGAGATCGTATCGCCGGTTGAGGCGGCATTGGAACTCGGTGAGATAGCGGGGCAAATCGCCTCGAAACCAGCGAGTTGAGATCTGCGTGGGGGCGATCCGCCAGCGCGGTACGGAGGGCGGGAAGGAAACGTCCCGACCTCTATCGCATAGATAACGACCGTGCGGCCCGTCACTCCGCCACGTGCTTCTCGACCGGCGGCAGAAATAGGCCGGTCTGGAAGCAGGTGCTCATGTGCTCGACCTTGCCAATGGCGTAAGCGGCCGCATCCGGCTGGAGCACGGCGTTAGCGCTGGTGCGGAACAGCGCGACCCAGCGATCGAAGTGCTGCGGCGTCAGACCCATGGACAGGTGCGCGGTGAACGGGTGGCCGTTGTAGCGCGTGGTCCCGAGCAGGCTGCGCGACCAGAAATTCGCCACCGTGCGGGCGTGCCGGTCCCAGTCATGCACCGTGCTGTTGAACACCGGGCCAATCAGCGGGTCAGCCTTGGCGGCGGCGTAGAAGACGTCGACCAGGCGTTCGAGATCCTCCTCTGTCGCCGAGACGCCGGCGACCGGGGGCGGTGCGTCGCTGGCGCGTTCGGCCTCACCCCGGTCGGGTATCAGCGCGGCCAGTTCCGGCGCGGCGGGGGCCTTGCGATGCTCGATGTTCAGCGGCGGATGGAACTTGCCGATGAGGTCGCGGGCGATATGGGTGCGCTGGCGCGGTTGGGCGCGCTGCATCCAGAACAGCCCGTCGGTCGCCTCCGCCGCGGCCGGGTCCTGCCGGCGGAGATCGGCTACCGCGGCGGCGATATCCTCCGCTTCGCCAACGAGCGCGGGGTAGAGACGCTCGTTGATGCGCCGCGTCAGGACGAAAACGCCCGGCTCGCGCGGCGGTGTGCCGTCAGCGGTGAAGGCGAAGCCGGCAAACACCGGAGCGGGATCGCCGGCGGCGGGCAGAACCGCCAGGGTGGGGCCGAAGTGGTGCGCCGCATGGGCGGCGGTCTCGGTTTGGGTCATAGCAGGAACCTTATCGTTCTGGTCCGGTTCGGACGCCGGGCGGACGGTCCGGTTTCATATCACGAAGAGACCGGATGGGTAGAGAACGGTTTCCGGCTTATTATCCCGGACGGGCGCCGGCTAGAGCATTTTCAGCCTAGACAGAAACTACGGTTGCGGAGCCGATGGCAATGCCGTGCGAGGGACAGCTTCATCCATGGTGGGTCGGGTCTTCCGGTGATGAACTGTCTGGAAAGGTGGCGGACGTAGCCTCTTCGTCATGGCCCGGCTCGTCCGGGCCACCCCCGCAAGCACCTGCCGCGACAGGTGGCCCGGACAAGCCGGGCCATGACGGTGCGAGCATTTCCACAGTCAGCCTGAAACCGCTCTAATCGCTGACGTCTACCCTGGCCCAGCTTATGTCCGGGTCGAATCGCGTGATCCCGGGCGCGATCCTGGCCGTGGCGGCGCCGAGATCCTTCTGGAAGACGATCCCGTCCTGATCGACGATGAACGTCATGACGCCGCCGCCTTCATAGACCGCCGGCCAGGCCAGGAACGCGAAACCTCCGGTCATCTTGCCGTCGCTGACATAGGTCCTGGCGCCGCCCGGGGCGTTGGGTCCCTGCGCCTTCAGCACCTTGAACAGGTAGCCGTGGTAAGGTTCCGGCTTGCCTGCGGGCGAGGCAGCCCCGGGATAGCCCTCATCGCGAGCCTGATCGATCAGCGGGGCGAGCGGGCTGGGTGCCTCGCCTTCCTCGGCCTCCCAGTACAGGCCGTCCTGGTTGCCGGGGGTGCTGAAGAAGCGGTCGGTATAGACGCCGGTGCCGGTGCCGCGCTGCACCCGGTCGAAGTAGTCTTTTTCCGCCTCGACGCTGGCCAGCAGCGTGCGGATGGTCAGCAGTTCGTTGCGGCCGATCCGGCGATCGACGATTTCTTGCGCGCCGGAGACGGCATCGAAGTGCCAGCCGTTGTCCGCCTTCACCAACGGTATCGGCATCGGCCAGGCGTTCGGGCCGATGGTCAGCACGAAGCTGCCGTCGTCCTGCGGTGTCAGCGTGTGCCCGGCCGCGTAGGAATCGAGGAAGCGCTGGCGCGCCGCCGCATCCGCGACCTTGTCCCCGGAACTGACGAGCTTGTCGCTGCCCGGTCCGAAGATGCCGCGCAACGCTTTGACGTCGCCCGCCTGCTCGGCCTTGAGCAGCGCGGCCACCGCGTCATCGGCGCTGCTGAAAACCTGCTGCGGAGGACCCGGCGGCGAAGCGGCGCGGGCCGGAAGGATCAGGCCGGCCGCGAGCAGCCAGACGGCCGCGAGACTGAGTCGAGCCATGGCGTTACTCCTCATCGTCCGCGTCCTGCGTGACCGCCGCCGCGCGCTCCGCCGCCGCCACCGGCGGGGCGTCCGGCGCCGCCCGCGGGCCGGTTTGCGGCGGGGCGCGGCGCACTGACCTGCCGGCTTTGCGCGCCGCGATTGCCGAACTGCCTCGCGGCGCGGCCATCATTGATGTTGTTGAAGGCCGGGGGCGTGCGTGCTGCGCCGGCCGGCCGTTGCGCTGGCGCCGGGCGGTTCACCTGCGGACGATTGCCCTGGCCGGCGCCTTGTCCCGGGTTCGGCCGGTTGATCTGGCCGGCGTTGGGACGATTGCCCGGATTGACGGTCGGCCGATTGACCTGGCCCGCGTTTGGGCGATTGGCTGCGTTGGGGCCGCCGGGACGATTGGCTCCGGCGCCCTGGCCCGCGTTCGGCCGGTTGGCTGCGTTGGCACCGCCCGGCCTGTTGGCTCCTGTTCCCTGGCCGATGGGCGGGCGATTGCCTGGCCCCATGCCGCCCGGCGGCCGCACGACGTTGCCGGGGACCGAGACGTTCCCGCGCCCCACGCTGTTTGCGGGCAGGCCGCCGGCGCGGGCCGGGCGGCCAACGGGGCCGCCCGCGGGGGCGCGGAAGCCGGCGCCCCCCGGGCGGTTCGCCACGCTGTTCGCCCGCCAGGTGGAGTTATGGATCTGCGTCCGGTTCACGTTGATGCTGTTAAAGCGGTTGACGTTGACGTTCATATAGCCACCGCCCCAGTTCGGCCGCGCCCAGCCCCACAGGCCGGCGGTGATCGCCACGCCGGTGCCGAACGCCAGTCCGGTCAGCAGCGCCGAGCCGAAGGCATAGCCGGGGGGCGGCGGGAAATAGACCGGCGGGTAGGACGGATATGGCCACGTCCCGAAGACCACGCTCGGGTTGTAGACCGGCACGTAGACGACGGACGGCTGCGCCGGGGCGATGATGATCGTCTGGCCCTGGCTGCTGACAACCTGCTGGTCGGTCGATTTCAACTGTCCGGCGATCTGCGCCTGCCGGCGCAGCCGCTGGATCGAGGCCATCACGTCGCCCTGCTGCACCGCCATCGCGTAGCCAAGCTGCTGCGTCCAGTCGAGCTGGCTGTTCATCATCGTCAGCACCTGCGGAAACGGCACCAGCGACTTCACCGACGGATCCCAGGAGACGGGTATCAACGCATTGGTCAGGGCGTCGCCGGTCAGCGATTTGTTGGCCGGGTTGTCGATCCAGCGGGCGGCGTCAACGATCTCCAGCGGGTAGACGGAGGCCATCAGCACCTGGGTGAGCAGTTCATCCGGATACAGCGCGATCGGGGCGAGCAGCGCGTCGAGCTGCTCCGCGCTGTAGCCTTCGGCCTGGTCAGTTTGCGCGGCGGGGGCAGGCTGAGCATGCGGCGGGGCAGGGTAGGTGCCGATGACCACGGCGGCGCAGGTGACCGCGGACAGCATGCGGCGGAGCGCGGCCAGCGAGCGTCCCGAGGGGGATTGCGCGCCGTCCGCCGAATTCGGTTTCCTCACCCTGATCTCCCGTGTCGCAGGCTCGCCGGAGGGGAGCCAATCAGCGATTGCGGAAGTTTAATCGCTTTCGCAGAATATACAATGACAGGTGCGATCCGGTGGCGGTGTCAGCCCGGCAGTTTGCACACCATGTCGGTAAGGCTGCGCAGCCGGAGCGGAGACTGGTGCGGGAAGCGCACGACCAGTTCGAGTTCTCCCCCCGGGGCTTCGACGTAGCCACGCAACGTCGACAGATACATGTCGGTCTGTTTCTCGATTCGGGAGACCGACGGCTGTTTGATGCGCAGAGCCGCGGCGACATCGGCCTGCGCCTTGCCGGCAAGCTGGCCCAACCGTTGCAGGCTTTGGACCTGCTGCCGCAGTTGCTGATAGCTGGTTTCGATCCGGGCCTGCTCGCCGGGCGGGAGCGACCGGATTACCTCGTCTAACGTTCGGCCCATGGCGGCTCCGTTCCCTGACGCTTCAGTTGCTCAGCCGTTGCAGATGCGCTGCGTATCGGGCGTGCCTCCGCTACCGCCCCGGCGTCGGCATGGTGAACTCCGGCCCCCGCCGAGCGCCGCCTGTCCAGCGCTGCGTCACCGCTTTGTAGCGCGTGTAGAACCGCACGCCCTCCGGCCCGTAGATGTGGTGGTCGCCGAACAGCGAGTGCTTCCATCCACCGAACGAATGGAACGCCATCGGCACCGGGATCGGCACGTTTATTCCGACCATGCCGATCTGCACGGCTTGAGCAAAGTCGCGGGCCACGCCGCCATCATTGGTGAACAGGGCGACTCCGTTGCCGTATTCATGCGCGTTGACCAGCCGCGTCGCCGTCGCAACGTCCGGCGCCCGCACCACCGACAGCACCGGCCCGAAAATCTCGTCCGTGTAGATACGCATAGCGGGCGTCACGTTGTCGAACAGGCAGCCGCCGAGGAAGAACCCGTTCTCATACCCCTGCAGCTTCAACCCCCGCCCGTCCACCACAAGATCGGCGCCCTCCCGCACCCCGAGGTCCACGTAGCCGCGCACTTTGTCCAAATGCGCACGGGTGACCAGCGGTCCCATCTCGGCCTCCGGATCGGTGCCGGACGCGACTTTCAACGCCCGCACCCGCGGTGCCAGCTTCGCCATTAGCGCATCCCCGGCGGAGCCGACGGTGACGGCGACGGACACCGCCATGCAACGCTCCCCGGCGGCTCCGTAGGCGGAGCCCATCAGCGCATCGACCGCGTCGTCGATATCGGCGTCCGGCATCACCACCAGGTGGTTCTTCGCCCCGCCCAGCGCCTGCACCCGCTTGCCGTGCGACGTGCCGCCTCGGTAGATCGTTTCTGCAATGGCGGTGGAGCCGACGAAGCTGATCGCGGCGATGCCAGGATGGGCGATGATGCTCTCCACCGCCTCCCGCCCACCTTGCACGACGTTGAACACGCCGTCCGGCAGGCCGGCTTCTTGCAGCAGTTCCGCCAATTTCAGCGAGACGGAGGGATCCTTCTCCGACGGTTTCAGGATGAAGCAGTTGCCGGTGGCCAGCGCGACCGGGATCATCCACAGCGGCACCATGATCGGGAAATTGAACGGCGTGATGCCGGCGACGACGCCGAGCGGCTGGCGGATCGACCAGGAGTCGATGCCGGAGCCGATCTGGTCGGTGTATTCGCCTTTCAGGAGGTGCGGGATGCCGCAGGCGAACTCGACGACCTCGAGGCCGCGCTGCACTTCGCCATCGGCATCGGAGAGGACCTTGCCGTGCTCGGCGGTGATGATCCCGGACAGGACGCGACGGTCACGTTCGAGCAGGTCCTTCAGCTTGAACATGACGCGGGCGCGGCGGAGCGGGGGCGTGGCGGCCCAGGCGGGCCATGCGGCAGAGGCGGCGGCGACGGCCTGGTCCACCTCGGCGGCGTTGGCCATGGCGACGCGGGCGGCGACCTCGCCGGAGGCGGGGTTGAAGACGTCGCCGTAGTCGCCGCTGCTGCCGGCGACGGGACGGCCGCCGATGAAGTGCCCGATTTCGCGCATAGTTGAGGTTCCCTCCGGGGTTCGTCTTCCGGGCGTAGAACAGGTTGGCGCGGGGGTCCAGATGCCGCTAATTGGATTGGCGGTTTGCTATGTTCGTCTTTTTGCGTAGGCATGGTCCTGCAACATAAACGATTCCGCGATAAACCGTCACGGAACCACGACTTCGATGAGACTACTGGAGCGACGAAAATCCCCGTCGCTGAAGGTCAGCAGGCGTGTTTTGCGGTGCGCCAGCAAGGTGGCCACGCTGTTGGCGTCGTGCACCTACCGGCCACCAAACAAAAACCCTCAGGCGAGCGACACCAGCCGATCCCACACCGGCAAGCCGTCCGCCAGAATGGTAAAGTGCCGGCTGGAACTGTCAGCATCGGAGAGTGCCTCAGCCAGCGTGAGTGGCTTCGCCCAAACTTGCGGTCGCGTTGTCGCCGCCAAATACTCACGCAAGACTTGCCGGCTTATGGCGAGCGGACAAACGGAGACGAGCCGGGCGAGCAATTCCCTGCCCGCGTATGGAATGGCGGTCCGATGGCAGCGGCATAGACCAAAACGTTGGTGTCGATGAAGCTCACCGCCCGTCGCCAGCGTACAGGTCTTCCCGCTGCAGCGCGAGGCGTACGTTTCCGATCACGCCACTGCTCAAGAACCAGTCACTCAGATTGAATCGGCTTGCCCTGCTTATCAGCCGCCCCGACACCAAAACGGCCGCCCCCCGAAGGAAGCGGCCGCCCGGCATCCAAACCCGAAACCGACGGATCAGCGCTTGCTGAACTGGAAGCTCCGCCGCGCCTTCGCCTTACCGTATTTCTTGCGTTCCACCGCGCGCGAGTCACGCGTCAGGAACCCGGCCACCTTCAGGATGCTTCGCAGGTCCGGCTCGTAATACGTCAGCGCCCGGCTGATGCCGTGCCGCACCGCACCCGCCTGGCCGGACAGCCCGCCGCCGCTTACCGTGCAATACACGTCGAACTGGTTGTAGCGATCCGCCACCAGGAACGGCTGCGTCAGCAGCATCCGCAGCACAGGCCGCGCGAAATACTGCACCACCTTCTTGCCGTTGACGGTGATCTCGCCCTTGCCCGGCTTGATCCACACGCGCGCGGTGGATTCCTTGCGCCGCCCGGTCGCATAGGAGCGGCCGAGTTCATCCCGCTTCGGCTCCCGGTGCGGCTGGGTGCTGGCGAGCAGCGGGGCCGGTGCGCCGGTGCCGCCGGCTTCAGCCTCGGCTTCCGCCGCAGCCTGCCGTGCCGCCAGCGCTTCCTTCAGATCGGCCAGGGTGCCGGTTTGAGTTTCAGACATCGAAATCAGCCCCTCTTGTTCTTCGGGTTCAGCGCGGCGACGTCCAGCGTCTTCGGCTGCTGGCCGTCGTGCGGATGCTCGGCACCGGCATAGATGTGCAGGTGCTTCATCTGCTTGCGTTGCAGCGGACCGCGGGTGATCATCCGCTCCACCGCCTTCTCGAGCACCAGTTCCGGGTGCTTGGAGTCCAGCCGCTGACGGATGGTGCGGCCCTTGATCCCGCCGGCATAGCCGGTGTGGTAATAGAACACCGACTGATCGAGCTTGTTGCCGGTTACCTTCACCTTGGCGGCGTTGACCACCACGACGTTGTCGCCGCAATCGACATGCGGGGTGAACTGCGGCTTGTTCTTGCCGCGCAGATGGGTGGCGATGACGACGGCAAGGCGGCCGAGGACGATGCCCTCGGCATCGATCAGCACCCAGTTCTTCGTCACCTCCGACGGTTTCAGAGAGGCGGTTGTCTTGAGCATGTGAGGGTCCGGTTATTCAGAAGGCGCGGGTTATGGCCGCGGGAGCATTGATGGTCAAGCGCTTTTCTGTGTGGTAATATCATACCACAAGAGTGGACCGGCGGGTTTGAAAACCTACCGTCTGGTTGACAGGCGCGCGCGGCCCGGTGTCCGATGCCGCAAACACAATCGCAGGAGCACCCATGACCAAAACGAACCCTCCGCCGCTGTCGGGAAAATTCGATGTCGTGATCGTCGGCGCCGGATTTGCCGGCATGTACATGCTGCACCGCCTGCGCGGCCTCGGCATGTCGGCGATCGTGTTCGACGTCGCGTCCGGTGTCGGCGGGACATGGTATTGGAACCGCTACCCCGGCGCGCGCTGTGACGTGGAAAGCATGCAGTATTCCTACTCGTTTTCCGAGGAACTGCAGCAGGAATGGAACTGGAGCGAGGTGTTCGCCGGTCAGCCCGAAATCCTGCGCTACGCCAACTACGTCGCCGACAAGCTCGACCTGCGGCGGGACATGCGGTTCGAAACGCGCGTCACCGAAGCTGTGTTCGATGAGGCCACCCGGCGCTGGGCGGTGCGCACGGACCGCGGCGATGCCGTGTCGGCCCGGTTCTGCGTAATGGCGACCGGTTGCCTGTCGGCCGCGCGGATGCCGGATTTCCCGGGCACGGACAGTTTCCGAGGCAAGGTCTACCACACCGGTCACTGGCCGCATGAGGGCGTGGATTTCACCGGCCAGCGTGTCGGCGTGATCGGGACGGGGTCGTCGGCGATCCAGGCGATTCCGGTGATCGCGGCGCAGGCCGGGCACGTCACGGTGTTCCAGCGCACCCCGAATTTCAGCATTCCGTCGCGCAACGGCCCGATGCCGGAGGCGTACGCGCGGTCCTGGAAGGACACCTATGTCGCCAGGCGCGCGGAGGCTCGAACCAGCCGCAACGGCATCGTCGCCAACCTGAATGACCGCTCCGCGATCGAAACGCCGGAGCCGGAACGGCGCGCCGAGTATGAAGCCCGCTGGGCCATTGGCGGCACCACGTTCATGGCCGCGTTCAATGACCTGATCTTCAACAAGGCTTCGAACGATACGGCCGCGGACTTCGTGCGCGGCAAGATCCGCGAAATGGTCGGGGACAAGGCGACCGCCGAACTGCTAGCGCCGAAAAACCATCCGATCGGCACCAAGCGGATCTGCGTCGATACGGATTACTATACGACCTACAACCGCGAAAACGTTACTCTCGTGAGCGTCCGCGACCGGCCGATCGAGGCGCTGACGCCGGACGGGCTGTGCGCCGGGGGACAGGACTACGCGTTCGACGCCATCGTCTTCGCCACCGGCTTCGACGCAATGACCGGCGCCCTGACCCGGATGGGCATCGCGGGTCGCAACGGCGACACGCTGGCGGCGAAATGGGAAGCCGGGCCGCGGACCTATCTCGGCCTGATGACCGCCGGCTTTCCGAACCTGTTCATGATCACCGGGCCGGGCAGCCCTTCGGTGCTGAGCAACATGATGGTCTCGATCGAGCAGCACGTTGACTGGATCGCCGACTGCCTCGCCTTCCTGCGCAATCGGCGGATCGACACGATCGAGCCGGCTCCGGCGGCGGAGAACGCCTGGGTGGAGCACGTGAACCAGGTCGCGCACACCACGCTGTATCCGTCCGCGGCTTCCTGGTACATGGGCGCCAACATCCCTGGCAAGCCGCGGGTCTTCATGCCGTATATCGGCGGCGTCGGCGCATACCGGCTGAAGTGCGATGAGGTTGCGGCCAAGGGATACGACGGCTTCGTCTTGACCGCGTCCCCGGACGTCGCGGTCGCGGCGGAGTAGATGCTCGACCTCCGCCCCAACTGCGAATGCTGTGATCGAGACCTGCCTCCGGCCAGCTTTGACGCCCGGATTTGCAGCTACGAGTGCACGTTCTGCGCCGACTGTGCCGACAACACACTGCACGGTGCCTGCCCGAACTGCGGCGGCGAACTCCTGCGCCGCCCCATCCGCCCGGCCGATCGGCTGGCCAGGCACCCGGCTTCGACTAAGCGGGTGCTCAAGCCGGCCGGGTGCGAGGCTGTGAGCTGAAGGCGCCTATCGGCGCCGGGCGAACACCGCGAACGCCTTCAACTGGCTCGCGATGAAGTCCCGCACCGCCTGATCGGTCACTTCCAGGCTGGAGGCGTCCACCTTGCTGATGACCTGGCTCACCATCACCTCGGGCTTGTTCATCACGAAAGCATCCAGGAACACCAGGATCTGCCGCAGGTGATACTGCGCCCGCGCGCCGCCGATGAGACCCGGTGAAGCGGACTGGATCGCCACCGGCTTGCCAGCGAGCGGCGGTGACGGCAGGCGCGACAGCCAGTCCAGCGCGTTTTTCAACACTCCCGGAACGGAATAATTGTATTCAGGCGTAACGATGATGACGCCGTCCGCGCTGCTGATAGCCTCGGCCATCGCCAGCACCGCGGGCGGCCAGCCGCCGGCCTGCAAATCCGCATCGTAGTGCGGCAGGTCGCCAACGGACCCCAGCGACGCGATCGTCACGCCCTCCGGCGCCAGCGCCGGCAAGGCCCGCGCAATCGCGCCGTTGTAGGATCCCTGCCGCAGGCTGCCGAGCAGGGTGACGAAATGAAGCGGCTTCGAATCCGGCATTGAGGTGTCCTTTCAAGCAGTCGGGCCGGCGCTTCCAGTTGCGTTGCCGTCCGCATGGTGGTACACTACGTATCGAATAGCGGTGCAACCCGCAAGGCATCATTCGATGGACAAAGCCAGCGAGACCGGTGGAGGCATCCAGGTCATCGCCCGCGCGGCGGCGATCCTGCGCTCGCTCGGCCCGGACGCGCTCAGCCTCGGCGCGCTGGCGCGGGCAACCGGTCTGCCACGTTCGACCGTGCAACGCATCGTCGAAGCGCTCGCCGCGGAAAGCCTGGTGGAAGTCGGCAAAGGCGGCGTACGCCCGGGCTGGGGCCTGCGGCAACTGGCGGCCGCGGTCTCGTCCGACATTGCCGCGCGGGTGCGCCCGGGGCTGGAGGCTCTGTTCGAACAGACAAGGGAAAGCGTCGATCTGTCCGTGGGCCACGGGCGGGAGGTCGCCTTCCTCGACCGCATCATCTCCGACCAGGAACTCCGCGTCGTGCCCATAGCCGATCGGCCGCGGCCGCTGCACGCCATGGCGAACGGCAAGGCGATCCTGGCGTGCATGACCGACGCGCAAGTGGTCCGGCTCATCGGCGCCAACGCCGCCCGGCTGACCGCGGCCACGAAAATCGACATGCCGGCGCTGCTGGCCGATCTGGCGGAGGTGCGGCGGACGGGGTTTTCCTACGACCGGGAGGAGCACGCGCCCGGCGTCTGCGCCATCGGAACGGCGATCACCGTCACGGGCCTGCCGGCGCATGCCATCTCCGTTGCCGTGCCGGCCAGCCGCTTCGACGCGGGCGTGGAAATCTACCGGCATGCCTTGCTGACATGCCGGACCTGGATGCAAGCCGCGCTGGCCGGAACGGCGGCGTCCGGCCGATGACGCCGCCGGGCGCTTACGAAATCGCCATTCGGGCTTCGAGCAGCGCGGCCATCGGCAGGGCCTCGGGCTCTCCCTTGACCACGACCGGCACGGAAAGCCCGCCGGCGATCGTCAACATCACCGGCTGCTCCAGCAGAAAGACCTGGCCATACGGCTTCAGCGTTGCGGGCACGGACCCGGCAACCTGCTTGTCGTAGTAATAGTATCCCGTAACGGTTTGCGACAACGGCGGAAGGTTGATGAAGGTGACCGTTGCGGTGCCTTTGTATACGCTGAAGGGCGGCACGCTGACCGTCACGTCCGCCGAGAAGCTGAACTCTTGCGTCTTCGTGGTATCGGATTCATTTGTATCGGTAAATGTTTGCGTCACGCCGACGGTGGCGCTGACCGAGGCCGACTGGCCCTCTAACAGCGTGTCGCCGACGGTGTAGCTGGCGGTGAAGCTCTCGAAGATCGAGTTCTGCGCCGACTGTGTCAGGGAAACGGTGATGCTTGTCGAATTGGCATAGGTGACATCGGTGACGGCGGTGATTGTTGAGTCGGTATCGTTCTCGACATAAAGAGGAAACTCTGTCGCCTGAAGCGCCTCCGACGGAACAACGGTGTCGAATGTCGTCGACGGGATGGTCGCCTGGAGTGGCTTCAAGGGAACCCAACTCCAGGACCCCGCCTTGTTGTCGAAGTCGCCGTAGGTGCCGAGATGGCTGATGTTCAGCTTTTTGAACCAGGCGGCGAACGAGCAGGACAGGCCTTTGCCGTCGCCGCCGTCATACAGCGTGATCGTCTGGACCGTGAGCCCGGCGAAATAGGCCGATCCCGCCCGGTCGCAGATCCACCAGTCGCCAAGGCCGTTGATCGCATTGCCGTTCCACTCGCTCAGGAAGAAGGTGTTGCGGTTGCCGGTGAAATCAACGCCGTCAAACAATTGGAAGCATCCGGCCGCGTAGTCGACCTGCCGCCAGATAAAGGCCGAAATGCAATTTTCGGCCCCGATGCGGCCGAGGTCCACTGTCTGGGTCTTGCCGTTCCCGAACAGATCGACGCATTTGCCGGCCTTGGCGAAGTTGAACGGATTCGTAGCCGTCGGGATCGGATTTTCCAGCAAGGTCAGAACGCAACCCTCGGGGAGGTTGAACGCGATTACGTCGGACGTGTTATTTGCTGATGTGCCGGCAATGCTATACACTTGTCCCGGAGTATAGTTGGCGATGTCCAACGTGAGCGGCGCAATGCCTTTCCAGTCGGCGGGATTGAACGCGCCGTTATACAGCACGACGGACCCGGGTTCCGGTATCGGTGGTGTGCCCGGGGCGGCCGGAGGAAACATGACAGGGTCGCTCATGTGGGGTGCTCCTTCGTGGATGCTGCAAGTCACGACATGCCGCCGGCGATCGCGTTCGATCGGCGTCTGAGTAACGATCGCGGGCCGGGCGCGCCCGGTTCATGCGGCGGCGCGCTGCTTCCGGGTTTGGATTTTTCCTGCCTCGTTCGATGCTAAGACGCGGGCTATCCGGCGGAACCGGCGTGGCACCAGCCGTCCCGTTACGGCTGGCGGGAGGCGGTCGCCTCGCGCCTGGCCGGGCGGGTCAGGAAATCATGCACACAACATACGTGAACGTCAACAACAATATCTATATAGTCATATTGATGCGGTCGGAACAAATGGTGGCACGCTCACGCGCCAACCTTCTCCTCGATGCGATTCCAGATCGCCTGTTCGAGATGCACGCCGTCGAACCGCGCAATCTCCTGCAAGCCCGTCGGCGAGGTCACGTTGATCTCCGTCAGGTAATCGCCGATCACGTCGATCCCCACGAAGATCATCCCCTGATCCCGCAAGGTCGGCCCGATCGCGGCGCAGATCTCCAGATCCCGCGCGGTCAGCGGCGATTTTTCGGCACGCCCGCCGACATGCATGTTCGATCTCGCCTCGCCCTCGGCCGGCACCCGGTTCACCGCGCCCATCGGCTCGCCGTCCACCAGGATGATGCGCTTGTCGCCGCGCCGTACCGCCGGCTCATAGCGCTGAAACATCAGCGGCTCGCGCGAGCGGGCGAAGTGCATCTCCAGCAGCGCGGCGAGGTTCTCGTCGTCCGGCTTGATGCGGAACACGCCGGCTCCGCCGTTGCCGAACAGCGGCTTGACGATAATATCCTTGTATTCGCTGCGGAACGAGCGGATCGCTTCCAGGTCCCAGGTGATCAGGGTGGGCGGCATCAGGTCGGGGAAGTGCGTCACCATGATCTTCTCCGGCGCGTTGCGCACCGCCGCCGGATCGTTGACCACTAGCGTGCCGGGTTGGATGTGCTCCAGCATATGGGTCGCGGTGATGTAGGCCATGTCGAACGGCGGGTCCTGCCGCATCAGCACGACGTCCATCGTGCCGAGGTCCCGCGTCTCCATATGCCCGAACGTGTAGTGCGCCCCGCGCTGGCGCATCACCTGCACGGCGTGACCGCGGGCGAAAAGCCGTTCCTCGCGCTTACCGCCATCGGTGCGGGAGACGCCTTCCTTCAGCGCCATGTGCCGCACCTCGTAGTGCCACAGCGAGTGGCCGCGCGCCTGCGCCTCCAGCATCAGGGCGAAGGTGGAGTCAGCGTCGATATTGACGCTGTCGATCGGGTCCATCTGGACCGCGACCTTGAGCTTGCGAGCCATGCAATGTCCCCTGTGCAGCCGGTGAGGCCCTGTCCATACGGCGTCCATTCGCCGGGGGGAAGGCCGATCGAGAGAGACGCCTCGTACCTACCAGCGTTGCGGAGACGGGTTGGTGTCAGGCGTTCCTGATTAGAGGACCCGCACCTGAACTCTTGGCCTCCGAAAATGACCCGCTCCCGGACTGGCCCCTGCAACTGGTTCAGGAGAAGCGAACAACAGGTTTTCGGGCCCGATGGCAAAAGCTGCCATTCTAACTCCGCCAATCAAGGCAATTTGGCCGCATCGGGTCAAAGCGCCAGAAGGGTTCAAAGCGCCAGAAGGGTTCGAAGCGCCAGAAGGGTTCAAAGCGCCCGACCTCCATGTGGCACATTGGGGGCTTGACCTTAGCTTGTTGGTCTCCCTGCAACCACCATGACGCTTCGATGCCAGTGAGCCACGCATCGTCCCCGGAATGCGGCGGTATCACACCTCGTTGACCGCCGCTTCCGCCCCGGGTGGATTGATTGCACCGCCGGGACAACAGTGGCAGTCAGACGCGGGTATCCGCCGACCCTTGCCCGCACCCTGCAACATCGCCACATAGGCCCGTTATGCAGAACCACACACACGCCGCGGCTGACCCGATCGGGTGGCACGGCACCACCATCCTGTGCGTAAGGCGGGATGGCAACGTAACCATGGCCGGGGACGGTCAGGTCAGCATGGGACAGACCATCGTCAAGGGCAACGCTCGGAAGGTCCGGCGCATCGGCGCGGGCGGCACCGTCATCTCCGGTTTCGCCGGCGCCACTGCCGACGCCTTCACCCTGCTCGAACGCCTGGAAAGCAAGCTGGAGCGCTATCCCAACCAACTCGAACGCGCCTGCGTGGAGCTGGCCAAGGACTGGCGCACCGACCGCTACCTTCGCCGGCTGGAAGCGCTCATGGCGGTGGCCGACAAGGACCGCAGCTTCACCCTGACCGGCAACGGCGACGTGCTGGAACCGGAGGACGGCGTCATCGGCATCGGCTCCGGCGGCAACTACGCCCTCGCCGCCGCCCGCGCGCTGATGTCGGTTCCGGACCTCACGTCGGAGGAGATCGCCCGGCGGTCGATGAAAATCGCCTCCGACATCTGCGTCTACACCAACGGCAACATCATCATCGAGACGCTCTAGATGGACGTTCCCACATACTCCCCGAGAGAGATCGTCTCGGAACTCGACCGCTTCATCGTCGGCCAGGACGACGCCAAGCGGGCGGTCGCGATCGCCCTGCGCAACCGCTGGCGCCGCCAGCAGCTTCCCGAAGCCATGCGCGAGGAGGTCGTCCCCAAAAACATCCTCATGATCGGCCCCACCGGCTGCGGCAAGACCGAGATAGCGCGGCGGCTGGCCAAGCTGGCGCAGGCGCCGTTCCTGAAAGTCGAGGCGACCAAGTTCACCGAGGTCGGCTATGTCGGCCGCGACGTGGAAAGCATCGTCCGCGACCTGGTGGATTCCAGCCTGAACATGCTGCGCGAAAGCAGCCGTAAGGGTGTGCAGGCCAAGGCGGCGAACGCCGCCGAGGAACGACTGATCACCGCCCTGGTAGGCGACGAAGCCGCCGCCGACACCCGCTCCAAATTTCGCCGCATGCTGCGCAACGGCGAGTTCGAGCAGAAGGAGATCGAGATCGGGGTGGCCGACGCCGGCAGCAACCCTATCGGCCAGCTCGACATGCCCGGGATGCCGCCCGGTCAGGTGATTAATCTCAGCGAGATGATGAAGGGCCTGATGGGAAACCGGCCGCTGCAAAAGCGCCGCATGACCGTCGAATCTGCCCGCCGTATCATCGAAGCCGAGGAAGCCGATCGGCTGCTGGACAACGACCAGTTGACCAAGGACGCGGTGTCGCATGCGGAGAACAACGGCATCGTCTTCCTCGACGAAATCGACAAGATCTGCGCCCGCACCTCGGAAGGCGGCTTCCGCGGCGGCGATGTCAGCCGGGAAGGGGTGCAACGCGACCTGCTGCCGCTGATCGAGGGCACCACGGTCAACACCAAGTACGGGCTGGTGAAGACCGACCACATCCTGTTCATCGCCTCGGGTGCGTTCCATCTGGCCAAGCCGTCCGACCTGCTGCCGGAACTGCAAGGCCGCCTGCCGATCCGGGTGGAGCTTTCGTCGCTGACCCGCGCCGACCTTCGGCGGATTCTGACGGAGCCGGAGCACTCGCTGCTGAAGCAGTATGCCGCACTGCTGGGCACCGAGAGCGTGACGCTGGATTTCCGCGAGGACGCGGTGGACGCGCTGGCCGATCTGGCGTCGGATATCAACGACCGCGTGGAGAATATCGGCGCGCGGCGGCTGCATACCGTGCTGGAACGGCTGCTGGAGGATATCAGCTTCTCGGCGACCGACCGGGCAGGCGAGACGTTCGTCGTCGATGCCGCCTATGTGGCCGAGAAAGTGGCTCCGCTGGCACAGAAGGGCGACCTCAGCCGGTTTATCCTGTAGCCATTCGGTCTAACCTATGTTATAACGTCAAGGCACGCCAGGAGGGCATGCCATGCAAACGTTGAAACTGACACAGATCGGGAATTCCGTGGGCATCATCCTGCCGAGGGAGCTGCTGGCCAGGCTGGGCGTGGCGAAAGGCGACACGCTCTATGCCGTGGAGCAGCCGGACGGCGTGCGGCTGACCGTGGCGGACCCTGAGTTCGGCGCGCAGATGGATGTCGCGCGCCGGGTGATGAAGGAACGCCGGGCGGTGCTGCGCGAACTGGCGAAGTGACCGTCTGGCTGTCGCCGCAGCTTATTCTCGCGATCCATGACGAACAATTGGCGGAACATGGAGGCTCGACCGGCCTCCGTGACGCCGGCTTGCTGGACAGCGCGCTGGCCCGGCCGCTGAACCGGGCTGGGTATGGGGAGCCGGACATCGCCGAACTGGCGGCTTTATATGCGCTGGCGATCGCCAAGAACCATCCGTTTATCGATGGCAATAAGCGCACGGCGTTCGTCGCGCTGGAAGTGTTCCTGCGCCTCAACGGCTGCCTGTTCACAGTGGGCGATGCCGAGGCGGTCGTCATGACGCTCGCCATGGCGGCGGGGGAATTGCCGGACGACGAGTTCACCGACTGGGTGCGCATGCATACGGTCACCGCGATCCGTCCTTGACCTTCGCCGCGTAGCCCAGCACATCGGACGCATGACCGAACCCTTCATCAAACCCGAAGAACTCACCGCCGCCGACGCCATCGCCGCCATCGGTGAAGAACTCGACCTGTTCGACGACTGGATGGAGCGGTACAAGTTCATCATCGGCATGGGCCGCAAGCTGCCGCCGTTCCCGGATGAATGGGCGAACGACGCGCACCGCGTGCCGGGCTGCCAGAGCCGGGTGTGGATGGAAGCCGTATTGCGCGACGGCATTCTGTATTTCGCCGGCGTGTCGGATGCGGCGATCGTGTCCGGTCTGATCGCCCTGCTGCTGCGGGTCTATTCCGGCCGCTCGCCCGAGGAGATCCTGGCCACCGATCCGGTGTTCCTGAAGGACCTGGGTCTGCTGGAGGCGCTGTCCACCAACCGCGGCAACGGCATCGCCTCGATGGCGCGCAAGGTGCGGGAGGTCGCGGCGTCACAGCGGGCCGGCTGACGCTCTTGCGATTGAACAAGGATCATCCCATTCGCCCCGGCAGCCACGTCGCGATCGCCGGGAAGACGATCAGGATCGCCAGCCGCGCGATGTCCGTCAGCACGAACGGGATCACCCCGTAGAAAATCGTCGAGAACGAAACATCCTGCACGACCGTCTTGATCACGAACACATTCATTCCGACCGGAGGATGGATCAGTCCCAACTCCACCGTCATGACGATGATCACCCCGAACCAGATCGGATCGAACCCCAGCGCCGTCACCGCCGGAAAAATGATCGGCACCGTCAGGATCACCATCGCCATCGCGTCCATCAGGCAGCCGAGCACCAGATACATCAGCATGATCATGACCAGCGCGCCGGTCGGGCTGAGTCCGAGGCTGGTAATGAATTCGGTCACCGCCTGTGGGGTTTGCGTAACGGTCAAGAAATAACCGAACAGTATCGCGCCGATCAGCACGGTGAACACCGCCGCCGCGGTGCGCGTCGCCTGTAGCAGCGACACCAGCAGATCGTTGCGTGACAGGCGGCCTCTCGCCACGCTGATCAGCGCCGCACCGCCCGCGCCCATGCCGCCGGCCTCGGTCGGGGTGAACAAGCCGCCGTACAGCCCGCCGATGACGAAGGCGAACAGCAGCAGCGGCGCCCAGACCTGCTTCAGCGCCTCATACCGGTCTCGCCATGACGCCACCCGCTGCGCCGGCAGCCAGCCGGGCCGCAGCACGCCGATCAGCGCTATTGTTGTCATATACATGCCGACGGCGAGCAGGCCGGGCAGGATGCCGGCGATGAACAGCTTGCCGATGTCCTGCTGGGTGATCAGCCCGTAAACCGCCAGAACGATTGACGGCGGAAACATCGCCCCCAGCGTGCCGCCCGCCGCGATGACTCCCGTGGCGAACGACTTCGGGTAGTCGAAGCGCCGCATCTCCGGATACGCAACGGTCGAGAATGTCGCCGCCGTCGCCACCGACGATCCGCTGATCGCCGCGAACCCCGCGCAGGCGGCGATCGTTGCGATCCCGAGGCCGCCGCGCCAGTGTCCGACGAAGCGGTTGGCGGCGTGGAACAACTCCCGGCTCATGCCGCTGCGCGAGGCGATCGCGCCCATCAGCAGGAACATCGGAATCACCCCGAAAGAATAGTCCGTAACGATTCTCATCGAGGTCTGGCCCACCATTTTCAGCGCCGGGGTGCTGCCGGAGAGATAGCCGAAGCCGGTGACGCCAACCAATCCCATCGCCATGCCCACCGGCACGCGCAGCAGCATCAGCGCGAACAGCACGACGAAACCAATGACGGCGACAGCGGCGCTTGAAAGGTCCATGTTACTCAGTCGCCCCGTGAATGCTGACGACACCTTGCGGATAGAAGATCAGCCGCCAGGTGCGGATGGCGATCAGCAGCACGGCGGAAACGTCGCCGAGCCACGCCACCAGCGCGAACGGCCAGGTCGGGATGCCGAGGTCATAGGTCAGGACATGGTCGTTGTAGATCAGCCGGACCTTGTCGAACAGCATGATCGTTTGCACGGTGACAACGAACAGCAGCACCAGAGTCGCGAAGATGTCGATCAGCCGCTTGCCGCGCGGGCCGGCGGCCGACCATACCAGATCGACGGTGATATGGCCGCCGCGATAGCTGGTCGCGGCGATGCCCCAGAAGATCAGGATGCCGAGCAGCAGCTTGCCGAAGTCGTAGCTGTCGGGGATTGAGACGGCAAAGAAATAGCGCAGCAGTACGCTGACGAAGATGTCCAGCGCGACAATGCCGACGAATGCCGCGGCGATCCACTCGATCGTGGCGATGAAACGGTCCATCGCGGCGGCCGCGGACATCCGCGTCACGCTATTCTTCCAGCGCCCCGTGACGTTTCAGCGCCGCCTTCAGATCGGCCATCACCTTGTCGCTGTTGTCTACTTTCGACGCCCATTTCGCCGTCAGCGGCGCCACGGCGGTGCGCCAGGCGGCAACCTGGTCCGGGGTCAGCGTGTAGACCTCATGCCCCGGCTCGGCCGCCAGCTTGGCGTGGCCGGCATACTCGAAGTCCGCCCAGGGGGTGGCGACTTTCTCCGCCCATTCCGGGGTGCAGTGGTGGTCGATCACCTTGCGCTGCGCGGGCGACAGCGAATCATAGCGATCCTGGTTCATCCCCCAGACGAAGGTGGTGGCGAACAACGGCACGTCCATGTGGTATTTCACCACCTTGTCGATGCCGAACAAGATGATCGAGCCCCAGGGAAAGCCGATGGTGTTGGCGACGCCGCGTTCCAGCACCTCGCGCGCCTCGGGGGCGGAGGCCTGCACGTTGGTGCCGCCAAGCAACGTTATCATCGCCCCCATGCCGGCGCTGCCCGGCCGCACCTTGTCGCCCTTGATGTCGGTAGGCAGCACGATCTTGTGGCGCGAGTGGAACGTGCCGGGGTCGTTAAGGAAGACGAAGCAGACATGGATGTCCTTCATCTCCTTCGCGGCGTACGGCATGTACCACTCGTCCAGCGCGGTGGTGCCGCCTTTGGCATTGGCGATCAGGAAGGGCAGCTCCCCGGCGGCGATGATCGGGAAGCGCCCGGGCTGGTAGCCTGGATTGATATACGCCAGATCGGCGATTCCGTCGCGCGCCATGTCGTAATGGTCGAATGCCTTGCCGAGCTGCTCGGAAGGGAACAGCGTCGCCTTGATGGTGCCACCGGACTCTTTCTCGACGTCGGCCGCCCAGGCGATCAGCGACGGGTTGAGGGGATGCGCGGGGGGCACCCAGGACGACATCTTCAGGGTGACGGTCTTGTCCTGCGCCGCCGCAGGTGCGGCGAGCAGGAGTGCGGCGGCGCCCAAGACGGACAGCGCGGCAAGCCACGGTTGGTTCATCGACGTTCTCTCCCGGCGGCCGATTGTCCGGCCTGTTCCGCTTCCTTAATACCGTGCCGCGATTGTCCTGGCTACCGTATCGATTCATCAGGGCGCCAAGGCGGCACGGCGCCTCCCCGTACGGCCTTCCCCGGACAGCGAGCCTCGCGTCGGGTGGCTTCAGCGTGCCGATCGCAATCGCGCGGTCTCCGCGTCATCGACAGTGAGCGCTTGAGTGAGCGCGACCTTATACAGCGCATGCGCGGTGTCCGGCGACACGAGGCCGTTGCGCACGTCACGGGCGACCCGGGCCGGGTCGCGTGCCGCGGGATCGCCCAGGCCGGCGCCACCGGGCAGTTCCAGAACAAGTCGGTCGCCGTCGGGAATGATCTGCAGGCCCTTGGTGCGGAGTGTCCGGCCCGACTTCAAAGCGACCCGGCCGGCGGCGCCGTCCATGCCGCCCTCGCGGCCCTTCGGCGCGTGGGCGACGCGGTCGAAGCTGGCGTTGACGGCGAATTCGAGGTCGCCCTTGGTGGCGATCTCCATGATCTGCCCGGCGCCGCCGCGGGTCCGCCCCGCTCCCCCGGACTCCGGCTTTAGCTCCTTCCGCCACACGATGATCGGCGCAACGTTCTCGGTCGCTTCCACCGGCATGGTGCGCACGCCGGAGGGGAAGGCGGTGGCGTCCAGCCCGTCCCGCGCGGGCCGCGCGCCGGTGCCGCCGGAGTTGAACGTAATGACCTCGAAATCGCCGATAACCGGCTTGTTGCCGCGCGCCTGGCCGGAGATCGCGCCGCCGCCGCGCAACGGCGGGTTCCACAACGCGGAGGCACCCTCGGCGGTGACGCGGTCCGGGACCGCCTGGTGCAGGCATCCCATCATCAGGTCGGGCAGCAGGTGGCCGATGACGTGGCGGACGGAAACCGGGTAGGGTCGGGGGGCATTCAGGATGCAGCCTTCCGGGATCGTCATCCGGAACGGGGCGAGCGAGGCCCAGTTGTTCGGGATATCCGGTGCCACGACGCATTTGATGCCGAAACAGGAATAGGCCCGGCAGTAGGCGGGCGGAACGTTGATGCCGCGTGACGACAGGCCGGAGGTGCCGGCGAAATCGACCTCGATCCTGTCAGCGCCGATGCGCATGGAGGCGGCGAGGCGGACCGGTTCCTCATAGCCGTCCGACCAGATCTCCGCCGCGTAGGTGCCGGCGGGGAGGCGGGCGATCTCTGCCAGGGTGGCGCGGCGGGAACTGTCGAAGATGAACTCCGCCAGAGGGTCGAGCCCGGGCATGGCGAATTCGTCCATCATCTCCGCCAGACGCCGCACCGCCGCGTCGTTGCAGGCGCATAGCGAGTAGATGTCGCCTTCCAGCTCGACCGGGAGCCGCGAGCCGGCGCGCATGAAGTCGAAAAACGTTTCGTTGGGCGCTCCGCGGTCGAAGCATTTGACGATCGGGATATACATGCCCTCTTCGAAAACCGAGCGCCCTTCAGGTCCCATGCCGAGGCCGCCGATGTCGATGACGTGGGCGGTATTGGCGAACAGTCCGGCGATCGCGCCGTTGTGGAAGGCCGGCGTCACGACGGTCAGGTCGTGCAGGTGGCCGGTGCCGAGCCAGGGGTCATTGGTGATGTAATGATCGCCCGGCCGCATGGTGGCGGCGGGGAATTTCGCCAGGAAATGGCCGACGGATTCCGCCATGGAATTCACGTGGCCGGGCGTGCCGGTGACCGCCTGCGCCATCATGCGGCCGTGCAGGTCGAAGATGCCGGCGGAGAGGTCTCCGGCCTCCCGCACGGTGGTCGAAAAGGCGGTGCGAATCATGATCCGGGCCTGTTCCTCGACGACGGCGATCAGGCGGTTCCACATGATCTGGCGGTGGATTTGGGCGAGGGGGTCTGGGGTGGGGGGCATGAGGGAGACCTGCGCGGTTCTTCGGATCCAGTCTGGCATGGCGGAATCGTGGATGCCACCGGGCTGTTCTCCATCGTCGGAACCCCGTTCATGATTTTGGCTGCTCAGCGGCGCGCATCATCTCAATATACCCCAACCCGTTCACCACCGCCGTCCACCCCGGACTGACCAGCGTGGACGTCTCGTCCTCCGCTATGATCGCCGGACCCGCCAGCCTGACCCCCGGGACCAGCGCCGTGCGGTCGTACACCGCCCAGTCCGACACCGCCCCGATCGCCGTCTCGCGCACCGCCTGAGTCCTGTACCGGCATCGCCTCCGCAGCGAACAGACCATCGGGCGCGGGTAGCGCGACGACCTCATCCGTCACCGTCGTCACAACCACGGCGTAGCTCATGATCTCGACATCCGACCCCGGCACCGGCCGATCGAAAAACCGGGCGTATTCTTGGTCGTAACGGGCGCGGACCGACGGCACGTCTGCCTCCCCCAGCACCGCGACCGGCAGAGGCACCGGGATTTCGTGCCCCTGTCCGACATAGCGCATATAGGCTGTCCGCGTTTCCACCGTCTTCGCGCCGAAGCTGCCCTTCGCCACGGCGGCCTCGGCTTCCTGCCGCATCTCGTCGAGCAGGTCGTTCACGGCGGTCACATCGAACGTCGAGAACCGCTGATACAGGCTGCGCACCACCTCATACCCGACCGGCGCGCGGAGGAACCCGATGGCACTGCCGACCCCGGCGCCAGAGGGCACAAGCACGCGGCTGATGCCCAGTTTCTCCGCCACCCGGCAGGCATGCACCGGGCCGCCGCCGCCGAAGGCGATCAGCGTGCGGCCCTGGTAGGTCTTGCCGGACTCGATCGCATGCACGCGGGCGGCGTTGGCCATGTTCTCATCGACGATTTCCACCACGCCCAGCGCCGCCAGCTCCGCGGTCAACCCGAGCGGAGCGCCGACATCGGCCAGCAGCGCAGCGCCCGCCGCCGCGGCATCCAGGGCGATCGACCCGCCCGCGAAACGAGCCGGATCATACCGTCCAAGTACCAAATTCGCATCCGTCACCGCCGGCCTCTTTCCACCCCTCCCGTAACATACCGGTCCCGGATCGGCTGCCGCGCTTTCCGGTCCGACAGCGATACGGCCGAGTGTATCGACATGCGCGATCGATCCGCCCCCGGCACCGATTTCGACCATTTCGATTACCGGAATCCGTAGTGGCAGACCCGAACCTTTGCGGAAACGGCCGATCCGCGCGACCTCGAAGGTGCGGGCGGTTTGAGGGGAGTGGTTGTCGATGAGGCAGATTTTGGCCGTCGTGCCGCCCATATCGAACGACAGCACGCTGTCCAGACCGCACTGCCGTGCGATATGCGCCGCGAAGATCGCGCCGCCGGCGGGACCGCTCTCGATCAGGCGGATCGGGAAGCGGCAGGCAGTGTCGATCGTCGTCAGGCCGCCCCCGGACATCATCAGGAACAGTGGCGCCACCGCTCCGGCGGCGTGCAGGTCCGCTTCCAGCCGGCGCAGATAGCGGGCCATCATCGGCTGCACATAGGCGTTGGCGGCGGTGGTGGAGAAACGTTCCCACTCCCGCATTTCCGGCGAGACTTCCGACGACAGCGACACCGGAACGTCGGGGAGGGCTTCGCGCAGGATGGCGGCGACGCGCCGTTCGTGCACCGGATTGACGAAGGCGTGCAGCAGGCCGACGGCGATGCTTTCCACCCCCTCCCGCCGCAGCAGCGGGACCAGGGCGGCCACCGCGGCCTCGTCCAGTGGACGCAGCACGGCGCCGGTGTTGTCCAGCCGTTCCGGCACCGGCAGGCGCAGGTACCGGGGCACCAGCGGGTCCGGCAGCACGATGTTCAGGTCATATTGGTCGTAGCGGCTTTCGTTGCCCATCGCCAGGACGTCGCGGAACCCCTCGGTGGTGATCAGCGCGGTGCGGGCGCCCTTGCGCTCGATGATGGCGTTGGTCGCCAGCGTGGTGCCGTGGATGATCAGCGCGACGTCTCCGGGCGCCACGCCGGCGGTGCGGGTAATGGTCTCGAACCCTTGCATCACGCCCTGTTCGGGTGCGGCCGGAGTCGTCAATACCTTGACCGTGGTGCGGCGGCCGCCGTGCTCGAGCGCCAGATCGGTGAAGGTGCCGCCGATATCGACGGCGAGGCGGGCAGGCGTCATGCGGGGACCTCGCGAAGCCGGTCTGTCGATAGCTAATTAACTTGTCCGGTTTAGGTAGCACATCGATTGTCCGCGTGTTGCTGTTTTGTGCCAGGGCATGCCAGGCACAAGTCGTGGTCCGCAACCTGGAAGACGACATCAAGTCCCGGCTACGTGTCCTGGCGGCCAGGCATGGCCGCAGCATGGAGGAGGAGCGCGCGATCCTCCGCGATGCCGTCGGCGCACCGGCGCGGCCGTCCGGCGGCGTCGGGACGGAAATCGCCGCCCTGTCCACGGCCTCGATCTCCGCCGAGCCGCGTCGTACCGGCCGCCCCGGCGAGTCGCGCGACAGCATGATCGCCGGCATCGCGATTGCCACTTGCGGATCGCTCGTCACCCGCAACACCCGCCACTTCGACGATCGTGCCGATAACGCTGATCGATCCCTGTACTGCCTGAACACCCTGGGCCATGGTCACAACCCGTCGCCACCCCCGTGCATAGCCCCTCGCTTTCGCGTAGAAGCGGCGCCCGGAACCCAACCCAACCAAGGCGCGCCCGTGCAACGAAATACCATTGCAGCAGTCTGGATCGGCGGCCTCGTGCTGGCCGCCGCACTCTACGCCATCGGCCCGGACCGCTTCGTCGAGGCCTGCCTCGACCTGATGAACGGCATCGACGCCGTGTTTCGCAACCTCGTGCTGACGCTCGGCGTCCAGGTCTTCGGCATCGTTCGGGCGCTGGCGATCGCGATCTATGCGGTGTTCTTCATCCTCGCCGCGTTTTCGATCGCGCGAGGCACCCGCGGCGTGTGGGCGCTGATCGTCGTGACCGTCATCTTCGTCATGCTCGTGGGCCGCCCGGACGGAGATTTCACCGCCCCGGTTGGCCGCTGGATCCTCGCCCTGGCGTTGGTGCTGACCGGCGCTGCGGTGATGACGCAGCGTTTGTTGGCGCCCCGGTTCGGCCGCGGGCTGCCGCCGCCGCCGTATCCGCCGGGCTATCGTCCTTGAGTCCGGACATCCTGTCGGCGAACGGCGCGTCGAAGCCGCAGCAAGCCGCCCGGTTTGTGCTCGCGCTGCTGCTGGCCGGGCTAGGTCTGTGGACGCTGCACCGCTATCTGCCGGCGCTGATCTGGGCCTCCATCCTCGCCATCGCCGTGTGGCCGCTGTTCCAGCGGGCGCTGCGCCGCTGGCCGCCAGGCCCGCACAACGTCCTGCTGCCCGCGGTGTTTACTGCGCTGGTCGGGCTGGTGTTCGTCATCCCCTTCGTGCTGGTCGCCTACCAGGCCAGCAAGGAAGTGCGCGGGGTTTACGAAACCATCGACCAGGCGCGCAGCGAGGGCATTCCGCCGCCACAATGGCTCGGCAGCCTGCCCATAGGCGGCGCCCAGGCAACGCATTGGTGGCAGGACAACCTGGCCAGCCCTAGTCAGGCCTCCGACCTGATCAAGCGCGCGCGTGAGTCGGATTTCGTCGCCAACAGCGGCGAACTCGGCGGGGAAGTGGCGCACCGCGCGGTGCTTTTCGGTTTCACGCTGATGACGCTGTTCTTCCTGTTCAAGGACGGCGATCGGCTGAACGGGCAGTTGCAATGCGCCAGCGAGCGGGCGTTCGGGCCGTCCGGGGAGCGAATCGGGCGGCAGATGATGGCGTCCGTGCATGGCACGGTGAACGGACTGGTGCTGGTCGGGCTGGCGGAGGGGTTCTTGCTCGGCATCGTCTATCTGATTGCCGGCGTGCCGCATCCCACTCTGTTTGGCCTGTTCACCGCGATCGCCGCGATGGTGCCGTTCGGCGCGCCGGTGGTGTTCGGGATCGCGGCGCTGATCCTGCTGACGCAAGCCTCGGTGGTGGCGGCGGTGAGTGTGGCGGCGGTCGGCTTCGCGGTGTCGTTCGTGGCGGACCACTTCTTCCGGCCGACGCTGATCGGCAAGACGACGCGGCTGCCGTTTCTGTGGGTGCTGCTGGGGATCTTGGGCGGGGTGGAGACGTGGGGGCTGGTGGGCTTGTTCATCGGGCCGGCGATCATGGCCGCGCTGATGTTGCTGTGGCGGGAATGGTGCGGGGTTCAGGCTGCCGAGGGATGAAGCGCGGGATCGCGTTCGCCTAAATGCTGTTCGCCGCCGTGGCGATCGGGGCGTTGACGGCTTGGCTGAAGATGGTGACGCCCGCGACGATGGCGACGCCGACCAGCAGGCAGATCAGCGCGTATTCAAAAGCGGTGACGCCCCGTTGATCCGCCCTCAGGCGGATCGCCAAGGATGCGAGTGTGTGCAGCATGTTTTGCGGCGTCCTTTCGACACGTTCAGCCTGTTGGCCATGCCGGAGGCTACCACGTGGCGACGATCCGGTGGCGTCACTGGTGGGTGTACGAACTTTTGCCGATACCGTTATGGTGTGTGCTCGCCTTCGGGTATCGCCTCGAGCCGATCTCTCTGGGCGAAGTCTGTTAGAACCCGACCCCGCCGCTGGCGCCGACGTAGGGGCCGGACTGGTGGCGCTGGGTCTGCTCCGAATCGTCCCCGGAAGCGGCGCACGCGGCAAGGCCGAGTATGGAAAGGAGCGATAAGAGGACGGTGACGAAGCGCATGCAAACCCCCGGGACGGAAGAAAGTTCGATCTGCCTCGCAGTTTGCGGGAAGCACGCCATTGCGCAACCCCGAAGCCCGGGGGGCGTGCGGCCGCTGACAATGATGAGCATCGTGTTGAAGCCACGGCGCAGCAAGCAGCCTCGCCGGGGCGTCGATCGGGTATCAACTCTACGGTCCGATATCAAGTCCGCCGTTCCGACCGCCATCCGCTCAACGGGCATTTGGCTTGAAAGGGTTGCCTCAATCTGATAACCATTTGCTGTGACGTCACCACGCGACCCGACGCTCGATGCGCTTCTGGACGTCGACGGACAGGGGCTCGTCGTGGATCCGGATGGTGGTCACTGGGTCAGGTTCGTAGTGACCCGAGTGCCGGACTCGCCGGAGAAGCCGCACGGGCTGGGCTACTCGCTGACGCTGCACGGGCCAGATGGCGAGCGGATTGTCGGTTTCGACAACGCCCATCCGGTGGCGCGGCGGAGGCGCGGCGAGCCACCAGATCATCGCCACAGGCCGCGGACGATCCGGGCTTATGAGTACCAGGACGCGGCAACCCTGCTCGTCGATTTTTGGGACACGGTGGATGCGGTGTTGCGGGAGAGAGGAGTGATCCCATGACGACATTGAAGGTGGGCATTGCCAGCTACGAGGAGATGAAGGCGCGCACCATGGCCGTAGCCCGGGGCGAACCGCGGGTTGGTGCCGGAGAACCTAAGGTCTGGTTCACGTCGACGGAGTCCTTCGCCAAGGTGCTGTCGGCCGGCAATCGCGACCTGCTGCGCGTCATCGCCGATCAGGCGCCCGGCTCGCTCGACGAACTGGCCCGGATCACCGGCAAGGCGAAGTCGAACCTGTCGCGCACCTTGAGGACGATGGAGGGCTACGGCCTGGTCCGCCTCGAACGCGGCGAGCGGGGCCGGATCACGCCCAATGTCGTGCATGACAGCGTGGAACTCGATTTGCCGCTGAAACCCTCGCGCAAGGCGACCTGAGCCATACTGACCACGCACGGATCAGGATTGAGAGGGCGGCTATCGTCGGGATTCGACCCGGGTCGCTGGCCTATCCCGCGTGCGGGAATCTGCCTCATCAAACAAAATCTCACAAAAGTTCGACCCGAAAAAGTTCGCTCTACGAAGGTTCGTTTGAAGGAGGCTCGCTCCTTCGAGGTCTGCTTCGAGAAGCACTGCCTCGCAGAAGTTCACTCCGGACAGGTCCGCGAAGTCGAGGCGAGATCCCTACATGTTCGCGCCACTCAGGTCCGGCCTCGTTGTCAGCTTCTTCTTCCGTCAATCGTTCCAAGCTTCCACTCCTTGTTGGAGCCGCGCGAGGAGGATCGCATTCGCCGTGTTCCGAAATCTTCCTGTCGAGCCCACTACCGTAGTCGAGGTCATTTCGTGATGCCCGCTGTACACAGCGCAAGTTTATCATACCCAGCCAGGCCGGCTGGTGCGGGACAGCTGGTCGGTCGGGGCGCTACGTGATCTGGAGGTCGTAATGCGTGCCGGCATTATCCAGGCGCTCGCCATATCCCGTACCGCTCATACCCCCGAACACGAACTGGCACCGCAGCGACCCCCAGTCAGTGGAGTGGAGCAACGCATTGCCAGCGCTAGAAGCGTCAATCGACGTAGCGCTGAATGAACTGCGGCCGGCGGTCCCGAAACTAACAGCGCCACCCTGCGCGGCAACCCATGTGCCCGAGTAGGTTCGGCCGCTGAGTTTGACCTCAAGGGTTCCCTTTCCTCCGAAGCCGGTTGCCCGTCCGATTCCCGTGGTTCCGTCCGCGGCCATGAGCGTGAGGTCGTGACCGCATCCGCCAAGGAGGACGGAAAGGATCAATGCGTATCGTCTACGGGCCGATCTCACGGGTTGCATCCTTGGGTAGTTCATACGAAATAATTATGATCATGTTTCAGGTCAAGGTCCAGTGTGACGAGGGCTGGTCCCCTCAGGAGGACCTAGAGGGACCCGGTGAAACACCGCAGCCCTAAACCAAGCGTGGAATTGCCAGTTGGGTGGGTTAGCGGCTGGGTTCCGCTACTCGAGCACCGAAGATGTAACGCCAACTGTCTAACGCTGCGCGACGGGCAAGATCGGACGGTCTCGACTTAAGTCTTGATTCCATTTAATTCTGCGAAAGGTATGTCCCCGGCGGGATTCGAACCCACGGCCCCCAGATTAGGAATCTGGTGCTCTATCCTGCTGAGCTACGGAGACACTCGCCGTTCCATACCAGATTCCCCACCCCGCACAAAACCCCCGAAATCACCCCCGAGCCACCCGCCCCTCGATCGGATACGCCGGATCGTTATACCCCGGCGTCGACGGATGCCCCGGAGCCACGAGCCCATCGACGAACGCCTCATCCGCCGCGTCCAGCCGCACCGACAGCGCCCCCACGTAATCCTCCCACTGCGCCTCCGTCCGAGGCCCGCCAATCGCCGCTGTGACCAGCCGGTTGTTCAGCACCCACGCCAGCGCGAACTGCCCGGGCGAGACGCCCTTCGCCCGCGCCCGCTCCGCCATCTCCCGCGCGATCAGCAAACTTTCAGGCCGCCACTCGGATTCCATCATCCGCCGATCCTGCCGCCCGGCCCGGGTCTCGGCCGCAGCAGGGGCATCGGGCGCGTATTTCCCCGTCAGCACACCCCGCGCCAGAGGACTGTACGGCACCACCCCCAGCCCGAAATACGAGCACGCCGGCAGGTGCTCCGTCTCCGCCTCCCGGTTCAGCGCATTGTATAAGGGCTGGCTGGCCACCGGACGATCGATCCCGGCCTCGTCGCACAGCCGGCAGATCTCCGCTACCCGCCAGCTCCGGTAATTCGACACCCCGAAATACCGCAATTTCCCCGCCCGGATCAGATCGGCCAGCGCGTGCACCGTCTCGGCCAACGGGGTGGCGTGGTCTTCCTTGTGCAGATACAGCACATCGATCTCGCTAACCGAAAGCCGCCGCAGGCTGGCCTCCACCGCGTGCACCACATGCCGCCGCGACAGCCCGCGCGCATTCGGCCCGGCACCCGTCGGGTTGGCGCATTTCGTCGCCAGCACCCACCAAGACCGGTGCGCGCGGATCGCCTGTCCCGTCACTTCCTCCGAGCGTCCCCCATTATACGCGTCCGCGGTGTCGATGAAGTTCACCCCCTGGTCGCGCGCCCGATCGACGATCCGGCCCGACGCCGCCTCATCCGTGGCGCCCCCGAACATCATGGTCCCCAGGCACAGCGGCGAAACCTTCAGCCCGTTGCGTCCCAAATTGCGATACTCCATGCCCCGCCTCCTTCCGTTCGCTGCGTCCAGCCTAGCACCGACCGCCCGAGCGGAGGCGCTTTGTTGCTTGTAGGACAATAACTCGAGATCGTATGGTCCCGCCCGGAGCCACCGGAACAGATCGATGTCATTTCCCGTCGGAATCGGGATCATTACCTATAACCGCAAGGACATCCTGGCCGAGACGATCGAGCGGGTGCGGGCCCTGACGCGCGAGCCGGATGCCGCGCTGGTGGTCGCCGATGATGGCTCCACCGACGGCACCCTGCACATGCTGCGGTCGATGCGGGTGCCGGTGGTGACCGGCGTCAACATGGGTATCGCCTGGAACAAGAACCGCGCCCTGTTCATGCTGTCGCAAGCGCTGGGCTGCGAAACGATGATCCTGCTGGAGGATGACGCGCGGCCGGCCCGGCTGGCCTGGGAATCCCAATGGATCGCCGCCGCCCGCCAATGGGGCCACGTTAACTATGCCGGAGACTGGATGCGCGAATATTTCGTGTCCGGCAGCGGCACGGCGGACGATCCGGTCCGCTCGAGCATGGTGACCGCGCAATGCGCCGCGTTTTCGCGTGAGGCCTTGAGCTTTGCCGGCTACTTCGACCCGCGCTTCACCGGCTACGGGCATGAACATGTCGAGCACACCTGCCGCATGATCCGGCTCGGCTATGGCGGCAGCAGGCAACGGATCGACGGCGCGGAGCAGGTCCTTTTCCACTGCATTGCAGGCGGCGTGACGGTCGTGCCCAGCGTCAGCACCGGCGATGCGGCGGCGGCGGAGCGCAATCTTCTTCTGGCGCGGAGCTTGATGGCGGAAAGCGGCTACCGCGCTCCCTGGCGCACCGAGGACCAATTGCAGCAATTCCGCTCAGAGGTCGGCAGCGGTTTTGCCGGCAGTGAGGAACGGTTTCTTCTGCATGGCGTGCGGCCGGCCACTCCATGAGCCTGCCCGCGACCGAACAGGAGGCCAGCCTCGCCCGCATGATGGGGGCGTTCTTCGACCAGCTGTTCTATACGTCCCGCTACCCGGACGTGGTGGCTGCCGGCCTCGACCCGCTGATCCACTTCATCCGCTTCGGCGTCCAGGAAAACCGCGATCCCAACCGTTTCTTCGACAACGCGTGGTATCTCGAGCATTATCCCGACGTCCGCGGCAGCCTGACGCATCCGCTGCTGCACTATCTGACGTCCGGCGCGGCCGAGCTGCGCAATCCGCATCCCCGTTTCGACGCGGCCTGGTACGTCGAAGAATATCCCGACGCCGCCGCTAACCCGTTACTCTACCATATCCGCGTTGGTGCGGCCCGCGGCTACCTGACCGAGAAACCGCTGATCATCAGCGATTACCTGCCGTCCGCCCGGCCGGCCTTCGCGGTCCCCGGCGGCGTGTCCGCGGATGTCGTCGTCCCGGTCTACAAGGGCCTGGACGAAACACGGCGTTGCCTCGACACCGTGCTTGCCAGCGCGGACACCGTTCGCGGTGAGATCATTGTAATTGATGATCATTCGCCGGACCGGGCCCTCGGCGCGTGGCTCGATACGCTCGCCGCGTCCGGGCAAATTCGTCTGTTGCGCAACCGCCGCAACCAGGGCTTCGTGCAGTCGGTCAATGCCGGGATGGCCGCCGCGGGCGATCACGACGTCGTCCTGCTGAACAGCGACACCGAGGTTCCCGCGGGCTGGCTCGATCGGCTGGCGGCACAGGCCTATGCCGGGCCGCGGATCGCCACCGTCTCTCCGCTCTCGAACAACGCAACGATCTGCGGATACCCGTCGGATACTGGCGGCCCGGTCGTGCTTGGCAAGTGCGCCGATGAAATCGACGATCTGGCCCGCACCGTCAACGCCGGCCGTTTCGTGCCCACACCGACAACGGTCGGCTTTTGCATGTATATCCGCCGTGAGGCTCTGACCGAGATCGGCTGTTTCGATGCCGAACGATTCGGCGTCGGCTACGGCGAGGAAAACGATTTCTGCCTGCGGGCCGCGGCGCGCGGCTGGCGGCATCATATTGCCTGCGACACGTTCGTCTACCATCGCGGATCGGTCAGCTTCGGCGCCCGTGCCCGTGCGTTGACCAAGCGTGCCACTGATCTTATCTGCCAGCGATTTCCCGACTATCCCCGCGACGTCGCCTTGCATATCAGGCTGGATGCCATCGGCCCGTACCGCTGGGCGCTGACGGGCGCCGTGCTGAAAAGCACCGGGTTGCCACTGCTGCTGATGGTGTCGCACGGCATGGGCGGCGGCGTGCGCCGGCATATCGATACCCTCATCGCCGGCCTCGACGGCCGGGCGCACATCTTGCTGCTGGAATCCAGCACGCGCGGCACATCGCTGTCGGTGCCCGCGCTTCCCGGCCATCCCGTGCTGAACCTGCCGTCGGAGCGGCTGGAGGATCTGCTTAGGATCCTGCGCCATTGTGGCGTCGGCCGCGTGCATGTGCATCATCTGCTCGGCATGGACCTCGATGTCCGGGCGTTGATCCACCGGCTGGGCGTCCCGTTCGACCTGACGGTGCACGACTACCTCGCGCTCTGTGCCCAGGTGAATTTCCTGCCGGGGCCGGCGCAGCTTTATTGCAATGAACCTGCTATCGCCGGATGCAACGCCTGCATCGCGGTGCGCCCGTCACACTCCGCCCGCGACATCCTGTCGTGGCGGGCCGAGCGGGCTTGGCAGTTCCATCAGGCCGAGCGGGTGTTTTGCCCGAGCCAGGATGTTCTCTCCCGCCTGGAGCGGTACGGCCTGGCGGACAACGCCGTCCTCGCTCCGCACGAACCGGTCACCGAGGCTCCCTGGCCCGTCGTCGCGGTGTCACCGGGCGCGGGCAAGCTGCGGATCGCGGTCCTCGGCGTCCTGGCCGATCACAAAGGTGCCCGCACGGTGGCCGCGCTGGCGGAAGCCTGCGATCCGGCGGCCATGGAGATCCACCTCATCGGCTATCCGGAAGACAATTTCCCCAAGCCCGCGCTGAAGCGGATGAAAGTGACCGGGCGATACCCGGAGGCCGCGCTGGCCGGCCTGATCGACTCCGTCGCGCCGCATGTCATTTGGCTGCCGGCTGCGTGGCCGGAAACCTTCGGCTACACGCTGAGTGCCGCCATCGAGTCCGGACGTCCCATCGCCGCCACCAGGATCGGAGCCTTCCCCGAACGATTGCACGGCCGCCCGTTCACCTGGCTGGTGGATCACCGGACCTCGCCCGAGGAATGGATCTCGCTTTTCCAGACAATCCGAGCCGTGCTTCCCGCTGAGCCAGTCACCGCCACGACTGTGGTGCGCGGCGCGGTGAAGGATGCCTATAAAACGGATTACCTGCGGGCGCCGGGCAGCCCGCGCCCGCCGCGGCGGAGACCGTCCCGCCCGGTGATCGCCGTCGTGCCCGAACGCTATGATTCCGGGCAGCCGACTCCCTGCGGTTATATCCGGTTGCTCCAGCCGCTCGATCATCCGGCCATCGGCGGCGATTTCGAGGTCCGTCTGGCCGATGCGAAATCCATCCTGGAGATCGAAGCGGACATCATCGCGACGCAGCGCTATGCCCTGCCGGACGTCCGGGCGGTGGACGCGCTGGCGGCGCATGCGCGGCGCATCGGCGCCACGCTGCTGTACGATCTCGACGACGATCTGCCGAACATCCCTCGCAGCCACCCGGAAGCCGAGGAACTGCGGCCGCGAGCGCCCGTCGTCCGCCGCATCCTGGCCGTGGCGGATGCCGTATGGGTGTCCACTCCCGCCCTGGCGGACAACATCGCCCGCATGGCCGCCAACGTGACCGTCGTGCCCAACGGACTGGATGAGCGGATCTGGGCGGCGGTGCCACCGAACCACCCCGCTCCGGCCGGACCGGCGAGGCTGTTCTGCATGGGCACGACAACGCATGAGCGCGACTTCGCCATGATCGTTCCTGCTTTGGTCCGGTTGAAGCAGGAGTTCGGCAGCGACGTCGAAATCGGCCTGGTCGGCATGACCGGCTCGGCCGATCTTCCGGCTGGCATCCACCGTATCAGCGTGCCGCATCGCGCCTCCCTGTCGTATCCCGGATTCGTCCACTGGCTGACGTCGTCGCTGCCCGGCTGGCATATCGGCCTGGCGCCGCTGCTGGACACGCCGTTCAACCGCGCGAAATCCGCTATCAAGGTCATGGACTATGCCGCGCTGGGCCTTGCGGTGCTGGCCTCCGACGTGCCGGTCTATCGCGGCTCGATCCCCAGCGGTCCCGCGGGGCAATTGGTCGCCAACGAAGCCCGGGCCTGGTATGCGGCGCTGAGTTGGCTGGTCCGGAACCGCGCCTTGCGCCTGGCGATGGCGGCGGAAGCCCGTCCGGCGTTCCTGGCCTCATCAAGCCTCGCGGTTCAGGCACAGGCCCGGCGTGAGGCGTGGCTGCGGCTACTGCGCAAGCCACGCCGGCAACCTGTTCCGGTCAGCCATGAGCCAGCGGCGGAAACGGTGTAGTAATAGGCGCCGTTGAGTCTGACACACCGAGCCTGTCTTTCGCGTCATAGCCCATGCCGTCCGCATGGGCGCTATCTTAGCGGGATCGGCACCGGCTTCAGTTATATGTCGTGGCCGGCCTTGTGCCGCCCATCCACGACTTTGCCGCCACCAGCACCGCAAGTCCCGGGTGGCCGGGCCAAGCCCCATAGGCATCAGGATAAGTGGTCACACGGAGCACGGCGTTCTCCACATTCTTCATGGCCCGGCTCGTCCGGGCCACCTATCGCGGCACGTGCTGGCATAGGTGGCCCGGGCGAGCCGGGCCATGACAGTGAGAGAACAAGGCTCCGGGCAAGCTTTTCCCTCGCCGCCGCTTATCCTGGCGCCTATGGGGCCAAGCCCGGCCACGGCAGGCAACGCGAAACGAAACTCCATCCTTTCGGAGCGTCATCGTCAAATTTTCGTCTCGTTTCTGAAATCCAGCGTCAGCCGCCGGCCGTATCGGCGTTTCGGCGCCGCCTGGAATCCTCAGGCGCCATCACGAAATGTTCATGCACGTTACGCGGGAAACCGAGCGGATGGCCGGCGCCCTGCTGCGTCTCAAAGTGTTGCCGACCGCCACCGATTGGCTTTGTTTTGATACAGTGTTATCGAAATTATTTTTTTTGTCTCGTATCAATTGTGCTCCCGCGCCAGGCTGGCGCCGAAGCGGCGAGGCCGTTCAATCCGCTTATTGACGTGGTCGGCGAAACCGGGGCATGTGATAAAACTCCTTGATGCAGTCTACAAACTCCGGGACATACCAAGCGCCGGCGCGGCAATGAAAGGGCTCCCATGTTGACGAATGGCAGGACTGTCATTGCACCCGGCGACACGCTCTCGAAGCGAGAAAGTCAGCCCCGCCGCTCCTCCGGCGCGCCCGCAATGACCTTCGCGGTCGGCGGCGGCGAGGACGGTGCCAACACAGGTGCACTGCGGGACTGCGTGCTGGTTGTTGATGATGAGGTCCTGATCTCCGAGCTTTGGTGCATGATACTGGAAGACATGCAGCTCGACGTTTGCGCGACGGCAACGACCGCCGCCTCCGCCATCGCGCTTGCCAACGAGCACCGGCCGAAGCTGGTGCTGATGGACGTGCGCCTGGAGGGGCCGTCCGATGGTGTCGACGCCGCCCTGGCGATTCAGCGGACAGTCGGGTCAAAAATCATATTCGTCACCGGCTCCCGTGACGCCCCGACCCTGGACCGGATTACCGCCGCCCGGGCAGCCGGCGTACTCTTCAAACCGCTGAGAGAACAGCAGCTTCAGCTGGCGGTGGCTGCAGCGATAAACGCGTGACAGGCTGATACAGGCCGGGTCGCTTCAGCCGACCGGGAATTTGCATTTCGGGTTCAGCGGATGCATCACCTCCGCGACAGGCGTGATCCGAACCAGCTTGTACAGATCCCATTCGCCCTTGCTTTCCTCCGGCGTCTTGACCTGCCAGAGATAGGCGGGAAATTCGCCGCGTCCGTCGGCGCGCACACGGCCGGGGCCGAACGCGTCGTCATCCGTTGGCAGCGCCTTCATCTTAGCCACCGCCGCCCGGCCGCTGGCCTTCGCCGCCGCACCGCCCAGCGCCGCGACCGCCTTCAGGTAATGGATCGTCGATCCGTAGGAACTGGCGTGCGCCTGGTTGGGATAGTTGTTCGCCTTCGTCCGGGCCAGCAGGCGCTTGGTGAACGCCCGCGTGCGGTCGTTGTAATCCCAATAGAACGTCTCGGTAGTCAGCAGCCCGCCGCAGACCTGCGGACCGAGCGCGTGCGGGTTCTGGATGAACATCAGCAGCGGGGCCAGCTTCATCGAATGGTTCAGGCCGAATTCCGCCGCCTGCTTGATGCAGTTTTCGGTATCGAGGCCCGCGTTGGCAAAGCCCACGACGGTGGCGCCGCTGGCCTGCGCCTGCTCTAGATAGGAGGAGAAATCCGTCGTATCGGGGAACGGATACCGCGACGCCCCTTTGATCTCGCCGCCGCCTGCCTTCACGACCTCGGTGGTCAAGTCCTCCAGTGACTGCCCGAAGGCGTAGTTCGCGGTGATGAAATACCACGACTTGAAGCCTTGGGCGATCAGCGAGCCGCCGGTGGAGTGGGCGTTCTCGTAGGTGTCGAAGCTCCAGACGATCGTATTCGGACTGCACTGGGCATCGGTCAGCGAGGACACGGTGGCCGATGCGTTCAGCATCAGCTTGTCCTTCTCCTTCGCAACCTCCGCCACCGCCAGCGCGACCGAGGATGTCGGCACATCGGCTGCCACGTCCACGCCGCCGTCGAACCACTGCCGCGCGATGGACGCCGCGACATCGGGCTTGTTCTGGTGATCGGCGGCGATCACCTCGACGTCGCAATCCAAATGCGACTTCATCTCATCCACGGCGAGTTGCGTCGCCGCGACCGAGGTGGGGCCGGTATTGTCGCGGTAGGTGCCGGACAGGTCGGTCAGCACGCCAATGGTGATCTTGGGGCGGCTTTGGGCGCGCAGGCGGCTCATCGGCGCGACCGAGAGCGCGGCGGCGCCCCCGATGAGGATTCTGCGTGTCGGCAGCATGCGATCGTTCTCCCTGAGCACCGACGGTTCTACCGCGGCATTGATTGGTCCGGATGACTTCCGGTGGCTGCAGTATCGACCCGGGGCGCGCGAGTGCTCAAATGACGTTTGACGGCGGCCCCGGCGCTTGCCTGACTCACGGGTTCGGCGCGCTGCGCCCCGACCGCACCAACGGCCAGCCGGCCACAGGCGGGCCGGTGTCAAAACGACTCCGATATCAATATAACCGCGCTGCGGCCGACCAGGTTCGGGCACGAAATCCGTCGCATTTTTTAGAGATCGCGCCCCTCGAGCCTCCGGTTTATATTTTCTGCATTTTAATAATGACAGAAAATACAATCTTGGATTGTTTCCCTCACTGAAAGGCCCGTCATGCGGGTTACCGGCATGTGGAGCGGCGACTGGGAGCCGTCCTTTGCTGATTAAGACCTTCAGTTGTCGCGGCCGATCGCCCCTGGCTCGGTCAACCGCGTTGTATCGTTCGGGGTATGGATGACAGGCGGTGATGACCGTGTTAGAGCCACAGCCGCGTACCCCGACACGCGCCGCGAGGCGGCCCTTTCGGGGCAGTTCCACGATGCCATTCCCACAAAGGACGTTCCGCCATGTCCGACACCCTCACCCAGTCCTCAACCGCCGCGCCGCTCTATGACCCGAGTCCGGCTCGCCGCCCGTTTACAATCCGGCGCTGGCTGCTGCACGAATTGCCCTACATTATCATGCTGATCGCCGGCCTGTCCGGTGTCCTTGGCCATCTGCCGGTGATGTACTGGCTCAGCATGACGCCATTCTTCGCCCTGATTTGTATCGTCGCCGGGTGGACGAACTTCAGGACCACCGGCGAGCGTATGCAGATGCTCTATTCGCAGGTGCTAATCTGGGCCGCGCTTATGTTGGCCATCTATGTCCTGTACGCCAGCGCTACGCAGACTTTGCTGCTGAACTCCAACGCCAATCCGGTTGCGGTGATGACGCTGCTCGCGCTTGGTACTTTTATCGCGGGCGTGCAGGCGCGGCTCTGGCAGGCGATGGCCGTCGGCGCGATCCTGTTCCTCGCGGTGCCGGGCATTAGCTGGCTGCATCAGTCCGCCATGCTGCTCGTCGGCATCTCCGTCGTCGTCATCATTCTCGGCGGGTTGACCTGGGCGATGTCCGAACGCCGGTCTGCCGTCTGAGCCGACGACCATCTATCCCGGATCGGCTCGCCTTGGGCCGGTCCGGTATGCGCCATGCGGTATTTCACGATGTCGTGTGGCACGCCGCGACCCGTCCATTTCATCGGACGCTGCTCGTGCCGGTTGAACAAGACCGGCTCGCCATCCTGATGTAGATCCTGCGCGAGGCTACACCGCACGCCAGCGCAAGTCTGACAGACTGAAGGGAACAGGACGGTTGACGCGCATGATCGCGTGGCCGCGAGACCCGGCATGGCTGCGGCGCGACCGCGTGATCGCCTTGAGCGGAATTGCGCTGGGCGGGCAGAGCCTGCTGTTCGCTGCCGTCATGCTATGGGCGTTTGGCGTCTTCGGGTCCTCGCGTCCACCGGTCGCGGCCGATTTCCCAAGCTTCTACGCCGCCGGCACCCTCGCTCTCGGCGGAATGCCTGAACTGGCCTACGACCAGATGGCGCATTGGTATGCCGAGCAAGCGGTCGGCGGTCCCGATGATCCATATATCTACTTCTGGTATCCGCCGCCCTTCCTGCTTGTCTGCGCCGCGCTGGCCAAACTGCCCTACACGGCGGCATTCATTCTGTTCGAGGCCGCGACCCTGACGGTCTACGTCCTGGTCTCGGTCCGCATCGCGGCCATCGGCGGATGGTCATGGAGCCTCGCCGCGCTGGCGTTTCCATCGGTATTCTGGTGCCTCGGCCTCGGTCAGAACGCGTTCCTGACCGCCGCGCTGTTCGGCGCCGCCACGCTGATGGTCGATTCCCGGCCGGTTCGGGCCGGCGTACTGTTCGGACTGCTCTGCTACAAGCCGCATTTCGGTATCCTCGTCCCTGTCGCGCTGGCCGCCGGAGGCTGCGTCCGCGCATTCCTTTCATCCGCGGCGACGGTGTGCCTGCTTGCCGCTGGCACCGTCTGGCTGTTCGGCGTCGAACCATGGTTGCGTTATCTCGATGCGCTCCCCGGAGCCGCGGATGTCTTCGGGTCGGGAGAAATTCTGCTGGCTGGCACCGTCACCCCGTTCGGCGCGGCCAGGCTGGTTGGATGGCCGTTCGGTGCCGCCATCGCAATCCAGACGGCCGTGAGCCTGATCGCCGCCGCGATCGTTGCCTGGATCTGGCACCGCCGGAGCGTCCTGCCGGTTCGGGCTGCGTCTCTCATCGCGGGAACGCTGCTCAGCGTGCCGATAGCGCTGCTTTATGACCTGATGCTCATCGGGGTCTGCGTCGCCTGGCTGGTGCGGGCGAGGCAGGATGGAGGCTTCCTCCCCCGGGAAAAGTGGCTGCTGTTGCAGGTCTATTTGATCGCCCTGGTTTCGCTGCCAGCCGGCGTTGCGTTACACCTGCCGCTCGGGCCGCTGGCGCCGGCAATCGTGCTGGTGCTCTGTCTGCGCCGGGCGGCGCCAGGTCCGGCCCGCGAAACGGCGTTGGCGCGGGTGTGACCGCCCTCAGGTTTTGCCGGCCGCCGCGCCGTCCAGCATGCGGCGGAGGCAGGCTTCCACCTCCTCGACCTGATACGGCTTCTTCACAACGGTGGCATCTGCCAAATCCTCGGGCAATCCCGCGCCGCTGCCATACCCGGTGCTGAAAGCGAACGGGATGCCGCGCTTCCGCAGCACCTTGGCGACATCCCAGGACATTTCGCCGTCAAGGTTGATATCCAGCAGCGCCGCATCGATTCGTTCCGATTCCGCCAGATCGAGCGCGGCGGACACCCGCGTCGCCGGTCCCACCACATCCCATCCCTGTTCCTCGATTATTTGTTCGAGCAGCATGGTAATCAGCGCAGAGTCCTCGACGATCAGGACCCGCGGCGGGCCGGGCGCCGTTGTTTCGGGCGCCTTGTGAGCGGGTGCCGCATTTGTCTCCGGCGATCCGTCGCCCGGCGCGGCGCCCACGATCGCGGCAGGAGGCAGCACGATATCGCACCGAACACCTTCAGGCGGGAAATGCAGCGTCGATCGTCCGCCGGTTTCCATCGCCAGCGCCTCCTCGATCAGCTTCGATCCGAATCCGCGCCGGTGCGGTGGCACGACCGCCGGTCCTCCGGTTTCGATCCAGTGCAAGTCGATCCCGCCATCCGCCGATCGGCTCCAGCTCAAGCTTACGCGGCCCTGCGGTGTGACCAGAGCACCGTATTTGGCGGCGTTGGTGGCGAGTTCATGCACCGCCAGCGACAGCGCCAGGGACGCTTTCGGCGTCAGCAGCAGGTCCGGGCCGGCCAGCGACACCGTGGCACCGCCCTGGCCGTATTGATCCAATTCCTCGTGCAACAGGGCGTGTATCAGCACACCGGTCCAATGGCTTTGCGTCAGCAGGCTATGGGATTGCGCCATCGCCCGGATGCGCCGGTCGAGACCGCTGACGAAGCCGCGCAGCGATTTCGCCGTGCGGCTGGTCTGCACCACCAGCGACTGGATGACGCCGAGCGTATTCTTGACCCGGTGGTCGAGTTCGGAAATCAGCAGCCGCTCATGCTCTTGCACGCGCCTGCGCTCGAGCGCCGCCGCCTCGATGCGGTTCAGCACGACCTCCAGCAAGGCGACGCGCAAACCTAGCGCCGCGTCCAGGTCTGATTCAGACCAAGGCGGCGAGCGTCCGTGGACAATCTCCTTCCAGGCCTCGAACGAGGCGCGCGGGCCGAAGTTTTGGCCGTTTGCCCCGGGTTCGACGGGCTTGGTTGGATCGCCGCTCCAGGTGACGGTTTGGATGATCTCGGGCCGGAACCACATGATGACCCGCCGCGGCTCGCGCGAAACGGATATCGCCAGCAGGCCGGAACCGGTGCTGCGGAACGCTTTGGCCGCGGGCCAGAGTTCGCCGAGGCGATCGGTCGCGAAGATGGTGTCGTCCGCGCCCATTTCTCCGGTCAGCCAGACGACCAGCGCGGCAAGCTGCTCAGGCGTTGGGGTTTGACCGACCGATACCAGGCCGGTGCCACCGCCGAGACCGCCGGACTCGGCCTCGAACAGAGCCAGACCGTCCGCCCGGATGTAGTCCAGCAGTTCCGCCGCGTGTCTGGCAATGCCTTGCACATAGTCGTCTTCCACCGCGAGGTGAATCATCAACCGCTGCAGCGCCTCCCGCCGCGCATGCCGCGTCTCGAACTGCTCGTGCCGATCATGCACGTCGAGCTGGAAAGACAGCATCGCGCCGAACAGCTCGCAAACCGCGCGCAGATGACGCGGCAGCCGCAATGGGGTCCGGTGATGGCAGGCGATGAGGCCCCAGAGCCTGCCCCTGATAATGATCGAGACCGACATCGACGCATCGACGCCCATGTTGCGCAAATACTGCCGGTGCACTGGCGAGACGTCCCGCAAGGTCGCGAAGCTCATGTCCAGCGGCTGGCCGGTCAGCGGATTTTCCGGCGGGGTCAGCGGCGCCGGGTCATAGTCCACCCGGGTTATCAGCCTGATCGGGTTTTGCAAGTACAGCGCGCGAGCCTGCTTCGGAATGTCCCCGGCCGGGTAGTGAAGGCCCAAATACGGTGGCAGATCGTCTCGCCGGCTTTCGGCGATCACCGATCCGGAGTCGTCCTCCAGGAAGCGGTAAACCATGACCCGGTCGTAGCCGGTGACGCGCCGTACCCGGCTGGCCGCCGCATCGCAGACCGCCACGAGAGAGGTGGCGCTGTCCAATCCCTCCAGCATCCCCTGTACCTGCCACCAGCGGGTCGGTTGCGAAGCGGTCGGCCGGATCGGCTGCCTCGAATTCGAGGACAAGCAACCGGCCGTCCCGATAAACGCTCGCATCGACCGGCCGATCGGCTGCGATGCGCATGGCGGGGTCGAGCAGGTAGCGCGGCCGGATCAACCCCGGCTCGGCATCGAGCGACCGTAGCAGGCCAATCTGCCCGGGCTGCAAGATCGCATCCAGGGCCTGGCCAAGCAGCGCCTGAAGCGGCTGGCCGATCAATGCCTCGGTATCGCCCGCGACCTGAAGGATGGTCAGTGTGGCGCGGTCGAGAACCAGCATGGCCCCATGCGGCAGGATTGCGCCTGGCAGATGGATCGGTTCCCGGTCGCACTCGGTCAGGTCGAATTGCGCTCCGGGCGGCTCACTCTCCGGCATTCGCCGTGGCCTTCCAATCGGCGAACCAGTCCTCGAACGCGGCGAACGTCTCCATGGCTGCGGCGATCGTCTCGTCGCGCGCCGCATCGCCGGCGTCGTCCGCGTCCAAATGGTCGCAGAAGGTTCGCCAGGCCTTGCCAGTGTCGGCGTCGCGGCCGCTGAAGAACCGGCGGCCGTCACGCTCGGTCGGGGCGAACAGGTGGTCGAGCCGCTTGGCCAGTTCCCGGCCGCCGAGGGTTGATCCTTCGGCGACATAGAGCGCCCCCAGCCTGCGGCCGGCCGTATCCAGCCGGGGCAACGACGGGCACATCGGGAGTTCCGCTATTTCCTGCTCGGTCAATCCCAACGTCATCAGGTCTGCCGCCAGCCAGAGACTGCGCTCCGGCGCGATGCCGGCGGCGGTTTCGAACGGGATGTGGAAACCGTACAAGCGGGACAAGAGCGACTGATAGGAGACTCGGTCGATGTTTCCAGCCTGTACGGCGCCGAGTCCGGGATGGGCGTGCAATCGCAAATGGGCCGCACGGGTGGCCTCGCGCAGGCTGTGGCGGAGCGACGGGGCGGGACTGGCCGTTTGGTCAGGCGCGGCTAATTCAGCGGGGGACATCCGAAGGCATTTCCAAACCGGTTGGACCAGGTCTAAGCGGCGCGCGGCCGCCGGCGCAGCATACAGGAAGGCGGTGGAGTTGTCTCGTGGCCGCAATACAGCCATCGCCGGACATTGGGCAGCAAACCTGCCACGCCAGGCGTCCGCCGGAACAGGATGCGGGGTCTCGCATGCGTCCGCCTATCAGGCCTGGTGGAGGCGCAGTCAAGGCGATAATTCTCCTGTTCTTTTGGTTGTCAGGCCGTTCCGGCGGCGCACCGGCATCGAACCCGGTGGTTCGTTGCGGGACGTTGACTGGCTGGCGGTTTAGTTGCCTTCGTGCCGAAATCGCCCTTCTTCGCCACGCCGCGGCAAGGTTTTCGCGCGCGAATGACACGAATGCGCGCGGATCAATGGTTCGTCGTCACGAGTGGGCGGCGGCCCCGGGGATGAGCGATGGCATTGTAGCCTCTTTGATCCGCGCGCATGTGCGTCATACGCGGTTTGATACCGGTCCGTGTATGACTTCAACTCCCGGCCCGCGCCACATCGTCATGGCGGCGAAGGTCGGTATCCACGCCTTTTTGCTCGTATGATCAAAGGTGTGGATGGCGGGCCTGCGCCCGCCGTGACGGCGGTGGCCACTGTGCCCATGGGTCAAACTCGACGCGAACCGGGACAATTTCTTGCGGGGCCCGAATTTTCGGACGCAAAACAGGAATGCCGCCGCCTTGCCCGTGCAGCAATATACAAAACCGGTAGTTTCAGAAGACAATCAGCGTATCAACGCCGCGCGCCCGATCCGCCGGCGCTTCGAAATCGATCGCCGGTCCCGATGGCACGATCCCGGTCGGGTTGATGCGGCGATGGCTCATGTAATAGTGCCGTTTGATGTGGCCGAGATCGACCGTCGCGGCCACGCCCGGAAGTTGGAAGATGTCGCGGGCATAGGCCCACAGGTGGCGATAATCGACGATCCGCCGGATGTTGCATTTGAAATGGCCATGATAGACTGCATCGAACCGAACCAGCGTGGTGAACAGCCGGATATCCGCTTCGGTCAGTCTGTCGTCGCATAAAAACCGAGACCTTGACAGCCGATCTTCGAGCCAGTCCAAGGTGTCGAAGAGCGGGCCGATGGCGGCTTCATAGGCCGGTTGCGTGGTCGCGAAGCCGCACTTGTACACGCCGTTGTTGAGCGTGTCGTAAATCCGTAGGTTGACGGCATCGATTTCCTGCCGCAGCGCCAGCGGATAGAAATCGCCCGCCTTGGCACCGATCTGATCGAACGCGCTGCCAAACATCCGAATGATGTCCGACAATTCGTTATTGACGATTGTCTGCGTGTGCTGGTCCCAGAGGATCGGAACCGTTGCTCGTCCAGTATACTGTTCGTCGGCGCGACTGTAGAGTTCGTGCAGGAACCGGCTGTTATACAGCGTATCCGGAATGACGCCATCACCTTCCTGGAATGTCCAGCCCTGCTCCGCCATCAGCCAGTGCGTGACCGAAACCGGGATGATATGCTCAAGCCCCTTCAGCGCCCGCATGATCAGCGTCCGGTGCGCCCAGGGACAGGCCAGCGAGACATACAGGTGATAGCGTCCGGCCATGGCACGGAAACCATCCTGTCCGGTCGGACCAGGGCGTCCGTCCGGCGTCACCCAGTCGCGGAAGGCGCTGTCCTTACGCTCGAAATGACCGTCCTTGGTTCGCCCCGGGTCCTGCTCCTGCCATTCGCCGTTGATCAGCACGCCCATCCTTGGTCTCCACGGGTCAAGGTTTGGCCGCCGCGAAACTGGCCGCCGCGGGACCGGAGGCGATCTCGTCCACCAGCTTGCGCGTCATGGCTTCGCCGAAGCTGGAGAAATCGTGCACCTCCAGCACGAAGTTCCCGGGACCGCCAGCGACGTTCTCGCGGTAGTAGTTCGCCAGTCCGCCGGGCGGCTGAACATGCGCGAAGGTCCAGGAGACGGGATGTTCGTTAATAATGGCAAGGCCGTTGATGGTGATGCCGGCCTTGACCGCGTCATCGCGCGCATCGGCCGCCTCGCGCCCCGCATTGTTGGTGCCATCGCCGCAGACGTCGATGACGTGCCGATCGGCGGTGAAACTGGTGCTCGAGAGAAGCCGGACGGCCTCGTCGATGCCGGCGCTGATCGCGGTGCGGCCCCAGAACGAACGCGGTTCGCCCGCAAGCCGCGTCACGAACGCCTCGGCCGTCGCACCGTCCTTAACTACCGTCCAGTCCAGCACCGTGCGGACCTCGAAGCTGCTGGCGAACTCCACGTAGGCAACGGCGATCTTGCCGTTGGGGCCGCCCTTGATCGCCTCCAGCACCTTCGGGCTGGTCAAGGCGCTGGCGTAACCATCCTTTTCCAACTTGAACTCGCCGTCGTCGATGCTGCGGGAGACATCGGTGACAAGGACAAGCGCCACGTCCACGGTTTCCGCGTGTGCGGGAAGGGCGGCCAGCACTGGCAGCCCCCAGGCAAACAGCGAAACCAAGGCGAACCGGCGCATCGGCGAAGCCCTCCAGCCTTCGATCAGACGCCACGGACCGTTCTCTCGTCAAAGGAAATCCAAAGGTCCATGCTCGAGGCGGTGGAACTTATTGGCTGGCCCAGACGATGCGGTGGATCCAGGCCACATCCGTGAGATCGAAACTGTAGTCGCGATGCGCCGGGTTCAAGCTCTTCAGTTCCACACGACGCGCGGAGCGGCGGGCGAGTTCCTTCGCCATCACCTCGCCCGCCACAGTGCGAATCACCACCCGGTCGCCGCGGCGGATCGGCGCGGCTGGCGAGACGATCACCTGGTCGCCGTCGCGGAACACCGGCTCCATCGAATCGCCGCTGATCTCCAGCGCATAGGCGTTGGCGTCGGCGATCTCCGGCAGGCTGACCTCATCCCAGCCGCCGCCGACGGGGTAGCCGCCGTCGTCGAAAAACCCGTCGCCGCCGGCCTGGGCGAGGCCGATGAGCGGGATGCGGCGGGCGATGCCGCGGGTGCTGGCGGCGCTGGCCAGCGCCCGGGCGCCGGAGACCAGCGCGGTGAAGCTTTCCAGCGAGGCGCCGGTCGCGTCCAGGACTTTCGCCACGCTTTCGGTGCTCGGCCAGCGGGCGCGGCCGTCCGGCATCCGCCGCTTGGACGGGTTGAAGGTGGTCGCGTCAAGGCCGGACCGCTTTGCCAGGCCCGAGGCCGAAAGGCCGTTTTCCGCGGCGAGCGTGTCGATCGCCCGCCAAACATCTTCGTGTTTCATCGCGCAGGTTCCCCGTGGCCGCCTTCCCGGGCGGCGAATCGCAATGGGGGCGATTATGCTAGGAATTGCTACCGGGCGATATAGGAAAAACAACCATTTTTCTTGCAATCGTATGCAACCTGTGGTTACATAGAGGAGCCTCGCCACCCGGCGTTGTCACATTATCGGGAAACCGTCATGCCAGTCGCTGCTCATCTGTCCGCCGACGCACCGCCCATGCGCCTTGATCCGACCCCGCACAGCCGCCCGTTCGCCAGCGCCGAAGATGCCTGGCTGTGGACCATGGCCGCCTTGGCCGCCCGCCGCGACGGCGCCCGCCATTCCACCAATGAGGGACGGCTGCCACGGCCCTGCGAGCCGGATGACGTCGTGCGATGTCTCGACACGCTGTATAGGCAGCGCCGGATCGACCTCGTGCACGCGCGCGTGCTGCGCGCCTGGGGGGAACGGCAAACCGCGCCGAGCGCCGCGGTGGCGGCCGAACGGCACGATCATCGGTTGTGGTCCGAGGCGCTGGAACGACTGGGATGGCTGCTTCGGGTCAAGGGCATCGTGGGCTGAATATCGGAAAATAGGAAAAATGTCATTGACTTTGGTGCCGGTTTTCCGTTAATAGTGTCTTGTCAGCGGGCGAATTGCGTCCGCTGCCGCTGATTTCCCCGAAAACGTGTCAGGCCGCCGCCCTCCCCGGGGCAGCGGCCTTTCTTATTATGGAAGGACGCCATCATGGCCTTCGCCATCCGCAACCTGTCGGTTTTGGCCTATGCTAACGGATTCACCCTCTGGCACTACAAGTCCGGGAAGGATCGGCTTGAGGCGGTGACCGGCGGAAACTACCTCGCCGACGCGAGCGACATGCTGACCGCCGGCGACCTGATCATGATCACGGCGGCGGATGGCGCCCGTATCGTGTGCGTGACGCTGGCCGACGTGGAAACCGTGATCACCGCGCCGCTGTCCTAGGTGCCCCGGAGGGGCGACCGTTCGGAACCGCGGCAGGCGGCTGATCGGAGTATTTCGTCCGAGTGCCGCCGCGTCCCGTTCGGTGTGATGATAAAGCGGCCGTCCGCGCGCCGGCCGCAGAAACCCATATCCGCCAGCCGCATCAGGCACGGGTCGTCTGCGAGTCCGGATGGACGCCCCGTGGCGCCGGACAGGTGCAATCGGTGCAACGCCGCGCGACAGCATGTCTCGAGGTACGGCTGGTCCCACACGGGCTGAATTTCGGCTAATCGGCGGCGCCGGGCAAGCCCCTCGATTTCGGAAAGAATTCAATTATATGGATAAATTGCTGCCCATATTCCTGTCCATGCTGGGAATGTGCTTCGAATTTGGCAGAACGTCCTGGCGCAAGATGGTGCCGCCGCTGGTGATGGCAGTCTGCCTGACCGGGGTCTACGCGAGCATCCATGTCCAGAAGGAGGGCAGCATCAGGGCGGGTCTGCGGTCGGCGTTCCTGGAGAACGAAACCGACCGGACCGAGCGCCGCCGGATCAGCCAGCAGGCGCTGATGCAGGCCGAACTGCGCCAGTTTTCGGCAGGCAACAAACTGATCGACCAATTGCTGCAAACGATGCTGGAGCGTGCCGCAGGTTCGTCCCGGGCTCGGCTCAACGTGATCCATAACGGCGTCACCGGCCTGACCGGGACCGGATTGCTACGGTACGACGTCACCAATATCGCGAGCGCGCCGGGACGGCTGGCCGGTCCAACGGTCGTCAATCAGCCATTGTCGGAGTGGAGCGATTTTTTGCCGTCATTGATCGCGGGGGAATGCTCATACCACCGGGTTGGCGATTTGCGAGCCCTGGCGCTGCGGGCACGCTTCGAAGCGTTAGGAGCCGCGAGCCTGTTGGCTTGTCCGGCCGGCGACGTGCAGGGCAAGACCGTCGGCGCGGTGTTCGTGCTGTGGGACGGGAACGATCCGGTGCCCGCCGCCGCCGATATGAGGGCGCTGATGGCGGCGGAGCAGCACCTCGGTGCGCAGATCGCCGCGGTTCTTGATTTGCAGGGCCCGCCGCCCTGGCCCTCGGGCGCGTCGAACGGGGAGTGACCGCTCGCCCGAATGGGACCTGCCGATCGGCAGGTCCCACGTCTGTATGTTACTCCGCGGGCGGCCGAAACGACGGCGTCCCGGCTTCAGGAGCCGATGCCCAACAGCCGGGACATCCAGCCTCCTCTGGCTTTAGGGGCCGGCGTTTGCTTTGCGAGCGAAGGCGCGGGGGCCGGTGCGGGCGCCGGTTCGGCGGCAAGTTCGTGGACGATCGGGTCGGCAGGCACCGGTTGGTCAGGCGCTTCGACTGCCGCGCGCGCCTCGCCGGGGTTTTCCGGAACAGCCGCGGGTATTCCTTCGCGCGCCGCCGTTTCAGCGGCGAGCCGCCGCCGCCTGACCGCCTCGATCTCCGTGGCAAGTGCATCGTCGCCCGGAAGCAGGCGTTGCGCGTCTTCGAGGCGGCTCAGCGCGAGGCCGAGGTCGCCCATGTGGCCGGCGAGCCGTCCGGCCTCCCGGACCACGCGTCCATCCGCGGGAAACCGCACGACAGCTTCGCTGGCGACTTGCTCAGCCTCCCGCAGGCGCCCCAGTTCGGTGAGAGCCTGCTGAGTGCCGAGATAAGCAAGAAACTCATCGGGGAAGCGCTCGCGCATGGCGGTCCAGCGCAGCAGCGCTTCCGGCCAGTCGCGGCGCCGTTGTGCCAGCCAGGCAAGTTCGCTTAGCGGCCGCGGGAGATCGGGGAAGCGGGTGACCGCTTCAAGCAGCAGCGCCTCCGCCTCGTCCGGCCGCTGGCACTCAGCCAGCGCGGTGGCGCCGAAGGTATAGCCGACGAGGTCGTTGGGGAAGCGCGCCCGCATCAGTTCCCAACGGGCGCACGCCTCCGGCCAGTCCTGGCGGCGGTGCGCTATGAAGGCGTGGGACTTAGGCGGTTGGTAGCTGTCGGGGAATCGGACGACCGCCTCGGCCCATAGCGGTTCGGCTTCATCCGGACGCTGCATGGCATCCAGCGCCCACGCGCTCCATTCATATCCCTCGCGCATGTCGGGAAACCGTTTCCGCACAACGGTCCACCGTCGCAGCGCTTCCGGCCAATCCTTGCGCTCGCTGGCGATCCGGGCGTGGTCGACCGGTGGCTGCGGGCGTTCCGGGAACCTGGCGGTCGCCGCGGTGAGCAATGCCTCCGCGTCGTCCTGCCGCTGCATCTGAAGCAGTGCGGCCGCGCCGAATGTGTAGCCGTTCAATTCGCCGGGGAACCGTTCGCGCAAAAGCGCCCAGCGCGCATTGGCTTCCGTCCAGTCCTGGCGGCGGTGTGCAATCAGTGCGTGCGACCACAGCGGATGCTGCCATTCAGGGAAGCGCTCCACCGCGTCGCCCCAAATCGCTTCGGCCTCATCGGGACGCTCCAGCGCTTGCAGCGCCACGGCGGAGCCCAGATATCCCTCGCCCCGGTCGGGAATGCAATTCCGGACGACAGTCCAGCGCCGCAACGCTTCGGCCCAGTCCTTGCGCTGCTCCGCCATGCGGGCATGGGCGATCAGGGTCTGCGGGCGATCCGGGAATCTGGCGACCGCCGCGTCCAGCAGCGCTTCAGCCTCATGCTGCCGCTGCAATTCGACCAGTGCAGCGGCGCCGAACGTATAGCCGTTCATTTCGCCGGGGAAGCGCGTCCGCATGAGGTCCCAGCGCGCATCGGCCTCCGGCCAATCCTGGCGCCGGTGCGCGATCAGTGCATGCGACCACAGCGGGTGCAGCCATTCGGGGAAGCGTGCCGCCGCCTCGGCCCAGATCGGTTCGGCCTCGGCGGGACGATCGAGCGATTGCAGCGCCGAGGCGCTGCCCTGATATCCCTCCCGCCGGTCGGGAAAGCACTGCCTCACGGCGGTCCAGCGCCGCAGCGCTTCCGGCCAGTCCTTGCGCTCATCCGCCGTTCGGGCAAGCCCGATCAGCGGCTGCCAGCGGTCCGGGAAGTCGATGATGTCTTCCAGCAGCCTTGCCTCGGCCTCATCGAACGGCATCATCGCCCGCAGTGCGCCGATCGCGGCGGATCTGCCTCCGGCGCCGTCCCCCTGCGCCAGCGTGCGTTTTTCGGCGGCATCCGCCGCTCCAGCAAACGCTTCAGATAGCATGTCGCATCCCCTGCTCGTGACGTTTTCAGGCGTTCGACGCCAGGTCGGATCGGTTCACAGTTCATAATGGAACCGAAATGCGGCGAACGTCCCACCCCTTACGTCGCTGGCATTGTCTCAATCAAGGATTTATCCCGGCACGGAGGCATTTCATCTTGTGACCCGAGATGTCGGCCGGCGGGTTCGCGCCCTTTCCGCCGGACGGCATTGAGGGCATAAGGCCGGTCGCATGCTCTCCCTGCTGTTATCCCTGGCGTTGCCCGCCTTGCGTCTGCTCGATCCCGAGCAGGCGCACGCCTTAGCACTGCGCGCGTTGGTTCTCGGCATCGTCCCTTCCGCGTCCGCCCCGGATCATCCTGCCCTCGCGGCCGTGGTGCTCGGCCGCCACTTTTCCAATCCGATCGGCCTTGCTGCCGGCTTCGACAAGAATGCCGTCGCGGCGGGGGCCCTCATGCGGCTCGGCTTCGGTTTCGTCGAGACCGGCACCGTCACCCCCCGGCCGCAGCCGGGCAACCCGCGGCCCCGCCTGTTTCGCCTGGCCGAGGACCGCGCCGTCATCAACCGGATGGGGTTCAACAACGCCGGCCTGGCGGGGTATTCGACGAACCTCCGTCGCCTGTCCGCGCGCACCGTCCCGTTGGGCGCCAATGTCGGAATCAACAAGGAGGGCGCCGAACCGGTTCGCGACTACCCGGCCCTGATCGAGGCGGTCGCGCCGCTGGCCGACTACGCCGTCATCAACGTCTCCTCCCCCAACACCCCCGGGCTGCGGGACCTGCAATCCGAGGCGCAACTTCGCGCCATCCTGAGGGCTGTCGCGGGCGTGGCGAACCGGCCGCCGATCCTGGTGAAGGTCGCCCCGGACCTGTCGCGGGACGGGCTGGCCTCGGTCGTCGAAACCTGCGTGGAGGAGGGGGTTCAGGGCCTGATCGTCAGCAACACCACGGTCTCGCGCCCCGCCGGCCTGAGGTCGCCGCATGCGAACGAGACCGGCGGCCTGTCCGGCGCGCCGCTGCGGGACCTGTCCACCGCCATGCTGGCCCGTGCGAGCCTGCTCGCCCGTGGCCGGCTGGTGCTGATTGGCGTGGGCGGCATCTTCACCGGCGCTGACGTGCTGACGAAGATCCAGGCGGGCGCGTCCCTGGTGCAGGTTTATACGTCCTTCGCCTATTGCGGTCCGGCGTTGATCCCGCGCCTGAAAACCGAATTGCTGGCCGCCATGCGCGAGAACCGCATCGAGGCCGTCACCGATGCCGTCGGCACGCGCGCGCAAGAACTTGCGGAGCAGATCTGAATGGAACATCTGGACGGTTTCGCCCCGCTGGCGGATCGCTACAACGGGTTCGTCCTCGATCTCTGGGGCGTCATCCACGACGGCGTGAACGCGTTCCCGCACGCGGTGGAGTGCCTGAAGCACCTCCGCGCCGCCGGCAAGCGCACTCTGCTGCTATCGAACGTGCCCCGGCCGAACGAGGCCGTGCAGACCATGATGCGTCGGATGGGCATCGAGGACTGGCTCTATACGGGGATACTCACCAGCGGCGAGGCGGTGCGCCAGGCGCTGCTATCGCCGCCGGACCTGTGGTGGGCGGAGCTTGGGGCCCGGATGTATCACCTCGGACCCGAACGCGACCGCCCGGTGTTCGAAGGGCTGCCGCTGGAGCAGGCCGACTCCCCGGCGGACGCCTGCTTCGTGCTGAACACCGGGCCGGACGATCATCGCAACCCGAGCGATATGGCCGAGTTCGAGCCGATCCTGCGGGAGTGCGCGCAGCACCGGCTGAAGATGGTCTGCGCCAATCCCGACCTGGTGGTGATCCGCGGCGGCGTCCAGGTCCTGTGCGCGGGCGCGCTGGCGGTGCGCTATCAGGAACTCGGCGGCGATGTGCGCTCGCTCGGCAAGCCCGATCCGGCGATCTACCAGCCGGTGCTGCAGCAGCTTGGCCTGCCGCCGAACGAGGTTCTCACGGTCGGCGATTCGCTGCGTACCGATGTCGCGGGCGCGGCCGGGGTGGACTTGGCGGCATGCTGGGTGCTCAGTGGCATCCACGGCAAGGACCTGTCGGACAGAGCCGGAGGCTTCGATGCCGGCAAGGCCGAAGCCATGGCCCGCGCGGCCGGAGTCGAGCCACAGGTCACGGTGCCTCGCTTCGTGTGGTGACGCGCCCGTCGGCGCCGCATAAGCGCCAATACCAGGTGCCGTTGAGTTCGACCCATCGAGCCCGTCTCCCCGTCATGGCCCCGGCTTGTCCGGGCCACCTGTCGCGGCATGTGCTTGCGGGGGTGGCCCGGACGAGCCGGGGCCATGACGAACGGGCAGAACGCGATGCTCCCTAATCCCGATGGCTATGGGGACACGCCCGGCCATGACAGAACATCGACGCTCGTGCGTCACGTGTCCGGTCAGGCCGACAATGCCCTAGCTTAGGCGACGCCCAAGAATAAGCGAATCCGGTGGGTCCAAACCCGTCCGTCATGGCCCGGCTCGTTCGGGCTACCCCCTCCGCACGGTGCCGCGATAGGCGTCCCGGACGAGCCGGGCCATGACGTTTTAGGAAGCCGCCTGCCTGAAGCGGTAATGTTTGGGTGTCGCGTTAGCCCTCGATCAACCCCGGCACCAGGCACTGCGCGGTCTGCCCCGCGGCGGCGGTTCGAAGCTGCATCAGCAGCCCCTGCAGCTCCCGGATCGTGAACGGCTTGCGCAACAACCCGGCAAGCTGTCCCACGGCAACGTCCGATTCCGACAATTCTGCATACCCCGTGATCAAGGCGACCGGCGCCGTCACCCCGCGCTCGCGCAGTTCGCTGGCCAGTTGCAGCCCGTTCATGCCCGGCATCGCATAGTCGAGCAGGATGATCTTCGGCGGCGGCGACAGCTTGTCGATCAGCGCCAGCGCCTGCTCCCCGCCCGCGGCCTGCACCACGTCGCAGCCCAGATCGCGCGCCATCTCCACGGTCACCTGCCGCACCGCATTGTCGTCATCCACCACCAGGACGAGGTCGAGCGGCGAGCCGGGAGCGGGCAGCGCGAGTTCCGGCTGTGGTGCGACCGAAGCCGCCTCGGTCTCGACCGCGCGCGGCATGAACAGGGTGACGCGGGTTCCCTGCCCGGGTTCGCTGTCGATCATCACCGTGCCGCCGGACTGACGTGCCATCCCGTACACCTGGCTGAGGCCAAGGCCGGACCCGGCGCCCGGCCCCTTGGTCGTAAAGAACGGATCGAACGCGCGCGCCTTGACCTCCGGCGACATGCCCATTCCGGTGTCGGAGATGCAGACCCGGACATAGCTGCCCGCGGCCAGATCGCCGTCTTGTCCAGGCGCGGCCCCGACGGTCACGTTGGCTGTGCTCAGGGTCAGGCGGCCGCCATCCGGCATGGCGTCGCGGGCGTTCAGGCAAAGGTTGAGGATCGCCGCCTCCACCTGGCTCGGATCGACCATCGCCGGCCAAAGCTCGTCGCTGAGTTCGGAAACCACCTGAACGCGACGCCCCAGGGTGCTGGTGGCCAGGGTGATCAGTTCCCTAAGCAACGCGTTGATATCCGTCGGCCGGGCCGCCAGCCGCTGCCGCCGCGAAAACGCGAGCAGCCGCGACGTGAGTTGCCCGCCCCGCTGCACCGCGCCGGTGGCCCGCTCGATCAGGCGCTGGAGCTTTTCCGTGTCGCTCTCCGTCCACGGCTTGTCCGGTTGCGGCACCCGGCGTTCCATCAGTTCAAGGTTCCCCAGAACCGTCGCCAGCATGTTGTTGAAGTCATGCGCGATGCCGCCGGCAAGTTGGCCGACGGCCTGAAGTTTCTGCGCTTGATGCAGGGCCGCCTCGGTCTTTTCCCGTCCGGCGATCTCGACCTGGAGCCGGTTGTTGCTCTCCGACAGTTCGCGCGTGCGCTCGGCCACCTGCGCCTCGAGGAAGCTGGATTGCAGGCGGCGCTCCATCTCCCGGGCCTGCAGGCCGGCGGCCATGGCGTTGAAGGATTGCGACAGGGCGGCGAATTCCGATCCGGCGTCGCTCATGCTGGCGCGCGCGCTCAGGTCGCCCTCGCGCCATTTGCGGGCGGCCCGGAGCAATGCCTCCGTCGGCCGATAGATAAATCGGCGACCGGCAATCCAGGCCAGCAGTACGGCGGCGATAGCCGCGCCGCCTATTGCCAGGAGATCCTGGAAGGTCGCCCGGTCGATGCCGGCGGTGAAAGCGGGCAACAACAGGGACTCGATGATGGTCAGACCACCAGCCGGGACAAAAGCGGCGAGGACAGTCCGGCCGTCCGGATCGGTCAGCGTCTCAACCCGCGGTGCGTCGGCACCGGCGGGCGCTCGCAGCCACTCCGGAAGCCGCGGCCCGCTGAAGTCAGCCGAATCCGGCACGCGGGCCAGGATCGAGCCGTCCCGATCGGCGATGACAAGCGACGCACGGGCGATTTCCCGCGCATTGTCCAACCGGTTGGATTCAAGATGCTTCGCCAGCCAGTCGACGTTCAGTGCCGCCACCAGCACCCTCGGCTCCGGCGTGCCGGCCGGCCCGGGGAGATGCACAGCGATAGGCAGATAACCTCCGTCGGCGCCGGCATCCCGCACCAGCCGGCCAACGCCGGCCTGCTGCGCGGCGGCGAGATCGCCGAGCCCAACGGCCTCGGCCTCGAGGCCCGGAGGCGCCCCCTCGGACGCGCACATCACGGTCCTGTCCGCCGCCAGCACCGCCAGGAAGCGATATTGTGACAGGCTGTTGCGCAACGCGGTCAACCGGTGATCGCATTCGGCTCCGTTCGCGCGGGTTTCCGGGAATTGGCCGGCCAGGGTGCCGAGCTGCCGCGCGGCATCGATGATGCTCGACATGTCGGCGTTCGCCAGTTCCGCCTGGCGCAGTATCAGCCCGCTGAGTTGGTCATGCCGCTCCGCGTTCAGGTTGACCTGCGAATAGACCTGCGCGGTGAGGATGGGCAGCAGGCATCCAAGGATCAGCAACACCAGTCTCGTGGAGAGTTTCATTCAACCACGCCCCGCGCCGCCGTTTGCAAACGGAAGGTTACTTGTATCGTCAGATCAATGTTCGCTAAGTCCATGTTACAAATCGGCATCCGTCGGGAAGCAAGAGGGTGATTGAGGATTGGTCTGTCCGCCGTGGTTCCGACCGCGGATACGTTACCAAATTTCAGCCTCCACAGAACACGGTTAAGTGCTTGAAAGCGAGACTATTCTGTTCATTTTAGCCTTCACGATTTAGCGACTGCCGCACGGTTCCGTGCGCCATCGCAGAAGTAAGGCGCCAACGCGGAATTACAGCTTCGCCGCGTAAGACGGACGGCAAAAAGTTAATAGTTCGATATGAAACCCATCACGCAGTGTAATCTTTTCATCCTGTGATCTTGCCGCCGGGCAGTTCTGGTTTTTTCAGCCACTTGCCGGGAGGCCGCTAAACCCGCGCCGTGGCGGTTGATATCGACCCAATGGCCGAACGCCTCTCCTTCCGGTGTTTTCACAACCGCTCCACGCCTGCCCGCCGCGGCTTGCGACGCCCATCGCCCTCTGACGGCGCGACGGATAAACGAACGGTTAACGGTTCGGTTGCAATGTGAAGTCGGCCAACTCCGACAAATCGGCCCGCGCGGACGTTACCTCAGCGGCACCGTGACGCTGAACCCGGGGGTCTGGATCGGCTTGCGGTCCTCGCTGTTCTGGAACCTTGATCCCGGGAGAAAGCCGAGGCTCGGGTCCGGCGGATCGGCCCGATAGAGCTTGACGTTGACGGAGGCCTGCTCGGATGAGGGCAACAACGGCGCGCGGGCATCCAGGTTGGGGACCGGCGCCGTCTCATCCACCGGCGGGTTGTCCGGCGGGATCGGCGGCACCGGCAGATCCTCCGCCCGGGCGGAAGACGCGGCGAACATCAGGAGTATCAGCAGGACACGCGTCACAGTGCGCTCTCCCCCTTGCGGTCGTCGCAGACGGGCGGCAAGCGATGCACACCCCGTACGTCGTCAGGCGGGTTGCCGGCCGGCTGGGCCAACGAGCCCCGACCCGCGTTCCTCCAGGCGTGCAGTGCCCAATGCACCGACGGGAACGCGATGGTGTCCCATGGCAGGTCCTGCCAAGCAAACAGTTTCACCTCAAGGCTTTCGGGACCGGGAGCAAACCGCGGCTCCCCGTCCGCCGCGAAGCGGGCGCGAAAAATCACTTGGACCTGGCCGATCCGGGCAATGCTGAAGACGCCGAGGATGCCGTCGAGCGCGATTGAGGCTTCCGCCTCCTCCAGCGCCTCCCGCATCGCGCCCTCCTGCAGGGTCTCGCCGAGTTCCAGGTAGCCGGCCGGCAGCGTCCAATATCCCTTGCGCGGCTCGATCGCGCGCCGGCACATCAGGACGCAGTCCCCGGCCGCCACGACGGAGCCGACGACGACCTTGGGGTTTTCATAGGCGACGTAGCCGCATGCCTGGCAGACCGAGCGCTCGCGGTTGTCACCTTCGGGAATCCGCCGTTCGAAGGAGGCCATGGCGCCAAACCTGATGCGTTGCGGCCCCGGGATCAAGCATTGAGCCGCAACCCGCGTATTTTCCCGCCACCCGTGCGGTTGCCGCCACGCGGGGCATGCGGTGCCGGGTCAAACCGTTATATCCAGCAGCGACCCCCTCGGCATCGTCCGCGTCGGGGCGGCCTGCGGCGACGCGGCGGGGGCCGGCTTTGGCGGCGAAGGCGCGATCGGTTGCGCGGCGGTCGCGGCCTGCGTGCTCAACACACGCGCGGGCTGGGTATGGGCGGCCGGGCCGGCCGGAGCCACTGCCTTGGCGGCCCCGGCGCTTGTCATGGGTGACAACATGTCGCTCAGTCTGACATCAAAAGGTAAACAAACCGTTAATCAACGTCCTCGGTTTGCGACACTTCCCGTAACGTCCGCGCCGCCTCGGCCAGATCGGCCTCGACTTCGGCCACGACCGAGGCGGACAGCGTCAAGGTGTCGCCGTCACGCGCCGCGGCCAGGATTGTCCGCAGCCTGGTCTCCAGCGCCGCCATGCCATGATTGGCGGCCATCCCAACCATGGCATGTGCATGCGCGGTGATCGCCCCCGTGTTGCCGGACGCCACGGCCCGCCGCAGCGCCGGCAGCCGGTGATCCAGGTCGGAGAGGCATTCCTCCACCAGGTTGACGAACGTTTCGGGAGGCAGGTTGGCGCGCAGTTCGCGGATCCGGGTGTGCGACAAAACCGCCCACGGATCATGCAAAGGCGGTTGGACTCCGGACCCCGGCGCCCCGAGGCCCCTGGCCTCATGCCGGCGGACCGACCAGACCCGGGTGCGCAAAGCATCCAGAAGTTCGGGTAGCGAGACGGGCTTGCCCAGGATGCCATCCATGCCGGACGCCCTGAATACCGCCTCATCCTCCGCCGCGTTGGTGGCGGTCAGGGCGACGATCGGCGTCGCGTTGGCGGGTTCCGGCAGCGACCGGATGATCCGGGTGGCCTCCTGGCCGCCCATGTCGGGCATGAAGATGTCCATCAGGATAAGGTCGTACGGAGTGCACCGCACGGCATCGACCGCGGCCCGGCCGCTGGAAACCACGTCCACCATGTGCCCCTCGCGCCGCAGCAGCGTGGCGGTGACGAGTTGATTGGCAAGGACATCATCCGCCAGCAGCACGCGGGTGCGTGGCACCGGCCGGCGCGGATCGTTCAGGTCCAGTGTGCGGGCGGCCCGCTCCGGCGGCGGGAGCTCCAGTTCGACCGCCCGCGGCGCCTCCGCGGCCCGGATCCCCATCAGGATCTCGGCCTGAAGCGAGTCATCGCCGATATCCCGGAACGGCAGCGCCGATGCGGGCAGGGTGACCCAGAACGCATTGCCGGTGCATCCGTCGTCGGCGGTCCAGGGATCGCAGCCGGTCTCGCCGCCCATCAGGGTTATCAGATGATGGCAGATGGAAAGCCCGAGGCCGGTGCCTTCAAGGTCGTCGTGCTCCGGCCGCTCCAGGCGCGAGAACGGCTGAAACAGCCGCTCGCGCGCAGCGGCCGCCAGGACCGGCCCGCTATCCCTGACCATGATGGTGACCGCCCGCGAATCGTCTCCGCCAGGTTCGGCGGTCAGCCAGACATCGCCCGGCCGCGCATACTTGAGCGCGTTGGAGAGCAGGTTAAGCAGCACCTGCCGCAGACGCCCCGGATCGGCCAGCAGTGTCGCCGGCGTTCCCTCGGCGACGGCCACATGCAGAGCAATGCCCCGCTCCGCCGCCTGCGGCTCGAAGACCTCCATCGAACTGTCCAGTAAGGGGCGCAGTTCGAATAGCCCGGGCCGGATTGCCAGCCTGCCCGCCTCCAACTGCGACATCTCCAGGATGTCGTTGATCAGCCCGAACAACGCGTCGCCGGACTGTCGCGCCAGCACCAGCAGGGATTGCTGCTGCGGCGACAGGCCGCCATCGCCCAACAGGCGCATCGTATTGAGCAGCGTATTCAGCGGCGTGCGGATTTCATGGCTGACGACCGCCACGAAGCGTGACTTGGCGGCGTTCGCAGCCTCGGCCTCGGCGCGAGCTGCGCGCAGCTCGCTTTCGATCTGCTTATGACCGGTGATGTCGGAATAGAGCGTGACGAAGCCGCCATCCGGCAGTTTGTTGCGCCGCAGTTCGACCGTGTGGCCGTTCGGCGTCTGCCGCTGCGCGACCCCGAGCGGCTTCGCGCGCACGCGGGCGATACGCCGCTCGACCTCACCCTCGGGATCGGTCACGCGGCCGAACTGGCCGCTGGCGATCTGGGCTCGCAGGATCTGCTCCATCGGCAGGCCGACGCTCAGCATCTCCGCCGGAACTCCGGCGAATTCGGGGAACCGCGCGTTCCACTCCACCAGGCAGAGATGGCCGTCGAACATCGAGACGCCATCGGTCATGCCGGCCAGCGTCACCTCCAGCCGCTCCGCCTTGGCGGTGGCCCGCGCGCGCGCCACTTCAAGCTGTGCGTTGGCGGCGGCCAGGATCGCCCGGTCCTCCGCCATTGCCCGCTCGCGCCGCCCCGCCACTCGGGTTCCGTGCAGCAGCAGCCCGGCCAGGACGATCAGCAGCGCGGTCGTGCTTGCGGCGAACATAATCGCCTGCTGACGGAACGCGGCGGCCGGGTGCATCGCCGCCGCCTCGTCCATGGCGACGACAAGGACGAGGGGCCGGCCGGGAATATGCCGATAGGCATGGATGCGCTGTACCGGGTCGGTGGCCGAGGGTCCGATCCATTCGCCGCTGTCGCCGCGCTGGATGGCTGCATACATACGTGTGTCGGCGATACTGACGTCCGGATCGACGACGGCAGGTCCGGCGGTGCCGCGCATCTTGCCATCATTGAGGCCGACCAGGGTGGCGAAGCCGCCGGGTCCGAGGTCGAGTTGCTTGAACACATCGGTGATCGCGGCGATCCGGTAGTCGGCATCGATCGCGCCGGCGAACGAGCCGTCGGGATTGTGCAGCGGCCGCGCCACGTTCATGTGCCATTGCCGCATGATGGTGCCGATGGTGGCGGGTCCGATGAACATCGTGTCCGCCGGCGCTCCGGGCCTGGACAGATCGGCAAAAAAGTCCAGGTGCGAGACGTCCGCGTTGATCGCCGGGTTCACCGAGGACTGGAGCACGATGCCCTTCTGATCGGTCAACACCATGTCGCGGCTGATGCCGCTGAGCACCACGGCCCGGCTGCGCAATGACTCCAGGTCGAATTTGTCCGGGTTGGTTTCCCGGGCGGCGACCAGCATGCGAAGGGTCTGGTCCAGCGCCAGCAGTTGGCGGTTGATCTGCTCGGACAGCGCCAGCGCCTCGTTCTGCAAGGTCGCGCTGACGCGGGCGGCGTTTTCCTGGCGTTGGGCATGGATAGCACGCAGGGTGCCGACCCAGGTCAGCGCGATCAGTCCGATCGCCGCGAGGATGATCCCGAAGGCGCCGATGAGATGCTTGTCCGGCTTCATGATCCCGAAACTGCTGGAGTTGAACGCTGCCCGCCCGGACGAAACACGCCCCTCGAAGTCCATATTCTAGGCTTAATGAACCGGCCGCGCAACGGCGACGAGCCGGGAGGTGGGTGCCCGCCCCGGCGATAGGGAGTTGTGGTCGTTATGGATGCCGGTTGCGAGGCTGCCTGTCGTGCTTGCCGTAAGCAGTGCACAATAAGAATGTGCGGGCGTTTTGAGGGACCGCTGACGCGGCCGCTTATGCAGCCTGCATTGGGACGCAATGGCAAGGATGAAGGTCAAAAACCCGATGGTCGCATTCGGGTCATGGCCGGCCTTGCTCCGGCCACCCGCGACTTGCGGTGCTGGTTGAGGCAAACTGGCGGATGGCCGGGACAAGCCTGGCCATGACACGCGGGAGGCCGCGGCTTCCAATGGAGATGACAGTGCACGAACCGACCGAAACCGCCGGCCTGCGCGATTACCCGCTTGCCCGCCGCGGCGTGCTGATGACCGGCCTGATCAGCGGCTTCACGCTGGCCACGCAGCGGGTCGAGGCGCAGGCGATCCACACCGGCACCGAAGGCCTCGATGCCGGCGAGGCGCAAATCCCCACCAGCGACGGCAAGCTGCCGGCGTATTTCGCCAAGCCGGCGCGCAAGGGCACGTTCCCCGTGGTGCTGGTGAACGAAGAGATCTTCGGCGTTCACGAATACATAAAGGACGTCTGCCGCCGGCTGGCCAAGGCTGGATACTTCGCGGTGGCGACCGAGTATTATGCGCGCATCGGCGACCTGTCGAAGATGACCGACGTGCAGCAGATCATCCGCGACGTGATCTCGAAGACGCCGGACGCACAGTATATGGCCGATCTGGACTCGACGGCCGCTTGGGCGCTGGACAATGGCGGCAGTGCAACGCGTGTCGGCGTTATGGGATTCTGCCGCGGCGGCCGGCAGACCTGGCTGTACGCGGCGCACAGCCCGCATTTGAAGGCGGCGGTCGCGTTCTACGGCCCGCTCGGCGGCGCGCCGTCGCCGATCCAGCCGGTGCCGGCGCTGGATCTCGCGGACAAGCTCAAGTGCCCGCTTCTGGGGCTGTATGGCGCGCAGGACACCGGCATCCCGGTCGATCTGGTCCGCGAGGCGGAGGCCAAGGCGAAGGCGGCGCACGAGATCGTCGAGATCGTCGTCTATCCCGATGCGCCGCACGGCTTCCACGCGGATTACCGGCCGAGCTACCGCCAGGCCGACGCGGAAGACGCCTGGAAGCGGACGCTGGCGTGGTTCCGGCGCTTCGGGGTGACCCCGGCGGGTTGAGGTATCACAAACCGCCAATGTGCGCGCGGGCCAGGGGTTGCTTACCGCGAAGGTCTGCGTACCCACGGCCGGAGCGCCGGCAATGGACCGTCTCGGTCTGCTCAAGCGCCCGTGAACGGCGACCCGGTAGGCGACGCGGGCGGTATCAGTCTAAGCAACGCGAGGGCAGGGAAACGCCGCCCGAAAAGGTTGCAGGATCGTTGCCATGCCGAGCGTTGCCGGACGCCTCTTCAGCCGAACGCTGCTTCGCCGCCACGTCGAGAAGGTTCCGGCCAATCGCGACAGCCTGTTGCGGATTTCGCTTTTCGGCCGTCTCGGGTTCGGCTTGCATCGGGCCGGGACACGGGATCGGACTTCCCGGGTTCATTAGGAATGCTGTCGCGCCGCCTGGCCCTTGCCGGACCCGCCCTGGCCGGCCTGCCCCGGATCGCCGCGGCGCAATACCGGCGGGAGGATGCCGAGGCGCAGGTCATCATCGTCGCCACCGCCGGGGGCGCCGACACGGTGCCGTCCGCGCAAGACCTCGTCGCAAGGCTTAGCGCCCCGGCCCGCATCCACGCCGAGACGGCGCGCGGGGTCATCGAGTGCGCCGGCCGGGTGCACGAACGCCCGTCCGCGGTGGCGGCGGTGCTTCCCTCGGTCACGCTCACTTACATGAAGCAGACCGGCTTGCCCGAGCATGACGTCTACGCCCTGCGATCGATCGCGCAGATCGAACTCAGCGAGCTGCACGTTCTGGCATCGCGGCGCTTTGGCGATATTCGCGATCTCGGCGGCCAGAAGGTCAACCTGGGTCCGCACGGCAGCCCGACCGAGGCTACCGCCGCGGTGCTGCTGGAACGGATTCCGCTGCGCGTCGATCCGCTGTATCTCGATCACGCGCAGGCCCTGGCGGCGGTGATGCGCGGGGAGATCGCGGCGATGATGCTGGTGGCGCCAAAGCCGGTCGCGCTGCTATCCGCTTTCAACGCGCTGGATGCGATGCATTTCCTGCCGATCGATGAGGCTGCGATCCGGCTATCCGGCCTGCTTCCGGCGCAGCTTCTGCCGGCGGACTACAGGCTGACGGGCGGGCGGCCCGTCGGCACGGCCTCGGTTCCGCTGGTGCTGGCATGCTTCAACTGGTCCCCCTCGACGCCGATGTTCATGGGGCTGGCGTGGCTGGCCGACGTGCTCGACGAGCGCGGCAGCGGACTGCGCGGCTTCAGCATGTCGGCCGCGGTGCAAGGCTGGGATCGGTTTCCGCCGGTCGCCGATTGGCTGGCGCGCGGCCGCACCGGAGCGATTTTGGATGTCGCGCTGGGCCGTCGTCAGGCTCCGGCTGCCGCTCCGGCGGCAGTTCCGGTTCCGGACCAGCAGCCGACGCCGCTGCACGGCGCCCCGGCGGATGCCGAGAAGCCGGCGGATCAGAAGGCGAAGTTGTTCCAGCAGTTCCTGGAGTGGCAACGAAAACAGTAGGCTGTGCAAATCCGCAATCACGCGAGGCGGAACCCTCGCCGTGCCGGTGTGCCTATCCCGATGCCATTCAGCCACCGGTATCATAGGGTTGCGCCGGCAGAAGCCCATTGGTCATCAGACCATTCGGTTGCAGCAGATAGGCTGGCACGCTGTCCGGAGGTATGCCGTATCGGGCGTCTATGGCTTCCGCGGAAGATCCCTGTGGCACAGAGGAGCATGCCGCCAGAGAAACCAATACCGCCACGGAGATCGCGCGCTCCGTCATCATCCAGCCGAACCGCATTGCCGTTTCCCTCGCCTGCCAGGTCCGAAAGTTGCCTTTCATCGGGGAACTTTCGGTTCCGGTCAATCAATCACTGAAACGGCAGATACCGGAAGCTGAACAGCAGCATGTTCTCGTTGGTGGACGGAGACAGCGTGCTGCCCTTCGTTGCGCCCACGCCACTGAAGGCATTGCGCTCAACGTATGCATACTGGAGACCGGCCTGAATGGTGCCGTAGTTGCTCTGAAGCAGACGCCACCACGCGCCGACGGTGCCTTCGACAATGGAGGAGGTCGACGCGTTGCAGGTGCCCAACTGGGCATAGCAACCCGTCAGATTGACGTTAGGATTGCCGTAGCCCGTGCTGGTGCCGTAATATTTGGCCTGAGCACCCTCGGCGCCGCCATAGGCGTAGATGTCAACAGCGGGGATCGGGTGGCCGACGAAACCGCCCAGGATGGAATACTCGGCCAGCGGCTCGATTTTCCCAAGTGTGGAGAAGGTGGCATCGGGCAATTGCGCGGTGCCGTAGCGGCCGACGCCCTGGCCGATCAGGCCGCTCACCTGAAAGTCCAGCATCTTCGGTATCAGAGGCAGGATCATGCCGCCGCCGACGCCCTCGCCTGTCGTGTTGTAGCTCTTGCCGCCGCCGGTGCTGGCGTAAGACACGTGGCCGCTGAAGAAACGCAGAAGCCCGTACACCTCGTAGTGGCCCCAGCCAGGGTCGGCCGCGAGCTTGGCGATGATGTCGGGTGCGTTGTTGTCGCTGTACGCCTGAACCGAGTTGACGTTCGAGCCCCCGCATTCGGTGTCTTCCAGCGTGCCGCCGCCACCGGTCGTGGCGTTCACACCGGTCAGGCAGTTCGGTCCGGCGGAGCCGCTGAACGTCGTCTGCGGAGATTCCAGCGAAAGACCGGCCCAGAGTTTATGATCGTCGAAATCCTTGACCACCCGGATCTGAGCCTGACGCGCCCAGTTGAAGCCGACGGCGTATTGCGCGTCGATCGTCAGCGGCACGTTTTCCTGGCGCGGCACCAGGCCGATTTTATACAACGTGGCCAGGCTCCAGGCCTGACCGCCCAGCGCGTGGAACCCCCAATTGGTGTTGTCGTAACTTCCCCAGAACTGGCGCAGCCGTAGCGTGTAGCTGTTGCTCTCGGTTGAATTCGAAGACGATCCGGCGCTCAAGAAATCTGTCTCGAGATATCCTGTCAACTTCTGCGCGGTGTCGAGATTCCCCTCCGTCAACAGGGAGAAGCGGCTCTGCTGAGCAGTCTGGCGATATTCCGGGATGTGATAGTTCGGACTGTTGGCGAACGGGATGCTGTTGAAGCTGGTGTCGATGCTGGAGGCTTCGTTGCGTGACCGGGAGATCCCTTCCACCGCCGCGAAGCCGCCGAGCGTGACGGTCAGCTCGCCGACCTTGAATTGTCCCTTGGGCATTGGCGGTGCAGGCGGTGGCGTTGCAACCATCTCGGCCGGTGGCGCGGCAACAATCTGCGCGGCCTGTGCCGAAGCCGCCGCCGCCTGGTCCTGTGCCGCTTTCGCTTGCTGCTGGGCCGCCTTCAAGGCCCGGTCGCGCTTCGCCAGATCAGCCTTGACCTGACCCAACTGCGCTTGCAGCGACTTGATCTGTTGTTCAATCGTTTGGATCCGGGCGTCGGTCTGGGCCGCGGCAGGCTGGGCCAAGGCCAGTCCACTTATTGTACTGGCGCAGAGCAGTGCGCGGTTGAAAACCTTTAGTCTCGTCATTGTAGTCGCGACCTCTTGAAGCTGAGGTGGCAACCATACGAATCAGGCCCCGGGCGGTCGGCGTCGGTTGTGTGACGTTTCGTGGGATTTCATTAAAGCTTTTGTTAAGAACATGACAGATGTCGAAGAAGAAGCGATCCGCCAATGGTTTCGTGCCGCCGGTTCAAGTTTGCGTAAGCGTCGGTTAGAACGTCAGCCGCGCACTCAGCAGCCAGGCGCGGTTATATGTCGGCGTCATCTCCGTCGTTTCCGTATACTTGGGCGACACGGCGAACTGGTATCCCACGCCGATGATCGCCTTGACGCGGTCCTTGATCGGAAACCGCCCAAGAATCAGGCCCGGCGTCAGAAAGACCTGGTTCTTGCCGCCCCTTTGGCTGCCGTTCATCCACCAGGTGTCGTTGACCTCGAACTCGGGCCAGAAATACTCGAATGCATGGTACTGGAATGCAATGTTCGTGGCGACCGAGGTGCCCAGGATCGACTGGTATGCCAGCGGGATCGGGATGCCCATCGTCGCCTGGATATCGAAATTGCCCCATCCCTTGCCCGCGGCGATCGTCGGCGTGATGACCCACGTCCGATTGGTGAACGCCTCGCTGCCGGTTGGCGCGGTGACGCCGAGAAACGCCGAAACAATATAGTTGCCATCCTGTTCATTGGCGCTGAGCAGGCGTTGCTTGACAACCAGGAACTGGGCATCCGCCCAGCCCGTTGCCGGCTGCCGGGTCGCCCCTTTTTCCTGGAACGCCGGAGGATTGATCAGGACTTCGTTCGTCTCCGTCGGGATCAGTTCGAGGCCCTTGCCGCTGCCGAACGTGTCCAAGGTCGAACCATTGCCGCGGTTCTGCCAGGTACTGGTCGGTACCGAACTTCCTGCTCCAGGCGCGGCGTGACCGTCACCAGTGGCGTCATCCAGTGCGGCTGGCTGGCCTGGGCCTGCTCGACGCGATCGAACCAGGAGGCGAAGAAGCCGGTATCCGCGGGCGCCGGGGCAGCCGAATCAGACGGTGTGGAACCCTGTGCGAAGCTCTGCCAATCGGCGGGCGGTGCCATCAATAACGGCTGTGCGGCAGGTTCGGCGGCGCGGCTCGCGGCGATGGGGATGATAGCGACAAGCATTGCCGGCGGGCTGAGAATGTCTATGCGCATTCAGATTTAAATCCCGTGAACCATTGGGTTTCCCGCGGCATTGCGGCGACCGCTCCGTTATATGCGTTTAAGCATAGCGGACAACCCCGAACGCGCAGGTAAAAGCGCAATAAAAAAGATTTTAATCGTTCCGGCCCGCGGGCTCCGGCGCCGGATCGAAGGCGCCATACGGAGGGTCGAAGTAGCCGTAGGGATATTCAAGTAAATAGGCATGGCCGGGGTAGGGGGCGAAATGCTCGGGCGCGGGTGCCACGGCATCCCCGCGCGCCGCCATGCATCGCAGAAAAGCGGAGTTCCTGCTGACCACCCACGTGCCAAGGTTCCCGGCCCCGTGTTGCAGCTTCATCGAAACGCTCTCCGTCTTCGATCCGAGGGGGATCCGACGGCAAAAGCCGACATCACGCTTAAATGCAGCCGGGGTTTCTCCCGTCGCCGGCACCGCCATGAACCGGTGGCTCACCCGCGGTGTCGCGGCGCAGGCGCTGACGAGGCCAGCCGCGAGAACAACGATAACAAAACGAAATTGCGCCATCGCCAGACCCGGCCTCGCGCCCCGCATTGTCCTACCGCGGCGTAACGATTGGCTGCCCCGGGTCAGCCTCGGTGCGGACAGGACCGGCCTGCATGGCTCTTCCCGTCAGCGCGCCCAATTGCCAGGCAAGACTGTGGCGGCCGCTTTCCCGCGGCACGCATTGCACCATCCCCACCCAATCAAGCACCCCGGTGCGGGCGTTCCTCAGTTCAGCCCGCAGCACCACTGTTCCCGGTTGCCCGGGCGGTCTCGGGTGGAACATGTCGTAGCGGGGGAAATCAGGCAGCGCCGCAGTCTCTCCACCCCTCAGCCAGGGCGCGTTGGAGCCGGACCAATCGCTCCAGCCGCTATCGGGCCCGCCCGGCTGATTGAAGTCTTGCTGGTGGCGACGGTAACTGTTGTCCGCCTCGGACAATGTCCGATAGCTCAGGCTAAGCCGTGCGTTCGCCGGAGCACCGACGCGCTGGCCAGCGGACCGCAGGCCATCGCCGAAGTCCCTGCTCACCCCGCGGCCCGCGCCGGACGCGTCCTTGAGCGTCAGCGTGACGATCAGCGGCGCCGGCAAGGGGTGCAGAACCGTGGACGCAACCTTGCCCGGACAAACCTCCGCCGCACCCGCCCGCGGGCCGAAGGCGGTGCCGCCAACCAGGATGGCCCCTCCCGCAAACACGAGAAAACGCCCCGCGGCGCCACGAATTTTCTGATCCATAATAACGTCCTCCGGCTGCCTCCCCCGGTGCGGATGGCGAGGCTGCCGCTCCGGCTTTGAAGAACGCGACCAAGGTTCGCAAAATACCTGAAGCAAACCGATGCCCAGCGTCCGTCCAAACATGATCTGGGTAGAGTCGGCCACGCCGCCAATAAAAGCATTGTTCGAAAATTAAAGTCTCGCTGCCGCGAAAGCGTCCCGGGCGAACCTCAGGCCCGCGCCTCCTGGTAACGTTGCACCCGCAGCCATGCCACCGCCATTACCGCCACCAGGATCAGCCCGATCGAGGCGCGATTGAGCGGCAGCCAGCCGAGTTGTTCCTGCAGGAACCCGGCCAGAAAGCTCGCGGTCGCGGTGGTGCCGAACACCAGGAAATCGTTCAGGGCCTGCGCCTTGCCGCGCTCGGACGGCTGATAGCATGTGGTCACCAGGCTCGTCGCACCGATGAACAGGAAGTTCCAGCCGACGCCATTCAATGTCAGGGCAATGCGGAACTGCCATTCGGTCGTGCCCGTCAGGGCCACCGAAACCCCGGCCAAAAGCACGGCCGCCCCACAGAACATGACGTTCAGCACGCCGAAACGGTTGATCAGGTTGCCGGTGAAAAAGGACGGGATGAACATGCCCATGACGTGCAGAAAGATCACCCAATGGGCCTCGGCGTGGGGCAGTCCGCAGCCGACGATCGCCAACGGCGAGGCGCTCATCAGGAATGACATGGTGCCGAACGCGATCATCGCGGCAATGACGGCGGCGGCGTATCGAGGCTGCCGGGCGATTTCCAGCAGGCTGCGCGGCGGCTCGACGGTCGGCCCGGCCGCGGCCGGTTCCCGCATAGGGGGAAAATCGATGAAAGACATGACCGTGAAGACCACGACGTGAACCGCGACCATCGTCAAATAGGTGCCGACGTAGATCGGCATCAGCTTGTCATACGACCATTGCACCATGGCCGGCCCGATGATGCCCGCCATGATGCCGCCCGCCGTCACCCACGAAATCGCCCGAGCACGGTCCTGCAGCGGCACCAACTCCACCGCGGCGAACCGGTACATCTGCAGGCTGGCGACGGCATAGCCCAGGATGATGCCGCCCAGGCACATCAGCGGCAGACTGGCGCTATAGAGGCCCGCTGCGCAGGTCAATGCGCCGGCCATGCCGAACACCGAACCCACCCGGAAGCCGAACCGGCGCCCTTGCCGTTGCATCAGCAATGCGGCCGGAAACACCCACAGCATCACGCCGAGGTGCTGCATCGTCATAGGCAACGTCGCCAGGCCGCGGTTCGAGAAGAAGGTGATGACCGACAGCCCGGTCGCGGTGAACATCATGGTGTTGGCCGACTGACCGATCGCCTGGCAGGCAATCAGAAGCGCAAGATTTCTCTTCGCGGCCCTGTCCAGGCGCGTTCCATTTTCCCGGCACGTTTCCATGGAGAAGACATTACCGGTGACGCTCCGGCCCGCCATAGGCAGGGGCCACATGGCGGCCATGCGGCTTTCCGGAAATGATAAATAAATTCGATTAAATGCATTCAATACATATGTTGGATTAATGGAATGCCGGAGCAGATGTTCCGGCATCCACTCTCGGGAGCGCTCGCATGTCTCAGTCCACCGCCGTCGTCCACACCCTGGCCGGACGGCGCCGCCTGCCGGTGCTGCCCTGGCCGCACAGTATTCTCCCCGGCTTGATGCTGACCGGTACCGTCGCGGGCGCCGCCTACGCCGTCCGGCGAATCCCGGGGCTGGACAGCTTCAGCCCGATGATCATCGCCATCCTGCTTGGCATCGCCCTGCACAACACCATCGGCACGCCGGTCCGGGCGCGGGCCGGAGTCGTGTTCAGCCTGAAGCGCCTGTTGCGGCTCGCCATCATCCTGCTCGGGCTGCAACTGACCGCGCAGCAAGTGGCGGCCGTCGGCGCGACTGGCATGGGCATCATCGTCGTCACGCTGCTGACCACGTTCCTCTTCACCAAGGGGCTCGGGCGCCTGCTCGGTGTGGAGCGCGGGCTGGCCGAGCTGATCGCCGCCGGCACCTCGATCTGCGGCGCCTCCGCGGTGATCGCGACCAACACGGTCACCCGCGCTGCGGATGAGGACGTCGCCTATGCCGTCGCCTGCGTCACCGTGTTCGGCTCGCTGTCGATGTTCATTTACCCCGCGCTACCAGGGATGCTGCATCTTGACGCGCATCATTTCGGGCTCTGGAGCGGCGCGTCCATCCACGAGGTCGCCCAGGTCGTGGCCGCCGCCTTCCAGGACGGCCGCGACGCGGGCGAGTTCGGCACCATCGCCAAGCTCAGCCGGGTGATGCTGCTGGCCCCGCTGGTGCTGTGCCTCGGGGTCATCGCGACGCGCCGCGGCAGGGACAGTGTGAAGGCAAAAGCGCCGCTGCCCTGGTTCGTGTTCGGCTTCATCGCATTGATCGGCGTCAACAGCCTCGGCATCGTGCCGGCGGAGGCGAAGCAGGTGCTGGTGCCGGCCACCACCTTCCTGCTGACCGTCGCGCTGGCGGCGATGGGACTGGAAACCGACATCCGCAAACTGCGCGCCCGCGGATTGCGCCCGCTGGCACTCGGCGCCGCGTCCTGGGTGTTCATCTCCGGCTTCAGCCTGGCGCTGATCGAACTGGTGTATTGATATGGGATGACCCTGGATCAGCTCCGCCTGTTCGTCGCCGTGGCCGAGCGCCTGCACATGACCCGTGCGGCGGAGGCGCTGAACATCACGCAGCCGGCGGCGAGTTCGGCGATCGCCGCGCTTGAGGCCAGCCTGGACATGCGGCTGTTCGATCGCCTCGGTCGCGGCATCGCGCTGACCGAGGCCGGCCGACAGTTTCTGCCGGAGGCCCGGGCGGTGCTGGCTCGGCTGGCCCGGGCGGAGCAGGTCCTGGACGATCTGCGCGGGCTGCGGCGCGGCCATCTGTCCCTGTGGGCCAGCCACACCATCGCCGGGTACTGGCTGCCGGCGATGCTGCACCGCTTCCGCGAGGCATGGCCGTCCGTGACGCTGTCGCTGGTCATCGGCAACACGACGGAGGTCGCGCGCGCCGTGCTGGACGGTGACGCCGATCTGGGTTTCGTCGAAGGCAGCGTGCACGACCCTCTGCTGGTTCAGATTCCGGTGGCAGCCGATCGGCTGGCGCTGGTGGTGGGGGCGGAGCATCCGTGGGCGACAAAACGGCGGATCCCGGCTGCTGACCTCGGCAGCGCACGCTGGGTGCTGCGTGAGCGCGGCTCCGGAACCCGCCAGGTGTTCGAGGATGCGATGACGGGGTTTGGCGTCGACCCGGCGAAACTCGATGTGGGGATGGAATTGCCGTCGAACGAGGCGGTGCGCGCGGCGGTAGAGGCGGGTGCCGGAGCGACGGTGATCTCAGCTTTGGTGGCCCATGCGGGCGTGGTGGCGGGATCGCTGGTGGAACTGCCGTTTGCGTTCCCGGAACGCCGCTTCCTCGCGCTGCGGCATGGCGACCGCCATCACGCCCGCGCGGCGGCGGCACTGCTGGAGGTTATTCGCCAGTCCACCGCGGCGGTTCAAAATGAAGATCACTCAACCGCGTGACGGTCCTTGGCGGAACTCGGCGCGAATTGCTACACTGCCGTCCGCGAATTGCTCGCTTCCCCGCCGTGCGGGGCCTAGAAGCAGCGGCCGGACCCGGTAGGAACCTGACCATGAAGCTTAAGGCCGACCGCGCCACGTTGATCAAGGCGCTGGCCCATGTCCAGAGCGTGGTGGAGCGGCGCAACACCATCCCCATCCTGGCAAATGTCATGATAGCCGTCCGCGACGGCGCCTTGACCCTGACGGCGACCGACATGGAGATCGCCATCGTTGAGGAACTGGCCGCGACCTCCGTCCGCAACGGCGCCTGCACCGCGCCGGCCGCAACGCTGTATGAGATCGTGCGCAAGCTGCCTGAGGGCGCGGAGGTTGAGCTCGACCATCCGGGCGGCGACGCACAACTGTCGCTGCGGTCAGGGCGGTACGACACCAAGCTGGTGGTGCTGCCGGTCGAGGACTTCCCCTCGATGACCGCCGGCAGCCTGCCGCACAAGTTCGGACTGCCGGCGCAGACCCTGCGGGCGCTGATCGACCGGACCAAGTTCGCGATCAGCACCGAGGAGACGCGGTACTATCTGAACGGCATCTACCTGCATCACGCCGACAGCGACGGCACCCCGGTGCTGCGCGCGGTCGCCACCGACGGGCACCGGCTGGCCCGGGTGGAGGAGCCGCTGCCGGAAGGTGCGGCTTCGATGCCCGGCGTGATCATCCCGCGCAAGACGGTGAACGAGCTGCGCAAGCTGCTCGACGAGGTTACCGGCAACGTCGAGATCGCGCTATCCGATACGCGCATCCAGTTCCGCGCCGATCAGATGCTGCTGACCAGCAAGCTGATCGACGGGACGTTCCCGGAGTATGAGCGGGTGATTCCGCGCGGCAACGACCGGGTGCTGCGGGTCGGCAAGAAGGACTTCGCCGATGCCGTCGGGCGTGTCGCGGCGATCTCGTCGGAGCGGTCCCGGCCGGTGAAGCTGTCGCTGGCACGGGATCTGCTGACGCTGTCGGCCTCCAGCCCGGAGCAGGGGACGGCGAGCGAGGAACTCGACGCCGATCATGTGAAGTATGATGCGGGTCCCCTGGAGATCGGGTTCCAGGCACGGTATCTGAACGACATCACCGACCAGATCCCGGAGCAGGTGGAGTTCCGGTTCGCCGATGGGTCCGCGCCGACGATCGTGCAGGACGCTGGGGATTCGAGCGCACTGTATGTGCTGATGCCGATGCGGGTGTAGGGGCGGTCTGGACAGACCGCCACCGTGGATTCACCCCATCGTCGTTCCCGTCAGGCTTAGAAGCCGGCCTGCTCAGGACTTCTGGGCAGTGAATGCGTATCCGCAGGCCGCGCCGCTAATCTGCCCGGTCACTTGCTGCCCGCTGATCCGGCCGGTCATCTGAGCCACCCCGTTCGGGCTGGTCGAATCAAACGACCCATCGGTCTCGACGTTGGCAATGAATGTCGGAGAGCTGGAGAAGCCCTGGCCCGGCGGAACGTTCGGATGCTCCAGCGTGAAGGCGAACGCGCCGTTCTGCACGATCAGGGTCAAGTCCGGCGGCGTGTCGCACCAGCTTCGCTGATCGCCTCTCGGCGCCGCCGCGGTCAGTCGGATGGTCCCCCGATAGGTGCCGTCGAACGCGACGAGCGCGGTCGATGCGGCCGCTGCCGGCGGCGGGACCGCGGGCGGGGCGGACGGCCCGCAACCGCTGACTGAGGCGATCAAGGCGAAACAGGCAACGGCGACTCCGGTGCGCATCTCAAATCTCCGAGATATGGGAACTGCACGACATCACGAACGGAACCGCCTCGCAAGCATTACCCCGGCCGGGCGGACCCGTAGAATGCGGCGATCAACCGCGGCAGCAGCAGGCCCTGCACGATCACGGTGAAAATCACGACGCCGAAGCAGATCGCCAGCAGCAGGCTGCGGTACGGCGAGTTCCGGCAGCACCAGCGCCAACGCGATCGAAACGCCCCCGCGCAGACCCGCCCAGGTCAGCACGCCGATGGCCCGCGCGGTGTCCGGCTGCCTCAGTCCGGGCAACAGCATTGGACCCCCCACGCTGACCAGCCGAGCCAGCAAGGCCAGCGGCACCGCCAGCAGCACCGCCAAAGCCGCCTGCAAGCTCAGGTCGATCGCCAGCATCACCAGGCCGATCAGCACATACAGGAAGGTGTTCAGCAGGTCGTCGACCATGGACCAGAAAGTCAAAAGGTTGGTCCGCCACGCGTCCTCCGCTTTCTCCCCGGCAAGCGCCCATCCCAGCGCCAGACCCGCCGCCACCACGCCGATCGGCCCCGACACGCCGATGGCGATGGCGATGCGGTAGGTCGAGAGCGCCAGTGCCTGGGAGATCGTCAGCGCCAGGCTGCTGTCCCGGGAAAAGCGGATGAGGCGCCAGGTCAGATACCCCGCCGCCGCGCCCAGCGCCGCTCCGCCCGCGGCCTCGACCAGGATCGCCTCGGCAAGGCGTCCGTGGCCCACCACGCCGGACTGGCCGCCGGCAAGCGCCAGCGCGGCGCCGAACAGCACCACCGCAGCGCCGTCGTTGAACAGGCTCTCGCCGCTGATAATCGCTTTGAGGGCGGCCGGAAGCTGTAGCCGGGCCAGCAGCCCTTCCACCGCGACGGCGTCGGTCGGCGCCAGGATCGCACCAAGAACAAGGCACCACCCGGGTGGGACGGGCTGCCCGATCAGGCGCAGCAGCGCCCAGATGCCGGCGGCGAACAGGATGGCGGCAATCACCACACCCGCGGTGGCGAGGACGAACACGGTGCCGGCCCGCTTGCGCAGGGCGCGCAAATCGACGTGCAGGCTGCCGGCGAACAGCAGCAGGGCGAGGAAGCCGTCGAGCAGGATCTCCGGCAAGTGGGCTTGGAGGATACGCTCTCGCAGGCGCTCGCGCAGGCCGCCGTCGCCGAATGCCGCATCGCCGCCGATGATCAGTGCCGACAGCAGCAGCGCGCCGAGCAGGAGTGCGACCGGCCGCGGCAACCGCAGCGTCCGGTCGTTGGCCACACCGATGACGGCGGCGAAGACCAGAAGCAGGGAGCCTAAATCGAATGTGGTCATGCCGGGTGCATTGCCTGGAGGTGCCTGGCAGATGCTGGTTCAATACAGTGGCGGGTTCAACAGCGGGGTTGCCAAGACCGGTAAGCCCGTGGTGCTGTTGGAGCTCTGTTGTCCACGGAGCAGTCGATTGCCGGGACGCATCGAACCAGACCAAGATCCGGCGACGTCCGCAAACCGGCGCAACGGTGGCCTCGACGCGTTGCGCGCGGCAATGACGCTTCTTGTGCTGTTCCACCACACTGCGATTACGTATGGCGCGACGGGTGGCTGGTACTATCACGATCTCTCCGCCGGCACTGGGCTTCAGACGAAGCTGCTGACCTTCTTCTGCGCCATCAACCAAGCCTACTTCATGGGCCTGTTCTTTTTGATCGCCGGCTACTTTACCCCCGGTTCGGTCGAACGACACGGCCCATGGCGCTTTCTCCGCGATCGGTCGCTGCGGCTTGGGGTACCCTTGCTGTTCTACGGGTTTATACTCGGGCCGCTGACCATTGCATTGGCGGCGGCCGCGAGGGGGCAGCCGTTCGCCGGTTCGCTGTTCGGCCTTTGGGAGCGGGCAACATTCAATATCGGGCCGCTTTGGTTCGCCGAGGCGCTGTTGATCTTTGCCGGTCTCTATCTCGTCTGGCATTGGCTTACGCCGCTCCGGAGTACGCGGGTGCGTCCATTTCCGTCCAATCGGACACTGCTTGAAGCGCTGCTGGCCACCGGCACGGCGGCCTTTGTGTTGCGTCTGGTCTGGCCGGTGGGCACGCAAGTATCAGGACTGCAAATCGGCTACTTCGCCGGCTACATCGTGCTTTTCGTTGCCGGATGCGCCGGGGCGTCGTCCGGATGGCTGCTTGCCGTTCCTGATCGGCAACGGCAGGTCTGGCTGAGGGTGGCACGACTCTCGTTGCCGATGCTGCCGGTGGCAGTTTGGCTGACGCCGCTCGAGGATGCGACCGGGGGTTGGAACATCCGCGCACTGGCCTACGCCTTTTGGGAGCCGCTGATTGCCTGGGGCTTTATCCTCGGCTTGCTGCATGTGTTGGCAATCCGGTTCCGCACCCCCGGACCGGTTTGGACGGCACTCGCCCGGCGGGCCTATGCGATCTATGTCATCCATCCGCCTGTCCTGGTCGCTGTTGCTCTGGCTTGGGGTGGTGTGCCGGCGGCGCCTTTGATCAAGTTCGCCGTGACCGGTTTCGCCGCCTGCCTGATTTGTTTCTGGATCGCTGGATTGCTGCTGCGCTCTCCTGCAATCCGGCGAATACTGTGACAGCGTCTTGTGTTCTATAGGCGGAACGGTTGCGTCTGCGTCGATTTGTCAGATACGGTTTGCTCATCTAGCATCAGGTTTCCAAGCCGGCATTCGCAGAAATGCAAGATGGGAGGAGGAAGCCAATGGCCGATGCGGCGACCGCGACACTGCCGTCCGCCGGTGTGGAAGACCTGACGCCGATCGGCGCGGCGGACTGGAATTATGCCTGCGCCCGCCACCTGCTCGACCGTGCCGGCTTCGGCGGCACGCCCGACGATATCGGGCGCCTGGCGCGGATGACACCTGAGGCGGCGGTGGCGTCCCTGGTCGATTACCAGTCGATCGACAACGCGCACCTTCCGCCGTTCGATCATTCCGGGGTGTATGACCCGACGCTGACACCGTTTCCGCCGACACGGCCGGCGGCAACGAATTTGGCGGCGGAGACCGGAATGGCGATGGGCGTCGCGGTCAAGCCCTCCGGGACGCGGCGGCTGCAGCCGGTGGCGAACCGGTTTTTCTATTGGCTGCGGGCCAGCATGCTGGAGACCCGCCGGGTCGCCAATTGGTGGGCCGATCGGATGGTGGCGACGCAACGGCCGCTGGAAGAGAAGATGGCGCTGTTCTGGCATGGTCATTTCGCCTGCGGTGCGGACAAGGTGCGCGACTATCGCAAGATGCTCGGGCAGCTCGACCTCTTCCAGCGCAACGCCACAGGCAATTTCCGCACCCTGCTGATCGGCGTGGCGCAGGACCCGGCGATGCTGGTGTTCCTCGATGCCGGGCAGAACGTGAAGGGCAAGCCGAACGAAAATTTCGGCCGCGAAGTGATGGAGTTGTTCACCATGGGCGTGGGCAACTACACCGAGCAGGATATCCGTGAGGGCGCGCGCGCCTTCACCGGCTGGCGCGACGAGGATCTGTCGTTCCACATCGATCCCGCGAAGCACGACGACGGCAAAAAGACGTTCCTTGGCCGCACCGGCCGGTTCGATGGCGTGCAGGTGCTCGACATCATCCTGGAGCAGAAGGTCACCGCGAATTACACCGCCGGCAAGCTGTATCGCTTCCTGGTGCGCGAGGACCTGTCTCCGGCGTATCAGGAGAGGCTGGGCGCGCTGCTGCGCGACAACCGTTACGAGATCGCGCCGTTCCTGCGCACCGTGTTCCTGTCGCGGGATTTCTACAGCGCGCCATCGATGGGGACGCACATCAAGGGGCCGGTGGAACTGATCGTATCGACCTACCGGCGGCTCGGCCTGACGTCGCTGCCGGGTGTGCCGGATTTCAACGCCGCGAGCGGGGAGTTGGGGCAGGAACTGCTGAATCCGCCGACGGTGGCGGGGTGGGGGCAGGGGACGGCGTGGATCACGCCCGGCACCTTGCTGGCGCGCGGCAACTTCGGCCGTGACGTTGCGATGCCGGACATGATTGATTTCGTCGATCCGAACCTGCTGCCCGATCCGCAGACCCGCCGGGTCAATACCCGCATCCTGAGTGGCATGGACATCACCGATGCCACCAGCGATGCCGATCCGGGCAAGGGCGGCGTCAGGGCGATGTCGAACCTGCTGAGCGACCACGAGGAGTTCAACACCCATTACGCCAGTCTGAAGGGATGGGAGGAAGCGGTGCGCAGGATCAAGCCGATCGCGCGGGAGCCGGCGCGGTTCAGTCTGACGGAGATCGTGTTCGAAGGACAGGCGAAGACCACGTCCGACGCCGTCGATCTGTTGCTGGTCCGTTTCTTGGCCGTTCCGGTCAACGATCAGGCGCGTGCGACCGCGATCGCGTTCCTGGACGAGCAGCTTGGCACCAGCGATCTGGCGCGGGCCCGCAGCTATGCGGAGGAGCCGTTGCGGATGGTCGCGCATCTGATCATGAGCGCGCCGGAATATCAGCTCGCCTGATTGTCACAGGAGGATCGCATGGCGACATCGAAATTGGGCGGACCCGGGCGGCGGGACGTGCTGCGTGCCGGTGCTTATGGACTCGGACTTGGGGTTGTTGGCTGGGGCGCCACGCCGCGGGTTGCCGGGGCTGCGACGCCCGACAATGAACGCATCCTGGTGGTGGTGGAATTGTCGGGCGCGAATGACGGGTTGAACACCATCATTCCGTATACGGACGATGCCTATTACCAGGCGCGGCCGAAGTTGGGGATCCGGCCGGACAAGCTGCACAAGCTCGACGATCGTTACGGCGTGCAGCGGCCGCTGGCCGGGTTCGAGCGGTTGTACAAGGACGGCAACCTGGCGATCGTGCATGGTGTCGGCTACGCCCAGCCGAGTTTCTCGCATTTTACCTCGATGGCGTATTGGCATACCGGCGCGCCGAACAGCGGCAATGCGTTCGGCTGGCTCGGGCGGCTGGCCGACGGAATGGATGCGGAGGGCACCGCCAATTTCATCGTGAATGTGGAAGACCACGAATTGCTGGCGGTGCGGGCGCGCAACCACGTTCCGCTGGTGTTCGACGACCCGACGAAATTCGCGCGGGAAAGCCTGTTTCAGGAGAAGACCGCTCTGACCACACTGTCCGCCGCGCGGACCCCGCAAAACCCCACGGAGGGATTCCTGTTCGATGTCGCGGCGAGTGCGCAGCACGCCGAGGTGCATGTGCGGGATGCCTGTGCCGCGTATCGCACGCCGGTGGATTACGGTTTGTACCATTTCGGCCTGGAACGGGTCGCCGCGTTGATCGCGGGCGGGTTCCCGACCCGGATCTACTACGTGGCCTATCCGAACAACGCGTTCGATACGCATGTAACGCAGGCCGACACGCACGCTCGAATCCTGACCTACACATCCGACCACATCGCCGCCTTCATCCAGGACATGACGCGCATCGGCCGCGGTGACGACGTTTCGGTGATGGTATTCAGCGAATTCGGACGCCGGGTCGGCGAGAACGCCAATCTCGGCACCGACCATGGAACGGCGAACGTTGCGTTGATCGCCGGCAAGCCGGTGCATGGCGGCCATTTCGGTTCGATGCCGAGCCTGGCCGACCTGGACGACGGGAACATGCGCTACACAACGGATTTCCGGCGCGTTTATGCCACGATGATCCAGTCGTGGATGGGATATCCGGACGTGCAGGGCGTGCTGAAGGATCAGTTCGTTCCGCTGGAGGTGTTTTCGACATAGGCTTGGGGTTCGCCGTACCGGATGCCGCCCAGAAGTTCGAGAAGGCTTTCATGCCTGACGGGTTTGCCGCGGCTCTTGCGGGATCGCGCGAGACTCATTGCCGAGCGGTGCTCGAACCGCCCTTCAGTCGCTGGCGGTCCTGCCCGACGAAGCACGGACATCGTCGAGCGCGCGATCATCCTGCAAGCCGTTCGCCATCGAGGAGGTGAAGTTCGCACTATGCCACCGATGTTTGGCGGCCCAAGGCGTTCCATAGGCCGGTGCCTGAACCCCGGCCGCCAGACCCTGCGCGTCAGCCGTGCCCATTGTTCCGAGGCCCAGTGCCACAAAGGCAACGGCCGCCATGGTCTTCGGCGTAACGGGGCGCTGAAATAGATGGTATGTCATAATGCTTTCCTTCCGCTCACAGATGTGTCTTCGCGCAACGGTCTTGCCGAGACGGGCAGGGTGTACCCGATCAGGCGCGCATGCGGTCTGAAGCGCTTCACAGCATCATGACGCGAGAGTTTAACGCTGGGGACCGCTCTCGATAATCGTCCGCAGCGCCGCGGGGTTACTGACTGTCAGCAGCGCCCGATCCGTATCGTAAACGACAAGACCGGCGCCACGCCAACCGTTCAAGATCGTAATTATACTGCGTGTTGTCGCTCCAAACAGATCGGCCAGGTCGCCCTGGCGGAAACGGTGCGCCAACCGCAGCCCCTGCGGTGTCTGCCGCCCTTCGCGCTCCGCAAGGTACAGCACCTGCCGGGCCAGGCGGACCTCCAGTGTTTCGAACGTTGCGTCCTGGAACAGTTCGTATGTCCGTCTCAGGCGCCGCGTCAGTTCCTGGCAAAGCGATTCCCCCAGCGCCGGGGAATTCGCCAACGCGGAACGGAACGCTGCCGCGCGGATCTTGACCAGCGTGACCCTGCCTTCCGAGACGGCGGACGTGGTACGCGGCTTGCCATCGATCACACCAAGCTCTCCGAAGAAGTCGCCGGTATGGAACATCTCGACCATCAACGCCTTGCTATGCCGATCGACGGCACCAATACGAACATGCCCGTCGCCGGCGGTGATGGCGAAGACGGCATCGGCGGGATCGCCCTGCGCGAAGATCGTTGCGCCGTCGCGCGGTTCCAGCATCGTGCCGGCCTGTTCGAGTTGGCGCAGCTCTAGAGCGTTCATGCCTTTAAACAGGCTGATCGATGCAAGCGACATCATGGCTTCCCCGGATCACCGCCGCGCTGGACCCAAGCATAGCGGACGCACGCGCGATTTGAACCCGCGCCGTTCGCGCGGTGCGGCGCGTCCGGCCGCGACAGTGTCGCCGAGGACGGGCGGTGGAGGCGTCACGCTGAAGGCAAGATTCCGCCGACGGGTCGTTACCGTCGCACCGCCATGACGATCCGGTTGGTATTGGTCCCGCTGCTGTTGTTGCTCACGCCCCAGCAGTTGGCGGTCTTGGTGAATTCCTGCTGGTTCACCATCACGCCCGCGACATCGAACGGCAGGCCGCCGATCGCCGCCGCCACGTGCCGTTCCAACAGGACGCTGCCACGCACCTCGCCAACTTCGAACGCGACGAAGCCACCCGGACGCACCACGCGGGCGAACTCCTCGAAGGCGCGGCGAACGAACGCCTCCCACGACGCGATGGTCTTGTGCCTGTCGATGCTGACACCCGCCGCGTTGATCCCGGCGAACCAGACGCGCAGCCAGTTGTCGCCGGCATAATCGACGACATCCAGAAACGGCGGCGAGGTCACGATCAGATCCACCGAGCCGTCCGTCAAATCCGGCGTCCGCTCCGCCGGACCGGTCATCAGTATCGGCAGCGGATGCGGCGGCGGCACGCCATCGGCCAGCAGCCCGCGGCTTTTCTTCAGGATGATCGCCCGCACGTCCCGCTGCGGCGGCGTCTGGTTCCGCGCCGCGTTGATCTTCCGCTGCGACATCGCCGACACCGCCTGGTTGGGCGGCATCGTGTAGACCGAGAAGAACCCCGGCGAGTGCCCCGTCAGCCGGTTGATCGCCACCATGCGGATCCACGCATCAACCGGGTCCAGCACACGGCCCAGAAGCCAGGCCCGCAGGGCGGTGATCTGGCGCAGCGTCTCCGGATGGTAGAACGCAAGCAGGTCCGCCTCATTCGCGTCGTTGACCCCGCGCGACAGGTCGATCGTCTCCAGGCGCGCCGCGACGGCGGCCAGTGCGGGCGGATCGAGCCTGGGCGCGCACAGCATCGCGCTGAGCGGATTGACGTCGTTGGCCGCCGGGGCGCGGCCCATCAACGCCGCCTGCACCGCCGTCGTGCCGCGGCCGGAGAACGGATCGTACACGCGGTCGCCCGGGCCGGTGAGCCGCTCGATGAAGAACTCCGGAAGCTGCGACTTGAAGCAGGCGCGGTAGCTGATTTCGTGCAGGTTGTGGCCGCGTCGCTGCCCGGCGGTCCAGAACGCGTTCACGAAGTATCGCAGACCGGCTTCCTCCGCCTCGACGGTCGGTGCCCCCTCGAAGGTGAACTTCCGTAACGAGTCGAGAAACCCGACCCGGCCGGGGCAGGCCGGCTCCAACGCCAGGGAAAGCTGTGTGGCGGCACTCAGCGGAGGAATGGGTTGGCCGCCTTTTCCGCACCGATGGTCGAGCCGGGACCGTGGCCGCTGAGGAAGGAGTAATCGTCGTCCAGCGTCAGCAGCTTGGTCTTGATCGCGCCAATCAGGGCGGCATGGTCGCCGTAGGGGAAATCCGTGCGGCCGATCGACCCCTGGAACAGCACGTCGCCGACTATGGCGAATCGGGCGGCGTGGTTGACGTAGACCAGCGAGCCGGGCGTGTGGCCGGGGCAGTGCAGGACTTCAAACCGGTGCGGTCCGAAGGTGACCGTGTCACCCTCCTGGATCCAGCGATCGGGGGTGACATTGCTGGCTTCGAAGCCGTAGGCGGCGGCCTGCGCAGCAATCCCGTCCAGCAGGAACTTGTCGCGGATGTCGGGTCCCTCGATCGGCACGCTGCCGCCCGACCGGGCCTGCAACGCGTCGCGCAGCGCAGCCGCACCGCCGGCGTGGTCGAGATGGCCGTGCGTCAGGATGATCTTCTCGATAGACGCGCCGGTCTTGTCGATCGCCTCCAGAATGCGGTTAACGTCGCCGCCCGGATCGATAACCACGCCAATCTTTGTGCCGTCATCCCAAAGTACGGCGCAGTTCTGCTGAAAAGGGGTCACCGGAACGATGGCGCCGCGAAGTCCACTCATGCAAACTATACCTTTCGAGACCCGTGGCGCTGTCAGTGCAGCTTCGGCGATTTCAGGAAGCTCGCCCGATCGGCGGAGCGCACGGCGACCCGCTTGGGCGAACCGTCGCGCTCGATTCGCAGCCTCACCTCCGCACCCGCGCTGCCGGACGACCAGACGCGCCGCCACAATCCGGCGAGATCGAGGATTTCCTCGTCGTTCACCGTCAATATCTTGTCGCCCGCCCGCACGCCCGCCTGCTCGGCCGGGCCGTTATCGGCCAAACCTCCCACGACCAGCGTCTCATCCGAATCGGTCGCGTACATGCCCAGCCATGGCCGCGCCGGCCGGTTGACCCGGCCGAAGCTCAGCAGATCCGGCAGGATCGGCGCTAGCAGGCCGATGGGAACAACCATGTTCATGTCCAGGCGGCGGCCCTTGCCGTCGCCCTGCTGCAAAATCAGCGAGCCGATCCCGGTCAGCCTGCCGTCGGTGCCGATCAAGCCGCAGCCGCCCCAGAAAGGGTGGGCGGGCGCGGTGAACAGCGCGTCATCCAGCACGTACTCCCAATAGCCGGCGAATTCCTGCCGCCCAACGACCCGCGTCTCGATCGCGTGGTGCCGTCCGCCGCCCGCCGCCAGCACGGCCTGGTCGCCAACCTTCAGGCGATCTGAGTCGCCCAGATCGAGCGACGGCACATCCAGTTTGCCGAGCGCCTGCACCAGTCCGAAGCCGCTTTCCTGATCATGCGCCAGTGCATGGCCGGGAACCGCCTGTCCTTCGGCGGTGGTGATCCACAGCGTCTCGGCTTCCGTAATCAGGTAGCCAATCGTGGCGATCAGGCCGGTATCCTTGATCATCACGCCGCTGCCGGTACGCTCGGTTCCGAGGGTGTTCGCCGTAAAGGCGTCCGCCGGAACGTACGACTTCAGTCCGACCACAGCCTTCAACGCCCGTTCGAGGTCGAACGAGTAATCCCCGGCGTCGGGCTGCAGATTGGACGGGATTTCCCAGTCCTCCTTCTTCAAGCCTCGGCGTCTCCCCTGGTTCGGGCGGCCCTTCGGTGGCGTATCGGTCATGCCTTAATATATCGGTCCTTTCACCGCGACCGGCAATGCCGCCGGGACGCGGATGGAGTGGATTCAGCCACCCGACGCCTGGCGGTTATTGGCCAGTTCGTCCGGCGTCAACTGGAAGCCCGCGATGATCCCGTAGGACGCGCCGGTGACCGATGGCGTGACCGGCAGCCCCATGTCGATGTCCGGGCTGGACATTGTCAGCCGATCGACGTTCGGCGGAAACACGACGTGGACTGGAAACACCTGCTTGTCGCGCACGGAGTCGCCCTCGGTGACCGCCAGGAAGACCGGCAGGTCCGCCTCCCGCCCGCGCATCGCCGGACCGCGCAGGACGGAGATCGCGATCTGCACCTTGGCGGGCAGCACCGACTTGTCGTCACCGGCCGAGCAACTGCCGTGCACGCTGATGACACGGCCCTGGACGATCATGTCGGTCACGTCGTGCGTCGGACCGGCACTGGCGTACCGGGTCAGGTCCGCGAGCTGCGGGATCAGCCGGACGCTGGGGCAGACAGGGGCAAACTCGTTCTTGCCCGGACCGCAGCCGAACAACGGCAACAGCATAAGCGGGAGACACAGGCGGGAAAGGGGACGCAGACCAGGAAACATAAATCACTCCGCGGGGCCGGATCAGCGGCCAGCAACTCCGGTGGCGGACGGCGCATTGTGCAACCCGCCGCCGTGATGAGCAATGCGGCGTTTCGACGCTACAGCGCGGCGCGCAGGTACTGGCGGGGAACCTCGGGCTTCACCCCCAGCGTCTTCGCCGCCCGCAACGGCCAGGCCGGATCGGCGAGCAGAGCGCGGGCCAGCAGCACCACGTCGGCGCGGCCGTTGGCGAGGATTTCGGCCGCATGCGTCGGCTCCGTGATCATGCCGACGGCGCCGGTGGCGATGCCGGCGCGGCTGCGGATCGCGTCGGCGAACGGCACCTGGTAGCCGGGATAGAGCGACGGAATCGCCTGTTCATGCGACACGCCGCCCGAGGAGCAGTCGATCAGGTCCACCAGCCCGGTGGCGGCGAGACGGCGGGACACCTCCACGGTGTCCTCGATCATCAGGCCGCCGGGAACCCAGTCGGTGCAGGACAGCCGAACCCAGAGTGGCAGGTCGGCGGGCCATTCGGCGCGCACCGCCTCGATCATCTCCAGCAGGAAGCGCGAGCGGCGCTCCAAATCGCCGCCATAGGCGTCGGAGCGATGGTTGGACACCGGCGAGAGGAACTCGTGCCCCAGATAGCCGTGTGCAGCATGGAGTTCGGCGATTTTGAAGCCGGCCTCGCGCGCCATGCGGGCGGTGGCGGCGAACTCGCCGATGATGTCGGCGATCTCCGCGGCGGTCAGCGCGTGCGGGACGGTGGCGCCGGGGACCGAGGGCAGGGCGCTCGGGGCGAGCGGCACCCAGCCGCCATCCTCTAGCGCGATGGGCTTGCCGCCTTCCCAGGGAACGGCGGACGAGGCCTTGCGCCCGGCGTGGGCAAGCTGGATGCCGGGCACCGAGCCACATGCCGTGATCACGCTTGCCAAACGGGTCAGCAGCGCCTGATGCTCGGGCGTGTAGAGGCCGAGGCAGTGCGGGGTGATGCGGCCGTAGGCGGAGACATGCGTTGCCTCGGTGAAGACGATGCCTGCTCCGCCGGCCGCGCGGGCGCCGAGGTGCTGAACGTGCCAGTCGTTCCCAAGCCCGTCATCGGCGCTGTATTGGCACATGGGAGAGACGACGATCCGGTTGCGCGCGGTGACCGAGCGGAAGCTTATCGGCTGGAACAGCAGAGGCGTTGACATGCGGGCTGGTATCCTGACGGGGCGGTGGTCCCTGTATTGCACCTGCGAACACACCCGGGGGCAAGAGTGAATATCCTGTCGATCCAGTCCCGGGTCTGCTACGGCCATGTCGGCAATGCCAGCGCGGAGTTTCCGCTACAACGCCTGGGGGCCGAGGTGTGGGCCATCGACACCGTGCAGTTCTCCAACCACACCGGCTATGGGCATTGGACCGGCGAGGTGTATTCCGGCCAGTCGGTGCGCGACCTTGTGGACGGTATCGCTGCTCGCGATGCGTTCCGCCGGTGCGACGCGGTGCTGTCGGGGTATGTCGGCGGGGCGGATATCGGCGACGCCATCCTGCATGCGGTCAGCAGCGTCCGGCGCGCCAGTCCGGCGGCGGTTTACTGCTGCGATCCGGTCATCGGCGACACGGATGCGGGAGTGTATGTCCGTCCCGGGATCGAGGATTTCCTGCGCGACCGGGCGCTGCCGTCGGCCGATATCACTACGCCGAATCGATTCGAGCTGGAGCGGCTGACCGGCCTGGACTGCGGCACGCTGCACGGAGCCAAGCAAGCGGTGCTGCGGCTGCGGCCCATGCTGCGCACGGACGGTCCGGCCTGCGTGCTGCTAACGAGTTTGGAGACGGACGAAACCCCGGACGACTGCATCGACATGCTGACGCTCGAGGCCGGGCAGTTTCATCTGTTGCGAACGCCCAGGCTGCGGATTTCCGTCAACGGCGCCGGGGATGCGATCGCGGCGCTGTTCCTGTTCCACCGGTTGAGCAGCGGCAGCGCGGTGGCTGCGCTTGAGGCCGCGGGATCGTCGGTGTACGGACTGCTGCGTCGCACCGCCGAGGCGGGATCGCGGGAGATTTTGACGGTGGCGGCGCAGGAGGAGTTCGTGGCGCCGACGCGGGTGTTTGCGGCTCAGCCGTGTTGAATGGGCGCGCCCCGGCGATTGCCGACTACGAGACGGGTCCCGGTTCGGAAGTGTCCGCCGAGCGGGCGATGCGCGCTTTCGAACAGGCAAAGCTGTCCATGGTATTCTTTGAACGGCGATTAGCCTGGACGTCGGCAAGACCCGCAGACCAACCTGATATCGACGGCGGGATGTGACGCGCGCCCCTATCCCTCCGCCAGGAAAGCCATCGCCGCCTCCACGCCGCCGCGCCCGTGCGGCACACCTTCGATTCGCATCCCCATCTCGATCGCCGCCAGCGCTCCCAGCAGCATCGGCTCGTTCAGGTCGCCGAGGTGGCCGATGCGGAAAATCAGCCCGCTGAGTTTGCCCAGCCCGCCGCCGAGCGAGACATTGAAGCGTTCCCGTATGGTCTTGCGCAGGGCGTCGCCGCTGAACCCGTCCGGCATCAGCACCGCCGTCACGGAGTCCGAATATCGGTCGGGCGACAGGCAGAACAACGACGGCCCGTCGTTTGCCGCCCAGACCCGCACCGCCCGCCGCGCCGCCTCCGCGAGGCGCGCATGGCGGGCGTATACGTTCTCCAGCCCTTCCTCATCGATCAGGCGGACGGATTCGCGCAGGCCATAGAAGATGTGGACCGGGACAGTGCCGATGAAGCTTTTCGTGCTGCGCTGCGTCATCATCGTCCAGTCGAAATAGAACCGCGGCAGCTTCGCCGTGGCGTGCGCTTCCAGCCCCTTCGCCGAGACGCCGGTGAAGCTCATGCCCGTCGGCAGCATCAGGCCCTTCTGGCTGCCGCCGACGACGCAGTCGATGCCCCATTCGTCCATGCGGAAATCCAGCGACCCCAGCGAGGAGATCGTGTCCACCAGGAACAGCGCCGGATGCCCGGCGGCATCGATCGCGGCGCGGATCGCCGGCAGCGGCAGCGTCAGGCCGGTCAAGGTTTCGTTGTGGACCGCGCAGACCGCCTTGATGCGGTGCGCTTTGTCCGCGTCCAGCGCCTTGCGCACGTCGGCAATGTCGACGCCGCGGCGCCAGTCGGCCGCGACGGTGCGGACCTCCAGCCCGTGGCTGCGCCCCATGGCGGCCCATTCGTCTGAGAAGTAGCCCGAGTTCGAGCACCAGGATGGTGTCGCCGGGGGACAACAGGTTGGTGAGGCTGGCCTCCCAGGCGCCATGGCCGGAGGCGTTGTACATGAACAGGTGCTGGCCGGTGCGCAGCACCCGCTTCACCCCGGCGAAGGCCGCGTCATAGACCGCGACGAACTCGGGGTCGCTGAAGTCGATGCTGGGCCGATCCATGGCCCGCAGCACGCTGTCCGGGATGTTGGTGGGGCCGGGATTGGCGAAAAAGTGGCGGCCACGGGGTTTGGGCATCGGACTGTCCTGTTCACGCGTTGGCGGCCTTATAGCGCAAACCGCGCGATAGGCCCGGGCTTTAGCCGGTCGGTGCGGTCGTATCGTTGAGCGAGACCCGTTCCGGCGAGCCGGCCGCGGTCCGCACGAAACGAAATCATGACAGTTACATATATAATATACCTCGGCCGCATGCTTCCGGCTGCCGCCGGGACTCCGCGGGCGAACGGGACAACCACATGATAGCAAAGCCATTTTCGTTCCCGGGCTTGAAGGGCGGCCCGGCCCAAGTGGGCGCTCTCGCCGGATATTTCGGGGCGATAATTGGCGCGTGGCATGGTCACGGAGCGGTCCCGTTGGTTCAATATTACCATTTACTGCCATGTGCCGCCGGTTTCTGTGTCGCGCGGCCCGGCGTCACAACGTTTCTTAACGTAGTTTATTATGTTGAAGCGAATATTCCGTTGACCCGCAGGCCTATGAAATCCTATCCCGCGCCGGTGTCTATCCGATTGGAGAACTAAATCATGTCCGCAAAGACTTCGGCGGTGTCATCGAACCAGGCCACATTAACATTCGACGACGAATTCAACTCGTTGAGCATTTGGAACGGCACCAGCGGCAATTGGCAATACGCCTACTCCTGGGCCCCGAACGGGGTCGACACGAACGGCGGATGGTTCGTCAACCCGACCTGGGGACCAACCTCGGCGGCGGGCGTCGACCCGTATTCGGTCAACAACGGCGTCCTTTCCATCGGCCTGATCCCGACTCCGGCCTCGGTTTTGTCGTCAGTGAACAATGAGCCGTCCCTGACCGGGCAGGTCGAGACGCAAGCATCGTTTTCCCAGCTCTACGGCTACTTCGAGGTCAATGCCGAAGCGTCAGCGACCCCGGGTGTGAACTCGGCCTTCTGGCTGCTGCCGGAGAACGGCGCATGGCCGCCGGAACTGGATGTCTTCGAAATCCTCGGCAGCCAGCCGACAAACGTCTACATGACCGCCCATTACGGTTCGTCGAACTCCATCACGCAGAACTGGGCAACGCTTTCCGATGCAACGACCGCGTTCAACACCTATGCGGTGGACTGGGAGGCGAATTACATAACCTGGTATATCAACGGCAAGCAGGTCGCCCAGATCGCCACGCCGGCGAGCATGAATGTACCCATGTACATGCTGCTGGATCTCGCGGCCGGCACGACCGGATCCTGGGCGGGAAAGCCTGCTTCGGGTGCCACCGGCCAGATGCTTGTCAACTGGGCTCACGCCTATACCAGCGATCCGTATCTATCGGCCAATGATGCCGTGGTGACGGCAGGCTCGTCAGCCGCCATCACGGATCACGCCGGCAACTCCTGGACCGTAACCTCGGGCGGCCAGGTCGCGATCAACGGCACCGTCGACGCGGCCACCTCCGGCGTGACCGAAATCGCCTTCGTCAATAGTACCATTTGGAAGGAGACCTCCGCGGGCCTATGGTCCGGCGAGACCCAGCCGAACAATTCCTGGAGCACGGCTACCTCCGTCAGTCCGTTGCCCGCGGGGGTGACCGTGACGGCACCGGCACCGGCACCGGCATCGGCGAACGATACGATCGTCAAGGCGGGATCGACCGCGGCAATCACCGATGCCAGCGGCAATGTGTGGACGATCACCAGCGGCGGCCAGGTCGCGGTCAATGGCACGGCCGATGCGGCTACGTCCAAAGTGGCCGAGCTTGCCTATGTCAATGGCACGATTTGGCAGGAGACGACCGCCGGCCTGTGGTCCGGCGAGACCCATCCGAACAATTCCTGGAGCGCGGCGACCACCACAAACCCGCTGACCGGGGTTGTTCCGGCGGCATCGCCCAACGATACCGTCGTGTTGGCGGGATCCACCGCGGCGATCATCGATTCCAGCGGCAACGCCTGGACGATCACCAGCGGCGGCCAGGTTGCGGTCAACGGCGCGACCAGCCAGGGGACCGCCAACGTCATCGAAATGGCTTACGTAAATGGAACGATCTGGCAGGAGAATTCCATGGGCCTGTGGTACGGCGAGAGCAAGCCGAACAATTCCTGGAGCGCCGGCACCACCGTCAGCCCGTTGCCCGCGGCTCTGCCGGCGGCATCGCCCAACGACACCATCGTGCTGGCGGGATCGACCGTCTCGATCACTGACACCAGCGGCAACGCCTGGACGATCACCAGCGGCGGCCAGGTCGCGGTCAACGGTGCGACGAGCCAGGGCACGGCCAACGTCATCGAAATGGCCTACGTGAACGGAACGATCTGGCAAGAGAATACGGCGGGGTTGTGGTACGGCGAGAGCCAGCCGAACAATTCCTGGAGCGCCGGCACCGCGGTCGCTCCGCTGGCGACCGCGGTAACCGTTCCGGCGACCGAGGCGAGCGTCAGCGTCGCGGTGATCAGCGCGACGATCAACGCCAGCAGCGGCAATCACAGCTTCATCGTGTCCGGTCATTCGGACACGTTCAACTTGAGCGGCGGAGTCGAAACCATCACCGACAACGGCAGCGGCGCCAACACGTTCAAACTTCCGGCCGCCGGGAGCGGGAGCGCTGTCTTCAATGCCGCCGTGCTCAGCAACGCCGATGTCTTCGATCTGACGACCGCCCTGAGCGGCACATCCTGGACCGGATCCGCCTCGACCCTCAGTTCGTACTTGCATACGCTGCAGAGCGGCGCCAACGCCGAGCTTCTGGTATCGGCGGCGGCCACGCGGCACGGGACGGGAACCTTGCTCGCTACTTTCGATAACTCAAGTGCTAGCCTGACGACGATTTTGGCGCATTCGTTGACCTGATCCGCTGCTGCGAACCGTCGCCGCTCCACGGAGCGGCGACGGTTCGGCCGACGGCGTCAGTAACCGAACATTACCTGTTCGGAATAAGCAACGTCGCCGGGCCAGACGCTTTCGCCGCCCTTGCGGAATTTCGGTTTTCCGCCGAAATAACGACCGAGGATTCCCGCCGTCGGGCCTTCGGCATGGAACTTGACCAACGGATACCCGCGGCGCAGCAGGAATCGGCCGATCGGGTTGGCGAAGCAAATCATATCGTTAATATTACGGCAATAAACCAGATGAGCAACAGGAACCCAGCCGCTCCGCCGATCGAGTCCGAAAACGAAAGGATAGCGCTCGCCGTCATCGTCGCAAATCAGGCTTAGGCAGCCGTAGCCGTGATGATCTAACAGCACGTTGACTTCGGACTGATCAAGGTCCCGGCCGGCAGCGATGCCGGGGCCGATCACACTGACGCGTCCGTCGGTTCGGTTACAACTCAGCGCGGGGAACGAGATAATCCGCCCCGCGGCGAACGGTACGAACCCTTGCCGCTCCAGAATGGGCCAGGTATGCGGGGCAGGGGAGACGTTGAAGTAGGTAACATTCTGTTGCCTGATCGCACGTTTCGCAAGGATGGCGGCGAAGCTTCGAAACGCGGGTTCGACATACCAGCTTGAGATGTTGCATCGGACGTCCGGTGACCCGTTCCGCGGCACATCGGTAAAAATCAGCAGCACGACTCCGACCAGTCTGGATCCGTCATCGAGCACATAGCCGTACTTGGGCAGTCCGGGGGGAGCCCGATGGTCGGTCAGCCGCTGAAGTGCATTGGCCCAGTAGCCTCGTCCGCGGCCAAAACCACGTGTCAGAAGATCCACAACACCGTCGACATCATCTGCTCGAATTTCCCGACAGGCTACCACCCGGGCTTCCTCGCATCGACACCCAAAACACGATCTTGACGATATGGAGCGTGTCATCCGGGTGCGAAACAACTTAGCGTGTGGCCGAACCAGAGTTGCAACTTCATGGCGCGGGCAAGTCGCGTCTTGTTTGCGACGAGTCGTCGGACGTGCGCTCCCGGAACCAAGTCGCCGCACCCGGAATGATCAGTGTCGGTTGATTGAGGTTGCCCTCCAGCATCACATGGATTTGAAAGCCCGCATCATCACGTTATGACACCAGAATGTATCGGTGGCGAACGATGGCGGCGAGCGAGGCAGAAACCTCAACAGACATGTGATTGCATTCCAGCGGCGAAACCGTGGCGGCTCCGGCGGGTCGCGTGGTAACGACAGCGCCAGCGTCGAGACGGAAGTCAGAACAACTGGAATGAGTGGGATTTGACTGCAACCGCCGTCTCGTGTGGCTCGTTCGGTTGGACGGCGGGTGGGCCTTCGTGTCTGCCCGCGGGCATGGTCCACGAATGCCATAGCGTCTTGTGATGCACCTGCGAGCATTCGACATGATAGACATCGGTATCATGTACCCACCGCGGCGGTGCGCGGAAAGTTGACTGGAGGAGGCTCTTTGTGAGCGGTTATTCCGGATTCTATAACGAAGGCACTGCGCAGCAGGCGTATGTCAAGGCAGTCGTCGATACGTTGCGCCGCCGGTGGTTCGCCATCCTCGTGGGCACTTTCCTGCTGTTCGTTGCGTTGGCCGTCGGCGTACAGCTCCTGCCAAAGACGTACCAGGGTATCGCCTCGGTCGAGGTGCTCAGCAAGACCCCGACGGTCGCAAATCCAGACATCGTCACCGGCGATCAGGTGTTCACCGACGAAACCGCCGGGACTGAGTTGGGGATCTTCAACTCGCAAGAGCTCCGGACCGCGGTCATCCGCAAGCTCGGGCTGCTCAACGTTCCGGAGTTCAATCCCGATCTCAATCCATCGCGCGTGCAGCAGGCGTTGATGTTCGTCAAGCGATCGCCGGTGGGCCGCTGGATTCCGGATGCCGTGCTGCCGGATACCGGAACCGTCTCACGCGAGAAGGCGCTGTACGACACCGTCGAGATGTTCGCCAAGAAAGTCACCATCGAGCCCGTCAGCCATTCGAAGATCATTCAGGTGACGGCAACCTGCAACGATCCGGAACTCGCAGCATCCGTCGCCAACGCGACCGTCGCCGAATACGTTGCCACGCACCAGCAGCAGAAGGAGGACGCCTACAAGCAGGCGTACGATTTCACCAAGGATCGCCTGCCGTCCCTGCGGGCGGACATGATCGCGAAATCCACCCTGGTGAACAAATTCCGCCAGGAAAATAATATGGTTTCGGGCCAGTACGCCGCCATCCGCCGTGAGAAGCTGACCGAAGCGTCCAAGCAGTTGGTCGAGGACCAGAAAATCGCCTCGAACAGCTCAAGGCGGCCCTGGAGCAATCCAAGATCGGCGACATCATGAACAATCCGGCGGTACTCTCATCGCTGACGATCGAACGGCTGCGCGAACAGCAGGCCGCGCTGCTTTCCGAAGGCGCCGGCCATCAGGCGATGGCGCCTACCTACGCCCTGCGCGCCCAGTCTTTTGATCAAAGCATCCGGTCGGAAGCGGTACAAATCATCAAGAGCCTGCCGAACCAGGTGGCCGCGCAGGAGCAGGTCGTTGCGACACAGCGCCAGTACGTCGAACTCGATCCAGGATGAGGTCAGCCGGATGGACACGCTGCAATCGCAGCTCGACCCGCTGGAAAACGACGCCCAAATCGCAACAAAGCAGTACAACGACTTCCTCTCCAGCGACAGCATCAGCCGGCCTGACGTGGCGTTCACCGCCGTGAACGTCCGCATACTGTCTTCCGCGGCAGTACCGTATGAGCCGCATTTCCCGAACAACAAGCTGATGTTGCCCGTCGCGCTGGTGCTGTCCTTCTTCTGCAATTGCGGACTGGCACTTTATCGCGGCCGCCGCGTCGGCTTCGTCACCACCGCGCAGTTCCAGGACGTCTTCCAGATCGAGCCCATCGGCCGGATACCGTTCCGGACCAAGGCTTACGAGCAGGCGTACTGGGAAGCGGTGATGTTCTTGTCGATGAAGCTGTCCCGGCCGTACGAGCGGACCAAGCAGACAATTCTCGTAACCTCCGCGCAGCCCAACGAGGGCAAAACCACCATATCGGCAAGCCTCGCGGAGGTTTTCGCCCGGCGCAACATCTCGGTCGCTCTCGTCGACGCGGATATGCGAATCGCCCGGAAGCTGCGCCCGGGGCAAGAGCCGGTGGTCGGCCTGCGCGACCTCTTGAGCGCCGCCGTGCCGCTGGAAAAAGCGATGGTGCGGGCGAACGGCGTCAGCGTCATTCATGCCGGGTCGTCACGCAACGTCAGCCCGACATCGCTGATCGCCTCGGATCAAATGCCCTACCTTCTGCAGCGGCTTCGGGAAACCCACGACATCATCATCATCGACGGTCCGCCCGCACCTGTCGGCGGCGACAGCTGGGCGCTGTCGAAGCTCGTCGATCGAGTCCTGTTCATCGTCAAGCAGTCCGATACCGGCGAGCAGCAGGTGCAGGACGCGTTCCGCGCCCTGGACAAGGTGCCAGCCGATCTGGACGTGGTCCTGAACATGGTCCGGGCCAAGGACGACCCGGCGATCTCGTTCTACGATGCCCAGCGTATCTGAGCCGATCGGCGGCCAGACGGTCGCCGAGTGCGACCAGCGCGGTTTGATCTGGCAGACGTTCTACTGGCAGATCGTCGGGCTGATCCTGCTGACAAGCCACATACTGCTGGCGAAGCTGTCGCTGGCATTTTATCCGCTCGCGATCGTGCTGTTCGGGTGGATTTTCGCACGCGCCTCCCTGGCGGGATTCATCGTGTTCATGCAGACGCTGCTGTACCAGAACATGCTGATTTCGATCTTTTCGTCGGACATGGACCCCACGACATTCAGCGCTCTACAAGGCACCAATTTCGCCTGCCTGGCGGTGATGGCGGTCGTCGCTTCGTTCCAGTTGCTGCCGCTTATGCAGCGCTACCGGCAAATCACTGTCAGCCTGCTGGTTGCGTTCGGGATATTGATTCTATATACTGGAATAGGTGCGATCAAGGCTGGACCGACCTCGGCGATCGTCTACTTCCGGGAGTTTGCCTCGCCATTGCTGGCGGGGATCGTCGGCATCGAACTCGGCCGTGTGTGGGGTTTCCGCACCGTTGGCGTTTGCCTGCTCTATTCGTTCGTGCTGGCCATACTGCTGAGTATCTTTGAATATTGCTATCCGATCGATTTTTACACAGCCATCGATGAAGTACGGTATCTGCAGCTCAAATACTTCGCCCAGCCGACCGGCAATACGTTTTATACGGCTCAGGACATTGTGGTCCATTACACGTCGGTTTTCTTCAACATCACCGCCGGTTCAACCGCTTCGGATTCGCTGCAAAGTTTCCGTTTTGGCGGGACGATCATCAATCCGATCAGCAACGGCTATGTGATCGCGGTGTCGGGGATCGTTGCCATTGCGCTGAAGCGCAGCTTCTGGCTGTTGATCCTTGTACCGATGCTGGTCATGGAGGGGGTGAAGGGTGCCAACATCCTCCTGCTGATCAGTGTGGCTCTCTTCTGGGTATGGGCCGCGATTCCGCACCGTCCGACGCTCGTTGTTACGGGCCTTGTTCTCGCGGCCCTTTATATCGGGGTTGGCATTTTCCTCGGCTTACGGAACGATGACTTCCATGTACTCGGCTTCATGGGCGGCGTGCACGCGCTGATGCACGATCCGATCGGTCATGGCGTCGGGGTGGGCGGAAACTTGTCATCCAACGCCAACGCCGGCTTCAAATGGACAGGTCGGGGCGGCTTCGTCAACGGCGGCGTCGATTTCGCGGTTGAGTCGGCTATCGGTGTGCTGATCTACCAGATGGGTGTCGCCGCCGCCGCTATCCTGGGTGTGTTCGCCACATTCCTGTGGCAGGCGCCGCTTGGTGATCGCATCTTCCTGCGACCATTGCGATCTGACATCGTGTTTTTGGCGCTGGCTATGATAGTCGTCAACGGCGTCTTTCAGGAGGAAGCATTCGCGCCCTACGCAGCCGGCCTGCTCATGCTTCTGGCCGGCGTCCTGATCGGCAATCAGCGCCGCCCCGGTCAGATCGTGCAGAGTCGAGCCAAACGGTACGCGAGGCTGGCGGCGGCATGATGAAATACCTGTTGCCCATACTGATCCTGTCCGTGGCGACGGCCCAAGCGGCGGTGCCACCGAAACGACTGGAGGTGCTGTCGCGCGGCGCCAACATATCCACGCTATTCGAGCGCAACGTCGATCTGGCAGGCGATCTGCGGCAGATCGCCGCGGACGGTTTCAGGCACGTGCGGGTTTTCGTCATGCTCGAATCCCTGAACGATCCGGTGTATCTGGCGAGACTGGATCGTCTGGTAGCCGAAACCGCGACATTTCGGCTGGGCATTCTGCTGTGCATGAACTCCAAGGGTCATGAACTCAAGGACGCGGCCGGCCCGGATGTCGCCGATCTTTGGGTCGCGAGTTGGAAGACGTTGGCCAGCCGCTATCGCACCACCTCACCGGACCAGATGTTCCCTGAGCTTGCGAACGAACCGCAGATCCATGATCAGGCCAGGTGGAATTCGATACAAACCCGGATGCATGACACGGTTCGCAGCCTGCTGCCTCAACACACGATTTTGCTCACTGGAAGCCCGCTGTCGATGACATGGTCGCTACCTGAGACGATCAATTCGAGCGACCCGGATGTTGTGTACACGTTCCATCTTTATCAGCCGATGCTGGTCACCCATCAGGGCGCGGACTGGATTCCATTCTACCAGCCGTTTCGCGGCCTCGCCTACCCGCCGAACGCGGACAACATTCGCATGATGACAAATCCTCGCACGCAGGCGGAGCTCGCGGGATTCGCTCGGAATGGCAAATCGATAATGCAGCGCGAAGTCGATCACTCGGCGGCATGGAGCGAAAGCCACCATGTTGCCATCGTAACGACAGAGTTCGGAATCTACTCCGCGGCTTCGCCGGCAACCCGCGCCGCCTGGCTGAAGGAGGCACGCACGAGGCTGGAGGATGATCATATTGGCTGGACGGTTTGGGAGTATAAGGGCGGCTTCGGCGTTGCCCCGTTGACACCGCACTCGATGCTACGGCAAGCGCTAGGATTGGATCACTAATGCGTCAGACTGAACGCGTATTCTGGATGATCGTCGACCAGGGGGTTTTCGCGACCTCCAACTTTATCATGAACGTTCTGTTTGCGCGCTGGTTATCCGCGTCGGAGTATGGTCTGTTCGCTGTGTCGTTCAGCACCTACCTGCTGCTGACCGTTATTCATTGGGGCGCGTTTCTGGAGCCGCTGTTGGTCTTGTCCGCCCAGATCGACCCCGACAAGCGCCGTTCCTACATCGTGACGCTTGGCTGGACCCATATCGTGATGGTCCTGGGAGCCGGCGTTATCGCCATGACGATTTTCGCCATCGCCCGGCTGTTCGATGCCCCGAACGTGGGCTGGGTGGCGATAGGGGCAGGCGTTGGCGGCTCATTGATGCTGACTCTGCTGACCGCCCGGCGGCTTTGCCTGGTGTTCATGTCCCCCAGGGTTTCCGCGATTGTCGGCCTGACCTATTTTTTTGGTGTTCTCGGCTCCGGGGCGGTTTTGGCATCGTATGAATTGTCCTGGCTTGATCTATGGGAACTGATGGGGTTTTGGTCGCTGGTATGCTCGCTGACGATCTTCGGCCTGCTGATGCTGCGCACGACAGGACTTGCCCCGTTCCCAATGAAGCAGTTGTTCGGTTTCCAACGTCGATACGCACCCGGCGCTATCGTGGCCGCGTTATGCCAATGGTGCAGCTTCGACGGCGTCTATCTCCTGGTCGGCCATATGCTCGGGTTGCCGGCCGTGGCCGAGACTCGCGCGATCTGCAACGTTGCCAATCCCCTGGTCCAGATTAGTGCCGCGATGCATGCATCCTGGCTGGTTCTGTTTTCCGAGCAACGCCGGTCAAAGAGGGTGCGAATCGGGCCGATCATCGTGCTATATGTTGTTGCGACCGCCGCTTGTGTTGCCGGGGCGTATTATGCATCCGATTTTCTGGTCCAGGCATTCTACGGCGGCCGCTATCTTGATGCGGCCTGGCAACTTCCGATCTACGTCTCGTCGGTCGGAGCTTACGGTTTGTCGGCGATGGTTACGTCTTTGTTCAAGGCGCGGGGCGGGTTGTGGCAAGGCTTCGCACCGGTCATAATCGGGGCAGTCGTTGCGATTGGCATGGCTATTTTTCTCATCCAGAGGGTCGGCCAGCCCGGTGCCGTTTATGCGATGTTTTTCAGCGGGGTGGCTGTGTTGTCCGCAACGGGTTTGATCTTCCGTGTCGCCAACCCCAAGCCGATCGGAACGGATGTCTCGTCCGAGCGCCAACCGGTCGCCTCTGCAACCTGATCAAACCTCGATCGGTCGCGGCCACGATGACCACTACGACAGGAGATTGCATGGTCGGGGAGATGAGTAGCCCGTGGCGCGAGCGGACGAAACGGGCTGTTCCCGCCATCGTGCACGGGGCAAGGCTGTGTCGGTTGCTTCGCAATCAGGTTCGGTTTCCAATCGCATCGACGGTGCTGGATTATCACGGGAAGATTCTCGCTGGTCCGTTTGCCGGTCTGCGCTTTCCGCGCAGCGGCATCGACAGCTACTGCGAGGTACTCGGCACGTATGAACAGTGCCTCGTTCCGGCGCTCGAAAAGGTTATCCGTTATCCGCCGCCCCTTATCATCGATGTTGGTGCGTCGTACGGCTACTACGCTCTCGGGTTCGCCAGAAGCTGCCCCAATTCGCGGGTTATCGCTTATGAGATGGACGGAACCCGGGCTGCTCTTATCCGGAAGTACCGGGCTATCAACGGATTGAACGGGAACCCGGAAATCCGCGCCCGATGTTCGACCGAGGATCTGGACGGCGACCTGAGGGGCGACAAGGCGTCCCTTCTGTTCATGGACGTGGAAGGCGCCGAGGACGCCCTGTTATTGCCGGACAAAGTGCCCGGGCTCATCCGAGCCGAAATAATCGTCGAACTGCACGATGTTTTCGTTCCGGGCACCTCCGCGCGAATCCGTCAGCGGTTCGCACAAACCCATGACCAGACGTTGATTGAGGAAACGCCACCGAGGATGGTTTTGCCAACTGAGTACGAGGACGTCGTGCGGCCGTATTGGCACCGGATGACGTCCGAAAATCGTGCCGCCAAGACCAGTTGGCTGCACCTTGTGCCGAAGCGTTCAGCGGTATGACCATCCCGCGCATCCTTCACTACGTGTGGGTCGGGGGACCCTTGCCCGTCGTCCAGCAGGAGTATATTGCCAGCTGGCGCGCAACCAATCCGGACTTCAAAATTGTCTGTTGGAACGAACAGAACATCGATATGTCACCGAAGATCATGGTTGACGCCTACAAGAACAGAAAATGGGCCAAGGTTGCCGATATCGCCCGTCTTCAGGCGGTGTTGAAGATGGGCGGAATCTATTTCGATACAGACTTTAAAGTATTCAAGCCTCTCACGCCCCTGCTGAACTATCAATGTTTCTATGCGTTTCAGGAGGAGAAGGAATCGGCGGACTGGGTTTGTAACGGCGTCTTCGGTGCCGAGGCCGGCCACTGGTTTGTCAAGGAGGCGCTTGATGGCCTGTATGCCATGAAGCGGAATCCATTGTTGCCTGAACGGCCGACCGCCTTCGGGCCGAAGCATATAACTCGTTCGTTGCGGCGGCACGGGCTGAACCGCTACTCGCCGGATGGGGTCTACGTTAAGGACGTGTATATCGCACCAACTCCGGTATTTTTTCCCTTCCATTTCACCGAACAGTTCACGCCCGAATGTGTTCGCGATGAGACATTGGCCGCGCATTTCTGGGAGAAATCGTGGGAAAAGAGTGTTCCGAAGTCAGTCCGTATTGCTAAAAGGATCATTAATACCGTTCGCCCGGCGCGCGCGGGGTAGGCAGCGCTCCCGCCGTACCGGTGCGGCGAACTAATTGCCGCAAGGGAACCGCTCGCCGAGGAACCGGAACAGCCCGTCGGTTGCCGGCAGGCCGTGATGTTCCGGTGCCGCACGCACCCAGTTGACGAACTCGTTCAACGTCGCGGTCCGGCTTGGCGCCGGCGACGGGAAGCAGAACGGTTTCTTGTCGCCGGCGTGCTGCAGTTCGAGATCGACAGCGGCCTGGGCAAAGCCGTGGCAGTAATTGATCTTGGCATCCGACTCAGCCGCTCTCGGGTTGGCGCCGCACAGCTCCGCCAGGTCGCCCGCTGTCCTGACATGGAATGTAACCAGTTCAGCCGAAAGCGCGGCCGGCAACGGCAGCGTGACGGCAGCAAGCACGAACAGAAAAGGCTTCAGCATTTGTAACGTCTCCAGCCGAAAGCTATTTGCAGGGATAACGCTCACCCAGGAATCGGAACAGGCCTTCGGCGGAACCCAGGGACCTGCGCTCCGGCATCGCCTTCACCCATGCGACAAACTCGCTCATGGTTTTCGCCCGGGACGGGCTCGGGCTCGGGAAGCAGAACGGCTTCTTGTCCGCCGTCTGATCCAGTTTGACCGTGATCGCACCCTGGGCGAAGCCGCGGCAGAAATTGATCCTGGCGTCGGTCCCGGGCTTCAGCGGCGCGCTGGCACACAGGTCGGCCAATTCACCCGCGGTGTTGGTCGACAGGTTCACCGGTTGTGCCGCCCGGGCGCCCGCGACAGCCACGGCGGACGCCAGAATGGCAACGGCAACAAAACGCTTCATCAAGGTCTCCATCAGGACAGGTCCCGCACCGGATCGGATGCCGGGCGTCCGGCGGCCACCCAGCGCTCCCACCCTTGGGCGCGCAACTGGCAGGCCGGGCACGTCCCGCACCCGAATCCCCAGGCGTGACGATCGGTGCGGTTGCCCAGATAGCAGGTATGGGTTCGTTCGAGAATGACATCCACAAGCGCCTGTCCGCCGAGGCCGAGCGCCAGCGCCCAGGTCGCCGCCTTGTCCCGCCACATCAGCGGGGTCTCCAGCACGAACCGCCGTTGCATCCCCAGGTTCAACGCCAGCTGCATCGCCTTGATGGTGTCGTCGCGGCAGTCCGGGTAGCCTGAGTAATCCGTCTCGCAGACCCCTGCGACGATCCGGCGCAGGCCGCGGCGATACGCGATGGCGGCGGCGCAGGTCAGGAACAACAGGTTGCGGCCCGGCACGAACGTATTCGGCAGGCCGCCCTGGCCCATCTCGATCGCGATGTCCGCTGTCATTGCCGTCTGGCCCAGGCCGCCGACGGTCGCCGTCAGATCGACGATGTGGTCCGGTCCCAGACGATCGCAGGCCAGCGCGGAACGCACCGGTTCGCGGCAGTCCATCTCGACGGCGTGGCGCTGGCCGTAGCGGAAGCCGACCGTTTCCACCCGGCGATAGCGGGCCAGCGCCCAGGCAAGGCAGGTCGCCGAATCCTGGCCGCCGGAGAACAGCACCAGCGCACATTCTTGCGTCATCCCGCCTCTGTTCCCTTCGCCGCCCGCATCCTATTATCAGAAGCATGGACCTCGAATTTTCGGAAGCCGAAATCCAGCGCTACTCCCGCCACATCCTGTTGCAGGAGGTTGGGGGCATCGGCCAGGCGAAGCTGAAGGCCGCGCGCGTGCTGATCGTCGGTGCCGGAGGCCTCGGCTCGCCGCTGATGCTCTACCTGGCGGCAGCAGGGGTCGGCACCATCGGTATCGTCGATGACGACAAGGTGGAGCTTTCCAACCTGCAACGCCAGGTCGCCCATACAACCGCCAGTATCGGCATGCTCAAAACCGCCTCGGCGGGCCGCGCGGGCACCGCGATCAATCCCGATCTTCGGGTCGAGGCGCACGAAACGCGGCTGACAGCCGGCGACGCGCTGGATCTGATCAGCCGCTACGACATCGTCTGCGACGGCACCGATAACTTCGCCACGCGATTCCTGGTCTCCGACGCCTGCGTGCTGGCCCGTCGCACCCTGGTATCCGCCGCGGTGCTGCGGTTCGAAGGCCAGCTCTCCGTCTTCAAGCCGCACGCGGGCGGCCCATGCTACCGCTGCCTGTATCCGGAACCCCCGCCCGCCGGGCTAGTGCCGGCGTGCAGCGAAGCGGGCGTGCTGGGCGCGGTGACCGGCGTTATGGGCACGCTTCAGGCCACCGAGGTATTGAAGGAGATCCTCGGCATCGGCGAGTCGCTATCCGGGCGCCTGCTGGTTTGGGACGCGCTGGACGCGCGGTTCCGCTCCATCAAACTTAACCCCGATCCCGCCTGTGCCTCGTGCGGACCGGCCGCCACGATCAAGGACCTCAGCGCTCACCGCGCCGCGGAGGCACCGGCCTGTGCCGTCTGAGGCGCTTGGCGTGCTGCTGCTGTCCGGCGCGCACGACCGGGCGCACTACGCGTTCGTGGTTGCGTCGGGCGCCGCGGCCTTGGGCCGCCGGGTCGTCCTGTTCGCCACCAACGCCGGCTGCCACGCCCTCTGCCGCGACTGGTCGGCTTTATCCGGCGTGGAGCGGGACGCGTTGATACAGGCCCGCGGAGTCGCCGGTCTGGATACGCTGCGCGACGCCTGTCTGGACATGGACGTCCGGATGATCGCGTGCGAGGCCGGCCTGCGCGCCGAGGCGCTGGACCCTGGTCTGCTGCTCCCGCGTGTTGAGGTCGCCGGCGTCGCAACTTTCCTGGCGGCGATTGGCACTGGACAGATCATCACGATTTGAGTCATTCGCAGCGAGCGCTTGACCCGATTCGGCGGGACTTGGCACGGATACCTCATGCGGATCTTTACCCGGATCGTTGTACCGATCGCGTCGATTGCCGCCCTTGCCGGGGCACCCGGCGCGCAGGGGCAGTCCGGCACCCTGCAAGTTCCAGCTCACCCATCCGTCGACAAGCCGGTCAAGCCGCCGGCCTCCGCACCAAGGCAGGCCGTGCACGAGGCGGCCAGGACGCCCGTCGTGCCGCCGCACGGTCCTCTGCATCCGCACAAGCCGCCCGCGACCGCGAGTGCGCCGCCCAAACCGGCCGCGAGCGAGCCGCCCAAGGCACCCGCGCCGCCGCCGCCCGCGCAACCGCCCGCGGCTGACAACCTGGCCGATCCGGAAAAACCCGAAGGCACGGCGCCGAAGCTGCCGCGGTTTGCATCCTTGCGGTCCGACGAGGTCAACATGCGGGCGGGCCCCGGCCTGCGCTACCGCATCGACTGGGTCTACAAACGGCGCGACCTGCCTGTCGAGATCATGCGCGAGTTCGACGTCTGGCGCTGGGTGCGCGATGCCGAGGGCATCGAGGGCTGGATGCAGCAGGCGACTCTGATGGGGCGCCGGAGCTTCATCGTCGAGAAGGCGGATGCCACGCTGCGATCGGATGCCAGCGACTCGGCCGCGGCCGTGGCGATCCTGAAGCCGGGGGTGGTCGGGCGGATCAGGTCCTGCGAGGCGTCGTCCGATTGGTGCATCGTGCAGACTGGTTCTTATCGCGGTTACTTGCGGCGCGAGCAGTTCTGGGGTGTTTTTCCTGGCGAGACTGTGAGTCCCTGAATTTCGACTCGGCCGCCGCTGGATGATCACGATTTTTGACGGTTTTTCACGGCGAAATGCCGGAAGATCACGCAGAACTGTGTTTAAGATGGCTACTATTATGATTGGTAAATCACCACAGTGTGAGCGTCAACCCGGCCATCGTCCGCTCCGTCCGCAGAAGGCAGCATTTCATGAACATGATCAAGTCATCGTCCGTTCTCCTCGATCACGGCTTTCTCAGCGCCATGTCCTCTCCCAACCAGGGTGTCGTGGTCCTGGTCAGCGATGATCCCGCGGTTACCGAAAAATTGGAACCGGTCTGCGCCTTTCTTGAACTCAGGGCGGAGTGCGTGTCATCGGGCCAGGACCTGCTGACCACGTTGCGGATGCACCAGCCGATAGCGGTGATCAGCGACATTGAGGGCGATGAGCAGGACGGGTTTCACACGATGAAGGTGGTTGCCGACTTTCAACGCGACCTGCCGATGTTCATGCTGACTGCCGGCGACCCCATCCTGCTGGGTGCGAGCGATGCGGTTCAGCAGGTCTGCGGCCTGACGTCTGTCGCGCATTCTTCCGGTTCGCCGCTGGCGGGCGAGTTGGTCTCCTTCCTGTTCGGCGCCGGGCGGCGCGCCGGATGCATGCGGCTGGTGCCGATTTGACATTTCATAACTATTGAATAATGTACTTGCTATGACTTTATTCCGCATAGTCAAGCCCGATATCCAGCACCGTCGCGCTGTGCGTCAGCCAACCCACCGACAGAAGGTCCACGCCCGTGGCGGCGATGGCCGGGGCGGTGTCAGGGCGGATACGGCCCGAGGCTTCCGTGACCGCCCGGCCGTCTACCATCGCGACCGCTTGCCGCAGCATCTCGGGTCCCATGTTGTCCAGCAGGACGGCATCGACCTTTAAAGTGAGTGCTTCCTGCAACTGGGCCAGCGTATCGACCTCCAGTTCGATCTTCACCAGATGGCCCACGCCGGCGCGCGCTCGCTCGACAGCCGCGCGCACCCCGCCGGCGATGGCGACATGGTTGTCCTTGATCAGCACCGCATCATCCAGCCCGAAGCGGTGGTTCGATCCGCCGCCCACCCGCACCGCGTATTTCTGCGCGAGGCGCAGGCCCGGCATGGTCTTTCGCGTGCAGCAGACCTGCGCCCGCGTGCCGGCAATGGCATCCGCGATGCCGCGGGTGCCGGAGGCGACGCCGCTGAGGTGGCAGAGGAAGTTCAGCGCCGTCCGCTCCGCCGTCAGGATGCCGCGCGCCGGGCCGCTGATCGTCGCGATCAGGTCGCCCGGGGTCAGCCGGCTGCCGTCGGGCAGAGCGACATCGACCGCGATCGCCGGATCGATCAGCCGGAACGCGGCGGCGGCGAAATCCAGACCGGCGACCACACCCGCCTGCCGCGCCACCAGCGCGGTGCGGGTCACCGCACCGGCGGGGACGATCGCGTCCGTCGTGAGGTCGCCCGCGCGGCCGAGATCCTCGAGCAAAGCGGCGCGCACCGCCGGCTCGATCATCACGATTGGCAGCGGGGAGACGATCATCAGCGAACCGCCAGCATGCGTTCGACCGAGCGGCGGGCGCGTTCGGCCAGCGCCGGGTCGATTACGACCTCCTCGTGCATCATCTCAAGCGCCTGGCGGATCTTCGGCAGGGTAATGCGCTTCATGTGCGGGCACAGATTGCACGGCCGCACGAAGCTCACATCCGGATGATGCACCGACACGTTGTCGGCCATCGAGCATTCCGTCAGCAGCACCACCCGCGACGGCTTTTCCCGCCCGACGAAGTTGGACATGTCGGCGGTGGAGCCGGTGTAGTCGGCCTCGGCCACCACCTCCGGCGGGCATTCCGGATGCGCCAGGATCAGCACGCCCGGGTAGTCGGCGCGCAAGGCGCGGACCTCGGCGGCGGTGAAGCGTTCATGCACCTCGCAGTGGCCGGCCCAGGCGATGATCTTTACGTCCGTGCGGGCCGCCGATGTTCTGCGCCAGGAATTCGTCGGGCAGCATGATGACGCGGTCCGTGCCGAGCGATTCAACGATCTTCAGCGCGTTGGCGGAGGTGCAGCAGATGTCGGATTCTGCCTTCACCGCTGCGGACGAGTTCACATAGGTCACCACCGGCACGCCGGGGTAACGCTCGCGCATCAGCCGAACGTCCGCCGCGGTGATCGATTCCGCCAGCGAGCAGCCGGCGCGGCTGTCGGGGATCAGCACGGTCTTCTTCGGGTTCAGCAGCTTCGCCGTCTCCGCCATGAAGTGCACGCCGGCCAGGACGATCACCTCGGCGTCGACCGTCATCGCCTCCCGCGCCAGGGCCAGGCTGTCGCCGACGATGTCGGAGACGCAGTGAAAGATCTCCGGCGTCATATAGTTATGCGCCAGGACCACCGCGTTGCGGCGGCGCTTCAGCTCCAGGATCGCCGCGATATCGTCGGCGAACACCGGCCACTCAATGGCCGGGATCAGCGACTTGACCCGGTCGTAGAGCGGGGCCGTGCGGTCGAGCAGGGCGGTGGCGGACATCGTGACCCTCCATTGTAATGCTCTAGGTGAGCATTAAGTGGGTTATGCTAGCGATGAGTATAAGGATGTCAAGCGCTCGTTGATGTCGCCGACAGCGCGTACGTCGTGGTGGCATGGGAGATCAGGCTGCCGGTCGCTTCCTCGGTGATGCGCACCTCGGCGGTGAACAGCCGCCGGCCGGCGCGCAGCGTGGTGGCGGAGGCGATCAAGGGCAGGGTCATGGCCGGGCGGAGGAACTTGATCGTCAGATCGACCGTCACCGCGGCCTCGTCGTGCCGCATCGCCAGGATCAGCGCGTAGGTGGCGACGTCGGCGAGGGCGAACTGGACCGGGCCGGCGATGCTGCCGCCGGGGCGGGTGGCGTGCTCGCCCGGGCGCAGCCGGACCGCGCCGCGTCGCGGGCTGGCCTCGATCACGTCGATATTGAACAGCGGGACCAGAGGCAGACCGTCCTCGATATGTTGCCGGATGTGATCCAGCGTCCATTTTTTGTCTTGCGCGTCCACCCTGCCATCCTGTCACGTGACCAATCCGGCCAGGGTATCGCGCCGGGGACGTCCCTTACAACGCGGAGACTCTCCATGCCCTTCAAGGTTCAGGTCGGCCCGCCGCAGATCGCGATCCACCAGGCCATGACTGTCCTGGTCACGGAACCGAACGGGGCAATCCATTGGCCGGGCGACAAGGGGCTGTATTTCTTCGACACGCGGTTGATCAGCGCCTGGACGGTCTACGCCAACGGCACGGAGTGGGAGTTGCTGAACGGCGGCGCGGTGAACTTCGACGCGGCGCGGATTTTTCTCACCAACCGGGCCTTCCTGACGGAAGACGGGCCGATTCCGCAGCAGACATTGGCCTTCGGGCTGTCGCGGTTGATCGACCAGGGGATGCATGAGGACCTGGACATCACGAATCACGGGCAAAAGCCGATCAGGTTCAATCTTGAGATCGCGCTTCGGTCGGATTTCGCCGACGTGTTTGATGTCAAGGCGAAACGCGACATCCGCCGCGGCCACATCAAGACCGACTGGTCGGACGATCGGCAGACGCTGCGCACGACCTATTGCAACGTCGATTTTTCCCGCTCCGTGGCGGTGTCCATCGGCGAGAGCCACTCGCCGGCGGTGTTCGCCAACGGGCGCCTGAGCTTCGAGGTGAAACTGCCGCCCGGGGGCACCTGGCATTGCTGCATGTTGTATGAATTCGACGACGGCGCGAAGCGGTATGTAGCACCGGAAACCTGTGCGACGGATGAAGGGGGTGCGCCGCACGAAAAGGCGCATGAGGACTGGCGTCAGACGGTGCTGAAGCTGCGCACCAGCAACGAGGAATTTTATCGATTCTATCACCAGGCGATCGACGACATGGCGTCGTTACGCCTGCCGATCAACGGGACCGACCATATGGTGTTCCTGCCGGCGGCGGGGCTGCCGTGGTTCGTGGCGCCGTTCGGCCGCGACAGCCTGATTGTTTCTTTACAGAATATTCTGGTCTATCCGGAGTTCGCCCGCGGGTCTCTGAATATCCTCGGACGCTGGCAATCGACGGTGCGCGACGAGTTCCGCGATGCCGAGCCGGGCAAGATCATGCACGAATTACGCTACGGCGAACTGGCGCATTTCAAGCTGATCCCGCACACGCCGTATTACGGCACCGCCGATGCGACTCCGTTATATCTGATCACGCTGCACGCCGCGTGGCGGGCGACCGGCGACCGTTCGCTGCTGGAGACCTATTTGCCGAACGCCGAGGCTGCGCTTGGCTGGATCGATAATGACGGAGACCGCGATGGGGACGGGCTGCAGGAGTATCAGACCCGCTCGCCCGTCGGGTATGAGAACATGGCCTGGAAGGATGCCGGCGATTCCATGACATATCCGGACGGAACCGCGGTGCGCGGGCCGAAGGCGCTGTGCGAATTGCAAGGATATGTCTTCGACGCCCGGGTTCGGATGGCGGAGGTGTTCGATGCGCTTGGAGAGCCGGACCGTGCGGACGAACAGCGGCGCAAGGCGGCAGCGCTGTTCGAGAAATTCAACGAATCGTTCTGGGACGAGGACACCGGCTACTACGCCTACATGCTGGATGGCGAGAAACGCAAGGTGATGACGGTCGCTTCCAATCCCGGGCATCTGTTATGGTCAGGGATCGTTCCGGCCGATCGGGCGGCGCGCGTGGTGGCGCGGCTGATGGCGCCGGATATGAATTCGGGCTGGGGCATTCGCACGCTGTCGAGCCGGCATCCGGCGTATAATCCGTATTCCTACCAAAACGGCTCGGTCTGGCCGCATGACAACAGCCTGATCGCGCTTGGTTTCAAACGATATGGTTTCCATGCCGAGGCGGCGCGAATCGCGCGCGACATCAGCGGGGCGGCCAGTCATTTCCTGCTGAACCAGTTGCCGGAACTGTATTCCGGCGTGGCGCGCGACGGCGCGAACTTCCCGGTCCAGTATCTTGGCGCCAACGTGCCGCAGGCCTGGGCGGCGGGGTCGTGCTTCGCCCTGCTGCAGGCCATGCTCGGCATCCAGCCCGACGCGCCGGCCGATCGGCTGTATGTCGATCCGGATTTGCCGGAGTGGCTGCCGGACGTGACGCTACTGGATCTGCGCCTGGGGCACCGCCAGTTCGATATCCGGTTCAGCCGGGACGGCGACAGGACGGTCTGGGAGGTGCTGCGTGGCGACGCCAGGGTAGTGCAGTATCGCAGCAGTGTGGCGGCGCGGGAGGCGTTGTGTGCGGTGTGACGGCTACCAGAGCCGGCGTACGCCGTACATGTCGAAAAGTTGCTCATTCGATACGAGGATCATGCCATCCAGCATGGCTTGAGCGATGAGCATGCGATCGAAGGGATCTCTGTTCGGTCCGGGAAGCGCGCCGGTAGCCTGGCCGTGAGCGAAGCTGATCGCGAGGCTCGCGAACCCTTGATCCGCGACAACGCCCGCCAGGTTTGTCGCGACCGCCGGCGCGCATGGCAACTTCCCGATGCGGACTTTCGTGGCGATCTCCCGGGCCGAAGCGGCGCTGACGAAGACGGCGTTGCCGCCGTCGGCTATAGCCTCCCTGGCGCGGTTGACAGCGCTGTATAACCCACGATCCAACATAGGAACGCGTGCGTATCCAGCAACAGGTCCAAAGCCTATCGTCCCCATGTCGCAAGTTCGTCCTCGGGCACGGGCTCGAAAAATTCCGGTCCCACGGACACGAGGCCGCGCAACGCGCCGAACTGACGCTTCGAAGCAAAAGGCTGATAGGGCACGAGTTTCGCGATCGGCACCTTGCCCCGCGCCAACACGATTTGCTCGCCAGCCTCGACACGCGCGAGTAGCTGCGAGAGCGTCGTCTTGGCGCTGCGAATTGTAACCGTCGTCGTCGGAATGTTCCTAACTAAGCTAGCTTAGCTAGGATAGGTTCGCTGTGCAGGGCTTGTCTCTCGGGTTGCGCCGCTCCCGGGCGAGTTTACGCTCGCCGCATCCATCGGAGGGAACCGCCATGAAAATCACCAACTTCGAAGCAGCGACGCTGCGCATCCCGGAAGACGATCCCCTGGCGAACATGCCGGAAGAAGCCGGCCGCACCCGGCCCATCGTGATCCTGAAGCTGCGCACCGACAGCGGCATCGAGGGCATCGGCCTGACCCTCTACGGCGGCGCGATGACCGGCAGCCTGCGCGTCGCCGTCGAGGAACTCGCCGCCCTTACCGTCGGCGAGGACCCGCTGCGGATCGAGCACATCGTTGCCAAACTGCGCGACGGCACCGGCGATTCCTGCGGCCCGGGGGGCATCTTCAACCTGGCGCTGGCGGCGGTCGACATCGCGCTGTGGGACATCAAGGGCAAGGCACTGGACCAGCCGCTGTGGAAGCTGCTGGGCGGGCATCGCGACCGGGTAGCGGCCTACGCCTCGGGCTCGCTGCGGCGCGGGCTGACGCATGACCAGGCGCAGCGGGCGGCGCGGACCTTGGTGGAGAAGGGCTTCACCGAGATGAAGACCCAGATGGCGCTGCCCGGCAATCCGCCTCCAGCCGAGGAAGTCCGCCGCGTGCAAGTTGTGCGGGAGGCCATCGGCCCGGACATCAAGCTGATGTGCGACATCAATCAGCGCTGGCGGCCGGAGCAGGCGATCGACATCGGCAGAAGGTGCGAAGACGTCGGACTGTTCTGGCTGGAGGATGTCACGACGGCGGACGACTACGCCGGCCTGGCGCGGGTGACGGCGGCGCTGAACACGCCGGTCGCCGGGGGCGAGTATGTTTGGGGGATCGTGCCGTTCCGCCACATGATCGAGGCCCGCTCGGTCGATATCGTCATGATCGACATCTGCCGGGCGGGCGGGGTAACGCCGTGGATGAAGATCGCCGGCATCGCGGAGGCGTTCAATCTGCCGGTGGTCAGCCATGTGATGCCGGAGATGCTGGTGCATCTGGTCGCTGCCTGCCCGAACGGGCTGACGGTGGAATACATGCCCTGGATGCTGTGCCTGTACGAAGAAACTCCGGCGATCGAGAACGGGCAACTGGTGCTGCCGGACAGGCCCGGGCTGGGGTTGAGGTTCGATGAGAAGGCGGTGGCGCGGTTCAAGGTGTAATACAGCAGAGCCGCTTCTGGTTGCCGAGGCGCCAAGGGCCTGCTATTGCTATTGATATCAAGTCTACTTAGCGGGGTTGCGACCATGGCGACGGAACAGCTTCTGCTGCGCTTGCCGGACGATCTGGTGCGGCGGTTCAAAGAGGCCGTGCCTGCTCGCGAGCGTAGTGCGTTCGTGCGGCAGTTGTTGGAACAGGCCCTGCCACCGGCCGATGGCGCCAACGACGCGCTCTATCTGACGGCTATGGCGGTCGAACAGGACATGGCGCTTGGCGAAGAAATGGCCGCGTGGGAAGCCGCCACCATCGGCGATGGTTTGAATGAGATTTCCGCGGCCGATCGGCACGGCTGAATGGCACGTCCGATGGACGTCATCCGCGGATCGATCTGGTGGGTAGCGTGCGATCCGCCGCAGGGGTCTGAAATACAAAGGACGCGACCCGCCGTCGTTCTGACCGCGGATGGTCTGAACCGCGCCCGGCGTACGGTGGTGGTCGTGCCGTTGTCCACAGGACGCCGGTGGCGCGGCCGCCGATTGTTGTGGCGGTGCCGTCAGCAGGGGAGGGTTCGGTTGCGGTTTGCGACCAGCTTCGCGCAGTAGACCAATCGCGATTGACCAGGCTCGGCGGGACGCTGGCGAGGGACGATATTCGGGCTGTCGAGGATGGTGTTCGGGCGGTGCTGCGGCTGTAACGGCGTGAAAGCCCCGGGGCCGGGATTGAAATGAGAAGGCGGTGGCGAGGTTCTTAGGCGGCGGTACACCATCCGAGAGCGATCTGCTCCTCGGCAACGCTGTATTAGTTTCTGATCCCATCCAGGGGCTGGACGAAGTCCGACTCGTCCTGCGCGCCAATGGCCAACGGAGCCACCGGGATCAGGCCGCCGACCAGCAGGGGTGAATCCGGACCGCGATCCCAATCCGCATGCGGTGCGGAGTTCCGCCTCCGGATCGGGCACGGCGGTATCGAAGCGGGGGGAGGTGATCAGGTCGATCATCACCGCCACCGCGATCTCCCGCGTCGTGCCGGTCGCCACCGCCTCATCGATCAGCGCGGTCAGGCGCGGCAGCAGGAAATCATGGACGGGAGAGTCACTGGTCATGCAGGCCTCGGAGCTGTTGCGGTACGGTTCCAATCTGCGCCTTTCCGCACCGCGGGAAAAGCGCCGCGTGCATCCGGCGGCGGCCGCGTGCGTTGTTCCCGGGCACAGTGGAGACATGCGAATGCCGATCCCGCCCAACACGCCGCCGGACTCCCCGCCACCCGCGCCGGAACCGGAGCAGGCGCCCGGCGGTCCCGCCGAAGACCCGGTGCCCGGGTTGCCGCCCGAAGTCCCGACCCCGTCGAACGAGCCGCCGGGGCCGATCGTTGCATAGCCGTCAGTATCCGGCGGCGCGGTCCACGACCTGTTGCAGCGGCTTGCCGTCGAGGAACAGCGCCAGGTTCTCGACGAACAGCCGGGCGACAATGCTGTCGCGGTCGGGATGCGGGCCGCCGATATGCGGCAGGACGATGATGCCCTCGGTGGTCCAGAACTTGTGCTCCTTGGGCAGCGGCTCCTGCCGGAATACGTCCAGCACCGCCCCGGCGATGGTCTTGTTCGTCACCGCGGCGATCAGGTCGTCGTCCTTAATGAGCTGGCCGTGGCCGAAGTTCAGCAGCCAAGCGCCCGGCTTCATCTGGCCGAGGCGTTCGGCGTCGATGAAATTCTCCGTCCGCGGCGTGGCGGGCAGCAGCAGCAGGACGAAGTCCGATTGCGCCAGCACCGTGCCGGTGCGCTCCGGCGGCAGGATGTCGTCCAGCCCGGGCACCGGCTCCGGCCGACGGCGGGTGCCGATGACTCGCATACCGAGCGCCTTGGCGAGCCGGGCGACCTCCTGCCCGATGGCACCCACGCCTAGGATTCCGAGGGTCTTCCCGTTCAGCGGGACGGCAATGCGCTGCCGCCAATGGCTCTGCTTCTGGTCCTCGACCATGGCGGCGTAGGATTTGGTGATGTGGAACAGCGCGCCGAGGATGTTTTCCGGCATGGATTCGCGATGCGTGCCGCGGGCGCAGGTCAGTGTCAGCGCGGGTGGCAGATCGGGCAGGGCGAGCCAGCCCTCGACCCCGGCGGTCAGCGACTGCGCCCAGGTCAGGTTCGGCATAAGCGGCAGCAGCCCGGCCGGGACGCCGGGGGCGAGCAAGATATTGGTGCCGTCGCGCTGCACGTCGGACGGCGGCTGTCCCCGCCGCAGCGTGTCGATGGTCAGCCGATCGGCGAGGCCCGCGCGCGAGATGGCGTCGATGTAGGGGCCGGGCGAGTCGGTCCAGAGCAGCAGATGGAGGCGGTTCTGCATCGGGGTCTCCTGAACGGTTGGCCGAAACCGTAGAGCGATCGGCGCGGGCGGACTACCCGCCAGGCTGTGGGTGGCCCGTTTGTCGAGGCGACGATCGGCGGGGCCGACCCTGGACCGGGATCGAGAAAGTGCAGGTTGAGAATCCGGCCTTCAAACGCTCCAGTTTCGTCAATAATCTCGCTCCCGCCGCCGTCGCCCCGCTACATACCCCGCCATGTTCGCAGACGATCCAATCCGGGGCATCGTGCTGGCGGTCGGCGCGACCGTCCTGTTCGGCTTCTCCGACACCATCTCCAAATATCTCAGCACCAGCCTGCCCATCGGCGAGTTCCTGTGGATCCGCTATGTGCTGTTCCTCGGGATGGCACTGTTGCTCGGCCGCCGCGCCAGCGGCCAGTCGGCGCGTCCGCGCAACCCGGGCCTGCAGATCGCGCGCGGCCTCTGCGTCGTGTTGTCGTCGATCCTGTTCGTCTACGGCGTGCGCCGGATGACCATGGCGCAGGCGACGACGATCAACTTCATCTCGCCGATCCTGATCGCCGTCCTGTCGGTCCCGCTGCTGGGAGAAACCGTCGGCCTGCGCCGCTGGGCCGCCGCCGGGACCGGATTGCTGGGGATGCTGGTGGTCGTCCGGCCTGGTTTCGGCGGTTTCCAGCCGGCCGCGCTGTTCGGCATTGGCGGCGCGTTCTGCTGGGCCATGGCGTTGATCATCACCCGCAAGATCGCCGTTTCCGACGCGGCGGAGACCACCGTGCTGTGGACCGCTGCCATCGGCGTAGCGGTGCTGACCGTGCTGCTGCCGTTCGGCATGGCCTGGCCGGACCCGCGCCAGTTCGGCCTGGCTCTGCTGCTGGGCGTGCTTGCCTCGGCCGGGCAGTGGATTGTCATTTTGGCGCATCGCCTGGCACCCGCTTCGGTGCTGGCGCCGTTCTTCTACACCCAGTTGATCTGGGTCACCGTCCTCGGCTTCCTGGTGTTCGGCAATCTTCCGGATGGTTGGACCCTGCTCGGCGCAACGATCATCATCGCCAGCGGCCTCTACACCGCTCACCGCGAACGAATCCGCGGCCCGCGCATGCGATTGGTCGCCAAACCCCGTGCGGGTGTGTAGTGAGAGCGCGATTCCGACATGTTCGCCGTGACCCCTGTGTTCGGCGACCAGCGGCATCACATTGGACAGGGTCTGAATTCCGGAGCCGGAGGCATGGTGGATACCGAGACGAGCGTGATCGAGGCCCCTCGCAATTTCATCCGCGACATTGTGCAGGATGACATGGAGTCCGGGCGCGCCCGCGGCGTCGTGACGCGCTTCCCGCCGGAGCCGAACGGCTTCCTGCACCTCGGCCACGCCAAGTCGATCTGCCTGAATTTCGGTCTCGCCCGCGAATTCGAAGGCCGCTGCCACCTGCGCTTCGACGACACCAACCCGGTGAAGGAGGAGCAGCTTTTCATCGACTCGATCCAGCGCGACGTCCGGTGGCTCGGCTTCGACTGGGGCGAGCACCTGTACTACGCCTCGGATTATTTCGAGCAACTCTACGAATGGGCTGAACATCTGGTGCGCACCGGCAACGCGTATGTCGATGACACGCCCGCCGATGCAATGCGCGCCCAGCGCGGTACGCTGACGGAGGCCGGCGAGAACAGCCCGTTCCGCATCCGCCCGGTCGAGGAGAACCTGGACCTGTTCCGCCGCATGCGCGCCGGGGAATTTCCCAACGGCACCCGCGTGCTGCGGGCGAAAATCGACATGGCGTCGGGCAACATGAACCTGCGCGACCCGGTGCTGTACCGCATCCTGCACGCGCATCATCCGCGCACCGGCGATGCCTGGAGCATCTATCCGACCTACGATTTCGCGCACGGCCAGTCGGATGCGATCGAGCACATCACGCACTCGGTCTGCACATTGGAATTCGAGGACCACCGGCCGCTGTACGACTGGCTGATCGAGCATTTGCCGGTGCCGTCCCGCCCGCGCCAATATGAATTCGCTCGGCTGAACGTTACCTACACCATTCTGTCGAAGCGGCATTTGACCAGGCTGGTGACCGACGGTCACGTCACCGGCTGGGACGATCCGCGCATGCCGACGATCGCCGGGATCCGGCGGCGCGGGGTTCCGGCGGCGGCGCTGCGGGAATTCGTCAACCGTGTCGGCGTGGCCCGTGCCTACAGCACCGTGGACGTCGCGATGTTGGAATCGGCGGTCCGCGACACGCTGAACCCGGTGGCGCCTCGGCGCATGGCCGTGCTGCGCCCGCTGAAGCTGATCATCGACAACTATCCCGAAGGCCGGACCGAGACGCTGGAGGCGCGCAATCATCCGGACGACCCGGCGGCCGGCTTGCGAACCGTGACGTTCGGGCGGGAGCTGTATGTCGAGCAGGACGACTTCATGGAGCACCCTCCGAAGAAGTTCTACCGTTTGTCGCCCGGCAAGGAGGTGCGCCTTCGCTACGGCTATTTCGTCACCTGCCGGGAGGTCGTGAAGGACGATGCCGGGCAGGTTGTGGCGCTGCGCTGCACCTACGATCCGGGGTCGAAGGGTGGCAACGCGCCGGACGGGCGGAAAGTGCAAGCGACGCTGCATTGGGTGGCGGCGGCGGATGCTGTGCCCGCCGAGGTGCGGCTGTATTCGCACCTGTTCACTCGCCCCGACCCCGGCGCGGATGGCGATGTGCTGGCCGATCTCAATCCGGATTCGCTGGAGGTGCTGACCGGGGCGCGGGTGGAGCCTGTGTTGGCGGATGCTCCCGTTGGCGAGGCGGTGCAGTTCGAGCGGACCGGGTATTTCGCGATCGATCCGGATTCGCGGCCGGAGCGCCTGGTGTTCAACCGGACGGTCGGGTTGCGGGATACCTGGGCGAGGGTGAGTGCCAAGAATTAGGCAACGCCCGGGAACGACCGCGTCGGGGACACGGCTTGCCGACGCGGCGGCGCTGCCGGCTCGTTAACTGCCATGAAAATGCAGACTGTGAGGCACGAGCCTGTACGCGTCATAGCGGGCGCAGGCCCGCCATCCCACGCCTTCGACCGCGCAGCCACGGCAAGGCGTGGATGGTGGCCCTTTGGCCACGAGGACGGGGCGGCGCCGCCGCGGGCCATTTTCTGCGATCGCGGTTGCGGCGCAGCCGGCTGATGAACTCCGTGTCAAAAAGATCGGGGGCGCCCCGGTCCTGTCCCGCCGGATGAATTGGCAAAGCTGCTCCCGGCAACGCGGGGTCCTGTGCGGCGGTAGGATTCGATGCGTCACCCCGCGGTCCCGTGCTGCGATGCGGCGGAAACTTGACGGGGGGCAGGATCATGGTACCGTGCCGAAAATATTCGAATTCCAGTGGGAATCGTACATGAATATTGGAGCAGGTTTTGTCGATTAGGAAAGCCGGACTTTCCAATGGTTTTCGCCGCTTACCCGGCCGAGGGGGCAACCCCGCGGCAGGTGAGTGCTGTACGTCAGTTGCTAGAGACTTCCTTCCGAACGGACACCCATGCCCAGACTGCTGATTATCCAGGCCGCCTGCTACCGCTCACGCGATGATCGCCGCCCGCTCCGAATCCGCAAGCGTAAGCTGATGGGCGCGATCATGCCCTATCTGGCGGCGCTGGCTCCGCCGGGCTGGGATATCACGCTGGTCGACGACGCCATCGAGGACGCGGACTACAACGCGGACGTGGACGTCGTCGCCATCACCGCCCGCATGGTGACCTCGCTGCGCGCCTATGAGATCGCCGACAGGTTCCGAGCCAGGAAGGTTCCGGTCCTGATGGGCGGCCCGCACGCCACGTTCTACGCCGACGAAATGGCGCAGCACGCCGATGGGGTGTGCATCGGCGAGGCGGAAGAGATCTTCCCGACGATGCTGGAGGATGCCGCTGCCGGGCGGCTGCGGCAATTCTATCAGCGCGACACGCCCGCCGACCTGTCCGGCATGCCGACGCCGCGCTGGGACCTGCTGAAGCCCAAGGACTACGTGTTCTACAGCCCGGTGGTTATCCAGCAGTCTCGCGGATGTCCGTATACCTGCGATTTCTGCGCCGAGCGCCGCCTGAACGGCGACTATGGGTTCCGCGACCGCCCGGCGGAGGAAATCGTCGAGGAAATCAGGAAATCCGGCAAACACCACATCTTCTTTGCCGCCAGCCAGTTCGTCGGCAACAAGAAGCGCACGATGGAACTGCTGGAGGCGCTTGTTCCACTGAAGATACGTTGGTCCGCGCTGTTCTCGCCGCGTTTCGGGCTGGATGCTGAATTCCTCGACCTGGCCCAGAAATCCGGGCTGTTGCACGTCAACATGGGGATCGAGAGCATCTCCCAGGACACGCTAAAGACCATGCACAAGGAATTCAACAAATCCCACAGCTACGCCGACATGATCGGCAATCTGAACAAGCGGAACATCAGCTTCTCGTTCAATTTCGTCTTCGGCACGGATGCCGACGATGAGAGCATCTTCCCGGCGACGTTGCAGTTCCTGCACGAGTACAAGGTGCCGGCAGCCTATTTCAACATTATCGTCCCGCTGCGCGGCACCCCGCTGTACGAGCGGATGAAGTCCGAGGACCGCATCATCGACGAGGAGAACATGGAGCGCTGGCCCGGATCGTTTTGCCACATCCATCCGGCGAAAATGTCGAAGGACCAGTTGGTGGATCAGGTGCGCAAGCTGCAGCGGGACTTCTATTCCGTCCGCTCGATGACGCAGCGGCTGCGAATACCGAGGTCTCAGGCGGATCTGGCGTCGTGGAACGTGAACCTGACGCAGCGGAAGGTGGCACTGAATTCCGACAGCATGTGCGAGTTTAGCGAGTTCTGACGGTCGTCCCGCAATCGTCATGGCCCGGCTCGTCCGGCCACCAATAGCGGCATAATGCCTGCCCGGGTGGCGCGGACAAGCCGGGCCATGACGATAAAGGAACAACGCCCTCGCCCAGACTTTGGCCTCGCTGCCCTCAAGCATCCCCTCATTCTCGGCCTGACCCGGCGTGGGAATAAAAAACTCACCCGCTCTCTTTGAGATTCCAAAAAAACTCGGCAAAACGGCATCGTTGTCCGAAAGTTGCGTATTTGTCGAACCACTTTTCCTCCCCGCCGCATCGGTCGAGTCTGCTCCACAGCGATCAATAGGATTCTGCGGAGCATGCCGTGACAACCACCGCCAGCCAGTTCTCGTTCGATCAGGTTCGTGATGTCCTCGGCGGCCTGCTCGGCCCGGACCTGCACGCCAAGCGCATCGACTGTCTGTCCGATGCCACCCTCGGCGTGCTGCACAGTGCATCGCTCGCCGTCGCCGCCATCGGGCATGGCCTGGCTGCGGCCAAGGGCGTGGCAACCAAGAATGCGATCAAACAGGTCGACCGCCTGCTGTCCAACCCCGGCATCAAGGTCGACGACATCCTGGCCCTGTGGGTGCCTTTCGTCATCGGCGCCCGCACCTCCATCGCGGTCGCCATGGACTGGACTGACTTCGACGCCGACAACCAGGCCACCATCATGCTGTCGCTGATCACCGAACACGGCCGCGCCACGCCGCTGGTCTGGCTGACGGTGGACAAGAAAACCCTGAAGGATCGCCGCAATCTGTATGAGGACCGCGTGCTGGTACGACTGGCCGAGATCCTGCCGCCGCAGGTCAAGGTCCGCATCATCGCCGACCGCGGCTTCGGCGATCACAAGCTCTACCGGCTGCTGACCGAGCAGTTGCACTTCGACTATGTCATCCGCTTTCGCGGCAACATCTCGGTCACCGCGGCCGATGGCGAGGCCCGCACCGCGGCATCGTGGGTCGGCCCCGGCGGCCGCGCACGCACCCTGCGCTGCGCCAAGGTCACCGCCGAGTGCTATGAGGTCGGCACCGTCGTGTGCCTGCGCGACAAGGACATGAAGCAGGCCTGGTGCCTGGCGACCAACAGCACCGACGAGACGGCCAAGGACCTGACCCGGTTCTACGGCGCCCGTTGGGGTATCGAATCAGGGCTGCGCGATACCAAGGACCTGCGTTTCGGCATGGGGATGGGCATCATGCGCGTGAATTCGCCCGAACGCCGCGACCGGCTGTGGCTGCTCAACGCCTTCGCGGTGGTGCTGTTGACCCTGCTGGGCGCGGCAGGCGAGGCGCTTGGATACGACCGGCTGCTGAAATCCAATACCGCCAAACGCCGCACCCATTCGTTGTTCCGCCAGGGTTGCATGCTCTACGACCTGATCCCGAACATGCCGGAAAGCCGGTTGCGCCCGTTGATAGAGACCTTCAACGCCATGCTGAACGCTCAGCCGCTTTTCACGAAGGTATTTGGAGCGATCTGAATATGAGGGGAGTCGTGAGCTCGCTGCCCATCCTGAGCGAACGCCTCTGCCGAACCTCACCCCACACCCTTCGCACGCAACCCCGTCAGCCGCAGCACGACCCCATCGGCGCTGGTCCGGCTGGGCACGCGCTCGACCTTCATGGTCCAATCCTTCCCGGCCGCAGCCAGTTCTTCCTCCGCCCGCGCACCTTTCAACAGCAGGCAGACGCCATTCGGTGTCAGCACCCGCGCGGCCAGTGGCAGCAGGCGGGGCAGGGGAGCCAGGGCGCGCGCCGTCACAAGGGGTGCGGGAGCCAGTGGCGCGTCCTCGATGCGGCAGCAATGCACTGTGGCGGGCGCACCCGTCTCCAGCGCGGCGGTGCGCAGGAAGGATGCCTTGCGGCGGTCCGACTCGATCAAATCGAACGGAACGCCGGTGGCGATGGCCAGAATCAGGCCCGGGAAGCCGCCGCCGGTGCCGAGATCGATGCCGCGCTCAACGCCCGCCGGCATCAGCGGCACCAGTTGCAAGGAATCCTCGATATGCCGCTCCCGCACGACCTCCGCGTCGCGCGGGGCTATCAGGTTCAGCGAGGCGTTCCAGCGCAGCAGCAGGTCCGCGAACACCTGCAGCCGGGCCTCCACGGTCATTGCGGCTGCACTTCCACCGTGACGTGCGACAAGGTCGTGAAATGCCGCAGGCGCTGGCGGTAGTCCTCCGGGCGGCGGTCCTTGCCGGTGACCACGGACAGCACCGCGCCCAGATGGCCGGGTCCGAGGCGCCAAACATGCAGGTCTGTCAGGCGGTCGCCGTCCGCCTCGATCTCCTGCCGCAGGCGGCTGGTCAGGCGCGGATCGGGGTTCATGTCGAGCAGGATGCTGCCGGTATCGCGCACCAGCCCCCAGGCCCAGCTCGCGATCACGCAGGCGCCGATGATGCCGGCCAATGGGTCCATCCACAGCCAGCCGAACGCGCGCGCCAGGATAAGCCCCACGATCACCAGCACCGATACCGCGGCGTCCGCCATCACATGGATGACGGCGGCGCGCATGTTGTTGTCGCGGTGGGAGGCCGCATGACCGTGCTCGTGTTCCTCGAAGGCCAGGGAGGCGACAGCCGAACCGTGTCGGAGCTGTAGGGTAAAGGCGTGCGGCTCAGGGACTTCGTCGATGCTTTCCAGCGCGCCGTTGACGGCGCGGAATGCGAAAGTCTGGCACGCGCCATGCGGGCGGATGGTTTCGGCGGTCAGGCCGGAGGCAGGGATGTCGGCGTGCACCCGGAAACGGGGCGGCACGCCGTCTTCATAAATCTCCAGCGTGACGGGGATGCCGCCGAGATCGATGGTGCGCGTTTCGTCGTCGCGATTCTGCCCGTGATGATGATGATGATGGTGCTGCCCGCCGCTCAGCAGCCAGGCGCTGGCGATATTCACCCCCAGTCCCAGCGCCGCGATCGGGATCGCCTCGGCGAATGCGATCGGCACCGGGGCGAGCAAGCGCGTGACCGCCTCCCAGCCAATCAGCAACGCGATCATCGCCAGCACGATGGCGCTGGTGAAGCCGGCGAGGTCGCCCAGCTTGCCGGTGCCGAAGGTGAAGCGCGTATCGGTCGCGTGCCGCCGGGCGTAGCTATAGGCCAGCGCTGCGAGCAACAGCGCCCCCGCGTGCGTGCTCATGTGCAGCCCGTCCGCCACCAGGGCGATGGACCCGAACATCAGGCCACCGGCGATCTCCAGCGCCATCATAGCGCCGCACAGCCAGATCACCCACCAGGTGCGCTTTTCGGCGTGTTCGTGGCCTTCGCCCAGGAAGACGTGGCTGTGGGTTTCCATCTGCGGCCTCATTTGAGGTAGGTGCGGACGACTTCGAGCAACTGGTCGACCGCGCCGGTGTCCAGCGCGCCCGGGTGAGCCTCGGTGTCGACGAGGTGGGTGCGGACATGGTCTTCGACGACCTCGGCCATCAGCCCGGCCATGGCGCCGCGCGCGCCGGCGATCAGGTGCATCACCGGCTCGCAACCGGCTTCGCTGTCGAGGGCGCGCTCGATCGCCTCGATCTGGCCGCGGATGCGGCGGACGCGGGCGAGGAGTTTCTGCTTTTCCCGGATAGTATGGGTCATGGAATAGGGGGGTATCCTATTTCGTTGGCGGTGCGCAAGCGTGGCTTGAGGTTCCTTCAATCGCCGGCGTGGCCGCCCCCGGTTGCGCCTGCACATGATTGTGCGGCTACCTAAGCCGCGGGGCGACCGGCCGAATTGCGAAGCATGGCTGCGGCTGGGATCAGCGAATTCGCGGGGCGGGCCCGCGGACGACTCCAATCTACTTGAAGATCGGCGTGATCCGACAAGCGTTGCAGATACTTTTCGATGCATCTGACGAACCATCGTCGTTGCAAGCAGCCACATCAGACGCGCTTCTCGCGAGCACTACGTAAAAGGGTCTGAATGTCGGCGAGTTCGACCTGAAGAGTAAGCACAAATGCCGACTTCCGACGATGGCGGTGGCCGAAAAGATCGCGAATGACATGATCGCCGCCCGAACGAAAGCGCATTGCCCAACCGAGGCGATAACGGCGGCAACAAGCAGAAGGTCTGGATGACGACATCGGTTGACATAACGACATGGCACAAACGGAGAGTCGATCTCAATCGGCCGGTTGGGGTCCATCGCGGCTTGCACAATACAGGCATATGTAGGTCGTTCAGGGCGCGCGCTGGCACGCCGAACCGTGCAAGGCGGCGCGCAGCCGGGCCGGGCACGAGCGCTGACGTGTTGCCGCTACTGTAAAGCGGGTCTTTGACAATGCGGCGGCGTGCGCAAGTCCCCGGGAGCGGCGCTGGTGTCTACGGACTTCACAGTGCGGTTGATCTATAATCTCGAGGCGAGTAGGAACTGGCGAGCCTGGGTTCGATAGGGAGTTGATTTTTGTTTAATCGCGTTTTTGCTGGCCGACGTCGTATCGCTGGCCCCATCCGAAGCAGCCTCGACCCGTCCCGCCCGGTGGTCTTCACCCATATCCCCAAGACATCCGGCACCGCGCTGACCAAGGTGCTCACCGAGGCGCTCGCGCCTCGCCATGTCATTACAGGCTTCGATGCCTCGGTGCTCGGCGATTTCGATGCGTTGGAAACAATTGACGAGCCGGTCCGGCGACTGATTTTCGACCCTACCACGCTACCTCGAGATGCAGACCTGCTCATCGTGCACATGGCTCATTCGACAACCGCCGCCGCATACCCGCACGCGCAGCATTTGACCATCTTTCGCGAGCCGTCCCTTCGTCTCCTGTCCCACTATCTCTTCTGGCGCGCGCGGCCGGAGGACGAAATCGTTCAATGGGGCGGCTGGGGCGAACGCATGCGCCTTTCACATGGCCCGCTGGCTGATTTCCTGCTTGATGAACGGATCGCCTGCCAGACAGACAATCTCGCGTTGCGCCTGTTGCTTTGGCCGCATGCCGCGGTCCCGCCCAACGGCTTTATCTCGGCCGCCGATGACGCCGCCTTGCTGGCAGCCGCCGAGGACCGGCTCTCCACCTACTCTTATGTGGATGCCGTCGAGGCTCCCGGCTTCCGGTCTAATCTTGCCAAGTGGCTGGGACAACCGATCCGCTACACGACGGAAAATGTTACATCAACGATGCCGGTTGACTTGCGCACCGACTTCGCCGCCCTTCTTACCCCGGAGGCTCTGTCGCTTTTGCATAATCGGACGCGCCTCGACAACGAACTTTGGCGTCGGGCCATCGGTGCCGGCGTGGATACGGAAGCGCTGAGATTTGATGCGCTGCTGCCGGTAATCGCACGCTACGGCTCGATGATGGCGCAGCGATAGAGCGGAATTGCCGGCAAAGGCATGACCAAATCTGCGCCCGTGAGGCCGCATCGCCTCGACAAGCCCGCCGGCGCCCGTGGGGGCCGGGCGCAGCCATCCCCATCGTCCTATCCCACAAGATTGGGCGGCGTCTTCCCGGCCAGCACCGCCGCGATCCCGGACAGCACCAGCCGCCCCATCGCGTCCCGCGTCTCCGTCGTAGCACTTCCCAGATGCGGCAGCAGCACGACGTTCTCCAGCGTCAGATACTCCGGATCGAGCATCGGCTCGTTGTTGTAGACATCCAGCCCGGCGGCGGCCACATGGCCGATCCTCAGCGCCGCGATCAGCGCTGTGTCGTCGATCAAGGAGCCGCGGGCCGCATTCACCACCACCGCGCCCTGCGGCAACTTGGCGATCCTGTCGATGTTCAGCCAGTGCCGTGTGCCCCCACCACCCGGAGCATGCAGCGACAGCACTTCGCACAGCGGCAGGAAGCTGTCGTCGTTGTCGTGGAAGAAGGCGCCGTGTTCCAGCTCCCGCGGCAGGCGCGCCATGTCGCGGTAGTGAACCTCCATGTCGAAACCCTTCGCCATGCGGGCGAGTTCGCGCCCGATGCGGCCCATGCCGAAGATGCCGAGCCGGCGGCCGGACACCTGCGTGCCGAGCAACTGCGTCGGCGCCCAGCCCTGCCAGGCGTGGGAACGCACCAGCCGCTCGCCTTCGCCGGCCCGCCGCGCCGCCGCGAGGATCAGCAGCATGGCGCACTCCGCCGTGGCAACGCTGAGTACATCGGGCGTGTTGCAGACCTTGATGCCCCGCGCCGCCGCCGCCGCAACGTCGATGTGGTCGTAGCCGACGCTGAACGTGCCGATGACCTTGACTGTGTCCGGCAGCATAGTGATCACGGCACTATCCATCACGTCGCCCGGGCAGCACAGAATGGCGTCCGCTCCGGCCGCCCGCGCCAGCAGGTCCGGGATCGCGGCGTCCGACGGGGTCAGCCGAGCCTCGAAATCCCTGACAGCCTGGCCCTCGATCGCCGCGGGCAGGCGCCGTGTCACGAACAGAACCGGTTTGGCCATGTCAGTCCCTCCAGAGCGGGTCGATCGCCGGTCGCCCGGCCAGGACCGCGACAACGTTGTCCAATGCCCGGAAACCCATTGCGTCGCGCGTCTCACGCGATGCGCTGCCGACATGCGGCGAGAGCACCACATTGTCCAAGCCGGCGAAGCGCAGATCATAGTCAGGCTCCTGCCTGAACACGTCCAGCCCGGCGGCGAACAATTTTCCCGATCGCAGCGCGTCGAACAGCGCGTCCTCGTCGATCAAAGAGCCGCGGGCGATGTTCACCAGCACCGCGCCGTCCGGCAGCAGCGCCAGCGCGCGGGCATCGATGATCTTGTCCGTGGCGGGGCCTCCGGGCGCGTGCACCGAGAGAAAATCGCAGTACGGCAGCATGGCGTGGAAGTTGGGGAAGTATTCGGCGCCCTTTTCCTGATCTGGAGGCAGGCGGGTGCGGCCGTGATACAGCACCTTCATGTCGAAGCCGCGCGCACGCCGCGCGAACGCCTGCCCGATCCGCCCCATGCCGAGAATGCCGACGCGCTTGCCGGTCACGCGCACGCCGAGCAGATCGCCCTGGCCGATACGGTAGCGCCAGCCCTGGCGCATGATCCGATCATACTCGATCCCGCGCCGCGCCGCCGCCAGCAGCAGCATCATCGCGTGATCGGCCGTGCATTCATCCAGCACGCCGGGCGTATTGGTGACTATCAGCCCGCGCCTGCGGGCGGCCGGGACGTCGATATGGTCGTGGCCAACGCTGATCGTGGCGCCAACGCGGACGGAGCGCGGCAGACCGGCGATGGCCGCGGCGGAAAGGGGTAGTGTGTTGGTGAACACGATCGCCTCGGCCCGGTGGGAGCGTGCCGCCTCGGCAACCTCCCCGACAGTCATGTCACTCGGGCCGGGCAGGACGAACGCATCGAACTCGGCGCGCGCGCGGGCGATGACCGCGGTCGTGGTCAGGCAGGCCAGCACCAGCCGTGGCTTCATGCGGTTGCGTCCCTATGCGATGCGTCCGGCTATCTGAACAGCGGCACGGGAGGCACACAAGCCTAGGGCAGGTCGATCCACGATAAATGTCCGCCCTTGCCCGCTCCGGTGTCCAGGAAGACCGCCTTGCCCCCCAGCACCCCGTGCCGGATGTACGGACGCCCGTCGGAACTCCGCCGATCGTGGCCGCAATAGACGGTGATGCCGGAGGGGATGCGGTCCACCCAGCGGAGGCTGCGCTCCGGGTATCCATCGGGCTGGATACGGCCGGTCGGCTCCCCGTACAAAGCCCTTGCCACGGCACCGTGCGGGCGTTGCAGCCCGTGCCCCGGCGGCGGCTGTTCCAGCATGCTGGTGTGAAACCCGCCATGCACGAACAGCGAGGACCCGTGCAATATCCAGGCGGGCGCCTCGGCGATCAGCCGCACGGCCCGCTGCCTGAGCGCGTCGTCCAACTGGGCGATCGTCGCCTGCACCGTCCCGTCGGCCCTCACGTTGTCGCCGCTGAGCACCCGGGCGAGTTTCAGATCGTGATTGCCCAGGATGAACCGGCCGCGGCCGGTCTCGACAAGATCGAACATCATTCCCATCGCCCGGGCGCTGTCGGGGCCGTGGTCCATCAGGTCGCCAAGCTGAACGATGAACCGGTCGGTCGCGACCGCGTACGAAAAGCCGGCGGCGTCACCATGAACGTCGCCGACTACACGAAGCTTCGCACCCGGGGGTATGGCGGCAATCGTCATTGAAGTGTCAATGAGATAGGACGCCCCCGGTGTCCAGGCAACTGGTCGCAAAAAGCGTTATCAGGCGGCGGAACGGATCCGATCGTAAGCGGCGAGCGCACGAGACCGCCCCTCGGCCAGATCGACGATAGGGTGCGGGTAGGTCTCGCCAAGGATCACTCCGGCCCGGGCCAGCACCTCCGGCGGTGCCTCCCAGGGTGCGTGGATGTGCCTTGCGTCGAGTTTCGCCAGTTCCGGCACGAAACGGCGTACATAGTCACCCTCGGCGTCGAACTTGCGGCCCTGCAGTACCGGGTTGAAAATGCGGAAATACGGCGCGGCATCAGCGCCGCAGCCGGCCACCCACTGCCAGTTCCCCGCGTTGTTCGCCAGATCGGCGTCCACCAGCGTGTCCCAGAACCACGCCTCGCCGGCCTGCCAGGGGATCATCAGGTGCTTGATCAGAAAGCTGGCGACGATCATGCGGACGCGGTTGTGCATCCAGCCGGTTTGCCAGAGCTGCCGCATCCCGGCATCGACGATCGGCACTCCGGTCTGGCCTTTTTGCCACGCTTTCAGGCCCGGCTTGTCGTCGCGCCACGGCATGGCGGCGAACTCCGGCTTCAGCGGTTCATCCGGCAGGCCGGGGTTGTGCCATAGCAGGTTCGCGCAAAATTCACGCCACAGCAGCTCGCGGACGAAGACCTCCCGGCCCTTGCCGTTGGGCTGGCGATGCGCGAGGTGCCAAAGCTGCGCCGCTGAAATCTCGCCGAAATGCAGGTGCGGCGACAGCATGGAGGTTCCATCGTCGCCCGGCTGGTCGCGCGCCGCAGCGTAGGCCTTGAGACCCTTCTTCAGGAAGTCCTCGGCGCGGTCCATGGCGCCCGCCTCGCCGGGCGTCCAGGTGTCCCGAAGGCCCGATGCCCAGTCCGGCTTCGTCGGCAGCAGCCGCCAGTCGTCCAGCCGATCCGAGGCTGAATCCGCGCCGCGCAGGGCGTGCGGTGCCGGCGCTGAGGCTTTCGGGCCGCCAAGTTCGAGACATGCCTTCGCGAACGGAGTATAGACGCCATACGCACCGCCGCTTTTGGTCCGCACCTGATCCGGATTGAACAGCGTCGTCGTGCGCATCCGGTGGAATTCCGTCCCAAGCCCGCGAAGCCGATCGGCCACGGTCTGGTCGAGACGACGCGACCACGGATCGGCCAGGCCCCCCGTGAACACATTCTCCGCCCCGGTCCGCGCCGCCAGTTCGGCGACGACCGCGACACTGTCGCCGCGGCGGAGCACCAGCCCGGCACCGCGCTGTTCCAAAGATCGGCCGAGCGCGGCCAGGCTGTGGTGCAACCACCAGCGCGACGCGCCACCGAGTTTCCACGGGCCCGGCGCGGCGTCGTCCAGGACGAACACCGGCAGCACCGGGCGCCCGGTGTCAATCGCGGCCTGCAGCGCGGCGTGGTCGGCGAGGCGGAGGTCGTTGCGGAACCAAAGGACGGCGGGGCCGGCGGACGGACGTGTCATGGCCGTCATGTGGGGCCGGTTCCGCCCGCGTCACCCCGCGCCCTAATCCGGATCCCGCCCGGTCACCGACGCGAAACCGGTTCCGAACGCGGCATCCCGCTGCTGAAACGCGTGCTTGACGCCATGCTCGCGCATCGTCTCGCGGAACGCCCGGGCCTTGGGGGCGAGGTGGCCGCGGGCGTCGATCTCGGCGCCGATGCGCTGGATCGTTCTCGCACCCATCAGCTCCAGCCCCAGATTGACGATTCGTTTGTTGGCCGACAGAAGATGCGGATCGACCAGGCCCATGCGGTCCGCCAGCCGCATCACTTCTGCTTCAAGCTGATCCGCCGGATACGACTTCAGGGCCAGTCCGACGGCGGCGGCATCCTTGCCGGTCAGGCTGTCGCCGGTCAGCAGCAATCGTTTCGCCCACTGCGGTCCGCAGTGATACAGCCACATCGAGCCGGGCGGGGTGCCGAGGTCGCGCACCGGCGGAAAGCCGATGCGGGCGTCGTCGGCGACGATGATGATGTCGCAGAACCAAGCCAGTTCGGTGCCGATGCCGATGCAAGTCCCGTGCACCTGTGCAATGACCGGCTTGTGCATGTCGAAGATCTGCACCCGCATCCTCTGGCCTTGCTCCAGCCGCCAGATGTCGTCATCGATTTCCTGGCGTCCGCGGTAATCCGGCCCCCTGCCGCTGGAATACTCGTTTAAATCGGCTCCGGCACAAAAATGCGGGCCGGCGCCGCGCAGGACGACGCAATGGACTGCGTTGTGCTCATCGGCTTCCAACAGGGCCGCGTTCAATTCCCGCAGCAGCTTGCCGCTGAGGGCATTGCGCCGTTCCGGCCGGTTCAGCGTGACGATCGCGGTGGTGCCGCGCATCGCATAGGTGATCTGTTCGAAGTCCATGCCCTGCGTCCTCCCGTCGAGATTCTGCCGATTGTGGACGCCATTGGCATGGACTTGTCCACCGGAGGACGGCCGCTGATCAAGCCGCCCGGCCGAGACCCCGGGCAATGAAGCAGGCAAGGGCGTCGGCGGTGAAAGGCTTGGCCAGTACACGTTCCCCCGCAAGCCCATGGAGCTGGCGATACCCGCTGATGAAGAAAATCTTCAGAGTCGGAAAGTCTTTTCGCAGGCGCGCCGCCAACTGCGGTCCGCTCTCCTGGGGCATGACGACATCGGTCAGCACCAGATCCAGGTGTTCGATTGTGTGCGCAAGGTCATAGGCGGCACCGGCGCTCGCCGCTTCGGCCACGCGATATCCGAGGTCGGACAGAATTTCGGCGACCACCACACGGACGTCGTCGTCGTCGTCGACCACAAGAATGGTTTCCGTGACGTCCTGCAATGCACGGCTGGGCGCATCGCGGGTGACGCCCTCTGCGCCTGCATCATTCCGCGGCAAGTCGATGTCCCTTATGCTGGCCGCCGGGTTGCAACCCGCTGCGTTGCCCTGCATTCAATCCCGGGGCCTTGTCCATGGCGCATCTATCGCCGGGACGACCGTTGCAGCCTCGATGCCTGGCTCGCGGACCATGACCGCCCGGGACCGGGAGCAATGCGTCAAGGGGTGCCGTCCGCAAGCGCCCGCCCGGTGACATCGTCCACGCGTCCCTCGCCGGATCGAGAGCGAATCGCATCTCATGGTCTGGACTCATCACGCGCCCTGCTGGTTGTAAGTTATTGGTAGGCTGGTTGCAGGAAACGGCAAACTCAGGAAATTCCCTATGGGCGACCGCATGATTTCCGAAAAATCAGTGCGAAAGGCATGCTGTTTCCCGGAAATCGGACTAGCGTGTGCAAAAAATAATGCCCAGGCAATAAAATGCGGCAATTTCTCGTTTCGTGTCCGACAATGACACGCGTTTCGGCAAGCATGCCAATGACTTTTTGATCTCAGGTAAGCGCAACGAGTTCTTGGCCCCCCAGAAGCGCCAGTCGTTCACGAGGAATTGTCTCAAAATCCAGGTAATGCCCGTCCGCGTTGTGAGCGGCTCCCGCGATAAATCGTGATGGTCCGGCTGGTCCGGGCCAGCTTTCGTTGCACATGCGCTGGCCTGGACGAGCCGGGAACGCCTGCTCGTGTTACACGCAGCGAGTTCAGTAATCAGGCAAAACAGCCGAGCCGTCAAACGCGACCGAACAACGCTCCCAGAACCCCCATCCGCACCAGGGCATAGGGCGTGTCGACCTTGAGCTTTTCATGAAGATGCGTGCGATGGGTCTCCACCGTTTTCGGGCTCAAACCAAGATGATCGGCCACCTGCTTGGTCGACAGTCCGCGGGCGAATGCGTCGAAAACCTCGCGTTCGCGCGGGGACAGCGTGGACACACGATACCCTGCGGCGGCGGCCTCGCTGCGCAGACTTATGGTTGTCGAGGACTCCTGCATGGCGGCGTGCAGCGCCCGCATCAGGGCCTGCGGGTCCAACGGCTTGTTCAGGAAATTAACCGCGCCCGCACGCATCGCCTGCACCACCAGCGGCGTGTCGGCGTACCCGCTGATGACGATGATCGGCAATCGGTTCGGCCGGTTCGCCAGTTCCTCGGTCAGGCGGACACCATCCATCCGCGGAAGCCGAACGTCGGTAATCAGGCATCCGGTTAGTTCGGGCGTATGCTCGGCGAGAAATGCCTCCGCCGCCTCGTAGGTTTTAACGATCAAGCCGGCGGCCGACAGGTGCAACCACAGCCGCTCTCTCGCTTCGGCGTCGTCCTCGACTACGAAAACAGTCGGGATGGCCGTGTCAGGGGTCATGACGATCTTTCATTGCCATTCGTCAGGTTCAGCAGCAACGGCGATACCCGACGATGGCCTCACGTAGCCAAAAACATCGATCCGATAGGCGGGGCGGTCGAATACGGCCGCCCCGCCATCCATCATCGCGCCGCCGCGAGTCTCGGCCCTGTATCGGTCACAGTCTAATATCCTCTGTTGCGGACTGCAATTTTGCGCACGCGATCAAAACCTGGTCCGGCCGGCCGGATCGAGGCGGATCGCAGCGAACGCCAACCGGTCGAGTTCGGGCGGCCAGCAGACGTTCGTCGACATCGCCAGATCCCGTTGTCAACGTCCTTCGTGGAGATTCACTGCGGTAGCGATGCGCCGGTCCGGCCGGTAAACATCACGATCCCTGTGAGGTGTGTAACAGTGCGGCCGTCCTCCGAAAGCGGCAGCAACAGTCGTTCGAAGGTGACCGGTTCACCGTCGCCGAAATCGCAACGGGCGTGTTCATAACTGGGCGTCTGTGTTCGGGTGCAGCGCCGGTAGGCGCCATCCAGCGATGCCAATGCCTGATCACCAACGTCCTCCTTCTGCCCGGAACCCGGAGTCGCCGCCAACGTACGGCCCAGCCGCGCAGCCAGCGTCGGACCGAACCGCAAAAAGCGAAACGTAATCGGACCGGCGCATTCATCCACCGCGACTGTGAAGGCATTGTTCGCCTCCGGCAGCAGCGCCGGTTCCAGATCGGCCAGCCGCGGCAGCCGATCGCCATCGCGCGCCGCACGCCATGCCAGATAGGAGGCGCACAAGCCGGGATTCTGCAGCTTCCGCAGAAACTTGCCGTCCGCCGAAGCGACCCTGTCGACCGGACCGTTCAGCCGCCGAAACATCGCCTCCCGCAATTGCGCGCCGGAGAATGGCTTGCGCAGCACGTGCTCGCCGATCAGCCCCGTTTGGCTGGACTGGCCGGTGATGTACAACACCGGCAGAGCGGGGCGCTCGGCCCGCAGGCGCGCGGCCAGTTCCGGTCCGGTCGCGCCGGACATCGCCACCTCGGTCACCAGCAGATCGAGCTTTGGCATCCCGTGCGCCAGCACCGCCGCGGCTTCCGCGCTCGAAGCGTGCACGACCTCGTGGCCCCAATCGCGTAACAGACCGCCGGCAATCCGTTGCACATGTTCGTCGTTTTCGACCAGCAGGACGATTGCGCCGTTTCCATATCGTGACGCAGCGTGCCGGTTGGCGCCCGGCCCGGTTGACTGTGTTCCGGAGACCGCGGCGCGCGGAAGAATGAGTTCGATCAGCGTGCCGCCGTCCGGCGGGCAATCGATACGCAGCCAGCCGCCCGACTGATTGGCGAAGTCGTTGACCATCGCGAGGCCAAGGCCGGTGCCCTTGCCCTGCGGCTTGGTGGTAAAGAACGGCTCCGTCGCGCGCTCCCGCACCTCGGGCGGCATGCCCGTCCCGGTATCGCGCACTGCGATGGCCACATAGTCCTGCTCCCGCAAGTGCGCCGGCCGCTCGGCCGCGGGAAGGTTGCGGGCAGTGATGGCGAGCGTCCCGCCGTCCGGCATGGCGTCGCGCGCATTGACACCCAGATTCAATAAGGCGATTTCAAGCTGGTGGGGATCCGCAAGCACATCCCGTAGTCCGGAGGCCGCATCCATTGAGCGGCCGATCGCCGGACCGAGTGCGTGGTGCAGCAGATCGTCGGCCGAACGCATCACCGCGGCCACATTTAGGACTTCGGGCTTCAGCGTCTCCTGCCGGCCGAACGTCAGCAGCTGCCGCACCAGCAACGCGGCGCGGTTTGCCGCGCTTTTTCCGCGCACCGCCAGGTTCGCCACCCCCGGCTCCGTCGTTCGCCTTTCGATCAGTTCGTAAGCGCCCAGAATCGCATTCAGGATGTTGTTGAAATCGTGCGACACGCTGGCGGTCAGATGGCCGAGCGCCTCCAGCTTCTGCGACTGTAGCAGGGCCGACTGTGCCGCCTCGCGCCGGCGCATCTCGGCACCGAGTTCCTCGGCGGCATCGCTCAGCGCACGGGTCCGCTCGATCAGGCGGGATTCCAGGTGCTCGAGCCTTTGGGTGGCAACTTCGCGGGCCAGTACCAGCGCCGTGATGTCGGTGGACGTGCCCAGCCAACGCAGGACCGGGGCATCGGGGCTGGCGCGCTGCGCCGAGGCGCGGGTCAGGAACCAGCGGTATCCGCCTTCTGAACCGCGCAGTCGGTGTTCGGCTTCGAAATTGGCGCCGGATCGCAGCGCGTTGCTCCAGGCCGATCCGGTTGAGTTGCGGTCGTCCGGGTGCAGCGCCGCGATCCAGCAAGCGTCCGGCGCCGCACCGCTGTAATCACTCCAACGCCGGTTCTGGAACAAGATCCGGCCATCGGGCGCGGCGAGAAAGGCGATCTGCGGCATGGCTTCCACCAGCGCGTACAGCCAGCAGTCGTCGTTAGGCCTCGCTGCCTGCACCGTTGGGCCGTCGGCCGGCGTGGGATCACAGGGTAGGGGAGGGCGACGCACGGGACCGATCCTGCCAATCCATTCATTCATGGGTTGAAACACCGCAGGCCGAGATCAACCCGGGCGTCTCGCGGCGGCGGGTGATTCGCCGCCATGCTCGTACACCGGCTCGGCCTGCGCCATTCCGTTGCAACGGAAACTTCCGATACGCGGTAGGGTTGCCGGCGGATCATGATTTCTCTTACTCGCGGCTTCGTGATTCGGCAACCGGAAACTCCAACACCGCCGGCGTTTGCCATGGCCACCATAGTTTCAATTGTTACAATATTCCCTATAGTTTCCGTTCTCATGCGTCTTTGGCGCGATCAGCCGATCGGGCAAATTGAGACTGTTCATCCGATCCGCTGTGCGCTGTTTCGCCCGATCTCAAAGCTGAACAGGCGCTCCTTGCCCAACAGAAAGACCCGGCCGCCGCGTGGGAACAGCCGGTTAATCGCCGGGTCCCGCACATCCAGGCCGCCTGTGTAGGCGCCGAAAGCCGGCATCATCAGCCGGCGTCCGTCGAACACGAAGCACGGGCGGCTGACGGTGCCGGCACGCGCTTCGATCATAGCCTTGGGGTGGTGGTGCCCGACCACCTCGCCCGCGTCGGCTCCGGCCACGGCCTCGTGCCTGAACGTCATCGGGCCGGCGGCGAAACTGTCCAGCCAGTCCCCGCCGAGGCCGGAGGGTGCGAAGCGGTCGTGGTTGCCTTGCACCCAGACGAAGCGGTGCGCCTCCGTCATTGCGTTCAGCCGTTGCTGTTCCGTCGCCGGCAGCCGCGCGGACCCGTCACTGTCATGAAACGAGTCGCCGAGTGCCACGACGATGACGGGCGACCATCTGCGCATTAGTAACGTCAGGCGATCGATCGTGGCGTGGGTGTCCCAGGGCGGCAACAGCATGCCGCGGCGGGCGAACGACGACCCTTTCTCCAGATGCAGGTCCGAAACAGCCAGCAGCCGCATGGCCGGCCAGAACAATCCTCCCATCGGATCCAGCATCAGGCGTTCGCCCGCCATGTGGATCGGCGCCGCGGTCACGAGAACAGGTCCGATTGCGCGGCCCGCTTGCGCGGCAGGGTCGTCGTCCGCGCGCCGCCGGAGCGCCGTGTCATGTTTGCCCGGTGCACCGCGGGCACGCGCGGCGGCTCGGCCTGTCCGGTGGCCTCGGCGATGATGGCTTCGGCTTCGGCCAGCAGGGCGTCCTCATCGGTGTCGGTGCGCACGCTTTCCCGGCCGATCTCCAGCAGCACGGGGACGGCCAGGGGCGAGACCCGCGACAGAACCATGTGCACGATATGCCCCTTCACCCGCGCCAGCATGCCGGCGATGCGGCCGATATCGGTCAACCCGCCCGCCGCATCGGCCCGCGTCGCCCGCAGCAGGATGTGGTCCGGCTGGTGGCGGCGCAGCACGTCATAGATCAGGTCGCTGTTCACCGTCACCTGCCGGCGGTTCTTTTCCGCACCCGGAAGGTTACGCTGGATCAGCCCGGCGATTACCGCAACGTTGCGGAACGTGCGCTTCAGCATGGAGCTGTCGGCCATCCACGACTCCAGATCGTCGCCGAGCATGTCCTGGTCGAACAGTGCCGCCACGTTCAGCGGCTGGTTGGCGGACCAGACGCCCAGCACGTAGTCGGTGGCGACGAAACCCAACGGCGCGAACCCGGCCCGCTCCATGCGTTTCGTCACCAGCATGCCGAGGGTCTGGTGCGCGTTGCGGCCCTCGAAGCAGTAGGCGACCAGGTACCAGCGGTCGCCGCGGGGGAACGTCTCGATCAGCAGGTCGTTGCGGCCGGGCAGGCGGGAGATGCCGCGTCTGCAGGCGAAGCCAGTCGCTGCACCTGCTCGGGAAACAGGTCCCAGGTGTCGGGGTTCTGCAGCATGCCGCGCACCCGATCGGCCAGATTGGTGGTCAGCGGCAGGCGGCCGCCGGCATAGGCCGGGACCATCGGGTCGCCGCCGCCGCCGTCCATGCACTCGCAGGCCATCTCGCGGATGCGGATGAAGCGCAGCAGGCGGCCGGCGAACATGAAGGTGTCGCCGGGGCGGAGCATGTTGACGAAGTATTCTTCGATTTCGCCGAGTGTCGGGCCGAAGCCGCGCTTGCCGGTCAGCTTTACTTTCAGGACCGGGGCTTCGACGATGGTGCCGATGTTCATGCGCAGAGCGACGGCGGTGCGGGCGTTGCGGACGTGCATCCGTCCCTCGCTGTCGCGGAACAGCTTTTTCCATTGGTCATAGGCGGCCAGGGCGTAGCCGCCGTGCTCGACGAAGCCCAGCACGTCGTCGAAGTCGGCGCGGGTCAAGGCGGCGTAGGGGGCGGCTGTCGTTACTTCGTCGGTATATCTCATCCGGCAGGAACGGGGCGCTGCACGCCAGGCCCAGCAGGTGCTGCGCCAGCACGTCGAGGCCGCCGGGGCGGGGCGGGTCGCCGTCCAGTTCGCGGGCGGCGACGCCGAGGATGGCGGCCTCGCATTCCAGCACCTCGAAGCGGTTGGCGGGGACCAGGATGGCTTCGGAGGCTTCGTCCATCCGGTGGTTGGCGCGGCCGACCCGTTGCAATAGCCGCGACACGCCTTTCGGGGCGCCGACCTGGATGACCTGGTCGACGCCGCCCCAGTCGATGCCGAGGTCTAACGAAGATGTTGCGACTACGGCGCGCAACGACCCGGCGGCCATTGCGGCTTCTACCTTGCGGCGCTGCTCGACCTCCAGGGAGCCGTGGTGGAGGGCGATCGGCAGCATCGGGTCGTTCAGCTTCCACAGCGCCTGGAACATCAGTTCGGCCTGGGCGCGGGTGTTGACGAAAACGATGGTCATGCCGGCGGCGCGGATTTTCTCCATGACCTGCGGCGCTGCTTCCAGTCCCATGTGGCCGGACCAGGACAGGCGGCCCTCCGGCATGGTGATGGAGATGTGCGGCGGGGCGCCGTCGGCGACGTCGATGCGGCGGGAGGCGCCGGTATAGGCCTGGATGGCGGCGGGATGCGCCACGGTGGCGGACAGGCCGACGCGGCGGGCGGCGGGGGCGAGGCTGCGCAGGCGGGAGACGCCAAGGGCGAGTTGGTCGCCGCGCTTGGTGCCGGCGAGGGCGTGCACCTCGTCCATGACGATGCAGCGCAGGGTCTGGAAGAACGCCGGCGCGTCGGGAAGGGAGAGCAGGACGGCGAGGCTTTCCGGCGTGGTTAGCAGGATGTGCGGGGGCGTCGCACGCTGGCGGGCGCGGCGGTTGGCGGGGGTGTCGCCGGTGCGCGCCTCGATCGCGATGGGCAGGTGCATCTCCTGCGCCGGGCGGGTCAGGTTGCGGGCGATGTCGGTGGCGAGCGCCTTCAGCGGGCTGACATAGATGCGTGTGCAGGCCGGGGAGGGGGTTGGTGGCTAGATCGATCAGGCTCGGCAGGAAGCCGGCGAGGGTCTTGCCGCCGCCGGTGGGCGCGATCAGCAGGACGCTGTCGTTGGCCCGGGCGGCGTCGAGCATGGCCATTTGGTGCGGGCGCGGGGACCAGCCTTGTGAGGCGAACCAGGCGGCGAATGGTTCCGGTAATGTTCCTGGCATGGGCAGACATAAGCATGCGGGCGGAGTTCGGACAATGGTGTCTGGCGTTATCGGGTCACGCCGGCGATGGCTGATGCGCGGAGCCAACCACCGGCTGCCCCCAGCGCCTCACGGTACGGCGGGAGCGGAGGTGTGGATGCCCCGGCCGGAAGCGCCGAACGCGGGAAAGGCCGGAGCGAGGCCCCGGCCTTTCCACCGTCTCTCGGCGCGGACCGCTAGTGCAGAGGAACCTCCTTCACCACGGCCCGCGTCGTCGCGTCCAGCACCTTCAGGTGAACGGGTATGCGGGTGGGATCGGTTGCCACCGGGACCGCGGCCGCGAACTCCGCGATTTGTCCGGCCTCCAGATTGATCGCCGGCAGCGTCGTCGCGGTGGCAAGGCCGGTCGTCTGCACTGCCAACTGGAATTTCGCCGCGGCCCCGGCATTCTGCACCACCAGTTTGTCGCCGGCGTTGGCCAATCCGAACGTCACCGGCTGCCCCGGCGCGAGCGTCAGGCCGGTCACCGCGAACTGCTTGGCCACGCTGGTGCGGTTCGACACCAGCGTCACGGTGGCCTGCTTCGCAGCGCCGCCGGCGGCGGCCGTGACCGTCACGGTGCCCTCGGCGGAGCCGGTGCGACCGACCTCCACGAAGTCAACCTCGTTTGCCGCGGCGGTCAGGGTCACAACGGCATCCATCCCGGCGACACGCATATACCACTGCGACGTCCCGGCCTGCCGCCCGGAGAACTCATGCCGCAGCGTCCCGCCGTTGGCCTGCAGATAATACAGTTCCGGAATCGACGGCTGGCTGATCAGCGTAGCGACCGGCCCGATGCTGCCAATGGTTGCCGGATTGATTGCGATCGGTGGCCGTTGCACCACCCGTTCGATCCCAAACGCGGGAACCCGTGCCATGCGGCCGATCCGCTGGGTCGCATCCTGGCGGATATCCGACCATTTCGACGGCGGTGCAGTCAGGTTTGGCTCATAGAACGTCTTGCCGGTTCCGTCGGTGATCTGCGTGGTTTGCGCATCGCCTGCGAAGATCAGCATTACGCCGCCGAAAATCAGCTCGATGACTTTCCAGAACGGTGTTTGCGGCTGGGAGCAGAACTCCGAGAACGGAACGGTGAACATCCGGCCGCCGGTCGATCCGCCGCCGGTGTAGAAGTTAGTGCTGTTCGGGCCAGCCTGCAGGGTGAAGGTGTTCGACGCCTTGTCGATGACGATCAGGCAGGACGGGTCGTTATCCGGCACCGCCGGGAAGGCGTTACCATTCTTGGTATAGGGCACCGCCGGGGAGTTCGGGTTCGCGATCTGGATCACCAGCGCCCCCGGCTTGCCGGGAAACGTGCCGTTGAACCACGCGTACGGCCGGACGCAGTGGCCGTCGCCAAAGAACGCCGTCATCAGGCAGATCACCGGGTAGTTACCGGATTGATGCTGCGCCAGGCTGGCATTGAAGACGTGGACCGGGTCCTGCGTGAGACCCTCGATGAGCTGGTCGAGGAAATAGGTAATCATCGTCGAGCCGAGCTGATAGCCCATCTTGATGTTGATTTCCTGCGTCTCGGCCGCCTGCATTGGATACGTCACAATCGGCTCGGAGAACAGCGAACGGCCCACCTGCGCGAAGACTGATTCTATCGACATGCCGAAGCAATTGCCGGAGGCGGCAAGGCCAGAATAGGCAAGCTTGTAGAACGCCCAGTCGAATGGATGCTCCCAATTGTTTTCGCTGATCGAAACGTCCGAGAACGTTTCGGCATATTCTTCCCACGACAGGCTGGGGGTGCCGAAGTTATCGAAGCTCCACCACATTTCCTGGCGGAACTTCGACGCATCGAAGCTGTTGTGGGTCTGGATGTCGTAGGTCGCCTGGAAGTCGCCCGTCCATGCGTCATTGACCTGGCCGACACCCCACAGGGTCTGCGCACTGTAGACCGTGCTGGACAGGCCGAGGTGCTGCGCGCTGGTGGAGTTCGCGGCGTCCCAGCCGTCGAACGAGACCGCCAGCCGCAAATCGCCATGGACCGGGCTGATGTTGAGAATGGTCGCCGCCACCTCGATTTGCGGGTTGCCGCTATGGCCGGTGGGCGGGATCTGATCGGCCTGCAGCGTGGCACCGGTCGAGAGGTCCTTGATCGCGACCGCGACGTAGAGCCAGATGCCGGCGAGGCCCATGCCCTCGAATGTCGTGTGATTGCCGCGGCCGGTGAACCGCTGCACATAGACGCCGAGCGATTCGACCAGGTTGATGCCGGCATGCGGCCCGCTGTCGTGCCAGACGATAGTGCCTTTCTGGAACGTTCCGTAGGTCGTTTCCGGCAGCGGCGGCGCCTGCACCGCGGCGATGTGTCCCTGCGCGGCGACCGGGAAGCCCAGCGGGCCGTTGACGCCTTTGTACTGCATCTCCCAGGCGTCGCGGACGGCGCCATAAACCTCCCACGCGCCGGTTGGCCCCGACCAGTAGATCGCGCCGTCGTTGAGAAAGCGGTTGAACGCGCCGATGGCCTTGCCGCTCTGCATGACCTGGGTTTCGTTGGTCGTGGGGTAGCCGAGCACGCTGGCCGGGCCGCCGAGCGCATTATAACGGGCGCGGATGGCGCCCTTGATGGCATGCGCGCCGGAGCCGCCGCTGTAATAGATGTCGCCAGCATCGAAACGGGACACCCGGCCGCCGCCCGCCGCGGCTTCCTCGTCGTTCACAGGCTGCCCGAGATCGCATGCCAGGCCGCCGAGCGCCTGGTAGCAAACGTAAATCGCACCGTAGACGACGAAGACGTTGCCGTTGGACCGGGCGACGATCATGCCGCCGTTGAAGTATTGAACCGTCCCGCCGCCTTGCGACGCGGGAATCGCAGCCTCGCCGCCGGTCGAAGGGCCGAGATAGTCCTGCACGCTGCCGCCGTCGGCGGTCTTTTCCAAAGCCAGGTTCGCCCATTTTTTGAAGATCGGCGTTACCACAACCGCAATTTCTTGCGACAGTCCGGAAGACATCGCTGGATTGGGGATGCCCACATCGAAATACGCGTAGGCGTTGCCAGTCGTGGCCAGTGCCGGCAACGCGTTGATGGTCAGTGTCGCCACCGTGCTCCGCGTCTGCACCAGGGTGCCGTTGGCGAACACCGGCGGCAGTGTTGACTGCACGAACGGGATGCTCAGTCCCGGCGTCGCGGGCGGCGATCCCGTGGCCGGGACTGCTACGTTGGGCTGGATCAAGGCCACCGTCAGCAATTCGGGATCGATCGACGTGTAGCTGAGCGTAACGTCCACGGTGTTGGTTGCGCCGGCGACCAGCGTCAGCGGCAGGGGCGTGGTGACTTGTTCGGCGAACTGCGCCGACGAGCAGGTCAGTGGGATCGAGGCCGATCCGCCGCCATCCCACGTCACGAGCAGCGTCGCGTCGAACTCACCGGGAAACGGTTGTGCGGGTACTTGCAGGCCGACTTGTATCAGGTAGCTCAGGGCATTTTTGATCGGGTTCTTCCCCAACGCCGGTGGCGACAGCGACGCGGACATGCCGAGTGGCACAATTTCGTCGGTGGAAACCGAACCGGGCTTGGGGATCTTGCCCCCGGGCAACTCGCCTGCCCCGGCGGACGGATCCGATACTTGCTGGGAGGAATACAGACCGGCGTTATAGGCGCTGGCGCTGGGGCCTTGCAGGGCAAGCGTCACGGTGACCGCCTGACTGCCTTCGATGACAACTTTTATCGTTTGAACATTTACCGGCCGACTGGCTGGCTGCGGTCCGAAGGCGATCGACATCGGGCTTAGGGAGATGACTGCCATGAACGGCTTCCTCAATTTTAAATAGTTAGGCTTAGGGAACGGGAGCTTCGGGCATGGCCGCAGACGAAACGCGGTTCAGCAACGACCGTTCGGGAGCATATTAATTCCCTAAATCAAAAGGCAAGGGTTTCGAGCATCCAAAAAAGAAGAAATATACGGTAATCAGGCTTTCGCAGCTATACAGCGAATTTTATGACAGTATAACGATCCGGATTATCGCGTGCGGACATATGGCACCTACGGCGACGGGTGCCCGTAGGGCGAGGCATCGGCGCAAGGCGGCGCCGTCCTGTCACGACATATCCGCTTGCATTCCGCCCCGTAACCACCAAACATTCCCTCCATGCTCGGCTCCGACTCCGGTTTCGCGGCTCGCGTCAAGGCTGTCCTCGGCCCGACGAACACCGGCAAGACGCATCTCGCGATCGAGCGTCTGCTCGCCCACGCATCCGGCATCATCGGCTTTCCGCTACGCCTGCTGGCGCGGGAGAATTATGATCGCATGGTCGCCCAAAAGGGCGCCCGCTACGTCGCCCTGATCACCGGGGAAGAAAAAATCATCCCGCCGGAGGCGCGCTGGTTCTCCTGCACCGTCGAAGCCATGCCGCTCGACCGCCGCGCCGAGTTCGTCGCGGTGGACGAGATCCAGCTTTGCGCCGACGCCGATCGCGGCCACGTCTTTACCGATCGGCTACTGCACGCGCGCGGGATGGTGGAGACGATGTTCCTCGGCGCCGAGACCATCGCGCCACTGATCCGCCGACTTGTGCCGTCCGCCCAGATCGAGACCCGCCCCCGCCTGTCGCAACTGGACTACGCCGGCCCCGCCAAACTGGTCCGCCTGCCGCCACGCACTGCGGTGGTCGCCTTCAGCGCCGGGGAAATCTACGCCCTCGCCGAACTGATTCGCCGCCGCAAGGGCGGTTGCGCCGTCGTCATGGGCCGGCTGTCACCGCGCACCCGCAACGCCCAGGTGGCGCTATACCAGGACCGCGAGGTCGATTTCCTGGTCGCCACCGACGCCATCGGCATGGGCCTGAACATGAACGTGGACCATGTCGCCTTCGCCGGCCTCGGCAAGTTCGACGGCCACCGCCCCCGCCGCCTCACGCCCGCCGAGATCGGCCAGATCGCCGGACGGGCGGGACGCGGGATGAAGGACGGCACGTTCGGCACCACCACCGAGTGCCCGCCGATCCCCGACGACGTCGTCAACGCCGTCGAATCGCACAATTTCGAGTCGCTGGAAATGCTGTGCTGGCGCAACAGCGACCTCGATTTCGCGTCGCTGCACAGCCTGCTCGACAGCCTGAACGCGCCGCCGCCGAGGCCGGGGCTGGTGCGCGGCAATGAGGCGTCGGACGTGGAGACACTGACCGCGCTGTCGCGCGACCCGGAGATCCGCAAGCTGGCGCAGGGGCGGCGGCGCATGCGGATGCTGTGGGATGCCTGCCAGATCCCTGACTTCCGTAAATTGGCCGACGATACCCATGCCCGGCTGTGCGCCCGGGTGTTCTCCCATGTCGCCACCGATACCGCTTTGCCGACGGACTGGCTGGCAGCGCAGATCGCCGGGCTGGACCGGGCGGACGGCGACATCGACACGCTGATGCAGCGCCTGTCCGGCGTGCGCGTCTGGTCCTACATCGCCGCACGCTCCGACTGGGTGAAGGACAGCCTGCACTGGCAGGCCAGGGCGCGCGAGGTCGAGGACAAGCTGTCCGACGCGCTGCACGTCAGCCTGACCACCCGTTTCGTCGATCGTCGCGCCGCGCACCTGATGCGCCGGCTGGAGGCGGGCGAGGGCGACGACCTGCTCTCGGCCGTGACGCTACGTGGCGAGGTGGTGGTGGAGGGCCACGATGTCGGCCGCATCGAAGGCTTCGGTTTCATCCCCGATCCGTCGGCGGTGGGTGACGAGAAGAAGCTGGTGCTACGGGCGGCGCGGCGGGCGTTGCGCGCCGAGATGCCGCGCCGGGTCACCGTGCTCGAAGCCGCCCCTGCCGCCGCGTTCGCGCTGACCGCCGATCACCGGGTGGAATGGCAGGGCGTGCCGATCGGCCGGCTTGCCCGGGGCAGCACGGCGCTGCGCCCCGCGGTGCAGGTGCTGGACAGCGAGTTCCTCGACGGCGCCGCGCGGGAGCGCGTAAGGACACGGCTGCAAACGTGGATGGACGGCGAAATCCAATCGGACCTCGCGCCTCTGTTCGCGGCCGAGGTGATGGCGCGCGCCCACCCGGCGTTGCGCGGACCGTTGCACCGGCTGACGGAGGCGCTTGGACTGATCCCGGGCGCCGATCCGGAAACGCTCGATCCGGCGATCCGGCAGCAATTGCGGGCGCTGGGGGTGCGCTCCGGCCGGTTCGCGCTGTTCATGCCGGCGCTGCTGAAACCGCGCGCCGCGGCGATGCGGGCGCGGCTGTGGGCCTTGCACCGGGGCGTCGCGACGCCGGAGTTGCCGCATGCCGGGATGGTGTCGATCCCGGCCAGTCCATCGCTCTGGCCTGTGGGGTTTGCCGTCGCTGCCGGCTGGGTGGAGGCGGGGCCGATACTGGTGCGGCTTGATATCGCGGAGAAGATCGCCGGGGAGTTGGGGTATCAGTCGCGCCGGGCGCCGGTGGCGCTGCCGGCCGGCCTGGCGTCGCGACTCGCCATCAAGGCGGATATTCTGCCGGTGGTGTTGCGGCACCTGGGATTCCGCGTGCTGCCCGCTTCGGGGCCGGGGCCGGAGCAGCACGGGCCGCCGGCGCCGAACATGCTGACGCCGGTGCGCCGTCGCCGCCCGGCCATGGTCAAGCCGCCGCCGCCGGTTCGCCCGGCAACCGGACCGTTTGCAGCACTGGCCGCTTTGCGGCGATAGTGGCGCGGCGATGATCGGGGAGGAGACCGATAGCTGACATAGAAGGCCGGGACTGGCAGCGGCTCGACAAGTGGCTGTGGTGCGCCAGGGTTATGCGGGGGCGTTCGGATTGCGCGGACTTGGTCGCTCAGGGATCCATCCGCATCAACCGTCAGGCCACGAACAAGCCGCACGCGCGGCTGCGCGTCGGGGATGTGCTGACCCTGCCGGTGCACGGCGCGGTGCGCGTGCTGCGCGTCGCCGGCTTGGCCGAACGTCGCGGTCCCGCCACGGAGGCCCGGCTTTTGTACGTGGATGTCAGCGATACGCTATCAACATCTTGCGCGGCTACGGATTCGTCGGCATATCGCTCCGCCTGAACGCCCGGCCGCTGCGCCGCCCTAATTAGTCTCACCTCCAGAGGTTTGCCCAATGACCTATGTGGTCACCGAGAATTGCATTCGCTGCAAGTATATGGATTGCGTCGAGGTTTGCCCGGTCGATTGCTTCTACGTCGGCGCCAACATGCTGGTCATCCAGCCGGATGAATGCATCGATTGCGGCGTGTGCGAGCCGGAATGCCCGGCCGAAGCCATCGTGCCGGACAGCGACGACAAGGCCGCCGACTGGCTGGAGCGGAACCGCGAATTGGCCGCGGCATGGCCGAACATCACTCGTAAGGGGACGCCTCCGGACGATGCCGACGAGTGGAAGGACAAGCCGGGCAAGGCCGAACTGCTCTCGCTCGATCCCGGCGCGCCGGGCTGACGCCAGCCGGCTTTAGCCGCTGACTCGGCCGGTTTTTCGTGCTACAAGCAGCGAATCGCGATCCAGGGTGGAGGATTTCTTTTCCGCTCGCGCATCGCCAATACGAACACGATGGGGTTGGCGGCACAGCGTCCGGTGCTTGAGCGGTGAACCGAGAAGTTCGCCGACCCGAGCCGATCGGCGGCGGAATCCTATCCCATTTGTAGCGGATGCTTGGCGGACAGGTAACAAGATGGGTGAGCAGCAGGACGTGGAAGACGTGTCGAATCCAGCGGCGGAGCAGCCGGCGGCCAGCACGCCCGCCGCGGTAACGGCCGAAGCGCGAGTTGCACCTCGCCCGCCGCACAACGGACCGAACCTGACGCCGCGTGCTATCGCCAAGGCCGAGATTTTTGTCGAGGGCGACCATGTCGTTTACCCGACCCACGGTGTCGGCCGGGTGGAGCGGATCGCGGTCGAGAAGATCGCCGGCCACGAACTCGAGCTGATCCACATCACGTTCGAGGAAAACCGCATGACCCTGCGGGTGCCGGTCGCCAAGGCCCGCACCGCCGGCCTGCGGAAACTCGCTTCCCGCAAGCAATTTGACGAGGCGCTGGCCATTCTGAAGGGCAAGGCGCGGATCAAGCGGACCATGTGGTCGCGCCGGGCTCAGGAATACGAAGCGAAGATCAACTCCGGCGATCCGCTGGCGATCGCGGAGGTCGTGCGCGACCTGCACCGCAATTCCGGGCAGCCGGACCAGAGCTTTTCCGAACGTCAGATCTACGAATCCGCGATGGATCGGCTGGCGGCGGAGCTAGGCGCGCTGGACCAGACGGATAAGGTGACGGCGATCGCCAAGCTGACGGATTACCTGAAGGCGGTTTGAGACCCCTCCGACACCGGTTCCACCGAGGTCGCGGCCGGGTTTTGGTCCGCGGGTGCCGCTTTGGATGTCAGATTGGAACGCAGGCCGGTCCGAAACATTCGTGCGGCGCTCGGCAAACCAGTCCGGCGCGCTTTCGGTGGCCGGCGTCATGGGGGCCGCCACACCCCTCGGGGCCGGGGCCGCCGGTTGGACGATCTACTCCATTTGGGCTATTGCTCGCCGCAAGCGCGAACGGCACCCTCATCTCCGCGCTGCGTCCAGTTGACGCAACGCATTCTTGGACGTTTCCTCCCTAAACTTCGGCGGTGCCCTTGGGTACCGCCGTTTTTTTTCTAATGCCTTGACCCGGGGACCGGGACAACCGCTCTCCCGGCCCTTCTCCCAACACTTTGCCGCGAGCGTCCTGTTGGAGACGTTCTTTCAGGCGGTTCGCGACCGGACCGAGATCAGCAGTTCGATCGCCCGGGCGTGTCCCGGTGAGACCGGCGTATAAACGGTCACGCCCAATCCCTCGCTGCCGTCTTGGCGTGTCGATGCGGGCACTGGGCGAAGACGAAGCCAGGGGAGATTTCGGCTGGCTGGCGGGGTTCGCCGCGAGGGACAGTGCGGTTACCCGGGAGACGCCGGGGCGGCGGCCGGAGCGACCGGACAGGCTGACGGATCTGCGTGAGGGCGGGTCCGTCTCGTGATGCCCGTTGGCGGAGCCCTCTCGACCGTCATGCTCGCCGGAACCTCGCCTTGAAACGGGGATTTCGGCCTCGGCCGGCATGACGGCCGGTCGGCAGCGGACGGGGGCGAGAATCGGACTTGCAGACCGGCCCGAAAGTGCGAACCTGTACCGAAGTAGCGAAAGACAGGAATCCCCATGGCCAGCACGACGGCGGAACTCGAAGCCCTTCTGATGCAGCGATCCCTGGGGGACGCCGAGCTTCTCGCGGCGGCGGAGGCGGCGCCCGACTTCCGCATCCTGCCGGATGCGACCGTCATCAAGATCGGCGGCCAAAGCGTCATCGACCGCGGCCGTGCCGCCGTCTACCCGCTGCTGGATGAGATCGTCGCCGCGCGGAAGGCCCACAAGATGCTGATCGGGACCGGGGCGGGGACGCGGGCGCGGCACTTGTATTCGATCGCGGCGGGGCTGGGGCTGCCGGCGGGCGTGCTGTCGCAACTCGGCGCCTCGGTGGCGGATCAGAACGCGGCGATGCTGGGGCAGTTGCTGGCAAAGCACGGGATTTCTCAGGTCGATGGCGCCGGGCTGTCGGCGGTGCCGCTTTACCTGGCCGAGGTGAACGCGGTGGTGTTCAGCGGCATGCCGCCGTACGGGTTGTGGATGCGCCCGCCGCCGGAGGGCGTCATCCCACCGTATCGCACCGATGCCGGATGCTTCCTGCTGGCCGAGCAGTTCGGCTGCAAGGCGATGATCTACGTGAAGGACGAGAACGGCCTGTATGACGCGAACCCGAAAACGTCGCAGGACGCCGTGTTCATCCCGCGGATCTCGGTGGACGAGATGAAGGCGAAGGGGCTGCACGACTCGATCCTGGAGTTTCCGGTGCTGGATCTGCTGAAGACGGCGCGGCATATCCGGCAGGTGCAGGTGGTGAACGGGCTGGTGCCCGGCAACCTGACCCGGGCGCTCGGCGGCGAGCACGTCGGCACCATCATCACCGCTTAGGGGGCCATCGCCATGTCTTCTGATATCAAGCACATCGTCTCGCCGCTGGCACGCCAGACCCTGCTGGACAGCGGGTTGACCAGCCCTGTCGCCGGCGGCAAGCCGATACGGCTGCTGCCGTGGCTGCAGGTGGTGAAGATCGGCGGGGCGTCGATCATGGATCGCGGGCGGGATGCAATCCTGCCTCTGGTGGAGGAACTGCGGAAGCTGCTGCCGGAGCACCGGATGCTGATCCTGACCGGGGCGGGGATCCGGGCGCGGCATGTGTACGGGGTCGGGCTGGACCTCGGGCTGCCGGTCGGGTCGCTGGCGCCGCTGGCGGCGAGCGAGGCCGGGCAGAACGGGCATATCCTGGCCTCGCTGCTGGCGCCGGAGGGGGTGTCCTATATCGAGCATCCCACCGTGGCCGATCGGCTGGCGCTGCATCTGATGGCGGCTCGGGCGGTGGTGGGGAGCGCGTTTCCGCCGTATCACCATCATGAGTTCCCGGCGTCTCGGATCCCGACGCACCGGGCGGATACGGGGGCGTTCCTGCTGGCGGACGCGCTGGGGGCGGCGGGGCTGACGATCGTGGAGGATGTGGACGGGATTTACTCGGCCGATCCGCGGGGGCCGGACGGGGCGGGGGCGCGGTTGCTGCGGGAGACGAGTTGCGGGGAGCTGGCGAAGATGCCGGGGACGCTGCCGGTGGACCGGGCGCTGCTGGAGGTGATGGCGAACGCGCGGCATATCGAGCGGGTGCAAGTGGTGAACGGGCTGGTGCCGGGGAGGCTGACGGCGGCGCTGCGAGGCGAGCATGTGGGGACGATTGTGAGGACGGGGGCAGGTTAAGAAGTGGAGAGAAGGGGCTGGAGCGGCGATCAAGCCCCAGGGGCGTCGGTTGGAGAGGCCGCGGGTGCAGAAATAGAACCTTTGCAGCGAGTTCCGTCGGCGGCCCGACAACTATCGGCTCAGCGGGCGGTCACCCATCCATCCGCACAACTGTTTCGTAGGGCTTTAAATTCCAGAAACGTCCGATAGGACAATGTCACCAATCCTGCGCCACCACCTCGGTTTCTGGCTGACCAGCCACTTCCCAAGCCTCGCGGCCGCCGCGGTACCACGTGACATCGGTATACCCGAGCTTCACCAGCCGCAGCGCAAGATTACGTGCGGAGAAGCGTTCCGCGTTCCATGCCATCGTGACAATGGGCGTGGTCCGATCACCCCCAGTCAATGCCTCCATCTTGCGGCCCAGCCGGGCCTGGACCTCATCGGCAGTCGTGCCTCCGATGCCGGCACCTGGTAAGCCGATCGCGCCGGGAACTGACTTGCCCCAACCGTTCACGTCCAGCACCAGGGGTTTGCGCTGTTCGAGCAACGTCACGAGGTCCGCGGTGCGCACCGTCCGCGCCCCTGGTACACGGACAGGCGTCCGGGCCGTATCTTTCATGTGCAGACCGTCATCCGAAGGCAAACCGTAATCGGCGTCCTCGACCGCGTGGTCTCGGAGGCCGGCGAGTCGCAATCCGTCCTGCACGCGCGCGATCCGGGCGGCGAAGTCCGGGTTGCTGATGGGTCCCCACTCCCACCCCCAGGTCCGCACCGTCAGACTTGGCGACAGGCGGCGCGCCTCGGCCGCCGCGGCACGCGCCTCCCCGGTGCGGCCGGCGAACGCCTGCGCCGCGGCAAGATCCGCATACCGAAGCGCCTGAAACCTTTCTTTATCAGGTGGCGAGGCCGCAAGCGCGCTTTGTTCCCAGGCGATAGCATCGTCGTATCGTCCGAGGAGAAGCGACGCCTGACCCATGCGCCTGTAACGAGTTTCCAAGTGTAGGGTATGCGGGTCAAGCCGCAACGACCGCTGCACGTTGGTCATGGCCTCATCCGCGCGGCCGGCCAGCAGCAAGGGGAAGCTGAGCATGTAGTAGCTCAGGCCGTGGTTGGGGCGGGTTTCGACCAGAGCCTGAAAGGTGGCTATCGCCTCGGGCAGTCGCCGCCTCCACGTTGCCAAATAACCCCTGGAAAACAGGACGGAGTATGTCCGCGGCTGCAGCAACTCCGCCTTCGCAACCAATGCTTCCGCGCGGTCGAGTATTGCCGGGGCCGCCGGATCATCGAAGACGGCAATGGTGTCGATGATGGCTGCGGCCAACCAGGCGAGCGCGTCCGCGGAGGATGGGTCGAGCTGCGCGGCTCGCTCATAGAGCGCGGCGAGTTGAAGCTCCTGTTGCCGGGTCCACGGCTGGTTCTGTAATGCATAGGCCTGCGCCAGGATGTCCGTCGCGTCGGGGTTATCGGGCCGCTCGCGCGCGCCGCGGGCAGCCTCGATATCCCAGATCCGACGGGACAAGTCGGTTGAGATATGCCAGATGAAATCATCCTGGCTGGGGCCGGCCGCCGCGGCATCGGCATCGCCCTGGTAAGCCCACAGATGTACGCCGCTCTCGGTGGACAGGAGCTGAACGTTCACTCGCATCGCGGCGCCGACCTTGCGCACACTGCCTTCCACGGCGTAGCGCACGCCGAGTTCATTGCCGAGGCGCCTGATGTCTGTGGCCTTGGCTTTGTAGGCAAAAGCGGAATTGCGCGCCGTCACCAAAAAACCCGTCTTCTGCGCGAGATCCGTGGTCAGATCCTCGGTGATGCCGTCGGCGAGGGCATTTTGCTCGGGGGTGCCATCGAGGTTGTCGAACGGGAGGACAACGATCGAAAGCCGCGGCCGCGCGACCCCGGTATCGGGTGGCACGCTGCCGGATGCTATCGGTGCGGAGGCGACCGGCCCGGGGATGTTGCGGTACAGCCACCAGCCCGCGCCGCCACCCGAGACGATCACCAGCGCCGCGGTAACTGCAAGAGTAACCTGCAATCGAGGGCGCTGCGCGACGGCTGCTGCGGCCGGAACCCCTTCATCGAGGCGGAGCGCGAACGCCTCGACCGGGTGCGCAATGTTTCTCAACGTCAACGGACCGAGTTGTTCGAACTTTAGACCGAGCCGGTTGCCGACATGGTCGCGTATGACGCGGGATACGCAGATGGCACCGGGCGCACACACTGATTGAAGCCGTGCGGCGACGTTCACGCCCTCACCGTGCAGGTTGTGTCCGTCCGGGATGACGTCGCCGACATTGACACCCATGCGAAAGCGCATGCGGCGGTCCGGGCCGTAGTCGCGATCGAAATCGGGAACCCCGCGCTGCACGTCCACCGCGAAGCGCATGGCCGGAATTATGCTGTCGAACCTGATGAGCAGGCTATCGCCCCCGGTGCTGACCAGGGTCCCGCCGTGGCGTGTGAGGGCCGGATCGATCAGGTCGCGTCGCAACTCGCGCAGGCGTTCAAAGGTGCCTGCGTCATCGAGGCCGATCAGGCGGCTGTACCCAACCATGTCGGCGTACACGACGGCAATCAGCTTGCGCCCATGGTCCGGATAAACGGCATCCAACTGACCGCCCGGGTCCGCAACCATCGCGATCCCTCCTCAGGATTTTTGCGCAGTGGCCGGAATGTGCGAGTATCATAGACAGCGGGGAAACGGGCGACGAACACGTTTTCTTGTAACGGTCCTGTTATCGCGGTGGTGTGCGGCCGCGGAGGGTCAAACTGAGCGGCGGTAACACTTACTTTCTGGAGGCGAGACCGCCGGCCGTAGGGGCGAACCGCGCTGCCGGCGCTGAACCAGTCTGGCTGCTGCCTTGGCTCCATGTGGTAAAGATCGGCGGGGCGTCGATCATGGATCGCGGACGGGATGCGTTCCTGCCGCTGGTGGATGAGCTGCGGAAGCTGCTGCCAGAGCACCGGCGGCTGATCCGGACCGGGGCGGCATCCGGACGCGGCATCGGTACGGGGTTGGGCTGGACCTCGGGCTGCCGGTCGGGTCGCCGGCGCCGCTGGCGGCGAGCGAGGCCGGATTGACGGGCATACCCTGGCGGCGCTGCTGGCGCCGGAGGGTGTGTCCTATATCGAGCATCCCACCGTGGCCGATCGGAGGAGGATGTGGACGGGTGTAGACGGCCGATTTAATGGGGCCGGATGGGGCGGGGGCGCGGTTGCTGCGGGAGACGAGTGCGGCGGAACTGGCGAAGCAGCCGGGGACGCTGCCGCGGGGCCGGGCGCTACTGGGGGTGATGGCGAACGCTCGGCATATCGAGCGGGTGCAGGTGGTAAACGGGCTGGTGCCGGGGAGGCTGACGGCGGCGCTGCGTGGCGAGCATGTGGGGACGATTGTGCGGACGGGGGCCGGCGGGTGAAGGCGGGACGTGCCGAGCAGCGGCACGCAGTGATACATCCAATAGTAATAGTTACACAAATTTTATATTTACGGATTTGAAGGTGTAGTTGCTTGCGTTAGAGAGATCTCCAGATCCGAACGGGAGCCTCCGATGCGATATTGTCTGCCTGCCGCCAAGGCCATGACTACATGGGTCGCTGTCGGCGGATCACTTGCCGATGGGCAGGCCTCGCTTGACCTCGCGATGGCGGAACACAGTTTATCGCTGTCGTTCCCGTCTACGGCCGCCGGTGCGGGCATCATCGGCACCGGTCTTGTTGCGCGCGGCGATCCTGCCAACACCCGAACTGCCGGCTGACGGCGCGTTACTCGCGGCGCCGCGGCTGGAAGTTGCGACAGGTCCACGTCATTCACCACGGAACACTGTACATGCCCGATCTCGCTATTTACCAGACCGATATCTCAATTTCCGGTCTATTTCTGTACAGCGTCGTGGTGCTTGTCGTATGCAAGAATCATCTATGACCCCGGGGGTTGTTCATTGCTGCTAGGTGGCTGCCCTTGGCGTCCTTGGTCGTCGGATTTGCCTTGGCCCAAACGGCAGTGCTGCTGCCACAAGTTTACGACCAGAATGTTGCCGGCATCGACGGCACTCTGGGGCAGCAGCCATCGGCGGAAGCCGCTCTGTTTCTTGCTACAAACCCGGCAATTCGATTTGCTTGCATCCTTGTCTATTTGCTGATCCTGGTGGGAATCGCATTGTCGGCTGCTTTTGAAATACGGTCCGGTCAACCGCAGGGCCTGGGGGTGGCTCCTACCATAGTGGTCGCAAGCATTGTCGGTTATGCTATCTACTTCTATGTGCCCGTAGTGGGTCCGTTTCCATTTTTCGGATCGACGTTACAGCAACCCGATCTGATCGCCGGTCGCAACGACCTTGCCGCCGTGCCTCGCAACTGCGTTCCGTCTCTGCATGCCGGGTGGGCCTGCCTTGCGTTTCTCGGGACCCGCAACCGGCCGATCGGCGTGCGGGTTGTGTCGGGAGCTTTTTTGGCTCTGACGGTGCTGGCGTGCCTCGGCTTCGGTTACCACTATTTGCTGGACCTTGTCGTTGCGGCGGCATTCGTGTTGTTCATCCGTGCGGTTTGTGCAGTGCAACTACCTTGGCGTTCGGTGCGCTGCCACGGCGCGCTCATCGGGTTGGTGTTGGTGATCCCGTGGTGCTCGGCGATCCGCGGAGACCTTCCGCTCGCTTGGACTGAACGGATAGCGCCCGTGGCGATGCTCGCCACAGTCCTTGTCTCCGCTTTTGTAGAGGGCCGGATCGCGGCGGCGGAGCGGCGGCGCATGAACACTGCTTCATCCGGTATGCAATACGGGTTTGAGTCCGAAGCCAAAGCGCCACTGGCGGTGGTTGTGTCCGCGAGCCGCTGAATGCCGCATGGCTCGACTGCCGATGTGCAAGTTGTCGGGCGGGAACGTTCGGCGGCATCAACGGGTCTAAAGCCACGGGGCTTGTGCTGGGAGGACAGGCGGGCGGCCTCCGCTAACCCACCGCCGCCACCCGCCCCACCGGCGCACACGCCTCCACCACCCCGTAAACCCCCCGCTCCGCCGGCAGTGGAGCAAACCGCGGCGTTATCCCCAGCACCGTCTCCGCCCCGCCCAGATACAGAATACCGTCCGCCGGCATGATCCCCGCGATCGCCCCCAGCACTCGCGCCTTCGTCGGCTGATCGAAGTAGATCAGCACATTCCGGCAGAACACGATATCGAACCGCCCAAGCGAGCGCAGGTCGGACAGCAGATTGAACTCCCGGAACTGCGCCATCGCCTTGATCTGATCGTTGATCCGCCAGTTCGAGTCCTCCTTGCGGAAGTAGCGCATCAGCATCTGCACCGGCAGGCCGCGCTGCACTTCGAACTGCGAATAGAGGCCGTCCTTCGCCCGGGCCAGTTGATCCCGGGCGATGTCGGTGCCGATGATCTCCACGCGCCGGTCGCCCAGCACCGCCTTGGACTCCGCGACAATCATCGCCAGCGAATACGCCTCCTGCCCGGATGACGAGGCAGCCGACCACACCCGGATCGTGGAACCGGGGGCGCGAGCGGCGACCAGCCGGGGCAGCGCTCGGGTGCGGAAATGGATGAACGGCTTGTCGTCGCGGAAGAAGAAGCTCTCGTTGGTGGTCATCGCCTCGACCACGTCCCGCGCCAGCGGTTCGCCCGGCCGGCGCAGCCGCTCGGCCAGCTGATTGAGATCGGCCAGGTTCTCCCGCTTCAGGAGGCCGCCGAGCCTGGTCTCCAGCAGGTAGATCTTGTCCATGCCGATGACCAGGCCGGACTGGGCCCTCAGCAGCGAGGCGAAGACATCAAAGGCGGCGTTGCTCAGGCTCATGCGCGCGCGCCCTTCAGCATCTCCAGCAGCTCGCGGCGCGATCTCCGGCAGCGGCAGCACGGCGTGAGCACAGCCCGGCCCGGGCGACGGCGCCGGGCATGCCCCAGACCACGCTGCTCGCCTCGTCCTGCGCGACGGCGGCACCGCCGGTCTCGATGACGCGCTTGGTGCCCTCCAGCCCGTCGCGGCCCATGCCGGTCAGCATCGCCACCAGCACGCGGCCCTCGCACGCGGCGGCGGCACTGCGCAGCATCGGATCGACCGAGGGGCGGCAGAAATTCTCCGGCGGGTCCACCGTCAGCCGCGCCCGCAGCGCCGAGCGGTTGCCCTCGACCAGCAAATGCTTGTCGCCGGGGGCGAGGTAGATGCGCCCGGCCGACCAGCGGTTCGCCATCCCGCGCCTCGCTGCACGGCATCACCGCCGATGCGTGTGAGATGCTCCGCCAGGATCGGCGTGAACGTCGCCGGCATGTGCTGGGTCAGCACCACTGGCACGCCGACGGAGCGGCCGAGCCCCTGCACCAGGGTGAACAGCGCCTGCGGTCCGCCGGTGGAACTGCCGATCGCCAGCAGCCGGGCGGCCATCGGCGGGGCCGGGCGCAAGCGTCACCGGCGACGCGCGACGGTTGCACCACCCGTCGGCGCTGCCGCGCCAGGCCTTTGACCTTCTCCAGCAGCTCCCGTCTGAAGCCGTCATCGCTGACCGTGCCGATGCTGGACGGCTTCGGCACGTAGTCGGCGGCGCCGAGGCGCAGCGCGCGCAGGGCGATGTCGGCGCCGCGCGTGGTCAGCGTGGAGGCCATGATGACCCTCACCCCGGCATCGGCGCGCAGCAGCAGCGGCAGCGCGGTCATGCCGTCCATCACCGGCATCTCGATATCCAGCACGACCACGTCGGGCCGGACGGCGCGCACCGCGTTCACCGCCTGCCTGCCCGTTGGCGACCTTGGCGACGACCTCGATCTCCGGGTCGGATTCCAGCATGCGCGCGAGGGCGCCGCGGATGACGGCGGAATCGTCGCACACATGACCCGCGCGGCCGTGACGCCGCGGGGCGGACGGGCGCTCCGGCAGGGCGTCACAGCAGGCCGACCTGGGCGAACTTGCCGGTCAGGATGTCCTCGTCGAACGGCTTCATGATGTATTCCTGGGCGCCGTTCGACGATCGCCGCCTCGATATGGGCCATGTCGTTCTCCGTCGTGCAGAACACCACCGGCGGGTCGTCCGGTCCGAATTCGGCGCGCAGGCTCTTCAGGAAGGTCAGGCCGTCCATCACCGGCATGTTCCAGTCGAGCAGGATGACAGTCGGGCAGGCTGATCGCGGCAGGCGTCCAGCGCCTGCTGCCCGTCGGCCGCCTCGGTCACGTCGAAGCCGTTGGCTTCCAGGATGCGGCGCGCGACTTTGCGGACGACCCGGCTGTCGTCAACGACAAGGCAGGTGCGGGACATGCCGGTTAGCCCTCATTCGGCCAAGGCCAGCAGCTTGGAGACGTCCAGCACCACCAGCAGCCGCCCGTCCAGGCGGAAGATCCCGGTGCTGAAGGTTGCCCAGGTCTTTTCCAGTGTCGGCGGGTTCCGCTCGAACTGGTTGGCGTCCAGGCTCAGGACTTCCGAGACCTGGTCGACCAGCAGCGCATACAGTTCGCCGCCCTGCTCGGCGACCACCGACATGCGTGGCTGGTCCGGCGGGGCGGGCGGCAGGTGCAGCCGGCGGCGCAGGTCGATGGCGGTGACGATGCGGCCGCGCAGGTTCAGGCTGCCGGCGATCTCCGGCGGCGCCAGCGGGATGCGGGTGATCGCCTGCTCGCCGAGGATGTCGCGCACCGCCAGCACCGGCACGCCGCACAAGCTGGTCCGCCACGGTCAGGGTGACTAGAACCTGCTGGTTGCCGGCCAGGGCGTCGGTATCAGGCCGGTCGAGGATTTCTACGGTCATCGGGGTTCTCCGCTCGGGTCAGGCTGTCGCCAGTTCGGCCAGGCAGTTGCGCAGGCTGGCGACCAGCGCCTCGCGCTCGAACTTGGCGACGTAGTCGGTGAAGCCGGCCTCGCGGCCGGCCTGCGGCATTCTCGAGTCCGGCATGCGCGGTCAGCGCGATCAGCGGCACGTCCGCCCACGGCCCGCCGGCGCGGATCGCGCGGGCGAACTCCAGCCCGTCCATGTCCGGCATTTCGATGTCCGACACGATCGCGTCGAACATCGTGCCGGCGTCGCGCAGCCGCAGCGCCTCGGCCGCGCTGGCGACGGCGGTGACCCGGAACCCGGCGGCGCCGAGCGTCGGCACCATGCAGCTGGCGGAAGAAGTCGCTGTCGTCCACCATCAGTACGTGCTTCTGCCGGCGGCATCGGCGCCGTTGGCGCGGTACGCCGCGGAACCAGTCCTGCCAGGCCTGCGTCAGCCAGTAGCCGGTGTCGAGCACGTCGGTCGCCTGGCCGCCGATGACCGCGGTGCCCAGCAGGCCGGGCCGCGCGCCGGCCAGCTCGATGTCCAGCCGGTCCTCCACCACGTCGATGATCTCGTCGACCATCAGGCCCATGCTGCGGTCGCCCTCGGCGAACACCAGCAGCGGCTGCGTCGGCTGGTCGCTGCTCGATGCCGCCGTCGATGGCGATCAGCGGCATCAGCTTGCCGCGGTACTGCGTGACCGGCGCGCCGCCGGAGAGCTCGATCTTCTCGCGCGGGATGTCCTCCAGCCGCGCCACCAGGCCGAGCGGCACGCCCATCCGCTGCGATCCCGCCGGCGCGGAACAGCAGCATCGCGGTCTTGTCCGCCGATGGACTGGGTGTCGACCGCGGCCGGACTGCATCAACCGGCTTTCCGAGCCGGCGCCGACGCCGGTCGCCGCGGGCGATGCCGTTGGGGTCGAGGATCATGATGACCGAGCCGTCGCCCAGGATGGTGTTGCCGCTGAACATCGTGACGTGGCGCAGGATGGGCGCCACCGGCTTGACCACGATTTCCTCGGTGTCGAACACCCGGTCGACGATGATGCCCATCATGTGCTGGCCGACCTGGGCCACGACGACGTGGGCGGCGCCGCCGGCGGTTGTCCTCGACGCCGAGCTGCAGCAGTTCGGTCAGGCTGACCAGCGGCAGCAGCCGGTTGCGCAGGCGCAGCACCGGCGTGTCGTTGATCCGCTCGATCAGGCTTTCGCCCCGTGGTGCCGGTGTTTTCCGGATCGCGCCGGGCGCGCACCAGTTCCACGACGCTGATCTGCGGGATGGCGAAGCGCTCGCTTGCAGGCTTCGACGATCAGGGCGGAGACGATCGCCAGGGTCAGCGGGATCTTGACGGTGAACGTCGTGCCCTGGCCGGGCGTGCTCTTCAGGTCGATGGTGCCGCCGATCTTCTCGATATTGGTCTTCACCACGTCCATGCCGACGCCGCGGCCGGACACGGCGGTGACCGTGGCGGCGGTGGAGAAGCCGGCGCGGAAGATGAACCGCTGGATCTGGCCGTCGGTCATCGCGGCGAGTTCCGCCTCGGTCGCCAGGCCCGTTGGCGAGCGCCTTGGCGCGGATGCGGTCCACCGCCAGGCCGCGGCCGTCGTCGGAGATCTCCATGATGATGTGGCCGCCTTCGTGGAAGGCGTTCAGCGTGATGGTGCCGGTTTCCGGCTTGCCGGCCGCGCGGCGTTCCGCCGGCGTTTCCAGGCCGTGATCGCCGCTGTTGCGCACCATGTGGGTCAGCGGGTCCTTGATCAGCTCCAGCACCTGGCGGTCGAGTTCGGTGTCGGCGCCGAGCATGACCAGTTCGATCTTCTTGCCCATTTCGTGCGACAGGTCGCGGACCAGGCGGGGCAGCTTGTTCCAGGCATTGCCGATCGGCTGCATGCGGGTCTTCATCACCCCTCCTGCAGGTCGGAGGTGATGTGCGACAGGCGCTGCAAGCGGCACGCGTGAACGGGCTGTTGTCCTGGGTGCGGGCGAGCTGCAGCAGCTGGTTGCGGGTCAGCACCAGCTCGCTGACCAGGGTCATCAGGTCTTCCAGCACGTCGACGGTGACGCGGATGGTCTGGGTCGTCTGCGGGGCGCTGGTGGCCGGGGCGCCTTCGGCGGCGGGTGCCTTGGCTTCGGGGGCCGGTGGCGGCGAGGCAGGCGCGGCGACGGCCACGGGTTCGGGCGCCTTGGCCACGGGCGCGGGTTCCGGCGTCTTGGCGGCCGCCGGGGCGGGCTCTGGCGCCCGGTCGGCGGCAGCCGCGGCCGGGGCCTGGTTGGCGGCGGCGGCGTTCAGGGCGGCGATCAGCTCGGAATCGTCGCCGGCGGGCTCGGCGCCGGTGTCCGCCAGCGCGGTGACGATCGCCTTGATGCGGTCGATCGCCGCCAGGATCAGGCTGACGATGGCCGGAGTGACGGCGAGCGTCCTGTCGCGCAGCTTGCCGAGCACGTTCTCGCCCGCGTGGGCCACGTGCTCCAGCCGCGGCAGGCCGAGGAAGCCGCAGGTGCCCTTGATGGTGTGCACCAGGCGGAAGATCCCGGACAGCGTCTCGGCGTCGTCGGGCGTGCGTTCCAGCGTGACCAGCGCCACATCGAGGGTCGGCCAGGCTTTCGTTGGTCTCGGTCAGGAAATCGGAGAGCAGATCGTCCACTGTGAGCCCCTTTGCAATCCCGCCAGGCGGGTCGGGCGCAATCCTTGGCAGCACTCCACAAACAAAAGGTTAATGACGGCGAAAAAATTTTGGGTCGGGGCGATTTTTCTTCAGGGCGCCAGCAGCCCCCGCGCTCATCGTCATGGCCATGACGCCCTCCGCCATCACGGCGAGAGCGTGGCGGTTGCCGATCCCAGTGGCTACACCCCGCCGCCGTGACGACAGAGCGGGGGTGGTCGGCTTGATGCGGTGGCCCTCTTACCCGCCCAGCCGCAGCATCGGCGGCTCCGCCCCCGGACGCGGCGACATCAGCACCGACAGGCGGCAGCCGGAGGCGTGCGCCAGCAGCGCGGTCAGCGCCATCTGCATGACCGCCGGCTCTGTCAGAGCCGATCGCGCCGCGGATTCATCCGCTAGGCAGAGTGCCAGGCCGATCGGCCAGGCGGCGGCGGGGCCGGTGATGCGGATGAACAGGTCGTCGGCCGCACCGGCCAGCAGGATCACGCCGCCTTGGGGCAGGCTGTCCGCACCCAGCAGCAGCAGGTTCAGCACGATCCGCCCGGCCTCCGGCGAGAACACCGTCGCGGGGTCCAGCGGCGCCGCATCCAGGCTGGCGTGGTCCGGCAGGCCGCGCGCCAGTGCCGTCAGGTGTGAAAGCGACAGCGGCGCATGCAGCGGGATCCAGGCAGCTTGCCGCAGCCTCAGGCCCGCCAGCAGATCGTGCGCCGCCTGCTGCACGTCGCCCCGCCCGGCCGCCGCCCGGTCGAGCGCCTCCGCAAGCGGGTGGATGTCCTGCCAGAGGCGTGCGGATGCCAGCTCGATCAGGGACAGAGCGGTGTGCGTGGCGGACATCGGCATTCCGATATAAAGGTCGCGGGACGCCGCCAGATTGGATGCGTTTCGCGTCCGAGTTGAGCCGGGGGCTTGAACCCCGCGCCGGGTTGGCCAAAGTCAGGGATATGTCATATACCGGTTTCCAAGCGGCGACAGCCCGCGCTGGAGGAGCGTCTGCAAGCCCCATGATCGATCCGTTCGGACGTGCCATCACCTACCTGCGGGTATCGGTGACCGATCGCTGCGACCTCCGCTGCGTCTACTGCATGTCTGAGGACATGACCTTCCTGCCCAAGCGCGACCTGCTGACGCTGGAGGAGCTCGATCGGCTTTGCGCCGCGTTCATCAGCCTCGGCACTACCAAGATCCGCATCACCGGCGGGGAGCCGCTGGTGCGGCGCGACATCATGCGGCTGTTCGGCGCGCTGGGGGAGCGGCTCGGGCACGGGCTGAAGGAACTGACGCTTACCACCAACGGCTCGCAACTGATCAAGCATGCCGAGACGCTGGCGGCGTCGGGCGTGAGGCGGATCAACGTGTCGCTCGATACGCTCGATCCGGCGCGGTTCACCCGGATCACGCGGTGGGGCAGGATCGAGCAGACGTTGGACGGCATCTTCGCCGCCAAGGCCGCCGGGCTGGCGGTGAAGATCAACGCCGTGGCGATGAAGGGCGTGAACGAGGAAGAGTTCAACGCCATGATCGCCTGGTGCGGCGAGCACGGGTTTGACCTGTGCCTGATCGAGACCATGCCGATGGGCGATATCGAGGGTGACCGGACGGACCAGTACCTGCCGCTTTCGGTGGTGCGGGCGAAGCTGCGGCGGACCTGGACGCTGGAGGAAACCGACTACAAGACCGGCGGTCCGGCACGATACTACGACGTGCGGGAGACCGGGCGGCGGATCGGCTTCATCACGCCGATGACGCATAATTTCTGCGAAAGCTGCAACCGGGTGCGGCTGACCTGCACGGGGACTCTGTATATGTGCCTCGGACAGGAGGATGCGGCGGATTTTCGTCCGCTGCTGCGGGCGGGGGTGTCGGACGAGCAGCTTGAGGACGCGATCCAGGCGGCGATCGCGCGCAAGCCCAAGGGCCACGACTTCATCATCGATCGGCGGCACGACAAGCCGGCGGTGGGGCGGCATATGAGCGTGACGGGGGGGTAGGGGCGATCCCCGACCCTGTTAGGACAGCGCTATTTGAGCCAGGGCCAGACGTTGGCGCCTTTTTCTATCTTGTAGGTTACCGGGCCTGTTGGCTTACGTGGCGAGGCGCTGTCCGACACAACTCGGCCATCCTTGGTTGTCTCCGGTTTTTCCGGCGGGCGGACCGTTTGTTTGACGGTTGTGCCGGCCCTTAGCATGCTCATATGTTCACCTTGGGCAAATATCCCAGCTTGTCAGCGATGAAGATAACAGTGGTCGCACCCAGCGCCCAAATCAAGCTTCTAATCAAATGAGACGCCGCCCTGGCCCGAAGCTTGTAGCGCTGCTGGTTGATGTCGCGGTTGGCCGGCGTCGTGGCCATGTATGAGTCCAGCAACATCTGCCGTGTGTCCTTCAGCAACTCCCGGTCCTGCTGCTCACCCCGGATTCCGCCGCGATCATAATACGCTCGGAGTTCGGTAACCCGGGCACGGATGTCCGCCTCTGGGCCTATCCGCTGATAGTCGCGGCGGGCGATCGCGAGCGAGATCCAGACCAGGACGCACCCCGCCTCGATGACCGCAAGACCGAGCAGAACGTCCGCCGTGATGAAGGCCATCAGGCCGCGATACGTTGCCAGGTCGAGCCATTTCGGCAGCCGTCCCGCTGCATAAGCCAGGGCGCCGATGACGATGCCCAACGCCGTGCCGAAGAAGGGCAGGGCGCGGTGGACATCTTCCTCGGCGACAACCTCCTGCCGATAGAGATCGGCGAAGGTGGCGAGCAGGAAAGCGGTGGTTTCCGGCGTGGCCGAGGGTTCGGGCGGGGCGGTTGGGGTTTCGTCGGGTTCGGGCATTCAAGGGTCTTGCGATGGCGGGCAATTACGTCACCGTCGAGGAAACGGGCGGCTCTGGCTGAGCCGCTGAAGCTTGGATGGCCGGGCCGTTCGAAAGTGCATCCGCAGCTGGTTGCGGTATATGCTGACGAAGGTATCGCGTAAACAGGGTCCTGAGATTGTGGCGCGGTATCGGGGGCATCTGAGCTGCGAGCGTCCCCAATTCCGTCACCATCGCGGCAAGCCATGGTAACTCGCCGCTTAATTCAAGTTCTCGATGGGCGTTTTCATATCTGATGGATAGCGCCATTGCTACCTTCTCTTGAACGTCGCGTTTGGAGTTTGCAATGACGCATGCGAATTTGGAAGGTACTATCGGCGCCAATACAGCTAATCGCGCGTAACGCGACGGTCCCGATTTGGTAAAGCATACTTCTCGCAGGAAACCCTCTGCATCATCCGGAATCATGGCTTCGAGCCGGCGCGCTATTTCAGGGTATGCGTTCTTGCGACGGGTCTCGGCCGCTTCGTCAATCCGACTTTCGATCGCTTGAAACCTCGGATCCTCTCGATTAAAGAATCCAAGGTTAAAGCTACCGCCAGATACCCGGTCGAGGGGCCGACGTTGGTCCACCTCAGCAGCGCCCGCAGAGGCAAAGGAATCGTCCACATAGGACTCTAACCGCCCCACAATATCGTGAGCACCCCATCCCGGCTGGCCGATGTCGGACAACCATAGGCACAGGCCAACAACGTGGAGAATCTCTCCCTCGTCCTGGAACGCGCGATTGTCAAAATCCCGCTCGAACGCAGCAAGGACCGAGTCCAGTTCGGTCGCACCGAGGTTGAAGCTGTGCCAGAGCGCCCGCCACGAGGGGATTTCCTTCGGCTGTTGGAAGAAAGGGTGGCCTTGGAGCTGATCCTGGACGCTCTGCACCGGAAATGCGGAGTCCAGTATAATCTCCCGCACTGTTTCAGGCGCAAGCAAACTGCCGTCGAAATTTACTGTTGGGTATCGCTTAAATAGTTGGTCAGCCTCTACGGTGTCCGGTTCGGGGTCTTTGCGCCGGGCTCGCATGAAATGGTTCATGTCGGCGCGCTTGAACGAGGCCGGGCCGATGCGTCCTGAACGCAGTTCGAGGGCCGCCGCGCAAAGAAGCATCACGAGTTCACGCATTGCTTGCTTATGCGCTCGCTGTGAGCCGGTAAGCGTCAGCCAGAACCGTTCGAAATCCCAGACGAATTGGCTTAGCAGCCGAAGGTTATCCAGCCCGGAGTCCTTGAATACGACGAGGACATCAGATCCAACTGATTCCAGATACTCCCGTGCGCCCGAGTCACCCACCTTCTTGAGGAATGACGGGAACGCGGATCGAGCATCCGCCTTCATCTTCAGTGTCCGGCCGATCGTTTTCTCCCTGCGTTTGGCGTAGTCGGGGTCGCTCTTGTCGATCTCCAACTCATTCGCAAGAATCAGGACCTTGCAGCCGTCATGCTCGACTAGCGGGTTGATGTAACCCAGGACTTCCCGGGGCGACATTACGGCCCGTTCAAAATCGTCGAAGATTATCACGCGTTGCGTCGCGTCTCCCATAACCTCAGACATCTTAAGTTCCGGTATCTGACCGGAGATTGACGTGTCACCGTGATGGTCGCCAACAACATCGAATTTGAGAGTCGCTTTAAGGGCGCCTCGCAGGATGCGGCCCCCAAGTCGCGTATACTTATGCCCAAGAAAAGGGTGTACCTGCTGAAAAAGTTGATCGTTTATTTCGCCTGCATCCTTTACGCCGTAGAGGCTAACATTAAGCGGCTCCTGTGGAGGTTTTGTCGGGTTTTCCTCCGCAAGATCATTCAGTAGCGACTTGACGAGGTGCGTTTTCCCACTTCCCCACGGGCCATCGATCATAACGGCGAAGCCTTGTGGGTGCGGGAACCTACAGTATGACTTTATGGCATCCGCTACCCGCCGGTTATGCTCGGTGGGGTCTGCCAGTTCGGGCACTTGATTTGCACTAAGCATAAATGGTCCCTTGATATGAGACAGTAACGATGCCGCATCGCCATATTGCCGTTAAGGCGTCCGGAAGCGGACCGGCCGCTTTCCGCCAAGGTTCGTATAACCCAGGGCGGCTTCTGGTTGGATGATTACCTGAGCAATCCGAGGCTGCTTCGAACATGACGGAATCTCGATACGACATCGGTTCTCAATTCTTAACGATAGAATATAACAACGGATCCGGAATCGTGTCAAGGCGCAATGTGCGTCACAAAGAGTGCCCTCGATAAAAGGCCGACGCCGTAGCGCGTTGCGGTGCGCCAGGAGGCTGACAGTCGACAAGGACGTGCGCGCCGATCACCTTCAGCACAGGCGCCGAATTGAGAACGATCATGAGTCGCCCGACGGCATACAGCCGCAGATCATTCCCTTCCCCCTCCTCCCCAACTCCACCTATAACCACCGTGGAAAAGTCGGACTCCCGGGCTATAGTGCGAACTCCGGACCCAATCGGACCGGTTTCAACCCCTATCAGCCCCCAGGGGCCGGTCGACCCAACGAACAACCACAGGAAACGCCCCTTGACCCACCCCCCGGCAGCCTCCCCCGACCCCAAACGCCACCCCCTCGCCGGCACCGGGGTCCTCGCGAGCCGACCGGTCCACGCCAACCAGACCGCCCCCGCCCTCGTCGCCGAGGCACTCCGCCGGGACGAAGGCCGCCTCTCGGCCGACGGCGCCCTCATGGTCGAGACCGGCATCCACACTGGCCGCTCCGTCCAGGACAAGTTCGTCGCCGACGAGCCCTCCGTCACCGCCGACATCTGGTGGGGCAAGGTCAACCAGCGCCTCCCGCCCGACCGCTTCAACGCCCTGAAAAACCGCGTCCGCGCCTACCTCCAGGGCCAGGAACTGTTCACCCAGGACCTCTATGCCGGCGCCGATCCGGACCACCGCATCAAAGTCCGGCTGGTCACCACCCGCGCCTGGACCGCGCTGTTCGCCCGCAACATGTTCATCCGCCCGGCCGCCGCGGACCTCGAAACGTTCGAACCCGACTACGTCATCCTGCACGCCCCGCTGTTCCACGCCGACCCGGAGACCGACGGCGTCCGCTCCGCCACCGCCATCGCCCTGTCGTTCGAGCAGAAGCTGATCCTCATCGCCGGCACCGAGTATGCCGGCGAGGTCAAGAAATCCATCTTCACCGTGATGAACTGGCTGCTCCCGGCGCAAGGCGTGCTGCCGATGCACTGCTCCGCCAACATCGGCCCCGACGGCGACGTCGCCCTGTTCTTCGGCCTGTCCGGCACCGGCAAGACCACCCTGTCCTCCGACCCGCACCGCAAGCTGATCGGCGACGACGAGCACGGCTGGGGCGAGACCGGCACCTTCAACGTCGAGGGCGGCTGCTACGCCAAGGTCATCAACCTCTCGCAGGAAGCCGAGCCGGAGATCTGGGCCGCCTCCCACCGCTTCGGCGCGGTGCTGGAGAACGTCGTCGCCGACGCCGCCGGCAACCTCGACCTGAGCGACGGCGCGCTGACGGAGAACACCCGGTCCTGCTACCCGGTCGAGTTCATCCCCAGCGTCACCCTGACCGGCCGGGGCGGGCAGCCGAGGAACGTGTTCATGCTGACCTGCGACGCGTTCGGCGTGCTGCCGCCGATCGCGCGGCTGACTCCGGCGCAGGCGATGTATCACTTCCTGTCCGGGTATACCGCCAGGGTCGCCGGCACCGAGAAGGGCCTCGGCAAGGAGCCGTCCGCCACCTTCAGCACCTGCTTCGCGCTGCCCTTCCTGCCGCGCCGCCCGGAAGTCTACGGCGAGATGCTGACGGAGCTGCTGGCGAAGCACGGCGCCACCTGCTGGCTGGTCAACACCGGCTGGAGCGGCGGCCAATACGGCACCGGCCAGCGCATGGCGATCAAACACACCCGCGCCCTGCTGCAAAGCGCCCTGGACGGCTCGCTGGCCCGGACGAAATTTCACAAGGAGCCGTATTTCGGCCTGTCCATCCCCGCGCACGTCCCCGGCATCCCGGACCACATCCTCGACCCCAGCCAAGCCTGGGCCGACAAGCAAGCCTACGACAAGATGGCAAAGCAACTGATCGCCCGCTTCGAAGCCAATTTCGCCGCGTTCGAGGCCGGGGTCGGCGACGACGTCAAAGCCGCCGCCATCCGCGCCGCGGCATAACCCAATGCCCCGCCTGACCACCGCCGAAGCCGTGCTGGAAACTCTGCTGGAGCACGGCATCGACACGCTGTTCGCCCTGCCCGGGGTGCACAACGACCCGCTGTTCGACGCCGCCCACAAAGCCTCCGAACGCATGCGCGTCATCCACCCGAGGCACGAGCAGACCGCCGCCTACATGGCCCTCGGCGCCGCGCTGGTCACCGGCAAGCCGCAGGCCTTCGCCGTGGTGCCGGGGCCGGGCATCCTGAACGCCTCCGCCGCGCTGCTGCTCGCCTACGGCATGAACGCGCCCGTCGTCGCGCTGGTCGGCCAGATCCCGTCCTTCGCCATCGACCACGGCCACGGCCATCTGCACGAAATCCACGACCAGATCGGCCTGCTCCGCCACATCACCAAACATGCGCGGCGCATCCGCTCCCCGCAGGAAGCCTCTGCCCGCGTCGCCCGGGCGATCGAAGAAGCGCTGTCCGGCCGCCAGGGACCCGTCGCGCTGGAATGCGCCATCGACACCTGGGGCCTGGCAGCCGAGGTCACCCTGTCCCCGCCCATCGGCATCACCCCGCCGCGAGCCGATCCCCGGGCCATCCAGGCTGCCGCCGACCTCCTGTGCAAGGCCGAACGCCCGCTGATCGTCGTCGGCGGGGGCGCGCTCGACGCCGGCCCGTGCGTCCAGCGGGTCGCGGAACTGCTGCAACGCCCCGGTGTCGTCGTTCCGCCGGGGCAGGGGGACCATTCCGACCGGACCATCCGCTTGCGGTGTCCTTCACCGAGGGCCACGCCCTGTGGAAGACCGCCGATGCGGTGCTCGCCATCGGCACGCGGCTCTATTGGCAGCAGGGCAACTGGGGCGTGGACGAGCACCTGCCGATCATCCGGCTGGATATCGACCCGGACGAGATCAACCGCCTGCGCCGTCCCGCCGTCGGCCTACTCGGCGACGCCTCCGCCACGTTGCTCGCGCTGGCGGAAGAACTCGCGGCGCGCGGCCACGTCTGGATGCCGAACCCCAACCTTCCCGCCGTGAAAGCCGCGTTCGCGGACAGGCTCGCCCGCCACGACCCCCCGATGGCCTACCTCCGCGCCATCCGCGCCGCTCTCCCGCCCGACGGCATCTACGTCGAGGACGTCACCCAGATCGGCTTTGCCAGCCGCCTGGCGTTTCCCGGTGCCCGGCCCGAGGACATATCTGTCGCCCGGCTACCAGGACACGCTCGGCTGGGGCTACGGCACCGCCCTCGGCGCGCAGGCGGCAGCGCCCGGCCGCAAGGTCGTGCTGGTGACCGGCGACGGAGGCTTCATGTTCCAGGCCGCCGAACTCGCCACCGCCATGCACCACAACCTGCCGGTCGTCGCGGTTGTGTTCGACGACGGCGCGTTCGGCAACGTCCGCCGCATCCAGCAGCAGCATTTCGGCAACCGCCTGATCGCCAGCGACCTCACCAACCCCGACTTCGTTAAATTCGCCGAGAGCTTCGGCATGGCGGCTTTCCGCGCGACGAGCCCCGACGCCTTGGAAGACGCTTTGCACAAAGCCTTCGCGTCGAACAAACCGGCCCTCGTCCACGTCCCCGTCGGCGAAATGCCCAGCCCGTGGGACATGATCCTGCTGCCCCGCATCCGCGGCCGGGAGGACCGTCCGCCCCTGCCATGACCGCTTGACGCCGCCGCGCGCCCCCCGCCTTGATAATCCCGGGAGCAAAGGAAACGCGGCCATGACCGAGATCAAGCACAGCCTGATTGAGACCAACGGCATCCGCATGCACATCGCGGAGAAAGGCAGCGGCCCGCTGGTGCTGCTGTGCCACGGCTTTCCGGAGTCCTGGTATTCCTGGCGCCACCAGCTCAACGCCCTGGCCGAGGCCGGCTACCGCGCCGTCGCCCCCGACATGCGGGGCTACGGCCAGACCGAGCGCCCCGAAGCCATCGACCAGTACACCCTCTGCCACCTTGTCGGCGACATGGTCGGCCTGCTCGACTCGCTCGGCGCCGAGACCGCCGTCATCGCCGGCCACGACTGGGGCGCCCCGGTCGCCTGGCACGCCGCACTGCTGCGCCCGGACCGGTTCCCGGCGGTTATCGGCCTCAGCGTCCCCTACCGCCCGCGCGGTCAGGCACGCCCCACCTCCGTGATGCCGCAGACCGAGGACGCGGTGTTCTACCAACTGCACTTCCAAACTCCGGGCATCGCCGACGCGGAACTGGCCTATAATATCCCCGCAACCATTCAGGGTACCCTGGTGCGGTTGTCCGGCGACGCTCCGCCCGGCACGCCTGCCTTTAGCATGGTGCCGCGTTCAGCCAGCGTGCGGGCGCAACGGCAGGGACCGTTGCCGCCGCTGCCCGGATGGCTCACCGAAGCCGACATCGCCTTCTACGCCGGGGAGTTCGCCCGCACCGGCTTTACCGGCGGCTTGAACTGGTACCGCAACATCGACCGCAACTGGGAAATCCTGGCCCCATTCGCCGGGGCGAAAGTCACCGTCCCGGCGCTGTATGTCGCCGGCGAGCGGGACCTCGTTCTCGCGTTCCCGGGCGCCAAGGACCTGATCGCCAATCTGCAGACGTTCGTGCCGAACCTGCGACAGACGATCATCCTGCCCGGATGCGGGCACTGGACCCAGCAGGAACGGGCGCACGAGGTCAACGCCGCGATGCTCGACTTCCTGCGCGGCCTGTAGCGGATGCGCCTGACCGAGGACCTCGCCGCCCGTTTCGCCGGCATCGCCCTTGGTCACGTCACCCGCGAATACCCGCACGCCCTGACCCACGTTCTCGACGGGCCGGAGGACATTCGTTCGCCGCGCGCGCTGCACCCGGTCTTCTACGGTAGCTTCGACTGGCATTCCTGCGTGCACGCCTACTGGATGCTGGCCCGGCTGCTGCACCTTTTCCCCGGGATGTCGCCCGCCGCCGATATCCGCGCTCTGTTCGACGCGCAACTGACAGCGGAGGCGGTGGCCGGCGAATGCGCGTATCTCCACCGTCCCGCCGCGCGCGGTTTCGAGCGGCCCTACGGCTGGGCCTGGTTCCTGAAGCTGGCGGAGGCCATGCGGCAATCCCCCGATCAACCCTGGTCCGCCACCCTGGCACCGCTGACCGCGATCTTCGCCGGCAGATTAGAGACCTTCCTCCCGAAGGCGCTCTATCCCGTGCGCGCCGGGACCCACTTCAACACCGCTTTCGCCCTGTCGCTGGCGAGCGACTGCGACAAAACCAGTCTGCTGCGGCGGACGGCGGAGGCGTGGTACGGCAACGATGCGGACTGCCAGGCGTGGGAGCCGTCGCAGGACGACTTCCTCTCCCCGGCGCTGGTCGAAGCTGAATGCATGCGCCGCCTGTTGCCCGCGGGTCGCTTCCTGCCGTGGTTCGATCGTTTCCTCCCGAACGTTGCCCACCTGCAGCCGGCATCGCTGTTTCGTCCGGCCCGGGTGACCGATCGCACAGACGGCAAGATCGCCCATCTGGACGGGCTGAACCTGAGCCGGGCGTGGTGTTGGCGATCGCTCGCCGGGGCGCTTCCGGCAGGCGATGTACGGCGGCCGATCATGCTTCGCGCGGCGGAGGAGCATCTCGAGGCGGCGTTGCCGCATGTCGCGGGCGATTACATGGGCGAGCACTGGCTGGCCAGCTTCGCGGTGCTGGCGCTCGATGTCTGACGCCCGGCCAAATTCAATATTTTACAGAAATAACACATACCGGCTATCGAGGCCGGCGGGGTATCCGCCACCGCTTTTCACCACGGAGGAAGAACGAGAGGCGCGAGGGCCGCGGAGCCATTGAAAGCGGCACATTCCCACGCGGTCTCAGAAGCGCTGAAAATCATCTTCATAGCAACGCGCATATGAGCCGGCTCTCGGGCGATGCTTCAGCGGCCGGTTGGCATTCACGCCTTTGCGCGGACACACAAGGCGTATGGCGGCCCTTCGCCGGCCACGCCGGGTTTGTCGACAGCTCAAAATTCAGGCTCACTGCGAAAAACCATCCCGAGCCCGACGGACCTAGCTTTCGTCGCGGCCCTCGCGCTTCTCTATGTTGAGAAGCGGTGGAGCGGGCGCCACCAGCCCACCCGGAGGCGCACGAGTTTTGTGGTGTTCGCACATGCCGCAGGGCGGCACCAGCGATCAGGATGTCGACACTTCACAGCACCGGACAACCAACTGCTACTCCTCCGCCACGATCGGATTGCGCAGCACGCCAATCCCGCTGATCTCCACCTCGATAACATCGTCCGGCTTCATCCACAGCGGCGGAACCTGATACGCCCCGACACCACCCGTCGTGCCGGTCGCGATGACATCCCCCGCCTCCAGTTGCGTAAACGTCGAGCAATATTCGATCAGAGCCGGAATCCCGAAGCATAGGTCGTCGATCGTCGCGTGCTGCTGCTCGACACCGTTCAGCCGGCTGCTCAGATGCGCCTTGGTGATGTCGCCGGCTTCTTCCGGCGTAACGATCCACGGCCCGAACGCGCCGGACCTGTAGAAATTCTTCCCCGGCGTGAACTGCCCGGAATGCCGCTGCCAGTCGCGGATCGAACCGTCATTGTAACAGGAATACCCGGCGACCACGCTCTCCCAGTCCGCCGCCTTCACGTGCCGGCAGCTTCGGCCGATGACCACCGCCAGTTCGCCCTCGTAATCGAACTGCGCCGACGCCGCTGGCCGCACCATCGCCTGCCCATGTCCGACCTGCGTATTCGCCCACCGCGTAAAGATGATCGGCTTCGGCGGCGGCTCCCGCCCGCCCTCCTTGATGTGGGAGATGTAGTTCAATCCCACGCACAGGATCTTCCCGGGGTCCGGTATCGGCGGCAGGAAGCTGATGTCCTCCAGCTTGTAGTCCGCGTGCCGGGCGGCTTCCTCCGCCAGCGATGTGGTCGCCCACAACGCATGCTTCAGAGCAGGGGCCCGGTCGCCGAGGTCGATTACCCCCTCGGGCTTGGCGATGCCCCAGCTCGCGACGCCATCCGGACGGCGGAAGCTCAGCAGTTTCATGGCGGTCTCCTGTTCCCTGACGTCCCTACCGATACGGCGAACGGCGGAGTCCGGCAAGCCGACGGGCCGCTTCACCCGGTGCCCGATGCGCCATACCGTGCCCCGACGCAAAGGAGGAACCGATGACCCCGACCGCCAGGCTGCGCGCCCTGTTGCGCGAACCGGACATGGTGATCGCGCCGGGCGCCTATGACGGGCTGACCGCGATGCTGGTCGAACAAGCCGGCTTCCCCGCGGTGTACATGACCGGCGCCGGCACCTCGGTGGCGCACGGCTACCCGGATTTCGGCCTGCTCACCGCCACCGAGATGATCGCCAACGCCGCCCGCATGGCCCGCGCCGCCGCTATCCCGGTGATCGCCGACGCCGACACCGGCTACGGCAACGAGCTCAACGTCGTCCGCACCGTGCGCGACTACGAACAGGCCGGCGTCGCCGCCATCCATATCGAGGACCAAGTCGCCCCCAAGCGCTGCGGCCATCTCGACGACAAGGAGATCGTCCCCCGCGGCGACTGGATCGCCAAGATCCGCGCCGCCGCCGCGACACGCCGCGATCCCGATTTCCTGATCATCGCCCGCACTGACGCCCGCGCCGTCGCCGGCTTCGAGGAAGCCGTCAGCCGCGCCAACGAGGCATTGGCCAACGGCGCCGACATGGCCTTCCTTGAGGCGCCGCAAACGCCGGAGGAACTTGCCGCCGTGCCGAAGCAGGTGAACGGCCCCTGCCTGCTGAACATGGTCTGGGGCGGCAAGACGCCGATGCTGCATATGAGTACCGCCGCCGCGCTCGGCTACCGGCTGGCGATCCTCCCCACCTTGCTGCTGAAGGCGAGCATCGGCTCATGCGACGCAGCACTGGCCGCCCTGCACGCCACCGGCGCCTATCCGCCGCCACCCGGCGGCATGACCGTGCGGGACGTGTTCAATCGCGCCGGTGCCGCGGCGTGGGAGCCGTTGCGCACCCGGTTTCGCCCCCCGGCTACGGCGCCAGAGACCCGCGATCGGCGATGATCGTCTCCAGCACGAGGTCCAGCGACAGCCGGTCCATGCCGTCGCGGACGGCCGCCGCCGGCGACACCACCGGAACGATCTGGCTGGCATGGTGGAACGGGGGCGTGGTCCCGAACAAGGCATAGGTGCGGATGCCCGTCGCAGCCGCGATGTTCATCACGCCGGTGTCGTTGCCGACATAAAACGCCGCCTCGGCCAGGAGGCCCTGCACGTCGCGCAGATGCCAGCCCATCGCCAGGTGCACGCGGCGCGCCCGATCGCCCGTCGCCCGGGTGATCTGCCCGGCCATGCGCCGTTCGTCAGGGCCGCCGATGAGCACCACTCCGGGCCAGCCATGGTCGAGCAGCGTGGCGATCAGGGCGGCAAAGCGCTCCGGACCCCATTGCTTGATGATTTCGCTGCTGCCGATGCCGACGGCGACGAACTGCATCCCGGGGTCTCCCAGCCGCGTCCGCGCTTCGATGCGCGCCGCCGCCGGAACGACGATGTGGGGCTCGCTGGAGGGCAGCGGGATGCCGGAGGCCTCGATGTAGCGGGTCGCCCTGGTGTGCTGGTGCAGCTTCGCCACCTTGCGCGGCAGGAATGGACCCTCGTTGAGGAAGCGGCGCTGCAGGCCGAACCCGTAGCCGCGCCGATCCGGAATGCGGGCGGCCATGGCCGCGGCGGCGATGGTGTCGCTGTGGTGCAGCATGACGATCGTGCCGAAATCGTATTCGCGCAGCTTGCGCACCAACCGGAGGAAGCCGCGGATGCCGTCATGCGCGCCGCGGCGCCCTTTCGGGTTGAGGTCGACCCAGAAAATCTCCTCCACCGCCGGATCGTCGCCAAGAAGCTGATCCGCCAGCGAGCGCGGCTTGGCGATGAGCGTGACCGGCGTGCCCGCGAAGGCGGCAATGGCATGGATATGTGGGAGGTGCCAGACCATGTCGCCGATACCGGGCAGCGGCTGCACCACGGCCACGGGCTGCAGCACAGGCGTTGCGGCGGAAGGTTCCGCGGCGGCGATCACGTCCAAGGCTTTCTCCATCACGTATCTGTGCGGTACTGGCAGTCAGCGTTGGATGTCAATCCGCGATGTTGGCGAAACGGATATGTCCGCCCCGCCGGTTCGCCCGATCGGCCGCGCCGGGCCAATCGACGCGATTGTGAACATGACGACAGGGCCGGTTCAGTCCTCGCGGTCGGTATCGCGCGCCTGTGATCCGAAGATGGCAAAATTGACGTGCCATTCCTCGATTCCATGGATTTGAATGGCTTCGGCGTCATGTTCCGGAAGGCTCCCGGTAGGGTGGCGGCAGCATTCGGGCGCGGTCGAATCCGGGTAATGGCGGGGTCACGTCAGGGTCTTGTGACCGCACCGGCTGTTGTCTTGGGGTAATCTGTCCTCACGCGAACAGTTTTGGTGTCTGGAGGCTTGCATGGCGACTTGGCGCGATCAGGTGGCGCTGGTGACGGGTGGTGGCAGAGGTATCGGACGGGCCATCGCACGCCGGCTGGCGCGAGAGGGTGCGTCGGTCTGCATCAATTACGTCTCCCGTGAGGATGCGGCGGAATCGCTCGTCGCCGACATCACGTCGGCGGGCGGGCGGGCGATCGCCGTGCCGGCCGACGTCTCGGATGACGCGGCGGTGGAAGGCATGGTCGATCGCGTCTCGGCGACGTTCGGGCCCGTGACCATTCTGGTGAACAACGCCGGGGTGTCGCACAAGGGAACCCTGGACAATTATGACTCGGAAAAGCTGGAACGGATGCGGCAGGTCAACGTGGACGGCCTGATCCACACCACCCGCGCCGTCATGACCGACATGCGGCGCGCCAAATACGGCCGCATCGTCAACGTCACCTCGATCGCCGCCATCGGCACGTCGTTGCCCGGCAATGCGTTCTATGCGGCGACCAAGGCCGAGGCGCAGATCTTGACCCTGCGCTTCGCCATGGAACTCGGCGGCTTCGGCATCACTGTCAACGCCGTCGCCCCGGGCTTCGTCGAGACCGATCTGACGCAAGCCGGCGTCACCGATGACGCCTGGAAGGAACGCGCCCGGAAGATCGCGGCGCTCGCCATGGCCGGGCGTATCGGCGAACCGGACGATGTCGCCAATGCGGTGGCGTTCTTCGCCGCGCCGGAGGCCGGGTGGGTGACTGGACAAGTACTGGCGGTGGACGGCGGCCGGATGGACTACATCGGTCACTGACTGTCCCCGGGATCAGACCGGGGATCAGGCCGCGGATCCATCGCACCCCAGGATAGCACGCGCCGGATGCGGACGGCGATGACTGGCAGAAGCGCCAGGTCCATCGCGCGGTATTGCGGGTAGCGCAGCCGCAGGTGCGTCTGCGCCTGATCGTGCTCCTCGCCGTCCGCCAGAATCTGCGCCGTGCCGCGCAGCATCACCCAGGCGAGGCGGGTCCAGTCCTCGTCCCAGCGATCGACGGTGACCGCAACCGCCGGGTTTTCCCGGATGTTGCGCAGCCGCTTCAGCGGGACGCCGGCGCGCTTCGGTTTCTCGTCCACCGTGATATAAAGATTTGCGATATCGACGCAGAAGCACACCGGGACCAGGTGTGGCACGCCGTTGCGGTCCGCGGTCGCCAGGTGGGCGACCCGGCTGCTGTCGAGGAAAGTTCGGTGTGCATCAGTCAATAGGGCGTTCGTCACGGACCGACCGGCGCCGGGCGGATCAGCGGAGCCGTCGGATAGCCGGTAATCGTTACGTCGCGCCCGCTGGCAGAGTGGATATACGTGAAGCGCGCGCCATCGATGCTGTAGCGGCCTTTCCAGGTCACCGCCACGTTGATGTCGGTTTCCTCGATATCCACCGGCTCTCGTGTTCCGGCGCGTGCCACTCGGGCGGCAAGCCCGTCCGCCGGGTCGAGCAGCCAGGCGTCCCCGGTTCCGGTGGAGGACAGCAGGAACGGCCCAGCACGAACGAAGCGCGCGTCGAGTATGGCGGGGGAGCCCTGTATGTAGCGCACTTCGTCAATCAACCGGAACGCCGCGGCTGTAATGCTGCGCCGGCTGACGCGATTGCGACGGGGCAGTGCCATGCCGGGAGATCGATGCTTGATCGCCGTTTTTTTCAATCCGTCCCTCCGCGGTCAGGGTTTTGCGCAGCCGGATGGCGGACGTTGCCGCATGCATTTGCCACGGGTCAAGCATCGAATGGCACGGGTCCCCCCATGGCCACGTCCGGAAGGCCTGGCTCCACGCACCGCTTGCCGGAGCGTGCACGATGGCGCCAACTGCCCGCGCCGTGCCGGAAAGCCGATCCCATGCTCGCAAAAGAAAGCCCCTGATGGACGACGATGACGACGACGGGCCGCCCCGGCTTCCGGGCGGCAAGTTCTACATGACGCCGGACGGACACGGTCGGCTGAAGGCGGAACTCGAAGCCGTCCGCTCCGAGCGGCATCGGGTGGTGGAGATCGTTGCCTGGGCTGCCGGCAATGGCGATCGCAGCGAAAACGCCGACTACAAGGAGGGCAAGCGCCGGTTGCGGGAAATCGACCGCCGCCTGCGGTTCCTGACCAGGCGCCTGGCGCATGCCGAGGTTGTCGATCCCGCGGCGCAGACCCGGCGCGACCAGGTCTTCTTCGGCGCAACGGTAACATACACGAACCAGCGCGACGAGACTGTAACCGTAACGATCGTCGGGGTGGACGAAGCCAACATGGCGGCAGGCACGATCAGCATCGGCTCGCCGGTCGCTCTCGCCATGTTGCGGGCGCGACGCGGCGATGAAGTGGTGGTGACGACGCCGCGCGGGCCGGAGGTGCTGGACATTCTGGAGATCGCCTACCCGCGATGAAGGCAGGTGCCGGCATCAGGCGTGCCGGCACCTGAATAATCCACCTTAAATTTTTCATTAGACTTGCGCTGGCAGGCTTTAATGGCACGCCGGAGCGGCGGACGCTAACTCTTCGGCCAGCCACAGACAGTCCCGGCCAGTCTTGCCAGTTTCGTCCCGGGTGCCGTGACAACGCATGTGGTGCCAGTCGAAAAGGATAAAACCATGAACAGATCCATCACGACACTGATTGCATTGACCGGGATACTGGGGCTGGCGGGATGTGCCGGCGCCGTTTCGCCATCCGGATCCGCCGCGTCGCCGGTGGCATCCGCGTCCTCGCCGTATACCCTCAACAGCTCGAGCACGGCGTTCCAGGCTGACGACAACCCTGTGGTACCGGGCGCGACAGGGCGCGCCGTCGTTTCCGGCGACAACAGTTCCATTGCCGGTGACGAAACGGCAACCGAACTGCAGCGGACCGGCATGATAAGCAAGTAACAAACATGCCGGATGGCGGAGGGTTCGCATGGGGGCGCGGCCCTCCGCCGGTTTGCCGCTGGCGAGATGCCGGTCGCCTCACCACGTCATGCGGGCGGAGGCTCGGCGTCAACGACTTTGTGTGTGTGAAGCACGGGCGGGGTGCCGATCTCCGGCGGCGTGACGACATGGCGTGATGCCGATATCGTCGTCGGTTGGTTTCAGACAGGCGGTTGCGGGTCTTGGCCGGGATTGGGAAGGTTTTCATGCTGGAAATACCAGCCACGTCGCCGTCGCCGTCGCGGGCCGGATGCCGCACGCCGGTCATTCGGCCGCGAACGATGCGCATGTTAAACGCCCGCGCCGTCTGGTCCATGCGTCTGGCCGCGGCATGTTTGGCGCTGGGTTTGGCGCGTTGCTCCAATCCCTCGATGTCGGCGTCACCGCGTTTGTCGGCCTCCGATCTCCAGTGGTTCGCCGATCACGGGTACCATACCGGTCCTTACGACAACACCGGCAACGGACCGGGTGAGACCGGCATGGAGGGGGGCGGCGGATAGCGCGCGTGGCCGGCGCAAGACGAGCCTCCGAACGAAGCTCGTCTTCCGGACCGGTCTGTCAGGCCGGCAACCGCCGATCGTATTCGTCCTTGAGGCGGCTCCAGACGTCCCAGAACGGCTCCGGTTGCTTGCCGCTCGCGCGGGCAACCAGCACATCCAGGTGCGTGTGCCAACCGGCCGCGACCTTCACCAGCATTGGCCGGTCCGGCAGTCGGCGATGCGTCACCGTCAGCAGCACCTCGTTGTCCTTCTGCTCGAGTTCGAACGACACGTCGCCGCTGTTGTTCCAGGTAAAGACCAGCTTGCGCGGCGGATCGACCTCGACGATCCGGCTCTGCATCCGGTGCTCGTCCGCGAAGCCGGGCGGCCGCTCGCCGGGCGGATCGGTCAGTTCGTTATTGCGCCACACCAGTTCGAACGGCGCGGCCGCCTTCATCTCCATCCGGCCCGCCGCCAGCCATTGCCGCCGGAGATCGCTGTCCGTGAGATAGGCCCAGATGCGCTCGACCGGTCCGGGCAACAGGCGCTGGATGGTCAGCGTGGCCGGCTCGGTCAGCGCGCCGAAGGCGAACATGGTCGTGGGGTCGATCATTTCTGGTTTCCTTCCTTGGGGTTAACGGACAGGCGTGCGTCCTCCGCGCGGAGGAGCTGTTCGAGCACGTCCAGACGGCCGGTCCAGAAGCGCTCATAGAAACTCAGCCATTGCTGCGCGCTGGCGAGCGGACCCGGTTCGAGGCGACAATGATGCGTGCGGCCCCGCACCTCGCGACGGATCAGCCCGGCGCTCTCCAGCGCCTTGATGTGCTTCGAGGCGGCGGCGAGCGAGATGGCGAACGGTTGCGCCAACTGGCTGACCGTCCGCTCGCCGCCGGCGAGTTCGCGCAGCATGCGACGGCGGGTGGCATCGCCTAGGGCGTGGAAGACGGAGTCCAATTGCGGCGCTTGAAGCTCAACCATAGGGTTGAATTTAACGGCGGTGCCCTGGATAATCAACCGCAGTGTTGAATGACGATCCGGTGAGGATTGTCGCGCCCCGGGTGGTCCGGCGCCGAGAATTGCCAGAGCGGAGACACGGTCACACCGTCATGGCCCGACTTGTCCGGGCCACCTGTAGCCGGACGAGCCGGGCCATGAAGAAAGGGGCAGGGTTCGCCGCCTTTTCAATCAGTTCATCACCGGAAGACCCGACCCGCCAGGCGATGAAACTGTCCCTCGCACGGCATCGTCATCGGCTCCGCTCCCGTAGTTTCTGTCCAGGCTGAAAATGCTCTAATCAGCCATCGCGGCGGCAAACCCCTTGGCGCGATTGAGTTTCAGGAACCCGTCCAGAACCGGCGGATACATCCGCCCGTTCACCGCCGCCAAGACGATCGCGCGCAGATCGCCGGCCTCGGGCACCGGCCGGGCGGCCAGACACGGCAACACCGCGACATGCCGCGGCAGCAGCGCGACGCCGAGGCCGACAGCGGCCATGTGCTGCGCCTGCTCCCACGACGCGGCGCGCAGCCGATGAGTTCTCGCAGCCGAAGCGAACCCACATGGTGCCCCAGCCATCGCCGCGCACCACCGTCTCATGCGCCAACGCCGGCAGGGCGACGGCCGTGTCCTGCTCGAACCGGTGCCCCGGCGCGAACACCGCGCGGCATCCCTCATGCAGCAGCTTCCAGCGGTCCAGCCGATCGGCTAGTTCGCCGTCGTCGATCAGCAGGGCGGCATCGGTTTCGCCGAGCAGCAGGGATTCGATCAGTGGCTTCTGGGCGCCGCCGTGCAGGCTGAGTTCCAGGTCCGGAAACCGCCGCGCGAGCTCCCCCAGGGACTCGGCGATCAGCGATGCCGACACCCCGTCCACCAAGCCCACCCGCAGCACCGGCGTCTGGCGGCTGACCGTACCGGCGACGCGGGTGACCATCTCCGCCGCCCGCAGCGTCGCCTCCAGATGCGGCATCATCGCGCGGCCGAGCGGCGTCAGTTGCGTCAGGCTGCGTTCGCGATACAGCAGCGGACCGCCGAGTTCATCCTCCAGCCGCTGGATTGCCCGCGTCAGGGCCGGCTGCGTCACGTTGCAGGCCTCGGCGGCGCGGGTGAAGTTCAGCGTGCGGCAGAGCGCCAGAAAGTAACGGACCTGGTGCAGTTCCAATGCGGGACCCCCAGTCGACCGGACGGAGGCCGACCAGACGGAGGCCGACCAGACGGGGCGTGTAGTGCGTCAGGTCAAAGTACGCAACGCTTGAACGATAACGGGTGGTTCAGCACGGCGGGTATAGTCGATGTCCATGAAGTCCCAACGAATCACCCCATCGCGCCCGACGACGTACACCGCCGGCACCGGCAGCAGCCATGCCCCGTTCCCCTGCCGATCGGCCAGGTCGACGCCGGCGCGGGCGATGGAAGAGCGGTAGGGCTCGGGGACGCGGAACACCACGCCGCAAAGCAGTCCGATGCCGCTGTCGACATCGACCAGCACGTCGTAATGCAGATCGTGCTGCCGCGTCACCGCCAGGGCGCGTCCGCCGGTCTCCGGCGTGATCGCGACAAGCCGGCCGCCGGCTGCCGTGATGTCCGGCAAGGACTGTTCCAGCGCCGCCAGGGTCAAGGCGCAATACGGGCACCACTGGCCGCGAATGAATGTCACCACCAGCGGGCCGCCTGCCAGCAGGTCGCTCAAGGTGATCAACCGGCCGGCGGCGTCGGGCAACAGAAAATCCGGGAACCGTGCCCCCGTTAGCAATGCCTGTTCGATGCAGTTCGAACGGCGCAGTTCGGCGATCGTGGCTTCGTAGGTGGCGCGCCAGACCGGGTTGACGGCGCTGCGGGCGCGCTGGGCGTCCAGTTTGTCACGCAGCGTCATCGCCCGGTCCTCGGGTCAGGCGGCCTGGCGGCGGAAGAGCGTGTGGCTGAACAGCGCATCGAGGGAAACAATACCAGGACCGCGTGCCAATACCAGCAGCAGCAGCGTCGCCCAGGTCAGATGCTCCGGCCAGTTTTCCGGATACACCAGGGTCTGGATGACAAACACCATGCCGAGCAGCGGCAGTGTGGCCAGCCGGGTGAACAGGCCGAAGGCAAGCAGCGTGGACATGCCGAGTTCGTTCGCGGCGGCCAAAGGTGCCGCGATCTCCGGCGGAATGAGCGGCAGGGCGTATTCGTTCTGGAACAGCGCGATGGTGGTGTCCCAGTTGGCGATCTTGGTCATCCCGGAGCGGAAGAACACCACCGCCACCGCGAACCGCGCGGCGAGCAGCAGCAGGTCGAGCGGCACGCGGTCCAGTCTGGCATAGACGGTCAGGATCAGGTTTTTCATCGGGTTCACTCCTCGGTTTCGGGGGGAAAAATGGCGACAGGCAGGCGCTCGGACGCCAGCGCTCGCAGCGCCGCGGCGAGATCGAAATCCGCCGTCTGGCTGAGAGCGGCCGTGGCGGCATGGCCCAGCGTCTCGCCGCGGGCGAGACCGTCGCGCAACGTCCAGGTCGCGGTGTCCAGGCGCCGGACGCTGACGCCGTCCGCATCGCGGCGGACCTCGAGCCGGACCGGTTGGTATAGCGGTCTCGCGTCCGCATCGGTGTCGCCCCGGTTGGCCAGCCAGATCGCGTCAACGTCCCAGCCCGACGACAGATACAGCGCACCGAGACCGAGGCGTAACGTCTCGCCGGCCTGCATCGCCGCGCGACCCAGCGTTTCGGCCGCCAGCGGCAGCCGAAGCGGCGCGTTCCACGCCGTGTTGACCGCCCATTCCAGGCGGGCGACATCCGGGAGAAACGGGTAGTCCGCGACCGGGGCAAAACCGGCGAGGAAATCGGCGAAACCGGCGCCATACTCGAACAGGCACGGGCGGTCCGGCAGGTTTTCGGCGATATAGCGAGCGGCGGCGAAGTTGAAGAAGCGGCGATCCACCAGGCGGCAGACGGCCGGGTAGGTGACCGCCAGTGCCTCGGTCAAAGTGATGAACGTATTGTTCCTGTAGATTTGAATGCGTTGCGCCACTGTGAACGCGCCGCAGGCAATGGCGTCATCGAGCGCGGCGGTCTCGCCGCTGACGACTGCCTCAAGAAACGATCGTTGCAGTTCATGCAGCGCGGACATGCGGTGCCTCCATGATGACGTCGGCGCGAGCGGCTTCATCGAGCAGCACGTCGAGGGCGGGCAGGGCGGTGTCCCATTCGATCAGGGCCGGAACCTGGCCGAAGCGGTCGAGGGCGTCGCGATACAGGTCCCACACCGGGTCGATGACGCGGCTGCCATGATCGTCGATCAGCATCGCCTTGCCGTCGATTTCGTTGCGAACATGACCGGCCAGGTGAATCTCGCCCACCGCGGCGGCGGGCATGGTCCGCAGGTACTCCCGCGCGTCCAGGCCGAGATTGTGCGCGCTGACGTAGATGTTGTTGACGTCGCACAGGATGCCGCAGCCGGTACGGCGAACCAGTGCGGCGAGGAACTCCGCCTCCGGCATCGTCGAGGCGCGATAGCTCAGATAGGACGATGGATTCTCAATCAGGAACTCGTCGCCCGAGGACGCTCTGCGCGCGATCGACGTTACGGGCGATCACGCCCAGCGCTTCCTCGGTATAGGGCAACGGCACCAGATCGTTCAGCCAAGTACCGTCATGTCCGCTCCAGGACATATGCTCCGACACCAGGCACGGCTCCAGCCGATCGGCCAGGGCCTTGAGGCGAATGAGGTGGGTCGGGTCGATGCCATCGGCGCTGCCGAGCGACAGGCCGACACCGTGCAGCGAGATCGGATAATCGTTTCTTATCCGCTCAAGCGCACCCACCGCCTCCGGTGCGCCCATGTAATTCTCCGGATGCACTTCAAGCCAGCCGATGCGCGGACGGCGGGAGACCAGCTCTGCCATGTGCGGTGTGCGCAGGCCGATGCCGCAGCTTTGTGGCTGCGCCGTTGGGGCAGGAGTAAGGGTCATTGTCCGCCGTCCGCGATCAGGGTTGCTTACTTCGCCGCCAACTTGCCGCCCGCGATCTTGGCGCAGGTGCCGGCCGGCACGTAAATCCAGGACGCCGGATCGCTGGCGCGGGTCGCAGTGCCGGCACAGGAATGCGTCGCGGTCTGGCAGTCGTTCGCCGCGGCGGCGGCAACGCCGAAACACTTTTCGGCCTTGAAGGCGGGCTGTGGAGCCGGGCCCGCGAACGCGGCAACGGGGAGCGCGAAGGCGGCGAGAACTGCGGTGTGGATCAGCGTCGAGGTCTTCATGGGTTGCGTCCTTCAGTTGGTGTTGGCGGGATGCCGGCTCCCCGTTGGGGTGCGGACGGATACTCGCGAAGGACGGCACTCGGCGGAAATGCCGTTGGGGCATGGTTTCGATAGCCGGGAGGCATCGGGGGTTTGCACAGGCTGCTGCGGCGGGCTCGGTGGGTCAGTGCTGCCGGCGTGTCCGGTTTGTCTTTCTTCTTCTTAACACGGAGGAACTCGAGGGCCGCGGAGGGCCGCTGAGGTCAGTGGCGCCCCCGGCGTGCGCCAACCCGACCGGTTCGATGCATTGGGCCGCGCTTCCCGTCCTCGGGAAACGCCGTTAAAAACCACGGTCTCAACCTTCAGGGAGGTCCGACCCATGGCCGGCATTCAGATCAAGGCAACCGACGGCAGCGGGGAGTTCTTCGCCTACGTCGTCGAACCGAAGACCAAGCCCGCGGGCGTCGTCGTGCTGATCCAGGAGATCTTCGGCGTCAACCAGGCGATGCGCGACACCGCCGCCTGGGTCGGCGATCTCGGCTTCATCGCCGTGTGCCCGGACCTGTTCTGGCGCATCGAGCCGGGCATCGACATCACCGACAAATCCGACGCCGAGTGGAAGCGCGCGTTCGAACTGTTCCAGGCGTTCGACCAGGCGAAGGGGATCGAGGACCTGAAAGCCACCGTCGCCGCGGCCCGGACCCTGCCCGGCGCCAACGGCAAGGTGGCGACCATGGGCTTCTGCCTCGGCGGCCGGCTGGCCTTCATGATGGCGGAGCAGTCGGATGCGGACGCCAACATCTCCTACTACGGCGTCGGGTTGGACGGGCTGCTGGGCGATCTCAACAAGGTGACGAAGCCGCTAATCGTGCATATCGCCGACAAGGACGAGTATTTCCCCGCCGAGGGCCGCGCCAAGGTCGTCGCCGCCACCAAGGGCAATCCGCACGTCGCCAGCTACGTCTATCCGAACGCCGATCATGCGTTTGCGCGGGTGAACGGGATTCACTGGGACGGACGGTCCGCGACGATCGCGAACGGCCGCAGCGCCGAGGCCCTGGTGGCGGCGCTGGCGTGACCGACTCGCCCGGGGGCAAGGGGCTGGCGCGATCCGCCGGCGCCCTGGCCGGGATCAAGGTGATCGACCTGACCCGCGTGCTCGGCGGTCCGTATTGCACGATGATCCTGTCCGACCACGGCGCGGACGTCATCAAGATCGAGCCGCCGCAGGGGGACGAGGTCCGCGACTGGGGGCCGCCGTTCCACGAGGGCGACGCCAGCTATTTCATCGGCGTCAACCGCAACAAGCGGGCGATCGCGCTGGACCTCGGCAAGGCCGAGGGCAAGGCGGTGCTGCTGCGCCTGCTGGAGGGTGCGGACGTCCTGATCGAAAACTTCAAGCCCGGCGCGATGGAAAAATGGGGGCTTGGGTATGAGGCGGTGCTGTCGAAGCGGTTTCCGGCGCTGATCCACTGCCGCGTCTCCGGCTTCGGCGCGGATGGTCCGTTGGGCGGGCTGCCGGGATACGACGCGATCCTGCAGGCGATGACCGGACTCATGAGCGTCAATGGCGATGCCGAGACCGGGCCGATGCGGCTTGGGGCGGCGATCGTGGATATGGGCACGGGCCTCTATTCGGCCATCGCCATCTTGATGGCGCTGCATGAGCGCGGCGGGTCGGAGCAGGGGCAGTTTCTCGACATGACGCTGTACGACTGTGGGATGTCTTTGCTGCACCCGCAGGCGGCGAATTATTTCTTGAACGGCAAGCGGCCGGCGGGGACCGGCAATCCGCATCCGAACCTTGTGCCATACGACAAATATCCCACCCGGACCTGCGACATTTTCATTGCCAGTGGCAACAACGGGCAGTTCCGCAAGCTGTGCGATCTGATCGGCAGGCCGGCGCTGGCGGACGATCCGCGCTTCGCAAGCAACGGAGAACGCAACGAAAATCGCGTCGCGCTGACCCTCGCGCTGGCGGCGGCATTCGCGGATCAGGACGGCGAGGAACTGTCGCTGCGGTTGATCCGGGCGGGGGTTCCGGCGGGTCCGGTGCGCTCGGTGGATGCGGCCGCGGCGGCACCGCATACCGCGCATCGCGAGATGGTTACCGAGTTGGACTGGTATCGCGGCATCGGCACGCCGATCAAATTCAGCCGCACGCCGGGCGGGACGCGCCGCCCGCCGCCGCGGTTCGCGGAGCACGCCACGGAGATCCTGGCGCAGCACGGCTATACCGAGGCTGAGATCAATGCTTTGCAGGAGACAGGCGTGCTGCATCTGCAACGACGCGTTTAGCCTCCGTCGCGAAGATGGCACTTGACCGTAATGATCTGCGAGACCCGCGGTTCACGTCCCGGTTGGCGGGGTTGAACGTCCGGCGCGCGGGCCTTGATGCTGTGCCGGAGGTACGGTCATGGCCTGGACTGAAGACGATGCGACCTGGATGCGGCGGGCGATTGCCCTGGCGCATGACGGGGAAAGGCGCGACGGCACCAGCCCGATAGGCTGCGTCATCGTCCGCGACAACGAGGTCATCGGCGAAGGCTGCAACGAGGTCGGCTTGCGGCACGACGCGACCGCCCACGCCGAGATCGTTTCGATGCGCCGCGCCGGAGAGGCGCTGCGGTGCGAGGAACTGCGCGGGGCGGTGCTCTACACGACGTTGCAGCCCTGCGGGATGTGCACCATGGCCTCGATCTGGGCAAAGATCGGCCGCATCGTTTACGGTGCCGGGCGGGACGACGTGCATCCTATGTATTTCGAAGATCGGCATTTGGACACGGTAGATTTTATTCGCGATGCGTTCCGTGAGGATTTGGCGCTGGAGGGCGGGTTGATGGTGCGGGAGTGCGCGGCGTTGTACGTGCCGCCGGATGCGCGGGTCCCGGAGGGCGAGCAATTCAACCGATAAACCCAGCCATCGCGTCGCCCCGGTTAGCGAACGAAACGCCCTCATACAGTTCCACCAGAGGCACCGCGATCCCGATCTCCGGCATCTCCAGCGTTACGTCACCCGCCGCGATGTGCCCAACCCAATCGCCACCTGCACGCTCGAACACCGTAGCGCGCCGGTCGTCCTGCGACAGCATGACATAGCGCCGGATCGACGGCGTATCGCGATACTCCTGGTTCTTCACCCCGATATCCGTGCTGGCCGTGCTCGGGCTGAGCACCTCGAACACAACCACTGGATCGGTCACGACGCGGGTGCCGCGCGGAAGCGACGAGCACACCACGAACGCGTCCGGATATCGGATTGACCCTGCGACGGCGATCTTGAGGTCGGCGGTAAAGACCTGGCACGGCTTGCCGCGCAGCCGCCCGGCCAACGACACGATAATATTTCGCTGAATAGCCGAATGCTCCGATGTCCCCCCGGTCATCGCGACAGGCTCAAACCCGTCGAACTCCCAGCGCAGTTCCTGCTGTTCCTCCCAGGCGAGGAACTCGGCGACGCTCATCGGTTTGTGCAGCGCGATGCTCATGATGTTGACTTTACCACATCAACCGCCCGCCCGCAGCAGCGCCAGATCGCACCCCTCATCTGCCTGCAACACCTGATCGGCGACCAGCCGATCCCAGCCGCGCTTCGGCTTCACGGGCGCCATCCACAAAGCCCGCCGCCGCTCCAGTTCCTCCGCCGACACCAGCAGATCCAGCGACCGGTCCTGCACCGACAGCCTGATCCGGTCGCCGCTCTCGACCAGCCCCAACGGTCCGCCTGCCGCCGCCTCGGGCGTGATATGCAGGACGATCGTGCCGAACGCCGTGCCCGACATCCGGCAGTCACTCATCCGCACCATATCCTTCACCCCCGCCCGGGCCAGCCTCGACGGTATGGGCAGATACCCGGCCTCCGGCATCCCCGCCGGGGTCAGCGGGCCGGCGTTCTTCAACACCAGGATGTCGTTCTCCGTCACATCCAGCCCCGGGTCGTCGATCCGGACCGCCATCTCCTCCAACCCGTCGAACACCACCGCGCGGGCCTCCTTCTCGAACAGCGCCTCGGTAGCCGCGCTGCGCTTCAGGATCGCGCCCCGAGGTGCCAGCGACCCGAACAGCGCCACGATCCCACCGACGGGAGACATCGGCTGCGCCCGAGCCCGGATGTACCGGCGGTCGACGAACGCCGGTTCCGCCAGCCGCTCGCCCAACGAAATCCCGGTCACGTCGATCGGGTCCGGGTGCAGCAGGTCGCGGAGTTCCCACAGCAGCGCCGGCATCCCGCCCGCCGCGTGGAAATCCTCCATATACCCCTCGCCAGTCGGCTTCAGGTCCACCAGCACCGGCGTGCTGTCGGACAGCTTGTTCAGCTTGCGCAAATCCACCTGCACGCCGACCCGGCCGGCGATCGCCGTCAGATGGATCAGCGCATTGGTCGAGCCGCCCAGCGCCAGCAGCACCCGCAGCGCGTTCTCCACCGCGTGCGCCGTAATAATCTGCGACGGCCGGACCGGATGTTCGATCAACCGGACCGCCAGTGCCCCCGCTTCCTCCGCCGCGCGCAGCCGATCGGCGTGCACCGCCGGGATCGAGCCGTGGCCGAGCGGGATCATCCCCAACGCCTCCGCCAGGCACGCCATGGTGGATGCCGTGCCCATCACCCCGCATGTCCCGGCGGTCGTCGCCAGCCGCCCCTCGATTTCCGCGATGCGCTCCCCGGTCACCTTGCCGGCGCGATACGCCGCCCAGTACCGCCGGCAGTCGGTGCAGGCCGACAGCCGTTCGCCCTGGAACGGGGTCGCCAGCATCGGCCCGGTCACCAGTTGCACTGCCGGCACATCCGCCGAGGCCGCCGCCATCAACTGCGCCGGCACCGTCTTGTCGCAGCCGCCGATCAACACGGCCGAGTCCATCGGCTGCGCGGTCAGCATCGCCTCGGTATCCAGCGCGGCGAGGTTGCGGTAGTGCATCGACGTCGGGAACAGCGACGGCTCGCACAGCGACACCGTCGGGAACGCCAGCGGCAGCCCGCCGGCGGCCAGCACCCCGCGCTTCACCGCCTCGATCAGCTCCGGCACCATGCGGTGGCAGTTGTTATAGTCCGATCTCGTATCGACGATCCCCACCACCGGGCGGTCCAGCATCGCCTGCGAGTAACCCATCGATTTCGCGAACGATCTGCGAAGATACAGTGCGAAATCCTTGTCGCCGTAATTGGCGGTATTGCGCGCGAGGCCGCGCCTGGCCGGGGCTTCTGTCATCCCCGGATGCTAGACCGTCGCGCGCGCATGGTGAAGCCGTCCGGCAGGCATACCGCATTTAGCTGTGACATCTCCGGCTCGATCCGCTACCACAACCCCACAACGATGGAGCGTAGCGGAATTGAGAACGGGTATCTTGAGCCTGGGATTGGTGCTGAGCGGACTGTCCGCGTGCGGGCCCACCTACTCCCCTGACACCTACGCCAGCAATGCCGTGCAGCAGGCCAACAAGGTCGAGCAGGGCGTCGTCATCGGCGTCCGCGATGTTGCGGTCAGCGCTTCGGCAACGGTCGGGACGGTGACGGGCGCGGCGGCGGGCGGCATCGCGGGGGCCCAGATGGGTGTCGGCGTCACCAGCGCGTTCGCCTCGCTGGGGGGCGCCCTGGTGGGCGGCCTCGCCGGCTCGGCCGCGGAGCATGCCAGCGAAGACACCAAGGCATTCGAGTATATCATCCGCAAGGGCAACGGCGAGCTGGTCAGCGTGACGCAGAAGGATAAGACGCCGCTTGCGCTGAACCAGCACGTGCTGGTGATTGCCGGCAACCAGGCGCGCGTGGTGCCCGACTACACCCTGCCGCCGGAGGTGAAGTCGGGCAAGACAGCCGAACCCGCCAAGCCGGCCGCGGACGTCAAACCGGCCGACGGCAAGCCGGTGGACGCGCCGCCAGCTGACGCCAAACCCGACGCAGGGGCGCAAGCCGGCTCCGAGCCGGCCGCGGCTGCGAAAGCCAGCCCCGTGGCCGCCGCCGCGCAGGCCAGCCCTGCGGCTGCCGCCGCGGAGGCCAACCCGGCTGTCGCCGTGCAAGCCAATCCCGCCGCCGCGGCGGCAACCGATCCGGTGGCCGCCGCGGGTGGTGCCATCGTGCTACACCCGGCCAATAGCGGCGATGCCGCGGCGAAGGCATCCGGAACCACAACGCAGTAAGCAGACCGCTAACGCCCGGTGGCGCATCGCCGCGGCGGGGTCAGTCAACCGCTCCCGGCGGCCCCTTCAGTTCGACCACGTTGCCCTCCGGATCTGCCACATAGATCGACGGCCCCTGGCCCTCCGCGCCGTAGCGTGACGCCACCGGCGCGGGATCGGCACCGTGGGCCCGCAGGTGGACGGTGATGGCGTTTGCGTCGAACGGCTCGACCCGCAGGCAGAAATGGTCCAGGTTGCGACCCTCCGCCCCCGGCGGCGCCCCGCCCTTCAGGCCCAGCGGCCCGTCCACCGGCACAAGGTCGATCAGCGCGCTGCCGGCGCGAAGCTGATACAGCCCGAGATCCTCCTGCACCTTCTCCACCGGGCACCCCAGGACGCCGGTGTAGAAATCGAGCATCGCCCGGAGATTTGTCACGCGCAGAACAAGGTGGTCGAGGTGGCTGATCCTGAGCATCGCTTTGCGCCTTCCCATCCGCGCCCGGGGGCATCACTATACGACCATGTCCCGGCGGTCTGTGGAAGTCTCGGCGGATCTTGTGCTGCGCGCCTATCGCCACGGGTTGTTCCCGATGGCCGAGGGGCGGGCTGGCGACCGGCTGTTCTGGCTCGATCCGGTTAAGCGCGGGGTGCTGCCGCTGGATGGCTTCCACCTGTCCCGCCGGCTGCTGCGTACGGCGCTGTCCGGTCCGTTCGAGGTGACGGTTGACCGGAATTTCCCCGGCACCATCGCAGGCTGCGCCACGCCGCTGCCGGACCGCACCGACACCTGGATCAACCCGCAGATCGAGCGCCTGTTCACCGAGCTGTTCCGCATGGGCTACGCCCACTCGGTCGAGACCTGGCAGGACGGCACGCTTGTCGGCGGCCTGTACGGCGTGTCGATGGGCGGGGTGTTCTTCGGTGAGAGCATGTTCAGCTTCGCCCGCGACGCCTCGAAGATTGCCCTGGTGCATCTGGTGGCGCGGCTGCGCTTGGGCGGCTACCGGCTGCTCGACACGCAGTTCGTCACCGCCCACCTGACGCAGTTCGGCGCGATGGAGATTCCCCGCGACACCTACAAGAGTTCGCCTGGCCGAGGCCTTGGAGGCGCCCGCCGTCTGGCTGACGGATCCCGGAAGCGACTCGCTGGCCGCCGAGTTCCGGCGGATCGCCGGAAAGGCGGTCGAATAGCGCGTCGAGCGGCTCAGGCGGTGATGCTGGTTTTCGACGTCGCCGGGTTGCTGCTGCTGGAGGCTGTCTGGCTCGCGTAGCTGCTCAGCGCATCGTCCGTATGGTGATGATGATGGTGATGGCCTTGCGTCTGCTGCGCCGAGTCGGTGCCGGAGGTGTCGCCGGTCGCGGCCGTAGCACTGGTCGAGGCGGTGGTCGTAGCGTCGGTCGTGCCGGTGCCGCTCGACCCGCTGTCGGACGACGTCGACCCGGATGATGCCGAAGAGCCGCCGGCGGACTCGACATTCGAAACAAACGCCAATAGGTCGTTGACGAGGTTCGAGGCGAGGTCGCTTGAACTGGCGGTCGATCCCGTGCTCGACGCGCTGCCGGTGGTTGTCCCCGAACTCGCGGCCAAGGTGTCCGCGGTCGCGGGATCAGTCGGACTCGTGCTCGTTGTCGAGCTTTGCAGTTCCGCGATCAACGACTGAAGGTCGGTGACCAGGCTGGAGGCGCTGGAGCTGACCGACGAATCGGCCGAGGTCGGGCTGCTGCCGGAAGTCGAGCCGCTGCTCGAGCTGGAATCGCCCGGCGGCGGTCCCGGCGGCGGTCCGGAAGGCGGAGCGGATCCCGTGCCGTTGGCCGCCGTGGTGGAGTGGCCGGAGGATCCCTCCTGAAGTTGCGACAGCAGTCCCGCCAGGTCCGACCCGAACGATGTCAGCCCGGAAACCGCGCTTGATGCCGTCGTGCCGCCGTTCGTTGAGGTGGTCGAGTCGGTGCCGGTGCCGGATGACTGGCCGGCGCTCTGCGCCGCTTCCTCGCGGGCCGCCCAGCTGCGCCAGGCGGCGGATGAACCGGATGCTGCTGAAATTGACATTCTGTCCTCGTGTGCTGCCGATGCGCGGGAGGAGACGCACAGGGCGTGCCAAATGTAAGCTATTGTTTTGTTGATAACTCTTCCGCCCTGCCGGCGGGCAGATTTTACTCGGCGGCAGTTCCTGCAGGGGCTGCCGCGTCAGAACACGTTGGCCGCCGTGCCGAGCGACCAGGCGATGGCCAGGCACCGACAATTGCCGCTCCGACGCTCATGGCGCGGACGCGGATGACCAAGGAGATGGACGCCAGGACGATCCCGATGTCCAGCGCGCCGACGGCGTATTCGTATTTGTGGTAGCGGTGGAAGGCTTCGTCCCGTTGCGCCTTCAGTTCGCCGGCCGACTCCGAAAGTTGCCTGGCGCCATCGCCACCCTCGGGATTGTCGCGCATGCGGGCCGCGTTCGCCCGGGCTTGCTTGATCCGGGCCTGGATCGCCGGGTCCTGTGCGTTCGGCAGGCTGGCCAGGACTTCATCCTCCGCGGTCAGGAGCACCGCGCGCGTGTTTTTCGCCTGGTAGAAGGCCCATTGATCGGACAGTGGCACGTGGTCCGTCAGGTAGGCGTTCTGAGCGGCGTTGCCGCCGATCTCGGTGATCGCCAGGGCGGCGGCGAGCACGGAAACGAGAATCGCGACGTTGCGTGTCCACGGGTCCGCGTGTTCCTCGGTTGTCTCGTGCGCCCGCTCAACGGTTTCGCTCACGGCTTGGCTCTCCTGCTGTCGCACCGCGGTCCGTTTGCGGGGTTTCGGCGCGCGTTGCCAGGGGCGGGCGCCCGGCGATACCGTGGACCCGTTCCGGTAGCCGTACCATGCCGATCAATTTCGACCCGCGAGCAGGGCAGATGTTCATGTGCGACTTCACGTGCTTCCAGCCGCCGGAGACGGTCAAGGTGCGCCCGGTCGTCGTGATCTCGCCAACGCTGCCCCCTGCTTCGCGAGGGCGTGGGCTCCATCGGCCGATCTGCTCGACCCCGGCTTGGCTCAGGATCGTGGATCGTCTTTGGCCACACGCTGTATCCGCGGGATCGCGCTTGAGCGACTCGCCGAAGAGGACGCGGCTCACGCTTCAGATCAATAAACAGTAAAAACAATCCCGGTCGATCCAACGACCTACGGGCTTCTCCCGGGCGCGAATATAGCCATTGAGTACTCCTATTCAGCCATTGGTTGATCGGTTGCCACGTCTATCATTCTCCCGCGCATGCGATATAATGCGATTGCCCGCATGGTGCGGGCACCGAACGGCAACGCCAGTCTCGCGAGCGGCGTCGTTGCTGAGAGCCAGGAGACAGGCCGCGCATCGTCCGGACCCGCCGTCGCGTCGCTGCCGAACCGTCCTGTTACACTTTATCGGGCGAAGGCAGACGGAACCGGATGGCTGCCTATATGACCACAACACGGTCGTTGCGATAGGCAACCGTGCAGATGTCGCTGAACAGTAAAGGACCTACAAAATGACCACCTTGATCCTCGTCGTCGTTGTCGTCGCCTTGCTCTGGCGCTTTGGTTATTGGCCCTTCGACGGCAGCTACCCGAAACTGCCCCGTTACGGCGTCTCTCGCGATGCGAAGGTCGAGCCGCCCGAGGGCCCGAAGCCCGGCCTCTAGAGCGCGCGCACCGGAACCTCCCAACGCAGAGGTGCGGACCGGCCGGACGTGACGGCGGCCCCTGATCGGGTTGTCCTGTCACGCCGGTGACGCATCCTCGCAACGGCCGAGGGCCGGCATCCACACCGTTTCCGCGTAGCCATCGGTGTGGGTTGCCGGCGTGGCGTAGTTCCTGATCAAGACGCCCAGCGGAACCGGTCAGCCGCCATGCCAGTTCGTCATCAGAACCAGTTCGCGCCCGCTTGCCGCTGGCAAAATCTGTAGGCTTCGTCTCGGGATGGGGTCTAATATTCTCTCGTCCCCGATTCGATTCGGCGGATGTGAGGATTTAGACAAAATGCCTTGTTTTTCAGCCGGTCGCATCCGCATCGCGGGCGTGAGGCCGGATCGATTTCGGCTTCGCTCCGGCTGGAAGGCGGCGCCGGCCGTCACACACTGACCATGAATACCCCAGCCGCCCCGCCGTCCGGCTCCGGGCCGTCCGGGATGCCGCGCCTGCTTTGGGCGCTCACGCTCGGTGGCCTGTTCCTGTCCACCATGCTGGCCGCGCTGCAACTTTATGCCGCACGCCACGGCGCGGTGTCGCCTCTGCTCGCCGAATTGTCCCGTGCGCGTCTGGTGGCGCTGCCGCTCGCTGGTGTGCTGGCCGCGCTGGCCGGTGCGGTCGGCACTCTGGTCGTGGCGGGCGCGCGGCACCGGGCAGCGGCATTGGCGCATCCGGTAACCTGGCGCCGAAAGGTGCTGTGGCCGGCAGGGTCGCCCGAGCAGGTGCGCAAGTCCGCGCGCTGGCCACAGGCGTTGCTGGCGGCGCCGATGGCAGGCCTCGGAGTCGCCGCAGCGCTGCTGCCGCAGGGCGATCCGGCCGCTCCGGTCGAGCAGCATGCCGCGTGGCTGCTTGCCGGCGGCTTGCTCGTGCTGTGCTTCCCGCTGCTTCTCGCCGAACGCATGCTGGCCGCGGAAACCCCCGCGCGCCTGCCGGAGGCGCCGTGGCTGCGGGCGCTGTTGTTCCTCGCCACTTCGGCGTTCGCGGCCGCCGGAGCGCTCGAACTCGCCGCCGGGATCGGCGTGCCGCTGACGGCGCGTCTCGCCGCGCTGCTGGCGTTGCTGCCTGCGGCCGTGTGCGCCGAACTGGCCGGGCGGGCGATCGGCCGCTGCTTCCTGCCGCCCCCTGCGGCCGAGGCGGCGCGCGGCGCGGCGAACTCGATCCTGGCCCGGCTGCTGGCCGAGGGCGCCGCCGGGCGGGGGCTGGCCGATCCGATGCGGCGGCATCTGGGGATTGATTTCGCTGGTAGTTGGGCGCTGGCTTATGTCCGGGCGGCATTCGCGCCGCTGGCGCTGCTTTTGGTGCTGATTGCCTGGGGATTGAGCGGCGTGGCGCTGGTACCGCTGGATCAGCGCGCGGCATACGAACGCTTCGGCGCGCCGGTGCGGGTTTTGCCGCCCGGCATCCATCTGATGCTTCCTTGGCCGTTCGGCCGCGTGCGCGCCGTCGAGTTCGGCCCGGTGCACGAACTGGCGCTGAAAGGCGACATCGCCCCTGAGCGCTTCGCCGCCGAAGCCGTCCCTCCGGCCACGGCCGATCGGCTGTGGGAGAAGGAGAATCCAGCGGAGACTTGGTTTTTGGTCGCCGCCGCGGCGCGCGACCGCCAGCAAGGCTTCCAGATGGTCAGCGCCGACATCAGGTTGTTCTGGCGCGTCGGCCTGAGCGATTCCGACGCGTTGCGCGCCGCCTATGGTGCGGTGGACCCGGCCGGATTGCTGCGGCAGACCGCAGAACGGGTCGCCGCCGCTTTCTTTGCCGCCCGCACCTTGGACGAGGCGCTTGGCGAGAACCGCGAGGCGATGGCCGGCGCGCTGCGGGCCACGGTACAGCGCAACCTCGATGCCTCGGGCGTCGGGCTTGAACTGGCTGAGGTGGTGATCCAGGCGCTGCACCCGCCCGGCGGTGCGGCCGGCGCGTACCATGCCGTGCAGGCGGCGCAGATCGATGCGGACGCCTCGATCTCGGCGGAGCGGGGGCGCGCCTTTGCCACTCTGTCCGATCAGCGGCAGGCTGCTACGACCTTACTGACCCGCGCGGCCGCCGCCGCGGAAGAGACGATTGGCGCCGAGCGTGCGGACGCCACCCGCTTCGCCGCGGACCGTGCTGCGGACAACGACGGCTCTCCGCCATTCCGCATGGAACGGCGGCTGTCGGCGTTGCAAACGGCGCTGACCGCCGCTTCGCTAACCGTGATCGATCACCGCATACCGCCGGGCGCGGTGCCGCTGCTGGATTTGCGTCCGGCGCCGGGCGCGCCCCTGTCGCCGGAGGAACGATTGAGATGAGTGACGAGGCACCTGCGGGCCTGTTCCGCTTCGGCATGGCGCTGCGGTTCCTGCTCGCCGCGGTCGTGCTGGGCGCCGCCGTTCTGGCCGGCACCGCGGTCATGGTCGGCGCGGGCGAGGCCGTTGTCGTGACGCAGTTCGGCGCTCCCGTGCGCGTGATCACCGAACCGGGTTTGGCCTGGAAGCTGCCCGCCCCGGTACAGGGCACCGTCACCGTCGATCTACGGCTGCGCACCAGCTCCACCGGGCTGGAGGATGTCGGGACGCGCGACGGGTTGCGTATTCTGCTGCAATCGTACGTTGCCTGGCAGGTTCCGGCCGATCCGGATCATATCCGGCAGTATCTCCGCGCCGTGCGCAACGATCCGGACGAGGCGGCGCGGCAATTGAGAAGCTTCATCGCCTCGGCGTTGCAGGTGACGGCCAGCAGCTTCGACTTCGCCGAACTGGTCAACACCGACCCGGCCAAGCTGCACCTAACCGATTTCGAGCAGCGCCTGCAAGCGCAGGTGGAGGCGCAGGTGCTGCGCACCTATGGCGTGCAGGTGCGGCAGGCCGGCATCGAGACGCTCAGCCTGCCCGAGGCCAGCCTGGTCGCGACTGTCGGCCGCATGCGGTCGGAGCGCGAGACCGTGGCCGCCGAACGCACGGCCGAGGGGCTGCGCGCAGCTGCCGAGGTGCGCTCCAACGCCGATCGCGACGGGCGGATCGTGGTGGCGCGGGCGAAGACCGAGGCGGCGGAGATCGATGCGCAGGCGCGCCGGGAAGCAGCCGCGATCCAGACCCGGGCGTACCTGAGCGACCCGCAACTGTATACGCTGCTGCGTACCCTCGACACTCTGGTGCAATCGGTCGGCACCAGCACGAAGCTAGTGCTACGCACCGACGCCGAGCCGTTTTCCGTGCTGCTGGCGCCGCCGCGGCCATGAGCGGGCCGGTCGTCCAGTCGCTGCAAATCACGTTCCGCGTGTTGCTGCTTGGCGTCGCGCTGCTGGCGGGCGGCTGGTGTTTCTCGAATGTGCGGCAGGTGCCGTCCGACTCGCAGGCGGCGGTTTTGCGCTTCGGGCGGATCGTGCGAGTGCAGTCGGCGGGTTTGCTGCTGGCGTGGCCGCGGCCGATCGAGCAGGTGGAGTTGCTGCCCGCTCCGGCGCGGCAGATGGAGCTGAAGGTGGTGGCGCGCGGGGCGGGCGGCGGTCCCGGCGGTTACCTGACCGGCGACGGCGGCCAAGTGCTGTTGGACGCGACGCTGACGTGGCGGATCACCGATCCGGTTGCCTATCTGCTGGCGCGCGACCATGTGGCGCCGGCGTTGCAGCGGCTGTTCGTGGCGGCGGCTACTGGCCTCGCCGCGGCGCGGTCGATCGACGACTTCATGGCGGTGCGCGCTATCGGCGATGACGACGTGGCTGTGCAGGAGCAGCGCCAGGCGATCCGCGGCGATCTGGAGCGGGCGGTGAACCGGCGTCTGGGGGCGTTGGCGGAGGCGGGCGCGCCGCTTGGGGTTGAGGTGAGTCGGGCCGACGTGGACGCGTTCCTGCCGGCCGCGGCCAAACCCGGCTTCGATGCGGTGCTGGAGGCGACTCAGCTTGCCGAGGGAGCCCGCGCCGCCGCCCGAACCGACGCTGCCCGCACCTTGCAGGGCGCCGACCGCGAACGGGATCGATTGTTGGCGAGTGCGCGGGGGGCGGCGGCGGAGCGGGTGTCGGAGGCCAGCGTGCAGGTCGCCGAGATCTTATCGCTAGCCGGGCGCACCGCGGTGGACGGGCGGCAGGGGATGTTGGAGCAGCTTTGGCGCAGCCGGGTCTCCGCTGTGTTGCAGGCGGCCGGCAGCATTGTCGCGGTCGATCCGAACGCCCGGGTGGTGTTGCCCGGGTCGCAGCCATGACCGGGCTTTTGGCTCGGACCGAGCGGCTGCTGCTGGGGGCGCAACTGACGCTCGCGATGCTGTCGGCGGGACTGCTGGCGGTGGCGGTGCTGTGGGAGTTTTTTATCCCCGGCGACCCCGGCGTGCCCGGGCTGGTGGCGGCGTTGGCGGCGGGTCTGGTCGCGGTGCCGGTGCTCGCCGATGCCTGGCGCAGTCTGCGGCACCCGAGTCTTCACGGCATCGCCGATCGGCTGGTGGCTTTGGCGTTGCTGGCGGCGTGGGCGGATGGGGATCTGATGACGGCAGCGGTGCTGCCAATCGTGATGATCCTCGGGCATGTGTTGGAGGAACGCAGCCTGCTGGGCACGCGGGAGGCGGTGCGGGCGCTCGGGCGACTGGCGGAGACGCGGGCGCGGCGGTTGCTGCCCGGCGGCGGCGTCGAACTGGTCGCGTCCAGCGCGTTGCAGGCGGGCGACCGGATCGAACTGAGGGCAGGGGATCGCGCCCCGGCCGACGGGGTGGTGCGGGCCGGCAGCGCCAGCCTCGACATGGCCTCGTTGACGGGGGAGTCGGTGCCGGTGGACGTGGTGGCGGGCGACGCCGTGGCGGCCGGGACGATCGACACCAACGGCTGGCTGGAGGTGGAGATCACCCGCACCGGTGCCGATACGACGCTCGGGCGGATCATCACGCTGATGCGGACGGCGGAGGAGTCGAAGCCTCCGGTAACGCGGGTGCTGGAGCGGTATGGCGAGCAATACATGGCGCTCGTGCTGATGGCGGCGGCGGGGACGTGGTTCGCCTCCGGGAGCCTGCCGGCGACGCTGGCGGTGCTGGTGGCGTCTTGCCCGTGCGCGCTGGTGCTGGCTGCCCCGGCGACTGCGATTGCGGCGATTGCGGTGGCGGCTCGGCATGGGATTCTGATCAAGGGCACGGGGTTCCTGGAGAACCTGGCGGGCGTCGATGCAGTGGTGTTCGACAAGACCGGCACGTTGACGACCGGGGTGCTGTCGCTGGTCGGTTGCAGCGGGGCCGCGGACGAGGCGTCGTTGCGGCGCGTGGCGGGGGCGCTGGGCGCGGCGAGCAGCCATCCGGTCAGCCGCGCCGCCGCGCTGGCGGGGGCTGCCGGCGAGGCGGTGGCGGATGCGCGGGAGGAAGGCGGGTTCGGCGTGACCGGCACGCTGGACGGGCTGCCGGCGGCATTCGGGCGGGCGGAACTGTTCGCCCGGCTTGGCGTGGCGGTGCCTGCGGTGCCTGAGCATGACGGACCCATCGGCGGGGCATCGCTGGGTGGGGTGTTCCTCGGCTGGCTGCTGTTCGCCGATCGGCCGAGGCCGGAGGCCGTGGCGGCGCTGGCGGATCTGCGCGGGCTGGGCCTGACGCGGCAAGTGATGCTGACCGGCGACCGGGCGGCGGTGGCTTTGCGCATCGGCGGCGAGCTTGGGCTGGGCGAGGTGTACGCGGAGGCGTTGCCGGCCGACAAGATGCGGCGGGTGCAACTGGAGACCCGGGCGGGGTTCCGGCCTTTGGTCGTCGGCGACGGGGTCAACGACTCGCTGGCGCTGAAGGCGGGGGCTGTCGGCGTGGCGATGGGGGCGCAGGGGACCGACGTGGTGCTGGCCTCGGCGGACGTGGTGCTGACGAGCAGCGATCTGCGCCGGCTGGGCACGGCGATCCGGTTGAGCCGGCGGTGCAGGCGGACGATCCAGGTGAACGTGGCGCTCGGGCTGGGGTGGACGGGCGTGCTGGTGACGCTGGCCGCGCTGGGGGTGCTCGGGCCGCAAGGGCCGATCATCGCGGCGGTGCTGCATAATCTGTCGACGTTCGTGGGGTTGGGGAATGCCGGGCGGTTGCTGCTGTTCGATGAGAGCGGCGACGACCGCCGATCATCATGGCCCGGCACGTCCGGTCCACCTGTCGCGGCAGGTGCTGGCGGGGGTGGCACGGACTGAAGCCGGGCCATGACGAGGGGAGGGCGGGGTGCGCAGTCCGCGCTACCACGGCGCGGCCCGCGCGCGGTATAATGCTGCGACACCGCAGCGAGGATCGCGACAATGACCGGGCATCGACCGCTCACCGACCGGCTTGGCAACCACCTGCTCCATCCCGAGACCTTGATGCTCGGCTACGGCTACGACCCGCAACTGTCGGAGGGATCGGTCAAGCCGCCGGTGTTCCTGACCTCCACCTTCGTGTTTCGCACCGCCGAGGACGGGCGGGACTTCTTCGACTACATGTCCGGGCGGCGGACGGCACCGGCGGACCATCCTGCGGGGCTGATCTACTCGCGCTTCAACCACCCGAACCTGGAGATCGTCGAGGATCGGCTGGCGGTGTTCGAGGGCGGCGAGACGGCGCTGGTGTTTTCCTCCGGCATGGCGGCGATCGCGACGACCATCCTGGCGTATGCGCGGCCGGGCGACTGCATCCTGCACAGCCAGCCGCTGTATGGCGGCACCGAGACGCTGCTCAGCAAGACGCTGACGCCGTTCGGGGTCGGCTCCGAGGGCTTCATCCACGGGCTCGACGGCGATGACATGGAGGCGGCGGCGGCGCGCGCGGCGGCGCGCGGCAAGGTCTCGGTGATCATGATCGAGACGCCGTCTAATCCGCTGAATACTTTGGTCGACTTCGTGCTTGTCGGGGCGCTGGCCGATCGGCTGGCGAAGACGCAGGGGGTGCGGCCGCTGGTGATCTGCGACAATACTCTGCTGGGGCCGGTGTACCAGAAGCCATTGCAATATGGGATCGACATCTCCGTCTACTCGCTGACGAAGTATGTCGGCGGACATAGCGACCTGATTGCGGGCGCGGCCATCGGCTCGAAGGCGGCGCTGAAGCCGATCCGGACGTTGCGGAGTGCGATCGGGACGCAGCTTGATCCGCATTCGTGCTGGATGCTGGGCCGATCGCTGGAGACTCTGGCGCTGCGGATGGCGAGTGCGACGCGGAATGCGGAGTTGGTGGCGGCGTTTCTGCGCGGGCATCCGCTGGTGGAGGCGGTGCATACTCTGTTCGGGCTGCCGGAGGGTTCGGCGGCGCGGGCGGTGTTCGACAGGCAGTGCACAGGCGGCGGATCGACCTTCAGCATCGAGGTGAAGGGCGGTCAGGCGGCGGCATTCCGGCTGCTGAACGGGCTGCGGATCTTCAAGCTGGCGGTCAGTCTGGGCGGGACGGAGTCGCTGACGTGCCATCCGGCTTCGACCACTCATTCGGGGATTCCGCCGGAGGTGCGGGCTCGGATCGGCGTGTTGGACGGGCTGATCCGGTTTAGTATCGGGATCGAGCATCCGGATGATCTGATTGCGGACTTGGTGCAGGCGTTTCCTGTGGTTTGAGTGGAACAGGGCCGGCGGAGAGTTTGTGTCGGTTGATGCTGCCGGGCGGCAAGCCTCCGCCGGCCTTATGGTTTACGGAGCGCTGTAGCAATATTTTTTGAGGGTCGCCGTCATCGGTGAATCCGGTGTGGGTGGCGACGTGAAGTCAGTCAGGAACGCGACGAAGGCATTGAGCTCGGCATTCTGAGCACTCGAGCGACTGTTTCTGATCGCAATCCCGGCCTGGGTGAGCGGGTTGTAGTTGGTTGCCAGCACAGAAGGATTTTCGGGATTGGCCTGGACCGGCAGATAGGCCAGCGCGCTCGTTCCGGATGTTGGATATTTGCCGTCGGAACAGATCGCTGACAGTGCTACGAACCCAACCGGATCGGTCTGCGCGATGACCGCGTTGTAGGTGGCCGTGATATTGGGATATTCGTGGACGGCGCTGTTGCCGGAAAGCGGCGGCATCAGTCCATAGGTGCCGATCAGCACCGACTGAGCGGCTACGCCGTAGGGCGCAAGTTCCGGATCGGCGATTGCGACCGACGAATAAGTGGTGCTGTAGCCGCATGTGCCGGTTGCGCACGAAAGGTCGACACCCGCCTTATTGCTCAACAACGCGAGAATGCCTCCGGCGTAGTTGAAGGTATACAGTGGGGGACGTTTGGATGAATTATATGTTGCAACAAGTTCAAAATGATTGATGAGCAGGTCTTGCGGAGTCGCGGTGTCGGCGGCAAGGAAGAGATCGACCTTTGCCGCATTGCCGTTAATGATGTTGCTTTCAAGCGTCGCCGTCGCACCGTTGTCCACGACGGTCACCGTGTAATCGGGGTTAAGTGCTTCGAATGCGGTAATAAGATCGGTTATTGCGCTATTCGATGGAGGGACTCCGTAAAAATTAGACGCTACCGCAAGGTTTATATTTGCCGGCTCATTCCATGCCAGGGCTGCCAAAGGGGAGCACAGGAAAACAGACGCAGATATTGCGCCGGCTATTCGCCGATTTTGTGTGTTGGACATTGTTGACTCCTACTCTAACGCCATTCCATTAAGTGTTTGGAACAGACCGTTGTCGGGACATGGCGAAGGTTGACCTGGCAGGCCGTGGCAGCGTTTGGGCGACCAGATACGGTGGACCCGGTTCGACACTATCAGCAGGCGTGATATTCTCTTGGATATGACGCCTAAGTCAAGCCACGGCAGAGGCCGTCTTCTCAAGCATCCGTGAGGAACTTAAGATTCCAACTTCAGTATCGGAACAGGAAAGCGTCTGCTGACGAGCGAACAAGCTCTGGCTACTGCCCGTCAGAGGAGTGATATGCTGAACGCATGGCCACCGCCAGCGGAAAGGTCTGACAAATACCACCCCGAGGATACATCTGCCCTGTGTCCAACCGGTCCAGCACTTGCCGGGCGCGTCGAGCGGTAGACGTTCATCGGATCTTCGACGCCTGGAACAACCGCCGGCCCGAGGCGTTCGACGAACTCGTGGCCCCGGACGTCATCCGCCATTGCGAGGCACCCCCGGGTCTCGACATGCGAAGTCTCCGTCCGCTCGCGGTGAAGATCAAAGAGGCTCGCCGTGCTGCGCTCCAAGCGGTACATCGGGCGCCGAAGACCGTCGAATGGATCAACGCTCGTCTCGAGGTCGTCAGGATCGTCCCGACGGACATTAGCATCGACCAGCAGGTCTCACGACTCCCCTCATATTCAGATCGCTCCAAATACCTTCGTGAAAAGCGGCTGAGCGTTCAGCATGGCGTTGAAGGTCTCTATCAACGGGCGCAACCGGCTTTCCGGCATGTTCGGGATCAGGTCGTAGAGCATGCAACCCTGGCGGAACAACGAATGGGTGCGGCGTTTGGCGGTATTGGATTTCAGCAGCCGGTCGTATCCAAGCGCCTCGCCTGCCGCGCCCAGCAGGGTCAACAGCACCACCGCGAAGGCGTTGAGCAGCCACAGCCGGTCGCGGCGTTCGGGCGAATTCACGCGCATGATGCCCATCCCCATGCCGAAACGCAGGTCCTTGGTATCGCGCAGCCCTGATTCGATACCCCAACGGGCGCCGTAGAACCGGGTCAGGTCCTTGGCCGTCTCGTCGGTGCTGTTGGTCGCCAGGCACCAGGCCTGCTTCATGTCCTTGTCGCGCAGGCACACGACGGTGCCGACCTCATAGCACTCGGCGGTGACCTTGGCGCAGCGCAGGGTGCGTGCGCGGCCGCCGGGGCCGACCCACGATGCCGCGGTGCGGGCCTCGCCATCGGCCGCGGTGACCGAGATGTTGCCGCGAAAGCGGATGACATAGTCGAAGTGCAACTGCTCGGTCAGCAGCCGGTAGAGCTTGTGATCGCCGAAGCCGCGGTCGGCGATGATGCGGACCTTGACCTGCGGCGGCAGGATCTCGGCCAGTCGTACCAGCACGCGGTCCTCATACAGATTGCGGCGATCCTTCAGGGTTTTCTTGTCCACCGTCAGCCAGACCAGCGGCGTGGCGCGGCCGTGTTCGGTGATCAGCGACAGCATGATGGTGGCCTGGTTGTCGGCGTCGAAGTCAGTCCAGTCCATGGCGACCGCGATGGAGGTGCGGGCGCCGATGACGAAAGGCACCCACAGGGCCAGGATGTCGTCGACCTTGATGCCGGGGTTGGACAGCAGGCGGTCGACCTGTTTGATCGCATGCTTGGTTGCCACGCCCTTGGCCGCAGCCAGGCCATGCCCGATGGCGGCGACGGCGAGCGATGCACTGTGCAGCACGCCGAGGGTGGCATCGGACAGACAGTCGATGCGCTTGGCGTGCAGGTCCGGGCCGAGCAGGCCGCCGAGGACATCACGAACCTGATCGAACGAGAACTGGCTGGCGGTGGTTGTCACGGCATGCTCCGCAGAATCCTATTGATCGCTGTGGAGCAGACTCGACCGATGCGGCGGGGAGGAAAAGTGGTTCGACAAATACGCAACTTTCGGACAACGATGCCGTTTTGCCGAGTTTTTTTGGAATCTCAAAGAGAGCGGGTGAGTTTTTTATTCCCACGCCGGGTCAGGCCGAGAATGAGGGGATGCTTGAGCCAGCAGGTCCGTCTCGAAGAGCGCCGCTCCACTCGCGGTCTTGCAGAGAAGCGCGAGCAACGGTCCGAGCGCGGGGTCCGACTCCGTCTCGGCTTCAGTCTGGCCATGGTCCTCGGACAGCGGCGGTGGACCCCCAACGTCCGGAGCCGGCGCTATCGACAGCAGGCGGTCCCTCGTGACCAGGCGGCGCGTCTTGGCAGAGAGAGAGAGAGAGAGAGAGAGAGAGAGAGAAGCGATGAAATTCTCGACCTGGTTCCTTGTTCGGGTGGCAGGGCCTGGATCGTCATCAGCAACGAGTGCGTATCGGGCATGATCTTTTCCCTCTGCCGCCCTGGTTCGACTGGTACCATGGTAAAAGTTCGGGCCAAATCAGCATGGCGCTCCGCGCTCCGTCCCGCTGGTCTATCCGCCTCGCACGCGCTAGACACCCTGCCATCCGGGGCCGCGCCCCCAACCATCAAGGACACACATCATGCCGGCCTATCGCTCCCGTACCACCACCCACGGCCGCAACATGGCCGGCGCCCGCGGCCTGTGGCGCGCGACGGGCATGAAGGATGGCGATTTCGGCAAGCCGATCATCGCGGTGGTGAACAGCTTCACCCAGTTCGTGCCGGGGCACGTGCACCTGAAGGATCTCGGCCAGCTCGTCGCCCGCGAGATCGAAACGGCCGGCGGCGTCGCCAAGGAATTCAACACCATCGCCATCGATGACGGCATCGCCATGGGCCATGACGGCATGCTGTACAGCCTGCCCTCCCGCGAGCTGATCGCCGACAGCGTCGAATACATGGTCAACGCCCATTGCGCTGACGCCATGGTCTGCATCTCCAACTGCGACAAGATCACCCCCGGCATGCTGATGGCCGCGATGCGCCTCAACATCCCGGCCGTGTTCGTCTCCGGCGGCCCGATGGAAGCCGGCAAGGTCGTCCTTAAGGGCAAGGAACGTTCGATCGACCTGATCGACGCCATGATCGCCGCCGCCGACAGCAGCAACACCGACGCCGAGGTCGAGGTGATGGAGCGCTCCTCCTGTCCGACCTGCGGCTCCTGCTCCGGCATGTTCACCGCCAATTCGATGAACTGCCTGGTCGAGGCGCTCGGCCTCGGCCTGCCCGGCAACGGCACCGTCGTCGCCACCCACGCTGACCGCCGCGAGCTGTTCCTGGAGGCCGGGCGCAAGATCGTCGAGATCACCCGCCGGTATTATGAGACCGACGATACGACCGTCCTGCCGCGCTCCATTGCCACCTTCGCAGCGTTCGAGAACGCCATGACGGTGGACATCGCCATGGGCGGCTCCACCAACACCGTGCTGCACCTGCTGGCCGCGGCGAATGAGGGCGAGGTGCCATTCAGCATGCTCGACATCGACCGCCTGTCCCGCCGTGTGCCGGTGCTGTGCAAGGTCGCGCCGTCGGTGCCCGACGTGCACCTGGAGGATGTCCACGTAGCCGGCGGCATCATGGCGATCCTCGGCGAACTGGAGCGCGTCGGCCTGATCGACGTCACCGCGCCGACGGTGCACTCGGAAACCCTGGCCGAGGCGCTGGAGCGCTGGGATATCCGCCGCACCAGGGACGACGCGGTGCGCACCTTCTACCGGGCCGCACCCGGCGGCGTCCCGACGACCGAAGCCTTCAGCCAATCCGCCCGCTGGGACGCGGTGAACGCCGATCGGCAGAAGGGTGTGATCCGCGATGCGGAGCACGCGTTCTCTAAGGATGGTGGTCTCGCGGTGCTTTACGGCAACATCGCCGAGGAAGGCTGTATCGTGAAGACCGCCGGGGTGGATGCCAGCATCCTGACCTTCTCCGGCCCGGCGATCGGTGTTCGAGAGCCAGGATGCGGCGGTGAGCGGCATCCTCGGCGGCGGCGTGAAGCCGGGCGACATCGTGCTGGTGCGCTACGAAGGCCCGCGCGGCGGACCGGGGATGCAGGAAATGCTGTATCCCACCAGCTACCTGAAGTCGAAGGGCCTCGGCAAAGTCTGCGCCCTGATCACCGATGGCCGTTTCTCCGGCGGATCGTCAGGATTGTGCATCGGCCATTGCTCGCCGGAGGCGGCGGAGGGCGGCGCCATCGGACTGGTGGAAAACGGCGACACGATCAGGATCGACATCCCGGCGCGGTCGATCGTGCTGGACGTCCCCGACGCGGTGCTGGCGGCGCGCCGGGCGGCGATGGAGGCCAAGGGCGACGCCGCGTGGCAGCCGGCGGAACCGCGCCAGCGGCACGTGTCGTCCGCCCTGCGCGCTTACGCCGCGATGGCCACCAGTGCCGCGCGCGGCGCCGTGCGGGATGTGAGCGCCGTGCGGCGGCGCTGAGGGTTCGCCGCGCCGCGACGAAGCCGAATTGCGGTTGAGCCGTTTGTGGAGCGTAGGTTTTCGCCTTGCCGCGCGCCCGATGTGCATGCGGCAAGGGGTGTGTCACTTCCTCCGCGTTGGACTGTCCGGCTGTAGCGTTTGGGCCGGCAGACGACAGGGCTGCCGCCGCCCAATCGGCCTCTGCCGGTCCGGCCCTGATCAAGCGTGACGCGGCACGGCGTTCCGGCCTGTTAATTCCGCGCCCGGGATGCCGGTGCCGCGGCGCTGATCATTTCGTCTGTAGTGGAGCTGCCAATCTGGATGCGGCTACCGCTCTGATCTTCCAGTCCTCTCCAGAACGCTCAAGCACAAACAATATGTTTCCATGTCCGGGAGGTATCCCGGTAGTATTCGCAAAGTGTATATTGTAAGATGTGGTAACCATTAATCCTTGCTCCCCGAATGCCTGCTCGACTTCGTCGAGTTTCAGGGCATACGTTAGTCCCATCTTGTGCACTTTCTCGGCGTCTTCCCGGGTATGTATACCTGCATTTGTAATGACTCCGAGTGGACTGACATCGATCGCGTCAGGCGCATAAACCGCCGCGAGTGCTTCAGCGTCGCCATTGTTGAGTGCATCCGCGTATCGGGTCACCAGCGATTCGGCCTGTTGACGCAAGTGCGAATCGACGACTTCCGCCTGCGGCGCGACACCTGGCGAAGCACAAGCGATTATCAGAAGGGTTGCTAATAGTTTCTGGCGCATCTTTCATCCCCCTTGGACTTGGCTATTAAGCTCGATGCTCCAACCCGTCAGTTATTTGACGAGTTGGCCAAGTAGACCGAAATCATGAAACTCGACGTCGTTCAAGGCAATTTGCCGGGAGCATGAGATCCGCCCCGAAGGTGCCGAAGCGCAGAGGCCGGTCGCTCTTCCTGCGGGGGACGATCAACCGAACCGGGTGAACCCGCGATCCGTTGGCGGTACGGCGGGCCCGTTGGCCCTGGCCGGCCGCCGGCCTGACCGCAACGAACAGGTCTTGCGCGATCGGCCGCGCGAACGGCATGCGGCGCGTCGTCGCAACGCTGGCGGCGGTTCCTTATATCAAACCGCACAACTGCGCGACCTGCGAGAAGCACAGACACCGCCGGGGGCAATTCGATTAGGTTACGGGGGCGGCTGAAAGCGGCGGAACAGTTGCGCCCGCTCGTGCCGGGTTAGCCGATGTCCCTCCGATGCTCGAAGGAAAATGTGTTCTTCTGTCGCCACGTGTGCAACTAATAAACTAGAGGGGCGCTGAAATGACGTCGCCAGATGACATTCTGTATTATGGTCCGGGAGCATCCGTCACGGACTCGGCGGGAAATGTTTATACCATTACGGCCACCGGCCAGCTTACGATTATCGGTGCAATCGATCCTCCATCGGCGGGCGTCGAGGTCCTGTCATACGATTTCGGCGAAGTTTACCAGAAGAATGATTTGAATCTCTGGTATTCTCAAACCGCGCCGAACTACGCAGTCAATGGCTGGACAAGCTATGGCGCCGGCGTTCACCCCGTGCCGTTCGCACCCTCAGGCGACGATACTGTCGTCGCGGCCGGTTCCGGCGGGAACATTATCGATGCGAACGCGAACCAGTGGACCATCACCGCGGGCGGCGAAGTCGAGTTCGACGGTGTGGCCGACACCCTGACCGCCAACGTCATCGCCATCGCCTATGCCAACGGATTGGTCTGGCAGGAAAACGCTTCCGGCTTCTGGTGGGCGAAGACGGGCGGAACCGGCAGCTACGACGGCTGGTCGCCCGGTCCCGGAACCGACAACGCGAACGGCTCCCCGGTCAGCCCTTTGCCTCCAGGAACACTGACGTGGATCGGCGGCGGAAATAACGCCGCGTCCAACCCGCTCGACTGGTCGACGGACACGGTGCCGAAGGCGGGCGACACGCTGATCATGACCGCCGGCACGATCAACGTCGGCAACAGCAACCTGGCCGGAGATGTTCTGACCGTTGCCGACTACGATCCGGAACACGGTTCTGTAACAATCGACCTGAAAGGAGGCGCCGCGCTCAGTCTTGCGGACCAAAGCTACCTCGGCGACGACCTGGCCATCAACGTAACCGGGCAAGATTTCAGTCAATTTCACTACGTCCGATGCCATAAACACAAGCGTCGGCCTGGCGGCCAATGCATCGCTGATCATCACCGGGTCCATGACCTTCGCCTACGACGGCACTATTGACGCCGGTGCCGGGGCGCGCATCGTCAACGACGGCACGCTGTCATTCGGCTATGGTGTCATAACCGGCAACTTGTCCGGTGCTGGAACGTTAATCCTGCATCAGTATCACGACGGTTTCGGCGACACGATGATCGACGGCCGGGTCGCTGCCTCGCAGACCATCAACCTCAACCGACGACCTCGGTGTGGGGCTTGCCGTCCGGCAACCGAACGCGTTCCACGCCAGTGTCGTCATCTCCGACGAGCCGAACGAGCCCTTCGGCTTCGCGCAGATCCCGCTGGACGGGATCTCGGCGGACAGCTACGACTTTACCAACGGGGTGCTGCAACTGTTCAGTGCAAACCACGCCGTCGACACCTTGCGTCTCAATGACCAGAGTTCCGACAGCATCGAGGTGCAAAGTTACCAGTCCCCGTCACCGAGCGTCGTGATCGGCTTCTTTCCCGGCGTGCCGGATCCGGGCACCGGAGGCGTGCTTCCGAGTCACACCTGAAGTCAGGCCAGACCGCAACGGCCCGACCGCAACGGGCAACCCCCGGCTTCCAGTGCGCACGCCGAACTCCGTTCCACGTTACCAAACCCTCTTCCGCTCGGTGCCGTCGCGCCGTAAGGAGGGCCGCATGGCAGATGTCGCGTCCGACAATCCCGTGCCGGCTGGTCCGACCGAGACCATCGCGCGCCCAATGAGTCCGGGGCGCCGCATGGCCGACGCCATCCGCGCCCTGGCGGTCGACGCCGTCGAACACGCGAAGTCCGGCCATGCCGGGCTTCCACTCCGCATGGCCGACGTGGCCACCACGCTGTGGACGCGATTCCTCAAGTTCGATGCCGCCGATCCTCGCTGGCACGACCGCGACCGGTTCGTGCTGTCCGCCGGCCACGGGTCGATGTTGCTATATGCGTTGATCCATTTGACCGGCCACCAGGGGATGACGATCGACGACCTGCGCCGCTTCCGCCGATTGCACTCGCCCGCCGCCGGCCATCCGGAATACGGCGAGCACCCGGCGATCGAGGCCACCACCGGTCTGCTCGGCGAAGGCTTCGCCAATGCCGTCGGCATGGCGATCGCGGAGCGCACCATGGCGGCGCGGTTCGGCAAGTCGCTGGTGGATCACCGCACCTGGGTCATCGCCTCGGACGGCGACCTGATGGAGGGCATCAGCCACGAGGCCGCGTCGCTCGCCGGCCACCTCGCTTTGTCAAAGTTGACGGTGCTGTACGACGAAAACCAGCGCACGATCGACGGCGACGTGGCGCTGTCGGCTTCCGAGGACGTGCTGAAGCGCTTCTCCGCCTACGGTTGGGCCACCAAGCGGCTGGACGGCCACGATTTCGAACAGATCCGCTCAGCGTTGTCGTTCGCCGTGCGATCGAAAAAGCCGACGCTGCTCGCCTGCGGCACCGCCATCGCCCCGGACGAAGGGGACGCCAAGGTGCTGCCGGATTGGCACGAACCGCCGTTCTGCATTCCGGACGAGCTTGCGCAACGCTGGCAGGCTGCCGGCGCGCGCGGCGCGGTTGCGCGACGATCCTGGCTGAAGCGGCTGGCCCGTCACAACCAGCGCGCCGAGTTCGAACGGGTGATGGCCGGCCGCCTGCCGGATAATTGGCACGAAGTGGTCGCCGCGCTGAAGCAGGACATCGCCGATGAGCGGCCGGCGCAGGCTACGCGCGTGTCGAGCTGGAAATGCCTGGAAGCACTGGTCCCCGTCACGCCTGAACTCATCGGCGGTTCGGCCGATCTCACCGCGTCGAACAGGACGATGGTGAAAGGGATGGCGTCGATCGCCGCGGGCAACTATGGCGGCCGCTATATCCGTTACGGCGTTCGCGAGCATGGCATGGCGGCGGCGGCCAACGGCATGGCGCTGCATGGCGGCATTATCCCCTATGTCGGCACCTACCTGGCGTTCAGCGACCATCTTCGCCCGTCCTTGCGGATGGCGGCGATGATGCACCAGCGCGTCATCTACGTGCTGACGCATGATTCCATCGGCGTCGGCGAGGATGGACCGACTTATCAGCCGATGGAGCAGCTCGCCGGTCTGCGGGCGATGCCGAACGTACACCTATATCGGCCGGCGGATGCGATGGAGACGGCGGAGTGCTGGGAGCTGGCGATGCGCCGTACCGACGGGCCGAGCCTTCTCGTGCTGTCGCGCCAGGCTCTTCCCGCCTTGCGCGGCGATCCGGGCGAGAACCGCTCGGCCCGCGGCGGCTATGTGCTGGCCGAGGCCGAGGGGCCGCGCCAGGCCACCATCATCGCCACCGGATCGGAGGTGCCGATCGGCATGGCCGCGCGGGAAAAGCTGGCGGGGGAGGGGATCGCGGTGGCAGTCGTCTCGCTGCCGTGCTGGGATGTCTTCGCGCAGCAGCCGGAAGCCTATCGGGCGCAGGTGCTGGGCGGCGCGCCGCGTGTCGGGGTCGAGGCTGCCGGCGGTTTCGGCTGGGACCAGTGGCTTGGCCCGGACGGGGCGTTCGTCGGCATGACCGGTTATGGCGCCTCGGCGCCGTGCGAGGACCTGTATGTGCACTTCGGCATAACCGCCGAGGCGGTGGTGGCCGCGGTCATGCGGCGGCTTGGGTGAACGTTTCCGGCGGAATTTGATAAAGTGGGCATTCCTGCGATTTATCGATCGGGCACCGTTGATCTCGCTCAACGACTGACGCATTAAGGCGCGCGAAGCTCAGGCCACGAATTCTCAGGAAAAGGAAGCGTACTATGGCAGTGAAAGTTGCGATCAACGGGTTCGGGCGGATCGGCCGCCTGGTGATGCGCGCCATCGTCGAGAGCGGCCGGGACGATGTCGTGCCCGTCGCCATCAACGACCTCGGCAGCGTCGAGGCGAACGCGCATCTGTTTGCTTACGACAGCGTGCATGGCCGCTTCCCCGGCCAGGTCGAGGTGTCCGGCGACACCATCACCATCCGCCACAACGGCAAGGTCTACGGGCCGATCAAGGTGTCGGCCGAGCGGGATCCGACCAAGGTGCCGTACCAGGGCGTCGATGTGGCGATGGAATGCACGGGTCTGTTCACCAGCCGTGCGAAGGCGGGGGCGCTGCTGACCGCGGGCGCGCGAAAGGTGCTTATCTCGGCCCCGGGCGAGGAAGTCGATGCGACCATCGTCTACGGCGTCAACCACAAGACGCTGACCAAAGACATGACGATCATCTCCAACGCGTCGTGCACGACCAACTGCCTGGCACCGGTGGCAAAGGTGCTGCATGACCGGTTCGGCATCCTGCGGGGCTATATGGTGACGATCCACGCCTACACGGGTGACCAGAACACGGTCGATACGCTGCACAAGGACCTGCGCCGGGCGCGTGCCGCCGCGGTGTCGATCATCCCGACCTCGACGGGTGCGGCCAAGGCCGTCGGCCTGGTGCTGCCGGAACTGAAGGGCAAGCTGGACGGGACCGCGATCCGGGTGCAGACGCCGAACGTGTCGCTGGTGTCGCTGGACGTGAACCTGGCGAAGAAGGCGACGGCGGCGGAGATCAACGCCGCGATGCAGGACGCGTCGAAAGGCGAGCTGGCGGGGATTCTGGACTACAACACCGCGCCGCTGGTCAGCATCGACTTCAACCACAACCCGGCGTCCTCGACGTTCGATGCGACGCAGACGACGGTGGTGGATGGCGAGCTGGCCCGGGTTCTGGCGTGGTACGACAACGAGTGGGGCTTCTCCAACCGGATGTCGGACACGGCCGCGCTGTTCGGCAGCCTGTAAGCGATAAAACATCCGCCGTGGCGTCCTGACGGGCACCGCGGCGGACGGTTCGTCCCCGGAGTGGGCGGGGCGGGCAGGGGGCGCCTCCTTCCTACTCGTCACGGCCCGCCTTGTCCGGGCCACCTATGCCGGCACGTGCCTCAACAGGTGGACCGAACAGGCTGGGCCATCGATGATAACAGGACAAAACGTCAGCAGACTTTTCTCTCGCGACCCCTTGTCCTGCTTGCCCTTGCACGCCCCGTCAGTTCATCAAACCGACAGTCTCCATGGTGCGGGTGGCGACAGCAGCACGATAAGTCGCGATCACGAGACGCGGGTCCGCGGCCAGGATATGCTCCTGGATGTCCATCAGGGCCGGTGCGCTTTCAAGGAGCTCTGCCAGCAAATCCGGAATCAGTGGCACAATGATCCGGGCGTTCATGGCAAAGCCCTCGGGCTTCAGCAACCGAGCGGCCATTTCAAACCCGGGGGCCATGGACAGTTCCATGCTCTCGTCCACCAGCCAGGCTTCCTCATCGCGCAGCACATCCCGCAGGATCAGGCCGGCCGCTTCATGCCGCCGCTCGACACGCCAGTAGGAGAAGCGGGACTTGCGCATGGCATCGAGCATGATCGCCTCGTCAGAGCCTGCGGCGAACGCCGCCGAGCGGGCGTAGCGATCGAGTGGCGATGAGCGGCCGGGCCTGGACAGGTAGGTGCAGACATCCTCCAGCAGTAACGTGTCATTCTTGGAGTCCAGGAAAATCGATTTGCCATCCGTCTCGATGCCGATCCGCTTAGCCCACTCCCGCACGGCGTCTGGGGCGACGTGGGCCAGGACCGCGTGGTGGTGTACTTTGCTGACTCGGCGCAGTTGGCGGTAGCGGGTCAGGATTTCGGTCCGGGTCATCGGTGGCGGCCTTGGCTGCGAGTCCAGGCGGCAGGGTGCCACCGCCGGGGCGGATGCGGAAGCGGTTCGGCAGGGCAGGTGTAACAGGGAGAATTTGGCTTGACCCGTGGAAGATGAGGGCGCGCCGCTGTCGAACCCATAGGGCGCCAAAAGCAGAATGCGTCCATCGAGCAGGTGGGTACGCCGAAGCGGCAGGGGCGGTTGTCGCGCGACGAATCCCGCGGGCGGGGTTCGTGCTGACAGTTTTGCCACCACGAAGGCACGAGGGCACGAAGTTGGCGTGCGACAAGGTCGGCGGGGCGGAATGGGGTTCTAATCGGGCCAGGGGTCGCGGCCGGCCGCTAGCCCAGTTGCGGTGGGTTGCCAGTGCGGCCGGATGTCGCGATAGTTGCCCGTTATGTTATCGTATCAGACGCGCCGATTCGGCACTGATCCGTCCAGCTCCGCCATCCAGCGGTCGGGCGTGGATTGAAACTCCAGGAGAAGCATCAGGCAGGTATCGCCGCCGCCGCGCCGCGGGATGCGCCGGATCAGGTCGCCCTCGCGCCGCTCGCCAGTCTCGGGGTGAAACTTGGCATTCAGACGTTCCATGCCATCGAGATCGAGGTCGCCGAGCCAGGGCTCGGCACGAACTCGCGCAGCAACTCCGCCGTCATCCCGGGATGGCCGAAGATCTTGTGGTTAGCGGAGTCGTGGCCGGCCATCCGCCAACTTTACCAAAGGGTGCCGGGCTTTTTAGCACCTCTCCGCCGCGCTGAAACCGCCGCTGCACCATATGGCGTCCGCAACTGAAACCCTGTAAGACGCGCCATCTTTTTGTGGGGAACCAATAATAATGACCTTTCGCACTCTCGACACCGTTGACGTCGCCGGGAAGCGCGTCCTCGTCCGCGCCGATCTCAACGTCCCGGTGCGCGACGGCAAGATCTCCGACCTGACCCGCATCGAGCGGCTGTCCCCCACGATCCGGGAACTCGCCGGCAAGGGTGCGAAGGTCGTCGTTTGCAGCCATTTCGACCGCCCCAAGGGCAAACGCGTGCCGGAAATGTCGCTCGCCCCGATGGCCGCCGCGCTGGGTGAAGTGCTGGGCGCGCGGGTCCGCTTCGTCGAGGACTGCACCGGCCCGGCCGCCGAGCAGGCGGTGGAACTGTTGCAGCCCGGCCAGGTGCTGGTGCTCGAAAACACCCGGTTCCACGCCGGCGACGAAAAGAACGATCCGCAGTTCTCGCAGGACCTGGCGAAGCTGGCCGATATCTTTGTCAACGACGCGTTCTCCGCGGCGCATCGAGCGCATGCCAGCACCGAGGGCGTGGCGCATTTCCTGCCGTCTTATGCCGGCCGCCTGATGCAGAAGGAGCTCGAGGCGCTGGACGCCGCGCTCGGCAATCCGGTCCGGCCGGTGCTGGCGATCGTCGGCGGGTCGAAGGTTTCCACCAAGCTGGAACTGCTGGGCAACCTGGTGACCAAAGTCGATTTCCTGGTCATCGGCGGCGCCATGGCGAACACCTTCCTCGCCGCCGAGGGCAAGTCCGTCGGCAAGTCGCTGCAGGAAAGCGAGATGCACGCCACCGCGCTGGAGATCGTCGGGAAGGCCAAGGCGGCCGGCTGCCAGATCGTCCTGCCGGTCGACGGCGTGGTGTCGAAGGAGTTCAAGCCGAATCCGCCGACGCAGACGGTGTCGGTCGATGCGGTGCCGGCGGATACGATGATTCTGGACGTCGGGCCGGCCTCGGTCGCGGCGCTGATCGCGCAACTGCCGTCGATCAGGACGCTGGTGTGGAACGGCCCGCTCGGCGCGTTCGAGACTCCACCGTTCGATGCCTCCACCGTGGCGCTGGCGCACGCGGTTGCCGAGGCGACACAAAAGCACGGGTTGCGTAGCGTCGCCGGCGGTGGCGATACGGTCTCGGCGCTGCGCCATGCCGGGGCGATCGACCAGCTCAGCTACGTATCCTCGGCCGGAGGCGCGTTCCTGGAGTGGCTGGAGGGCAAGACCCTGCCGGGGGTTGCCGCGCTGGAAGGTTAATCGGGAGGTCATCCTGCTTCCCTCCCCCGTCATCGCCCAGCTTGTCCGGGCCACCTGTCGCGGTACCTGCTTGCGGCGGTGGCCCGGACTTCGCCGGTCTATGACGGGGGGATGAAACGGCATCCCGCGGTGACCAAGGTCTACCTCGCCGGCCCCGACGTCTTTCTCCCCGACGCCGCCGACTGGTTCGCGCGGAAGCGGGCAATATGTGCCGCCTACCGCCTCAGCGGCATCTCCCCGCTCGACGACCTCCCGGACCAGCCGGCGGACTGGTCCGGCTTGCCCGAATGGCGCCGCATCGCTCTCCGCAACGAGGCCCACATCCGGCGCTGCGACGCGATCATTGCGAACCTCACCCCGTTCCGCGGTCCCTCCGCCGACGCCGGCACCATCTATGAGATCGGCTTTGCCCGGGGCATCGGCCTGAAAGTGTTCGGTTACGCCACCGTAACCGCCCCGTTCCTCGACCGCACGCTTGCGGCCACCGGCGGCGGAACTCGGGCGCCGGACGGATCGTGGCGGGACCAGGACGGCCTGCTGATTGAGCAATTCGGCCTGTTCGACAACCTGATGATCGAGGCTGGCATCAGCGGCCTGATCCTGGACGACCGGGACCGCTGGCACGACCTGTCGGTGTTCGAGCGCTGCGTTCAGGCCGCCGCCGTCGCTCTCATCCCGGAATAGCTGCGCGACTTGATCCAGATCATCCCGCCCGCGCTCGATAAGGTTCATCACGAATGAACCTTCTGGCCATCCGGAAGGACCCAACGGCAGCAACAGGACGGCTTCATGTTTTGCTTTCAGTGCGAACAGACGATGCGGACCGAGTTCAGGCGCAGGCTGCGCCACCGCGAAAGGCGTGTGCGGCAAGGACGAGGCGACCGCCGACTTGCAGGACGTGCTGATCCATCAGTTGAAGGGTATCGGCCAATATCGGACGCGCCTCGCCGGCCTCGGCCACGCCGACCGTGACGCCGACAGCTTCGTGCTGTTCGCCATGTTCACCACCCTGACCAACGTCAACTTCAACCGCACCCGCTTCATCGCCCTGATTGCGGAGGCGGCACGTGTCCGCGACCGCCTGCGCTCCGCCTACGAGGCGGCCTCCGGAACGACAAGCGCACTGGACGGACCCGCCGCCTTCGTGGCCGCCGACTCACTGCCCGGCCTGCAGGCGCAGGCCGCCGCGATCGGAGTCCGGGCCGGTATCGAGACTGTGGGCGCCGACGTGATCGGTCTGCGAGCGCTGCTGCTGTATGGACTGAAGGGCGTTGCCGCCTATGCGCACCATGCCGAGGTGCTGGGTGAACGCCGCGACGCCATTGGCGACGGCATTGCCCGCGCTCTGGACGTCCTTGCCAGCGACCAGGCCGATCTGAACGCGTTGCTGGAGGAGGCCCTGGCGCTCGGCCGCTGCAATTTCGCTGCGATGGAGGCACTCGACGCCGCCAATACCGGCACATTTGGGACCCCCTCGCCGTCAGCGGTAAGGGTGACTCCGGTCGCCGGCAAGGCGATCCTGGTGTCCGGTCACGACTTGCGCGACCTCGCGGCGATCCTGGAGGCGACGCAGGGAACCGGCATCAACGTCTACACCCATGGCGAGATGCTGCCGGCGCACGGCTACCCGAAGCTGCGCGCGTATCCGCACCTGGCCGGCAATTACGGCGGCGCGTGGCAGAACCAGCAGACTGAATTCGCCGCCTTTCCGGGGCCGATTGTCATGACATCGAACTGTCTGATCGAGCCGCAGGCCGCCTACCGCAACCGCATCTTCACCGCCGGCCCCGTCGGCTGGCCCGGCCTGCGCCACATCGGCGACGGCGATTTCAGCGCCGTTGTGAAGGCGGCCCGCGCGCTGCCCGGGTTCGCCGAGACCGGCGTGGAAAAGACCATCACCGTGGGCTTCGGGCGGGATGCCGTGCTCGGTGTCGCCGGCTCGGTGATCGAGGCGGTGAAGTCCGGAGCTTTGAAGCACTTCTTCCTGATCGGCGGCTGCGACGGTGCGGCACCGGGCCGGAATTACTATACGGAATTCGCCGAGGCGGCGCCGGTGGACTCGATGATCCTGACGCTGGGGTGCGGCAAGTACCGCTTCAATACGCATGACTTCGGCACCGTGGCTGGCCTGCCGCGGCTGTTGGATCTGGGCCAGTGCAACGACACGTATTCGGCGCTGGTGATCGCTCAGGCGCTTGCCGGGGCTTTCGGGTGCGGGGTGAATGAACTGCCGCTGTCGCTGATCGTGTCCTGGTTCGAGCAGAAGGCGGCGGCGGTGTTCCTGACCTTGCTGGCGCTGGGTGTGCGCAACGTCCGGCTCGGCCCGACGTTGCCTGCGTTCCTGACCCCGGCGCTGCTGGATATCCTGGTGAGCCGCTTCGGCATCCTGCCGATTACCAGCGCCGAAGCGGATGTCGCGCACGCCCTGCAACGCCAGGCGGCGTAACCGAGGCACCGCTCTCTGATCGTCATGGCCCGGCGTCAGTCCGGGCTACCCCAGCCGGCACCTGCCGCGACGGGTGGCCCGGACGAGCCGGGCCATGACGGCGGGGCGCGGGCCAGCCGCTCGATCTTCCCGAAGGTGCCACATGCCCGACATCACTTTGCTGACGCGCGATGGTGCGCGTTTCGACTTTCCCTGTGCCGAAGCCGGCAGCGTGCTCGACGCCGCCGAGACAGCGGGGCTGTTCTTGCCCGCGATGTGCCGTGAAGGCACATGCGGCGCCTGCCATGCCCGGGTCGCCGAAGGGGCCTATGCACTTGGCCCCGTCGGCGACGGCGTGCTGCCGGATGCCGCGGAGGGCGGCGTTCTGCTGTGCCGCTGCCGCCCGGAAGCCGATCTGGTCATCGAACTGCCGTATGGGCAGGCGGATATCCACCGCCATCGGATACCGCTGCGCGACGCGACGATCGCCAGCCTGACCCCGGCCGGCAACGGGGCGGTGGCGCTTAGCCTGGCGTTGGTGCCGGACCCGGAACTCGGCAGCGCCGCCGACTTCGTCCCCGGCCAGTACATGGAAGTATCGATCCCCGGAACGCCAATCCGCCGGGCCTATTCGATGGCCAACCTGCCGAACTGGGACGGGCGGCTGGACTTCCTGATCCGGCTGCAATCGGACGGGGCGTTCTCCACCTGGCTTGCCGAAACCGCCCGCGCCGGCGACCGGTTGCAACTGCGCGGACCGCTCGGCCGCTTCCTGCTCGATGAGACCAGTCCCCGGCCGCGTTGCCTGATTGGCGGCGGCTGCGGGTTTGCGCCGATCCTGTCGATGCTGCGGCATCTGGCCGAGTTCCAGGACGAGCTGCCGACAACGCTGATTTTCGCGGCCAACCGGGAGGACGAGTTGTTCGCCGCGGACGTCATTCCGGAACTCGCGGCGGCGCTGCCGAACCTGACCGTTGTCCTCAGCGTCTGGCACCCGGGAAACAACTGGACCGGGTTCCGCGGCAGTGCGGCCGACGCGCTCGCCGCGGCGCTCGACCAAGCGGAGGAACTGCCGGACATCTATGTCTGCGGCCCGCCCGGGCTGGTGGCGGCGGTGACGACGGCGGCGACAATGCGCGGGCTGTCGCTGGATCGGGTGTTCTCCGAGCAGGTGCAACCGCGCTAGAAGCGATCATGCGCCTCACCCGGTTCACCGACTACGGCCTCCGCACGCTGATCTACCTGGCGTTGAAGCCGGACGCGCTGGCCTCGATCGCCGAAATAGCCGCCGCGTACCGGATTTCGGAAAGCCACATGACCAAGGTGATTTATGCGCTTGGCCAGGCCGGGCTGATCGAGACGCTGCGCGGCCGGCACGGCGGTCTGCGCCTCGCCCGCCCGCCCGGGCGGATCGGCCTCGGCGAGGTGGTGCGGGCGACCGAGCCTGAACTGGCGCTGGTCGAATGCCAGGCCGGCATCGACTGTGCGATCGAGGGGTGTTGCCGGCTGCATGGCATCATGGACGAGGCGGTGAGTGCGCTGCTTGCCGTGCTGGACCGGTATACGGTCGCAGATGTGGCCGGTCCGGACAGCCAGGAGCTGCTGCGGCGGTTGGGGTTGGCGGGTTATGCCGATCCGCGTTGAGATTTGTCTCTTCCCATCCAAATGCCGCGGCATGCCCGGGCGCCGGCGTTGAGGTGGTTCGCGCTCGGGTGACGCGTACAGCGCCTTCAGATCATTTGTCCGAATCATCAAGAGGCGTTGAAACGGTGCCGGAAGCCCCCTCTACGGAAAAATGCACTGTGTGCCCGGCATACTCCTCCGTGCGCGGATAGGCCGTTGCGATGGCGGTTGCGACTGCCGGCGTGTAGAGGTTGTCGTGTCCGTTCGTGATAACAAAATCGAAATAATGGTCCGAAATCAGGTTGATGATCTTCCGCTCGTCCCACTGTCCGGTTCTTGCGAGTTCACCGAAGATCGCGGGCTCCCAGGGCACTTGCTTTCCGGCCTTCATCAGCAAAATCATATCGTCGGATAGGACGGGCCCGGGCGCACTGCTGACCTTGGTCACAAGCTCCCGCAACTGCTGTGATCGGCTCACGTCGGCAAAGCCGAAATCCCAGGAAGCCGGGGAACGCAGCACCTGCATCATCAGTATCAGCAAAACAGCAACGGCCAGGACAGGTGACGCGGAACCGGGCTTTACGACTTGATGCCCCACGACCGTGGCAACGAGTGTGCCGATCAGCACGCTCAGGATGCCCATCCACTCGACGAAGTAGTTCAGTCCCGCACCCGACTTCCCAAGTGTGACCAACGTGCATGTGGAAAGGGCAAAATAGAGCGTTAGAAGAGCCATCAACCGGACTGCCTCATCAGAGGCCAGATCGCGCCGGAGTGACACGGCGTTCTTCCACGTCCGTTGTTCGCGGAGTTGCTTCCAGCCAATGACGATGGATACCAGCGCCAAGGCCACGAAGCCAAGCTGTGGCACGACTTCCAGCAACTCATGTGCCAGCAGGACGAAACTGAAGCGATTTATATTATAGAGTACGATATGACGCAGGAAACCGCCATGCGTGGACCATGTCAGGACCAGCAGAGCGGTGGTGCCCAGCAGCAGGCCATAACAGCTCACCTTCATCGTCAGCCGGGGATTCACCAATACCATGACCGCCATGGTAGCCAGCGATGCGGCAACGCAGGTTTGCTTGGTAAACGTGGCGAGCACGAAAAAAGTCATTGCGACGAACAGCAGCCTCGGGCGGCTCACGGACTCCGTCGCGAACCATATGCCGAGGAAACTCAGGGCAATTGCCAGCATATCCACGCGCATCAGCGGGGAGCACGCGACCACCGGCAGAAAGCAGAAAAAGACGAGACCCGCGGTCGCGCCACCGGCCAGGCTTGCGATCCGCCCTGCCTTGCTTCGGGTTGCACGAAAGGCCAGTGAGGCTGCCAACGCGCCGGTCACCAATGAGGCGGCAAGCGAGATACTGCGACCGGCGAGGAGGGGGTTCAGGCCAAGCGCTGCCACGGCTCGGACCGCAAGATGATAGACTGGCGGGTAGTGGAACACGATGAACGGGAAGCGGTTGATGTCACCGTACATACTTTCGCCTGGGATCAGCGTGGCCTGTTGCCAGACTATGCCCTCGGCGTCGAACAGTTCGAAAGGGTATCTCGTTGCGGTCAACGCGTAGCGTAGGTACACCGCGAAGTGTACGGCCAAGGTCGCGATGATGATCGCCACGAAGGCAAGGAGAAGAGCTTCAGTTGAAACGCGTATGCGTGTTCCGAATGCCGTCAGCCGGAGCGGGTTCGTGATCAATCGGGATTGCATGATCCGCTCAGCTCCGGACGGGTTGTGCGCAGACGAGCATTTGCTTGCCCAAGGGCTTGATCGGTGAAGCCAAATAGGCACCCACGAGCCAGGGCGAGACCGGCATGCGCGATTTCACGGTGAGCGGCATAAAGCGAGGCACCACATTGAGCACTCGGTATCCATGGGCGGTCAAAAAGTCTGCGAGGCTGACATGCGAGTAGGCTGTCACATGCGTGTAGTCATCGAAGTATTCGCGGTACGCGTAGCGGTAGTTTGGCTGCATGATTGTCAGCGTGCCTTGTGGTGAAAGCTTCGAACGCAATGCGTCCAGCACGCGGGTGAATTCTGACTGCGGTAGGTGCTCGAACAGATTGCTCGCGAAGGCAAAATCGATCTCCCGATCCGGCAGGAAGCCAAGATTGTCGGCGGTTCCCACCACCAATTCGACACCCGCAGCCAAGTAGCGGGGAAACTCCGACCAAGAGTCGATTGCGATGCGGCGCTTTGCCACGACCTGGTTGATGAAGCTGCCATAGCCGCAGCCCAGATCGAGCACGCACCCGTCGGGAGGAACGATGCGGCTGAAATAGAACCGCCAAAGCGCTTTCCAGACGACTTCTCGTTTGGCGTCGGGCGTCAGACGCGATTCATGATAATGAGCGTTCATTGGAATGCCCGTTTCCGTCCCCACCCGAGGATGACCCCGCATATCATGCGACACCCGACATGCAAGGCCCGCATGTTGTTGATATTGCCTCCCTTGCTGAGACCCACGCGTGGATGAAAGGTTATCGGGCATTCAATGACCGCGAATCCGGCACCCAGCGCCACGTCCAGGAAATGGGCGTTGAACTCGAGGTTCACGCCAGGATCCAGCAACGGCAAGAGTTTGAGCAGGGCCTGACGGCGACACAATTTATAAGTCGTACCGACGTCGGTGATCGTACTCCTGCCCAGATGCTTTGCTTCCAGAAGCTTTCCCACGAACAGGTTGCCATAATACATAAAGGTACTAAGCTGGGTTTCATATTGCCGCAGACGCTCTATCGTTCGCGTACCATTGACGATGTCGGCGTGCGGGGTGTAGGCTAAGAACTTGTCCAGATCATCCGCCCGGAATGTCCGGTCGCCTTCGCACAGAACGATGAGCTCGGTGTCATCCAGCTTGACCGCCTCGGTCAGGCAGCGATAGACGCACTGGCCGTAGCCCGGCCTCGTCTCAGTGAAAGTGATTGCGCCCGCTTCCTGCGCTCGCTCGAAGGTCGAATCCGTACTGTGGTTGCTGACAACGATAACGTTTCGCACGGCGGGATGGTTGAGAAAGTCATATACGGCTGCGCCTATGCTTTGCTCGTCGTTATAAGCGGTTAGTGCCACGGTCACCCGGCGATCCGGAACTGGATCGTATCGAACTCCGGAAACGTGCCGCTTGCCTGCGAACAACACAAACAGATCGAGAAATGCGAGAGCAAGCCCGGTTACAATTGGGACACCACTGTACCAGACAATCCACTCGTTGGCAGCCAGGAGAACCTGATTGAGTCCGAGCATATAGCGCGGGAACACCAGCAAAACGCCTACCACATACATCGTGAACCCGGCACAGATGCAGAGGGCGCCATACAAAAGAAAAGGCAGACTTTTTGCCCGCATCCAGACGCCTCTGCTACGAACGAGCGATGCGTTTGCCAAGTTGTTGACATGCGGTGTGCCAAAATGAGAAGTAGAACGACTGATTATGTTCAAACTCTTCAGCGCAATCATTGAAATACATGTAGTGCGTCCACCGTCACCTCCCGGGCGGCAGCTTCGTCACCGATGACCATCATTGTATGAACAACAATCCCCATACCGCAACTATATAGCCTGTGCCCGGATATATAAAATAACTCCTCCGTGAACGAGGGCGACTGAGCTTGGCCCGCTAGCCGACCTGCGCCCATTTTGCAGTTGCGCCCTGTGCCGACAGTGAAACATACAGGCTTCGCGACATCCTTGCTGGTTGAGCTGCAAGCGGCGCTGCGCCTCTGCTGATCGTGGTGGTGCCGACGGTCGCGGTTCTCGCAGCAGCCCCAACAGCGCCGGAGCGGACCGGGCGAAAGCGTGCATAAGCGGCCCAGGTTTGAATGATATGATGGCTTCTCATGAAAAACCTTACTATAAACCGGATCGACGGATCTTATGGAGGGTTTTGTGGACCGCTCCGGCCTCTGCCAGCAGGTCCGCGGCGCGCTGAAGCGGCTGCCGCCGCCGTTCGCGAGCCACTATAGCGTGGTTCCGTCCGCCGCCCATGGCGTCCCCGTCCATTACCCCGGTCCTGCGCGAAATTCAGGCGGCCTCGGCCGCGCTGGCACGCCTGGAGGCGCTGACATCGGAGCTGGGCGACCCCTGGCTGGTCAGCCGCATCCTAATGCGACGGGAGGCAGTCAGCAGTTCGGCGATCGAGGGCACAAACAGCACGCTCGACGAACTGCTGGCGGTCGAGGAAACCGGCGAAGCACAGGGACTGGAGGCGGCGCGCCAGGTCAAGGACTACGCCCTGTGCCTGGATGCCGCCGTGCCGCGGGCAACCTCGCTCGGTCCCTTGGTCTTTACCTCGGGGCTCATCGGCGAGCTGCACCGTTCAGTGATGAGGAACGAAATCGCCTGCATCGGCACGCCCGGCGAGCCGCGCACCCGCGTCGTCTGGATCGGCGGCCGTGACATCGCCTATTCCACCTACAACCCGACGCCGCCGGAGGACATCGGCCGCTGCCTCGGCGATACCATCGCCTATATGCGCGGCGACGCCGATGAAACCTGGCCGCCGCACATCATCGTCCGCATGGCCGTCGCGCACGCCCATTTCGAGGCGGTGCATCCGTTCACCGATGGCAACGGCCGCGTCGGACGGCTGCTGCTGCCGCTGCTGATGGCGGCGCACGGCCACGCCCCGCTGTTTCTCTCATCCTATATAGAGGCGCACCGGTCGGCCTATTACGCGGCGCTAAAGGCGGCCCAGCAACGCCTGCTGTGGCACGAGATGATCGGCTTCATCTCGTATGCCGTGACGGGATCGGTCGCCGAGCTGCTGGCGACGCGGCGGGCGCTGCAAGACCTGCGCCCGATCTGGCTCTCGCGCCGCAAATTCCGCTCCGGCTCGGCCGCCTTGCGGGGGCTGGACGTGTTGCCGCACTACCCGATCGCGACCGTCGGCCGCTTGGCGTCGTTGCTCGACGTCAGCACGGGGCAGGCGGGGCAGTCGGTGCAGCAACTGGTGGACGCCGGCATTCTGCGGGAACGCACCGGCTACCGCCGCAACCGGCTGTTCGCCGCCGCCGAGGCGCTGTCGATCATCAACCGGCCGTTCGGCGAAGATCCGATTTTGCCGCCGCCGTTAGCACTTCCTTAACGCTTTTGGCCGAAGGTCGGTCCCCGTCATGCCCGACCGGCCAAATTCATCAGCCGCTGTGGCGCTGTATCGTTCGATCCTGGGCCGTAATCCGGATGCCGCGCCGGTGCGCGCCGATCTGGCGGACGCGCTGCTGGCGGACGGGGATTTCGACGCGGCGATTGCCCAAGCCTCGGCCGCACTGGCTGCCGACCCGTCGCTGGCGCGGGCGTGGCTGATCCGGGCCGCCACCCTGAAAGCGCTGTGCCGCTTCGACGAAGCCGCCGCGGACTTTGAGCGCGCCGCGACGCTGGCGCCCGACCGGGCCGGTATCCTGGTCAATCTGGCAAACACCTACGCGGAAATCGACCGGCTCTGGGACGCCGAGCGGCTGCTGCGGCGCGCAGTGGCACTGGCGCCGGGCAGCAAGGAGGCGCAGGCCAGTCTCGGCTCGGTGCTGATGAAGCTCGGCCGTATGGCCGAAGCGGAGGCGCCGTGCCGTGCCGCGCTGGCGCTCGATCCCGGGCTGACCGCCGCCCACCAGAACCTGTCCGGCATCCTGGCCGAAACCGATCCCGCCGCGGCGCGGTTGCACCGGGACGCCGCCTACGGCCGGCGGCAGGTGTTCATCGAGCCGGCACCGCGGCCGGAACGAACCGTGCTGGTGCTGGCTGCGGCCGATCCGGCCAATGTGCCGTTGCGGCATCTGATCCCGCGGGCGACGACCACCGTGATCCACTGGTACATCGACTATGCCACCGCCGATCCCGATCCGGCGCTGGCCCGGGCCGATGTGGTGTTCAACGCCATCGGCGATCCGGATCTGGCGCCGGTGATCACGCCGCCCGTTGCGCGGTTCCTGCATGCGCGTGCCGGAGACGTGCTGAACCCGCCCGAGCGCGTGGCGATGACCCGGCGCTCGGATCTGCCGCGGCTTCTGGCGGGCATTCCCGGCATCATCGTCCCCGCTGTGGTGCGCCTTGACGGCCCCGTCGAAACTCCCTCTGGCCCCGTGCTGATCCGGCCGATCGGCTCGCATGGTGGCGAGGGGTTGCGCAGGTGCGATGACGCGGGGGCGGCGGAGGCGCCGTGCTATGTCACGCAGTTCATCGATTTCGCTTCCGCTGACGGCTGGTATCGCAAATACCGGATGATTTTCGTCGATGGGCGGGCCTACCCGTATCACCTCGCCATAGCGCGCGACTGGCTGGTGCATTACTGGACCGCCGGGATGGAGCAGGACTCGGCGCGGCGGGAGGAGGAACGCCGCTTTCTCGCGGCCCCGGCCGAGGCGATCGGTTCCGGCGCGATGGCAAGCGGTCGAGGCGATCGCGCAGCGCCTCGGGCTGGACTACGGCGGGGTCGATTTCGGGTTGCTTGCCGACGGCAGGGTGCTCGTGTTCGAGGCCAACGCGACGATGCTCGTGCATCCGGAGCGGGATCAGTGTTTCGCTTACCGCAACCCGGCGGTCGATGCGATCCGGTCGGCTTTCGAGGCGATGCTGAGACGGTGCTGCGATGCCGGATAGCCCGGCTGGCAGCCGCCAGGTTTACCATCGGTTACGCAGCCCGACGCAAACTGTCAGGGACGATCAAATTCAGTTGGCAACGATGAAGATATGCGGCAAACTCGATTGGAGGTCACACCTCCCTTTCGTCACCCGGACTGACCGCCGCCTGATTGGCCGGGGCTGAAGCGGAGCCCCACTGATTTAGCCTGGACCCATTTCCGTGATGAGTTGGCCGCGGATTACGGGATGGTCAGCCGTCCTACAAACCCGTACCAAATCTCTCCAAACCGGTACCAAATCTCATCGTACCGCTTGCACCCGGACGGGGACTGGACCAGATTTCGTCCATGGCCACTTCTCGCCCGAAAACTGATGCCCCGCCGCCGGAGACCTTCCTGACCGGCCAATTGCTGATAGCCATGCCGGCAATGGCCGACCCGCGCTTCCAGCAGAGCGTGATCTACATGTGCGCCCATACGCCGGAAGGCGCGATGGGCCTCGTGCTGAACCGGCCGATCGTCAAGCCGACATTCGATGATCTGTTGAAGCAATTGCAGGTGGCGCCGGTTCCACCCGTCCGCCAGATCAAGCTCTGTGCCGGCGGTCCGGTGGAAAACGCCCGCGGGTTCGTGCTGCATACCAGCGACTGGACGGGTGAGGGCAGCCTCAAGGTCGATGAAAGCATGGCACTGACCGCCAGCCTGGATGTGCTGAAGGTGATCGCCGAGGGAGGCGGACCCAGGGAATGCGTGCTGGCGCTCGGCTATGCCGGCTGGGGTCCGGGGCAGCTCGACCAGGAGTTCCAGCAGAACGCCTGGCTGTCCGTCCCGGCGGACGAGACCCTGCTGTTCGATGGCGACCACGATACCAAGTGGCGCCGCGCCCTGGCGAAACTGCGAATCGATCCGTTGTTGCTGTCGGACGTCGCCGGCCACGCCTGATGCCGCACTTGTTAACGTTTCATTAGTATTCCAGGTGTAGAACCAGTCTGCGAGGCAGGCTGGAGCGTACATCGTGGCTGCTTATCTATCCGAGATCAGGTCTATCGTCCGTGCGGTGCTGCACGACGACGCCATCGAAGTCCTGCCGGATACAAGGTTCGAGGATCTTGCCGGCTGGGATTCCATGGATCTCATCAGCGTCGTGGTCGAAGTGGAATGCTGCCACGACCTGACGTTTGAGCCGGCTGAGATCGAAGTCTTGGCCACGATCAACGACCTGTCGGAGATGATCGAGGCCAAGCGGGCTCTCGCCGCGGCCTGACCGCGGTGGGGTTCAGCGGCTTCCCGTTTCTGCTGGGTTTCCTGCCGCTGGCGTTATGCGGCTTCGCGCTTGTGTCGCGGGCGGGAGCCTTTGCCGCGAAACTTTGGCTGCTTTCGATGTCGATGCTGTTCTACGCCCTCGGCGCGGGGGCATTTCTGCCGCTGCTGGTTTCATCGGTCGCGGGAAACTTTTGGCTGCTGACCCGAATGCACGGCTCGGCGCGGGCAGGGCGCTGGGCGGCGTTCGGCGTGGCGGCGAACCTGGTCGTGCTGGGCTGGTTCAAATACCTGACGCCCGATCCCGTCATCCCGCTCGGCCTCAGCTTTTTCACCTTCACCCAGATCGGCTGCCTGCTGCACCATGCGGGCGGCGACGTCAGGCCGCCCCGGGCGGCGGACTACGCGCTGTTCGCGGCGTTCTTTCCGGGGTTGACGGCCGGGCCGATCCTGAACGCGTCCGAAATGCTGCCTGAGTTCGCCCGCTCGGGCGGTTGGCGGATGACCAGCGGCGATCTGGCCGCCGGCCTTGGATTTTTCATCATCGGGTTGCTCAAGAAGACAGTACTGGCCGATCCCCTGGCAGACGTCGTGACGAACGGGTTCGCCGATCTCGGGCATTTGACGCTGCTGCCGGCGTGGCAGGTGGCGTGTTCGTTCTCGCTGCAGCTCTACTTCGATTTTTCGGGTTACTCGGACATGGCCATCGGCCTGGCACGCATGTTCGGCCTCCACTACCCGGACAATTTCAACCAGCCCTACCGGGCGGCGTCGATCATCGACTACTGGCAGCGTTGGCACATGTCACTGACCCGCTTCCTCATGGCTCAGGTTCATACGCCGTTGACGCTGGCCGTGCTGCGCTGGCGCCGGCATCGCGGCCTGCCCGTCGGTGCCGCGGCGCAGCGGAGCCTGGCCGGGTTCGCGAGCATGCTTGCCGCGCCGATTGGCGTGACGGTGATGCTGATTTCGCTGTGGCACGGCGCGGCGTGGACGTTCGTGGTCTTCGGTGCGCTGCATACCGTCTTCCTGCTGGTCAACCATCTTTGGCGGCTGCACCGGATGCCGACGCCGCCTCGTATCGCCGCGGTGGCGCTGACTTACGTGTGCGCGCTGGTGGCCTCCGTCATCTTTCGGGCGACGACCCTCTCCGGTGCCGGATCGGTTCTGGCCGGCATGGCCGGGTGGTACGGATTCGACGTTCCGGCGGTGGACGTGCGCGGCGTGGCGGACGTTTGCTGGCTGGCCGGGCTATATGCGATCGTCTGGCTGGCGCCCTCGACGCGGCAGGTGATGGACGGCGAGCGTACAGTCTGGAAGCCGTCACCGGGATGGGCCATTGCCATGGGCTGCGCGGCAACGCTTGGTGTGCTGGCCGCCGGAGGCACCGGCGAATTCCTCTACGTGCGCTTCTGATGAGCTATGTGCGGCTTTTGCTGGCCTCGGCGGCGGTCAGCTTCGGGCTGGCCTGGGCCTGGGTCGCCGCGGTGCCGATGGCCTTCATGGACCCGGAGTATCCCGCCTGGCGCGCCAAGCAGGTCATGCTCGACCGCTGCGATACGGGCGACGCGGTCATATTGGGCGACTCTCGGGCAGCCGTCGGGATCCTGCCCGCTTTTCTTCCATTCAAGCCGGCCAACCTCGCCGTCGGCGGGGGCGAGGCGATCGAGGCCTATGCCGCGCTGACCCGGGTGCTCGCCTGTCCGGATCGGCCTAAGCTGGCGATCCTGTCGTTCGACCCGGGACACTTCGTGCGGGCCGATCTGTTCTGGGAACGCAGCGTTCTTTTCGGTTTCATGTCGCAGGAGGATATCGCCGGCCTGCGCGACGTGTCCCGCCGGACCGGGGACATGTCGGTGTATTTGGGGCGTCATGCCGACGGCCTGCCACTGCCGCTGCGCGACTGGCTGTATCGGATTCGCTTCCCGCCGCTCTATTTCGCCAGTCTTGTTCATGGAGGCGGTTTCCTGCGCTGGTCCGGCAACGAGGCGCGCCTGAAGCAGGCGCTCGAGGCGCGTGGGCAATACTATTTCGGCGTGGGAGCCGGATCGGACAGCGTCGCCGTCGAAGGCCACATGGATGCGTTTCGGCCGCTGCCCACGGTCGACGCTTACTTCGACAAGCTATTGACCCTGCTTGACGACCATGGGATCGAGGCCCGCTTCATCCCCATGCCGGTGAACGAAGCGACCTGGCTGCAGGTGCGGCCGGCGGTGCGCGACGCGTTCGCCGCCTGGCTGGCGGGCCACCAACGCCGCCACCCGCGGTTCCACGTTGCGGCCGACATCATGCCGCACTGGCCAGACCGGTTCTTCGGCGACCAGTTCTGCCACCTCAACCCCGACGGCGCCGAGCGATTCAGCGCGGACCTGGCTCAGCGGCTGCAGGATGCTCCGCCCAGCACGCAGAACGACGCGCAGAAGGGATGGTTGAGCGACACCGAGCGGGATGCCTCGGCCAAGGTGGTGCCCATCTCGAAGCGCGGATCGTAGGCCAGCAGCGTGCAGGCGAGTACCACGGGCGCCGGGGCGTCCTTGCGCTTCACCACCATCCGCGCGCCGGAGCACATCACGTCGTCGGGCGACTTGTGCAGGATGCCCCAGCAGGCGGTGGTGATTTCCGGCACGTCGCGCTCCGGCTGCATCTCCGGGAACAGCATCAGGCGGACGGGGTCGTTGGCGTCCACGGCAATGTCGTGTTCGGCGATCAGGCGGGCGAAACCGTCGCGCAAGGCGGCCTCCGACTTGCCGGTGAAGCGGCGGCCGGCGATGTCGACGTTGAAGCCGTTGCGCGCCAGCCAGATCAGTCCGTCGAGCGTCGGCGCCCAGCTTCGCCGCCCGCGCTCCTGCTCGTGGACATCAGGGTCGTGGTGGTCAAGCGAGACGCGGATGGTCAGGGCGTCGCCGTATTGCTTCTGTAGCGCGAGCAGCTCGGCGCGCCGTTTGCGCAGCGGCTTCATGGCGTTGGTCAGCACCAGGGCGTTCAGGCCGCGCGAAAGCACGGTCTCCAGCATCGGGATGATGCCGGGATTCATGAACGGCTCCCCACCGGTGAAGCCGATGAGCGTTGTCGGCAGGCGGTCGCGGGCGATCTCGTCGAGGTAGGTTTCGACCTCGGGCAGGGTCAGCCAGTCCAGGCGGTCGTTGCGGGGCGACGATTCGATGTAGCAGTTGCGGCAGGTCAGGTTGCACAGCGTCCCAGTGTTGAACCATAGCGTTTCCAGCGCACGGAGGGCGACGGTGGCGCGGGTCTCGCCTTTGGCGGTGACGAACGGGTTGCGGAACTTGGCCGGGTCGAGCGTCGGCGTGATGTGGTCCATGCAGGCTCCTGGATCTGGCGCGACGGTAGTGCGGGCGGTGGCGTCTGCAAAGGGTGCCGGCGGTCGCGATCCAATGCGAGTTTGAACTTGCCATCAATCGCGGTGTCGTCCTACCGAGCCACGATCGATGGCGAGTAGGTCATGGCTGCAAGGGACACAGCAACGCTCTCGGCTTAATCTCAAATCTCGATCCCGATCGATCCGGACGGCGCGGCATTGGCAGGCGGCCAGGGTTTTCCATGCATCCCCACGGGCGAGGGCCTGTTGTCGGTGCCGGTGCCAAAGCCCAAGGATCTTGTCGGCGTGGCACCCGGCTCGGAACCGGTGGACTATCTCGATCGGACCAGGCGGGTCTGGTGCTGTGGCCTAAACCTCGCATTCGGTGACCGGCCCGTTCCGCGTCCCTTGGGTGACGGTGAAACTGTCCGCCACCTCGGGATCGATCAGGCATGCGGCCCCACGTCCTGCGGAACACACCCGAGACGTCCCGGCGGAATGGCCGCCGCCGGGTGACTGAAGTGCTCCGTTACTTCGGCGACAATGAGCCCGAATTTGCCGACGGTCGTGCGGATCAGCGCCGAGCTGTCGTCGAGACCGTACATCCATTGTTCCATCGTCACGTTCATCAACGGATTGCCGGGCGACCGGGCCAGCACCCACTGCCAGTGGAACAGTCTGCCATGCGCCTCGCCCAAGGCCGTGCCGATCATGTCGCTCGCCGTCGCGGCGTAGCGGTTCGGCCCGGTGCGCCAGAGCGTCCATTTGCGCTCCTGGCTGGTGCCGTCCTGGAAGGTCAGGTGTTGCACCATGTGCAGCCGCTGGTTCGTGTCGAGGGAGGCATGGCTGTCGGTGGTGATCTCTTCGGTGGGCGCTCCCGACCTGTCTTCGACGACGCCGCGGGCGCGGATATGGCCATCGAAGAACGCGATCGGATCGAAGGTTGGTTCGCTATCCACGGGCGGTGGCGTCGACCAGGCGGAGGTCGTCAGGCTGGCGACGGTGCAGAGGATCTGGATCGAACGGCGCCCTGGGCGCTCCCGGGGGCTCGCTGATGCCTGAAGCGGCGCCGCGATCGTTCATACGGTGGGGAAGCCGGGTTGGTTCAGCCGATCAACCAGTGGACAGCCGGGTGGCAAACGATCAAAGTGCCGTCATGCGCAAATCCGTCCTTCTCATCGCTTTGATCGGCTTGTCTGCGTGCTCCGCCGATCCGAAAGCCCTCGGCATCACCGGACCTGGACCGCAAGCCCCGCCGGTCGCGCCGAACCCGAACGATGACGCCAACAGTCCGACGCCGGGAGTTTCAACGTCCGGCTCGTACTATGGACCCAGCATCGGGCCGATCAAGAGCAACACCGGATTCTACGGCTACAACTGATTTCGGCGACCGATGGATTTTTTGTCATGGCCGGCCCTCGGGCCATGCCGACGGCAGTCCGCGACTTTGCCGCCACTACCACCGCAAGTCGTGGGTGGCCGGACCAAGCCCGGCCATGACACGGGGGCAACGACCGTGCGCCATTCGACTTATACCAGCGGCCGTTGAGTTTGACCGATGCAGCCGTCTCCCCTGACGTGGCCAGGCTCGTCCGAACGTGCGCTCATTTGGTGGGTGCGGCACGACCGTCCTCTCTGTGGCGCACCGGCTGATCGTGCTTCGATCACCGGGATGCGGCAACCGGCTGACTTGATGGGCCCGGGGGCGGTCAAACAAAAACGGCGGCATCCCGGGGATGCCGCCGTTGCTGTCAGTCGTGGGATGCTTAAGCCGTCCGGTCGTTCGCCGCGCCCAATGCCGCCTGCGCCGCCGCCAGGCGGGCAACCGGCACCCGGAACGGGCTGCAGGACACGTAGTTCAGCCCAACCTTCTCGCAGAACGCGATCGACGCCGGATCGCCACCGTGCTCGCCGCAGATCCCCAGCTTCAGGTCCGGCTTCGTCTTGCGGCCCTTTTCGGCAGCCAGGCGAACCAGCTCGCCGACGCCTTCGACGTCGATCGACACGAACGGGTCCTTCGGCAGGATGCCCGCCTCCACATAATGCGGCAGGAACTTGCCGGCATCGTCGCGCGACAGCCCGAACACCGTTTGCGTCAGGTCGTTGGTGCCGAAGCTGAAGAAGTCCGCGGCCTCGGCGATCTGACCGGCCAGGATCGCTGCCCGCGGCAGTTCGATCATGGTGCCGACAGTGTACTCGATCTTGGTCCCGGTTTCCGCGAACACCTCGGCGGCGACCTTGTCCACCTGGGCGTGGCTCAACTCCAATTCCTTTTGCATGCCCACCAGCGGGATCATGATCTCCGGATGTGGGGCCTTGCCGGTTTCCTTCGCGACCAGGACGGCGCCTTCGAAGATCGCGCGCACCTGCATCTCGTAGATTTCCGGGAAGGTCATGCCCAGCCGGACGCCGCGATGGCCCAGCATCGGGTTCGCCTCGGCCAACTCCGCTGCGCGGCGGCGGATGGTGTCGATATCCGTCCCCAGCGAGTCCGCCACGTCCTGCATTTCCTGGTCCGCGTGCGGCAGGAACTCATGCAGCGGCGGATCGAGCAGGCGGATGGTTACCGGCAGCGGCGCCATGATGGTGAAGATCTGGCGGAAATCCTCCCGCTGGAACGGCAGCAGACGGGCCAGGGCGGCGCGGCGGCCAGCCTCGTTGTGCGCGATGATCATCTGCCGGACCGCGAGGATGCGCTCCGGGTTGAAGAACATATGCTCGGTGCGGCACAGGCCGATGCCCTCGGCGCCGAACTTGCGGGCTGTCTCGGCGTCCAGCGGGGTTTCCGCGTTGGCGCGCACGCCCATGCGGCGATGCACGTCGGCCCATTCCATCAGGGTGCCGAAATCGCCCGACACCGTCGGCTCGATCATCGCCACGGAACCGACGAACACCTCGCCGGTGGCGCCGTCGAGGGTGATGATTTCACCCGCGCGCACCGTCTTGCCGCCGGCCGACAGCACCTGGTTGTTGTAATCGACGCTGATGCCGCCCGCACCGGCCACACAGGGCCGGCCCATGCCGCGAGCCACCACGGCCGCGTGGCTGGTCATGCCGCCGCGGGTGGTCAGGATGCCCTGGGCCGCGTGCATGCCGTGGATGTCTTCCGGGCTGGTCTCGACCCGCACAAGGATGACCGCCTCGCCCTTGCCGGCGCGGCTTTCCGCCTCATCCGCGCTGAACACGACGCTGCCGCAGGCCGCGCCCGGGCTGGCCGGGAGGCCCTTGCCGAGCAGCGTGCGCGGCGCCTTAGGATCGAGCATCGGATGCAGAAGCTGATCGAGCGAAGACGGGTTGACCCGCATCACTGCCTCGGCCTTGTCGATCAGGCCTTCCTGCGCCATCTCGATCGCCATGCGCAGCGATGCCGCGGCGGTGCGCTTGCCGTTGCGGGTCTGTAGCATGTACAGCTTGTGCTGCTGCACGGTGAACTCGATGTCCTGCATATCCTTGTAATGCGCTTCGAGCGTCGCGCGAACCCTCAGCAGTTCCGCGTAGGCATCCGGCATCGCTTGCTCCAGCGGGATCTCGCCCGGCTTGGCGACGGAGGAGGACAGCGGCTGCGGCGTGCGGATGCCGGCGACGACGTCCTCGCCCTGCGCGTTCACCAGGTACTCGCCGTAGAACATGTTCTCGCCGGTCGAGGGGTCGCGGGTGAAGCAGACGCCGGTGGCGCAGTCATTGCCCATGTTGCCATAGACCATCGCCTGGACGTTGACGGCGGTGCCCCAGTTGGCCGGGATGTCGTGCAGACGGCGGTAGGTGTTGGCGCGCGGGTTCATCCATGATCCGAACACGGCGCCTACGGCGCCCCAAAGCTGCTCCTGCGGGTCCTGCGGGAACGGCTTGCCGATGGCGTCGGCGACCATCGCCTTGTAATCCTCGACCACCGAGCGCCAGTCCTTCTCGGTCAGCGCTGTATCCTCGATGACGCCGGCGTTCAGCTTGGCGTGCTCGATGATTTCCTCGAACCGGTGATGATCGACGCCGAGCACGACCGAGCCGTACATCTGAACGAAGCGGCGATACGAATCCCAGGCGAAACGCGGATCCTTAGAGGCGTTGGCCAGACCCTCGACGGTCTTGTCGTTCAGGCCGAGATTCAGCACCGTGTCCATCATGCCGGGCATCGAAACGCGGGCGCCGGAGCGGACGGAAACCAGCAAGGGATGCTTCTCATCGCCGAAATTCAGGCCGACGGCCTTTTCGATCAGCCGCAGCGCCGCATCGACCTGGGCTTTTAATTCGCCCGGGTAATTGCGGTCGTTGTCATAGAATGCGGTGCAAACTTCGGTCGTGATCGTGAAGCCGGGCGGGACGGGCAGGCCAATCGATGCCATTTCCGCCAAGTTTGCTCCCTTGCCACCCAACAGGTTGCGCATATCCGCTCGGCCTTCGTTGTGACCGGCGCCGAAGCTGTAAACCCACTTGGTCATGTCGGACCTCTTTTAGCCTTCGATACGGGAAAAATCAGCGATCTGGTCCATGATGGACCGAACGCGGGCGAGAACACGCAGCCGGTTGGCGCGTATGGCGGGATCCGGCGCGTTGACAGTAACTTGTTCAAAATACGCATCCAGCGGAGCGCGTAATCGTGACATGCTGGTCATGGCCTGACCATACGCTTCCTCCTTGAGCAGCGTAATTACGACGGAGGCGGCATTCAGCGCATGATCTAGATCAATCTCCGCCGGTTCTCTGAACAGTTCCGCATTCGGCGGGGCGCCGTGACGGCCCGTCTTTGCGCTCCTCGATGCGCAAAATGTTGGCGGCGCGGCGGTAGGCGGTCAGCAGGTTGGCACCATCGGGGGATTGCAGCAGATCTGCAACGGCTTCGCTGCGCGCGAGCAGCGCGACCAGGTCGTCCGCGCTGGCGTCGAGGCCCTTGGCCCCGAACACGGCGTTCAGCACGTCGTAGCGTGCCCCCTCGGCGCGAAGTTGCACCAGCAGGCGTTCGATGATGAACGCGAACACGGCTTCGACGGTCTCGGGATCTCCGCAGGCCGCGGTCAGCAGGGTGCGCAGGTGCAGCCGCAACCGGTTTTCCCGGATGATGCGGATCACCCCCAGCGCCGCCCGCCGCAGCGCAAACGGATCGCCCGAGCCGGTCGGCTTTTCCCCGATGGCGAAGAAGCCGGTGAGCTGGTCCAGCTTGTCGGCCAGAGCGAGGGCGACCGAGACCGGGGCGGAGGGCGCTGCTTCGCCGGGGCCGCGCGGCGCGTAATGGTCGCGGATCGCATCCGCGATTTCGGCCGGCTCGCCGTCACGCAGCGCGTAATACCGTCCCATCACCCCTTGCAATTCCGGGAACTCGCCGACCATTCCGCTCACCAGATCGGCTTTGGCCAGTTCGGCGGCGCAGGAGGCGGAATTGGCCTCGGCATCGACCAGGGGCGCGATGACGGCAGCCAGCGCGATCAGCCGGCGAACGCGGTCGCCTTGCGTGCCCAGCTTTGCCTGGAAGGTGATCTTGTCGAGCGCCGGCACCCGGCTCTCCAGCCGCGCCTTGCGGTCGAGGTCCCAGAAATGCCGCGCATCGGCGAACCGCGCCCGCAGCACCCGTTCGTTGCCGGCGATGATCGTCGCGCCGTCGTCGTCCGCCTGGATGTTGGCGACAAAGGCGAACAGCGGCGCCGCCGCGCCATCGGCCGTGCGCAGCGCGAAATAGCGCTGGTTCACCCGCATGGAGACCTGCATCACCTCCGGCGGCAGATCCATGTGCTCGGCGGCGATACGCCCGAGATGCGGCACCGGCCATTCGACCAGTCCGGCCACCTCGTCCAACAGTCCCGGATCGTCCACAGTCACCAGATCCTTTTCCGCCGCCAATCCGGCCAGCCGATCGGCGATGACCTGCTTGCGGTGAGTGGCGTCGATCAGGACGCGGCGGGATAGCAGGGTCTCCTGCCAGTTCGCCGCGTTGGTCACGGCGACGGGGCCGGGGGCGTGGAAGCGATGGCCCTCGGTCAGGTTGCCGCTGGCCAGGCCGTGGCCGTCATCAGAGCCGTCGCGCAAATCGAACGGGACGACCTCGCCGTCCAGCAGGCAGATGATCCGGCGCAGCGGGCGCACCCAGACGAAGCTGCTGGTGCCGCCCCAGCGCATCGATTTCGGCCAGGGGAACCGGCGGAGCAGGCCGGGCATCGCCCCGGCAATCAGGGCGGAGGCCGAGACGGCTTCGGCGCGCTTCTCCAGCACCCAGTAGTCGCCCTCCTGCCGGAGTTGGCTGCGCTCGGCGTTGTGCTTGCGGAGGAAGCCGGTCAGCGCCTGTTCGGGGGCGGAGGCGCGGGGACCGCGCTCAACGGAGCTGGCGGCGGCGACTTCGGCGGCGACCTCAGTGCGCAAGGCGATGCGGCGGGGGCCATACCAGGTGGCGATGTCGGAGGGCGCGATGGCGCCGAGGGCCGCGGTGACCGCGCGTTCAAGCTCGGCCGCCGCGCCACGTTGCATGCGCGCGGGGATTTCCTCGCTGAACAGTTCGATAAAGAGTTCCGCCACGAATCAGTCCTTGAGCGCCGGCTCGACGTCGGTTTGCGCGAAATCGTTGCCTTTGAACAGGAGGGGTTCGCGGGTTTCCTTCGCCAGCGCGTAAGCGAGGCAATCGCCGTAGTTCAGCTTGGCGGGGTGCACGCCGCGGCCGAACGTCCGCCAGGCGCGGCGGGCGATTTCGCCCTGCGACACCGAGACTGGCATCAGTTCGATATCGGCACCCAGCATGAAATCCTCCATCCAGTGAACGGCGAGCGGGTTGCCCCGCCGATCAACCACCATCGTGGCTTCGAGCCAGTTCGATACCGACCCGTTTCCTCGTGATACAGGCGGCTATAATCCGAGGTGATCGGCTCCCGCATATGGGCCCCTATCTCGCGCCCCGCGGCCAGCATCCGCGCGACCTTCGCTTCGATTTCCCGCTCCAGCTCGGTCTCGGTGACCACAGGCTGCGGTCTCGCGATCACGCCGCTTCTCCCGCCACCCAAGCCTCGCAGCATCCCTTCGCCAGCGTCCGCACTCGGCCGATATAGGCGGCGCGTTCGGTGACACTGATGACGCCGCGGGCATCCAGCAGGTTGAACAGGTGGCTGGCCTTGATGCACTGGTCGTAGGCGGGCTGCGCCAGCCTTCGGTCCAGCAGAGCAGTGCATTCGCCCTCGGCGTCGGCAAAATGGCGGGACAGCATGGCGGTATCGGCGAACTCGAAGTTATGCGCGCTGTATTCGCGTTCGGCCCGCAGGAACACGTCGCCGTAAGTCACGCCCGCGCCGTTGAAATCGATGTCGAACACGTTCTCCCGGTCCTGCACGTACATCGCCAGGCGTTCGAGCCCGTAGGTCATCTCAAAACTGGGGTAGATGACCGGGATACCGCCGACCTGCTGGAAATAGGTGAACTGGCCGACTTCCATGCCGTCGCACCAGACCTCCCAGCCCAGGCCCCAGGCGCCGAGGGTCGGGCTTTCCCAATCGTCCTCGACGAAACGGAAATCATGCCGCAGCGGGTCGAGGCCGATCTCCCGGTAGCTGGCGAGCAGCATGTCCTGCGCATCGGCCGGGGACGGCTTGATGATGACCTGATATTGGTAATAGTGCTGCAGGCGGTTGGGGTTCTCGCCGTACCGGCCGTCGGTCGGGCGGCGGCTCGGCTGCACGTAGGCAGCGCGCCACGGCTTTGGCCCGAGGGCTCGCAAGGTGGTGGCGGGATGGAAGGTTCCGGCGCCCATTTCTACGTCGTACGGCTGCAGGATGACGCAGCCCTGCGCCGACCAGAAGCCATGCAGGCGCAGGATAATGTCCTGAAAGCTGGGCGCGGTCGCGGTCATCTTCATCCTGGCGGCAGGTCGGGAAATGGGGCGCCATTAAGCACCGCGGCCCGATCGCGACAAGCCGGATCGGCTCATTTCGGGATCTGTCCCGCCCATGGTGCAAACGTCGGGCAATCCCATATGGCCGCTATGGACCTATCAATGCGCAAACTGATTTCGCCGGTTTTTTCCGCATGCCTGCTGATTGGCGGCTGCTCGGCGGATCCGAAGCCCCTCACCCTGGCCCCAAACGTCGATCTCGACCGCTATGCGGGGCGCTGGTACATCATTGCCAACATCCCGTATTTCGCCGAAAAGGGAAATGTCGGCAGCTATTTCGACGTCAGCTTTCCGCCCGGCGGCGGGTTGAAGGACGTCTATAACGCGCACTCGAAGGATTTCAGCGCGCCGCTGAAAAGCTTCGCCCTGAGCGGTTATGTCGTGCCGGGTACCGGCAATGCGCGCTGGCGGGAGAGCCCGTTCTGGCCTCTGTACTTGTCATACCTCATTCTTTATGTCGATCCGGATTACCGGACCGCTCTGGTCGGCTATCCCGGCCGCGGCTACGGCTGGGTCCTGGCCCGGACGCCGGAGATCGACGACGCAACCTATCAATCGCTGTTGAACCGGCTGCGAGACCAAGGCTACGACGTCAGCCGCTTCCGCCGGGTGCCGCAGACGCCGGGACAAATCGGCATTCCCGGCTTCCAATAACCGCGAAAACCGGTCTATCAGCGCCCAGCCGGACCGCGCGCGCGATTCGCCCGCCCTTCCGGCTTGGTATCATCATAGGTAGAGGCGCAGACGACATGACCGAAAACCGGCCAGCTCCTGTTCGGGGCACGATGCCGCGCGTAGCGTGGGCAGCCCTTCTTATGGCGGCGGGGCTGCTGCAGGCCTGTTCGAACCCGGCGGGACCCGCCGGTTCGGGGCAACGCGTCTATGCCGCCGATCTCGCCGGAGCGGCGAAGGTCTGCGAGGTTCCCGACATCGCGCCGCAAGCCGGCGCGCCCACTCCGGCGACGATCAAGGTGGGCAACGACGGCGGCTGGTGCGGCTTGCGTTTGCGTCAGGGCGGGACGAAGCCGTTCGATGCGGGGCTGCTGACCTCCCGTCCAAGCCACGGCTCGGTGCTGATCCATGAAGTCGGCGACGACACCCGGATCGACTACACGCCGGACCGGGGCTTCGCCGGGTCCGACGCCTTCACGGTCAAGTTGATCCCGGGTGAGGAGACGATCAAGGTGGCAGTGACCGTCACCGCGCGTTGATCTTGGGTCATGGCCGGACTTTGTCCGGCCATCTCCCGGCCGTATTCGTGCCTCCGCCGAAGCGCGGATAGCCGGGACAGCCCCACTGCAACGGCGCGGCGGAAGCCCATTCTCCGCCGCTGTCGCCGCGTTTTGCAGACCTCGTGCGGTCGCTACTTCTTGGTGACCTTGCCATGAGCCTTGCGCGTCGAGGCGGAACTTGACGCCATCGGCTGGCAAATCTCGACTGTCGCCGGGACAAGGTTCTTGCCGGCAGCAAAATCAACCAGCTCCGCCGGAGTGTCGAGCGCCAAGACCTCATTGAAGATCAGCCCGTTACGCGGGCAGAAATCGCCGCCGAGGTCGCTGCCCTGGCGCGACATTGCGTTGGCCAGCTCGGTGACGAAGCGGTCATGCTCGGTCTGCCCGGCGCGGCCATAACGGTGCTGGAAATACGCGCTGATCAGCCGTTCATTCGCCTGCAGGTCCGACTGGAAGCGGCGGATGAAGGCGTTGTACTGATCGTCGTCATGGCAACCGGTCGCCAACACCATCAGCTCGCTGCGCAACGCCTGCACCTCGAACGCGGATTGATCGGCGAGGGAAGCGCATTGCTGCTCCGCCAGCACCGGTTGAGCGGACAGCATGGTCAACGCAACAGCCGCACTCATGAGTTGGCGCATGCACATCTCCTTTTAAACGATTGCAAACGTTCAATAGCGCGCCTTGGCTGGCGTTGCCATAGGCGATTTGATGGAACCGGAAAATTCACTCGAACGCTTGTAACCGGACAACACGTCGTGCCCTACCTTGCCGGTCGGTTGGACTGATCTCCAAATAACATACACAAAATACTTGTATTCGGGAGTTGTCTTGCCAGCAATCAAAACGTCAAGGTCTCGTTACCGGCTTCGATGGGTGCAGCTTTGCCTGGGCGTGCTGTGCATGGCGCTGATCGCCAACCTGCAATACGCCTGGACGCTGTTCGTCGACCCTATGCGTTTGGCGCACGGCTGGAGCCTGGCGGAGGTCCAATGGGCCTTCAGCATCTTCATCGCCACGGAAACGTGGCTGACCCCGCTTGCCGGCGCCATTGTCGATCGTCTGGGCCCGAGTTGGGGGCCGCGACTCGCGATCGCCGCCGGGGCCGTGCTCGTCGGCGCCGGCTGGGCGGCTAACGCCTTCGCCGTGTCCCTGGCTATCTTATATACTGGCGCTGCGATCTCCGGCATCGGAGCCGGCGCGATCTACGCCACCTGCGTCGGTAATGCCGTCAAATGGTTTCCCGATCGGCGTGGCCTCGCGGTCGGCTTGACGGCAGCCGGTTTCGGGGCCGGCGCGGCACTGACGGTCATACCGATTCGGATGACGATCGCCGGGGCCGGATATCAGCAGGCGTTTCTATGGTTCGGCATCGGCCAGGCGGTCGTCCTGGCGGCGGTCGCCGCCCTGCTGCACGGGCCCGCGGGCACCGCCGCTACCGCCCCCGCGTCCGGCAGGCTGCAGCAAACCGCCGGCAGCCTGAGCAGCAGTGAGATGCTTGGATCGCCGGTGTTCTGGCTGCTCTATGTGATGTTCGTCTGCGTCTCCGCGAGCGGCCTGATGGCGACCGCGCAGCTCGGGCCGATCGCCAACGACTTCGGAATTGCTAGGACGCCGATCCTGTTCGGCGCCAGCACGCTCAGCGTCGCGCTGGTGGTGGACAACGTGCTGAACGGTGCCGCGCGGCCGGCCTTCGGCGCCCTGTCGGACCGGATCGGACGGGAATACACCATGGCGATCGCGTTTTCGCTGGGCGCATTCAGCTACTGGCTGCTGGCGGTGGCCGGGCACAGCCCGTGGGCGTTCGTGGTCTGCGCCGGCCTGATCTTCTTCACCTGGGGTGAGATATTTTCGCTGTTCCCGTCCACCTGCACCGACACGTTCGGGCCGAAATACGCCACCGCCAATGCCAGCTTCCTGTACACCGCGAAGGGCGCCTCGGCCTTCCTGGTGCCGCTGGCCAACGTGCTCAAGACGCAAACCGGCGGGTGGGAGGCGGTGTTCCTGCTGGCGGCGGCGACCAACGGCGCGGTGGTGCTGCTGGCGCTGTTCGTGCTGCGGCCGATGCGGCTGAACCAGATCCGCCGCAGGCTGGCGGCGGAGGCGTCCGCCGGCTGAAGCCGCGGCTGACGGACCGGGTACGATGTGCTAGGCGGCTAGGCATGACGAGCGGGGAGCGCTTCGCGCTGGGCAGCATGGTTGCTGGCTGCCTGGTGCTCGGGTTGAAGGGCGCTGCCTGGTGGCTCACCGGCAGCGCCGCATTGTATTCGGACGCGCTGGAAAGCACCGTCAACGTGGCGGCGAGCCTGCTCGCCTGGCTGGCGATTCGCTTCGCTTCGCGTCCCGCCGACGAAAACCACCCCTACGGGCATGACAAGGCGGAGTTTTTCGCCGCCGTGGTCGAAGGGCTGCTGATCGTCGTCGCCGCGGTGCTGATCTTCTCCGAAGCATGGCAGGCCTGGCACCATCCCCGGCCGATCGGCATGCCGTTCGTGGGGATCGGGCTGAACGCGGTGGCGACGGCGATCAATGCCGTCTGGTCGGCGGTCCTGATGTCGGCCGGCCGCCGCCTGCGGTCGGTCGCGCTGGAGGCGGACGGCCGGCACCTGTTCGCCGACGTCGTCACTTCGGCAGGGATCGCCGCGGGCATGATCCTGGCCGTTTCGACCGGGCGGCTGATGCTGGACCCGCTGCTGGCGGCCGCGACCGGTCTTTATGTCCTGTGGTCCGGCGTGGGGATGATCTCCAAATCCGTCAGCGGCCTGATGGACACCGCGCCGGAACCGGCGGTGATGGAGCGGATCAAGGAATTGCTGGCCGACAGCGCGGCGGGCGCGATCGAGGCGCACGACCTGCGCACCCGGCACGCCGGCAAGCTGACCTTCCTCGACTTCCACCTGGTGGTGCCGGGCAACATGACGGTTGCGGCAGCGCACGCGATCTGCGACCGCATCGAGTCCTCGCTGAAGGCGGAGATGGGTCACCTTATGATTACCATCCATGTCGAGCCGGAGGAAAAAGCCAAGCCGGGCAGCGTGGTGGTGGTGCCGCGGGTCTGAAACGCCGAATTCGGCTGGCAGGGTCGCGTGCCGGAACCCGGCCTATGTCCTTGACTCAGGCGGGTCCGCTGCGTAGAACGAACCCCTGCCGCCGGTTCGGGCTAGGGTCATCCGCCCGACGTTCAGCCGGCTGTTTTAACCTATTGATCGAAGAACGCATGGCCAACACCGCATCGGCGCGCAAGCGCATCCGTCAGACTGTAACCCGCACTGCCCGCAACCAGGCACGCAAATCGCGCATGCGCACCTTCGTCAAGAAGGTCGAGACCGCGCTCGCCAGTGGCGACAAGTCCGCCGCCGCGGACGCGTTGAAGGCAGCGCAACCGGAAATGCAACGTGCCTCCGGCAAGGGCGTGATCCACGCCAATACCGTGGCGCGCAAGCTGTCGCGCCTGTCGGCCCGGGTCAAGGCACTCCCCGGCGCCTGATCTGTCGTGGCTCCCGGCTGGCCGTCTGGCCGGCCGGCTCGCGGTAAAATAATCGTGATAACGGACGCTCGGCGCGCCGTAACATAACAAAAATTTTACATTTCGGGTTACCAAACTTGTCGATGCTGCAAGTTAATCGGTAATGTAATGAGGCACTTAGCAACGCCGCCGGGAAATGTTCTTGCGTTTGTTTGAACCCTCCCCACAACCCCCGTTTTGCCGTTGCGTCTTGCCGAAACTCTGACATACTTTCTTCGTCAGCCGGACATCAACACTATCTGCAATAAAACCCCTGAGATGGGGACGGGGAAGTGTGTGCCGCGGTGAACAAATCGAGTAAAGCATAGCCGATCTTGTACCGGCAATGCGGAAATACAGTCTATTGCGGGCGCAAGCCGGCGCAGGGGGGCTTTGGATGACCACGACGGAGCCGGAGATCGTGGAATTGCCGCAGCTAGCAGTCCACTGGGCACGTATCAGGGGACGCCTGCAGGCAGAGGTCGGGGAGGTCGAATACCGGACCTGGTTGCGTCAGATGACACTGGCCGGACTCGACGGCGACGAGGTTACCGTCACCCTGCCAACCCGGTTCCTGCGCGACTGGGTGTCCACACGCTACGGCGATCGTCTCAGCGTGTTGTGGCAGACGGAAAACCCCGCGATCCGCCGGGTCGATATCCGCGTCGGCGGATCGGCATCGCCTGTCACGTCGCTGGCCGAAAGCCTGTCCGCACCGCGCGAGTCCGTTCGCGAGGAGGGCACGGCCCGCGTCGAAAGCGCCCCGGTCATGGTCCTGGCCGCTCCGGCGGCCGTCAACGGAAACGGGGCTGCCTGGACGGATGAGCGGGTGGAATTGCGGTCGGACCTTACCGCGCCGCTCGACCCGCGCTTCACCTTCGAGGGCTTCGTCGTTGGCAAGCCGAACGAATTCGCCTATGCTTGCGCCCGCCGCGTCGCCGAACGCCCGTCCAGCCCGGGATTCAACCCGCTGTTCCTGTACGGGGGAGTCGGTCTGGGCAAGACCCACCTGATGCACGCGATCGCCTGGGAACTGACGGATCGCACAACCAATCCGGTCTCGGTCGCCTACATGTCGGCCGAGAAGTTCATGTATCGCTTCATCGCGGCGATCCGCAGCCAGTCAACCATGGAGTTCAAGGAAAATCTGCGCAGCGTCGATGTCCTGATGATCGATGATCTGCAATTCCTGATTGGCAAGGACAATACCCAGGAAGAATTCTTTCATACGTTCAACTATTTAGTCGAACAAGGCAAGCAAATCGTAGTATCGGCGGACAAGTCGCCCTCCGATCTCAACGGTCTCGAGCACCGTCTCCGCACGCGTCTTGGTTGCGGAATGGTGGCCGATCTGCACTCGACGACGTATGAATTGCGGATTTCCATCCTGGAGGCGAAGGCCGCACGCGCCGGGGTCGAAGTGCCTGTCAAAGTACTGGAATTCCTGGCGCACAAAATCACCTCCAACGTACGTGAACTGGAAGGCGCGCTGAACCGGCTTGTCGCGCATGCGAACCTGTTTGGCCGGCCGGTCACTTTGGAAACCACGCACGAAGTTCTGCACGACATCCTGAAAGCCCATGACAGGCGTGTGACAATCGAAGAGATTCAGAAGAAAGTCGCCGAGCATTACAGTATCCGATTGACCGATATGTCCTCCGCCCGCCGCGCCCGCGCAGTTGCCCGGCCGCGACAGGTCGCCATGTTCCTGGCCAAGCAACTGACCAGCCGCAGCCTGCCTGAGATTGGCCGCAAGTTCGGCAACCGCGACCACACAACCGTGATGCACGCCGTCTCCCGCGTCACCGAACTCATGGAGCGCGACGGAACCTTCGCCGAAGACGTCGAACTCCTGCGGCGGTTGCTGGAGTCGTAAGGAAGGTCAGGGCGCTGCCCCGAACCCCGCCAAGGGGCGAGGCCCCTTGGAACCATTTAATTTGGCAGGTCGGGGGAGAGGGGGCTGCTCGGGGGTTACCCTTGGCCTTGGTTTACAACCTCACGCAGCCGCCCGCAGGTCTTCCGTCGTCGCCGCCTTGATCATGTCGGCGGCTTTCTCGGCGATCATGATGACGGCGGCGTTGGTGTTGCCGCTGGGGACCGTGGGCATGATGGAGGCGTCGGCGACGCGCAAGCCTTGCAGGCCGTGCACGCGCAGGCGGTCGTCCACCACTGCCATCGGGTCCTGGCCCATCTTGCAGGTGCCGATGACGTGGTAGGTGGTTTGCGCGGTTTCGCGCGCCCATTGCAGCAATTCGTCATCGCTCTGGACTTTGGCGCCTGGATTCATCTCATACGCGCGGTACTTGTCCAGTACAGGGTTGTCGATGATGCGGCGGCCGATCTTCATGCCGTCCACCAGCACGCGCTGGTCATAGGGATCCGCCAGGTAGTTGGGCCGTATCGCCGGGGGCGCCTTGCGGATCGCTGGATTTGGCGTGGATCGAGCCTTTTGATTCGGGGCGGCATTGATAGACCGTCAGGGTCATGCCGGGCTGGGTCTCCAGGTCGCGCTTTTGCGCGTTGCCGTAGCTGGCGTGGGCGAAGTGGAACTGGACGTCGGGTTCCTCCAGCTCGGGCCGGGTTCTGACGAAGCCGTAGGCGATGCCGGCGGTGAAGGTCAGGATGCCGCGCCGCTGGGTGTAGTATTTCACCACCTCCTTCGCCAAAGCGAGGCCGCGGCTGCGCTCGTTCAGGGTGACGGGCAGTTTCACCCGCCAGTTCATGCGCGGCGCGTAGTGATCGCGGTAGTTTTCGCCGACGCCCGGCAGAGCGTGCTGGAGCGGGATGCCCAGGGAGGACAGCAACTCCGGCTGGCCGATGCCCGACAGTTCCAGGATCTGCGGCGATTTCACCGCCCCGGCGGAGACGATGACCTCGCGGCGGGCTGTCGCCTGCTTGGCGATTCCGCCTTGAGTATAGGCGACGCCGGTGGCGCGTTTGCCGTCGAGCAGGATTTTGGTGGTGTAGGCTTCGGTCTCGATCTTCAGGTTGGGGCGGTTGCGGACCGGGTCGAGGTAGCCGCGGGCGCAGGACCAGCGCTCGCCGTTCTTTTGCGTCACCTGGAAATAGCCGAAGCCTTCCTGGTGGCCGTTGTTGTAGTCCTTGTTGCGCGGGAAGCCTTCGTCCACCGCGGCATCGATGAACGCATCCAGCAGTTCGGCGCGTTCGCGCATATGCTCGACCCGCAGCGGCCCGCCGCGGCCGCGCGACGAGTCGCCTCCGGGGGCGAAATGTTCCGCCTTCTTGAAGTAGGGCAGCACGGCCTCGTAGCCCCAGCCGCGGTTGCCGAATTGCGCCCACGTATTGTAGTCGAGCGGGTTGCCGCGGACGTACAGCATGCCGTTGATCGAACTGGATCCCCCGAGCGTGCGTCCGCGCGGGATCGGAATGCGCCGGTTGGCGGCATTGGGTTCCGGCTCGCTTTCGAAGTTCCAGTTGTACTTCGGGTTGTTAAGCAACTTGGTGAAGCCGGCTGGGATATTGATCCACATCGAGCTGTCGGGCGGGCCGGCTTCCAGCAGCAGTACCGTTGCGCGGGCGTCCTCGGTCAGGCGGTTTGCCAGGACGCAGCCGGCGGAACCGGCGCCGACGATAATGTAGTCGAACTCGGCCATTTCCATCTCCCCTTTGTGACGAATCTATAGCGTCCCCGGCGGCGAACCGGAAGGTTGGCGGCTTTCGCCTGAACTTCCCGTGTGGCAAGGATGCGCCCGATGGGTACACTATCGCGATTTTCATTCTTGTCCGTGTTGCGGCACGGCGCGGGCGCGGCGTGGGCCAGGCAGTGGCGGGACGCGCAGCCGAAATCGGCGTACGACGTGATCATCATCGGCGCGGGCGGGCATGGCTTGGCGACGGCCTATTATCTCGCGAGCGAGCATGGCGTGCGCAACGTCGCGGTGCTCGACAAGGGCTGGCTGGGCGGCGGCAACACCGGGCGGAACACGACGATCATCCGCTCCAACTACCTGCGGCCGGAGAGCGCGGCGTTGTATGAGCACGCGCTGAAGCTGTGGGAGGGTTTGTCGGGGGCGCTGAATTACAACGTGATGTATTCGCCGCGCGGCGTGCTGATGCTGGCGCACACGCGTAATGAGGTGATGGCGTTCAAGCGCCACGTTCATGCCAACCGGCTGTCCGGTATCGACAACGAATGGCTGACCCCCGCCGCGGCGGGCGCTTTCTGTCCGATACTCGATGTTGGCGAGCGGACGCGATATCCCGTGCTTGGCGCGGCATTGCAGCGGCGTGGCGGGGTGGCGCGGCATGATGCGGTGGCCTGGGGCTATGCGCGTGCCGCCTCCTTGCTTGGCGTGGACATCATTCAGAACTGCGAGGTCATCGGCATCGCGCGCGGCCCGGACGGTGCCGTCACTGGTGTCGAAACGAATCGCGGGCCGATCGGCGCGGCGCGGATCGGTGTGGCGGCGGCGGGTCATACCAGCGTTATCATGGCGATGGCCGGGGTGCGCATGCCGCTGGAGTTGTTTCCATTGCAGGCGATGGTCAGCGAGCCGGTAAAGCCGGTGCTGCCCTGCGTGGTGATGTCGAACACCGTGCACGCCTACGTTTCGCAGTCCGACAAGGGTGAACTGGTCATCGGCGGCGGCACTGACGCGTATACGTCCTATAGCCAGTCGGGCGGATTGCATGTGTCGTGCGCGACTCTGGAGGCGATCCTGGAAATGTTTCCGACTTTCCGGCGGCTGCGCATGCTGCGCAGTTGGGGCGGCATTGTCGATACGACCCCAGACAGATCACCGATCATCGGGACGACGCCGATCGGCGGCCTTTATGTGAATTGCGGGTGGGGGACGGGCGGGTTCAAGGCGACTCCCGGTTCGGGACAAATCTTTGCCGCAACCATCGCGCGCGGGGAGCCGCATCCGCTGGCGGCGCCGTTCTCGCTGGATCGTTTCGAGACGGGCCGATTAATCGACGAATCCGCGGCCGCGGCGGTGGCGCACTGATGCTGTTGATTCCTTGTCCCTGGTGCGGCTCGCGGTCGGAAAATGAGTTTCGTTACGGCGGGCAGGCGCACGTGATGCGGCCGGAGGATCCGTCCGCCGTCGATGACGCGGCCTGGGGCGCCTATCTGTATGCGCGGGACAACCCGAAGGGACGGCATGCCGAGCGGTGGCGGCACCTGCACGGTTGCGGGCGCTTCTTCAACTGCATCCGGGATACGGTGACCGATCGCATCGCGGTGACCTACAAGCCGGGCGAGGTGCCGCTATCATGACGCAGCCGTTCCGGACTGCTGCGGGAGGGCGCATCGACCGCGCTCGGCCGGTTCATTTCAGCTTCGATGGCCGCTCGTTCGAGGGTTTTGCGGGCGACACACTGGCGTCCGCGCTGCTGGCGAACGACGTGCATCTGGTGGGGCGGTCATTCAAATATCACCGCCCGCGCGGCATCCTGTCGGCCGGATCGGAAGAGCCGAACGCGCTGGTCACCATCGATCGCGGCGCCGGGCGCGTGACGCCAAATCTGCGAGCGACGCAGGTTGAGGTGTACGACGGGCTGACGGCTGTCAGCCAGAACCGGTATCCGTCGCTGCGGTTCGACCTGGGGGCGGTGGCCGGAGCGGTCGCGCCGCTGCTTGGCCCTGGCTTCGTTTACAAGAGCTTCATGCAACCGCCTTCGTTCTGGAAGCGCGTGTATGAACCGGCGATCCGCCGCACGGCGGGATTGGGCCGGGCGCCGGCTCAAATCGATCCCGACTGGTATCAGAATCGTTACGCGCATTGCGACGTGCTGATCGTTGGCGGCGGTGCGGCCGGGCTGTCGGCGGCGCTTGGGGCCTCGGCGACCGGAGCGCGGGTGATCCTGTGTGATGAGCAGGCGGAACTCGGCGGCTCGCTGCTGTCCGAACCCGGCGTGACGATCGATGGTTGGCCGGCGCCGGACTGGGCGCGGGAGGTGATCGCCGCGCTGGGCGATTCCGTGATGTTGCTGCCGCGCACCACCGCCTTCGGCTGGTATCCTGACAATTTCATCGGCCTGTCCGAACGGGTCACCGAGCATCTGGCGGAACCCGATCGGCGGCTGCCGCGCGAGCGGTTGTGGCAGGTGCGTGCGGGCCGGGTCATTCTGGCGGCCGGCGCGATCGAGCGTCCGGTCGTGTTCCCGGCCAATGATCGTCCCGGGATCATGCTGGCGGGAGCGGCGCGAACATATTTGCACCGTTACGGTGTCAAGGTTGGCGGCAACGTCTTGGTCATTACGGCGGATGACAGCGCGTATCGCGCGGCGGCCGATCTGCACGCGGCGGGGGTGGCAGTCGTCGCGGTGGTCGATCAGCGGCAAAAGCCGGGCGGCGAGGCGGTGGAAGCGGTGCGGGCTTTGCGTATCCCGATCCATGCCGGCATGACCATCGGCGGCACGGCCGGGCGCCACCGTGTGGACTCTGTCAGGCTCGCGGACGGCAAGACCATTATCGCTTGCGATACCATCCTGATGTCCGGCGGGTGGACACCGACGGCCCACCTCATGGCGCAGGCGCGCGGGCAGTCGCAAGTCGCCATCGGCGCGTGCGCGGGCATTTTTGACCTCGCGGCCTGCCTGCGGGACGGGCCCGAGGCGGGCGGCAGCGAGCCGGGGAGTTTCACCGTTGCCGGCTTGCCGGACATGGCGCCCTCCGCGCTGCCGCCGCCGGCCATGCCGCATCCGAAAGCGTTCGTCGATTTCCAGAACGACGTCACCTCGCGGGATCTGGCGGCCGCGACGGCGGAGGGGTTCGTTTCGATCGAGCACGTCAAGCGCTACACCACCACTGGCATGGCGACCGATCAGGGCAAGACCTCCAACCTGAACGCCGCCGCCACAGTCGCGGCGCTGACGGGTCAGGATATCGCCGCGGTCGGGCTGACGACGTTTCGCCCGCCCTATACGCCGGTCACCTTTGGCGCGTTCGCAGGCGCGTATCGCGGCGATCTGTTCGCCCCGGTGCGGACGACCCCGATCGCCACGGCGGATGCGGTGCTGGAGGACGTAGGAACCTGGAAGCGGGCCCGCTGCTACCCGCGTGCGGGCGAAACGATCGCGACCGCGACGGCGCGGGAATGCCTAGCCGTGCGCAACGATGCCGGCATGGCCGATGTCAGCACGCTGGGCAAGATCGAGGTCTGCGGCCCGGATGCGGCGATTTTCCTGAGCCGCATCTATACAGGTGACTTCACAACGCTGGAGCCGGGACGCTGCCGCTATGCGCTGCTGCTCGGCGAGGATGGGTTCGTGCGCGACGACGGCATCGTCGCCCGGCTGGCGGCCGATCGTTTTCATGTCACGACGACCACCGGCGGGGCGGAATTCGTGCTGCACCACATGGAAGACTATCTGCAAACGGAATTTTCAGCGCTTCGCGTCTGGCTAATCTCTGTCACGGAACAATGGGCGGTGATCGCCGTGCAGGGGCCGCGCTCGGCCGAAGTGCTGGGCGCGTTCATTCCGGACGTCGAGTCAATGCGGCCGATGGACGCGCGGGAGGACCATTTCGGCGACATCCCGGTGCGGCTGTTCCGTGTTGGCTTCACGGGGGAAACCGGCTTCGAGTTGAATGTTCCTCCGAATCAGGCGCAGCGCGTCTGGGACACGTTGCGGCAGCACGACGTCACGCCCTACGGCACCGATGCGATGCACGTTTTGCGGGCGGAGAAAGGCTACATCGTCATCGGGCAGGAGACCGACGGGACGGTCACGCCGGACGATCTGGGCCTCGGCGGGATGATCAGCCGGACCAAAGGCGATTTCGTCGGCAAGCGGTCCCTGTCGCTGCCCAACCTGTGCCGCCCGGGCCGCTTGCAGCTTGTCGGACTGCTGCCGGTCGATCCGGCGGCGATCCTGGAAGAAGGCGCGCAGTTGACCGAAGCAGGGCAGGGACCGTCGCTGGGGCACGTGACCTCATCCTACTATAGCCCGAGCCTGGGGCGCGGCATCGCGCTGGCGCTGCTTGCGTCGGGACGCTCACGCGTTGGCGCCCGGTTGCGGGTGCCGATGCCCGGGCGGCCGATCGAAGTCACCGTCACCGAGCCGGTGTTTCTCGATCGCCCGCCGCAGCGGCCGGCGACGCGACCCGAGCCGCTGCCGCTGTTGCGTCCGCCGGTGCAACCCGCTCCGGTTGCGCGTCCCGCCCGGTCCGTGCGACTCGCCGCGCTGGCGCCGGCCACGCTGCTGTCGGTGCGCGCCGGACCCGGGGCCTCCACCGCCATTGGCATGGCCATCGGCGTACTGCTGCCGACAGTGCCCTGCCGTTCGGTTATCGCGCGGGAGCGGGCGGCGCTGTGGCTCGGGCCGGATGAATGGCTGATCAAGGCGCCGGAGGGTGCCCCCGGCCTCGAAGCCCTGGCCCGCCGCGCGCCCGGCGATCGGCCGGCCAGCGTCGTCGATGTCTCGCAGCGCACCCGGACACTGGAATTGGCCGGTCCGCTCGCGGCCTGGTGCCTGAACGCGTTCTGTGCGCTCGACCTGGATATCCGCGCCTTTCCGGTCGGCATGTGCACGCGGACGTTGCTTGGCAAGGCCGAGATCGTCTTGTGGCGCATCGCCCCGGAGGTGTTCCACGTCGATGTGCCGCGGTCGTTCGTGGCCTATGTCTGGGGTTGCCTGGAGGAGGCGCGGCTGGAATTCGTCGGTGCCGCCGGGTCGCCCGAAAATCCGCCCGGTTGAGGCGACTTTATCATCGACATGTTCGGGGTAGTCCGGGCACGTTGCGCCGGAATGTGCTGGAGCTGACGACATGACGACCACCCCGCTGATCATCCTGCTTTTCGCCGCCGTCGGCCTGGGTGTGCTGCTTGGGCTGAATTACCTGAAGCACATCCAGAACAAGCCGATCCTGATCGCGGCGCATCTTTTGCTCGGGGCGGGGTCGCTGGAGCAATTGGTGATCGCCATCTCGGGGGGCCGGGGCGGCGCGTATGGCACCAAGGCCGCCGGGCTGCTCGCCATCACGTTGGCGTTAGGTTTCCTGGGTTCACTGGTTTTCCGGAGGTCGCCGCGCAAGGCCGGATGGGTTGTGGCGGCGCACGCCACGGCCGGTTCCCTCGGGTTTGTGGTCTTCCTGGCTTGGCTTTCAACCGTTTGATCCCGGACCGGCGCGAAAATTCTTGCAAAATAATGTCTGTCCTATTTACGGGCAGGGGCCTATAGAGAGCGAACGGCTGAACTTTTCGGCCGGGGCAAGATGCCTATTCCGCGCCGCCAGCTTCCATGCGAAGCGTCGCCTTTCTCTCCCCTATTGAAAAGTAAGATATCCCGCATGTGCGCGGGATTTGGCCAGTTGCGGAGACTTCACGTGGCTACAGGCACTGTTAAATGGTTCAATCCCCAAAAAGGCTTCGGCTTCATCCAGCCGGAAGACGGCTCCAAGGACGTCTTCGTCCACATCTCGGCCGTTGAACGCGCTGGGCTTAAGACGCTGAACGAGAACCAGAAGATCAGCTACGATTTGGAACGCGGACAGCAGGGCAAGACCTCCGCGGTCAATCTTCAGGCGAGCTAAACATGCCGGGCGGCGCGCAATGCGCCGCCCGAATGCTGTGGAGAGATCGGGATGACGGAGCATAAGTTCGCGGTCGGCGACCGGGTGGCGCTGATGACGAACAGTTCCAACGCCAACGTTCGGCCCGGTGTTTATACGATTGTTCGCCGTATGCCGGTGAGCAGCCAAGGCTGCCAATACCGCGCGAAAAGCGCTTTCGACAGCCATGAGCGCGTGGTCGATGAGGCGCAGTTGCGCCGGACCTGATCCGCCGGCCGCGCTTTTTGCGCCCGGAAGGCGAAAATCTACCTCGCTGGTAAGCCTTCGTAAAGGATTTCGGCGCAATAAGGACGCTCGGCCATCAGGTGGGGTGTTCGATGTTGCATACAATTGTGTCGCGCAAACGCGCCGGTCCGCGCCGCGGCGCACGGATAATGGGCGCGTGCCTGTACGAGGAACCGTGCCTGCCGTGTCATGGTGGCGCACGCTTCGGGCGTCCCGCCGGAGGCCGTGCCGTTGCTTGACAGCCAGCTTCCGCCGATCCGGCCGTATCATCCGACCACTTTCCTCGAACGCGGCGTGGCCGTGCCGTTCACCACTCCGCGCCTCGGGGGCACCCGGGCGCGCCCGGCGAAAAAGCATTGCGTCGAACTGGTCGTGCCCAACCTGTCCGGCGGGCGCGGCGTCTATGTCATGCCCTGGACCAGCCTGACCGCGCTCTGCCGTCCGACCTTGCATGACAAGGTGTTCAGCCAGCGCATCGCCAGCATCGTCAACGTGACCCCCAAAACGATCCGGCGGGTCGCCCGGCAGATCGCCGCCGAGGGCCTGGCCGGCGAGGAAGCGATGGAAGCGGCCCGGGTTGCGACCGACGCCGACAAGGGCGATCGGGTCGTCACAAACTACCGCCTGCTGATGACCCTGGTCGAGCAGGTGGTGCGGCGGTTCTCCCCGCCCGTTCTGACCGCCTCGGCCGCGAACGGGATCGACCCGGCCGAGCGGGCGCGCCTGGCCGTCGACTGGATTTCACCGCGGCTCGGCCAGACCACCAACTGGACCGCCAGCGCGCTGGAGGAACTGGCGGACGTCATGGCCAATATCGGCGTCGGCTCCGTCGGCGCGACCGGCCGCACGCCCCGCCTGACCAATATGCTGCGCGAGGTCCGCGCCAGCGTCTCGGATTGGAGCGGTACGCAGCGGGAGGAGGATCAGGCGTCCTACGCCCGTATGTTCTGCGCGGTCGCGGACGTCACTTTGACGCTGGCGCAGACCGTGGTGGCGAAAGCCCAGGCCCTGCCGGACAACATGATCGACCTGCTGCGCTCCTGGGCAGCCGATGCCGATGCCGTCGTCGAGCTTGTCGGGCGGCCGGAATGGCTGCTCGACGGCTGGGAGCAGATTTGCCTGGTCTGGAACGCCGCGCGCGACGACTCCGAGCGCCGCGCCGCGCTGGCCGAGATCGCCACTCTCGTTCCGATCCTGCCCAAGGAGGTCAACGACTGGTGCACGACGTCCTACGAGATCGACAGCCTGGTGCGGTTCCGCCGCCTGATCCGGCTCAACGAGGATTGGTTCACCGGTGCGATGGTGTTCAACCTGATCGCCCGCAACGAGCATTTCCGGGCGATGTCGGTATGACCGGCGCGCCGATGCGGGAGACAACCGGCCCATGAACCAGGGGGCGTCAAATCCCGGCCAGGCCGGCGTGCGCGCGGTGCGCCAGGACCTGCGCGTCGCTGATGACCAGAAAATCAAGCGGGTCATCGCCATGTTGGATGACGTGGCGGACCCGACGGTGAACCGGACGCTGCTCGATCCGCTGCGGGTCCGGCTGGCGTCGCTGAACCTGATGCGTCCGCTGCGCTTCACCCGGCTGCTGTTCCTTCCGCTGGACCCGTTGATCGTCGAGCCGCGCGACTGGAAACCCGGCGAACCTCTGGTGCCGCGCAGTGTGCTGGCCCCCATCGGCACGCTCGTGCGGAAAGGGTTGGGCGGCGAGGCGATCTTTATCGACAAGACGATCGCCAAACAGAAGACCGACGCGGCGCAGGCGATCCTGTTGGCGGGGGAGGCGTTGTGGCCGCGCGCCGCGGAGATCCTCGCCGCCGCGCCGGCCCCGTCCGACTGGGACGAGTCCGGCCTGCCGGTTAAACTGTTCGAACCGCTGGCCCGGGCCATCAGCGCGGTGCTGCGGCGCGGTGTGCAACTGCGAAACCTGCTGCGGGACGGCGAGGTCGGGGTTTTCGAGTTCGGCCGAGCAATGCGTGGACGGCATCCTGCAGGGCATCGACGGGGAATCAGCGGAAGGCTGCGTGATGATCGCACGCCTGATCCTGTTGCAGTCGCCTCATGCGGCCCCGCTGCTGCGCCGCTTCATCGCCTCGAGCCGGGACCAGGCGGCCAAGGCCACGGTTCGAGCGGCGATCGAGCGCGGCACCGAGGAAATGCTGTCCGATATGGAGAGCGATGACGGGCTGACCGAGGAGATCAGCCGCGGTGCCTTGGCGAATGTCGGGACGGTGGTGCGGCGCATCACCACCTTTTTGCGGGAAATCGAAGAAGCAGGCGCGGCGGCCGATCGGCCGCGGCTGCATGCAATTCGGCAGAAACTGGACGTGGCGTGCCGGGAGCGGTTTTCCGATGGCTTGAGCACCGGGCTGCTGACTCCCCTGGCCGGCGCGGCCGGCCCGATGGATGGCGCGGGGCAGTTGCTGATGGAGAGCTGCGGCCGCGAACTGCGGGAACTGGAAACCGAAGCGCGCAAGGTCGGCGGCGCGGCGACCTACGACCGCTTGCTGATGCAGGCGTCCGAAGCCGTCGTTGAAGCAGCGGCAACCGGCACGCTGACGCCGGTGCGGAAGCTGCGGCTGATCGAAATATTGGCCGGGCCGGAGGTGGCGGAGGAGTTATACCGCAAGGAACACGCCGCCGGGCTCGCCAGATCGTAGCATGGCCGGAACTGCGCCGGCGTCCTGGAGGACGCGGCGTGGCACTCGCCGTCGATCGCCCGACTTCGTGGCTTCGTGCCTTCGTGGTAGAATAGTCGATCGGCAGTCCACCACCGGGCGGGTCCATGGTGGCATGGTGCCGGCTGGGCTGCTGATTCACCACGAAGCCGCGAAGTCGTTTCGCCGGGCTCCCGCAATGGGCAGCCTTCGCAAATTGCTATTTACTCGAATTCCTCCGCCGGACGCCGAAATCAATCACGGCATCAGTCGCGCCGGGACCATGCGTCTGATCTGCCTGCCGGCGTTCTCGCGAAAGCGCGGGCTATGCAGGCATACGCCGCCGAGGAGCCCTAATACGCAGCCCAGAATGGTGTCCAGAAGCCGCGCCTGCAACATCACGTTCGGAGAACCGTGGCCCAGCCTGGTTCCCTCGGCCAGGAAAATCGTCAGCGGAGTAATGAATATCACAGCCAGTCCGTAATGCCGCACGACCAGCGTTTCGATCAGGAACGTCAGCACCATCATGATGGCGGATACGCTCCAGTTATCCAGCGGCAGCAGCAGAAGTACTCCAGCCAGCAGAAGGCCAATCCCGGTGCCGGCGATCCGCTGGAATTGCCTGTTCCACACGGCGCGCAACGACATTTCCTGGATGACGGCGAGACAGCTCACCGGCACCCAGTAGGCTCGCTCCAGATGGAAACCCTGTGCCACCGCCAGCGACAGGCCGACGAACACGCCGATGATGATGGGATCGAAGACAACGAAATCGAACGTCGCCTCCGGCAAAGGCGCGACCGGTTGCGGCGCCTGCAGGCGCAGCAAATAAAGGCTGTAGAAGAACGCGATCACGCAGGCCAGGACACAGCCCATCGTGACCAGCCCGACCTGCATCGGCACCTGCAGCACGCCGATCGGCGAATAGGCTCCGATGGAGGCTGCCATGACGAAGAACAGGCTGCCTGGAGGTCCGACCCGGTAGAACCGGCACAGCATCGACACCACGATGGTAACGCCCGCAAGGATCGGCACCAGCAGCGCCGGCACGAAGTGGCAGATCACGCCGAGCGTGTAGCAGGCACTCATGCTGAACGCGCAAGCCATCAGCAACACGCCGCGGTGCGACAGTTTCGTCTCGGGCGTGTAAAGGAACACCATCCCGCCGAGGGATGAGGCGAACCCGTATTCGAGATGGCCGAAATACGACCCGATCAGCAGCGGCAGACCCGAGGCCAGCGCGGCGCAGAACGGCATTTGCCAGCGTCGGTCGCTCTGTCTGACCGTTGTCAGATGCCGCAATTCCGTTTGGATCAGAGCCAGTGCGCGCCGCTTCATGATGGGGAGTCTGCTTCGGTAGGGGGGCGCAGGGAGACCATCTTGAAACCGATCAGGCAAGCGGAATCGTCACGCAAGGCGGGATCGGCGTCGCTCAGACGATGCGGGCCGTGAGCCGCGCGCTGGCCCGGTTTCTCGGATTTGAGGACGCCGCGGGTTGATCGAAACCAGTCTGTCCCGCCCCGGCGGTTGCTCCGCTATCGGTTCGCCTGTAACGCTCAATGCACGATGGAACTCTCGCAAGCCCCGGCCTCGCTGCCGGCCGATCGGCGTATCTACGCTGTCGGTGACGTGCACGGCTGCGCGCGCCAACTCGCCAATCTGCACGCCCTGATCGCCGAGGACCTCGCCCGGCGGCCCGTCGGCTCGGCGCTGCTGCTGCATATCGGCGACTTCGTGGATCGCGGTGCCGACACGGCCGGGGTGATCGCGCTGCTGCTCGACGGCTCTCCGGTGCCCGGCACGCAGATGATCAACATCCTGGGCAACCACGAAAGCACGATGCTGGAGGCTCTGTCCGGCGACAAGGCCGCCGCCACGGACTGGCTGTTCGCCGGCGGCAAGGAGGCTCTGCAAAGCTACGGCATCGACCCCGAATTGACCCCGCGGGAGCAGTGGGCCGCGCTGATCCCGGTCAGCCACCGCGGCTTCCTAAGCGGTCTGCCGCTGATCTACCGCGAAGGCGGCTATGCCTTCGTCCATGCCGGCGTCCGCCCCGGGGTTCCCCTCGGCGAACAGGCGCGCGACGACCTGCTGCGCTCCCGCCAGCCCTTCCTGTATTCCGAGGCCGATTTCGGCGCCGTCATCGTGCACGGCCACACACCGGTGAAAGCGCCGGTCGTGAAGCACAACCGCATCGCCATCGACACCGGCGCGGTGTTCGGCGGCAAACTGACGTGCGCCGTGCTGGAGGCCGATTCCATCGGCTTCCTGACCGCGGACCCGGTGGACGAGCCGGTGCCGGTTGCGCATCGGTAATCCCGCATTACGCTCCGGGCAGTTCCCCGCCCGCGCGCTTCCTGCTAGCTAGCGCCGCCCGGAGACATACGCACACCCATGTTCGATTTTGCCTGGTCGGAAATCATGCTTATCGGCGTCGTCGCGCTCATCGCGATCGGCCCCAAGGACATGCCCGCCGCGATCCGCACCGTCGCCAAGATGGTCAAGAAGGCGCGCCGCATGGCCGCCGAGTTCCAGACCCATGTCGATGAGATGGTGCGCGAGGCCGATCTGGGGGACGTGAAGCAAACGTTCAACGAAATCCGCAACTTCAACATCCCGAGCGCGCTGGAAAAGCACATCGATCCCGACCGCTCGCTCCGCAAGACGTTCGAGCAGGACCCGTTCAAGCCGACCTATCCGGCACCGGCCGAAGTTTCGACCCTGGACGAGGTCGCGCTCGCCGCGCCCCCGGTGGTCGAAGCCCTGCCGGCGCCGGCGCCGCCGCCCGAGCCGCCGAAGCCTGACGCCCCGGCCTTTATCCCACCGGGCATGGTCCCTCCGCCGTCGGCGATCGAGGCCGCGCAACCGGCCGCCGAGGCGCCGGCTTTCATTCCCCCCGGGGCGATCCGCCCCTGACCAATCGGAACGCCTGACGTGGCAAGACCCGAAGACGACCATATAACGACAAGCCGATGCCGCTGCTCGATCACCTGATCGAACTGCGCCGGCGGCTGATCTGGTCCGCCGTGGCGTTCCTGGTCTGCTTCATGATCGCGTACTACTTCTCCAGCGCGATCTACTACTTCCTGGCGGAGCCGCTGGCGCAGGTGCTGCGGGAGCAGGGCAACCCGGACCCGCATTTGATCTATACGCAGCTCTACGAGGCGTTCTTCACCAAGATCAAGGTCGCCTTCTTCGGCGGCGCGTTCGTGTCATTCCCGATCGTGGCGACGCAGATCTGGCTGTTCGTCGCGCCCGGGCTGTATCGCAGCGAAAAGAAAGCGCTGCTGCCGTTCCTGGCGGCGACGCCGATCCTGTTCCTGCTGGGTGCGGCGCTGGCGTATTATTTCGTGTTTCCGTTCGCCTGGAAGTTCTTTGCCAGCTTCCAGACCGCGACGGGCGGGGGTGGGGTGCCGATCGAGCTGCTGCCTCGGGTCAGCGAGTATCTGGATTTGGTGATGAAGCTGATCTTCGCGTTCGGCATCACCTTCCAGCTTCCGGTGGCTCTGACTCTGCTGGCGAAGGTCGGCATTGTCAGTTCGGCGCAACTGCGGAAGTTCCGGCGGTATGCGTATGTGGGGATGTTCATTATTGCCGCGATCCTGGCGCCTCCGGACGTAATCACGCAGACCGGCCTCGCGCTGCCGCTGATCGCTTTGTATGAGATATCCATCCTCAGCGCCCGCTGGGTGGAACCGAAGCCTGTAGAGATCTGATCATGCACGATATTCGCGCGGTTCGCGCCGATCCGGCGGCCTTCGACGCGGCGATGGCCCGGCGCGGGCTGCCTGCGGTTTCCGCGGACCTGCTGGCATTGGACGCCGAGCGGCGGACGGCTCAGACTGCGCTGCAGGAAAAGCAGGCGCGGCGCAATGCGCTGGCCAAGGAGATCGGCCAGGGCAAGCGGACCGGAGCCGACACGGCGGCGCTGGAGGCCGAGGCGACGGCGCTGCGCGATGCCATGGATGACTTGGAGAGGCGCGTCCCGGAGCTGGATGCGGCGATCCGAGGGTCGCTGGAGGTGCTGCCGAATATCCTGGACGCCTCGGTTCCGGACGGCCCGAACGAAACCGCCAACGTGGTGCTCAAGCAGTACGGCACGCCGCGGGCATTCGACTTCGAACCGAAGCAGCATTTCGAACTCGGCGAGGCGCTGGGGATGATGGACTTCGCCACCGCTGCCAAGCTTGCCGGGAGCGCGGTTCACCGTGCTGCGCGGGCCGCTGGCGCGGCTGGAGCGGGCGCTGGGACAGTTCATGCTCGATCTGCACACGCTGGAGCATGGATATACTGAGGCCAGCATGCCGTACCTGGTCAACGCCGCCGCGGTCTACGGCACCGGCAGCCTGCCGAAGTTCGAGGAGGATTTGTTCAAGACCACCGACGGCCGCTACCTGATCCCGACCGCCGAGGTGCCGCTGACCAATACCGTGGCCGGCGACATCGTGCCGGAGAAGGTGCTACCGATCCGGCTGACGGCGCTGACCGATTGCTATCGCAGCGAGGCGGGGTCTGCAGGGCGCGATACACGCGGGATGCTGCGGCAGCATCAGTTCAGGAAGGTGGAGCTGGTTTCGATTACGCACCCCGACCAAAGCGCCGAGGAGCACGAGCGGATGACGCGGTGCGCCGAGACGGTGCTGGAGCGGCTGGAGCTGCCGTATCGGCGGATGCTGCTGTGCTCGGGGGATACCGGGTTTGCCTCGACGCGGACGCATGACCTGGAGGTCTGGCTGCCCGGGCAGCAGATGTTCCGGGAGATTTCGTCCTGCTCGAACTGCAAGGATTTCCAGGCGCGGCGGATGAATGCGCGGTTCCGCGGCGGGGCGGACGGGAAGACGGTGGCGCATGTGCATACGCTGAACGGGTCGGGGATTGCGGTGGGACGGGCGCTGATCGCGGTGATGGAGAATTACCAGCAGGCGGACGGGTCGATCGCGGTGCCGGAGGCGCTGCGGCGTTACCTGGGCGGGCTGGAGACGGTTGGCGCCGGGTAGGCGAAGCCGCGTCTCGCACTGCTGGATTTCATCCAAGTCGTCGGCGGCCTGCAGCCGCGTGCCCCGACGTCTCCGCCGCGGCGGGGTGTTCGATGAACCGCAGCAGCGGTGGTGCAACTGGGAGTAGGGCTACATCCATCTCAATTTTGCCAAATTGAACGCAATTTTGAATTGGCTCGGGTTTCATTGCTGATAAGTTGAATGCCAGAACGGATGCCACGCGCCCAGGACGGGCCATTCCTCGCAACGTGGCTGCGCATTCAACTGGATACCCAGCATCATGAAGAACAAGATTTTGATGGCGTCCGCCGCTGCTTTGAGCGTCGGCCTCGCCACATCGATGCCGGCTCATGCTGGCTACACCATCACGGGTCTGGTCGATACCGGAGCAGGTTTGGCGGACGGTGCGACCGACTTGAACTACGCTGTCGAGTTGGTTCCCTCTGCCGACGGCGCCTCGGCGGGCGCGGTCGCGGTGGTGGGCGGCGGCTTTCCGTTTCCCTCCTGGGTCACTCCGCCTGCCGGGTCCAACTGGATATCGGCTTTTGGACGAGACCAGGGTTTGGACCCAACCTCGAACGGCACCTATGACTATCGGTTGACGTTCCAGGTTGCGGCGGGCGAGGCGTTTACGATCACCGGGGCATGGGCCACCGACAACTACGGCGCCGATATCTTGGTGAACGGTCTGAGTTCCGGCCAGACCTCCACCGGCTACGCGGCATTGACGGATTTTTCTGTTTCGGGCGTGGGAGCCGTTGGCGGTACCGATACGCTCGATTTTATTGTTGTGAACGATGCCCGGGATGGCGGCAACCCGACGGGTCTACTGGTGGCCGATCTTGCTTATACCGTTCCCGAGCCTGCCTCCATGGCGGTCCTGGGGACCGGGTTCGCCGGTCTCGGCCTGATCCGCCGCCGCCACGCCTGACACAGCGATATACCTTCATGCTGGGCCGCCGCAGCGACAGGGCGGCCCTTCCGGGGACAGCGAAGGCCACCGTGACCGGCAGCGCCGGCCTTCAGCATGTGACCCGCCACTTGTAACATCGCCGGAACTCCTCAGCTAAAGCTTGGTTCAGCGAGACCAGGGACGAGCATGGCGGACGACGGCATCCAGATGTTTGGCAAGATCCGCGACAAGCTGATCGAGAGCAAACAGGAGTGGGCCCGCGAGGGTCGTCTTCTCACCGGCACCACGGCGGATCCCGACACGGTGCGCTTGCCGCCCGGCCAGCGACTGGTGGAGGACTGGCCGGTGCTCGACCTCGGCCAGCAGCCCAACGTCACCGAACAGAAGTTCCGCCTCGACGTCGATGGCGCGGTGGAGAACCGCCTCAGCCTGCGGCTCGATGAGTTCATGGCGCTGCCGCAGTCCGAGGTCGTCTCCGATATCCACTGCGTGACCCAATGGTCGCGCTACGACAACCACTGGCGCGGCGTCCCCGCCCGGGCGTTGCTGGAGATCGTGCGTCCGCACCCGCACGCGCGGCATGTGATCTTCACCGCCTATGACGGCTACACCACCAACATCCGCCTCGACCAGTTCGACCAGCCCGACGTGTTCCTGGCGCATCAGTGGGAGGGCAAGCCCATCACCCGCGATCATGGCGGGCCGGTCCGCATGCTGGTGCCGAAGCTTTATCTGTGGAAGTCGGCCAAGTGGCTGCGCCGCATCCACTTCACCATTAGCGACCATCCCGGCTTCTGGGAGACGCGCGGCTACCACAACAACGCCGATCCCTGGATGGAGGAACGCTATGGTTGAACTCACCCGCAGAGCGGTGCTGGCAACGGCGGCGGCGCCTCTCATCGGCGCGGGCCAGGATCAAACCGCCCGGGATTTCAGCTTTCCGGCGATCGATGGCGGCACCTTGGACTTCGGCGCGTTGAAGGGCAGGGTCCTGCTGGTGACGAACACCGCCAGCTTCTGCGGCTACACCTATCAATATGACGGTTTGCAAAGGCTGCATAACGCCCGGTCGCCAGCCGGTCTGACCGTCATCGGCGTCCCAAGCCAGGACTTCAACCAGAAGTCGTCCGACAACGCCACGGTAAAGACATTCTGCGAAACGCGCTTCGACATCGACTTTCCGCTAACGGCGATCTCGCACGTGCGCGGCGCGCAGGCGGCGGCGTTCTACGCCTGGGTCAACGCCGAGCGGAACTGGCAGCCGGACTGGAACTTCAACAAAGTCCTTATCAGCCGAGACGGCCGCATCGCCGGCACGTTCAGGTCAGGCGACGAGCCGGACGGTGCGTCACTGAACAACGCTCTCGACCGGGAGCTTGCACGGACGGGCTAGCGGCGACAGCAGGTTCAGCAACGAATCCGGGTGCGCCACCAGATCGGCCAGCGTGTGGCTGTCCAGCACGTCCATGAACGCGGCCAGCGCTTTGCCCAGGATGCCGGTGAGCACGCAGGCCGGCTGGATGCCGCAGGTGTCCGGCGTGCCGAAGCAGGCGGCGAGCGCCGAATCGGTCTCTGTGCGGCGGATCACGTCGCCCAGCCGGATGTCCTCCGGCGCGCGCGCCAGCCGCAAGCCACCATGCGGGCCGCGCAGCGTGACCACGTCGCCGGTACCGGCCAGCGTCTGCACCACCTTCATCAGATGATTGGCCGAGATTCCGTAAGCGGTCGCGATTTCGGCGATGGTCGAGAAGCGGTCCGGATGCAGCGCGAGGTAAACCAGAGTCCGCAGGGAGTAGTCGGAAAATGTGGTCAGCCGCATAACGATGCCCATGATGTCAGTTCAAGCGGTACATGATATCCGATATGACCGCTTCGAACATAGGGGTTGTTAACCGGCCGGTATTCGTATTCAGCCGGGATACGTGATAGCTGTCCGCCAACAGCAGGCCGCCGGGCAATTCGGTGACGGCGCCGTGGGTGAAGGCCGCATGGCTGGCCTTCAGTCCCCGCGCTCGCAGCACTGCCTTGTGGGCAACCCCGCCAAGGGCGAGCACGACGGACAGCCGCGGCATTGCCTTGATTTCGTCGGTCAAGAAGCGGTTGCATCCGGTGATCTCGGACGGCGTGGGCAGGTTCGCCGGAGGCACGCAGCGCACCGCATTGGTCACCCGGCAATTCCTCAGCACCAGCCCATCCGCCGGATCTGCCGCGTAATCGCCCTCGGCGAAGCCATACTTCAGCAAGGTGCGGTACAGCAACACGCCGGCAAAATCGCCGGTGAACGGGCGGCCGGTGCGATTCGCCCCGCGCACCCCCGGGGCAAGCCCAACCACCAGGAAGGCGGCATCGAGCGAACCGAAACTTGGCACCGCGCCGTTGTGCCAGCCCGGATTCGCGGCCCGGTTGGCGTCGCGATATCCCGCCAGGCGGGGACATAAACGGCAATCAGCCTCGGGCGGCCGGAAACCCGCCGTCATACAGCTTCATGGGGATCGGCATAGGGTTCGGCGGGCGTGCCACGCACCGAAAGGCCCGAGGCGTTGGCGCGGGGCCGCGGCTCGGTCTGGCGCCGAGTGAATTCCGGGGCGATCTCCGCCAGTTCCAGAAAGTCATCAGCCTGCCGGCGCAGTTCGTCCGCGACCATCGGCGGGCTGGTGCGGACCGAGGAGACGACGGAGACCCGCACGCCCTTGCGTTGGACGGCCTCCACCAGCCGGCGGAAATCCGAGTCGCCACTGAACAAAACTACGTGATCGACCTTGTCGGCGAGTTCCAGCATATCCACCGCGATCTCGATATCCATGTTTCCCTTGACCCGGCGCCGGCCGGTGGAGTCAGTGAACTCCTTCGCCGGCTTGGTGACCAGGGCGTAGCCGTTATACGCCAGCCAGTCGGTCAACGGCTTCAGCGGCGAGTATTCCTCGGTTTCCAGCACGGCCGAATAATAGTACGCGCGGATCACGTTCGCCTTTTTGCGGAACGATTCCAAAAGGTTGCGGTAATCGACGTCGAACCCGAGGTTGCGCGAGGCGGAGTAAAGATTGGCGCCGTCGATAAAAAGCGCGACACGTTCGTTGGGTAGAAAAGACATCGGCCTTAACCTTGCGAAACTGGTTGCTAATGGCGGGGACCCGGTTGGAAGTGGCACATCCCGGCGGAACGAAAGACTCGGAACAGAAGCACTATAACCATGAGCCAATTTTGTGAACATCGAAACGGCGGGGGCGATATTCCCACCAGTATGGCGTTAATCGGCATCGGAGCCAATATCCCGGGGCCTAACGGCACTACCCCGTTAGAAACCTGCAAGGAAGCTGTTGCGTATCTTAACTCGTTCCCGGGTATGCATATACGCGGCGTGTCACGCTGGTTCGCCTCGACGCCCGTTCCTCCATCGGGCCAACCTGAATATGTGAACGCGGTTGCGGTGTTATGTGTTGATCCAGATCAATCGGTCGATCCGGCGTGGTTGCTGGCGCGTTTGATGGAGGTGGAAGTGGCGTTCGGCCGTCGACGCGGCGTGCCGAATGCGGCCCGGACGCTCGACCTCGACATCGTCGCCATCGGCGGACTGGTGCGCGCCGCGCCGGATCCGATCCTGCCGCATCCGCGGGCGCATGAACGCGCCTTCGTGCTGGCACCGCTGGCCGATGTGGCGCCGGACTGGGTGCATCCGCTATTGGGGTTGACCGCCACCGAACTGCTGGCGCGGCTGCCGCCGCAGTCGATCCGGGTGCTGTAGGACGGACGATTTTACGGCCGAAAAGCGACGGTATTTCGACGGGCGCGCGAGACGCCATGCGAACGGGAGAAAAGCGGCGCCTTCATCTGGTTTTCTTGCAGGTCATTACAGTGCGCGTGTACCGTAATTCATGTATTATTTATGCCTCTTTGCCTGGAGATGAAATTGGCTTTCGCATCCCACAGCGCCGTCTGGGGTGATGTTGACAAGGAAGAATTTCAACACAGAGAAAGAAGGAGGCTTTTCGAGGGGCACGGGAAAAGCAATGTCAAAATGCCGGCGGTCATTTCGGGCAGCCCTTCGGCGGCACCTACGACCTCATGTCGGCCGGCATCAACGCCTGTCGCTCGGCTTGCCTTCGTCTTGGCCGACGTTGGGCCGTCGACCCACGAGATTTGCCGCTACACGCCCGGCAAACCGTGGGTGCCGGACTAAGTCCGGCTACAACGTCGGGCTGCGCGGCCCGCCTTCGACCCGAATTCAACACCCACTCGTTGAGCCTGCGGCCGCCATGACCTTGGACACGGTGGCGCCCACGGGTCAAGCGGGACCAGAACGGTGTCGGGGCGTCGCGCGAAGCGCAATTCATGTATTCTTTGTGCCCTCGGTGGCTCTCAGGTGTCCTCCGTGGTAAAACCTTGCTGCCTTAAAACGAACCGACCGCACGCATCGTCTCACGCGGGCAAATGCAACGTCGCCTCGGTTCGCGCCTGCAATTCCTCCAGGCTCATGCCCGGAACGATGTCCAGCACCACGAAGCCGCGATCGGTCACGTCAATCGTCGCCAGGTTGGTGTAGATCCGTTTCACCGCGCCCGGCGCCGTCAGCGGGTAGCTGCACTGTCTGACCAGCTTCGGCGTGCCGTCCTTCGTGGTGTGGTCCATCAACACCCACAACCGCTTCGCCCCGGCCGCGAGGTCCATGGCGCCGCCCACCGCTGGCGCGGTGTCGTTCTCGCTGGTTGCCCAGTTCGCAATGTCGCCATTGTCGGCGACCTGGAACGCGCCCAGCACGCACAAATCCAGATGCCCGCCGCGGATCATCGCGAAGCTGTCGGCATGGTGGCAGTAGCTGCCGCCGGCATGCAGCGTCACGTACTGCTTGCCGGCGTTGATCAGCCACGGCTCGATCTTGTCCTTTTCCGGCGCCGGACCCATGCCCAGCACGCCGTTCTCGGAGTGGAAGATCACCTCCCGATCCTTCGGCACGAAGTCCGCCACCAGGGTTGGGATGCCGATGCCAAGGTTGACATACCAGCCCTCGGGGATGTCGTCCGCGGCGCGGTGGGCGATCTGATGGCGGCTGAACGGCTTGAAAGCGGCGGTCGAGGTCATTGCGAGCGTCTCCTGATCTTAGAAGCCGGAAGGGTCGCCATAGGGCACGTGCAGGACGCGGGTCACGAAGATGCCCGGGGTGACGACGTGGTCGGGGTCGATATCACCCAGGCCGCGGATATGCTGCGCCTGCACCAGGGTCAGCGCCGATGCCATCGCGACCACCGGATTGAAGTTCCGTCCCGCCTGCTTGTAGGTTAAATTCCCCCACCGATCCGCCTCCCACGCTTCCACCAGCCCGACATCACCTTTCAGCGCGTGCTCGAGGATGTAGCAGCGGCCGTCGATCTCCCGCTGCTCCTTGCCCACCGCCATCTTGGTGCCGACGCCGGTGGCGGTGAAGAAGGCGGGCACGCCGGCACCGGCCGCGCGCATCCGCTCCGCCAGGGTACCTTGCGGGACGATTTCCAGCTCGATCTTCCCGGCGCGATACAGCGTCTCGAACACCACGGGATCGGAGCTGCGCGGGAAAGAACAGATGATCTTGCGGACTCGCCCGAGTTCCATCAGCCGGGCCAGGCCGGTGTGGCCGACTCCCGCGTTGTTGCAGGCGACGGTCAGATCCCTGGCGCCCTGTTCGATCAGGCCCTCAATCAGCGCATTGGGTTGGCCGACGGCACCGAAACCGCCTAGCAGTACGACGGAACCGTCCTTGATGCCGCTCATGGTTTCGGCCATGGACTGGACGATCTTGTTGATCATGCTGGCGTTTTCCCCGGCCCCGTGAAGCGGTCAGCGTAGCGCCGCCGATTTCGGGCGCCAAGAGCGGGCACGGGAACCAGGCGGCTATACGTGACGGCGGGCGCAGGCCCGCCATCCACGCCTTCGGCCGCGCAGCCACGGCAACGCGTGGATGGTGGCCCTTCGGCCACCGTGACGGGGGCGGCACCAGCCGGGGTCATTTTCTGCCATCGCGGTGGCGATGCAGCCGGCTGGTGAACGCCGTTGTGAAAAGCAGTACCGGATACCGGTTCGAACTCGAAAGCCCGCCCCTATTTTCCTGGTAGGAGGACGAGGACCCCGAAGAAAGCAAGTTCAGCAACTCCGCGGCCCTCGGCTGCCCTCGTCGTCCTCAGTGGTAAAGGCGGTGCTCAAACCGTCCCGGTATCGATGGTTGGCACTTTCATTCATGGCGATCGCCGAAGGCATGGTCTTCGGCACTGTGCTGGCGCAAATCAGGCCAGCACGTCCCGCCGCCAGGGCTTCGCATACGCGCCGGAGAAATACCGCACCACGCCCGTCGCGCTCGCCATGTGCCCGGCCACCGCGTAGCGCGCCACCGCCAGTACCCGCGGTGCGGCGGTCCCGAGCAGCGCGCCGACCGCGGCACCCAGCAGCCCGGCGATCTGCATCGCCGCCAGCGTCGCGAAGAATGCCGAACCGGCGGCCAGGCCAACCGACCCCAGAAGGCCGAGGACGATCAGGAACGGAGCCGCCACCCGCAGCGCCTTGCCCGAGGCGAAGGCCAGCGCCACCCCGGCGAATTTCGGGTTCAGCAGCCACGCCAGCCGGAGCACCTGCTGGGCGTTGCCGCCCGCGATGCGGCGGCGGCGGCTGACTTCCTGCGCCGGGCTGGTCATCTCGACCTCATACGCGACGATCGTCTCGTCATAGGCGACGCGCCAGCCGCGGCCGAATATCTCCAGCGGCAGGATGAAGTCGTCGTTGATCGTGTCGGCCGGAAGCGGCGCCCAGGCGGCGCGGCGGAAGGCGTAGAACGCGCCGTGCAGGCCCAGCGGGCAGCCCATCGCCGCCTCGCCGCGTTTCACCGCGACCTGATACTTCCAGTAACCCGCCTCGCCGACCGAACCGGGCTTGTTCAACCGGTAGGTGCCGCCGACGGCGCCCAGCGCCGCATCGGCGAAATGCGCCGCGGCCTGGCGCAGCGCGCCGGGCGGCAGCATGGCGGAGACGTCGGTCAGCACCACCACCTCGGTCTTAACCATCGCGATCGTGCCGTTCAGTACGGCGACCTTGCCGCGGTTGCGGACGTGGTCGATGACCGTGCCGTCGAGTTGGGCGCAGGCGGTCTCGGCGAGGGTGGCGCGGGCGATGGCAACCGTATCGTCGCTGCAGCCGTCGCAAGCGACCAGCACATGCAGCCGATCGGCCGGATAGTCGATGGCGGCGAGGTTGCGCAGCTTGGCGGCGATGTGGGCCGCCTCGTTATAGGCCGGCATGACCACGGTGATCTCCGGCAGATCGGCATCGGCCAGCGGAGCGGCGGCCGCCGGGATGCGGAGTGCGCGGGAGGCCAGCTTCATCGCGACCGGAAAGCCGACATGGTGCCAGGCGTTGAGGCTGAGGGCACCCATGGTGACGGCGGCGGCGGCGGTTTCGATCACGGTGTGCATGGCGCGGTCCCCGGTTTGGATCAGGCTGAGGTCCTCGGCGAGGGCCTCATGCCGGGGTAATCGCAAGGGGTGTGCCAGACCCGATAGCTGACCCCGGGGAGGCCGATCCCACCTGGTTGATTCAATCGACGACGTAGTCTCGAACTTGATATTTTGGCCGGCGGCCAATTCGCGCGCTGCCGTCGTGGCGCGCGATGCCACCGCCGGCCCGCACCGGCGAGCCGGTTTGCGAACCGTGGATCACACAATGGTGCTCGCAAATTGCGAGGCGGATTTGCATTCTGCCAAGGGTTTATGGACCGGAGCGAACGTTGGCGCCTGATGGCGGCGTCTCGCCGCACCGCCGCGATTCTGGCCAAGCCACGGCATACCGGCTACAGAATCGGGCGTGTCCGTGCGGCGGCGGCCACGGCTGCCGCACGGGCCAGGACAGGGGGAACATCCGCTCCATGAATGGCGCTGAAAGCCTGGTGCATTCGCTGCTCAACTGCGGCGTGACGACATGCTTTTCCAATCCCGGCACGTCCGAGATGCACTTCGTCGCCGCGCTCGACCGGATTCCCGGCATGCATTGCGTGCTCGGCCTGTTCGAGGGCGTGGTGACCGGCGCGGCCGACGGCTATGCGCGGATGGCCGGAAAGCCGGCGGCGACCTTGCTGCATTGCGGCCCCGGCCTCGCCAACGGCCTGGCGAACCTGCACAACGCCCGCCGCGCCGCAACGCCCGTCGTCAACATCGTCGGCGATCAGGCGACCTATCACCGCCCGCTGGATTCTCCGCTCACCGCGGACACCGAGGGCTTTGCGCGCGGCGTCTCCGGCTGGGTGCGCACATCGATGGACGCACGCTCTGTCGGCGCGGATGCCGCCGCCGCGGTGCAGGCGTCGATGATCGCGCCCGGCCAGGTGGCGACCCTGATCCTGCCGTCGGACACGTCGTGGAACGAAGGGGGGGTGGTGGCGGAGCCCTTGCCGCGCCTGCCGGTGCCAACCGCCGCTCCGAACCAGATCGAGGAAGCCGCCACCGCGTTGCGCCTTGGCGGCAAGGGCGTGGTGCTGCTTTTGGGCGGCGCCGCGCTGCATGAGGACGGCCTCGCGCTAGCGCACCGCATCTCGGTTGCCACCGGCTGCCGGACGGTCGCGCAAGGCTCGAACGCGCGGATGGCGCGGGGGCAGGGTCGATTGCCGGTCGAGCGGGTGCCCTACGTCGTCGATGCCGCCGTGAAGTTCATGCAGGGCACGACGCAGCTTATCCTGGCCGGATCGCGCAAGCCGGTGACGTTCTTCGCCTATCCGAACAAGGTGCAAAGCTCTGTTCCGGACGATGCCGAGGTCCATGTCCTGGCGCGCCCGGAGCAGGACATCGTCGAGGCGCTGGCTCGTCTCGCCGACACGCTCGGGTGCCCGCGGGTTGCACCGCCCGACAATGGGGAGCGTCCGCACGCCGCCAGCGGGGCTCTCACGCCGGAGTCCGTCGCGGCCACACTGGCCGCGCTGATGCCGGACCATGCGGTGATCGCCGATGAGTCCGTCAGCTTCGGCCGCGGTTTCTTCGCCAACACCAAGGCCGCGCCGCCGCATGACTGGCTGAACGTCACCGGCGGGGCCATTGGCGGCGGCATGCCGATGGCGACCGGCGCCGCACTCGGCGCGCCCGGGCGGCGGGTGATCAACCTCCAGGCCGACGGTTCGGCCATGTACACGGTGCAGGCACTGTGGACCCAGGCGCGGGAGAAGCTGGACGTCACCACCGTCATCCTGTCGAACCGAAAATACCAGATCCTGCTCGGCGAGCTGTCGCAGGTCGGCGCCAATCCCGGGCGCACCGCGCTGGACATGATGGACATCGGCAATCCCGACATCGACTGGCCGCGGCTGGCGGAATCGTTGGGTGTCGAGGCCGCGCGCACCGATACGGCGGAGGGCTTCGCCGATTTGCTGGCGCATGGGGTGAAGCGGCCAGGCCCGTTTCTGATCGAGTTGTTGATTTGAGTTTTGCCAGGTCGCCGTTGCCGATGGGTCATGGCTTTGGCGATGATTAACTTGACCGTAGCCACAGGCGTGCGTACATCAATGTGCGGATCGCGTAGTTACAGACGCTTGTGACCGCGCAAGAAAATTGTTCCGATCGGGACTGGAACCAACCAGCCCGGCTGTATGGGAGGATAAAGATGGCCAAGCAAACCCGAACCGTCACCGCACAGACAAAGTCGCGTCAGCCGAAGTCGCGCGCACCAACCGCCTCGGCGAAGGCTCCGGCGGCCGCGCGAGCTCCGGTCGATCCGTCGCGTGCAGGTTGGGCGACCGATCTGGTGTTCGACGTGCGCGAGCCGAAGCTAGCGGTCAGTCTGCGACTGGACGCCGATGTCCTGCGCTTCTTCCGCGGTTTCGGCGCGGGTTATCAAACGCGGATCAACGAGGTTCTGAAGGCTTTCATGCAGGCGCGGGGCGGCTCTGACGTTGTGACCCATCCGGTGCCGGCGGCTCGGCTTCAGCGTGGCAGCAACGGGTCGTCCAAGCGCGCCCGTTAAGATTTTAAGGTACGGGCATTGATGGAACGCCCGGCGCATCAGGTGCCGGGCGACGTTTGCGCGGCGATCCAGGCCCGTAGTACGGCCTGAATCTGAGGTTGCCAGGCCGAGTCGCGCGCTTGGAACCAAGCCAGGATGGCGCCATCGACGGTCAAGGCCTCGCCGTGTCGGGGGCGGAGCGGCCAGTCCGCCGCGGCGGTCGTGCTGCCAGCACTACACGGTTGGGTGACCGGGCCGGTGATGGCCTCGATCAATGCGTCGTCGTCGAGGAGCTCGGCGTCCTCATCCGGTTCGTCTGAAATCATTCTCTATGCAAATACTTGGCTGGAAACGCTTGGGTCTGAAAAGCCTTCAGACGTGAACTGAAACCCTGCTGGCCTTTAATGCCGGTGAGGACGCCGATCCAGAGACTAGCAGAAACAGGTTAAGGAAGGGTTAATGGCGGCGGCGAAAAACGTGCGCGGATAATCTTTCAGGGCATATTTCGATAACTCCACGCGCCAAGTCCGGTGGAGGTCTTCGTGCCATCGTGGTGAGTTATTGCGGTGCAAATCCCCCGCGCTGTTGCCGAGAGGGCAGGTTATCCTCCCGGATGGTTCGTGGGGCTGGACGCAAATGATTCACCACGAAGTCATGATGGCACGAAGACTTGCACAGCGACCACGACGATATTTTTGCCAGGCAACGTCCCGGAACTGCCGGGTCGGGGAGACGTCGTGCATCCTCATAGCCCGAACGAGCCGAGCCATGACGGATGGAGACGAACCGCCGGAGTTGATTGTTCGGGTGCGCCGCCTTAGTCGGCCGCGTCGGCCACGTCGTCGACCGGCTTGTTTTCGGCCCGGATGCGCTTGACGGCGGTCTCGACATGGCGGCTGAACACGTATTCCGCCGGACGTTGCTTTTCCAAAGACACGTCCGGCGCCATCGGTCCGTCCGTGCGAATTCCCAGCATCACCTGGGCCGCGGCCTTCCAGGGCTTGCGCACGGTTTCGACCACCGCGCTCGCCTCGTAACCGGAATGCACCATGCAATCGGCGCACTTCTCATAATTGCCGGTGCCGTAGCGGTCCCACTCGGTGGTCTCCATCAGCTCCTTGAAGGTCTTGGCGTAGCCCTCGCCCAGCAGGTAGCAGGGCCGTTGCCAGCCGAAATAGGTGCGCGTCGGATTTCCCCATGGCGTGCAATGGAAGGTCTGGTTGCCGGCCAGGAAGTCGAGGAACATGGACGACTGGTTGAACGCCCACTTGCCCTTCCACGCACCCTTGCCCTGCCGGCTGAAAATGCCGCGGAACAGCTCCTTGGTCTTCGACCGGTTCAGGAAGTGCTGCTGGTCCGGTGCGCGCTCATACGCATAGCCCGGCGACACCGAGATCCCGTCTACGCCCAGTGCCATCACGTCGTCGAAGAACGTGGCGACCTTCTCGGGCTCGGCGGTATTGAACAGCGTCGTGTTGATGATCGTCCGGAACCCGCGGCGCTTCGACTCCGCGATCGCCGCCACAGCCCGGTCGTAAACCCCGTCCTGGCAGACCGAGATGTCATGCTCCGCCCGGCCGCCATCGAGATGGACGGACCAGGAGAACCACTTGCTCGGCTTGAACAGGTGCATCTTCTTTTCGAGCAGCAGCGCGTTGGTGCAGACGATCACGAACTTCTTCCGGGCGATCGCGCCCTCGACCACCTGGTCGATCTCCTTGTGGAGCAGCGGCTCCCCGCCGGCGATCACCACCACGGGCGCGTCGCATTCGTCCACTGCCTCCAGGCACTCCGCCACCGACAGCCGCTGGTTCAGGATCTCCGGCGGATAGTCGATCTTGCCGCACCCGGCGCAGGCCAGGTTGCAGCGGAACAGCGGCTCCAGCATCAGCACCAGCGGGTAGCGCTTGCGGCCGAGCAGATGCTGTTTGACAACATAGGCACCGACGCGGAGGGCCTGGTTCAACGGGACTGACATACCGGACTGGGTTCCTTAAACGTCGGCGACCTGGGCGGGGAATCGGAAGCGGACATCCTCCGCCACGCCATTCTGGATGGAGATCGTGGTTGCGCCAAAGCGTTGCAAGCCGTCCAGCACGCCTTGCACGAGGGTTTCAGGCGCCGAGGCCCCGGCGGTGACGCCGACGGAACTGATGCCCTCGAACCATTCGGGCTGCAAAGCATCGGCGTCGTCGATCAGGTAGGACGGCTTGCCAAGCTCGGCGCCGATTTCCCGCAACCGGTTGGAATTGGACGAATTGCGCGAGCCGACGACCAGCAGCATGTCGACCACGTGGGCCAGGTCGCGCACCGCCTGCTGGCGATTCTGCGTGGCATAGCAAATGTCGCGTACGTCCGGACCGATGGTCGCGGGGAAACGCTCCATCAGCGCCTGGATAATGCCGCGGGTGTCATCGACCGATAGCGTGGTCTGGGTGATGTAGGCCAGCTTCTCGGGATCCTTGACCTGCAGCAGGGCGACGTCCTCGACGGTCTGCACCAGATGCACCTTCGCGGGGATCTGGCCGACGACCCCCTGCACCTCTGCATGGCCGGCATGCCCGATCAGCACGATCTCGCGGCCCTGCCTCGCATACCGCCGACCTTCGTTGTGCACCTTGGCGACCAGGGGGCAGGTGGCATCGATCACCGGCAGTCCGCGTTCGGCGGCGGCCTGCTCGACGCTCTTGGCGACGCCGTGAGCGGAGAAGACGGTCATCGAGCCGGGCGGGATCTCGTCGAGTTCGTCAACGAACACGGCGCCGCGAGTCCGCAGATCCTCAACCACATGCCGATTGTGCACGATTTCGTGACGAACGTAGATGGGAGGACCGAATTTCTTCAGCGCCCGCTCGACGATTTCGATGGCCCGTTCCACGCCGGCGCAAAAGCCGCGAGGCTGGGCAAGGACGACCTGAAGCATGCAGTCTGCACTCCGATGTAATACCGGACCGGCGCGGTCCCCATTGAAAACCGCCGAGATATGCCAGATCGACCCCGGCCTCGCAATGCTGTAACGCGGCATCGAACCGCAACATAGGGGCGCCCTCGCCGGATCGCCATGCCCAACCCGATACCAAACGATCGCTTTCCGGGCGGCCCGCACGGTGGGGGCTTGCAATGCGTGGCAATTCGGCAACAAGTGCCGGGATCGCGTGCGGGTTACCATGCGCAATCGCCGCAAGCGTGTTATCGGCGTGAAACTTGGCTCCCGTTTGGGGGAGTCGCTTGGTCGCGAGGCTGGCTGTGGCTTTGATGAAAATGGTACCGCCGAACGATCTTCCCGCCGAGATGGCGCGGACCGCCGCACTTGTCGAACAAGCCCTGGATGTCCTGCTGCCGCCGGTTGAAGGTGCCGAGGGGCGCCTCGCCGCAGCCATGCGCTATGCCACGCTGGGCGGCGGCAAGCGGATGCGCGGCTTCCTGGTCATCCAGTCCGCATCGCTGTTTTCGGTCGCGCAGACCTGCGCCGCTCGAAGTCGCCGCCTCGGTCGAGATGCTACATGCCTACTCGCTGGTGCACGACGACCTGCCGTCCATGGACAACGACGATCTGCGCCGCGGCAAGCCGAGCACGCATAAAGCGTTCGACGAGGCGACCGCCATCCTGGCCGGCGATGCCTTGCAGACCCGGGCCTTCGAAATCCTGGCCGAGCCGGACACCCATTCCGATCCGCAGGCGCGTTGCGAACTCGTCGCCGCGCTGGGTGCCGCATCGGGGGCTCGTGGCATGGCCGGCGGCCAGATGATCGACATGCTGGCCGAAGGCCAGACCTTGGATGGTCCGGCCGTCACCCGCCTGCAGGCGCTGAAAACCGGGCGCCTGATCCAATACAGCGTCGAAGCCGGGGCCATTCTCGGCCGCGCCTCCGTCCAGGATCGGCATGTGCTCGCCGCCTACGGGCGCGACATCGGCGCGGCGTTCCAGATCGCCGACGACTTGCTCGATGTCGAGGGCACCGATGCGGACCTCGGCAAGACCGCGGGCAAGGATCAGGCGGCCGGCAAGGCCACCATGGTGTCGGTGCTGGGCGCGGAGATGGCGCGTGCCCACGCCGACATGCTCGCCACACAGGCCGCCGCCCACCTGGAGGGCTTCGGCGACCGCGCGGCAAACCTTCGGGCCCTGGCGGCCTATGTCGTCGCCAGGCGCAATTGATCGGGAACAGGAGTTTTCATGAGCCCCATTGCAACGCCGCTGCTCGACCGGGTGATTACACCCGCCGACATGCGCAACTTCTCCATCGAGCAGCTCAAGCAGCTCGCGGATGAGGTTCGGTCCGAGACCGTCGAAGCGGTATCGGTCACCGGCGGACATTTGGGCGCTTCCCTCGGCGTAGTGGAGCTGACGGTCGCCATCCACGCGGTGTTTGACACCCCGGAAGACCGCGTGATCTGGGACGTCGGCCATCAGGCCTATCCGCACAAGATACTCACCGGGCGGCGCGACCGCATCCGCACCTTGCGCCAGGGCGGCGGCCTGTCCGGCTTCACCCGGCGGGCCGAAAGCGCGTACGACCCCTTTGGCGCCGCGCATTCCTCAACCTCGATTTCTGCCGGCCTCGGCATGGCGGTCGCGCGCGACCTGAAGACTGAGCGCTACAACGCCGCTACCGAGGAGGAACGGGCGGCGCAAGGGCTGGTGCGCGATGAACGCAATGTGGTCTGTATCATCGGCGACGGGTCCATGAGCGCGGGCATGGCTTACGAGGCCATGAACAATGCCGGAGCGCTGAAATCCCGGCTGATTGTCATCCTGAACGACAACGACATGTCGATCGCCCCGCCCGTTGGCGCCATGAGCGCCTATCTGTCGCGGCTGATGTCGTCCCGTAGCTTCCTCTCGCTGCGCGACCTCGCGGTGAAGATGGTCAAGCGCTTCCCGCGCGGCATCGAGCGCACCGCCCGCCGCGCCGAGGAATACGCCCGCGGCATCCTGACCGGCGGCACACTGTTCGAGGAACTCGGCTTCTATTACCTGGGCCCGATCGACGGCCACAATTTGGATCACCTGCTGCCGGTGCTGCGCAACATGCGCGAGGCCGAGGAAGCCGGGCCGATCCTGCTGCATGCGATCACCCAGAAGGGCAAGGGCTACGGCCCGGCGGAACGCGCGCCCGACAAGTATCATGGCGTGTCCAAATTCAATGTCATCACCGGCGAACAGGCGAAGGCGCCTCCCGGGCCGCCGAGCTACACGAAAGTATTCGGCGACGCCCTGATCGCGGAAGCGACGCGTGACCCGACGGTGGTGGCGATTACCGCGGCGATGCCGACCGGCACCGGCCTCGACAAGTTCGCCAAACAGTTCCCCGACCGCATGTTCGACGTGGGTATCGCTGAGCAGCATGCTGTCACCTTTGCCGCCGGCATGGCGACGGAGGGCATGAAGCCGTTCTGCGCGATCTACTCCACCTTCCTGCAGCGCGGCTACGACCAGGTCGTGCACGACGTGGCGCTGCAGTCTCTGCCGGTGCGCTTCGCCATGGACCGTGCCGGATTCGTTGGCGCCGATGGCTCGACCCATGCCGGCAGCTTCGACCTGTCATTCCTGGGCTGCTTGCCGAACATGGTCATCATGGCCCCGGCGGACGAGGCTGAACTGGTCCACATGGTCGCCACATCTGTTGCGATCGACGACCGCCCGAGCGCCTTCCGCTACCCGCGCGGCGAAGGCACCGGCGTGGCGCTGCCGACCGCGGGCGACGTGCTGACGCTGGGCAAAGGCCGGGTACTGCGCGAAGGCAGCAACATCGCGATCCTGTCGCTGGGCACCCGCCTGACCGACGCGCTGAAGGCGGCCGACGAACTCGCCGCGCGCGGCTTCCCCACCACGGTCGCCGACGCCCGTTTCGCCAAGCCGATCGACACGGCTTTGTTGGAGCAGTTGGCGAAACACCATGAGGTGCTGATCACGATCGAGGAGGCTGCAATCGGCGGCTTCAGTGCCCAGGTGATGCAGCATCTGGCCTGGAAGGGCCTGCTTGATAACGGCTTGAAGATCCGCCCGATGATCATGCCCGACCTGTTCCTCGACCACGACTCGCAGCCCAGGCAGATGGCCGAGGCAGGACTGTCGGCGCGGGACATCGTCAATGTGGCGCTGGCGGCGGTCGGCATCGAAGTCCCGGGCACGGGCCAAACGAAGGTCCTGACATCCAGATGATCCGGCTGACGAGGCGTGCGCTGCTGCCATCCGCCGTGGCAGTGGCGCTGATACCGGCAGGGCGAGCGTGGGCTCAGGCCGATGGGGACATCGGAGAGCCGTTGGCCGCGCTGTATGCCGCGCTGGAGGCGGGCATGCGCGCCGGGCACTCGATGCCGTTCGCACAGCGCTTCGACGCCCTGGCGCCGGCGGTGGACCGGGCCTTCGACCTCGATACGGTCCTGCGGGTGTCGGTAGGATTGCGTTGGGACCAGATGGATCCCGCGGCGCAGGCACGGTTGCTGAAGGTCTTTCGCCGCTTCACCGTGGCCACCTACGTCGCCAATTTCGACAAATATGAGGGCGAGCGCTTCCAGGTGCTGCCCGGCGCGCGTGATTCCGGCGCCGATCGCATCGTGCGGACCGAGATGGTGTCCTCCAACGGGGACCGGGTCCGGTTGGACTATGTGATGCGCGAGGACGGCGGAACCTGGCGGGCGGTGGACGTGCTGCTCAACGGGTCGATCAGCCGCGTCGCCGTGCAGCGCTCCGACTTCCGCAAGATACTGTCCAGTGGCGATCCCGACGCGCTGATCGCCAGCTTGCGCCGGAAAATCGCCGATTTGTCCGATGGTGCGTTGAGTTCGTGATGGCGCTTCTGGATAGCATAACCGCGGCGGTGACCATTATCGGGCTGCTGCAGGTTCTGATTGCCGCCCGGCTCGTCGCGCGGTTCGCGCGGGCCGAGCGTGCCGTGCCGCGGTGGCGGCCCCCGGTCACCGTGCTGAAGCCGCTGCATGGCGATGAGCCACTGCTGGAGGAGGCTCTGGCCACGATTTGCCGTCAGGACTACCCGCTTTGGCAGGTGGTGTTCGGCGTGCAAGACGCAAGCGACCCGGCGGTCGCGGTCGTGCGGCGCCTGGAGACGCAGTTTCCTGAGTGCGATATCGCCCTGGTCATCGATCCCACCCTGCACGGCCGGAACCGCAAGGTCGGCAATCTGATGAACATGCTGCCGGCGGCGCGGCACGATGTGCTGGTGATTGCCGACTCCGACGTGCATGTGCGGCCGGAGTACCTCGATCGCCTGGTCGTTGCGCTGGCCGAACCGGGGGTCGGGCTGGTCACGACCATCTATGCGGGCTTGCCCGCGTCGGACACGATGATTGCCAGGCAGGGCGCCACCCAGATCACCCACGGCTTCCTGCCCGGGGCGCTGATGGCGCGGGCGATCGGGCGGGAGGACTGCCTCGGCGCGACGATGTGCCTGCGGCGGCGGGATCTGGTGCGCTGCGGCGGGTTGCGCGGACTGGTGGATCACCTTGCCGACGACAATGTGCTTGGCCGCCGGATCGCCGGGCTGGGGTTGCGGATCGCCATGGCGGACACCGTGCCGCTGACGACGGTGCCGGAGGAACATGCGGATGCGCTGTTCCGTCACGAACTGCGTTGGGCGCGCACGATCCGGGCGTTGGAACCGGCGGCGTTCGCGGCGTCCGTCCTACAATATCCGCTGGCCTGGGCGCTGCTCACGGTCCTGCTGGCCGGCGGGGCACTGTGGTCGCTCGCGCTGTTTGTCACGGCGTGGCTGTTGCGCGGGATCGCGGGCATGGCGGTCGATCGTGCACTGGCGCCACACTGGGATGGGGAAGCCGGTGCGGACGCCGCGTTCCGATGCCCGGTCTGGCTGCTGCCGGCCCGCGACCTCTTGTCGGTGGCGGTCCTGGTTGCCAGCTATGGCGGGCGTCACGTGCATTGGCGCGGCCACGGCCTGCATGCGGATACGCCGGTGCATCCCGCCGAAGACACTGTCCGGTTCCGCCCGATCGAGGAAATCAACGCGCGATGATGAAGACCCTGTTCCTGCACCCGCCCTCCTTCGATGGCTTCGACGGTGGCGCCGGGTCGCGTTATCAGGCCAGGCGCGAGATCAAGTCGTTCTGGTTCCCCACATGGCTGGCGCAGCCGGCCGCCCTGGTTCCCGGCAGCAAGCTGATCGACGCCCCCCCGGCGCGGATCAGCCTGGAGACGGTGGTCGAGCAGGCGCGCGGCTACGAACTGTGCGTGATGCACACATCGACGCCGTCGTTCCTGTCCGACGTTAAGGTGGCCGAGGCCCTGAAGGCCGCCAACCCGACGATGAAGATCGGCTTTGTCGGCGCCAAGGTGGCGGTGCAGCCGGCGGAAAGCCTGGAGCAGGGCGGGGTGATCGACTTCGTCGCGCGCAACGAGTTCGACTTCACCATCAAGGAGATTGCCGAGGGCCGTGACTGGGCCTCGGTGGATGGCATTTCCTACCGCGACGGCGCGGGCGCGATTGTCCACAACAAGGACCGCGCGACGCTGGAGGATATGGACTCGCTACCGTTCGTGACCGAGGTCTATCACCGCGACCTGCGGATCGAGGACTACTTCATCGGCTACCTGCTGCATCCGTATATCTCTTTGTACACCGGGCGCGGCTGCAAGTCGCATTGCACGTTCTGCCTGTGGCCGCAGACCGTGGGCGGGCATCGCTACCGGGTGCGCTCGCCGGAACATGTCGCGGAGGAGATCCGCCGGGCCAAGGTGATGTTCCCGCAGGTGCGGGAGTTCTTCTTCGATGACGACACGTTCACCGACAATCTGCCGCGCGCCGAGGCGATCGCGCGCGAGCTTGGGAAGATGGGCGTGACGTGGTCGTGCAACGCCAAGGCGAACGTGCCCCGCGAGACGCTGAAGGTGCTTAAGGACAACGGCCTGCGGCTGCTCCTGGTGGGATACGAGAGCGGCAACCAACAGATACTGCACAACATCAAGAAGGGCATGCGGATCGAGGTCGCGCGCCAGTTCACGCACGACTGCCACGAATTGGGGATCAAGATCCACGGCACGTTTATCCTGGGGTTGCCGGGAGAGACGCGGGAGACGATCGAGGAAACAATCCGCTTCGCCACCGACATCAACCCGCACACCATCCAGGTGTCTCTGGCGGCGCCGTATCCCGGGACGTTTCTTTACAAGCAGGCGGTTGAGAACGGCTGGCTGGATGCGGACCACGCGGAACTGGTCGATGACAGCGGCGTGCAGATTGCGCCGCTGCACTATCCGCACCTGTCGCACACGGAGATATTCGACAACGTGGAGACCTTCTATAAGCGGTTTTACTTCCGCGCGCCGAAGATCGCCTCGATCGTCAATGAGATGGTGCGCAGTCCGCAGATGATGAAGCGGCGGCTGAGGGAAGGGGTGGAGTTCTTCCAATTTCTCAAGGAGCGTCATCGGGCGGCGTGAAGCTGGTTGCGACGTACTATCGTCTGCCCAAAACTTACTGAAATCGCGGGTGTTTTTGGGTAGCGTGCCTTCGTCAGATTGCGGAGGTGGCTATAGCGGACACCGGCGTGGACGACAGGCGGGGCAGCGTCGATTACCCGATCAGCGAGGGTTCGTGAGCGGTGGCCATAGGGTCCGGCTGTGGACAATGCCGGAATCGGAACGTAAATTAATAGGAATGAACACTATAAAGTATTCATAAATATCAGGCTCAAGCGTTCGGTGTATCTTTGGCATATCAACCCGTGGTGAGCGAATCTCAATTTCAACGCGTCAGTTAAGAATCGCTCTATCAGTGTTTCCATTTTCATAGTTGCGTTCGCATCGATCGGCGCCAGAACCGGCTTCCAGGAATCGATCGGCACGCCGTAAGATCACCCCCGGATGACAGCGAACCTATCCCCCCAATCAACATTGCCCGGCTATGCCGGAATGAAAACCGTCACCTTCTCCGCCGACGATTTCGGTCTGACCGAAGCTGTCAACGAGGGCATCGAGAAAGCCCACCGCGACGGAGCCCTGCAAGCCGCCAGCCTCATGGTCGCCGCTCCGGCCGCCGCCGCCGCGATCCGCCGCGCTCGCGCCAACCCCGCGCTGCGGGTCGGCCTGCACCTCGTGGTCATCGAAGGCCCCGCCGTCTTGCCGCCCCGCGACATCCCGGGCCTCGTGGATGCCGCCGGGCAATTCCCGTCCGACCAGTTGAAGCTCGGCCTGAATTACTTCTTCCGCCCCAGCGTCCGCCGGCAACTGGCCGCCGAGATCCGCGCCCAGTTCGCCGCATTCGCGGCAACCGGCTTGACCCTTGACCATGCCAACGCGCACAAGCACATGCACCTGCATCCGACCGTCGGCGCCATGATGCTGCGCATCGGCCGCGAGTTTGGTCTCAACCGCATCCGCATCCCGGCCGAACCGCCCGATATCCTGGCGTTGTGCGGCACCTCCGCCAGCGTCGGCGACCGGATCCTGTATCGCTGGACCCGCCTGCTGCGGCGTCAGGCCCGGCTCGCCGGGGTGGCGGCGAACGACCACTGCTTCGGCCTCGCCTGGAGCGGGCACATGACGCCGGCGCGCGTGGAGCGGTTGCTGCGGCATCTGCCCGGCGGCTCAACCGAGATCTACTTCCACCCCGCCGCCCGCCGCGACGCCGTGCTCGATCGGCTGATGCCGGAGTACGAGCATGAAGCGGAACTGGACGCACTGCTGACGGCTTGCCACCGCGGCGACATCATCGCAACATGAAACGGTTGACGCCGGGAGGAGTATCCATGGTCAAAACGCAAGCACCGAAAAAGAACGTCCCGGCAGGTGTGCTCAGCCTCAAGGTGACATTGCGCCACATCAAGCCGCCGGTCTGGCGCCGCATCCTGGTCAAGGGCAGCATGAACCTGGGCGACCTGCACACCGCGATCCAGATCTGCATGGGCTGGATGAACTCCCACCTGCACGCCTTCGACATCGGCGGCGAGCAATACGGCGACCGCAGCAATACGGACGACGTTCGCGATGAGTGCAAGGTGACATTGAACGGGCTGGTCAAGGCCGGCGTCACGCGCTTCACCTACACCTATGATTTCGGCGATGACTGGGAGCATGACATCCTGATCGAAAAGGCGCCTCCCGCCAGCGACGCCAAATCCTTTCCCGCCTGCGTCGCCGGCAAGCGCGCCTGCCCGCCGGAGGATTGCGGCGGACCCTTTGGCTACGAGGAGCTTCTGGCCGTGCTGGCCGATCCGGCCAATCCGAACCACGAGGAGCAGATGGAATGGATCGGCGGCGAGTTCGACCCGGAGGCATTTTCGGTCGAGGATACCGACGCCGAACTCGGCGCCGGTTTCCATCGCGCGCAACCGGGTTAGACCGTCCCAAAGGTGCCCGATTGCGGCGGCTGGCACCGGGGATTATGACTCCGCCTTAGAAACGGTCCGAGGGACCGCGCGCCAGGGAGACGCCGCCATGACCAGCCCCTATGACGAGCTGCCAAAGAACCAAGCCAATTACGCTCCGCTGACCCCGCTGACCTTCATCGAACGGGCGGCGTACGTCTATCCCGATAAGCTGTCCGTCGTGCATGGCGACGAGCGCTACACCTGGAAGCAGACCTACGCGCGTTCCCGGCGCCTCGCCTCGGCGCTGTCGCAGCGAGGCATCGGCAAGAACGACACCGTCGCGGTCATGGCTCCGAACACGCCGCCGATGGTCGAGGCGGCGTTCGGCATTCCGATGTGCGGCGCGGTGCTGAACACGCTCAACACCCGCCTCGACGGGCCGACGATCGCCTTCATGCTGCGGCACGGGGAGGCGAAGGCGCTGATCACCGACCGCGAATTCTCTCCGGTGATCGAGGAGGCGCTGGCGCTGCTGGAGACGAAGCCGCTGGTCATCGACATCGACGACCCCGCCTGGTCCGGCGGCAAGCTGCTGGGCGAGACCACCTACGAGACGTTCCTGGCCGAGGGCGACCCGGACTATCCCTGGGAAAATCCGGCGGACGAATGGGACGCCATCGCGCTGAACTATACCTCCGGCACCACGGGCGACCCGAAGGGCGTGGTGTATCATCACCGCGGCGCGCACCTGAACGCGATCAGTAACATCCTCAACTGGGGCATGCAGCAGCACGCGGTGTATCTGTGGACGCTGCCGATGTTCCACTGCAACGGCTGGTGCTTCCCCTGGACGGTGGCGGAGCGGGCAGGCGTCAACGTCTGCCTGCGCCGGATCGATGCGAAGTCTGTGCTGGATGCCATTCGCGACCACGAGGTGACCCACATGTGCGGCGCGCCGATTGTCTACGCCATGCTGATCAATGCGCCGAAGGAGCAGCGGGACGAGATCACGCACCGCATCGCCGGCCAGGTCGCCGGTGCCGCGCCGCCCGCCGCCATCATCGAAGGCGCCGAACAGATCGGCATTGATCTGACTCACGTCTACGGCCTAACCGAGGTGTACGGACCGGCCAGCGTCTGCTCCAAGCACGAATCCTGGACCTTCATGCCGCTCGATCGTCGGGCCGAACGCATAGGCCGGCAGGGCGTGCGCACGCCGTTGCAGGAGGCGATGGCGGTGCTCGATCCGGAGACCATGCAATCGGTGCCGTGGGACGGCGAGACGATGGGCGAGATCATGTTCCGCGGCAACATCACCATGAAGGGCTATCTGAAGAACCCGTCCGCTACGGACAAGGCGTTCGAGGGCGGCTGGTTCCACACCGGCGACCTCGCGGTGATGCAGCCGGACGGGTATGCCAAGATCCGCGACCGGTCAAAGGACATCATCATCTCCGGTGGCGAAAATATTTCGTCGATCGAGGTGGAGGAGACGCTGTATCGCCATCCTGCGGTCCTCAGCGCCGCGGTAGTGGCGCAGCCGGACGAGAAATGGGGCGAAACGCCCTGCGCGTTCATCGAACTGAAGCTGGGCGCGTCGGTGACGGCGGAAGAGTTGCGCGACTTCTGCCGCGAGCACATGGCACGGTTTAAAGTACCCAAGACATTTGTATTTCGCGAGATACCGAAGACCTCCACCGGCAAGATCCAGAAGTTCGTGCTGCGGGAGATCGCCAAGTCTTCCGCCGCGATCGAGTAAACGCAACTCGTTTGTGATTTGCAAGCACCTCGTGGTTTGCGCATTGTAATGCGCTCATCCGCGGGGTTTACGTTATGTCGGGCGAACATGCGGACTCGTCGTCGCACGCCTGGACGCAGGCCGCTCCGTCTCTTCGCGCTGGCTATGGTCTTGCGGTTCGCGATTGCAGCCTGCGTACGGCTTTCGGCCTGCTGACCAGGACGCTGCCCTGCGCGTTCGCCCGCTTCGGCATTCTGGCGTTGTGGTCGGTTGGCTGCATTCTCTGGATCCTCGCGGCTTTCGGGGGCGCCCGCCTCCTTAGCGCTGAATACACTCCGGCGCTCGGCTCGGCGTGGCTGATGGCCTGCCTTGTTGCCGGTGTCTGGATTTCGGCGACCGCCCTTCGCCGGGCCCTGAACTTTATGGCGTGCGGGCACGTCGCGGTGCTGACCGCATTGATAACGCGCGGACAGGCCGGCAACGATCGCCGGTCGATGCCCGGTTATGGCGAAGCGCTCCTGGCGCGGCGATTTGGCGAACCGGCCGTGTTGTTCGGGATGACCCGGCTGCTGCGCTGCAACCTGCGCGCGTTCCATGCATCGCTTGTTTGGACGTCCCAAGTAACATCCGCCCGGTGGCCGAAAAGCAGGTCGATTGTCAGGTCTGTTGTTTCTTATGGGACGACGCGATCCCTGGAAAAGATTATCCTGTCCTACAATCTGGCCCGCGGGGAGGGCGATGCCTGGGCGGTGATGCGGGAAGGGTTTGTCTATTATGCCCAGAACGCCGGACCGTTGCTCGCTGCCTCGGTGCGGGCAGAGCTGCTTGAAAGGGCATGCACCGTCGTGCTCGCGGTTTTGCTGCTCGCTCCGGCCGCCGCGGTGACGTTTGTCCTGCCGGATGCGGTGCGGCCTCCGGGGGGGGCCATCGCCGTGGCGATCGCAATCCTGCTCGCGGCTGCGCTGCGGTCGGCATTCATCAAGCCGATGTTCCTGACTACGATGATCGTGCGATTCCATGTCCTGATCGAGAATCAGGCCATCGATCCGGACTGGCAGCAGAGGCTGGTATCGATACCGGGAACTTTTGGCACGCTCGCGCCGGGCTTTGTCATGCCGCGGGGCATGCGTGGGTTTTGGCCGGGCAGCGGGCGGTAGCCACAGACCCGCAGCTTCGCTCTGCCGTTCGATCTGCGCTGCTCGCAGCGGCTGAGCGCGACGGCGCCAGCCTGACCGCCGCGAACGCGCCACCGCCGGAGGCGTTATCCCGCGTGTAACCACACAGGGTGCGCCGATGATCGACTTGTTGCCGCCCATCGGCGAGGCCCTCGGCATGGCCGCAGGCATGTTCTCGCAGGTGGGCTGAAGCCTGGTGCTCGGGTTCCTCCTGTCCGGCATCCTTCAGACCTTGGTCTCGCGGCGCGCAATAACCGCCGCCCTCGGGCGCAATGGCGTGCGGGAGATCGCGCTGGCCGCCGCCGCGGCCGCCGCGAGTTCGAGTTGTTCGTACGCGTGGGCCGCGATCAGCCGGACGATGTTCAAACATGGCGCCGCGCTTGTGCCGAGCCCGGCGTGCGCATCGCCATCACGAATGACCGTGGCATCATGCTGATCGCCCGCCTCAGAATGCCGTCTTGATCCTTGCCCAGTCCTCGATCGCGGCTTCCTGGCCGGGGACGAGTTGGACGGTGAACTGGGTATAGCCGCCATCGCGCAGGGCGGCGATCCGCTCGACAAGATCGGGTTCGGTGCCGGTGAACGTCGTTTGGCGGATCATGTCCGCGGTGACAAACGGGCGCTCGATATCCTTCACCGCCATCAGGTGGCCGCGGTGATTCGCCAAATAACGGGCATCCGCCGGTTCGAAACTCTTCGCTAGTTCGACATAACCAGCCACCGGTTCGGCCAGCGCCTCCGGCACCGGCGTGGTGTTGGGTAGACCGGACAAAGCCTCATCCGCCGCGCGATGCAGCAGCACGGCGGCGCGCGGGCCGGCCTGCGCCATGGCGCGCTCGCTGTCCGCCGCCTCCCCCGGTTGCAGCACGCAGCCGAGGGCGAAGGCGACCGCTGTCAAATCCGACATGTCGTTGCCGCCGCGATCCCAGCTTTCGCGCATCGCCTGCATCGCCGCGACGCCGCCCGCCACGTCGCCGACGAAGTTGAGCCAGCCCGCCCCCAGCCGCGCCGTCAATGCCCGGCCGCGCGGCCCGTAGGCCGAGACATGCAGCCGCACCTCGTCGCGCAGGTTGATCAGCCGCAGCTCCGGGTTGAGGAAGGTGATCTTGCGGCGTTTGCCCTCGATTTCGAACTCCGGCGTCTCGCCGTCCAGCAGGGCCATGACGACGCGGATGTACTCCTCCATGTCGCCCTGCTTCATCGCGCCGAGGCCCATGGTGCGCCGCCCGGTGAAACCGGTGCCGACGCCGAAATCGATCCGCCCGGGGGCAAGCCGATTCAGCGACGCGAAAGCGTTGGCGGTGACGGGGGCGATGCGGTTGGTCGGGATCAGCACGCCGGTGCCGAGCCGGATGCGCGAGGTCTGCACTGCCGCGGCACCCATGGCGACGAAGCAGTCGGCGCACAGCATCTGCGTGTCGTAGAACCAGGCGTGGGAGAAGCCGAGATCCTCGGCGCGCTTGACGACCTTCCAGCTATCCGCTGCCGTGGCGACGGCGATGCCGAATTCCATGGCGGTTTCCTCCGTGTTTGGCTTTCATCACTGCACCATGAACCGGGCCATGCGTCGACTCGCCTGCCACCTGAGCGACTTCATCCACAGACTGGAAGCGAATGCCTGAATGAACCCTGTTGACGAGGCCATAGCCACCCGCCGCTCGATCCGCCGATACCTTGACACGCCCGTGCGGCTGGGAACGGTGGAGGCAATCCTCGACGTCGCCGCACGGGCGCCGAGCGGCACGAATATGCAGCCCTGGCGCGGCTACGCTATGGCCGGTGCCGCCAAGGACGCTCTGGTGGCGGCGGTTCAGGCCGCGTTCGACGCACGCGACCCGGACCACCGGCAGGAGGTGCAGTATTATCCGGATGCGTTCTTCGAGCCCTATCTGTCCCGCCGCCGCGCCGTCGGCTGGGAGCTGTACGGGCTGCTCGGCATCGCCAAGGGCGAGGCGGCGAAGATGCAGGCGCAGCACCGCCGCAACTTCCAGTTCTTTGACGCCCCCGTCGGGCTGATATTCACCATCGACCGCCGCCTCGCCACCGGCTCCTGGCTGGATTACGGCATGTTCCTGGAGAACGTGATGATTGCCGCGCGCGGCCACGGTCTGGACACCTGCGCCCAGGCGGCCTGGACGCATTTCCACCGCGCCATCCGCCCGGTGCTGGGTTTGGCTGAGGAAGAAATCGTCATCTGCGGCATGGCGCTGGGCTACGCCGATCCGGAGGCGCCGGAGAACACGCTGGTGACGACACGGGCATCGGTGCGGTCATTCATCCGCTTCGACGGGTTCGGCGATCCTGCCTGACCAGGGCGTGGCAGTTGCGCCACGGGGCCGCATATTGTGGGTGTCAGCGTTGTTTCCTCCCATATATGGTGTATTCTGGATCCAGTGACCTCATGAACAAGGAGCGGTCGCGAATGATGTTGCCAGGGGAGGCCGCCGTGCTTGATGCCGTCCAGATGACCGGCCGCTACCAGGTGCTGCTGGACCGTTCCCGCGACGCTCTCCTGACCGAGTTCGGACGCGCTACCCTGACCGACCGCTACCTGATGCCGGGTGAGGACTTCCAGGACCTGTTCGCCCGCGTCGCCTCGCAATACGGCGACAACCACACCCACGCCCAGCGCCTGTACGACTACATGAGCAAGTTTTGGTTCATGCCCTCGACGCCGATCCTGTCGAACGGCGGGACCAGGCGGGGGCTGCCGATCTCATGTTTTTTGAACGAGGCGTCGGACAGTTTGGAGGGCATCCTCGGGCTGTGGAACGAGAATGTCTGGCTGGCCTCCAAGGGCGGCGGCATCGGTTCCTACTGGGGCAACCTGCGCTCCATCGGCGAGAAGGTCGGCGCTGTCGGCAAAACCTCCGGCGTCATTCCGTTCATCCGCGTCATGGACAGTTTGACCCTGGCGATCAGCCAGGGTTCGCTGCGGCGCGGGTCCGCCGCCGTCTATTTGCCGGTCTGGCATCCGGAGATCGAGGAGTTCATCGAAATCCGCCGTCCGACCGGCGGCGACCCGAACCGCAAGGCGCTGAATCTGCACCACGGCATCCAGATCTCCGACGCCTTCATGCGCGCGGTGGAGAAGGACGAGCAATGGCCGCTGCTGTCGCCGAAGGACAAGACGGTGGTGCGCTCGATCTCCGCCCGCGGCTTGTGGATCCGCATCCTGACGGCGCGGATCGAAACCGGGGAGCCCTACCTGGTGTTCTCCGACCACGTCAACAACGCGCGGCCGGAGCATCACAAGCTGGCCGGGCTGGAGGTGAAGACCTCCAACCTGTGCAGCGAGATCACCCTGCCGACGGGCGAGGATCAGCACGGGAAGGAACGCACCGCTGTGTGCTGCCTCGCCAGCCTGAACCTGGAAAGCTGGGCGGAATGGGAGGCGCATCCGACCTTCATCGAGGACGTCATGCGGTTCCTCGACAACGTGCTGCAGGATTTCATCGACCACGCGCCGCCCGGCATGGAGAAGGCGCGGTATGCGGCGATGCGGGAACGCTCGGTGGGGCTGGGCGTGATGGGGTTCCATTCGTTTCTTCAGGCGCTGGACGTCCCGTGGGAGAGCGTGGTCGCGAAGGTCTGGAACAAGAAGATCTTCCGGCATATCCGGGCGCAGGCGGACGCCGCCTCGGTGAAGCTGGCTGGCGAGCGCGGGTCCTGCCCGGATGCCGAGGAATACGGCGTGACGGAGCGGTTCAGCCACAAGCTGTCGATCGCGCCGACGGCGTCGATTTCGATCATTGCCGGGAACTCGTCGCCGGGGATCGAACCGATCGCGGCGAATGTGTTTTTGCAGAAGACGCTGTCGGGGAGTTTCTCGGTGCGCAACCGGCATTTGCAACGGTTGCTGGCGGCGAAGGGGCGGGATACGGAGGAGGTTTGGTCGTCCATTACTTTGACCAAAGGCAGCGTGCAGCATCTGGATTTCCTGACCGAGCAGGAGAAGGCGGTCTACAAGACGGCGTTCGAGCTGGACCAGCGCTGGATCATCGAGCACGCGGCGGACCGTGCGCCGTTCATCTGCCAGAGCCAGTCGGTGAACGTGTTCCTGCCGGCGAACGTGCATAAGCGGGACTTGCACCAGATCCACTTCTTGGCGTGGAAGAAGGGCGTGAAGTCGCTGTACTACTGCCGGAGTTTGTCCATTGCCCGGGCGGACAGCGTCAGCTTCAAGGCGGTGGCGCCTGAGGCGTTTACCGGTTTGATGCCCGGGGCGACGCTGCCGGAGACTGACGGGCACGGGAGTTTGCCGCTGGTGGCGGCGTCGTCGAACGCGACGGATTTTGAAGAGTGTTTGGCGTGCCAATGAGGGATTGACTTTGACCCATCGGGCCCTGCTTCCGCGTGATGGCCCGGCTTGGCCGGGTCACCTGTAGCGACACTCAGTTGCTGGGGTGGCCCGGACAAGTCGGGCCATGACGGTGGGCAGGAAGAGTTGGCCTCATCGGCCATTGGTATTACTCGGCCGCCATCCGCGGCGGATCGATCATTTCCGTCGCCCGCGCCAGATCGACCGACAGCAGGCGCGACACGCCGCGTTCCTGCATCGTCACCCCGTACAGCCGATCCATCCGCGCCATCGTCAGCGGATGGTGCGTCACCACCAGGAACCGGGTGCCAGTCTCGCGCACCATGTCCTCCAGCAGCGTGCAGAACCGGTCCACGTTGGCGTCGTCCAGCGGCGCGTCCACCTCGTCCAGCACGCAGACCGGCGCGGGGTTGCAGCGGAACACCGCAAAGATCAGCGACAGCGCTGTCAGCGCCTGCTCACCGCCCGACAGCAGCGACAGCGCCGACAGCTTCTTACCCGGCGGCTGGGCGTAGATCTCCAGCCCGGCCTCCAGCGGATCGTCTGACCCGACCAGCGCCAGGTGCGCCCGGCCGCCGCCGAACATGCGCGTGAACAGCATTTGGAAATAACGATCGACTTCCTGGAACACCTCGGTCAGCCGCTCGCGGCCCTCGCGGTTCAGGTGGCCGATGGAGCCGCGCAGCTTGGCGATCGCGGTGGTCAGTTCCTCGCGCTCGGATTCGATGGTACCGATCTGCTTTTCGATGTCGTCGGCTTCCTGCTCGGCGCGGAGGTTGACGGGGCCCATCTCCTCCCGCTCCTTCAGCAGGCGTTCCCATTTCTTGCGGCAGCGGTCCTCGCTGTCCTGGCTGACGTCGCTGGTGGGGTCGGGCAGCAACGGGTTGGCGCCGAGCCTCTCCAGGATGCGTTCGGCGACGACGCCCCAGGCGTGGCTGGCCTGCTGGGCTCCGCCCTCGGCGCGCACCGCATCTTCCCGCCGCCCGGCCAGCGCCTGTTCCGCCGCGCGGGCCGCCCGGTCCGCTTCGCTGGCGGCGGTCAGGGCGGCGGAGAGGGCTTCGGCGGCCCGGCGGTGGTCGTTTTCGGCGCCTTGCAGCGCGTCCAGAGCCTCCGCCCGGCGCGCCGCGATCTCCGCCGGGTGCGCTTCCAGCGACCGCAACGCGGCCTCGGCTTCGGCCTGGCGTGCGGACAGATCGGTGACACGGTCGCCGGCATCGCGGGCACGTTCGGCCCAGCCGGCGCGTTCGGCGATAATAACGCGGCGCCGATTGACCCGCGTTTCATGGTCGCGCGCAAGCGAGTCTCGGTGCGACCGCGCCCCGGATTCCCGCGAGCGGGCCGCCGACAGCGCCGCGCGGGCGGTCTCGACCGCGGCGCGCAGGGCGGCGATGTCGGGCAGTGTCGTTTGCGCCTCGCGCACCTGCGCCAGAGCGGCCGCCGCCTCATCCCGTTCACCGGCGATGCGGGCCAACTGATCGTCCGCCGCGGCCAGACGGGCGGTCGCGGTTGCCGCCTGGTTGCGCAACGCCGTCAAGGCGGAGCGCGCCCGTTCCAGCTTCTGCTCCCACTCGCGCCGCGCGTTGCGGGCCTGCTGCTCTGCCGCGACCGCCGCCTGGGATCCCGTCTCTGCCGCCGCTCGGGTCGCACGGGCCGCTGCCGCATCCTGCTCCGCCGCCGCCAGCCGGGTGCGCAGACCCGCCAGCCGGTTGCGCTGCTGCAGCCGGACCGCCGCCGCCGTCGGCGTGCCGGCCCGAATGGTATAGCCGTCCCACCGCCAGATTGCGCCGGAGCGTGCGACCAATGACTGTCCCGGCAGCAAAGCGGACTGATGATCCACCCCATCCTGATCGTTCTCGACCAGACCAATCTGCGAAAGCGCGCGCGCCAAAACGGCCGGACCCTGGACGAACGCCGCCAGCGCGGTCGCACCGGACGGCAGCGCCGGCACCGGATCGAACGCCGGCAGCTCCCGCCAGTGCCGCGGTGCGCCGGGGTTCAGCGCCGACGTCAGTTCCTCGCCGAGCACCGCGCCCAATGCTGCTTCCAGCCCGTCGGCGACAGTTAGCGAATCGATCATCGGCGGCCAGCGCTCGCCGTCCTTCACCGCCAGCACCTCGGCCAGCGCCTGCGACTCGGCCGCCAGCCGTGCCCGCGCCGAGTTCGGCAGTCGCCTGCACATCCCGGGCCGATGCTAGCGCCGTAGCCGTCGACGCACGCGCCTGTTCCGCCAGCTCCAACGCCGCCCGGGCGGACGCCAACGCGGCCTCCGCCTCGGCGGATTCGCCCATGGCGCGGGCGAGGGCGGCTGGATCGACCTGCTGAGCGGCGACGCGTGCGCGGTCCTCGGTCAACGTCTGGAACTGCGCATTCAGTCGGTTGGACCGCAGTTCCGCCTGCGCCAGAAGCTGGGTCGCCGCCTGGGCGCGGGCGTTGGCCTCGGCCGCGGCTTCGGTGGCGCGGTTGGCGTCCGCTTCCGCGGCGCGCACTGCATCGGCGGCGGCGACCGCATCGGCTTGCGCGGCCTCGGCACGTTCGGCGTGACCCGAGTTCGGCCTCGGCTAGCTCCGCCTCCTCTGCCGCCAAACGTTGATCCGCCGCCGCGGCGTCGCGCTGCAACTGCCCGGCGTGGCCGGTGTCCTGGCCGATCTGGGCGATGCGGCGCTGGGCTTCGGCCAACGCGGTGCGGGCGCGCTGTTCCTCGCCGGCAATCTGTTCCTGCGAGACGCGATGCCGCTCCAGCACCGTTCGGGCGTTGGCCTCGGTTTCGCGCAGCGGGGGCAGGGCGGCGGTCGCGTCGGCGGCGCGGGCGGTGGCGGTGGTGGCCGCCTCCGTCGCCGCCGACACCGCCAGCTCCGCGTCATGCAACGCGGCGGCGGCGCGGTCGCGGTCGCGTTCGGCGCGGGCGCGCTGCACCGACAGCAGGTCCGCCTCGGCCGCGCGGATGGTGCCGGAAATGGTGCGGTAGCGGCTGGCCTGCCGCGCCTGCCGCTTGAGGTTGCCGAGCTGGCTTTCCAGCTGCGCGCGCAAATCCTCGGCGCGGGCGAGGTTGGCCTCGGCGGCGCGCAGCTTCAGCTCCGCCTCGTGCCGGCGGGCGTGCAAGCCGGTGATGTTGGCGGCCTCCTCCAGCACGGCGCGGCGGTCTTCCGGCCTGGCGCCGACAAGCGTGCTGACCCGGCCCTGGCTGACCATCGCCGAGGCTCGCGAACCCGACGCCAGATCGGCGAACAGCGTCTGCACGTCGCGGGCGCGCACCTCCTTGCCGTTGATCTTGTACGCGGAGCCGCTGCCGCGCTCGATGCGGCGGATGATCTCAAGCTCGTTTTGTTCGTGGAAGGGCGGCGGGGCGCGGCCGTTGGTCTCGTCGAGGAACAGTGTCACCTCGGCGATGTTGCGCGAGGCGCGGCCGGCGGTGCCGGCGAAAATGACGTCGTCCATCTCGCCGCCGCGCAGGTTGCGGGCGCTGCTTTCGCCCATGGCCCAGCGCAAAGCCTCGACCACGTTGGACTTGCCGCAGCCGTTCGGCCCGACGACGCCGGTCAGTCCCGGAAGTATGTCCACGCTGGTGGGTTCAGCGAAACTCTTGAACCCGGCGATGCGAAGACGTCGGAAGCTGACCGGCAATGGGCACTCCTGCAGACGTTACGAGGGTATCAGCTTGCGGAAGGCGTCGTAGGTCATCTCCCCCGCGTATTTCTGACCGTTGACGACAAAGCTCGGAGTCGAGTCGATGCGAAACTTGTCGGTGGCGGCTTGCTGCTGCTGGAGAATCCAGTCGCGCAGCGCGGTATCTTGCAGCGCCTTTTCGAACGTGGGACGGCTCATGCCGGCCAGGGCGGCGGTCTTCCAAAGCTCGTCCGCGACATCGGCTCCGCGGTTGAATGCCCAGGTATTCTGGGTGGCAAACAGCGCGTTGATGTAGGGTTCATACCGCTCCACCGGGAGGTAGCGGGCGACCTGCGCGGCGGCGAGCGCGACCTGATCCAGCGGATAGTCGTGGAACACCCACTTCACCGTGCCGGTGTCGATCAGGTTCTTCTGGATCTCCGGCAGGGTTTCCAGGGCGAACCGGGCGCAATGCGTGCAGGTCAGGGAGAAGTACTCGCCGACGGTTACCTTGGCATCGGGCTTGCCGATGAACCGCTCGGCGCGGGTGGGGTCTTCCTGGGCGCGCGCGGGCACCGCGTCCGCCGCCGGGACGGCAAGGGCGGGTACCACGGATAGTAGGAATTGGCGGGAAAAACGCATCTTAACCTCTATATTTGGTATTACAGCTTCTTCAGGCGGCGTGTCGAGTGTTTGCTTCTGCCCAATACCACACGGCCGAGCGCGGCCAAGGCGGAACGAAGCTCTCCCTCGGGGAAATCGGCGACCGCGGCCTCGGCCTCCACCGCCGCTTCCGGCGGGCGGGCGAGACCGGCGGGCGGCTGGCGCGGCATTCCGGCCTGGGTGAAGCGCAGGGAATGCACCGGTGTGCCGCCGAGATGGGTGTTGATCCGGTTGATCAGTTCGACGCCCTCGTAATGCAGGGTCATCGCCGTCGGCCCGGCGCAGCCGATGGTCAGCACGCCGCGGTCGAGTTGCCGGGGCACGGTCATCGAGGCGACCTTCGGGCCGACAATGATCTCCCAGTCGGCAAGAATTTGCGCCGAGGCGGGGTTGTGCCTGCGGTAGGCCGGGCGGGTGACGGCTGGCAGTAAGGCTGCAAGGGGTCTGGGGCCGTAGACGTGGCGGGCCGGTCCCGCCATACCGGATTTCGTGTCGTCCTCCGCCATCGCTCCCGCCGGTGTCCTGTTGCGTTGGTACGACCGCCACCGGCGCAAGCTGCCGTGGCGGGCGGAGCCTGACGAGACCCCTGATCCGTATCGCGTCTGGCTGAGCGAGATCATGCTACAGCAGACAACCGTCACGGCAGTCATACCTTACTATGAGCGCTTCGTAAGCCGGTTCCCGTCGGTGCAGGCACTGGCCGACGCGCCGCTGGATGCTGTGCTGTCCGCCTGGGCGGGGCTTGGCTACTACGCCCGCGCCCGCAACCTGCATGCGTGTGCGCAAGCGGTTGCCGCTTCGGGGGGCTTCCCCCGGGATCTGGCCGGTTTGCAGGAATTACCCGGCATCGGCGCCTATACTGCCGCCGCTATCGGCGCCATCGCGTTCGGATTGCCCGCCGTTCCGGTGGACGGCAACGTGGAGCGGGTGGTGGCGCGTCTGTTCGCCATCGAGCAGCCGCTGCCGGCGGCCAAACCGGCGCTTCGCCTGACAGCGGCGCAATTGGGCGAGGATCCGGCAGCGCGTGCCCGTCCGAGCGACTTTGCCCAGGCGCTGTTCGACCTGGGCGCCTCGGTGTGCACGCCCGCCGCGCCGGGGTGCGGAATCTGCCCGTGGATCGAGGGCTGTGCCGCCCGGCATCTCGGCATCCAGGGGAGCCTGCCGCGCAGGACGCCGAAGAAGGCTCGGCCGGTGCGCTTCGGCGTGCATTTCTGGCTGACCGACGACCGGGGGCGGGTGCTGCTGCGGACGCGGCCGTCGAAGGGGCTGCTGGGGGGGATGACGGAACTGCCCGGCACGGCGTGGCGCGAGACGCCGTGGACGGTTGCCGAGGCGTTGGCCGATGCACCCGTTGCGGCGGATTGGCGCGGTGCCGGCCAGGTGCGCCATGTATTCACCCATTTCGAGCTGGTCATCGATGTGCTCGCGGCGCATGTGCCGGTGATCGCTGGGGAGGGGTTCGCTCATCCGGTCGATGCGTTGCAGCAAGCGGCGCTGCCGTCTGTCATGTGGAAGTGCGTGCGGATCGTTGGCGGCTGAGCACGCCGGGTTATGCGTCTTGATTGTATCGCAATTGAGATGCATCTTTCCCGACCTGTTTGGAGAGTAGCGACATGGCCGCTCACACCTCGATGCTGCATGTCCGCGTGGACGATCAACTCAAAGCTCAGGCGGCGGAAAAGCTCGCCAGCTTCGGCCTGACCGTCTCGGATGCTGTGCGCATCCTGCTGACGCGCATCGTCCGAGAGGGCGCACTGCCACCCGAACTCACCGCCGATCCGGAATCCTATGATGCATGGTTTCGCGCCAAGGTGCAGGAGGCGCTCGAAGACACGCGACCACCCGTTGCGCATCAACACGTGATGGATGAGGCACAGGCGCTCGTCGACAGAAAGCGCCGTGCCCGCGCTGAGGCTTGAATGGCGGGAAACAGCCCGATCCGACTTGCTGTCGATTGTTGACTACATATCCGATGATAGCCCCGATGCTGCCCAACGTCTAAAAGACGAAATCGAGGTGAAAGTATCCAAACTCCCGGACCGACCCCTGATCTACAGGTCCGGCCGCGTTGCCGGCACCAGGGAAACGGTTGTCAGGCCAAATTACGTGGTGGCGTATTCTGTCACCGCGGACACCGTGGTCATGTTGCGCGTGCTGCACGCGCACGGCAATGGCCGCCCGGAAGTGCGCCCCACAACGGCTGAGGTGAGGTGTGGGCGTTGCATTGCCGCCGCCCGAAACCCCTGTTAAGCCAACCTGTATAGATGGGAGAACCGACATGAAAGTGCGCGCCGCGGTCGCCCGCCAGGCCGGCAAGACGCTCAGCCTGGAAACCGTCGATCTGGAAGGCCCGCGCGAGGGCGAGGTGCTGGTCGAGATCAAGGCCACCGGCATCTGCCATACTGACGAATACACGCTGTCCGGCGCGGACGCCGAGGGCCTGTTCCCCTCGATCCTCGGCCATGAAGGCGCCGGGGTTGTCGTCGATGTGGGCAAAAACGTCACCAGCCTGAAGCAGGGCGACCACGTCATTCCACTGTACACGCCGGAGTGCCGGCAGTGCGAATACTGCCTGTCGCGCAAGACCAATCTGTGCGTGGCGATCCGGTCGACCCAGGGCAAGGGTGTCATGCCCGATGGCAGCAGCCGGTTCTCCTGCGAGGGCCAGCCGATCTACCATTACATGGGCACCTCGACGTTCGCGAACTTCACCGTGCTGCCGGAGATCGCCTTAGCGAAAATCCGCCCCGACGCGCCATTCGAGAAAGTCTGCTACATCGGCTGCGGCGTCACCACCGGCATCGGCGCCGTCATCAACACCGCCAAAGCCGAGATCGGCTGCCGCGCCGTCGTCTTCGGCCTGGGCGGGATCGGGCTGAACGTGATCCAGGGCCTGCGCATGGTGGGCGCCGAGCAGATCGTCGGCGTGGACCTCAACCCCGGGCGCAAGCCGATGGCGGAGAAGTTCGGCATGACCGACTTCGTCAACCCGTCCGAGGTGCAGGGCGACCTGGTGCCGTATCTGGTGGACCTGACCAAGGGCGGTGCCGACTACACGTTCGAGTGCATCGGCAATACCAAGGTGATGCGCCAGGCGCTGGAATGCGCGCACCGCGGCTGGGGCAAGTCGATCGTTATCGGCGTGGCCGGGGCGGGGCAGGAAATCTCGACGCGCCCGTTCCAGCTTGTCACCGGCCGCACCTGGATGGGCACGGCGTTCGGCGGCGCGAGGGGCCGGACGGATGTGCCGCGGATCGTTGACTGGTATATGGACAAGAAGATCAACATCGACGACCTGATCACGCACGTGCTGCCGTTCGAGCAGATCAACGAGGGCTTCGAACTGATGCGGCGCGGCGAGTTGATCCGCTCGGTGGTGGTGTTCTGACGGGGGGCTGTTAGCGGTTTGTCAACCTGTCCGTTCCAGACGGAGCCGGCCCGGGACGTGGCGATCGGCTTCGGTGTCGTCCCGGGCGCGATGCGGAACCTTCTCCTGCGTCCGTAAGCCCTGGCAAAGCCGCTGAGGGGCGCCATCTGCGTTGCATGCTCCTTGACCACCCGGTTGCGCCCGCCACCCAAGGCGGTGCAAACAGGGGGTTTGATGCACTCAACCGGAAAGTTTCCAAGCCCCATGGATGAGCCGATCCAAGTCACCCGCCTGCCGTCCGGTCTGACGGTCGTCACCGAGCGCATGGATCGCGTCGAAACCGTCTCGGTCGGCGCCTACGTGGCGACCGGCTCGCGTAACGAAACGACGGAGGAAAACGGCGTCTCGCACTTTCTGGAGCACATGGCCTTCAAGGGCACCGAAAGCCGCAGTGCGGCCGCTATTGCCGAGGAGGTCGAGGCCGTGGGCGGCCACATCAACGCCTACACGGCGCGCGAGCAGACCGCCTATTATGTCAAGCTGCTGAAGGAAGACACCGCGCTCGGCTTCGACATCCTGGGCGACATCCTGACCCATTCTGCGTTTGAACCGGAGGAACTGGAGCGCGAGCGCAGTGTCATCCTGCAGGAGATCGGCCAGGCGAACGATACGCCCGACGACATTATCTTCGACTATTTCCAGGCGACGGCGTTTCCCAACCAATCGCTCGGCCGCGCGGTACTAGGATCGGCCGAGGCGATCAAAGGCATGGGCCGGTCGGTGCTGACCGGCTACATGGGGCGGAACTACACTCACAAGAACATCGTGGTCGCCGCCACCGGCAAGTTGCGACACGAAGCGATTCTCGAGCTGGTGGGCAAGCATTTCGGCGACCTGCCGCAAGGGGTGCCGTCCCGCTTCGATGAGGCGATCTACAGGGGCGGCGAGTATCGCGAGGACCGCGACCTCGACCAGGTCCACGTGCTGCTCGGGTTCCCCTCGGTTGGTTACGGCGATCCCGACTATTACTCGACCCTGTTGCTATCGACGCTTTTGGGCGGCGGCATGTCGTCGCGGCTGTTCCAGGAGATCCGGGAGAAGCGCGGGCTGGTCTATTCGATCTACTCGTTCACCTCGCCGTTCAAGGATGGCGGGCTATTCGGCGTCTATGCCGGCACCGGGGAAAGCGAGGCGGCGGAATTGATGCCGGTGGTGTTGGAGGAACTGGGCAAGGTGCAGCAGCACGTAACGGAGCCGGAACTCGCCCGCGCCCGTGCCCAGGTGAAGGCCAGCCTGCTGATGTCGCAGGAAAGCACCGGCAGCCGCTGCGAACAGTTGGCGCGGCAAATCCAGACCTTCGACCGGGTGATCTCGACCGAGGAAGTGCTTGGCAAGATCAACGCCGTTACCGAGGCGGACATTCGCCGCGCCGCGGCCCGGCATTTTCGCGCGGCTCCGACCCTGGCGACGGTTGGGCCGTCTGAGCAGGTTCCTGAATTGGGCAGCATCGTCGAAACGCTGACGGCGTAGCCGGCGGCGTTACGGAGTCGTCAGCGTGACCTGAACATCGCGTGGCGGGGCCGAATACGGGGCGGACGTGGCCAGCACGTCCGCCCCAGCAGCGGCATAGGCGGCGGCGTTCGTCGCGCTCACACCGCCCGCCGCGACGATCAGTGGCCGGTGCGGCAAAGCGTTGACGGCCGCGAAGACGCGCGCCACTAAATCCGGCGGGAACTTTTCGAGTTGCAGGATATCCGCTCCGGCCTGCGCGAAGGCGAGTGCTGTTTCGATATCGCTGACTTCGACGGCGAGTTTTCGTTCCGGTGCCGCTTTTCGCAGACGCGCAATCAGCGCTGCTGCGTCGTGGTCCGGCAGGAAATCGCGGTGTTCGGAGAACAGCAGGACCGTATCGGACAGGCCGGTGCGGTGCATGACTCCGCCGCCGGAATGAACCGCTTTGATCGACAGCAGGCGCGTCAGCGGAACGGCCTTGCGGGTGCAGGCGATGACGATACCGGGGCCTGCCGCGGAAACAATGGCGGCGACGGCGGTGGATAGCCCGGACGCCCATTCCACCAGTGTCTGAGCGGCTTTCCAACCCGCGTGCAGCGTGGCGGCGGAACCGGTTGCCGTCAGCAGCGGTGTCCCCGGTTCGGCGGATTGGCCGCTGCGGGTGATCAGTTCCACCTTCGCGCCAAGGCGGGTCAGCAGCCTGGAGGCTTCCTCGGTGGCGCAAACAACCATGGCGTGACGCGCCGCGAAGCGCATCACGCCGGGTTCGTTGCCGATGCCCAATGCGGTGGTTGTCAGATCGCCGAAGCCCGCGTCTTCTGCGATAAGACGATCGATGTCCGCGTCAGGCACGTAGACCATTTATCAGCCGAACTTGAACAGCACGCCGTAACCGCCGCGCGGGTAGTTCCATTCCACTTCGCCGGTTTCCGCGGTGACGACGCGGCAAGTGCCGCATTCCACGCAGCCATCGGCAACGATCTCGATCCTGCCTTGCTCGTTCTCGCTGTAGCAGCTCGCCGGGCAGGTGGTGACCAGGGACTTCAGAGCCGCTGAAGGAACGTTATGCTCCCTGATTTTGATATGCGGCTTGCCGGCATCGACGACATACCGGTTCTGATAAAGCTTTTCTTCGATGCGAGTGCTGAGTGTGCTCATTGGTGCCTCCTATTAACGCCAGGCCCGCGCGAACCGCAGCCCATCGGCCACCAAGCCGGCCAAGCCACGTTGCTTCCGTAGGCTTTTGAAAATCTCGGCCTCTTTGGCCGTCTTCGCCTTGCCGTCCACCCGCAGCCAGGTTTGCGCGGCGCCGCTCATGATTTTCGGATACAGGTTGAGCAACTGGCGGTTCTCATGCAGCAAACCCGGGATCTTTTGGTATTTGCGCATATCTTTCATCACGAAGCTGTCTTCCAACCGCTTGCGGTACTCCGACAGGTTGACCGATGTGCACGGTTCCCGGCGGCGTTTGAGCCAGACAACTGTTTCGCCGGCGATCCGCCCCGACGTCATCGCCAGGTTGGAGCCTTCGCGATGCACCGCGTTCACCAGGTGCGCCGCGTCTCCGGCGACGAGCCAACCGTTGCCGTAAATCTCCGGCATGGCACGGAAACCGCCTTCCGGGATAAGGTGTGCAACGTATTCCTTCACCTCCGACCCGGCGATCAACGGCGCAATGGACGGGTGTTGCTTAAACGAATCGAGCAGGTTGTATGGCTTGATGCCGCTTTTCGCCATGTCGCTGACGATGCAGCCAATGCCGATCGAAATGGATTCCTTGTTGGTGTAGAGGAAGCCGGTGCCAGTCATGCCCTTGGTGACGGTTCCCATCGCCTCGATGACGACGCCTCCGTCGCCCTTGAGGTTGAAGCGGCTTTCAATCACTTCCTGCGGCACGAAGTGCATTTCCTTGACTGCCAACGCAACGTTGTCCGGCTTGAGCTCGTCGCGCAGGCCGGCGCGCTGCCCGACCAGGCCGTTGACGCCTTCCGCCATGATGACGACATCCGCGAGCAGCGGACCGCCCTGGCGATCGGTCAGCACGCCGATGACTTTGCCCTTGGTGTCCTTCACCAGTTCGGTGACGGTGGTTTCGCATAGCACGATGCCGCCGGCTTCGCGCACCTTGGAATTGAACCAGCGGTCGAACTGGGCGCGGATGATGGTGTAGCGGTTCGGCTTTTCCTCGTTGAAGTCTTCCGACCGGTAATGCATCCCGGTGTGAGAGGTGTCGTCCATCACCCAGATGCGCTGCTCGATGACATGCCGCTCCAGCGGCGCGTCTTCGCGGAAGTCCGGAATGATCCGTTCCAGCGCATCGGCATAAAGGATCGCGCCTTGCACGTTCTTCGAGCCGGGATATTCGCCGCGCTCGATCTGCAGAACATTCAGGCCGGCTTTGGCCATTGTGTAGGCTGCGGCATTGCCGGAGGGGCCGGCGCCGATGACGATCGCGTCGAAACGTTCCTGAACAGTGGCCATTTTCGTTACCCCGCCAACCGGTTGACAGACAGGCGCTTGCGGAATGCTTCGGTCAGCGCCGGCAACACTTCGAGAGCGTCCGCGACCACCGCGAAATGTGCGAAGTCGAAGATCGGGGCGTTGCGGTCGGTGTTGATGGCGATGATGGTGTCGGCACCTTCGACACCCACGCGATGCTGGATCGCGCCGGAGATGCCGGCCGCGATATAAACCTTGGGCCGGATAGTCTTCCCGGTTTGGCCGATCTGCCGATCGGCGTCCATCCAGCCTTTTTGAACCAGGGGACGGGAACCGCCCCATTCTCCGCCCAGAACGGAAGCCAGTGCCCGCACAAGCTGAAGGTTTTCCGGGGAGCGCAGGCCCATGCCGCCGGCGACGACGATGTCCGCGTAAGCAAGCTGAGCTTTGTTGCTGTCACGGTCGGGCAGGAAGCGCAGCACCTTGGTGATGATGTCGATCTCCTGCAAGCCCGCCGCGTGCTCGATTATGCGGCCGCGCTTTCCGGGCGAGCTGGGCGGCAGGGCCATGACGCGCGGCCGAATCGTTGCCATCTGCGGGCGGAAGTTCAGGGTGTGAATGGTGCAAAGCAACGATCCGCCGAAGGTGGGGCGGGTCGCGGCCAACGAGCCTTCGTCGTCGATCGCCAGTTCGGTGCAGTCGGCGGTGAGGCCGGTCAGCAACGTCGTCGCCACAGCGCCGGCCAGGTCTCGTCCGAGCACCGTCGCGCCCAGCAGGAAAATCTCCGGCTGATAGGTGTTGACCAGGTCAGTCATCACCTTCGTATACGGCTCGTTCCTGTAGTGTTCCAGCACCGGATCGGCGCAGATGTAGACCAGATCCGCGTCATGTTCCCACACCTGGACCGCGGCGTTTTGCAAGGCCTCACGGTTGCCGCCAAGCAGAACGCCGGCCAGTTCGACGCCCAGCTTGTTGGCAAGCTTGCGGCCTTCGCCCAGCAGTTCGAGCGATACGGGATGGATTTCTCCATGCTCATACTCGATGAAAACCCAGACGTGCTTGTAGCTTTTGAACCGCTCCGGCAGTTCCTTTTTCATTCCTGCGCGGCTTGGCGCGGCGGGAGTTGGTGCGGTGGCCATGGTCCGCGTTCCTTTCTAGTAACCAGCCGCGGTGCGCAGCAGTTCGGCTTCCAAAGCCGGCTGCGTCGCATAAAGCTTCTCGATGATGTCTTCGGCGACCGCTTCGGCGTCGCGTTCGCGGGACTCGATCGGGACTGCTTTCGTCGCGCGGCCCTTGGGTGCGAACACGCGCTTCACCACCGTCGGCGAGCCGCGCAAGCCGCAATTGCTCATGTCGGTGATGCCGGCCGCCTGGGCGTTCCAGGTTACCAGTTCCGCACGGGCACCGCGCAGCACGTCACCGATCGAGCCGCGGCGGACTTCGTTACTGCCCTCGAGCATGGTGATCAGCGCGGGCAGCGCGGTCTTCAGTTCCTGCACGCCACCTTCGGCGCGGCGGGCGACGGTGATCGTCTTGCCGGCCAGATCGACTTCCGAAATCGAAGACACGTAGGTCAATTGCTGAAGACCCAAGCGCCGGGCAATCCCGGGGCCGACCTGCGCGGTGTCGCCGTCGATGGTCTGCTTGCCGGTGAAAACGATTTCCGGCACGCCCCAGGTCTCTCCGATCTTGAGTATCGCCTGAGACAGAGCATAGCTTGTCGCCAGCGTATCCGAACCCGCAAAGAAACGGTCCGTTAGCAGGACGCCGCGATCGGCGCCAATTCCCAACGCCTTGCGCAGGCTGTCCTCGGCCATTGGCGGACCCATGGTCAGCACCGTCACCGTGCCGCCGAGCTTATCGCGCAGGCGCAAGCCTTCCTCTAGCGCGAACAGGTCGTACGGGTTGATGATGGTGGGCACTCCCTGGCGCATGATCGTGTTGGTAACAGGATGCACGCGGATCTGCGCACTGTCCGGTACCTGCTTGATGCAAACGACGATGTGCATGGCCACTCCTTTCTTCATAAGCTGTATGGCAAAGACCGTGCCAACTAAGAAATGGCGGATTCCCGAGGGTTTGCGGCAGGGGCCGACACTTTGTCCTGTCGCGAAACAGACATGTCAGGCTTCGTCCGGATCGGCGATGTCGGACAACGACACGAAACCAACGTTCGCGGGCGCGACGGCATCCTTCAGCACCTTGAAGACGCGTTCCTGCAGCGGGGACGACGCCACGAATTCGGCATAGGCGCGTGCGAGCGTTGCGCGGCAGACTTCTTCGGCCGCATCGTCTGTCAGGGCGGACAGGGATTGTTCGGACAGGTATTGCCCCATGCGCCGCAGGATGTGCAGGCGCGCGACCTGCAGCACCTGCGGATCGTAGACGACGTTGAGGGTATCGAAGAACTCTTCTGCCGCGGACAGGCTGCGCAGGCGATCCAGCAGGTTACTCATGGTATGATTTCCTTGTCGCAATCGGAACACGTCGGGTCGGTTGCCGCCCGGCCTCGCTGTTGCATATGCGCGAGCCGGGCTTCCAGAAATTCGATCCGATCAATCAGCACCGAAAGAGCTTCGCCAACCGGATCGGGCATCAGGTGATGTTCCAGGTCGATGCGGCCATCGATGCTGTGGCGCACGCGATCGTCGCGGACGATGCGGCCGGGGATGCCGACGACGGTCATGCCGGGCGGAACGTCCTGCATCACCACCGAATTGGCGCCGACACGGGCGTTGACGCCGACCCTGATGGGGCCGAGGATTTTCGCGCCGGCACCGACCAGGACGCCGCTGTCGAGAGATGGATGACGCTTGCCGGGCGCCCAGCTCGTGCCGCCGAGGGTGACGCCATGATACAGCGTAACGTCGTCGCCGATTTCAGCGGTTTCGCCGATGACTACTCCGGCGCCGTGGTCGATGAACAGCCGTTGGCCGATACGCGCGCCCGGATGGATATCGACGTTTGTGGTGAGACGCGCCCACCAGGACAAGATCCTGGCGGGGAAGCGCCAACCGTTTCGCCACATCCGGTGCGCCACGCGATGCATTAGCACCGCGTGGACCCCGGGATAGGTGAGCAGGATTTCCGCCGTGTAGCGGGCCGCCGGATCGCGCGCCCGGACACAGCCGACATCGCCGCGCATCGTCGCCCACAAACCGGGCGGTCGTTCCGCCTGTCTGTACATGACCGCGCCCGGCATCCCGATCAGGCGTAGGTGGGTTCGAACGAGGTCTTTTCGCCTGACTTCCAGAACGGGGATAAAGACCGCAGCTTTTCCACTACGCCCGGCATCACCGCGAGGACCTGATCGACATCTTCGTCGGTGTTATCACGGGAGAACGAAAACCGGATCGCGCCATGCGCCGCGGTGTAGGGCACTTTCATTGCGCGGAGAACGTGCGAAGGTTCCAGCGAACCGGACGTGCACGCCGAACCGGAGGAGCAGGCGATGCCTTCCTTGTTCAGCAGCAACAGGATGCCTTCGCCTTCGATGAACTCGAATGCGATATTGCTGGTGTTGGGCAGGCGGCTTTCCGCATCGCCCGTGACGAAGGCGCTGCCGATACGCTGCAGCAAGCCTTTTTCCAGGCGGTCACGCAACGAGGAAACGCGGGTCTGTTCGTCGCGCATATGTTCCATGGCAAGTTCCGCCGCGACGCCGAGGCCGATGATTCCGGGGGCGTTTTCAGTGCTGGCTCGCCGGCCGCGTTCCTGATGGCCGCCGCGCAGCAGCGGGCGCAAGCGCACGCCGCGACGGACGTAGAGCGCGCCAATACCTTTCGGCGCATGCAGTTTGTGTCCGGAGAGCGACAGCATGTCGATCTCCGACGTTTTCAGGTCCATCGGCACTTTGCCCACAGCCTGCACAGCATCAGTGTGAAACAGCGCGCCGTGGTCGTGGGCGAGATCCGCGAGTTGCTCGACTGGAAAGATCGTGCCGGTTTCGTTGTTCGCCCACATGATGGAGGCGATGGCGGTCTTCGGGCCGAGCGCCTTGCGGTAAGCATCGACGTCAAGCCGGCCGCGGCTATCGACCGGGGTGTAGAACACCTTGATGCCACGGTTCTTTTGCAGCCATTGGCAGAGTGCCAGGATCGCCGGATGCTCGACCGTCGATGTGACGATCTCATCGCGTCCGGGTTGCGTTTCCAACGCGGACAGCAGGGCGGTGTTGTCGGATTCCGTACCGCTGCCGGTATAGACGATTTCGTGGTCGAATTCCGTTCCCAGCAGCGCCTGCAACTGACCGCGCGCCTTCTTCAAGGCTGAACCGACTTCAGAGCCGAAGGCGTGCATGGAGGATGCATTGCCGAACTGCTCCGTGAAGAACGGCAGCATGGCGCTGACGACTTTCGGATCGACGCGGGTGGTGGCGTTGTTGTCGAGATAAACCGGTCGCATGAGGATCGCCCTTTTTCAGTGGCCGGAAACGGGAATGACGCGGAGCGGGCTGCCGAGTTTGGTAATCAGCCGTTCCTGGATGCCGCCGATGGTGACGCTGGCAGCCTGGCAGCCGACACAGGCACCGGACAGCTTCACCAGGACACGGTCGCCATCGACGTCCACGAGTTCGCAGTCGCCACCATCGGCTTTCAGGTAGGGGCGAAGCTCCTCGATTGCCGACTCAATGATGCGGATCCGTTGCAGCAAAGTCATTTCCTTCTTCGGAGCGGTGCCGAGCGGGGAGGATTTGACCTTGTCGCGACGTTGCGGAATCGCCGCGCGTGCCGGATTATAAGCCAGATCGGCGTCGAGTTCGTCCGCGGCGACCATTTCTGAATTGACCCGGGTCAGCACAGCCTCGACATCTTCGACGCAGGTGCTGCAGCTTCCGGTGGCCTTGGTGAAATGCGTGACCTGTTCCATTGAAGTCAACTTGTTGACGCGAATGGCGCGTTCCACCATGCCCTCATCGACGCCGAAGCACTTGCAGAGCAGCGCGCCTTCTTCGTGGTCGTCGGACCAGGTGTCGCCTTTGTAGTTGGCGATGGCAGCGCGCAGGGCTTCGTAGCCCATGACGGAACAATGCATTTTCTCCGGCGGCAATCCGCCGAGGAAGTCCGCAATATCCTGGTTGGTCAGTTCCATGGCGTGGCTGATCGTCTTGCCGATGATCAGTTCGGTCAGCGCGGAGGACGATGCAATAGCGGAACCGCAGCCAAAGGTCTGGAACTTCGCGGCAAGAATGATCTCCGACTCCGGATCGACCTTCAGCATCAGCCGCAGCGCGTCGCCGCAGGAAATCGCGCCCACATCGCCAACTCCGTTGGCGTCTTCAAGCACGCCGGCGTTTTTCGGATTGTAGAAATATTCCTTGACCTTGTCGGTATAGTCCCACATGGCGCTAATCCTTTAACCGAACGACTTGCCGCAGGAGCATTTCGAGGCGGCATTCGGGTTTTCGAAGGTGAAACCGGAAGTCTCCAGGCCAACCACAAAATCGACAGTGGTACCCTTGATATGCGGCTCGCTCTCCGCATCGACGTAAACACGCACGTCACCATGTTCGACAACAAAGTCGGTCGGCGCCGGATCGCGCACCAGGCCCATCGAGTATTTGTATCCGGCACATCCGCCGGTCTGCACCATGATGCGCAGGCCCTGCACGGCACCGCCCTCGTGGCCGGAAATTGCGGTCCGCACTGCGTTGATTGCGTTGTCGGTCAGGTGGATCATCGGAACCCCGTCTTGCTGATGGTGCATTGCACAGCAAGCGGCGTGCCAAGTTTAAGGTATTGAAAAGGCGGGAAACTTCTTGCCGATCGCGTCGGGGTTACGACGTGTCGCAACCCCGACAAGGGAAATCCTACATCAACTGCGAAGCTCGGCCTGCTTGCGGGCGTTGGCGAGCAGGCTTTCGCCGCCTTCCTCACCGAAGCAATGGTCGAAGTCGTCGCATTCGGCGCAGCTTGGCGCTGCGCACAGCATATAACCTTCGTCGCGGCAGATGGTCCGGTAGAAAAACTTCTTCCACTTCATATCGGCGCGGTTCCGCTCCGCCAGCGGTTCAAAATGCCGCATCAGCATCCAGCCGAGTTCCTGGCGGTTGCGCAGCCCGAGATCCTGCCAAAGATGATTCGGGCGCAGGCAGCGGCGCGCGACCATGTCGGCGAGCTGACGTTGGAATGCCGTGTCATGTGTCGCGCTTTGCCGCAGCAGATCCCGAAGGCAGACCTCGTCCTCAGAGGGCGGCGAGGCTTTTTCGCCCTTCCACCGGGCGAAAACTGTCGCAGCATGCGGGAAGAGATCCTTCGTCAGTTCGCAAAGCGCTTCGCCGTCGAGGCCGATCGTATCGGTTGGACGCAACCGGCCGGTTTCGGCTTCCCACAGCGCAAGTGCGAGAATCGATGCCGTTATGTGCGCGTCGAAGCCGTCGCATCCCAGGTTAGGCATAGCGGTGAGCCAGGCATAGACTTCGGCCGGTTGCATGATACGGGTCCGTTAGGTTGCTGGTCCGTGACTTTGGGCGTTGGTGGGGCAAACCCGGGCGCAGGCGCCGCAACCAACGCAATTGCCGTCGTCTTGCATGATCATCACCTTGCGTTCGATTTCGTCGTCGTCTTCCAGATCGACGAACGCGCCGTCCTCATCGACACCGGCCAGTGTCATCACGCCGCGGGCGCACACCTTGAAACAGCGGCCGCAGCCGATACAGACTTTCGGATCGATCGATTGAAGGTATTGCGGCTCCCAGGCGCGGCCGTCGCGAGTCGATTGGCTCATTGTGATTCCAGCTTTTTAAGTTCCGCCCGCTTGGCGGTCAGTTCCTTGAATGTATCAAAGGCTCTTGCAGCGACGCCGGGAATTTTCTCCCAGTCGTTTGGCAGCTCTTCCGACAGATCGTGCAGATCCATTTTAGCCGACGTCGCCTTGGCGGAGAGTTTCTTCAGCTCAGCCTTGAGGGTGTCGATGTCGCTCATGGCGTCACGCGCGTGCCAGTTCGGGATGGGCTTCGATCATGGCGACGGCCTGTTGCGAAACCTTCATGCCCTCTGCGGCCAACGCGGCGAGGTCTTCAAACCCGAAACGGTGCACGTCGCGCAGGGTCTTGGAGAAAACCACCAGGCTGCCGGCGATCAGAACCACGCGGCCAAAACCCTCGTGGCTCATCTTCATCATCGGCGTGGCGATGATTCCGGTCAGACGCTCTACGGTCAGTCCCATCGCCTGATAGAATTTCTCGACGCGGTCGAGCGTATCCGGATCCGGGTCGCCGATGATCGGGATCTGGCGGCGTTCCGCCTTCGTCACGATGTACTCTTTCAACAGGTCCGTGTCGGTCTTGCGATCCCAGGCACCGAACTGATCCTCCGCGCGGATGCGGCCAACGAGGCATAGAAGGAACGGCGAGGTCATCGGGTCTTCGAGTGTTGCGCTCATGATTCAGTCCTCGTCCAGAAAATCCATGGAACGCGCGGTCTGCGCGCCCATCACTTTGCGCAACCAGGGTGGCGGGTTGCCGTTCATCATTGTTTGCACGCGCTCGATGATGCTTTCGATCGTTTCCGGTTTCGTCAGCTTCACCGGATGGATGTGCGCGCTGACCACCCTGGCCGCGGCAGGTCCGCCAATGGCGAGAACGAACAGCAGGTGGCAGCCTGTCAGGGCTTCCACCTTGGGGCCGATCTTGTCGTCGCCTTCCTTGGCGTGGGCACCGGATTCGTTAGAAACGTCGCCGAAACTCACCGCTTCGATGAAGCGGTGCTCCGTTGGGGTTACGTCATAGACGGCGAAGCGCCGGGCTGACCCGAAATGCGCGTTCAGGCTCTTCATGTCCTGTGTAGCAATCGCGATACGCAACCGCGCTCCGGCGGCTGGTTCGGTCGGCTCAACAAGTTGCAGTCGTTGCGCCAACATGGCGGCTCTCCTCGACGATTGGCTGTGCATGAGCGAAATCTTCCGGCGCATGGTCGCGCAGACCGGACAGAACGATGTTCGCGACTTCGAAAATCAGTGCGCGGGTGCCCTGGTAGCCGGCGGTGCAACGATGCATTGCGCCGAGGCGGTCGAATATCGGGAACCCCACGCGAAGCAGCGGGATCCCGAGCCGTTCACTGGCCTGACGGCCATGGCTGTGCGTCACCAGCAAATCGGCTTCCGCGGCCGCGGCGCTGTCTTCAAGATCCTGAAGATCGCCGATGACCACGCGTGCCGTAGGTACGCTGGCGAGCAATGGGGAATTCGATGTCGATGCGACAGCGGTGACGACATCCGCGCCCATCGTCGTGAAAAATCCCGCTAAACCCGCCAGCAAATCCGGATCGGCCGCAATCGCGATCCGTTTGCCGCCAAAATAGAAATGCCCGTCCAGTATCGCATCGACCAATTGACTGCGCTGGCGACGCAAACGGGCAGGCGCCGGACGTCCGGAGACCTTTGTCAGCAAAGCAACAAAGTCATCGGACGGCCCGAGGCCGGTCAACGTCGGCAGAACAGTTGATTGCACACCGGTTTTGGCAGCCAGCAAATCCGCCGGCGCACGCATGTGCTCCCCGATCGCGACGGTGTGGAGGGCACGGCCCATACGGGAAATCGCATCGACTGACGCCCCGCCGTATGTCGTGGGAATGTAATGGTCCGGCACCGTCCCGTCGAGCGATCCTGATACATCGGGCACGACAACAGGGATCAGCCCGAAGGACTCTGCGGTCTCCACCATCCACTCGATATCGCCGGCGGTTTGATGCACCCCCGGCAGGATATTGATCTGCTGGTACAACGGCACCGCTGTCCCGGGTACTTCGACGATCCCGTCGATGATCGCGCTGACGGCCTTTGACCAGCCGTCTTCCAGCGCCCCCTCAAAATCCGGGGTTTTAGCCAGCACAACGCGCACATCACGCAGTTCCGGGCGGCGCTCCAGGATCAGCTTAAGATCGCCGACGATGTCTTCGCCGCGCGTTTCCATCAGCGCCGTCGTTGCCACACCGATAAAACGTGGCTTCATGCGCTTCGTCAGGTTCAGCAGCGCTTGTTCGAGATTGTCCGACCCGCCCATGATAGTCGCGACCTCATCGATCGCGGTGGTCTGCATCGGAATCGCTTCCTTGGCGTGACGAACGGTCAGGACCAGCGCGAATGATGTGCAGCCCTGCGACCCATGCAGCAGCGGGACCGATCCGGCGACCCCGAGATAGGCCAACGACGCACCAAGCGGCGTCGAACATTTCAACGGGTTGGTGGAGAGGCTTTTGTGAGAATGGATGATTTCGGCCATGGCGCCCTCAGCACGCCGACTCGAGCAGGGCGGTCCGTTCCGCATCACGGTCGGTGACGTCCCAGGGTGCGGGACGTCGCAGTTCCCGCCAGACTGGATTGACGATCGCGCGATGCAGTTCCGACACGAGTTCCACCATGCCGTCATACCCGGCATAGGCGGTATGACGTTCCTGGTTGATGTCCAGCCACGGGGTCTTGGCTTTCAGCGCCGTGAACTGGGTGCGGCCGCCGGACAGCATGATATCGGCCTCACCGCGCATCAGCATCGCGTACATCTCGCGCGGCGGGATCGCGTCCACCATGTGGGCATCGCCACCCATCAGCGCCTTGATCTTTTCCTTGTCGTTGTCAGTGGATTTGCGCACGGAGGTGCTGACGATCTCCATGCCGATTTCCTGTAACGCGGCAACGATCGACCAGGACTTCACGCCACCGGTATACAGCAGCACCCGCTTGCCCTGTAGCGCGGCCCGATACGGTTCAATGCGGGTCCAGGCACGTGCTTCCTCAGCCGCGATCAGGCTGTCGGTCCGCGGAATCAACGACGGATCGGCGCCACGCTCCACCAGCATCCCGGCGATCATACGCAGCGAATCGGACGTGTCCGAAATTCCGTAGAACGATCCTTCAAAATACGGGATGCCGTATTTCTGCTCCATCTTGCGCGCCACGTTGATCAACGCGGTCGAACAGACCATCATGTTGACGCGAACGCGGTGCGAGGACGCAACCTCCCGGTACTTTGCGTCGCCGGTCACGCAGGACTGCACACGGATCCCAAGTTTGTCGAGCAACGGCAGGATCTGCCAAAGTTCACCGGATAGATTATATTCGCCGAGAATGTTGATGTCGGTATCGGTGACGGTCGTCGGCTCGATCGTTCCGATTACATAGTCGATCAGCGCCTCGCCAGCCAGCTTGTTGCCGAGGTTCTTGGAACCCGCAAAGCCGGGCGCGTTGATCGGAATGCAGGGCGTGCCGAGTTTCTGCGTCGCGTGCTTGCAGACGGCCTCGATGTCGTCGCCGATAACCGCGGGCACGCAGGTCGCGTAGACAAACACCGCAGGCGGGTTATGCCGCGCGATCGCTTCCTTGATGGCGCGATACAGCCGCTTCTCCCCGTTGCCCATGACGATATCCATTTCCGTCATGTCGGTAGTGAAACCCGTGCGATACAGGCGGGAGCCAGAACTGGATGCGTGACGATTGTCCCAGCCATTGCCCTCACAGGCAAGCGGACCGTGCACCAGGTGCACAACGTCGGTCAGTGGTTGCAACGCGATCTTGGCGCCATCAAAAGCGCAGCCGCCGGCGGCAGCCCCGGGTACCAGCGGCTTCGAACAGCCCTTCTTTCGTTCCTTCGTATCCTTGGCAACGTTCTTGTCGCAGCCTGGCTCATTGAAAATGTCGGCGATGCGGGCCTTCAAAGCTTCGCTCATGCGGACTCTCCAGGAAGCAGGCGGGCGGCACGAAGCCGCCCGCCGTTCGTCTTCTAGCGCACCAGGTCGAAGGAGTAGTCGGTGACCCCCGGTTCGATCGTATCGAGATCGAGCTTGTCGAGAATCTTGTCCAGGATCGTTACCAGTACGCGCAATCCGCCCTGGTAGCCCCAGACCGGGAAGCGATGATGGTGGTGACGATCGAAGATCGGGAACGACAACCGAATCAGCGGAGTCTTACAGTCTCGTTCCAGATACTTGCCGTAAGAACTGCCGATCAGCAGGTCCACCGGTTCGGTATGGAGGATAGACCGAAGGTGCCACAGATCCTTGCCAGCCCACACCTGGCACTGCGCGCCGAACGGTGAGGATGCGAACAGTTCCCGCATCTGATCCGCCCAGACCTTGCTGCCGTTGGTGGCCAGGCAATGACGCGGCTCGCCGCCTGTTTCCAGGATGAAACGGGCCATGCCGTAGACGAAGTCCGGATCGCCAAAGATCGCGTATGTCTTGCCGTGCAGCCAAGCCTGGCTGTCCGCCATCGCATCGATCAGACGGCCACGCTCTCTCTCCAGCGAGTCCGGGATGGACTTGCCGCTAAGCTCGGAAATCGTGGTCAGCAGATCGTCGGTTCCGCCGATACCAAGCGGATAGTGCAGGCTGGCAGTCTTCTGCCCGAAGGTCTCAGCATATTCCAGCGTCTTCGGCGTGCAGTATTCCTGCAACGACAAGGTCGCCTTCGCGTTGATCGCTTCGGCCGTGGCTTCCAGCGTGGTGCCGCCATCAAACATGCGGAACTCGCCGTCGGACGGGGTGTCGAACTGATCTGAAACGTCGGATAGCATCGTGTATTCCACGCCCATCTCATCCAGGATGCGCTTCAGCTCACGGTTGTTGCCAACAGCGAAACCATCGAAGCCGGGGATGATGTTGATCGCGGTTCCCGGAGTGGCGGTCTTGCCCTTCCAGAAATTCTCCAGAATGCCCTTCATCATATTGTCGTAGCCGGTGACATGGCTGCCGACGAAGGCCGGGGTGTGGGCGTAGGGAACGTTGAATTCGTCAGGAACGGACTTCTTTTCCTTGGCCCCCCTGATGAACGACTGCAAATCGTCGCCGATGACTTCCGCCATGCACGTCGTGGAAACGGCGATCATCTTCGGATTGTACAACGTGTAGGCGTTGGCCAGGCCGTCGATCATGTTCTGCAGCCCGCCGAACACCGCCGCGTCCTCGGTCATCGAAGAAGAAACGACAGAAGACGGCTCCTTAAAGTGCCGCGACAGATGGCTGCGGTAGTAAGCAACGCATCCTTGGCTGCCATGCACGAAGCTCAGGGTCTTTTCGAACCCAGCGGCAACAAAAACGGCACCCAGCGGTTGGCACGCCTTGGCGGGATTGATCGTCAGGGCGGTGCGAGCAAGATTCTTCTCGCGGTAGTCCCAGCTTTTCGTCCACTCGCCGACCTTGGCAGTCTCCTCGGCGGGCGGGAGGTTTTCACCCTGAGCCTTCCGGGCCAGCATTTCCTTATACTCAGGCTGAAGGAAAAGCGGCTGGTGGTCCAGGACCTTATCTGCGTTCTGTGGCATGTTTATGCCGCCTTCTTCCATGGCGCCTTGAACAGGCCCCACACAGGATTGTTGATGGCAAGGTCCATGTCGCGGGCGAAGATCGCGAACCCGTCGTATCCATGATACGGGCCCGAGTAATCCCACGAATGCATCTGACGGAACGGAATGCCCATCTTCTGCACCGGATACTTTTCCTTGACGCCGGAGCCAACCAGATCGGGACGGATGCCTTCGATGAACTTCTCCAGTTCGAACGAGGTCGCATCGTCGTATATCAACGTGCCGTCCTTAACGTAATGACCGGTCCGCTGATAGTCGTCGCCATGGGCAAACTCATAACCCGTGCCGGCGATTTCCATGCCCAGATCGTTGTAGGCGTTGACCACGTGGCGGGGGCGCAGGCCACCGACATATAGCATCACGGTCTTGCCCTTCAGGCGCGGCTGGTACTTCGCGATAATCGCATCAACCAGGGGCTGATACTTCGCGATAACCTTCTCCGCGTTCGCCTGGATCGTTTCGTCGAAGAACGCCGCAATCTTGCGAAGCCCCATCGCGATCTGGGTCGGCCCAAAGAAGTTATACTCAAGCCACGGCATGCCGTACTTCTCTTCCATGTGCCGGCAGATGTAGTTCATCGACCGATAGCAATGGATGAGGTTCAGCTTCGCCTTCGGTGCTTTTTCGATTTCCGAAAGCGTTGCGTCGCCGGACCAGTTGCCGACAACTTTCAGGCCCATCTCTTCCAGCAGGATACGGCTGGACCAGGCATCGCCACCGATGTTGTAGTCGCCGATGACGTTCACGTCGTAAGGGCCGGCTTCGTGCTCCACGTCCTTCTTGTCGAACACCCAGTCCCGGATCGCGTCGTTCGCGATATGGTGGCCGAGCGACTGCGACACGCCGCGGAAGCCTTCGCAACGAACCGGAACGATTGTGGTGCCGGTTTCCTTGTGCTTCTTGCGCGACACCGCTTCGATGTCGTCGCCGATCAGACCGATCGGGCACTCGGACTGGATCGAAATACCCTTCGCAAGCGGGAAGAGTTCGCCGATCTCGTCGATGGTTTTTTCAAGCTTCTTGTCTCCACCGAAGACGATGTCCTTTTCCTGGAAATCGGTGGTGAACTGCATCGTCACGAACGTGTTTACGCCGGTGTCGCCGATGTAGTAGTTACGGCGCTGAGACCAGGAATACTGTCCGCATCCGACGGGGCCATGGCTGATATGCACCATGTCCTTTACCGGACCCCACACCACGCCCTTCGAACCGGCGTAGGCGCAGCCGCGAACCGTCATCACGCCCGGAATGGACTTGATGTTCGATTTAACGTCGCATTCAGTGATCAAGCCTTCTTCTTTGGCTTCCGGCGTATCCAGCGCCTTCGCCACCGAAAGGTGCTTCTGGCGGCGCTTGCGGGATTTGTCGGGGTAGGCAGCAAGAACTTCGGCAATCAGTTTTTGATGCAATTCGCCGTCGTTCTGAAAGGGTATTTCTTCGTCTAAACTCATTCTGGCTCTCCTGATCGCCGGAAGAAACCAGGCCGCCGCGGATCACCGCGACGGCCCGTGGTGTTAGACGGCGGCGGCAGCCTTCGCGGCTTCCTTCGCCTGCAGTTCGGCCAAGGCCTGCTCGTCGGTCTTCATGATGCCGAAGTCCAGCAGCATCTGCTCCAGCTCTTCCATGGTGATGGGCGTCGGGATCGTGCCCTTGCCGGCGTTGTCATGGATCTTCTGAGCCAGCGTGCGGTACTCGCCAGCCTGCTTGGAGTCGGGAGCGTACTGAATAACCGTCTGCTTACGCAGTTCCGCGTGCTGAACGATATTGTCCCGCGGCACAAAGTGGATCAACTGCGTGTTCAGGCGCTTGGCCAGCGCTTCGGCCAGATCAAACTCGCGGTCAGTCTGGCGCTCGTTGCAGATCAGCCCACCAAGCCGGACGCCGCCGGAATGAGCGTACTTCAGAATGCCCTTGGCGATGTTGTTGGCGGCATACAGCGCCATCATCTCGCCGGACATGACGATGTAGATTTCCTGAGCTTTGTTCTCACGGATCGGCATCGCAAAGCCGCCGCAAACCACGTCGCCGAGCACGTCGTAGGAGACGTAATCGACATCGTCATAAGCGCCGTTTTCTTCCAGGAAGTTGATGGCGGTGATAACGCCGCGGCCGGCGCAACCAACGCCAGGCTCCGGGCCGCCGGACTCAACGCACTTGATGTCCTTGTAGCCAACCTTCAGAACATCCTCGAGCTCGAGATCCTCAACCGAACCGGCTTCGGCGGCGAGGCTCAGCACGGTGTCCTGCAGCTTGGTGTTCAGGATCAGACGGGTAGAGTCCGCCTTCGGATCGCAGCCAACGATGAGGATCTTCTGGCCGAGATCGACCAGGGCAGCGAGGGTGTTCTGAGAGGTGGTCGACTTGCCAATGCCTCCCTTGCCGTAAAAGGCGATCTGACGAAGTTTGCCCATGTGGTGTTCCTTTTGCGAATTGGGATGCCGGGAACCGACCCGACACACGCTGACGAACGCCAACCACAAACAGCAAGCGCCGTGCCAAGTGAAAACGGGCGGAAATTAGCGGTTTTTTGCCCAATTCAGCGATGACATTCATGTACGGAGTGCGACATAGACCCAACACGGATTGTCGGATGGCCGCGTACAAAGAAAAACCCGGCCGTGGGTCCCGACCGGGTGTTGTCCGACAAAGCTGCCGTCAGAGCAGTTCGGCAAGCTCCGCCGCGAAGCTTGGCAGATCCTGGCGCACCACGCTGGCATCCAGTTCGCGCAAGAATTTTTCCTCGTTCTTCGACAGCGTGCCGTCGATCACCACAACATGGCCTCCGGCCGAGCGTTTGGCGATCTGCCGCGCGTATGTGCGCAGCGACTGGTCGTGAAACCGGCAACCGAGGAACAAAAATCCGCTTTCCGCGCGGCGGGTTTTCACCGTGTCGGGAATCGGCGTCTGAATGTCGATCTCTGTCAGCACTTCGACATAATCGGCGTCGGAAATTAGGAAGTTCGAAAACGGTGTGACGCAGCCATGCGGTTTGTAGATCAGCGTGCTCCACTGATCGGCCAGGGCCGGCGAACATTCCGCGCCCGTCGAATCATACGCCCGATACCAGCGATACTCGCCGGGCGTCGCCCGCGATGCCGCCTGGATCTCGCCCCATCCGGAACGGCTGGCAAAAGCCGAGCGCAACGCTGCATCGTACCATGTGTCCACGACCAAGGCCGGTGCCAGACGAGCGATCGCCTCGTGCAACGGGGTCGGGGGCACGGGATTCGCAAACGCCGCCGCCATCATCTTGTCCAGCGTGCCGCGGTGTTTGAAACTCTCGATGTACTGGGCCGCCGCCCAGCAGTTTCCGCGCGCCCGCTTCGGCAGCGCCACCTTCGACCCAAGCCAAGCTGCCAAGGCCTCATGCGACGTCGGAACAGTCGTTTCGGACAAAGCCGTCACGCCCGGCCCCATGAACGGCAGCAAGGATCCGTCCTTCAACCGTGCGGCGATGCCTGGCGTGACGTTTGTGAAATCGAGCATCTACTCCTCCTCGCCACGCTTGCGCGCATTGACGGTGATCGGCAGGCGCGGCGCCGGATCCATCGCCGGCATTTCCAGCACCCAGCCGTTTTTCAGCTTGACCCAGCCGCCCCAGATGGTTTCGAGTTCCTTTTCGACGACCACTTCCTCCAGGTCTTTTTTCGGCACGTAGATCGACAGCACACCGGCTGCCTGGCGGACCATAACCTTCATGAAGTGGCTTCCTTGGCTACGAACGGTTCCAGTTCGCGGCCACGCATGCCGACGACGGAACCGCGATCGATGAATTCGACGGCGTAGATGTAGTATCGTTGGAGATACATGCCGATGTCGCGTACATAACCGACATCGCCCTTCTTCACGACCACCTCGCCGATCTCCCGGCCGGCCATGGTGCCGTCGTTTTTCACCTGGCGGTTGGCGAAGACTTTGGTGCCGGCCTTGAACACCGGCGGCTTGTAGATCTCGATCTCTTCTTCACGTCCCAGGCCCATTGGTATCGTCCTCTTTCTGAGATACAGCCAGACGCGCGGCGACCAGTTCCTGGATGACCAATTCGGGGTCGTCACGGAACGCCGCCAGAGACTCAAGATCGATCCGTTCCGCAACGGTGAAGCGGACCCGCATGTCCGGGTCGCGCGCCAGCAGGTGCAGCCGTTCCGGTGGCAGCCGTTCCGCCACTTCCAGCCGCACCATCGGTTCCGGATCGCCAACCATGGCGGGCAGGGCACTCAACGTCATCCGGCGGGCGGCCACCCGCCGCACTTCGGAATCAACGTCGTTGGCAACGACGATGACCAGTTCCGGCGGCAACCGTCGCGCCACGACAAGGCGCACCCAACTGTCCGGGTCCGTCGTCATGTCCAGCTGCGCCTGGCCGGTCAAACGGCTCGCCAAAGCCACGCGCACCCGCCGATCAGCGTCGGTTTTCATGGGCAGGGCGCGGGGCAGGGGCAGACGCAAAGCGGCTGAGGCGCGGGGTTCCGGTTCCGGATCGTTCATCAGGCGTTGCAGGCGGAATACGTTGCAGTAACGCCCGGCCAGGGCCCGTACCTCAAAATACGGATGCTCCAGATAATCGTCCGCCAGTTGCCGGTTCGCCTGGAAGAAACGTTCGATGCGGCGGGCGCGGCGGTCGTTGACGCAGGCTTTCAAGGGCTCGCAGGCCGCTTGCCCCTCATGGGGACAAACGGCGCAATCAATCGGCTGCCCAGTCCAGTCCAGCGCTTCGACCGCCTCGTCCACCGTTATGTCAGGCCGGGATGCAGGTCGCGTCGACCGGGCACACCGCGGCGCACTGCGCGGCGGGGAAGTGGCCCTCGCATTCCGTGCACAGCGAGGCGTTGATGACGTAGGTGCCCTTCTTGGTCGAAATCGCCGCGTTCGGACATTCGAATTCGCATGCTCCGCAGGCGGTACACTGGGAAGCAACGATCTTGTAAGCCATAGCAAACTTCTCCTTTTGTGGGTTCAGGCAGTCAGACGCGCGACGGCGGGATGGGCCGCGGCGTACCAGGCGGCGATACCCGCCTCGATCCAGTCGTAAGCGTATTCGTGCGTTGCCGTGATGCCGGCGGCGGACAGGCTGTCCTTGGGGCAATCGCCGATCTTTGCGCACAGCACGGTCTTGATGCCGTCAAGGGCGGCGATGACGCTGTCCAGCGTTGCATCTTCGCCCCAGCCGCCTTCGCAGTACTTCTCGACCTTGCGGTGGCCGCTGAAGCTGATGCCGGCGGAGGAAACTTCGTAGACCTGGAATTCCGTGGCGTGACCGAAATGCTGGTTGATCCGGCCGCCGCCTTTCGTTGCAACGGCTACCAGCACTTTGGCGCCGGTCTCAGAAGCCGCAACAGTTTGCGCGGCCGCGGCCTTCTTGGCGATGTGCTCGCCACGTTCCTCGGCCACAACGGCCCGGTAGGCGGCGCGCTTGGACGGATCGTATTCGGCCGCTTCCGGCAACAGGTCCATGTTGAATTCCTGCCCGCGGTCCTCGCCCAGCATGCCGACGGCGTCGGCGCGGCACTGCCGGCAATGGCGCATCAGGTTGGCACCGCCGGACAGCTTGTCCTGCAGTTCCTTCAGTTCCATCGCCTCCGGTCCGCGCTGGCCGGTCAGGCCGAAATGCGTGCCGTGCGCGGGGTCGGAGATCAGCGGCATGATGTTGTGCAGGAAGGCTCCCTTGGCCTTCACCATCCGATTGACCTCGATCAGGTGCTCGTCGTTGATCCCGGGGATCATGACGGAGTTGACCTTCACCAGGATCTTTCGTTCCGCCAGCATTTCCAGGCCGAGCATTTGACGCTCATGCAGGATTTGGCTGGCCTCCAGGCCGGTCCAGCGGCGGTGGTTGTAGAAAATCCACGGGTAGATCTTGGTGCCGATTTCCGGATCGACCATGTTGATGGTGATCGTAACGTGGTCGATGTTCATATCCATGATTTCGTCCACGTGGTCGGGCAGGGCCAGACCGTTGGTGGACAGGCACAGCTTGACGTCGGGGATGCGGGCGGAGATTTCCTGGAACGTCTCCTTGGTCTTCGCCCAGTCGTAGCAGGCGTCGCCGGGGCCGGCGATGCCGAGGACGGAGAACTGCGGCACCGCATTGGCGACCGCGACGACCTTGCGCATCGCCTGTTCCGGGGTCAGCTTTTCCGATACGACGCCGGGGCGGGATTCGTTGGAACAATCGTATTTTCGGTTGCAGTAGTTGCACTGGATATTACAGGCGGGCGCCACGGCGACGTGCATGCGGGCGAAATAATGGTGTGCCTCTTCGGAATAGCACGGGTGGTCCTTGACCTTCGCCCACACCTCCGGGTCCATGTCGGCAGGGCCGTCGGACGACCCGCAGCTTGAGGACGCGCAGCCGCCGGACTCCAACTGGGCGCGCATCGCTTCCGGCGTGACGGGGGCCTTCAGGCTGTCGAGGGAAATGATGTTGGCCACGTGTTGCTCCTTCCGCCGGCGGGGATTGGATGCAACACAGCAATTGGCGTGCCAGATGCGAAAGTGTTGGAAAGTCAGGGCGTTGGGGAAGGGCAGGCGGTAAGGTGCGTGGGAAGTCTGACAATTATTGTCGGAACGTGTACCTGCTTGGCCTGCCCATACACCGGCATGGCCCGGACGAGCCGGGCCATGCCGAAAGCGGGAGCTAAAACTTCTTAATCGGAATGTTGTGCTTGCGCAGCGCGTAGCCGATCTGCCGCGGTGTCATGTTCAGGATTCGTGCCGCCTTGGCCTGCACCCAGCCGGAGCGTTCCATCGCCTCGACGATCTGCTCGTACTCGGACTGCGACCCGCCCCCGTTCGGCACCTTGCAGGTGGCAGCCGAAGCGCAGGTCGGTTCGCTCAGCACCGGCAGTTCGACAACCGGCGTAACCGGGGCCGCCGGCAGCGCGGTGGCCGGGGGCGCGTGCGTCGCCGTGCGGGGCGCGTGCTTCCACAACACCGCTGAAAGGCAGCCATCGTTGTGGCAGGCAAAGTCCTTGTCGCTGATCCGGTCGCCCTGGGTCAGCGTCGCGGTGCGGCGCACGCAATTTTCCAGTTCCCGAACATTCCCGGGGAAATAGCACGACTGCAGCACCGGCATTGCCGAGGTCGCCAGCGACACGCGTGTCTTGTTGTCGACATTGAACCGGCGCAAGAACTCCTGTGCCAGCAACGGTATATCCCCGGGCCGGTCGCGCAGCGGCGGCAGGGCAATCGGCACGACCGCCAAACGATAATACAAATCGGCCCGGAACGTTCCCTTGGCAACCGCGTCTTCCAGGTTGCGGTTGGTGGCGCTGACCATCCGCACGTCCACCTTCAGGGTGCGGGTCCCGCCGACACGCTCGAACTCGCCTTCCTGCAGCACACGCAGCAGCTTGGCCTGAAACGAGCCGGAAATCTCGCCGATTTCGTCCAGGAACAATGTCCCGCCGTCGGCCAATTCGAAGCGTCCCTTGCGCTGGGCGATGGCGCCGGTGAACGACCCCTTTTCGTGACCGAACAGCTCCGACTCCAGCACGCTTTCGGGCAGCGCCGCGCAGTTCAGCTTGACGAACGGCCTGTCGCGCCGCGGCGACGATTCGTGCAGCGCCTGGGCGAACAATTCCTTTCCCGTGCCCGACTCGCCGCGCAGCAGGACCGGCGCATTGCTGCGGGCAACCAGCCGCACTTTGTCCATCACCGCCTTCAACACCGGGCTATCGCCGATGATCCCGGAGATCGCCGGGCGGTGCCCATCATGCGGAACGAGCGCCTCACGCTCCTTCTCCATCCGCCGCTGGTCTTCCAGGATGCGTTCGCGGTCTCGGATCACCAGGCGATGCAGCCGCACGGTCTGGCCGATCAGGTTGGCCACCATCTTCAGGAAACGCACGTCCTCATCCGCGCGCACGTCGCCGACGGACATCCACGCCCGGTCGATCGTCATGACTCCGATGGCGCGGCCGCGGTCACGGATCGGCACGCCAATGAACGCATAATGCTGGCCGTCGCCGCCCCACAGCGACGTGTCCCACGTGCCGAAGCTGGTGTCCTTGGCGACGTTCTCGATCACCACCGGCATTTCGGTGACCATCATCTGGCCGACCGCCTTTTCCGGGATCGCGGCGAAATAATCGCGCGCCATGATGCTGCTGTGGGAGGCGGAGAAGACATGTTCCGGCTCCCCGTTCTCATCGATCAGCGCGATGACGCCGTTGCCCATGTCGAGGAAGCTGTGCAGGACGTACATCGTGCCCGCCAGCACATCATGCAGGCTGCCGGGGCCGCACAGCAGCTTGGAGATCTCATAGATCCCGAGCAGCGCTACATCGGCGCTGTAGGGCAGCGTGTCATTCGCCGTGATGGCGGCAGGGTCATGCATAAGCACCGTCTGATCCATCTCAAGGTTGGGGTTGTCCGAGTTCCGACAAGGCGAATTTGGCATATGTCAGGTTACGGACATCCGGCCCCATATGGCAATGCGAAAGTGCAGTGCAGCATGACAAAATCGGCTGGTCATTCGCATTTTGTTTGATTCATGACAAAGGTGCCGGATTTTCATCACGAAAATGCCCATTCGAGCGGCTTTTTGGGCCGACTCGTACCTTGGCCCAAGGCTTGCACCGAAAACATCCGGCCGCGTAAGGCCTGCGTAATAGGACCAGTTCGATAATTCCAGTCACGAAAACCAACCGCCATTCAGGGGAATGCCGGTTGGCATGACGGCGCGTCATGACAGGGAGCCACAGCATGCACGACCGAGGGCCAACGATGCCCCGCCTCAGGCCGAAGCCAATACTGGTGCTCGGTACGGACGATCTCGCCTCGGCGGTGGGCCATGCGCTGGCGCGGGTCGGTGTGCCTGTCCTGTTGGTGCGTGACCCCGACGTGCCGGTACTGCGGCGGGGCATGGCATTCGACGATGCGCTGGAAGACGGATCGGCCCGGGTCGAAGGCCTGACTGCGTATGCCGCCGATCCGGCGGCCCCGGCGCGGGCGACGGAGATCCTGGCGGTGACCGATCTGCCGGCCGATCGGCTGATGGATCCGGCGCTGGTCGAGGGGGTCATCGACGCGCGGCCGCGCCGGGCGCAGTGCCGTCCGGACCTGCGGGGTGAATTGCCGTTCGCCATAGGCCTCGGACCGGGTTTCACCGCCGGCGGCAATGTCGATATCGCTGTAGAGACGGCGCCCGAAGCCGCGGGTCTTATCCTGCGGCACGGAACCACTCGGGCGGGGCCCGCGGAATCGGGTCTGATCGTCGGGCCGGAAGGGCAGCAATTGGTGCGGGCGCCGCGGTCCGGCATCTGGTGGACGTTCCGGGAAATCGGCGAAAACCTGGTGCAAGGCGACGTCGGCGGCTTATGCGCCGGCCGGCAGATACCGCTTCCACTCGCCGGGCGAATCTGCGGCCTGATCCGGCGCGGCACCGTGGTGCGAGCCGGAATGCGCCTGCTGGAGATCGATCCGCGCGGCGAGCATGCGCGTTGCCACGGCATCTCCCCGCTTACCGAAACGATCGCCGCGGCAACCGTTACGGCGGTGCATGAACTTTGGCGCGGCTCGCGGCAGGAAATCAGCCAATGGCTGAGCTGACATTCTGGGGCAAGCCCGGATGCGCGGGAAATGTCAAACAGATCGCATTGCTTCGCGGGTCCGGCCATACGCTGGATGTGCGGGACCTGAGCGCAGAGCCTTGGACGCGTGAGCGGCTGCGTCCGTTCTTCGGCGATACGCCGGTCGCCGACTGGTTCAACCGTTCCGCCCCCGCAGTGAAGCGGGGCGAATTGCGGCCGGAAACGCTGACGGAATCGGACGCCATGGCGCTGCTGCTGACGCAGCCGCTGCTGATCCGCCGGCCGTTGCTGGAATGCGGCGGGGTCACCGTTGCCGGTTTCGATCCCGACCTGATTGCCGCCTGGATTGGCCTGGCCAGCGGTTTGAAGTCGGTCGGCGAGGGATGCCCTCGCCCCGATATGCCTTCATGCCAACCACCATTAGAAGCGAAACAGGAGCATATCAGTGAGTAACGTGACTTTTTCCTCGCCATCCATGGCGCGGGACGTAACGGTCTACGCGGTCGCGGGCGACCGGGGAACGATCCTGAGCGTCGCGAAAGCGCACAAGATCCCCATCGCGTTCGATTGCCAGGACGGCGAATGCGGCTCGTGCCTGGTCGAGGTGAAGCACCTCGATCCGACCAAAAAATACGCCATTTCGCTGACGGAAAAGGAAAAGGAAGGCCTGCGCACCCTTGGCAAGATCACCAAGCAGGAAATCCACGACGCCGAGGTCAACGACATGCCGCCGCGCTACCGGCTGGCCTGCCAGTGTTTCGTGCGCAACGAAGACATTCTTGTGTCGTTCGTGGGCGATGAGACGATACCGGCTCAACCGCCGGGATTTTCCAAGGCCGCGAGGATCTACAAGGGCGGCATCAAGCCGGCGACGGTGCAGGAATTCCTGAGCTATGCGGTGAAGGTGGAAGCCGATGCCGCGGTTCATTTCGACGAACTGGCCGCCGCGATGGCAGCGGTCGGCAATGCCGCCGTGGCGAAGCTGTTCGCGCAGCTGGCCGCGTTCTCGCGGATGCATCTGGCGGAGGCGGAGAAGCGGGCGGGCAAGGTTGATGCCCATCTGGAAATTCCGCCCGATTACGTCTGGCCGGATCATGTGACGCCGGAACGGACGTCGCTGTGGGCCGGCGATCCGTCGCTGTCGCGGCTCGACGCGCTGCGTGCGGCCTTGCAGGGGGAAAAGCGGGGCTTCGAGTTCTACTACGCCGTGGCCGGCACCGCGACCGATCCGGACATCATCGCTATGGCCAAGGAATTCGTGCATGAGGAGGCGGAGCACGTGAAGGTGCTGGAGGCCTGGATCACTCGTGAAGTTTGGGATTCTAAGCACGCTGCTTGAATGAGAGTGCGGGCCGTTGCGAGGCGGCCCGAGCTTTTCGTTTGGTGCCTCAGCGGCGGGTTGGGCGGCGAAGTGGGTTCATCACGGATTACCCGGATGCATACACGGATTGCGCGGATGACATTGAAGCACGCAAGCCGGCATTCATCTAAGCCAGTTCGCGATGAATTCGACCGTTCCATCGAAAACGTCATGGCCCGGCTTGTCCGCATGTGCGCTTACTTTACTTTAAGCGGACCTGGCTACGACGTTGCCTTGGCGTTATGGCTGGGCTTGGCCCGGCCACGCACGCCTTGCGGTGCTTGTGGCGGCAAAGTCGTTGATGGCCGGCCACGACACGACCGAGAACCCGATGCCACGCCAATTAAGTTAGCGCGTATGCGGCTCGTCCGGGCCACCCGCGCAAGCACGCGCGGCGGCACGGGGCCCGGCCAAGCCGCGCCATGACGGTGCGAGCGTTTCCCGTCAGTTCATCACCGGAAGACACGACGGCATTGTCATCGGCTCCGCTACCGTAGTTTCGGTCTAGCCGGAAACCGCCTTCTGGACTATTCTTTCCGAGTAATCCGTGCATGCATCCGCTAAATCCGTGATGAACCCAAATCGCCGCGCGGCATCCAGTCAACGCACATCACCACCCGATCGCCACCGCCGCGCTAGCCCGCGACCCGATACGCTTCGAGTCCGCCCATCCCAGAATCGCCTCGACCGTCGGCGCCAGCACCTCCCCCGGCGCCCCCAAAAACGCAACCCAATCCGGCAGCAGACTGACTCGCACCGGGACCAGCATCGGAATCCCCGCCAACATCGCCTCGGCAAGTTCGTCCCGCAGCCCATGGCCGGCCGCTTCCTCCTTGCCGAACCGGCTGGCGAACAGCAGGTCGGGCTGCGCCACAACCGCATCGCGAAACGCCATGGCCGCCCGCGCCAGCGCGTCGTTGTCCAATATGCAGCCTTGCACGCCGGGGCCGCGTGGATCGTTCAACCGGATCGTCTCTCCGTCCGGCAACACATCCAGCAGCATTTCCCGCTTTCCCGGCGCGATCCGCGCGCCGAAACGCTGCATCAGACCGCCGATGGTGACGCCAGCCAGAACAAGCTCGGCCGCCGCCGCGGACAAAGCGGCATCCACGTCGTCGCCCGGGCCATAGACGACAGCCGCAGTAAGGAGATGCGCGCCCATGCCGCCTACTCCGCCGCCACGGCAAGCAGCGACATCACCTCTTCCCGCGTCACCGACCGCTTCACCCGTTCCGCATGGGCGCGCAGCCGGACCAGCAGCTCGGGCAATACTGTCTGCGAAATGTTCAGCCCCTGCAGCGCATCGCGCAGCGACGCCGAACCGGAGTGCTTGCCGAGCAGGATCCGCCGCTCCCGCCCGAACAGGGCGGGGTCCAGCGCCTCATACGTGCCGGGATCGCGCAGCAGGCCGCTGACATGGATGCCGGACTCATGCGTGAACGCCGTCTCGCCCACGATCGGCTGGCCGTGCGGGATGGTGCGGTTGGCCGCCGCGGCGACGATTTCCGCCAGGTTCGGCAACTCGGCCATCACCGTGCGGACGGAGCCAATGCCGACACGCGGAATCGCGGCGGCGACCTGTTCCAGAGCGGCGTTGCCGGCCCGCTCCCCAAGGCCCAGGACGCAGACGCTGGCGTGGTTCGCCCCGCCGCGCAGAGCCGCCAGCGTATTGGCCGTCGCCAGACCGAGGTCGTCATGGCCGTGGAATTCCAGGTCCAGATCGGTGTGCGCCCGCAGGCGGCGGAAGGTCGCATCGGTCGTGAAGGGATCGAGCACACCCAGCGTGTCGGCGAAGCGGAACCGATAGGCGCCGGCCGCCGCGATGGCGTCGATCACCGTTTGCAAGAAATCCTCATCCGCGCGGCTGGAATCCTCGCCGCCGACGGAAACCGTCAGGCCCTTGTCCAGCGCCAGCGGCACGACACGGGCGATGCGGTCAAGCACTTCCTGCCGGCCGCCGGGGTATTTCGCGGCGATCTGGCGGTCGGAGACGGACACCGACAGGTTGGCGTAGCGCACGCCGGAGCGCAGGGCCGCGGCGACATCGGCCTCGGCCATGCGGCACCAGGCGGCGACGCGGGCGTTCGGCGCGGCATGCACGGCGGCGGCAATGGCAGCGACTTCCGGTTCGCCCATCGCCGGGGTGCCGGCCTCAATTTCATCCACCCCGGCGGCTTGCAGGGCGGCGGCGATCGAGGCCTTCTCGGACTCTGTAAACGCCACGCCGGGAGTTTGCTCGCCATCGCGAAGCGTGGTGTCGTTGATGCAGAAACGCGGCGAGAGATGCGGCACGATCGGCACTCCTGTGGATGCCTGATCGTGGCATGCAAGGCCAATGCCACCCCCGCCGTCGTGCCGACGCAGGCGGCCACGCACGCCTCTCCTTCATGAAAGCAAAGGCTTGGAGGGTGGCCCTGCACGCGCCATGATGGAGGTGCCGGCGTGCCCGGAGACACCACCACAATTGTCAGGTTTGCGACATGGCCGGTTCGGCCGGGCGCAGACGCTGTTCAAAGCGGCGATTTTCGGTTTCGAGCGCCGCGATCCGCGCCTCCAGCCGCCCGATGGCCGCGGCGACATCCTCCGCGTCGAGCTTCCGCGGAATATGCTGCGCGCAGTTAGTGTCCCACGCCTCGACCATGAACAGAATGACCTGTTCGGGCCGGGCATGATATCCTTCGGGCATCAGCCGCGCTTCCAACGCCGGGTCGCCCTCGACAACCCGGGCACGGCCCCACAGCTTGACGCGGCGGCGGTGCGCATAGTCCATCAGGAACAGAAAGGCCTTGTCGTTCTCGGCAAGATTGCCGGTCGAGATATACTGCCGGTTGCCGGAGAAATCGGCAAACCCGATGGTGTGATCGTCCAGCGCGCGGATAAAGCCTTTCGGGCCGCCGCGATGCTGGGCATAGGGCTGGCCCTCGGCATTCGCCGTGGCGAGATACGCCGTGTCCACCTGTGCAAGGAACTGAACCAGGTCTTCGTCGATGGCGGTCCGGAAACCGCCGCGCGCTTCCATGCCGGCATAGCCGCCACGGGAGCCGCGCGCAGCCTGGACTGCTTTGACCGACGAGGTGAAGGCGATATCGCTCGATAATCGGGTCATGGCCACCCTCCCGGAAACTGCCGCTTCGCCAAATGGGACCTTCCACGCAGACGCAGTATCCGATACTTGTGGAACCCTATCTTCCATTTTACGGGAGCTGCGGGATGGACCGCCTGGATGCCATGGCGACCCTGATCGCCGCGGTCGATGGCGGCAGCCTGTCGGCGGCCTCCCGCGCGCTGGGCATGCCGCTCGCCACCGTCAGCCGCAAGGTGTCGGAACTTGAGGCGCATCTGCGCGCCCAACTGGTTGTCCGCACCAACCGCCGGCTGGCTCTGACCGAGGCCGGCCGCGCCTACGTGGAGGCGAGCCGGCGCATCCTCGACAAGATCGAGGAGGCCGAGCGCGCGGCATCAGGAGAATATCGCGCCCCGCGCGGCCACCTGACGATCACCGCCCCGATCGAGTTCGGGCGGCTGCATGTCGAGCCGGTTGTGCTGGATTTCCTGAAAGCCTACCCGGAGATCGACGTGCGGATGGTGCTCGCGGATTATCTCGTCAATCTGTTGGACGACCATGTCGATGTGGCAATCCGCATCGGCGAACTGCCCGACAGCAGCATGGTCGCCCTCCGGCTGGGGACGGTGATCCCGGTGATCTGCGCAAGTCCGGGCTACCTGGAGGCGCGCGGCACGGCGGAGACGCCCGCTGCGCTCGAGGGCCACGATTGCGTCATGTTCGAAGGCCTCCATTCGGCGAATGTCTGGACCTTCGGACGCGGCAAGCAGGCCACGTTGCTGCCGATCCGCCCGCGCTTCGCCGTCAATACGGCGGAGGCGGCGATCGAGGCCGCGATCGCGTCCGCCGGGATTACGCGGGTGCTGTCCTATCAGGCCCGGGCGGCGGTCGCCGCCGGCACGCTGCGCCTGATCCTGCGGCCGTTCGAGCCGGAGCCGCTGCCGGTGCACCTCGTCTACAGCGGTGCATCCCTGGTCCCGCTGAAGCTGCGGGCGTTTCTCGACTTTGCGGCGCCGCGGCTGAAGGCCTCGCTCAGCACGATCATGCTTTGACCGGGCGGGCATCGCCGATCGGCGTTACGGTTTTCGCGCGACGGCATCACCGCCTGTTGCTGACAATGGATTTTCAGTTCGTGTACATCACCTCCCACCCGGGCGATGATTCGCCGGCGTGCATTTCACCTGGCCGGAGGCGCGGCGGTGGATGTCGGCGACTGGCTGCGAAACCTCGGTCTCGAACGATACGAGGCGGCATTCCATGAGAATGGCGTCGACGTAGAAGTATTGCGCCATCTCATCGCGGACGATCTGAGCCACCTCGGGGTCTCGGCCGTCGGACATCGCCGCCGGCTGCTGGTGGCCATCGCCAAACTGTCGGAAGCGTCCGGTGCGCCGCAGAAGGGGGCGCCGACTGAAGATTGGGCGGCGCCGTCCACAGCGGAGCGCCGGCACATTACGGTGATGTTCTGTGACATCGTCGGCTCGACGCCACTGTCCGCCGCGCTTGACCCCGAAGAGTTGCGTGAGCTCCTGTCTGCCTACCAGGGGAAAGTGGCGGAAGCTGTGACCGTCGAGCACGGCTTTATCGCCCGCTTCGTCGGCGATGGCGTCCTGGCCTATTTCGGCTGGCCAAATGCCGATGAGGCGCAGGCCGAAAGCTCCGTATCGGCGGCCCTTGCGATCGTCGAGGCTGTCAGGGCGCAACACCTGTCCGTGCGCATCGGAATTGCCACGGGCCTGGTCGTCACCGGCGATCTGGTTGGTGTCGGCGCGGCCCAGACCATCACCGCCGTCGGCAAAACCCCGAACCTCGCGGCGCGTCTGCAAGCCCTCGCCCAGCCCGATACAATCGTGGTGAGTGACGCGACGCGTTCCCAACTCGGCCGGATGTTCGAGCTCGAAGATCTCGGACCGCAATGGGCGCTGGCGGTTCCGGATACGCTGCAGGCATCCCTTATGGCGCGCCTCGACCGATTGCCGGCTGCCAAGACGGTGGCACAAATCGGCTCCGTTATCGGCCGGGAGTTTCCGCACACGCTGGTCGAGGCGGTGGCAGGCCTGCCGGACGCCCGGTTGGCGGAAGGACTCAACGAACTGACCGACGCGGGGCTTTTGTTTAGGCGCGGTGTGGCACCGGATGCAGTCTACATGTTCAAGCACGCGCTGATACAGGATGTCGCCTACGCGACACTCGTGCGGGCGCGGCGACAGCAACTGCATGGACGCATTGCCGCTGCCTTTGAGACTCAGTTTGCCGAACTCGCGCGGAATCAACCTGAAGTGCTGGCATTTCACCACCTGCACGCTGGCAACGTGGAAAAATCATTCCAGTATTGGGCTCGCGCTGGCGACAGTTGCGAACAACGCGGTGCTATTTCGGAGTCCATCGCGCATTACCGGTCTGCCAACCGATTACTCGAGATGCCGGATGCGCCGACTGTGATTCGGATGCGTGAACCCGAGATCAGCATCAAGTTGGGAAATGCTCTGATGCAGGCGGAAGGCTATAACTCGGAAGAGGGCAGGGAAGCCTTCGGACGAGCCCGAACTGCGGCACTGAACCTTGATTTGCCGGAAGAGTATGCGAGGGCTGGGATAGGCATCGCACCGTTGCTATTCGGGCAATCCCGTTACGGAGAATTTATAGATATTGCGGAAGGTATATCCACCAAGCTCGCGCGGAATCTTACGGCCTCAGACCCGCGTGCAATTGTGGACGATGCTCGGTGTAGCCAATTATTGCATCGGCGAATTCGAACCGGCGCTCGAGTACGAATTAGGCGCAATGAAACTGGATGATGAGGTGCGATGTACCCACGAAAACCCGATCGGCGGCGGCGACCCCGCAGTCGTTTGCCGTAGCTACGCAGGAGTAAGTTTGACGGCCTTGGGCCTGCTTGAAGAGCGCGCGACGTTCTCCGAACAGGCATGGGACATCGCAAATGCCCGCGGGCACGCGTTTTCTATCGCCTGGGCGGGCTTGGTAAGGATGCGTAGCTTGATTCCTCTCGGGCGTGATGCCGAATCGGTTGAGATCGGAAATGTGTGCATAAATATTTGCGAACGGCACGGCTTTAACGGGCGCTTGGGAAACGTACTCATATTTCGAGGGGCGGCCCGTCTCGGTATCGGAGAACCGAACGAGGGATTGGCCGATATGCGCCGCGGGCTAACTCTTTGGCGGCGGGTAAGCGGCACATTTCACGCAACCCAGTTGATGAGCGAGCTGGGGCAGTGTTTGTTACGGCTGCATCGGACGGACGAGGCGGAACAGGCACTTAGAGAAGCAGAGATAATCGCCACGACTGAAGAGCAATCTCACTGTTCTGAGATTCACAGGTTGCGCGGCCAATTGTATGAAGCCGCGAACGAACCGGAACAGGCTGAATTGTGCTTTGCAAAGGCGCTCGAATGGTCACGGGCGCGTCGCGCCAGGCTGTTCGAGTTGCGTGCCAGCACGAACCTGGCCCGGCTTTGGCTTGACCAGGGGCGGCTTGCGAAAGCGCGCGACCTGCTGGCGCCGGTATACGGTTGGTTTACCGAAGGCTTCGATGCGCCGGACCTCAAGGAGGCAAAGGCGGTCCTCGATGGGATATAAAATCGACGGTCCATCCTGCCATGTTTTGTGCCGCCGCCCCTGACGGTCGGCGAGCCCGAAGCGGACGGTAAACACCCGGTGGCATCTTGACTTCGCGTGAGTTGGCGGTGTTCGCTATTTCCACCCGGGGAGAGGCGCGCTTCCCGGCGTCGCGGCCCGAGAGGCGAGCGCGGCAAGATATCCAAATCAATCGGGGAAAATCCACTTCATGCTGATCGCGGGCGATATCGGCGGGACAAAAACGCGGCTCGCGCTCGTCTCTCCGCAGGACGGGCCGCGCAAGCTGCTGGCCGAGCGGGAATATCACAGCGGTGAATACCCGGGTCTGCAGCCAATCGTTGAGACATTCCTGGCGGAGACGGGCGCCAAGGCAACGGATGCGTGTTTTGACGTCGCCGGGCCGGTCATCGACGGCCGCGCGCATTTGACCAACCTCCCCTGGGACCTTCAGGAAGCCGCCCTGGCCACTGCCCTGAACCTGAAGCGCGTCAGCCTGCTGAACGACCTGCGCGCGGTCGCGCATGCCGTGCCGCATCTGACGCCGGACGAGACCGTCGTCATCAACGCCGGCACCGCCGTGCCGCAGGCGCCGATCGCGGTGCTGGCCCCGGGCACCGGGCTGGGGGAGGCGTTCCTGGTCTGGGGCGGCGACAGCTACATCGCCTGCGCCTCGGAGGGTGGCCATAGCGATTTCGCGCCCACCAACCAGGTTCAGGCCGATCTGTGGGCGTTCGTGATGGACCGGTTCCGCCACGTCGCCTATGAGCGCGTCTGCTCCGGCTCCGGCCTGCCGAATGTGTATGACTTTGTTCGCTCGCGCGATCCGTCGGCGGAAGACCCGGGCTTCGCTGCAACCCTGCGTGCCGCGGCCGACCGTACACCCGTCATCGTCGATGCCGCCCTGAACGACGCCGCCAACCGGCCGGCCGCCGAGTCGCTGCGCATCATGATCGACATCTGGGGCGCCGAGGCCGGCAACCTTGCGTTGAAGGTGCTGGCTACCGGCGGCGTCTACCTGGCCGGTGGGATGCCGCCTCGGGTCGTTTCCCACCTTCAGGACGGTGCCTTTATGATGGCGTTCACCGCCAAGGGGCGGTTCGCGGAACTGCTCGGCAAGGTGCCCGTTCATGTCGTCACGGTGAACGCGGCGCTGCTGGGCGCGGCAATTTACGGTCTGGAGCAGGCGGCCGCGCGGGGGTAGCTTGCGCCAGCCAAGCGACAAAGGATCGGGCTCATGGTTTCTCTGACACAAACGCCGGCCTGGCAGGCGCTTGTCGCCCATCACGCCGAGATCAAGGATGTCCATCTGCGCCGGATGTTTGCCGACGACCCGGCCCGGGTGGAGCACTTCACCGTCGACGGCGCCGGGCTGTTCCTCGATTATTCGAAGAACCGCATCACCGCCGAGACCATGCGGCTGCTGCTGCGGCTGGCCGAGGAACGTGACGTTGCGCAGCGGCGCGCGGCGATGTTCTCCGGCGAGAAGATCAACACCACCGAGCGCCGTGCCGTGCTGCACGTCGCCTTGCGCGCCCCGCGCGGCACGAAAATCGAGGTGGACGGCGTCGATGTGGTGCCGGAGGTGCACAAGGTGCTCGACGCGATGGCGGATTTCGCCGCGCGGCTGCGGTCGGGCGGGTTCACCGGGCACACCGGCAAGCGCATCCGCAACGTGGTGAACATCGGCATCGGCGGGTCGTACCTGGGGCCGGAGATGGCGTATCGCGCGCTGCGCTCCTTCAGCGACCGTTCGATGACATTTCGCTTCGTCGCCAATGTCGATGGCGCCGACTTCCATGAGGCGACGCAGGACCTGGATGCGTCGGAGACTCTGTTCATCGTCTCGTCGAAGACCTTCACCACCTTGGAGACGATGACCAACGCCGCGACGGCTCGCGCCTGGCTGGTGGGCAAGCTCGGGTCCGACGCGGCGGTGGCCAAGCACTTTGTCGCGGTGTCCACGAACATCGAGGGCGTGACGAAATTCGGCATCGACCCCGCCAACACGTTCGGCTTCTGGGACTGGGTCGGCGGCCGCTATTCGATGGACAGCGCCATCGGCCTGTCCACGATGATCGCCATCGGACCGGACAACTACCGCGCCATGCTCGGCGGCTTCCATGCGATGGACGAACACTTCCGCACCGCCCCCGCGGCGAAGAACCTGCCGCTGATCCTGGGTCTGCTGACCGTTTGGTACAACAATTTCTTCGGCGCGCAGAGCTATGGCGTCATGCCCTATGCGGCGCCGCTGGCCCGCTTCCCCGCGTACCTCCAGCAGTTGCAGATGGAGAGCAACGGCAAGCACGTCGCTCTCGACGGGCATGTGGTGAACTACGAAACCTGCCCGATCGTCTGGGGCGAGCCGGGGACCGACGGGCAGCACTCGTTCTACCAGCTTCTGCACCAGGGCACCAAGCGGGTGCCGTGCGACATGATCGGCTTTTGCCGCCCGCTCAGTCCGCTGACGAAGCAGCATGACCTGCTGATGGCGAACCTGTTCGCTCAGGCCGAGGCATTGGCGTTCGGCAAGACCGAGGATGAACTGAAGGCGGAGGGCTCGCCCGATTACCAGCGGCCGTTCCGGGTCATGCAGGGCAACCGGCCGACCAACATGATCCTGGCGGAGCAGCTCGATCCGGCGACGCTGGGCGCGCTGGTGGCGCTGTATGAGCACAGCGTGTTCACCCAGGGCGCGATCTGGGGGATCGACAGCTTCGACCAGTGGGGCGTGGAACTCGGCAAGGCGCTGGCCAGCCGGATTATCCCGCAGTTGGATCGCGATGCCGAGCCGGATTTGAAGCACGATTCGTCTACGAATGCGCTGATCAGCCGGTATCGGAAGCTGCGGGGGTAGGGTTCCCGGCACGCTGCAGCCCGGTGGCAAAACCCGATGAACCCTGCATGACGCTTAATCCCGTTATTGACACGACCCCGCCTCCTGTTGCCAGACTAATCCCAGTGAAGGAGACGCACCCGCGCTGTCGCGCTTGACCATGCAGTTTCGGCCGATCATCTCTCCCGCTCCCTGTTCCGGGTCGGTCCGGCGGGGCAGTGGGATCGAATTGCAATGAGCGGAACCAACCTCAAGCGCCTGCACGTGATCACCTGGGGCTGCCAGATGAACGTGTATGACAGCGGCCGGATGGCGGATGTCCTGGCCCCGCTCGGCTACGCCCCGGCGGCGGTGCCGGATGGCGCCGACATGATCATTCTCAACACCTGCCACATCCGCGACAAGGCGGCGGAGAAAGTGTTCTCCGAACTCGGCCGCCTGCGCCGCCTGAAGGAGGCCTCCGGCGGCCGCATGATCCTCGCCGTCGCCGGCTGCGTCGCCCAGGCGGAGGGTGCGGAAATCCTGAACCGCGCCCCGTTCGTCGATATCGTGCTAGGCCCCCAGACCTACCATCGTCTGCCGGAAATGGTCGCCCGCGCCAGCCGCGCCGGCAACGCGGTCATCGAGACCGACTTCCCGCCCGAGGACAAGTTCGACCATCTGCCGGACAGCGCCACGCCGCAGGGCGTAACCGCGTTCCTGACCATCCAGGAGGGTTGCGACAAGTTCTGTAGCTTCTGCGTCGTCCCCTACACCCGCGGCGCCGAGCAAAGCCGCCCGGCGGACGCGATCCTTCGGGAAGCCCGGCACCTCGTGTCGCAGGGCGCTCGCGAGATCACCCTGCTCGGCCAGAATGTCAACGCCTGGCATGGCGGGCCAAAAGGCGGCCTCGGCCGCCTGCTGCGGGACATCGCCGAGATCCCCGGACTGCTGCGTCTGCGCTACGCGACCTCCCACCCGCGCGACATGGACGACGATCTGATCGCCGCCCACCGCGACATCCCGATGCTGATGCCGTTCCTGCATCTGCCGGTGCAGTCCGGCTCCGACCGCATCCTGGCGGCGATGAACCGCAAGCACACCGCCGATGATTTCCGCCGCATCGTCGATCGACTGCGGCAGGCGCGGCCGGATCTCGCGCTGTCCTCGGACTTCATTGTCGGCCACCCGGGCGAGACCGAGGCCGATTTCGAGGCCACGCTGTCCCTGATCCGGGAGATCGGCTTCGCCCTGGCCTACAGCTTCAAATACTCGCCGCGTCCCGGCACCCCGGCCGCTGCGGCAGGCGTCCAGGTGCCGGAAGCCGACAAGGACCGGCGGTTGCAGGCACTTCAGGCGCTGCTGCGAGAGCAGCAGACCCGGTTCAACGCGGGCTGCATAGGATTGGACTTGCCGGTGCTGTTCACCGGGACCGGACGCTACCCCGGACAAGTCGTCGGCCGGACACCATTTCTGCAACCGGTGCATGTAACAGGAAATACACAGCTTATCGGCCACGAAACGATGGTGCGAATCGCCGACAACCATACAAACTCACTCGCGGGAACCCTCATCCAGGAGAGACGGATAGCTTGACACACCTTGCTGCCCCCCAGGCTCCGATTGCCCCCGCCGCGTCCAGCGGCAAGGCCATTACACTCCAGTTCAACGACAACACCTTGCTGCCGCTCCTGCTCGGCGACCATGATCGGCATCTGGTCCGCATCGAGCAGGCCCTGGGGGTTCGTCTCTCCTGCCGCGGCAACCGGATCGCCATTGCCGGCGACGCCGCGCGGGTCAGTGCGGCGGAGGGGCTGCTGCAAGGGCTGTGGCGACGGCTGGAACGGGGGGAAAGCGTGGGACGGCCGGAAATCGAGGCGGCGATCCGTCTGGCGGATGCGGAGAACGATCCCCGCCTGCCGCTGTCCGACCTGCCGGCGATCCGCACCCGCCGCGGTGCGGTTGCGCCGCGCAGTCCGGGGCAGGCGGCTTATATGGAGTCGCTGGCAAAGCACGAGATGGTCTTCGGCGTCGGCCCCGCCGGCACGGGCAAGACCTACCTTGCCGTCGCCCAGGCGGTCGCGATGCTGCAGGCCGGCAAGGTGGATCGCATCGTGCTGTCCCGCCCGGCGGTCGAGGCCGGCGAGCGGCTCGGTTTCCTGCCCGGCGACATGAAGGAGAAGATCGACCCATACCTGCGCCCGCTCTATGATGCGCTGCACGACATGATGCCGGCCGATCAGGTGATCCGGCGGATGACGAACGGGGAAATCGAGGTGGCGCCGTTGGCGTTCATGCGCGGCCGCACCCTGGCGCACTGCTATGCGATCCTGGACGAAGCGCAGAATACCACGGCCATGCAGATGAAGATGTTCCTGACCCGCATGGGGGAGGGGACGCGGATGGTCGTCACCGGCGACTTGTCGCAGGTCGATCTGCCCACGGGCGTGCGCTCCGGTCTGCGCGACGCGCTGGATACGGTGGAAGGCATCCCCGGAATAGGCGTGGTGCGGTTCGAGCAGCGCGATGTCGTGAGACATCCTCTGGTAGCAGCGATCGTTGGCGCGTATGATCAGCGCGATGCAGCAAAGGGCGAGGCGCGCCGTGAGCGGGAACGTCCGCAAACGAGCGAGTTATTAGAGAACGATGGAACCTCCTAGTACCCGGCCGCCCGGGATCGATGGCCCCGCCATCGACCTTATCGTGGCGGATCCGGCTTGGCACAGGCTGATACCTGGGGCCGGCGCGATTGCCCGGCGGGCGGCGCACGCGGCCGGCATGGAGGGGACGATCGTCCTGGCCTCCGACCGCGTCGTCCGCGGGCTGAACGGCCGCCACCGCGGAAAGAACAAGCCGACCAACGTGCTGACGTATGAGAGTCCGGCGCCGGAGATCATCCTGGCGCTGGGTGTCGTGCGCGCCGAGGCGGCCGCTCAAGGGCGCCGGCCAAGGCACCATCTGGCGCATCTGGTTGTCCACGGCGCGCTTCATCTCCAGGGCGAGGATCACGGCCGGGTTGGCGAAGCTCGCCGCATGGAGATGGCAGAAGCGCGAATCCTGCGCAGCATCGGCGTGCCAAACCCGTGGAAACGCGCATGAGCGGGAACCGGGGAAGTCTGCTGAGCCGGTTGGGACACCTGCTCGGGCGCAAGCAGACTGAGCACTCGCTGCGCGAATCGATCGCCGAACTGGTGCAGGAGGCGGCGGACGCCCAGATGGTTCCGGGCGAGGAACCGGAACTTGACCGCCACGAACGCCTGCTGATCGCCAACGTGCTGCGCCTGCGGGAGACCACGGCCGACGACGTGATGGTGCCGCGCGCCGACATCGTCGCCATGCGAGCGGATTCGACGCTGGCTCAGACGATCGAGTTGATCCGCAACGACGGCCATTCGCGGCTGCCGGTGTACCGGGAGCAGTTGGACGACGTCATCGGCATGGTCCACATCAAGGACGTGTTCGCCTATGTCGGCCGAGCGGACGCGTTTTCGCTGGAGGCGATCCTGCGCAAGCCGCTGATGGTGGCGCCGCAGATGCCGGTGCTCGACCTGCTGCTGCAGATGCGGATGCAGCGGATCCATCTGGCTCTGGTTGTGGACGAATACGGCGGCATCGACGGGCTGGTGACGATCGAGGATCTGGTCGAAACGATCACCGGCGACATCGACGACGAGCACGACGATGTCGAGGCGCCGATGTTCACCGAACGGCCGGACGGGGCGCTGGACCTGAACGCGCGGCTGTCGATAGAGGATTTCGAGGATAAGGTCGGGCCGGTGCTGACCGAGGACGAACGGGATGCGGACATCGACACCGTCGGCGGGCTGGTGTTCACGCTGGCGGGCCGGGTGCCGACGCGGGGCGAGGTGATCAGCCACCCGTCGGGGATCGAGTTCCGTGTGCTGGACGCCGACGCGCGGCGGCTGCGGCGGCTGCGGGTGCGGCGGCCGGAGAAGACCGAGGCGGCCGCGGCTTAGACTACAGGAACTGCGCGACCAGCGCCCGTGCGATCCGGCTATCGTTCCAAGCCTCGCCCGCTTCCCCATTGTCGGGCCCTGGAAGGGTGTGCGGGATGCCTGCCACGGCGGCATCCGCCCGATCACGCTCCGCCGGGCTTCGCGACGACGGCCTCTCTGGCGGCCAAGAATCGGGTCGGCCGCTATATTGTGGTGCCATCGAGTCGGAGAGCCTGCTCACTGTCAAGGACGGGAGCCCATCAGGACACGAGACACTCCCGATGACGAAACCGCGACCGGAGAGCCGTGCGTGGCAGATCCGCCACGACAGTTCGGAGGGCGGGGAGGAAATGTCCCGGCCTCCATTTTTTTTGGACAGGAGGAGCCGCGCTCACGTCGGCTCGGTATCAGTTGCCAACGCGAATCTCCACCCGCCGGGCCTCCTGCGCCGAGCCCGCGAACTGCACCGACCCGGAACCGACCTGGCGAAGCGTGTGCGGCGCGACGCCGGCCGCTGTCAGGCCATCCACGACAACCTGCGCACGCAGTTCGGACAGCAGAATGTTGGCCTTCTTGCTCCCGGTCGGATCGGCGAAACCGATCACGCGCACGTTCCTGGCGTGGTGCGATTTGACCCAGTCAGCCGCCTTCGCGATGACATCCTGCGCCTGATCGTCGATCGCCGCGGACCAAAGCTGAAAGAAGACAACGTAGGACGGTTGCTGCGCCCGGGCTGCCGGCGAGCCCAGTACCAGTCCAGCGACCACAGCAAGCGAGGCGACGAGGCGCATAAGAATAATCCCAAAGTTCAACGATACGGTTTTGCCGGTAAAACTCGGGCGCCGTCAACGGAGGATGGCGCCCACGCCCGTTCCACGTCCGCGGACACCTGCTCGTCGTGTCTCGCGTGGCGCATGCGACACGTCTCTGCCGTCAGTCCGTCCCGGTCGCCACGCCGTCTTGCAATGCGCCGCTTAATCCGCCATATCCCGGCCCGCCGACAGCGGGATCTTCCCGTCTGCCGGTAATTCACACGCGGGGAACCTTTTCCGGCCAGTTATGGCTCGGGTCCGGTGCCGATCGGCAACCCCCGCGGAGGCAACAACCGGACTGACAGGAAAGAGTCATACCCATGGCGATCCCCGAATTCACCCTGCGCCAGCTTCTCGAAGCCGGCGTGCATTTCGGCCACCACACCCGCCGGTGGAACCCGCGGATGAAGCCGTTCCTCTACGGCACCCGCAACCAGGTCCACATTATCGACCTGCAGCAGACCGTGCCGATGCTGGACCGCGCGCTCCGCGCCGTGCGCGACGTGACCGCCGCCGGCGGCCGCGTGCTGTTCGTCGGCACCAAGCGTGCCGCGGCCGAGCATGTCGCCGACGCGGCCAAGCGCTGCGGCCAGTACTATATCAATCACCGCTGGCTCGGCGGCACGCTGACCAACTGGAAGACCATCACCGGCTCGATCAAGCGCCTGCGCCAGATCGAGGACCTCGTCGCTGGCGACACCCAGGGCCTGACCAAGAAAGAGGTCCTGGACATCACCCGCGACAAGGACAAGCTCGAGCGCGCGCTCGGCGGCATCAAGGACATGGGCGGATTGCCGGACATCCTGTTCGTGATCGACACCAACAAGGAGAAGCTGGCGGTCGAGGAGGCCAACAAGCTGCACATCCCGGTCGTCGCGGTGCTCGACAGCAACTCCGACCCGTCCGGTGTGACCTTCCCGATCCCCGGCAACGATGACGCGATCCGCGCCATCACGCTCTACTGCGACCTGATCGCCGGAGCGGTGCTGGACGGCATCAGCGCCGAGATGGCCACCACGGGCATCGACATCGGCGCCCGCGAGGACCTGCCGCCCGAAGGCATCGATATCGAGGCCGAGACGGCGACCGCCTGAGCCAAACCTGGACCGGAGATAAAGACATGGCCGCGATCACCGCCGCCCTGGTGAAAGACCTGCGCGAGAAGACCGGCGCAGGCATGATGGACTGCAAGAAGGCGCTGACCGAGAACGATGGCGACATCGAGACGGCGATCGACTGGCTGCGCAAGAAGGGCCTTGCCGCCGCCGCCAAGAAGTCGGGCCGCATAGCGGCTGAGGGCCTTGTCGGCGTGGCATCGGCTCCGCTGAAGGCTGCGGTCGTCGAGGTCAACGCGGAAACCGACTTCGTCGCTCGCAACGAGACCTTCCAGCACTTCGTCGCCACGGTGGCGCAGATCGCGCTGGACATCGGCGGCGACCTCAATGCGATCAACGCCGCGGCGTTCCCCGGCGAAAGCCGCACGGTGGCGGAGCAGTTGACCCACCTGATCGCAACCATCGGCGAGAACATGCATATCCGCCGCGCGGCGGTCCTTTCCGTGACGGAAGGCGTGGTCGCCACCTACGTGCACCAGCCGCTGAAGCCGGGCCTCGGCAAGATCGGCGTTCTTGCCGCCGTGCAGGCTCCCGGCGAGCTTGAGGCGATCGAATTGCTCGGCCGCCAGGTCGGCATGCACGTCGCCGCGGCGAAGCCGGAGGCGCTCGACATCGATGCCGTCGATCCCGCGGCGCTGGAGCGGGAGCGTGCGATTTTGGTCGATCAGGCCCGCCAATCCGGCAAGCCCGACGCCATCATCGAGAAGATGGTCGAAGGCCGCATCCGCAAATACTACGAGGAAGTGGTGCTGCTGGAGCAGGTCTGGGTGCATGACGGCGAGAGCCGCGTGCGGGCCGTCGCCAAGAAGGCCGGTGTCACGTTGACCGGGTTCGTGCGCTATGCGCTCGGGGAAGGCATCGAGAAGCCGAAGGACGATTTCGCCGCCGAGGTTGCCGCGACGGCGGGGGTCTGACACACAGGCTGTTTGAGGCTGCCCCGCTTGTTCGTTGTGGGCAGTGTCATTAGTATCCGATCGACAGAATCGCGGCTGCCCGCCAGACGCGATTCGCCGCTCGATCCAGTGGCGTGATTATTTTTAGCGGCATCCCCACAATGGCTGTCGTTTACGTGCTCATTTGTATCAGCCGACCAAGGGGAGTCGCATGACACAGCCCGCTGTCTACAAGCGTGTTCTGCTTAAACTCTCTGGCGAGGCCCTGATGGGTCAGAAGGATTTCGGACTCGAGAGCGTCATGGTCACCGCCATCGCCGCCGACATCAAGGATGTCGTCGCGATGGGCGTCGAGGTGTCCGTCGTCATCGGCGGCGGCAATATCTTCCGCGGCGTCTCCGGCGCCGCGTCGGGCATGGACCGCGCGCAGGCTGACTACATGGGTATGCTGGCGACGGTGATGAACGCGCTGGCCATGCAGTCGGCGCTGGAAAAGCGCGACGTGCCGACCCGGGTGCAGTCGGCGATCCCGATGTCAACGGTCTGCGAACCCTATATTCGCCGCCGGGCGCAACGGCATATGCAAAAGGGCAGGGTGGTGATCTTCGCCGCCGGCACTGGCAATCCTTTCTTTACCACCGATACCGCCGCCGCCTTGCGCGCCGCGGAGATGAATTGCGACGCCTTGCTCAAGGGCACGCAGGTGGATGGCGTTTATTCCGCCGATCCCAGGAAGGTCGAGAACACCACGCGGTACGATCAACTGACGTACCTGGAGGTTCTGGCCAACGATCTGGGCGTCATGGACGCCGCGGCGATCAGCCTGGCGCGGGAAAACCACCTGCCGATCATCGTATTCAATATCCACGCCCCCGGGGCCTTCGCGCAGGTCATGCGGGGCGAGGGAAAATTCACCCGGATTATCGAGCGCTAGCAAGTGGGAGGGATCGCCGATGGCCACCGCGGACCTGAACAGTCTGAAACAGGATTTGACGCGCCGCATGGACGGCGCGCTGGAGACGCTGCGGCGTGAATTCGCCGGCCTGCGAACCGGCCGCGCCCATCCGGGCCTGCTGGAGCCGGTCAGGGTGCTGGCGTACGGCACTGAGACGCCGCTGAACCAGGTCGGGACCGTCGGCACGCCGGAACCTCGTATGCTGACGGTGCAGGTCTGGGACAAGTCGCTGGTCCACTCGGTCGAGAAGGCGATACGCGACTCCGGCCTGGGTTTGAACCCCTCCGCCGACGGCATGCTGGTGCGCGTGCCGATTCCGCAACTGACTACCGAGCGGCGCAACGAATTGGCCAAGACGGCGGCCAAATACGCCGAAGGTGCCAAGATCGCGGTGCGCGGCGTGCGCCGCGACGGCATGGAGCAGATCAAGGGCCTCGAGAAGAAGCACGATATCGGCGAGGACGTGGCCAAGGACTGGACCGAGGAGGTGCAGAAACTCACCGACCAATTCATTAAAAAGGTGGACGAAGCGCTCGCGGACAAGGAAAAGGACATACGGCAGGTCTGAACCAAGTTTAAGGCGTCCGATGCCTGTTATCACCAAGCGGGTCATCGATACGTATGGCCAGCCTACACCTCTCGTGACACCAGGCGTCGTTGCCCAGGGGGTCGTTGTTCCAGCGGGCGTTCCTCAGAACGCGGCGGGCAATGATGTGGCCGGCGCGGTCGGGCTGTTGCCGTCTCATGTCGCCATCATCATGGATGGCAACGGCCGGTGGGCGAAATCCCGCGGTCTTCCCCGCGTTGCGGGGCACCGGGAAGGTGCCAGGGCCGTGCGGCGCACGGTCGAGGCCGCGATCCGTTCGGATGTGTCCTGGCTGACCATCTATGCATTCAGCAGCGAGAACTGGCGCCGCCCGGCGGGTGAGATCATCGACCTGACCGGTTTGCTGCGCAGCTACCTCAGAACCGAGATCGCGGAACTAAAACAGTCCGGCGTGCGTCTCCGCTTCATCGGCGACCGGTCGCGGTTCGATCGCGATATCCAGAAAGATCTTGCCGCCGCCGAGGTGGACACCATAGGCAACACCCGGCTGAACCTCACCGTCGCCTTGTCGTATGGCGCAAGGGCGGAGATCGCCGCCGCCGCCAAGGCCGCGGCGTCGGCGGTCAGGGCCGGGCGCCTCGATGCCGACGACCTGCGGGAAGATGTGTTCGCGAGCTTTCTCGCCACCGCCGGCATGCCCGATCCGGATCTGATCATCCGCACCTCCGGCGAACAAAGGCTCTCCAACTTCCTGCTGTGGCAGGCCGCCTACGCGGAGTTGGTGTTCCTGGACGTGCTCTGGCCGGATTTCGGTGAATCGCATTTTTCCGCCGCCCTGGCGGAGTTTTCGCGCCGGGACCGGCGCTTTGGCACAAGCCGGGGCTGAGTCGGCCCCCAACACGAGAAAAGAGTCCGTCAATGACCGAGACAGCCGACCCTACGAGGATCATGACCATTCCAGACTCCGCCGCCGGACGTTCCTCGGCTCGATGGGGCGATCTACGGCTGCGCATCTTGTCCGCCGCCGTGCTGGTGCCGCTGGCGCTGGGCTGCATCTGGTTCGGCGGGTTGGCGTTCGCCGCCCTGGTGGCGCTGATTACCGCCGGCATGGCGTTCGAGTGGATCCAGCTTTGCGAGCGGCGGGTACCTCTTGTGACGGCCGTCGTTTTCGCGTCGCTGCCGGCCGCTGTGATAGTGACAGCTTTCGGACACGTCGGGGCGGCACTGCTGCTTCTCGCCGCCGCGATGATCGCATCGTCCATCCACTCGGGTGGCACGTCCCGAAGCAAGCCATTGGCGTTCGGTATTCCGTATCTTGGACTTGCAGCGGTTGCCCTGGTCTGGCTGCGGCAGGTGCCGCAAGGCGGGCGTGCCGATGTCATCGTGCTGCTCCTGCTGGTCTGGGCCAGCGACATTGGCGCCTATCTACTTGGCCGCGCCATCGGCGGTCCGAAACTCGCCCCGGCGATATCGCCGGGCAAGACCTGGTCCGGCGCGGTCGGAGGCCTTGGCGCGGCGGTCGCGGTCGGCTTTATCGCCGCGGCGACCCTGTCCGCGGGAACCTCCCCGATGCGGGCGGTGTGCTTCGCCGCGCTGATCAGCGTCGTCAGCCAGGCCGGCGACCTGTTCGAGAGCCAGTTGAAGCGCGATTTCGGGGTCAAGGATTCCGGCTGGCTGATCCCCGGGCATGGCGGCCTGCTCGATCGCCTCGATGCGGTGCTGTTTGCCGCCCCCGTCGCGGCCCTACTGGCGCTGATGCTCGGACGTGGAGTAATCATCTGGCAATGAGCACCCAGACGCCCCGCCTCGATCCCATCGAGGCGCCCCGCACCGTTACCGTCCTCGGCAGTACCGGGAGCATCGGAACCCAGACGATCGAACTGCTTGCCGCGGAACCCGAGCGCTTCAAGGTGCGGGCGCTGGTAGCCGGGCGGAAAGCCGGGTTGCTCGCGCAGCAGGCCATCGCCTTGGGCGCCGAGTTCGCCGTGGTTTCCGATACCTCTGTTTATGCCGAATTGCGTGAGGCGCTGGCCGGCACCGGCATTGAAGCCGCCGCCGGTTCGGATGCGGTCGTGCATGCGGCGTCGTTGCAGGCCGACTGGACCATGGCTGCGATCACCGGGGCCGCCGGGTTGGCGTCTACCCTGGCGGCGATCAAGCGCGGTGCGTGCGTTGGCCTTGCCAATAAGGAAGCGCTGGTATGCGCGGGCGACGTTATGCTCCGCGCGGTCCAGGAAGCCGGCGCGACGCTGCTTCCGGTCGATTCTGAACACAACGCTATCTTCCAATCGATGGCCGACGGCAATCGCGGCGCGGTGGAGAAGATCATTCTCACCGCGTCCGGCGGCCCGTTCCGCACCTCGAGCCTCGAGGAGATGGCGCGGGTCACGCCCGAGGCTGCGCTGCGGCATCCGATCTGGTCGATGGGTGCGAAGATCAGCATCGATTCCGCCACGATGATGAACAAGGGTCTCGAGGTGATCGAGGCGGCACGTCTGTTCAACCTCGATGAATCACTGATCGAGGTGCTGGTGCACCCGCAGTCGGTGATCCACGGCATGGTCTGCTACCAGGATGGTTCGGTGTTGGCGCAACTCGGTTCGCCGGATATGCGTATCCCGATCGCCCATACTCTGGCGTGGCCACGCCGCATGGCGACCGCATCGCGGCGCCTCGACCTCGCCGCCGTCAGCCGCCTGGAATTCTCGGCCCCCGATCTCGTGCGGTTCCCGGCGCTGCGTTTGGCGCGCGAGGCATTGCAAGCCGGCGGTGGAACTCCCACCATTCTGAACGCCGCGAATGAGATAGCGGTTGAAGCATTTCTGCAACACCGGATAGGTTTCCTTGACATCGCCGGAACCGTCGGCAGGGTCCTCGAAAAACTGGGAACCCCGAAGGCGGACAGCCTGGACGATGTGGTTGCCTTGGACGAGATCGCTCGCCAGACAGCCCGGGATCTGATGCCTGCCTACGCCGCCTGAGGCCCACATTTTGAACCGGATGCCAAACGCGTGTTGAACTTTGTTCCCGAATTCATCCGCAGTGCCCTGGCGTTCGTCGTTGTACTCGGCGTTTTGGTTTTCGTTCACGAACTGGGTCACTATCTCGCCGCGCGCTGGCGTGGCGTGCGTGTGGATGTGTTTTCCATCGGGTTCGGGCAGGCGATCAAATCCTGGACCGACAGCGTCGGAACGGAGTGGAAGATCGCCTGGATCCCGCTCGGCGGCTACGTCAAGCTGCATGGGCAGGAACGCCCGCAAGATGTCTCCGCCGAGGTTCGCGACTCCTGGATCAAGGGCGAGACGTTTCATGACAAGACGGTCCTTTCCCGCGCGATCGTCGTCGCGGCGGGGCCGATCGCCAACTTCCTGCTGGCAATTGTCGTCTTTGCCGGCCTTTATATTTTCGTCGGGCTTCCCGTCACGCTTCCGGTCGTTGGCTCCGTCCTGCCGGACAGCGCCGCGGAGCACGCCGGTCTGATCGCCAAGGACCGCGTCGTCGCCATCGACGGGCAACCCATCCAGACGTTCGAGGATCTGCAGCGGATCGTCACCACGCACCCCGGGCAGACCCTTGCCATGACGGTCCAGCGGGATGGTGTTGACAAGCAGTTCTCGGTGACACCCGAGGCAAAGTCCTCGGGCAGTCTTCAGATTGGCTTGCTCGGCATCAAGGGCGGCGTGACCGAGTATCGGCATGTCAGCGTGCCGGCTGCGATCTGGGGCGGCATGCGGCAGACCTGGATCATCACCAGCGAAACCGTCAAGGGCGTTGCCCAGATGATCAGCGGCACGCGCGGCACCGAGGAACTCGGCGGGCCATTGCGGATCGCCCAGTTGTCCGGTCAGGTCGCCCAGCTTGGCGTCGCCAGCCTGATCTCATTTATCGGCATGCTGTCGGTTAACCTTGGCCTTATAAACCTGTTTCCGATCCCGGTTCTCGATGGCGGCCACCTTCTGTTCTACCTGGCGGAGGCGCTACGCGGGCGTCCGCTGCCGGTGCGCGCTCAGGAATACGGTTTCCGCGCCGGTCTTGCTGTCCTGGCCTGCCTGTTCGTGTTCGCCACCTGGAACGACCTGACGCATATCGGTTTGTTCCGCTGGGTTGCCGGCTTGGTGGGTTAAGGCGACGCCAAACGGACGGTCGATTTTGCTTCGTTATGTCCTGGCTCGTCGGGCCACCTGTGCCGGCATAGGTGGCCCGGACAAGTTTGAGGAAGCGAAGCGGTCATTGTCGGGCGGCCCCTGCGCCTTCCGAGTCGCGGCTTCGAAGACGGCGGTGCGACCGCCGTTTCGGCCCCGAGGGATTTGACGTTCAAAAGTTCTCTTTTTAATCATAGGTTTATGCTGGGTGTTGCAGATCGCGCGTTTGCGATTGCCGCTACTAGCGCCAGTCGCCTCGCATCGCTATGGTGCGCCGCGTTCGCACTGCACCGCTCGTGGGACTCGGTTTCGACAAGCGCTTGCCTTTGGGGGGACCAGCCTGTTGTTGATGTTTCGTGCTACGCGGCTTGTCGCCGCCTGGCTGGTTTCGTTGCTGGTCATTGGAACTGCCTTCGCCCAAAACCCGTCCACGACGGGATCGAAATCGGTTCGCCACGCACCGGCTCGTTCGGTGGCGGCCTCGCCCGGAGGGGTGATCCAGTCGATCAAGGTCGAGGGCAACCAGCGAATTGAAAACGGCACGATCCAATCCTACCTGCTGGTCCAACCCGGCGACCGCTTCGACCCGGATCGCCTGGACCGCAGTCTGAAGACCCTGTACGCAACCGGCCTGTTCGAGGACGTGCGTCTGACCCGCGATGGCGACGTGCTGGTGGTGCATGTGGTGGAAAACCCGCTGGTTAACCGCGTCGCCTTCGAGGGCAACCACAAGCTCAGCGATGATCAGCTCAAAAGCGCGATCCAACTCAAGCCCCGCGCCGTCTTCACCCCCGCCCTGGCCGAAGCCGATCGGCAGCTCATTCTCGATATGTATGCCAAGAAGGGCTATTACGACGCGTCGGTCGAACCCAAGATCATCCACCAGGAACAGAACCGGGTGGACGTGGTGTTCCAGATCACCGACGGTTCCGCCACGCTGATCAGCAAGATCGTCATCAACGGCAACAAGGCGTTCAGCGAGGATCGTCTGACCGAGGTCATCAACAGCCGCGAATCGCGCTGGTGGCGTTTTCTGTCCACCTCGGACCAATACGACCCGGAGCGTCTCGCCTATGACCGCGAACTGCTGCGCCGGTTCTACCTGAAGAACGGCTATGCCGACATCCAGATCGTGTCCGCCAGCGCCGAGCTGTCGCCCGACCGCAAGGGCTTCTTCCTGTCGTTCACCGTCAACGAGGGCGAGCGCTACAAGGTTGGCAAGGTCACCATCAACTCGACCCTGCGCAATCTCAGTGGCTCCGATCTGCAGCCGCAGCTTCAGTTGCATGAGGGCGATTGGTATGACGGCGATGCCATCGGCCGGACCGCCGATCTGATGGAAGAAGCGGTGCACAACCGCGGCTATGCGTTCGTGGAGGTCAAGCCACGGGTCACTCGCGACGTCAGCAAGCATACCGTCGATCTGTTTTTCGATGTCGGCGAGGGCCCGCGGGTCTATGTCGAGCGCATCGATATCGTCGGCAACACGCGTACCCAGGATAAGGTCATCCGCCGCGAGTTCCGCGTCGCCGAAGGCGATCCGTACAGCTCCGAGGCGGTCCGCCAGACCAAGACCCGCCTGACCGATCTTGGCTACTTCCAGTCGGTTGACATCAATACGTCGCCCGGTTCGGTGCCTGACAAGGCGATCCTGACAACGAATATCTCTGAAAAGGCGACCGGCGAACTCAGCTTCGGCGGCGGCTATTCGACCGATGCGGGCGCGTTGGTCGATGTGGGACTCTCCGAGCGGAACCTTATCGGCTCCGGCGTCAATGCCAGCATCAACGGCGTGCTGGCCCAGAGGCGGAGTTCGATCAACGGGTCGGTCACCGATCCGTACTTCCTCGACCGGAATCTCGTCGCCGGGGCCGATATCTTCTATATCAATACCAATTACCTCGGCACCGAGCCGTATGACGAAAGCCGCGCCGGCTTCGCGCTTCGCCTCGGTTACGACTTCAACGAGCATCTGCGGCAGGTCTGGAGCTACTCGCTGGTCAATCGTGATGTGTACAACGTCGCAAGCGGCGCCAGCCCGTATATCGTGAACGAGGCCGGTTGGACCCTGCTGTCGCAGGTCAGCCAGGTTATCACCCTGGATTACCGCGACAGCCGAATCCAGCCGCATTCAGGCTATATCCTCGAGCTCGGTAACGATTACGCGGGTCTCGGTGGCGACGTGGACTTCATCCGCACCAACGTCAACGGCGCCTACTACATCCCGCTGGAACGGCTGATGGGCAACCCTGACTGGGGCATCAAGTTCGGCGCCGGCTTCGGCTACCTCGATCTGCTGCCCGGCGGCCGTGAGGAAATCATCGACAGGTTCTTCCTCGGCGGCGACAACCTGCGCGGCTTCCAGACCGGCGGCGCGGGACCGCACGACCAGCAATCAGGCGATCCCGTCGGTGGCCGCATGCTCTGGACGCAGACCAGCGAACTGCGCTTTCCACTGCCGGTCTCCCCGGATCTGGGTCTGAGCGGCCGGGCCTTCATCGACGTCGGCGGACTGACAGAGGCTTCCTTCAGGAACGGCGGCGGCTGCGTATCCACCAACGGCCAGAGCTGTGTGATCGAGCAGTCCGCCACCCCACGCATCGGCGCGGGTGTCGGCATCTCCTGGCGCACCGCGTTCGGCCTGATAAATGTTGACCTGGCCCCGCTTGTGTACAAACAACCGGGCGACCAGACGCAAATCTTCCGGTTTGGCTTCGGCACGAGGTTCTAGTGAACAATCGACGTATGATGGCTTCCAGCGCGACGGTCGCGCTGGCCCTGCTGCTTCAATCCCCGCCCGGCATGGCGCAACAGTCGAACAGCGAGTGGTTCGTGCCCGGGCAGGCGCGTCCCGCCGCGCCCGTGGGCCGTCCCGCGCCACGGCCTGCTCCGGCCGCTTCAGGCGCCCTCCCGGGCGCGCTGCCGCTACCCGGAGAGCCCGGCACCGAGCAGGGCGCGGCGCCGCAAATCCAGGTTCAACTGCCTCCCGCGCCAGAAATCCCACCGGTTCCAAAGGGACCGGCAACGCCGGCCGCGATCGTCGGGATTTTGTCGGTTCCTGACGTGCTGCGCGTCTCCACCGCCTATCAGGCGGCATACAAGGAGCTGAACGCGCGCGGCCAGAAGCTCAACGAGGACGCGCAGAAGGAGCAGAATGCGCTGCGCGAACTCGGCCAGACCTTCGCGGCTGAGCGGGCCAAGATGACTCCGGAACAGATCCGCACCAAGGAGCGTGAGATCACCGATCGCGCCACCGAGGCTCAGCGCAAGTTCGGCGAGCGTAACCGCATCATCCAGGAAGCCGGACAATATGTCATGGCACAGATCAACCGGACGATGGAGCAGGTCGCGCAGCAGGTGGCTCTGTCCCGGGGCATCAACCTGGTGCTCAACCGCGCCCAGATCCTGGGCACGACAGCCGACTTCGACCTGACCCCGGCGGTCGCCGACGTCCTGAACAAGGCGCTGCCTTCGGTCGTGGTGCCGCCGGATGGCGTCTCGCCGATGGCGATGGCGCCACCCGCGCCGGCCGCAACCCCCGCGTCGGTGCAGGCGCCCGCGGCTACGGCCGCCGCCAAGCCGACGCAGAAGAAGTAGGTCATGCTGCCCGGCGAGGACCGCTCGGCACTGGCGGGCGATCCCCGCTTCTTTCTGCGTGCCGGGCCGCATAGTTTCGCGGCGGTGGTCGATGCGGCGGAGGCTGATGCCCCGCCGCGCCGGCTGATGCTGCACCGTGTCGCGCCGCTGGCGACCGCGACTGCGGAAGACGTCAGCTTCTGCCTGAACAACCGCAAGAACCTGGCCGGCCTCGCGGCCACAAAGGCCGCCGCGGTGATCGTGCATCCCGACATGAAGGACGCGGTGCCGGAGACGTCGGTGGCGATCGTCGTGGACGATCCGCTCGTTGCCTGGGCGCGCGTGGCGGCCTTGTTCCACCCCGTGCGGCCTCCGGTTCCCGGGATCCACCCGTCGGCGGTCGTGGCGGCCTCGGCCCGTGTCGATCCGTCCGCCGAAGTCGGGCCGCTGGCCGTCATCGGCGAAAATGCGGTCATCGGCGAGCGCGGACGCATCGGCCCCCTGGCGGTGATCGGAGATGGGGTGGTCATTGGCCGTGACGTTCGGATCGGCCCCAATGCCTCGGTAACCCACGCTTTGATTGGCGACCGGGTCTATATCTATCCGGGCGCCCGGATCGGGCAGGACGGTTTCGGCTTCGCGGTCACGCCGGAGGGGTTCCATACCGTGCCGCAGCTTGGGCGGGTGCTGATTGAAAACGACGTCGAAATCGGCGCCAACACCACGATCGATCGCGGCACGCTCGACGACACTGTGATCGGCGCTGGCACCCGGATCGATAATCTGGTGCAGATCGGCCACAATGTTCGCATCGGCCGGGCTTGCATCCTGGTCTCCCAGGTAGGCATCTCGGGTTCCACCGTGCTGGAGGATCAGGTCGTGATAGGGGGCCAGGCGGGTATCACCGGTCACCTGCGCATCGGCGCCGGATCCCGCATCGGCGCCAAGTCGGGCGTCATGGCGGACTTGCCGCCTCGGTCGGAGGTGATCGGTGCGCCAGCCCAGCCGGTCAAGGCGTTCTTCAAGGAAGTCGCCGCCATCCGGCGCTGGGTCCGGCAAGGCGGCGTCAACACCCAACGCGGCAACAAATCAAACCCCGACGTGGATTGAACACCATGGACACCCCTGTCGAGCACACCGCAGCTTCCGCACCTGCTCCGGAGATCAAGACCGTCGAGCTGATCGATATCCATCGCATCATGCACGACATTCCGCACCGCTACCCGTTCCTGATGCTGGACCGGGTCGTCGACGTCGTGCTGAACGTCTCAGCCATCGGTGTGAAGAACGTCTCGGTGAACGAGCCGTTCTTCGCCGGGCATTTCCCGAACCACCCGGTCATGCCCGGGGTCCTGATCATCGAGAGCATGGCTCAGACAGCCGCGGTCCTGGTGGTCGAAACGCTGGGGCCGGAGGCGGCAGGCAAGGTGGTCTACTTCATGTCGATCGAGGGCGCGAAATTCCGCCGCCCCGTGGTGCCCGGCGATCAGTTGCGCGTCCACGTCGTCAAGGAGCGCAACCGCGGGAATGTCTGGAAGTTCCACGCCGAGGCCAAGGTCGACGGCACGATCGTGGCCGAAGCGACATACGCCGCGATGATCATGGATCGCGCCACGCCGGTATGAGGCGGACGGCCAACCGCCATGGCTGAGCTGGTCGGGGCCACCCAAGGGGTCCGGTAATACCAAGGGCAGGTGACAGCGACTCTCCGCGTCCAACTCGTCCTGGCCCGGCTCGTCCGGGCCATGACGAGGGGAGAGGGCTCAACGGCTCAAGCTCAGCGGTGCCCGGTAACGCCAAAATCCCCTACGAAACAGTGCGTTACACCGCGTGTTCGGATACACCGGGCAACAATCATTGAGTTGGTGGGACTCCAGGCAATCCATAGTTTCGCCTGCATTCGACGCTAGAAGTTGCTGCCTGGAAATGGAGCGCACATGAACTCGATGACTCACCTCAAGCGTCATACCGACGATCGCGTCAGTATCCATCCGACCGCGATCGTGGAGCACGGCGCCGAACTCGGCCCGGGGGTCCAGATCGGACCCTTCTGTACCGTCGGCCCCGACGTCGTCATCGAAGCCGGTGCCAAGCTGATGTCGCACGTCGTGGTCGAAGGCCACACCCGCATCGGCGAGCAGGCCCAGCTATACCCGTTCTGCACCGTCGGCCTCCCGCCCCAGGACTTCAAATACAAGGGTGAGCCCACACGCTGCGAGATCGGCGCCCGCACTTTGGTTCGCGAGCACTGCACCATCCATCGTGGCACCGCGACGGGTGTCGGGACCACGCGAGTCGGCACCGACTGCATGCTCATGGCGGTGGTCCACGTCGCGCATGACTGCCAGCTCGGCAACCATGTCATCGTGGCCAACAACGCCGTGATGGGCGGCCATGTCAGCATCGCCGATCACGCGGTTATCGGCGGAGCCGCGGCGATCCATCAATTCGTGCGCATCGGCCGCGCCGCCATGATCGGTGGTGTCTCCGGTGTCGAGGCCGACGTCATCCCATTCGGCAGCGTTATCGGCAACCGCGCCCGGCTGGCTGGCCTGAACATCATCGGCCTGAAGCGCCGTGGCTTCGGCAAGCAGGCCATCCATCGCCTCCATGTCGCGTTCAAGGCGCTTTACAGCAAGGAAGGGGTGTTCGCCCAACGGTTGGCCGACATGCGAGCCCGGTTCGGCGATGACGAACTGGTGGCCGAAGTCCTTGCCTTTATCGATGCACCCAGTCATCGTGGATTGATCAGGTCCGAATAATCCCCGGGATTGCAGCCCCGGCTTCCTCCTGCAATTCGCTCTTCACGAAATCCGCCAGGAGACATCCATGTCCGACTTACTCCCAACCGCAACGCGGGTGGCCGATCCGGGCATCCGCGCGCTGTATCGGCTGGAAAACCGTTGGCAGGCGTGGCTCGACGTAGAAGTCGCGCTTGCCCGCGCCCAGGCCGAGCTGGAGATCATCCCGGCCGACGCGGCCGAAGCCATCGCCAAGGCCGCCAAACTCGACAATCTCGACCGCGTGAAGATTGACGAGGCCCTGGCCCGCACCGGCCACACCATCGTTCCGCTGGTATGGGAGCTGAGCCGTGTCGTCGGCGATCCGCACGGCGGGTGGGTGCATTGGGGCGCCACCACACAGAACATCACCCGTACGGGCGATCTGCTGGTGCTGCACCGCGCCCACCGGATCTTCCTTCGCCAGATCGGCGATATCCTGCTGGCGATGGCCGAACTGGCGGAGCATGGGGCGGAGATGCCGATTGCGGCACGCACCCATGGACAGCACGCGCTTCCGGCCACCTTCGGCTACAAGGTCGCGGTCTGGATCAACGAACTGATCCGCCATGTCGAGCGCTTTCATCAGGCCGCACCGCGCCTGTTCGTCGCGATGATCGGTGGCGGCGCAGGCACCTTCGCCTCACTCGGCAGGAAGGGACCGCTCGTGCAGCAGAGCATGGGCCGGCTGCTGGGATTTGGATCGATGGACGTTCCGTCCCGCGCCATTGGCGACCATCTGGCCGAAAACGTCACGCTGCTCGGCCTGCTGGCCGCGACCTGCGGGAAGATCGGCCGCGAAATCTACACGCTGATGAAAACCGAGTTCGGCGAGGTCGAGGAACCGGTGCCCCCGGGCACCGTCGGCAGTTCGACCATGCCGCAGAAGCGCAATCCCAAGCTCTGCCAGGACATCATCGCCGCCGCCGCGGAAATTCGCTCCCAGGTTCCGCTGGCGCTGGAGGCGATGATGACCGAACACGAGGCCGATCGCACCACCAGCCTGATGATGGACACCGCGGAGTCTCGCGCCTGCATCGCCGCCGGCGACATGCTGAGCCGGCTCGCCGAGGTCATGCGCGGATTGCGCCTCGATCCGGCGCGGATGCGCGCCAATCTCGATCTGGGCGGCGGATTGATCATGGCCGAGGCGGTGATGCTCGAGCTTGGTGCCGTCATCGGGCGGCAGCATGCGCATGACGTGGTGTATGAGGCCGCACAGGACGCTTTCACGCGCGGCAAATCCTTCGCCGACATGCTGGCCTCCCATCGGCGGGTGACGGCACACATGAGCCGCAAGCAGATACGCGGATTGCTCGATCCGACATCCTACACGGGCTTATGCGCGGACATGGCGCGCGACGGCGTCAAGCGGGCGCGTGCGGCGGCGAAGACGTTGTTGGCATGACCGAACCGGGCGTCGATCGACTGCGATCCCGGGTTGGCGAGCAGACGGCCAATCTCGTGAGGGAGGCCGAGGCGGGTTTCGTTGCAGCCTGACATTGCTCGCGCTATGTCGGAACTCCAGTCCCCGCCGGAGCGTGCCATGATCCGCCGTCGCACCCTGCTTGCCGCAGCGCCCGCCATTCTGACCTACGGACGCTCCCGCGCCGCCGAGACCGTCAAGATCGGCGTGATGTTTCCGCTGACCGGCAATTCCGCCGCCTCGGGCGGCGAAGGCAAGGCGGGGGTCGAGGTCGCGGCCGACATCATCAACACCGGCCACCCGGAACTGAAGGACCTGACCGTCGGCACGACCGGCGGGCTGCCGGGGCTGGGTGGCGCCCGGATCGAGCCGATCTTTGTCGATCACCGCGGCGATCCGTCGGTGGCACAAAGCCTGGCGCTGAAGCTGATCACCAGTGACAAGGTGTCCGCTCTGTTCGGTGCCTACCAGTCATCCGCTGCGATGACGGCGACCGCCGTGGCCGAGCGATACGGGGTGCCGTTCGTGGTGTCCGATTCCGTTGCCGCGAACATTACCACCCGCGGCTTCAGGTTCACCTTCCGGGTCACACCGATCGCCAGCAATTTCGCCGACAGCTACATGCGGTTCCTTCTCGACCAAAAGAAGGCCGGCCGCCGGGTCGAAGACATCGCCATCGTCAACGAGAACACCGACTACGGCACCTCGGTCGGCGATGCGATCGCGGCACAGGCGCAGAAGGTCGGGTTTCCGGTGTCGCTGCGCATTCCGTACAGCGCGAACGGGGCTGATGTCTCGGCGCAGGTGCTGCAGTTGAAGCAGAAAAATCCGTCCGTCGCGATGTTCGTGAGCTACGCGTCGGACGCCATCCTGTTCATGCGGACGATGAAGACGCTGGATTATTTGCCGCCAATGATTCTCGCGGATGACGCGGGCTTTTCCGATCCCGCGTTTCTGCCCGCGGTGGGCGCCATCTCGAAAGGACTGGTCAACCGCAGCGTCTGGAACCTGGGGCCGCCGGGCAGCCTCTCGGCCGGGGTGAACGCGATCTACAAGGCGAAAACCGGCAACGATATCGGCGACGTCAGCGGTCGCGCCATCCAGGCCTTCTTCGTTTTGGCGGATGCGCTGAACCGGGCCGGGTCGGCCGACCCAGCGAAACTGCGCGCCTCGCTTGCGGCCACCAACATGCCGCATAGCGCAATGGTCATCGGCTATCGCGGGGTTCGCTTCGACGCGACCGGCCAGAATGTCGAAAGCGCGACGTATCTGACCCAGCTTCAAGGCAGCGGCTACGTGACCGTCTGGCCGGATGACGCAGCCGCTGCCAAGGTCGTCTGGCCGATGACCGGGTGGAGGTAGCCTACGCCGCCTGTTGCGCCCGAGCGCCTTCAAACAGTTTGATCATCTCCCGATTGAAGTCCGGCAGATCGTCGGGCTTGCGAGACGTCACAAGCGTTCCATCGACGACGACGGACTTGTCTTCCCAAGTGGCGCCAGCGTTCTTCAGATCGGTCTTCAGTGAAGGCCAGGAGGTCACCTGACGTCCGCGCACCCCTTCCGCTTCGATCAATGTCCATGGACCATGGCAAATCGCCGCGATCGGCTTCCGGGCCTGAACAAAATGGCGGACGAACGCCACGGCTTCCGGAATGGTCCTAAGCGTGTCGGGGTTGGCCACGCCGCCCGGCAATACCAGCGCATCGAAACGATCGGGCGAAACGCTTACCAGATCATGATCCACCGTCAGGCGGTCGGCCTTCTGGTCATGGTTCATGCCCTGGATCTGGCCGCCTTTCGGCGAGATCACCACCACCTCGGCGGATGCCGCCCTCAGCGCCTTGACCGGCTCGGTCAATTCGATCTGCTCCACGCCGTCGGTTGCCAGCACAGCGATCGTACGGCCTGAAAGTCCTGCCATTTTTGAAGCCTCCTGATATGTCGGGGGATGCGGGGGTAACGGAGGCTGGCGCCCCCGGGTTTCGTGACAATGGTGCCATCTATGAAGCCCGCTTGCGCGCCCGCTTCCTTGCCGGCGCCGCCGGTTTCTGCTCACCCAGACTGGCTTTGAGCGCCGCCATCAGGTCGATGACATTGCCGCGGTCCGGCTCGTGTGGCTGCTCCGGCGTAATCCCTTCGCCCTTCAGTTTCGCTTCAATGACCTCCCGCAATTTAGCTTCGTAACGATCCTCGGTGTCGTCCGGATGGAATTTGCCGTTCTGCCGATCGATCAACTGGGTGGCGAGAGCGACCATCGAGGGATCGGGCTTCTCGTCAGCCACATCATGCCAGATCGGCTCCGCGTCCCACAGATCATTTGGGTCGTGCAACGTATGGCACACCATGCCCTTCCCGGATGGCAGGATCGCGACCGCACGCTCCCGGCGAGCGATCACGACGCGTGATAACGCGGCGGTTGCGGATTTTCGGATTGCATCGCGCAGAACGACGAAAACGTCCTGGCCAGCTTCACCGTCGGGAGCAACGAAATAGGATGTGTCAAAGAAGATCGGATCTATGGAAGACAATTCTACGAACTTGTTGATCGTCAGGGTGCTGGAACTTTCAATCTTCGCCTGTTCAAAATCGTCGTCGTCCAGCAGGACGTAGCGGTCCTTCTCGAACTCGTAGCCCTTTACCAGATCCTGCCGCGACACTTCTCTGTCGGTTTCCGCGTCCTGGGACACCATCCGGATACGGTGTCCGGTTTCCGGATTGATCAAATGGAAGTGCAAGCCGCTGCTGCCGCGAATGACGCTGAACAGAGCAATGGGGCAGGACACCAGCGCCAGTCGCAGGTGACCTCGCCAGATGGGTCTGGATGCCATGACCTCAATGAAACGCCGATCGCCACCGCCGGGTAACCGGATGACACAAAAATGTTCGCGCTACCGCGAGCGGACAACAATGTTCGACGTTGACGCTGCTTCGGAGGATACGAATGACTGGCGATGAACTGCTCGACCGTTTCCACGGTGTGCGACAGGAAACGGAGAGGTTGGCCAGCGGCCTGACTGACGAGGATCAAAACCTCCAGTCGATGCCGGATGCCAGTCCAGCGAAGTGGCACCGGGCGCACACGACGTGGTTCTTCGAGCAGTTCGTGCTCGTTCCGTATGTGTCCAGCTATCGGGTGTTCGACCCGGCCTTCGGTTTTCTCTTCAACTCATATTACGACGCGGTCGGCGACCGGCATCCGAGGCCCTCGCGAGGCCTGTTGACCCGTCCGGGGGCGCGGCAGGTGACGGGCTACCGACAGCACGTCGATGCCGCCATGGCGCGCGCGTTGCGCGATTTGCCGGAGGCCGTTCGGCCGGTTGTCGAACTCGGTTTGCAGCATGAGCAGCAGCATCAGGAGCTTCTGCTGACGGACGTGCTGCACGGTTTCGCCGCGAATCCGTTGGCGCCCGCCATGCTGCCTGACTGGCGGGAGCCGGAAGGGGTGACCGGCGAGACGGTTTTTATCGAATACGCTGCCGGCCTGCACCGTATCGGCCACGAAGGCGCTGGATTTTGTTTCGATAACGAGGGACCGGCGCATCAGGTTTGGCTTGGCGACCACGCCATCGCGTCCCGCCTCGTTCGCAACGCCGAATGGCTGGCGTTCATCGAGGATGGCGGCTACCGAACGCCGTCGCTTTGGATGTCCGAAGGCTGGGCGATCGTGCAGGCGGAACGATGGGAGGCGCCGCTGCATTGGCGCAACCATGATGGCGCCTGGTACCAGTTCGGCCCCGGCGGTCTCCTCCGGTTGGCGCCCGATGCCGCGGTGCGGCATGTCAGCTGGTATGAGGCCGATGCCTTTGCCCGCTGGAGCGATGCCCGCCTGCCAACAGAAGCCGAGTGGGAGGCCGCGAGCGGCCTTGCGGAAGCGACCGGCCATGTCTGGCAGTGGACCGAAAGCGCTTACCGGCCGTATCCCGGATTTCGGCCGCAGAAGGGCGCCATCGGCGAGTACAACGGCAAATTCATGATCAATCAGATGGTTCTGCGCGGGGGGTCCCTGGGGACTCCGCCAGGACATGCGCGTCAGACCTACCGGAACTTTTTCCACCCGGACAAGCGGTGGCAGTTCTCCGGCCTTCGTCTGGCCAAGGATCTATAACGGGGGAGGCTGACGTGCCAAACAAATCGGGCTTCATACCGCGCCAGTGGCGCGCCGACACGGTTGACGCTGCCCTCGCGGGCCTGACAGCATCGCCGAAAACGTTGCCGGCGAAACTCTTCTATGATGCCGAGGGGTGCCGGCTGTTTTATCAAATCACAAGACTGCCTGAATATTACCTGACAAGAACGGAGACATCGTTGCTCCGGTCGCTAGGGCAGTCGCTGCTGCCCGGCGATCTGCACGACGCGGCGTTGATCGAATTCGGCGGCAGCGATGAGACCAAGGCCGGTTACATTCTCGACATGCGTGGCGCCGGTGACAAGCCGATTTTCGATACATACGTAACGATCGATGTGGCGGGATCGGCGATGAACGAGATGCGGGTCCGGCTGGCGGGATCGCATCCGCGCCTGAGGTTCGTGCCGATCGAGGCGGACTTCATGCAACCGGTGCGGCTGCCGCGGCTCAACCGCCATCGGTTGGGATTCTTCCCGGGATCCACCATCGGCAACCTCGACCCCGATGAGGCGATCCGTTTTCTTAGGGGCGCGGGCACCTCGCTTGGCCCGGATTCCTGGTTTTTGCTGGGAGCCGATCTGCGGAAGAGCCCGGAGGTTTTGTTACCTGCCTATAATGATGCCGAGGGAGTGACCGCGGCTTTCAACCTCAATCTGCTGCGCCGGTTGAACCGCGAGGCAGACGCTGATTTCGATCCGCGCGAATTTTCACACGAGGCAATCTGGAACGACGAGCGCGGACGCATCGAGATGCACCTGATCTCCCGCCGGGATCAGATCGTACATGTCGCCGATCGGCCGATACGCTTCGGAGCGTTAGAATCCATTCATACCGAGAACAGCTACAAATTTACTCCGGTTATGATCGAATCCATCGCCTCCGCGGCTGGCTGGGAGCCGCGGAGGATGTGGACTGATCAGCACGGCTATTTCGGAATTTTTCTGTTGCGTCACGGTTAGACGCGTCTTGGTGGCCCGGGTATCCCGGGCCATTGCGATCGAGGCTGCCGTCAGGCGGCCATTTTTGTCACGTCGCCCATCAGGAACGCGCGTAGTTGCAGGCGGGCACGATGGACGCGGCTTTTCAATGTGCCAATCGCGCAGCCGGTTTGCTCCGCGGCATCTTCGTATGACTTTTCTTGAAGTACAATCATGAACAATGCTTCACGTTGATCGGGCGGCAGCCTCTCGAGCGCCCAGCCAAGCTCGCGCAGTGCGGTCCGGTCTTCGTGCGCGGCGGGCACAGGCAGCTCCGGCATGTTCTCCATATCGGTGAATTCGCGCTTGCTGCGCACGCTGGAGATGAAGTGGTTGATCATGATGCGGTGCACCCAGGCTGAGAAATTCGTGCCGGGTATGAAGCAATTTTGCGCCACCAGGGCTTTTGTCGCGACATCCTGCGTCAGATCGTCGGCGGCGGCCCGGTTTCTTGTTAAAGCCAAGGCCCAGACGCGCATTTTAGGCATAAAGGAAATGAGCTGATCATTAAATTCCTGATGGATTTGCTGCATTGACGAAGCCTCCTGTCCCGGCTGACGCATCTCACCTGTGCAGGAAAACGATGGTATGCAAGGCGTCTGACATGACGGTGATGAACAGGTTGCGTTACATTTAACGTCACAGTGAGCAAGTGGGCGCCACGATCAAATCACAACGAACACGATCACTTTCATTGCATGTCCACCGCCCGAGAGGCATGTGAGGGCTTTTGGGGGCAGCGGCAAGTCATCATGCGCTTTGCGTTATCAGCAGGAGCCGCGGTCTGCGGCCTGCTTCTTCTCGGGGTGGCTTTCTTCGGCCAGCCGGAGGTCTATCTGCGGCAGGCGCGGGAGCAATGGGACAGTCTGACCGAAACCACGACGCCGGCGCCTCCGCCGATCGAAGCTGCAAACCCCTCCAATCCGGCGCTGATCGGCCGAATTAACGAACTGCAACAACAGGTGTTGCAACTCCGAGACGAACTGATGGCGCGGCGGCAAGAGGCCGACCGGGCGCGTGAGGCGTTGGCCGTGGCGCAAGCTCAGCAGCAGGTGGCGGAAGCTCAGCGTCAGGCGGCCGAGCCGACACCGCCGCCGCCAGCCGCCGGGCAACCGCCGGCGACCCCGCCGCAGCCCCGCGACCAGCCCGCGCAAGCCATTCCTGTCCCGGAGCATCAGGACGCCGCGGCGCCTCAGGTTGCCGATCGGCGCGAATCGCCGCCCCCGGCGGAACGGCATGTGGCACCAAAACCCCCGATTGCCGCGCCGAGGCCCGCACCGCGACAGGAGGAGGAGAACACCCAGTCCGTGCTGGCCCGCTTGCGACAGGCGTCCCCTGCCGCCGCCGAACCCGCGGAGGCAGAGCCGCCGCCGCCCGAACGGGTCAATCGCGGACCCTCGCCGGCGCTGAGGCGGCTGGTCGCCGCACGTTCCGCCCTGGCGAACGGTCAGATCGAGGAGACGCGGCGGTTGTTGCAGGAAGCGCAACTCGAATTGGTGTTCCGGCCGGTCGGATCGGCCGGGGAAGCTCCGGGATCCAACAGCCGAACCGCATCGGATGTCGCGCATGCGCTTGAAGCGCTCAGCGGCGCCGACCTGTCGGCGAGCCGCGGTTACATCGACCGTGCGGTGGACAATTCGTCCGGGTCGCCAGCGGATGCGGCGGACCGCATGTATCCGCCGGCCGTGCCGGGGTATGCGCCAGCGTATCCGGAACGCTGATGCAGTTATAGCACAGTTGACGCGTCCATTACGTAAACCACGCTGACTTGAACAGCCGTAGTCGAGCAATTCGGGCAATTCCATTGCATTGTCCCGCCGCGGTCCGGTTTCTCGGGTTGGCACGGACTTTGCTGCAACAGCATCCGTGACAACTCACCGGCCTCACGCCGATCGGCGGCGTGATCGAAACTGCGTCCAGGAGACATTGCCTCCCGAGGGCTCCGACACTTCGCTGACCATCCCCGCAAAGGTTCAAACACATGAGTGACCAAGCCTCTTTCATGGTTCAACTACCGCATGAGACCGTTTCGTCGACGGCACGCCGCTGGCCCGTTCGACCGGCCCGGATCGTATTGGCGTCCGCCGTCGCGCTCGCCGCCTGCTCGCCGGTGCCGAACCTGCCGCCAGCGCCCGCCGAGCCTGCGCCGCAGAGCTTCAACGCGGCCAGCCTGCCCGCCTATCACATCCAGGTCGGCGACGTTCTGGAAGTCCGGCTGATGCTGAACCCTGAGTTGAACGAAGAGGTTACGGTTCGCCCGGACGGCCACATCTCCACCACGGTGGTCCCGGACGCGGTTGCGTATGGCCGTACCCCGGCGGAGTTGTCTGACTTCCTGCGCCACTCCTACAGCAAGGATCTGCAGAATCCGCGCGTTTCCGTGGTCGTGAAGTCGTTCGCGCCGACGCGCGTTTATGTCGGCGGCGAAGTGAACACGCCAGGCGAATTCATCACGGTCGGCCCGACGCTGACGCTGTCGCAGGCGATCGCGCGGGCGGGCGGGACCAAACTGAGCAGCGACGATGGCTCGGTCTTCGTTATCCGCCGCGGGCCGGGCGACAAGCCGGAACTGTTCTCCACGAAATGGCGCGCCTTGCGCCAGGGCCGCGATCCGGATGCCGATATCCGGCTCGCGCCATACGACGTGGTCTACGTGCCGAAGCTCGGCATCGCCGAAGTGTATCAGTTCTACAACCAGTATATCGGCCAGTTCGCGAACCCCAGCTTCGGGTTCTCTTATCTGCTGAACAATACCGCGGCGGGCACGGTCGTTTCCGCTCCGGCGGCGGCGACCCGCTGAACCTGATGCGGCGCCGGCAATCCCGGCGCCGCTTTGGTTCCGCTCCTGCCGTATAAGCCCGCGGGGCTCCGCCACTCTGATTCGGAGGGTACCGCGCGTGAGTCTTGCAAACTGAAAATTCAATAAGAACATCGCACGCACTAAGCTCATATCGACCGGGGCGAGGCTTTCCCGATGCTGGAACCAGAATCATTCATGGCGCTTGATCCAGCGAATCGGGAGATTCTGACGGACTGGCTCGACCTCGCCCGCAGCGGACCGATCGATACGGTGGTGGACTTCTCGCTTCGGCCCTGGAACGTGGCGGGCGCTCACAGCATCATCGGCGTCTTTGAAAAAGGCGAGGAGTCAGCCTCGTGGCTTATCGTGGGAAGCGGGTGCGAATGGACGTTGGCACGCTGCCGCGACGGTCACCTGTCGGACGTATGCGCGACGCTCCCGGGGACGCTCAGGCTGATCGACGTCGCTGTCCGGAGTTGATCTATGCCGGGAAAGCGGAGCGGCGACGCGACACCGGTGGTTCCGCGAGGCCGCGCTTCAGGGCGATGCCATGGCGGCGCAGCATACGATACAGCGTTACCCGCGAAACTTTCAGTGCATCCGCCGTGGAGGTGACGTTTTCCCCCATCCTCTCGAGCGCATCTACCAGGGCGGCACGTTCTTCCGCCGAACCTGGTTTGAGAGCGGCCGGGTGCTCCGGCGGAGCGGCCGGCCGGTCATCCAGCCCGATCAAGGCGGAGAGGCCGATCAGAGTGCTGTCGCCGACGACAACCGCCCGCCGGATAACGGACATCAATTCCCGGACGTTGCCCGGCCAGCGATATCGCAGCAAGACGGCCATCGCCTCCGCCGTGAAGCCATGCACCGGGCGGTTGAAGTCCCGTGCGGCGATCTGCAGGAAATGGTGCGCCAGTTGCGGAATATCCTCCTGACGGTCCCGCAGCGGTGGCAGCGGCAGCGTGAGAACATTAAGCCGGTAGTACAAATCCTCCCGGAAGCGGCCGTCGCTGATGGCCTGGCTCAGCCGCACATTGGTGGCGGACACGATGCGCACGTTCAGATTGATGACGTCGCGCCCGCCGACGCGGCGGATCTGACCCTCCTGCAGGAATCTCAGCAAATGCCCTTGCAGGTCGATCGGCATATCGCCGATCTCGTCAAGAAATAAAGTTCCGTTGTCGGCGATTTCGATCTGGCCCAGGCTGCGCGATGCCGCGCCGGTGAAGGCGCCTTTTTCGTAGCCGAACAATTCGGACGCGACCAGCCCGGACGGGATCGCCGCGCAGTTCACAGCCACGAACGGCCCTCGCGCACGGGCGGACCCGTCATGGATGGCGCGGGCCAGCAGCTCCTTGCCGGTGCCGCTCTCGCCGGTGATCAGCACCGGCTCATCGGTCTGCCCGAACCGTCCGAGCAGTGTCGCGACCTGGCGCATTGCCGGACTGTCGCCAACAATCGCACGGGATCCGGCCGGCGGGGCGGCCGGATCCTTGTCCACCGTTTCATACAGACGACCGAGCAGCGCCGGGTCCTCCGCCGCGCGCTCCAGCAGCAGTCGCGCCAGCCGCAGGGCAGGCACGCGAGCCAGTTCATCGACGCTGACGCGCGCGACCGAGGCGATCCCATCACGCATCGGCATGCGACTATCCCGCGACAACGGCTGGCCTTCGGGCATCCTGGAGAGATTCCGTATGTAAAGGCGGAAGACGCCTGTTTCGTCACGTGACGTGTTATCGCAAACCTCGCGGGCGCGGGATCACGAGAGCGTGGCAAGCCATCATCAGAAGGGGAGCGTGACAATCTCGCGAAACGAGATAGCAGTTCACGCCAGTTGTGCGGTTTTGTCACCAATCGGCATGCGACGGCGTTCTCATGATGATATCGGAACAGCATATTGTTCTGGTATCCGACAAGATTTTATGGGTAAACGATCGCCATGCGAATGCTTCTCTGCCTTCTGCTGTCGATCCTGCCGGGTTCCGCGATGGCGAGGGATGCGGCGCCGCTGCCGGTAACGTCGCGGACCGTCTCGCTCCTGCCGATCGCGGCCAGGCCGATTACCGGACATACCGCTTCCGGCCAGGTCTTGGCCGCCGATCCGGCCACGCTGTGCGAGACGGCCGTTACCACGGCTGAGTTTTCCGGCCACCTGCCGCCGCGCCTGCTGCATGCCATCAGCCTGATCGAAAGCGGCCGGATCGATCCGAAGACGGGCGCATTCAGGGCGTGGCCCTGGACGATCAATGCCGAAGGCGAAGGCCAGTTTTTCGAGACCGAGCAGGATGCCGTCACCGCGGTCAGGGCGCTTCAGGCGCGCGGTGTGAAATCGATCGACGTCGGCTGCGCGCAGGTGAACCTGATGTATCACCCGGATGCGTTCACCTCGCTGGACGACGCCTTCGACCCGCGCAGCAATGCCCGGTATGCGGCCCACTTCCTCAACGCGCTGTATGCGGACGCCCGGGACTGGTCCAAGGCCATCGCCGCCTATCACTCGGAGACGCCGGCGCTGGGGGATGCCTATCGCACGCTGGTTCTGGCCCGTTGGCAGAACCCGGACCTGCGGCAGACGGCACAGCCGACGGCAGCCTACCGGGATTTCGCCCGCGGCGACCTGGCCTACGGCGCATTCGCCTCGCCGGCCCGCGTCTATGGTGCTTTCGCGGAGCCGAGGGCCCGCTAGGCCAGCGCTAGCACCATCACACCGGCGCAGATCATCGCGATGGCGCCAACATGCATGGCCCCCATCGGTTCGGCGAAGCCATAATGCCCAATCAGGGCCGCGGCGACATAGGATACCGCGGTGCAGGGCAGGGCGACCGACATTGGTATCCGGCGCAGAGCGACGATGTACAACAGCGCCGCACCCCCGTACAGGCACAGCCCGATCATCGTTCGCAGGTCGAACAACTGAGCCACGAAATCCGGCGCCGAGGCCCCCGCCTTGAGCAGCGTCTGCCCCGCCATGCTGGTCGTGATCGCGGCCGCCAGCACCAGCCAGTAGACGGTCACGACAGTTCGCCCGCGGCGAGGCCATTGCGTTGGACGCAGCGGATCGTGCCCTGCGGTTTGCCGTTGGCCGACAGGAATGTGCGCCCGACATACTCGCCCAGCACGCCCAGGATCATCGACTGCACGCCGGACACCAGCAGCAGCACCACCATCGTGGAGGCCCAGCCGGACGGTGTTTTATGCACGAAAAGAGCCTCGGAAATTGTCGCGATGGCACCCAGGCCACCGGCGATCGACATCGCGATCCCGGCCCAGACCGCCAGCCGCAGCGGCGCCAGCGAGAAGCTTGTCGCCAGGTTCAGCCACAGTCGTACCAGCCGCGTCAGGGTGTAATTCGAGCGTCCTTCAAGCCGTGGCAGGTGGCTGACCTCGATGCTGTCGATGTGCTGGGTCACCTGCATGATCAGGCCGTCCACGTATGGATACGGTCCGCTGTAACGGCCGACCGCCTGCACGACCATCGCCGACATGCATCGGAACGACGACAGATACAGCCCCTTCGGCTTGTCCAGCAGCCGATCGGCCACGGCGTTGGCGAAGCGGCTGCCGAGATTGCGCCAGCCATCGTGCTGCTTCACGGCATAGCGCGTATACACCACGTCCCAGTTGCCGAGGCGGGCGTGGTCGTAGAGCTTGACCACCTCCTCGGGCGGGTTCTGCAGGTCGTCGTCCATGGTGATGACGAAGTCGCCGCGCGCATGGCGCAGGCCGGTCATCACCGCGTTATGCTCGCCGTAGTTGCGAGCGTGTTCGATGTAGACCAGCGGCACCCGGGCCGTCGGCAGCAGTTCCCGGCAGACGTCGGCGGAATTGTCCGGGCTGCCGTCGTTCACCAGGATGACCTCCAGCCCGCCCGCCGGATGTAGATCGGACAGAGCGTCCACCAGGCGCCCGACCGTCGCGGCGCCGCGGTACACCGGGACGACAATGGACAGGCCGGGGCGCGTGATGCTCGCGACCGGGGCATCGGGTTCGATCATAGTCAGCGTGTGGTTCATGGTTTCTCCGCGGTCGCCAGCACGGACCCGCCTGCCGGGGGCGGGATCGGCACGCGGCGTTCGAGTTCCGTCATACGATGCAAACTGGCATCCAGCCATGGCTGAAAAGGGGCGACGTCGGACACGGCATCGCCACGAGCCAGGACTTTCCGCTGCACCACCATCAACGGCAGCAGCAGCCCGTTCCAATAGCGGGCATGCACGCGGCGGAACCCGGCGTCCCGCACCAGCGAAGCCGTGGCCGTCGCGGTCAGCCGGCGGGCGTTCTGGACGCGCCGGTCATGGGCGGAGAACAGCCATTGATAGGCTGGCATGTTGATCAGCAGCCGGCCTCCGGGCCGCAGCACGCGGCGCAATTCTCGCAAGGCGGCGGCGGGATCGACCGCCACGTGACACAGCACATCGGCCGAGACGGCGGCATCGAAGCTGTCATCGGCGAAGGGCAGGGCGTTGACGCTGCCACGCACGACCGCGGCGCCGGATTTCCGCTGCGCCCGGGCGGCCGCGTCCTGGTGCCACTCGATGCCGAAGCGCATCAGGTCCGGGCGGCGGCTTCGCAGCGTCTCCAGGAACCCTCCGGTGCCGCAGCCGGCATCGAGCACGCGGCCCTGCACGTCGGCCAGCGCGTCGCACAGCCGCGTATGCAGGGCGCGATACCACCACATGCTGGCCTCGGCCTGGTCCATCAACTCGTATTCTGCGGGTTCCATGGCGGGTGATTGCATCGCCGGCGGATGGCCTGCAAGTGATGAGTGCGTGCCGGATCGAACGGGACGCCACGGGGCGGGAGGCGCAACGCTGGCCGGCCAGCCGCCCGGGTCATACCTGCCGCCTTGAGTTTGACCATCGAGCCTCGCCTGCCCGTCATGGCCCGGACAAGCCGGGCCATAACGGTTTGTGGCGAGAGTTGCTCTCAACGCGGACTGGTATTTCTGCGTTTCGGGCGCGGACCGGACCACGACCGCGGGGGTTGTTTGATCACGCGGTGGCCAGACCAGCACCACCACGCCGCCCGCATCGGGCGTTAGCGCCACCCACCCATCCGTCTGCTCCGCGAGGCGGGCGAACAGAGCGGCCGTATCGTCCTCTCCCGCCGTCAGGCGTCAAAGCTGCCGACACTCGTCCGCCAGTCGCTCACGGCAGCCGCGCTCACGGACATCCGGCAGCCACAGCACGACCGGACACAACCCGCGCTGACGCTCAACGGCACGGTGGCGGCCTACCCGATCGCGAGAGCACCTGCGAGCCTCGGTACGTGATACGTAACGCATGGCACGCGTACCTTCTAGCCTTGTGAACGGGACGGATTGCCGGCACCCGCGCCTTCGCCTACGCCGTGCAACCCTCATCCCGCAGCAGGTCCAGCACGGCATCCGGCGGCACGTCGGCGCTGGTGAACGCCTGGCCGATGCCGCGTGCCAGCACGAAGTGCAGTGCCCCGTCGCGCATCTTCTTGTCACGCCGCATATGCGCCACCAGCGTCTCCGCCGAAAACCGCCGGTTCAGCATTGATAGATCGGCCGGCAAGCCGACGGACGAGACGTGCGCGATCACCCGCTCCGCATCGCCGGGAGGGCAAAGGCCGAGCCGTGCCGACAGCTTGAACGCCAGGCCGAGGCCGACGGCGACGCCCTCGCCATGCAGCAGCCCGCCGTCGTAGCCGTACTCAGCCTCCAGCGCGTGGCCGAAGGTATGCCCGAGGTTCAACAGCGCCCGGCCATCGTTCGGTTTCTCCTCGCGCTCATCGTCACCGACGACCTGGGCCTTGAAGGCGCAGGCCCGGCGCACCGCCTCGGCCTGGGCGTCGCGGTCGCCGGTCATGACGGCTTTGCCGTTGCGCTCGCACCATGCGAAAAACGCCGCGTCGCCGATAAGCCCGGCCTTGGCGATCTCCGCGTAGCCGGCGCCGAGCTCCCGCGGCGGCAGCGTGCCGAGCGTGCCGGTATCCGCCAGCACCATGCGCGGCTGGTAGAACGCGCCGACAAGGTTCTTGCCGCGCCGCGTGTTCACCCCGGTCTTGCCGCCGACGGAGGAATCCACCTGCGACAGCAGCGTTGTCGGGATCTGCACGAATGGCAGCCCGCGCAATGTCGTCGCCGCCGCGAATCCGGCCAGGTCGCCGACAACACCGCCGCCGAGGGCGATGATGGCGGTGCGCCGTTCGACCGGCACCTCCAGCAACTGGTCGACCACATCCAGGTAGGTGTCCATGCTCTTGGACGCCTCGCCACCTTTGACGATGATCGAAGTTGCGGCGATCGCCGTCTGAGCCAGTCCGTCCAACAGGGTCGAAAGGTGCAACTCCGCGACGTTCCGGTCGGTGATCACCACGGCGCGCTTCTGCGGCAGCCGGGGCGCCAGCAACGCACCGGCACGGGCGAGCAGATTGTCGCCGATGACGACGTCGTAGCTGGTGCTCGACAGCACGACGTGCAGCCGGCGCGCCGGCTTCCAATCCAAGAGTGCCTGCATGACGGCGCCAGTCGTGTGGTCGGGCGGCTCGTCGCCGCAATCCACGATCACGTCAGCTTCGGCGTATATCGGGTACCGAACCTCCATCAACTGCCGCAGCGTGTCTTCCCGGTCACGGCCGTTCAGCAAAGGCCGGTTGTCGCGGCCTGCCACGCGCCGCACCAGCGTCGGCAGCGTGCAGCGCAGCCATACCGAGGTCGCCTCGGCGCGCGTGGTCTCTCGCGTTTGCTGGTCCATGAAGGCGCCGCCGCCGAAGGCGATGACCATCGGGTCGCCCGCGAGCAGCCGGCGGATTACCCGGCGCTCACCGTCGCGGAAGGCGGGTTCGCCGTAACGGGCGAACAGTTCGGGTATGGTGCAGCCGGCCGCCAGTTCGATCTCCTGGTCCGCGTCGCGGAACGGCAAACCGAGGCGCGCGGCCAGCCGGCGGCCGATGGAGGTCTTGCCAGCGCCCATCAGGCCCACCAGCACGATGCTGCGGCCGGCGATCGTATCGGGAATTGGCGTGGCCTCCCGCAAGGCGGTGTTTCGAGTCATCATCGCTCACATTAACACAACGGCACCGGGACAGGCGACCGCCCGCATGGCAGATGCGTCCGGCCGATCGGCGGTATCGGCTTTTCATCGGGGCCGATAGCTAATATTTTGCATAGGTACTTGATTCGTGCGGCGAATTGGTGCCGCTCACGGCAAACGGGGCGCTATGATCGCGCATCCGCAGGAGCTTTGATGATACGTATCTTCCTGTTCGTCGTCGCCGCCGGGCTGGTGCTGATGGGCATCGGCTTGGTGATGCTCGGCACCTTCCCGCCGACGCCGCAGCCGCATGCGGTGGAGAAGGTCGTGCCGAACGACAAATTCACCGCGCATTGATGGATCCCAAGGTCGACGCGTTCCTCGAAATGCTGACCGTGGAACGTGGCGCGGCGCGCAACACCATCGCCTCCTACACGCTGGATTTGGCGGATTTCGCCGTGTTCGCGCGGGGACGCGGGCAGGGTGCGGCCGCGGCCGATGCCGAGACCTGTCAGACATACATGGCATCTCTGCACGCCCGGGGTCTGTCGGCGCGTACCGCCGCCCGGCGGTTGTCCGCGCTGCGCCAATTCCACCTGTTCCTGCTGCGGGACGGGGTGCGGACGGACGATCCAACCATTCTCCTGGATACGCCGCGGCTGCCGCAGCCGCTGCCGAAATTCTTGTCCGAGGCTGAGGTCGATGCCCTGATGGCGGCCGCGGCGGCGAAGCCTGGCCGGACCTGGACGCTGGCCAGGGCCGCGCTCGAACTGCTGTATGCGACCGGGATGCGGGTGTCCGAGCTGCTGTCGCTGCCGCGCGCGGCGCTGGGCGCCCGGGCCGAGGTCATGATCATCAAGGGCAAGGGCGGCAAGGAGCGGATGGTGCCGCTGTCCGCCGCGGCGAAGCAGGCCGCCGCCGCGCTGCTGGACGCGACCCCGACCGAAAGCCGCTTTCTGTTCCCTGGCCGCGATCCGAAACAGGCTCTGACCCGGCAGGCGTTCTTCCTGCTGTTCAAGCAGGTGGCGCTGGAGGCGGGGATCGATCCGGCCCGGGTGTCGCCGCATGTGCTGCGGCATTCGTTCGCGTCGCACATGCTGGCGCGCGGGGCGGACTTGCGCAGCCTGCAGTTGCTGCTGGGGCACGCGGATATTTCGACGGTGCAGATCTATACGCATGTGCAGACCGAGCGGCTGCGGCAGGTGGTTGAGGCGCACCATCCGCTATCGGAAGGGTGGTCCGGCCCCGCCCGCCGGCCGGAGTGAATGGCCGCAGCTGGTCCGCCGGTAAACTTGCAAAATGGCCGTGCCGCTCGCTCGCAAGATACAAGGCCGATCAGCCGGGATGACCCGGGCCGGCTACCAAAACCAGGCCGTCCTCCGGTCTCGATGCCTCGGACGAAGGCCCCAACCGGGACGCCGGCGAAGGATCCGGCGCGAGCCCAACAGCCCGCCACTGGACAATCCCGCAATCCGCAGCGCATAGCACCGCCGCCATACGACCGATGACTGCCCGGGAGCGCCGCGCGTAACACCATGATGTATTTCAGTCGCATGAAGACGACCATCATCCTGGCCGTCTGCCTGCTGGGGATGTTGCTCGGCGTGCCGAATCTGTTCCCCGCCCCGGCGTCCTGGATGCCCTGGCGCCAGGTCCATCTCGGCCTCGATCTGCGCGGCGGCAGCTACCTGCTGCTCGAGGTCGATATGAAGGCCGTGATCAAGGAGCGGCTCGACAGCCTGATGGACGGCGTGCGCCAGGCGCTGCGCACCGGCCAGATCTTCTACCAGTCGCTGGATGCCCAGCCGGACCAGAACCGCATCGTGCTCCGCCTGCGCGATCCGGCGAGGACCGACGACGCCGTCGCCGCGCTGCACCCGCTGATCAGCCAGGACGCCAACACCGGCCAGCCGGACCTGTCGATCAACTCGAACCCGGACGGCACCATCACCATGACCCTGTCGCCCGCGGCGCTCAGCCGCCGGGCCAGCGGCGCGGTCGACCAGTCGATCGAGATCGTCCGCCGCCGCATCGACGAGACTGGCGTGCTGGATCCGCAGATCACCCGCCAGGGCGAGAGCCGCATCGTCGTGCAGCTTCCCGGAATCGGCGATCCGGACCGGATCAAGCAACTGATTGGCAAGACGGCGCACATGACGTTTCGGCTGGTCGATGAGACCGCCAACCCGAACGGCGGTGGGCCACCGCCTCCCGGCGACGACTACATGCCCCTGCAAGACCGCCCCGGCGAGAAGATCGCGGTGCGCAAGCGCATCGACGTCGATGGGGCCGATCTGACGGATGCGCGGGCAGGGACCAACCCGGAGACCGGCGACTGGGTGGTGAACTTCACCTTCAACTCCGTCGGCGCCCGCCGATTCGCCGATATCAGCCGCGCCAACGTCAACCATCGCTTCGCCATCGTGCTGGACGACAAGGTGATCTCCGCCCCGGTGATCCGCGAGGCGATCACCGGCGGCCGCGGCCAGATCAGCGGCTCGTTCAACGCGCAATCGGCAAACGATCTCGCGGTTCTGCTGCGTGCCGGCGCCCTGCCGGCACCGCTGACGGTGGTCGAGCAGCGCAGCGTCGGGCCGGAACTTGGCGCCGACAGCATCCGCGCCGGAGCGCTGTCGCTGGCTGCGGGCTTCCTGTTCGTCATCGTCTTCATGGCATTTTTCTACGGCCTGTTCGGCTGGTTCGCGAACCTGGCGCTGGTGGTCAACCTGGTCCTGATGCTCGGCATCATGTCGCTTGCTGCAGGCGACTCTGACCCTGCCGGGCATGGCGGGGATCCTGCTGACGCTCGGCATGGCGGTGGACGCCAACATCCTGATCAATGAGCGCATCCGCGAGGAGCAAAAGCTCGGACGGCCGCCGCTGGCGGCGCTGGAGCACGGCTTCAGCCGCGCCTACAGCACAATCTTCGACAGCAATGCGACCGCCTTCCTGGCCCACGTCATGCTGTTCGTGTTCGGCTCCGGCCCGGTGCGCGGCTTCGCAGTCACCATCACCGTCGGCATCGCCACGTCACTGTTCACCGCCTGGATGCTGACCCGGCTGCTGGTGTCGCGCTGGTATGTGGCGACGCGGCCGAAGCTGCTGCCGGTCTGAGGGTGTAACCGATGTTCATCAAACCCCGCCTGCGCCTGGTTCCCGACAACACCCGCATCAAGTTCATGCGGGGCCGGTACCTCGGCCTGATCGTCTCGGCGATCCTCTCAACCGCCTCGATCATCCTGTTCTTCTATCCGGGCCTCAACCTGGGGATCGATTTCTCCGGCGGCGTGGTGATGGAGGTCCGCACCGACGGGCCCGCCGATTTCAGCCAGATCCATGCCGCGCTGGCGGCGGAGCATGTTCCTGACCAGGGCGTGCAGCGTTTCGGCGATCCGTCCGAAGTGCTGATCCGTCTCGGTGCCCAGCCGTCCGAACAAAGCACCCAGGCCGCCGTTGCTCGGGTTCGCGGCGCCCTGGAGAAAGGCGTTCCCGGTGCCCGGATCATGCGGACCGACGCGGTCGGCGCCAGCGTCTCGGCGGAGCTGTTCCGCAACGGCCTGTATGGCGCTGGGCATCAGCCTGCTGATGATCCTGGTGTATATCTGGTTCCGCTTCGAATGGCAGTTCGCCGTCGGCGCCGTGGTGACGCTGATCCTGGACATCACCAAGGCCATCGGCTTCCTCGCGCTGACGCGGATCGAGTTCGACCTGGTGATGGTCGCGGCGATCCTGACCATCCTCGGCTATTCGACCAACGACAAGGTCGTGGTTTACGACCGGGTGCGCGAGAATCTGCGCAAATACAAATCGATGCCGCTGCGCGAGCTGATCGACCTGTCGATCAACGAGACCCTGAACCGCACCCTGGGCACCTCGATGACGGTGTTCCTGGCCAGCCTGCCGCTGGCGCTGTTCGGCGGGGAATCGATCTCCGGCTTCGCCTGGGTGATGCTGTTCGGGATCGTCGTCGGCACCTCGTCCTCGATCTTCATCGCCGCGCCGATCCTGTTGTTCCTCGGCGAACATCGCCTGCGCCGCGATGCGGCCGCGCCGGTTCCGGCCAAGGCGCCGCCGGCCAAGGCCACGACCGCCCCGCGTCCGTGATCGACCGGCGGCGCGTCCTGATGGCAGCATTGTCCGCCGCTCTACCGGGGGCGGCGCATGCCGCGGATGCTGTGCGGCCGGGGCCGGCGCGGCGTCCGATCTCCTTGCTCGTCGGCGGCACCGAGCTGTCCGAAACCGCCAAGGTCGCGCGTGTCTTCGCCTCGTTCCTTGGGCCTCGGCTTGGCGCGCCGCAGCCCGGCGGGGTCGAGGTCGATGTCCGCTGCATGCCGGGCGAGTCCGGGCGCACCATGCTGACCGCGCTCGGCAATGCCGTCCCCGGCGGCGCCAGCATCGGCTGGGTGGTGATGCCGACGCTGGCGGCGCGCATGATCGACCATGACGACCGCGGCCTGATCGATCGCATCCAGTTGGTCGGCCAGGTGGAGCGTGAGCCGATTGCCTTCGTGTCGCCGGCCAGCGATCCGGCGAACTCCGTTCAGGATATTATCCGGCGTGCCGGCGATGATGCGGACGCGGTTCCGCTGGGCACGCCCTCCGCGGGCAGTCCGCCGCATCTCGCCGCCTTGCGGCTGCAACAGCTTGGCAAGACGCGGTTGAACATCGTCACCTTTCCCTCGGCCGCGGCGGCGCGGCAGGCCGTGCTGGCGGGGAATGTCTCCGCCGCCGCCCTGGGCCTGTCCGCTGTCATCGAGGACGTGCGCGACGGCAACCTGACCGCCATCGGCATCGCCGCGAAACGGCGGTTCGGCCTGCTGCCGGAGGCGCCGATCCTGGATGAGGCGGGCATTCCGCTGTCAGCGTTCATCCGCCGCGGCATTGCCGTGCCGGCGGGCATGCCGGGCGACCTGGTCGCCACCTTGGCCGGCGCCATCCGCGCCGTGGCCGAGGATGACGCGTTTTCACAGCAGGCTGAGGCCAACGGTTATTACGCCGCCTGGGCCGACGGACCCGCCTGGCGCGCCCAAATCGACACTGAGCAGGCGGCGTTGGCGAAACTGTGGGAAACCGACCCGTGGTTATCTTCCTCGGGCGGGTGAGTTTATGCGCATCAACACACTGGTCACGGGCGCGCTCCGTGCTACACCAACACCAACTCGAATCCGGGTCAATTCAGGAGGAACACCATGACAGCCGAGCACAAGCAATACCCCGTCCGCCAGACCGACCGTAACCTGGCGCTGGAACTGGTCCGCGTTACCGAGGCCGCGGCCATTGCCGCATCCCACTGGATCGGCCACGGCGACAAGAACGAGGCCGACGGGGCCGCGGTCGAAGCCATGCGCAAGGCGTTCGATGCAGTGGCGATTGATGGCACGGTCGTCATTGGCGAAGGCGAGATGGACGAAGCGCCGATGCTGTTCATTGGCGAGCGCGTCGGTGCCGGCGGACCGGCGATGGACATCGCCGTCGATCCGCTGGAAGGCACCAGCCTGACCGCCAAGGCCGGCCCGAACGCCATGACCACCCTCGCACTCGCCGAGCGCGGCAACTTCCTGCATGCGCCGGACATCTACATGGACAAGATCGCCGTCGGCGGCGGCCTGCCGCCGGGCGTGGTGAGCCTTGACGACACGGTGCAGAACAACCTGCGCAATCTGGCGAAAGCCAAGAAGTGCGACATCGAGGACCTGATGGTCTGCCTGCTCGATCGCGACCGGCACGAGCACCTGATCGCCTATAGCCGCGAGGTCGGCGCACGCGTGATGCTGATCAGCGACGGCGACGTGGCGGCCGCGATTGCCACCGCTCTGCCCGAGTCGCAGATCGACCTCTATATGGGTGCCGGCGGCGCGCCCGAGGGTGTGTTGTCCGCGGCCGCGCTGCGCTGCGTCGGCGGTCAGATGCAGGGCCGCCTGCTGTATGAGAACGAGGAACAGATGGCGCGCGTCCGCGCCATGGGGCACGCCGATCCGAAGCGCTGCTTCAACGCCGACGAACTGGCGAAGGGCGACGTGATGTTCGCCGCCACGGGCGTGACGGCCGGGCCGATGCTGCGCGGGGTGGCCTGGAGCCATGGCAAGGCGATCACGCATTCGATCGTCATGCGCAGCCGTTCCGGCACGGTTCGCTTCATCGAGGCGCACCACAGCCTGGAGCAGAAGGACCTGCCGAAGTCCTAGGGCTAGGGTGTGACGGCCGATCTCGTATTGGGGGTCAGCCGCAGCCTGTCGGGGCGCCGGTGGCTGTGGCGGCCTGCCGAGGACCGGGTCGCGGCCGGAATCGCCCAGCGGCTGGTGCTTCCGGAGATCGTCAGCCGCTTGCTGGCGGCGCGCGGCGTCGGGATCGACGCCGCCGCGGACTTTCTGGAGCCGACGCTGCGGGCCTTGCTGCCCGACCCATCCATCCTCGCGGACATGGACGTGGCAGCCGATCGGCTGGCTCGCGCGGTGCGCGAGGGTGAGACGGTTGCAGTGTTCGGCGATTATGACGTGGACGGAGCCTGCAGCGCCGCCCTGATGGTCGGCTTCCTGCGGGCGCTCGGCTGCCCGGCGCTCTATCACGTTCCGGACCGCATCCTGGAGGGTTACGGGCCGAACGCCGCTGCCCTGACGGGCCTGGCGGGCCGGGGTGCCAGCCTGATTGTCTGCGTCGATTGCGGCACCGCCGCCGGCCTGGCTCTGTCGGCCGTGGCCGGGCAGGCGGACGTGATCGTCCTCGATCACCACAAGGCGGAGGGATTGCCGCCGGCCGTGCTCGCCACCGTCAATCCGAACCGGCTGGACGATACCTCCGGGTTGGTCAACCTGTGCGCGGCGGGAGTCGCGTTCCTGACGGTGATCGCCACTGTCCGCGCCTTGCGGCGGATCGGCTTCTTTACCGCCAGGCCGGAGCCGGATCTGATCGGCCTGCTCGACCTCGTCGCACTGGCCACGGTCTGCGATGTAATGCCGTTGACCGGCATCAACCGCGCCTTCGTCTGCCAGGGACTGAAAGTCATGGCGCGCCGCGCCCGCCCGGGGATCGCCGCGCTGCTGGACGTCAGCCAGGCGCGTGAGAAGCTCAACGCCGCGACCTGCGGCTTTTCCTTGGGCCCCCGCATCAATGCCGGCGGCCGGATCAGCGAGGCAGACCTGGGCCTGCGCCTGCTGCTGAGCGAGGACCGCGTTGAAGCCCTGGCCCTGGCCGAGCGGCTGGAGGCGGTCAATCGCCAGCGCCAGGATGTCGAGGCGGGGATCATGGAAACCGCCATGCAGGCGGCGGAGAGCCAGGTGGGTGCGGGCCGGGCGGCAGTGCTGGTCTCCGGCGCCGGCTGGCATCCCGGAGTCGTCGGGATCGTCGCCGGCCGCATCAAGGAACGCTTCAACCGCCCGGCCTGCGTGGCGGGCTTCTCGGACGGGGTAGGAAAGGGCTCGGGGCGGTCGGTGGCCGGCATTGACCTGGGGGCGGCGGTGATCGCGGCGCGGCAGGCGGGCATCCTGGTGACCGGCGGCGGCCATGCGATGGCGGCCGGGTTCTCGCTGCTGGCGGAGCGGCTGGACGATTTCCATGCCTTCCTGGATGAGCGGCTGGCCGGCGCCGGCGCGCTGCCGAGTGCGGCGGACCTGATCGTCGAGGGCGCCATGGCGGTCACCGGCGCTACCGTCGACGTGGCGAGGCATCTGGAGCGGCTGGCCCCGTTTGGCGCCGGAAACGAGGAACCAACGCTGGTGCTGAACCGTGCCCGCGTCGTGCGGGCCGATCGGGTTGGACGGGAGGCGGGCTCGATCCGGGCGTACCTGGAAGGCGAGGCGGGTGGGCCGCGGCTGAAGGCGATGATGTTCCGGGCGGCGCGCGAGGGTGCGCTCGCGGATGTTTTGTTGGCGCGGGCGGCGGGAGTGCCTCTGCATCTCGCCGGACACCTGCGGGCGGAGGAGTGGAACGGGTCGGTGTCGGCGTGTTTCGTTATCTCCGACGGGGCGGTGGCGTGACGGGACAATGGTGCTTGACCGGTGCGGGCGGGTCCGCTACCCACCGCCGGCCCGGTGATGCGTGTTGCCGGGCTCGGCCCTGTCCCGTTCGTCTAGAGGCCCAGGACACCGCCCTTTCACGGCGGTAACACGAGTTCGAATCTGGTACGGGACGCCAATAAGAATGCCCGTATCAGCATCCCCGGCGGCCGGATGGGCGACGATAGCCGCGCCGGAACGTTCACTATCGATGTGCAGCCTGTACGCAGCGATGGTGAAGACCTACTGCTGGTCTGTTTTGTCGACGATCCGAAGGCCGGCCCGGTAACCGCCAGGCCGGGCGTATCGGATGATGTGCCCCGTGTCGCCGAACTGGAGCGGGAGCTGGAAGTAACCCGGACAGAACTGCAAGGTGCGATCCAGAATCTGGAGATGTCCGGCGGGGAGCAGAAGGCGGCCAATGAAGAGGCCCTGTCAGTGCAGGAGGAATACCAATCCACAAATGAGGAGTTGCTGACTGCAAAAGAGGAGTTGCAATCGCTGAACGAGGAATTGACTGCGCTGAACAGCCAACTCCAGGAAACGCTCGAACGGCAACGAACAACGTCGGACGGTCTACAGAACGTCCTGTTCAGCACCGACGTGGCGACGCTGTTTCTCGACAAGAAGCTGAACATCCGTTTTTTTACCCCGGCGACCAGGGCGCTGTTTGCAATCATTCCCGGCGATTTTGGCCGCCCGCTGTCGGACCTGAATTCTCTCGCTGCGGACGGCAATCTGGTGGCCGACGCCACCGCCGTATTACGCACCTTTGTCCCGATGGACCGGGAGATTGAGGCGCGGAACGGATCCTGCTTCATCCGCCGCGTGCTCCCATATCGGTCCAGGGACGACAATGTGGAAGGTGTCGTCATCACCTTCTCCGACATCACCGAAAGGCGGCGTATCGCCGACGAGCCCGGGGTTGCCAAGCAGCAAGCTGATCAGGCCAATGCCGCCAAGTCCCGTCTCCTTGCGGCAGCAAGCCATGACCTCCGCCAACCACTGCAAACCCTCGCTGATCCAAGGGCTGCTGGCGGGGCATGTTGAAAGTGAAAAGGGCAAAACTCTCGTTGCGCGCCTGGAGGATACGCTCGGCGCGATGTCGGGCATGTTGAACACGCTGCTCGACATCAACGAGATCGACGCGGGCGACGTGCATGCCGAGATCATCGATTTCCCGCTCGAGAGCCTGTTGGACCGGTTACGGGATGAATTTGCCTATCATGCCCGGGCACGGGGGCTCGCGCTTCGGGTCGTTCCGTGCGGGCTGACCATCACCAGCGATCCCCGCCTGCTGGAGCAGATGCTTCGCAACCTGGTGTCCAACGCTTTGAAGTACACCAAGCGTGGCAAGATTTTGCTGGGATGCCGCCGCCACGCAGCAAGTCTGAGTATCGAAGTCCGGGACACCGGGATCGGCATTCCCGACAATCAGCTTCAAGCGATTTTCGACGAATACCGCCAGCTCGACAATCCGGCGCGGGAACGAAGCCGCGGCCTCGGCCTGGGCCTTTCCATCGTTCATTGGGATGTACCTGATATTGATCAGCGCGTTGCTGACAGACTGATCCCGGGCGAGATCCGCAAGGCAGTCGATGATATTGCAACTACCCTGCTAAATCCCTAGGACGGCGCTCGCGGTCATGACGAGCCCCTTCGTCAAATGGTTTGTTCGCCGACAACCCGCCGCTTGCGGGGACAATCTCGCCTCCGCAGAACCAGCAACAGGCAAAACCGCACCGCCGTAACCGCCCCCCGGGTCTCCGACTCGCCGATCCGGCTATCGCCGCCGAAGACAGCCCCGCGCTCGAGCCGCAGTCGCGCCCCGCCATGCTCGATCTCCACCTCGCCGGAACTGATCAGATAGACGCGGTTCGAGCGTTGGCCGCGGTTCAGGATACGCTCCCCCGGCAGCACCAGCCGCATCGTCGCACGCCTGGTGATACGGTCCAATTGCGTTTCAGCAAGCCGATCGAACGGTGCCAGCGTCTCCAACCGCAGGCGCAGGGCAGTCCGCAAGTCCAGTACCACCGGCCGCGGAATCGCGTCGCGCCGGGCCTCCACATCGCGCTGGATCTCGACGAACAGTTCGTCGCTGAGCAACGCCTCGCCGCGCAGCGCGGTATAGGTTTCCATCTCGAAGCGCAGGCCGATCTGGCGCAGCATCTTGCTCTGCAGGGCCTCGCCGTGAGCGGGGTAGAGCACGCCCAGCGCCTCCATCGCGTCGTCGAGCAAGCCGCGGCGGCGTTCCACGATCTCGCCCAGCACTCCGGTGACGCGGGCGCCCAGCACCGGGGTCATCCGCTCGCGCATGAAGCGAAGCTGTGCGAGGAACACCAGCCGCATCACCAGCACCATCTCGAACTGCCGCGCCATTAGTCCGGTCAGCGGCCAGTCCATCCGCAGCCGGCGATGCAGCCAGGCCGCCAGGCGCAACCCGGCGCCCGGCCGCAGCCGCCGCTTGGCCGCGCGCAGGTAGCCCAGGCGCCCGTCCGCCCGGGTCGCGTCGATGATCGCGTCGGACGTGCGCAGCAGATGTTCCATGATGCTGTAGGACACGCCGCGCTCACGGAAGATCTCCAGCAGGATGGTGCGTTCTTGCGACGCGAAGGTCAGCAGCCCGAGCCTGACGCGGTCGCGGTCGGTCAGCGCGGCGTCGAAGGTGTTCGCGGCGGCCTCGGCCTCGATGCGATGCGCATAGAGATCGACCACGCGCTGCTTCGCGTCCGGCAGAAAGCCGAACTCCTCGGCGGTGGTGCGAAGCCGGTCGCGCACGCCGGCGAGTTCGAGTGCCACAACCTGGTGGCGCAGCGCCTGGTCGATCGGCGACAGCCGGTCAAGCCGCAGCCAGTGCACCAGGATGCGCAGCGTGGTGCCGTTGACGAGCAAGGTGAACACCACGAAGCCGGTGGCGAGGATGGCGACGAATTCCTGCACGTTGACGGAGACGTCGCGGTTCTCGGTCACCGCCAGAGCCATCGCCAGGGTGATGGATCCGCGCAGGCCGCCCCACAGCATGGTCAGCTTCAGGGGCAATGAGATTCGCTGCGTCAGGCGGGTGTAGCGCAGCAGCGGCATCAGCAGGAACAGCACCGCCCCGCGTGCAGCCAGAGCTGCCGCCAAGGCGGCACCGATGAGCAGCAGGTCGTGTAGCCGTACTCCGAGCAGCAGCCTCGGCACCAGCATGGAGGCGAGAACGAACACCAGGGAGGTCGCAAGAAATGCTGTCTGCGCCCAGACATCGAGCAGATACGACCAGCTTTTCGGCCGCAGCACCGACGGGCCGATGGCGCTGAAGGTGAGCCCGGCCGAGGCCGCCGCCACGACGCCGGAGAAGCCGAGGAACTGTTCGCACACGATATAGCTGACATACGGCAGGGCCATGGTCAGCGTCACCTCGGCCGAGCGGCTGCCGCTGATGTAAGGCATGGCGGTCAGTGCCAGCCGCGCGAGGATATGCCCCGACGCGATGCCGCCCAGGAACAGCATGGCCAGGGACAGGCAGATCGCGCCGATGCTCGACCCCGCCTGATGTGTTGTCTCCGCCAGCAGGACGGTGAACAGCGCGATGGCGGTAGCGTCGTTGAAAAGGCTCTCGCCTTCCACCAGGCGAGTGAGGCGCGCGTCCGCTCCGATGTCGCGGAAGATGCTGATGACGGCGCTGGAATCGGTGGTGGAGATGATGGCGCCGAGCAGCAGGCAGACCATCAGCGGCTGGCCGCCGATGGGTTGCAGGGCGAAGCCGACCGCGGCGGTTGTCGCCAGGACGGCAACGACCGCCATCAGCAGCACCGGCGCCATGTCGCGCGTCAGGCGCCGCACGTCGATCGACAGCGCCCCCTGGAACACCAGCGCCGGCAGGAACACCAGCAGGAACAATTGGGCGTGCACCGGGAAGTGGGCGAATATCACCGCCACCTGGTAGAAATCTCCCGCCGGGCCTTGGCTCAGCAGGAAGCCGGCGGCGGTGCCGATGGCGATGCCGACCAGCGCCAGCAGCACCGCGTCCGAGACGAGCAGGCGCCGCGCAAGCGCCTGGATGGCACTGACGACGATCAGGATCGCCGCCACGGCCAGCATGATATCGGGCAAGCAGGGGACCTTTCCAGATTGGCGGGGTGGCGTGTCGAGGGAGCGAGTGGCCCGAGAAGCCGGGCCTTGCCGTCAGCGGTGGTCCTTCGTACCGCTGCGTTCGCCTGACGGCAGGTCGCGAGGGACGTAGCGCTATGCGCAACCACTGCCTAGCCGCCGTCCTTGCGTCGCGACGCGTACCGCGATCCGCCGGGTCGCGCTCTGGCTCGTCATCGGCATCGCGCTGCGCCCGGGGCGATGCTTGAGGTGTAGGGTTAACGGGGCGCCGGTGCGCCACGCTTTGTCATTGCGCAGCGCGCACGGTTTGCCCTTGAAACACCGGGTTCGGATCGTCAACGGAAACGATTTGTCCACCACCCGCGCCCGGGTCGAGGATATGATATGCCAGCAGCTCAGCCGGGTCAGTCACCAGGAACCAGGCCAAGGCATAAACCCAAACCATTGCCGTCCAACCCCACCAGAGAGGGGCCACGAGGAAACCGAAGACGCAGATCATGGTTGCCAGCACCTGGGTTCCAACGACCGCGGCCAGGAGAATCCTCGCCGCGAGTATCGACCACCATGGGCCGCGCGTGCGTGTCTGGAAGATCGTCAGATGTCCCGCCACCGACAGCAGAAGATACATCATGGTCTGGATCTGCGGACGATCGATGTGCAGCACGCGGTCACCCAGGAAGAACAGTCCAAATGCCGCGATCGGGCCGACCAGGCCAAGCACCGTGGCGATACCCAGGACAACACGCATGTTCCATGCTTCGGGCTGATCCCTGTGGATGACGTTGTCGTATGCGACACCGCGGTAGAGTGCGAAGCCGACGATCACGGCGACCATCGCAACCGCCAGAATGATCAGGTAGTTGCCGATGCGCAGGACGGCTTTCTGGAAGTGGCTGACGGTAACCGCGGTTTGCACCAGTTCCGCCGTCTTGCCGAAATAGGTCTTGCCACCGGTCGCCCGTTTGCCATCGGCAACTGCCAGGCCGGCTATCAGACGCTCATGGTGGCCATACTGCGTCCCGACCTCTTCGGCCCCTGTCTGGTTGCAGGTTCGCCAATGTCATACTGGCAGGGCGTGCATGGGAAAAATCCGATGCGATACGCCGGGGGACTGCTCGGCGGAAGCTGGCCGACGGCCTTGATGAGCGATCTTGGCAACGGAAAGATCGATGGTACAAGCTTGATCCTGAACTTCGACATGCTCAATCCGGCCAACTGGCTATGGGGCAAGCAATACGAGGTCTATACGCATATCGACACCGACAAGCAGCGCTACCTCAGGTTCGAGGAATGGTGGGGCGACTTCATCGAACTGAACGGCGACGAACTTCAGTTCCTTTCCACTCACTCCGCCAGTTCTCGCATGACTCTAATCAGATCCGACTTTCCTTCGAATCCAATTCCCGGCAGGTCGGGCATGGTGATATGGCCGTTCTCCACGCGGACATTATCCGGAAAGCCCCCGTAAGGCTGAAACAGATCCGGGTAGCTCTCATTGCCGCCCAGTCCAAGCCCTGCCGCGATGTTCAGCGACATCTGGTGGCCGCCGTGCGGGATGCAGCGCGCCGGTGACCAACCCGCGGTCTTCAGCACCTTCAACGTGCGGAAATACTCGCAAAGACCATAGGAAAGCGCGCAGTCGAACTGCAGCCAGTCGCGATCGGGGCGCATGCCGCCGTAGCGCAACAGGTTGCGGGCATCCTGGTGGCTGAACAGATTCTCGCCGGTCGCCATCGGCCGCTCGTAAAACTCCGCCAGAGTGGCCTGCAACCCGTAATCGAGCGGATCGCCCGGCTCCTCATACCAAAACAGCCTGTAGTCCCGCAGCATCTTGGCATAGGCGACGGCGGTCTCCAGGTCGAAGCGGCCATTGGCGTCCACCGCCAACTGCGCCTGATCACCAATCTCCGCCAGCACGGCCTCGATGCGCCGACGGTCCTCGGCGATGTCGTCACCGCCGATCTTCATCTTTACGACCGTGTAACCACGATCGAGATAGCCGCGCATTTCCGCGCGCAGTGCCTCCAATCCCTTGCCCGGATAATAGTATCCCCCGGCGGCATAGACAAAGACGCGCGGGTCGGGCTTGCGCGCGTGCCGCTCGGCAAGCAGGTGGAACAGCGGCTTGCCGGCGATTTTTGCCACGGCATCCCACACCGCCATGTCGATCGTGCCGACCGCGACCGAACGTTCGCCATGCCCGCCCGGCTTCTCGTTGCTCATTAGCGTTGACCAGACACGGTCCGGATCAAGATTGTCGCCCGAAGCGTCGAGCAGAGCGTCCGGCGCGGCGTCCAGCACGCGAGGCGCGAAGCGTTCCCGGATCAGGCCGCCCTGGCCATAGCGACCGTTCGAATTGAAACCATAGCCGACGACACGCCTGCCGTCGCGCACCGCGTCGGTGACCACTGCGACCAGGCTTGTCGTCATCTTGGCGAAGTCGATGTAGGCGTTGCGAATGGGCGACGCGATTGGCTTGGTGATCTCGCGAATGTCGATAATGCGGACGGACATGACGGATTTACCTCCTGCTTGGGCTCAAGTGTTGCGGGGCTACAATGATGCCCCGCCGCAGACCACGATCTGCTGGCCGGTGATCGCGCCGGCCTCGGGGGAGAGAAGGAAGGCTGTCGGCTCATCATGCGCGGGTTGTTGTCAAGTAAACGGCGAATACCGTGCGCTTCGGCCGCCATGCTTTCAAGTTCAGTCTTCTGCACGCCGTTGCGGGACAACCGCATCTCAAGGCCAAGCGCCGTGCAAAATCCATCTGCGGCGCCGCGGATGGCGGCGTCTCCGTCAGCCTCGGGCAGGTTCAGGGCGGCAAGGACGCGCGCCGTCTTGTCCGCGAGCCGCCCGTGCCGTCCGAGTTTCCAGCTTCGCATCCCGCACTGTCCGGGTACGGGACGCCAATCCTTCGCAGCGCGTCATGTCAACAGCAGTCTCGCGGGTTCAGTCGTATCAGCCGGCATGCCGCTGCGCCGCGAGGGTCAGGTGGTACAGCACCACGGCGGTCGCTGTCGCAACGTTCAGCGAGTTCACCATCCCCAGCATCGGTACCGCGACCGCGGCGTCGGCCTGGTCAAGCACCGCCTGCGAAACCCCGCCGCGTTCGCCCCCGACGACCAGTGATACCGGGAATGCGGGTTCGAAGCATTCCGGCGATACGCTGCCGCTGACGAGGTCGGCGACAACGACCATGCTGCCCTGCCGCTTCAGCGCGGCAACCGCCGAGGTCGCTTCCTCGGCCATTTCCCACGGCACCCAGCGCTGCGCGCCTTGAGCGGCCTGAAGAAACCGGCGGTTGCGTTGATCCATGGCGACACCGCAGACAATCAGGCGCTCGACCAGCATGGCGTCGCACAGCCGGAATATGGCGCCGAGGTTGTAGGCGCGCTGAACGCCATCGAGCACGACCTGAACGGGCAACCGCCGGACGGCGCGAAAGGCGGTCCGATCAGGCTTCTCGCTCCGAATCTCGGCGGTTTTCAGGACGTGCATTGTCATGCTGTACGCCCTTCTGCCTGGGATAGGAAGGTAATGGGGCAGCGGGCGCAGGTTCCTCCGATCGGGTTTGGCTGCCGCCAGCGCATCGGGGCCCGTGAAAGCGGTCTTGCCCGACAGCAACGCAGCCTCGGAACGGTCCTGATCAGGCTGCGCTGGCCGCAAGCCTTTTCAGCTCGGCGCGCCAAGGGTGGCATTCCTTGAAGCCGAGGACCTCCCGCGCCTTTCGGTTGGAAAGGGGCGCCTCGTCGCCCTCGAGAGTCCGCGTGACGGGAACCCCGGGACACCAGCGGGCGAGAAACTCCGCGGTCGGTTGATCCGCCGTAATCGTGTCATTGACCGCATTGAATATCTGGAAGCCCAATCCGTCCTTTTGCAGGCACAGATGGACGATCTGAGCGAGATCCCGAGCATCCACATAGCTCCACGCATTGCGCTTCCTCGATGGCGGGTCCGTAATGAAACCCGGAAAGCGCGTAAATTCATGCGGCTCGATCACGTTGCCGATGCGCAGGGCATAGATATCGCGGCCGAAGCGCGCCGCAAAGGCGCGAGCCGTTCGCTCGTTCACCACCTTGGACAGTCCGTAGCTGTCCATTGGATCGACGTCGTAATCCTCCTCCAGCGGAAAACAATGGAAGTCCCTGTCCCCCTCCGCGAAACAAACGCCGTAGGTCGTTTCGCTTGATGCAATCACGACCTTGCGAACGCCGAGCTTCATCGCGGCTTCGATGACGGCGTAGGTGCCCATGACGTTCACCCGGAAGGTCTCGTTATCGGGCTGGATCAGAATGCGAGGAATGGCCGCGAAGTGGACCACGGCGTCGACGGCACCTGGCGCATGGCCGGCCTTCAGTCCCTCGCGGGTGAAATGGCTGGTCATTGCGTTGAAAACCTGCGCGCCGTCGGTGACGTCTCCGATCAACGTCGGGATCCCCGGATGGGCGAAGGGTTGAAGGTCGAAATTCAGGATATCGTATCCCTGATCGAGCAGCCAAGGCAGCACGTGACGTCCGGCCTTGCCCGTCCCGCCTGTGAACAGGATCCGTGTCGGCATGGTTGTCTCCCGAAGGTTGTGTTGTCCGGCATCCCGCGACGCCGATACTGCCGCCCGCGGCTGATGCCGGTCAAAGCGTCGCCGGACGAAACTCGTGCACCGCGCGGGGACGCACCTTGGATGAGGGGCGAGCGGTGTCGACATAGCCGGCCGGCGCGGATGAGGATCTTTTTGGTCTACCGTGACGACGACTGCGCTGTACTTCGGACGCAGTCGGAACTGGAGCCCGATCGATGCAGTCACGACTGTATAGACATGAGCATCTCACGACACGGTGACTCTGGAACGGCAGCTCCGCCAGGCTTAGGCGGCCTATTTTCGGCGACGATTCCACCCTTCAATCCACCACTGGACCGGCTCTTGATTGTCGGCCAGCGGCTGAGGCCGAATCTTTACCTTAACTTTATCAGTCTTGGCGCTGACCGTCTCTATCGGCGCCCCAGGTTTCGCGGATGCTCCCGCCAATGGTGGCAATGGCGTTTTCCGCGGCCTGCCGACCGGCCGCTTGACAGGTTGAACGATGGCTTGATCGGGCGCGGCTGGCGCAACACGTTCCCGCGCGGTTTTCAACTCCCGCAGCGCGTCCTCAGCCGCTCGCCGCGCCTCACGTTCAGATGCCAGTTGTGTCTTCACTGTTTCCAGGTCCAGGGCGGCGGAGGCCACCTTCGCCTGGAGCAGATTCGTTGTCGCCTGAGCCTCACGAAATGCTCTCTCGGCGCGGTCGCGCGCGGTCTTTTCCGTGGCTAACGCAGTCTCGGCCGTGAGCGCGGCGCGTTGCGCGGTGACCTTTGCCGACATCGCGGTCCGCGCGGCTTCCGCCGCCGCGGCGCTGTCCTGACGGGCGTGTCGCAGTTTCGTGCGCAGATCCTCGATCGTCGCTTCAGCGTGGACGAGTTGACGTTCGACATATTCCCGCGCGGCGGCCTGCGATCGGATCGCCTGGCGGGCACCTTTCAATGGATCGCTCGTGACCGAGGCTGGCGATCCGGGTCTGGACAGCGCGGCTGAACCAATAGTCGGGCGCTGAGCGGATTCGGCTTCATCGACTTTCAGGACAGGCACTGTGTCGGCACACATGGCAGATCAATATTCCGCTTATAAGTTGGGCTGCGAATCCGGCATATGGGCAGCCACCGGACGATTTCGAGGAGTCTGTTTCCGGCACTCCCGATCAAACCCGCACCGGCGGTCGATTGCAAGGTTTTTCAGTCGGCATGCCACCGACGAGAAAGCAAACGAGGGACGTTACATCACGTGGCAATCCGTGCATCGCGGCCTCAACCCATGCGGCCGGAGCCGAATGACAGGAAAACTGCCCGGTTTTGCCTGACGCTCATCTGCGGTAGTTCGATAACGAAGAGCGAGACCGTCAATCACCGCACGGGAGCCGAACTCTCCAAAGGCGAATCGTCACCGGGGCGGCGCACACGATGTGAGTCCGCGGATGCAGATATCTCGGACTCCTGTCAACGCCGGCGGCTTGATTACCGCGATCTTGCATCTCCATTGCAGGGAACGCATTTTTCAGTAGCGTCCTTGAAGACAATTTTGCCTATCTGTCCGCCAACTGTTCCAGCGCCCTGGTGAACCAGCCGAACGCAATCCGTTCCTGTTCAAGCCGCAGCCGATCGGCGTGGATACCGGCCTTGATCTCGTCGAACAGCTGGCGTTCGGGCTGCGTCAAACGCTCAAGATGGCCACCGAAGCCGTCGTCTTCCCGTCCCCATAGGTCGCGATGCTCCAACAAGGTGACACGGTCCATCAAGAACGACTCAGCATGCGGAAAAACAGAACGCAACCGGTTGAGGATGGCGAAGCCGTGGGTATCGATATCGCCCCAGTAATAGATCGCTTTGCTCTTCAGCCATTCCGCGTCAGCAAGCCGATCGAGTGCGTAACCGAGGCCAAAGATGACAAGGCTCGCGGAAACGTTGGGGAATGCCAGTCCATTGGTTTCGTTCTCTGTAATAAACACACGTTTGGCCGGGAGCGCCAATCCGGAGAATTCGTCCGCCGGAACCGTAAGATCCGAAAGGCCGCCGATTCTTAGTGCCGGATCAAGCACGCGGAACCGCACCAGAAGCGGTTTCGTTGCTAACCCGTAGCGCTGCTCGAATAGACGCGGCGGATATCGCGTGTCCACTACGTCCGGCGGTAGCACGCGGTCCAGCAGGTCCGATAGAAGGCCCTTGCGCGCCTCGATGAACTTGCTGTCTACACCGGCGATATCAAGTTGCCGCAGATACAACCCGGTGCGTGGATGGTCGCGGAACCAGGTCAAGATCGCGATCATCCGGTCCCAGTCGCCGGCGTGTTCCAGCGCCGTCAGCGGACGCCTGGCGAACCAGCCGGACAGGGCGGGAAACCGGCTCAGCATTGCTTCCATCGATGCGGAAAACCGTTTCGCCTCCTGCGTCTTGCCGATAAGCCGGACCGCGTCCGCCTCGGTCGCCACACTGATCCGCGCGGGTATCCGGTTGCGGCCGAGCTGCCGGTGATTGATCTCGGTCCATTCGATGTCGTATCCAAAGCCCTGGACCGATTTACTGCCGTGCTCCAAGGCCCGGATCCATTGCCGCACGTCATCGAAACGCTCGGTCAGGTCCCTGGTGTCCGGTCGGCGCAGGCGCAGGGACGCAGGAAACACGGGCGTTTCGCCCAACCGCGCCGACAGGATGTGCCCCCGGTCCCAACGTCGCTGAATCTCCGCCCGCACATCGGCGGGTGTCGTCCACTCAACCGCTGACGTCATGCGCTCCGCGCCGCGCGTTCGGCCCGGTATTCCTCGATCGATAGGTTGCGCAGCATCGAAAGCCGGCCTTCTTCGTTATGAACGAACCCGACATTGGCGACGTAGGGCTCGATAATGTGGATTTTCTGCAGTGGGGTTACAACGAGCAGTTGCAAGTCCATTCGCCGGAACAATTCCAAACCGTAATGCGCCAATTCGTCGGAACCGCGTCCGAACGCCTCGTCGATCACCACGAACCGGAACGACCGCGCGTTCGTCGCGCCGGATTCCAGTCCGAACTGATAGGCAAGGCTGGCGGCCAGCACCGTGTAAGCCAGCTTTTCCTTCTGTCCGCCGGACTTGCCGCCAGAATCGGTGTAATGCTCGTGCTCCCTGTCGTCCTCGCGCCAGCGTTCCGAGGCCGAAAAGGTGAACCAGTTGCGCATGTCGGTCACCTTCAGTGTCCAGCGGCGGTCGAGCTCGCCCGTTCCCTCGCGCCCGCGGAATCGTTCGATGATACGGCGTACCTGGAGGAACTTCGCCTCCGAATAGGCTTCCTCTTCCGATCCGGTCAGGCTGCCCTCGGTGCAGGCGCGCAAATCCTGCTGGAATTCGCGAATGTCGTGGTCTGGCGTCGGCTCCGCCTCCAGCACGATATAACGGCCGGGATTGTAGTCGATCTCGCGCAGCGACTGGTTGATGCTGTCGATACGTTCCCGAACGGTCTGCCGTTCGCGGTTCAACTGCGACTGGAAGTTCGCGACCTCGCGGATGGTGTTTTCATTAAGTAGTTCCTTGAACCGCGCCTCGAAGCGCGGCAGGTCGTCGGAGGCAAGTCGATCCAGCATCCCGCGATATTCAGCAGCGGCGGAGACGCTGGCATCCGCCTCGCGCGTGTCCAGCGGATACAGATGACTGTACGCCTCCATCGCCTTGACGATTTTTTCGGCCAACCGCTGGATCTTGCGGTCCTCGGCATCGATCTTGCCCTGCAACCAGTCCCGCATGTCGCGTTCGCGGTTGTCACAGGATTCCACCGTGAGCACCTGGGCGCCCAAAGCCTCATCGCGCATGGCGTCGATGCGGGGAAACACCGCGCGGCGAATATCCGCTGGCGTGGCGTCAAGCACCGTGCGGCAATCGGCTCGTTGCCCTTCCGCCTGTCCCTGCCGTTCCTCCGCCCGCGCCCGCGCCGCCTGATCCGCCGCCAAATCCGTTTCGGTCTGCGCCGCAGCCGTTTCCAGCCCGGCCAATTGTTTCTGCAACGTGCGCAACAGGTCGGAGCCTTCCTCCAGTTGCCGCCGTTCGCCGTCCAGCCGCTCGATCTCCGCCGCCAGCGGGCGCCAGTCCAGATCGCGGAAATCGTCGAACATGCCGAGCTTCTGCAGCCTACCCAGCCGCGCCTGCAACTCCTTCCGCTGGCGTTCCAGCGCCGCGACGCGGCCGCCGATGGCCTGCATGCGCTGCTCGACATCCCGCGCCTGCTTTTCCAGGGCGGCGATCTTGTCCTCGTTCGACCAGCCGAGCACGAAGCGCGAGCGGTCGTCGATACGGTGGCGGTCGTCCTTCTCGTGGCGTTCGTTGCCGGCCTTGATCTGGCCGCTGCGGGTCACCGCCTGCCGTTCGCGCCGGAACTGGTCCATCGAATCGCAGCAGGCATAATCGAACCGACGGGCGATCTCCGTCTCTACCCAGCCATAGAACACGCTGTCGGGCTTCAGCGCGATCTTGCGCACCAGCGAATCGGGATGCAGCGAGACATGTCCCGCCGCCGCCTGATCCCGCACCCGGAAATACACCAGCCGCTCGCCAAGATGCGTGCGGTTCACCCAATCCGCCACGCGCGCGTAATGATAGTCGGCGACCAGGATCGACAGGCCGAAATTGTGCAGCAGCCGCTCGACCGCGCCCTCCCATTCGCGTTCGTCCGGCCGCACCTGGATCAGTTCGCCGATGAAAGGCACGGCTTCAGGTGGCAAGCCGCTGGCGCGGCACAGGGTTTCGCGCAGGTCCAGCATCCGGCGGGGAATGTTCGACCGGCGCTGCCGCAACGATACCAGTTCCGCAGACAGTTCGTCGTATTGCGCCTTCAGATCGCGGAAGGCGACGGTGTTTTCCGTCAGCGCGTTCTGCGCCTCGGCCTGCCGGTTTTCCACCGCGGCCAGCTCGGTCTCCAGCGTCCGCTTGTTGGCAAGGAACCCGTCGGCATCCGCGGCCGCCGGCAGCCCGGCCTCGGTTGCCAACAGGTCATATTGACCCGCACGTCGGATTCGTTCGCGCTTTTCCGTCTCCCGCGCCGCGATCTCCTGCTTCAGGCGTTCGATGCGGTCGCCGCCAGCCTCGGCGATCGCCTGGCGAATATTATCCCGCTCGGTGCGCTGGCGGCTGCGCTGTTCCGCGAAAGCATCGATGCGCGAGGCCAGCCGCGCCAGTTCCGCGGCGATATTGGCCAACCGCTTGTCCAGCAGCGCGGATTTTTGCTCCGCGAACCAGGGCCGCAGCGCCTCGCGGCAGCCGCGCAGCTCCTCCACCTCGACCGTCACCGCGGCGTGGGAGTCGCAATCGGCGATCAATGGGGTCAGCCGGGCGATCTGGTCCTTCGCCTTCAGCACCGCCTCATGCGCGCGGGTCAGATTGTCGAAATGTCCGATCAGCGCGGCGATGCGGGGTTCGACGGGGAAGGCTTCCAGCATGTGCTCGCGCACGAACTCGGTCAGGTTGCCCACGGATTTCATCGACACGGTCTGGTAGAACAGGTCCAGCGCCTGTTCGTTGTCGATGCCGAACCGCCGCCGGTACGCCGCACCGTAGGGCGGGAAACTGTCGTGCATCTCCACCTGCGGCAGGCCGCGCAACCGCTTGCGCAGATTGCCGATATCCGTGCCGAAGCCGGAGAAATGTTCCGCGACCGACAAAGCCGCATTCGCAACCACGTACAATCGCGCCGGCTGGCCCTGTGCGTCCTTCAGCCAGAACACCTGCGCGATCGTCACCTGCTGGCGCAACGCATCGTTATTGAACCGAGCCAGAATCACTGAGAACGTGTTGGCGTCGCGCAGCGACACCGGCTTGGCCGCCAGCCCGGAGCCACCGCGTTCGGTCCTGTAATAACCCAGCACATAGCTGCGCAGGGTGCGTTCGCGCGCCTCTGCCCCTGCGGCCTTGTTGTAGGTGATCTTCTGCGGCGGCACCAGCAAAGTAGTCACCGCATCCACCAGCGTCGACTTGCCCGACCCGATGTCCCCGGTCAGCAGCGCATTGTCGCCGAGCAGGTCGAAGCCCCAGACGCGGTTGTGGAACGTGCCCCAATTGTAGACTTCCAGCCGGCTCAGGCGAAAACCCGGCCGCCGGGCAGGGGCCACCAAGTCGAACAGGTCGGGCAACGCAACGGTGTCGTTCATGCCGCGTCTTCCGAGGCATGCTGGCGATACGCCGCCATGCGCTGCTCGAAGTCGTTCAGCCACTGGGCATCGACGAACGCCTTCAGGATCCGCCGCACCTCGAACTGATCGTCGCGGCCGGCCAGCCGGCGCAGGAAGCCCATCTCGACCACGCGGTTGATATGTTGGTCGATGCGGTCCATCAGCCGCGCCTGGTTCACCGTCTCCGGCAGGAACACCCGCATCATTTCAGCGATGTCGTCCCGCCCCAGGATCAGCCGCGCATCGCCGCTGGCCGCGTCGAACTCCGCCAGCTTCTTGCGCAGCAGCGCGATCAGCAGGCTGACGGCATAGCCGAGTTGCCGCCGCGCGATCAGCCGGGGCAACGCTTGCTCGCCCCCGGCCGCCGGCAACTGGCGCAGATAGGCGTAGCCTTCCGCCTCATCCAGGATCAGCTCCAGCCCGAGCACCGCGATATAGTCTCTGATCCGCGCCTGCAGCCCCAACAGCCCCTGCCACAGCGCCGGATCGGCTTCGGCAAAGGTCACGCCCTTCATCAGACTGACGACCACGGCGGACAAATCGCGGTTGGCGTCGGTCATTCAGGACGCCCGCTGGTTGAAGACGACAAGGGGCAGGGTGGCCTGCCGCCGCACGCCCTCCGTCTCGAGCCAGGACAAGGTCTGGGTAACGCTGTCGTCGATCAATGCCAGCCGATCCTCGGCGGCAAGGCTGAGATAGGCGATGAGTTCGGCAAGGCCCTGCTCGATCGGGTGTGTCTCGACCAGGTCCGCCAGCGAGATCTGGTTCGCGGTCTGCAACGCCCGGCGGATCTGCGCCGCCAGCCGCGGCTTGTCCACGTATTGTTGGCCGAACAGCGCGTCGGCGGATACGTCGTCCGCGCCCGCGATCAGCGTGTCGCCGCTGAACCGCGGCTTGAACGGAGGCACGAACAAGGGACGGTCCATCGCCAGATCGATGTCGGGCGCGGCCTCGTCCAGGTCCATGAACGGGCCGTTGGGATGCCGATCGCGAATCGCCAGGGCATGCTGCTCGACCTCGCGGATCAACTGCATGATACGCCGGTTCTCCAGCCACGCCTGATCGTCCAGGAAGCGGCGCAACTGCTCGGACAGGCGGGCGACGGTGCGTTGCGCGACCTCGCCGGCCTCCAGCCAGTCGTAATGGATGCGCAGCAGGCGGCGGTCCGGGGTCAGTTCCTGCACCGCGTCGATTCCGAACACCGTCCGCAGCAAAGAGGACAGTTCATCCTGCCGGGCCGGCGACATCAGGAAGTCCCAGAAAGCGCGAAAACTCTTGCCCTGGTCGGAGTCGGCGATCACGTCGCGCTGGCCGAAGATGTCTTCCAGCAGCGCGCCCTTGCCGGCCTCCCACCCCGCGATCCGCGCGCGGACGTCGCGGTCGAGGTTGCGGAAGTTCTGCTCCACCTCCCGGAAGTCCGACAGCAGGCCGCGAGCAGTGGCGGCCATCAACTGGAAGCGGTCCTTGATCTGCGTGTCGTCCATCAGGATGACCTGGCCGTCGCGGATGCGCTGGATGTCCGCCTCGATCGCCGCCTTGCGCTTTTCCAGTTCGGCGATGCGGGCTTCAGGATCGACCTCGGTGCCTTCCGCGAGTTGCCGCAGCAGTTCAAACACCGCCATCAGCCGCGATTCGGTGCCGACGAACTGGCGCTGGCCGAGGCTGGCGAGCCAGTCGATGGCTTTCTCCGCCGCCGGGGTCAGGTCGTAATGCGGCTCGTCATCGTTGGCCGGGTAGTATTTGCGCAGCCAGGCGCGGTCGTCCGACGCCCAGTCGTCGAGATACTGGATCGCGGTGCGGGGAAACGCGTCCTCGCCAAGCTGTTCGCGCAGCTTGTACAGGTGGTCGTCCAGGCGGGACGCTAGTTCCTGCCGCGGCCAGGCGCGGATGTTCGGCTGGATGAACCCGTCATGCAGGAAACTGACCACCAGCACCGCATGATCGGCCATTAGTAGCCGCCATGCCGGATGCGAGCGGCGCAACGTCTCCAGGGTCCGGTAGTCCATCATGAAAGCCGCGTTCTCCTGCCGTGCGGGTAGGGGAACGGACATCATACCGCACTATGGAGCGAGTCGCAGCGGGGCATCCGTCGCATGAGGTCGAACTCGGGAGAACCACGGCAATTCGCCGCACCTGACCCCGATACCGGGTAGGAGCCGACTGGCTGGCCTACGCGGTCGAATTCACCTTACCGCATCTCGTGCGAAGGCGACGCCCAATAATAAGCAAATCCGCGGGTCCGCCTCCCTTCCGTCATGGCCCAGCTCAACCTCGTCCGGGCCACCCCCGCCAGCACCTGCCGCGACACGTGGCCCCGACGAGCCGGGCCATGACGTTTCAGGAAGCCGTCTCCCCGAAGCGGTAATTTTTGGGCGTCGCCTAATCATCCGGCACGCGGGACTTCAAGTGTGATACCAGTCCGCGTTGACAGCAACTCTCGGCCCGCATCACATCGTCATTCCGACGGAGGTCGGCAACCACGCCTTTGTGTGGACAAACAAAGGCGTGGATGGCGTGCCTGCGGCTGCCAACACGGTAATGGCAGCCGAGCCAATAGGTCGAACTCAAGGCGGATTGGTATGAGCTGTCGGCCTGTTGGTCAGAATGCCTCGGTCGATCCGAACCCTCACGGCAAAGCCGCCAGCGCCTTCCACGCCTCCACCTGCGGCGGCGAACACACACCCGGTTCCCCAGGCGGCGGAGCAATCCCCAAAATCGGCATCACCCGGTCCCTCGGTCCGCCCAGCCGCGCGACCGCGGCGGCCAGCGTCACCCGCCACGCCTGCCGCGCCAGGGGCGGCTCCTGATACAGCACGCCCCCATCAAGCCACCGCACCTCCCCGCCCAGCGCGAGACGCAGCATCGAGGCCGCCTCCGGCGCACGCGGCGCCAGGGCGACCGCGAGTGTCGCCGCGCATCCGGGGCGAGAGAAAAACCGCACAGTCGTCGCGCCATCCAGCGTCACGCCCTGCCGCCCCGCCGGATGCCAGCCCTGGCTGGCGAGGAATGCCACCACCGCGCTTTGCGCCCGCTCTTCGCGTGATTCCAGCGGCGGTTCCGCGATCCGGGCGGCCTTGACCGCGAGGCCTACCGCCAAAACGCCAAGTAACACCCGGGCCCAAACACGTCCGGCCGGGGCGGCGCCGGCGGCGGTCGGATCGCGGGGCGGCATGTCCCGGGTCAGGCGGCGGCCCATGACCAACGGCATGGAAATGACCAGGGCGTCGAACAGCATCTCCCCATACGGGCCATGCCCCAGGCGATAGAACTCATCGGACACGCCCAGGAAGGTCAGGCGCAGCAGGTTGACCGTAGCATACAGCGCTGCCAGCCCCAGTGCCGCGCGCCCGAAGCGCGGCGGCAGCTTTCCGGCGCGCAGCGACAGCGCGGCCAGCGCGAGCACCACCAGCGGCAGGCCATGGGCGGTCGAGCACCCCACCAGGATCACGATCTTATGGCCGCCCGCGACGCCGACGACGTTCCCCACGCGCTCGACCCCCGGGATCACGAACTGCAACAGGCCTTGCGTCAGCATGGCATCGACCCGCAGCGGCCAATCGCCCACCAACTGCTGATCCAGCACGCCCCACAGGCCGCATGCCCCGAGACCCGCGAACAGCAGCGCCGAGGCGCGCGTCTGCCCGGTCGTGCCGCTGGAGACCCAAACCCCGAACAGGACCAAAGCGCCATGTGCCGCCAGGCTGCTCGGCACCAGCAGCAGCAGGACGAAGCCAAGCGCGGGCAACCCGAGCCGCCCGGTTCCGCCGCCGCGATACAGGCCGAGCGCGGCGATGGCGGCGATCATCAGTTCCATCGGACTGACGCCGAGCGCCTGTGCCAGGTCGTGGTCCGCGCTGTCGCTCCAGGACCAGGCGAGGCGGGCCAGGACACCATGCAGCCAGCCGCCGATAAGCAGCAGGCCGATCACCGTCATGGAACCGGACCCGGCGGCGCGGCCGGGCAGGGGGACCACGGATGGCCGGACGGCGAGGTCGTTATTGCGATGATCCATGACGGCCGCCCTTTCCGCGGTTCCCATAAAGCCGCACGCCAGCGCGCCATTGCCCGCGGTCGCGCGGCGGAGATACCACACAGCGCATGGCCAGCACGATCCGTGCCAAAACCGTATCTTTCCGGGACAGGCGGACCGGGTGCCTCGTCGTCCTGATTTGCGAGGGCGCTGCGTGAGCACCGGGCCGGGAACCGATAAATATCGCAAAACGCATCGCGTTTCGGGAATCGGCGGCGAAAGCGGCCATCGGACCAAAGCCAAAATCTGGCACATGGATTGCTGTTATGTTTTCAAACCGATCCTGCGTCCCGGTTGACCCGCTTCCGTGTTTGAACCTCCAGAACAGGCCACCGATGCCATGACAACCAAACTGATCACCCTGACCAGCCTTGCCGGAGCCGCCCTTGTTTCGAGCGCTGGCGGGGCCAGGGCGCAGATAACGACCCTGCAGGGCCTGCTCGATGCCGGCTACAACACATATGTATCCGGCAATATCGGCACCGCGTCCTCCGGCTATGTTTCCGACAGCCAGGGCGCCATCGCCGCGGGCGGCAACGTTTACCTTCAGAACTTCGGCGCCTCCACCAACGAGACGGCCGGTGGTGTCGGCGTTGCCGTCGGCGGCAACCTGACGATGACCAGCGGCTCGATCAACGGCACGGCGGATGTCGGCGGCAACCTCGCGGCCACGTCCACCGGCCTGTCGAGCGTCAATGTCGGCGGCTCCATGAGCTATTCGTACGGCCAGGTGAACGGTTCGGTGAACGTCGATGGCAGCGCCGGCTTCACCGCTGCCGGGGTGAACGGTCCCGTGGCCGTTGGCGGAGCCTCCAGCTTTGTCAACGCCGCACAGCCCACGGTCACCGCCGCCGCCGCGTATGTCGCGCCGGTCAACTTCGCCGCGGTCACGGCCGATGCGGCGGCGGTTTCGACAACCCTCTCCGGCATGGCATCGACATCCGGCGACACGCTCGCGAAGAATGCCCAGGGCGAGTGGGTGTTCAACAGCACCGCCGCGGGCGACAACGTCTTCAACGTCACCGCCGCGCAGATGGCGGCGATGTCGGGCAGCCAGGTGCTGTTCAACAGCACCGTTGCGGGCGCCACCGACATTATCAACGTCGCCGGATCGTCCAGTGTAGCACTGCCAGGCAATCTGAGCTTCGGCTACTCCGGCGGCATGACCGACAACAATGTGTTGCTGAACATGGGCACCGCCTCGACGGTCAACCTCGCCTCGAACGTGAGCTATGACCTATCGATCCTGGCGCCCGATGCCACGGTGGTGACGACCGGCGGCAACGTCACAGGCTCGTTGATCGCGGCGAACCTGACCGGGAATGCGCAGTTGAACCTTTCCAACAACGGCGGCGGTTTCAGTGGCGTGCTGCCGTCCACGCTGACGACGGCATCGGCCTCGACACTCTCGCCGGCGCCGATGCTGCCGCCCGGTTCGAGTCCGCTCGGGCTGATGGTGCTGGCCTGGTTCGGCAGGGGCCGGTTGCGCCAGGCGGCCAAGGGCTTTCGCCGCCTCATCGGCCGATCCCGTGATGTTAACCAAATGGTCATCAACACAGGCGGCCTGAAAGCGGCACTATAGGCTGGATTAGGTTCGATAACATGGCCGCGGGGCGGGCAGGTCTCGATTGTGCCCGGGCGCGGCCACCCCATGTTCGTATCCGGTTCAGGAGGCCTCCGGATGTCGGGATTTTGCTACTATCTGCTCACCTTCGCCGAATCGCTCACGTCGATCGTCGGCATCCGCTCGGTGTATGAACAGCCGCACTACGTCGTGGTCCAGGACCTCGGCCAGAACACCGAAATCCGCCGCTACGACCCGCGCGTCGCAATTGAGGCGACAATCGAGGGCAAGAACCGCGACCGCGCCGCCGGCGAGGCGTTCGGGCTGCTGTTCCGCTACATCACCGGCGCCAACAAGGGCAGTGCCAAGATCGCCATGACCGCGCCGGTGCAGACGGAGTCGGCGTCGCAACGCATCGAGATGACCGCGCCGGTGCAGACCGCCACCACACCGTCCGGCACGCTGAGCATGCGCTTCTTCCTGCCACAATCGGTCGCCAAGGCCGGTGCGCCCGCCCCAACCGACCCGCGCCTGCATCTGGTGGAGGTGCCTGCCGAGACTGTCGCGGCGCTGCGCTACTCCGGTGTGGACAGCGAAACCGCGCGGGCGGAGAAAACCGCCGAACTGCTGGCCATACTGGCGAAATCGCCTTGGAAGCCGCAGGGCGAGGTGTTCACCCTGAACTACGACCCGCCGTTCACGATCCCCTTCCTGCGGCGGAATGAGGTTGTTGTCGACGTCACGCGGTAAGCCCGGCCATCGTCATCAGCAGGCGCATCGCCAGCGCGGCGATGCCCAGCGCCGCCACGCTGGCCGCCCAGATCGCCACCAGCCACGCCACCCGGCGCAGCATCAATGGGCGCAGCATCAATGATAGCCTTCGCCGCCGGTGACCTTGCCGCGGAACACGTAGTACGCCCAGCCGGTATAGATCAGGATCACCGGCACGATCAGCACCGCCCCCACCAGAGCGAACGCCTGGCTCTCCCGTGGGGCGGCTGCGTCGTGGAATGACACCCCTGGCGGGATGATGTTCGGCCACAGGCTGATCGCCAGCCCGCTATAGCCGAGGAACAGCAGGAACAGCGCCAGCAGGAACGGCACCGCCCCCGGCGTCCCGTTCAGCCGCACCAGCAACTGCCACGTCGTCAGCACCACCAGGATCGGCACCGGTGCCAGAAACCAGATGTTCGGCTGTGAAAACCACCGCGCGGCGATCGCGCCATGGGCCAGCGGAGTCCACAGGCTGACGATGGCGATGCCGCCCAACAGCACCGGCGTGATCCAACGGGCGATGACGATCATGCGGGCCTGCAACGGCCCCTCGGTCTTCATCGTCAGCCAGGTGCTGCCGAGCAGCGCGTAGGACACGACGACGCCGAGGCCGGTGAACACGCTAAAGGCGGACAGCCAGTCCAGCGCGCCACCGCGATACGACGGACCCGTTACCTTGAAGCCGTCGATGAAAGCGCCGAGCGCCGCGCCCTGGAAGAACGCCGCGGTGTAGGAGCCGATGGCGAAGGCCTTGCTCCAGAACGGGCGGTGGGCCTCGTCGGCCTTGAAGCGGAACTCGAAGGCCACGCCGCGCAGGATCAGTCCCGTCAGCATCAGGACGATCGGGATATAAAGGGCGCTCAGCAGCACCGAGTAGGCGAGCGGAAACGCCGCCAGCAGCCCGGCGCCCCCCAGCACCAGCCAAGTCTCGTTGCCGTCCCACACCGGGGCGACGGTGTTGACCATGATGTCCCGGTCGCGCGTAGCCGGAATGAACGGGAACAGGATGCCGATGCCGAGGTCGAACCCGTCCATGACGACATACATCATCAGGCCGAAGGCGATGATCAGAACCCAGACCAGCGACAAATCGAGCGTCATGGCTCAGGCTCCCGGGATGGTTGGTGTGGGATCGATGTGCGGTGCCGCGGACAGCGGCCGGGTCGGACGTCCATGCAGGGTTTCCTCCGCCGGTACGCTCGCTTGCCGGTCCGGCCCGCGTGCCATCAGCTTCAGCAGATAGGACAGGCCGACACCGAACACGCCGACATACACGACGATGAAGATCGCCAGACTAGCGGTCATCGCCAGCGCGGAGTGTTCGGAGACCCCCTGCGCCGTCAGCATGACATTGTAGACCACCCAGGGCTGGCGGCCGATCTCGGTGGTCAGCCAACCGGCGAGGATGGCGAGGACGCCGGCGGGACCCATGGCGGTGGCGAACCACAGGAATTGCCGGTGCCGGTAAAGGTCGCCGCGCCAGCGCAGCCACGCGCCGCCCAGGCCGAGCAGCAGCATCAGGACGCCGAGCCCGACCATCGCCCGGAAGGTCCAGAACACCACCGTGGAATTCGGCCGCTCATCGGCGGGAAACTGATCGAGGGCGGGAATCTGGCCGTCCCAGGTATGGGTGAGGATCAGGCTGCCGAGGTGCGGGATCTCGACCGCGGCAAGATTGGTTTGCGCTTTCATGTCCGGCCATCCGAACAGCACCAGCGGCACGCTCTCGCCCGGCTTGTTCGACCAATGGCCCTCGATCGCCGCGATCTTGGCCGGCTGATATTGCAGCGTGTTCCGGCCGTGCTCGTCACCCGCCATGATCTGGAGCGGCGCCGTCGCCAGCACCATCCACATGGCCATCGAGAACATCGTTCGCACCCTCGGGTTGTCGCGGCCGTGCAGCAGGTTCCAGGCCGCCGCCGCGCTGACATACAACGCGGTCGCCAGGTAGGCGGCGAGGCCCATGTGAACCAGGCGATACGGGAAGGACGGGTTGAAGATGATCTGCCACCAATCCGACGGCACCATGCGGTCGCCGACAATGGCGTAGCCCTGCGGCGTCTGCATCCAACTGTTCGACGCCAGGATCCAGGTCATCGAGATCAGCGTCCCGGCGGCGACCATCAGGGTGGCGAAAAAATGCAGCCCGGGGCCGACTTTCTTCCAGCCGAACAGCATGACGCCGAGGAACCCGGCCTCCAGGAAGAACGCGGTCAGCACTTCGTACGCCAACAGCGGGCCGGTGATGCCTCCGGCGTAGGTCGAAAAATAGCTCCAGTTGGTGCCGAACTGGTATGACATCACCAGGCCGGAGACGACGCCCATGGCGAAGTTGACGGCGAAGACCTTGGACCAAAAATGGTACAGGTCGACGTAGACCGGGTTGCCGCGCGCCAGCCACAAGCCCTCGAGCACGGCTAGGTAGCTCGCGAGGCCGATGGTGATCGCGGGGAAGACGATGTGGAAGGAGACCGTGAAACCGAACTGGATGCGCGCCAGCATGAGTGGATCAAGGTTCGGCATGTGCGTCCCTTCTTCTTCAGCCAACCATGTCAGAACGGACGCTATGCAGGCAATATTGGAATGAGTTTGCCGATGAACCTGTGGTGAGCGCGCCAGCCTTGAAACACAAAAAAGGGGCGGGGAATAACCCCCGCCCCGCATGGCTACAACCGCCAATCCGTCAGTTGTTGTTCCTGTTGCCCATGAGCTGCAGGAGAAGCATGAACAGGTTGATAAAGTTCAGGTACAGGCTCAGCGCGTCGTAAACGCTACGCTTCGCGGCGCCGTCGAAGCCTTCCGCATAGGCGAACTGCTGGTAGCTCGACTTGATCCGCTGCGTGTCATAGGCGGTGAGGCCGGTGAACACGAGCACGCCGACGATGCTCAGCCCGAACTGCAGCGCGCTGCTCTGGATGAACAGGTTCACCAGGCTCGCGATGATGATGCCGAACAGGCCCATGATCAGGAAGCTGCCGAACTTGCTCAGGTCGGTCTTCGTCGCATAGCCGTACAGGCTGGTCGCGGCGAAGGTTGCTGCGGTGATGAAGAACACCCGGACGATCAACTCGCTGGTGTAGATCAGGAAGATGTTCGTCAGGCTGGCGCCCATGACGGCGCAGAAGGCCCAGAACAAAGCCTGCACCGCGGTTGTGGACAGCCGGTTGACCCCCAGCGACAACACCAGCACGAAGGCCAACGGCGCGAACATCGCGATCATCGCCAGGATGGTCGGGTGATGCGCGAAGCCAAACGGCGTCTGCACCAGCGGATAGAAGGCGTTGATCAGCGGCGTGTTGGCGATGCCGAAGGCGACCAGACCGGTCAGCAACAGGCCGGACGCCATCCAGTTGTACACCCGCAGCATGTAAGCCCGTAGACCGGCGTCATAGACCGCCGCGGTCGCGGCCGAGGACCTTGGATAGGCCTCGAATTGCGGACTGTAAGCCATGGTTTCCTGTTTCCTTTCGAGCGTAAGCCCGCGTTGGTTATACCCAATCACCCTGCCGGCATAGTGCCGAAGACCAACCGGGGCGGTTGAACGTTAATCCGTCAGCGGGACCGGACGGTATTCATATGCTGCGCTACTCGTTCCTTAGGAGCGCAGCCGGCCGGACCCGCAAGGCGGCTGCTGTTCCAGCATAACCGAACAACAGCATCAGCGCGAGGGCTCCCGCAAGTGTTACAATAAGTGTTACCGGCATGAAAATCCACTCCGTGTGCAGAATGTAATGTGTGACGGCGAAGCTTGCGGCCGAGCCGACAACCGACGCGATCAGGCCGGCGACAAGGCCAACCACGCCGAACTCCGTCAGCCAGGCGGCGCGGATTTGCGAGCGGGTGGCGCCGAGGGTCTTCAGGATCACCGCCTCCCGCACCCGCCGGCGCTGTCCGGCGGCAACCGCGCCCACCAGGACGAAGGTGCCGGCCAGCAGGGTCAGGCCGCCGGTCACGGTCAGCGCCGCCGCCACCTGGTTGAGCAGCCCGGCGATGGCGGACAGCACGTCCTCCACCCGGATGCCCGTCACATTCGGCAGCGCATCCGTCACCGCCCGCAGCAAGCCGCCCTGATCGGCATCGGCGATCCGGACCGTTGCGATGTGGGTATGCGGCGCCCGGGCCAGAATGCCGGGGCTGGCGACCATGAAGAAATTGATGCCGAGCGACTGCCAGGCGATGTTGCGGAGATTCGCGATCTTCAGGTCGATATCGCGCCCGAGCACGTTGACCCGGATGACGTCGCCGACGCCGACATGCCAGCCTTTGGCAAGGCCGGCATCGAACGACACCAGCGGCGGTCCGTCATAGTCCGCCGGCCACCAGGCGCCGGCAACGACGCGGGTGCCGTCCGGAGGGGTGGCGGCGTAGGTCAGGCCCCGGTCGCCGCGCAATGCCCAGGCGGTATCGGGCGTGGCGGCGACGTCCTCGGCCGGCATGCCGTTGACCGAGACGACGCGTGCCCGCAGCGACGGCACCTGGTGCATCTCCTGCATGCCGGGTTGCGCGCGGACGATCTGCTCGAAGCGGGGAAGCTGGTCGTTCTGGATGTCGACGAAGAAGAAGCTGGGTGCGTTGGAGGGCAACTGCTCCTGGATCTGGTGCTGCATATTGCCCTGGATCAGCGCGACCGACGCAAGGGTGGACAGGCCCAATCCGGCCGATAGCAGCAGCAGCGGGGTCGGGGCGCCCGGCCGGTACAGGTTGCCGACGCCGAGGCGGACCGACGGCCACGCCACCCGATGCGCCAGACGGGCCAGCCGCATCACCGCGACGGCCCCGGCGCGGAACAGCAGCAGCGTCAGGCCGGCTCCGGCGCAGAAGTAAAAGGCGAAGAAGCGATCCGTGGCGGTGGCGACGGTCAGTCCGATCAATGCCGCGGCCACCACCGCGTTGGCCACGATCAGCGGCGCGGCCGGGCGGGCCGTCTCCGGCATCAGCCCGTCGCGGAAGAGGGCGCCCCCCGGAATGCGCGCGGCGCGCCCCAGCGGCCACAGCGAAAAGCAAAGCGCGATCAGCAGACCGTACGCCGCCGCCGACGCCAGCGGTCCGGGATACACGCCCAACACCGGAGGTACCGGCAATATCGGCGTCAGGAACCGCGCGCCGATCAACGGCAGCAGTGCGCCTGCGGCAACACCGAGGACAATGCCGCCTGCCGCCAGCACGAGCACCTGGATCAGGCACACGGTAAACACCAGCCCGGGCGACGCTCCGAGACAGCGCAACGTCGCGATCGTCTTCGCTCGCGCATCCAGCCAGGCGCGGACGCCGTTGGCGACGCCGATCCCGCCCACCAAAAGTGAGGTCAGGCCGACAAGGGTCAGGAATAGCGCCGTCTGGTCGATGAAACGGCTGACCCCCGGCGCGGCGTCGCTCGGGTCGCGGATGCGCCAGCCCTGACGGGGGAAACGGTCCTGCAGCTCCCGGCCGATCACCGCCGGTTCGGCGGCGGTCAGCCGCAGCTGGTAGCGCACCATCGCCCCGGGAGCGATCAGGCCGGTGGACGGCAGTGCTGCGTCTGAGATCAGCACGCGCGGCCCCAGGATGGACGCCGTGGCAACGCGGTCAGGCTCATGCGTCAGAGCGCCTGAGACCCGGAAGCTGGCGGTGCCAAGCCGGACAATGTCACCGGTGCGGAGGTTGAGCCGGTCGAGCACAACCTGCTCGGCCAGCAGGCCGTAATGCCCATCCTGCAGTTTCAGCGCACCGGCAAGCGGCTGCGCCGGCTGGATCGCGGCGGCGCCGACGAGCGGCCAGGCCGCGTCCACCGCCTTCAGTTCGATCAGTTGCCGCTCTCCGGACGAAGCGACGAGCATGGAGCGCATCTGCGTCACGCTGCTGGTCGCCGCGCCGCGCGTGTGCAGCCAGTCGGTCAGCGCGGCGGGCAGGGGTTGCGGGCCGCCGTCGATGTCGAGGTCGCCACCCAGCAACGCCCGGCCGTCCGATGCCAGTCCCGCATCAACGGCCGCGCGCAGGGTGCCGACCGACGCGATGACGCCGACGCCCAGGGCGAGGCACAGCAAGACGATCCACAAGCCGCGGACGCCGCCGCGCAATTCACGGCGGGCGAGAGTAAGGGCGAGGATCATGCTGGACGACGTAGCAACGGCGCTGCCGCGTCGTCCCGAGCCGTCTTTCGTTCGTCATGGCCCGGCTCGTCCGGGCTACCCCCGCAAGCACCTGCCGCGAGAGGTGACCCGGACAAGCCGGGCCATGACGATCGGGACATGACGACCCGTGACGGAGACGCGTCGACCCGTGCCAGGCACGCGGCGGCCGGGCGCGGGGTGCTCTTCACGCCGCCACCGCCTCATCCACCCGCCCGTCCGACAGATGCACCTGCCGATCGCAGCGGGATGCCAGGTCCCGGTCGTGGGTGATCAGCAGCAGAGTCGTCCCGGTCCGCTCGCGCAGATCGAACAGCAGGTCGATCACCGACTGACCCGTGGCGTGGTCCAGGTTCCCCGTCGGCTCATCCGCCAGCAGCAGCGCGGGTTCCGGGGCGAAGGCGCGAGCCAGCGCAACCCGCTGCTGCTCGCCGCCCGACAACTGTCCGGGCAAATGCGTCAGCCGATGCGACAGCCCAACCGCGGCCAAAGCATCGCGCGCCCGGTCGCCCGCATTGCGCACGCCGGCAAGCTCCAGCGGCACCGACACGTTTTCCAGCGCCGTCATCGTCGGGATCAGGTGGAACGCCTGGAACACGATGCCGATGGTCTCGCGCCGCAGCCGGGCCAGCGCGTCTTCGTTCAGCCCGGTGATCTCCCGGCCGTCCAGCGCGACGCTGCCCGACGTCGCGCGTTCAAGCCCGGCCAGCACCATGAGCAGGCTGGTCTTGCCCGATCCGGAGGGACCGACGAGGCCGACAGCCTCACCTTTAGCGATGTCGAGGCCGACTCCGCGCAAGATGTTGACCTGCCCGGCGGCCGACGGCACGCTGAGATGCAGGTTCCTGATCCGCACGAGCGGGACGACGGCCTCGGTTGAAGGCGGAGAAAGCGGAATGGCATCCATCGCACGGTTATATTGGGGCGCGCCGCTGTGGCGGAAGGGCTGGTGCGTGGTTGCAATAATGTTATCCGTTCTCACCCCGGCAGCGGCGGCTCCGCCCCGCTTGCTGATACTGGGGAACTCGCTGTCCGCCGGATACGGCCTGCCGCACGAGCAGGGGTTCGAGGTCCAGTTGCAGAAGGCGCTGAAGGCGCACGGCCAGGACGTCACGATCATCGACGGCGCGGTCTCGGGCGACACCAGCGCCGGCGGCCGGGCGCGACTCGACTGGGCACTCGGCGACGGGGCGGATGCCGCGATCGTCGAGCTTGGGGCGAATGACGGGCTGCGCGGCCTCGACCCGAAGGATATGGAGGCGAACCTCAGCGCGATCCTTGACGAACTGGCGGCCAAACATATCCCTGTATTGCTGACCGGGATGTATGCGCCTCCGAACCTCGGTCCGGACTATCAGGCGGCCTTCCGGGCGGTGTTCGATCGGCTGGGGAAGCGGCCGGGCGTGCTGTATGATCCGTTCTTCCTGCAAGGCGTGGCGACGGTGGACGACCTGAATCAGGCGGACCGGATGCATCCGAACCCGGAAGGAGTGCGGCGGATCGTTGCCCGAATCCTGCCGGCTGTGGAAAAACTGTTGTCGGAAGCCAAGCCCGCATAAGGTGACAGGATGAGATTGTTTGTCGCCCTCGATCTGCCCTGGATTCTGAGGGAACGGCTGGCGGCGCTGGCTTCCGGCGGCCTTCCCGGCGCGCGCTGGGTGCCTCCGGCGAACTACCACATGACGCTGCGCTTCATCGGCGAAACCCCGGGCCACCGGGCCGAGGACATCGACGTCGCCCTGGCCGGATTGCGGGCGCGAGGGTTCTCGCTGACCCTGGCGGGCGTCGGCACGTTCACCAAGGGCGGCCGTAGCACGGCGCTTTGGGTGGGGGTCGAGCGGAACCCTCAACTCGACCATCTGCAGAACAAGATCGAGACGGCGCTGCAGCGCTGCGGCCTGGAGCCGGAGCGGCGGCGCTTCCAGCCGCACGTCACGCTGGCGCGGCTGGACAACGTGGCGGAGGGCAAGCTGGTGTCCTACGTCCAGGCGCATAACCTGTTCCGGGCGGAGCCGGTGCCGGTGGAGCACTTCACGCTGTTCAGCTCCCAGCTTGGGAAGGAGGCGTCGGTGTACACGCCGGAGGTGGAGTACGAGCTGGGGTGATGGCTTCACGGTCATGGCCAGCGACGGCGGGCTACCCACGCCGCGCGGTGTGGCGGCCGCGGCAAAGTCGTGGACTGCGTCAGCATGACGGGTGGCGTGACCGCGGGCTAACCCAACCGCGCCCGCGCCTCGACCGCCACCCCGCCCGCCGGGTTCAGCGCAAACACCTCCGCCTCATCATCGCCGGTCATCCGCCCCGTCAGTGTGAACGGCGCGGTATCGAACAGCGGCGCCCGGGCGCGCAGCCCGAAACTGACGATCCGTCGCCCGGTACTGTCCTGCAACAGGTCGATCAGGCACTGCTGGGTGAACGGCCCATGCACCACCAGGCCCGGATAGCCCTCCTGCTCCATCGCATACGGCCGATCGTAGTGGATGCGGTGGGGGTTGAAGGTCAATGCCGAGTAACGAAACAAGCTCACCGGATCCGGCGTCCATGCCCGGTGCCACGCCATCTCCCCGCCCGGCGGCGCGGTCTGCGGGATGCCGGATTTCGTCCCGGCCGGCACCGCCTCGCGGAACACGCTCTTGCTGTCCTCCGTCAGGGCGAGGCCGCGCGGCGTGTAGATCCGCCGCGTCACCGTCGCCACGATCAGCGTGCCGGTACTGCCGGTCCGCACCTGCACATCGGAAAACTCCGTCTCCCGCCGCAGCCAGTCCCCGACATGGATCGGCTGGCGGAACGTCAGCGTGGCACCCGCATACATGCGCCGAGGCAGCGGCATGCGCGGCAGCACCCCGCGCTCCAATGGCAGCCCGTCCTCGCCGAGGCCGGACAGTGGCGTCGCATCGGGGAAATACGCCAGATGCCAGCCGGGCGGCACCGGGTCGCCGGGCACGGGCGGCGGTTCGGAGCGGCCGAAGGTGACCGCCATACCGCGTAAAGGCGCAGCGGTTGCCTCGTCATGGTCAACCGTCATTGCGCCCAGCCGTGCCCGCACGGCCTGGAGGTCGAGCATCAGGCGGGAGCCAGGACGTGGATCACACGGCTGGCGATAAACTCCTTCGTCTTCGCGGCATACGCCTTCATGTGCGCCGACGCGCCATGCGCCTTGAGGTGATCGAGGCTCTCCCACTTCTCCAGCACCACGAAGCTGTCCGGGCCGAACGGGGTCTGCAGTGGGCCGACGCCCTCGGCATCGATCGCCGGGCCGTATTCGATGCAGCCGTCCTCGGCGTGAACCGCCGGCACGTTGGCGCGGAAGTGCTCCAGGATGGTTTCGCGCTGGCCCGGCTTGGCGGTGATGACGGCGACGACGTGGATCATGTCTCTCTCCTGATCGGTTTTGGGCCTCGCCTCGGCGAGCCATCCCGATCATGCCCCGGGATCGTCCGGACGCAAGAGCGGCCGGGGGGCCTATGCCACGGCGGCAAGTGTCTCTACCGCGGCGAACATTGCGCCATACGGGGCCAGGCTGGCGCCGGGATCACCGAACCCGCTGTCCTCCAGCACCGACAGACGCCCGAACTCGTCGCGATCGAATAACACGGGGCGATCGGCCAGATTGAACACCGCCAGCACCCGCTGCCCGTCCAACGCGCGAACGAAGCCAACCAGCGGCTCCGGCAACGCGACCGGATGCAGCACGCCGCGGATCAAGGCCGGCACGCCGCGCCGCCAGTGCAGGAAGCGCCGGAACGCATGCAGCAGCGAATCCCCGTCCGCTTCTTGCGCATCGACCGCCAGGGGCCGGTGCGCCGCCGGCACCGGCAGCCACGGCGTTGCAGCCATCGAGAACCCGCAGTGCGGAGCAGCGCCCAGCCACGGCATCGGCGTGCGGCTGCCGTCGCGCCCGCGGAATTCCGGCCAGTAGGCGATGCCGAACGGGTCGCGCAGATCGGCTTCGGTCAGGTCGGCTTCGGGCAGCCCGAGTTCCTCGCCCTGATACAGGCAGACACTGCCGCGCAGCGACAGCAGCAGCGCCATCAGCAGCCGGGCGAACGCCGGATCGGGCGGTCCCTCGCCGCGCCTCGGGTTCCAGCGGCTGACCGCGCGCTCGACGTCGTGATTGCTGAACGACCAGCAGGTCCAGCCGGTCGCGGTTGCGGCCAGGTCGCGCAGCAGGGCCGACACCGCCGGCCAGTCGAAGCCGCCGCGCAACGGGCGCAGCGTGTAGGCCATATGCAGGCGATGCGAACCCTCGGTGCAGGCGGCGACGCGTTCGAACGCGCCGGGCTGGCTGCTGATTTCGCCCAAGGTGACCGTGCCCGGATAGAGGTCCATCAGCCCGCGGATGCGAGTCATCAGGCCCAGCGCCTCCGGCTGCAGCATGTCGTGCACATGCTCCTGCATCGCGAACAGCTTGGCGGGGATAGCGTCCGGTGGCGCCGCCGCCGGGTTGGATCGAAGTGCCCTGTCGTGCAGCAGGAAGTCGACGGCATCCAGCCGGAATCCGTCCACGCCGCGGTCCAGCCAGAACCGCCCGGTGTCGAGCAGTGCGTCCGCCACCGCCGGATTGTGCAGGTTCAGCGCCGGCTGGTGGCTCAGGAAGTGGTGCAGATAGTACTGCCGCCGCCGCGGCTCCCAGGTCCAGGCCGCGCCGCCGAACACCGACAGCCAGTTGTTCGGTGCCGTCCCGTCCGGCCGCGGATCGGCCCAGACATACCAGTCGGAGCGCTCGCCGGTCCGGTTGGCGCGGCTGGCGAGGAACCAGGGATGCCGATCGGAGGTATGGCTCCAGACCTGGTCGATCAACACCCGCAGGCCGAGCGCATGAGCGCGTGCCAACAGCGCGTCGAAGTCCTCCAGGGTACCGAAGATCGGGTCCACGGCGCGGTGATCCGCTACGTCATAGCCGAAATCCCGCTGCGGCGAGACGAAGAACGGGCATAGCCAGATCGCGTCCACGCCGAGCCGGGCGACATAGTCCAGCCGCGCCGTCACGCCCCGCAGGTCGCCGATGCCGTCGCCGTTGGTGTCGAGAAAGCTGCGCGGATAGATCTGGTAGATGACCGCGCCCTGCCACCAATCCGCCGCTGCCATATCCGCTCTCCTCACGAGCGCGTGTAAGGCGACATGACGGAGGCAGGCAAGTTCATACGAGATGATAGTGGTATTATTCCATGTTCTGTCGTTTTCCTGCCGCAGCCGCTCGCGGAGCCGGCCCCGGGTTGAGCTTCCACGTAGTGCCGGGGGCAACTCCGCGTGACACGCCAAGACGCCAAGTCAACCGCGCCGTTGCAATCTCCCGATCGATCGGCGATGGCAGTCCGGACGCCTTGGCGAACTTGGCGTCTTATACCAACCAACTCATGAACTGACCGTTTTGGCGTATTCGCGGGTGGCGATCGATCGGATGCGTTCCGGGGTTGCGATCAGCTTGTTCCAGGCCACGCAGCAGGCAGCGACAATGGCCTCGTAGGTAGGGAAGACGCGGTTGCTGAGGTCGTTCTGGCGCAAGAACTCCCAGATGTTTTCGGTCGGGTTGAGTTCGGGCGAGTACGGCGGCAGCGGCAGCAAACCAATGTTGTCCGGCACCATCAGCCGGTCACCCTTCTGGTGCCATCCGGCGCCGTCCAAGGTCATCACGGCGAAGGCGCCCGGGGTCACTTGCGTGCTGATTTCTTGCAGATGCAGGTTCATCGCATGGATGTTGGCGTGCGGCAGAACGAGAGCGGCACCGACACCGCGCGCCGGACACACCGCACCGAACAGGTAGGCCCAGCGGTATCGCTGGTCGCGCGGCGCTCTCGGGCGGGTGCCGCGTTCTGCCCGGATGCGGGTCAGGCTGCCTTGCTGGCCGATCCGCGCTTCATCCTGCCACCAAAGCTCGATCGGTTTGTCCCGCGCGGCGGGAGGAATCGCTGCGGCAACGAGATCGGCGAAGTTTTTTTATGCGCCTCTTGGGCTTCGGGATCCGCTTGGGGATGGCGTGGCCGCACCGAAATGTGGCTGAATTTCAGGGTCTTCAGCATCCGTCCGACGCTGCGCTCGTCCAGTGGCACGAAAAACCGCGCCAGGATACGGTCCCGCAGATCGCGCAACCGCCAGCGCACAACGCCGTCCTCCGCAATATCCGGACCTTGCCGGGCCCAGTGCGCGACTTGCGCCTTCTCTGCGTCGGAGAGCTTTGGCTGCGCACCACCGCCGTGCGGCCGGTCCGACAAGCCGGGAATACCCGCTTCGTTGTAGCAGATCACCCAGTCGCGCAGTGTCTGCCGATCCATACCGCACGTCTTGGCAGCCGCGGACCGGGAATGGCCTTCCAGCACCAAGGCCAGCGCCAGCAACCGCCGCGCCACCGTGGCCTCGGTCACAAGCGCCGCCTGCTTGCGCAGTGCACTCGCATCGAAATCCAACCGCGTAATCTGCACCGTCATCTCCGGCCTATCCCTCACCCGAACGGGACAAACCGCACCACGCCGCCTCGAGCCGATGGAAATAACATTAAAGTCAACGCATCTGCCGATTGGTATTAAGCGGTGCCGCCACCGGCCGCGAGCACCGATCCGGGAGAGTCCGGGCTAACCGCAAGCGTAAGGCCGATGCGGGATCTCGATCGCGCGCTGGAGCATTTTCAGCCTGACTGGAAAGGTGGCGGACGTAGCCTCTTCGTCATGGCCCGGCTCGTCCAGGCCACCCCCGCAAGCACCTGCCGCGACAGTTGGCCCGGACAAGCCGGGCCATGACGGTATGAGCGTTTCCAGTCAGTTCACCACCGGAAGACCCGAACCGCCAGGCGATCAAACTGTCCCTCGCACGGCATTGCCATCGGCTCCGCTACCGTAATTTCTGTCTAGCCTGAAGCCGCTCTAGTCGCGCAACTCCGGGATCACCCACAGCGGCTTTTCGCCGCGAATCACCCGCTGGCAGTTGTCGAAAGCGTTGCGGAAGCGCGTATACTGGTTCTCGACCGTCGGTCCGGCGAAATGCGCGCTCAGCACCACGTTCGGCAGCGCGAACAGCGGATTGTCCGCCCGCGGCGGTTCTTCGTCGAACACGTCCAGGCCCGCCCCGGCGATCGTGCCATTCGATAGGGCCTCGATCAGCGCCGGCTCATCCACCACCGGTCCGCGGCAGGTGTTCACCAGATAGGCCTCGGGCTTCATCAGCCGCAATTGCGCGGGGCCGATCATGCGCTTCGTGTCAGGGGTGAGGGGCACGTGGAGAGAGACGATATCGGAGGTCCGCAGCACTTCCTCGAACAGCGCGAAACGGACATCCAGATCGTCCGCCTGCTCCTCGCTGAGGCGGATGATATCGTAGTATTGCACGGTCATGCCGAAGGCGCGGGCGAGGCGGGCTGTCTTCTTGCCGATGGTGCCCAGGCCTACAATGCCCAGCGTGCGGCCTTTCAACTCATACAGCCTGACGTCGCTGACGTTGTTGCCCCGCCACCGGCCGGACACGACATTGGTATGCTGCCAGACAAGGCGCCGGCAGACTGCCAGCATCAGCAGCATGGCATGCTCGGCCACCGCGGTCGCATTGGCGCCGCCATTGTTGCAGATCGGCACCCCGGCGCGCCGTGCCGCCGCGATGTCGCAACGGTCGTATCCGGCGGACAGCAACTGCACAAGCTTCAGGTTCGGCGCCGATTGGTAGAAGCGGTCGTCCATCGAGGGGTCACCGAAGCCGACGACACACACCGCGTCGGCCAGCGCCGCCTGGAACTCAGCACTGCCCGTCCGGGCGATGACGGCCTCGAGGCTGGCGGGCAGCAGCGCCCGGGCCACGCTGAGGTCGTTCAGCGGGTGATCGTCGATGATGATCTTGGCCATTTGTCTCCCCGTGACGTCACAGGCGGACAGGCTAGATCGGATTTCCCGGTGCGACAAAGCGGTAAGCGCCCCGTCATACCAGCCGCTGCTGAAGGCAACTCTTCCCGCCGCGGTCGTGGCGCGGCGTCTGTCCGGGCCATCCTCGCCAGCGCCTGCCGCGACAGGTGGCCCGGACGAGCCGGGCCATGACGGGTCAGCAGGATCTCGACGGGCCGAACTCCACGGCGTCTGGTATCAGTGATGCGGCGGCTTCACTTCCAGCAGCTCATCCATCACGTCGGCATTGGCGCAGAATTCGTGGCAATGCGCCGCCGCGGTGTTGGCCTTGAGTTCCCGCTGGCAGGTGCCGACCTCGTGGCAGCGGGCGCAGGTGATCTCGATGTCGCGCATGACGCCGCCGAACGCCCGGCGCACCGCGTCCGGGTCCAGGCCCCGCTGCAGCATCATCTGCTTCATCAGCTCGTCGTGGTCGGTGATCATCGGCCCGACCGCGCGCAAATCCGCCACGCTGACACCGATGTCGGAGGCGAGAAACTGCAGATCCTCGTACGACAAATTCGCCAGTTCGGAGTCGGACGACACATGTTCCTTGAGCCAGTCAACCACCCGCGTCAAAAGGTTCGGGCCACCTGAAAGCGGCATCTCAAATGTCTCCTGAAACGAAACCGGTGAGACAATGCGACGGTGAAGGCGGAAAAGCCTTGATCTCGGTCAACACCGCCCGCGACGGCTACACCGCCAGCAGCCGGTTGCTTTCCCGATCGCCAAAGAAAATGTCGGTCGAGATCTCGTCCACCCGGTTGCAGCCGGTATAGGCCATGGTCTTGTCCATCTCGGTCTGGATGATGTCCACTGCCTTCGCCGCGCCGGCCTCCCCGCCCACCGCCGTGCCGTAAAGCGTCGCCCGCCCGGTCAGCACGCATTTCGCCCCCAGAGCCAACGCCTTGACGATGTCCGACCCGCGCCGCACGCCTGAAATCGAGGATCACCGTCGCCTTGTCGCCCACCGCCTCGGCAATGTCCGGCAGCATGTCGATGGTTGCGGCGGCGCTGTCCATGTTGCGGCCGCCGTGATTGGAGACGATCAGGCCATCGACGCCGTAGCCGACGGCCTTCAGCGCGTCGTCCACCCGGTTGATGCCTTTCAGCATCAGGATGCCCGGCCATTTGTCGCGGAAAATCCGGATGTCGTCCCAGTTCAGCGAGTCCTGCCGCATGACCTCCCGCGTGCCGGGATCGGTCGTGATCGGGCGGCGGTAAGGCTCGGGATAGTTCTCCATTCTGGGCATGCCGATGGTGCGGAAATACTTCAGCAGCACCGTGGCGAACCAGGTCGGGTGCCGCATGATGTCCGCGGTGAAGCGCCAGGTCGGATGGAACGGCAGCAGGAAGCCGTTCTTGGCGTTGTATTCGCGGTTTGGCGAGACGATCGTGTCGGTGGTGACGATCAGCGCCTCGAACCCGTTGCTTTTGGCGCGCTCGATCAACTGGTAGGACAGCTCGCGCTGCTTCCAGACGTACAGTTGGAACCACAGACGGAAATTCGCCTCCCGTGCGATCTTCTCCATCGAGGTCATCGCCCCGGTCGCCAGGGTGAAGGGGATTTTGGCACGCGCCGCCGCCTTGGCCAGTTCCAGCTCGCCTTCATGCCAGCACAGCCCCGCCGCGCCCGTCGGGGCGATCGCCATCGGCAGGCTGATCTCCTTGCCGAACAGCGTCGTCCGGGTGGAGCGGACGGACACATCGACCAGCGAGCGGTGCAGCAGCTTGATCTTCTCGAACGCGGCGCGGTTGTTGCGCAGCGCCAGTTCATCCTCGGTGGAGCGGTCGACGAACTCGAACACAGCCTTCGGCAGGCGCCGCTTCGCGGCATCGCGCAGGTCGAAGACATTGTAGCAGTTGTCGAGCGCCGCCATCGCTTGCTCCCCCCGAGGCAGGAATGATGAAGCCGTCCAACCGGTTGTCAACCGCTGCAAACCGGAGCGCGCATCCCATCTATGGACAGGGTTCCGAAACCTCTATGATTGGCCAGCCGTAGCGAAGGAAGCGCCTGATGACCGACTACATGTCCACTCTGTCCGACCTGATCCGTCAGGCGCGCACGGCCGGGGCCGATGCCGCCGATGCGGTGCTGGTCAACGGCACGTCGTTGTCCGTGTCGTCCCGGCAGGGCAAGACCGAGCACCTCGAACGCTCGGAGGGCCGCGACCTGGGATTGCGCGTGTTCGTCGGCAAGCGCGCCGCGATCGTGTCATCCACCTCGCTCGATCCCGCCGGTTTTCCCGCGCTGGTCGAGCGGGCGGTGGCGATGGCGAAGGTGGTGCCGGAGGACCCTTTCACCGGTCTCGCCGACACCTGGGCACCGCCGGAGGATTTGGACCTGGACATGGCCGACCCGGCGGAGCCGTCGCCCGACGATCTGGCGGCCCGCGCGGTGGCGGCCGAGGCAGCGGCGTTCGCGGTCCACGGCGTGACCAATTCCGAAGGCGCCGATGCCGCATACGGGCGCAACGAGATCGTGCTCGCGACCTCGGCCGGCTTCGTCGGACGCCGGGTCGGCACCAGCCATTCGATCTCCGCCACCGCGCTGGCGGGGGCCGGCACCGAGATGCAGCGGGACTATGACTACCACACGGCGGTCTATCTGGCGGACCTGGACGACCCGGCCGCCATCGGCAAGAGCGCCGGGGAGCGGGCGATCGCCCGGCTCAATCCCGCGCGCCCGGCGACGGCGAAGATCCCGGTCGTATACGATCCGCGGGTGGCCGGCGGTCTGGTCAGCCATCTGGCCAGCGCCATCAATGGCTCCAGCGTGGCGCGCGGCACCAGCTTCCTGAAGGAGAAGCTGCACCAGCGGGTGTTCGCGCCGGGGATCAACATTCATGACGATCCGCGCCGGGTGCGCGGCCTGCGGTCCCGGCTGTTCGATGGTGAAGGCACGCCAACGAAGACATGGGCTCTGGTGGAGGACGGGGTGGTGACGACCTGGCTGCTCGACAGCCGCTCGGCGCGGCAGCTCGGGATGACATCGACGGGGCATGCGGCGCGCGGGACCAGCGGGCCGCCGTCGCCGTCCACGACGAACCTGTATCTCGCGGCGGGAACCCTGACGCCGGTCGAGCTGATGGCCGACATCAAGGAGGGACTTTACATTACCGAAATGATCGGCATGGGCATCAACGGCGTCACCGGCGACTACAGCCGCGGTGCGGCAGGGTTCCTGATCCGCGACGGTGCTTTGGCCGAGCCGGTGGCGGAGGTAACGGTGGCCGGGAATCTGGTCGATATGTTCGCCGCCATGGTTCCGGCGTCCGATTTGCGTTTCCGTCGCGGAACGGATGCTCCAACCGTGCGGATTGATGGCATGACAATGGCGGGTGGGTAAGAAAGCCTTCGTGTCTTCGTGGTAAATAAACTGCCGTAAACAGCGTTAAATTCACCACGAAGGCACGATGACACGAAGATCTAATTCATACCAGCGGCCGGTGATAGCGACTCTCCGAGTCCGACCCGTCATGGCCCGGCTTGTTGTCCGGGCCATCCCCGCCGGCACTTGCCTCGACAGGTGGCCCGGACGAGCCGGGCCATGACGGGGGAGACGGGATCGATGGGTCGAACTCAACGGCGCCTGGTATCAGACGATCGACCGCCTCCCTGATGATCCGCTCCGCTTGCTTGACTGCGCACGCATTGACAGCCATCCAGTCCCCGGCCCCGGGATCGTTCGCCGCGGAGCGCCGCAACACCGCAACCGTTGCGTCCGATGCATCTCCCTCCCGCGCCGCCACCCGCTGCTCCAGGATCGGCAGGGGCGCCTGGAGCCAGACACCCTTGAACGGGACCGACGCTTCCGTCATGGCGTCAGCCAGGCTGCGGCGCATCGCCGGATCAAGAAACGTGCTGTCCACAATCACGGAATGGCCGCCGGCAGCCGCGGTGTGCGCCAGCTCGATCAAAGCCTTGTTCACAGCCGAATTCGACGCTTCCGAATAAGCCTCCTGCGGCAGACGGGCCTCCGGCGCGACCCCATGCAGCCGCTTGCGGAGTTCGTCACTGCGCAGAACCAAAGCCCCGGGCGCCGGGCCAAGATCGGGGGCAAGACGCCGAGCCAGGGTGGACTTGCCGGTTCCCTGCAGGCCGCCGATAGCCAATACCCGGGCTGGATGCGGTTGCAGATACGTGGCCGCGGCTTGCAGACACGCCTCCGCCTCGCCGCGCCGATCCATTGCGGCCAGGACGTGGGCGCGGATCATCGCCCGCTGCGACATGAACATCGGCAGTCCGCCCGTCGCGGCCGCATCGCCGGTGCGCGCGACGTAGCGGTTCATCACCCGATTCGCCGCCGCCCGCCCGACTCGCCGATCGGCGTCCATCAGCAGGAAACCGAGGTCGTAGGCGGTGTCGATCGTCGCCATTGCCTCGTCGAATTCCAGCGCGTCGAACGCGACCGGCACGCCGTCCCACAAACACAGGTTGCCGAGATGCAGGTCGCCGTGGCAGCGGCGGACGAAGCCATCCGCGGCCCGCGCCGCCAGCCAAGCGCCGAGGGCTTCGATCGCGGCGGTCATGCCCTGTCGCCAGGCCTCGACCTGCGCCGCCGGCAGTCCGGCTGCGAGCGCCGATTGGGCGTTGCCCCGGGTGATCCGCAGCAGCGCGGCTGCGCTGTCCCAACCGGGCACCGGCGGCAGCCTGGCATGGTAGCGCGCCACGCAATCGCCGAGCCTATCGAGCAACGCCGGGGTCAGCCCGTCCCGCTCGGCGATCACATCAAGGAAGTCACTCGCGGGCACCGGTGCCATACGCAGCACCCAGTCGATCGCATCCGTCTCGCCGCTGCCAAGCCCGAGGCTGCCATCCGGACGCCGCACCACCGCGGCGACATCGCGGTAGATGCCGGGCGCGTTCGGCCGGTTGAGTTCCAGTTCGCGCAACACGAAGCGGCGCCGGGCCGCGACCGTGGTGAAGTCGAGGAAGGGCATGCGCACCGCCTTCTTCAGCTTGTAGACCGTATCCGTGCCGATAAAGACCGCCGAAATGTGCGTCTGCTTCGGTTCGGCGCCGGACAGGCGGGTCAGGAAGCGGACGACCTCCGCCTGTTCCGGCGGAATCGTCATCGCGATAGCACGGGCGGATAATATTGCGGGGCCTCGTGCCGGGCGAACATGCCGTAGTCGCGGATCACCCGAACTACGCGGTGCCGCCCGGGCAGGCGAGCCACCCGAGCCTCGGCGGTGGCGCTGTCGCGCCAGCCGTGCAGGATCAGTCCGTTGCCCGGCCGGGTGATGCTGTCGAACATGTCAGTTTCCAATGCGCCCTCGGCGTTGGCGTCGTCCAGTGCTTCGGCCGGCCGTTCGGTGACGGACAACGCCTTGGCAATGCCGATCTCGGTCGTGTCGAACCGCTGCTGTGGCGGCATCCAATCGGCGGCGCTGTCCGCGACGACCTCGCCGACGCGCAGATGGTAGTCGGCCAGCACGCCGGTGCGGCCGTTGCCCTGGATCTCATGATGCAGCGCATGCGTGCGCCAACGGATCAGCGCCTTCTCGTCGCGCCATATCGACAGCGACACCAGCCAGCCGGGACGGAGGCGGCTTTCGAAGCGTTCGTTGCTGATGAAGCCCTCGATCGCCTGCACCTCCGGCCGCAGCACCGCGGCATGCGCCAGGTAGTCGTCCTTATGCCCGGGACGCGGGTTCACTTCGAAGATAACGGCGAACATCCGGTCAGTCCTCCTGCGCCAGGTCACGCGCCATCAGGAAGGTTTCCGCCTCTCGGTAGAGAGCGTAGCGGTTTTCCTCCAGGTGCATCAGGTGGGTGGCGCGGGCGATCTTCACGTCCCGCCGCACGGGTGCGTTATGCAGCGCACCGAACAGCCACGCCGCGTCGGCATCGGTGCACAGGCTGTCCCACTCGCCGCGGATGATCGCGACGGGCGCGCGGACCAGGGCGGGATCGTATGCCAGATTGCCGGCAAAGGCGTCGAAAATGTCCTGGAACGGACCGCACGGCGTTTTCACCGCATGCGGCTGGCGGTGCCGGCTGTCCGGATCGCTATCCAGGTAGGCCTGTCCCCATGCCTCGAAGTGGTGGCGCGCCAGTACCGACGCTTCGGCATCGGGCACATCGGCCGTGAACCGGTCCCATTGGTCTTGCAACGAGATCAGCCGCCACGCGGGCAGTCTCGCGGCCTCGCCGGCCGGGGCGCGCCTGGCAATCGGGCCGAAGAAGACCATCCTGTCCACCAGCTCCGGGCAGCGCCCGGCGAAATGGCCGCTGACGACCGAACCCCAAGAGTGCGCAATGATCGACAGGCGCGGCACGCGGTGGTGGGCGCAGATGAAGCGGACCGCCCGTTCAAGCTGGGCGCTCGCGTCCCGGGCCCGCCCGAGAGGCACGTGCGCGCTCGGCTCTTCCTGCATTTCGGGATACGCATCCGAAAATCCGAACCCCCGGAAATCAAGCGCCCAGACGTGAAACCCGGCATCGACAAGTTCGTCTCGCCAGGACCGCCCATCGAAGCGATACGCGATGGAGAGGGCCGATGGAAATGTCCCGCCGTGGACGTAGAGAACGATCCCTCGTGGAGAGCAGCCCTCGCTCGGTGGCAGGTGGCGCAGGAACAGAGTGTGCCCCGTATGGCCGGAGATGCGCATGTGCGCCTCCCGCGGATCGAGCTTCGGTATGGTCATGATCGAGTCCTCCCGGCTGTTCTTGTCCGAACCGGAAGTTGGGAGTTCGGTGCCGAGTCTTCCGCCCGGATCGGTTCGGCCAATCCCGAACTGTCCCGCCGGACCGGTCACGCCGTTCACACCCGATTGTCATCCGGATGTCATGGGCATGGCTTATGGCCTTGTCGCAAATACCCAAGCAGGAGCCTGGATCATGTCGCAGCACGATTCGCTGATGCCAACGCGCCGCGAGGTTCTGGCCGGGGCGGCTGCCCTCGCCGTGACAGTGCCGTCGATCCGGCCGGCACTGGCGCAAACGACCGCAAGGGGCACCGTGTTCGATGCCGGCAGCGCTCCGCGCAAGGGCGTGCCCGGCGTCATGGTCTCCAACGGGCTCGACGTGGTGAAGACAGCCGACGACGGAAGCTGGTCGCTGCCCGTGCGCGACGGCAACTCTGTGTTCGTGATCAAGCCCGCCGGCTGGGCGCTGCCGGTCGATCCGGCGACCAACTTGCCGCATTTCGCCTATATCCACGCGCCGGACGGCTCGCCCGACCTCGGCTTCCGGTTCGAAGGTGTTGCGCCGACGGGGCCGTTACCCGCCAGCATCGACTTCGCGCTGCACCGCCAGTCCGAAGCGGCGCGCTTCGATGCCGTGCTGTTCACCGATCCGCAGCCGGAGAGCCTGAACGAAGTCGGCTACATCCGCGACGATGTCGTCTCGGTAGTGGACGGATCGCAGGCGGCGTTCGGCATCACCCATGGCGACATCATGTTCGACGATTTGTCGTTCTATCCGCGTTACAACCGCATTGTCGGCACCATCGGGCTGCCGTGGTTCAATTGCCGCGGCAACCACGACATGAACCTGGAGGCGCCGGATAACACCCATGCCGCCGAAACGTTCAAGCGCGTGTTCGGCGCCCGCTGGGCGGCGTTCCAATACGGCGGCGCCACGTTCATCCTGCTCGACAACGTCGATTACCTTGGCACCGATCCGTCCAGGCCCAACGGCGGCGGCAAATACCGCGGCTTCTTCGGCGACCGCCAGCTTGGTTTCGTGCGCAACGTCCTCGCCAACGTGCCGCGCGACGGCCTGGTGGTGATCAGCTTCCACATCCCTCTGAAGACGCTGGCGGCGTCGGACGCCGCCAACAACACGGTCGATACGAAGGCGTTCCTGGAGGCCATCGGCACCCATCCGAACACGGTCAGCTTCTGCGGTCATACCCATACCAACGAGCACTGGTACTTCACCGCCGTCGATGGTTACCCGGCCGGCACGCATCACCATCATATCCTGGCCGCGGTGTCGGGAAGCTGGTGGTCCGGCCCGTTCGATGCGCGCGGCATTCCGATGGCGATGCAGTCGGACGGCTCGCCCAACGGCTTCCATGTGCTCTCAGTGGACGGCGCCGGCTACACCACGACCTTGGTGCCGGCGCACGATCCGGCGCGCGGGCAGATGCGGCTGATGCTGGACAGCCAGGTGCACGGCTCGGACAAGGAGGTCTTCGACGAATATCCCCCCGGCGTCCTCCTGACCGGGCCGATCGCCGCCGATCGGCTGGGGTCGACGCGATTGGTGGTGAATCTGTTCGATGGCGGGCCGCGCTCGAAGGTCGAGGTTTCGATCGCCGGCAGCCCGTGGCAGACGATGCCGAAGGTGGAGCGGCTGGATCCGTTCGTGGTCGAAGTCTACGAACGCCACCGCGCCTCGAAGAAGTCATGGGTCGAGGCCGGCAAGTCCACCCACATCTGGCAAACGAAATTGCCGGCGATGCTGGAGCCGGGAACGCATCGTGTGGCGGTGCGGGCGACGGACGAATATGGCCGCACGCACAACGGTTCGATGGTGCTGGAGGTTATCGGCTGAGGTCCATGCCGCGGAAAATCGAGCAGCGCTTGAACGCCTCCAGCGACGGGGGTTGACGTTTCTGGTGACAGAACTTTGCCACCAGCTTCGTCAGCCCCTTGATGTCGCGCCCCGTCGCCGCCGGGAACAGATCCGCCAGTTGCTCGATCAGAACATCATCGACGGCGAGGTTGAACTGCTCCACCATCACCTGCCAGATCCGGCGGCGCGCCTCCCGGTCGGGCGGATGGTATTTTATCAGCGCAATGCAGCGAGAAATGATCGCCTCGTCGATGTCGTCCACCCGGTTGGTGGTCAGGAACAACAGGCCGTTGAAGTATTCCAGCACGCGCAGGAACACGCCGACGACCGCGTTCATGGTCATGTCGTCGTCGCGCCGCTTGATATACACGTCGGCCTCATCGATCAGCATCACCGCGCCCCAGCGCTGGGCGCGGGTCAGCGTGTCCTTCAGGGCTTTTTCCATCGCCCCGACATTCAGGCCAAGCTGGCCGGAGTGGACCCGATACAGCGGACGCTGGATGATCTCGGAATAGACCTCGGCGGTCAGCGTCTTGCCGACACCGGCCGGTCCGGCGCACAGCACCGTCGTGCCGCCCGACTTGCCGGCGACGATGTCGTCCATCAGCACATCCATCTCGGCGGTCAGGATGTCGATCAGGTCGGTCTGTTCGGGTGGCAGTATAAGCTTCTGCTTCAGCGCCGGCTGGTATCGATACGGCTCCATGTCGTCCGCATGCACCCAAAGGTAGTGATGCAGATCGAGGTGGAACATCAGGATGTAGGCATGGATCGGAAGCTGCGTGAACAGGCCGGCGGGCAGAGCGGCGTCCAGCGCCTTGACCTCCTTTTCGTTATCGAAGGCGTTGCTTTTCCCGGCCTTGCGCAAATACGTCGACAGGATTTCGCCCGGCACGTCCAAGGTCAGCGCCCGCGTGGTGAGAATGCTTTCGTCGTTGACCAGCCGCGCCGCACCGCCGGAACTGGACAGCACGATGACATCCTTGCGCGACCAATCCATGTCGCGGTGGGACGAATTCGGGTCCTCGGTATAGAAGCCGGTGCCGTGCGCCGAGAACTGCGCGCCATATCTCGGCCGCCAGTCGAAATAATGCGCAATCGTGCGGTCATAGGCCGCGATCAGATCGGGGGTTTCCTTCAGGAACCCCTTCAGTGCGAAGATTTCCCCCACCGTGCGGCCGTCGATGTCGCTGGCGGAAATGCGGACGGTATTGGTAGTGACGGCACCCTTGGCGTTGGCTTTCAGCTCGATGAACAGCTTGCCGGTTTCGTCGTTCGAGGCGGGCGTGAAGTCGAATTTCGTGACGACGTAAGGCAGCGGCTTGCTGGATACGCTGGCAGTGAATACCCAGCCGCGGATCGCATCCGTCAGCAGATAGCGCACCATCGCCGGCAGCAGGTCTTCCAGGTCGTTTGGACTGAAACGAACGCCGTCATCGCTCAGCGCATGCCGCAGCGTCGCCATATGCGCCGCGCGCGCCTGCATCTCCGGCCCGGCCTGCCGGTACAGCGTTTCCAGCAACGCGAACTGAGCGTCGGAAAGCTGACGGAACGCAACCTCGACCTTATCGCCGAACCGCAATTGCTCCAGCAGATGGCTGAGATCGGGAAACGCCTCGACAAGCGCTTCGACGAAGCGGCGTTCGATCTGAACCTTCATGGCGCGTCGCCGCAGCCGTCCGCCAGCGCGGCGACGACCGGCCAGCCAACAAGCCCCAGCGGGTCCAGTTGTTTCAGCGCAGCGAGTTTCTCGCGCGCCTTTGCAAGCCGATCCTGGCGGAGATGGATGAAGGCGAGGGCCTTCAGCGTGTACAACGCGAAGCGTGCGGCGCCCTTTGGTTCCGATTCCGTCCGGGTCCAGTCCTGCCAGTCTTGCGGCCACCCGGCCTGGCGGGTTGCTTCGTTCAGACCGGCCTCGGCGGCGTCCTGCGCCTGGTCGAGGTTCCCGAGATAGGTGTGGATCTTATACAGGCAAAAATACACCGGAAGCTGGTCCGGCGCCCCCTCCTGTGCCTGGCGGAACAGCCGATCGGCTGCGGCGCGATCGGTTCGGTAGGCGACGACGCCCTGCTGGAGCAGCGCGTTGACCGGTGCCGGAACGTCACCGAAATTGATCACATCCGAGTCTGCCAATACATCCTGCATGACCGCACGCGAAGCAAAAGCCGCGCCAGCATTTTTGTCGGGAAGGCGACAGAATCAGGTGGCCCCGCGTTTGCACCGACCTGCCGCGATATCTTCGAACGAGGCGCGACACGACATGGACCCCGACTACGAGATCCCCCAGCTTTACAAGCGGCATGTCTTCGCCTGCTACACCCAACGGCCGCCGGCGCATCCCCGCGGCAGTTGCGGCGCCATCGGCGCGCTGCCGCTGTGGGAGCGTCTCGGCAAGCGCCTCGAAGCCGAACGAATGCCGGAGATCGGCTTTACCGCCGCCGGCTGCCTCGGCTTTTGCAGCGCCGGCCCGGTGATGGTGATCTATCCGGAGGGAATCTGGTATCGCCCGACAACACCCGATGATATCGACGAGATCATCGAGCAGCACATCAAGCAGGGTAAACTGGTGGAGCGGCTGGTAATGGTGTTCGCCAAATAGGCCGTGTCGCCGCAACACCCGGAGTGCGCGCCGCCCGCCGCTATGTCACCATCGGCGCATGCATGATCTTATCCGCCGCATCGCCGATATGGACTGGCCAGGAATCGAAATCGGACTGGATGCGGACGGCTATGCCGTCACGGGGCCGCTTCTGACCCCTGTCGAATGCGCTACCCTCAGCGCCGGCTTTGACTCGGACGCGACGTTCCGTAACCGTGTCGTCATGGCTCGCCACGGCTACGGCCAGGGCGAATACCGATATTACGCCTACCCGCTGCCGGCGTTGATCCAGACCTTGCGCTCCGCGCTTTACCCGCGGCTGGCCGCCGTGGCCAACCGGTGGGAAGCCGCGCTCGGCCGCCCGCCCGGCTTCCCGCCCGGCCACGCGGCCTACCTGGACCAATGCCACGCGTCCGGCCAGACGCGCCCGACGCCGCTGCTGCTGCGCTACGTCGCGGGCGACTACAACCGCTTGCATCAGGACCTCTACGGCGACCTCTGCTTTCCGCTCCAGGCCGCCTTCCTGCTCGACCGCCCGGGCGAGGACTTCGAAGGCGGCGAGTTCGTGCTGACCGAACAGCGTCCGCGCATGCAGACCCGCGCCGAAGTCGTGCCGCTGCAACAGGGCCAGGGCGTCATCTTCGCCGTCAACCAGCGGCCTGTGACGGGCAGCCGAGGCGCCTTCCGCGTAGTGATGCGCCATGGGGTCAGCCGGGTGCGCTCCGGCCGGAGGCATACGCTCGGCGTGATTTTCCACGACGCGAAATAACGCCGCGCCGTTAGCGATCCACCGCCGCGATCCGCGGGTCCGTTCCGCGCGCCCACTCGTTGACCAGCGTGAAGCCGATCCCCAGCAGCACCGGCCCGAGAAAAATCCCCAGCAGCCCGAATGCCAGCGCGCCGCCGAGCACGCCCAGTATGGTCAGCAGAAACGGTAGTTGCGCGCCGCGCGCGATGAACCACGGCCGGATCAGGCTGTCGGAGCCGGAAATCGCCCCCACGCCGTAGACCGCCAGGAAGATGCCCCAGCCCACGTGTCCGCTGCTCATGAGCCAGATCGACGCCGGAATCCATACCACTGGTGCGCCGATCGGCAAGACCGAGAGGAAACCGGCGATGCCGGCCAGAAGCACTGGCCTCGGCACGCCGGAGATCCAAAGCCCGAACGCGGTCAGCAACCCCTGCACGACCGCGGTGCCGAGTATCCCGTACACCACACCGCGCACCGTCGCTCCCGTTACCGTGATCAGCCGATCGGCCTGCACTCCGGCGATCCGGTGCAGGATCAGCCGCAGCCGATCGGCGATCGGCTCGCCATAGACGTAGAAGAAGAAGGCGATGAACAGCGCCAGCAGGAACATGACCACGCCGTTGGCGATGCCCAGTAGAATGCTGAGGGCGTTCTCGAGGACGATGCCGAAATAGGGATGCAGCGCGTCCAGCATCACGCTGATATCGGCCGCCCAGCGGTCCCAGAGGTCGCCTACGGTTGGCCCTACCAGCGGGATGTCGAACACCCAGTGCGGGGCATCCGGCAGGCCGGCGCGCAAACCGTCCATGACGATATGGCGCAAATTCGTCACATCGTCGGCGCTGCCCGGCGCGGCCACGCCGATCGGCAACACGAGGATCACCGCGGTCATGGCCACCATCATCAGCGCGGCCGTAACCCGGTGCAGGCGCAGACTCTGCCGCAACGCCTCGAACACCGGCCAGGTCGTGTAGACCAGTATGCCGGCCCAGAGCAGCGCGGACAGGAACGGATACAGCACGAGGATGCAGCCGACCGCCACCCCGCCCAGCAGCAGGCCCATCAGGATCCGTTCGGCTATCATCTGTCTCCATGTCCGGTTGGTCGAGGCGAGCCGAACCAGTCTGGCCAAGCCATCCGCCCGATTGTAGCGTCCGGTCCGCGCAATACCATCCGCGGGCCGGTTGCCGGGTGTGTCGGGCAACACGATCGAGGCTCGTACGCCCGGCCCGACCCGCCGCCGGTTGCAGCCCAAAGAGAAAAGGGAGGTCCGTTATGCCGCGCTTCGCCGCCAATCTGTCAATGATGTTCAACGAGGTACCATTCCTGGAGCGCTTCGCCGCGGCGCGGAAGGCAGGCTTCGAGGGCGTGGAGTACCTGTTTCCGTACGATTTCCCGGCGGCGGACCTGCGCGCCCGCCTCAGCGGCGAGGGCCTGACGCAGGTTCTGTTCAACATGCCGCCGGGCGACTGGGCCAAGGGAGAACGTGGCCTCGCGAGTATCCCCGGCCGCGAGGCCGATTTCCGCGAATCGGTGAAGAAGGCGCTGGACTACGCCGCCGCGCTGGACTGCCGGCAGATCCACTGCATGGCCGGAATCGTGCCCGCGGGCGTGTCGCCGGTGACGGCTGCCGCCGTCTATGCCGCGAACCTCGCCCGTGCGGTGGAGCAGGCGCATCCGGCCGGCGTGCGGCTGGTGATCGAGCCCATCAATCATCGCGACATGCCCGGGTATTTCCTCAACACGCAGGCGCAGGGTGCGGCGTTTGTGGAGGCCATCGGGCGCGATCGGCTCGGGCTTCAGTTCGACGTCTATCACGTTCAGGTCACCGAGGGGGACATCACCAAGCGGATGGAGCAGTACATGCCGGTGATCGCGCACATGCAGATCGCCGACGTGCCCGCGCGCAACGAGCCGGGAACCGGCGAGATCGGCTGGCCGTTCGTGTTCCGCCGCATCGACGAACTCGGCTACAAAGGCTGGGTCGGCTGCGAATACCGCCCGGCCGGAGAGACGGTCGAGGGCCTGCACTGGCGCGAGGCGTTCGGGGTTTGAATCAGTCCCCGACCGTCATGCTCCGGCTCGTCCGCATAGGCGCCGACATAAGTGAGGACCGGCACGGTCGTTGCCTCAATGGCATGGCCGGGCTTGGCCCCATGCGTATCAGAAAAAGGGGAAGCGAGGGGAAAAGTTTGCCCGGAGCCTGGTTCTCTCACCGTCATGGCCCGGCTTGTCCGGGCCACCTATGCCAGCACGTGCCGCGACAGGTGGCCCGGACAAGCCGGGCCATGACGAATGTGGAGAACGTCTTGCTCCGCGTGACCCCTATGGGCTTGGCCCGGGCATGACACAAGCTCGACGCTCGTGCCAACTCGTCAAGTTGGCGCCCATGCGCTCGTCCGGGCCATGACGTCGAAGGGTCGAACTCAACGGCGGCTGGTATCAACGCCCACGTGAGTACGCTGGGCGATTTCACTCGACAAAGGAGCGAACCACATGAAGATCGGATTTATCGGCCTCGGGATCATGGGCCGCCCGATGGCGCTGAACCTGAAGAAGGCGGGCCACGACCTGATCGTCCCCGACCGGTCCAGCCTGATCGAGGATATCCGATCAGCGGCCAAAATCGTCGCGACTCCAAAGGCCGTGGCCGCCGAATTGGAAGTCCTGATCCTGATGGTTCCCGACACGCCCGACGTGGCCGCGGTGCTTTTCGGTCCGGACGGCGCCGCCGAGGGGCTGAACAAGGGCGCCCTGGTGATCGACATGTCCTCGATCGGCCCGCTCGAAACCAAGGACTATGCCCGCAAGGTCAACGAGAAGGGCTGCGATTACCTCGACGCCCCCGTCTCCGGTGGCGAAGTGGGCGCCAAGCAAGGCACGCTGACCATCATGGTCGGCGGTCCGGATGCGGCATTCGCCCGGGCCAAACCGCTGTTCGACGTGCTCGGCAAGACCGTCACCCATGTCGGCGCGGAGAACGGCGCCGGGCAGGTCTGCAAGGTGGCCAACCAGATCATCGTCGCGCTGAACATCCAGGCGGTGTCGGAAGCGCTGGTGTTCGCGTCCAAGGCCGGGGCTGATCCGGCAAAGGTTCGCTCGGCGCTGATGGGCGGATTTGCATCGTCCCGAATCCTGGAAGTTCACGCCGAACGGATGATCAACGGCGCGTTCAACCCGGGCTTCAAGATCAAGCTGCACCAGAAGGACCTGAATCTGGCGCTGTCCTCGGCTAGAGCGCTTGATCTGTCGCTGCCAGGCACCGCGATCACGCAACAGCTGCTGTCGTCCTGCATCGCCCATGGCGGGGCGGAGTTGGACCATTCGGCTTTAATCCTCGCAACGGAGGGTCTTGCGGCGCATTCTATTCGCGACATAAAACAATAACGATGCTGCGAATCGCAATGAGTCGCGCCGCGTGAAAGGGGGTTGCGTTTTAGTGTCGGTTGCCCATAAACTGCGCTCAAAGGACAATTCTGAGACGGGTGGAATCGGGGCGGCGAATCTCCCGGTTCGCTTGGTCTCACCCTTGTCACAAGGCACTCTTAACAACAATCCGCGCAAAACGCGCGAAGGCCGGTGATTCATGTCCATGCGGTTTACCGAAATCGGCCAACAGCTCCGGGCGTACCGGCTGGAATCGGGCCTGCGCGCCGAGGAGATCGCGGCGCGGCTGGGCGTGTCCCGCGCTGCGCTCTATCGCTACGAAAAGGGCGAGGTCATCAAGCTCGACACCATCAAGCGCCTCGCCGAGTTGCTGAAAATATCCCCGTTGTCGCTGCTGGGAATCGGAGTCGAGTACTACAACCGCCCGGTCGGCTATTTCGAGCGCGTGCGGCAGATCGAGGAGACCGCGGATCAGATCCTGCAGGTCGCCGGCCCGCTATGCTACCTGACGACATCAGATGCCTACGATTCGGCTCTGGCCGAGGCGTTTGACGAAACGGCCGATCAGGCCGGCTCCGACCGGATGGCGATGCGCAGCATGGCCGAGCAGGTGATGGGCATCCTGGCTGCGCGCAAGCGGATGTATGCGATGCGGCGTCCGACCATTATCGCGATGATTTCCCTGCCGGCTGTGCAGCGGCTGATCGATGTCGGAATCGTCTCCGGATCCCATTTGTCCGACCGCGTGCGGCGGATCTGCCGCGATGTCGCGGTGGCGGAAGTCGAGAATATCGCGACGCTGATGGAAGCGGAGCCGATGGGGCTCCAGTTCGGCTTGCTGGCCGGTTCGCCGCCGAGCTCGTTTTTCAAGATCCTGCGGGCGCGGGACCGGGTCAGCCTGGCGATCAATCCGTTCCGCACCGACACGCATCCGGGGGCGCAGACCGGCGTGGCCATGATCACCGGCGCCGACGAGGCGATCGCGGCACACCAAAGGGTGGCCGAGGCAAGCTGGCGGGAAGCGATGAAAGGCCCGACGGGGGCGGCGCGTCTGCGTCAAATGCTCCACGTGGCGTCGCCGGTCGCCTGAGGCGCGGCGCACCCGGCCGGGTCGAAGGGTGCATCCGCGCATCGGCTCGGCGAGAATTGGTTTCCGCAGCGACGGCCCATCAGCGCATCACGTTGTTGGGGTTTGATTCGGAGCCGCGCCCGGTTATACCGCAGGTTGTGAAACACTGCAGGCTCTGAAAATGCAAGACGGGCGCGGGCTCGCTCGGTTTTGGCGAGCGCTCCGCACGAAGTTTCGTTCCGCCCGGGACAGATTGGCGCCCGCGCCTGCCTCTGCGGTCAACGGAACGGCTGGTTTGAGGCAAGGTGCCGCCGCATCCGTCGAATCGCGTTTGCAGGCTCAGAAGATGGAGTCGCTCGGCCGCCTCACCGGCGGCGTCGCCCATGATTTCAACAATTTGCTCACCGTCGTCCTGGGCAACGCCACGGCGTTGCGCGTGAGTGCCGAGACCCGCGGCGATTCCGACGGTATCCGCCGTGCCGAAATGATCGAACGGGCGGCGGAGCGTGGCGGGCGGCTGGCGGGTCAGTTGCTGGCCTTTTCCCGCAACCAGATGCTTCGGCCGGAAACGATTTCCGTGTATCGCGTGATTTCGGCAATGCATGAACTGCTCGGCCAGGCGGCAGGGGAATCGATACGGGTCAGGCTGCAGGCCGCCGACGATCTGTGGCATTGCCGGGTCGATCCAAGGCAGCTTGAATCGGCCATCCTGAACCTCGTGCTGAATGCACGCGACGCCATGCCCGCGGGTGGCGGCATCGAAATATCGTGCCATAACCAAGCCGCCCGCAAGCCAGGGACAACGACGGACACCGTGCGGATCGACGTGAAGGATACCGGCTGCGGCATTCCGCCGGAACTGGTGGACAAAGTCTTCGAGCCGTTCTTCACGACCAAGCCGATCGGCAAGGGCAGCGGGCTGGGACTGGCTCAGGTGCACGGGTTCGCCTTTCAATCCGGCGGATCGGTGGAATTGATAAGCGCCGCCGGCACCGGCACGACGGTTTCGCTGTTCCTGCCGCGCGCCGCCGACCGCCGAAGCGAACCGCCGGAGGCCACGGCGTCCGGACCGGGCGGCGGCAACCAGATCGTGCTGATCGTCGAACCGAACGACGATTTGCGGGCTACGATCTCCGAGATCCTCATGCAGGCCGGATACCGTCACCTGCCGGTGGCCGACGCCTCCGCGGCGCTGGCCTGTCTGGTTTCAGACCAACCGGTTCATGTGCTGCTGACGGAGGCGGTGCTGCCCGGCGGGGTTCGGGGATCGGATCTGGCGCGCAGTGCCCGGCAGTTACGGCCCGATCTGCGTGCCCTGGTGACGTCCGGAGCGCCGGACGAGGCCATCAAGGCGGCGCAAGGCACCGACGACGCCTATGAGTTTCTGAAGAAACCCTATTTGGCGGCCGATCTGGTGCGGGTTGTCGGAGGCATGCTCAAAAGCGGCACCTTTTCGGTTGAAACGGAACGGATGCTGGCGGAGGCGCGCGACACGGACTTTGTCGCGCCGGATCCTGCCAATGCGGCCGCCGCCACGGGCCAGCCGGCTCGCCCGGCAGTATCAGATACGAGCGGCAACACCATCCGCATCGGCGTCATGCCGTTCCGGACGGTCCGGTCGGCTAACGAACATGCGTTCTCGCTCGGGCTGGCCGACGAGGTGACCAAGGCGTTCGCGCGCTTTCGCGGCATCACCTGCGTCACGCCCGCCTCGGTCGCGGCGCTGGCCGGTGAGCCGCACGGTTCGAGTGAACGCTGGCGAAGCCTGGACCTCGACTTTCTGCTCGACGGCAGCCTGCGGCGAAAAGACAACGAGATCGGCGTCATCGCCCGCCTGTCCAACATGCGCGGCTCGGGCGAGATGACCTGGCGGCGGCGCTTCGGCGGCAGCATGCCGGATGTGCTGAAACTCCAGGACGAGATCGCGGCCGAGACCGCGGCGCAGATCGTGCCGGAGCTGATGGTCTGGGAGGGCCGCGAGGCGGTGTCGCGCCGGCAGGTTGACCCCGGAGCCTATGAGCTGATGCTGCGGGCCATACCGGCGATCTACTGCCTTGATCAGGCCGGCTTTCAAGAAGCCGGGCGCCTGCTGGAACGGTCGCTGGCCTTGGATCCAGGCAGCGCGGCCTGCCATTCGTGGCTGGCGCACTGGTATTTCCTGTCCGTCGGCCAGGGCTGGGAAGCCGATCCCGATAGCGCCGTGCAGCGCGCCGATCGGCTGGCGCAACAGGCGATCTTGCTGGACCCGCAGGATGCGCGGGGTTTCACCGTCGCGGGGCACGTCCGGGCGTTCTTGCGCAAAGGCGCGCGGGAGGCACTTTGGCTGCACGAACGAGCGATCGAATTGAACCCGAACTTGGCATTGGCATGGTGCTACTCCGGCCTCGCCCATACCTACGTTGGCCAGCACGCCGAGGCATTGCGCCGCATCGAGCGAGCCCAACGCCTGTCTCCGCATGACCCGCATGGCTTCTTCTTCGAAATGGCACTGATGATGCCGTACCTTCTTACCGGCCAGTATGACGTCGCCGCGCGGCTGGGCCGGCACACCCGCGACGCGCACCCCGGCTTTTCCTCCACCTACAAGGCGTTGCTGTCCGCCCTGGGGCACCTGCATTCCCGCCGGGAAGCCGCCGCGGTGTTGCAGGAACTGCTGAAGCTGGAGCCGAATTTTTCCTTGCGCGAGGCCTGCCGGCGGTCGCCGCTGCTGCGGCAGGCGGACCTGGATTGTTTCCTTGAAGGACTGAAGCTGGCAGGCGTCGACTGACCGGCTATGCCGTCTCGGCGAGCTGGCTTGCCCCGGCCTTTCCCGGGTGCACCGGGCAGCCGCTCTGGCGGCGCTTGCGGACCGCAACCGCATAGGCACCGAACGGACGATCCGGGTCTTCGCTGGGGATTGCGATCGTTTCTTCGTAGGCGCGCCACTCCCGCTCGCCCATCGATGCCATGTCCGGCACGAAATCCGTTGCATTCAAGGTCTGATCAGCGTAAGCGATGCGCGGCACCGGCTGCACCTGGATCAGCGGGAAGTCGGCCCGGAAGCGAACCGGCTTGTTGGTCTGCGTCAGGCGCAGGTTGGTGATCAGAGGTCCGAACCAGCGGTCGGTTTCGACCAGGCCTTCATAAACCGAGTAGCCGCCCGGCAGCGCGAGGTTCGCGGGCGCGCGTACCAGCGCGCTCCAGTCTTCGGCAGTACGCACCATCAGGCCGGTCCACATCTGCACAAGGCCCGGTTCCGGCAGTGCGGTGAGAAACGGCGGCGAGCAGCCGCGCAGCGATGCCGGCGCGGAGCGATCGAACGCGGCGGCGAAATCGGGGAATTGAACGGCCGGCGCGAGTTGCATCCAATCGGATGCGCCATCGTAATGCCAATAGATGTCGTCGCCGTCCCAAATCAATTGTACATCCATCGCCGGGAACACCCACCAGCCATATCCGGTCGCGCTGGTAGCTGCTTCGCAGTAACGATATGCGCGTGTCGGGAGCGTACCCGCGGCCGAGCGGTCGGCGCGCTGCGGCGGCCGCGCCTGTTCGATCAGGCGGTGAATGTGCAATACGGGTTCGCTGCGTTGCATGAACGCCTGCCCTCCGGCTGTGAGTGATGGGGCGGAAAAGCCTGCTCCAAAGCCGCTGTCGCGGATCCGGAGCAGGCGGTCCGAGGCTAGCGAACGGCCGGAATACGGCAGCCTGCGCCGAAACGGATGCGTCCGGTATCGGCCAGGGCGGCGGTGGCGTCGGGACGGGGCAGGCGGCACCCGGCGCCGAAACGAATGCGCCCCGTGTCTGCGGTATTGGCCGAAGCCGGATTCGACTTGATGGAATCGATAGTGACGGTGGCGAGAGGCGCGGCGTCGAGAGCGGAATTGGAAGTGGTCATTGTGAGGCCCTTTCAAGTTCAACCGCTTCGTATTTAAGTCGATCAGATCCCGTGCGCAACACAAAATATCACCTAATTGTGAAAAAACGAGTAGGTGCGACTCCAGTTTCATCTAACCGGTTTATGCAAGCGATTTAACCGGCCCGGTTGCGATTGAAGGCTGCCAAACACGAGACATATTATGTAATCCAAAATTAGACTTATGAAGTAATGATTATAGGACTTATTTCATGATATCGAGGCGGCCGCCGGAGTCGAAGCAGCGGACCGCCTGTCCCGGTGGAACCACCGCAGACGGCGATGTCATCGCGCCAACGGTGTTCGCGCCTTGCTGACAGCGATGAGCGGAATCAGCAGATACACGAGCGCCGTCGCAGCAGCGGAGACGACAATCAATGGCGCCAGATGTTGATTGAAGACGTGCTGATACAGTACCGATCCCACGGTATCGCCCAGCGGCGTCGCGAGGTTGATGATCGACATCAGGCCCGCGAAGGCAAAGCCCTCGGCACCTTCCGGACAGGCCTCCGCCGCCAGGGACATCGTCGCGATCGTCGCGATCATCGCCGCCGTGCCGCTGGCCAGCCAGATCGCTACCGCGCTGGCCGGGCCGCTCAGTAGCAGGTAGGCCAGCGTGGTCACCACGCCGCCAAGGATGCTCAGACGCAGCAGGGCCGGATGGCTCAGCCGGTGCAGCCGCCAGCGATACAGCACGCCGCCCAGGATCCAGCCGCCGGCGCTGATCGATGCCAACGCCCCGATGAAGCCTTGTGAGAACCCCAGGCGATCGGTCATCTGGAAATATAACGGTGTCCCGAAGCCGGGCGAGAAATAGTACAGAAACAGGAACCCGGCGACGAGCCACAGGTTGCGGGTACGGAACGCCGACAGCAGCGCGGCGAGTTGGCCGCGCAGCGCCGGCAAATCGATGCGTGAGCGCTTCTCCTCGATCAACCAGACGCTGGCGACCACGGACAGCGGCGCGGCGGCGGCGATCCAGGCGGCGGCGTGCAGCGCGCCGGCGGGGGACAGGATCTCGATCAGCCCGCCGGCCGTCAGCACCGCGGCCATCTGCGCGATGTTGAAGAACAGCCATTGCTGGTTCACGAGGCCGGGGCTGGCGTCGTGCTTCTGGCCGGTCTCCACCAGAAGCGCACCGCACAGCGTGCTGGACACCGCCATCGCGACCGACGTCAGGGTAATCGCCGGGATCAGCGCCGCAGGCGTGTCGAGCGTCGCGACCCGCGCGAAGGCCAGCACGCCAAGGAGGTTGGCGATCACCAAGTACGGGCGGCGGCGATAGCCGAACAGCGGCACGAAGTCGGAGATCGCGCCCCACAGCGGCTTGATGACCCAGGGCAGGTCGAACACCGCCAGCGAGACGCTGATTCTGACGGCGTCCCAGCCCTGCGTCTCCTTCAGGAAGTAGGTCAGCGGCTGCCAGATGATGCCGGATTTGGCCTGGCCGATACCCTCCACGGCATAAACGATGGCGAAGAACCACATGACGCGGCTGACGGGGCGGCTCGCGAGGGTCTGGGCTGAGGGCATCTGAACTTCAGTGGGGGTTGCGCCGGGTGCCCGCAAGCGCCGGACGGCTGAGCCTTCCAGAAGTTGACGGGCGGCGCAACGCCGGGTGGCCCGGCGAAATTGGCGAAACCGCGCGGCGTGCCTACGTTGCCGGGTGTAGGAGGACGATGATGGACGCGCTTGAACTGCTGCTGAATCGCCGATCGGCCCTGAAACTCGGACCGCCAGGTCCCTCGGAGGCCGATTTGCGGCGTATGTTCGAGTGCGCGGTGCGGGCACCGGATCACGGACGGCTGCGGCCCTGGCATTTCGTCGTCATCGGCACGGAGCAGCGGGCCGCGTTCGGCCAGGTGATGGCGGACTCGCTGGCACGGCGCGATCCGGAGGCGTCGGAGGAGGCGCTGCGGAAGGAGCGCGACAAGGCGTTCCGGGCGCCGGTGATCGTCACGGTGGCGGCGAAGCTGCGGAGGGGGCACAAGATTCCGGAGATCGAGCAGGTGGCCTCGGCGTCGGCCGCGGCGCACACAATCCTACTGGCGGCGCCGGCTTTGGGTTATGGCGCGGTGTGGAAGACCGGGGCGCCGGCTTACGATCCGATAGTGAAGGCCGCGCTGGGGCTTGAGTTTGAGGACGAGATTATTGGGTTCCTATATATAGGTACGGATTTGGCTGCTTCTTCCATGTTCCCTCGGCCTGACGCGCGGGATCATGTCTCGAACTGGGTGGTTGACGGCGGCGACCCGGGGTGATGGGGAACCGGCAGAACGTGGTCGCGGCATTTTAAAAAGTTTTGACCGCAGATAAGAAGCAGATGGACGCTGCTGCACGCAGATCAAAGCGGTCTCGCCGCCAGGGCCAGCCGATCGGCTAGTGTCGCTGCCGGTTGCGGCCTTTAGCCGCATGCATTTGCCTCCATCTGCTTTGCAAAATACTTGCTTTCGCCGACACGCATGACGGCGCCGGACGGGCGCGCTACTCGCGAACGAGCGGCTTCATCGTCCGCTCCACCGACCACCCGGGCAATCGATACACGCCGTCTGAATCGGGCGGTTGATCGCGGTGATCCGGTTTGACGCCGAATTGGAGGGATTTCGTCGCGGCACGTTTCTTATTCGTGTTCATCCCTGGATCAAAATAACTTTCTCGTCGCGCGCGCAGCTGGGCCTGGTCCGATGAACATTTGCCCGTGATCGAAGCGGCGACCAGGAACGCGCCGCCGCGGTCAGCCTTCTCCATGAACCGCGGCCGTCATCGGCGCACGCGATACGCAACGAACTCGGCGAGGATCGATGGAAAAGCCCATTCGCGCACGTCTCCTCGCCCGGGTGACCGGCATCATCCTGGTCCTGATGGGCCTCTACCTCGCCATTGGCGGAGGATGGCTCGCAGCACTGGGCGGTTCGCTCTACTACATCATCACCGGCCTGGCCCTGATCCTCACAGGCTTTCTGTTGTTTCGCGCCAGCCCCGCCGCGCTCTGGCTCTATGCCGCTGTTCTCCTCGGCACGCTGGTCTGGGCCGTGTGGGAAGCCGGCTTCGACTTCTGGCCGCTCGCGCCCCGCGGCGGGGTATTGGTCGTTTTGGGCATCTGGCTGCTCATGCCGTGGTTCGCCCGAGACCTGCGGCCGGAGACCAGACTGCCGCGCATGGCGCTGCTTGGCACACTGGTGCTGGCGTTCATGACGCTGGGCGCTTCGCTTTTCAGTTCCGTGCACGATACCAACGGCGCGCTGGCGCAGGCTGCCGCCGGCACGCCCAATCAAGCCGATCTCGCATCGCAGCCGGAGACTGACTGGCAGGCCTACGGCCGAGGCGGATTTGGCGACCGCTACTCACCGCTGAAACAAATCACCGCCGCGAATGCCAAGGCGCTGAAGGTCGCCTGGACCTTCCACACCGGCGACATGCGCGGACCGAACGATCCGATTGAAACGACCATGGAGGTCACGCCGATAAAGGCCAATCACATGGTGTATCTGTGCTCGCCGCACCAGGTCGCGTTCGCGCTGGATGCCGCCACCGGTGGGCTGAAGTGGAAATTTGACCCGCATCTGAAGGACAACCCGACATTCCAGCATCTGACCTGCCGGGGCGTTTCCTACCACGAAACGAAGCCGCGGGCCGTCACAGCATCCGGCGCGCCGGCACCGGCCGATTGCCCGCGGCGGATCTTCCTCGGCACCAACGACGCGCAGATGTTTGCCCTGAATGCCGATACCGGGGTTCCCTGCGAGAGCTTCGGCAGCCACGGGCAGATCGACCTCGATGCCGGCATGCCCTACACGACGCCCGGCTTCTACGAGATCACATCGCCCCCCGTGGCGACCGACAAGATCTTGATCGTCGGCGGCTCGGTCATCGACAACTACTCCGACAAAGACCCGTCCGGCGTCATCCGCGGCTTCGACATCTATACCGGTGCCCTGGTCTGGGCCTGGGACGCCGGCAATCCCGATCCGAACACGAAACTGACGGGCGAACAGACCTATACGCCCGGTTCGCCGAATTCCTGGATCGTCTCGTCCGCCGACGAAAAACTGGGGCTTGTCTACGTGCCGCTCGGGGAGGGGGCCGACGACGACTGGGGCGGCAATCGCACCGCGGCGGAGGAGCGCTACGACAGTGCCTTGGTTGCGCTCGATATCGCGACCGGCAAGCTCCGGTGGTCATATCAGAACGTGCATCACGACCTGTGGGACATGGACTTCCCGTCGCAGCCAAGCCTGGTCGATCTGCCGACCGGGCAGGGCATCGTCCCGGCGATCTATATCCCCGCCAAGACCGGCAACATCTTCGTGCTCGACCGCCGCGACGGCACGCTGATCGTCCCCGCGCCGGAAACCCCGGTGCCGCAAGGCCCGGCACCGGGCGATCATCTGTCGCCGACGCAACCGTTCTCCGAACTGAGCTTCCGTCCGAGACGGAACATCGACGGCGCGATGATGTGGGGTGCCACGCTGTTCGACCAGCTCGCCTGTCGCATCGCGTTCCACCGGTTGCGCTATGAAGGTCCGTTCACGCCCCCGTCCACGCAGGGTACGCTGGTGTTCCCGGGCGATCTCGGCATGTTCGAGTGGGGCGGCATCGCGATAGACCCGGTTCGCCAGATCGCCATCGCAAATCCGATGGGCGTGCCGTTCGTTTCAAGACTGATCCCGCGCGGGGCGGACAATCCCGCCGTGCCGCCCGCCTCCCTGAAGCCCGGTCAGGAGAACGGAACGCAGCCGATGTATGGCACACCGTTCGGCGTGACCCTGAACGCCTTCACCTCGCCGATTGGCTTGCCATGCTACCAGCCGCCGTGGGGTTTCATTGCAGGGCTGGACCTGAAGACGAACAAAGTGGTCTGGCAGCACCCTGTCGGCACCACACGGGATAGTTCGCCAATTCCGCTCGCGCTGCCGATCGGCACGCCGATGCTGGGCGGCCCGATTGTGACGGCGGGCGGGGTGGCGTTCCTGACCGGGACGGCGGATGACTACATCCGCGCCTTCGACGTCACCACCGGCCAGCTTCTCTGGAAGGATCGGCTGCCGGCGGGCGGCCAGTCCACACCGATGACCTATGCGGAAGGCGGACGCCAATTCGTGGTCACCGCCGATGGCGGCCACGGGAGTTTCGGGACGAAGCCGGGCGATTCGATTGTGGCCTACGCGCTGCCAGCCTCACCGTGACGTTCACACCGCCACGGCGACCGGCCAACGACTGGCTTCCGGAACAGTCTACGAAATCGCCCGCAGGCTTGGCCTTTCAGGATGCGTTTCGGATTGCGCGAGGTGCTTCAGGAACACGGTGCAGAACCGTTGCGCAGTGTTGGTGCTGACCTTCTTGTGCAGCGACCTCCAGCGTTCCTGGCGTTCCTCGAGTTCCATCGACAGGCCGATATGCATGGCCTCGGCGATCTCGTCGGAATCGTAAGGATTGACGATCAGCGCCTCGGTCATCTCCTCGGCCGCCCCGGCGAAGCGGGACAGGATCAGCACGCCCGGATCGTCCGGGTCCTGCGCGGCGACGTACTCCTTCGCCACGAGATTCATTCCATCCCGTAACGGCGTGACCAGTGCGAGCCGCGACAGCCGGAAAAAGCCTGCGAGCGTGTCGCGTTTGACCGCCCGCGTCATGTAGCGCAGGGGAGTCCAATCGAACTCCGAGTACCGCCCGTTCGTATCGCCAACGATGCGGTCGAGTTCGCGCCTCAGCCGCTGGTACGATCCCTGTTCCTCGCGCGAGCGGGCGGCGATTTGCAGGAAGCTGACCTGACGGCGATGTTGCGGATAATTACCAAAGAAACGCCCGATTGCCTCGAAGCGGTTGATCAGGCCTTTGGAATAATCAAGCCGATCGACACCGATGGCGAGGCCGCCCTTGCCGAGACTTTCCCGTAGCAGGCGGGCATCCGTTCCGCGGGCGGCTTCAATCGCCCGCTTCGAGAATTCGTCGGCATCAATCCCGATCGGATCGACGATCGCCCGCACGGCGTGACCCCTCCATACGAAGCGGCCGTCCGGATCGGCGTGCACACCCAGGTTTTCCGCCACGCAATCCAGGAAGGCGGTGCGATATGTGCGGGTGTGGAAGCCAACGACATCGTAAGCGCACAACGCCGCCAGCAATTCCGCCGAGCGGGGCAGGGCATTAAAAATCGCAGGTGGAACGAACGGAGTGTGGATAAAGAATCCGATCCGGTTGGTGACGCCGAGCGCACGCAAGTCCGCGCCAAGCGGGATCAGATGATAGTCATGCACCCAGATGACATCGTCCGGCCGCAGAAGCGGCAACAGCGAGGCCGCGAACTGGCGGTTGACCGCCCGGTAACCGTCGTAATCCTCCGACTTGAAGTCCAGCAGCCCGAGCCGGAAATGTACTAGCGGCCACAATGCACCGTTAGAGAAATTGACGTAGAAGGACTGGTAGTCCGCTTCCGTCAAGTCAACTGTTGCGTAAGTTATACCATCCGAGCGCTGGATATGAGTGGTAGCGGAACCGCGCGTGCTGCGCCTCCCGCTCCAGCCGAACCAAACTGACCCGGGCTGCAAGGCGTCGGCAAGCGCAACCGCCAGCCCCCCTGCCTTGGCACCCCGTTCGGATGGAAGTGGTACTCGATTTGAAACGACGACCAGTCGTGACATCGGTCATCACCCCCCTTTCACTATGTTCCGACACAGGAACAGACAACCCCGGCGCGGAATCGATCGTGCCTTGGTAAACGCAAACGAGGCGGTGACGGTAAGTCCCTGGATGTCACTTCGCCGTGAGTAGGGCCACTATGGCCACTTCATGTTCGCATCTGCCGCAAAAAAAACAGAACCCCCCTTGATGTTTGGCTCCGAACCAAAGGCCGGGAGCCATTTCTAATGCGTATAGCACAGATTGCACCGCTGACAGAGTCTGTTCCGCCGCGCACCTACGGTGGGACCGAACGGGTCGTGTCCTACCTGACCGAGGAACTGGTGGCCATGGGGCACGACGTGACCCTGTTCGCGAGCGGCGATTCCGTAACGAACGCCCATCTGGAAGCAGTTTGGCCCTGCGCGCTGCGCTTCGACACCACATTAAGGGACGGAATGGCGCCCCCAATGCTGCTGCTGGAGAAGATCTACCAGCGGGCGCATGAGTTCGACGTGCTGCATTGCCACCTCGATTACTGGCCGTTCTCCATGCTGAGCCGGCAGTCGACTCCTTATCTGACCACGCTGCACGGACGCCTGGACCTGCCGGAACTGGCGCGGGTCATGGAGAGCTTCCCGGACGCGCCGCTGGTGTCCATATCCGATGCGCAACGGAGACCGTTGGCGAACGGCAACTTCATCGGCACCGTGTATCACGGGCTGCCGCCGAACCTGCTGACGCCGCGCCCGGTGGAGCGCGACTATCTCGCATTCCTCGGCCGGATCTGCCCGGAAAAGGCGCCGGACCGGGCGATCCGCATCGCTCGCGCCGCCGGAATGAAGCTGAAGATCGCCGCCAAGATCGACAAGGTCGATACCGCCTATTTTGAATCGACTATCCGCCCGATGATCGACGGCGACCAGATTCAGTTGATCGGCGAAATTGGCGATGCGGAAAAACCCGAGTTCCTGAGCGGAGCAAAAGCGTTGCTCCTGCCGATCGACTGGCCGGAACCGTTCGGTTTAGTGATGATTGAGGCGATGGCATGCGGCACGCCGACGATCGCTTATCCCGCCGGCTCGGTGCCGGAGGTGATCGATCATGGCGTCACCGGGTTCATCGTGCACGACGAGATCAGCGCGGTGACCGCCGTGTCGCGGCTGGACTCGCTTTCGCCCGCCAAGATCCGGCGGCGCTTCGAGCAGCGCTTTACCGCTCGCCGCATGGCTGAGGATTATGTCGCGTTGTACCGCCGCCTCGCGGTGAAGGCCCGGCCGGTGCTGCGCGTGGTCTGACGGCCAGGCGTCCCCGGTTCCGCCCCTCTGGCCGTCATGACGGCGGCCAGGGAAACGCGCTTGCCTTGCGGCCCCCGGCGTGGTCCAAGCCCGCGGATCACGCGCTGGTGCTGTAATCCATGACCGACTCCCTGCCTGATCCCGCCGACACGCCCGAACGCATCCTGATCCTGGATTTTGGCAGCCAAGTCACCCAGTTGATCGCGCGCCGCCTGCGCGAGTCCGGCGTCTACTGCGAAATCTGGCCGTTCACCACCGATGCCGCCCGCATTGCGGCGTGGCACCCGCGCGGGATCATCCTGTCCGGCGGCCCTGCCTCGGTGCACGAGGAAGCCGCCCCGCTGGCGCCTCCCGCGGTGTTCGATCTCGGGGTGCCGATCCTGGGGATCTGCTACGGGGAGCAGCTGCTGTGCCAGCAGTTGGGCGGTGCGGTGGAACCGTCCGACCACCGGGAATTCGGCCGCGCCTATGTCGATGTGGCGGATGACTGCGCGCTGTTCACCGGCGTGTGGGCGAAGGGCAGCCGCGAGCAGGTGTGGATGAGCCATGGCGACCGGGTCACCCGGTTGCCGCCGGGCTTCCGGGTGGTGGGCGTCAGCGACGGCGCTCCGTTCGCCGCTATCGCCGACGATGCGCGGCGGTTCTACGGGCTGCAGTTTCACCCGGAGGTCGTGCATACACCGCATGGCGCGCTGCTTCTACGCAATTTCACGCATGGCGTCGTGGGGCTGTCGGGGTCCTGGACCATGGCCGGCTTCCGCGCGACCGAGATCGCCCGCATCCGTGCTCAGGTCGGCGGCGGGCGGGTGATCTGCGGGCTGTCGGGCGGGGTGGATTCCTCGGTGGCGGCGGTGCTGATCCATGAGGCGATCGGCGACCAGTTGACCTGCATCTTTGTCGACCACGGGCTGCTGCGGCAGGACGAGGCGGCGCAGGTGGTGGAGACGTTCCGTGACCGCTTCAACATCCGGCTGGTGCACCGGGATGCGTCGGAGCTGTTCCTCGGCGCGCTGGAGGGGGTGACCGATCCGGAGATCAAGCGCAAGACCATCGGGCGGCTGTTCATCGAAGTATTCGAGGAAGAGGCCGCTCTGGTCGGGGGCGCGGATTTCCTGGCCCAGGGCACGCTGTATCCGGATGTGATCGAAAGCGTCAGCTTCAAGGGCGGCCCGTCCGTTACGATCAAGTCACATCATAATGTCGGCGGCCTGCCGGCGCGGATGCGGATGCAACTGGTGGAGCCGTTGCGGGAGTTGTTCAAGGACGAGGTCCGCGCGCTCGGACGGGAACTGGGAATGCCGGAGACCATCGTCGGACGGCATCCGTTCCCGGGGCCGGGGCTGGCGATCCGTATCCCGGGGGCGGTGACGCGGGAGAAGGCGGATATGCTGCGCAAGGTGGACGCGGTCTATCTGGAGGAAATCCGGGCGGCGGGACTATACGACGCGATCTGGCAGGCGTTCGCCGTGCTGCTGCCGGTGCGGACGGTGGGGGTTATGGGGGACGGGCGGACGTATGACATGGCGTGTGCGCTGCGGGCGGTGACGAGCACGGACGGAATGACGGCGGATGTGTATCCGTTTGAGATGGGGTTTCTGACGCGGGTGGCGGGACGGATCGTGAATGAGGTGCGGGGGGTTAACCGGGTGACGTACGATATTACGTCGAAGCCGCCGGGGACGATTGAGTGGGAGTAGAGCGACGAACGAACGAGCATGTCAATCAGAACGAGCAGCGAGACGTCCTGTGGCAGAGGAAGATCAACTAGATCTTTTGGCTCCGATAAAAGATCTAGCGCTTGTCCGCCTGTTACTCACTGATCAGCATGACGATTTCGTGGCGAAGGTTGCGCGGTTTCGCCACTGATCTTTCGGTGGCACTTGGTTCCAACGGAACGATGCTGCCCGGGGGTGAAACCACCTATGCCGCTTGGATTGCAGCACGCTCGGGTTTCATAACAGAGCAACTATCCGGCGACAGTGCTATTGTGCCAATGCTTGCCGAACATATGCTGGCTGCCATCTCTCCTCGTGCCTGAGGCAGAAGAACTGCGTGAACGCATCCGTATCGAGACACGCTAAAACGTTGCTTGGGTAGGGGCTAATCACGCAACGGGATTCCGACGATTTGGAACGTCTTCTAGACCTGCGTCATCCTTTGTCTCACTATAGAAAAATAGATGAGACCGCAAATCTGACGCGTCGCGTGGCCGACAGCAGATTATCGGCTGAGAGCCACTTGTTTGCAGATGCAAGTTTGGCAATAAGCATGGCGATTCGTTTGCTGGCGCTCCGGCTTTCCGGTTGGGTGATTGAATAATGGTCATTTCTATATCAGTTTAATGTAAATCCGACAATCTCCTGCGATGGGCGGCGACACCTCACCCGACGCCATCAATAACATGCAGCCCGGTCTTGCCCCAGCGAACCGCCTTCGCCGACAAACGTCGTGAGTTGGCCGCCGCGGGCGACCGCCAGTGCCAACGGTTACGTATCCGTCACCTGTCCAGGCGTTGCGATCTGCGAGACACCGACCCGATTTGATCCCACCAGGCTGAGTCCGTCTTCCCAGGACACATGACCCGACAAACCCCTCAATCGCACCATGGTCGGAGCGACCTCCGCCGGGGAGCCGGCTGAATTGGGATATTTCGGACGCCCGACGATCCGGAGCACTCCATTCTTTGTGATCGGGCAGGTTGCCCACGAAACCGAACCAAACTCGCCGAACCAGCAGTGGGCAGCCGCATCCCCGACATGGGCAGGGTCAATCAGCGCGATCAGCAAGTTAACGTCGAGCAGATACGTCACGGCAATTCATCGCGCAGGGCGTTGACGATATCCGAGGTTACGATGACGCCTGTTTCGCGCACCGGTAGCAGCGGAACGCCGTTCCGCTCGCCAAGCGCGGCCGGCTGCCGCAGCGCCCTCCACGTAAGATCGGAAATGACCTCCCCTTTGGGTGTATTTGCTTGTTATGCGATGGCCTTGCCGGCTGTCAGGACGTCATCTTCGATAACAAGTGTTGTCCGCATGGTGGCCGCCCGTATCGGCCATTATACGCACGCATCATCACCGTCCAAAGATTTTCCTCCGCTGCCGCCCGGGATTTCCGCCGCCAGGCCCGGGCGCCTCACATCCCATCCGGCTGGCGGAGGCGGCGATGACCGCGCCCCGGGATCGCGAGATCACCGAGAGGCGCCTCGGCAAGCAGATGTTCCTTGAGCGTTGCCCGAGCCGCCCGCCGCAGCGCCCGGATCACCGCCTCCGGGTCCGCATCGATCACGCGCAGCAGGGTCGAGGCCGGGCCCGACGGCGTCCGCCGCCCCTGTTCGTATTGCTGTACCGTATCGATCGTAAAGCCGAACCGGAGCGCGAATTGCGCCTGGCTCAGACCAAGCCGGGTCCGCAACGCCCGCACCTCCTCCGCCGTCGGCGGCGGATACACCGCAACCGCGGAGGCGACATCGTCATCGGTCCAGGCGTCGGCATCCTCGGCCGCCGCCGCGTCGATGTCGGCTTCCCGAGGCGTCCGGCTGGCAGCCAGATCGGCTAGCAGCCGGGCTTCATCGACGTCAGTTTTGGAACGCCGCACGATAGGCATCACGCTCTCTCCTGTTGGCATGGCGCAGGCTGATGATCCGCCGCGCCAGGCCTCTGTCCGCATAGACGCAGTGCAGGATCACGCCGCCCGCGTGGCCGATGGCCCGCACGCGCTGTTCGCCGTAATCCCGCCGGCGCCGCTCCAGGGTCGGACCCTCGAACAACAGGACCGCCAGGTCGAACGGCAAGCGGCGTTCGAGTCGGTTCCAGTCGCCTTTGGTCTGATCCCATTCGAAGTCGCGATCAATCTCCGGAACCACGATATACGTCAAAGACCGATATACGTCAAGGACGTATCCTCCTGCCAGCAATCACTGCCAGGAACTTTACCGCCCCACAGATTAGCGGCCGCTTAACGCCCTTCCCGCCGCCACCCCAGCACTAGCAGCCCGAGCATCGCCGGCAGCGAAACCCACCACGGCAGCAGATCCAGCGCCGCCACGCCCGTCACCACATGATCGTGCCGCCGCTGCAGCCCGATCCAGGCGCTGCCGGACGCCGATCGGCCTTCCTCGGTCCGGCGCAGCTCCGGCACATCGCTGCCGCCGAGCCAATGCACTCCCCCATCAGACGCCCGAGCCAGCGGCCCCGCCACCGTCGCCGTCGCCCGCAGATCCGCCAGTTCCGGAGGGTTCGCCGCCCCCGCCGCGGCATAGGCGGAGCGCGCCCCCTGCGCCACCTGCCACACCCCGGGAACCGCGGCGACCCGGGTCGCGGTCGCCCGCCCGGGCGAATCCTCGTGCAGCTTCACCGTCTCCGTCTTGCCGTCCGGATCGGTCACCAGGACATCGCCCGGCGGCCCCGGATCGGTCGAGCGGCTTTCGATCCGCAGCCGCCCGTCCGCCACCCGGGCGGTCAGCGCGTTCTCCTCCAGATCCGGCTCCTGCATCAGCCAGTGCGCGATCCGGCGCAGCAACTCCGCCTGCGGGCCGCCGCCCTCGTGGCCACGCGACCACAACCAGATCTGGTCGGACAGCAGCAGAGCGGTGCGGCCCTCGCCGACGCGATCGAGCGCCAGCAGCGGCTGCCCGTCCGGCGTGCGCATCAGGACCTCGCCCTCGACCGCGCCCGGCTCAATCCGGCGATACCACGGCCCCCAGTCCGGACCCTTGGCGTCGTTGCCGGCCGGGTTGGCGCCCGGAAGGCCCTCGGTCACCGGGTGGCGCTGCCCCAGGTCGGACACGAGCGGTTTGAATGGGCCATCGACCACCGCGTCCGACCGCGCCGGGCCGCCCGGCAGGACGCTGCCGAGCGGGGTGGCGGCCAAGCTGGTGGCGCCGGAAAACTCCGGACCGACGCTCATCAACAGGGCACCGCCCTGGCGCACCCGGTTGGCGATGTTTGCCAGATAGGGCAGGGGCAGCAGGCCGCGGTTCTGGAACCGGTCGAGGATGATCAGGTCGAACTCGCCAATCTTGTCCACGAACAGCTCGCGCACCGGGAAGGCGATCAGCGCGAGTTCATTCAGCGGCGTGCGGTCGTCCTTCTCCGGCGGCCGCAAAATCGTGAAATGCACCAGATCGACCGAGGGATCGGCTTTCAGCAGCCGCCGCCACGTCCGCTCGCCCTGGTGCGGCTCACCCGAAATAAGCAGCACGCGCAGCCGATCGCGGACGCCGTTGATCTCGACGACGGCGCGGTTGTTGAGTTGCGAGATCTCGCCGGCGAGCGGGCTCGCGGCCATCTCGATCACCGTCGGACCGGCGCGCGTGATCGGCACCTCGATCCGCTGTTCGACGCCCACCGGCACGCTTTCGGACAGGAACGGCTGGCCGTCGCGGCGGACGTTCAGCGTGGCGGGGCCGGTGCGGCCGGTCACCCCCAGGTCGTCCACCGCGACCCGCAGGACGACGGACTTGCCGACGATGCCGTAGCCGGGCGCCTCGATCACGCGGAGCCGGCGGTCGGTTTCCTCTTCCTTGCCGGTCAGCAGCAGGTTCAGCGGCGCGCCGCCGGGGCCGGCTTTAGGCACGTCATGCACCTGCCCGTCAGTGATCGCGATCGTGCCGGCCAGCCGGGAGCGCGGGATATCCGCCAAGGCGCGATCCACCGCCGCGAACAACTGCGTTCCCGCGCTACCCGCTTCAGGCACGGTTACGGTGCGCAAGTCCAGGTCCGGCAGCCGGGCGGCCTGAGCCTCGATCGACTGGCGCGCCGCCTCGGCCAGCCGGGCGCGATCGCCGACCTGCATCGACGCCGACTGATCGACCACCAGCAGTCCGATATCGCGCAGCGTGTCCCGGGTCTCCTGCACCAGCCGGGGCCCGCTCAGCCACAGCAGCAGCACCGCGAACCCGGCAAGCCGCAGCAGCGTTCCGCTGGCGCGTCGCCACAGTCCGACGCCGACAACCGCCAGGCAGACGATGCCGAGCATGGCCAAAAGCCAGACCGGCAGCAGCGGATCGAACCGAAGCGCGGCGATGACCTGTTCCGGCCGCATCACTGGCCGAGCCGCTGGAGAATGGCGGGCACGTGCACCTGATCGCCCTTGTAGTTGCCTGTCAGCGCATACATCACCAGGTTGACACCGAAACGATATGCCAGCGTGCGCTGCCTCAGGCCGCCCGGAAGCACGGCGTAGGGGTTGTTGCCCTCGGTATCCACCGCCCAGGCGGCGGCCCAATCGTTGCCGCCGATGATCACCGGGCTGACGCTGTCATTGGTCCGGTCCTGGTCGCGCTGCACCCACACTGTGTCGCCGGTGAACCGGCCGGGAAAATCCGGCAGCAGGTAGAACGCGTGCGACAAAACATGGTCGACCGTCAGCGGCGCGAGTGGCGGCACAATGAGCCCGTGCGAGATGCGGCGTAGCGCTTCCTCCGTGCCGGGGGCGAAGCCGGCACCGGAGCCGGAATCCCGCGTGTCGATCAGGATGATGCCGCCGCGGCTCATGTAGTCGTTCAGCGCCGCCGTCTGTGCGCCGGTCAGCTCCGGCGCATCCGCGGTGATCGGCCAGTACAGCAGCGGATAGAGGCTGAGGTCCGTCTCTCCGGGCCGCACCGCGTCAGGCTCGAACAGCATGGCCGCGGTGCGGTGGTTGACGTAGTCCGACAGCCCTTCCAGCCCGGCCTTGGCGACCCCGTCCACCTGGGCATCGCCGGACGCGATATAGCCCAGCCGCGTATCGGTGGCCGGGTTCGGACTGCTGTCCAGCGCGTGCGCGGACGGAATCATCGCCAGCATCAGCAGCGCCGCCGCCGCCGACACCCGCGGCTTCAGCAATCCCCGCAGCCCCAGCGACACCACCATGTCCATGCACAGCAGCAGCACCGCCAGCGCCAACAGCGGCGGCCCCAGCGCCCGCTCCCTCGCCGCGCCGCGCACGGTCTCCAGGGTTGCGCCCGGAATCGGCGGTGCGGCCTCGGGCGCCGAGATAGCCGAGGCCAGATTCAACACCTGCCGGCCGCTTTCCGGTCCGTACAGACCCGGCGGATGCCGTGGCGAGACGGGCGTCGCACCAAACTGATCCGCCCGCAATCCGATCGCGGCGGGCGGCGGCTGGGTCAACAGGCCAAACCCGTCCAGGGTCTCGGCCGGGGCCAGCACGGTGCCGCCTTGCGGGGCCGCCACGCCGGCGGAAAGCTGGACCAGCCGGCGGAGCATATCCACAAACAGCCCCGACAGCGGCAGGTTCGACCAGTCGGCGTTGGAGGTGACATGAAACAGCACCACCCGCCCGGCACCCAGCGGCATCTGCGTGACCAGCGGCGTGCCGTCCTCCAGCGCGGCCCAGGTCCGCCCGGGCAGGTCCGCGCTCGGTTCGGCCAGCACCTGACGATTCACCTTCACCTCATCCGTTACCTCAAGGCCGGCGAACGGCGACGACGGCGGGAACGGCGCCAGCCCGGCCGGCTTGCTCCACGACAGGGCGCCTCCAAGCTGGCGGTCGCCGGCCAGCAGGCGGACCGGCAGCAGCGTATCGGTGTCGTTGGTCGCCGCCTCGGCTGTGCGAGGTCCGGCGAAGCGGATCAGCAACCCGCCCTTCCGCACCCACTCGGCCAGCGCATCCCTTTCCGCCCCGTCCGGCAACGGCCGATCGGCCAGGACAATGACGGAGATGTCGCGCTTGAGCAGGGTAGCCGCATCGCCACTGCGCAATTCGGTGAACGGTTCCAGCGCCCGCCGCAGGAAGTAGATCGAACCGGTGAACGGGGTATCCGCGCTGGCGAGGTCGCCCGACAGCAATCCCACCGGCCGCCGGCGCCAGCGCTCGTCCAACAGAACCACGGAACCGGCGCTTGGCGGCCCGTCCAGCACCAGCCGCGTCAGCCGGTTGCGCAATTCCGGCGGCAACGCGATCGACCCGGACGCGACCGACGCCCCGGCTGGCACGGCAATGTCCGCCCGCGCCAGGGTTCGCCCGTCGCCGCTTTGGGCCAGCACCGCCGCCGTCGAGGCCTCCGCCCGCGGCGCCTGCGCCAGATGCACGTCCAGCCGATCGGCCTCGCTGGTGGGGGGCAGGAGTAAGGGCGAAGCGACCGCGTCGCAGCAGATTTCGGTCACCGCACCGACCTGGCGCAGCGCCCCGCTGAAGCGGTCGAAGTCAGGCCCATCCGTCAACCCATCCGGCACATAGATCACCGAGGCTCCGGCCGCGTCCTTCCAGGCGCCGATGGCCTGCGCAGCGGCGAGACGGTCCGACGGCCAGGGCTGCGGCTGCAACGCCGCCAACCGCGCCCGCAGATCGGCCATCGGCATCGTGGCGGAGACCGCGATCGGCTTGCCGCCGCCATCCGGCGCGGTGGCCAGTAGCGCCGCCTTGCGGCCGGCCCGCTCCGCCCGGTCCAGCAGCACCCCGGCGGCCTCCTTCCGCCCCACCCAATCGGCCGCCGAGGCCCAGCCATTGTCGATCACCAGCAGGACAGGACCTCTGCCGATCAGCGCGGTGCCGGCGTCCAGCACGGGGCGAGCCAGGGCGACGATGACCAGGCCGGCGGCCACCATGCGCAAGGCCAGCAGCCACCAGGGCGTGCGGGCCGGGGTTTCCTCGGTGGCGTTGAGGCCGAGCAGGAAGCGGATCGCCGGAAACACCTCGGACCGCGGCGCGGGGGGCGTCACCCGGATCAGCCACCACAGCACCGGCAAAACCAGCAGACCGGCCAGGACCCAGGGCGCGACAAAAATCATCGCACCGCCAGGGCCGTGTAGAGCGTCAGCAGCGCGAGCTCCGGCGGATGGTCGGTGCGATGTACGCCGAAGCCGAAGCCCGCGGTCGCGCACAGCGAGGCCAAGCCGTCCTGCTGCGCCTTCAACCGCTGCGCATAGGCATCGCGCACCAACTCAACGCGCGGCACCAGGGCCTCGCCCTCGTGCTCCATTCCGCGGAAGCGCACGCGGCCCTGATAGGGCAGGGCGGTCTCGGCCGGATCGAGGATCTGCATAAGGTAGCCGGTCACCGGCACGCCGGTGAAGCGCGCCATCATCGCCTGGATGTCGTCCAGCGGCGACAGGAGGTCGCTGAACAATACCACGCTGCCATGCCGCGGCAGGCGCACCGGGGGCGGCAGGCCGGTGTCGTCCTCGCCCGCTTGCTCCAGCTCCGCCACCAGCCTGTCCAGGCCGCCGCGGCTGGTGACCGGGCGGGCGTCGTTTTGCATCATCACCACTCTCTCCCCGCCACGAAGCAGCAAGGAGGCGAGTGAAAGCAACAGCAGATTTGCGCGATCCCGCTTCTCCACCGGCACCTGGCGGGACCGCCAGCGCATCGACGCCGACGCGTCGCGCCACAGGCAGACGGTTTGCGCCGCCTCCCATTCCGTCTCGCGGATAAACCAGCCCTCCGGCGCGCCGCGGCCGGATTTCGCGGACTGTCTCCAATCGATTCGCGCCAACGGATCGCCGGAGACGAATCTGCGAAATTGCCAGAAACTGTCACCCTGTCCGACCCGCCGCCGTCCGTGCACGCCCTGCGCCACGGTCGAGGCGACCCGCTCCGCCGCCACCAGCAGGGGCGGCAGCCTCGCACCCAGCGCCTCGGCGGCGAGGGCGTTTGGCGGCGGCTTAGCCAATCGTGCCGACCAGGCGGTCGATTATGTCGGTCAGGGCGATGCCGTCGGCGCGGGCAGAGAAGCTGAGTGCCATGCGATGCCGCAGCACCGGCCTGGCCAGCGCGGCGACATCTTCCACGCTCGGCGACAGCCGTCCTTGCAGCAGGGCGCGGGCGCGTGTCGCCAGCATCAGGGCCTGGGCCGCGCGCGGACCGGGACCCCAGGACACGTGCCGGCGCACGATGTCGTCGGCCGCTGTCTCCGGGCGGCAGCCGCGCACCAGGGACAGGATCGCTTCAACGACTTTCTCCCCAATCGGCAGGCGGCGGACCAGCGACTGGGCAAACAGCAAATCCTCGGCGGTCATTGCCTGGATCGGCCGCGCCTCATGCGCGCCGGTGGTGGCGAGCAGCATGGCGCGCTCGGCGTCGCGGTTCGGGTAGGTGACGTTGATCTCCAGCAGGAAGCGGTCGAGCTGGGCTTCCGGGAGCGGATAGGTGCCCTCCTGCTCGATCGGGTTCTGCGTCGCCAGCACGTGGAAGGGGCGAGGCAGGACATGCTCGACACCGCCGATGGCGACCCGCTGCTCCTGCATCGCCTGCAGCAGGGCGGATTGGGTGCGCGGGCTGGCACGGTTGATTTCGTCGGCCATCAGCAACTGGCAGAAAACCGGGCCGGGAACGAAACGGAACGCCCGGCGGCCGTCGGTTTCATCCAGCACCTCGCTGCCGACGATATCGGCCGGCATCAGATCGGGGGTGAACTGGATGCGTTTCGTCGCCATGCCGAGGACCACGCCCAGCGTCTCCACCAGCCGGCTTTTGCCCAGCCCCGGCACGCCGACGAGCAGAACGTGCCCGCCCGACAACAATGTGATCAACGTGTCGTCAATCACCTCGTCCTGGCCGAACATCACGCGCGCGATCGAGGCTCGCACCTGCACAATGCGGGCACCGATGGCCTCGGTGGCAGCCAAAATCGTGTTGGGATCATCGGCCGCGAGACCGGGGTAGTTCAAAGCGCCGGGGGAAACCCCCTGTTGCGAGCCAGCCATACCACCCGACATAGGGGCTTCACCCTCCGCGTTTGCGTGTCCGGACACATATAGGCACTTTCACCCAAGGGGGGATGCTACCTATATCGCGTCCTGGTTAGGAAGTTCGCCTTCCACGGGAGACGGTTACGTGAACGGCACTGGTGCGCCATTCGATCTTGCCGCCGCGAGACCGGCTGAGTCCGCGGCGGAACGTGCCTTGGCGTGTGGCTCCGAGCGTGAGATCCGCCAAGCGGCGCCCCGGCCCAAACGGGTACCGGCCGAATGCGGCGATCTGCCGTTTCTGATCAAGCGGGACGGCACCTGGCTGTATCGCGGCACCCCGATCAACCGTAAGGAACTGGTGTGCCTGTTTTCCAGCGTGCTGCGCCGGGAGCTGGACGGAAGCTGGTGGCTGCAGACCCCGGCGGAGCGCGGACGCATCGAGGTTGAGGATGCGCCCTTCGTCGCGGTCGAACTGGACTGGACCGGCGACGGCCCGAACCAGGTGCTGTCGTTCCGTACCAATATCGACCAGATCCTGACCGCCGGTCCGGAGCATCCGATCCGGGTGTCGCACGACATCATCACCTGCGAACCGACCCCCTATATTCGCGTGCGCGGCGGACCGGGGATGCTGGCCGTCGAAGCGCGCATCAACCGCCCTACCTACTACGAACTCGTAGCACTCGCCGTGCCGAAATGGGTTGGTTGCCGCCGCATGCTGGGCGTTTGGAGCCAGGGCCTTTTCTTTCCACTCGGCGAGATGCCGCCCGGCGAGGCGTGACACCGGCAGGATTGCGGGCGCGGCTGGCCGAGATCGCCGCCGCATCGTCGGATGCGGCCCCGGGCCATGCCGACGACGTGCTGCCCGGATTGGGCAAGCGGCCGGTGCCGGCGGCGGTGCTGGTCCCTGTTGTGCTGGCCGACGCGCCGGGCATCCTGCTGACGAAACGGACCGCGCATCTGAGTTCCCATGCCGGCCAGGTCAGCTTTCCCGGCGGGCGGATCGATCCCGGCGACAGAGGCCCGGAAGCCGCGGCGCTGCGCGAAGCCTTCGAGGAGATCGGCCTCGATCCCGGATGCGTCGACGTGCTGGGACGGCTGCCCGATCATCTCACCGGGACGGGGTATCGGATTACCCCGATATTGGCGGTGTTGCCGCCGGCCCAGCGATACGCGTTGTCACCGCATGAAGTGGAATCGATCTTCGAACTTCCGCTGAGCGTACTGCTCGATCCGCAGGCGCCACGGCGGCAGCGGCAACATGTTCGTGGGGTTTGGCGGGAGTACTGGGTCTGGCCGCATCCGGAACACTATATATGGGGCGCCACCGCGGCCATACTGGTACGGCTTGCGGAACGGCTGCGAGAAAGGATGGCTTGAATGCGTACCTTAGTTTTCGCCGGGATTTTGGCGCTGCTGTCGGGTTCGGCGCTGGCGCAGACCCGGATCGATTCGATCAATACAAACTTCCGCTGGCTCGGGCCGGACGACAAGATCGTTGTCGAACGGTATGACGATCCGCTCGTGCCGGCAGTGTCGTGCTATCTGTCGCGGGCGACGACCGGCGGGGTGAGCGGCGGACTGGGGCTGGCCGAGGATCCCAGCCGCTTCTCGATCGCCTGCCGGGCGACAGGGCCGATCACCTTGCCGGATAAGATGCCGGACAAGGAGACTATTGCATTCTCCTCGGCGTCTCTGTTCTTCAAGACGTTTCAGATCCACCGGGCCCTGGACAAGGAGAAGCATGTGCTGGTGTACACGGTGGTCAGCACGAAGCTGATCAACGGGTCGCCGTTCAACAGCATCAGCGTGGTGCCGACGTATCAGCACTAGGGGTTGGTCTGTCGTCTGTTCGTGCGCTTTGTGTCATGGCCGGACCACGTCCGGCCATGACACGGGTCGACGGGCATGCAGCGCTGCCTTGGGCGACGCCCGGGAATAAGCCAGTCCGCAGGGGGCCTTCCGGCATGGCCCGGCTTATCCGGGCCACCCCATCCGCACGGTGCCGCGACAGGTGACCCGGACGAGCCGGGCCATGACGTTTCAGGATGGCGCCTACCTGAAGCGGTAATTTTGGGCGTTGCCTTGGCCGGGCAGCATCAATACCCGTAGCCGCCGTGGTGCCCGAACAGCAGGAACAGGACAATCAGCACGACAATCAAGGTCATGCCGCCACCGTAATGCGCGCCCCCGTAGTAACCGGAGCGGTAACCGTAGTATCCGCCCCCGCCGAACAGCAGGAACAGGATAACAAGCAGCAGAATCAAGCCCATCGGCGTTTCCTTTCTGTGAAGCCTCAATGGCAGGTCGGGATCGACCGCGGCTGCCGCGTGGCGACAAAATGACAACGTGGCGGCAGGGCGGGTGAAGCGGTAAACTCCGCGATATGACCCTTCCCGTCTGGCACCCCGAAAGCCTCGCCGCCCGTCTTCCTTTCCTCACCCGCCGCTCGGCGTTGACCCGGGCGGTGCGCGGGTTCTTCGAGCGGCTCGGATACACCGAAGTCGAAACCCCCTACGCCGTTCCCGCGCCGGGCGAGGAGGTGCACCTGCGCGCCTTCGCCACGACGCGGGAGCATCCGGACGGGACGCTCGAGAAGCTCTGGCTGAACACAAGTCCGGAATTCGCCATGAAGCGGCTGCTCGCGGCCGGGGCCGGGCCGATTTTCCAGTTCGCCCGGGTCTGGCGGAACGGCGAGGCCGGGGCCCTGCATGCGCCGGAATTCACCATGCTGGAGTGGTATCGCCCGGACGCCGGCATGGACGAACTGATCGCCGAAACCACCGAGCTGCTGCGCGACGTCCTGCCTGCCGTCGTCCGCTGCCGGGACGTCACCACCGACCTGTCCCGCATCGAATGCCTGACCGTGGCGGAGGCCTTCAGCCGCCACGCCGGGGTGGATCTGCTGGCAACCGGCGAGGACGCCCCCGCGCTGGCCGCTGCCGCAGGCGTCAGACTGCGGGATGACGAAATCGTGGGAGGATCTGTTCTTCCGCCTGCTGCTGGACAAGATCGAGCCGCATCTCGGCCGCCAGCACCCCACGTTCCTGACCCACTGGCCGGCCGCACAGGCTGCCCTGGCCCGGCGCGATCCGGCGGACCCTCGGGTGGCGGAACGGTTCGAACTGTTCATCTGCGGCATCGAACTGGCGAACGCCTTCGTCGAACTGACCGACCCCGCCGAGCAGCGTGCCCGCTTCGACGCCGCTCGGCTGCGGCGACACGGGATGTCGGGGCCGGATTGGCCGCTGGACGAGGATTTCCTGGCCGCGATGCAGCACGGCATGCCGCCAAGCGCCGGCATCGCCGTCGGTTTCGATCGGCTGGCGATGCTGGCCTCGGGCGCTGATCGCATTGGACAGGTGCTATGGCTGCCGCCGGCCGGCTTGAGCTAAAGCGACGCCCATCCCGTCATGGCCCGGCTTGTCCGGGCCACCTGTTGCGGCATGTGCTGGCGTAGGTGGCCCGGACAAGCCGGGCCATGACGGGGAAACCTGCCGGCTAAAGCGGTATTTCCCGGGCGTCGTCAAAGCGCAAAGGCAACAGTTGATCGAGATCAACGACCCCGGCCGATCCCGCGCGCTGAGGTGGTAGCCTCGGGCAAAACCTTGCGGAGGCGGCCGTGCCGAGACAAGCGTTGAAAGCATTGGCGCCGGTCGCTGCCGCGGTCGTCATCGCTCTGATCCCAGCCCCCGGACTTCCCCAGCACACCTGGTATTTCTTCGCGATCTTCACCGGCGTCATTGTCGGGCTGATGCTGGAGCCGCTGCCGGGCGGTGCCATCGGCCTCATCGGCGTCACGGCCGTGACGGTTCTGTCACCATGGGTGCTGTTCAGCCCGGAGGAGCTCGCCAAGCCGGGGTTCAACGCTGGCAATGCCGCACTGACATGGGCTCTGTCCGGATTTTCTAACGGCACCGTCTGGCTGATCTTCGGCGCCTTCATGTTCGCGCTCGGGTATGAGAAGACCGGGCTGGGAAAACGGCTGTCGCTGCTGCTGGTGAAGTCGATGGGGCACCGGACGCTGACCCTCGGCTACGCAATAACCCTTGCCGATGCGGCGCTGGCGCCGTTCACGCCGTCGAACACCGCCCGCAGTGGCGGCACGCTGTATCCGATCATCAGCCACCTGCCGCCGCTGTATGATTCGAAGCCGCACGACCCGTCCGCGCGCCGCATCGGCAGTTACATCATGTGGGTGGCGATCGCCGCGACCTGCGTGACGAGTTCGATGTTCCTGACCGGGCTCGCACCTAACCTGCTGGCCGTGGAGCTGGCGAAAAAGACCGCCGGCATCGAACTGGGTTGGACGCAATGGTGCCTCGCCTTCGCCCCTGTCGGCGTGCTGCTGCTGATGCTGGTGCCGCTGCTGACTTTCTGGCTGTATCCGCCGGAGGTGAAGTCAGGCCGCGAGGTGCCGCTATGGGCCGCGCGCGAACTGGTCAGCATGGGGCGCGTGACCCGGCCGGAGATGCTGCTGGGCGCGCTGGTGCTGCTGGCGCTGGTGTTGTGGATCTTCGCGGCGGACACGATCAACGCTACGACCGTCGCGCTGATCGTGATTTCGCTGATGCTGGTGCTGAAGGTCGTGACATGGGCGGATATCATCGCCAACAAGGCGGCGTGGAATACGCTGGCGTGGTTCGCGACGCTGGTGGCGCTGGCCGACGGCCTCAAGCGGACCGGCTTCGTCGATTGGTTCGCCAATTCGATCGCCCACCATATGGCCGGGTTTTCGCCTATGACCGCGACGATCATACTGGTGGTACTGTTCTATCTCGTGCACTACCTGTTCGCGAGCGTAACGGCGCATGTGACCGCGATGCTGCCGGTGTTCCTGGCGGTCGGCTCGACGATCCCCGGCATGGACATGCAGCAGTTCGTCTTGCTGCTGTCGCTGACACTGGGGATCATGGGGATCATCACGCCGTACGGGACCGGGCCGAGTCCGGTGTATTACGGATCGGGATACCTGCCGTCGGCGGACTGGTGGCGGCTGGGGGCGGTCTTCGGGGCGATTTATCTGGCGGCGTTCCTGCTTATCGGCGTGCCGTGGGTGCTGCTGATCACGCCTTGATGCGGGGTGTGGTGGCGCGCGTTCATCCCACGCGCCGCTCCGCGCCGATGAGCGAGCTCAGCGGGATCGACCACGCCGTGCGGATCGCCCTGATCATATCGACAGTGAATGGACGGCGGCGATTCAGACTTTCCGACGCGCGGCCGACGCTGCCGATGACTCCGGCCAGATCCGTTTGTCCGAAGCCATTCTGTTCCATAGGAAACCTGATTGCGTTGTACAGGATCGGGCGGCACAATCGGCGGAGACCGCCTACCCGTCATGGCCCGGCTTGTCCGGGCCACCCGTCGCGGCACCGTGCGGCGGGGGTGGCCCGGACTTCGCCGGGCCACGACGGTGGGCAGGAAGGGTCGCCCTAATCGGCCGTTGGTATGAGTTCCACTTGATTAACGTAGCCTCTCTATCCGGGAAGCAAAGGTCTTCTTCCCGTATCGGGAACATCAATTCCGGCTTCAGGGATTCGACCGCCGCTTGATATCCGCTTTCAACGATGTGCCGGGACTGCGGCGCGCCGGGCGCCTACCAACCGGGCGGCGGAACGAAGCCGCCATATTCACGCTCCATCGCCTCAGCGAACGCGATCGTCGTCCGATCCTCCAGATACCCGCCGATAATCTGCACGCCGATCGGCAGCCCGGTCTCGGAGCGGTCGATGGGCGCCGCAGTGGCCGGCAGCCCATACAGTGTTGCGATGCTGGACCAGACGACCTGGTCGTCATACGGAACCAACTTGCCATCGATTTCGAGATGCCGCGTCAGCGGTGCCCCGGGATTGTGCGGAAACGCCGGGGTCGGCATGGCCGGGCAGAGGACAACATCGAACTCCTGGAACAGGCTTTGCCAGCACATCCGCAGTCCGGCACGCAAACGATTGGCCTGCACCCAGTCCGGAAGGCTGATGACCAGGCCGCGCAAACGGCACGCCGCCAGACTGTCGTCGTCCGGAGACAGCGCCTGCGCGGCCGCCGCGAGCTTGAGCCGCGCATTGGGCATGTCCACGCCGAAAAAGGCCAGCAAAAGCTTGATATACAGTCGCGTCGTTTGCGCCAGGTCCGGCAGTCGCGGGCTGCTCCGGGAAACCGCGCAGCCGGACTTGCCCAGCCGCCCGGCCAGCCGATCCAACGCCGCGCCGACGCTGCTCGCGGTGGGAAAGAGCGGGTGGGAGTCGATCAGCAGCACCCGGAAATCCTTCAGCGCAGTGTGACGGGCGGGGGGCAGGGCAAGCGTGTAGCCGATGCCTTCCGTCAACTCGTCCGGCCCGGCCAGCACATCCAGTGCGACCGCCAGATCGGCCGCGCTGCGCGCCATCGGGCCGGCCACCGCAAGGTCGATATGGATCGGGATCGCCGGAAATCCGGGCGGAGCGGCGCCGCGCTGCGGCACCACATCCTGGCTCGGCTTGTGCGCGAACACTCCGCAGTAATGCGCCGGAGCGCGCAACGAACCGCCAATGTCCGAACCCAGCTCAAGCGCAACGAACCCGGCCGCGAGCGCCGCCGCGGACCCGCCCGAGGACCCGCCCGGCGTGCGGGTCAGATCCCAGGGGTTGTTGGTCGTGCCGTAAACCGCGTTGTAGCTCTGCCAGTCGGCCAACCTCAGCGGCACGTTGGTCTTGCCGAGTATTACCGCCCCCGCCGCCTTCAGCCGCGCCACCGCGAGCGCATCGGCGTCCGGCCGCCAGTCCTTGAAGTCCGGATCGCCCCAGGTTGTCGGCAGGCCGGCGACGTTGAACTGTTCCTTCACCGTCATGGGAAGCCCCAGCAGCGGGCGGCGCTCGCCGCGTGCCAGCGCCCCGTCGGCGGCGCGGGCGGCCGCGCGCGCGGCGGCGAAATCCCGCACGACGACCGCGTTGATCTTCGGGTCGAGCGCCTCGATCCGGGCGATGGCCGCGTCAACGAGTTCGAGCGACGACAGGGTCCTCCCGGCGAGCGCCGCGACCTGCCCGGTTGCCGTCTGATAACGTGAGGCGGCGCCGGCGTGCGTCGGGAATGAGCCTTTGTCCGGTTCGATTGCCAAGTGCCGATCCTTTCTGTGACGTCCCAATGCCGGTCGCCCGAGGGTGCCGGCATAACGCCGAGCCGTAACCGAAAATCGCGCCGCTTGAAAGATCCGGAAACGAGTCCGCTACTTCACCGTTACAATCCGCAATGCGTTGGTGGTTCCGGAATGTCCAAACGGCACCCCGGCGGCAACCACGATCTCATCGCCGCGCTCCGCGAAGCCCTCCGCCAGCACGATCTTGTTGGCACGATGCGACGCTTCCGTCATCGAATGGACGTCCGGCGTGACCACCGCGTGCACGCCCCAGACCACGGCCAGCAGCCGCGCGGTCTCCTGGTTCGGCGTCAGCCCGATGACGCGCGGCACCGGACGCTCCCGCGCCACCCGCAGCGCCGTGCTACCGGACGCGGTGAAGGCGACGATCGCCTTGGCCCCGATGGTATGGCCGATCTGCGCCGAGGCTGCGGCGATCGCGGCGGCGGTGGTCTTCTCCGGCGGCCATGTGGGACGTGTCGATCAGGTTGCGCCAGCCGGCATCCTGCTCCACCCGGGCGACGATGCGGTCCATCATGTTCACCGCCTCGTACGGATACTGCCCGGCTGCCGTCTCGCCCGACAGCATGACGGCGTCGGCGCCGTCGAAGACCGCTGTCGCGACGTCGGAGGCCTCGGCGCGCGTCGGCGCCGGGGCGCTGATCATGCTCTCCAGCATCTGCGTCGCGACCACCACCGGCTTGCCTAACTGGCGCGCCAGCCGGACGATGCGCTTCTGCGCCAGCGGCACCTCCTCGGGCGGCAGTTCGACGCCGAGGTCGCCGCGCGCGACCATCACCGCGTCGGTGAGCGCCATGATTTCTTCCAGGTTGTCCAGCGCCTGGGGCTTCTCCAGCTTCGCCATCACCCAGGCGCGGCCGGCGATCAGGCGCTTCGCCTCGACCACGTCCTCCGGCCGCTGGACGAACGACAGGCCAATGTAGCTGGCCCCGTGCGACACCGCGAACTCCAGGTCTTCCCGGTCCTTTTCCGTCAGCGCCGGGATCGGCAGGATCACGTCGGGGACGTTGACGCCCTTGCGGTCGGACAGCGGGCCGCCGACGACGCATTCGGTTTCCAATGCATCGGCGCGCTTGTGCAGCACCCGCAGGCGCAGCTTGCCGTCATCCAGCAGCAGCGAAGATCCGATCGATGCCGCCTCGATGATCTCGGGATGCGGCAGGTTGACCCGTCCGGCGTCGCCCGGCGTGGCGGTCAGGTCGAGGCGGAACTTTTGCCCGGTCTGCAGATGCACCCGCCCGGCGCTGAACTTGCCGACGCGCAGCTTCGGGCCCTGCACGTCCGCGAGGATGCCGATGGGGCGCTGGAAGCGGTCCTCCAGTTCGCGGATCATGGCGAAGCGGGCGGCGTGGTCCTCGTGGCTGCCGTGCGAGAAATTCAGCCGGAACACGTCGGCGCCGGCCTGGAACAGCCGGGTCATGACCTCGATCGTCGAACTCGACGGACCGAGCGTGGCGATAATTTTGGTGTGGCGCCGGCGGCGCAGTTTGGGACGGGCAGCCATGGGAAGTTCCTCGGTGATTGTTGACGGCAAGGAGCCGTTACGGAGCGATGATTATCGCCCTGATATCGTTCACATTCGTCAGCGTCGGGCCGGTGACGATCAGGTCGCCGAGGGCGCCGAAGAAGCCGTGGCTGTCATGTCCGGCGAGGCTGGCGCGGGCGTTCAGCCCGGCCGCCGCGGCGCGGGCCAGCGTGTCCGGGGTCAGCAGCGCGCCGGCGATCTCGTCCATGCCGTCGATGCCGTCGGTGTCGCCGGCGGTGGCCCAGATCCCGGGCGTGCCGTCCAGCGCGATGGCGAGGCCGAGCAGGAACGTTGTGTTGCGGCCGCCTTTGCCGGTGGATTTCCCGGTCATGGTGACAGTCGTCTCGCCGCCCGACAGCAGCACGGCCGGAGCCGGCAGCGGCTTGCCGTGCAGGCGGACCGAGCGCGCGATCCCGGCCATGACGATGCCCATCTGGCTTGCCTCGCCTTCCAGCGCGTCGCCCAGGATCAGCGGCGCCAGCCCGAGGTCCCGCGCTTTCGCGGCCATGGCGTCGAGCGCCATCATCGGCGTGGCGATCATGCGGAACTCGGCGTGCGGCAGGCTGCCGGGTTTCGGCGTCTCGTCATCGTCCCGAGCCAGCCGCTCGGCCGCGGCGGGCGGAAGCTCGATGCCGTAGCGGGCGATCAGGGCGCGCGCCTCGGCGAAGGTGGTGGCGTCGGGGACGGTGGGGCCGGAGCCGATGACCGCGGGATCGTCGCCCGGCACGTCGCTGATCGCCAGGGTGACAACCCGGGCGGGCGCCGCGGCGGCGGCGAGACGGCCGCCCTTGATGGCGGACAGGTGTTTCCGAACCGCATTCATCTCGGTGATGTTCGCCCCGCAGGCCAGCAGCGCGCGGTTGATCGCCTGCTTGTCGGCCAAGGTCAAGCCGGGCACCGGCGCGGCCAGCAGGGCGGAGGCGCCGCCGGACATCAGCGCGATCACCAGGTCGTCCTTCGTCAGGCCTTGCACGCGGTCCAGCAGGCGCCGGGCGCCGCGCTCGCCTGCCGGCGTCGGGGACGGGGTGCGACGCTTCGATGACCTCGATGGTGCGGGTCGGGACGGCGTGGCCGTAGCGGGTGACGACGGTGCCTTCAAGTTTCACGTCCGGCCAGGCGTCCTCCAGCGCCGCGGCCATGACGGCCGCCGACTTGCCGCCGCCGACGACGATGCAGCGACCGGACGCCGGCTTCGGCGGCAAATGCCGTGCCAGCACCGCCCGCGGATCGGCGGCGGCGACGGCGGTGTCGAACAGGGTGCGCAACGCGGCGCGAGCGGTCGCATCGGTCCAGCGCTGCATCGACGGGTCCTCTCGTTTTTTTCCGGCGTGGCGAGTATGGCGAAGCCGCCAGGGCCGCGCCATCTTGGGGTGAATGGAACAGGAGACGATCATGTCCGCACCCGACTTCGATACCGCGACGCGCACCGAACTGGAAGCCGCCGCGTTTCGCCGGCTGGTGGCGCATTTGCGCGAACGCACCGATGTGCAGAACATCGACCTGATGAATCTGGCGGGGTTCTGCCGCAACTGCCTGAGCCGCTGGTACCGGGAGGAGGCGGCGGAACGCGGCATCGAGATCGCGGATCCTGATGCGCGGGAGATCGTATACGGAATGCCGTACAAGGCGTGGCAGGCGAAATACCAAAAGGAGGCTTCGGCGGAGCAGAAGGCCGCGTTCGCGCAGGCCAATCCGGCGCATTGAGGCGGGCTTGCCAATGTGGCGTTTATGGCCCGGGTTGTCCGCATAGGCGCCAGAGCGTTATTCAGGCTGACCGGAAATGCTCACACCACCATGCCCGGCTTGTCCGGGCCACCTGTCACGGCACGTGCTGGCGGCGGTGGCCCGGACAAGACGGGCCATGACGGTACAACGTGGACCGCCCGATTCGCTTAATCTTTGGCGTCGCCTAAGTCTAAGGAGCCACCGGGAAGCCCGGGCTCAACCCACCGCTTCCGTCATCAGCGCCCCCTCGGCCGGGGCGCATCCGGCGATCTCCGCGTCTGTCAGCACCCGCCAGGTGCCGTTCATCAGCACCTCGCTCGGCCGGAAACGTGCCTTGTAGGCCATCTTCCGGCTGTCCGACACCCAATACCCGAGATACACGTATGGCAACCCAAGCGCCCGTGCCCGATCGATCAGCCACAGCACCGCGTGGGTGCCGAGCGAGCGTTTCTCCAGCCCCGGCGCGAAAAAACTGTACACCGCCGACAGTCCGTCACCCAGCTTGTCGGTCAGGCAGGCGCTCACCAGCCGGTCGTGCTCGTCGCGGAATTCGATGATGCAGGTCTCGATAGGGGTATCCTCGACCATGGCGCGGTAGTCGTAGAAACTCATGCTCGCCATGTCGCCGTCGCCGTGCCGCACCTGCTGGTAGCGCTGGAACAACTGGAACTGCTCCGCCGTCGCCCGTGCCGGCACCCGATAGCCCTCCAACGCCGCGTTCGCCCGGGCGATCTTGCGCAGCGTCCGGTCGGGCACGAACGAATCGACCGGGATGCGGATCGGTATGCAGGCCTGGCAGGACGGGCACACCGGCGCATAGGCGATGTTGTGGCTGCGGCGGAACCCGGCCCGTGACAGGCGGTCGTGCAGCGGCTCCGCCTCCGGCCCGATGATCTCGGTGACGACCTTGCGCTCGGTCCGGCCCGGCACGTAAGGGCACGGCAGGGGTGCCGTGGTGTAGAAGAACTGCGGGCGGCGAGGCGGCTTATAGGTCATGGGATGGATGGTCCACGCCCCATGTTCCAGCCGGAATTCGGCGCCGTCAACGCCTCCATCGCCTGCACGCGCACGACCACCAGCCCGCTCACAAGGTCATGAAGCGTGCGGTGACGCACGGTGAACAGCGCCACCACCAGCAGCAGGCCGGAGGTCGCCAAGGTCAGGTAATAGGCGAACACCGACACCAGCGCCTGCAGCGGGTCCGGCGGTCCGAGATCGGTATCCCGCCGCACGGTCAGGCCGAACATCTGCTGTCCGGGCGTCGCACTCGGGCCGCTGAGCAGTGAGAGGAAGTGGTAGAAGAAAGGAACGAACGGCAGGATGGCCATCGCGCCGAAGCCGAGCCCGAAGGTCAGCACGCCGAACGCCGCCAGTATCCACCACAAGACGAAGACCAGGATGCCGATCAGGACAAGGTCGATGATCCACGCGAAGCATCGGCGCGACATCACGCCGCCGACCAGCAGGTCGTCATCCAGATAGGGTGTCCCGTAGCTCATGGCGTCAGCCGTACCGTCCCCGTTATGGTGGCCGCGTCCGGCCCCAGCGTTATTGTAGCACCGTCACGCCAGCGCAGTGACAAAATCCTTTGCATGGGGACTGAATGGATTCCCCGACTGCCCCGGCGCCATCATGAAAAGGCTGCGGTCCAGATTGGCAAGATCGTAGACGCCGCGATAGGCCGCGCCGTGCACCGACCGCAGCTCGGCGTTCATGCCGCCCCGGCCGAGCGTATTGTCATCGCCGACACTCGGGACGCTGATCGTCGTCCACGGTCCGAGCACCGGAACGGTCCGCAACAGCGGGTGTGCGAATACCGCCTGGTGCGCCTGCCCCCACCGCCACGCCGAGGGATCGCCGCCGAACCGGCCGGACAGGTCGCGCACCGTCGTTTCCAGCGCATCGCGCAGCATCGGCGTGCAATCGCCGTTGCACCAGTGCGAGCCGTCCGGCGACAGCACGAAAGCCAGGAAGTCAGCGGTCGGGCCGCCGGCCGAAAGTGGAATGTTCAGGCGTGTTAGCACCGCGCGGTAGAAGCTCTCCATCCACGCGTTGAAGATCAGCGGCGCCGGTTCATCCATCACCGCGGCGCCGTCCCAGCCGCGCAACAGCGCCTGCGCCTGGCCTGCCTTGCCCGTCACATCCGGCACCGCCAGCAGGATCGGCAGCACCTGCCGGGCGAACAGGTCCACCGGATCGAGCTGCATGGCGGCGAAATCCGCGGGCGTATGCTTGTTGGTCTTCGCCAGCAGTTCCCGGATGCGCCGCGCCCGCCAGTCGCCGAACGTATCGCGCCCCATGAACACCGGGAAATTCACCGGCCAGACCGGCTCGTTGGCGTTGACCAGCCGCCCGCTCGGCGGCGAGACGCTGTGCGGCAACGCATCGCCCCAGGCCCAGCCGGTCCAGTCGTGCGAGCCATCCCCCGGTGCCGGCATCGCCCCGTCGCCCGCCTTGCGGATCGGCACCCGGCCGGTGACGAACAGCCCGATGTCCTTCTTGTCGGCCACCAGCAGGTTCTGCACCGGCGAACTGATCAGCGCCGCCGCCACCCTGGCCTCGGCCACCGACCCGGCGCGATTGAGCGCCTGCAGCCCGGCGGCCGCGGTATCGCCGGGCTGCAGGTTCCCCATCGCCACCGCCAGGATTGGCCCGCTCGGGTTGTCGAGGTCGCTGATCACCGGCCCGTGCCGGGTTTCCCGCACCAGCAGAAGCTGGTCCGGCTGGCCGCGCACGCCGATGCGCTCCTCCCGGATGGTGAACGGAAGCGGCCCGTCGGGACTCTGGTACTGTCCGATACCGGCCGGTTCCTCGACGAAGATGTCCTGCACGTCGGCGCCGGTCGTGGTGAAGGTCCAGGCGATCTTGCCGTTGTGCCCGATCACCAGGAACGGCGCTCCCGGAGCGGTCGCGCCCGCCAGCACGCGTCCGGGCATGTCGATTCGCGCCAGGTACCAGATGCCGGGGAATCCGAAAGCCAGATGCGGATCGCCGGCCAGCAACGGCGCGCCGGTCCCGGTATGCCGCCCGTCCACCGCCCATTCGTTGGATGCGCTGTGCGGCATGGTATAGGGCGCCGGAAAGTCGGGCAGCACGGCGGCGAGGCGTGATGCCGCTTCGGCGAACCGGGTTTGGGGCTCCGCCATCGCATCCGGTGCCGGCACACCCGGCTGGCGCGGCCAAAGCTGGTCGAGCAGCCCGGCCGGCACCTTGCCGAGCAGCCCCTGGCGCGACAGTTCCTGCCGCCAGTTCATCGACAGCCACAGGCCCATGGTCTTCGCCCAGAGCAGGCAGTCCGACGCCTGCCACGGCTCCGGCGCGCCGAGGATCAGGAATTCCGGCGAGGCGAACCGGCCTTTCAACGCGATGAAGGCATTCACCCCGCGCGCATACGCCTCCAGCATCGCCCGCGCCTCCGGCGGCAGGGTCGCGAGGTCCTCCAGCGCGTGCTGGGCGAGACCGAGCGTCCGCATCATCCGGTCGATCGGCAATGTAACCGTCCCGGCGATCTCGGACAGGCGGCCGGAGGCGGCGCGGCGCATCAGCTCCATCTGGAACATGCGGTCGCGGGCATGGACGAAGCCGATGGCGGCGGCGGCGTCCAGCTCCGACCCGGCGCGGATGCGGGGCACCCAGTCGGCGTCGTAGGTGATGTCGACCGGGCCGCCGAGGCCGGGGATGCGGGCCGAAGCGGTCGATCCGGGGATCGTCATCCACAGCGCCGCCGCCGCCGCGACCATCAGGAGCAGGATCAATACGCCGAAGACTGCCAGCACGCGCGGGATGCCTCGAAGGAACGACTTCATGGGGCGGAGCGTGGCGAGACGGCCATGAAATGGGAAGACACGTTTCAGCCTGCCCCGGGGTGCGGCGCAGAAAGCTGTGGATCGTTTGACAATATCGACGGAAAGGCGGTTTTCCGGCTTGTGGCGGCCGCTGTACGCAATAAGATTACTCTCTCCCCGCGGCTCGGAAACGCCACCAAAGAAAAAGTCTTATGAAGCCGTCCCACACAGACACTCCCATTCTGCTGGATGCGATCGACCGCCGGATTCTCGCATCGTTGCAGGAAGATGGGCGGATGACCAACGTCGATCTGTCGAAGCGAGCCGGAATCTCAGCGCCGCCGTGCCTGCGCCGGGTACGGGCACTGGAGGAGGCCGGCGTGATCCGGGGTTACCACGCCGACACCGATCCCCAGATGCTGGGGTGGGAGATCACGTTTTTCGCCATCGTCGGGCTGGAAAGCCAGAAGGAAGCCGTGCTCGCGGCCTTCGAGCAGCTTGTCGGAGCCTGGCCCGAGGTGCGGGAATGCCACATGATCCGCGGCGGCGGCGACTTCCTGTTGCGGCTGGTGGCGCGCGATACCGCGCATGAGAACCAGTTGACGCAGAAGCTGACCGGCCTGCCGACGGTCAGCCGGGTGCAGACCTTGCAGACGATCCGGACCAGCCGCAGCCTGTCGGGAGTGCCGTTGTAGCCGTTGGCCCCGGATTGCCGGGGCGCGGTCTTCGCCGGCCTGTCGTGCGAGCCCCGGTATGAGCGAATCGGGCGGTCCGTTGTCCCTCCGTCATGGCCCGGCTTGTCCGGGCCACCTGCGCCGGCACCTGCCGCGACAGGTGGCCCGGACAAGCCGGGCCATGACGGTTAGAGGGAGCCGCGGGAGTCAAGCGGGCATTGTCGCCGCAATAAAGTCGTGGCCCGGCTTGTCCGGGCCATCGCGTTCCGGTCAGGCCAATGCTCCGCCGGTCAATTCCATGAGCCTGATGCCGGCCGCATCTGCAGCTCGCCAAATGCCCGCTCCAAGGCAAGCTGCGCCGAGTCGGGCTCGGCCAGGCCTGCATCGACGCGTCCATTGCGCCAGCCATGCCAGAACGCCCTGGATCGATCGGATCCGGGTGTGGGGGCGCCGTGAAACCCGTCAAAATATCCTTCGAGTATCTCGCCATCGTCGAGCAGCCGGAAGTCCGCAACAGTTTCAACCAGGGCGAACTCGCTCATAACTCACCTTCCGCGCCAATCTTATTCGAGGCGATCGCTTACAATCACCTGTATCAAGCGATTTTGATGCCAAATCAAGATATCATCTCCGGGTGGCCAACCACTCAAGGAGATTTTTGCTATGCTCGTTTCTACTATTCACCCGGATCGTGCGGCCCTCCTGGCGCGGGCTGCCCGCCCTCGCGGGGAAGCACGCTACACTGCCCGAGTCGCGCTTGACCCGCAAACCAGAAAAGATGCGTACAGATTACGCTATGAGAGTTACCTCGCAGCCGGTTACATCGAGCCTAACGAGTCCGGGATCTTTCAGGACGCCTACGATGACCTATCCAACTGCCAAACGCTTGTCATCTATGATAACGGCCTACCCGCGGCATCCGTGCGAACCTGCACGCTTGCCCACGGGTCGGGCCAGCGGTCGCCGGCGCTGGACACATTCCCCGAGGAGGTTGGCTCGCTGCTCAGCCAGCAATCGGCGATCGGGATCGGCAGCCGCGGCATCGAGACCACCAGGTTGGTCAGAAGCCCGGCGGCGGAGAACAACCAGGGGCTGGTCTTCCTGCTGTATCGGATGGCGGGGTATATCGGGATGACAGCTCATACGCAGATCCTCTTGGCATGCGTCCGCACCAACCACGCGCCGTTCTATAAGCGCCTCGGCTACGAACCGGTTACCGAAGCGCGTGCTTATCCGGGCCTGAGCTGCAAGATGCTGCTCATGGCCTGCACCCGCCGCCGCTACGACGAGATCCGCCGGGCATTTCCGGTGATCGATCCCTATGCGGGCGACCCGGAGGCCCTCGACGGATTCTTGTCCGGGGAGCCGGTATCGCTTGCGTTGACGCGATCGTGATCATGAGCATCGGCATCGCCGCGGGCAATTCGTGGCTGCCACTGGACTTGTCCCTCGTCGCGTTCGGCTCGTTCGCCTGGGCGCTACGAGGACATTTCACGTCGAGTGGGCGTATCCCGATCGGGATGCGCCTGCTCGGACTGCTCAGCCTGGCCGCGTACGGTCACTTCTTGACTTCGCTGTCCTTGCGCCCTGGCGAAGCGACGCTTGCCAGGGCGCTGGGGCTGCTCGGCGTTGCAGCGTCCATCGGGCTGTTCTGGTGGACGGTGGTGGCGACCCGGGGGCACCGGCCGTTCCTCGCCTATACTGACGCCGATCCGGACATGATCTACTCCAGCGGACCCTACGCGCTGGTCAGACACCCGTTTTACGCCTCGTACGTGATTTTCTGGTTCGGCACGGCGCTGGTCACCGGAGGCTGGCAATGGTTGCCGGCCATCGGCCTGGGCGGCTGGTACATGTGGATCGCCCAACAAGAAGAAAGACGCATCCGGTCATCGGCTCTGTCGGCGGCGTATGCGTCCTATCAGAAGCGAACCGCCATGGCGCCGTTGCGGCTGGTCGCGGCGGCGGCCATTCGCGCCGTTCGCGGTCTGCGGCGCCTGGCCAATGCGGGGTTGAAGCAGGCGGGTGCCGTCGTGCAATGGATGCTAAGTCTGTCGCGCCTGTTCCGGTCCTATCAGGGCACGGACAACGAGCAGCCGGTGCGCCGCGATCAGGCGGCGATTTTGTTCAGCGTTACATTCCTGTTCGCATTCCTGGGGGTGGGAAGCTGCGTACTGTTCACCCTGGCGTTCGAACAGCACATGGTTTTCGCCATCAACGCGACGTGCACGGTTATCATCGCGCTCTATGTCTGCCTCGTTGCCGGCGCGGTGCAATGGAAGCGGCATCGGAATGATGCGGCTTTCATCAGGCGTTCCGTGATCGTGTTCGTCGGCCTGGGAGTCGCCTGGGGCGTTCTGGTCAACATGTTCGGCCTGATCGCGCAGCCGAACCAGCAGGGTATCCTGATCGGGCTTATCATGGCGCTGGTCTCGACGCCGATGCTTGGCGTGCCGCTTTCCGCCGCGCTTGCGTTTTACCTGCCGATTTCCCTCTTTTCCGCGGTTGCCGTGCTGACGCAGCCGATCCAGGTCGTCGCGGTGCTGTCGTTCCTGGGCTTCCTGGTCTTCGCGCTGATCGGCATCGTGAACATCAACAAAACCATCCTGGAACGCTCCCTGAGCCGTCTTAACCTGCAGAAAGAGCACGAAACGATACGGGTCTTCCTCCACGAGTACGAGGAGATTTCGTCCGACTGGCTGTGGGAGACCAACGTCGAGGGGTTCTTTCGCAATGTCGGATCCCGCATGGCGACGGCGCTTCGGATCGACAAGCGACGCCTGGAAAATCTGTCCGTGTTCGCGATGCACGCTCGCCGCAGGCATCAGGAAGACGATTTGGCGAGAATCGTTCAGTTCATGCGGGAGCGGAACGCCTTTAAAGATGCAACGATTCTCGTGCCGAAAGGTCGCAGCCTGCGGTGGCTCAGCCTGACCGGCCATCCGATTTACGACGATCGCGGGATCTTCCGGGGCTTCCGCGGCATCGGCTCGGACGTGACGGCGGCGCAGATCGGCCGGCGGAAGATCGAGTTCCTTGCAACCCATGATCCGTTGACCGGCCTCCTCAACAGGAAAGCCTTCGTCGACGCCATCGGCGCGGCCTGCGAGGGCGAGCGGCTCGACCGGTTCGCATTGCTGCTCATCGATCTGGATAGCTTCAAAAGCATCAATGACAATCTCGGTCACATGGCCGGCGACGACGTTCTCAAAACCACCGCCGATCGGCTGCGCGCGATTATGCGGGAGAGCGATGTCGCCGCGCGAATCGGCGGCGATGAATTCGCTGTACTTCTTAGCGGGGTCGACGAGGCGGCGGCACTTGATATTGCCGCCCGCATCTCGACGGCGCTCGCGCAGCCCCTGCTGATCCAGAATCTGGCCGTCAGGCCGAGCGGAAGCGTCGGCATCTCGGTTTACCCCGAGCACGGCCGCGACGAAGAATCGCTTATGCGGCGTGCCGATCTGGCTTTGTATCGGGCCAAGGAACGCGGCAAGGACGCGGCATGCCTGTTCGATTTCGAGTTCGAGCGTGAGTATCTCGGCCGCCTCCGGCTTCAGGCGGAGCTGGCGGCGGCGCTCGATAGCGGGCAGATCTTCCTGCACTTCCAGCCGATCGTGGATGTTCGGTCGCGCGATATCGTGTCGGTCGAAGCGCTGGTTCGCTGGCGTCATCCGACCCGGGGCGTCTTGTCGGCGGACGTGTTCATGCCGACCGCCGAATTGAGCGATCTGATGGAGCGGTTGGGGGAATATGTCCTGCGGCTGGCGTGCTTCGCCGCGGAAAGTTGGTCGACCCCGATCCCGGTCGCGGTCAACCTGTCGCCCAAGCAGCTTCGCAGCGGCAGGTTTGTCTCCGGTCTCAAGAGTTGTTTGGCTGAAAGCGGCCTTCTGCCCGGCCGGCTTTCGCTGGAGGTAACGGAAACCGTCTTTCTTGCGGCGTCCACGGGCATCCTGAGCCAGTTGGAAGAAGTGCGCGCCCTGGGCGTGCGCATTATCCTTGACGACTTCGGCACCGGCTATTCGTCCCTGACCTACCTGCGCGGCTTCGATGTTGACGGGATCAAGATCGATGCGAGCTTTACCCGGGATCTGCCGGGTTCCGGGAAGGTCGCCGCCATCGTCCGCACGATCGGTCGTTTAGCATCCGATATGAATATCTATGTCGTGGCCGAGGGGGTCGAGACGGTCGAGCAACTCGATTGGCTGGCGAGCAACGGAATTCCATTCGCGCAGGGCTACCTGCTTGGCAAGCCCGGACCGGACAGTGTTTTTTCATCCATTCCGCGTGCGCGGCAGGATCTTGCGCTGGGCGATTGAGCCGCGGCCGGCGGGTCCGCCTCCCGCCTTTTCCGGGCGCTACAGGTGCCCGGGGCGCGCCGGCAGGCGGGAAGCCGAGGTGCGGGATTCTGATGGAATGGCTCGGGCGGTAGGATTCGAACCTACGACCAATCGGTTAACAGCCGATTGCTCTACCGCTGAGCTACGCCCGAACACGTCCCCGGGCAGCGGCGGCCGGGGAGGGCGTCTGTCTAGTGGCAGGCATACAGCGGGTCAACAGCCAAAACGCACCCTCGTCACGCCTGTCCGCGTGGAGGACGATACTTCTTAGAAGGCGTCGTGCCCCTTGTCCGGACCAGCGCCGCCAGCACTTCCCGCGATAGGTGGCCCGGCCAAGCCGGCCTCTGTCGGTGGAACGAGACTCGCCGGGTCAAACCCAAGGATGGCTGGCATCACCGCGGCGCGCTCCCGTGTTGGGCCTTTCCGGGGTTTGGTGTAGGATCGACATGTCAGCCGCGGCGAAGGCAACGATTGCCCCCGATCAATGCACTGCCCGGCGGATTGGGCCATGAAAAGACAAAGAACGACGCGAGGAGAACTCCCATGTCGATTACCGCCGCCGACATCATGACAACCAACGTCAAGACCGTTCCGCCCGATGCCTCCGTCGCGGAGGTCGCGCGCGTGCTCGCCGACAACGGCATCAGCGCCGCCCCGGTCTGCGACGACCAGGGCAAGGTGCTCGGCATGCTCAGTGAGGGCGATCTGCTGCGGCCGGTAAGCCGAGGCAGTGCAACCAGGCGGTCGTGGTGGCTGAACCTGCTGGCCGAGGGCACCGAACTGGCGCCCTCCTTCCTGGAATGCATCAGCGTCGAAAACGAGCCGGCCCGTGTCCTGATGGTCACCCCGGTGATTACCGCGGCGCCGGAATCAACCGTGCCGGACATGGCCGACCTGATGGTCACTCATCACATCAAGCGGCTGCCCATTCTGCGCGACGGCAAACTCGTCGGCATCGTCAGCCGCGCCGATTTGGTGCGGGCGCTGGCGCGCAACCCGAGCGCGGTCGTCGAAGCGGTCTAAATCGCCGCCGGACGCCGCGTCTGGCGCGGCATTCAGGTGATGGCGTGTCGTCCGCGGGCGGGAGCCAGCCATGCAGATCAAGCGCGAACACCATATCAACTTCTGGTTCCTCATCCTCGCGCTGCTGGGCGTCCTGGCGTTGCAGTCGCTGGCGTTCATTCCGAAGACGACCAAAACCATCCCTTACAGCGAGTTCCAGCACCTGCTGGATGACGGGCAGGTCACCGATCTCGTCGTCGGCGAAAACCAGATCTCCGGCACGTTCAAGGACCCCGGTCCGAATGAGCCGAAGTTCTTTTCCACCTACCGCGTCCCGGCCGACCTCGCCGATCGGCTGGCCAAGGCGGGGGTTCCGTTTTCCGGGGAGGTATCGGCGGGCGCGCTGGGTTCGCTGCTGGGATGGATGCTGCCGTCGCTCGGATTTCTGCTGATCTGGATGTACATGGTGCGGCCGATGACCGGCCAGGGCCTCGGCGGCATGATGGCCGTCGGCAAGAGCAAAGCGAAGGTCTACGTCGAGACCGACACGAAGGTCGCCTTCGCCGACGTGGCCGGTGTCGATGAGGCCAAGGGCGAACTGAAGGAGGTCGTGGACTTCCTGAAGGATCCCGCCGGACACAGCCGCCTCGGGGCGCGCATGCCGAAGGGCGTCCTGCTGGTGGGGCCGCCCGGCACCGGCAAGACTTTGCTCGCCCGCGCTGTCGCGGGGGAGGCCGGGGTGCCGTTCTTCTCCATCTCCGGCTCGGAATTCGTCGAAATGTTCGTCGGCGTCGGCGCCGCCCGGGTGCGCGACCTGTTCGAGCAGGCGCGGGATAGCGCTCCGGCTATCGTCTTCATCGACGAACTCGACGCGCTCGGCCGCGCCCGCGGCGCGGTGCTGCCGGGCGGCGGCGGTCATGACGAGAAAGAACAGACGCTGAACCAGTTGCTGAGCGAACTGGACGGCTTCGACCCCAGCAGCGGCGTGGTGCTGCTGGCCGCGACCAACCGTCCGGAAATCCTCGACCCCGCCCTGCTGCGCGCCGGCCGTTTCGACCGCCAGGTCCTTGTCGATCGGCCTGACCGCAAGGGACGCGCCGATATTCTCCAGGTCCACCTGAAGAAGATCCGCATCGCGCCGCAAGTATCGACCGATGCGATCGCCGCGCTGACGCCCGGCTTTTCCGGCGCCGATCTGGCCAACCTGGTCAACGAAGCGGCGTTGCTGGCGACGCGGCGGGCTGGCGACGACGTCACGTTGGAGGACTTCAACCAGGCGATCGAACGCATCGTTGCCGGGCTGGAAAAACGCAACCGAATCCTCAACCCGCACGAACGCGATGTCGTCGCGCATCATGAAATGGGTCATGCCCTGGTGGCGATGGCGCTGCCGGGAGTCGATCCGGTGCAGAAGGTCTCGATCATTCCGCGCGGCATCGCGGCGCTGGGCTACACGATGCAGCGGCCGCTGGAGGATCGCTTTCTGATGGACCGCGCCGAACTGCTCAATCGCATGACGGTGCTGCTGGGCGGGCGCGCGGCGGAGGCGCTGATGTTCGATGAGGTCTCCACCGGCGCGGGCGACGATCTGGCCAAGGCGACGGATATAGCCCGCAGCATGGTGGCTCGTTTCGGGATGGATGCGAAGCTCGGCCAGGTGTCGTATGAGCCGGAAACGGCGCCGCTGCTCGACATGCCGAACCACCATGATTGGCAGCCGCGGCGCTATGGCGAGGCGACCGCCGGAGCGATCGACACCGCGGTGCGCACCTTGGTTGAGGATGCCTACAACCGGGCGATAGCGATCCTGTCCGGCAATCGGCAATTGCTGGATGAGACAGCAAAAACCCTGTTGGCAAAAGAAACTTTCTCCGCATCCGATCTGAAACAGATCGGATGCGGACTGGTGCCCGCGCCGCGGACCGGCGCGGTGCTGAAGGGCGAAACCAAACTGGCGGCGGCGCAGCAGGCGCGTATTCCGGCGCGCTGAAGCCGAGCTACCCATCCCGCAATCTGCTTGCAAGGAGGATTGCCAAATGACAAAGCACACGAGACTCCTTATTGTTGTTGCGGATGGAGAGCATGCCCGCTTTATTCGCCGATCTGCGGGCAACAATCTGCATACCGAGACCGCATTCGATTCGACGGCGCTGCACAAGCAGTCATCCGATCTGGGTTCCGATCGTCCCGGAGCCTCGATGCACACCGGGTCTACGGCGCATCACGCGCTGGCGCCGCGGCACGATCCCAAGACCCTGGAGAAAATGAAATTCGCCGGCTTTGTCGCGCGGCAGATCACCGCCGGCGAGGGGTTCGACACGCTGGTGCTGGCCGCGCCGCCGCATATCCTGCATGAAATCCGTGCGGCGCTGACAAAAGCAGATCAGGACAAGATTATCGGCACGGTGCCGAAAGACCTGGTGAAGACCCCGCTCAGTGAACTGTGGGCGCATATCGAGGATTGGCTGCCGCCTGTCGTCACATCGTAACCGCGGAACGGTGTCGGCCGTTGACCTGTATCAATGGCTTTCGCCCATTCCGCGCGCACTGTCGCGATGCTTCCCGCAAAACAAAAAAGGAGACTTTCCATGGCGACAGCTCCTGTTCCAGTGAGGCAAGCACCCCGGGTCGCTTCAACCGCGCCCGACATCTGGCGGTCGTTCCGCACCGACATGGATCGGCTGATCGAGAACGCCATCGGCGGCTTCGGTGCATTACCGTTCGCCGCACTCCGCTCGATACCGGCATTCAATGTTCCGTCCCCCGCGGTCGACATCACCGAAGACGACGGCGCCTTCAGGTTCACCGCGGAACTGCCCGGCCTGACCGAAAAGGATGTCCAGGTTTCGCTGTCGGGCAATACTTTGGTCATAAAGGGCGAGAAGCGGCAGGAACGCGAAGAGAAGGACAAAGGATATCACCTGTCCGAGCGCTCGTACGGAGAATTCCAGCGGTCCTTCCTGTTGCCGGACGGCGTCGATGGCGAAAGGATCGAGGCCAGCTTCGCCAACGGTGTGCTCAGCGTGACGGTGCCGAAGACGGAAGGTGCCGCGTCGAAGACGATCGAAGTCAAAGCGGCTGGCTGAACCAGTGACGGCATCGGCGCGGGCCGGGCAGGGCGGCACATCCCGTCCGGCTCGTGCCATGCCCGGAGGCAATGAACATGGTTGGCATCACTTTATCCGCGGAACAGATCGCTCAGGCACCGCCGGAGGTCCGGCGGTGGCTGGAACATCAGATCGCGCCGTTGCTCGGCCTGTTTCGCCCGGCACCATCGGTGCAGCCGCCGGAGCGGCATTTGGTCGGATGCGATGTCGAGAACGCGCGGGCTATCCTGTCGCTGATCCACGGGTTGCTGCCGGTGGTCAGCGTGTTCTTCGAACTCGGCCGGGATCCGATCACAGCGTCCGGGCAGGCCTTGCGAGCCTTGCGGCTGGACGAAATGGCGCGCCATGCCCGGCTGCAGGCGCCGGAGCAGGTCGTGGCCTGCCTGCGCGCCATCGATGAGGCCCTGCAGCGTGTGTCCGGCGATCCGGAGGCCACGCTGACGGCTTTGGACGAGTCCGGCCACTGCCTCGTCGCCGACGCTACCGCACGGGCAATACTGGCTCTGTGGCAGGAAATCGTCGCCGCCCGCGACCTCGGGCGTCCGCTCGCGCCCGATGGGCAGACGGCACGATCGGTTTGATGCGGTCTTCAGGAGACATGACGTGTTCCCGAGTTCGATCCTCTGTCGTCCTTCTCGCCATGATGCTGATTGGCGCTCAATCGAGCCCGGCATCGGGTCAGGACATCGGCGATCCGGCGTCCGGCCATTCGCTCGCCCGGCGCTGGTGCGAAACCTGCCACGTCGTCGATGCCACGCAGCACCAGGCCATGAGCACCGGCGCGCCGACATTCGCCGCCATCGCACACATGAAGTCCACCACGCCCATGGCCTTGCGGGTGTTCCTGCAAACGCCGCATGGCCGGATGCCGGATCTGCACCTGACCCGCGGCGAGATCGACGATGTCAGCGCGTATATCATCAGCCTGAAACGATAAGCCGCACGCCCAAGATTAAGCGAATCCCAGGTCCGTCTGCCTTCCGTCATGGCCCGGCTCGTCCGGGCCACCCCCCGCCGCACAGTGCCGCGCCAGGTGGCCCGGACGAGCCGGGCCATGACGGCTTAGGAAGCCGTCTCCCCGAAGCGGTATTCTTTGGGCGTCGCCTAAGCCGGACGCCGAAGGGGGATTCCGTCGCGCGCCGAACCGTTGTAGCCTGGAACCAATCTCGGCGATGGAGTTCGCGAATGACGATGTCCAGGCGGAGCGTTCTGTACGGCTTGCCGCTGGTGCTGGCCGGGCGCGCCAGGGCGCAGGCGGCTCCGGTGCAGATTTACGCCGCAATGACCTTCCGGCCTGTTCTCGAACGCGTTCTCGCGGCCTATCGCGACGCCGGGGGCGACGCGGTCGCGGTCTATGCGCCCACGCCCGTCCTGGTTCGACAACTCGCCGCCGGCGCTCCGGCCGACATCCTGCTGACGGCAGACCCGGAGTGGATGGATGCCGCCGTCAGGCAGAAGCTGGTGCAGCCGCAAACGCGGTCCGATCTGATCGCGGACGACCTGGTGCTCGCCGGACCCCGGGGCAGCGTGGTGGTAGGAGAAATTACCCCAGCCTTCTCATTGGAGGCCTTCCTCAACGGCGGGCGGCTGGCGATATGCGATCCCGACACCCACCCGGCCGGACGGTTCGCCAGGCAGAGCCTGCAAGCACTCGATTACTGGAACACGATCCAGATGCAGCTCGCCATCGCCGAAAGTGTCTCCGCCGCTGTCGTCCTGGTCGATCGCGGGGAAGCCCGGGCGGCAGTGTGCTTCAGCACCGATCTTCGCGGGGACAACCGCTCGGTGCTCGTCGGGACTTTTCCGTCTTTCTCGCATGCGCCGATCGCCTACCCCGTCGCGTTGGCGCGCGAGCCGCGCAGTCCCCGGGCGGCTGAGGCGTTGGCTTTCCTGCAAGGCCCGGACGCCCGCCATATCTTCACCGGTTTCGGCTACCAGTTGCCGGTGCCGGGCGGGTAACGCGATCGACACGCGGTTGTCGCGTTCCAGACATTAACGCCCGGACATGTCGCATACAGTGTCGGGCCCGGCGCCGCGGAGGCCGGCCGCTTGGCTGGCCTGCGGCCACGCGCACCCTGGCACGGCACTTGCTGAAACTCGGGGTAGTCAGTCAGGAGAACCCGGATGTCGGTGCAAGACCGCCTGTCCGCCTTCATCGCCCGGCGCAGCGGCGTCGCCTCGTATCGCACGGGCGAAGCCGGACGGCCGGTCGCCTGCGTCCTCGGCACGGGCGACATCGCGTCGGCCATCGCACGGTCCCTGTTCCTGGCGGGGTGGAGCGTGGTGCTGCTGCGCGACACCGCGGTGCCGGTGCTACGGCGGGGGATGTCGTTCGATGATGCGCTGGAGGACGGCACGGCTGAACTCGACGGTGTTGCAGCGGTGGCGGCTCTGTCGGCCGAGAGCTTGCCGGAACTGATGCTGGCGCGCCGGGGCGTGGTGGTGTCGAACCTCGATCCGGCGGTGCTGGCCGCCTGCACCGGTTTGCCGGCGGTGCTGGTGGATGCGCGCATGCGGAAATACGCCGCGCCGGCCGATATCCGGCCGCTCGCGGCCTGCGCCATCGGCATCGGGCCGGGCTTCGCGGCCGGGGGCAACGTGCATATCGCGATCGAAACGCTGCCGGGGCAGGAAGGCGGGGTGGTGACCGCCGGGCCGACGGCGACTCCGACCGGCGAGGCCGTGCCGCTGGGCGGGGCAGGGGCGGAGCGGTTCCTTTACGCGCCGATCGCCGGTGCGTGGCTGCCGGAGGTGCCCCCGGGAACCTGGCTTGAAGCGGGCCGCGTCATCGGCCGGCTCGGCCGGCTTTTGGTTGAAGCGCCGATCGGCGGATGCGTGCGGGGGCTGGTGCGCGCGGCACCGGGTGGAGTTGCCCGCGGCAGCAAGCTGGTGGAGATCGACCCGCGGCCCGAAGCGACATGGTTTGGCGTGCCGCCCCGTGCCCGGCGCATTGCCGCCGGGGTGGACGTGGCGCTTGGGGTGTTCTGCGAGGGGTGAGGGGCGCCCTTACGGGTCATGGCCCGGATGTGCCTGGCCGAGGCAGTGCCGATGTTGTGCCAGGCGGCGATTGGGCCGACTCTTCCCATCTAACCGTCATGGCCCGTCCCATCTAACCGTCATGGCCCGCCCCATCTAACCGTCATGGCCCGGCTTGTCCGGGCCACCTGTCGCGGCATGGTGCTGGCGGGGTGGCCCGGACGAGCCGGGCCATGACGCGAATCCGGCGCCGAAGGCTCTATCCAAATGCTGATTGGTATTATTCCGCCGCTGCCTCCGCACCGAAGACGGCGGTCTCCGCCCAGTCCGCGATCGCAACCGGCGAAGGCAGCAGCAATGACGCCGGTGCGCCGAGAAATCCCTCCAGGTCGTTCAGCAGCGAATACCGCACCGGGACCAGCACCGCGGCACCGGCGCAGATCGCCTCGGCGATTTCCGCCCGCAATCCGCCACCGTCCGCCTCCGCATTGCCGAACCGGTTGACCACGATCAGATCGGCTCCCGACGTGACCGCGTTCCGCAGCAGGCAGGCGCAGCGCATCAGCGCGTCCGGGTCGAGCACGCAGGCAACGGCGCCCGGCCCGCGCGGCTGATCGAGCCGTATCGACTGTCGGGTTGCGATGTCCTCCACCCACATGCTGCGCTTGCCGTTCGGCAACCTTTCCCCGAACCGTTGCATCAGCCCGGCGATGGCAATGCCCTGTGCGCGGATCAGCGTCACCGCCGCGGCGAGAACGGCATCGACTTCGAGCGTGGTGTCGTAGAGCAGAACCCCGACTTTCGCGGCCGGGTCAGGCACGGGACAGGTCTTCATCACATAATTCATAGCGGTTGCCGATCCTCGTGCGAACTCCGTTGGTTGTCGGGCGTTTGGCCCGCTTCATCGATCTTGCAACGTTCGTGCCAGCCAATCGCGGCCGTTGCGGCGCCATCTCCGGGCGATCTGGACCCTCCGCCGCAGGCTCGCTATAGCGGGCGCAACACAGCTTATAACCGCCGAGGAACCGCCGATGCCCGCCACTGAAAACCTCCGCCACGTCCGTATGCTGATCAACGGCGAGCGCGTCGACAGCGCCTCCGGTGCCGTGCTCACCGTGGAAAACCCGGCGCGGCGGACGCCGATTGCGACGATCCCGCGCGGCGGGGCGGCGGACGTAGATCGCGCGGTGGAAGCTGCGCACAAGGCGCTGCCCGGCTGGCGCAACACGCCGCCGCGCCAGCGCGGCCGCCTGCTCGGGCGCATCGCCGACGCGCTGGAGGCGCGGATCGAGGAACTCGCCCGCATCGTCGCCGAGGAGACCGGCAACGCGCTGCGCACCCAGGCGCGGCCGGAAGCCACATTGACCGCCGACATCTTCCGCTATTTCGGCGGCCTCGGGGGGGAGCTGAAGGGCGAGACGATCCCGCTCGGCGAGAACGTCCTGAGCTATACCCGCCGCGAGCCGCTTGGCGTCGTCGGCGCCATCATCCCGTGGAACGCGCCCGTCCTGCTGGGCGCGCTGAAGATGGCGGCGGCGCTGTGCGCCGGCAACACGCTGGTGCTGAAGGCGGCCGAGGACGCGCCGCTTGGCGTGCTGCTGGTCGCCGAGGTGTGCCAGGAACACCTGCCGCCGGGCGTGCTGAACGTGCTGACCGGCCTGGGCGAGGAAGCCGGCGGCCCGCTGGCGCAGCATCCGCTCGTGCGCAAGCTGTCCTTCACCGGCTCCACCGAAGTCGGCAAGATCATCATGCGCGCCGCGGCGGAGCGTATCGTTCCGGTGTCGCTGGAACTTGGCGGCAAAAGCCCCGCCATCGTCTATCCTGACGTGGACGAGGACTGGGTGGTGGACGGCGTCATCGCCGGCATGCGCTTCACCCGTCAGAGCCAGTCCTGCACCGCCGGATCGCGGCTGTTCCTGCATCGCGACATCTTCGACAGCTTCCTGGACAAGCTGACCCGCAAGGTTCAGGCCCTGAAGCTGGGCGATCCGCTGGAGGAATCCACCGACATCGGCAGCATCATCAACGAGAAGCAGTTCCGGAAGGTCTGCGGCTACGTGGACGAGGGCCTGCACCGCAAGGACGCCCGCCTGGTGTTCGGCGGCCTTCCCCCTAAGGATGGCCCGCTGAGCCGGGGGTATTTCGCGATTCCGACCGTGTTCGCCGACACCTCCAACGACTGGCGGCTGGCGCGCGAGGAGATCTTCGGGCCGGTGCTGGTGGCGATCCCCTGGACCGACGAGGCCGAGGCGATCCGCATGGCCAACGACAGCCATTACGGCCTCGCCGCCTATGTCTGGACCCGGGAGATCGGCAGCGCGCTGCGTGCCGCGCACGCGATCGAGTCAGGCTGGGTGCAGGTGAACCAGGGGTTGGGGCAGTCGCCCGGGCCACTCCTACGGCGGCTACAAGCAAAGCGGCATCGGCCGGGAGTTTTCGCTGGAGGGGATGCTGGACAGCTTCACGCAGCGGAAGAACGTGACGGTGAATTTGAACGTGCCGCCGCGGGGGTAGTTTACCCGTTGGGGAAAAGCGCCGCACCGAAGCCGATCGAGACAGGCTTCATCGATTCGTTCCTGCTTGTGCCGATCCTGCCCAGCGCGAACCTCCATTCCCGGTTGCAATCGCACCGCTGAGCGCGGAATGATGCCAGCTTGGGGAGGATAAATGACAATGGGCAAACTCAGAGGCAAAGTTGCCATCGTGACCGGCGCCAGTCGCGGCATCGGTCAGCAAATCGCGGAACTGTTCGCGTCGGAAGGCGCACGCGTGGTCTGTGCCGCCAGGACATTGAATGAGGGCGATCACCGCATGCTGGAGGGATCGCTGCTGCGCACGGTCGACCTGATCCGCTGGAAGGGCGGCGAAGCAACTCCGGTGAGCGCCGACGTTTCCAACGAAGCTGAATGCGTCGCGCTGGTGCACACCGCGCGGCAGGCCTACGGGCCGATCGATATTCTGGTGAACAACGCGGCGTTGAATTACTACCTGCCGACGGAGACCTATCCCACCAGCCGCTGGCTGCGCTGCTTCGCGATCAACGTGCACGCGCCGTTCATCCTGTCGAAGGAGGTGCTGGCGGACATGATCCCCAGCCGCTCCGGCGCGATCGTCAACATCAGCTCCGGTGCCGCCATCGGCCCCGGCCGCGGGCCGTACGAGGACCATGAGGTGCGCGGCGGGGTCATGTACGGAACGACCAAGGCGGCGGTCGAGCGGTTCACCCAGGGCCTGGCGCAGGAGGTCGCTCATTACCAGGGGATCAGCGTGACCGCGGTGTCACCCTCGCGCGTTGTGCCGACTCCAGGGACCATTTACCACAAACTGGTGACCGGGGCAGACGACCCGAAAGGCGAGCCGCCGATGCTGATGGCCCGCGCGGCGCTGCTGCTTGCCAGCGAGCCGGCGGAGACGGTGAATGGACGGGTGACCTACAGCCAACAGATCCTGAAGGAGTTCGGATGGATCGAGGAGGCGACCGGGCGGGGCGTAACGAGTCGCGGCTCGGGATTTTCCGAGATCTGACGGACCGCTGAATCACGGCTGGACGCGGCGGCCCGGGCGCCTCAGTTTGCCGCCGCCATGGCGACCCGACCTGCCGCTCCTGATGTGCTGGTGATCGGCGGCGGTATCGCCGCCCTGTGCGCCGCGATCAGCGCGAGGCGCGCGGGCGCGACGGTGCGCATGCTGGAAGCCGCGCCCAGACCGCTGCGCGGCGGCAACGCCCGCCACGCCCGGAACTTGCGGATGGTGCACGACGCGCTGACGCCATTCGCACCCGGGCGCTATACGGAGGCTGAATTTCTCAGCGAACTGACCCGCGTGGCGGAGGGAAGCGGGGATCTGGCGCTTTCCCGACTGCTGGTGGCGGAGTCGGCCAAGGTCGTGCCCTGGTTGGCGGCGCAGGGCGTGGTGTTCCAGCGGGCCGGGGACGGGATGTTGCCGGTGTCTCGCCGCACCAGCTTTCTGTTCGGTGGCGGCAAGGCGATGCTCAATCGCCTGTATGCCGCCGCGGCGGGACTGGGCGTGCAGGTCGAATACCAGGCCGGCGTCACCGCGCTGACACTGGCGGAGGGGCGGGTCCAGGCTGTGGACTCGCTGTCTCCGCGTGCCGTTGTGCTGTGCTGCGGCGGCGCGCAAGCCGATCCGGAGGCGCTGCGGCCGCTGTGGGGAGAGGCGGCGGAAGGGTTTGTCCTGCGCGGCACATCCTATGCCGATGGGGCCCTGCTGCGTGGTCTGATCGCGCAAGGCGTGGCGACCGCCGGGCAGCCGGGCGCCTGTCATCTGGTCGCGGTCGATGCCCGGTCGCCGCGCGCGGATGGCGGCATCGTCACCCGGGTGCTCGGCATTCCGGCTGGCATCGTCGTCAACCGGTTCGGCGAACGCTTCCATGACGAGGGCGGGGATACCGGGCCGACCCGCTATGCCGTGTGGGGGCAGACAATCGCGCGGCAGCCGGGGCAGTTGGCGTGGCTCATCCAGGACAAGTCGGCGAGTTCGGGCGGAATGCCCCCGTTTTTGCCGCCGCTGAAAGCCGACACGCTGCCCGCCTTGGCGGCGCTGACCGGGATCGATGCGGCGGCGTTGCTGACCACCATCGGCGGTTTCAACGCTGCGATTCGCGGTGACCGCACCGTTGGCATGAAGCCTGACAAGACCCGGCGCGCCCGGCCGCTGGTGGCGCCGCCGTTTTGCGCCATCCCGATACGGCCGGGCATCACCTTCACCTGTTACGGCGTCAAGGTCGATCAGGACGCCCGGGTGGTGCTGGAGGACGGCGGTTCGGTGTCCAACCTGTTTGCCGCCGGCATGGTCATGGCGCCCAATGTTCTGGGCACCGGCTATCTCGCGGGGGCAGGGCTGACCATCGGCGCCGTGTTTGGCCGCCTGGCGGGCGAGGCCGCCGCTCGCTATGCGTTGGCCTGATCATACTTCATCAAGGAAGGCCCGCACGAAGTCTCGCATCGTTCGGGTGCGCGCGTCCGCCATCTCCTGCCCGGCGCGGGTTTGGAAGCTTTCCGCAACCCTGAACAGCTTGGCGCCGAAATGGTCCAGCGCGAATGTCCGGTCGTCCAGGTCGCGCCGCGCCGCCGCCGGATCGGCCGGGTCATACAGGCGCGACCCCAGGCGTCCGGCGACGTAGAAGCATCGGCGCAAGGTTGTGTCCCACCGAGTGGTGTAAGAGCCGCTGTGGATAAGTGGCCCGCCGGAGCGACCGTCCAGAGTCAGGCGCAGGCGGGCCACTTATCCACAGCGGCGGCCATTGCGGATCTTCGGTAAGGTTTGGTTGCGAGACAACCCGAACCAAGGACCCGACAATGACCGCGACCAACATGGACCTCAAGGAGCTGCTGGAGAAGACCGCCGACACCGACTTCCTGCGCGAAATGATCGGCTTTACCGCGCAACGCCTGATGGAACTGGAAGTCGAGACCCTGACCGGAGCCGCGCACGGCAGCCGGAGCGTCGATCGCCTGACCCACCGCAACGGTTACCGTGAACGCGACTGGGAAACCCGCGCGGGCACGGTCGAGCTGCGCATCCCCAAACTGCGCAAGGGCAGCTACTTCCCGGGCTTCCTGGAGCCGCGGCGGATGAGTGAGAAGGCACTGACCGCCGTCATCCAGGAGGCCTACGTGCAGGGGGTCTCCACCCGCTCGGTCGATGATCTGGTGCAAGCCATGGGAATGAGCGGTATCTCCAAAAGCCAGGTCAGCCGCCTGTGCGGCGAAATCGACGACCGGGTCAACACCTTCCTGAACCGGCCGCTGGAGGGCGATTGGCCGTATCTCTGGCTCGACGCCACCTACGTGAAAGTCCGCCGCGCCGGACGCATCGTCTCGGTCGCCGTCATCATCGCCGTCGGCGTCAACAGCGACGGGCGGCGCGAAATCCTCGGCATGGCGATCGGCGCCTCCGAGGCCGAGACCTTCTGGACGGAGTTCCTGCGCAGCCTCGCCCGGCGAGGCCTGCGCGGGGTCAAGCTGGTGATCTCGGACGCACATGAGGGGCTGAAGGCGGCCATCGCCAAGGTGCTGAACGCGACCTGGCAGCGCTGCCGGGTGCACACCATGCGCAACCTGCTCGCCCATGCCGGGCGCCAGGGGCGCGGTGTCGCCTCGGCCTTCATTGCCACCGCCTTCGCTCAGGAGGACGCCGAGGCGGCCAAGGCGCAGTGGCGCAGGGTGGCCGATCAACTCCGCCCCAAGCTGCCTAAACTGGCGGCCTGCATGGATGAGGCGGAGGCGGATGTGCTCGCCTACATGGACTTCCCCGCGGCGCACCGGACCAAGCTGCACTCGACTAATCCGCTTGAACGGGTCAACGGCGAAGTCAAGCGCCGGACCGATGTCGTCGGCATCTTCCCCAACGAGGAGGCGATTACCCGGCTGGTGGGCGCGATCCTGCTGGAACAGAACGATGAATGGATGGTGCAGAGGGCGCGCTACATGACGCTGGAAACGATGGCGCCGTTGAGCAATCATCCAACCGTCAGCCTGCCCGCGATGGCGGTCTGACAGACCCGGCCAAACCGCCGGAGAGCGTAATGAAGCCGCAGGCTCTTACACCACGGCAGGGGGCACGATCATCGCGCAATGCCGATCGCCCCGATTGCGTCCAGCCGATCGGCGTCCTGAAGGATGCGCGCTTCGACGGTCTCGGGGACGATGCCGGCGGAGAAACTGTGCGCCTCGATCGCGTGCGCCGCGCGCTCGAGGCGGCCCGGGTCCCAGCCCAGATCGCCCAGGATCGACCGCGCGCGGATCGCTGACAGGCGGGAGGCCTGTGCGCGCCGGGGAGAGTTTTTCTCGACCGCCACGCAGTCGTGCAGGATCACCGCGGCGACCAGCACCGTCCGGTCGCAATCCGGTTCATGATCGGCGATGGCGGCGGCGTTTCGCCAGACGCGCAGCAAATGCGAGCTGTCGTGCGAGCCGTCGGTTCCCTCGTCGCCCAACGTTTGAAGCAGACGGCGCGCCAGCGCCGTGTGTGTGCCGAAAGCCGTCATGGTAGTCCTTGTATCTCAGCGTGCCAGATTGGTGGGCGACCGAAAGCGTGGTCGGGTGTTCTGTATGAGACACCTAAGGCGGAAGGGAACACGATCCATGGGCGATTTCGAATTGGTTTGGGATTCGCGCTGTAGCGTGGCGGAGTCTCCGGTGTGGGACTCAAGCAACCGCCGGTTGCTGTTCTGCGACATCAACGGCAAACGGATCAATGCGCTGTCGGTGGATTCCGGGGCGCGGGTCTGGTGGGACTTTCCGGAAGTCGTCGGCAGTTTCGGGCTGTGCCGGAGCGGGCGGTTCGTCGTTGCCCAGCGCCATCACGTGGTGCTGTTCGATCCGGGCACTGGGACGCTGACCGATTTGACGGAGAAGGTGGCGGAGCCGCCGACCAATCGTCTGAACGACGGCAAGGTCGGCCCGGACGGGGCGTTCTGGGTCGGCAGCATGGATGAGAACTCACCGCGGCAGAAGATCGCGGCATTGTACCGGGTGACCGGTGACGGACGGATCACGCGCGAGGAAACCGGGATCGCCGTTTCCAACGGTCTGGCGTGGTCGGCGGACGGGCGTGTGATGTACCACTCGGACTCGACCGCGGGGATCATTCAGGCGTGGGATTTCGATTCGGCGACCGGCAAGCGTTCGGGTCATCGGATCGTGGCGAAGCTGGCCAACGAGGACGGACGGCCCGACGGTGCGGCGACCGATGCCGAGGGCAACTACTGGTCGGCCGGACCCTCGGCGGGATGCATCAACTGCTTCAGCCCGAGCGGCGAATTGCTGCGGAAATGGGCGTTTCCGGTGCCCGGCCCGACAATGCCATGCTTCGCCGATGGCGCGCTGTACGTGACGTCGCTGCGGGAGGGGAAGCCGGCCGCCGTGCTGGCTGAATACCCGGCGCTGGGCGGTTTGTTCCGCGCGGCTGCTCCGGCGGTTGGGGCGCCGGTGGGGCTGTTTGCCGACGATTGAAGGTTTCGGCTCGTCCGGGCCACCTGTCGCGGCACCGTGCGGCGGGAGTGGCCGGACGAGCCATACGACTACTCCGCGGCCATCGCGCCTGACGGCGGCGGAGCTGCGCCGGACGACAGCTCCCCGGAGGCGGTGGTCAGCGCCTTGATCCGCGCCAGTTCCTTCCAGCGCTCTTCGGACGGGAGGGTGTCGAGACCGGCCGTGAACTCCGCGGCGACCGCGGTCATGGCGTCGGCCCACGCTGCCTGCCGCGCCTCCGCCGCCGTGCGGGCGGCCCCGGCGGGCGGCGGCGTCGGCACCGGCGCCGAAGCGGGAACCCCAACCGCTTCGGCAACCGGTGCCGGCTCGGCGTCCGGCTGTGCGTCGGGCGCTGAGGTGGCGGCCCGCACCCGCGCCTTGGCTTCGCTGACCATCCGCTGCGCTTCCGCGACGGCAGCCTCGGGGGATTCCTTGCTTTGGCCGGCGCCGGGACGGCTTTCCTGTTCCAGCAGGCGGCGGCTGCGTTCGGCGGAGCGGTCGAGGCTGTTGGCGTTGCCGCGCAGACGCAGTGCCAGCAAGGCGGTGGTTTCCTCGTACATCGAGAGACTGAGCGAACTCAGCGTGGCGATGTCGAAGGCGATGATCTTGGCGACGGTGAACAGGCTGAGGCGATTGGTTGTGCGGAATTCGTTCACTGTCTCGGCTGCCGCGGCGTAGGCGAGGCGGATGTCTCCTGCGGTGGACCAGAGGAACATCGGCGCCAGCAGGGCGAGGATGAGGTTGGCGAGGTTGTTGGTAGCAGGTTCGGGTGTTGCCATGGTGCGTGCTCGGACTGCGGTGCGGCGGTTCTACCTGGAGTTGCAGTCGGGCGTCAAGAACAATTTCCTATATTAGCCAAAAAGTCCGCTTGATGGGATAAACCCCGCCAGCCGGGCCCGGGAGGAAGCAACGCCGGGGCCGGTATTTTGACGCCGGTGTCTGTGCAAAAGACCGCAAGAATTTCAACCGCGATGTACGCAAATGCATGCAGATCAACGCTGCCTCAACGCCGCCGCCACTCTGTCGGCTGGGTTGTCCATCCGGCGGAGCAACATCGATCTGCGTGCATTTGCGTACATCTGCGGTTGAAAAATGCTTGCGGTGCCGCGAACGAACCACGCCGCTGAAGTCGGGCACGGATCGACTAGAGCATGTTCAGCCTGACTGGAAGGGCGGCGGACGTAGCCTTGTCGTCATGGCCCGGCGGGTCCGGGCCACCCCCGCAATCACCTGCCGCGACAGGTGGCCCGGACAAGCCGGGCCATGACGGTGTGAGCGTTTCCAGTCAGTTCATCACCGGAAGACCCGACCCACCATGGATGAAACTGTCCCTCGCACGGCAATGTTATCGGCTCCGCTACCGCAGTTTCTGTCTAGCCTGAAACTGCTCTAATAGGCCACAACCATGGACGACCGTTGCACTGAAGACTCTGCCAATACCGCCTCGGGAGCCGAGTGCGTGAACGCCCGCGCACCGCGCGCTTGACCGCATCGAACAAGAACACGTCGCCACCGCTGGCGACGGCAAAGCCGATGGGCCACGGACGGGACCACGCGCCGAGGGCCGCGTCCGCGGTGCAGCCGGTACGCCACACTCAGTGCGGGACGATGACCTTCAGCGAGACCGGACGATATTGCTCGCCTCAGGCTGACAATGCTCTATCACAGTCTGGCGGTCGCCAGCAGCGGCGCACGATCCGGGCCCGCGCCGTAGCCGCCGGCGTACGATGCCAGCAGGTCCAGGTACTTGCGTTTGACGGTCAGGTCCGCGTCGCGGCCGCAATCCGCGGCGTCGTCACTCGTCCGCGCACCTGCCCAATGCACGCGAAACGTCCCGGCGTGGCCGGCAATGCCGCTCTCGACCACGAGGCTGCCGCCGGAGCGGCGGATGGCGTTCAGATCCAGCATGCAATCGGCCCCGTCGCCACGATCGACCGCGATGCGAATGCCGGGGCCGTGCTCAACCTCGGCTGACGGCTCGAAGGCAATGATGGCGCCGACCTGAGGACCGCCGAAGACGTATGTCCCGAATGCATTGCCGATCAGACCGGCCGCGATAACGACCATCGCAGCCGCGGCCCCTCGCAACAACGAGGCTAAAGGCCGGCGTTTGGTCGTCCGCATCGGTCTCTCCACATCCGGGAAAGCCAACGCAGTACACCGAAATCGTGACAGCCAATCCAGAAAATTGTCAGCTTGATGCGGCGGAAATCCGAGCCAGCAATTCCTCGCGTCCAAGCGCGGCCAGTGTCGCGTCGATGCCGGGGCTGACGGTGCTGCCGGTCAGCGCCGCCCGCAGCGGCTGCGCCACCTGGCCGAGCTTCATCGCCTTGCGTTCGGCGAACCCGCGCAGGGCGGCGTCGATCGACGGCACCGTGAAATCGCTGTCCGCCAGCGCGGCGGCAACCTCTCGCAGCATCAGCCTGGCTTCGGCGGTGAGCGCCGCGGCGGCTTTCGGCTCCATCGGCAGCGGCACGGTGCGGGCCAGGAACGCGGCCGAGTCCGCCAGTTCCACCAGGGTCTTGGCGCGTTCCTGCAAGGCCGGGAGCAGCGCCTTGATCCGCCCCGCGGCAATGCTGCCGAGGGACAGGTCCGAACGGTGTGCCAGACGCTCCAGCACGTCCCGAGTCAGCCGATCGGCGTCGGCCTGGCGGATATAGATGCCGTTGAGGTTCAGCAGCTTGGCGTAATCCATCCGCGCCGCGCCGCGGTTGACGTCGATGATGTCGAACAGGCGGATGGCGTCCTCGCGGCCGACGACCTCCAGGTCGCCGTGCGACCAGCCGAGGCGCAGCAGGTAGTTGCACAAAGCCTCCGGCAGGAAGCCGTTGTCGCGGAATTCCAGCGCGAACTGGGCGCCGTGGCGCTTCGACAGCTTGGCGCCGTCGGCACCGTGGATCAGCGGGATGTGGGCGAAGCGCGGCAGGTCCCAGCCCAGCGCGCGGTAGACCTGGATCTGCCGGAACGTGTTGGTCAGGTGGTCGTCGCCGCGGATCACATGGGTGATCGCCATGTCGTGGTCGTCCACCACCACCGAGTGGTTGTACATCGGCGTGCCGTCGCCGCGCAGGATAATCATGTCGTCGAGTTCCGCGTTGGCGACACGGACCGTGCCTTGCACCAGGTCCTCCAGCACGGTTTCCCCGTCGCGGTCCGACTTCAGGCGGATCACCGGGGTGACGCCCGCGGGCGCCTCCGACGGATCGCGGTCGCGCCAGCGGCCGTCGTAGCGCCAGACACGCTTCTCCGCCTTGGCCTGCTCGCGCTCGCGCGCCAGTTCCTCCGGCGTGCAATAGCAATAATAGGCGCGGCCGGCGGCCAGAAGTTCGCGCGCGACCTCGGCGTGCCGCTGCATCCGGGTGGACTGGTAGACGGTCTGCCCGTCGCGCTCCAGGCCCAGCCAGTCGAGGCTGGCGAGGATGCCCTTGGTCGCCGCCTCGGTGCTGCGTTCGCGGTCGGTGTCCTCGATCCGGAGCAGGAATTCGCCACCGGTGTGGCGGCTATAGAGATAGTTGAACAGGGCGGTGCGGACGCCGCCGATATGCAGCGGGCCGGTCGGGCTGGGGGCGAAGCGGGTGCGGACGGTCATGGGCGCGATCTAGCATGGCCATTCACCATTTGTAGATACTTTGGCGCGTAGTCTGCCCCGCATGAGCCTGAAGGCGGCATGTGCGGACTGGCTGGACGCGGAGCGGTATCGGCTGCCCCTGTGGCTGCCGGTGTTCATGGGCGCGGGCGTGCTGTCGTATTACGGGCTGCGGTTCGAGCCCGCGCTCTGGCCCGCGCCGGCCGCCGCGGTGCTCGGGATCGCGGCCGCGATCCGCTATCCGGTATTGCGCTGGCTGCTGGTGCCGCTGATTGCGACGGCGCTGGGGTTCGCCTCGGCGCGGGTCGCGACGGCGCTGGCCCCGCCGATCGAGGCGTCGCTGCCGCGAACCGCAACGGTCGTCAGCGGCACCGTCCGCGCCGTCGAACTCCTGCCCGGCGCCCGGCGCATCATCATCCAGCCGGCGTTTCTCGATGCTTCGGCCGCGCCGTTGCGGCGCGCGGTCCGCGTCCGCCTGCGCACGAGCGATGACGGCGACCTGCAAACCGGGGACAGCGTCAGCGTGCGCGCGCTGATCCGGGAACCGGCGCCGCCGTCCTACCCGGGGGGCTGGGATCTTCAGCGGGACGCATTCTACGCCGGACTGGGTGCCTCCGGCTACGCGATCGAGGCGGTGGAGCGGACCGCGCGGGCGGAGCCGCACGGGTTCCTGCGGCTGGTGCAGCGGTTGCGCGAGATTATTGCCGGGCGGGTCAGCGCCGTGATCCCCGGCGCGGCCGGCGCCGTGTCGGTGACTCTGCTGACCGGCGCCTCGATGGCCATCCCGCCGGCCGATCACGCGGCGTTCCGGGATTCCGGACTGGCCCATCTGCTGGCGGTCGCGGGGTTGCACATCGGCATCGTCATGGGGTTCGCGCTGGTCGTGGTGCGGTTCGGTTTCGCGCTCAACGAGTATGCCAGCCTGAGCTGGCCGACGAAGAAGCTGGCCGCCGTGTGCGCCCTGGCGGCCGGCTGCGGCTACATGATTTTGACCGGGATGCATGTGCCGATCATGCGCAGTTTCGCCATGGCCTGCCTTTTCACCCTCGCGGTGTTGGCCGATCGGCGGGGGCTTTCGTTGCGCGGGCTGGGGGTGGCGGCGACGGGGCTGATGCTGCTGGAGCCGTGGCAGGTGCCGGAGGTGTCGTTCCAGATGAGTTTCTCGGCAGTGCTTGCGCTGATCGCCGGGTATGACGCGCTGCGTCCCTGGCTGCTGCGCCTGCACGGCAAAAGCCCGGGGCGGCGGTTCGCCTCGCATGTGGCGGCGCTGGCGCTGACCAGCGCGCTGGCGGGTTCGGCATCGGCTCCGTACGGGGCGTATCATTTCGGTCAGGTGCAGATTTATTTCGTGCTGGCCAACATGGTCGCGGTGCCGCTGACCGCCCTGTGGGTCATGCCGGCCGGGCTGATCAGCCTAGCGCTGATGCCGCTGCACCTGGAGGCTCTGGCGCTGGTGCCGATGGGCTGGGGGGCGGAGGCGATTGTGTGGGTCGCCCGGGCAACCTCGGCGCTGCCGGACGCGACGTTCGCCGTGCCGCATATGCCGGCTTGGGGATTGTGCGTCTTCTCGGTGGGGCTGGCGTGGCTCGGGCTGTCGCGGACGAAGCTGAGGCTGGCGGGGGTGGCGATCATGGCGGCGGGGCTGGCGTCACCGTTGCTCGGTCATCCGCCGGATCTGCTGGTCTCCGGCGACGGGCGTCTGATCGCGATGCGCACGCCGGATGGGGCGTTCCTGCAGCAGGCGAAGGGCGCGTCGAAATTCGCCCGGGATGCCTGGGCGCAGTATTGGGCGGTGGGATCGTTCCGGCCGATGGCGGACGATGCGGCGGGGGCGGTGCGATGCGGGACGGACGCCTGCCTGCTGCTGCCGTATCCCGACCGCCCGGGCGCGCTGCTGGTCCGCGGCGCGGCGCATCCGGAGGGCTGCGGACGGGTTTCGGTCATTGTTTCGTCGGAGCCGGCGCGCCGGCTATGTCCCCGGCCGTGGCCGGCGCTGGTAGATCGCTTTACCGTCTGGCGAGACGGCAGCGCGGCGATCTGGCTTGGGCCGGACGGCGCGCGCGTGGAAACCGATCGTGCGGCCCGTGGCGACCGTCCCTGGGTGCCGCCGCCACCGAAGCCGCGTGCCCCGGCAGCGTCCGGTCTGCCGCCCGCCGCTATTGATGAGGGCGTGCAACCCGCACCCTCGGCTGACGTTCCGGCCTCGGATACCAGCAAGGGAGATTAGGCGCATGTTTTACCACCGTAAGGAAACCATCGTCCCGGTGGACGTCAAAAAGCCTGATCCGCGGTACGGTCAGTTCTTGCTCGAACAGTTCGGCGGCGCCACCGGCGAATTGTCGGCGGCGTTGCAGTATTGGGTGCAGTCCTTCCACGTCACCGACGCGGCGATACGCGACATGCTGCAGGACATCGCGATCGAGGAGTTCAGCCACCTGGAGGTCGTGGGCAAGCTGATCGAGCAGCACACCAGCACGCTCGACCAGACGGATGTGTATGCCGCGCCGCTGTTCCGGGTGCGCGGCATGGGCCCGCATTTCGTCGATAGCCAGGGCAGTGCCTGGACGGCGGCGTATCTGAACGAGGGCGGCAACGTGGTGCGCGACCTGCGCGCCAACATCGCGGCGGAGGCCGGGGCGCGGCAGACCTATGAAGCCCTGATTCACGCCAGCACGGATGAGGGGACCACCAAGGCGCTGACGCATCTGCTGACCCGCGAGATCACTCACGCGCAGATGTTCATGTCGGCGCTGGACAAGATGGGCAAGCTGGACGACCCGTATTTCGGCACGATCAAGCCGGATGAGACGGTGGATCTGGTGTTCAACCTGTCGAAGGGCGATGACCATCGCGGGCCGTGGAACAGCAAGCCGAAGTTCCGGTTCGAGGAGGATCCGAAGCCGATGGGCGGGCTACCCCCGGCACCGGTCAATCCGGACGACGAAAAGATGAGACTGGCGGCGGAATAGCTGCTTTTTCCCTGGAGGCGAAACATCCCCGGACCCGGTGTCCGGGGATGTTTTTTTGCCCGCTTCACGCCGCCTTCGCGAGGCGGATACCGCTGGCATCGAATGCGGCGAACAGCGCCTCGGTCTGCGCCGCGGTCAGCTTCAGGTGCGGCGGCCGGATGTTCAGCCAGCGCGTGTCCCCGGTATTCCGCGCCACCAGCGCCTTCAGCCCCGGGATCAGCGGCACCGAGATCACCGACTTGCGCGTCGCCGACAACACCGCCTGCGCCGCCGCGCCGGCCGCGTTGTTCCAATTTGCATAGACCTCGGCGCCCAGCGCGCAGTTGACGTTGGAGGCGGCGGTGATCGAACCGGCGCTGCCCTTGTCCAACAGCGGCTTCAGCAGCGAGTCGTCCCCGGCATAGACCTCGAACCCGTCGCGGGCGAACGCCTCGACGTAGGACAGGCCGTTGTCGTAATTGCCGGAGCTGTCCTTGATCCCTTTCACCTTGCCCGGGTGGGCCTTCAGCAGCCGCGCGATGAAGTCCACCGAGAACGGGATCGCCGATTGTTGCGGGAAGTTATACAGGTAGATCCGGATGTCGCCCGCGACCCGCTGGATGACCTCCCGGAAATACGCCAGCAGCCCGTCGTCCGACGGGTTCTTGTAGTAGAACGGCGGCAGCAGCAGGGCGCCGCGGCAGCCGAGTTCCTCCGCCTTGCGGGTCAGCAGCACCGTGTCGGTGATCGCCGTGGTGCCGGTGCCCGGCAACATTTTCGCCGCCGGAATGCCGCGCGCCACCAGACCCTCCAGCACCGCGATGCGCTCGCTGATGCCCAGGCTGTTGGCCTCGCCGGTGGTGCCGAGCACGGCAAGACCGTTGCAGCCATTGGCCAGCAGCCAGCGGCAATGCGCCGCGAGGCGATCGAGGTCGATCGACAGATCGTCGTTCATCGCGGTCACGACGGCGGCGTTGATCCCGCCGTACAGCGCATCCTGAAGCATCACGTTTCCTCCTCGATTGCCTCTTTCGCCGCGGGCCGCCGCACGCGAGGGGGCTTGCCCGGCCAGCTCACCATATGCGCCTCCAGCGGCCCGGCGCGGCGTTCGTTGATCGCGCGTCCCCGCACCGACACGCCGGACTGGTGCACCGTCTCCGGATCGCCCGAGACCAGCGGATGCCACCATGCCAGGTCCTTGCCGTCGCGCAGCCGGACATAGGCGCAGGACGGCGGCAGCCAGTCGATCTCCTGCAACTCCTCGGGCGTCAGGCTGACGCAGTCCGGGACGCGCCGCTGCCGCCGCGCGTAATCGCTGCACCGGCAGGATTGCAGGTCCAGCAGCCGGCAGGCGACGTTGGTGAACGACAGTTCGTTGGTATCCTCATGCCGCAGCTTGTGCAGGCAGCAGCGGCCGCAGCCGTCGCACAGGGATTCCCACTCGGTGCGGGTCATCTCCTGCAGGGTCTTGGTTTTCCAGAAGGGCGCGTCCATGGCGAACCAGCCTACAGGCTTGCGGGGGGCTTCGCCAGCGGAGGGGCGTATCCGGGAAGAGCAGGTGCCTGTTTACGGTTTAGTAAGCTTTACCACGGAGAACACGGGGACCAAGGAGGTGCGCGGAGGATGGCTGCGCTGGAACATCGGGAACTGACTGCCAACATCACTGGTCTGGCGACCAGGGTGCACCGGAATGTCGGGCCCCCCTGAAAGACGGACTGCGGCGCCTGATCGTTTGACCAAAAGCCCCTCCCGTGCCCCTCCGATCCCCTCGGCGTCCTCCATGGTAATGTCTTCTTTGTTCAATCAATGCGACGGCGGCGCCAGATTCTGCTCCTGCACCGGCGGCCGCCCGCCCGCCGGCTGGGCATCGGGCCCAAGCGGAGTCGGCTGCCCGCCCTGCTGCGGGTAAGACGGATAAGCCGGCGCATAACCCGCCTGCGTCTGCGGCTGCGGCGGCGGCGGTGCCGGCGGGGGCGTCATCGGCACGCCCGAGCCATATTTCGTCAGCACATCGCGCAGCGGATCGGCCCCCGGGTTGCTGCCCTGCATCTGCACCACGATCTGCCGGGCGGCGTAGGCCTGACCGTAATACCGCTGATTGGCATCCGTATCAGTCGACATCGAACTGCCCTCGAACCCAATGCCGCCGAACAGTCCCCGCGCTGACGTGTAGGCAACGATATCCGCGCCCACCGCCGCCGTCGTGGAGCCGTTGATCCCGGCGCCCAGCGTCGCCACCGCGATCGAAGCGTCGGCGCCGAACTTGAACTGGTGGTCGATGACCGCGTCCAGGCCCTTGGTGGTCAGGATCAGCAGCAGCAATTCGTTGTCCTCGACGCCGAAATTGAAGCCGAGCCCGCCGCTGATCATGGTGAAGAACGCGGGATAGGACCATGTCCCATTGCCGGCGCGGCTGAGCAGGACGCAATGCCCGCCCGCGGCAGCAACGAAGAATCCCGCCTTGAAGTTGCGCGGGCAGATCATGACGCCCTTGGCTTTGCGCAGCATGGTCTTCGGGTCCTGCGCCACGTTCTGCGTCATCATGCTCTGCACCGTCAGGGCGGAGCGATCCACCAGGGCCTGCTGATCGCCAGGCGCATCCGCGGAGCAAGCCGTCTGCAACGCCAGCAGCGCCACCGTGGCCATCGCCATGTACCGGATCATGCCTCTCTACTCCCCCTGCCGCCACGATTCGGGTTTGCATAAGCCGATCGGCCGAGTCGTGGGGAGTCCGGTTCGGCGCTTTATGGGAATGGCTGCGGATTGTGATCGGGCACGCCGCGTGCATGCCCCGTCCTGTGTCCGGGCCTCTGCCCCGGCCCGAACCGTTGTGCTAAACGATCGGCTTCAGCAGGCAGGAGGCACGGAATGACCATGGGTCCGGCGAGACGCGGCTTCAGCCGCCGCGGGCTGGCCGCCGCGATGGCGCTGCTCGCGGTGGCGCCCGGCGGGACGGCACTGGCGCAGGCAGGCGGCGAGAGCACGTTCGACCGGGTCCGCCGCGGCAAGGTGCTGCGCATCGCCGCGCTGCCGGGCGAGCTGCCGTATTTCCAGAAGGACCTCGCGACCGGCGAATGGTCCGGCGCATGCATCTCGATGGCGAACGATCTCGCCAAGGTGTTCGACGCACGGCTGGAGTATGTGGAATCGACCTATGGCAACTCGGTGCTCGATCTGCAGTCCAACAAGATCGACCTCGCCTTCGCGCTGAACCCGACCCCGGCGCGGGCGCTGTCGATTTCATTCACCCGGCCGATGATCACCCATCCGTTCGGCTGCCTGGCGAAAAAGGGGTTGGCGCCGAAGACCTGGGACGACCTGAACAAGCCGGAACTGGTGATCGTCTTCGACATCGGCAGCCTGCATGAGACGGCGGCGCGGCGGTACTGCCCGAAGGCGCAGCTCACCGGTTTCCGGACGCGCGATGAGTGCACGATGGCGCTGCAATCGGGCCGCGCGGACGCGCACATCCAGGCGGCGCTGCTGGGGCTTTCGACTGTCGGCAGGAATCCGTCGCTGGGACCGTACTACCTGCTGAGCAACCCGACGGTGGCGCTGCCAAGCTGCCTCGGCCTGCAGCGCGAGCCGGATACCCGCTTCCGCGAGGTGATCGACGCCTGGCTGGATATGAACCGCGGCACCGGCCAATTGCGCGAATGGATGCTGGAAGGGCTGGCGAAGTTCGGCGTCACCCGCGAGCAGGTGCCTGCGGGACTGACGTTCTAGGTGCTCGGATGCACTACCAGTGGGACTTCGCCTTCCTGCTGCGTTATGCGCCGCTGTTCTGGCGCGGGGTGCTGGTCACCTTAAGTTATACCGCGGCAACGATAATCCTGGGGCTGATCATCGGGCTGGCAGTCGGCCTGGGGCGGCTGTCGCGGTCCTGGCTGGTCAACGCCCCTTTGGTGGCGTTCATCGAACTGTTCCGGTGCACGCCGCTGCTGGTGCAGATCGTCTGGTTCTATTACGCGCTGCCGGTGCTGCTGGGCATCCAGATCCCGGCCACGGTGGCGGCGGTGATGACGCTCTCCTGCTACACCGGCGCGTTCTACGCGGAGATTTTCCGCGGCGGCATCATCTCCATCGAGCAGGGGCAGTGGGATGCGGCGCGCGCCTTGGGGCTGCGGCGTTGGGCGGTGATGCGGCGGGTGATCCTGCCGCAGGCGATCCGGCGGATGATCCCGCCATTCGTCAACCAGTCGATCACGCAGTTGAAGAACACCTCACTGGTGTCGACGATCGCGGTGCCGGACCTGCTGTACAACGGCACGCTGGTGACGGCGGATACGTATCGGCCGCTGGAGGTCTATACGGTGGTGGCACTGATCTACTTCGCGCTGCTGTTTCCGAGCACGCTGCTGGCGCAGGCGTATGAGCGGCGGTTGGCGAAACGGCCGCCGTAGTGGGAAATCCATCCCGTGCCGTCGTTAGCAGATGCCGCGGGCGTAGAACCCGCTTTAACCCGCCTCGAGCACGCGAACCTCGAGCCGCTTGCCGAGAACGCGAAGCGCGGCCTCGATCTGGCCGATATGACTGCGGTGGAGCGGGTCGCGCAGCCGCCGCACCGATTTCTCGTCGATACCGAGTTGACGGCCAAGTTCGACGTTGGAAGTGCCCGCGTCGAGCATCGCGCCGTGCAAGGCCAGCTTCGCGGCGACAAGCGGGGGCACCATCGCTGTTGGCCGTCCACGCGCCGGGGACGGCACCGGCAGCGGCCTTGCGTCATCCGTGTAGAAGCTCAGGGCTGTTACCAGCGCATCTTCGGCACAGGCGCGGGCCTCGGCTTCAGATTCGCCTTCCGTGATCGCCTCCGGAACGTCCGGGAAGGTCACCGTGAACCCGCCCTCGGGCTGCGGTTCCATCTCGAATGGATAGGCATACCGCATGGATCAGTCCTCCAGGTCCTGCTCGGTCAGGCCGAGCTGTTTCAGAATGCCGCGAAACGTGCCGGTCTTCATGTCCGTCGCGTGCCGCGATCGTCGAACGATGACCATTGACCCGAAGCTTTGTGTGGTTGCCGCCCTCGCTGGCTTCGAATTGCCAACCGCGCCGGGTCACGAGGCGCTTCAGGCGACGCAGGAGTTCGGCCGGCTCTATGCCTAGACATCGGTCATTTATGACCGAAAGTCAAGGCCAGGGCCGAGACGGCGGGACGAGAGCCGCCCGCCCGGCCGCCCGATCTTCCCGGGTTGTCGCCGTGATTTGTGAACCGTGACCGGAGGCGTGCGCGGGTATCACGCCGCCCCGCTTGCCCGTTAGGATGCCGCATGCCGAACCATCTGCTGGATACCGCCGAGGGCAAGCGCCTGGCCAACCGCGACGACTGGCTGCGCTGGGGACCGTACCTCGCCGAGCGCCAATGGGGCACGGTGCGGGAGGACTACTCCGCCGACGGCGACGCCTGGACATATTTTCCCTTCGATCACGCCGGAAGCCGGGTCTATCGCTGGGGCGAGGACGGTATCGCCGGCTGGACGGACGATCGGCTGCGCTGGTGCCTGTCGGTCGCGTTGTGGAACGGACGCGACCCGATCCTCAAGGAACGGATGTTCGGCCTGACCAACGCGCAAGGCAATCATGGCGAAGACGTCAAGGAGATGTACTATTACCTCGACGGCACGCCGACACATTCCTACATGCGGATGCTGTATAAATACCCGCAGGCGGCGTTCCCGTACGAGGCGTTGATCGCCGAGAACGCCCGCCGCGGCCGCGACGAGCCGGAATTCGAACTGATCGACACCGGGATCTTCGACGACGGCCGTTATTTCGACGTGACGGTGGAATACGCCAAGGCCTCGCCCGAGGACATCCTGATCCGCATCAGCATCGACAATCGCGGCCCCGAGGCCGCCGCGCTGCACGTATTGCCGCAGCTTTGGGCGCGCAACACGTGGTCCTGGCGGCCCGGCATTCCGGAGCCGTTACTGTCGCTCGCCAATGGCGGCGTGCAGGCGCGGCATAACCGGATGCCGGATCGCCGGCTCGACATCGATACAAACGCCGGTTGGCTGTTCTGCCGGAACGAGACCAACACGAGGCGGCTGTACAAATCCGATGCCGCCGGGCCGTTCAAGGACGGCATCAACGACTGCGTCGTCAACGGCGATACCAGTGCCGTGGAGCTTCAACAGGGCACGAAATGCGCGGCGCATGTGAAACTGACGATCCCGGCAGGCGGCCGCCAAACGATCCGCCTGCGCTGGCGTCCGGCCGCCGCACCGGGCGATCCGTTCGCGGATCATGATGCCGTGCTGGCCGAACGGATCGCGGAGGCGGACGCATTCTACGCCGCGCTCCAGTCCAACATCGCGGATGCCGATGCCAGGCTGGTGCAGCGCCAGGCTCTGGCCGGGATGCTATGGTCCAAGCAGTTCTATCGTTACGATGTCCGCCGCTGGCTGGCTGGCGACCCGTTGCAGCCGCCACCGCCGCCGGAGCGGCGCTCCATCCGCAACGGCGATTGGACGCATCTCAACAACCGCGACATCATCTCAATGCCCGACACCTGGGAGTATCCCTGGTATGCCGCCTGGGACCTCGCCTTCCAGGCGGTGACATTCGCGCTGATCGATCCGGAGTTCGCCAAGCAGCAGCTTCTGATCCTGACGCATGAATGGTACATGCATCCGAACGGATCGATGCCGGCCTATGAATGGGCGTTCGGCCAGGCCAACCCGCCGGTGCATGCCTGGGCGGCATGGCGCGTGTTCCGCATGGACTCGATGCTGACCGGCAAGCCGGATTTCGCATTCCTCGAGCGGATGTTCCACAAGCTGATGATCAACTTCACCGGCTGGGTGAACCGCCAGGACATCGAGGGCCGCAACGTCTTCCAAGGCGGATTCCTCGGTCTCGACAATATCGGCGTGTTCGATCGCAGCCAGAAGCTGCCGATCGGCGGCCGCATCGACCAGTCCGATGGCACCTCCTGGATGGCGATGTACGCGCTGAACATGATGCGCATTTCCCTGGAACTGGCGACCCGCAATCGCGTCTATGAAGACACGGCAACGAAGTTCTTCGAGCACTTCCTGGCCATCGCCGAGGTGATGACGCGGCAGAGCGGGCTGCACGGGCTGTGGGACGAAGAGGACCAGTTCTACGTCAACGTGCTGCGACGCCCCGACGGGACCGCCATTCCGTTGCGGTTCTTCTCACTCGTCGGCCTTTTCCCGCTGTTCGCGGTAGAGGTACTGGAACCGGAAACCGTGGCCCGTTCGCCGGAATTTGCGGAACGCCTGAATTGGGTGCTGACCCACCGCCCCGACCTCCGCGGGCTGGTGTCGCACTGGGACATTGAGGGGCAGGGGTCGCGCCGCCTGCTGTCGCTGCTGCGCGGCCACCGGATGAAGGCGCTGCTGCTGCGGATGCTGGATGAAACGGCGTTTCTGTCGCCATACGGCGTGCGCAGCGTGTCGCGGATGCATCTGGAAAAGCCGTTCATCCTGGACCTGGACGGCCAGCATGTCCGTGCGGCCTATGTGCCGGGCGACAGCACCAGTCCGGATTTCGGCGGCAATTCGAACTGGCGCGGGCCGGTGTGGATGCCGGTGAACTTCATGCTGATTGAGTCGCTCTACGGGTTTTATCATTACTATGGCGATGATTTCCGGGTGGAGTATCCGGTCGGGTCCGGGGTCACGCTCAGCCTGCGGGAGATCGCCGACGAACTGTCCACCCGTCTGACCCGGCTGTTCCTGCGCGGGCCGGACGGGCGCCGGCCGGTGTTCGGCGACGTGGCGCTGTTGCAGAACGATCCGCACTTCCGGGATCACGTGCTGTTCTACGAATACTTCGACGGCGACACCGGGCGCGGGCTTGGCGCATCGCACCAGACCGGCTGGACGGGGTTGGTGGCGCTGCTGCTGCATGGCAGGGCGGATGAGGATCCGACGTGCGTGGACATGCCGGGGGAGTAAAGCCCACAGGTGCGGGGATCGACGTTTCCCACACCCAACCGTCATGGCCCGGCTCGTCCGTATAGGCGCTAACTCAACGGAAACAGGACGTGGTTTCCCTGTGTCATGGCCGGCCTTGTGCCGGCCATCCACGACTTTGGCGCCAACAGCTCCGCACGTCCCGGGTGGCCGGCACGAGGCCGGCCACACGAGGGCAACGACCATGCTCCATTCGTCTTATGTTAGCACCTATGCGGCTCGTCCGGGGCACCCCCGCAAGCATGTGCCGCGACAGGTGGCCCGGACAAGCCGGGCCATGACGGTGAAGGAACGAGGTGCCGGGGCAAACTTGTCCCACCTTTCCCCTCATCCTGATAGCTATGGGGCCAAGCCCGGCCATGACACTTAAGCAACGACAGCGCTCAACGCGGCTTATGTTAGCGCGTATGCGGCTTGTCCTGGCGATGACAATAAGCAACCTTCAACCCTTCGCCAACCTCTGCTCCACCAGCGTCGCCCACCACGACGCCCCGACCGGCAGGATGTCATCGTTGAAATCGTACATCGGGTGATGCAACAACGGATCATCTTCCCCGCGTGCCCCGCCGAGCATCAGATACGCCCCGGGCCTGGTGTTCAGCATGACCGCGAAATCCTCGCCGCCCATCGTCGGCAACGGCATCTCCCAAACGCGGTCGTGTCCCGCGACGACGCGGGCCGCATCGACCGCCAAACCCGTCGCCACGGCATCGTTCACCGTCGCCGGAGCGTGGCGATAAAAGTTCAGCTCCGCGTGTGCGCCGAAGCTGGCGGCGATACCCGGCACCAGACGATGCATCCCGGCCTCGATCCGGTCGCCGATCTCCGGACGGAACCAGCGGGCGGTACCTTTCATCACCACGCGCTCCGGCAGGATGTTGGACGCCTCCCCGCCGGCGATGCTGCCGATGGACACCACGCCGCTCTCGGCCGGTTCGATCGAACGGGAAACGATCGTTTGCAGCGCATTGATGATCTGCGCCGACACCACGATCGAATCGATCCCGTGATGCGGAAACGCGGCATGGCAACCCTTGCCGGTGACGATGATCTCGAAGAACGCGACCGCCGCCATCACGTCGCCGGTCCGCCACAGAAACGTCCCCGCACGGGTCTGCGGCCAGTTGTGCAGGCCGAACACGTTCTCCATCGGGCAGCGTTGGAACAACCCGTCCTTGATCATTCTGTCGGCGCCGCCCTTGAACTCCTCGGCCGGCTGGAAGATCAGGTAGACCGTGCCGTCGAAGTCGCGCGTCTCCGCCAGATACTTCGCGGCACCCAGCAGCATCGCCGTGTGCCCGTCGTGGCCGCAAGCATGCATCACGCCGGGCGTCCGGCTGGCATACGGCAGCCCGGTCTGTTCCTGCACCGGCAGCGCATCCATGTCCGCGCGCAGACCGATGGCGCGGTCGGACGCGCCGTTACGGATCACCCCCACGACGCCATGCGTCGCCATGCCGGTGATAATTTCATCGACGCCGAACGCCGCCAGCCTGTCGCGCACCATCGCCGAGGTCCGGCTCTCCTGCATCGACAATTCCGGATGGGCGTGCAGATCCCGCCGCCAGGCCGTCATCTCGTCACGCGATGCGGCAATGCTGTTGATGACAGGCATCGCAACCTCCCCTCAGACCGCCGGACGAAATGTCAGCGCGAGACCCTCCCGCAAGGAGATTGGCGCGACCCCCAGGATCGCAACCATCCGGGCGATATCGAACGCCTTGTCCTCCAGCAGGCGGCGGATTTCCGCCGGTTCGACCGTCGGCAGCGCCTTCACGTGCCGGGTCAGCCGCGCCGCCAGGATCAGCGGGCCAGCCGGGAACGGCAGGATGCGCACCCGTCGCAGACCCGCCGCCATCCCGACCGCGCGGACGAAGTCCGCGTAGCGAACCGGCTCCGGCCCGGCGATGACAAGGCTTGTTGGCTCCGGCCACGCCTGCTCCAGCGCCGCACGGATGCAGCGCACGACATCCGACTGATGGATCGGCTGCACCAGGAAGCGTCCGCCGCCCGGCAGCGGCAGGAACGGCAGCCGCCGCAGCAGGGCGGCGAGGCGCTGCACGTTGTTCTCCCCCTGCGCGCCATAGATCATCGTCGGGTGCAGCATGACCCCGTGCCGCCCGGACGCCATCAGCGCGGCCTCCCCGGCCATCACGCCGTTGCCGTGCGCGTCCGGCCAGCGGGTGAACTTGCGCGTGCTGCCGAGCAGCACCAGCCGCGCGGATGCCGGGGCCGCGGCGAGGATGGAGGCAGTGTGCCGCGCATGCGCGCAGGAGACGATCCGGGTCGCATCCGCCAGGGCCGCCCGCAAAGCCTCCGGCTGCCGCAGATCGGCACGCCGCGCGCGGCCGTCCAGTTCGGCCGCCTGCCATTTCGCCGGGTCGCGCACCACCGGCACCAGCGGAATGCCGTCGGCCAGAAGGGTTTGGCACAGCACGCGGCCGGTGCGGCCGGAAGCGCCAATCACGTGAACAGGGTCGGTCATCGGCGCGGAAAACGCATATAAGCGGGCAGGAAACAAGCTGCCCGACGGCCGTTAACCTTTCGTCAACCTTTCGCCGTCATCATGCAAGCCGATGTCCGCGCCCCCCATCATCATCGTCGCCGAACCCGACCCGCTGCTCAGCAGTGTCCTGCGGGTGGAACTCTCGGAGGGCGACTTCGCCGTCCTCATGGCCGCCACGGCCGCGGACGCCGAGGAATACGCCGCCCACGCCGTCGCCAACCTCGTCGTTCTGGACGTCAGCGTCCGCAGACTGGCCGCATACTCGGCCTGCGCGCGCATCCGGCGGCGCAGCGGCTATGCCACCCGGCCGATCGTCCTGACCAGCGTGGACGTGTCCGAGCCGATGCAGCTTGCAGCCCGAACGGCGGGGGCGACGGCGTTGCTGCGCAAGCCGTATTCGGTCTGCGACCTGTTCGCCACGCTTGCCCCGCATCTTCCCGCAGGGGATCCGCTGCTGACGCATCGTGCCATCCGGTTCAGCCTGGCGCAGGAATGGGCCAGGCCACCGGCGCCGGAGGCGCGTGCGGGCCGGGACTCTGGCGCTGACCCGCAATGGCCTGCTGCTGCCGATCGTCCGCAGTGCCGGGGTAAAGATTCCATACCTTCGCACTAAGACTTGACTTTGATACCTGAGGCGTCAGTTTCCGGTCCCTGAACGGATTACTGATCCCTCACGCATGAGAATCGCCCCATGATCACCGCCGGCCAGGTGCGGGCCGCGCGCGCCCTGCTCGGTCTCGACCAGCGCGGCCTGGCGGAGCTTGCCGGCCTTTCCCTGCCAACGATCCAGCGGATGGAGGCCAGCGACGGCGTGATCCGGGGCAACGTCGATTCCCTGGTCAAGCTCGTCGGCGCGCTGTCCACCGCCGGCATCGAACTCATCAGCGACGGCGCGGTCAGCGGTCCGGCCGGACGCGGCGTGCGTCTCGCTGTCAGGCCGCCGCAGCCATGATGCCGATCGCCTGGGCGGTTCCGGTCCTGCTGCTGCTCAGTGTGCTGGGCACCATCACGGCGCGCTCGGCCTTCGGGCGGGTGCTGGTCTATGGCGGCAGCCTTGCGGTCTGCATCTGGCTGCTGGCCGGCGGCTTCGCCGCGCTGACCGGTCCCATCGAACATCTGGTTCTGCCCTTCGGCGTGCCCTGGGTCGGCACCCACCTGCGGCTCGACGCGCTGTCCGGCTTCTTTCTGCTCCTGATCGGCCTGGGAGGCGGGGGCGCCAGCCTGTTCGCCCTCGGCTACGCACGGCATGAGGAGAACCCGCAGCGCGTGCTGCCGTTCTATCCCGCCTTCATCGCCGGCATGGCGCTGGTGGTGCTGGCAGACGACGCCTTCACCTTCCTGTTCGCCTGGGAGCTGATGTCGCTCAGTTCCTGGGCGCTGGTGATGGCGCACCATCGGGAGCCGGGGAACGCGCAGGCCGGCTTCGTCTATCTGATCATGGCGACGTTCAGCGGCCTTGCCTTGCTGCTCGCGTTCGGCCTGCTGGCCGGGACGCAGGGCGCCTATGCCTTCGACGCCATCCGCGACAACCCGCCAGACGTCGGGGTCGCCGCGGTCGTGCTGATCGTCGCGCTGATCGGCGCCGGCTCGAAGGCCGGGCTGGTGCCGCTGCACGTCTGGCTGCCATTGGCGCATCCCGCCGCGCCGAGCCATGTTTCGGCGCTCATGAGCGGGGTGATGACCAAGGTCGCGATCTACGGGTTCATTCGGATCGTCTTCGACCTGCTCGGCCCGACCCAATGGTGGGCCGGCACCGTGGTGCTGGCGGTCGCGGGCATCACCGCCTTGCTCGGCGTGCTGCACGCGATCATGGAGCGCGACATCAAGCGCCTGCTGGCGTATTCGACCGTCGAGAACATCGGCATCGTCTTCATCGGCCTCGGCCTCGCGCTGGCGTTCGGCGCCAACAACCAGGGGGCGGGTGCCGCACTGGCGCTGACCGCGGCGCTGTTCCACGCGCTCAATCACACCGTCTTCAAAAGCCTGATGTTTTTCGGCGCCGGCGCCGCGATGCATGCCACAGGCGAGCGGAACATGAACGCGATGGGCGGCCTGATCCACCGCATGCCGGTCACCGCGTTCGTGTTCCTGATTGGCTGCATCGCGATCTCCGGGCTGCCGCCGCTGAACGGTTTCGCCTCGGAGTGGCTGACCTTCCAGGCGGTGCTGCTGCGGCCGGAGTTCCCGCAGTGGGGCTTGAAGCTGATGATCCCCGTGGACGGCGCCTTGCTGGCACTCGCCGCCGCCCTGGCCGCCTGCTGCTTCGTGCGCGCCTACGGCATTTGCTTCCTCGGCCGCCCGCGCACCGACGCAGCGGCGCGGGCGCGCGAAACCGACCCGTGGTCGCTCGCCGCGATGTCGGGCTTCGCCACGTTGTGCCTGCTGATGGGCATCCTGCCGGGCGCGGTGATCGACACCCTGGCTCCGGTGGCGAGGATGCTCACCGGCGCCCGCATGCCGCAACAGCTTGGCGACGCCTGGCTGACCATCGTGCCGATCGCCGCCAGCCGCAGCTCGTATAACGGGCTGCTGGTGTTCGGCTTCATCGCCTTCTCCATGAGCGTCACCGTCATCGCCATCCACAAGCTCAGCGCCCACGGCGTCCGCCGATCGGCGGCGTGGGATTGCGGCTTTCCCGATCCGACGCCGGCCAGCCAGTACACCGCCGAGAGCTTCGACCAGCCGATACGGCGGGTTTTCGGCACCGTGCTGTTCCGCTCGAAGGAGGTTGTGGACATGCCGCCGCCCGGCGACAACCGTCCGGCAAGCATCGTGCGCATCATCCGGGACCCGTTCTGGGACGGTGGCTTCGTGCCGCTCAGCCGCCTCGTCAACTGGATCGCCACAAAGGCGGACATCCTCCAGTTCCTCACCATTCGGAGCTACCTCAGCTTCGTCTTTGCCGCCCTGGTGGTGCTGCTGATCGCGCTGACGATATGGCAATGATCTATTCGCTGCTGGCGCAGTTCGTGCAGATGGTGGTCATTCTTGTCTTGTCGCCGCTGCTGATCGGACTGGTGCGCAAGGTCAAGGCGCGGCTGCAACGGCGCCGCGGGGCGTCGCTGGTGCAGCCCTATCTCGACCTGAGGCGGTTGCTGGGGAAGGAAGCGGTGGTCGCGGACAACGCCTCCTGGGTGTTCCGGGTCGCGCCGTATTTCGTTTTCGCGTCGACCTGGGTCGCCGCGGCGCTGATCCCGACCTTTTCCGCGAACCTGATGTTCAGTTGGTCGGGCGACCTGATCGCCATTACCGCGCTGCTTGGCAGTGCCCGCTTCGTGCTGGCCCTGGCCGGGATGGATGTCGGCACCAGCTTCGGCGGCATCGGATCGTCGCGCGAGATGATGATCGCCTCGCTGGCTGAACCGGCCATGCTGATGATCGTGTTTTCGGTGGCGCTGATCGCCGGGTCCACGCAGCTTTCGACGATCGCCGGCTACATGCTGAACGGGCAGGTCGGTCTGCGCGTCTCGCTGGCGATGGCGCTGGCGGCGCTGCTGATCGTCGCGGTGGCGGAGAACGGGCGCATCCCGGTGGACAATCCGTCGACGCATCTGGAACTGACCATGGTGCATGAGGCGATGGTGCTGGAATACTCCGGCCGCCACCTGGCGATGATCGAGTTGGCTGCCTCGCTGCAATTGATGCTGTACCTGTCGATGGTCGCCTGCATCTTCTTCCCCATCGGCATGGCGGGCGATGCCGGCATTCCGGCCCGCGACGCGGTGGGTTTCGCGGCGTGGCTGGCGAAGATGGCCGCGGGCGGCGTCGCGCTGGGTGTGGCGGAGACTGTGGTGGCGAAGATGCGCGTCTTCCGCGTGCCCAATTTCCTCGGCGCGGCCCTGATGCTGGGGCTGCTCGGCGTGCTGCTGCTGTTTGTTTCCAGGGGCATGTAATGAACCTCATTTCGGCCCACGGCCTGGCGTTCGACATCGCCCATATGCTGGCCGGGCTGTCTGGTGCTGGTCAGCTTCATGATGCTGTATCAGCTTCGGCTGCTGGCGCTGCTGCATGTTCTTGGCGCTGCACGCCTTTGTGCTGGCGCTGTCCGTCGCGTGGCAGGCGCACATCCAGGAGGCGCCGCATCTCTACATCACCGCCGGCATGGCCCTCGCCTTCAAGGCGCTGCTGATCCCCTGGGCGCTGCGCCGGATGGTGTTCCAGATGGGCCTGCACCGGGAGATCGAGACCGTCGGCGGCATCGGCGTGACCATGCTCGCCGGCATCGCCCTGGTCGCGCTGTCGCTGCAGGTGATGCTGCCGGTGACGGCGGAGGCCGATCCGGTGGCGCGGGAGGATATCGCGCTGGCGCTGTCGGTGGTGCTGATCGGGCTGCTGATGATGGTGACGCGGCAGAACGCCATCAGCCAGGTCGTCGGCTTCATGTCGCTGGAGAACGGCATCAACCTCGCCGCCACCGGCGCGCGGGGGATGCCGCTGGTGGTGGAGATCACCGTGGCGTTCTCCATCCTGATCGCCTTCATCGTCGTCGGCATCTTCCTGTTCCGCATCCGTGAGCGGTTCGACACCATCGATATCAGCGAACTCGACCGTGTTCGCGGAGGCCAGGACTGATGCCCGATCCGGTTGCCGGCATCCTGCTGACCCCGCTGGTCGCCGCGGCGATCCTGGCGGTGCTGCCGGGCTACCGGCTCGGCGCGGCGCTGAACATGATCGCCAGCCTGGCGGCATTCCTGTTCTCGCTGATGCTGCTGTGGCACCGGCCGGCGACCACGCCGTACCTGCTGGTCGATGACCTGAACATTGTCTTCGTGCTGCTGAACTGCTTCATCGGCTTCACCACCAGCAGTTTCAGCGCGTCCTATATCGGGCACGAGATCCAGATCGGCCGCCTGACCCTCACCAACATCCGCTTCTACCACGCGATGTTCCAGGTCATGATGTTCGGCATGAACCTGGCCTTGCTGGCCAACAATATCGGCCTGATGTGGGTGGCTGTCGAACTCGCCACGCTGACCACGGTGATGATGGTCGGCCTCTACCGCACCGCCGAGGCGCTGGAAGCGGCGTGGAAATACTTCATCCTCGGCTCTGTCGGCATCGCCCTGGCACTGTTTGGCACCATCCTCGTCTACCTCGCCGCCCGGCCGGTCGTCGGCGAGGGCATCGACGCGATGATCTGGACCAACCTGCTGCGCGCCGCGCCGGATTTCGAGCCGTCACTGCTCAACATCGCCTTCGTCTTCCTGCTGCTCGGCTACGGCACCAAGGTCGGCCTGGCGCCGCTGCACGCCTGGCTGCCCGACGCCCATGCGGAAGGCCCGACGCCGATTTCCGCCGTGCTGTCGGGCCTGCTGCTGAACGTCGCGCTGTATGCGCTGCTGCGCTTCAAAGTGCTGCTCGCCGCCAATCCCAACGCCATCGCTCCCGGTCCGCTGATGATCGGCATGGGCCTGCTGTCGCTGATCTTCGCCGCGTTCATGCTGTACCACCGGCGCGACATCAAACGCCTGTTCGCCTACTCGTCGATCGAGCACATGGGGATCATCGTGTTCGCCTTCGGCATGGCCGGCCCGCTCGGCAATTTCGCCGGGCTGCTGCAAATGACCATGCACAGCCTGACCAAGTCCGGCATCTTCTTCTGCGTCGGCCACGTGGCGCAGGTCAAAGGCTCGCAGAAGCTCGACGACATGGGCGGGCTGACCGCCAGCCATCCGGTGCTGGGCTGGGGCCTGGTGGCCGGTGTTGCGGCAATCGCCGGATTGCCGCCTTTTGGCGTGTTCACCAGCGAGTTCCTGGTGGTGTCCTCGACCTTCGCACGTCAACCGGCCCTGGCGCTGCTGCTGGTGACCGGCCTGCTGGTGGCGTTCGGCGCGCTGCTGCTGCGCCTGAACGAAGTCGCGTTCGGCCCGGTCGTTGGGCCCACCGGCCGGGTGCACGCGTCCTACATCCCGATGTTCGCGCATTTCGCGCTGGTGCTGATGGCCGGGATCTGGTTGCCGCCCGCGCTGGTGACGTGGTTCCAGCATGTCGCGGTGCTGCTCGGATGACACTGCTCGCGCAAATCATCGCCTCCCGCGAACTGGTCACGCAGCACCGCCCCTGGCCGCGGGTGATCGTCGATCCGGGGATCTGGCGCTACACGGTCAACCGCCTGGCGGACGGCTCGCTGAACCTCATGAGCCTGTGGGGCGAGCCGGGTGCCGTGCACATGGCGATCTACGGTGGCGGCTCGCCGCCGGTCTCAGTCCTGAGCCTGCACTGTCCGGACAACCGCTTTCCCTCCGTCGGCGCCTATCATCCCCCGGCGATCCGGCTGGAGCGGACCATCCGCGACCTGTTCGGGTTGGAACCGGAGGGGCTGAAGGACACGCGTCCCTGGCTCGATCACGGGCGCTGGGGCGACGCGCAGGCTCCCGCCACGTCCTATCCGTTCCTGACGGCCGAGGGCGGCGGCCTGCACCAGATCCCCGTCGGCCCGGTGCACGCCGGCATCATCGAACCGGGGCATTTCCGCTTTACCTGCGACGGCGAGACGGTGGTGCGGCTAGAGGAACGCCTCGGCTATGTGCACAAAGGCATCGATCTGCTGATGTCAGGCGCGACGCTGGAGCGGGCGTCTCGGCTGGCCGGGCGGGTTTCGGGCGACAGCACGGTCGCCTATGCGCTGGCGTTCGCCCGGGCGGTGGAAACGGCGGCGGGGGTGGCGCCCCCGCCGCGCGCAGTCTGGCTGCGGGCGGTGATGGCGGAACTCGAGCGGATCGCCAACCACATCGGCGACTTTGGCGCGATCTGTAACGACGCCGCGTTCGGCATGATGCTGGCGCATTGCGCGATCCTGCGCGAGCGGGTGCTGCGCACCTGCGCGGAGTGCTTCGGGCACCGGCTGATGATGGACCGGATCGTGCCGGGCGGCGTAACGGTCGATCTCGACCCGGAACAGGTGCAGCTTGTGCGCGGTCTGGTCGAGGATATGCGCGCGGCGATGCCTCCGCTGTTGCGGCTGTACGACGGCATGCCGTCGCTGCAGGATCGCACCGGGTCCACCGGCATCCTGCGGTCCGAACTGGCGGCGCAATTCGCCGCGGGCGGATTTGTCGGCCGTGCCTCGGGGCGCGATTTCGACGCGCGCCGCCATCTGGCCTACGCGCCGTACGATACGCTGATGTTCACCGTGCCGGTGCTGAAACAGGGCGACGTCAACGCCCGCATCTGGGTCCGGCTGCACGAGATAGAGGCGAGCCTGTCCCTGCTGAACCAGCTTCTGCGCGACCTGCCGGACGGGCCGATCGGCCAGACGGTGGAAGCGTGCGCGGACGGGGAAGGGATGGCGGTCGTGGAGGGGTTCCGCGGTGATATCCTGGTGTGGCTGCGGATCGCGGGCGGGGTGATCCAGCGCTGCCATCTGCGCGATCCGTCGTGGTTCCAGTGGCCGCTGCTGGAGGCGGTGATCGAGGGCAACATCGTGGCGGATTTCCCGCTGTGCAATAAGAGCTTCAACTGTTCTTATTCGGGGCACGATTTGTAGTGGTGGGGGAGACTGGTCGTGCGTGCACTGGCCATTCTATCATCAGGCGCCGTTGAGTCCGACCCACCGAGCCTGGATGCTGGGCCCGGCTCGTCCCGGCGACCTGTCGCGGCTGGTGCTGGCGGGGTGGGCCCGGACAAGCCCCGGACATGACGGTTTGGACGCAGAGCGTCGCTATCACCGCGCACAAATATTAATCGACCGGCAGCAGTTCCCAACGCGGTCATGGCGGCCGGAGCAGCCTGTGCGAAAACTCCGTGCTAGATTTGTGGAAGAACCTTCTACGCGCCTCTTCTGCTTCCAGTCTGCGCCGAGTTTGACGCGTGGCATGTTCGCCGCCTCCCGTAATGGCGGACGAAGGCCCGCCATCCAGGCCCTTGTTTACGCAGCGCAAGAGCGTGGATGCCGCCCCCCGGCCATCGCCGGGGGGCTCGGCCTGAGCCTACCGCAACGTCGCCCCCGTCGCCTTCGCCACAGCGGCCACTACCTTCGAGCATGCCGCCTCGATCTCCGGGTCCGTCAGCGTCCGGTCGCGAGGCTGGAATGTCACCTCGATCGCCAGCGACGTCTTGCCCTCCGGCAGCTTGTCGCCCTGATACAAATCGAACAGCGACACCGCGGTGATCAACCCGCGCTCCGCCCCCTTCGCCGCCCGGACCACGCTCTCCGCCGGGACCGTCGTGTCCACCAGGAACGCGAAATCGCGGCGCACCGGCTGGAACGCCGGCAACTCCGGCGCCGCCTTCTTCTTCCGCTTGGGATCGGCTACCGCATCCAGGTTCAGCTCGAACGCCACCATCGGCCCCGGCAGATCGAGCGCCGCCAAGAGCCGGGGATGGATCTCGCCGAAATATCCCATCACAGTCTTCGGCCCCTGCCGCACCAGGCCGGAGCGCCCCGGATGCAGGAACGCCGGCGCCTCCGCCGTCACCTGCAGCGATTCCAGCGACACGCCCGCGGCGCCAAACAGCGCCCAGAGATCGCCCTTCGCATCCATCTCATCCACCACACGCTGCGGCGCCAGCCAGCTTCGCGGCGTAGCGCCGCAGCGCAGGCCGGAGGCCACCAGCTTTTGCCCCTCCGGCGCATCGACCACGAAGGCCGGGCCGATCTCGAACAGGGCCGAGTCCGGGTATCCGCGCGCGGCGTTGCGCTTCGCCGCCAGCGCCAGCGTCGCCAGCGGGGTGGGCCGAAGCTGGTCGAGGTCGGAGGCGATCGGGTTGCTCAGCCGCAGCTCCGCCGGCACGTCACCGAACCGCGCCGCTTCGGACCGTTCCATGAAGCTGAACGTCACGCACTCCATCAGCCCGGCCGCCGCCAGGGTCCGGCGCGCCAGGGCGGTGCGCTGCTGGCGCGCGGTCAGCGTCGGCGCCGGCACCGGGCTTTCCCGCGGCAGCGACACCGCCGGCACCGCGTCCAACCCGCGCAGCCGCAGCACTTCCTCGATCAGGTCGTTCTCCGCCTCGATCGCCGCGCATCCCTCCGCGGCCCTCGCGGCCTTGGTCGGATCGAGCAGCGGCGACTGGTCCAGCGCCATCGGTGCGGCGACATCGTTGCGCCATGGGGGCACCGCCACCGTCACGCTGGCCTCGTCGCGCGACCGAACCGAGAAGCCCAAATGCTCCAGCGACGTCACCGCCTCGTCCGCGCCGATATCGGAGCCGCCGACGCTGGCGATGCGATCGAAACGCAGCGTCGCGTCGCGCTGCCAATGCGGCTCGCCGCCGGCCGAGGTAACCGTGCCGGGTTCACCGCCGCACAGTTCCAGGATCAGCGCGGTCGCCGCCTCGATGGCCGACGGCAGGAAAGTCGGATCGACCCCACGCTCGAACCGTTGCCGCGCGTCGGAGACGATCTGGTGGCGCCGCCCGGTCAGCGCGATCCGCACCGGGTCGAACAGCGCGCATTCCACGAACACGGTGGTGGTGGATTCGTCGCAGCCGGTTGCCTCGCCGCCGATGACGCCGGCGATCGACTGGACGCCGGCCGCATCGGCGATGGCGCAATCCTCGGGATCGACCGTGTAGTCCTTGCCGTTCAGCGCGCGCATCGTCTCCCCGGCACCGCGCCGCAAGGTCAGCACGCCGCCGGACAGCTTGGCCACGTCGAACACGTGCAGCGGCCGGCCCAGATCGACCGTGAAGAAATTGGTGACATCCACCAGCGCGTTAATCGGCCGCAGCCCGATGAAGGTCAGCCGATCCTGCAGCCATTTCGGGCTAGGGGAGTTGCGAATGCCGCGGATGGTGCGGCCGATGATCCAGGGGCAGGCCTCGGGGAAAGCGATCTCCCAGCGCGGGCCGCCCTCGAACGCCGGCGGCACGACGGCCGGCGTATACGGTTTCAGCGTCCCCAGCCCGGCGGCGGCCAGGTCGCGCGCCACCCCACGGACCGAGAAGCAGTCGCCCCGGTTCGGCGTCACGCTGATGTCGATGACCGGATCATCCAGCCCGGCCCAGTGCGCATAGGACTGGCCAACCGGGGCGTCGGCGGGCAGTTCGATGATGCCGGAGTGGTCCTCTCCGAGGTTCATTTCCTTCGCCGATACCAGCATCCCGGCGCTGACCACGCCGCGGATCTCGCCGACTTTCAGGGTCAGGTTCAGGCCGGGGATGTGCGTGCCGGGCGCGGCGAACACCGCCTTCATGCCGGTATGCGCATTCGGCGCCCCGCACACCACCGACACGATTCCATCCCCCGCGTCCACCTTGCACGCCCGCAGCCGATCGGCGTTGGGGTGGGGGAGGGCTTCGATGACGTGCGCGATGCGAAAGGCGGCCAAAGCGGCGCCGCGATTGCTGACGCCTTCAAGCTCCAGCCCGATACGGGTCAGGGTGTCGGTGATTTCCTGCAGGGAGGCGTCGGTCTGGAGATGCGTTTTCAGCCAGGACAGGGTGAATTTCATCGCTCAGACTCCCTCGTGCAGCATGGTGGGAGCCAGCGGGTTGAACCCGTAATGCTTCAGCCAGCGTTGATCCGATTCATAGAATGGCCGCATGTCGGGCATGCCGTGCTTCAGCATGGTGATGCGCTCGATCCCCATGCCCCAGGCGAAGCCCTGCCACTCCCGCGGATCGATGCCGCAATTGGCCAGCACGCGCGGATGCACCATGCCGCTGCCGAGGATCTCCAGCCAGTCGCCGCCGCGCCCGAGTTCGCCGGTCCTCCGGTCCCAGCCGATATCCACTTCCATCGAGGGTTCGGTGAACGGGAAGTACGACGAGCGGAACCGCACCGGCAGGTCGGAGATGGCGAAGAAGGTGCGCAGGAAGTCGATCAGCACGCCCTTCAGGTGTCCGAGTGTCATGCCGCGGTCGATCACCAGCCCCTCGCACTGATGGAACATCGGCGAGTGGGTCGCATCATGATCCGCCCGATACGTCCGCCCGGTGACGATCACCCGGATCGGCGGCTCCTGCGCCAGCATGGTTCGGATCTGACCGGGCGAGGTGTGGGTGCGCAGCACCGGCGGCGCCTTGCCATCGCGCGGCGGCAGATAGAACGTGTCGTGATCCGCCCGCGCCGGGTGATGCGCCGGGATGTTCAGCGCACCGAAGTTGAACCAGTCGCTCTCGACGTCCGGCCCGTCCACCACGGTGCAGCCCATGGCGCCGAAGATGGCCGAGACTTCCTCCATGGTGCGGGAAATCGGATGGATCAGCCCGAAATCGCGCGGGCGCGGGGGCAGGGTGGGATCGATTCGCTCCGACAGCAGGCGGGCGTCGAGGGCGGCTTCGTCCAGTTCGGCCTTGCGCCGGTCGATCGCCGAGGTCAGCGCATCCTTCAGCCGGTTCAGCGCCGCGCCGCGTTCCTTCTTCTGCTCCGGCGGAACTTTCCCGAGGTCGCGCAACATGCCCGTCAGGCTGCCGTTGCGGCCGAGCACGGCGATGCGGATGGCATCCCAGGCGCGCAGGTCGCCGGCTTCGGCCAGGGCGGCATCGGTGGAGGTCTTCAGGGCGTCAAGGTCGTCGTTCATTGTTCGATCCCGCATACGGAAAGGGCCGCCTTGTTCAGGCGGCCCCTTGTTCGCTTGGTTTCCGGATGGAAAACCGGCGTTAGGCCAGGGCGGCCTGGACCTTCTGCACGATCGCCGCGAACGACTCAGCATCATCATAGGCGATCGCCGCCAGGACCTTGCGGTCCATCTCGATCCCGGCCTTCTTCAGCCCGTTGATGAACTGCGAGTAGGTGATGCCGTGCTCGCGCACCGCGGCGTTGATGCGCTGGATCCACAGGCCGCGGAACTCGCGCTTCTTCACCCGCCGATCGCGGTAGGCGTATTGAAGGGACTTCTCCAGTCGCTCCCGCGCTATGCGGTAGTTGGTGGAGGACCGGCCGACGAAGCCCTTGGATTGCTCAAGGACCTTCTTGTGGCGGGCGTGGGTGGTGGTACCCCGTTTGACACGTGCCATAGTATGCGGACTCCGTTACGCGATGCCGTAGGGAGCCCACTGCTTGACGGTAATTCCGTCAGCATGGGTCAGGGTCTGGCTGCCGCGGTTGGCCCGCTTGGCCTTCTGGCTGCGCGCCATCAGGCAGTGGCGCTTCTTGCCGGGTCCGGCCAGGACCTTGCCGGTCGCGGTGATCTTGAACCGCTTCTTGACCGACGACTTGGTCTTCGCTTTGGGCATTTTGGTCTCCTTCATATGGCGCCTGCCCACCCGCACCGGGTGATGAAATGGCAAGCCGTCGCGGCCGGGCATGCCCTTCCAGGCCCGGTCTCGCTGACAGGGGCGGGGGTATAGCGGCGGAGTCACGACCACGCAAGCACGATCGGCGCTTCGGGCGTCCGCGACACGCTTATACAATACGTAATGTTGTCCGGTCAGCGGTCGGCGCGCTCCGGGCTTGATGTCGATCAGGGGCGTGCCATCCACGCAATCAAGACCGCGCACCGTCACCGTGGTACCGGACACCGCGACCAGATCGACGATCGAGGACGCGATCGGATTCGGCCGCAGCGGCGACCGCAGCGCGAAGGTCCCGCTGGTCTGGCCGGTGCGCAGCGGCGTCTGCCGCACAAGGTCACGCCGGGCCTGGTGCATCCAATAGAGAATCTGGAGCCATGGATGCCGCGACAGGCCATGCAGGGCATCGGCCCAGCGTGCGTCCACTTCGATCCGGCAGTCCGGTCCCGCGGGGTCGCCTCGCCTTGGACAACTGGCGCGTGTCGGCCACGGCGTGTGAATGCGTCCAATAAAATAGACCCCGGCATCGGTTTGTTCGGGGAGAGGCGTGGCCACCTCGCCGGGACGGATCGTATCGTCATCTGTCATCGGTTTTGCTTCCGTGCTGGTCGGGGTGGCCTGGCGTGGCTGCGGCCCCCGGTTACGATATGCATATAACGCATACCAGCCGCGCGCCTGGCTGTTCGGATGGTTGCAATACCCGCCGCGTGGTGTGTCTGACAAGAAGAGATGTGCCGCCGCGCGGTCGTTCGGGCCGGAACCACCCTGATTTGCGCTGTACGTCACTACAGTCGCAATGCAACCCGGCAATCGACTGCGGCACACCAAAATCTGTATCGTAATAATGCTGGATTACGCGAGGCGAGTCTCGATACCGGCGGCGCGGCCTGCCGGCTCTACTCGGCCAATCGCACGGCGGGAAGCCGATTCGCCGCGTTTTCACCTCAGGGGGGCTATATTGCATTGCGGACAGCAGTGTTCGGAAAGGGGGCAGGGACTTCCCGGACACAAAATCTCGCGGAACATGATTATTTTGTGGTCGGGGCTGTTGTTGAATCACGATTTCTAATGCATAATGGTCCCGCTATCCAAGGTGGTTTCAAGTGAAAGAACCAATACAACAAGAGGGCGACGCCCGGCACGAAGAATTCCGCCTGGAAGACTTCTTGCCGTACCGGCTGGCAGTGGCGTCCGAGGCCGTTTCGCGGCTGATTTTACGCCAATACCTGGGGAATTCAGGCCTTGGCATACCGGAATGGCGCTTATTGGCCGCGGTCGGCCGCTTCAGTGTGCTGTCCCCGACAGCCGCCGGGGAGCGAACGTCGATGGACAAGGTGAAGGTCAGCCGAGCCGCCGCGAGCCTCGTGGCCCGCGGACTTCTGCGCCAATCCCAGGATCCGGACGACGGCCGCGGCCGCCTGCTCCGATTGACCCGCAAGGGCGCGACCACCTACGCCAGCATCAAGCCGATGGCCCGGGAGATCGAAACTACCTTGTCCGCCGGCCTGAGCCGGACGGAATGGAACGCTCTGCACAAGGCCCTGGCCAAGCTCGTCGATCACGTCCAGCCGTTGCAGGCCGCCAGTTCGGACCGTGCCGCCGGCTGATCGCCCGGGGAAAAGCTGACACGAGCCTGCCGGGCACATGCGGGAGCCGATCCGGTATTGATCCGGCGGCGGGATAAAACGGCACCGAAAAGACGTTTCGTCATCGCGGCCGATCGGCCGGGCGCCTCTCAGGCGCATGCTCGCTATATCCGGTTGGCATCAGCGATGGTAACGATCCCGGGGCGGCGGCATGGCAGACCTTGCGCCGGCTCGCCAACGGAGCCTCAATACAAGCGTGATCCAGCAGACGGAGCGCCCCATGACCATCGACGCCGCCACGCTCGCAGCACTTTCGGGCGTATCGACAGCAACCATTACCACCGTGTTGCTGAAACAGGGGCTTCGCAACGTCTGGATGCACGGCACCAAGCCGATTCGCGCCGGCCAGCCGCGGCTGATCGGCCGGGCCTTCACCTTGCGCTTCGTTCCCGCGCGGGAGGATCTGGCGACGCCGGAATCATGGTCCTCGCCGATTTCCACCCGTGCGGCGATCGAAGCGATGCCGGAGGGCTGCGTCGTTGTGGTGGATGCAATGGGGGTGACCGGCGCGGGCATCTTCGGCGACATCCTGTGCGCCCGCATGGCCAGGAGGGGTGTCGCCGGGCTGGTGACTGACGGCGTGGTGCGCGACCTCGAGGGGGTGCTGGGCACCGGGCTGCCGGTCTGGTGCCGCGGCGCCGCCGCCCCGCCCTCGGTCGCCGGGCTGACCTTCGTCGCCTGGCAGGAGCCTATCGGCTGCGGCGGCGTGGCGGTGTTTCCGGATGACGTGATCATGGTCGATGACGACGGCGCGGTGGTGATTCCGCAGAAGCTCGTGGCCGGCGTCGCCTCGGTCGCGGGTGAGCAGGAACGCATGGAGGCGTGGATCATGACGCAGGTGGAAGAAGGTGCCTCGCTGCCCGGCCTGTATCCACCGAACGCGGAGAACAAGGCGCGCTACGAGGCCTGGAAGGCCGGACACTAGCCGGAACCGGGTAGGTGGCCCGCATGCGATAGTTCCGCAATGAAATCGGGTTGCTAACCCGATTGTAATGATGAAAATTTAAGCATAACGGCCGCGTAATCAGTATTCATCACAGTCACGTCAGACCGTACACACCATTGTACGGTTTCGCCATGAACCGAACCTTCATAGCTTCCATCTCTACGTGAGACCGGGGCGTGCCATTTGAACGATTTACCGACGTCCAACCCGTCCTTCTTGGACGCAAGATCCGCCAGGGTTGTTCCCGGGCCGCACGATAGCGAACTGTCGCCGTCGCCGGGGCAGCGGGCCCTGCACATCGCCCGCAGCTATACGCCTCCGGGTTGGCGGCGGTTGGCCCGCCACGGCTACAGGCGGCTTGCCGCCAATCTTCCGGTTGCGTTGCGTGACCGGATGCACAGCCTCGTCGGGCTGCTGCGCCCCCCCGCGGTCGGCATGCAGGAGGCCTATCCCGCCTGGATCGAGAAGTACGACCGTCTGGACGAACCGGCGCGGCGGCGTATCCTGTCCATGATCGCCGGTTTCGACTCGCCCCCTTTGATCTCCGTCGTCATGCCGGTTTTCAATCCCGATCCGGCACATCTTGCCGCCGCCATTCGTTCGGTGGAGCAACAGCTCTATCCGCATTGGCAACTATGCATTGCCGACGACGCATCGACCGATCCCGCGGTCGCCGCGGTATTGCGTAAGGCCGAAACAAGAGATTCGCGCATCGAAGTGGTCTGGCGCGAGCGAAACGGACATATTTCGGCTGCATCCAATTCGGCGCTGAGGCTGGCAACCGGAACGTTCGTCGCCCTGCTGGACCATGACGACGTGCTGTCGCCGCGCGCCCTGTATGAGGTCGCGGCCCGTATCGTCGAGCAGCCGGATGCCGACATCATCTATTCCGATGAAGATCATATCGACCGGAACGGACGGCGCTCCCAGCCCTATTTCAAGCCCGGCTGGAATCCGGAGCTGATGCTGGGCCACAACCTGATCAGCCATTTGGGGGTGTACCGGCGCTCCCTGGTCGAGCGCGCCGGCGGCTTCAGGACCGGGTTCGAGGGCAGCCAGGATCATGACCTCGCCCTGCGCGTCGTCGCGCAGACGCGGGCGGAACGCATCATTCATATCCCGAGGATCCTCTATCACTGGCGGCAGCAGGCCGCCCAACGCACGTTCTCGGAAGCGGCACGCGAGCGCTGCGCGGCCAGCAGCCGGTGCGCGGTCGCCGAATTCCTGGCGCCGTCCGTGCCGGACGCCACGGTCGAGCCGGCTCCGGCGCTCGCGGTCTGGAACCGGGTCCGCTATCCGGTGCCGCGGCCGGAACCCTTGGTATCGGTCATCGTGCCGACACGCGACCGGGCGGATATGCTCGGCCGAACGATGTCGGGCGTGCTTGGCAGGACGGATTATCCGGCGTTCGAGGTCATCATCGTCGATAACGGCTCAAGCGAGCCCGACGCCCTGGCGCTGTTGTCGGAACTGGCGCGGGACGCCCGGGTTCGCGTCTTGTGCTGTCCGGGACCGTTCAATTACTCGGCACTCAACAATCAGGCGGTGCGCGGCGCATCGGGACATCTGGTTCTTCTGCTTAATAATGACGTTGATGTCATTAACTCGGATTGGCTGCGGGAGATGGTCTCCCACGCAATCCGCCCGGATGTCGGGGCTGTCGGCGCGAAGCTGCTGTATCCCGACGACACCATCCAGCATGGCGGCGTAACGACTGGGATGTTCGGCGTCGCGGGCCATCAGTATCTGCGCAAACCGCGCAATGACCTTGGCTATTTCGGGCATCTGGCACTGGCGCGAAACATCACCGCGGTCACCGGCGCGTGCCTGATGCTGCGCCGCGAGACGTTTCTCGAGGTTGGCGGCCTGAACGAGGTTTCGCTGCCGGTTGCGTTCAATGATGTCGAACTGTGCCTGAAGCTCGTCGAGGCGGGGTATCGGAACGTGTGGACGCCGCACGCCGAGCTTTATCACCATGAATCCGCGTCCCGCGGCGCTGACGAAACGCCCGACAAGATCGAACGTTTCAAGCGGGAGACCGACTATATGCGCCAGCGCTGGGGGCACAGGCTGGATCGCGATCCGTACCTGGAATCCGAACCTTTCGCTGCGGTCGCTCGACATCGCTCTGGCTTTCCCGCCGCGTGAGCCTGCCCTGGAGGCTTACCGCCCCGATCGCGCGGCCTGAGCGCTCATGCCGTCCAGGTCTCCGATTCCCGTCATGGCCCGGGCAGCCGGGCCATGACGTTTGTGAAAAATGTCGCCCGCTTACCGGCCGTTTTCAAGCGGTCGAGTCCAGGCCGATCGGCGCACAGGCCGCGGCCAGCCAGGCCCTGGCATCCGGATCGAGCGCCGGACCGACGGTGTCCAGCACGCGTGCATGGTAGGCGTCGAGCCAATCCCGCTCCTCCGCCGTCAGCAGCGCCGGCTCCAGCAGCCGCCGATCGAACGGCGCGAGCGTGAGGGTTTCGAAACGCAGGAACGGCCTGGTAGCGGCGGGCAGTTCCGCCGGCTGTACCAGCAGAAGATTTTCCAGCCGGATGCCGTACTGGTCCGGCAGGTAGAACCCCGGCTCGTTCGACAGGATCATGCCCGCGGCAATCGGCACCGGCCGCGCCAGCCGGGAGATGCTGACCGGACCCTCGTGCACCGACAGATAGCTGCCGACGCCGTGGCCGGTGCCGTGGTCGTAGTCCAGCCCGGCCTGCCACAGCGCCCGCCGTGCCAGCGCGTCCAGGTGGGCACCTCCAACGCCCTTCGGAAACACCGCAGTCGCGATGGCGATGTGCCCCTGCATAACCCGTGTCACCTGGTCCCGCACCGCCGCCGGCGCCGGACCCGGGCCGGTCCACACAGTCCGAGTGATATCGGTCGTGCCATCAGGATACTGCGCCCCCGAATCAATCAGATACACCTCGTCCCTGCCGATCGGCCGATCGGCTTCGGGGGTCACGCGGTAGTGGATGATGGCGCCATGCTCGCCGGCGCCGGAGATGGCGGGAAAGCTCTCGCCGCGGAATCCGTCCACCTGGCGGCGAAACGCCAGCAAGGTGTCGGCGGCGGACATCTCGGTCTGGCCGCCCTGCCGCGCCACGCTGTCGAGCCAGTGCAGGAAGCGGCATACCGCGACCGCGTCGCGCCGGTGCGCCGCGCGCGCGCCATCCTGTTCGGTCGCGTTCTTGCAGGCTTTCGGCAGCAGGCAAGGATCGTTCGCTGCCACGACAGTCGCGCCGGCCGCGCGCAACTGCTGCGCGAACCAGGCCGGCGAGCCGATCGCGTCGACCCGGACCGTCTTGCCCGCCAGCTTGCCCAGCGCGTCGTCGAGCGCGGCGCGCGGCGCCACCGACACCGCGTTGCCCAGCCAGGCCCGGGTCTCGGGCGGCAGCTTGACGGGATCGATGAACAGTTCCGTCCCGCCATCGGCGTGCACCAGGGCGAACGACAGGGCGAACGGCGTGAACGGCACGTCGTTGCCGCGGATGTTCAGCAGCCACGCGATCGAGGCCGGATCGGTCAGCACCGCCGCGTCCTGCCTGGCCTCCCGCAGCAGGCGCGCGACATCGGCCCGCTTCTCATCCGACGCCAGGCCGGCATAGCGCAACTCATGCGGCCTCGCCTCCGCCTCCGGCGGCGCCGGCCGATCGGCCCAGACCGCGTCGATCGGGTTGCGGTCGAGGGCGGCCATGTCGAGCCCGGCCTCGGTGTAGCGGGCGAGGCTGTCCTCGCTGATCAGCAGCGGATCATAGCCGATGCGGGCGCCTTTCGGGGCCTGCCCGGCAAGCCAGGTGGCGGGCGGCTGTTCGGTGATATGCAGGCGCTGCCATTGCGCCGGATCGGTTTGTTCGGCGAGCTGCAGAATGTAGCGCCCGTCGGTGAACACCGCGGCCGTGGCCGCCAGTACCACGGCGAGGCCAGCGCTGCCGGTGAAGCCGGTCAGCCAGGCGAGGCGCTCGGCCGAGGCGGGCACGTATTCGCCCAGATGTTCGTCCGCCCGCGGGACGATAAACCCGTCCAGACCCAGCCGAACCAGTTCCCGGCGCAGCGCTGATAACGGCGAACCACCCATTTGCGTCCCTTTGTAACCGTGTGGCGATACTCTGGCATGACTCGTTTGTCATCTATGCGCGTTGCGCATAACTGTTTGAGATTTTTAACTCTTAATCCAGAGGCAATCCGGCTTATGTTGCATTGCATCATAGCCTGGGGGCGCCTCGTTAGTCCGACGCCGCGTTGGTCCCGGGATTGTCTGGATTTTTGTCATGAGCGCTCACGCCGCTGATCAATTCAAGCTTCCCAGCTTGAGCTATATCGACGCCAAATGGGAAGAGCCGAACCTGCGCGCCCCCGCCGCTGCACCGGTTCGTGCCCGCCGATCCGGACTCGCCGCGTGGCTGGCCGGGCGGGTCGAGGCCTACCGGACATGGCGCCGCGACAGCGAGGCCGCCGCGGAACTGGCCGCGATGTCGAATTATGAACTGATGGATATCGGCCTCACGCGCTCCGACCTCAGCCGCGTGTTCGATCCTGCGTTCAACGAGGACCTGCGCACGCGTGGCAAGAACCGCTAAGGCGCTCTCATCCTCACATGAGCTACCGCGGGACAGCCGGCTGTCCCGCGGGACGCGGCCGGCCCCGGCTCGCCATCCATCTCGCCGGGCTGCGACTTCCTGTTGATATTGAACATCCTTCATCAGCGGTCACCGGGCGTACCGTAGCGAAACGTCGTGAGCACGGATGCCGCCGACTCGCTTAATGCCGGGCGCCGTCTTAGGAGTGCGGGGCCGGTTCGGCTGCCGGCCTTCGAACCCTGGATGAGCTTGATGATCGACAAGACAAGACTTGCCTTCGTGGCGGGATTGCTCGGCGCGACCGCTCTTGGCGGCTGCACCGTCGGCCCCGATTACAAGCGCCCGGCCTGGGCCTCGCCGGGGTCCTGGTTCGCCGGCCCGAAGGAGGCGGTGAAGCCGCCGCCCAGTATCCCGGTGGCCGAACCGATCGACGTGGACTGGTGGAGGCTGTTCAACGATCCGGTGCTGACCGGGCTGGAACGGCGCGTCGCCGCCGAAAACCTCGACGTCAGGGCCGCGTCCGTCCGCTTCGCCGAATCGCGCGCCGAGTTGGGCATCGCCAAGGCGTCGCAGTTCCCCACACTGAACGGCAACGGGTCGTACACCCGGGAAAAGGCCAGCGATGAGGGCATCTTTGGGCTGATCCCCGGGTCCACCAGCGGCACCGCTGCCAACGGCGCCTTCGGCAACTCCGCCGCCGGCGCCGTGTCCGGCGCCAACATCCCGCCGTTCGACCTCTACCAGGGCGGCTTTGACGCATCGTGGGAGGTGGACCTGTGGGGCGGCGTGCGCCGTTCGGTCGAAGTCGTCGTCGGCCTCGTCCGAGGCATCGAAGGAGGCGCAGCGCGCCACCCTGCTGTCCAGCCTGGCCGAGGTCGCGCGCGACTACATCCAGTTGCGCGGCGCCCAGGCGGAGCTTGAGATCGCCCGGGAGAACGCCAATACCGCGCGGCAGAGCCTCAACCTGACCCAGCAGCGCGCCGCCGGCGGGGTCACGACCGACCTTGACGTTGCCAACGCCTCCGCCCAGTTGCGCACCAATCTCGCCGAGATCCCACGGCTGGAGCAGCAGGAGGCGCAGTTGATCAACGCGCTGAGTCTGCTGCTCGGCCAGCCGCCGAACGCGCTGCGGGAGGAGTTGGCGACCGCCAAGCCGGTGCCCCCGGTGCCGCCGCGTGTGCCGGTCGGGCTGCCGTCGGAACTGGCCCGCCGCCGCCCCGACATCCGCCAGGCCGAAGCGCAGCTTCATGCCGCGACCGCCCAGATCGGCGTCGCGCAGGCGAATTTTTATCCATCGCTCAACCTGACCGGCAGCTTCGGGCTGCAGTCGCTGCAGTTCGGCCAGTTGTTCAACCTGAACGCCCGACAGTATGCGATGGGACCCGGGCTGACGATCCCGATCTTCCAGGGCGGCCAGTTGCGCTCGACCCTGCAACTGCGTGAAGCGCAGCAACAGGAAGCCGCGATCACGTTCCAGCACACCGTCCTGCAGGCCTGGCACGACGTGGATAACGCGCTGACCGCCTACAAGGCGGAGCAGTCGCGGCGGGACGAGCTAAAAGGCGCGGTGGCGGAGAACCGGCGGGCGGTGGCCCTGGCGCAGAGCCGCTACGCCCAGGGTGTCGCCGACTTCCTGTCCGTGCTGGACGCCGAGCGCAGCCTGTTGCAGACCCAGCAGCAGCTTGCCCAGAGCACGACCGATGTGTCGTCCAATCTCGTAGCCTTATACAAGGCATTGGGCGGCGGTTGGGAGACTGACCTGCCTGAGGCAACCCGGACGGCGGCGAAGTAATACCAGTCCGCCTTGAGTTTGGCCCCGGGGGCACGGTTGCCACCGAGGTCATCGCCCGGATCGGGCTCTCCCTTTGTGTCACGGCCGGCCTGGTGCCGGCCATCCGCGACTTTGCCGCCATCGGCACCGCAAGTCGCGAGTGGCCGGGCCACGCCGCATGCGTACCAGGACGAGGGGCAGCGAGGGAAGTTTGCCCGGGGCCTTGGTCTCTCACGTCATGGCCCGGCTTGTCCGGGCCACCTATGCCAGCACGTGCCGCGACAGGTGGCCCGGACGAGCCGGGCCATGACGAATGTGGAGAACGCCGCCTGGACACCCAAGGACTTGAGCGGACCGGACGGGAGAGAGAGTTCCGCCGCGCCTCGGATCGCGAGAGTGCACCAATATTGGTGCGTTCGTTGAGGCTGCATAACGCGGGGCGGAAGCATTTTTCGCGAAGTCGGGCCGCCGCCCGGAAAAGTGCGATCGTACGCGCCTGTCAGTAACGCCTTGGAATATATTGATTTATTTTCCCACTCCGGCGGCAAGAATGCGCGTAATCGCGCTTTTGGCGCCTGCGATGGCAAAAAAATCGCATTCACGGGGTTGTCATCCCAGTCCATTTACAGCATCTTCCATAAGATGGGGCGGGGATCAACCTCTCTCGGCACGAAAAGCTGCCGCAATTTCGCCTTCTTGGCGGAGTAAGCTAACCCAATGCTGGTCATTTCGGCCGCATTGCCGGGCCAATATTGCGCCCTAACACGCCGGCGAAACGGTTAATCGCCTTTTGTTAACCGTTCGCTTGCAGTTGAGTGAGGCATGATGAGAAAACATTTCGCAATCGCGTTCATTGCGGCCTCGGCGCTGGTCGCCTCGTCGCATCACAGCGCCTCGGCGCGCACCGCATCCCGGCATGACCGCCAGCCGGCGCCTCCAGCCGATGGGCATGACGCCGAATGGGTGAGCGAAACCGGCACGGCTTCCTATTACAGCAACGCCTATCACGGCCGCCGCGCCGCCAACGGCAGCCGCTTTGACCAAAAGCTGCTGACCGCCGCACACGCCTGGCTGCCGTTCGGCACCAAGCTCAAGGTTACCCTCGACGGCACCGACCGGTTCGTCGTCGTCACCGTCACCGACCGGATCTATTCGAACCGGCGGATCGTCGATTTGTCGGCCGCCGCAGCGCGACAGCTCGGCATGATGCGCATGGGCCTCGCCCGTGTCAGCCTGACGCCGGCCTGACCGGTTCGGCTGCTGCCAGCCTCCCCGTCTCGTGCTATCGAGGCGCGGGGAGGATTAGCCATGTTCAAGGATTGTCGCGGCCTGGTGCTGACCGCGCCGTCGCATCAGGCGGTTGAGCGCTTCGATCACGCGATCGACGGCTATTTGGGCTACCGCGCCGACCTGGCCGCCCGCATGGACTCGCTGCTGGAAGGCGACGCCACGTTCGGCCTGGCGCATTGCCTGCGGGGCTATCTGACCTTGATGTCGTTCCGCGCCGACATGCTGCCCGCGGCGCGCGCGGCACTGGCTGATGCGCGGCGCTGTCCCGGCACGCCGCGCGAGCAGGCTCATGCGGCGGCCCTGGAACACTGGATCGGCGGCGACCCGGAACGCGCCGCCGCGGTGTGGGACCAGGTCCTGGCCGAGCATCCGCACGACATCCTCGCCTTCCGGCTGGCGCATTTCGTAAACTTCTGGCTCGGCCGCCCGGAGGCGATGCTCGCCTCGGTGCTGGCCGTCGAGCGGCACTGGAGCGCGGATCTGCCGGGTTTCACCTCGATCCTGGCCTGCCGCTGCTTCGCGCACGAGGAATCCGGATACTACCTCGCAGCCGAGCATGCCGGCCGGGCGGCGGTCCGGCTGGACCCGGGCGATTTGTGGGCGGCGCATGGCGTGGCGCATGTGCTGGAAATGACCGGCCGCCGCCGCGAGGGCGTCGCCTGGGTCGAATCGCTGACCCCGCGATGGGACGGCGGCAACAATATCAAGCACCATCTGTGGTGGCACCAGGCGATGTACCACCTCGAAATGGGCGACTTCCCCAAGGTCCTGTCGTTGTACGACACCGGGTTCCGCGATCTGGCATCGCCGCTGACCGGGGCGGCGCCGGACCTCTATATCGACATGCAGAACGCCGCCTCCATGCTGTATCGCCTCGGGCGGCACGGCATCGAGGTTGGCGGCCGGTGGGTGGAACTGGCGGACAAGGCCGAGTCCCGTATCGGCGACTGCCAGTCGTCCTTCACCGTCCTGCACTGGATGATGGCGCTGGCCGCTACCGGCCGGGACGCGGCGGCGGAGGCGATGCTGGCCGGCATGGAAGACTTCTCGCGTGGCGAACACCCGAACGCCCGTCTCGTGCGGGATGTCGCGCTGCCGGTGGCGCGCGCGGTGCTGGCGAACGGGCAGGGGCGGCATGCGGCTTCCGTGTCGCTGATGCGGCCGGCGCTGGGCGAGATGTACCGCATGGGCGGCAGCCACGCGCAGCAGGACGTGCTGGAGCAGATGTTCCTCGATTCGGCGCTGAAAGCCGGTTTGGACGGCGACGTGCGGATGCTGCTGGAGCGGGTGACGGCGCGGCATCCGGTCGCTCCGGCAAGGCGGCGCGGGTATGCGATGGCCGCGTAGCGAACGCATCCGTGTTGAATCACGCGTCAAGGAGGCCGCTCTTGCTTTAGTCAAACACCGCCCTGCTTGGATTATTGGGCGGATACTGCGATGCGGTATGGACGGCTGTTGGCGTTACTTGGCGTTGGTCTGGCGTGGACGTGCTGTTCTCTTCCCGGCCGTGCGGCGCGGGTGGAGAGGTTCGGGGGTAGCGGGAAACGGCGCGGGGGATCGAAGCACTGGTTTTCAACACGGAGAAAGAACGAGGGCCACGGAGGGAGCAAGAATGGCGTTTCGAGCGAAGTACTTCGGCGTGTCCGTGTCCGAAAGTCTTCGGCTTATTTGAAATTGCACGCGGCGCGGCAGGCTAGCCGGTGCCGTTGCCACGTGTCATGGCCGGCACAGGCAGGCTGTTCGAAAACACCCGGCCGATTTCAAGGTGTGACAATCCTTCCATCATCGTTACCGGGTTCGGTGCGAGTCGCGTTTGACGGGTTGGACACCGGTGCCACCACCCGTTGCCGGGCGCAGGCTCCTTGGGCAAAAACCGGAATCCGAGAATGCGCGACGGGGGCGCAAGGCGCCGCCGGTGCTGTCTCTGCCGGCAGCCGCCGGCGGCATCGTCACGTGCACGCTCATGGCGGCATGTAGGGCGGAACGGTCCGCGAGCCGATCGCAAATTCGGATCGATACAGCCTTCTCCGTGTTGAAGAGCGGTGAATCGAAACCCGCCTACACGTCCCGAGGCGCACGACAGCGCGGCAAGCGCCGCGGGGGCATGTTCATCCATTGTGCGGCCGCGCGCCGGCCAGGAGACTGTGTTGAAAATGCGGAGACAAACACGCCAGGCGCCCTGAGAACCGGACCGGACCATCCCGCTCACCCCGCGAACTCCGCCCTGATCGCCGCGCTGTTCGCTCCCACCGCCGGCACTGGCCCCAGCGCCAGCGTCTCCCCGGCGCGGATCACCGCCGGAGCAATGATCTCCGCGACGCCTCCACCCGGTAGTCCCACCTTGGTCCGCCGCAGCGCCGGATGGCGCCCCAGCGCCGCCAGATCGTTGACGAAACCATAAGCCGTGTTGGCGGCCCGCAGCTTGGCCGCCGCCGCGTCGCGGCTCAGCGCCGCGAACATACGGCCGACACGCTCGTCCACCACCGGGCGGTTGGCGACGCGGATCAGGTTGGTTTCGAAGCCGGCCTGCTTCGGCAAGTCCGGTTCGTCCAGAAACAACGCGCAGAACGTCGCCCACTCGCGTTCGTTCTGGATCGAGATCAGCACCAGCGCGCCGTCGGCCGTGGCGAAGGCGCCGTACGGGCAGATCGACGGATGCGCCAGCCCGAGCCGCTGCGGCGCGCTGCCGGTGCCCTCGAAATACAGCAGTGGGACATTCATCCAGTCGGCGACGGCATCGAACAGGCTGACCCGCAAGGCTTTGCCGCGCCCGGTCCGGCTGCGCTCGATCAGCGCCTCCAGCACGCCGGTCACCGCGTTCATGCCGCATCCGATGTCGGCGATGGACACGCCGACACGCCCCGGGCCGGCCGGATGGCCAGTCACCATCGCCAGTCCGGATTCCGCTTGCACCAGAAGATCATATGCCTTCATTGCGGCATACTCGCCGGTTTCTCCATAACCGGAAATATCCACCGTGATCAGGCGTTCGTTATTAGCGTGCAACGCCCCCGCCCCGAAGCCGGAGCGCGCCGCCGCCCCGGGTGCCAGGTTCTGGATGAACACGTCGGCCTTCGCCAGCAGCCGGTGCAGCAGCGCCGCGTCGTCCGGCCGCTTGATGTCCGCGACAAGGCTTTCCTTGCCGCGGTTGAGCCAGACGAAATAGCTCGACATTCCCTGCACGGCGTGGTCGTAGCCGCGCGCGAAATCGCCCTCCGCGCGTTCGATCTTGATCACCCGCGCGCCGGCATCCGCCAGCCGGGCGGAGCAATAGGGCGCGGCGACGGCCTGCTCCAGCGAGACGACGAGCAGGCCTTCCAGCGGCTTGGGCCCCGATGGCTTGGTCATGGGCATCGATCCTTGGCGGCACGGCCGCAAACAGGACCATGCCGGGCACGGCCGCGCAACCCGCGCGTACGCTCAAACGTGACGGGCGATGTTGCGCATTATCAACACCCGCAGCGCCCGGGCAGCGCGTTATATGATGCCGCCCGAGACCGGACGGCGCCGCGACTAACGCCGCAAATCCGTCAGCGAAGCGGAAGGGAGGATGCCAAATGGCTGATATCAGCGCGAGCAGGACGGAGGCAAACCTGCGCCATGCGTTTGCCGAAGAAACCATCGCCGGCCGCCGCTGCGAAGCCGCCGCCCTGCGGACCGAGTCCCGTGGCGACACGAACACCGCGGCACTGCTGCGGCGGGCGGCTCGGCGCAGGCAGCGTCATGCCGCCGCGCACATGGATCAGCTTGAACCCGCGCCGTCCGGCCGCGGGACGGCGTATCTCCTGCGGGCGGCCATCATGCATGAGGTGCACGACTTCGCCGGCGCCTATCCGGCGATGGCGCGCAAGGCCCGCGAGGAAGGGTTCGACGACATCGCCATCTGGTTCGAATGCCTCGCCAAATCCGGCCGTGCCCGGGCGGCCCGGTTGCGGCGCGGCCTTGAAACCTCGCTGTAGCGGCGGGAGTGCCACGCAATGTGACACATTCCCGAAACCGGCGGGTTACACAGGCACGCTATGAATTCGCCCCGGGACAGCAGGAGGTTTGAATGTCCAATGCAAAACGCCTGACCTCGGTCGCCGCCGTCCTCGGGCTGGCGGCGATCGGCATCGCGGCGGTGCCGCATGACGCGCTTGCGTGGTGGCGCGGCGGCTATGGCGTCGGCGTGTATATCCCGCCCGTGGTCGTGGGGCCGCCGATAGTCTATGCGCCTCCGCCTGTCGTCTATGCCCCGCCGCCGCGCGTTTATTATGCCCCTGGCTACGTGGCAGGGCCTCGGGTGTGGATACCGCCGCACTGGCAGGGCCCGTACTGGGTGCGCGGCCACTGGTCGTAAGACGGCGTCCAGGACGTACTGCGTCAGTCCGAGAGCTTCCCCTGATCGTCATGGCCCGGCTCGTCCGGGCCACCTGTCGCAGCACCGTGTGGCGGGGGTGCCCCGGACGAGCCGGGCCATGACGCTTTACAAGGGGGGCAGGCCTCCGCATTCGTTTTGCCGGCATCGCCCGGGTCCGGCACGCGCGAACGCAACGCTCACGTTCCCGCATGCCTCGATTGACGGAGCCGCCGGCAGGGTCCACCCCTGATACCCATGTTGCGCCGCTTCGAAGCCTTGCTCGATCCGACTGCTGGAGTTCCCGCACCGCCGCCAACAGCCGGGCTTGTCAGGTTCTACTGGCACTACATCCGGCAAGTGCGCGGCCTGACCGTCGCGCTGTTCGTCTTCGGCGGCCTGATCGCCGTTCTCGAGACGATGATCCCGGCCTTCATCGGCCGTGTCGTCACCCTGGTCTCGACCAACACGCCGGAAACGTTGTTCCGGGACAATGGCGGGACTTTGCTCGGCATGGCCGCCGTGGTGCTGATCCTGCGGCCGGCAGCGTTCATCGCGCACTCGGTCCTGGTCAACCAGATCGTCAATCCCGGCTTTTCCAACATGATCCGCTGGCATAACCACTGGCATGTGGTGCGGCAAAGCTGGACGTTCTTCCAGAACGACTTCGCCGGGCGCATCGCCAACCGCGTGCTGCAAACCGGGCCGGCCTTGCGCGAGAGCCTGGTCATGGCGTTCGACGCCGCGTGGTACATCATGGTGTACGGCTCCAGCGCCCTTGTGCTGCTCGGCCGGTTGGACTGGCGCCTGACCCTGCCGATGCTGATTTGGTTCGTCGTCTATGCCGCCATGCTGCGCTGGTTCGTGCCGCGCCTGCGCGACCGCTCGCGCCGTCTGTCCGAGGCCCGCTCGACGCTGACCGGCCGCGTCGTCGACAGCTACACCAACATCCTCACTGTCAAGCTGTTCGCCCGCGCCGCCGACGAGGACGCCTTCGTCCGCGATGCCATCGACGACAACACGGCCGCCTTCCGCGACCAGACCCGCATGATCCACCGCCTACATCCGCTACGCTCATGCTGATGAACGCCAGCCTGATCGTCGCGATGGCGACCGTCGCGCTGTGGCAATGGTCCGCCGGCAATATCACCATCGGCGCGGTGGCGACGGCCATCCCGCTGGCCTGGCAGCTCAACAACATCGCCGGCTGGGTCGCCCGCAGCATCACCGCGATCTTCGAGAATATCGGCACCGTGCAGGACGGCATGCGCTCGATCGACGTGCCCCGCCAGATGCCCGACCCGCCGGATGCACGCGAACTGCACGTCACCGGCGGCGGCATCCAGGTCGAGGACCTGCATTTCGACTACGGCCGTGTCCGCGACGTCGTCGTCGGCGCAGCACCCGCCGTCCTGCACGGCATCGACCTGACCATCGCGCCCGGCGAGCGTGTCGGCCTGGTCGGCCCGTCCGGCGCGGGCAAATCCACGCTGGTCAACCTGCTGCTGCATTTCTACGAGCCGGCATCCGGCCGCATCCTGATCGACGGCCAGGACATTGCGGCCGTCACGCAGGAAAGCCTGCGCCGGCACATCGCGATGGTCACGCAGGACACCTCGCTGCTGCACCGCTCAATCCGCGAGAACATCCGCTACGGCCAGCCCGCCGCCTCGGACGCCGAGATCGTCGCGGCGGCCCGGCGGGCGGCGGCGCACGACTTCATCATCGGCCTGGAGGACTGGCACGGCCGCCGCGGCTACGACGCGCATGTCGGCGAGCGCGGGGTGAAACTGTCCGGCGGCCAGCGGCAGCGCGTCGCCCTGGCGCGGGTGATCCTGAAGAACGCGCCGATCCTGGTGCTGGACGAGGCGACGTCGGCGCTGGATTCGGAGGTCGAGGCGGCGATCCAGGAACAGCTCGATGCGCTGATGGAAGGCCGCACCGTCATCGCCATCGCCCACCGCCTCTCCACCATCGCCCGCATGGATCGGCTGATCGTGCTGGATCGCGGCCGCATCGTCGAGTCCGGCTCGCACGACGAGCTGCTGCGGCACGATGGGGTCTATGCGCGGCTGTGGCGGCGCCAGTCCGGCGGGTTCGATCCGGCCGTCTTGCCGGCCGGATCGATCAGGTAGCCCCGAGCAGCGACAGTTCGTCGAGGAACGCCACGGCGAACGATCCCGAGCCGCGCGACCGCGCCGCCGCGTGTTCCCCGGCGTGCGCGAACACCGCGGACGCTGCGGCGGCGGCCCGCATCGGCGGCATGCCGGCACCCAGGAACGCCGCCATCGTCGCGCCCAGCGCACAGCCGGTGCCGACGACGCGGGTCATGATCGGATGGCCGCCGGCGATCTCGATCAGCGCCGCGCCGTCGGTGACGTAATCGATCGCTCCGCTGACCGCGACGACCGCGCCGCTGCGCCGGGCCAGCGCCTTGGCCGCGTCTACGGCGGTGCTGGAGGAAGCGGTCGAATCGACGCCCCGGCCGCCGCCTTCCAAGCCGGCAAGCGCCAAAATTTCCGAAGCGTTGCCGCGGACGATCGCCGGGCGATGCCGCAGCAGCGACATAGCGACGCCGGTGCGAAACGCCAACGCGCCAACCGCGACGGGATCGAGCACCCAGGGCGTGCCCGCCGCCGCGGTCAGCTCCATCGCCTCCGCCGAGGTCGCGGTGATCGTCCCGACGTTGATCAGCACGCCGTTGGCGAGCGCGGCGAAAGCCTGCACCTCCTCCACGCCAACCACCATGGCCGGCGATGCGCCGAGTGCCAGCAGCACGTTCGCGGTGAAGCCGGCCGCGACAAAGTTGGTCAGGCAGTGCGTCAGCGGCATTTTCGCCCGCAGCAGCGCCAGATCGGCCTGGACCTCCGAGGTCAGCAGCACTTTTCCTCCAGCTGGTCGAGCAGCCTGAGCGCCTCCTCGTCCTCCCACGTTTCGAAGAGGCCGCGGACCTCCTGCAGGTTGGAGTGGATCAGGAAAAGGTCGTCCGGCTTGGGGCCCGAACCGCCGGAGCGCTTCCTGGCGAAGTAGTCCCAGAACGGCGTGTTGCGGCCGGGGATGGCGAGATGCCGATCGACCAGGGCCATGATTTCACGGGCCTTGCCGTCACAGTTGAGGCCGAGGAAGGTGACATAGCGATCAGTCGTGTCGGTCATCGTGGTCTCTCGAGGTTTGGCCGCTGGTCTACCGGCCGGGGCGCAGCGACGGCAAGATGTGACAGTTATAGGCCTCGGATGGCCTGGCACGCGCGGCCGCGGTATAGTTCGCACTGGCAACGCCGCGGATAGTCCAAAGGGTTCACAAAACAGATGTTCCATCTACCGGAAGTTTCGCGCGGCCTGCTCGCCGCCGCCCTGACGCTCGCGCTGGCATGCTTGCCCATCGGCTTGCGGGCGCAGGAGATCACCGGTGCCGGCGCGACGTTTCCGGCACCGCTGTATACCGCATGGGGTCAGGCCGCGGAATCCGCGATCGGCGTGCGGCTGAACTACCAGGGACTCACGTCCGGAACCGGCATCTCGCAACTCGTGAACCGGACGGTGGACTTCGGCGCGTCCGACGAGCCGCTTGATCCGGAGCGGCTGAAGGCGGGGAACCTGCTGCAATTTCCGGCTGTGCTCGGTGCCGTGGTGGTGGTGGTGAATATTCCGGGCGTCGAGGCCAACCAGCTCAGGCTCACCGGCGACATTGTCGGCGACATCTATCTCGGCAAGATCACCCGGTGGGATGACCCGCGGATCGAGGCGCTGAACCCGGAGCTGAAGCTTCCCGGCCTGCCGATCGTGCCGATCTTCCGCGCCGGAACGTCGGGCACTAGTTACATCTTCACGTCCTATCTGTCCGCGGTGAGTCCGGCCTGGAAGCAGCACCCCGGGGTCGGCCCCAGCGTTCACTGGGACGCCGGTTTCGGAGCCAGGGGCAACTCCAACGAAAGCCTGACCGTTCGCACCCTCAAGGGCGGCATCGGCTACGTCGCGAGCGCGTACGCGACGCAGCACCACCTGGTCACCGTCCGCTTGCGCAACAAGGCCGGCCGGTTCGTCGAGCCGGCCCGCGCGGCGTTCGAGGCGGCGGCGGCGAATGCGGACTGGAAGCATGCGCCCGACTTCGCCGTAAGCCTGATCGACCAGGGCGGCGAGCAGACCTGGCCGATGGTTTCGGCCACGTTCATCCTGCTGCCGCGCAATCCGAAGGATCCGGCGAGCAGCGTGGCTGTGATCAAATTCTTCGATTGGGCCTATGCCAAGGGCGGCCGGATGGCGGAGGACCTGGGCTATCTGCCGCTGCCGGCCGCTGTGGAGGATGCGGTTCGCCAGACCTGGAGGGATGGGGTCAAAATGCCCGATGGCAAGCCGGCCCTGTAATACCGGTCCGCCTTGGGTTCGATCCATCGGGGGTGCTCGGCCGCTATGGCCCGGACGAGCCGCGCAGGCGCCAACCTGGTCGATCGGCACGAGCGTCGATTTTGTGTGATGCCAGCCGACCCGGGGGGCAATGCCGGGACCGGCTTTTGAAGACGGCGTTTGCGCAAATGACCGCAGGTGTTTCAACCGCGGATGTTCGCAAATGCATGCAAATCAAAGCCGCCTCAACGCCATCGCGACCCTGTCGGCCGGATCGTGCCTCCGGCCGAGCAACATCGATCTGCGTGCATTTGCGTACATCTGCGGTTGAGAAATGCTTGCGGTGCCGCGAACGAACCACGGCTCTAATGTCAGCCTAGGATCGACTGACCGCCCACGACCTTTGGCGATGCCAGAATAAGCGAACCCGGGAGCCCGTCCCCCTCCGTCATGGCCGGGGCTTGCTGTCCGGGCCATGACGGGGCTTGAAGGAGTTGGTCTCCGCGCGCACTGCTATTAGCGGCTCAGCGAGGCAGCAGCACCACCTTGTCTCGCTCGATGATCTTCCTGAACGATTCGCTCGTCGTCGCCCAATCCACCACATCGACCCGCCACGGCAGGATGGACTCGGAAAAATCCTCGGCCAAGCGCCCCAAAACGTCGAGCGGCAGCGGCGTCTCGGAGATTACCGCCAGATCGAGATCGGAATAGGGCTTGACCGGCCCTTTGACCCGCGACCCGAACGCCCAGACCTCTTGGCCGGGCACGTTCCTTACCAGGATGTCGTGCACGATCGTCCACAGGTCCGGCCGGATGGCGATGGGCGGCAGATCAGCCATTGCGTGCCTCGAGACTGGCAAGAAGCGCTCTCGCGTCGACGACGAACGTAAGCGTATTCTGGTAAACCTCGCGAGCCTTGTCGCGATCATAGGTATGCGACGTGAGATTGCGCATCCGCCGATACCTGAACCAGGCCTCTACGTCCGCGACGAGGCCCGCTTCTCCGGCGATGCGCAACATGTCCTTGAAGCCAATGCCGTCCACACCAGCCGGGCTGGCGGCGTCAATCTCGATTTGCCGCCTCATCATTTTGATGCCGATCTCGTAGACGAACTCGAAGTTCCGGACCACGCCAGCGATCAACGTGTTCCGGACGTTCGCCGGTTGGCGGTCGAACCACCCGCTGTCGCTGACAACGTCGATCGCGCCTTCCAGCGACCCAAGCGCGTTGCGCAAGGCGCTGAGATCGAGACTGTGTTCGCCCATGAAATGGCACCCGCACGCTGAGTCCGGCCGCTTCGCCGCTTACCTCGCCGGCGCCGCGCCGATGATGGCCTCTACCTTCTCCGCCAGGGCTTCCAACGCAAACGGCTTGGCGAGCAGCGCCATGTCCGGCCCCGGCGTTTCCAGCCGCCCGACGCTATCGCCGGCATAACCGGTTATCAGCAAAATCGGCAGATCGGGGATCAGTTCCCGCGCGGCATCGGCCAGTTGCCGGCCGTTCAGGCCCCCGGGCAGGCCCATGTCCGTGACCAGCAGGCTGATCGCGATCTTCTCTGGAGGCCGCATCGCCTTGCGCAACGCATGCAGACCGTCGGGCCCGTCCTCCGCTTCGATCACGCGGTAGCCCAACTCGCGCAGCGCCTGGGCTGTGAAGTCGCGAATCACCTCCTCGTCCTCGACCAGCAGCACCGTCGCGGCCCCGGCGGCCCCCGCCGGCCGGTGGCCCGCGCACGGCGCGCCGGCGTCCGGCCGATCGGCCGTATCGGCGGTGCTGCGCGGCAAATACAGGTGCACCGAGGTGCCAACCCCAACCGCGCTTTCCAGCCGCACCATGCCGCGCGACTGGCGGACGAATCCGTAGATCTGGCTCAGGCCGAGGCCGGTGCCCTGCCCGGGCGGCTTGGTCGTGAAGAACGGCTCGAACGCGCGTGCCAGCACCTCCGGCGTCATGCCAGTGCCGGTGTCGGCCACCGTGATCCGCACGAAGTCGCCGGGTACCGCGCCCTCCCACAGCCCGGTCTCCGCCTCCTGCATCCTGACGCGGCCGGCGCTGAGTTCGATCCGTCCGCCCGCTGGCACCAGGGCGTCGCGGGCGTTGATCGCCAGGTTCAGCAGTGCGTTCTCCAACTGGTTCGGGTCGCACCACACCGGCCAGCACGCCTGCTCGATCTTGACCTCGACATCGATCGTCGGGCCAACCGTGCGCTCGATCAGCGCCTTCAGGCCGTCAATGAGCTCGCCCGGCGCGACCTGCTTCGGTTCCAGCGTCTGGCGGCGGCCGAAACTGAGCAGCCGTTGCGTCAGCGTCGCGGCCCGGTCCGCCGCCATCATCGCGGCGTCCAGCAGTTCGTGCGCCCGCTCCGCACGGCCGGCCGAGATGCGCCGCTGCGCCAGCGTGATTCCGCTGGTGATCGCCTGCAGCATGTTGTTGAAGTCGTGTGCGATGCCGCCCGTGAGCTGACCGATGGCCTCCATCTTCTGGGACTGGCGCAGGGCGTCCTCGGCGCGCACACGTTCCGCGATCTCATTCGATAACCGGGCGTTGGCGTCGGTCAGTTCCCGCAAATGGAACTTCTGCGCGGTCAGGTCGGTCAGCACCCCGCACAGCAGCGTCGTTTCGCTTTCGTCCAACAGACTGAGCGAGAGGTAGGCCGGGACTGCCCGGCCAGCGGCGGTTCGCAGGGTCAGCTCCCGCCGGACCCCGGATCGTGCCGCCTCGTTCAACAGCGCCTGAAACGCCGCTTCATCGTCCGGCAGAACGAACGGCTGCACCGTGCGGCCAATGAGCTGCTCATGCGGCACAGAGAGCATCTCGGCCAGGCGCCGGTTGCAATAGATGACGATGCCGTCGGCGCCAAGCGTGAACGCGCCCTCCTGCATCTGCTCGATCAGCACGCGATACGGCCGATCGGCGTTTTCCAGCGTGTAGACGCGGTGCTCGCCGGTGCCGTCGTTGACCACCAGCGCGTCGATCTCACCGCGCCGGATGGCGCCCAGCGTCTCCTCGCACTCCTCCAGCCGGGCCTCGAGCTCGCGAATGTGCTCCCGAAGCCCGTCCGCCGAGGGTTCGGCCAATGTCACGGCGACGCCGCCGGGGCAAGCGCGCCAGCGTCGAGGGCGCGCAGCACGCGATCCGTCTGCGAAAGGTCGCCGATGATGCGCCGGACCGGGAGCGGCAGCATCCGGACCAGGGTCGGGGCGGCGACGACATCGTATTTCGCCGCCAGCGCGGGCTGCTGGTAGATGTCGATGACCTCGAAATCGGGCTGGCCGCCCAGGTGGTCGTGGCACATGCGCTGCAGGTTGCGGATCGCCTCCCTCGACCGGATGGTGCTTCCCGCGACGATCAGCCGGAGCTGGTAGGTGGCCGCGGTTGGCGTTCCGGTCGCGAGGGTCATGGCACATCCACCTTTCGCCTGATATCCAGTCCGACCAACACCCGCTCGGTATTGGACAGGTCGCCGATGATGCGTTTCAGCGGCGTGGGCAGCCGGCGCACCAGGGTGGGGATCGCCAGGATCTGGTCGCCCGCCGCCAGCCGCGGATTCTGCACCAGATCGATCACCTCGATATCGTATCGCCCCGCGAGGTGCGTTTCGCAGACGCGCTTGAGGTTGCTCATGGCCGCGATGGACTTCGCGGTATGTCCGGCAACGTAAAGACGCAGGTAGTAGTGTCCGTTGTCACCATCCGCGTCGGCCAGAGACTCGTCAAGGTGGACACGATCCGGTTTCATTCGGCCGAAACCCGCCGGGCGGCGATCGCCGCGCTGTTGCTCGCCAGTATCGCATCCTGCGCCTGCTGCTCGATCAGCAGCGCCTGCGCCTCATCCTGTTCGGCCTCCAGCGTGGCCTGCAATTCCTTGATCTGTCGCTCCAACCCGTCGCGGCGCCGGAGCAGGTCGCGCCCGCGCTGCGCGATCTCGCGGCGCCGGTGTTCCGCCGCGGCACGCTCCCGCGCCTCCTGCGACAGGCGTGCGGCGCCGGTCAGCACGCCTTCGGGGCCGATATACGGCTCGATCAGCTCGATCCCGCCATCGGTCATGCGGAATTCGCGCACCTGGTTGGAATGGCTCGTGCCGCGCGACTTGATCACATAGAGAACGCGGTTGCGTTCGCCATTGGCCTCGATGTCCATCAGCCTGATCCAGGAGTCCATCAGCGAGGATATAGCCTGATCTGTTCCGTCGTGCAACGAGCCCGGGCTGCGCAGGCTGGTGAACAGCGCGGTGATGCCGCGGCTCTTCAGCAGGTCCACCATGCGCAGCAGGGTCGCATGCACCTCCACATCCGGTCCGCGTAGCGCGGAGATCGGATCGACCACCACGACGGAGGGCGTGAACCGGTGGAGATCGCGGTGCATCCGCGCCAGATGCATCTCCAGCCCGTACAGGCTGGGCCGCGAGGCTTCGAACTGCAGCAGGCCGGCATCCACCCATTGCCCCAGGTCGAGGCCGACGGACCGCAGATTGCGGCAGATCTCGTCGGCGCTCTCCTCGAAGGCGAAGACCATGCATCGTTCGCCACGGCGGCATGCGGCATCGACGAAATGGCCGCCGATGGTGGTCTTGCCAGTGCCGGCGACGCCGGACAGCAGGACGCTGGCACCGCGGTAGAACCCGCCGTTGCGCAGCATGGCGTCGAGCCCGGCGACGCCGGTGGAAATCACCTCGTCAGACACCGGGCGATCGATCCCGGAGGAGGTGACCGGCAGCACGCTGATCCCGTCGGTATCGATCAGGAACGGGTACTCGTTGGTGCCGTGGGAGGAGCCGCGATACTTCACCACGCGCAGCCGGCGGGTGGTGATCTGGTCCAGCACGCGGTGGTCGAGCAGGATCACGCAATCCGAAATATATTCTTCCAGGCCGTGCCGCGTCAGCGCACCGTCGCCGCGCTCTCCCGTGATGATCGCCGTCAGCCCGCGATCCTTGATCCAGGCGAACAGCCGGCGCAGTTCGGCGCGCAGGATGGCGAGGTCGGTGAAGCCGGAAAACAGCGATTCGATCGTGTCCAGGACGACCCGCTTGGCGCCGATGGACTCGACCGCGTAGCCGAGGCGGACGAACAGGCCTTCGAGGTCGTATTGGCCGGTTTCTTCGATCTCACTGCGCTCGACCCGCACATGATCGACCGCCAGCTTGCCCGCTGCCACCAGGCCGTTGAGGTCGTAGCCGAGCGAGGCGACGTTCGCGGCGAGATCCTCGGCGCGTTCCTCGAAGCTCATGAAGACGCCGGGCTCGCCGAACCGTGTGGCGCCGTTGACCAGGAAGGTGACGCCGAGCAGGGTCTTGCCGCATCCGGCCGCGCCGCAGACCAGGGTTGGCCGTCCCGCCGGCAGGCCGCCCTGCAGGACATCGTCGAAGCCGGCAATGCCGGTCGCGGACTTCGGCAGTTCGTTGGTGGCGTGGCACGGCATGGACACGCGGCGTCCTCTCAGGTGAGTCATGCCCGTCAGGCAGCGCGCAGATACCCAAGACAGACAGGGCCAACAGCAGTGGCGGAACACCGGGCGCGCATCCACACGTCCCGAAGCTCCGCCTTGGTCGAGCAGAATCGTCGAAGCCGTTTCCGCCGGATTGTAAGCAGCGTCAACTATGGCCGCCGCGGGTGATCGTTCATTGATCTGGCGCAATCCGGGCGATTCCAACGGCCTTCGGGTCCTGGCGGTGCTTCTCCTCCCTCCATGTCATGGTCGGGGCTGTCCCCATAAGCGCCAGGACAATGGGGACGCGGAGCGCGGCGTTCTCTACATTCGTCATGGCCCGGCTCGTCCGGCCACCGGTCGCGGCACGTGCTGGCATGGGTGGCCCGGACGAGCCGGGCCATGACGGAAGGGTATGGACGCCCGGATTCGCTTACTCTTGGGCGTCGCCTCAGAACCCGCGCCGCGCCACGTCCATCGCAAAATACGTCAGAATCAGATCCGCCCCGGCGCGCTTGATCGCGCCCAGGCTTTCGAGCATCACGCGATCCTCGTCGATCGCCCCCGCCGCGGCGGCGAACTTGATCATCGCGTACTCGCCGCTGACCTGGTACGCCGCCAGCGGCAGCAGGCTGCGGTGCTTGATCTGGCTGAGCACATCCAGGTAGGGCATCGCCGGCTTCACCATCAGGATGTCGGCGCCCTCCGCCTCATCCTCGTCGGATTCCCGCAGCGCTTCCCGGCTGTTCATCGGGTTCATCTGATAGGTCTTGCGATCGCCCTCCAGGTCGCAGCCGGCGGCGGCGCGGAACGGCCCGTAGAACGCCGACGCAAACTTCGAGGAATACGCCATGATCGGCAGGTTGATGAAGCCGGAGGCGTCCAGCGCCTTGCGGATCGCCCAGACCTGGCCGTCCATCATCGACGACGGCGCGATCATGTCTGCCCCGGATTCCGCCGCGATCACGGACTGCACCCCGAGGTTCTCGATCGTGTGGTCGTTGTGCACGTCGTGGCCGTGGATCACCCCGCAATGCCCGTGGCTGGTATACTCGCAGAAACACGTGTCGGAGATCACCATCATCCCCGGCACCGCGTCCTTCGCCCGCTTGATCATGCGTGCCATCAGCCCGTCGCGCTTCATCGAATCGGTGCCGGTGGCGTCCTTGTGGTGGCTGACGCCGAAGGTCATCACCGCCTTGATGCCGGCCGCGGCGAATTCCTTGATCGCCCCGTCCAGCTTGCGCTCCGGGATGCGGAAGATGCCGGGCATCGAATCGACCGGCGCGTAGTCGTCCAGCTCTTCCTCGACGAAGATCGGATAGATCAGGTCGTTCATCGACAGCGTGTGTTCCTGCAGCATGTCGCGCATCACCTGGTTCGACCGCAGGCGGCGCATGCGCACATTCGGGAAGTTCTGGACCATCGCGTGTTTTTTCCTAAACGAGTGGCGAGGGTGATGGCTTGGACCCATCCAAAAATCGATTGTAGCGGAAAGGTGAAGGATCGACCACCGGCGTTTCGCATGTCAGCAATTCGGCCATGAGCCTGCCCGCTGCCGGCGCAATGCCGAAACCGTGACCACTGAATCCGGTGGCGATGAAGAACCCGGGCAACCCATCGACACCCGAAATGACCGGAACGCCGTCCGGCGTCACATCGATCATCCCGCCCCAGGTTTCGGCGATCCGCGCGTCATGGAACACCGGAAACGCCTGCGTGATGCAATCCCGCGCCTGCCGCAGGATCGGCTGGTGCGGCGGCGGATCGAGGGTGCGCACGGCCTCGAACGGCGACGGCTGATCGAGCTTCCAGCGCGCGGGCTGGGCGAGTTCGGTGAGGAAGCGGCGGCCGAGGCGAAGCCTGATCTCCCCGTCCAGCATGCGCCGCGCCGGCAGGAAGTCCCGCATGAAGCGCAGCGTGTCGGGGACGATGTCGGTTACATTGCCGCTCCAGCTCGCGACGGTATAGCCGCCGTCGAGGCGTTTGCGCATGCCGAAGCCGAACCCGCTCGCGGAAGTGTCGGGCCCTGCGTCCAGCGGCTCGGTCCGCATCACCGAGGACAGCACCTTGAGCTGCGGCAGACGCAGGCCGAGCGAACGGCAGAACAGCCGCGACCAGACGCCGCCGGCGAGCACCACCCGGGTGCAGTCGATGCGGCCGCGTTCCGTCACCACCCCTGCGACGGCACCCCCGATAGTATCGATGCCGCGCACGGCGCATTGCGTCAGGATGACCGCGCCGAACCGGCGGGCGCTCTCGGCAATCGCCGGTGCCGCCCGTGCCGGCTCCGCGCCGCCGTCCGTCGGCGTGTACAGCGCGCCGAGCCAGGCGCCCGACAGGCCGGGCAGCACGCGGCAGGCCTGGTCGCGGGTGAGCATCCGCGTGTCGAGGCCGGCGGGCTTCGCCACGAGCTCCAACCAGGATTGCCGCTTCCGCAGTTCCTCCGGGGTGCGGCAGAGATAGGCGATGCCGGCGCGACGGAAGCCGGTTTCGGCGCCCACCAGGCTGTTCATCTCCGGCCACAGCCGCAGCGCCTCGATCGCCAGCGGCAGTTCGCGCGGGTCGCGGCCCATCTTGCGGCACCAGCCCCAGTTGCGGCTGGACTGTTCGGCGGCGATTTCGCCTTTCTCGCACAGCACCACCGGCACGCCTTTGCGGGCGAGGAAAAAGGCGGTGCAGGCGCCGATGATGCCGCCGCCGATGACAACGACGTCGGTCGCGGCGGGAAGCCGGGGGCTGCCTTGAACGGGATCGACGGGAGGGGCCATGAACGGAACCGCGGGCGGGCGGGATAACCGCACAATCGCGATGCTCACCGCTGCTTGACCCTACCGCCATTGACTCGGCGTGGCGAGGCCGCTTCGCGGGTGCCACATAATGGCGAAAGTCTGTCCGCCGCGTTTCCCCCAGGTCCTGCGTCAGGGTGCAATCCATGGTGATCCGTGTGGGCGACGCGATGACCCCGGAACTGGCCTTGACGCTCACTGCGGTGGTGTCGCTGCTGGTCTGGCGCCTGACCGGCTTCGCCGGATTCAGCCTGTCCCTCGGCGTTGCCGGCGTGGCGGCGGCGGCGTGGCGTACCGGCGCACGGCGCGCCGAGGCCCGCGCGGCGGAGGCGATCGGCGCGGTCCGGCTGCAGCTCGCGGCGGCGGAGGAGACGCTGCGCAGCCGCCAGGGACTGGAGGCCGCCGGGCGGCTGTCCGTCGGCGTCGCGCACGACTTCAACAACCAGTTGACCGTCATCGGCAGCAACGTGGAGATGCTGCAGCGGTATCTGAACGGCGCCGGGGGCCGCGCGCCGCGGCATGCCGAGGCGGCGCTGCAAGGCGTCCGGCGCGCCGCGTCCCTCACCGGCCGCCTGCTGTCGCTGTCACGAGCGCAACCGCCGGAGCCCGAGGCGGTCGACGTCAACCGGCTGCTGGAGGGGGTTGCATCGCTGCTCCGGCGCGGCCTCGGCAACCGCGTCGGCCTGGACCTGCGGCTGTCCGAAGACTTTTGCTTCGTATGGGCCGATCCGGGCCGGATGGAGACGGCGGTGCTGTCGCTGGCGGTCGATGCGGGCGAGCGCGTGCCGGACGGCGGCATTCTGACGCTCTCGGCCGATGCGGTCCGGATCGAGGCGGCTGAACCCGGCCTGCTGCCCGGGGCATATGTGGCGATCGGCGTGGCGGCGCCGGACGCGGCCGGTCCGGCCGATGCCGCCGCGTTCGGCATGGCCCTGGGATTGGCGCGGGCGGCCGGCGGCTCGGCGACATCCGGGGATCCCGCGTCGGTCCGGCTGATGCTGCCGCGCTACGTGCCGCCGGCCGCCGCTGTCCCGGCGCGGCCGGACCGCGGGCGGCGCGAGACGATCCTGGTGGTTGAGGACGACGCGGAGGTTCGCGCCTCCTGCGTCGAGGTCCTGCGGGAGCTGGACTATGAGGTCCTGGACGCGCCGGACGCGATGGAGGGCTTCCGCCTGATCGCCGATCGGCCGGGGATCGATCTGTTGTTCACGGATATCGGGCTGCCGGGCGGGGTCAACGGGCGTGCCCTGGCGGAGGCCGCGCGGCAGGTCGATGGCGGGATGCGGGTGGTGTTCACCACCGGCTATCCGCCGGGCCACTGGCCGGTGCGGCCGGGCACGGTGCTGCTGCCCAAGCCGTTCGGGCCGGCGCAACTGGCGGGTATCGTCCGGCAGGCCCTGGACGTCAGGCCGCCGGCGCCGCAGTGATCAGGGCAGCAGATCCCGCACCTGTTCCGCCGGGCGGCAGAGCCGGACGCCACGCGGGGTGACGACGACCGGACGCTCCATCAGGATCGGATGGGCGAGGATCGCCTCGATCAGGCTGTCGTCGGATTTGCCCGGATCGTCCAGACCGAGTTCGTCGTACGGCGTGCCCCGGCGGCGCAGGATCTGCCTCGGGGTCATGCCCATGCGGGCAAGCAGCGAGACCAGTTCGTCCCGGGTTGGCGGGGTCTTCAGATACTCGATTACCGTCGGCCGCAGTCCGGCGTCGCGCAGCATCCCGAGGACCTTGCGGGAGGTGCCGCAGGCGGGGTTGTGGTAGATGATCGTGTTTTCGGTCGCGGGCATGGCGCACCTTGGTCGGCGTTTGGATCTGGGACAGTAAGGAAGGCCCGCCACGACCGGAAGCCTGTACCTCTCCGTCATGGCCGGCCGTGTCAGAAAAGGGGGAAGCGAGGGGAAAAGTTTGCCCGGGGCCTTGTTCTCTCACCGTCATGGCCCGGCTTGTCCGGGCCACCCGCTCCGCACGGTGCCGCGATAGGTGGCCCGGACAAGCCGGGCCATGACGTTTGAGGAAGCCACCTTCCTGAAGCGGTCATTTTTGGGCGTCGCCTATGCCAGCGCGTGGCACGACAGGTGGCCCGGACGAGCCGGGCCATGACGAATGTGGAGAACCCCGTGATTCGCGTGGTCCCTTATCTTGGTACCCATGGGGCGTGTCTTGGCAATCAGCGCTTCAACGGGCGGTGCGAAGATGGCCGGACACGCCCGGCCATGACGAAGGGGCAATACCCACGTTCGGATGAGGGGGAACTGGAGCGGGTGAAGGGAATCGAACCCTCGTGTGCAGCTTGGGAAGCTGCCGTTCTACCATTGAACTACACCCGCGCCGGGCGGCTCTTTTAGGCAATCCCGGCCGCCAGCGCAATTCGCTTCCGCGCCCGGGCCCGGCAAAAACGCAATCGCTCTGTCATAGGTGCCATTGACGCGGCGCCCGGTCCCGACTTATCAGCGAAGCGCCGGGACGTTCCCGGTCCTCGTGATTTGTCCGGCCGGATTGCGGCGAGGTGAAACAAGCGCGCTAAAGAGGCCAGCGACAGGGCTTCTTCAAGGCCCGAGCTGCTTCAAGGTCGGCCCCACGCGAGCAAGGGCCCCGACGATGTCACCAGAAACTTCCAATCAATCCCGCCTGCGTCCCGCCACCCGCCTCGTGCACGGCGGCGTCCAGCGTAGCCATCACGGCGAGACCGCCGAAGCGCTGTTCCTGACGTCCGGCTACGTCTACGACAGCGCCGAGCAGGCCGAGGCGACCTTCGCCGGCACCGTCGAACACTATCAATACTCCCGCTTCGCCAACCCCACGCTGACCATGCTGGAGGACCGCCTCGCGCTGATCGAGGGCGCCGAAGCCTGCCGCACCACCGCTACCGGCATGGCCGCGGTCAACGCCGCGCTGCTGTCGCATCTGAAAGCGGGCGACCGGGTTGTCGCGGCACGGGCGCTGTTCGGGTCGTGCCACTGGATCGTCTCCACCCTGCTGCCGAAGTTCGGCATCGAAACCGAATTCGTCGATGGCGCGGATCTCGGCCAATGGCGGGCGGCGCTGGCGCGGCCGGCGCAGCTCGTGCTGCTGGAAACCCCGTCCAACCCGATGCTGGAACTGGTCGATCTGCCGGCCGTGGCGGAGCTGGCGCACAAAGCCGGGGCCATCGTGGTGGTGGACAACGTTTTCGCCACGCCGCTGCTGCAGCAGCCGCTGAAGCTCGGTGCCGACGTCGTGGTGTATTCGTGTACAAAACACATCGACGGACAGGGCAGGGTGCTCGGCGGCGCGGTGCTCGGCAGCCAAAAGTGGATCACCGAGACGCTGCAGCCGTTCATCCGCAACACCGGCCCGGCCTTGTCGCCGTTCAACGCCTGGCTGCTGCTGAAGGGCATCGAGACCCTGGCGCTGCGGGTCGACGCCGCCTGCCGCACCGCCGCCGCCATCGCCGACTTCCTGGCCGAACAGCCCGGGGTGACCCGCGTCTGGTATCCGATGCGCGCCGATCACCCGGCGGTGGCGCTGGCCGAGCGGCAAATGAGCGCGGGCGGGACCATCGTCACGTTCGAGGTTCCCGGCGGCAGGGATGGGGCGTTCCGGGTGATGAACCGGTTCCGGCTGATCGCCATTTCCAACAACCTCGGCGATTCGAAGTCGCTGGCTACGCATCCGGCCACGACGACCCATATGCGTATCGGCGAGCAGGAGCGCGCGCGGCTCGGCATCTCCGACGGCGTCATCCGTATCTCGATCGGCCTTGAGGACATGGACGATCTGAAGGACGATCTGCGCGGGGCGCTCGGCGGCGCGACTACATGAGTGAAAGGGCGATGGCGATGCGGGTGGGCTTTATCGGGCTCGGACAGATGGGCGCCGCGATGGCGGCCAACCTGGTCAAGGCGGGGCACCACGTCACCGTCTACAATCGCAGTCCGGAGAAAGCCGCCCCGTTGACCGCGCTCGGCGCGACCGCCGCCAGGACGGTGGCGGAGGCGTGCGGCGGCGAGGCGGTTGTCACCATGCTGGCCGACGACCATGCGCTTGAAAGCGCCGTCTTCGGCGAAGGCGGCATCGTGTCGTCGTTGCCCTCGGGCGGGCTGCATATTTCGTGCAGCACCATCAGCGTCGAGTTGTCCCGCCGGATGACCCGTGCCCATGCCGAGGCCGGCCAGCAGTTCGTGGCGGCGCCGGTGTTCGGCCGTCCGGATGCCGCCGCCGCGGCGAAGCTGTTCGTCATGGCGGCCGGCGCTGAAGATGCGATCGAACGCAGCCGTCCGCTGTTCGACGCCATCGGCCAGCGGACATTCGTGATGTCCGGCCAGCCGGAGGCGGCGAACCTGGTGAAACTCAGCGGCAACTTCCTGATCGCGTCGGTGATCGAGTCCGTTGGCGAGGCCATGGCGCTTGTCGGCAAGGGCGGCGTGGACCTGAATGCCTATCTCGATCTGCTGACCTCGACGCTGTTCAGCGCACCGGTCTATCGCACCTACGGCGAGCTTATCGCCAACCGGCGGTTCGAGCCGGCCGGATTCGCCGCGCCGCTGGGCTACAAGGACATCCGCCTGGCGCTGGCCGCGGCGGCCAATCTGCGCGTTCCGCTGCCGCTCGCGAGCCTGCTGCGCGACCGTTTCCTGACCCTGCTCGCCACCGGCGGGGAGGCCCTGGACTGGTCCGCCATCGGGCAACTGGCTGCCAGGGACGCGGGCGAACAGGGCGAGTCCGTTATCCCCCGAGCCTGTGGATAAGTCGGTGGGCTGTTCGCCGGAAAACCGCTCAAATGCGCGTGGGAGCGGCCAATATGCGGCTTGCCAATCGTTTGGGCAGACGGGTAACCCATTGATATTCAAATATTCTGATCCGTTAGTTAAGGAACCGTGTTAAGGTGTTGTTAACCTTTGAAACACTTGTGGATGGCTGAACCGGCACGGATCCCGGGCCGGCCGATCCCTGATCCGGCCGCCTCAATGCCCCCCGGCGAAGCGACGGCCCACGCGGCGAGAACTTGATCGAGCGGCACCAGGACCAGGCGGAGTCCGCGACCCTTTTTTCGGCGCCAGCCTTGCCGACGGCGCGTATAGTGCGACAGGACTTCCCTGACCCTCCCTGTTCCGCCCGCTCCGACGTCAAGGACCACGATGCCAATCACGCCACCGAAGCGAAACTGGACCCTTAACAATTCGCCCTCGCTGGCCGGCAAGGTCGCGATCGTGACCGGCGCGACCGGCGGGCTGGGATACGAAACGGCGCTGGGCCTCGCCCGCCTGGGAGCAACCACCATCGTGGCCGGCCGCAACCCCGACAAGGGCACCCGGGCGGCGGCGCGCATTCGGCGCGAACTCCCGCGCGCCGAGGTGCAATTCGACATGCTCGATCTCGCCAGCCTGGCCTCGGTGGCGGCGTTCGCCGCTTCGGTGACGGCGGCGCAGGACGGGGTGATCGACATCCTGGTCAACAACGCCGGCGTCATGGGCTATCCGACGCGGCAGCTTACGCAGGACGGCTTCGAGCGTCAGTTCGGCGTCAATCATCTCGGTCATTTCGCTTTGACCGCGCGGCTGCGGGAGGCTCTGTGTGCGGCGCCCGGCGGCGGACGGGTGGTCACCGTCGCCAGCCTCGCGCATCGCCGCGCCGTGCTCGATCCGGACGACCTGCAGTCGGCGCGGTCCTACAATCCGTTGCGGGCCTACGGGCAGAGCAAGCTGGCGACGCTGATCTTCGCGCTCGAACTGCATCGCCGGGCGGAGCAGAACGGCTGGGCGCTGCGCAGCATCGCGTCGCACCCGGGCTGGGCGCGGACCGACATCGTCGCCAGCGGCATCGGCGGCGGCGAGCCGAACCTGAAGGCGTGGCTGATCGGGACCGCGTTCGGGCTGGTGGCGCAGTCGGCGCGGGACGGGGCGCTGCCCACGCTGTATGCGGCGGCGGCGCCGGAGGCGGCGGGCGGCGCGTATTACGGTCCGTCCGGGCCGGGCGAGACCCGTGGCGCGCCCGGGCTGGCGCGGGTGTTTCCGCAGGCGCTGAACGCGGCGGCCGGCAGCCGGCTGTGGGCGGCGTCGGAGAAACTGACGGGGGTGGGGTTCGGGTGAACCGATACGGTTCCGCCGCAGCGTCGTTTTCAACGGCGGCGGGTCTTCAACGTCAGTCCGGGGAAGTACCGAATAACCCAGACAATCACCACCCCGGAGTCGGTTTTTATGGGCGTTGATATGATACCGGCGGCCGTTGAGAGCAACTCTTGGCGTCTAACGCGTCATGGCCCGGCTTGTCCGGGCCACCCCCGCACGTACCTGCCTCGACAGGTGGCCCGGACAAGCCGGGCCATGACGCCAAACGGCAGATTGAAGCGTCAAACTCTACGGCCGCTGGAATGACAAGGTATCGTCCTTCGTCATCCCAGGCGGCTATTGGCAGTTCTTCAAGGACAAGGATTTCGACACACATCAGGGCAAAGGCAGCAACGCCGCCGGTCAGCCGCCCGGGACATTCGCGCCGGGAGAGTATTCCCGGGTCCAGGACTGGGGCATCGACAATGATGCGCTGTCTTCGATCAAGCTGATCACGGACTGATCGAACGACGATTTCCGGGGCCGCGCGCGGCCCCGGACGCCGCGTCTACCGCAACTCCAGCGCCTCCGTCAGATCCCCCAGCGCCGGCGCCCCATGCGCCGCCAGGGCCGCATCCCGCGCCGCGATCCCCGGCAGCACCGGCAAATTCCAGCGATGCGTAATGAACCGCAGGATCGAGGTCGTATCATACTGTGTATGATCCACCGTCCCCGTGCGCGCGAACGGAGACACGATCAGCGCCGGAATCCTCGTCCCAGGCCCGAAACGATCGGCTTTGGGCGGCGCCGCGTGATCCCACCAGCCGCCGAACTCGTCATACGTCACCACCACCAGCATATGGTCCCATTGCGGCCCGGCCCGCAGCGCGCTCAGCAGCGCGGCGATATGCGTGTCGCCGTCGGCGACGTTGGCATAGGCCGCGTGCTGGTTCACCGAGCCCTGCGGCTTGTAGAACGTCACCGGCGGCAGCGAACCCGCGCGGATGTCAGTCAGGAACCGCGACTCCGGCAGCACCGCCGGATCGGTCACCACACCGGCATCCAGCAGGTGCGCCGCGCGGTTGGCCGCCCCGGCCGAGGTCGCCGGGTCGAACGCGGCGAAGTAGTTGAACGGCTGGTGGTGATACTGGAAGTTCGGCACCGCTGCGGAGGTGCCCGCGGCGAACGGCGGATGCGACAGCGCGAAATCCCAGGCGCCGGCATAATACGCCCAACCGACCCGCGCCGCGCTGAGCAAATCGCCGATGGTGGTTTCGGTCTGCGGCACCAGCGTCGTCGCCGACTTCAGGTTGACGGTCTTCTGCTCCGCGTCGGCATTGCCGCTCGGCGCATAGGGCGGCATCATGGTGTTCACCGCATAAAAGTCCGGCGTCAGGTTGCCGCTGCGCTTGAACACCGGCGGACCGTCCAGCGCCGAGGCGGGCGAATTCGCCGCCGGAGTCAGCGTCACCCCGTCCGCTTCGACCGCCGCGACCGTGGGATTCGAACCGCCGTTCGGGTTGACGCCGCCATGGCCGTACAGCGGCGCGCAGGAGCAGATCAGGTAGAAATGGTTCAGGAACGAGCCGCCGAACGCCCCCTGGAAGAAATTGTCCGCCAGCACGTACTGATGCGCCCAGCCCCAGAGCGGCAGTTCCGCCTCGGGCACCGGGGTGAAATACCCCATCGTCATGCCGCCCGAATCCGCCCAGGCGGCGAACATGTTGTTGGCGCCCCCGTTGATCTGCATCTGGTTCTCATAGAACCGGTGGTACAGATCCCGGTTGGTGTAGCGCAGCGGATCTGCGTCCGCGGCGCCGCCTGTTCGATAGAGCGCCGCGACATCATAGGGATGGTTGAAGCTGCCGAGAAAAGTCGCGGTCTGTCCCTCGGTCAGGCTCACCGGCGCGATCGGCGCCCCCTGCATCACCTTGTCGCCGGTGCCGCCCCACACCGCCGGCAGGCCGCGCATCGGCTTGCCGTCCCGGTCGAGCTGCGTGACGGACGCGGCGGATGCCTGCGCAAGACCGTTCGCGCCGGGGAAGGTGCCGTACAGGTTGTCGAAGCTGCGGTTCTCGGCGTAGATCACGACGATTGTTTGGATGTCGTCGTACCGGGGCGCCGCGCTGGCCGGCAGCGCCGCGGCGGCGGCGAGGCCGGCCAAGGTCAATCTGGAAATGATGCGATTCATGCGTTCCCCGTCGAGCAACCGTTTCGAAGTATGACTAACCGATGCTCCATATAAGTGCGTTCGGCCAACCGGGTATGGCAATTTGATGACAATACCCGGCCTGCGCGCGTTGCCAGTGCTGTTTGGGCTGATGTCGCCGGCGCTCGCTGCGGATGCCCCGGCGCTGCCCTGGGGCCCGACGCCGTCTCCCGCCGCGGCCTACGCCCGCGCCGCGGCGATCGCCGATCTGGGGAGGAAGCTGTTCTTCGATCCGTCGCTGTCGGCGTCGGGGCGGCAATCCTGTGCGACCTGCCATGATCCGGCGCATGGTTTCTCCCCGCCGAACGCGCTGCCGGTGCAGCCGGGCGGCGCGGACCTGCGGCACTCCGGCGTGCGCGCGGTGCCGGGCCTGACCTATGGCCGGTTCACCCCGCCGTTCCAGGAGCATTTCTTCGATTCCGAAGATGACGGCGACGAGAGCGTCGACCAGGGCCCGGCCGGCGGCCGCACCCGCGACGGACGCGTGGACCGCGCGCGCGATCAGGCGGCGATCCCGTTATTGGACAACAACGAGATGGCCATGCCGGACGCCGCCGCCGTCGTCTCGGCGGTGGGCCGGGCGGCCTATGCGCCGGACCTGCGCACCCTGTATGGCCAGGACGTGTTCGCCGATACGCCGCGCGCCTTCGCCGCGGTGACCGAGGCGCTGGAGTTCTACCAGCAGTCTCCCGCGGTGTTCAGCCCGTTCAGCAGCAAGTACGACGCCTTCCTGCGCGGCACGGTCGGGCTGTCGGCCCGGGAGGCGAGGGGGCTTGCGATCTTCAATGACCCGGCGCGCGGCAACTGCGCGCCGTGCCACAAAAGCGGCGTCACGGCGGATGGCAAGCCGCCGCTGTTTACCGATTTCGGCTACGCCGCGCTCGGGCTGCCGCGCAACCGGGCGATCCCGGCCAACGGCGATCCGTCGTATTTCGATCTCGGCTTATGCGGCCCCTACCGGCGCGATCTGCGGGACGCCGTGAAATACTGCGGCATGTTCAAGGCGCCGACGCTGCGCAACGTCGCGTTGAGGCAAAGCTTCTACCACAATGGCGTGTTTCACACGCTGCGCGATGCCGTGGCGTTCTATGCGCGGCGCGACACCGACCCGGCCCGGTGGTATCCAGCCGGCCCGGACGGAACGGTGCGAAAATTCGACGACCTGCCCGCGGCCTATGCGGCGAACGTCAGCACGGAGCCGCCGTTTGGCGGCGCGACGCATCTGTCGGACGCCGATGTTGACGATCTGGTGGCGTTTCTCGAAACGCTGACCGACGGCTACCGCCGATAAGAGCGACCCTTCCCGCCCAACACGTCATGGCCGGGCTCGTCCGGGCCACCCCGCCAGCACGTGCCGCGACAGGTGGCCCGGACAGGCCGGGCCATGACGTGAAAGACAGGCTCGGTGGGTCTGATTCAAGCGCCCCTGATATAAGTAGAGGCCGTTCCGTGCAAACAGAGGCCTTCAACATGCTGATGCATGAAGACCGCCGCGGCCTGCTATAACAAACCCGGCGACACGGGGCGGGCATGGAAACACTCGGGACGCTCGGCAAGTATGAAATCAGGCGCACGCTTGGATGCGGCGCCATGGGCATTGTCTACGAAGGCTGGGATCCCTCGATACAGCGCCGCGTCGCAATCAAGACGGTGCCGCTCTCCGATGCCGCCGACGAGGATATCCAGGAGGGGATTGCGCGCTTCCGCCGAGAGGCGCAGGCCGCGGGGCGGCTGTCGCATCCCAATATCGTTTCAATCTACGATTACGGCGAAACCCGGTCGGTCGCCTATATCGTCATGGAGTATATCGAAGGCCCGACTCTGAAATCGGTGATGGACGCCCGGGAACGGTTCGCCATGCCGCAGATCCTGGGCATCATGCACGATCTGCTCGCCGGGCTGGCATTCAGCCATGAGCGCGGCGTCGTTCATCGCGACATAAAGCCCGCGAACCTGATGCTGACCAGCGAAGACCTGGCCAAAAGCCGCATCAAGATCGCGGACTTCGGCATCGCGCGGATCGAGAGCAGCGGCATGACCCGCGTCGGCGCGGTGATGGGCACGCCGGCCTATATGTCGCCCGAGCAGTTCATGTCGGAAACGGTCGATGCCCGGACCGACATCTATTCCTCCGGCGTGCTGCTGTATCAGTTGCTCACCGGAGAGCGTCCGTTCGACGGCGGGGTGTCGGCGATCATGCATAGGGTGCTGACCACCGAGCCGCCGCCGCCGTCGCGGATTTCCGTCACCGCGCCGCGGGCGCTCGATGCCGTGGTCCTGAAGGCGATGGCGAAGCGGCCCGACGACCGGTTCGCCTCGGCGGCGGCGTTCGCCGCGGCCCTGACGGCGGCGGCGTCCGCTCCGGCGGCGGACTCCCAAACGCAAGACGCGACGGTCGTTACGGCTTCGCAGCCCGCGGTTCCGCCACCTGAACCGGTACCGGTCTTGACCGCTGCGGTCGAGAAACCAAAAAGCAGCCTGATGCCGCTGGTTGTGGCAGGGGTGCTGGTTCTGCTCGCCGCGGGTGGGGGAAGCGCCTGGTTTGTGCTTCACCCATCAAACGACGTGCTGCATCCCGCGACGGCGCCGGGTGTGGCAGCGCCGGAGCCGGCCAAATCGAAGCCCGACGCAGCGGCCGTGCCGGTGGCGCCTCCCTCGCCTCCGCCGGAGCCGGCCAAACCGGAGCCCGATGCCTCGGCAATACCGGTCGCGCCTCTGCCGCCCCAGCCGCGGCCGGACAAACCCGCGCTCACGCCCGTCATGATCGGCGATGTCCTTGCGCGGATCACCGCGGCCCGGCACTGCGCGCTTATCGGCGGCACTGTGCGTGACAACGGCGACGCGGTGCTGACGGGTTTCGCCGGTCCGGGCGCCGAGCAGGACATAAGACAGGAAGCGGCCGGCCTGACCGGCCCGGGCGCGATCCTGTGGCGCGTGGTCGCCGCGGACTCAGTCTTCTGCCCGGCGCTGGCCGTGCTGCGATCGGCGGCGCCCCCATTCGGTGCGACGGAGCCTCGGCTGGATCTGACGCTGGCCGGCGACCGGATGGCGCTGCACGACGGCGACAAGATCCGTCCGCGCGTGACGATGCCGAACTTCGCCGGATACCTCCGGGTGGACTACATCGTGCACGATGGCAATCTCCAGCATCTGTATCCTCAGGTGGCCGATGCCGGCGGGATTGTCGCGGACAAGGTGCGGCTGTTTACGGCCGGGGAGCGGATCAGCCTGGGCGACCCGCTGCCAGGCCAGCCCGCGTGGGAGGCGGGGCCGCCGTACGGCACGGACATGATCATCGCGATCGCGTCGTCCCAGCCTCTGCCTGTGCCCACCCGGCCGGGCAACGTCGAGCCGATGGCCGGATATCTGCGCGACCTGGATGCGGCGGTGCAGGCGGTACGGAGCGGCGGCGGCATGGTGGCCGGCAATGCGCTGCTGGTGGAGGCCTTGGCCAAATAGCGCCGGGCGATGACGCCCCTGGTACCCGCCAGGAATGCGGCCAGGCCCGGCGCCGATCGGCGTCAGTGGTTCCGCCCGCGGCCGGTCCTGGCTTGCAGCGCGTCGATCCGTTTCGACGCCTCCGCCTTTGTCAGGTTCGGGTCGAACGCCTCGCCGGCCTCGTCGCACAGCGTCTGCAAATACGATGCCTGAGCGCCGGTCATCGTTTCGGCGCCCGTCGTCCAGTTGTCCGGGTCCTTCTCCGCGTTGGACGGACGGGACGCGCTGGCATTGGTCTTCGGATCAGTGCTCATGCCGGCCTAACGCCGGCGATCGTGCTTTGTTCCCGAAAGCCGTTCCTCAATATTCGAACTGATAGGTGACCCCGACGCTCGCCGCGTCCTCGCTGCTCGCGCTGCCGGTCGCCGAGCTTGATCCGGACGATCCCGCCGTCGCCTCCAGCTTCAACCCCTTGGCGAGATCGACCTGCACCGTCACTTGCGTGCCGCTGCCGGACGCGCTTTGCTGTGCCCCGACATAGACGCCGCGCGCGACATACCGCCCTGCCTGCAAGGTCGGGTTGCCCGACGAGTTGGTGCCGACCGACAGGCGGTCGAGACCAAGCGAGGTGCGCAGGCTGTCCAGCGGATCGAAGCCCGGCGCCGCGCCCGACAGAGATGCCAGCGCCGTGGCGATCTGCGCAAGCTGCAGCGGGCTCAGCTTCGACGTCGAAGTGCCGAACAGAAGCTGAGCCAGGATCTCGTCCTGCGGCATCTCGGGCACGCTCGACAGCGTGATCTTCGGGTCGCTCGCGCTGCCGCTGACGGTCAGCGTCGCGACCAGCGTCGGCGTCGTCGAGGTCGCCACGAAATGCACGGACGGGTCGGAAATGCCGGCGCCGCTGAAATCGATCGTCCCTTCGGTGAAGTTCAGCGTGGTGCCGATGACGCTCAGCGTGCCCCGGCGAAGGTGCAGGCCGCCGTCCGGGATCGGATTGCTGGCGGTGCCCTTGATATGGATTGTCCCGCCGAGTTCCGCGTCCAGGCCGCGCCCGCGGATGAACACCTGCTCGGGCGCGTCCAGGGTCAGGTTCAGGGCGATGTTGGACTGGCTCGGCGGCGGCGGAGGGGGCGGCGGCGGCGCGTTGGCGTTGCGCACCGGCAGCACCGCGATACTCGCCGGCAGTTTGTCGGGGATGCGGATGTCGGCGCGACGGACATGCAAGGTTCCTCCGGCCAGGAGGTCGCCCTTGACCTGTCCCTGCACTGACAGGTTGGCGTCGATCAGCGCGGTCAGCAGATCGCTCGCCACCGGGCGGGCGTTGTTGGCGGTGAAATGCAGATCGACCGGCATGTCGCCCGCCAGGCTGATCGTGCCGTTGCCGCCGAGCGTTCCCGGGCCGGCCCTGCCGGTGAAGCTGGACAGCCGGATCGTGTCGCCGTTCGCCTGGATCGTCGCCGCGAGGTCGCTGACACGCGAGCCGATCCCGTAATCGGCGACATCGCCGTTGCGCAGCTCGGCCGTCCCGTTGATCCGGGGCGCCGCGGTCGTGCCGGTCACCTCGGCGTTCAGGCTGACCTGGCCGCGCGCGCGGCGTCCCTGGGCCAGCAGTAGCGGATCGAGCATCTTCAGATCGACCTGGCCTTCGGACTTCAGGTCCAGGCTGCCCTCCGGCGATAGCGGTGCCGTTCCGGTCACCGTCACGTGCGACGGCCCGGCGGTCAGCCGCGTGTCGATCCGGGCGGAGGTGCCAAGCAGGGTCGCGTTCGCCGCCAGGTTTGCGGGAGGCAAGGACGCACCCGGCCCCTGGCGCAGATGCACCCGGTCCGCGGTCACCTTGATAGTGCCCTCCGGCCGGGCGGTCGTGCCGGTCAGGCGCGCATCCGCGGCGATAATGCCGTCCGCGGCAAGCGACGGATCGATGATCGAGGCAACGTTGGGCGACAGGTTGCGCAGCGTGGCGGTCAGGTCGAGCGTGCTGCCGGCCTTCCCCGCGACCGTCAGTTCCGCCTGCTGGAAGCCGAGGCGCACGCGGTCCATCGCTACGCCATCGGCGAAACTGAACTTCGCCGGAGCCAGCAGCCGCAGCACCTGGTCCTTCCAGGCCGCCTCCATCCGCTGAAGCGCCAAAGTTCGATCGGTAACGTTCAGCGTCCCGGCGGTTGTCAGCTTCGCGGCGCCTCCTGCCACGGCCGGCGCGTTCGCGGCGACCGTCAAGGCCACGTCGTCCTGCGGCCCTTTCGCGGTCACCCGCGCCGAGACCCCCTGCGTGCTGCCGGCCGAAACGCCGTCAGCGGTCAAGGTGCCGTCCATGGACGGATGCCCGTTCGGGTCAGTCACCGTCGCATTCAGCTCGGCCTTGCCGACCGAGGCGGTCCCGGGCAGCGCCGCGTCCCGCACCGTCAACGCCAGACGCGCCGCCCGGTCGTCCGAATCGAGCGTCGCCCGGGCCTGTCCGGCGATGGGTTTGCCAATCAGCGGCTCCAGGTCCGCCAGCCGCCCGAGGTCAATGCTCAGCTTGCCGGCGGGAATGACCGCGGGCGGCGTCAGGCTGATCGCCCCTTGCGCCTGCAATGACTTCCACGTCGCGTGGTCGATTTCGACCTTGGTCACGCCGGCCGCCTGGTCCGCGGTCAGAGCCAGCGACAGCGGCGCATTCAGCAGCGTGCCGTCCGCGGTCACCTGCGCATGCGGCGCCTTTGGCAGACCCGAGGCGTCCACGTGCGCATCAACGTGGCCCGACCCTGACCCTTTCGCCGCCACGTCCGCGCCGATATCCGCCTGCACCGCGAGCGCATCCAGGCTGCCTCCAACATGCCCCTTCGCATCCACCTTGCCCGACAAGCGCGGCTGCACCGCCGCCAGATCGGCCAGCCCGACGGTCCAGTTCGCATCCACGGTCTGTCCGGTCAGACCGCCCTCGGCCGCCACTGTTAAAGCCTTGCCGTTCAGCGTCAGATGCTGCACGGCGATTTCCTGCCCGTGCATCGAAGCGGCCAGATCGAGCGAGCCGTTGTCACCGATCAGCGCCGGCACGGGCGCCATGCCGCCGGTCACGGCGATGCGCCCCTTTGCCGAGGCGGTCGTGGTGTCGCCGTTGACCTCCGCCTGCACATCCAGGTCGGTGCTGCCTCGAATATCCGTTCCGCCCGCCGCCGCCAGCGGGGCGAGGTCCGGCAGCACCAGATGCACCTGCGCTTTTTTAACCCCAGCGGTCTGCGCAGTCCCCTCCGCCGACACCAGCGGATGATGCAATCCGAACGTGACCGGCCGATCGGCTGCATCCAGCTTGGCGAAGGCGTCGAGCACGACGGGGGCGCCAGCGAAGGTGTCTGGCTTCGGTCCGGGGATGTGCAGGTCGTTCACTGTTGCATGCAGATTGACCTGACCCGCATTGCCTTTCACATCCGCCGCCAGCGCGCCGATCTTCGCACCTCCGGCTTCCAGCGAGTCGATGCGGATGGTGCCATTGGCATCGGCCGTCCTGAACGGCCCGTGCACCTTGGCGTCAACCAGGATCGACTGCCAGGAAATGCCCGGCCCCGGACTCATCGCCGGAGCCTCCGCCTTCACCGCCAGATCGGCTGCCTCGTGGGCCAGATCGACCGTCCCCGAGGCCGACGCCTTCAGCGGCCCCGCGGCCAGGGTCAGATCGGTGCCGATGCGGTCGCGCGGCCCGTTGACCGACGCATGTATCGCGAGCGGGCCGACATCCGGCACGTGCGCGATGGTGGCGATCAGCCCCTTCGCCGGCTCGTTCGCGGTGACCGTGGCCTGGATATCGTGCTGCGTAACGGTCCCGTTCACCGCGTAGGTGCCCGGACTGTCGAGGCGCCGCGCATCCAGATGCACCGTGCCCTCGGTCAGCGCCGGCAGGTCCGCCGAACCGGTCAGCGCCAATATGGCGGCCGCTCCGGCAACTGGCGCGCCGATGGAAGCCTGGTCCACCTGCAGGCTGCGCACCACCACGCGCACCGGCAGGCTGAAAGAACCGCTGCTCTTGCTGGTGGTGGCCGGCTTGCTCTCCGATTCCGGCAGCCGGGCGAAATCGACCTTCGCCGCCCGCAGCCGATCGACCTGCGCGACGCCGCCGAGCAGCTTCAGCGGCGACCAATCCAGCACCACATCAGATACCGTGACATAGGCGCCTTTGTAGTCGGCCACCTGGATCCGGGCGGCCCGCAGCGCATCGGGAAACCGGCCGCCGAGGCCCTCGATCGACACCATCCCGCCGGTCAGGCTTTTCGTCTGCGTCTCGATCAATCGCCGTCCGAAATCCACATTGGCGAGCGCCAGCACCGCGACGACGGCGACAACCGGCAGCGCCAGCAGCACCAGGACGACCCCGCCAACCCATTTGAGGATGCGCCGGGTCAAAACGCCTGTCCGATCCCGATGTAGAGTTCAAACGAATCGCCGCCCGGCAGCTTCTCCAGCGGCACGGCCACATCCAGCCGGATCGGTCCGATCGAGGTATAATACCGCGCCCCGATCCCGGCGCCCGCATGCCAACCGCCGGCGAACGGATCGCCCGTCGTTGTCACCTGGCCCGCATCGATGAATCCGACCACGCCATAGTTCCCCAGAATGCGCTGCCTGAACTCGACAGTGCCGGTGGAGATCGCGGTTCCGCCTGTCGGCTGCTGGTCGGGAAACTGCGGCCCGAGCGTCTGAAAGCGGTAGCCCCGCACCGTCGCGCTGCCGCCGGCATAGAACCGCTGGTCCGGCGGCAGCCCGAACACGTCCACGCCCGAGGCCTGGCCGACAAGACCGCGCACGGCGAGAACGCTGCGCCCGTCATTGAACACATCGAAATAGGTCGAGCCGGAAACCTGCATGATCACGAACGTCGCACTCGGCGTGCCGATTGAATAGGTGGGGGTGGCCATCACCATGGCGCGTATCCCCTTGGTCGGATTGAGCAGGTTGTCGGTGCTGTCGTATCTCAGGCTGGCCGGGATGCCGATGAGATTGTAGTGGCGGGTGACATCCTGCTGATCGATCGACTCCTGCTCGCCGGTTATGCCCAGGCTCGCCGTCCAATACTGCGACAGCTTGCGGTTCAGCGCGATCTTCTCGATCAGGGCGGTCTGGTCGTACGCCTGCAAGCTCTGATCGATCGCGTTGACGTCCAGTTCCAGCGTCTGGTCGCGCGTCAGGAAGTCCGGCTTGAGGAATTGCGCGCCAACATTGTACCCCGGCTTGGTCAGCGCACTGCCACCCAACTGCGCCCCTGCCGTCAGGTTCAGTTGCTCGGCGTTGCCGAACAGATTGCGATCATGCCAGCCGGTCAGGAAATTCACCCCGAGGTCGGTCGAATACGCCGCCGTCAAGTCCACCGCGTGCAACGGGCGCTCGGTGAGGTCGAAGTTGATCGGCAGTTGCCCCTCGGGGTCCAGCGCATTGGCCGGGACGGCGCGGACGACCGAGAAGACGCCGATGGACGACAGATCGGCGCGGGCTCTTTCAATGGTTTGCGGGTTGAATTGTTCGCCCTGGTGCAGCAGCAGGCGCCTCCGGACGAACGACTCGTTCATGTGCTTCAGGCCGGAGAAGGTGATCGGCCCGATGTCGGCCTTTGGACCGGTCTCCGGCTGGAACTCCACATCCAGCAAGTTTTGGTCCGTATGCAGCAGCGCGATCGGCAGCGGAACCTTCGCCATCGGGTAGCCGGCCGCCCGGAGCGCCGCCAGCAGCCGGCCCTGTGCGGCCAGCACATCCGCCGACATCGCCGGTTGCCGCGACTCGAGATCGAGTGCACCGGCAACGCCTGGGGGCACCTGACCGGAAATGACGACCTTCCCCAGCTTGAACTGAGGTCCGAGGTCGAACGACGCCACGACCTCCGGCGGCGGTTCGGCCGGGGCGGCATCGATCAGCGTCGGCAATGTCTGGTCGTCCAGCTTGTGGCCGGCGATCGTGATGCTGACCGTGGCCTTGTAATACCCGAAGCTATGCAGCGCGGTCTGGAAGCGCTGCATGTCCTGCCGCGCCCGCTCGGTCATCGCGAACCCGCCGACGGGCGCGGATTTTTGTAGGGATAGCAGCGTGGAGCTGCCTTGCAGCGCGGCATCCAATGCGCCATTTCCGGTGGGCTTCAGCGTCACCTTGTAAGGCTGGGGATCGGCCGCGCGGGATGGTCCGATAATGACAACGGCTAACGTCACGAGCAGGACAATCGCAAGCCACCGCGCGGCGGTCGGCATGATCCGGGGGCGGTGCATGGCAGCAAATCAGCCTAAAACTGTCCCAAACGGTGTCGCTAAACGGTCACGGTTGCGCCATTGTTCTGCGAAAGGCAACGGGTTATCCAAAACGTCATGATTGAACCTTCGACCGTTGTCCGGGAAAAGCGCCTGCCGCGTCTGCGCCGCGGGAAATCGATGTTGCCTAACCCGGATCATAACCCCGGGTTTCTACTGGAGTTGCCAAAAGGACGCGAGGGCTGGCTGGTCGCTCGCCGTGTCCGGGTGGCGCGCCGAGGCTTGGCCGTTCTGGCCTGGACGCTGCCGGCAATGCTGGTTCAGGCGGCCTGTCTGCTGGCGCCGGGCCGGGCCAAGGTAGAGTTTGCCCGCATTTATTGGGCGGTGTTCACCCGGCTGATCGGGATCGAGGTCCGCGTCATCGGTCAGCGCGCCGCCGGTTCGGATGGACGGCCGATCATGTTTGTCTCGAATCATTCATCCTGGATCGATGTTCCGGTCCTCGGCGGCGTGCTGGACGGCTGCTTCGTCGCCAAGGGTGATGTGGCGACTTGGCCGATCATCGGGCTGATCGCCCGGCTGGGGCGAACGGTGTTCGTATCGCGGTCGCGGGCCTCGACGTTGCGGGAGCGCGATGCGATGCAGGCGACGCTGCGCGCCGGTGACAAACTGATCCTGTTCCCGGAGGGGACGAGTTCCGACGGATCGCGCGTGCTGCCATTCCGCTCGTCGTTCTTCGCGCTGGCGGAGGTCAATCCGGGCGAAGATCTGTCGACTATCCCGCTGATCCAGCCGGTGTCGGTCGTCTACGACCGGCTCGGCGGATTGCCAGCCGGACGGGCGAGCCGCCCGGTATTCGCGTGGTATGGCGACATGAACATCGCCTCGCATTTCTGGCGCCTGACCCAGCATATCGGGCTGCGGGCGACGGTGCTGCTGCACGCTCCGCTGGACCCGGCGCGCTACGCGGATCGCAAGGCGCTGTCGCAGGCCGTGTGGCAGATCTGTGCTGACGGAGCGTCCACGCTGCGGCAGAATCGGCCGGCGCGTCCGCTGGATGCGCCGGAGGCCGTGACGCCTGATGTGACGGGCGGGGAACCGGCGTTCGCCTGAGGGTCGGCAGGGACCCGGGCGCCGCTTCGGAATGACAGCCGGCGTTGAGATCCACTGTCGGGCCGCCCCGTCACGGCGGCGGCAGTTGCGCTCCCGGCGGACCCCAACCTAAGTCTAAGGCGACGCCCGAGAATGACTGCTTCAGTCCGGCGGCTCCCTCAACCGTCATGGCCCGGCTCGTCCGGGCCACCTGTTGCGGCATGTGCTGGCGGGGGTGGCCCGGACTTCGCCGGGCCAGGACGGAACAAGATCGACCGCCCGATTCGCTTATTCTTGGGCGTCACGTAAGGGTAGGTCAGACCCAGACCGTTGGTTCCTTGTAGGAAACCATACGTGCTCACGAAACGCTGGCCGCGGCACCAGCGCATCGTAGTAGTGGCGCAGCGTGGGCCTATCCGCAGGAGTGCTACGTTGTCCGCGGCCGCCAGCCATATGCCTTGGCGCAGGCGCCGCCCATCAGCGTTGTACGCTCAGAGTCGCTCAGGCGGTCAGTCTTCAGAAAGGGATCGACGGCCTGCTCGTAGTTGACGACGGCGAATGCCCGGGTCCAATCCGTGCCCCACAAGCAGCGATCGAAACCCCACGCATCGAACACGCGGGCAAGCGGGTCCCAAATGTCGGGAAAAGGAAACGGCTCCCTGGACAACGTACAGGCGCCGCTGACCTTGATCACGGCGTTCGGGCGCTTCGCGAGTTCCAGCACCTTCGGGAGGTCGCCCCAGGGCTGCGGCGGTGCCGGCGGCACCCGCGGTTGGATGATGCCCAGATGGTCGATGATGAATTGCGTGTCGGGATGGCGATCGATGACCGCAGTGCCGGTGTCCAGATTGTCCCAGCATAGGATGTTAACCGGCAAATCGTAACGAACAGCCGCACGCAGGATGCGGTCGAGGCCCGGGTCGTTCGGCTCGCGCCCCATTTCTTTCGGCAGCATGATGCGGATCCCGACCGCGCCCGGCGTCTGCTTCCAGTCAGCGACGACATCAGCCACGGCCGGATCGTCCGGGTCGACCGGTTTGACGATGGCAAATCGGTCGGGATGCGCTTGTTGCACTTCCACGGCATAGCTGGCGTCGAAGCGGTACAGTCCAAAAGCGGAGATAAAGATCGCGCCGTCGACTCCGACCTTGTCCATCGCCGCCACCATCTCGTCGCCCGTAACATGATCAGGCCAGTTCGGCACGCTATGCCACGGTCGCTTCGTCGTGTTCGCCTCATAGGCATGGACCTGCGAATCAATGATCGTCATCGTGGACCCTCCTGTGTGCCATCGGAGCTTGACAATCCCGGCAGGTCTGTGTCCAGGGGCCCCGGGCTTCGCCGGGCGCAAAGTCGTCCTCGGCCGTCAGCAAAAAAATCGGCTGCGGTCTAGCCGTTGTCAAAAGGTCGCGGCGGTGGATATGGCACGCACACTCTCCTGCCGTCCCGAGGGCCAATCCCGCCCGGGCATCAGCGACAGTCTCGATCCGGTGCTGGATCGCGCCATGATCGGACATTCTGATAAACCCCACTTTGGACCAATTACGGAACGACACTTTGCCGCGTAACAATCGTGAAGCGGTCATTGGTGTTGGCAGGCAGGCCTCAATCGAAGGCCGACTCTATCCACTGCCTCGGAAGACGAGTCCTAAGGAAGTCGTCAAGCCGTCCGATACTCGCAGCCGCCTTGAATAGCAGCGCTTCCGAGTGGAGCGTCCAGGCATTATGCGCGGCACGAGGCATATAGTGCGAGGCGAGGATGGCGAGTCGTTGCTCTACGCTTGTGTATTCGAAGCAGGCCGCGCAGCCGCATGCAGCGATGGCGCCGTAATCCGCGGGCCCAATGAAGTTACGCGACCGCGGTCGCTCCCGAACGCGGTCCTCGACGAAGCGCTCGCCGGCGCCCGCAACAAATATTGCGCCAAACCCAGCCGCTCTACGCCATCCGATGGAATCGACTGAGTCGGCACCGGACGCAAACGCGGCTAGCATTGTTCGAGGTGCGCCTGCCCCGAGAACGTGGATCGCGCTCGCGGGAAATGCTGCCTTGGTCATTGTGATCGCCTGCGTCAGATGCCGTCTGGCCGCATCGGCTCGCCTCGCGGAGTACCCGCAGGGTTGGTACGAGACCGCCGATTGCAACGACGCGAGGCCTGGGAAATATCCTCGCGCAGGCTTCGGCGTTGCGCGCGACGTCGGCAAGCTCCGGTCCGTGGATGACCGGCACCAGCTTTTCGGGATCGACGAGCCTAGCGAGGACGGAAAGGTTCGCGAGGGTCACCGCGTGCTTTCGACGCCTCTCGCCAAGCTCGTCTCTCAGAGAGGCCGGTTCATCAAGCGCCAAAACGAGGTCCGCGCCGCACGTACTGTAAATCCGGCCGACCATCGCCGCGTCGAGCTTGCCCGGGCCCTGCGTCATCAGCGTGAAACCACCGGAATCGAGCATCAGTGGACCGGTCACCCGAAGGCGCACGCGCAACGCATGGCTGAACACGCGATCGATCAACTGTGGTCGGTGGATCGCGTCGCCGAGGCTGGCCATGAATGGTAGGTCAGCAAGGGCTGGGTATCGGCGCACGACAAGCGTCGTGCGGACGCTCTGGCCTAGCCAGAGAGGCGGGTGCACCAAGCGGACAGTCATGGTGAAGGCAGTTTTCGAGGCCTTGCAATGGCAATTCGACTGACCTTACCGAGCAGCCCCTCATGCGCAATGATTGCCACCGCTTCGCTATATGGAGCAAAATCCAGGCAATCCAGTGCTTGGGCGTAGCGGGCCAGCTTGAAGTACTGGCGCATCAGACGCAGCACGCGCCATATATCGGGCACGCCAGAGTCGTATGCGAGAGCGATCGGATGATCCCAATGCTCCTCGGGCACTACGCCGATCGAACTGATCACGACCGCGTGGACGTCATCTCGGATCACACCCTGCTCGAGGAGTGCCCGCCATATTCGGCGGTGCGTCCTGCTCCTCCCGTACGGTCGTCCCCGCGCGCAGGGCAGCAGGACCGCGGTTCCACCCGGACGGGCCACGACGGTCTCAGCCACAAGTCGGTCGAATGCTTGCACCTCCGGCCGACCATAGGACTGCCATCCGGTGAGCGGGAGACACGCTTCGCCGGAGATCGGAGGCGGCGAGGGGCGTCGATCGAGTCTGTAGAGCACGTCGGCTAGCAAAGGATCGAGCGCGGCCCACGCCTCGACAAGGATTCTGAGTTGCCCGCGAGCTGCCGAGGCGCTGATCAGCGCGAGGACGGCGGCTTCGTCGAGATCGCTTGCGATCGGAACCGGTTCGGGCGGTGCGACCGAACCCAACCAGTTCACGCCCCACAGCGTGAACAACGGCAGCCATTGCCGCGGGAAGCTCTCGAAGACGATGGGTTCGCCCGCCGATGCTCGCGCGACAAGCCTCACCATCAGGTCGACGCCGCGATACCAGTCGTCCCGGAGGGCGGGAAACGCGATCGCCTTCAGGTGCGTGTCGCGATCATATCGTCGAGCTTCCAGCGATGATCCTTCCATCCCGCCGCCTTCGCATCGACGAGTGCCGTCCGTGTAAGGCCCCACAACGCGGTGTCCACCTCCTGTTCGAGCTGCCAGCGCCGCTTGCTGGCCCCCAGCCCCTTGACGGCGTCCTGCAACCCAGGCGCTTCGTCGGGCACCTTCTCAAGCCGGTCGACGATGACCTTGATGACGCGCATCTCCGCGATCCGAACCGCCGGCTGGTTCATCGGTCCGCGGAACGGAATCGTCTTCATGTCCTGTGGCGCCGCCAGTGCGCCAGCGTCCAGCATGTACCAGCCAATTCCCGAGGAGAAGGCCGGCGTAAACCGGTCGCCCGAGATAAGTGGGACGACGTCCCAGCGGAGACACAGCTTGATGAACTGCGGACACATGCGGTCATCCTCGAGTTTCGGGAATCGACGCGCACGCACGGACAATCCGAACGCTTTAGAGTGAAACGGGAGCGGCCGCCTCGTGGCCATCCGAGTCACGTCGCAGCCGAACTTGTCCTTAAGCCGATTGAATACATGCTCCAACGTCTCACGTGCAGGCAGGCTCGCCGGCAATATCGCCTCGTTGTCCGCGGAGAGGACAGGATCGACGGCAGCGCGGAGAGCTGTGTAAAATGCGGTTCCATCTGCGTAAACCGCGAGTTTGGCCGGTTCGAAGAAGCTGGCGTCCTGATTAGCCTTTCCAAGAGCGCCGTAAAACTTGTCCCAGCGTCGCCGAGCCACGCCAAGATCGACCTCCAATTGCTCCATGACGCACCCGAATAGAGCGATATTACCTCGCGCCGCCGGTGTCCCTTCAGGAGTGGGCGCCCGGTGTTCGCCACCGACTGCCAGAGCAGGCTGTCCGAGGACGGCGCCGACCACCCGGTCAATGCCGTTCCGGGTGATAGCAAGTGGAAGCGCGGACGGGCCGGCCCGGATGAACTCTCGAGCCTGGAGCCACCCGAGCGACTGCCCGTCCGGACCGAACAACCCCTCAAGGCCGGGGATCGGCAGCCAAGACAGGGTGCGAGTGAGGCCGACTGCGATGCGCGCAAAGAGGTCGATGACCGCGATGCCGCCCGCCGCTACGCCGAGAATTACTACCCACCAACCAAGATCGTAGAATCCGACAGCGATCTGGCCAAAAGTAGAGGCGCCGCCGGCTAGCTTGATGTTCGGCACCGCACTCGACATCAGGCCGCCAACCACGGCCATGATGGCGATAAGCACTAGCGCAAGGAAGACCAGCCCATTGAGGATCTGCGGCATGACATACAGGAAACGGAAGCTCTTCTCGGCGCCTTGTGTCTCGGTGTCGAGGCGTTGCACCCGCTGAAACCTGGCGCTCAAGGTCGCCCACGCGGTTATCACGCCGCCTACAGCGACGAGCAAACTGCCAATCAACGGCGTCAGGGCGGGCGCGGCGATCTCACTTCCCTTCGCGAGACGCTGATGGTTCATTGACGCGCAGCAATCTCGTCGGAGGTCAGGCCATGAGGTCCGTCCTCACGCCATTCCACCACCCGCGTTTCGCCAACTGACACGATCGTAGCGCGATAAGCGTTAGCGTCCGCAAGGCGGTCGAAGGCCTCACGACGGTGGTCCTTCCAGACGTTCAGTACGCGGTCGCGCAACTGCACTTTGTAGTAGGGATAGTCGCGGACTCGCCCTCTCGTGGCCGGCACTCTTGGCTCCATTCGGCGCGGTTTAAACTCTATAGCATATCGAGTTGAGCATCCCAACCGCCCCGTCATCTGGTCAGGTCCGCACGTAATCGGTGACGCGCTAACTCTCTTGCCAACTTAACGAGAGGCGATCCAAGGACGGCCGTAGGACGGCCGCCCTTCCGGCTGTACGGCTCACTTACGCGCTAAAGGTGCTGCCGCCTATAGGCGCTGAATGTCCGGTTCCGAAATCGCACAATCAACTGCCAAGCGGCCGATTCAAAACCGGTCGATCGGTTCCGGACTGAACGAACGGCAGGTTTCCAGCCTCGATCGCTCCGGAGCTGCCATTCCGCCTTCGGCCGATGATGTGCTGATCGAAGCCTTCTGCGTTGAACACGGCGCGAGTTTGTTGCACCACGACCGGTAGACCTCGTTCTTAGGAAAAAAGTCTTCATCTACGGTGGTTGCGAGACTGATCCGGAACCTTTTTCGGTCTGAGACGTCCACGGCAAGAACGAATGATGCGGGTGGCGTGAGGCCGTCCTGACCGCGCGACTTCTCGGGCTGGCGATCCCTAAGCGAACGCCGGTTCCCCGCCCGTCACATCAGGCGACACGGCCTCTGGCGCATCCAGCGGACGCGCCGGCCAATTCTGCCACCAACTCCGGAGACGTACTGCCCTGGCACGAAGCTGCAATCCTGCAACAGGCATTCCCCGCCCGCCCGATTGCTGGTAGCTGACGCGGGCCATGACCGATGACCTGCCCCCCAACCCCGCGCTGCTGCCTGCAGGCCTGCGCGACCTGCTGCCGCCCGACGCGGAGACGGAAGCCTCCGCCGTCGAAGCCCTGATGACGGTGTTCGCCGCGCACGGGTACCAGCGCGTCAAGCCGCCCTTGCTGGAATTCGAGGACAGCTTGCTCGCCGGGTCAGGCTCCGCCGTCGCGGACCAGACCTTCCGCATCATGGACCCGGACTCCCAGCGGATGATGGGCCTGCGTGCCGACACCACCCCGCAGGTGGCGCGCATCGCCACCACCCGCCTCGCCTCGGCGCCGCGTCCGTTGCGGCTGTCCTACGCCGGGCAGTGCCTGCGTGTGCGCGGCAGCCAGCTCGCGCCGCAGCGCCAGGTGGCGCAGGCCGGCGTCGAACTCATCGGTTATGACAGCCCGGAAGCCGACGCCGAGACCGTGCTGGTGGCCGCCGAAGCGCTCGGCGCCGTCGGCCTGACCCGTGTCAGCTTCGACCTGACGCTGCCAATGCTGGTCCCGTCGTTGCTCGACGAGTCAGGGCTGGCACCGGCCGACCGGGCGGCGCTGGCGAAGGCGCTTGATCGCAAGGACGCCGCCGCGGTCGCCCGCCACGGCGGTCCGCTGGCGCCGGTGCTGACCGATCTGCTGCTCGCCGCAGGCCCGGCGGATCGCGCTTTGGCCGCGCTGGCCGAGGCGAAGTTGCCGAACCTCGCAGGCGCCCTGGCCGAGCGCGTGGCGCAGACCGTCGCCGCCATCCGTGCCGCCGCACCCGGCTTGCGCCTGACCGTCGATCCGGTCGAATTCCGCGGCTTCCGCTACGAAACCGGCGTGTCGGTCACGGTCTACGCACCCGGACGGCACGAGGAACTCGGCCGCGGCGGGCGTTACATAGGCGGCGACAACGAACCCGCCACCGGCCTGACCCTGTATCCAGACGCGATCCTGCGCGTGGCACCGCCCCGCCAGGCCCGGCCGCGCGTGTTCCTGCCGTTCGGCACCGATCGAGAGGTCGCCGCCGCCTTGCGGGTGGACGGATTCGCCACGGTGGCGGCGCTGGCCGCGCACGACGACGATGCGGCCGAGGCAGCCCGCCTCGGCTGTTCCCACATCTTGCGGTCCGGCAAAGCCGCGCCGCTTCACACCGAAAGCTGACAGCATGGCCAATGTCGCCATTATCGGCGCCCAGTGGGGCGACGAGGGCAAAGGAAAGGTCGTCGACTGGCTCGCCAGCCGGGCCGATGTGGTCGTGCGCTTCCAGGGCGGCCACAATGCCGGCCACACGCTGGTCGTCGGCGAGCAGACTTATAAGCTGTCGCTGCTGCCGTCGGGCCTGGTGCGCGGCAAGCTCGGCATCATCGGCAACGGCGTCGTGGTCGATCCCGACGCGCTGCTGGCGGAGATCGCCCGGGTCCAGGCGCAGGGCCTGAAAGTCACGCCGGAAACGCTGCGCCTGGCCGACAATGCCGTGCTGATCCTGCCGCTGCACCCCGCCATCGACAAAGCCCGCGAGGCAGCCAGCGGCGACGGCAAGATCGGCACCACCGGCCGCGGTATCGGCCCCGCCTATGAGGACAAGGTCGCCCGCCGCGCGATCCGGGTGGCCGACCTGGCGGAGCCGGAGACGTTGTCGGCGAAGCTGGACGTGCTGCTGCGGCATCACAATACGCTGCTGCAAGCCTATGGCGTCGAGCCGTTTGACAAGCACGAACTGCTCGACGGGCTGCTGAAGCTGGCGCCGCAGATCCTGCCGTACTCCGAACCGGTGTGGGAACGGCTGGATCAGCTTCGGCGGGCCGGCAAGCGCATCCTGTTCGAGGGCGCGCAGGCGGTGATGCTGGACGTGGACCACGGGACCTATCCGTTCGTGACCTCCTCCAATACCGTCGCCGGCACCGCCGCGTCGGGTTCCGGCGTCGGCCCGGGCGTGGTCGGCTTCGTGTTGGGGATCGCCAAGGCCTACACCACGCGCGTCGGCTCCGGCCCGTTCCCGACGGAACTGCACGATGACACCGGGCGGCTGCTGGGGGAGCGCGGGCATGAGTTCGGGACGGTCACCGGCCGGCCCCGCCGCTGCGGCTGGTTCGACGCCGCGCTGGTGCGCCAGGCGGTCAAGGTCGGAGGCGTGCAGGGCCTGGCGCTAACCAAGCTGGACGTGCTGGACGGGCTGGAGCGGCTGAAGATCTGCATCGGCTACGACATCCGGGGCAAGTTCTCGCGCCATCTTCCGGCATCGCCGGCGGCTCAGGCGGCCGCCGTGCCGGTTTACGAGACGATGGAGGGCTGGTCGGGTTCGTCGCGCGGGGCGCGGTCGTGGGCGGATCTGCCGGCGCAGGCGGTCAAGTATGTGCGGCGGATCGAGGAACTGGTGGAGGCGCCGGTGACGTTGCTGTCCACCAGTCCCGAACGGGACGACACCATCATGGTGAAGGATCCGTTCGAGGGGTGATCGCCTGATTTCGACGGCCGGAGGCGAGGCGGGTTCTCACGGAGTTCACAGATTACACCCACGGATTAAACGGAGTGGATGGGCGAGAGACCGTCTCCGCCAGGGCGACGCCCGAGAACGGCTGCCTGCGGCTCCCTCCGACCGTCATCGCCCGGCTTGTCCGGGCCACCTGTTGCGGCACATGCTGGCGGGGGTGGCCCGGACAAGCCGGGCCATGACGGAACAGAATAGACCGCACGGTTAGCCTATTCTTGGGCGTCGTCTAAATCCGTGTTTGGATCCGTTCCATCCGAGTGAAACCGCCAAACCCCTCAAGCTGGCCGCGAAGGCATCATCGCCCCTAAGCCTGGTTCCACACCGACCGAAGCTCCGCCGGCGGCGGCACCCGTCCGTCAGGCGTCAGCTTATCCACGACCCCCGGCAACGTCCGCGACAACTGAGCCAGCAACTCCTGCTCGCTCATGCCTGCCTGACGCGCCAGATCGGAAATCGTCGTCTGGCCCAGAGCCGACTGCAACTGGTTCGGCTGGATCGGCGCGTTCTGCCCGTTGCCGAGCCAGGAATTCACCGCAGGCCCGTGCCCGGCGCTGGTCAGCTTGTCGAGCAACCCGCCAAGGCCGCCCATGAACCCGCCCTGCGCTGCGCCGCCCGCCTGAGGCACCGGTGCGGGCGCCGGCTCGGGCGAACCGCCACCGGTCATCATCTTGCCAACCAGAAGCGCGCCCAACGCAACCAACAGCGGTTTGGTGATATTGCCGCCGGGAACGGCGTCGTCGAAAAGACCCATGTTTTCCTCCTTCACGTTTTGCTCGCGACATCCTTAGACTTTCGAGTTTACGATAGAAACATCATCACCACAAAATGAAGATATCGCTTTCCCAGTAGCGCCGGAACGCTGCTACGTTGATAGGGCGGTTCATTCTTACGGGGGATCAAGAACAATGTCCGTTCTCGGTTGGATAATACTCGGTCTGATCGCCGGGTTCATCGGCAGCAAGATCGTCAACAAGACGGGCCAGGGCATGATCCTGGACATCGTCCTCGGCATCGTCGGCGCCATCGTCGGCGGCACGCTGTTCAGCCTCATCGGCATGTCCGGCGTCACCGGCCTGAATATCTGGAGCCTGATCGTCGCCGTCATCGGCTCGATCGTCGTGCTCTGGCTGTACCACAAATTCGGCCGCCGCCGGGCGTACTGACCGGCGTTAACCATCGGTCAACCTTTCCGTGGGTAAACCGGGGCGACCACAACGGTTCGCCCCTATGGCCAACGACACGACATCCACTCTGATCGGCGGCCGGTTCGCCGTCGATCCCTCCCATCCGCTGACGGACTTCGGCGGCGGCATTCCCGCGTTCGCCGCGGCCGATCGGCTGGCGCCGAGCGCACGGCGGGTCGCGATTCAGGTGTCGCGAGACGCCTCCCCGCGCACCAAGCCGCTGATCACGATGGGCGACCCGATCGACAACCTGATGGTGCCGCTCGGCCACGGGATCGCGGCCGCGCCGGGCGGCAAGGGCGAAGCTTACTACGTCATCTGCACCGCACCACCCGGGCCGCCGCTGTCGGCATCGCTGGCGCCGTGGAATGAGACGGCGCTGCTCGATCTGGTGCTCAGGCCGGTGGCGCGCGTGCTGAACGTGCTGCAAAGCCGCGGCCTGACCCACCGGGCGATCCGGCTGAACAACGTGTTCCAGGCGGCGGCGGGACAGCCGGTCACGCTGGGCGCGGCCTGGGCGGCGCCCCCGGCGATGCACCAGCCGGCGCTGTTCGAATCTCCCTATCACGCCATGTGCCATCCCGCCGCGCGCGGCGACGGGACGATCGCGGAGGATGTCTATGCCCTCGGCGTCCTGCTGTTGGTGCTTGCCACCGGCAAGCTGCCGCTGGCCAATCTCGACGAGACCGCGCTGATCCGCTGGAAGCTCGACTTAGGCAGTTTCGCCGCCCTGGCGAGGGATGCCACGATGTCCGGGTTCACCTCCGACCTGGTGCGCGGGATGCTGGCCGAGGACCCGGAACACCGGCCGCCGCCGAGCCTGCTGCTCGATCCCGCCAACGCCCGCGCCCGCCGCGTCGCCGCGCGGCCGGCCCGGCGCAGCCAGCGCCCGCTGATGCTGGGCGACATCGCCGTGTTCGACGCCCGAACCCTTGGATTCGCGATGCTCAAGGAGGAGCGGAAGGCGATTCAGGCGCTGCGCTCCGGCACGGTCACCCAGTGGCTGCGCCGCGGCATGGGCGATGCCGGCCTGGCGTCCGCCGTCGAGGACGTCGTGCGCGGCCGGCTCGCGGATCCCAAGCATGGGGTGCGCACCGAGGCGCTGCTGCTCATGCATACCATCGCCACGCTCAATCCCCGCATGCCGCTGTGCTGGCGCGGCGTCGCGTTCTGGCCCGACGGCATCGCCGGGCTGATCGCCGACGGGATCGTCACCGGCGGCAACACCATGGGCCTGGCCGAGGAGGTCCTGGTCTACGACATCATACCGGACTGGATGTTGACCGCCGAGCGCCCGGTGCCCGCCGATACCGCACTGGCAAGCCTGGAGGTGGCATCCTCGCGGCAGCACCTGCAGTCGGGCGGTCCGGGCGGTCTGCTGCGCATTTTCTACGCGCTGAACCCGCTCCTGCCTTGCCGCGGCGCGGGGATGCCGGCCGACTGGATCATCGGCCCCGGCGATCTGCTGCAATTCTACGAGCGCACGGTCGAGCCGTCGTCCGGCAGCCTTGTCACTCTCGACATCGCCACCTTCATCGCGGCCCGCGCCGATCGGCGGACCGAGATGCAGATCAACGCGATGTTGGCGAAGCACGGCGGAGAGGCGGACCGCCTTACCGAACTCGTGCTGCTGAGGGACATGCAGATGCGGTACCATCCTGACCCGATGCCCCGGTTGGCGGCCTGGGCGGTTGCCAGGCTTCAGCCTGCTGTAGACCAATGGCACAACCGGCCCCGGCGCGCCGCCCTGAAAGCCCGCATCGAAAGCCTGGCGCGGGACGGAGTCCTGGCGCGGCTGCTGGCGGTGGTGCAGGACAATTCCGGCCGGGCCGCGGACCGCGCCGGCGCCGGGCAGGCGGCGATCGAACGCCTCGCGATCGACCGCGAACTGGCCGCGATCGAGGGCGGCGACGACTGGCGCCGGCAGGAGGCCGAGCGGCTCGGCCAGGCGGTGACGGCCGCCTGCGGCCTGATGGCCTTGATCGTGGTGTCGCTGGCGGTGCTCCTGCGATGAGCGCCGGCAATCGGCTCGGCGGCGCGGCCGGCGCCCTGTTTGTCCTGCTCGTCGGCCTGGCCGGTGGCGGGCTGATCGCGCTGGCGCCCGACATCGCCGTGCCGGCCGGCCTTCTTCTGGCACCGGGCCTGGCCGCGTTCCTGTTCGATCCGACGCCCTCGCGTTCCGTGGCGTGCGCGATGCTGCTGTTCCAGGCGGCGGCGGCCGTGCGGCCGGTGGCCGAGGCCTGGTATCGCTGCGAGGGGATGCAGTCCTGCATGGATACGCTGGGGCGGCCGCGCCTGGTGGTGACCGTGTGGGCGATGGCGGCGCTCGCCTGGCTGCTGACCCAGGCGCTGCCCATCGGCCTGAAAGCGGTGTCGGACTACCGGGTCAGTCTGCGCCGCGCCGTGCTGCGCGAGCGGCGGGAGGCCCTGGTCGCCGATTGGGGGCTGGACGAGCATTGATGGCGCGCCGGGCCGGATTATTTGTTGGTAGCGCAGCGCTTGGGTAGTGACTTTTGGGGCGGCTATGCCTTTGATGTGGCGATGGATGGATTTGAAGCGCAACCGGGCCTGATCGACCCACAGCCGTTCCGCGTCAGTTCGCCGGACCGTCCCTTTGCACCGGTTGTCTTCGCCTCCGCCCACTCCGGCCGGGCATACACGGCCGAGCTGCTGTCGGGCGTTCGGCTGGGTTCCCTCAGCCTGCGTCGCAGTGAGGACTGCTTCGTCGATGAGCTGTTCGCCGCGGCCCCGGCGCACGGCGCCACGCTGATCGCGGCGAATTTCCCGCGCGCCTTCTGCGATGCGAACCGGGAACCCTGGGAACTCGACCCGGCGATGTTCGACGAGCAGCTTCCGGACTGGGTCAACACCACCAGTCCGCGGGTCAGCGCCGGATTGGGCACGATCGCCAAGGTGGTTGCCTCGGGGGAGCCGATCTATGGCGGGAAGTTGTCGTTTATCGAGGCGGAGCGGCGCATCCAGACGTATTGGCATCCGTTTCACGACGCGCTGCGGCGTGCCCTCGAGGATCTGAAGACGCGCTTTGGCTACTGCCTGATGATCGATTGTCACTCCATGCCATCCACCGGGCACGGCAGCCGCCCCAACGGCCGCCCGGTGGATTTCGTGCTCGGCGACCTGCACGGCGCGGCGTGCAGTCCGCGGGTGACACGCGCTGTGGAGGGGTTCCTGTTCAGCCGGGGGTTTCACGTCCGGCGGAACGATCCCTATGCGGGCGGCTACATCACCAAGCACTACGGCCGCCCGTCGCACGACGTGCATGTGTTGCAGATCGAGATCGCGCGGCGGCTTTACATGGATGAAGGGCTGATCGAGCGATCGGCCGGCTTCGAGGCGATCCGAGGGACCGTCACGGAGCTGATCGCGATGGTCACGCGGGACGCGCACGATCTGATCGGGTGAGGCGGGTACGGGTTTTTACCAGCCGCACATGCCCTGACCGTCATGGCCGGGACGCGCCCATGGGCATCAAGATAAGGCGGTGGTGGAGAAAAACCTGGCTGACCCGGCACACTCTTACCGTCACGCCCCATGCGTATCAGGATAAGCGGAAGCGAGGGATACTGTCCGGTCGATTGCGCAAAAGCCGAACCGTCTGAAGCGGCCATGGCATGCTGGTGATGTTCAACGTCACCAACCTTTTGGAGAGGGCGCATACCATGACCAGGCGAGAAGGTAAGGTCGGCAGCGGCGAGATCAAAGCGCTGGTATCGGCGGACGGCGATTTCATTCGTTCGGCGGTGCGGACAGCGATCCAGGCGGCGCTGGAGGCGGAGATGACGGAGGCCTTGGCGGCTGAGCGGAGCGAACGTGTGGATGGCCGGCTCGGCTATCGCAGCGGTTCCTACAGCCGCTCGCTGATCACCCGTGTCGGCACCATCGAACTGCGGGTTCCGCGCGACCGCTCCGGTCTGTTTTCGACGGAGTTGTTCGAGCGCTATCAGCGCTCGGAGCGGGCTTTGGTGAGTGCGCTTGCCGAAATGTACGTGCAGGGCGTGTCAACCCGCAAAGTGAAGGCGGTGACGGAAACGCTGTGCGGCCACAGCTTCTCGGCCTCGTCGGTGAGCGAGATGAACCGGAAGTTGGATGCGGCGCTGACGGCGTTCGCGACGCGGCGGTTGGACGAACCCTATCCCTACCTGATCCTGGACGCGCGGTATGAGCGGGCGCGCGAAGGCGGGGTGATCGCCAGCCAGGCGGTGCTGATCGCGGTGGCGGTGGATGCCGAGGGCCGGCGTCAGATCCTGGCTGTGGAGCTGGCCAACCGGGAGAGCACGTCGAGTTGGCGGGAGTTTCTGCTGGGACTGAAGCAGCGCGGTCTGCATGGCGTGGAGTTCGTGGTCTCGGACGATCATGCCGGCCTCACGCAAGCCATCCGTGAGGTGTTGCCGGAGGCCGCCTGGCAACGCTGCTACGTGCATTTTCTGCGCAACGCGCTGGATTACCTGCCGCGGCGGGCGAATGACGACTGCCTGCAAGAGTTGCGCTGGATCTATGACCGGCGCGAGTTGGCGGAGGTCAGGCGGGATCTGGCGGCGTGGCTGGCGAAATGGAGCAGCAAATACCCTCGGCTGTGCGACTGGGTTGAGGCGAACATCGAGGAGACGCTGACCTACTACCGGCTGCCGCTGTCGCACCACAAGCACATGAAATCGACCAACATGCTGGAGCGGCTGAACCAGGAGATCAAACGGCGCACGCATGTCGTGCGGATCTTTCCCAGCCCGGCAAGCGGCCTGCGGCTGGTGCGGGCGCTGGCGGTCGAGACGCATGAGGACTGGCTGGAAAGTCCGCGTTACTTGAACATGGCCGATTTGCGCGAGCACAAGAAGCAGCAGATGCGAGTGGCGGCATGACAAAAGTCATGCCTTATTCAAGCCTCTCGTCGTGCTCACCGCCGTCAAGGCCGCTTCGCGCCGCCTTCGGCGGTGGCCTGCGGCCAGCCTTGACTGCGGTTGCGCGCGACGCTTCGAACACCGGAGCCCGATACAGCGAAGCACATCACCGCCTACGTGGCAGAAGGCTTTTGCACATATTGACGGACACAACTAAGCGAGGGCAAAAGTTTGCCCGGGGCCTTGTTCTCTCACCGTCATGGCCCGGCTTGTCCGGGCCACCTGTCGCGGCACGTGCTGGCATAGGTGGCCCGGACAAGCCGGGCCATGACGAATGTGGAGAACGCCTTGCTCCGCGTGACCCCTTGTCCTGACGCCTATCGGGACACGCCCGGCCATGACGGTGAGGCAGAAGCCGTTGCTCGGCCCGGGCCGTTATCCTGATAACCCTGGGGACACGCCCGGCTGTGACGTTGCGCCGGAGGGCGGCTCGGCACGGGGGCACCGACAGTATCGGCGTGCCAGCCTTGCGACCGGCCCGTATTACACGCTGAACTCCAGCGTCACCCCGAACGCCTCCGTCGCCGGCACCAGCACGCTGGTGCCGATCCGGTCCACGCCGCGGATTCCGCCGGCTTCCAGCGCCGTCTCCGCCGCATCGAGCGACACGGTCCGGAACGTCAGCGCCGCCATGTAGTCGCGCCGCCCGCGGCTGTCCGGAGCGGCGTCGCCGAACAACTCCCACAGTGCCGCCGGAGTCACGACATCGAACCGGGACAGTCCCAGGATCAGCGAACACCCGTCATCCGTCGCGCGCACCGCCGCCGCGCCGAACATTTGTCCGAACAGGCGGCCGAGCGTGTCGGGATCCTGCGCCGCGATCACCGCCCGTGCCACACCCACCGCGCCATTGGCATGGTGGCGCCACTCATCGCGCCAGACGAGATCGCGCGTCAGGTGCTCGCAAAAATACAAGCGTCCGGCTGGCACGCTGCCGCGCGTCAGCCGTGTGGTGCGGAACGCCGCATCCCGCTGTTCGCCGCCGATATCCACCGGGCGGGAGAACTGCTGCGGCGGATCGATGGCGACATCCTGCCGCCGCAGCGCCTCGAACGTCTCGGCCGCGTCCCGGGTGCCGAACACCAGGCCCTCCAGTCCGAGCGGCGCATCCATGATCTCCGGCCGCGCGGCGTCGCCCGGGCGGGCGGCGATCAGCTCCAGATAGTCGGTGCCGAAGATCGCCAGGTGGTTCATCGAGCCGAGCGTATGATAGCCACGCGGCGTCAGGGTAAAGCCAAGCCGTTGATAAGTCAGGGAAGCCTCATCAAGCCGATCGCGAACATTGACGACGACGTGGTCGAGCACGGGGACGGGAAAGACAAAGGTCATACAAAATCATCCGGAAAAATTGGACATCTTTGGGTGTGCCGTATCCACCCATCGTCCGACAGGACGCCGGCCGGGGGCAAGCAGAATGCGGATGGAGTTCGCGGGCGGATCGGTCGTATGCTGCATTTCACGTTTATCAACGCAGCGCGAAGGATCCGGATCATGTCCGACGTTCAACCCGTTCTCCTGCTGACAGGCGCCAGCCGCGGCATTGGCCACGCGACCGTGAAGCGTTTCGGCGGAGCCGGCTGGCGGGTGCTGTCGATCTCCCGCCAGGCGTTCGATCCGCGCTGCCCCTGGCCGGGAGGTGAGGCCAACCACATCCAGCTTGATCTCGCGGACGTCGATGTGGTGCGCGATGCGCTGCCGCGGATCAAGGAGATCACCAACGGGCGGCTGGACGCGCTGATCAACAACGCGGCGGTGTCTCCCAAGCACGCCGACGGCAGCAAGATCACCAGCCTGCAAATGGCGTATCAGGACTGGCTGCACATTTTCAACGTCAACTTCTTTTCCGCGGTGCTGCTGGCGCAGGGGCTGAGCGACCTGCTGATCGAGTCGAAGGGCAGCATCGTCAACATGACCTCGATCGTCGGCTCGCGCGTGCATCCCTTCGCCAGCGCGGCCTATGCGACGTCGAAGGCGGCGCTGGCGGCGTTGACGCGGGAAATGGCGAACGACCTTGGCCGCTACGGCGTCCGGGTGAACGCGGTATCGCCGGGCGAGATCGATACGGCGATCCTGTCGCCGGGGACCGAGGAGATCGTGCAGCGCGAAATCCCGATGCGCCGGCTGGGCAAGCCTGGCGAGGTGGCCGATCTGCTGTATTTCCTGTGTTCGAACCAGGCGCTGTACCTGAGCGGTTCGGAGGTGCATATCGACGGCGGGCAGCGGGTTTAGACAACGCCCGGGATTAAGCGAATCGGGCGGTCCACGCTGCACCGTCGTGGCCCGAGTGTCCGGGCCACCGCCGCCAGCACGAGCCGCGACAGGTCGCCCGGACAAGCCGGGCCACGATCAGAGTGACCGGCTTCTTCTTCCAGGTGTTCATGCGTTGGCCTATGGCCCGATAAGGTCGGCAACCGTGGCGTCCACGCCTCGCATCTCCTGCGCGGTCAGGACGCCCCGAACGGCCACGCCGCTCGACCTGCACGCCTGATAGAGCTCGAACAGATTTTCGCAGCCGGTCAGCTTCATCGCCTCTCGATAGCCGATGATACCACTCTGCCAAGCCTGAAGAATGTCGTGCGGCGAGGCTCTTTGCAGTTCGGACGCAAGCATGACGGCAATGCCTTCTATAGAACCAGGATTGAGCGTTTGGTTTGGAGTGTCAACCGGATAGCGTTCCGAACCGACAGTTCCGGCTGGTTTGGACGTCCATCGGATAGGCATATGCCAACCGGCGACTGAACCGCGGAGACTTGCGCACCGGCCATTGCGCCGCAACATGATGCCGGCAGGATCAGCGCGAGAGGAACCCCATGCCAGACGGAACCACCACCATCGGCCGCTTCGGCAGCGGCCGCGACGTGCGGCGGATCGAGGATGCGGGGTTGCTGTCCGGCTCCGGCAGCTTCACCGACGATGTCTCGCTGCCGTCGCAGACCCATCTGGTCTTCCTCCGCTCCCCCGTTGCGCATGCCCGCATCGTCTCGATCGACACCGCGCCCGCGCTGGCTCTGCCGGGTGTGGTCGCAGTGCTGACCGGGGCCGATCTGGCGGCGGCCGGGGTGAAGCCGCTGCCGGTGGCGCCGATGTTCCAGCGCCCCGACGGATCGCCGGGTGCGATGCCGCTGCGCCCGGCGCTGGCGCATGAGGTCGTCCGATTTGTGGGTGAGGCGGTCGTCGCGGTCGTCGCGGAGTCCGCGGAACAGGCCAGGGACGCGGCGGAAGCGATCCTTGTCGAGTATGACGAACTGCCGATCGTGACGAGCATCGAGCAGGCTGCCGCTACGGATGCACCGCTGGTCTGGCCGGCCGCCACCGGCAACATCGCGGCGCAGATGAAGCACGGGGACGCTGCGGCGTCCGATGCCGCCTTCGCGTCCGCCGCGCATGTTGTCGCCCTCGATCTCGTGAACCAGCGTCTGGTGCCGGCGTCGATGGAGCCGCGCAGCGCGTTGGCCGGCTACGATCCCGAAACCGATCGCGTGACCTTGCGGTTGTCCAGCCAGATGCCCTCCGGCGCCCGCGATACGCTGTGCGGCGTGCTCGGCCTGACGGCGGAGAAGATCCGCGTCGTTGTCGGCGATGTCGGCGGCGGCTTCGGGATGAAGACCGGCCTGTATGCCGAGGACATCGTCGTGGTCTACGCCGCCCGCCACACCGGCCGCCCGGTGAAATGGACGCCGACGCGGCTGGATGAGTTCCTGTCGGCGACGCACGGCCGCGACATCGAAAGCCACGCCGAACTGGCGCTGGACGCAAGCGGCAAAGTGCTGGCCTACAGAATTCGAACCAAGGCCAATGTCGGCGCCTATCCCGGCACCACCGGAATCATCATCCAGTTGATGATCGGCCCCTGGGTGTCCACCAGCATCTACGACATCCGGGTGATCGATTTCGAGATGCAGGCAATATTGACCCACACCGCGCCGACGGCGGCGTATCGCGGGGCGGGGCGGCCGGAGGCGATCTATCTGATCGAGCGTTTGTTCGACGCCGCCGCGCGCAAGCTTGGCCTGGACCCGGCGGTAATCCGCCGCCGCAACCTGATCGTACCGGAGCAGATGCCGTACACTAACGCCATGGGCCAGGTCTACGATTCCGGCCGGTTCGGCTCGATCATGCAACAGGGTCTGGAACTGGCCCGCTGGGACGATTTCGCCGCACGGGAAGCGGAGTCCAAGGCGCGCGGCAAGTTGCGCGGGCGCGGCATGGCGTCGTTTCTTGAATGGACCGGGGGCAACGCGTTCGAGGAACGGGTCACGGTTTCCGTCTCGGGCGAGGGAGACATCGAAGTCTACGCCTCAACGATGCCGATGGGGCAGGGGATCGCAACCTCCTACGCGCAGCTTGTCGTCGATGTATTCGGCGTCGAGATCGAACGCATTCGTATCGTCATGGGCGACACCGACCGCGGCCAGGGATTCGGCAGCGCGGGCTCGCGGTCGCTGTTCACCGCCGGTTCGGCGATCAACCACGCCTCGGAAACCGCCGTCGCCAACGGCCGCGATCTCGCCGCCGAGGCGCTGGAGGCGTCGGCCGCGGACATCGAGTACGAAGCCGGCGTGTTCCGCATCGCTGGCACCGACCGCGCCATCGGCCTATTCGAACTCGCCGAACGGCAGCCGGAGCGGCGGATCTACGTCGATTCCACCAGCAAGGTCGCCGGGCCAAGCTGGCCGAACGGCTGCCATGTGGCCGAGGTTGAGGTCGATCCGGACACCGGCGCGGTGGAGATCGTTTCTTACGCGTCGGCCAACGACGTCGGCCGGGTGGTCAATCCGATGATCGTGCGCGGCCAGCTCGACGGCGGCGCGGTCCAGGGGATCGGCCAGGCGCTAGGCGAGCAGATGCTGTACGATCCGGACACCGGCCAGGCGATGACGGCGAGCATGATGGACTACTTCATGCCGCGCGCCGACATCATCCACGACTTCCGGCACGTGCTGGACCAGTCCATCCCCTGCCGCAACAACCCGCTGGGCGTGAAGGGTGTCGGGGAGCTCGGCACCATCGGCGCGACCCCGGCGGTGGTGAACGCGGTGGCCGACGCGCTGGCGCGGGCCGGACGGGTGGAGGCAGCGCAGACGATCCAGATGCCGCTGACGCCGGGGAAGGTGTGGGCGGCGCTGCGGTAGTCGCGTCCCGGCTCGTCGGAACGGACCATCCTCCTATGTGTCATGGCCGGCCTTGGGCCGGCCATCCACGACTTTTGGCTCTATTAGTAACGCAAGTCGTGGATGGCAGGCCAAGCCCGCCCATGACACGGGGGAAGAGCTTGCCGATTAACCGGCCGGTTTAGGCTGCTAACCTCTGATGCGCCGGAACCTCCAGTTTGAAGAACCGCGCCGCATTCAGGCCGAGAATCTTCGCCCGCTGCACGTCCGACAGCTTCGGCATCGTCCGCTCGATCGCTTCCGCCGAGTGCGGCCACGTCCCCTCATGGTGCGGGTAATCGTTCGCCCACGCGAAATTGTCGATCAGCCCGAACGGTTCCGCCAGGAACAACCCCGGAGGATCCTCCTGGAACGTCGCCAGGCCATGTGCCTTGTAATAATCGCTCGGCAGGCCCTGCAGCTTCGGCCGCACCCACATGTGGTGCTTGCGATACGCCTCATCCATCGCGGTCAACAGCCACGCCACCCAGCCGATGCCGGCCTCGACGGTGGCGAAACGCAGCCCCTTGAACCGCTCCAGCACACCCGACGCGCATAGATTCGCGACCGGCTCGATCGTTGGCGCCAAGGAATGGGTAACGTAATTCACCACCGCCCCGCCATTGCCCCGCGCCGCCCGCGGATCGCGCCCTGTGGAAACATGGAACGTGATCGGAATATCCGCTTCCTCGATCAGCCGCCACATCGGATCGAAATGCGGCAAATTATAGTTCACATGATCAACATCATGCCCGCCCCAGATCGGCTTGCACGGCAAAGACAAAGCTCGGAACCCGATCTTTGCGACGCGCTCGATTTCCGCCATCGCTCCGTCCAGGTCGCCCGTCGCGACCGCCGCTACCGGAAGCATCGCCTCCGGATGCGGACCGAACTGCTCCCACGCCCAGTCGTTCCACACCCGGCACTGCGCGTTGGCGAACACCGGATCCGGAGTCGCCCACATCGCCAGGCCCTTGTTGGGGAAAATCACCTCGACATCCACACCGTCGGCCCGGTTGTCGCGGATGCGGTCCTGCACATCGGCACCGGCCTTCGAACGCACCCAGTCCTCGCCTTCGAAACTCATGACCCGTACGCGATCCGGCCGGTAGCCCTCGCAATAGCGCCACTGCACGCCTTGCTCGTCTGTGATGATCCGCGGCACACGCTCGCGGTATTTCGCGTCGATCCGCTTCTCCCATAGATCGGGCGGTTCGTTGGCGTGGCTGTCGGTCGAGACCATGAAGTATTTCCGGGGATCGCCGACCCGGGCGGTGCGATCCCAGCCGGAATGGCCAGGAGTCTCCAGACGCCAAAGATTCGGTGCGTTGATCGGAATTTCGTTCATGGTTCCGCTCCCTGTTTGACCGGACAGTTGGACACCCGGCCGCCGCATTGGGAATCCGTTGGCACTACAACAGTTCGTGCGCCTGAAGGCGGACACAGCACGCGGCAGCGGCAAAATTCAGCGTGCCAAAACCGGCGATCCGGATCATAGTCGGACCGATTTGCGGTGCCGCGGCGCCCCCCTGTATCGAGGTGACAATGTTGGAATCGCTGGAAAATCACGAGCATGCCGAGCATCTCGCCCATGCCCACGAGGAGGCCGGCCACGACTCGTCGCATGCCCGCTTCAACCAGATGGCGGCGCTGCTGGTCGCCGTCCTCGCGGCCGGACTGGCAGTGACGGAGCAGGGTGCCAAGCACGCGGAAGTCCGGGTGCAGCAGAACTCGATCGCCGCCACCGATGCCTGGGCGCAGTACCAGGCCAAGTCGACCCGCGGCGTGTTGGCGAAGGATCTCGGCGGCATCATCGGTGTGCTCGGCAGCGCCGACACGGCGGTGATGCAGCGGCGCGACGATGTACTGGCGCAACTCCGGCAGGAGCAGGACCGGTTTGAGAACGATCCGAAGGACGGAAAGACCGCGATAGCCGCCCGCGCCCGCGCGTTCGAGGCGGCGCGCGATCATGCGCTCGAACAGTCCCATTCCTATGACAACGGTGCCGCCGCGATGCAGCTTGGCATCGTTCTGTCCACGGCGTCCGCGATCATTCGCGCCCGGCCGCTAATCCTGATGGCCCTGGCTATCGGCGTAGCGGGGGCGGTGTTCGCGGTCCTCGGCCTTCTGGCGCCGGAGATCGGGGCACTCTGAGGCGCCGCGTTTGATGGCGCAACGCAAGGCGATTATCGTCGGTCGCTAAAGGAACCGCCCGAAGGAAACGCTATGACCGCGCCCGATCGCCTGCGTGCCTTGCTCGCCGAACCGGGACTGATCGTGATGCCCGCGGTGTGGGACGGGCTCAGCGCCAGGCTCGCCGCCGGCGCCGGCTTCAAGACCGCGTTCCTGTCAGGCTCGTGCGTCGCCGCCAGCCGGCTCGGCGGCCCGGACCTCGATCTTCTCTCGTTCGGCGAAATGTTCGACAGCTTCACCATGGTGCACGGCGCGGCGCCCGAGACGCTGATCCTGGCCGACGGCGACCACGGTTACGGCAACGCCATGAACGTCCAGCGCACCGTCCGCGCCTACGGCCGCGCCGGTGCCGCCGCGATCCTGATCGAGGACAAGGTGACGCCGCGCGCCCTGACCGCCGCCGGGAAACCATGCCTGCCGCGGGAGGAAGCCCGGATGAAAATCCGCGCGGCGAAGGAGGCCGCCAAAGACTCGGGAATCCTGATCCTGGCGCGCACCGACTGCCGTCCGACGATGGGCATCGATGAAGCGGTGGCCCGGATCGAGATGTACGTGGAAGCGGGAGCGGACATCCTGTTCCTGGATTCGCCTGCCGACGACGAGGAAATTCGTCGCGCCGTCGCGGCGGCGGCGGGGCGCCCGTCGTTCGCCGTGCTGTCCCCCGGCTCCCCGCGGGCGACGCCGTCGCAAACCCGGGCCGCGGAGCTTGGCTTCAAGATCGGCACCTATCCGACGGGTTTGCTTTCGCCTGCCGCGGCCGGAATGAAGGCCGGGCTGGCGGCGCTGGCGGCCGGCGAGGCCGCGGCAGCCAGCGCCCTGCCGCCGGCGGAACTGCGGACGCTGCTGGGCTACGCCGAATACGATGCACAGGCAAAGCGGTTTATCGTTCCGGAGTGATGGGTAGCCGGGCGCTTGACCGGGGCGGGCTTCGCCAACAAGCTGCCAACCACCATGAGCAGACCTGTCACCGAAATGGAAGCCGTCGTCCGGCCGGAGTGGATCGACTCCAACGGGCACCTCAACCTGGCCTATTACGTGGTGGTCTTTGACCTCGCCACCGACGCGCTGTACGCGGCGCTCGGCATCGGCGACGCGTACCGGGAGGCCACGGGCTTTTCCTGTTTCACCGCCGAGACCCACACGGTGTATGAGCGGGAAGTGCATCTGGGCGACAAGCTGTTGGTGCGGGCGTGGCTGCTCGGCGCGGACGCCAAACGCGTGCATTACTTTCACGAAATGTTCCACGCGGAGAGCGGGGAACGTTCCGCCGCGCAGGAGTTGATGGCGCTGCACATAGACATGAGCGTCCGGCGGGTGGCGCCGTTTTCGGCGGAGCGTTACGCGGCCTTGCGGCAGGCGGTGGAGGATTATGCGCCCGCCGAATTGCCGAAAGGCGCGGGACGCAGGATCGGGCTGCCTTCGGGGAGCAAGTAGGATTTTCACCGCGGAAGAACCCTCGGCGCGATGACGCTCTCCGTCATCGTCCCGGCGTTGAATGCCGAAGCGCATCTACCGGCGACGCTTGCCGCCATCGGCCCCGGCGCCGAGATCATCGTGGTCGATGGCGGCAGCACCGATCGCACCGCCGCTATCGCCGCTGAAGCCGGCACGCGGGTGCTGGCCGCGCCGCGCGGGCGAGGCAGCCAGATCGCCGCGGGCATCGCCGCTGCCGCCAACCCGTGGCTGCTGATCCTGCATGCTGATACGCGTCCCGGCCCGGGATGGCGGGACGCTGTCGCCGCCCACGCGGCAAACCCGGACAGCGCCGGGTATTTCCGCTTCGGTCTGGACAGTGCGAACCCGAGGGCGCGCCGGCTGGAACGCATGGTGGCGTGGCGCTGCCGGGTGCTTGGCCTGCCGTATGGAGACCAGGGGCTGCTCATTCATCGCGATCTGCTTCGCCTCGTCGGCGGGGTAAAACCGGTGCCCCTGATGGAGGATGTCGATCTGGTGCGGCGCATCGGCCGGCGGCGTCTGCGCGCACTGCCAGCCGATGCGGTGACGTCGGCCGCGCGATGGGAGCGTGACGGGTATCTGCGCCGCTCCGCCCGAAACCTGGCGTGCCTGTCATTGTGGTTCGCGGGCGTGCCGCCGCGCCTGATCGCACGGGTGTATCCATGAGGGACACGGTCATCGTCTTCGCGCGGGCGCCGTATCTGGGGACGGTGAAGCGCCGCCTGGCACGCGACATCGGCGACCGGGCGGCGTTGCGCTTCCATCGCGGCACGCTGACGGATCTGCTGCGCGGCCTGAAGGCCTGCCGCCGCTTCGATGTCGTGCTGGCGGCCACACCCGACCGCGCTGGGTTTCGCCTGCCGGCGAGCGTCGCTCGCATCCCGCAGGGCCACGGCGACCTCGGCCGCCGCATGACCCGGGCGCTGCGGCGCTATCGCCGGGTCGCGCTGATGGGGTGCGACATCCCCGACGCGGGTGCAGCCGATGTGTGCGCGGCGTTCCGCCTGCTCGGCACCGCTGACGCGGTGTTCGGGCCGGCGGAGGATGGCGGCTACTGGCTGATCGCGCTGGGGCCGCGCCGCCCGGGCGAGTTGTTCGGCGCGTCCCGCTGGTCGACGCCGCACGCGCTGGCCGATACGCTGCGGCGGTTCGCGCGTCACCGCGTGGCGTTCATCCGCCGCTTGTCCGACGTCGATACCGCCGCCGACTATCAGTCGGTTTCGCACAGCCGGCGCAACGGCTCCGGCCGGCGTAGCGTGATGTAGCCGTTTTCGAGCGAGAGCCAGCCGGCGTCGCGCCACACCTGCAATTGCTTGTTGACGCTTTCCCGGGTGGAGGCGACGCGCGTGCCGATGTCGCGCTGCGACAGCTTGAACTCGATGCGGACGCCGTCCGGCGCCGGGCTGCCGTGATCGTCCGCCAGCCGCAGCAGCAGCCTCGCCAGCCGCCCGGGCAGGTCGAGCATCGCCAGGTCTTCCAGCGCGTTGCTGGTCTGGCGCACGCGCTGGCACAGCACGGCCAGCATGCGCAGCAGCAGATCCTGGTTCGACAGCAGGAAAGGCAGGAAGTGACGCCGATCGATGACGGCGAGGTTGCAGTCCTCGGCAGCGGTGGCGTCGGCGCTGCGCGGGCGGCCGTCGAGCATGGCGATCTCGCCGAACACCTCGCCGGTGCGGATCGTGTTCAACGTCACTTCCTTGCCGTCCGGCGAACTGGTGCTGATCCGCACCGAGCCTTTCAGCACCGCCATCATTGAAGACGCGGTATCGCCTTTTTGAAAGATGGTCTGGCCGCGGCGGACGGAACGTTCCGATATGAGTGATAAGATGCCGTTGAGTTCCTCGGGCCGCATCGCCGCGAACAGCGTGCAGTTCAGCAGCGCATGACGCTGCGCGGCGTGATTCAGCATTCTGCTTCGACTCCACCCGGACTTTCGCCGCACTATGCACGTCCCGCGGGCGCGGCCATAGTGTGTGCCACTGAAGGAACACCGCGGATGCAACTGCCCTCGATCATCCCGCCGCCGCACGGGCAGGCGTGGCCGGAGGCCATGGCCGACGCGGCGGGCCTGAACTGGATGTGGCTGGAGGAGGCGGCGCGCTTCGCCTCCGAGAATGAAACCGCCTGGCCGTACGATCTGCGCCTGCATCTGGAGAGCGGGTTTTTCGAGCCGCCTCCGTTCAACGCGGTGCTGGGGCCGATCCGGCCGCGGGGTCCGGCGAACGGGCTGGTGCTGCGGAGAGGGTTCAAAGTCGCGAGCTGGGGCGAGACGAATCAGGTGGATTTCACGTTCTCCGCGGCCAAGAGCTACCTCAGCCTGCTGGCGGGCATTGCCGTGATGGACGGGCTGATCTTCGACCTGGATGAGCCGGTAGGGCGGACGGTCGATGACGGGGGTTTCGACAGCGCGCAGAACCGCGGGGTGACGTGGCGGCATCTGTTGCATAACACGTCCGAATGGGCGGGCGAGCTGTTCGGCAAGTCCGAGGTGATCGATCGGAATCGCAGCCTGGGACTGGAAGGAAAGGCGCCGAAGGGCGATAAACGGCCGTTGCGCGCGCCCGGCGAATACTGGGAATATAACGATGTCCGGGTCAACCGGCTGAGCCTGGCGCTGTTGCGCCGGTTCCGCCGTCCTCTGCCGGAGGTGTTCGCGGAACGCATCATGCAGCCGATTGGCGCGTCCGGCGATTGGTCGTGGCACGGGTATAGCACCTCGTCTGTCGAGGTGGACGGCCGGATGATCGAGAGCGTGTCCGGCGGTTCGCACTGGGGCGGCGGGATGCTGATCCACGCGGAAGATCAGGCCCGCATCGGGCTGCTGATGTTGCGCGGCGGGGAGTGGGGCGGGCGGCGATTGCTGCCGGAAAGCTGGATCGCCGAATCGTTGCGGCCGTGCGCGCTGAACCCGTCGTATGGGCTGTTGTGGTGGCTGGCCGCGCGGTATCCCAGTGCGCCGGAGGGCAGTTTCTTTGCCTCCGGCGCGGGCGGCAACCTGACCTGGGTGGCGCCGCGGCAGGAGCTTGTTGCCGTGTTGCGGTGGACCGACCCGGGCGCCATCGATACCTTCATCAGATTGGTCATGCAGGCGGTGGAAGAATGAAGACGTTCGATACAGTAACGGTCGAGACCGCGCGCGAGCACGTCGTGGTGGTGACGCTGAACCGGCCGGAGGTCGCCAATGCGATGAACACGCAGATGGGGCTGGATCTGCTGGAGGTTTTCGACGGGTTCTGCGCGGCGCCGAACCGGCAGCGCTGCATCGTTCTGACCGGAGCAGGCGCGAAAGCATTCTGCGCCGGCGGCGACCTGAAGCAGCGCAACGGCATGACCGACGAGCAATGGCAAGACCAGCACTTGATCTTTGAGCGGGCGATCCGCGCGATGATTGGCTGCCCGGTGCCGGTTATCGCGGCAGTGAACGGGGCGGCCTACGCCGGCGGGCTGGAAATCGCGCTGTGCGCCGACTTCATCTATGCGGCGGAGCACGCAAGGTTCGCTTTGACTGAAGTGACCCTGGGGATCATGCCGGGGGCGGGCGGCACGCAGAACCTGCCCCGTGCCGTCGGCGCCCGGCGGGCGAAGGAAATCCTGCTGACGGGGCGGCCGTTTTCGGTGCAGCAGGCGTTTGACTGGGGCATGGTCAACCGGATCTGCAAGCCGGACACGCTGCTTGCGGAGGCGTTGGAGACGGCTGCGGTGATTGCCGGGAACGCTCCGATTTCGACACGGCAGATCAAGCAGTCGGTGAACATGGGCCTGAACGTGGACCTGCCGACCGGCCTGATGTTCGAGATCGAGGCGTATAACCGGATGGTTCCGACCGAGGACCGTCGCGAGGGTATCCTGGCATTTAACGAGAAAAGAAAAGCGGTTTTCAGGGGGCGGTGAGTGAAGATGCGATTTCCGGGACCGGTCTGACGCGGGCGCTGGCGGATCAGGCACGGGGGCTGCGGTTCGAGGACATTCCGGATGCAGTCCGTATTTGGGCGCGGCAATGCGTGCTGGATTATACCGGCTGCGCGATAGCCGGGGCGTCCGACGGACTGGTCGGGATTCTGCTGGCGGAAATGCAGGAGCAGGGCGGCGCGCCGGTCGCCGGCGTCTCGGGGCGCTCGGAACGGTTGCCGGTGCTGTCGGCGGCTTTGGTGAATGGCGCGGCGTCGCACGCACTGGATTTCGATGACGTCAATCTGGCGATGCCGGGGCATCCCTCGGTGGCGATCCTGCCGGCGCTGCTGGCTTTGGCGGAGGAGCGCGGGTCGTCCGGTGCCGATGTGCTGACCGCGTTCGTCGCGGGGTATGAACTGCAATGCCGGGTGGGACGGGTGATTGCGCCGGGTCATTACGATGGGATGGGGTTCCACGCCACCGCCACCGTTGGCAGTTTCGGCGCGGCGGCGGCGTGCGCGCATCTGCTCGGGCTGGATGCGGAACGGTTCGCCGTGGCGCTGGGGATCGCCGGGACGCAGGCGGCTGGGCTTGAAGTCGATGTTCGGCACCATGTGCAAGCCGCTGCATGCCGGGAAGGCGGCGTATCACGGGCTGCTGGCCGCACGGCTGGCGGCGCGCGGGTTCGCCAGCCGCGCCGATGTGCTGGAGTGCGCGCAGGGGTTCTGCGCCACGCACAGCCCGGATTATCATCCGGAACGGGCGGCCGATACGCCGCCGGGCGGCTGGTGGATTGTCTCGAATTTGTTCAAGTATCATGCGTCCTGTTACATGACTCACGCCGCGATCGAATCGGCCCGGGCGCTGCGCGAACGGCACGGGATTGTGCCGGAACAGGTGGAACGGATCGAATTGCAGATCGAAGAGGCGAGTGACCGAATCTGCAACATTCCCGCGCCGCGAACCGGGCTGGAGGCGAAGTTCTCCTTGCGGCTGACCACGGCCATGGGATTGGCCGGGGTCGATACCAGCCGTCTGTCTTCGTTCTCCGAAACGGTCGCCGCGGACCCCGTGCTGATTGGCCTCCGCGACAAGGTGGCGCTGGATTTCCGTTCCGGCATCCGCAGCACATTCACCGAAGCGACGGTGACTTTGCGGGACGGCTCGCGGGTTTCCGCGCGGCATGATTCCGGAATTCCCGCCGAGGACGTGACGCAACAGGGCCGCCGGCTGGAAGCCAAGTTCGCGTCGCTGGTCGATCCGGTGCTCGGAACGGACCGCGCCGCCCGGCTGATCGCCGAGATCGGCCGGTTCGATACGCTGCCCGACGTGCGTACCCTGGTGGCAGCATGAGACTGAAAGACAAGGTCGCCATCGTCACCGGCGGCGCGCACGGCATGGGCGAGGCGGAGGCGCGGTTGTTCGCGAAAGAGGGCGCCGCGGTCGTCGTCGCCGATATGTTGGTGGCCGAGGGCGAGGCAGTCGTCGCGGAGATCAACGCCATCCAGGGCCGCGCGCGCTTCATCCGCACCGACGTCACCTCCGAAGCCGATTGGCAGCGCTTGATCGCCGAAACGATCGCGGCGTACGGCCGGCTCGACATCCTGGTCAACAACGCCGGCATCTCCGGCAGCGCGGTCGGCGATTCCGACGGGTTGGAGGGTTGGCAGAAGCTGTTGTCGGTGAATGCGGCAAGCGTTTTCCTCGGCACCAAGCTGGCGGCGGCAGCGATGATCCCGAACGGACGCGGATCGATCGTCAATATTTCGTCTATCATGGGGTTCGTCGGCAGTGCCGAAAGCCATCCGGGCTATGCCGCCTCGAAAGGCGCGGTGAGGCTTTACACCAAGGCGGCGGCTGCGAAATACGGGCCGTCGGGGGTGCGGGTGAACAGCGTGCATCCGGGCTATATGCCCCCGATGCTGAACGCAACCAACGCGGCGGGGCGCGCTGCAAAAATCGAGGCCACGCCGCTGCGGCGGCTGGGGGAGCCGATCGAGGTGGCGTACGGGGTGCTGTTCCTGGCGTCGGACGAGGCGTCGTTCGTTACTGGCACGGAGCTGGTGATCGACGGCGGATACATAGCGCAGTGACGTTCGCCATGCTGCTGGCCTCGGCCTTGGCCGGCGCTGCTTATACTTTGGCACCGGGTCCGGCATTCCTGGCACTGCTGGGTATCGGCGCCAGCCGCGGGCGGCGGGCGGGGGCACTGTTCCTGTGCGGTCATTTCTGTGGCGATGTACTCTGGGCCTCGCTGTCGCTGACCGCGGTGATCGGCGTGCGGGAGATCGGGTCTCTGGTGTTCGATGTCCTGGGCCTGGTCTGCGGGGTTTACCTGTGCTGGCTGGGCGTGCGCGCGGCGACGGCGCGGCGCGAGGTGGACGGGACAGTAACGAGCGAACCGAAGCGCCCGCTGTTGCGCGGCCTGGCGTTCGGGCTGTCGAACCCGAAGGCGTATCCGGTGGCGGTGGCGATGTTCACCGCACTGCTAGCCCGTTACGCGAGCGCTCTGGACTGGAGCGCCTTCGCCCCGCTGCTGGCGGCGGCGTGCGCCGGGTTCGTGACGGCGGATGTGCTGCTGGTCTCGGTGATCGGCGCGGGGGTGGTGCGGCGGTTTTACCGGCGGCATGCGCTGTGGGTGACGCGCGTGTCGGGGGTGCTGTTCGTGGGGTTCGGCGTGCACGCAATCGCCACGGCGGGGCCGGGGGTGTGGCGTCAGGCGCTGTCGGCGAGCCAGGTCGTGCGGTAGATGTCTTCCAGCGAGGTCTGGAAGCCGATGCTTTCGAACGTCAGGGCACCTTCGGTGATCTCCGCCGCCTGATCCGGCCAGGTGCTGTCCGTATTGCGTCGAAGCGCCTGGGCGCCGATCTTCTCACTGTGGAAGACCACGATTTCTTGCACGCTCGGAATGGTGGTGTAGGCCCAGACGTTCATCCAGGTTTCGGACTGGTTCCCGGGGGACAAGACCTCGATAAGCAGGACCGGATTTGGCAGCGCCCGATCCCCTTGCTTTATAGGCGAGCAGGTGACCCCCAGATCCGGAATCAGCATATTTATTTCGGACCGGGATGCCGGGATCACGCCCGGTGTGGTCACAACACGGCAAGCGCTCGACCGGCTGTCGAGGAATGCGCCGACCAACTGGGTGATGCGGCTCTGGATCGCGCCATGCGTGGGGCTCGGCGGCGACATCGCCATTGGCATGCCGTCACGCAGTTGCCAAAGATAACCCGGCGGCGCGTCCCAATCGAGGAACTCCGCAACCGTCATAAACTCCGGAACGTTCAGAGCAGCGTCCATAGCACAAATCCTACCATAGCCCGCACCATCTTGCGACCGGCAAGTCTACCCTCCAACCACCCCCTGCGCCTCAACATACAAAGCATAAACCGACTGACTCGCCGCCATGAACAACCGGTTCCTCTTGCGCCCCCCGAAGCACAAATTCCCGCACCGTTCCGGCAGCAGTATCCGTCCGATCAGCACCCCGTCCGGAGCGAATACCGCCACCCCGTCCTCACCCGCCCCGCCGGAGAACGCGCACCACACATTCCCCTCGGTATCGCAGCGAATCCCGTCCGCCCAGCCGGTGCCACCGAAGAATTCCCGCCCGTTCACCGCCCGGGTGCCGTTTTCCGTCATGTCGTAGACCCGCGTGCTCCGAGGCCCGCTATTCGGCGTATCCGCCACGTAAAGTCGAGACTCATCCGGCGAGAAGCACAGCCCGTTCGGCCGCTCCATGTCCCCGATCGCCACCGACAGCGTCGCCGTCCGGGGGTCATACCGATACACCCGAAACGGATGCTCCTGCGCCGCCTTGTGCCCGAGGTAATTCCCTCGCGTCGCCGCCCCGTTGTCGCTGAACCAGATGGTGTCGTCGGACTTCACCACCACATCGTTCGGCCCGGTCAGTTTCCGGCCCTCCCACTGATCCGCCAGCACGACGACGCGGCCGTCATACTCGGTGCGGGTCAAACGCTGCGTGTCATGCTCGCAGGTCAGCAGGCGGCCCTGCCGATCGCGGGTATTGCCGTTGGCGTAGTGCGAGGGATCGCGGAACACGCCAACGCTGCCGGTGGTTTCGTCCCAGCGCAGGATGCGGTCGCCGGGAATGTCGGAGAACAGCAGATACCGACCATCGCCGAACCACACCGGCCCCTCGGTGAAGCCAAATCCGGTGGCGATCCGCTGGATGCCGGCATTGTCGATGAAAATCCGCCGGAACCGAGGATCCAGGACGACCACATCCGGATCGGGATAGCGGATCGGCTGCGGCGACTCCCAGCGTGACGATGTCCCCGGCATGGCACTTCTCTCGTTCGATCGGCCCGAACCGCCAGCACAGCGCGCCACGGCCCGCAAGGCAAGCCGGGTGGTGGCGTCATTGACAGCAGCGATCCCCGCACCGGCCCCTACGGCCGCATCCACGCCGATTTCATGCTTACCGCCGCATAAGGTGCCCGCCTACTTCGACGGATACGTCCTCGGGTAGATGATCCTATCCCGCGGCCCCGGGGGGTCGTTGGGGCCCTTCTTCCCACACGCCGCCAGCAGGCATGCCGCTGCCAGCAGAACCAAAATCGTCCTCATGCCAGCAGTGCCGACCACCGGGCGGCCTGCTCCGCCACGTTCGCCGGCGCCGTCCCGCCGTAGCTCACCCGAGACGCCACCGAAGCCTCCACCGTCAGCACTGAAAACACGTCTGCCGTAATCCCTGGCTCGACCGACTGCATCTCCGCCAGGGACAGCTCCGCCAAATCCACACCCCGCGCTTCCGCCAGAGCCACCAGCCGCCCGGTCACATGATGCGCGCTGCGGAACGGCAGCCGAAGCACCCGCACGAGCCAGTCCGCCAGATCCGTCGCCGTGGCGAAGCCGGAACCGGCGAACGAGCGCATCCGCGCCACATCCGGCGCCATGTCCCGCACCATCCCCGCCGTCGCCGCCAGCGACAGCGCCCAGGCCTCGGCGGCATCGAACACCGGTTCCTTGTCCTCCTGCATGTCCTTCGCATACGCCAGCGGCAGGCCCTTCATCACCGTCAGCAGCGCCACCAGTGCGCCGGTTACGCGCCCGGTCTTCGCTCGCACCAGTTCCGCCGCATCCGGATTGCGCTTCTGCGGCATGATCGAGGACCCGGTGGTGAACGCGTCCGACAGCCGAATGAACCGGTAGGGCGCGCTGCACCAGATCACGATCTCCTCCGCCAGCCGCGACAGATGCACCGCGCTGATCGCGGCGGCCGACAGAAACTCCAGTGCGAAGTCCCGGTCGGAGACCGCGTCCAGCGAATTCGCCGCCGGCCGATCGAAGCCCAAGGCGGAAGCGGTCATCGCCCGATCGATCGGGAACGACGTGCCGGCCAGCGCGGCCGATCCCAGCGGACAGGCGTTCAGGCGGCGGCGGCAATCCGAGAGCCGCCCGCGGTCGCGGTCCAGCATCTCGACATATGCCAGCATGTGGTGGCCGAACGTCACCGGCTGCGCCGTCTGCAAATGGGTGAAACCCGGCATCGGATCGCCGGCATGGTCCGCCGCCCGCCGCGCCAGCGCCAGCATCACGTCCGCCACCTGAGCTGACAGCCCGTCGATCGCGTCGCGCACCCACAGGCGAAAGTCCGTCGCCACCTGGTCGTTGCGGCTGCGTGCGGTGTGCAGGCGCTTGCCTGCCTCACCGATGCGCTCGGTCAGCCGCGCCTCGATGTTCATGTGGATGTCTTCCAGCGCCGTGTCGAAGCTGAAGCGTCCCGCCTCGATTTCGCCGCCGATGGCCTCTAGACCGGCGCGGATCGCAGCCTCATCTTCCGGGGTCAGCACGCCAATCCTCGCCAGCATGGCGGCGTGGGCGAGCGAGCCGCGAATGTCCTGACGCCACAACCTGTGGTCGAACCCGATGGAGGCGTTGATGTCCTGCATGATCACCGAGGGACCGCCGGCGAAGCGGCCGCCCCACTGCATGTTGGCCGGCTTGTCGGGTGGGGCAGGCGTGTCGGTCACGGGGAAGGTTCCAGCTCGATGATTCGCCGCAGGATGGTTCTGGGCGTGGCGGGCGGCACCCTAGCGGCGGCGGCCCTGCCGCGCAAACCGCTTGCCGCCGAATTGCCGCCGTTGTCGGAAGGCCTGAAGCCGGTGTCGCCCCCCGCCGAACCGCCCGACGGCGTTTTCGTCACGCCCGACGGAGCCAGCCACCGCCTGACGGAGTTCAAGGGCCACGGCATGGTAGTGAATCTGTGGGCGACGTGGTGCGGCCCCTGCGTCGCGGAAATGCCGTCGCTGGAAGCCTTGTCCAAGGCACTCGCCCCGCAAGACATCGCGGTGCTGCCTTTGTCCTCCGACCGCGGCGGCGCGGATGCGGTGCGGGCTTGGTTCAACGAGCATGACATCACCGGCCTGCCGGTGCTGCTTGATCCGAAGGGCGCCCTGGCGCGGGCATTCAACGCGCGCGGCATCCCGACGACGGTCGTGATCAACGCCTCCGGTCGGGTCGTCGCCCGCCTGGAGGGCGCCGCCGACTGGTCCTCGCCCGAGGCTCGGGCCCTGGTGCAAACCTTGGCCGGCGGGTGAAGCCTACAGCGGCCCGTCCGCGATCAGCGCCTCGATGCGACCGACGAGATTGGCCAGGCTGACCGGTTTCCGCAGCAGGGAAAACCTGCCACTGAGCGCACCGCGCATCGCCAGTTGCGTCTCCTGATCCGGGCACGCCGTCAGCAAGACCGCGGGCAGCCCGCGGATGACGCGCTGCGCCTCGTCGACCAGCATCAGGCCGCCCATGGGCGGGATCGACAGATCGGTCACCAGCGCATCCACCCGAACAGGCGAGCGCAACGCCGCTAGCGCCTCGGTGCCGCTGGCGGCCGTGGTGACGGCGAAACCGGCATCATCCAGCACGGCCGCCAGGGTTTCGCTGACCATGGGATCGTCTTCCACCAGCAGGATGCGCCTCCGGCCGGGCGAGGCCGCAACCAGGTCCGGCTCGACCGGACCCGCCGCGGGCAGCCACATGCTGACCGTCGTGCCTCGCCCCGGAAAGCTGTCGATCGCCAGCCCGCCGCCGCTTTGCTCCGCGAATGCCTTGGCCATGGGCAGGCCGAGTCCGGTGCCTTGGCCCTGCGGCTTGGTGGTGAAAAACGGCTCGAGCACGTGCACCAGCACGCGCCGGTCGATGCCCTTGCCGGTGTCGGTGACCGACAACCGTACATACGCTCCCGCCCGCAGCCCGGCCGGATGGGGAGCGTTCTCAGGCACGCTCTCGGTCGCGGCCGCGAAGGTCAGTGTGCCGCCGGCCGGCATCGCGTCGCGCGCGTTGATCGCCAGATTCACCAAAGCCGTTTCCAACTGACCCGGATCGGCCATCAGCGGCGGCAAACCTGCGGCAGCATGAAGCTCGACCGAAATGAAGCGGCCCAGCGTATGATCCGCGATCTCGTTCACCGCTTGCAGCACGGACCGCGGATCGACGGGTCGCGGCTGGACTTCCTCCCGCCGCACGAAGCACAACAGGCGCTGCGTGATGGATCGGCCGCGGCAGGCCGCATCCAACACGATTCCGGCGAAGCGGCGCACCAACTCGGCGTCGCCAGGGTCTTGCCCGATGAGCGTTGCGCCACCGTGCACGGCCGTGAGGATGTTATTGAAATCATGTGCTATTCCCGCCGCCAGTTGACCAAGCACCAGCAGCCGCCCGGCATGAGCGGCCTGGATTTGCGCGGCCGCGGGCTCTGCTTCGCATACGGTCGCCGCGTTCTCCGGGCAGTGGGCACCGGCGCCCGGGAACGCAACCGGTTCCGCCGGATCAGGCGCGGCTGTTCAATTCGCTGACACGGGCGGAGATTCGGCAATTCGCCTCCGCCTGAGGACCAGCCGTCCTGACATGACAGTGGCGGAACACATCAGCAGCCCAGCCGCGGCGTGCAGCCATGGTCCCCACTGGACGCCGGTCGCTGTCAAGGCTGCCGCTCGGTAGTCCTGCCAGATGTCAACGCAGATTACGCCCCACAAACCGCCTATGATCAGGACGAGGAGCACGATATCGGGCGCCAATGCGGATACAGCGGATGGCGGCGTTCGGCGGGACCGCGGACTTGCCTCGAACGTCGATGGCAACCCGTGCGCCGCGGGTCCGGAATGCCGTCCATCAATCAGGAACCGCTCGGTCAAAGCCGAAGAACTCATGGCCGCCTCCGCCCACAATCCGTTCCGATTCCGTCCGTCACGTTTTGGGACGAGCAGATGTGACACAATACCACAACAAATTGCATTGACAACTTTTAGTTGTGATTTGCGGTCGCGTGCATGCCCGCTCTGGCGGGCGGTCACCTGGTGCCCCGAGCGGCGCCCGAGCCGATCGGCGCGGGCGGACGCGATTTCCGGCCGCCGAGGCGGGGCCGGGGCCCGCTTCGCGAAGATCAACACGCTTCGCCAACAGAGCCTGAATTACGGAAAAATTGCAGATGATTTCATCGACCTTGCAACGCCGGACCAGCCGGCCGCCGCAAGCGCCGCTACTTGGCCGCCGCCGGCATGTGCTCCCGCAGGATGCGGTTCATCAGCGCCTGCCAACCGGGGCCGTTTCGCCGGTAGGCGTCCAGCACATCGACATCGAGCCGCAAGGTCTGATTGATCTTCTTGTCCGCCTTCGCGGGACGCCCGCGGCCGCGTTTGAGCGTTTCAGCCACGTCAGGGCCGAATACATCCCTGACTACGTCCAGAGCAGGGCGCGCATCGCGCACGTCATCCCGTGTCCATTCCGGATTGTCGGCATCGGGCATTGAAGCCCGGTCATCTACATTCTTCATCATACCATCGAACCTCTTTCCGACTCGCCTTCCGAAAACTGATCACGTGAACCGCATCGCCGCCGCGCCAAGTCACTACCGCCGCATGCAGCCGATCGGCGATATACCCGAGGACCTGGATTCGCCGTTCGCCGTAGTCGCGCCGAACATCCTCCCGGGCGATCGCAGTGTCCCACTCGAGTTCCGCCAAAAGGTCGAAGGGTAAATCGCGCTCGGCGATGTTCCGGGCATTCTTGTTCGGGTCATAGGTAATCTTCATGTTCCTATACTCCGGGACCTGAACCGCGTCAAGAATAAAAGCTGTAGCTAAAATTAGCCGGCGGGCGCGTGCACCAGCACGTCTCCCAGCTTGTCGATCAGATAATCGGCATCCGCCGCATCGACCAATTCGACCGCCGTCAGTACGCGGCTGATCACCCGGGCGCGGAATCGCTCCAGGTCGCGCGCATCGCCATCGAATCCGGTCTCATCGACCGTATCGACCGCCGCACGCACGGCATCCAGCCACGCCTCGGGCATCGCCGCCTTGCGATACAGCGCGGCGAGTCCTTGCCGACCCGGGTCGTGGATCAGGCGCTGCGCATTGGCCAGCGGGACGCTGCCCTTCACCGCCATGGCCGCCTCGAAGAAAGCGATGTCGCCGGAGCACAACGCGCGCAGGATCAGCGTCGGGGTCAATCGCCCGTTGCTGTCCATCTGCTCGATCATGCCGCGCAGCGTCTCGTCCGACGCGCCGGTGCTGAGGTGCAGGATCGCCTGCTCGCGCGACGCCAGCACGATGTCCGCGGCAGCGGCGGGTGGCAGGGCGTGCCGGTTCACCAGTTCCATCTGCCACTCCCGCGACACCAGCGTCACCAGCCGATCGGCGATGGAAGCGGGGAGTCCGGGGCGCAGAACCATGGCCTGGGTGACGGCGCCGCTCGCGGCGAAGCGGCTAACAGCCCGATCCAGGCTGCCCTCGGCGATGGACGCGGTCGGGTTCGCCATCAGCCGCGCCACCGCCGGCTCATTGCCGTGGCGGGTCAGCGCATCCGACACCGCCTCGGTCAGGTTCGGCCGCCCGGCGATCGTTGCCTGCTTGCCTGCGGACCCGTCGCGCACGATCTCCGCCAGATCGGCGTCGGTCAGCGCGAGCAAATCCGCCAGCATGGGCAGCGCGACGGCATCGATATCCCGCGCGAGCTTCAGGGCGACGTCATGCGGCAGGTCGCGCGCGTGGCGCACGCACCGCGCCAGCGCCGAGCGCACCGTCGCCTCGACATCC
>CAWCOW010000003.1:0-1016742 GCA_963797305.1 uncultured Alphaproteobacteria bacterium
AGTTAGCGGTTGACGTAGTGTTTATCTATGTTTTTTCGCGGTTTCTGAAATCTGGTACTAATCCGGGTACTAATGGTCGATAGCGTCGTGCAAGCCGTTAGCTAAAAACCAGTGGAGTTTCACCCTCCGGCCTGACGGTGACTATCTGCGTGAAAGTTACCGCCAAGTGCAAAATCAGCCTTCGATGACGGCTGCGATCAAGCCCGGCAAGCGCGGGAGCAGCGCCACCCGATCCGGCCCAACCACCGAAACCGATCGTCGCCCCGACTTTTCGCCCCTACCCTCACCCGGAACGCCACCGCGCCGATCACGGACAAGCTTTCGTCCTGCGACCGTCCGGTCGGCGCTCGACGCTGGCTGTCTGGTTGACGCGCTCTGTCTGACTTGTGACCGCGTGACCCGACTGGACCTGTCCGCGCTGGTGGCACGAGGGTTCAGCCAAACGCCGCTGATCCAGTTGCCGCTTCGGTGTCCGTGCCGCTCGACCGACTGTAGGGTGATCGTCTCCGGACCGTCATACCGATAATGGATCGGCTTTGGGGCGTTGGTGCAAAGTTGCGGAACAGGTCTCGGTTTATCGCGGCCTTCGATCTCGGCACGCAGGCTCCCCCGTGTTATAGATGAGATGTTCGTCAAGGGAGGGTAACATGCAAGCCGGTGAACAGCAGGCTGTCGATGACCGCGACAAGGTCGAGATTGAGAACCGGGCGGAGGTCAGACTAACCACTCACAAGATCGCTTGGAAGCGGATGATCGGCAGCATCGATGCCGCGAACCCGTTTGCTGAGGCAGGGTCCGGCAGGGCCGACTTTGAGAGGGCGGACAACAGGACCGACGCGTTCGGATATCGGTGATATTCTCCCACTCAGACGCTGAACCGACAGCGAAACCGATGGTGATGTCGGACACCCCGCGATCGATGGCAAAGCGTCGGGCAATTCGCTCGTCGGTCCTCGGCGTGCCGAAACCGACGCAGTCATCTTTCCTGAGAATGGCCGGCGTCGCTTTCGACCCGGAGGAAATGTTGGTTGCCCCCCTCTCGGACTGCCACATGCTTTCTTTCCTGCACGTCGCGCGATTGGCACGCTTCACGGTCGCCGCCTATCGTGACCATGCCGAGGGCGTGATGGATCTGAAGCAGAGTGGAACGCCTTGATAGCGCCCTATATGGGCGACGCTCAGTAAGATAGGCCGGTTGCACTTCCCCGCCTGATCTCGCCGAACACCAACTGATCTTCAGCCGTCACTTCCCGGTTTGGGCCGGTCAAGGCAGAGGGTCAGGGCACAGGCAGAGGCGCCGAAACCGCGCAGAAGGCTGGCGTTGCCCACCGCCAGTAGCAGGTCAACGAGAAATATCGGGGAAGGCAGCCGAGCTACACCGGCCATCAATTCGACATTGTCCAGACGATGCTCAACCGCGACCTTCGACTATGCCGCTCGTGGCTTTTTCCCCGACCGCTTTGGCGTCCTCGGCCCGAGTGGAAGGGGCCGGTTTTTTCAAGCGGTCATACCCGGCTCCGCGACATCAACCCAATGTGCAACTCCATAACTTCGAGAAATGCGGGATCATAGACCTCACTGACATGGTTGTTATTCCACAGGCCGGACCGTCGAACACGTTCCCGGTCGCAGTGGCCACCCAATCAGTCCGACGACCGCATCGACGCTCGGCTCTCGGTTTGATTTCGTGACAACGTCGCAGACCGGTGATACCTTGATCGGGTGTTCTCATCCATAGCGGGTCAGGAGCGACACGACTTGGAAAATGTAATCGGCTGTGCGCTTAAGTCGCCCATCGTTGTCCTTAGCCTTATGGGTCCCCATGCGGGGGAGAGCACTAGCGAAATCTTTTTTCGGAAATTAGAAGACGTTAGGAAATGCGGACGAACGTTGTGGGCGATGAATTCGTGGAAGGCTACGCCGCAGCAAGTCCAACGGTGTCGCCCCGGCTACCTTTATATCATCAACGACCCTCCCCGCCGCAGTCAGCTTTCGTCTGGTGAACTGCATCGCGATGCAGGTGTCCCGACCGCCGATGGCACCGCCGCCCGTGAATATCACACAGGGGATCGCCGGACAGGCCCATGGAAGCCTATGTGGCCCGGCCTATCGCCCGTTACAACGAACCCGCGTTATCTGCGGGGTGAGAATGGCCGCGCGCTCGTTCTAAAATCGCTCATTGATCTGAGGCGCGCGCCTCGTCCAATTCAGATGGCGGACTTTGCCGATATCAGTGGTGACTTACCCGTACCATTGAAAACTGGCCAAGGTTTTTCGACCATCTGCGCCGCACGCCGTGACATGAGAGGTCATGCCGACGTTTGGCTCAAGGAGCGGGTTATAATCGCCGTGGCTGAGTTCGATGATCCCTATGCGGTTTGGCTGCGATGAAGGTAACCCTCTTCGGCAAAGCGTATGCCGATCGCCGCGACCGGCCCATCGTTCCACAACATGGGTTCCTGTTCAACAAACAGGGTCCACGTTAAAAACTCGCAAAGAAAGCCGGGACAGTTGACCTAGTTCTGATCGGACCATTCGCCATGCCCCCGACAACCCACTCGACCAAACTGACCACCGACGCGGAAACTCCCAAACCGACCACAGATACGGAAATGCCCGAGACAACACGGAATTGGTTTACCGTCCCCGCCTCGTCGCTTGATTTCACCCTTGAGCAGAGTGAGGAAGAACTTGCCATCGAGCGTGCTCTACATGAGGAAAGTCCCGCCTCGATTTCTTAGTCGTGCGCGGCTGCTGACGTCGCGTCACACTAACGTCTCCCGTCGCAGCGTCCTGATAGGCTAGGCAAATGACCGACGAGATCACCTTTGACGATTGCTGCTCAATCATTCTAGAGGATTGGCGATGGCGGAAAGGCGGTGTCGCGCCGGGACTGAGGCAGTATAAGCAGGACCTGCTTGCGCTCTTGACGAATAAATTTGGCATTGACTGGCACGACGAGAAGACGGGGTCCACGGACCACGATGGAAGTCCTGCCATACTTTCGACAATACCTGAGGACTACGCTCGCCTCGTCAGCCCGTTTGACCGCTGGATCGAGTACCTCTGTGGTGCCGGGCGAGCAGGAGGTGTTTGACCGGCACACAGACGGCCTCAACGCCGACCTGACCACGCTCAAGCATCATTGGGTCGTGCTGTTCCGGGACCTTCTTCTTCTACAGTGGCCGAAGGCCGCATTTTGCAAGACAAGCTGGACCCGTCTCCGCGCGCTAGGGCTTGGTGATCCGGTGGACGAAATCGACTTCTTCTAGCCTCCGCTGAGTAGGTCTGAGAGTATCCTCCTATCTTCGTCACCGGACACTTACATAATGCGCATCGCCTCGAACATCGAAGCCGCCCTGCGGGAGGCTAAATCGCTCGACGATGCGCGCGATTGTGGTTGAACCCTGAAGCTTTCGATCTGCGTACAGGATAAAGCGGCTTGTTGGCACATGCAGCACGACCCTTCCACGGGGCCATTTCTCGTATTCGGACCAGCGTGCTACATCCGGTAGGTGTCGCTGACGCAGTTGCGAAGGGGTCATACCGGCCATGTCGGTCCAGAACTCGTAGTGACCGCCATAGCAAAGAAAGTCGCCATAGGGTTCACCCTTTTGGACCGGCACGCAATCGACCAGTAATGTCGGTGCGGCTCCGGATGTCTGGACCCGCCAGAAAATGCCGACCTGTGCCGGATCAAGCACGACAGGTTTCGCCTCGGCTGTCATCCAACTACCTCGCCAACGCTATAGCGCGAACATCTCGCCATCCTGAAGGCGACGGATCGGGGGGAATCCTTGGGTCTCACCATCCCATGCGGTACCGTGGATCGGTACCATCACCTTCGGGGCCATCCTATTGGCGAAAACCCGGAGGTCGGATGGCGACGCATGGCCGCTGGTGTGAAGGTGCGTTGCCGTCGCGTGACCGGCTTTGAACCATTCTTGCACCTGACTACCGCCCTCCCCGCTGAGATAACCGCGCCACATCGACCATGACCATCGGTCATCAGCGTTGGGCACGACGCCATTAAACGTGAAGTCTTGTAAGAGAGATGAGCGGACCATCGATACCCATGTTTCCGGCGTGGTCGCCAGCGTGCGCGCGGCGATCCCATGCTTTGCCATCCGATCAACAAAGGCTTCTTTGCCCCTTCCTCTGTACATATTGGCGAACGCACGGGTGATGACCACCTTGATGTTCGGCAAACCGGGCTGTGGCAACCGCCCGAAATCCTTCAGCATGTCAAGGACCTCGGCGGTGTAGAGGTCAATCACGAGCGTCCGCCCCGCCTTCTTGCAGGCACGATAAAGCGTCACCGTGCGATCAATGTTTTGCGCGGACCATGCTACGAAAACCCGTCCTACCGTCTCCGTGAACAGCGTCTTGAACTTTTTCTCAAGATCGCTTTCTGCCTCCCATGGCTTGTCGCTGCCGAGGTTTGTGCCCTCCATGATGAGAACGTCGATACCCTGCGGCGGGTGCGCCATGAAGCGGTATACCAACGCTGCTTTGCGCCCATGAATACGAAAGTCGCCAGAATACAGCAGGCGTTTGCCTGCGACATCGATCAGCAGCATGTAGGCGTCGAACGCCGAATGGTCGGTTAGGTATGGGGTGACACGAAATCGGCCAACGTCAAACGGCACACCGCTTTGCCATGTATTGAAAGTCCGGGCGATCTCCGTTCGATGAATCGCTGACGTGAGGCAAATCAGCCTAGATGTCGGCTCGCCGCAGAACGCTGGCCATGCTGCGGGGGTGTCCGCGAACAAACCGTAGTGATCCTGATGAGGATGGGAAATCAGGACGGCAGATACCGGGTGAGTAACGTCCAAGGAAGGCGCGAGCAGGTTCGTGGCGTCATTGTCCGCATCGAGAGGGCGACCGATGTCGAGAATCAGCCGCTCGCCGTCGCCTGTCGCGATCTGGATGCAGTTTCCGCCGATCTCGTTAGTCGATCGATGGATGGTTAGTTGGACATCATTCAAATGACATGTTCCGACGAAGGTAGCACATACGGCGGTGGTTTGGCGTAGACCACGACGCGAATTCTGTATTCCTCACGTAGCCTTTTCAAGTGAAACGGCCAATTTCTGGTCCTGTGCCCGTTGTCAAATATCGCGAGGCGTGGCTCTCTGTCAATCCGTATGTCGCTGTCGGGTCGCGCTGCGATTTTGACTAAACTATCTAGATCAGGAAGCCCGGTGTCTCCTGCTTCTCGATGAAGCACCGAGGCCGTCTTATGCAATTCGATCAAAACGCGGCACGTTGCTCGATATGCATTCATGACGTGACTGCGGCGCTCTTCATCGGCTAAGAACGCAACATATTTTTCGAGTTGCCCGACGACCTTCGGATCGGTCTGAGGTCCAGATACAAGTTCGTCGTTGTCGATCAGCTTGGCTTCCCAAAAAACAATTTTAACGGCCATCTCGGCATAGGCTTCCAACGCCACCATGTCCATTCTGGGGGCAGCCCTAACTACAGTCCACGCGGGAAGGCCCATTTCTAGATCGATGATAGATGGGTTCTCCTCCACCACATCATCGACAAATATCTTCTCGTTACCCTTGTGTTCGTCGGCTTCCTCGATCCATCTATAGAGCGTCTGGATACCCTCGTAGTCTGCACATCTGGCAGTTTCATTGTGGTAAACCCTGTCTCCCCTAAGGCGCGCGTAGACGTTATTCACTTTGGAATACTCGGTGGGGTCCCACGGGCCGAGCGCGTATTTAATATGGATGTCAGCTACCGGTTCCCCGATTGCGTTCATCCATACCTTCGCGACAGATTGGCCGTGGCGATAGAAGTTCAGATAGCCGTCACGAAGCGCCAATCGTAAGCCATACTTTTCAATCGGCATCCCGCTAGGCCGCCAGAGAGAAAGTAGGTCCTTCCACCATGAGGCTTGCGCGAGGATCGCCGTTTGACGCCATGTGTCCAGCGTGTCCCTTGTCAGGGTCCTTTCAAAGTGCGGCATCAGCTTCCCTTCGCTCCACGGCTACGCGCCTGCGGCTTCTGACGAACCGACATCGACCTGCTGAGCCTAGCCGCGCGGGGTGGGCCGGAATTCGTCAGCGCAAGCGGGCCACAACTCATCGACGCGGCCAGTCCGTAATAACCGTAGCTCATTTCGAACAAACACGCATACTGATTTCACAACGGTTGCGCATAGTCGAACCGTCACGAATCCGCGACTACGATGATCGTCTCTGGCGTCCCTTAGGGTATAACACTGCGACTCAGAGAAAATTCTCGATTTATGTGTCCGTAAGGGTTGCAAATGCTCAACGAACAGCGTTATATACGGACATAACCCCAACGGACGGAAGGGCAGCCTGATGCGTACCTTTTTATATGCCCGCGTGTCCGACGCCAGCCAGACGATCGAACATCAGCGGACGCAGGCTGAGGCTGCCGGGTTCAAGATAGACGAGGTTATTTCCGACCACGGTGTGTCCGGCGTCACCACAAAGCTGGCCGATCGTCCCGGTGGTCGGCGACTTTTAGACAAAATTCGACGCGGGGATCGAGTCGTCGTCCGTTGGGTCGATCGCCTCGGGCGAAATTACGATGACGCCACCGCCACGATCCGCCACCTGATGAACGAGGGCGTGATCGTCAAGACGGTCATCAACACGATGGTCTTCGACGGTTCGACGACCGACCCGGTTCAAAAAGCGGTCCGCGACTCGCTGATCGCATTTATGTCGGCAACCGCGCAGGCACAGGCCGAAGCCAGCAAGGCGGCGCAGAAGGCTGGCATCGCCTACGCCAAGCAGCAGGCCGATGTGAAATACCGAGGCAGAAAGCCAAGCTATACCCGCGCGCAGTTCGACATTGTCCAAACGATGCTCGGCCAGCATCAAGGGGTGAGCGCCATCGCCAAGGCCACGGACCTCTCGCGGCAGACGATCTATCGGATCGAACGCAACCCGGCGGCAGCCGAGGCAGTGCTGGCAACTTGGAGTCGATGATGGGAGGCGGAGGCATGGTAAAGTCCCTCTCTGCAACCATCCTGAAAAAGTGGGCCGACCAAAACCGTGGATGACGAAATGACGCTTGGCGGCTTCCGGTGGGGTTCAAAGGTCGGTCGTGCCGGGGGACCAGACCAACGACAAGAGCCAGCCGAACAGCCGTTCTTCTTATCTCCTTGATCCTTTGCCAGCCTGTCGTTGCCCCGGCGTATGCCGAAGGTAAGCTGTCCAAGACCGAAGCTGCCTTAAAACATGGCTGGCATGAAACCGCACATGCCATTTTGAAGGGCGCTCATGCTGCTGGCCATGCCGTCTACACCGGAGCACATGCTGTCAGTCATGCTGTTGAGCGTGGTGCGCACCGCATCCATGCCGCGTTCACCGGTCCGCCCACTCATCGAAGTCGCGCAACCGATCATGACGCCGCCAGAAAAGCGCGAGCGAAATCGAGACCGACGCAGCGACACGAAACGTAGTAGAATCAACGTTCAGCAAGATTTCACAGGGTAGGTGCGGGTGACCGTCAACGGAGCTTGGTCGCGCCCCTTTGTGGTGGCAATGATCCGGTTCTGCCGGATTCAGCCCATGCGAGGCTCACGACGCACTCTGGCTGTAAGCGGATCATCGACAGGTTCGCCGGAGACGGGATACTGATGCGCGATCCGCCGGATGTTGTCTCGAATGTCATAGAAGGTAGCGATCGTACCGAACACGGTACCGGCCAGAAGGAGTCCAACGCAGCCGCCGAGCAAGGAGTAAAACACCTCAAGCGGCGTGATCTGACCTCCCCCGGAGATCGTGAAGTTTCCGTAAGCGACCAGTTCCTGAGACCTCGCCAGCAGGTAGCCCGCGATGATGCAACCTATGATTGTCAGGGCCGCAGCGACGACGATCGTCGTTCGCCCTATATCAGAAAGCAGTCGGATCATTGCAACCTTGATCGCCTTAATCGAATTGAGCGACCTTCGGTCATAGTCCGCGCGATTTCATGCAGGCATCAAATGCGTTCGGGAACGGGCTACCGTCAGCAACCGACTTCTCTGAAGCTCCCTTCCGACAGGCAGCACGCGCAGAATCCCATTTGGACTCCGTTGGGACTGAATTGGTCGTGCTTGCTTGAGCCATGGCCATGCCTGAGTTGGTCACCGCAGCAGCCTCATCCTGATTCTTCACCGGCTGCCAACCAGCCGTCATCAAACAAGATCGAAAACCGCTGTTTCGAGCATTCTGATTTTGATCAACCGTAACATAAGCTGGTGGAACGTAGTTGCCGCCGGTTGAGAAGCAGTTTACCGAATAACCTGACCCGGTACAGCTAGTTTGAACGGGCGTCACGTATCCTGCCATGATCATTATCTGCTGCGGCATCGGCGGAAATTCTGAATAGGATTGCGCGTTGCAAGCAGCCTTGGTGCCCTCAAACTCGACTGGTGTGCCGCCGGGCTTCGCCCAAATCTGAGGCGCACAGCCTGATAGGGCAACGGCAACAAAAAGCGGCGCGAGCCGATGAGGCAAACACACGATCTAACTCCAAAGGAGATCAGTCTCCAACCATCATAATGACGATCTTTTGAGAACACGTCAAAGTTAATGACGACACGGAACATTTTGAATCGATCTCGTAAACCAAAACTGTCATCTCGACCGTGCAGACCGCCTCTAAGCGATGCGATACCAATTTAGCTTGTTCCCACCCACCGCCAACGTGACGAGCACGGCTCCGATGTCCACGTTCGTCACCGTCGATCAAACAGGTGGTAGCTGCCCAAGCGACTTGGCTATTACCCTCCGGATGCGGGAAACTCAGGCCACAAATAGCTCACCTTTCCAGCCGGAAAGAGCAGCGCCGGATCATCGATCACAAGGTCCGCCCATCCATTCACCAAACCTTCGCGGGTCGCCCATGCCGAAAAAATGGCATCCAGTTCGTGGCCTGTCCCCACCCGCGTTAGGTCCAGCCCTGCTTTTTCAGCGAGCCAAGCGATTACCGCCTTTGGATCAGCATCGGTATGTCGCTCATGGCGTAACGCGAACCCCAAGACTTTCGAGTGGGTTTCGTTCAGTCGGATATCAAGCCACTTCTCGCCCAAACGCAGCGCCAGAGCCATGCCGCCGATGCTCATCGATCCGAACAGACCATTCGGGCTGCACACGCTGGACAGAGCTTCGGGATAGGCGGCGCGGAGCACTTTGTCCGCCGGTCGCCATCCGCTTGGTCCGTCGCACCAATGAAGCAGCGTGTCGATGCCCGCTGCCACCGGTTGATCTAACCCGCAGGCGCCCGACGCCCACCGAGCCGCTTCGGCGACGGTGCTGACAGTCGCGGCTTCAATTCGGATGCCGTCGAGAACCGCGACGCCAAAACCGCGAGCACCGCCGGGATCAAAGCCGAGATACAGGGTATCCATCACGATGTTGCCTCCGTGGTCCGAGTTGGTTGACAGGACGAGTTCGTACCCTTCCTGCATCTTCCAGCAAACTGGCAAAGGCGGTCTTCAATGAGCGCGTCGCAGATCATAGCGCCGGGTGCAGCTTGCCGACCTTGTTGATTGAGAAAAAAACTTGGGCACACGCCCATACGTCTCCACCAGCGTCATGTGCATTCTTCATGGGCGACTTGAATATTCTAACATACACATCGCCGAGCTTGGCGCTTTGACCCGGCCATTTCTTTCGAGCAGCCAACATCGTGCATTGAACGCTAAACTTCTGACACGGATCAGCCAGCCGAAGGAGACCGAATTCCGCCGCTATAATGGGAAGATCGTATGCGGCGTTGTGGGCGACTATCGCTTTCGGCTTCAAAGTATGCAGGTCGTGCGCAAAATCAGCGAGCACCAGCGAAATCGACTTACCCTCTCGCTCGGCCCTTTCGGTGCTGATGCCGTGAACAGCCGATGCAGGTCTTGGTATTGTGAAACCGGTCGGCTGAATGATGCTGGATTTGAAGACGCGGGGCCTTGTGGGATTATCCGCAATCATCCACGCAATGGAGACGATCCTCGGTTGAACACCACCGCGCGCGAAGCCGGTCGTCTCGGTATCGATAAAAACAAACATGACGCTGACACGTCTTCAGGTTCGACGTCTGATTGCCTACATCGGCGCCCGTCGCGACCTCCGCCTTGGACTGGAATCGCAAAACGTCTGACAGCGAACCCCAGACCCCTTCGTGCTCGCGACAACAGGATGTTATCGCTTCATCGGCATTATGTCGAGTGACGTTCGTATTTGCAATGTCGTACTGAATGTAGTATGTAATGGGAACTAACCTGCGTTCTCGAAGGTTCGTGGCCCCCGCAGGGGAACCGAATGGGAGACTTTGGGCTGCGCGCGCCGCCTAAAGGTCTGTGCTATCCGCTCACGCCAGAACCAACTCAAACCCGTGACGTTCGATCGCGTTCGGCCGTCTGAGTTCCTCCGATGACGCCCGGATCGTCTTCGCAGCCTTGCCGTGGTGGGCCTCGCGATGATGCGCCGAGTAAATGCACGCCACGTCTTCCAGATCGTCGCCGCCGCCTTCCGCGAGTGGCTTCGCAGCGGCGATGACTGGGAACCTAAAATCCGAATGATCGCGTCACTGTCCCCGGTATGATCACGGGGATCATGGGCGACGCTGTCGGCGAAACCATCGTCGTCCGGTGACCGATGCCGTCGTCTCCCACGACATAGTCAAGTGACGGTTCGGTTGGCCATCGGCGCCATGGCCCGTACCTCCCTGCTGGACAGCAGACTGGTAAGCGTCGCGAATTCGTGCTCAATCTGATATCCCAATGAGGGCTTGGAGAGGCTGAAATGAACGTTGAGTTGCAGGAAGATTTCCTTTTTTCAACGGGCGCTCGCACCTCAGGCGAATACGATTATATCGACTTCCCTGCGTTGAGCGTTCGCGCCGACCAAAAAACCCGCCAGTTTCTTATCGAGACCAAAGAGCCTTCCGTTAAAGGGAAAGGCGTTGATATTCGTGTAGCAATTCCTTTCGCGATCATACCGAGCCTGATGGAGGCCGTCCTAAAGTCCCTGACCAACGATGGCGACTAAGCGACCTCTATAAATTATGGCGGTCGGCTTGGGGATGGTTGGCCACAAAGTAAGGCCAACTGCCGCCGCCATTCTGCCAGTCGTTGGGCGCTCAAGGTGCGCCGATGGTATGAGGCGCTGTGGTTTTGCTCCGGCACCGTGGGCAGCATGGTCATCCGACCGTCGCCACGATGATCGAGGGTATCGGTATTTCGATAGTGTGGCGGGCCGGGTTCCGGATGTCGCGCGCTGATCTTCCGCCGAAGGGTGCCATGGGCGGTTCCGCCACCATCAGGGCGACGGGGCCGCCGTCATCAGAACACCATGGAAGGGTCGCCAGTGGCCGATTGAGATGATCGTCGCCGTGGTGGCACGGCGGCCATCACGGCACATCACGTTTCAATATCTTTCTCACGTTTTCGGAAACAGTTAGCGGCTATACTCCGTCTGATTTTTCCGGCATTATGGAGCATCCGCCACCAAACAGGCAATTCGCGTTGTGATTTCAATGGTTTGCGGTGGAGCCTTCTGTCGCCGCCCGCAAGTCATTGGAATTGCAGGGAGAAAACGCAGTCTTGTGGCGGATGCTCCATAATGTCGGATTTTTCTCACGGCTCGTCTAATAGAGTCTGCCGGGCGGACACGTGAGGAAACTGGTTATGTAAATATGTAGAAGCCACTCACTTAACATCAAATTTCTAATGAGTCGTAAGATAAACCGAGCGAACGGGTCCGGCGTGGATCGATGCCGAGTTCACCTGTGGACGATTGCAGATCAAGGACGCGCACACGCACTCGACGGATTCCGATCGGCGTCATCTTCACCTCCGGCTTCGATAATGGTCTCGCCATGATCCGAGCAGGGACCGTACGAATCCCGGAGGCAGGTCGGCATGGATCAGGCGGCACCATCGATTCCGAAGGACTTCATCCAAAATGCAACAAGATGACACGGCTTGTCGAAGCGTTCCGTACTCGGTTCGAGAAATGCTCCGGCATTGACGACACGCTGACCACCGTCAGCTTGGGCGGCAATACGACTGTCGCGGTGGTCAGAAATCCGTCTCGACCCGCGAAAAGAAGCTTCTCAGTTTCAGAAATCGGATCGACGCGAAGGTAAAGGTGCGCCCATTTTTGAGCATGGAGAAAAACTGCCCCATGCGGTTCGGGTGCCATCTTCCGACTGCCTCAATATTGCCGTCGCCGGGCCAAGCGTCTTTCTTGGTGCCGATCAGGAGGACATCGTCCGAGTCCCATGCCTTATACAATACGCAGTCCTGCCCGAACTTCTTGCCGTGCTTGCGCAAGAAACCTTTCATGGCGCCGTGATCATCGCCCTTGTTGCCAATCACGAGATACGAAATCTTCCTCGACATCTTGAGCACCCGGCGTGCCACAGTCCTCGATGTAGTGACATTTGATCTTGATCACGCCGAAACCGGCGCTCCGGATGTCGGAATACAGTTCGGCGTTGCGGGATTTCCTCTCGGCAGGCGATAACTCCGCCCGATCCGACGCGATGATCCCGATGTTGGTTCCCTGTGTATGCGAGTAAACGCGCGACAGGCTTGCCTCATCCATCCTGACGTTGGTGGCTGCCATCGCTTCTGTTTGGCGCGACACCGCATCGATCTCTTTCATAGTCTGTCTCCCGTGAACGCTGGTGACCCGTAGGCCGCGCCGGTCAGGAATGAACCCGAACCGGCGCTATACCTGCGGATTTTGAGGAAACCGTCTACTGACATTCAGCGACTATCGCCAACCTTGAGGTGAGGATGGTGGCCGATCGGGCTGACGGTTTCCTTGCCTTCATATGGTTAGATACCAGCCGCGAGCTTCCGCACGAATTCATCCCGGACTTCGCTTTCGAGGGCGGCGTGCTCGTCAGCCTCGATGGCTTGGCCGAGCAAGCTCCTGACGGCGAAACTGACGAGGCGTCCGCGCAACTCGCTTTCTTGCCGGTGAGCAGGTTCGGAAGATGGTGCAGGCGTGGCCTTCCTACGATATGAATAAATCGCGCCGACCGAGACGCCGTATCGCTCAGCGATCGAGGCGCCATTTTCACCGTTGTCGAGCGCCGCGACGATCTCGGATTTCTGCTGTGAGGTAAGGCGGGTATTGCGCTTGCGTTCGAGCGTTGGTGTCTCAGCCGAGGTCTCGACCGGTGATGTTTCGGTCGAGGTCTCGATGGACGTTCCGTCCACCACGAGTTCTGCATTTTCTGAAGTTGGCATTCGAGTTTTGCGCCCCATGTTCGTGTTCCTTGTGATGGGCCAGCGATTCGCTCTTCTGAAGAAACTTGTCAAATAGATTTTCTGATTTCGACGGCCTTCGTGGGTTCATTTAAAGTATGTGGTCGCGTACATACGGGACGGCTGAAGCAAAGAAGAGTAGACATAACCACCTCTTGCGGTATGCTGCGGGAATGACACACCACTCCAACTCTTCAGCTTCGCATCGGGTTTTGCCCGAAGGTTCCCGCACGCATGGTGCCTCCTTCGACCAGCAAGTCGAGGCCATTTGCAAAGGCCCATTTGCCGGTGCATTGATGCAGAGACGAATTTCCGAGCCTCGCGTGAGGTTCTATGAAAGCTTGGACCGGCTCGATCCTTCCGTCGCCGCTTTGTTTAACTCTTTTTCTGAGTGCTCCAAAACTGCGAGGGCCGTGAACGAAATTGTAGTCCTTCTACGTCATCACGGAGCAATCACCGATGACGACCTTCGCTTTCCGGAAGGCATCGACCTCCCGGCAACCGTCCGTCGTCTCCAAAGGGGTTTAGACGGCATCCATGTGCAACCGCTGGGATTTATGCCGCCGGAGCATTGGAAGTTTATAGACTTCTATTGGGGCGCTGCGCGATGCGGGACACGAAATCGGCAACAGCCTTCAGTTTCGACATGAGTCGCGTGTGGATTGTTGGTTTAAGCTGATCGCCGGATCGCACGTCTTCCTTGTCAACGAGAGACGGCGGCTTCTCGTTTCATTGAGAAGCTGCGGTCGTGGTGTATGGACGATCGAGGAACTCTGGAAGCGCCAGTCTGAACAATACGTGACTTCAGGCGAGTGGATGGCAGTTGAGAGGGAGTTTCGGGGCGCCGGGATCAAAGTTATCTCGGCACCGACGAGATTGCTGGCTTGGCTCGATGCGGAAACTGGCGTTGCACATGACGAGTATGAGGATGGTGCAGGCGGTATCGAAGCCGCAATACAGGGGCTATGAAGCGGGAGTAGCGTCAGGCTGGTCGTCGCCGTCAGCGGCTGCTTCACGTTCCCATATATAGGGAGGCTGTATGAACGTCGCCGCCTTCGCTGTGAACGCAGCCTCTACGGCATCAAGTGTCCCCTGATCCGCAAATGCGATCGGCCCGCAATAAAACACCGACATTTTTGAATTGGGAGTATGATTAGTAATCCATTTTTGGATTTCGGCAGCCCGGCTGTCGCCCTCTACGAGTGACATGCGGATCGATGGGTCTGTCTTCACATCGCTCTCGTCGTCCTCGTTGAGCACAAAGACGACCATGTCAGCATCATTGAAAAACTCAACAGCGGTCATCGGGCCGTAATTTAATATTACCTTGCAGCTATCGATTTGGGCGAGGGCCTCATAGAGATGCTCGTCGTCTGTGACTTCAAATGCGATAAGTCGGTCTAGCCATTTTTCCATGATACTTTATCCATCGGGCACCGCCGGACTTGGTGGTTCCTGATGGTATTTATTGGCGGCGAAATTTTGCTTCATGCTGGCGTCGTCGGGTCGGTCGGTGCTGGTCGCTGTCATCCACGCAGCGGGACGATCACCTCGTAACCCTTGTAGTCATCGTCTGACAACAACACCGCCCAAGTCGCCCCCTCGTGCCTGCCGCCACCGAGGCCAAGGGCATCAGCGGGAACCAGCTTGGTCCTGATCCAGTCGGCGAAGGGCCGGAAGACATGCTCGACAAACAGCGTCTGCCGCGTTGGATAGATCGTGCGACCCACCTCATCGCACAGACCGCAGACAACGCCATCGGTTACGATAACCGGCGAACACTCGAAATCGGCGAGAATGTCGTAACACACACCACCATGCTCGACCAAAACCATGATCTCGTCCCGGACGACAATCACCTCGACAGCTTTGATAACGCCGTCAAACGTCAGCCTGATCGAACCCGGAGCACGCGCCACCACTGTCAATGGGATCGCCAGCAGGCCATTCTGCTCGGCAATCCAGTCGTCGAAAGCGGCGAGCATGTCGGAGGACATTAGGCAGCCAGCGCCTCTTCAACTTCGGCTTCGAGGTCGTCCATCTCGTCATCAGGTTCGTCAATGCTGTTGGCGCAGGCGAGACTGGAGAGAGCACGCGAAGGGCATTCCTGAACCAACCGCACGCCAGCACAATGAAGTGCGGCGATCAGAAGATTTTTCGTGGCGGCGTCCACGAAGGCATTTTTTGGACCGCACAACTCGTCGATGCAAAACAAATCAGGGCCGACCCTCATCACTGCGGCAAGCAGTGGAGGCTCATTGCTGGCGACGTAGACTTTCGACCCGTCAGCTAGCCGGAACCAGTGATCACTACCGCCGAGGCGGAAATTTCGAGTACAATTGTTGAAGGCGACGCCAACCTGTCGAAGTTCACCCACGCTGCGGAGGACCCTGAATGGCGGCGGCAAGGTAAACTCCACCTCCGGAGCAGGGATACGGTCGAGAAGGTCTTGTAGGCGCCGGAGAATCGCCGGGAGACCCGCCCCGTGTGGCAGTTTGAGGTCGTCATGGTTCTGAACCACCCCGTGGGCACGCAGGAAACGCACTAGAACGTTGCCAGCTTCAATCTCGTGCGTGCGCCGGGCCAACAAAGGCGACATAGTGAGAACAATCGGGTCCATCTTGAGCAAGGCTTCGATGCGATCGAGCCGAGCGTCGTCGAGGGTTCCGTCAGACAACAGCATTTCTGACAGCGGACCGGCGCAGAGACGCTCAAGGCGCTGATAGAAGGATTTATCCTTTACCCGGTCACCGGCCCGGTCGAGCGCGCGATACAGTTTGGGCGGAGCTTCCGGAATGGCCGATCGCAGGAGCTTTCGCGGATCAGTGGTGTCGAGGGTTACCGCGACATGTGCGTCCGGTCGGTCGGCCTCGGCGGACATATGAAGGAAAGCACCATAAGCGTGGATCGCCGAACGCGGTGCATATATCACACGGCTCATGAGGCTCGGTCGGATACGAAGAAGAGCGGCCATGCGGGAACTGTGTTGACCGAAGAGCCGAAGTACGGGTGCCTTTTCGATATCGCTTGAATTTTTCATAGAGATTCTTTCACTCAAGCCCACTCGAATGTCTATTCAAAAATGTAGCTATCTGTTCTTCAGCGTGGCATTGTAACCGACTATCCGACAAACTGGACGGATCGGTCGGGACACGAATGCTCCCTAAGCGAAATCGAAAACCATGATTTCTGCGCCTACCATGACCTTGAACTGTTTGGCGTGAACGACGCCGACGACGAGATCGACCGTTCACCCCTTGAGCTTCACCTTCCGGCGCAACCTCACTACCATCGACCTTCTCAGGGACGGTCGCTGCTCGGAACGCTCGGTCTCTCGATTCTCGGGTATTGGATCGCCAGACGCCTGTTCCGGTAAGTGATCGATTACGCCGCTGACCGGCGAACAGGTCGTAATCCCTGCTGCATTCCTCGGGCTGACGCTGTAACCGACTATCCGAAAAGCTCGTTCGATCTCTCTGACGACCGCCAGCCCCACCGCTCCTTATATAATGGGACGGTGTCGGTATGAGCACGATCCATGAATGGATGGACGCGTGTGGCGAGTGGCCGTCCGCTCGCCTCCATTTCGACGGCGGAGCATCGCCAATTCGACCCCGAACATCGCGATGACCGAATCTCTGGTTCACGAAGGTGGACGCCTCGCCCCCGACACCGAGCCACTGTTGACGACAACAATGCGGGGTTCGTCCGGAGGTTACGCCGCCCTTGCCGCGCCTGCTCGAAACCGTGTCGATGCTCCCGGTTCCACCATGGACCGGCGGCCTGACCCCATTCTGCTGGCGTGATCGAACAGCGGCCTCCACACCGCCAAAAAAGGTCATGGGGGGCTTCTTAGGGTCGTAGAGGGTTCTTGACTCGGCTGTTGCCGATAGCGCACTGTTCTGACGAACAACATTTAACGAATACACAATGAGCGTCGTCGAAGCCCGGGACTACGTGCTATGGGCGAAGCATATCCATGGCGATTCGGCACTGCGCGACGAGCTTCTCGCACTCGAAGCGGGTGCGCTGGTTAAACTCGACGTGGACGGGGTCGTCGGGACTTGGGTGAAGATGGACGACGGGAAGACCGGCGAACCCACGCCCGGTCTGAAGGCACTTGGTGCCTCCCGCGACCACTGGCACCGCCTGTTCCGTGAGCACCGTGGCGCCGTCGTGGAAGTCAGGAGAGCATAGTGCGCCTCTCTCCGGCTGACCGAACACTCGGTACGCTATTCAAGCCAAACTGCTCCACGAACCGCAGCGAACCGATGGCGGATGGCTGGCTGGTTCCGGCCATGGATCGCGCTCCGCTGGCGATGTTCGGTATCAAGGCCGCAGGCGGCGGCCCGCACCAATCCAAGACCATGATGCTGGCTGATTTGTCCGCCCTGTTGGCCAGTGGCGCGGCGGACAATCCATCAGGAGCCATCGTCGGGGATAACCTGCTTGGGAAGCCATCGATCCGCGCCCGCGAAGCCGCCCTGTATCGTCTGCACCAGCTTTACGGCGTTGGTGGCAATGACCCGATCTGGCGTGTCCTGCGGACCCTTTGGCATCGGGACGCCAGCGAGCGTCCGCTCCTCGCCCTTCTTGCCGCCCTCGCACGGGACCCGATGCTGCGCGACGGCGCTGCCGCTGTACTGGATGCGTCTCCCGGTGAACGGGTCCGCTGGCCTGCCATCGCCGCCACGTTCGAGGCCACCAATCCCGGTCGCTTCGGCGAGAAGATGGCCAAGTCGCTCGCCCAAAACGCCGCCTCATCATGGACGCAGGCAGGATTTCTGAAAGGCGCCGTCCGCAAGGAACGCGTTCGGTCGATCCCGTCCCCTACCGTAGCTGCGTTCGCCGCGCTGCTGGCCAGCGTTTGTGGTTTCGGCGGTCAGCGGCTTCTCGAATGTCATTGGCTCTCCGTGCTCGATCGCCCGGCTGAAGACCGCCTCGCGCTCCTGAGACAGGCCGAGGGCCTCGGCCTCGTTCGCGTTCGAAGTGCGGGTGACGTTCTCGAAGTCGATGTCCGGCGCCCGATGGCTGAAATTCTAGGAGTTCCTGAACTTGTCGGTTGAAAACCTGCTCGCCGCGTTCCGCACCCGGCTGGCGGTGCCGTGGCGTGCCGACGAAGTCGCCGCCGGTCGCGTGTGGATGCTCTGGTATGACAAGGCGTTGGAACGCCGCGTCCGAGGTCGCCTCGGTGAGTTCCGCCTTGCAGCCGAGCAGTCCGACAAGGGCTGGACTGAATTCGACCTCGCGCCCGAGTTCGGCACATGGATCGCCCGGCAGAAATGGTTCGTGACGGCAGCCAAGCGCCCGAACACCCTCGGAACGGTTCTGCATGATTTCGAAGCCCATCTGAGCCGCCAGCTTCTGGAACGGCTCGCTCAGACAGGCCCGAACGACATTCTGGCCCTAACCGGCGTTGCATCCCTGTTCGGGCTGACCCGCGCCTCGACCCTGATCGACGCCGTCTCCAAAGCCATTCCCGGCAGGCTGCTCGTTACATTCCCCGGCACCCATCAGGGCGGCATTTATCGCCTGCTCGATGCCCGCGACGGGTGGAGCTACCTCGCCGTCCCCATCCCCTCCGACGCCAACGCGTGAGTCAAAAACATGTTGCTTAATAAAGACGTTCTCGCGCGCGATCCGGCTGACTATCGGCTGGCGGATGGTGGCGTCGCCAAGGTGTCCTTCCCGCCCGATGACGATCAGAAGGCGATTCTGCGGGAGCAGTTGCAGACATTCGTTTGCGAAGGCGCCTATGCCGAGGCTCTGCGGCGCATCCTCGACACCTTCAACGGCGTCGCCGGAAAGCGCGGTGATGTTCCGGCTGTCTGGATTAGCGGGTTCTACGGTAGTGGAAAATCGTTGCTTGCCAGTATGCTCGGCGCCCTCTGGACCGATCTGCGGTTTGACGGCGGCGCATCGGCGGAAGGCTTGGTTCACGGAATGCCGGACGATGTCCGTGCGGCGTTGAAAGAACTGCGGATCAGTGGCAAGCGGCTTGGCGGGTTGATCGTCGGCGGCAGCACCCTCGGTATGGGGTCGCCGCATCCGGTCAAGGCCGTGCTGGAAGTCATCCTGCGCGCCGCAGGGTTTCCAGCCGGAGCCGATCTCCGCCCCTCGCTCGTAGCCATCTGGCTGGCCGAGCAAGGCATTCTCGCGCAGGTCCGCACCGACCTCGGTGTCGATTTCGATGCGGCGTTGCGAGCCTTCCTGTTGGAAGATCGGTTGGCGGCGGCTGCACTCGCAGCCAAGCCCGGTCTCGCTCCGAACGTCGATACCCTGATGGACCGTCTCGGCAAACAATTCGAGCATGAGCCGACACCCACCGTCGAATTGCTGGTCGAGGTCGCCCAAAAGGCGCTGATGGAAGGCCGCAAGGAAATTCCGCTCACCCTCATTTTGCTCGATGAGGTGCAGCAGTTCATCCGCGAAGACCCGAACCTCTCGTTAGCCATCCAGACTATTACCGAGCAACTCACTTCGAAGTTCAAGGGGCGGCTGCTGCTGGTCTGCACAGGCCAGTCGGCCCTCAGTGACACCGCCTATCTCGAAAAGCTATTGGGCCGATTCTCCGTCCCGATCCCACTGACCTCGGCAAATATCGACGCGGTGATTCGCAAGACCGTGCTGCTGAAGAAAGAGTCCGCGAAAGCCGACATCGAGGTCATGCTGAACGCTCGCTCCGGCGAGATCGACAAGCACCTTCAAGGATCAAGCCTTGCGCGCACCGAGGCCGACCGGGCGCAAGCTGTCGCGGACTGGCCGATCCTCGCGCCGCGCCGCCGGGTATGGGAGCGCGTCCTTGCAGAACTTGACAAGTCCGGCCTCAGCGGCAACCTGCGCGGCCAGCTACGCCTCACCTTGGAAGCCGTTCAGCGTTATGCCGATCGTCCACTCGGGACCGCCGTCGCCACCGATTTCCTGTTCGACTCGTTCCGCGCCGAAGCCCTGTCCCGCAATCTGATCTCGCGGGAGGTCCACGATCGGATCGATACGCTGCGCGGGCAAGGTGGCGACGGACCGCTCAAGGCTCGCATTCTCACCATGGTTTACCTGTTGTCGCGGATCGCCGGAGACGCGCAGGTTCACGGCGTCCGTTCGACCTCCGACATCATCGCCGATCTGCTGATCGAAGACCTGAGCGCAGGCGCAACCATCCGCGCCAAAGTGCCGACACTGCTGGTCGAGTTGCGGACCGAAGCACTGGTCATGGATGTGGGTGACGAGTGGCGCCTGCAAACCAAGGAAAGCGCCGAGTGGCTGGTGGCCTACGGCGCCGCCGAAGCGCGTGAGACCGCAGACCCCAATGCTATCGGGCGTCAGCGAGGCTCGCTCCTGCAACCCGTCATCGACGAAGCCTTGAGTGCGGCGACCCAAGTTCAGCACGGCGCCTCGAAAACGCCTCGCAAGATTGAACGGGTTGCTGGCTACGACAAGGCTAACGGCGATGGTCTGGTCCTACGCCTATGGAATGGTTGGGACCATGGCCTGTCGTCCATCCTCAATGAGATCAAAGGCGCTGATGTCGCCAAGGATGCCACGCTGAACCTGCTGATCCCGGATCATCGGTCAGCAGAACTGCGCACCGCCATCGTTACATTTCGGGCCGCGACCGCCGTGATCGGGCAGAAAGGTGTTCCGAGCACGGACGGCGGCAAAGACGCCAAGGCCGCGATGGAATCCAAGCGTGACAGTGCCGAAGCCAACGCCAAGCTGATCCTGAAGGAGGCCGTGCAGACAGCCAAAGTGCTCGTTGCCGGTGGCGAGGAAGTGGGTGCCGGTCTCAAGCGCGCCGATGCCGTCCGCGAGGCGGCTCTCCAAATGCTGGATCGGCTGTTCCCTGATTTCGGACCCGGCGACAACGCCGCGTGGGATCGGGCGCTGACGGACGCGAAGAAGCGGATACCGGACGCGCTGAAGGCGGTCGGCCATGCGGGAGATGCGCAAGATCATCCGGTTTGCAAGGCCGTGTTGAAGGCGATGGCACCCGCTCAGAAAGGCTCTGATCTGCGGAACCGGTTCTGCGGGGCGCCCTATGGATGGCCGCGCGATGCCGTTGACGCGGCGGTGGTGGCGCTGTGCAACATCGGGCAGGTGCTCGCGACCGGACCGGACGGCAAATCCGTCGCGCCAGCCGACTTGACCGCTACGCAATTCGGCACCTGCACGTTTGCGCCCGAGAAGCGCGTCATCACCATCAAGGAGCGGTTGGCCGTTCGCGGCCTCGGTAAGGCAGTCGGCATTACCGTGCCCTCGGGCCAAGAGAACGATTTCCTGATCACCATCCGCGAGCGTCTTGAGCAGATTGCCGCCGAGGCTGGCGGCGAAGCTCCCGCACCGGCAGCACCCGGCGTCCCCGATGCCAGCCTGCTGCGCGGCATGATCGGTAACGATCTGCTGGCGGAACTCGCGGCACGGACCGAGGCGTTGAAAAAGCTGATTCCTGTCTGGCAGGCGCGGAAGGCCGAAATAGGCCATCGTTTGGCGAGTTTCTGGCTGGCAGAGCGGCTGGTCGCCTTGGGAGCCACCAGCCAGCAAGCCGCATTGGCCGCGATCAAGACTGGCCGGACGTTGTTGGATGATCCCAACCCGGTTGCCCCTATCGTTTCGGACGCCGCCGATGATCTGCGCACCAAGGCGAACAACGGCTTTGAGGCGTGGAAAACGGCTTGGGAGGCTGGTCAAGCCGAACTCAAGAACGACGAGGCTTGGGACAAGATCGGTCCGGAGAAAAAATACCAAATCCTTGCTGAGCAGGGCTTGTTAGCGCGCACGGCACCCGACCTTTCGACGCCGGAGCGGATCGCGGAGAGCCTTTCGGCCTGCGGTCTCAGCCAGTGGCGTGACATCGCGATGGCGCTACCGGCGCGTATCGATGGCGCGATGCAGGAGGCTGCTGTCGAGATTGAGCCGAAGACGCAATTCATCGAACTTCCGTACCGAACGCTGCGCTGTGAGAAGGACGTTGATGCATGGCTGGTTGATGTGCGCGCCGTCATCGTCCCGTGCTTCGCCACCGGTCCTGTACCTGGCGAAGGTCTGAACGATGACCATCCTCACCAAACCCCTACGCCGCCAGCTTGAAACTGCCGTCAAGCAGGCACGGGAGATTGCCGAGGCTGCCGCGATCGAGGCGATCCAGCGCATCGGCGTGGCGCCTGCCGACCCGCCGCAGCATCTGTCGGAGGGCAACAAAGCCCTTCGTCGTCGGCTGCGGGCGCACGGTCGCTCGCTCGGAGACGAACGCAGCGAAGCCGGGATCATGACGACCTCGCGGCTGCAAGATGCGGCAGCCTACGAAATTTGGCATCGTATGTTGTTTGGACGCTTCCTCGTGGAGCGTGGGCTGCTGATCCACCCCGATCTCGGTGCGGCTATCAATGTCTCGGAGTTGCGCGAACTGGCGCAAGAGGAAGGCGCCGCCGATGAGTGGGCGCTGGCCGAGAAATACGCCGCGCCGAGCTTGCCCGGTGTGTTCAAGCCCAATGACCCGGTCTTGGCGTTGCCGATCGCGCCTGAGTTCTCGAAGCGACTTCGGGCCGTCCTCGGCGGCTTGCCTGAGGAAATATTCGAAGCCAACGATAGCCTCGGGTGGACCTACCAATTTTGGCGTGCTTCCGAAAAGGACGCAGTTAATCAGGCTGGCGGCAAAATCGGCGCTGTAGAGTTACCAGCCGTGACGCAGTTGTTCACCGAATCGTACATGGTAAAATTCCTACTGCACAACACGCTCGGCGCGTGGTGGTCAGCGAAGATTCTGGCACATGATCCGAAGCTTGCCCGCAATGCACCCGATGAGGATGCACTGCGAGAAATGTGTGCTCTGCCGGGTGTGGATTGGGAGTTTCTCCGGTTCGTCAGAGAGGATGATGGAAAGGGACCATGGCGGCCTGCGGCGGGGTCGTTCCCCGGTTGGCCGATCCGAGCAGCAGAGATTACCTATTGCGACCCGTGCTGTGGGTCCGGACACTTCTTGGTTGAAGCGTTCAACATCCTCGCCGCGCTACGAAGGCAGGAGGACGGGCTTTCCGGTCATAAGGCGGCTGTAGCCGTCCTGCGGGACAACCTGCATGGATTGGAAATTGACGGTCGATGCGTACAGATCGCTGCTTTCAACGTCGCTTTGGCGGCGTGGAAATGGGCTGGCGAGCCGGTGCCGCTGCCATCGCCCCACATTGCGTGGGTTGGTGCCCCCCCGCCGATGTCAAAGCCTGAGATGGCGGCCCTCGGGAACGGCGATACGACATTGCAAGGGGCGCTGGAAACACTGCACGATCAGTTTAATCAAGCCCCTTCACTTGGTAGCCTCCTAGAGGTTGGAGCGCGAGACTTACTTGATGTCGATCTTCGACAGAGGGGTGCTTTGGCACTATTGAAACTTCGAGGTGCAGAGGCAGAGAAAGCGGAGGGGGCGATTGCAGCGCAAGGTCTACTTGAAGCGTGCGCGCTCTTGGCTCAACCGTACGTGCTTCTCGCCACGAATGTTCCGTTCCTCGGTCGTCCGAAGCAGCAGCAGAAATTGGCTGATTACATTGGCCTTCATATGGCGGAGGCAAAAGCCGATCTCGCTACTGCAATGCTTTACCGAATGAGGGGCATGGCCCATACAGGTGGGACGGTAGCGGCTGTCAGCGGACAGAATTGGTGGTATCTTAGCGCGTATAGTAAGTTTCGTTCAATTTTATTGAAAGACTGTTCGCTGCGGGTGCTATGCCAACTTGGCGAGAACGGTTTCCAGACCCCAATGTACTCGTTCAATATTGGAATGACTATCTTCGATAAATTACAACCAAGTGTTAAGACAAAGTTTTCAACGTTAGACGCCAGCAAAGCGCGTGACCCTGACGACAAAGCCAAGGAGACACAGTCGGGAAGCGTAAGCGTTCTAGAACAATCCGGACAACTAAAAAATCCGGATCAAAGGATTACCGTTCACCCTTTGAGCAATAACCAGATTTTACTCGCCGCTTATGCCACCGCTTCTCATGGCCAAGGTAGCTTTGACTCGCCTAGATTTTCCGCCTATTTTTGGGAAATCATCCCATCGGTAGGCGGATGGGTTTATCAACAATCAACTCCCGCAAGCACTGAGATGTTCTCGGGAAATCAATTCGTTTTCCGATGGGAGAACGGAGTGGGATCGCTTGCTAAAATGATGCACGATAAGCACGAAGAAGGGTACAATAGCGCAAAATGGCGGGCTGGTGTTTCAGAGTGGGGCAAACGGGGAGTTCTGTGCGGCCAAATGGGCGACCTTCCTTGCACAAGTTATCTTGGTGTTTCGTTCGATGACAACGCAGCGGTGATTACTCCTCTTGATCCAGACAATCTTCCTGCGATTTGGAGCTTTTGCAGCTCGAAGCATTTTGCCGAAGAAGTCCGGAAAATCGATCGAAAGATTGGCGTCACATGCAAAAGTCTCGTGAAAATTCCGTTCGACCTAGCCTACTGGAAATCCGTTGCGCAAACGGAGTATGGTGCCATTCTACCCGATCCATATTCTGATGATCCAGCACAATGGCTGTTTCATGGTCATCCGTCCTTTGCTCTCGCTGGAACAGAATTGCACGTTGCTCTCGCACGTCTAGCTGGATATCGTTGGCCCGCAGAGGTTGACCAAACCATGCAACTTTCGAAGCTTGCGAAGGAACGCCTTGCCCTCGCTAGGTTGCTGCCTGTTCAAGATGACGATGGGCTGCTTCCGCTTCATGCCCACGGCAAGGAACTATCCCTAGCAGATCGGATGCGCGCATTCCTTGGCGTCGCCTACGGAACACCGTTGTCCCCGGCCCGCGAGCAATCCTTGGTCCGCTCGGCAGACGCTTACCTCGACAAAAGAGATGCGAAAGATGGAACTCTTGAAGGTTGGCTGGCGGACCGCGCTTTTCGTCAGCATTGCGTGTTGTTCCAGCAGCGTCCTTTCCTTTGGCATGTTTGGGACGGAACAAGGGGTGGCTTTTCGGCTTTTCTACACTATCACCGACTAGATCGGGCGGCGCTAGATAAGTTCACATACACGTTGCTCGGAGACTGGATCAGAACGGCGAAGTCCGAGGGAAACACATCACGCACGGAAGGGGCGGAGCGGCTACAGCAGACACTCATTAAGATTATCGTGGGCGAAGAGCCATTCGATATCTTTGTGCGCTGGAAATCGCTCGCCCAACAGCCCATCGGATGGGAGCCTGATCTTAACGACGGCATCCGCATAAACATTCGCCCTGTCATGACGGCTACTATTTTGCGGGAACAGCCAAAAGGGGTCACTTGGAACAAGGACCGGGGCACCGACGTGATGGTCGCTCCGTGGTTTAATCTCGGTCCCTATTATGGTGGGAAGAACGGCGATCGTATCAACGACCATCACACCACGCTCGCAGAGAAACGTGCCGCTCATCAACTGGCCGCAGAATGACGCTGACCTTACCCGAAATGCTGGCGGTCGATCGTCAGTTGCTCTCACCCAATTTCGGAGCGAACACTTGGTCGGTCACGAATCCTAAGCCACGACCAGTCAAGGCCGAGAAAACGAAATGACAACCCTTCTAAATTCCTTGGCCGAGTCGCTGCTGGCCTGCCGAGTTTTCGCGTCAGGTGCCGAGGCGGCGCCAGAGGCCATCCTGTGGTGCGATGCCGGTGGCGAGTTCGGGCCAATCCTGCCTGCTTTGCGTGCTCGCCTGCCCAATCTTCTGACTCTCGGCAACTATGACGCCGCGTCGAGAACCGGACCGGCACTTTGGTTGCGTGCCGCCGCTGCACGACAGGTGGCAACGGTTGAGTGGCCGCTGGACGAACCCGCCGTGATCTATATGCCGGGTCACAGCCGCGATGTTCTGCGTGGAGCCGAGGACTGTCCGCCGGAGCTTCAATCGCTGGTCTGGTTCGCCGTGACCGGTGTGTTCTTCGGGAAGCCCAAGCAGTCCAGAGATTGGAACCTGCGCGGATTTCTCGGCTGTCAGTGCAGCCCCGTTGGTTTGGATGTGCCGGAGGACAAGGCGACACGCGAGGCGTTGTCCCGAGCGGCATCTCGTCTCTTCTTGGAGCCGTTGGCAGCGTTGAGGGGTCGGCGGCTGGATGCGGCGGCGTTGAACGGTTTCCTCGTTCCCGACCCGACCTTGGACATGCTGCGTTGGATGGACGGCAGCCTGACCTCGGACAGTGATCCGGCCCGCTTCGATGCGTTCGCGGCACTCGCCACCAAAGGTCTCGGCCTCGATCCCCGCAAATACACCCGGCAGGACGCCGCCGGTCGTTTGGCCAAACGGGAAAAAGGTTGGTCCGAGGTATGGGACAGGTTCGAGCTAGGCAATGGCGGCTATGATGGCGTGGTCGCCTTGCTTGGAATGCACGAGCCGCACGACCTGATCACGCCGCCGGAAACCTATCCCGCCGAAAATGCCAGACGCGAAACGAGCCTTCGGTCCAGCCTGCTGACTTTGGCGCAGAAGCCGCAGGTCGAGGCGGCCAAGGTGCTGCTGGCCCTCGAAGCCGATCATGGATGGCGCCGGATGACGGTGTGGGCCAAGCGCGGCGAAGCGAAGCTGGCCGAGGCGCTGGAATGCCTCGCGATCATCGCCAAGGCAGTTCCCCTGCCAGCCGGTCATGCGAAGGGTCTGGCGGAGGCATACACCGCCGAAGGCTGGAAGATCGATGGAGCCGCCCTGAGGGCGCTGGACATCGCGCGGACCGGAGAAAATCGCGATGCGGTCATTGCCGCCCTTCGCGCCGTCTATCTGCCATGGCTCGATGCCGGTGCCGCCGCGCTGCAAGGTCTGGCCGAAGCGGGCAAGGTGCCGTTCGCTCAGCCTGCCACGCCGCCAAAGCCGCCCGAAGGCGCCGTCCTGATATTTGTGGACGGGATGCGCATGGACGTGGCGTATCGCCTCGCCGAGGTTCTGACGGCGCAGGGTGCGAAGACGACCCTGAACTGGTGCTGGTCCGGCTTTCCCACGGTGACGGCCACCTGCAAGCCGCTCGTCAGTCCGGCTGCGGGTGCGTTAGTGGCGGGAGCGGTGGAAACGCTTGGCCCGGCCTATGAGGGCAAGTCCGTCACCAAGCCGATCCTGACGAAAGCGATTGCCGCCGCTGGATGGTCTACCACCGATACGCTGTTGGGGACGGAGCCGGTCTGGCTCGAAGTTGGCCGGTTTGATGAGGAAGGGCACTCGCTCGGTGCGCGGCTGGCCGCGTCGATCGGCGATGGTGTCGCGGAGATCGCTGAGTTGGTGCTGCGGCTGGCGCGGCAGGGTCGGCGTGTGCGCCTCGTCACCGACCATGGTTGGCTGCTGATGCCGGATGGCCTGCCTCATGCCGAATTGCCGTCCGGCATGGTCATGCCGAATGCGCGCGGCAACCGGGTGGCGTTGCTCAAGGAAGGCGCTCCGACGACCCATGCACGTTTCCCGTGGAGTTGGGATGGTTCCGTCGTCTTCGCCACCCCACCCGGCGCCCGCGCCTTCTACAACGGCACGGAATATGCCCATGGCGGCGTCAGTCCGCAGGAGTGCGTGCTGCCGGTGATCGACGTGACCGCCGATGGTGTCGCGCCGCCGCTGGCCATCACGGCGAGGTGGAGCAATCTCCGGCTTCGCATCGCGGTTCCGGGCGGGGCTGGAATGATGTTCGACATGCGTCCCGGCGATGACGTATTCGGTGCCAGCCTGTTGTCGAAGGGGCCTCGGGTTTTGGATGATGCCGGGCAGGTCAACGTGCTGGTGTCCGACGAGCATGTCGGCAAAGAGGTCTGGCTTGTCATCCATCCACCCGGCGCACCGAGCGAGGTGCGGGCTAAGCTGAGCGCCAAAATCGAAGGCTGAGCCGCATGATCGAACTCGACGACCTCGACATCAAGGCAACCAAAGTGTTCGAGGGGCATCTCGTGCGCAAGGACCTTGTGCGCCGGTTCCGGGGCCAGTTCCCGGTGCCGACCTACGTCGTCGAGTTCATGTTGGGCCGCTATTGCGCCAGCACCGACGCCGCCGAGATCGAGGAAGGCGTCGAGATGGTGCAGGAGCAGTTAACGGCCCGGACGGTCCGCGCCGGAGAGGAGGAACTGTTCAAGGCGAAGGCGCGCGACAACGGCTCGGTCAAGATGATCGATATCGTAACGGCGCGGCTGGATGCCAAAAGCGACAGCTATCTCGCCTCGCTGCCGAGCCTGCGGGTGAATGACGTGCGGATCGACGACAAGATCGTGCGCGAGCATGACCGGATGCTGACCGGCGGATTCTACGCCGAGGTGGAGGTTGGCTATGACGCCGCGATTGCGCAGGAAAAAGGCGGGCGTCCGTTCGAGATTCTGACGTTGCGGGAAATCCAACTCTCGACCCGCGATATTCTGGACCGCATCGCGGCGGGGCGTGCCGCGTTGACCACGCCGGAGTGGAAGGACCTGCTTTTGCGCAGTGTCGGGCTGGAACCATCGGCGCTCAGCGCCCGCGCCCGCGATGTGTCCCTGCTGCGCATGGTCCCGTTCGTGGAGAGCAATTACAACCTCGTCGAACTCGGGCCGCGTGGCACCGGCAAGAGCCACTTGTTCCAGCAGGTTTCGCCGTATGCTCACCTTGTCTCGGGCGGCAAGGCGACGGTCGCGCGCATGTTCGTCAACATGGCGAATGGCCAGCGCGGGTTGGTCTGCCAGTACGACGTGGTCTGCTTCGACGAGGTGTCGGGCATCTCGTTCGATTCCAAAGACGGCGTGAATATCATGAAGGGCTACATGGAGAGTGGTGAGTTCTCCCGTGGCCGCGAGAGCATCCGGGCCGAGGGCAGCATCGTGCTGGTCGGCAATTTCGATGTGGATGTGCAGCACCAGCAGCGGGTTGGACATCTGTTCGGGCCGCTGCCGCCTGAGATGCGCAACGATACCGCCTTCATGGATCGCATCCATGGATATCTGCCGGGGTGGGATATTCCAAAGGTCAGCAGGGCGATCTTCACCGACCACTTCGGACTGGTCAGCGATGTGCTGGCCGAATGCTTTTCTCGCCTGAGATCGCAGTCCCGGTCGGGCGTGATGCAGGGACGCGTGCATTTCGGCGGCGCCCTCTCGGGCCGCGACACGAACGCCGTCAACAAGACGGTCTCCGGACTGATCAAGTTGCTTTACCCCAATGCCGCACAGCCAGTCTCCGATGAGGACCTCGAATGGGCCATCCGGCTTGGCCTTGAGGTAAGGCGTCGGGTCAAGGAGCAGCAGAAGCGCATCGGTTCAGCCGAGTTCCGGCAAACGCAATTCAGCTACTCGATGGGGCTGGATGGAGTAGAGAAGTTTGTCTCGACACCCGAACTGAACAGCGAGGACAGCATTGGGTCCGATCCGTTGCCGCCGGGTCAGGTATGGGCGATCACCCCCGGCGGGCAGGATGAGTTTGTCGGCCTTTTCCGGATCGAAGTGAACGAGGGTCCGGGCGGCTCGGTCCGTATTTTGAATCAGTCGCCGCCAGCGCCGTTTAAAGAGAGCGCGAACATGGCCACGCAGAATCTCTATGCGCGCAGCCGAGAACTGGTGGGTGATCGCAACCCGCGAGAGCATGAGTTCACCGTCCAACTGCGCAGTTTCGATGCAGCGAAATCAGGCGCGCAGACCGGCATTCCTGTCCTGTTGGCATTGGCTTCGGCACTGCTCGGGACCGCCCTGAAAGGTGGGCTGGCAGTGGTGGGCGGCATCAATCTCGGAGGGTCTATCGAGCCGGTCCATAACCCGGTGGACATCGTGGAGCACGCACTGTCGAAAGGGGCCGCGAACGTGCTGATGCCTGTGTCCTGCCGCCGGGGCCTCGTGGACCTGTCAGACGATGTCGCCACCAAGGTGCAGGTGTTGTTCTACGCCGATGCGGCGGATGCTCTCCGCAAAGCCCTTCATGAGGGATAAGACACCAGCCCGTTGGGTAAGCACTATACTGCGACTTTTTTTGTGCGCGGATGGGTAATTGAATCTCCAATGTGCTCGTCCACGGCTTCATCAGTCAGGATGATTAAGTATGCTCAATGACGCAACGATGGCGGGTAGCGATGTGGTGGACGCCTTGGGCCGCATTCTTCCGAAGGGAAAGCTTCCACTAAGCGCGCACCTGACTATTGCAAAAGGCGAACCCGGAACTGTGCGTCTAATCTACCGGACGAGCCGAGAGGACCTGCCTGCTGAAGGTGGGTGGACGGACGCCGTGAAGATTTCAGCGAGCTTTGTGCGGCTTCTGGTGGTCCAGCAAAAAGCCGCGACGCTGCACCTCCGCTTACAAGATGGAATCCTTTCTGCAAATGGCACAAGATTTAAGGTGGCTTCGACAGCGCGAGACATCGGGGGCTAGGGTGAGATCATCCAAGGCAGTTGGTGCATGAAACAGGACATTGGTGATGCGGAAAAATAATCGTTGGCGACACGGCGAAAAGAATTTGGTCATGCCGCCACTTCCGGAATTTCTCCTTGGAGTGTGGGGATGTAGGCTTCAGCCTGCGACATTTGACCGCAATATCGGTGAGGAAGTTTATGCCCTCTATCTTGAGGAACCTCAGTTTGCTCACCAATTTGCTGGTATCCATCCTTTCAACTTGTTCGCACACAACGGACTGGTCCGCACGCCCCACGGAGCGGTCGCATTCATCATTTGGGTGATTGCCGTAGGCACACCCGAAGAGGTGAAAATCGAACAATACCTCAATCCGTATCAAATCAGCACATCTCGCCTCTTGTCGGCTGCTGCCAACCAGACTCACTTCAAGCTCGTGGTCGCGAATAACCGGACCAGCGAGGTCACCGCGTTTGTCGATTTTGAAAACGTCTTTCGGTTTGATAAGCTCGTTGAAGGTGTGGCTCTTGCTATAGGGGACGAGCCGGAAGGAGATTTTGCTGCGGCCACGCAATACGTCATGGATAATATTCCGATGGAACAGCTTGTTGTCTTGGGAATGTGATAAATGTCGCTCGGGTTGTTACCGGATTCTCCGAATGGTGACGCGGACGATGCTATTGACGTGGTGCCGCAGCTTCCGCTAATCGTCGGCGTCTCAACACGGGCCATGTTCGATCTCGCGGAGGAACACCGCGTTTTCAGACAAGACGGACTCCGAGCCTATGAGGACTTGCAGCGCGACCGAGAACGAGAGCCGCTGAAGCCGGGAGCCGCATTCGAGGTAACCCGACGACTTCTTGCGCTCAACGACGCCAATTCATCACCTGTCGTCGAGGTCATCCTCCTATCAAAGAACTCGCCCGATCTCTCGCTCCGGGCTTTCAACTCGTTCGAGCACCATAAGCTCCCCATTCAACATGGCAGCTTTATAAGTGGGCGATCACTGGCGCCATTCGCGGACGCATGGAAAGTCGATCTATTTTTGTCGAACGATACGAAAGACGTGGTTGAAACGGCTGCGGCGGGTATCGCAGCAGCTACTCTTGGCCCGGCTCCTTCTCCAATCAGCGACGACCCCGAAGATGAAGTGCGTTTTGCGTTTGATGGCGATGCCGTCGTGTTCAGCGCAGAATTGGATGAAATCTATAAAAAATTCGGGTTGGCTCGCTTCCAACAGCATGAGCGTGAGAATGCGATGCTGCCTATGAACCGAGGTCCGTTCGGGAAGACATTCCTGCCGAAACTCGCTCTGCTTCGTCGAATGTTCATGTTGGAGGATGGCACAAGCCGGGTCCGCATTGCCATCGTCACGGCCCGAAACGCTCCGGCGCATGAGAGAGTTATCCATACCCTACGTGCATGGGGAACGCCTGCTGATGAAGCCCATTTTGTCGGCGCCCACGCCAAGGGACCGATCCTTCGTGCCACGCGCGCTCACATATTCTTCGACGATCAGGAGAAGCACATCCGTGGGGCCAGCGGCATCTTACCAGCCGGTCTGGTTCCCGGTCCGCATCTTCCGGGGGAGCCAGTTATCCCGGCCTGAGTTGCGGATCGATTTCATGTCCACCGCGTAATCGTCGAGGCTGGCGGCGAAGGTTTTCGAGATCAAGCGCAGCGTTGGCGGCGTGGATCAGGCAGCACCAGCCGTCACCACACGAACGGCATCGGTAGTTCCAACTCGTCTTTCGACACGGCGACGGCCTGCTCAAGGATCACGATCCGCAGTGGCTCAACCCCACGACGGCAGCGGGCGAGCAAAACCGCGTCTTCGGCACTCATCATCCCCGTAGGTTCAATGGCGTCGGCGCCATACAACCAGATCTCAGGGTATCGGCGTTCCAGCACGGACCAAACCTCAGCCCTATCGATTCCCGAATGCTGGATCAGCACCAGCGCGCGACCACCGTCCGTCACCCCTGCCATCGCCACGGCTCGCCAGCGATGATCCCCCTGACGGGCTGCTCTTTTATCGCGTATATCTCGAAGTCCGCGCCGTAATTTGCGGGTAGCGATGATCAGATCGGCGCTGACCGGGATCACGGCAAGGCTGACCTCATCCCCGGTAAGCCACTCCTTGAACGCTCGCCACCACTTCCGGATCAGGTTTCGACGGCAGGACCAGCAGCCTGCGGAGCGGCATCTATAGTGCGGATATCGACCGGGTTCTCGATGTTGACGACTATGCTGGCATCGCACCAGTCGTCTGGCGATATCGTCGTCCAAGCCGCTCGCGGCCAGCGCGGTGATTATTGCTGTCTGATGAGACTCGGCGTCCGCACGTTGGCGTCGGGTCAATCGAGGTGAACGGTTTCGGTTGGATTGCGTCATGACAAATATATTTAGTTTTTTGGTGTCTGAAACTCCTGAGCTAAATACGGATGCGTCTCAATCATTGAGCGCGGAATACAGACAGAGCATTAGGGTGCGTTTTTTCATTTATCCTCCGCCAGCCAGATGACCGACGAGGCCCTCCAAGATTGGCGCCCACACAACCAACAATAAGAAAAAGGAATTAGAAGATGTCCGATGAACTTGACAACACGCCATATTACAAGCTGACTTCGAACGGTCGGGTTTTCGCTGTAAAAGATAAAGAACAGGAAGCCCAATTTGAAATCCTATCGTTCGATGGCTTGGAAAGTGAAGAGGTCCATCTCGTCTGCCTAACGGCACACAGGATATTTTACATGAGTTACGCTGAGGCGGAGACTCTCGCAGCCGAACTTTTGAATGCAGTGGCGGAAGCCCGATCGTCGCGGTCACCGCAGTCATCGCCGGAATTATAGACCCCGGTTACCCGGTTGTGCGGACCATCGACCGGCCTGTTTTATCGGATTTTCGGGGAATGTTTGAAAGCCGAGCTTTCAGCCGGTCAATCCGACGACATTGCCGCTCAGGTTCCTGTCGGGACCGGGACGCGTCAGGCGGTGATCACGGGCAGGAGTCGCCGTGGGTGCCGATCCGCTCGGTCCCGTTCAGCCGAGACACTGTTCATAAATCCTTCTCCAACCATCCATGGACCCTTCGCGCCCGGCGATGACCCATCCAGCCGAGACGGTGCCGCGACCGCCACAGGAGCCTCATTCGTGGTCGGATAGACCCGCCATCTGAAGAACGACCTCTATCACATAAATATAAGTACGGCTCCTGTTGAAGATTGGGGCATTTTTGGTTAGATAAATGGATGGAAAAGCGCGTCATTATCTACGCCCGACTGCCCGATGGGTCTGAGTTTGAAGTCCTGTCTGACCTTCGACAGGCTGTCGAAGCCCGAGGCGATACGATAATAGCAACTTTTGTGGATGATGCCCTGATCGTCGGACGCGGAAAATATGCAGGGTGGCGGAAACTGATCGCCGGTCTTGGTGAATGCCAACAGGTCGTGGTGGCGAATGCTGGCGCTCTGCCGGGTAAGGGCGTGCCGGACCTGCTGAAGCTGCTCGCCATTTTCCGGCGCCACGGTGTTGCCCTCTGCCTCCACACTGAAGGCATCACCACCGACAGCGACGCGTTCGCACTGCTGGCGATCATTGAGGCGTACCGAAGCGCAAAGCTGTCGCAAGCGATAAAGGCCGGTCAGGCGAGGGCTTTGGCTACTGGAAAACGGATCGGCAGGCCACAGGTGCCGCCTCGCATTCGAGATCAGATTCAGGCGTGCCTTGCTGACGGCGGTGGCGTCAGACCCACGGCCCGAAGGTTCGGCGTATCTCCGGCAAGCGTGGTGAACCTCCGACGGGCCATGCCCTCCCGGTGCAGCGGTGATACGGAGGCTCGCCCCTCGCCGCGTAGGACGACAAACGCCTCTGGGGCGCTTAAACGCTGTTCCAACCCAGCTTGAAATCTGGTTCGGACCGACGCCGGGTGTCGATTGGGGTGAGCCGTTCGCGAGCGGCCGTGCAGCCGCTAAGCCAGTCGGCGCTCTGGGCGATTACGGCGCAGGCTGGTGGCGGCTTGTTACTGCGGTTGCCTGCCCAGTACATCACGCCATTGCGGTAATCGCCGTCCGGTAGCTTGGAAACCCAGTCCTCGTACGTTAACCGCGCCATCCGACCATCGGCGAAGGCTTGGGTGGTCGGATTGGTGTTGGCGGCAAGGGCCGAGTCTGGGGAGGATGCCGTTGGGGCGCTGGGCGCGCTCAGACTTTCGGACACGCGATTGATGACCGAGCCGTTCTCCGACAGAATGAGCAGAGGACCGTCCCCGCTGATCTGGAAAGCAATATTGGCAGTCCCGGTGGAATGGACGCCACGCTCGTAGCTCTTAGCGTCCCACGCTACCACGCCGGAGGCCGTGCAGAGCGAGCCGCACTGTATCTTAAATGAGTTGGTGTTCACACCGTAATGGCGGTCCGGCCACCGCTCGGCGAACTTGCGCTTCTCGTCCATGACCTTCGCGCGCGCCTGATTACCGCCATAATAGTTGACCGTCGTGGGATAGAATTGCGCCAGCGGAGCTACATCGACGCCAGTCCCGGAAGCCGCCTTGAAATAGCTTATGACGAAATCCAATACCACCTGTTCGCGCCCCGTCCAGCGAGGTGGGGGGTTTGGCGAGGGGGCAGGCGCACTTGCCGGTGCCGCAGGTTCGAGGGCGGGAGTGTGGGAAGGGGACAAATGGTCGGACCAACCTACAGGCACATACGTAACGTCAAGACCGATTTCCATGGCTTCGGCCGGATAGAGCCAGCGCATCTCCTCGGGCGCCGCTGCGGTAACAAATGCCACCACCTTCAGCGGCAAACCGAGCCGCGTCACATACGCGCCGACCATGGCGTTGGCTTGGCCACCTTCGACCGGGACCCCTTGCGCGAAGTGATACGCGGCATGGAAGCCAACCTTGGCATCGCCTTGAAGCGCACGCTTTCTCCCGGCCAACCAGATCAGGCCACAGGCCGAGGCACATTTGAACCCGTCTGGAACACCCGTGGTATAGCCATTTGCGTGGATGACTTCGCCAATCCTCAGGGCTTCATACAGATCGCCGCCCGGACTGCTCAACAGCACAAGGGTACTGAGTGCGGAGTTGACGGATACGGCTTTGAAGCGACCGTAGTCGCCGTCGATGATTTCGCCGTCGATGGCGATGATGTTTGTGTCATCACGCAGCACATAGTGAATGTCGGCAGCGTGGGAGCTTGCGGCATACGGCATCGCCAAGGCAACGGTGGCCGCCGAAAGCCAGCGCCGGAAACCGTCACGATGCTTGCGGCGAGCCTCCATGCCCATGAGAAAGTGCCATCTGATAAATGTCGCCCGTCGCCGTTTCGCATGGGAATTTGCGAATGTAAAACGGTCATTTGGAATATCAGGGTAATCGGCGGCGCAAATCTTCGAACTCATTCCCCAATCGACAAAGCTGGCTGAAGTCGAGACCGTGACATCGGCGCATGCAATCGATCCCGGTTGCTACCACACGCACCCCGCAACCGTTCGAACACCCGGCAAATCCGCATATTTGACACCGCCTCGCCACGATCCGCAATGCGAGCCGCTAGCCGAGATAGCATTTCGATACCCGGCAACCCGCTGGTGCGCGACGCCTTGCGGGGCACATGCCGCACCATGGCTCGGCATCGAAACAGCCCCGCGCGGCGACTGCGCCGATCGCGCTTGCCGAGGCTGTGACCGGGGATCCGTCTCCGCTCGGCCTGCGGCTTCAGGCCGTGTTCGCTTCCACGCCACCTCGTAGCGAACCGGCAGCGCCAGAGATGGCCGCTTGCGCGGACGTGAGATGGTCGGTGTTCCCTGATTGTGCGGCAATGCTTCCGGGCCGTAATATTCGTGCAAAGCCGTCAACACCGGTCTCCCAAGTGCGCGGGGATGAACCCTGTCTACGCTGGGCACGCTGACCGTGCCCTTCTCGGAACTCTGCCGCTGGACCCCCTCCGGAGCGTTGGACGCGCCGCTTGGTTTCTACTCGATGTGGCTTCGGCTCGAACGGGACAGCTGATGTCGAGGATAAATACTCGAAAGGAGAACTACCATGCGATACTACGAGATCGTCAATGAGTCTGAATATAGGCAGCAGGTCCCTCAAGATCGGCCCAAGCCTCGAGTTAGGCTCAAGACCAAGAGCGCCGACTGGCAATTGGTCGAGGGACCAATCGGTCGGCTCCACGACGACCTCTTGAAAGCCGCCGATAATGGAATGAGTACGAGCAGAATTCCGAGGCGACGGACCGATTGACTCCCGTGATAATGCTCCGCGCCAGCGGCCAGCGACGGAGATGCTCTTTCAGTCTGCGGTATCATCCAGTCCAGCGTGAACCTGCCCGATTGCCTCCCGGAATTCCAGCAGCACTTGCGAATGACACCGATACCGTGTGCATACCCGCTCTAACTCCGCCGCCAGCTTTTCGGCATGATGCCGCCACACCAGAGCATCTTCGCGATCGTCCTCGGTGACGCTCTCCCTGCCGGTCGCCAAAGCCGCCGCGACAAGCGGTGCGCCGACCTTTGAAGGAAAATCGGGCCGTCGATCTGGTGGTGGCTCTTCATTCTGATCAGCATCGGTGGCTTTCGGGATTTCGTGGTCCCTCTCCGGCTCGACTGGTGACGCCTTCGAGTTCGCGATCCGCTCCTTTCCCTCGGCGGTGTAGTCAGGATTTATGTCGATCGTGATTGCTCGATGCCCAAGCTCTAGCGCGACAAGAGCCGTCGTAGCGGCGCCGCCAAATGGATCGAGAACAAGCCCGTCCGGTGGGCACGACGCCTTTAGACAGCGCCACACGAGGTCAGGCGGAAAGGTGGCGGGGTGACTGCCGCGATAATGGGAAGGGATGATCTGCCAGACGCTCCGCGCATTGCGCCCAAGCTCGGCGTTTCCGCGAACGCGGAGATTGTCAGCCTGCGTCTCTCGCCGATTCACGCCAGCGCGAAACAGGTCACCCGGCGCGTGCGGCTTCGAAGTCATCGGTTCTCGAAGCGCATCGGCATTATAGCTATAGCCGGTCGCTGCTTTGGATAACATCAGGATGGTTTCATGTGATCTGGTCGGTCGGTCCGTAACTGCTTCCGGCCTCGCCGACCGCTTTTCCCAAATGATCTCGCTTCTTAGGACCCAACCATCCGCCTGTAGGGCCAGCGCCAATTGTGCCGGTATCATCAGCAAATTCTTGCGCGGTTGTCCGGCTGCTGAAGTCGCAGCAAAGGCGTCACCGATCACGATCCATAGCACGCCATCAGAACGAAGAACGCGCTTAACCTCTTTGAAGATGGATGTCAGCCGTCCGAGATATTCGGCTGGATGACCTTCATGACCGATTTGCACGTCGTGTGAATAATCTCGTACGGCGTTAAAATATGGCGGAGAGGTCAGGCAGACATTGACGCTTTCCGATGCAAGCGACCGCAGAACATTGAGCGCATCACCCGTGCGAAAGTCACATCTGGAGATATCCAGCGGAGAAGGGTTTTCCGAACCGGTAGCCGAACGGTTGGACACAGGTTGACTTTTCATTGCGTTTTTGGCGAGTACCTGCCGTATGAGCGCGACGGCATAAACCATCCCGTACAGGCCATCGTCCTGCTGTCGTCGAGCCGTCTCATAGAGGTTCCAGTGTTTGAACAGGAACAAGCGCCGATCCATGGACCGGGCGGTTACGTCGAGATTTTTGCGGCACCATTCGTCGGCCTTGATGCCCTTGGTGGCAAGTTCGTCCTTCACGGTGGCCCATGCCTCGCCCGCCGCCGCCTCGTGCCTGCGGGCGGCGATATCTTGGTCCATCAGACCGGCGTCGGAAGTTTGAGCAGCCGCAAGCTCGCGCCTCATCAAGTCGCGGAATCCGGTTAGCGAAAAGTTCCTCTTTGCCACAGGTTCACAACCATACCAATGCCGGAAGGACGATCTACGAGTTGGTCCAGTAGCAATGCAAGGAGCAAGTCTTACCAGAAGAGATTGGCGGATCAGCGCGGCCTATGGCCCCGCGATGCGGGCACTATTGCTGGCGTTCGGTGGCGAGTGGCCATACCTGCATCCGGGAACAAGACCTTCAAGCTCACTCGACAAGGGAAACACCGATGCCCAAGCCGCCTGCCGGATCGGTGCCAATGCTCGATCAGATCGCCGCCGCGATTGCCGAGGCTGACGGCGGCGGCATTCACGATAATCCGGAGCGATATCGGCGGCTCGCGCTGGCCGCTCTGGAACCTCCGGAAAAGCCGACCGATGCCATGATCGACGCCGCTCATGAGCCGGTCTGGTCGATGCCCTGTGGTCGATCAACAGCCGTCGCGATTTCTCGAAGGCGGTCAAGGCAATGATCCGCGCCGACATAAAGGAAAGGACGCGCTTTCGGGCCGTATCGTCGAAGCTCGACGCTTGTGGCCGGTCAGTAGTTTGGACGCGCATCGGTGGCGCGTCGGGGACGCCGTGCTGCGCAACTGGAACAAGCGATAAAGGGAGCGGCATTATCGGCGAGCCGTAGCCTGCTGATCCGCGCCATCCGCGAGCATAAATCCGACCCTGCCCATCAGCCGTCAATGTGACCAATTCAGCGTAACCTGCCGGACCGTCGTCGGCCAACGTGACCGGTTCTGCGCAGAGTTGGTCATATTCGACCATGCTGACGGCTGAGTGTTCGGGAAAATTGTATGGTCATTGCCCGTTCCACCTTTCACTACCAAGGTGCCTGAACACAAGCCGGGTCCGAATCTCTTGAGAGGCATCCTCCACGGCCTGAACGCGGCTCTTGAGATAGTACCGTCGAGTGGTGCGGCAATCGATCCGGACGCCACACTGGATGCGCTCACTAGGTTTTGCTGGTGCTGTAGTCTGGTGGATCGAGGTGGTGTTCGGTCATGGTGGCTGTCCAGCCCCTTCGTTTGAGATCGGATCGCGTGCGGTATTCCACGCCGGGAACAGGGTTTGGATTGGCGAGGCGGTAATCGTCACGGACCTGTTGTGCAGGGACCGTCGATCCGGCGATTCGCGCCCTGATAACCGCAGCGATGGACCAATCTGCAAATATCGTGCTCATAGTCCGGCAATCTTGGTGCGAAGGTCGCGGACCTGTTGTACTGGTTTGTATGTCATTTTCAAATATCCTTGTTCAATAGTTTGGTAATCTGTGCTTGCATCGTTTCCATCTGTGCCTTCATGGCGTCTTCTTTGGCCTGCATCAACTCCATGCGTCGATACATGCGTTCCATCTGACTCCGCATGGATTCGTTGTGCGCCTTGTATTCGACCACGCTTTCGGCGAGCGGCCCGAGGAACTCCCTGATGTAGGTGCCCCATTGAGTTGTCGGGTTGAAATCTGTCAGGGCCTTCTGCTTCGCCTTGTGGTGCCTCAGGGCCTTGAGTTCGCGCCTCGCCTGTATGCCGACCTGTGCCGGATCGTAGTAGCCTGTCCATCCGGGCGCGTCCTCCTTGACCGGTTCGTTGAATAACGCCTTCGTCTTGGAGTTCTCGACAAAACCGGACAGGACCATCATCGGCTTGGACTGTGACTTGTGATACAGCTTGAGTATCGACGGAGCGGTGTGGTCATCGTTCAGAGTCAGGGTTGCGATGTAGCCTTCGTAGACCTGCTGCTCATTGGCGCTTTGACCTTTCGAGATATGCTCGAACTTGCCGTGGATCGCTTTCGTGACTAGGGCAATGCGAGTATTCGTGTTCATGTCCTCGGACCAGACATCGAACCATTTCTTGAAATCGACGCTGAGTTTACCTGCGGTGACGTATCGGGCAATCCGTTCGCGCATCCGGCGCGGTGACTGGTTAAAAAACAGGTGGTGTAGGAGCATTGCGGCTGGATCGAACCCGGCAGAAATCGAACTGGATGACAGATTGGCTGCCCACTCGGATTTGGTACGGCTGCCTTCGTTGTGCCAGACCTGTGAGATGGCGAACAGCAGATCGGTTGGCGCTGGCGGACTCGGATAGTTGCGGTAGCCGGGTCGCTCATCTGGTTCGGCGTCCTCATCGAGTTCTTCGTCCAAGTCCGCTTCTTCCTCGAAATCCGGTGGGGTGGAACTCATTGATTCGGAATCTTCGCACTGCCTAAGCAGTGCCAAAGATATTGATTCAATGTTTCCTGCCGGCTGATCGGACCTGTCACGTGTACTAATATCTTGGGCACCGCTTAGGCAGTCCGTGCTTTTCGAAAAGCCGGTTTCTGCCTGATCCATCTCATCATCAATGTCGGACTGTCTAAGCTGATGGGTCGCTTCGGCACCGCTTAGGCACTCCGCGTTTTCGTTTCCGCGTTCGAGCAACCGGGCAATGAGTTGGTTGGCTGCGATGGTTTCTGCATCGGACGGCGTGATCGCCAGAATAGCCGAAGCGAAGGATGCAAGGTCATCTCCGCCTTTCCGTTCGAGCCAATCTCCCACGAGTGGATGAAGGGTCTCGAAGTCGCTCTCGTTGTAGTCGGAAGCCATGCTCAAGACGTGGTCAGCAGCAGACGCAATAAGAACGTCAGGTGTTTCGATAATATTGTCCATTGGAAATTCCGGTTCGAGTTAATGCAGTCACGGTTGAAAAAGTCCCTTTAGTCCTCTCCGATGGATTATTCGGAGAAGGGACGGCCTCGGGACACATTGCCCGAGGTCTAGCTTTTCAACGACTACATCCACCACAAACTGGAAAGGGTGATCAGCCTTCGAATGCCTTTCACCAACTCTATTTATATCAGGCCATCAATTCAAACGCAACGAAAAACAAATACCGACGAGTAGCCTCTTCGATGTGGTGCAAAAGCCACAGCCAAATCCGGACGAAAAAAGCGATTTGACTTACTGACTTTTTCATCCAACTCAGGTTTGTCTTGATAATTATAAAAAAGAGTTTGACGAACCGTCACCGTTGCGCTATGCATCAACCATTAACGGATAGACTGGCCGAGCCGGTCACCCATTCAAGCATTCCCCTTTTAATGGACACTCAACCAATGACGAAGACATCAAATATTTACGCAGAACTGACCGCATCTCTTCAGCGTGACCTGATCGCCAATGCCAAGGCCGGTGAACCGCGCCCCGGACCGAGCACTGTCCATGGCATTACCCTTGCCATCGCCAGTGACGGCCTTAAGGAAACTCCCGAAGTTATTGAGGCGTTCGATGAGGCGCTTTGGAACGAGTTGCTCGCCAAAATCAATGCAGGCGAGCAGGACAACCTTGGCGAAACCTTCGACATCGCCGTCCAGATTTTCGGCGAGCGTATCCGCGTTCAGCAGGAGGCTGCGTAGACGGCCTACGACCCGGACGGTGACGCAGACGTTGAGCGGGAGGAATACGGACCCTGTGCGAGTCCATTAAGAGTTGGGACTGCAAGAATGTGTATGAACTGCGAGGGTTGGTGGAGGACCTCAGGACCTACCGGCAGGCGTGGTTCTGGAACGAGCAGGACGTTGACATGACTTCCCTACCCCGGAGTTCCAAATACCACATTGACGGGACCGTGGGTGAGATGTGGGCCGTTGACGACGACGGTTACTGCCTCGTCGGTGATGACGCTTCCGCTGTCGAACACATCAGCGTCGACCAACCGTCGTAGCTCGCCGTCGCTCAACTGAAGATCGGTGGGCGAAAGATGAAGGCGATGGGTGAAACCCTTCCCCGGCTCCTTCAAACCGTACTGCCGAACGATCGAACCCGCCCTCATCCGGCGGGTTTTTAATGATTCTCGCAACCGTGCGTTCAAACCGCGCCATCATGCGCGCCGCTGTCCAATCTCCCGTTCGAACCCTCTGTCACACGGCTGGTAGAAGGTCAGGCTCTACGGTCCGTGTCAGCGGTTCCGGGAAAAACTCGTGGGCGCCGTAGGCGTCACTTTCACGATGATCGCAGAAGGTCCAGTCAGTCGGTTCGGTTCATGGGTGAACCGGCGCCCATATTTGAGGACACCCTGCAATCTTCCCGCAATTGGTCGAAGCCTCAACCTCTCATTGATGCCAGCCTCGATAATGGTTCGATCCTGTCCCGCGCCCCGTGAGACCGGCCAATCCAACGGCTCGGCATGTCGGACAAGACAGAATGACATAGCACTGATCGGCTTCCCATGCCTGTCGCACGGGCATTGCCGTCGCTCGTCCGCTCGTTGACGCCCCAATTTGAGACCGCCGGGGCACCCATGACACTACGATCCAGAACAGTTTCAACCTCAAAATCGTCGAGCTAAACCTCCAAGGCCGTGGTCCCCTACGGACACCATCACGAAATTTGTCGAAAACGATCTCGAACTCGAAAACGTCACCCTAAGCGGCGGCAACCGCATCCAAGCACCTTTAATGCCGCCAAAATCGCCCTAAACCAATATCAGTTGAAGCGAAGGGCTTGGGTCCTACTGGTCAGTTGACCAAAACCGACCGAATAAATCGGTTTGCCAAAGTCATTTTACTGGACCGCACTGAGGCATCAGCGTCCTGCATTGTGATTTTTTTCGCCGTCACATCAGATTCCCACTTCACAGGACCGTCTCGATGTGGCATATAAGGTCATCGAAGCCGGTTTTCCGCCGGGCTTTTTTTTGAGGTTACCCATCATCATGAGGAACTCTCTTTACACACGACTATCCGAATCTCTGAAGCGCGACCTGCTTGGCAAAGCGAAGGCCGGTGAGCCGCGACCGAAGGCGAACACCGTCCACGGCATCGCGCTGGCCATCATGGCCGATGGCCTCAAGGTGACCGGCAAGGTCGAGGAAAAGCTCGACAAGGCGCTCTGGAAGGAACTCCTCACGAAGGTCAAGGCCGGTGAAGAACTCGACGAGACGTTCGACATTGCCGCTGAGATTTTCGCCGAGCGCGTTCGCGAGCAGGAGGCTGCGTGACATGCGCAGGGAAGACGCCGCCACACTATTCGAGGCTAAAGCGCGCAAAATACTGTATAGCGTTGAAGCCGGTCAGCCGAAGTTCACACCGGAAAAATGGCATCCGAAACTGCGTTCGGAAATGGCCGAGGCCGAGGAGTTACTGGATCGACAGGATGACGAGTTTAACTCGATGATACAAACCGGTTCGGAGGAACAGATTGAGGAACTTATTGAACGACAGAAAGCAGAAGAAGGTGATGATTTCGTACCAAAATGGCTGAGAGATGCCGCTGTAGCATGGATTAAGGCTGATGAAGCCAATGCTCCAGACGATGCTTTCGACATGATGTTCGAGATTTACTCAGACATCCTGTATAAGCAGGAGGCCGCATAAAATGGCAATCTTCTCAATGACGCCGATCGAGGCGCATGCGTCCTTCATTCATGCCATGCAGACTGGCACTATGTTGTGTGATAAAAAGGAAGCTGTCCATACGTTTGGCCCCGCGATACTCGAGTTGCCAGTCTACACGTTTACCGCTGAAGTCGGTCGGGAGTTGATTGGCCGCGCCCTTGATTTCATCGACGCGACCGACCAGAACCCGCGCTGTTGCAGGGACGACGACGGTTACAAATGGTACAACGTCGGCACGGCATATATGATATATTGCGCGTGGATGGACCTGCCGGTGTTCAGCGTTGTGGCTGAGGTGGAGGGCGAGGTGTCCGTCGTTTACGTCGAATACGAACCATCAACAAAAACGTGGTACATTCTCGACGACCTGTCTGCCGAGAAAGAAGCCATTGTTGTGAGGGATGCGGCTTCTAACTCGGCGATCATCTGCTACCTCATCCATCGTGACATTCCGGTCGAATACGTCCACCCTGAAACCAACGGTGTTTTTGCGAGAATGAACGCTCGGAACGTACGGGCTGGCAAACCGGAGGTCAACATCCGTACTGTTAGTCTCGACGCGGCGCGGAAAATCTACATCAATCCGAACCCTGCTCCGGCTGGTTCGTCAGGCGTCACCCACCGCGCCCACATTGTGGTGGAGCACATCCGCCGCCTGTCCAAGCCGCGCAGGTCGGACGGTCGGACGTGGACTACAATTAAAACCCATGTGCGCGGCAACGGAACGCTGACGCCTGTCATTATCAAGGTGGACCCGTAGATGTGGTGGCTAATACCAATTCCGACTATCCAGACGGCCAACCAAACCGACTTCGGTCTCCTCGTAGATGTAGAGGCAACGAAGGACGATGTTGAAACGGTTACCGCCATCATCGGAAAGTTTCCGCCCTCAGAGGTGATCTTAATCCGAGACGATGGATTCATGGCGGTCGATGTGAGCACTCTTTCACCGGCTGACAGGTCCGTCATGAGTCTGACCATGCCGCCGACTTACACGCTTGATCATCTCGGTGACCTACCGTGGGAAGCGAAACGTTGGTCTGAGGAGCGCAAGCGGTTCGAGAGCGAGGTCCTTACGCGCGAACAGTATCGTGAAAAATGGGTGCGCGATCCGCCCGGAAGCCCCGCAAAACATCGACGCTCATCGTCTTTCAAGGCGGTTTAGCGTATCAACCGATCTGCTGAAGACAGTTTGATCGGTAGATGAGGCGGCGGTTATAATGCTGCCACCTGCTCTGTCCGCAACAGCCCACCAGCATCTGGTGGGCTGTCCTGTTTCATGATTCCCACAACCGTGCGTTCAACGATCTCCACCATGCCAGCCGCTCCCCGATCTCCCGTTCGACCCTCGCTCTGACGGCTGGTACAAAGCTGGTTCGGCGGTCCGGGTCAGCGGTTCCGACCAAACGATCGGCAACAGTTTGAACCCGATGAAGCCGACGTTCCGCATCTGCATTTCAGAAAACCCTTAGAATCTCACGCTTCCGTGAACGGATCAGGGAGAGCGTCAGATCAGGGGTGACGTCATGCAGATGGCATCAGCTTTGGACCGCCGGGTCGGAGTGTTTTTCATCCGGGACTTCGAGGCATCCTCGCCCGCGTGCGATCGTTGGCAACTGCACACACCGGACGCACATGGGACTTTGTGGCCAAGTTCCATCCCGATGACGACCGAGTTTGCCGACTGGCTCATTGAATTTGCCGAGCGTCCCGAACGCTCGGAGCGACCGTATCGCGTTTACGATTTGGTTGAGGTCACAGACCATGGTGACGGCCTCCAAGAGACGTTGATTGGGACCGTATTTTCTTTTTCCGGCGCGGCTGAGTGAGTTTCTGTCACAGCGGGCGAAGGCGGTTGGCAGGTAGCTTTCCTGCATAGGCGACATCATCGGGTTGGAACGAGCATCATCGTTGCGATGCATCCGCTCGATAACCCCACCGCTGGCTGATCGAACGATCAGCAGACGGCAAACTCATCTTCAGCGCAATCGTCCGCTGACGACGTTGTCCGGGAGAGCCATGGTGACAATGGGATTTTTCTTTATCTGCGGCTATTGGAGTTCCAGTATCGTCAGTACATCGTTCCCAAGTCTCGATCCAACGGTCCGTAGGACGCTCTGTTGACCGTCCGGCTACAATTTCTGGACGGTCTCAATCTTCATTCAACACAGGTGCGTAACTGATCTCGTCACCGTCTTCGAAGCTGTCGATAGCGTCCGGATGCTCTTCAACCGGCTGGTTGCGCGCCCTGTATTGTCTGCGAACACGTGTCGGAACCAGCGTCTTCAGTTTCTTGGCGACCTCATCTGTCGCCACGTGTCCATAGTGCGCGAAGATCATGGCCGGACTCGTGCCCATTAGTTCGGCAATCTGGTAGTCCTTCATGCCGTGCTTCCGAAGCCAAGTGGCGAACATGTGCCGCAGGCTGTAGAGCGACAGCCCCTTCACGTTGAACCGCCTGAACAACCGGATCATCGCGTCGTGTGGAACGACGCCGTCCGACCTCGAAAACACTTTTGTATCTGGTGCTCCACCGTTGACATCACGTGCGCCGTCGAGATGCTGATCCAGTGTTACAATTGACTCTTCCACCGGAACTTCGCGTTCCAACGTTTTTCCGGACACACGGATCACGGTGGAATCGAATTTCGAGCGTGGAGTTTTAACATCTGACCACCGCATGTCACATAACTCGGTGCCGGGTCGCGCGCCGGTCGTGATCGCGAGCGCACAGAACGCCCTGAACAGTTTCCGGGTCTCGCGAGACTTTTTATTCTTGCTGTCGTTGCACCACTCCTCGGTCATCGTGTGCATGAAGCGTATCGCGGCATCTGGATCATATGCCTCGCGTCGCTGCGTCTTCGCCAAACCCTTTTTGGAGAGCTTCGGCAGATAGTCGGCACTGCGCCAACCCTGACCGGCAGAATAGAGCAGGACCCTTCTGAACATGGCACTGTACCGATCCCGTGGCCGACTGCGAAGGCTTCGAGCCGTCCTTGTTCCGGTAGTTCGCCCACATCTTTATCGCGAAGTCGGCGTTTATGTCCTTGCACGGTACGTCGCCACACACCTCGACAAGCCGGTTAATGCGGCGGATGTTATCGTCGAAGGTGTGTAATTTTTTTGACCGGCGTCCGACCGTCAACTCCTTTTTCGCAAGCTCGGCACGGATGTCCTTGATGACGCCGTTGGCGGCTGCGGCGAAGGTCTCCTTCAAGACAGGCGTGATCTTGCCGCCTTGTCGCACTGGCACCGGCAACCGCGCGGTACTAATGGTACTAATACCGGCTGACTGCATCACCCACGCCTCCGACGACACACGTACGGCATCCCGCATCGTCTGGCCAACGGCCTTGTAACCAGACCACTTGCCACCGATCCGGTATTGAGCCTCGATCGCCGTCCGGCCTGCTTTTCGGTGCTGGACCAGTCGCACGGTTTCAGGATAAATCGGGTGCGGCGTTGTGATGACTCTGCTTGCGGGTCTAGACATAGCTGCCTTTTATGCGGGCGTGGCGGAACAGGTAGACGCAAGAGACTTTTTTTGGAGTGCCCGGAGGGAAACCCTCGGAGCAGAACCGCTCAAAGTCGGGGAACGCTAACGGCGAAAGCCTAAGCCAATCCCGAGCCAAGCCCCGAAAGGGGAAGGTGTAGAGACTAGACGGGCGGCACCTAAACCTCGGTCGAGGCACGGTGAAGGGATAGTCCAGACCACGAACGGCACTCCCATGTGCTGGCGGCGAAAGCCGAGGTGGTACGAAAATCTCTCGATCGAAAGGTCGTGCCGGTTCGATCCCGGCCGTCCGCACCAACTCCTCAATACATTGTCGATAACGGAAACGCGAGCCTCATCGAGGACCGTCGCGTGCCGTGGTACTAATCGGGTACTAACTTAAATAACGCCTAACATATTCATATAAAACAAGACACGACGGATTTTAAGTCCGCTGCGTCTACCATTCCGCCAGGCGGGCGCCGGCCGGCCCTTTCTAACGTCGCAACCACGCACCGGCCAGAGGGATGTCAGTCAGGGATGTCAGGTTGCCTCAAGCCAGAAGCTGTTCGTCGCGCCGTCAACAAACCCAAAGCGCCGGTAAAGCGCTACCGCCGCCGCGTTTCCCGCGACGACCTGGAGACCGAGCCAGTCAACGTCCTGCCGGGCAGCGGCCCAGTGTTCCACCGCGGTCAGTACAACCCGCGCCGCGCCCTGGCGCCGCGCGTCCATTCTGGTGGCGACGCATTCGATAACCGCGCATCCGAAGCCGATGACGCACAGGGCGGTCGAAACGATCTCGCCCCCTCGGCGCAGTGCGAAGAAGGCCCGGGGCGCGGGTACGCGGCTCAGGATGCCGGCGTTCGCGGCACGACGGTCTTCGCTGATTTCGCCCAGATAGACGTCCTGCCAACCGTCCCCGGCATGGTCGCGAACCTCAACCCCGGCGGGTTCGCCGGCGACCCCGGGCCGTTTGAACATCGTTACCGTCGGCTCGCCCGGGCGGTAGCCGCGCGCCCGCAGAAAGTCCGGCAATCCGGCGGGAGACGTTTCATCGAAGACCTGAAACCGAGCGGGCTGTCCGGCGGCTCGGTAGAGGGCCTCGGCCTGGCGCAGCGCCTGTTCCGGATCGTTCCCGGTGAAATCGATCGTCGAAACGGAGTTCGCGCGCTGCGATCCTCCGCAGGAGGACCGCCATAGCCACCCGTCGACATTCGCCGTGCGCAAGGCAGGCCAGGCGCGAACATGGGCGCGTTCCATCCGCACCCGGTCGGCGCCGCTGATCTGCGTGCGCAACGGCGCGCAATCGTTAGCTGTCGTACGAAACCAGCGCCTCGCACGGAACATCCAGCCGCGATCGGCCGTTCAGAAAGGTCAGTTCGATCAGCGTCGCCGCCGCCGGAACGACCGCGCCGACATTGCGCAGCAACGCGATCCCCGCGGCCATCGTGCCCCCGGTCGCGAGCAGGTCGTCCACCACGACCACGCGCTGCCCCGGAAGCACTGCGTCCTCCTGAATTTCGACCCGGTCTTCACCATACTCCAGGGCATAATTCAGACCGACGGTGCCGCCCGGCAGCTTGCCGCGCTTGCGGATCATGATGAATCCACAACCAAGCTTCAGCGCCAACGGCGCGGCAACCAGGAACCCGCGGCTTTCCACACCGGCCACCAAATCGGGGCCGTAGGCGCGCACCGCGCGGGCCATGCGGCCCATCGCCACCTGCCAAGCATCCGCCTCCCGCAGCAGGGTGGAGATGTCGTAAAACAGGATGCCGGGCTTGGGAAAGTCCGGAACCCCGCGGATATGGTCTTTCAGATCCATCAGCCCGGGTCCTTACATTGGCGCGGCGCACCCTAGTGCGGCAGTCGCCGCCTCGCCAGCCCCTGTTGCAACTTCGCGTCAGTTTCCTCAGACTGCCCCCATGAGCGACAGCCGATTGCGCAACGCCGGGCTCGATGCGGCGCTGAACGATGCCAAGGAACGCTATCTGGCACGCAACCCGCTCAGCCTGGCGCGATATCTCGAAGCTACGACGGTGTTGCCCGGCGGCAATACCCGCTCGGTGCTGCACTATGCCCCCTTCCCGCTGGCGATGGCGCGGGCCGAAGGCTGCCGGCTGTGGGACGCTGACGGCCACCCCTATATCGACTTTCTCGGCGACTTCACCGCCGGCCTCTACGGCCATTCCCATCCGGTGATCCGGGCGGCGCTGAACCGCGCACTGGACGGCGGCATCAGCCTCGGCGCGTCAAACATGACCGAGGCGCGCTTCGCCCTTGCCATCTGCGAGCGGTTCGGGCTGCAGCGGGTCCGCTTCGCCAACTCCGGCACCGAGGCAAACCTGCTGGCGGTGTCGCTCGGCCGGATCTTCACCCGCCGCAAGACGGTGATGGTGTTCCACGGCAGCTACCACGGCGCGGTGCTAGGCTTCGCCGCGGGCGGATCGCCAATGAACGTGCCGTTCGAAACGATCCTGGCACCCTATAACGACATCGAACGGACCCGGGCGCTCATCACGCAGGACGTCGCCGTGGTGCTGGTCGAGCCCATGATCGGCAGCGGCGGCTGCATCCCCGCCTCGCTCGATTTCCTGCGAATGCTGCGGGAGGAAACCACCCGCACCGGTGCGCTGCTGATATTCGACGAGGTCATGACGTCGCGCCTCGCACCGGGCGGCCTGCAGTCCGTCGCCGGCGTGCGGCCGGACCTGACGACACTGGGAAAATATGTCGGCGGGGGGATGTCGTTTGGTGCCTTCGGCGGCCGCGGCGAGATCATCGACCGGTTCGATCCGCGGCGGTTCGATGCGCTGCCGCATGCCGGAACGTTCAACAACAACGTGCTGACCATGGCCGCCGGTCTTGCCGGACTGTCCGCCGTCTACACGCCTCAGGCAGCCGTCGCGCTGAATGCGCGAGGCGACGCGCTGCGCACCCGGCTGAACGCGCTTTGCGGCGACGCGCCGCTGCAATTCACCGGCGTTGGCTCCATGCTGGCGGCCCACACCGTGCGTGGTGCCATTGCCGGCCCGGAGGACGCCGCGAAGGCGGACGCGAAGCTAAAGGAACTGTTCTTCTTCGATATGCTGGCACACGGCATCTGGCTCGCGCGCCGCGGCATGATAACCGTTTCGCTGCCAATCGGCGACGCCGAATGCGATGCGCTGGTGTCGGCGGTGGAGGCGTTTTTGTCAGTGCGGCAGTCGTTGCTTGCCTAAAACGGGGACCATCAGGCGAGGGTTCGCGGAAGATCGAAGCGAAACGTCAGCCGATTCATTCCATCCCGGCGCTCATATCCCATATGCTGCGAGAATTTACGCATCAGATGCACGCCCTGGCCCCCGACGACAGCCTCATCGACGGTGGCGGCGTGCACCGGAGCCGGCACCAGGCGCGGATCGAACGCCAGCCCCGAATCACGGACCTCCACGACAACGGCATCCTCACGGCGCTCAAGCGTCAGCCGGATGTCATCGCTGCGTCCCGGCTGGCGGTTGGCAAATCCGTGGCGGACGACGTTCGTCACCGCCTCCTCCAGGCAGAGCTGTATCGCGAACGCGGTCGCCGGGGGCAGAGCCATCTCCGCGGCAAGTCCCTCAGCCCAGTCCGCGACCCGGGCAAGCTCCGCCATCTCGGCCCGCACGACGAGCGTTTCGACTTCGCCGCTCACCATGGTCGCGCCTCCTGTTCCCGGTCGGGACCAAACGTTCGAGCTCGCCTATCCGTTCCAGTGTATAGCATAAGGCCGGCGCGATGCGAACGAATCAGTGCGGGAACCAAGTCCGTACGGCGGCGTTACCATCCGGCCGTCGTGGTTCCAGGCAAGGACCTTTCGCATGACCATCTACACCGGCCCCGTCTTCGACATGGCCCGCCAGCAGTTCCAGGTCATCGCCGATCACATAGGCATGCCGGAAGACCAGCGCGATCGGCTGCTGTATCCGAAGCGGGCCATCGCCGTGTCCTGCCCGATCCATCGCGACGACGGCTCTACCGCCGTATTCCAGGGTTACCGCGTGCAGCACCACCTCTCGCTCGGGCCGACCAAAGGCGGCACGCGGTTTTCCCGGTCGGTCGATATCGGCGAGGTCGCGGCGCTGGCGGTCTGGATGAGCTGGAAGTGCGCCCTCGCCGGCCTGCCCTATGGCGGTGCGAAGGGCGGCGTTACCGTCGATCCGGCGGCATTGTCACCGCATGAACTGGAAGCGCTGTCCCGCCGCTACATGCAGGAGATGATCCCGTTCGTCGGCCCGCACACTGACGTGATGGCGCCCGACATGGGGACGAACGAGCAGGTGATGGCGTGGTTCATGGACACCTACTCCATGTATCAGGGCAAGACGGTGACCGAGATCGTCACCGGCAAGCCGGTCGCCAGCGGCGGCACGGTGGGACGGCGGGAGGCAACCGGGCGCGGCGTGGTGCACCTCGCGATGCGGGCGGCGGAGACCATCGGGCTGACCCCAAAGACCGCGATCGTCCAGGGGTTCGGCAATGTCGGCTCGGTCAGTGCGATGGAACTGGCGGCGCGCGGGGTGAAGGTGATTGGCGTCAGCGACCATACCGCCTGCTATTTCGATCCGCGCGGCCTGCCGGTGGACGCGCTGATGCGGCACGTGGCGGCGAAGCGCGTGCTGGCGGGGTTCTCGCAAGAGGTATTGGCTGATCCGGCGGGCCAGCTGACGCGGGCATGCGACATCCTGGTGCCGGCGGCGCTGGAGCGAGTGATCGATGCAGCGACCGCAGGGGACCTGAAGTGCCGGGTATTGGCCGAGGCGGCCAACGGGCCGACAACGCCGGACGCCGATCTGGTGCTGGCGCAGCGGCAGGGGGAAATCTTCGTAGTGCCGGATATCCTGTGCAACGCCGGGGGCGTCGTCGTCAGCTACTTCGAGTGGGTGCAGGATCTGCAGCAGTTTTTCTGGGAGGAGGACGAAGTCAACGCGCGGCTGAGGCAGATCCTCGACCGCGCCTTTGGGCAAGTGACGGCTCGGGCCAAGCGGGACGGTGTGGGGCAGCGCACGGCGGCGATGGCGATCGGGGTGGAGAAGGTTTACGCGGCCAAGCAGGTGCGGGGGTTGTTCCCGTAGTTGCCGGGCCTGTCCGCGCAGATCGGTCGTGCCTCGATGCCACCGCTCAGGCGCGCAGCGGCCATACGCGGCTGACTTTGGCGGCGCCCAAGAATAAGCGAATTCGGGCGTCCGCTCCGTCCCGGCTTGTCCGGGCCAAAGCGTCGGCACCGTGCGGCGACGGGTGGCCCGGACGAGCCGGCCCACGACGTGCAAGGACGCTGCCGTCACCACCCGAAAGTTCTTCGGCGTTGCCGTATGTGAGTGTCAGAATGTCAGCCCGGGCGCCGCGGTATCGTTCAGGATCGCGCTGACCTCGGCGATTTGCCGTTCGAGCGAGTAGGTGTTGCAGATATATTCGCGCCAGCGCCCCGGTCGTGCGGACCGGATCAGCGCCACCGCCTCGTCCACCGTGCGGAACAGCATCTCCGCAGGCCAACATTCGCCGGCCCCCGGGTGGTCCACCACGGCGATGTCGCAGCCGCTGGACGCCGCTTCCAGCACGGCGTGGCTGAGGCCTCCATGCAGGCGGGTCTGCAGCAGCACCCCATTGGCGGCGTGCCAGGCCGGCATGTCGGCCCGGGCGATCCGGCCCTCGGAGCGGATCGCCGGCAGCAGACCGAGCCGGGCAGCCAGGTGCATGAACGCTTCTTGCGATAGCGCCTCGCCGCTCATGCCGCACAGGCTGAGGTGATACCGCGCGTCGGCTTCGCGCAGCCGCGCCAGGATTTCCAGGGCGAGAGTCGGGTTCTTGCGCAGAGTCATCCGGCCGCACCAGCCGATACGGAACGGATCCGCGGCGGCGGCCTGGACATAGCGTTCGGTATCGACGCCGTTGCGGACCAGATGCAGCCGGCTGGTCACCGCGATCTCCGGCGCCGCGGCCAGCACGCGCTGGCGCATGTCGGGACTGACGACAATAATGTCGCTGACTTTCTCCCACGCGGTGTCCGCGACGTACGGGGCCTCGGCCGCCTCAATCCGATGCACCCGGACAATCACCCGGCGTCCCGCGAAATCGGTCGCCGCGATCATGGCGGGGAACGGCGGCCGGCAGGACTCGAACCAGATCGCATCGCGCGACGGGTCGCCGGCCCAGGCCAGCGCGGTCGCCATGAAGGCCGGGCCGGTCACCGGAAACTTCCGCACGTCCCAACCCGATGCGTCCGGCAGGCGCTCCAGCAGATCGCCCGCGAAATGGTCGAGGTCCGGCAGCATCATCACGGCCAGGCGGGGCGTATGGGTCATGCCCGCCGACTACCAGAGGGAGGTTAAGATCCGGTTAAGATGCGGCCCGGGCGGCGGGCGCAAGCGTGGTCGATCGGCATTAAACGCCCACAACTGCTGCGGCAATCATACCACGAGGAAGGTTTTGCCAAAGACTGGCACAGACTGACCCGCTCGGGCCGGTATAATACGAACACCTTGAAAGAGGTCGTGCTGCTGCTGATCGCCAACGCCGGACCTTTGCCGCCGGGGTGGATGGATCATGAACTTGTCGGCGAATGGAGAGGGCATCGCGAGTGCCACGTCAGCGGCGACTTTCTGGTGATTGGCCGTCTCGCCGACGACAAGGTCGTATTCGTAAGAACCGGAACCCACGCAGACCTTTTCGAGTAGTGCCGATCCCATATCGGTAGGGGCTTGCCTCCACCCCCGCCCTTTGCCCTGATGCGTCCGTTCACCAACCGGCAGGACAACACGATGTGGCAATTCTGGATCGACCGCGGCGGCACCTTCACCGACATCGTCGCGCGCGATCCGGAGGGGAAACTCTCCACCCACAAGCTGCTGTCGGAGAACCCTGAGCGATACAAGGACGCCGCCATCGCCGGCATCCGGTCGATCCTCAACATCCCTGCCGAGGCGCCGGTCCCGCCCGGGCTGATCGACGCGGTCAAAATGGGCACCACCGTCGCCACCAATGCCCTGCTGGAGCGCAAGGGCGACCGCGTTCTGCTGCTGGTCAACCGGGGTTTTGCGGATGCCCTGCGCATCGGCAACCAAGCCCGCCCGAGGCTGTTCGACCTGCAAATCACCCTGCCGACAATGCTCTACGAGCACGTCGCCGAGATCGGCGGCCGAGTCGGCGTGGACGGCACCGAAGTCGAACCTCTGGACGAGGACGCAGCCCGCGGCGTCCTGACCCAAGCGCGTGCCGCCGGCATCAAGGCCTGCGCGATCGTCTTGATGCACGCGTGGAAATACCCGGCCCATGAACAGCGCCTGGCGGAACTGGCCGTGGAGGCCGGGTTCACTCAGGTCTCCGCCAGCCACGCCGTCAGCCCTCTGCTGCGGCTGGTGCCGCGCGGGGACACCACCGTGGTGGATGCCTACCTGTCGCCGATCCTACGCCGGTATGTCGATCAGGTGGCCTCGGAATTGTCCGGCACGCGCCTCTACTTCATGCAGTCGAACGGCGGCCTGACCGAGGCGGGCAGCTTCCAGGGTAAGGACGCCATCCTCTCCGGCCCCGCCGGAGGCATCGTCGGCGCCGCCCGCACCGCCGGGATGGCGGGGCTCGATCGGATCATCGGCTTCGACATGGGGGGCACGTCGACCGACGTCGCGCTGTATGACGGCGGGTTCGAGCGGGCGTTCGAGACCGCGGTCGCCGGCGTGCGCATGCGGGCGCCGATGATGGCGATCAACACGGTCGCGGCGGGTGGCGGCTCCATCCTGCACTTCGACGGCGCCCGCATGCGGGTGGGGCCCGACAGCGCGGGCGCCGATCCGGGGCCGGCGTGCTACCGGCGGGGCGGGCCGCTGACGGTGACGGACGCGAATGTCTGCGTAGGCAAGATCCAGCCGGCGCATTTCCCGCCGATCTTCGGCCCGCACGGCGACCAGCCGTTGGACCCCGAGGCGGTGGCGGCGAAGTTCGCAGACCTGGCGCGCACCATCGGCGGCGGCAAGACGCCGCGGCAGGTGGCGGAGGGCTTCCTGCAGATCGCCGTCGCCAACATGGCGAACGCCATCAAGCAGGTCTCGGTGCAGAAGGGCCATGACGTCAGCCGCTTCGCGCTGCAATGCTTCGGCGGCGCGGCCGGCCAGCATGCCTGCATGGTCGCCGACGCACTGGGGATGGAGACGGTGTTCATCCATCCCTATGCCGGGGTGCTGTCCGCCTACGGCATGGGTTTGGCGGATCAAGCTGCCATGAAGGAGCAGGCGGTGGAGGTGCCGCTGTCCGCCGAAACCCTGCCGCGGCTTGAAGACCTGGCGACCAGGCTGGCGGCGGACGCGGCCGCGTCGCTCGAAGCCCAGGGTGCGAAACGGGAGGACGTGCGGACGTCGCGGTCGTTGCACCTGCGCTACGCCGGCACCGAGGCCGCGCTGATCGTGCCATTGCGCGACCTCGATACGGTCCTGTCCGACTTCACCGCCGCCCATCGCGCCCGCTTCGGCTTCGCCACTCCAGACCGCCCGGTCGTCGCGGAGACCGTTGCGGCCGAGGCGACGCTGGCGGGGACCGTCACCGCCGAAGCCGACCTGCCGCCCCGCGGCAGCGGCGCGCCCGAGATCATCGACCGCGTCGAGATCTTCACCTGCGGCAAGGCCGTCGAGGCGCCGGTGCTGGAGCGGACAACATTACTGGCGGCCGACCGCATCGCCGGACCGGCCCTGATCCGCGAGGCGAACGCAACGACAGTGATCGAGCCCGGCTGGACCGCCGAAGTCACCACGCTGAACCACATGATTCTGCGCCGCACCGAAATCCTGTCAACGCGGGTGTCCGCCGGCAGCGACCGCCCCGATCCGGTGCTGCTGGAGCTGTTCAACAACCTGTTCATGAACGTCGCGGAACAGACCGGCGCGGTGCTGCAAAACACCTCCATGAGCGTCAACATCAAGGAGCGGCTGGATTTCTCCTGCGCCATCTTCGATGCCGGCGGCGGCCTGGTGGCGAATGCGCCGCACGTGCCGGTGCACCTCGGGGCGATGGGTGAGAGCGTGCGGACGGTGCTGGAGCATCGGCGCGGCACGCTGAAGCCGGGCGATGTCGTTGCGCTGAACAATCCATTTAACGGCGGCACGCACCTGCCCGACGTCACCGTCGTCACCCCGGTGTTCGACGAGGCGGCCCGCGACATCCTGTTCTTCGTCGGCAACCGCGGGCACCACGCCGATATCGGCGGGATCACCCCCGGCTCGACCCCGCCCGTGTCCCGCACGCTGGAGGAGGAAGGTGTCGTCATCGACGACTTCCTGCTGGTGGACGGCGGACATTTCCGCGAAGCCGAGTTCCGCGACCTGCTGGCGGCCGCCCGCTACCCGGCCCGCAGCCCCGACGTGAATGTCGCCGACATCAAGGCCCAGGTCGCGGCCAATGAGAAAGGCGTGCATGAACTGCGCCGCGTGGTCGCGCAATTCGGCTGGGAGGTGGTCAGCGCCTATATGCGGCACGTCATGGACAATGCCGAGGAGTCGGTGCGCCGGGTGATCGACCGCCTCGGCTCCGGGCGCTTCGACTACGAGATGGACAACGGGCGGCGGCTGGCCGTTTCCATCAGCGTCGACCAGGCGGCCCGCGGCGCGACCGTGGATTTCACCGGGACCGGGCCGCAAAACGAGGGCAACTTCAACTCCCCGCCCGCCGTCACCCGTGCCGCGGTGCTGTATGTGTTCCGCTGCCTGGTAGGGGACGACATCCCGCTGAACGACGGCTGCATGAAGCCGCTGAAGCTGATCATTCCGCCCGGAACGTTCCTGTCGCCGCGGCCGGGCGCGGCGGTGGTTGCGGGCAATACCGAGGTCTCCCAGGCAACCTGCAACGCGTTGTTCGGCGCGCTGGGGGCGATCGCCTGCTCCCAGGCGACGATGAACAACTTCGTCTTCGGCGATGCCACCAGACAATACTACGAAACGATCTGCGGCGGCACCGGTGCGGGACCGGGCTTCGACGGAACCTCGGCGGTGCATTCGCACATGACCAACACCCGGATGACCGATCCGGAAGTGTTCGAGCTGCGCTATCCGGTGCGGCTGGAGAGGTTCGCCATCCGCCGCGGCTCCGGCGGGGAGGGCAAATGGTACGGCGGCAATGGCGTGATACGCCGCATCCGGTTCCTGGAGCCGATGACGGCAGTGATTGTATCGTCGCGCCGCGCTGTCGCCCCGTTCGGCCTGGACGGCGGCGCGGACGCGGCGCCGGGGCGGCAATGGGTGGAGCGCGCCGGGGGCGAACGGGATGTGCTGACCGGGACGGACCAGGCCGAACTGGCGCCGGGTGATGTGTTCGTGATCGAAACGCCGGGTGGCGGAGGGTATGGAGCGCGCTGAGCCTCTCGCACAGGGGCGGAAACTTGGGTTAGGCTTCCACGGCAGAACTCGAAGATTGACCCTTGGCGTGGTCACCGCCGCCGTCATCGCGGGCGGCAGGCTCGCCATCCACGCCTTGGTGTGGGTCGGCAAAAGGCGTGGATGCCGACCTGCGTCGGCATGACGACGTGGCATGGCCGGGCTGTCGGTCTCAACGCGGTCTGTACAACCCGCAACGCGGGAAACGGGAGGATACCAGCCATGCCAGCACGCACCGGCGCCGAATTCCTGCGCGGACTGCGCGACACTCGGGCCGTCTGGCTCGGCGCCGATTCCATCGCCGATCCGCTGGAGCATCCGGCGTTGCGCGGCGCGGCGGAGTCGATCGCCGCGGCGTTCGATCTGCACCACGAACATCCCGGCGACTGCCTGATGCCGGACCCGGAAACCGGCGAAGCCATCGCGGTCAGCCACATGATCCCCCGCTCGCGCGACGACCTGCTGCGCCGGCACAAGGCGCTGCGCCGGGTGGCGGAGTTTTCCGTCGGGCTGATGGGCCGCACGCCGGACTACATGAACGTTACTTACGCCGGCTTTGCCGGCCGATCCGACGAGTGGGGCAGCAACGGCAACGAACAGGGCGCGGCAAACCTGGTCGCGTTCCAAAAGGAACTTGCGCGCAACGACTACAGCCTGACCCACACGCTGATCCATGCCACCGTGGACAAGGGCAAGGGCTTCGTGCCCAGCGGCTTCGACGACACCCAGCTTCACAAGGTCGAGGACACGGCGAACGGCATCCTGGTGCGCGGCGCCCGCGTGCTGGCCACGCTGGCGCCATTCGCCGACGAGCTTGCGGTGTATCCCAGCCAGCCGATGCCCGACGCCTCGGGCCGCCACGCGCTGTCGTTTTGCATCCGCATGGACACCCCCGGCTTGAAATTCTTCTGCCGCGACAGCGTTTCGATGCCGGACAACCGGTTCGATCATCCGTTCTCCAGCCGGTTCGACGAGCAGGACGCCTTCGTCATCTTCGACAGCGTCGAAGTCCCGCGCGAGCGGGTCTTCATCGACGGGAATCTGCCCGTCTACAACAGCGTGATGTCGGCAAGCTGGCGCGGCAACGCGATGCACCAGACGATGATCCGCGCCTGGACCAAGCTGGAATTCGCCTGGGGCATCGCCACGCGCATGGCCGAGGCGATCAACGCCAACGACCTGGCGACGCAGCAGATGCTGGGCGAAATCTGGAGCTACGCCGAACTCACCCGTTCCGCGGTCATGGCCGGCGAGCAGGGAGCCTACGAATATGGCAACGGGTGTTGGTTCCTGGACCAGCGGCCGCTGAACGCCCTGCGCGCGACGCTGCCCTACTGGTTCCCGCGGGTGAACGAGATCATCCGTCTGATCGGATCGCACAACGTCCTCTGCACCCCGACGGCCGCGCAATTCGCGGACCCTGCGTTGCGCCCGCTGATCGACAAATACCTGCGCGGCGCCGGCGATGTAACGGCGGAGCATCGGGCGCGCGTGTTCCGGCTCGGCTGGGACTTCGCCGGCACCGCGCTGGCCAGCCGGAACGAGCAGTATGAGCGGTTCTACCTGACCTCCGGCGCCCGCAACCGGCAGGGGGCGCAGTTGCGGGCCGAGCGCGGCGTGGCCGATGCGCTGGTGGACCGGTTCCTCCGCGAAGATCCCTGACCTATCGGATCCGCGAGAACGCCGCGGGCAGCATCAGGGCGTTTTCCTGCCTGAGCACTACGCCTGGCGGATTGCGCGCCGGCCAGTTGCCGCCGGCCCTGGCGGCCTCGCGCACGGCAAACCGCTCGGCGGCATCCTTGTAGGCCCAGATATGCACCCATTTGTTCAGCGTACCGAACTCGGAATACCAGCCGCCGATCAATGGGGACAATTTTGTGCGGGCGTCGATTTTCTCGGACCATCGCTCGATCAGTCCGGGGATCGCACCGAGCGTGAGCGTGTATTGGCGCAGCTCGAACAGCGGACCCGCCTGCCGCGGTTCGAGCGCCGGGGAGAACGGTGCCGGCAGAAGCAATTCGTTTTGCATATCGAGGATGAACTCGCCGACGGGCGGCGGCCAGCCCGGGTCGCGAGCGGCGGCGGCGCGGATGGCGGTGCGCTGTTCGACGCTGTCGTACGGCCAGATGTGGACGACCTGGTTCAGTTGCCCGACCTCGGTGTGCCACCACGCCGCCAGTTTCGAGTGCTTCTCACGCATCGGCAGGGCCTCGCCGACGCGCTTTTCGACCTCGGCCACGGTGCCGGGCTTCAGCGTGTAGGTGCGCATTTCGATGATCATCGGTGTCTTCTCCCTTTGTGCGGGCACGCATGGTAGGGTGGGTCCGCGCGGCGTGGAAACCGATGGCGCCGGATCGCGCGCCCGGCCGGGGATTGCCGAATGTATTCAGTGTCTGCCTGGATGATCGTGGTTTCTATCGCAGCGGTTCTGCTGACCGGGTGCGAAGCCGCGGGCGGCCCTCCGGATACGCCGGGTTCGATGACCGCCAGCGTGCATGGGCGAACAGAGGCGGTCTTCGGGGTTACGCGCTAACGCCGGTTACAGCCCGCACGCAATATCCAGCGCCATCCGGATCAGCTTGTCGCTCGCCTCCGGCGTGCGGAACGCGCTGTGCGCCGACAGCGTCACATTCGGCAACGTCGTCAGCACGTCCCCCGCCGGCAGCGGCTCCGTCGCGAACACATCCAGCGCGGCGTGGCGCAGCCGCCCCGACCGGAGCGCCGCGATCATCGCCGCCTCGTCGACGATCGCCGCCCGCGCCGTGTTCACCAGGATCGCCCCCGGCCTGGCCCGGGCCAGCCGCTCCGCGCTCAGGAAACCCCGCGTCTCGTCATTCAGCAGCAGGTGCACCGACAGCACCTGGCTCTCCGCCAGCACCGTGTCCAGATCCGCGAACGTCACCCCCGGCGCCGCTTTCGGCGTGCGGTTCCACGCCAGCACCCGCATGCCGGAGCCGCCCGCGATCCGCGCCACCTCCGCCGCGATGCCGCCGAAGCCAATCAGGCCGATTGTCTTGCCGGTGAGTTCCATGCCCTCGGTGCGGAGCCACTGACCCGCCCGCATGCCGCCATCCATCCGCGCCAGCCCGCGCGCCGCGGCCCACATCAGTGCGATCGTGTGCTCCGCCACCGCCGTGTCGCCGTAGCCCTTGATGGTGTGCACGGTGATCCCCAGCGCTGCCAGCGCCTCGGGGTCCATGTAGCTGCGCGCACCGGTGCCGAGGAAAATGATGTGCCGCAGGCCGGGGCATTGCCGCATCGCCTCCACCGGCATCTGGGTATGGTCGTCGAGGCAGAAATCGTAGCCGGCCAGCAGCGCGGGCAGTGCATCGGGCGGAATATCGCCCTGCTCGTTCACATCCATCGCCGGATCGCCCGGCCGGGAGACGTTCCGGAAAACCCCGGCCAGATCGTCCACGGCATCCAGAAACAGGCCCTTCATTGCATCCTCCGGCGTGACACCGCCGCAAGTCTGCGCAACGCCCCGGTCCGGAGCAAGCGGGAGCGGAGTTGGATCGCGAGACCCCGCGGCCGCCGCTCCTGCCGCGCGCGTTTCGCCGTATCCGCATGACTCCGAAATCCGCCCGCGAATCTGCTAAACGTGACGGAATGCCCCGTCCCGCCCCGCCAGTTCCCCAATTCGACGCGCCACGACGCGTTGCTGCACCCGACCGGCCCTTCGACGCTCCGCCGGACCTGCCGGAGCGGTCGCGCAAGCGGAGCGTGCTGATCTGGCTGCTGCGATGGGGCTTCATCGCCTCGGTCTGGCTGACCCTGGCCGCCGCCGTCATGGTGCTGTGGTTCTCCCGCGACATACCGCGCCCGGAATCCGCGCTCGATGCCGCCCGCCGCCCGAGCCTGACCTTGGAGGACCGGTCCGGCCACATCATCGCGATCTTCGGCGACCTCGTCGGCGAGCCGCTGCGCCTGAAGGATTTTCCAAAATCCCTGCCCGAGGCCGTGGTCGCGGTGGAAGACCGCCGCTTCTGGCACCATTTTGGCATCGACCCAATCGGCCTGATGCGCGCCCTGTTCGTCAACATCACCGCCGGGCGGGTGGTGCAGGGCGGGTCCACCCTGACGCAGCAGGTGGCCAAAACGCTGTTCCTGACCAACGCGCGAACCACCAAGCGCAAGGTGCAGGAGCTGCTGCTGACATTGTGGCTGGAACGCCACTTCACCAAGACCGAGATCCTCGAGATCTACCTGAACCGTGTCTACCTCGGCGCCGGAGCCTGGGGCATGGACGCGGCGGCGAAGACCTTCTTCAACGTCTCCGCCCGCCGGGTCACCTTGCCTCAGGCGGCGGTGCTCGCCGGCCTGCCGCGTGCCCCGTCGCGCTTCAACCCCAGGGTCAATCCCGGTGCCGCCATCGCCCGCGGCAAGGAAGTGCTCGAGGCGATGGTGGCCGACGGTGTCATCACCGAGGACCAGGCGAAGGCCGCCGCCATGCAGATCGCGTTTCCGCGGGCCGCCGCCGCGCCCGGCTGGTTCGCCGATTGGGCGGCGGACCAGTCGCAGGCCCTGGTGGCGCCCGATTCGGATGCCGTTTTGCGGACGACGCTGGACGGCCATACCCAGGCGGTCGCCGAGTCCCGCCTGACCGCCGTGCTCGACGGACCCGGCGCGGCGGCGGATGTCTCCGAGGGCGCCGTCATCATCCTCGACGCCGCCACCGGCGCCGTCCGCGCCATGGTCGGCGGCCGTGACTTCCACGATTCGCCCTACAATCGCGCCGTCCTCGCCCGCCGCCAGCCAGGCTCCGCCTTCAAACCGTTCGTCTGGCTGACAGCGCTGGAGACCGGCATGACCCCGGACGACACGGTGCTGGACGCGCCCTTGCGCATCGGCACCTGGAGCCCGTCGAACATCGAACACCGCTACCTCGGCGAGATCACGCTGGAGGAAGCGCTGGCCCAGTCGATCAACACCGCCGCGGTCCGCATCCTGCTGAAGTCCGGCGGCCCTAAAGCCGTCGCCGCCACAGCCGCGCGGCTGGGCATCGCCGACAAGCTGCCGAACAACGCCTCACTGGCACTCGGCACGGGCGAGGTCGGCCTGATGGAACTCACCGCCGCGTACGCGCCGTTCTTCAACGGCGGCAACCGCGTCGTGCCGCACGGGCTGGACGGCGTGCCGCACCAGACCGGGCGGGTGATCGAACCGGAGCAAGCGGCGATGATGGCGAGGATGCTGGGTGCCGTCGTCAACCGAGGCACCGGGCGTGCCGCCGCGATCTCCGGCCGCACGGTCGCCGGCAAGACCGGCACGACGCAGGACTTTCGCGACGCCTGGTTCATCGGGTCGGTCAAGGGCGTGCTGATCGGGATCTGGCTCGGGAACGACGATAACGCCCCGATGAAAGCGGTAACGGGCGGCGGCCTGCCGGCGCGCCTGTTCCACGACATCGCGGCGGGGCTCGACTAACAGCGCCGCGCGAGGGCGCCTGTCGAACACGGTCATGTCGCATTCCAGCACAGAATGAGTATAATTCAGTGATGGTACATCAAAGTGAGGCCGAAGCCCCAGTCAACGCCAAGGCTGGAAGCGACTGTAAGAGGCAATGTGTCGGAAATATTTACACTCGCTTTGGCGAGAAAAATCCGTGACAAGCCAACATATTGAAAAGTCGCAAGAGTCTTTGTTGGCACGTGATATGCTTCGGTCTTCGACCAGCGACGCCTCTCCGGCTCGCAGGTAGGAGTGGTGAACAGATGACACGCGAAGAAGGTCCGGCGGTGCTATCATTGGCGACGGGTTTTCTGGCCTTTGCAGTGGCCGCCATTTGGGCGGTGCAAGTCCTTCCACGCGACGTTTCTAACGTGCTCGCCGCATGGATCCTTTTATCTGTCCCGATCAGCGTGGCGATAGGCCATTGCGCGCTGAGCGAGGATTAAGCGCCATCACGGCGACGCCGGAGCGCCCGTGTCACTTCCTGGTCCACGGCTCCGGGAAGCAGGATTGCACGCACGAGCGGTGGCAGCGTGACGCGTCAGTCCGGTCCCATCCGGCCGCCCGATGACGCAGCGCGTATCGGCGACAACGCCGATGTGGAAGGCAGGCCGACAGAACGGCGGCTGAGCGGTCAGCAGGCCAGTCATGCGCGCGCTCCCTGCCCTATCCGCCGTTCAGCGAGTCCATCGCCGCCCTGACCATTCCGGCGTTCTCGCCCTCGGCCGGCAGCCGGGCCAGCAAGCGGGTCCAGTAGCGCCGGGCGTCCTCCGGATGCGCGTCTCGCGCGGCGGCGGCGCCGAGATACCACAGCACCCGCGGCTCGTCCGGATCGATCGCCTCGACCTGGCGCAGCAACGCGATCGCGCGGGGCGGCAAAGGATCCTCCGGAGTCAAGCCGGTCAACAGGACCCGCACCGCCTGTAGCCGAAGCGCGGTGTCTCCGGGCGCCAGCGCGATGGCGCGGTCGAACGCGTCGGCGGCCTTGCCAGTCTCATTCAGCGCCGCATAGGCGCGGCCGAGGCGCATCCAGCCCTTGACGTTGTTCGGTTCGGCCTCCATCCGGGTCGCGAGCGTGGCGACCGTGGCGGCGTCGGCAACGACCTCCACCGTGTCCGCGCCGGGGTCCGGCGGGAGGGCCGGCTTGCCCCGGGCAAGTTCCGGCATCGGCAGCCCGGCTGACCGTGCGGCCTCGGCGATCCGTCTGACGATCTCCGCGCGGATCGCGGCATCCTCCGGGATGTCGGCGAGCAGGGCCTGCATTTGCTTGATGGCCTGCACCGGCTCGCCCGACTGCTGGACCGCCAGGGCGCGGTAATACCGGGCGACCTCATTCTTCGGATCGTCTTTCAGCAATGCGGCGAAGGCTTGGTTCGCGGCGGGCGTGACGATGCCGCCGGCTTGCATGACCAGCATTTCGCCCAGGCCGACCCGAACTTCCGAGGTGTTGATCCCGAGGGCGAGGGCGCGGCGATAGGCACCGGCGGCCGCGTCCCAATGGTGCAGGCTGGCGGAGGTGCGGCCGAACCGCACCCAGGCATCGACATTGTCCGGTTCGCTCTTGAGCTGCTCGGCGAGACTGTCCGCCGCCTGTTGCAGATCGAAATGCGGCGGCATGATCGGCACGCCCGGGGTGGCGCCTGCCAGAGGCGGGCGCGGCACGAAGACGATGTCGGGCGTTGCCGGCGCGCCCAGCCTCTCATACAGCACCAACGCGCCGACGGCGCAGAAGATGGCGATGATCAAGGCCGCCATCGGACTTTGCCCGACCCATCCGCGTGCCGGGGCGGCGGCGGCGGCATCGGCGGCCAGCAGGCGGCGCTGGATTTCCAGGCGGGACGCGGCCGCATCGGTCTCGCTGATCAGGCCGCGGGACACTTCGTGCTCAAGTTCCCGAAGCTGGTCGCGATAGACGGCGCACTCATACTCGCGGCGATCCGGCGCCGGCCGCACATATTGCAGCAGCGGCAGCACGAGCGGCAGGAGGACTGCGAAAACCAGGCCACCGATGAGAAAAGACACCGTCATCCGCCATCCTTATACTGGCCATGGCGGGTGGACCATGACCGAATCGGAGTTCTCCCCGGGGCCGGGCGCCGGCTCATTGACCTGGATCAAGGTGTTTCCCCGCCCCGGGCCGGGCTCGATGCTGATACCGCCCGAAGTTCCGCACGACAAGCCGTTGCGGTGGCAACCGCGCCCGTGCCCCGCGGCGGATGGCGGCGCGGCTGGCGATCGAACAACCCACCTAAGACCTCTTGGTGCTTGATATCCGGAAACCTGGAGCATAGGCATCGGCGGATGATTGCGGGACATTAAGGGTGCCATGCGGCCAATCGAGACGGAACCTCGGAAATGGCGGGAAGCCGTCATGTTCCTGTTTTTGTCTGTCATGGTCTGGCCGGTGATCGCGGGCGGCTTCGTCGCGGCGTACGGCCTGGCCTGGTGGGTCTGGTTCATGTTCGATGGCCCGCCGGGGCCGCGGTAAGGACGCGCCGATGCCGGATCGCGGACGCTGGTCGTGGCTGACGGACAATGTCTGGTATCGAACGGCCGCGCGCCCGGCGGTGCATTTCAGCCTGGCATTCCTGACCCTGGGCGGCTTCATCGCCGGGGTCATGTTTTGGGGCGGCTTCAACACCGCGCTGGAAGCCGCCAATACTGAAATCGTTCTGCATCAGTTGCCACGAGATGCGGGACAACGTCTATCAGGAGATGCAGGGCACGATCCATTGGACCAACCGCTCCGGCGTACGCGCCACCTGCCCGGACTGCCATACCCCGCATCCCTGGACGCTGAAGATCGCGCGCAAGATGCAAGCGTCCAAGGAGGTCTGGGCCAAGCTCTTCGGCACCATCGACACGCGGGAGAAATTCCTCGCCCAGCGGGGGGTGATGGCGGCGCGCGAGTGGGCACGGATGCAGGCGAACGATTCCGCCGAATGCCGCAACTGCCACAGCCCGCAGTCGATGGATTTCAGCAAGCAGACACCGCGCGCCGCCGCGGTGCACCAGGCGCGACTGCTGACCGGCGAGCGGACCTGCATCGACTGCCACAAGGGCATCGCCCACTCGCTGCCCGATCCGCCGAAAATGGATGGATTCGAGTAGCCACAACCAGGATATGACGATGACGTTCAGGGTTTTCGCCGCCGCCGCCGGATTGGGCGCGATGCTGGCCGCCTCGGCCGCCGGTGCGGAGGGGATCGACTGGAGTAGCGTCGGCGGCAAGGAGATCGTGCTGTTCTATCCGGGGCAGTCGTCGTGGGAGTGGTCGCTGACGCAGTCGGCGATGTCCGGGGCGAAGGAGTTCCGCGAGGGCAAGGACTGCGACGACTGCCATATCGGTGAAGAAAAGACGATGGGACCGCAGATCGCCGGCGGCCAGCCTCGCGTGTTCAAGGACGGCACGAAACCGCCGATAGAGCCGAAGCCGATCGGCGGGAAGCCGGGGTATATTCCGGCGATGGTGAAGTTCGCCAACGATGGCACGAACCTTTATGTGCATATCGAGTTTGCCGAGGGCGCCCAGCCTGACGTGAAACAGGACCCCGCCTATGCCACCAAGGTGACGGTGCTGTTCAACGACGGCAAGGTGCCGGAGGCGAACCGCGCCGGTTGCTTCGCGGCCTGCCACGATGATTCGGCCGGCATGGCCAGCGCCGGCGCCGCGACGCGCACGATGTATCTGCCGAAGACGCGGGCGAAGATGACCCGGCAGGGCGGCGGCGACACGCTGAAGCCCGCCGGCGAACTGGCGAAGCTCCAGGCTGACGGCTACGGTCTGGAATTTTGGGAGGCGAAGCTGAATCCGGGCGCCCCGGCGGACGCGGTGAACGGTTCGATTTTTGTCAGTCGCGAGGAGACGAAACCGGTCTTGGTAACAGCTGAGGCTGTTAAGTCGGGCGGCACCTGGGTCGTGACCTTGAGCCGGAAACTGGATGCCGGTCCGGGGTTCAAGACGTTCAACGATGCCGGACGATATACCGTGTCGGTGGCGATCCATGCGGGCCATGCGGCGCACCGGCTGCATTACGTTTCGTTCGAACGGACGCTGCAAATCGATAGCGGGTCCGCGGATTTTGTGGCGGTGAAGAAATAGGAGGCTGCCTCATTCGTTATTTCGGCCGGGCCGTGGGCTCGTCGAACGAATTGCCGACGCTTTTCAACACAGTCTTCCGGGCCGCGCGATGGATGAAGATGCTTCCGCGGCGCGTGGCCTCCTTGTCGTGCGCCCCCGGACGCGCCGGCGGGTCTCGTTACACCGCCTTTCAACACGGAGAAGGACGAGGGCCGCCGAGGGTGCGGAGAAGCCAAGATCGGCTGGTTTTGCGTCGCGTTTCCGCGGCACGAACGTGGGTCGTCAGGCGACGCCCAAGAATAAGCGAATCCAGGGGTCCGTCCGCCTTGCGTCATGGCCCGGCTTGTCCGAGCCACCCCGCCGCACGGTGCCGCGACAGGTGGCCCCGACGAGCCGGGCCATGACGTTTCACGAAGCCGTCTCCCTGAAGCGGTAATTTTTGGGCGTCGCCTACCGATTAGGCAGCCAGCCAAGCCAGTGCGTCGCCTGAGGTTATCGATCAGAGCGACGAAGTACCCGGCAGACCAAACTCAGCGGTTTTTGAAACGACACAGTCACAGCTGAACCGTCCCAATACCCCCGCGGCTCTCAGCGGCCCTCGCCATTCTCCGTGTTGAAACGCGGTACCCAAAACCCCACCAGCCCCGCCGCCGGCACATTCGCCTACATGGCCAAATACCCGCCATCGACATAAAGCTCCGCACCGGTCACATACGACGCCTCGTCCGACGCCAGGAACAATACCGCGTTGGCCACCTCATCCACCTCCCCGGCCCGTCCCAGCGGCACCGCTTTCAGCATCTTCGCCCGCACCGCCGGATCGGCGGTTGCCCCGGAAGTCCGCATCGGCGGCATCAGCCCGGGATGCACCGAATTGCAGCGTATCCCGTCCTTGCCGAACTGCACCGCCGTCGATTTTGTCATGATCCGCACGGCCCCTTTCGCGGCATTGTAGCTCATGTGCACGAAACTCTGGCCGACGACGCCGGAGATCGATGACAGGTTGACGATCGACCCTCCGCCATTCCGTTGCATTTGCCGCACCGCGGCGGCCGTGCCGAGGAACACGCCCGTGCCGTTCACCGCCATCACCCGGTCCCACAATCCGGAATCCAGCAGATCGTTGGTGGCACTGCCACTGATGCCGGCGTTGTTGACCAGGATGTCCAGCCGGCCGAAGGCGCGCACGGTTTCATCGACAACCGTTGCCCAGCCCGCCTCATCCGTTACGTTCAACGCCAGGAACAGCGCCTTGCCGCCAGCCGCATTAATGTCGCCGGCGACGCCGCGGCCTTCGTCCTCCAGCATGTCGGCGATGACGACGGAGGCGCCCTCCCTGCCGAAACGGCGGGCGGTCGCCGCCCCCATGCCGGACGCCGCGCCGGTGATGATTGCGACCTTGTTCGCGAGTCTCATGGCCAATCTCCTTCCCGAATTTTTATCGCCTGGAGGCCGCCCGGAATGCGGGTGCAATTGGCGGCTGCTACGCCGCCTCCGCGACCTGCCGCGGACGATAGATCGCGACATGCGTTGCGCGGATCACCGGCGTGGTTTCGTTCGCAACCACAAGGACATCGAGTTCCACCCACTTGTGGCCCTTGCGCTCATAATTCCTGGTGACGCGGGCCCGCGCGCTTAATGTATCGCCCACGCGCGCCACGCCGAGATTGCGCACAGTGCTGCCCATATGAATCCATGCCGGCAAAATAACATTTTGGCTTAGCACCCAGTTGCAGCCGCGCAGCAGCGTTCCCGGGTGCACGAGACCCTCCCGCAGGTAAATCGGATCGGTTTCCCGGATGTCCTCCAGGTCCCGGGCGTGCTGCGCCCCGGTGACCGGCAACGGGATCATGCCAAGCCAGTCGCCAACGGCCAGGGACCTTTCATCCGCCGCGACCCGCTCCGCCCGCGGCGCTACCCCCCTGAAATCTTCCAGCGCCGGCGCAGGCTCCAAGACAGGCGGCATCGCTGCCCGGCCGGAGGCGCACAAGACGCCCTGGCTGTGCACGGTCAGCGTCAGGCCAGCCGCATCCTCGACCGCGGCAACCTCGGCAATCTCGCCCTCATAAACCGGCTTGGCGAACCGGGCCTCGCCGGTGCCGCGCTCGAGCCAGGCGCGGCCCCAGCGCTGCACGGGCTGATGCGCCATATAGGCGTAGACATTCACCCCGCCGACGAAGCCGCCCTTGAAGCCGAAGCGCCGGGCGGTGGCGTCGTCGTGGATCTTGTTCTCCGACGCCTTCGCCGTGTTGAAGGCGGAGACGCGATAGGGCGGGATCGACATGAGCTAGCTCAGCGCCCATAGGCCGACTTCGTATCCCGGAACGAAGTTGCGATTGTTCATGTCCGGGTTGCGGTTGATGTAGGTGCGGCCGAACATCGGGTGCCGCATGCTGCGGGTTTCGTGCTCAATCCGGTACAGCGGTTTGTTGCTGTCGACGTCGACGATGTCGAGGAAGCGATACTGGTGCTGGTCGCTTTCCTCGCTGATCAGCCCGCGCTCCGACAGCTTTTTGTGCGGGCCGGAGAAGTCGGCGAGCGTGATCTGGATGTGGTGCCCGTCGTAGTCGGGCAGCGCAGCGGTGGTTTCGCGGTATACGACCTTGCTTTCGGCCGAGGCGCTCGCCCAGGCATAGGGTCCGCGTTCGTCCGTGGCGACCCCGGCGATGGCACCGAGGATCTCGACATAGAACCGGGCGATCGCGGCGAGATCGGTGCCGGCGGGAATGTCGAACTCGACATACGGCATGCCGAGGCGCATCGGGCCGAACCGCGCCGGGTCGGGCGTGTGCACGCGGATGCGGTTACCCCAGGGGCAGGTCGTCTCGACCGCGTCGTCCGCCTCGCGGAAGCTGAATTTGCTGCCTTCGAGGTATTTCCGCGCGTTGTGCAGCCGCTTCAGCAGCGCCTCGCGGTCCGGGATCACCAGGGCGGTGGTGCCGCGGACGACCTCGGGGCCTCCCGCCGGCAGATGGAACTGGCCGCGGCCGACATTGACCCACATATTCTCCAGGCCGGTCATCAGATACGGGTCGCGGGTCAGGCCGAGGCCCATCAGGTAGAAGGCGATGGCCTTGCTCTGGTCCGGCACGCGCACATTGACATGACCAAGTTCGACGATGTTGCCGAGGTCTTCCGCGGTGCGGTCGAAGGCGGGCGCGATCACTGATGTGTCGTTCATCTCCTGGTCTCCCTGCTTGTCGGCGTTTCGGGCATGATACGCGCGGGTTCGCGAGAGTCCATGCGACGCGGCGCCGAGACGGTGAGCGCCATGAAACCGCGTCGTCTGTTCGCGCAAATTTTTGCAGCGAGACCTGTAACGCGTTACGCTGTGACGGTCAGGTCAGGAGGGTAGCCGTGACCGCAGCGGCTGAACGCATGAAGGCAATGCGCAACAGGAAGCGCGCTCGTGGTCTAAGGGAACTGCGCATCATCGTTCCCGACCCGCGTGCGCCGTCTGTTCGGCAAAAGGTGGCCGCTCAGGTCGCCGGACTCAATCAACGCAGCGAAGAGGACGCTTTGCGTTGGATCGAGGCGGTTTCCGAATTCGAAACACCCGAGTTTCCGGGAAACGATGAAGCGCGGTGATGTGGTTACAGTCGCTGCTTCGGGTGAGGACGGGAAGCCGCGCCCGGCGGTGATTGTGCAAACGGATGCTTTCCCTGCGAACCACGCGTCGGTTGTGATTTGCCAGATGACGTCAGAGATCTCCGATGCACCGGATTTTCGCGTCACGATCGATCCGAGCGCCCTTAACGGTCTGCGGCTGCAATCTCAAATCATGGCTGACAAGCCGCTAACGGTGCGGCGAGAGCGGATCGGAACAACGATCGGCTATCTCGGCTCCGACGAGATTGGACGGTTGAATGCCGCGTTGGCGTTTGTAATGGGCCTCGCCGACTAAAGCCTACACTGTTCGGGCCTACCGGGCGCGCTTTCGCCTCACGCTCACTTCAAGTCCCCCTCCCCCTGGAACCGCCGCCACGCGCTCATCTGCACCGCCGAGGTCAGGCAGTGAACCACCACCGGCTTCGTCTTCACCGCGAACGCCCGAGCGACGCCATCGGCTACCTCCGGCTCCTCCCGAATGATGATCCCCTCGGCACCGAACGACCGGCCCCAGGCAGCGAAGTCCGGGTTGGTCAGGCGCGTCGCCTCCATGAATTTGCGGTCGGGGTAACGCACATACGAGTGCATGCCGATCGTGCCATACATCGCATTGTCGGAGATGATGACGATTGGCGTCGCGCCATACTGGCAGGCGGTGGCGATCTCGTTGCCCATCATCAGCGCGCCGCCGTCGCCCATGAACGCAACGACCTGCTTCCCCGGGCGCCGCAAACAACCCGCCACTGCCATCGGCATACCCGACCCCATGGCACCGACGACCGAGGACAAGAACACCTGCCCCGGCCTGAAGCTGATATAGCGATGAAGAAACGATGCAAAATTGCCGGCATCCGAGGTCACCACCGCGTCGTCCCCCAGATGCTTGTCGATCTCGCAGACCACGGCGGCGAAGTTCACCCCGTCCTCCGCCGGCTCCCAGGTCTTCTCCAGCAGCGACAGATGGATCTTGTGCAGCCCGTCGATCCAGCCTCGCCGCTTCCGCGCGTCCGGGGGCGGCTGCATCGCCAGCAATTCCTTGACCACCTCATGCGGATCGCACGGCATGCCCAGATCCGGCCGCCACACCCGACCCACCTCGTTCGCATCGGGCCAAATATGAACCAGCGGAACCTGCGGCTGCGGCGCGGCGGGGAACGTGTAGGACTGGCTGACGGTATCGGTCAGACGTTCCCCCAGCGCGACGATCAGGTCCGCCTTTGTCATTTCGCCAATCAATGACGGAGGCACGCGGATGCCCATGTAGCCGGCGTTATTCGGATGCTGCGCATCGAACAACTGCGGCCGCCGGTGCGTCGGGCTCACCGGCAGCACCCAATCCTCCGACAGAAGCCGCAGATCGGCGTAGACGGTGTCGTCATACAGGCTGTCCGCCAGCAGCGCGCCGCCCGCCAGGATCAGCGGCCGTTCCGCCCGCGCCAGCATCTCGGCCAGACGCTGCAAATCGCGGCTCCGCGGACCGGCGACAACGCGCGGGCGGGGCTGGTTCAGCACCGCATCGGTCGGTTCGTCGAAAATATCCTCCGGCAGGATCACCGCGACCGGGCCGGGCGTGCCGCTTTCGGCGACGTGAAAGGCGCGGGCGATCGCTTCGGACGCCTGCTCCGGCTGATTCACCTCGATCACGCTCTTGGTAATATCGGACAGCAGCCGGGAGTAGTTCTGCTCCTGCAACGCCAGCCGCCCGAAATCCGCCCGCTCCACCTGGCCGACCAGCATCACCATCGGTGTCGCGTCGTGGAACGCCGAGTGCAGCGACACCATTGCGTTCGACAGGCCCGGACCGCGCGAGACGATGCACACACCTGCTCGGCTGCGCAGCCGCCCGTCGGCAACCGCCATGAAGCCGGCGCCGCCCTCATGCCGGCAGACGATCATGCGGATGGTGTTGCGCTCGGCCAGCACGCTGGTCAGGCCGACATAGCTTTCGCCGGGCACGCAGAAGATCTGATCGACGTCATGCGCTTCGAGGCTGTCGGCCAGCAATCGGGCAACGGTGGTGGTGGGCATTGTTCGGGCGTCTCCTGTTTTGCCGCTGACGATAGGCACGCGGTTCGTGCGTGACCAGGGACGCGGGGGCTGCTAGACGCGGCGCTATGCTTCAAAGAATGTATGCGCGCGTCATGGCGCTCGCCGCCTCCCGCTACGCTGCGTGGTGGCTGGCGCTCATCGCCTTCGCCGAGGCGAGTTTCTTCCCGATTCCGCCGGACACCTTGCTGATACCGATGGCGCTGGCCAAGCCGCGATCGGCCTGGCGGTATGCCGCCATCTGCACCGCGGCGAGCGTGGCGGGCGGAGCGCTCGGTTACCTGATTGGCTTCGCGGTGTTCGACCAGCTCGCGCGGCCGATCCTGAGCCTGTACGGGTATGGCGATGCGTATGCGGCATTCCAGGCGACGTTCCAGAAATACGGCGTGTGGATCATCCTGGTGAAGGGATTGACGCCGATCCCGTACAAAATTGTGACGATCGCCGCGGGCGCGGCGCGGTTCGATTTCGTGACTTTCATGATGGCCAGCGTGCTGACCCGCGGCGCGCGGTTCTTCGTGGTCGCCACGTTGCTGCACTTCTTCGGCGATTCGGTCAGGGATTTCATCGAGCGCCGGTTGACGCTGGTCACCAGCGCGCTGGCGGTCGGGGTCGTCGGCGGATTCGTGGCGTTGAAGTTCCTGTAACTACCGCGAGAGCAACCGGGATCGGACCCACGCCGCGGCGCCCGCCTCGTCCGTCTCCCCGGCCGCGATAGACTCCATGAACCTCACGGCGTCGGCTCGGTCGAACCGCAGGACATAGCCGTTGTCTGCCAGAAGAAGGCGGGCGACAACCCACGCGGTGCGCTTGTTTCCATCGGCGAAGCCGTGATTCTTCGCCAGTCCGTGTGCATAGGCCGCGGCCAACGCTGCCGCGTCCGGCTCGCCATAAGCGGCAAGGTTCAACGGACGCGCCAGAGCCGACTCCACCAGCCCTTGGTCCCGCACGCCATCAAGACCGCCATGCTCGGCGAGCTGGGCCTCATGCACCGCGTGAATGACTTTCGGATCGATCCACCGCCAGGCGGTCATTTCGCAAGAGCGCGCAGAACGTCCCGATCCTCGTGCATAATGGTCTCTGCCAGGGACATCTGGCGTTCGAAATCCGGCGAGTACGGAGTGAGGCGATATCCGCCGTCCGGAGCCTCCGTCAGGTACAGGACATCACCCTTCGCGACCTTCAGGCGCTCCTGCGCCGCCTTCGGCAGAATGAAGCCGACGGATGATCCGACCGTGGTCACTTTGAACGCGAGCATGGTTTGCCTCGGGAGTATATAACAAATATTATATAGACGCCCGGCGCGGATCGGGCAAGACTCCGTTGACCGACCATACGTGCGGGCGTAATCGCCTCCCATATTCAGGAAACCGACCCATGCGACAGCTCTCACCCGCCGGCGAGCAGGCCGTCAATGATCTCGCGCAACGCCACGGTTTCGGCTTCGACGCGGTGGCGACGATGCTGGACGCCGTGATCAACGGCAACGGCGGTATGGCGCAGTTCAGCCATCCCGAGTTCGGCGGCTCCGGCCAATGGATGCGCGGCGGCATGACCATGATCGGCGACATGTTCAACGGCTACCTGAAAGGCCGCGTGGATGCGCTGTGCGGCGACCTATCGGCACTGGTCGCCAACCAGCCCGGTTTGATCCAGACCGGCAGCTTCCAGTCGCAAAGCCAGGGCGGCTACAACCAGCAACATCAGCAGACCGGAGGCGGCCCCTCGGGCCCGAACAGCTTGTTCGTCCCGCCGCCCAATACCGGCGCCTCAGGCAACTGGTGGGGCGACGAGCTGGCCTGGCCGAACAGCACCGGGTCGCAGAATAACGTTCGGTACGCCTATTTCGCGCAGGCGCGGCGGCTGGCGATCGACGTAAACGGGACGGTGACGATCTACGACACGCTCAATCACAACATCGGCGGCTTCGGCCAGCAGCAGTCGTATGGCGGGTCGTTCACCTTCAGCAGCCAGTACGGGATCGTGGATGTGGCCTCGCTGCCGGTCGTGTCGGTGAATGGCGCGCCCGCCGCACAGGTGGCCGCGCCGCCGCCTCTGGAGCCATCCGGCGCGGGCGGCGACGTGCTCGCGGCGATCGAAAAACTGGCCGGGCTGCACAGCCGAGGCATCCTCAGTGACGCGGAATTCAACGCCAAGAAGGCCGAACTTCTCAGCCGGCTGTAATAATCCTGTGGCACATTGCGCGGCGGAAGCGGAGTTCCGCCGCCACTCGCTGCCATAGGAGTCCGTTTTGAGCATCGGCCGCCGGATCGGGCTTGGCACCGCCATCCTGCTGGCGGCATGCGCGATTGCCGCCGGGGGCACGCTCGTCTGGGCGACGCACGCCAACCTCGCCCCGCTCGCCGCGCGGCTGGCTTCCGGCAGGCTGCACCGGCCGATCACCATTGGCGAACTACGAGTTGGCTGGAACGGCGGCGTGACGCTGCTGCTGCGCGATGTCAGCGTCGCCAACAGCCACGGCGGCAGCGACCCGGTGATGGTGACGCTGCGCCGGATGGATGCGGTCGTGGACACGCGGTCGATCCTGTCGGGTCCGTTGCTCGTCCGCTCCGCCTCGGTGGACGGCCTGACCATGCTGCTCGAACACGCCGCCGGCGGGCCGGCCAACTGGAAATTTGGGCCCCAGCCGGCGAAGCCGGCAACACCGCCGCCGCCTGACCTGTCCGGCTTCCCCACCGTGCTCGATGCCGCCGTGCACGGCTTTGCTCTGACCTTCCGAACCTCGAGCGGTGCGAAGCTGGAGGCGAACGCCAACTCCGCAACTGTCAGCACCTCGGGGCCGGATCAGCCCATCAGCATGGTCGCGGATGGCAGCTACAACGGCACGCCGCTGCATGTGGAAGGCAAGTTCCAGTCGTTCGACCGGTTGCGTCTTGTGCCGAAACCGTTCGGCGCCGAGGTGCACGCCAGTTCCGGCGACGCGGTGGCCGAGTTCAAGGGCACGATGACCGACCCGCTGAACTTCGACGGCGTGGCCGGTCCGGTCTACCTGAATGTGCCGCAACTGAGCGATCTGCAGGACGCGATCGGTTTCAGCATCGACGCCAACCTGCCGATATCTCTGGCAGGCACGCTGGCCAAGACGGGCAAGGATTGGGACCTGCCCGACGGCAACGGACTGATCGACGTGGATGCGTTCACCGTGACCGGGCACATGAAGGAAGGCGGACGCGGGGAAGCGGATGACGTCACGATGTCCGCCGCGTTCGAGCGGGTCGACCTGAACCTGCTGACCGATACCGCGGCGAAGCGGGAGAAGGGAACCAAAGCCTCGCGGACGGGGAAGTCGCTCAGCATCCCGCTGTATGTGGACGCGAAGCCCGGCACGCTGCTGGACGCCACGATCGCGATCAAGCAGGCGGTGTATGGCCGGTTCGACGCCAGCGACCTCGCGCTGCACGCGAAGGTCGTCCCGGGCAAGGTTTCGGTGGACAACGTGTCGCTGCTGTTTGCCGGCGCGCGGGCGACGGCTTCGGGCGCGATGGAGCAGAAGGGGCCGGTCGCGCAGGTTGACCTGTCGGGCCAGGTGTCGAGCAGCGACCTGCGGACCCTGCTGCGCGGCCTCGGCGTCGGTCCGGTTCCGCTCGGCGGCCGGTTCGAGGCGCAGGCGGTCTCGACCATGAGCGGCGACAATCTTGTCGGGGCGATCCGGCACTCGCGCACCACGGCGCTGATGACGATGACCAGCGGCTCGCTGGCGACCAACGTGGTCGAGATGATATCGCTGAACGCGCGGCGGTTGTTCCGCAAGCCGATGGGGTCCTCGGCGATCGAGTGCCTGCTGGGCGTGGTGGACATGAACGGACTGACCGGGCGCATCCGGCCGCTGCGAATCCGGACCAGCGACGGCACGCTGGCGGGGGTGGGCAGTTTCGACTTGCAGAGGCAATGGATGGACCTGACGGTCGGCAGCCTGTCGTCGACGACGGATTTCTTTGCCCTGGACATTCCGATCCGGGTCACCGGATCGTTCGACAATCCGCATGTGGCGCCCGCGGGCAGTTCGTCCGGGCGCGATCGGCTGTTCAGCGGCGATGAACTGAGTGGGCTGCCGGTGGTGCAGCAGACGGCGGCGCGGGGGAACAGTTGCCTGGCGCGGCGGTAGGGCGCGGATGGGGCGCGAGAAGGCTGGTCGGAGTACGGGCCCCTGCAAGACCCTGCTGTAAAGGCTTCAGACCCAAAGGCGGTCCTTCGCGGCACGCGGCTCAAAATGACTTAGATCGGCCGAAGAACGAACCCGCTGCGCGGGATTGGTGCTGCGGGATGAGTTATACCCAGCACCCGAGAGCCATTGACCGACGAAGCAAGCAAGGTTGGGGCGCTGCCCCAAACCCCGCCAGGGGCCGAGCCCCTGGACCTCAATACTTGTTCGCGTTTTCGATGAGGTCTTGAGCGAGGCGCAGTTGCCTCTCGAGCATGGAGTTCCCTTCATCATGAGAGGAACTCCCGATGCCCGATCCAACTATCGACCGCCCGATCAGCCCGCTGCGCCAACGTTTGATCGACGATATGAACCTGCGCCAGTTCTCGCCTGAGACACAGCGCAACTACATTCGCGACGTCGGACGCTTCGCAACCTTCCTGCGGCGCTCGCCTGATACGGCGACGGCGGACGACGTGCGCCGCTTCCAGATCGAGCAGCGCGAGGCCGGCGTGCCGACGCCGACCATGAACAGCATCGTCTCGGCGTTGCGGTTCTTCTTCACGCACACGATCGACCGGCCTGACCTAGCGCGCAAGCTGATTCGGGCAGTGCATCCGCGTAACCTGCCCGTGGTGCTGAGCCGGGACGAGGTCGCACGACTGCTCAACGCGACCACCAGCCTCAAGCATCAAGCGGCCCTGTCGGTCGCCTATGGCGCTGGCCTGCGTGTGGCTGAGGTCGCGGCGCTCAAAGTCGCCGATATCGACAGCGAGCGCATGCTGATCCGGGTCGAGCGTGGCAAGGGTGGCCGGTATCGCAATGCCATGCTCCCGGCGGATTTGCTCACCCTGCTGCGCGAGTGGTGGAAGGTCGGGCGCCAACAGGGCGTGATGCATCGCGACGGTTGGCTGTTCCCGGGACAGCACGCCGTGAAGCCGATCAGCACCCGGCAACTCCATCGCATCGTCGTCGAGGCGGCACAGGCCGCGGAGATCACCAAGCGGGTCGGGCCGCACACGCTGCGCCACAGTTTCGCAACCCATCTCCTGGAGGACGGTGTTGATATCCGCGTCATCCAGGTCCTGCTCGGGCACGCGAAGCTGGAGAATACCGCCTTCTACACCAAGGTCGCGACCCGAACGGTGCGCACCGTGACCAGCCCGCTCGACAAGCTCGGCATGTTCAGGGCCGGAGAGATCGCACCCACCGGCTGAGGCGGTGCGCGCCTCACTCGAGGTCGCCGACATTCTCCGTGCTGCCGGCCCCGCTTATCGGGCCGCCCGGGCCGGGCACCTGAGCTTGCATCAGCTCAAGGTGATGTCGGCGATCGAGCATTGCCGCACGGCGGCTCTGGGCGGTCATGTCGAGGCCTGCGAGGACTGCGGCCACCAGCGGATCGCCTATAACAGCTGCCGCAACCGGCATTGCCCCAAGTGTCAGGGCGGCGCCGCACGCATGTGGCTGGCCGAGCGCGAGGCCGACCTGCTGCCGGTCGGATACTTCCACGTCGTTTTCAGCATTCCCGCCGAACTTGCCGACATCGCTTTTTACAACAAGGCGGTCATGTACGACCTGTTGTTCCGGGCGGCGTCGGAGACCATGCTCACCATCGCCGCCGACCGGCGTCATCTTGGCGCGCGCATTGGCATCACCGCCGTGCTCCACACCTGGGGCTCGGCGATGACGCACCATCCGCACATCCACATGATCGTGCCGGGGGGCGGCATCTCGCTGGACGGCACGCACTGGGTGTCGTCCCGGCCGGCCTTTCTGCTGCCGGTTCGTGTCCTGTCCAAACTGTTCCGCCGCCTGTTCCTGACGCGGCTGCTTGAACTTCACACCACCGGACGGCTCGCCTTCTTCGGCGACCAGACCGGGTTGCGCGAGCAACGCGCCTTCACGCACCTCATCGCGCGGCTGCGGCAGAAGAACTGGGTGGTCTACGCGAAGCCACCCTTTGGCGGGCCGGAGGCGGTGCTCGCCTATCTGTCGCGCTACACACACCGCGTCGCCATCTCCAACCGCCGGCTGATCTCGCTCGACGAGGGCGGGGTCACCTTCCGCTACAAGGATTATCGACGTGACGGTGCCGAGCGCTATCGCACGATGACGCTGGTGGCGGACGAATTCATCCGGCGCTTCATGCTGCACGTGCTGCCGAAGGGCTTCCACCGCATTCGCCACTATGGCCTGCTCGCGAGCGCCGGCCGCAAGGCCAATGTCGCACGTGCCCGTGCGCTGCTCTCGGTGCCGCAGGTAGAGGACGCCGCTGAGCCGGTCGAACCAACGGAGCTGCGACCGCCTTGTCCGTGCTGCGGAGGACGCATGATCATCATCGAAACCTTCCGGCGCTGGATGCAGCCGCGCGCGCCGCCGGTTTGTCCCGCATCAACCGGGACGATGACGCCATGACCCGGCACGGCTCATGCCCACGCCATGTCGTTGCCTCACTGGTACGGCCATCGATACGCTATGTACCCATCGCCATACCCATACCGTCAAGCACCCAGATCCAAGACGTCATCAGCGACTTTACCTGCCCGTGGCCTCGGATCAGTACCCCGATCGCCCGCCAAGACCTCCGGAATGGCGATCCCGGAGAGCGCGGTGAACACCAAACCCATCACCCCTGGCACAGCCAATTTCTCAAATCCCCATAAGCCTCGGTCCGGACACCGCGGGTTCGTTCCTCGCGGACTTTCGGACGCCAAGCGGCATCCGAAACTCTTCACGAAGAACGAACCCGCTGCGCGGGATTGGTGCTGGGGGATGAGTTATACCCGGCACCCGAGAGCCATTGACCGACGAAGCAAGCAAGGTTGGGGCGCTGCCCCAAACCCCGCCAGGGGCCGAGCCCCTGGACCTCAATACTTGTTCGCGTTTTCGATGAGGTCTTGAGCGAGGCGCAGTTGCCTCTCGAGCATGGAGTTCCCTTCATCATGAGAGGAACTCCCGATGCCCGATCCAACTATCGACCGCCCGATCAGCCCGCTGCGCCAACGTTTGATCGACGATATGAACCTGCGCCGGTTCTCGCCTGAGACACAGCGCAACTACATTCGCGACGTCGGACGCTTCGCAACCTTCCTGCGGCGCTCGCCTGATACGGCGACGGCGGACGACGTGCGCCGCTTCCAGATCGAGCAGCGCGCGGCCGGCGTGCCGACGCCGACCATGAACAGCATCGTCTCGGCGTTGCGGTTCTTCTTCACGCACACGATCGACCGGCCTGACCTAGCGCGCAAGCTGATTCGGGCAGTGCATCCGCGTAACCTGCCCGTGGTGCTGAGCCGGGACGAGGTCGCACGACTGCTCAACGCGACCACCAGCCTCAAGCATCAAGCGGCCCTGTCGGTCGCCTATGGCGCTGGCCTGCGTGTGGCTGAGGTCGCGGCGCTCAAAGTCGCCGATATCGACAGCGAGCGCATGCTGATCCGGGTCGAGCGTGGCAAGGGTGGCCGGTATCGCAATGCCATGCTCCCGGCGGATTTGCTCACCCTGCTGCGCGAGTGGTGGAAGGTCGGGCGCCAACAGGGCGTGATGCATCGCGACGGTTGGCTGTTCCCGGGACAGCACGCCGTGAAGCCGATCAGCACCCGGCAACTCCATCGCATCGTCGTCGAGGCGGCACAGGCCGCGGAGATCACCAAGCGGGTCGGGCCGCACACGCTGCGCCACAGTTTCGCAACCCATCTCCTGGAGGACGGTGTTGATATCCGCGTCATCCAGGTCCTGCTCGGGCACGCGAAGCTGGAGAATACCGCCTTCTACACCAAGGTCGCGACCCGAACGGTGCGCACCGTGACCAGCCCGCTCGACAAGCTCGGCATGTTCAGGGCCGGAGAGATCGCACCCACCGGCTGAGGCGGTGCGCGCCTCACTCGAGGTCGCCGACATTCTCCGTGCTGCCGGCCCCGCTTATCGGGCCGCCCATGCCGGGCACCTGAGCTTGCATCAGCTCAAGGTGATGTCGGCGATCGAGCATTGCCGCACGGCGGCTCTGGGCGGTCATGTCGAGGCCTGCGAGGACTGCGGCCACCAGCGGATCGCCTATAACAGCTGCCGCAACCGGCATTGCCCCAAGTGTCAGGGCGGCGCCGCACGCATGTGGCTGGCCGAGCGCGAGGCCGACCTGCTGCCGGTCGGATACTTCCACGTCGTTTTCAGCATTCCCGCCGAACTTGCCGACATCGCTTTTTACAACAAGGCGGTCATGTACGACCTGTTGTTCCGGGCGGCGTCGGAGACCATGCTCACCATCGCCGCCGACCGGCGTCATCTTGGCGCGCGCATTGGCATCACCGCCGTGCTCCACACCTGGGGCTCGGCGATGACGCACCATCCGCACATCCACATGATCGTGCCGGGGGGCGGCATCTCGCTGGACGGCACGCACTGGGTGTCGTCCCGGCCGGCCTTTCTGCTGCCGGTTCGTGTCCTGTCCAAACTGTTCCGCCGCCTGCTCCTGACGCGGCTGCTTGAACTTCATACCGCCGGCCGGCTCGCCTTCTTCGGCGACCAGACCGGGTTGCGCGAGCAACGCGCCTTCACGCACCTCATCGCGCTGCTGCGGAAGAAGAACTGGGTCGTCTACGCGAAGCCACCCTTTGGCGGGCCGGAGGCGGTGCTCGCCTATCTGTCGCGCTATACACACCGCGTCGCCATCTCCAACCGCCGGCTGATCTCGCTCGACGAGAAAGGCGTCACCTTCCGCCACAAGGATTATCGACGTGACGGTGCCGAGCGCTACCGCACGATGACGCTGGCCACGGACGAATTCATCCGGCGCTTCATGCTGCACGTGCTGCCGAAGGGCTTCCACCGCATTCGCCACTATGGCCTGCTCGCCAGCGCCACCCGCAAGGCCAATGTCGCTCGTGCCCGTACGCTGCTCGCGGTGCCGCAGGTAGAGGACGCAGCTGAACCGGTCGAACCAACGGAGCTGCGACCGCCTTGTCCGTGCTGCGGAGGACGCATGATCATCATCGAAACCTTCCAACGCTGGATGCAACCGCGCGCGCCGCCGGTTTGTCCCGCATCAACCGGGCCGATGACGCCATGACCCGGCACGGCTCATGCCCACGCCATGTCGTTGCCTCACTGGTACGGCCATCGATACGCTATGTACCCATCGCCATACCCATACCGTCAAGCACCCAGATCCAAGACGTCATCAGCGACTTTACCTGCCCGTGGCCTCGGATCAGTACCCCGATCGCCCGCCAAGACCTCCGGAATGGCGATCCCGGAGAGCGCGGTGAACACCAAACCCATCACCCCTGGCACAGCCAACTTCTTAAATCCCCATAAGCCTCGGACCGGACACCGCGGGTTCGTTCCTCGCGGACTTTCGGACGCCAAGCGGCATCCGAAACTCTTCACGGAACGAGACTGGCAGGTCTGGAGCAAGCAGCGCCAAGAAGCTGCCGTTCGCATGACCTCAGCCTCAGACGGCTCCCGACCCTACCCGGGTGTCAGCACGCCGGCCGGGCAACCCGAAAGCAGTCATTGATCACTGGCGGCCGACGACGGCATTGCCCGATCGGACACGAAATGCACCGACACCTATCGATCAAGACTTGCGTGGTTGATATCGTTCTGAGTTAGAGGTACATGCAGTAGAGTGTTAGAGTGTTAAAGTGCGTTCCGCCTCTGGAACCTGTCATGAGGGATGTCATCGATGCAAGACAATGCCTTTATTGTCCGGCGCTTCGTCGATGAGGTCATCAATCAGGGAAAGATACATTCGGCTGGGGAATTCGTGTGGGAGGACGTTGTCGAGCAGGTTCCCCTTCCCGGTCAGCGGCCGGGGCTCGAGGGACTGAAGGACATCCTTCACAGTATGCGGACCGCTTTCCCCGACATCGACTTTTCCATCAAGGAGCAGGTTTCCGAGGGTGACAAGGTTGCGAGCCGCTTTGAATGGACCGGGACGCATCGTGCGCCGTTCATGGGGATCCCTGCGACGGGACAACAGGTCCGGGTCTGGGGCATCGTCATCGACCGGCTAGAAGCCGGCCGCATCAAAGATACCCGCATTCTCATGGACACTCTCGGGATGTTGGCGCAACTCGGCGCCCTTCCTCCACCTGTCGGATAGGTTGCCGGCCGCCTACCCGCTAAGTGTCTGCTTTTCTTAGGCGACGGCCAGGAACCTGACGGGCCGGACTCCACCCATTCCAGCCATTTGCCGCCGCACCCATGAACGACTGCTCTGGAGAAACGGCGGCGCTCGTCTGGGCGACGGGCGCAAACCGGACGTCGAGTATGCAGCCCCCCGCGTCCAGAACCGACCTAAAAGCGGCCCTCGAGCTGGACCGCATATTTTGACGAGCGGTTGGATAGGTGTGCTATCAGTTCCGCCATCAGGCGACGGAGGAGACCATGGCAGATGGCGGTGTGGCATCGGCGACCGGCGCCTGCCTTGAGGATGGCAGGCGGCTATTCACGGTCACGGAGTTCTACCGCATGGCCGAGGGCGGCGTGTTCGGGCCGGACGAGCGCGTCGAGCTTTTGGACGGCGTGATTTACCAGATGGCTCCAATCAACCCCCGGCATGCCGAAGCGGTCGAAGAACTGGCGGATGCCCTGCGTGTCGCTCTGGCCGGTCGGCTGCGCGTTCGCGCTCAGAACCCGGTGCGCCTCGACGACAGGAACGACCCGCTGCCGGACGTGGCCGCCGTTGTGCCGCGCGAGGGCGGCTATTGGGACCGCCATCCCGTCCCGGCGGAAATCCACCTGCTTGCCGAAGTGGCGGACAGCACTCTGCGTGACGACAAGCGGCGCAAGATTCCGCGCTACGCACGGGCCGGCATCCCCGAGGTGTGGCTGGTCGATTTGGAACAGCGGCTGGTGACCATCTACCGGGAGCCGTCGCCGGACGGCTATCTTTCGAGGTCGGATGTCGGCCGGGACGCCATCTTGACCCCGCTGGCGGTTCCTGATGCCAGCATTCCGGTGTCGCGCTTCACCTGAAGGCTATAAGCTAACTGCCGAAAACCCCAACCCGATCCGCCCGCACCCGCCGCAGGTCCCCGGACCGCACCGTCACCCCCGCCTTGTCAAAATACTCCAGCACCTGGATCGCCACCTTCCGCCCGTTATCCAGCCGATCGCGGAATGCCGCCGCGGTCAGCCCGCCCTCCGAGGCCGCGGTTTCGGCGGCGATCGCCGCCATCTCCGCCACCGTCTCGCGCAGAAAGAAATGATCGGCCGCGATCTCGACCACCTGCCCGATCCGCTGTAGCCGCTTCAAAGTCGTCCGCACCGCCGCCTCCGCCACACCGGTCGCCGCGGCCAGATCACGCACCCGCGGCGGCCGGAACCGCGCCGCGGCGAGCAGCGGCCGGGCGGCGGCCCACACCATTTCGTCCACCGGAGACAGTCTGATCTTGTGCTCCGGCAGCCGCAGCCACGGGCCCTCCCGGGCAACGACACCCTCCCGCAGCAAAGCCGCCAATACGCCGTCAAATCCCGCCACCGGCAGCCGCAACGGCAACGCCAGCCGCAGCCGATCGGCTTGCAGCCCGGGGATTTCGGGCGCCGCGCGGTGCTGTGCCGCCAGCGCCGCCACCACCGCCTGCCGCACGCCGTCGAATGCCGCGACCGACAGCAGCAACCCGCCGGCCGCGACCGCCGGGGCAGCGGCGATCAGCGCCTCCCTTTGCTCCGCCGGCACGTCCCGGGCGCGCATGAACGCCGCCATGTCCGTCCACCCGGGCGCCTCCGCCAACAGCCCGCGCAACGCCTCCACCGCGCCCCCAACGTCCAATGCCCGAAGCTGCGCCAGCCGCCCGGGAACCCGCCGTCCGCGCCGGGGCGGAAACGGATCGAGCACCACGCCGCCGCCGATGGTGCAGGTCGCCCCGGAGTCCCGCAGCACCACCCGGTCCCGCGCCAGGGCGCCGATTGGCTGCGCCACGGACAGCCGGACCAGCGCGGCCTCGCCCGGCTCCAGCCGCTCGCGATCCAGCAAAGAGACGCGCGCCATGACATGCCCGGCGCTCAGATGCAGATGCACCTGCGCGTCCTGCCGCAGCGCCCGCGGCGCATCCTCCAGCAGGGCGATACGCGCGTCGATCGCCGCGGTGGGCGCATGGATATCGGGATGCAGCACCCAATCGCCGCGGGTGACGGACTCCTTCGACAGCCGGGGACCGGCGATGTTCAGCGCCACCCGCTGGCCGGCCACCGCCGCCTCCGCCGGCTTGTTCTGCGCATGCAGGCCGCGCACCCGCACCTCCAGCCCCGACGGCGACAGCACCAGCCGATCGGCTATTGCGATGCGGCCGGAGACCAGCGTGCCGGTGACGATCAGGCCGGCACCGGACAGGGTGAACGCCCGGTCCACCGCCAGCCGCGCATGCCCGCCGGCATCGCGATCACCCCGCGCCGAGGCCAGCAGGGCGGCGCGCAAATCCTCCAGCCCCAGCCCCGTAACCGCCGAGACCGGGATCATCGGCGCCCCGGCTAGCTGCGTCCCCGCCAGCAGCGCCGCCAGCGCCGCGCTGACCTCGCCCACCCGCTCCCCCGCCAGATCGGCTTTGCTCAACGCCACCACGCCGCGCTCGATTCCGAGCAGCGAGAGGATTTGCACATGCTCGCGGGTCTGCCGCCGGATGCCCTCCGGCAGCGCGACCACCAGCAGCGCGGTGTCGATGCCGGAGGCGCCGGCAAGCATAGTGTGGACGAACCGCTCATGCCCCGGCACATCGACGAAGCCGAACGCATCGGTATAGGCATAGCCGAGGTCGATCGTGATGCCGCGCCGCTTCTCCTCCGCCAGGCGGTCGGTATCGACACCCGTCAGGGCTTTCACCAAAGCGGTCTTGCCGTGGTCGACGTGGCCGGCGGTGCCGATGATCATGCGCGCGACGCTCCGCAAGTAACACCATCAGCGTCGAGGTCGGCCCGACTTTCGCGTCATGGCCCGGCTTGTCCGGGCCACCTGTGGCGGCACGTGCCTGCGGTGGTGGCCCGGACGAGCCGGCCATGACGATTGCACGAGCAGAGTCGCTCTCAAAGCCGAATGGCCTTACCGGAGCGTTTGGCCCCTGCCCTGTCAACCCGGCGCTTGCGGAACCCGGCCGGCAAGCATTACGCATCCGGTGAAACAACCGGACCCGGGCCGCCGATGCAAACCACCCTCTACCGCCTGCTGCCGCCGGCCCTCCGCCGGTGGACCACGCCGAGCCGGGTGATCGTGGCAGTGCAGTTCCTGCGCTTCGGCGCCGTCGGCGTGCTGGGCTTCGTCGTCGATACGGCGACGGTATACGGGACACGGGCCGCCCTGGGCTTGTACGGGGCAGGCGTGGCCGGATACGTCACCGCCGCCACCAGCAACTGGATCTTCAACCGGATCTGGACCTTCCGCGGCCGCGGATCAGGGGCCGCGCACCGGCAATGGGCGTTGTTCATGCTCGTCAACCTGGTCGGCTTCGTGCTCAACCGTGGCACTTACGCCCTGCTGGTGACCCTTGTGCCGATAGCGGCGGAGCAGCCGGTGATCGCCGTGGCCGCGGGGGCGGTCGCCGGGCTGTTCACGAATTTCTCGCTGTCCCGGCGGGTAGTGTTTCGCTGATCTCGTTACTGCGGCAACAGGTTCGTTGTGTGTTCCGGCCGGTCGGGCCGGTTTGAAGAAAATCAGCCGGACTGCCTACACGGGCGTGCCGCGTTAACCCGCCGATAAGACTTCGCCGTCCAGTCTGCTCCGATCAGAAACCGGCAGACGCGGCAGACCATGAGTTTTCGATACATCGACCCGCTGGCCTACGACGATCCCGGCAGTTGCCTGGCGCCGGTGGCGCTGCGCCGTCAGGTCTTTCGCGGCGAGGCCATGGCGCGCCGGGATGCCGCGATCAAGCGCGGCCTCGACGTCGTCCTGGCACTGGCCGCGCTGGTGCTGCTGGCGCTTCCGATGCTTCTGGTTGCCGCGGCGATCCGGCTGACCAGCCGGGGGCCGGCGGTGTTCAGCCAGGAACGCATCGGCCTGAACGGCCGCCCGTTCCAGATGCTGAAATTCCGCACCATGCGGCGTCACGCCGAAGCCTGTCCGTGCCGGCAGGCGACGCGAGACGATCCGCGGGTCACGCGCCCGGGCGCCTGGCTGCGGCGCACGTCGTTCGACGAAACGCCGCAACTTTTCAACGTCCTCGGCGGATCGATGTCGCTTGTCGGCCCGCGGCCGCACGCCCCCGGTACCTGCGCCGCCGGCCGTCCGTTCGAAGCCATCACAAGCCGCTACGCCGCGCGCCACAGCGTCAAGCCGGGAATGACCGGCCTCGCGCAGGTGCGCGGCTGGCGCGGCGAGACCGATACCGAAGAGAAACTGATCCGCCGGGTCGACAGCGATCTCGAATACATCGCCACGTGGAGCCCGGGACGCGATCTCCTGATCATCGGCCGCACCATCGTCGAGGTGTTGCGAATGCGAAACGCCTGGTAGGCGGGAGACAGCAACAATGACGGCATTTCTTGAAGAGCCTCGATCATCCGCCGCGGGGTGGTGCGAGTCCACCGGCGCGTCGATCGCCGAACAATTCGGTCTCTCGCCGTCTCAGCCGAGGGTCGCGGTCCTGGTGCCTTGCCACAATGAGGAAGCGGCCATCGGCAAGGTCGTGTCCGACTTCCTGCGGACGCTGCCCGATGCCACTGTCTTCGTCTATGACAACAACTCGACGGACCGGACCGCCGCCGAGGCGCGCGCCGCGGGCGCGGTGGTGCGGCGCGAGCGTCTCCAGGGCAAGGGCAATGTCGTCCGCCGCATGTTCGCCGATATCGAGGCCGACGTTTACATTCTGGTCGACGGCGACGACACCTACGATGCCGCCGCCGCCCCCGGCATGCTGAGCATGCTGCTGGAGCGGCAGTTGGACATGGTCACCGCCACCCGCCACGGCGCGGCGCGGGATGCCTACCGCCCCGGTCACCGCCTGGGAAACCGCCTGCTGACCGTCTTCGTCGGCCGCGCATTCGGCGGCGGCATCAGCGACATTCTGTCCGGGTACCGCGTATTCAGCCGCCGCTTCGTCAAATCGTTCCCGGCGTTGTCATCCGGGTTTGAAACGGAAACCGAGTTCAGCGTGCACGCGCTGGCGCTGCATATGCCCGTCCAGGAGGTGCAGACGCTGTACCGTGAGCGCGCCGCCGGATCCCGGTCCAAGCTGAACACCATCAGCGACGGGCTGCGCATTGTCCGGGCGCTCGCGATCCTGGTCCGGCAGGAACGGCCGCTGGAGGTGTTTTCGCTCGCCGCGCTGATCCTGGCGGGCGCGGGCGTCAGCCTCGGCATCCCGGTCATCGCCGGGTTCCTCCATACCGGCCTGGTGCCGCGCCTGCCGACGGCGCTGCTGTCGACCGGGCTGGTTCTGCTGGGCTTCCTGTCGGCGATCTGCGGCCTTGTGCTGGATGCGGTCTCGCGCGGGCAGAAGGAGTTCAAACGGCTCGCCTACCTGGCAATCCCGGCGGTGGAGTGGCCGGAATGACCCTGATCGCGGGTTGCCTGCCGGATGGATCGACCGACGCGGACATCTTGATCCTGGCGCTCGACCGGATCGACGAAACCTTGGCCGCGATCCGTTCGGCGCACGCGCAGACCGGAGTTGTCAGCCATCTGTTCGTGCTCGACCAGGGATCGCGCCCCGCCGGCCTGCGGCGCCTGGCCGAGGCGATCCGGATCCTGCCCAACGCGGCCCTGCTTTCCGCCGGCGGCAATCTCGGCGTGGCGGGCGGCCGCAACCTGCTCGCCGGTTTGGGCAAGGCACGCACGATCGTCGCGCTGGACAACGATGCCGAGTTCGCCAGCCCCGATACGGTGGCCCGGCTGGTCGCGGCGCTGGACGCTGACCCGCGGCTCGCCGCCATCGGCTGCCGCATCGTCACCGAAACCGGCGCCGACGACCTGTCGTCGTGGGGCTATCCCGCCGCCCTGCTGCCGCACGCAGGCGACTGTTTCGACGCCGCCACCTTCGTCGGCGCCGGCCACGCGATCCGCCGCACCGCCTGGGAACAGGCGGCCGGCTACGACGCCCGGTTGTTCTTCTGCTGGGAGGAATTCGACTTCTGCCTGCGCGCCATCGCCCTGGGCTGGCGCATCCGCTACCGCGGCGACATCGTTGTCCTCCACAAGGTCAGCGCCGAGCAGCGCGTCGGCTGGTCCGAGGCCCGCTGGTTCTACTTCGTGCGCAACCGCCTGTACATCGAGCGCAAGCTCGGCCGCACCTGGCCGCACATCGCGCCGCGCGCCGCCGGCTATCTGGTGAAGGGCATCCGCAACGGGCTGCCGCTGCAAACCCTGCGCGCGGTGCGCGCGGCGGTGGCGATGTCCCCGCGCGGCGGCGGACGCCTGTTGTCCGAACAAGTGGACTCCTATCTCCGCGGCAACGATGGCATCTACCGGGGATCGGCGTTGCGGCGCCTCAGAAACGAAGTGCTGGGCCGCGTCGGCGCTGCCTCCACAGCAGGGTGATGACGCGCGGGCTGTCGATCAGGTAGCGCCGCGCCAGCCGCCGCGGTTCGGATGCGAGGCGATACAGCCACTCCAGCCCCATGCGGCTGACCAGCCGCGGCGCCCGCCGCCGCCGTCCGGCGAGAAACTCAAGGCTGGCGCCGATGCAAAGCCCGGTGCCGGTGGCACCTCCGGCCGCCGCGATCAGGGCGGCGAGACGCTCCTGCCGCGGCGTGCCGACAGCCAGGAACACCAGCCGCGCGGGGTTGTCGCGCACGAAGGCGGCGGCGGCGGCGAACGCCGCCGGATCACGGTCAAACCCCATCGGCGGGTCGTAATGCGCTGGCGGCGCCAGACCGAGCCTGGCGATCAGCCGCGGCAGCACGTCCGGCGACAGGCCGACGATCGTGATCCGCTCGCCGGGAGGCACATGATGCCGCAGCAGGTGCTCCGTCAGGTCGCTGCCCGGCACGACGGGTGGCACAGGCAGCCCGAACAGGCGGGCCAGCCTGCAGACGACCCGGGAATCGAGCAGGCGTAAGGCCGCCCCCCGATAGACCTCCCGCAACGTCGGATCGCCTTCCAGCCGCACAAAATGATCGGCGTTCGGCGTCACCACATACGCGAATGCTGCATCGGCCGGACGCTCCGCGATCAGCGATGCGGCCTCCGGCAGGCGAAGCGCGGCGAAATCCAGACCCAAGAGGGACACGGTCCGCATCAAAGCCCGATCCGAAGCGTGATCAGACCGATGCCGCCGCTGTAATTCTCCACCGGTTGGCCTTGCGAGGCCTGCAGGCGGGTCTGGTCGTAGGTGAACGATACCCGCGTAGACCGGTTCATCACCCAAACCAGGCCGATGCCAACGGTGCCGGCGACCTGGGAGCCGCCCTGGAAAAAGGCGGCGCGCTGCAGGCCGATCGAGGCCTTGAACAGGAGGTTACGGAGGCATTCGCGGTCGACGGTCAGGCGCGCGGCGGTGTAGGTCAGGCCGGACACGCCCTCCTGCGCGGCATCGCCGGTCTCACGGCTGAGGATCGCGCCGACGCTGGTGTCGCCGGTCGGGACCCAGGTGACACCCGCTTCGGCGATGACGGTATTCTGCTGCGGATACAGCGACGACGCGAACTGCCGGCTCTCGCCGCCAATCAGTAGGCGCCAGCGCCAGACCGCGTTGTCGTCGTAATCGAAGCCGGCCAGCGCCTGGTATGCCGTGGAATTCGGCGTCGGCTGGCCCGCCGGCGTGCGGGTGTAGTCCTGGGTCAGCGCGCGGACGACGAACAGCAAATTGCGAAGCGGCGCCCACTCGTACCGCAGGGTGGCCGATCCCTGCGCGACGAGGCGGTCGCGATAGGATTGGCTCGCGGGCACGCCCATGATCGTGGTGGAGTCGTAGGTCCAATTCGACACGTCCGCCGCCGGGATCAGGCTCCAGCGTCCGTCGGTCCAGGCGTATGAGGCCCGGACATCGTCGAGCTGGAAGGCAATCGGCTGGTCGCTCGGCAGGCTGTCGATCTGGCCGCGGTCCTCGTGCCCGGATAGATGGGCGACGGCCAGGGTGAGCTGGTCCCGATCGATATCGATTCGGCCGCCGGCGGACAGCGCCGCGTCGGTGCGGTCCTGGGTCGGCAGCGACAGATATTGGGTGCTCTGCACCGACGCGGCGGCGCCGAACGCGTCGCGCGACCAGTCGGACGCGATGGCGAGGGACGGCGCGGTGACGATCTGCCAGCTTCCATGCGCCGGGGACCCGGCGAGGACGTTGCTGTTGTAGCCGAAGCCTTCGCTCAGGCCCGGCCAGACCTGGAAGGTGCCGGCGCGCAGGCCGAGCGGCATCTGATCCGGATGCAGGCGCGACTGGACGGTGACGCCGTCCTGCGTGTCATAGCCCGGGACGCCTTCCTGGAAGAAAGAGGACAGCATCTGGGCCGAAGCCCCACGCGAGGCGGCCAGCGCGAGGGCGGTGAGGAAGGTCCGGGTGAGGAGAGAACGCGTCCGCATGTCGTGGCGGAGCATCGCTCCAAGATGCTAATTATTGGTTAACGGCGGGGGAGTTCCCTGGGAAGAGGCCGGGCACGGGCGTTTTTGGGCTGCACGGGTTGGCGGATCGCCCGGGATGTCGTGCGTCCCGGGATTGGCCTGTGGCGTTCCGATCCACCGCTCTTCAACGCGGAGAGGGCGGGCGGCGGGACCACCCCCGGCGCGCGTGCGTGCCTGTGATCTCGCAGAGCGCGCCCGCGCGCTTAACCCCCGGAACCAGGGCACGGCGACCCTCCGCGGCCCCCGCTCTTCTCCGCGTTAAAATTGCATAACGAACGAACACGCTCGCCGGCGCCCTCAACCCCGGGGCACCACGCCACGCGACGCTCCCGGCATGTCAGTGAGGCGCGCCCGGCGCTCCGCCGCCGGCGGCCGGCGTCGATCCGCCAGTCGGGTTGAAGCGGCCGATGTTGCCGAGCAACTGCTGCATGAAGGACGCCTCGGTTCCCGGCGACGGCGTCGTGCGCGCCACCACCGACACCGGCAGCGAATCAGCCTTGTCGAAGTGCTTCACGCCTTGCAGTACGCCGCCCTGGTCGAAGTTCAGCACCAGGACGTTCTGGTCCAGCTCGCCCAGCGTGCGGCCGATGCGCTGTTGGGTCTTCTCGCTGATGTAGATCCAGGTGTTGTCGTCGAACGTGCCGCGCGCGGTGGGCGAGCCGATGACGGCGGTGACGTCCGCCTTGGACGACACGCCGGGCGTCAGCTCCTTCAGCATCTCCGGGTCCACCTTGTTGCCGCGCATCGTCGGCGTCGGCATCAGCCAGGCGCACGATGACAGCGACAGACAGCCAATCAGCAGCAGGCGGCGGATGGTCGGAGGCATGAACACGGGTACTGATCCTGCGGTCTCTGGTTTCCGGCTGGTGCGACGCGCGGCCGGTGCTATCTATGGGGTGCGTGTCACGGCCGCCCCGGCCGTGTCAATGAGCGCTTGGTTTTTTCATCAGAGGCGGGATTGGCCGGTTTCTTCAGCAGACGCGCCCGGCATGAGCGGGCGGGCTTTCAACTGTATGGCGCGGCGGTGGCCGCGGCGCGCGATCCGTGGCTGTACTCGGCGCTCGGCGTGCCGGATACGCTGGACGGCCGGTTCGATGCTGTCGGCTTGCACGTATATCTGGTGATCCGCCGGCTGGCCGCGGCCGAGCCGCCGGGGCCGGAGCTGGCGCAGGCGGTGTTCGACGCGATGTTCTCCGACATGGACATCAACCTGCGCGAGATGGGCGTCGGCGACATGTCCGTCGGCAAGCGCAACCGGGCGATGTGGGAGGCGTTCCACGGCCGGGCGAATGCCTATGCGGCGGCCTGGGACGACGATTCCGCGCTGGCCGCCGCCATTGGCCGCAACCTGTGGCGGGGCCAGGAACCGCCCGCCGGCTCGCCCGAGGCGCTGGCGCGGCTGGCGCGGTCGCGTGCCCTGCATCTGGCGGAGCAGCCGTTCGAGGCACTGCTGCGCGGGGAGATCAGGTTCGCTCCGGCCGAGCAAGCGGCGAGATGACTCCGGAATTCCACCGGCCGCTGTCGCTCGACCGCATCGGCGCGCATGGCCTGGACATCGCGGTCGAGGCCACCGCGGCCGAATGCGCCGCGCTGGCGGACCGGATGAAGCTGCCGGCGGTACGAAGCGTGGCGTGCGCGTTCCACCTGATCCGCGAGGGCCGCGACGTGGTACTGGCGCGCGGCCACCTGCTGGCGCGCGTGGTGCAGACCTGCGTGGTCAGCCTGGAGGAGTTCGAGGCGCCGGTCGAGGAGGTGTTCCAGGTTCGCTTCGTCCCCTCCGGCGAGGAAACCGACGACATCGATCCGGAGTCGGATGACGAGATCCCGATCGAGGGCAATCTGATCGATCTGGGCGAGGCGGCGGCGGAACAGCTCGGGCTGGCGCTGGATCCGTATCCGCGGATGCCGGGCGCGGTGCTGACAGAGCCGGAGCCGGAGGCGAAGCCGCATCCTTTCGCGGCGCTGTCCGGGCTGAAGAAGCTGAACTGATATCACCCCGGCCTTGAGTTCGACCCAGCGAGCCTCGCTTCCCCGTCATGGCCCGGCTTGTCCGGGCCATCGCCGCCAGCACGTGCCACTAAAGGTGGCCGGGACAAGCCGGGCCATGACGGGACAAGATCGACCGCTCAATCGGCGGGGCAAAGCGGTTGAGGGCGCCCAGTTTTTGGACGCTTAGAATATAGGCATAACGGGATTCAAGTGCCTCATACGCGCAGGCATTTAGCCTCTTTTTTGCGCTTACGACCGTTTCATAAGCTGGGTCGGCGTAAACTGGTCGTGATTTTCGACAGAATGCCCATTTTTCGATCTTTGGCAGCGTGACGGATCGCTCGGCCCGATGATACGAGTCGCCGATGACAGACCTCGCCGCTCTGGTCGCCGACAGTCCGCCGTCCGTACAAGCGGTCGATACGCACTGTCCCTACTGCGCGCTTCAGTGCGGCATGACGCTGACGCCGCGGCCCGATGGCTGGACGGTCGCGGCGCGCGACTTCCCGACCAACAAGGGAGGGCTGTGCCGCAAGGGCTGGACGGCGGCGACGCTTCTTTCGACACCGGATCGGTTAACCGCGCCGTTGATTCGCGACCGGAAGGGTATGCATTTGCGGAGCGCGAGCTGGGACGAAGCACTCGATCGCATCGTCTCGGGTTTTCGCTCGATCCGGGCCGCGCATGGCGCGGACGCGATCGGCGTATTCGGCGGCGGCGGGCTGACCAACGAAAAGGCCTATCTACTCGGCAAGTTCGCCCGCCTCGCACTCGGCACCGCCAACATCGACTACAACGGCCGTTTCTGCATGGCATCGGCCGCGGCGGCGGGTCAGCGCGCCTTCGGGCTGGATCGCGGGCTGCCGTTCCCGCTGGAGGATATTCCGGGCGCGGAAGTCATTCTGCTGCCGGGCGGCAATCCGGCCGAAACGATGCCCCCCATCATGCAATATTTCGAGGCGCAGAAGCGGCGGGGCGGCAGGTTGATCGTTGCTGATCCGCGGCACACTGCGATGGCGCGGACAGCCGACTTGCACCTGCAGTTGACGCCCGGCACGGATGCCGCCCTGGCGAATGGGCTGCTGCATATCGCCATCCGGGACCGGTTGCTGAACGATAGTTTCATCAAGCTGCGAACAACCGGTTTCGACTCGGTCCGGCGCGCCTGCGCGTCGTACTGGCCGGACCGGGTGGAGCGCATCACCGGGGTCCCGGCGGGGCAATTGCACCGTGCCGCACACATGCTGGGCGAGGCCGCGACGGCGATGGTGCTGACCGCGCGCGGCGCCGAGCAGCAGCGCAACGGCACCGACAATGTGCTGGCTTACATCAACCTGATCCTCGCGCTCGGGCACGCGGGACGAAAACATTGCGGCTATGGTTGCCTGACCGGACAGGGCAACGGCCAGGGCGGACGCGAGCACGGGCAAAAGGCGGATCAGTTGCCGGGCTACCGCAAGCTCGACAACCCCGAGCATCGGGCGGCGGTCTCCGCGGTCTGGGGCGTCGATCCTGACAGTCTGCCCGGGCCCGGTCTGTCCGCTTGCGAATTGTTGGCGGAGTTGGGCGGCCGGATCCGCGGCTTGTTCGTGGTGGCGTCGAATCTTCTGGTGTCGGCACCGGATGCCGACAGCGTGGCCGGCGGTCTCGGCGGCCTCGATCTGCTCGTGGTGGCCGACATGTTTCTGTCGGAGACGGCGCGCCGGGCGGACGTGGTGCTTCCGATCACGCAATGGGCGGAAGAGGACGGCACCATGACGAATCTCGAGGGCCGGGTGCTGCGGCGACGGAAAGCCATGGAGCCACCCCCCGGCGTTTGGACCGACCTCGCAATCTACAAGGCGCTGGCCGGGCGCTTGGGATGCGGCGCGCGATTCGATACCGATCCGCGGCAGGTGTTCGACGAATTGCGGCGGGCCAGCAGCGGCGGCGCCGCCGACTATGCCGGTATCACGTATGAGCGCATCGCCGACAACGATGGGATGTTCTGGCCCTGTCCGGACGAGGCGCACCCCGGGACGCCGCGTCTGTTTCTGGACCGGTTCGCCACCGCTGATGGGCGCGCCCGGTTCGTTCCGGTTGAATACAAGGGGCCGGCGGAAACTCCGGACCGCGAGTTTCCTTATGTGCTGACCACCGGCCGGGTGCTGTCGCATTACCAGACCGGCGCGCAAACCCGACGGGTGGACGAATTGTGCCGGGCCGAGCCGCATTCCTTCGCGGAAATCAATGCTGATACCGCGCGCGGGCTGGGCATCGGTCCGGGCGACATGGTACGGCTGGTCACCCGCCGCGGCACCGCCGAGGTGCGGGCGCGCGTCAGCCGCGACATCAGGCTCGATACGGTTTTCGTGCCATTCCACTGGTCCGGCCGGGCCAGCATCAACCGGTTGACCAATGCCGTGCTCGATCCGGTTTCCCGCATTCCGGAATTCAAGGCCTGCGCGGTTCGCATCGAGAAAATTCCCATTTCAGCCAGCGAGGTAGCATGATCGATTCGACTCCGCGATTCCTGAACGGCGCCTATCGCTTCAACGGCACCGGCTACGAAGAACCGGGCCTGCTGGACAAGGCGTTGGTCTACACTGTTCCGTTCGACAAGCGCGCGCAGCTTATCTACGTCCGGCTGGGGAATTCCTCTCCAGAAATGATTTATATTTCGCTGATGCATGATGGCAAGCCGATCAGGCTGTTTCCGGTGGGGGCGAAGGGAAGCTGCCATGTTCCGCTGGCGGTGGTGGAGGATTTGCAGCCGGACAGCCGGATCGAATTGTTCCTGGCGGCGCCGCAGGGTTGCTCCGGCACCGCGGTCGTCGATCTGGGTCTCGTCGAAATCTAACCGCGGAGCAGTCGCATGGAAAAGCAACGGCTGGTTGTCATCGGCAACGGCATGGCGGGCGCCCGCGCGGTCGAGGAGGTGCTGGCGCGCGGCGGGGCGGACCAATTCGACATCACCATGTTCGGAGATGAGCCTTACGGCAATTACAACCGCATCCTGCTGTCCAACGTCCTGAGCGGTATCCAGGACGGCAGCGACATCTACATCAATCCACTGTCGTGGTATGAAGAAAACGACATTACCCTGTTTTCCGGCTCGCCGGTAACGAAAATCGACCCCGCGTCCCGCATGGTCGAGGCGGAGAACGGCGTTCGTGCCGCCTACGACCTGTTGCTGATCGCCACCGGCAGCCGGCCTTTTATTCCGCCAATGAAAGGCCTGACCGGGCCGGACGGAAAGATGAAGGCCGGGGTGTTCGGGTTCCGCTCGATCGATGATTGCAACGGCATCATCGCCAGCGCGCGGACCAGCCGCCGTGCGGCGGTCATCGGCGGCGGCCTGCTCGGGCTCGAGGCGGCGCGCGGATTGCTGAATTTCGGTTGCGAGACGCATGTCGTTCACCTCGGCGACTATCTGATGCCGGCGCAGCTCGACCGCACCGGGGCCGCCATCCTGCGCACGATGATGGAACGGATGGGCGTGCGGATTCACCTGCATAAATCGACGACGGAAATCCTTGGCGAGGATCGGGTGACCGGCCTCGTGTTCAAGGACGGGGAAACGCTTGACTGCGACATGGTCGTGGTCTCGGCGGGGATACGGCCGAACGTCGACATCGCCCATTCGGCCGGTTTGACCGTGGAACGGGCGATCGTGGTGGACAACCACATGCGTTGCCTGGACGACATGAACATCTATGCCGTCGGGGAATGCGCCCAGCACCGCGGCCATGTCTACGGGCTCGTCGCACCGCTGTGGGAACAGGCGAAAGTGTTCGCGGACCATGTCACCGGGGTGAACCGCGAATCCGCCTATTTCGGTTCGAAACTGGCGACCAAGCTGAAAGTGATGGGTGTCGAACTGGCATCGATGGGCATTACCGAGCCGGCGGACGAACACGACGAGGTTATCCAGTTCACCGAACCGAAACACGGTACCTACAAGAAATTGATCGTTCGCGACGGCCGCCTGGCGGGCGGCATCTTGATGGGCGACATCAGCAAGGCGGCTTATCTGATGCAAGCTTTTGACCGCGACACGCCATTGCCGGATGAGCGGCTGTCGCTGCTGTTCGATCTCGGAACGCCGCCGCAAAAAGTGACGCTGGATGAAATGCCCGCGGACGCCCAGATTTGCAACTGTAACGGTGTCACGAAATCCGCGATCGGGGCTTGCGTATCCGGTGGCAAGCGCAGCGCCAAGGCGGTCATGCTCGCCACCCGCGCCGGCATGGGCTGCGGCTCCTGCAAGGGCTTGGTTGGCGAACTGGTGGACTGGCTGTGCGGCGGCGACGTGGAGGAAGATCCGTCGATCCATTACTACGTCCCGGGCATCCCGCTGGCGAAGCCGGCGCTGGTGCAGGCGATCCGCGAGCGGGGCCTGAAGTCGGTATCGTCCGTGTTCCGCGCGCTCGCGACGGACGGGCGCGAGGATGCGGCAAGCAAGCCCGCGCTCGCGTCGTTGCTGATCACATTGTGGAACGACGAATACCAGGACGAACGCGACGCCCGTTTCATCAACGATCGCGTGCACGGCAACATCCAGAAAGACGGCACCTTCTCGGTAATTCCGGAAATGCCGGGCGGCATCACCACACCAGCCGATCTGATGCGCATTGCCGAAGTAGCAATGAAGTACGATGTGCCACTGGTCAAGCTGACCGGCGGACAGCGTATCGACCTTGTCGGTGTCTCGAAGGAAAATCTGCCGAAGGTGTGGGCTGATCTGGACATGCCGGCGGGATGGGCGTGGGGGAAAAGCTATCGGACGTGCAAGAGTTGTATCGGCACCGACTTCTGTCGTTTCGGTCTTGGCGACAGCATGGGGCTGGCACAAAAGATCGAGGCGCGGTTCCGCGGCATCGACAGTCCGGGGAAACTTAAGCTGGCGACGGCTGGTTGTCCGCGCAACTGCTCCGAGGCGATGGTGAAGGACGTCGGGGCCGTGGCCATCGGCGACGACCGCTGGGAAATCTACGTCGGCGGCGCTGCCGGTTCCCACGTGCGCAAGGGCGACGTGCTATGCACGGTGACCGGTGAGGACGCGGTACTGCAAATAACCGGCCGCTTTATGCAGTGGTACCGTGAGAACGCGAAGTACAAGGAACGCACGCACACCTTCATCGAACGCATGGGCATCGAACGGGCGCGCGCCGTGATCGTTGAGGATTCGGATGGTATCGCCGCCGCCCTCGATGCCGCGATGTCGGCCTCCACCGCCGCCGTGCGCGACCCGTGGAAGGAGCGCGAAAAGCCCGTCACGTCCAATCAGTTCGCCTCCCTGGTTGAAGCGGAGGGCTGACATGGCAACGGAGCACGCCATCGGGCACGTGTCGCGGATCCCGCCCGGCGAGGGGCGAACATTCGACGTCAACGGATTGCTCGTCGCTGTGTTCCGCACCCGCGGCGGCGGCGTGTTCGCAACCCAGGCGCGGTGCCCGCATCGCGGCGGCCCGCTGGCGGACGGCCTGACCGATGAAAGCTCGGTGGTATGTCCGTTACATGACCGGGTCTATGACCTGCGCACCGGCGTCGGAACAGATTGCAGCATCGATACATACCCGGTGCGGATCGGCATCGACGGTATGATCCTGCTGGTGGCGCATCCGCAACAGGCGATGGCTTCCCAAGACTGAATTCAATCGAGGTATTTGCATGCAGAATTTCCGTCAGGCGATGACGTCGGGCCATTGGCCAACTTTGTTTGCTGCCTTCTTGTATTTCGATTTCTGTTTTTCAATTTGGGTCCTCAACGGGGCGATGGGGCCGTTTCTGACCCAGTCGTTCAATCTCACTCCGGCGCAGACCGGACTGATGGTGTCGATCCCGACCCTGGCCGGGGCGCTGATGCGCTTCCCGCTGGGCGTTCTGTCGCAGTATATCGGCCGAAAGAACGCCGCGCTGGTTGAAATGACGCTGATCATCGTGGCCATGCTGTACGGCTGGCTGTTCGTCAACACCTTTCGCGATGTGATCGCCATGGGGGTGCTGCTCGGCATTGCCGGCGCATCGTTCGGCGTCGCGCTGTCGCTCGGGGCCGGCTGGTATCCGCGAGAGCAAAAGGGCCTGGCGATGGGCATCGCCGGGGCCGGCAACGCAGGAACCGTCGTGGCGCTGCTGCTGGCGCCTCCTGTGGCCGAAGCGTACGGCTGGCACGCGGTCTACGGCTGGTCCGCGATGGTGATGCTGATCCCGTTGGTCGTCATGATCACCATGGCGAAGGAACCGCCGGACAATGCGCATCAAAGCCTGCGCGAGCACCTGTCCTGCCTGTGGGAAAAAGACGGCTGGTCATTCAACCTGATTTACATCATCACCTTTGGCGGCTTCATCGGCCTGTCCACCTTCCTGCCAAGCTTCTTCTACGCCCAATTTCACGTCTCCAAAGTCGAGGCCGGGTGGCTGACGATGCTCGCCGCGATCATGGGCTCCGGCATTCGCGCAGTGGGTGGCCTGGCAGCCGATCGCGTCGGCGGGATCGCAGCGCTGTGCGTGGTTCTGCTGGCGGCCGTCGGTTGCTTTCTCGCCCTGTCGACCGAGCCGTCACTGGTGATCAGCACCGGCCTGTTCATGCTCTGCTTCGCGGCGCTGGGCGCGGGCAACGGCGCCCTCTTCCAGCTCGTCCCCCTGCGCTGGCCCGGCAACACCGCCATCGCCGCCAGCATGATCGGCGAGATCGGCGCCCTCGGCGGCGCTATCCTGCCGAACGTCATGGGGCTGTCGAAGCAATATACCGGCGATTTCGCCACCGGGTTCCTGGCATATGCGGCGCTGTCCGCCGTGGTGCTTGGCGGGCTGACGCTTTGGCAGCGGAAATGGACACGCAGTTGGGTGGGTCCGTGGGGTCGCGCCGCGGCACCGCAATACGCAGCGGTCAGCGCCGAGTAACCGCTACGGCGCGGCTGCCGGTTCCACCCGCGCCGGCTTGGCGGCGCGCGCTTCGGAGTAGGCGCGGGTGAACTCGGCGCCATAGAGGAAAATCTGCGCCGAGTAATACACCCATAGCAGCGAGGCCAAAACCGATCCCGCCGCGCCGAAGCTGGACAGGATGGCACTGGTGCCGAGATAGATCCCGATCGCCATCTTGCCGATGGTGATCAGCAGGGCGGTAACCAGGGCGCCGACGATCGTGTCGCTCCAGCGCAGATGCGTATCCGGCAGGATCTTGTAGATCGCCATGAAGATCGCGCTCAGCAGTGCCAGCGACACGGCGAAGTTCAACAGATGAAGCAGCACCTGGGTGAACGGCATGATACCGTTCAGCACCTGCCCGACCGCCGCGATGGCGGCGCCGATGACCAGCGATACCAGCAGCAGGAACCCGAGCGACACCACCAGCGTCAGGCTGGTCAACCGCGCCTTGATCAGCCGGGTGACCGAATCGCCCTCGGGCGTGGCGCGCCAGATCGCGTTCAGCGCGGTCTGCATCTCGCCGAACACGCCGCTGGCGGTGACGATCAGCGACACCACGCCGATGATGGAGGCGAGCAGCCCGGAATGGTGGTTGGATGCGCTGCCGATGGCGGTTTGCAGGAACCCGGCGGCCTGGTCGCCCATCGCGTCATGCAACTTGCCCATCAGCGCGCCGCGGGCGGCATCCTCGCCGAACACCAGGCCGGCGACCGCGACGATGATCAGCAGCACCGGGCCGATGGAGGTGATGGCATAGAAGGCGATCGCGGCGCCTCGGCTGAGGTCGCCGTTGTCGACAAAGGCTTCGGCGCTGCGCCGGGTGGCGATCCAGAGGTGCTTGAGCATGTCGATCGGAACGCCGCGGCCCGGGATTGGTTCTCGCCATACGCATGGCCTGCCGGGTTTGCGCGAGGCCCGATCGGACTCGGATGAAGCGAGCAACCGATCTGCTTCGGCGGCGTTCTTTATGTCGCGATTTGGAGGATTTTCACCATGCGTCTTGCTCTTGCCGTTCTGCTACTGCCGCTTGCGCTGGCGGGATGTCTTTCGTTCAGCAGCAGCGATCCGCCACCGCCGGCTCAGCATACGACGATCGTGACGCCTTCAGGGTCCTATCCGGCTCAGTAATTCATGGCCCGCGATCCATCGGGCCATCCCCATGACCTGGCCCGCGAACACAACGCCGGTGGCCGGCAACGGCAGGCCGCCGGACCTCGCCATGTCCGCGGTCCAGGTGTTGCAGGTGTATAGACCGGAATAGGTAGCGGCCGCGGCGTAGAAGAGGCTTCCCGGGTAGGGGCCTGACATCAGTCGGATGGGCTGGCCGGCGGAGAGTTGGAATTCGCTCCAGAGCCTGTCCTGCAACCGGATCATGTCGTCCGGGCTGATATGCAGCGGCACCACATCCGCGGCGCCGAAAGCGTCCTGCGGCGTGGTTGCGAGCGCGGTGACCAGCAATGCGCCGCTGCCGGGCAGTAACGCCTTCAGCATCGATAACGGCGATCGATCGCCGGTGACCAGGAACCGCCGATCGCCGAAACCGATGGTCAGGACCCGGACACCGGGAAACGGCCGCTCCAGCGCCGTCAGGGGTCCGGCGATTTCGGCGGCTGGCAGGCCGATGTCGGTGTGCCAGCCGCGGCCGACGATGTAGATCAGCGCATCGGCCGGTGGCGCGGGCGGGCGCGGGGCGGTGCAGCCGGACAGCAGGAAAGCGGCGGCCAGCGCCAGGAATTGCAACCTCACGCCGCCGCCATGCCAATCGCCGTTCGCAAGCTTTTACCGATGTTTGCGCCGTCGTGATTATGCACTGGCGCCGGAGCTACGATATCCCGGAGGCAAGATGCCAAATCAACGGGAGGTTTCATGCTGCGCCTATCCTTGCTTGCCGCCGGCTTCGCGGTCGGGTTCGCCGGGGCCGCGCTCGCCGCGACCGAGAAGTATCACGCCACGCTGAGCGCCGCGTCGGAAGTGCCGCCGACAAAATCCACGGGATCCGGGGAGGTGTCCGCGTCCCTGGATACTGCCACGCACGAACTGACGTATGATGTCACGTTCAGCGGCTTCTCCAGCGACGTGACCGCGGCGCACATTCATGGCCCGGCGGAGCCCGGGAAGAATGCCGGTGTCGTCGTACCGCTGGGCAACGCGCCGAAGAGTCCGATCCATGGCACGGCCAAGCTGACGGCGGAACAGGAGAAGCAACTCGCCGCGGGCCTGTATTATGTGAACGTGCACTCGAAGAACAATCCGAGTGGTGCCGTTCGCGGCCAGTTGGAGGCAGTGAAGTAATACCGTACACCACAGAGACCGACGCTTCCAACCGCCGATCGGCACAAGCGTCGATTTAGTGTTGTGGCCGGCCTTGCGCCGGCCACAACACTAATCCAACGATCGTGCTCAGCTCATGCTAGCGCCTATGGATTGCCCCGCGCGACGGTTACGGCTACGGCTCCCGCGCCCCGAACGTGTCGCACGACTTCAGGTCGCCGCCGCGCAGCCCGATGGTCAGCCACCGCACCCGCTGCGCGGCGGACCCGTGGGTGAAGCTGTCCGGAACCGCGGTGCCCCGCGATTGCCGTTGCAGCCGATCGTCGCCAATGGCGCTGGCGGTGTTGATCGCCTGGCGGACGTCTGTGTCGTCGATGTTGGCGTGCCGCTGGTTCATCCGGTTGGCCCACAGGCCGGCGAAACAATCCGCCTGCAGCTCGGTTCGCACCGACAGCGCATTGGCGGAGGCCTCGTCCGGCGCGTTGCGCTCCATCGCCTGCACCTTGGGCAGGATGCCCAACAGGTTCTGCACATGGTGCCCGATCTCGTGCGCGATCACGTAGGCGTAGGCGAAATTGCCGCCGCCGCCGAGCCGGCGCTGCATGTCCTGGAAGAACAGCGTGTCGAGATACACCTTGCGGTCATTGGGACAGTAGAACGGCCCCATCGCCGAGCGGGCCGTGCCGCAAGCCGAACCCGTCGCCCCCGAAAACAGCACCAAGGTCGGCTTCTGATACGCGCGGCCGGTCTGCTCCGGCAGCATCTGCGACCAGACATCCTCGGTCTCCCCGAGAACTTTCGACACGAAGACACCCATCTGGTCGTTCGGAGTGCCGGATTGGCCGCTGTTCGACTGCGAGACCGGTGCGTTGCCGCCAGCGACCATCTGGGCGCCGTTGATCAGCACGGCCGGATTGATCCCGAGGGCCCAACTGATCAGTCCCAGGATGATGATGGTGCCGATGCCGAGACCGCCGCGTCCGCCCGGGAAGCCGCCGCCTCCGCCCTGTCCGCGGCGGTCGTCGATATTGGTCGAAGCTCTGAGATCATCGTCCCGCATGACCGTTTCCTACCGCTTTACGCCACATGCTTGCCCGCTTCCGGGCGGTTTGCAAGGGAACGAGAGCGTGGTCAGGCGGTGAGCGGATGCTCCAGGAAGAAGCGCAGCATTTCCGCCGTCGCATCGGGCCCCTTGGGATCGGTGAACGATCCAACCGGACTGCCGCCGGACCACGCATGACCCGCCCCATGCACGGTCCATTGCTCGACCAGGGTTCGGCCGGCAGCGTCGGTCTTGACCGTGCGGCTGTAGCCGTGGCCGCCGGGGACCATGCCGTCCCGGGTGTGCGTCGTCAGCGACAGGCCCTGCGCCGCCCGCTCGACCACGGCCTCGCCATTGCGCGGGTGAACGGTGCTGTCGCGGTCGCCGTGAAAGATGATTACCGGGACGGGGCGGCCCGAAGCGGATCTCGGCGCGGCATGACCGCCGCGCTTCATGGCCAGGAAAGCGGTCTTCATGTCGCGGGCCGCTCCGCACGGGATGCCGGAGTGCACCCCGATGGCGGCATAGAGGTCCGGATAGGTGTCTCCCATCACCGCAGCCGCCGCTCCGCCGGCGGACAATCCGGCCACGTAGAACTCGCCGCGGATCGACCGCATAGCCACGCATGATCTCTCGCGTGATCCCCGCGATCAGCGACGGCTCCCCCGAGTCGCGCTGCTGATCGGCCGTGCTGAACCAGTTCCAGCACTTCTGCATGTTGGCCTCCCGGGTCTGGCCGGGGTAGGCCACGAGGCAGACCCTGGCCTCGGCCGCGGCATTCATGCGCGTGCCGGCGGCAAAGTCGTCGGGAGACTGGGTGCAGCCATGCAGCATGACGATCAGCGGCACCGGCTGGCCGCGATAGCCGCCCGGCACATAGAGCTTGTAGGGACGGCTGCCGGCCTGATTGCTGAAAGCCTTCGACAGGAACCGCCCGGCCCCGGGCGACGGGGGCTCCGTCGCGGGCGACGGCGGTTGCGCATCGGCGTGCCGCTTCAGCCAGTGGCCGACACGCGATAGCAACCCCGGCTGGGTATCGCCGGACGGCGGCTGGCGGTTCAGCAAGGTTTGCAGCACCGCCGTGGCTTCCGATAGCCGCCCGGCTTTGGTCAGCCGGGCAGCCTCAAGCATCTCGGCGGGAAGGAGCTTGTCCATCGAATTGGCCTTCTGTTTGTTCAATGCAGCCGATCGGCCAGGGCCGCGCGGACTTCGGGGGAGGCGTGCAGGGCGCCGAGCACGGTGACGGAGGCGATGGCGGCGCGGGCCAGTTCGGGCGTGACGTCGCCGGCGATGCTGGCCAGGCCGAGCACCTTGATATCCAGCATCTGTCCGGCGCGGCACGCGGCCTCCAGGTCGGCGCGGCTGAAATGGCGCAGTCCGAGGTCGAGCACTTTCCGCGTGACCGACTGGCTGACGACGTCGGCATGACGGTCGAGCTGGTTGCGGATCGCCGTGCGGATGAAGTCCGTTCGGTTGGAATAGAATCCGTCCTGCACCATCAGGTCGATGCGGCCGAGATCGACGTAGCCGAGGTTGATCGTGATCTTCTCGGTGTCGGCCGGCCGTGGGGAAGAGGTGTTGGGGTTTACCATCTAATGGCCATCTGCATGGATGGTATATGGATGTCGCACCCCGATTTTGCAAGACTGCTGATGCACCGAAGCGGCGACATCAACTTAGCGAACCCGCTCGCCGAAGGCGGTTGGCCCGATCGAAAATGGCTTACATTTACGACGGATATTCAAGGAGCGGGGAGGAGGAGCCGAATGCCGCGACACGTGATCCATGCGCTCGCCGCGGCAGGCCTCGTGTATGGCTACCAGGCCTCGTCGCGCGCGGCACCGCCGCCCGGAGCAGATCCGGAATACGCGCCATGGTTCAGGAGTTTGCAGCAGCCGCAAACGGATTTGTCGTGCTGCGACCGGTCCGATTGCCGGACCGTGCAGTACCGTATCGCCAATGGACATTTCCAGGCATTCATCGGCAGCGAATTCGCTCGCTGGCAGAATCCGCCGTACGACTGGGTGGATGTTCCCGAGACCAGCGTCCTGCACCGGCATGACAATCCGACGGGTGAGGGCGTGGCGTGCTGGTCGGGGCGGACGATCATCTGCTTCATCGAGGGCAACGGCACCTGATGCACCCGCGGGCCAGCGGCTTGACCAGAGCAGGATCAGGCTGACTGGAAGTGCTCACAATGTCATGGCCCGGCTCGTCGGGGCCGTGACGAACGGGGACGTCCACCGCCGTTCCAGGCAGGCTGAAAACGGTTGTTGCCACCCCTGTGTGGTTCCCGGCGTCCGTTACTGAAGCGTGCCCCGGCGCTTCGGCGGCACCGGGTATGGATTGTTCGCCTTCTGTCTGCCACTCTTCGCTGCCGGTCCGGATCTCCGGACGGAAGACCCGGATCGGGCGGCGGCGCGGGGCGTCATCGACAAGCGGCCGGAGGGGCGACGGACATGCCGGAGATCACAGCGGACTTCGCCAGCGATGCCGCCAGCTTCAGCCAGTTCTGGCGGCAGTCCCGCGACGCCCTGCTTCGCCTGCCACCGCGCACCGCGCGCAACGCGGCGCAGGCCGCTGCCGCCGCGGCTCTGCACAAGGACGCGCGGGCGGCGCGCCATGTGTTTTCAGGCGCGCACGTTGAACGGGTTTACGCATCGTTGACGGCCGGCTTTTCCCGCTTCGTGCGGCTCGAGGACCTTGCGCTGCAAGCGGCGGGTGTCGTGCCCGGCCTGGTTCCCGGGGCGGACGATCTCGCCGCCGATGCGGGACGTCCGTTGGGCGAGAAAGAGGGGTGGGAGATCGATCAGGCGCTGTTCGTCTCGCGCGTGCTGGCGCATCCGCGCTGCGGCACGCATCTGTGCCACGCGATGCTGCTGCCGCGGCCGGAAACCGCCGATGCGTTGGCGCGGTTCGCGGCCGACGGCGTTTTGGACCTGGGCGCCGCAAGGCTGGAGCGGCACGGCCGGGCGGTGCATCTGCTGACGTCCAACCCGCGGTATCTGAACGCCGAGGACCAGCAGACGATCGTGGCGATGGAGATCGCGGTCGATGTGGCGACGCTCGATCCGGACAGCGATATCGCGGTGGTGCGCGGGCAGCCGGTGCAGAACGCCAAATACGCCGGGCGGCGGATTTTCGGCAGCGGCATCAACCTGACGAAGCTGTATCGCGGGACGATCCCGTTCCTGTGGTATCTGGTGCGCGACCTGGGGTTTGTGCACAAGTTCCTGCGCGGGGTTGCCTCGGTTGAGGCGCTGCCGGACGACGTGAACGGGGTGGGTGCGGAGAAGCCGTGGATCGCCGCGGTCGAGGGCTGGGCCATCGGGGGGCATTGCCAGATTTTGCTGACGATGGACTACGTGCTGGCCGCGGCCGATGCGTTCATGACGCTGCCGGCGCGGAAGGAGGGGATCATTCCGGGGGCGGCAAACCTGCGGCTGCCCCGGTTCACCGGCGACCGGCTGGCGCGGCAGTTGATCCAGGCGGAACGGCGGCTGGAGTGCGACAGCGCCGAGGGGCGGTTGCTCTGCGACGAGATCGTTGCTGGGGAGCAGATGGATGCGGCGATCGGCCGGGTTGTCGCGATGCTGACGGACGCGGGGGCGGTCGGTGCGCTCGGCAACCGGAGGGCGTTCCGGGTGGCGGTGGAGCCGTTGGATCTGTTCCGGCGGTATTTCGCGGTTTACGCGCGGGAGCAGGCGGCGTGCCATTTCAGCGAGGCGCTGGTGGGGAATTTGGAACGGAACTGGGGGGCGCAGAGCCGGGGGGCGTAGGGTGGTGTCGGTGCGGCCGGTTTGCTTAGTCGGCGACCTCGGCCCGCTTGATGCGGTGTGCGAAAATGGTGTATAAACCGCACATCCAATGATGGGAACCCAGCATGAGCGCGCGATTCAACGTCGTCATGTCCGACGAACTGAACCGGGACCTCGATACCGTCGCCGCGGAGAGCGAGACCACCAAGAGCGAGATATTCCGCAAGGCGCTGCAGTTGTTTCTGGCCGCTCGTGATGGCAACAAGCGTGGCTTGAAGGTCGGCTTGATCGATCCAAAAACCGAGAAGATGCAGACCGAGTTTATCGGGCTGTGACATCCGATCCTGGCGTCGTTGACTTCCGGACGCCTCCGCCGGAGCACAACTTCAAGATTTCTCTTGAGCCGAAGGAAGCCACGGCCGATCGGTATGTGCGGCTGTTCAAGGACGTCGTGCTGTTCGTTCTGGCGGTCGGGTTCGTGCTGGTCATTGTTTGGATGTGCATCGGCACGATGGTGTCTCCGGCCGCCCAGCCTGAGGAGAAGAAGTGGGCGATGTCGATCTTGTCGGCCGCGGCTGGCGGGATGATCGGGTATCTTATTCGCAAGTGACGCGGCGGCGCGGCGATGGGTCAGTGGTTACGCTTCGGTTCGTCTGCGACGTCGGCCAGAAGGGCGCCGGTCCAGGCTTCGGCCTCGGCCTCGCGTGCCTCGTCGGCCGCCATCGCGGCGTATCCGTCGGACAGGTCCTGGCCGACAACATGCGGACGGGCGAGGCCGTTCAGGAAGCGGCTGATGCGGCGGCAGCCGATGACGGTGTGCAGGCTGTTGTAGACTTCGGAATCCACGGTGATCGTGAGTTTCTTCGGCATCCAGGTCTCCAATACGTATTAGAATACGACGACGGCCTGGAGATGCAAAGGATGGCAGGTGATCTTGGCGGAGGTCTCGGGACGAGGCGTCGCATTAGGCGACGATTCCGGCTATCCCGACAACGGTCGAGCTTGCCCGGTTCGGGCCGTTCGTACTGGTTGGTTGACAGCTCCGGCGGCCGAATCACGCTGGGCGTGTGCCAATGCGAAGCCGAGCCTCAATTCGATCGGCCGCTGCGTCCAGCTCCGCCAAAACCTCGGCCAGCGGCACCGTGCGCCCCGACGCTACGTCTTGGTCACTTTCATCCATCGCCGCGCGAAGCTCCGCCTCTCTCGGTGGGAGGTGGTCGAAACGGAGCCGCCTTCATGCCGACAACACCTCGATACGTCCCGTGCCCGTCCGCCGCCGAGCCAGGCCGACCACAATCTTCACGTCGCGACCCAGGCGGGTCACGCAGTTCGACATCTTCGTCTCGCTGATACCGCGAAACTGGCCGCGCATCAGGCCCGACAATTTGGGCTGCGGCATGCCGATGATCTCGGCCGCCTCGGTTTGGGTCAGCCGGCGCCGCTTGATGATCTCTCCGATTTTGGTGGCGAGTTGCGCCTTGACCAGCATCTCGTCCGCATCCGGATCGCCCAGATCGGCGTAAGCGTTTGTGCTGCCTCGCTCAAATTTCATCACGGCATCCCTCCTTTCGAAAGAACCTCGGCAGCCTTGATGCGGCCTTCGGTCAGTTCGATGTCAGGCTTCGGCGTGGCGATGCCGCTGGTCGCCTTTTCCTGAAAGCAATGCAGCACGTAGGTAAATCGCATCGCTAAAGCGCACCACGTGCAGCCCGATTCGTGTCGCCTCGTCACGGAGAGAATGTAGCAGAGTTTAGCGTCGGTCGCCACTGTTGTGGAGCGGCTCCCGACCGGCTGAGGCTACAATCCGTGCGCAGACCAGTCATGGTGCTGCGGGCTACATCCAAATTGCTTGGTTGACTACACTCCGAATCCGTTCGATTGATCGGTACGCCAATCGTCTCGATCGCGAGCAGCTGAGCATCGGTAGCGATCGCAAGCTGACCTATAGTGATGATGTCTTCATCACGAAGTTTTGTTATTTTATTGTGCGTTAAACCGTATGGGTAGGCTCTAGACTGTCCGAGCACCTCGATTGGCTTGTCAAGTATCGTCAGATTATAATCGTCCGAAATTGCAGGTAGCCTTATCCCCGCAAATACAGAAGCCGACGTGTGGATTTCAGCTGCATCTAAAGAGCCACCGGTCCAGTCTCGAGCATTTTCAAGTGTTATCCTTTGACCCGGAATTTTCTCAATAAGAGTGCAAAGATTGAGTGCAAAAACCGACCCTCTTCCTCCAGATTTCAAGGCCCGTGAGGCTTCTCGCTTCGCCAAGAAGCCGAGATACTCCAGGATCTCGAACGGCTTGCTATAGTCGGCTACGATTTGACGGTGTATGAGAATTCGATCTTGTGCCGATGTTCTGCCCCCACCTCGCGGAGCACGAACTACATGCTCCGAGATTGCATCAGCAATCTCCTGCGATGGCACGATCATAGGTTCGTACACGCCAAGCTTGGGTGCGACTTCCTCCATGAGAGGCCAATAGTAGTTCTGTGACATATCAAGCAGACACTCACCGATTTCAGGAAGCCCTATGCGATGTTTCTCGTTGAACTTTGTACAAGCGAACACGAACGCCCGCATATTGCCTACCACGGCCCTACCAACTAGATTCGCAAACTCAGAAGGCGACATTCTCTCGGAAAATTTGTCAGTCCGGGCCAATCTAGGGTAACGGGCCGCGACCACGGAGGGGAAAAACTCAGACGACCCTTCGCCGACCTGTGATCTCGTTACATCCACTACTGTTGAGTCATTGTAGACATCGAACCTCACCCCGAACCTCGTGACACCTGGATAAATAGATGCCTTACAGGACACGGAGCTGGTTGACAGTGTCCTGAACAGATCAAAAAAAACCGTTAGTGGTTTTTCTCTTCCGATATGGGCGGCATCATCAAATAACAGCACCAAACGTCGTTGCATACTCTGAGAAAGAGTGACAACAGCATCGATAAACTCGTTCTGGTCGCGCACAATCGGAAACTCATTTTGGCAGCCACGCTTTTGAAGTTCATCTCGGACATTCCTCGAAACGAGACTGCAAAAATGCGCGATGTATTCATCTCCGTCAGATTGAAGCAATGGCAAGTATCGAAGGCTAATGTAAACGCTAAAAATGTGCGTAGTAAACTGCATTCTTCGATGCGCTTCTATTAATAACGCGCTCTTGCCGCTGCCGCGGCCGCCGCGCACAAGCACAGGACCGTGCGCGATAAGTTTTCGCAGTATTAAGTTGTCCGCAGCAGAGAATCTATGTATTTCATCGAACCGTTCCGGGGGACACTCCTCAGCTGCCAGTATCAGTGTCGCGTCAAGATCCTCGTCCTCATCCGACATGAACCAGCTCCATAACCTTTATGTATGCGGAAACTGCGTCGTCAGCAGAGAGACAACCGTGAGCTGTTTGAACAAAGTGCGAAACGAAAGCAAGTTTCGCGGTCCAGCCGATGGCGTCCCGCACCAAATCCTTTACAGTCTCTTTATCAAGTATTACCGCGTTTCCCGTAAAAAATTCCCAGTGCACCCCCTTTGAGAGTCGCGAGTATATTGCAGCCCCTCTTCCTTTCGACTCTAACACAAAGTGATCGGCATCTATCAAGAGAAATGCCGCTATGTGGCGGTTGCTATTAGATTTAACGGCGTGGTCGAGGGCTGCCAACGCCGCGGGACGCCAATGCAAATGGTCCAGATAAGGTGACAGAAGCGCACGGCTTATTTTACTCGTATCGGTTGCCTCACTCCAAATATCGTCCTTCTCCTTTTCCTTGTCAGGTGGAACTACATCGCCCTGCCACATGAAGGCTGACTTTGCCCGCTTCGTCGGGTCATATCCTTCGCGAGATTGGAAGCGGCTAAGATACAGGACTCGGAATGGATCAATGCGGCCGACCAGGGAAGCACATGCCGTCTCCATGATTACCCGCGCACAAAAAGGCCCGAACATCGCTAGATCGGACTCATTTGCATCGCATTGCAACAGGGATTCCGTTTTGTTCGCGAAGGAGGCAATCGAATGCCGGAGGTACCCAAGCACCTTCGAGGCTTCGCCCAATTCGACAGGGGAACCGCAGACAAGACGGCTAAGGCTTTCCACTCGTCCCTCGGTGTTCCTGATTCGATCCCATCTGCGCGTCACCTTTACAAAATCCTTTGGATACGGTCCGTAATACCGCTGCACGCCGATTTTGCAATAGTCTCTAGAGCGAACCTTGTCGTGGCTCGGTATCTTTTATTCCGAGCAAGCGCGCAATTTTGTCCACCGAGCCTTTGCGGCTAGGCCCCCTACCCGTAAACCCCCACCCCCTCCCCCCGAGTCATCCGTTCCACCATCTCCGTCCCGGTGAGGCAGCACGCCACCGCCTCCGCCACCCGGATACCGTCCACCCCCGCCGACAGGATCCCGCCGGCATATCCCGCCCCCTCCCCCGCCGGGAACAGCCCCGGCGTGTTCACGCTGTGCCCGTCCGCCCCCCGCACGATCCGGATCGGCGAGGACGTCCGCGTCTCCACCCCCGTCAGCACCGCGTCGTGCATGGCGAACCCGGGGATCTCCCGGGCGAACCGCCCGACAGCCTCGCGGATCGCCTCCACGGCGAACCCCGGCAGGCAGGCGGCCAGGTCCACCGCCTCCACCCCCGGCTGATAGGACGCCCCGACCGAGCCCAGCGCCCGCGACGCCCGCCGCTCCAGCAGATCGCCGACCAACTGGGCCGGGGCGGCATACGTACCGCCGCCGGCCGCGAACGCCCGCCGCTCCCAGTCCTGCTGGAAGCCGATCCCCGCCAGCGCATCGCCCGGGTAGTCGGCCGGCGTGACGCCGACGACAATCCCGGCATTGGCGTTGAACTCGGCGCGGGAATACTGGCTCATGCCGTTGGTGGCCACGCACCCGGTCTCCGACGTCGCCGCGACCACCCGCCCGCCGGGGCACATGCAGAAGCTGTAGACCGAGCGGCCGTTCGAGGCATGGTGCACCAGCTTGTAATCCGCCGCCCCGAGCAGCGGATGCCCGGCAAAACCGCCAAACCGGGCGCGGTCGATCAGCGCCTGGGGATGCTCGATCCGCACCCCGATGGAGAACGGCTTCGCAACCGCGCTCACCCCACGCCGGTGCAGCATCGCGAACGTGTCGCGGGCGCTGTGCCCGATCGCCAGCACCACGGCGGAGGCGTCGATCTCCGACCCGTCCGCCAGCACCACGCCGCGCACCCGCCGCTGCGCGTCCAGCACCAGGTCATCCACCCGGGCACCGAAGCGATACGTCCCGCCGAGCGCCTCGATCCGGGCGCGGATCCCCTCCACCACAGTGACCAGCCGGAAGGTGCCGATATGCGGCTTGGAGGACCACAGGATTTCCTCCGGCGCCCCCGCCTCGACGAACGTGGTCAGCACGCGGCGGCCGAGGCCTCGGTGGTCCTTGATGCCGGAATACAGTTTGCCGTCGGAGAACGTGCCCGCGCCGCCCTCGCCGAACTGGACGTTGGATTCGGGGTTCAGGATGCCGCGCCGCCACAGGCCCCAGGTGTCGCGGGTGCGCTCGCGGACCAGCTTGCCGCGTTCCAGGATCAGCGGCCGGAACCCCATCTCCGCCAGGGTCAGCGCCGCCATCAGCCCGCACGGCCCGGTGCCGATGACGATCGGCCGTTCCGAAAGCGCATCGACATGGACCGGGAAGCGATACGTCGTATCAGGTGCAGGCCCGATCCGGGGGTTGCCGGCGAACCGGGTCAGGACGGAGGATTCGTCCCGCACCGAGACGTCGACCGCGTAAACCAGAAGGATGGCCGACCGCCGCCGCGCATCGTAGCCCCGGCGCGCAACGGCCAGGGACAGGAGGTCATCCGCGGGAATCCCAAGCCGCTCCAGCACCGCCTCACGCAGGGCCTCCGGCGGATGGTCAAGCGGCAGTCTCAGTTCGGTCAGACGGAGCATGGGAAGTCCAATTCGCCCCGTGGGGCGGCCAGCGAGGCGCGGATCGCTCCACCGTCATGGCCCGGCTTGGCCGGGTCACCGCCGCAAGCACGTGCCGTGACAGGTGGCCCGGACGAGCCGGGCCACGACGAAGCGGGGATAATCCTACCCCCGCAGCAGCGTCGCCCACCCGTGCGGGTCCGGCGCCGTGCCGTACTGGATACCCACGATGGTATCATACAGCTTCTGCGTCAGCGCCCCGGTCCGGCCGCCGTTGATGACATACTTCTCGCCCTTGTAGCCCAGTTCCCCCACCGGAGAGATCACCGCCGCCGTCCCGGTGCCCCACATCTCCAGTGTCCCCGCCTTCGCCGCCGCCAGCACATCATCGATCGCGATCGGCCGCTCCGACACAGGCAGCCCCCAGTCCCGCAGCAGTGTCAGCACCGAATCCCGTGTGATCCCCGCCAGGATCGCCCCGTTCAGCGGCGGGGTAATCACCTCGTCGCCGATCTTCAGCATGATGTTCATGGTGCCGACCTCGTCGAGGTAGCGGTGCTCGACGCCGTCGAGCCACAGCACCTGGGTGTAGCCGGCCTTCTGAGCCTCCTCCGCCCCGAATAGCGATGCCGCGTAGTTCGCCATCGTCTTCGCCGCCCCCAGCCCGCCGCGCACCGCCCGGACATACTGGTCGGAGGCCAGGATCGACACCGGGTTCATACCTTCCTTGTAATAAGCTCCCACCGGCCCGACCACCAGGTAGTACAGATAGGAATGCGACGGATGCACCCCAAGAAACGTCTCCGTCGCGATCACTGTCGGCCGGATATACAGCGATGTGCCCGGCAGCGACGGCACCCAGCGCTGATCCACCTCTACCAGCGCGCGGATCGATTCCTCGACCATCGCCGGATCGATCTCCGGGATGCACAGATAGTGCCCCGACTTGTTCAGCCGCCGCGAGTGGTCCGCCACGCGGAACAGCCGGATCTTCCCGTCCACCCCGCGGAACGCCTTCAGCCCGTCAAAGATACCCTGGCCGTAGTGCAGCACGCAGGTCGCCGGGTCCAGCACGAACGGCGCATACGGCTCGATCCGCGGCGAGTGCCAGCCTTTTCCCTCATCATAGTTCATCAGGAACATGTGGTCGGAGAACACCTTCCCGAACGCCAGCGTCTCATCGGCGGGCGGTTGCTGCGGGTTGGCGGTCCGGGTTATCGCGATCTGGGTCACTGCGGTCTCGTTGGTTGAAGAAGCATCACGCTACAATACCACGAAAGCCGAGGCCAATGCAGCCAGCGGACGCCCGACATGCGTCAGCCTCTATGTCCCAATCGCCGCCTCAACCCAGCGCGCCCAAGCCAGGACGGCCCTGTCGTCGCCGCGACGGCCGACGATCTGGATACCCAGCGGCAACCCGTTCGGCCCCGTCGCGGCCGGCACCGTCACGCACGGCACGTGCAACGAGGTCCAGATGAAGTTGAAAGCGGGATCACCGGTCCATTCCAGCCCCGGGGGCGCCTCACCGGGGGCAGCCGGGGTCACCAGCACATCCAGCCCGTCCATCGCCTCCGGAAACGCAGCCCGGGTGCGCTCGAACACGGCGTAGGCGTTGTCCAACGCCGACTCGCTCTGCGCCAGTCCGAACGCCAGGCGTTCGCGCAGCCCCTCGCTGATCAGGTCCGGATGGTGTGCCCGTTCCCACGCCAGTGCCCGGGCGCTTTCCGCGTTCATGATGATCGGATGCGCCTCGATCAGGTCGGCGAACCCGCCGGGCAACTCCCGCGCGCCGACCGATGCGCCCGCCCGGCCGAGCGCGTCCGTCACCCGCGCCAGCAATGCGTGAGACTCGGGCGCCGCTTCGGACCACACCGGCGACCGGCAAATCCCGATCCGCGGCGGTCGGTCCGGCTTCGTGTCCGGATCCCCGAGGTCCCGCCCCGACACGGCGCCCGCGAACAGCGCGCAGTCGGCAACCGTGCGCGCCAATACGCCAACGGTGTCCAGGCTGTCCGCCATGATCTTCATCCCGCCGCGGCAAATCAGCCCGAACGTCGGCTTGTAGCCCACCACGCCGCAAAACGCCGCCGGGCGGATGACGCTCCCCGCGGTCTGTGTGCCGAACGCCAGCGGGAACAACCCCGCCGCAACCCCGGCGGCGGAGCCGGATGACGAACCACCCGGCGTATGCGCCGGATTTACCGGATTCATCGTCGGCCCGGGTTTCCGTGTGGCAAACTCCGTTGTCACCGTCTTGCCGATGACCACCCCACCCGCCGCCCTCGCCGCGGCCACCGCCGCGGCATCCGCCCTCGGCTGCCAGCCGGACCATATCGGCGAGCCGTACTGGCTGGGCATGTCGCAGGTGTCGAGCACGTCCTTGACACCGATCGGGATGCCATGCAGCGGCCCCGGACCGCACGATGCCGCCTCTGCCCGGACTTTCTCCGGTTCGAAATATGCAAACGCTTTGACCGCCGGATCATGACGGAAAATGTGATCCAAATACGCTTCCGCGAGACCAACCGGGCTTAGCCCGCCCGCTTTCGTCAGCTGGGCGGCTCGCGCCGCTGTAAGGTTCAACAGGTCCATCCAAGCACCTTACGAAAAGTTAACATCAAATTCGGACCAAAATATAACCGGTTATATATACCGCTAACGATTCGTTGGCATTTGCCTCGTTAACCTGCGTCCAAATGTCAGACGAAAGCTAACGGAATGCTTACCTTTCAGCAGGCCATGCGGGCTGTAATGACGATCACCTTGTTAGGACTTTGCATTTATCTGCTGGTTCAGAACGACACTCACCCGAGCAGCCGGGAATGGGCGTACGGCACCATCGGGACGCTCGTGGGCTACTGGCTACATACTTCAGACTGATCGCGTCCCAATTCAGTGCCGGGCTCGTGACCTGCGGTAATACGGGCTCGCTTGCGTGCGGTTGCCAATGGTCACATAGCCGATGCCATCTCATTGAATTTCTCGCGTCCCATCATCGCGCTACGCATCGCCGTCCGCGACTGCGAAGCCCAGCAGCCCCGCCACGTCGAGATCAGGCACAGACCAGGCTTTCGGATCCGAACCCGTCCGCGTCCCCATCCCGTCAAAAGCCGCCGCGACGGCATCCGGATAAACCTCGCGCAGGATGTCGTCGGCGCGAGGCCGGAGGCTGGGCAGGCTCTTCAGAAGCCGCCTTGTTGCTCGCTGCTGCTCGCGGATCGTCAGGCGCCAGCTTTGCGTCGCCTTGTCCGGCTGTATCCGAAGTTTCAGAACATGCGCATACAGGACGATCAACCGCGATTCCAGTTCGCGGCGGTCGCGCGCTGCCATGTCCGTCAGATACGCGATGAGATTGGCACGATCCAGCCGCTCGAAAGCGCCGTCGCGCAGGGCTTCGATCTGCCGCTCGATCCATTCATGCTCATCGGTCTCGTACAGCGTCTTGGCTTGTTGCTCGACAAGGTCTGCCATCCTGCTGACTCCAAGCGACCGGGATGATGTAGCACGTTTCAGACGCACGATCACTGCCGCCGTGTCGTCGCGGACATGGCTGAATTCTTCCTCTTGAACCTCAACCATCACTGGCGCACCACCCCGGGCGGGTCCATCCTCCCTGCATGAGCGCCCACACGCCGCACACTAACGAGGACCCGTCAGCAACCGCGGGCGGACCCATCCGCGTTGGCGGCACGCCCGGCGGACCGGTCACCTACCTCGTTGATCTCCCGCCCGAGGCGCTGCCCACCGTCTGCAAACGCGACCTCGAACGCGCCTGGTATGCCGCGCGGGACGCCGCCCTGGCTGAGCGCCAGGGCGCGGTGCGCGGGTTCCGCTTCAACCGGCCGGATGGCAGCCACACCGACCTCGCCCTGGCGGACCGCGACGCGCGCTGCTGGGTCGGCGCGGTGGACCTGACCGTCGGCATCGCCAACACCAACGGCCTGTCGCTGTGTCTGCGGCTGCTCGCGCTGATCGATCTTCTGGCCCGGGCACCCTGGGCACGCTCGCTGCTGCACCTCGCGCGCGACGGCGCCGAGTTCCATCCCGCGCTGCTCAAGACAGCCGCAAGCCAACCGTTGACGCGGGATGCGCGCTTCGACGAAACCGGGTTCCGCACCCGCCTGTCCCGATTCGCCGGCGGGTTCCAGATCGAACCACCAGAGGCGGCGCCACGCCTTTCAGGAGCCCATTCATGACTTGCCTTCGCATCATGGCCGCACTGACGGCCATCAGCCTGTCCGGCTGCGCCGACAACGCCCCGCAAAGCGGACAGGCCCGGGCCGACGCCGCGACGACGGCGGCCTGCCGGCAGCGCGCCAACGAAGTCTTCGATCGCCAGAATCGAGGCGCCATCTACAGCGCGAATTCATCCGCCAACTCGCCTTTCTCGGCCAACTTCACCCCCGACGTAACCAGCCGCGGCCTGCCGCAACAGTTCGCGCATGACAGGATGGTCAGCGACTGCGTGCGCAACTCCGGCACCGGCGCCGAGCGCAGCCAGCCGCCGCCGCCGAACCAGCCGTAGCAGGCGCATCGATTCCGGTGACAAATCGATCTCCGTTGCTGTATCACCAGCGGACGGCCGCGTGAGGCCGAACGCCGACCGGCCATAACGGATTGTCACAATGCTCCTGATCCGCTCGCCATCAGGCAAGTCCAGGGCGCGCCGCATTCGCATCACCGTCCTCGCGCTGCTGATCGGCCTGATTCATGCCGCCAGTGCCGAGTCGCCACCGCCTCCGGTCGCCACCAACACCGTCTACCAAACTCCGGCGCAGGCGTTGATTGAAGCCATGCGCCATTCCATTGGCGCCCCGGCCCAAGCGGGTCTGGGCGATCAGGCGACAGTCAGGCTTGACGCCGATCTGATCATCGTACCGCACGATCAGGCAACCAGACTGTTGAAGATCTGGGACATCCCGGTTCCCCCCGATCTGGTGGCCCTGCTGCTCGGACCTAAGGGCATGGACGCCCCTGGCATCATCCGCTTTATCCCGGCTGGCTTCATCGACGCGGCGGAGGTGCTGCGCTGGACGCAGGAAGACCTGTTGGCCAGCCTCGGGGACACGATCGAGGCTCGGAATCCCGAGCGTGTAACCAAGGAACTGCCGGAACTGGAGGTCCGCGACTGGGTCCGGCCGCCTCATATGGACGCCAGGACCAGCCAAATGTCCTGGGCGGCGCTCATTTTGCCGAAAACCGCGGACCCGGACACCGACGGCGAGGTCACCTACTACGCGGTCGGATTTGGCCGGCACGGCTATATCCAGGTCTCTATGACGGCCAGCTTCCAGGATGCGTCCGAGATCGGGCAATTGCTCGACACGTTCCTGATTGGCCTAACGTTTCATCCCGGCGACGCCTACGGCGACGTGCAACCAGCCGATCGGCGGTCTCCCCGGGGGGTGGGCGGCGTGCTCGACATCGACCAACTGCACAGGGTGCGGAATACGGTAGGCTTTTGGTCGTCCGACCTCGTGTTGCCGTATGTCGGCGGCGCCGTCGCGCTTGTCGGTGTGCTTTCCCTGCTGATCTACCTTCGCCTCCACCTGCACCGGGACGCCGAACGTTGATCGAAGCGGCGCATGCCCATATGGACAGCATGGATCTTACGCTCATCCCGGGTTCCCGGATCGTCGAGGTTGCCCGCCTCGCCTTCGCGACGCCGGATGTCGATTTTCTCTGCTTTGGCGAATCCGACCAGCCAAGCCCCGGAACCGCGCGGATGGCCGCGGTGCGGGCGCTGGAGGATGGCGACACCCGCTACCCGGACGTGCGCGGCCTGCCCGCGCTGCGGGCGGCGCTTTCGGGCTACCTGACGCACTTGCATGCGCATCCCGTTTCGGAGGGCCGCATTCAGGTGACCGCCTCCGGCATGGCCGGGCTTGCGATCGCGCTGGCGGCGGTGGTCAGGTTCGGCGACCGGGTGGTGGTGCATGGCCCGATCTGGCCCAACATCCCGAACGCGGCGCGACTGCGAGGCGCGACCGTCGAGCAGATCGACCTGGACGCCCAGCCGGACGGCGGCTTCCACCTCGATCTCGACCGCCTCGACACGCTGATGGCGGGCGCCCGCACCTTCATCCTGAACTCGCCGGGCAACCCGACCGGCTGGACCGCGGACGCGCGGGACCTGCGCGCGATCCGCGAGATCTGCCAGCGGCACGGCGCGTGGCTGATCTCCGACGAGGTCTATTCGCGCCTGGTCTATGACGGGCGCCCGGCCGCACCCTCGATCCTCGACATCGCCGAGCCGCACGACCGCATCATCGTCTGCAACAGCTTTTCCAAGACCTGGATGATGACCGGCTGGCGCCTGGGCTGGCTGGTGGTGCCGGACGGCACGCAGGAGGTGTTCGTCAACATCGTCGAAGTGACGCATTCCGGCGTCGCGCCGTTCATCCAGCACGGCGGCGTGGCGGCGGTCGCGGATACTGCGGCGGTGGACGGCTTCCGCGACTACTGCGCCGCCGGCCGGGCACTGGCGGGCGAGGCGCTGGCCGGCCTCAACGGCGTGCGCTACCGTCCGCCGACAGGTGCGTTCTATGCTTTTCTCGCCGTCGAGGGATTGCACGACAGCCTCGATCTGGCGAAGAAACTGGTCACCCGGCACGGCGTTGCCGTGGCTCCGGGCGTGGCGTTCGGTTCGGCGGGCGAGGGCTGGCTGCGCGTCTGCTTCGCCCAGTCCGCGACACTGATGGAACGGGCGATGCATCGCCTGCGTGACGGTCTTCGGGCGGAGATAGGATCATGACTCAAACCAACGACAAAAGCTGCGCGGTGTGCGGCGCACCGGCGCGGGCCGCTTTCCTGGCGCCTCAACCGGAGATTGCGCCGGACCTGGACATGCGGCCGGGCGAACCGACGCGCTCCACCCTGCCCGACTGGATACAGACCTGTCCGCGCTGCCGCGCCGCCGCGCCCGACCTGGCGGCGCTGCCGTCAACCGCCAAGGCGGTCGTCGAATCGGACGAGTACCGGGCGCTGAGCACCTCGGTGCTGGAGGAAACCCTGCCGTTCCGCCGCTGGGCACTGATCTGCGAGCGCACCGGGGATCGCCCGCAACAGGCCGAAGCGCTGCTGCAGGCCGCGTGGGCGGCGGATGACGCCGCGGCGATGACCGAGGCCGCACGCCTGCGCACCGAGGTGGCGGCGTTGTGGGACGCAACGCCGGACCTGGAACTCGGTCTCCGGCGGCTCGATGTGCTGCGCCGTGCGGGCCTGTTCGACCAGGCCGCCGCCTGGGCGGCGAAGCTTGCCGGGCAGGAGCACGAGGAGACGGCGCGGAAGATCATTGCCTTCCAGCAGGCCCGGATCGCCATGCGGGATATCGGACGGCACCTGATCAGTGCTGCCTTGCCGCCCCCGGCGCACGCGCCGCACGTGTCGCACGGCAAGCGCGCGCAGACCGGATTCTGGTCGCGCCTGCTGCGGAAATAGCCAGACCCATCGGCGCCGGTTTCGCGTCATGGCCCGGCTCGTCCGGGCCACCCCACCAGCACCGTGCCGCGACAGGCGGCCCGGAAAAGCCGGGCCATGACGCTTGGACGATTGGTATCAGATCATAAACAGGCGCAGGATCGACACGCCGAGAAGCACCAGCCCGGCAAGCCCGAAACCCGGTTCGCTATAGGGCGGCAGGAGGTGAAGAACGCCGAGGACCAGGTAAAGGCCGGCGATCAGCAACGTCCCCAGCGCCAGCAGAAAGCTGGGATATGTCATCGAAGCGGCATTCTCTCGCGCATAAAACCGAAACGCGAAGATAAGAAAGGCGAAAATAAAGGGCAGCAGGAGAATGCTATGAGACATGCGAAGGGGCCCGCGCTTTCGGTTGATGCGCGTCATTAATGCATCGCCGCCGGTTTGGCATCAGGCCGCCGGGGCGCCGCAGCGATCCAGGCCATCACGGTGCCGGGGGCGGACCTTCCATCAGCCGGTCCGAACCCCCGCTCTCCGGGGTTGCACCGCAGCCAATTGCTCGCGCAAATGCGAATCATTTGGATTAAGCTCGATTGCGCGCCGGAAGACGGCGTCCGCTTCCTCGACGTTATCCCTCATCTGCAGAACGTGCCCCAGATGCCCCAACGCCCGGGGGCTGTTCGGGGCCTGCTCCACCGCGATGCGCACCTCGGCAAGCGCTTCCTCCAAACGGCCCTGGCGCGCGAAGAGGTCGCTCAGGAGGATGCGGGAATCAATTCGGTCCGGCACAAGATCGAGTGCCCGGCGCAATGCCGCCTTGGCGCCCTCGAGATCGTTTGCCACGGCCATCCGGTGCGCCGAATGATCGAGACGATCCGCTTCGCGCCGCTGGATTTGCGTGGTTTCCGGCGGGGACGCTTCGTTCCCGCCGGGTACCCGCCCATTCTCGAGCGCATCGAGATCACGCTGGATTTTGGCATTATCGGGAGCCAGTTCGGCGGCCTGGCGCAGGCACCGTCTGGCCGCGTCGATATCGCCGGACAGCCGCAACGCCCGGGCCAGTTGGGCCTGCGCCTGAGCGTTCGACGGTGCGCAAGCCACGGCGGCCCGCGCCTCGGTCAGGGCCTCTTGTTTCCGGTCGCGGCGTAGCAGGAGATTGCTGAGCGCGATGTGGAACTCCACCTTGTCCGGATCGCATTGCAGGGCGATCCGCATCGAGGCGATGGCGTCGTCCGTTCGTCCGGCGGAAGCCTGAAACTGAGCGAGATGGCTGTACAGGGCGGCACTCTCCGGCAGCACGGCGATGGCGTCATGGAGTTCTCCCAACGCCCCGGTCAGGTCGCCCCCGGCCGATCTCGCGTTGGCCAGTTCGATCCGCACGGTGGCCGCATAGGGGTTCAGTCGGCTGGCCTCGGTCAGCGAGCGGATAGCCCCGTCGGGGTCGTCGCGTTGCTTCAGAAGACGGCCAAGCAAACCATGGTAATGGGCTTCCATCGGTTCGGAGGCGACCGCCGCGCGCAACGCGGTTTCGGCTTCTTCAAGCCGGCCGAGCTTGTGAAGAAGTTCGCCCAGATCCGCGCTGTAGGTTCCGCCGTCCGGTTCCAGTTCGACCGCGCGCCGCAGCGCGGTTACGGCCGCATCGCTTTCGCCCCGGTGAGCCAGGGCACGACTGAGGGCGTGGTGAGCCGCGGCGGATCGCGGGCTACGGGCCACGGCCGCCTTCAGCGGTGCCAGGGCGGCGTCCGGATGGCCGGCACGGTTGAGGAAAAGTCCCTGCTCCAGCGCATCGTTCCATTGGTAGCGCATGTACCGCAACGCATACTCCCGGAACGTAAACGATCCTTCCTGCAAATATCGATACCGCCGATCCGGCGGCGCGTAGTTCAGACCCCAATGCCGGACGACGCCGGGGTGGATCGGCATTTCGTCCCGGGGAAACGGCGTCACCAAAGTGCAATTCCGCATCCGTTCGATGTCCGCGGCATCCGCGCCAAGTTGCCGGAAAAGCTGCGCCGCCAGCGTCACCGCGATTCGGATGTTCGGGCGATACGGGCTGAGGAAGATCGGTTCGGTGCGGAAATGCGCCGCTATGACGTCGGCGATCCAAAACCCGGTGGCTTCATCCCGCGTTCGTTGCCTGTCCATAATCACTTCGTAAAGCCGATCGAGATTGACCCGGCTTTTGATATCGAGGCTCGCATAGGCTTCGACCGCCTCTTCGGGATCGGTTCCGGCCTGGATCATTCGGTTGAGGTACGAGTCGCCCGCTTCGCCGGGGTAAGGGCCGATTTCAAAGAACGGACAGGGAGTGTTCTTCGGATGGGCTTGCCCTGAAAACGGCCACAGGAACGCGCCCGAGACCATCGGGACGAGGATGCGTGACGTTGCCGAAGCGATGCCGGCTATGTCAGCCCGCGGCCCCGGGTCGAAAACCTGTTCGACAACAAGGTCGGCTTGCTGAATTTCGGCGGACCGCTCGGGCGTCAGTTCCTCGTAGGACGGGATAACGCGCAGGACATCGCCCGTTTCGCCGGCGACGTAACGATCATACAGCCGCGCCATGACATTGAACTGGCAGTTGCCGACCAGCACGATGCGCCGCCGGCGGGGCGGTGCTCGCCGTGGCCTGGAACGGTTCGGAGACTGCTCGCCTTCGCCTTGAATGGCAACCGCACGGTCCACCGGCTCATTCCCCGAAGCATGTGGCCGATCGGCGTCAGTCATCGCGGGGCTCGCTTGGGTCGTAACTCATTACGTGAGATACACGGGCGGCGGGGCGCCGTTCAAGTGCTAACCTGATCGGGACTGAACAGGAACGTCGGCGATAAACGTCGCCAGGCCATCCATATCCTCGGAAACCCGCCGTTCGAACAGGCCTTCGCCTGACGCGACGAAACCGAGTTCCGGATACAGGTCCGCGACAATCCGGTTCTTCTCCGTTGGCCGGTGTTCGCCGACCAAACGCGTCACGCCCAGGCGGGCCGCGTGCCCGATCAAGCCGCGCATGATGAACTGTTCGGCCGAACGGGAAAAGATCCGGCAGCTCATGAGCCAGCTATCGACCCGCAGGGCGTCTCCGTCGAGCACCGCGACCAGCGTGGCGGTCAGGCCATGATCGCCGAATTTGTCCTCCAGGCGAAAACCCAGGACGACGGCATCGTCGCGCGCGAGGAACGAGCGGATTTGTGTCTCGGTATACCGCCGGGTGGTCAGATTGAACTGATTGGTCTTCATCTCCATCTGGGCAGCGCGGGCGATATCGCCCTCCCGCAGCGGGGCGAGCGAACCCTTCATGTCCAGACTGGCAAGGTAGCTGCCAAGGTCGGTGGCGTCCTGCCGCGACGACAACGCGGCGGACCGAGCCTGATACGCAACGGCGCGGCCCAGATCCTCCGCTGTATAGCCATCCGTATCCAGCCAGTGGCCCGCTTCGAAGAGATCGATGAACGCCGCCGGATCGGTGCCGAGGCAAACAACGGCAACCCGCGGCAAGTGTTGACGCACCAGCTCGCACTCCGCCGGGTTGTCGTCGCAGAACACCAGACTTTCAACGCCGACATTCAGTGCACGGGCGATGCGTTGCAGTCCCGCGGCCTTGTCGGCCCGGGAGCATTCGAAGGCGGCGAAGTCCCGGCGGCGCAGAATGGCATTCGGGTGACTGAAACCGCTCTCCGCCACGCCCGGGTCGTTTTTTGAGCAGACCGCCAAAATGACGCCGCGTTCGCTCAGGCCCTTCACGTAGCGCTGCCAGTCCGCGAACGCTTCCCCGGCGGGCGAGGAGCCGCCGAGAACGATCCCATCGACGCCATCGTCACCGATGATCCCGCCCCACAGCGTATTGTCCAGGTCGAGAACCAGCGCTTTCTTGGCCAGCGCATTGGCGCTGCGCCACGCGGCGCGAAACATCGGCAGGTAGTCGGGCAACCATTTCTGGTCATGCTCCAGCTTCGCCGCATGATACAGCCTGGCGGGGGCAAACCGCCGCGTGCCAATGTCTTGCGACAGCGCCTCGGTATCGACGAAGGTGACAAGGCCGCGTCCTGCGTGCAGCAGCCTTTCGTTCAGACGGCGCACCTGATTGACGGGACACGCCGGCACCGTGCGCTCCGCCACGCCGCGAAAGCGCTGCGGTGGAGGAACGATCAAGTGCTGGATGACTTTCGCGCCGCTGCCGGCGATCCGGTCCCAAAGCGTGCGGAACAGCCGGACGCGTATTTCCAGCGCCGCGTCCACCTCCGCGTCAGTGCCGCCGATGGGCAGGTCGGCGATGTTGTCGCGCCAGTGGGTGGCGATCACGACCAGTTCGGGGTCGAACGCGTGCAGGCCGGACGCGGGATCCAGGATCTCCTGCGCATAGGATCCGAACGGTGCCTGGTACAGGATGGGCAGGATCCCCTCCTGCAGGACTGCGCAGGCAACGGCGCGGCGCAGGTAATCGATCGTCGATGCGCCCAACACCGCAATACGCTGCGCCGGCGTGCCCGGAGGAATGGAAGCGGCATCTTCCACCGCTTCCGCGATCCGGTCGCCGAGCTGGAAGATCGACGGCAGGGTCACGGCGCGGTCGCCGAAGCCGTCGCGCAGTTTCTCCACGAAGCCGCCCGCGGATGCGTCATGTTCGGGCATTGCCATGCTGTCCCTTCGCGGCTTCATTACGATGATCCCGCCGCACCTGTCGCTTGATTCTTGCGTGCGCTCGTTTTTTTGGATCGACAGGCGGCCCGGTGTTGTGGTTTCTCGATCAAACCATAACGCTGCCATTCACAGGATCCTCGAACCCGCAATGCCGGAAACTCCGCTCTCGGACAGGGACCTGGCGCTCGACTTCGAAAGCCTCGGGGATAACTGCGAACTCGGACTCGTGCAGCGCCGCGCGGGGGTTGAGCCGCTGGGCCTGTTCCGTTTCGCGGGGGCGCCGCTGCGGCACCTGATAACCGGTCTCGCAGCCCGTTTCGAAGGCATGGCCGATCCCGGCGCGATTCTGGTACAGCCCGAGAACGGCGAGTATATGGTCAGGTTGACGAAATACGATTTCAACTATCACGCCGACGCCAAAGTCGGGGAGGCCGATCCCGTCGCGCTGCAAGCGCAACAAGTACGCATCGTCGAGTTCCTGATCGACAAGTTTATCGGCGATCTGGAAAGCGGCGAAAAGATCTTCGTGTTTCGCCAGAACGAACCGCTGTCCGCGAACGACCTCATCGACCTGCGGGTTGCGCTGTCGTCCTATGGCCCTTGCACGCTTCTCTGGGTGCAGCCGGCGCGGCCGGGACATCCCCCCGGCGAGGTCGTTGTCGTCGACGAAACGCTGATGGTCGGATATGTGGCCCGGTTGGCCACGCGTGAGAATGTGCCCGAGCTCGACCTGCGGTCGTGGCTGGCCATGCTGCGCAACGCCCGGGCCCTGCGGCCGGCCCGCCGCCGGGGAAGCCCCGCTCCAGCGGCTGCCGAAACGCCCCCGAAGCGCATGGCATCGGGGCCGTGCATCATCCTGTTCGGCAGGCAGGGCAATGCATCCGGATACACGCATGGCGGCTGGTCCGCTCCCGAGGACGGATACACTTGGTCGATCGACGACCGCAGCCTGATCGATGTGCCAAGCCCCGGCATGGCCGACAGCTATTGTCTCGAAATGAACGTCGCGCCCTACGTTTTCCCGCCTGTCCTGCCCGCGCAGACGCTGCGGGTCGAGGTGAGCGGGGAAACCGTCCATTGCTTCGATCCGCTGCCGCGCGGCAAGGTGGAATGCACGATCCCGGGCCGGCTGATCGGCGGCCGGGAGACGATCGCGATCACCCTGCATCATCCGAACGCGGCCAGTCCGAAAGAGATCGCCGGTCACAACGACACTCGCCGGCTCGCGGTGTCGTTCCACCGCCTGTCTTTGCGATGTGCCTGAGGGTCAGGCTACCCCACGGGCAGCCAGGACCGCGCGAATGCCCGTCACCGAGGTCGCCTCGAGCATTTCGCGATCGCTGAGTTCGATACCGTATTGCGTTTCCAGTTCCGTCATCAGCATAAGCTGGCGCAGGCTGTCCCATTCCGGCGTGTTGGCCATGCCGGACGCGTCGTTGACCTCCGCCGGCAGGATGCCGAGGGTTCCCGCGATCAGGCGGAGCAACGCGTCGTCTGGCATGTGAAATCTCCTGTATCCCGGATCGGCCTTCGGGTGTTTGTCTAAAGCATTTTTACGACGGAGAAAGAACGAGCGGATCGGAGGCGCACCGAGAAGACCAGAATGTTCCACGCGCACCGACCCGGCCCCACTTGACGCCCCTAACGGGAATCCAGGGCGGGATGCCCGTGACGTACCTCCGAGGCCCTTCACTAATCTCGCGCTGCCTGCGTGGTAAAAGCCGGTAGATCAAGCCCCACCGGACCGGCGATCGATACGGCCGCCGGCGTCAACTCAGATAATCCGACCAGCGAATGTAGTGAACGATATATTGCCGGAACGTCCAGTCATGCGCGTGCCATCGGTACGTACCGTTCGGGTCATAATAGCGGAGCATAAGACGCTCCGCCACCAGCGGATGGATCGGAACGCACTCGAAATCCTGACCGGTATGCCGGCGCAGCAGAGTATTCGTTTCTGAAATCGCCGCCCCGATCAACGCCGATCCCAGCACAGCCGATCGGCTGAGCAGTTGTTTCATCAGGTGGGATATGGCGGCGGCGGTAATGTGACCGCTGGTGTGGAACAGGTTGGTCACGCGGAACGTACGCTCCACCCATTCGGCCAATTTGACATCGGCCACCGCGTCTGACGCCTGCCAGCGGGCGACATCCAGGCGCAGCCGCCGATCGAGGTCGGGCATCTTCTCGGTGGTGATCCGCAGATAGCGTTCGAACGCCGCATCGTCCGGCAGATTTTCCGCCGCCAACGCCGCGGCAATCGAATCCGGCCAAGGATACCGGTGGGGATCGCTGGCACGGCGGGGATCGTTGCCGGCGAACGGCCACAGGCAAGTCGCACTCAGCGGCGGAAACTTCACCACGGGACAGCCCGGCGGCAACCGCTCATACAGCGCCGTCCGATGCGGCGAGGCCGGACCGGTCTCGACCTGTTCCCACAGCAGCACGACATCCGCGAGGAATTCGCGGTCGTATTTCGTGGACCAGTCGGCGGCTTCCAGCAGATGCAGCGGGATCCACTTGAAGACGATACGGCCCGCCATGCAGTGCATGTAGCGGCCGGTCTTGCGCAATTCCTCGCCCTGGCAATTCGCGTAGATCAGAATCGATCGGCTCATGGCCGCCACGCCACCCATGCGATGCTGTCGAGCACGTGCTCTCGATACGTCCGTTTATTGTTCTGCCAACAGTAGCGGAAGTCCGGCGACCACCAGGCGAGGCCGAAATGTTCGGCGACCCGCCTGTGGACCGGCAGTTCGTTCCGCCAGCCGGCGTAACCGTCCAGCAGGAAATCCAGTTCCGCCGCCAGCACCGCCGGGTCAGCGGCGATCTCCGGCGGCAGCCGGCCGAGCACCTGATCGAGCATCGCCCGCAGCAGCACCGGACCGGTGTGATCCGGCGACATGAAAACCCGTTCCGATCTCATGCGGCTCTCGATGCAATCGGCGAGCTTCATGTCGGTCTTTCGATCGTAGGTCAGGCATCGCCGCATATCTTCGGCGAACAGCGCATCGAGATCGATAGGGTCCTGGTCCGCCGCCATCTCATACATCAGATAGACGACATCATCGGTCATGTTCGTGTTCGCCAGTGCCCGGGCATGCCTGTCGCCATGCGGATAGCGGGACGGGATGTATCGTTCCGGTTCGGGCACGGCTCGGTCGTCACGTATCCAGAAAGGCCACAACGCGTACAGCGATGGCGCATGAAATGTCAGCAAAACGCAGCCCGCCGGCAGGCGCTTCCGCAAAGCGTCCCGTTCCGCTACCGTCCCGGCATTGATTTCCAGCCAGCAAAAGCGGACCGAGCCCATGGCCTCGGGCGACATCAGGCCCGCGGTCGCGACCAGAGACAAGTCGATGAACCGGACATCAAGCCGCCCCCGCAACGACGGCAGCTTGCCGATGACCTCGGCGATGCGCTTGGCCGTGAGGCCACCGGCGATGATCCCGTGCACGGCCTGCCGAGCGGCGTCGAACGCGCGGTTGCCTGCCTCCAGCAGGGCGGCTGTGGAGAAGCACAGCGCCAGTGGACGCGAATCATCGCCGCTTCCGTGGTCGCATGGCCGCGTCGCATCCGGATGGCTCAGTGTCAGATGAATGGATCGCGCCCCCCGGGTCAGTTCGACGGGCAGGGCGATGGTGATCGTCGTCCGCCCGGTCAGTTCGAACGATCCCAGAACAATGTCGCGGGATCGCACCGTCAGGCGTTGCCGCGATACCGCGTTCGGATACACAGCCGGATTGATGTCGCAGCGCAGGACATAGGTCAGGTCGTCGCCCGGCAGCGGCAGGGTCAGTTCGCTTTGCGGGCCGATGGTCCAGGCGAAGGCTTCCTCGATCGACCAGCCGGACCCGAGCGACCCGGCTGCCAGATTTCCGAGCGTTCCAAAAATGTAGGCGGTATCCAATCAATCACCTGCGCCGGGCCGTTTCGGTCGATGAATGGCATTAAAGCTGCCTCAAAACAATGGCGGCGTGCCGCTTTGACATCCGGCGCCGGTCCGCGGACACAATCGGCGTCTCGGGACGGGAGGTGACATGTCCGCGCAACCAATCGGGTTCATCGGCCTCGGCGTGATGGGGGAACCCATGTGCGGCCATCTGGCACGCCGCTGCGGTTCGCCTGTCCTGGCGCATGATCTGCGATCCGAGCCGCTTGGGCGGCTGGCCGCGCACGGCGTGAAGGCGGCGTCCGTGCAGCAAATCGCGGCGGCGTGCGATCCGATCCTGCTGTCCCTGCCTGACGGCCGCGCGGTCGCCGCCGTGGTGGCCCAGCTTGAGCCGAACCTGCGCGCCGGGCAGTGCGTCATCGACACCAGCACTTCCCCGGTCGCGCTGACCCGGGAGATCGGCGCCCGGCTGGCGGCGAAAGGCATCCAATACGCGGATGCCCCGGTCGCCCGCACTCGCGATGCCGCCGCCCGCGGCGAACTCAGCGTCATGGTCGGCGCGACGGCGGAGACCTTCGCGCGCATCCGGCCGATCCTCGACACCATGGGCACCGACGTCACGCATTGCGGGCCGATCGGCTGCGGGCAGGTGGTCAAGATTTTGAACAACATGCTGGTGTTCCAGCACTGCGCCGCCCTGGCCGAGGCGATCGCCATCGGCCGCCGCAACGGCGTGGAGGCGGACGTGCTGCTGCCGGCGATGGCGATGGGGTCCGGCGACAGCTTCGTGCTGCGCAACCATGGCATGAAGGCGATGCTGCCCGGAATATTCCCGGAGCGGGCGTTTTCGACGCGGTATGCGATGAAGGATTTGTCCTACGCGCTGGACATGGCCGAAGCCTCCGGCCTGGATATGCAGGCGGCGAAGCTGACCATGGAGCGGCTGAAGCAGACCGAGGCCGCGGGCTATGGCGAGCAATATCATCCGGTCGTGCTGAAGGTGATCGACCCGCAATGAGTCAATTTCCCGATATCGCGGCGTGGCGTACCGCCTGTGCCGCGGACGCGACGCTCGCCGCGTGGTCCGGGCCCTGGTCGATCGGCTTTGCCGTAGCCAGCGGCTCGGAGATCTTCTCGTTCGATCTGGTCGAGGGCGCGGTAAGGCTGGACGGCGGCACGCCGGCGTTCACGCTGTCGGCGCCGGAGGCGGTATGGGCGAAATTCCTGCAGCCGGTTCCGCCGCGGCACCACCACGCCATCTTCGCGATGCACTATCGTATCCCGGAGTTCGAGATCCAGGGTGACGTGCTGGCCTTCATGCAGCACGCCCATGTGGCGCGGCGGGTGCTGGAAATCGGCAAGTGGCTGGCATCGGGCAGCGCGCTGCCGGTCCCGGTCAGCCTGGCTCCGCGCAGCGGGCCGAGGGCGGTTCCGGACGTGCGCGGGGCCTATGTGCCGGTAACCGCGGGAGAAGTGACCTATCAGATTTACCACGAAATCGCCGGCGCCGGCCGCGATCTGCTATGCCTGCACACCGCCGGGTCGGACGGGCGGCAATTCCACGGCCTGATGGCGGACGCGCGCATCGTCCAAGGTCATCGGCTGGTGTCGTTCGACCTGCCCTGGCATGGCAAGTCGCCGCCGCCGGAGGGCGCGATCCCCGGCTCCTGGCGGCTGAACACGGACCTTTATATCGATCTGATCATGGGCTTCACCGCAGCGGCGGGGCTGGACAAGCCGATCGTGTTGGGCGCCTCGATGTCGGGTGAAATTTGCCTGGAACTGGCGTACCGGCATCCCGAAGCGTTCGGCGGCATCGTCGCCTGCGAGGCGTGCGAGAAGATCAATCAGCGGCAAGCGCCGTGGGCGGTGCATCCGCGGGTGAATGCGTCACTCTTCGTGCCGGAATGGATTCGCGGCTTGAGCGCGCCGCAAAGTCCGGCGGAATATCAGGAGGCGATCGCCTGGCACTACAGCCAGGGCGGCGCAGGGGTGTTTTTCGGCGATATCGCGTTCTACTCCGGCGACTGGGACGCGCGGGAGCGGGTCGGACGGATCGATACCAGCCGGTGCAAGCTGGTCATGCTGACCGGGGAATACGATTATTCCTGCACCGTGGAACTGTCCGCGGCGACGGCGGCGAAAATCCCCGGTGCGCGGTTCCAGGCGATGCCGGGGATCGGGCATTTTCCGTTCGCCGAGAATCCGCGTTTGTTCGCGGATTATTTGCTGCCGTTACTGAACGAATTCCGTTGATCAACCGGACCGGATAATGTTGCAACGTCGTTTCGTTTTCGGGTGACTAAGTGCTCAACGAACCGTGATGCCTTTTGCGTCGAAAGACGATTATCAAGCGCCCGGTATCGGAACATAACGGTGGCCGTCGGTGCATAGCTCGGGCTATGCGACGGCTTGCAACTGTAGACGGAGGAAATTCCGAATGAAAAATCTGTTCGGGAGCGTGCTGACGGCAACGGCGCTTGGTTGTTACTGCGTCGCGGGTATCCCGGCGGCCAAGGCGGATGTCATCCGCATCGCCACGGTGGTTGCCGAGAATCAGGCGGACTACGCCAACAATGCCGCGCTGGTCCCGACCTTCGTGGCGATGCTGAAGAAGGCATCGGCGGTCAAGGCGACATATTCCGGCACCGACGCAGGCAAGCTGACGATTACCACGACGTCGGTGTGGCCCACCGAGGCCGACATCAAATCCGTTACTGACACGGCCGATTGGAAGGCCGCGGCCGGGAAGCTGAAATACAAGACCTATACAGCCGAATTGTTCGAAGTGGTGCCCTGATCGGCTTTCAATAGCGACCAACACTAATCCGCATTGAGTTCGACATATGGGCACGGTCGCCCTCACCGTGGCGGGTCAAGGCGCACCGTCCACGTCTCTGTTTCAACACGGCGTGGATGCCGACCTCGTCGGCATGACGAGGCGGCAGGGCCGGAGAATCAATCTCAACGCCGACTGGTATAGCTGAGCGGGATCGGGACGGACTTTCCTAACGCCTCATGGCCGGCCATGACGCATGTGAACAGACCGCGCTACTCCCCGCCCTCCTTGACGAACCGGTCGATCCGCCGGTGCCGGAAGAACCACTGCCCGCCGATCTTCGCCAGCCGATCGGCGTAGGCGCCGCCGGAACTGATGATGGGGCCGGCGGGGCTGTTCTGGAACAACACCCAGTTCGACCGCGCCGTCGCCGTATCGTCCTCCAGATCGATCACGATATTCGTCGTCAGATGCACCCGCCGTGGCCGCTCCCCCAAGGCGATGCTCTGCGCCTGCGCCACGATCCCGTCGCGACCCGTACCGGTGCCGAAGGCCGTCTCCCAGACCCCGTCCTCGGTGAACAGCGCCGCCATCTCGTCGAACCGTTCCGCGTCCAAGGCAAAGCAGTAGCGCGCAAGCAATTCGCGGATCTCATCCTTGTCGGACATGGCTTCCTCCTTCTACGCTCACCAGCGAACCACGGCGGGAGGCCCCCCGACAATGGACGCCATCGGCGGCGACCACCTCATCCGCGACGACGCGGCGCTAACAGCGATTTACGGCGTGCCGGCCGCCACCTCGGTGCTGAAGGAAGTCGAGCACATCCACCCGCATTACCGCGCCATGATCGAGGCCTCGCCGTTCATGGTCATCGCCACCAGCGGGCCGGAGGGCCTCGATGCCTCCCCGCGCGGCGATCCGCCGGGCTTCGTCCACGTCGTGGACGAAAAAACCCTGCTGATCCCCGACCGCCGCGGCAACAACCGCATCGACAGCCTGCGCAACCTGATCCGAGACGACCGGATCGGCCTGCTGTTCCTCATCCCCGGCGTCGGCGAGACCCTGCGCGTCAACGGCCGCGCCGCGATCTCCGTCGCGCCGGACCTTATCGGCCGCTTCCCCTACCGCGGCACCCTGCCCCGCACCGTCATCGTGGTGCGGGTGGAGACGGTGTATTTCCAGTGCTCGAAAGCCCTTGTCCGGTCGGATCTGTGGAACCCGGACAGGCATATCAGCCGTTCCGACCTGCCCAGCACCGGCACCATCCTGGCCGACGTCACCGCCGGCCGTGCCGGGGGCGAGCAGTACGACCGGGACTACCCGGACCGGATGCGCGCGACCATCTACTGACCGGAGGGACGCCATGGACGACTTGCAGCGCCTGCGCGAAACGCCGCTGCCTTTCGCGGCCTTGCTCGGCATCGACTACACCAGCGCCACGCCGGAGCGGGTGACCGCGGAACTGACGGTGCGAGACGACCTGTGCACCCGGCCGGCGATCCTGCATGGCGGCGCGATCATGGCGTTCGCCGACACGCTCGGCGCCGCAGCGACGATCCTGAATCTTCCGGCGGGCGCGGGCACGGCAACCATCGAATCGAAGACCAACTTCGTGGCCCCTGCCCCGGTCGGCAGCAAGGTCATCGGCGAGACCACGCCGGTTCACCGCGGCCGGCGCAGCATGGTATGGCAGACCCGGGTCACCACCGAGGCCGGCCGGCTGGTCGCGCTGGTCACGCAAACGCAGATGGTGCTGGAGCCGTCCGCGCATTGATCGCTGCGTTCCACTTGGCTGAATCGACGGCACGGCCGCTTCCACCACCGTTATGGCGGGCGCAGGCCCGCCATCCACGCTGTTGATTGGACAAGCAAAAGGCGCTGATGCCGGCCTTCGCCGGCAGGACGCGCGGCCAGGGCGCCCGGCGTGAAGCCACTCGCCGACGCCCTTGCCCCCTGGCAGAACTTCTACACCCTGTCCGGTACCGCCTCGGCCACGATGGTCGGCCTCCTGTTCGTCGCTGCCTCCGTCGGCACCGGCGTCTTCACGGGTGAGCGCCGCGCCCCTATGCGGGTGTTCCTGACCGCGAGCGTAGTGAATTTCAGTCTGGTGCTGGCGACATCCATGATCCTTATGGCACCGCTGCGGGACTGGACATGGCTCGGCGCGATGATCCTCGGCTGCGGGATATTCGGCTTGGGACATTGCTGCCTCGCGGTCCGGGATTGCGCGCGGGACGGCCTGCTTACCAGCATCGATCTGGAGGACCGGGCCTGGTACATCGCCGGGCCGATCATGGGGTATCTGGCGCTGGCGGGATCGGGCGTTGCGTTCCTCAAACGGCTGGACCCCGCATGCCTCGCTTTGGCGGCATCGATCGGCCTGCTGCTGGCGGTCGGGATCCACAACGCCTGGGACATCACGCTCTGGAGCATGGCGCGGCGGCGGCAGGGCTCCCCGCCTCCAGCTCCGCCAGGAAAGCAGCCGCCCTCGCCCTGATCGCCCCCCGCCGATCGGCTGGCATCCGGTCCCAGTTGCGCAGCGGCATGGTCATGCGGGCGTTGGAGGCGAACCGGGCGGCGTGCCGGGCGATGAAATCCCAATACAGGAAGTTGAACGGACAGGCGCTCGCTCCGACCGCCTGCTTCACGTCATAGGCGCAGCCACGGCAGTAATCGCTCATGCGGTTGATATAAGCGCCGGAGGCCGCATACGGCTTCGATCCAAGCACCCCGCCATCGGCGAACAGCGCCATGCCGCGGGTGTTCGGCATCTCCACCCACTCATAGGCATCCGCGTAAACCGACAGATACCACGCATCCACCGCATCGGGGTGCAGCCCGGCGAGCAGCGCGAAGTTGCCGGTGACCATCAGCCGCTGGATGTGATGCGCGTAGGCATCCCGCCGTGTCTGCCGGACGACCTGAGCGATGCAGGCCATATCGGTCTTGCCGCTCCAGTAGAACTCCGGCAGCGGCCGCTCGGCACCCAGAACGTTCAGCGTTCCGTACTCCGGCATGCGCAGCCAGTAGATGCCGCGCACGTACTCCCGCCAGCCGATGATTTGGCGGATGAAGCCCTCGGCGGCGTTGAGCGCCACATGGCCCGCGCGCCACGCCGCCTCGACCGCCCGGCAGACCGCCAACGGGTCGAGCAACCCGATGTTCAAAGCCGGGGAGATCACGGCATGGAACAGGTTCGGCTGATCCCGCTGCATGGCGTCCTGCCAGTCGCCGAATCCCGGCAGGCGATGGGCGATGAAATCGGCCAGAGCCGCTTCGGCGTCCGTCACCGTTACCGGAAAGTTGAAGCCGTCGATCTCGCCGAAGCCGGTGGTGAAGCGCCGCCGCACCAGGTCGATAACCGCCCCGGTGGTGGCGTCCGGGGTGAAGCGCATCGGCGCCGGCACTGCGATCCCGGCCGGCAGGCGCTTGCGGTTCTCGGCATCGAAGTTCCAGCGGCCACCCTCCGGCTCGTTGTCCGGCGTCATCAGCAGGCCGGTGCGCCGGCGCATGTCGCGATAGAAGAACTCCATGCGCAGGCTGCCGCGTCCAGCCGCCCAGCGGCGGAAATCGGCGATCGGGCAGATGAAGCGCGTGTCCCGCCGGATTTCGATGCCGCTCGCCCAGCCGCGCATGTCCTCCAGGACACGGTATTCGCCCGGCTCGGTCGCAACGACATGCCGCGGCTTCAGCGCGGCGGCGGCCCGTTGCACCTCGCCGCGCAGGCTCTGCGTATTGTCCGGGTCGTCCAGCCGGACATAGCGCACCCGCACCCCGCGCGCCGCCAGCGCCCGGGCAAAGTGCCGCATCGCCGACAGCACCAGGACGATCTTCTTCAGGTGGTGCGGGACATACACGCACTCCTGCATCACCTCCGCCAGCAGCACCACGTCATGGCGCGGATCGAGGTCCGCCAACGCCGCGATCCCGCGCGAGACCTGATCGCCCAACACCACCCGCAAAGTCTCGATCGGCTTGTCCATGCGTCGCGCCCCCCGGCATTGAACAGCTTTAATCGCGGCGGGGGACGACAAGTCTTTCGCGACATGGCAAGATGGTAACCATCATGCGCCAGCTTCTGCTTCTGCGGCACGCCAAGTCGTCCTGGGACGATGCCTCGCTCCCCGACCGGGACCGTCCGCTGAACGCGCGCGGGCGGCGGTGCGCGGCGGCGATGCGGCAGGCGATGCACAATCTCGGCCTCGCCCCCGATGTCGTGCTGGTGTCCACGTCCCGCCGCACGCTGGAGACCCTGGAGGCGCTGGAACCCTGGAACGACGCGCCGCTGATCGAGCCGATGGACAGCCTGTACCTCGCCAACCCGATGCAACTGATCGCGGCGCTGCACGGCGTGGCGGAAACCGTGCGCAGCGTCATGCTGATCGCGCATAACCCGGGCCTGCACGACCTGGCGTTGTCGCTGTCCGGCCCGCGCACCGGCACCGCGGCCGAACGCGCCCTGGCCGAGGGCTTCCCCACCGGCGCGCTGGCCGAGTTCGTCATCGCCGGGTCCTGGTGGGACCTGCGCGACGGCGGCGGGCGGCTGGTGCGGTTTCTGACCCCCCGCATGCTGGAGGCCGCCGGCTAGCCCGCATGGAATTCGAACTCGCGGCCGAGGCGGATGCCGTCGCGCATCTCGCGCGGCTGAAAGCCCTCACCGCCTGCCGGGAGGGACGCCCGCGCACCCAATCGGTGAAGATCGTCTGGCATGACAGTCCGGACCATGCGCTGCTGGCCGATGGCCTGACGTTGGCGGAACAGCGCGGCGCCTGGCGGCTGGAACGCCTGGTCCCCGGGGCCGAGACCTGGCTGCCGGCGCAGCCGCCGCCGGTGCTGTCGGACTCGCCCGACCTAACCGAATTGCCGTCTCCGCTCGCGCCCCTGGCGGCATTCGAGGGACGGCGGACCGTCAGCGTCCACCACTTTGCCGAAACGCCGGTCACCCTGACCATCGACAAAGGCACCTTGCGGGCGGTGACGGCGGAGCGTCCCGTCGTGCGCATCGGCCTCAGCGGCGGGGAGCAGGCGGTCCGCGCGGCGGCGCTGCTGATCGCCGGCGCGGTGCCGGTCTCCGTACCCGTGATCTCGATGGCGGCGGAAGCGATCGCCATGGCGACCGGACGGACGGCGAAACCGCGCCGCCAGGGTGCGCCTGTGCTACCGGATAATCAGGTGACCGTGCCGGAGGCGCTCGCCCACATCCTCGGGCACCTGACCGACGTCATTCTGGCACATGCGATGCAGTTCGGGCGGCCGGACAGCGACGTGCCGCACGCGGTGCACCAGATGCGCGTGGCGGTGCGGCGCGCCCGCTCCGCGGTGTCGATCTTTCGCCCGGCGTTGCAGGCCGGCGCGCTCGATACGGTCAACACCGGGCTGAGGGCGCTAGGCGGCAGCCTGGGTCCAGCGCGCGACTGGGACGTGTTCGCCGATGAGACCGTGCCGGAAATCCGCCAGGCGATCCCCGGCGACGAACGCCTGGAAAGGCTGGAAGCCGCCGCATCCCGGCAGCGCGGCGCCCACCGCAAGGATCTGGCGCAGTATCTCGGTGGCCCCGGGTTTCGCCTGCTGGGCATCGAACTCGCCTGGTTCGCCGCGGCACGGACATGGCACGCGCTGGCGGAACAGCCCGCCGAGGCCGAACCGCTGACACTGGCGGCGTTCGCCGACGCGGTGCTGCAACAGCGCTGGAGGAAGCTGCTCTCGGCCGGCAAGCGGATCGAGGAACTGGACATACCGGCCCTGCATGGCGTGCGCTTGCGCGCCAAGCGGGTGCGCTATGCGGCGGAGATGTTCGCCACGCTGCACGACGGCAAGGCGGCGAACCGCTTCATCGACCGGCTGAGCGACCTGCAGCAGCGACTCGGCGTGCTGAACGACGGCGCGGTGGCCAACCATCTGCTGCTGGAGCTTGGCGGCGCCGGCGGGCGGCACGCCTATGCGGCGGGGGTGATCGCCGGCTTCCTCGCGGCGCGGGCGGAAAGGATTCGGCCTCGAATTATAAAATCCTTCGAGCGTTTCAAACGTCAACACGCTTATTGGGCTTGACTTTGGCGGTGCCGCTTTGGCATCCCCGCATCGATTCGGGTGTCGGATGGTGCCTCCGGGAGGCGCCCGCGGCACAACAACCGGGGTGTGGGCCGTGTCGTTAAACCATAAGCGGCGTATTTTCCGGTCAGGCGCCGGGCCGATCCCTGTGAGGATCCCTGACCTCCTGCCGTCCGCAGGCGTCTGGCTTGCCGCCGCCGGCGGTTCGGCAACGGTGCTGGCCGCCGCATGGCTGTTCGTGAGCTCCTCCGACGCGCCCGCGCATGCGCCGCCGAACCGCCATGTCACCGCCCCGGCCGGAGCCCTGGCCGTGCTGGACGGCGATACGCTGCGGGTCGGCGATCAGGTAGTGCGGCTGGACGGGATCGACGCGCCGCCGCGCGGGTCGGTTTGCCGAGATGGCGACGGGAACGTGGATTGCGGCGCCGCGGCGGCGAACGCGCTGGCGTCGCTGGTGCGCGACCGCGGGGTCGATTGCGCCGTGACAGGGCACGATGGCCAAGGCCGGCCGGTGGGAGACTGCGTGGCCGGTGGCGCGAGGCTGAGCGAGGCACTGGTGCGAGACGGTTGGGCGCACGCCACGGCGGCGGTCTTGCGGCAGAGCGAGGACGCGGCGCGGGCGGCGGATCGTGGGATGTGGCGGACGTTGAACCGTTCGTAGGGGCTGCACCGCGGAGCGCCTTCGCGAGTGGTTCGCCCGGGGCGTTACGGTCATGATACAAGCCGGAGGCGGCATATGCGCCTCCGGTTCGATGAGGGATCAGCCGATCCAGAGCCCCTCCAGGCGAATTTGCAGGCCGTCCGGTCCCCGGTTGACGAAGTTCACCAGGCCGCTGTGGCGCCATTGCAGCATGCATCGGCGCGGCTGGAAGAAATATCGCATGCCGATAACGATTTCGCCGCGCGGCTGGCTGACCAGGCCCTCGTAGCCCTCGGCGATGTAATAACCGATGTCCTTGAAGCCCTTCTCACGCGGGCCGAGCGGGCCGGTGACGCACCAGACGATGACCCCGGTGCGGGCATCGACCTCGGTGACCACGCCGCAGTGGGTGATCGGGCAACCGCACGACATGCCCAGCGGACGGCCGATCATCAGGTCGCCGACTGCGATTTCCATTTCGCGGGTCAGCATGGGATTGTGCGGCAGAATGATCTCACGCGGTCCGGGATCCTCGGGAAAATGTTCCAGATAGAAGTCGAATTCCCGGCCCAGCGTGTCTCGCAGGACGGTGCCCCCGGCGCCCGGAACGTTCACGCGCTCCGGCCGGCCGAGCCGGTCGCCCGCCGCGGCTGGAAACGCCTGCGCCGGTGCGTCGAAGCGATTATCCGATCGCGTGATACATCGCTTTATCATGTCCGGACGGGTTTCCAGTTGGTCCGCCAGTGCCGAGCAGGTGCGAAACCCGCACACCCCGCAATTGGTCCCCGGCAGGCTGGACGCGATGGACGTTTCGGACCGTGACATGGTGTTTTCCTTTCGATAAAATATTGATCAACGGCGGGAAGTGGCGATCCGCCGAAGACTGCCGACCAGCGCGGGCAGCACGTCGATAACCCGTTCCACCTCGGCTGCGGTATTGAAGCGGCCGAGCGTCAGGCGCAGGCCACCCCGAGCGCGGAACGGATCGAAGCCCAGCGCCTGCAGCACGTAAGACGGTTCGGCGGCATGCGACGCGCTGCACGCGCTGCCGGCGGAAACCTCGATCCCAGCTTCATCGAGCGCCATCAGCAGGCGGATCGCCTCGCCTTCCTGGCCGGCAAATCCGAGGCTGACGTGGCCCGGCAGTCGTTGCATCGAGGGGCCGATCAAATAGGCCTGCGGGCAGGCGGCCTGGATGCCGGCAATCAGACGATCGCGCAGCCCGGCCAGCCGGACGTTGTCGTCAGCCATTTCCGTCGAGGCAAGCTCGGCGGCTTTGCCGAAACCGACGATGCCGGCAACGTTCTCGGTCGCGGAGCGCAGGCCACGCTCCTGCCCGCCACCGTGAATGATCGGTTCCAGCGTCACACCGTCGCGCACGAACAGCGCGCCGATGCCTTTGGGGCCATGCAGCTTGTGCGCCGACAGCGAAAGCAGATCGATGTGTTGCGACGTAACATCAAGTTGCAGCTTGCCCGCGGCCTGGACCGCGTCGGTGTGGAACAGCACACCGGCGGAGCGCGCGATCCGGCCGATTTCCCCCACGGGCTCGATCGTTCCGGTGACGTTGTTGGCCGCCATGATCGAAATGAGACGGGTATTCGGCCGGACGGCACGCAGGTACCGTTTCCGGGTCGATCACGCCCTCGGGGCTGACCGGCAGGATTGTTGTTTCGATGCCACGTCGTTCCAGCGCGCGGGCGGTCTCCAGGATGGCGGGATGCTCGATGGCGCTGGTGATCAGGTGCTGGCCGGGTTTCACCGCGCCGATCAGGGCGAGATTGTCGGCCTCGGTCCCGCTGGCGGTGAAAATGATCTCCCGCGGCTGTGCGCCCAGCAGTGCAGCGACCCGGGCGCGCGCCTGATCCACCGCGTCGTGCGCCTGACGGCCGAAGCTGTGCATACTTGACGGGTTGCCGAAATCCCGGGTGTGCCACGGCTGCATGGCCGCAGCGACGCGCGGATCGACTGGCGTGGTCGCGGAATTGTCCAGGTAGATCATGACCGCCTACTCGCCGCGATAGAAGGTCTGGTTGTCGAGCGAGCGCACCACGCCGAAATGCGACTGCCATCCGATCGTTTTCTTGCCCACACAGATGGTGCAGGTGCCTACGGGTGGATTGCCGCGCAAAGCCAGTTCCTCCCGGACCTCGGGCGTGGTGGAAATGGCATCGGCCAGAGGGTCGATACCGATGCCGTACAAGGCGTTGACCTCGCGGATGCGCACGCCGGGCGCGGCTTCTATGATGCGGGCGCGGAACACTTCGCGCTCCGCCTGGGACACGCGGTCGATTTTCGTTACAACAGCGATGTCGGCCAGCGACAGCATCGGCCCGATCTTGCGCGGCAGGTTCATGCCGCTGGTCGCTTCGAGAACGACAATGCCGATTCCGCCATCGACATAGGGCGAACATCGCAGGCAGAGTCCGGCGGTTTCCACCAGAAGCACGTCGGCCCCCGACCGGGCGGCCCACTGCATGGCATCGCCAAGGACCATGACATTGCAATGGTCGGGACACAGGTCGCCGGAGTAGACCTTGCGGGTCGGAATACCAAACTCGCGGGCGAACTCCTGATCCTCCTCGGCATACTGGACGTCGATCTTCAGGAACGCCACCGACCAGCCCCGGCGCGTCAGACGCGGAACGACATGGCGCAGGACCGCGGTCTTCCCGGTGGTTGCCGTGCCGGCACAGATTGCCAGTTTCATGCCACGAACTCCGTATCGAAACTGGCGATCCGCTCGCCCGACCGTATCCGGTCGCGCAGACCGGCGAGCACGTCGTCGAGCCGCCCGACAATCGGTGCGAGATGGCGTTCCCGCTCGTCGGTATACAATACCTGGTCGATCCGCCCGTCCTTCAGGACGAGGCGGTAATCCGACAGCAGGGCGATGCGCGGATCATGCGTCACGAAGATGAAAATCTTCCGGTGCGCACGCAGCAATTCGAGTGCCCGCGACCGGTTGATGCCGGCGTTCTCGACCTCATCGAGCAGCACGATCGGGGTGTGGCAAATGATCGTTGCATCGGCGATAAGCAGCGACCGGGTCTGGCCTCCCGACAGTTCCGTCATGCGGCTGGACAGCACGATCGGCTCGCCCGTGAGCTGGTTGGCAAAGGACAGGGTCTGTTCCACTGCGGATTCGACCTCATCCGGGGAGCCGCCGCGGATGCCGGCATGAGTCCTCAGGAATGTGTCCACCGGCAGATCCGACAGAAAGGTCGTGTGCTGGGTAATGAGGGCGATCGGGTTGCGCGCCGGATCGTCGCGATAGGCCTCGGGCGGACGCTCGTCATCGATCAGGATACGGCGTCCGGTCGGGGTATCGGCATCGGCGAACAGTTCGATGTCGTTGATCAACGTGGTCTTTCCGGAGCCGGTGCGGCCCACCACGCTGACGATGTCGCCCATGTGCAGGTCGAGGCGATCGATGGCGTCCGGCCTGCCGTCCCGGCCTCGGCCGCCGAGGATTGATATACGCTGAACCATGTCCATGTCCTTCAGTGCGCTATCGCATTGGCAATAGCTGTGCCAAAGCCGGGGACGCTGTATTTGCAGAACGTTTTGCCGGCGGACTGCCGGTGCTGGTGCCCGGGCAACAGTCTGCCGCACAGATCTGTTGCGATAGCAGCACATGGCCGGCGGCAAACGGGAAGCAGCGACGAAACGACCGGGCGGCGGTCCCGTCCTCGCGGCTTGCCACGCCCGGGCGAGCCGGACTAGGAACGACAGCGAATGACTTGGCGATGGATCGGTAAGTTGCCGCCGTTTGATGGAGGCATGTAATGTCGCTGCACAGCAAGCTGCCGCGGGACAGCCGGTGCATCGCCGGGGTCTCTACGCCGGATGGCGCGACGCCGGCCTTGCTGGCGATGCCCGGGCGGCAAACCAATCCGCGCATCGTTGCCGCCAGCGCGCTGATGTTCGAGGATCCGCGCTCGAAAGAGATTGCCGCCCAAATGCAGCGCCTGGCGCCGACGGATGCCACGGTTCTGATTGTCGGGGAAACCGGCACCGGAAAGGAACTTGTCGCACGTTACATTCATAGCCTGAGCGGGCGCCGCGATCGTCCTCTGGTGGCCGTCAACTGCGCCGCGCTTTCCGAAACCTTGGCGGAAACCGAACTCTTCGGCCATGAACGCGGCGCATTCACCGGGGCCCACGCCGCACATGCGGGCTGGTTTGAAGCAGCCAACGGCGGGACCCTGTTTCTCGATGAGATCGGCGAGCTGTCGTTGGCGATCCAGGTCAAGTTGCTGCGGGTGTTGCAGGAACGCGAAGTGGTACCGGTAGGATCCCGGCGGGCGATCCCGATCGACGTACGCCTGCTGTTCGCCACCAACGTGAATCTCGAGCGTGCGATGGCGGCCGGCCGGTTTCGGGAAGACCTGTATTATCGCATCAAGGTCGCCGTCCTCAATCTCGCACCGTTGCGAGAACGACCCGGCGATATCGTCCCGTTAGTCAATCATTTTGTCGGAACCTATCGAGAGCGGCTCGGGCTGGGCTCCGTCTCGGTCGATCCGGCGGCGTTGGCGCTGGTGTTGCGGTATCCCTGGCCGGGCAACATTCGCGAGCTTGAAAATGTCATCCATTACGCGCTGCTTGTTTGCAATGGCGCTGTCGTGTCGCCTGCGGATCTGCATCTGCCGCAGCTCTGCGGAGAGAGCACCGCCGCACAGCAGCCAATCGATCAGGTGACCGCGGCTTTGCGCCGTGCTCTGCAAACACCGTCGCCACGGCTCTATGAACAGGTGATGGATGCGCTCGTCCATACCGCGTTCGATCATTGCGGCCGCAATCAGGTCCGGGCGGCGGCGGCCCTTGGCATTAGCCGGAACGTACTCCGGGCTCATCTTGCGCGGCTTGGAGTCACCAAGGGCCGCCAGCGCTGATTGGCGCTGTCTGGCAGTGCCCGCGCCGGCCGGCTATGGTGCAGTCGGCGGATGCCTGGCCAACCCCGTCTACCACAAGATCTTCGGCCACCCCGGGATGCCCGCCGTGATGGGTTCGCGGCGCCGTCATCCCGCGCACGACACGATACCGGGTTGCCGCCTTTACGTATCGTCCGGGTTGTTGAGTAAAGCCCGATTGGCATTGACGTGACCGCCTCGTCATACACCTCGATGACTTTGTCTCGGTTCGCACGGTTAATCGTTCCGCTTTCCCGGCATCCTATTCCGCGCGGAAGGGAGGACGACCACCGCTTGCCTTGCCAATCACAACAAACACAGGGAGAGACATATGGCTGAGGCCGGCAGTTCGACGAACGGTGCCGGACCGGTTCAAAAACTCGATGCGCTGATCGTCGGCGCCGGCGTTGCCGGGCTTTACCAGTTGCACATGCTGCGCGAGCAGGGCCTGACCGTGCGTGCCGTGGACACGGCGTCCAACGTCGGCGGCACCTGGTATTGGAACCGCTATCCCGGTTCGCGGTTCGATTCCGAAGCCTATATCTACCAGTATCTGTTCTCCGAAGATCTCTACAAGGGCTGGAGCTGGAGCGAGAAATTCCCCGGCCAGCCGGAGATCGAGCGCTGGCTGAACTATGTCGCGGACAAGCGCGACCTGCGGAAGGACATTCAGTTCAACGCCACGGTGACCGGCGCGCACTTCAATGAGGCAACGAACCGCTGGACGGTGAAGACCGAAGCGGGCGAGACATTCGATACGCAATTTCTCGTGACCTGCTGCGGGATGTTGTCGGCACCGCTGACCGAGGTGTTTCCCGGTCAGGATACGTTCACGGGGCAGCTTGTGCACACCGGGCGCTGGCCGAAGCAGCCGATCGATTTCGCCGGCAAGCGGGTGGGCGTCGTCGGCATCGGCGCGACCGGCATCCAGGTCATCCAGAACATCGCCGATCAGGTCGGTCACTTGAAGGTTTTCGTGCAGACACCGCAACACGCCGTGCCGATGAAAAATCCAAAATACGGTCCGAAGGAAGTCGAGGCCTACAAGGCGCGATACGAGGAGTTAAAGAATACCATCCCGAACACCTTCACCGGCTTCGAATATGACTTCGTCTATAGTTGGGCCGAACTGACGCCGGAAAAGCGGCGTGCGTGGCTGGAGGAGACGTGGGAGGATGGTTCCCTGAAGATATGGCTGGCATCCTTTGCCGAGATGTTCTTCGACGAGCAGGTCAGTGCGGAAGTCTCCGGGTTCGTACGTGAAAAGATGAGCGCGCGGTTGAAGGACCCGAAGCTGATCGGGGTGCTGATCCCGACCGATTACGGCTTCGGCACGCATCGGGTTCCGCTCGAGACCCGCTATCTCGAAGCCTATCTGCGCCCCAATGTCGAGGCTGTCAGCGTCAGGAGCAATCCGATCGAGCGCGTTACGCCCGAGGGTATCCGGACGGCCGACGGTATGGTCCACGAACTCGACATCATCATCCTCGCGACCGTGTTCGATGCCGGCACCGGGGCGTTGACCCGCATCGACATCCGCGGGCGCGGCGGCCGGTCCTTGAAGGCGGACTGGGGGCGCGACATCCGCACGACGATGGGATTGCAAGTGCACGGTTATCCCAACCTGTTCACCACGGCGGGCACTCCCCCGCGACGCTCCCGGCGCCGCAGCAAAAATGCTTGATGGCAACGACTCGCGATATGACAACAGCGGGCCGAAACCGGAAACTGCCGTCACGGCAGTATAAAGGCATGCAGGCATGTTTGCGCGGCGTCTCTTCTTCGTTGCGGCGCCGGGTTACACCGCCATGACGGCCGCTCACGCGGCTCAAGTAACGTTCTCATGCCCGGCACCGGGGACGCTGGAGCAGCGTGGCGTTTCGACCCTGAAATACACCGGCACCTCGGCGGCGGACTCGTTTGTCTGCGCGCGGCTCGACCCGAGGGGGAAGGCGGAACTGCGGCTGTTCAACCTGTATGCGCTGTCCGGCACCAACAACACCGCCGCGGCCAATGTCGCCGCCCGGTCCGGTATGATGGACCTGCTGTCCGGCCGCAAGACCAGCGTCAGCTTTCCCTACACCGCGTTCAACGGATACATCCAGCAGGACACCTGGACCCTGCTCCGCAGGGAGCCGTATGCGATCGACGGCAAGACCGTCGAGGTTCTGGTTCTCGACCACGATGTCGCCAGCGACGCGCGGGGTACCAGCGGGTTCCATGGCCGCTACACCCATTGGCTGGACCCGAAAACGGGCATCCGGCTGAAGATGGAACTGTCCGTGATCACCGGTTCCGCCAATTTCTGGCCGCAGGCGTATCGGGTGCGCTCGGTAACGCTGCCGTAATGGGGCTGAGCCGCGTCGTCAGGCCGATTGGCGCGAGGACGCCAATCGCGGTGCCAGCAGCAGCATGAGCGGCACGACCGCGAGGGCCGTCACGGCCGCCGCGACTGTCGCCGTGGTCGCTCCGGACGCATCGCCCAGCCGCCCATAGAGCACGGGCGCCAGCGCACTCGATCCCAGGGTGCCGGTGTAGAACAGGGCGAAGGCCCGCTCGATCCGCCGGGCCGGCACAAGCTCAGGGACGGTGCCATACAACACCGACGATGTGCCGTTGAGCATCACGCCCAGAAGCGGCAGCAATGCCAGGCTCGGCGCGAGCGGCAACGCGAGCAAAGCCAGGATGGCCGCCGCCGTGCCGATTTCGGTCGTGATCACGGTCGCCAGCAGACCCAGACGCGCGCCGAGCCAGCCGCAGGCCGCCTTGCCGAACGCTCCGCCGATGAAGACCAGCGACAATGCCAACCCCACGGTGGTCAGCGGCGCACCCTTGGACTGGAGCAGAAATGGGAGGAACAGCAGGAAGGCCATGCGCGCCGCGCTGTCCAGCACGCCGATGGACAGCAGCAGCCCGAAGCCGCCTTTGCCGGCAACGCTGCGGTCCCGCGCGGTCGCGGCTTCAGGCGCGGCGGGCGGGTCCGCAACGCGCGGCATCAGCCAGCCGATCAGCACCGCGACCAGAAGTCCCAGGCCGGCGACGACCCACAGCGCCGAGCGCCAGTCCGTGACGGTCAGCAGCAGGGAGACAGCGGGCGGCAGTGCCGCCTTGCCGAGGTCGCCGGCGAAATTGTAGGTGCCGAGCGGGCCGCGCGCGGTCCTGCCATAGGCGCGCGACACCGCGGCGGATGCGAGCGGGTGCTGGGTGCTGCCGCCCGCGCCGGCCAGGACGAGCGACGCGCATAGCCCCGCCAGGCCGCCGGAGAGTCCGGCCAGGGCATAGCCGAGCGCACTCAGCAACGTGCCAAGCACCAGCACGGTCCGGGCATTCAGGCGCCGTGCGAGATGACCGGAGGGCACCTGGAGCGCGGCCAGAGCACCCACATACAAGGCGCGCAGCACGGCCAGCGCGCCATAGCCGAGCGCGAACTGCGCCTGCCAAACCGGCAGCAGCACATAGATCATGTCGGTGAAACCGTCGTGCAGCGCGTGGGCGAGACCGGCCAGCACCAGCGTGCGCCGGGCGCGGGATTTCGCCGGCAGATCAGCGATGACAGCGGAATGGCTCAACGGCGCTTTCTCCCGTTATCGCCGCGCGCTTCGGGCGGCAGGAAATCTCACTGTCACGATGGTGGGGAGCTGTTGCTTCGGTAGCAAACGACTTATTTGCGGGATTCAGGTTAGGAAAACTCACGCATGCCGCATCGCAGGGTTGTTCCGCCGCTCAATGCGGTGCGCGCCTTCGAGGCCGCCGCCCGCCGCGGCAGCTTCAAGGACGCGGCCGCCGAACTCGGCGTGACGCACGGCGCGGTCAGCCGGCAGGTCCAGTTGCTCGAGGCGTGGCTCGGTGCGCCCGCGCTGTTCCGGCGGGTGAACCGGGGCGTCGAGCTGACGCCGGAGGGTGGTGCCCTGCTGGCCGAGTTCGGCCCGGCGCTCGACCGGATCTCCGCCGCCGCGCGGCAGCACCGCGATCGGCGTGGCGGACCGATGGCCACGGTGCTGCGCGTCAACGCCCTGGCGACGTTCAGCCTGCGCTGGCTGCTGCCGCGATTGACGCGGTTCCGCGAGGAGCATCCCCGGATCGCGGTGCAACTGACAACAGCGAACGAGCCTGTCGATGCGTTGCCGGAGGACTACGACGTGATCATCCGCGGCGGTCCGGATGCGTTCCACGGCTTTGTGTCGTATCCGGTGCTGGGCGAGCGCCGGCTGCCGGTCTGCAGCCCGGCCCTGGCCGCGCGTCTGGCAAGCGTTTCCGACCTGGAGCGGCACACGCTGCTGCACGTTGGCTCGATGCCAAGGCTTTGGCGCGACTGGCTGACCGAGGCGGGGTATGCGGACCTGAGGCCGCGGCAGGGGCTGACGCTCGACCACTTCTACCTGTCCATCCAGGCCGCGATCGATGGTCTGGGTGTGGCGATGGGACCAACCGCGCTGGTCGGCGACGATCTGGCGGCGGGACGGCTTGTCGCGCCGTTTCCCGAGGTGAGCCTGCCGGCGCGCACCTACTTCGCCTATCTGCCGCGGGGCGATCCGATAAATCCCGCCGGCAGCGTGTTCTGCGAGTGGCTCGCCAAAGTCGGCGCGAGCACCGAGTGACCCGCCGGGTCTCTCTTCGGGCCGGAATGCCGGGCCAATTCAGCGAGGCGTGCGCGGAGGCGTCGCTTCGCCCGGGCACCGGTGATCGCGATCACGGCTTGCGGATGCGTTTGCGGAGAATTGACCCTCCAATCTCCGCATGACTTGCGGCCCCGGGTTCGGCGGCGGCTGTGGCGTCAATCGCAGATACTGTCCGGTCGATTGCGCAAAAGCGGAACCGTCTGAAGCGGCCATGGCATGCTGGTGATGTTCAACGTCACCAACCTTTTGGAGAGGGCGCACACCATGACCGGGCGAGAAGGTAAGATCGGCAGCGGCGAGATCAAAGCGCTGGTATCGGCGGACGGCGATTTCATTCGTTCGGCGGTGCGGACAGCGATCCAGGCGGCGCCGGAGGCGGAGATGACGGAGGCCTTGGCGGCTGAGCGGAGCGAACGTGTGGATGGCCGGCTCGGCTATCGCAGCGGTTCCTACAGCCGCTCGCTGATCACCCGTGTCGGCACCATCGAACTGCGGGTTCCGCGCGACCGCTCCGGTCTGTTTTCGACGGAGTTGTTCGAGCGCTATCAGCGCTCGGAGCGGGCTTTGGTGAGTGCGCTTGCCGAAATGTACGTGCAGGGCGTGTCAACCCGCAAAGTGAAGGCGGTGACGGAAACGCTGTGCGGCCACAGCTTCTCGGCCTCGTCGGTGAGCGAGATGAACCGGACGTTGGATGCGGCGCTGACGGCGTTCGCGACGCGGCGGTTGGACGAACCCTATCCCTACCTGATCCTGGACGCGCGGTATGAGCGGGCGCGCGAAGGCGGGGTGATCGCCAGCCAGGCGGTGCTGATCGCGGTGGCGGTGGATGCCGAGGGCCGGCGTCAGATCCTGGCTGTGGAGCTGGCCAACCGGGAGAGCACGTCGAGTTGGCGGGAGTTTCTGCTGGGACTGAAGCAGCGCGGTCTGCATGGCGTGGAGTTCGTGGTCTCGGACGATCATGCCGGCCTCACGCAAGCCATCCGTGAGGTGTTGCCGGAGGCCGCCTGGCAACGCTGCTACGTGCATTTTCTGCGCAACGCGCTGGATTACCTGCCGCGGCGGGCGAATGACGACTGCCTGCAAGAGTTGCGCTGGATCTATGACCGGCGCGAGTTGGCGGAGGTCAGGCGGGATCTGGCGGCGTGGCTGGCGAAATGGAGCAGCAAATACCCTCGGCTGTGCGACTGGGTTGAGGCGAACATCGAGGAGACGCTGACCTACTACCGGCTGCCGCTGTCGCACCACAAGCACATGAAATCGACCAACATGCTGGAGCAGCTGAACCAGGAGATCAAACGGCGCACGCATGTCGTGCGGATCTTTCCCAGCCCGGCAAGCTGCCTGCGGCTGGTGCGGGCGCTGGCGGTCGAGACGCATGAGGACTGGCTGGAAAGTCCGCGTTACTTGAACATGGCCGATTTGCGCGAGCACAAGAAGCAGCAGATGCGAGTGGCGGCATGACAAAAGTCATGCCTTATTCAAGCCTCTCGTCGTGCTCACCGCCGTCAAGGCCGCTTCGCGCCGCCTTCGGCGGTGGCCTGCGGCCAGCCTTGACTGCGGTTGCGCGCGACGCTTCGAACACCGGAGCCCGATACAGCGAAACACATCACCGCCTACGTGGCAGAAGGCTTTTGCACATATTGACGGACACAACTCAATCGCGACGCGCGCCAGAGGGAGGGAGGGTCTTAGGCGACGTCCAACAAGTAGCGCTTCGGCCCCAGCGGCTCACTCTAACCGTCATGGCCCGGTTCGTCCGGGCCCCCTGTCGCGGCACGTGCTGGCGCGGGTGGCCCGGACAAGCCGGGCCATGACGGTACAACATGGACCGCCCAATTCGTTCGGGTCCGCAGACCGCGGCCGCGTTCTATTCCGCCGCCATGGCCACCGCGGCCGGACGCGACAGCGCCTCCAGCAACTGGACCCGCCGATCGGCTGCCTTCATCCGGTTCGCGTCCTTGACAGGGCCGAAGCCGCGGATCTGATCGGGCAGTTCCGCCAGAGCGACGGCAGTCTCCAAATTCTCACGCGTCAGCCCGGCCAGCATCATGCGCAGGTCTCCGGCATATTGCCCGATCAGCGCCCGTTCGTGGCGCCGCTCCGCCTGGAAGCCGAACGGGTCCATCACCGTCCCGCGCACCGCCTTGCCGTGCCGCAGCACGCGGAACAGCGGCAGCGCCACCCAGCCGGGAATGGCGATCTTGCGGCGCCGGCCGGTCACCTTGTCGGTGCGGCCAACCAAGGGAGGCGACATGTGGAAAGCCGGTTTCTCGCCGTAGGTGGCGGTGGCGTGCAGCCGGGCGACCTCGTACTCATCCTTGTAGGCCATGACCCGGAACAGGCCCTCAGCCGCGGCGCGCGACAGCCGCCCGGGGGCGCCGAGCACCGCGGTTTCCCGTTGCACCACGTCCTGCACCAGCCGGCGATAGCGCTTGGCGTAGCGCTTCGACTGGTACGCGGTCAGCACGCCGGCGCGGTGGTCGATCAGGTCGGACAGTTCCATCGGCGGACCTTCGACCAGGCCGGTCAGGATCTGTTCCATCAGCTCCGGGTGCTCCGCGAGGATGCGGCCCCACAGGAAGGCGCGCTTGTTTAGGCCGACGGACGCGCCGTTGAGTTCGATGGCGCGCAGGATCGCCGCCTCGCCGACCGGCACCAGGCCGCGCTGCCAGGCCAGGCCGAGCAGCATGGTGTTCATCGCCTGGGCGTTGCCGAACAGCCGCTCGGCCAACCGCACCCCGTGCAGCCACAGCGAGCGGTGCGCGTCGGTCACCTTCTCGATCGTCCGCCGGTGCAGCGCCGCGTCGATCGACAGCGTGGCGTCGCGCTTGAACTCCGCGGTGGCGGCGAGGTCCAGGTTGCCGATGACCACGGCGGTGCGGGCGTTGCGCTCCAGCACGCCGACCTGACAGCCGACGGCCAGATCCGCCGCCAGCATCAGGTCCGCGGTGCCCAGAGGAATACGCACGACATCCAGATCGGCCTCCTCCGCGGCGATCTGCACATGCGCCACCACCGCGCCGTTCTTTTGCGCCAGCCCGGTGAAATCGAGGGTCTTGACCGCCCTGCCCTCCAGATGCGCCGCCATGGCGAGGATGGCGCCCGAGGTGACGATGCCGCCGCCGCCGATGCCGGCGAACAACCCGCGCCAGATGCCGAGCGGCGGCAGCACTGGCGCCGGCAGCCCGGCGGACAGTTCTGTCTCTCGCGCCTGCCACTGCTTGTCCGCATCCGGCGCGCTCGGCGGGCCGGACTGGGAGACGAAGCTGGGGCAGAAGCCTTTCAGGCAGGACAGATCAACGTTGCAGCTTGTTGGGTTGATCCGGCGCTTGCGGCCGAGTTCGGACTCTACCGGCTCGATCGCGATGCAGTTGGACTGCACGGAACAGTCGCCGCAGTTCTCGCACACCGCTTCGTTGATCACGACGTGCCGCGGCGCCTGCGCCATCGAGCCGCGCTTGCGGCGGCGGCGCTTTTCGGTAGCGCAGACCTGGTCGTAGATCAGCACCGAGGGGCCTTCGAAGTCGCGCAGCGAGGCCTGCACCGCTTCCATCTCGGTGCGCACGTGCCGGGTGACGCCCGGCGGCAGGGCGGAGGCGGGCGGCAGACGGTCCGCCTCGTCCGCCACGATGGCGATGCGCTTGACGCCCTCGGCGGCAAGCTGGGCGGCGATGCCGGGCACCGTCGGGGTGCCCTCGGCCGGCTGGCCGCCGGTCATGGCGACGGCATCGTTGAACAGCAGCTTGTATGTCATGCGGGTCTTCGCCGCGACCGCCTGGCGTATGGCGAGACTGCCGGAGTGCTGGTAGGTGCCGTCGCCGATATTGGCGAACATGTGCGGCATCTCGACGAAGCTGGACAGGCCGACGAAGGGCGCGCCCTCGCCGCCCATGTGGGTGAATGTGCGGGTCTGCGGGCCGTCGTCCATCGCCATGAAGTGGCAGCCGATGCCGGCGCTGGCGAAGCTGCCATCCGGCAGTTTGGTCGATGTGGCATGCGGGCATCCGGCGCAGAAGGCGGGGATGCGCCGCAGCAGGCCGTCCGGGCGGCTGACGGCGACGGGCGCCGGCGGGGCGGGCAGGTTCAGGCCGGCGTGGCCAAGGAATGTGCCGAGGCCTCCGGCGACGCTTTCCGGCGACAGTTCCATCAGCGGCGACAACAGCGGGGCGCCGCGCGGGTCGGTCTTGCCGCTGATCTCCGGCCGTTCGTCCGCCGGCAGGTTGTACAGCGCGTCGCGGATCTGGCTTTCGACGAAGCTGCGCTTTTCCTCGATCACGATCAGCGCGCGCTTACCGCGGGCGAAGGCGCGCACGCCCTCGGTTTCCAGTGGCCAGGTCATGCCGATCTTGTAGATTGCGATGTCCTGGTGATGACCGAGGCCGAGGCGGCGGAGGGCGTGCAACGTATCCTCATGCGCCTTGCCAACGGTAATGACGCCGATGGAGGCGTGCGGCGAGCCGTTAGTGACCCGGTCGATGCGGTTGGCGCGCGCCCAGGCCAGCACGGCAGGTATCCGCTCCTCCAGCATGCGCCGTTCCAGTTCGGCGCGATCGGCCGGGAACTTCAGCCTGTGGTCGAAGTTCAGCCCGTGCTTCGGCAGCGGGAAGTCGGGGGTGACGAAGTGGCGGTGGGACGCGACGGTGGCGGTGGAGGCCTGCTCCATCGTCTCGGCGGTGGTCTTCATCGCCACCCAGACGCCGGAGAAGCGCGACATGGCGTAGCCCATCAGACCAAGGTCGATCACGTCCTGCACGGACGCGGGGTTCAGCACCGGGATGAAGCAGTTCTGGAAGACGTATTCGGTCTGGTGCGGGTAGGTGGAGGAATGCGCGCCGTGATCATCCCCGGCAATCGCCAGCACCCCGCCGTTGCGGTGCGTCCCGGCCATGTTGGCACAGTGGAAAGCGTCGCCGGTGCGATCCACGCCCGGCCCCTTGCCGTACCACATGCCGTAGACGCCGTCGTATTTGGCGCCCGGGAAGGCGTCGAGTTCCTGCGTGCCGTAAATCATCGTGGCGGCGAGGTCCTCGTTCACCCCCGGCTCGAACCGGATGTCGTGTGCCGCCATCAGCTTCTTTTGGGTCCACAGTTCCCGGTCCAGCATGCCGAGCGGGGAGCCTCGGTAGCCCGACACGAGTGCGGCTGTGTTCAGCCCGGCGGCGCGGTCGAGGCGGTGCTGTTCGAGCAGCAGCCTCAGCAGCGCCTGGATTCCGGTGAGCAGCACCGGCTGGTCCAAATCGGCGAAACGCAACTCAAGGGTTATGCCGGCATGTCCGAGACCGATATCCATGGGCGTTTGTCCCTTCAAGGGTTTCCCTCATTTACCGGATAGTAGGTATGGCGCGCAGGGAAAGCTTGCCATAGTCGCGTGACCGGTTGGTCTTTTTTGGCAGGAAGCGTCAAAATGCCTGGAGTCACCCCACAGGTGCTTGATGGACCTTGATCGGCTGGATTTGGCGATACTGGACTGCTTGCAGGCCAACGGCCGGGCAACGGCGCAGGATTTGAGCGACGCGGCGAACCTGTCGCCGTCCCCGTCGCATCGGCGGCAGAAGCTGCTGGAGGAGGCCGGCATCATCCAGCGCTACGTGGCGCTGCTGGACCAGGACAAGGTCGGCCTGCCGGTGAACGTGTTCGTGACGGTGAAGCTGGCGAATCATGCGAACGAGACGCTGCGTGTGTTCGAGCGGGCGGTGGAGGCGTGCCCGGAGGTGATGGAGATGTACGAGATGACCGGCGCGACGGACTATCTGCTCCGGGTGGTGGCGGCGGATGTGGCATCGTACGAGGCGTTCCTGCGCGGGCGGCTGACTCACATCCCGGGGGTGCAGTCGTTCGAAGTCGGCGCTGGCGCTGAAGCGGGTGGTGTACCGGACGAACTTGCCGTTGCGGCAGGGTGGGGCGGTGAGGCAGGCAAGAGGTTGACGGAACTCTGCCTCAGAAGCCTGACCGGCGAGAGCCGCCCCTCAGGGCACGAAAATCCGGTCCGGTGTCGCGCGGCGCGGAGGCGGATCTCCGCCAGCACCACCCGTTCCGCCACCGCACGCAAAAGCGCCGGGCCGATCATGTTTCAGCAGCGTATCTGTCATCGCACGGCGACTGATCGGGACATCAGGATAGCCGGAATGCGCCGGCCGGGCTGCTCGATCCACCGGTAGGTCATCTCCGACAGAGGAAAAAGAGTCGCTAACAATACGAGCAGATGGCCCCAGTGGCCGCCGGGCAATGGAATCCGTTGGATCAGGTTGATCAGCGGTGCGTGCAGCAGGTAGATCGAGAACGAAACGCGGCCAAGCCAGACCGTCCCGCGCGTCGCCAGCAGCCAGGCGACCGGCCCCTGCTCCGACGACAAAAAGAGGATCAGCGCCGCCGCCGATAAAACAATGACGGGTGGGCTGATCAGCGCGAGACCGGCGATCAGGCCCGCGGTAGCCGCTAAGGAGGCGCGGGCGGCCATCCGGGACGGCAACCGCGGCGAAAGCCAACCCAGCGCCACACCGAGATGAAAGCCCGCAAGCCCGCGCAGCACCGCTCCGTGCTCGGCGATAGCGCCGCTGTGATGACGCAGCACGTAGGCATCGGCAGCGGCAAACCCTACCACGGCGGCGCAAACAATCCACACGCTGGCACGGCGGAAGAGCCACGCTACAAAAGGAAAGAGCGCGTAACATAGCATCTCGATCCCCAGCGACCAGGTCGGCGGGTTCCATGGAATCTGACCGGGCAAGAAAGGGTGCAGCAGCAACGCCTCGACCCAAAACGACTGCCAATCGTGACTGTAATGACTGCGATGCAGCAGAACGGCCGCGAGGGTCATTCCGCCGAACGTTCCGAGTACAACAAGATGAAGCGGGTAGATGCGGCAGACCCGGCGCAACCAGAACAACCACGCCCGGTTCAGCCGGAGCCTGCCGTAGACACACGCCAGGATAAAACCACTCAGAACGAAGAAGATGTCGACCGCAGCCTCGCCCAGACCGAGCACGGAAACGAGGCCGGCCGGCGCATCAGGGAACCAGGGCGGTTGGACGTGAAACGCCACGACCCAGACGGATGCCAGCCCGCGCAGTGCGGTCAACGGCAGATTCTCGCGTTGGCCGGACAGTGACATTGCGGCTTTCTGCCGGGAATCGATCGCCGCGGCAAGGTTGTTCGCGGTTGCGAAGCCTCCATGCCGAGCAGCGTCGGCAGAGCCCCGGTGGTCCGCGCCAACGCACCATGGCTGGCATAAGTGAACGGGCCGTGCCGGCTCCATGACGTTGCCGCTATGGAGCTTGAGCTCGGCAGGTTGCACCACCCTACGGCTCGATCGGCACCCAGACGTCCCCAGCCTTCCGATAGCCCCGCTTCACGGCCGACCACGCGATGCGGTGGACGATCGCCTCGCCATCCGGGTCCCGCGCGTGCTGCCGCCAGGCGTTATTGAACGCGGCAAGGTAGATCTCCTGCGCATGCGGCGGCAAATGGCTTCGGACGGACTCCGGAAGATCAGCAATTTCACGATATGGCATGCGGATCAGGACCCGCTGCGGACGATCAACTGTTCGGCCCCCGCTCCATCGAAACCGGCTGCCACCGCCGCAGCTTCGACGTCAGCAGTACCGAGGGGTTGACGCAGCTCATCGGCCACTTCCCGTTCAGCACAAGCGCCAGTTCCCGCCCGACATGCCGTTTGCGCGCCGGATCGAACCGGGCGGACGCCGAGGCCGTGTGCGCGCTCAGCGTCACGTTCGTCATCCCCAGCAGCGGATTGTTGTTCCCCGGCGGCTCGATCTCCAGCACGTCCAGACCGGCATGCGCGATCCAGCCCTCCTGCAGCGCCTTGATCAGCGCCGATTCCTGCACCGTCGGCCCGCGGCCGGTATTGATAAAGATCGCGCTCTTCTTCATCAGACGAAAATGTTTCTCGGTCAGCATCCCCTCAGCATCCGGCGTCGCGGGCGCGTGCATCGAAACGAAATCCGACTGCGACAGCACTTCCTCCAGCGTCGCCGGCAGCACGCCGTGCTCCGTCATCACCAGTTCCTCGATGAACGGATCATACGCGATCACCCGCAGCCCGAACGGTTTCGCCCGCTTCGCGACCGCCCGGGCCACATGCCCGAACGCAATCAGCCCGAGCGTCAGCCCCATCAGCCGGGGAATCCCCAGCAGCGCCGGCCGCCCCTCCTTCCAGCGGCCTTCCCGCACCATCCGATCCTGCTCGATCGTTCGCCGAAACGCCGCCAGCAACAGCATCATTGCGTGATCGGCTACTTCCTCGATGAACGTGTCCGGGCAGTTCGTTACGGGCATCCCGCGCGCCGTCGCGGCGGCGATATCGATACTGTCCACCCCGACACTGCCCAGCACGATCGCGCGGCACGTCTCCGGCAGCGCATCGACAATCGCCTTGGTAAAGCGCATGCCCTTGGCATAGACCGCATCGGCATCGGCGGCGAACCTGATGAACCCATCCTCATCCGCCGGGCCTTCGACGATCTCGGCATCGATCCCCTCCAGCGGCTCCATCTCGTAGTCGTAACCGCCGCCGGCGGTGGTGAAGCTCGCCCCAGCCGGGGTCGCGATCTTAAATTTGGCCACGTCTTCCTCCCTGATCAGTGCTTCGGCGGGCGCGCCCGCACGGCTTTTTCGTTAACATCGATGCCCCAGCCGGGACCGGAGGGCAGCACGAACGCGCCATCCTCGATCACAGGCACAACCGTATAGAACTCGTCACGCCACGGGGCGCTGTCCATGTCGATCTCCATCACCCGGAAATTCGGCACGATGGCACTGAACGTCGCGCTGATGGCGCTGCACAGATGGCCGTAGAAATTATGCGGCGCGACATTGATTTCGTAGACGTCCGCCATGGAGGCGATCTTCGAAGACTCCAGGAACCCGTTCCAGATCACATCGACGATCGCCACATCAGTGGCATACTGGTCCAGAAACGGCTTGAATTCCCGCCGCCCGTGCAGCGTCTCGCAGGAGGCAATCGGACAGGGCGCGCCGCGCTTGATCTCCGCCAGCGCCGCCGCGTCATGCGTATCGATCTCCAGCCAGGTCAGGTTCGCCTGCGCCACCGCGTCGGCAATGCGCTTGTAGCCCTCGGTCTTGAAGTTGAAGTTCACGTCGAGGTGGATGCCCATGTCGGGCCCCACCGCCTCGCGGATGACGGATAGCTGCTCCGTCACGCCGCGGATCAGCCGGTTGTCCCAGTTCAGTTCCGGCCAGCCCGGCGAGCGCCCGAACCCCGGGACGTAGTAGGCCAGCCGCCCATCTACCATAGGCAGGATATTCGTCTTCAGCGCGCGGAAGCCGCGGTCCCGCACCTCCCGCGCGTGGCGGGCCAGATCGTCATAGGTCTCCAGCGGCGGCGTCCCCATCAGCGCCCCGTTGCGCACCCGATAGGTCCCGAAATGCGACCAATACACCGGGATCCGCTCCCTGATCGGGCCGCCGAACAGCGACGCCACCGGCACGCCGTAGGCCTTGCCGGCAACATCCAACAAGGCGTTTTCGATCGCGGCGATGGCCTGCTGGTTCAGCCCGCCGCGCGATTGGCGGGTCAGCACATGTAGATGCTGTGTCACCTGCTCGAACCGGCGCGGGTCGCGGCCGATCAGAACGGGCGACAGGCCCTTGATGACGTCGGACAGGCCGGTGCTGCCGAAGCTTTCGTTGAACTCGGACCAGCCGATGATGCCGTCGCTGGTGACGACCTTCAGGAAGGAGAACATCCGCCAGCCGGCATCCGCCTGCAGGGTCTCGACCCGGTCGATCTTCATGGTTTCCTCCCGGCGCATCCTGCCCGAGTCCAAGCACGCCGGACGGCCGCGGGCAAGGTTGCCGGCATCGGCCAACGCCGGGACCCGCGTGCTGGATGAAAGGCCGCCTATATGCGCAGAGACCGCAACGATTTGCAGGACGCAGAGAAGTATTCTTGCCCCGTTTCGCTGGAATTATTTGCCGCTGCCGCCGGGTCGCGCATCCGGAACCCGGCCGCGCACCGCCGAAGGTAACAAATTTCTTCTCTGCGTTCTCTGCGCGTAAAAACCGAGCCCGCACCACGGGACAGCGCCGCCCTGGCCCCCCTCGCCCGAACGCGCGACGCCGTTACGGCGCCAGCTCCCAGAACGGATGCACGCCCCAATACGTATATATGCCCCGCCCCCAGACCTCGTCCTGCCACGACGCCGCCGCCTCATCGGAGTAGGACGGCGCCCCCTCAAGCACATCCTGATCCACATCCACGACATAGCCACGCATTTCCGTATCGTAGCGGAGTTTCTCCCACGGCAACGGATAGAAGCGATCGCCGATCCCGAGAAATCCGCCATACGCCAGGATGGCGTAGGCGATGCGGCCCGAGGTTTTGTCGATCATGACGTCCTCGATCGCGCCAAGCTTCTCAAGCCGGGTGTTGAACACGGCCGCGCCCTGGACCTGCTTCGCCGCGATCAATCGGCCGGAAGGATTGGTGGTATCGTCCAAGCTCGCCATGCGAACCTCCTGTCGTTGATACCCTCCTCAACGCGGCCGGGCCGCGATGGTGTCAGGCACCAAACCGCGGCGGCCGCTTTTCCTGGAACGCCCGCAACCCCTCCGCGAAGTCAGCCGATCGGCCGGCATCACCTTGCAGCGAGGCCTCCAGGTCGAGCTGCTGGCGCAAAGTATGCGCCGGAACCGCCGCGAACAGCATCTTGATCGAGGCCAGCGCGCCGGCGGGCGCCTTCGCCAGCCGCACCGCCAGAGCCCCGGCTTCCCCGGCCAGCGCGGCATCATCCACCGCCTTCCAGATCATGCCCCATTCGGCCGCCGTCGCGGCATCGATCGGATCGCCCAGCATCGCCAGCGCCCGCGCCCGGGCGTCGCCGACTGTGTGGGCCAGGAAGAAGCTGGCTCCGCTGTCGGGCACCAGCCCGAGTTCGCACAAACGCCTGCACGAACGTCGCGGATCGCGCGGCAAGGACGATGTCGCAGGCCAGCGCGAAACCGGCCCCGGCGCCCGCCGCGACCCCGTTGACCGCGCACACGAACGGCAGGCGGGACGCCCGGATGCGCCGCACGACCTCATGGTGCCACCGGTTGGCCAGCGCCTGCAGATCCGCTGTCCCGTCCGGACCGGCCGCGACATCCGGCCCGAGTTCCTGCCCGGCGCAGAAGCCGCGCCCCTCGCCGGTCAGCAAGATCGCGCGGCACGACGCATCCGCCTCGGCCGCGTCGATCGCCGCCAGCAGGCGGGTGAGCATGTCCCGGTTGAGCGCGTTCAACTTGCCAGGCCGGTTCAAAGCCAACCGGCGCCAGCCGTCATGCGTCTCGACCAGGATGTCGTCCATCAGTTGCCGTCCCCTTGAGCCAGCCGGAACTCCGCCATCGGATACACCCCGAGCACGCGCACCTCGGTTGAAAAGAACGACAGTTCCTCGAGCGCGCGGCGCAGCCCCGGCTGCTCCGGATGGCCCTCGACGTCACACAGGAACTGGGTGGCGGTAAACTCGCCGCCCAGCATGTAGCTTTCCAGCTTGGTCATGTTGATGCCGTTGGTGGCGAAGCCCCCGAGCGCCTTGTAAAGCGCCGCCGGCACGTTGCGGACCCGGAAGACGAACGTCGTCATCAGGTTCGGCGTCCCCGGTTCCACCTTCACCGGCCAAGGCGAAACGACATAGAACCGGGTCGTGTTATGCGCCTCGTCCTCGACATTCGCCCGCAGGATGTCCAGCCCGTAGATTTCTCCCGCCAGCGATGACGCGATCGCCGCATCTTCCTTCCTGCCCCATTGCGCGACAAGCTGCGCCGCCCCGGCGGTGTCGCCCTCGACCACCGCGGTCAGGCTCAGTTCGGCGAGGATCCGCCGCACCTGGCCAAGCGCGACGGAATGCGAATGCGCCCGCCGGATGTCGGCGATCGTGGCACCCTTGACGCCCAGCAGGCAGTGTTCGATCCGCTGAAACTGCTCGCCGATGATGAACAGCCCGGAATCCGGCAGCAGGTGATGGATATCCGACACCCGGCCGGCGAGGCTGTTCTCGCACGGCAGCATGCCGAGCGTCGCCTGCCCCGCCCGGACCGCCTCGATCGCCGCCGCGAAGGTCAGGCAGGGCAACGTGGTCATGGTCGGGAACGCCGCCCGGCAGGCGAGGTCCGAGTAGGCGCCGGGAACGCCCTGGAAGGCGATGAAGCCGCTCATCAGCGTGCCAGCAGCGTGCGGGCGCGCTCCAGGTCCTCGGGCGTATCGACGCCGAACGGTCCGTGTTCCATCCGTACGCAGGCGATCCGCATTCCATTCTCCAGTGCCCGCAACTGTTCCAGACTCTCGCGCCGTTCCAGCGGGCTTGGCGGCAGCGAGACAAAGCGGTCAAGCACCGCCCGGCGATAGGCGTAGATGCCGACATGGTGCCAGCGCGGCCCCGGGCCCCAGGGTATCGCCTGGCGCGAGAAATACAGCCCGGGAGCGATCGTTTGGCCATCGCCGAACGCGCATGCCGCCTTGACGAACGATGCGGTCGCCGCCTCGGTCTCGTCCCGAATGGGCACCACCAGGGTGCCGATGTCCACCCCGGGATCGGCCAGCGGCGTAACCACCAGCCGCAGGCCCGCGGGATCGAGCGTCGGGAAATCGCCCTGCAGGTTGACCACCACGTCGTGCCGGCGATCCGGATCCAACTCGGCCAGCGCCGCATGCACGCGGTCAGAGCCGGACGGCAGCGCCGGATCGGTCAGCACCGCGCGCCCGCCCGCCGCGCGTACCGCTTCGGCGATCTCCGGATCGCCGCAGGCTACGGCGACCGGCCCGATATCGGCCTCCCGGCCGCGGTCGAGCATATGCAGGATCATGGCTTTGCCGTTGATGTCGGCGAGCGGCTTGCCCGGCAGGCGGGTCGAGGCCATGCGGGCGGGAATGATGACGATCGGGCTCACGCGAGACGGGTTCCTGAGACAGGCGCCCGGGTTGAAGGCGCGATTTCGTTTCCCTATGGTGCGGCAACTTACGGACCCGCCCGGCCCGGTGCAACGCCGGGCCTCCTCTGATCAGGATGTTTCGCCGCATGGACAGCCTCGACCGATACGTGGCGGCCGCCATCGAAGCCGCCGACGCGGCCGGCGCGGTGATCCGGCCGTTTTTCCGCTCCTCCATCCCCGCCGACATCAAAGCCGATCAGTCGCCGGTGACGGTGGCGGATCGAAATTCGGAACTGGCGATGCGCGAGGTGCTGGGGCGGCTGTGCCCCGAATGCGGCATTCTCGGCGAGGAGTTCGGGCTGGAACGCCCGGAGGCGCGGCTGCGCTGGGTGCTGGACCCGATCGACGGCACCCGCGCCTTCATCACCGGGCGCCCGACCTTCGGCACGCTGGTCGCGTTGCTCGACGGCGACGCCCCCCTGGTGGGCATCATCGACCAGCCCGTCACCCGCGAGCGCTGGATCGGCGCCGCCGATCGGCCGACGGCATTCGCGGGGCCGCTGGGCGGAGCGGCAGGGACTCGCCCCTGCCCCGACCTGGCGCACGCGGAACTGTCCTGCACCAGCCCGGAGATGCTGGGCGGCGATGCGCCGCGCTGGCAGCGACTGGCCGCCCGGGTCAGGCGCAACTACTGGGGTGGCGACTGCTACGCCTACGGCCTGCTGGCGCTGGGCCATATCGACGTGATCGTGGAGTGCGACCTGAAGCCATGGGACTGGGCGGCCCTGCTGCCGGTGGTGCGCGGCGCCGGGGGCCGGGTGACGGACTGGGACGGCAATCCACCCCGCGCCGATGGCGACGGCCGGATCATCGCGGTCGGCGATCCGTCGCTCTTGGCGGCAGTCGTGGCGGGGTTGGGCGCGGCGGCGGGTTAAGTCATACATGTGTATTCGGTTTTTTTCTTGCAATTACGGCGTCGATCCGCCAGATATACAGTATTCAAGATCGCAGACGGTGATATGATGGCTGCCAAGACACCCGACCGGCTCTTTCCGGAGAGTTCATACAATCCCGGTTCCGGTTTCCGGGAAAGGCTCGCCGCCGCCCCGCTTCTGACGCCTCCGTCCGATGACTTCGCGGATTTCACCGCCGCCGACTGGGATGAAGTCAAACGGCAGGCGCTGCTGATCGCCGGCATGAAGATGCTGGATTCACCGGACGGTCACCTCGCCTATATTCGTGGCCGGATCGCGCTGGCAGGGCATGTTTAGCCGCGACCGGATCGCCAAGGCCGCCGCCGAACTCGCGGATCATCTTCAGATTATCGATACCGTTCGGTCCCTCCAGGTCGGACAGAAGGAACTGGCTGACGCGATCAAGTCGCTGGGCGAGCAGGTGCGTGACATCCAAACCGACTTGCGCGCGCTGAAGGCCGAGACGCGGCTGGAGGCCCTGCGCGAAACCCAGACCATCGTGAACGCCGTGCAAGGCGGCCTGAACCAGCGCATCGAGGCTCTGGCGGTCAAGATCGCCGTCGTCGAGAACGGTCTGTCCGAGGCCCGATGGATGGGCCATGGTCCGGCGCTTCTGACCGCGCCCCCGGATCATCTCGCATCATCCAGTCACGATCGCGGATCGACAGCATAACAGCACCCGCCCCGGCCCCGCGCCACGCGATCACTCGGTTCTACAATCGCACTCAAATAAACGGCATCGGCCGGTTCGTTCCGGACCGCCGGCTTGACAGCTTTCACCACCGGATCAGACTATCCCGATAAGCAGTCGTCAAGTCTGCGGGGAAGGATCATGAATAATCGTGTTCATTTCGCTGCCATCGCGGCGGCGAGTCTGGTCGTGTCCGCAATGTTCGCGCCGGCCGAGGCAAGAGGGGGCGGCGGCTTCGGTGGCCGTGGAGGTTTCGCTGCCCATGGCACCACCACGCGCAGCAGGTCCACCGTAACGCAGCGTGCCAACGGCGTCACGACCCGCACAACCACAACCACCACGACAACCACCCGCACGGCGCGCACAACTCCGGCCAGCCACGCCTTGGCTCTCATTCGGCCGGAGGTCATAACCGTGCCGGCGACATTCGGAACCGGTGCGCTTGTGCCACCCTTCACCGGCGTCCCGATCGTGCCGCCGTTCGGCGCGACCACCGTGTCCGCGCAGTTCAATCGTTTACCAATTGTCACGACACCGTTCGGGTACGGCTCCGGGTTCGGCTACGCAACATGGTTGCAGCCCGAGGCCGCCGGCTTCGCGGAGCCATCCAGCGTCGCGGCCCCGCCGGCCGCGGCGCTGCCCGATACCGGAGCGGCCGCTGCAAGCCCCGCCCCGGCGTCCTCACCGCTTGCGGCCTGTCATCCGGTGGCAAACGGCTATCACTGCGACTGGCCGTCGTGATTTACTTCGAGCAGTCGGTCAGCTCGGCCTCGGACAATGAGAACGCATAGGCCTTGCCGGCCTGTAGCGTGACGCCCTTGACGACGCAGGTGCGTCCATTCGCGTCCGTTAGCTTCACGTCGTATTGGCCGGGGGTCACGCCGGCCAGGCGCAGCCGTTCGTCGGGATCGACGCTGCCGTCCTTATCGTTCGCGCACTGATCCGGCCCCCAGTTCGTCGTGCCCGGCGGCGCCAGGTACAGCTTGGTGATCGTCGTCCCCGTCAAATTCCAGAACTGCAGCCGATCGGCCGATCGCGCGCCGATCGGCGGGGCGGCAATCAGCAGGGCGGCGATCACGCGTGCTGGTCTGTTCATGAGCGTTTCCTTCGTTTGCTGTCCGGCGGCGTTCGGCGTCAGAACGTTACCCGTATCCCGCCGAAGCCGCCAATCGGCGCGGCGGGGCTGTAGGCTCGCGGGTTGGTCGCGTTCGGGGCCTGCGCCAGATATACCGCGGTCGTCGGCGAGAACGTGCCGTGGGTGTAGTATTTCGCGTCAGTCACGTTATCGACCGATGCGAACAATTGGATGTGCGGGGTCAATTGATAGCTGGTGCTCAGGTTCAGCGTCACGAATCCAGGCAGTTGCGGCGTGAGGTTGCTCGGGTCGCCGAACAGATATTGACCGCTTTGAGCGATGGCGACGGCGCCGAGCGTCCAGGCATCGTTGACTTTGTAGGTCACACCCAGCTTGCCCTGGTTGGCCGGAATTCCGGGCAGGCGGTTCCCCGGGCTGACCGTCAGGTTGCCGTTGGCATCGGCGGCCGGATTGTTGCCGCCCGCCTCTACGAATCCGCTCTGATATGTCGCGTCTGTATAAGTGTAGGTAAGGTAAGCCGACCAGCGGGGGGTTTTATATTGGATGGAGGCATCGATTCCTTGGCGGCGTGTCTGCCCTATATTGGCGAAATATGCCCGGTTCAGCACCACGCTGTTGACGAATATGATGTCATCGTCGAGGTTGCTGCGATAGAAGCCGAGATCGTAACTCAGGCGCCCGCCTTCGCCAGCAGCCACGCTGCCGCGCAGGCCGGCCTCGATCGTGTGTGAAACGACCTGCTTAAGATTCGGGTCGCCGACAAAGAAATTGGCCAGGCTGCAGGAATCGTTCGGGCCGGCGCAGGACAGTTCGGCCGGTGTGGGCGCCCGGTTGGCGTCGGCGTAGCCGGCATAAGCGGTCAGCCACGGCGTCAGTTTGTAGGTCAGGCCGCCCGCCGGATTGAAGTGCTGATATGAATGGTTGCCAGTCAGATCGCCGCCGTTCTGATCGTTCAGGTCGATCTGCGCCACATTGAAGCGTCCCGACGCCGTCAGCGCCAAGCGGTCGGTCAGATTGAGCGTGTCCGCAAGGAATGCGCCATAATACGCATCGCTTGTCGCCACCCGCACCGGCGTATTGGTTCCGGGCTCGTCGATGGTCACGCCGGGGCCGACGAACACGCGGGAATCGCTGGTAATGCCGCCGATGACGCCCGAGGCGGTGAACATCGTCTGCGCGCCGTCGAAGCTGAAGCCGCCGACAAGATGGTTGTTGAAGCCGAATACTGTCTGCGTATCGGTCGCCTGGATCGATGCACCGTAGCCATTGGTGTTGGTGGTCTGGCTGTCCAGTTCCGAATAGGAAAACTGGCTCGGGCCGAGGAAAGCGGGGATCGTGGCGCCCCCGAACGTGGTGCTGTAGCCGGAGTCATTGCACAGCAGCTCGGACCCGTCGTTGCACGGGGTGTCGTTCGGTGCGTTGCCGTTGGATACCCGCTGGAGGAAATTGTTGTAGTAGGTGAGACCCTGCAGCGACACCGTGTCGCTGAGCTGGACATTGCCCGACACACTCACCTGCACGAACTTGTTGCTGATCTCGTTCGGGCCGGTGAACTGCGCCGCCGGATCGGCCGCCAACAGCTCCACCGGCGAGGTCCCGGGCCCGTTCAGCACCGAATTGGCGAGCAGCACGTTGAAATGCACCTCCCCGGTGTCACCGCGCCAGCCGACGTCGCCGTAGAAGTTTTCGATGCCGGAGGATTGGTTATCCCGCCAACCATCCTGGTTCAGCCCGCTCGCGGCGACATAGACCGCTGTATTGCCGCTCTGTTTGCCATACTGGAAATCAGCGCCGAACGTGGTGAAGGAACCGCCGTTGATGGTGATTTCGCCGCCGTGGTAGGTGAAGCCGTTCTTCAACTGCACATTCAGCGCGCCGCCGAGCGCGTTCAGGCCGAACACCGGGTTCGAGCCTTCCAGGTTCATCTCCTCGATCGCCAGGTTCGGCAACAGATCGAAATTCACCGTGTCGCCGAAGGCGGAATTGAAGCGGATACCGTTGACGTAGACCGCGATGCCTTGCGGCGTGCCTTGCAGCGGCGATGCTGCATACCCGTGATAGACCAATGTCGGCTGGAACGGATTGCCGGAGGCGGAGTCGAGGTTCACCCCGCCGACTTGCTCGTTCAACGCGCGCACGGCGTCGGGCAGGACGGTGCCGCCACGGGTCAGGTCGTTGCCCTTCAGCACATTGGTCTCGGCCGGCACGGTGTCCCGATCGACGCCGGAGCCGAGCAGCGGCGATGCCGCGATGATATCGACCTGAGGCAGGTCAATTGACGGGGCCTGAGCGCGGGCAACCGGGCCTGTCAACGCGGCCAGGGCAGCCGAGACAGCCAGAGCGCGCATGGCGTAGTCGGCGGCACGTGGCGCCATTGATGGAGTCCCCCGGGTCTCGTTCCTTGAACGGGATTGGTGCCGGACGGATCGCGGCTCGTCCAGGGCATGATTTCCCGAAACCGGCGGGAAAACTTCCCGATTGGCATGGCTTGCCAAGTGTGATCGCAGCGCGCCCTCGGACCGAAGCGCAAAGGGATGGAACATCGCGGTCGCGGTGGATGGCGGGCACCGCAAATGCCTGCCCGGGCGGTCCGTCGGTCCCCTGCCCCATTCACGTTTACGCTATCCGCGAGGAAGTCACCGCCGCAAACAGCTTGCCGGGGCGATGAAGGAAAAGGGCCCTGACCAAGGCGCGCATGGCCGAACTGATGAACACCAGCCGGACTCAGGTCGATCGGCTGCTGGACCCGGGCAATGGCGGGGACCACGCTGGAAACGCTGCTGCGGGCCGCGAAGGTCGTCGGGCGCGAATTGCGGGTGCAGCTGGTCTGAGCCGGAAGATCCGGGGCAACGACAAGCTTCGTGACTTCATGGTGAACATTTGTTACGCACCCATCAGTAGCAGATTTGTGCGTGATCGGCAATAAACTCACCACGAAGGCACGAAGTCCTTCATGCGGATCGACACCGGCCGTTTCGAATGCCGCATATCCAATTCACATCGCCAGATACCGGCTTCGCACCTCCCGGTTCGCCTTCAGCCCGGCGATCGTATCGCGATAAACGATCTGCCCCTTGTCGATCACCACCGCATCGCTGGCGATGCCCAGGCAGAAATGCATGTTCTGCTCCGCGATCAGCACCGTCGCCCCGGCCGTGCGCAACTGCTTCAGCAACGTCCCGATGCCGGCCACCACTAGCGGCGCCAATCCTTCGCTCGGTTCGTCCAGCAGCAGCATCACCGGGTTGCCCATCAGCGCGCGGGCGATCGCCAGCAACTGCTGCTCGCCGCCCGACAGCCGTCCTGCGACTCGCCCCTTCAGGCGGGCCAGCAGAGGAAACACGTCGTAGATCCGGGCCAGCGGCCATTCCTCCTCGCCGCCAGGTCCTTTCTTTTCCGCAATCACAAGATTGTCCTGCACGGAATGATCCGGGAAGACCTGCCGATCTTCGGGGACGTAGGCGAGGCCCTGTCGGGCCATGACGTGGGGCTTGCGGCCGGTGACGTTCTGGCCACGAAACACCACCTGCCCCCGCCGAGGCGCCGCCAGCCCGGCGATGGCCTTCATTGTCGTGCTCTTGCCCGCACCATTGCGGCCAAGCAACGCCATCGTCTGGCCTCGCCGCACCTCCAGCCCGACGCCAAACAGGATCTGGCTGGCGCCGTAGAACACTTCGATCGCTTCGACCGACAGGACCGTGTCGCTCATGGATCGTCCTCCGGGTCCGGCGTCCCGAGATAGGCCTCGATCACCGCCGGGTTGGCGCGGATTTCATCGGGTGATCCCTCCGCCAGCAACCGCCCGTAGCACAGCACGCGGATCGAGGAGGCGATTCCGAAAACGATGTCCATGTCATGCTCGATGAACGCCAGGGTCAGGTCCTGCACCTGCCATAGCCGTTGCACCTTCTCGATCATCCGCCAGCGCTCTTCCGGCCCCATGCCCGCGGTAGGCTCGTCCAGCAGCAGCATCGAGGGTTCCAGCGCCAGGGCCAGCGCGATATCCAGCAGTTTCTGGTCGCCATGCGACAGGTTGGCGGACAGCACGCTGGCGCTGTCCTGCAAGCCGAGCATTTCGGCCACCTCCATCGCCCGCGCCCGCACGCCCTGGCGGGGAAAGCGATGGTTCAGGTCGCCCCACTGGCCGCGATGGGCGGCGATGGCCGCCATCAGGTTCTCCGCCACCGTCATCGAGGGGAAGAAGCTGGCCACCTGGAACGCCCGGCCGATGCCCCGGCGGACGATCGCGGCGCGGTTCAGGCCGGTGATGTTTTCGCCCTTGAACAGCACTTCCCCCGCATCCGGTCGGAACGCGCCCGAAATGAGATTGAAGAACGTGCTTTTCCCCGCGCCGTTCGGCCCGATGACCGCGGTCAGCGTGCCGGCCTGGAATGTCATGGTGACGTCGCTGATCGCCGAGATGCCGCCGAAACGTTTTGTCAGCCCGGTGATTTGCAGCATCAGGAAATCCCGCCCGACGGGCGCCCGCCGAGGCGCTGCGTGGCGAAATCCAGCACCCCGCGCCGCAGGCCCAGCGCGAACAGCAGGATGACGATGCCCAGCGCAAGCCCGTAATATTCCGTTTGCCGCGTCACCACGTCGTTCAGCAGCAGCAGGATGATCGTTCCGACGGTCGGGCCTAGGAAACTGCCGATACCGCCCATGACGATCGCAAAGATGGCATCGCCGGAGATCGGCCAGTTGATCAGTTCCGGATACGCACCGGAGACGAACAGGCTCATGACCATCCCGCCAACCGAGGCGAAAACAGCGGACAGGACGAACACCGTCAGCTTGACCCGCCACACCGAGATTCCCAGGAACGCGGCGCGGGTCTCGTTATCCCGGATCATCCGCAACGACGTGCCGAAGCTGGTGGCGACAATGTGCCGCATCAGCAACAGCCCGAGCACCAGCACGACCGCGCTGACCACATACAGGTTGTATTGCCGGCCGAGGTCGATGCCCGCCACCACGCGACGGGGGATCCCGCCCTGAAGACCCTGGTCGCCTCCGGTCAGGCCGACCCAGGAAATGATGATGGAGTGTGCGAGCATTTGCATCGCCAACGTGACGAACGCGAAGTAGATCAGCCGCAGACGGATGCAGATCGCGCCTACAAAAACCGCGGTGATCGCGGTGATCGCCAACGTCAGCAGGAATGCCAGCGGCAACGAGACGTCGGTCTTCTGCATCAGCAGCGCGAAGCTGTACGTTCCGAGGCCGTAAAATAACCCGTGTCCGAACGAGGTCAGCCCGGTATAGCCCACCAGCAAATTCAGCGACGTCGCGAACAACGCCATGGAGGCGCAGCGAATGACGAAGTCCTGGAACGACTTGCCCGGCAACAGGAACGGGATCGCCGCCAGCACCGCGACCACGAGGCAGCCGATGGCGATGTCCCGCAGGGTGTGCGCCCGGCCCATGTCAGACGATCTCCTTGCCGAACAAACCGCTGGGCTTTACCACCAGGATGATGATCATGGCGATATACATCAGGCCCTCGGTGAACAGCGGAAAGCCGATGGTGCCGAAGCTGCGGATCAGGCCAAGCACGACCGCGGCGATCAGCGCGCCGGCGATCGAGCCCATGCCGCCGATGACCGTTACGATAAAGCTTTCGATCAGGATGGAAAATCCCATACCCGGCGTCAGCGACCGCACCGGCGCCGCCAGCCCGCCCGCCAGGCCGGCCAGCATGCCGCCGACAGCGAAAACCAAAGAATACAGCAACGTCGTATTGATCCCGAGCGCCGAAACCATGTCCGGATTGACCGCCGCGGCGCGGATGATCTTACCGATGCGCGTCAGCCCGAGGCCAAGTCCGAGCGCGCCGCCGATCACCAGCGTCACCGCGATCAGCACGAGGTAGAACGGCGGCACGACACCGCCGGCGATGAACAGCGGCGGCACCTGGAACTCCGGCGGCATGCCCATGGCGTAGAAATCCGGGCCCCAGATCAGCTTCACCAGGTCGTCGCAAATGAGCACGACAGCGTAGCAGATCAGCAACTGCATCAGAACGTTCGCGCCGTACACCCGCCGGATCAGGAACCGCTCGAACACCACCCCGAAGGCGGCCATGCCCAACCCGCCGGCCAGCACGCCCAGGATGTAGCTGCCGGTCCCCGCGTACACAGTATAGGCCAGATACGCGCCGAGCATGTAGAACGTGCCGTGGGCGAAATTGACGATCTTCAGCACGCCGAAAATCAGCGTCAGCCCCGCCGCGACCAGGAACAGCAGCATCCCCACGATCAGCCCGCTGACCGTCTGCGTGACCACGCAGGACGAGGTGGTTACGCAGCCCAGCAGAGCATCGAGGTCCATTCAAATATAGCCGTTCTTCTTCTTCCACTCCGTTTCGAGTTCGATGATCTGGCCCCAGTCGCCCGGCTCGATTCCCGTAACGAAAGGCTGCTTCGGCACGGTGGTGCCCCAGCCGATGGCGTAGTCGATCAGCGTGTGGTCCTCGGCCCGCATGGTGACCTTCCCGGTAGTGCTGAACGGGACGTCGATTGTCATGCCGGCCAGCGCCGCCGACGTCGCCTTGCCGCCGGTGGCACCGGCTTGCTTGACCGCGGCCTCGATGAAGCGCATCGCGGTGGCGTTCTGCCATGACCAGTTGGTCGGATAGGCGTTGTCGTTCTCTTTCCGATACTGCGCGTACCAGTCTGCGTTCTCCGGCGTATCCGGGAAGGTCGGCAGATAGCGGCAGGCCGACTGGATGCCGGCTGGCAGGTTCTTGATCGCCGTCAGCACCGGCAGGTCGCCCATCGCCGGAACGAACACCTGCATGGCGCCGAACAGCGCATAGACATTGCCCTGGCTGATGAACGCCGACAGATCACCCGCGTACAGCGCCGAATACAGCGCCTGCGGTTTCGCTTGCAGGATCTTGGTGATCACCTCGGTAAAATCCGGCTGACCCAGCTTCGGCCAGCTCTGCGAAATCACCTCGACATCCGGCTTGAAGTGCTTGAGGAACTCCAGAAACTGCGCCGTCGTATCGCGGCCGAACGCATAATCCGGTGAGCAGGTCGCCCAGCGCGCCAGCTTCTTGTTCGTTGCGACCTTGGCCGAATGGTCGCCCCCGACGATCGCATCGTGCACGCCTTGCCTTGCGCACCGGAACGCGGTGGCGACACGCAGCTTGGGATCCGCGGTCAGCGAGGACGTCTCGCTATTGGAATGGACGCACAGCACGCCGAGGTCGCGCACCACTTCCTGCACGGCGAACGCCCCGGACGAGGCTTCGGCGTCCAGCAGGATCTCGCAGCCGTCGGTATTCACCAGTTCGCGCGCCACCCGCGCCGCCTCCTGCGGCTGGCCCTTCGAATCGCGGTAGATCGGCTGGATCTGCCGGCCGAGCAGGCCGCCGGCGGCATTGATGCGGTCGATCTCCGGCTGGATGCCGCCCCGCGACGACGTGCCGAGCAGCGCGATCGGCCCTGAGAAGATCGATTGAATGCCGATCTTGAGAGGGTTGGACTGGGCGCGGGCGATCCAGGGGGTGGCCAGGAGACCGACCGAGGCGGCCAGAACCGTACGACGGCGCATGACGTTTTTCCTCAATTTGTTGCCGTTACTGAACGGGGAAACCGCCGGGTCGTCAAGTCACACGTCTCGGTGAACAGTCCCGATTTCGCTTTTCGTCCGGGCGTCCAGTGATGAAATGCCCAGTGTGCTCCACAATCCCGGAACCGGGCAAAAATTATCAAAGGAGGAGAAGTCTATGTTTGAGATTGGCGTTTTCCACAACGGCGCGTCCAGTCTTCCAGTTGTCATGACCAAGGACGGCGTCGCGGTGAACGATGGCTCGCTCACTGAGGTGCATGTTGCCGCTCAGGAAGTGCTGGTGAACCAGATCCGCCAGGGCATCCTCGCCGAGAAGCTCGGCTTCCAGTCGTTCTGGCTCACCGAGCACCATTTCCAGCCGGAAGGCGCGGAAATGAGCCCGAATCCGTTGTTCACCCAGATGGCCATCGCGGCGCAGACCAAGAAGATCCGCCTCGGCCAGTGCGCCAACATCGTCGTGTGGCACCATCCCGTTCGCATCGCGGAACAAATCGCCCAACTTGATGTGATCAGCGGCGGGCGCGTGGAATGCGGCATGGGCCGCGGCTATCAGCCGCGCGAAAACGAAACCCTCGGCCGTCCGTATGGCTCGACGATCCAGGACCAGGAACGCAACCGCAAGTCGTTCGAGGAAGTCGTTTCGCTGATCCGCAAGTGCTGGACGGAACAGTCGTTCTCCCATCACGGCGAGAACTTTTCCGTCCCGCCGACGTATACGAAGTGGAACCACAAGCAGACCATCGCCTACTTCAATACGGAAAAGGCCGGGCGCAAGCTGGACGACGTGATCACCATCGGAGCTCCCGACATGTACTCCGCCGGCAATCCGGTGCAGGCGACGACAACGACGCTGAAGGAACTGCAGGTGTTTCCGCAGCCGTTGCAGAAGCCGCATCCGCAGATCTGGGAACCGCTGACCAGTCCGCGCTCGATCAAATGGGCGGCGGAACATGGCATCAACGGCGTGTTCATTGTCGAGCCGAACGACCGGCTGAAGAAGAACATCGATATGTACTACGAAGCCGCCGAGAAGGCCAACTGGCCCGACATGCTCAACCGGGGCAAGTTCAAATACGGCTGGGACGCAAGCAAGCGCCGCGGCATCATGACCAGCCGCTACATCCACATCACCACCCCCGGCAAGGAGAAGCAGGCGCTGGAACGGGCGGCCCGCGCCATGGAACTGCAATTCGATTATTACGGTCCGTTCGGCTTCGGCGCCGTCGTCGCCCGCCTCGACGAGCCGATGTTCGACCTGAATAAGCGGGTCACCGCCGAAATGTTGCGCGAACGCGAAATCGCCATCCAGGGGTCGAAACAGTTCGTTATCGACAAAATCATGAAGATGAAGAACGAGATCGGGTATGACGATTTCTGCTTCCTCGGCTGGTTCGAACTCGGCGGCTTCGAGGGCCGGGAAATCGAGGACCAGATGCAGTTGTTCGCGGAAGAAGTCATGCCGGTGATCGCCCGCGAATGCGGCGGCAAAGTGGATCTGCCGGAACGCGGTTACAACTACGCTGCCTGAACGCAAACGGAGGAAGCAAGAATGCCAAGCAAGCAGACCGAACCACTCAACATGCTGTACAAGAGCTGGATTGCCGCGCTCGGCGCCAATCCGGAAATGCCGCTGGAAGACATGCGCGGGCTGTTCGATCATTGGGGCGACGTGACGGCCGAGCCCGGCGGCATCGACGTCACCGAAGTCGATGTCGGCGGATTTCCCGCCCTGTTCGTGTCGCCGAAGGGCTGCGCGCAGGACCGCGTGCTGCTGTGCTCGCATGGCGGCGGTTACGTGACCGCATCGATGCACACCCATCGCAAAGTTTACGGCCACGTCGCCAAGGCGGTCGGCTGCCGCGCGCTGATCGTCGATTACCGCCGTGCGCCGGAGAACGTGCATCCCGGCCCGGTCAACGACATGGCAAAGGCGTATGGTTGGCTGCTCGACCAGGGCATCTCGCCAAAACACATCGCGCTCATCGGCGATTCCGCCGGCGGAGCGTTGGCGGTCACGACCCTGCTGAAGGCGCGCGAACAAGGCCTCCCGCTGCCGGCCGCGTCGATGCCGCTGTCGCCGTGGTGCGACATGGACGCCGGATCGGAGACGTTCGAAACCAACAAGGACAAGGACGTTCTAGTCGCGCGCGAAATCATCCAGGGCATGTCGGGCATGTTCCTGGGCGAGAACGGAAACCGGAAGGATCCGCTGGCGAACCCTCTGCTCGGCGACCTGCGCGGCCTGCCGCCGATCTATATCCAGGTCGGCGGGTATGAGACGTTGCTCGGCGACAGCCAGGCTTTGGCCGAGACGGTGCGCAAGGCGGATGGCGAGGTGAAGCTGGACGTCTATCCGGAGATGCAGCACGTCTTCCAGTTCCTCGCCGGCACCGCACCGGAGGCGGACCAGGCGGTTCGCGACTTGGCGGCGTGGGTGAAGCCGAAGCTGGGATTGAAGTAAGCCCCGGGACGAGACCCCGGCTCAACCCGCCCGCCGCACCAACATGTGGCGGGCGGCGCCCTGCGCGGCCGCCACCGCCGGACGCCGGTAGTCCCAAATCGGCTCGGCGTCCGGCGGGACGATCGCCATAGCGGCGTTGGCCTCGAACAGCAGAACCGATCCGTCGGACGCGAGCGCAAAGTCCACCCCGCCGTAGTCGAGCCCCATCGCCGCACCGATTTCAGCAAGCGCGGCCATGGCGCGATTACCAAGCACCGCAGGCATGTCATCGAGAAAACGGCGTTCTTCCTCGCGATGCGCCGCATGCGCCGCCATGTCCGCGGTGAAGTAGTGCACCTTCCAGTCCGCTGAAATCGCCAGATGCAGCGGATACAGCACGCCGTCGATGATCATCACGCGGTACTTCCGCGCCAACCCGTCCGCCCCGCGCGCGTCCAGGAAAGCGCCTCGGCGTCCGGCTCCCCAAGCTCGGTCAACACCCGGGCAAGCCCTTGATGCGCAGCCGGGAAACCCGGCTCCGCCGCCAGTGCCGCCTGATACTGCAGCCGGGCGCCGGGCAGGTCGCCGTCCTCGGCCAAAAGATTCCCGAGGCCGGCATGAGCGACCGGATCGCCGGGATGAAACTGAACCGCCCGGGATAATGCCGTCCGGGCCGCCGAACGGTGACCGCTGGCCAATGCCAGGGCGCCGAGTTCGATCAGCGCCGGCAGGCTGGCCGGATCGAGCCGCAACATATCGAGGTAAGCCTGCTTCGCCGCCTCGTCCTCGCCCGTCGCGGCGTATCGGCGCGCCCGGTCCAGCGCGTCACGGGTCATGCGTCCCGTTTACGCGACGAACTTCTTGCCTTTCAGCGAGGCGTCGGACCGGCGCTGCCACAGCGCCATGTCGGCGTCCTTGCTGAACATCACACGCACGCCCTTGCCGCCCTGGCTGACGCGGATCTTCCCGCCATTGCGAGCCTTGTGATCCGCCAGCCACTGAATGAACTCGGGGTCATCGCTAGAGCGTCCGTCGAACTCCAGGATGCCGGCGATGTCTTCCTCTTTACGACGCTTGACCATTGTGTGCCTCCGCACGCGCCCGTGGGCGCTTCGGGTGAATGAACTGTCTCATATGGTATGCCGCGCAAGCGAACGCGCGGGAGGCAATTGCGTTGCGATCTACTTCCGCGCCTTGCGGGCGGCATAGCGCGCATCCCGCGCGGCCTTGCGCTCCGCCTCCAGCGCCGCGGCCTGGACCTTGGCTTCGGCGGCCAGACGCTGCTCCTCGGCGCGTTTCGCCGCCTGTTCCGCGGCAACCCGGGCGGCTTCCGCATCCTTCAGGGCTTTCCGCTCTGCGGCGCGGGCGTCCCGCGCATCGGCGACCGCCTTCAGCGCCGCCTGCTTTTCCAGCGTCGCCGGATCGTCCGGCTTGGGCCGGGCGAGGAAACGCTCCAGCACCGCTTTCTTGGCCGCGGCGGCGGCGCCGATACGGTCGTCGAAGTTGATTCGTGTGTGGGGAGGTTTAGTCACGGGACTTCTTTTAAGACTTGGCATTGGCCGTCCATACAGCGGGCACCGGTCAGGAGCAACCTACAGCAAATGCGCTCGCAGCTTCGCGACCGTGTCCAGATGCGCAAGATGGTCTCCGGCGAAGCGCAATACAAGGTGATCCGCACCGGCTTTCGCATAGCTGCCAAGCCAGCCGGCCAATCCCCCGGCGGGGCCGGCATAGCAAGCCTGCCGGCGCCGGGTCTTCTCGGCCGGCTGGTCATAATAGCGTTCCAGGAACCGGTTCAGCCTGCGGTCGGCTTCGTCCGCGTCGTCATCCAGCGACACGGTCAGGTACATCGCGCCGCTGAGCACCGCCGGGTCGCGGCCCCGACCGGCGGCGACCTCCCGCACCCGCGCCAAGCCCGCGGCGAAGCCGGAGGCATCCGGGGCAATCGGAAACCAGCCGTCGAAATGTTTTCCCGCGCGCTCCAGGCTTGCGGGCAGGTTGCCGCCGATCCACAGCGGCGGTCCGCCGGGCCGGGCGGGCGTTGGTGCGACCACGGCCGCGGTCATCCGCCAGCGTCCATCCCAGTCCACCGGATGGCCCGACCAGAGCGCGCGGCACAAACGCAGCCCCTCGATCATGCGGCCAATCCGGTGCTCGAACGGCACCCCCGCCGCCGCGAATTCCGCCCGGATGTTCGGCCGATCGGCCGCGAAGCCGACGCCAAGGATGAGGCGGCCGCCGGTGAGCTGGTCGAGCGTGGCCACCTGGTGCGCCAGCACCACCGGGTTGCGCAACGCCGGCAGCAGCACGGCGGTGCCGAGTGTCAGCCCGGGCACCCGTCCCGCCACACCCGCCAGCAAGGTCAGCGGATCGTGCCGTGGCCGCGCCGTCAGCGAGTCGCCGGCCCAGACGGAGTCGAAGCCCAGACCCGCCGCACGCTCCGCCAGGGCCAGCAGCGGACCGGTCTCGGGCCGGCCCTCCATGATCTGCTCGCGCGTCGGCAGCAGGTAACCGAGGTTCAGGCCGTTCTTTCTCGTCATGGGCCGGCTAGCCGTCGCGGCAGGTGCTGACGGGGGTGGCCCGGACGAGCCGGGCCATGACGGTCGATAGTATCACAGGCCCAACTCCCGCCTGACCGCAATCCACCGATCGAGGATCGGCAGGATCGCGTCTTCGGTCGCCGCCGGCAGGCTGAAGACGACGCGGTCGATGCCGATCTCCTGGCAGAACCGCAGCTTCGCCGGATCGTCCGGCACGCGGAAGATGGTGATCGGCAACCCGGCCGGATCGCGCCCGGCCTGCTCCGCCATGTCCCGGAACTTCCCGATTACCGCCCCGACCCCGTCATGCTCCAGCCGATCGGCGCGGGGTATCCAGCCGTTGCCGTAGCGGATGGCGCGGCGCGCAGCATAGGGATAGGCGCCCCCGACGATGATCGGCGGGTGCGGCGTCTGGAACGGCTTCGGCCATTGGTGCATCGGGCCGAATTTCACGAATTCTCCGTCGAAGGACGGTTCGTCGCTACTCCAGATCGTCCGCATTGCCTCGATCCGTTCCCGCGCCAGCGCGTTGCGGGTGGCGAAATCGGTGCCGTGATTCTCGATCTCGTCGCGGTTCCAGCCATTGCCGACGCCAAACAGGAAGCGGCCTTGCGACAACTGGTCGATGGTCGAGACCATCTTCGCCGTCACGATCGGGTCCCGCTGCACCACCAGGCAGATGCCGGTGCCGATCTTCAGCGTGGAGGTCGCGGCGGCGGCGGCGTTCAGGGCCAGGAACGGATCGTAGATGTCGTAATACGGCCGGGGCAGCGGACCGCCGCCGGGATACTCCGACAGACGGGTCAGCGGCACATGGGTGTGCTCCGGCACCCACAACGATTCGAACCCCCGCTCCTCCAGCGCACGCCCGAGTGCTGAGGGCTGCATGGATCCGGTGGTGAAGAACATCACGGCGCCGATCTTCATGGCCGTTCCTTCAGGCGGAGCGAACAGCGGGAAAGACCTCCTCGGCGATCAGTTGCATCTGGTCCATCGCCAGGCTGGCCGGCATCCCGGCCCAATGGACGCCCAGGACGAGCGTATTGATCCCGAACCGGCGTTTCAGCGCCAGTATCTGATCGGCCACCTCAACCGGCGAGCCGAACAGGAAGCGGTCGTTCATCAGCTCCTCGAAATCCAGCCCGAAATGGTCGCCGGCGGGCATCACCTTGTCCTGGCCCCAGTCGCGGTACGCCTTGTATTTGGCTTCCAGATAGGGTTGCGCGAGGCGGATCGCCTCGGCGCGAGTGGGGGCCACGAAGATCTCCCTCAGCATCGGCAGCTCCGCCGGGAACGGCTTGCCGCAGTCGTCGAGGGCGCGCTTGTAGACCTCCATCTGCGCCGCGATGGTGTCGATCTTGTTGTGCGGGTTGATGAACCACGCATCGGCGACACGGGCGGCGCGGCGGATGCCGACATCGGCGTTGGCGCCGATCCAGATGGGGGGCATCGGCTTCTGGATCGGCATGGTGGTGCAGTTGGCATCGTCGAGTTCGAAGTAGCTGCCTTTCATGCTGACGAATTCTTCGCTCCAGAGCCGCTTGACCGCCTCCAGGCATTCCTCGAAACGCCGGCCGGATTGCTTCTGCGTCGCACCGAAGGCTTTGAATTCGACTTCGCGGTAGCCGATGCCGGCACCGAAGATCAGCTTGCCGTCGCACATGACATCCAGCGAGGCGAGTTCCTCCGCGACGTGCAACGGACTGTGCAGCGGCAGCAGGACCACGCCGGGGACAAGCCGCAGCTTTGGGGCGACCAGCGCGACCTGGCAAAGATACGGGATCTGCTGGATGTACTGGAATGGGTGGGACGAATAGTGAGATCCCTTGGCGATCAGGTCGTAGCCGAGCGCCTCGGCATACTTCGCGGCGTCCAGGTCCTCGCGCAGGCGGGCGCGCATGTCGTCGCCTTGGGCATACTGGCCGCGGATGATCAGGCCGAAGCGCATCCTGTTCCCTCCTCGCGTTGGGGCGAGGGTGGCACCGGGGCGGATGGTGTCAAGCTGGCGGTGACGTGACCACTATCCGGACTTTACCATCTCGTTCGCAGGTGTGTGCAGCTTTTGAGTCAACAGCGCATCATACCAAGCGAGGAATTCATTTATTTGGTCAGGGTTTGGATCGTAGTCGGGTCCGGCATTCGGGTAATGAACGCTCATGAACACCCGATAACAATCGGTCAATATGTTTTTGTGGCCGCTGTCATTCCGCTCAGGCGCTAACGCGCGATCCGCGGGCTCCTCTAAAGGAGCGTGTCGCTCGTGCAGTTTCACCGCAGCCAAGCCGGCCAGTCCGACCATGGTTGGGAGGCCAAAGTAGAGAAAGCCCAGAGCAGGATCAATCACCGCAACCTCCTCAAAGCGCGGCGGGCAGCATAGTGTAGCACGATCGACCAAAAAAACAGCACAAGGAAGGCCGCGACAAAAGTGACGGTCGTGACGGCGTCCAGATGGCCGCCATCGGGCTTGATCAGGCGATCACCGGAAAGACGGCCCCGACACCAAGGGCCGTTGAAGCGCGGTCAACAGCGTTCGCAAGCAGTTTGGTCTGCTCATTGAAGATCATCGCAGCCCGCGCTGCCGATAATGTTGACCCGCTCATCCGCCCCTCATTTGCAGGGTTGTAACGTTACACGAGGCTTCGCATCGGCGGAAGGGCACTCTCTGGGCCGGTTTCCACATGCCGATCCAAACGTGCCGCGCTTGGCGATGGGGAGAACGTCTAACGGCCGCTCATGTTGTAGAGGGGATTATTGCTTGAATAAATGGGAAAAATCACCTATATATTGGGAACAAAAATCGAACATCATCCTCCAGGCCCCGCCCATGTCCCTCCCAGCCACCCTCCCGCGGCCCATTCTCGACACGATCCTGACCCGCCTCGCCTTCCTGTTCCTCGCCGCCGCCGGGGACGAAGCCGCGGCGCGCCAGGCCGCGATGCGGATGCTTGCCGCCTACAACCCGGAAACCGAACCCGAACTCAGCCTGGCCGCAGACATCATCAGCTTCAGCTTCCATGCACTGGAGGCACTCAGCCAGTCGGCCGAACCAGGCTTGAAGCTGACCGCCATCCTGCGCCTGCGCGCCAGCGCCGTCAGCCTCAGCCGGGAGGCGCACAAGGCGCGGCGCAAGCTCGACCAGATCCAGAAGGAGCGCCGCGCCGGCAGCCCCGCCCTGGCCGCGGACACGGCCGCACCAGCCGAGCAGCCGGCGATCGGAAAGGCGCTCAATTTGATCGAATGTGCGCGGGACGCCATCCAGACGGCCGGCAAAAACGGCGGCCAAAGCTGGACGCAGCGGTTCCAGCAACGCCAGACGGCGAAGCGGATCGCCGAGAACCTGAAGAAGCGGCAGGCCCGCGACGCGATCGCGCCGCCCCCGCTTAGCCACCCCGAACTGACCGCGATCAGCGCTTGATCGTCAAACATCGGTCGTCTAGACGTAAAGGCACTGTCCACAAACTGCCTACACACACGGTGCCCAATGCCCTTGAACATTCGAAGCGAGACGGTCAACCAACTCGCGGACACCCTCGCCTCCCGACTGAAAATCAGCAAGACGGAGGCGGTTCGCCTTGCGCTCCAGGCCGAACTGAGCGAACTCGACCAGAAGCTGCCGCTGATCGAGCGGGTGCGGTCCATCCAGCAGGACATCCTCGGCCGCCCGCGCACCGGCCTCGAAGCTGACAAGGCGTTCTACGACGACGTCTCCGGCGGCGCCTGATGTTCATCGATGCATCGGCCATCGTGTCGATCCTGACCGATGAGCCGGACGCTGCGTCACTGGCCGAGGCGATCGACCGCACATCGAAGCCGATCACCTCGCCGATCGCGATTTTCGAAGCGGCGCTGGGCATCAAGCGTAAGTTCGACCTGACCACCGAGCGGGCGGAACTCAACGTCGTCCGGTTCCTCGCCGCCGCCGGGGTGGAGGTCGTGCCAATTCTGACGATAGACACCGCGACGGCGCTGAGTGCCTTCCGGCGCTACGGCAAGGGTAGCGGTCACCCGGCCGGGCTGAATTTGGCCGACTGCTTTGCCTATGCCGTCGCCAAGAACCATGGGCGGGTGCTGCTATATACGGGCGAGGTCTTCAGCCAGACCGACGCCGGAAGTTCGGGCGATATCGAACGCGAGTGATACCGATGCGCTTCGAGACCGACCCTGCCGTCTCCTCCAGGAGACGATCGGGTTTGCCGGAGCCCGCCCCATAGGCGTCAGGATCAAGGGGCCACGCGGAGCACGGCGTTCTCCAAATTCGTCATGGCCCGGCTTGTCCGGGCCACCTATGCCAGCACCTGCCGCGACGGGTGGCCCGGACGAGCCGGGCCATGACGGTGAGAGAACAAGGCCTCGGGCAAGCTTTTTCCTCGCTACCGCTTATCCGGACAGCTATGGGGACACGCCCGGCCACGCCGGTCAGGCGCGGCGCGCCTCGCCAATCGGCGGCAGTCCGTCCGTCATGTCCGCCAGCACCTCCGCCACGTGGCGCACATGCGTCGGATGACCCTCCCGCTGCAACCGCCCGGCCATGTTCATCAGGCACCCGAGGTCCCCGGCCAGCAGCGTCTCCGCCCCGGTCGCCACGATGTCCTTGGTCTTGTCGGACACCATGCGCACCGAGATCTCCGGATACTTCACGCAGAACAACCCGCCGAAGCCGCAGCAGATTTCCGGCTCCGCCATCTCCGTCACGGTTGCCCCGGCGGCCTTCAGCAGATCGCGCGGCTGCTGCTTGATCCCCAGTTCCCGCAGCCCCGAGCACGCGTCGTGATACGTGACCGTGCGCTCGAACCGGGCGCCGGTGTCGGTCACGCCCATCACGTCCGTCAGGAAGCTGACCAGTTCGAACACCCGGGACGCCAGCGCGTCCGCCTCATCCCGCTGGTTGGGATCGTCGTCGAACAGATGCGGCAGGTGGTGCTTCAGCATCCCGGCGCACGACCCGGACGGCACCACGACGTAATCGAACCCCTTGAACGCGGCCAAAATCCCGACCGCCAGATCCCGCGCCGTGCGCCGGTCGCCGGCATTATACGCAGGCTGGCCACAACAGGTCTGCGCCGCCGGCACCTCCACCGTGCACCCGGCCTGCTCCAGCAGCTTGATCGCGGCAAAGCCGACCGAGGGACGCTGCGTGTCGACCAGGCAGGTCACGAACAGACCCACCCGGGGCTTCACCGCCCGCATCTAGCCGCTGCGCGCGGCCACCAGCCGCCATGTCGGGTCGCGTTGCGTCAGGTCGCGCTCGAACGTCCACAGGTCGGTGATTTCGGTCACCGCGTCCGTTCCGGCGGTCGGCCGCCCGTTCCTGTCCTGCGTGTAGCTGATCTGGTCCGACACGATCCGAGCCGTCACCGAGCCGACGGTGCCGCGCACGCTGGCATCCTCGATAGCAAGCTGCTGCATCGACTTGATCTGGCTGATCTGCGTTTCGCCGGCTTTTTCGCGGGCGCTGATCGCCTCCTCAAACGGCTTGTAGGTCTCATCCGACAGCAATCCACGCAACTGAACGCGGTCGCCGGCGGCGAACGCCGCGACGATCATGCGGAACGCCTGCTCGGCACCCGCCAGGAAGCGGGCGGGATCGAAGTTGCGGTCGATCTCCCGCATCCGCGCCAGCGCCTGCCCGGTGGGCGACGCCATCGGCGGCACGGTCTGAGTTGCCGGAGGCGCAACCGGCTCTGCCCGGCCTTCGATGATCGGCGGCTGAGGCGCGCGGTTCGGGGCCGGCTTCACCGGCGGGGGCGCCTGCTGCTCGAAACCGGTGCGCTTGCCCAGTATGCTGCGCAAACGCAGGACCAGGAACGCAGCGATCATGCCAAACAGTATCAGATCGATCGGAAAGCTGCCCGCACCCATGTCGAGACTCCTTGCATCCGCACAGATAGGCGCGTACGGCGGTCATGACAAACGAATCCACGGCAAAATCGGCGCCGAAACATCCCAATTCCGTAATTTTCCCGTCGCCATTGCCGCCAATCGCGCCCCCCTTTAGGACCGCCGCATGATCCTGCTGCGCCACGGCCAAAGCGAATTCAACCTGCATTTCGGCGCCACGCGGCGCGATCCCGGCATCACCGATCCGCGCCTGACGGAGCTCGGCCATGCCCAGGCCGAGCAGGCCGCGGACCACCTCGCGGACCAGGGGATCGAGCGCATCATCGTCTCCCCGTATACCCGCGCGCTGCAAACCGCCCGGCCGATCGCCGCCCGCCTGGGCGTGGCGCCGCGGATCGATCCGATCGTGCGGGAGCGGTTCGCCTTCGCCTGCGACATCGGCTCGCCGCGGGCCGAACTGGAGCGCGACTGGCCCGGGCATGACTTCTCGGCGATCGAGGAGGTGTGGTGGCCGGATTATGAGGAAACCGAAACGTCCATCCTGGACCGGGCCCGGCGGTTCCGCGACGAACTCGCCACGCGGCACGATTGGGCGAACACCCTGGTCATCAGCCATTGGGGATTCATCCTGAGCCTGACAGGGCAAAGCGTTGCCAACGGGCAGTGGCTGCGCTGCGATCCGTCCGCCCCGGCGCCGGAACGGATCGTCTGGTGCGCATAATTAATGAACCGGATGTGAACGCCGGTGGCAATCGCCCGCCAGCCATGCTACCGGGCGCCAACAGTGCCATGTCCTGACCGCAGGCGGCGCGATCTTCAACGGAGTTCCCGATGCCCGAGACCGAGCCCGCCCCGACATCCGCCGCCCCGCAGCAGCAGCCGCTGGTGGTCAACATCCAGTATGTGAAGGACCTGTCCTTCGAGGTCCCCGGCGCTCCGGCGATCTACACCCAGCTTCGCGCCCAGCCGCAGGTCAACATCAACCTCGACGTCCAGGCCCGCCGCCTGCGTGAGGACCAGGGCGTGTTCGAAGTCTCCCTGGTCATCAAGGCCGAGGCGCATGAACCCGCCGGGCAAACCAATGGCCAGGCCGCCGCGGCCGGCGCCGTCGTGTTCGTTGCCGAACTGACCTATTCCGGCGTCTTCACCCTGACCGGCCTGCCGGAGAATGCAATCGAGCCGGTGCTGCTGGTCGAGTGCCCGCGCATCCTGTTCCCGTTCGCCCGCAACATCCTGTCCGACGTCACTCGCGACGGCGGCTTCCCGCCCGTGCTGCTGCAGCCGATCGACTTTGTCGCCCTTTGGCAGGCGCGCCGGGCGCAGGCGACCGAAGGCAGCAGCATCGTCGCGTAGTCAGTTCCCCGCCTGCTCGAACGCCTGATCGGCGATGTCTGTGGACGGCAGGCTCGCCGCATCGGTGGTGATCTCCAGGGCATCATGGTCCGGGATATTGAACGCCTGATCCAGCCGCCTCGCCCGCATCCCGGCGGCGAAGGTGTTGCAGGCCCGGCTCCATAACTCACCGATGGCGAAGTCCGCCGTATAGGCCCCGTCCGGAGGCGCCGGCAGATCGGCGTGACCGCCGGGTGCCAGGAAGACGGACAGCGCGACCGCCCCCGAAGCATCCCGCAGCTTCACCACGGCGGGCTGCACCGCACGGTTGTCGAGTCGCAGCCGCCCGAGGCCGGACCCGGCGCGATCGAACACCTCTCCGTCAGACGGCAGAGATCCGGCATTATAGCTGCAATAGCCCCGCCGGGCGGCGGCGGCGTTCCCGGGCGCCAAATGAGCCGCCTCGACGTAGCCGTTGGGCTGGCCCTGCACGACGACCTCCAGCAGGCCGTTCTGCCGCAGGAAGCGGACGGCCTGGACGGAACTGAACGGCGGAAGCTGGCGGTCCGGCACGAGGCTCCTGCGCGTCGTGTCGAGGCGCCACAACTCCGCCGGAGTGGGGGCCGGGATCACGTAGAAGTTCGCCGTCCCGCCCAGATGCATCGGCGCCGGACCATACAGCGCGGCACGGTGAGCGGCGGCCGACAGCGGCGCGATCGCCGCCGCGTTCGGCCTGATCCCGGCGCTGACGACTTTCGGCGGTCGCTCGACATGGATGATCGCCTCGGCCACGCTCACGCACAGGATGAAGCCGGCGGCCAGCCAGACGGCCAGTGGCAGATCGGAGAAACGCGGCCGCCGCATCGGCATCGCGGGCGGAGGCGGCATCGGCCGGGTTACCAGCACCTCAGGCTCGGCCTCCTCCAGCGCGGCGGCGCGCGCCGCCTGGTCGTATTCCTGCCGGCGCTGCGTGTTCGACAGCACATCGTAGGCCTGCCTGACGGCCACGAACGCGTCGGAATCGCCGGTCACCGGCACGTCCGGGTGCAGCACGCGCGCCTTGCCGCGGAAGGCCGCGGTGATCGCGGCCCGGACTGCCGTAGGCTCCAGTCCGAGGCGGGCGTAGTAGCCCTCGGGGTCCAATCGTGTTCGCACGGGCGGCATCGGGCATGAATGGTAACGCAATGCCGTCCTGAAAGCACCCCGCGATTCCGGGCCGAAAAGGGTGACCGCGTATGCGCCTGCATTGCCCGTTGCAAGCGACGCCGGCGGGGCTTGTTTCCGGCGATGCTGATTGCCATACCATCACGTCGCCGAGCCATCATCGTCGTGTAATCCGAGTCCGCATACTTGCGGCACAAGCCCGTGAATGAGTATGGACCTCCGCATGCGAACGAATTTCCACCGACCGCGCTTCATCCGCTCCTCAATGGGTCTGGCCGCCCTGGTGGTGCTGGCCGGGTGCAGCACCGACAAGCTATCGCGCACCTTCGGCCTGACCCGGGACACGCCGGACGAATACACGGTGACCACCCGCGCGCCGCTGTCGATGCCACCGGATTACAACCTGCGGCCGCCTCGCCCCGGCGCGCCTCGCCCGCAGGAGCAAAGCGAGCAGCAGCAGGCTGAGGCCGCCCTGGTGCCGGAATTGGCGCTGAACGGGCCGTCCAATACCGCAAGCCCCGGGCAGGAGGCGTTGGTGGCGGAGGCTGGACCGGCCGCACCCGCGGATATTCGCCGCAAGGTGGATCAGGATGCTCGCAGCGATTCCGCGGATGACGGCTTCATCGACAAGGTGCTTTATTGGCGCAAACCAGACACGCACGGTGCCGAGGTTGACCCGACCAAGGAGTCGCAGCGCCTGAGGCAGAATGCGGCTTTGGGCGAATCGCCCAGCGTCGGCGAGACCCCGATCATCCAGCAGAAAAAAGAGGGCTGGTTCACCCACCTGTTCTCCTGGCTGTAGCCGGCTCGCCGGGTGACGGCTGAACCCGACTTCGTCCAGGCCTGCGAGGGCCCGGTCTTCATCGGCTCCGGCGCCGGGACGCTGGCGTGTGCGTGCGGGCAAACCCTGATCGGGGGTTATGATCCGGCCGCGTTCTTGGGCGTCTCGATTCGCTGCGGGCACTGCGCGGCGGTGACCACGACGCCCGGATTGGCGCCGGGCGGCAATCCACCCTCCGCGGTGGTCATTGCCGAGCCGGTGGCGGAGCCGCGTATCGTCACCACGACGCTGCCGCCGCACGTGTACGTCGTCGGGCGGGCCGAATACGACCGGATCGCGGAGCTGTTCAGGCCGCAGACGCCGAAGGACAACCTCTATCCGATCTCGGCGGCGCTGTTGGACGAGGCCGCCGAAGCGTACGGGCATTGGCTCGGGACGCCGCTGCCGGACGGCGATGGCGGTCCGTTCGCCGCGATGACCCGGCACGCCCTGGCCGGGGCGGTCGCGCATCTGCGTGTTCGGCTGCGCGCGGATGTCTGGAGCAGCCGCGAGTCGGCGGAGACCTCGGCTGCGGCGACCAATGTCGCGGCGTTTCTGCATTTCGTCCGCACGTGGTCGCACCATCCGCTGTTTCCCGCGATGGCGGCGACGGCGGGGGAACGCGGTTTCTCGCTGCACGGCCTGGCGCCGTTCGCCGCAGCGCACTGCCTGACCATGCAGGGCAACCGGATCGGCTTTCCGACGGACGTTCCCGGGCGGATCGACCACCTCTATGTCGCGGCGGGCCCGGCCGACAGAGTCATCGCGCACCCGGAGGTGTTTGACCGCTTCGAACATCCGCATGGCCGCCCGTGGGACGCGGCGTCGCTGCAGGCCGCGGTGCTGGAGGTTGTCGAGCGGTCGCAAGGGCGGATCAACCTGAAGAACCCGGGCATTCTGCTGCTGTCTCCGGGGGTCGCGCTGGGCGGCTATGACGAGGCGCTGATCCGCGCCTGCCAGGCCGCCATCCAGTCCGCGGGCCGCAAGAATCGCGGACTGATGGCGGTGGCGCCGATCGTGCTGCGGATGCAGGACACTCCCGACCCGCATGCTATACGGTTCGGCTACGGGCTGTTTCCGGTCGCCAACCGGCATTATCGCGGTGAGGTCATCGCGGGAGCGTCCAGTTAGGCCTGTGCCGCCATGCGGCGCTGGATCTGGTCGTGCGGCACGTCCTCGACATGCGTGGCGAGATGCCAGATGTGGCCGAACGGATCGGCGACGGTGCCCATGCGGTCGCCGTAGAACTTCGTCTCCGGGCGGTTTTTGATTGTGGCCCCGGCGGCTTCGGCCTTCGCAACTGCCGCGTCCACGTCGGGCACATAGAGGTGCAGGCTGATCGGGGAGCCGCCGAATGCGCCGGGGGCTTTGGCGCCGATTTCAGGGTGCTCGTCGGCCAGCATGATACGGCTGTCGCCGATCTGGAGTTCGGCGTGGGAGATTTTGCCGCGGGCGGCGGAGAGACGCATGACTTCGGTGGCGCCGAAGGCGTCCGCATACCAAGACAGGGCGCGGGTTGCATTACCGACGATGAGGTAGGGCGTCAGGCTGTGGTAGCCGTCGGGGATGGGCGATACGGGCATCGTTGTCTCCTCCTGGTTGGCTGGTGCGGCCCGGGGGAGAGAGTGGTGAGGGCGGGATCGGGTTTCAAGAACATATAGCGAACTTTGTTCGAGACCTAGCTTGCGGTCGGGCTGTCGTGCGCTGTCGGATCGGCAGGCGGGTTTTGAACTACCGCGTTTCAACACGGAGAAGCGCGAGGGCCGCGGAGCATTGCGGTTTCTGGCGCCGGCGGCCAATCGTTGAGTTTGACGTAGGCAAGCCCTGGTCGGCCGACATGAACCACCACCCCCGTCATGGCCCGGCTTGTCCGGGCCACCTGCCGCGGCACGTGCTGGCGGCGGTGGCCCGGACGAGCCGGGCCATGACGGGGAAGCGAGGATCGATGGGTCCACTCAACGGCGTCTGGCATAAGCGTCAGACAAAAGTATGCCCGGAAGGGGCGACCGCGACACAAAACGGGACTTGATATTTGTCGCTGCACCGCTTGATTTGCTAAACTCAGCGGCCCTCGCCCTTCTCCGCGTTGAGATGAAGGAAGAACATCCAAACTCGCCGGTCCCGTCGACGCAACGCCGTCGAAACGTCGGGCGTCATCCCCCTCATTCCTCTACCAGTTCGTGTTGAACCCGGCGAACGTGTGCGGAATGCGCCGAATATCCGCCACCAACTCCCTCGCCAACCCCGGCTCAATCCCCTCCGGGAAATGGATATCCACCGAGTCCGCCACCCCGCCGAAGCGCTGCTCGATCGCCGCCGGCAACGTATCATACCTCCCGCACGCCGCGAAGATCCGCACGGTATCATCGGAAATCTCCGACCCCATGCGATCCCACTGCCCCTCCACGGACATCCGGTGCAGTTTCGCCCCCAAATCCTCCAGTCCGTGCAGCGCCAAAATCGGCAGGTACGTCCGCGTGGACCCGTAAAACCCGATCCGCCGCCGTGCCTTTTCCATTTCCGCCGCGACGGTCGCCTCGTCCGGCCCGGTGCAGACAAACCCGCCGCCATGCAAATCGAAATTCAGCCGCGAGCGGCCGCTGCGGCGCATTCCCTCCATCATCTGCGGCAGGCACACCTGCTCCAGATAGGCACGCGAGCATAGCGGATGCAGCCGCACGCCATCCCCCACCTGCCCCGCCACCCGCAGCATCGCCTCACCCACCGCAGCGATCGTCACCGGAACCATCGGCAGCCCCGTCGGCTCAGGCGAGAAATCCGGCGTCATCAGCGTCAACTTGTAGTGCTGACTGTCGAAGTTCAGCCGCCCGCGCGTCTCCCACGCTTTCCACACCGCCCGCAGCGCCATCACATAATCCCGCATCCGCGGCGCCGGCGCGGTCCAGGCGATGCCGAAACGGCGTTCGTTGTGACCCTTCACCTGGCTCCCCAATCCGAGCACGAAACGTCCGCCGGAATTGGCGTGGATATCCCACGCCTGTTGCGCCAGCGTCGTCGGGCTGCGTGGAAACGCGACCACCACCGACGGCGTCAGCTCCACCCGTTCGGTCGCCAGCGCGGCGAACGCCAACGGCGACAGCGGATCGTGCCCGAGTTCGACCGTCATCAACGCGTCGAACCCGGCCGCCTCGGCCGCACGCGCCGCGGGGGCGACGTCCCGCCAGTGCCGTTGCGGCAAAATCGTGTAGATACGCATCAGCCGCGCGCCAGCCGGCGTTCGACGAAACTCAGGCGGTCCTGGCCCCAGAATATGTCGTCGCCGATGACGTAGCTCGGCGCCCCGAACACCCCCCGCCCCAGCGCCGCCCGGGTGTCCGCGTCCCGCCGCTCGGCCCAGCGCGGATCGCTGGCGAGCTTGATGATGTCGTCCGCGTCCTGGCCGATATCGGCAATCAGTTCCGCCAGCGTCACGGGATCGCCGGGGTTCGCATCCTCCTGCCACAAAGCCTTCAGCACGCGATGCGCCAGCTTGATCGCAGGCTGGTCGCCAATGGTCTCGCGCAGCGCGACGACGCAGCTTGCGGCGGGCGCTTCGTTTGCCGGAAAGAACGCCGGTTCAAGCTTGATCGGGATGTTCAGGTGGTCGCGCCATCGCCGCAGTTCCTGCATCCGATAGGCCTGCCGCTGCGGCGCCCGCTTCGGCAGCGGCAGCCCGCCCGATTGCGCGAAGATGGAGCCGAAATCCACCGGGTAGATCCGCAACGACGCGTTATTGGCCATAGCCATGGCCTCGATCCGCGCGGCGCCGAGATGCGTCCAGGGCGAGTTCAGCGAGACGTAGTAGTCGATATGCAGAGCCATTGGTTTCCTCCCGGCTGCGGGCGATTCTGATCCAGCCGGCGCTTCCGCACAAGACGCACCGATTTGCCTTGGCGCTGTCGCTGGCATAGAGCGGCAGAGACCCATGCGAACCGCCAGCCATCACCTCCGGCGCATCGACCACACGCTGCGCGCCGCTGCCGTCGTCGCCCTGCTGTTGCTGGGTGCGTCGCTGTTGCAGGACGTGTTGCTGCTGGTCTTCGCGGCCGTCCTCGTGGCCTGCGTGCTGGCCGGCGCCGCTTCATGGTTGCATCATCGTACCGGGATCGCCGCCGGGCTTTGCCTGACCGCGGTGATCGTGCTGCTGACAGCGCTTTTTTGCGCCGGGGTCTGGCTCGACGGCCCGCGCATCATCGCCGAGGGCGCTTCGGTCGCCGCAAGCGTCAGGCAGCAGGTCGAGCACCTGTGGGACATCTGGCAAGACAACCCGTCGGTGCTGCAACTGATGCCGCATTTGAAAGACCAGGCGGCCCCTCTGCTCGGCCACCTCACATCCCTCGCGCCCGGCCTCGCTTCCTCGGCGATCGGCATTGGCGGCGACCTGGTGGTCATCATTGCAACTTCGATCTTCCTCGCCGCGGCTCCGGGAACCTATGTCAGCGGCTTCCTGCGCCTGCTGCCGCCGCTCTGGCGCCCGCGCGGGCGCGAGGTGATGGAGGGGTTGGGCAGTACCTTGCAGCTCTGGTTCCTCGGTCAATTCGCCGACATGATTGTCGTAACGGTCCTGACCGGAGCAGGCCTGTTCATCCTCGGCGTGCCGCTGTCGCTGACGCTGGCCCTGATCGCCGGACTGTTCAATTTCGTTCCGTATATCGGTGCCCTGGCGGGCGCCGTACCGGCGATCGCCGTCGCGGTCGGACAATCGCCGCGGGCGGCGATCTATGTCGCCATCCTGTTTGCCGTGGTGCAAACGCTGGAGGGCAATATCATTGCGCCGCTGATCCAGAAGCGCACCGTCGATCTGCCGCCGGCCTTGACCATCCTGTCGCAGACGGTGCTTGGCACACTGTTCGGAGTGATGGGTCTGATCCTGGCAACCCCCCTTACGGCGGCGGCGATGACCGCGGTGCGCATGGTGTACGTGGAGACCGTTCTGGAGAAGCAAGGGCCTCAGGCTTGAAGCGATAGCGTGCATCCTCCAAGCTGACTCCAAAGAAGCAAGGCGAACGGGATGAAATGGACCATTGGCGGCGTGACCGTGACGAAGATCGTCGAATTGGAGGCCACGGGCGGCTCCCGCTTCCTGCTGCCGCAGGCAACGCCCGAGGCGATCCTTCCCCTCACCTGGCTGCAACCGCATTTCGCCGACGCGGCCGGCCGGCTGCGCATGAGCATCCACAGCTTCATCGTCGAAACCGCCGATCGGCGGATCATCGTGGATACGTGCCTGGGCAACGACAAGCAGAACCGGCGGATGCCGCAGTGGAATGATCGCGACGGGCCGTTCCTGGCCGATCTGGCGGCGGCGGGGTATCCGGCGGAGTCGATTGATACGGTGCTGTGCACCCATCTGCACGTCGATCATGTCGGCTGGAACACGAAGCTTGTAGACGGCAGGTGGAAACCGACCTTCCCGAATGCGCAATATCTGATGGGACGCACGGAGTACGAGCACTGGCGGACCGCGCAAAACCGGCCCGACATGGCGCACATTCTCGCGGATTCCGTAACGCCGATCATCGAGGCCGGACTGGCAAGGATGGTCGAGACGGATGATCGTATCTGCGAGGAAATAAGCCTGATCCCCACTCTCGGTCACACGCCCGGCCATGTCAGCGTCATGATTCGGTCCCGCGGCGAGCAGGCGCTGATCACCGGCGACTTCATGCACCACCCCTGCCAGATCGCGCATCCCGAGTGGAGCACCGAGGTCGACACAGACCCGGAACAAGGTATCGCCACGCGGCTGGAGATGTTCCGGCGCCTGTCCGGGACGCCGGTGCTGGTGCTGGGGACCCATTTCGCCGGCGCGACCGCCGGGCGGATCGTCGCGGACGGCGACACCTGGCGGCTTGATGTTTGAATAACGGGAGAAACTCCAATGACCTATCTGCGCAGCGGCATCTTCATGGCACCGTTCCACGACCTCAGCCAGAATCCCATTCTGGCCCTGGAACGGGATTTCGAACTGCTGCAACACCTCGACACCCTTAACTACAGCGAAGCCTGGATCGGCGAGCACCACTCCGGCGGGTTTGAAATCATCGCCAGCCCGGAGATGTTCATTGCCGCGGCGGCCGAGCGGACCCGGCATATCCGTTTGGGCACCGGCGTGGTTTCGTTGCCATACCACAACCCATTCATGCTGGCCGACAGGATGGTGCAACTGGACTACCAGACCAGGGGCCGCGCGATGCTCGGCGTCGGGCCCGGCGCGCTGGTGCACGACGCGAAAAAGATCGGGATCGATCCGGCGAACCAGCGGCGGATGATGAACGAGTCGCTGGATGTGCTGGTCGAACTGTTCCGCGGCGACACGGTCACCCGAAAGTCCGACTGGTTCGATCTGAACGACGCGCGCCTGCAACTGCCGCCGTTTACCCGGCCGCGGATGGAGATGGCGGTCGCCGCGGCAATCTCACCGTCCGGGGCGCTGGCTGCGGGACGGCACGGCCTGGGGATGCTGTCCATCGGGGGCACCGGCGACGATGCGATGAAGCATCATCGGCACAACTGGGAATTATACACGGAGCAGGCACAGCAGAACGGCCATGTGCCGGACCGCAAGAACTGGCGCCTGGTGACGCTGATGCACATTGCGGAAACTCGCGAGCAGGCACGCGAGAACGTCCGTTACGGACTCGAGAAATTCTGCGATTACTTCCGCGACGTCGCGACCTTCCCGATTGTTCCGAACGATATCGCTGATCGCTACCAGTATATGATCGATAGCGGCATGGCCTGCATCGGCACGCCGGACGACGCGATTGCCCATATCGAGCGGCTGCTGCAAGGCTCCGGCGGCTTCGGCGTCATCATGGAGCTGGCGCAGAACTGGGCCGACTGGCCGCAGACGAAGCGCCATTACGAACTGATGGCGCGCTACGTCCACCCGCATTTCCAGTCGTCCCGCGAATGGCGCGGTGAAAGCTACGTTGCCGCGCGCGACCGCCACGCCGAGTTCGCCAGCCAGTCCGGCGCGGCCATTCAGGCGGAGATCGACCGTCTGGCGGCAAAGCGGGCGGCGGCGGAGTGATCGTCCGGGTCGGATCTTCCTGATCGGGAAGATAGACGCCCGAAACCTGTGCCAAGGCCGTTGATCTTACCGAACGGGAAGAAGTTTTCGGATTCGGCATCGGCTCCGAGCGTAGCGGCCTAATCCCACCCGCGCGCCAGCTTCCGCACCGCCGTAGACGCGTTCCGCTTGCCCTCGCCGGCGTAATCCTCGTGCCAGTCCTCGATCTTCGCCGGATCATAGAGGTAGTTGACCATCAGCGTCGCGCTCTCCTTCGCGCCCTTGTGGGAGGTATCGCCCGCCATGCTCAGCCGCTCCACCCTGGCGCCGTTCGACAGATGGAAATGCGCCACCGGATCCATTGCCCGGTCCCGCTTCGTCTCGGCCAGCAGATAGCGTGCGCACAGGCGCGTCAGCACCGGTTCCGCCGCTTCGCGCAGTGCCCCGTTCCGCCACCAGTGCCGTTTGCCGATAATCCCCGCCAGGGCGGCGCACCCGGTCTCGGCCGGGAAGGCCGACACCAGCGCCACCGACTCGTCATCGCTCAGCAAAGCCCCCGGATTGGACGCCAGCAGCGGGTCGAGCCAGCGGCGGAACCCCGGTATCGGCGACAGCGTCGCGAATGTCTTCAGGTTGCGGAATTCGGCCGACAGGTCACCGACAACGCGTTTGATCAGGAAATTGCCGAAGCTGATCCCCGCCAGCCCGGCCTGGCAGTTGCTGATCGAGTAGAAGATCGCGGTATCGGCGACCGCCGGATCGAGCACCGGCGCCTTCTCGTCCAAAAGGTCCTGGACGCTGCCAGCCAGCCCTTTCACCAGCGCGACCTCGACAAAGATCAGCGGCTCACCCGGCATGCGCGGATGAAAGAACCCATAGCACCGCCGATCGGCGTTCGAGCCGGTTCTTCAGGTCGCGCCAGGACCGGATGGCGTGGACGGACTCGTAGGTGACGAGTTTCTCCAGCAACGCCGCCGGGCTGTTCCAGTCGATCCGGCGCAACTCCAGGAAGCCGATGTCGAACCACGCCGCCAGCAGGCCGCGCAAGTCGGAGTCCAGCGCCGACAGCATCTTGTCGGAGCCGCGTACCCTCAGCAACGCGCCGCGCAGATCGACCAGGAACTTGCAGCCGTCCGGGATCGACGCGAACTGTGTCAGCAGCTTCAGCCGCGGCGGCTCCAGCGCCCGGCGCAGCGCCGCCTTTGCCGTGGCCCGTTCGGCGGGGTCCTCGGCCGCGGTTACCCTGGTATAGGCCGCGGCGACCGCGTCGGGATCGGAATCAAAGCCCGCCAGGGTGCGCAGGAAATGCAATCGCCCGAGTTCATCCGCCGCTAGATAGGTCTCCGCCAATCTGGCCGCCCGGTTGCGCGCGCTGACCTCGCCGCCGCGCCCTGCGAGGCAGGCGCGCATCTGCGCTTCCAGCGTCTCGTCCGCGTCGCCCGACGCCATGTCGCGCCAGACCGTGGTGATGCGCCGAATGGTGCGATCCAGCAGGCCGGTCGATATGGCTTCGCTCATGCAAGCCTCGCGCGGAGAGGGACAGAGCCATCAATGTGGGTTCGCTTCCACACCCGCGAGCACACGAATAAGTGCGGGCAGCAAATCCTCGACGATCATCCCCGGACCGGCCAACGCTGCCGCCCGGCCGTGCAGCCAGGCCCCCGTCGCGGTGGCGTCCCGGGCGGACATGCCCTGCGCCAGCAACCCGGCGATCGCCCCGGCCAGCACGTCCCCTGCCCCGGCGGTCGCCAGCCACGGCGGCGCGGAGCAATTGATCGCGGCCCATCCGTCCGGCGCGGCGACAACGGTATCGGCGCCCTTCAGCAGCACCACCGCCCCCGTCCGCTTCGCCGCCTCCCGCGCCGCGGCCAGCCGGTTAAAGGGGGCGCCGAAGACGCGGGCGAACTCGCCGGCATGGGGGGTGAGGACGGCGGCGCCGCGCAATGCGTCCGGGTTCCCGGCGAAGGCGGAGAACACGTCCGCATCGCCGACGACCGCCCGGCCGGCCGCGATCAGCGCCGGGAACACAGTGCGCGCCTCATCCGGCCCGAGGCCGGGTCCGCACACCCAGACCTCGCGCCGCTTGTCCTCGAGCAGGCTGGAGATGGCGGCCTCGCTGACCAGCAACCCCGGTTCACCCGCGCGATAGATGTCCGCCGCACCCCGGGCGGCGATCGTCACCATGCCGGCGCCCGCCCGCCGGGCCGCCTCGGCCGCGAGCCGCGCGGCCCCGGTCATGTGCGCGCCGCCGACGACGGTGACATGGCCGCGCGAATATTTGTGCCCGTCGTCGCGGAGCACCGGCAGCGTCCACAAGGAAGGCAGATTGGCGAAGGTGTTCGGGGCGATGCCATCCAGCACGGAATCGGGGATCCCGATATCCGCCAGTTCGATCCGCCCGCACAGGTCGCGGCCGGGCAGTAGCAGATGGCCGGGCTTAAGACGGAAGAAGGTCACGGTCAGTTCGGCGGCGGGCGCGTATCCGAGGACAGCTCCGGTAGCTCCGTCCAGACCGGACGGCACATCGACCGCGACAACCCGCCGCGCGGTCCCAAGCGTACCCGCGACAAGGCCGTCCACGGGGCGGGCAAGGCCGGCGCCGAACACCGCGTCGATCACCACATCCGCCCGTGCCGCGTCCGCCGGAGCGAATGCTACCATCGGCCCGCGCCAGAGCCGCGCCGCTCCGGCGGCATCGCTGCCATCGCGGGGCGGTGCCAAAGCGGCCACGCGGACCGGCCATCCGTCCTGCGCCAATAGCCGCGCCGCGACGTACCCGTCGCCGCCGTTGTTCCCGGGGCCGGCGAGCACCAGCACGCGGCACGGCCTGACCTGCCGCTTGATCGCCCGCGCAACGGCCCGGCCGGCGGCGTCCATGAGTGTCGGGCCGGATACGCCGAGGCCGGCGGCGGCGCGATCCGCGTGCCCCATCTGCTCCGGCGTCAGAAGTGCGGCGCGTCCGGCCAGGCGGCGGACAAGATCGGGATCGAACGGCATGCGGACGTCCTTTCACGGCTTCCGAAGAGGTCATACCGGCCAGCGCTGAGACGACCTGCTGGCCCTGCTAACGCATCATGCCGATCGAGGCCTGCGTTCATGCCCGCACAACTTCGCCCGCCATGACGACGGGGTGCTCTCACGCCGCTCGGGTCAGCCGCTTCACGAACGCGGAAATCCGGTGCCGACGCAGTTCGCTGCGGGCCTTTTCGTCGGTCGTCATGTAATTCAACTGCACGCTGTAGCGCGGACCTACAAACGTCCGGTGCCCGTGCCAGGTCGTCGGCCCGTTCGGGAACACCAGCAGCGTGCCGTTCACCGGCGGCACTTCAACGGCATAATCCTCGAGATCGCGCGGCCCGCGCAGCAGCCGCAGGCACCCTTCCTGCCGCGCCCAAGCATCGGTCCGACGGTTCAGATACAGCAGCACCGTCACCCGCTTCGCCAGCGAGTTCGCAGTGAATCCGTCCGTCCCGGTCCCCGGTCCAACCGCGCAATGTCACCATCGTGGGCGCATCATGCAGGTCCAGCCCGAACAGCGCCTCGATCGCGCCGCGCAACACCGGCCCCTCCATCGCCCGCATCAGTCCGGCGGCGTTCGGCCCGAGCCTCACCGCATCCACCGGAAACGACCCGCGCTTCCCCAGCGGCGGCAGATCGGCCAGCACCGCCTCCAGGCTCGCGGGCGGCACGAAATCCGGCACCACGACATGCGGAAACGGTTCGGCGGCAACCGGCGTGGCTCTCAACCGGGCGTAGTCGAGTTCGATCATCATCCCCTCTGAGCGGAATCCCCGAGCAGCAGCGCCTCGGTCAGTTCGAGCAGATCGTCCGGCCAGTATGTCTCCGGCCGCGGCCGGACGGCATGCAGGTCCGGATCGGGGCGGCAGGTCAGCACCGGCAACACCCAGCGCACCGGAAGCGAGGCGCGCCCGTCCGCCGCGCCGAGCAAGGCCCCCGCGATGGCGGCATTGGTGTCGGTATCACCGCCGCGTCCGACGGTCTCGATCAGGGCAGGCTCCAGCGCGGTGCCGGCGGCCAGGTGGTAGAAGGCGTTTTGCAGGGCGATCAGCACCCAGCCCATCTGGTGCTGGAACTCGGCTGGCGCCACCCCCGCGGCGGCCTTGTCCAGCACACCGGCGACCGCGGCGGCCTCCGGTCCCGCGTCTCGCGCGATCCGCAGCGCGGTCGCCAACATCGCACGCCGGTCGCCGCCTGCCAGCGCGGTGGAGATGGCGGCGGCAAACGCCGCGCACGCCGCACGGCAGACCGGATGCGGATGCGACAGGCCCGAATCCTCGCTCGCGGCCGCGGCGGCCTCATCCGGACTGGCCGCCCACACGCCGATGGGCGCGATCCGCATCAGCGACCCGTTGGCCTGGCTCCGCCGATCGGCCGCAAGCCGCGCGGCGGTGGCCTTGTCCGTCCGGGCCGAGGCGGCGGCGCCGAACGCCAACGCGGTGGTGCCCCCGATGTCGAAAGGACCGCTGGCATACCAGCGACCGTAGGCAGCGGCCGCGTCTTCCGGATCGTAGCGGCCGGAGCCAACAAGGCTGCGCGCCAGGGCGATCCCAAGCTCCAAATCATCCGTCGGCTGACCAGCCAAGGTCCGCCACACCGGGCTGGGTTCCGGATCGCGCACCCCGCCGGGGTAACGCGCGCGGATCGAGGCCGCGTCCTGGAATTCCACCTGGCTGCCGAGGCTATCGCCGATGACCATGCCCAGCATGCAGCCGAGGGAGCGATCGAACCGCCAGTCGTCGGCGGCCCGCGGCCAGGTCAGGGACACCCGAGCCCGGCGCCGCGGTTCAGTGCTGCCGCGCCACCTCCGCGTCCGCAGCGTCTCGACCGCTTCCGGCGCGCCTCCGAAGCAGGCGAACGGGCGGCAGTCGCCATGCGTGCCGTAGACCACCGGCAGGCCGTCCTCCGCCACCAGCACCCCGCCCGCCGCGGTCAGCAGCGCATGGCCGGCGGCGATGTCGTGGGCGTTCACCGGATGCAGCGTGAGGGTCGCGACGCCGTCGCCCGCGGCGACCCGGGCGAGGCGGTAGGCGATCGACGGCAGCGGCAGGAAGCGTGCCGGCGCACAGGCCGCGCTGTTCCAGACCGGACGCTGGGACGCCCCATGGTGCAGCAGGACCACGTCGCTCGCGGTCAGCGTTCGGCGGCTCAGGTCGAAGTCGACCGGCGCGCCGTTGCGGATGATGCCGCCGCCCTCGGCCCAGGCGATCATGTCCGGGCCGCGGTCGGGACTTGTCGGCGCGAATACCACGCCGATGACCGGCGCGCCCTCGTGCAGCAGCGCGACCGAGACGGCGCTGCCGCGATGGCCCGCCAAAAAGGCGCGGGTGCCGTCATGCGGATCGACCACCCAGCAAAACCCGTTGGCTTCGGCCGGGTGCGCGCCTTCCTCCTCGCCGACAAAGCGCGCCGGCAGCAGTTCCGTCAGCCGCTCGCGCAGGAACACCTCGATCTCGGTGTCGATCGGCGAGGTGTCGGTGTTGCTGAACCGGGGGCCGTCCGGGCGGCAGAACTCGGCGGCGAGGCGGTCGCCGGCCTGCTGCACGAGATCAATGACAAAGGGCAAGAGCGAAGTCAGGGAGGGTGTCGTCATCAGATCCGCAGAGTCTAGGCGTTCGCGGCCCGAGACGCTATCTGCACGGGATCCCATGGACAAACATATACCTCCCCATCTCAGACGGCAGACCGGCCCACAACCGGTCTACCAGACCATGATCAACTCCGGCGCGCTGGAAGCCGATGCGGTGCAGGCCGCCGCGGTCGAGCGTTTGCAGGACCTCTGGGAGCGGCTGCGCGGCTATGACCCGAAGCCGATGACCGACGAAAGCGTCAGCTTCCTGTCGCGCATCATGCGCCGCCGCCACGCCGAGGAATACGTCCCCACCGGCCTTTACCTCGTCGGCGAGGTGGGCCGCGGCAAGTCGATGCTGATGGACATGTTCTTCGAGACCGCGGACGTGCCGCGCAAGCAGCGCATCCATTTTCACCGCTTCATCCAGGGCGCGCACGCCCGCATCCATGCCTGGCGGAAGGCCAATCCGGGCGGCGCGGACCCGATTCCGCCGCTGGCGGATCAGATCTCGGCCGAGGCGGCCCTGCTGTGCTTCGATGAGTTCCAGGTCAACGACATCGCCGACGCGATGCTGCTCGGGCGGCTGTTCCAGGCGCTGTTCGACCGCGGCGTGGTGGTGGTGACGACGTCCAACACGGAGCCGGACGCCCTGTTCAGGGGCCAGCCCGGGCGCGACGCGTTCCTGCCGTTCATCGCCCTGATCAAACAGCGACTGGATGTGGTGGTCATGGACGGCGGCCGGGACTATCGGCGGGAACGCATGCGTGGCCTGCGCACATGGCAGGTTCCCGCCGATGCGATGTCCCGCCGCGCCCTGGATGAAGCGTTCGATCGGTTGACCGGGGGCGCCCCGTTGGAGCCTGTGACGCTGACGGTGATGGGCCGCGACCTCGTTGTTCCGCTGGCCGCCGACGGGGTTGCCCGGTTCGACTTCGACAGCCTGTGCAACACTGCGCTGGGGGCGGGCGATTACCTGGCGATCGCGACCACCTTCCACACCGTTCTGCTCGACGGCATTCCCCGCCTGTCGCCGGAGAATTTCGATCAGGCGCGGCGGTTCATCGTGCTGGTGGACACGCTGTACGATCATCATGTGAAACTGTTCGCCACGGCCGACGCGCCGCCCGACCAACTGTATCAGCGCGGCGAGAACGCCAAGATGTTCGAGCGCACGGCCTCCCGGCTGGATGAGATGCAGAGCGAGGACTGGCTCGGGGTGGCGAGGACGTGATGACGCTGAACTTGATTCTGGTGGGCCATTGGACCACCATGTAAGCCTGTAGACGACCGGCGATATCTCGTTCGACATCGTCTATGACGATACCGAGCACCCGATCGTAACCCTGCGCGTGGTGACTCCCGCCGGGGCGATACGGTTCATGGCGGAGCCCGCGATGAGCGGGACGACGATGGTGCTGAACGGCCTGCATGTGCAGGACCTTCGGCCGCACATGGTGGGTGCGGGCAACCTCGCGGTGATCGCCCGAGCGGTGATGGAAGGGATGGACCTCGATGGCATTGTCATTAAAGGAACGGTTCGAACGACTGGGGCCAACCCGGGCCGTTGACCGCGTGACATCCGGTTCTCCCGCCGTGTTCGTGCTGCGCATCGAGTATGACGTCGCGCGCCTGAAGCCGATCGACGCGGCGCATGCCCTGGCGCGGCGCGGCATGCCGATGCTGCGGGCCAAGCGGGCGGCCGAGGCGTTGCTCGAGGAGCAGCGGGTGTTCGCCGAACTGCCGATGGTCGACGACGTGCAGGCGGTGATCGCTGACATGGCCGAATGTGGGGTCGCCGCGGTGCTGCTGAAGCCGGACCTGACGGTGGACGTGCGGGCGCTGCGGGAGCGGCTGCGCCTGACGCGGGAGCAGTTCGCCGTGCGCTACGGCCTGGAAGTGGAAACGCTGCGCAACTGGGAGACCGGCAAGCGGGAGCCGGACAATACCGCACGCAGCTACCTGCGGGCGATTTCGAACGCGCCGGAGGACGTCGAAAGCGCCTATGCCTTGCGGCCGCCGGTCTGACTCCGGTTCGGGCTGGTTTGTCTCGCTTTACCGGCATGGCCGGATTGCGGCGATAGTGAGCCGCATCGGGCCGTTGTGCGACATTCGCCGGCCGTGCTGTGGCGCCGGCCGATTCTTCACCACGGAGTGCACGAAGAACCATGGAGCTGCGCGGAGAACGAGAACGTTGCGCTTCGCGCGACGCGCGATCGCTGGCAAGCGAGCGCCCCCGCTGAGGCGGCCCTGCCGGCGCCTCCCGGAAAGCTCCGTGCGACTCCGCGGTTCTTCGTGCACTCCGTGTTAAATGGCAGGGGGCAAACCCGCCCAGGTCCAATCCCGCCAGACGAGATAATGCAGCCCCGTCATAGTCACCCGCGTGAAGGACGCGCCGGTATTCGATCCGGTCCGCAGCCGCCGCGGAAATGACTGCCTAAATAACGGGCAGCGTCGCTCGGCTCCCGGCGCTCCAAAACGCTGGCATATGCGTCACACGGATGCAACGAAAGCTGCCCGGAAATGCGGCAGTCCGGCCGGCAAAGCCGATCACGATCCAGTCCGGCTCTGGCATATTTCTTGACATGCATGGTTTCGGATCAGGAGAAAGACCATGCAAACCATTGAGCCCGGCGACGTTGCCTGGGTGCTCGTCTGCACCGTATTGGTGCTGCTGATGACCGTTCCCGGACTGGCGCTATTCTACGCCGGCATGGTGCGAAAAAAGAACGTGCTCGCCATCATGATGCAATCGTTCAGCCTGTGCGCGGTTATGACCGTCGTCTGGGTCGTCGCCGGATACTCGCTGGCGTTTACCCCGGGTAACGCCTGGATCGGCGACTTTTCCCGCCTGTTCCTGAACGGACTAGGCGACACCTGGGACAAGCCGTTCACACTGGGCGCGGGCACCGCCAACGCGCAGCCGACGACGATCCCGGAGAGCGTCTTCCTGATGTTCCAAATGGCCTTCGCCATCATCACGCCCGCCGTGGTGACCGGCAGTTGCGCCGACAGGATGAAGTTCTCCGCCCTGCTGATGTTCTTCACCCTGTGGTCGCTGCTGATCTACGCCCCGCTGGCGCACTGGGTCTGGAGTCCGAACGGCTGGCTCGCCACCATGGGCATCGCCGACTTCGCCGGAGGCACCGTGGTGGAGATCAACTGCGGGGTCTCCGGCCTGGTCTGCGCCCTTATGCTCGGCCGCCGGCTGGGCTACGGCCACGAAAACATGGCGCCGTGGAACCTGAGCTACGCCGTCATCGGCGCGTCACTGCTGTGGGTAGGCTGGATGGGCTTCAACTCCGGCGGGGCGCTCGGCGCTAACGGGCGCGCCGGGATGGCGGTCCTGGCGACGCAGATCAGCGCCGCCGGAGCGACACTGGCGTGGACGTTCGCCGAGTGGCTGGTGCGCGGCAAGCCGTCGGTGCTGGGCGCGATCTCGGGCGCAGTGGCCGGATTGGTCGCGATCACGCCGGCCGCGGGCTTCGTGCTGCCCGGACCGGCCCTCGGCATCGGCCTGGTAGCAGGGGCGGTGTGCTTCTGGGCCTCGACCGAGATGAAGACCAGGCTCCGGTACGACGACAGCCTCGACGCGTTCGGCGTGCATGGCGTCGGCGGGATGATCGGCATGCTGGCCACCGGCTGGTTCGCCTTCGCCCCGCTGTCCGCGACAAAGGACTCCCCGCGAGGTGTCTACGCCGGGGGTACCTCGCTGGTGACGGTCCAGGCGATCGGGATTGCCGCGACGATCGTCTTTTGCGGGTTCGGAAGCTGGGTGCTGCTGAAGCTCACCGACGCGGTGATCGGCCTGCGAGTCAGCGCCGAGCAGGAGCGCGAAGGCCTCGACATCGTCCTGCACGGCGAGCAGGTGTTCTGAACCCGGGAGGCCCGCGGAGCGACGGCTCGGCATCGTTGCGCCCGCGGTACCGGCCGGTGCGGTTCGGCCGCCGGCTCTTCAACGCAGTCTCCCGGCCCGCGCGCGGGCGCCACGATGGATGAAAATGCTCCTGCGTCGGGTGCCGTCCTTCGCGCGCGCCGGTGGGTTTCAAAGCATCGCTTTTCACCGCGGAGAAGGACGAGGGCCGCTGAGGGCCCAGGAGAAGGCAGGAGCAGGCGGTTTTCCGCCGCGTTTCCGCGGCACGACCGCGTGTCGTTATCGCGTCGGCGGCCAGCCAAGCCAGCCGGAGTTCTCGCCGGCAAGCCCATTCCAACAACTCCGCGGCCCTCCGGCTTCTCGTTCTGCCTCCGTGGCAAAAAGCGGTGCCGGATACCGGTTCGGCCTCCAAAGGCAGCTTCTCACAACAACCCGCCTTGAGTTTGACCATTGAGCCTCGCCTCCCCGTCATGGCGCGGCTTGTCCGGGCCACCTGTCGCGGCACGTGCAGGCGGCGGTGGCCCGGACAAGCCGGGCCATGACGGTTTATGGCAAGAGTCGCTCTCAACGCGGACTGGTATCTGTGTCGCAGCGGAGCAGCGCGCGGGCCGCGGAGCAGCCTCAGCCCGTCCGGACGACCCGCGAACAATTCCGCAAACCGGCTCCGCGGCCCTCGTGCTGCTCCGTGTTGAAATGCGGTGCCCGAAACCCCGCCAACCTCGCCAGCCGACCGCCTGTAGATACCGCGTGCCGCGACGCTTGCCCGGTCCTACACGATACGCTAGCAAGCCCATCACCTTCCGGGCCCGGTCCCGCCGCTGTTTCCTCGGGTCGCATCCCGGCAGGCTACATTTGATGTCACTCGGCGCCCGTCAGGCGCCCTCGGAAGGACTTGCCCCATGGCCCGCAACAAGATCGCGCTTATCGGCGCCGGTAATATCGGCGGCACGCTCGCCCACCTCATCGGCCTGAAGGAGCTTGGCGACGTCGTCCTGTTCGACGTGTTCGGCGGCGTGGCAGCGGGCAAGGCGCTCGACATCGCACAATCCAGCCCGGTCGACGGCTTCGATGCGGCGTTCTCCGGCGGCTCCGACTACGCCGCCATCGCCGGCGCCGACGTGGTGATCATCACCGCCGGCTTCCCGCGCACCCCCGGCATGTCGCGCGACGACCTGATTGGCAAGAACGCCGGCGTCATCGCCACCGTCGCCGAGGGCATCAAGACCCACGCGCCGAACGCCTTCGTCATCTGCATCACCAACCCGCTCGACGCGATGGTCTGGGTGCTGCAGCAGAAATCCGGCCTGCCGGCCAACAAGGTCGTCGGCATGGCGGGCGTGCTCGACAGCTCGCGCTTCCAGCTTTTCCTGGCGCAGGAGTTCGGCGTGTCGGTGCAGGACGTGCGGGCCTTCGTGCTCGGCGGCCACGGCGACACCATGGTGCCGCTGATCCGGTACTCCGCGGTCGCCGGCATCCCGGTGCCGGACCTGATCAAGATGGGCTGGTCCACGCAGGCCAAGATCGACGCGATCTGCACCCGCACCGCCAACGGCGGCGGCGAGATCGTCAAGCTGCTGGAACGCGGCAGCGCCTTCTACGCCCCGGCCGCCTCCGCCATCGCCATGGCCGAAGCTTATCTGAAAGACCAGAAGCGCGTGCTGCCCTGCGCCGCCTACCTGACCGGCCAGTACGGCATCAACGGCCTATATGTCGGCGTTCCGGTCGTCATCGGCGCGGGCGGCGTGGAGAAGATCGTCGAGATCGAACTCAACGCCGAGGAGAAATTGGCATTTGAAAAGTCCTGCGCATCGGTTCAGGAACTGATCGACGCCTCGCGCAAGCTGATCGGTTAAGGAACCCCCTCCATGAACATCCACGAATATCAGGGCAAGGAACTGCTCAAGCAGTACGGCGTCACGGTATTGGACGGCCACGTCGCCTGGACGCCCGAAGAAGCCGAGGCGGCAGCCGCGAAGCTTCCCGGCCCGGTATACGTGGTCAAGTCGCAGATCCACGCCGGCGGCCGGGGCGCCGGCCGCTTCGCGGACGATCCGAACGGCAAGGGCGGCGTGCGGATCACCAAGTCCCCCGCCGAAGTCCGCGCCGCGGCCGAGGCCATGATCGGCCACACCCTTGTCACCAAGCAGACCGGCCCCGCTGGCAAGCAGGTGCATCGCCTCTATGTCGAGGCCGGCTGCGACATCGCCCGCGAACTGTACCTGTCGCTGCTGGTCGATCGCCTCAGCGGCCGGGTCACCATCATCGCCTCGACCGAAGGCGGCATGGAGATCGAGCACGTCGCCGCCGAACACCCCGAGAAGATCCTGCGTGCCGGTGTCGATCCGGCCTCCGGCATATCGGGCTTCCACGGCCGCAAGCTGGCCGCGGGTCTCGGCCTGACCGGCAAGCAGGCGTCGTCCTTCGGGAAGTTCGTCACCGCGCTGTACAAAGCCTTCATCGCGCTCGACACCAACATCATCGAAATCAACCCACTGGTCGTCACCGGCGCGGGCGATGTGGTGGCGCTGGATGCCAAGGTCAGCTTCGACGACAACGCGCTGTTCCGCCATCCGGAACTGGAGAAGCTGCGCGACGAATCCGAGGAAGACCCGAAGGAACTCGAAGCCTCCAAGCACGACCTGAGCTACGTGGCACTCGACGGCAACATCGGCTGCATGGTCAACGGCGCCGGCCTTGCGATGTCCACCATGGACATCATCAAGCTGTACGGCATGTCACCGGCCAACTTCCTCGACGTCGGCGGTGGTGCCACGAAGGAGAAAGTGACGGCGGCGTTCAAGATCATCCTGTCCGATCCGAACGTCGAAGGCATCCTGGTCAACATCTTCGGCGGCATCATGCGCTGCGACATCATCGCCGAGGGCGTGGTCTCCGCCGCGCGCGAGGTGCAGCTTTCCGTGCCCCTGGTGGTCCGGCTGGCTGGCACCAACGTCGATCTGGGCAAGGAGATCCTGTCGAAGTCGGGCCTGGCAATCGTCGCCGCCGACAACCTGGCGGACGCGGCCGAGAAAATTGTCAAAGCCGTCAAGGAGGCCGCATAGATGTCCATTCTCGTTGATGCCAAAACGAAGGTCATCTGCCAGGGCTTCACCGGGGCGCAGGGCACCTATCACTCCGAGCAGGCAATCGCCTACGGCACCAAGATGGTCGGCGGCGTGACGCCGGGTAAGGGCGGGACGAAGCACCTCGGGCTGCCGGTGTTCGATTCGGTGTGGGACGCGCGGGAGCAGACCGGCGCCGATGCGACGGTGATCTACGTGCCGCCGCCGTTCGCCGCCGACGCGATCCTCGAGGCGATCGACGCCGAGTTCCCGCTGATCGTCTGCATCACCGAGGGCATCCCGGTGCTCGACATGGTGAAGGTGAAGCGCGCGCTGAGCGGATCGAAGTCCCGCCTGATCGGCCCGAACTGCCCCGGCGTGATTACTCCGGACGCCTGCAAGATCGGTATCATGCCGGGCCACATCCACCGCCGCGGCAGCGCCGGGATCGTTTCCCGCTCCGGCACGCTGACCTATGAGGCGGTGGCGCAGACCACCGCGGTTGGGTTGGGGCAGAGCACCTGCGTCGGGCTCGGCGGCGATCCGGTGAAAGGGACCGATTTCATCGAGGTGCTGGAGATGTTCCTGGCCGATCCGGAGACCAAGGAGATCGTCATGATCGGCGAAATCGGCGGCAGCAGCGAGACGGATGCCGCGGACTTCCTGAAGCATAACACGGTGAAGAAGCCGGTTGTCGGGTTCATCGCCGGCGCGACGGCGCCTCCCGGGCGGCGCATGGGCCATGCCGGCGCGGTGATCAGCGGCGGCAAGGATACCGCGGCGGCGAAGATGGACGCGCTGCGTTCGGCCGGGGTGCATGTGGCCGACAGCCCGGCGGCACTTGGCAGCACGGTGGTCGCGGTCTTGAAGGGGTAGACTGCCGGTCTGCCGACGGAATGATGCCCGGGTCCGCGTACGGATCCGGGCATTTGTTTTCATAGCTGTTCATCCGCTGATCAGGCGCCGTTGAGTTTCACCCACCGAGCCTGTTTTTTCACGTCATGGCCCGGCTCGTCCGGGCCACCCCATCAGCACGATGCCGCGACAGGCGGCCCGGACACGCCGGGCCATGACGGTTAGACGTGCCTCGCCGCTTGGTATGAGAGACCAGCCCGACACATATCGATCGAGTCCCATGCGGGGGGCTTGCGGGCCTCCTCCGCCCGCCTACCGAATCGGCGGCGCGTACTGCAAGCCGCCCTTCGACCAGATGTTGTTGATCCCCCGCTGCACCCCCATTGGCGTGATATTCCGGTCCCACATCTCGCCGAAATTGCCGACCTGCTTGATCACGTTGTAGGCCCACTTGTTATCCAGGCCCAACGCCTTGCCCATGTCGCCCTCGACCCCGAGCAAACGCCGGATATCGGGATCGTTGCTGGTCAGGAAGCTGTCCACATTGGCACTGGTGATCCCTTTTTCCTCGGCGGTGATCATCGCGATGAATGTCCAGCGGATCACGTCGAACCACTTGTCGTCGCCCTTGCGAACCATCACGCCCAGCGGCTCCTTGCTGATGATGTTCGGCAGCAGCAGCAGGTCGCCCGCCTTCGGGCCCTGGCTGAACCGGAACGTCGCCAGTGCGGACGCATCGGTCGAATACGCATCGCAGCGCCCGGACATGAACGCCCCCTGGATCTCCGACAGATCGGCGATCAGGATCGGCGTGAACTTCATCTTGTTCAGCCGGAAATAGTCGTTGACCGCCAGTTCCGTGCTGGTGCCGGGCTGCACGCAGACCGTCGCGCCGTCGAGTTCCTTGGCGCTTTTCACCCCGGCCGACGTCTTCACCAGGAAGCCGGTGCCGTCATAGTAGTTCACCCACGCGAACTCGAGGCCCAGGTTGCCCTCGCGGCCCAGCGTCCAGGTGGTCTCACGCGACAGCACATCGACCTCACCGGACTGCAGCGCGGTAAACCTGTTCTGCGTGGTGGTCGGGACGAACTTCACCTTGTTCACGTCGCCCAGCGCCGCGGCCGTCACCGCGCGGCAGCTATCAGCGTCCAGCCCCCGCATCACGCCCTTGCTGTCGGGCAGCGAGAGGCCGGGGACGTTGCCCGCCATGCCGCACAGCACCTGGCCGCGCGCCTTGACCGCATCCAGCGTCGCCGAACCGGAGCCTTGCGCCGCCGCCGGCTGCCAGCATCCCGTGGCCACCATCAAACCGGCCAGCAGCGTCAGGCCGCCAAATCTACCGAGTTGTCTCATGCCGCAGTCTCCCGATCCTGCGCGACTGACCGCGCAGTGCGGGCGGACTGTGCTGTGCCCGCGACGACAGATCAATGCCAAAGTAAACAAAACCTGTCGGGCCCGGTCCGGACGGGGCGAGAGCCGATAATCCGCGGCGGACCGGCCAAATCGAACCGATGGTGGCGCCGGTCACACCGCCCCTTGACGTCCCCGCTTAACGTCGCGTTCGTCTCCAGCGAACCGAGGGCATCATGAACGCAGTCAAGGGTTTGTCTTTCTGCATCGCCGATCTGATCCTGGTTCAGGCATGGTCGGAAGCGCAGCGGATGCGGATGGTCATCCGGCTCGATCACGGCACGGCGACCGAAGATTACGAGGAGGTGCTGGCCCTGCATCCGGATCGCGGCTCACCTTGCCGCTGGTTCATCTGGCGCGAGGCGGACGCCGTGGTGGTGCAGCCGCTGCTCGGCCGCAGCCGCCGCTACGGTTCGGTGGTCGAGGCGCTCGAAGCGATGGAGCCGCGGCGGAGAGTCACCCAGACCATCATCCGGGCGACGCGCTGGCCGGGTTCCTGCGTCGGGGCCGGCTGATTGAGGCGACACCCAAGAATGAGCTAATCCGGAAGTCGGCTCCCCCGCCGCCCGTCATGGCCCGGCTCGTCCGCATGGGGGCTAGACAGAAACTCACCGAAGCGGGGGCACCGGTCAGGCGGGTCGACCGGCGAAAATTTCATCCAGGAGGGTCGGCTGCCGAGCCGGTGATGAACTAACTTAGAGGGTTCGGGACGGACTTAAGCAATGTGTCTTGGCCGGCCTTGCGCCGGCCATCCACGACTTTGCCACAACCGGCACCACAAGTCCTGGGTGGCCGGGCGAAGCCCGGCCATGACACCGGGGCAACGATCGTGCCTGTCGCCGTTCATGTTAGCCCCTATGCGGCTTGCCCGGGTCACCCCCGCCGCACAGTGCCTCGACAGGTGGCCCGGACGAGCCGGGCCATGACGTTTCAGGAAGCCGCGTCCCCGACGCGGTAATTCCAGGGCGCCGCCTTAGACTGTCAGCGGGCGTCCGGCGGTGGTGCCTTCGCCAACCTCGGCGGCCGCGTTCAGGCGATAGCCGCCGGGCACCGTCAGCAGGATGCTGAAATCGCTCGGGTCGACCTCGATCTTCTGGCGCAGGCGGTAGATGTGAGTCTCCAGCGTGTGCGTCGTCACGCCGGCGTTATAGCCCCACACCTCGTTCAACAGCACTTGGCGCGACGTCACGCGGTCGCCGGCGCGATAGAGGTATTTGAGGATCGCCACTTCCTTGCCGGTCAACCGGATCTTCTGATTCTTGTCAGCACGCACCAGCAGCTTTGCGGCCGGGCGGAACGTATAGGGACCGATCGTGAACACAGCGTCTTCGCTGCTGTCGAAGGTGCGCAGCTGCGCATTCAGGCGCGCCAGCAGCTCGCTGGCGCGAAACGGCTTGGCGACGTAGTCGTTGGCGCCGGAATCCAGGCCAAGCACCACATCTTCCTCATTCGCCGCGCCGGTCAGCATGATGATCGGCATCTTGTGCCCCTGCCGGCGCGCCTTGGCACAAAAGTCGCGGCCGTCGCCGTCCGGCAGGTTGATATCGAGAATGATCGAATCGAACCGCGATTCGGCCGCGTCGAGATATTTCGACGCCTCGCTCAAGGTCGAGGCCTCGACGGACTGGAAAACGCCCGTGGCCGCGACATGCTCGGCCAGCATCTGCCGCACGGCGTCGTCGTCCTCAACAATCAGAATAGGTCGTGCAGCCGACATTGGTGTGTTCCCTTCGTGTGCAGCAAGATTTCAACAAGCGTCTTGTCCCTGTATCGCACTAAGTAAATGTGCGCAAAGAACATTCTGTTGAAGGCAATCAACGGCAACAATTTGTCGTGATCGCCAGTACGCCCTCGTTTATCAGACAAAATCGTTAACCAATAGTTAACAACCGGTCGGTTTCTTCACGCCATGTGACGATCCGCGGCGCGGTTGCGCGATCGTGAAACCCGCCTCCGTCGCCCGGCCTTAAAAGAAGGACATCACGAGGGAGCAAACGCATGAGCATTTTCGGTTCGATCATGGAGAAGATCTTCCATTCCCCGGCGGCGGCGGCCACGACCGGCGGCACTGGCACCGCGACGCCCGGCACCGCCTCGGCCAGCGGTGCGCCGGCCGGCACACCCGCCGCACCGGTCGATGTGGGCGAGGTTCTGTCTCAGATGGCCTCGCAAAAAGGCGGCGGCGGCAACTACAAGACGTCCATCGTGGATCTGCTGAAGCTGCTCGATCTCGATTCCAGCCTGGCCGCGCGCAAGGACCTCGCCAACGAGTTGAACATTCATGTCGGCGCCGACGGCACGGCCGAGGAAAACATCGCGCTGCATGCAGCGGTGATGCAGAAACTGGCCGAGAATGGCGGCAAGGTGCCTGACAGCCTGCGCGGACACGGCTGACGCGAACACCCCTGCCGCGCCGCCTGACGCAAACATGCGTCAGGCGATCAGGGGAACCAGCGCGAGCCAGGTTCCCAGCAGCGTGACGATTAGCAGAACAGCTTTGAAATACGGGCGCATGACAGTCCTCCTTCCGAGCCGCGACCATGCCCGGAGGGAGGCGCTGTCGCTGTGCCTCGGGGCACAGTTTCAAGCTAATGTCGCGTCGTGGCCGATCTCGGGAGAGGACAAGGTTTCTTTGTGGCGGGCGCGGCGGCGCTGACCGTCCGCCCCTTTAAACCAGCACGGCCCGCGCGATTTCCTCGATCAACCTGACGGCGCCCCGCACGCCGGAGAGCGCTTCGTCCAGCACCAGGCGACCGGTGACCGGGAATGCCACCTGCACAAGCGCGACGCCCAGGGCATCGGCCGCGCCGCGTTCGAAGGCCCGTCCCAACACGATTTCCGCCCCGGACTCCAGGATCGCCGCTGCGATCTCCCCGGCGTCCTCGTTGAACAGGACGCGCGTATCGAAGCCCTCGGTCGCGGCCAGGATTTGCCTCTCGATCCCCGGGCGCGCCGCTTCGGGCGGGCCGTCCGCGATGACGATGGTGCGAGGCAGCCAGCCCAGCGTCCCGGTGAGAAAGCCGGCCACGCCCGCGGCGCGCAGACTGCCGACCACCAGCGCGAAGCCACGCTGAAGATCGGCACGATAGTACAGCTCCGCGAGGCGGCTCAGGGTGTGATCCTCCCGCCGCCGCTCCGCCGCCAGGAACGCTTCGACCGGCGCCGCGGCCAGATCAAAATGGCCGGCCAGATCGCGCAGCAACGCCCCGCTCGCCATGGCGCCAACCGGCAGGCCGCCCGTGTCGAGCCAGGGCACCCCGAACTCGCGCTCAAGCTGCCCGGCGACGCCGAGGCCCCAAGGCGACACGACCAGGCTGCAACCGGCGCGGGTCAGGTCGCGCAAGCCCCCAATGCCGCCATCCAGGCCGAAAACCGGATTGGCCCGCAGCCCGATGCCAGCCAGCAGGCGCGACCATTCGGCCAGATCGCCCTCCCAGAACGCATCCTGCCGCGGCACGATGCCGAGCAGATTGACCAGCCGGTGATCGCGCTCGCCGGCCGGACCAAGCAGGGCCGCGTGCGCGAGCACACCCTTGAGGAACAGCTCGTAGCCATCGTGCGAGGTGCCGCGGAACCCGGCGCTGGCAATGGGCAGCACGGGAAACCCCTGGTCGCGGGCCTCCTTCGCCATCGCCGGGATGTCGTCGCCAATCATCTCCGTGGCGCAACTGCTGAGCACGACGTAGAGGCTGCCGTCGAGGATCTTGACGGTATTCTTGATCTGCTCGCGCAGCCGGGCGGCGGCGCCGAACACCGCCTGCTTCTCGAACACGTTACAAGCCGACGTGGCGAGGCCGCCGAACCGGTCCGGACCCGCCCAGGCCGCCGCCCCGCCGTTGCGATAAGCCTGAATCGCGCACCCTGCCGTCGCGTGCAGGATCGGCACCACGCCCGGCACCGCGGCGGCGCAGTGCAGCGCGCCGTGCAGGGCACAGCCCGCGCCGGGACTTTCGAGAGGATGCGCCACCTAGCGGACCTCCTGCTTGACGTGCCAGTCGCCGCTGCGCCGCAGCCAGCCGGCGGCGTATGGCGAGGGCGCGGCGGACAGGCGGCGGACCAAGGCCGGATTGCGCAGTGCCGCGCGGGCCCGCTCCGCCAGCCGGGCCGCGCCGCCCGGACCGATCAGCGAGGCCGGAGTCAGCCCGACGGCGGGAATGCCGGCCGCGGCGGCAAGGGCGGCGAGTTCCGGCGCGCCGACGAACAGGTCCGGACGCTGCGCGCGCAGCAGGTTGACGAGTTCGAAGGGTTGGCCGGAGGCGACGTGCAGGGTCGCTCCCGTGCGGGTGAATGCTTGCAGGGCCTCGGCATGGGTGGTGTCGAGGTGTTCGACGGTCAGCGCGGAGACGGTGCCGCCAAGTTCTTCCACGAGGACAGCCGCGGCGAAACCGGCATCGGGCGGGAGAGCCAGATGAATGCGGACGCCGTTCAGATCCGCCGCCGCCGTCCCCCCTCCGCCATGGCCCGGCGTGTCCGGGTCGCCGCCGCCAGCACGTGCGGCTATAGGTGGCCCGGACCAGCCGGGCCATGACGAGGGGGCACATAAGCGGCCGATCGCCTCCAGCCAGCGTTGCGTCGCGGCAAGGCCGATCGGCGGGGCGGCGCGTAGCACCGGAATGCCGTGCGCCGCTTCCAGGCCGGCCGCGAATGCGCCGGTCGCTTCGGGATCGAGGCACACGCTCAACCGCGCCCTGCCGGCCCGGTCAAATGCCCGCGCATCGGCCCCCGCGGGCAGCACGTTCACATCCAGCCCCTGATCGGCCAGCAGAGCGGCCGCCGCCGCCGCCAATCCCTCGTCCCGCGCCAGCAGATTGACCAGATCGTCCTGCCGGCGCTCCGGCACCGGCGGCACCAGCGTTAGAAGCGCCTGGCAGGCCGTATCGTATCCGGTGGCGGCGATGCGCGAGCGAAACCCGTCGGTGCGCACCAGTTGTACCGGTATGCCAAGCTCGTCGGTCAGCGACAGCATGCTGTCCCGGCCGTCGTCGGAATTGATCGCCACCACCGGGGTGGTCACGACGAACACCGCCCCGGGCTTGTGGCGGCGCACCAGCGCCAGAACGGCGCGCTCAACCACGCCCTCGCATCCCATGATCGTATCGCGCTGATCCAGCCCGGTCACCGCCCAGTGGGCGTGCGGCGCGCTCCCTGCCAGCGCGGCGGCGCAACCGCGCGGCCCGTGGACAACGATCGCCACGTCCTTCACCCGGCCGAGCAAATCCAGCGCCGCGACAAGGTCGTCCGGCGCGGACTGCGAGAAGGTGCGTATCCGCTGCGGCACCTCGCCCGATGCGAACTCCGCCGCCAGAGCGTCCGGCGTGTCGAGCCAGGCGCTGATCCCTTGCAGCCGGCGCTCCCGCGTGATCGGCCCCGGCCGGCGCGCCATCTCAGACGCCGCCGCCGGCTTCGACGAGCTGGGCGTCCTCGACGAAGATCCGGTCGCCCCATTCCTTCGCCCAGGATTTCAGCGCCGGGCCGTTCAGCGGACGCGGCAGGGTGGTCGTCTCGTCATCCACCACGGCGCGCGCCAGCCGGCGATAGACCTCCGCCTGCTCCGAATGCGGCGCGGATTCGATGACGGTGCGGCCATACAGCTCGCCCTGCGCCACGGCCAGGGACCGCGGCACGTAGCCGACGACGCGCGTGCCGGTGCGTTCGGCGAAGTCGTCCACCAGCGCACGCGCATACGGCGCCTGGAGGTTGTTGGCGATAATCCCACCCAGCCGGGCGCCGCCGGAGGGCGCGTATTTGCTGACCGCCTTGAACAGGTTGTTGGCGGCGAAGATCGCCATGAAGTCCGACGAGGTCACCACGAACGCCCGGTCCGCGATGCCGTCCCGGATCGGCACCGCGAAGCCGCCGCAGACAACGTCGCCGAGCACGTCATACAGTACAACGTCCGGCTGGAACTGCTCGAACACGTTCAGTTCGTGCAGCAGGTCGACCGCCGTGCTGATGCCGCGGCCGGCGCAGCCTACGCCCGGCACCGGGCCGCCGGATTCGATGCACAGCACGCCGCCGAAGCCGGTGGCGGAGATGTCGGCCAGCTTGACCTTGCCCTGCTCGCGCAACGTGTCCAGCACCGTCGGCAGGTCCTCGCCACCGCGCAGGATCGTGGTGGAATCGGCCTTCGGGTCACACCCCACCTGGATGACGCGGCGGCCCGCCTCGGCCAGGGCCGCGCTGATGTTGGATGTCGTGGTGGACTTGCCGATGCCGCCCTTGCCGTAGATGGCGATGTGTTTGGTCACTCGACCCCCGATCGTTCTGCTACTGTGGTTTCGATGCGTCATCGCCCGGCTTGTCCGCACAGGCGCTAACTTGACCGGCTCGGCACGGCCTCTCCGTCGTGTCGTGGCCGACCTTGTGCCGGCCACGACACGACTTTTTGCCGGCACCAGCACCGCAAGTCCCGGGTGGCCGGGCCAAGCGCCATAGGCGTCACGATGAGTGGTCGCACGGAGCGCGGCGTTCTCCACATTCGTCATGGCCCGGCTTGTCCGGGCCATGACGGCGAGAGAACAAGGCCCCGGGCAAACCATTCCTCTCGCTTCCCCTTTTCCTGACGCCGATGGGGCCAAGCCCGGCCATGACACCGGGGCAATGCCGGTGCGCACGTGCGCCGAAGTTAGCGCCTATGTGCCTCGTACGGACCACCCGCGGTCAGGCGGCCTGTTCGGCCAACCGCGTCCTCGCTTCGGCAAACACGGGCAAGTTCTCGTCCTGGATACGCCAGATGTCGTGCTGCAGCGTGTCGTTGGAGGCGTTGCAGTCGCACACCTGCTGCCAGGTGAACCCAGCCTTCCGCCATGCCGCGGCAATCGTGTACGCCAGGTCGAGATACCAGCCGGATTCCGGCGCGCGGTGGCCTTCCAGCTCCGATCCCGGGTTCGGGCACCAGATGGTGGCGGTGGCGACGATGCCCGCCTCGGTCATGATGTTGATGCCTTCGACCGTCTTCCTTTTCGGCTCGATGCCGGCGACCATGTTGGAGCGGACATTGCCGCGGCCGAACACGCCGACGGCGTAGTTGAGCGCCGCGACCCAGTGGTCCCAGCCTCCGCCGCCGCGCGACTTGCCGGGGCAGATCGTGTCGTACATGTTCTTGTCCCACAGCTCGATATTCATCGCCGTGGTGCGGTATCCGGCTTCCTTGAAGCGGTCGATGTGGCGCAGGTCGAGCGGCGCGGCGACCACAGCGGTGCCGTTGAAGTCCCGTAGCCCGGTATGATCCTGGATCGCCTCGGCGACGTCGAGGTAATAGTCGAGCTCCCGCCGTTCCGGAATGACCCCGCCGCTGATGGTCAGGTGGTCGATCAGGCCTTCCTGGAAGGCGGCGGCGGCGGTTTCGCCGATTTGCCTGGCGGTCTTCCAGAAGATGCCGCGCCTTTCGCCGTAGGTATCCTTGGTGGAATTGATGTTGCAGAACAGGCAGTCCTCGCCCTTGTCCTTGTAAGAGCATTCGTTGCTGTAGGCGACGAACAGCGCGCGGTTGCGATACAGCACACCGACGGTGGACATGTCCTGCCCGTCGGAGGTTTTCTTTCCATACCACTCCGGACGCGGGTGAAATTTCACCTCGCCATGTTCGTGCCCATCGCGGACCAGGATCGTGCGCCCGCCGTCCGCGGTGATGACATTGGCAGAGCGCTTGTTCCAGCGGAACCCGACCGACAGCCCGTTCGGCAGGTCGTAGCCGGAGGGCAATTCGAAATCATGCGTATCGAAATCCATTTCGAACAGGCTATGGACCTGCTCCTGCGCGATCACGCCCGGCCGGATGAGGTCGAGCGCTTCCTGCGTGATAGCGACGCCTTCGTTGATCAGCTCGGCTTTCAGCGCCAGCTCCTGCCAGAGCCGGTTCTTGATCTCGGCGACGGAACGTGCCGCGGGCATAGGTGTCTCCTTCGGGCAAGGCGGGGCAGGTTCGGGCGCCTGCATCCCGGACCGCGATGCGCGGCGGAGGACATGAATATACGCGGATTGTTCGTGGGTCAACATTACAAATTGTGGTATTATGCAGCTTACGCTCGGCATAGGTTGTTTAGTCGGATGGACGGAGTTGCTGCCGGTTCGTCACCGGGCCGAAGATGGCCGGGACGCGCCCGGCCATCGCGCCGGTATGATCCTTCGGCCGCGGCGCGCCGGTTTCGATCGTCCGCGCAATCCCCTGCGGGCTGCCGTCGCTCCACTGCCAATGCCCGCTGGTCAGATCGGCGCCGACCGCGGAGCCTCGGCCGCCGGCGCTGTGGCAACCGGCGCAGGTGCCTCCGGCCGCCTGCCCGTGGAACGTGCGATCTCCCAGCGCGACCTGATCCGGCTAACCGCCGGGCCGGATCGGCAGCGGAGGCACGCCGGCATCCGGGTGGATGTCCTCGGGCGGAACCGCGGTGCCTGACGCGGCCCGCTGCCCGGTGGGCGAGGCCGCCGCCGGAGCGATGCCCGCGTCCTTGTCGCCCTGGAACGTGACGCGCCAAACCCGGCCGCCCGCGTCGTCGGAGATGAATAATGCGCCGTCCGGCCCAACGGCGAGCCCGGTCGGGCGATGGGCAGCGCGGCCGGGCTGCTTGTTGGGCCCGGCGAACCCGTCGGCGAAGACCACGAACGGGCCGGACGCCTTGCCCTCGGCCAAGGGCTGGAACACCACGTTATAGCCACCCTGCGGACCCGGCGCGCGATTCCAGGAGCCGTGGAAAGCGAGAAACGCGCCGTTCCTGTACGCGGCCGGGAATTGCGCGCCCTGGTAGATCAACATGTCATTGGGCGCCCAGTGGGCGGGAAATGCGGCTGCGGGAGCCTGCTTTTGCACGCAAACGCCTTGTGTATGACCGCCGTCGCCGCCGTATTCAGGGGCCAGAACGAGCTTGTCCTGGCTGATATCGAAGTAGCACTCCGGCCAGCCGAAGTCGGCGCCGCGCTGGAGCTGGACGAGTTCCTCGGCCGGTTCGTTCTGGCCCTGATCGGGCGTGTAGAGCTTGGGCCAGTTCTCATAAAGCTGGTCGCGGCCGTGCTGGGTAGCGAAAATGCGCCCGGTGGCGTCGAAGGAAATGCCCTCGCCGTTGCGCAATCCGGTGGCAAACCGGTCGGACGGCGAGAATTTCTGGTCCAACGTGGAGGCCGCGAAGCGCCAGATGCCGGCGCGGGTTTCCAATTCGGTGCACGGGTCGTTGCCGGGGCTGTTCGGCATGCGGTTCCGGGCCTGGCAGGAGTTCGTCGCGGAACCCATGTCGACATACATGTCGCCGGCCGGGTCGATCGCGAACGGATGCATCGGATGGTCGCCGCCCATCGGCATGCCCGAAACGATCGTTTCCGCCTGCCCGCCGGGAACGGAACCGTCTTGCGGCAGTTCGTAGCGAACGATCCGGTCGTTGGTCTCCGCGTAGACATGGTTCTTGTAGATCGCAATGCCGGTGCCGCCGGCGTCGCCATAGTCATGCGTTCCCCCGAAGCGGACGATCCGATCGGCTTTGCCCGCGCCCTTGGTGTCTTTCAGGGCGACCAGCATGCCGCCCCCGGGGGGCGTGTCGTTGCCATAATATAGCCCGCTCCAGGTATTGGCATACACGGTCCCGTCGGGCGCGACCGCGAGGTGGCGGATGTGGCCGAGATTGTCGGCAAAAACCGTGGCGCAGAAGCCGGGTGAGAGCGTGATGCCTCCGGCGTCGCTCTTGCACGCGGCCTGAGCGTGCAAGGGCGACGCGGTGGCGAGAAACAGGCCAGTGACCGCCGTTGCGGTCCGCGTGACAGAGTTCATGGGACGCAAACTCCTTGAATGTCGGGGTGACCGTTTCGTCACCTGAAGGCAAGAGTCGCCGAGCCGATCGGGGTTGCAGCGGAACGCACAAGCGTGAGGCGAAGCATCGGGATGGCTGCCCCTACAATTTGGCATATCACTTGCTATGACAAATGCCGGTCCGTGTGCGGATGGCCGCCGGCAACCGAACGTGTATTGGAGACAGGTGACGATGGCTATCCGAGTCTACCAGATCGTCAGTCCGGCCCCATTGGAAGGTTGCAAGAACGTCACAGCGATTGTGCATAAATTGGGCAGCGTGTGACCCGCTGGCGTTCATTGCGACAGTTTCGCGTCGATCGGCCAGTTCCACCCCGGCGCGCTCGTACGGACCGGATGCCCGCGCCACCGGCGAGGCGAGATCGTTCTTTACAAAGCATGTTATTGGAGAAGCCATGATGGTGTGCAAAGGCAATGAGGCCGCCGGCCGATTGTTATGGATCGTGTTGGGCCTGTGCGCCGGCCTGTCGCTGACCGCGGCCGCGGAGGCGCAGGACCTCGGCGTTCCGCAGACACCGAACAGTCCTGACTCGGCGAGCACCGTTTCGGCGACGTCAGCGCCCGAGCCGACGAACGCGAAGGGCGTGCCCGAAGGCGATTTCTTCACGCTCGGCGATCCGCTCAAACCGCTGGGCGATTCCCTTGCCAGCAAAGGCATCTATCTGAAGGGCTTCTTCGAGAGCACGTTGTACGCGAACGTCTCCGGCGGATCGCAGAAGACCAACGTCTTCTATGACGAGGCGTTTTACGGTGCCGACTTCGACCTCGAGAAGATGCTCGGGCTGAAAGGCACGGTGATCCATTTCAGTCTGAATACGCGCTTTGGCGGTTTGCCGCAGGGCGTCAACAACCTGTCCGGCAGCGCGACCGGGTATCTTCAAGGCGCCGGCCCGAGCAATGAAACGCGGTTGAACGAACTCACCATCGATCAGCACCTTTTCGACGACAAGATCCGCTTCGTCGTCGGCCGTACCACGCTGGCGAACTACTTCGCCACGTCCGAACTGTATTGTCAGTTCCAGGTTGGCACCTGCAGCAACATCGGGCCGTTCACCTGGTCCGCGAACAGCAACTCGCCATTCTGGCCAATCGCGGTGTGGGCTGGAGAGGTCGCGTTCTTTCCGACGCCGGAAGCGTATATCCGGGTTGGCGCCTCGGAAGACCATCCGTCGCAATATGCCTACGGCGGCTTTCCCTGGAACGGAGGATGGAGCACTAACGGGGCAACCGGCGTATTCGTTCCGGTAGAGGTTGGATATCAGGAGGATTCCCACGCAACGCCTTATGCAGGTCATTACGATATCGGCTTCAGCTACGATTCCAGCAACTTCGCCGATGCGCGCTACAACACCAACGGCGGGCTTCTGGCCGTCTCCGGCGGGACGCCGGCGAGCGACGGGTCGACGACCTCGGTCTATGTGCAGGCACAGAAGATCGTGTGGCGGCCCAATCCGGCGAAGCCGCAGGCCCTGTCGCTGTTCGCCGCCGCGCAGTTCTCGACCTCCGGTCGCCCGTTGGTCCAGAGCTACTACCAGGTCGGTGCCGTGCTGCATGGCACCTTCCCCGGGCGGCCGAACGATCTGTTCGGGATCGATTTCCAGACCAACCAGTTCAACCCCCGGTCCACGGGCCATGTGAACGACCAGATCGCCGCGCAGGGGCTGTTCGGAAATGTCTCCAACTCGTCGCAGATCCTGGAGGTGAACTACACGGTGGAGCTTGCGCCGGGGTTGCAGGTGAAGCCTTACACCGCCTATTTCTTTCATCCGGACCAAAACCTGTTCAACGTCACTCCCAACCCAAAGAACACCTATGCCTGGGCGATCGGCGTTCAGTTCGCTATACTGCTAAACGATGCGCTTGGACTGCCTGGATACTTCCGTCCGAACTAACGGGGGCGGCGGGGGCTGAACATCCCCACCATCGTCATGGCCCGGACAACAAGCCGGGCCATGACGATGTTAACAAGCGGAACATTCCGTCTTACACAACCCTGTAACGCTTCCTTACGCGCCGCGGCCCTTGTGCCCCGCCAACATTCCCGTGAATAATCTCAACAAGGCATAGACGATCGGAAACCCGCAGCCGTGTGACACCGGCCGTGGCCGCGCGCCGAACAGCCGAAGGGAGAGTTTCGCATCATGTGGATCGTCAAGCTCGCACTGGACCGGCCATACACCTTCGTGGTCCTGGCGCTGCTTATCCTGATCGCGACGCCCCTGGTCGTCCTGCGCACCCCGACCGACATCTTCCCCAACATCAACATCCCCGTGATCGCCGTGGGCTGGAGCTACACCGGCCTCAACCCCGAGGAAATGGAAGGCCGGATCACCTCGGTCTACGAGCGGGTGCTGACCACGCTTGTGGATAATATCGAGCATATCGAATCGACCACCTACCCCGGCATCGCCATCGTCCGCGTGTTCCTGCAGCCCGGGGCCAGTCTGGACACCGCGAACGCCCAGGTCACCGCCGCCTCGCAGACGATCTTGCGAGGTCTGCCGCCGGGCACGCAGCCGCCTTTGGTGATGAACTACAGTGCATCGAGCGTGCCGATCCTGCAGCTCGGGCTGTCCAGCGATACTCTTTCGGAGTCAAAACTTAACGATCTGGCCATCAACTTCGTCCGCCCGCAACTGGTGACAGTGCCGGGAGCGGTCGTGCCCTACCCCTACGGCGGCAAGATGCGCGAGGTTCTGATCAATCTCGACCCGGCGTTGCTGGAGCAGAAGCGGATGTCGCCCGCGGACGTGCTGTCGGCGCTGTCCCGACAGAATCTCGTGTTGCCGACGGGGACCGCGAAGATTTCCGAATTCGAATACGATATCCGGGTGAACGGCAGTCCGGAGACGCTGGAGCAATTGGCCGATCTGCCGATCAAGCTGGCCGGGAATGCAACGATCTACCTGCGCGACGTGGCGTCGGTAGCCGACGGGTTTCAGCCGCAGACCAACATCGCGCGGGCGGACGGGCGGCGTGGCGTGCTGATGAACATTTTGAAGGCAGGCAATGCCTCGACCATCAACGTCGTCTCCGGCGTTCGCAGCGTACTGCCCAAGGTGGCGCAGACGCTGCCGCCGGAACTCAAGATCCAGCCGTTGTCCGATCAGTCGGTGTTCGTCCGCGCGGCGATCAGCGGGGTGGTGCGCGAGGCGATCATCGCCGCCTGCCTGACCGCGGCGATGATCCTGCTGTTTCTAGGCAGTTGGCGCAGCACGATCCTGATCGCAGTATCGATTCCCCTGTCGATCTTCACGTCGATCATCATCCTCGGCCTGATTGGCCAGACCATCAACATCATGACCTTGGGCGGCCTCGCCCTGGCCGTCGGCATTCTCGTCGATGATGCAACGGTCACGATTGAAAACATCGAGCGCTTCCTGGAAGAAGGCGACGGGCTGCGCACCGCTATCCTGGAAGGCGCCTCGCAGATCGCCGTGCCGGCGCTGGTATCCACCTTGTGCATCTGCATTGTTTTCGTGCCGATGTTCCTGCTTGAGGGCGTCGCGCGTTACTTGTTCGTGCCACTGGCGGAGGCGGTGGTGTTCGCCATGCTGGCGTCCTACGTCCTGTCGCGCACGCTGGTGCCGACGATGGCGATGTCGCTGTTGCGGGACAAACGCCATCAGGACGATGCGCCGACGCGCAATCCTTTCGCGCTGTTCCAGCGCGGTTTCGAACGCCGGTTTGAGCAACTGCGCGCCGGCTACAACCGCTTGCTTACAATTTTCGTCAACCGGCGGCGGCTGTTCATTCCGGCCTTCATGGTCTGCGCCTTGTCGCTGTTGGGCCTCGTGCCGTGGCTGGGCCAGAACTTCTTTCCGGATACCGACAGCGGCCAGTTCGTTCTGCATCTGCGCGCCAAGGCCGGGCTGCGGATCGAGGAGACGGCGCGCATCGCCGACCTTGTCGAAGCATCCATCCGCCGCGAGATTCCGGCCGTCGAGGTGACCTCCATCACCGACAACATCGGCCTGCCGTACAGCACGATCAACCTGACCCACTCGGTGTCGGGCGTCATCGGCACGTCGGATGCCGATGTCATGGTCACGCTCAGCAAGAATCATGGACCAACGGCCGCCTACGTCGCGCGGCTGCGCAAGGTGTTGCCGGCGGAGTTTCCGAGCGTCACCTTCAGTTTCCTGCCCGCCGATATCGTCACGCAGGTGCTGAACTTCGGCCTGCCGGCACCGATCGACATCCGGATCGACGGTCGGGATATCCAGGCCAACCGCGATGTCGCGATCCACATCCTGAATGAAATTCGCCATGTGCCCGGGATCGTCGATGCCCGTATCCAGCAGGATTTCGACTATCCGAACTTCGAGATCAACGTGGATCGCACCAAGGCGCAGCAGGCCGGGTTTACCGAGGTCGATGTCGCGGGCAGCGTGCTCAACACGCTCAGCGGCAGTGCGCAGACGGCACCAATGTTTTTTCTGAACAGGGCCAACGGCGTCAACTACTCGATGGCCGCGCAGACGCCGCAGTACAAGGTGCAGTCGCTTCAGGATATCCAGAATATTCCGGTGACGTCGCCGACGGCGGCGAATTCCGGCGTGCTGGCGGATGTGGCGACGATCAAGCGGTCTCAGGAGATGTCCGCGGTGGATCACTACAACATCCGCCGGGTGATCGACATCTACGCGTCGGTGCAGGGCCGCGACCTCGGCGCGGCCGGCGCGGACGTCACGAAGATCGCCCGCGGCGCGGAGAAGATGTTGCCGCGCGGCAGCTTCCTGACCATCCGCGGGCAGCTTGAAACGATGCGGACGTCGTATGTGAATTTGCTGAGCGGTCTCGGGTTTTCGATCGTGCTGGTTTACCTGCTGATCGTCGTCAACTTCCAGTCCTGGCGCGACCCGTTCATCATCATCATGGGCCTGCCGGCGGCGCTCGGCGGTATCGTATTGTTCCTGTTTTTTACCAACACCACCCTTAGCGTTCCGGCGCTGATGGGGGCGATCATGTGCATGGGCGTATCGACCGCGAACAGCATCCTGGTCGTGTCGTTCGCGCGGGAGCGCATGGCGGAGCACGGCGATGCGGTGCGGGCGGCGATCGAGGCCGGCTTCACGCGGTTCCGGCCGGTGCTGATGACGGCGCTGGCGATGATCATCGGCATGATCCCGATGGCGCTTGGCCTGGGCGAAGGCGGCGAGCAGAATGCGCCGCTCGGCCGGGCGGTCATTGGCGGACTGATGATGGCGACCGTTGCCACCCTGGTCTTCGTCCCGTCGCTGTTCGCCTTAATTCATTATCGGAAACCGCGCATGCCGGTGCATCAGTCATGATGCCTCATGGGAGGATTTGGTGATGCCATTGAATGATCTCAGCGAAGCGGCGCTCGACCGAAGTCCCGTCGCGGCCCGCCGCCGCAAGTGGGTCGGGCCGCTGGTAGCCGCCGTGCTCCTCGCGGGGTTGGGCGGCGGTATCTACGCCGGCATCCGCGGCCGGGCCGACGCCGAGGTTGATCTGGTACGATACGCGAACGAAACCGCGACGCCGACGGTCGAGGTGTTTCATCCGAAGAGCGGGGCGCCGGACGTGAAGCTGGTGCTGCCGGGGAACACGCAGCCGCTGAATGACACCGCGATCTATGCGCGGACGAACGGATATCTCAAACGCTGGTATTTCGACATTGGTTCGCACGTGAAACGCGGCGACCTGCTGGCGGAGATCGACACGCCGGAGGTGGACGAGCAACTGAACCAGGCGCGAGCCGATCTGGCCAATGCCCAGGCGACCCTAGCGCTCGACGTGATCAACGCCGATCGGCAGGAGAAGCTGGTCAAGACGAATGTGGCATCGGTTCAGGACCGCGACAACGCCGTCACGGCGATGAACGTGGCCAGGGCGCAGGTCAATTCGCGCCAGGCGATGGTGTCGCAACTGGAGAAAATGCAGTCGTTCGAGCGGGTGGAGGCGCCGTTCGATGGAATCATTACGGCGCGGACGGTGGATGTCGGGGCGCTGATCGCCGCCGGCGGGGCGACGTCGGCGAAGGAGTTGTTCCACCTGGTGGCGATCGACTGGCTGCGAATCTACGTGTCGGTGCCGGAAACCTATTCGCCGGCAATGCGCGTCGGTTCGACCGCGACCGTGACCTTGGACGAGTTCCCGGGTGAAAAGTTCGAGGGCCATCTGGTCCGCACGTCGAACGCTATCGACCAGACCTCGCGGACGTTGCTGGTCGAGGTGGATGTGCCCAACAAGGACGGGAAGCTGCTGCCGGGATCCTACGCCCACGTCCAGTTCGACCTGCCCACCGCGGGGAAAGCTGTAACGCTGCCCGCCAATGCATTGCTATTCCGCAAAGAGGGCCTTCAGGTCGGCGTGGTCCGGGACGGCAAGGTCGATTTGGTGCCGGTGAAGATCGGGCACGATTTCGGCGATACGGTCGAAGTGGTGTCCGGGCTTAAGGCGACCGATTCCGTCGTTGCCAATCCGGCGGACTCGCTGGTCAGCGGGACCAGCGTCCTGGTCAAGGACAAGACGGAAGCGGTGACGGCCCGGTGACGCCGGCGTGTGTGCGTGCGAAGGCCGCTTTGATGTCACCCATGCGGCCGACAGCTTCCTGATAGCCCGCCTCGATCGCTCGTTCGTGGGCGTTCCAGTCGAATAATCCGATGTCGCCCAGCACCGGATTCAGCAGCACGTCGCGATCGTCGCGTATTGGAACGACCGCGCTGTCGCTCCCGATCGTTCCGACACGCCACAGAATCTCGAAGATGTTCGGCACGCCGGTTTCGCCGCCGGATCGTGCGTCCCGTGAACCAACCTCCACCGCGATCACCGAGGCCACGCCAAAATCATGCATCCCCTCGATCGGCATGTTGTTCAATACGCCGCCGTCAACATAAAGCGCATTCTGTTCCAGGATCGGCGGACAGATTCCCGGAACCGCGGTGGTGGCCCGCAGCCACGTCACCAGCGGCCCGGTTCGGTGAATCGCCAGCACGCCCTCGGTGATATTGGTGGAGACGCAGAACAGCGGTATCGGCGCATCCTCGATCGCCATGGTCCCAAAACAATGGCCGAGCGTCCTGACAAACGCCCGCTCGGAATACAAGGCTGTCCAGGGCACCGCGAAGTCCGAAAACTTGCGCCGGTTGAAGGCCATCGCGAGAGCGCGCACGGTCGTGGCCAGGTTCCATTCCAATGCAAACACCGCCGCAACGATGCCACCCACACTGGTTCCACCGACCGCGTCGATCTGGATGTCATGCTCGCGCAGGGCCTGGATAACCCCGATATGGGCCAGAGCCTTGGCGCCCCCGCCTGACAGCACGAGCCCCAGACCGCGCTCCGCGATCAATCGGCCCGCGCGTGCGATGTCGCGGGGCGAACGAATGTGATAATGCTTGACGGGGTTCACTGCTTTCAGCCAGCCCGTTGTCTTCCCCGGCACAATCGCATCTTGCCAGAGGAGCATCAATGACAACGGCGTGGTATGAGGAACGTCCACGCAACGCGGCGCCGGTTCCGCCTCCCCGTTCGCTACGAGTATGATGCGGTCACTTTGACGCATGCAGAACCTGGTCCACGGCGTCTGGTCGCCCTCCGCCTGGAGCAGCACGAAATCGGACTGTTTTTCGATGTCGGAGAACCACGCCGACGTCCGCTCCGATGTTTGCTTCGAAGCAACGATGACGACCGTGCCAAACGCTTCCAGGCTCGCGGCAATTCGCTGGATGATCGGCTTTATATCGACCGAGGCATCCGCCGGCACAAAGCAGAATGTATGACATTTCGGCAGTTTCGCGGACGCCGTTTGGGCACGCTGGAGTCGCTGCACCGCGCCGGAACAGACCGCCAGCAAAACGCCGTGGCAACGTGCCGCGGCCGCATGCAGGTCCTGTTTCGATATGCGCAAAACTTCGCTGTTCCGCAAAGCGCGGATCGTGATCGCGGGTGCTTCGCTGGTGAAGAATCCGACGTCGCCGATGACATCGCCGGCACCAAATCGATCGGTCATGCCGGGCGATTTCTGGTGCGCCGCGAATTGTCCCGTTACAACGATGTAAACCGCATCCGGTTGCTCATGTTCAAGCACCAACGGGGTGCCGCCGGGCACCGACATCAGCGATGAGATGGCGGTCAGGGCGTCGATCGACCCGGCGTCCGCGAGCGGAAATGCGCAGCGCAGATCACGCGCCCACTCGGCCAGCGTCTTATCCTCTTCAGCCGATCGGCGGCGGCCATGCGGGCGGTGACGGGACATCCAGATGTCCGGGGCGCGGGCATGCAGCTTCAGACTGGTCAACAGACGCGTAGTCCTGTCCGACATGACAACCCTTCAGCAAGTCTGAATCGTAACCAGCAATCCTTTACTTAATTATGGTGATTGGAGAGACCCCCGCGGGAGCCGTCCTCCCAATTGTTCGTTATCCACAGTGGATCGAGGGTCAATAAACCGTGCCAAGGACGCTTAGCTTTTCGCCGCGCAGGTATTAAGGTGACGGACGCCGCCTCCGTCATGGCCCGGCTTGTCCGTACAGGCGCTAATTTAGGCGGCACCTACGCACCGGCATTGCCCCTGTGGGCCATGACACAAAAGGACAGCCCGAGCCTAGCCTGTTGAGTTAGCGCCCATGCGGCCGATCCGGGCCACCCCATCGGCACCGTGCCGCCACAGGTGGCCCGGACGAGCCGGGCCATGACGTTTGAGACCCCCGTCTTCTTGAGACCGCAGGAAGGCACCCGCGGAACACCGCCATCGCGGGCGTGCCCTACGTCTTGCAGGGTTGCGCCGGACCCGCCGCCATCGGCGGTTCGGTCTCCACCGCGCAGGGACGCGCGGCGATGCGATCGAACCAGGCCAAGAGATGCGGCGACGCCCGGAGCATCGCGGCGCTCTCCGGCTTCAGCCGCATAAACCAGATGACAGGGAACAGGAACATGTCGGCCAGGGTGAAGGCGTCACCGGCCAGATACGGCCGCTCCGCCAGCGTGCGGTCGAGAAGTCCGAAGACCTCCCGCATCTTCGGCAGCAGCGCCTCGATGACCGCGGGATCCGGCACGCCGCCCGGCGCGTTGATGTAGGCGACAAGGTACTGCCGGGCGAGCACCGGATCGATCGTGGTCATCACCAGGGCGATCCACTGCTCGGTGACGGCGGCGCCGGCCGGATCGCGCGGCATCAGGGGCGGACCGTCGAAGGCCTGGTCGATGTAGGTGCAGATCGCGCGGCTCTCGAACAGCGCAAGATCGCCGTGGCGCATGCACGGCACCAACCCGAACGGATGGATCGCCAGCACCTCCGGCGACTGCGGGCGCACGATGGTCTGGGTGTAGGGCACGCCCTTTTCGAAGCACGCCATCCGCGCGGTGCGGACGAAATTCCCCCAGGGCGCGCCGATAATCTCCACGGTGGCCACGGCAGCCTCCTTATGTTCGTTTCAGGATGCCGACCATAGCAGGCCGCGCGCGGCGGGCGAGGTCAAAAGGCGGTTCACCCGCCGCCGGGTGCCTTCCAGACCCCGCGCTCCTGCATCAGCCGGACCTGACGATCGATGACCTCGCGCCTGTAGTCGGCATGGTGTCCCGGAACCGCATCGGCATACAGGTTCTTCGGGTAGATCGGCTGCTCGTAGACGATCTGCGCCAGTTCCGCCCGGATGTCCTTGACCCAGTTGGTGACCTGGGCGCTCTGGCGATGGTGCCGCAACGCCTCGATGTTGATGACGCCCGAGACGAATGTGGACCCGTTGGTGTCACGCTGCTTGCCGGCGATTCCACCGCGATAATCGACGATCATCGACTGGCCGCCCCCGGCATCGATCGGCGTCTCGCTGTCGGGATACAGGTGATAGCCGCCGATATTCGGGGCCACCACGTACATGTTGTTCTCCAGCGCCCGGGCACGGTTGGTGATCTCGAAGAAATCGTTTTCGGTGAATGGTGCCGGCAGTGATGCGCGATACACGACCTCCGCGCCGTTCAGCGCCAGGCCGCGGCCGTTTTCCGGGTAGCTGCCCTCCATCGCCATCATGATCCCCAGCCGCCCGATCGCGGTATCCGCGACCGGCCAGAACGCCTGCAAGGTGCGGCCGTATTTTTCGATCCACCAGTCGAATATGTCGTGCGGCGACACCGAGCGCTCGCACGGCAGCAGCGCCGAGATCTTGTAGTGCTTCAGGATCACCGCGCCGTCCGGGTCGATGATGAAGCCAACGTTGAAGAACCGGTCCGGCCAGTCCTCGTGCCGCGCCTTGGCCTGCGCCATGATGAACACGCCCCATTGCCGCGCCAGGCGGCCGAGGCGATCGGTCTCCGGTCCGGGGATGTCGATGGCGCAGGTGCGGGCGAACTCGGCGTGATCGACGTCGAGCACCTCGTCGTTGAAGCCCTGCAGCGCGCCTTCCGGGATGGCGACCAGGCGAACCGGGATGTCGAGATTGGACAGCCAGAAAGCCGCCTTGGTCAGGCTTTCCAGGTGTTCGAGGTTCTTCTCCATGTCCTCGCGGCGGCGGATGCCCCAGAAGGTCGGGATCAGTCCGACGGCGGTATAGGGTTCGATCATGTGCACCCCCTGGCGGAACCATAGGCAATCGGGCGCCACGCCCGGCGCCGAGTTAATAACGCCCGCCGTGCGACCCGGCGATGTCATGTGGCCCGTTCCTTGCGTTATACGCGTGGCTCTACGTGCGTATCGGTTCACGAGGGGGAACGGCATATGGTTGAGTCCACCGGGTTCGACACCGAACTCGACAGTCTCGTTGCGTCGCTCCATGCGGCGCTGAGCGGCAACACGACCGGGGAGTTGGCCAGCTATATCCCGGAACTCGCCAAGGTGCCCCCTGATCTGTTTGGCATCGCGGCGGCGAGCCCCGGCGGCAAGCTGTCCTGCGCGGGCGACGCGGGATATGAATTCACCATCCAATCCGTCGCCAAGCCGTTCGCGTTTGCCACCCTGCTCGACACCGTCGGCCGAGACGAAACCTATCGCGCCGTTGGCGTGCAGCCGAGCGCGGAGCCATTCAACGCCATCGAGCTCGATCCGCGCACCAACCGTCCGTTCAACCCGATGGTCAACGCCGGCGCCATCGCGGTCAGCGGCCGCCTGCTGGAGGCTTTGGGGCCTTCGGCGTTCGACCGCCTGCTCGGCAAACTGGGCGATGCCGCCGGGAGGACGCTGGAGATCGACGAGCTGGTGTTCCGGTCGGAAAGCGACACCGGACACCGAAACCGTGCGATCGCGCACCTGCTGCGCGCGGCGGGCGTGTTTCGGGCGGACGTCGATGACGTGCTCGATCTGTACTTCCGCCAATGTTCCATCAAGGTGACGGCCGTCGACCTCGCGATGATGGGCGTCACCCTGGCCAATGTCGGCGGCAACCCGGTGACGGGACGTAACGTTTTCGGCGTCGATGCGGTACGCGACACGCTATCCGTGATGTTCACGTGCGGCATGTACAATGCCGCCGGAGAATGGTCGTGCCTGGTCGGCTTGCCCGCGAAAAGCGGCGTTGGTGGCGGCATCGTCGCGGTCGTCAACCGCCAGCTTGGTATCGGCGTGTTTTCGCCCCGGCTCGACGCGGCGGGAAACTCCGTTCGCGGACAGCTCAGTTGCATCGGCCTGGCGGAGGAATTGGGACTGCACGCGTTCGACAGCACAAATGCAGGGTCGAGCTTTCTGCGCGGCTGGACGTCCAAAACCTCCAAAGGCTGAATCCGGGTGACGCTGCTACTTCCCGATACAGAAACGTGAGAAGACGGTGTCCAGAATGTCTTCCACCCCCACATGACCGGTGATCCGCCCCAGCTCCCGCATCGCCAGCCGCAAATCCTCCCCCCGCAGTTCCGGCAGTTCGGCCCGCTCTGCGTCGTCCAGATGCCCCGCGGCGGCCAGCAGAGCCGCCCGGTGCCGCGCCCGGGTCAGCGGTGGGGCACCCCGTGATTTGGTCATCCGCCGCGCCGCCGAGGCCAGACAATCGCGCAGCTCCGCCATCCCCTCGCCGCTCCTGGCACTGATCCGCACCGCCCCCGGGGGCCCGGCCCCGCCCAGATCGGCCTTGTTCGCGATCAGAACGTGCCGCTCCGACGCCGCCTGCAAGCTTGCATCGGACCCCGCCTCGACCACGGTCATCACCAGGTCCGCGTCCTCGGCCCGCGCCAATGCGCGGCGAACCCCCTCGGCCTCGATGCTGTCCGCCGTCTCCCGCAGCCCTGCGGTATCGACCAGCGTCACCGGCACCCCGCCCAGCACGACGCGGGTTTCCAACGCATCCCGCGTGGTGCCAGGCGTTGGCGAGACGATCGCCACATCGCGTTCGGCCAGGGCGTTGATAAGAGTGGACTTTCCGACGTTGGGAGCACCGGTGATGGCGAAGAACAACCCCTCGCGCAGCTTCTCCCCCCGTCCGGCGTCGTCCAGGTGACCGCGGATTTCCGCCCGGACGGCGCCCAGTGTGGCGACAAGCTGATCCTCCACCTCCGGCGGCAGATCCTCGTCCGGGAAGTCGATCAGCGCCTCCTGATACGCCAGGATCCCCCGCAAACGGTCCGCCCAGTCCTGGTAGATCGCGCCCAGCGCCCCGTCCAACTGCCGCAATGCCTGGCGCCGCTGCGCCTCGGTCTCGGCGGCGACCAGGTCATGGACCGCTTCCGCCTCCACCAGGTCCATGCGGTTGTTGAGGAAGGCGCGGCGGGTGAACTCCCCCGGTTCGGCCGGGCGCAGACCGGCATGCGTCAGGGCCAGCGCGACCCCATCGATAACCGCACGGCCGCCATGCAGATGAAGCTCGGCACAGTCCTCGCCGGTGTAGGTGTTCGGGCCGGGAAACCACAGGACGATGGCCTGATCCAGGGCTTCCCCCACCGGATCGCACAGCCGGCGCAGCGATGCGCGGCGAGGCGGCGGCAGCTTTCCGCCGCACAAGGCCGCCACGGCCGCGCCCGTTGCAGGGCCGCTGAGCCGCATCACGGCGATGGCGGCGCGGGCGGAACCGGAGGCAAGGGCAAGGATGGTATCGCCGGACATCGGCCAATCATAGCGGATTCCGCGCAACCCTGAACCGGTGGCGCGCGCCGCTTAATCCATTGCCTTTGATCTGCGTCAATGTCAGGTGTCACCTGAGCGTCAACCATCCTTGACAGATCGGGAGGTCATTCAGCGTGCGTATTCTTCTCGTCCATCCGAATTATCACTCCGGCGGAGCCGAAATCGCGGGCAACTGGCCGCCTGCATGGGCCGCATATCTGGCAGGGTCGCTCAAAGCCGCCGGCTTCAGCGACCTGCGGTTCGTTGACGCCATGACGAACAACATTTCAGACGATGACCTGAGGGACATCATCAAGGCCGAGAAGCCCGACGTCGTCGGCTGCACCTCGATCACGCCGTCGATCTACAAGGCGGAGCGGGTGTTGCAGATCGCCAAGGAGGTCCACCCGAACACGGTGACCGTGCTCGGCGGCATCCACGCCACCTTCATGTACCAGCAGGTGCTGAGCGAGGCCCCGTGGGTTGACGCCATCGTCCGCGGGGAGGGCGAGGAAATCCTGATCAACCTCGTCCGCCTCATCGACCAGGGCCGCTGGCCGGCCGATCGGCATGAGGTCAAGGGACTGGCATTCGCCGACAACAAGCAGATTGTTGCCACCCCGGCCGCACCCACCATCAAGGACCTGGACTCGATCGAGGCCGACTGGGGCATCCTGGAGTGGGACAAGTATCGTTACATCCCGCTGAACTGCCGTGTCGCGATCCCGAACATGGCGCGCGGCTGTCCGTTCACCTGCTCATTCTGCTCGCAGTGGAAGTTCTGGCGCGACTACCGCTTCCGCGACCCGAAGAAGGTGGTGGACGAGATCGAGACGCTCTACAAGAAATATGATATCGGCTTCTTCATTCTGGCCGACGAGGAACCGACGATCAACCGCAAGAAGTTCGTCCAGTTCTGCGAGGAACTGATCGCGCGCGGGCTGAACGAGAAGGTTCTGTGGGGCATCAACACCCGCGTCACCGACATTCTGCGGGACGAGGAAATTCTGCCGCTGTACCGTAAGGCCGGCCTCATTCACGTGTCGCTCGGCACCGAAGCCGCGGCGCAGATGAAGCTCGACCTGTTCAACAAGGAGACGAAAATCTCCGACAACAAGAAGGCGATCAAGCTGTTGCGCGACGCCGGCATCGTTGTCGAGGCGCAGTTCATCGTCGGGTTGGAGAACGAAACCGCCGAGACGCTGGAAGAGACCTACCGCATGGCGGTGGAATGGGGTCCCGACCTGGCGAACTGGTCGATGTACACGCCGTGGCCGTTCACCGCCTTGTTCGAGGAGATGAAGGACAAGGTCGAGATCTTCGACTTCGACAAGTATAACTTCGTGACGCCGATCATGAAGCCCAATGCGATGGATCGCAGTGAGCTGCTGGATCGGGTGATGAACAACTACCGCCGCTTCTACGCGAAGAAGGCGCTGTTCTCCTACCCGTGGGCGGGCAAGGGCGCGCGGCGGCGCTATCTGCTGGGCTGCCTGAAAGCCTTCCTCAAGTCCGGGTTCGAGCGCAAGTTCTACGACCTCGGCAAAGTCGGCTACTGGGGACCGCAGTCGAAGAAGAAGGTCAACTTCCACTTCGACCAGGACCGCAAACTGACCGAAGCAGCGGCCGGCGATTGGGAAGCCGCGGCGGACAAGACGCGCAAGGCGGCCGCCAAGGCGCTGCCGGTATCGGCGGTGGCGGCGTGCGGCGGCGGACGCGACCAGATGGACGCGCTCGAGGCCAGCGCGGCGAAGCCGAGCGTGGTGATGGCGTGCGGCGGCGGCACCGAGCAGATGGCCGAGACCGATGACGCAGCCGGCGCGGATTGATCGTTCGATGCATGGCGTCGCCGATGACCCCTCTGTACCAGGGGTCATCGGACCGAACGCGGTGCTTCAGCTTATCGAGACGCTGAAGGCCGCGGGACTTTACGGCGTGTCCGCCCCGGTCTTCGCCTCGGCCGGGGTCGCGGATTGGCTGATCAACCCGCCTGAAAAGATGGTCGATCAACGCCGCGTCGCGCGGCTGCACCAGGCGTTGCGGGCGGTGTCGTCGCCGGGCGAGAGTGTTGCGCTGATGGCCGATTCCGGGCGGCGAACGGCGGATTACATCCTGGCCAACCGGATTCCGAAACCGGCGCAGACGCTGCTGAAGTTGCTGCCGGCGCGGCTGGCGGCGATGGCGTTCGTGCCGGCGATCAAGGCGCATTCCTGGACCTTCGCCGGGACCGGCAAGTTTACCGGACAGGCCGGATTGCCGACGGTGTTCACGCTGACCGGCAACCCGCTCTGTGCGGGGGAGCAAGCCTCTGCCCCCGTTTGCACTTGGCATGCCGCTGTATTCCAGCGGCTGTTCCAGGTTCTGGTGTCGCCGCGGGCGCGCGCGGTCGAGACCGATTGCGAGGCGTGCGGCGACCCGTTCTGCCGGTTCGAGGTGGATTGGCGCAGGCGGTAGGCTGGATCGTGAAGGACTCGACCCGAGTTCCGATGTAGTCTTTAGTTCGCTTTTTTGGTCCTTGAGCTCAACCGCATCATGGAACCGGACGCGAACAACGCTGATCCTGTCAGCATGGCCCGGCGCCCCGGGAAGGTGCTCGTCGTTTTTTATGCCGACATCGAGGGATACAGCAACGAACGGTCGGCCGGTTGGTCGGGCGTAACCATAGCTTCGGGCGAACCCTAGTACGCCGTTTCCATGAAACCGACCATATCGAGGGCGAGGGTCTGAACTGCCAGCTTGGGGCGGGGGGAGTGACGGCAGAGTTTTGTCGGGCCAATAAGTCCGCAATGCGCCCAACATGGTCGTCTGGTGGCCGTAGCCGCTGTCCCAGCAGCGGACATTTCGCCGGCAGCCGCCAGTGACGGAGATCGGTGGATCGCTGCCTGTCGGCTTTAGCGACAGGATTTGATAGTAGCCAGACATCCGGCTAAAATACAGCGTCTCGACTGGAGCACCAATAGACGACGGGCTACGCAACACGGGCTTTGATCACCTGCACGCGGTGTCGAGTTATGTTGGTCGCGATGTTTCTTGCGCGCTCCACAAGCCAATCAAACCCAACGATCCGCAAGCGGACACGATGGCGATTGACGTGCGTCAGGATGGCCATCTGGTTCTCGTCCAGTTCTCTCTCAAGCCCCGTAACAACCAAGCAGTCGGGATCGTTGAAATGAGGGAAATGCTGAATGGCATCCTGATGGCGTTGCATGAGATAGTCGCGATAGTCGGTGACCTGCTGTTCCGCGTGCGTCACGGCGGCCGAGGCTTGGCCGCCTTTCACCAAAGATTTTGTCGGGCACTCGATCTCGACAACCAGATAGCTATTGTCGGCGCGTCGAACCAAAAAATCCGGGTATCGGGAGCCGAGTAGGTTCGGTTGCGGCCAGATCTGGATAGCCATCGGATCGAGGATCTGCGGGTGCGCTGTCAGGAAGCTTTGAAACGCTGGCTCATCAGCTCGATGTTCGACAACGAGTTCTTCGAACTCCCGCAGAACCGGTTCATCTACCGCTAGCCACCGAGCCGACACGGCCGCAAAGAGCTCTTTCGCTGCCCCCATATCCTCAACGACTGATGAAAGGTTTCCGCCGAGAGATGCAACATCATCATCAGACTCCCTCGAGAGCACAAACTGGGTTAGCAGGACCCTCGCAATCTCGTCTATCCCGTCCATCTTAGAATATTCGGTCTCAATTTTCTCTATGATGCGCCCGTCGCGAATGAATGATAGCTCGGAGATTGGTCGACCCGATGCTACTACTGCCAAGTTCCGCACGCACAAAGAGACGTTTTTCCAGGAAGGCGTGGCATATGCGCCGTCAACCAAAGACCTCAGACCAACCTCGCCCCAGAAAATTAAGCACGAAGCTGCTGGCGCTTTAATTTCGAAATTGAAGGTGAGCCCAGCGTACATGTCTTCATATAGCCGACGGACGCATGCGAGGCCCTCAACGGTCCCATTGTTCATGCATTCCAAGAGGAGTTCGTGCAGCTCCACAGGATCGACGCGATTGGCAATGAAATCCTCGATCCTATCGCGCAGCATGCCGGGCAGATCCTTTCGCTCGCCTCATGTCTGGAGCATTCGCCCGACGACCTGTGCAAATTCGTGCTCATTCCCGGCGCGCACCTGCACGAAGTCTAGTCCCAGTTGCTTACCATAGCTGGCACATATGGCGACGCAGCGTGCCTGCTGAGTCGCCAACGCGTCGACATCGCGCGACGGACGCTTACGTGAGGTATCCCTTTCCCGGCGACGCACAATCTCATCGGCTGGAGCGTGAACCAGCACGATACCGGACGGCTGCAGCTGCCTGATAACGTCCACCGGAATCTCGATAGGCTGCTCGCCCACATCAACCAGACAGTGTCCATCGAAGATGATGGGCCGCGCTTCGGTGGCGAGGACCTTAGAAAAGGCGTCTGTGAGGAGGCTTTGGTTGTCCAGCACCGGCCCACGACGCAGATCTTCGGAGGTGACCGCCCGCCCCACCAGGGCGGCCCTGGCGTCACGCATCAGCTGGCTGGCCTGTATGTGGGCAACGTTCGCAAGGGCGGCATAGCGGGAGATCATCCAGCTTTTGCCGATGCCGGAGAGGCCGAAGACGATGACGACGTTTGCCATCAGACTGCGAATCCAAACGCCATGCGGTTACGGACAGGCTCGAACCTTGTTTCCGGCAGCCGGCTGATCGATTGAGGCGGCGCATTATTGAAGACACCCATCTTCAGCAACTCGTCGAGCTTTATCGCAGGTTCGATATGACCGACCAACAGGAAGTCGATGACCATTACAGGGCGCTGCGCAGTAGCTCCGAACGCCGCTAATTCCGCCTCACTGTAGACCGACCGCTTCGCGCTCAATCGCACCAGATCATCAAGACTTACGGCCTGATGGACCGCCTCCACGACGCCAACGCTGGTGATGCACTGGGAGACAAGATGTCCAGGAGACCGCGACCGGTAGAACAGCACGACCGACCCCGGCTGCAACTGCCGTGTCGCCGCCCTGCACAGATAGACCTTCCGGATGGTGTTGCCCGGCCGCCTGATAGCCTGACCAGCTTCGCTGAGACCCGGCTGCGCGAAAAGATCGCCCTGTGGCTTTGGCACCTTCACGGCAAGCTCGGGGAACAGGATGTCGTGGAACTCGCTCTGTATCGGTATGCAGAATGTTATCGCCGGTGTCCTTGCCGCGAAGCGCGGATAATTCACCCGGGCCAGATCAAACAATTCATCAGCCGAACTTGGCACCAGCAAACTCCGCGGTAGCGGCTTCTCGTAGATGTGCTCGCCAAGATTGTTCGTGCCAGTCATGACGAAACCGTAATATACAAGGACCTCGATCAGGACGGCTTGGCTTTCGAAGGTGGTCAGGTAGACTAGATCGAACGTATTCATCTGGGCGAACCAGAGGATCTGTTTGAGCAGCAACTCCCCCAGCTTCTCCCCCCTGAACTTCGGCTTTACCTTGAACGTGCAAACCTTGAGTATCTTGGGGCCAGGGTATTGGGTGCCGGCTTCGGCGTGCGATTCTTCCTTCCTGACCACGAGACCGGCGATCTCACCGGCAATTGACGCGACCCAGCATTCCCTGTGGGCAGGAACGCACTTGGTGCGCCACCATTGGTCAAAGCCCGGATATCCGTCTCGCAGGCTGTCGAAAATCTCGTCATCGAGTGGAATGGCGTGCGCAGGCACCTCCTCGACAAGCGGGAGTCGAACCTGACGGGGCTCGAATGCTGCCCGGAGCCAGACCAGGGCGTCCGGCACAGTGAGCACCCGATTGCCCAGAGCCGGTGAAGCGCGACGGGCGCGGGTATGAATGCCCTGATCCTGGGTGACGAGGAAATCAACGGCGTTGATATCCAGCGCATACAAGAGCGCGACGTCGACCTCGTCGTTCGGCTTCGGCATGGCGCCGAACCGTTTTTCCAGATCGGCCTTCCGCGGCTGGCTCACCCGCGCGAGTTGTTCGAACTTCCGGACCTTACTGAGGGATATCGCGCGCCGCCTAGCATCGCGGTCACGGCCGATGTCATCGGCGGCGCGCTCGTGGATGAAGACCCTGACACCGTGCTGGGCACACAGCTGCTGCATAGTCGCGAATTCAGGCGCGACCTCCTTCTCGTCCTCAAGCCCAATAAAGACATTGGTATCAATAAGAAGCTTGCGGCCGCTCATTCTCGACAAGCCCGCGTATGTATGGCGACGCGTATTGATATGATTGCGGCGGCTCGAATCCGAAGCGCTTGCGCAGCTCCGTCAAGCCGACCGGCCGATCAAGCGGGCGGGCTGAGTCGAGGATAATGGCGTAGCCGCGTTCCAGGCCGGCGAAATACGTCTCGAAATCGCTCTTGCCGAGGCAGGCGCCCTCCCTGTGGGTTTTCCAGAGGGTGTGGAGATCCATGCATTGGACTGCCTTGATTTTCGCGGACCCGGTCAAGGCGCTGGTCGGGCTGGTGCTGTAGATGAGGGCCAACGTCCCGGGTGTGACGGCACTTGCGAACCGGCGACGCAACTCAACCGTCTTGTGGCCCTTGAATATCTTCTCCGCGTGAGTGGGTCTGATGCTGAAGAGAACATCTCTCGACGGGCGCTGTTGTTCACGCCCGAGGATTGTCGGAAGGGCCATCTGCTTGTCGGCGTCGACGACACCGGACGTATCGGCACTGGCACGGGCGCGCCCGCCCTCAAGAAGCTTGACCGTTTCGCCGTCCCGAAACTTCGCCTCGATGATCAGCACGCCGCCGAGCGACTCGGTATATTCGGTCAGAGTCGAGAGGAGTATGTCCGCCCTGCGTTCAAGATGCGACAGCGCTGACTGCCCCATGCCCATCGCCTCGGCCAACTGGACCTGGGAGATACCTCGCTGAAGGCGCAGATTTTCGAGCTGCGGCCCTAGGGCTGCAAACGGGAAATCTTCAGCCTTTCGCCGCCTTGCCTTCATGCGTCCCCCGTCTCGCCGAACGCGATTCTAGTATGATACTCCTATGACGCGCAAGTCATACCCACCTGGCAGCGTGCGACTATATATGCCGGGATTGGCAATTTTGTTCCTTTTTTGCCAGCCGCACCGATACCCCCGAAGCAAGCCGTGAAATCCACATGGTGCTGAGCATCTGCATGCGAGACACGCTAAACGCCAGGCGAATGACCGACAGGGGTCGTCAGCCGCGGGCCGCCATCAGAGCGCCAATGTCTCGTTTGTGTCGCCTGTCAGCCGGAAGCTGACAGGCGGCATTCGTGAAGAGTTTCGGATGCCGCTTGGCGTCCGAAAGTCCGCGAGGAACGAACCCGCGGTGTCCGGTCCGAGGCTTATGGGGATTTAAGAAGTTGGCTGTGCCAGGGGTGATGGGTTTGGTGTTCACCGCGCTCTCCGGGATCGCCATTCCGGAGGTCTTGGCGGGCGATCGGGGTACTGATCCGAGGCCACGGGCAGGTAAAGTCGCTGATGACGTCTTGGATCTGGGTGCTTGACGGTATGGGTATGGCGATGGGTACATAGCGTATCGATGGCCGTACCAGTGAGGCAACGACATGGCGTGGGCATGAGCCGTGCCGGGTCATGGCGTCATCGGCCCGGTTGATGCGGGACAAACCGGCGGCGCGCGCGGTTGCATCCAGCGTTGGAAGGTTTCGATGATGATCATGCGTCCTCCGCAGCACGGACAAGGCGGTCGCAGCTCCGTTGGTTCGACCGGTTCAGCTGCGTCCTCTACCTGCGGCACCGCGAGCAGCGTACGGGCACGAGCGACATTGGCCTTGCGGGTGGCGCTGGCGAGCAGGCCATAGTGGCGAATGCGGTGGAAGCCCTTCGGCAGCACGTGCAGCATGAAGCGCCGGATGAATTCGTCCGTGGCCAGCGTCATCGTGCGGTAGCGCTCGGCACCGTCACGTCGATAATCCTTGTGGCGGAAGGTGACGCCTTTCTCGTCGAGCGAGATCAGCCGGCGGTTGGAGATGGCGACGCGGTGTGTATAGCGCGACAGATAGGCGAGCACCGCCTCCGGCCCGCCAAAGGGTGGCTTCGCGTAGACGACCCAGTTCTTCTTCCGCAGCAGCGCGATGAGGTGCGTGAAGGCGCGTTGCTCGCGCAACCCGGTCTGGTCGCCGAAGAAGGCGAGCCGGCCGGCGGTATGAAGTTCAAGCAGCCGCGTCAGGAACAGGCGGCGGAACAGTTTGGACAGGACACGAACCGGCAGCAGAAAGGCCGGCCGGGACGACACCCAGTGCGTGCCGTCCAGCGAGATGCCGCCCCCCGGCACGATCATGTGGATGTGCGGATGGTGCGTCATCGCCGAGCCCCAGGTGTGGAGCACGGCGGTGATGCCAATGCGCGCGCCAAGATGACGCCGGTCGGCGGCGATGGTGAGCATGGTCTCCGACGCCGCCCGGAACAACAGGTCGTACATGACCGCCTTGTTGTAAAAAGCGATGTCGGCAAGTTCGGCGGGAATGCTGAAAACGACGTGGAAGTATCCGACCGGCAGCAGGTCGGCCTCGCGCTCGGCCAGCCACATGCGTGCGGCGCCGCCCTGACACTTGGGGCAATGCCGGTTGCGGCAGCTGTTATAGGCGATCCGCTGGTGGCCGCAGTCCTCGCAGGCCTCGACATGACCGCCCAGAGCCGCCGTGCGGCAATGCTCGATCGCCGACATCACCTTGAGCTGATGCAAGCTCAGGTGCCCGGCATGGGCGGCCCGATAAGCGGGGCCGGCAGCACGGAGAATGTCGGCGACCTCGAGTGAGGCGCGCACCGCCTCAGCCGGTGGGTGCGATCTCTCCGGCCCTGAACATGCCGAGCTTGTCGAGCGGGCTGGTCACGGTGCGCACCGTTCGGGTCGCGACCTTGGTGTAGAAGGCGGTATTCTCCAGCTTCGCGTGCCCGAGCAGGACCTGGATGACGCGGATATCAACACCGTCCTCCAGGAGATGGGTTGCGAAACTGTGGCGCAGCGTGTGCGGCCCGACCCGCTTGGTGATCTCCGCGGCCTGTGCCGCCTCGACGACGATGCGATGGAGTTGCCGGGTGCTGATCGGCTTCACGGCGTGCTGTCCCGGGAACAGCCAACCGTCGCGATGCATCACGCCCTGTTGGCGCCCGACCTTCCACCACTCGCGCAGCAGGGTGAGCAAATCCGCCGGGAGCATGGCATTGCGATACCGGCCACCCTTGCCACGCTCGACCCGGATCAGCATGCGCTCGCTGTCGATATCGGCGACTTTGAGCGCCGCGACCTCAGCCACACGCAGGCCAGCGCCATAGGCGACCGACAGGGCCGCTTGATGCTTGAGGCTGGTGGTCGCGTTGAGCAGTCGTGCGACCTCGTCCCGGCTCAGCACCACGGGCAGGTTACGCGGATGCACTGCCCGAATCAGCTTGCGCGCTAGGTCAGGCCGGTCGATCGTGTGCGTGAAGAAGAACCGCAACGCCGAGACGATGCTGTTCATGGTCGGCGTCGGCACGCCGGCCGCGCGCTGCTCGATCTGGAAGCGGCGCACGTCGTCCGCCGTCGCCGTATCAGGCGAGCGCCGCAGGAAGGTTGCGAAGCGTCCGACGTCGCGAATGTAGTTGCGCTGTGTCTCAGGCGAGAACCGGCGCAGGTTCATATCGTCGATCAAACGTTGGCGCAGCGGGCTGATCGGGCGGTCGATAGTTGGATCGGGCATCGGGAGTTCCTCTCATGATGAAGGGAACTCCATGCTCGAGAGGCAACTGCGCCTCGCTCAAGACCTCATCGAAAACGCGAACAAGTATTGAGGTCCAGGGGCTCGGCCCCTGGCGGGGTTTGGGGCAGCGCCCCAACCTTGCTTGCTTCGTCGGTCAATGGCTCTCGGGTGCCGGGTATAACTCATCCCCCAGCACCAATCCCGCGCAGCGGGTTCGTTCTTCGGCCGATCTCAGCCGGCTGGGCGACAGCTGCAAAAGAATCGCCCGGGTCGGAAGTCGCCATCCGACGATGACCGTTACTTATGATCGGCTTCTCGGAAACGCGGTACTAGGTCTTGCCGGCGTAGCTCTTCGCCATCCCCTCCCCCGGTTCGGCCTGCGGGCCGAACGGCATGATCGGATAGCGCAGGCCGGCTTTCGACAGACCGGTCAGCCCGATGACGGCGCGTTGGAGGTCCGCTGGCGGGCAGGCCATCAGCATCTCGTCATCCGCCACGCCACCATACCGCCGCTCCGCGTAGCACGGTATCGACAGGCTGACCTTGCGGTTCTTCAGTGCGTTGCCCCAGCTATCGGCGCAGGCGCTTTCGCCGCTGATACTGAAATCGTAGCGCTGGTAGTTGCGCCATTGCAGGCCGTTGATGAACAGGATCATCTGCGCCGGGTTGCCGTAGAACAGGCAAATATCCGGGGGGTCCAGCCGCCCGGTGCGCAGCGGCGAGATCGCCAGACCGTTGTACGTCCCCGGCGGCACCCGCGGCATCTGCGCCTGATGCGCGGCGGCGGCATCGCGGTTCTCGAACCACACGCCCTCCATCCTGCGGCCGGAGGTGTAGATCTCGCTCGGCGCATCCAGGCCGATGACGCTGCTGCAACTGGAGAACGGCGGCACGTTCTCAGTGGTGATGCCGAGCGTGAAGCCGCCCATGCGAGACTGGGTGACAAGCTGGCAGGTGGAGAACGTCTTGCCCTTCGCCGGACGCCGCAGGCCGGGGATGGCCTCCATCTCGGCCACGTCGGCAAACAGCTTCATGCCGACGGGGAAGGTGCGCAGCCGCAACAACTGGTTCAACTGTTCCGCCAGATCGGCGATCGCCTTGCCGTCCAGCAGTTGCGCGTCGGGCATATCGTTCATGGCCGGTATCCTCTGACTTGAGCATCGGAATTCTGGTTGTCCCGATTAACATCGCGCTTGCTCGGAGGCCCGAGGTTTCATTGTCAGGCTGGCTCAGCGCCGAGGCGAAGGTCAAAGTCCAGCCCGTCGTAAACCTCAGCCATTGTCAGCGTCAGGGAAACCGAGGGAAGTTCCATGGCCTCGTCCAGTCGACGAATCTCCTGTGGTCGCAGGAGGAAATCGCCGTGCGGGCCTCGGCTGTAGACGTGAACGAGCGGCTGTGAAGGTTCGATCAGCACGTAATGGGCGATGGAGGGCGTGCCATTGTAGTCGGCCAATTTGATCGTCCGGTCCTCTCTCTGCGTCTCAGGTGAAAGCACTTCAAAGACGGCTACGGGCATCGGAGCGACTAGGTTGGCGGGGTTCCGCGGCCCGCAATCTATCGTCATGTCCGGATAGCGTCCCTTACCGGTCCCCGTCCGTACCAGCATGTCGGACGGGAACGGCCGGCACGGGCCGCCGCGCAGCTTGGTCAGCGCGGAGGCGAACAGGTTGCCCTGAATGACGTTGTGAGCCTCGGTGCCGCCAGCCATCGCGACAGGGACGCCGTCAATGAACTCGTATTTGGTCTCTTGGTGACGCGCCCAGTTAACGAATTCGTCGAACGTCATCCGTGGCGTGTTCGGTTGCAGTTGCGCCATGCCATGCCTCCTTACGGCTGACCGTAGCACGAGTGAGCGGCTGTGCAGAATCATGGATCTCGGCGCGGTTCATGCCGGAATGCCGCCACCCGTCACATCCCATCCGGAACCGGGCGCCGCCCGAACGACCGCGCCAGCCGCCGCAACCCCGCGACCTGCTGCTGCACCCACGTGCCCGTGGCCAGAGCCTCCTCGCCGGACGGATCGCCCGTGCGCACGTAGTTTCGGGAGAAATCCGCAGTGCGGAACAGCATGTCCCACCACGGCAGCACCGCCCCGTAATTGCAGCTTCGCTGTCCCGCCGCCAGCACGCCGTGATGCGCGCGGTGGAATCGCGGCGAGATCAGCAGACGCTCCCCCAGCCAGCCGAACGACAGCCGCACATTGGCGTGCGACATCGATTCCAGGAACCGCAGCACCAGCACCAGCAGCGGAAACTGTAGCGGCGGCACGCCAATCAGCAGCGCGATGACGCCGAACCAGACGAAGGCGATCAGGTCGTCCAGCACATGGTTGCGGTCATCCGACCAGAAGGTCATCTGCCGCTGCGCGTGGTGCAGCGAGTGCAGCGCCCACCACCAGCGGAACCGGTGCGCCAACCGGTGCCGCCAGTAATCGGCGAAGTCCAGGATGATCGCATACAGTATAAACACCAGCACCTGCTGTCCGAGCAGCACCGGAAACAGACCCTCCAGGGTCGGAGGCACCCACCCCTGATCCGCCATCCAACCGCTCACGGCAACCTGAGCGCGGTAGAACAGCACATAAGTCACGAACGGCAGCACGCCGACCCGGGACAACACCGTATACAGAACGTCGACCAGAACCGCACGGCTGTCCGGCCAGCGCTCCACCGGCCGCCACCGCTCCAGCGGCAGGCACACGGCGAAGGTCAGCACCACCTGGGCAACGCCATACAAGGCGAACAGCGCCCAGCCGTACGACACGTCCTCCCAGTTCATCAGCCCGAGCCAATACAGCGCCGGGACGAGAACGTGTTCCTCCAGCCACCCCGCGGCAAGGTCGAACGGATCGCCCATCAGCGGCTGGAGACCACCGTGGGCGAGGCCGCGCGCGGGTTCAGGAACAGCCCGTGCGGAGACCTTCCCACCGCGATCGTCTCGAACGTGCCGCTAACCGGGTCAAGCACCGCAACACTCTCCGCCCAGCGCCGGGTGATCCACAGTTTGCCGTCCGGGGCGAAGTCGATGTCGTCCGGGCCGCCGGGGATCGCGTAGCTCCGGATAACCTTCAACGTCGCCGCGTCCACCGAGACGGTCGTGCCGCCGGCCCGGTCGTTCACCCACAGGACCCGACGGTCGGGCGACAGGAACACCTGATGCACGCCCCTACCCGTGACGATGCGGTCCACGACCTTGCCATCGTCAGGATCGACGACGGCCACGTAGTCGGTCCCCATATCCGCCACCAGCACGCGCCCGTTCAGCCACAGCACGCCAGCTGGGGTCTTGCCCACGGGGACGGTCCACTTCTCGGTCATGGTCTTCAGGTCGAACGCCGCCAGCTTGTCGCTGTCCTGCAAACTGACGAACACCGTCGAGGAATCCGGCGAAAAAGTCAGGTGGCTCGGCGTCGCCACCACCGGGAAGCGCTTCAGCAGCTTCATGCTGGCGGCGTCGTAGACATCCACCTGATTGCGGGCGAGGCCGTTGACCACCAGGAACCGCTTGTCCGGGCTGAACAGCAACTGGTACGGATCAGCAATCGGCAACCGCTTCTGCACCGCCCCGGTGTTCGGATCGATGAACATGATCTGGTTGCCGGCGGTATCGCCGACCAGCAGGCTGCTTCCGTCGGGGCTGAGGATCAGGTGATGCGGCTCCCGCAGGCTCGGGATGCGGCGCACTTCCTTGTGCGTGGCCATGTCGATCACGCTGATCGACGCGCCGTTGGAATTGACGACGAACGCGATGCCCCCGGCCCTCGCCGAGGCGGGGATCGAAACAGCAAGGAAAAACAGCAGGAAAAGACGCCGCATGGCCTGTGAAGCTCCGCAGGGATGGCGGCGTTCCCTACGCCCTGAGGCGCGAATCGGGCAAGGCCAATCGGGCCGCGGGCGAGTTTACACTGGCGAACACGGCGATGGCGAAGGTGAACAGCACGCAGGCCGGAGTCGAGATCAGCACGTTGTCGGTGACCGCGTGGCAGGCGAAGGCGACGAACGCCAGCCGCATGATGCGGCGGTCGGATCGGCACAGCCCGCGCGTATGGACCGTCACCCAGGCCGCGAACATGGCGATCAGCGCCGCGAGGCCGATCTGGCCGCCCTCGACCTCGATACGGAGGTACTCGTTGTGCGCCGCCCAGGTATGGAGCAACTGCGCGATCGGCCCCTTCGGCGGGATGATCGCGTTGCCGGCGCCGACACCCCAGCCGAACCAGGGCGATTGCGCCGCGACAGCCTCGAACGACGGCCACAGCAACTGCCGACCGCTCAGATTGCCGGCATTGTTGATGACGACATTGAACAGGCGGATGCCGGCCAGATCGCCGGCAAACACCAGCAGCGGCGGCAACGCGGCCATCGTGCCGAGGATCAGCAGCAGGCGCCAGCGCAACGGGAAGACGCGGGAGCGGATGGACGCCAGGCTGAGGCCGGTCACCGCCAGGGCATAGAGCAACGGAGCGCGGGCGCCGGTCAGGATCAGGATCAGCATATTGACGCCCAGCAGGATCAGGTCGCGTCCGCGGCCGTGCCGATACAGCAGGATCAGGCAGGCATAGATCGCCGGCAGGCAGACTCCGGCCAGAAACGCGGGGTGCCCCAATCCCGCGAGACGCGCGCCGCCGCTGTCGACGAACAGCGGCCGAATGCCGGCAAGCGCGAGCGGGACCGAGGCCGCGACGGCCGCCGCCGGGCACCACGCCGTGGCGCGGACGATGGCTCCGGCCCAGTCGCGCGGCAACCGGCAGAAACCGAAGGCGAACGGCGCGGCGGAGCCGATGCAGGAACGCATGCTGTCGGCGGTGGTCAGCCCCGGATAGAGGCCGTGGATCAGACCGATGGCGAGCATCGCCAGATAGGCCCAGGCTGGGCTGAACGGATCGAGACGCGCGCCGAACCGCAGGGCGCACAGCATTGCCAGCAAGATCCCGGTGCCTTTCACCGCGGCGATAACGGGCTGGAACAGCGCTTCCCCCGCCAGATCAGGTAGCGCCATCTCCAGGCTCATGCCAGCGATCAAAAGCCACGCAACGCAGAAGCCCGTGGTGTGGCGGAACGCGAGCAGCCCGATTCCGGCGGCGGCGCCGGCGGCGAGCGCGGCCCAGAAGATAGTCGGGACCATGAGGCCGCACGCAACGGCTGACCCGAGCAGCAGCGCGGCCGCGAGGAGGGGACGGGTGTCGGGGTGGGCGGGGAACATCACGCGGCAGTATGGGCTGGAAAGGTGAATGAATGGTTTACGGCGGTGCCGCTGTTTGTTCTCACGGATTACACGAATTCATCCACGGATTAACGGAGCGCCAAAACCCTTCAGTGCAATCCGTGTGTGTAATCAGTGCCATCCGTGAGAACAAACCGCGGCACCGCGGCCTTCCCCGAGCCCCGGGCAACCTCTAACCTGAGAAGAAACACAGACAAAGGAAACGCCTCATGACGGAAATCCAAACCATCGCCACCGGTCTCCGCTTCCCCGAAGGCCCCGTCGCCATGAAGGACGGCACCATCGTGCTGGTGGAAATCGAGCGCCAGACCGTCACCCGCGTCCACCCGGATGGCCGCACCGAAATCCTCGCCCGGACCGGCGGCGGCCCCAACGGCCTCGCCATCGGCCCGGACGGCGCGTTCTACCTCTGTAACAACGGCGGCTTCCAATGGCGGCTGGAACACAACCTGCTGCGCCCCGTCGGCCCGCCCTCCGACTACACCGGCGGCCGCATCGAGCGGATCGATCCCGCCACCGGCGCCATGACGCGGCTGTACGACAATTGCGGCGCGCACAAACTGCTCGGCCCCAACGATATCGTGTTCGACGGACTGGGCGGCTTCTATTTCACCGACCTCGGCAAGGCTCGTGCGAGGGATCGCGACTGGGGTGGCGTGTATTACGCCAAGGCCGACGGGTCGGGCATCACCGAAATCGTGCATCCGATCCTCACCCCGAACGGCATCGGACTCTCGCCCGACGGCAAGACTTTGTATGTCGCCGAAACCGAGACGGCGCGGCTGTGGGCATTCGATATCAAGGCGCCCGGCGTGCTGGAGAAAGCCCCCTTCCCGTCCCCGCATGGCGGACGGCTGCTGGCCGGCCTCGGCGGGTTCCAGCGCTTCGACAGCCTGGCGGTAGATGCCGCCGGCAACATCTGCGTGGCCACTCTCGTCAACGGCTCGGTCAGCGTGATCGCGCCCTCGGGCGGCATGATCCGGCAGGTGCCGATGCCGGACATGTTCTGCACCAACATCTGCTTCGGCGGCCCCGATCTGCGCACCGCCTACACGACACTGTCGGGCACCGGTCAACTGGTTTGCATGAAGTGGGACGGGCCGGGACTGAGGCTGGCCTATGAGGCATGAAATAGTAATTATGTAGTGATGACCGCCGGTTGCGTAAATTGACCGTGACACGCGCACAATCTCCACAATCGCGACTGCTGTACATCCGTATCTCCTGCTAGGAGCAATCATCTGTATCCCGGCCGACGGCCGGCATAAGCGGGAGGCACGCCGGGATGTTTGCATTTCTATGGGCCTTGATCATCGGCTTCATCATCGGGGCGGTCGCCAAGTTCATCATGCCCGGGCGCGATCCTGGCGGCTTTATCATCACCATCCTGCTCGGCATCGCGGGTTCGGAGGTTGCCACGTTCCTCGGCCGGAGCATCGGCTGGTATCGCGCCGATCAGAGCGCGCGGTTCATCGGCTCGGTCGTCGGGGCGGTGATCCTGCTGGCGATCTACCGGTTCTACCTCAGCAGGCGCACGCCGGCGGCTGGCCCCGGCTCGTGGCCGCGCTGAAACCCACAAATCAACTCGGGAATGTAATCACATGAGTGGAATTCTTGGCCAGCTTCTTCAGGGCGTCATGGGCGGCGGACAGGGGCAGTCCTCGACGGTCCTGAACGGCATCCTGCAGCAGGTCCTGGCGGTGAAGGACGGCGACAAGGAAGGCGTCGCCGCGATCATCCAGAAGTTCCAGAACGCCGGCCTCGGCAGCTACGTCCAGTCCTGGGTCGGCAGCGGGACGAATACGCCGATAACGGTGGACCACGTCAGTTCGGTATTCACCCCGGAGCAGCTCCAGGGCTGGGCGCAGCAGGCCGGGACCACGCCGGATGCGATCCGCGACGTGCTCGCCCAGGCGATCCCGCACGTCGTCGATCACCTGACCCCGGGCGGCCAGATCCCGGCGCAGACGCCGCCCCAGATGGTCGATCTGGCGGGGATACTCGGGAAGCTGATGGGGTCCGGCCGGCCGGCTTAGGGGGCGCGGGACATGGCTGACCTTGTCGCGCTGTGGGAAGCCCATTGCGGGTATGAGTTCGGGACCCGCGATGTCGATGCCACCATGGCGACCATGGTGGATCAGCCCTATGTGAACCACATCCCGACCATGACCGGCGGGGTGGGGCAGCATGACCTCCGTCACTTTTACGCCAACCACTTCATCGGCGTAAATCCGCCGGACTTCACCCTCGACCCGGTCAGCCGCACCGTCGGCGCCGATCGGCTGGTTGATGAGTTCGTGGCGCGGTTCACGCACACGACGGCGATCGACTGGATGCTGCCCGGCATCGCACCGACGGGACGGCCGGTGGCGGTACCGATGGTCGCCATCGTGCAGTTTCAGGGCGACAAGCTGGTGCACGAACATATCTACTGGGACCAGGCCTCGGTCCTCGTGCAGATCGGCCTGCTCGATCCGGGGGGCCTGCCGGTGGTGGGCGCCGACGAGGCCCGCAAGGTGGTGGACAAGACCCTGCCGAGCAACGCTTTGATGGGGTCGCTTTGGAAGGGCCAGCGCTGACGGCATCCGCCTGCTCAAGCGCGCTCGCCATGGCCGGGCGCATCCCATGTGTATCCGGATAACCGCAGCGCAAAGATGGATCAGGCCCGGGCGCGCTTGCCCTTACCGCCTTGGCGGGGCTTGCCCCCATCGGCGTCAGGATAAGGGGCTGCACGGATCTCCAAATTCGTCATGGCCCGGCTTGTCCGGGCCACCTGTCACGGCACCCTGCGGCGGGGGGGTGGCCCGGAAGAGCCGGGCCATAGCGGTAAGGGAACAAGGCCTCGGCCAAATTTTTCCGTCGCTGCCGCCTGTTCTGATAGCTACGGGGCTTGTCCCGGCCATCTTCGCATCGCCGTCGAAGCGCGGATGGCCGGGACACACCCGGCCAAGACGGTGTGATGGGGGGCACGCCTGCAATATCCACCCTCGGTGCCGAAGACGGTTGCGTTGCCCCCTGGTGCAATGCAACAAGCGGATACCCTCCCAACGCCCCGAGTATCCGTATGCCGCTTCACGTCGCCCTGACGCACAAGACTTCGTACCATTATGATCGGCTGGTTTCGCTCGGTCCGCAGACCATCCGGCTGCGGCCGGCGCCGCAGGCCAGAACAGCGGTCCTGTCCTACGACCTGAAGGTCGAGCCGCAGCCGCATTTCATCAACTGGATGCAGGACCCGCAGGGCAACCATCTCGCGCGGGTGGTCTTCCCCGAAAAAGTGGACCGGTTCGAGGTCACGGTCGATCTCGTCGCCGACATGGTGACGATCAACCCGTTCGACTTCTTCCTGGAACCGGAGGCGGAAAACTACCCGTTCGGCTACGATCCCGTCCTGGACCAGGAACTCGCGCCGTATCGCAATGCAGAACCCGCCGGCCCGCATTTGACGGCGCTGCTCGCAGCCATTCCGCGGGAGGAAAAGCGCACGGTCGACAAGCTGGTGGAACTGAACCAGCTTATTCAGCACGCCGTCGCCTACATCGTGCGGCTGGAGCCCGGCGTCTATACGCCGGAGGAGACGTTGGACCTCGCGAAAGGCTCCTGCCGGGATTCCGCCTGGCTGCTGGTGCAGGTGCTGCGGCATCTCGGCATGGCGGCGCGGTTCGTCTCCGGCTACCTGATCCAGCTTGCCCCGGACGTGAAGCCGCTGGAGGGGCCGCCCGGCCCGTCGTCCGACTTTACCGACCTGCACGCCTGGGCGGAGGTCTATCTTCCCGGCGCCGGCTGGGTCGGTCTTGACGCCACTTCCGGCCTGTTCTGCGGCGAGGGACACATCCCGCTCGCCGCCAGCCCCGACCCGATCTCCGCCGCGCCAATCACCGGGCTGGTCGAGAAGGCCGAGGTCACCTTCGGCTTCGCGATGTCGATCGAGCGCATCAAGGAGACGCCGCGCACCACCAAGCCGTACACCGAGGCGCAGTGGCAGGCGATCCTGGCGCAGGGCGCCAATGTGGATCGCGCGCTGGCCCGCAATGACGTGCGGCTGACCATGGGCGGCGAACCGACCTTCATCGCGGCTAACGACATGGATGCGCCGGAGTGGAACACCGACGCGCTCGGGCCGACCAAGCGCGTCTATGCCGGGCGGCTGATCCGCCGGCTGATTGACCGCTGGGCGCCGGGCGGCGTGCTGTCGCACGCCATGGGCAAGCACTATCCGGGCGAGCAGTTGCCGCGCTGGGCGCTGCACAGCTACTGGCGCAAGGACGGCGAGCCGATCTGGACCGACCCGGCGCGGCTTGCCTCCGACGACGATTACGACAACGCCTCGGCGAACGATGTCGCGTCCTTCGCGGCGATCCTGGCGGAGCGTTTGCAGGTAGATCCGTCGCTGGTGATCCCGGCGTACGAGGACATCTACTATTACCTGTGGAAGGAACGGCAGCTTCCCGGCAACGTGGTGGCCGAGGACTCCAAGCTAAAGGACCCGCTGGAGCGGGCGCGGATGGTGAAGGTCTTCCAGCAGGGCCTGTCCGCGGTGGCTGGCAGCGTGTTGCCGCTGCGCCGGGTGATCGATGGCGGCACGCGGCGCTGGCAGTCGGGCAAATGGTTCTTCCGCTCCGGCGAGATGTTCCTGATCCCGGGCGACAGCCCGGTTGGCTTTCGCCTGCCGCTGGACAGCCTGCCCTGGGCCGACGCCGACACCATCGAGTTCGAAACGCCGCCCGACCCGTTTGCGCCACAGACCAGGCTGCCGATCCGGCAGGCGCTGCAGACGCGCGGCCGGGCGCAGGGGCGGGGCATCGAGAATTTCCGGCCGATCCGCCAAGACATCCCGGTCATCGGCCAGGGCGACCCGAATGTTGTCCGCACCGCCCTGGCGGTGGAATCCCGCGAGGGCAAGCTGCACGTCTTCCTGCCGCCGCTGTATGCACTGGAAGACTGGCTGGCGCTGGTCGCGGCGATCGAGGAGACCGCGGGCGAACTCGGCCGCAAGGTGGTTCTCGAAGGCTACCAGCCGGTGGAAGATGACCGGCTGATGAGCTTCTCGGTCACCCCGGACCCCGGTGTGATCGAGGTCAACGTGCACCCCACGGACAACTGGGCCGATCAGGTGCGGTTGACGGAGGAACTATATGAGGAAGCCCGCATCGTCGGGCTGGCGACGGAGAAGTTCAACCTCGACGGCCGCCATGTCGGCACCGGCGGCGGCAATCACGTGGTCATGGGCGCGGCGCGCGCCGAGGACTCGCCGTTCCTGAGGCGCCCCGACCTGCTGAAGTCGGTGGTTGGCTTCTGGCACAACCATCCCAGCCTGTCCTACCTGTTCAGCGGCCAGTTTATCGGGCCGACGAGCCAGCATCCGCGGCTTGACGAGGCGCGGCAGGACAGCATCGCCGAACTGGAAATCGCCTTCGCCCACGTCAAGGCGCACCAGCACACCGCGCCGTGGATCACCGATCGGCTGTTCCGCAACATCCTCGCGGACATGACCGGGAACACCCACCGGACCGAGTTCTGCATCGACAAGATGTATACGCCCGACAGCGCGTCCGGCCGGCGCGGCCTGGTGGAGTGCCGCGCGTTCGAGATGCCGCCGCATGCGCGCATGTCGGCGGCACAGATCCTGTTGATGCGCTCCGCGGTCGCGGCGTTCTGGGAGCGCCCGTACGAGCGGCGGATGATCCAGTGGGGTACCCGGGTGCATGACGATTTCATGCTGCCGCATTTCGTGGAACAGGATTTCCGCGACGTGCTGGAGGAACTGAGCGGGCTGGGCTTCGGCCTCGACCCGGAGTGGTTCGCCCCGCATTTGGCGTTCCGCTTCCCGCATGTCGGCTCGGTCGATCTGCGCGGGATGGAGCTTGAGGTGCGCAACGCGCTGGAGCCTTGGCACGTGCTGGGTGAGGAACAGGTCTCCGGCGGCACGGCGCGGTACGTCGACAGCTCGGTGGAGCGCGTGCAGGCCCGCGTGTCCGGCTGGGTGAACGAACGGTACGTGCTGGCGTGCAACGGCTCCGCGGTGCCGCTGAGTGCCACGGACCGCGTCGGCGAGTATGTCGGCGGGGTGCGCTTCAAGGCGTGGAACCCGCCGAGCGCGCTGCATCCGACCATCGGCCCGCACGCGCCGCTGACGTTCGACGTGTTCGACCGGTGGAACGGGCGGAGCGTGGGCGGACTGACGTACAACGTGTCGCACCCCGGCGGGCGGAGTTACGAAACGTTCCCGGTTAACGCGAACGAGGCCGAGGCGCGGCGGCGCTCGCGGTTCTTCGCGTTCGGGCATACGCCGGGCCGGATGCCGGAGCCGGTCGTGCATATGTCGCGCGAGCATCCGCGGACGCTGGATTTGCGGCGGGTGTAGAGAGGGCGGGAGCAGAAGGTAGGCGGGCGGCAGACCAAGGTCTCCTGCCTCACCGTCATGGTTTGGCGTGTCGCACGCGGAGCCTGGCGTTCTCCCCATTTCGTCATGGCCCGGCTTGTCCGGGCCACCCCCGCAAGCACGTGCCGCGACAGGTGGCCCGGACAAGCCGGGCCATGACGGTGAGGGTGGGCCGGGGCAGTCGAGAATCTCTCCGCGACCGCCTTCTCCCGAGACCCATGGGTCCAACTCAGTAGGCCGCCGGCCGCGTCTGCGGCGCATCCCCGGCGATGAGGCAGGACCCTACCGCACAGCCGCGATCATGTAGTTGACCCCAACATCCCGCCCGGTGCGCCACCGGCCTGTCAGCGGCTCCGGCAACAGACCTGTGGTGTGGGTGACCCGCAGGCCCGCCGCCCGCATCATGCCGCCGAGTTCGGAGGGCGGCAGGAATGCCTTCCAGTCGTGCGTGCCGACCGGCAGCATCCGCAGCACGTATTCGGCGCCGATCTTGGCGGTCAGCCAGGAGCGGCGGGTGCGGTTCACGGTGGACATCACCAGTAACCCGCCGGGTTCCAGCAGCCCGGCCACGACGCGCACGAAGGCGGCGGGGTCGGGAACGTGCTCGATGATCTCCAGCGCGGTGATGACCGGGAAGCGCAGGCCCTCCGCCGCCAGGTCCTCGGCGAGGCAGTTGCGGTAGATCAGCGACAGCCCCTGCCCTTCGGCGTGCGCTTTGGCCGCCTCGATCGCTTCGGCGCCGGCGTCGATTCCCGTCACGTCGTAGCCGCGTTTGGCCAGCGCTTCCGAGGCCAGGCCGGCGCCGCAACCGACATCCAGCAACCGCCCGTGGCCGCCCGCCAGCGAGTCGATCCAGCCAATTCGCGCCGGATTCATCTGGTGCAGCGGCTTCATCGGGCCGCCCGGGTCCCACCAGCGGGAGACCAGTTGGCTGAACTTGCTGACCTCTTCCGCCGAAACCGTGCCGTTCGTCATGGTTGCTCCTGTCGCCTGTGACCAGTATGTGTGCGCCCGCACATCAATTTGGCAACCGATCACCTTTTATGACCCGCATCGTGATGAAATTCGGCGGCACGTCCGTCGCCGATCTCGACCGCATCCGCAACGTGGCTCAGCGCGTGAAGCGGGAGGTGGACGCCGGCAACCAGGTCGCCGTCGTCGTCTCCGCCATGGCCGGCGCCACCAACCAGCTTGTGAAATGGTGCACCGACCTGTCGGTGATGCACGACGCGCGCGAATATGACGCCGTCGTCGCCAGCGGCGAGCAGGTCACCGCCGGACTGCTGGCGATCGCCTTGCAGGATATCGGCGTGGATGCGCGGTCCTGGCAGGGCTGGCAGATCCCGCTGCGCACCGACACCGCGCACGGCAAGGCGCGCATCCAGGACATCGAGGGCGGCGAACTGATCCGCCGCATGGGGATCGGCCAGGTGGCGATCGTCGCCGGGTTCCAGGGGATCGCGCCTGACCATCGGGTCACCACGTTGGGGCGCGGCGGGTCGGATACCTCCGCCGTGGCGCTGGCGGCAGCGCTGAAGGCCGACCGCTGCGATATCTATACCGATGTCGATGGCGTCTACACGACGGATCCGCGCATCGTCCCGCATGCCCGGAAACTGGCGAAGATCTCCTATGAGGAAATGCTGGAGCTGGCCTCCGTCGGCGCCAAGGTGCTGCAAACGCGCAGCGTCGAACTGGCGATGAACGAACGGGTGCGGGTGCGGGTGCTGTCCAGCTTCACCGACGCGCTGCCCGGCGAGGATACCGGAACCCTGGTGGTTGATGAGGACGAGATTGTGGAAAAAGAGAATGTGTCGGGCATCGCGTATACCCGCGACGACGCGAAGCTGACGGTGCGCCGCGTGCCGGACCGGCCCGGGATCGCCGCCGCCATCTTCGGTGCGCTGTCGGAGCAGAACGTCAACGTGGACATGATCGTGCAGAACATCTCCGCGGACGGCACCACCGACATGACGTTCACCGTGGGCAAGGCGGATCTGCCGCGGGCGCGAACGGCGCTGGCGGGGTTGAAGAGCCAGATCAACTACACCGAGCTGCTTGAAGATCCCAACGTCGCCAAGATCTCGGTCGTCGGGGTTGGGATGCGCAGCCATGCCGGTGTGGCGAACACGATGTTCAGCGCGCTGGCGGACAAGGCGATCAATATCCAGGTCATTTCGACCAGTGAAATCAAAGTCAGCGTGCTGATTGCGGCGGAATATACCGAACTCGCCGTCCGTGCTCTGCATACCGCGTATGGACTCGATGCAAACTGACAATCTGACGGCCGCCCGCGCACAGCTTGACCGGTTGTGGTCGCGTGGCACCGAATTCCTCGGCTGCGAATACGCCATCATGGGCGGCGCGATGAGCTGGCTGAGCGAGAAGCACCTTGTGTCGGCGATCTCCAATGCCGGCGGGTTCGGGGTGATCGCCTGCGGGGCGATGCAGCCGGCGATGCTGGCCGAGCAGATCGCCGGGACGCAGGCGATGACGGACAAGCCGTTCGGGGTGAACCTGATCACCATGCATCCGGATCTGCTGGACCTGATCCGCGTGTGCCTGGAAGCGCGCGTTACGCACATTGTGCTGGCAGGGGGTGTGCCTCCCGGGCCGGCGATCCGGGCAGTCAAGGATGGCGGGGCGAAGCTGATCACGTTCTCCCCGGCGCTGTCGCTGGCGAAGCGGCTGGTGCGGTCCGGGGCTGATGCGATCGTCATCGAGGGGTCGGAGGCGGGCGGGCATATCGGGCCGGTTTCGCTGACCGTGCTGGCGCAGGAGATATTGCCGTTTTTGAAGGATGTGCCGGTGTTCGTAGCCGGCGGGCTGGGGCGGGGCGAGGCGATCCTGTCGTATCTGGAGATGGGGGCGTCGGGGGCTCAGCTTGGCACGCGGTTCGCGGCGGCGGAGGAGTCGATCGCGCATGAGAAGTTCAAGAAGTTCTTTGTCCGTGCCAATGCGCGGGATGCGATGCCGTCGGTGGAGCTGGACCCTCGGCTGCCGGTGATCCCGGTGCGCGGGCTGATCAACGAGGGGACGAAGAAGTTTCTGGCGCATCAGGCGGAGACCCGGGATCGGCTGGTGGCGGGCGAGGTGACGAAGGAAGAGGCTCAGTTGCTGGTGGAACGGTTCTGGGCCGGGGCGCTGCGGCGGGCGGTGATCGAGGGGGATATCGAGACGGGTTCGGTGATGGCGGGGCAGTCGGTGGGGATGGTGACGTCGGTGCAGCCGGTGGGGGTGATTATTCAGGAGCTGGTGGGGCAGGCGGTGGCGGCGCTGGCGGGGCGGTAGGGGGGCAGACCGGCGACCTCTTATCGCATGCCTACGACCGACAGCGATTGTGCTTCTGATCGCACCGCCTTGCGGAGCGACGCAAGGCTTCCGTTTCATATGCGCACTGGGCGGATTTGCCCGTGACCATTTTGGACGAGCGGGGCGTCTTCTGGTGGAATGAGGAGGATGCGCCAGACGAGCTATTGGCACCGGACTCGCACGTTGCTGGGCGTTGTAAAATCGAGGATGACGGACGGACTTTCTTGGATCTGGATGGATATCTGCCTGGGCGGGACGGCGCGATGGCTGCGATGGTTGGCGGCCCTGTCACGACTTGCATACAAGGTTTACTTAAGGAGTCCGGAGATCGGATTCTCCTATCGGACCTAGTGAGGACCGGCGGCAGGTTCAGCACAAACGGTATATCCTTCGAAAGGTATGTCGCTACGAACTCCCTCGTTGGCAGAGAGCCATTTGCATTCGGCCGACCGGCGCCGGACTTTGACAAATTGGACATCCCACTTCGTGGGTTTGAAGCATGGATGCGCCTCGGGGCAATTAAGCTTCTTCGGGAAGATGGAAATATCATCGCACGTTACGTACCACCGAGTGATCTTACCTACTACTGCGACGACGCGAGCCTCTTGGTTATCTTTGATGCCACCACCGATAGCGCGGGTGTTCTTGGTACGCACTCCTTTTCCCTTAAGGAAACGGCGCTGCTGCGACTAAACCTTAAAGATGAGTGTCCACTTAGCGAGCTTCGAACGAAATACGGCATGTTCGAAGACCTACTAAAACTTTTGACCGGCTCGGATCATGATTTGGATTGGCCAAGATTATCACAATCCGGCGGTTCGACCTACAGATGGTACTTCCCACGTTATATCAACGGATCTATCGCACCGCCCGAATACCACGACACCATCACGAACTTCCCTGAGTTGCGCGACCAGTTCGGCTCGATATGGACACGCTGGAATGCGGGGCGGGATAAATTCGGGCCCGGATTTTACCTCTACCTCGGGACCCGGCGGGGGCTCGTACCTGTACGAGGAGCATCGCTTCGTAAATTTAGTTTGGGGTCTTGAGGCATTTCATCGGAAGAAGAGTGATCCAACGAAATCGCACGCGATATCAGAAAAAATTGAAAGAATTCTTGCTCAGATTGGCTGCCAGAAGGATAAAAAATGGCTGGCGAGGCGGCTGAAAACCGCTCACGAGCCATCGCTAGGCCAGCGGCTATCAGATGTATTTGCCAAGCTCCCGATTGGTCTCGAGGAGGCAGAGTTGCGTGCGTTTTCAGAAGCGTGTGCTGACTTGCGAAATAAGATTTCTCATTTCGGAGGCCAGCAGAACGGAGAACCATACTGCGATTTCATTGGCAACCTGCGCAAGAAGAGTATGGCGTTGTCGACGCTTTACCATGCTTTAATTTTACATGAGATCGGGATTGATGCGGCAATACTGAAGCGGTGGCTTTACAACAGCTTTGGATCAGATGTGATCGAGCAAAATTTTGTGGAGGTCGGCCTCTTGAAGGCACAGGATAAGCTGCCGCCTGACCCTGTTCGAAGAAATAGCCCATTGCTGGACTCGGCCGTGGCCGCCGCGCAAGTAGATCACGGCAATGAAAACAAAGCATGACTGGACCCGCGCCGACGCGCAGACCGACGAGCAAATTCACGCCGCCACGCTCGCCGATCCCGATGCGCAGCCCTTGACGCCGGAACGGCTGGCGAGCATGCGGCAGACACCGCGCCTGAAAATCATCCGCCGCGCGCTTGGCCTGACTCAGGAGGAATTCGCCGCCCGGTTCCAAATCTCGCTCGGCATGCTGCGAGATTGGGAACAGGGCGCCCGAGCCCACCTCCGCGCCATCGCCGACGATCCGGATGCCGGGCATCGCGCCCGGCACGCGGTTCCGCAACCCGGCTGACGGTGCTGCATCCAAACCGCCACTCCTGCGATGCTGGAAAGCACGTCACGATTTACCTATAAACCCACCATGTCAGACAAAACAAAACCTGCGCCCCCGCCCGCCGGATGGAAAGAAGGCCTCGCGCGCAGCAACGCGCAGATTGCTGCTGGCCAGAGTGTTCCGCTGTTGCCGATTCTCGATCGGCTGCGAGCATCGAGTGTGCGAGTCGAAGCCAAGCAAGGCGTCACGGCGGATGGGATCGGAATCCGCGCCGATTGTTGATCGCGCTTTCCCCGGAGGCTGACGCTCAGGTCCAGGCGCTTGAGCGGTTTTATACTCGACGCGGATTTCCATTCCCGGCTCGCCACCAGCGCCGAGACCGCCCCTTCCGTCACACATATCCGCAACCAGGGTCTGGATACGACCTCGCTCGTGCCGCTGCCGCACAGCATTGGCCGGGGTTTGGCGACGCGCTTCAGCGTGGTGCGATGGCAACCGTAACGGACAGCGCGGTTCCCGTTCGGTTGACGGACGGCTTCAAGCCAACCGCGTTTCGGAATCGGAAGATACTGCAATAAAACCCAAACTTGACTGGCCGACACTGGCGTTCGGAGTTGAATCCGGCCAGCATCGCCCCCCCGGCGAAGCATCGTCCGCCTCGACAGGCATCGGACATGAACGAACGAACCACGCCAATCAACGTGACCAATGAACTTGCCAAGGAGCGTAACCGCGCCGCCGCCGACCGCACATTGATGGCCTGGATCCGAACCGCCCTCTCTCTCATCGGCTTCGGGTTCGGCATCGGCAAGCTTCAGACATATCTGGAGATGTCCGGGGTACACACCCACCTCGATCCGGTCCGCAGCTCCCTGATATTCGGCGAAAGCTTCATCGTGCTCGGCATTCTCGGTCTGCTCGCGGCCATTATCCAGCACGTCCGGATTATGAACCGGCTCGCGCAACCGGACTTCGCCTACCGCGCCATGCGCCCCATCACCGTTACGGTCGCGATCGTCCTGCTCCTCATCGGCGCCTTCGGCTTCTTGGCCATTCTCCTCTGACCGCGCGGGTGGCGCCTTCGTCCGCGCCAGGACACAGTTCCGTGGCTTTCGCTCCGCCCCGCGCCTGTGGCACAAAAGGACGTTGAACGAACTCGATCGCATGGGCCGCGTCCGGAATGGGCGCGCAACCGGGGAGGGGGGACTGAAACATGGCGGATCGGAAGCCGAACATCCTGGTGATCTGGGGTGACGACATCGGACAGACCAACATCAGCGCCTACAGCCGCGGCCTCATGGGTTACCGAACGCCGAATATCGATCGGCTTGCGAAAGAAGGGATGATCTTCACCGACAGCTACGGTGAGCAAAGCTGCACCGCCGGCCGCTCGGCATTCATGACCGGGCAAAGCGTTTTCCGCACCGGGCTCAGCAAGGTCGGGCTGCCGGGCGCGGACCTTGGCCTTCGGGCGGAGGATCCCACCATTGCTGAGCTGCTGCGGCCGCTGGGCTACGCCACCGGCCAGTTCGGCAAGAACCATTTCGGGGATAAGGACGAGTTCCTGCCGACGATGCATGGCTACGACGAATTTTTCGGTTTCCTCTATCACCTGAACGCATGCGAGGAGCCGGAGCAGCGCGACTATCCCAGCGAAAAGGATTTTCCGAATTTCCGCAAGAATTTCGGCCCACGCGGCGTGCTTGCCTGCAAGGCCAACGGAGACGGCACCCAGACGATCGACGACACCGGGCAGTTGACCGCCAAGCGGATGGAGACGATCGACGACGAAATCGCCGCCAAGACCAAGGACTTCATTGCCCGCCAGGTCAGCGCCGACAAACCGTTCTTCGTCTGGGCGAACTCGTCGAAGATGCACTTCCGCACTCACCCGAAGCCCGAAAGCCTCGGCCAGTCCGGGCGTTGGCAGTCCGAATATCACGACGCGATGATCGACCATGACAAGTGGGTCGGCGAACTGCTCGACCAACTCGACACGCTCGGGATCGCGGACAACACGATCGTCATCTATGGCACCGATAACGGGCCGCATATGAACTCGTGGCCCGATGCCGGGATGACGCCGTTCCGTAACGAGAAGGACTCCAACTGGGAAGGCGCGTTCCGCGTGCCCTGGCTGGTGCGTTGGCCGGGCGTCGTCAAGCCCGGCAGCGAATGCAACGAGATCATCTCGAATCTCGACTGGATGCCGACATTGCTTGCCGCCGCAGGCGATGCAACGATCAAGGAAAAGCTGCTCGAAGGGTATACAGTCGGCGACAAGACCTTCAAGGTCCACCTCGACGGCTACAACTTCCTGCCTTACTTCAAGGGCGAGGCCGAGAAGCCGCCGCGCGTCGAGTATTTCTACTTCTCCGACGACGGCGACCTGATGGCGCTGCGCTACGACAACTGGAAGCTGGTGTTCCTGGAGCAGCGGGTCGCCGGTACGTTGCTCATCTGGGCGGAACCACTGGTGCAGCTCCGGGTCCCGAAACTGTTCAATCTGCGCACGGATCCTTATGAGCGGGCCGACGTCACGTCGAACACGTACTACGACTGGATGATCAATCACGTCTACCTGTTCGTCCCCGCCCAGCGAATCGTTGGCGAGTTCCTGTCCACGTTCATCGCGTTTCCACCGCGCCAGAAGGCCGCCAGTTTCTCGATCGATCAGGTGCTGGAAAAGCTCTCGCAGCACGGCGGCGGCAGCCACTAGGCCGGCGCATCCCCGTTCCGTCCAACGGGGATGCGTCAGCGCGCAATGCAGCGGAAGCCGATGTGGCTCATGGCGCTGTCGATCATCTGCGGCTGACGCGCGGCCGGGCGGTAGCGGCGGCAATAGCTTGGCGCGCACAGGAACGAGCCGCCCTTGACCACCTTGCGGGGAATCGGGATCGCCAGCTGATGCGGATCGTAGCTCCCCTCGACCGGTGCGCCGCGCGGATTGGACGGCACGCAGCACGGCTTGCCGGCCGCGGCGGGGTGACGGGCGGCATACCAGTCGGTCGTCCATTCCCAAACATTGCCGGCCATGTCGTACAGGCCGTAGCCGTTCGGGTCGTAGGACGCCACCGGGGCGGTCCCGGCGAAGCCGTCGGCGGCGAAGTCGCGCCACGGGAACGGCCCCTGCCAGGTATTCGCCATGTGCCGTCCATCCGGCATGAATGCGTCGCCCCAGCAGAACTCCGCGCCATCGAGCCCGCCGCGCGCGGCGAACTCCCACTCCGCCTCGGTGGGGAGTGCCTTGCCTGCCCAGGCGGCATAGGCCTGCGCGTCCTCGAACGCGACATGCACGACGGGATGGTCGTCACAGCCCGCGAGGTCGCTGCCCGGTCCCTGCGGACGATGCCAGCTCGCGCCGGGTACGTAGTGCCACCAGTTGCGCAGGTCGCGCGTGTCGACCGGACCGTTTGTCATGCGGAATACCAGCGCGCCGGGCACCGCAAGGTCGGGCAAGGCGCCGGGATACAGCGCGAGGTCGAGCGGTCGTTCTGCCAGAGTCACGTATCCGGTCGCGGCCACGAAGCCGGCGAACTCGGCGTTGGTTACGCAGCACCTGTCGATCCAGAACCCGTCGACGCTGACCGGGTGGGCCGGCTGTTCCTCGGCGTAGTGGCGATCGGAGCCCATGACGAAGCTCCCGCCGGCGATCCGGTTCATGCGGGATCGATCAGCTGTCCGCGTCTCGCTGCCAGTCATTGTTCGGGACAGTAGCCGCGCGGCATTGCCGGTCAAGCCCTCCGCCCCGGCGTGCGCGGCGCCGCGGTCCGCTCGGCCAACCCGCGCAACAGCCTGACCAGCTCCGCATGGGCCGGCGTCGCCGGGTCGCGCAACTCGTCGGCCGTATGCGCCTCGGTCAGGCGGCTGAGCCTTGTCAGCGCGCGGATGCGCTGCCGCCGCGTCAGCTTGAGATCGCTCGACCGCCAGGTGAACAGAATGCGGTACAACTCGCCGTCGCCGAACAGCGTGTTCAACTCGGCGATGAACGTGTAGACCAGGAACAGCACCAGGATCCAGATCTGGATCGCCAGGAACCGGTGCCAGGTGAAATGGGTGACAACATAATCCGGTATCCCGGCGAGCGCGCCACCATGCACCGCATACTCGATCAGTTTTTCCAGGACGCGCACCACGAAGACGACGACAAAGTAGAACGCGGACTTGTAGAGTACGGGATAGATCAGCGGTTGTGTGTCATACCGGTTCAACAGTGGCAAGGCATTCGCCACCAGCACGGACTTGCCGACGACCAGCGCGGCGCCGGTGGCGAGCATGAAGCTTGCGAACTGGGCACCATAGGCGTCGAGAATGAGTTGCGTCGTCAAGACGATCAGGTTGAAGCCGACCGCGAAGAAAACCGTCGGCGGCAGCATCTCCCTGAATTCCTTGACGACGAAAGCGAGCGCGGGCGACCTCGACATTGGCCCCATCCTTTGCCACTCATCAGGCGACCTCGTGCGGGTGTGCCCGGGTCCGGGTTCGAACTGTCACATCATGGCCGGCGCGGTCTCCAGATGCGACACCGCGAGCGTGCGAGATCCGATCCGGCGACCCGCGTGGCCGCCGGGAAGACTATACTGGAGTTCGACTGCGGGGACACCTGGTTGGAGTGCCCCGTCTGTCCGGCGGGGGCGTCCGCTGTCCAACTTCTCGTCATCTACCGGCTGAGTTGGTACGTCCGCTTCCGGGACGCCGGGACCGCTTACAACTTCATCGCAGTCGTCTCCGGCATCGGCCTCGCATTACTGTCCCCGGTCCGACGCCCCTGGATGGGTATTGCCGCGCTTGCTGCCGCAATCGCCCGCCTTGCCGCGGGGCGATCCTGCCAGCGAAACGCGCGGCGTTCGTGGTTGGATCGGCGAACCCAAGCCTCTCCTCCGCACCATCGCCGGCGATCCGGCCGGGCGGTGTGCCGGCGGTGTCACCGTGGCCGCACGGCTTGGATCGCCGTCCGACCCGTCCGTCCGCCGGACCCGGAGAAAGATCTGCCATGGCGCGTATCATTATTGAGACAAGTTCGCGGTAAAGTTCCACTACAATGTGAATATTTCATTGGAATTGCGCTATTATTGGGGGTATCTTCTGGCGTGACACAAAATATCCTGGCGCTACGGCGCTTGGCCAGAGGAGGTATGACGTAACGGCACGTGCACCACTTCAGCCGCATCGGAAGAGCAGGCCTCTTTCGCGGAGACAATGTCGCCGCGCTCTGCTACCGCGCATTCTTGCTGGACAGCCAGGATCGTGTGTTTTCAGTACGATTGCTGCGCGCCAAGAGTCACGCCGCCGCATTGGAATTGGCACGTCACATTCAGGCGCCGGGCCATCTGATCGAAGTGTGGTACGGCACCATCAGGCTCGGCACTATTGAACCGAGGAACAAACCTGGCTGGCAGGGTGCCCAGCCCGTTCTGACCACTCCAGACGATCAGCCTCCTCTCTGAATTCCACCGACAAATATGTCAATATATTACGCAATCGAAAGTCGGACGCCTGCTGCGCCAGAAGTGCCAACTCCCGAGACCTGGCATGAAGTTTTTCAATTTCCAACATCGTCACCCAACCCGACCTGTTTGAAATCGATATCATCTATTCCCGCGTCGTTTCCCATCACGAACATGCCATCATTCATCACGGTTCAGTCATCGTGGTTCGGGCCAAAGAAGCGACCGGCGCCTTACCCCCGGCCGCCGAACGCCTCCAGCGCAACCCTCAGCTCCGTATGCGTCGCTGCATGCTCGGTGACCGGAATGCCCGCCGCTATCGCCTCCCAAGCCTGCCGGATGCTGGCCGCGCCCGCCGCCGGGCCCATCGGATGCCCGAACACCCCCCGCCCGGGAACGAACCCGAAATCGGCGCTGCCGACCTTCCGATAAACGCCCTCCAGCGTCGCCGCCGAATCGCTGCCCCCCGGCACCGGCAAACACGGCCTGATCGCCCCCATCGGGTCCAGGCAGGCGCGCACGCAGTCCATCACCTCGTGCTCGGGCGTCATCATGCGGGGGCCGAATCCGGGCATGATCACCGAATCGAATCCCGCCAGCCGCTGCAGCCGGGTCAGCACCCGCGAGTGGATCCCATAACCCGACAGCCGGCTGAACGCCGCGATGAACGGGAAATGCGCGATCAGCGGCACCCGGGCGTGGCGGCGCAGCATCCGCACCCCGCTCAACCCCACCGGCATCGCGTTCACCAGCAGCGCGTTGGCGCCTTGTTCCACAGCCAGGTCGTGCAGGTCTAGCAGCCGGTCCACCTCGTCGGTAATGTTGGCGAGGTACACCTTGGGCACCCCGGTCTCCCGCTCCGCCCGCGAGCGCGCCTCGCCCAGCGCGCCGGCCCGTTCCGTCAGCGGACACCACGGGATGTCGGCGAGCATCTCGTCGTCCTTGGCGATATCCAGCCCGCCCAGCCAGCTTTGATACCCGAGTTCCGCGAACGGCTCCGCCGGCAGCCCGATATTCGGTTTGATGACGCCGAAAAAGATAGGCCGATCAAAGGCTTGCAAGCGATCGCGCAGGCCGGCGAGGCCGAATTGCGGCCCCTCGAACGCGGCCAGATAACAATCCGGAAAGCGGATGTCCTGGAGCCGGATCAACGGGATGCCGGGCGAGAAAAAAACCCCCTCCCCGCACACCGCCGACAGCAGGTTGGGTATGCGAGGCCCGAAATTGCCGTGCGGATGAGCGATGGTGACCCGGCAGCTGTGCACCGGGCCGCGCACCGCACAGGCCACCGGAATGCTGAACCCGGACGGACGCGGCTCCGCGTGCAGGTCCAGCACCTTGGCGGCGAAGCGGGGACGGAAATCCTCGTCCACGCCGATACGCCGCCACTGCGCGGTGGATTGTTCGCTGCACAGGTGCGCCGCCGCCTCGCGCGGATCCCCCGCACATTCGAAGTCGAAATCCAGTTCGAGGTAGTCCTCCAGGTTCAGGTCCGCCCGCCGGACGTAGAAGCCCGCGATATCGTCCGGTGTCATGCGCCGTTCCCGAGGATCTGGAGGTCGATCGAACGCCGTTCCCGGGGGCCGTCCAGTTCGATGAAAAAGATCGACTGCCACCCGCCCAGCAGCAGCGCGCCGTCCGCCACCGGAATGGTCTCGGACGAGTTCATGAACAGCCCCAGCAGATGCGCGTGCGCGTTGTCGCGGTCGTCCACCGGCGCGAGATTGTGCAGGTAGTCGCCGTCGCGCGGCACCAACCGCTTGAGGTATGTGATCATGTCGCGCTGAAGCTGGGCCTCGCGCTCATTCACGTTCACCCGGGCCGTGGTGTGCGGCGAAATCAGCGTCAACAGCCCGTCCGAGACGCCGGTCGAGGCGACCCAGTCGCGAATCTGACCGGTGATGTCGAGGATCTGTATCGGCTCGGCGGTCGCGAGCTCGATCCGGTGTCTGAGAACTATCAAAGCGAATAACCTGCGGGCAAACGGAAGGGACCTTCCGGCGAGGTGTTATCGCGCGGCTCTTGCCCCGGCAAGCGCCAACGCCCCGCGTCCGTCGCCTGTCATTTTTCACGAGATATGGAATCGCTTAGCGGTTATATGGCAGGCGATCCGATAACAACGCGATAGGGATCCCGGCCATTCGGCTGCATGAACCATGCGGTTGGCACCAGGCGCCGGACGCAACCACCGCCGGCCCGAGGCTCATACTGTTGAAACATTCCGGCTCATTCAAGGCTTTGCTCGCGTGCGGGATATTGCGATCGCTCGCCCTGGCGATCCTCCTTCTTCCCCTGCTCACCACCCCGGTGCCAGCGCAACAGCGTCCGCTGCTGATCGGCACCAAGGAAGCCCCCCCGTTCGCGATGAAGGCGCCGGACGGCACCTGGACCGGCATCAGCATCGAACTCTGGAGCCATATCGCCGAAAAGCTCGGCCTGCACGCGACCTTCCGCGAATACAAAACGGTGCCGGACATGCTGCGCGCCACCGCCGACGGGACGCTGGATGCCGCGATCTCCGCCATCACAGTCACGTCGCAGCGCGAGCAGAGCGTCGATTTCACCCAGCCGTTCTATGCCTCCGGCCTCGGCATCGCGGTGCCGATGCAGCGGGAGATCGAGTGGCTGCCGATCCTGCGCAGCTTCTTTACCGCGCGCTTCGCCCAGGCCATCGGCGTCCTGGTCGCGGCCGCGGTGACAGTCGGCGCCGTGATCTGGCTGTTCGAGCGGCGCCATACCGAGCATTTCGCCGGCGGCTCGCGCGGCCTCGGCACCAGCCTGTGGTGGTCGGCCTCCGCCATGACCCAGGCGGCCGCGTCGGACAAGGCACCGGCGACGCTGGCGGGGCGAGCCATGGCGATTGCCTGGATGATCGCCTCGGTGATCATCATCGCCAGCTTTACCGCCGGGATCACCTCGCAGTTGACAGCGAAGCAGATGGTCAACCGGGTGCGCGGACCGAGCGACCTGACCATGGTTCGCACCGGCAGCGTCGCCGCCACCTCGGGGCTCGAGTACCTGCGCAGCGAGCACGTCTCCGCCCGGGTCTATGACACTGCCGAGGCCGGGCTGGAGGCACTGAAGCAAGGCAAGCTCGACGCCTTCGTCTACGACAAGCCGCTGCTGACCTGGACCGCGCGCAAGGATTTCCTCGATGATGTGGAAGTTCTGGACACGCTGTTCGATCGCCAGAACTACGCTATCGCGGTGCCCGCCGGCAGCGGTCTGCGCACCCGAATCAACGTCGCCATGATCGACGGCCTGCGCGAGCCATGGTGGCGGGATGTCCTGATCCGATATCTCGGACGGGATTGACCGTCAGCGCATCGCCCGTCCGATCAGGAACCCGACGCCCGCGGCAATCAGGACCGCGGCGATGGGCTGCTCGCGTATCCGGGCCGCGAGGGCATCGGTCTGCACCTTCACCTGATGTGCCGCGTCGTTGACGGCCGGGCGGATCCGTTCGTTGGTCAATTGCTCGACCTGCGCGCGCAGGCCGGCAAGCTGATCCGATATGTCGCCGCTGTCCGTGACACCATCGCTGTCGACCATGGCGGAACCTCCTTGCATCCGGGTTACTCGGGCCAGACCCTATGTCCGCGCCTGACTTGCTGCAACAGGTCCCGCGGGACCGAAGGCGACAATCAAGACTTATCGCGCCAGCCGGAACGGCGCTGTGTCGCCTCGCGCTGCATCGCATCGACGCACGATTCCGCAGAGTGGCGGCCCCGGCCACCGACTGGCGCGACAGAGTTTCGCCGGCAGCGCTGCGATCTGCCATAACTGCATAGACGGCTCGGTGCGGACATGGCACGCGTGGGCAATTGTCGCGCCCGAGACGGCCGCCGATACCGCCTGACCCGATCCGGCTACCCGGATTCCACACCAGCCTCTGCCAATCAGGCTGACGTCGCCGGAGCCTTCGCCACATGCGCATGCACTGGATCACGGCCTTCTCGCCGCAGCCTTGTTCGCCCCGCTCGCCCAGGCGGAGACCGCGCCGCTTGGCGGACGCCCGCCCGCCGCGTTTCGCCCGTCCGTGCCGGACCTTGAGGCGCAGGTTGCCTATCAACGGGCGTTCGAGGCCGTGGTCTGGGCCATGCCCGCCTCCGCCATATACCGGCTGCGGGCCGGCATGACGCAAGTTCCCGGCATGGCCGACAACGTCATCCTCGCCTATTCGGTGCCGCTAAAGCCGAAAGATGAGGCGATCACCCCCAATACCGTCACGCCTTACATTGCCGCATTCACCGACCTGCGGAATGGTCCGGTCGTGATCGAGCTTCCGGCCGAGACGGACAAGGCCAGCCTCCGGTTCCGACTCTACGATCCGGACGAAGCTTTCCGGAACAAGTCGTTCAAAATGCCCGACCCGGTACACGTACAGGAGAGGCGGACATAGACAATGCGATTTCTGATGCTGATGGCGCTGATTATCGCAACGCCGGCCGTGGCTTTTGCCCGGGACAAGCCGAACATCGTGGTCATCATGACCGACGACGTGGCGCCGTTCGATATTTCCGCGTATCACCGCGGCCTCGGTGCCGTTACGACGTCGAACATCGACCGCATTGCCACCGAAGGCACCATGGTCAGCGACTACTACGGCCAGCCGAGTTGCACCGCCGGCCGCGCCGCCTTTATCACCGGCCAGTATCCGATCCGCACCGGCCTGACCCCCGTTGGCCAACCGGGATCGACCGTTGGCTTGCAGAAAGAAGACGTCACCCTGGCACAGTTGCTGAAGGCGCAGGGCTATGCCACGGCGCAGTCCGGCAAGAGCCACGTCGGCGACCGGAACGAGTTCCTGCCCACGGTGCATGGTTTCGATGAGTTCTACGGCTTCGTGACAATCCGATCGATCGTTACAAAGTCGGCAGCGACACGCGAGGCCTCGTGACGGCGGCCGACGGATCGGTCACGGTTTACGCGCAGCATCTCGCCCCCGCGCGACCGGCGGCGGCGAACTGGCTGCCGACGCCCGAGGGACCGTTCTATCTCGTGCTGCGGCTGTACCAGCCGAAGGCTGACGTGCTGGACCGACGCTACAGCCTGCCCGAAGTCGTCGCAGGCGTGCCATGACATCCCGCCTCTCGCGCCGCGCCGTGCTGGCCGTACCCGGCCTGATCCCGCTCGCCGCCCGCGCGGCCGCACCGGCCGAGTGGGACACGCAGCCCGAGATCAGGCCGACGGATTCGGTCGTGGCGGCCGATATCAGAAGCGGTCCCCATTACGCCCTCGGCCCGACAGTAACGACCCTGGCATACCTCAACCGATACACGGTCAGCACAGACTACGGTCCGTTCATCGCGCCGAGCGACGTCAGGCTCCGCCGCCTGATCCGCGAGATCGCTGCCATCGCCCAACTTCAGGCCATGCAGCAGACCGACGCCTTCGAAAAAGCGGCGGTCGAAGCCGGCAAATCTCCATTCCGCAGCGCCAGGAACCTGATCGACGATCCGATCGGCACGCTGTCCGCGATCCCCGAAGGTATCGGCAGCATCTTCACCCGCGCGTCCGAACAACTGCACCGCGAAGGTCGCAGCCGATACGAGGACGGTCCGGCCAAGCAGATCCTCGCGGTTTCCGGATATAAGCGGGAATACGCGGCCAAGCTCGGCGTCGATGCCTATTCCAGCAACGAAGCCCTGCAGAAGGAACTGGACCGGCTTGCCTGGGCCTCGGCCGCCGGCAACCTGACCCTGGGCGCACTGTCGTTCGTGACCGGCGCGCTGGTGCTGCAGGTCGCCAGCAACGTTCGCCTCCTGGAACAGGCGCAGAATCTCGTTGCGGCAACCCCGCCGAGCGAGTTGTCGAAACGCAACCGCGAGCAATTGCGGCGCATGGGGGTGCCCGAGCCGGTGATCGACCGTTTCCTCCGCAACCCGGCGCTATCGCCGCGCCATGAAACGATCATCGTGGCCAGCATGGCGGCGCTCGGTGCGATTCCGGGACTCAGCCTGTTCATCGAGCACGCGAGCAGCGCCGATACCGAGGACGCGGCCCTGTTCTTCCAGCAGATGGCGGAACTGATGGCGAGCTATAGCACTGTGGTTTCGCCCGTGCGCCGGATCTCGATCGCGATCAATCTGCCGATCGTCACAGTGGCAAAAGGCTCGAATATCGTTTTGATACCGATTGATCGGCTGCTCTGGACCGCGCGCAACGCCGAAATTGCGCGCGGGCTCGCAGGCGCACAACCGGCGGTGTCCGAGCTATGGTTGACGGGCGACGCTACGCGGAAGGCGCAGGACGGCCTGACAAAAGCCGGTCTTGCGCTCATGCAACAGTGTGGCAAACAGCTGCCGTTGCTCGACTAAAAGGGTTCTGAAGCACCAAGATTATCCAATCCGCCTGAAGATCGAAAAGGAAAAAAGATGCGTTTGAAATTGGCCTCCTTCGCACTGGCCGCGCTGCTTACCGCGCCGGCTTTCGCGGACGACGTGAAAAAAGGTAACGATGCCGATGCGGACTTCATGACGGGGGTCCGGAAGCTCGGGGTGATGTCGGGCGAAGCCTTCGCCTGCTCGCCCGAAGCCGATAAGCAGGGCATCGGGGAGGACGCGCTTTCGCTCGCCAATCAGATCGCACTGCACTTCGGATTGCAGATCGCGTTCATCTACAGCGGCGCGTTCGGCTGGGGATCGGGGCATGATTTCGACCATAAAACCTGCCCCGAGACGCTGGCGAACTTCAAGGACACGCAGCATAAGTACCTTAACAAATGAGGCATGCGATGAAACCGATCATCTGCCTTACCACCGCGGCGCTGCTTGCCCCGCTGGCCGCCCCCATGCCGTCGCATGCGGCGCTGACAGCCTGGCACGACAGCGGAACGTCCATACAGTCCAACGATCCGGCACTGATCCTTGTCAACGGCCCACGCCGCGGCGGCGGCGGAGGCGGCGGCAACCGGAATTTCAACTCCAACAATTTCCACAACAATGTAAGCCGCAACAGCAACGTCAACCGCAACTCCAACGTCAACGTGAACCGCAACGCGAACGTCAACGTGAACCGAAACGTGAACGTCCACGGTGGGGGCGGCTGCTGCTACAATTACAACAGCGGGCCGGGGTGGGGCGGCGTCGCCGCTGGCGTAGCGGTGGGTGCGGTTGTCGGCGCGGCCGCTGCCAGCACGGTTCAACCACCGCCGCCGTATTATCCGCCGGGGACTGTTTACGTGCCGGCCTACTGACCCACGATGGCGCTCGGCGCGCGGGCCGGGAGACCGGCTCGCGCGGTGAGACCTCTCATCACGGATAGCGGCGCGTGGAACGATTGCGTTTCCCTGCTCGTTTACCTGGGTTGACTTCCCCTCACGGGGGTCCGCGGCGACGGGGTGAGACGGACATGGCAAGTTGGCTCTTCGATTCGACGAGTTCTGACTCCGCATGGCTTTTGCCTGCTTTGGGAACCCGGCCTGATCGCCGCGTACGCGGTGTCCGATACCGGGATAGCCCTGGCCTATTTCACCATTCCCCTGGCGCTGGCGATTTTCGCCCGGCGCCGCAGCGACCTCGTGTTTCGACCGATGTTCTGGCTGTTCGCGACGTTCATTCTGCTCTGCGGCACGACCCACCTGCTCGACGTCGTGACCCTTTGGGTGCCGGCCTATGGGCTGGAGGCCATGGTCAAAGCGGCGACCGCCATCGTTTCGATGGTCACGGCTGTCGCGTTATGGAGGCTCCTGCCCCACGCCCTGGCGCTGCCCTCGTCGGCGCAGCTCCAGGCGGCCAACCTGGCGCTGCAGGAAAGCGAGGCCCGCCATCGCGCCAGCTTCGAGCAATCGCCGGTGCCGATGCACATGTTCGACGGTCAGGGCATCGTCACGGGTGTGTCCAACACCTGGCTGTCGCTGCTGGGCTACAGCCGGGACGAAGTGATCGGCCGCCCGCTCAACGCATTCTGGGCGCCGGCCTACGCGTTGTGGGACGAAACCGCCCGGGCACGGCTGATGGCCGAGGGTGAAATCGCCGATCTGGAGCGGCGGTTCGTGCGCCGGGATGGCAAGGTAATCGACGCGCTGGTCTCGGCCCGGCTGGAGAAGCGCGGCGCGGATGTCTCCATCGTTGCCGCCCTGGTCGACGTTACCGCCCGCAAGCGCGCCGAAGCGGCGCTGCGGGCCAGCGAGGAGCGCCTGCACCAGTCGCAGAAGATGGAGGCCGTCGGCCAATTGACCGGCGGGATCGCGCACGATTTCAACAACATGCTGCAGAGCATCTCGGGATGCCTGGAGGTGATCGAACAGGCCATGGCGCGTGGCAAGGCGGAAACCGTCCTGCGCTATGCCGGTGTTGCCCGAAAGTCGGTGGAGCGCGCGGCCGGCCTCACTCACCGCATGCTGGCGTTTGCCCGCCGCCAGGCGCTGCAGCCGAGGCCGGTCGATCCGAACGAGCTCATTCGCGGCATGGCCGAATTGTTCAGCCGCACCCTGGGACCCGAAATCGAGGCGGATTTGCACCCGGGCGACGGCGTCCGGGCTGTACCTGTGCGACGCGAACCAACTGGAGAGCGCTCTGGTCAACCTGGCGATCAACGCGCGCGACGCGATGCCCGAGGGCGGCACCCTCTCCATCACAACCGCCGATCGGCTGCTGACGCAGGAAGAGCTGGTCGATCAGGATGAGGCCAAGCCGGGCGCGTATGTCGAAATCGCCGTGTCTGATACCGGCACCGGCATGGCCCCCGATGTGCTGGCACGCGCATTCGAGCCGTTCTTCACGACCAAGCCGACCGGGCGGGGCACCGGTCTCGGGCTGTCGCAGGTGTTCGGCTTCGTGCGGCAGTCGGGCGGTTTCGTGAAGCTGGAGAGCCAGCCCGGCCAGGGGACGACCGTGCGGGTCTATTTGCCGCGGTTCGAAGGCGGCGCGCCTGATGCGTGTGTATCCGCGGAACCAGCCGATTCGGCGGTGACCGGGGATTTCGGGACCGCCGGCGGAACCGTGCTCGTCGTGGAAGATGAGGCGGATGTGCGCGACATGATTGCCGGAGCGTTGCGCAATCTCGGCTGCTCGGTCGTGGAAGCGTCCGACGGCCCTGCGGGACTGCGGATCGTGCAATCGCGGGATGCGGTGGATTTGCTGGTGACCGATGTCGGTCTGCCGGGCCTGAACGGGCGGCAGCTCGCCGATGCGGCGCGGGAGCGGCGGCCCGGACTGCCGGTTCTGCTGATCACCGGATATGCCGGAAAGGCGCTGGAAGATGCCGGCCTCGCCCCGGGCATGGAGGTTTTGCACAAGCCATTCGTGCTGGACGCGCTGACGGCGCGCGTTCTCGCGCTGCTGCGGAGCCGCTCGCTGACGGACGGTCAGCCGGGTTGAGGCCGCACCACGGGGCTATCCTTTTGTGTCGTGGCCGGCCTTGTGCCGGTCATCCACGACTTTGCCTCGACCACGACCGCAAGTCCCGGGTGGCCGGGCGAAGCCCCGTCGGTATCAGGATAAGGGGGCACGCGGAGCACGACGTTCTCGCCATTCGTCATGGCCCGGCTTGTCCGGGCCACCTGTCGCGGCAGGTGCTGGCGGGGGTGGCCCGGACGAGCCGGGCCATGACGGAGGAGGGGCGGACACCCGGATTCGCTTATTCTTGGCCGTCGCCTAAGGCAACGTCTCTGACGTTGGCGCCCATGCCGACGCACCGGGCCATGACGATTTATGACGAGACTCGCTGCCAACCCGGACGGGTATGAGCTGTCTTCCCATCCGCCCTTGAAGCGGCCAAAAATAGTCCGGCTGGCGCCGCGGCAATCCGTTACCGCGACGGCCATTGTTTGGCCATGACCACCCAATACGGACCCGGCGCGACAGCAAGGAGGACCCACTCGGAATGACCGGATTGTCTGACGCTGCCGGCGGCGCATGACCGCAACCAGGCGCCTGCTCTCCCGGCTGCGGAATCTTCGGGCGCACGGCACGGCCCCGCTGTCCGCGCTTGTCCAGCTCGTCGCCTCGGAACTGGTGAGCGAAGTGTGCTCGATCTACGTCCAGCGCCCGGGGGACATCCTCGAACTCGCCGCGACGGAGGGTCTGAACCAGGAGGCGGTCGGCCGCACACGATTGCGTGTCGGCGAGGGCATCGTCGGCCTGTGCGCCGCCACCGGCACGGTGATGAACATGCCGGACGCACAGAACCATCCCGCCTTCGCCTACCGCCCGGAAACCGGGGAAGAACCGTTCGCCTCCCTGCTGGCAGTCCCGGTGCGCCGCACGGGCCGCACCTTGGGCGTGCTGGTGGTGCAGAACCGCACGCCGCGCAATTTCACCGAACTGGAAGTGGACGACCTGGAGACGGTCGCGATGCTGCTGGCCGAATTGCTGCCGGGCAGCGGCGCCACCGACGGCTCGCCGGAGGGCCTGGCCGCGACAGTGCCGCGCCTGTTCAAGGGCATCACGCTGATGGGCGGGATCGCCGCCGGGCCGGTGGTGCTGCTTGGTTCGGCGAGGCCCGTGGCCCGTTTCCTGTCAGACGATCCGGTGGCGGAGCAGGCGCGGCTGGACCAGGCGGTGGACCGCATGCAGCGTGGCCTGGACGACCTGTTCGCCGACGTGCCGCAGACCGGACGCGCCGCCGACGTGACCGCCTCGCGTGAGGTCCTGGAAGCCTACCGCCTGATAGCGAACGATGCGGGCTGGCTGCGCCGGGTCGCCGAGGTGATCCGCGGCGGCATGACCGCCGAGGCGGCCGTCCAGCGCGTCGCCAGCGAACTGCACGACAAGATGCGCCGGATCAGCGACGCCTACCTGCGCGAGCGCCTCGCCGATATCGAGGACCTTGCCAACCGCCTGCTGACCACGCTGACGGGATATACGCCGCACGATGCGGTTCCCGAGGGCGCGATCCTGCTCGCAAGGCGGCTGGGGCCGGCGCAGTTGCTGGACTGGCACGCGCGCGGCATCGCCGGGGTGGCGATCGAGGAAGCCAGCCCCTCCGGCCATGCCGCCATCCTGGCCCGCGCCCTTGGCATTCCGGCCATCGGCAGCCTGCGCGGCATGCTCGACAGCGCCGAACAGGGCGACGACGCGGTGTTGGACGCCGACGACGCCCAGTTCATCCTGCGGCCGGAAACCGAGGTCCAACACGCCTATGAACGGGCGAAGGAGACCCGCAACGCGAAATACGCCGAACTGGCGACCTGGCGCGGCCGTCCCGCCGCGACCGCCGACGGAATCGGCCTCAAGCTGATGCTCAACATCGGGCTCAATCTGGAACTGCCGCAACTGGAGCGCACGGGCGCCGACGGGATCGGACTGTTCCGCACCGAGATCGCCATGCTCGCCCGCGGCTCGGTCGCCGATGTGGCGGAACAGGCGGAGATTTACTGCCGCGTACTGGACGAGGCGGCCGACAAGCCCGTGCTGTTCCGCACCCTCGACCTGGGCGCCGACAAAATGCTGCCGGGCACGGTGAACGAGGAGGAAAACCCGGCCATGGGCTGGCGTTCGCTGCGGGTCGGGCTGGATCGTCCCGCGCTGCTGCGGCGGCAGTTGCGGGCGCTGCTGCTGGCGGCCGGCGACCGCGACCTGTCAGTGATGTTTCCGATGGTGGCGACCGTAGGCGAATTCCGCGCTGCCAAGGCGCTGCTGCTCGCCGAGGCCAGGCGCGTCCGCCCCACGCCCGGGCGCTTGCGGATCGGCACCATGCTGGAGGTGCCGGCGCTGATGTGGCAGCTCCACGATCTGCTGAAAGAGGTAGATTTCATATCGGTTGGCACCAACGATTTATTACAGTTTCTTTTCGCCGCCGATCGCGGGACGCCCTCGCTGTTCGATCGATACGACTTCCTGTCGCAGCCGATGCTGGATATCATGGAGCAACTCTCGGTTGCCGCCCACGCGGCTGGCGTGCCGGTGTCCGTGTGTGGCGAGGCCGCCTCCCGCCCGCTGGAGGCGTTGGTGATCGCGGCGCTGGGCGTTCGCCACCTGTCGATGCCGGCCAGCGCGATCCTGCCGATCAAGGCGATGTTCGCACAGGTTGATCTGAAGGCGTTTCAGCCGGTGCTGGCCGCCATCCGACGCGGCGGCGGCATGTCGATGCGCGACCCGGTTGCAACCTGGGCGCGAGAGCATGGTATCATTTCCTGACACTTATCCAAGGTGGGAGCACCGTTGGCCGCAGTGATGCCGGGAAGCAGCAACGCTGGAAAATATGTAATTGATTTAAAATTAGGTCGTTGGAAAAACTTATCGTGTGGTCTAGAAACCTGTGGCCAATCGTATCCCGTGGGACCGCGGTTCCGGCGAGTTCGTGCGAACCTGTGAAGTTACAAAGACGGGGCCTTCGGTGATACACGAGAGCAGGTCCAAACTTGTGGAAAATCGCGGCATGATGTCGACCGTCACCCGGGTGATGGCAGAGGCGCCTTCGGCCGTCCGGGCCGGCGCCGATCTGCGCGAAGCGCGGGAGCGGCTGGGCTGGACGCTGCGGGATGTGGCGGCCGAGCTTCGCATCCGCCTGCCGTATCTCGAGGCGCTGGAGGAAGGCCGTATCGCGGACCTTCCCGGCAACGCCTACGCGGTCGCGTTCATGCGCACCTATGCCCGGGCGCTGGGGCTGGACGACGAGGAAATCGTCCGCCGCTTCAAGGCCGAGGCCGCCGAGGTCAGCCGCCGCACCGAACTGGTGTTTCCTATTCCCATGCCGCAGCGCGGCTTCCCGGCTGGCGCAATGCTGCTGCTGGGCATCCTGCTCGCCGTCGGCGCCTACACCGGCTGGTACCGTCTGTCCGCCGAAGGCCGCCTGCCGGCGGAAACCGTCATCGCGGTGCCGGAGCGCCTGGCCCCGCTGGCCGAGCAGGCGATACCGCCGGCCGCGCCCGTCGTGGCCGAGACCCCCGCCGCCGATGCGCCGCGGGCTGCGGTGGCGGCGGCCGCGCCGCCGGTGATCTCGATCCCGCCGGAGGAGGCCCCGGCTCCGGCCGCTGTCGCGGTGGAGGCGCCGTCGGTGGGCGCGGCCCAGGCGGCGACCGTCCCCCCCGGCGCGAATGAAAGCCGGATCGTGCTGCGGGCCAAGGCCGATACATGGATCCTGTTGAAAGACCGCAGTGGCACCGTGCTGCTGAACCACGTCCTGAAGCCGGGCGAGACCTGGTCGGTGCCCCCGCGGCCGGATCTGCTGCTGACCACCGGCAATGCCGGAGGAACCGAAATCCTGGTGGATGGCGTGCTGGCTCCGCCGCTCGGCGCCCCGGGCGGTGTCCGGCGCGACCTGCCGCTCGATCCGCAGGCGATCCTGGACGGCAAGCTCTCGGCCGCCGCGACCGCACCGGTGGCCGCGATGCGCGCTCACCAGTAGCGAAGAACCGCGGAACACCCCATACTAGCCGCGTGTGCCCGGCCGGATGATGGCTGGCGCTGGATGTTGTCTCGTGCCTTGCAGCGCGGACAAAACCCGCGATGAAGGAGACTCGCATGAATTATCGCCCGTACCAGCAGATCGTCCGGCGCAAGTCGCGCCGGGTTTATGTCGGCAAGGTGCCGGTGGGCGACGGCGCGCCGATTTCGGTGCAGACGATGACCAATACCCTGACCACGGACGTCGCCGGAACGGTGGCGCAGATCCGGCGGGCCGAGCTGGCGGGCGTCGATATCGTGCGGGTGTCCTGCCCGGACCAGGAAAGCGCGCTGGCGCTGAAGGATATCGTCCGCGAGGTGAACGTGCCGATCGTCGCGGATATCCACTTTCATTATAAACGGGCGCTTGAGGCGGCGGACAGCGGCGCGGCGTGCCTGCGCATCAACCCCGGCAACATCGGCAGCGACGACCGGGTCAAGGAAGTGGTGCGGGCGGCGCGCGACCACGGGTGCTCGATGCGCATCGGCGTCAACGCCGGATCGCTGGAGAAGCACCTGCTGGAGAAATACGGCGAGCCCAACCCGGAGGCGCTGGTCGAGAGCGCGCTGTATCACGCCAACATCCTGCAGCAGCACGACTTCCACGACTTCAAGATCAGCGTGAAGGCGTCGGACGTATTCCTGGCGGTGGCGGCCTACAGGCAGCTCGCCGAGGTCTGCGATCATCCGCTGCATATCGGCATCACCGAGGCCGGCGGGCGGCGCATGGGCACGGTGAAGTCCTCCATCGGCCTGGGGTCGCTGCTGTGGTCCGGCATCGGCGACACGATGCGGGTCTCGCTGTCCGATGAGCCGGAGGAGGAAGTGCGCGTCGGCTGGGACATGCTGAAGACGCTCGGCATCCGGCATCGCGGGGTGAAGGTGATCTCCTGCCCGTCCTGCGCGCGGCAGGGCTACAACGTGATCGAGACTGTCCGCACGCTGGAAGAGCGGCTCGAACACATCGAGACGCCGCTGACCCTGTCGATTATCGGCTGCGTGGTGAACGGGCCGGGCGAGGCGCTGATGACGGATATCGGCGTGACCGGCGGCGGCAACGGGAAGCACATGGTGTACAGCGCCGGCAAGCAGGACCATCAGACGGATACGGAGTCGATGGTGGATCACATCGTCGGGCTGGTGGAGGCGAAGGCGGCGGAACTGAAGGCGGCGGAGTTGGAGAAGGTCGCGGCGGAGTGAGATTTCGAATGCCGGTCGTTTTCAGGCATCTTGGCATCCGGTTCTATTTCTTCTCGAACGAAGGCGATCCGCGGGAACCTGTTCATGTGCACGCCACGCGCGCCGACGCAGAGGCAAAGATTTGGGTTATGCCGGACGTGCGGGTGGCTGACAGCGTAGGCTATTCGCGTCGCGAGCAGGCTGATCTGGTTCGCGTCGTCGAGGCAAGACGAGACGATATCGTGAGGGCTTGGAATGAGCACTTCGGCAACGGCGGTCCGGTTTGACGAGGCGACAATGTGGGTGGATCTGGCCGACGGCAGAACGGTTGGTATCCCGTTGGCGTGGTTCCCTCGGCTGCTGCATGCAACGCCCGAGCAGCGGGCGCAGTGCCGGATCGGGGTTACCGGCAACGGCTTGCATTGGGAAGACCTCGACGAGGATATCTCGGTTGAAGGTTTGCTTGCAGGCCGTGGCGACCTGACCGTGCGGCGGCCGGTGGCGGCCTGAAGGAAACTCTTCCACTCGCCGGCAGGGTGGTTGGGGCTTACATTAGCCGCGTCGTGATAGGCATTCCGGCGTGAGATAGGCAGCTCGCGGAGCCATCGTGTTGCTCGACATCGCTCCGCTGGCCAATGTGATCGACCGCTTGCAGGAGGGACTGGCGCGCCATCGCAGCGAGCCGGCGGACGATCAGCTTCGGGACGGCCTGATCCAGAGATTCGCATTCACCTACGAATTGCGCCACCGCATGCTGAGGCGATTTATCCGACGGACTGCCGCGTCTCCTGATGAGGTGGATCGGATGTCGTTTCAGGATCTTATACCAACGCCCGGAATTGTTGACTCGCTCGTGTTTTCCCAAATCGGTCGGAATTTGAGTCGATAGCACCCGATCGATTCGGGAGGACGGTATGGTCGCGGTTGCCATCACGCGGACGGATTTCACGGCGGCAACGCTCCGCGCGGCAGCCGTTTGTGCGAACGATAGCCAAGTTACCAGGCGGGCCCTGGCGACTGCGATGGTGCTGGATGGTTATCCGCGAGCGAGGGCGGCGGAACTCGCCGGTATGGACCGGCAGACGCTGCGCGATTGGGTGCATCGCTTCAATGCCGACGCCCTGGAGGGGTTGTCCGATCGTCCCCGGCCCGGCCGCCCCGCGGTTTTGTCAGCCGAGCAGATGAAGCAAGTCGAAGCTTGGGTCGAGGCAGGACCCGAGCTGGAGACGCAGGGCGTGGTGCGCTGGCGCCGCATCGATCTTGTGGAGCGGATCAAAGCCAAATTCGGCGTCACGTTGAACGTGCGGAGCGTGGGCCGGCTGTTACGCAGGCTCAACTTCTGCCGGATATCCGTCCGGCCGCAGCACCCTGAGAGCGACACTGCGGCGCAAGAGGCGTTTCAAAAGGACTTTCCCGAACTGGCGGCCGCCGCAATCCCGGAGGTGGCGCACGGCAAGCCGGTGGAAATCTGGTTGCAGGACGAAGCGCGGGTCGGGCAGCAAGGGACGCTGAGGCGGATTTGGGCCAAGCGGGGCACTCGTCCGCGTGCGGTGCGCGATCATCGCTTCACCTCGGCGTATTTATTCGGGGCGGTCTGCCCGGACCGTCGCACCGGTGCCGCCGTGATCACGCCGTACGTCAATATTGAAGCCATGAACGAGCACTTGGCGGAAATCAGCCGCTGCGTCTCGGCCGGTGCCATCGGCCTCCTGATCCTTGACGGCGCCGGTTGGCACAGTTCGCCGAAACTCAAGATCCCCGACAATATCGCGCTGTTGCCGCGGCCTCCCTACGCACCCGAACTCAATCCCGTCGAGAACATCTGGGCGTTCCTCCGCGGCAACATTCTCAGCCACCGAGTCTACGAGGATTACGAGGCTATCGTGCAAGCCTGCGCCGATGCGTGGAACGGGCTCATGAAACTGCCGAAGACCATCGCCTCGATCGCCACCCGCCCCTGGGCACAGGTCAAGACTTAGGGGCGTTGGTATTATTCGCACCGCGAACTAGCAGATCGGCGATCTGGCCGAGGCGCTGTCCGACTCGGATCTGCCCTACAAAGTGGACGTGATCGATACGCGCGCGGTTGACCCGGCGTTCCGCGCCTTGATCGAGCCAGGTATGGTCGAGTTGCCGTATTGAGGCGTCACACCAGTTCCGGCACTCGGACCGGTGCCGGCCGCGGGATCAGGCACTCCGGCAGGGGCTTTTGCACCTGCGGGATGATGCCCGGGTCCGGCAGCGGCGCGGGATCGGGCGGGACGTCGTCCTCATGCGGCGGGCGCCAGTTTGTCGGCCCCATGCGCCGCAAATCCCACCATCCCAGCGCGATCGGTACGCCGAAGGTCAGAGCGAAGCTGCACAGGATCTGCGTGTTTGCGGTCACGGTGGCGCCTCCCGGATTTTGCGACATCGTCTCACGCGGTGCCGGGATGATCAAGCGTTAGGCCGTCCCGCGCGGCAACGCTATACATCGTGCTCGGCGGCCCATGTCACCGGAGTTGAATGGCCGCGTTCGTGATGTCATGGAGAGTGCTTCCGGGAGAAGGTGACATGTTCGAACGCAAGCCGCGTTACCTCATCGACCAGCAGGGTGAGCTGCGGCGGATCTACCACCGGCAGGGCAGCTTCTTCCCGCATTTCTCGCGCTCGCTGCGCCCGGACCAGCCGAACCTCAGTGCCGTCGAGATCAACGGCAAGTGGGTGCTGGTGGAGGTTGACGGGAACGAACAGAAGAAGGCGGTGGAGCTTGGCCATGCCTCTCGGCGGCGGCAGGGATTGCTGGTCAAGTCTTTGTCCGCGATCGTGTTTGGCGTGGCCGCCTGGAACGGGCCGTTCGGGTATCGGTGGATCGGCCCGGCCAAGGCTTGGGCGGTTTCCGAGATTGGGTCCTTCGGGACAACGCCGGTTGTGACGCATATCGCGGGCGCTGTTACCTGGCTTGTTCTGGTCCTGCTGTGCCTGCTGCTGGCGCTTCATGCCGCCCGGTTCTCGCTGTCGGCGCTGAAGTTCCTCGGTACTGGAAGTCCTGTACCGGCTGCGATTTCCTTTCATGAAAGGGGCGCATGCCGATCTGCTGCCGGTGGTGCCGCGCAAGGCGGGGGCGCTGCTGAATTTGCCCTGGAGGGCGGACTTCGCCAACCCGTGGGAGGCCGCTGCGCAGATGGGCGCGGGCGGTTCGGCTGCGCCGCGGCCGGCGGTGACCGTGCAGAAACACCGGCGGCTGACCGGGGGGTGATGCCGTGTGGGGGACCAACGGCGGAGTGTATCTCGGCTACGGCACCGATCGGACCGAGGGCGAGCCGCCGGCTTCCGCTCCGGTCATTCAATACGCCGGTGACCGTCATGTGATGAGCATTGGGCCGGCCGGGTGCGGCATCGGGCGGCGGCTGTTGCAGCCGAACATCCTCGCGCTGGGCAACTGGTCGATGGTGGTGGTGGATACGACCGGCGAGATGGCGGCTCTATGCGCTCGCCGCCGCGATCCGGAGTTGCAGCACACGATCGTCTTGGACCCGTTCGGGGTGAGCGGCCTGCCGGGACAGGGGTTCGATCCGGTGGCCGCACTCGACCCGGAGTCACCGGAGTTTCCCGACGATGCGCTGGATATTGCCGAGGCTTTGATCCGGCCGGACGGTTCGGCGCGGGATTTGGTGACGGCGCTGATCATGTACGCGCGGCTGTCCGGGTCCGGGCTTCCGGGCGTGCGCGCGTGCCTGGGATCGTTCTCCGGGGTCGCCAATCGGCTGGCGGTTGTGGCGGAGGAGGCCGACTGGCCGGAACTGGCGGTCAAGGCGGCGGCGTGCGCGGACGGGGATGTGTCGTGCGCGTTGACGCAGACGCGGTGGCTGGACAGCCGGGCGATCAAGGACGGCCTGGTTCATACGCCGGTCGAATTCGGGATGCTGCGGGAGACGCCGACGACGGTGTTCCTGGTGCTGCCGGCGCGGCGGCTGGCCACCCACGCGGCGTGGCTGCGGGCGGTGATCGCCAGCGTGTTGCAGGAGCTGATGCGCGACTCCGGGCCGCCGAAGGTGCCGGTCATGCTGCTGCTCGACCAGTATCCGGCGCTGGCGCGGGGCGGCTTCCCGATACTGGAAACCAACCTGCCGGCGCTGGCGGCGCATGGGGTGAAGCTGTGGACCGTCTGGCAGGATCTGGCTCAGGCGCGGATGCTGTATGGCGACGGGTTCGAGAGTTTCGTCTCCGGCTGCGGCGTGCTGCAGGCGTTCGCGCCGCAGGACGTGCTGACGGCGGAGTATCTCAGCCAGCGCACCGGCCTGACGGCCGTGGAACTGGAGGCGCGCAGCAGGACGGTGAACCTCGGGCCGGGGATGTCGGCGCAGTCGCATGGCGGCACGGTCAGCTACCAGCCGGTGCCGCGCATGCTGGCGCAGGATCTGCGCAACATGCAGGAAGGGTTCTCGGTGATTTTCTCGCACAAGGTGCGGAATACGATCCGGGCGTATCTGCCGCTGCCGGCTGCGGCCCCGGCACGCCGCCGATCGTTCTTCGGCGGGAGAAGCTGAGCGGATGGCGTTCAAGGGCAAGCCGCCGGGGAGTGGCGCGGGGGACATCTCGAGACAGACCGAGGCGCTGCGCCCGGTGCTGCTGCTGACGCCGAAGGAAGCGGCGGAGGCGCGGCGGATGCGGCGGGCGGGGATGACGGCGGAGGCGATCGCGGCAGCGATGGAGAAGCCGCTGGACGAGGTCGAGAAGGTGCTGGTGCAGATGCGCATGCCTCGGCCGGAGACGACGCGCGGGACGCTGAACGTGACGCTGGCCGCGCACCGGCTGATCATGCGCGAGCGGCGGGGGGACGAGCCGATCTGGACCACGGTCGATCGGCTGCTGGATGAGTTGCTGCGGTTGCGGGCGGCAGTAGTGCCGCGGAAGCCCGGGCGGCGGGATGAGGGGTTGCCGTTGCTGGAGGGGTTGGAGGGCGGGGGTAAGTCTGGTTCGTGATGCGGGTCGCCACGCCTCCGTCGTGACCGACGCACGCCGGGTATTGGCTGCCCTCGGCCTCGCGGTCGCCCCGGTCGTGACCACCAACCGATCGACGCTCTCCGTCGTACCCGCAGCGGGTCTGACACCCAACGAGGCCGAACCGCACGGCAAGGAGATTCTTGCGCTATGGCGTTTTGCAGAGAAGGAATTGAAGCACGAAAAAACCCGGCCTGACCGCCGCGCCGACGAAACAATCGCGGCCGCTGCGCGAACCACCGCCGGTCGCTAAAGCCAAAGCCGACGACGGCAAGATCACCTCGCCACGGATCACACTCCACATCGTGAGTAAAACGAACGTATGCCGGTGCAGCGGCATTGCAAGGTCAATGATGTCATCCTTGAAGCCATCGAAAACCATCCGGCGCTGAATGGATGAAGGCAAGTCGCATGAGTTCGGTCGTCTTGTTCAGAATCGGGCCCGGCGACCGGGTGGTCGCTGACGCCGATCGAAAGGCCATCGGGAGGGTTCGCCGAGAGACCGCGACAGGGCCATGGGTTGCCAACGATGGCGGATTACGAAACCAGACTTTCGCGTGCTTAACGATGCCGCCAGATGGCTGTCAGAGCGACGCAGAGGCATCGCGAACCGTCAGATCGGAAGGCGACGCCGGAATGAGCGTTTGCAAGCGTGCGGTTCATTTTGGAAAATTTGGATCATCTGGTTTTAGGCATCGGAATTGCACCTCTGCTGATGCGTTGAGGTCCCCTACATCTCTTGCCGTGCTGCCTATGGAGGACATGACGCGGCCTTTGCCTGCGCAAAATGTTGACGCCTCACTGTAAAGGCGCGCCTTGAGGACGCTCCCGGACGCGTCTGTGAGTCCGCCTATTCGCCCCAGCATATACGCGTCCGGGCCAATAGGAACGATGCCGCTGTCCGTTTCACTACAAGAGCTTAGGGCGGCGCACGCGCACGTCAGATAGAAGAGGCGTCGGGGGGTCATCTGCTAGGTCCGTTCTTGCCCCTTTGGCATATCAGAACGTTTTGGTGTTGACCAGATACCATGACCCAAGTTCTTAGCCCGGCGTCGCTTGGCGATCCTTTCAGCCCGCACAACCGGACGGCCGCTTTCTGAGCTGGTGGGGAAACGGCTGCGCCGGCCACAGGACTCGGCCTCTCAACCGACTTCACCACGGTGCGGGGATTGCAAATATGGCTCATCAGCCATCGCGGGACACAGCCGGCGAACGTTGTCGTGACATTCTTCGATCTCTACCTGGACGGCCGTGCGACGCAGGATGACATCGATGACTACGTCTCCTCCTGACACGATGCGGGCGACGAAGAGCAACGCCCGCTGACATAATTCCTTGGCATGACCTGGGAAGAGTATTTCGTCTGGGTGACGGACCCGCGCACCCACCCGAACTCGCCTCGCCCGCCGGCCCGGCGAGCGGGCCCTGACCACTCTCATCGCCGACCGCATCCGCCGCATGCGCGCCGCCAACGACCCGACCGATGCGTCGTCCGTCTACTCGCTCGGCCACTGGCTGAAGGCCCGCGGCATAAAGGCATGACAACAACGATCTCCGTCCATCCGTTAGGAGAATATTAACCCACGCCCGGCATCTTGAAGACGCCAGCCATCGCGGAGGCGTCATTTGGGTCGCAAGCCGATCCCACGGCCAAGTTTACTCGACGCATGCGAGTACCTCGGATACATCTACGGCGAGCGCAGGTGGCGGAACGCCGCGGCGCGCCTCATCTTCACGTGGGACGCCCTGCACGGAGAACTCGAGGCGTATAACCTACGCGGAGAACACCGCGGTTCATTTGATCCGGTGACCGGTGCCCGCCTCAAGCCTCCGGTGAAAGGGAGACGGATACGTGTCTGACGCCCAAACCAAGCCGCGCACGTTTTTCGATCTCTTCTCGGACGGTCAGGCGACCGAAGATGACGCCGACGAGTGCGTCAGCGCTTGGCACAACTCCGGCGACGACGAACGGCGCCCACTGACAGAATTCCTTGGCATGACCGACAACGAATACGACCTCTGGACCATGGACCCGCGGACCCTCCCCGCACTCGCCGCCGCCCGCCGCCCCGGCGGCCCGGACATCGAATCCATCATAACCGACCGCGTCCGCCGTATGCGCGCTGCCAACGACCCGGCCGACCGCGCCGCCCTCTTCTCCCTCACCCACTGGCTCCGCGCCCGCGGCATCGAGGCCTGATCCCCGAAGTCCTTGCCGCCCCGTCTCGCGCCTATATAAGACCGGGATCAAGGACCAAGGACCACACGTGACCGACCTCCAGCCCGTCCGCGGCACCCGCGACCTCATCGGAGAGGACCAGCGCCGCTTCCATCGCGTCGCCGAGACCGCCCGGCGCGTCGCCGCCACCTACGGCTTCGACGAATGGCAAACCCCGATCTTCGAGGATACCCGCGTCTTCGCCCGCACCCTCGGCGAGACCTCCGACGTGGTGATGAAGGAGATGTACACCTTCCCCGACCGCGGCGGCGACCAATTGACGCTGCGCCCGGAGGGCACCGCGGGCGTGTGCCGCGCTTTGGTGACCAACGGCCTGACCCAGTCGCTGCCGCAGAAGGTCTTCTACGCCGGCCCGATGTTCCGCTACGAGCGCCCCCAGAAAGGCCGCTACCGCCAGTTCCATCAGATCGGCGTCGAACTCATCGGTCCCGCCGAACCGCTCGCCGACGCCGAGGTGATCGCCTGCGGCTGGTCCATCCTGCAAGCCCTCGGCGTGGCGGCCGACACGGTGCTGGAACTCAACACGCTCGGCGACAAGGACAGCCGCGACGCCTACCGCGCCGCTCTGGTCGCCTACTTCACGGACCACCGCGCGGGCCTGTCCGAGGACAGCCTGAACCGGCTCGAGCGCAACCCTATGCGCATCCTCGACAGCAAGGATGAGAAAGACCGCCGCGTCGTCGCCGACGCCCCGACGATTCAGCCGTATCTGACCGAAGCTGCCGCCACCTTCTACGCCCGGTTACAAGACCACCTGACCCGCTTCCGCGTGCCGTTCGTGGAAAACCCCCGCATCGTCCGCGGCCTCGACTACTACGGCCACACCGCGTTCGAGTTCGTCACCTCCAAGCTCGGCGCCCAGGGCACCGTCATGGCCGGCGGACGCTATGACGGACTGGTGCAGGAAATGGGCGGTCCCGCCACCCCCGCCGTCGGCTGGGCCGCGGGAATTGAACGTCTGGCGATGCTGATGGACGCCGCCCCTGCTCCGCCTTCGCCGGTCGCCGTAATCCCCATCGGCGACGCGGCCGAAGCCACCGCGATCGACATCCTGCAAGCCTTGCGCGCCGCCGGCATCCGCGCCGAGATGGCCTATCGCGGCAACCTCAAGCGCCGGATGGAGCGGGCCAACCGCACCGGCGCGCGCGCCGCGGTCATCCTCGGCGACACCGACATCGCCGCCGGGGTGGCCCAGGTGAAGGACCTGCAAACCGGCACGCAGGAGGCGGTTGCGTTCGACCAGATTCCGTCCCGCCTGCAATGAGCCTTGCACTCAAGCTCGACCGCATCGCCGCCCGCGCCGAGGAACTGCGGGCGATGCTGTCCGAGGGCATCACCGGCGAGGCCTACGTCAAGGCATCCAAGGAACTGTCCGACATCGAGCCGGTGGTGGCCCGCATCGGCGACCTGCGCACCGCCGAGCGCGCCCGGTCGGAGGCGGAATCGCTGCTGGCCGATCCGGAGATGAAGGATCTGGCGGAACAGGAGCTGTACGAACTGAAGGAGCAGATCCCGGCGCTGGAGCACGAAATCCGCCTGGCCCTGCTGCCGAAGGACGAAGCCGACGCCCGCTCCGCCATCCTGGAAATCCGCCCCGCGGCCGGCGGCGACGAGGCCGGCCTGTTCGCCGCCGAACTGTTCGGCATGTACCAGAAATACGCCGAGGCAAAAGGCTGGAAGTTCGAGATCCTGGAATACGGCGACACCGGCCTCGGCGCTATCAAGGAAGCCACCGCCGAAGTCACCGGCCGCAACGTGTTCGCCCGGCTGAAGTATGAGTCCGGCGTGCACCGCGTGCAGCGCGTGCCGGCAACGGAAAGCCAGGGCCGCATCCACACCTCCACAGTCACCGTCGCGGTGCTGCCGGAAGCCGAGGAGGTGGACGTGCAGATCAACGAAGCCGACCTGCGAATCGACATCTACCGCGCCTCCGGCGCCGGCGGCCAGCACGTCAACAAGACCGACAGCGCCGTGCGCATCACCCACATCCCGACGGGCATCGTCGTGGCGATGCAGGAGGAACGCAGCCAGCACAAGAACAAAGCCAAGGCGATGAAGATCCTGCGCGCGCGGATGTACGAACAGCAGCGCGCCTCCCTGCACGCCACCCGCTCCGCCGATCGCAAGTCCCAGGTCGGCACCGGCGACCGCAGCGAGCGGATCCGGACGTATAACTTCCCGCAGGGCCGGGTGTCGGACCACCGGATCAACCTGACGCTGTACAAGATAGACCGCGTCATGCAGGGCGACCTGGACGAGTTCGTCGACGCGCTGACCGCCGAGGACCAGGCTGCGCGGCTGGCGGCGGAAGAATGATTCTCCCGTCATGGCCCGGCTTGTCGTCCGGGTCCGCGCCCCCGCCGTCATGGCCCGGCTTGTCCGGGCCACCCCAGCAAGTTCTTGCCGCGACAGGTGGCCCGGACAAGCCGGGCCATGACGGTGGGCGGCGGCGCCATGACGGCTCGGGGAATACGGCAGCCGCCGCCCCGTGACCGCCACCGTCACCGAAGCCCTCCGCGACGGCACCCACCGCCTACGAAACGCGGTAGACAATCCCCGCCTCGAGGCCCGCCTGCTGCTCGCCCACGCCCTCGGTGTCACCCGGGCCGACCTGATCCGCGATCCGGCGCGTGAGGTCGAAACCGAAACATTCCATGCCCTGATCGACCGCCGCCTGCGCGCATGAACCGCTCGCGCACATCCTCGGCCGCCGCGAGTTCTGGAGCCTCGACTTCGAGGTCTCCCCCGCCACGCTGATCCCGCGCCCGGACAGCGAGACCGTGGTCGAGGCCGCCCTCGCCGCCTTCGCCCATCGGCCGGCGCCACATCGGATCCTGGACCTCGGGACCGGCACCGGCTGCCTGCTGCTCGCGCTGCTGCATGACCTGCCGGACGCGTTCGGCATCGGCATCGACATCGCCGCCGCCGCCGCCCGCCTCGCGCGCGACCAACGCCGCCAAGCTTGGTCTGATCGATCGAGCCAGTTTCATGGCTGGCGATTGGACCAATGCCCTGAATCGGCCGCTTCGACCTGGTCGTGTCCAACCCGCCCTATATCAAGGCCGCCGACATCCCCGGCCTGATGCCGGACGTCGCCCGGTATCGAACCGCTGCGGGCGCTGGACGGCGGCGCCGGACGGCTGCGACGCCTACCGGACGATCATCCAGGACCTGCCGAACCGGCTGGAGCCGGACGGCATCGCGGTCCTGGAACTCGGCGCCGGACAGTCGGACGCCGTCACCGCCCTGGCCCGTCGCGGCGGCTTCGGCACCTCACTTCATCTCGATCTGGCCGGAATCCAGCGCGCAATCGTGCTCTCCCGGCGTGGCCGGTGAAAAAACAGTTTGGCACGCAGTCCCCAAAGATGTACGGTGGCGGAAGTGGCAGGGGTGCTGCGTGACAGATGTCCCCGGTCGCGAAGGTCGGCCTATGAAGTCCTTCGCGTGCCGCTATCAACGCCGATGGAACGTGGCTGGCCGAGGGACCGTACCGGGGATGGTGTATCCGGCACACCCGATTGCCCCACAGGTCTGCCGACAACGGGAAAGCACGACGGCATCAGTATGAACATGAAACGCATGCGTGGCCGCAATCATCGTCCGGGAGGCGGCGGTGGTGGCGGTGGTGGTTCCGGCGGTGGCGTGCGCCATCACTCGGGCGGCAACGTGCCGCTCAACCGCAACCACGTCTTCGACAGCAACGGCCCGGAAATCCGCATCCGCGGCACGGCGCAGCAGCTTTTCGAGAAATATCTTCAGCTCGGCCGCGATGCGACCAGCGGCGGCGACCGGGTCACCGCGGAGGCGTTCTTCCAGCACGCGGAACATTATTTCCGCATCCTGAACGCGATGAACCAGGCGCAGCAGCAGAACCAGCCGAACGGCCAGGCACCGCAGCAGCAACAAGGCAACCAGCGCCGCAACTACCAGCAGGGCGATGGTTACCAGGGCAACGACGACAACCAGCAGCAGAATGACCAGGACGAGTCGGAGCAGCGCGGCCCCGGCTTCGGCGACCAGCCGGAAGCGCGCGACATCCCGATCGCGGCCGCCCCGCCGGAAGGCTGACTACATCGGGCTGCTGGCCAGTCCGGCGCGGAGGCTGTCCGCCTCCGCCCCGGCGATCAGCCCGAGGCGGATGAACAGGTCGATCAGCACCAGGTTGACGTTGAACTTGAAATCGTCGGTGTCGCGCACCGCCTCCAGCGCGCGGCCGAGGGGCCACAGTTCGAACGCCTCGACCTCGCCGTCGGCCGGGTGCGGAACAAAATCCGCCGGCAGCATCAGGTCATAGGCGTAGATCCAGTCGCGCCGCAGCCCCTCCTGCCGCTCCATCGCATAGCCGAACGAAGCAACCGGCACGGCCTGACGCGCCAGTTCCGGCGGAATCGCGGCTTCCTCGGCGGCTTCCTTGATCAGAGTCTCCAGCGGGCCAAGCCCGGCCGGAATGCCGCCGGCAACGACATGGTCCAACTTGCCGGGATCGAGCAGCTTGTCCCTGGCGCGGCGGGCGATCCACATGTGCAGCCCGCCGGCCCGCTGAACCAACCCGTTGAGATGCACCCCGGTGGCGCGGATACCGAAATACGGAATGGCGCCGCGGTCGATCTGCGCCAGCACGGGACCGTCCGGCCGGGCGCGGACGTCGAATACTTCGGCACGGAAGCGGAGCACGCCACGCTGCGCCAAGTCGCGGACTATATCGTACAATGCCTCCGGATCGGCCAGAACAACGGCCTCCTCTGACACCCGGACGGCCGGGAAATCGCCGCATCGCTCCGCCAGATCCCGAGCGATCCAGCCGGCGTGCGCGTCGCCGAGATAGAACGGCAGCCGCGTCCCGGGCAGGACAGCATTGTTGCAGTCGCGCACATGGCGCTGAAATCCTGTCTCGTTCGCGTGCTGGTCCAAACCGTTCGCCTTTCCAAGATGGCCGCACCATGCCACATGCCGGGCATGAGACGAAGCAGCGTTCGACCGGCGCCGGCGGTTTTGCCGCCCTCCCTGCAGGTGCAGCGATCCACCCTGCAAACCATCACCTCGCTGCTGCCCTACCTGTGGCCCGCCAACAATCCGGGCGCCCGGGTCCGGGTGGTGATCGCGCTGGCCTTCATGGTGCTGGCCAAAGTCGCCACGGTCTACGTGCCGCTGATCTACGGCCGCGTCATCGACGCGCTGGCGCCGCACGATACGCCGATGGCGGCCTACGCCATCCCGATGATGCTGATCCTGGCCTACGGCCTTGTGCGCGTCGCCTCGGCCGCGTTCGGAGAGCTGCGGGACGCCGTCTTCGCCTCGGTGCAGGCGCGCGCCGTCCGGCTGCTGGCGCTGCGCACCTTCCGCCACCTGCACGCCGTCAGCCTGCGCTTCCACCTCGACCGCCAGACCGGCGGGCTGTCGCGGGTGATCGACCGCGGCGTGCTCGGCATGCAGTCGGTGCTGCGGCTGGCGGTGTTCAACGTCGTGCCCACGGCGCTGGAGCTGGTGATGGTCACTGCCATTATCTGGCGCATGTTCGACTGGCGCTACGCCGCCGTGACGTTCCTCGCCGTCGTCGTCTACGTCAGCTTCACCGGGATACTCGCCAGCCGCCGCGGCCGCTATCGCCGCACCATGAACGACACCGACAACGACGCCTCCACCAAGGCGCTGGACAGCCTGCTGAACTACGAGACGGTGAAATATTTCGGCAACGAGGCGCACGAGGCGCAGCGCTACGACCATGCTCTTGCCAAGTTCGAACGCGCCTCGGTCCGCGTCCAGGTGTCGTTGAATTTCCTCAACCTCGGCCAGGCGGCGATAATTTCCATCGCTTTGACGCTGATCATGCTGCTGGCCGCCTCGGGCATGCGAGATGGCTCCATGACCGTCGGCAGGTTCGTCGTGGTGAACACGTATCTGATCCAACTTTACCAACCGCTGAACTTCCTCGGCATCGTCTACATGTCGATCAAGCAGGGGCTGGTGGACATGGAGCAGATGTTCGCCCTGCTGCGGGTCCAGCAGGAAATCTCCGACAAGCCCGGCGCCATCGCCCTGGCAGCGCACCTGTCGGAGGGGTCCGCCGGCGAGGTCGTGTTCCAGGACGTCCGGTTCGGATACCAGGCGAACCGGGCGATCCTGAAAGGGGTCGATTTCACCGTCCCGGCCGGCGGCAAGCTGGCCATCGTCGGTCCGACCGGCGCCGGCAAGTCCACCATCAGCCGCCTGCTGTTCCGTTTCTACGACGTCACCGCCGGGCGCATCCTGATCGACGGCCAGGACATCCGCGACGTCACTCAGGACAGCCTGCGCGCCGCCATCGGCGTGGTGCCGCAGGACACCGTCCTGTTCAACGACACCATCCGCTACAATATCGGCTACGGCCGCCCCGGCGCGTCTCAGCAGGAGATCGAGCAGGCGGCGCGGCAGGCGCAGGTGCATGACTTCGTGATGAAGCTGCCCGAGGGCTACGACACCAAAGTCGGCGAACGCGGCCTGAAGCTGTCGGGCGGCGAGAAGCAGCGGGTCGCCATCGCCCGGACCATCCTGAAGGACCCGCGCATCCTGATCCTGGACGAGGCCACCAGCGCGCTCGACACCCGCACCGAGCAGGACATTCAGTCGGCCCTGCGCGCCGTGGCGCACCGGCGGACCACGCTGGTGATCGCGCACCGCCTGTCCACCGTGGTCGATGCCGACGAAATCATCGTCCTCCAGGACGGCCAGGTCGCCGAGCGCGGCAGCCATGCGGCCCTGCTGGCCGAGGGCGGCCTCTATGCCCGGATGTGGACCCTGCAGGCCGCCGAACAGGATCTCGAACCCGAGTCCGTGACATAAGGAACACTTGCCATGCCCAGCGATTCCAACCCGCCGCCCGCCGATTTAAGCCATGCCGGCGCGGTCGTGGACAAGGCAATCGAGTATATGACGGGGCAGAACATCAGTTCGGTGGCGATCGCCTCGGCGCTGCTGGCCGGCTCGATGGCGCTGCTGGCGCGGTCGGTTTCCGAGGACGCGATCATCGGCATCCTCAACAATGCCATCGCCAGCGTGCGCTCCGGCGAGCTGCGCGACCAGGAATAGAAGGTGATTGGTGCCGGTGTTGCTTGACGCCACCGGCGTGTGCCGCCATAACCCGCCGCTTGCAATCAGTCTTGAGGATCTAGTGCGATGTCGCGTCGCTGTGAAATCACGGGTAAGGGCGTTCTCAGTGGCAACAACGTCAGCCATGCCAACAACAAGACCCGTCGCCGTTTCCTGCCCAATCTCCAGGTGACGTCGCTGTTGTCGGATATCCTCGGGCATGAGGTACGTATGCGCCTGTCGACGCGCGGCATTCGCACGGTGGAACATAACGGCGGCATTGACGCCTTCCTGCTCGGCACGCCGAACACCAAGCTGACCGAGGAAGGCCGGGATCTTAAGCGCCGGATCGAGCGTGCCCGGGCCAAGCGCGCGGGCGCCGCGGCGGCGTAAGCCGCTCGGGTATACCGCGAGTGGCCGGCCGACTGTTGCCGCACCAGGTTTGACCGGGGCATATCCGAGTTGGCGCCATTGCCGAAGGCGGGAGCGGCGGTTGCGAGGCCATGTTCGGCAGCAACATGGGCCAGCATTCTCAACCCATAGTTGCGAATCGGCGATTCGTCTCATAGTCGAGAAAGACTCGGTCTGCGTCGCATTTTTCGCCGCGCGGGCATGACAATTTATCGAATGTCTAGTATCGTTGCTTACTGAAATCATTGCTTACTGCTCGCAATGGGGAGAAATCTCCCGCGCCACCAAAAGAAATATCGGGCGCTCTCGACCACGTGATTCTGTTTAGTGCCGAATCGTCCCTATTCTAATGTCAGAACAGGAGATTGCTTTGGACGCGAATCACTTCAGAGACAGGGCGGCAAAGGCGCGGGAGATGGCCCGCTCCGGCGACGATTTGCGTCTCGCGGAAATGCTCCTGGAGGTTGCATTCGATCTGGAGAGCGAAGCCGAGGCGATCGAAGCCGAACAGCGCGCGGCCAATCTGCGAACAGTACCGCTGCCGCAGGCGACAGTCACGTGGTTCCGAGGCGTTCACGTAACCCATCGCGATGCGCCGCCCGCATCGCCGGCACCGGCCGCCAAGCGGTGGACAACGGCGGCGGAGCCGATCATGTTCGGCGTGCCCGAAACCTGTCCGGTCAGGGCCTGATCGGCCGGGGCAAGCTCACGGCAGAAGACCCAGCACCCGGACCAGCGCCTTGGTCCGCGGCGAGAACAGCCGGGACGCGAAGAAACTGCCCGCCGCCCGCTTCGCCGCCTCCGAGCGGGTCGGATAGGGCACGATCATCCCCGCCAGCGCCGACAGCTTCACGCGGCGGCTGATCGCCAGGCTCCAGAGGCTGATCATCTCGCCCGCGTGCGGCGCCAGAATGCCCGCTCCCACCACACGGCCGCGGTTGACCACCAGCTTCGCCAGGCCGGCTGGGTCGCGTTCGGCAATGGCGCGGTCGTTCTCCGCCAGCGGCCAGCGCAACACCTGAACGCTCATGCCGGACGCCAGCGCCTCCTGCTCGGTCAGGCCGGTCTGCGCCAGTTCGGGATCGGTGTAGGTGACACGCGGCAGTGCGGCGTAATCGATGCGGGCGGGCAGGCGGAACAGGGCCCGGCGGATCACGATGCCGGCGTGATACGAACCCACATGAGTGAAGGCGCGCGGGCCGATGCCCTCCGGGCTGGCAATGTCGCCCGCCGCGAAGACCCGCGTGTTGCTGACGCTGCGCAAGCCCCGGTCGGTGGCGATTCCCGCTGGCCCCGCGGCGATCCCGCCCGCCGCCAGGTCCAGCGCCTCAAGGTTCGGCGTCCGCCCGGCGGCGACCAATAGATGCGACCCGGCGATACGGCTGCCGTCGGCCAGCATCAGGTCCGGCCCCGGCGCCACGGCCTCTATCCTGACGCCTTCCCGCACGGTCACTCCGCGGCGGGTCAGCGCCTGCCGCAGCCCCGCCGCCAGTTCCGGATCGTCTTTCGCCGCGATCCGCGCCGCCTCGATCACCGTGACCCGGCAACCCAGGCCGGCGAACGCATCCGCCATCTCAAGGCCGATCGGCCCGCCGCCAAGGATCAGCAAATGGTCCGGCTTGATCGTCAGATCAAACAGCGAATCGTTCGTCCAATACGGCACCTGATCCAGCCCCGGGATCGGCGGCACGGCGGCGCGGCTACCGGCGGCGACAACGAAGCGGCGCGCGGTCAGCGTGCGTCCATCGACCGACAGCGTCGCCCGATCGACGAACCGGGCCTCGCCGCGGATGACGGTCGCGCCGAGCGCACGGTATCGCGCCTCGGAATCGACCGGAGCGATCTCGGCGATGACCCCCTGGACATGGGCACGCACCCGGTCCCAGTCGATCGCCGGTTCGGCGGCGATGATGCCGAAGCGGGCGGCGTCGCGCACGGTGCGGGCGGCATGCGCGGCGGCGAGCAGCGCCTTGCTCGGCACACAGCCGGTGTTAAGGCAGTCGCCGCCCATGCGCCCGCGCTCGATCAGCGCCACCTTGGCGCCGAGTTGCGCCGCGCCGGCCGCCACCGAAAGCCCGGCGGAGCCCGCGCCGATGACGGCGAGGTCAAACCGCATGGACGGCCACGGACGTTGAGAGCGACGTTTGCCCCTCGCCCGGGTATGAGGTGAAAGAGGCCGCCCGTATCACGCCCGCGCCCCCACCCTCCGGCGCAGCAGGATCGGCAGCAGCGACAAGGCGGCCAGTCCCAGCAGCGGCAGCAGGATGCGCGGACCGAACAGCACCGACAGGTCCGGGGTGCGGCCCGCCGCCAGGATGCCTCCGACTCCGGCGCCGATGGAACTCAGGATGAAGCTCGCGGGAATGATCCCGAGCAGCGTCGCCGGGATGAACACCGCCAGCCGGATGCCGGCCACCGCGGCGGCGAGATTGACGACCCAGAACGGCACCAGCGGCACCAGCCGCAGGGCCAGCAGATACAGGAAGCCGTCCCGCGCCAGACGCTCCTGCACCTGCGCCGGAACCCGCTCCCGCTGCCGTTCGAGCGTCTTACTGAAGGCCGATCGGATGACGAGCAGAAGGATCGTGGCGCCGACGGTCGCGCCGATGACGGTCAAGACGCAGCCCAGCACGGAGCCGAACAGCAGGCCGCCGGCGACGGTGACCAACGCCGCCTGCGGCAACGACAGCGCCGCCGTCGCGATATAGGCGAGGACGTACAGCCCCGCGGCACTGACCGGATGCACGCCGACCCATTCGATCAGCGCGTCCTGGTGCTGTGCCAGGCTCTCCCAGCCGACTCCGCGGCCCGCGATCAGCGCGGCGGCAGCGAGGGCAAGCAATACCAGCAAAGGAATGAATCGGCGCATATCCGCAACATGGGGGCGGCCACGGAACTTGTCGCGTGACAATTCCGTCGAAATCCCTCCCCAGGCTGGCGAGGAGGCACCCATCCGGCTTGCTCCGGCGCCGCCCGCCCCGATATGGTCGGACATGACCGAAACGCATCGAACCAGGCTTCTGATCATCGGCGCCGGCCCGGCCGGCTACACCGCCGCCATCTATGCCGCGCGCGCCAGCCTGTCGCCGCTGCTGGTCGCCGGCATGCAGCCGGGCGGCCAGTTGATGATCACCACCGACGTCGAGAACTACCCCGGTTTCGCCGACGTCATCCAGGGCCCGTGGCTGATGGAGCAGATGCAGGCGCAGGCGACCCATGTCGGCACCCGCATCGTCCACGACCTGATCACGGAAGTGGATTTCTCCGGCCCGCCGTTCCGCTGCACCGGCGACTCCGGCGACACCTACCTCGCGGAGGCCGTCGTCATCGCCACGGGCGCGCAGGCCCGCTGGCTCGGCCTGCCGTCGGAGCAGACCTTGCAGGGCCGCGGCGTCTCCGCCTGCGCCACCTGCGACGGCTTCTTCTATCGCGGCAAGACCGTGGCGGTCATCGGCGGCGGCAACACGGCGGTGGAGGAAGCGCTCTACCTGACCCATCACGCCGAGAAGGTCACCCTGGTCCATCGCCGCGACTCGCTGCGTGCGGAAAAGATCTTGCAGGCACGCCTGTTCGCGCATCCGAAGATCGCGGTGGTCTGGAACAGCCGGGTGCTGGAAATCGTCGGCGGCGGCTCGCCGGAAGTCGTCACCGGCGTCCGGCTGCGCGACACCGTCACCGGCGCCGAGTCGGTGCTGCCGGTGGACGGCGTGTTCGTCGCCATCGGCCATTCCCCGACCACGGGGATTTTCGCCGGGCAGGTCGATATGGATTCTGAGGGTTATATCCGCACGATTCCCGGCAGCACCCGCACCTCCGTCCCGGGCGTCTTCGCGGCGGGCGACGTGCAGGACAAGGTGTTCCGCCAAGCCGTCACCGCGGCCGGAACCGGCTGCATGGCGGCCCTGGAAGCTGAGAAATTCCTCGCCGAGCACGAAGCGCGCTCCCTTTTGGCCGCGGATTAGACGAAAATTGCCGCGAGGCTTCAGAAACGCATACCTGAACTCGTAAAAGTGTGGTTAGTCTTGTCCCATTGTACCTGAAGCGCCGCGGGGCGGCTGATCGGGACGGCCGGGATCACCCGTGCCGCCAGGAGAGGGTTTGCGATGGACTGGGACAAGCTGCGCGTTTTTCACGCCGTGGCGGAAGCGGGCAGCTTCACGCATGCAGGGGACACGCTCAGCCTTAGCCAGTCCGCCGTCTCCCGGCAGATCTCGGCGCTGGAGGAGGCACTTCAGGTGCCGCTGTTCCACCGCCACGCGCGCGGCCTGATCCTGACGGAGCAGGGCGAATCGCTCAACCGCACAGTGCGGGAGGTGTTCGCAAAGCTGGCGATCACCGAGGCGCTGCTGACCGAAAGCAAGGAGAAGCCGGCGGGCAAGCTGAAGGTCACCACCACCGTCGGCTTCGGCTCGGCGTGGCTGGCGCCGCGGCTGCACGGCTTTCTCGACGCCTATCCGGACGTGACGGTGTCGCTGCTGCTGGACGACACCGACCTCGACCTGGCGATGCGGGAGGCCGACGTCGCCATCCGCATGCATCCGCCGAAGCAACCCGACCTGGTGCAGCGGCACCTGATGACCTTGCAATGGTTCATCTGCGCCTCGCCGGAGTATCTGAAGAAGCACGGGGTGCCGCAGCGGGCGGAGGATTTGGATGCGCACCGGCTGATCCTGTTCGGCCAGCACCACCCGCCGGTGGCTGAAATCAACTGGCTGGCGGAGGCCGGGCGGCGTCCGGGCAACCCGCGGCGGGCGCTTCTGGAGGTGAATTCGATCCAGGCGGTGCTGCTGGCGATTCGCGCCGGGACGGGCATCGGCGCGCTGCCGGATTTCGCGGTGTCCGAGAACCCGGACCTGGTGCAGGTGCTGCCGGAGCTGAAGGGGCCGAAGGTGGACGTGTTCTTCGTCTACCCGGAAGAGCTGCGCAATTCGAAGCGGGTCGCGGTGTTCCGCGACTTCCTGCTGGCGAAGCTGGCGGAGCGGCATTAGGCGACGCCCAAGCATAAGCAAATCGGGGTGCCGTCCCCCTTCCGTCATGGCCTGGCTTGTCCGGGCCACCTCCTCCACACGGTGCTGCGACAGGTGGCCCGGACGAGCCGGGCCATGACGTTTGAGGAAGCGGCCTTCCTGAAGCGGTGATTTTTTGGCGTCGCCTTTGGGCGGCTTCAGGCTGACCGGAACCGGCGCCAACCTGATACCAGCAGGCTCTGAGACCGACACTTTGGCGATGCCGCCCTTGTCATGGTGGCGGGCTCGGGCCGGCAATCACGGGTTTCGCCGCGGCCGCGAAGGCGTGGATGGCGGGGCTACGCCCAGCATGACGGTGGGGCCGGCCCCGCCCGCGGGTCAAACTCAACGGCCGCTGGTATTATGTCATCGCCCGGATCGTCCAACCCCGACCGCGACGAGAGGACGGCCGATCTGCCCAGCTATTCATGCAGCGCGCATACTTGATAGGAGGTATGCGTTGAAAGCATATCGGATGCCGATTTTAGGCGATGGTTGACTTCGCACCTGCGGGATAGACCAACCAGCATCGGTTACGGCAGCAATGCTGCTCGAGTTCCAGCGGTAAGCGCTGGAAGGGGGTCATTGGCCCCTGCGTCTCCCAGACGTGAAGCCTCCCTGTATACTTACCCCGCTAACTCAACGAGTTAGCGGGGCTTTTCTTTTCCGGCTTGGGATAGCGCAAAACCGAGCGATTTACCGTGCCGCGAGCGTCCGGAGCAGCGCTGGGACAGGACCGATGGCTGACGTCAACCTGCGATTAATCACGCGCCCATATCGCACGATCCGATCTCAGCCATGCCGGGAGACCGCCGCCCGCTCAGCGCCCCGGCGATTTCTCGGCAACTTCGTTGCAGCAAGCCGCGGCGGGTGACGCGTGGCCGTGTGGATCAAGCCAGGACACGATTGCCGCCAGGCGCGCACCCTGTGCGCCGACCCCGGGTGCGATATTCTCTCGATTTATGAGAAACAGCCAAAGTTTGATCACAGGATGTACGAGCGGCATTGTATCACCTCCTGAAGGCAGAACGCGGGGCCATCCATCGCCAGTGGGGAAGTGCGCTGTAATGCTTAACAATTATTTGCTCAGATCGAGCCGCATCGCCTAATGGCGTCTTTACTTATCAGCCCGCCGACCGACTATCGATACCGCCATTTTGGCGGCTTTAGATTGTTGCTGGCGGCGCTTGTCATGCTGCAGCATTTCGGCGCGGACCTTGGCCCGGAACCATTGGCGAGGGCGCTCGCTCCGTATGTCCCGGGCAGCATGGCAGTTCTGGTATTTTTTGCGCTGTCAGGGTTGGTGATTACGGAAGCCGTCGACACTTGCTATCGACAACGGTCCGGGTCGTTTCTTCTCAACCGTCTGCTGCGGATCGTCCCGCACTTCCTGATCGCGGTTGCGTTGTCGATGATCGTGCACGAAATTTTTCGGGCGACCGGCGGCCTGCGCCTTTGGCGGTCCCTGCCGTCGTTCCCGGAGGATGCGTTTGCCATCCGCAACGTGCTGCTGAACATAATCGGTATCGTCCCGTTGGCAGACCGATTTATCGACTACAACTTCCTTGGCATCACCTGGGCCGTCCGGGTCGAGATGGCTTTCTACCTCGTCATCTACGCCTGCATCGCCGTCGGCGGCAGGATGCCCGGGCGCGGCTTCGCGGTGGCCGCAAGCGGCGTGCTGATCCTGGTCGTTCCACTGTTTTACCTTGCCGTTCAGGGCCGCGGCGTCGCGATGGCGAGCTTTGCGCCATACTTCGCGTTTGGCTGCAGCCTGTATTTCATGACCGCGGGCGTACGCGTCGGATGGTTCGTTCTTCTACTGAGCGTCCCCGCTATGATTTGGCAAAGGATAGCGCAATATTCTCCCCAGGACGCGCTCAGTGCGACCCCGCCGTCAGTCGCCGGAAATCTTATCACGCTGCTCGTCTTGCTGTGCGCCATGACGGCCTTGGCCTGCGTCAACATCCGCCGGTGGCGCCCGGCGGACGTGTTTCTCGGCAATCTGACGTATCCACTCTATTTGTATCATGAAGACGTGTTGGTGCTCATCCTTACGTTCACCACCGGTTACTCATACGGGATGTTTTCTGCTGGTATCGTCCTCAGCGTGCTGGCTGCGGCCGGCTTCATGGCCTTGGTTGATCCGGTGGTCACGCGATATCGTGACCACGTCCGAGGGATGTCGCTGCGCCGGCTTGATGACGGGCGAACGCAAGCGCCAGCGGGGAGATTGAGCCGAACCTCGGCCGTCCCGTTGTGACCGAGACAGACTGACGGGTCTCCGGCGCCGATACTCGGGCGCTAAGCCATGATGGCCGGCTTGGCCCCGGATCCATTCTTTGCCGCGGCGCAAATCGCGGCTTCAGTGCGCCTGCGACCTGCTGCGAGCACGGCATCCAGCATGATCTCTATATCATCATGAATGGTCCGGTGGTTGACGATCGCCGCCCGAATCGCCAGCACGCCGTTCACCACCGTGGTTGACGGTGCCGCGATCCCCGCTTCCTGCACGTCCGCCACAATGTCCGCGTTCAGCCGATCGAGGTCGCCCGCCGTGGCGATGAAGCGGAAGCAGACAATGTTCAGCGTGACCGGGGCCAGAAGCTGCAACGCCGGCTCCCGCTCCACCCGCGCCGCCAGCGCCGCCGCCAGATCGCAGTTCCGCCGCACCACCTCGCCCAGCCGATCGGCGCCGTAGACCGAGAGGGTCATCCAGACCTTGAGGGCGCGGAAGCCGCGCGACAGGTCGGGGCCAAGGTCGCAGGGCCAGATTCCGCCCCCGGCCAGGCCGCGCTGCTCGCGCCGGAGATACGCCGCCTCGGCGCCGAACGTGGCGAGCTCGCGGCTGGCGTCGCGGACCACGAAACAGCCGGCGTCGTAAGGCACCTGCGCCCACTTGTGGAAGTCGAAGGCGACGGAATCCGCCCGCTCGATCCCCGCCAGCAGCGGGCGCAGCGACGGCGCCAGCATCGCCGTCGCGCCATAGGCGCCATCGACGTGGAACCACAGACCCTCCCGCGCGGCGACATCCGCGAGACCCGCGAGGCCGTCCACCGCGCCGGTATCCACCGAGCCGGCGGTGCCGACGAGCAGGAAGGGCCGCATCCCGTTTGTCCGGTCCTGCGCGATCCGCTCCGCCAGCAGGTCCTGCCGCATGCGGCCGCGATCATCAAACGGGATCATCCGCAGCGCGTCGCGGCCGAACCCGGCCATGTCCATCGCCCGCGGCACGCAGCCATGCGCAGCGGCGGAGGCATAGGCCACCAGCCGGCTGCCGCTGACGCCCGTGTCCCGCACCGCCGAACCGAGGCACGCGGTGCGCGCCACCAGCACGCCCATCAGGTTGGCCATCGAGCTCCCCGTCACCAGCACGCCGGAGGCGGCGGGCGGGAACTCCAGCATCTCCGCCGCCCAGGCGATCACCTGCCGCTCCACCTCTATCGGCGCATGGTCGCGGCCGCCGAGGTTGGCGTTCAGCCCGGCCGCCAGCAGTTCCGCCAGCATGCCGACGGGATTGCCGCCGCCATGCACCCAGCCCATGAAGCGCGGATGTGGATTGCCGGTGGCATAGGGCTGCACGAGGTCCTGGAACGCGCGATACACCGACTCGGCCGAAGCCGGGCCGCGCGGCAAGGGCCGGCGCAGCTCCTGGCGAAGCTCCGGCGGCATCGGGCGCCAGACCGGGCCGTCGCGCAGCGAACTGACATGGTCGAACATGTCGTCGATCATACGGTGGCCCAACGCGCGAAGCTCGGTCCAGTCGGCGGGGTCGAGGCTCAGCCCGCTGTTGCCCGCGTCATGGCCCGGCTTGTCCGGGCCACCCGTTGCGGCAGGTGGCGGCGAGCGTGGCAAATCCGAATCCATTCCCTGATCACCTCCCCGGAGGCAGGCCGAGCGGCGAAAGTACCGCGGGATCCAGCTTCGGGCGCGAACCCGGCGGCGACTGGATGGCAAAGCCCATGATGTCGTCGTAGCCCCACAGCGCCCAGCCTACGCCCCGGGTTTCCAACCCGTCACGCACGGTTTTGATCCACGCCTGACGCGCCGCCGGGTTGAGCGCCGCGCTGGCACCGAACTCGCCCGCCAGCACGCAGGCCAGGTGCTGGCGCGCCCAGGTCACCGCCGCGTCCAGGCTCGCGTTGACCCGCGCGGCGTCCCAACTGAGCGAGCAGTAATAGTGCATCAGGTCCCTGGTCTCCTGGTCGTTCGTGCTGTCCGCGGCTGCCGCGCAGCGGGACCGGTTATCGGCCGGAAACGGCAGCCGCGCCAGGGCGGCGCGGTCGAGACCGGGACGATACGCCGCCAGCGAGGTCAGCTCCGCCGGATCGTAAAGGTGGAAGCTGTATAGCACATTGCGGTCGGTTTCCGGCGCCAGCGCCAGCAGGCCGCCAATGCTGCCCCAGTCCTGGCCGGTCAGCACCACGGTCGAGTCGGGCAGCGCCTTGCGGATCTCCTCCAGCAGACCGTGCTGCAACGCCGCCCAGCCGGCGGGATCACCCGGGAAGACAGGCTCGTTCAGCACCTCCGGCACGGTCCGCTCCGGGTCCAGCGGCCGCAGCGTCGGCGCCAGGGTCTGCCAGAACCAGCGGATCGGCTCGGGATCGGTTTCCAGGTGCCAATCATGCGGATGCGGCGAGACGATGACCGCGAGGCCCAGGCGCTGGATGCGCCGGATCGCGGTGACCAGTACGGCGCGCTCCTGCGCGGTGGCGACAAGGTCCGGATCGACCGCCAGCCGCACGAAATCGAACCCCGCGGCGCGCAGATCGGCCAGTGCCCGGTCGCTGAGATAGCTCACGAGGGCGGCCGGATCGCGGCTCGGCGGATAGCGGAACCAGTGCGTGATGTTGATGCCGCGGGTCAGGCGCACCGGCCCTCTTGCCGCAGCGCGAACCCCGCAGGGCAGCGGCGTGTCCGGGCTTTCCTCCGACGCATACGACAGAGCCATCGGCAGCAGCCACACAAGCGCCAGGATCACGGCCATCCGGCGGATCACCGGTCGACCCTCATCGCGCTGGGCGCATAGCGTTCGACCAGGTACAGCGGCCGCTGCTTGGTCTCGTTGAACACCCTCCCGAGATACTCGCCGATGATGCCCAGGAACATGAGCTGCACGCCGCCGAGGAACAACACCACCGTCATCAGGCTGGGATAGCCGGCGACCGGGTTGCCGATGATCAGCGTCTTGACGATCACCTGGAGCGCATAGACCACCGACAGCAGCGCCACGGCCAGGCCGGCGTAGGTCGCGCATTTCAGCGGCATCACTGTAAAGCTGGTGATGCCCTCGATCGCCAGGTTCCACAGCCGCCACCAAGTCCATGTGCTCACCCCGGCGCAGCGGCTTCCCCGATCGTACAACACGAAGGTCGTCGGATAGCCGATCCAGGCGAACAGGCCTTTCATGAAGCGGTGCTGCTCGCGAAGCTGGCGGACCGCGTCCACCGCGCGGCGGCTGAGCAGGCGGAAATCGCCGGTATCCTCCGGCAGCTTGAGGTCCCCGGTGCGCTGCATCAGGCGGTAGAAAGCCTGCGCGGTATGGCGCTTCAGCCAGGAGTCTCCGTCGCGGCTGCGGCGGCGGGCGTTGACCATGTCGAAGCCCGAGCGCCATTGCGCGATGAGTTCGGGGATCAGTTCCGGCGGGTCCTGCAAGTCGGCGTCGATCACCACCACCGCGTCGCCGGCGGCGTAGTCCAGTCCGGCGGTGATTGCGGTTTCCTTGCCGAAATTGCGCGACAGGCTGAGCACGCCGGCGCGGTCGTCGGTGGCGCGCAGATTTTCCATGACCGCAAGCGTGCCGTCGGTGCTGCCGTCGTCGATGTAGATGACTTCCCAGGTTTCGCTGTCGGCCAGGGTGGCGGCGAGCCTCTGGTGGAAGCGGTCCAGGCCCGCCGCCTCGTTATAGGCCGGGACGACGACGGATATGGTTGGCTGCCGGAATTGCCGGCCGGGCAATGCTGAAAGATCGAGCATAAGCACTCCGTTAACTTTTGGCAGCTAGGATCGGCGGCAGGATGAACCCGAAAGTCCTGCGAAATGGTTAACGCGACGAAATTTTGTTGGTCGGCGCGGGCGGCGGTGCTGCTGCTCGGCCTGGGCGTCCTGACGGCGGCGGCGTGGCTGCGCAGCGCGGAATACGACGAGCAATACACGCTGTTCCTGACCGCCGGGACACCGCGCCCGGCCTGGCCGGACGGGGTGTTCCCGGCTGCCATGGTCGCTGCCGCCCAGGCGGGTCACGCCGGCATGGCGGCAATCGCCCACGACCTGCGTGCGACCGACGTGCATCCGCCGCTGTATTTCTGGGCGGTCGCGGTCTGGCGGGAGGTTTTCGGTCCGGGGCTGTTCGCCGCCCGGATGTTTTCGGTGCTGTGCGGGTTGGCGTCGCTGGCCCTGACCGGCACGATCGCGCGGCGGTGCGGCGCCCGGCCGGCAGTGGCGATGCTGCTAACGCTGGGGTGCTACGGGTTCGTCTACACCAACGCCATTGCCCGCGGCTTCGCTCCGGCCGGGATGTTCGGGTTGGCCGGGGTCGCGCTGCTGCTCGGGCGGCGTCCGCTGTGGGCCGGGGCGATGTTCGGGGCGGCGTGCGGCTGCAATTATCTGGCGGTGTTCGTCGCCGTGGGGGCGATCGGCGCGGCGCGGGCGTGGCGGGCGGTGGCGGCGATGGCGCCGTTCCTGGCGCTGGATGCGTGGTTCTTCGCCGCTCAGCACGGATCGCGCGCGGGCCAGTTTCCGCCGTTCGCGTTGGGGCGGAGTCTGGCGCGGCTGGCGGAATATCAGGTGGCGGCGGTGTTTGGCGGGTTGCCTCTGTATGTCGATGGCAGCTTGCGGGTCGTGGTGGGCGCGGCTGTCGGGGTTGCGGCTGTTGCCTTCGTGCTGGCGGTTGCCTTGGGCAGGCCCCGGGGTTCGGACCTGCGGGTCATTCTGGCTGCCGCGCTGGCGACCCCCGCCGGGTTGCTGCTGCTGGGGGCGGGGTTCGACAACACGCCGATAGAGCTGCGGTATCTGTCGTTCGGGTTGCCTTTCGTCGGGGTCCTGGCCGCAGGGCTGTGGGGGAGGCCCGATAGCGACCGGCGTGCAGGGCATTGTCCCCCCTCGTCATGGGCCGGCCCGGACAAACCGGGCCATGACGAGGGGGAGGCGACTATGCCGGCAACCCTGGCGGCTTTTGTCATGCCCCTCCTCCTCGTCCTGCAAGCCGCAAGCATCGCCGGCCTGCTGCTGTCCCCCCGCACCACGCAGCCCGCCCGGGCCGCGGCGGCGGACGCGGCACGGCTGGCGGATGGCGGGGTCGTGCTGCTGCCCCGCGGCAACGACGGTGTCGGCATTGTCGGAGCCTTCGGCATCGAGGCGCCCCCTGCCCTGCCACTCCTGTTGATCGGCCCCCGCGATCCGGTTGCCGATCGGCTGGCGCCGTGGCATCGAATCGTGCTCGCGCCGCTCGGCCAGGACGGCGACAGCCGCGCGACCCTGCCGGCGGTCCGCGCCGCCCTCGCCGCCGCGAACTGGCGCCTCGCCGCCAGCGGGTCCAACGTCGAGGTCTATGAACGGAGGTGAACGATGTTCTTCGACGGCTTCACCCTGACGCACGTGCCGGTGCCGGGCGGGACCATCCGGCTGCGCCACGGCGGGTCCGGTCCGCCCTTGCTGCTGCTGCACGGCAATCCGCAGACCCATGCGATGTGGCACCTGGTGGCGCCTGAACTGGCGAAACGCTTCACCGTGATCTGCCCGGACCTGCGCGGCTACGGGTTCTCGCTGAAGCCGCCCGTGACATCCGACCATGCGCCCTACGCCAAGCTCGAGATGGCGAAGGACATTATTGCTGTAATGGACCATTTCGGCTTTCGGGAGTTCCTGCTGGCCGGTCACGACCGCGGTGGCCGGCTGGCGCATCGGATCGCGCTGGATAATCCGGACCGGGTGCAAAAGCTTGCGGTGCTGGACATCGTCCCGACTATCGAGCACTTCGAGCGGGCGAACATGGACTTCGGTCTCGGGTATTATCACTGGTTCTGGTTCGCCCAGCCGCATCCGTTTCCGGAATGGCTGATCGGCCGTGCGCCGGAGGAATGGTGGCACCAGCACACCAGCCGCGATCCGTCGCTGTCGTCGCTGTTCCATCCGGAGGCGCTGGCGGATTACCTCGCGGCGGTGCGGCAGCCGGAGATGGTGCGGGGGATGTGCGAGGATTACCGGGCGGCGGCGAGCATCGATCTGCGGCACGATCGCGCTAGCCGGGCGGCGGGGATCAAGGTGCGGTGTCCGATGCTTGTGGTTTGGGGAGTTAAGGGGAAGATCGGCGTTTGGTACGATGCTTTGTCGGTTTGGCGTTTGTACTGTTCCGAGGCTGTGGTTGGCGGGGCGGTGCAGTCGGGGCACTATATTGCCGAGGAGGCGCCTCGGGACTTGTTGGGGTGGTTTGGGGGGTTTTTCTGATCCGGGGTTCAGCGTGCATCGGGTTGGTAGGTTCTCACGGATTGCTCGGATTCATGCACGGATTGGTGGATTTCTTCGGAACTCGCCGGCGTGCCTTATAATACGCAGCGTTTTATGCCGTCTCTCAGGGATGCGGTGTTGAAGTTGAGCAACAGACCAATTTGGCACGGCACGAGCCGCATGTAGGTTAGCAACTGCGCCTGATGCACGGGAAGCAGGGTTTCGACCGATTTGATCTCCAGAATGACCTGCTCCGCGACGATTATGTCGGCGACGTAGGCCCCTTCCAGGTATTCTCCGTCGTAGAGGATCGGCAGGGTCACCCGGCGGCGGAACGGGATTTCGGCCTTCGCCAATTCATGGCACAGGCACTTTTCGTAGATATGCTCAAGAAGTCCCGGACCCAGATGACGATGCACGCGCATCGCCAACCCGATAATCCGATATGTCAGATCGCCACCATGAGCGAGATGAGATGCAGGCTCCATCGCGCCAGGATGGACCAAATTCCCTCATTTTCAGTTAACGCGGGGCTGCCCCGCCCGAACCCGCCGCAAGAATTCTTTCCGGGCAATCCGTGTGCGCAATCCGCGAACTCCGTGCGAACAAACCACCCCCGCTCACCCACCCGTCAACCCGCCAACCACCCGATCCAACCCCGGATGCCCCCCCAAAAACCCCACCAACCCCGCGTCCACCGCCTGCCGCTCCACCAAACTCAACCTCCGCCAATCCACCACCGGCGTAACGGTCATCACCAAAGGCGCATGCGCCGACCCGAACAGGCTATCGATCGCCATCCGCACCCGCATCCGCAACCCCGGCCGCACCGGCTTGCCATCCACCCACACCGCCACCCCCAGCGTCGCCACGGGATCGTTCGACTGCATGATCAGCCACGCGCTCGCCGTCCCCAGCCACGCCTGCGACAATCCCTCGCTTTCGACCGCCCGGGTCATCCGCCGGCGCGCCGCCATCACCGCGGCGGCGGTTGAGCGCGGCGACAACGCCTGCCAGCGCATCGCCAGCACCGTCTCGCCGCAGGTCACCCGTTGGCTGCGCTCATGCGGCGAGTCCGCCGGCAACGCCATGACGGAGCAGCCATCACCGACATCGATCGTCTCCGGTATGACTGACGCCGCCCGCCGATGCCAAAGCGAGGCCGCCCGTCAGCGACGGACTGATGCACGCCACGCCAATGACCGCCACCGCCGCAACGGCCCCGCTTCGCCACCCGGGCGCCGGGCCGGGCGCATCCGCGGAGTCCAAGGATGCGGAACGCGTCGTCAGATGGTCCTGGCGGAACGGCAGCCCGAGCACGATCAGCACCAGAATAACGAATGAGAAAAACAACCAGCCGTAGATGATATGATCCGCCGCCGCCGCCTGCGCGCTGTTCAGCAGATAGCCGAGGTAGACGATCCCGATCGCGCGAAACCCGTTCGCGATGATTGGCACGATGATCGAAACGATGATGAATATCGTCCGCCGCACCGGGCTGCGATACATCATCAATGCATAGAGGCACCCGAACGCGATCGAGGCGATCAGGAAGCGCAGCCCCGCGCACGCCTCGGCCACGTAGAAAGAACCTTGCGGAATTTCGATCACATAGCCGTCGATGTAGGCCGGAACCCGGAGCGTCTCCAGCCCGTGCTGGATGAACCAGGTGGTGATGTCCTGCAACCGAGGCGTCAGGAACTCGCCGAACGGAACGAGAAAGTAAAGATACAGCAGCGGCCCCGCCATGGCCCACCACAGCCGCTTGCCCAGCACCGCCAGGAACAGCAGCTCGACGAAACTCACGGCCGCGAGCTGGCGGCCTTCCATAATGCCGAGCCGCTCGGCCAGCAGCCACACCAGCGCGACGGGCACACCCAGCAGGAACGCCGGCTTCCAGGGTCGGGCAGCCACCCCCCGCAGATCGAACCGCCGGTCCCAGATCAGGAAGGCGGCGATCGGAATCACCAGAAAGCAATGATTGTACGCGGTCGATTCGATCCACGTCCCGATAGCCGCGGAAATTTCAGCGTTGAACACTGCCCCCAGAACAAGCAGCCCAACGCCGATCGGCAGGGCCGCGCGGCGCCAGTCCGAAACGGAGGCCGGTGCCGCGGTTATCGCCGGAGCGTTCATGAGCAGCGGCTTTCGGTTCGGCAACCCATGGAACGCTCCTTAGTAGATCAAAACGAGGCCGGCCGCAAACGAACAGCATCCCCGCCGTCATCCCAAACCGCGCACGATGAACGGCCCGACAGCGTTCGCCACCGGCAACGGCAACCGCTTCCAGGCGGCAATGAACAGCGCGTATTTCGGGTTCAGCGGATTGAGGTCCGGGATCGACTCACCCGGTTTCAGTTTGAAGCGGTAATGCAGCTTCTCCGGCTCGAATCCCCAGTTGCGCTTGAACGCCAGCGCACCGGTGCCGATCTTGCTGCGGCCGAAATCGAACAGCCGGCAGCCGCGATCGGCGGCGCGGCGCATCACTTCCCAATACATGAAGTCGTTGCCGGCACACGCCCGCGCCGCCGCCGTGCCGCCGCCGTAATAGGGCAGCACCTCCTCACGGAAATAGAAATTCAGCACCGAGGCGATCGGCGTGCCATCGTCGCGGATCGTTACCACATCGGCGTCCTCACCGAACACCTCCAGCAGGATGCGGAAGTAACGGCGCGAAAACACCGGGGTGCCCAGGTTGCGGACGCTTTCGGCATAGACGCAATGCATCACCTTGACGTCGCTGCCGGCTTCGGACGTCAGGCCATTCTGGATGCCTTTGCGGACCATCGCCCGTTGCTTGCGCGGAATAGCCTTCATGTTGGCGTCGTGATCGGCGGTGATCGCCTTGCGGAATGTTACATAGAGGTCGGGCCGCTCGACCCAGCCGTCGTCCGCCGCCGCGCCGAGCGGATCGCGGTGGCGGAACTCCGCCGCGGCCGCGCCGGTGCGCGCCAGCAGGTCGCCGGCATGGCGGATCAGCGCGGCCTCGCTCTCCGCGTCCACCGCCAGCGGTCCGCCGTAGACGCAGAACGGAACCGAAATCAGCGAATCGCCGAACAGCCGGGTTTTCACCCGCGCCAGCGGCAGCACACCGGTGATCGCGCCGTCGCGCTCGGTGAAAACATAATGCGTGGCATGGCCGAGCGCGGTTTCCACCACCCTGGCCCAGCCGGAACGGTGAAAGAACGTCCCCGCCGGCATCGCCAGCACGAAGCGGTCCCAGGCTGCCTCGCTCGCCTCATCCAGCGGACGCACGTGAACCGGCATGCTCAGGCGGCCACCAGTTCGGCCCCGGCCCCAGTCAGCATCGGGGCGTAGACGCGGTCCATGCGGTCCCAGGAGAAATCCCGCAGCAGCCGCTCCAGATCGGGCTTCATCCGGGACAAGTTGGTGTAGTGCCGCAGGCGGGACTTCAGCGGGGCGCCGCGGACCCTGGGCTGTTCGGCGTCGATCTCCCATGGATGGAAGAAGAACACCCCCGGCTGGCGATCGCGCCGGTTCACCCGCGCCAGCCCCGCGCGATACAGCCCGGTCGGCAGCAGACGAAAATAGCCGCCACCGGAGCAGGGCCAGTTGCGGCCCAGCAAACGCACGGTCGTCATCGGGATCTCCAGCACGCCGTCCGCGTGCGGCCGGAACGGGACGCGCGGCGCATCGGGCATGCCATACAGGTCGTGGCGGATCGGATTGATGCTCGAACTGTAGACGTATCCTTCCTGCCGCAGGATCGGAAATGCCCACATGTTGCGGGTATTAATCGAAAACGTTGCGGCGCGATAGCCCGCCACGCGCACGCCGCCGATATCTTCCAGCAATGCGCGCGTGCGGCGGATGTCGGCGCGGAAGGCATCGGGATGCTGGGCGTCGGCCCGAGTGTGGTCCCAGCCGTGGCTGGCCAGTTCATGGCCCTCGGCGACCATCCGGCGGACGACGCCCGGGAAGCGCTGCGCCACCCAGCCCAACGTGAAAAATGTCGCCTTCACCTCGGCGGCGGCGAACATGTCCAGGATGCGATTGGTGTTGGCCTCGACGCGGCCGGGAAACCCGTTCCAGGACGATCGCTCGACGCAGCCGGCGAAAGCCTGGACCTGGAAATAGTCCTCCACGTCCACCGTCATGGCGTTTGTCAGGCGGCTCATGCCGGCACGCCCGAGGCTTTCGCTTCCAGCAGTTCGAGAATGCGGCGGGAGATCTTGTCCTGGCGGCTGGCATGTTGCTCCAGCATGTCGATCCGGCGGGCCAGATCGTCCGCCTCGGCCGGCAGCGCCTGCGGTGCGGCAGCCAGTCCGTCGCCGAGATCGCGCCGCAGTTCCTCAGCCGTGGCGTCGACCGTCCCGGCATCGATCGCGTGCAGCTCCTCCAGCGCCCCGAACAGCAGCACGCGGGAGCAAAGCGTGTTGATCCGCCGCGGGATGCCGCCGGTGTTGCGGTGCACCGCCGCGAACGCGTCATCGTCCCAGGCGGGGTCGTTGTTCCACCCGACCGTTCGCAGCCGGTGCTCGATATAGCCGCGGGTTTCCGCTTCGGTCAGCGGGCCTAGGTGGTAGGACGCCAGCACGCGCTGGCGCAACTGCTCGACATCCTTGCTTGCCAGCATCGGCCGGAACTGCGGCTGGCCCAGCAGGATCGTCTGGACGGAGGCTTTGCCATCCACGGTGATGTTGGACAGCATGCGCAGTTCTTCCATCGCGGCCAGCGACAGATTCTGCACCTCATCCACGACCAGCAGGCAGCGGCGCCCCTGCTTGCGCTGGTCGCGCACCATGTGTTCGAAGCGCCGCAGCAACGTGGCCTTGTCCGTGCCGGGGGTCTCGCCGAGGCCGAAATTCGCCATCGCCAGCCGCAGCAGGTCGTCGCCGGACACCTGCGTCGTGACGACGCGCGCCATGACATAGGTATTGCGGTCGAGCTGCGACCACATCTGCTCCACCAGCGTGGTCTTGCCGGCGCCAACCTCGCCGGTGATGACGATGAAGCCTTCCTGCTGCGACAGGCCGTAGACCAGATGCGCGATCGCACGGCTATGCCCGCTCGACCCGAAGAAGAACCGCGAATCGGGCGTCAGCAGGAAGGGCAGGCCGGACAGTTTGTAGAATGTTTCGAACACTGTACCCTGTCAGAAGGACTTGGTGATGCCGAGGATCAGCATATCCTGGTAAAAGCTATAGGCCGTATCGGTGGCCTGGCGTTGGAAGAACGAATACCGCAAACTCGTGCTGAGTGTATCGGAAATCTGATACTGCAATCCGACGCTGGCCGCTATCGACGTGTTGTTCCCGGGGCCGCCCGTGGCGATGCCGTTTTGAATGGCATATGACAGCGCCGCACTGAGCGTGAGATCGGCCTGCAGTTCATGCTGCCAGGATCCGTTCACGCTCACGGTCGTCCCGTTGGTGGACGTGGATGTGGGCGTGCTGGCGCCTGTGCGCGTCTGCCGTGTGTCCAGCAGGTTTATCGCAAACTTGTCGCGGTCGAGCACCGTTTGCAGGCCCATGGTGAGCGTGTCGTAGCGAAACACGCCGTTCTGCACCGCCAGCGCGTTCGCAGCGCTGTAAAGCTGGCCGCCGTTCTGGCCGTTGACGATCTGCCCGTTAGCGTTCGTGGTGGCGAGATTGAGCTGGTTTTGCAGGTTTTCGAGCTGCGTCCCGGTGGTGGATCCATACGACACCGTTAGCGTACTGCGCGAGGTCACGGCGTACCGGCCATTGACGGTGAGCGAAGTATAGCCATTCAGAAGGCCGTAGCTGGCCGTCAGAAACGTATCCGGATCGGGCGTCAGGCTGGTGCCAAGGCTCCAGGTCGGACCATCGATCCGTTGGCCCCCTGGAGTATTGTAAACGATGTACTCGTGCCCGCCGGAGCCGAACACCGCGACCGAGCGGTTGATCTGCCAGGTGATCTTGTCGGTGACGAAATTACGCTCGGAGCTATACGACGTATTCGTTCCTGTATCGGACGTGGTTCCGGCGGCATAGTTGGCGCCTTCGGTCGTCTGATTTTGCATCAGGTCGATATCGAAGCTGTTTTCCAAGGGCTCCAGAAAATCCCCGGTCGCGAAATGCGCGACCTCCTCGTTCGACACCAGCGTGGAGTTGTTGGCGCCGCTGCCGCTGATGAATGGCGACGCGGCGAAGCCGGTCAGCCGGTCGGACTCCGTCACGTTGAGCGAATAGCCCAGCTTGCCGGTTCCCCAGTCGCCGAACTGCCGCAGCAGGTAGGGCGACACCCCGAAGCTGTTGGTCTGCGCCATCTGATCCCGGTTCAGTCCCGTGGTGGCCGCCCCGAGTGAGGGGACACTCGCCACCGCCGCTCCGGCACCCGCGCCATACCCCCCGATGGTGCCCAATCCGCCGATGCCGCCGTAGATATTCTGTACCCCGGCGAGGGCTCGCAGGTCGACAAACGCCAGATCGGGCACGATCGTGACCAGACCGAGACCATTTGCTTGTTGGGTCAGTGAGTTCAACGATGTCGTTCGTGCATACATCGTCAGGGTGGGCGCATAGTCGAAGTTCAATTGCAGCCGGGGCATGTCCGCGGCGAGGTGGACTCCGGGAGAAAGCGCGCTGATCAGGTCCCACTGCCGCGGCTGATTCTCCTGCAACGCATTGTCCGTGAACATTTCCTGGAAGTTGACGCGCGGCACGATGGTCCAACCGCCCCCGGCAGGCGGCAAAAGCCCATTGGCCAGTTGCATCTGGTGCTGCAGGTCCTGCGCGTCCGGTGCGGGGAGCTCGGTGCCCTGCGGGACCTGTTCCGCGTTGCCCGGATCGATCAGCGGAAACGCCGCGGCACCGCCGGCGGATGCCGCCAGGAACACGGCGCCGATAGAGACATAGCGAATGAAGCCCGAAGGCGCCCGGACCGTGCCGCTATCGATGCAGCCGCCGATCGGCGAGAATTCCGATCCCCGCAACCGGGATCCGGTGGAAGCGCGCGCCGAACCGGCGGCGATTATTGCCTTGCCTGACAAAATGATGCCGTCTGTTGCTGACGTTACGACGAGTAGTACGAAGAGTACGCGCCGAACGTGTAGCGGGATGAAATCTGCTGCTTGTTCAGGACCAGCGTGATCGTCGGGCAGGCCTGGATCAGGTCGAGCGACGCCTCGATCTCATCCCGCTGGGTCCGGTCCGCTTCCACCACGAACAGGATCTGCCCGACTACCTGGGCCAGCACCGCCGGATCGCTGGTCGACAGGCACGGCGGCGCATCGAGCACCAGCAGCCGATCGGCGTAGCGGCGGCCGAGGCTTTGGATCAGCCGGGTCATTTCCTTGGTGGAGAACAACTCGGCGCTGCGCTCGCGTTCTCGCCCCACCGGCAGGATCGACAGCCGCTCGATCGGCGTCTTGACGATCAGCGGCGCCGGATCGAGCTTGGGATTGGCCGCAAGGTCGAGAAGGCCGCGCGCCTGCGCCAGACCGAGATTGTAGCAGATCGAATCGCGCTTGGAGTCGGCATCGACCAGCAGCACGTGGTGGTCGCCCTGCCGGGCGATGCTGCCCGACAGGTTGGTCGACATGAAGCTCTTGCCCTCACCCGGCCGGGCGCTGGTGACCATCAGCAGGTTGGAGAAGCCCGGCTCCGCCCCTGGTCCGAACGCGGAGCGCATGATCTGGCGCTGCACCAGGCGGAACTCTTCCGATATTCGCGTGCGGGTGCGCGACCAGTCGACCATGCCGGCGCGTTCCAGCGACATGGCGTCGATCGATTGGGGACCTTGCAGCAGCCCCGCCGCCGGATCCGGCCCCGGCATCCGCTGATTGCCGGGGCTTAGCGGCGGCCGCTCCGGCACCGCAGACTGGCCCGCGAACTGGCCGAGAACCCGCGCCGTGCCAGGGGACGACAGCCCCGGCGACGGCGGAGGCATGGCGACCGGCGCCTCAACGGCCATGCCGCCGGCCACCCGCACGGTGGCGGGCGCGCCATCGGCCCGAACCGCCGGAGGTGGCGGCGCGAACAACGCCGATCGGCGCGTACCGTCACCGCCGGACGCCTCGGAAGGTGCCGTTTCGTCGCCGGACGATGGTCCGCCGCCCGGCTGCATGAGTAGCGCGGCTGTCTCGTCGAGCGCGCCGGACCGCAGCAGACGTTCCGCCACCCGCTCGACGAGATGGGATGCCTTCGGTATCTGCATGGACCGTCAGCCTTCCTTGCGAAGAGACATGAGACGCAGCGCGAACGCAGGTGGCCGCGAACCGCGCGGGGACATCGCCGGCGTGATAGGGAAACCGGGCATCAGATCAGCGAAGCCGACCGGAGGACGTGGACAACGAGCCCGCCGTAGATGCAGACCAGCATGGCGACCGCCGCGCCGAAGCGCATCACCGCCATCAACCGCAGACGCAGCGGCACCAGCCCTAGCACCGAGATGCCGCCCAGCACCGGCAAGCCGAGCACCCGCAGGTCGTCAACGGTGGAGAACGATCGGTCGAGCTGGCCGAACAGCACGGTAATGCCGATGCCGGCCGCAAAGCCTGCGAGCAAGACGCCGGATATCAGCAGCACGCGGTTCGGGGCCACCGGCAGGCGCGGAACTTCCGGCGGATCGATGATCTGCAGCTTGACCTTGTCCGCCTGGGTGTCGGCGGCCTGGGCGATATTCGCCGATTGCAGGCGGCCCAACAGATCCTCATAGTTCTTGCGCAGAACGGTATAGTCGCGATCCATGTTCTGGTATTCGGCGATCAGGCCCGGCTGCTCGCGCTGGACCTTCTCCAGCCGGTCGCGGTAGCGCACGGCCTCGTCGCGTTGCCGCTGTAACGACGCCACCTGGGAGTCCGCCTCGATCAGCTTGACCTTGAGCTGGTCGTACACCTGGTTCGGCACCGAGTGCTTCGCCCCGGCCGCGGCCGCATCGTGCCCGCCCGCGGCATCCTTGGCGGGCGGTTCCGCCGGGGCGTCACGCGGCGCGGTGCGCAACGATTCGATCAGCTTGCGTTGCGCGATGACATCGGGATGCGCGTCGGTATCCCGCAGCAGCAGCATGCGGAGCTGCTCCTCCGCCTCCTGCAGCCTGGTCTTGACCGGCTGGCCGTTGATGGTCCCGAGCGCGCCGCCGGTTTCGGTCACCAGCATCGGCGGGGTCTTTTCCACTTCCTGCTTGAGCCCGTCGCGCGTGTCCATGGCATCCTGCAGCTTGCCTTCCAGCGCCTGGGCAGCCGCGCGGGCGCCTTCCAGCGCAGGCACGTTGGGATTGTCGCTCGTCGGCAGAACCTCGAGATAGCGGCTGCGGAAATCGGCCCGGCGCTTTTCCGCGGCACGCAGCTGCTGTTCATACGATTGTATTTGCCGCTCCAGGAAGCGGCGGGCGTTCTCCATGTCGGCGCGGGAACCGCCGGTGGCGCTTTCGACGAAGATGGTCAGCAATGTCTGAACCACGTCGTGCGCCAGCTTGGGGCTCTTGTCGCGATAGGTGATGGTGAACAGATTCTTGGTCTGCGGATTGACCTTGATGTCGGTGGCGAGGCGGGTCAGCAGCCGTTCCCGGTCAGACGGCCCGTTCAACGTCAGGTCGAGGTCGGTCTTGGAAATCAGTTTTTCCAGGTTGGGCCGGCTGAGCAGGGTGCGCTGAATGATCTCAAGCTGGGTTGTCGGCGTGGTGTCCGCGGCAATGCCTCGCAGCAGCGGCGTCAATACGGCGTCCGCATCAACGAACAGCCGGGCGCTTGACTCGTATTGGTTCGGGATCGTGTAAACGCCGACCCAGCCCAGTCCGCAGACCAGCCAGGCGATGATGACGCCCATCCAGCGGCGGCGCCATGCGGCGCGCAGGTATTGGGCGATCAGGAGGCGGATCGAGTCCATGGCCGGGCGTGCCTCAGAACCAGGATTGCGGAATGATCAGCGTATCGCCCGGCTGCATTTCCACGTTCTGGGTGATGTCGCCGTCCTTCACGAGGTCGCTCAACCGCACCTTGATGGTCTGCTGTTTGCCGCCGGGTTCGATGCGCACGATCATGGCGCGATTGCCGGAGGCGTACTTCGTCAGCCCCTTCATGGCGATCATGACATCCAGCAGGGTCATGTGGTCGCGATACGGGATCGCCACCGGTTCGGTCGCCTCGCCGATGACGCGGACCTGCCGATCGGCGGGTCCGACGAAATTGCGCACGATGACGGTGACATTGGGATCCTGGATGTATTTGCCGAGCTTCTGCTCGATCTCACGGGCCAGTTGCGTCGGGGTCTTGCCGGAGGCGACGATGTCCTCGATCAGCGGCGTGGAGATACGCCCGTCGGGACGCACCGCGACACCGGCCTCACTGAGATCGGGGTTGCGATAGACGAAGATACTGAGCGAATCGCCGGATCCGATAATGTATTTGTCGTCGGCGGCTTTGGCCGCGGGATCGGCCGTCGGCGCGGCGGCGGGTGGCTTGTTGCCGCATCCGGCCGCGGCCAGCAGCAGGGCGGCGGCGGCGAGGCGGACGCTGGCCGCGGCAAAGCCGCGGGCGCGTCGCGGCATCCGGGCTGGCATATGGAAAGCAACGTCGGTTCGGGTCAGGTCGGGCCACTTTCTAATCACGTCAACCTCTGAAATGTCCTGCCGGCGCACCGGCAGGCGCCGGAGGAACGGCCAGGCATGGACCAGGCGCTGGAAGCAGGGTTCGGCACGATGGTAGGCGCGGAAGGAATCGAACCCCCTGCTCTGCCGCGTTGGGGCAGCGCTCTGCCAGTGAGCTACACGCCTTTGCGTCATCAGGCCGAATACGCTGGAAAGATAATACCGCTGAGCACAACCTCTCCTGCTCGTGAGGCGGCGTATAACATCGTGCATTTGCGAATTCAACGCAGACGTGAGGGCAGGCTGTCGTTTCCGGTGAGATGTTAAGGTTTCAATGCCGTGGCGCCGCGAACGGCGGGTGCCGGGGCGAAAACGGGCTGCGCCAACGGCCGCCCGATCCGGGCATCAGCACTATAGTTGCGACGTAGATATAATAAAAGAATTATGATTAATGCAGCAACCGTTGACGAAACACGCGAATGTGTGTAACGTTACCCTCAGTTATCGCTTTAGGACCGGCCGCAATGATTTCAGCTATGAAACCCCAGCCCCGCCGCGCCGCTCCGTCCCGCCGGACCGTTTCGCTGACTGTCTAGAACGAACCCCGGCGGATTGAAAGGAAAGCCGCGAATGCAGCGCGCAATGGCACATTACGTGCCCCGCGAGATGGCTGTCCTCGGCCTCGTCGAATTGACGGTCTCGTTCCTGGTGATCCAGGCCATGATCGCCCGCTCCGGTACGCCGGACTGGCTGGCCGGCGTCGCCGGCACATTGCCGGGTGCCAACCTCGCGCCCGCCGCCCTGATCGCCGTCGCCATCGGCGCCATCGGCCTGCCAATCGGCCTCTATCAGCCGGAGGTCTGTTTCGATCGCCGGCGCCTGCTGCCGGCGATCGGACTGGCCGCCGCTGTCGTGCTCGCGCTGCTGCTGCTGTTCGGCGGCAGCTCCAGCATCGGCCACGCTATCGAAACCGCCCGGCTGTGCGCGGCCGCGCTGGTGACGATGACCCTGGTCCGCCTCGCCTGGCGTCTGGACGCCGTGCGCCACCTGCTCGTCCGGCCCGTCCTGGTTCTGGGCGGCGCCAGCGATGACGCCGCTTTCCAGCTCCAACTGCAGGGCCGCCGCGGACGCAATTTCGAGATGGTGGCCATGCCCGCCGATGAGGTGTCCTGGCCGGAATTGCGGCGCCGGAAGATCTGGGGCGTGGTGTTGACCTCGACCCTCGACGGGAAAGCGGCAAACGCAATACTGGATTGCAAACTGCGCGGCCTGCCGGTGCTCACCGCCGAAGCGTTCCACGAGACGTATCTCGGCCGCGTCGATCTGGGCACGCTGACCGCGGAACGGTTTCTCGCCGGTGACGGCTGTGACCGCGGCTGCGTCTCGGCCGCGCTCAAGCGGCTGTGCGATGTCGCCATCGGCGGCGTCATGCTGGCGGCGGCGCTGCCGGCGATGGCTGCGGCCGCCCTGGCGATCAAGCTCGACAGTCCCGGGCCGATCCTCTATCGCCAGGAACGCGTCGGCCGGTTCGGCAAGAGCTTTACCATCTTCAAGTTCCGCAGCATGACCGTCAACGCCGAGGCCAGCGGCAAGCCGCGCTGGGCGCAAAAGGGGGATCCGCGCATCACCCGCGTGGGCCGCTTCATCCGTGCCGCCCGCGTCGACGAATTGCCGCAGCTGGTCAACATCATTCGCGGCGACATGAGCCTGGTGGGTCCGCGGCCGGAACGGCCCCATTTCGTCGAGCAGCTCGCCCGCGCCATCCCGTTCTACCGCCAGCGCGCCTACGTGAAGCCCGGCCTGACCGGATGGGCGCAGGTCAATTACCCCTATGGCGCCTCCGTCGAGGACGCGCGCGAGAAGCTGGCGTACGACCTGTTCTACGTGAAGCACCGCACCGTCTGGCTCGATCTCGTCATCCTGCTGTCTACCGTGCGCGTCGTGCTGTTCCGTGATGGCGCGCGTTGAACCCTCAGGGCGACATGGCGAAACCGGCGGCCCGGGCGAGCCGGACCGCGGCGTGAGCGAAGCGGTCCGCTCCCGCGGCGGCGGCGGACAGCGTCAGTAACGTCCCGAGCATGATCGTCGACCTTCCCGCGACCGTTCTGCTGCACGGACTCTGCGCCGCGGTCTACGGACTGCTCGCGATACTGATACTCGCAAGGCCGCCGCTGAGCCGCACCGGCGGCTGGCTGACTCTCGCCTGCCTCATTACTGCCGCCTGGGCCGCCGCCTGGGCCGCCGCCTTTCGCATGCCGCTCGGCCACCTGCCGGCCTGGATGGAACTCGGCCGATCGGCGGCGTGGTACGGGTTCATTCTGCATCTCTACCGGCGTTCCGCCGGGGCCGGCGACCAGCTCATTCCGGCGTTCCGCACGATGGGCCTGCTGGCGCTGCTGGTGCTGGGCGGCACACCGCTGCTCGACCTGCTGTCGGGATCCCCGGCCACCTCGCTGCCCTCCCTGGGCATCGCCATCCGGCTCGGCCTGGCGATCTGCAATCTGCTGCTGCTGGAAAACCTGTATTTCAACACGCCGGCCGACTCGCGCTGGGGCATCAACCTGCTGTGCGTCGGGCTGGGCGGCATGTTCCTGTATGATTTGCTGCTTTACGCCGACGGCGTGCTGTTCCACCGCATGTCGTTCGCCCTGATGGAGGCGCGCGCGCCCGCCGTCATGCTCGCGGCGCCCCTGATCGCCCTGGCCGCGGCGCGCAATCGCCGCTGGGCGATCGACATCCACGTCTCCCGCGACGTCGTCTTCCACAGCTTCACCCTGATCGCCAGCGGCATCTTCCTGCTGGCTGTCGCCCTCATCGGCGAAGTGTTCCGCGAGGGTGGATCGGAATGGGGACGTGTCGCCGAAACCTCGATGATCTTCGCCGCCATCCTGGCGGTCGCCGTCATCGTGACGTCAGGCACCGCGCGCTCCCGCATCCGCGCGCTCGTGGTCGAGAACTTCTTCAGCCACCGCTACGACTACCGCAAGGAATGGATGCGCTGCATCGACGCGCTCACCGCGCCGGATGCTTTCGTCGCCTTGCACAAACGGGCGATTCGCGCCGCCGCGGAGGTGGTCGACAGTCCGGCGGGCGCCCTGTTCGTGCGGCCGCCGCAGGACGTGGCGTTCGAGTGGGCCGGGTCGTTGAACATGCCGGCGGTCACCGCGCCGATTCCCCCCGGCCATCCGCTGATCGCGCTGTTCCGCGACGAGGAATGGGTTGTGCGGCTCGATCGGCACCCCGACGCCGGCACATGGCTGCCGGAGCTTCCACGCGCCTGGATTGTGCTGCCATTGCACCATTCTGGTTCCGTCATCGGCTTCGTCGTCCTGGCGCAATCCAGGGCACAATTCAAACTGGACCAGGAGGCCTACGACCTGCTACGGGTGGTTGGTCGCGAAATCGCGAGCCGGGTTGCCGAACAGCGGGCGATGCAGATCCTGACGCAAACCCGGGAGCTTCGCGAATACAGCCAGCGTTTCGCGTTCGTGATCCACGATATCAAGAACGTTTCCGGACAGCTTTCAATGCTTTTGGCCAATGCCGAGATTTACGCCGACAATCCGGAGTTCCAGCGCGACATGCTGGTGACCGTGGGGGCCTCCGTCGGCAAGATCACCCGCCTGCTGTCACGGCTGGAGGCGGAACGGCAGGAAAAAAGTCACGCGCTGATCACTCCGTCGGAGCGCTTACGCGACCTGATCGCAGTGCCTCGACTGTCCGGCGGCAAGACTATTGTGTTCTACGATCATTCCGGTTGTGCTGGCGCCGCTATCGATCCCGATACGTTCGATGCCGTCGCCTCCCACCTGCTGAACAACGCGATCGAGGCATCGGCAGGCGCCGCCCCGGTGGAGGCGGAGCTGCGCGTGGAGACCCGCGGGGTCGTCCTGGATATCACCGACCGCGGCCCGGGCATGGCGCCGGAATTCGTGCGCGATGAGCTGTTCCGCCCGCTGCGATCCACCAAGTCCGGCGGCCACGGCATCGGTGCCTACCAAGCGCGCGAGCTGCTGCGCGACGCCGGCGGCGACCTGCTGGTGCTCAGCCAGCCCGGCGCCGGCACGACCATGCGGGTGATTCTGCCGTTGCTGCGTCCCGCCGCCGCCCCGGCTTCGGCAGGCGCCTGACCGGCGGCCGCATGACCAACTCGAAACTCCTGATTGTCGAAGACGACGACGGCCTGTGTTCGCAGTATCGATGGGCGTTTCCCGGTCACAGCGTGATGATGGCGCACAACCGCGCCCAGGCGGTGGCGCTGGCCAGGCGGGAGACGCCGCCCGTCGTCGTCATGGACCTCGGACTGCCGCCGGACCCGGACGGCGTCAGTGAAGGTTTCGCCACGTTGGACGAGGTGCTGCGCATCGCGCCGCAGACAAAGGTCATCGTCGTCACCGGTAACGGCGAACGCAAGACGGCGCTGCGGGCGATCGCCTCCGGGGCGTATGATTTCTGCGAAAAACCGGTGCAGATTGAGGTACTGCGCACAATCATACAGCGTGGCCTGAACCTGCAAAGACTGGAAGAAGAGAACCGCCGCCTGGCCGCGACCCCGCGCTTCTCGCCGATCGAACGGATCATCACCGGCGACGCGGCGATGCTGAAAATCTGCCGCGACATCGAACGCATCGCGACGACCAACGTGCCGGTTCTGCTGCTGGGCGAGAGCGGCACCGGCAAGGAGGCGCTGGCACGGGCCGTGCACGACATGGGACCGCGGGCGAAGCAGCCCTTCATCGCCATCAACTGCGGCGCGATCCCGGAGAACCTGCTGGAAAGCGAGCTGTTCGGGCACGAGCGCGGCGCCTTCACCGGCGCGGTCAAGCAGGCCGTCGGCAAGCTCGAACTGGCCAACAAGGGAACCTTGTTTCTCGACGAAATCGGCGACCTGCCGCATCCGCTGCAGGTCAAGCTGCTGCGCTTCCTGCAGGACCAGATCGTCGAGCGCATCGGCGGGCGGCAGAAGATCCAGGTGGATGTCCGCCTGGTGTCGGCCACTAACGCCAATCTGGATGAAAAGATGGTCCAGGGCGTGTTCCGCGGCGACCTGTTCTACCGGATGAATGCGTTTACCATCCGCATACCGCCGCTGCGCGACCGTGGCGGCGACGTCCTGCTGCTGGCCAATTTTTTCCTGGGCCGTTTCAATCAGGAGTTCGGCCGCAAGGTCCGCGGCTTCACCGAACACGCCGGTCTCGCGCTGGCCGCGCACGACTGGCCCGGAAACGTGCGGGAACTGGAAAACCGTCTGAAGCGCGCCGTGGTGATGTCGGACCGCCGCATGATCGATGCGGTCGATCTGGAGCTGGCGCCCGCGGAGGCCGCAATCCCGGACCTTGACCTGCGAACCGCCCGGCTGCGCGCCGAGCATGATGTCATCAAGGCGGCGCTGGCCCGCAGCAACAACACGTTGTCGCTCGCGGCCAAGATGCTCGGCGTCAGCCGGCCGACGCTGTATGGCCTGCTCGAGGCCCACGGGCTTGTCACCGAGGCCGTCGGAAGCGCCAATGCGGCGGCCGTCGCCGGCGAAACCATTACACAGAACGATCGAGGGTAAAACCGATGCGCTACGGCTCTCTTGGCTGGATCATGCTGGGCACCTGGCTTGGGGCCTGGCCGCTCGCCGCCCGAGCGGACTATTTGACCGACGCGCGCGCCGATCTCAAGAAGGGCGATCTCAAGGCCGCGCAGCTTGATCTGCGCAACGCCGTCCGCGCCGATCCGCAGAATGGCGAAGCGCATTACTGGCTCGGCCGGGTAAATTTTGAGCTCGGCGATCCGGTGGCGTCGCAGCGCGAGGCGGCGGCGGCGCGGGACCGCGGCTTCGACCCGCATCAGTCGGTTCCGCTGCTGGCCCAGGCGCTGCTGGCGCAGAACAAGTTCGACGAGCTGCTCGATACCCTGAAGCCGCAGGGCCAGGATCCCGCGCTCGATGCCTCCATCCTGGTGTCGCGAGGCTACGCCGAGGTCGGGCTGAAGCGTCCCGAGGATGCACAGAAGTCCTTTGCCGAAGCCGAACAGGTCGCGCCGAACGCGGTCGAGCCGCTGCTGGCCGACGCGCGCCTTGCGGTCGCCCGGGCGGATCTGGCCGCCGCCCAGGCGAAGATCGACCGGGCGATCCAGGCGCAACCGAAATCCGCCGAGGCGCTGCTGGCGAAGGCACAGTTGCTGCGTCTTAAGAATGACATCCCAGGGGCGCTTGCCGTGCTGGATTCGCTGATCGTCGATCAGCCCAGCGTCGTGCAGGCCCGTCTGGATCGCGCCAGCCTGGAACTCGCGTCCGGCAAGACCGAAGCGGCGCAGGGCGATCTGGAGGTTGTGCTGAAAGGCGCGCCGGGCAACGTGCAGGCGATCTACCTGCGGGCGGTGGTGGAAGCGCAGGCGCGCAACTTCAAGGCCGCCGATCTGGATTTGGATCACATCAACAACTTCCTCAGCCGCATCCAGCGCGGATACTATCTGGTGGCGGTGGTCAAGGAGCAGCTTGGGCAGATCGAGCAGGCGGAGGATGCGGCACAGAAATACCTGTCGCGCGCACCCAACGATCTGGCCGCCTACAAATTGCTGGCGCGAATACAGTTCGCCAACCACCGGCCCGACAGTGTGATCGAAACCCTTGCGAAAGTCACGGAATCCGGCAAGGCCGACGCGGCTACGTACGATCTGCTCGGGCGCGCCTACGCCGCGACCGGACGTGCCATCGACGCGATCCAGTCGTTCCAGAAGGCGGAGGCGCTGGCCCCCAACGATGTCGGCGTACAGACCAGGCTGGCCTCGGTCAGGATGGGCATGGGGGACGTCGACGCGGCCATGGGGGATCTCGAGCACACCCTGACCCTGGCGCCGAAAATCCCCGCCATTGGCGAGGCATTGTTCTTCGCGGCGCTGGCTACCGGCGATACAGCCAAGGCGGGCGATGCGCTGGACAAGATCCGGGCCGCCCAGGGCGACACCGAAGTCGTGCAAAACCTGGATGGTCTCTATAAGCTCGCCCGCCTCGACTTCGCCGGTGCGCAGACGATCTTCACCGGCCTGGTCGAGAAACATCCTGATTTCGCCCCGGCCAAGATCAATCTCGCCCGGGTCGACGGAATGCTGGGCGACAAGGCCGGGGCGGAAAAGATACTGGGCGATATCCTGGCCAAACAACCCGTCGCGCAACCCGCGCTGAGCATGCTGACTTCGGCCTATGTGCAGTCCAACCGGCTGGCCGACGCGATCAACCTGCTTGAACGCGCCCACCGCGCCGACCCGGCCCAGGTCCGCATTACCATCAGCCTGGGCGATCTCTACATCCGCACCAACGAGCCGCAAAAGGCCTTGGACCTCACGTTGATGGAAAAGGGCGAGAATGCGACATCGGTCAGTATTCTCACCCTGCAGGCGGCCACCTATCTCGCCCTGGGCCAGCGCAAGGACGCCCGCGCGACCTATGCCACCATTCTGAAGCAGGATCCGAATTCCGAGTTGGCGCGGCGTCAGCTCATTGCCTTGCTGATCGAAGCCGGCGACTACGAAAGCGCCCGCACCGTCATTACGTCCAGCCTTGTTGCCAGCCCGCGCAATTACTCATTGTATCAGGAATTTGTGACGGTTGACCTGAAGGGCGTCGGCCTGGACGCGGCCCTGGCGTCAGCCGAGCGCCTTATGGCGCAAGACCAGGACTTCGCCGAGCTAAGGGCGCTGAAGGGTGACGTTTACCAGATGGCCAACCGCCCGGTCGATGCGGTGGCAGCCTACACGGAGGCGACCAAAATCGCCCCGTCCAGCCTGCTGACCAATCGGCTTGCAGCGGCATTGCTCCGCTCAAACAGAAAGAACGATGCCCTCAAGCTGCTCACGGACTGGCTGGCGAAGCATCCGGACGACATGGCCGCCACCGAACAGGCGGCAGAGCTGAATATCGCCCTCGAACAGTATGACGCCGCCGGCGCATACCTTGAGCTCATCCTCAAAAGCAAGCCGCATGACCCGGTGGCGCTGAACAACCTGGCGTGGATCCTGCAGCAGAAGGGCGATCACGCCCGTGCGGAGGCGCTCGGCCGCCAGGCCTACGTCCTGTCGCCCGGGGCGCAGACGGCGGACACGCTCGGCTGGATCCTGACCACCTCCGGCGACCCGCGGACCGGCGTTCTTCTGCTCCGTCAGGCCAGCAACGACACGACTGCCGATCCACGCATCAACTATCACTACGCCATTGCCTTGATAGACACCGGCGACCGGGTGGAAGCCAAGAAGCAGTTGGAGTCCGTGGTCGCCAAGCCGGATGACTTCAAGGAGAAGGCCGAGGCGCAGAAGGCGCTGGACGAGCTGTCGAAAGGGTCCTGAGGCGCCGGTTCCGGGCGGCCGGGCAGAGCGCTGCGACGCTGTCGGCAGCCTGCCGCCCGGCCGTTCCCTGAAACCAGACCCGCGGGAATCTGGTCATGAGGCGAAGGCCGGGCGACCGGATCATACGCAACCCGTTACGGGGCGATCGTCCAGCCATGCCCATCCGCCTGCTCACGTTCTCCTCGCTGTTTCCGAACGCGGCACGTCCGAATCTCGGCATCTTCGTGGAAAACCGGTTGCGCCACCTGCTGGGCGGCGGCGACGCCACCAGCGTCGTCTTGGCGCCGGTGCCCTGGTTCCCCAGCAGTTCCGCCCGCTTCGGCGACTGGGCGGTGAACGCCCGCGTGCCGCGGATGGAGACCCGGCACGGCATCCCGATCCACCATCCCCGCTATCCGGTCATCCCCAAGATCGGCATGTCCACCGCCCCCTGGCTGCTCTATCGCGCGATGATTCCCCGGGTGGAGCGCCTGCTGGGGCAGGGCCATCGCTTCGACGCCATCGACGCGCACTATGTTTATCCGGACGGGGTCGCGGCGGCCTGGCTGGGGCGGCGGTTCGGTTTGCCGGTCGTCATCACCGCCCGCGGCACCGATGTGAACCTGATACCCCGCCACGCCATTCCGCGGCGGCTGATCCAGGGCGCCATCCGCGATGCCGCCGCGCTGGTCGCGGTCAGCGCTTCGCTGAAACAGGTGCTGGTGGAACTCGGTGCCCCGGACGACAAGGTGACGGTGCTGCGCAACGGCGTGGAAACCAGCCTGTTCCGCCCACCGGACGACCGCGAAGCCGCCCGTGCCGCGCTGGGATTGTCGGGGCCGGCGCTGATCTCGGTGGGCGGGCTGATCGAACGCAAGGGGCACCACCGGACGATCGAGGCGATGCGCCAGCTTCCCGGTTTCACGTTGCTGATTGCCGGTGAAGGGCCGGAGCGTGAGGCTCTGTCCGGGCTGATCGCCCGCTGCGGACTGGGCGACCGGGTGCGACTGCTCGGCCCGCGGCCGCACACCGAACTGCCGGCGCTGTACGGGGCCGCGGACGCCTCGGTGCTGGCCTCTTCGCGGGAGGGCTGGGCCAATGTTCTGCTGGAATCGATGGCCTGCGGCACGCCGGTCGTGGCCGCCGATATCTGGGGCAATCCGGAGGTCGTGCACGCGCCGGAAGCGGGCGTGATCTACCGGCCGAACACCGCTGACGGGGTGGCCGACGGGGTGCGGACGCTGTTCGCCGCGATGCCGGATCGCGCGTTGACGCGACGGTATGCGGAAGCTTTCAGTTGGGACGAGACGACCGCGGGGCAGTTGGCACTGTTCCGAAAGGTCATCGGAGGTTAGGCAACGCCCAAAATGACCGCTTCAGGGAGACGGCTTCCTGAAACGTCATGGCCCGGCTGGTCCGGGCCACCTGTCGCGGGACCGTGCGGCGGGGGTGGCCCGGACAAGCCGGGCCATGACGGAAGCGGAACGGACATCCGGCTTCGCTTATTCTTGGGCGTGGCCTTAGGCAACGCCCGGCGACCATGCCAAGCGTCAAACCCAAACGGCGTCTGGTATAATGCCGCGAGACACGAAGCAGCGCGGTGCAAGAATCAAGCGGAGAGTCATGACACTCCCCCCGGCACGGTGCTCCGCGCCGGGGAGATTGCTTCGCTATGCTCGCGGAGACGTCTACGCCGCCTGACGCAGCCCGGCCGAGGCGACCGGCTTGGGCGCGGGGGCGCCAATCGGCAGCACGGTGCGGCCGTGTGTCTCGTTGATGATTTCGGCGGCGGCCAGGTAGAAAGCCAGCGCCGCCGTGACCAGGCCCAGATAGCCGCCCGCCATCTTCAGCGCCGGGATGCCGAACAGGTCCGCCCCGGCGAGCAAGCCGAAGGTGACCGTCAGCACGAGGAAGATCAACTGCAGGGTGCGGTTGAGGGCCAGGGTGCCGACAAACATGAACAGCGAGAAGAAGCCCCACGCCGCCAGCCACCAGCCGACGAATGCCGGCGGCACGTTGGCGGGCCCGAAGAACTGCACGAACAGGGCGAACGTCCACCAGAACGCGCCGTATGAGCAGAAGGCGACGAACCCGAAGGTATTGCCGCGCGGCATCTCCATCAGGCCGGCGAAGAATTGTGCCGTCCCACCGAAGGCGAACGCACTGGCGAGCACCAGGGGCACCGCGGTTCCCGTGAAGTAACCGGCGTTCACCAGGCTCAACATCCAGGTGGTCAAGGCGAAGCCGCTCAGCCCCAGCGGGGCCGGATTGGCTAGTTTCATACTCGTTTCCTCCAAATTCCGTCGTGAACACCGGCGGATGCACGCCGGGCGGCCGAACTCGGCCATTCGGGCAAATTCCAGCATGATCGCGATCCCGTCTTTGACGTAGATCAACGACCGTTACGTTAATGGGAGCGGCTTGCGCGCGGCCGGTCCCGGCTTAGTCTAAGATAGGAGCGGTTCCGGCGCCTCTCCGTCATGGTCCGCGTATGCGCAGACGGTAGGTCTGCGCCCCATAGGCGGTAAATTATCGGGCGGACTGGCCGTTTGTGTCATGGCCGGCCTTGTGCCGGCCATGACACGGGGAGGGGCGCCCAGTCGCCGACACTATCTTGACGCGTATGGGTCCTGCGGCCGCCATGACGCGGTCGGAACGGCCCGCCAACCCGCTCATAAGACGTGGATACCGGCCTTCGCCGGCATGACAAAGAGGCACCGCCGGAGTGTCGGTCTCAATACGGACTGTATAAGGGCCGATTTTTATGATCCCGGGTCAGACCGGGACGCCGCGGCTGGTCGAGTATTCGAAATGCAGCGCCTGCCCCGGATGCACGACCGGGAAGATTGCATGCGCGGCGACCGCAGCCTCGCTGAAGCCCTGCAGGATCAGTTTCAGCTTCCCCGGGTAGGTCGCCACGTCGCCGATGGCGAACACGCCTGGCAGGCTGGTCTGGCAGGTGGCCGGATCGACCGTGACATGATGCAACTGGCTTTGCAGTCCCCAGGCCGCGATCGGCCCCAGATCCATCGACAGGCCGAAGAACGGCAGCAGCACGTCCGCCGGAAGCTGCCTCACCTCGCCGTCCAGCGTGGCCACCTCCACCGCAGACAGCACGCCCTCGGCGCCGATCAGGCCATGGAGCTGGTAGGGGATAACCATGTCGATCCGGCCGCTTCGCGCTGCCTCATCGAGTTGCGCGGCGCTTTCCGGGGCGGCGCGAAACTTGGCGCGCCGGTGAACCACCGAGACCGAGGCAAGATCCTTCAGCGCCAGCGCCCAATCGACGGCGGAATCGCCGCCGCCGGCGATCACCACGCGCTTGCCGCGCAGATCCTCGCGGCGGCGCACATAGTATTGCACTGCGCCGCTGGCCTCGTATGCCGCGAGGCCTTCCAGCGGCGGGCGGTTGGGTCCGAACGCCCCGGCACCGGCCGCGACGATCACGGCTTTCGCCCGCACGGTGTCGCCCTGGTCCGTGGTCAGCGTGAACGCGCCGGGTGCGCCGATCAGGCCGTTGACCTGGCGACCGAGCAGGCGGGGCGTCGGGAAGGGACGGATCTGCTCCTCCAGCCGCGTGATCAGCGCACCCGCCTCGATCGCGGGATGCGCCGGGATGTCGTAGATCGGCTTTTCCGGATACAGCGCGGTGCACTGGCCGCCGATTTCGGACAGCGCATCGATCAGCACGCTGGTCAGCTTCAGCATGCCGAGTTCGAAGACGGCGAATAAACCGGCCGGGCCGGCACCGACGATCGCCACGTCGGTTTCCAAATGCTGTGTCATGCCCGCCCTATACGTCGCTTTTTCGTCAGAACAAACGCCATAACACCCGGGTGATGCCCCGTCGCATCTGCGGCACAGCTTCCCACCTGCCGCACACCGTAACCCCCAGACCGGACAACCGAATGTCGAAAGCGTTCGCGGAATCAACCGATTCCGCACAGGGTCACCCGCGCCCTGCGATCGTCGCGATCCCAGCCAAGGATGAGGCGGAGCGTATCGGCGACTGCCTGACCGCACTGAGCGACCAGCAGCATTGCCCGGACGCGGTGGTGCTGCTGGTGAACAACTCCAGCGACAGAACCGAGGCGATCGCGCGCGGTCTGGCACGCAGGCTGCGGTATCGCCTGGAGGTCATGACCCGCGACCTGCCGCCTGGCATGGCCAACGCCGGTTGCGCACGGCGGCTGGCGATGCAGCGCGCCGCGGAACTGGCCGGACCGGGCGGCATCCTGCTGACCTCGGACGCGGATACGATTGTCCCGCCGGACTGGGTGCGGCGCAATCTGGCCGCGCTCGGGCACGGCGCCGACGTGGTATGCGGCCGGGTCGAGGTCGATCCGCGCGAGGCGGCACTGATCCCGGCACATCTGCACGAGGACGACGCGCGGGAATGCGCGTTGATCGCCATGCTGGACGACATCGCCTGGACGCTCGATCCGGAGTTTCATGATCCGCCGCCGCGCCATACCGAGGCGTCGGGCGCCAGCCTTGCCGTCTCGGTCGCGGCGTTCGGGCGGGTGGGCGGCATTCCGGCCATTCCGTTTGGCGAGGACCGGGCTTTCGTTGCCTCGCTGTGGCGCATGGATGCGCGGGTGCGGCATGATCCGGGGATCAGGGTGGTCGTGTCGGGGCGCATCGCCGGGCGCGCCGAGGGCGGCATGGCCGACGCGATTCGCCGGCGGATGGTGCGGCAGGATGAGTATGCCGACGATCAGGCCGAGCCTGTCGCGGACGCCGTGCGGCGATATGGCCTGAGGGGCCGGGTGCGGCAGGCCTGGCTGTCCCGGCGGATCGACGATGAACTGGCCGGGGATCTCGGAATTCCACTGAGCCGGTTGTCCGACGCGCTGTCGCGGTTCTTCTTCGGCGCGGCCTGGACGGAACTGGAGCGTGTCAGTCCCCTACTGAAGCGGCGCCGCGTCCGGTTCGTGGACCTGTGCGAGGAGATCGCGCACGCTGAGTACGTGCTGCGTCACCTGGCGCCGGCTGAGACCATGGCGGCGGATTAGCGGGATGTTAAGGACAATGCGGATTCGACCTGGCCGCCTCGCCCCCCGTCATGCCGGCGGAGGACGACATCCGCGCCTTCGTTTGCTCAGGCACAGGCGTGGATGGCGGCCCTTCGCCCGCCATGACGATGCGGCGCCGATGCGCCCGTCGAGATCGACTTGGCCCGCGCGGCAAACGTCATGGCCCGGCCTGTCCGGCCCACGCGGAACGGCAGGTGCTTGCGGGGGTGGCTCGGACAAGCCGGGCCATGACGGTTTCGATAGGCCGGCCCATGGCGGTTGGCGTGCGGTGCAACCCACCTTCCGCGTGTCCCGTTAGCCATGACATTGCCTCACCCGGCCCTCGCCGAACACATCCCCTGGATGCAGGCCCGGGCCGATGCTCTCGACCGCGACAGCGCATTCCCGGCGGAGGAGATCGTTCGGCTGCACCGCCTGGGCGCGTTGACGCATCCCGTCCCGCCGGAGTCGCGCGAGACCGCCGACAGCCTGGCGTCGATGCTGATCCTCGCCGGGCAGGGCAACCTCTCTGTCGGCCGCCTGCTCGAAGCCCATATCAACGCGATGCATCTGGTTGGACGCTACGGCTGCCCGGAGCAGCGGGCCGAAGCGACAGCGGCCGCGCGGGAGGGATGCCTGTTCGGCCTCTGGGTGACCGATCCGCCCGGCGGCGGGTTGCGCATGCAGCGGCGCGGCGACCGGATCATGCTGACCGGCGCCAGGCAGTTCTGCTCCGGCGCCGGTTACACGGGGGGCGCCCTGATCACGGCGCTCGACAGCGACGGCAGGACGCGGATGCTGATCGTGCGGCTCGGTATCGGCGAGGCGGTGACGCCCCTGCCCTCGCCGCTGCAAGGCATGCGCGCGGCGGTTACCGGCGCGGTGGACTTCACCGGCTGCGAGGTTCCCGCGGCCTCGATCCTGGGCGAGCCGGGCGATTACCTGCGCGAACCGGATTTCTCAGCCGGAGCATGGCGCGGTTCGGCGGTCGCGCTGGGCGGCCTGATCGCGCTGCTCGACCTTGCGGCCGAGCAGTTGAAAGCATCGGGGCGGTTCGACAGCCCGCATACCCGCGCCCGCCTCGGCGAAGCGATCATCGCGCGCGAAACCAGCCGCCTCTGGGTCCGCTCCGCCGCCCGGATCGCCGAGGACGCGGCCGCCGATACGGGGCACCGCGTCGCGACCGCCGGCCTCGCGCGGATCGCGGTGGAGACCGCCTGCCTTGACGCCATGCGCCTGATCCAGCGTTCCATCGGGTTGTCGGCATTCCGGCAGGGCGCTCCGGTCGAGCGGATCTGCCGCGACCTGTCCACGTATCTGCGCCAGCCCGCTCCGGACGAGGTTCTGACGGAGGGCGCCACCTGGTTCGCCATCCACCCGAACGCGACGGTGATCGCATGAGCACAGCCGGCGAGTTCCATGATGTGTGGCGTGCGCTGCCGGTGGGCGGGCTGGACGAGATCATCGGATCCGGCACCTGCGTGATCCTGGCGCCGCATCCGGATGACGAGAGCCTCGGCTGCGGCGGCCTGATCGCGCGCTGCGTTTCGGTTGGCCGGGCGCCGCTCGTGGTCATCCTGACCGACGGCGCCGGATCGCACCGTTCCGCCGCCTATCCACCGGAGCGGCTGCGCGCGGTGCGGGCGCAGGAGGCGCTGACGGCGGTGACCGCCTTGGGCCTGCCGCCGGCTCGGCTGGCGTTCCTGGGAGAACCCGACACGGCGGCGCCGCACGGCGGGGCGGCGTTCGACGCGGTGGTGGCGAAGCTGGTGGCGATGGTGCGGCAGGAGGCAGCATGCACCGCAATCCTCGCGCCGTGGCGAAACGATCCACATTGCGACCACAAGGCAGCCTCGCTGATCGCCGCCGCGGTGGCCGATGCGGCGAAGATCCGCCACCTGGCGTATCCGGTCTGGGGCTGGACGCTGGACCGGGATACGCCCGTCCCCGGATCGCCGGGGGCCGGATGGCGGCTGCGCATCGATACGCTTCAGCCGGTGAAGCAGAAGGCGATCCAGGCGCACCGGTCGCAATATGGCGGCCTGATCACCGACGATCCCTCGGGATTTGAACTGCCGCACGCTCTGTTGGCCGCGTTCGATGGCCCTTATGAGACGTTTCTGGAAGCATGACCGAATCCCGCTCCGCCGCGCATTTCCAACGCATCTACGAGGCCAGCCCCGATCCGTGGGGCTTCGCCAGCAATCCCTACGAACAGGAGAAATATCAGCGGACCGTCCAGGCGCTCGGCGGCCGCCGCTTCGCCTCCGGCCTGGAGATCGGCTGTTCGCTGGGATTCCTGACCCGCATGCTGGCGCCGCGGTGCGAGGCACTGCTGGGCGTCGATCTGGTGGAGCAGCCGCTGGAGGCGGCGCGGGCGCGTTGCGCAGACCAGCCCGGGGTAAGCTTCCAGCAGATGCGGGTGCCGGGGGAATGGCCGGACGGACGGTGGGACCTGATCGTCCTGTCCGAGGTGCTGTATTTCCTGACTCCCGCCGATATCGACCGGTCCGCGAAGCGGGTGCTGGCAAGTTTGCTACCGGACGCGATGGTGGTTCTGGTCAACTGGCTCGGCCAATCGGATGACCCCTGCACCGGGGACGAGGCCGCGAACTGCTTTATCGCGGCGACCGCCGGTGCGCTGCACGTTGTACATCAGGATCGGCAGCCGGGGTATCGGTTGGATATCCTTGAGTCCGCCCGGACGTCAAATCACGGACCCCGATAAGAGGAAGCGGGGGAAAAATTTGCCCGGGACCTGGTTCTCTCACCGTCATGGCCCGGCTTGTTGTCCGGGCCACCTATGCCAGCAAGTGCCGCGACAGGTGGCCCGGACAAGCCGGGCCATGACGAATGAGGAGAAAGGCTTGCTCCGCATGACCCCTGATCCTGACGCCCGGGGCCTTGCCCCGGCTATGGCCGTTTATGGCGAGAGTTGCTGTCGGCGCGCACTGGTACCGGAGCGATAAAGCGCTCTATGGTATCATAACCGGCCGCCGGGTGGCCTCCGCATCGCGCAGTCCGATGATGTCGTCCTCGGTCATTCCGCGGCCTCCCATGGATTAAGGATCGACGCGTTTGTGGGTGCGAAACCGGCCACGTTACGGGTGACGATTGGCCGTCGCCGGCTTTACGCAATTCGGAAATGACGTTCGTGTCGAGCAGGAACATCAGGCGAAGTCGGCGGGCGGGGCGAGGTCGCGCGATCAGGGAAACTCTATCTCGATATCTGACAGCCCCGGCATGGCCAAAGCGTCGATAATGCTCCGGGGGCGGCCCGTGATTCGCCGATATTCCTCAAAGCTCAGCAGCACATGGGCGGGAACGCCGCGATCAGTGATGAACACGGGCCCGTCGCTGGCCGCCTTTTTGGCCCGACTGGGGTCCTGACTGAACTCCCGGCTCGATAGGGTCGTGATCGTCACAGCGATGCTCCCACGTAACCGGGCATTGTAGATAAGTTACTACCATTGGCCGCGTCCGTGAACGATCCGGGTTATGACGACTGGCGTGCTGCTGTCTGCTCGAGAGCAAGCAGGAGACCCTGGCGTGCCCGGGCCGCGTCTCGCGCCAGTGCCAGCAAGCCGGGGATCTGGCCCGGGCGGCGCAGCACCGACCGTAACACCGCCAGCAGGCCGATAGCCCCGGCCCGATCCAGCGCAACCAGCGCGGCGGGTGGCAGGTCCCGCTCAGCCGGGTCGCAGATCGCACGAACGACCGCGAACGGCAGGCCATGCGAAGCAGCGATCCGCGCCACGCTGCCGCTCTCCAGATCGATCGCCTGCGCACCCGTCGCCGTCAGCAGCGCGCGCTTCGCCGCAGCGCCGGCGGCGATCGTGCTTCCGGCCAGGAGGCAATGGCCCGTCGATCCGCCGAACCGGGCAGCGAGGGCGGCATCCACCGCGAACATCTCGCCGCCGCTCAGCACTCTGTCGGGGATGACGACCATGCCGGGCCGCAATGCCGGATCGAGACCTCCCGCCAGGCCGAAGCTGACCAGTCCCGCCGCGCCGTCCGCCACCAGCCTGGATGCCGCCTCCGCCGCGCCGGGCGGCATCCCCCCCCGGCCCGCGCCGTGAAGCCGAACCGGGTGGCGATCCGCGCCTCCGCTTCCAGGCCAACGACGAAGCCGAGGCGCATGCCGCCGGTCAGAAGCCGAACTCGACCCGGTGCGTATTGCGGTGCCGCAGGTTGCGGTACCGGGCGAGCGCCAGCAGCGGGAAATACAGCCGGTAGCCATGGTAGCGGAGGTAGAACACGCGGGGAAAGCCGACCGCGGTGTAGGGCAGCTCGGTCCACTCGCCGTCATCCGCCTGGGTGGCGGTCAACCAGGCAATGCCTCGCGCCGTCGCCGGGTGGTCGACCGCGCCCGCCGCCATCAGCCCGAGCAGCGCCCAGGCGGTCTGGCTCGCCGTGCCCTCCGTATACCGGCCGTGCGGCGCGTCGGCGTAGCTTTCCTCGTCCTCGCCCCAGCCGCCGTCGTCACGCTGCACCGAGACCAGCCAATCGACCGCCCGGACCACCGCCGGATCGTCGTGCTGCACGCCCGCGGCGTTCAGCGCGCACAGCACCGACCACGTGCCATAAATGTAGTTGGTGCCCCAGCGGCCGTACCAACTGCCGTCCGCCTCCTGCTCGCGCCGCAGGTAGGCCAGCGCCCGCTCCATCACCGGGTCATACCCTGGCATGCCGATCTGGGCCAGGAAGGAGACGCAGCGGGCGCTGACATCGGCCGTCGGCGGGTCGAGCAGCGCACCATGATCGGCGAACGGAATGTGGTTCAGATGGAGATGCGTGTTCTCGGGCTCGAACGCGCCCCAGCCGCCGTCCGAGGACTGCATGCCGACGATCCATTCGCGGGCGCGGTCGATCGACTCTGCGTGGGCCGGATTGCCGTTGCGGTGCAGCAGCAGGCCGACGACGGCGGTATCATCAACGTCGGGATAATGCGGATTCTTGTACTGGAACGCCCAGCCGCCGGGACGCAGGCCCGGGCGGCGCACCGCCCAGTCGCCGACGACATCGGTGATCTGCAGCGGAACCAGCCAGTCGCAGAGGGCCTCCGTCGCGACCCCGGCCTCGGCCAGGGCGTGACCGGCGAGGCTGGTATCCCAGACCGGCGACAGGCAAGGCTGGCAGTAGGCGCGATCCGCCTCGATCACCAGCAGCTTGCGCACCGCCTGCCAGGCGATCACCGCGTCCGGGTGATCGGGGGCATACCCGAGCGTGTCGAACATCATCACGCTGTTGGCCATGGCCGGGTAGATGCCGCCCAGCCCGTCGTCCCCGTTCAACCGCTCGGTGACGAACGCCACCGCCTTTTCCACCCCGCGCTTCTGCCCGGCCTTCGGAAACAGCGGCGCGACCCGGCGCAGCACGGCGTCGATCACCTTGAAGAAGCGCCCCCAGCGCGAGCGGTAGGGACCGCGAATCCAGTCCCTGATCTGCCCGGGGGGCGCGCGGAACAGCTCCTGAATGCCGATCGCGCGCGGGTTGCGGGCTTTGGGGCGGTAGGCCATCAGCACCAGCAGCGGGACGGTGACGGTGCGGGACCAGTACGAGATTTTCGATATATGGAACGGAAACCACAGCGGCAGGTGCATGATTTCCAGCGGCATCACCGGCACGGCGTGCCACGGCACCTGCCCGAACAGGGCAAGCTGTGCGCGCGTAAAGACATTTGTCCGTTCGGCGCCGCCCGCGTCCAGGATCGCCTGCCTCGCCCGCCGCATGTGCGGCGCCTCGGCGTAGTCGCCGATGGCCTTCAGCGCGAAGTAGGCCTTGACGCTGGCCGACAGGTTGAAGACGCCGTCATGGAACAGCGGCCATCCGCCGTGCTCGCCCTGAATGGAGCGCAGATAGACGCCGATGCGGTCTTGCAGCGGCTGGTCGATGCGGCCGAGAAAATGCTCCAGCAGGACATATTCGGCCGGAATGGTGGCATCGGCCTCGAGTTCGAAGACAAAATGACCGTCCGGCTTCTGATGGCGGGTCAGGGCATCCGACGCTCGCGAGACCGAATCAACCAATGCATTTTCGTCGATAACCAGCGAGGTAGTCGCGTCCAGAGCCATTGTATCCTTGCACTCAGTCTGAAAGAATAACTTTCGCGGCGAATCTGCCCGATCTTATGGCTCCCTCAATCGTGGCGGGCAACCCGGTGGCGGTCCAGTCGCCCGCGAGAACGAGATTTGTGGCAATATTGGTACGGGTACCCGGGCGCCGCACATCCTGCGCGGCGGAGGCGGTGAAGGTCGCGCGCCGCTCCTTGACGACACGGTAGGGCGGCAGGTCGTGCTTCAGGTCGCTGTCCAGGCCCAGCGCGTCCACTACGTTCGGCCACACGGCCAGGGCAATCTCCCGGGCCGAATCGTCCATCATGCGGTTCGCCGCGCTGATGGTGACCGACACGTGGCCGGGCTTCATGAAGACCCACTCCGCCGTGCCGGAAATCAGGCCGATGAAGCCCGCTTCGCCCAGCGGCCCCTCGGGGTCCGCCGCGTGCCGGAAATGGATGTTCAGGATCGATTCAAAGGCCTCGGGCGCGACCAGGCCGGGCAGCAGTTCGGCGGCGATCCAGGGGGGCACCGCCAGCACCACGGCATCGGAAGGTCCCAGATCAATGGAGCCGTTGGGGCCGGCCAGGCCGGTGACACGGCCGCCGTCAATGGAAAGCGACGAGATCCGATGGTTGAACCGGATCTCCGCGCCGCGGGAGCGCAGGGTGGCGATGGCCGGGTCCACCAGCGACTCGGACAGGCCCTCCTTGGGGAGCATCGGACGGCAGGCGTTGCCGCCCTTGAGCAAGGTTTCCCGGATGACCGCGCCGAACAGGCGGGCCAGGCCATGCTGCGTGGAGGTATTCAATGCCGCCAGGGCAACAGGATCGACCAGCCTCCAGAACAGCCGTCCCCGCCGCATGCATTCCGCCACGGCCGTGTTGTCCTTGCATGAGACGATGCGGGCGAGGTCCCAGTAATCCGAGAGGCGCGTGTCCGGGACGCGGCGGTCCGCCCGCAATACCCACCAGGGGATCCGGCCCTTGTTGGGGTGGACCGCCCAGCGCTCACCCGTCTTGAGGTCGCAGAAGGGAAATATCGCCTGATCGGGGATATCGAACCCGCCGATGCCTTCGATCTCGTCGATGTAGGCGCAGGCGGCGGTGTTGCCGGACAGCAGCAGGTGGTTGCCGTTGTCGATGCGGATGCCAAGCTCCTTGTCGAAATAGGATCGGCAGCGCCCGCCGGCGGCGGGACCCGACTCATGCAGCACGACAGCGCGGCCGGCACCAGTGAGCGACAAGCCGGCGGCGAGTCCGGCCAACCCGGCGCCAATGACATGGACTGAACTCATTGACCGGGTCTTCTGCGCTTTCGTTTCAATCGCCGCAACCAGCCCGGCATGCGGCCGCGTGGCGTTATCGTGACGCCAGACACCTCAACGGCGATCACAGCAGGCATAGCGCCAGCAACTCCTGGCGCAGGGCCGCCGGCAGGATGTCGAGGCCGGTGACCGCCCCGACATCAGGCAGATCGGCTGGCGCCGCCTCCGGGTCGAGATAGCGCCACCCCTGGAACGGCCGGGTTGGCCGCCCGACCAGCGGCACGATCTCCGGGTCCAGGATCAGGCCGGTGCAGGCGGACCGGTCGTCGCGCTGATCCTCGATGATATCGAGGATGCGTTGCCGCGCCAGCATCGAGCCATTGATGACCCAGTACATGGAACCGCCGTCGAGCACATCCGCCCGGCGGCGCGGCGAATTCCGGGTGCGGTGGCGCAGCGGCGGATTGTCGCGGCCCCGGGCGGCCTGCAATTGGCGCAAGTGATCCGTGTCGCGCACGCCGACGGCCAGCTTGGTGAGATGCAACATGGTTCAACAACTCGGCAATCAGCGGTTCGTCATACCAGTTTAGGTGAGATGGCCGGCGGTTTCACCCCTGCCCCGAGGGACTATCGGCGGCCCCAGCAGACGAAGTGCGGGTTGTCCCACCCGGGCTTGCCATAACGCAAAGGCCGCCCATCCAGCGTTTCGACCGATCCTCCCGCCGCCTCGAGCACCGCCTGCGGCGCCCCGGTGTCCCACTCCATCGTCCGGCCGAAGCGCGGATAGACGTCCGCCTCTCCATCGGCAAGCCGGCAGAATTTCAGGCTGGAGCCGAAGTTCACGACCCGCGATACCGTCCGGCCGGCGAGAAACCGGTCCAGCAATGCCGCGTCCCCATGATGCCTGCTGGCGACCACGGTCAGTCCCTCCGGCGGGCACATCCGCGCGGCAATCGCCGATCGGCGGCCGTCCTTTTGCCGCCAGGCGCCGATGCCTACGATACCGCCGAAGATCTCCCCCGTGGCGGGAACGGCGACGGCGCCGAGCACCGGACGCCCGTCGCGGACCAGCCCGACGTTGACGGCGAAATCGACGCCGCCGGTGCTGAATTCGCGCGTGCCGTCGAGCGGATCGACCAGCCAGAACTCCGCCGCCGCGGCGGTGACGACGCCCGCCGCGGCCTGCTCCTCGGCGACAATCGTGCAGCCGGGAAGCGCCGCGCGCAGCCCGGCGAGGATGATCGCCTCCGCCGCATGATCGGCGTCGGTCACGACGGACGCGTCCGCCTTGTGCTCGATGCTGAAGCCGCGATCGCGGATCTCGATGATTTCGGCGGCCGCCCGCTCCGCCAACGCGGTCGCGAGATCCAGGAGGGCATGGTCATTCATCCGAAGCGGCGCTTTTCAACATGAGGTTCGCGGTCTCATACACGAGATTGGGTTCCAGGAACCGCAAACAGGCGAGCGAACGCGGACAATCGTCGGCATTCGCCAGATAGCACGGGCTGCAGTTCATGTTCCGCCGCAGCGCCACCGCGTTGACGCCGATCGGCCCCCACTCGACGGGATCGACGACACCGGAATGGATGCCGATGGTGGCAATGCCGACCGCGCTGGCGATGTGCTTGGGGCCGCTGTCGTTGCCGATATAGAGGGCACAGGTCTTCAGCAGCCGCGGCAGATCGCCCAGACTGGTCTTGCCGGCCACTGTCGCCATCCGTTCGGGATGCTGCCCGCCGCGCAGCAACCCGTTGGCGATTTCGACGTCGTCCGGACCGCCGACGAGCAGGATGTTGACGCCGTTCTTCTCGATCAGCAGGTCGATCAACGCGGAGAAATGCTGTTCCGGCCATTGCTTCGTGATGTTCCCGGCGCCCGGATGGATGGCCACGACAGGCCGCGCGAACAGCGCCTGCACCTCGTCCGGCATTTCGCTCAGCGGTATCGGCACCGGCTCGGGCCGCATCACCGCGCGGTCGGTGTCGGTGGCGTGGCCGATGGCGTCCACAAGGCCTATGAGGTCGTCGACGACGTGGTTGCGCTTGCGCTGCAAGCTCTGGTCGCCGTCCCAGTTCAGGGCGATGTCCAGGTTCGGGTACTGGCCGCGATCGTCGAAGCCGGCGAGGAAGCGCGCGCCGGAGTATTTCAGCACGTCCCGGGTCGATGGATGCTTGCGCAGATCGACCGCGAGGTCGAACCGGCGCGGGCGAAGCTGCTGCGCCAGCGCTTCGTAATCGGCCTTGTCGATCTCGCGTTCGCCCAGTTGCGACCGGGCGTGGAAAAAGGCGAATGGAATGAATTCGTCGATGGCCGGCTCCAGGGAAATGAATGCCTTCGATCCCGGGCCGGCGAGCACGGTCACGCGCGCGTTCGGAAAAATCTGCTTCAACCGGCGTATTGGCATCAACGCAGTAACGAAATCGCCGATGTGGTCGAGCTTGATCACCAGGATCCGCTCGATTTCCTCCTTGTGGAACAGCGGCGTCCCGCAGGCCACCCACTGGACCGGCTCGTCGTCGGGCCGATAGTCGTCGGCATGGCGAGACAGGCGCGGACTGAAATACGGATCGCCCGCCGCGAACGTCGTTTTCCAGACCGCATCGAAATGCGTCATGTCGAAGATGTCCCGCATGCCTGCCCGGCTGGCCAGTTCGTAATGGATCAGCGAGGCATAGGGCGTGAACACCGTCAGCAGGCCGGCCTGGTGTGTGCGCAGGCAGAAGTCGAGGTCGTTGTTGGTGATCTGGTGCGCCTCGTCGAAACCACCGAGCCGCTCGAACACCTCCCGCCGCACCAGCATGCAGGCGCCGGTGACCGCGATCACGTTGCGCTGCGTCAGATTGAGCCCGAAATAACAGGGATCGTCGGCTGACGCGAAACGAAAGGCATGGCGGCCAATCCCATTACTGGAAAGGAACATGCCCGCGTGCTGGACCTTGCCGTCGGGATACACGAGCTGCGGGCCGGCCAGCCCGACTTCGGGACGCTGCACATGCTCCAGCAGCGCGTCGAGCCAGTCCGCGTGCTTGACCTCCATGTCGTCGTTCAGGAACAGGAAGTAATCGCCGTCCGCGACCTCCGTCGCCCGGTTGTTGAAGATCGACCAGTTGAAACTGCCCGGAATATGGACGACCTTGTCGGCGTGCTTCGGCAGCCAGGCTTTCCATGGGTTGTCGGCGGGAATGTTGTCGATGACGATGATCTCGAAGTTGCGGTACGCGGTCTTGTCGCGCAGCGTCGCGATGATGGTTTCGATGTAGCCGTTCGCCGCGCAGGTCGGGATGATGATCGAGACCAGGCCGTCCGTCCGGACCTCCCGCTGCACCCGCCAGGTGCCGGGGATGGGGGTTTCGACGATCCCGGCGGTGATCCCGCGGCGTTCCAGCATGCGAAGCAGCGCCGAACGTTCCCGCTCCGGCGGGTCCAGCTCCATCGCCGCGCGTTGGCACAGCAGCCTCGGGATATGATGGATGCCGCGCGCGAGTTCGGCGCATCGCAGCACCAGGTCGTATTCGCCATCCGTCGTCAGGCTGGCGGCCGAGACGCCGGTTTTCGCCAGCAGTGCCGCCGTCGCGACCCAGGGACGGCCGATATAGTTAGAGGACAGCAACAGGTCCGGGGAGAAGTCCGGCTTGAAGAACGGCTCCTTCTCGTTGCTGACCGGACTGATCCGGACCTCATCGCCGTACAGCAGGTCGATGCCCGGATGCAGGCCGCCGGCCACCGCGAGCTCGAGCAATGCATCCGCGCCCGGCTCGTCCCCGGGCGAGAGCAGCGCATACAGCACGCCGCGACCGTCATGCTCGTGCGCAACCGGGCGGTTCCATGCATCGCCATCGGACGGGATCAGTGTCGTGAAGCGGTTCAACAGATGCGGCATCTGCTCACCGGCGGCGGCCAGCACGGCCGCGGCGGCAGCCTCATCGGGGGCGAGGACAAGCACCGTCCAATCGCCGTAGGCCTGGGTTCGCAGGGCGTCCAGCGTCACCCGCAGCCCGGCGGGGTCGACCACGCCGTCCTGGCGCAGCAGGAAACGGAACGCCGGCCGGTACTGCATGCCGGCCAGATACGCCAGCATCATGTCGGCCTCGACCCGCGGCACGCGCCGGCGGATGCCGGTCAGGTCCTGCTGATCGTCGGATTTCTTCACCGTGACGCGGAAATCGCGCGTCATTTCCTGGCCGCTGTTGGCCATGATCTTCAGCGTGATCCGGTGATCGCCGTCCTTCAGGCTGCGCGGCGGGCAATGGAAGGCAAAGCCGGCGCGCAGCGAGTTCGGCCATTCCGGAAACGCCGCGCCCACATCCTGCCGGGCCAGGCCGTGATGCGCTTCGCCCAACCGCTGATCGTCCAGGAAGACCTCGAACCTCGCGATGCCGGATCGGGTCAGCAGCCAGCCATCGATGGTCAGCCGTCCGGTGACCGTCTCGGACGCCACCCCGTTGGTCAGTCCGGGCGAATCCAGTTCGAAGCGAAACTCGACGGTCTGTTCCGGGGTCCGCACGGGTTCCGCATCCGGTGACCCGGTTGGCGGCGTCGCGACGACAGTCAGATCCCGTTCCGCCTGTTCGTTGAGCGTGCTGCAGACGATGACCCTGACCTTGAATTCGCCCGAGCAGCGTTCGTCCACCTTCTGGTCGAACTTGAAGCCCGACAGATGCGACATCGGGATGGTGTTGAATATCCGGCCTACATCCAGGCGCTCGTGCCCGTAGGAGGCCAGGCCGACGTCCCGGTCTTCCAGCAGCACGCGCACCTGGGAGATGCCCCCGCGGCATGTCGCCCAGCCATTCACGGTCAGCACCCCGTCGCCGGTCAGTCTGGCTTCGTCACAATACATATCGATCGTGGCGGATGGGTCTTCCCGGAACGCCCGCGGCCTCTCGGGTGCGACTTCGAAGGACAGCAGCATCGGCGGCGCCAGCGCCGGCAGCGAAGCGGGGAAGGCTTTGGTTTCAGGATCGAACGCGATATCGGGCGGCGCCTCGTGATCGATGCGAAGGGCGGCATTCAACCGGTAGGCCGGCGGCTGGTTGAGCAGTGAAAACCCTGAACCGGGATCCGCCCGGGTGATCGCGGGCGGGTTCGGCTCCGCCACGATCGCCGCCGGCCGCCCGGCGTGCCGTTGGCCGAGACGCTCGACCGGGATGGTTTCTTCCAGACCGAACCCGTTCGTGCAAATCACCCGGGCGCGGATCGTCTTCGCGTCCTGATCGATTTCGTCGAGCTGCACATTCAGGGAGAAGCCGGCGAGGCCGGCATTCGGATAGCCGGAAAAAGCCGCCGCGACGTCGTCCCGGTCCTCCCTCAGGGTCGCCTCTCCGAGATATTCGTCCCCGGCGAATATCCGGATCGATTGAATGGGCGAGAGGGAGACGGCCCACCCCTGAACCGACAAGGCACCGCCGGCGTCGATCGCGCCCTTCTCGACGTACATGAGGCCAATGGGACGAGTGCCATCCGGCGCCGGGCGGACCGGACCCGATACCATCCAGACCTTTGGCTCCGCGATCGGATCGACGCCGACAACGACGGTCTCGGCGTATTCGGCGCCCCCGAAGGTCCGGGCGATTACCTGAAATTCGCAGCGTTCCGCGGGACCGTCGGCCTCGCATGCCAGGGCGAACCAGAAGGCGCGCTGCCGGCCCGGGCGCCCATCGGGCAGCACCGCCAGGCTGGCGCGTTCGGGTTCGCCGTAGAACGCGGCGCAGGTGACGGCATTGCCAATCTGCAGCCTGGTCGCCGCAAGCGGCGCGTCGCTCAGCACCCGACCGGAGACCATGATGTCAAAACGGTTTCGGACAAAGCCGCCGCTGAATCTCGGATCGATCTCAATCAGCACCGTCGGCGCCAGCGATGCGACCGCCGCACCCGCGATCTCCCCGCCCGCGGTCCGGACAGCGCCGGCGGGAGCCTTGGACCGCGTCTTGGCGTAGCGCGAACGAGCCTGCTTCATGAAAAACCGATGTCCTCAAAGGAAGCGTCCGGAGGCCACGCCGCCGGCGCGGTAAGCAGCCCGCGGCGCCTGTCGCCGGAGGCCGCGGCAAAGGTTGAACTACATGCCGAACGGGAGGCGGCCTTCGCTGTAGCCGTCCTTGTCGAAATGCTCCTGCGCGGACACCACGTTTCCGTGGCGGATGCTGTCCGCGACGTCGGGATTCGCCGTCAGGTACCATTTCTCATCGACCGCGATGGGAAACGGGCGGCGGCCCTCGAAGTAACCGTCGTCGACAAAATGCTGCCGCGCTGAGCGGACGACGCCGTTCTTGATCGCGCCGCCGATGTCTTCGTACGTTTTGGCGTACCAGGCCTCGTTGACCTCGATGCCCTGGATCAGGGTCTTCAGGATCTTTACAAAGTCTTCATATGAAACATTGACGCGCAATTCTCCCCGGACGGTGGAGATCTCGATGGACCGGCGGATCAACTCGAACGGCGGGAGGTATTTCACGGACTCTCTCTCGGACAGGTGACGGGGCGGGCGATTTCGTCTCGACACCTTATCAATAGCGATTTCGTGATTCAGATGGAACTACGATCTGGTTGTTTTTTTGCAGATGCGGCAACACGGTCATTCTGCTATTGAATACGTGCCTGCCGTTGCACGAACCGATCGAGGATCGCCGCATGACCCACATCCCGGCTGACACGCGCCGGATGCTGCCGCCTACGGACATTGAACTGGCCGCCATCGTGCGGAATTTTCATTCTGCCAACATTCTGGTCATCGGCGACATCATCCTCGACCGCTACGTGACCGGTGCCGTGCACCGGCTGTCCCCGGAAGCGCCCATCCCGGTGCTGCGGCCGGCGGACGATCGTTCGACGCTCGGCGGCGCGGCGAATGTCGCGCTGAACATCGCGACCCTCGGCGGCCACGCCACCCTGATCGGCGTCATCGGCACCGATGCCGCCGGAGACGAGGTCGAGCGCCAGGTCACCGCGACCCGCGGCATGACCTCGGCGCTGGTGCGTATCCCCGGGCGGCCCACAACCGCGAAGACCCGGTTCATGACCGGGTCGCATCAGCTTCTGCGGCTTGACGAGGAGACCACGGACTGCCTCGACGCCGCCGCTTCGGCAACGGTGCTGGAGGCCGTGGGCAACTGCCTGGCCGCGTGCGGGGTCGTCGTGCTGTCGGACTACGCCAAGGGCGTACTGTGCGATGGCGTCCTCGACGCGGTCCTGGCGATGGCGGCGGGCGACGGCAGGATTGTCATCGCCGACCCGAAACGGCCGGATTTCGCCGCCTACCGCGGCGCCACGATCCTGACGCCGAACGAGCACGAGGTGCGGCACGCCACGCGCCTCGAAGCCGACCAGGACACCGAGGCCGATCGCGCCGGTCACCTCGCGCTGGAGGCGACGGGCGGCGAGGCGGTTCTGGTGACGCGGTCCGCCAAGGGCCTGACGCTGGTGCGCCGGAACGAGGACGCGATGCACCTGCCGACCCGTGCACGTGAGGTCGCGGACGTTTCGGGCGCGGGCGATACGCTGGTTGCCGCGCTGGCCGTCGCGCTGGGTGCCGGGGCGGAACTGCCGGAGGCGGCGATGCTGGCCAATGCCACGGCGGGGATCTCCGTCGGCAAGCAGGGCACCGCGACGGTGTCGCGTCAGGAATTGCTGGACGAACTGCATCTGGCGGACTTGGTGCAGACTGACCGGAAAGTCGCCAGCCTCGATGAGGCGCTCGAAAGGGTCGCCGACTGGCACAGGCTTGGACTGAAGGTCGGTTTCGCCAACGGCTGCTTCGACCTGATCCATCCCGGTCATGTCCGGCTGCTAAGCGAGGCCCGCGCGGCCTGCGACCGGCTGATCGTCGCGTTGAACACCGATGCGTCGGTCAAGCGTCTGAAGGGGCCGACACGGCCGCTGCAGAACGAGATGGCGCGGGCGACCGTCATGGCGTCGATGTCGCCGGTCGATCTGGTGATTTTATTCGACGAGGACACGCCGCTGGAGGCGATTGAGGCGCTGCGGCCGGATGTGCTGGTCAAGGGGTCGGATTACACGGTCGATCAGGTCGTCGGCGGCGATTTGGTTCGCGCCCGCGGCGGCAAGGTCGTGCTGGTCACGCTGCGGGAAGGCCACAGCACGACCGGGACGATCCGGCGGATGACGACGCCGGGGTGAGGCTGATTGTGTCATGGCCGGGCTTTCCCCCATGGGAACCAGGATAAGGCGGTAACGCGGAGCAAGGCGTTCTCCACATTCGTCATGGCCCGGCTTGTCCGGGCCACCTGTCGCGGCACGTGCCGGCATAGGTGGCCCGGACAAGGTTAAGCCGGGCCATGACGGTGAGAGCACAAGGCCCCGGGCAAACTTTTCCGGTCGCTTCCCCTTCTCCCGATACGCATGGGGCTTGGCCCGGCTATGACACGGGGACGCTTGGTGCCTACCGGGCGGCGACGAACTCGTCTCCCGGAGCACCCAGCGCCTGATCCAGATCGGCCATCAGATCGGCCGCCGTCTCCAGCCCGATCGACAGCCGGATCACATCGGGGCCGGCGCCGGCGGCGAGCCGCTGTTCCTCCGTCAACTGCCGATGCGTCGTCGAGGCCGGATGCAGGATCAGGCTGCGGGTATCGCCGATATTCGCCAGATGGGAGAACAGCCGGACGCTCTCGACCAGCCTGATGCCGGCCTCGTAGCCGCCCGTGACGCCGAAGGTGAACACTGATCCGGCGCCCTTCGGCATGTACTTCGCCGCCAGCGTCCGGTATGGACTGGTGTCCAGGCCGGCATAGGACACCCACGCCACGCGCGGATGCGCCGCCAGGAATTCCGCGACTGCCTGCGCGTTGGCGCAATGCCGCTCCATCCGGACGTGCAGCGTCTCCATCCCGGTGATCGTCAGGAACGCGTTCATCGGCGCCATCGACGGGCCGTAATCCCGCAGTGCCACCGCCCTGGCCTTGGTGGTGAATGCGAAGTCGCCGAAATTCTCGTAGAAGCGCAGGCCGTGATAGGCTGGCTCCGGCTCGGTCATCGAGGGGAATTTGCCGCCCTGCGCCCAGTCGAATTTGCCTGACTCGACCACGATCCCGCCCATCGAATTGCCGTGCCCGCCGAGGAACTTGGTGGTCGAGTGCGTGACGATGTCGGCACCCCACTCGATCGGGCGGCACAGATACGGCGTGGCGAGGGTGTTATCGACGATCAGCGGCAGCCCGGCGTCATGCGCGATTCCGGCGATCGCCGCCAGGTCGACGACGACACCGCCGGGATTGGCCAGGCTTTCGACGAAGATCGCCTTGCACCTGGGCGTCAGCGCGCGGCGGAAATTCTCCGGATCGAGCGGATCGACGAAATGGCAGGTCCAGCCGAGCTTCTTGAACGACAGCCCGAACTGGGTCAGCGAACCGCCATACAGCGCGCGGGACGCCAGGAACTCGTCGCCCGGTTCCATCAGCGTGGCGAAGACCAGGAACTGCGCGGCATGGCCGGAGGCGGCGGCGACGGCGGCACGCCCGCCTTCCAGGCTGGCCACGCGTTCCTCCAGCACCGCCACGGTCGGGTTGGTCAGGCGGGAGTAGATGTAGCCGAAATTGTGCAGGTTGAACAAAGACGCCGCGTGGTCGACGTCGTCGAACACATACGCCGTGGTCTGATAGATCGGCGTCGATCGCGCGCCCGGTTGCCGGGTCGGGCGAGGCGCCGGCGTGCACGGCGCGGGTCTCGAAGCCGTAGCTGATATTGGCAGCGGGCAGCGGTCGCGGCTTGCGGGACCGGTCGGTCGGCGGCTGCGCGGCGCGGTTGCGGATGATGCCGGAGTTCACTCCGCTCCAGGACAGTTCGCCGCCGAGGCGGCCGTATTCGATCTTCGGGCAGCGGTTCATGATCACGGTCAGGCCGGCGGCCTCGCCCTTTGCCGCCGCCTCGTCGTTGCGGACGCCAAGCTGCATCCACACCACCTTGGCGCCGATGGCGATGGCGTCGTCCATGACGGGGCCGACGAAGTCCGAGGCGCGGAACACGTCCACCATGTCGACCGGTTCGGGGATGTCGCGCAGGCTGGCGTAGATCCGCTCGCCCAGCAGGTCTTTGCCGGCGGTGCCCGGATTGACCGGGATCACGCGGTAGCCTTTGCCCTGGAGGTACTTCATGACGAAGTAACTCGGCCGGTTCCAGTTCGACGAGGCGCCGACCATGGCGATGGTGCGGACGGTCGAGAGGATGCCGCGCAGCAGGGAGTCGGAATAGGGGATCGGGTCGAGGACGCTCATGAAGGTCTCACCGGAAGCTCGCTGATTGCGGTATCCGGCACGGAGTATCCCTATCGTGTCATGGCCGGCCTTGTGCCGGCCATCCACGACTTTACCGCTTCGAACACCGCAAGTCGTGGGTGGCCGGGCCAAGCCCGGCAATGGCACTTTAGGGCTGTCCGTGCCGCAAGCCCATACTCTCGGGTGCCCGTGGCCAAGCGCTACCGCGCCTGCTGGATCGCCGACAACAACCACCGCCCGCCGCGCGAGCGGACGAACGTCCAGATTTCCGTCGCGGTGACATGCTCGGCCGGGCTGCCATCGACCACGCGCCCGGACGCATCCCGCGTCACGTCGATCATCGAGAAGCGCATCGCCACCGTCGCATAGTCGCGCCCCTGCTCCGTCCACGCCTGCGACAGGTCGCCAGCCTCCAGCCTTACGTCGGTCACCGTATTACGCACGCCGCGGCTGACCTGCGCCGACAACTGCTCAGAGAAGTAGCTTACCATCTCCGGCGTCGCCATGGCTTTCAGGCCGCTCAGGTCATGCGCGCTCCAGGCCGCCTGGACGCCCTGCAGCAATTGCTCGAACTGTTGGTAGTCGGCTGGCGTCACCGCGATCGGCGGCGGTCCGCCGGGCCGCGCGCCGGAGCCGCCCTGCATCGGGCCGGGACCAGGCATCGTGCTGCGGGCAAACATCCCCGGCCCTCCGGCCATTACGGGCGACCGCCCGCCGGTGACGAGGCGGTAGACCCAGCGCACCACCACGAACAGGAGAAAAAGCTGCAGCAGCATGCCCAGGAAGCCGAACAGCCCCATGCCGCCGCCCATGAAGCCGTGGCCGAGCAGCAGGCCGCCGATGCCGGCGCCTATCAGCCCGCCCATCAGGCCGGACATGAACCCGGAACGCGGCCCTTGCTGGTAGGCGGGCGCGCTGTTGTAGCCGGGCTGCGAATTCGGCGTCATGCTGCGCTGCATGGGCTGCGAATACGGCGCGGTATTCGTGGCGGGCGGAGCGGAATACGTCATCCCGCCGCGGCTCCCGAAGGAGCTGCCGCCACCCGCGCGGGCCTCGGCTAATCCGGGAGACAGGGCCAGCACCAGGGAAGCGAGGCCGGCAATCAGGACAGGAGTGCGACGCATTTGGTTCCGCTTTGATGTTGTCACGCGCCCAATATGGTGGCTTGGGCGATCCGTGGCCAGGGGTGGCAACGCGGAGCGGGGCGGGGCAGGGTTGGCAGGCAACCCCGTTATCATGGAGAGACTGCACCGGATGCGGACACGATGAGCATCGCAAACCAAGAGGACGGCCTTAGCGGTCCGCGCTTCCTGTCCGCCGTCCTCACCCTGGTCATCGCCGTCGGCATGTCGTCACTGGATACCTCGATCGCCAACACCGCGCTGCCCACCATCGCCAGGGACGTGAACGCCAGCGCCGCGGACTCGGTCTGGGTGGTGAACGCGTATCAACTGGCGCTGGTGGTGTCACTGCTGCCGGTGGCCTCGCTGGGGGAGATCATCGGCTACCGGCGGGTCTATATCTGGGGCGTGGCCGTGTTCACGATGGCCTCCCTGCTGTGCGCCGTCAGTTGGTCGTTGCCGACATTGACGGCGGCGCGGGTGATCCAGGGCTTCGGTGCCAGCGGGATCATGAGCGTCAATACCGCGCTGATCCGGTTCATCTATCCGTCCCGGTCGCTCGGCCGCGGCGTCGGCTACAATGCGCTGGTGGTGGCGGTCTCCACCGCCATCGGCCCGACGGTCGCCGCCGGCATCCTGTCGGCCGGGTCGTGGCAATGGCTGTTCGCGGTGAACGTGCCGCCGGGGGTCATCGCCTTCGTCCTGGCCGTCCGCGTCCTGCCCGAGACAAAACGCGCGGCGTACCGGTTCGACTTCGGCAGCGCGGCGCTGAACGCGCTGACGTTTGGCTGCCTGATTTTCGGTATCGGCGAGGCGGCACACGGCGTCGCGCCGGCGGTATCGGGATCGGTGCTCGCCATGGCCGCGATATCCGGCGTGGCCTTGATCTACCGCCAGCTTGGGCTGCCGGCGCCGATCCTGCCGGTCGATCTCTACCGGAGGCCGATGTTCGCGCTGTCGTCGCTGACGGCGTTTTGTTCGTTCTCCGCCCAGGGCCTGGCGTTCGTGTCGCTGCCCTTCTATTTCCAGACGGTCCTGGGCCTCAGCGCGGTGCAGACCGGACTGCTGCTGACACCCTGGCCGGTGATGACGGCGATCCTCGCGCCGATCGCCGGGCCGCTGTCGGACCGGTATCCGCCGGCCATCCTGGGCGGGGTCGGGCTGGCCATCCTGTGCGCCGGCCTGACGCTGATTGCGCTGCTGCCCGGTCATCCCGGCACGTTCGGCATCGTCTGGCGGATGATGATCTGCGGCGCCGGGTTCGGGTTCTTTCAGTCGCCCAACCTGAGGGCGATCATGTCGAGCGCCCCGCCCGACCGCAGCGGCGGCGCCAGCGGCATCGTCGCCACCTCCCGCCTTGTCGGCCAGGCGGTCGGCGCCGCCCTGGTGGCGCTGTGCTTCGGCATCTCGCTACAGCATGGCCCGGCTTTGGCGGTTACGCTGGGTGCGGTCTTCGCCGGGGCGGGGAGTGCCGTCAGCTTTTCGCGGCTGGCGGCGCGTCCGGTCGTGCAGGCCGATCACGGGCGGTCGAGACAGTCGAAATAGCGGCCGGGATCCCTATTCCTCGCGCCGCAGGAAAATCCAGCAGCCGCCGCCCGTCGCGGACTGCACGCGAACGTCGAGTTCCCTGGCGCCGTCGGTGAAGTCGCCGACATGGCTGAAGGAAATGTCGAGGCTTCCCGCCGCCAGGGCGCGCTGGATGCGGCCATGGAAGTTCGGATTGTTCATGCAGGGCGCGATCTCGGTGAAGAACGTCAGGCCCATCGGCGGTGCCCGGTAGCCTGACAGTTCGCGCTCGGAGTCGCTGAAGAACGTCACCCGCCCGTCGGCGTCCAGGCGAACCGCGCCGTACGGCAGCGCGTTTGCCTGCTCCGGAGTCAGCTTCTCCACCGCTTCCGCCAGCCGGGGCTCGTCGAAATCCGGGCTTTCATTATGCGTTGCCATCACACTTCCCCGTCGTTCGGCCGCGCCGTGCTCATGCCGGCATCGGGCGGACTAAACAACACGATACCAACGAGATGCGTGATCGTCTCACCGTCGTTTGAAACGGGAAGTAACAGCCGTTCGAACGTCACTGGCAGGCCGTCGCCGAAATCGAAGCTGGCGTACTCATAGCCCGGCGACAAATTGCGTGTGCAACGCTGGTAGGCGCCCGCCAGCGAGCCGAGCAAGGCGTGCTCGTTCTCCGATATCTTTTCGCCGGGGACCAACGTTCCATCGAGTAGCTCGCCAAGCCGCGAGGTCAACGCCCGGCCGACCCGCTCGTAACGGAAACGGAGCGTGGCGCCGGTGTGCTCGACCGCAACGGTGATGGCATTGTCCGCATTCGGCAATCCGCCCCAATCGAGGTCCGGCAGGCGCGGCGGCCGGTTGCCGTTGCGGGCCGCTCGCCAGAACAGATAGGCCGCCAGCAACTCCGGGCTGCGCAGCCGCCTGAGCAACGGGTCCGCGGCGGGCGTGCGACGCATGCCGGCAGGCGGCAGCGCGCGCCCGATCGCCTCGGCCAATGCGCTCCCGGTGATCGGCTTCCTGAGCACGGCCGAACCGTCGAGGCCATCCGATGCCGTCCCTCCGGTCATGAACAGGACCCTGAGGCCGGGCCGTTCGGCGCACAGGCGCGCGGCCAGTTTCGGTCCGGACGCGCCGGGCATCGCCACGTCGGTCAGCAGCAGATCCAGGGTTTCAATCGCGTGACTTAACACGATAGCCGCCTCCGCATTGGGTGCCTCGATGATGTGGTATCCCTGGCCCCGCAAATATTCCGCCATGATCTGGCGCAACTGCTCGTCGTCATCGACGACGAGAATCGTGGCGGTTCGCGGCGCCGCGCCGGCATCCGGATCGATGGTGTCCGTCTCGACCGTCATGCCGGTGCCGGCCGCGCGGGGCAGGATGATCTCGACCAGCGTGCCGGCGCCGGGATGGCTTTCGATGCGCAGGCAGCCGCCTGAGCGTTCGGCGAAGGCGTGCACCATGGGCAGGCCGAGGCCGGTTCCCTTGCCGGCGGCCTTGGTGGTGAAGAACGGCTCGGTCGCCCGGGCGAGCACGGCCGCCGGCATGCCTTGACCGGTGTCGCGGACTCCGATGGTCACGTAGTCACGGGGCGGCAGCGTTTCCGGCCGCCGGGAGGGCGGCAGGTTATGGGCGCTCAGGGTGAGGACCCCGCCGTCCGGCATCGCGTCGCGGGCATTCACGGCGAGATTGAGCAGCGCGACTTCGAGCTGGTGGCTGTCGGTCAGCACCGGCCAGACGTCCGGCTGGAGGTCCAGCGCGCGCGTGATACCCGATCCGATGGCGTGGCCGATCAACTGCTCGGTCTCCGGCAGAACCTCCGCCAAATCGACGGTCACCGGGGTGGCCGGCTGCTGGCGGGCGAAGTCGAGAAGCTGGCGGATCAGCGAGACCGCGCGGTGTCCGGCGTTCCTGCCGTGCCCGGCCAGTTCGGTCACGACCGGCTCGCGGCTGCGTTTTTCGATCAGTTCGAAGCTGCCGAGGATCGCGGTCAGCAGGTTGTTGAAGTCGTGCGCCACACCGGCGGTCAGTTGGCCGAGCGCTTCCAGCTTTTGCGATTGCACCAGCGCGGCCCGGGCTTCCTGGCGGCGGCGCATTTCCACGCCGAGCTCCTTAGCCGCCTCCGCCAGGGCGCGCGTCCGGTCTTTGATCCGGGCTTCCAGGCGTTCGGCCCGGCGGATGGCGTCGTCCCGGCTGTGGGCGACGGCGGAGATGTCTGTGGAGGTGCCGAGCCAGCGCAGAATCCGGCCGTCATCCGGATCGCGCTCCGGCACGGCGCGGGTCAGGAACCAGCGATAGCGGCCGTCGCGGCCAAGCAGCCGGTGCTCCCGCTCGTAGGTCTCGCCGGTTTCGACCGCGCGGTTCCAGGCGGCCATGGTGGCGTCGCGGTCCCGCGGATGCACCATCGCGGCCCAGCCGCGGCCGCTGGCTTCGCCGGCTGTCAGCGGACTGTAGTCGCTCCAGCGCCGGTTGCGGAAATCGGTGGCGCCGTCGGGCGAGGCGGTGAAGGCGAATTGCGGCATCGCCTCCACCAGCATGCGCAGCGCGGCCTCGCCTCGCAGCAGGGCGATGTCGCCGCGTTCGCGCTGGACGGCGGCGGTCAGGATGTTGGCGACGGCTTCGAGGAACCGGATGTCGTGCTCGGTGAAGCGGCGTCGCGCCGCGGTATGGACCCCCAGGACGCCGAACGGGGCATCGGCTTGCGCCGCGCCGCGGATGACGACGCTCATGCCGCTGACCACCCCGTGATCGTGCAGCAACGGCGGACCGTCGAAGCGGGTTTCGCTTTTCAGGTTTTCGACGATCACCGGCCCGGCGTCGCGCAGCAGCGTGTATCCGGCCTGCGACGAACGGCCGGCGGAGACGGTGGCGCGGCCGGCGGGATAGCCGGCGGTCCAACCCGCGCCGGCCCGCAGCAGCAGAGTTCCGGCCGTCCGGCAGCAGTTCGAGCACCTTGACGAACTCGACCCGCAGCGTCTCGCTCAGGACGGTGATCGCCTGATCCATGACGGTTTGCGCGGCCGGTGTACGCAGCGCGAACTGGCCGAGTGCCGCGACCGCCGCCTGCTGCCGTTCACGCTCGTGCAGCGCCGCCTCGGCCGCCTTCAGGCCGGTGATGTCATGGTCCATCCCGACGACGCGGATCGGCTGGCCGGCTGCGTCGCGCAGCACGGTGCCGCTGGTCGAGGTCCAGCGGACGGTTCCGTCGGCCCGGACCATGCGGAACTCGGCGCAATAGCCGGGCGTCTCGCCGGCGAGGGCGCCGGACAGCGCCGCTTCGACGCGCGGCAGGTCTTCCGGATGAACCAGGGCACGGAACGCGTCGATGGTGCCGCCGAAGCTTCCGGGCGGCAGCCCGAATTCCTGCTCCAGCCCGCCGGTCCAGGTTACCCGGCCGTCGCGCACATCCCAGTCCCAGGCGTGCACCCGCGCCGCGCCGGCGGCAAGACGGAGCAGGGCCTCGCTTTCGCGCAGCGCGTCGTGCTCCGCCCGCCGATCGGTGACGTCGATGTTGACGCCGAGCATACGGGCCGGGCGGCCGGCGGGATCGAACGCCGTGACGCGGCCCAGGGCAAGCAGCCAGCGCTGTTCGCCGCTGTCGGCGCGGCGCAGGCGGAATTCCATGTGGTGGGCGGTATCCTCGCCGGGACGGAAGCCGTCCATGGCGTTGAGGATGAGGACCTGGTCGTCCGGGTGGACCATCGCGAGCCAGTGCGCGAAGGATGGCGGTGGTCCGCGTTGGGGATCGAGGCCGTGCAGGCGGAACTGTTCAGGCGACCAGGCCATCGTGTCGCGGGCGGCATCCCATTCCCAGGTGCCGATGCCGGCGGCTTCCTGCGCGAGGCGCAGGCGGTCGCCGATGGGTTCCAGGGCTTCGCGGGCGTCCGCGGCCTCGCGCCGGGCGAGCACGCGGGCGGTGGCGTCGTGCGCGGTGACCAGGAGGACGCTGGCCGCATCCGGGTGGGGCACGATGTCGAGGTCCCACCAGGTTGCCGCGTCGCCCGGGCTGGTGGCGAGGCGGAGGGCGCGCCGTTCGGTGAGGGGCTGCAAGCCCGGGGAGAGGCGGCCAGCCTCCGGGAACAGGCTGTGCAGCGTTTGGCCGTCCGTGCCGGGTGCCGGGCCGATCTGGCTGATCCAGGCGGGGTTGGCGGCCCGAACGCGGCCGTCCGCGACGGCGACCGCCGCCACGGCACACGGCAGGGCCGCAACGACACGCGACAGGAGGCGGCCGGACGCGGCGTTTACTGGCGAGGCCGGTGATAACGGCGGCTCGGTCAGGGAGCTTCCTCCGCGGGTCAGGGGAGTGTGGCAGGGTAGTAGAGCGGGCGTGCAATGACAACCCGATTTTGCCACGGTTTTGGAAGCGGTTACGTCGTGACGTTGCGCCCGAGGCCGGGCCGATGGATGAGTGGGAGCGAGGCGCGCCGGACGGCCAAAAGCAACGCCGTCGCGCCTACGGGTTGTCGCTCAGCAGATCATCCAGTGTTACCGGGCACACATCCGGCACCGGCACCGGCGACTGGCCGTCGTTCGTCTCCGGCAAGCCGCGCACGGCGTCGGCATAGATCCGCGCCAGGTCGATCCGCTGGCGCATGGACGGCACGAACAGCCGTCGCGCCTGAGCACGAAACACTCGCGCCTCGGCCTGCCAGTGCGGCACATCGCGGAACTCCGGCCACGCATCGGCCTTGAGCATGTGAATCAGCGCTTGCAGCAGCAGCCCACCGCGTGGCGTTGTTCGCTGCCCACGCTCTCGATCTCCTCGGCGATGTTCGGCAAGTCCAGTTCGGCCTCGTTGACCAACTCGCCCGCGGCGCGGCGGCGTAGCAGCGCTGCCTGATGCTCGGACCAGAGCAGGATGTCGGTGTCGTAGTCGCTCATCGGCCCCCCCGGCGCATCTTGCTTGCTACTGCATCCACCTTAGAGCGGTTTCGCGCGGACAGAAACTACGGGAGAGGAGCCGATGACAATGCCGTGCGAGGGACAGTTTCATCGCCTGGCGGGTCGGGTCTTCCGGTGATGAACTGACTGGAAACGCTCACACCGTCATGGCCCGGCTTGTCCGGGCCAGCTGTCGCGGCAGGTGCTTGCGGGGGTGGCCCGAAGAGCCGGGCAACGATTTCTGGCGACAGTAGCTCTCAACGATGACTGGTATACGTCTTTCATTTCTTGGGGCATTTTGGTGAGCCCGGTGGGACTCGAACCCACGGCCCCAAGATTAAAAGTCTCGTGCTCTACCAACTGAGCTACGGGCTCGCCGGGGCGCTTTGAACGCCATGCGGGACCGCGGGTCAAGCCTGACCCGCGGCCGGCCGCACTTTATGCCGCGTCGGCGGCGACCGAGAACTTCACGATCTTGTCCGGATTGGACACCGTGCCGCCACCGCCGCTGCCGCGCTTGATCGCATCCACCAGTTCCATGCCCTCGATCACCTGGCCCCAGATCGTATACTGGCCGTTCAGGTGGGACGCCGGCTCGAACATGATGAAGAACTGGCTGTTGGCGCTGTTCGGGCTTTGCGAGCGCGCCATGCCGCAGGTCCCGCGCACGAATTTCGCCTTGTCGGAGAACTCGGCGCGGATGTTGTCCAGATCGCTGCCGCCCGTGCCCGTGCCGGTCGGGTCGCCGCCCTGCGCCATGAAGCCCTCGATGACGCGGTGGAACACCGTGCCGTCGTAGAAGCCGCGGCGCACCAGCGTCTTGATCTGCTGCACGTGCATCGGCGCGATGTCCGGCCGAAGCTCGATCACCACCCGGCCGTCCTTGAGGTCGAGATACAGCGTGTTCTCGGGATCGAGAGCCGGCTTTGAATCGCTCATGATGATTGTCTCCTTCCGTTGACTACTTCACGTCAGCCGCGACGCGCATGTGGATGATGCGGTCCGGCTCGCCGAGCACCTGCCCGTTCGGCCCGGTGCCCTTCTTGATCTCGTCCACATACTGCATCCCGCTGATGACCCGGCCCCAGATCGTGTACTGCCCGTCAAGCGACGGCGCCGGAGCGAACATGATGAAGAACTGGCTATTGGCGCTGCCGGGGTCGGAGGCGCGCGCCATGCCGCAGACACCGCGCACGAAGTGCAATTGGCTGAACTCCGGCGGGATGTTCGGCAGCTTGCTGCCTCCCATGCCGGAGCCGGTCGGGTCGCCGCCCTGCGCCATGAAGCCGTCGATCACGCGATGGAACGGCGTGCCGTCATAGAACCCCTGGCGCGCCAGGGTCTTGATCTGCGCCACGTGCTTGGGTGCCACGTCGGGCAGCAGCAGGATCACCACCCGACCCTGCTTCAGGTCCATGTACAGCGTGTTCTGCGGGTCGGGGGTATCCGCCAAGGCCGGCCGGACACCGGTGGCCAGGCCCGCGGCGGCGCAGGAAGCGATCAGGGTACGGCGGCGCATCGACGCCCTCCTTCAGTCCAAGGTGGTGAAAAGCGGCGGTTCAGCCGCGGAGACGTTTCAGGACGCGTTCATGCGTCAGGGCCGGGACGAACGACGTGATGTCCCCACCCAGCATGGCAACCTCCTTGACCAGGCGCGAGGCGATGAACTGATGCGTCTCGCTCGCCATCAGGAACACCGTCTCGATGTCCGGCGCCATGCGGTAGTTCATGCCTGCCATCTGGAACTCGTAGTCGAAGTCCGACACCGCGCGCAAGCCGCGGACGATCATCGAGGCCCCGACGGAACGGGCGAAGTCGATCAGCAGGCTGTCGAACGGCACCACCTCGATCACCATGCCGTTGCGGCTGGCGATGCTCGAGATCTCCGCCGTCACCAGTTCGACGCGTTCCTCCAGCGCGAACAGCGGGCCCTTGCCGGTGTTGACCGCCACCCCGACGACCAGCTTGTCGAGCAGCCGGGCGGCGCGGGCGATGACGTCGATATGCCCGTTGGTCACCGGATCGAAGGTGCCGGGATACAGGCCGATGCGCTGCTGATGCGGTGGTGGCTTATTTGCCATCGCTGCCTCCCTCCGGCTCGGGGCCGGTGTCATCATCCGCCGGACCATCATCGGCGTCGCCGTTCTCGTCGGGACCGTCGTCCACCACGGTGAACACGGCCATGACGTGCTCGCCCTTGTCCACCCGGAACAGGGTGACACCCATCGCCTGCCGTCCAGTAGTGCGGACCTGATCGACCGGGACGCGAATCAGGCGGCCGGCATCGGTGACCATCATGATGTCGTCGCCCGCATGCACCGGGAACGTTGCCACCACGGTCTTGCCGTTGCGCGGCGCCAGCGTGATGTTGGCGATGCCCTGGCCGCCGCGGCCGGTGACGCGATACTCGTACGCCGAGGTCCGCTTGCCGAAGCCCATGTCGGTGACCGTCAGCAGCATTTCCTCGGCTGCTTCCATCTCCTCGAAGCGTTCCGGCGCCAGCGTCACATCCGGCACGAAATCCTCGCCCTCGACCGCCGACGCCGGATCGGCCGGAGCTTCCGCCTCGGCATCGCCATTGCCGTTGGCCCGCCGCTTGGCGTTGGCCAGTTTCAGATAAGCCAGGCGCTCCTCCGGCGAGGCATCGACATGGCGCAGCACCGAAAGGCTGTTCACCTCATCCGGCTTCTGCAGCTTGATGCCGCGCACGCCGGAGCTATCGCGTCCAGCGAAGACGCGGACCTGGTCGTCGGTCAATTGGAAGCGGATGCAGCGGCCCTTGCGGGTCGCCAGTAGAACGTCGTCACCCTCCCGGCAGGTGGCGACGCCGATAAGCCGATCGCCCTCGTCCAGCTTCATGGCGATGAGGCCGGAGGCGCGGACGTTGCGGAAATCCGACAGCCGGTTGCGCCGCACGTTGCCCGAGGCAGTGGCGAACACGAGGTGCAGGCTGTCCCACAAAGTCTCGTCCTGCGGCAGCGGCAGCACCGTGGTGATGGTGTCGGAGCCAAGTTCGGGCAGCAGGTTGACCAGCGCCCGGCCCTTCGCCGTCGGGCTGGCTTCCGGCAGCTTCCACACCTTCTCTCGGAAGGCCTTGCCGCCGGAGGAGAAGAACAGCACCCACTGGTGCGTATGTCCGTTGAAACTGCGGGTGACGATATCGTCGCCGCGGGTGCCGGCGCCGCTGCGGCCTCGTCCGCCGCGGTTCTGCGCCCGGTAGGTCTCCAGCGTGGTGCGCTTGATAAAGCCGTCGCGGGTGATGGTGACGACCATCTGGCCCGGCTCGATCAGGCTTTCGTCGTCCTGGTCGGCCAGCGAGTCGGCGATGTCGGTCATCCGCGGCGAGACGATCTCCTTGCGGGCGGCCGTCAACTCCTCGGTCATCACTTCCATGCGGCGGATGCGGGAGCCGAGGATGTCGAGCAGTTCGCGGATCTTTTCCGCGACCTCGGTCATCTCAGCCTGGATCTTCTCGCGTTCCAGGCCGGTCAGGCGCTGCAGGCGCAGGTCGAGGATGCCGCGCGCCTGCTCTTCGGTCAGGCGGACGGTGCCGTCCTCGGCGATGACGTTGCCCGGTTCGTCGATCAGCGCCAGCAGCGCGCCGATGTCGGCGGCCGGCCAGTCGCGGCCCATCAGCGCGACGCGCGCGGCGGCGGCGTCGGGGCTGGCGCGGATCAGGCGGATCACCTCGTCGATGTTGGCGACGGCGATCGCCAGGCCGACAAGGTTGTGCGCGCGGTCGCGGGCCTTGTTCAGGTCGAAGCGCGAGCGGCGGAGGATGACCTCTTCGCGGAAGCGGATGAAGCAGAGCAGCGCCTCGCGCAGGCCCATCTGCTTGGGCTGGCCGTCGTCGAGCGCCAGCACGTTGATGCCGAAGCTGGTCTGCAACTGGGTGAAGCGGAACAACTGGTTCAGCACCACTTCGGGGGTGGCGTCGCGCTTCAGCTCCATGACGATGCGCATGCCGGAGCGGTCGCTCTCGTCGCGCATCTCGCCGATGCCTTCGATGACCTTGCCGCGCACCAGTTCGGCGATTTTCTCGATCAGGGTCTTCTTGTTCACCTGATACGGGATTTCGGTGACGATGATCGCGGTGCGGTCCTTGCGGATCTCCTCGAATTCCGTCCGCGCACGGATGGTGATGCTGTCGCGGCCGGTCTCGAACGCCTGGCGGATGCCGGAGCGGCCGATGATGATGCCGCCGGTGGGGAAGTCCGGGCCGGGGACGATCTTCATCAGTTCGTCCAGCGGGGTGTCGGGGTCGGCGATCAGCGCCAGGGTGGCGTCGATGATCTCGCCGGGGTTGTGCGGCGGGATGTTGGTGGCCATGCCGACGGCGATGCCGTTGGCGCCGTTGATCAGCAGGTTGGGGAACTTGGCCGGCAGGACAACCGGTTCACGCTCCGATTCGTCGTAGTTCGGCTGGAAATCGACGGTGTCCTTGTCGATGTCCTCCAGCAGCAGGGCGGCGGCCTTCGCCAGCCGCACCTCGGTATACCGCATCGCCGCCGGGTTATCGCCGTCGACCGAGCCGAAATTGCCCTGCCCGTCGATCAGCGGCAGGCGCATGGAGAAGCTCTGCGCCATGCGGACCATGGCGTCGTAGATCGAGGAGTCGCCGTGCGGGTGATACTTACCCATCACGTCACCGACGACGCGGGCCGATTTGCGGTAGGCCTTGTCCGGCGTGTAGCCAGCCTCGAACATCCCATACAGGATGCGCCGGTGCACCGGCTTCAGCCCGTCGCGGGCGTCCGGCAAGGCGCGCGCCACGATCACGCTCATGGCGTAATCGAGGTAGGAGCGGCGCATCTCGTCTTCTAAAGTTACCGGCTGCATGTCCCCGTGCGGGCCGGTTGGCTCCAGAGGCTGGTCAGGTGTGTCGCTCAATTCGTGCTCTGTCGGTTGCTCGCGTTAGCTCGGCCACAGGCCAAGTCGCCGCGCATTCGCTGCGGCTTAATAGGCCGATTCTGTACGTAAGGCGAGAGCGGAGTTAGCGGGCCGGACCCCTCCTGCCCGGGGCGGGGGGGCAGCCGGCCTCATGGCGGTTTGACCAGGGCGACGACCAACAAGTAGCGCTTCGGTCCCGGCGGCTTCCTCAAACCGTCATGGCCAGGCTCGTCCGGGCCACCTATCGCGGCACGTGCTGGCATAGGTGGCCCGAACAAGGCCGGGCCATGACAGTACAACGTGGACCGCCCGGTTCGCTTAATCTTGGGCGTCGCCTAAGCCGTCGTCTAACCGTGCTCGATCCCCGGCCGGTACTCGAAGCGTTCGCCGGCTTCCTTTCCGGCATGATAGGCATCGGGCAGGACCCTTTTGCGGGTCGTTGCCTTCCGATGGAACGTCAGCCCCAGGCGCTCCATCTCATCGTCGATCATCGAATCCTTGATCGGCACCAGCGCCCGCCCGCTGCTGCCGACGCCGGCCACGTCGCGAGCCTGCCGCAGCATCCGGAGCTTCTCGTTGATCCCGCGTGCCAAGCCCAACTGGAAGGAACTGGTAGCCGATCGGCGGTGGCCGCTGTCGGCCGAGCGGTAGAAGGCGCCGGCCTGGAACGCGGCGGTCTCGCTCACGAAGGCCAGCGCGATCAGATCGTGCAGACAGACGGCTGCCTGCACATCCGCCGGCAAGCCGAAGAAGACATAGCGCAGCGTCGCATCCTCGGCCGTCTCGGCCCAGACCCGGCAGTCGAAGAACCTGGCGATCATGCCCATGCAGTCATCGATCGGCCCCCGCCGCTTTCGGTCGGTTTCGATCCCGATGCCCTCACAGCTTTGCTTCCGCAGGTCGAGTTCGCTGAGGTTCAGCCCGTAGCGGTCAAGCAGTTCCGCGACCTTCTCCGCCGCTGCCAGGGCTTCCTGCTCGGTGCAGCCCTATTCGACCGTCTTGGGCCCAAGAACGAGTGAATCGGGAGGCCGATCTTGTTCCGTCATGCCCGGCTTGTCCGGGCCACCTATACCAGCACGTACCGCCACACGTGGCGCGGACAAGCGCGCCGAACCGAATCTGTCGGTCTTTGGACGTCGCCTTGCGCGACCATCGACCTTGCCCCCGGCCCCCTGCCCCGCTATCTGCTGCCGCATGAGCTGGCTCACCGAATACGTCCGTCCGAAGATCCGCACGCTGTTCACCCGGTCGTCCGTGCCGGACAATCTCTGGCACCAATGCCCGGCCTGCCAGCAGATGATCTTCCACCGCGACCTCACCGCCGCCCTCAAGGTCTGCTCGAACTGCGGCCACCACATGCGCGCCACCTCGACCGAACGGCTGGACTGGACGTTCGACGCCAAGTCGTTCGCCCGCATCGAACTCCCCAAACCCCCCGCCGATCCGCTGCGCTTCCGCGACACCAAGCGCTACGCCGATCGGCTGAAGGAAGCGCGCGATCTGAATGAGATGGACGACGCGATCGCCGTCGCGCACGGCACCATCGACGGCGAGAAGGCCGTGGTCGCGGTGATGGAATTCGGCTTCATCGGCGGCTCCATGGGCGCCGGGGTCGGAGAAGCGATCGTCGCCGCCGCTCGCCTCGCGGTGCTGCAGCAGGCCCCCCTGGTCGTGTTCACCGCCTCCGGCGGCGCCCGCATGCAGGAGGGCGCGATCAGCCTGATGCAGATGCCGCGCACCGTCATCGCCACCCGCCTGGTCAAGGACGCCGGCCTGCCGTTCATCGTCGTGCTGACCGATCCCACTACCGGAGGCGTCACCGCCAGTTTCGCCATGCTCGGCGACATCCAGATCGCCGAACCCGGCGCCATGATCGGCTTTGCCGGCGCCCGGGTGATCGAGCAGACGGTGCGCGAAATCCTCCCCGAGGGCTTCCAGCGCGCCGAATACCTGCTGGAGCACGGCATCATCGATATGGTGGTCAAGCGCGGCGAGATGAAAGCCACCCTGGCCCGCATCATCGGCCTGCTGTGCGTGAAGGAAACCCGGGCGGCCGCGTGACCGACACCATCGACCAGATCGCCCATCGCCTCGAGAGACTGCACCCGAGGCTGATCGATCTCAGCCTCGACCGCCTGCGCGACCTGCTGGCGAGCCTCGGGCATCCGGAACGGCGCCTGTCGCCGGTGATTCATGTTGCCGGGACCAACGGAAAGGGCAGCACCTGCGCCTTCATCCGCGCGATGGCCGAGGCGGCCGGACTGCGCGTCCACGTCTATACCTCGCCGCACTTGGTGCGCTTCACCGAACGCATCCGCATCGCCGGCCGCCTGGTGGACGAGGACCGCCTGATCGCCGCCATGGAGCGGATCGAACGGATCAACAACAACGCGCCGATTACCGTGTTCGAGGTGATCACCGCCACCGCTTTCGACCTCTTCGCCGCCACACCCAGCCGACATCTGCGTCCTGGAGGTCGGCCTCGGCGGCCGCGGCGATGCGACCAACGTCATCGACCCGCCCGCTGCCAGCGCGATCACCTCGATTTCGCTGGATCATCGCGAGTTGCTGGGATCGACCATTGAGAGCATCGCGTGGGAAAAAGCCGGGATCATGAAAACCGGTGTGCCGGTTGCCATCGGGGCGCAGCCGCCCGAGGTCAACCGCATCCTGCTGGAACATGCCCGCTCGCTGGATGCACCAGTGCTACGTCGTGGCCGCGACTGGGAGATCACCCCCGTCTCCGGGGGCTTACATTACACCGACGGTTCCGGAGGCTTCGACCTGCCGCTGCCGTCGCTGCCGGGGCGGTTCCAGCACGACAATGCCGGCATCGCGATCACCGCGTTGCGCGCCGCCGGTCTCCGCCACAACCCGTCCGGCGTGGCAGCGACCGAATGGCCCGCCCGGCTGCAACGCCTGGATGGGCAGCTTGCCCATCTGCTGCCGCCGGACTGGGAGCTTTGGCTGGATGGCGGCCACAATCCCGGCGCCGGCGTCGTCCTGGCCGAGCACCTGCGCGGCTGGGCCGATCGGCCGGTGCATCTGGTGGTGGGGATGAAGCAGGCGAAGGATTCGGCGGAGTTCCTGCGGCCGCTGCTGCCGCTGGTTGCCTCGGTCTGGGCGGTGCGGGAGCCGAACCAGCATGCGGCCCTGCCGGTGGAGGCGATCGTCGCAGCCTCCGGCGGCGTGGCGCGCCCGGGTCCGCTTGTAGCGGATGCGCTGCGCGATATCCCGAGGGATGGCGGCGCGGCGCGCGTGCTGATCTGCGGCAGCCTGTATCTGGCGGGCGAAATCCTGAAGCTGGACCTATAGCGCCATGGCCAGCGGTGGGGTGCGCTCCTGCTCGCCCGCCTCAACTGAGATCGTGACCCTCTGCCCGAGGCCCTTCAGCACCAGCAGAAGCCGCCAGACCGAGAAGCCGGACACCATGCCCTTGACGATCCGGGAGACGTCCGGCTGCTTCAGGCCGGTGCGGTCGCAGACCTCGATCTGACGCAGTTCCTGATCTTCGATCAGCAGCGCGATGCGGTTCGCCAGATGGACTTTCACCCGCATTTCGTCCGGATCGGCGTAGCCGCGATCGAGCAGGAAGTTGCTGCTGCCGAGGACGGAGGCGGTGTTCTCCAGGGGGTCGTGTTTCCAGTTCTCAGTCATATGTGTCGCCTTGCCTGCCTATCTCACCAGCATCGGGGACCAAGCCATATCCACCACCGGTTCATTGTCTCCGGCCGCCCGCAGCCGCCGCCGATCCTCCGCCCGCCGCCGTAAAGCCGGACGGCTCGCCAGGTAATGGTCCTCGGCCTTCTGCTTTCGCGCCACCAGGCGGTCGATCTGCCAGCGCGGAATTTCACCGTCTTTGGGTGACTTCTTCATGCCTGCATCCAGGATGTAGATCGCTTCCGCATACTCGGCCGCGAAGTAGACCCGGTATGTGTCATCGTCGTACGAGATCCGGATCTCCGAAATCCCGAACAGCACGCCTCGCAAGTCACGCACCTGTTTCGACGGCAACCTGCCGCCGTTCTGTAGAACCGTGGTTGGGGCATCGGCCGCTTCCCGTACATCCGGCGGCAGAGCGGCATAATCCCGGGTCGCGGCTTCGTTGACGAAGATGACCTCCTTCACGTCGGCACTGGCATCGGACGTCATGCGCCTCTCCTCGCAAATAGCAATTCAACTATATCGCGTCAAGCCGTTTCATCGGCGGGAAGCACCGTAACCAGGAGATGTGAAAGAAGGGTTAACGCGGGTGGCCGGCCCTGCCTGCGGCCGTTCGGGTTTTTTGATCCGCCTGGCCCGACCGGTCCGCATCCGGAACCCCGCCCGCGCGTTAATGCCCAGGGCCGGGGCTGAGGCCGCCTGAACGCCGCTCGGATCCCGGCAGCAGCCGAAACAAGGAGCATCCCATGAAGTCACTCCTGGCTTTGGTCACGCTGGCGGTGACCGCGCTGGTCCTGGAGGAAAAGGCCCGCGAGGTCGCGGGCGACGCGCAGGACGCCTACACCGGAGCGGTCGTCCAGGCGCGTGAAGCCAAGAGAACCCTGGTGCAGCAGGTCGAGCAGCAGCCGCTGATCTCGCTCCTGATCGCCGGGGGCCTCGCCTACGCCGTGGCTTCGATCATCCCCGGGCGCGGCTGACGGTCAGTCGCGCAGTATCGTCAACAGAAGGAAGCACCAGCATGTCCATCATCGCGTGGCTTATCCTCGGCCTGATCGCCGGGTTCATCGCCAGCAAGATCGTCAACAAGTCCGGCGAGGGCGTCATCCTCGACATCGTGCTCGGCATTGTCGGGGCGCTTGTCGGCGGGTTCCTGTTCTCGTTCTTCGGGGCCGCGCCGGTCACGGGGGTCAATATCTACAGCATCGTTGTCGCCGTCATCGGCGCGGTCGTTGTGCTGTTCATCTACCACTCGATCACCGGGCGCAGCACCGGCACGACATACTGATCGGCTAAACCCCGGTGCCGGTCATCCGGCACCGGGGTTTCCGTCGTCAGATGTTGCTGGAAATCCAGTCCTTCAGCCGCCCCTTGGGCAGCGCGCCAACCTGAGTCGCCGCCGGCTTGCCATCCTTGAACAGAATCAGCGTCGGGATGCCGCGCACCGCGAACTGGTTCGGCGAAATCGGGTTGTTATCGATGTCTACTTTCGCGACGGTCAGCTTGCCAGCGAACTCTCCCGCCAGTTCGTCAAGCGCCGGGCCGATCTGCTTGCAGGGTCCGCACCACTCCGCCCAGAAATCGACCAGCACCGGGCCGGCCTTGCTGGCTTCGACGACGTCGGTGGCGAAGCTTTGATCCGTGACGGGAACCGTATTCGTGCTCATGATTGGACTTTCAGGTATTTGAACTGACGGAAAGGTGGGATTGCTGCCAATCCCGGTCAAGCACCGGCCTTGGCGTGACCGGGGGCGTGCGACTCCAGCATGTCATCCGGAAGAATTGCCACCTTTGCTTCCCGCGTCCACACCAAAGCGCAGCGCACGGCTCGGTCCGGAAAAATCGCGCGAAGAACCGCCCGGTACAACGCCATCTGCCGTAGATACATGACGGGCGTGTCCTCCACGCGGGCCGGAGTCCGCCGGTTGGTCTTGAAATCCACCACCAGCACCCGATCCGGCAGCACCACAAGCCGATCGGCCAGGCCGCCGATGATCGAGTTCGCCAATGACGCCGGTCAGTGGCACCTCGGCCCGGCTGTCCGGCCCGAATACCGGCGCAAGCTCCGGGTGCGCCATGACCGCGAGAACCTCGGCCGCGATGCGCGCGGGCTCCGCGTCCGCCAGGCCGTGCCCCGGCTTGTCGAGATAGCGCAGCGCCGCCTGCATGCGCTGCCCGGCCGGCAGTTCCGGGAGATGCTGCAGCAGAGCGTGGATCAACTGGCCGCGGCGGAACCGGTCGCCGCCGGCATCCCGCTCCGCCAGCGGCGACTCGGCCGCCGGCACGGACCCGAGCTCGGCACCCTCCGGCCGGCTCGGCGCCAGCGGCACCGGGCGCGGCGGTTCCGGCGGTGGCGGGGCCGGCACCCAGTCCGGGGCGGCGCCGAGCCAGGCGGGCAGCGTTACCTCCCGCTCCGGCCGCGCCGTGGCGGCGGAGGTATCGGCGGGGCTGGTTTGCGGCGAATGCAACCACATGACATCGCCGTCCCACAGGCCGAAGGCTTCCCGCTCGGCGCCCAGCGCCTCTAAGCCGCGCCGCACCAGGCTGTGCCAGCATTCGTCCCTGGCAGCGGCGCGGGTCTGCCAGCCGCAGACCAAAAGCCGATCCTCGGCACGGGTCAGGGCGACGTAGAGCAGGCGGTTGTGCTCCTCCATCTGCCGTTGGCGGCCGGCGGCGCGCAACTGGTCCAGCGCGGTGCAACGGAACTCCTTGCGCGGTGCCCACAGCGGGACGTCGCGGCCGGTGGCGGGGTCTTCGGCCCAGACGATCGCCCCGTCGTCCATGGGCAGGGCGGAGGTATCCGGCACCACCACCAGCGGCGCCTGCAAGCCCTTGGCGCCGTGCACCGTCATGATGCGCACCAGGTTGCCGGCCGCCTCGGCCTCGCGCTTCACCTCGGCGCCAGACTGCCGCAACCAGTGCAGGAAGCCTTGCAGTGACGGCGGATGCCGCCCGGCATAGGTCAACGCGGCGTTCAGCAGTTCATCGATCGGCTCCGCCGCCTCCGGCCCGAGCCGCGCGAACAGCCGCGCCCGGCCGCCGAGCGGTCCCAGCGCTTCGGCGAACAGCGCATACGGCGGGACGTAATCGACCCGCGCCAGCAACTGAGTGAAGAACGCCGCAGCTCGCGTCCAGGAAGGCCGTTCTCCGGCACGGTCGCGCAGCGCGTCCCACAGCGAGCCGAACCGGCCGATGGCGATCTCGGACAGCTCTTCGTCGGTCAGGCCGCCGAGCGGGCTGGTGAGCAGGCAGGCGAACGTCAGGTCGTCCGTTGGCAGCAGCAGCGCGTCCGCCAGCGCCATCAGGTCCTGCACCGCCGGCTGGTCGGTCAGCACCAGCCGGTCCAACCCGGCCACCGGCACGCCGCGGGTCTTCAGCGCCCGCACCAGCGCGCGGGCAAACTCATCGCGCCGCCGCACCAGGATCAACACGTCTCCGGCGCCCAGCGGCCGGCTCTTGCTCTCCAGCGGCACCGAGCCGTCGGTCTGCGAGGCGATCCACGACGCCAGCGTATCCGCCAGCAACTGCCGGGCGGAGGTCTGCGCCTGGTTCTGCTCCGGCACCGTCCATGGCGTATGCGGCGGCGGCTCGGGCAGCGGCGCCAGCGGCCAGAACTCGACGCTCCCCGCATGCCCGGAGCGATCGGCGAAATGCGCCAGCGTCTCGCCCTCCGCCACGACGCCCGGACGCGCCAGGGCATCGGCGAACACTGCATCCACCAGTTGCAGCACCGGGGCGGTGGAACGGAACGACACGTCCAGCCCGACGTCCTTGAACACCTGGCCGGAGGCCCGCACGCGTTTCGCGAGCAGGTCGTGCGAGCGGTCGAACTCGGCCGCGTCGGCGCCCTGGAAGGAGTAGATCGACTGCTTGCGGTCGCCGACGGCGAACACCGTGCGGACGCGGTCGCGGGCGCCGGTGCCGGCGAAGAACTCATCGGTCAGCGCGTGGGCGATGCGCCATTGCTGCGGCGCGGTGTCCTGCACCTCGTCCAGCAGCAGGTGGTCGAGGCCGCCGTCGAGCTTGTACAGCACCCAGGCGGCGCCCGGATCGAACAGCAGGGTGCGGGTGCGGTCGATCAGGTCGTCGTAGTCGAGCAGCCCGGCGTCTTCCTTGCGCTGCGCATAGCCGCCAGCGACCGGACCGGCGAGGGTGACCAATGCGCTGGACACGGCGGCAAGGCGGATCGCCCGCCGCGAGTCCTGCACCGTGAGGATGCGTTCGGCTTCCTCCTTGTAGCGGTCGAGCAGCCCCGGTTGCTTCGCGCACAGCGCCTTGTTGACCAGGGCGGTGTCGCCGCGCGTCTCGCCCGCGCCGGTCAGGAACAGCCCGCACCAGTCGGCCCAGTTCTCCGCCCGCCGATCGGCGGGTTGGCTGAGCCAATCGAGGATGCCGGCGGCGCGTTCGGCGGCGGTTGGCGATCCGCTGGCCAGGACGATCCGGGCGGCGTCGCGCAAGCCGCCTTCGCCCAGCCAGGTGACGGCGTCGGCAATCAGGCTCGCTTCGTCGGGAGCCGTCACGCCGAGCACGCGGCGCTGGGCGCGTTCGAGGTCCTCGCCGAGTTGCAGCGCGTCCTGCAGGCGTTTGCGGTCGGTTTGCAAGGTTTTCACGTGGCGGCCGAACTGCTCGGCCGAGGACAGGCCGGCCAGGGTGCGCAGCGCGCGCAGCATGGCGGGGGATGTGGCGTTGGCCAGCATGTCCTCGCGCGCCTCGATCAGCGCGTCCTCGGCGTCGCGGTCGTCGACCAACTGGAAGTGGGGCGAGATCGCGGCCTCCAGCGGGAAACGGCGCAGCAGCGACTGGCTGAATGCGTGTATGGTGCCGATGCGCATGCCACCCGGCAGGTCGAGCACCTTGGCGAACAGGGCGCGGGCGGCGTGGCAGGCGGCCTCGGTGGGCTCGACCTGAAGGTCCCGAAGGGCTTCTTCGAGATTCTCCGGCGCCATGGTGACCCAGCGGCCGAGGGTCTTTTGCAGCCGCAGCGCCATCTCGGCCGCGGCGGCCTTGGTGAAGGTGAGGCATTGGATGCGCTCCGGCGCCGCGCCGGTCAGCATCAGGCGGAGCAGCCGATCGGTCAGCAGCTTGGTCTTGCCGGAGCCGGCGGAGGCGGCGACGAAGGCTGAGACGGCCGGATCGGAGGCGGCGAGTTGCTCCCGGTTGGCGCGGTCGCGGGCGGTTTCGGTCATGGGGCGACCATTTGGAACACCACCGTGATGGCCCGGCTCGTCCGGGAGGGCGCCACCTTAAGTGGAGATGCGCACCGGCATTGCCCCCGTCTCATGGCCGGGCCTGGCCCCATATGCGTCAGGATAAGGGTGCACGCGGAGCACGGCGTTCTCCCATTCGTTATGGCCTGGCTTGTCCGGGCCACCCCCGCAAGCACGTGCCGCGACAGGTGGCCCGGACAAGCCGGGCCATGACGGTGAGGGAACGAGGCGCCGGGGGAAACTATTCCCTCCTTCCCCCTTATCCCGATACCCATGGCGCCTGGACCGGCCACCCGGGACTTGCGGTGCCGGTGGCGGCAAAGCCGTGGATGGCCGGCACAAGGCCGGCCATGACACAAAGGCAGAGCCCGCGCCCACCCTGTTGATTTAGCGCGCGTGTGGACACGCCGGGCCGGGGGCAGGTTAGTCTCAGTCATCGCCATCTCCCGCAGCGGACCATTCAGCCACGCGCGCAAGCAGGGCGTAGTCGGAGAACCGCGGCGTCAGGGCGGGGTTCGGGCGCGAGAGGTAGGCGCGGCCAGGCTGGTCGAAGGCGTCGATCAGGTCGCACAGGCGCTCGCTGGCATCCAGCACGGCGGCGGACAGGTTGGCAGGGTTCTTTTTGAACAACAGGGTCGCCGCGCCCGGGTCCAGTCCGCCGGACAGATGCCAGTACACCAGTTCGGTGGTCTGGCCGGCGAGCTCGGGCCCGAAGCCTTGCTCCGCCGCCATCGCGGCCTCCAGCAGAAGCTGCGGCGCGAGACCGTCATCGACGTCCTTCTGCCCGGGCGGCTTTCCGGTCTTGTAGTCCAGGATCGCCAGCGTGCCATCGGCGTAGCGTTCGATCCTGTCGGCGCGTCCGGTCAGGCGGAATGTGCCGCCGGGGCGGTGGAGGTCGATGGCGCCTTTTGCCTCCGCCGCGATGGCCACCGGGGGGCGAACCGCCCGACGCGAGGCTTCGGTTTCGGCGACCCAGTCGGCGATGCGTTCCAGCCGCGGCGTCCACCAGGCTTGCAGGGCCTGGCGCAACTGCGCCTCGGCGAGCGCGCGGGCCATGGCAAGACGCAGTTCCAGGGCGGCATCGTGCGGCCAGGCGGCGCCGTGGGTCAGCAGGAAGCGGTGCAGGCCGTCGTGCACCAGCGAGCCGTAGTCGGAGGCGTCGGTCGCTTCCTCCAGCGGGCGCAGCGCTTCCAGCTTCAGGATGTAGCGGGCGTGGATGGCGTAGGGATCGCGCAGCCAGGTCTCGATCGCGGTGACGCTGAGGCGGCGCGGGCGGCGGTCCAGCGGCGGGCACGGGCGCGGCGGCCGGACCGGAACGGGCGGGCCGGCGGGGAGGTCCATCGCGCGGGCCCGGGCGGCGGCAGGGTTGATCGGGACCAAACCGTCATGGCCCGGCTTGTACGGGCCACCCCCGCCTGCCGTGACGGGTGGCCCGGACAAGCCGGGCCATGACTGATTGATTGAGGGGCATGACACAGGGGGTGTAGACGGCGTTGAGGCATGTTTCTCGCCACCACCCGACCTCCCCGCCAAAAACATATCCAGCCGCGTCAGCCAGCGAGCCGGGACCGCAGGGGCGTTGTCCCGCCGCACCGGGCAGGACAGCACCACCCGCGGCGCCGAGCAGCACGCCGCGAGGAAATCGTGTGCCGCCTGGCCAACCGCCTCCTCCGGCGCGGGCAGGCCGACCCGGGTGCGCATCGGGCGCGACAGCCACGGCCCCGGCTCGGACATCGGCGGCCAGACGGTCTCCGCCAGGCCGCCCAGCACCACCAGATCCACCGATTGCAGCCGAGCCTCCAGCAGGCCCCAGATGAAAATCCGCGGATGCTCGAACCCGCCACGCCCGCGCAGCGCCCGGCGGCTGCGCACCACCTCGCCTTCCAGCACCGCATCCAGCAATCCGGGCAGCACGCCGCGCTGCAGGTCGGGCACCACCGCCACCGCCGCTTGCAGGTCCGCCAGCCTCGTGGCCAGGGCGTCGCCTTCCTCAGCCGCCCACAGCCTGGCGGGACCGTCCGTATCGGCCGTCGTCGCCAGCCGTTCCGCCGCTTCGATCACCGCGGCCAAAGCCTCCGCCGGAGCGATCTCCATCGCCGAGTCGAACCGCAGCGCCGGTTCCAGGCATGCCTCCACCCGGGTCAGGAACGCCGCACTTGGAGAAGCGGGCCCGGCTTCGCGATCGACGGCGATGCGCAGGCCGGCGATCCCCGGAAGAGGCTTCGGCCCGCGCAGGCACAGCGTCTCCAGCGTCCGCGCGGCCTCCCGGCACGCCGCCGGCGACAGCCCTGCCCCGGCCATCGGGTGCTTCAGCAGCGCCAGCAGCGCCACCGGCGCGAGTTCCTCGGCCACCGCGCGCACCAGCAGGCGCAGGAACACCGCCGGAGGCGTGTCGGCAAGCGGCTCACCGGCGCTGTCATCGGCGACGATGCCGAAGCGCAGCAGTGCCGCCGCGACCCGGCCGGCGAGGTCCCGGTCGGGCGTCACCAATGCCGCCCGCGCGCCGGGGGTCTCCAGCGCCTCGCGCAGCACCAGCGCGATCGCCTGAGCCTCCTGCTGCTGATCCGCCGCATTCACGCGGGACAGCCCGAGCAGCGACACCGGCGCGCGATCCAGCCAGTCATGCAGTGCCGGGGCCGGGAGCAGAACCCGGGACAGCAGCGGGAAGCGCGATCCCGGAACCGTCTCTGCCGCCGCGCTGTGCCAGATCCGCACGTCGCCGCGCGTTGCGCCGAGATCCGTCAGCAGCCGCGCCAGCCCGGCCTGGGCGTGGGAGGCTTCCAGCGCGCCCCAGGCTTCTTCGGACATGCCGGTATCCAGTTGCGGCAGCACCACCCGACCCAGCGGCAGCCGCGCGACCACGCGAAGCAGCCTTGCCACCGCCGGGATGCCGGCCGTGGTGCCGGCGATCAGCACCGGATCGGCGGGCGGATCGTCCTCCCACGCGCGGGCCTGAGCCTCCAGCAGCGCCACCTGCCGCGCCGCCGGATTCATCACGCCGTTATCCGCCAGCCAGGCCGGCCAGGCCGCGGTGACAATGTGCAGGAACTTCAGCGTCTTCGCCCAATGCGCCGCGTACTCCGGGTCGGCCGCATCCGGCAGCCGCTCGGCCAGGTCGATCCCGGCGCGCTCCGCCTCGTCCATCAGCGACGCCAGTTCGCCTGCCAGCAGCCAGGCGCGATCGGCCGAGCGCGGCGCTCCGCCGTCGCCCTTCATCGCCAGGATCAAGGTCGCCAGTGCCGCCAGGCGCTGCATCGGCTCCACCGCCGGCGGCAAGTCGAGCGCACCGCTCAGCGCCAGCGGCGCCTCGTCCAGCGCGCCCAGCGCGGTGATGCGCGGCAGCAGCATCGGCCGCCCGTCGCGCACCCGCAAAAACGCCTCCGCCAGCGCCCTGGCCGATCGGCGGGTGGGGAGAAGGATCAGGCCGCGGCTGACGGTCAGCGGGTCCTCGCCCCGGGCGAGCCAGCCTTGCACCAGCGCATCCAGGAACGGGACGTTGGGGGGAACCGTGAAAAGGTTCAGCGCCACGGCCAGCGCGTGTCGCCGGTCACCCCGGCCTCCAGAATCTGTTCGGCGTCCGCCAGATCGGCCGGAGTGGACAGATGGAACCAGATGCCGTCATGCACGACGGCGCGCACGCGGTCGTCTTCCATGGCCGCATTCCAGGCCTGGTTCATGCTGAACGGACCGTCCGGCATATCGTCCAGAAGCCTCGGACGGACCAGTTGCACGCCGGCGTAGACATAGGGAACGACTTCCCGCTCGCCGCGCCGCCTCGGCCTGCCCCACTTGTCCAGCGCGAAATCGCCGTAGCCGACATCGGCGTGGACGTGCGACGTGCGATGCAGCAGCAGCACGGCATCCACACTGTCGTCAAACACCCCGGCGAGCCTGTGCAGCGCCTGGATCGGCCCGTTCAGCCAGAACGCATCGCCGTTGACGACAAAGAACGGATCGGAGCCGAGCACGGGCAGCGCCGCCTTCACGCCGCCGCCGGTGTCGAGCAGCCGATTCTCGCGCAGCAGGATGGTGCGCGGGGTCGGGGGGCGCCGGACGAGGTGCGCGGCGACGGCGTCGGCCTGCCAGAAGGCGTTGACGGCGACCCGCTCGACCCCCGCGGCGGCCAGGTGATCCAGCGCGTAATCCATCAGCGACCTCCCGCCCAGGGCCAGTAGCGGCTTGGCGGTGGTTTCAGTGAGCGGGCGCATGCGGGTGCCGAGGCCGGCGGCAAGAACCATGGCGGAATGAGGGGCGACGGGCATGGCTCAAGTCCTGGCTTCAAGGCTGGGCTGCAAGGCGGGCGGGGTGCCGCGCGTGGCGGCCGGTATCCATTTGTCCAAGGCGCGCGCCAAGGGTTCCGCCGCCGGCTGGATCAGGGCATCGTCCAGCAGGCGCCATGTCCTCGGCCCGTGGATCAGGTATTGCGGCCGGTTGTCGCGCAGGGCAAGCCTTACCCATTGGCAGGCGACGCGCAGATGTCGTTGTGCGGCACAGGCGCCATAGGCAAGTTGAAATATTTGCGGGTCCAGTTCAGGCCGCGCTTGAAGATAACGCTCCAAGGCGCGGCGCTGAACGGCGGGCGGGATGTCGCGGCGGGCGTCCTGCAGCAAAGAAACGAGATCGTAGGCCGGGTGGCCGAGCGCGGCGCCCTGGAAGTCGATGATCCCGACCCGGGCGGCGCCGGAGCGGCGCGGCAGCCAGAGCAGGTTGCCGGCGAAGTAGTCGCGGTGGACCATGCAGACAGGCCCGGCGGCAACAGGCTCCAGCATCGCGTCCAGTGCCGCCGCGACGTCGGCGCGGGCTTCCCGGGGTGCCGGGGTGCCGAAACGCGCCGGCCACCACCAGTCGAACAATGTGCCCAGGGCGGTGGAGGCCATGGCGGCGGCGTCCCAGGCAGGCAGGCTGACGGGCGGGGGGGCGCGTTGCAGGACGATCAACGCGTCGATCGCGGCATCGAACACAGTGTCCGGGGCGTGGCCCGCATCCAGCAATGCGGAGAGCAGGTCGTCGCCGAGGTCTTCTTCGAGGACGAGGCCGTTGGTCTCGTCGGCGGCGACGATGCCCGGGGCAGAGAGGCCGATGGCATGCAGGTGGGCGCCGATGCGCAGGAACCGGCGGACGTCCTCGGGCGGCGGCGCGTCCATCAGGACGGCGGGGCGGTCGCCGGTGATGCGGAGGTAGCGGCGGAAGCTGGCATCCTGCGCCAGCGGCCCGGCCTGGCCCGGGTCGAAGCCGTTGTGAGCGAGGAAGACGGCGATGAGGTCGTCGCGGGTCATTCTTCCCCCGCGTCACGGCCATTTTCGTCATGCCCCGGCTGGTGTATCTCGTCATGGGCCGGCTGGTGTTTCTCGTCATGGCCCGGCTGGTGTTTCTCGTCATGGCCCGGCTTCTCTTTATCGTCATGGCCCGGCTTCTCTTTATCGTCATGGCCCGGCTTGTCCGGTCCACCCCCGCCAGCACGTGCCGCGACAGGTGGCCCGGACAAGCCGGGCCATGACGTGAGATCGGAGCGCCGTGACGTCGGAACGGAGCGCGACGACGTGAGATCGGAGCGCCATGACGTCGGAACGGAGCGCGACGACGGGGGATCGGAGCGCCATGACGGGGGAACGGAGTGCCGTGACGTTGGAAGGGAAACCCCTGACGAACCCGAGGCGGGCGGAAGCCGCCCTTCCCAACCCGTCAACACCGCCTCCCGCGCCTCATCCTCGCCAAGCCGGAACGCGATCGTCAGCGCATCCTCCGGCCGCAGCGGACCAAGCCGATCGGGCCATTCCACCAGGACGATGGAGTCCAGGGCGTCGTCCCAGTCCAGTTCGGCGAGCGAAGCGGGCCCGTCGAGCCGCCACAGATCGTAGTGAAAGACCGGTCCAATTCGGGTTTCGTATATCTGCACCAGCGTAAACGACGGGCTCGGCACCTCCAGCACCGGATCGTCCGCCGCCGCGCGCAGGAACGCCCGGGCGAAGGCGGTCTTGCCGGCACCCAACGGTCCCTCCAGCAGGATGCAGTCTCCTGCCCGGGCGATCGCCGCGATGCCGGCCGCGAGCGCCTCCGTCGCGGCAGGCGCGGGCAAGGCGACGGTGCGAGGCGCGGGCTCGGGCATGGTGCTTATTTGCCCCATCGGCCGAGTCGCGCACAACTCGCATGACAGTTCGGGTTTGTCGGTCATCCGCCGCATGCTACAGGAACGCCACACACCGACAGCGTGGAACCCGATGAGCCAACACAGCACCCAGCGTTTCTTTTCCGCCCCGCTGGCGGAAACCGATCCGGAACTGGCCGCCGCCATCCGTCACGAACTCGACCGCCAGCAGGACGGAATCGAGCTGATCGCGTCCGAGAACATCGTCTCGGCTGCCGTGCTTGAAGCGCAAGGCTCGGTGCTGACCAACAAGTATGCCGAGGGCTATCCCGGCCGCCGCTACTACGGCGGCTGCGTCTACGTGGACGTGGCGGAGACCCTGGCGATCGATCGCGCCAAGCAGTTGTTCGGCTGCGCGTTCGCCAACGTGCAGCCGCATTCCGGCGCGCAGGCCAACCAGGCGGTGTTCTTCGCACTGCTGCAACCCGGCGACACGATCCTGGGCATGAGTCTCGCGGCGGGCGGGCACCTGACGCATGGCGCGGCGCCGAACCAGTCGGGCAAGTGGTTCCGCGCGATCCAGTATGGCGTGCGCAAGGAAGACGGGCTGCTCGACTACGACGAACTGGAACGCCTGGCGCGGGCGGAAAAACCGAAGCTGATCATCGCCGGCGGCTCGGCCTATCCCCGCTTCATCGACTTCCCGCGCATCCGTAAGGTTGCGGATGAGGTCGGTGCTTACTTCATGGTCGATATGGCGCACTTCGCCGGACTGGTGGCGGCGGGACTGTTCCCCAGCCCGTTGCCGCATGCACATGTCGTGACCACCACGACGCATAAGACCCTGCGCGGCCCGCGCGGCGGCATGGTGCTGACGAACGACCTGGAGCTCGGCAAGAAGATCAACTCCGCCGTCTTCCCGGGACTGCAAGGCGGCCCGCTGATGCACGTCATCGCCGGCAAGGCGGCGGCGTTCGGAGAGGCGCTGCGGCCGGAGTTCAAGGTCTACCAGAAGGCGGTGCAGGACAACGCGCGCGCGCTGGCGGAGACGCTGCAAGCGAAGGGCGTGGACATCGTCAGCGGCGGCACCGACAGCCACCTGATGCTGGTGGACCTGCGTCCCAAGCGCGTCACCGGCAAGGCGGCCGAGGCTAGCCTGGAGCGCGCGCACATGACCGCCAACAAGAACGCGATTCCGTTCGATCCGGAGAAGCCGGCGGTGACGTCGGGCATCCGCCTCGGGTCGCCGGCCGGCACCACGCGCGGCTTCGGAGTCGAGGAATTCCGCTATATCGGTCTGATGATCAATGAGGTTCTGGAGGGTTTGGGCCAGTCCAATGACGGGTCCAACACGGCGGTGGAGCAGGATGTCGGCGCCCGGGTGAAGGCGCTGTGCTCACGCTTCCCGCTGTATCCCGCCCGCTAAGCCGCCATGCGCTGCCCGTTCTGCGGATTCGACGACACCCAGGTGAAGGACAGCCGCCCGACCGAGGATAACGGCGCCATAAGGCGGCGGCGGTTCTGCGGCAATTGCGGCCAGCGGTTCACCACGATCGAGCGGGTGCAGTTGCGCGAGCTGACGGTGATCAAGTCGGACGGGCGGCGGGTGCCGTTCGACCGTGACAAACTGGCCCGCTCGATCCGGATCTCGATGCGCAAGCGGCCGATCCAGGAGGAGCGGATCGAGCGGATCGTGAACTCAGTGGTGCGGCAGTTGGAGGCTTCGGGCGACAGCGACATCCCCAGCAAGCAGATCGGCGAGCTGGTGATGGACACGCTGAAGGAGCTGGACAAGGTCGCGTATGTCCGGTTCGCCAGCGTGTACCGGAACTTCCGGGAGGCGAAGGACTTCGAGGAGTTCGTCGGGGGGCTGAGCCCGGCGGCGGAGGAGTAGCGGATGCCCCTGCGACGGGCGCCCACCGTCATGGCCCGGCTTGTCCGGGCCACCCCCGACCACACCTGCCGCGACAAGTGGCCCGGACAAGCCGGGCGATGACGCTCGTAGAGGGCAGCGCCGACATCGCCCACATGCGCGCGGCGCTCGCGCTCGCCCGGCGGGGGCTGGGGACGACGTGGCCGAACCCCTCCGTCGGCTGCGTCATTGTCCGTGACGGCCGCGTTGTGGGCCGGGGCACCACTGCGCCCGGCGGACGGCCGCATGCGGAGCCGATCGCGCTCGCCATGGCGGGACAGCAAGCCAAAGGCGCCACCGCCTACGTGACGCTGGAACCGTGCTGCCACTGGGGCCGCTCGCCGCCTTGCACCGATGCGCTGATCGCCGCCGGCATTGCCCGCGTCGTCGCCGCGACGGGCGACCCGGATCCGCGGGTCAACGGCCAGGGGCTGGCGAAACTCGCCGCTGCCGGGATCGCGGTGGACACCGGGCTGCTGGAAGATGAAGCCAGGGACCTGCTGCTTGGATTCTCGTCGCGCGTCACGCTTGGGCGCCCGATGGTGACGCTGAAGCTGGCCTCCACGCTTGACGGCCGCATCGCCACCAGGACGGGCGAGAGCCAGTGGATCACCGATACCCCTGCCCGCCGCATCGCCCATGCAATGCGCGGCCGCCACGACGCCGTGATGGTCGGCGTCGGTACCGTGCTGGCTGATAATCCGGAATTGACCTGCCGCATCCCGGGCTTCCGCCAGAGGCCGATTGTACGCATCGTTGCCGACAGCCATTTGCGCACGCCGCTGACCACCCGCCTCGCCGGCACCGCCGCAGAAAGCCCGGTGTGGTTCCTGGTGCGCGAGGGTGCCGATCCGGCGCGGCGGACGGCGTTCAGCGAGCTTGGCGCGACGCTGATCGACGTCCCCGGGTCCTCGGCCGGTATTGATCTCGCGACCGCGTTGCAGGCCCTCGGCGCCGCCGGTCTGACCCGCGTGCTGGTCGAGGGCGGCGGCCAGATCGCCGCGGCGCTGCTGCGCGCGGACCTGGTGGATCGCATCGCCTGGTTCCATGCCCCCGCGATCATGGGCGGCGATGGATGGCCCGCGGTGCAAGCCTTCGGGACCGGGACACTTGACCGCATGCCGCGTTTCCGGCGCCATTGCGTAACTTCAATCGGAAACGACATGCTCAGCGAGTATTCGAGGCAGACCCCATGTTCACCGGCATCATAAACGCGCTCGGCAGCGTCCGCGCGATCGAACCCATCGGAGCCGGCAAGGATATGCGGCTCGTCATCGACACCCCGGCGGCGTTCCTGGCCGAACCACCCGTTCACCTCGGCGCGTCGATCGCCTGTTCCGGCTGCTGCCTGACCGTGGTGGACCTCGGCGCCGACTGGTTCGCGGTGGATGCGTCGGCGGAGACGCTGGCGCACACCAAGCTTGGGTCGTGGGACACGGGATCGCGGGTCAATCTGGAACGGTCGCTGCGTCTGGGCGATGAACTGGGCGGGCACCTGGTTTCCGGGCACGTCGATGGCGTCGGACAGGCGGTTTCGGCGACGCCGGAAAACGCTTCCACGCGCTGGGTTTTCCGCGTGCCGAAGGATTTGTCGCGGTTTATTGCGGTCAAGGGCAGTGTCGCTATCGACGGCGTGTCGTTGACCGTGAACGAGGTCGCGGGCGATACCTTCGGGGTGAACATCATACCCCACACCGCCTCGGTCACCGGGTTCGGCACCATGCAGCCGGACGATCCCGTGAATATCGAGATCGATACCCTCGCGCGCTACGTCGCCCGCCTGGCGGAGACCGCCTGATGGAAAATTTCCAGGAAAAATTCGTCACCAGCGAACTGTCGCAGTATCTCTCCTCGGCCGAGGAGATCATCGAGGAGGCGCGCAACGGCCGGATGTTCATCCTGGTCGATGACGAGGACCGCGAGAATGAGGGCGACCTGGTGGTCCCCGCGCAGTTCGCAACGCCGGCCGCGATCAATTTCATGGCGCGGCATGCACGCGGCCTGATCTGCCTGGCGATGACCCGCAAGCGGGTGGAAAAACTCGGCCTTCCGCTCATGAGCCAGCAGAACGGCACGCGGCACCAGACCGCGTTCACCGTGTCGATCGAGGCGCGCGAGGGTGTGACGACGGGCATCTCCGCCGCGGACCGGGCGAAGACGATTGCCGTGGCGATCAATTCCGACAGCACGCGCGACGACATCACCACGCCGGGGCATGTGTTCCCGCTGATGGCGCGCGAAGGCGGCACGCTGGTGCGTGCGGGTCATACCGAGGCCTCGGTCGATATCGCCCGCAAGGCCGGGCTGACTCCCGCCGCGGTGATCTGCGAGATCATGAACGACGACGGCACCATGGCGCGGCTGCCGGACCTCGTGACCTTCGCGCAGCACCACAACCTGAAGCTTGGGACGATCGCCGATCTGATCGCGCACCGGCGGTTGACGGAACGACTGGTTCGGCGGGTCGAGGAAGGCTCGTACCAGCATCCGGCGGGCGGCGACTGGCGCGCCGTGGTGTATGCGAATACCGTCGAATACCAGGAACATCTGGCGCTGATCAAAGGCGATGTCAGCGGCGTCGAGCCGGTGATGGTGCGCATGCATGCGGTCGATCTGCTGGACGACATGACCGGCTCGCCGCACTGGATCGCGGTGCACAACGCCATGCACATGATCGCCAAGGCCGGGCGCGGCATCGTCGTGCTGATCCGCGAGCACCGGCCGACGGCGCTGGCCGAACGCGTGCGGCTGCTCAGCGCGGGGGCGCCCCGGCCGACGCGGGAATTGCGCGATTACGGCATTGGGGCGCAGATCCTGCTGGACCTCGGCGTCAAGAACATGATCCTGCTGACCAACCGGCGGCGCACTGTGATCGGGCTTGAAGGCTACGGGCTGAACATCGTCGAGCAGCGGGCGATCCCGAATATCGTAGGAACGGATTACCAGGGATGAGCACGCAGGACGCCGTACTGCCCGCGGCACCGCATGTGGACGGGCCGCGGCCGCATCTGCTGATCGTGCGCGCTCCGTATTACCGCGATGTTGTCGAGGGGCTGACAATCGGCGCGCAAAGGATCCTCGCGGAGGCGGGTGCGACGACCGAGTTGCTGGATGTCTCCGGCGCCTATGAACTGGCACAGGGGATCCGCATCGTGCTGCGCGGCAACCGGCAGTTCGACGGGTTCATCGCGCTTGGCTGCATCATCAAGGGCGAGACGGACCATTACGATTTCATCTGCCGCGCGGCGATGGACGGGATTCTGAGGGTGGCGCTGCAATTCGGCATTTGCCTCGGCACCGGTCTGCTGACCTGCGACACGGTTGCCCAGGCGGAGGAGCGGTCGGGACAGGACGGCCATAACAAAGGGGCCGAGGCGGCCGCGGCGGCGCTGCTTCAGATCAACGCCGCCCGCCGGTTCGGCGCGCACTGATGGCCCGTCCGCCGAAAACCCGGGCGCGCACGGCGTCGCGGGTCGCCGCCGTACAGGCGCTGTTCCAGGCCGAGCAGGCCGGCGACAATCCGGAGACGGTGATCGACCAGTTCGTCAAGCACCGTCTGGGCGACCTCGCGGGCCAGGACGGGTTCGAGGACGGCCGCATCCCGGATGCGGAGATGCCGCTGTTCGCCCGCGTGGTGCGGGAGGCGGTGCGGCGGCAGGACGCGATCGATCCGCTGCTGACTGACGCGCTGCCGGAGGACTGGCCGCTGGCGCGGCTCGATCCGGTGCTGCGGGCGCTGTTGCGGGCGGGGGTAGCGGAACTGACGATGACCGACGGGCCGCCGGCGAAGGTGGTGATCAACGAGTATCTGGATATCGCGCGCGGGTTCTTTACCGGCCCGGAACCGGGGATGACCAACGGCGTGTTGGACAAGGTCGCGCGGTCGGCGCGGGGGGCGGAGTTTTAGAGCATTTTCAGCCTGACAGGAAAAGCGCCGGATGTAGCCTGTTCGTCATGGCCCGGCTCGTCCGGGCCACCCCGGCAAGCACCTGCCGCGACCGGTGGCCCGGACAAGCCGGGCCACGACGGTGCGAGCGTTTCCGGTCAGCCTGAAACCGCTCTGGTCTGGATTTGGCTGCCCGTGGCCGGCTTATTCCGGCGGCCCGGGCGTTTCGGAGAATCCATCGAGGCCGGACCCGTCGGCGAGGCCTTCGGCAAGAATCGAGAGCAGACCGTCACGGTCGGCGCGATTGCCGCGGCCGGTCCACAATCGGGCTAGCCGCATCGCCGCCCGAAGTTCGAACCGCTTCGCCGATTGGCGGCGAGCAACTTCTATAGCCTGCGTAAATGCCGCTTCCGCGGCCCCGATATCAGCGGGATTGGACCTCAGTAGAAGATCGCCACGCACCCTGTGGGCTTCGGAGAGGAACCAACATTCACCAGTCCGGATCATTGTCGCCACAGCAGCATCGATGGTTTCGACCGCCGCGTCGTGTTGACCCGCCGCTGCCTCCGTCTCAGCCAGCACGACCTGGTACACAGGCGTGTAGGTCGAAGTGCTCTGCTCACCCATCAGACGCAGACTTTCCCGCATTTGCGCCGCGCCGGCGCGATTCTCGCCGTCACATGAATTCAGCCAACCTTCGTGAAACGCACCGTAAAGAAGATACATGGGCATCGCGTGCTCGCGAGCGAGATCCAGATAGGCCCGCACGAATGGACCGCTCCGCAACCAGTCGCGCCGTATCATTTCGAACATTGAAGCGTGGAGCCATGCATACGCGATGGTCGGAACGTGCTTCGTGCCAACAGCATGAGTGATGGCCCTGTCGAGGAAGCCACAAGCGCCTTGGCCGACGCCGAGTGGCCACAACGTCAGGGCAAGGTATGCCATCGCCGGGACGGCCAGGTCCTGACCAAACCGAAAGGCCAGCAAATGGTCTCGTTCGCTGTCGTAGCGAGCCAGCGCCGGCTCGAGATGTTTTTTCGCAGTGATGAAGTCACCTGCAAACCAGTTCGTCATCCCACAGATTCGGTGAGCGATGCCTATTTCCGGCAACTCAGGCGGACCCTCGGCATTGCGCAGGAACGCATGCGACAATTCGCGCATCGCGCTCAGGTCGCCGCTCAGGAAGCTTGCGCTCCACAACCCATAATCCGCCGAGAATCGCTCCGGCACATCAGCCATGGTTTCCGCAATATCCCGAGCCCGCGCGAAGGCAGCTTTGGTTTCCGCCGCTGCGAAGCCTCGCACCGTTCGCAGCGCATTGCCGTAGATGATTTGCAACCTTAAATGCTGGAGCCGATGCCCGGGCGCATCGTCCAGCCCTTGCGACAGATCGAGCGCCCTTTCGAGGTGCGCGATCGCCTCGACGTTGGCCGAGCGTTGCAGGGCCAGGTCGCCGGCCTTGCTCCACCACTCAACCGCGGGTTCCTTCAAGCCGGCCTGCGCGAAATGCCGGGCGACCACCTCGGGTTCGGCTTCTGCCCGCTCCGGCAGTTGATCGCGCAGGGCTTCCCCGATCCGGCGGTGAAGCTTTTGGCGCGGAGCCTTGAGCAGACTCGCGTAGACAACGTCTCGCACCAGTGCATGCTTGAACATGTAGACCGCATCGGGTGGTGCGCCGCGCTGAAACAACAGCCCCGCGGCGGCCAGTTCGCCGAGGCCCTGCGTCAACTGCTCTTCCGGCAGCCCAGCGGTGGCGAGCAGCAGCGCATGCGAAAACTCCCGGCCTATAACCGAGCCGATCTGCGCCACTGCCTTGGCCGCGGGCAGCCGATCCAGGCGCGCCATCAAGGAGGCTTGCAGCGTATCGGGCACCGCGAGTGTCGTGCCCGTCGAACCGAGCCCCGACGTTTCCATTACTGTCTTGGTCAGTTCCTCGATAAACAGCGGCACGCCATCGGACTGCATCACGATCCGATCGAGCAAGAGCGAGGACAGGACCCGGGTCTTGACGATTTGAGCGGCGAGTGCTGTCGCATCCCGCCGGTCCAGCCGGCCAAGCGTCATCAGGCTGACGCGGGGGCGGCCGAACCACGGCGCCACGAAGTCAGGGCGGAAAGACACGACTATCAGTACAGCGAGGTCCGGCACCTGTTCGATTGCGGCGTCCAGCAGTTCGATCGAGCTGGCGTCCGCCCAGTGCGCATCCTCGAACAGCAACAGCACCGGCTCCCTGCGCGCCAGGCCGGACAACCGGCGCAACAACGCCGCAACCGTCCGCGCCTTCCGCTGCTGCGGACTAAGCTCCGGGACCGGATGGCGTCCGTCGGTCGGGATCGACAGCAGCGCCGCGAGAAGAGCGATCTCCTCGGGCGCCGATACCATCGGTGCCAGGACGGTTTCCAGCTTGGCCAGACGGTCGGCCGCCGTATCGCCGCGGACGAAGCCGGCCTCGCGCTCCAGTTTCGCGATGACCGGATAGAGCGGGCTGTCCAGGTGATGGGGTGAGCAGAAGTAGCGCAGGTTGACGCGCTGTTCGCCGGCCAGCCGCTCCTCCAGCGCCGCGAGCAGGCGGGACTTGCCGATGCCCGCCTCACCCGAGAGCAGGACGACCCGGCCCTCGCCCGCCTTCGCCTCCTGCCACCGTCGCAGCAGTACACCCAGTTCCTCGTCTCGACCGACCAGCGGGGTCAGTGCGCTTTCATAGACAACTTCGGATCTGCTGACCGCCGCGGTCTTCCGGAGCACGCGCCACGGCCGCACCAACGCGTCGAAACCTTTCAGCGGCATCAGGCCGAGATCTTCCAACTCAAACATTTGGCCGAGTTGGGCCCGGGTCGCGTCACTCACGACGATCGTATCGGGTTGCGCCAGAGCCTGCAGCCGCGCGGCGAGATTTGGGGTCTCGCCCACGGCGGTCATGGTCTGGGCGGCGCCGACACCGACCAGGTCGCCGGTGACGACGAGGCCGGTGGCGATTCCGATCCGCACCGAGAGACGCTGTGTGCTGACTGTATCGATGGTCGCGAGACCGGCGCGAACGGCGCTTTCGGGGTGCGCCTCATCGGCGTTCGGCCAGCCGAAATACGCCAGGACGCCATCGCCGACAAAGCGGGCAATGTAGCCGCGCTCGCTCGTTACTACTGCCGCAACGTTTCTTTGATATGCCGAGAGGATTTCGCGCAACTCTTCCGGATCGAGCTCCGTGGACAGCCCCGTCGAGCCGACGATGTCGCAGAACAGCACGGTGATTTGCCGACGTTCAGCCGCCGATGCAGGCGCCCGATGGCTGTCGGTCGATCCGACTGCCTGCGGAGCGGAGGTGTCCTCCCGCATTTTGGCGATTGCCACCAACAGCCGGCGCCGATGCCCGATGGCGGCAACGCCAAGCCCCTCGAGATCTTCGGCGGTAAGATCGCACAAGACTTCGGCGCTGATCTCATTTTCACGAAAAGCCGTTTCGTAGCGCTCAAGGCCAAGGCTTCGCAGCAAGGTCGCGACATCCATTGCCGTCTCCTCCGGCGTGGTGACGCTGTGGTCGTAGTTTCACTTAGGTGCACCGGTCGTGTCCAGCAGCCGGCAATGACGAAACGTAGAATCGATGTTGCCAGCCGGGGAACTCTCGTTCTTCTATCAGGACGAGGTGGCGGGTGTGCCGGCGAAGGCCCGGACCCGGGGGCTGCATTAGCGGGCTTGCCGTGGCCTCTCCAACCTCATGCTATCGCTTCCGGCAGAGATCGACCGTTTCCAGCACGGCGCGCGGGCGGCCCGATCCATCGAGCATGACCATCCGCTTGCCGATCTCAGTGATCGGTCGGTCGCTGGCAGCCCGGCAGATTGCGCGCTTCGACCCGGCCAGCACCAGCGCGGCGACTTCGTCCGCCAGTTTCGGACTGTCCCCGAAGGCCAGGCTTTCCAGCGACCGCCGGTTCGCCCCGGTCACGCCTTGACCAACGGACACCCGCCCTCGCCGATCGGCCGGAATGCCTCGCCGGCCGGGGTGGTGTAGGCCAGGCGGTAAACATCGCCGAACCCATGCACATCCGCCGGCTTCTTCACTTCGAACAGATAGGCCGGATGGATCTTGCGCCCGTCCGCCCGGATGAGGCCCTTGCCGAAACAGTCATCGTCGGTTGGCAGCTTCTTCATCATCGCCACGGCATCGCGCCCTGACGCCTTGGCCTGTGCCACACCAAGCTCCTTGACCGCCTTCAGGTAATGCAGCGGGCCGGCGTAATCGCCCGCATCCAGCGAGTTCGGTATCACCGTTGCCGGCAGATGCGGCTTCATCCGCGCAGCCCAGGACCGAGTGCGGTCGTTGAGGTCCCAGTAGAAATTCTCGGTGATCATCATGCCTTGGGCGATCTGCACGCCCACGCCCAGCACGTCGGTGACGAACCCGGTCATCGCCGCGATCCTCGCCGTCCCGGCCACGCCGAACTCGTGGCACTGCTTGACGAAGTTGACCAGATCGGTGCCGCCGGCGGCGAAGGCCACGACGTTGGCCCCGCTGCTCTGGGCGCGGACGACATAAGCGGAGAAGTCACTCGTCTCAGGAAACGGGAAGAACGACGTGCCGGTCACCCGGCCGCCCGCCTGCTGCACGAACCTGGTCGCGTCCGCCACAACCGCCTTGCCGTAAGCGTAATCCGGAGCGACGAAGTACCAGGCGTTGCCGCCCGTCTTCACCAGCGCCGTCGTGGTGGAATGCGCGAGGTTCCAACTGTCGTAGGTCCAGTGCACCAGGTTCGGCGTGCAAGCCGCGCCGGTCAGCGTCGAACTGCCGCCCACGGTGACCAGGCAGACCTTGTTCTTCTCCGCCGAGATGGTATTGGCGGCGAGCGCGACGGCCGAATTGGTCAGGTCAGTCACCACATCGACATCGCCCTGATCGTACCAATTGCGAAGAATTCCCGCCCCCACGTCCGGCTTGTTCTGATGATCGGCCGCGATCACCTCGACCTGGATCGACGGAACGGCGGCCATGAACTCCGCCGCGGCCAGTTTCGCGGCGGCGACGCCGTCCGGGCCACTGATGCTGCTGTAAGGGCCGGACAGGTCAGTCAGCACGCCGATGCGGATCACAGGGGCCTGTGCCCGGCTGCGCCGGACAAAACCCGCGGCGGCAGCCGCACCGAGCGCTATCCTGCGAGACAGGTTCATCAGCGTTGCCTCCCTGTTTTGTCCGGAAGGCTGATCGATACCGCCGCCATCGGCAAGTGGCGGCAGGCCTATGGCCGTCCTTGGCCCGGAGGCGCTACCGGCCGACGCCGTTCTGATCCACCCTATCCTCGTCATCCGGTTCGAGCACCCCGGTCACGTTGGGCGTGATGCCATCTCCCAGAATAGACCCGGCGCGAGGCGCGTCCTCGTCCAGCAGCACGGGGATCGCCACGGGATTGAGAATCCCTGCCCGCACAAGGGCATGCGTCACGTCCTCCCCCTCGGCGGCGAGCACCGCACGGATGGAAACGCGGTTCATGGCCGCCAGTTTATCGGTTGGATTTTCCGCCATGTCATCGACCCGCCACATGCGATATGTTCTTACTACGTTCTGGTGACGCCGCAGTCTGATTTCAAGCGGAAATTCGAAACGGCAAACGACGCATGTCTGGAGCAAGAGAGGCCGCGTCGTTATAACGGCGCCCGTATGAAACCGCCGTCCCACCCTTTGAGGCTGTGTAACGGACATTTCGAACCATGACCGCGCTGGGACGCTTCCTCCGGCCGCGGTATCGCTTGCTTATTGTCCTCGGCGCGGTGGCGACCTGCACCGCCGGTGCGGCGGCCATCTATTGGCTTCCCCCCGGCACCGCGTCCTCGCCCGACGCCGATCGGCCGGCGCTAGTGAAAAGCCCGGTCAAGGTCGAGGACACGGCCGATCACGCGGCGTTTCTCCAACAGGTTGCCGATGTACAGCGGCGAATGGCCGCACGCCTGTGGATGTCGCCCCCTATGACCACCGATGGGGACGAGCGGCTGCCGATAGCGTTCGCCATGCTTCGCGCGGACAAGACCGCCGAGGCGGCGCGGCTTCTGCGGGCCATCGGCGACGACAGGGTTGGGCCGGCCCGCCGTGCGCGCGCCGACGCGATCATCGCCTATCACGCGTTGGGCAGCCTCGCCGAAACCCCGCAAGAGGCGCTGGATGACTACGCGCGGGTGATCGAACTCGATGCGAACGACGTCGAAAGCCTGACGGGAGGCGGCTGGATCGTTCTCCAGCAGGGCCTGCTCGGCGAGGCCGAGCGGCGTTTCCGCCGCGCCCTCCCGCTGATCATCGGCGACGCGCAGCCGTGGAACCGCTTCAAACTCAGCCTGGGCCTCGGCGACATCCGGGAGCAGCGCAAGGAGCTCCAGGATGCCCTGAAACTCTACCTCGATGCCCTGGCCATCGGCGCAAAGCAGGCGCACGCCGAACCGGCGGACCAGGCGTGGCAACGCGGACTGATACTGGCACTGGACAAGACCGGAGACGTGCTGGGCGCCCAAGGCGGCCTGGCCGGGGCGCTGAAATCCTACCGGGACGCCCGGGCCGCCGCCGAGCATCTCGCCCGGACCAATCCCGATGACGCCGCCTTGCAGGAGACTCTGTCGCGCCTTTCCATCAGGATCGGTGACGTCCTTGCCGCCCGGAAGGATCCGGCCGGCGCACGGGGCGCCTATGCGGATGCGCTTGTCATCGCCGCGCGCATGGCCGCCGCCGACCAGGGGAGTGCCGGATGGCAAGCCGCACTGGCGACGTGCCACGAGAGGGCCGGAGACGAACAGTCCGCCTCGGGCGATGCCGCCGGGGCGCTGGCGTCCTACCGCACCGCCATCGGCATCAGGGAATCGCTGGCGCGATCCGGGCCAGCCGATGCGCAAGGGCAACGCGATCTGGCGGCGGCGCAGATCAAGGCCGGGGATGTCCTGCTGGCCCAACACGATCTCGCGGCCGCCTTGGCATCCTACACCGACGCCTACGCCATCGCCGATCGGCTGGTTCAATCGGATCAGGACAATGCGGCGTGGCTGCACGACCTCGCGTTGTCGCTGGCAAAGATCGGAACTGCCCGGGCCGCCCGCGGGGAGGGCCTGGAAGCGTTGAAATCCGACCGTGACGCGCTCGCCGTCATCGACCACCTCGCCAAGGCCGAACCGAGCAATCAGCTGTTGCAGCACGATTTGTATACTGCTTACGAGACAGTGGGAGACATCCTTCTGACCCAGGGCGACATGTCGGGAGCGGCGAACGCGTATCGCGGCGCCCTGTCGAATGCCGAAGCGCTGGCAGCGTCCGCGCCGGCGGACGCCGATCGGCAGGCCGAGTTGCGGGATGCGTATGAAAAATCCGCCATCGCATTGATCGGACAGGACGATGTCGTGGCCGCGTTGGATTTCCTGCACGAGGCGCGGGACATCACCGGGCGGCTGGTGCAGGCCTATCCCGCCGACACGACCTACCAGCGCGATCTGGCGGTTGTCCTGAACGGCATCGGCGACGCCCTGGCGGCGAAGAACGATCGGCAGTGCCTGGTATCCTACCATCAGGCGCTGGCGATCACGGAACGACTGCTCCAGTCCGACCCCGGCAACGCGTTGTGGCTCCAGGATGCACTGTGGACCAACTGGCGCCTCGCGACCTTTGGCGACAATTCGCTGCGGCGATGGACGTTTATCGTGACGACGCTGCGGGAGGCTGCCGCCCGCAACGCCCTGACCGGACAGCAGGCCAAGTGGCTGCCCGAGGCGGAACGGCAGTTGGCGAAGCTGAAGCGGCAGTGAGCTTTGCACCGCAAGCTTGCGCGGAGGCCGGCCGGGCGTCATGTCTGCGGCCACTGATTGTGGGGGATCATGCCATGCGCGCCGTCGGTTACCAGGAGTCTCTGCCGATCGAGTCCGAAAACGCCCTGGTGGACATCAACCGTCCGAAACCTGTGCCCGCGGGACGGGATCTGCTGGTGCAGGTGCAAGCTGTTTCGGTCAATCCGGTGGATACCAAAGTCCGCCGCCGGGCGAAGCCGGAGGCCGGGAAGTGGGCGATCCTCGGCTACGACGCCGCCGGAACGGTGGTTGCCACCGGCCCGGACGCCTCCTTGTTCAAGCCCGGCGACACCGTGTTCTACGCCGGCGACATGACCCGTCCCGGCACCAACGCCGAACTGCATCTGGTCGATGAGCGCATCGTAGGTCACAAGCCGAAGACGCTGGACTGGGCGCAGGCCGCCGCCCTGCCGCTGACCGCGATCACCGCCCGGGAGGCGCTGTTCGATAGGCTGGACGTCTGCAGGCTGGTGCCAGGCGCGGCGGCGGCGATCCTGATCATCGGCGGCGCCGGCGGCGTGGCCTCGATCGCGATCCAGTTGGCGCGGCAGGTCGCCGGGCTGACGGTGATCGCGACGGCGTCGCGGCCGGAGACGCGGGCCTGGGTGGAGCAGCTTGGGGCGCATCACGTCATCGATCATGCGAAACCGCTGGCGGAGCAGGTCGCGGCGCTCGGCATCGGCGCGCCGGGCTTCGTGTTTTCCACCACCAATACCGGCGACCATCTGGCGGAGATCGTCACGCTGATCGCGCCGCAGGGGCGGTTCGGGCTGATCGACGACCCGGCGTCGCTCGATATCATGCCGTTCAAGCGCAAGAGCGTCTCGGTGCACTGGGAGTTCATGTTCACGCGGCCGATGTTCCACACCGCCGACATGGGCGCACAGGGGGTTCTGCTGAACGAGGTGGCGCGGCTGGTGGATGAAGGCACGCTGCGCACGACCATCGGCGAGAATTTCGGGCCGATCAACGCGGCGAATCTGAAACGGGCGCATGCGCTGATCGAAAGCGGGCGGGCACGGGGGAAGATCGTGCTTGAGGGATTTACGGTCTGAGGCCGGGCACGGCCGAAGAACGAACCCGCTGCGCGGGATTGGTGCTGGGGGATGAGTTATACCCGGCACCCGAGAGCCATTGACCGACGAAGCAAGCAAGGTTGGGGCGCTGCCCCAAACCCCGCCAGGGGCCGAGCCCCTGGACCTCAATACTTGTTCGCGTTTTCGATGAGGTCTTGAGCGAGGCGCAGTTGCCTCTCGAGCATGGAGTTCCCTTCATCATGAGAGGAACTCCCGATGCCCGATCCAACTATCGACCGCCCGATCAGCCCGCTGCGCCAACGTTTGATCGACGATATGAACCTGCGCCGGTTCTCGCCTGAGACACAGCGCAACTACATTCGCGACGTCGGACGCTTCGCAACCTTCCTGCGGCGCTCGCCTGATACGGCGACGGCGGACGACGTGCGCCGCTTCCAGATCGAGCAGCGCGCGGCCGGCGTGCCGACGCCGACCATGAACAGCATCGTCTCGGCGTTGCGGTTCTTCTTCACGCACACGATCGACCGGCCTGACCTAGCGCGCAAGCTGATTCGGGCAGTGCATCCGCGTAACCTGCCCGTGGTGCTGAGCCGGGACGAGGTCGCACGACTGCTCAACGCGACCACCAGCCTCAAGCATCAAGCGGCCCTGTCGGTCGCCTATGGCGCTGGCCTGCGTGTGGCTGAGGTCGCGGCGCTCAAAGTCGCCGATATCGACAGCGAGCGCATGCTGATCCGGGTCGAGCGTGGCAAGGGTGGCCGGTATCGCAATGCCATGCTCCCGGCGGATTTGCTCACCCTGCTGCGCGAGTGGTGGAAGGTCGGGCGCCAACAGGGCGTGATGCATCGCGACGGTTGGCTGTTCCCGGGACAGCACGCCGTGAAGCCGATCAGCACCCGGCAACTCCATCGCATCGTCGTCGAGGCGGCACAGGCCGCGGAGATCACCAAGCGGGTCGGGCCGCACACGCTGCGCCACAGTTTCGCAACCCATCTCCTGGAGGACGGTGTTGATATCCGCGTCATCCAGGTCCTGCTCGGGCACGCGAAGCTGGAGAATACCGCCTTCTACACCAAGGTCGCGACCCGAACGGTGCGCACCGTGACCAGCCCGCTCGACAAGCTCGGCATGTTCAGGGCCGGAGAGATCGCACCCACCGGCTGAGGCGGTGCGCGCCTCACTCGAGGTCGCCGACATTCTCCGTGCTGCCGGCCCCGCTTATCGGGCCGCCCGGGCCGGGCACCTGAGCTTGCATCAGCTCAAGGTGATGTCGGCGATCGAGCATTGCCGCACGGCGGCTCTGGGCGGTCATGTCGAGGCCTGCGAGGACTGCGGCCACCAGCGGATCGCCTATAACAGCTGCCGCAACCGGCATTGCCCCAAGTGTCAGGGCGGCGCCGCACGCATGTGGCTGGCCGAGCGCGAGGCCGACCTGCTGCCGGTCGGATACTTCCACGTCGTTTTCAGCATTCCCGCCGAACTTGCCGACATCGCTTTTTACAACAAGGCGGTCATGTACGACCTGTTGTTCCGGGCGGCGTCGGAGACCATGCTCACCATCGCCGCCGACCGGCGTCATCTTGGCGCGCGCATTGGCATCACCGCCGTGCTCCACACCTGGGGCTCGGCGATGACGCACCATCCGCACATCCACATGATCGTGCCGGGGGGCGGCATCTCGCTGGACGGCACGCACTGGGTGTCGTCCCGGCCGGCCTTTCTGCTGCCGGTTCGTGTCCTGTCCAAACTGTTCCGCCGCCTGTTCCTGACGCGGCTGCTTGAACTTCATACCGCCGGCCGGCTCGCCTTCTTCGGCGACCAGACCGGGTTGCGCGAGCAACGCGCCTTCACGCACCTCATCGCGCTGCTGCGGAAGAAGAACTGGGTCGTCTACGCGAAGCCACCCTTTGGCGGGCCGGAGGCGGTGCTCGCCTATCTGTCGCGCTATACACACCGCGTCGCCATCTCCAACCGCCGGCTGATCTCGCTCGACGAGAAAGGCGTCACCTTCCGCTACAAGGATTATCGACGTGACGGTGCCGAGCGCTACCGCACGATGACGCTGGCCACGGACGAATTCATCCGGCGCTTCATGCTGCACGTGCTGCCGAAGGGCTTCCACCGCATTCGCCACTATGGCCTGCTCGCCAGCGCCACCCGCAAGGCCAATGTCGCTCGTGCCCGTACGCTGCTCGCGGTGCCGCAGGTAGAGGACGCAGCTGAACCGGTCGAACCAACGGAGCTGCGACCGCCTTGTCCGTGCTGCGGAGGACGCATGATCATCATCGAAACCTTCCAACGCTGGATGCAACCGCGCGCGCCGCCGGTTTGTCCCGCATCAACCGGGCCGATGACGCCATGACCCGGCACGGCTCATGCCCACGCCATGTCGTTGCCTCACTGGTACGGCCATCGATACGCTGTGTACCTGTCGACACACCCATACCGCTAAGCACCCAGATCCAAGACTTCATCAGCGACTTTACCTGCCCGTTGCCTCGGATCAGTATTCCGATCGCCCGCCAAGACCTCTGGAATGGCGATCCCGAGGAGTGCGGTGAACACCAAACCCATCACCCCTGGCACAGCCAACTTCTTAAATCCCCATAAGCCTCGGACCGGACACCGCGGGTTCGTTCCTCGCGGAGTTTCGGACGCCAAGCGGCATCCGAAACTCTTCACGAAGAACGAACCCGCTGCGCGGGATTGGTGCTGGGGGATGAGTTATACCCGGCACCCGAGAGCCATTGACCGACGAAGCAAGCAAGGTTGGGGCGCTGCCCCAAACCCCGCCAGGGGCCGAGCCCCTGGACCTCAATACTTGTTCGCGTTTTCGATGAGGTCTTGAGCGAGGCGCAGTTGCCTCTCGAGCATGGAGTTCCCTTCATCATGAGAGGAACTCCCGATGCCCGATCCAACTATCGACCGCCCGATCAGCCCGCTGCGCCAACGTTTGATCGACGATATGAACCTGCGCCGGTTCTCGCCTGAGACACAGCGCAACTACATTCGCGACGTCGGACGCTTCGCAACCTTCCTGCGGCGCTCGCCTGATACGGCGACGGCGGACGACGTGCGCCGCTTCCAGATCGAGCAGCGCGAGGCCGGCGTGCCGACGCCGACCATGAACAGCATCGTCTCGGCGTTGCGGTTCTTCTTCACGCACACGATCGACCGGCCTGACCTAGCGCGCAAGCTGATTCGGGCAGTGCATCCGCGTAACCTGCCCGTGGTGCTGAGCCGGGACGAGGTCGCACGACTGCTCAACGCGACCACCAGCCTCAAGCATCAAGCGGCCCTGTCGGTCGCCTATGGCGCTGGCCTGCGTGTGGCTGAGGTCGCGGCGCTCAAAGTCGCCGATATCGACAGCGAGCGCATGCTGATCCGGGTCGAGCGTGGCAAGGGTGGCCGGTATCGCAATGCCATGCTCCCGGCGGATTTGCTCACCCTGCTGCGCGAGTGGTGGAAGGTCGGGCGCCAACAGGGCGTGATGCATCGCGACGGTTGGCTGTTCCCGGGACAGCACGCCGTGAAGCCGATCAGCACCCGGCAACTCCATCGCATCGTCGTCGAGGCGGCACAGGCCGCGGAGATCACCAAGCGGGTCGGGCCGCACACGCTGCGCCACAGTTTCGCAACCCATCTCCTGGAGGACGGTGTTGATATCCGCGTCATCCAGGTCCTGCTCGGGCACGCGAAGCTGGAGAATACCGCCTTCTACACCAAGGTCGCGACCCGAACGGTGCGCACCGTGACCAGCCCGCTCGACAAGCTCGGCATGTTCAGGGCCGGAGAGATCGCACCCACCGGCTGAGGCGGTGCGCGCCTCACTCGAGGTCGCCGACATTCTCCGTGCTGCCGGCCCCGCTTATCGGGCCGCCCGGGCCGGGCACCTGAGCTTGCATCAGCTCAAGGTGATGTCGGCGATCGAGCATTGCCGCACGGCGGCTCTGGGCGGTCATGTCGAGGCCTGCGAGGACTGCGGCCACCAGCGGATCGCCTATAACAGCTGCCGCAACCGGCATTGCCCCAAGTGTCAGGGCGGCGCCGCACGCATGTGGCTGGCCGAGCGCGAGGCCGACCTGCTGCCGGTCGGATACTTCCACGTCGTTTTCAGCATTCCCGCCGAACTTGCCGACATCGCTTTTTACAACAAGGCGGTCATGTACGACCTGTTGTTCCGGGCGGCGTCGGAGACCATGCTCACCATCGCCGCCGACCGGCGTCATCTTGGCGCGCGCATTGGCATCACCGCCGTGCTCCACACCTGGGGCTCGGCGATGACGCACCATCCGCACATCCACATGATCGTGCCGGGGGGCGGCATCTCGCTGGACGGCACGCACTGGGTGTCGTCCCGGCCGGCCTTTCTGCTGCCGGTTCGTGTCCTGTCCAAACTGTTCCGCCGCCTGTTCCTGACGCGGCTGCTTGAACTTCACACCACCGGACGGCTCGCCTTCTTCGGCGACCAGACCGGGTTGCGCGAGCAACGCGCCTTCACGCACCTCATCGCGCGGCTGCGGCAGAAGAACTGGGTGGTCTACGCGAAGCCACCCTTTGGCGGGCCGGAGGCGGTGCTCGCCTATCTGTCGCGCTACACACACCGCGTCGCCATCTCCAACCGCCGGCTGATCTCGCTCGACGAGGGCGGGGTCACCTTCCGCTACAAGGATTATCGACGTGACGGTGCCGAGCGCTATCGCACGATGACGCTGGTGGCGGACGAATTCATCCGGCGCTTCATGCTGCACGTGCTGCCGAAGGGCTTCCACCGCATTCGCCACTATGGCCTGCTCGCCAGCGCCACCCGCAAGGCCAATGTCGCTCGTGCCCGTACGCTGCTCGCGGTGCCGCAGGTAGAGGACGCAGCTGAACCGGTCGAACCAACGGAGCTGCGACCGCCTTGTCCGTGCTGCGGAGGACGCATGATCATCATCGAAACCTTCCAACGCTGGATGCAACCGCGCGCGCCGCCGGTTTGTCCCGCATCAACCGGGCCGATGACGCCATGACCCGGCACGGCTCATGCCCACGCCATGTCGTTGCCTCACTGGTACGGCCATCGATACGCTGTGTACCTGTCGACACACCCATACCGCTAAGCACCCAGATCCAAGACTTCATCAGCGACTTTACCTGCCCGTTGCCTCGGATCAGTATTCCGATCGCCCGCCAAGACCTCTGGAATGGCGATCCCGAGGAGTGCGGTGAACACCAAACCCATCACCCCTGGCACAGCCAACTTCTTAAATCCCCATAAGCCTCGGACCGGACACCGCGGGTTCGTTCCTCGCGGAGTTTCGGACGCCAAGCGGCATCCGAAACTCTTCACGAAAGGGGTCTGGCAGCTTTCAGTGCGATCAGAGGGTAAAGCCGACGTAATCTAAGCTCGACTTTGGCCATTTCCGACTGAACGGTCGAGGTTCCGTCGGCATGATGTGGAGCTCAGTTGAATCGTGCGTGATTGAATCTAACGTGATGTCGTGGCGGATTCGCACCGGCTTCGCGATCATCGAGTCTACCCCCGTAACATCGATTCGGGGGTATGCATGCCGGATGCAATTGGACGCAGCGTGCCGAACGCTCTGGCAGCTCGGATGCAGCCTTTCCGAGGCGCGTTCACTGCACCGACCTGGCGGTACGTGCTGGTCCTGGTGATGGGCGCGATCCTGGTTCCAGGCCGATGCACCGTAGCTTCGGCCCTGCGCGTCATGGGCCTCGAGCAGGTGGCGCAATTTTCCAACTATCACCGCGTGCTTAACCGCAACGTATGGTCCAGCCGCTGGCTGTCGCGCCGCCTGTTCCGCTTGCTCGTCGACACCTTCGTCCCCGGCGACGACCCGGTGGTGATCGGCCTTGACGATACCATCGAACGACGATGGGGCGCGCGGATCAAAGCGCGCGGCATCTACCGAGACCCGGTGCGCTCCTCGCATGGTCACTTTGTCAAGGCGAGTGGCCTGCGCTGGCTCTCGCTCATGCTGCTGCCGGAGATCCCATGGGCCCGGCGGTGTTGGGCGCTCCCGTTCCTGACCGTACTGGCCCCGTCAGAGCGGTATTGGCAAGACCACAAGCCAGGCCACCGCCAGCACAAGAAGCTCACCGATTGGGGCAGGCAGGTCCTGATCCAAGCGGCGCTCTGGCTGCCGCACCGGCGCATCATCGGCATCGGCGACGCCAGTTTCGCGGCCATCGATCTGCTCAATGACGTGCGGCCCCGGGTCACCATGATCACCCGCCTGCGGCTCGACGCCGCGTTCCACAAACCGGCGCCCAAGCGTCTGCCCGGAAAGGTCGGACGCCCGCCCGCAGTCGGCAAACGTCAACCCACGCTGAAACAACGCCTCGTCAATCCGAAGACGCGCTGGCGGCGCTTGCTCGTGGGGGGATGGTATGGCCGCGGCGAACGAACTCTCGAAATCGTCTCCGCCACCGCCGTGTGGAACCACCCCGGCCGCCGTGTTCCCATTCGCTACGTCCTGGTCCGCGACCCGGCGGGCGAACTTGAGCCTCAAGCCTTTCTCTGCACTGACCTCGATGCAGAACCGCTCGACATTCTGCGCTGGTTCATCCGCCGCTGGTCGATCGAGGTCACGTTCGCCGAGGTCCGCCGCCATCTCGGTGTGGAGACTCAGCGGCAATGGTCCGAATCGGCGATCGCTCGCACCACGCCAGTCCTGCTCGGCTTGTTCTCCCTGATCACGCTCTGGGCCAATGAAGCCTACACCGCTCGCACGCCTGCGGTCCGGATCGCAAGCTGGTATCGAAAAACGTTGCCAACGTTTAGCGATGCTCTAGCCAGCGTTAGGCGGGAGCTATGGACCCCCGGCAATTTATCAGGGTCGCGGCAGATGCTGGACCTGACGAAAATCCCCTCACCCCGACTTGAAGCTTTGATCGATCTCGCTTGCCATGCCGCATAAACGGCCAAAGTCGAGCTAAGGGGAGCCAACCGAGCTCTGATGGTGGCGGCCACCGCGAGAACGCATACTGGTCCTGCGAAGAATTGCTAAGAAGCAGTGCTGGGTCGGTGATCTCCTGTGTCGATTGTAAATTGTGTCGATCCAATCCATGAATTGTGGATTGCTAATATAATCTTAACCATCTACAAGAGATTTACTTATCAGAGGCTACTCCGGATTTCCCAACAGGCTCCTTGGAAAAATCCCTTTATGACCAGAGGCTGTCCCTCTCCTCCCCATGGTCGCACGCCGAGCAGGGGACCTTGAATGCCGAGAGCCGCGCCGACGATCCGAACCCGACTCATGTTCCTGGTAGTGGCCGTCGTCACGCCTATGATCGTGATCTCGGCCGTGAGCGCCCTCCTGCTGTGGCGCGCCGCACGAGACAGCTTCGAGCGGGAGTTGCTGGCCCGGGCGCAGGCCGTGGCTGCCGGGGCAGAGCGGCAAATCGCGTCGGGCAGAAGTTTGTTGCAGGCGCTCGCGACATCGCCGTATCTCGTAGCTGGGGATTTGAAGAGCTTCTATGACCAGGTGGCTCGCACGCCGCGTCCCGAGGGCACGCGGATCGGGCTCTCGGATGTGTCGGGTCAGATGCTCATCAGTTCGCGCTTACCGTTCGGGACGGTTCTGCCGCTGCGCGGCGACCTCGACATCCTCCGTCAGGTGTTCGAGACCGGGCAACCCAAAGTGTCTGATCTGTATCTCGGCCGGCTGACGCAGGAGAAGCTGGTCGCGGTCGACGTGCCCGTAATGCAGGACGGGCACGTGATCTACGATCTTAGAATGGGCTTCCTGCCGACGGTCTTCAGCCGATTGATCCGTCAACTAAATCCGCCGGAAGGCGAACGGCTGGCCGGGATCCTCGATGGCCGGATGTCAGTGATAGCACGGATCCCGGAGACCGGCATCCAGGTGGGCCAGACAGCGCCGCCGGAGGCTGTGCAGGCTATTTCCCGGGGAGGCTCCAGCGGTGTCTTCACGTCTCCGGGGTTCGACAAGCATCCGCTTCTTGTCGGCTATGTCCGGCTCCCCGGCACCGACTGGGTCGCTGCGGCCGCTATTCACCAGGCCGCTGTCCAGTCGAGATTGTGGCACTCCCTGCTGAGCATCATCGCGGGCGGCGGTGTGCTGCTGCTGCTCGGACTGCTGGCCGCCATGCAACAGGGACGCCGCATCGCCCAATCTATCGGCGGGTTGTCGCAGGTGCCTGCCGTCACGGTCCCTGGCGGCCTGCGGGAGGTCGAGACTGTCGCGCACAGTCTGGCGAAGGCCGCGGCGGACCGAGAACGGTCTGAGGCAGCTCTTCACGAGCGGGACGCACGGCTGCGCCTCGCGTTCGAGACGGCGCGGCTTGGCGCCTGGGAAATCGACCTCGCCACAGGTCACAACCAGTGGGACGGGCCGCTTGCGGACTTGCTCGGGTTCCCGCCTGAACAAGCGACCGAGGCCGCCGGCAAGTGGCTGGACGTGATCCACCCGGACGATCGAGATCGGGTGCTGCAGGCCTTCCAGGCTGCCTCGAAGGGCGGTCCGCCTTACGCCGAGGAGTTCCGCGTGCGCCGCCTCGACGGCGTTGAGAGGATCTTTATGACCAATGGCGCGCGCGTTCCTCCCGGGCGCATGGTCGGGGTGGTGCAGGACGTAACCGACCTCCGCGCCGCCGAGGTGTCGGCCCATGCTGCGTTGGCCGAGTTGCAGGCGATCTACGACAGTGCCCCGGTCGGCCTGTGCGTGCTGGACACCGAAATGCGCTGGGTTCGTATCAACTCAGCGATGGCCGGGATGAACGGCTTTCCCGTTACAGCGCATATCGGCCGGACGCTGCGTGAGTTGCTGCCGGAGATCGCCGGCAGCATCGAGGCGATGGCCCGTCGCGTCATAGAAGCCGGAGAGGCCCTACTCGGCCAGGAGATCGTGGGCCAGACACCGGCTCAGCCCGGTGTGACGCGAGTTTGGCAGACGAACTGGACTCCTCTGGGCGGCGCTGCGGGCCGCCCGACCGCGGTGAACGTCGTCGTGCAGGAAGTGACGGAGAAGCGCGCCACCGAGCGGGCGCTTGCTGAGGGCGAAGCACGGTTTCGCGCCATTACCGACGCCATGCCCCAGATGGTCTGGTCCACCCGGGCGGACGGTTACCACGATTACTTTAATCGGCGCTGGTATGCGCTCACCGGGACGACGCCGGAGCAGGTGATGGGCGATGGGTGGTTTCCCCGGGTTCACCCTGAGGACCGCGACCGCGTCCGTGCGCGCTGGCGGGCTACGATAGCCACCGGCGAGCCCTACGAGGTTGAATGTCGGCTTCGCATGGCAGACGGCAGCTATCTCTGGACCCTGTCGCGCGCCCTACCGGTCCGTGATCCGAACACCGGCGCGATTGTGCGTTGGTTCGGCACCTGCACAGACATCGAGGAAACCGTGGCCGCGCGAGAGGCCCTGGCGCGGTCGCGGGAGGATCTGGAGCGCCTTGTCGCCGACCGGACCAGGGACCTGGAGGCAACGCAGGCGGAACTCGCGCAGGCCCGGCGCCTGGAGGCGCTTGGCCGACTTGCAGGTGGGGTCGCACATGATTTCAATAATCTGCTGCAAGTCGTGCAGGGTAACATTGATCTGATCGACCGCCGCGCCGGGGACGTGGATGAAGTCCGCCGGCACGTTAGCGAGATCGTCGGAGCCGCGGATCGCGGTTCTGCCATCACGCGCCGTCTGCTGACCTTCTCGCGCCGCAGCGACCTTCGGGCAGAGGCGGTAGATGCTGAGTCCTTGCTTACCGGCATGCATGACATGCTGGCGCACACGCTTGGCGACGGGATCGAGATCCACATCGACGTACCTGACGGATTGCCATCGATGCTGGCGGACAAAGGCCAGTTGGAGACGATTCTGGTCAACCTTGCTACCAATGGCCGGGACGCGATGGCGGGCGCCGGAACGCTGACGTTCGCAGCCACGGCCGAGACGCTGGCGCAGCATGATGTTACTGAGCACGCGCAAGCATATACGTTGGCCGCGGGCTCGTACGTGAGGCTCTCGGTATCCGATACGGGCACAGGCATGGATGCCCCGACACTGGCGCGGGCATCGGAGCCGTTCTTTACCACTAAGCCGATCGGCCAGGGAACGGGCCTTGGGCTGGCCATGGCGCGCGGCTTCGCGGAGCAGAGCGGGGGCGGCTTCTCCATCGAGAGCTCGCCCGGAGTCGGGACGACAATCAATTTGTGGTTTCCGGTTACCATGCGGGTCGCGCACGCCAAGGCGCCGCGAGCCAAGGCCGCCATGAGCGATCCCGGAGATGCGCATGCGCATCTCCTCGTGGTGGACGACGATGAAAGCGTCCGCGATGTCATTGCCGAACAGATGGAGGCGGCGGGCTACGAGGTGCGTTCTGTCAAATCCGGAGCCGACGCGCTGGCGTGGCTCGACACGGGGAAGCCGGTGGATGTCCTGGTGACAGACCTGTCTATGCCTGGCATGGACGGCGTGGCCCTGATTCACGAGGCGCAACGGCGAAGACCCGGACTACCCGCCATCCTGCTCACCGGATTCGCCAACGCCGCCATGGACGCTATCGGCGTCGACAGAGCTATCAGCGGCGCTTTCTCTTGGCTGTATAAGCCAATAGACGGACAGGCCTTGGCGCAACAGGTGGCGATGCTTCTGGAGGGTGGAACTGATGGCGCTTAGTCTAAACCCGCTCCCGCCACCAAACGGCCGCCCGGAAGCGTCTGCTGCTGCAGCGATGCGGGGAGACGGCTGAATGACGACATCGGGCGCGAAGCAGACCCAAGCGCCAACCCATGAACGGCCGCTCCCAACCCAAAGCTGCCCGTGGACCGGAGCGTGGCATAAGGAAACGATGTATTGGTCTGCGTTGGGTGCAACACGTCAGAACCGGCTCGTCCGGGCTGGCGGCGGCGGCCCGGACGAACCGCATAGCCGCAAACTGAGTGGTCGCGCGGGCCAAGGCCGTGACACCGAGGCGAGGGCCGCAGGACCTGCCTCCCAACTTAGCGCTTATGCGCACAGAACGTGCCCCGGCCGCGTTGCCTTGCGCAGCATTCGGCTTCATCGTGCCAGTGAGGCCGGCGTGCACCGGCCGAACGTCTGGAGATTTGAACATGGCTGATTACACTCCGCCGAAAGTCTGGACCTGGGACAAGGCCAACGGAGGCCGCTTCGCCAACATCAACCGCCCGATCGCCGGGCCGACGCATGACAAGGAACTGCCCGTCGGGCGGCATCCGTTGCAGCTTTATTCGCTGGCGACGCCGAACGGGCAGAAGGTCACGGTGATGCTGGAGGAGCTGCTGGCGCTCGGGCACAGCGGCGCCGAATACGATGCGTGGCTGATCCGCATCGGCGATGGCGACCAGTTCGGCAGCGGCTTCGTGGCGGTGAATCCCAACTCCAAGATCCCGGCGCTGCTGGACCGCAGCGGTGAGAAGCCGATCCGGGTGTTCGAGTCCGGGGCGATCCTGCTGTATCTGGCGGAGAAGTTCGGCGCGTTTCTGCCAACCGAGGCCGGTGCGCGGGCGGAATGCCTGTCGTGGCTGTTCTGGCAGATGGGCAGCGCGCCGTATCTCGGCGGAGGCTTCGGTCATTTCTACGCCTATGCGCCGACCAAGATCGAATACGCGATCGACCGGTTCGCCATGGAGGCGAAGCGCCAGCTCGACGTGCTTGATCGGCGGCTGGCGGAGACCGAATATCTCGCGGGCAGCGACTATACGATCGCCGATATCGCCGTGTGGCCGTGGTACGGCGGCCTGGCCAAGGGCTTGTTGTATGAGGCGGAAGAGTTCCTGCAGGTGCAGGAGTACAAGAACCTTCAGCGCTGGGCGGACGCTATATGGCAACGACCGGCCGTGAAGCGCGGGCGCATGGTCAACCGCATCAACGGCGAGCCGTCGAGCCAGTTGCATGAACGGCATGACGCCGGTGATTTCGAGACCAAGACGCAGGACAAGGTGGCAGCCGGGGCGTGATGCCGGTCGGCCTTCACCCCCCTGCCCCGGAAACGACGCTCAGCGCGCTATATAGTCGCCGCATGACAGACACCCACGCCGCCTTCGCCCCCTTCGTCGCCACCCTCGGCCGCGGCCCCGGCCGATCCCGCGCGCTGACCCGCGACGAAGCGCGAACCGCCTTCGGCATGATCCTGCGCGGCGAAGCCGATCCGCACCAGATCGGCGCTTTCCTGATGCTGCTGCGGTTCCGCGGCGAGGATGCCGAGGAGATCACCGGCATCGTCCAGGCGGTGCGGTCCCATGCCGACCTCGGCCGCGGCGACCTGAAGGTGGATCTGGACTGGCCATCCTACGGTGCCGGCCGGACGCGCGGGGCGCCATGGTTCCTGCTGTCGGCATTGGCGCTCGCCCGGTCCGGGGTCAGCGTGCTGATGCACGGATCGAACGACTTTTCGTCCGGCATCAGCGTCGCCGAGGGCATGGGGGCGCTCGGCTTGCGGCCGGACGCCGAACTGGCCTCCGCCGCCGGCAGCCTGAGGTCGGGCCGCTTCGCCTACGTGCCGCTGCAAGCCATGGCGCCGGCGATGGATCGGCTGCTGGAGATGCGGCGGCTGTTCGGGTTGCGCTCCCCGGTCAATACCGCCGCCCGGCTGCTGAACCCGGCGGATGCGCCGTTCGGCGTGGATGGCGTGTTCCACCCGCCGTATATCGACGTGCATCTCGGCGTCGCCGAGCGGATGGGACGCCGGCGATTGCTGGTATTGAAGGGCGGCGGCGGCGAGGCGGAGCGGGTGCCGTTGAAGGCTGCTGCCGCCTCGGTCTGGGACAGGGATGCCGGCCGTGCCGAGATCGCGCTGGCGGCGATTGACGGACTGGCTCCGCACCCGGCGGCCGGCGACACGCCGGATTCCTTCGCCGCGGTCTGGCGGGGAGAGACCGCTCCGGAGACGCCGGTGGCGACCGTCCGCGCCACCATCGCGCTGGCACTGCTGGCGATGGGACGGGCGGAAAATCCGCATCAGGCGCTGGATCAGGCCACGGCGATCTGGTCGCGGCGGCTGTGACAGCCTAGAAGGCCGCGCATGCGCTACATCTCCACCCGCGGGCAGGCGCCCGATCGCGATTTCGCCGATGTCCTGCTGGCCGGCCTGGCCGAGGACGGCGGCCTGTTCGTGCCGCAAACCTGGCCGCATTTCTCCCCCGCCGACTTCCGGTCGATGCGGGGGCTGCCGTACGCCGAACTCGCCGCGCGGGTGATGCAGCCGTTCACCGGGACGGCACTTCCGTTCGAGGTGCTGCGGAACATCTGCCACGAAGCGTATTCCGGCTTCGGCCATCCCGCCGTCGCGCCGCTGGTGCAGCTCGAGACCGGGCTGTTCGCGCAGGAGCTGTTTCACGGTCCCACGCTGGCGTTCAAGGACATGGCGATGCAGGTGCTGGGGCGCCTGTTCGATTATGTGCTGACGCGGCGCGACCAGCGGGTGACGATCGTCGGCGCGACCTCCGGCGACACCGGGTCGGCGGCGATCGAGGCCTGTGCCGGGCGGGACCGCGTCGATATCATGATCCTGCATCCGCACGGCCGCACCAGCGCGGTGCAGCGCCGGCAGATGACCACGGTGCATGCGCAGAATGTCGGCAACATCGCGATCGAGGGCACCTTCGACGATTGCCAGGACATGGTGAAGGCGATGTTCGCCGACTCCGCGTTCCGGTCCGAGGTGCGGCTGTCGGGGGTGAACTCGATCAACTGGGCGCGGATCGCGGCGCAGATTCCGTATTACGTCGCCTCGGCGCTGGCGTTGGGGGCGCCGGACCGGGAGGTGGCGTTCAGCGTGCCCACCGGCAATTTCGGCAACGTGCTGGCGGCCTGGGCGGCGCGGCGGATGGGGCTGCCGGTGGCGCGGCTGATCGTCGGGTCGAACCGCAACGACATCCTGGCGCGATTCCTGGCGTTGAACGACATGTCGATGCTGCCGGTCGAGCCGTCGCTGTCGCCGAGCATGGACATCCAGGTCAGCTCCAACTTCGAGCGGGTGCTGTTCGAACTGCTCGACCGCGATCCGGACGCCACGCGGGAGACGATGCTGGATTTCCGCCGCACCGGGCGGATGGCGGTGGCGGACCCGGTGTGGCACCGGGCGCGCGGCCTGTTCCACGGCTTCCGGCTGGACGACGCCGGCACCGCCGCGGAGATCCGACGCATCCATGCGGCGAGCGGCTACCTCGCCGATCCGCATACCGCGATCGGGATCGCGGCGGCGCGGGCGTTGCCATGCGGCGGGGGCGTGCCGACCGTGGCGATGGCCACGGCGCATCCGGCGAAGTTCCCGGATGCCATGGAACAGGCCACCGGTCATCGCCCCGCGCTGCCGCCGCGGATGGCGGACCTGTTCGAGCGGGAGGAGCGCTTCGCCGTGCTGCCGAACGACCTGGCGGCGGTGGAGGCTTCGGTGCGAGCGCTCGCCGGCCGCAACACGCCGTAGCTGAGCGGCGGGCATTGATGAACGGTCCGGCGCCCGACAGTGGCACGGACGCCGAGCTCGCGGCAGGAAGTGCAGCGTGCGTCCGCACGGAGGCGGTCACGATCACATCAGGCCGCCAACATCGGCCGGGTAGCCGGCCGCTTCGAACTGCCGCCTTTTCGCCGCAAAATAGGACCTGATCCAGGCGAACCGATCGCCGTCCTTCGGCAGCCCGACAGTTTCAGCAATCGCGGTGAGGCTGATCGTCCGGCCTGCCGCACCCCAGTTGCCTTCCGTCACCTCATCGATGATGACGAGACAGCTGCCCCCCGCGTCCGGACCGCCGTCATCCCGCGTGACAGACATGATTGCGGCGTTTACCGACGCGTGCACATCGTTCTTGTGCCGCGCGCTCATGTAGCCCTCCGGGATGGTGACGTGAACCAGGAAGCGTCCCGGCGGGTGAACGAACTGCTCGTCGCGCCGTCCGCCGATCCACCAGTCGCCGGCCTTGACCGGGGTGAACAGAACCCAGGCAAAGGCGCGGCCGCCGCTTGTTTCGGCTCCCCCCTCCATGGTGATCAGAACATCCGTCAGCCGCAGCGCCAGCGTCTCCTTGGCGGCAGGGCCGAGCGCATCCTCGGCATGATACACCTGAATGATCGGCATCGTTTCCCTCCTGTCCGGACCGGCGCCACGCCGTGGTGCGTGGTCCCGCCGGCGGCTCACATGACCGTTTCGACAAACAGGACATCGGTGTCGCCGCGTGCCGTTTCGCAGACGATCTCCTCGGCACCCCAAACGCCCATGCTGTCCCGCCTCTTGAGCGTGGCGCCGTCGCAGTGCAGCGTGCCGTCGATGACGAATGTATAGACACCATGTCCCGGCGAGCGCGGCCGGTAGCGGAAGCCGCCCGGCCGATCACTCACCAGCCGCGAGACCCGGGCATCCTGCGATATCGTTACTTTAGAGTCGCCGATCAGCGGGGTGATCCGGTTCATCCCTGCGGCGGCATCGAAGTGGCCATGCGTGTAGGATGGCGACAAGTAAAGCTGGTCCGGCAACAGCCAAAGATAAATGGCGCGCATCGGTTCCGCATAGCGGTTGAGTTCTTCGTGCAGTCCGCCCGAACCGGCGGAGAACGCATAGTAATCCCCCGCGACCAGATCCTCGAGGCCGCCGAGCGTGTTGATGTGCGTCAGCCTGCCTTCCAGCACGAAGGCGCAGATAATGAAGTTGTGGTGCGGATGCATGTTGTAGCTGCATCCCGGGTGGTGAAAGGCTTCGTCGCCGAACACCCGGATGCGGCCGAACCCCGGCCGTCCGTCCTGATAATCGCCGAAGTTGAAGCTTGAGAAGCGGGTAATGAAGGCATCGGGATGCCCGCCGACATACGACGCCGTGGCGCCCGTGGACAGGATCTTGTCATAGCCGCGCTCATCGGCGTGCAGCACGAATGAGTTGCGCATAGTGTCTCCCCTTTCGTTGGTGTGGGATCGGCCGTTGGTGTGGATCAGGCCGCGGCGCGGCTGGCCGGCTGCCCCGCGGCGTACGGGATTTCGATCATTTCGAAGCGGGATTTGGGCGTGCCGCAGTCGGGGCAGACCCAGTCGTCCGCGATGTCCCGCCAGCGTGTGCCGGGCGGTATCCCGTGCTCCGGCAGGCCGAGGGCTTCATCATAGGAGAAGCCGCATCCGAGGCAGATCCAGCGTTTCAGTGCATCGTCAGTCATCGCAACCTCCTTGTAGGTGATGGATCAGGACTGCAAATGTGAGGCGTCACGCTCTACAGTAGCGCGTTACTACGATGCGTGACACATTGACGCAAGCGGCGTATGCTGCCGGCCTCGAAAACGTGATCTCTCGGAAGGAGGCCCCGCTTGGACGCGTCACGGAGCAGCGATTCGCCCGCCAGCCTTCGCGACAGGGTACTGCGGCGCGTGCGGGCCGACATCGTGTCCGGCAACGCCGCCCCCGGCACGATGTATTCCGTGCCCGCCCTGGCCGAGGAAATCGGCATCTCCACCACGCCCGTCCGCGAGGCGTTGCTGGAGTTGAGCCATCACGGGCTGATCACCCCGGTGCGCAACCGCGGCTTTCGGGTGGAGGCGACCACTCTGGAAGACCTGAGGAACGGGTTTGCCCTGCGCGAGCTGCTGGAGCGGTTCGCGATGGTGGGCCTCGCCGAAAAGCGGCTGACCAACACCGAGCCGTTACGCAAGCTGGCTGACGAAATCGCCGCGGCGGTGAAGCGGATGGACAGCCGTGGCTATCTCGAGAGCGACCGCGCCTTCCACCTGGAAGCCGTCTCGCGCCTCAACAATCCGATGCTGACCAAGATGATCATGGATCTGCGCGACGGGATGCGCCTCTACGGCATGGATTCGGTGGCCGGGCGGCAACGCCAGGTCGCATCGGTCAAGGAACATTACCAGCTGATCGACATGGCGTCCGCCGGCAAGACCGACGCCATCGCGAACCTGATCACGCAGCACATCAGAAGCTGGGAGCCCGTCTTTACGGCGGGCCTTTGCGAGCGGCTGCAGGGGACCCTGCAAGCCAGAGGGCGTTGACACGCGCCGCCGACACCGGGCCGGACGGAGCCGCGCCCACCCCGTCCCGCCTTGGCCGGCTATTCAGCCGAGCCGCTCGGTGTTGGCCGCGACCGTGTCGCGGATCGGCTCCATCGCGGCGTCATGCGCGCGCAACGCCAGCATCCCCATGGCGATGACGTTGGCCGCCGCCCGGTCGAACCAGGCAATCGCGAACTTGCTTTGCGCTTCCACCAGGGCCGCCGGGTTCGTGCAGGCCGCCATCTCCAACGTCGCGGCGGCGGCCTGCATGACCTCGTCGGAGGCGCGGCGCGTGATCTCGAAACTTGCATCGGTGGACTGCGCCAACATGATCATGCCGGCGGCGGATATCGCTTCCACCTTCTCGGGCACCATGCGCCCGAACTCCGCATGATCCGCCCGCATCGGATCGACCGCGGCAGCAACGCCGAGCGCGACGCGCTTCGCCACAACCTGACCGGCCGCCATGACAAGGTCGCCACCGCGGCCGGCGTTCCGGCTCGCAGCGGCAATGACGTGGTTGAGAGTCTCCGTCGTATCCGGTGTCGTCATACGCTTTCTCCTGGTGTCCCGCAGGACGGTTGAGACGCGGGTGGCGCCGTCCGGACCTGACGATGTTTGAACTCGACTCTCGACAATCCGTTCGGCCCGGCGCTTATGTTGCAGTGCAACATGACATGCGCAAGGGGTGCCTACGGTTTCAGCCTACTCGGCGGTATTCTGTGAGCGCAGCTCGACCGTAGCGCCAGCGAAATCGTTGCCGTGGCTGCATGGCAGCTATGCAATCCCGCCGATGCCGGGCCGTTCAGTGCAGCTTCACAGTCGGCGTCGGCCTTTGCGTGATCGCACTGACGATCGAGCGCCACAGCACCGACGGGCCGCCGTGCAGCGCCGCCTCATGCATCTTGTACAAAGACCGGTACATCACCCGGGCGAAAATCCCCTCGATGAACATGCTGCGGCCGACGACGAAGCCCATCAGGCTGCCGACGGTGCTGTATCGGCCGAGCGACACCAGCGACCCGAAGTCCTTGTAGCGGTAAGGCTCCAGCGGCTTCCCCGCCAGGACCTCGTTGATCTGCCGCACCATATGCGTCGCCATCTGGTGCGCCGCCTGAGCCCGCGGCGGCACCGGCATCGGCGACCCCTCCCGCGGGCAGGACGCGCAATCGCCGATGGCGAAAATGTCGGGATCGCGCGTGGTCTGCAGCGTGTCCTTTACCAGGAGCTGGTTGATCCGGTTGGTCTCCAGCCCGTCGAGGTCCTTCAGGAAGTCCGGCGCCTTCACCCCGGCGGACCAGACCACCAGCTCCGACGGGATCAGTTCCCCGTTCGCCAGCACCACGCCGTCCGCGCGCACTTCGGCCACTCGGGCGCCGGTGCGCACCTCGATGCCGAGGCCGCGCAACAGGTCCATGGTGGCGTTGGAAATGCGTTCCGGCAGTGCGGGCAGGATGCGTTCGGCCGCCTCGATCAGCACGATATGGACGTCGCGCAGCGGGTCGATGCGGTCCATGCCGTAGGCCAGCACGGCGCGCACGGTGCGGTGCAGTTCGGCGGACAGTTCCGTCCCGGTCGCGCCGGCGCCGATGATCGCCACGTGCAACTGGCCGGGGCGTATCGGCTCCGACTGGGCGTTGGCGCGCAAGCAGGCGTTGACGATGCGGCGGTTGAATCGGCTGGCTTGTTCCGGATTTTCCAGCGGCACCGCGAACTGCGCCGCGCCCGGGGTGCCGAAATCGTTGGTGACGCTGCCGATGGCCATGACCAGCGTGTCGTAGGGCAGCGACCGGGCGGGGGTGATCTGGCGGCCTTCCTCGTCCCGCATTTCCCCGAGATGCAATTGCTTCGTGGCGCGATCGAGGCCGACGACCTCGCCATACCGGTAGGTGAAATTGTGCCACCGCGCCTGCGCCAGATAATTCAGTTCATGCTGCGAGCGGCGCAGGCTACCGGCGGCGACCGAGTGCAGCAGCGGCTTCCACAGATGCGTCCGGGAGCGCTCGACCAGGGTGATATGCGCCTCGCCGCGCTTGCCGAGCGTGTCGCCCAGCTTGGTGACGAGTTCCAAACCCCCCGCCCCGCCCCCGGCGACAACGATGCGGGGCAGTTCGGTTCTCGATACAGAAGCCATGCGGTGGTCCTTCCGGTCAGCCTGTCGCGCTGACCGTAACAACGACCGCGGCGGCGTAAAAAACACCTATTCGGCAGCGGCGGTACCGGGTGCGGCCTCCAGCCTTCGATCGTGGCCGAGGGCGGCGAGGACGATGCCGGACACCAGGACGCCGGAGGCGATCGACAGCAGGCCGATGCTGAAGCTGCCGGTCGCGTCCTTGATGGCGCCCATCATATAGGGTCCAAGGAAGCCGCCGAGATTGCCGACGGCATTGATCAGCGCGATGCCTCCGGCCGCGGCGGTGCCCGACAGCATCGCCGTCGGCAGAGTCCAGAATGTCGGCGCGATCGAGGCCTGGCCCATCTGGGACAGGATGATGGCGATCATCATCAGCACCGGATCCTGCAGGAAAACGCAGACCGCGAGGCCGGCGAAGGTCAGGAAGCAAGCCGCGGCGGCGTGCAGGTTGCGTTCTCCGGTGCGGTCGGAGTGCAGGCCCCACAGCACCATCGCCACCGCCGCGGCGGCGAACGGCAGGGCGCTGATCACCCCATTCAGGCCGACGCCGACGCCGAAGCGGCTGACGATCTGCGGCAGGAAGATCACCAGGCCGTAGCCGGTCATATTCTGGCCGAAATATACCAGCGTCAGCAGCCAGACGCGCGGGTTGCGCATGGTCTCCGCCAGCGAGTAGTCGCGGATCGATTCGCGCTGGGTGCGCTCAGCGGCGAGGCGGCGGGTCAGCCAGTTTTTCTGCTCCGGGGTGAGCCAGTGCGCCTGCTCCGGCCCGTCGGTCAGGTAGATCATGACGACGAAGCCGAGAATGACCGCCGGCAGGGCTTCCAGGATGAACAGCCATTGCCAGGCCGCCAGGCCGCCCCAGTCGCCCAGCCGCAGGATCTGGCTGGAGATCAAGGAGCCGGTGACGATGGAGATCGGGATCGCGGTCATGAAGATGCCGACGATGCGCGAGCGGTAGGCCGAGGGGAACCACCAGGTCAGGTACAGGATGATTCCCGGGTAGAAGCCCGCCTCGGCGAAACCGAGCAGGAAGCGGATGCCGAGGAACGACCAGGCGCCGGTGACGAAGGCGGTGATGCCGGAAATGATCCCCCAGGTGATCAGGATGCGGGCAATCCAGCGCCGGGCGCCGACTTTCGACAGGATCAGGTTGCTGGGGATTTCGAACAGGAAGTAGCCGAGGAAGAAGATGCCGCTGCCGATGCCGAAAATGGCCGAGGACAGGCCGAGCGCCTTGTTCATCGTCAGCGCCGCGAAGCCGACGTTCACCCGGTCGAGATAGGCGGCGAAGTAGCTGACCATCAGCAGCGGGATCAGCCGGCGCGCGACGCGTCGCATTGTTTCCTGTTCGATCGCATCGATCGCGCCGGATGCGCCGGCGGCAGCGTCGGATGGCATGGACGACTCTCCCCGTTTGGTATCGGTGGACCGGCCGGCGGGTGGACAATCCAGACGTAAACGCAGGCCGGGGTTTCCGGTTCGCTATCAGAGAAAGTTAGGGCAAAGGTTATGGGCGCGCAGTTCGATCAACGGGAATGCTCTTGTGGCCAGCGTCGGGCTGTGGTGCGCCTCCGGGATCGGCCCGTGCGATCCGATCTACGGATTTTCAACACGAAGAAACGCCGAAGCCCACGAAGAACACACTTTCAGCATGGAGCGGACGCACCGGCAAAGCCCAAACTAGTCTTTCGCGCTTCGCCGGTCGTTGCTTTACTCAGTCTCCGCGCCAGTAGCCGTTCCATGGCTCTGTGGCCCTCGTTCTTTCTCGGTGCTAAAAGCGGTGTTCAAAAATCTCGCGGGCCTCGACGACGCGGCAGGGCCGAAGATTCGATTTCAACGCGAATTGGCTTAGGCAACGCCCAAGTGCTACCGCGTCGGGGAGACGGCTTCCCAGAACGTCATGCCCCGGCTGGTCCCGGCCACCTGTCGTTGCACCGTGCGGCGGGGCGGCCCGGAAAAGCCGGGCCATGACGGAGGGGGGCGGACCTCCAAATTCGGGTATTCCCGGGCGTCTTATCAAGCCGCATCCTCCTGAATCATATCCGCTGCCTTCTCCGCGATCATGATCGCCGGAGCGTTCGTATTGCCGGCAACGATCACCGGCATCACCGACGCATCCACCACCCGCAGCCCCGCCATCCCGTGCACCCTTAGCCGCGGGTCGACTACCGCAATCGGACCCCGGCCCATGCCGCAGGTGCCCACCGGATGCAGGTTCGATACGCCCCGCCGCCGCACGTCGGCGGCGATTTCCTCATCGGTGCGGATCGCGACGCCTGGCGCGGTCTCCTGCACCATCAGCTTCTGCAAGGCATGCTGCCGCGCGATGCTTCGGGCGAGGCGGACGCCGGCGATCATCACCCGCATGTCGCTCTCGTTCCGCATGAAATTGAACCTGATTTCCGGCGACGCGAACGGATCGGCGTTGCGTAGGCGAACCGAACCGCGGGCCTGCGGCGCCAGGTGCACCGGGCTGATGGAAATCCCCGGGAACGGATGCGAAATAACCCCCGTCGCCGTGCGGTCGATCGTGCTCCAGGCCGAGATGTTCATTTGCAGGTCAGGCCGATCAAGACGTTTGTCGCTACGCACCAGCGCGCCGACATACATGCCGTTGCCGGACATCGGCCCCGAGCGCAGAAATGCATATTGCGCCCCCGCGACCAACCGGCGGGCCAGACTGTAGTGCAGCGCGTTCAGCGACAGATCGCGGGAAATCCGATAGGTGCAGAACGTGTTGAAATGGTCCTGCAGATTCGACCCGACGCCCGGGACATCGCGCACGACGTCTATACCCATGTCATGCAAATGCCCGGCCGGGCCGACCCCCGACAGTTGCAGCAACTGTGGAGACCCGTAGACGCCGCCCGAAACAATGACCTCCCGCCCCGCCCGCGCCACCTGCCGACCGTTTGGCGTAACGAACTCGACCCCGGCCGCGCGGCTGCCCTCGAACACGATCCGCGTGGCGTGGGCACGGGTGCGGACCACGAGGTTCGGACGTTTCCGCGCCGTCCGCAGGTACGCGGCCGCGGTGCTCCAGCGGCGCTTGTCCTTTGTGGTGGTCTGATAGTAGCCGCAGCCTTCCTGTTGCGCGCCGTTGAAGTCCGGATTGAACGGGATGCCGGCCTGCTGGCAGGCTTCCAACAGCGCCCTGGCGATTTCCCACTCATACGGCTGGTTCGAAACCCGCAACGGCCCACCGGAGCCGTGGAACGCGTCCGCGCCGCGTTCGTTGTCCTCGGCCTTGCGGAAATACGGCAGCACGGACTCGTAATCCCAGCCTTCGTTGCCAAGCTGCCGCCACTGGTCGTAATCGGCCGCGTTGCCGCGCATGTAGATCATGCCGTTGATCGAGCTTGTGCCGCCCAGCACTTTTCCCCGCGGCTGGTACATCCTGCGGTTATTCAGTTCCGCTTCCGGTTCGCTTTCGAATTTCCAGTTGACCTTCGGATCGACGAACGTCTTCGCATAGCCCATCGGAATGTGGATCCAGGGATTCGAATCCGTCCCGCCTGCCTCCAGCAGCAGCACCCGGTACCGGCCGGATTCGGTCAGCCGCGCCGCGAGCACGCATCCCGCCGAACCTGCGCCGGTAATGATGAAATCGTAAGTATCTGCCTCGGCCGCCACGCTCCGTCCTCCCGCCACTGCGACGCAGGATCGCGCCGGCCGCCCCCATTGGCAATGCGTTACAGATCGGCCTTCCGTATCCAGACACCGATGGCGGCGGAGACGATGGCCCCGGCTGCCAGCCACGGTGCGGTGGCGGCCCCGAGATCGCGGGCGATGGCGGTCCACAGCACGAAGCTGGCGATGCCGACGACGATGCCGCCAACCAGGCTGGCCTTGCCCGCCGTGACGCGCGCCGGCGGGCTCATTCCACGGCGGCGCCGTGCGGGCGCCGGATATCGGTGCGCAGCGTGCGCGTGTCGTATCCGTTGAAAATATGCTTCAGCAGCCCGCAACTCAGGTCCGACGTGCCGAAGAACCAGTCGGCGATCGGATAGGTCAGGTTAAAGTTTCGTTCCATCATAATCGCCTGCTCATGATGGGCGATGTGATGCCGGCGGATCGAGTTGACCAGTGGAATGTGACGGATGAATCTATCGTTACGGACATGGCAGAAGTAGTGGAACAACTCGTAGTTCAAATACAGCGCGACATTGGTGATCAGCAGCAGCCAGCCGGCATTGGGCGCCCCGATGGCGCCCAGCAACGCAGCCGGCGGCAGCGACAGCGCCATGAAGGCGACCAGCGCGTAGGGCGGGAAGAACACTATCCGGAAGTCGCGCGGTGAATCGAATGACGGTTCCACATCGGTAAAGAACTGATGATGGTTCAGGGTGTGGCGGCTGTAGATGCCCATCAGCCCTTTGACGGGGCGATGCATGACGTAGCGGTGGATCCACCACTCGAACGCGTTGGAGATGCAGAATGCGACCGGAATAACCAGGAATTCATACCAGGCCGGTTCGGCGATCTGCCGGGCGCAGTACCAGATCGCAGCGGCGCCCAGCGCGAAGATCAGGGCGACATGCCCCCATCCGGCGTAGGCCGGCGCGATGCGAGACCGAAAATCGGCGCGAAACGCCGCCTGGCGCGGCGACAGTGTTGGTTTGTTCATGGCCGTGCTCCCTTCAGGGCAACACTATACAAAGCGCGGCGGACGCGGAAGACGAGCACCCAGCCGCTAAACCGAACCCGTAACAACCGGAGCCTTCCGGTGCGCCAGCCACTCCTCCAACCGCTGCGTCAGGACAAAAAAGCAAGGCACGAACACCACCGCCAGGCAGGTCGAGGCCAGCATTCCGGTCGACACCGAAATCCCGATCGACTTGCGCGCGTTCGCCCCGGCCCCCGTCGCCAGCACCAGCGGCACTACTCCCAGAATGAACGCGAACGACGTCATCAGTATCGGCCGCAGCCGCTTCTTCGCCGCCGCCACCGCCGCGTCCAGGATCGAATCCCCGTGCACCAGACGTTGCTCGCGCGCAACCTCCACGATCAGGATTGCATTCTTGGCACCCAGCGCGATCAGCAGCATCAGGCCGATCTGGGTGTAGAGGTTGTTGTCGACTCCGAGAGCGCTCAGGGTCAGCACCGGGCCGAGCAGCGCCAGCGGCACCGCGAGCACCACCGACACCGGTGCCAGCCAGCTTTCATACTGGCCGGCCAGCACCAGGTACACCAGTAGGATGGCCAGCGCGAAAACCACGTACATCTGGTTGCCGACGGCCTTCTCCTGATACGACATCGCGGTCCACTCGGACGCCGTGCCGGGCGGCAGATCTCTGGCCGCGATCTGGTCCATCAGGTCCAACGCCTGCCCCGAACTGAACCCGGCCGCGGGGGAGCCGACAATCGTCGCGGACGGATACAGGTTGTACAACTGCACCAGCGCCGGACCGGTCGCCGGCGTCACGTCCAGGATCGTCCCGAGCGGCACCATCGTGCCGCTCGCGGTGCGCACCGGCAGCGCCTCGACGTCCTTCGGTGTCACCCGGAATGCCGCTTCCGCCTGAGCATAGACCTGGAAGGTCAGCCCGAACTTGTTGATCTGGCCGACAAAGCTCGATCCCATATAGGTCGACAGGGTCTGGAACACCTGTGCCGTAGTGACCTGAAGCGCCTCCGCCTTGGTCCGGTTCACCGACACCGTCAATTGCGGCACCCGGGCGCGGATGGTCGAATTCAGCCGCGCCAGGCCGGACTGCGACCGTGCGTTGTCGACGATGGTCCGTGTCAGCGACTGCAGCTTCACGAGATCGCCGCTGCCGTCACGCAATTCCACCTGCATCGTGAACCCGCCGGAGTTGCCGATGCCCTGGATCGCCGGCGGCGGCACCACCAGGGTCGTCGCTTCCTGTATCGGCGCAACCGCCTTGCTCAGCGCTGCATACATCCCGAGCAGCCCTTCCGAGGGGCTGGTCCGCTCACTCCAGTCCTTCAGGATGACGTAGGCGACGCCGGCATTGGACAGCGACGCGCTGTTGTCCAGCACCGAAATGCCGGAGATAGCCACCACGTCCTGCACGCCCGGCACCACACTGACCGCCTTTTGCACGCGATCCATGACGGCCTGCGTGCGGCCGAGCGACGCGCTGTCCGGCAACTGGACGGAGATCATGAAATACCCCTGGTCCTCCAGCGGCAGGAACCCCGTCGGCAGACGCGCGAGGCCCCACAACCCTCCGCCCATCAGCAGCAGCGCCAGCACCACCATGAGGCCGGCGCGGCGGGTCATGCCGCCGACGAGGTGCACGTACCACCGCTCCACCCGGGCATAGACGGCGTTGAAGCCGCGGTAGAAGAAGTTGCGGTTCTCCAGCGGCACCGTCGGCCGCAGCCACAGCGCGCACTGGGTCGGCTTCAGGGTGGCCGCGTTAACCGCGCTGATGAACGCCGTGGCGGCGATGACCAGGGCGAACTGGGCATACAACCGCCCGGTCAAGCCGGGCAGGAACGCCGCCGGGATGAACACCGACATCAGCACCAGTGTGATTCCGATGATCGGCCCGAACAGCTCCTGCATCGCCTTGATGGCGGCGTCGTGCCCGCTCAGTCCCTGCTCGATGTAATGCGCCGCACCCTCCACCACGACGATCGCGTCATCCACCACGATGCCGATGGCCAGCACGATGGCGAACAGGGTGGACAGGTTGATGGTGAACCCCAGCGCCGCCATGGCCGCGAAGGCGCCGATGATGGTGACCGGCACGGTGGTCGCCGGCACCAGGGTGGCGCGGACGTCCTGCAGGAACACCAGGATGACGATCAGCACCAGCACGCCGGCCTCGATCAGCGTGTGGTAGACCTCGGTCACCGAGGCGGACACGAACTTCGTCGTATCGAACGGCATGGCGGTGGCCATGCCCGGCGGGAAGCCGCGCGCCAGCTCCGCCATCTTGGCGCGCACCTCGGCTTCCACGGTCAGCGCGTTGGCGCCGGGCGACAGATACACCGCCATCCCCGCCGCCGGGCTGCCGTTGACGACGAAGGCCTGGCTGTAGGTTTGCGCGCCCAGCTCCACATGGCCGATATCGCGGATGCGGGTCACGGCGCCGGCGGCGCCGGTCTTGACGATGACGTTCTCGAACTGCGCCGCGTCGGTCAGCCGCCCGGCGACGTTGAGCGTGTATTGGAAGTCCTGCCCCTGCGCCGGCGGGGCGCCTACCTGTCCGGCGGCGACCTGGGTGCTTTGCTGCTGCAAGGCGGAGGTGACATCGTCCACCGTCAGGCCGCGCGCCTTCATCAGGTCCGGATTGAGCCAGATCCGCATCGCGTACAATCCGGAGCCGAACACCGTGACGTTGCCGATGCCCGGCAACCGGGCCAGTTCCTGTTGCAGGTTGATGGCGGCGTAGTTGCTCAGAAACAGGCTGTCATAGCGCCCGTCCGGCGAGGTCAGGTTGACGATGCCGAGGATCGCGGTCGATTTCTGGAACACCAGGACGCCTTGCGTCTGCACCGCCTGCGGCAGCGTAGCCATGGCGCTGGCAACCCGGTTCTGCACCAGCACCTGGGCGAAATTCAGGTCGGTGCCGATGGCGAAGGTGACGATCAGCGAGTAGCTGCCATCGCTTGTGCTGGTGGACTGCATGTACAGCATGCCCTGAACGCCGTTGACCTGTTGCTCTATCGGCAAAGCAACGGTGTTCATGACATCGGTGGCACTGGCGCCGGGATAGCGCGTCGTCACCATGACCGTCGGCGGCACCACGTCCGGAAGCTGCGCGACCGGCAGGTTGAACAGGGACACGCCGCCAATCAGGACGAACAGAATCGCCAGGACGTTCGCCAGGACCGGCCGCTCGATGAAGAACTTGGCGATCATTGCGGCACGTCCCGGGCGGAGACGGTGACCGGATCGACCTCCTGTCCCGGCACCGCGTGCTGCAAGCCGTTAACCACCACCAGATCGTCCGGCGTGAGACCCTTTTCGATCACGCGCAGCCTGCCCTCGAGCGGACCCGTGGTCACGTGGCGTTGCGCAACGATGCGGTCCTTGCCGACGACCAGCACGTAGACGCCGCCCTGGTCCGCGCTCAGGGCGACGTCCGGGACCAGCATCGCCTCGACCCCGGTCTCCATTGGCACCCGCACCCGGACGAAATAGCCGGGGAGCAGAACGCCGTTGGCGTTATCCAGGATGCCCCGCACGATCAGCGTGCCGGTGGAAGGGTCCACCGTGGGGGCGACGTAATCGAGATGGCCGACGTGCGGATAACCGGTCTCGCCCTGCAAGCCGATCTCGATGGGGAATTTGTCGAGGTCCGCCGATGTCAGCCCTTCTTGCAGGGCCCTTTCGCGGATGTGCTGCACGTCCTGCTCGCTGACCGTGAAGGTGGCGTATATCGGATGGATCTGCACGATGGTGGCGAGTGTTGTCGGCGTGGTTCCCACCAGGCTGCCGACGGAGACCAGATGCGCCGACATGCGGCCGTCGAACGGCGCGAGCACCCGGGTATAGGCGTAGGTAATGGCAGCAAGCTGCGTGGTGGCCTGTGCCTGGGTCAGGTTGGCCCGGTCGGTGTCGCGGGTGGCGCGGGCGGCTTCCAGCGACGTGACCGAGGCAACCGAGTTGCGCTGCAAGGATTGCTGCTGGTTGAAGACAAACTCGGCGTTGACAAGCTGAGCCCGGGCGGAATCCTCGGCGGCCTGGGCCTGCTGCAGCTTGGCCTGGTACGGCAGAGGTTCGATGGTGAACAGGGTGTCTCCGGCCTTGACCGATGCCCCGTCGATGAAGCTGATCCCTTCCAGGAACCCCTCGACCCGCGCCACCAGATCAACCGAGTTGACCGCGGCGGTGTTGCCCGTGGCGGTGAGATAGCGGGTGATCTTTTCCGCGAGCGGCCTGGCGACGCTGACTTTTGGCGGCGGCTGCGGGATGAACTGGTTGCCCTTCTTGCAACCCGCGAGGAGAACGGCGAAGCCGAGAGCGATGGCGCAGCCGGTGAATATGGGAAAACGCCGCATGGGTTCGCCTGATCGTGGATGCCTGCGGCAATAACGTTAACCCTCATTAACGTTGGCTGGGTAGTGTAAGAAGCTTACCGTCGCGTGGATCGATATGGCCAGGGTCGCTGAAGCGGGCCACGAGACGATCGACAGCGCCCGTGCCGACTCCGCTGATGCCAGCCACCGCCGGCCTCGGCTCCGGACACGCTATGGCATCATGCCGGCGCGTTCACGCCTTTGCTTCGGCCTGTACCGTGTCGTACCCGCCCGCCCTGAGTTTGACCCATAGCGCCTCGCCTCCTCGTCATAAGCTGGGCTGAGCTCCGTCGTCGCCTCCGTGTCATGGCCGGCCCGGCCGCCCACGACTTGCAGTGCCGGTGGCGGCAAAGTCGTGGATGGGCGGCACAAGGCCGGCCGCGACAGACAATTGAAGTCCATGCCGATCCCGCTGAGTCAGCGCCCATGCGGCTCGTCCGGGCCATGACGGTGAGGGAACGAGGTGCCGGGCAAACTTTTCCCTCCTTCGCCGATATCCTGATCGCTTCGCCTTTGCTCCAGACTGGACTGAGGTCACACCCGCGTCGATACCGCGAGTGCCAGTGCCCGTTGTGGCGCCATCCTCTCATTCGGGCGCTGATACCGAGCCCCCTGCCGCGCCGGAGCGACCGATCGCGCCACAATCCCAAGAATGCGCGTCTGCACCGCCATCGCCCGTTCGAGCAAGACGCGGTTCTCCTCCGCCAAACCGCGCAGCCGCTGGCCCAAAGACAGAAGCGCGTGCGATCGCGAAGCGGCCGTCAACGGCGGTCCACCCCTGGTTATCTCAGCCAGAACCGCCTCCTTGGCCGGCACCAGGGCAATCGCGGCGGGGAAATCCATCCGCTTGAGCGCCGCGTTCTCCCGCGCCAGCAGATCTGCGAGCCGGTTGGCGGCCTCGATCGCTTGCGTTGTCATTGCGACTGGCTTTGCTGCTTGCGCACCATCGCGTCATAGACCGGCTTCGCCAAGCCCAGCCCGCCATGCGCTTCGATCTGTTTGGCGAATTCCTGCACCAGCATCGGCTTCCATGCCTCCTCTCCGGCGCCGCCGCCGAACAATCCGTGCGCGGTGTCCACGGTATCGAACATTGGCTCCAGAAGCTGGCCGATCGCCATAGCCTCGAAATCCTGCGCCGCCTTCATCAGCTTCGCCGGATCGGCCGGCACCGCCGGCCGCGACGGCGGGGCGGTGACCGGCAAGGGCAGCGAGGGCAAGGAAACCTTCGTCATCAGCGCACCTGCAAATCGGCCTGCAGCGCACCCGCCGCCTTGATCGACTGCAGGATGCTGATCAGGTCGCGCGGCCCTACGCCGAGCGCGTTCAGGCTGGCGACCAGGTCCCGCAGCGTCACTCCTGAACTCAGGATGCCCAGCTTCTTGTCGTGCTGGTCGTCCACCTGGATCGAGGTCCGCGGCACCACCACCGTCCGGCCGCCCGAGAGCGGCTCGGGCTGGCTGACCTCCGGCGTTTCGGTCACCCGGATCGTCAGGTTGCCCTGGGCGATCGCCACTGTGCTGATCCGCACGTTGGCGCCCATCACGATCGTGCCGCTGGCTTCATCGATGACCACGATCGCTGCATTGTCCGGCTCGACCCGCAGGTTCTCGATGATCCCGAGCGTTTCGATCGGGTCGCGGCCGCTCATGTCGAGCTGCACCGTGCGCGGATCGGTCGTCCTGGCGATGCGACCCAGCGACCGGTTGATCACGGCGCTGATCCGCTGCGCCGTGGTGAGGTCCGGATTGCGCAGCCCAAGCCGCAGACCGTCGCGTTTGTCGAGGTGGAACGGAACCTCCTTTTCCACCGTCGCCCCGTTGCTGATCCGGCCGGAGGTCGGCACCCCGCGCGTCACCGAACTGGCCGCTCCGCGCGCGGCAATAGCGCCGGTGGACAGCGCGCCTTGGCCAACGGCATACACCTCCCCGTCCGCGGCCAGCAGCGGGGTTACCAGCAACGTGCCGCCGGTCAGGTTGGTGGCGTCGCCCAGCGCCGAGATCGCTATGTCGATCCGGCTGCCGCTGCGAGCGAAAGCCGGCAAATCGGCGGTGACCATGACCGCGGCGACATTCTTGGTGGACAGGGCGGTAACCTGATCGCGCGTATTCACGCCCAGGCGTTCCAACATGCCAATGAGCGATTCGCGCGTAAACACGTTGTTGTTGAGTTTGTCGCCTGTTCCGTTGAGGCCGACGACGAGGCCGTAGCCGACCAACTGGTTTTCCCGAACGCCTTCGACATCGGCGATGTCCTTGATCCGCACGTCGGCCTTTGCTGCACCTGCGAAGCAGAGCGACAGAAACAAGCCAAGGCCAAGGACCAGGCGCATTTTGCGCACGCGTTCATCCTGAAGACGATTACAGTCAAACACTCCGAGCAATCCGCGTGCCACCGTTTGTCGCCGGACATTCCGACTTGCCACCGCCGAAACGGTCGGCATATCTTGCCCATCGGCACACGATGCCGGGCAGGAACGGCTCCCAAAGAGTTTCATTTCAACGCTCTGACGTTTTCGCGCGCGCTCTTGGCGGACCCGGATCGGGCGGCTATAAGCCCGCGCGTTCCCTACCCGGAATGGGCCGGACGCCTGGCGTTCGGATGACAGGCCGGACAGGTTCGTGCGGACGGATAACCAGGAAGAATACGTGCATGATGGTCTCTTTGCCCCCTGATTATCGCCCCACCGAGGATGAGGAGTTCATGAACCCCGTCCAGGTCGAGTACTTCCGCCAGAAACTGCTCCGCTGGCGGGCCGATCTGCTGCGGGAGGCCGATGGCACGCTGGCCAGCCTGTCGCAGGGCGGCATCCATGAGGCCGACATCACCGACCGGGCCAGCGTCGAAACCGACCGCGCGCTGGAGCTTCGCACCCGCGACCGGGCGCGCAAGCTGATCTCAAAAATCGATCAGGCGCTGGTGCGCATCGAAGTCGGCACCTACGGCTACTGCGAGGAAACCGACGAACCCATCGGCATCCGCCGGCTGGAGGCTCGACCGATCGCAACGATGTCGATCGAGGCGCAGGAAAAGCATGAGCGGATGGAGCGGGTGCACCGCGACGATTGACGTTCCTGACCGTCGTGGCCTGCGAATGCAGGCCATCCACGCCTGATACAAGTCGCGATAAGAGCAAATCTCGCCATATACCGTCATGGTCCGGCTCGTCCGGGCCACCTGTCGCGGCAGGTGCTGGCGGAGGTGGGCCGGACAATCCGCATAGGCGCTGACTTCGCAGGCCCGCCACGGCCTTCTGTGTCATGGCCGGCCTTGTGCCGGCCATCCACGACTTTGCCGCCACCGGCACCGCTAGTCCCGGGTCGCCGGGCCAAGCCCGGCCATGACGAATGGGGAGAACGCCGTGCTCCGCGTGCACCGTTACCCTGATGTCCACGGGGCGTGTCCGGGCCATGGTCGCGTGCCGGGCCAGAAAGAATTTCCAGGCCTCACCGCGACCCGGACGGCCGCCCGCTCGCCGCCGGTGTATCGAACACGCCGAAGATTCCCCGCAGGAAACCCGGCGTCAGCGCGCTGACCGGGTTCACCGAGATGCTCGGATCGTCGATCCGTCCTTCCACCCCGAAGCGCGCCGCGAACACCCCGCCGCCCTCCTCCGGACTGAACAGCTTCCCGACCAGCGGCAGCCGCCCCAGCATGGCGTTGAAGAAGTAGATCGGCACGATCGTGCCGCTGAGCGACGTCCGCCCCGACGACATCACGATCGATCCCTTGGCGGTCAGCCCGAGGGACGAATTGTGACCCCTGGCGTCATCCAGATACATCGTGCCGGCGTCGTACCGGAACGGCAGCAGGATCTGCGTGAAACCCATGCCCGGCCCGCGCAGCGCATCTACCAGCCCGTACAGCGTGATCGCCTGCAGCAGCTTTGCCAATACGGGCAAATTCTTCACCGTCACGTCCCGGATGTCCGCCGTCCCGACCAACGGCTGAAAGCCGATCGGCCGGGTGAAATCGGCGTCGATGGTTAGCTGGCCGGACTGCATGGCTTTCGTCACATCCATGCCGCGGATGAATCCGCCGGCATCCCTGGCGAACAGGTGCAAATGCCGCTTGCCATCGCGCGGCTCGATCTTGACCGAGACCCCGCCCGAGCCCACCGTGCCGACAACATCCAGCGAGCTGATCGTCTCGCCAGTCCCGCCCGCCTTCACCAGCAGGTTGTTGGCCTTCTCCCCATTGGCCAGCAACGCGCGGTCGAAACGCCCGTCCAGCGTCCAGGCGGGCGTGGTTGGTCCGTCCGGTGCCGGCGTGTCCCCCGACTTCTCCGCCAGCTTCGGTCCGAGATCCAACTGGCTGCCGCGCAACACCACGCCGATCGGCATTCCCGGGGCGAAATGCACCGCGCCGCGGCCATCGGTCCGTCCAACCCTGATCTGGTCCAGCATCAGCGAGCGGATCTGCCCGTCGCCGAACTGCGCCGAACCGGTCAGCAGCAGATCGTCCGCGCGCACCGTCACGCGATCGATCCCGCTCAGGCGATCATGCGCAAGCAGGATGGCGGCGGTTGCCATCCCGGGGGAGCCGGAGGGCTTGCTCCACGCCAGGGGATCGAGGGTCAGCGTGGCCAGCGTCAGGTCGCTTTCAAGGGTCAGCGAGCCGTTGCCGTTGCGCCGCTCGACCAGCACCGCATTCATCGGGATCTGGCCGCCGACAAGATCGGTGACGTGCAGCCCGGCGGCGTCAAGCTGGGCGGCATCCGGCTGGCCGGTCGCGACGATCTTCTGTACGACCTGATCAGGGGGACCTGAGTTGAAGTCCATGCTGCCAGTCAGCGTCAGCGGGATCCCGGCCAGCGCGCCGCGCCCCTTCAGGTTCAGGCCGTCCTTGGTGACGTCGAGGTCGAACGCGCCGTCCTCCAGGTCATGGCCGTATACTATGTCCAGCAGCCGCGTCCGCCTCACGTGAACGTCCGCATGGATCGAGACATCATCCATCGTCAGCTTGTTTTCCAGCGGGAACTGGAACGCCAGGGTTCCCGACAGATCGCCGCCCCCGGTCTTCAATCCGATCGGATGCGTGGACAGAAGCCGCAGCCGAGGCTCCTTCAGCAGCGTCCAGGCGCTGGCGACCGGCCCGTCAACCTTGGTGCTGATATCCGCGAACTGATCCTTGTACGACAGGCCGATGATGTGCATCCGGCCGTCCCTGGCCACCAGATCGGTTCCCCCGTTGCGGATGCGCTGGTGCGCGGACAACACCAGGATATCAAGCGTATCCGGATCGATCAGATGCAGGTGCGCCTCCGTCTGCTCGACCGGCGGCACGTCGTCGATCCAGGTGAAGGTGCCGTTGGCAACGTCGAGGTCGCCGGTCGCCTTGGTCAGCACGATGTCGCTCAGGCCGATGCCGGCCTCGACAACCACGGACGCCGAACCATGCCGCGCCACGCCCGCGGTCACGTTCTGCACGATCCACGGCCGCGACCCGCCGCCCACCCCGGGCGGCCACAGCCGCGGCAGGTCGGCCACATCAAGCTGGTCGAGGCCGATTGTCATCGCAGCCGTCAGGCGGTCCGCCGCGCGGATGACGGTGCCGCCGATATCGATGAATTCGGGAACATCGTCCGCCGCGCGCGCCACGTTGAACCGGGCTTGCCGGATCGTGAGCACATCGGGCGTGGCGGTCACGTCGATAACGCCGCTCAGCAGCGGAAACTGGCCCTCGCCAAGCGGGATGACGCCTTGCCCGCACTGTATGGTCGCGTAGCCGCGCCGGAAGCCGAAGCCTGCGTCGAAGTCCACCGTCGCCTCGGCCGACAGCGGAACCGTCACGGCCATCGCGGGCGAGGGATGCCTGATGCCGGCGAGGCGGAACGGCGAAAGCTTAAGATCCAACCGCGTATCGCCGCCGGGCACGAAGTCGAGATGCGCGAACAGCTCGGCTTTCTCGTCCCCCATGCTCAGCGGCGCGTTCAGCACGCCGGTGACGTGCCCGGTTCCGGGGCGCGACAGATCGAGGTTCATCCCGGCAGCAGTCAGCACCAGACCGGTTTTGGCGTCGGTCACCTTCGCCTCGGCATCGCGGAAATGCACGCGCCTGATCTGGTCAAGCACGCCCGGCTTCAGGCCATGATCGGTGCTGGCGGGACGCGCAAGCTGGTCGCGCAACGCCCGGAGGTCCGGCGCCTGCGTGGCTTGACCCTCGGCCGGGTTGCCGCCGAGGCCGATCGCGCCATCCATGTCCCGGGTCACGGCGATCCGGGCCTGGTCGACCTCGATCGACCGCGGCACGAATTGTCCCATGATCATGCCCGCCAGTGAAAACGTCAGGTGGGCCTGCGGCGCGGCGGCAAGACGACGGCCGGCCGGATCGGTGATATCGATGTCCGTAATCCGCAGGTCGAGCGGATAATCGACGCCCTTTTGGAAGCCTTCCCATGCCAGCATCATCCCGCCGAACGACACTCGCACTGGCGAGGCATCGTCGCTCAGCACCGCCCGCGCCCGATCGGCCAGCCAGGCCAGCTCGATCGGCCCCTGCGCCAGGCGCCACGCACACGCGGCCAGCACCGCGCTGAGCACGACCACGAACCCGACCGCCAAAACCAGCAGGCGGTGCACGGCCTTGGAGGTATGGTGGATGACCCGTCCCGTCGTCCGAATCACCGAGATACCAGTCCGCGTCGACCCGTTCGGTCCAAGCTTCGCGTCATGGCCCGGCCCGTCCGGGCCATCTGTCACGGCACGTGCTCGCGGCGGTGGACCGGATGGGCATGCCGTTGGTCGGGCCCGCGGGCCGGGCGATGATGATCGATTGGAAGAGCTGCTCTCATCACGGACCGGTATGATAGAAGCCCGTCGTGAGTTTGACCCATCGAGCATCGCTTTCCCGTCATGAACCGGATTGAGCACGGTCGTTGCCCCCGCGTCATGGCCGGGCTTGGCCTGGCCACCCGGGACTTGCGGTGCCGGTGGCGGCAAAGTCGTGGGTGGCCGGCACAAGGCCGGCCATGACACATGATCGAGGCTCGTGCCGATCTCGCTAAGTGAGCACCTATGCGGCTCGTCCGGGCCACCCCCGCAAGCACCTGCCGCGAAGGGTGGCCCGGACAAGCCAGGCGATGACGGCGTATGGCAAGAGTTGCTCTCGTCGCGGACTGGTATGACAGCAGCCCGCCTTGAGTTTGACCCATCCAGCTTCGCTTCCCCGTCATGGCCCGGCTCGTCCGGGCCACCCCCGCAAGCACCTGCCGCGACAGGTGGCCCGAGCAAGCCAGGCGATGTCGGTTTATGGCGAGAGTTGCTCTCATCGCGGACTGGTATGAGACTCCGCCGCCGATGACCAGCCCGCCGTTTTCGCTTCCTCCCGCCTGGCCCGCTCCGTTCGACCCGGCCGCGGCTGACCGCCTGGTCGAACGCTTCCATTCGCTCGGCGAACCCGAGGCGCGGCTGCTGGATGCGCCCGGCGTGCTGCCGATGCTGCGGTGTCTAGGCGGCAACAGTCCATACCTTGCCGAACTGACGATCCGTGAGCACGAAACGGTCCTCAAGCTCGCCTCCGACGGCCCGAGCGCGGCGTTCGATGAGGTTCTGTCCAGCCTCGGTCATGTATCCCCCGCCGCGAAACGCCCCGACATAGCCGCGGCCCTGCGCCAGGCCAAGCGGTCGGCCGCGCTGATCGCCGCGATAGCGGATGTGGGCGGACTCTGGCCACTGGAAAGCGTAACCGGCGCGCTGTCCGAGCTGGCGGAAACCACCTTGCGCCTGGCGATCCGGCATCTGCTGCGCAGCGCGCACGACGCGCGGGAAATCCGCCTGCCCGACGCCAACCGGCCCGAGACCAACTGCGGATTCGTCGCACTGGCCATGGGCAAGCTGGGTGCGGGCGAGCTGAATTACTCGTCGGATATCGACCTCATTCTGATCTACGATGCGACGTCCCCTGTTTATGCGGCGGGCAGCGCGGCGGATAGCGCGGGATCGTTCACGTCCCGTTTGGCGCGCAACCTGATCACGCTGATGGAGGCGCGGGACGCCAACGGCTACGTCTTCCGCACCGACCTGCGGCTGCGTCCCGACCCGGCCGCGACGCCGCCCGCGGTCTCCCTGCACGCCGCGCTGGTTTACTACGAAAGCATGGGGCTGAACTGGGAACGGGCGGCGATGATCAAGGCGCGTCCGGTGGCGGGCGATCTGGCGCTCGGGCAACGGTTCCTGGAGGCGATCCGGCCGTTCGTCTGGCGCCGCGGCCTGGATTTCGCGGCGGTCGCCGATATCCACGCGATGAAGCGGCGCATCGACCAGGCGAAGCATACGGCGTTGGGCCTGGAGGCTGATCCGGTGGCGCGGATCGCCGGGCATAACGTGAAACTGGGCGAAGGCGGCATAAGGGAAATCGAGTTCCTGGTGCAGACCTTGCAGATGGTCTGGGGCGGGCGCGATCCGACGCTGCGGATCAGGCCGACGGTGCTGGCACTGAAGCGTCTGGCGGAGGCGGGGCATCTGGCGGCGACGGCACGCGGGGAGCTGGAAGCATCCTACCGGTTCCTGCGCCAGGTCGAACACCGCATCCAGATGGTCAATGACCGTCAGACCCACGACCTGCCGCAACAACCCGGGGAAGTCGGCCGCATCGCCTGCTTCATGGGCTATCCCGAGGCGGCCTCGTTCGCCGCGGCTTTCCTGACGCACGTGGAGATCGTCCGGGCCAACTACCGGGCGCTGTTCGAGCATGTGCCCGACCTGCCGGGGGTTTCGATGGTGGGGCCGGACCTCGATTTCCGCGGTGACGATCCGGACCCGCCGGGCACGGTCGAGGCGTTGAACACCCTCGGCTACACCGACACGCGCCGGATCGTCACGGCCGTCCGGCAGTGGCAGGCGGGCCGGGTGCGCGCGCTGCGGTCGGAGCGGGCGCGGGAACTGATGACGACGATGATGCCGTCGATCCTCGCAGCACTCGGCCGCCAGTCGCACCCCGACGAAGCATTCGTCCGCTTCGACCGGTTCATCAGCGCGCTGCCCGCGGGGGTGCAGTTGATGTCGCTGTTCCAGCGCAACCCGTCCCTGCTGGACCGCGTCGCGGCAGTGCTCGGCGCCGCTCCGATGCTGTCCGAGCACCTGGCACGCTACCCGGGCGCGCTGGAAGGGCTGCTGTCGGACGAGGAAACCGAGGATGCGAACCGCATGCTGCGCATACGGCTGGAGGGAGCGACCCGGCTGGACGATGCCATCCAGATCGTCCGGCGCGCGGTGAAGGAACGCGACTTCCTGCTGTCGGTTGCAACCTTGGAGGGGCGGCTGAACACAGACGAATCGGGCCGGCAGCGTGCCGCGCTGGCGGATGCGGCGCTGTCTGTGATGGTGCCGAGGGTGCTGGCCGATTTCAGCCGGCGCTTCGGCCGGATTCCCGGCGGGGCCCTGACGGTGGTGGCGATGGGCAAGGCCGGCGGGCGGGAGATGATGGCGGGGTCGGACCTCGATCTGATGTTCATCTACGATCATCCCGCGGACGTGACGGAAAGCCGGGGCGCGCGCAGCCTGCCGGTCAGCCAGTGGTTCGTCCGCGCGGTGCAGGGATGCATCGCGGCGCTGACCGCCCCGGGGGCGGAGGGGCAGATGTATGAACTGGACATGCGGCTGCGTCCCTCCGGCAACAAAGGCCCGCTCGCGGTGTCGCTGGAGGGATTCAAGCGCTACCACCATTGGGATGCCTGGACCTGGGAGCGCATGGCGCTGACCCGCGCCCGCGTCGTCGCCGGGCCTCCGGCCCTACGCAAGCGAGTGCGGCATGCGATCGAGGATGCGATCCGGCGGGACCAGGAACCGGAGCGCGTTCGGCAGAATGCCGCCACGATGCGTAGCCGGATGGCGCGGGACCTGCGTCCGCATGGGCCGTGGGACGTCAAGCTGCGTCCCGGGGGCCTGATCGATATCGAGTTCGTGGCGCAGATGCTGCAGGTGGTGCATTCCAAGGACCCGGGGTTTCGCACCAGCCAGACCACCCGCATCGCGTTGAAGCGGCTGAGTGATGCCGGCTTCCTGGACAAGGCGGACGCGGCCGTGCTGATCCGGGCGGATCGATTGTGGCGCACGATTCAGGGCATGTTGCGGATGACCGTTGGCCGGACCGAGGCGGAAACCTTGCCGCCCGCCTCCGCCGCGCCGCTGCTGCGCGCCGCCGCGGCGGCAGGAGTGGCGGCGGTTGACACGGCCGAGCTATTGCATAAGTCAAATGCGCTCGCGCAACAGGTGCGCGCGGTATTTGAACGTCAGGTGGGGAAGATCAGCGCATGAGTGTCGCGGAAGGTGAGGCGGCTCCGGATTTCGAATTGCCGGCGACCGGCGGGCGCACGGTCAGTCTGGCGGAGCTGAAGGGCAAGCCCTTCATCCTGTATTTCTATCCGAAGGCCGATACGCCCGGGTGCACGAAGGAAGCCTGCGCTTTCCAGGAGGCGTCTCCGAAGCTGGAGGAGGTCGGCCTCGACGTCATCGGGGTTTCGCCGGACAAGATCAAGCCGATCGAGAAATTCGCTGGGAAGTATGGGCTGACGTTTCCGCTGGCCTCGGATGAGGATCATGCGGTGGCGGAACGGTATGGCGTCTGGGTCGAGAAGTCGATGTATGGCCGTCAATACATGGGTATTGATCGAAGCACGTTCCTGATCGATGCGAGTGGCACGGTGTTGAAGGTGTGGCGGAAGGTGAGCGTCACGGGGCATTCCGATGATGTATTGAAGGCGGCCAGGGGCCTGAAGCTGGTCTGAGGCCGGCGAGGGTTTTTCCACCGCTTGTTTTCTGCCACCCTCTTCCGGCTCCCGCGCGGGCACCACGATGGATGAAGATGCTCCTGCGGCGCGCGCCGTCCCGTCGTGCGACTCGGGACGCGCCGTCGGGTTTTAAAGCACCGCTCGTCACCACGGAGAAGGACGAGGGCCCCGGAGAAGGCAAGATCAGCGGGTTTTGCGTCGCGTTTCTGAGGCACGAATACGGGTCGTTAGCGCTTCGGCAGCCAGCTATGGCGACCCCAACAATGAGCGCTCCGGCCCGGCGGCTTCCTCAAACTGTCATGGCCCGGCTTGTCCAGGCCACCTGTCGCGGCACGTGCTGGCCGGGTGGCCCGGACGAGCCGGGCCATGACGGTACAACGTGGACCGCCCGATTCGCTTGATCTTGGGCGTCGCCTAAGGCTACGACAAGCCGGACTTCCCACCGCCAAGCCCATTCAAACAACTCCGCGGCCCTCGCGCTTCTCGTTCTGCGTCCGTGGTGAAAAGCGGTGCCGGATACCGGTACGGCGTCGAAAGGCGGCCTCTTGCGTAGGTGTCCCTAACAAGCCGTAGGCGCCAACTTATCAGGTTCGGTGCCGGCGCCCCCGGCTGATTAGCGCCGCGGCATTCACCCGGCGGGTGCCGTAATCCGGATTGGCGCAGGCTCATCAACGCTGCCCTCACCCATGGTGCCTCCCGGCACGACCGGCCCCTGCACGAACCCGCACCCGAGCGTCTTCAAGACCGCAAGCTGCTCGTCCGTCTCGACACCGTCCGCCACAACGTCGATTTCCAGGCTGCGTGCCATGGCGACGATCGCCCGCGCGACCGCTTCCGCCTCGCCATTGGCATCGTCAAACTCGCTGATGAAGCCGCGGCCGAGCTTGATTCTATCGAATGAAAACCGGCGCAAATAGATCAGGCCGGAATGGCCGGCGGCGAAATCATCCATGGCAATTCGGATGCCCAGTCGCTTCAAACCCCTCAATATATCCGGGGCGCCCTGCGCATCCCGGGCGAGGGCGCTCTCCGCAATTCCGAGTTCGAGCCGATCGGCTGGCAGTCCGGTGTCGCGCAGCACCTCGGTCACGATTTCGACGATGCCCGGCCGGGCAAAGTGCCGCGGCAATAGACCCATCGTAAGGGTTGCCGGCCGCGGCCACCCGGCCGCCTCGGCGCACGCCGCCGCCAGGATCGCACGGGTCAGCGGCATGGTCAGGCCGCTGACCTCCGCCGCCTCCATGAATTCGGCCGGAGACACCATGCCGCGCGCCGGATGATCCCAGCACGCGGATGCCTCGAAGCCCGTCGTCCGCATCGTCGCCATCTCGACGATCGGCTGCCAGGCGATAGTGAACTGGCCGTCCCGCAGCGCGACGCGCAGATCCTCCTCCAGTAGCCGCCGATCCCGCAGGGAGACGTCCATCTCCGGTTCGACATAGCGCCAGGTGCCGGCGCCATCCTGTTGGGCGCGAAACAGCGCGCGGCCGGCGTTGCGGATCATGTCCGCGGCCGAGCCGCCGCCGCCGGGATACACCGCGACCCCGACGCTGGCGGAGAGATTCAGCGGCGCTTCGCGGCCGTCCTCGAACGGCAGCGCCAGGTCCGCAACGATCCGCTCGGCCAGGACCGCGGCGTCAGAGGGCTTGTCGACCAGCGGCTGGATGATCGCGAAGGTCTGCGGCCCCACGCGCGCGACGGTGTCCGTATCGCGCACGCAGCGGCGCAGGCGGCGCGCGGCGTCGATGACGATCTGGTCCGACGCGAGCGGACCCGCGGCATCGCGCACCCGGTCGAAGCCGTCCAGTTCGACCGACAGCACGGCAACGCCGACGGTCGCCCGATCCGCCAGCGCGAGCACCTTCAGCAACTGGTGTTCGAGCATCTCCGCGTTGCCGAGACCGGTCAGCGGATCGAACTGCGCGAGGCGCCGAAGCTGCTGCCGTGCGGCTTTCTCGGCGGACAGTTCGCGGACCGCCAGGATGTGGCTGCCTTCGGCCGGGCCGTCGCGCCACAGCACCTCTACCGCGCGGGCGCGTCCGTCGGCCTGGATGAGATCAAATTCGCCCGGCTGGACGAAAGCCGTCAGCGAGAAGCCGCTGATCAGAGCCTTAAGCGGCCGGCCAATGAGAGCGGCGGCCCGGGTATCCGCCATGGCGCACAGGGCCGGGTTCACCTCTCGGATGCAACCGCCCTGCTCAATGATCAACCCTTCGATGGCCGCATCGGCCAGCCGGGTCCTGGCGGACCGAGTCCTGGTGAACGACCGGGTCAGAAGGACGCCCGACAGCAGGCCGATAGCGCCGGTCAGCCCGAACACTCCAAAATCGAAATACCCGGCGATGCAACCCGCGGCCTTCAGCATGACAATCCCCTTGGTGGATCGGGGGATTATCCAGGTGAAGGGTTAGCAGAAGGTTAATACCGCCCGGTAAGTCGCCGTTATTTGACTGAAGTGATCGCGTTCCGGTCCTGCGCCCAGGCCTCCGGCGTCGAGGCCGGATCGATCGGCCGCGATTTGCCGTAGCTGATCGTCTCGATCCGGGTGCGGGCGATCCCGTGCGCGACCAGATAATCCCGGTCGGTGTTGGCGCGGCGCTGGCCGAGTGCGAGATTGTATTCCTCGGTCCCGCGTTCGTCGCAGTTCCCGGCGACCCAGACATTGACCTGCGGATATTGCTGCAGCCAGGACGACTGCCGATCGAGCGTCGCGGTCGCCTGGGGCGTCAGGCTGTTGCGGTCGGTGTCGAAGAAGATGCGGTCGCCGGCGGACTGCACCAGATCCTCCTGCGTGCCCGGTGCCGCATGGCCTGCCCCACCCGCGCCGCCGGGGCCGCCGGCACCGCCGATGTCGGAGCCGGTCCCGGAGGTCGCGTTGCCCGATCCGCTGGCGTTCTTCGCGCTGTCGGATGACGAGCAGCCGCTCAGCAAGGCAGCGCCAAGGATGAAGGCAACGGTCCAATGTTTCATGGAAAATCTCCGGTCCGGGTAAGGGAATCGCGCCGCTTATAGCGGGGCGATCCCGAGTTGCGGGCGCCTTCTATCCCGCATCCGGCCCGCGCGAAACCGGCATGGCGACGGCTTGTTCCGCCGGGTGCCCTGCGGCATCGCGCGCCCCGAGCGCCGCCGCCAGGGCTTGCGGACCCGGGCCGGCCCCCGGTTGGTGCCAGCGAACCGCCAGTTCGGCGTCGCCCGCTTCGATGGCGCTGTAGAGGGCGGGCAGATCGCTAAACGACACCTCCCCCGGCATCGCGGGGCTGATATGCAGCCGAGGCTCCAGCGCGAAGATCGGCCGGATCGCCGCCACGACCTCCTCCAGCCGATCGGCCGGGTAGCCGGGGGGAGAGCGGCGGCGAGGAGGTCGAGCAGCAGGCCGCCCATCGTCGCGGCCGACTGATCGGCGATCGCCGCGAGGTTATCCTCGATCCCGGCCACCCGCCGGGCCAGTTCGGCGGCTACCGCGCGGCTTTGATGGGAGGAATCGGCCGCGGTCGCGCGACATCCGGCGAGGAAGCCCTCGGTCCATGCCTCAATGCGCGGGTCCGGCGGGGCGTCGGGCGGCGGAGGCGGGTCCTCGGGCGCGGCGGGGGCGCGGACGGCGTGGTCGTTGAAATCCTCGAACCAGGGCAGGCGCGGCATGCAAGCTCATCCGGCAGGGTCGGATCGCTTTTACGACCGGATGGTTAGCGAGTGGTTAATGCCGCGCCGCGTTAACCCGATCTTAAGGGTTCATCCTTCAAGAAGGCGGCCGAAGCCGCGCGCGGCGGCTGGAAACGGAGACCGCGGCGGCATGGGATCGGACGGTATGGGAGGAACGTTGCATCTGCCGGGCCGATCCAAGGCCGCGGCCATGGTAAACCTCACCCCGCCGGCGGTTCGGACCACCATCAAGTCCGCTCCCAATATCCGCAATGTGTATTACTGCGGCTTTCCGGACAGTGCTCTGCATCCGGAGTTCTCGAAACCGCGCCCGGTGATCGTTATTTCCTATAAGAACAGCCTGACGGGTCCGGTCCTGGTGGTCCCGATCACGACCCGGGCGCAGCCGGACAATCGGTGGGCGATCAAGCTGGCGCGAAACCCGACGCCGGGCGAAAGCTGTGATGTCTGGGCGGTATGCAATCACCTTTACACAGTGTCATGCGCGCGTCTGACGGCCACGCATGGGATCATGCCAAGACTAACAGCGGATGAGTTCCGGCCTGTTCATGAGTTGATATTGAAATGGCTGCCGCGATTGGATTTGGCCGGGGATGGTTCTTGACGCGGGACGGGCCGGGCTTTATATGGGGTTTGTGGCGTTCTTTGGAACGACCGTCGCTCCTCCGGGAGCATCAGTTTACGGCCCCGCAAGGGTGACCGCCGTCAAAGGGCCCTTTCGGGTCCTTTGGCATTTCTGGACCTACGGTTCCGACGCACTGGCCTGCAACGCCGGGTCGATCCCGGGTCCGCGACGGCGGGTGATGGCTCGCGTCAGCGGGTTGGCGGTTATCCCGTGCGCGATCACGCTCAACAGCACGGTGAAGGCGACGACCGGCATCAGCGTGGTGTTTCCCGGCAAATGCGCGTCGAACACCATGATCGCGAACACGATGCTAGCGAGGCCGCGCGGGCCGAACCAGCCGATGAACAGCCGCTCCGCCGTGCCGACCGGCGTGCCGAGCAGGCACAGGAAGACCGGCAGCATGCGGATCAGCGTCAGGCTGAGCACGCCATAGAGCACGACCGGCAGGGTCAGCTTGCCGAACAACTGCCCCACGACCAGCGTGCCGAACAGCATCCACGTCAGCAGCGCCAGGGACTCGCCGGTGTTCTCCGCCCCCCGCAGCACCGCGTGCTTGTCCTGCCGCACCAGCCACCCGAAAGTCAGGCCGCCGACGAAGCAGGCGATGAAGCCGCTGCCGCCCAGCGTCTGAGCCACCGCGAAACAGCCGCCGGCCAGCGCCACCGCCGGGACCTCGGACCATCCGGGGCTGGTCCACCCCTTCGCCTTCGACCAGCGCAGCAGCAACGCGGCGGCCACCGGCAGGACGGCGCCCACCGCAACACCAATCCCGATCGCCTCGGCGACCACGCGGGCGACGTGGGAGGCGGTATCGCCCTCGATCTGCGTGCCGACGGCGAGGCCAAGCAGGATCACCACGATCGGTACGCAGATGCCGTCGTTGAGGCCGCTCTCGACATTCAGCGACTCGCGTGTCGCCGCGGGCACCGCCGAGTTGGTTACCACCGGCTTGCCGAGCGCCGCATCGGTCGGCGCCAGCATCGCCGCCAGCAGGGCGAGTTCAAGCACGCCGAGGCCGGGGAAAAGCAGCCACGCGACGGCGAAACCGAGCAGGATCGACAGCGGCAGGCCGATCAGCAGCAGCCGCTCGGGCAATCCCACGTTCCGCTGCACCACCACCAGGTCGGCGTTGGCGGCATCGGTGAACAGGACCATCGCGAGGGTCGCCTCGGCGAGCAGGCGCAGGCCCTCGGCGGCGACGTCCAGGTGCACGGCGTTCAGGCCGATCGGCCCGAGCACCAGGCCGGCGGCGATGAAGACGATGGGGCCGCTGATCCAGGACCGCTCCACCCGGCCGGCGATGGCGCTGTAGAGCAGGAGGAAAATGGCGAGAACCGCGGCGTTCTGGTACATGGCGGCGCGTCCTGTTGCGTATGCGGTCCATGATAGGCGGAGCGGGCTTCGGGCGCCAGTGGTTGGGTTAGTACGGGAGGTGGCGATTCTGGTTTATCTGCCGCCGGAGTTCGCGTTGGCGGATCGTTATTGGGTGCAACCGTCGCCGGGCCGGCTGTCAGATCGGCGCTTGTGCCGAGAGAAGCAAGAATTTTAAACCGCAGATGCACGCAGATCAAGCCGCGTCGATACTGACGCGATTCTTTCGGCCGGGTCGTGCGTCCGACGGCGCCATAGCGAGTGCGCGGGCCGGGTCGAGCATCTGACGAAGAAAAATCGATCTGCGTCTATTTGCATACATCTGCGGTTGAATAATTCTTGCGGTGCCGTGGACGAACGATGTCGCTTTTCCGGACACGACGGTAACTTCGCTGCTTGATTTGGTTCCGGCGACGGGCTGCATCGCGCGCTCTTCGTCGGGCTGCCCTCTGCCGGAGCTGCTACGGGCTCGGCCAGTTGGCCCACCCCCTTGCCGTCACCCGCCGCCTATGGAACGATGCCTTTCCGCATCGCACCGGCGCCGCGCATGAAGCTGTTCATCTCCTACGGGCACGACACCCACCAGGACTTCGTGCGCCGGATCATGACCGATCTGACGGAGCACACCTGCTGGATCGACTCCGAGCAGATCCACAGGCAGCCTGACTGGCGCCGCTGCTTGATGGAGGCGCTGCATGACTGCGAGTGGACGCTCGGCTTCCTGACCCGCCACTCCATGCGCCCCGGCAGCGTCACACCGCAGGAACTGGCCATCGCCAACGACAAGAACAACGGCTGCCTGACCACCGTGCTGCTCGAACCGCTGGACGGCTGGCAGGTGCCCGTCGCCGTCGGACACGCGCAATGGGTGGACATGAGCGAGTATGCCACCCGCCAGCACGACCCGGCCTGGTACACCGCCAAACTGGACGAACTGCGCGACCGCCTCAGCCCGGCTCTGGCGGAAACCTACCGGACCGAGATCGCGGCGCTGAAGGACTGGCTCGACCCGGTGCCGCAGCAGGCCGACATCGCCCGCTACGTGGACGGCTTCATCGGCCGGGCGTGGCCGGTGGACATCCTGGAGGACTGGCGCCTGCATCGCACCGGCGCCCGGCTGTTCTGGCTGACCGGCCTGCCCGGCACCGGCAAGAGCGCTTTCTCCGCCTGGATCACCGCGACCCACCAGGGCAACGCCGTCGCCCTGAACCTGTGCCGCTGGGACCTGAGGGAACGCTGCGACGCCGCTCGGGTGGTGCGCACTCTGAGTTGGTTCGTCGCCCGCCGCGTGCAGGACTACCGTGCGGTGTTGCTGCGGCTGATGCGCTGGTTCGGGCGGGAGGCGCTCGACAGCACGGAGGCGGCGACGCTGTTCGACCGGCTGCTGATCCAGCCTCTGGCCCACTGCTTCGACGGCGGACGCACAGCCGATCGGCTGCTGCTGGTGATCGACGGGCTGGATGAGGTGGTGTCGAACCGGGGCGAGGACGGGCTGCATACGCTGCTCGATCTGTTGCGCCGCCACGGCCCCCTGCTGCCGCCCTGGGTCGGCGTGCTGGTGACCAGCCGGCCGGAGCAGCCGGCGAGCACCGTGTTCGGCGATCTGCCGATGCTGCGCATCGACGCCGACGCCGCGCGGAACCGGGCCGATCTGCGGCTGTATGCGCAAGGCTGGCTCGGCGGGAGCGGGCGGCCGGCGGCAGAGGTCGAGGCGCTGATCGACGCCATCGACGCCCGCGCCGACGGCAGTTTCATCTATTTGCGCAAGCTGCGGGAGGCGCATGAGAACCGCGGCCTGGCGCTGGACAAGGACTCGCTGCCGGACGGGCTGAACGGGTTGTACGACGAGTGGTTCAGGCGGCAGTTCCCCGATGCCGAGCGCTATCGGAGCCGGGTCGCCCCGCTACTGGCGCTGATCCTGGCGGCGGAAACGCCGGTGCCGGAAGCGGTTTTGGACGAGGCGATGGCGGACGTGGGCGGCTGGGACGAGGTTACCGCCGCGGACACGCTGCAATCGCTCGGCAGCCTGTTCGAGAAGCGCGGTGACGGCTGGGCGCCGTTCCACAAAAGTTTGCGGGACTGGCTGACCGACCGCGCCAGAACGCCCGCGCGGCATCTGATTCCTAGTGCCACCGGGCATAATCGATTGGCCGGACTGCTATGGCGGCGATTCGTCGCGGCAGCAGCCGATCCGAACGCGGAACTTTCGGCCTTCCTGTTGCGGGAGTTGCCCGCCCAGGCAGCAAGTCAAACCGAGGAGACCCGCTCGGCATGGATGAAGGACGCGGCTAACTGGGAATCTCTGGCCGAGCTTTTTAGTGCATGTATAGTACGATTGCGGGACAATCACTCTTGGCCGGAAATGCTTTCTTGGTGCGATTTCTCGGACCAACTCGCCCGCGCGGCGGGTGGGATCGGCCTGAGTCTACGGCGCTGGGTTTCGGTTGAGCGAGGCGATACGCGGCGTCTGCTCGGTAACTTAGACAGTGCGCTGGACTCCTACCGCGCCGGATTGATTATAGCCCAACAGCTCGCCGCCTCAGATCCTGAATGTGCGGCCTGGCGGCGTGAGCTTTGCGTCTGTTACAGCAAGATCGGTAACACGCTACAAGCCGAGGGCGACCTAATCGGCGCTCAGGCCGCCTTCCATACCTGCCTAATAATTGCCGAGAATCTCGTTTTATTCGATCCCAACAATATCGATTGGCAACGTAATCTTTGCGTCAGCCACAATAAGATCGGCGAGGTCCTGCGACGCCGGGGCGAACCGGCCGCCGCCTTGGGCGCCTTCCGGGCAGCAATGGGCATCGCTGAAAATCTTGCAGCTCTTGATGAAGATAACGCGGAAAGGCAGTGGGATTTGTCGGTCAGCCATGACCGAATCGGTAACGCCCTAAGAGATTTGGGCAGGCTGAACGGCGCGCTCGGCGCCTACCGAGCCGGAATGGCTGTCCTCGAGAATCTCACCGTATCGGATCCCAGAAACTCGGTGGCAGCACGGTCTTTACGTCGGCCACACGAAAATTGGCGACGTTCTTTGGGCCGGAGGTTACCTAAAAGGTGCAGAGGATGCCTACTACGTCGCAGTACACATTGTCGAGCGCCTACTCGAATTGGATTGCGACAATACCGACTGGCAGCGCGACCTGTCGGTCAGTCAAAACAACGTTGGCCACGTGTTACAACGTCAGGGAGGTTTGAATCGCGCACTTGGTGCCTACCACGCAGGAATGACTACCGCCGTGCGGCTTGCCGCATCAGATCCCAACAACGCGATTTGGCAGCGCGATTTGTTCGTTAGCCTTTTCGATCTCACTACGCTGCTCCTAGAAATGCGGCATCGCGAGTCGGCCTTGCTGATCGCGCAACGATTGCACGTGCAGGCACTGCTGTTGGCTGACCGTTTCCCGCAGGACCCGCAGTGCGCTGATTATATGCGCGACGCGGCCAATCTGCTCGCCCGCGCCTGCACCCCCGCCCCATGATTCGCCCACTGCCGAGGCACTCATGACTCCCTCACCCCCACTCCCCGGCCACACCATCCGCATCGGCGTCACCGGAACCCGCGTCCGCGCCGACGCCGACCGCCCCCACGTCCGGGACCAGGTCGCCGCCCTCCTCGCCCGGATCGCCCTCGCCCGCACCCCGGACGGCGCCCGCACCCGCCTCCAACTCCTCTCTCCACTGGCCGAGGGCGCCGATCGGCTTGTCGCCCAAAGCGCTCTCGACGCGGGCTGTGAACTGGTTTGCCCGCTGCCCTTCCCGCAGCCGATCTACGAAGCCGACTTCGCCGCCACCGGGGGCAGCGTGGCCGGGTTCCGCACCCTCCTGGCCCGGGCCAAACGCGTCCTCGCCCTGGACGGCGCGCGCGACGACCCGGACCGCGGCCTCTACGCCGAAGCCCGCAGCTATGAGGCGGTGGGCCGCCTGGTTGTGCGCAACTGCGACCTGCTGATCGGCATCTGGGACGGCGCGCCCGGCAAGGGCCGGGGCGGCACCGCCGACACCATCCGATATGCCGCCACGCTCGGGCCGCCGGTGGTGTGGATCGACGCCACCGCCTCCGCCGCCCCGCCGCGCTGGATCGAGGACGTGCACGACCTGCGTCACAACGCCGCGCCGGTTGCCGTCGAGGCGAAGCTGCCGGCGCATCTCGCCCGGCTGCTGCAGCCGCCCGCGCCGCCCCGCCACGGCGACGGCCACGGCGCGCTGCACACCATCGGCCACGCCCTGCACAGCCTCGGGCACGCCGTGTGCCGGCTGGTGCGGCGCCCGCATGCCGCCTCCCCGCTCGCGGCGTTCCTGACCGAGCGGCCGGACCCGCCGGGCCGGATCTGGTGCGCCCATGGCTGGCTGATGCGATTCATGGCCGGCGGCAAGCCCGCCCCGTGGTCGGCGCCGCACCCCCCGCACGACCCGGCTGCCCGCCCGTGGTTCGAACGCTACCTGCCCGCCGACGCGCGCACCGGAGAGAACGCGAAACGCTACCGGTCCAGCTATGTCTGGGTCTTCGCCCTCGGCGCCGTGGCGCTGTCCGCCGCCGCGGTGTCGCTCGGGTTCGGCGAGCACCTGCCGGTCAAGGCGGCGGCCACCTCGGTGGAGCTCGCGGCGCTGCTGCTGATCGCCGCGCTGGTGGTCGCCGACGCCACGCTGGGCTGGCAGCGCCGCGCCATCGAGTATCGGCTGCTCACCGAGTTGTGCCGCAAGCAGCAGGCGCTGGCCCCGCTCGGCTGGGTGGTGCCGCGCGCCTCCGCCTGGAGCAAGGGCGCGCCGGAGGAGGCGGTTTCGTGGGTAGCGTGGCTGTTCAGCGCGTGGCTGCGGGATACGGCGCTGCCGGAGGGGACGCTCGGCGCAGCCCGGGTGGCGGCGGCGCGCGACACGGCGCTGACGGACTTGCTGGACGAGCAGATCGCGTATCACGAGGCGCGCCATGCGCAGTCGCACAGCGCGGGCAAGCGGCTGGTGCTGTTCGGCGAGGTGACGTTCTTCGCGGTGCTGGCCGTGGTCGTCACCAAGCTGGTGATGCTGGCGGGCGGGGTGACGCCGGAGGTGCATGAGGCGCTGCTGTGGCTCAGTCTGGCGGGCGCGATCCTGCCCGCCGCCTCGGCCGCGTTTGTCGGCATCCGGGCGTATGCCGAACTGGAGATGCTGGCCGAGCAGTCGGACACGATGCTGAAAGCGCTGCGCCAGGCGCGGGAGCGGATCGCCGATCTGGACCCGGCGTCGCCGCTGGCCTCGCAAGCGCTCGGCAGCGCGCTGGCGGCGGTGGCGACGCTGATGCTGGAGGACCTGGAGGGCTGGGCACGGCTGTTCCGGGGGAAGGTGCTGGATGCGTGAGCGGACACGCCGTCATGCCGACGCAGGTCGGCATCCACGCCTTTGCCTCAACAACCGAAGGCGTGGATGGCGGGCCTCCGCCCGCCATGACGGGTACTGGGCAACCGCGACGACCAACCGATCATTACGGCGGAAGTCTCACCCGAACGTCTTGCGCAGCGTCGCCACCGAAACGTGCGGCCAGCTCAGGTTCGCCGCTGTTCCCAGGATCGGGAAGTTCAATTCCACCGTCTGCACATACTGCAACTGAAGGAAACTACCGGTCGGATGCCGGATCGTTTCGATCCAGAAGGTCGCGAACACCAGCGCCGCGTCTGCGTTGGTCTGCAGGAACGGCATGTTCTCGATCCCGCCGGCGCCGAACGCCACCGGCACAGCCCCCGTCGTGACATCGATCGAGGCGGCGGTCGCGATGTTCAGCACGACCATTTTTTCGATGAACTGATCCGCGATCGCCGCCTGCAGCAGCCGCGTCGGGTCGTTGATCACGGTCTGCATCGGCACACCGTCGATCTCGGCGGGCAGCGGCACCGCCGGGGTGTTGCCGGCCGGGGTGCGGAAGTTCACCGCGGCCGGGGTGGTGTTGGACAGGTCGTACGGCGGGAAGCCCCCGAGCGTGCCTCCGGGCGGCATCGGCGCGCCCACGCCGAACGGCGCGGTATTGACCGGGGTAATTTCAAACGTTCCGTTCGTCAGCGACGGCACCGGGATCGCCAGCCCCTGCGCCAGCAGCGCGTTGCCGTGCGGAATATTCCCCATCCGCGCGACAATCTGCGATCCTGCCGGAGGATTTTCCGCCGGCGCGGTGGTCGGCGGCTGCGTGACCCAGATCCCCGGCTCGATATGCAGCGCGCCACCGGTGACGGAGTCGCTGATCTTCTGCAAATACGTCAGGCCGAACAGCTCGATATCATTCTGCGCGAAGCCGCGGTTCGGGACGGACGATGCGATCGGATCGAACTTCAGCACTTCCCGTGTCTGGTTCAGTTCCAGAAACAGCGGGCTGCCGCCCTGCTTGTCCGGCCGCGCGATCAGATTGAAACCGTGGCCCTGCCAGGTTCCGGCAAGATCATGCAGCAGGCCAAGTTGTTTCGAGATCGTCTGCGTATCCGGGCTGAGCCGGATCGAGGGAATCCGAAGTTCCGTCGCGGCGTCGTTCATCGCTTGCTCCCTGATCGGATGAAAATAGCCGGGATAGATCTAGCGGAAACGGATGGATCGAGATGTGAACCGCATCACTATGACCGCGGTCACGAAAACCGCGATTTTAGCCGGAGCGAACCGCGGCAGGCTACCCCGAGCGCAGCCATTTGCGCGCGTTCAGCCGGTTGAGCGCGCGGAAATAGGCGGTATTCGGGTCGGCCCCCGCGGCCTTGCCCTGGCTGACCGAGGTGAGGTGCCTGATCAGCACCGAGCCGATGGCGTGGATCGCCTCATGCCGATCAAGACCTTGCGCCATGAGCTGGCGGAGCTTCTCGCGCACCGGGAGGGCGTCGCCCTCGGCCACCTGGTTCTCGACGATCGCGTGGATGGTGACGTGGAGCGTCATGCCCGGGATATGGATGTCGCGGGACTCGTGGTAGTCCTCGATCATGGCGGCGCGCTCCTGTTCGTCGAGTGCGAGCCAGGCGGTCGGGTCGGGTGCTTTCAGGGGGTCGTACGCGTCCATGCGGGTCCTCCGGTTGACGGGCGCACGGGCCGATATAGCCCGGGTCTGACCGTCTGGCTCGCGCACGCGGATGTCACTTACCGGCGCCGGGATCTGTGCTAACGGGTGATGAATACGTGACCGCAGAGATCGTGCTCGGCTTCGGTGTTTCCGGGCGGTGGACCGGTACCTTGGTCAAGCGGCAGGAAGCGGAAGGCCTGGGACACATGGACGACATGCCGTGAAGGGCTACGTGCGGGGCGCACTTGGCGCCGTGGTGGTGGTGGCGCTGGCGATTGTCCTGTTCGCCCGGGGGACGCTACCGATGGCGTCATACTCGTTCCTGCTGACCGATTGGTTCAGCCGGCCGGACATGGTCAGCCAGTGCATGGCCGGACTGAATTGAGGCCCGAATCCGGCGGATCAGGAGGTGTGGAAGGCGATGGGCCTACAGGATCCCGCGACGCAGCCCTACCTCGGCCGCCTTCGCTATTGCTATGAGGGGTTCCGGGGCTGGCAACGCGCGCTGCGGCCGCCGTCGGGTTGATCGCGCGGCGATGGCATCCCATCACGGGTGGTTAACCAGGTCCCCGGACACCGACTTTCGTTGCTTGAACGGGTACAGCAACTGCCCCCAAAGGTGGTCAGGGACGTTGTCATCGCGAGTCCCGAGAATGAGCGGCTCCTGGTCCCTCGGCATGTAGAACGTTCCAAATGCAAGATCGAGAAACGGAAAGGTGGGCGCGAAATTCTTGTTCCCGCCTTGGTCGACGTAGGTGTGGTGCCACCGGTGAAACACCGGGCTGGCGATAGCGTAGCGGAACGGGCCGAACGTCCAGTTCAGATTCGCATGCACGAGAAAGCCGAAAAGGATATTGAAGGGTATCAGGTAAAGGAACGCCTCTGGACTGAACCCGATGAGGCTTATGATAAAATTGATCAGCGTCGAATAGAGAACGAAGTTGATCGGATGTATCCGCACCGAGGTAAACCAGTCCACCCGGGTGGGGGCATGATGAATGCAATGGAAACGCCATAGCGGATTCTGATGGAACAACCGATGACCCCAGTATTGCAGCAGGTCCGTCAGCAGCAGGATAACGATGGCCTGCGCCAGAATCGGCGTGCCGGCCAGGAAAGCCGTGACGGCCGGCGCGACCCGGTCAAGGTGGGCATAGTCCACGGCATAGGTATGCGCCGTGAGCGCGACATAGCCGTAAAGGAACGGTCCCAGGAACCAGTAGGCGAGGTCCGTCTTCAGATCGCTGCGCCAAAACGGCTGCCTCCGGGCCTTGAACAGCCAGTGCAGCAAGCCGAACACCGCCAGGCCGATGGCGAACCACGCGCTGGTGAACACCAGCGTCGGGATCGTCGTGACCGCGAGATACGAGGGAAGATCAAGCATGACGATCGGTCCATGGGCTGCGCCTGACGGGTCACTGGCGAACGCGAAGGCGGATTTCGGCGTGAGGCGCAGTCTAGCGCAGCTTCAGGCTAGACAGAAACTACGGTAGCGGGAGCCGATGGCAATGCCGTGCGAGGGACACTTTCATCCATGGTGGGTCGGGTCTTCCGGTGATGAACTGACTGGAAACGCTCACACCGTCATGGCCCGGCTTGTCCGGGCCACCTGTCGCGGCAGGTGCTGGCGGGGTGGCCCGGACAAGCCCGGCCATGACCGAAAGGCTACGTCCGCCACCTTTCCAGTCGGCCTGAAGCCGCTCTAACGTCTCCTGCCGCATAAGCGACCACTGCTATAGTCGGCGGGTAGCAGCACTCCAAAGCCCGGTCACCCCCCACCGGCCCCCAGCAGCGCAGTCTCCAACTGCACCATATTATACGGCTTCGACAACACCGGCGCCCCCTGGAACTTCCCCGACAGCCCCGAAACCCCATACCCCGTCGCGAAAACCACCGGCACGCCCCGAGCCTGCAAAACCTCCGCCACCGGGTAACTCATCTCCCCGGCCAGGTTCAGATCCAGCACCGCCACGTCGAGTTCCAGCGACCGCGCCATCTCCAGCGCCTCCTGCAACCGCGCCGCCGAGCCCACGACAATGCAGCCAAGCGCGTCCAGGTAATCCTCCAGCATCATGGCGACCATGCTCTCATCCTCGACCACCAGCACACGCCGGTTCGCCAGCCGATCGGCGCTACCGTGCATGCAGGCCGCCCACTCGCGGAAGACGCAGCACCTCGGCGGTCGAAGCCACCTCCTGCAACGGCGCTTCGATCACGCAGACCACCCCGTCCGCCGCGAACTCGATCGTAGCCGAACCAACCAGATCGCGGGCAACGCTGCGCTCGATCAACCGCGTGCCGAAGCCGCGCCGCTCCGGCGGCGTCACCCGCGGCCCGCCGCGTTCCGTCCACGTCAGGCGCAGCCGCTGCCCGGCAACGATCCACCCGATATCGACGCGGCCGGCATCGCTCGACAGCGCGCCGTATTTCACCGCGTTCGTCGCCAGTTCATGCAAACCCATTGCCAGCGCCAGCGCCGCGCGCGGCAGCAGCCGCAGCGGCGGACCGGAGAACCCGAACCGCGCGTCATCGCCCACACCATACGGTGCCAGCGAGGCCGCCACGATCTCTGTCAGATCGGCCCCCGCCCAGCCCTCGCGCGTCAGCACGTCATGCGCGGTGGCCAACGCCATCAGCCGATCCTCCAGGGTCTGGCGCAGCGCCGGTTCGGCGCGCCGCAGGGTCTGGGCGGCGATCGCCTGGACGGTGGCGAGCGTGTTCTTCACGCGGTGGTTCAGCTCATGCACCATCAGGCGCAGGCGCTCCTCGATCCGCTTGCGCTCGGTAATCTCAAGCGACACGCCGACAATGCCGACGACAACGCCCGCCGTATCGCGCAGCGGCGTCTTGGTTGACAGCCAGACGCGCGGCTGCCCGTCCTCGTCGCCGACCTGTTCCTCGATGACCTCCGTGACGCCCGCCGCCATGATCCGCTGATCGGTCGCCGTCACGGCCGCGGCTTGCGCGGGGTCGCCGATGATCTCCCGGTCGGTGGCCCCCCGCACCTCGGCCAGGGACTTGCCGAACAGGCCGAGCACAGGCGCGTTGGCGATCAACCATTTCCCGTCCCGGTCCTTGGCGTAGATCATTCCGGGGGCCGTCTCGGTGATGGTCCTCAGCAGTTCGTTGGCACGGTGCCGCTCCTCCTCAGCGCGGCGCGCTTCGGTCACGTCGCGCATCGTGCCGATGATGCAGACCGGTTTGCGGCCGGACGGTGCGGCCGGGTCGGGCTCGAAGAACGCACGGCCCTCGGCGGCGATCCAGCGCATCGCTCCGTCGGTCCGCCGCACAGGGTAGTCGCACGCGTAATCATCGTGCGCGTCATCCGCCGACATGGCGCGGGTCAGGCTCGCCTCGATCGCCAGCCAGTTCTCCGGCGGGATCGCCTGCTTCCAGGCCTCGAATGTCACCTGCCGTTCGGCCGGGAAACCGAACAGCGCCTTGGACCGGGCGTCCCACAGCAGGTAGCCCCCGCTGTCTTGCACGTCGCAACGCCAGGTGCCCAGGTCGGACGCGTCCAGCGCAAGCAGCAGCAGCCGCTCGCTTTCGGCAAGCGCCCGGGTGAAGTTGGTTCGTTCCGTCGTCTCGGTGATGACGACGACGACGATCGGTTCGCCCGACGCCGACCGGGCTGGTTCGTAGGTCACGGCGTAGAAGCGCTGCGCCTGGTCCGCCGTTGCCGGCTTGGTCAGTTCGTAAACGACGCGTTCTCCGTCGAACGCGCGGATCAGGCGCGGTTCGATTTGCTCTGCGTACATGGGCACCAGGACGTCGGCGACGCGCTGCCCGACGATGTTGTGCGAGGGCAGTCCGAGTATCTCGGCATAGGCCTTATTGGCATACAAGTAACGGTGCTCCCTGGTCACGACCACCAGGCCGAGGTGCGCATTGTCCGTTGCCGTGCGCAGGCGCTCCTCGCTCTCGAGCAGCGCATGATCGATCGCTTTGCGCGCGGTGATATCGACGACGGTGCAGATGATTTTGGTGTCGTCACCATCGGTCAAAGGGCTAAGCCCGATCTCCACGGGAAATTCGACGCCGTCCTTGCGGAGGCCGAAGAGCTCAAGTCCGCCGCCCATTGCGCGCGCTTCCGGCGCGGCGGCGAAGCCGCGGCGGTGCCCGGCATGACGGGCGCGGAATCGCTCCGGCAGCAAAGTCTCGACCGGCTGGCCGAGCAGTTCGGAGGGGGCGTAGCCGAACGCCCGCTCGGCGGCGGCGTTGAGGAAATCGATCGATCCGCGCTTGTCGATAATGATGATCCCGGTGGGCGCGGCCCCGACGATCTTGCTGAACCGCCGTTCCAGCCGGACGCGCCCGGCAATTTCAGTTCTCAGGTCCTCGGTTGCCTGATTCAGATCGGCTGTGCGCCTGACGACCTGGCGTTCGATCTCGTTACGCCGCGCTCGTTCCGATGCCCGCATCCGGCGATGAGCCATGGCCGATCGTTCGGCGACCCAGGACATCAGCGCGCTGCTGCCGAAAAACACCGCCATGGCGAGCTGATCCGCGGTTTCCGCTATGTGGATCGATCGAAACGGCGGCATCATGAAATAATCGACGATCGCCATCGACAGGACGGCGGACAGCAGCCCCGCCGGCAGGCCGCCGTACAGCGCCGACAGCATCACGGCAGGATAAAATGTAAGAAAAACGTTCTGCGTTGCCGGGACCGGGAGTGCCAGCCAACGCAACCCGGCGGCGATGAGGACGATTCCGGCGGCGACGGTGAGGGGGTATGGGCGCCTGTCGAGGTAGCGCGCTTTGGCGGGTTCCCGAACAGGCGATTCGGGCTCCGGCCCGCCTTCCCGGAAGACGGTCATCGCGAGGGCCTCACGGGTCCGCGCTGACGTCCGCCCAAGGCAGCGAGGCTGGCTCCGCCAGGGTTGTCGGAGAGGCCCGGCAACGTTTCCGCATCGAAGCGCCACCATCTCTCACCGATATGGATTTGCAACCGGCACGGCACCGGCGCTCTCACGATGGTTGCCGAGACTCTCATATCCCTGAACTGGCCCTTTCCTTCCCTCACGGGCTCGAACTGTGCGCCGATGCGACGCCGCAGACTATACTTATCGTTCGGAGCAGCGCCACATCGGCATTCGGACGTTGGCCACATCGGCCTCGCGAACGCGCGATCGGTGGCCCTGCGCGCGGCGCCCCGGCCGCCGCGCGGACGGCGGCACCTGAGCTTACATATGCAACTATCGTGGTTTTGATATATGCTAAAATCTACCGCCAAGAAACTTCGGAGGAATTATAACGACCCGACACAGGTAGACGGCGAAGATCCTGACACAAATATCACGCGATCGTCAGAGACGTTCGCGCCGGTGCGGAAGGTGTTTCGGATGAAACGGAACCTGCGCGGACCGCATCAAACCCGCGCCGCCTCCAACGCCGCCCAATTGAACGTCACACCATGCCCCGGCCGCTCCGGTGCTACCGCATTCCCATCGGCCATTATCATCGCGTGCTCGATGTACCGGTCCAGTCCGAACCCATGCACCTCCAGAAACGACCGGTTCGGCAGCGCCGCCAGTAGATGTATCGTCAGGTCGTGCGCCCCGTGCGAAGTCACTGGCAGATTGAATGCCTCCGCCAGATGCGCGACCTTCATGAATACCGTGATGCCGCCGCAGTTGGTCACGTCCGGCTCCGGGAACGTCACCCCGCCCGCGGCGATCATCCGGGTGAACTCATGCAGCGTATGCAGATTTTCCCCCGTCGCGATCGGCACCCCGCCCTCCCGCACGATGCGGACATGGCCGGCGACGTCGTCCGGGATCGCCGGCTCCTCCAGCCAGATCAGCCGGAACTCCTGGAACGCGCGGGCGGCAGCGATCGACTGGTCTACCGTCCAGCGCATGTTGGCGTCCGCCATCAGCGGGAAATCCTCGCCGAGATGCGCGCGCATCGCCCGCACTCGGGCGACGTCCTCCGACAGGCGGGCGCGGCCGACCTTCATCTTGATGGCGCGGAAGCCGCGGGCCAGGTTCGCGTCGGTCTGCTTCAGCAGCGCATCCAGGGAGAGCTCCAGGTCGATGCCGCCGGCGTAGCACGGCACCGCCGGGTCGAAGCCGCCCAGCAGCCGCCACAGCGGCACCCCCAGCCGGCGCGCCTTCAGGTCATACAGCGCGATGTCGCAGGCCGAGACCGCGAGGCTGGCCGAGCCGCCGCGCCCGCCGTAGTGCAACCTCCACCACATGCGGGTCCACAGCGCCTCGATGGCGTCCGGGTCGGCACCGAGCAGCACAGGACGCAGGCCCTGGTCGATCAGCGCATGCACCGCCGCGCCGCCGGCCCCGGTGGTGTAGGTGTAGCCGACGCCCTCCGCCCCGTCGCTGTCGCGCAGCCGGACGGTCACCAGCTCGAAATGGGTCATCGTGCCGTGGGTGGAGTCGGACAGCGGCACTGGCAGTTCGATGCGATACAGCGCGGTGTCGAGACTGGCGATTGGCATGGGTGGGGTCCTCCGGTTGGTTTTCCGGCAGCCTGCGCGTGCGACGGTTGCTTGCCAACCGGGCGGCGGCGTGTCAGACGCCGGGACCCGGATGCCAGCGCCCCTTCCCTTCCTCGTCTATCGCGACCGCATCGGCGCCCCGTCCGAGATCGGCTTCCTCCGCCGCCAGTATATCGGGTTCAGCCGGCTGCATCCGGTGTGGATTGGGCGGACGGTGCTCGCGGGTGCGGCGGAGATCGGCACGGACGTGGTGCGGCTGGGCGGCAATTCGCTGGCCGGTCCGTTACGGCGGTTGTTGTTCCGCCATTTCGGGATTGTCCCGCTGATAAACCCCCGTCATGGCCCGGCTTGTCCGGGCCACCTATCGCCGCACAGTGCCGTGACGGGTGGCCCGGACGAGCCGGGCCATGACGGTTGGGCCGGCGTCCTCCACGCGCAGTTCGCCCGAGGCGGCGCCTTGGCACTGCCGCTGGCCCGGGCACTCAACGCCCGGATGGTCGTCACCCTGCACGGCGGCGACGTCAGCAAGCAGAAGAACTGGCGCGGCACCGTCCTGGCACATCGCTGGCCGGCCCTGGTCCGGGAGGCCACGCGCTTCGTCTGCGTCTCCGCCGCGGTGGCCGAGATCGCCGCCGCGCGCGGCGTGCCCGGGGACAAGCTAATTGTGCTGCCCATCGGCGTGGAGATCCCGGATCAACCGCCTGCCGCCCGGCAGCCAACCGCCCACCTGTTCGTCGGCCGCTTCGTCGAGAAAAAGGGGATCCTGGTCCTCGCCGAGGCCATTCGCCGGCTGCGCGCCCAAGGCGACCCGACCCCTCTGGTCTGCGTTGGCGACGGCCCGCTGCGCCCGGTTCTGGAGGTTCTGGCGCAGGAAATCGCCGGCATCACCCTGACCGGCTGGCTACCACCGGAGGGCGTTCGCGCCCGCATGCAGCAGGCCGTCTCGCTGGTCGTCCCCAGTATCATCGCCAGTGGCGGCGACGCCGAGGGCCTGCCCAGCGTCATTCCGGAAGCCATGGCACAAGCCTGCCCGGTCATCGGCTCGGATCAGGGCGGCATCGCCGAGGCGATCCGGCATGAACAAACAGGATTGCTGGTCGCCCCGGGCGACGCGGTCGCGCTAGCCGGCGCGATGGGGCGGATGACCCCCGAGCTAAGGAAAAGCCTCGGCGCGCGCGGCTTCGCCTATGCGGCGGAAGCGCTCAACGCCCGGATCCAATCGGAAAAGCTGGAGGCGCTATTGCTGGCAGCCTCAGGCGCGGCAGGTTAGCCCTGCCGGCACTTCATGCGCGGGTTCTTCTTGTTGATCACGTAGACGCGTCCGCGGCGGCGCACCACGCGGCAGTTCTTATCGCGAACCTTGGCGGAACGCAGGCTGTTACGGACTCTCATGACACGCAATCCCGGGTAGAACGAAGGGCCGCTAGGTAGTGGCCTGCCTGCCGCCTGTCAAGCCAAACCCGATCTGACCAAACCCGATCTGACCAAACCGGTTTGGCCAAACCGCCTCTTGCTTTTCCGCCGCCGCGCCGCGACGTTCGCCTTCAAGACAAGGAGATCGCATGCCCACAGTCTTCATCGACGGCGAGTCCGGCACGACCGGCCTGGGCATTCGCGAGCGTCTGGCCGCGCTGCCGCGGGTCGACGTTGAAAAGCCTGCCGTTCGAACATCGCCGCGACCCCGCCGCGCGCCGGGACATCATGGCCGAGGTGGACCTGATTGTTCTCTGCCTGCCGGACGACGCCGCCCGCGAGTTCGGCCGCGATGGCCGCCAGCCTCGGCCGCGACGCGCCGAAGGTTCTGGACGCGAGCACGGCGCATCGGACCGCACCGGGCTGGGTGTACGGGTTCGCCGAACTCGCCCCCGGCCAGGCGGATGCCATCGCCGCCGCGCAGAACCGTCGCCAATCCCGGGTGCTATCCGACCGGCGCCATCGGCCTGATCCGCCCGCTGGTCGATGCCGGGCTGATGCCCGCGGATTATCCGATCACCATCAACGCCGTGTCGGGATACTCCGGCGGCGGCAAGGCGATGATCCAGGCACATGAGGCCGCGGGCGGACCGGCCTTCGAACTCTATGGCCTCGGCCTGGAACACAAGCATGTGCCGGAGACGCAACTGTATGGCGGCCTGACACGGCGGCCGGTCTTCGTGCCGTCGGTGGGGCATTTCCTGAAGGGGATGCTGGTGTCGATGCCGCTGCACCTTGACACCCTGCCCGGCAAACCGACGGCGGCCGATATGCGTTCCGTGCTGGAAGCCCGGTATGCCGGCTGCGACCTCGTGCGCGTCATGCCCGCCCCGGCGGACGGCAAGCTGGAACCCGAGGCGCTGAACGACACCGATCGTCTGGAGTTGTACGTGTTCGCGAATGAGGCTCATCGCCAGGCGGTGCTGGTCGCGCGGCTGGACAATCTGGGCAAGGGCGCCTCCGGTGCCGCGGTGCAGAATATCGCCCTGATGCTGGGGCTGACACACCGGAGTTGGCTGATTGACGATGCCTGGCCGTACGGAACCGTCTTCTCGCTGGACGGAATCACCCCGCGCATCGCGCCGGACGCCTTCATCGCCCCCACCGCCGCGGTCATCGGCAACGTCGAGATCGGCTCGGAGACCGGGATCTGGTTCCACTGCCTGCTGCGCGGCGACATGGGCATCATCCGCATCGGCGCGCGGACCAACATCCAGGACGGAACCGTCGTGCATATCGACTCCGGCGGGCTAGACACGTTCATCGGCGACGACGTGACGGTGGGGCATAACGCGGTGATCCACGCCTGCACGCTGAAGAACCGCGCCTTCGTGGGGATCAGCGCAACGGTGCTGGACGGCGCGGTGATCGAGGAAGGCGGCATGCTGGCGGCCGGCGGCCTGCTGACTCCCGGCAAGGTCATCGGCCCGAACGAAATGTGGACCGGGTCGCCAGCCAAGCTGCGGCGGGTGATGGATGCCGAGGAGCGCAGCAAGTTCGACCGCAACGCCATCAGCTATCGCGAACTGGCGCGGCGGTTCCGGGCCGGGTTGAAGGTGGTCGGTTAGGCGACGCTCAAGATCAAGCGAATCGGGCGGTCCACGTTGTACCGTCATGGCCCGGCTTGTTCTCCACCGCCGCCAGCAGGTGCCGCGACAGGTGGCCCGGACAAGCCGGGCCATGACGGTTTGAGGAAGCCGCCGGGGCCGAAGCGCTAAATGTTGGTCGTCGCCTTAGTCTTTAACCGCGAGCCCACCGGGTTGCGGCCGCCACAGGCTCCGCCGAATATGCGGCATGGGTGTTTCGTCCGAGACCGTGCGCCAGGTGATCCGCTCCTGGGTCGCCATCGAGGTGCTGACGCCGCAACTCGTCAGAGATGGATGGGGCGGTTTTGCCGCGGACAGACAAGGGCAACTGCGGGAGGAATGCCCGCGAGCGCCGAATGATCCGGACGAGCCGGACCTGCCGGATGATGACGACGAAATACCCTGGGCGGTTGATCCGGTCGAACAGTCCGAAACCGAGGATGATGCGGACCCGGACGATATGTCCGAGGCACCCCCGCCGCGGCCTTGGTACATCGTTGTCCTGGGCGCGTTACCCGCCGGACCGGCCTTCGAACACCTCGATGCGGCGTTTTCGGACGAAGCGGATGAGGACGAAGCCGAGCGAAAGACCAAAGGAGATGTTGTCGCCGCAACCGCGCTGATAGATGAGTCGGGGTTTCTGGTGTCCGACAGCGTGTCCATCGCCAGCTTTGCCTGGGGCCTGGGCCACCTGCTGTCCGGGCGTTCCAGGGCCGATTTGGCGGCATGGGACAATCAGGAGGCGGACCTCAGGGCACGCATGAACAGTATGCTGACCCCGATGGATCAGCTCGGTCGGCCGCAAGCGTTGGTATGGCGCGACATGAGGGATGCATCCCGGGACCTCTGCGAAGAACTCGGGCTGCCCTCGGACCTATGGCAAGTGACACCCTGCGCGATCCGGACCGTGCGGAAACATCCGCCCGGCGCGGAGATCCTCTCGAGCTTCGTGCTTGCCGATCTGAGGCGGGTGCTGCGCGAGGTGGATCAACTGCCCGAGGCACTCTCGTCCTACCTGGGCTTGCGTCCTCCGCCGCAGACTTGGGATGCCTTGATCGATCGAGTGCAACTGTCCTCGCTGCTGGAACCACGCCTGTTCCCGCTCGGACGCTGGCCCGGCCCGGGGCTGCATTCCCTCAACCTGCTTCAGCAGGCGGCGGTCAATTCGATCGTCCGCGATCTCGATCGCAGCGGACTTTCCGCGGTGAACGGACCTCCCGGGACCGGCAAGACAACGCTGCTCCGCGACCTGGTTGCCCACGTGATCGTATCGCGGGCCGACCGCCTCGCGAAGATTGGCCCGTTCGGCGATCTGTCGGGCCTGGACCTGATGGACTTTGCGATCGTCGTCGCCAGCAACAACAATACGGCCGTGGAGAACATCAGCCTGGACTTGCCGATACGCGGCAAGGCCCTGGACCGATCGGTCTGGCAAGATAACGGTCTCGCATACTTCAGCCCCACCGCCGATGCCGTGGGCCGTGTGGCACCGCGGGCTCCCGAGCATGAGCACGCCTGGGGTCTGATGGCGGCCAGGCTGGGTAGAGCCAAGCACAGGGCCGCCTTCTTCGGGACGTTCTGGTGGGATGCCGACTGGGGTCTCAAAGACTGGCTTGATCTTGCCGGCTGGCCGGATGACTGGCGGGACAAACCGCTCGGCAAGCTGGCAAAGCTCGACCCGCCGCCACGCTGGCCCGAAGCCAGGGCGATCTGGCGCGACGCCGTGGATGCCTTTTGGCTGGCGAAAGGCCGGTGCGAACGTTACCGGGAGGAACTGGTAGGCATCAATGCGACCAGGGCCGAGCTGAACCGGATCGAGGCGCAGCTTCCCGCCGCCCGTGACCGCCTGGATATGCTCGAGCGGGATCTGTCGTCCGCGGCGCGTGCGCACGAAACCGCGCGCATTGAGTATGAACTGCTGGCCAGGCGGGAGACGACCGAAGACACGAAACTGGCCGCATTGTCCTCCGTCACGCCATCTCGCTTCGCAAAGCTCTTTCAGACCAGGGCCTGGCGGTCGCACGAAGCGTCGATCCGCGAGCTGGTCAGCAAGCTGGATGCCGCGCAGGATGCGGCCCGCGCGGCGGCCGGGCGCCTCGCGGAGGCATCGGAAGTTGAAGAACGATGCTCGGTCGCTTGTCAGGCGGCCCGGCAGGCGCTGGCGAGCCTCGAAGAACGGGCAGCTACTCTGAACCTCGCGCTGGAGCACACGCCAACGGCCGCGGGAGACTCGTTGCCCGGTCCGGGGTTCTGGTCGCAGCCGGACGCAGACTTGCAGCAATCGGCGCCATGGAACGGGGGTGCCTTTCGCGGCGCCCGCGACGCTCTGTTCGCGGCTTCGGTACGTCTTCACCGGGCCTTCATTGTCGCGGCGGCACGCAAGATCAAGCCGGCACTTACCGCGGTCGCCAGATCCGGCAACCCGTCGGCACCGCGGCCCACCGCGGCGGATTGGGGCATGTTCTTTCTGGTGGTGCCCGTGGCGTCGACCACCTTTGCCTCGGTGGCGCGGATGTTCCAGGGATTTGGTGCCGCCGAGATCGGCTGGCTGCTGATCGACGAGGCCGGGCAGGCGGCGCCCCAAGCAGCGGTGGGCGCGATCTGGCGGGCGCGGCGGGCGGTGGTCATCGGCGATCCTCTCCAGATCCAGCCCGTAGTGACGACACCCGCGCGCACGACCCGGTTGATCTTTGAAAGCAACGATGCCGATTCGGCGGATTGGACGGCTCCGGAACAGTCGGCTCAGACGCTGGCCGATCGCGCCAGCCGGATACAGGGACGCTTCCGCGTGCCGGACGGAGGGCGGGATCGCATAACCGGCATTCCGCTGTTGGTTCACCGGCGCTGCGAGCAGCCGATGTTCGATCTCGCCAACAAAATCGCTTACGATAACCGGATGGTTTACGCAACGGTGAGCGAAACCTCAGCGATCCGGGACTGTCTCGGTCCGTCCGCGTGGATCGACGTCGATGCGCCATCCCGCGAAAAGTGGGTGGAAGCCGAGGGACAATTGATTGCGGCAGCAATTGTCCGTCTGTGCGGTATCCTGCTGACGGAGCCGGATCTTTTCGTGATCTGCCCGTTCAAGGTGCCCGCGGCGCAGTTAAAGACGTTACTTCAGGAAAACAGGGATGTGCTGCCACGCCTGAAGAAAAGCGCCCGGGAGAAATGGATCGAAGAACGGATCGGCACCGTGCATACCTTCCAGGGCAAGGAGGCCGAGGCGGTGATCCTGATGCTCGGAGCCGGGCGAGGCGCCAAAGAGGGTTCCAGAAGCTGGGCCGGGCGGTCGCCGAACCTGCTGAACGTCGCCGCGACACGTGCCAGGCGGGCGCTTTATGTCATCGGCAATCGGGCCGAATGGCAGAACGTTGGTGTCTTCCGCGAGGCGGCCAGGCTGCCACGCATATCTGAGCGGGACTGGCCGCGCTGACACGACTGGCGCAATTGATACCAGTCCGCTTTGAGAGCGAACTCTTGCAATAAACCGTTATGGCCCGGCTTGTCCGGACCACCCCCGCTATCACGTGCCGCGACAGGTGGCCCGGACAAGCCGGGCCATGACGGTGAGGGAACGAGGGGCCGAAGCGCTCATTGTTGGTCGTCGCCTGATTGTCGCGTGAGGGTCTCTACCCCTGGAACCACAGCCCCCGCGCCTGCTCGATCGCCGCCCGCGCCATCTGAGACAGCGCCTCGTCGGAGGCGCTGCTGACCGGGTGGCCGATGACCGCGAAGGCGTAGCCCGGCATGCCGAGCACGCGGCTCATGAGCTCGGCGGCACTGACAAAGCGCTCCGTCATCACCGCGACGGCGGGGACGCCCAGGCGCTCGGCCGTGATGGAGTCATGCAGACTGCACGACGAGCAACTGCCTCAGTCGCCGATGCCGGTGACGATCGCGTCCCAGTTGGCGATCTCACCCACGATATGCGCATCGGCCGGGGCACTGTAGTTCGACTTCACCCGGATCGCGACATCGCCGGCACCGAACTCCTGCCGCAGAAGGCGGTCGAGATGGGCGAAAAAGCCTTTCGTCCCCTCCTTGCCGTTGGAGATGATCCCGACGGTCTTGCCGCGCAGCGACCCCGGCCGCGGCGCAAGCCGGCCAAGCGGCGCGGCGCGTTCGTTGGTGGGATCGAGGACCTCGAACGACATCGGGACAGGTTCACCCCTTCGGCGGGTCACAGTCAACACAGGCGCCGATGGCCATCGTCACCGCCTGGCTCTTGGGCCCGAGCCAGGGCGGGATCACCGCGCCGAACCCGCCCGCCGGGCCGCCGGCGGCCACCACCAGCAGATGCTCCGGCGATTCCAGCGCCGGGTAGATGCTGTCGCCCCGGTCGCGCACCACGGCGGCCTTGCCGGCATCGGCCCACTCGCGGCGCGGAATGCGGCCGCGTTCGTGGATGCGGGCGGCGATCTCGGTCTTGCTCCAGGCCGCCAGGTGCTCGCGCAGTTGCTTCGGGATGATCAGGGCGTAGTTGCCGGCGTGCAGCGAGTAATGCCGCAGGTTGGCACGCATCTCGGCGGCGAAGGTTTCCAGAATCTCGCGCGGGTCCGTCGTCCATTCGTTCATGATCTGGCGCGGCGCGCCGGCCGCCATCACGGTCACCGCCGACACCCCGGGCGGCATGCCGCGCTGCTGCGCCAAAGGCAGCCAGGGCGAGTCCTCCTCGTCCTCCGCCACGCAGTAGGTGAACTTGCCGGGGTGGCCGAGCGTGGAGCGGTCGATCTCGCCCGGGCGGACGTCAAGGATGTTGATCAACGCCAGCCGCAGCGCCCGGCCGATGACCGCGGTGGCGCGATCGGAGTTGCCGAGCGCGTTGAACCCTCCGCTGGCCCCGAGTTCGCGGCGGATCGGACCGTTCAGCACGACGAAGACGGCGCAGCCGCCGGTGCTGGCGGTGGCGCCGTGCAGCAGGAATTTCTCGTCAAGCATGGCGGTGAGGGCGGTGACGACGACGGGGAAGTGCATCGGCAGGCAGCCGGCCATGACGGCGTTGATCGCCAGTTTTTCCGCGGTGACCGCCTGGGCGCGGACCGGCTCGATGCCGATGAGCTGATCGGGGGGCATCATCGCCCAATCCAGGCACGCCTCCACCGCCTGTTGAGTCGGCGGCACGATCGGCAGGCCGTCGGTCCAGCCGTTCGCGTGGTAGAGTTCCTGGACGGCGAAGATGTCGGAGGCTTCGTGAGTTTTGGAGATCAGGTGCACGCCGGCAGCCAAGCACGGGTTTGGCGAGAAGTCACTGGGTGCGGTTACCGCGCCGGTCGGAACCGCTCCGCCGGAGGCGAGTGATCGCCCCGTCGCGCGGCACCGGATCGGGCACCATTGCGACAATGTCCACGGTGGCGTCCGCCGCCACCTCATAGACCAGCACATGCCGAGGCTTGCCAACCAGCCCGGGCGGGTTCGGCACGTGGGCGCGGCTGTGCCGGATGTGGTAAATGCGGCACGTCGTCGCCGTTGTGGTTGATCACCTTCACCGCCACGCGTCCCGATTGCGGCGGCGCGAACGGGCGGCACCCATTTCCGCGAGCGTATGACGAATCCGGAAGGAACCGCTCAGGCGTTCGACATCGAGCGGCGTATAATCGCGACGAATGCCCACGAATCGATCCGGGTCGCCGCCAACGCTGGCCAGGCCATCGGGAACGTACAGAGGGTCGATCGGATGGGGCTAATTCCTCCGCCAATAGGCTCAAGAGGTTAAGTGTTGACATTGCCTATGCGGATAAAATGGCCTAAGAGCAGCCCGATTGGTCAATCCTGTCGCCGCCTTCACCGACAAGGCGGTGAATTTGTAAAGGGCGTAAAAGGTTGAACCGGGCGCTGATCGGTCGAACCGTCCGCCGCCTGCGGACCGAGCGGACATTGTCCCAACAGGCCCTGGCCGCACGCCTGGGAATCTCCGCCAGCTACCTGAACCTGATCGAGCACGACCAGCGCGCCGTCACCGCCTCGTTGCTGATCAAGCTGGGCGAGACGCTGCGCGTCGACCTCGGCGAACTCTCCGGCGCCCAGGAACGCCAGTTGGAGGTCGGCCTGCGCGAAGCGTTCGCCGATCCGCTATTGAGCGCCGACGCGGTCGCGGAGGCGGAGGTCGAGGCGCTCGCGGCGAGCAGCCCGAACGCGGCACGCGCCGTGCTGTCGCTGTATCGCGCCTGGCGGGTGGCGCGCGAGGACGCCAACGGCATCGCCCTGCCCTCCGGCCGCCGCATCCTGCTGCCGAATGAGGAAGTCCGCGACTTCTTCGACGACCACGCCAATCATTTCCCGGTGCTGGAGGAAGCCGCCGAGGCGCTGGCGGCGCAACTCGCGCCCGAGGCTCCCGCCGAGATGAACCACGCGCTGGCGGAGCGCCTGCGCGCCGTGCACGGGGTGCGCGTCAGCGTGCAGCCGCTGGAGGCTGCGCTGCGCCGCTATGATCCCGCGACGCGCAGCCTGGCGTTGTCGGAATCCCTGCCGCGCGAAAGCCGCGGCTTCCACATGGCGTTCCAGCTTGCGCTGCTGGAGGCGCGCGACGCGGTGGAGGCAGTGCTGAAGGACGCCTCACCTTCGACATCCGAAGCCGCCATGCTGATGCGCATCGGCCTGCTGAACTACGTCGCCGGGGCGCTGGTGATGCCGTATGCGCCGTTCCTGGCGACCGCCGCGTCGCTGCGCCACGACATGGACGCCATCGCCGCCCGGTTCGGCGTGTCGTACGAGCAAGCCTGCCACCGGTTGTCCACGCTGCAGAGGATTGGCGCGCGCGGCGTGCCGTTCTTCTTCGTGCGGGTCGATCCGGCGGGGAACGTGTCGAAGCGGTTTTCGGCGGCCGGGTTCCCGTTCGCCCGCTATGGCGGCTCATGCCCGCGCTGGGTGGTGCACACCGCGTTCGCCCAGCCCGGGATCTTGCAGGTTCAGGTCGCGGAGCTGCCCGATGGGGCGGCCTATCTGTGCTTTGCCCGCGCCATCCCCCAGCCGGTCGCGCGCTGGGGCGAGCCGCGGCCGACACATGTGGTGGCGATGGGCTGCGCCCTGGCGAACGCGGCGGAGGTCGTCTACGCCGACGGCCTCGATCTGGACCGCGCCCGCGTCGGCATCGGCCTGTCCTGCCGCCTGTGCGACCGCCCCGACTGCGGCAGCCGCGCTTTCCCGCCGCTGGAACACCGCCTGTCGCTGGACCCGCTGACGGCGGGCGCGAGTCCGTACCGGTTCGAGGCGAAGAAGGGGTAGGTTCCCCCGATAGTCGTCAGGATGAGGGGCACGCGGAGCACGACGTTCTCCACATTCGTCATCGCCCGGCTCGTCCGTCATGGCCTGGCTCGTCCGTCATGGCCCGGCTCGTCCGGGCCACCCCCGCGAGCACGTGGCGCGACAGGTGGCCCGGACAAGCCGGGCCATGACGGTTAGAGAGCTAAGCCTCGGCCAAACTCTTCCGTCGCTGTCGCTTATTCTGTCACCATCGGGCCCGGGCCGGCCATCACACGAGAAAGCGTGCGTAGCCCCTCACCGCCGCCACCAGCCCCGCCTCCGTTCGGCCGGCGGTTCACCGTCCGCGCCAATCAGAATCGGCTTGATCAGCGGCGCGGGCGGAGGTTCGTCCCCGCTCCCGATTTCATCGCCATCGGCCTTGTCAGCCGCCGGTGCCCCATTGCGAATAACCGCCTCAGGTTCCTCGCCGATCGGCGGCAGCGAAACCGCGACAGGCTCGGGCGCGCCGCCGTTGACGATGTCGGGCGTGGCCTCCTCGGCCTCGGCCTCAGCCTTCACGGCGGGGGGCGCTTCGGCAAATGTTGCCTCGGCCTCCGGCGCCGAGGCGTTGACGATCTCCGACGCCGACGGCAGTCGCGGCGCCGGCTTGGCCTCAGCCGCACGCTCCACCTGATCCATCACGTCGAAGATGTCGAAGGCCCGGCCGCCGAACGGATCGGCCGGCGTCGGGCCGGCATACACTGGCGGCAGTTCCGGTTGGTCAGCACCCGGCATCGAGAACGGCGACAGCTCGCCATCGCCATCCCGCCGCCGCCGCCGTCCGCCGCGACGCCCGCGGCGGCGGTTGCGGGGATCGTCCTCCGATCCCGCGGCAGCCTCGCCACCTTCGGCGGCGACTTCCTCAGCCCCGGGCTCTTCCGTGGCGGGCGTATCGCCATCAGGCGCCGCGGCCACCGCGTCGGACGCATCATCATTCGCCGCAACGCCCGGAGACGCGGGCTCGCCTGTATCCTCGGAGCCACCGGACTGATCGTCACGCCGGCCGCCACGCCGCCGCCGGCGGCGCCGCTTGCGCCGCCGTTCCGCTTCGTCGCCACCGCCGGCGGCATCCGCCGCGCGTTGCTCCTCGGTATCCTCGTCGCTGTCGTCGTCTTCGTCGTCCATCCCGACGACATCAGGCTCCTCGTCCGGCTCCAGATCCGCCACGGGCGCCGGGACCAGCATGCGATCCGGCGTCACCACCGGCGGGATCTCGTCGGCCGAGCGGACCCGCACCTTCTCGATCCGGAACTGCGGCGCGATCTGACCGTCGTCGGCGGCGACGATCACCTTCATCACATAGCGCAGCTCGATTTCCCGTAGCCGGTCGCGCTTATGGTTCAGCAGGTACAGCGCCACCGGCGTGGAGACATGCACGACGATCTCGGCCGAACGACGCTTGCCGCCCTCGTCCTCGATGCCGCGCAGCACGTGGATTGCCGCATTTTCGGTGCTGCGGACATGGCCGGTGCCGCCGCAATGCGGGCAGGGGATGAAGCTGGTTTCCGCCAGCGACGGCCGCAGCCGCTGGCGGCTCATTTCCAGCAGGCCGAAATGGCTGATATGGCCGACCTGGATGCGCGCGCGGTCGTTCTTCAGCGCGTCCTTGATGCGCCGCTCGACCATCGCGTTGTGGCGCTTCGACTCCATGTCGATGAAGTCGATGACGATCAGCCCGGCCAGGTCGCGCAGCCGCAACTGCCGCGCCACCTCGTCGGCCGCCTCCAGGTTGGTGCGCAGCGCGGTTTCCTCGATGTTCCGCTCCCGCGTGGAGCGGCCGGAGTTGACGTCGATGGCGACCAGCGCCTCGGCCTGGTTGATCACCAGGTAGCCGCCGGAGCGAAGCTGCACCGTCGGCATCAGCATGGCGTCGAGCTGCGCCTCGACCTGGTTGCGGGCGAACAGCGGCTGGCCGCCGTCGCGCCAGAGCTGCACCTTCTTGGCGTGCGACGGCATCAGCATGCGCATGAAGTCGTGCGCCGCGCGCCAGCCGTCCTCGCCATCGACCAGGATCTCGTCGATGTCGCGGGAATAGACGTCGCGGATCGCGCGCTTGATCAGGCTGGCTTCTTCGTAGATCAGCGCCGGCGCCACCGACTTCATGGTGTGCTCGCGGATGTCGTCCCACAGCCGCAGCAGGTATTCGCAGTCGCGCTTGATTTCCGGCTTCGGCCGGTTGGCGCCGGCGGTGCGGACGATCATGCCCATGCCGCGCGGAATATCGAGTTCGGTCATCACCTCCTTCAGCCGCCGCCGATCGGCGGCCGAGGTGATCTTGCGGGAAATGCCGCCGCCGCGCGGGGAGTTCGGCATCAGCACGCCGAAGCGGCCGGCCAGCGACAGGTAGGTGGTCAGCGCCGCGCCCTTGGTGCCGCGTTCTTCCTTGACGACCTGGACCAGCAGGATCTGCCGGCGGCGGATGACTTCCTGGATCTTGTAGTTGCGCAGGAACCGGGGCGGCAGCCGGCGCTCACGCTGGTCGTCGCCGCTGTCCTGGTCGCCGCCGCCGACGGTCTCGGGCGGCGGCAGGACCTCGATCTGGTCGCTATTGGAGTCGTCTTCGTCCGCGTCCTGATCGTCGTCCTCGCGCGCCGTTTCGGGCTCCGCCGCGACCGGTTCCACGGCCACCGGCTCCGCCAACAGAGGCGGGGCTTCCGGTTTGGCCCAGGCCTCCGGCTCCGCCGATGCTTCGCTCACCGGAGCTTCCGCCTCCGTTGACGCGGCAACGGTTTCGGGAGCGATCAGCAGCGGCAGCGACGGGAGCGCCCAGTCCTCGGCCGCCGGTTCGGCCTCGGCGGCCGGCGGAGCATGGGACGCTTCGCCGTTTGCCGACGGTTTGCCGTCGGTGGCCTGGCTGAGCGCGATCTCGAGGTCTTCCTCTTCCTCCTCGCGCCGCGCCTCCTCGGCCTGCATCTCGATCAGCCTCTGCCGATCGGCTACGGGGATCTGATAGTAGTCGGGATGGATTTCGCTGAAGGCGAGAAAGCCGTGCCGGTTGCCGCCGTATTCGACGAACGCGGCCTGCAGGCTCGGTTCAACCCGGACGACCTTGGCGAGGTAGATGTTGCCCTTGAGTTGCCGCTTGGTCGATGTCTCGACGTCGAAATCTTCGAGCCGGTTACCGTCCAGCACCACGACGCGGGTTTCTTCCGCGTGCGTGGCGTCGATCAGCATGCGCTTCGTCATCTAGTCCTGAACTCCGATGGGCCGTCTTGATGCGCGAACCGGACCTTCTGCGGGTCTCGGCCGGCGGACGGCTTGAAAGGCTTGCGGGAAAGGGCCCGCCCGAAGTTTCAGGAAAACGATGGTGATGGAAACACGCGACAGCAAGGCCGCCCGGTAAAGCGGGCGAAAGTCCAAGTCCGGACAAATATGGCGCGGTGTAGTTCATCAGTCCCTGGCGTTCGGTCGGCGCGTCCCATGGACGGAACGCAGCCCCGTGTGAAAGTCGGTGCATTCACTGCCCTGGCCGCGGACGTCACCGCGACGGACAGACCCCGGCGCGCCACAAGTCCTGCGTGGCGGGCGCGACACGGACGGCGATGGCCAATGACGACGCGGACCCTTCCCCCACATCAGCCAATCCGACTCGGATCGGATCAACCGCGGGATCACGCGCCCCCTGAGCAAACCCGGGACCGCGTTGACCCGCGATCCCCGGCGTCATCACCGGAGCAAGCTGACCATGAAGCAAAGCGCCCCCCACCGCAAGCAGATCGTATCGGGACGCCATTAACTTGCCGTAATCAACAACAACGCTGCGTCAGTGCATCCTCCGTGTTAAGAATGGCCCATGGAATCCGCTCCACCTGTCGCGCGTCGCCTGCTGCTGCGCCGTTTTGCCGCGGGCACGTCCATCTTCGGAACCTTCCTGCTGCCGCCAGGCCTGCACGGCGCGATGGCGGCCGCAACCAAACATGCCCACAAAAATCAGGTACTCTGGCACACCTAAACCGAACGGGCCGCTGGTGATGCTCGACCCCGGGCACGGCGGCAAGGACCCCGGGGCCGTCGGCGTGTCCGGCACGTTCGAAAAGAACGTCTCCCTGGCGACCGCGCTGGAACTGAAGCGCCAGCTTGAGGCCGGCGGGCGCTACCGCGTGGAGCTAACCCGTACTCGCGATATTTTTATCCCGCTGGACGAGCGGGTGGATCGGGCGCAGCGCAGGGGCGCGGCGCTGTTCGTGTCCATGCACGCGGACGCCCTGTCGGACCATTCGGTGCGCGGCGCGTCCGTCTATACACTCGCACAGACGGCCTCCGATGCCCAGACCGCGGCGCTGGCGCGCAAGGAGAACAGCGCCGATCGGTTTCTCGGCGGCCAGTGGCGGGATGCGTCGCCCGAGGTCGCGCATATTCTCGCCAGCCTTGTGCGGCAGGAGACGCGGACCGGATCGGTGCGCATCGCCCGCAGCCTTGTCGGCAGCCTCGACCAGGACCTTCCCATGCTGCCAAACCCCGATCGGCATGCCGGTTTCGTGGTGCTGAAGGCCGCGGACATCCCGAGCGTGCTGGTTGAAATGGGCTTCATGTCCAATCCGCGCGATGAGGCTGCGCTGCGTCAGGCGAAGCATCGCCAAATGGTCGCGGAAGCCATGCACCGGGCGGTGGACGCCTATTTCGCGGGCGCCGGGCATGTCGCTTGATTGAAAGACCGGCCCGTGTCTTGGCCGGCCGCGACACGAGCGGGGAGCGCCCGGCGGCACGAAATCGGGGCCGGCTATAGCAATCTCGTTGCTGGCGGACTTGGGCAAAACGGGTCATATCCAGGGGATGACAGGACCACTCACAGCCGGCGAGAAGCTGGCGCCTCCCGATCGCGCCGGGCGCGGCGGGCCGGTAGATTCCGGGCCAAAGCGCCCCGGCAAGACGCCCGGGCGCAAGCCGAAGCGCAAGGGCTTTCTGCTCAGCGCCGTCAACGGCCTGTTCGGTGCCGTGCTGGCGGTGCTGGTGCTCGGCGGTCTCGCCGGCGCCGCCGTCGGCTGGGCCGCCTACCAGCATTTCAGCGCCGATCTGCCGGACGTGGACGGGCTGCGGAACTACCAGCCGCCGGTCATGAGCCGGGTCTACGCGGGCGACTCGCGGCTGCTGGCGGAACTGGCCTCCGAGCGCCGCATCTTCGTACCCATCGGCGCGATCCCGGACATCGTCAAGCAGGCCTTCATCTCGGCCGAGGACCAGAATTTCTACACCCATCGCGGCATCGACCCGATGGCGATCGCGCGCGCGGCGATGTTCGACCTCGCCCATGCCGGCCAGGGCAAGCGACCCATCGGCGCCTCGACGATCACCCAGCAGGTCGCCAAGAACATGCTGCTGGACAACCAGATGTCGTTCGCGCGCAAGGCCAAGGAAGCCATCCTGGCGATGCGGATCGAGCAGACCCTCAGCAAGGACCGCATTCTCGAGCTCTATCTGAACGAAATCTATCTGGGCCAGGGTTCGTACGGCGTCGCCGCCGCGGCGCAGGCGTATTTCAACAAGCCGCTGGACAAGCTGACGGTCGCCGAGGCCGCCTTCCTGGCGGCCTTGCCGAAAGCGCCGAACAACTTGAACCCGTTCAAATATCCGGACGCCGCCCGGTCGCGCCGCGACTACGTGCTGGACCGCCTGGCCGAGGACCACGTGATCACGGTTGCCCAGGCCAGCGCCGACAAGGCCGAGCCGATCGTACCGTCGGAGTTCCACCGCCCGCCGCCGATACCAGGCGCCGACTGGTTCACCGAGGACGTGCGGCGGCAACTGGTCGCCCGTTTCGGGCAGGAGGCGACTACCCAGGGCGGCCTGATGGTCCGCACCAGCATGGACCCGGCGCTCCAGGTCGCGGCGGAAAAGTCGCTGCGCGACGGGTTGATGGCATACGACCGCAAGATGGGCGGCTGGCGCGGCGCGGTGACGCACCTGACGCTGGCTCCGGCCGACTTCGAGACCCGCTGGCCCGCGGCGCTGAACGACGTCGCCCGTCCGCCCGGCATGCTGCCGCACTGGACGCTCGCCGTGGTGGCGGCAACGACGGAGAACGAGGCCAAGGTCGAGTGGCTGAACCACGACGGCGAACGCAAGGCGGCGATGATCGCGTTGCAGGACGTCACCTGGGCGCGCCCGGTGCGTGACGGCAAGCCGGGCGGGACTCCCCGGCGCATGAGCGACGTCGTGCAGACCGGCGACGTGGTGATGATCGATCCGCCCGCCGTGCAACTCGCGCCACCCACCGCGCCGCCGGCCGCCATGGTCAAGGGCAGGCAGGCCTCGCCCGCGCCGGTGTTGGCGGCGGTCAATCGGGCGACGCTGCGGCAGATCCCGCTGGTCCAGGGCGCGCTGGTGTCGATCGATCCGCAGACCGGCCGGGTGCTGGCCATGGTCGGCGGCTGGAGCTTCGAACAGAGCCAGTTCAACCGCGCCACACAGGCCAACCGCCAGCCGGGATCGAGCTTCAAGCCGATCGTCTACCTGACCGCGCTGGAAAAGGGCGTCTCGCCGAGCCAGCGGTTCCTGGATGCGCCGATCGTCATCGATACGCCGGAGGGGCGCTGGCGGCCGGGCAATTACGAGAACACCTTCAATGGCCCGACGCCGTTGCGCGTGGCGCTTGAGGAGTCGCTGAACCTTGTGACGCTGCGGGTCGCGCAGCACGTCGGCATGCAGGCCATCGCGGACAACGCGATCGCATTCCACATGGTGGATTCCATGCCGCGGGTTCTGCCCGCCGCGCTGGGCGCGGTGGAAACCACGGTGATGCGGGAGGCTCAGGCCTATGCCTCGCTGGCGACGGGCGGCCGCGAAGTCATTCCAACGCTGATCGACAGCGTGCAGGACCCGGACGGCCATGTGGTGATGCGGGCGGAGGGCCTCGCCTGCGACGATTGCTCCAGCGCGGCGGCGCCTCCGGTGGTGACCGACAGCCGCAAGCAGATTGCGGATGCGGACAGCGTGTTCCAGCTTCAGACGATGATGCAGGGCGTGGTGCAGCGCGGCACCGGCGTTCCGGCGGGGAAGGGCCTGAACCGGCCGATAGCCGGCAAGACGGGGACGACGCAGGATTTCGGCGACGCCTGGTTCTCCGGCTTCACACCCGACCTGGTGACAACGGTTTGGGTCGGCTTCGACAATCCGGCCTCGCTCGGCGATAACGAGACGGGCGCGGCCGTTGCAGCGCCGATCTGGCATGACTACATGGCCACTGCGCTGGCCGGGCACCCGGTGCTGTCGTTCCCGATGCCGCCGGGCGTGACGATGGCCCAATGGCAAACCGCCACCGGCACGGTGACAGACGCGTTCAAGCCGGATCAGGTTCCGGGGGCCTCCGGTCCGACAGGGGGTGGAGGCGGCGGCCCGGCCACCGCCGATGGCGCGACCGCCCCGCCGACTATCGTGCATGGCGGGGTTGATAACAGCATGGGCGGGTTGTATTGACCCGCCCCTTCCAGTGAGCAGTTCAGACCATGTCCGCTGAATCCGACGCCCTCAACGACCAGATCAAGCAGTCCGTCGCGCTGCTGAGGAGGCATCTTTGACTGGGATGTCGCCGAAGCCCGCCTCGCGGAACTGAACAACCGCGCCGAGGACCCGGCGCTGTGGAACGACCCCGCCGCCGCGCAGAAGCTGATGCGCGAGAGGAACCAGATCGCCTCGGCGATGGAAGGCGTCCAGAAGCTGGAGGCCGAGGTCTCCGACGCGCTGGAACTGATCGCGATGGCGGAGGCGGATGGCGACGCGGCGATGGTGGCCGACGCGATGGGGTCGCTGCGCTCGGCGGCCGAGGAAGCCAAGCGGCGGGAGATCGAAAGCCTTTTGTCCGGTGAGGCCGACAGCAACGACGCCTATGTCGAGCTGAACTCCGGCGCCGGCGGGACGGAAGCGCAGGACTGGGCCGAGATGTTGATGCGCATGTATATGCGCTGGGCCGAGCAGCACGGCTACAAAGTCCAGTTGATGGAAGAGAGCGAGGGCGAGACGGCCGGCATCAAATCGGCGACCTTGCAGATCTCCGGGCCGAACGCCTATGGGTGGCTGAAGACCGAGGGCGGGGTTCACCGGCTGGTGCGGATAAGCCCGTTCGATTCCAATGCGCGTCGGCAGACCAGCTTCGCGAGCGTATGGGTCTATCCGGTGGTGGATGACTCGATCGAAATTGAGATCAATGAGGCCGATTTGAAGGTGGACACGTATCGCGCGTCGGGCGCGGGCGGCCAGCACGTCAACAAGACGGAAAGCGCGATCCGCATCACCCACGTGCCCAGCGGGATCATCGTCGCCTGCCAGACCGACCGCAGCCAGCACCGCAACCGGGCAACCGCGATGGCGATGCTGAAGGCGCGCATGTATGAGGCGGAGCTGCAGCGGCGCGAGGCGGTGACGGCGGCGCAGGAGAACGCCAAGACCGACATCGGCTGGGGCCACCAGATCCGCAATTACGTGCTCGCGCCCTATCAGTTGGTGAAGGACCTGCGGACCGGCGTGGAAAAGGGCAATCCGGACGCGGTGCTGGACGGCGACCTGGACGAGTTCATGGCGGCGGCGCTGGCGGCGCGGTCGGGGGCGACGCGGTCGGAGGCGAGTGCGAACGCGCGGTAGGTGACGCCCGGGATAAACAAAGCCGGAGGTCCGTCCCCCGTCCGTAATGGCCCGGCTTATCCGGGCCATCCTCGCCGCACAGTGCCGCGCCAGATGGCCCGGACGAGCCGGGCCATGACGTTTTAGGAAGCCGTCGCCCCGAAGCGGTGGGCTTGGGGTGTCCCCGGGTGTGCAACAGGCATGAGGGGCCGGGCGATGACGGGGGGAGAGCTGGTCCAGGCGCGATCACCGGGCGTTTCCGACCACGTCCTCCCGTGCCTCACCACGCTCTTCATCGCTCAGTTGCTGCTCGATGCCTAAAGCCGCATTTAATGCAGGCATCTGAACTTGGGCATTCGATGATGTCGCGGCACGCAGGTAGTATAGATAGGCCAGGACCGGGTCGCGCGCCATGCCGGCACCATGTTCATAGGCAAAACCGGCGTCGAATTCCGCCATGCCATCTCCTCGATCGGCTTGCACCAATACGGTTGGGACCATCTCTACGAATACCCTCAAAGCCTGCGGGTCGACACGGCCCCCCGCCAGCGCGGCCTGCTGGAATCGCGCCAGTTCGGCGGCCAGCGCGTGTTCGAGCGCCCCGGGCGGCGGGCGGGACGCGGGCAAAGCGGCGAGAAGCGGGGGTGAGGCGGGCGCGCCAAGCGCGATCAGGTTGGGGCGCGCCGCCGCGATGCCGTGGTCCGCGGCGATCCGGAAAAAACGGATCGCGGCAGAGGTGTCGGGCGGCACGCCATCGCCGTCGCGATAGATGACGCCGAGGTCGTAAGCGGCTCGCCCATAGCCGCGTTTTGCCGCTTTCTCGTACCACCTGATCGCCTCCCGCCGATCGGCCGGGGTGCCGCGGCCGTTGTCGTACATTTCGGCGACGTTGAACATCGCGCGGACGTTTCCGGCTTCCGCCGCCCGGCGATACCAGGACAACGCGGCGGCGAAGTCCTGCGGCACACCATGACCAGTATCGTAGAGCGTGCCGACGGCCAGCATGGCCGACGCCCGCCCGGCGGCGGTGGAGTTGCGCGACATGCCCGGGGCCTTGCCGTCGTCTCCGCCGGCAAACGCGACATCGCCGTCCAGGCCATCGGCTCGCGCCTGCAGGGACAGGAGTAACAGGAACGCGAACGATACACAGGCTTGTCTTCGCATGGTACCCCCGGTCTTGAACGAGACGTCGCGGAACTTCTGTCAGGCATTACGCTTCTACGGCCCGTAGTGTTCCTTCAACGTCCCGGGGGGCGGTGTGCGCAAAGGGTGGGGTATGAAATCGTCTGCCTTGCTGGCTTCACTCAGCCTGGCGTGCCTGTTGGCGGCCTGCGCCAGTCCGCCACCCGCGCCGGCAGCGAGCACCGCCGCCCCAACCGATCCCGCGCCGGAACCGGCGAAGCCGGCTGACGAATCCGTCGCGATCGCGTTTGCTCCGGATGAGTGGAGGCTGTCGCCCGAAGCCGATCGGCAATTGGATGGCGCGGCACGCCTGTACCGGGATGCCCGGCCGGAGGTGATGATCGTGTCCGGTCACACCGACAAAACCGGCGGTGAGTTCAACAACCTGGTCCTGTCCGCCCGGCGTGCCGAAGCCGTCAAGCAAGGTCTGGCCGATCGCGGCGTCCCGGCCGATCGGCTTCAGGTGGTCGCCATCGGGGAGGCTGAGCCAGTGCCGGCCATTCCCGCCAGCCGATCGGCTGTCATCACCTGGCGCTGAGCAGTCCGCGGCGGCGGGAGAACGATCGGACCGGCACTGGCGTGGGCCCGGAATTCCGCGATCATGGGCTCGCGCCCAGCCGATCCGGTCGAAGCGGGCAGCCCGACCGGGTGCCATGCGCCTGGAGGCCGAACCTGACGCTTCGCCGACAGGCGCGCGGTTCCGTTCTACTTGAGAATCGCCAACGCGGCGAGACCGGAGCCATAGGCGGTGATGAAGACGCCCAGAATACCCCACAGGTAAGTCTTGGTCGGCACGTCGGCGAACCTCGCGATCATTTCCGTTCGGAGGTTGGAAATCGCGGTGGTCATTTCGACCCGAAGGCCGGAGATTTCACCGGTCGTCTCGCTCCGCAGCCCGGAGATCTCGGTGGTCATCTCACTTCGAAGCACGGAGAACTTGGCGTTCATGTCAGAATGAAGCCCGGAGATCTCGGCGATCACTTCGGCCCGAAGGGTCGCTGCACCGGTTCGAAGGTCCGAGATGTCCTCGGATACCTCGATCCGAAAAGTCGAGATGTCCCTGGACACCTCGGTGCGAAGGTCAGAGATTTCTTTCGATAACTCGGTTCGCATATCGGACAGCTCAGCTTTCGTCGCCAATTCGGCAACGTTGCCGTCAGGGTCGAATTCGATCCGAACGATCATCGGCTCCAGCCGGGACAGCACCGACCTGACGTCCTGCATATCGCCGTCGAGCCGGGCCACCCGATCTTCCATGGGTAGATCGTAAGGACGGCGGTTTGCCGCCGCAATAGACTATTCAGTCAATTTTCGTGCCTCGGGCGGCACGATTACTGACTCGCCCGCAAATACATACCAATGCATTCGAGACACGACTGATAACGCAGCTTGCAGCGACTGAACCCATCATCCGGCTTCCTTCAGGCGGCGCGGACGATAGCCTCAAACCGCTAACAAATGGTTGATACCGGACGACCCGTTCAGCTTGGATCGGCGGTCAGCCGTGCCGCCTCCAGGCCAGCCAATACGCAGGCTTCATCATTGTCCGACGTATCGCCCGACATCCCGACCGCGCCGACAATGCTGTCGTCGTCGCCACGGACCAGGACACCGCCCGCGACCGGGACCAGCGACCCGCCGATGGCCTGCGTGACCGCGGCGATGAAATGCGGCCGCTCCTCTGCCCGCTTGCCCAAGGTGCGCGATCCGACACCCAGTGCCAGCGCGCCATGCGCCTTGCCAATGGCGATGTCGGCGCGCCGCAGCGCCGAGCCGTCCTCTGCGGCGAATGCCTTCAGCACGCCGCGTGCGTCGAGTACCGGCAACCACCATCGGCGGCAGCGATTTTTCCCGCGCATGCGCCAACGCGGCCGAAACCACCGTCTGCGCCGCTGCCAGAGTCAATTGCGTCATTCCTGTCGTCCTCATGCCGGCGGCTACAAGAACACGCCGTCCGGGTCGCCGTTGAATATGGCGCGGCCGACCGCCTCGAAATGTGACTCGCGGGCCTGGATCTGCTGCGAAACGGTATGCATGTCGCGGAAGCGCCGCTCGAACGGCGTGCCGAGGAAAATCGCCGACGTTCCGGCGGCCTTGTAGACGTAATCCACGACCTCGGCGGCGGTATGGATGGCATGCGCGCAGCCCAGCCGCACCCGCACCCGGGCGTTCAGGTCGATCGGTGCCACCTCATCCGCCCCGGCTGAAACGTCCTTCAGGATATCCACCAGCCAGGCGCGCGCCGAACCCAGACTCGCCTCGCGCCGCGCGACGCCATCGTGCACCACCGGGCTGTCGGCCATGCGCTGCAGCCCGCGCGGAGTCTTTTCCGCCGCCAGGCTGATCAGCGAGTCCAGCATCGCGCGCGCAATCCCGAATGCCACACCGGCCACGCCGACGGCGTACAGCCCCTGCATGGTGAATGCATATAGCGGCCCCGGGTCTCGCCGCAGCGAGGGATCCTCTCGCGTGCCGCTATAGGCTTCCGGCACGAACAGATCGGTCACCCGGTACCCCTCCGACGCGGTGCCGCGCAGGCCGATGGTGTTCCAGTTCTCGATCGGCCTGGTATCCCCCTTGCGGAACAGCAGGGTGCGCATGGTGGGGCGGCCGAAGCGGTTCCGGCGCACCGAGCCGTCCGGTTCGATCACCTGGCAATGCGCGCCCATCCAGTTGGACTGGCGGCTCCCGCTGGCGAAATGCCATTCGCCACTGACCTGGTAGCCGCCCGGCACCGCCCGGGCGGTGCAGTGGTTGGGCGGTCCCCAAGAAATGATCGTCCGCGGATCTGACCAAATCGCCCGGGCGGTTTCCAATGGAATGAACGGCGCGATCAGCGCCGCGCTGTTGGCGACGAACAGGTTCCACGCCACCGAAGCATCGTGCCGCCCGATCTCCTCGATCGCGTGCAGGTAGATCCAGGGATCGACCTGATCGCCGCCGGCGGAGCGCGGGAGCAGCATCCGGGCCAGTCTGGCGGCATGGATGCGGCTCAGCAGCGGCTCGGGGATGACCTGGCTGCGCTCGATTTCCTCCGCGGCGGCGCCAATCGACGGGCCGAGATCGCGTGCCCGCTCCACCGGACCGGTGTTTCCATCCTTCATTGGGACGCCCCTTGCGCCTTGATCGGACGATTAGCGGACGGCGGGGCGGCGGTTGTCAATCTTGCCGCCGGGGCACCGGACGGCGGAGTACACACATGGTTCATTGAACGGAACAGCAGGTTCAGCTACCAATCGTTGCTATGCGCCTCTTGCTTTTCCTAAGTGCCGTTTCGCTTACCGCGGCCTCGCCCGTGCTGGCGCAGGTGACCGTTGATCTGCACGCGCTGCAGGCGTTGCCCGAAAGACCGGGAGGAAGTCCAACGTATCGGGCCGCGCCACCGGCGATGACCCGGGCACCCGCGACAGCGTCCCGCACTGCACCCCCAACCGCGCCGCCGGGCGCGACCGAAGCCGTGCCCGTCACGCCGCCGGCCCCGGCGCCCGCGATTCCGGAAACCGTGCCTCAGACCGCGGCGATCAACCCGATCGCGCCGGCCGAGCCGCCGCCCGGCTCAGCTCCACCGCCGCCTCCACCGGTCTCCGACACCGCGCCCACCAAGGCGGCACCGACGACCGAGGGATTGCGCCTGACCTTCGCGGCCGGGCAGTCGGATCTCAGTCCCGACAGCGCCGCCTCGATCAAGGAGCTGACGGCAGCGGCGCCCCCGGGCGACGCCACCACATTCAACGTCCAGGCTTACGCACCGGGGACGCCAGACGATCCTTCGACCGCGCGGCGGGTCTCGCTGTCGCGCGCGATGGCGGTGCGTAGCGCCCTGGTCGCGGACGGCGTGCCCTCGGCGCGCATCTTCGTGCGGGCGCTTGGCGCGCAATACGGCGACGGGCCGCCCGACCGGGTCGATGTGAATGTCGAGTCCGCCCCCGGGCAGGCGACGCAGAAATGACAAAGCCATCCGGATACCTGGTGCGGATGCTGCTGTTCCTGACCGCCGTCGGCTGCGTCGCCGCCCTGCTGTCACCGGTGCTGATCACCGCCTTCTTCAACAACCCTGTCCTGAACAGCCTGATCCTGTTCATCCTGCTGCTCGGCATCGTCTGGAACCTGAACCAGGTGCTGCGGCTGCGGCCGGAGGTGAAGTGGCTGGAGACATACCAGACGTCGCGCAGCCGGCTGGCCGCCCTGCCCTCGCCGAAGCTGCTGGCGCCGATGGCCAGCATGCTGGCGATGCGGGAAGGCCAGACGCGCCACGACGGCCGCCACATCACCCTGTCGGCGACCGCAATGCGCAGCCTGCTGGACGGGCTGGCCTCGCGGCTGGATGAAAGCCGGGAGCTGTCGCGCTACATGACCGGGCTGCTGATCTTCCTCGGGCTGCTCGGGACGTTCTGGGGCCTGCTGAAGACGGTGGGCTCGGTGTCCGATGTCATTGGCGGCATGACCATCGGCAACGGCGACGTCACCACGATGTTCGACCAGTTGAAGTCGGGCCTGGTGAAGCCGCTGGCGGGCATGGGCACCGCGTTTTCGGCCAGCATGTATGGCCTGGCCGGGGCGCTGGTGCTGGGCTTCCTGGATCTGACCGCCGGGCAGGCGCAGAACCGCTTCTTCAACGAGCTTGAGGAATGGCTGGCCGGCCTGACCCGCCTGTCCTCCGGCGCACTGGCCGAGGGCGATGGATCGGTGCCCGTGTATGTCCAGGCACTGCTCGAACAGACCGCGGAAAACATGGAAAGTCTGCAGCAGGTGCTGGTGCGGGACGAGGAAAACCGCATCCAGATGAACCAGGCGGTCGTGGTGTTGAACGAACGCCTGGGTTCGCTGGCCGATACGATGCGGGCCAACCAGCAGTTGATGGTGCGGATCGCGGAGACCCAGACCGCGCTCGGGCCGGCGTTGCAGCGCCTGGGCGAGGCGCGCGGCGGCGACGATGTCAGCCGCGGCCATTTGCGCAACATCGAGAACTTCTTGCAGCGGCTGCTGAATGAATCCGAGCAGGGCCGCGCTCGCTCGACCGCCGAGCTTCGCAATGACCTGCGGCTGCTGACGCGTACCGTCGCGGCCATTGCTGAACAGCCGCGGTAATGGCCGCGCGCACCCGCAGGCACGGCGGCAACGGACTGGACGCATGGCCTGGCTACGTGGACGCGCTGTCGACGCTGCTGATGGTGATCATTTTCGTGCTCCTGGTGTTCGTGCTGGCGCAGGCGTTCCTGGGGATCGCGCTGTCCGGCCGCAGCCACGAACTGGACCAGGCGAAGCGGGAATTGTCGGAACTCGCCGACGCCCTGTCGCTGGAGCGCGGCAAGGAAACCGATCTGAAGCAGTCGATTTCCCAGCTTAACGCGCAACTCGCCACCCGCACGGCGGACCGCGATCGGCTGACCGGGCAGTTGGCCGAGGCCGACCTGGCGGTGCAGAACGCCAACGCCGCGGTGGAACGGTTGCAGGCGCAACTGAGCCAGGCGACCGGCCGCGCCGACGCGGCGGCGGCGCAACTGACCGATGCGCAGCGGCAGCTTGCGGAGATGCAGAAGCAGATCGCCTCGCTGGACAAGACCGTCGCGGTGGACAAGGACACGTTGCAGGCGAAACTATCGGACCTGGCGAAGCTGGCCGAGGAGTCGCGCGCCCTGGCGGCACTGCGGGACCAGTTGGAAGCGCAGGCGCAGGACGCCGCGGCGCGGGCAATGACCGAGGAACAGAAGCGCCAGGCGGTGCAACTGCAACTGGCCGACGAGAAGAAACTCGGTGACAGCGCGCGGGCGCAGATCGCGCTGCTGACGCAGCAGATCGATCAATTGAAGGCGCAACTTTCGGCGGTGTCCGCCAGCCTCGACCTGACCCAACAAGGGGTCAAGGAAAAGGACGTCACGATCGCGAACCTGGGCCAGAGGCTGAACGCGGCGCTGGCGGCGAAAGTGGAGGAACTGCAGCAGTATCGCAGCGAGTTCTTCGGCAAGCTGCGCAGCGTGCTGGCGAACCGACCCGGCATCACCGTCGTCGGCGACCGGTTCGTGTTCCAGAGCGAGGTGCTGTTTCCCGTCGGCAGTGCCGAACTGACCCCGGCGGGGATTGCGGAGATGACGAGCCTCGCGGTGACGATCAAGGACATCGCGGCGGAGATTCCCCCGGATGTGCACTGGGTGCTGCGCGTGGACGGCCACACCGATCCGCAGCCGGTCAAGACCGGGGCGTTCGCCTCGAACTGGGAGCTGTCGGCGGCGCGGGCGATCACGGTGGTGAAGCTGCTGATCGCCGACGGGGTGCCCCCGGAGCATCTGGCGGCGACGGGGTTCGGGCAGTACCAGCCGTTCGGACCCGGCGACACGCCAGACGCCTACGCCAAGGATCGGCGGATCGAATTGCGGCTAACGGATCGGTAAGGCGAAATGCGGATTTCATACCAACTCGCCTTGGGTGTGGCCCATCGAGCCTCGCTTCCGCGTCATCGCCCGGCCTGTCCGGGCCACCTTTCGCGGCATGTGCCGGCGGCGGTGGCCCGGTCAAGCCGGGCCACGACGGTTTATGGCAAGAGTTGCTCTCAACGCGGACTGGGATCAGTTGCCGCTTTGGCGATCGTGCTGTCCGCGTGTTCGGCGCACCCGAAGGGCGGAACGCAGCCGGTCATGGCGGCCGCCGGTGCGGGGGATACTGTCACTGTCCGGCTGTCGGATTTTGCCTATGATCCCGATCACCTGCGGCTGAAGGCGGGCGTGCCGATTCGGTTGCATCTTGTGAACGAGAGCAATGGCGAACACGACTTCCATGCTCCGGCCTTCTTCGCCGCCAGCACGTTCCAAATCGGGTTTTCAGCACCACGCGATGGCGACGTGGAGGTTCCTCCCAATCAGTCGGTCGATCTCGGATTGACGCCCGGGGCGCCGGGGACTTACCCGGTGGACTGCACGCATTTTCTGCACACGCTGTTCGGGATGGAGGGAACCGTCGAGGTGGTTCCGTGACCCGGCCGACGTCTCATACCAGTCGGCGTTGAGATCGACCCTTCCCATAGAACGTCATGGCCCGGCTCATGACGGGGGAGAGAGGTTCGATGGGTCGAACTCAAAGCGGACTGGTCTCAAACCAGGCTGGAAATCGAGCGCGGCGGACCGTCATGCAACTGGAGAAGCTTCCCCGGCTCGCTCAGAAACCAGGCAAATGAACCCCAGGCAAGGGCCGCCATCGTCCGTCGCGCGGCGTCGGCGGCCCGGTCAGCATAGGCAGTGACGAACACGGCATCGTCGCGCCCGTATCCACGGGGGCTGGTGGCGATGAGGTTGAGAAGGGCCTCGCGGCGCTGCTCGGACACTGGTCCGTCTGATGCAACGACCTCAACGAATACCAGCAGAACCCGCCCGGGGCGCGCCGGGGGATTCAGGTCGACAAGCACAACGTCCGGCAGCAACTCCGCCCTGTCGAGGGTGATTTGCAGCGCCTTCTCCAACGGCGCGTTGCGAAACGGCGCCTTGCTCGCGCTGTCGCTGATCCACGCGACGCGAGGATCGCCAAGGAACGCGGGGGCAAATTGCTCAACAACAGCCTTGGTGATCGCCGGGCTCGGCCCCGGCGGCAAGACGATCGATCCGCCGCCAGGCAGGTGGATGACGATATTCGCCGATGCCGTGCTCGCGCTGCTACGCACCAGGGCGGCGCGAGCGAGGGCCGCCGCTGACAGATGTATATGCCGCCATATCTCGGCTGCGGAAAGGAAGACTGCACTATCCAGCCCGGGGTCGAACAACCGGGCGAATGCCGCCTGGAGCGCGTAGCGCCCAAGCGGCGACGTGGTTGGCACCCCGGCCTTCTCGATCATCGCGTTCACCGGCACGAATCCCTGGCGAATGATCTCGTCACGCAAAGGCTCGCGGCTATTGTCGGCGTACCATCGGTCGGATGCGGGCGGCGGCGATTTCGATTTGGTCATCGCCAGGTAGTAGCTGTCGCGGTCCTCGGGACTGAGTCGCGAGGCCTGAATGTCACCCATGCGGACCACATGCCGCGGGGCAAGCCAGCGATCCGAGCCTTCGACCGCATTGACATAAAGCGCGGTGAACAGAGCCTTGGCCGCCATCTCCCGAACCAGATGGTTACGTTCCGGCGTGCCCGGGGGGAATATGGCCCGCAGGCGTTCGAGTATGTCTTTGACGGACAGAATTGGCGGCAGGCTCATTGGCAATCCCATATAGCCGGAGGACCGCCGACTCGAAGTCACACGCCCCCATTGCCCGCGTTAGATCATCAACCGATGGCAACGGCATAGCCTCGAGTTCGCTCGCGCTGAGCGCGACGCTGCCGTTGATGCAGCGAATCACCCGATCCGCCGCCGCGGTGGACAGGAATGCCGCCAAATCCTCGAGCGAAACCTTGGGCCGTTCCGATGTGGGCAAGAACATGTTGAGATGGTTCTCGACCGCAACCGCCTTGTGCTCGACGATCACGCTCCGCGGCAAGACGGCGCAAATGATACGCCGGTGCTGCTCTTTGGCGGTGGTTCGCTGGGCGAGCACGCAGCTCCGGCGCACGAGATTCGGGTCATTCGCCTTGCCCGGCGTGAACCAGGCCCGGGCGCGGTGGTTGGATTTTGCCGCTTGCAGCGAAAAAGTCCCGTCCGTCATCACCGCCTCGGCCCAGATGACGGGATAGCGGCCCGGTGCCGGCTCGGCGTGCAGCCGCGGCTTGTGCCGGTTCCAGACGAGCGGACCGGTGCTCACCCGATAGCCCCAATCGCGCAGCCGCGCCGGCATGTTCGCGAGCCGCGCGACAAGCGGTGCGTCTGCCGGCGACCGCGGCAAAATCCAGGGCTCCTCGGGGATCCTCGGGAGCACCAGGCTGCCTGTGCCGGTGATTTTGAGACCGTCCACCCCAACTTGGATCACCGAGCAGGCGGCCTGACGCTCTTTCCGTCCGCGCCTGAGGCAGGTTAGCGCGACTTCCTGAAGCACGTCGGCGAACACATCCTCCCGGCTCTCGACAATGTCGATACTGACCGGCCGCGCCTCTTTCGCCAGCGTTCGCCGGAGTGCCTTGAAATACTCGCCACCCAAATAGCTAGCCGGCGTCAGGTATGCAACGATGCCGCCCCGGGCTTTGACCAGATGCACGGCAACGTCCGTCAACATTCCGTAGAGGTTCGGATGGCCATACAGGCTTCGGGCGAAGTTGCGCCCCATTTCCTCGGTCTTCTTGATCTTCCCGAAGGCCGGATTGCCCATCGCCAGACCGAAGCGCCCTTTGGCCTTCTCAAACTCCTTGAGCGCGTCACGCCGCTCGACGATCTGAGGCAGGCGCTTTCCCGACGCAACGACCCGCGGCAGCAGCGCGGCCTCGGCCACCACCTGTGCCAGCCAGCAGGCGAACGGGTCGATATCCCATCCGCGTAGCCGGGCGCCCACCGCCGCCAGCACGATCGCCGGGTCGACATTCGTCATTGCGGCGGCCATTCGATCCGCGGCTTCGACGAGGAAGGCTCCGCCGCCGGAGCATGGGTCGATCGCCGACTCGGTCAGCCAGTCGTGGCCGGCCCGCTCCGCCTTGTCGAGCAAGCGGCGGACCAGGGGCGGTGGCGTGTAGAAAATTCCTTCGGCACCACGCCGGTCGCCCGGCAACGCGTGGGTGTAGATCCGCCCAAGTTCCGCGCAGCCGTCCGGGCTCGGCAATCCGGCGATGCCCCTTCCCAAGGCCCTGGCGGCGGTGAGGATGTCGGGCGGCAAGTCCAGCAGCGGCCCGGCGAAGCTAGCCGTCCGGAGCGCGTCCGGATTGCCGCCGGCCATCTCAACGCGGATTTGCCACCACTCCGCGGCAACCGCGTGCGCGACGGTCTGTGCGATGAACGCCGCGGTTCCCCGAGCGGCCTGAAGAATGTCTTCAATTCGGACACCCAACGGGAACAGGCTGCCTTGTGGCTCCGCTGCCGGTTTCCTGTGTTGTCGTCCGACCCGTGCCATCTCCATCCTCGGCTGCCAACTCCGCCTTCCGACCACGCTTGAGTCGCTTCATTGCCAAGGGGTTCGCTGAATTTGCAAGTCAAAGCGAAGCGGCGGCAGCTTGATACGAATAGGTTTGATATCTCACCAATAGTCACGGATCGAGGGCGGCATTCAGGTTCGCCGCTCGTCGCGCATCCAATCGGCGCCGTCTCACCCAAATCGGCTCCCCAAAAAGCAGAAGGCCCCGGATGCGCGTCCGGGGCCTTCCCATTGCTTGTGACTGTCCGTTGCCGGACCGGAGTATACTACGCCGACGGGTTCGCGCCGGCGATCCAGGTCATGGCAAACGCTGCCACCGAACAATGAGACACTGGATCACCTCCTTTCAGTTGTTGCTACGACCCCTGAACACTGCGCCAACCGCTCCCGATTCAGCAAGCGATTCCGCACGAGTCGCGGCGCCCTCTTTTCCCCTCCCGCCGACGGCGCCATGCTGATCGCAAACAGGGAGGACGAAGCATGATCCAAGGCATCCATCGCACCCCGCCCATGGACCGGGTGGTCTATGGCATCCCGCTCGCCGAGGCGCTTGCCGGCGAGATCGATCGCCTCGGCGCCCGCGCCGTCTATGTGCTGGCCAGCGGCACGCTGGACGCGGCAGACCGATGTGGTCGAGACGGTCCGCCACGTCCTCGGCAACCGCCTCGCCGGCCTCTGCGCCAAAATCGGCGCCCACACCCCGCGCATCGACGTGGTCGCCGCGGCGAACGAGGCGCGGGCGGCGAACGCCGATCTGCTGCTGACAGTCGGCGGCGGGTCGGTGACCGATGCGGCGAAGATGGTCGGGCTGTGCCTCGGCAACGACATCACCGCGCCGGAGCAGCTCGATCGGCTTCGCGCCACCATCACGCCGGACGGCAAAACCGAGCGGCCGGCGGTCAACCCGCCTGCCCTGCGTTCGGTCGATGTGCCGACGACGCTCTCGGCCGGGCGAGTTCACCGCGATGGCCGGCTGCACCGATACAGTGCGGCACGTGAAGGAAAGCTTCGCTCACCCGCTGATGATGCCGCTGGCGGTGATCCTCGATCCGGCGGTGACGGTCCACACGCCGGAGTGGCTGTTCCTGTCCACCGGCATCCGCGCGGTGGATCATGCGGTGGAGGACATGTGCTCGATCAACCCGACGCCGATCTCGGACGGGATGTCGCTGCAGGCGCTGCGGCTGCTGGCGGCCGGGTTGCCGGGCGGTCAAGGCGAACCCGGGCGACCTGGAGGCCCGGCTGAACTGCCAGTTGGGCGCCTGGATGTCGATCATCGGGGTCGCAGAACGGCGTGCCATAAGGGTGCCAGCCACGGCATCGGCCATGTGCTCGGCGGCACGGCCGGCGTGCCGCACGGCTACACCTCCTGCGTCATGCTGCCGCACGTCCTGCGTTTCAACGAGACGGTCAATGCCGATCGGCAGCGGTGGGTCAGCGAGGCGCTAGGGCGGCCGGGCGAAGCGGCGGGCGATGTGGTGGCCGAACTGATCGCCGGGCTGGGACTGCCGGGGACGCTGCGCGATGTCGGGGTCAAGCCGGAGCAGCTCGATGCGATCGCGGTCGACTCGATGCACGACCGCTGGGTTCACACCAATCCGCGCAAGATCGACGGGCCGCCGGCGGTGCGGGCGCTGCTGGATGCGGCCTGGTAGCCGGCGGGTCAGCCCCGGAGAGTCTGCCTGTTACTTCAACAGATTGATAACGTTTTCACAAATATGTTGCTGGCCGTGGCGGCGGGACGTAGGACGCAATCCTTCCTTCATCTCACGTATCGAGAGGCCCGATGGAGCCGAAATCGCCGCCCAACCCTCCGGCCGGCTTGCCGCCTCTACTGATCCACTCCCATATCTTCAAAAACGCGGGAACCAGTCTCGATCGGCTTCTCGCCGAAAGTTTCGGGTCCGGTTGGACCAGCTTCGATCCTTCGCAGCCGGTCTATGAGCTCGACACCGATGGAGTGCGAGAGTTCCTGGCGGCCCGCCCGGCTATCCGGGCGGTGTCGTCGCACTTGCCGCTGGCATTGCTGGCAATGCCGAATACCGTGCGGATGGTTATGCTGCGGCACCCGATCGACCGCGCCCGCTCGGTCTTCCGGTTCTTGCGCCGCGATACCACGCAGGAGGATCATGCCGTGGCGCGCGGAAGCTTCGGAGAGTACGTGACGTGGGCCCTGGACACGCCCGGACAGGGCGTCGCCGTCCGGAACTACCAGACGTTTCATCTTTCGTCCGCTCCGCTGCGCCGCGACAATATTGGATTGACCTGCACACGCGACGACCTGGCAGAGGCGGAGGCTGTGCTGGCGGCGCTGCCGGCTTTCGGCCTGGTCCGGCACTTCGCGGCGTCTTGTCGATGGTTCGAGGCCAGCTACGGCGCTGCCATCCCGGAACTGCGCCTGCGTGAGGTGCGGGAGAACGCATCGACCGAGGAAACCGGCACGGAAGCCGGCGCCGTGGCCGACGCCCGGCAGGAGCTTGGAGAGACGATTTTTGCCAGGCTCTGTGACGCCAACCAACTCGATCTGGCGCTGTACAGTCTTGCGTGCAGGCTTTTCGAACGTGCCCGCGGCCAGTGACCGCAGGCACGTCCGCGGCAAACTACATCACCTGCCGAAGCAAGAAGTACAGCGTCCCCGACATCAGGATCGCGGCCGGAAGCGTCAGCACCCAGGCCATGATCATGTTTTTCACAGTGCCCCACTGCAGCCCTGCCCCGCTCGCCGCCATCGTCCCGGCAACACCGCTGGACAGCACATGCGTGGTGGAAACCGGCAGGCCATACATGTCCGCCGCGGCGATCGTGGCCGCGGCGACCAGTTCGGCCGAGGCGCCCTGCCCGTAGGTCATATGCGTCTTGCCGATCTTTTCGCCGACAGTGATGACGATGCGCTTCCACCCCACCATCGTGCCGAGGCCGAGCGCCACCGCGACCGCGACCTTCACCCAGGTCGGGATGAACTTGGTGCTGTCGTCCAGCGCGGCCTTGTAGGTCTTCAAGGCGGCGGCATCCGCATCGCTGAAGGCAACGCCCTGCTTCTGCATGACGCGGATCGCTTCCGACACCATGAACATCTCGTTGCGGATGTTCTCCACCGCTTCCGCCGGAACCTTGTTCAACGATCCATAGGACTGCACCTGATCGGCGATGCTGGTCGCCATCGACCCGAGCGATGCAAAAACCGGCTTATTATCGACTTTGCGCAGCTTCAGCGCGTCGGTCACCACATCCTGTGCCGCCTTGACCGGGTAGGTCAGGTTGCCACCGCGGCTGTCAAACACCGACTCCACCTGCTGCGTCGCGGCCATGAAGGCCGGCAGATGGCTGTCCGGCACCGCGCGGTTCAGGGCGAACGCCGTCGGCACGGCACCGATCAGGATCAGCATGATCAGGCCCATGCCCTTCTGCCCGTCATTCGATCCGTGGGCGAAGGAGACCGCGCCGCAGGTCAGGCAGAGTAGCCCGCGGATCCACAACGGCGGCGGATCCCGGGTCTCCGGCGCGCTGTAAAGCCGCTTGTTCCTGACGACCATCTTCATGACCAGCAGCATCAAGGCCGCGCCGATGAAGCCCACCAGCGGGCTGAACAGCAGCGCGCGGAACACGCCCATCGCCTGCGACCAGTCCACGCCCGATGTATTCACGTTATCCGACATCAACTGGTTGGCGACGCCGACGCCGATGATCGAGCCAATCAAGGTATGCGAGGAACTCGCCGGCAGTCCGAGCGCCCAGGTGCCGACGTTCCAAACGATCGCCGCGATCAACAGGGCGAAGATCATCGCGAAGCCCGCGCCATGGCCGACCTGAAGGATCAGCTCCACCGGCAGCAGGCTGACGATGGCGAAGGCGACGGCGCCGGAGGATGTCAGAACGCCCAAGAAATTAAGTGTTCCGGAGTAAATGACCGCAACCTGCGGCTGCAAACTGTGCGTATAGATAACCGTCGCTACCGCGTTGGCCGTATCGTGGAAACCGTTCACGAATTCGAACGCCAGCGCGATCAGCAGGGCGATGCCCAGCAGCACGAAGGCGCCGATGGCGAGGTTCGGCGTGCCGCTTTCGACGATGTCGTTGGTCAGCCCGCGCAACGTCCAGAACAGGCCGAAGGCCAGCAAAGCAAGAAAAACGAGAATCGCGACGATATGGTTTTCGCCGTCAAGGCTCGGCCTTCCGACAGGTTTGGGTTCGAGTACGCGTGTGTCCTGAGCCATTGTCGCTTCTGACATGGTTCTTCCCCTGCTATTGATTTCACAATGCGTCGGAGCCGGGGAAATTAGTATTACAGCGAGGTGACAATTCGACGAACGATCGTCACGGATAGGCCACGAACACCTGCTGCGTCGCATAGGAAATCCAGACGCGGCGCGGCGACAGCCAATCCGCGCCCAACAGCATGTCGGAAAACAGCGGCAGCCGCACCGGAGCCACCCAGAGCGACGGCGCGGTCAAGGTCTCCTCGCCGACACGCATCGACCGAAACCGGTGCTGATGCATCGTCACCATGTGCGGCCCCAGGCCGCTGGCCGTCTCGGCCGGGTCCGCCGCCATGGCGGCTTGCGTCAGCCCCATCCGCGCCATGCCCGCCGCGGTCAGCAGGCTGGCGCCCGACCCGCTGTCCAGCAGGGCCCGCAGGGGCGTGCCGTCCAAGGTCACCGCCACCATGATGGCCTGCTCGGCGGGAAACGTGACGGGGATGGACAAGTAGCCTCCACCCCACGGCAGGAAGCGCGCTGTGCAGCCCTGCACCTGATACAGCCTCAGGCGGCGGCCGGACATATCGAGGTCGAGGTCGAATACCGACAGGTAATCGCGGCCGAGCAGACCGTCGATCACATGGTCCCCGACGCGGGTTTGCGGGATGACCGCCACCGTCAGGCTGGTGTCGTGGTTCAACGTCCGCCGCACCAGCGGCACCCCGCCCAGGCTGAAGCTGCGCGGATCGGCGTTGGCGCGGCGGTCAATGCCGCCGACGCCGCTCATGGTCGTGCCGACCCATTGGTCGCGCGCGAGGCCGAGGCGCTGGATGGCCTCCCTGGTGACGACAGAGCGTTGCGCGCCGGTGTCCAGGATGAAGGAGGCGGCGAGGCCGTTCACCTCCACCGGCACGATGATCGCGTTGTTGACGACCTCGAGCGGGATCGTCGCTTTGGCGTCCACCACGCACGCCGCACCGGCGAGGCCCGGGACCGCCAGAAGGGACAGAAGCAGGAGGATTCTTCGCAGCACGCTGGTGCGGAGTATGCCGGGTCGCGGGGCCGATTGTCCAACCCGCATGGTGCCGCTAATCCATTGCCGCATGTCCGAAACGCGACCCGATCCCGGGGTGTTCGACCTGTTCGCGGGCTTTTTCGTCGTCGGCATCTGCGGCTTCGGGGGCGTGCTGCCGTGGGCGCGGCGCATGATCGTCGACCAGCGGCGCTGGCTCACGCCGGCGGAATTCTCCGACATGCTGGGGCTGTGCCAGTTCCTGCCCGGCGGCAACATCATGAATGTCACCATCGCCCTGGGCTCCCGGTTTCGCGGCGTGCCGGGAGCGGTCGCGGCATTCCTCGGGCTGATGGTCGCGCCGGTGGCGATCGTCATCGGCCTGGGCATGGTCTATGACCGGTATGCCGATCTGCCGCCGGTGCGGCGGGCGTTCGTGGCGCTGTCAGCCGCGGCGGCGGCGTATCTGCTGGCGAACGCGTGGAAGATCGCCTCGCCGTTACGCGGGCGGCCATTGGCGATCGCAATCGCGACCGGCACCTTTGTCGCGATCGCCGTGCTGCGGCTGCCGTTGCAGGTGGCGCTGCCGCTTCTGGCGGTGGCGTCCACGGCTTTGCTGTGGCGGTTCCGGACATGAGCGTGCTGGCCGATCTGGCGGTGGTGTTCGGACAGTTGTCGCTGCTGGCGTTCGGCGGCGCCAACGCGGTGATCCCGGAGATGCAGCGGCAGGTCGTCGATGTGCATCACTGGATGAACGCCCGGGAGTTCGCAGCGCTGTACGCCCTGGCTCAGGCGGCGCCGGGACCGAATTTGATGGTCGTCAGCCTCGTCGGCTGGCGGGTCGCGGGGGTTCCCGGCGCGCTGGTGGCGACCGGAGCGGTTGCGCTGCCGGCCGCGGTGCTGACCTGGCTGGTCAGCGGGGCCTGGTACCGGTTCAGGAACGCCCCCTGGCGGAAGGCGGTGCAGGCGGGACTGCAACCGGTGACGGCGGGGATCATCATGGCCAGCGCGGCGCTGCTGATCCGAAGCACCGCGGTGGACTGGCAGGCCGCCGCGGTGGTCGTGGTGGCGGCCGGCATGTTCATCTTCACCAAACTGCATCCGCTGCTGATCCTGGGCGCGGCGGCGGTCGCGGGGGCGGTCGGGCTGGTGGGATAGCCCGTCCTACCGCGGCACCACCCGGCGATACAGGTGCCAGGTCGCGTGGCCAAGAACCGGCATGACGATCGTCAGGCCCAGCAGCAGCGGAATCGACCCGAGAATCAGGCTTCCGGCAATGAAGATCCCCCAGACCGCCATCGTCACCGGATTGTTGCGGACGACCTCGAACGAAGTCCGCACCGCGGTTTCCAACGGCACCTTCCGGTCCAGCAGCAGCGGAAATGAAACGACGCTGATCGCCAACGCCAGGACGGCGAACAGGAGTCCGACGCCGCAGCCGAAGAACACCATCGCCAGACCTGCCCGCGTATGCAGCACGTCATGCGCGAAAGCCGCGGCTGACACGGGTGGCTTCGGCCCGAGCGTCAGGTCGTAGATGACCTGCGCCGACACCAGCCAAAACACGAAGATCAGCATTAGCGTCGCGCCCAGCATCGCTATCGCGTGGATCGACGGCGAACGCAGCACCTTGAACGCATCCGCCCAGCCGGCCGACAACCCGAGTTCGCGCCGCCGGCTCATTTCGTTCAGACCGAGGCCGGCCAGCGGTCCCAGCAGCGCGAAGCCCGAGGCCAGGGGAAACACTAGCGGCAGCATCTCATAGCCAAAGGCCAGCCGCGCCAGCAAAAGGCCGACAAGCGGATACAGCACGCACAAGAAGATCACATCGCTGCGGGAGGCTTTGAAGTCCTCCCAGCCCCGGCGGAGCGCCCATTTCAGGTCCTCAGCATCGATCCGGCGGGCGGCCGGGGTGCCCCCGGGCCGCGTATCGGTCTCGTATGTCGAAGTCATCGAACGATAAGCCCGGGATGCCACTTCGGCGCCCCAACCCGGTGGTGATTTGATCATGGTGGCCTCTCCTCCGAATTATTCGTTCGCAAGGTCGCGCCGCCTTTCTCGGGTTTCCCAGATCCGTTGCCTGACGAGCACGGTCGCGGCCATCGCGTAAACGCGAACTATGCAGGAGTTGGCGGCTGCCATGCGATCACAAGTCGCTGGGCAATGGTGGCCGATGGTGAAGGCGTCTACGATTTTTCGCAACAATTGACGCTGGAAGCGGGGGCGCCCAGAGCGGCTTCAGGCTAGACAGAAAGTGCGGTAGCGGAGCCGATGACATTGCCGCGCGAGGGACAGTTTCGTCGCCTGGCGGATCGGGCCTTCCGGTGATGAACTGGCTGGAAACGCTCACACCGTCATGGCCCAGCTTGTCCGGGCCACGTGTCGCGGCAGTGCTGACTGGAAACGCTCACACCGTCATGGCCCGGCTTGTCCGGGCCACCTGTCGCGGCAGTGCTGACTGGAAACGCTCACACCGTCATGGCCCGGCTTGTCCGGGCCACCTGTCGCGGCAGGTGCTTGCGGGGCTGGCCCGGACAAGCCGGGCCATGACGAAAGGCTGCGTCCGCCACCTTTCCAGTCAGGCTGAAAATGCTTTAGCCTTGCTGTCAGGAGAACAAACCGATGCAGGGCGATCCGTCTTTGAAGGTCTTCTGGCAGCCCGGGTGAACAAGCTGCCTGAAGCTCAAGGAGTTTCTCTCGGTCCGTGCGATCGAGTTCCAATCCATCAACGTTCTGACCGACCCCGGCGGGCTGGATGAATTGCGCCGCCTCGGTGCGCGATCCGTACCCGTGCTTTCGCGCGGCGAGGCCTGGATTTTCGCGCAGAATTTCGGGCACGTCGTGGACTTTCTCGGCCTGAAGGAGGCGACCGGTCCGGTTCTGGACCCCGGGCAGTTGATGCAGCGCCTGACCATGTTCGTTCGGACTGCTGTCCGGATCGTGCCGCAAATGCCGGATGACCGCCTGTCCACCGAAGTTCCCAACCGGCCGCGCACCTATCTGGCGCTGGCGCATCATCTGTTCCGTATTCCGGAAGGCATGCTCGAGGTCGCGGCCGGGGCGACCCTGACCAACACCATGCTGACCGGCGGCCCGCCGCCCGGGATGATCACCAGCGCTTCCGTCGCCGCCTACGGGCAGGATGTGGAGGCCGCGCTGCAGGCCTGGTGGGACGCCAAGGCGGACAAGACCGCACGGGAAACCGTGCAGACCTATTACGGTCCGCAAAGCCTGCATGAACTGATTGAACGCACCACCTGGCATTGCGGCCAGCACGTGCGCCAGTGGTTCATGCTGCTCGGCATGGCGGGTATCGAGCCTGTCGTCACCTTGGACGACACGGCCTTCGCGGATCTGCCGATGCCGTCCAGCGTGTGGGACGGGTGAGGCCGTCATCCTTTCCCCCACCCCGCGTCATGGCCCGGCTTGTCCGGGCCACCTATCGCCGCAGGTGCTTGCGGGAGTGGCCCGGACAAGCCGGGCCATGACGTTTCGACGGAAGAGACCTACCGGCGAAGCCTCACGCAATCTCCATCGTAACGTTCGGCGGAGACTTCAGCGTCTGTAGAATAACGCAATACCGCTCCGTCGTCTGAATCATCCTCTCCAGTTTGGGCCGATCGGCGTCGCAATCGACATCGAAGCGGACAGTGATGCCGGTCAAGCCGACCGGCGCTGCGCGGTCCACGCCGAGCGTTCCGCGCGCGTCCCAAACGCCTTCCGCGATCACCTTGCCGCCGCGGATCGTCACCCCCATCGCCGTCGCCACCGCCCGCAGCGTCACTCCCGCGCAGCCGACGAGAGCCTCAAGCAGCATGTCGGCGGAGCAGGCGAGTTCGCCGCTGCCGCCCCCCGCCTTGTGCAGACCCGCGGTGACCTTGCCGTGCCAGGCGTCCACCACGATGGCGATGTCATTCGGGTCGAGGCTGCCCTCGGCACGCGCCGGAATCCGCGCCGCCTCCGGCGTATCCCGATAGAGTTGCTTGATCGGCGCCTGGATGGCGCGAAGCTCGTCGGCGTTCATGCGGTTTCCCTTACTGGACAGGCGCAACGTCGAGGCGGACCACGATCCCGTCAAGCTCCGGCGACGGCGCGGGATAGCGCCGCATGACCAGCGGATCGTGCCCCGGAACGATCAGCCCCGGCGAGGCGGCATGCGCGCGCAAGGTATCGAACGCGTCCAGCATCTCGCCGATATGCAGCGCGGTGGTGAACGGCCGGTTGCTCTCCATGTTTTCATAGAAATGCGTGACGTCGGAGGCCAGCACGACAACGCCGCGCCGCGTGTTCACCTTGACGAACTGAAGTCCGGCGGAATGGCCGCCCGTCGGCACGACGCTGATGCCCGGTACTATATCGGCGAGCCCGTTATGATAAACTACGCGGCCGTCGAAATTCAGCCGCACGATGCCGCAAACGTCGTCCGGCTCGAAGCTTTTCGCCAGATGCCTGTGCCGCATATAGCGGCCGGTGGCATAATGAATTTCCGGCTCCTGCAAATGGAACCGCGCCTTCGGGAATTTGTCGAAATTGCCGACGTGGTCGTAATGCATATGCGTCAGGATCACGTCTTCCACCGCCGCCGGATCGACCCCCAGCAGCGCCAGCGAGTCGATCGGGCAGCGTTCCATCACCCGCCCCCGCCTGCCTCCGCTCTCCGCCGTGAACCCGATGTCGATCACCACCCGCCGATCGGCGTTGCGCGCCAGCCAGACGAAGTAATCCATGGGCATGGGGCCGTCGTGCGGGTCGCCGCCGATGAAATGCTCATGCCGGTTCGCCTGACGGGTCGCGTAACGCAGGGCGAACAGCTCGTATTCGTCGGTCATGCAACGATACCTTTCGGGACAGCGCCACGTTTCACGCCCGGATCATCGGACAGCCGCCGTCCGGATCGGAATGGCTGTTCCGCGGAGGAACCTGGCGCGGATCTCGCGCCCGTCCTGCCGGACGATACGCTCTCGCGGCGGCGCCGGGCAGCGTGAAACGGCGGCCCGGCACCGGGACGCTATTCGGGCGCCAGCGTCACCAGGGGCTTGTCCTTCTCCACGATGTAGGTGATGGCGAGACGCGTAGTCTCCGGACCGTTGCGCAATTCGTGCGGCGTTTCCGGCGGAATTTGGAACCCGTCGCCCGCCTTGAGCACCCTGTCGGCCTGGCCTTTCTGTGACAGCGTGCCACCGCCCGCTTCCACAATCGAGGACTCGACGCCCGGATGCGTGTGCCGAGGGACCATCGTATTGGCATCGATCTCCACCGACATCAGGATGCAGGCGTACTTGTCCCCCGGGAACTCGGTCTTCTGGATGGTGGTGCGCTTCAGGCCGGGCATGCCCTCGGCCTCACCCTCCCCGGACACCGCCACCAGGCCGATGGCCGCGCACACCGCGCACGATACGAAACCGCGTCTCTTGAGCATGGGTTGTTTCCCCCTTCGTTTCCCGCCGGCATCTTCGACGCAGCCGCGGCGCCTGTCCAGATCAGCCGATGGGCGGCCCGACATAGGCCGAGGTCGGACGGATCATCCGCCCGGTCTTCTGCTGCTCCATCGCATGCGCCAGCCAGCCGGCGCTGCGCCCGACGGCGAACACCGGGGTGAACGCCTCGCGCGGAATGCCGACAGCGTCCAGCAGCAGCGCCGCCATGATTTCCACGTTCGGCGGCAGGGTCCGCCCCGGCTTCACCCGCTCGATCGCCGCCGCCACCGCCCGCTCCAGCCGATCGGCGGAGTCCAGGCGGCTGGAGCGGGGTCCCATGGCGCGGAGCGCGCAACGCATCGCCTCGGCCCGCGGATCGTTGCCGCTGAACACCCGATGCCCGAAACCCATCAGGCGCTCGCCGGATCGCAGCTTGTCCTCCAGCCATGCCTCCAGGTCATCCGCCGCCTCCGCCGCATCCAGCAGGTCCAGCGTTGGACCGGGCGCCCCGCCATGCAGCGCGCCGGTGAAGGCGCACCACGCCGCGAGGACCGAGGCCGCCAGCGAGGCGCGGGTAGAGGCGACGACGCGGGCGGTGAAGGCCGACGCACTCAGCCCGCTTTCGCACATCACCGTGAAATACGTGTCCAGCGCCGCCGTCCGATCCGCGTCCTGGGTGCGGCCGTGCAGCATGCGCAGCATGTCGGCGGCGGTCGAAAGCGCCGGATCGGGCGCCAGTGGCGGCTGTCCGGACGCCTGCCGCAGCAGTGCCGGCACGGCGACGGTCAGCGCCGCCACCAGGTCCGCCGCGTCGGCACGGTCCGGCTGAGCCGCCAGGGCGATGCGCATCCCCTCGAACAACTCGCGTCCTGACGCGGACGGCAGCCATGCACCGATGGCTTCATATGCCGACAGGCGGGCCAGACCGAAGGCATGGCGGAGTTCGACACCGGTCAGGCCCTCTCCGGCAAAGTCATCCCACAACATCGCGACGGTGCTCTCGAACCCGTAGCGCGATGCCAGTGTCGGCAGATCGACGCCGCGCACCCAGACCATGCCGTTGGCCGGGTCCGTGTGACTGAGAACTGTTTCAGCCGCAACGACACCGTCCAGTCCGCGTGTCATCCCGCTCCTCCATGATTCAGGTCTTGTTAACCAATTGCAGTCACAATCGCAGCATGCAAGCTTTCATGGACCGCGTAGGCGACAATTCCGTGGACGACCGCGCGGCGTATCGCCTTGGACTGTTGGCGTTGCGCGACGGTGACACCGAAGCGGCGCTTCCCCTGCTGACCGAGGCGGCCAGGGCGCACCCCGGGGATGCCGGCATGCAGCGCACGCTGGTGCACGCGCTGCTGGCGGCCGGGCAGTTCGCGCCGCTGCTGGAGGCGGTGGCGCCTGCCCTGGCGGCGGCGCCCGACGATCCGGAGCTGCATTTCGCGCTCGGCACCGCGCTGAACGGGCTTGGCCAGCCGGCGCGCGCCTGCGCCGTCTTTTCCCGCGCCATCGCGATCCGGGCGGACCACGCGCCATCCTGGCTGAATTTCGGCAACGCCGCGATTGAACTGGATGACGTGGATGCCGCCGCAACGCTCTACCGGACCGCGATCCGGCTCGATCCGTATCTGCCGGAGGCGCATGCCAGCCTGGGCTATGCGTTGACGCGGCTCGGGCGGCTGGTGGAGGCGATCGCGGCCTGCGAGGCGGCGATTCGTCTGCGCCCGGACCTTGCCCGCGCGCATCTGAACCTGGCGACCGCCGCGCTGCTGAGCGGCGATCTGCAGCGCGGGTTCGCCGAGTACGCATGGCGCAAACGCGTCGAGGCATACCAGCGGGACTTTCCACCGCTGGATGGCCCGGTCTGGGACGGCGCCGATCCGCGCGGCCGGACAATCCTGGTGCGGGCGGAGCAGGGCTTCGGCGACGTTATCCAATGCGCGCGGTATCTGCGGATGATCCGCGAGGCGGGTGGCACGCCGATCCTGGCGGGTCCGCGTGCACTGGTGCCTTTGATCCGGTCGATGGATGGCGTCGAGGCAGTTCGCGCGGGCGGCCCGTTGCCTCGCTACGATGCCCGGATCGATCTGATGGACCTGCCCGCGGCGTTCGGCACGACGCTGGATACCATCCCCTTCCCCGGCGGGTATCTGTCGGCCGATCCTGCGCTTGTCCGGATCTGGGCGGCCCGATTGCCGCCGGGCCGCAAGATCGGCCTCGTCTTCTCCGGCAACCCTCTGCACCAGGCCGATCGGCGGCGGTCGATCCCGAGGGAGCTGGTGGGTCCGCTGCCGGCAATTCCCGGGGTGACCTTTGTCAGCCTGCATCACAAGGCAGTGGATAGCGGGCTGGGCCTTCCCAACCTGACGCGGTGGATGACGGACTTCGCGCAGACCGCGGCGCTGGTGGCGAACCTCGATCTGGTGGTGGCCGTCGATACCGCTGTCGCGCATCTGGCGGGGGCGCTGGGAAAGCCGGTTTGGGTCTTGCTGCCGTACGCTCCGGACTGGCGCTGGATCCCGGGGCACAGCGACAGTCCGTGGTACCGCTCGATGCGCCTGTTCCGGCAGACCCGGGCCGGGGAATGGGGCGGTGTTCTTTCGGAGGTTACGGATGCGCTGGCGTCCAAAGGCGACGCCCAAGAATAAGCGAATCCGGGGGGTCCGTCCCCCTTCCGTCATGGCCCGGCTCGTCCGGGCCACCCCCGCCAGCACCTGCCGCGACAGGTGGCCCGGACGACGAGCCGGGCCATGACGTTTTAGGAAGCCGTCTCCCTGAAGCGGTATTTTTTGGGCGTCGCCTATGCCTCGGCGAGCTCCGCCACCAACCCGTCCGCGGTGACACCGCTATAGAATGTGCCGTCGGCACGCTCCAATTGGCGCCAGACGACGCCGTAGGCTTCGTCCAGGCGGGCGGCGACCCAGGCCCAGGTGGCAGGCTGCCAGGCGCCCCAGGTGCCCAGCCGCACGGTGTCGCCGTCGGCGAGGCCGCTGTAGTCCCAGGCGATGATCGCGTGGCCGCCGACAACGCTGCCGTCGTCGCGGCCCTCCTGCACGTCCCATACAGCCGCGCCTTGCATGTCGCGTTCGCGCAGGGTCACGCCCCAATACCCGGTCCCCAGCCGCGCCATCCCTCCCGCCAACGCCGATCGGCTGTGGGGGTCGAGGGTGGCGTAGAGGCCGTGCAGGATTTGCGGACCGATGTCGAAGCCGCCGAGGGCCTGGCGGGCCAGCACGTCCAGCATGGCGGCTCCGTCGGTCGCGGCGAGATCGGGCGGGTTGCCGACGCACGCGCCGTAGAAGGCCGGCACGCGCGCGGCGTCAAGAACAAGGCCGTAGCCGTTCAAGGCGGCGACGCCGCGTGCGGCATTGGCGAGTGCGACGGCGGTGCAGTCCGGCAGGGTGTCGTTGCTGTACAGGCCCGGCGCGAACGCGACCGCTTTCCGATCCAGGCGCGGCGGCGGGGGCACCGCGCCGAAGCGGTGCGACGGCACCCGCGCCAGCATCGCCGGATCGTGTGGTTTGCGGCCGAGCCTGCCGGCGATCAACCTGCCCTGCACCATCAGCGAAACGCCGCCAGGATCGCGCGGGCCTGCGCCGGCCGGTATTTCGCCGGCACGCCCGCGCCGGACACGCCGACGGCCGCCAGGATCACCGGAAGCAGGGAGACGGCGGCATTGACGGTCGCCTCGATAACCGATCCCGCCGGCACCAGCGGCAGCACGACCGAGGCCAGGGCCTGCACCACCTGGCTGACTTCCTGCACCGTGGAGGTCGCCGAGGTCGAAAGCGCGCCGGCGATCTTGGCGGCATCCGCCTGGATTGTGGCGAGGTAGAAATCGACCTGCGTCAGTGCCGCGTTCGGAACGCCCGGGATTTGCCCGAGCTGAGCGGTTGCCGCGGCCAGGCCGGAGGCGATGAGGTTGACGTCGGCCGCGATCTGGGAAGCCGTTTGTCCGCCACAGCCGATGAGGCCGAGAGCGGGCAGGAAAGCCGTGACGCGAAGCAGGGTACGGCGGTTCATATTCAGAACTCCTTTCAGGATTGGGCGGCGGGCGGCGGCGCGCCGGCGTTGCGGGCTTTGCCGAAATTGCATGCAATGAAATTCACCACCGCGTAGACCGCCGGGTAGAACCCGGTCGCACCCGCGGCGGGATGCGGCAGCGCCGCCGCCAGGGCGGCGCAAACGGCGATTGCGACGGGGATATAGGGCAGCCAGGGGCCGGCGCCGGGAATCGCGGCCAGCATGGTCATCAGGTCCAATTTTTGTTACTCCATATTAAGGACATCGGCTCAGCCTCCGAGCACTTGCAGCGCGGCCCGGCACAGGCGTCGCCGTTCGACCGCGCCGGTCAGGGCGCCATTGATCCGGCGGGTCAGTGTATCGATCAGCCAGGCCTCGGCGATGGGATTAAGGTCGTTATATGACCAGAACCAGATCGCGCTGTCGGCCGCGCCCTCGCGGGTGGCGGCATGCGCGGCGGCCTCGTCGAGGGTCATGTCGAGACTTTGGGCGAACCTTTCGTAGGCGGCGCGGCCGGTGATCTGGATCAGGCCGCGGCCGCGAAACCGCCAGCCGTCGCCCGAGGCCGGATCGCCGTTGCCCATGCGGTTGGCATAGACATCGTTGGCGAGTTGTTCCGGCCGGTAGGCATAGGCCTCGGCCGCGCCGGCGTCGGGAAACCGGGCGGGCCAGACCTCGCACAGGCGCTCAGCCCCATAGCTGAGGTCCTCTTCCAGGATCCCGAACCCACCGCTTTCCACCGCGCATTGGCCGAGAAAAGCGGCCAGGCGATGGGGACTGGCGATGGCCGCGTGCGGAAGTTTTTCGCTCAGTATTTCGGCCCAGCCGGCGCGATCGTCACCGGTGAGGTTCGGCGCGACGGCGTGCAGTGCAACGCTCAAGCGGTCGGATTGGGGGAAAGCCTCGGGGTCAGTCAGCGCGACGGACATGACTGACCCCGAGCGGGCAGCAGAACAGGATTGTGCAATAGTAAGGTCTTCGTTGTTTAAATGACGCGAGGGCGAAAAGGGGTGGCTTTATGTTGGGAATATAGTCACACATTGGGACAAAAGTCAAGATAATTTCGCATCGACCGTGGGGCGGCTGGCGGATCGGCCGTGCGCAGGTGGAAAGGCCGGGATGTGTGCGCGATCGTGCTATTTTACCACGGAGGCAGAACGAGAAGCGCGAGGGCCGCGGAGTCGTTGGAATGGGCTTGCCGGCGAGACCTCCGGCTGGCCTGGCTGGCTGCCGCAGCGCTAAGGCGACGGCCAACAACTAGCGCTCCGGCCCCGGCGGCTTCCTCAAACCGTCATGGCCCGGTTGGTCCGGGCCATCTGTCGCGGCACGTGCTGGCGGCGGTGGCCCGGACAAGCCGGGCCGTGACGGTACAACGTGGACCGCCCGATTCGCTTGATCTTGGGTGTCGCCTAACGACCCGCATTCGTGCCACCGAAACGCGACGCAAAACCGCTGATCCCGCATGAACCCGGAAAATATCCCCCCGAACCAAACCCTCCGGCTCGCCCGGTCTCAGTATGTCCTGAACATCGCGGCGATCCGATCCGGATCGGAAGTAACGGTCAGCGCCAACGCCAACAGAATCCGCGCCTTTTGCGGGTTGAGGTTGTCGGCGATCAGAAAGCCCAGTTCGCACAGCTTCGTCCCGCGAAAGGTCCGGCCTGAGCCGGCCCGCGTGGACTGCACCACGATGATCCCGCGCGAGGCGGCTTCGGTCAGAGCCTCGATCTCGCCCGGCGGACAGAATCCGGGGGCGAACCCGGCGGCGACGATGCCGCGCGCGCCGGCCGCCACGAACGCGCGCACCGCCACGCCGTCGCCGCCGGCATAGGAATACGAGATGTCCACCCGAGGCAGCGCCTCCAGCGCCGACACATCGAACACCGTATCCGGCGCGTGCCGGCGCAGCGTCTTGCGGTAGAACGCCACCGCATCGCCATCCGCATGGCCGAGCACACCGAAATCCGGCGTCCGGAAGGTTTGCAGCCGCATGGTGGAGGTCTTCGTCACCTCCCGCGCCGCATGGATTTCGTCGTTCAGGACGGCCAGCACGCCCGTGCCGCGGGCTTCCGGACTGGCGGCGACGCGAATCGCGTTGACCAGGTTCATGCCGGCGTCGCTGGACAAGGCGCTGGATGGCCGCTGCGCCCCGACAAGCACGACCGGCACCGAAACCTTGACCGCCAGGTTCAGGAAATACGCGGTCTCCTCAAGCGTCGCCGTGCCGTGGCCGATGACGATCCCGGACAGGTCCGGATGATCCGCGACAAGCCGATCGCACAGCGCGACAAGGGATTTCCACTCCGCAAAGCCGATCGCCGGGCTGACGATGTTGCGGTACGGGACCGGGATGACGTCCGCGACCAGGGCGGTTTCCGGCCAGCGCGCCAGAATTTCATCGGCATGCATCAGCGAACCGGTGGCGCCGTAATCCAGGATGTCCAGCGGTCCCCGGCCAAGCGAGGCGATGGTGCCTCCGGTACCGATGAAGGCGACTTTCGGCCTGCTTACCACGACCGCGCGCGCCATCGCGCGATCGTTGATTCTACCAAAGTCTGGAATGCTCCCATCTGTCGGCTGCTCCGGGTTCGTCGGCCGGGAGAGTAGGCAACATAAGGCAAGACGAGCAATGCGGGACCCGGGAAGCGTTTACCGAACCAATGTGCCCAACCGGCTGGACCGCCTGCCCTGGAGCGGCTTCCACTGGCTGGTGATCATCGCCCTTGGTATCGCCTGGGTGCTGGACGGGCTGGAGGTGACCATTGTCGGATCCCTGGCCGGCGCGCTGTCGGAAAGCCCTGCCCTGCATCTGACCGGTGCCGAGGTCGGCGCGGCGGCCAGCGCCTACCTGATCGGCGCCGTCGGCGGCGCGCTGTTCTTCGGCTGGCTGACCGATCGGCTGGGCCGCAAGAAGCTGTTCACCGTGACGGTGCTGGTCTACCTGGTCGCGACCATCGCCTGCGGCCTGTCGTGGAACTTCTGGTCGTTCGCGTTCTTTCGGATGATGACCGGTGCGGGCATCGGCGGCGAGTATGCCGCGGTCAACGCCACGATCCAGGAGCTGATCCCGGCGCGGCGGCGCGGCTTCACCGACCTCGTTGTCAATGGCAGCTTCTGGCTGGGCGCGGCGATCGGGGCGCTCGGCGCCTATGTTGTGCTGGACCCCGCGATCATGCCGCCGGAGATCGGCTGGCGCGCGGCGTTCATCATCGGCGGGCTGCTCGGCTTCATCGTGCTGTTCCTGCGCCGTTTCCTGCCGGAAAGCCCGCGCTGGCTGATGACTCACGGCCAGCCGGAGGAGGCGGAACGGGTGGTCAGCGAGATCGAGGCCCGGGTGGAGCGGGAAACCGGCCGCCCGTTGCCGCCGATACCGCCGGGTTTCCTGACCTTGCGGACCGACGTGAAGTCGTGGTTCGCGGCGGGGGCACGGGCGCTGGTCACGCGGTATCGCGACCGGGCGTGGCTGGGCGTGACGCTGATGGCGGCCCAGGCGTTCTGCTACAATGCGGTGTTCTTCACCTACGCATTGGTGCTGACGCGGTTCTACGGCGTGGCGTCCGGCACTGTCGGGCTGTTCATCCTGCCTTTCGCCGTCGGCAATTTCCTGGGGCCTCTGCTGCTGGGACGGCTGTTCGACAGTATCGGGCGGCGGATCATGATCACCGCGACGTATGCTTTGTCCGGCGTGCTGATGGTGGCGACGGGGTGGATGTTCGCGGTGGGCTGGCTCGATGCGGTGCAGCAGACGCTGGCCTGGACGGTGATCTTCTTCTTTGCCTCGGCGGCGGCGAGTTCGGCCTATTTGACCGTTGGGGAAAGTTTTCCCCTGGAGGTGCGGGCGATCGCGATCTCGCTGTTCTACGCGTTCGGCACCGGAGTTGGCGGGGTGGCCGGGCCGGCACTGTTCGGTGTGCTGATCGATACCGGCAACCGGATGTCGATCTTCTTCGGATACTTGCTCGGCGGCGTATTGATGGTTGGGGCCGCGGCGGTCGCGTGGATGCTGGCGGCCAATGCGGAGAGGCGCTCGCTGGAGGACGTGGCGCCGCCTTTGTCGGCGGTTTAGCTGGGGCGCCGGGCGTGGGTGATTGGCGCGGTCCGCGGGCCGATCGTGGTTTGGGTGTTTGTTTCGGCAAAGGTTTTATACGCAGAGAAAGCTTTAGATCGCAGAGAAGAATTCTTGCGCCTTCGGTGATATGTTGCTTTCCCGACTAGCGATCGGCATTGCCGCGGCGTCATGGTCCGGCTTGGTCCGGGCCACCGCCGCCAGCACGTGCCGCGAAAGGTGGCCCGGGCAAGCCGGGCCATGACGGGAAAGCGAGGCTCGATTGGTCAAACTCAAGGCGGGTTGGTTTAAAAGGCGGAGGTTCAGCCAGCAACGGCAGCGCCATTCGTCCCCCTTACTTCAACCCCCACCACTGTACTGGCAGAACAACCATATCTGCTTCGGCGCACCTAATCTCGATATGTTGACGGTGACACGGGACCTTGGCGAAGCGATGATTGGTTCACGGAGGAGATGCCATGTCATCAGCACTCATGGAAACCACAGGCGCGGCCGAAATAACGATAGAGTCGCGACTGGCCGCGATTCTGTCCCGTCAACGACAGGCCTTCATGCAAGCCGGGCCGCCGGTGATTGGCGACCGCCGGGAGCATATCCGCGGACTGCGAGACGCCGTCAAGCAGCAGGCGCCGCGGATCGCCGCCGCGATCTCGGCCGATTTCGGCAACCGGTCGGTTCAGGAGTCGATGGTCGCCGATATCTGGCCCGTGCTTGCATCCGCCCGCCACACGCTGGAGCATCTCGCCGCCTGGATGAAGCCGAAGCGGGTGTCCGTCGGCCTTGAATTGCTGCCCGGCCGCGCGCGGCTGCTGTCTCAGCCCGTGGGGGTCGTCGGCATCATCAGTCCCTGGAACTATCCGGTGCAGACCGCCATCGTGCCGCTGATCGCCGCCTTGGCGGCCGGCAATCGCGTCATGCTAAAGCCCTCGGAACTGACGCCCCGCACAGCGGAGTGTCTGGCCGAGTTGCTGCAAAAGCTGTTTCCCGAGGACAAGGTCACGACAATTCTTGGTGGACCGGATACCGGCGCGGCGTTCGCCGCACTGCCGTTCGACCATCTGTTTTACACCGGCTCCACCTCCGTCGGCCGGCGCATCATGCGGGCGGCGGCTGAAAACCTGACGCCCGTCACGCTGGAGCTCGGCGGCAAGTCCCCATGCATCATCGGCGACGATGCGGTCCTGCCGGCCACGGCGCAAAGCCTTGCCTTCGGCAAGCTGCTCAATGCCGGACAGACCTGCGTCGCGCCGGACTACGCACTGGTGCCTCAGGCGCGCCGCGAGGACTTCATCGCCTTGATCCGGCAAGCCGTTGCCAAGCTTTATCCATCACTGCGGGCCAACCCCGACTATACCTCGATCATCAATGATCGGCATTACGACCGCGTTACAAACTTGCTTAAGGAGGCGAGGCAGCGCAACGTGCGCATCGTCGAGATAAACCCGGCGAACGAGACTCTGCCGCCCGCGGAACGAAAACTCGCCCCCTGCCTGCTGATCGATCCGCCGGACGATCTTGCGGTCATGCGCGAAGAAATATTCGGTCCTGTCTTGCCGATACGGTCTTATGAAGGACTTGAACAGGCGATCGCGTATGTGAACAGCCAGCCGCGGCCTCTGGCGCTGTATTATTTCGGCAGCCGCGAAGCCGATCGGGAGAAAGTGCTGAGCCGGACGGTGTCGGGGGGCGCCTCGGTCAACGAAACGCTGATGCACATCGTGGTCGAAAACCTGCCTTTCGGCGGCATCGGACCCTCAGGCATGGGCGCCTATCACGGCGAATACGGTTTCCAGACATTCTCCCACCGGAAAGGCGTGTTCTTGCAGAGCCGCATCAACGGGAGCGGCATATTGCGTCCGCCTTTCGGCCGGGCCGCCAATGCCATGCTCAGGTTCCTGTTGAACCGGTAATACGGCGTCATGATCGCACGATGCCGTGACATGCAGGAACCAGACACCTGAAAATCGATTTTTTGTCGCTGGCAACAATATCAGTCCACATTGAGTTCGACCGATCGAGCCTCAATTTCCACTCATGGCCCGGCTTGTCCTGGCCACGGCCGCCAGCACGTGCTGCGAAAGGTGGCCCGGGCCATGACGGTTTATGGGAACAGGCGATCTCAACGCGGACTGGTATAAAATCCAAGGGGGGACGAAAGCAATGACTTGCAAAGGGCGCGGCGCCGGCTGGTCTGTGCTGCCGGGCGATATCTCCTTATATTCGGCGATGCTCGCCCTGGCCGGCTTTCTGGCTTTGCTCGGCTGTCACGCCCCGCCGGCCATGGCGGGATCATGTAACCAGTTGGCCACCTCGCTGTCGGTCCGGTTCGACGACGGCGCCTCGCTCGTTGCTCCGCCGACCGTACAAGACATCACCTCGGGCAGCTACACCCCCGCCGGATCAACCACGCCCATCACCGGGTTGCCGCCGTTCTGCCGGGTGGCGTTGGACATCTCATCCACCGGAAATGCCAGCCAGTCGCAAATCCTGGTGGAGGTTTGGTTGCCGGAGACTGGCTGGAACGGCCGTTATCTGGGCGCCGGCAACGGCGGTTTCGCCGGCGCCATCAGCACGGCGGCGCTGCAGCTCGGGCTGCTGGAGGGCTACGCGGTCGCCAACACGGACATGGGCACCGGCGTGCTTTACAAGTGCAATTCGCTGTATTGCGGCGGACGCACCGGCCTCGGCGGACCGCCGGGCGGGTTGTACGGCCATCCGGACTCGATCAAGGATTTCGGCTACCGCGCAACCCACCTGATGACGGTGGCGGCGAAGCAGGTGGTCGCGGCATTCTACGGCCAGCCGCAGCAGCATGCCTATTTCGCGGGCTGCTCGACCGGCGGCCAGCAGTCGCTGATGGAGGCGCAGCGCTTTCCGGATGACTACAACGGCATCCTGGCCGGCGCCCCCGCCTATGACCGGACGCACCTGCACATGTCCGGGTCCTGGCCTTACGCCTGGACTCACGCGTCCACATCCAGCCTGCTGACGGTTCCGGCGCTGACGCTGACCAACACGTCGGTGCTGGCGAAATGCGGCGGCAAGGATGGCGGGATCGCCGGCGAGGGCTTCCTGACACAACCCGCCGCCTGCCGGTTCGATGCGAAGGTGCTGCAATGCACCGGCGCCCAGACGGACGTGCCGTGCACCGACCCGAACGCGACCTCTTGCACATGCCTCGCGCCGCAGCAGGCGGCGGCGATGGACGCGGTCTGGCACGGGCCGGTGGACGACAAGGGGCGGCAGTTGCAGCCGGGCTTCCTGCGCAGCAGCGAGACCCCGGTGCCGCTGACCGCCGCGAACCCGGAGGGCAATCTCGGCCTGGTCTGGGGCCAGTCGGGGCCCGAGCCGCCGTTCGACGGCCTGATGTTCTGGGCGCTCGGGCCGGAATGGTCCTGGCAGGATCTGTTTGCCAATGCCGCCGATCCGTCGGCCATGCTGTCGGCGGAAATCGCGACGATCGACTCGACGCCGGTGGGCGACATGACCTTCGAGCAGGCATTGAACGCCACCAGCGCCGATCTTCGGGCGTTCGAGGGGAACGGCGGCAAGCTGGTGCTGTATCAGGGGTGGTCCGATCCGCTGATTCCGGGGTTCGCGGCGGTCGATTACTGGCGGGCGCTGCGCCGGGCCGGCGGCAGCGGCGTGGACGACTACGCGCGGCTGTTCATGGCGCCCGGCATGTGGCACTGCGGCAGCGGCCCGGGGGCGAACGTGTTCGGCGGTCAGGATCAGCTTCCGCCGCCCAAGCGCGGCGACCCGAGCGACGACGCGCTGGCGGCGCTGGCTGCCTGGGTCGAGAATGGCGTGGCGCCGAGCCAGATCCTCGCGACCAAGTATACCAACGACGTGCCGGCGCAAGGCGTCGCGTTCCAGCGGCCGCTGTGCCCGTATCCCGATCACGCGGCGTATCGCGGGTCAGGAGACGTGAACGATCCGGCCAGCTTCTCGTGCGAGCCGAATGAACGGGCGCCCATCGTCGCACCCGCGCCGATTTATGGCCCGTAGACGCGGACCTATACCAGTTCGGAGTCAGAGCAACTCTTCCCTCCTTCGTCATGGCCCGGCTTGTTCGGGCCACCTATCGCCGTACGTGCTGGCGGCCGTGGCCCCGACACGCCGGGCCATGACGATGGGAGAACGCCGTCCGGCTTGTCCGGGTCATGACGGTGGGAGAACGCCGCCCGGCGCCGATGCGGCCGGCGACCGCCGCACTCTGGCGATCAGGCGTCGGCCGGCTGCACCAGACCCGCCTTGTGCGCGGCGATCCATTTCAGAAGCTCGGCGACATGGCCGCTTTCCTCCTCGGCGAACTCGGCGGCGAGAACCTGGATCTCCGGGTCGGTCGTCGTATCCGCGATCTTCTGGTAGAAGGCCTGTCCCGCCGCTTCGGCATCCAGCGCGATCTCCAGCGCCTGTTCGCGCCCGATGAACGGATCGACCGCCCAGATCGCCGCGGTCTCCGGGCTTTCCAGGTCGGGCCACTCGAATTCGCCCGCCTTGATATCGGGAATGTCGCGGAACCCCGACCGCGCCTGCGCATCGGCGAGGTGCATCCGCGAATAATCCGACAGGCGGCGAAACAGCGAGCCGACCTCCTTGTTGCCATATGCCGCCATGGCGTCGGCAAGTTGGGCGAAGCGATCCGCCGCCTCGCGTTCGAGGGCGACAGCGTAAGCAAGAAATTCCTCAACGGATTTCATGACGGTTCCTTTCCGCAAGTCAGCCCGTCAGCCAGCCAGTACGTGACCGGCCGGCTGCCGGGCGCCAGTTCCTGATGCTCCAACCAGCAATAAACATGCCGTCGCACGAACGTGGTCTTCTCAATGGGTTAGCGGTGCGACATGTTGCGCCGGCACTGTCGGGTCCGCGACAGCATTGCCGGCATCCCGACAACCGGCCTCAGCCGGATGACCCCTTGAAGGAGCGCACGGCCTCCTCCACCGACCGGAATATCCGCTTCGGCCCGAAGGCTTCCAACATCCCCGTCCGCACGGCCTGCTCATAGGCCCGCTCGGCCGACAGGCGCGCCAGGGCGACTTGGATGCCCTTGTCTCGGAGCGTCTCGACCAACTTCCGCACCATCGTCGCGCCGGTGTAGTCGATGTCGGTGACGCCGCTCGCCTCGATCACCACCATGCGAACCGGCGTGCGCGCCTGATCCATCGCGAGCGTCAGCCGGCCGTGGATGAACGCGGCGTTGGTGAAGTTCAGCGGCGCGGCGGGGGCGAAGACGAGGACGCCGGGCTCATGCTCGCCCGCCTCGCCTTGCGGCGGCCACCAGACGGTGGTGCCGGGCGCGCGGGCCAGTTCCAGACACAGCGGGCGTGCCACGGAATAGAAGCTGTGCAGCAACGACAGCACGATGCTCGCCAGCATGCCGGTCTGGATCGGCAAGCCGACGACCAGCACGACGCTGGCCGCCACCAGCCAGATCTCCGACCCGCCGCGGCGGGCAATATCGACCATCTCCTTCACCCGCATGATGCGCAGCGCGACCGCGATCAGGATCGCGCCGAGAGCGGCATGCGGCACATAGGCGAGCAGTCCGCCGCCGCCGATCAGCAACGCCACGGCCAGGATCGCCGCGATCACCGATACCGCCTTGGAGCCGCCGCCCGCCGAGACCACCACGGCCGTGCTCGGCGGGCTCGCATCCACGGCGAAGCCGCCGGCGAGGCCAGCCAGGATGCAACCGGCCCCGATGCCGCCGAAGTCGCGCGCCATGTGGCGCGGGCCGTCCGGATGCGAGGGATAGGCCCGCAGCACGGTGGATGTCTGCATCATACAGACCAGCGCGACGATCAGCGCCAACGGCAACATCCGCACGAGCTCGCCGAGGTTCGCCGCCGGGATCGTAATGTGCGGCAGCGATTGCGGCAGGGCATCCAGGACCGTGACGCCGTGCCGCGTCAGGTGGAACGCGGCCGTCGCGATCGCCACGGCCACCAGAGCCAGCAACGCGCCCGGAACGCGCTTCGCCAGGCGGTCGGTGGCCTGGGTGACGGCCAGAACGAACAGGCCGATCCCCAGGGCGTACGGGTTGGCGTCCGGCAGGTGGTGGGCGATGTGCAGGCAACGCGCCGCCAGCGAGCCGTTTGCGTCCGGCACGCCCAGCACCGACGGCACCTGCCCGACGACGATATGGACCGCGACACCGGCCATGAACCCGGTGGTCACGGGGATCGACAGCAGATCGGCGATCCAGCTCGCCCGCAGAACGGCTGCGCCGATGAGCAGTGCACCGACCATCAGCGCCAGCAGGCCCGCCAGGGCGGCGTATTCGGAGGACCCTGCGGCGGCCATCGCCGCCAGCCCGCCGGCGAATATCGGCGCGATGGTCGAATCCGCTCCGGCGGAGAGAAAGCGGTTGGTGCCGACAAGGGCAAAGCCGAGGGCTCCGGCGGCGAAGGTGAACAGCCCGGACTCCGGCGGCATTCCGGCGAGGCGCGCGGTGGCGAGCTGGGCGGGGATGGCGATGGCCGCGAGCAGCAGGCCGGCCAGCGCGTCGCGCGGCAATCCGCTGAGTCGGACTCGCGGCGGTGTCAGCACGCTGGCGCCTCTCGCTGTTGGGTCGGGGGCGAGAGAGCTACGCCACATCGGCGCGATGGGCTATACTTGTCGCAGGACACTGTGCCCGAAGGAGCGGGCGCCATGACCGAGGCCGAAAGGAACGCATTGCTGCACCAATACGCTGCCGGCGAACTCACGTGGACATCGCTCCGCGGGCGCGGAATAGACAACTACCGCGACGTCCTCGCCGGTCTTGGACGTTTGGGGCTTCGTCCGCCCGTGGCACCCATGGATGGACCCAACGTGGAGGCTCGGCGACGCGGCCGCGCCATCATTCGGGCGGCGCTTGAGCAGCGGGCGCATGAATGAGCCGGCGCCTTGGACTTCTTGTAACGGACGCCTCGCCGCTGATTACCCTCGCAGCAGCGGAGGCACTGGAATACCTGACAATGCCAGGGTTGCGAGTTCTGATTCCTGACATGGTCTATTTCGAGGTGACTCAGGATCTTGCCCGGACGGGAGCCGAGGACATCGTGCAGTGGGCCCGCCGGCATCAGGGCCAGGTCGAAGTGGTTGTGACATCGGTTTTTTTAGAATTCCAGGTGCTGCGCGCAGCCGACACCAGGACACGGTCCAAGGGTCGCGGCGAGTTGTCGGCGCTCGAGCTCGAGGTGCTGAACAGCGAGGTCGACCGGGAGACTGACATCGAGGCGCTGCTTTTGTTCGAGGATAACGACATCCGCAAACGGCGGTTTGTCCGGGGTCTTCCGGAACGGGTTACCGCAATTTCCACCGGCGACCTTCTCCACGAACTGGAGGTCGGGGGCCGTATCCAGTCCAGCGATCACATCCTGGACGTCGCCGCGGCGAAGGAGCGTAATGTCGATGCACTTCGACAGCCACAGGCGGACAATGAGACGCTATTGTTGCTGCGTTCGCGGTTGGCCGGCACAAAATACGACCGAATGATCGATACCTGACGAATTTCATACCTATGTCAATTTGGTTTGATACCGACCTTGTTTTTTCTTGGGGCCGATCATTCAACCGTCTTTGTGACAAGCGCAATTCTTCCGACTCCGCTATTTTCGACGAGGCTGCGATTGCATCCTCCAGCCGATCGGCGAGGCCAGGGCGTTCGTGGATTTGTTCGGAAAGAATGGTAAAGACAGTCGCTATGGGACGTAAGCGATACCTGCCGGTTTCGATTGGTCATGCCGCCGCCGGTGTGCTGTCACTCGTGCTGCTGACCGGGCACGGCACCGGTGCGTTCGCTTCCGGTCAGGCCCTTGTGATCGGCGAAGCGTCCTACTCCAACCTTCCCGCGCTGCCCGGTTGTGCGGTATCCGCCCACGCGGTCGCGGCGGCCTTGCGCGGCCTGGGTTTCACCGTGGACGCGCAGGACGATACGTCCAGCGGCGCGCTCTATGCGGCCTTGGGCGCGCTGACGCGGCAACTGACGGCAACGCCGCGGACTGCCGCGGTGATCTACATCTGCGGCTATGCGACCGCCTTCGAGGACCGCCCGTTCGTGCTGCCGGTCTCCGCCAGCATCAGCCGCCCGGCCGACGTGCTCAGCCAGGGCGTGTTGGCGAAGACGCTGTTGAACGCGGTCACGGGCGGCACGCCGGCGGCGCCCGTTCTGATCATCGATTCGGTTCCGATGCCGGCGGGACCCTCCGTACTGCCGCTGGACGCGTTGGTGCAACCCGGGCTGCCGGAGACGCTCGGTTATATCGCCGCGAGCACGAGCGCGCCGGCCAGCACGCCCACGCCGTTGGCCGCGGCGCTGGTGTCGCTGATGCATGGCCCGACGGTAGAGAGCGCCGCATTGCTGACCGGCGCCAAGGCGCGGTTGGCCGGACTGAACACCACAACCGTCGCCGCGTTCCGCGCGCCGGAGCCGGGCGTGTACCTGGCCGGCGCCCCTGCCCCGCCGGCAGCCGTGCCGCCGCCGCCGGCAGCCGCATCACCTGCGGCGCCGACCGCCACCCCGCCCGCAACGCTGCCATCCGAAGATCAAATGACCGAGGACCAGCGGCGCCTCGTGCAGAGTGCCCTGGCGCATCTCGGCTACTATGATGCCAAGGCGGACGGCATTTTCGGTCCGGAAACCCGCGCGGCGATCCGCCGCTGGCAGCATGAGGTGCATGCGCCGATGACAGGCCATTTGACCGCCGAGGAGGCCAGCAAGCTGGGATCGTCATGGGATTGAAGGCGAAATTCAACCTCGTCATGCTCGGAGCCTTCCTGCTCGGCCTGGCGCTGGCGGCTGTTTTCGCGCGGGAGATCGCGAAGCAGAACGCGCTGCGCAGCGTCGAACAGGAAGCCGCGATCATGCTGGAGCAGGCGACCGCCGTCCGCGACTACACGGAAAGTCAGATCGCGCCGCTGCTGGCCGGTCAGGACCAACAGCGGTTTCTGCCGCAGACGATCCCGTTTTATGCCGCCGAGACGACCATGCGCAGCTTGGCCGGGAAATTCCCGGACTACAGCTACAAGGAAGCCGCGCTGAACCCGACCAATCCGGCGGACCGGGCGGTGGACTGGGAGGCCGGCATGATCGATGCGTTCCGCCGCGAGCCTGCACTCGGCAGCTACAGCATCATCCGCAACTCGCCGGCGGGTCCGATCCTGTCGATCGCGCGGCCCGTGCGCGTGAGCGATCCGGGCTGCCTGGCCTGCCACTCGACGCCCGCGGCCGCGCCGGCGGCGATGGTCGATTTGTATGGATCGAAAAACGGCTTTGGCTGGCAGCTTGGCGCCGTCGAGGGCGCCCAGATCGTTTCTGTCCCAATGAAGGTCGCGCTGGCGCGCCAGAATCGGCAGTTGTGGACTCTTGTGGGCGGCGTGGCCGCGATCTTCGCCGTTACGCTGCTGCTGCTGAATTTACTGTTGCACTATCTGATCGTCCGGCCGATCCGCCGGATGTCTGAACGGGCGGTGGAGGTGAGCACGGGGCGAACCGACACCGCGGAATTCGAGGTGCGCGGCAATGATGAGATTTCGTCCCTGGCGGCTTCGTTCAACCGCATGCGGCGCAGCCTGCTGAGCGCGATGCAACTGCTGGATACCTGAGCATTTCCGCCTCGGCCCCCTTGCCGGTGCTGATCGGCCGCTACCAGGTGGAGCGCCTTGTTGGCCGTGGCGCGATGGGCCTGATCTACCAGGCGGTCGATCCGGTTATCGGCCGCAAGGTGGCGATCAAGCTGATCCGGGCGGACATTTTCGGCGGCGACGACCAGGCGGAGTTCGCCGCCCGGTTTCGGCGGGAGGCGCAGGCGGCGGCGCGCTGTGTGCATCCGAATATCGTTTCGATATACGATTTTGCGATGCATGACGGCAATCCGTTCCTGGTGATGGAGTTCGTCGAGGGTTCCAGCCTGGCACAGGTGCTGCGGGAACGCGGCCGGTTCGCCCCGGACGATGCGGTCGCGGTCATGGCGCAGGTGCTGGCGGCGTTGGAGACCGCGCACGCGGCCGGGGTGGTGCATCGCGACGTGAAACCGGCGAATATCCTGTTGCTACCGGACAACCGGGTAAAGATGACGGACTTCGGCATCGCCCGCTTCGACAACTCGGAACTGACGCACCACGGCACGATGATCGGGACACTAAGCTACATGTCGCCGGAACAGTGCCGGGGCGACGATGTGGATGCGCGCAGCGACCTGTTCTCGGCCGGCAGCGTGCTGTATGAGATGCTGACCGGCACGCGAGCCTTTTCCGGCGCCAGTTCTGCCCGGGTGACGTATCGTCTGATCAATGAGTTTCCACCGGATATCGAGTCCTTGCCGGGCGGCCTCGCGGGGGTGGTGCGGCGTGCGCTTGCCAAGGCACCCGGCGACCGGTTCGGTTCCGCGCAAGAAATGGCAGCGGCGCTGCGCGGGACACGACCCGAACCGGAAAGGGACCTGACCGTGCTTGCGCCTGCCACGCAATCCGGCAGGCGCATCACGGGGGCCGAGGTCGAACGGGCGGAGTTGGCATTGGCGGAGTATCTTGGTCCGATCGCCAAAGTATTGGTCAAGCGGGCGCTCAAGACAGCGACATCGCCCTTCGTGCTGTGGGAAGCGCTGGCAATCCATATCGAACACGAGACGGACCGGGCCGCGTTCCTGCGCCAGCGCGGCCGGTAGGCGGCGGGACGGCCGAGCACGACGAATCCCGCGCCAAGGCCGTCGATCCGTCATGGCTCGGCTTGTCCGCCTAGGCGCCAACTGAGCGAGATCGGCACGTGCGTCGATTTTGTGTCATGGCCGGCCTTGTTTGTGTCATGGCCGACCTTGTGCCGGCCATCCACGACTTTGCCGGCACCAGCACCGCAAGTCCCGGGTGGCTTGGCCAGGCCTCATAGGCGTCAGGGGGCCACGCGGAGCACGGCGTTCTCCAGATTCGTCACGGCCCGGCTCGTCCGGGCCGCCCGTCGCAGCACGTGCTGGCATAGGTGCCCCGGACGAGCCGGGTCATGACGGTGAGAGAACAAGGCCCCGGCCAAACTTTTCCCTGGCCGCCCCTTGATGCTGACGCCTACGGGGCCAGGCACGGCCATGACACGGGCGCAACGACCGTGCTCTATTCGACTTATGTTAGGGCATCTTCAGCCTGACTGAAAAGGCGGCGGACACAGCCTTTTCGTCATGGCCCGGCTTGTCCGGGCCACCCCCGCAAGCACGTGCCGCGACAGGTGGCCCGGACAAGCCGGGCCATGACGGTGTGCACGTTTGCAGTCAGCCTGAAACCGATCTGGCGCCGATGCGGACACGCACGGGCCACGACGCGCCGGAAGCATGCCGTGCGCCGCGTGCCGCCCGATCGGTTGCTACTGTTGCAGATGGGTGCGGAACCAGTCGCGCGCGGCGCCGAACGACTGATCGAACCCGTCCACATAGGCGTCGAAATGACCACCCGGCAGCAGCACCAGACGCTTGGGTTCTCGCGCGCGTTCATACGCGTCGATGGCGAGATCGGAGACAGTCAGATGATCTTTCACCGCCACGACCAGCAGCAACGGCGTTGGCGAAACCAGACCGATATAGGCCCCGGGCTCATAGCCGAAACCATATTCGATACTGCGCACCGTCACCTCGTTGCGCCACGATGGCGCCCGGGCGGCGGCCGTCTCGGTGAACCACTTAAACGAATCCGCCGTCGGCAGGGCCGAGGGCGCGGACGGATCCTCTGCCACGACCGGCAGCATCGCGGGCGCGGCACCCGCCGCGCGGGCGGCGCGCTCGGCGTGCAACTGGGCTTGCAGTGGCGCAATGAAATCAGCCCGGACCAGCCGGCGGAAACCCTGCGAGCCGCTGATCAGCGGCACCTGCGAGACAACACAGTGCACCCGCCGATCGATTGCGCCCACGGCGAGAACATGGGCGCCGCTGTAGCTGGAGCCCCAGATGCCGATTCGCGCCGGGTCGGTTTGCTCCAGGGTCAGCGCGAAGCTGATGGCGTCGGAGTAGTCGCGAACCTGCAGCCAGGGATCGATTTCCTGCCGGGGTTCGCCGTCGCTCGCGCCGAAATTGCGGTTGTCGTAGACGACCGAGGCAAAACCCGCCTGTGCGAACGCGTCCGCATATTTGTCGAGATACATTTCCTTGACGGCGGAAAATCCGTGCGACAGGACGATCGTGGGATGCCTGCCGGCAGCGTCCGGCACGTAATGCCATCCGCGCAACATCGTACCGTCGGTGGTCTTGAACTGAATGTCTTTGCGCATTGTTGGTTCCTCCCGCGCTATTTTTTATCTGCCCCGGTCGGCTTGTGCCTGGCCGGGACCGCGGAGCGGGGCACCACTCCGCGGCCGTCCGATCGTCACGCCGCGCCGCGAACCCTGGGCCGCCCGCGCAGCAGGAAGAACGCCAGCACCACCACCACGAGCACCACGCCGAAGAAGCCAATGAGCGTCGAGGACGTCTGGAACCAGGTCACCGCCGGGATGGCGGCCCCCAGCACAAGCCCGACGACGCACATGCGCCACGTCCGGCCATGCACGCCGGCGAGGAACACCGCCAGCGCCAGCATGGTCAGAATGAGATCGGAGATGGCATTGTCGTCGAGTTCGGCGCGAACCGAGGTAAAGGCCAGCACCAGCAAAGCCGCATAGAACGCCGCCCAGTGCAGGACCTGCGTCCAGATCAGGCCGTAGATCTGGCGCGACGTCTTCGCCCTTGCCAAACCGCCCCAAATCGACAGCGCGGCGAAGGCGAAGAGCAGGATCTGCCAGTAGGCGAAGATGGGTTTGCCGTAGAACGCCCGGTACGAAACGCCACCGAGCGCCGCCACCAACATGAGGATGTAGGGCGAATCAAGGAGCAGAAACCCCCCAAGTCCGCGGCGGCGGGCTGGCGGTGGGCTGGATGTCGGAGAGCCGATCAGGCCGTCGGCTGTGGAGGCACTCATGGGGTTGCACCTTTCCTGGTTGGTCTTTGCCAAGGCTCCTGGCATGAATTCTTACGCGGGGCGGCACATATGTCAGGCCAGGCCACGCCGGACGAAGTCCCGCCGAACCGGAACGCCGCCCATAAGCGGTCTGCCAGCCCGTCCCGGCGCTAGCGTAGGCGCGAACCACCGCTTTCCGCAACATCCGGATCGGCGGGCCAACCATCGGCATCGTGCCATCCACCCCGGATTGCCGGGGGCACGACTCGACCCGCCAGCATAGACTGGCGGCATGGCCGGCTTTGGATTAAGACTCACACCCCACGGACACCTGGTCGTCGAGGACCGCGACGATGCGCCGGAACTCGACGCCCGGGTCGCCGCCCGCCTGACCGAGGCGTTTGGCCGCGGCACCGGCGACGGGCTGGTGCGTCTGGGCGCCGCCGAAGTCGAGCAGGCGCTGCCGCCCGTGCTGGTCTGGTGGCGCGGCTACGCGGCGCGTTACATCGGGTCGCTCTGCCTGCACGCGTCCAGCGCAGAGGACGATGGCATCGCCGCCCTGCCCGACGTGCCGCCGCCAACCGAGGCCGAACGCGCTTCCCTCGTGCTGACCGCGCCGATGATGGCGGGCTCCGAATACCTGACGCCGGACGTGCTGCAAGCGCTATGGGAGGAGATGGCGCGGGCCTTCGCCGCTTCCCTGGCCGCGGCCCGCACCGGCCTGCAAGGGTTCCTGACATCGCTGAACCCGGCCTGGAACCTGGTCGGGCGGGTGCATTTCAATCTGGCGGAGAACCGCCGCGACGCCGAACAGCCGTTCGCCTTCATGGCAACCTACACAACCCGGCTGTCCGCCAGGGCCCGCGCCCAGCATGTTCCGCTCGGCCAAGCGTTGCGGGAATACGCCGGCGAGTTCGAACCGGGACAAGCTGCTGTCGCTGCTGCTGCCGGTGCAGCGCGCGGCGGAACACTGCGACTGGCTGCGGCCGATGATCGACGCCGGCGAGATCTTCCACCCGCTGCGCTGGGGCCCCGGCGAGGCGGCGCGCTTCCTGCACAGCTTGCCCGAACTGGAAAGCGCCGGTGTCATCGTCCGCATGCCGGCCGCCTGGCGCGCCAACCGGCCGCCGCGGCCGCAGGTCACCGGCACCATCGGCTCCCGCGCGCCGTCGGAGGTTGGTCTGGACGCCGTGCTGGACTTTCGCATGAGCGTCTCATTGGACGGCGAACCGCTGACCGAGGACGAGATCGCCACCCTGCTCGCCGGCACCGAGGATCTGGTGCTGCTGCGCGGCCAATGGGTCGAGGTCGATCGCGCGCGCTTCGAACGCACCATGGAGCAGTTTCGCGCCGCCGAGGACCTCGCCGCCCGGGATGGCATGAGCTTCGCCGAGGCAATGCGGATGCTGGCAGGCGCCGCGGTCACCGGGGACGAGCCCGCCGCGCGCGACGCAGTATGGTCGCGCGTGACGGCCGGGCCCTGGCTGGAACAGACCTTGACCGCGCTGCGCTCGGCGGACGGGGATGGCGCCGATCCCGGTGCGGCGCTGCGCGGGACGTTGCGCCCCTATCAGCGGGCCGGCACGCGATGGCTGCACCTGCTGTCGGGCCTCGGCCTGGGCGCCTGCCTGGCCGACGACATGGGTCTCGGCAAGACCATCCAGGTGCTGTCGCTGCTCCTGGTGCACAAGGCGCGCAATCCCGGGCGGCCTCCGAGTTTGCTGGTGGCACCGGCCTCGCTGCTGGGCAACTGGGCGGCGGAGATCGAGAAATTCGCCCCGGAACTGAAGGCGGCGATCGTGCATCCATCGGCGATGGCCGCCGACGCGATCAAGCAGTTTTCTCCCGAAGGATACGATCTCGCCATCACCAGCTACGGCTCGCTGTTGCGCATCCCGGCATTTGCCGAAACGGAATGGCGCTTTGTCATCCTGGACGAAGCGCAGGCGATCAAGAACCCGAACGCCCGGCAGACCAGGGCGGCCAAGGCGCTGCGCGGTTCGGCCCGGATCGCGCTGACCGGAACGCCGGTGGAAAACAGCCTCGGCGACCTGTGGTCGATCTTCGATTTCATCAATCCGGGCCTGCTGGGCAACGCCAAACAGTTTTCCCGTTACGCCAAGGGCCTGGCCGAGCGGACCGACAATCCGTATGGACCGCTGCGGGAGCTGGTGCGGCCATACATCCTGCGCCGGATGAAGACGGACCGGTCGATCATCGCCGATCTGCCGGACAAGACGGAGATCAAGGCGTATTGCGGGCTGAGCCGGAGGCAGGCGGCGCTGTATGAGCACGCGGTGCAGGACCTGGAAAAAAGCCTGGAAGAAACCGACGGCATCCAGCGCAAGGGCATCGTCCTGGCGATGCTGACGCGGCTCAAGCAGATCTGCAACCACCCGTCGCAGTGGCTCAACGACAACGCCTGGTCGGAGGAGGACAGCGGCAAATGGGCGCGGCTGCGCGAGATCGCCGAGGTGGTCGCCACCCGGCAGGAGAAGATGCTGGTCTTCACCCAGTTCCGCGAGATGACCGGGCCGCTGGCGGCCTATCTCGGGCAGATTTTCGGGCGCTCCGGCCTGGTGCTGCATGGCGAGACGGCGGTGAAGAACCGCAAGGCGCTGGTGCAGCGGTTCCAGGACGATGAATCGGTGCCATTCTTCGTGCTTTCGCTGAAGGCGGGGGGCTCCGGACTGACCCTGACCGCGGCGTCGCATGTCGTGCATGTCGATCGCTGGTGGAATCCCGCGGTCGAGAATCAGGCCACCGATCGGGCGTTCCGCATCGGCCAGAAGAAGAACGTTGTGGTCCACAAATTCATTTGCCGCGGAACGGTCGAGGAGAAGATCGACCGCTTGATCGAATCCAAGCGCGGGTTGTCAGATGAGCTGTTGGCGGGCGGCGGGGAGATCAACCTAACCGAGCTGAAAAACGATGATCTGTTGCGGCTGGTGGCCCTGGACCTCCATGCCGTGATGAAGGAGTGACGGGGATGTCGCGCTATTACGGGGGATGGGCGCCTTATGTGCCGGTGGCCGAACGCCGCCGCAAGGCCGCCCTGGCGATGCAGAAGCTGGCCAAGAAGGGCACCGTCGTTTCTCCGGTCACGCTCGAAAGCAAGAAGATCGCCACGACGTTCTGGGGCAAGGCGTGGTGCGAGAACCTGGAAAGCTATCGCGATTATGACAACCGGCTGGAGCGCGGCCGCACCTATGTGCGCAACGGCTCGGTGCTCGATCTGCAGATCCAGCCGAACGAGGTGACGGCGATGGTCAGCGGGTCGGAGATCTACAAGGTCAGGATCAGCGTCGGGGACGTGGTGAAGGCGCACTGGAAGTCGATTTGCGCCGATTGCTCGGGCGGCATCGACTCGCTGGTGGAACTGCTGCAGGGGCGGCTGTCCAAGGGGGTAATGGAGCGGATCTGCCGCCAGGGCACCGGACTGTTCCCGAAACCGTCGGAAATCCGGTTCTCCTGCAGTTGTCCTGACTCTGCATCGGTATGCAAGCATGTCGCGGCGACGCTGTACGGCATCGGCTCGCGGCTGGATGTGAAGCCGGAACTGCTGTTTCTGCTGCGTTCGGTGAATGAAAAGCATTTGGTCGCCGATATCGGCAAGGCTTTGCCGATGTCGAAACGCGGGCCGGCGGCCGGCAAGGTGCTCGAAACCGGCGATATGGCGGCGCTGTTCGGTCTGGATATGGGCGAGGCGGATGCGCCCGGCGGCGGCGGCGATGCGGCGGCGGTGCCGCCGCCGGCCAAACCGCTGGCAACCTCGCGGAAAAGCGGCGGAGCGGCAACGCAGGTCGCGGCCCGCAAGTCTCCGGCGAGGAAGAAAGTCACCGAATCGGTTAAAAGTTCATCCAAGCCGGTGGCAGCGCGAAAGGCCGCCGCGAAACCACCCGTCCGGGTCAAGGCCGGCGCGACCGACAGGCAACGCGCCTGAGAGGCGCCGGGGGGCGCGGCGAAACGCTTGGGTGATCCAGCGTTGACAGCGCCTCCACTGGCCGTCGGGCGCACGCTTGCCGCCGTGCGTTCCCCGGACTTGAGTTCGCGCTCATGCACTCTTGATGCTGCGGCGTGAATTTTCCGTCTACAGAAGACCCGCAAGGGTATGCGTCCGTGAGCATGCGGCCATGTTTCCGGGGGGTTTTGGGGGCGGTGACTGGCGAGTGCGACTGATCGGGCGTCGAAACATAAGGGAACAGGCATCATCATGAAGACATCACATGCAGTGCTTTTGGCGGCTGGGTTCGCCCTTCTCGGGACGTCCGCTTTCGCTCAGCAGACGACGACCGGCCCTAACCGGGACACCGGCAGCGGAACCGTCGCCGGCGAATCAGGGAAACCCAGCCCACTGGCCAATCCCAAGGTCAAGGGCGATAAGTCAACGATCAAAGGCGACCAGAAGGCGACGACCGAGCAAAAGAGCGGCGCCGAATAGGCGCTCGCTGACGCGGACCGAGGGATCGGACGCCAGGCGTCACGTCCTTCGGCCGCACGTCCGTCCTTCCCAAACAGGCTCTCGCGCATCATCACCCTGTAGCCCTGCCGGGCATGCATGATATGGCCTGGAAGCGCCAGATCGGCTAGGACCGGCGAATGCGCTCGTTATATCAATTCGGGTCAAGAGCGACTTTCCCGGCCCAACCGTCATGGCCCGGATTGTCCTGCCCGCCTTTGCCGGCACCTGGCGGGACGGGTGGCCTGGACAATCCGGGCCATTACGCGCAAGTTTGGCCGCGCCGCCGCGTCATGCCGACGAAGGTCGGCATCCACGCCCTTCGTTCGGACGGGCACATGCGTGGATGGCGGCCCTGCCCCCGCCATGGCGGTCGCAGCGACCGTGAGAAGGGTCAAACCCAACGGCGTCTGCACCGGTCGCCGTGCCGGACCAGGGCATGACCAACGCGGCACTGCGTGACGAGCTGGATGGCGAGTTCGCGCGTGCCTATCACAGCAGCAATCTTGTCAGCGTCCACGCGCGGCACCTCGGGAGTTGGCGGTTCAACGACGATCCGCTCGCCCTGCGCATCGCCGGTGCGCACGAATTCAATCGCAGCCTGTTCGAGATGCTCGATCAGGCGGAGACGCCGGCGGAGGCCGTGGACGCGTTCGAGACCTACATCTACGCGGCGTTCGGTATCGATCCCGAGCAGCGCGAACGCTCCGGCCCGCGACGGCGTATCCGGTCCAGCTATTTGAGTCTGCTGCGGGGCTGGGGCTATGACTTCGAACAGCCGGGAAGGCGCGGTGATCAAGGGTTGGGTGGAAAGCCGCTTCGGCCTGCTGCCTACCCACCACAAGGAACCAATGAACCCCGGGTCGGTCCATGCCTGGACGACCTACGTCGCCGAGAAGATGTCGGCGCGCTATCACGCCAACTCCATCCATGCGCAGCTCGATTTGCTGTACGAGTTCTGCCAGTGGCAGTTTCGCCGTTTTCAGGCCGGAAGGACGCATCTGACGCTTTTTCGCGGGACTAACGAATACGACGAGACGAGAGTCATCCGGCAGATCGACCGGCGCACCGCGGTTGTGCTGTTCAACAATGTTCTTTCGTTCTCGGACGATCGCGACATCGCCGGCTGCTTTGGCAACCGCATCCTGGAGGCGCGAATACCAGTCACGAAAATCCTGTTCTTCAACGCCCTTTTTCCCCGGCACCCGCTCAAGTCCGAAAGCGAGCACCTGGTTATCGGCGGAGAATACCGTGTCGTTACTCGTTGGGACTGAGATGACAATGCCGACATTGGAGGAACGGGCGCTCGGGGCGTACCTGGGATTTGCCGCGGGTGACGCGCTCGGCGCGACCGTGGAGTTCATGACGCGGCGGGAGATCGAGGCGGCATACCGGAGGCACGAGACCATCACGGGCGGCGGGTGGCTGCGCCTCGCGCCCGGCCAGGTGACCGACGATACCGAGATGGCATTGTGCCTGGGCCGCGCCATATTGCAGGGGCCGGCCTGGGACGTCGCGCGGGTCTGCGAGCAGTTCGCCACCTGGCTGCGGAGCAAGCCCGTCGATGTCGGCGGTACCTGCCGCCGCGGCATCCGCCGCTATATGGGTGACGGATCGGTCAGCGGCCCATTCAACGAGGGCGATGCGGGAAACGGGGCGCTGATGCGCAACCTGCCGGTCGTGCTGGCCACACTGAACGACGAGGCCGCCTTCGAACGCTGGAGCATCGAGCAAAGCCATGTGACTCACCATCACCCGCTGTCGGACGCGGCGGTGCTGGGCTTCGGGCGGATGACCAGGGTGCTGCTCGCAGACGAAGGCGTTGCCGCGGCCCGGCGTGAGGCGAACGCGTTGCTGGCCGAGCACCCGCGGTTCCGCTTCAAGCCATATCGCGGCCTGTCAACCGCGTACGTGGTCGATACGGTGCAGACCGTGCTGCATTATTTCTTCACGACCGACAGTTTTGTTTCCTGCGTGGTCGAGACTGTGAACCAGGGCGGCGACGCCGACACCACCGGGGCGCTGGCCGGGATGCTGGCGGGCGCGGCATACGGCGTGCAGGAGATCCCGCGGCGATGGTTGTCGCGGCTTGATCCGCGGGTCGCGGCCGAGATTCGCGAGCAGGTTGAGGGCTTGCTGGCCCGAGGTCGGAGGTAGGTGCGGATTTGTAGCACCCGGGGAACGCGCATAAGACACGTCAGGGATTTGCGCTGCCCCGGCCATGGAGCACCACGAGCATGCCAGAAGCACCTTGGATATTTCCCGCGTTGGCCGGCGGCCGTTGGACCAGGGCCAATCTGGATGCGCTGGCGCGCGTCGAATTCCCGGCAAAGGACGGCCCTAACCCCCTCAACGATCCCGGTTTCTGCGACCGTTGGGTGAGCGCGGTGGCGAGCCGGCTGGGGGCTGACCATTGCTGGGGCGGTTGGCTCGAGGATCGCGCCCATCTTTGGCGCGGACATTACCTGCCGGATGGCTGCACCATCCACCTGGGCATCGATTTGAACGTGCCGGCGGGGACAGTGGTCCTGGCACCGGTCTCGGGCGAGGTGATGCATGCCGTGCCGTGCCGCGATTTGGGCGGAGGCTGGGGCGGTTGGTTCGTCATGCGCGCCGACACGCCGGCGGCCGGGGCGGACTACGTGCTGCTGGGACATCTGGCGCATGCCGGGTTGCCGCAGCCGGGCGAGCGGTTGGAGCGCGGCACACCGGTCGGGGTCATCGGAACGCCTGAAGAGAACGGCGGGTGGTATCCCCACTTGCATTTGCAAGCGATCTCGGGTGACGCATGGGAAGCCGTGGAGCACGCGCCAGACGCCCTGCTGGATGGCTATGGCTACACGCATGCCGATCTCGGCCGGCTGTTTCCGGATCCGGCCCCACTGGCAATCCTGGGCTGATCATTATCGGCACGCGGTGGACGGATGGCATGGCGGGACACGCGGTCCCGCCATGCCATTGGCGTCAGGCACCGGTTTGCATCAGGGCGGCGATGCCCATCGGCATGACCGGAATGGGGGTGAGTTGCGCCGCCGGATCGGCAGCGTGCTTGACCATTGGAGTCTCGGTGGGATTGCTGGTGCATCCAACCCATCGCTCCGGCGCGAAGCCATGACGGACGTAGAAGCGATGCGCATCGGGCACGGCATTCAGACACACCGTGCGGGCACCCCAGCCTCGCGCGCAGTGTTCAGCCATGTCGAGCATGGTCGAGCCGAGGCCGTGCCCTTGCCACGGGTCGTCGATGGCGACCAGGCGAAAGATTGCGCGCCCGTCGGGCTTGATGTCGATCCGGATGGTGCCGATCACCCGCCCATCGGCGAGAAAGACCAGCGGATGGTTGGCCGGGTCGGCCTCGTCCGGGTGGAAGGGATCATATTCGAAGTAATGCAGCGAACCCTTGGCGTGATATTTCTCGAACAGGCAATGCTGGCGGATTTCGTGGTAGCGAGCCCATTCATGCGGGCCCCGAGGAGCGCGGAGCTTTAGACTTCGAGGGCGCACAGGGCGACCCTTCTGCTGTTTCGTAAGCAGCGCTTCCAGCGCCGCCCTTGTCGTCGGCATCAAATTAGATCGCCGGTCGTGGCGAAACTATGAAAATACGATGTCCTTTTCTGCTGGGGAACCGTGCAATCGCGACATGGCTGACATCCGATGGCCGCCACCCGTTCGCGCCGGAGTGGACGGCGCGAACGGGTCCCGCCTCAGGGTGATCCGTCCCCGTCGCGCCGCCCGACCGCGACGTAGATGGTAAACCCGATCGCCACGCCAATGAACCAGGTGAAGTTCGCGAGCCCGGAGAGGCTGGGTGTCAGCACACAGATGATTGGAACCAGGGCCGCGGGGATCAGGGCGATGATCGCGGCCCGATTGTAGCCGCCGTTGTACCAATACCGTCCGTCGGGATTCATCGAATAGAGCAAATCAACGTCCAGGCGCTGCCGCTTGGCGATGTAAAAATCGGCGATGAGAATGCCGAACAACGGCCCGATGAACGATCCCAGGATGTCCAGCGTGTAATGGATCACCTCGGGGCTGCGGTACAAGTTCCAGGGCGTCAGGAAAATCGATCCGACCGCCGCGATCATGCCGCCGGTGCGCCAACTGATGTAGCTCGGCGCGACGTTGGAGAAGTCGAATGCCGGAGAAACGAAATTGGCGACGATGTTGATCCCGATTGTCGCGATCGCGAAGGTGACGGTGCCCAGGATCACCGCCGCGGTGCTGTCGAGACGGCCTACGGTTTCCACCGGATCGGTGATCAGCGTCCCGAACACCGGCAGCGTCGCGGCCGTGGTGATTACCGTCAGCAGCGAAAAGCCGAGGAAATTGACGGGCAGGCCCCAGAAATTCCCCGTCCTGACCGCGCCGAAGCTGCGCCCGTAGCGGGAGAAATCGCCGAAGTTCAGCATCGGGCCGGAGAAATACGACACCACCAGCGCGATCGCGTTGACCATGACCCCGACGGCGGCCCAACCGCTGTACTGCACAGTGCCCAGCGTCAGGCCGATGTTACCGATCCCCGCCTTCGCCACCAGATAGACGGCCAATACGATCATCACGACATAGACCGCCGGGCCGGCCCAGTCGATGAAACGGCGAATACTGTCCATTCCGTGCCAGAACACGATTGCCTGCAGTATCCACAAGGTCATGAACGCCGCCCATCCCAACGTGGAAAGCCCGGCGAAACCGTGCCGCGATACGTCGGCGAAAGGCGCCAGACCGGGGAAAAACCGCAGGAACGCAATAAGCAGCGCCGCTGATGCAAGATAGGTTTGGATACCGTACCACGCGAGCGCGATCATACCGCGAATGATCGCCGGGATATTGGCGCCCAGGACGCCGAACGGCGCCCGGCACACCACCGGATACGGGGCGCCCACCGTCTGGCTGGGCTTGGCGATCAGGTTGCAGAAGAACTGCACGATCAAAATGCCGATGAGCAACGATATCAGAACCTGCCAGCTTTGCAGTCCGAGGGCGAACAGGCTGCCGGCGGTGATGTATCCTCCGACGCTGTGCACATCCGACATCCAGAATGCAAAAATATTGTACGCGCCCCAGGTCTGGTCGCGTAGCGGAGCGAGGTCCTCGTTGGTGAGGCGCGGGCTGTATTGCGCGGGCCAGTGTTGGGTTTCGGGAATTTCCCCGGTGCCGCCTGAATCTAGGCTTATGTCGCTCATGGAGGGTCCTTTGCACTCCGCGGTGTGGCGCACCGGGGTGCCACACAAGCTGGGGGATCCGTCGCATCCGGCAGCTTCCGGGCTGCAACGGGTGTGCCATGCGGAGGCCCGGCCGCTGGCGCGCAGTGTTCACGAGATCGGCAGTTCCGCCGGTCGGGCGGCGGAGGGCGGCATCGCCCGGCTGCCTCGGGTGCATCTGCTGAACACCGTGGCTTGGCGCTGGTAAATGAGGGGATCAGTGGCGATGGGGCGACGCATTGAGTCGCGACGTTTGAGGAAGCCGACTGGACGATTTGGAACGGATCCCGGGCACCCGCAGGCGATGCGATGGCTCGGGGTGGATAGTTATGCCGCGCTGGTGGCGGTCGCGCATCCGAACGGGCGTCACAGATGCCGGGTCGTCGGGCGGCACCGCTGAGGGATGAGACGCTTGCGCCGTTGCGGTAGACGAGGCCGCTGGCGCACGGGGCGCAGTAGCGGGGCATTTTCGTTTGGCGTCATGCGTGGAGAGGGTCCGACCTGCCAAGGCCAGACTTTGAACAGGGGCGCTTTTCCGTGCTACAATGCCATCGTTGGGTCAAGCGTGCCTTTCGCCGCCCCGGCGACCTGCAGATGGTGGCGCGCTGAAGGGACCATTGATGGACGCACCCGTCGTAGCTGATCCTGTGCTGGCCCGCTTCCGCCGGGCGCTTGATGGGATGTACGGTGATCGTCTCGACCGTGTGGTGCTGTTCGGCTCCCGCGCGCGGGGCGATGCGCGCCCGGACTCCGATTATGATGTTGCGGTGTTCTTGCGCGAGATAGACGACCGAGACGCGGAACTGAATCGGCTGGCGGACTTGAGCACCGATGTCATCAATGAAACAGGTGAGTTCGTCCATGCCATGGCTTACCGGGCCAGTGCCTACGATGAGCGCACGCCGCTGATGCGAGAGATCCGCCGCGAGGGGATCGACCTCTGACACCCGAGACCGGATATTTCCTGGCCAAGGCTCACCGCTTGCTTGGGGAGGCGGAGGTCATGCTGGCGACGCACCTTTATGACGCTGCAGGCCGCTCTGCCTATCTCGCCGGGTTCCATGCTGCTCAGCCGTTGATCTCAGAGAGAACGGGCCGGGCGGCGAAGGCCCATCGAGGGGTCGCGGCAGAACTGCATCGGCTCACCAAGGATGATCCGCGACTCGATACCGGGCTGCGCGCTTTCCTTGGACGCACCTACCAGCTCAAAGGCATTGCGGATTCCGAGACCGGTCCGGGTTCGGAGGTATCTCCCGCACAGGCAAGCGAAGCGATCGAGGCTGGCAGGCGATTTGTGGCGGCGATGGCGGAGATCATGGAAGACGGCTGATTCGGTGCCTTGGGGCTCAGGATAAACGGTTCCGTTGATGATCGCGGATGCCGGTCACCGCATCCCGAGCTTGGCGGCGAGGCGCTCAGGCTCGGGAGGTCGTTCCGGGTGGCGATCCACGTAGCGTCGTTACGGGAGAACACTCGATAGGTATAGGGAAAATGCTCAAACACCGGCCTGACCCCGCAGTTCGTCCACCGCCGCGGACGCGCAGCGGACACTTTCGAGATGCGCAAGCCCCCGATTTCGCAAGGACTGCGCCCGTCCTTAAGGCCACACTCGTCGGCCGTTAATGTACCGTAACGTCAACCTCGCCGGACGGAGTTACTGCATCCGTATCGTCATCAGAAAACTCCATCGCCTTGGGCGCCTTCTCCTGGCGGAGCGGCTCCCCGAAAATCTCCCTAAATCTGAGAAGAAATCTCTCCTGATCACGCACGAATTTGAAAACAGGCCAATTCCTAAAATGCTCCTTTGAAACGGCGTCGGCATTTGCCACTATGGGCATAAGCCTCGTTACCTCGTCCATATCCCCTCTAAGCGCAGCAACACAAATCTTGAAGTCATCGGACGAACTCGACCAATCCACATCGGATAATATACGAATACTAAGTTCTTTGTTATCGGAGTGCCGATGGGCACTCGCCAGATTAACATACATCATCTTCCGTGTTCGATCTAACACACCCGTGTTCTTTAGGCTTAGCGCGTATTCAAGCAGGCGTATAGCAACTTCATATTTCTTAGTCTCTATCAGTCTAAATGCGGCATGATTTAGACTCTCGAAGGCGTCTTCTTTTTCTTTAACAAATTGCTTCCTCCACAAACTGAATACCAGCAACAGGCTGAATTCGAGTAGGATATCAGCAGCTTGTCGCAGGTAGTTTGATGTCAGTTTGACGGGTGCTCCGAGGATTTTATCTGATCCTTTGTGCCCATTCTTTGAGCATATTGACGCATACCTCTTTGTAAAAGTCTTTTCGCCATGAGCTATTAAATTACGTCTCTCGAAGACCTCGATGAAGTCTGGCCACCGTTTCCAGTGATCTTTTATTGCTACGTGAAAGTTTGTCTCAATATATCTTACCTGATCTTCGTGGCTACCGCGCGAAAACTGATATATCTCATCGACGATCGATTTTTCCTTGATTTCAGCGATCAACTCGGCCCGCAGCGCGTCACTAAGAAGTATCGTTCGTTCGCCAGTTTGGAACACCTCGGTCTTTATCGTGAGCATATCACGTATAACGTCCGCAATAACTGTGTCGAAGGTCGCGACAATGCTCATTAGAACTGCAGCCGGTAGGGATCGCAGGCCGATCTCTACCCGCCAAATCCGGCTCATTTTTGAAGCAATCCCTTGAAACTGTTCGCCCGATAGTCCATATATGGCGGCGTTATCAACAGTCTCGAGCATCTCGCTCGAGCTCTCTACCCAGGAAATAACGTCCCTTTCTACCATCATTCCTGGTAATCCGTCAGCCAAGAACGATGATATAAACAAGAGCTCGCTTTGTGAGTGGCTCGAACTCGACTATCCGGTCAATGGTGGCAGCCAATGTCAGCGCCCCATCCCGTCCCTTCGGTTCGTCGCCCGTGGCTTCCGCTTCCTCCTCACCCTCCTCTTTCTCGGCGGCTGCACCGGCTGAAGAGGTTCGAAGGGTTTCACGTTCCGTGCTCAACGCGAAGCCCTTGATGCGCTCGCCTTCGTTCGCCTTCCAGATGGCGACATATGCGTGATGCTTTTTTGGTGTCATATGCCTTCACAGTCCGTTTTTTTGCTATCTGGTCGGATATTCATAAGATGCGCTGCGGTCGAGTTGGGGTCACACGTATGTTTCACCCGTTCGTGAGGCGATGTCAAAACCGAAGGCTTAGTTTAGCGAGCGTGTTTCACTTGGCGACGCGGCCCTAAAAGCCTTCGCGCGCCGACGATAAGGCATTGGCTGCCATTTAATCCGTCAATCATTCGGTCGGTCCTCACACCCACCCCCCACCTCCCCGCTATCCCCCCAACCCCACCCGCGCTATACCCCGCCCATGGCCGCGGCGCGTTCCCTGATTCGCATCGCCGTCAATGTCGCCCTCGACGGCGGCATGGCGGCTCTGTCCGTGCCGGTGGCGAGGTGGCTCGCCGACCCGGCAGCACCCCCGTTGCATCCGCTTTGGACCATCCCCCTCGGCGCCGCCGCCCTGCTGGCAGCCGGCATCCCGTTCCGCCTTTCCCTGCAGTACTGGCGCTTCGCCGCCATCGGCGACCTGTTCACCGTCGCCGCCAGTGCCGCCCTCGGCGCCGCCCTGTTCGCCGGCGCCGCCTCAATAATAGGCCTGGAACAGCCCAACCCCGCCTTCCCCGTCATCCTCGCCCTTACGCTGCTCGCCCTGCTCGGCACCCCCCGGGTCTATTACCGCTGGCGCCGCGGCCGCCCCGCCGCCCGGCCGGCGGAAACCGACGCCGCCACCATCCTGCTTGCCGGCAGCATCGAGGACGCCGATCTGTTCCTGCGCGCCCTGTCCCGCGACCGCCGCCAGTTGTTCCGGGTGGAGGGGTTGCTCGCCTCCTCCAACCGGCAGACCGGCCGCCGCATCCAGGGCTACCCCATCCTCGGCTCGCTCGACGACGCCGCCGCCGTGCTCGATCAACTGCGCAACGAGGATCGCCTGCCGGGCACCCTGGTCTTTGTCACCCCCGAACTGGCCGGCGCCCGCCTCGCCCGCGTCGTCGCCGAGGCCGATCGCTTCGGCCTGCAGGTCCGCCAGGCGCCGCGCCCCACCGCGCTGGCCGATCACAGCGACAAGCCGCGGCCGGTCGAACTCCGCCCCGTCGCGATCGAGGACCTGCTGAACCGCCCGCAAGTCCCGCTCGACCGCGACGGCATGGCGCGGCTGATCCAGGGGCGGCGGGTCATCGTCACCGGCGCGGGCGGCACCATCGGCAGCGAACTCGCCCGCCAGGTCGCCGCTTTCGGCCCCGGCACGCTGATCCTGCTCGACAACGGCGAATACGCGCTGTGGCAGATCGACCTGGAACTGGCGGAGACCCACCCCGGCGTCAACCGCTGCGCCCTGATCGCCGACATCCGCGACGAAGCCCGCATCCGCGCCGTGTTCGAGGAATACCGGCCGGAACTGGTGTTCCACGCCGCCGCGCTCAAGCACGTGCCGATGGTCGAGGCGAACCCTCTGGAGGGCATGGCCACCAACGCCGCCGGCACCCGCCACGTCGCCGATGCGGCGCGGGCCGTCGGCGCGCTGGCGATGGTGCTGATCTCCACCGACAAGGCGGTGAACCCGACCAGCGTCATGGGCGCCTCGAAGCGGCTGGCGGAGATGTACTGCCAGGCGCTGGACATCTCGGCACGGACCGGCGGGCAGCATGGGATGCGCTGCATCACCGTGCGGTTCGGCAATGTGCTCGGCAGCACGGGGTCGGTCGTGCCGCTGTTCCAGCGGCAGTTGGCCCGCGGCGGCCCGCTGACCGTGACCCATCCCGACATGCAGCGCTACTTCATGACGGTGCGCGAGGCGGTCGGCCTGGTGCTGCAAGCCAGCGTGCTCGGGGTAAACGGCGCGGCGCTGCCGTCGGGCGAGAACGGGGGCATCTTCGTGCTGGACATGGGGGAGCCGGTTAAGATCGTCGACCTCGCCCGCCAGATCATCCGCCTCGCCGGATTGCAGCCGGAACAGGACATCGAGATCCGCTTCACCGGCCTGCGTCCCGGCGAAAAGCTGTATGAGGAACTATTCCACGGCAAGGAACCGCCGGTTCCGACCGGCTATGCCGGTTTGCTGATGGCCTCCCCCCGCACGGCGGACCCCGCCATCGTCGCCCGCGCGATCGAAGAAATCGGCAGCGCCTGCCGCGGCGGCCAGGTGAAGCTGGCGCTGACGCTGCTCGGCAGGCTGATCCCCGAATTCGAGCACAACATCGATGGTTCAGCTGGAGAGGTGCGGGCGTGACAAACACCCCCGGCGCCTAACGATCGTGCCACCGACCCGATAAGCCACTCCACCGAGGTTCCATGACCAACTCCCCCCGCGCCATCCCCTTCCTCGACCTCAAAGCGCAGCAGGCCCGCATCGCCGCCGATCTGCGCCGCCGGATCGACACGGTGCTGGAGCACTGCCAGTTCATCCTCGGCCCCGAAGTGCGCGAACTGGAAGCCGAACTGGCCAGTTTCTGCGACGCCAAGCACTGCGTCAGCGTCAGTTCCGGCACCGACGCCCTGCAAATCGCCCTCATGGCCGAGCAGATCGGCCGCGGCGACGCCGTCTTCCTCCCAGCCTTCACCTACACCGCGACCGCCGAGGTGCCCTTGCTGCTCGGCGCCACCCCGGTGTTCGTCGATGTCGATCCCCGCACCTTCCAGATCGACACTGCCCATCTGGCGCAGCGGATCGAAAACGTCCGCGCCGCCGGCACGCTCAAGCCCCGCGCGATCATCGGCGTCGATCTGTTCGGCCAGCCCGCCGACTGGCCCGCCCTGACGGACATCGCTCGCCGCAACGGCCTGTTCCTGCTGGACGACCTCGCGCAAAGCTTCGGCGCCACGCTGAACGGTCGCCCCCTCGGCAGCCAGGCCGACGCGACCGCGACCAGCTTCTTCCCGTCCAAGCCGCTCGGTGCCTACGGCGACGGCGGCGCGCTGTTCACCGAATCCGAGGAACGGGCCGATCTCTATCGCAGCCTGCGCACCCACGGCGAGGGCAAGACCCGCTACGAGGTTCTGCGCACCGGCATGAACGGCCGCCTCGAACTCGATCCAGGCGGCGATCCTGCTGTCGAAACTGGCCGTCTTCCCCGAGGAACTGCAAGCCCGCGAGCGCATCGCCCGCACCTACGACCAGCGCCTCGGCAACGCCGTCACCACGCCGAAGCGGGTCCCTGACAGCACCAGCGCCTGGGCGATCTACGCCATCCTGCTAAAGGACGAGGCCGCCCGCGACCGCATCCAAGCCGCTTTGCGCGCCGATGGCGTGCCGACGGCGATCTACTATCCGCGCCCGCTGCACCGCCAACCGGCCTACAGCGCCGAGCATGACGGGACGTCGCTGCCGGTGTCGGACGACCTCGCGACGCGCATTCTGGCCCTGCCGATCCATCCCGACCTGACGGAGGACGACGTCGCCCGAATCTGCACCGCGGTGCTCGCGGCGGTCTAGCGCCGCCGTCACTCCGCCGCCAAGGCGACCTCGGGACGGCCGAGCACGCTGATCGCATCGAGTAGACGGTCTCGCCCGGCGGGCAGTCCCTCGATGACATCGCGTGCCCCGATCGCGATCCGCAAGCCGCCGAACGCGCCCAGATCCACCGGCTGGCCAAGCAGGACGCCGCCCAGCGCCAATTCTTCGTAGACCGGTCGCAGTTCCCCGGCAGACAGCAGGCGTGCCCGCGCCCCGGGATCCCGAACCGCGAATGTCACGATGCTCGGCCGATCGGCCCAGTGCGGGCCGTGATTGGACAGGCCGCCGACGGGAAACAGCGCGGGATTGCCCGCGATCACGCCATCGACCGCGGCGACCCGCTGCTCCAGGAACGCTGCGGCCCGGGTCGAAACAGAGGCGAAGCGCTGCATCGATTCGAGCGCCGCCGTCCAGCGCAGCACCGTCCCAAGCCCGGGCGCGCGCCGCCGTAGACGCCTCCGCCGCGCCGCCGGGAACAGCACCGCGCCCGAAAACGCCGGACCGCCGAGGAACTTCGAACCGGTCACGATCACCGGCCACCCGCGCCGCAGATACCCCGCCACCCACGCCGGATCGATGCGCGCCTGGCAGGCATCGACGATGACGTCATCCCCCGCCGGCGGAGACCATGGCGCGATCAGCCCTGTCTTGCTGCCATAGGTCAGGTAGACGACAGCTCGCCCCCGCACGCGTGACACCGCGGAGGCATACGCGGCATCGACAACGCCGCCCGGCAAAGGCTCTCCGTCCAGCCCGCGCAGCGCCACCTCAACTTTGTCGATTTCGGTGTTTGTCGTGGCCTGTCCCTGACACGGCCCGTCGAACAAGCGGCCGGCAGCGGCCAGCGGAACGCCGGTCCCGGTCTCGGGCGCGCATGGCAAGATCGCCGTCATCGGCATGTCCGGACACTCCGCGGCGAGCAGCCGCGCCGTCAGCAGCAACGCATCTGTCCCGGAGGGGCACAGGATGGCATCGGCCATCCCGCCGGCGCCGAAATACCCGAGCAGGTAGGCTTCGATCCGCCGGGCGTGCTCCCGCAGCAGCAAGCCTCCGGCGCGGACCGAGGCAACGGCGGCATGTTCGGCGAACACAACCGCCGCCGCATCGAAGCCGCCGCGGGTGATCGGCGACGCCGTGCAGGACGATGCGCACACGATCTCCGGACCGGGGGCCACGGGGCAAAGATACTTGTTGAGGCCGGATGCCGGGTCGATACGCAGCCGGCTGTCGCAGCCGGACACAAGCGCGGAGGTGACATCATTGATGGCACACGCACCAAATCGTGCGGTTTTGCTCGACCGTGGTAGCAAGATTTTCCATGCCTCCGTCACAAGCGCGGCAAATTTGTCCTTGGAAAGCCGTGGTCAACCTGGCAAACCGCCTCGTGATCCAATAACCCGCCGTTGGTTAACATCCGGTTAACGCCGGTGGCCGTTGAGGTTGATCCATCGGCCCGGCCGACCCGGCGCAGGTCGGCATGACGGGGTGGCGATGCGACCAATCCGCTTTGAGTTTGACCCGGGCGAGATTGCCACCGACGATTGGCGTGGCACCGGATTCTCCGTCGTGTCATGGCCGGCCTTGTGCCGGCCATCCACGACTTTGCCGCCACCAACCCCGCGAGTCGTGGGTGGCCGGGCCAAGCGCCATAGCTATCAGGATAAGGGAAAAGGACGGAAAAGTTCGCGAGGGGCCTTGTTCTCTCACCGTCATGGCCCGGCTTGGGTCCGGGCCACCTGTTGCGGCACGTGCTGGCGGCGGTGGCCCGGACAAGCCGGGCCATGACGATGGGGGAGAATTCCATGCTTCACGTGCTCCCTTATCCTGACGCCTATGGGGCCAAGCGCGGCCATGACACGGGGGAAACGTCGTAGCGCCAGTCCGCCCGCGCCTATTGCGGACGAGCCGGGCCATGACGCGGATTGGAAGAGTAGGGTCTCATCGCGCTCTGGCACGACAACAGAAGGACATCGGCTCGTGGCGCACCTCATCCCGCATCTGCTCGAACTGCTTGCCCCGCTCGGACCGGTATCGGCACGGCGCATGTTCGGCGGGGTCGGGCTGTTCCGCGGCGACATGATGTTCGGTCTGGTCGCGCGCGACGAACTGTTCCTGAAAGTCGGCGACGCCAATCGAGCGGACTACGAAGCCGCGGGCGAGGCCCCGTTCAGCTACGAAACGAAGAACGGAACCCACACGATCCACTCATACTGGCGCTGCCCGCCCGATCTGCTGGACGAACCGGAGGCTTTTCGTGAATGGGCGCGCAAGGCCGTCGATGCATCCGCCGCCGCCCGCGCCAGGCCAAAACGCCGATCGCGCGCCGCGCCTATCAGATCGTGATGCGAACGCCCAGCTCGACGACCCGGTCGCTCGGGATACGGAAGAACTCGGTCGCCGGCACCGCATTGCGGGCCATGATCAGGAACAGGCCGCGCCGCCACCACGAGAGCTTCGGCGCCATGCCCGGCACCAGGACCTCGCGGCCGAGGAAGTAGCTCGCCTGCGACACGCGGACGCCCAGCTTGTCGGTCAGATCCTCCAGTTCGCGCGGGATGTTCGGGCTTTCCATGAAGCCGTAGCGCAGCACCACCCGATGGATCCCCGGCGCCAGGTCCGCCACTTCCGACCGGCGGTTCGGAGACACCTCCGGCACGTCCTCGTTCTCCACCGTCACGAACAGGACGTTCTCGTGCAACACCTTGTTGTGCTTGAGGTTATGCAGCAGCGATGTGGGCACGTAGTCCGGATTGCTGGTCATGAACACCGCCAGCCCCGGCACCCGGATGATGCGGGACTGAGGCAGCCGCGCCAGGAACGGCGCCAACGGCATGCTGGACTGCTTCCAGCGCGATAGCAGCAAATCGCGGCCTCGCTTCCACGACGTCATCATGCCGGTCAGCGCAGCACCCAGCGCCAGCGGCACCCAACCACCCTCCACAACCTTCACCGTGTTGGCGGAAAAGAAGATCGTATCGATGAAGAACAACGAGCCGAACACCGAGATCGCCGCGAAACGCGACCAGTGGAACTGGCGGCGGAACACAACCATCGCCAGGATGGCGGTGCACAGGAAGGTGCCGGTCACCGCGATGCCATAGGCCGATGCCAGATTGTCCGACGTCTTGAACGCCAGCACCAGCAGCACGACGCCGGTGGCCAATGCCGTGTTCACCTGTGGCACGTAGATCTGACCCTCCTCCATCGTGGAGGTATGGCGCACCGTCATGCGCGGCAGGAAGCCGAGTTGCATGCACTGCCGCGCCATGGAGAAAGCGCCGGAGATCACCGCCTGGCTGGCGATCACCGTCGCCAGCGTCGCCAGCACCACCATCGGCAGCCGCAGCCATTCGGGGTCCAGTAGAAAGAACGGATTCTGGATCGCCGCCGGGTCGTGCATCATCAGCGCGCCCTGGCCGAAATAGTTCAGCACCAGGCTCGGCAGCACGAAGGTCAGCCAGGTGATCTTGATCGGTCTGGCGCCGAAATGCCCCATATCGGCATACAGCGCCTCGGCCCCGGTGACGCACAGCACCACGGCGCCCAGGACGAAGAACGCCATACCCTTGTACTGCAGACAAAGCTGAAACGCGTAAATCGGCGAAACCGCCTTCAGAACCTCCGGATGATCGACGATCTCGAGCAGCCCCGTCACGCCGATGATCAGGAACCACACGACCATGATCGGGCCGAACACACGGCCCACTCGGCCGGTGCCCTGGTATTGTGCCGCGAACAGCGCGGCGATCACCGTCACGCTGATCGGCAGGACATACAGCTTCAACTGCGGAGCTGATACTTCCAGCCCCTCGACCGCGGACAGCACCGAGATGGCCGGCGTGATCACGCCGTCGCCGAAGAACAGGCAGGCCCCGGCGATGCCGACAAGGGCCAGCCCGCTTTTGGTCGCGGCACCGACCGAGACGCGCTGGGCCAGCGCCATCAGCGCCAGGATGCCGCCCTCACCGCGGTTGTCGGCGCGCATCACCAAAAAGACGTATTTCACCGTCACGATGATGATCAGCGACCAGAAGATCAGCGACAGGACGCCCATGATCTCAACTGGTGTCGTCTGCGTCGGGTCGAAGAGCTGGAGGCTGGCCTTGAAGGCATAGAGCGGGCTGGTGCCGATATCTCCATACACGATGCCGAGCACCGCCATCAGCACGCCGAGACGCGGAGCGGACTTGCCGGTCCCCGCGGCCTCCTGATCGTGGCTCAAATGGATAACCTCATGATCGGATGTTCCGCGGCGGTGGTGTCGGCCCCGGCCCGCTGCCCGGGAAGGACCGACCCTTACCGTGGTGATGAACCCGGAGCAAGCGACCCGACAGGTTGCCGATCGGCGGCGGGTTCAGCGGATATGGAACTGCTCGGCGAATTCGGCCCATTCGCGGCGGTTCAGGCCGCTGGTTTCCTGTGTAACAGCCTCGCCCGCCAAAAGCCGCTTCACCACCGCGACCATCTGCGCCGACAGCGTCACCGCGCCCAGGCGGTAATCGCGGAACGCAGCCGAGGCGATCGGCACCCAGGCCTCGGTCATGCGCAGCATGATGTCCGCATACACCCGGATCTCATACTGGGCGTGCGAGTCGGCGCGCAGCGACAGGAAGTGGAACAGGTTGTGCAGGTTGGTCTTCCAATACCACTGCGTATAGGTATTCAAGGTCAGGTTCATCCGCGCCAGTTCCCGCGCCAGACCGCGCCGCCCAGGATCGGCAGCCTCGCCCTCGTTCAGCATGCTGGCGTAATGCGCGTAGCAGCGATCCGCGTCGGAGCGCAGCAGGTCCAGCACCTCCGCCGCTTCGTCGCCGTCCAGCACCTCGCCGCGCCCCTGCCGGTTGATGCTGGATTGCGCCGCGAGGTTCGCGGGCGACGGGATGTAGAATTCCTTGTCGAGGATCGAATACCGCGCCGAGTATTCGTTCACGCTCGCGGTGCGGTGGCGGATCCACTGCCGCGCGACGAAAATCGGCAGTTTGACGTGGAACTTGATCTCGCACATTTCGAACGGCGTGGTGTGCCGGTGGCGCATCAGGTAGCGGATCAGCCCGGCATCCTCCTGCACCCGCTTGGTGCCGCGGCCGTAGGACACGCGGGCCGCCTGCACGATCGCCGAGTCGTCCCCCATGTAATCGATCACACGGATGCAGCCGTGGTCGAGCACCGGGACCGCCTCGTGCAGCATCGCCTCCAGCGCCGGCACGGTGGGGCGGATGGTCACGGCGCTCTGCGCCCGCGCGTCCGCGATGTCCTGCATATGCAACTCGACAGCCACCGATGTCTCTCCCTGACCGATGGTTGTCCTTACCCCTTCGGGGGTGCGGGGAGAAAGCGCTCTCTGTATCGGGCGGAGCGTCCTTGCCCGATGTCGTCATGGCGGGGTCTGGCCCCATGGCTGGCCGTGGTGGCCTGGTCAAGCCGGATATGCGCCAACTTAAGCGGACATGCGCGCCGGCACTGCCCCCGTGTCACGGCCCGGCTTGGCCCCATGCCTGTCAGGATAAGCGGATAGGAGGGAAAAGTTTGCCCCGGCGCCTCGTTCCCCTTCCGTCATGGCCCGGCTTGTCCGGGCCACCCCCGCAAGCACCTGCCGCGACAGGTTGCCCGGACAAGCCGGGCCATGACGGAGGGGAGAGAATTGCGGTGCCGGCGGCGACACCGTCGCGGATGGCCGGCACAAGGCCGGCCATGACACATAAGGAAATCCTGCGCCGAGCCTACTGAGCCAGCGCCCACGCGGACACGCCAGCGGTGTCAGACGCGGCTAGCCGCTCGCGTCCGGCGACTGTTCGCGATCAGGCCCGTCACATCCAGGCCCGTCGCGCTCGCCGGGACGGGCCTCGATCTCCTCCAGCCTCCGTCCCCATCTACACAGGCCGAATAACGACCCGCCAGCGCCTCGCAATGCGTCAGCGCGATCTATGGCGCCGAGCCGCCTTCCGCCCATATCGGGTTTGCCGCCAGGTTCCGGTTGTTGTTGACGTTATAGGGCGCCTGCACCGGAGCCCAAATGCCGACGTTGACGTTGCCAACCTTGGCGATGGTGCGTGGCCCCGGCGGCGGTGCAGGGGTCTCGGTGGCCGAGGTCGTGGACTGACCCGCGATGGTTTGGGCCGCCCCCGGCGCCGGAGCCGATCCGGTTTGCCGTTGTGCCCGGGCAGGCACAACGCTGACACACGCGAAAACTGCTGCAACAAGGATAGTGGCGGCCGACGCTTTCATAGCCATCCTCCTCAATTCGCACCCGAAGGAGACATGGTGCCGGCCCGTCCTTACGTCCGGGTCTACGCGTTCACGAAAACGTGAGCATCGTGTGGCCAAGACATCAGTTTCACCAGCAAACCGACCAGAAGCCCGCGAAATCCCTTTCCAGCCAACCCGTTTGCTCTATCATGCCGCGTTGCAAAATGGAGACGCGCATGCCGATGAGTGCCGGGAGCCAATCGCAAGTCCAGAGCCTGATGCCGCCTCATGGCACCATGCAGGGCTATGATCCCAACTCATTTTTTTGCGAGATGCTGAGACCCGGCCAGCCGCAGCACCCGACGCTGACCCTGCTGATGTCCCGCCTGGCAGCCCTGCCCATCAGTTCCCTACGGCAGCGCGCGGCCGATGCCGAGCGGGACCTGCTGGAACGCGGCATCACCTTCACCGTCTACTCGGACGCCACGGCGATCGACCGCATCCTGCCGTTCGACCTGATCCCCCGGGTGATCACACCAACCGAGTGGAACCAGATCGAGACCGGCGTCATCCAGCGCGTCCGCGCCCTGAACATGTTCCTGCGCGACATCTACCACGAGCGGAAGATCCTCGCCGACAAGATCGTACCCGAGGAACTCGTGCTGAAAAACGCCGGCTACTGCCAGGCCATGGTCGGCTTCAACGTCCCCTACAACACCTATGTCCACGTCTGCGGCACCGACATCGTGCGCGACGAAACCGGCGAGTTCCGGGTGCTGGAGGACAACGCCCGCACGCCCTCCGGCGTCGCCTACGTGGTCGAGAACCGGCACATGAGCCTGCGGGTGATGTCCGACCTGATGACCGGCCTGCGCGTCCGCAGCGTCGACGAGTACGGCCTGCGCCTGCACAACGCGATGGCGGAGATCGCGCCCGCCTCGGTCAGCGACCCGCAGGTGGTGGTGCTGTCGCCCGGCATCTTCAACTCGGCGTATTTCGAGCATGTCTTCCTGGCGCGCGAGATGGGCGTGCCGCTGGTGGAGGGCCGCGACCTGACGGTCGAGGGCGGCAAGGTCTGGATGCGCACCACCGCCGGCCTCGCCGCGGTGCACACGATCTATCGCCGCATCGGCGACGACTTCCTCGACCCGGACGCGTTCAATCCCGACAGCATGCTGGGCGTGCGCGGCCTGATCGAGGCGTGGCGGCACGGCGCGGTGGCGATCGCCAACGCCGTTGGCACAGGTGTGGCCGACGATAAGGCGATCTATGCCTACATGCCGCGCATCATCCGCTACTACCTGTCGGAAGAGCCGATCCTGAAGAACGTGGATACGCGGATCTGTTCCGAACCGGAGTCGCTGGCCTACACGCTGGACCATCTCGCCGAGCTTGTGACCAAGCCGGTGGCGGAATCGGGCGGCTACGGCATCCTGATCGGCCCGCACGCATCGAAGCAGCAGCTTGAGGATTTCCGGGTGCTGCTGAAGGCCGATCCGGCCAATTATATCAGCCAGCCGACGCTGAAGCTGTCGGTGTCGCCGACTTTGAGCGACGACGGCGTGCGGCCGCGCCACATCGATCTGCGGCCGTTCGCGGTCACCGGCAAGGACACCTGGGTGCTGCCCGGCGGCCTGACCCGGGTGGCGCTGAAGGCCGGGACGCTGGTGGTCAACTCCTCCCAGGGCGGGGGAACCAAAGATACCTGGGTGCTCGCATAATGGACATCATCCCGAAGAAGCACGTCGTGCACCTGATCGCCCGCCACGCCGAGGGCACCATCTGGCTGGCGCGCTACATTGAGCGGATCGAGAACCTCGCCCGCATCCTCGACGTCACCAACACGTTTGCCCGCGATGCCGACAACTCGCGCAACTGGCTGTCGATCCCGCGCATCAATGGCGACCTGGAGGCGTTTCACAAGCGGCACCAGGTCGCGACCCAGCGCACGGTTGGCGACTTCTACCTGCTGGACGACACCAATCCGACCTCAGTGCAGTCGTTCATCATTGCCGCGCGGGAGAATGCGCGCACCTTGCGGGCGCTGATCTCGACGGAGATGTGGCTGCAGCTCAATGTGTTCTACGGACACATCAGGGCGCTGCGGGCGGAGACGATCTCGCCCGACCATTTTACCGCAGTCTGCAACATGCTGAAGGACGGCGCGCAATCGCATACCGGCATCACCGAGGGCACGTTCTACCGCGACCAGGCCTGGCACTTCTACATGATCGGCCGTTACCTGGAGCGCGCGGACCAGACCACCCGGCTGCTGGATACGCGGTTCCACTCGCTGGTGCCGCAGTCCGACGCCAGCGACAACATCGACGCCGGCCAGTGGAACGCACTGCTGCGCGCGGCGGCCGGATACCACGCCTACCGGCGGGAGCATCCGAACGGCTACCATCCGCAAGAGGTCGCGTGCTTTCTGCTGGCGAACCGGGCGTTCCCGCGCTCGGTCGGATTGAACCTGGGGCGGGTGGAGCGGCATCTGACGCAATTGCGCACCAGCTACGGGCTGCGCGGGATGTCCGCCGCGCTGGAGCGGCTGGACCAGTTGAACGCGACGATGACCTATCAGAACGTGACTGAGCTGGCGTCGCGGGACCTGTCGCCGTTCCTCGATTTCGTGCAGCGGGAGATCGGGGCGCTGCACCAGGATATCGTGGAGACGTTTACGGGGTGATGGGCCTGGACCGAAGCAGGACGCGGGTCTGCGGCGCATCGTCCTGTAAAGTTGGTTGCTGCACACCAGCGCGCGGCGGCCCAGGGCAGCGTATCCGCCAGCCGTCGTTGCGGCCACAGGGCCGCCGTCCATGCTTTTTCGTCGCGCCGAAACGGTAGACGCCGAATACCGTTCCGGATCTGATTATAGCTCGGGTTGGCGATTTCAAAACTCCGACTGATCTACGCGAGGATCGTATCTCTTGGGCGACGAAAATCCGTGCTTCGGGAGCGACCGAAGGATTCCGAAGACACGACGTTTGGCCTCAGCACGTTCAAGTGATGCCGGTTGCAGTCAGCCAATTCCTACGCGCTAAATGAAGGGTCGGCTAAGTTAAAGGCCGGCGTCCGCCTGTTTCATGTCCAAGAACAAAAGCACCTCGGTGACGGGGGATGGGGGGTAAGAAAATGATAGAAGCCGATCGCCCGAAACGCTCCCGGCACTCATGTTGCAAAACAGCATCTGTTATAGCATCAATACTTGCGTTGGCTTCGTGGCCGGTGCACGCAAAGATCACCCGGTTGGTTTTGACGACGACGGCTTCACCGGCTTTAGGCGGCGCGTCGTTCGGACAGGTGGGACAGTACGAGCAACTCGACGGCACCGCGTACGGCGAGGTCGATCCCGACGATCCGGCCAATGCCATCATTCAGGACATTGCTCTCGCACCGAGAAATGCACATGGCATGGTAGCCTATTCCATGGATGTATCGATTTTAAAGCCGATTGACGAATCGAAAGGCAATCACGTGCTGCTATATGACGTCGTCAACCGCGGCAATAAGCTTGCAACGAGCGTCTTCAACGTCGGCGCCACGACGACAGATCCCGCTGGTGATGGTTTTCTCGAGCAGCAAGGCTACAGCATCGTTTGGAGCGGCTGGCAAGGTGACCTCGTGCCGACGGCCGGGCAGTTGGGCATTACGGTTCCAGTCGCGTCCAATTCCGATGGTTCGCCAATAACCGGCTTGGTACGAAGCGAGTTTACCACGATCGCTGTCCCCGCGGGTCCGGTGACGACGCAGAATCTGACATCCGGTTTCAGCTCGAATACGCCAGGGTATCCGGCAAACGATCTTGATACCACCCATGCCACGCTGACGATGCGTGTGCACCAATACAATTCGCCGCAGACTGTCCCTGCGGGAGACTTCGCCTTCGCGGACTGTACCAGCACAGCGTTCCCGGGTGTGCCCGACCCGCAGAAGCTCTGCCTCAGGAATGGATTTGATACGAACCAGATATACGAACTGTTTTACACTGCCAAGAACCCGCTCGTGCTGGGCTTGGGCTTCGCCGCCACTCGTGACCTCGTGGCCTACCTGCGCCACGCCAAGGATGGGTCCAATCCGCTGTCCGGCAGCGTCCGGACGGCAATAATGCACGGCACGTCGCAATCCGGGCGCTGGGCCCGGGAGTATTTGCAGCTGGGCTTCAATGCCGATGAGACCGGGACACAGGTGTTTGATGGCATTCAGCCCCACATCGCTTCCGGCCGTGGCTCATTCAACGTGCGCTTCGGCACCCCGGGCCGACTGTCCGGTACCGAGCACACCGAGAAACAGTATCCGGGGTTGGACTCGCCGCTGACCTACCAGCCGACAACCGATCCGTTCACCGGGCAAACCGCAGGCCTTTTGGACCGCTGCCGAGCGAATAAAACCTGCCCATTGATCGTGCATGTCATGAGCGACACCGAGTATTGGCAGGCGGCTGGTGCATTCGATACCATCGACCCGCTGGGCCGCAAGGACCTGAGCATCCCGGCGGAGGTGCGCATCTACCAGATGTCGAGCGCGCAGCATGGGGGTTTCTCCCCGGTCGCGCCGGTTCCGACAACCACCGGCATATGTCAGCAAATCGCTGACGTTAATTCGTACACCTATATTCTGAGGGATCTGCTCGTGCGCCTGACGCAATGGGTGACAGATGGCCCGGTCCCGCCGCCCAGCAGTTATTCCAGCATTCGCAATGGTAGCCTGGTACAACCCCGGGAAGTGGATTTCCCGTCCATCCCCGGCCTGAGTTATACGCTTTCCAGCGTCTACAACACGCGCCAATTCTATGATCGGGGTATGCAGTTCAATCCGGTCGACGAATCCGGCATCATGTCCGAACCGCCGAATGTCGCCGGAACCTACAATCTTCGCCTGCCGCAGGTCGATGTGGACGGAAACGACATCGGCGGCGTGAGGTCTCCCACGCTCCAGGTTCCGCTCGCCACCTACACCAGTTGGAACACGCGAGCGAGCGGCTATAGTGAGGGTGATGCCTGTGACCTGACCGGAAGCACCATTCCGTTCGCGACCACCAAAGCAGCCCGCGTGGCTGCTGGAGACCCCAGGCTGTCGCTGGAGGAGCGCTACGGCAGTCATGACGGATACGTCGCGGCGGTCAAGGCGGCTGCCGATCGGCTGACCCGGCAGGGACTTCTGCTTCCCGATGACGCGGCGACCGTGGTTCAGCAGGCGGAGGCCAGCACCGTGCTGGAGTAACCGGGCGCTCGGCGCGAGGATGCAGCCGCTTGCTCCTCGCGCCGCCTCAGTGCGGGCGTGTTTGATAGACCCGGTGCGATTTAGGCGGGCGATCCCCGGACACAGGTCTCAACCGGCGCTCTGCCGCCTGCCCATGGTAAACCGCGCATCCCGGTTTTCATGCAGCCTGAGTACGGGTTAGGCTCATCTCCATGACCCGTGCCACCCACTCCTCCGTCTGCCCGCACGACTGCCCCTCCACCTGCGCGCTCTCCGTCGAGGTCCTCGACGGCCAGCGCATCGGCGCGGTCCGAGGGGCGGACAACAGCTACACCGCCGGGGTCATCTGCAACAAAGTCTCCCGCTACGCCGAGCGAATCCACCACCCGGACCGCCTGACCCGCCCGCTGCTGCGCACCGGCCCGAAAGGCGCCGGCCAGTTCCGCCCTATCGGCTGGGACGAGGCGCTCGACCGCATCGCCGAAAACTTCATCACCGTCGCCGCCCGGCACGGCAGCGAGGCGGTCTGGCCATTCTACTACGCCGGCACCATGGGCCTGGTGCAGCGCGACGGCCTCAACCGGCTGCGCAACGTCATGCGCTACTCCCGCCAGAAGATGACGATCTGCACGGCGTTGCCGGAGATGGGGTGGCTGGCCGGCGTCGGCGCCTCCCGCGGCGTCGATCCGCGCGAGATGGCGAAGTCCGACCTGATCGTGTCCTGGGGCGGCAATCCTGTCTCGACCCAGGTCAACGTCATGTCGCACATAGCCCGCGCCCGCAAGGAACGTGGCGCCAGGCTGGCGGTGATCGACCCGTATCGCACGCCCACCGCCGCCGTCGCCGACATCCACCTGGCGCCGAGGCCCGGCACCGACGCCGCCCTCGCCTGCGCGATCATGCACATCGCCTTCCGCGACGGCCACGCCGATCGGCAATACATGCGCGACTACGCCGACTGTCCGGACCGGCTGGAGGCGCATCTGCGATCCCGCGATCCAACGTGGGCCGAAGCGATCACCGGCATCCCGGTTGGGCAGATCGAGGCTTTCGGCACGCTGTATGGACAGACCAAACGCAGCTACATCCGTGCCGGCTACGGCTTCGCCCGAACCCGCAACGGCTCCGCCGCGATGCACGCCGTGGTTTCCCTGCCGACGGTGACCGGCGCCTGGCAGCACGAGGGCGGCGGCGCCCTGTGGTCCAACCGCGGCATGTACGGCATCGACAAGACGCTGATCGAGGGCCTCGACGCACTGGACCCGAGCGTGCGCATGATGGACATGAGCCGTATCGGCAGCGTTCTGACCGGGGATCGCAGCGAACTCGGCGACGGGCCGCAGGTGCACGCGATGCTGATCCAGAACCAGAATCCGCTGACCGTCTGCCCCGACAGCAACCGGGTGCGCCGCGGCTTCGGCCGCGACGACCTGTTCGTCGTCACGCATGAACAGTTCATGACAGAAACGGCAAAATGGTCCGACATCGTGCTGCCCGCAACGATGTTCATGGAGCACGACGACATCTACCAGGCCGGCGGCCACAGCCACATCCAAATCGGCCCCAAACTGATCGATCCGCCCGGAGAATGCCGCTCAAACCATGAGGTCACGCAAGCGCTCGCCGCCCGCCTCGGCGCCGGGCACCGCGGCTTCCGCATGTCGGCGATGGAGATCGTCGATGCGACGCTGCGCGCGTCGGGCTATCCGGACGCGGCGACGGTGCTGGCGGAACGCTGGATCGACGCGATGCCGCCGTTCCGCACCGCGCATTTCCTCGACGGCTTCCCGACGCCCGACAGGCGCTTCCATTTTGCCCCCGACTGGAAGGCACTGGGCGACCGGTGGGCGGTGATGCCCGCCCTGCCCGACCAGATGGATAACGTCGATGCCGCCACCGCGACGGCTCCGTTCCGCCTGATCACCGCCCCGGCGCGCAGCTTCCTCAACACCAGCTTTTCCGAGATGGGGTCGGGCCGCAAGCGCGAGGGACGCCCGACGGTGCTGGTGCATCCGGACGATGCGGCAAACCTTGGCATCGCGGAGGGTAGCAAGGTGCGGCTCGGCAACGACCGCGGAGAGGTCGTGCTGCATGCCAGGGTCGCCGCCGGTCAGCAGCCGGGCGTGCTGGTCTCCGAAAGCATCTGGCCGGACGAGTGTTTCGAAGGCGGCATCGGCATAAATGCCCTGACCAGCGACGAACCGGGACCGCCGTTCGGCGGGGCGGTGTTCCACGACACCGCTGTCTGGCTGCGCGAGGAAGTCGCCAAGGTCGCCCTGGCGGCGGAGTGAACTGTCACGCGCTCGGGTTTGATCCGTCCGGCACGCCGCCCATATCTGCGGCGGTGAACGACGGAGGAACACACGGGATGGCCCAGATCAAGCGCCACGCCTCGGCTCAATGGCACGGCACCGGCAAGGAAGGCACCGGCAGCCTGACAACGCAAAGCGGCACCCTGAAGGACACGCCGTACGGCTTCAACGCCCGCTTCGGCGACGGCAAAGGCACCAATCCAGAGGAATTGATCGCCGCCGCCCATGCCGGCTGCTTCAGCATGGCGACCGCGTTCGAACTGACCGGCGCCGGCCATCCGCCCGAAAGCCTGGACTGCGACGCGACACTGACCCTGGAACAGGTGCCCAACGGCTTCAGGATCGCCTCGGTCCATCTGGTGCTGAAGGCGAAAGTGCCCGGCCTGGACGAGGGCAAGTTTCAGCAACTGGCTCGCGGCGCTAAGGAGAATTGCCCGGTGTCGAAGGTGCTGAACGCGGAGATTACGCTGAACGCCAGCCTGGTGTAGCTGGTTCTTTATGGCGGGGCGAGCTGTCCCGTTGGGCCATGGCCCGGGTAAGGCAAGGCCCAATCACTGCCGCTTCGGGGAGACGGCTTGACAAAGCGTCATGGCCCGGCTTGTCCGGGCCACCTGTCGCGGCACCGTGCGGCGGGGGTGGCCCGGACAAGCCGGGCCATGACGGGAGGGGGGACCGACACCTGGATTTCCGGCCGCGACGCGACGCGGAGGCGGAGGCGGAGGCGGCCTGCCTCGGACATTCGTCGAGCGTCTACGCCGCCCGGTAGCGGTCCACCCCGCCCGCGTCGGTTTCCTGCCGCAACTCGCCCTTGCCCAGCATGTGGTTCACATGCGCCAGGACCTCCCCGAAAGCGAACCCGGTCTGGTGCGCATCCAGCGTCCGGGTAAACAGATGCGGCACGATCTCCGCCACCGACAGCGACGCGGACTGGCAAGACGCAGCGATCAACCCGCACCGCTCGGCGTGGTGTGCGATCAGTTCCTCGATCCGGTCATGCAGTCCGTAAAACGGCAACCCGTGCCCGGGCAGGACCAGCACATCCGCATCGACCGCCGCCCGGATGGACCGCAGAGACGCCAGGTAGATGCCCAGCGCGTCCAGGCTCGCCTCCATCGGATGCACGCTGACATTGGGCGAAATCCGCGCGATCACCTGGTCCGCCGCGAGAAACAGCTTCTCCTCCGGCCGGTACAGCATCGCCTGCTCCAGGGCATGGCCGCCGCCGGTCATCACCCGGAAGTCGCGGCGGCCGATGGTCAGCGTGTCGCCGTTCTTGATGCGGTGATACGACGGCGGCACGCCCGAGGTCCGGCGCAGATACTCGTGCCCGCGGCTCAAGACGATCTCGGTCGCCTCGGCGTCCAGCCCGTGGCGGCGGTAAAACGGGCGGTAGACCTCGGCCCCGTAGTCGCCCGGGGCGTGCTGCAGCACCAGGCTGAGCAGGTATTCCGGCCGCGGCATCGCCATCTCGATCCCGAACCGCGCACACAGCCAGCCGGCCAACCCGACGTGATCGGGGTGGTAGTGCGAGACGACCAGCGACTTCAGCGCCTCACCGGCCAGCGGGCCGGCCATCACCGCCTCCCAGATTTCCTTGCTTTCATCGGTGCCGAGCCCGGTGTCCAGGACGCTCCAGCCGCCCGCGTTCTCGATCAGGTAGATGTTCACGTGATCGAGCCGGTACGGCAGCGGCAGCCGCAGCCAGCGCAGGCCGGGCGCGATGTCGATCAGCTCGCCGGGGGCGGGCGGAGCGGGAAACGGATAGGTCAGCGCCGAAGCAGGATGAGGTTGCATACGATGTCCCTAGCAAAACCGGCTCCGCCTGCAAACAGGGCCGTCCCGCCTGCCCCTGGTGCCAACCGGCCCGGTCCACCATAGTAAGGCCGAGGGAAAACGGAGGCACAACCCATGGCGGCGCAGCCGAAGCTTCAACATCGCCCGCTCGGCACCGGCGGCCTGACAGTCTCCGCGATCGGCCTTGGATGCATGTCGCTGTCCGGCATCTACGGCGCGGCCGACGATGCCGTGTCGGAGGACCTGATCCGCCACGCCATCGATCGCGGCGTCGATCACTTCGACTCCTCGGACATGTACGGCTGGGGCCATAATGAACAGGTGCTGGGCCGGGCGCTGAAAGGCCGGCGCGACCAGGTCGTGCTGGCGACCAAGTTCGGCCAGATCCAGCGCCCTGGCCAGTCCAACGGCGTCAACGGCCGCCCGGAGTATGTCGTCGAAGCCTGCGACGCCAGCCTGAAGCGGCTCGGCGTCGATGTCATCGACTTGTATTATCAGCATCGGGCCGATCCGGCGGTGCCGGTGGAAGATACGGTCGGGGCGATGGCGACGCTGGTGGCGCAGGGCAAGGTCCGCTTCCTCGGCCTGTCCGAGGCCGCGCCGGACCGCATCCGCCGTGCCCACGCCGTGCATCCGATCGCCGCGGTGCAGACCGAATACTCGCTGCTGTATCGCCAGGAAGCCGAGGAAACCCGCAAGACCACCACCGAACTCGGGATCGGCTTTGTCGCCTATTCGCCGTTGGGGCGCGGTTTCCTGACCGGCGCGATCAAGAGCTTCGCCGACATCGACGGGCGGCGCGCGCAGCATCCGCGCTTCCAGCAGGAGAATTTCGACACCAACCGCGCGCTTGTTGCCAAGATCGAGGAAATCGCCGCGGAAAAGCAGTGCACCCCGGCGCAGGTGACGCTGGCATGGCTGCTGGCGCAGGGGCCGGACGTCGTTGCGATCCCCGGCACCCGGCATGCCGCCCGGCTGGATGAGAACACCGGCGCGCTCGATGTCGTTCTGACGCCGGACGATGTGGCGCGGATATCCGCCGCGATCCCCGCCGGAGCGGCGGCCGGAACGCGGTATCCGGCGGGCGGGATGGCGGCGGTCTATATCTGAAAGCCGCGCGCTTCCGTCGCGGTCGTTGACCCGGGGGCATCCGGGTCTTATCTCAACGCCGCGCGTCCGGTCGGTTGCATCCGGGTCGCCTTTGGAAGGTTCGCATGCTCGGCTCAATCGCTCGCGCCATTTTCGGCTCCGCCAACGACCGGTCCCTCAAAGGGTACCAGAAGCGCGTGCCGCGCATCAACGCACTCGAACCCGCAATGCAGGCCCTGTCGGATCAGGCCCTTGCCGCCAAGACCGTGGAGTTCCGCGAACGCCTGGCGCGGGGCGAAACGCTCGACGACCTGCAGCCGGAGGCTTTCGCGGTGGTGCGGGAAGCGGCGCAACGCACCCTCGGGCAGCGGCACTTCGACGTGCAGCTTGTCGGCGGCATGGTGCTGCACGACGGCAAGATCTCCGAGATGAAGACCGGCGAAGGCAAGACCCTGGTCGCAACGCTGGCGGTTTACCTCAACGCGCTCGCCGGCAAGGGCGTGCATGTCGTCACCGTGAACGACTACCTCGCCCGCCGTGACGGCGAATGGATGGGGCAGATCTACCAGTTCCTCGGCATGAGCGTCGGCGTCGTGGTGCACGGCCAGGACGAGGAGACCAAGCGGGCGCAGTACAACGCCGACATCACCTACGGCACCAATAACGAATTCGGCTTCGACTACCTGCGCGACAACATGAAGTTCCGGCTGGAGGACATGGTCCAGCGCGACTTCTTCTACGCGATCGTGGACGAGGTCGACAGCATCCTGATCGATGAAGCCCGCACCCCGCTGATCATCTCCGGTCCGGCCGAGGACAGCTCCGACCTGTATCGCAGCGTCGATATCGTGGTGAAGGAACTGGTCAAGGACCCGACGACCTACGAAAAGGACGAAAAGCAGCGCACGGTGTCGCTGACCGAGGAGGGCAGCGAGACGGTCGAGGACATGCTGCGGGCGGCCGGCGTGCTGACCGAGGGCAACCTTTATGACATCTTCAACGTCTCGGTGATCCACCACGTCCAGCAGTCGCTGCGCGCGCATACCCTGTTCGCGCTCAACGTGGACTACATCGTGCGCGACGACCAGATCATCCTGATCGATGAGTTCACCGGCCGCATGATGCACGGCCGCCGCTATTCGGAGGGGCTGCACCAGGCGCTGGAAGCCAAGGAGCACGTTACCGTCCAGGCCGAAAACCAGACCTTCGCATCCATCACCTTCCAGAACTACTTCCGGTTGTATCCCAAGCTGGCCGGCATGACCGGCACGGCGCTGACCGAGGCCGACGAGTTCGCCGAGATCTACCGGCTCGACGTCGTGGAGGTGCCGACCAATGTGCCGGTGAACCGCACTGACGAAGACGACGAGGTCTATCGCACCGCGGCTGAGAAGTACGAGGCGCTGTCCTCGGTCATCGCCGATGCCCGCGAGCGCGGCCAGCCGGTGCTTGTCGGCACCACCTCGATCGAGAAAAGCGAGACGATCAGCGACATCCTGAAGCGCAAGAAGGTGCCGCACTCGGTGCTGAACGCGCGCTTCCATGAGCAGGAAGCGGGGATCGTCGCCATGGCGGGGGCGCCCGGGGTGATCACGATCGCCACCAACATGGCCGGCCGCGGCACCGACATCAAACTTGGCGGCAACCTCGATGTGCGGCTGCGCCAGGAACTCGCGGACATCCACGACGACGTCAAGAAGGCCGAGAAAGAGGCTGAAATCCGCGCCGAGATCGCCGCGGCGCATCAGAAGGTGAAGGACGCCGGCGGGCTATGCGTCATCGGCACCGAGCGGCACGAGAGCCGCCGCATCGACAACCAGCTGCGCGGCCGATCGGGGCGGCAGGGCGATCCGGGGCGGTCGCGCTTCTTCCTGTCGCTGGAAGACGACCTGATGCGCATCTTCGGCTCCGACCGGATGGGCGGGATGCTGAAGCGCCTCGGGCTGAAGGAGGGCGAGGCGATCGTCCATCCCTGGATCAACAAGGCCCTGGAGAAGGCGCAGAAGAAGGTCGAGGCGCGCAACTTCGACATGCGCAAGAACGTGCTGAAATACGACGACGTCATGAACGCCCAGCGCAAGGAGGTCTACGCCCAGCGCAAGGAGTACATGAAGGCGGCGGACGTCTCAGAGATCGTGGCCGAGATGCGGGCCGAGGTCATCGCCAACATGGTCGCCGCCCGGGTGCCGGAGAAGGCGTTCTCCGAGCAGTGGCTGCTGGCGGACCTGTCCGCCGACGTGACGCGGATCTTCAACATCACCCTGCCGGTCGAGCAATGGGGCCAGGAAGAAGGCATCGACGAAACCCACCTGCGGGAGCGGATCGAGCGATCGGTGGACGAAATGCTGGCGGCGAAGGCGGCCAATATGGGCCCCGACCTGATGCGGTACATCGAAAAGAGCCTGTTGATCCAGACGCTCGACGCGGTGTGGAAGGAGCATCTGTATGCGTTGGACCATCTGCGTCAGGGCATCGGCCTGCGGGCATACGGACAGCGCGATCCGCTGAATGAGTACAAGTCCGAAGCGTTCATGCTGTTCAACACGCTGCTCGACGAGTTCAAGGAGCGGGTGACCAGCCTGCTGGCGCGAGTCGAACTGGCGCCGGACCGGACCCCGGGGCCGCAGGCTCCGGTATCGCACATGATGGAAATCCATGAGGAGCCGGTGTCGGCGCTGTCCGGCGGTAGCCGCGAGATGGCGGACGCGGGCGTGGCGCAGGCGGTCGGGCTGCTGCCAAACCGCACGCCGGCGGTCGATCCGCGCGATGAAAGCACCTGGGCGGCGACGTCTCGGAACGCCGCGTGCCCCTGCGGGTCGGGGAAGAAGTATAAGCACTGCCACGGGCGGCTGGCGTAGGCGCGGGCGTCCGGGCTGCATCGCCCGGGTACTGGTGCGGGTTCAAATCGGGGCGTCACCCACAAAGACACGATGCCAGGAAGCGGCGCGGCGACTGGCCTGCTTGAAAATCGCCCATGGCGACTGCATGTGCAGATTACAAACGTCTTACCCGGTGATGATAACGTGACAATGCGCGGGGAAGCCGCCAGAATTCCGCCGTGAACATCCTTGCGCCACCGAAGGCCCGGCTGAGGATCGAGATTGTCCACGATCTCGTCTGCCCCTGGTGTTACCTCGGCGTCCGCCGGCTGCTGCGGACCTTGCGCCGCCGCCCCGATATCGCGTTCGAGCTGATCTGGCGTCCCTTCCTGCTCAATCCCGACATGCCGCGCCTCGGCATGGCGCGGCCGGATTACGTCGTCCGCAAGTTCGGCGGCGAGGATCGCGCGCGGCGCCTCTATGCCACGATCACCGATGTCGGACGGCAGGAGGGTCTGAACTTCCGCTTCGAACGGATCCGCCGGACGCCGTCCTCCATCGATGCCCACCGGCTGGTGCGCTACGCGGCCGGCTATGGCCTGGCGGATATCCTGGTGGAGGCTCTGTTCGCCGCGCATTTCTCGCATGGCCACGACATCGGCGAGCACGGCGTCCTGGCCTCGATCGCCGCGGGTTGCGGCATGGATGCGCCGTCCGTCCGCCATTTCCTGGCCTCGGACGACGAAGCCGAGTCGGTTCATGCCGACAACCTGCGCGCCCACCGCCTGGGCATCAACGGCGTGCCCTGTTTCGTGGTGGACGGCATGCACGCTATCGCCGGCGCGCAGGAACCCGAGGTGATCGAGCGGTTGCTCGACATCGCGACGGTGGACGCCATCCGCTTCTGAGGGCTGCCGATGCGATACAACATGCTCGCATTGATACTGCTGTGCGCCGCCAGCCCGGCTTGCCGGGGCGCGGAAGGGCCGCCTACCATCCCCGATGCAAGCAACACCGGGACCGTCCGCATGAGCCAGGAAGTCGTTTCCCAACTCGCCCCGCGCGGCGTGCTGCGTGCCGGGATCAACCTGTCCAACTTTCTGCTGGTCACCGGCCGCACCGCCTCCGGCGATCCCGAGGGCGTCTCCCCCGGCCTCGCCCGCGCCATAGCCGATCGGCTGGGGGTGAAGGTTCGGTATGTGACGTTCCCGAAGCCGGGTGAACTGGCCGACGCCGCCGGCAAGGACGTCTGGGATATCGGCCTGATTGGCGCCGAACCGGCACGGGCGCAGACGATCGCCTTCACCGCGGCTTATGCGGAGATCGAGGCGACCTATCTGGTGCCGGCCGGCTCGCCGCTGACGGCGATCGCCGACGTGGACAGGCCGGGCGTGCGGATCGCGGTGACCGACCGCAGCGCCTACGGCCTGTGGCTGGACCGCAATATCAAGCAGGCGACGCTGGTCCGCTCCGCCAGCCTGGACTCGGCGTTCGACCAGTTCGTCGCGGAGAAGCTGGATGCGCTGGCCGGGCTGCGGCCCCGGCTGCTGTCGGATGTGCAAAAACTGCCGGGCGCCACCATCCTGCCAGGCCAGTTCACCGCCGTGCAGCAGGCGGTCGGCACCGCCCGCGCCAATACCGCGGCGGCGGCGTGGCTGCGGGGGTTCGTGGAGGAAGCCAAGGCCTCCGGCCTGATCGCCGGGCTGATCGGGCAATACAAGGTCTCCGGGCTGTCCGTCGCACCGCCGGGGTAATACCAACGGCCGGCGATAGCGACTCTCCGCCTCCAACCCGTCATGGCCCGGCTCCTTGTCCGGGCCATGACGGGGGAGACGGGCTCGATGGGTCGAACTCAACGGCGCCCGGTATAGGAGCCTGAATCGTCATGGCCCGGCTCGTCCGGGCCACCTGTCGCGGCACCGTGCGGCGGGGGTGGCCCGGACAAGGCGGGCCATGACGGGGCGGACGGACCTCCGCATTCGGTTGTCCGTTGGCGTGCCCCGGGCTTATTCCGCCGCCTTCGCTTTGCGGTCCGCCCATTCCTCCACGCTGATGCGCGGCAACTCGAACCGGTCGGTCACCCGGGAATACCAGCCGCCGCCGTGCATGCGGCCAATCAGGTCCAGCTTCGGCGTGTCGATGTAGCAGCGGTTCTTGTCCAGCACGCAGTCGTCCCGCACATAGATCGCCAGCACCTTGCCGAGGATCACCGAGCGGTCGATCCCGACATCGACAATCACGAGACGCTCGCATTCCATCGACACCGGCGCCTCCGCGATGCGCGGCGGCTTGATGTGCAGCGACGGGGCGGTGGTCAACCCGGCCTCCTTCAGTTCGTCCACGCCCTTGGGAAAGTCGATGGCGGTGACGTTCATCGATTCGGCGAGGTCGAAGCTGACGAGGTTGACGACGAACTCCCCGGTGCGGCGGATGTTGCCGCCGGTGTCCTTCGCGTCGCCCGGCGCCCGACCGCCGATGCCGATGGCGACAACCGGAGGGTCGCCGGAGACCGCATTGAAGAACGAGAACGGCGCCGCGTTGATCGTCCCGTCAACGTCCCGGGTCGTCACCCAGGCGATAGGCCGCGGGCCGATGGTGGCGACCAGGAGTTTGTACATGTCCTTGCTGGAGGACGCGGCGAAGTCGAACAGCATGGTATGCCTCGGCGGATGTTCGTCCGCAGCGATACGCGGGGGTCTGCCGTCTGTCCAGTTTGGCCCGACCGCGCAGGCGCCGGCCATCGTTCGCGAGTCGCGCAACGGCCGGGATGCCGTTTCGACGCCTCCGCTTGTGTGCGTGACTTGCCACTCACGCGGCCTTCACCTGATTGATGAACCCGCCGACCTCGCCGCGCAGTTGCTCGGCCTGCCGCGACAACGCCCCCGCAGCTTCCAGTACGTTGTTCGCCGCCGCGCCGGTGTCGTGGGCGCCCTTGCTGACGCCGACGATGTTGGACGAGACCTCCTGCGTGCCGGCCGCGGTCTGCTGGACGTTGCGGGCGATTTCCTGCGTCGCGGAGCCCTGCTGTTCCACGGCGACCGCGATGGACGCGGCGATGTCGCTGATCTCGCCGATGGTCGTGCCGATGCCGCGGATCGAATCGACCGCGTCGTTGGTCGCGGCCTGGATCTGGGCGATCTGGTGTGCGATGTCCTCGGTCGCCTTGGCGGTCTGGTTCGCCAGGCTTTTGACTTCCGAGGCGACGACGGCAAAGCCCTTGCCGGCATCGCCCGCGCGCGCCGCCTCGATCGTCGCATTGAGCGCAAGCAGATTGGTCTGGCCGGCGATGTTGCTGATCAGGCCGACGACTTCGCCGATTTTCTGCGCACCCTCGGACAGCGCCCGCACGACGCCGTCGGTGCGTTTCGCGTCGTCTCTGGCCTTGGTGGCGACGCTGGCCGATTGCGCGACCTGACGCGAGATCTCGGTGATCGAGGACGCCAGCTCCTCCGCCGCCGCGGCGACGGTCTGCACGTTGACACTGGCTTCCTCGGCGGCGGCGGCGACGTTGGTTGCCAGATGGGTGGCCTCCCCGGCGATGCCGCTCATGGTTTGGGCGGTGGCTTGCAGTTCGGCGGCCGCCCGCGAAACCTGTCCGACCAGATCGCCGGCTTTCGCCTCGAAGGTGGTTGCCAGCTTGTCGATGGCGCCGGAGCGACGTTCAGCCGCCTCGATCGACCTCTCCTGGTAGACGGAGATCGCGATGCCCATGTCGAGGAGCACGGCTGCGGTGGCCGCTTCGGTGGCCTGCCGCGCGCGGCCCGGCGAGAAGCGATGAACCCGCCCGGCGAGCTGGCTGAGCCGCGCCAGGACGAAGTTGTAGCTGCCGATATACCACATCGGTTCCAGCCCGATGCGGGCGTGCACCTGGCCGACCGCGCGCACGCTCGCGAAATAGGATTCGTCGAAGCGGCCGGAAAAAAGGCGCTCCCAGTGCGTGCTCTGGGTCTGCTTCAACCGCCCGGTCTGCGTGCCGATCATGCGGGAGAAATCCGGTTCCGAGCCGGCATGGCGGTAGAAGCCGTCCAGGATTTCGGGCAGGGCGAGTTGCACGTGCGGCCAGAATTCCGAGAGTGTCTGTCTGGTCGCCGGGGTGATCTGCATGAAGGCCAGACGCGAGGGCGCATCCGTGCCGGTATTCTGCGTGCGAGGCTCAGTTTTCATGTGTGACTGCCTTGGCGAAGTCGGGACCCGGCGGCCGTTGCGGCCGCCTTCGCGGCCAACATTGCCAGCCGAGTCTTGCCAAGAGGTTAACGTGTGCGACTTTTTTTCGCGGCGGCGCCCGGGCGAACCGGGCGGTCCTTCGCGCCGGTCATCAGGGAGTTTGAAATGGGTGAGATAGCCGACAACGCCGCGCGGCACCGCTACGAGATGGAGGTCGAGGGCGGGGTTGCGTTTGTTGACTACAGGCGTGACGCCGATCGGCTGGTGCTGACGCACACGGAGGTGCCCGGGACAGTGTCAGGCCGAGGTGTCGGATCCAAGATCGTGCGCGCCGTGCTGGACGATGTCCGGTCGCGGGGCCTGCTGGTTGTGCCGGAATGCGCGTTCATCGCCGGCCTGATCGCGCGGCATCCGGAGTACGCCAGCCTGGTGGCGCGGTAACGGCGTTGGCCCTCTGGCGGGCCAAGCCGCAGTGGTTACGTCTATCGCGCCGCCATCGCGGGGACGGGCGGCGCGGCCGCCCCGTCGGATAGATCGGCCGCGGCAGTGGTCAGCGCCTTGATCCGCGCCATCTCCTGCCAGCGTTCTTCGGGAGGGAGGTCGTCGAGACCGGCCGAGAACTCCGCGGCAACCGCGGTCATGGCATCGGCCCAAGCGGATTGCCGTTGCGCGGTTGCGTTCCGGGCGTCGGGGGCGGACGCGGCTACCGGCGCCGAAGCGGGCACCCCTGCCGCTTCGGCAACCGGTGCCGGCTCCGCCGCCAACCGCATTCCAGCGGCGGACGTGGCGGCCCGCACCCGGGCCTTCGCCTCGCTGACCATCCGCTGCCCTTCCGCCATCGCAGCCTCGACGGACTGCTTGCCAAGGCCGCCGCCGGTGCGGCCTTCCTGTTCCAGAAGGCGGCGATTGCGCTCGGCCGAGCGGTCCAGGCTGTTGGCGTTGCCGCGCAGGCGCAGCGCCAGCAAGGCGGTGGTTTCCTCATACATCGAGAGGCTGAGGGAACTGAGCGTGGCGATATCGAAGGCGATAATCTTGGCGACGGTGAACAGGCTGAGCCTGTTGGTGACGCGAAATTCGTTCACGGTGTGCGCCGCCGCGGTGTAGGCGAGGCGGATGTCTCCGGCGGTTGACCACAGGAACATGGGCGCCAGCAGGGCGAGAATGAGATCGGCGAGGCTGTTGGCGGGTTCAGGTGCGGACATCGGGTTGTGCTCGGGTTTGGTGCGGCTTGTTCTACCTCGGGTTGTGGTTGGGAGTCAAGGAATTATTCCTTACACGTGTCTATTATGGGATGATTTTCCGATTGACTTAACGACCGGGCGCCGCCGGTGAGGCACGACAAACCGTTTCTTCAACGTAGATGACATAATACCAGTGCGCGTTGAGAGGGACGCTTGCCGTAAACCGTTATGGCCCGCCTTGTTGTTTAGACCGGAGACCTTCCTGACGTACGTTCGGAGACCTTCCTGACGGTTTAGGATCGCTGATGCAATGGAGCGTCGGCGATGCCTTGGAAGTCAGGAACGATCATGGACAGCCGGCTGGAATTTGTGCGTTTGGCTGAACAAGGGGACGTCAGCGTGGCGGAACTCTGCCGTCGCTTCGCGATCAGCCGGGAGACCGGCTTCCAGTATCTGCGGCGCTACCGCGAGAGCGGAGCAGACGGCCTCATAGACCGCTCCAGCCGGCCGTTGAACAGCCCCAACCGCTGTGCGCCCGCGGTCGAGAGCCGTATTGTCGAGCTGCGCGCCGAGCATCCGCGGTGGGGTGGCCGCAAGCTGGCGCGCCGGCTGCGCGACCTCGGCGTCGCGAACGTTCCGGCGGTCTCCACGGTGACCGAGGTGTTACGCCGTAACGGCAAGCTGGACCCGGCCGAGACCGCCAAACACCGGCCATTCGAGCGGTTCGAGCGAGGGGCGCCGAACGAGCTGTGGCAGATGGATTTCAAGGGTCATTTCGCGATGCAGCAGGACCGCTGCCACCCGCTGACGGTGCTGGACGACCACAGCCGCTACTCGATCGGGTTGATCGCCTGCGCCGACGAGACCGAGCAGACAGTCAAGGGGCATCTGACCGGACTGTTCCGCCGCTATGGCCTGCCGGAGGCGATGCTGGCCGACAACGGCTCGCCATGGGGGGGCAGCGGGGCGATCGGCCATACGGCGCTGGAGGTGTGGCTGCTGCGGGTTGGCATCCCGCTGCTGCATGGCAAGCCGCGGCATCCGCAGACGCAGGGCAAGGAGGAGCGGTTTCACCGCACGCTGGATGTCGAACTGCTGCAAGGCAACCGCTTTGCCGGCCTGGCGGCCAGCCAGATCGGGTTCGATGCATTCCGCCGGGTCTACAACACCGAGCGCCCGCACGAAGGGATCGGCATGGCGGTGCCGCAGAGCCGCTACCGCGCGAGCCAGACGGTGTTTCCCGAGCAGCTTGCGGAGCCGGAATACTACGCGACGGACGTGGTGCGCCGGGTGCATCAGGACGGGGCTGCAAGCCTCCGCGGCTGGCGGGTGAAGCTGTCACAGGCGTTTGGCGGCCTTGATGTAGCGTTCCGACCGACCGCCACGGATGGTGTGTGGCAAGTGTATTTCATGCGCTTTCTGATCGCGGAGGTCGACCTCCGCGATCAGAAAGGCCAAACAGCAGCCGTCAGGAAGGTCTCCGAACGTACGTCAGGGATGTCTCCGGTCTAAACACTTGTCCGGGCCACCGCCGCCATCACGGGCCGCGACAGGTAGCCCGGACAAGCCGGTCCATGATGGGGAAGCGGGGCTCGATGGGTCAAACTCAAGGCGGGTTGGTATCACGTCAGTCTGGGGCATGGGACGAAGCCAGGCTCTCCCGTCATGGCCCAGGCGAGCCGCATATGCGTTGACGTGAGCGGGCTTGCGCTACCACGGTGCCTCAGGCGACGGCCGAAAATTACCGCTTCAGGGACACAGCTTCCTAAAACGTCATGGCCCGGCTTGTTGTCTAAACACTTGTCCGGGCCACCTGTCGCGGCAGGTGCTGGCGGGGGTGGCCCGGACAAGCCGGGCCATGACGGAAGGAGGACGGCCCCCCGAACTCGCTTATTCTTGGGCGTCGCCTTAGTCTCATCGTCGGCTTTGGCCCCATAGCGATGAGGACAAGGCGGTTGCGAAGAAAAACTTCGCTGACCCGTCACACTCTCAACGTCATGGCCGTGGGCCGCTGGCCAATCCATCTCCGCGCCTCGCCGTATCTCGACGCCTATGGGCGTATCCCGGCCACCTACGACTTGCGGTGGTGGAGGCGGCAAAGTCGTGGATGGCCGGCACTAGGCCGGCCATGACACATGTGGAGAGCCTGCGTGCAGCCGGGTCAGCGAGTGCTTATGCGGGCCAGCCGCAAGGTCACGGGGATCACCGCGCGGACACGCGGCCTGGCCGTCGATCTCACTCCGCCGCGGCGTCGGCGTCGGCTTCGGCCGCAACGGCCGGCGTGCCCGGCACAATTGTACAGGCCGCGCTCGGCGATGCGGGCGGACTTGCCGCTGCGGCCGCGCAGGTAATACAGCTTGGCGCGGCGCACGTCGCCGCGGCGCACCACCGCGATCTCGGCGATCGTCGGCGCATACAGCGGGAAGACGCGCTCGACACCCTCGCCATAGCTGATCTTGCGCACGGTGAAGTTGCTGTTCAGGCCCTTATTCGAACGGGCGATGCAGACGCCCTCGAACGCCTGGGTGCGGGTGCGCTCGCCCTCGACCACCTTGACGGAGACCCGCACGGTGTCGCCGGGGATAAACTCCGGCACGGCGCGCAGGGCGGTCAGCTTCGCGATCTGCTCCGCCTCATACTGCTGGATGATGTTCATCGTCGTATCCTTCTGCTTTCCACTGAGGCGGCTCAGGCCGCGTGTTCGGGTGATGCGAGCGCGGCCCACAGGTCGGGGCGGCGTTCGCGCGTGATTCGTTCGGACTCCGCCTGGCGCCAGGCGGCGACCGCGCCGTGATGGCCGGACAGCAGCACGTCCGGGACGCGGCGGCCCTGCCACTCGGCCGGCTTGGTGTAGTGCGGATATTCCAGCAGCCCGACGGAGAAGCTTTCCTCCCCGGCGCTGTCGGCCGAGCCCATGACGCCCGGCAGCAGCCGCACGATGCTGTCCAGCAGCACCAGCGCCGCCAGTTCGCCGCCCGACAGCACGTAGTCGCCGATGCTGAGTTCATCCATGCCGCGCGCGTCGATGACCCGCTGGTCGATGCCTTCGTACCGGCCGCACAGCAGGACCACCCCCTGCCCTGCGGCGAAACGCTCCGCGTCCGCCTGGGTGAACCGCCGGCCACGCGGCGTCAGGCAAACCATCGGCCGCCCGTCATCCACCGAGGCCACCGCGGCATCGACGATGTCCGGCCGCAGCACCATCCCTGCCCCGCCTCCGAACGGCGTATCGTCCACCGTCCGATGCCGATCGGCCGCGAAGTCGCGGATGTTGGCGACGTCGAGCGACCATGCGCCGGTCTCCAGCGCGCGGCCAGCCAGGGACTGCCCGAGCGGACCCGGGAACATCGCCGGGAACAAGGTCAGGACGGACGCGCGCCAGGTCATGCCGCCGCTTCCTCGGCCGAGGGCTGCACAATGACCTCATCCGGCAGGGCCGCAACAAGCCTGCCGGCGGCGATATCCACCGTTGGCACGCAGGCGGCGGTAAACGGCAGCAGCACGGGCGAGGCACCGTCGCGGACAATTTCCAGGCTGGCCCCGGCGCCATAGTCGTGCACGACAGACACCGTGCCAATCGCCGTGCCGTTCGCGTCCACCACGGCAAGGCCGATGAGGTCGGCCAGGTAGAACTCGTCCTCGTCAGCCGGCGGCAGGGCCGCGCGGTCGGCGAACAGCTTCGTGTTGGTCAGCTTCTCGGCTACGGCGCGGTCGGTGACCTTGACCGCCACCCCGTTGACCACCCGTGACACCTCGGCGATGCCGTCGGCGATCCAGCGCAGGACAAACACCTGTCCCGCCGCGTCGGACAGCGGCCCGTACGCGGTCATATCGGCCGGGTCGGCTGTGTGACTGGTCACACGCACGTATCCACGCACGCCATGCGCACGGCCGATAACCCCAAGCTGGATGCGGCTGTCCGGCACGGCGTCTGCTTAGGCGGCAGCCGCTGCGGCGGCCTTGGCGCGCTCCTGCGCCTTCTTCTTCGGCGCCGACTGCTGCGGCTGCTCGTTCCATTTCGGCATGGGAGCCAGGCCCGCCTTGCCGAGGAACTTCGCCACCCGCTCGGTCGCCACGGCGCCGTTTTCCAGCCAGTGGGTCAGGCGCTCGGACTGCAGGCGGACGCGGTCCTCATGCTCGGCCGGCAGCATCGGGTTGTAGCTGCCGACACGCTCGATGAACCGGCCGTCGCGCGGGCTGCGGCTGTCGGCGATGACGATGTGATAATACGGGCGCTTCTTGGCGCCGGCGCGGGCGAGGCGAATCTTCAGGCCCATGGGATCGAGAACTCCTGTTGTCTCTTAAAACGGTCTGCGGTTGTTGCCGGGCATGGTCATGCCCTTGGGCATCAGGGCGCCGAGGCCCTGACGCATCAGGCCCTTCTGTCCCAGCTTGCCCATCTTCTTCATGATCGCCGACATGTCGTCGAACTGCTTCAGCAGCCGGTTGACGTCCTGCACGGTCGTGCCGGAGCCGGCGGCGATGCGCTTCTTGCGGTTGGCCTTGATGATGTCCGGCGCGCGGCGTTCCTTGATCGTCATCGACGAGATGATCGCCGCCTGGCGCTTGAACACCTTGGTGTCGAGATTGGCGCCTTCGATCTGCTGTTTGAACTTGCCCATCCCCGGCAGCATGTCGATCACGCTGGAGATGTTGCCCATCTTGCCGATCTGGCGAAGCTGGGAGGCGTAATCATCGAGGTCGAACTTGCCCTTCAGCATGCGGGCGGTGAGCTTTTCCGCCTCCGCCTGGTCGATAGTCTCGGTCGCGCGCTCCACCAGGCCGACGATGTCGCCCATGCCGAGGATGCGGCCGGCGACGCGCTCGGGGTGGAAATCTTCCAGCGCGTCCTGCTTTTCGCCGACACCGATCAGCTTGATCGGGGCGCCGGTGATGGCGCGCATCGACAGCGCGGCGCCGCCGCGGGCGTCGCCGTCCATACGGGTGAGGACGATACCGGTGATGGACAGCGCGTCGTTGAACGCCTTGGCGGTGTTGACCGCGTCCTGGCCGGTCATGGCATCGACGACGAGCAGGGTCTCGGCCGGGTTGGTGACGGCGCGGACGTTTTTGACCTCGTCCATCAGCTCCTGGTCGATCGACAGGCGGCCGGCGGTGTCGAGGATGACGACGTCGAAGCCTTCGCGGCGGCCGACATCCATGGCGCGGGTGGCGATCTGCACGGGAGTTTGCCCGGCGATGATCGGCAGGCTGGGCACGCCGGCCTGATCCGCCAGTTGCGCCAACTGCAACTGCGCGGCCGGGCGCTGGGTGTCCAGGCTGGCCAGCAGCACGCGGCGCTTCAGCTTGTCCGAGAGCCGCAGCGCGAGCTTGCCGGAGGTGGTGGTCTTGCCGGAGCCTTGCAGGCCGACCATCAGGATCGGCACCGGCGCGGCGGCGTTGAGGTTGATCGGGACGGCGCCCTCGCCGCCGAGCGATTCGACCATCACGTCGTTGACGATCTTCACGACCTGCTGGCCGGGGGTGACGGAGTCCAGCACCTCGGAGCCGATGGCGCGCTCCCGCACCTTGGCGATGAAGTCGCGCACGACGGGCAGGGCGACGTCGGAATCGAGCAATGCGAGGCGAACTTCGCGCAGCGCTTCGGTGACGTCGGCCTCGCTCAGCGATCCGCGGGTGCGGAGGCCGTCGAAAACCCCTGACAGCTTGCCGGACAGTGCCTCGAACAAAGTCGCGATACTCCAAACGGTTAAGCGCCGCTGCGCGAACCCTCGCGGAGCGGCGTAGCCCCCGCGTCAGGCGGGGACCGGGTGACAGATTGACCCGGATCGGCGGCTTATGGCGGGGGGAGAGGCGAGAGTCAATGTGGATGGTAAGGCCTTGCCGCGTGGAGGTTGTGCTGTGGCAGCCAAATTTACCGGAATCGGTCTGACCGATCCGGTGCCTGCCCGCTTCCGTCGGACTGCCTCACTGGCCGGCTTCAGTTTGAACCGGACGCGGATCAGCGTCCGCTGTCAGCTTCCATGTGCTCGCGCCCTTGCGACGCAGCCAATCCAACACATCCATATCGACCCGCAGGCTTATCGCCGCCTTGCGCGCTTTGAAGAAAGCTCCGCGTTGCGCGTCCGGCCAAAGGGCGGCGGGTGCCTCCGGACTATCAACCGTATCGGGCTGACGACCCTCAAGCGCCTCGAGCTGTGCCATCTGCTCGCTGGTCAGCCGACGATCACTCGCCATTTCCGTAGCGCCTCCTTTCGGACGCCGTAGCCTGTCGCAATCCGATGACGCGCACCAGATCGGGATCGTCGGGGTCCGGGTAGCAGTGGACGACCAACAGCACCCGGAAACTTCCCGCGACCGCACCGATGCAATGCCGGCGCTGTCGTGGCATTCTCCGGCATTAAATCCGCCGCCTCAGAACAGCGCCACCAGCGCGATCCCCCCGACCATCAGCGCCCCGCCGACGACGCGCCACACGCTCAGATGATGCACCGGCATCCCGAACAGCCCGAACTGGTCGATCGCCAGCGACATCAGGATGTTTGCCGTGATCGTCAGCCCGGCGAACGCCGCGGCGCCGACCTTGTCCACGAACAGCAGCCCGGCGATCACCGCGAACGCTCCGGCGACGCCGCCCAACGGCGCCCACCAGGGCATCCCGCTCAAGCCCTCCGCCGTCGGCAGCGGACGCGGCAGGCACAACAGCATCACCCCGAGCAATGCGACGATCGGCAGGAACGACACCAGGCTCGCCAGCCACGGGTTGGTCAGGGCCTGGCGCAGAGCACCGTTCATCGGCGGCCCCCAGGCCTGCAACGCGCCCGCCACCAGAATAACGGGGTAAAGCCACAACGCGCCGAAGCCTCGCATCGAACCGACTCCTTCCAACCACAACCCGACAGATGCACCGGCGATCGCCATCACCAGTGCCGGCGGCATCACCAGCGCGCCGAGCTTCAGGAAGCTCCAGGCGCTCACCCGCAGCCCTTCCCGCCGCAGCGCCGTCAGCCACAGGATCGTCGCCAGCGATCCGGTCACCGACAGGTTGGGTCCGAGATCGACGCCGATCAGCACGGCGGCGCGGACAGGCTCCGGCACCTGCGCGATCTCCACCACGCGGCCGGCGACCAACCCGGCCGGCAGATTGTTTACGAGGTTGCAGCCGACAGCCAAAACCGCCCCGGCCGCCCAGAGCGCCCCCATCGCCGACCGCTGCACCAGATCGCCGAGCAGCAAAGCCAGCTCCCTGGTGACGCCCGTCCTGTCGAGCGCCTCCACCAGGACGAACAGGCCCGCGACCAAGGGCAGGACGCCCCACGAAATCCCTGTCAGGACCCCTAGCGGTCCGGTCCTAGAGCAGACCAGCACCAGAACCGCGGTCGCCGCGCCGGCCAGAAACGTCGGCAGCCCAAGCGGGATATCCGCGGCGGAGGCAGCCAGCAGCACGACGGCGGTGGCGGCGATGCCGATCGCCGTCAGCTTGCCGCAGAAGCTGAGAGGGGGCACGTCAATCGCCGACACGATCGGGGCGCGCAGGTGCTTTCGCTGGCTCCAGCGCAGCGTGACATAGGTGGCAACGATGGCCAGCACCGACGGCAGTGCGTAGGTCGGCAGCCAGTCCAGCAGCGACGGCATGTGGCTGCCGTAGATTACCAGGTTCGCCGGGTTGGATATCGGCAGCACGAAGCTCGCCGCATTGGCGATGAAGGCGCAGATCAGCAGGAAGGGCAGCGGCTGCTTCGCCTTGGCGGTCTTCACCACGGCGGCGACGGCGGGAGTGAGCACGACGGCGGTGGCATCGTTGGACAGGAATACCGTCACCAGCGTGCCAACGGCGAAGACCAGAGTGAACAGCCGGGTCGCCGAACCCCTCGCCAGCACCGCGGCGCGGGCGGCCAGCCAGTCGAACAGACCTTCCTGCCGCGCCAGTTCAGCCAGCAGCATCATGCCGGTCAGGAACAGGTAGACGTCGGTGCCTTTCAACACCCCCGCCAGCGCGTCGGCGGCCGGCAGCAGACCCAGGCCGATGAGCGCCGCCGCGCCGGTCACCGCCCAGATGAACTCGGGCCAGGCGAAGGGCCGCAGAATCACGCCGGCGGTGGCGGCCGCGGCGATCCCCCAGATGGTCCAGGGCGAGGCGGCCAGGCCGCCCATCAAGCCGTCGCAACCGCGGCAACCGGGACGGGTGACTCCCGGGTCTCGGGCATCAGCAGCGCGAAGAAACCCAGCGCGCAAAGGGCAATCGAGGCGAGATACAGGAATCCGGACGGATAGCCGAACCACTGCACGACAAACCCGGCAGTGGAGTTGCTGAGCGTGGCACCAATGCCGACCGCCAGCGCGGTCAGGCCCTGGGCGAAGTTGAACCGTCCGGTGCCGCGCATCAGGTCCGACGCGATCAGCACCGAGACCACGCCGAAGATGCCGGCCGCAACGCCGTCGAGAAGCTGAATGCCGACCACCGCATACGGGCTCGAGGTGACGGAAAACAACAATCCCCTGATTGGCAGCACCGCCAGCGCCGTCAGGAAGATCGGCTTGCGCCCTATGCCTTTTGCCGAGGCTCGGCCGACGCACCAGGCAACGCCCACCATCACGAACTGCGCCGCGATGATGCAGGCCGACAGCGCGATGGTATCCGACCCCGGATGCGTTTGCGCCAGCACCTGCCCGGCCATTGGCAGCATCGCCGCGTTGCCGAAATGGAACAGCACCACCGACGCCAGGAAGATCCGCAGATCCCGCCGCTGCAAAAGTGCCCGCAATGCCAGGGGTTCTCCCGCATGCGCGGGATCGTCCCCGCCGCGCGCCCGCTCGTGGTCGATCTCCGCCGGGTTGACGATGGTCACGATCGCGGCGCTGGCCACCGCGAAGCCGCAGACCAGATAGAAGATCCAGTGGTATCCGAGCAGCTTTCCCAATCCCCCGGCCAGCACGGCGGCGATCAGGTTGCCCGCGTGGTTAAAGCTTTCGTTGCGGCTGACCCGCCCGTCCAGCAGGCTGCGCCCGACCAGCCCGAGCGAGAGCGCGGCAATGGCCGGCGGTATCACCGCCGAGGCCGCGCCTAACACCACCTGCGCCACGATCACCGTCCAGAACCGCGGGTAGACAACGATCAGCAGGCAGCCCAGCGCGACCAGCAGCCCGGACCCGGCGATCAGCAGCCGCTTCGCCCGCGTCCCGTCCACCAGCAGCCCGGCCGGGATCTGGCAAATCGCCGCGGCGATGGAGGACGCCCCCATCGCCAGGCCGATGGCTCCGGCGTCCCAGTGCCGGGAGCCTTTCAGGAAGATCGACAGGTAAGGCCCGACGCCATCGCGGACGTCGGCCATCAGCAGGTTGATCCAGTCGAGGCCGCGCAACGACCGGGCGGACGCGCGGGCCGGATCTCGCGGTTCGACGCTGCGGGAGTCGTTCAGGGGACCTGCCTTGGCTTAACGGGTCCCCTGAAAGCGCGCGTAACGCCGTTGCGTTCCCTGGTCAGGCGACCTTGACGTCGTGCCAGAAGCCGAAGCGGCCACCGACGGATTGCATGCTCGGGCGCGGGGACTCGTAGACCCAGGCGGATCGCTCATACCGCTGTCCGTCGATCACTGCGTCATAGAACTGCACGCCGTGCGGGCAGGCGCGGTCGGAGTCGGTCTTCGGCGCCTTCTCCAGCCATTCGCGTCGCGTCGCATCCGCCGGGAAATAGGCGTAGCCGCCGTTCTGCACGATGTCGTTGCTTTCGGCGATGACGTGGTCGTTCAGGGTTGCTTTCATGGTCCCGTTCTCCTTCAGTGTGGAGATAGGAACCCATGCCGCGACGTCTATGGCCTGCCGCGATGAAGAAAGGTCATGGAGGCGAACGCACCCAACCACGACCCGATGGCGGCGAACAGCACATAGACCCAGTTCTGCGTGTAGCTGATCACCGCGAAAGAACTGAGCAGGTACCAGACGCTGCTCCAGTTCGCGGCCGCGATGCGCTTGCGGGCGACGATGGCGGAGGAGAACATCACATACACGGCATCGGTCCCCGCGGTGGCTGCCATGACGCCGAGCGCCGTCAGCGGGTCGATCGTCAACAGCGCTGGCGGGATCACAGCGCGGCCCGGATCATCGTGAAAGCATGCGCGACGGTGGCGGCGCGGATCTCGGTCCGGTCGCCGGGGAAGACGTGGCGATCGGTGATGGCGGGGCGGCCGGTGCGGGCCAAGCCGAAGCAGACCAGCCCGACGGGTTTCTCCACGCTGCCGCCGCCCGGGCCGGCGACGCCGGTGACGGAGACGGCGATGGTGGCGCGGGAGCGGGACAGTGCGCCGGTGGCCATCGCCTCGGCGACCTGCTCGCTGACCGCGCCGTAACGGTCGATCATCGGCATCGGCACGCCGATCATTTGGTGCTTGGCGTCGTTGGAGTAGGTGACGAAGCCTCGGTCCACCACGTCGGAGGAGCCGGCGATGGCGGTCAGCGCGGCGGCGATCAGGCCGCCGGTGCAGCTTTCGGCGGTCGCCAGCAGGATGCCTTTGGCGCGGCAGGCGGCCAGCAGGGCTTCGGCTTCGATCAGGGTGGAGGCTGGGAGCATGGTGCGGACCGTTTGCTGTTTCCGCCGAACGTGACGCCCGGGAGGGGCGATGTCCACCGGACGTGCACGGCGCACTGACTGGACCGAGGGGTGCCGCGTCACTACCTTGTTCTCAAAGACAACGCGTCGTTGCAATCAGTACAATACTGGGAGGCATTATGAACGCGCCCGTCAGTTCGGAAATCTTGGCAGATCCCTGGACAATTCCGCTTGACCAAATCGATGTGTCCGACGCGCGGTTGTTTCAGAACGACGTCTGGCCCGACTGGTTCGCCCGGTTGCGGCGCGACGATCCGGTGCACTGGACCGAACATAGCCAGTTCGGCCCGTTCTGGTCGGTTACCAAGTACAGAGACATCATGAAGGTCGAGACCAATCCGGCGGTGTTTTCCTCGGCGTCCGGGATCACGCTGCTGGATCAGGAGACTCAGTACAAACTGGCGATGTTCATCGCCATGGACCCGCCGAAACACGATGTGCAGCGCAATGTCGTTGCGCCGATTGTCGCGCCGGGGAACCTGGCGAACATGGCAGGCACGATCCGGGAGCGGGCGGGACGCATCCTCGATGGTTTGCCGCGCAACGAAACCTTCGACTGGGTGGAGCACGTGTCGATCGAACTGACGACGCAGATGCTGACGACTTTGTTCGACTATCCCTTCGAGCGGCGGCGGGAACTGACTTACTGGTCGAACATCGCCACCACCAACCTGAAGGACCCGAACGCGCTGGTGAAGACGGAGGAGGACCGCTTCGTCGAATTGCGCAAGATGGCCGCGGCGATGACGGAACTGTGGAACGAACGGGTAAACGCGCCGCCGCGGCCCGACCTGATCTCGATGCTGGCGCATGGCGACGCGACGCGGGACCTGGACCCGGTGGAATTCATGGGCAACTGCGTGCTGCTGATCGTCGGCGGCAACGACACCACGCGCAACTCGATCAGCGGCGGTTTATGGGCGCTGAACAAGCATCCGGACGAATACCGCAAGCTGCGGGAAAATCCCGGGCTAATCCCCGGCATGGTGCCGGAGATCATCCGCTGGCAGACGCCGATCGCGTATATGCGGCGGACCGCGCTGGAGGATCATGAGGTCGGAGGCAAGATGATCCGCGCGGGGGATAAACTGGCGATGTGGTATATCTCAGGCAACCGCGACGCGGAGGCGATCGAGGACGCAGATCGTTTCATCATAGATCGGAAGCGGCCGCGGCAGCATTTGTCGTTCGGGTTCGGGATTCACCGCTGCGTGGGGAACCGTCTGGCGGAGCTGCAACTGACGATTCTGTGGGAAGAGATCATGAAGCGGTTCCCGTATATCGAGTTGGTTAGCGAACCGAAGCGGATTTATTCAAGTTTCGTGCATGGAATTTCGTCGATGATGGTGCGCATTCCGGGGTAGAAGTCGGGCGCCCCCGGCCGTCGGGGCATCGCCCGGGCCGGCGGGCGTTCGATCGACCGCAAGAAAGAATTCAACACGAAGCACGCGCAGGACCACGACGCTGCAGGAAGAAGAAAATGTGGCGCTTCAGACCAACCCGCCTCGAGTTGGACCCATCGATCCTCGCTTCCCGGTCATGGCCCGGCTTGTCCGGGCCACCTATGTCAGCACGTGCCGCGACAGGTGGCCCGGACAAGCCGGGCCATGACGGCTTATCGCGAGAGTAGCTCTCAACGCGGACTGGTATCAGACGGCGCCTGATCGCGAGAGAGTCTCCGTGCATCTTCGTGGTCCTTCGCGTGCTTCGTGGTGAAACTCTTGCTCGCGGGCTAACTACGCCACCGGGCGCGAAGTTTTACACCGCCGTATTATCCTCATCCCGGCTACGGAAGTAAGACCGAAGCTGATCCCGCAGCCGGGTCTTCTCCCCATTCAACTGCCACAGCCCCTGCCAGTCCCGCTTGATGTCGCTCGCCGGGTCGAAGCGGTTCTGCCAGAGGATCTCGGACCGGTTGCTGTAGCCACGCTTGCTCTTGGATCCGTGGAAGTAATGCAGCAGCAATCCATCGACGAAGCCGACGTTGCGCTTGATATACGCCTCCGCCCGGGCCTGCCACTCGAAGCACCAGGCGGCGTAGGTCGGGCACTCGCGCACGATATCCGCGCTCAGGCAGCGCGCCACCGCGCCCACCAGACCATGCGCCATATAGCTGTCGGCCGATCCGACGATGCCGAAGTCGATCAGGCCGCCGAGGTGGTCCCAGGCGTCGCGGCGGCAGGCCCAGGCGTACCCCGGATGCCATACGCCATAGGGTTGGTCAGCATCCGGAAACCGGTGATCGTTCGCCATCCACTGCGCAACGAAGCCGGCATGCGTCCCGAGCGGCTCATACTGCGGGCCGAGGTCGGTGGCCTGCGCGAACATCTGCACCACGCTGAAGTGCTGAAGCTGGTGGATGGTTTCCTCGACGATGTCGGCGCGCGCGAACATCACGTCGGCATCGATCCACGCCATGTACTTCCAGTCGGGCGGCAGACGGGAAACGCCGATATTGATCAGGTTTTCCTTGTGCCAGGCCTCATGGCTGGTGCGGACCTGGATGTGGTTGGGATGGCGCCCGTCGGTGACTTCGAACGCGCGATCGCCATAGGCCGCCTCGACCGTGTACAGCACCGCACCGGCATCGGTGATCAGCGTCTCGAAATCTCGATACAGCGCGTACCGCGAGCGATAGCGGGACGGATTGATGATCGGCGTGACGACGTAAAGCGGCGCGTCGACCGGTTTGATGGGAAGTATCGCCATTTTTCTGTAAAAATCCCTGAAGTTCGCCGTGCGTCTATGCGTGATGGTTCCAAATTGCCCGGGTCGCCGGGCTTGGGCGCCAGCAGCGGGATTGCCCGGTCATGCTCGCGGCCAATGTTCGTGCTTTGTTCTAACTACTACAGGTTGCATAAGAACGCAACAAGAATCTACGGGACGCCACCCGGGACGGCCGCCTCGCCAGCGGAACGGCGCGGGTCGCTGGCGCCGTAGAACGCGCCCGGGGGCGCGTCGTGCCGCGCGGCGGCATCGGCCGGAACGCCGCCGGGGTCCGCGACCGCCGCCCCGGCGGCGATCAGCGCCACCGCACCCCAGGGACGCTGCTCCTCAATCCGGTATCCCATCCGCAGCAGGCGCACCTTGGTGTCCGGCGACAGAGCGAAGGGTTCGGCGAACAGCACGTCGGGCTGCCATTGGTGATGCAACCGCGGCGCGTCCACCGCCTCCTGCGCGTTCATCCCGTAGTCGATCACGTTGAGGATCGTCTCCAGCGTGGCGGTGATGATGCGCGGGCCGCCGGGCGAGCCGAGGACCATCTCCACCGCGCCGTCCTTCAGCATGATCGTCGGCGCCATCGAGGACAGCGGCCGCTTGCCGGGGGCGATCAGGTTGCCGCCGCCCTGCACCAGGCCGAACATGTTGGGCGTGCCGGGCTTGACGGTGAAATCGTCCATCTCGTCGTTCAGCAGGAAGCCTGCACCCGGCGCCTCCACCCCGGCGCCGAAGGCCCCGTTCAGCGTCACGGTGACGGATACCGCGTTGCCGGCGCGGTCGATGACCGAGAAATGCGTCGTCTCGGGCCTCTCCACCGGCGGCGGTATCGCCGGGCCGAGGCTGGCGGACGGTGTGGCGTTGTTGGCGATCTGACCGCGCAACCGCGCCGCGTAATCCTTCGACAGCAGGCGGTCGAGCGGGACGGAGACGAAGGCCGGGTCGCCGAGATAGGTGGCGCGGTCGAAGAACGCCAGCCGCAACGCCTCGGTCAACAGGTGCACGGATTCGGCGCCGTGGAAGCCCATCGCGCGCAGGTCGTAGGCTTGCAGAATGTTCAGCGTCTCGCACAACGCCGTGCCGCCGGAGGATGGCGGGGGCACCGAAAGGATCACCCGGCCGCGATAGGTGCAGCGCAGCGGCGGCGTCTCGGCGACGCGGTAGGCGGCGAAATCGGCCGCGGTGATGACCCCGCCGCCGTCGCGCGCGGCTTGTTCGACCGCGCGCGGGATGGCTCCGGCATAGAACGCCCCGGGTCCGCGTTCGGCAATGGCTTGCAGGGTTGCCGCCAGGGCGGGCTGGCGAAGACGCTCACCGGTTCGATCGGGCGTGCCGTCGGGGTGCAGGAAGATCCCGGCCGCCGCGGGATCCTGGCGCAGCAATCCCGGACGCAGCGCCAGCATGTCGGCATCGGCGGCAGTCAGCACGAACCCGTCGCGGGCCAGACGGATCGCCGCCGCCATCACCGTGCCGCGCGGCAACGTGCCGTATGTCGCCAGTGCAGTCTCCAGGCCGAGCACCGTCCCCGGCACCGCGACCGCCTTCCAGCCCAACAGGCTGGCGCCGGGGACCGGCTCGCCACTGGCGTCCAGGAACATATCGCGCGACGCGGCGGCCGGCGCGGTTTCGCGGAAGTCGATAACGGTCTCGCGTCCGTCGGCCAGATGCGCGGTCAGGAACCCGCCGCCGCCGATATTGCCGCAGCACGGGTTGACCACCGCCTCGGCGTAGGCGACCGCGACGGCGGCGTCGATGGCGTTGCCGCCCTGGCGGAGGATGTCGGCCCCGGCCTCTGCGGCGAGATGCTGAGACGAGACGACGAGGCCGGTGGTGGACTCCGTTGGCGGCGGTGAGGCGGCGCGGCCGGTCAAAGGCAGCAGCGCGACGGCAAGCGCCAGAACGGCGAGGCGTTTGGTCAAATGACAGGATTCCGGCACGTATCGTCATGGCCCGGCGCAGTCCGGGCCACCCCCAACAGCAGGTGCGGCGACAGGTGGCCCGGACAAGCCGGGCCATGACGGTTCGGAGGCGGCTGGCGGTCGATACGACGGGTCATCCCACCCCTTACATCGCCGCCTGGATCGATTCCCCGACGATCTGCACGATGCGGTCGAGCGTCGCCTCCGGGGTGCTGAGCGGCGGGGCGAAGCACAGCGTGTCGCCGCTGGGCGGCGGCCCGTCCGAGGCTCCGCGCAGCCGGAAGATCAGTCCGCGATCCGCCGCCTGCGCCACCACCCGCCCGCCGAGGCCCTTGGCCGGCGCCTTGCTCGCCTTGTCCTCCACCAGTTCGATGGCGGCGAGCATGCCGATGCCGCGCACCTCGCCGACGGCGGGAAGGCTGTTCAGTGTCTCCAGCCCGGCGCGGAAGCGGTCGCCCTGCACCCGGGCGCGCTCGACGAGACCTTCGTTTTCCAGAATGTCGAGGTTGGCCAGCGCGACCGCGCAGCAGACCGGATGGCCGGAATAGGTGGCGGCGTGCATGAATTTCTCGTCCGCCGGGGCATCCAGGATCACATCGTGCATGGCCTTGGAGACGATCACCCCGCCCAGCGGCAGGTATCCGCTGGTGACGCCCTTGGCGAAGGTCATCAGGTCCGGCTGGACGCGCCAGTGACTGAGGCCGAACCACTGCCCGGTGCGGCCGAAGCCGGTGATCACCTCGTCGGCGATCAGCAGCACCTCATGCCGATCGCAAATCTCCCGCAGGCGCGGCCAGTAGGTGGCGGACGGGACGATCACGCCACCCGATCCCATGACCGGTTCGGCGATGATCGCGGCCACCGTATCGGCGCCCTCGGCGAGGATGGCGTCCTCCACCGAATCCGCGGCGCCGATGCCGGAATCGGCATTGCCTGGCCAGCGATAGGGATACGGAGGTGCGACCTGCATGAACTCCGGCACCATCGGGCCGAACATCTTGTGGTAGCCGGGCAGACTGGTGGCGCTCATCGCCGCCAGGGTGACGCCGTGATAGCCGTAGCGGCGGGAGATGAACTTCACCTTGTCCGGCCTGCCCAGCCGCTTCCAGTGATAGCGGGCAAACTTGAAGGCGCTTTCGTTGGATTCCGCCCCGCCGGTGGTGAAGTAAACACCGGACATGTTGTCGTATGCGAGATCGGCCAGCCTTTCCGCCAGCCGGATCGCCGGCTCGTTGCTGAACCCGGCATAGGCCGAGGCGTAGTCCAGAGTCTCCATCTGCTTCGCCGCGGCGGCGGCGAGCTCCTTGCGGCCGTGGCCGATATGGACGTTCCACAGCCCGGACAGGCCGTCGATATACTCCCGGCCGTCGGCGGTGCGCAGGATGCTGCCCTTGGCCGAGACGAAGACCTTGGGGTTGGCGTGATCCCTGGCGAAATGCAGCGGGTGGATCATGTGCCGCTGATCGGATGTCACCAGACCATCGTCCGCCGGCAAAAGGTCGGTCATCGTCTGCCCTTTCCTGAAGTGGGGTCAGGCTAGACCATGTAGGCGAAGGGTTGAAGGGACGCGCCGGAGGATGCAGATCGTCGGATCATCAATAGGTATAGTCGCGGTCATGGCGTCGGAGAGGGGCAACGTGGCGCGGACGAACCATGATTCCGGCGAAGCGTCGAAAGTTGCACATTGTCCGCTGGCCGCGAAGCATGGCCGATCGGCGGGGGACGAGGCCGGGAATGTCTTGCCAGGCTTTCCCGTCCGACCGGAATCGTGACGCATGCTGCCACATCGACATGGCCCGGCTCGTCCGCATAGGCGCTAGAGCATTTTCAGCCTGACTGGAAAAGTGGCGGACGTAGCCTTTCGTCATGGCCCGGCTTGTCCGGGCCACCCCCGCAGGCACCTGCCGCGACAGGTGGCCCGGACAAGCCGGGCCATGACGCAACAGACGAAAAAAGGGGCCGCCGCTCCTGTTCCAGTCGGCATGAAGACGCTCTAAGCCCCCCGCGCGTCGATCTGCCCGGCCTTGATCGCCTCCAGGAACACCCGCCAGTCCGCTTCCACCTGCGTGGCATAGTCCATGGCGAACCGCGCCACCGCCGCGTCAAACGCCGAGCCGGTGCCGAGATACCCGGCGATCCGCGCCGCATCCCCCGACCGTGCATGACCGCGCGCCAACGCTACCCCACACAAGGTCGCATGATACGGCAGCGCGCCCTCCGCCAGGTCGGAGCCGATAAGCGCCAGCCGGCTGTCCTTCAGTTGGCGGACGTAGCAGTGCTGGTCGTCGCCGGTTTCCTCCGTCCAGCCCAGGAAGACATCCGGCGCGCTCTGCATGATCCGCTGACCGACGACGACGCGCTGGCCCTGGTTGCGATAGACGCTCGGGCCGGCGAACGGCGCCAGCACCGACGTCTGAGCCTCCTTCAACTGCAACAGAAGCGTCTGGTCGTCCTTGGTCACGAACAGGCCGATGGCGCAGAACGTCCCGACGCTGCCAACGCCGACGACCTTGAACGCCACGTCCGCCAGTTCATACCGGTCCACCAGGATGCGCCGCTCCTCCGGTAATGACATCTTGTAGGACGCGAACGCCGTACGGGCGACGATCTCGTGCGTGTCGTCGCGCTGGCCGGTCAACGGCAGGATCAGAGGCGGTTTCTCCTTGATCCGCCACGCGCCCCGCACCTTCTCGATCAGCTTCGGATAGCCCTTGTGGCCGGCCTCCACCGCCGCCTCCAGCCGCTTTACCTCCCGGTCTCGCAATTTCTGATCCGCGATATCGCCGATAACCTCCGCCACATCGACACCCGACCGCCAGGATTGCAGGGGATCGAGCCGCGCCAGTTCCTGCATGTGCAGGCGGTATGCCTGCACCGCCTGAGCCGCCAGATGCGCCGCGGTCTTGTCGCCGAGCGCACGCGACCGGGCATCGACCGCGAAGCTGACGGCGAGGCGCTTGACGTCCCATTCAAACGGCGCCGGCAATGTCTCGTCGAAGTCGTTAATGTCAAACACCGGATTTCCCTCCGGTGAGGCGAACGTGCTGAAATTCGCCTGATGGCAGTCCCCCGCCGCCTGCACCCAGATACCGGTGGCCGGCGTATCCGCCAGATCGGCCGCCATGATCGCGGCCCCGCCGCGGTAGAAGGCGAAGGCCGAGGCCCGCATGCGATCGTAGCGGATGGGCAGGAGGTCAGCGATACGGTGGCGCCCGGACTCGATCAGGACATCGACCGGATCGCGCCGGGCGGAGGATGGCGACCAGCGTCCATGCAGGCTGCGCGGCACGACCTTGCGCAACGACTGACCCGCCTGCCGGCGTTCCGCCAGCGGGAGGACCCTGACTGCTTGCATGTGCTCCAGAGGCATGGGGCGTTCCCGCAGAGTTGCCATATATCACAACGCTCGCTGGATGTATCGCAAGTGGTAAAAGCCGCCGGACGCTCCGTTTCAACAAGAAAACGCTGTTTTTCTATTACAAGAATAAGTCCGGCAGGAGGATGCGCGCCACTCCGAGTATAAGAGCGGCGATGACGCCCGCAATGACATCGTCCGCCATGATCCCGAACGCCCCGTGCTGGCGGTCCGCCCAGCCCACGGGCCCGAGCTTGGTGATGTCGAACACCCGGAACAGCACGAAGGCGGCCACCAGCCCGGGCAGCGTCGGCCGTGCCAGCGCCAGCATGGCGATCCACTGACCGGCGAACTCGTCGATCACCACCCAGCCCGGGTCGCCCTGGATGTCGGCGCGGCCTACCGCGATGAAGCCGCCAACCGTCGCCACCAGCGCGACCAGCGCGACCGCCAGCGGCGACACCAGCAGCAGCAGCGCCCCGCTCAGGACAGCCGCCGCGGAGGCGACCGTGCCGGGGGCCATCGGCGCGTCGCCGGTGCCGAAGCCGGCAGCGATAAATCGGGCGATCCTCATGCATGTCTCTCCAAGAACGCCTGGATCGCGGAGAGTGCGGGCGGTTCGGTCAATATCGGCGCGTGGCCGATGCCGGGCAGCGTGACGACCTCCATATCCGGCCGCATGGCCTGCATCCGCGCGACGGTATCGGCAAGCAGAATGTTGCTGACCCCGCCGCGCGCCAGCAGCACCGGACGGCGTTCCAGCGCGCCGAACAGCGGCCACAGGTCGGGTGGCGGACGATGCATCAATTTGCCGATGTTCGTGTCCCACAAAGAGTGGAAGCGTCCGTCATCGCCCTGCCGGTAGGTCAGTTCGGCCATGCGCCGCCACTCGTCGTCGGTGCACAGCGACAGCGGCGGCAGGCAGGTGCGCAAGTAGGCGACGCAGGCCTCCAGGCTTTCCAGCGCCGGATCCGCACCGACGAAGTCGCGCACGAAATCAGCACCCTCCGCGCCGATGTCAGGTCCTATGTCGTTCAGGATCACCGCGCGGACCAGACTTGGCCGCATGGCCGCCAAACCCATGGCCAGCAGGCCGCCGAAACTGGTGCCGATAACGACAGCATCATGCAGATGCAGCGCCGCGCAGACATCCACGACGTCGCGGGCGCAAGCCTCCGGTGTGTATCGTTCTACATCGCGCGTCCGGCCGGAATCGCCGCGTCCGGCGTAGTCGATGGCGACCATCAGGCGGCCTTCGGCGATCCACGGCGCGAGTATTTCGAAGTCGCCGCCGGTGCGCACCAGACCCGGCAGGCACAGCACCGGCGGCAGCCGATCGCCGCCGCGCCAGATGCGGACGTGCAGCGATAAACCGTCCCACGCCCTGATCCGATGGATCAGCGGGTCCATGGGATGGCGGTCAGTATCGGCGTCGTGTCGCCGCCCTTCGCCCGGTACATCACCACGTTCTCGGTCACGCGCTGCACGTAGTTGCGCGTCTCCGCCGCCGGAATCAGCTCGATCCAATCCACCATGCCGATCGGCCCGGTGCGCGGGTCGCCGTTGTCGTCGAGCCACTGCGCGACGCGATGCGGACCGGCGTTATAGGCCGCGGCGGCCAGCGGCACATTGCCATCGAAGCGCGAGAGAACCTCCTGCAGGTACGCCGTCCCGAGACGGATGTTGTGGCTCGCATCCGACGTCAACGCAGGAAGCGAGACGGGGATACCAAGCTGTTTTGCCACGCTCTGTGCCGTCGGCGGCATCAATTGCATGAGTCCGCGCGCGCCGGAGGCGCTGATCGCGGCAACGTCAAAACTGCTCTCCTGCCGCATGATCGCCAGCGAAAACGCCGGATCGGGCGGCGAGGCGGGATCGTACGGCGCCGGCCAGCCGGCATCCGGCAGGGCGAGGCCGTCGCGGCCCATCCGCCGTGCCACGAACACCGCGCCGTCCGGCATGCCGACACGCAACGCGAACGCGGCGGCGAGCGAGCGCTCGGCGGGTATGGGCACGATTTCATCCACCCGGGTCAGGAAGGCGCGGGCGCGCGGGTAGTCGCCCCAGGCGATCAGCCAGGCGGTGGCACGGACGACCTCGTGCTCGGTGAAGGCGATGGCGGCGGCTTGCGACCAAGCCGGATCATGCAGCGCCTTGATACGAGCCACCAGTGCCGCCTGGCTTTCGCCCGCCGCCAGCGCCGCGAGCTGGCCGTAGAACGTCGTCGGCCAAGCTGCGGCCCTGACATATTCCGGCTTCGGGTCCTTGCCCGCGGCCGCGGCGGTGCGTCCGAGCCAGTAATGCGCCCGCCCCTGCGTGATCGCCGACGGGGACGCGGCCAGCGCGCGGAAATGCCGCTCCGCCTTCGCCGGATCGTTCAGCATCCGCAGCGCGATGAAGCCGGCGAGGAACTCGGCATCGGCCTTCTGCTCCGGCGACGTCTGGCCATGCGCCGCGGCGATCGCATAGGCGTTCTTGGCATCGCCGTCGTGCAGCAGCTTGCGGGCCAACAGGTTCCGCTCCGACCAGAAGGCGGTCAGGTGGTCCGGCGCGGCCCGCTGCGCGGCTTCTCCGTGCTTGAGCCACAACGCCACCGCGTCCCCGGTTTTCTCCGCATGGCGCAGCGCCCGCGCGCGGTCCAGCACCAGCCCGGGATCGGCCTGCAATGCGGCTGGCAGCACGGCCACCAGCGCCTCGGTCGTAGGGTCGTCGCGTTTGGCGGCGAGGCGCGCCTCGGCCGCGTTGTGATGCACCGAATCGAGGCGGGTGATCTGCCGGGCGGCGGCTTGTTCGTCGTTCCATGCCAGGTGCTGGAACCGCGCCCACTGGTCGTCCGCGGAAACCACACCATCCCAGCGGCGGAGGAAGGCCGCTTCGGAACCCGGGTCGTCCGTGGCGGTGATCCAGGCCTGACGAGCCATCGCATTGGCCTCCGCGGTGCGGCCGGCATTGGCTGTCGCCTCGGCGCAGCGGAGCATGGCGCCGGTCAAAGTCGGCGGCAGCACGGCGCATTGCGCCAGCACGATGGCGTCGTCCGGCTCCGACGCGATGGCTTCCTGGCGGCGGCGTTCCAGCATCGCCTGGGCCGGCCAGTCGGGGTTCAACCGCATGAAGCTGGCGATCTCGTCCGCCGTCGCCGCACCGGGCGCCCTCAGGCGCAGATACAGCACCAGCTTTTCCGCCACCGGATCGGCGAATCGGGCGGCTTCCGCTTGTGCATCCGACCAGCGATCGGCGCGGACGGCGGTCAGAGGGTTGGCACCCCCGTCCTGGGCGCGGCTTTGCCCCGCCAGCGCGAGAGCCAGAGCGACGCAGACAAACCGAATCGGTGCGAACATGACTCCTTCTACCAAGCCCGGCCTTGCAGCGCATCCGTCACGAGCCTAGCTTCCCGCCTTTATTAGTTAGCCGGTTCGGGAGAGGGGTTATGTTCAAAGGTTCGCTCGTCGCGTTGATCACGCCCATGCGGGATGATGGCTCCGTCGACGAGAAGGCCTTCGCCGCGTTCGTCGACTGGCAGATCAAGGAAGGCACTCACGGTGTGGTTCCCGTTGGCACGACCGGCGAAAGCCCGACGCTGTCGCATGACGAGCACCGCCGGGTGGTGGAGATCGCCATCGAGGTTGCCAAGGGGCGCGTGCCGGTGATCGCCGGGGCGGGGTCGAACAGCACCGAGGAAGCCATCGCCCTGACCCGCCACGCCAAGGAAGCCGGCGCGGATGCGGCCCTGGTCGTCACGCCATACTATAATAAGCCGACGCAGGAGGGGCTGTTCCTGCACTACTCCGCCATTGCCGACGCGGTGGATCTGCCGATAATCATTTACAACATTCCGCCGCGGAGCGTGGTGGACATGAGCGTGGAGACGATGGCGCGGCTGGCGAAGCACCGGAACATCGTCGGAGTTAAGGACGCGACGGCGAACCTGACCCGTCCGCTGCATACGCGCCGCGCCTGCGGGGAGTCGTTCGTGCAGTTGTCGGGCGAGGATCACACCGCGCTGGCGTTCAACGCCGTCGGCGGCGTGGGCTGCATCAGCGTGACCGGGAACATCGCACCGCGGCTGTGCAGCGAGATGCAGACCGCGTGGGCGGAGGGGCGGTTCAAGGAGGCGATGGCGATCCAGAACCGACTGGTGCCGCTGCATGACGCTCTGTTCGCCGAGACCAGCCCGGGGCCGGTGAAGTTCGCGGCCTCCTTGCTCGGCAAGACGTCCGAGCGCTGCCGCTTGCCGTTGGCGCCGCTGATGGGGCCGACGCGAGAGCGGGTGAAGGCGGCGATGACGGAGGTCGGGCTGCTTAACTGATGGTGCGTCTGCGCACCATCCGCTCTGGCAGTAAACACCATGGCTGAAGCCAAGAAGAAAAAGGGCCTGATCTCGCACGGCGTGGCGGCGCAGAACCGCAAGGCGCGGTTCGACTACGCGATCAAGGATACGGTCGAAGCCGGGATGGTGCTGAAGGGGCCGGAGGTGAAGTCGCTGCGCCTCGGCCGCGCGACGCTGAACGAGGCCTGGGCGGGCGAACGCGAAGGCGAGATGTGGCTGTTCAACGCCTACATCCCCGAATACCAGGGGGGCGTTTTGTCGCGGTTCGAACCGCGGGCGCCGCGCAAGCTGCTGCTGAAGAAGAAAGAGATCGACAAGTTGCTGGGTCTTGTGGCGCGCCAGGGCGTCACCCTGGTGCCGCTGGATATCCACTTCAACGACCAGGGCCGGGCGAAGGTGACCCTGGGCGTCGGCGAGGGGCGGCAGAAGCAGGACAAGCGGTCGTATATCGCCGATCGGGACTGGGCGCGGGACAAGGCGCGATTGATGCGGGCGCGCGGGTAGCGTCGTCTCCCGACCTTTTTGTGGCTGGTTATGGTTATGGGGCCTGCCGCGAACGCTGAGCAGGCCCCACATACGCGGCGCGTCAATACGCCGCCCTATACCCTCAGGATTTGGCCGGCTCGACCACCTTCGACGGTGCCGGATGGGCCGGTGTGTTCAGCTTGGCGTGGTCTCGCTTTGCAGCAGGAACAGTCTTGGTGGTCAGCGGCGTCTTGACGTCGGTATTGGCGGACTGGGCTACCGCGGCATGGTTCGGCGTCACTGCCGCCGGGGCCTTGCCCGCTTCGGTCGCCGGAGCAGGCGCTTGCACGGGTGCCGCGGTCTGCTGCGCGAACGCCGCGACCGGAAGAACCGCCAGGCTGGCGGCGAGAAGGCTGGACGTCAGGCTCGGAAAGCGCGTCATTGTCATGATCCTTTTTCGCCGGGCGAAAGGGTTTGGTTGCTCCCGGCTTGAGAACGATGAAGCCATGGCATTGTGACGCCGCCGTGCGCCCGGCGCGTCGAAACCGTGGCGAACGATGCTAGATCGCATTAAATAAGCGTCATCCTGGCGACAGAATCGCCGGGGTGGGATACTCAGCCGCGACAACGAGGGGAACGCGCGATGCCGCTGTCCGGGGTAAAGGTTCTCGACCTCACGCGCGTGCTGTCCGGGCCATTCTGCACCGCACTGCTCGGCGACCTGGGTGCGGACATCATCAAGGTGGAGGCGCCGGAGGGCGACTCGGTCCGCAATGCCGGCGCGATCAGGGACGGGCTGTCCTGGTATTTCGCCCAGTTCAACCGCAACAAGCGCTCGATCCGGCTGGACCTGCGCAAGCCGGAGGCGCAGGCGATCCTGGCGCGGCTGATCGAGCGGTCGGACGTGCTGGTGGAGAATTTCCGCCCCGGCGTGCTGGCGCGGCTGGGGTTCCCGGACGATCGCCTGAAGGCGCTGCGGCCAAGCCTGGTCACCTGCTCGATCAACGGCTTCGGCAGCACCGGCCCGTATCGCGACCGCCCGGCCTTCGATTTCATCGCCCAGGCCATAAGCGGGTTCATGAGCGTCAACGGCGGCCCGGACGATCCGCCGCAGCGCTCCGGCCTGCCGATCGGCGATCTGGTGGCCGGGCTGTATGCCGCGCTGAGCATTGCCGCCGCGGTGCCGCATGCGAGGGCGACCGGACAGGGACAGCGGGCGGAGGTCAGCCTGGTGAACGGGCTGGTCAGTCTGCTGTCCTATATCGCCACCAACACCTTCGCCACCGGCGCGCCGCCGCCGCGCAGCGGCAACGACCATCCGATTGCCGCGCCGTACGGGCTGTTCCCGACCCGGGACGGGCAGATCGCGCTGGCTCCGGCGGACGATGCGTTCTTCCGGCGGTTGGCGGATGCGCTCGGGGAGCCGGGGCTGAAAGCCGATCGGCTGTATGCGACGCAACCGGCGCGGGTGGCGAACCGGACGCGGATCAATGCCATTGTCGGCGGCAAGCTGGCGGCGAACACGACGGCCTATTGGGTGGAGACGCTGAACAAGGCCGGCGTGCCCTGCGGTCCGGTGAACAGCGTGGCGGAGGTGTTCCAGGACCCTCAGATCCTGGCGCAGGAGATGGTGATCGACGTCGATCACCCCGGAAGCGGGATGGTCAGGATGCTGGGATTCCCGATCAAGCTGTCCGAGACGCCGTGCCGGGTGCGGCGTCCGGCTCCGGCGCTGGGCGAGCACTCGGACGAAGTATTGGCGGAACTGGGTTATTCCGAGGCGGAGCGGAATGCGTGCCGGCGAATTGGTGTCATCTGAGGTTCCGCCGGCTGGCCGTGAACGTTCGGACGCTGTCGGCGCGTTTTCGCCATACGGTTGGCGTGTCCTCAACTCCGGCACAGAAGCTGATCTGCCTCATGTTACTAGAATTGCATCGCGGACGGACGTATAGGAAGTAAGCGGTAGTCCGAATCATGGACACTGCAATACCGGGGAGGCTGAGATGCGAATTGTATTTACAGTCGCGTGTGCCGCCACGATTTTGAGCGGGACGTCATATGCACAGCAGGCGCCAAACACCGCTTCCGACAAGGACTATATGGAACGAGTCATGAGAGCGGCGCCCGCTCAGGTTGTCGAACAGGCGACTGTGGTCCGAATGGACGGGTCGTCGATGCAGACACTCCAGAAGGGTAGCAACGAATGGACCTGCATGGAGGCGAACGGCGTTCCGATGTGCATGGACCCGAACGCAATGGATTGGGCGCACGCCTGGCAGACGCATGGTCCGGTCCCGGACAAGACCGGCTTTATCTACATGCTGGCTGGCGACACCGGTGCCAGCAACACCGACCCTTGGGCGAAAGGGAAGACCGCCGACAATCACTGGGTGCAAACCGGTTCGCATGTCATGATCGTGGGACCGGCGGCCAGGACAATGGTTGGCTACGAGAGAACGCCCGACCCGGATCCGACGAAGCCCTATGTCATGTGGCCCGGCAGCCCATATGAACATCTCATGATTCCGGTGAAGTAGGCTCCGGCAATGGCGTAGCAGGCAGGCCGGCAAGACTGGTAGCTGGTTTCCATGGATCGGCGGCGGGACCGAGGCCTCTGCCGGCCGAAGGTCGTTGCTGCGATCTTTTCCATCCGTCTCACGGATGCCTGCTTGCCGCCCCCCTGGAGCGGCCGTCGGGCGGCACGGGCGGCATGGTGGCTGGGGCGGAGTGATCTGAGGCGCGGCGCGGAGCCGAACGAATTCGCAGCAAGATGACCGGGTCGGCGGCGGTGAGCCACCGCCCTCACTTCGGGTGGACCATCCACGCCTTGCCGTGTTGCTTCGGCAAAGGTGCAGATGAGGCTCTGCGGTCGCCATGCCGGGAACGGCGGATCGTATGCTCCTCGCTGCGATTATGTCTCGGCGCGCACTAAATCCACCTTTTGACGCGCAAGATGATAAGCGGGACCAAGGTGGTCACGGCAATCAGTCCCAAACCATACGCGTAGCCATACTGCCACTCGAGTTCGGGCATGAATTTGAAATTCATGCCGTAGATGCCCGCGATCGCGACCGGCGGAATGCCGACGACGGACGCCACTGCCATTACCTTCATGACGTTGTTCTGCGCGATGTTGATGAATCCCAATGTCGCATCCAGCAGGAACTGCAGCCGGTCGGTCAGGTGCGTTTCGAAATCGCGGATCGAGGCGATGTCCTGCCGCAGGGTCTTCAGCCGCGGGTGCAGTTCCTTCGGCAGCCAGGTCGCGGTCATCGCCGCCACATAAGGAACGATGCGCGCCGCGCCGGTTTGCGTGTCACGCACATGAGCGATCAGGTCGCTGAGCCGGCCAAGTTCGCCAAGGGTTTGCCGTAGCGTGGCATCCTCCCGCTTGCGGCCGCCGGCCTTGCCGAGCCCCATCTCGAAGATCGTATGCGACAACGCCTCCATATCGTTGCGCGCCAACTCCAGCGCATCCGCCTGGCGGTCCACGATCGCTTCCAGCAGACCCACCAGGATGTGCGCCGAGCTCGCGTAGTGCGGATCGTCGCCGACATGGTCCAGGAAAATGTTGAAAATCGAACTGGGCGCGAAGCGAACCGTGATAAGCCGCTCCGGCGACAGCACGAGGCCCGCCGACACCCCACGCGCGCCGCCGTTGCGTATGCTGACGAGTTGCAGACTGAGATACAGCACGCCGTCGTGGACGGCGAGCCGGCTGGAGGTCTCGATCTCGCTGACATCCGCCTCCGACGGGATGCGCAGCCCGGTCGCCTGTTGCGTGCGCTCGATCTCGGCCGGTTCGGCGCTGACCAGATCGATCCAGACCGCCGGCCGGAGGGCCTCCGGCGAATCGGTTTCGGTTAGCTGGCGCAGGTTTCCGCCGGCGCAGACGAAAGCGTTGATCATCGTTGGGCACCCTCGATGCGTACAGTGAACGCGCCGGACCGCCTGTCACAGCAGCCCGGCGCACTGTCGCACCATAGCAGTCTCGCGGGATCGGCCCGCGTGACAGTGTTGCTCAGTTCTTGGTCTTGTCGACCAGCGCGTTCTTGCTGATCCACGGCATCATCGCGCGCAGCTTCTCGCCGACTTTCTCGATCGGGTGCTCGGACAACTGGCGGCGGGTGGCCTTGAAGCTGGACTGGTTGACCTTGTTCTCCAGCATCCAGTCGCGGGCGAAGCGGCCGGACTGGATGTCGCCCAGCACCCGCTTCATCTCGGCCTTGGTCTCGGCGTTGATGATGCGTGGGCCGGAGACATATTCGCCGTACTCGGCGGTGTTGCTGATCGAGTAGTTCATGTTGGCGATGCCGCCTTCATAGATCAGGTCGACGATCAGCTTCACTTCGTGCAGGCACTCGAAATACGCCATCTCGGGGGCGTAGCCGGCTTCCACCAGCGTTTCGTAGCCGCCCTTGATCAGTTCGACCAGGCCGCCGCAGAGCACGACCTGCTCGCCGAAGAGGTCGGTTTCGCATTCTTCCTTGAAGGTCGTCTCGATGACGCCGGCGCGGCCGCCGCCGATGGCCGAGGCGTAGGACAGCGCCACTTCCAGCGCGTTGCCGGAGGGGTTCTGCGCGACGGCCACCAGGCAGGGGACGCCGCCGCCGCGCTGGTATTCGCTGCGCACTGTGTGGCCGGGGCCTTTCGGCGCGATCATGAACACGTCGATGTCTGGGCGCGGGTCGAGCAGGTTGAAGTGCACGTTCAGGCCGTGCGCAAAGGCGAGCGCCGCTCCGGACTTCAGGTTCGGGCCGAGCTTTTCGCGGTAAAGGTCGCCCTGGCCCTCGTCCGGGGTCAGGATCATGACGACGTCCGCCCACTTCGCCGCCTCGGCCGGGTCGAGCACCTTCAGCCCCGCCCCTTCCGCCTTGGCGACACCGGTGGACCCGGCCCGCAGGCCGACGGCGAGCTGCTTGACGCCGCTGTCCTTCAGGTTGAGCGCATGGGCGTGGCCCTGGCTGCCATAGCCGATGATGGCGACGTTCTTCCCCTTGATCAGGTTCACGTCGGCATCGCGATCGTAGTAGACGCGCATTCCAATGTCCTTTGGCGATGTGACAAAAAAGTGTCGTGGCTTATGACCGAAGCCGCGATGTTTATCCAGCCGGGGTTTGTCCGGGCTGTATTGCAGGTGGCGGAGTGTCCGCCGCGGCGGCGACCAGGCGGCGGAGGCCGTCGCGCAGTTTGCCGAAGCTTGGGGAGCGGTTGGCATCCGGGTTCATCAGCGGGCCGATGCGGTTGGCCCACTCGTGCTTCAGGTCGCCGGGCCGGGGGCTGCCAGGTTTGCCAACGACGGCCAGTCCGCCCGGGTGGACCGCGTCAGCGAGCATCTCCCAGGTGCCGCATATCGTATCTTGGCGATAACGCCTGAGAACAGCCTTACGGGCTTTCGGATAGGCAGCCAGTAAAGCGTCGGGATCGCCGAAATACCAGGCTTCGGTTTCCTCGATGGCCAGCCGGAACATGGTTTTCCCGGCAGCGCCGCAGGCTACGGCAAGAGATTGAAGCTCGACCAGCAAAGTGACACAATTGTTTTTGTCCGCGTCGAGTACAACGACCACTGCGTCGATATTCTCTTGGCGGCCGTAACTACGCAGCATCCCGGGAAGTTTGTTCAACAAGGTGCGCTTTCTGGGGTCACCGTCTCGCATGCCCGGCGGAATTCGCCCAACGCCGCCGGAGTTTATGATGCGCCAATGATGCGGTTCGTTCAGGGGCCCCATCAGCTTCGGCAGCAGATGATCCAACAGCGCCTTCCCGGAACTGTCCTCGGTGAGAACCTCGATGTTCATAGCTATTTTGGGTCAAGGTAATCGCTGAACCAAAGGCCGCCCAGCGGCAGGCCCTCGGCGACCATGTTGCGAACGAGTTCGATGTCCGAGGCGCGGCGAATGGTGGAGAAACCGTCGGCGCCTTTTTCCAGTATCCAGACTTCCTCGGGCGACAGCGCGTCGACGAAGTACGGCTGATGGGTAGTCACGATGATCTGCGGCGCGTTGTCCGCTCCGGTGGCGCGCGCCCGGAATTCTTTCGCCAGGGCTTCTACCAGCTTGGGATACAGGCCGTTTTCGGGTTCCTCGATGCAGATCAGCGGTGGTGGTTCAGGGTCCTCAAGCAGCAACATGTAGGCGAACACCTTCAGCGTGCCATCAGACATCTGCTGGGCAAAAAATGGATCGACGAAGCCTTTGTCGTAGAATCGCAACAGGAGCCGACTGTCCTCGGTGACTTTTGTTTCAATCTTTTCAATTCCGGGAATCCGTTCGGCGATGCGACGTAAAATTGACTGGAAGCGTTCCTTATTGTCACGCTCCATGAACTGCACAACATTGCCGAGATTGTCGCCGCGGATGTTCAGGTGACGCTGTGGCCCAGCGATTGGAAGGCCACGCGTGGCGTCGGCTGTAATGTAGGACAAGTACCAGACCTTGAGGAATTCGCGGAAACGAGTAACGCGCGGATGATCGCTTATCGACCCAAGTGTCGCGATGCCCAACAACTGAGAGTCGGTCAAGCTAGCGGGGGTGAGCTTGGGTGCGTCCCCCACCCGAACCGAGCCGATCCCGCGGCGCAACTGCATAAATTCCCAATCCTCCACCCCAGCCTTGTAGCTGGGTATCGCCAAGGCCTCCCTTTCTACGATGGGGCGACCCGATCCGTCGATATCGATTTCCAACCGATACATCATCGCCTGCTGATCGGTGGCCTCGCGGTAATAGACCGTGAAGGAGAGCGGTTCGCTTATGCCCTGCGAACGCATCCGCGTGAACCCGCCGCGCGTGTCCTTGTCGCACGCAGCTTCGACACCGAGTGCCAAGCAGTCAGCAAGGAAGCCGAATGCATCTAACAAGGTGCTCTTGCCGGATCCGTTCTTACCGATTATGGCCGTCAATGGAGAAAGCGGGTAGCCACTTACCCCTACGCGGCCAAGGGCGACGTCCCGAAGTGAGCGGTAGTTCTGAACCCGGAAACCCTCGATCAGCGGCACACCCGCTCCTTTCCTGCAACCCCGCTTGGCGGCCGGGTGACGGGTCAGCCAGAGAGTTCTATATGACTCTCGACCCGCGTGCGAGAGCCGCAATGCCGCTGCGGGAAACCTCGGCCAACCCCAGGTTCCGCATCAACTCGATAAACGCGTCGATCTTCTCGGTCGCGCCGGTCAGTTCAAAGACGAAGCTGCCGAGCGTCGTATCAACCACCCGGGCGCGGAACGTCGTCCCAACCTGGAGCGCTTCCACCCGTTGCTCGCCCGAGCAAATGACCTTCACCAGCGCCAGTTCCCGCGCCACATGCGGCCCCTCCATCGTCAGATCGGCCACCCGGTGCACGGGAACCAGCCGATCGAGCTGGGCCTTGATCTGCTCGATCACCATGCTGGTGCCGGAGGTGACGATGTTGATGCGGCTGCGCATGCGTTCTTCATCGACCGGGGCGACGGTCAGGCTGTCGATGTTGTAGCCTCGGCCGGAGAACAGGCCGATTACCCGCGCCAAAACGCCGGCTTCGTTGTCCACAAGGACCGATATGGTCGCACTGCGTTGGGTCGTGTCGGTAGGGCTGGGCATCGTTTGAACCGGACATGCAAAAGGGAAAGGAAACCAGACGCGCGCGGGGTGATGCCCCGCCGCGCCCGGACAGACAAGCGGAACCCGCGATCAGACCAGGGCAAGACCCGCGTCGGTGATGCCGGCGCCGGAGGCTTCGTGCTCAGGCCCCAACAGCATCTCGTTATGCGCAGCACCGCTCGGGATCATCGGGAAGCAGTTCTCCGCCTGATCGACCGCGATATCGGCAATGACGGCCGTCGGGCAGTCGAGCATGGCCCTGATCACGTCATCCAGTTCATCGACCGACTGCGCCCGCATGCCGGTGGCATGGAACGATTCCGCCAGCTTGACGAAATCGGGCAGCGCGTTGGAGTAAGTCTCCGAGTAGCGGCTGCCATGCAGCAGTTCCTGCCACTGCCGAACCATGCCCATGTACTGGTTATTCAGAATGAAGATCTTCACCGGCAGGCGATATTGCGCCAGCGTGCCCATCTCCTGGATGTTCATCAGGATCGAGGCCTCGCCTGCGATGTCAATCACCAGCGCGTCGGGATGCGCGATCTGCACGCCCATGGCCGACGGCAGGCCATATCCCATCGTGCCGAGGCCGCCCGAGGTCATCCAGCGGTTCGGCTGCTCGAAGTGGAAGTGCTGCGCCGCCCACATCTGGTGCTGGCCGACTTCGGTGGTGATGAAGATCTCCTGCTGGCGGGCGCGGGTGATCTCATACAGGCGCTGGATGGCGTATTGCGGCTTGATGATGCCGCCGCGCTTCATGTCCTGGGTAAATTTAAGACTGTCCTTGCCGCGCCAGACATCGATCTGCCGCCACCAGGCGGTCAGCGCCGGCTTGTCGACCGGCGCGTCGCTGGCGTTCCACGCCGCGAGCAGCGCCTCCAGCGCCTTGCCGGCATCGGCGACGATCGGGATATCCACCGCGACATTCTTGTTGATCGAGGACCCGTCGATATCGATGTGGATCTTCTGCGAGCCCTGGCTGAACGCATCGAGCCGCCCGGTGATCCGGTCGTCAAACCGGGCGCCGATGGCCAGCATGGCGTCGCAGCCATGCATCGCGAGATTCGCCTCGTAGGTCCCGTGCATGCCCAGCATGCCGAGGAACTGCGGGTCGCTGGCAGGATAGCTGCCCAGGCCCATCAGCGTGTTGGTGATCGGGAAACCGGTCACCCGGGCAAACTGCGTCAGTAGCGCCGACGCCTCCGGCCCGGCATTGATGACTCCGCCACCGGCATAAATGATCGGCCGCTTCGCCCCCTTCAGCAGCGCCACCGCCTTGGCTATCTGGCCGGCGTCCGGCTCGGTGCGGGGGCGGTAGCTGGTATGCCGCACCGTCGGCTCGGAGTACGGAGCCTTGTTGATGACGATGTCCTTCGGCAGGTCGATCACCACCGGCCCGGGCCGGCCATGGCTGGCGACATAGAACGCCTCATGCACCACGCGGGCGAGGTCTTCCGGCCGCTTGACCAGATAATTGTGCTTGGTGGCCGGGCGGGTGATGCCCGTTGTGTCGGCCTCCTGGAAGGCGTCGTTGCCAATCAGGTGCGTCGGCACCTGGCCGGTCAGGCAGACGATCGGGATGCTGTCCATCAGCGCATCCACCAACCCGGTGACGGCGTTGGTCGCGCCGGGGCCGGAGGTAACCAGCACGCAGCCGACGCGGCCGGTGGAGCGGGCATAGCCCTCGGCCGCGTGCACCGCCGCCTGCTCATGCCGCACCAGGATGTGGCGGATCGAGTTCTGCTGGAACAGCGCGTCGTAAATCGGCAGGACGGCACCGCCCGGATAGCCGAAGATGACTTCTACGCCCTGATCCCTGAGTGCGCGTAAAAGGATTTCTGCTCCCGACTGAGTCCATTCCGCCGCCATGACCGGTTCCCGTTGCTGATCGAAGCGCGGACGGTTATGCCGGATGAAACCGCAGGTCAACTACGATCTTGAATAAACATCAACAAATCGCCGAGTTTTCTTTCCGAAAATTGCGCGATATCGGAGAAACGCGCATTTATCGTGATAGCGCGGGTCTGGGGTGCAAGCGCGTGATGGCGGAACCACGTCGCCTGGCGCTTGGTGTACTGCCCGGTAACCAGTTCGGTCCTGCGTCCGGCCTCCTGTAGCGACAGGGTTCCGCGCAGATAGGCCGAGAGTTCGGGGACACCGTGCGCGCGCATCGCCGGCAGCGCCGGGTCGAGATCCAGCGCCAGAAGGTCCCGCACCTCCTGCAGGGCACCCTGCCGCATCATGGCGTCGAAGCGCGTGGCGATGGCGGCGCGCAGGTCGTCGCGCGGCGGATCGAGCAGGATCGCGGTGAAGCGCCACGGCGCGGCAGCGGACTTGCGGTTCTGCCATGCGGCCAGGCCGAGGCCGGTGCCGCGCCAGACTTCCCAGGCCCGGGCGATGCGCTGGCTGTCCTCGGGCTTCAGCCGGGCGGCGGTATCGGGATCGACGATGGCGAGTTCGGCGTGCAGCGCAGCCGAACCCCGTTCAGCCAGCCTCCGCCGCGCCTCGGCGCGTGCTTCCGGCCCGGGGTCGGGGATTTCCGCCAGCCCATCCATCAGCGCCGCGTAATACATGCCCGATCCGCCGGTCAGGATCGGCAGGCGCCCAGCGGCTCGGGCTTCGTCCATGGCCGCCAGGGCCTGGTTGCGCCACCACGCGACACTGCCGGCCTCGGCCGCCGGGCGAATGCCATAAAGCCGGTGCGGGACAAGCTGTTCTTCGGCGGCCGAGGGGCGGGCGGTGAGGACGCGCAGGTCGCGATACACCTGCATCGAATCAGTATTGATGATCGTGCCGTTCAGGCGCTCAGCGACCGCCAGAGCCAGCGCGGACTTGCCGCTGGCGGTCGGGCCGGCGACGATCAGCGCCCGCGGCCAATCGTCCATCGCCGAGCCGATCAGAGGAACAGGCGGTACGGGACCATCGCGCCGCTGCTGTCGCGCACGAAGAACTCCTTGCCGTTCTCGGTCTCTTCGATCAGCGCCTCATACAGGCGCAAGGCGTTCTTGACGACTTCCGCATAGGACGCGGCTTCGGTCTTGGCCTTCAGCGCATTCAGCCGCTCCATCGACTTCGGCGCCAGATCGAACTGGACGCGGTTCTTCGGCGCCTTCAGCCCGGGGGCAACCCGATCGTCCGCCCGGGCAGGCACGTCGGAAGAAAATGCGAGGCTTGTCATCGAAGGTCCTTTCCCGCTGAGCCAAAATAATGCGGCACCACCGCGCCGAGCATCGGACCAGCCACCGTCAGACAACCTCCGCGGGGATAAAGCGGCCTGTCACCAAGCCGAAGTCCCGGTTATGGCAACCGCCGCCCCCGCCCCGCACGTGATCGCCGGGACCAGAAAGCCGCGCGACCGGGCTTCGATAAGGTGAGCGTCCTCAAGCTCAAATCCCGTGCCGATCCCGGGCTGGTAGCGATTTTCCGATGTTCGTGACCGTGCCGTGTCCCACATGCGATCTTGCTCCCGGCGGAAAGCGGCCGCATTAGAGCAAGAGGCTGAACAATCGGTTAACGGCAGCACCAATTTTGGCGCAGCCGTGATATATCTGTTCGACCGCCACCACGCAAGCGAATTATGAGGATATTCACCTCACAATCGCAGCGCCGTCTGGCTTGCATTCACTTGCATGTCCGGCACCCCCCTGTCAGGTTCCGGGCCGCCATGAACTACGTAACGACCATCGTCGCCCGGCGCGACGCCACCACCCTCACCCCTGCCATCATCAATCAAATCCGGAACGCCCTCCGCGGTGCGCCGCCGGTCATGCTGTCTCCGGGCGAAGCGGTGGACATCCCGCTCTCCGCTCCGCCAACGGCCGATGTGCTGCTCGCGGCGCTGGAGGGGCGGTCGATCGACGCGATCACGGTGAAGACCCGGGCTCGACGCAAGGCGTTGCTGCTCGCCGACATGGACAGCACGATCGTCACCGGCGAAACGCTGGACGAGCTCGCCGGGTTTGCCGGCATCGGCGAGAAGATCGCCGCGATCACGGCGCGCGCGATGCATGGGGAACTCGACTTCAAGGCGGCGTTGCGGGAACGCGTGGGGATGTTGAAGGGCCTCAATCTCGACGCGCTGGAGAAGACCTGGGAACGCATCCAACTGACCCCGGGCGCACGCGAGCTTGTTGCGACGATGCGGGCGAAGGGTGCGTTGACGGCGCTGATCTCCGGCGGGTTCAGTTTCTTCACCGGCAAGGTGGCGGCACAGCTTGGCTTCGATCTGCACCGCTCGAACATTCTGCTGGACGACGGCTCGGCCCTGACCGGACAGGTGGGGGAGCCGATCGTGGATCGCGACGGCAAGCTGTCGGCGCTGCACGAACTGGCGGCACAGCGCGGATTGAAGCTGTCGGCGACCCTGGCGGTGGGCGACGGGGCCAACGACCTCGATATGATCCGGGCCGCCGGGCTTGGCGTGGCGTTCCACGCCAAGCCGATCGTCGCGCGGGAGGCTCGGGCCAGGGTGGATCACGCCGACCTGCGGGCACTGCTGTTCGCCCAGGGCTATCCGGCGTCGGAATTCGCCGGCTGAATATCCGTCTCGACCAGTATGGCTCGTTCAGACTAAAAGTAAGGCGACGGTTTCGAAGGCTCTTCCAATGTCTTCGTTGTGTCATAATGCCATAAGAGGTGGAAATACTGCCATGAGCGACCTGGTTTTTATTGCCTTCCCGAATGAGCAAAAGGCCGAGGAGGTCCGCGAGCGGATCCTGGGCCTGCAAAAGGAGTACCTGATCGAACTCGGCGATGCTGTGATCGCCGTGAAGGACGACAAGGGTCGTGTCAAGCTGAACCAGATGGTCAACCTCACCGCGACCGGCGCGCTGTCGGGCGCATTCTGGGGCACGCTGATCGGCTTCATCTTCCTGATGCCGCTGGTCGGCACCGCGCTTGGCGCCGCCTCCGGAGCCGTTGGCGGGGCCTTCGCCGATGCCGGTATCGACGACAAATTCATGAAGGATGCAGCCGAGGCGCTGCCTCCCGGCGGGGCCGGCCTGTTCCTGCTGATCCGCAAAATGACGGACGACAAGGTTCTGGCCGACCTGCAGGGTATCGGTGGCACGGTGATGCGCACGTCGTTCGACCACACGAAGGAGGAAGCGCTGCGAGAGGCTTTGGCTGGACATGCAAAGACCATCGCCGCCTCGTCAGGCGCGGCTGCGTCTTAGCGCACATTCAGGTTCGCTGGAGAGGCGATGGTGGTAGCCTTTTCGTCAAGGGCCGGGCACTCCGGGCCACCTGTCGCGGCAGCGTGCGGCGGGGGGTGGCCCGGACAAGCCGGGCCATGACGGAGGGTCGACGGACCTATCGGGTCGCGACGATGAACAGCCTCGGGAACGGCAGCAGGACTGATCCATCCTGCATGGGCGGATAGGCGAGAGCGATCCCCGCACGATACCGCGTCAGGAACGACGCGGTCTCCGCCGCATCGAGCGGCGCCAGAAATGGCCGCAACCCGCTTCCCTTGAACCACTCGACAACGTCGTCCGGGCCGCCCGCCAGAACGTGGTGGTAGGTCGTCCGCCACACGTCCACCCGCGCGGCATGCGGCTTGAGAAGCGCGTAGTAATGCTCTGCGCCGAGGCGCCCGGTCCGCGCGTTGGCCGCATCGGACAGCTTCTCCGCCCAGGGACCGCCGGCAGCGGTGTCCCGCATCAACCGATGCGCCGGTTCATCGAGATTGTCCGGCATCTGCACTGCCAGACTACCGCCGGACGCTAGTTTGCCGATCAGGCGCGGCAGCAGGGTCTCGTGATTTGGCACCCATTGCAGCACGGCGTTCGCCAGGATCACGTCGAACGGGCCTTCCGCATCCCAGGTGCTGATGTCCGACTGGTCGAACCGCACATCCGGCAATCAAGACCGCGCCGCCGCGATCATGTCGGCGGAATTGTCCACACCGCTGACCGTCGCATCGGGAAACCGCGCCCGCAGCACCTCGGTGGAGTTCGCCGGACCGCACCCCAGGTCAACCGCCCGCAGCACCTCAGCCGGAGACAGCGCGCCAAGTAGGTCGCGAACCGGACGGGTCCGCTCCGCTTCGAAAACGCTGTATTGCCGGGCGGACCAACTCATGCACACGCTTCTATCGGACGAAGCCCCGATGCGAAAGGCCATCACATGCTGTCACATGTCTATATCGGGATCACCGACTTCGAGCGGGCGCTGGCGTTTTATTCCGCCGTCCTGGATACGCTCGGGCTGACTCGGAAGTTCTCGCATCCGGACCAGGCCTGGGCCGGCTGGATGAAGCCGGGCGTCGCGCGGCCACTGTTTCTCATCGGACAGCCGTTCAACGGAGCGCCGGCGGAACCGGGAAACGGCCAGATGGTGGCGTTGCTGGCCCCGTCCCGCGATGCCGTCGACCGGAGCCACGCGGTTGCACTGCATCACGGAGGAACATGCGAGGGGCTGCCCGGCCTGCGCCCGCATTACCATGCCAACTACTACGGCGCCTATTTTCGCGATCCGGATGGCAACAAACTCTGCGTCTGCTGCCACGACCCGGTCCCGCAAGCCTAGCCCGGCTGCTTGTCCTTGCCGGCCTTCGACAGCGATAGCGGGATGTACTGCGTGCCGCCTTCGCGCTGGATCAGCATCAGCACGAACTTGCGGTCGGCCTTGCGCGCCGCATCCACCTGCTTCTGGATGTCGGCGGGTGACGCGACCTCGCCCTGCTGCACTTCCATGATCACGTCGCCGGGCCTCAGCCCGCGATCCGCCGCGGCGGTATTCGGTGCGACGTCGGTGATGACGACCCCCTTCTGATCCGCGCCGAGCTGGAACTTGTCCTTCAGGTCCTGGTTCAGCGGGGCGACCTTCAGGCCGAGGCCCGCGATATCCGTCGGCTGAGTGGCGTCCGGCTTTGCCCCGGCATCGACCGCGGCGAGTTGCGAATCGGCCGGACGCTCCGCCAGCGTTGTATCCAGCGTCACCTCCTTGCCGTCCCGCCACAGCACCACCGGCACGTCCTTGCCGACTTCGGTATCGGCGACGATGCGCGGCAGGTTGTGCATCTCCTTCACGTCCTGGCCGTCGAACTTCAGGATGATGTCGCCCGCCCGCAGCTTGGCCTTGTCGGCCGGGCCGCCGTCGGTGATGCCGGCGATCATCGCGCCGGAGGCATCCTTCAGCCCGAGGCTCTCGGCGATGTCCGGCGTCACCTGCTGGATCTTCACCCCCAGCCAGCCGCGCCGCGGATGCCCGTACTCCTTCAACTGCGCGACGATGGTCTTCGCCATGTTTGACGGGATCGAGAAGCCGATGCCGATAGACCCGCCGGAGGGCGAGAAGATCGCCGTGTTGATGCCGATCACCTGTCCGTCCATGTTGAACAGCGGGCCGCCCGAGTTGCCGCGGTTGATCGCCGCATCGGTCTGGATGAAGTCGTCATACTGGCCCTGATGGATGTCGCGCCCGCGCGCCGAGACGATGCCTGCGGTAACCGTGCCACCGAGACCGAACGGATTCCCGATGGCCAGCACCCAGTCGCCCACCCGGGACTGGGTGGAATCGCCGAAATCGACCGTCGGCAGCGGCTTGTCGGACTTCACCTTCAGCAGCGCGATGTCGCCGCTTTCGTCGCGGCCGATGATCTCCGCCTTCAGGGTCGTGTTGTCCTGCAGCGTGACCGAGACTTCGTCGGCGCCCTCGATGACGTGGTTGTTGGTCACGACATAGCCCGAGGAATCGATAATGAAGCCTGACCCCAGGCTCTGCGCCCGCCGCTCCGGCCGCGGCTGGGCGTCGCCGCCCTGGCCGCCCCCCTGGCCCTGCTTGTTGCGGTTCAGGAAGTCCTTGAAGAACTGCTCGAACGGCGAGCCTGGCGGGAACATCGGGATCTCCGGCCCGGCCCCTGGACCGGGACCGCCGTTCTTCGCCGTCATAGTCTGCGTCGAGGACACATTCACCACGGCCGGCAGCAACTTCGCCGCGAGATCGGCGAAACTGTCGGGTGCCGCGCGGGCGACCGCCGGCTGAACCCATTCGGCAAGCGGAATCGGCGCAATCATCGCGAAGGAGACGCCCAGCAGGGCGGCACGGGCAACGGTCGAACGAAGCAGGCGCATGATCAGGTTTCCTGGCGTGTAGGGCGCATATGGTCCGGAGAGTTCAAGGTAGCAACTTCTCTCGCAAAAGACATCGCCAACAAATCAGCAATTCACTTTGGCGAAGTCCCCGGGCCGTCATGGCCCTGCCCCGGTTTGGCCGGGGGAGGGGCACGACGTGAAGGAGAACGGCCGGGGCGGCGACGCCTCATGGAGCCACCGGCGGCGGCGGGGGCGCTTGCAGATACCGCAGATAGTCGTTGTTCGGCGACACCACGAGGCGGGCCGAGCCGCCTGCGAAGATGTCGTGGTAGCCCTGCAAGGTCCGCCAGATCGAGAAGAATGCAGGATCCTGCCCAAACGACTGGGCATAAATCCGGGTCGCTTCGCCCTCGCCCTCGCCGCGCAGGTTGTCGGCCGTGGCGCGGGCTTCGGCCACCAGCACGGTCCGGTCGCGCTCGGCGTCCGCCTTGATGCGTTGCGAGGCCTCGGCGCCCTCGGCACGGGCCTGCGCCGCGATGCGCTGGCGCTCCGACTGCATCCGCGACAGGATCGCGTCGGTGTTCTCCTTCGGCAGATCGGCCCGCCGAATGCGCACATCGACGATGCTGACGCCGAAGTTGTGCATCTCGGTGTTCACCTGCGCGCGGATCGTCGTCATGATCCGCTCGCGATCCGCCGACAGCACGTCGATCAGCTTGTTGTTGCCGAGCACGCGCCGCAGGCTGCCGGTCACCACCGAGTTCAACCGCCCGCGGATGTTCTCCGCGATCGGCCCGAGCGCCTGGTAGAAGCGCAGAGGATCGGTGATGCGGAACACCGTCACGGTATCGACGATCAGCCGCCGCTGGTCGCCCAGGATCACTTCCTCCCCTGGCAGCTCCACCGCCAGCAGTCGCTTGTCGAAGCTGATCACGTTTTGGATGATCGGCAACCTGGCGTGCAGCCCGGGCTGCTCGATCGGGCGCACGACCTCGCCGAACTGCACAACCAGCACCTGCTCGGTCTGCGAGACCGTGAACAGGCTGGCCCCGGCGACGATCAACAGCACCAGCAGCAGCGCGGCGCCCCCGATGTATAAGCGGTTCATCGGTTGGCTCCCACGCTGGCGGAGGTGGCGGGGGCGTCGGGTGCCCGGGGTATCGGCGGGGGAACGTTCAGCGGCAGGAACGGGACCAGCCCCTTGAGCTTGTCGTCCACCACCAGCGGCTGGGAATGGCTCATGACGTCCTGCATCGTGTCGAGATACATGCGCCGCAATGTCACATCCTTGGCCGACTGATAGGCTTTCAGCACGCTGTTGAAGCGCTGCGACTGACCGGTCGCCTGCGCCACCGAGGCGGCCTTGGCGCCCTGCCCTTCCGCCACGATCCGAGCGGCATCGCCACGGGCGCGGGGCACGATGTCGTTGCGATAGGCCTCGGCCTCGTTCCGCATCCGCTCGGCATCGGTGTTGGCGCGCTGCACGTCGCGGAAGCTTTCGATCACCGCGGCGGGCGGATCGACCTTCTGGAGCTGCACCTGCGTGACTTCCACGCCGGCCTGGTAGCGGTCGAGGATTTCCTGCGTCTGCTTGAACACGTCGGCCTCGATCTGGGCACGCAGCTGGGTCAGCGCCGGCTGGATCGGCGTTCGGCCGATGACCTCGCGCATCGAGCTTTCGGCGACGACGCGGACCAGGCCCTCGGGGTTCGCGGTATTGAACAGGAATGCCGAGGCGTCGTTGATGCGCCAGAACACGGTGAAGTCGATGTCGATGATGTTCTCGTCGCCGGTTAGCATCAGGCTTTCGGCCAGCACATCGCGGCCGGAGGCATCCTGACCGGCCTCGATCGCCCCGCCGGGCGCGGAGCGAAAGCCGATCTCGGTCCGGTTGATGCGGGTGACGGCCGGCAGTTCCACGTCTTCGATCGGCCACGGCAGATGCCAGTGCAGGCCGGGCGGGGTCCAGTAGCTGTAAGCGCCGAAGCGCAGCACGACGCCCTGCTCGTCCGGCTGCACGCGATAGAAGCCGCTGCCGATCCAGAGTGCGAGGACGGCGACCAGCGCGAGGGCGATGCCGCGGCCGCGGGTGAACTGGCTGAACCGGCCGCCGCCGCCCGGGCCTCGTCCGCGTCCGCCGCCCTGGCCGCCCCCCATCAGGCCGCGGATGAAGTCCTGGGCCTGGGCGATCAGCTTGTCGAGGTCGGGCGCGTTGCCGCCTCCACCCTGGCCGAACGGGCCGCTGCCGAAGGGACCGCCGCCGAACGGGCCGCCACCGGGCCGGTCGTCGCGTCCGCCGTCGCCGTCTCCGCCTTTGTTGGGGTCTCCCCACGGGCCTTGAACGGGCTTGTTGGGCGGCTTCTTATCGCCGTTGCCGCCCGAGGAACCTGGAGGGTTGCCCCATGGACCGGGGCCGCCGTTGTTCCAAGGCATGTTTGAGGGTGGCTCCTGTAAGACCGCCCGGTGCGCGAGCCGTTGGCGGGAGCGGGTTTATGCGCCATATCGTATGGACAGGCGCTCGCGGCGCGCTGCTTTATCCGCTGGCCGTGTCAGCTTTGCAAGGTGAGGGTTTTCAGACGATGGCCGATGCTTCCCCGGAGCTTCTCCGCACTGCCCTGCGGGCGATCAAAGACCCGGACTCCGGACGCGATATCGTGTCCGCCGGGCTGGTGGAGGGCATCGAGGTTCGCGGCGGCCTGGTGCAGGTCGCGCTGCTGACCGACCGGGCGCACGCGGCGGCGATGGAGCCGGTGCGGCGCGAGGTTGAGGCGGTGCTGATGGGCCAGCCGGGCGTGACCAACGCGACCGCCATCCTGACCGCGCACAAGGCGCCGGCACCCGCCGCACCGCACAGCCACGGCCACGGCCACGGCCATGGCGCTCCCAAGCCGCCGCTGCTGCCGGATGTGAAGGCGATCGTCGCCGTGGCGTCCGGCAAGGGCGGCGTCGGCAAATCCACCGTCGCCGTGAACATGGCGGTCTCCCTGGCTCGGCAAGGTCATAAGGTCGGGCTGCTGGACGCCGACATCTACGGCCCCAGCCTGCCCCGCATGCTCGGGCTGAACCGCAAGCCGGAGGTGCGCAACGACAAGATGATCCCGCTGCCGGCCTGGGGCCTGTCCTGCATGTCCATCGGATTCCTGGTGGATGAGGAGACCCCGATGATCTGGCGCGGCCCGATGGTGATGGGCGCGCTGGAGCAGATGATGGGCCAGGTGGAGTGGGGCGCGCTGGACATCCTGGTGGTGGACATGCCGCCCGGCACCGGCGACGCGCAACTGACCATGGCGCAGCGGGTGGCGCTGACCGGGGCGGTGATCGTCTCCACGCCGCAGGACATCGCCTTGCTCGACGCCCGCCGAGGGGTGCGGATGTTCGAGAAGACGAATGTGCCGGTGCTCGGGCTGGTGGAGAACATGAGCTTCTACTGCTGCCCGAATTGCGGCCACCGCGCCGACATCTTCGGGCATGGCGGGGCGAAGGCCGAGGCGGCGCGGCTGGGCGCGGAGTTCCTGGGGGAGATCCCGCTGCTGCTGGATATCCGCCACGCTGCGGACGTGGGGACCCCGATCGCGGCGTCGGCGCCGGACAGCGATGCGGCGAAGGCGTATGACGCGCTGGCGCGGCGGGTTTGGGAGAAGGTGTCGGGCGCCGTGGCGGGAGCGCGGAGCGGGCCGCGGATTGTCATAGACTAGATCGGCGGACGTAGTCTTATCCGTCATGGCCCGGCTTGTCCGGGCCACCCCCGCAAGCACCTGCCGCGACGGGTGGCCCGGACGAGCCGGGCCATGACGGTGTTAGCGTTTCCAGTCAGCCTGAAACCGCTCCAGCGTCGAACCCGCACCGCCGCAACCCTGCCAGCATGTGCGTCGGCGGCGGGGCGATGGCATCGAGGGGCGGGTCGAGCGGCAGATGGATGGCACGTGCCAACAGGTGCAAACCGCCATTCGGGGTGCCGTAACGCTCGTCCCCGAGAATTGGCGTGCCGAGTTCGGCGCAGTGGACGCGGATCTGGTGCGTGCGGCCTGTCCTCGGCTGCAATTCCAGCCACGTCATCCCGCCGCCTCGGCCGAGCACGCGCCAGTCGGTGACCGCTGGCTGGCCGGAAGCCGGATCGACGATCATCCGCCAGCCTCTGGTGCTGGTCACCCGCCGGAGCGGCGCGTTGATGCTCCCCGCATCGCCGGCGACATGGCCGCGGACCACCGCCCAGTATGTCTTGCGCACGCGTTCCGACGCGAACAGCGCCTGGGCTTCCAGCAAGGCGGCCCGCCGCAGAGCGATAACGAGGCAACCGGCGGTATCGGCGTCGAGCCGATGGGCAAGCCAGGGCCCCTTGTCCCGGCGGGAGAGCAAATGGAAGAAATCCTCGACACTGCGCGCGCCCGACGGTCCGGCATGAACCGGCAGGCCCGCCGGCTTGTCGAGCACGACGAAGCGCTGGTCCTGGAACAGGATGGGAGGGCACGGCAGCGGCATCCCGGGGCTTATGAGGCCTTTGCGCGAGCGAGCAAATGGTATGCGGACAGTAAGAACATTCAGCCAGACCGGAAGGGCGGCGGACGTTGTCTTTTCGTCATGGACCGGCGCGTCGGCATGGGCACTCACCTAGCGGATCACGACGTGCTTCCCCGTGGGTCGTGGCCCGCCTTGTGCCGGCCAACCACGACCTTGCCGGTCTAACCCACCATCGTCAGGCCGCCGCTGACGCTTAGTACCTGCGCCGTAATGTAATCGGAACGCGAACTGGCGAAGAACAGGATCGCGTCAGCCAGTTCCTGCGGTTTGGCAATGCGGCGGAACGGAATGGCCTGCTCCAGCGCGATCTGCAGCTTTTCCGGCTGAGCGCGGAACAGCGGCGTGTCGGTCGGCCCGGGACAGACGCAGTTGACGGTAATCTTGTAGCGCGCGGTTTCCCGTGCCAGCGACTTGGTAAACGCGATCATGCCGCCCTTCGCGCCGGCATAGACCGTTTCGCCGAGGCTGCCGACCCGTCCGGCATCGCTGGCGACGTTGACGATCTTGCCGTACCCGTTCGCCACCATCGCCGGCAGCAGCTTCTGCGTCAGGCCGATCGGCCCGCGCAGGTTGATTGCCAGGACGCGGTCGATGAAGTCAGGTGTGTTCTCCACGAACGGCTGGATACGGTCCCAGCCGGCGGCATTCACCAGGATATCCACCCGAGCATGCCGATCGAGCACGGTGGCGGCGCCCCGATCGACCGATGCTGTGTCGGCGAGGTCGAGTGCGACATACCCGATCTGCAAACCGGCCGCCTCGGCTTCCGCGACGGTCGCCTTGCCGCCGTCTTCGTTCACATCGGCGACGATGACGGTGGCGCCCTGCCGGGCGAACTCGAACGCCGTGGCCTTGCCGATACCGGAGACCCCGCCGGTGATCAGCGCTGTCTTGCCGTCGAGTCTCATGAATTCCTCCCCGTCAGGACGCCAGTGCCCGGCTGATCACCAGGCGCTGGATATCGTTGGTGCCTTCATAGATCCGGGTGACGCGGGCGGCGCGGAAAAGCCGTTCCACCACCGAATCCTCGATGTAGCCCGCACCGCCGAAGGTCTGGATCGCATCGGAACAGACGCGTTCTGCCATTTCGGAAGCAAACAGTTTCGCCATCGATGCTTCTTTCAGGCAGGGCAGTCCGCGGCTGCGCAGTTCCGCGGCGTGCAGCACCATCAGCCGGGCCGCCAGCAACTGCGTCGCCATCTCGGCGAGACGGTGCGACACCGCCTGGTGCTCGTAAATGATCTTCCCAAAACTTTTGCGTTCCTGCGCGTAGGCCAACGCCAATTCGTAGGCGGCGCGGGCAATGCCGACCGCCTGGGCGGCAATTCCGATGCGCCCGCCTTCGAGGTTGGAGAGCGCGATGCGGTATCCCTGGCCTTCCTCGCCGAGCCGGTTCGCTATTGGCACTTCCAAATCATCGAAATGAATCTCACAGGTATCGGACGCGTTCTGCCCCATTTTCTTTTCGACGCGGCCGACGCGGTAGCCCCGGGTTTTCGTTTCGACAATGAAGGCGGCGATTCCGCGCTTGCCCTTGGCAGGGTCGGTCGTGGCGAACACGAGGCAAACATCGGCATTCTTGCCGGTCGTGGTGTATTGCTTGATGCCGTTCAGCACATAGACATCGCCCCTGCGCGTCGCCCGCGTCTTCAAGGCCGCCGCATCCGATCCGCCGCCGGGCTCGGTCAACGCGAACGCGCTCAGGTATTCGCCGCGCGCCATCGGCCGCAGGTACTTCTCCTTCTGTGCATCCGTGCCAAATGCAACGAGCGGGCCGCAGCCGACGGAATTATGCCCGCTCATGACCGTGGCGGTGGCCGGGTCGCCGGCGGAGATCTCCTCCATCGCCAACGCATATGAAACGTAATCGGTCCCGGCCCCACCCCAGTCCGGGGGAACCGTCATCCCGAGAAAGCCCAGTTTGCCCATTTCCCGCAACGCCTCGCGCGGGAAGGTGGCGGTGCGCTCCCATTCCGCGGCGCAGGGGGCCAGATGCCGCCGCGCGAATTCGCGTGCGGTGTCCCGGATCATCTCTTGTTCTTCGGTGAGGATCATCGGTATGCTCGCGCCGCAACTGAATGAGTGATCGGTCAGACGGGCGAGTTGATCCCGCGGCAACGCGGAAGTCAAGCCGCGCGGGCAACCAAACTCAACCGGCAGGAGGAACAATGACCGCCCAAACCCACCAATACACAGATGTCCTCTATGAAGAGCACGACGGTATCGCGACCATCACGATCAATCGTCCGGAGAAATACAACGCCTTCCGCGGCACCACCTGCGACGAACTGCTGCACGCGTTCAACCGCGCCGGCTGGAACAAATCCATCGGCGTCATCGTCCTGACCGGTGCCGGCACCAAGGCGTTCTGCACCGGCGGCGACCAGTCGGCGCATGAAGGCAGCTACGACGGCAAGGGCACCATCGGCCTGCCGGTGGAATCGCTGCACAGCATCATCCGCGCCGTGCCGCAGCCGGTGATCGCCAAGGTCCGCGGCTTCGCCATCGGCGGCGGCAACGTGCTGGCCACGCTGTGCGACCTGACCATCGCCGGCGAAAGCGCCCAGTTCGGCCAGGTCGGCCCCAAAATGGGCTCGGTCGATCCGGGCTTCGGCACGGCCTACCTCGCCCGCTGCGTCGGCGAAAAAAAGGCGCGGGAAATCTGGTATCTGTGCCGGCGCTATACCGCCTACGAGGCCGCCGCGATGGGGCTGGTGAACAAGGTGGTGCCGGACGATCAGCTCGATGCCGAAGTCGAGGCCTGGTGCAAGGAACTGGTGGAGCGTAGCCCGACGGCAATCGCCATCGCCAAGCGCTCGTTCAACGCCGACTCTGAAAACATCGCCGGTATCGGCGCGCTCGGGCTGCAGGCGCTGAAGCTGTATTACGAGAGCGACGAGTTCAAGGAAGGCGTGGCCTCGTTCCTGGAGAAACGCAAGCCGGACTTCCGCAAGTACTACAAGTAGGCGAAGCGGCCCGCCCCTTGACGTGGATCAAGGCCGCATGGCGGCGCGGCGGTCACGATGCCCTCGTCAGGGGCGCGGGCGGTCATGAATCAGGATGGTGTGGCGCATGGCTCGCCGCTGGAACACAGCCATGAGCGGGAAGAAATCCGCGCGCGCCTCGCGGAGGATGCGCAGGCGAACTATCTGCGCGACTGGATCTACGGTGGAATAGACGGAACCATCACCACCTTCGCCATCGTCGCGGGCGTTGTCGGCGCCGACATGCCGGGCAGCGTCGTGCTGGTGCTCGGCCTGGCCAACCTGATCGCCGACGGGTTCGCGATGGGTGCCGGCAACTACAGCGCCACCAAGGCCGAGGTGGACGATTACCAACGGCTGCTGGCGATCGAGCGCAAGCACATCGCCCTGGACCCGGCCGGAGAACGCGAGGAAATCCGGCAGATTTTCGCCGCCAAGGGCTTCTCCGGCGACGAACTGGAACGAATCGTCGAGGTCATCACCTCGGACGAGGACCGCTGGGCCAACACCATGGCGGTGGAGGAATACGGTTTGTCGCCGGCGGTGAAATCCCCCGTCCGCGCTGCGATGAACACCGCCGCCGCATTCATGGTGTGCGGGCTGGTGCCATTGGTGAGCTATCTGGCGGCCTACAGCTTTGCCGTGTCCGTCGCCGCGACGGGTCTCGTGTTCTTCGCTATCGGCGCGGCCAAGAGCAAATGGTCGCTGGCGAACTGGTCCCGCTCGGGCATGGAAACGTTGGCGATCGGCATGAGCGCCGCCGGCCTGTCCTTCGTCATCGGATACGCGCTGAAGACCCTGGTGCACGTTTCGCTCTGATACCAGTCTGTATTGAGATCGACTCTTCCAACCCCCGTTATGGTCCGGCTCGTCCGGGCCATGACGTCGTTGGCAGCAGTGCCCCCGCGAGATGCTGGATTTCCGCGACCGGTTCGTGCAGTATCACGACCAAACGAACGTTCGTTCGTTTGCGGCGGCGCGATATCGGAGTAACGAAGGAGCCGGAACACCGGCCGGAAACGGTGGGGGACGACAGCCATGGAAACGCACCCGATTTTGCCGGAGACCCGGTTGCAGGCCATGAAGGCACGCGGCCTCTGGCCCGGCCGCATCCTGTTGGACGATTTCGACCGCTGGGTCGCCACGGCACCCGATCGCGTCGCCATTGTCGATACCAACAGCACCATCGGCCGTCGCTCCTCGCTGACTTATGCCGCGCTGTCGCGCCATGTCGATTGCATCGCCGCCGGCCTGGCTCGGCTTGACGTCGGACGCGCCGACGTGGTGTCGATGCAGTTGCCGAACTGGTGGCAATTCGTCGCGCTGCATCTGGCGGCGCTGCGGCTCGGCGCGATCACCAACCCGATCATGCCGATCTTCCGGGAACGGGAGATGACTTTCATGCTGAAGACCGCGGAGTCGAAGGTGCTGGTGATTCCGCGGGACTTCCGAGGCTTCGGATACGAAGCGATGGCCGATGCAATCCGTCCGGTTCTGCCGTCGCTTCAGGATGTGCTGGTCATCGGCGGCACCGGCGGCAATGCCTTCGAATCCTTGCTGGATGCGGATGATCCGCCGCCCGGGCGCTTCGCCGCGAGCCGGCCGGAAGCCGACGACGTCATCGAAATACTTTACACATCAGGAACGACAGGCGAGCCGAAAGGGGTGATGCACACCTCCAACACGCTGTATTCCAATATCCTGCCATACGCCGCTCGTCTGGGTCTGAGCGAGCACGACACGGTGCTGATGGCCTCGCCACTGGCGCATCAGACCGGGTTTATGTACGGCATCATGATGCCGATCGTGCTTGGCGGAAAGGTCGTGTTCCAGGACGTATGGAATCCTGGCAAGGCGGTGGATCTGATCGCGGCCGAGGGTGCGACCTTCACCATGGCTGCCACGCCGTTCCTGTCGGACATGACGGACGAAGCGTCGCGGCGGGCCGATGCGGTGGCCAGCCTGCGGACCTTCCTGTCGGCGGGGGCGCCGATCCCGCGGGCGCTGGTGCGTCGGGCGGCGGAACATTTGGGCGCGAATATCATCTCCGCGTGGGGCATGACGGAAAACGGCGCCGTCACCACCACCTGTATTGGCGATCCGCCGGAAAAGGCCTTTGAGACTGACGGCCGTCCAATGCACGGAATGGAAATCCGCGTCGTGGACGAACAGGGCGCGGCGCTGCCGGTCGATGCGGAGGGACGGTTGCAGACGCGGGGGCCGAGCAATTTTGTCGGCTACCTGAAGCATCCGGAATGGTATGGCACCGATGCCGACGGCTGGTTCGATACCGGCGACCTCGCCCGCATCGACCGCGACGGCTATGTGCGCATCACCGGACGCACCAAGGACGTCATCATCCGCGGCGGCGAGAACGTGCCGGTGGTGGAAGTCGAAGGCCTGATCTACCAGCATCCGGCGATCCAGGAATGCGCCGTGGTCGCGATGCCGGACCCGAGGCTGGGCGAGCGGGCCTGCGCGTTCGCCGTCTTGCGGGAGGACGCCAGCCTGTCTTTGCAGGAACTGGTAGACTTCCTGGAGGAACGCCGCCTCGCACGTAACTACCTGCCGGAACGGCTGGAAGTCGTTGACGCCATGCCGAAAACGCCGAGCGGAAAGATCCAGAAGGTCGTTCTGCGCGGCATCGCCAAGACCCTGACGGTCGAAAGGACCTGACCTGAATGTTTCATCTGCAAGTCGCCGGCGGTGTCGCCACGGCCGTCATGGAGAACCCGCCGGTCAATGCCATGAGCGATGCCTGGGTCGCCGGCTTCCATGCGCTGCTGGACGGGCTGGAGGCGCGCGACGACTGGTCGGTGCTGCATATTCGCAGCGCCCTGAAAGTCTTCGCCGCGGGAGCCGATCTGAAGGAAATGCGGGAACGTTTCGATGCCGCGGACGGCGTTCGAGCGGCAGTTGACCGCGGTGCGCGACTACCAGACGTTATTTGCTCGCATCGAGGCGCTGTCCCGCACCACGTTGGCCGAGATTTCCGGCGCGGCGCTGGGCGGCGGGTTCGAATTGGCGCTGGCCTGCGATCTGCGCATCGCCGCGCGGGAGGCGAAGATGGGCCTGCCGGAATTGCGGCTGGGCCTGCTGCCCGGCGCGGGCGGTACGCAGCGCATGACGCGGCTTGCGGGACGGCCAACGGCGTTGCGGCTGATCCTGGGCGCGGAACAGGTGGACGGCGCGGAAGCGGAGCGGCTCGGTCTGGTGCAATGGAGCGTTCCGGCGGCGGAATTGGCCGCCTCCGCCGCTTCCATCGCGAAACGCTGTGCCGCGCTGCCGTCGCATGCCGCACAGGCGGCAAAGTTCTGCATCGCGGCGGCGGACGATCCGGCGATCGACGGGTTCGACGAGGAAATCCAGCAAACGCGCGGCCTGCTGACATCAGCCAAGACACGCGATCTCGTCGGCGCCTTCCTGGCCGGCACGAACCGCTAGGACGATGGCCCTGACCCGATCAAGCCATCCCGTTGCTGAATCCAAAATCAAGACGACTGTCGATGATTCCGCATTGGTGGAACGGCGGCGGGCGCAACTGACCAAGGCGGCGATCGCCTGCTTCAGCGAGCGCGGTTATCATTCGACGACGATCCGCGACGTTGCCGAGCACGCGGAGGTCAGCATCGGTCTGATTTATCAATACGTCGGCGATAAGGAAGACCTGCTGTTCATGGCGTTGCAGGAGGTTCTGGACAGCTACATGCGCCAGATTCCTCTGGCGCTGGAGGGTGTATCCGATCCGCTGCAACGATTTTGTGTGGCGGTGCGGGCCTATGCGCGGGTGAACGGATCGTCGGTCGATGCGACGGTGCTGGCCTATCGCGAGACCAAGTCGTTGCGGAAGGAACGGCGCAGCACGATCATGCAGAAGGAGGCGGAGACCAACGAACTGATCGCCGTCTGCGTGCGGGATTGCATCGATGCCGGTCTGTTCGACCCGATCGATGTCGATATGTTCGTCTATCAGATCGTGATGTTCTGCCATGCCTGGGCCTTGAAAGCGTGGCACTTCGCCAGGACGATGGACGTTGACACCTATGTCGAACGGGGTTTGCGGCTGATGCTGCGGGGGGTGCTGACGCGGGCTGGGGTGAAGCGGATGGCGAAGCTGGAAGCGGAGGAACCACACGATGGCGGAAATCGACGGGTATGAGGTTCTTGGCCTCGGCATCTATTTCGAGGATCTGCCGAACGGCCGGAAGTTCCGGACCATCGGGCGGACGCTGACGGAGGCCGACCTGGTCAACTTCATCGGTTGCACGGGGATGACCGAGGTGCTGTTCTCCAATACCGAGTTCCTGCGGGCGGAAAGCGATATCAAGCAGCGGGTGGTTCCGGCCGCGATGGTTTATGCGTTCGCGGAGGGACTGTTGGTGCATGCCACGATGCAGCACACCGGGTTCGCGTTTCTGCATATGGAGCTGAACGTTGCCGGCCCCACATTTGCAGGCGACACGATTCATGTGGAATGCGAGGTCGTGGAAAGCCGCCGCAGCGAAAGCCGCCCCAACCGCGGGCTGGTGCGGACGTTCAACCGCGTTCGCAAGCAGGATGGCACGGTGGTGCTGACGTATAATCCGTTACGGATGGTGAAAGCGCGGGACGTGCCGTAGCGTTCAAAAGTCCAGATCCGGACCCGCCGGGACGATGCCGTTCGGGTTCAGCGCGCGGATCGAGTAATAGCCCCGCTTGATATGATCGATGCTGACCGTCTCCCGCACGCCCGGAACGTTCAGCATTCGTCGAAGATAAGCCGACAGATTTCGGTAATCCGCCAGCCGCCGCAAATTGCATTTGAACAGGCCATGATAGGCGGCATCGAAACGGATCAGCGTCACGAACAGACGCACATCCGCCTCTGTCATTGCATCGCCGAACAGGAACGGTCCGGCGCATAAGTGGCTCTCGAGCATGTCCAGCATGCCGAACACGTCGGCAAAAGCTTCCTCGTACGCAGCCTGCGTCGTCGCGAAACCCGCGCGATACACCCCGTTGTTCAGACGCTGATAGATCCGATCGTTGATCGCATCGATCTCGTTGCGCAGGTGCGCCGGGTAAAGGTCCATGGACCCGCAAGCCAGGTCGCCGAAACCGGAGTTGAACATCCGCAGGATGTCGGCGGATTCGTTGTTGACGATCGTCTGGCGGTGCTTGTCCCACAGAACCGGAACCGTGGCGCGTCCTGTGTAACCCGGCGAAGCGCGAGTGTAGATCTCGTGCAGGTAGGCCGCATCGCCCCGTTCCGGGTCCGGAGCATCGCCGAAGCGCCATCCCTGGTCCGTCACCTGCGGTTCGAGTATGGACACCGAAATGAACGACAGGCCCTTGATCGCCCGCGCGATCAGTGTTCGCGACGCCCACGGACAGATCAGCGCGACGAAAAGGTGGTACCGGTCGCGCTCCGCCCGGAAGCCGCCGTCACCCGTCGGCCCCGGCGCCCCGTCGGGCGTGATCCAGTTGCGGAAGCCGGAAACCTGACGGACGAAGCCGCCCTTGGCGTCCGTCGCCTGCACCGGATGCCAATCCGCGCTCCATCGTCCATTGACCAACATGGCTTTACCGCGTCGCCAGGGAGATCGCCGTCCCCCACGGGTCACGGACCGTAAGCCGCTCCGGCGTATCGTCAACCACCCGGGGCGACGGCACGCGTGACCGGACCGCATCCAAAACCGAAGTGTCCCGTGCGATGATTTCAATATCGGCCAGCCCGGCGACCGGATCCGGCCGCTGCCGCGCGCCGCGGCTGTTCCAGATATTCGTTGCGATATGGTGGTGGTATCCGCCGGATGCGAAGAAGCTCGCTCCCGGCAAGCGGCACGTCACGCTGAAGCCGAGCATGCCAGAATAAAACATGTCCGCATCGCGAAGATCGCCGACCTGCAGGTTCAGATGGCCGACGATGGTGCCTTCCGGAACGCCATTCCAGACCTGTCCTTCGGCGCTGTGAACAACACTGGCCCGGTTCAGCGGATCGACGCTCATTTCGACAGTGCCGTCGTCCCACCTCCACTCGGAACTGCCGCGATCGGCGCAAAACTCGATGCCATTACCCTCCGGATCGGTCAGATAGACCAACTCGCTGACAAGATGATCCGACGCTCCGATGGGCAACCGGCACGCGGCTGCATGCGTGAGGAAGCACCCCAGATCGGCTCGTGATGGCAACAAAAACGCGATGTGATACAGTCCGGCATCGCGCGGCGAACCCGATCGAGCCTCACGGTTGCCGCGGAGTTCGAGCAGAACCCGCGAACCCGTGCCAAGCCGGACGGATTCGGGGGTCTCGGCCAGCAAGTGAAAGCCGAGCATCTGCTGGTAAAAGGCGCTGACGCGGTCAAGATCATGAACGGTCAGCGCGACCCGGCCGATGCTCAATGGTGGTTGAATGACCGCGGTCATCGTTTTGTCTCCGGTTCAGGCTGCGACAAGGCGGCGCGAGGCACCCGGCGTGGGCACCAACGCATAGACTCCGTCGCCGGTCAGTGCGAGCGCAACCAGTCCGGCGATCCACAGCGCGAGGAATTCCCAGCCGCCATGCGGGTTGGTGAAGAAGAACCCGGCCGGCCCGTGGACCGTGGCGATGGCGCCAAGCAGGATCGGCGTCACGGCGATAGCCGCGATACGGGGCCAGACGCCAAGGATCAGCGCTGCGGCGCCAAGCAATTCCCACAAGATCGTTACATAGCCAAGAGTCGGCGGCAGCCCGAGCGACCCGAAGAAGGCCGCGGTTCCGGCCGGCGTAAAGACGAAGATCTTCAGGCCGGCATGGGCGAGGAACAGAATGCCCAGGCCAAGCCGCAGAAGCAGGGCGGCGTAGGGGGCGGTACGGCTGTCGTAAGGCATGGAATGTCTCCTGAGGTTTGGTCAGGCAAACATGGATGATTTCCGATTTGAAAACTATCAGGCTGCAATGGCAGTATGTACTTCCAAATCGGAACTAATGTGGCCAACCCCGCTCCCACGCCGGCTTCCCCCGATACCGGGTTGCCAGAAAATCCACCAGCACACGGACCTTGGCCGCGAGATGCCGGCCCGGCGGATACAGGACATAGACCCCGAACGTGCGGTCCTCGAACTCTTGCAGCAACGGCCGGACCGTGCCGGCACGGAAACAAGGGCCAGCCATGAAGCTCGGCACCCGCGCGATGCCGAGCCCCGCCGCCGCTGCGGCCAAACAGGCCTCGGCGTTGGAAAACCGCAGCCGCCCCCTGACGGGAACCGTCAACGTCGAGCCATCCGACCCATGAAAGCGCCAGACGAACGGATCCCGGAAATTAGTATCGATGATGCACTCGCGGTCCGCCAGCGCCAGCGGATCGGCCGGCGCGCCATGCCGATCCAGGTAGCCGGGCGCGGCGGCCGTCACCACCCGCATGTCGCAGAGCTTGCGCGCGATCAGGCTGCTGTCGACCGGGTTGCCGATCCGGACCGCGACGTCGAATCCTTCGTCGATCAGATTGACGATCCGATCCGAGAAACTGACGTCGAGTTGGATGTCCGGAAACCCTTGCGCGAACTCGATCAGGTCGGGCGTCATCTGCATGGTGCCAAATGATACGGGCAAGGACAGTTTCAGCCGCCCCGTCGCCGCGGAGGACGCATTCCTGATCGAGGCATCCAGCGCGTCGAAATCGTCCAGAAGCGCCCTGATGCGTTCGAAATACGCCTGTCCCACCTCGGTCGGCGACAGCGCGCGCGTCGTCCGGTTCAGCAATTGCACGCCCAGATCGGCTTCGAGTTTCGAAACAAGTTTCGATGCCTGTCCGGAACTGGTTCCCAGGGTTTGGGCGGCTTTGGAAAAGCTGCCGGCTTCCAGCACCGCAACGAACATGCGGTCGCAATCGAGACGTTCCATCAGGGTATCGCGGTCGGGCCAAGCCCCATGCTTATCGGGATACGCGGCAGCGAGGCAAAAGCTTGGCCGAGGCCTTGTTCTCTCACCGTCACGGCCCGGCTTGTCCGGCCCATCCCCGCCAGTGGGTGCCGCCGGACAAGCCGGGCCGTGACGGGAGGAGAGAATGTCGCGCCCCGCGTGCCCCGTTTTGCTAACGCCCGGGGGGCCAAGCCCGGGTGCCACATGGACGCCAAAGCCTCCAGTCTCATCCCTCCGGCTCCAGCACCAGCAGCCCCGACGCCGTATTCGAAATCGGAATGTGATAGTTGACATGCACCTGCCGCGCCTTCTCCGGCAACGTGCCGCGCGCGACCAGCCAGTTCAGCAGTTCGATCCCCTGCGTGCCGGCCAACTCCACCAGTTCCACCGTCGAGTATTGCGTCGCCCAGGCCGGGTTGCCGGTCAGGCTGTCGATGAACTGGAGATCGAAGTCCTTGTTGATGAACCCTGCCCGCTCCCCGTCCAACTGGTGCGACAGGCCGCCGGTGCCGAGGACCACAACCCGCTCATTACCCGGCCAGGACGCGACCGCCCGGCCGATCGCCTGGCCCAGCCTGAAGCAGCGGGCGGCGGAGGGCAGCGGCGCCTGCACCGTGTTCACCACGACCGGGATCACCCGCACCGGCCATTTCTGGTCCGGCCAAAGCAGCGCCATCGGCAAGGTCAGGGCGTGATCCACCACCATCTCCTGGCAGGTCACCAGGTCAAAGTCCTCGCCGACAAGCAACTCGATCAGGTGCCACGACAACGCCTGGTCGCCTTGAAGGGGCGGCAGCACCGGGATGCCCCAGCCCTCATCGGCGTTGCTGTATTCCGCCGCGGCGCCGACGGCGAAGGTGGGCATCTTGTCGAGGAAGAAGTTCAGCCCGTGGTCGTTATAGGCGACGATCACCACGTCGGGCTTCACCACCGCCAGCCAGTCGCGCACCGGCGGAAACCCGTCGAAGAAGGGCTTCCAGTATGGATCGTTCTGCTTGCCCTTGGCGATCGCGCCCCCTATGGCGGGGATGTGCGACGTGCAGACAGTGCCGACGATCTTCGCCATGACTAGTCCCCCCTCGCCGCCAGCAATTTGGCCTTGAACTCGTCCTTGGTCAGGCCGGTCTGCTGCGCGCCGATGTCCTGCATGTCCAGCCCGAAGATCCCGGCAAACTTGGCCAGGTAATAGGCATTGCCGCCGGCCGCGATCAGTTGCAGCACATTGCGATTGCGGATGGCCTCCCGCTGTTCCGGGTTCAGGCCGTACCGCGCGCAGTAGCTGTCTTCGTCTGCCACGAAAGCCGCCCGGTTGGCGGCATCGTTAAACGAGTAGCACATCTTGTTCAGGGCATAGCCTTTGCGGGCCTGCTCGCCGTCGAAGATGGTCGTTCCCGGCACCGGCTGGTGCGGCTTGGTAAGAGTCATGGCGTTTTCCCTCCGTGTTCGGGTCCGGTTTGCGTCCCGGCGTCCGTTTGCGCATTACTCATGCAGTATACCAGAAATAAATGCATCTGCATCGCCACTAACGGTGGTGCGGCCCTTGGCCGCCGATGCACATGGCCTGGCACCCGCGGCATCGGGCCGATCCGGTGCACCGACGGGTGCGGCAGAATCCGGAAATGGTGGTAGCCCCCTCGCTCGCCGCCGCGGCAGACGCTATGCCGCGCGGATAACGCCGCATCTGGGAGCTGCCACATGGTCCGGATTGTCTATATCGAACCCGGAGGAAACGCCGTCACCGCCGACGTGCGGGAGGGCCGCAGCCTGATGCAGGGCGCCACCGCCGCAGGGGTCAACGGCATCCTCGCCGAATGCGGCGGCAACTGCGTCTGCGCCACCTGCCACTGCTACGTGGATGCGGCACGCCTGGCCGATGTGCCGGACCCGGACGACAACGAACGCGACATGCTGGAGAGCGTGGCAGCGGAACGCCGGGCGAACAGCCGGCTGTCGTGCCAGATCAAGGCGGCGGCGGCGCTTGACGGGCTGGTGCTGACGCTGCCGGATAGACAGACTTAAATGCTCGGCCGATAACGGAAAAGCGCGCTGCCTCGCGAAATTAATAGTGCGGCGCCCCGATCAGTGCAAAGATCGCAAAACCTATTCACTGCGGCCCCTCAGAGGTAATCATGAGTACAACAAAAACCATCGGCGTCCTGACGAGCGGCGGCGATTGCGCGGGCCTCAACGCCGTGATCCGGGCGGTCGTCGCGCGCGCCATTCTCGGGTATGGCTGGCGCGTCATCGGTATCCACCAGGGAACCCAGGGCCTGCTGCGGCGCCCGGTGGAATTCACGCCGCTTGATCTGCAAAACACCAACCCCGCCATGGCGCGCAGCGCCGGGACGATCCTGGGCACCACCAACCGCGGCGATCCTTTCGCCTTCCCGATGCCGGACGGCACCCTGAAGGACCGTTCAGAGGAGGTGATCGAGGGCTACCGCATGCTCGGCCTGGACGGGCTGATCGCCATCGGCGGCGACGGCAGCATGGCGATCCTTCGCCACCTCGCGCAGCAGGGCAACATTCCGCTGGTGGGCGTGCCCAAGACCATCGACAACGACGTCGGGGCGACGGAAAACTCCGTCGGCTATCACACCGCCGTGATGGTCGCGACCGAGGCAATCGACCGGTTGCAGCCGACGGCGGCAAGCCATGACCGGGTGATGATCCTGGAGGTGATGGGACGAGACTGCGGCCATATCGCCCTGGCGGCCGGCATCGCCGGCGGCGCGGACGTGATCCTGATCCCGGAAATTCCCTACGACCTGGATGTCGTGGCCGCGCATATCAAGAAGGTGCGCCACCACGGGCACAACTTCGCCATCGTCGTGGTCGCCGAGGCGGTGCGCGACAAGACCGGCGAACACGTCCAGTTGCGCCATGCGGCAGGCGGCGCGACCTATGGCGGCATCGGCCACGTGCTCGGCGACCTGATCACGCGCAGGACGGGGGCGGAGACGCGGGTCACCGTGCTCGGCCACGTCCAGCGCGGCGGCCAGCCGACATGGGACGATCGGCTGACCGGCGCGGCGTTCGGGGTGTATGCGGTGGACCTGATCGCCCAGGGCAAGTTCGACCGCCTGGTGGCGTGGCAGAACCGCCGGGTAGTGGACGTGCCGCTGGTGGTCGCGTTCGAGGCCACGCAGCGTGTCGGCGCGGATGACGCGCTGGTCGACACGGCGCGCGGCCTGGGCATTTGCCTCGGCGACAAGTAGTCCCGGTTCCGGCGCGGGCCGCCGGTCGGCGGCGGAAAAAATCGTCAAGGCCCGGCTCGCCCGGGCCACCGCCGCCAGCACGTGCGGGACCGGCCATGACGGGCGAGAGGCCAAAGTCAAGGCGGATTGTTTCAGGCGTTGTCGTGGATCGACACGTACGAGTCGCCACCGGATGTGCCCGAACTGACCGTAAGCTGGCCATTGGTCAACCCCGCGCTGGTGAGGCCGGCGAAGGTCAGCGACACGATCGGCGCGGTGGCGCCCGTGGCATGCAGGGTCAGGCCGGAATAGTTCGCCGCGCCCTGCCCGTCCTGCCAACTCAGGTTGAAATCGCCGGCCGCAAGGCCCCAGACCGTCGCGCTGTCCCCGGCATGGAAGTTGGCGATCGTGCTCCAGATCGCCGCCGTTGACGCGGTCGCATCCACGAAGAACGTGTCCGAGCCGCTGCCGCTGACAAAGAGGTCCGAACCGCTGCCGTCCAGCACGTTGGTTCCGCTGCTGGCCGCAATCGAGCCGAGGGTACTGGCGCTATAGATGAACCAGTTCGGCGTGGCGGCCCCAATGGCGAGGGAGTCGGGCGTGACGCTGATATATTCCTGCTGCGGACCGGCTACGGGACCGGTGTAGGGTTGCCCTTGGGCCGCGACCGTCTTGCCGGTTGTGACATCGATCACCCCAAGGACCGGGCTTCCGCTGAGCAGTTGCTCGGCGGCATCGGCGATGGCCTGGTGCCCTGTTTCCGTCGGATGCAGGCTGTCCCAGAACAGGTACTGGTCCTGCGCGGCGGTCGTGGTCGCCGCGAGCGTGCCGCTGGAGGCATCGGTGTAGGTGCCGCTCCAGACCGGGGCGGTGACGTTGGTCAGCCCATAGGCCGCCGGGTTCGCGACCGCGCTGTCGATCAGCCCGTAAGCGTCGATCACCTGCACATTCACCGCATCCGCGGAGGCGAGCGCGGAAAGCTGACTGGTGAGGGCGGAATTGTAGGAACTGGCAAGCTGCGAGGCCTCGGCATCGAGCGCGGCTGACGGGGTGTTGGTGCCGTTGACCCGGCCCGACATGACGTTAGGAGTCTTGCCGAGATCGGGAACGTCGAGCACCAGCAGGTTCTTCGCGCCGTCGGCGACCAACCCCTTCACGAAGGTGATTTCGTTGGCGACCGAAGCGCTGACATCAGTGGCTTGCTGCTGTGCCGAAAGGCTGCTGTCAGCGAGGATGTCGTTCAGATCGTTCGCGCCAATCGACAGGGTGAACAGCGCGTTGGCCGAAGGCTTCGTCACCTGCGCTGCGAACTGGGTCAACTGTGCCGTCAGAGAAACCGCCTGGTACTCCGGGTTTGACGCGTTCTGCGGCGTCGCTCCGGTCTCGGCGCCCCCATAGGCGAAGTCCGTCCCTCCGGCCAGGCTGGGCGCCAGCGTGCCGAGGCCCAGCGCGATCGACAGGTCCTGCACCCAGGTCGGCCCGTTGCTGAACACCGCCCCGCTGGCGGATCCGTATTGTTCGGTCAAATAGGGTGGAGAAACCGGGAAAGGGACGCCGCCTTTGGTACTGCTGATGGAGAGGTTGCCGGCGTCGGAAAGACTGTCGCCGAACGCGTAGATGGCGCTGTAGGCGGGAAGCGCCGAACTCTGTGACATGAACGTTTATCCTCCTGCGAGGCCTCGGACCGGGCAGGACGCTAGATAGGCAGGCGAGGTGAGGGTTCGAGTGTGCTCTCGCGGAGTGTGATCCCGCGGCGGGATCACGGAACTGCGCTTTTGAGAGTGTCGTTCCCCCGTCGTCATGGCCCGGTCTGTCCGGGCCACCTGTCGCGGCACGGCTTGTGGGGGTAGCCCGGACGAGCCGGGCCATGACGAACGGGGAGAACGCCGCGTCCCGCATGCCCCTTTATCCTGATAGCCAGGGGGCCAAGCCCGACCATGACACGATGGCAATGCCGGTGCGCATGTCCGCTTAAGTTACCGCCTATGCGGACAAGCCTGGACGTAACGATGTTCCAACGCACGCTGCCGAGACAACGCCCTAGCCGCCGTTCAACTGCTGCTCCAAGCCATCCAACACCTGGTAGCAGGGCAGCACCTGCGCAACGCTCGAATTCGGCTCCCGGCCCTCACGGATCGCGGCGAAGAATTCGCGGTCCTGCAGCTCGATCCCGTTCATCGAGACATCGACTTTCGACACGTCAATCGGTTCCTCTTTCCCATTGAACAGATCGTCGTACCGCGCGATGTAGGTCCCCGTATCGCCAATGTACCGAAAGAAGGTCCCGAGCGGACCGTCGTTGTTGAACGACAGGCTCAGCGTGCAGATCGCCCCGTTCGCCGCCTTCAACTGGATCGACATATCCATCGCAATCCCCAGCACCGGGTGGATCGGCCCCTGGATCGCGTTCGCCTTCACGATGGGCGAGCGAGCCTGATACGCGAACAGATCGACCGTGTGCGCCGCGTGGTGCCACAGCAGATGATCGGTCCAGCTCCGCGGCTGGCCCAGCGCATTCATGTTCGTGCGCCGGAAGAAATAGGTCTGTACGTCCATCTGCTGGATGTTGAACTGCCCGGCCACCAGCTTGCGGTGCACCCACTGGTGGCTCGGGTTGAAGCGGCGCGTATGGCCGCACATCGCCACCAGCCCGGAGCCCGCCGCCAACGCCGCCACCGCCTGTGCATCGCGCCACGAATCCGCCAGCGGGATCTCCACCTGCACGTGCTTCCCGGCCTTCAGCGCGGCGATCGTCTGCGCGGCATGGATCTGCGTCGGCGTGCACAGGATGACCGCATCGACCTCCTTGATCGCCAGGGCCTCGTCGAGCTCGGTGGTGACGTGCGCAATGCCATACGTCTCGGCCACCGCCCTGGTGGCATCAAGCTCGCGGCTGACCAGCGAAACGACCTCCACCCCGTCGATGTTCCGGATGCCGTCCAGATGCTTGATGCCGAACGCGCCCGCGCCGGCGAGGGCGACCTTGATGGTCTTGCTCATGATCGGGATTCTCCGCAGCTCCAATAAAGACGCATCGGGTTATCGACCAGCAGTTTCCGCTGCAGCTCCGCCGTGGTCGCGATATTCGGAATGAAATCGACCAGCAGCCCGTCGTCGGGCATATGTCCCTTCAGGTTGGGATGCGGCCAGTCGGTGCCCCACAGCACCCGGTCGGGAAAGGTCTCGACGATACGCCGGGCGAACGGCACCACATCGCGATAGGCATTCTGTTCGCCGTGCAGCGCCGGCGGCCCGGTAACCGACAGACGTTCCGGGCAACTGACCTTCGACCAGACGTTCGGATGCTCGCGCATGAAGCGCACGAACAATTCGAACTCCGGGCCGTCGAGCGGCTTGCCGACGTCCGGCCGGCCCATGTGGTCCACCACGATCGTCGTGGGCAGCGCGGTGAAGAAATCCCACAGTTCGGGCAGGTCCACCGCCTCAAAGTAGATCACCACATGCCACCCGAATTGAGCGATCCGGCCGGCGATTTCCAGCAGTTCGTCCTTCGGGGTGAAATCCACCAGCCGCTTGACGAAGTTGAAACGAACGCCGCGCACCCCGGCATCGTGCATCGCCCGCAGATCCGAGTCCGCAACGTCCCGCCGCACCGTGGCGATACCGCGTGCCTTGCCGCCGGAGTGCACCAACGCATCGACCATCGCGCGGTTGTCGGCGCCATGGCACGTCGCCTGCACGACGACGTTCCGTGCGAAGCCAAGGTGGTCCCGCAACGCGTACAACTGCTGCTTCGACGCATCGCATGGTGTGTATTTCCGCTCCGATGCGAACGGAAATTCCGCGCCCGGCCCGAACACATGGCAGTGCGAGTCCACTGCGCCCTCCGGCACCCGGAACCGGGGCTTCGACGGTCCGGCATACCAGTCCAGCCAGCCGGGAGTTTTTTCAAATGCCATCCGGCCGGTCCCTCAATCGATATAGCGCAGACCCGCTTTCGCAAGCGGTTCGCGCATCTTGTACAAGTCCAACCCCGGCTCGGCTACGACATGCATCATCCAGTTGTCGCCCGGCTGCAGCAGCACCGTCACCGCTGTCCCGCAAACCCGCGCATCCGGATAGATCGGTCGTATATACGGCTGTAATAATCCGACGCGCCCCATCGCCTCATGCACCGTCGATGTTCCGAAACGCGACAGTTTCTCCACCGCCGCCCCGTCGACCCGCGCGATCGAGCACCGGACCACGCCGAGATCGTTCATGCTCATCGGCCTTTCGCTTTCAGCGCCGCATCGAGGCGCGGGAACACCCGGCGCGCATTGCCTTCATACACCGCGTGCCTGTCGGCCGGGCTCAGCGCGGAGGCTTCGATATAGCGCCTGGTGTCGTCGTAATGGAATCCCGTTTCCGGATCAATGCCGCGGACCGCGCCGATCATTTCGCTTGCAAACAGGATGTTCTTGACGGGAATGACCTTGGTCAGCAGGTCGATCCCCGGTTGGTGATAGACGCAGGTGTCGAAGTAGATGTTATTCAGCAAAAGCTCGGTCAGCAGCGGCTTCTTCATCTCCTGCGCCAACCCTCGGAAACGCCCCCAATGATACGGCACCGCGCCGCCGCCATGCGGGATCAGGAACCTTAGCGTTGGAAAATCCTTGAACAGATCCGATGTCAGACACTGCATGAACGCCGTCGTGTCGGCATTCAGGTAATGCGCCCCTGTGGTGTGGAAGCACGCGTTGCAACTCGTGCTGACATGCACCATTGCCGGAATGTCGTATTCGACCATTTTCTCATAGATCGGATACCAGTACCGGTCGGACAGCGGCGGGGAGGTCCAGTGTCCCCCCGACGGGTCCGGATTCAGGTTGATGCCGACGAAACCATAGTCCCTGACGCATCTTTCCAGTTGGGGAATGCAGCTCTTCGGATCGACGCCCGGCGACTGAGGCAGCATCGCCGCGCCGATGAAGTTGTCCGGAAACAACCGGCTGACCCGGTAGCACAACTCATTGCAGATCGCCGCCCAAGTGGACGAGACGGCGAAATCGCCGATGTGGTGCGCCATGAAGCTGGCGCGCGGACTGAAGATCGTCAGGTCGCTGCCACGCTCCCGCATCTTCGCCAACTGGTTGGTGACGATGCTCTCACGCAGTTCGTCGTCGCTGATCTTCAGCTCGCTGACCGCCGGACGCGCCGACGGGTCCGAGATCCCGGCGATCTGCCGGTTGCGCCACGCCTCCAGCGCCTTCGGCGCGGTGGTGTAGTGGCCGTGAACGTCGATGATCATCGGACCCTCCCGTATCAATGCGCCGTGATGGGCATTCTGCCGGCCGCCTTCGCCGCGGCATCCTCCGGCCGCACCGCCTGCTTGACCAGCAGCGCCAGGGTCGCGATCGCCCCGGGGATCGCCAGCACCATGAAGATCTGGCCGAACGTCAGTTGCCGAGCCGTCAGCTCGGCCACCAGGAACGACCCGGCGATGCCGCCGAACCGGCCGATCCCCAGCATCCAGGCCACGCCGGTTGCGCGCCCCTGGGTCGGATAGAACGCGGCCGCCAGCGCCGGCATCGACGACTGAGCCGTGTTCAGCAGGCCGCCGCCGACAAACACGGTCAGCACCAGCAGCCCGACATTGCCGACCACCTGGCCGATGGCGAAGATCGAGACCGCGGTCAGCGCATAGCCAATGGCGATGATGCGGTTGGCGTTGAACCGGTCCATCAGCCAGCCGAACGCCACCGCCCCGATGCCTCCCAGCGGAAACACCGACGCGATCAAGGTCGAGGTCCGCGGATCAAGCCCCGCATCGCGGAACAGGATCGGCATCCAGTTGATCAGCGCATAGAAGATCACCAATCCCATGAAATAGGTCAGCCACAGCATGACAGAGCCGACGCGCAAGGCGGGCGCCAGGATCACGCTGATCCCGCTGCTCTTCCGGTCCACCTGAACCGGTTCGGTGATCACGAAGTCGCCCGCGCGGTCCGCGGCCGGGGAGATGCGCCGCAGCACCTTGCGGATGCGCTCGATCTGATGACCGTGATGCACCATGTAGCGCACCGATTCCGGCAGTATCACCAACAGCACCAGCGTCAGCACCAGGGGCGTCACGCCGCCGAGTTGCAGCACGCTGCGCCAGCCCCACAGAGGGATCATCCACGCCGCCAGAAAGCCGCCCAACGCGGCGCCGAGGGGGAAGCCGCAGAACATCAGGTTGGTCATCGTCGCGCGGCGGCGCTGCGGACAGAACTCGCTCAGGAGCGTGACGGCATTCGGCATCGCCGCGCCGAGACCGAGGCCGGTGACGAACCGCAAGATGGTCAATTGCTGCAGGTTGGCGGCGAAGGCGGACGCCATGCAGGCGAGGCCGAACACCAGCACCGACCCGATCAGCACGCGCTTGCGGCCGAACCAGTCGGCCAGCGGGCCGGTGGATAAAGCTCCCGCGGCGAGGCCGAACAGCGCCGCGCTCAGCACCGGCGCCAGGGCGGGCTTGGAGACACCCCACTCGCCAATGAGCGATGGGGCTATGAAGCCGATGGCGGCGGTGTCGAAACCATCGAGCATCACGATCACGAAGCACAATCCGAACAACAGCCACTGGAAGCCGCTGAACGGATGCCTGTCGAGAAAGTCCTGGATATCGACCGTGGTGGATTGGGACATGACGTTTTCCTCCGTTTATTGAGCCGGTGACCATACCGACGCCGGGACCATCACTTCGCCGCGCATCAGCAGTCGGGCGGTACGCAGCAGTGCGGCGCGGGCCACCGACTGCGGATTGGTTGGATCGAGTTCGAGCTCGACGCTGAATTCCCCGGTCGGGTGCTCGACCGAGATCGTCTTAATGCTGCCATCCGGCACCTCGGCGATACCCTGCGTAACCGAGCCGTCCAGCACGCAGGCGGTCGCCACCGTGACGGCCGCCAGCACGCCGATGGCGTCGTGGCAGACGTGCGGGATGAAGCTGCGGGTGCAAATGCTGGAGCCGCCGCGCGGGGCGGCGATCAGCGTCATCTTCGGGTAGTTTTTGGCCGTGACATCGCCCAGTTTCATGGCATGGCCGCAGGCGATGCGCAGGCGCTCGATCCGGGCTTTCAGGTCGATGTCGGCGTTCAGTTCCGCCACGCTCTCATACCCGGTGCGGCCGGCGTCGCAGGCCTTCAGGATCACCAGCGGCATGCCGTTGTCGATGCAGGTCACCGCGATGCCGTCGATGACGTCGCGCACGGCGCCGGTCGGCAGCAGCGCCGGCGCGACCGACCCGGCCGTGTCAAGGAAGTTGATCTTGATCGGCGCCGAGGTCCCGGGCACGCCATCGATGCGGGCATCGCCCTCGTAGGCGACATGCCCTCCCGGGGTCCGGACGGTGATGTCGCACTGCATATCGGTGTTCAGCGTCAGCACACGCAGGGTCGTCGTGTCCCCTTGCGCCCGGGCCAGCCCGGTCTCGAGCGCGAAGGGCACCACGGCGGCGAGCATGTTGCCGCAGTTCGGGGTGGTGTCGACGGTATCCTTGTCGGGCTGCAACTGTGCGAACAGGAAGTCGAGGTCGACGCCCGGGCGGCTGCCCTTGGAAACGATGCCGGCCTTGCTGGTCAACGGGTGCGCTCCGCCGAGGCCGTCGATCTGCCGCGGGTCGGGCGAGCCCATCACCGCGAGCAGCACCTTGTCCCGTGCCGCCCGGTCAGCCGGCAGGTCGCTGGCCTTGAAGAAGGGGCCTCGCGACGTGCCGCCACGCATGAACAGGCACGGGATTGCGGTTTGCATTCGGTTCTTGACCTCCCTGGTTGACCTTATCCTGTCAAAGCAACGGTCGATTGGCCAGAGGGGGGGTGTCTGCATCAGATATAATATTTTGGGCATGGGATTGTGGTGCGAGATATACTGGAAATGAGCAGGGCGCCGGGGGCGCCCGTGGCCAACCGCGACACTGGCATGATGCAACAAAAACGTCGCATTGCTTACACGCGTGTTGTGTTTGCTACAGGCCGGAGACTGCGTGACCTCCGCCCGCCAGTTGCCTACGGCGTTGACAGAAAAAGACTTTCGAACCCATTTTGGGCTGGCGTCGTGGCACCATCCTTGCTAGTTCCTCCCGAGAGACAACACGACATGCGAACGAGCGTGCATCGCTCAGGGGGAAACATTGGGTGTAACCACCGAAACCTTCTACGACGTCATTCGTCGGCAGGGGATCTCCCGCCGCAGCTTCGTGAAGTTCTGTAGCCTGACCGCTGCCAGCCTCGGCCTCAGCCCCGTCGCCGCCACCCAAATGGCCCATGCGCTCGAAACCAAGCCGCGCACCCCGGTCATCTGGCTGCATGGCCTGGAGTGCACCTGCTGCTCCGAAAGCTTCATCCGGTCGGCGCATCCGCTGGTCAAGGATGTCATCCTGTCGATGATCTCGCTTGACTATGACGACACCATCATGGCCGCCGCTGGCCACCAGGCCGAAGCGATCCTGGAAGAAACCAAGGAAAAGTACAAGGGCCAGTACATTCTCGCGGTCGAGGGCAATCCGCCGCTGAACGAAGACGGCATGTATTGTATCGACGGCGGCAAGCCCTTCGTTGAGAAACTGAAATACATGGCCGCCGATGCAGCGGCCGTTGTTGCATGGGGCGCCTGCGCGTCCTGGGGTTGCGTCCAGGCCGCCAAGCCCAACCCGACGCACGCGGTGCCGATCGACAAGGTCATCCTCGACAAGCCGATCATCAAGGTGCCGGGCTGCCCGCCGATCGCCGAGGTAATGACCGGTGTCATTACATACATAACAACCTTTGGTCGGTTGCCCGACCTCGACCGCCAGGGGCGGCCGAAGATGTTCTATTCCCAGCGCATCCACGACAAGTGCTACCGCCGCGGCCATTTCGACGCGGGGCAGTTCGTCGAGGCCTGGGACGATGAGGGCGCGCGCAAGGGCTATTGCCTGTACAAGATGGGCTGCAAGGGGCCGACGACCTACAACGCCTGCTCGACGGTGCGCTGGAATAACGGTGTGTCGTTCCCGATCCAGTCCGGCCACGGCTGCATCGGCTGCTCGGAGGACGGGTTCTGGGACAAGGAATTGTTCTACGACCGCCTGACCACGATCAACCAATACGGTGTCGAAGCCAACGCCGACAAGATCGGCGGCACCATCGCCGGGGTCGTCCTCGCGGGCGTGGCCGTCCATGCCGGAGTCACCGCCGTGAAGCGGCTTTCCACCAAGCGGGATGAATAACATGGGCGTCCAGACCCCGAACGGCTTCAACCTCGACAATTCCGGCAAGCGCGTCGTCGTCGATCCGGTCACGCGCATCGAGGGCCATCTGCGCCTCGAAGTGAACGTGGACAGCAACAACGTCATCCGTAATGCCGTGTCTACCGGAACGATGTGGCGCGGTATCGAGGTCATTCTGCGCGGCCGCGATCCGCGCGACGCGTGGGCGTTCACCGAGCGAATCTGCGGCGTCTGCACCGGCACCCATGCGTTGACCTCGGTGCGGGCGGTGGAAAACGCGCTGTCCATCAGCATCCCGGAAAACGCCAATACGATCCGCAACATCATGCAGTTGACGCTGCAGGTGCATGACCACATCGTGCATTTCTATCATCTGCACGCGCTGGACTGGGTGGATGTCGTTTCGGCCTTGTCAGCCGATCCGAAGGCGACGAGCGCATTGGCGCAGTCGGTCTCGGATTGGCCGCTGTCGTCGCCGGGTTATTTCAAGGATTTGCAGACCCGGCTGAAGAAATTCGTCGAGAGCGGGCAGTTGGGTCCATTCAAGAACGGATATTGGGGCCATCCGGCGTACAAGCTGCCGCCGGAAGCCAATTTGATGGCGGTGGCGCACTATCTGGAGGCGCTCGACTTTCAGAAGGACATGGTGAAGATCCACACCATCTACGGCGGAAAAAACCCGCATCCGAACTGGCTTGTCGGCGGCGTTCCTTGCGCGATCAATCTGGATGGCACCGGTGCCGTTGGTGCGATCAACATGGAACGGTTGAACCTCGTTTCCGAAGTGATCGACCGGATGGTGACGTTCACCAACCAGGTCTATCTGCCGGACCTGCAGGCGATCGCCTCCTTCTACAAGGACTGGACGTACGGCGGCGGGCTGTCGGGCAAGTCGATGATGTCGTATGGCGACATTCCCGAGCACGCCAACGACTATTCCGCCGCCAGCCTGAAGCTGCCGCGCGGCGTGATCCTGAACGGCAATCTGGCCGAAGTGTACCCGATCGACCTGACCGACCCGTCGCAAGTGCAGGAATTCGTCAGCCATAGCTGGTATAAGTACGGCGACGAGTCCAAGGGCCTGCATCCGTGGGACGGCGTTACCGATCCGTATTTCGCGCTCGGTCCGAACGCCAGGGGCACCAAGACGGCGATCGAGGCGGTGGACGAAGCCGCCAAATACTCCTTCATCAAGGCCCCGCGCTGGAAGGGCAACGCGGTCGAGGTTGGCCCCCTGGCCCGCTGGGTCATCGGCTACGCGCAGGGCAAGCCGGAGTTCAAGGACCCCGCCGACAAGCTTCTGACAGATCTCGGCCTGCCGGTGACGGCGCTGTTCTCCACCCTTGGCCGCACCGCGGCGCGCGGGCTGGAATGCCAGTGGGCGGCGGCTCAGCTTCGTTACTTCCAGGACAAGCTGATGACCAGCCTGAAAAACGGCGACCTGGCCACGGCGAACACCGACAAGTGGAAGCCGGACACCTGGCCGAGCGACGTCAAGGGCGTCGGCTTCACCGAGGCTCCGCGCGGCGCGCTGGCACACTGGGTGAAGATCAAGGACGGCCGCATCGACAACTATCAGTGCGTCGTGCCGACGACCTGGAACGGCTCGCCGCGCGATCCGTCCGGCAACATCGGCGCGTTCGAGGCCGCGCTGCTGGACACGCCGATGGCCGATCCGGAGAAGCCGCTGGAGATTTTGCGGACGATCCACTCGTTCGACCCGTGCCTGGCGTGCTCCACCCATGTCATGTCGCCCGATGGCCAGGACATGGCGACCGTCACCATCCGTTAAGCGGGGGACTTCGCCATGCCCAATACAGTTCGTCCCAGCAAGTTCCAGGAACAGGTGCTTGCCGGCGTCGCCGATATCGGCGGCGCGCTGAACCGGGAACTGCCGATCAACCGGCCGACGATCTATGTGTATGAGGCTCCGGTGCGCCTCTGGCACTGGGTCAATGCGCTGGCGATCGTTGTCCTGGCGGTCAGCGGCTATTTCATTGGCGAACCATTGCCGACGCTGTCGGGGGAAGCCTCGGACCACTTCCTTATGGGGTATATCCGCGCCACGCACTTTACCGCCGGCTATGTGCTCGCCATTGCGTTTGTCATGCGGCTCTACTGGGCGTTCGTCGGCAACATCCATGCGCGGCAGCTTTTCTACCTGCCGGTGTGGAGCCGCAAATGGTGGAGCGGCGTGCGACAGGAATTGCGCTGGTATATGTTCCTGGAGAAGGAGCCTCGGAAATATATCGGCCATAACCCGCTGGCGCATATCTTCATGGTGCTGATGGCGATGTCCATCACCGTGGGCATGATCTGCACCGGCTTCGCGCTGTATTCGCAGGCCGAGGGCATCGACAGTTGGCAGGCGAAGGCGTTCGGCTGGGTGTTTTGGTTGTTCCCCAACAGCCAGGACGTGCACACGTGGCACCACATGGGGATGTGGGTGATCATTACGTTCGTGATCCTCCATATCTATGCCGCGGTCCGCGAGGACATCATGAGCCGGCAGACGATGATCTCGACGATGATCTCCGGCGAGCGGCAGTTCCGCGACGACCGGGAGGACTGACGGTGGCGGTGCTTGTCCTCGGCATTGGCAACATCCTGTGGGCGGACGAGGGTTTCGGCGTGCGGGCGGTGGAGGCATTCCACCGCCGGTACGAACTGCCGGATGATGTCATGCTGCTGGATGGAGGCACCCAGGGCCTGTACCTGGTGAACTACGTCCAGGAAGCCAATGACCTGCTGGTGTTCGACGCGATCGACTACGGATTGCCGCCCGGCACGCTGAAGATCGTGCGCGACGGGGAAGTGCCGAAATTCACCGGCGCGAAGAAAATGAGCCTGCATCAGACAGGCTTTCAGGAGGTCCTTTCGGCCGCCGATATGCTCGGCGCCTACCCGCGCCGGTTGGCGCTGATCGGCTGCCAGCCTGTCAATCTGGAGGACTGGGGCGGCCCGCTGACTTCGCCGGTGCGTGACGCGATCGGCCCGGCGGTCGAGGCGGCGGTGTCGGTTCTTGCCGAATGGGGCGTGATGGCTAAGCCGCGCCCGGAGCCGCTGGACGACGAGCACGGCTTGCTGACCAACGACATCGGCCACGCGGCGTATGAGCGGGTGCTCGCATGAGCGGCCAGGCGTGGCACTCCCTCCCCCCGTCATGGCCCGGCTTGTCCGGGCCACCCCAGCCGCACGGTGCCGCGGAAGGTGGCCCGGACAAGCCGGGCCATGACGATGAAGCGGGAGCGAAGCGCTGACATGTGCCTCGGAATCCCCATGACCGTCCTCACCGGCAGCGACTCCTGCGCCCTGTGCAACCGCGGCGACGAATACCGCCAGGTTTCGTTAATGCTGATCGGCCCGCAACCGGCGGGCACGAAAGTGCTGGTGCATATCGACACCGCCGTCCGCGTGCTTGAGGCCGAGGAAGCCGAACTCGATCGACCGCGCCTTGGAAGGACTCGCCGCCGCGCTGGAAGGCCGCCCGTTCGAGCACCTGTTCCAGGACCTGATCGACCGCGAACCCGAATTGCCCGCGCATTTGCGCGGCTGACGCCAGAAAGGATGCCCGGGATGTCTTCGCTGATCGCCTCCCTGTCCAGCCGGCACGGCATCCCCACAGTGGATGAGCACACGCATCGACGCCTTCCTGGCCCCCGCCAGGGACGAGTGCGCCAACACGCTGCTGTTTTTCACCGGCGACCCTGCTTTGCGCAGCGAGAGCGCCGATGTGGCGGTCGTGCTGCCGGAACTGCTGGCGTTCTTCCGCGGCCACCTGCGCGCCGCGGTGATCGCCCGCTCCGCCGAAGACGCGCTGAAGGCCCGCTTCCACGTCCAGGTCGTCCCCAGCCTGGTCTTCACGCGCGGTCCGGCGCCGCTCGGCGTCATGCCGCGCATCCGCGACTGGTCGGATTACGTGGCGACGATACAATCGCTGCTCGATCCCGGCGCGCCGGAAATGCCCGCGCCGGTCCGTCCGCAGGTCGAGTTCCGCCACACGAATGGCCGGGGCGGCGCATGAAGCCGGGCATCGAGATCGCAGCGGAGTGGGCGGAAAGCCCCGCCGTATTGCAGCCGGACGCGCCCGGCGACTCACGAAAATCCGGGACCACCGGAACCGGCGCGCTGTCCTTCCTCGCCACCACCGGCGCCGAGGCGATGGTGGCACGATGCCCCGGCGTGGCCGCTCTGCTGCCGCGTCTGGCCGCGGCGTTGGAGCAGCAGACCGCCAATGCCCCCGGCATGTTGTTCGATCTCGCCGACCTCGGCGCCGAGGAGATCGCGCTTGTCGCCGAAGTTCTGGGCGAGGGCGAAGTCAGCGCCGTTGCCGCGTTGCCGGACGGAGTCATCGCGCAGGTGCAGGAAAGCGTAATGACCGGCCTGTGGCGCGTCCGCTTCACCGGCGCCGAGGGGCGCGTGATCGCCGACTATGCCGAGGTTTCCGCCATCCCGCAGGTGATCCGCCGCGCCGCCGCGATGACCCTGGCCGAACTCGTCATCGGCGAGCCGCCCGAGGGCGTAATGAACGTCATGCCGGTGCTGGCGGAAATCCGCGACCGGGTGCGGCGGCGCCAGCCGGGCGAGGCGGCACATACGATCTCCCTGTCGCTGCTGCCGATGACGCCGGAGGACATCGCGTTCCTGCAGGAGTCGCTGGGCTCCGGCCCGGTGCAAATCGTGTCGCAGGGGTATGGCACCTGCCGCATCCAGGCCACCGCGATCCACGGCGTGTGGTCGGTGCAGTTCTTCAACACGATGGACACGATCCTGCTCGACACGGTGGAAATCTGCGACGTGCCGATCGTGGCCTGCGCGGCCGAGGAGGATTTCCGCGACTCCGCGGTGCGCCTGCGGGAGATCGAGGACGCGTATTTCCGATGAGCGCCATCGTGGCGGCCCGGTTCGAATGCGGCATCTGCTGGCAGGTGTATGATCCGGCGGCCGGCGATTCGGTCTGGCAGATCCCGCCCGGGACGTTGTTCGACGACCTGCCGGAGGAATGGTGCTGCCCGAACTGCGATGCGCCGCGGACGAAGTTTTTGCGGGTGGCGGATGGTGGTTGAGGCCTCCCCGTCATGGCCCGGCTTGTCCGGGCCACCCCCGCAAGCGCGTGCCTCGACAGGTGGCCCGGACGAGCCGGGCCATGACGAGGGGGAAGGACAGCCCGCTACGTCCAGGCGTGGCGCGACTCAATCGCACAGCTCCATCATCAATGATCCCGCCCCGCGCCTGGCAGCCCTGTGGCAGGCCATCGCGCCGCGCATGGCCGACCTGCCGATCTACAACCCGAAGCTGACGGTGCAGACCACGGAGTTCCGCCGCCATGGGACATGGACCGTCGGCGTGGCGGTCACCCCCTGGTTCATGAACGTCGTCGCGATCCCGGATGACCCGGTGGCCGTGCCGCTGCCCGGTGCCGGCGTGACGATCGCCCTGCCGGGCGGCGAGATCGACGCCATCGTCTCCGACCTCGACGGCTTCGGCCGCATCGCCTGCGCGTCGCTGTTCTCTCCGATGGACGCGTTCGACGACCCGGCGGTTACCGGCATGACCGCCGTCGCCGCGCTCGATGCGCTGTTCGGGATGCAGGATGCACCGGCATCCGCCCTCGACCGCCGCCGCCTGTTTTTCGTCGGCCGATCGGCGGACCGGTGAGCGGCATTGGCGAGGGCGAAATTCGCGTCACCGCGTTCCTGGCGGGTGGCACTGTTCAGCGCGTCTCGATCGCCGCCAATCGGCCGCTGTCACTGGCTTCGGCGATGGTTGGCCGTCCGGTCGCGTTCGTGGCCGGCGCGGTCGCTGCGCTGCATGCGCTGTGCGGTCAGTCGCACGCCGCCGCTGTCCATTTCGCCGCCGCCGCGGCGCGCGGCGAGAGCCTGCCGCGCCCGGAGATCGGCGCCTGGATCACTCGACTTGCCGGTGAGCGGCTTGCCGAGCACCTCCGTCATCTCATCCTGGATCGCGATGCGGCTGGCCGATCGGCCGAGGAGATTGGAGTCTTTCGCGCTGCTGTCGCCGCGGGACAAGCCGCGGCCAGAAGCGGGACAGTTCACTCCGATGCCCTGTCGCGCCTCGCCGCGACGATGGGCGATGGCGACGCCCATATGACGGCGGCCCGGGCCGATGCGTTGTCCGCCGCGGACGACGAAGCGATCGTTGCCGCGCTTGCCGGCGATACCGGTTTCATCCGCGCCCCGCATCTGCCGGGTCGCGTGCCGGAAAGCGGTCCCGCCGCGCGCCGCGGTCTGTCGGCGGCTGATCCCGAAGCGGCAGCCGCGGCGCGGACCGCCGAAATTCGAGACGCTGTCGAACGACTGCTGGATCCCGCCGCCTGGACGCCGGACGGCTGGATCGCCGCCGGTCCCGCAGGCCCGAATACGGGTTACGCGGCAGTGGAAACCCCGCGCGGGCGGTTGTACTACCGCCTGGTGATCGGGAACGACGGACAGCTCGCGGACGCCCGCGTCCTCGCGCCGACGGAGTGGAACTTCCACCCCGCCGGCCCGCTGGTGCGCGCACTGACGGGAGTTCCGCCCCGGCGCCGATGCCGTGGCGGCGATCACCCGCCGCGCCGCTGCCTTCGACGCCTGCGTCGCGTTGCACGTCAGTGTCGAAAGACTCGCCGATGCATGAGATGGCGCTGTGCGAAGGCGTCGTCGGCCTGGTCGAGGACGAGGCCCGCAAGCAACCCTTCTCCCGCGTCAAATCCATCATCCTGGAGATCGGCGTGCTCGGCCACGTCGCGCCGGAGGCGATGTTATTCTGTTTCGACGCGGTCAGCCGTGGTACGATCGCCGAGGGCGCACAGCTTGTCATCGAACGGACCGAGGGCGCCGGCTGGTGCCTGGACTGCGGCAAGACGGTGCCTCTGGGGGAACGCTTCGGCGCCTGCCCGGACTGCGGACAGCACCACGTGCAGATGACATCGGGCGACGAACTCAGGGTTCGCGAACTGGAGGTTGAGTGATGTGTACCGTCTGCGGCTGCGGCACGGAAACGATCGAGGGGCAGACGGGGTACGCGCATCGCCATTCGCATGACCACGAGCACGGTCATGACCACGAGCACGGTCATGACCACGGGCACGGCCATGATCACGGGCACGGTCATGATCACGACCACCATCACCACGACCATGACCATCCGCAGGAAGCCAACGGCCTTGTCGATGCGGGTGCCGGTCTCGCGGGCGTCCACGTGCCCGGCCTCAGCCAGGAGCGCATCGTCCGCATCGAGCGCGATATCCTGTCGAAGAATAACGACTACGCGCGCCAGAACCGCGACCGTTTCGCCCGCGCGGGCACCTTTGTGCTGAACCTCGTCTCCAGCCCCGGGTCCGGCAAGACGACGCTGCTCTGCCGAACGATCGAGGCGCTGAAGCAGCGCGTTCCGATCGCGGTCATCGAGGGCGACCAGCAGACCTCCAACGATGCCGAGCGGATCAGAGCCACCGGCGTTAAGGCCGTGCAGGTCAATACTGGCAAGGGCTGCCACCTCGACGCCCATATGGTCGGGCACGCACTGGACGGCCTGGGGCTGGAGCCGGACGGCGTGCTGTTCATCGAGAATGTCGGCAATCTCGTCTGCCCCGCGGCCTTCGACCTGGGCGAGGCGCACAAGGTGGTGGTTCTGTCGGTGACTGAGGGCGAGGACAAGCCGGCCAAGTACCCCGACATGTTCGCCGCGGCCGATCTGATGCTGTTGACCAAGTCCGACCTGCTGCCACATCTCGACTTTGATGTCGGCGCCTGCATGGCCGCAGCTCTGCGGGTCAACCCGCACCTGCAAATCCTGACCGTGTCGGCGAAGACCGGCGAGGGCCTGGCTGCCTTCCACGCCTGGATCGAGGCCCGCGCCGCGCGGCGCGTCCCGGCCTGACGCATGGGCGCGGCCGAACGCATCCGTGTGCGGCTGAGCGGGGCTGTGCAGGGCGTCGGCATGCGGCCGTTCGTGCACCGGCTTGCCGGGGAATGCGGCCTGTCCGGTTTCGTGCATAACGGCCCGGACGGGGTGACGATCGAGGTCGAGGGCGCTGGCATCGCCGGTTTCCTTCACCGCCTGTCTGCCGAGGCACCGCCGCTGGCGTCGATTGACGCGATGGGGATCGATCCGCTAGCACCGTTGGGCGGGGCGGGATTCTCGATCCGGGAAAGCACCGGCGGCCGCGCCGCGACCCGCATCGTGCCCGATGCAGCGACGTGTCCGGACTGCCTGGACGACTTGTTCAACCCGGCCAGCCGCTTCTTCGGCTACCCGTTCGTCAACTGCACGCAATGCGGCCCGCGATTCACGATCACCCGGCGGCTGCCGTACGACCGGATAAACACGTCCATGGCGGGGTTCGCGATGTGCCCGGATTGCGCCGCGGACTACGCGGCCCCCGCTAACCGGCGGTTCCACGCCGAGCCGATTGCGTGCCCGGTGTGCGGGCCGCGGCTGTTGGTGTCTGCTGGCGTCGATGCGGCAGGGACCAAGCCCCACAGACGCCAGGATAAGCGGCAGCGAGGGCAAAGTTTGGCCGAGGCTTGGTTCTCTCACCGTTATGGCCCGGCTTGTCCGGGCCAACTGGGGCAGCACGTGCCGCGACAGGTGGCTCGGACGAGCCGGGCCAGGACGAATGTGGAGAACGCCGTGCTCGGCGAGGCCCCTTATCCTGACGCTTATGCCGACACGCCCGGCCATGCCGGTGAGCGTGTGCCCGGTCAGCCAGGTTTTTCCTCGCGACCGCCTCATCCTAATAGCCATGGGGCCAAGCCCGGCCATGGCACGGGTGGAGACGACCGCCACGCGATCCGATCGATCGCCTCGGCGATCCGGGCCGGCGGCATTGTCGCCCTCAAAGGTATCGGCGGCTTCCACCTGCTCTGCGACGCACGCAACGAGTACGCCATCGCCACGCTCCGCCAGCGCAAATCCCGCGAAGCGAAACCCTTCGCCGTGATGGTCGCCGACGCCCGGGCCATCCCCACAATCGCCGATCCGACCGAGGCCGAAGCCGCCCTCGCCGCCACCCCGGCGCGGCCGATCGTGCTGATGCATGGACGGCCGGGAGCGGTGGCACCCTCCGTGTCGCCCGGCCTGTCGCGCCTCGGCGTCATGCTGGCGTATGCGCCGGTGCATCATCTGCTATTCGCGGAGCTTGGCGGCGCGTTCGCCCTGGTCGCCACCTCCGCCAACCCCGGCGGCGAGCCGTTGGTGGTGGACAACACCGACGCCGAAACCCGCCTGACCTCCATCGCCGACCTCATCGTCACCCACGATCGGCCGATCCTGATCCGCGCAGACGATAGTGTGGCGCACATCATCGCCGGCGCCCCCGCCCTGATCCGCCGCGCCCGCGGCTACGTCCCCGAGCCGATCGGCCTTGCCGAGGACGGGCCGGCGGTGCTGGCTCTGGGTGCGCACCTGAAATCCACCGTCACGGTGACGCGCGGACGCGAAGCGTTCGTCTCACAGCACATCGGCGATCTCGACACCGCCGAGACCGTGCGGTTCTGGCGGGAGACGATCGATCACCTGCTCGGCATCCTCGACGTCCTGCCGGAGGTGGTCGCCTGCGACCTGCACCCGGACTACCTGTCCAGCCGCATGGCGGACGAGTTCGGCGTTCCGGTGACCCGGGTGCAGCATCACGCCGCGCACATCGCCGCCGTCGCGGCGGAGCACAGGCTGACCGGGCCGGTGCTCGGGCTGGCGTTGGACGGACACGGGTTCGGCGCGGATGGCGGTGCCTGGGGCGGCGAGATGATGGTCGTCGATGGCGCCCGCTGGCGGCGCGTCGGCCGGCTCGACACGCTGCCGCTGCCGGGTGGCGACCGCGCGGCGCGGGAACCCTGGCGCATGGGGCTGGCCGCGCTGCATGCCACCGGCCGGGGCGCTACCGCCGCCGCGCGTTTCCCGGGGCACCCGTTGGCCGGCCCGCTGGCCGCGCGATTGGCCGCAGGAGCGGAACGCATCGCCACATCATCGCTCGGCCGCCTGTTCGACGCCGTCGCCGCGCTGCTGGGTGTGAGCACCGAGCAGGAATACGAAGGCCAGGCGGCGATGGAGCTTGAATCTCTCGTGGTCGCCCCGCGCGTACTGCCCGGCGGCTGGACCCGCGACGGCGACCGGTTGTCCTTCGCCCCGCTGCTGGCCGCTTTCGCCGACAGCCCACCGGATAGCCGGACCGGCGCCGAACTCTTTCACGGCACGCTGATCGAGGGGCTAGCGGACCTCGCCGCCGAAGGCGCCGCGGCCAGCGGATTGTCCACCCTCTGCCTCAGCGGCGGCTGTATGATGAACCGTGTGCTGGCCGAAGGGCTGGTCGCGGCGCTGTCCGCCCGAGGCCTGGTTCCCGTGCTGCCACGGCGGGTTCCGCCGAATGACGGCGGGGTGTCGCTCGGTCAGGCGGTGATGGCCCGGCGCGCGATGAACGAAGGGGAATGATGTCATGTGCCTCGCCATACCGGCGCTGATCACCGAGCTGCTGCCGGACCAGATGGCACGCATCAGCCTGGACGGCGTGATGAAGACGATCTCCGTCGCGCTGGTCGAAGACCTCGCCCCCGGCGACTACGTCATCGTCCATGTCGGCCACGCCCTGTCGAAGATCGACCCGGAGGAAGCCGCGCGCACCCTGGCTTTGCTGGCCGAGTATTGCGCAGCCGGGGCGGCATGAAATACGTCGATGAATACCGCGACGGCGCGCTCGCCCGTGACATCGCCGCCGCCATCGCGGCGGAGGTGAATCCCGATCGGGACTACGCCTTCATGGAGTTCTGCGGCGGCCACACCCACGCCATCTCGCGCTACGGCATCGAGGACCTGCTGCCCCCCAACCTGCGCCTGATCCACGGCCCCGGCTGCCCGGTCTGCGTGCTGCCCATCGGCCGCATCGACGACGCGATCCGTCTGGCGGCCGAACCTGCCGTCACGCTGTGCACCTACGCCGACCTGATGCGGGTGCCGGCATCGCATGGCGGCAGCCTGCTGAAGGCACGGGCGGCGGGCGCCGACATTCGCATGATCTACTCCTCGCTGGACGCCGTCCGCATCGCCGAGACCGAACCGGCGCGGCAGGTGGTGTTCTTCGCCATCGGCTTCGAGACCACCACGCCGCCGACGGCTATCGCGCTGCGCCTCGCGGAGAAAAAGCGGCTGACGAATTTCTCCATCTTCTGCAACCACGTGCTTACCCCGGTGGCGATGCGGGCGATCCTGGACGACCCCGCGCCGATAGCGATCGACGGGTTCGTCGGGCCGGCCCATGTCTCCACCGTCATCGGCACCGAGCCGTACCGGGAATTCGCCGAAACTTACCGCAAGCCCGTGGTGATCGCCGGGTTCGAGCCGCTCGACGTGATGCAGGCGATCCTGATGCTGGTGCGCCAGGTCAACCAGCAGCGCTCCGAGGTCGAGAACCAGTACATTCGCGCCGTCACCACCGCCGGGAACGTCAAAGCGCAGGCGCTGTGCGCCGACGTCTTCGCGATCCGCGACAGCTTCGAATGGCGCGGCCTGGGCCTAGTCCCCGCCAGCGCGCTGAAGCTGCGCGACGCTTATGCGGCCTTCGACGCCGAAGCCCGGTTCGCGATCCGGACCGTGCACGCCGCCGACAACCCGGCGTGCGAGTGTCCCGCGATCCTGCGCGGCCGCAAGAAGCCCGCGGACTGCAAGCTGTTCGGCTCGGTCTGCACCCCGGAAACTCCGATCGGCGCCTGCATGGTGTCGTCGGAGGGGGCCTGCGCCGCGCACTGGACGTATGGCCGCTTCCGCGAACGCCGGACCGCCGCGTGACCGGCAAGTCCTTTCGGCGCAAGCTCGACATCCGCAACGGCCGGGTGGACATGAGCCACGGCTCCGGCGGCCGGGCGATGGCGGACCTGATCGCCGGCATCTTCCGCGATGCGTTCGCCAATGATTTTCTTGAGCAGGGCAATGACCAGGCCAGCCTGCCGATCCCTTCGGGCGGCCGGATGGTGATGACGACGGATGGTTATGTGGTCTCGCCACTGTTCTTCCCGGGCGGCGATATCGGCTGCCTGGCGGTGCACGGCACCATCAACGACATCGCCATGGCCGGAGCGAAGCCGCTGTATCTCTCCGCCAGCTTTATCATCGAGGAAGGCTTTCCCCTGGCCGATCTCCAGCGGATTGCCGGGTCGATGGGGCGAGCATCGCGGGAGGCCGGCGTGCCGGTGGTGACCGGCGACACCAAGGTGGTCGAGCGCGGCAAGGCCGACGGCGTGTTCATCTCGACAGCCGGCGTCGGCGTGGTGCCGGAGGGTCTGGTTCTGTCCGCCGACCGGGCGGAACCGGGCGATGTGGTGATCCTGTCCGGCTGCATCGGCGACCATGGCGTGGCGATCATGTCCAGCCGGGAGAATTTGGAGTTCGAGACGGCGATCCTGTCCGACTGCGCGTCGCTGCACGGGCTGGTCGCGGTCATGGTCGAAGCTGCCGGACCGCATCTGAAGCTGATGCGCGACCCGACCCGCGGCGGCCTTGCGGCCACGCTGAACGAACTGGCGCATCAGTCGGGCGTCGGCTTCCGCATTCGGGAGGAGGCTATCCCGGTCAAGCCCCAGGTTGCCGCGGCTTGCGAACTGCTCGGGCTCGATCCGCTGTTCGTTGCTAACGAGGGCAAGCTGGTTGCGGTTGTCGCGCCGAACGGAGCGGACGTGCTGCTGGCGGCGATGCGGGTCCATCCGTTGGGCCGCGAGGCTGTCATCATCGGCACGGCGATCACGGATGACCGGCGTTTCGTGCAAATGACGACGGCGTTCGGTGGCGGCCGCATCGTTGATTGGCTGTCAGGGGAACAGTTGCCGCGGATCTGCTGAGGCGGTGCCGGCGCCACTCGCATGGCCCGGGCTTCTGATTGTGTCATCGCCGGTCGTGCCGCCAGGCTCTTCTTTCACCGTCCTGGCCGCGCGTGACGCGGCCACCCGCGCACCGGCCGTTCGCGCGAAAAATGGCCGGGACACACCCTGTGGGCGCTGACTTTGCGGGATCGGCACGAGCGTCGATTTTTGTGTCATGGCCGGCCTTGTGGCGGCCCCGACTTTGCCACGTCACACTCCGAAAGTCGCGGGTGATCGGGCCAAGCCCCATGCGTATCAGGATAAGCGGAAGCGAAGGGAAGAGTTTGCCGGTGGCCCGGACAGCCGGGCCATGACGAATGGGGAGAACGCCTTGCTCCGCGTGACCCCCTATCCTGGTTCCCATGGGGCCAAAACCGGCCATGACACGGCGCCACGGCCGAGCGCCACTAAAGTTATGCTAGCGCCAATGCGGGCGCGCCCGGCCATGACGGTGCGAGTTTTCCAGACCAGCCAAATTAAGCGCCGCGACAGCCTTGTCCCGACCCTACCGCTCAGCCACCAAAATTCGGTTGCGTAGCAGATACGACAACCCGCGCGTCCAGGACTCGTCTGTATCCCCGCGAATATCCACGCTGCCCGCCGCGACCCGCTGCCCGGTCGCGACGTCTCGAATGACGATGTTGATGTTCAGGATCAGGTTCGACACCTTCTGCACCCAGCCGATGACCGAAAATGCCGCGCCATCCTTGCGTGCTAAGTCCACCTCGCAGCCGTTGCAGCTCCACAACTCCCGTCCGCCCGGATCGGCGGGCACGTCAACCGGGGTGTAGCGTCCCGATCGGGCCAGCGCGTCGCGCAACTGGGCATCCAACCGCGCCAGCCGCGTGCGATCACTCGAATCCTGGCCCGGCATCGACCCTTGCAGACTCGTATCGTCGAGTTCGAACGGGAACACCGCCGCTTTCGGCGGCTCCGCGCGAGCAGCCGAACCGACGACCAACAAACCAGCCAGCACGGCGGCCGCAACGGCATCAGGCGATTTCATCGGATCCGGCCTCCTCGGTTCCCTGATCACCCAACGCCCCGACCCGGCGTGGGGTGCCGCATCTTGCCGTGAGACCCTCTTTCCCAACACACATGTACGGAAAATCTGCCATCATCGCACCCTGGCGGATGTCAAGAACGGAGGCTGACTTGGACGTAGTCGTGCTGATCGTGACGGTCTGTACCATCCTCAATCCGGTGGTCTGCTCGGAAAAACAATTCCTTCTGGAGACGAACGGATCGCTGAAAAGCTGCGTCATGGAAGCCCAGCCCTACCTCGCGGCCTGGATCGGCGAGCATCCGAACAATCGCATCGCCGCCTGGCGCTGCGCCTGGCCGGGCAGCGAAGGCCAAAGCCTTTGACCGCAAGGCAATCGATTCCAGTCCCGGCCGGTGCTACAAGAGCGCAACCACGAATACGCATGAGGCGCGCTCCATGAAGACAACCGCCCTGGTGCCTGGCATCGGTCTCATCGCCGCGTGTGCCGCGGCGATGGCACAAGCGCCCGCCGCCCCGGGCGGGGTCAACGACTACCCGACCGCCGCCCGAGCCGACTACGTGTTCGCCTGCATGACGACGAACGGCCAGACGCAAGACGCGCTGAACCGCTGCTCCTGCGCGATCGACACGATCGCCGCGGCGGTGCCTTACGAATCCTATGAGAAAGCCGAAACCATCCTGCGCATGCGGCACGAAACCGGCGGCTACCTGGCGCAGGAGTTCCGCATTCCGGTCAGCAACGCGATACTGGAACAGCTCCAGGAAGCCCAGGCGGAGGCCGACGTCAGTTGCTTCTGACGGTCAGGCCGCCTGATCCGCCGGGAACGTGGCACTGAACCGCTTGCCGTCGCTATCGGCCCCCTCCACCCGGAACGTCTTCCCGTCCGACGGCCTGAAATCGAACCGGAACGACGGATTTTCGGATATCGATATCCCGCCCTCGACCGTCAGCAGCGGTTGATCGCCCTGCCGGACCCGCAGCGTCTCGATGAAATCGGCCGGAATATACAGGCGGGAAATCTGGTCCATCTGCATCCCGGAGTAGTTGGGATGCCGCACCATGACCTGAGCCTCCCGCAAGCCGGTCGCGGCGGGCGGGAACTCCCGGAACCGCACGGTGCCGATTGGGATATCGCCGGCCACCTGCTTGAGCGCGGGAGCCGAGCATCCGCCTGACGCTTTCACGAAGCGCGCGGACTCATAAAGCGTGCCGTCGCTCAGCTCCGCCACGGCATGGATGTTGGTGTAGTCATCGACACGGACCCGCGTGGCGATCCGGTCGATGCCCGATTCCGGCGCGATCGTGAACACCGCGGCCACCGGCGCCGGATTGGCATCGATCACCAGGGTGATCTTGCGCACCCGGCGGCCGTCGCCTGCGGCCAGCGTGGTGCGCAGGGTGATCGGGACGACAGCGGCATCCTCGGCGCGATACGGAGCGTCGATCGAGATCACCGCCGCCCCGTCTTGCAGAACCTTGTCCGGAAAAATGCGCGGCGCCAGATCGGGCCAGGGGTCCGTCTCGTTGGCGGCGCGCAGGTTTCGCGGCATCAGCAGACCGCCCGCCGCGGCGCCCAGCAGCAGGCGCCGGCCGGTCAGGATGGTCGTTGCGTAAGGGTCAAGCGACATGGAGGCCTCCCGCGCATGATATTTATTCGATCATCCCACCAGCGGAGCCGTGCGTCACTCCCACTCCAGTTCGCTGAACGCGGTGGTGGCGTTGCGTGGATTGTAGTCGTCGAACAACCGCCAGCGCGCCCGTTCGGATTGGCCGATATGCGGCACCGCCTCGCTCATGGGCGTGCCGGCGGCGATCAGCCGGCGGGCATCGGACTGCACGGTCAGCAGATAGCGGCGCTCGTCGTCCAGTGCCGCGGGCCATGCGGCCACCCGCTGGCCATGGCCGGGCACCACGCGTTCCGCCGGCAGCTCGGCGAGGCGCGGCAGCAGGTCGAGCCAACCCTTCAGGCTGCCGTCGATCACCGGCACGTGGTCGAGGAACACAAGATCCCCGGCGAACAGCGTGCGGGTCTGCTCGTCAAGCACGGTGAGGTCGCAATCGGAGTGGGCCGAAGGCTCCCAGGCGGTCAGCAGCAGCGTCCGGCCACCCAAATCGAGCTCCATCTTGTCCGTTACGAGAAGAGTGGGCGGGATCAGCCGCACCTGCCCGATGGCCGCGTCCCCTAGCGTCTCGCGGAACGAATGCAGATAGAATGGACCGCGTTGCCGGATCGATTGCGGCAGATGGCTGTGGCCCACGAATGTCACGCCCGGGCCGGCCAAGGCGGCATTGCCGAAGATGTGATCGGGATGCTCGTGGGTATTGATGACATACCGCAACGGCTTGGCGGTGATTCGCCGCACCGCCGCGAGCAGTGCCTGCCCGACCGCGACGCTGCCGCCGGTGTCGATGACCGCCACCGCATCGCGGCCGGCGACAATGCCGATGTTAGCGATATCTCCGGCGTTTGCCGGCGTGGTCAGTGCGACCTGCCCGAAATGCGCATAGTCGCCGTCGGCGACTGGCTCGATCGTGAACTCCGGCGCCGGCATGGCGGCCGGGGCCGAAGCGGCGGTCAAGCCCGGCGCCGCGATCCAGGCAGCCGTTGCGACTATCAGCCGGCGCCGCCGCATTTGCGTTCCTTTCACCGGCCTTGACCAAGGAAACAGGGTCACTTCGATCCAGGTCCGATGCCGGAAGGCGGAACAGATTGGACAACTTGCATACCCGTTAGCCTTCCAGTACGTTATGCTGCATCGCATCATTTGACTGGTTCAGCAGAAAGTGATGATCTGGTTACGGCAATAAAGCCGTTGCCGTACGGCTGAAGCCACTTTATGATGTCTCACGACCGGCTTCTAGGCTACCTGTGAATGGGGAGGACAGGTATGACCTCGGAGACAGCGATCAACCGAGGCGCGTCCGGATTTGCCGGTGTTCGCCCTCGTTTCATGTGCTGTCGTGACACGCTGCCGGAAATCTCTTCCTGGTCGGATCGCTTGGTAGGCGTGGCAGATGGCCTCTGCCCCCGTCTGTCGGCCTGTAAGTGACGAAGGGAAAAATATAAAATGAGCAGAACGTTCCTGAATGGGTTGCTGACGACTGGCGCGCTATTGTCGTCGATCCTGATCGCGCCCGCGGCGATGGCCCAGGGGTCGCCATCCGCCGGCAAAGAATGGACCACCCCCGCCGGCACCCTGAGCGGCCAGCGATTTTCCACCCTCAATCAGATAACCGCAGAGAACGTGCACAAGCTCCAGGTTGCCTGGACCTTTTCCACGGGCGTATTGCGCGGGCATGAAGGGCAGCCCCTCGTTGTCGGTGACGTGATGTTCGTGCACGCGCCTTTCCCCAACACGGTGTTTGCCCTCGACCTCAACAACGACGGCAAGATCCTTTGGAAGTATGAGCCGAAGCAGGACCCGAACGTCATTCCGGTCATGTGCTGCGATACCGTGAATCGCGGCGTGGCCTATGGCGACGGCAAGATCTTCCTGCACCAGGCCGACACCACGCTGGTGGCACTCGACGCCAAGACCGGCGCGGTCGTCTGGTCGGTCAAGACCGACGATCCGGCCAAGGGCGCCACCGGCACCGATGCGCCGCTGGTCGTCAAGGACAAGGTTTATGTCGGCGTCTCGGGCGGCGAGTTCGGCGTGCGCGGCTGGCTGGCCGCCTATGACGTCAAGGACGGCAAGCAGGTCTGGCGCGGCTGGTCGATGGGTCCTGACAGCGACACGCTGATCCAGCCCGGCAAGACAACGAATCTCGGCAAGCCGGTCGCCGCGAACTCCAGCGAAGCGAGCTGGCAGGGCGACCAGTGGAAAATCGGCGGCGGCGCCACCTGGGGCTGGAAGTCGTACGATCCGCAAACCAATCTGATCTTCTACGGCTCCGGCAATCCGTCCACCTGGAATCCGAAGCAGCGGCCCGGCGACAACAAATACTCGATGACCATCTGGGCGCGCGATGCTGACACAGGCGCGGTGAAGTGGCTGTATCAGATGACGCCGCACGACCAGTGGGACTATGACGGCGTCAACGAAATGGTGCTGGTGGACCAGGAGATCGACGGCAAGCCGCGCCACCTGCTCGTGCATTTCGACCGCAACGGGTTCGGCTATACGCTTGATCGCGATATCGGGCGAGCTTCTCGTCGCCGCCAAATATGATCCGGCGGTGAACTGGGCGTCGAAGGTCGATCTGGATCCCAAGAGCGAAACCTATGGCCGCCCGGACGTTCTGCCGCAGTATTCGACAGAACATAACGGCGAAGACGTGAATACCACCAACATCTGTCCGGCCGCGCTGGGCACCAAGGACGAGCAGCCTTCGGCTTTCTCGCCGGAGACAGGTTTGTTCTACGTGCCGACCAACCATGTGTGCATGGACTATGAGCCGTTCCGCGTCGCCTACACCGCGGGTCAGCCCTATGTCGGCGCGACGCTGTCCATGTATCCGCCGAAGGGTGACACCAACATGGGCAATTTCATCGCCTGGGACGCACGCACCGGCAAGATCGTCTGGTCTGATCCCGAGCAATTCTCGGTCTGGTCTGGCGCCCTCGCCACATCCGGCGGCGTGGTGTTCTACGGCACGCTCGAGGGCTACCTCAAGGCGGTCGATGCGAAGACGGGCAAGGAGCTGTATCGTTTCAAGACCCCGTCGGGCATCATCGGCAACGTCATAACCTATGAGCACGCCGGGCGGCAATACGTTGCCGTGCTGTCAGGTGTGGGCGGTTGGGCCGGCATCGGCCTCGCGGCCGGGCTGACCGATCCGCACGCGGGTCTCGGCGCCGTCGGCGGGTATGCGGCGTTGAACCAGTACACGTCGTTGGGTGGCACCCTGACGGTGTTCGCGCTGCCGCAGGACTAAGGTGATCCCGGGCTATCAAGGCATGAGGGCCGGCGCCGCGGCGGAAACCGGGCGCCGGCCCTTCTCTTTTGAAACCACCATCGAGGATGATTGGTGTGACGAGATACGGACGATATTTTCTGGCCGCCGGCGTGGCCTCCTGTCTGATGGCCGGCTTCGCGCGCGCGGACAAGCCAGCCGATCCGGCTGCGGTGAGCTCGGATGACGGCAAATACTTCGACAAGGATGGCAGGCCGACCTTCAAGGTGGACAAGGACGGCAAGGTCGATTTCTACAGTTACATTGGCTATGTCCGGTATACTGCCAACTGCATGCATTGCCACGGACCGGATGGTCTTGGATCGACCTATGCCCCGTCGCTGGTCAATTCTCTCAAATCGCTTGATTACGCGGATGTGATGACAACGGTCGCGAACGGCAAGAAGGATGTCTCGGAGTCGAGTCAGCTTGTCATGCCGTCGTTCGGCGAGAACAAGAACATCATGTGCTATATCGATGCGATCTATATCTATCTGCGCGGCCGTTCCGACGGCGCTATCCCGCGCGGACGGCCCGCGGAGCACGAACCGAAGCCCAAGGACTTCTCGGAGACCGAAGATAGCTGCATGGGCTGAGCGCGGGAGCATGACGCGATGAATGGTAGGATTTTCGCAGGCCGCCTGTTCGTGCTCGCGGCATGCCTGATCGGCATAACGGCGGTTCGGGCGCATGCCCAGGCGCCGGGCTTGGGCGCTTCGGTGGAACTGGTCGATCCGAAGGTGTTTCGTGTTTGCGCCGATCCGCGCAGTCTGCCGTTCTCGAACGAGGCGCATGAGGGTTTCGAGGACAAGCTGGCTGACCTGTTTGCCGAAAAGCTCGGCAAGACAGTATCCTACACGTATTATCCGCGCGCGATCGGGTTCGTGCGCAATACGCTGAACGCGCTCAAGTGCGACGTCGTCATCGGCGATGCACAGGGCGACGACCTCGTGCAGACGACCCATCCGTACTATCACGCGTTCTACGCCTTGGTGGTGCGCCCTGGTTCCGATTTGGGAACGGTCGAATCGCTGGACGATCCGCGGCTGAAGGGCAAGCGTATCGGCGTGGTGGCCGGCACGCCTCCTGCAACGATCATGGCGCGAAACGGACTGATGGCCGACGCGAGGCCGTTCCCGCTGATGGTCGATACGCGCTCGGACGCGCCGTCCAAGGACATGATCGATGAGATCGTTGCGGGCAAAATCGACGCGGGCGTGATGTGGGGGCCAATCGGCGGATACTACGCGAAGAACGCGACGCCGCCGTTGACGGTCATTCCGCTCGTGCATGAACACGGCGCGCCGATGGATTTCCGCATTGCCATGGGCGTGCGTCACAGCGACCAGGACTGGAAGCGTACGCTGAACCGGCTGATCGGCGAGAACCAGGACGAGATCAACAAGATTCTGATCGCTTATGGCGTGCCCATCGTCGATGAGGAAGGCAAGGTCATCGCGCGGTGAGGCTTCGCACGCAGTCTGTGTCATGGCCGGGCTTGTCCCGGCCGTCCACGGCTTACGGTGCAGGCTGCGGCAAAGCCGTGGATAGCCGGGACAAGCCCCATAGGCATCCGGATAAGGGGCCACGCAGAGCAAGGCGTTCTCCCCATTCGTCATGGCCCGGCTCGTCCGGGCCACTCCCGCAAGCACGTGCTGCGACAGGTGGCCCGGACAAGCCGGGCCACGACGGTAAGGGAACGAGGCGCCGGGCAAACTTTTCCCTGCATAGCTATGGGGAAAAGCCCGGCCATGACACGAGGGGACTGATCGCGCGAACAGCAATATGCACTCTGCTGTTATTCGCGGCCGCGGCCGCGCCGCCCGAACCGCCCGGCTACCGGACCGCAGACTACCGTTCCCCGGTGCCCGAAACGATCAACGGCCGCCCGGCCCTGACGACGGCGCAGGCGGAAACGCTGTGGCGCGAGGGCACCACCCTGTTCATCGACACGCTACCGCAACCGCCCCGGCCCGAAAACCTGCCGCCCGATACCATCTGGAACCCGAAGCCACGCGATGACATCCCTGGCAGCCTGTGGCTTCCCGATACCGGATACGGCGAACTGTCACCGATCATGGAATTGTACTTCGAGCGTAACCTGAACGACGCAACCCGCGGAGATCGCGGCCGGCACCTGGTCTTCTACTGCCTCGCGTCCTGCTGGATGTCCTGGAATGCCGCGAAACGCGCCATTTCGCTCGGCTACACCCGGGTCGATTGGTACGCTGACGGCACCGACGGCTGGGCCGCGCACAATCTCCCGCTGGAGCGGCGGGAGCCTGCTCCGCGCCCGCGGCAGTAGTGGCTATCAGAGATGCGCCTGGATCGCCTGCGACAGTCCGTACAGCCTCTGCTCGATCGTCGTCGGAAGGTCGCAGGCGAAGCGCAGAGACTGCCGGCGCGCCTCGAACAACTGCTGGTCCCAGGCCAGCTTTTGCGTCAACTCGGTGACGTTCGCCGGGTCCGGCGGGTCGGCCGCCTGAGCCGCGCGAACCGCCGCGCCATCCTGCCGCAGTCCGTCCGCCAGCACCTTCTGCCGCTTGCCGAAACGGTCGAGCCCGTCGATCACCCTCTCCCGCTCGTGGTTCAGCACATCGAACACGCCGGCGAACACCAGCCCAAGCGTGCGATCCTTGTCCTCGGCGACGGTCCCGGCGAACGCATCGATGCGCTGCACCGCACCGTCCATCGGCAGCCGCCGTTGCGTTACCGCGCCGACGAGCGAGGCCACGGCCGCATCCTTCCGCCAATCGGCGGTGGCGGGATCGATCGGCGGCCCGTTCCAGAACGAGGCCACCGACAACTCGCCAACCTTGATCTGCTGGCACGGCCAGTCCGGATCGGCGTTGCGCGGGGCCGCGCCGGCCGCGGCCATCGCGGCCGCCAGCATCGCCGCGGCGGTGAACGCTCGTGTCATGGTTCCGCTCCCCCGGACGCTAGGTAAGCCGTTGCGCCCGTGTCGATTCAGACGTTTCATGGCATCCAACGTGATGCAACCGCGCATCCGCCGCAAGCCGCTTCGGTTGCAGAAAGGAAGACCGATGACCGAGAGTCCGCGATGACGCGCATGCTGGCGTCGGTGACCGGGCCGGACGAGGCGGAAGTCGCCCTCGCCGGAGGGGCCGATGTCATCGACCTGAAGGACCCCGCGCACGGGGCGCTTGGCGCCGTGGCCCCGGACGTGATCCGGGCGGCGGTCGAAACCGTCGGCCACCGCCGCCCGGTCAGTGCGGTGGCGGGCGATCTGCCGATGCGGCCCGACGCGATTGCGGCAGCGGTGCGCACAATCGCCGGGACGGGCGTCGATTTCGTTAAACTCGGCCTCTTCCCCGGCGGCGATGCGGCGGCCTGCATCGCCGCGCTGGCGGACGAGGCGACGCGGGTGAAGCTGGTCGCCGTGCTCTTTGCCGACGCGTTGCCGGACCTGTCGCTGTTGCCGTTGCTGAAAGGCGCCGGGTTCGCCGGGGCGATGCTCGATACGCAGGGCAAGACAGCGGGACGCCTGCTCGACCATATCGCCTTGCCGCGGCTGTCCGTCTTCGTCGAAGAGTGCCGGGCGCTTGGACTGATGGCTGGCCTGGCCGGATCGCTGGAACCGCCTGACGTCCCTCGCCTGCTGGTGCTCAACCCCGATCTGCTTGGTTTTCGCGGCGCCCTGTGCGGAGAGGGCGGCCGGGCCGCGGCGATAGACCTCGGATGCGTGCAGGCGATCCGGGCGCTGATCCCACCCGAGTTGCCGATTACGGGCACCCGCGATGTGGACTACCGCCTGCTCGCGGCGCGCGGCTACGCTCCGGCAGCGGCCGGCGCGGATGCGCCGGTGGACCTCGTATCGGTCGAGGATTTCGTGCTGCCGATTTTCATCGGCGCCTATGCGCGGGAGCGGAACGCGCCGCAGCAGGTGCGATTCGCGGTGACCGCTTCGGTGATGCGCGCCGGACGGGCCGCGGAGGACATGCGGGACGTGTTTTCCTACGACCTGATCACCGACGGCATCCGGCTGCTGACGGGTTCGGGCCATGTCGGCCTTGTGGAGACGTTGGCTGAGCGGATCGCCGCGATGGTGCTGGCGCATCCGCGCGTCGCCAAGGTGATGGTGCGGGTGCAGAAGCTGGAAACCGGGTCCGGAACGGTCGGCGTCGAGATCGAACGCACGCGGTCCGCATCTGGGGCGATGGCGCGGCCGGCGGTGCCGGACATCGGCGTCCGGTCATGAGCGACGGCCTGACCGTCGTGAAGCTCGGCGGCAGCCATGCCCTGTCGCCGTTGCTGCCCGGCTGGCTCAGGGCAATCGGCCATGCGGGGGGGCGGGTCGTGGTGGTGCCGGGCGGCGGTCCATTCGCGGATGCGGTGCGCGCGGCGCAACCGGCGATGCGGTTCGATGACGACGCGGCGCACGACATGGCGCTTATGGCGATGGCGCAGTTCGGGCGTGCCTTAGCCAGTCTGGCGGCCGGCTTCGTCTATGCCGACACCCTCGATGCGGTGCGCGAGGCCGCGGCGCGGCGGCAGGTTCCGGTGTGGTCGCCGTGGCCAATGCTGCGGGCGCATGCGGATATCCCGCGGTCCTGGGACGTGACGTCGGACAGTCTGGCGGCTTGGCTCGCCTCGGTGCTGGGTGCGCGGCGTCTGGTGCTGATCAAACACTGTGCGCATGCGCCCGATCTGCTGGACGCGGCGTTTCCGGGCTTTGCCGCCCGGTTCGGCGGGGCTGTCGTCGTGGCTGGACCGGAGGAGCTTGCCTCTGCGGATGCGCTGTTCGGCCGCTGTTCCGTCGCGGCCTGACGATGGCCCGGCGAACGCCGCGCTGGGCCTGGGCGGTGACCGGCTCCGGCCATTTCCTGACCGAGTCGCTGGCTATCGTGCGGTCGTTGCAGGATGTGGACCTGTTCCTCAGCCGCGCGGCGGCGGAGGTGCTGCGGATGTACAAGATCGAATTGGACTTGCCGAAAGGCTGCCAGATCTTCCGCGATACCACGGCGAGCGCGGCGCCCGTGGCGATGTTCTATCACGGCGTCTACCATACGGTTGTGGTGGCGCCGGCCACGTCGAACACGGTCGCGAAGTGCGTGCTGGGGATTTCCGACACGCTGGTGACCAACGTGTTCGCGCAGGCGGGGAAATGCCGCGTGCCGTCCATCGTATTCGCCTGCGACAGCGCGCCGGAGATGGACACCGAGGCGCCGGAGGGCATGGTGAAAGTGTATCCGCGCCGGATCGATCTGGAGAACACCGAGCGGCTCGCGTCGTTCGAACGCACCGAGGTGGTGCTGACGCTGGAGGCGCTGGAGGCGGCGATAGCGGCGCGGCGGCGGGACCTCAGCCCGGGGTCTTGGCGGAACCTGGCCCGGGGCGATCAGGATAAGAGACGGTGACAGACCTTGCTCTCTCACTGTCATGGCCCGGCTCGTCCGGGCTACCTGTCGCGGCATTGTGCGGGTGGGGTGGCCTGGACAAGCCGGGCCATGACGAACGCGAGAACGCCATGCTTTGTGTGCCCCCCTGCCCTGACGCCCGGGGGGCGAGGCCCGGACGCGACACAAGCGGCGGGACGTTGGTGTCGCTCGGTGGCACCCGGCGGCCGCAGCCATGACGGACCGTCTGCTCTTCCTCACCGGCCACCTCGCCAAACCCCGGTTGCAGCGCATCCTCGACACCCTCGGCGAAACCCCCTTCACCTGCGACGTCCTCGACATCGGCGTGCAGGTGGCGGCGTTGATGACCGAGCCGATCATCCTCCGCCGCCTGTCACGTCCCATCGCGGCCACCCGCGTCATCCTCCCCGGCCGCGCCGGCGTCGATCCCGCCCGGCTCACCGCCGCCTTCGGTGTGCCATTCGAACGCGGCCCCGAGGAACTGGCTGATCTGCCTGCGTTTCTCGGCCGCGGCGGCGCGGTGCCGGACCTGTCGCGCCACGACGTGCGGATCTTCGCCGAGGTCGTCGACGCCCCTTTGCTGCCACTCGACGTCCTGTTGGCGCGCGCCCAAACCTTCCGCGCGCAGGGAGCCGATGTGATCGACCTAGGCTGCCGCCCTGGCACGGCGTTCGACGGACTGGAAGATGCGATCGCACGGCTGCACAACGCCGGGCTGCGTGTCAGCGTCGATTCCGGCAATCCGGACGAACTCCGCCGCGCCGCCGAAGCGGGCGCCGATTTTCTGTTGAGCCTGACCGAAGACACGCTCGATATCGCGTTCGGCACGACCGCGGTCCCCGTGCTGGTGCCCGCGCGACACGGCGACCTCGACTCGCTTGTGCGTGCGGCGGAGCAGGCCCGGGCGCGCGGGATGGCCTGCCTGCTCGACCCGATCCTCGATCCGATCCACTTCGGCTTCGCCGCCTCCCTGGTCCGCTACGCCACGCTCCGGACGCGGCTGCCCGACGCGGAGATCCTGATGGGCACCGGCAACCTGACAGAACTGACCGACGCGGATTCGTCCGGCGTCACCGCCATGCTGATGGGATTCTGCTCCGAACTGTCGATCCGCAACGTGCTGGTCGTGCAGGTCAGCCCGCATACGCGGGAAACTGTCGCCGAGCACGATTTCTCCCGCCGCCTGATGCATGCCGCCCGCGCCAACGCCGATCTGCCGCGCGGCTATGGGACGCGGCTGCTGCAGACGCATGACCGCGCGCCATTCGTGCAGTCCGCGGCCGACATCGCGGCCGAGGCGCAAGCCGTACGTGATCCCAATTACCGCATCGCCGTGGCCGAGGACGGCATCCACGTTTTCAACAATGCAATACATGTCGTCGGGCGCGAGGCGCTGGCGCTGTATCCCGCGCTGGACGTGGCCACCGACGGCGCGCATGCGTTCTACCTCGGCACTGAACTCATGAAGGCGGAGACGGCATTCGCGCTGGGAAAGCGCTACGTGCAGGACGCGCCGCTCGACTGGGGCTGCGCCGCCCCGCGCGATGCCGCCGCACCGACCCGGCTGGCCGAAGCGGGGCATACGCTGCGGGCGAAGGGAGGAAAGCGCGATGATCCGTGAGGTGATCGTCACCACCGTCTCCGCCGCCGGCAAGCCGCACGTCGCGCCGTTCGGTTTGATCGCCGCCGAACCGGACGAATGGGTGATCGCGCCGTTCCAGCCCTCGACGACGTTGGACAACCTGCGGGCGGTTCCATTCCTGGTGGCCAACTACACCGACGATGTCCGTATCTTTGCCGGCTGCCTCACCGAACGGCGGGATTGGCCGTGCGTGCCATCCGCGGTCGTGCCGCCACCCCGCCTCGCCGCTGCGCTGGCGCATGCGGAAATGCAGGTGGCGTCGGTGCAGGAGGACGCGCAACGGCCGCGCTTCCGCTGCCGCACCGTGCACCGCGAAACGCACGCCCCGTTCGAGGGCATGAACCGGGCCAAGGCGGCGGTCGTCGAAGGCGCCATCCTGGTCAGCCGGTTGCGCATGTTGCCGCGCGAGAAGGTCGAGGCCGAGATCGCCTATCTGGAAATCGCGGTCTCCAAGACCGCGGGCGAGGCGGAACGCGAAGCCTGGGGCTGGTTGATGGACGCCGTTCGCAAGCACTACGGCTGATCGGCGGCCAGCAGCGCCACGGCGACCGCCGGCGCGCAGGCGTCCGCCCATTCAACATCGCCTGCCGCGAACAGGCTGGCGAAGGGCACGCAGCGCCGCCCCAGCCGATCGGCCAGCCGCCGCACGATCGTCGCACCTACCCCGGCTGCCACAATCGGCGCATCGGAGGGCAATCCGGCGCCCGACAGCACCAACAATGCGCCGTCGTGGACCTGCCGCAGTTGCACCTCGGCGAACCAGGCCGCCAGACCGTGCCAGTCGGCATCCGACCCGTCCGCCGCGTCGCGGCCGATCATGCGGGCGAGGCGGGCGCGCGATGCCTCCTGCGTCTTCGCCCGTCCGTCCGCCGTGTCCATCTGATCGGCTTTTTCATCCAGCGTGCCGAGGATGCGGTGCACGTCTGCGGCCGAGGCGAAATACTCTGCGGCGATCGAGGTCCACGCGCCCGCGAATGGTGCGCGCGGCGCCAGCGCCATGACGAAGCTGCGGGTCAGGCCGGTATAGACGAGCTCTCCGGACGCCAGGCGTTCGGCGTCGGTGTAGCCGCGGAATGCGACCGTCCCGCCGCGCAGCGGGATGATGTCCGCCGTGGTCGAACCGATATCGACGAACAGTCCGTCCCCGTGCCGGGCGGCCAGGGCAGCGCTCGCGTGCCAGTTGGCGGAGGCGACGTCCTCCACCCGGGCTGCCACTTCCGACGGGTCGATGCTGCCCGCGCGTCCGGCATACAGGCGCAGCGTTCCGGCGGGCAGCGACCGCGTCAGCGCCTCGGTGATTGCCACCACGCCGTCGTGCCGGTTCGGGAAGATGTCCGCCAGTTCCCCGGTCATCGTCGCGACATGCCTGTCCGCCGGACCGAACGCCGACATCACTGCCTCCAGCACCGGCCCCAGCCGATCGGCGCCTTGCCAGAGGGGACAGGGGCTTTGCCGGACCCGGATGACGCGGCCGTCTTCAACGAGCGCCGCCTTCACGTGGGCGCCGCCGATGTCCCAACCGATGGTCTTTTGCACGGGATTCTCCTTTCGGGTCAGACTACGCGAACGAGGGAGATGCGCGCATGGACGTGATACCGGTGATCGATATCAAAGGCGGCGAGGTGGTGCACGCGCAAGGCGGGCGCCGCGATGCGTATCGCCCGATCCGGACGCCGCTGAGCCCGACGAGCGCACCGGCGGACGTGGCGGCCGGTCTGTTGCGGCTGGCTCGGTTTCGCCAGCTTTACATCGCCGATCTGGATGCGATCGAGGGGCGCGGGGCGAACGACGCGGCGATCGAGGCGATTGCCCGCGCGGCTCCAGGGGTCGAACTGTGGATCGACAACGGCACCGGCGACGCGGATGCAGCGCGCGCATGGCTGGAGCGGTTTCCGCATGGCCTTGTGATCGGTAGCGAGTTGCAGCGCGGGACCGAAACCATTCATCTGCTGCGAGGCGAGACCCGGGTGCTGCTCTCCCTGGATTTTCGGGGCGACGTCTTCCAGGGCCCGGAGCGGTTGCTTGAAGATCCTACGCTGTGGCCAGGGCGGGTGATCGTCATGACCTTGGCGCGCGTCGGCGGCGCGGCCGGACCTGACATCGACCGTATCGCCGGCATCGTAGCCCGAGCGGAGGGACGCGCTGTCATCGGCGCCGGCGGCGTGCGGAGCAAGGCCGACCTGGACGCGCTACGCGACATCGGCGCGGCCGGCGTACTGATCGCGACGGCCCTGCATACCGGCGGCTTGACATCCGACGACTTGGGCTGACTGGCGCGATTGGCGAACTATTAGGACAGACGGCAGCGAGGGAAAAGTTTGCCCGGGACTTTGTTCTCTTACCGTCATGGCCGGCTTGGGTACAGACCGGGCCACCTATGCCAGCACGTGCCGCGACAGGTGGCCCGGACGATCCGGGTCATGGCGAATGTGGAGAACGCCGTGCTCCGGGTGGCCCCTTTTCTTGCTTCTATCGGACCAAATCCGGCCATGGATACGGGGACACAACACGACAGCACTCCCGGCGGGCCGTTCCGCCGGGAGTGCCGGTATCGGATCAGGCCGCGAACGGGTGGCTGGCGGTCTTGTACTTTGACTGGACTTCGGCGGAACTCGGCTGGCCGGCGACGGCCCGCGCGATGGCCTCCTTTGTCGCGGTGTAGTTGTACTGCTGGATCTTCTTGTCGTCGGTGGCGTCCCAATGAATGAACACGCCAACGCAGATGAACAGGTCGTCCGCTTCGTCCGCCGGAATCACACCTTCGGCGACGCTGTCGGCCACCGCCATGGAAACCGCGTGCTGCGCCGGCCCGAACATCTGCACAGCCTGCTTGGCGCCCTTGATCGTCACCTTGTTGAACAGGATCGTGTTCGGCTTGGCCAGCAGATTCGGCGCGACCACTGCGAGCAGTGTCGTGAATCCGTCCTTGTTGTTGGTCAAGGCATTGCAGAACGCGGTCTCCGCGGCACTGCCGCGCGGCCCGATGATCAGGTCGATATGCGCGACCTCATTGCCTTCGCCCACGAGGGATTCGCCAACGCCTACTTTGGTGATCTTTGCCATAACGTTTTCCTCTTCGGTCATTTTTGGAAGAATCGGACGCCAGTCCTGCTGTTCGACCGCAGGTAGGAGAGAGCCGATCTCCGGGCGCACCAAATTTAAACATCTACAATGCCGGAAAGCAAGCCCAGTCGCCATGCGAAAGCGGTGGCGACCGCGAGGTCCGCGCTGGTCCCCGGATTGATGCCCTCGGCTTTCAGCGCCGCGTCCAGGGCCAGCAGTTGCGGCAGCATTTGCCTCGGTTCGCGGCATCGTGCGAGCGCGTCGCGCAACGCCGCCGCCGAGTGCTGGACGGTGGCGGCGGTCGAGGCGCCGTGCTTGCGCACCACGTGGCTGTCGGGGAACGCCGAGAGGAAGGTCAGGTAGGCAGCCAAGGCCGCGTGCGCCGGATCCGTCCAGCGGGCGCGCGCGGCGGCGTACGCGTCCAGGCCTATCCCGAGGACATCCGCGAACCCGTTGCTCCACTGCCGCGCTATGCTGTCGCGATCGGCAGCCTCCGCCATCGCCTGCGGCAGCGCCACGACTGCCGGGAAATGCACATCGTGCCGCTCCGCCGAACCGAGCCCCGCGGGGTTGGCGACGCGGATCGCGGCAAACACCGCCTCGGCGTCGTCGAGCGTGGAGGTGGCGATGACGTCGCGCACCGCCCGAGGTGACGTCGCCGCCCCTTCATCTACTCGTCTCGCGTCATGGTCCGGCTTGTCCGGGCCACCCGCACCTGCCACGACGGGTGGCCCGGACAAGCCGGGCCATGACGGGGGGGATCGGCCGCCGCCATCGCCAGCGGGCCGCACAGCAGCAGAATGCCCAAGTTGGTGTTCTGTCCGACCGCCTCCCGCGTCGCCACCGCCGCGTCCAGGATGCGGCGCCCCAGCGGCGCGCCAACCCGGCACAGCAACGGAGCCGACACCTCGGCGCTGCGGACGAAATCCGCCACCGTCATGCGGTGGCCCTCGGCATGGATATGCACGTTGCCTGGCTTCGGCGCCCGCAGTTCCTCCACGCAGGCGTCGATAAACGCCGCCGCGATCGTCACCGCAGCGCCGCCAGCAGGCTGGAGACGATCCGCTCGGCGATCGACGCCCCGGCCACCGCCTGCAACCCCTTCCAGCCCGGCATCGAGTTCACCTCCAGCACCAGCGCCTGCCCGTCGCGATCGACCAGCACATCGACCCCCGCATAGTCCGCGCCAACGCAAGCCGCCGCGCGCACCGCGAGATCGGCCATCGCCGCATCCGGCACGAACGGCACCGGCCGGGCGCCGAGATGCACGTTGGTTACCCAACCCTCCGCCTGCCGGGTCATTGCCGCCACCACTTCGCCGGCGCAGACGAACAGCCGGTGATCATGGAACGTCCCGGTCGACGGCGGCACATATCGCTGAAGGTAATATACCCCGCCGATCTCCTCCGGCGGCGGCAGATCTTCGATCCCCGTGATCATCCGCAGCCCGCGGCCCTGCGAGCCGAACAGCGGCTTCAGCACCAGCGGCCCGGCCGGACACTCACGCTCGACGACCGCCACCGCCGCATCGCGGCCCTCGACCGCCCGGGTAGCGGGCGTGGCGACGCCCGCCTTCGCCAGGAAGAAACTGGTCGTCGATTTGTCCACGCAGCGCTCGATCGCGCGCGCGTCGTTCCAGACCGGGACGCCGAGTTCGCGCAACGCATGCAGTATGCCGAGGCGGCGGGTGACCTCCTCGAAGCTGCCGCCGGCGATCGATCGCACTAGGACGGCATCCGGCAATCCGTGACCGAACCCCGGCAGTGCGACGCCATGCGGATGCCCCGAATCGAATGCCGCTTCGGTCAGCCGGAAGGGAAGTGCGGTGACATCGCGCGCCTCGAAAGCCCGCAGCAGCGCCCGCGCATGCCAGTCCCGGTCGTCGATCGCCAATCCGATGCGCGGCATCGGCGGTGTCAGGGCGATCCGCCGAACGACGTATCGAGCAGCGCGCCATCGATCGCACCGGCGAAGAAACTCTCCCCGGTATCGACCGCAGTCACGGTCACCGCGGCCGGGCTGAAAAGCATCGGGTCGATGGCGTAGAAATCGCCTTTGACCGCCTTGAACGTTTCTGCAAAGGGGCGCCCATAGTCGCGGGATCTTGATGCCGGCATCGCCTCCGCCAGATCACGCGCTTCGGATTCTGGCCCACTAACGAACAAGTGAACGCGACCGCCGAAGATGATCGCGTCGTTGGTCCGCCCCATCGCGGTGACGAAATCCGGATGCGGCGGCGGCAGCGGCGCGGCGCCGAGGCCATCAACGATCCGCTCCAGCGGGAAATGCAGTTCGTGCGCCTTGTGCAGCGCCACCTCCAGCACGCGCGCAACCACCTGCACGCCGCCCGCCAGGCTTTGCGTCGGCGCATACAGGATCGCGAGGTCCGCCGCCGCCACGCCGCAGGCTTCGGCGATCCGCACGACCAGCGGCGGCGGCGGCGGGTTGGCGCTTTCCAGCACCAGCACGGCCTTTGACGCCGTCTCCTGGTATCCGAGTTCGTCAAACAGCTTCTCTTTCCGCGCCAGCGCCCTGGCCGGGCCGGAGCCGAGGGCGAAGAACGACCCCTTGCCGGTGCCTTCCGCCAGGCTCCATCCCGCATACTGGCTGGCGAGGCAGGCGGCGACCGGGTTCGAACTGGCGACCGAAATCGTCCATGGCCAGCGCGGCAGTATCGGATCAGTGCCGAGGCGCACCTCGCCCAGACCGCCGAGGCAGATCGACGCCAGCCGCAGCCCCGCGGCGATCCCGCCCCGGTGAGAAGCTCCGACATCGACCAGCAATTCGCCGCCCTCGCCGCGCGAGACGCCGACGCGCAATGCCGCGGCATCCGCGACCAGCGCGTCCACCAGCGCGAAGGCACGATCGTTCAAGCCCAAAGGGGATATCATCGGTCTCTTTCAGCACAAGCCAGGATAGCCGCTGCCCGATCGCGCACCAGGCGCTCGGCAGCGTCCGCATCCGCGGCGTCCGCCAGCACGGTGCAAAGCGGTGCTCCGCTCGCCACCGCCGAACCGGGCGCCTGCCGATCGGCTGTCCATGCGGGCCAGGGGAACGATGCGGGAGGGGTGATACCGGCGGACGCATAGACCACGGCGGCGGCAGCGGCACCCGAAAACACGGGCGCGGTCTGCGGTAGCACGCCATTGCAGGCGTCGAGGTGCCAGCGGAACAGCGCGCCCTCGGCATCGGCAAGGATATCGAGCGTGGCGCCGGGGCGCGGGTTGACTTCCAGCAAGTGGAAACCGTCGTCGCGGACCAGGAAGTCCGCACTGTTGAGGCCGCGCAACCCGGTATGCGCCACCAGCCGCGCCACCGCATCGCCAATGTCGGCCGCGCGGTCGGCCGACAGCGGCGCCGGGCGCGACGCACCGCCGTACCGGAATGGCTGCGACGGCGCCGGATCGGCCCATTGCCGGCTGAACCCAAGCACGCGGCAACGACCGCCGGCCGCCAGGAACGCCGCCGAAACAGGCTCGCCAGCCACACGCCGCTGGTAATACCAGCCGCGCCGGGCGACGGCGCGGCGCGTGGGGGCGGCGACGTGAACGCCTCCGGACCCGCCGGCCCGCTTACGCAACCAGCCGGCACCGGGCGGGGGGTCATAGCGGATGTCCGGATACGGCACATCTGCGCGGGCGCAGGTTTCCGCGAACCGGAACGGGTCCTTGATGGCAGCGACGACCTCGGGGAAGTTGCCGACCAGCCCGTATCGCGCCGCTAGCGAGCGCAGCAGGCCCGGGCGGTCCTCGAAGCCGGTGCCCGCTACCACGCCGATGACGCGGCGCCCGGTTGCCAGCCGATTGAGCGAGGCGAGCAGGGCGTCCTTGGCGAAGCCGCGGGCGAGGGTGCCGGGAACGCGTTCGCTGGCCTCGGCCAGGTCCAGGGTGTCGAGATCGCCGAACAGGTCCGCTACGAGGGGACGATACCCCGCCCGCCGCGCGCAGGCCGCCAGCGCCCGGCCGGAAAGGGCGGCGATCAGGACGTGATCGCCGGAGATCGCGAGCGTGTGGTCCGCCACCCGTGTCATGGGCGGGCGTGTCCCGTAGGCGCCAACTTAGCGGATCGGCACGAGCGTCGATTGTGTGTCATGGCCGGCCTTGTGCCGGCCATCCACGACTTTGCCGCCACTGGCACCGCAAGTCGTGGGTGGCCGGGCCGAGTATCAGGATAAGGGGAAGCGAGGGGAAAGGTTTGCCCGAGGACTTGTTCTCTCACCGTCATGGCCCGGCTTGTCCGGGCCACCGCCGCCAGCATGTGCCGCGACAGATGGCCCGGACAAGCCGGGCCAAGACGAACGTGGAGAACGCCGTGCTCCGTGTGACCACTTATCCTGACGCCTATGGGGCCAAGCCGGGCCAGGACCCGGGGGCAACGACCGTGCTCAAACCAGCTTATGTTAGCGCCCATGGGGACACGCCCGCCCATGACGGTAACGCCAACAGGCCAATGCGCGCCTCGGCTCCCCGTCATTTCGACAAGTCACGTGCCAATGCGAACGCCTCGCGGAAGTCCAGTGTCAGCGGCTTGCTGCTTTCGATCATGCGGCGGAACAGACCAAACTCGGTCTGATACTTCGTTTGCCCGATCGCCAGCGCGCCGATTCCCGCGGTGGCGCCGTCGCCGATAGCGGCACCATCTGAGAACAGGTCCAGCCCGGCGACGCCTAGTGGCGGCACGGCGTTGACGTCCGCGACCGCAAGCAGGCCGGGCGACGCCTTCAGCAGGTTCCCGTCGATGATCTGCACGCCCGCGCGGCCGGCGCACAGCGCCACCTCGGCGTCGCGCAGCAGCGCGGCCTTCAGTGCATCGCTGCTGCCATCCGCGGCGTTCAGGCTGACACCGAACCGCGCCTTGGCCTCGTCCGCCGCCTGCTGCACGCGCTTCGCACCGTCATACCCCACCAGCGTGACGTGCGCGCCCTCCAGCGCGCCGATCACCGCCGAGGCGAACCCGACCACCCCGGTCGCGCCGAACACGAGGATCCGCGTGCCGGCCAGTTCGCGGCCATGCGAGGCCCGCAACGTGCGCTCCAGCCGCGCCACCATCGCCGCCGCCGTCGTGAACGAACCCGCCGGATCGGCGAACAGCGAAATGATGAACGGCGGCACCATCGCCTTCTTGGCGCTTTCCAGCATATCCAGTGCGGCGATGGCGTTCTTGCCGCCGATGAACAAACAGGTCTTCGCGCCGTCTTTCGGCGGCCGGGAGAAAATCGCGTCCTGCACGAGGCCCGCGACCTCATCCAGGGTCACGTTCGTATAGGGGATGACCGCATCGTACCCGGCGTCCAGGGCCATGTTCAGATCGAAAGGACTGGCATGCCGCAACGGGCTCAAGAGATGCAGGATATTCTTGTCGGCCACGGCGTGTCCTCTTTTTTTGGGTGCGGTGTCAGGCCAGCGTCACCGATGCCCCGCAATTCAGCACGCGGCAGATCAGCAAGTCCAGTCGTTTGGTCATGCCTTGCTGTTCCAGAACGGAGGCGAACTGTCGTGCGTCGTTCTCGCTGGCGGCGAAAGCGAAGCCGGTCGGCCCCCAGGAGCTTTGGCCGATACCGGTCGCGCCCGCTTCGGTCAGCGCCTGCATCGCGGCCGCCACTAACGGGCTTGTGAATCGGCCGCCCTGACTCGGCGCGAAGTAATCCCCGGCGTGATGTTGCATCGCAGTAACGGCGGCGCCGAAGGCGGCAAGATCTTGCTCGGCCAGCGCGGGCAGCGCCTGCATCAGCACCAGGCGGCAGATGGCACCCGACACCGCCGGGTCCATCGGCCCCAGCGCTGCGAACGCGGCCCGTTCGCGCGGACCGGACAGGCCCTCGCGTTCACGGTCCAGCACCAGCAGCACGCGCCACGTCGCCGGCACCGGCACGCGAACCAGCAGTGGCGGCGGACCGGGCAGGTTTCCCTTGCCGCCGTCGATAACCAGGCCGCCCTGGCTGAACAGGCCGATGCCGATGCCCGACCGGGCGCCTCGGCCGAGATGGGCGGCATCGCCGCGCAGGTCCTCGGGCAGGCCATGCAAGCGGCGCAGCGCAGCCGCCACCGCCAGCGCGATCTGCGTGCCGGATCCGAGGCCGGCGTGCGGCGGCATCGCCTGGCGGATGTCGACGTCGTAGCCGCCAGGCCGGCCGATGCGTTCCTGCATCAGCGCGACGTAGCGCGCGGCGCGATCCTTTTCCGGGCCGGCGATCCGGGTGGTTTCCGCCCGCCGGGCGATCAGGCTGGTGACCGGACCGCTCAATGACAGGCCGATGCTGCCGAAGCGCCGTCCGAGGCCGCCGTCGAGATCGAAAAAGCCGAGATGCAGGCGCGCGGTGCACGACACCGTGACGCTGGTGCCGAATGGGACGTCCTCGGGGCCGATCGCGGGTTCACCGCCTGTATTGGGTATTGCCTTCATTGCGGAACATGTTCCACGGTGGGGTCAGGGTTGGCAATGACCAGGGAGGCATCGCATGACGGCAGAACCGTCTGACCACGTATACAGTGACGCGGAAGTCGAAGCCTGGCTCAAGCAAAATCTGCCGCACTGGAGTCTGGAGCGCGGCTGGATCCGGCGGAAATACCGTACCGCCGGCTGGAAAGGCACGCTGATGGCGGTTAACACAATCGGTCATCTGGCGGAGGCGGCGTGGCACCATCCGGATATCACGCTGTCCTATGCATGGCTGGAGGTTCGTCTGTGCACGCATTCCGCCAAGGGCATCACCAACAAGGATTTTGCCCTGGCGCGGAAGATCGAGGAGGTCGTGCAGTGGCAGCCGGGCAAGGAAGGCGACGGCCTGGAGGGGACGCCGCGCGAGGATCAGCGATTCGCCTATATAAAATATGATTGATACCGCCGCGACCGGGACGGCCTGCGTCAACGGCCGGCCGGTTTCCGTTCAGGAAGCGACACGTGCCGCCGCCGCCCTGCTGGGCGCCAGCCGATCGGCTGTGGTGGCAGGATTGGGGACGGATGTGGCGGGGGTGCGGGCATCGGTGGCGTTGGCAAAGGCGATCGGCGCGTCGCTCGACCACATGGAGGCCGGGGCGGTGTTCGCCGATCTCGACGTGATGCGCCGGTCCGGCTGGATCGTTACCACGCCGCTGCAAACGAGGGCGCGGGCGGATACGGTGCTACTGGTGGGCGGCGGATTGCTGGAGGCGTGGCCGGACCTGGTCCAGCGGCTGGCGTTGGACGCCGCACCGACGCTTCCACCTCTTCTCCTGTCGTCACGGCCCGGCTCGTCCGGGCCACCCCAGCAAGCACGTGCCGCGACAGGTGGCCCGGACAAGCCGGGCCATGACGAGGGTGCGGCGGCCCATGACAACGGGGCCGCCCATGACGCGGGGGCGGCCCGGCGGGTCCTGCTCCTGTGCCCGGGCACCTCCCCCCGTGTTATGGCCGGGCTTGGCCCGACCATCCACGACTTGCGGGTGGTGGACCCGGGCAAGCCCGTTCTCCCGACCCTCGCCGCCCTCCGGGCCATCGTCGCCGGCCGCCGGACGTCGCTCGACGAAACCGCCGCCGCCCCGCTGTGCACTCTGGCGGCTTCGCTGACCGAGGCCCGGTTCGGCGTCGCCATCTGGTCCGCCGCCGCGCTCGACACCCTGGCCGTCGAAATGCTGTGCGGACTGATCGATGACCTCAACAAGACAACCCGCTTCACCGGCCTCCCGCTGGCGCCCGCGAACGGCGCGGAGGCGGTGACGCAGGCATTGACCTGGACCACCGGCTTCCCGCCGCGAACCGGCTTCGCGGGCACCGCCCCGGTCCACGACCCGTGGCGCTTCGACGCAACCCGGCTGGTCGCCAGCGGCGAGGCGGATGCAGCGGTTTGGGTCTCCGCGTTTTCTCCGGCCTCGCAGCCATGGGGTGGCGCGGTGCCGACAGTGGCCCTGGTCCCTCCCGGCACCGTGTTCGGCACGCCCCCGGCGGTGGTGTTCGAGGTCGGTTGCCCCGGCCGCGATCACGACGCGATGCTGTTCGATCCGGCGCTGGGCGGGATCGCGTTCGCCGCGGCCTCGGCGCCGTCCGGCATCGCCAGCGTGGCCGGCGTGCTGGCCGGGATCACCGCGGCGCTGCCGTCATGCTGACCCGATTAACCGGCGGACGCATCGTCGATCCCGCCAGTGGCCGCGATGCCGCCGGCGATCTGTGGCTACGTGACGGGCGCATCGTCGCCGCCGAAGACGGCGCGCAGGCAAGCGAGACGATCGACGTATCCGGCTGCATCGTCATGGCCGGCGGGATCGACATCCACACCCATGTCGCCGGGACAAACGTCAATACGGCGCGCCTGCTGCTGCCGGAATTGCGCGCCGCGACGGCCGAGGCGTCAGTGCCGATCACCGAGACGATCGGGCGGCTGTATGCGGCGATGGGCTACACGATGGTGGTGGAGCCGGCGATCTCGCCGCATGTCGCCCCGCAGGCGCATCTGGAACTGGCGGAGATCCCGATCATCGACACCGCGATCCTGGCGGTGCTCGGCAATGACGACTATCTGCTGCGGCTGATGGCGGGGAAGCAGGGCGGCGCGGCGATCGCCGACTATGCCGCGCGCGTGCTGGCGGGCAGCCGGGCGATCGGCATCAAGGCGATCAATCCGGGCGCGGCGGCGGCGTTCAAGTCCAATGTGCGCAGTTTCGGCCTGGATGACCACGTGCCCGGCAGCGAGGTCAGCTCGCGCGCCATCATCAACAGCCTGCAGGCGGCGACCGAGACCTTGGGGCTGCCGCATCCGCTGCACCTGCATTGCAGCAACCTCGGCATGCCCGGCAACGCGGCAACCGCCCTGGCGACGATGGAGGCGGCCGGCGACACCCGGCTGCACATCGCGCACCTCCAGTTCTACGCCTACGGCAAGGAGGGGCCGCGCGGGTTTTCATCCGCCGCGCCGCTGCTGGCCGAGGCGGTGAACGCGCGGCGCAATATCACCGCCGACATCGGGCAGGTGATGTTCGGCCAGACCGTGACCATTTCGTCCGACGTGCTGCGCCAGTTCAACGCGCGGGGCCAGGCACGTCCGCGCAAGTCCGTGATCATGGACGGCGACGGCAATGGCGGCGGCATCGTGCCGTATCGCTACCGCAAGACCGATTTCTTCAACGCCGTGCAATGGGCGGCGGGGCTGGAACTGTTCTTGCTGATCAACGACCCGTGGCGGGTGTTCTTCACGACCGACCATCCGAACGGCGCGCCGTTCACCGCGTATCCCGATCTGCTGGCGCTGCTGATGGACCGCTCGGTGCGGGCGCGGCATATCGAGACGTTGCCGAAGGAGGCGATGGAGGTCAGCACCTTGGCCTCGATCGCCAGGGAATACACGCTGTCCGAAATCGCCATCATGACCCGCGCGGCGCCGGCCCGGCTGCTGGGTCTGGCCGATCGGGGGCATCTGGGTGCGGGGGCGCGGGCGGATGTGGCGGTGTACCGGCCGCAGGCGGATATCGCGGCAATGTTCCGCGATGCGGCACTGGTGCTCAAGGATGGTGTCCCGGTGATCCGCGACGGTGTGCCGGTGACGCGCTCGTTCGGACGGGCGGTGACGGTGCGGCCGCGGTTCGATGCCGGCGTCGATCGCGGCCTGGCCGCGTTCTACGACCGCGTCTACGGCGTTCCGCACACCGCGTTCGACGTTCCTCCCGCCGAGGCGCTCGGCCGCGTCCAGGAATTCGAGGCGGTGCCATGCCGGACGTAGCCCCCTTGCTCCGCAACGGCGTTGCGATCGAGGACACCTACGCCGAGGCGTTCGACATGCGCGCCACCGCCCTGGTGATCACCGCGCCGACGCTCCGTTGGGCGCGGATCGCGGCGACCAGCATGACCGGGTTCGCCACCTCAGTCATCGCCTGCGGCGTCGAGGCCGGGATCGACGCCGATGTGCCGCCCGACGATACGCCCGACGGGCGGCCGGGAGTGCGGGTGCTGCTGTTCGCCGGCTCGACCGCGGAGCTGCAGAAGCAACTGATCAGCCGTGTCGGACAGTGCGTGCTGACCAGCCCGGGTTCGGCCTGTTACGCCGGCCTGGCCGGGACGGAGCCTTTGAAGCTTGGCGACGGCATGCGTTACTTCGCCGACGGCTGGCAGATCTCCAAGCGCCTGCCCGGCCGGCATGTCTGGCGCCTGCCGGTGATGGACGGCGAATTCGTCTGCGAGGGCACCACCGGCCTGACCAAGGGCGCTGTTGGCGGCGGCAACCTGATCCTGATGGCGCACACGTCCGAGGGCGCGCTGACGGCGGCGGAGGCGGCGGCCGCGGCGATTGCCGGAGTGCCCGATGCGATCGCTCCGTTCCCCGGCGGGATTGTGCGATCCGGCTCGAAAGTGGGATCGAAATACAAGGGCCTGATCGCCTCCACCAACCACCTTTACTGCCCGACCTTGCGCGGCGCGGTGCCGGACTCCGCACTCGGGCCGGATATCGCCGCCGTGCTGGAACTGGTGATCGACGGCCTGACCCCCGAGGCCGTCGCGGACGCCATGCGCGCCGGGCTGGAGGCTGTCGCCGCGGTCGGCCCGGAACGTGGCGCCTGCCGTGTCGGCGCCGGGAACTACGGCGGCAAGCTGGGGCGGCACCATTTCCACCTGCACGCGCTGGCGCCGGAGGGCGCGCCATGACCGCGTTGCGCTTTGTCCTGCGCGGTGAGCCGGAACAGCGGCTTGATCTCTCCCCGCTGACGCCCGATCGGCTGGCCGGGCTCGGGGTGGCGGCCATCGAAGCGCTGCCGCTGCACACCACGCGCCATCGTTTGGCCGTCGGCGATGTCTTCAGCGTCCAGCCCGGCGACGCGGCGCACGTCGTGATCGAGGGCGGTTCGACCCGGTTCGACCGGGTGGGCGAGGCGATGCGGACCGGGATGCTGACGGTTGAAGGCGACGCCGGACAGCAGGCGGGCCGGTTGATGGCGGCCGGGCAACTTGTCATTCGCGGCAACGCGGGCGGCTGGGCCGCCTCCGGCCTGCGCGGCGGGACGCTGGAGATCGGCGGCGATGCCGGGGATTATCTGTGTGGCCCTCTGGCCGGCGAACGCACTGGCATGCGCGGCGGCTTGGTGCTGGTGCGCGGACGCACCGGCGATCGTGCCGCCGATCGGCTGCGGCGAGGGTTGGTGATCGTCGAGGGCGACGCCGGGGCGCATGCCGGCAGCTTGATGGTGGCGGGCACACTGATCGTGTGCGGCTCGGCAGGTGCGTTGCCGGGCATTCTGATGCGCCGCGGCACGATCGTGCTGGGGCGTCCGGCCGAAATGGCGCCGAGCTTCGTGGTGAGCGGCGGCGCCGATCTGGTGTTCGCGCGATTGCTGGCGCGAGCGTTGTCGGCGATCAGCGAACAGGCGACAGCATGCGTGCAAGGTGCCGGGAAGCACTATGCGGGCGACATGTCCGTAATGGGCAAGGGCGAGGTGTTCGTTCCGGCGCAGGTTTGATACCAGCGGCCGGGCATAGCGACGCTCCGCGCCGTCATGGCCCGGGTTGTTATACCAAAGGGGGGTGAAGCGACTCTCCGCCTCCACTTCGTCATGGCCCGGCTTGTCCGGGCGACCCCCGCGAGCGTGTGCGGCGACAGGTGGCTCGGACAAGCCGGGCCATGACGGGGAGGTGGGCTTTGCCCGCGCCGAAGGGGCAAGAATCTTCTCTACAATCTCAATCTTTCTCTGTGCCCTCTGCGCGAAAATTCGTTCGCTCAACCAGCACCGTCGGCGCCTTGCGACCTCGGCACGCGATCCCGGCCCCTACTCCCGCGTCTTCGGAATCTCGAACCCGGCGCCACGCTCGACGTGCTTCACGATCGTCGTCATGTCGTCCTTGCCCGCACCCTGATACATCGCGTGCTTGAATACCAGCCGAGCCGCGTGGCACACCCACATCGGCACGCCCAAATCCTCGCCCTGTGCAATGGCCAGATCGATATCCTTCATCAGGATATGCATCTCCGCCCCGAAGGCGAAGCTTCGGTTCAGCACCGCCAGCGGAAACTTCAACTCCGTCGCGCTGTTGCGCCCGCTGCCGGCATTGATCGCGGCGACCATGACCTCGGGGTCCAAACCGCCTTTCGCGCCCATCACGAACGCCTCGGACGTCGCGGCAAGCGCGACCGCCGCCAGGATATTGTTGGTCAGCTTCAATACTTGCGCTGCGCCCGGCTCGTCCCCAGCCACCGTCAGCGCGCGGCCCCAAGCCGAAATCATTGGCCGGACCCGTTCCACCGCCGCCGGATCGCCCGACACCATGACTGACAGCGTGCCCGCCCGAGCCCCCGGCGGCCCGCCGGAGATCGGACAATCGACCACCGTAACGCCCTGCGCCGCCACCGCCTGCTCGATCTCACGCAGAAACGGAACCCCGACGGTGCAGGTGTTGACCAGCAGCTTCATCGCCTTCCCCGCGGCCAACCCGTCAGACCCCGCCATCACCTGCCGAAACGCGGCCAGCGTCGGCAGAGAAACGAAAACGATCTCGCACTGGTCCGCCAGGTCCCTCGGAGACACGGCACGCCGCGCCTGCCGCTCCAGCAGCGGCTGCATCGCCGCTTCCCTGATATCGAAAATCGTCAGCTGGTGACCGCCATCCAGCAACCGGCCCGCCATCGGCAGTCCCATGTTGCCGACGCCGAGGAACCCCGCGTCCACCCTCAAGGCACCGTCAGGCGGTAGACGCGCGCCGCGGTGCCGCTGAACAGCGCGGTCTTTTCGGCGGCGGACGCACCGGCGGCGATGCGCTTGAACGCATTCCACAGTTCCGTGTAGCCGCAGGACTGCTTGTCCGGCGGAAAATTGCTCTCGAACATGCAGCGGTTCACCCCAAAAGCTTCGATGCAAGGCTCGACGTACTGACGCCACGCCTCGGCGAGTTCCTCGGACGACGGCGGCGCCTCGCGTTCGTGGAAGTCGAACCCGAACGACGTCATACCCATGCCGCCGAGCTTCACGTTGACGTTGGGACACTCCGCCAGCCGGGCGATGTCCTTGCGCCAGCCCGCCAGAACCTCCTGCCGGCGCCCCGAATACGGCCCGACGCCGAGCACGCCGCCGACATGATCGAGAATGATTGTGGTGTCGGGAAACGCCCGCGCCAGATCGATCGCATCCGGCAGTTGCGGATGATACTGCCACGATTCGAACGACAGCCCGAGCTTGGCAAGCTGCGCGAAACCCTCGCGGAACACCGGGTCGAGCACGAGATGCAGCGGAACCGAGCGGGACACGAACTTGTTGATCGAAGCGTCGTTATCCCAAGACACACCCTGGCGGATGCCGCGAAATCGCCCGCCGCCAGCGGCGATCTCCGCCTCCAGCACGTCCCGCACCCGCGCACCCTGCCGCAGATCGGCGTAGCCGACGATGCCTTCGGCGACGCGGCACGGACCGTAGTTGCCCGAGGCGCTCATGGCCGCGATGCCATTGACGAACTCGACCTCGCCGACAGGCGCCATCTCCGCCGGGCCGCGCTGGCGATACATCGCGTGGCACTCAAGGAAGACGGTCGAAACGACGGTGTGGCCGCCGCCGATATCGGCCAGCAGTTCGGGCAGGAAATACCGGCCGCGTTCCGGCGTGTCCCATAGATGGTGGTGCGGATCGATGATCGGCAGGTCCGGCTCCAGCGCCGCCTCACGCGGGCCCTTGTCGAGCCACGCCTTCAGGTCGGCGTCGTTGCGCCAATACAGCCCGCGATATGCGCCCTTCGAGTCCCCGGTCCCCGGCATTCCCGCCCCTCCGCTGACGTCGCGTTGACGTCAGCATGAAGGCGCGGAGCCGCGATCGTCAACGCCGCGCGGAACTACCCCCGGCGATACGCGCCGCGGACAACGGCGGGTATGTCGGCGCGGCTCAGACCCATGTCCCAGAGCTGCCGATCGGTTGATTCGGACAGTTCACGAAGCAGGCGGGATTGCTGTTGGCGGGACGCCCGCCATTCGGCGAAACGAGTTCAGTCCGGCTTGAACCGAACGCCATAAATCCCCGGTCGCGGCTTCGAATCGATCGTCGCGCCGCACGCTCTCAAATAGTTTCATCATTAACGTCCCTTCGAATGCGCCGGTTCGCATAATCCGGCTGTGGGCGAAGGACGTTCCTCTCATTGTGCGGTGCAGCATAAGGTGTGCGCCCCTCGCGGTGTCAAGACGCGAGGGGCGCACGAAAGCCGGCAGGGTCGCACGCTGAGGTTTTTCGATCACACCGAAGACCGCATCACCCGTTCGCGGCGATCTTCTCGCGGAACGGATCGAACGGATTTCCAGCCGTTGCGGCGGAACGGCGCGACCTGCGGCGGTTGGTCTCCGGCGCCGGCACAGCCACCAGGCGGGGCAACGGCACCGGTTCCGCCCGGCGGCCGATCCGTTTCGGTTCGGGTTCGAGTCCCTCGCGCCGGCGGCGATCTGCGATCCAGCGCTCGCCGCAGCGCGTGAGATCGTCGGGATGCATTTCGAGGCAATCCGCAACGACGATGCGAGACTCCGCCCACTCGCCGCGGCTGACGAAAAACGCCGCCGCCTGGTTGAAAAGTATCGAGCCAATCGGCTCATTTTCCAGATCGGCCTTTGCTTGCAGCACGACCTGTGCCCATAGCACGCGATAGGCTTGTTGCAATTCGACGTTAGGCATGTCGGTCTCCGGGTGTTTCGTTACGGGAGGCACAGACCTGTTGCGGTAAGTAACAATCGGGGTCCGCCGCGAAGCGCCTGCGTCGGCGTCAACAGCGACCGGTCCAAGCGTTCGGCAAGATCGTTATGTATCCGGAAGTCTTGAGCGAGGTCGTCGCGGAGGCGGTCGGGGACTCCTCCGGCATTGCCGCCAGGTTCGGCGGAATGCTAACGTATCGGGAACGGTCGTCAGGCATGGGGACCATCCGAATTTCCTGCATGATGTCCCTCCGGCCGGACGTTTCCTTGGCGTAAGCTCGGAGAGGATGTCCGGATTATTAGATCACTTTTTCGTCAGAGCACAATACCATTATCACGCATGCGTGATCACAATTATTGTGATCAACCATAACAGTAATGGCTTGTTAACGTATTTCGCTTCGCTACAGACCGCCGGGCCGCCGAAGCCGCGACCCGCCGCTTGGGTGCGACGCTCCCCAGCCTGTCGCCCCTTGCCCCTGCTTACGAACCGGAATGCCAGACGCTATCATGGCGAAAATGGAGTTCAGCGGATGCGCATGCGTTGGCGGTCGGGTTTGCTTGTCGGGACGATGGTTGCGGCGGGGGCGGCTTTCGCCCAGACGCCCCCCAACCCTGGCGCGCCGCAGCGAACCTACGCAATCTCCATGCTCGGCGCGCCATCGCTGCCGGCGGACTACAAATTCTTCCCCTATGTCAATCCGGACGCGCCGAAAGGCGGGGAGGTCGCGCTCAGCGCCATCGGCACGTTCGACAGCTTCAATCCCTTTATCGTCCGCGGCACCGCGGCGGCCGATGTCACCCGGGTCTGGGACACGCTGCTGAAGCCGAATGCCGATGAGGCCGAGACCGAATATGGCCTGCTCGCGCAGGTGATCGAATTGCCGGCGGACCACATGGGCGTCGCGTTCGAATTGCGACCGGAGGCGAAGTTCCACGACGGCACCCCGGTCACCGCCGAGGACGTCGCCTGGACCTTCAACTCGCTGCGCGACAAGGGCCGTCCGTTCTATCGCCAGTATTATGGCGATGTCGCGTCCGTCACGGTCGAGGGACAACGCCGCGTCGTATTCCGCTTCAAGACCAACACTAACCGCGAGCTGCCGCTGATCCTCGGCCAGATGCCGGTGCTGCCGAAACATTGGTGGGCCGGACGCGACTTCGACCACCCGCTGACCGACCCGCCGCTCGGCTCCGGCCCCTACCATGTCGGCAAGTTCGAATTCGGCCGCACCCTGACCTTGGAGCGCGTCCCCGACGTCTGGTCGAAGGATCTGCCGCCGGAGCGCGGGCTCGACAATTTCGACACGCGGCGCACCGAGTATTTCCGCGACGAGACGGTCGCGCTGGAGGCGTTCAAGGCCGGACAGATCGACTTCCGCGAGGAGAACATCGCCAAGGAATGGGCCACCGCGTACGACTTCCCGGCGGTGCAGAAGGGCCTCGTTAAGAAGGAACTGCTGACTCACCATCTGCCGACGGGCATGCAAGGCTTCGGCATGAACACCCGCCGCCCGCTGTTCGCCGACGCGCGCGTCCGCCACGCTTTGGCACTGGTGTTCGATTTCGAATGGGCCAACGCCAACCTGTTCTACGGCAGCTACACCCGCACCAGCAGCTTCTTCAGCAACAGCGACCTCGCCTCCAGCGGCGTGCCGGAGGGCACCGAACTGGCGCTGCTCGACAAATACCGCGGCCAGTTGCCGGCCGATCTGTTCACCAAGCCGTTCCAGTTGCCGGTGACAGACGGGTCAGGCAACAACCGAGAACAGCTCCGCGCCGCCCTGGCGCTGCTGGAGCAGGCCGGGTGGAAGGTGCGCGACCGCAAGCTGGTGGATGCCGATGGCAAGCCGTTCAGTTTCGAGATCCTGCTGGACCAGCCGGCGTTCGAACGGGTAGCCCTGCCCTACGTCCAGTGGCTGTCCCGGCTCGGCATCGAGGCGCGGGTGCGCACCGTCGATCCGGCGCAGTACCAGCGGCTGCTCGACAGCTATGACTACGACATGGTCGTCGTCGCCATCCCCCAATCGGAAAGCCCCGGCAATGAGCAGAGCGGCTACTGGACGTGCGCCAGCGCGAAACAGGAGGGTGGCGACAACCTGATGGGCGTGTGCAGCCCGGTGGTCGACGACCTCGTGCACCAGATCCTGGCCTCCGCGGATCACCCGCAACTGGTAGCGGCAACACGGGCGCTCGACCGCGTGTTGCTGAATGGGTGGTTCGTGGTGCCGCAATGGCATCTGCAATCGGTGCGCGTGGCCTACTGGGACATCTTCGGCCGTCCGGACAAGCCGGTGCGCACGGGACTGGCTTTCGATAGCTGGTGGATCGACCCGGCCAAAGCCAAGGCCGTCGACGCGGCCCGGCGGAACGCACCGTGAGGCGAGTAGGCAAGACCAGGGCTCTGCCCTGGACCCGCAAAGGGGGCGACGCCCCCTTTGATCCCATTAACGGGTGGGTGGCGGGGAGGGGGCTACTCAGGCGCAGCAACCGCCTCGGTCGCCCCCTCCCCGCCACCCACCCAATACCGGGGTTCCAAGGGCCGCCGGCCCTTGGCGGGGGCGAGGGGCGGAGCCCCCGCCTTGCTTCCCTGTCCGCACGTCGGTTCGCCTGATGGGTGCCTACCTGGTCCGGCGCCTGCTGCTGGTGATCCCGACGCTGTTCGGTATCATCGCCATCAACTTCTTCGTTGTGCAATTCGCCCCGGGCGGCCCGGTGGAGCAGATGATCTCCGAACTGAAAGGCCGAGGCGGCGACGTCACCGGCCGCGTCTCAGGCGCCGGCGGGGCCGAAGCGATGCCATCAGGCGACGGCACCTATCGCGGCGCCCGCGGCCTCGACCCGCACATGGTCGCCGACATCAAGAAGATGTTCGGCTTTGACAAGCCCGCCCCGGAGCGGTTCCTGCTGATGCTGCGCGGCTACCTGACCTTCGACTTCGGCCGCAGCTTCTTCCGCGATGAGCCGGTGCTGCAACTGATCAAGGAGAAGATGCCGGTCTCCGTCTCGCTCGGCCTGTGGTCCACATTGCTGGTCTATTTCGTCTCGATTCCGCTCGGCATCGCCAAGGCGGTGCGCGACGGCAGCCGGTTCGACGTCGCCACCAGCGCGGCGGTGCTGATCGGCTATGCCGTGCCGGGCTTCCTGTTCGCCATCCTGCTGGTGGTGCTGTTCGCCGGCGGCAGCTTCGTGCAGTGGTTTCCGTTGCGCGGCCTGCACAGCGCCGGCACCGAAACCTGGAGTATTCCAGCGCGCGTCATCGATTACCTCTGGCACATGGTGCTGCCGACGGTGGCCCTGGTGGTGGGCGGATTCGCCGGGCTGACGGTGCTGACCAAGAACTGCTTCCTGGAGGAGATCCGCAAGCAATACGTCGTCACCGCCCGCGCCAAGGGTGCGTCCGAGCAGCGCATCCTGTACCGGCACGTGTTCCGCAACGCCATGCTGCTGATCGTCGCCGGCTTCCCGGCGGCGTTCATCGGCATCCTGTTTTCCTCCGCCCTGCTGGTGGAGATCATCTTTTCACTGGATGGCATGGGATTGCTCGGTTTCGAATCGGCGATCCGGCGCGACTATCCGGTGATGTTCGGGACGCTCTATATGTTCACGCTGCTCGGCCTGCTGATGCAGATCGTCGGCGACATGATGTACACCGTAGTTGATCCGCGCATCGATTTCGAGGCCAGGCAATAGAATGTATCTGACACCGCTGACGCGCCGCCGCCTGGCGATCTTCCGGGCGCACCGGCGCGGCTACTGGTCGCTGTGGATCTTCCTGGCGCTGTTCGTCGTCACCCTGTTCGCCGAGTTCCTCGCCAACGACCGCCCGCTGCTGATCCGGTATGACGGCCATTGGTACGTGCCGGTACTTCAGGACTATAGCGAGGATACCTTCGGCGCCGATTTCCTGCCGACCGAGGCCGACTACGCCGCCTCCGACGTGCAGGCGGCGATCAATGCGAAAGGCTGGATGATCTGGCCGCCGATCCACTACGCGTACAATACGGTGGTGAACGGATTGAAACAGCCCGCCCCGTCGCCGCCGGACTGGCACAATCTGCTGGGCACCGACGATCAGGCGCGTGACGTGCTGGCGCGGGTAATCTACGGGTTCCGTATCTCGGTACTGTTCGGATTCACCCTGACCATCATCTCCTCGGTGATCGGCATTGCCGCGGGCGCGATCCAGGGCTATCGCGGCGGCCTGGTGGATCTGCTTTTCCAGCGCTTTATCGAGATCTGGTCGGGGATGCCGCAGCTCTATCTGCTGATCATTCTCGGCAGCATCATCACGCCGAGCTTCGGGATACTGCTTCTTTTTCTGCTGATGTTCAGTTGGATGAATCTGACCGGTGTGGTTCGCGCGGAGTTCCTGCGCGGCCGCAATCTCGACTATGTCCGCGCCGCGAAGGCACTGGGTGTCTCCGACCCGGCGGTGATGTGGCGGCATATCCTGCCCAACGCGATGGTGGCGACGCTGACCTTCCTGCCGTTCACGCTGTCGGGCTCCGTCACCATCCTCGCCAGCCTGGACTTTCTCGGCTTCGGCCTGCCGCCCGGGTCGCCGTCGCTGGGGGAGTTGGTGTCGGAGGGAAAGAACAATCTCCAGGCGCCCTGGCTGGGTATCACCGCGTTCGTGGTTCTGGGCGGGCTGCTGACGCTGCTGGTATTCGTGGGCGAGGCCGTGCGGGACGCATTCGACCCGCGCAAGACGCCGGTGACGGGACCGTCTCGCCCGCCGTCTTCATGGTCCGGGCCGCCGCCACCAACACTTGCCGCGATGGGTGGCCCGGACAAGCCGGGCCATGACGGGGAAGCGACGACCCGGGTGGCTCCATGACCCTCGTCACCGTCGAGAACCTGACCGTCGCCTTCGGCCATCGCGTCGTGGTCGACCGCGTCAGCTTCACCCTCGACCGCGGCGAGACCCTCGCACTTGTCGGTGAAAGCGGCTCCGGCAAGTCGCTCACCGCGCTGTCGCTGCTGCAACTGATGCCGCCGGGCGGCGTCTGCACCGGCCGCGTCGAAGTGGACGGCCAGAGCGTCATCGGCGCCGGTGACCGCCTTCTCCGGCGCCTGCGAGGCGGCGTCGCCGGCATGGTGTTTCAGGAACCGATGACCAGCCTCAACCCCCTCGCCCGCATCGGCCGGCAGGTGGCCGAGGCTGTGCAGTTGCACCGCCGCTTGTCCGCGGACAAAGCGCGCACCCGCGTCATCCAGCTCCTGAACGAGGTCGGCTTTCCCGACGCCGCCACCCGGCTCGACGCCTTCCCGCACCAGTTGTCCGGCGGCCAGCGGCAGCGGGTGATGATCGCCATGGCACTGGCCAACGACCCCGCCCTGCTGATCGCCGACGAGCCGACGACGGCGCTCGACGTCACCATCCAGGCGCAGATCCTGAAGCTGCTGGCGGCGGAGAAAGCCGCGCGCGGCCTCGCGCTGCTGCTGATCAGCCACGACCTCGCGATCGTGCGGCGCTACGCCGATCGGGTGTGCGTGATGAAGGACGGGGTGGTGGTGGAGTCAGGGCGGGTGACCGAGGTGTTCAACGCTCCGCAACATCCCTACACCTGTATGCTACTTGCCGCCGAGCCCCGCGGCCAGCCGTTGCCGCTGCGCGCGGACGTCCCAACGCTGATGCAGGGCACTGACGTCAAGGTGCATTTCCCGATCCGCCGCGGCGTGCTGCGCCGCGTCGTCGGCCACGTCCGCGCTGTCGATGGCGTCGATGTCGTGGTGCACGAGGGCGAGACCGTCGGGCTGGTGGGCGAAAGCGGCTCCGGCAAGTCCACCATGGGTTATGCGCTGCTGCGTCTGGTCGAGGCCACCGGCTGCATCCGGTTCGACGGCAACGATCTCGCCGGGTTCGACAAGAAGCGGCTGCGCGAAGCCCGCGCCGACATGCAGATCGTCTTCCAGGACCCGTTCGGCAGCCTGTCGCCCCGGCTGACGGTGGCCGAGATCGTCGGCGAGGGCCTGACGGTGCATGAACCGTCGCTGTCCCGCGCGGACCGCGGCGCCCGGGTGGCCGCGGCATTGCACGAAGTCGGTCTCGCCGCCGACATCGGCGACCGCTATCCGCACGAGTTCAGCGGTGGCCAGCGCCAGCGCATCGCCATCGCCCGCGCTATAGTGCTGAAGCCGCGCTTCGTGGTGCTGGATGAGCCGACCAGCGCGCTCGACATGTCGGTGCAGGCGCAGATCGTCGACCTGCTGCAAAAACTGCAGCAGGTCCACTGCCTCGGCTACCTGTTCATCAGCCACGATCTGCGGGTCGTCCGGGCGCTGGCGCATCGCATCGTGGTGCTGCGCAACGGGCGCGTGGTCGAGGAGGGACCAGCCGACCAGGTGCTCGCCCACCCGCGGCACGAGTATACCAGGACGCTGATGGCCGCCGCGTTCACCTTGGACGCGTGCGAGACATGACCGGTCACCGATCGAAGCGTTTCTTGAAGAACAGCCGCTGATGCCCGTGCGGGCAGTCCTCCAGCACGGCATACTGATGAAAGCCCATCTTCCGGTAGAACGGGGCGGCCTGGAAACTGAAGGTATCGACGATCGCGCCGAGGCAGCCGCGCCGCCGCGCCTCCGTCTCGGCGGCCGCGAGCAAACCGGAGCCGAGGCCGCGGTACCGTAGCGCTTCGGGAACGACCAGCATCTCGATATGCAGCCAACCGAACAGCGTATGCGACCACAGGCCGCCACCGATCGAACCGACCGCGTTGTGGATCGGAATGACCAGCAACCGGGGCCGCGCCGAGCCGATGGTTCCGCACGACGACTCGTCCAGGGCGCGAAAGATCGCGTCGAAAGCACCGGTTGGCGCCGTGTCGAATACAGTCCACGTCATGGCCCGGCTCGTCCGGGCCACCCGTCACGGCACGGGCTGGCTGCGGTGGCCCGGGCAAGCCGTACAGGCGCTATCTTTGGCAGAAATGCGCACCGGTGCTGCCCTTGTGCCCTGGCCGGGCCTGGCCCCATAGCTAACAGGATAAGCGGCAGCGACGGAACAGTTTGGCGGCGGCCTTGTTCTCTCACCGTCATGGCCCGGCTTCGGGCCACCCCCGCCGCACCGTGCCGCGACAGGTGGCCCGGACGAGCCGGGCCATGACGATCGTGGAGAACCCCGTGCTCCGCGTGGCACCTTATCCTGACGCCTATGGGGCTTGGCCCGGCCACCCGGGACTTGCGGTGCTTGTGGCGGCAAAGTCGTGGATGGCCGGGACAACAACGGCCATCACACAAACGGAGAGCCCACGCCGAGCCTGTTAAGTTAGCGTCTGTGCGGAAAAGCCGGGTGATGACCTTTCGGGCAGGGCGAACCTCTCTAACCGGCCGTTGGCAGGAGATGCGAAGCGCCATGTCCGTCATCCGCCGACACCATCCAGGTGCCATGCCTCCAGCAGGCGGGGCACTTCGGAGACCGGTTGCGGCCGGCTGAACAGGTACCCTTGCGCCTCGTCGCAGCCCTCCGCGGCAAGCCGATCGAGCTGGGCGCGGGTTTCGACGCCCTCTGCAGTGGTGGCGATATTGAGCCCGGCTGCGAGCTGCAGGATGGCAGTGACGATCGCCCCGCCCTCCGGCGACTCCAGCATGGCAAAAATGAAGGACTGGTCGATCTTCAGACGATCGAACGGGAAGCTTCGGAGGTGGCTGAGCGAGGCATAGCCGGTGCCGAAATCGTCCATCGCGATGCTGACGCCCAGGCTCCGCAGCCGCTTCAGGGTCGCCTCCGCCGCCGCGTAATTTTGCAGCAGTGCGGTTTCGGTGATTTCCAGTTCCAGACGGTCTCCGGCCTGACCGGTTTCGGCCAGCGCCGCCTCGATCGAGGCGGCAAGGGTATCGCGCGCAAACTGATACGGCGACAGGTTGACCGACACCCGCACGTCCTTCGGCCACCCCGCCGACTGCGCCAGCGCAGTGCGCACGACCCATTCGCCGATCGGCCCGATCAGACCGGTTTCCTCGGCGCAGGTAATGAATTGGGCGGGCAACACGAAGCCGCGCTGCGGATGATGCCACCGCAGCAATGCCTCGAACCCGCGGATCCGGCCGTCCGAGATCCGCACCTGGGGCTGATAGTAAAGTTCCAGGCTATCGGTCTCCAGCGCGTCGCGCAGGTCCATTTCCAGTCCGTGCCTCGCCAGGGTATCCCGGTCCATGCCGGCCTCGAAGCACCGCCATGTGCCGCGGCCGTCGCGCTTGGCGGCGTACAGCGCGACGTCGGCCTGGCGGAGCACCTGGTCGACATCGCCGTCGTCCCGCCCCGCTAGCGTGATGCCGATCGACACGCCGACTGCCACCTGATGGCCGGCGATCGAGTAAGGGAGGCTCAAGGTGTCGATCAGACGGCGGGCCAGCGCCAGCGCCGAGCGGGGCTGTTCGGCCCCGAATTGGGCGATGCCGAACTCGTCGCCTCCAAGCCGGCTGATCGTGTCCACCTCCCGCACCGTCCCGTGCAGCCGATCGGCGACCTGGCGGAGCAGAAGGTCGCCGATGGGATGGCCGTGCGTGTCGTTGATCGTCTTGAAGCGGTCGAGGTCCAGATACAATACCGCCAAAGCCTCGCTTCCGCGGGTGCGGTGGAGGCCCGTGGCCACGTCGTCGCGGAAAGCGGTGCGGTTGGGCAATCCGGTGAGCGAGTCGTGCCGCGCCATATGATCCAGCCTGGCACCGTTGCGGCGAAGTTCGGCGGTGGTCTCGCGCAGGTTCCTGGCCAAGGTTTCCAATTGCCGGGTGCGATGCAATGAAAACCAAAGATAGAGAATAAGGGTTCCCGTCACGATCAGCCCGGCGGCGAACACCGCCAGCGGCGTTCGAGCCGGAGGTCCCGAGATTATATCGGAACGATGGCGTAAAGATAGCGATAAAGTTTTGATCGACAAGCCTGAGCGTTCCCTGCCAGCGCAATCCCGCCAGCAACGAAGCCTCCGGCGGCGCGGGCGCCTTTTCCGGAGAATGCCAATAGATCAGACGCTTCCCGGGCGGCCCGTGCGGATCGAACACGTACACGTTGAAGTCCCTCAGGCGTAGCGTTCTGGCGAGAATGTTTTCGATCATCGTCGCCGTTTCGAATACGCCGAGCACGACGCCGGCAATCGCCGGTGCACCCTGGCTGGCATCGCCGCCGCGGCCCTCCACCGGCATGAAAATCATAATTCCGCCGTCCGGCCGCAGCGTGTCGATGAGCCTGAGCGGCGGAGTAGCGGCGGGAAAGCCGGTGGCGCGTGCGCGTCCGAGCGCTCCGCTCCGCACGACTTCGGACCTGATATCGAATCCCGGGATCATTCGATCGGCCGTCCCCGATTCCGAATACAGTATGGGGAAATACTCCGGCCTTATCTGTGCCGGCACGATTTGACCGGTCGCGTCGCGTTCGGTGATCTGAAAGTCCGGTTCGCCGGAGGCGCGCACGCTTTGCTCGAAAGCGTCCCGTTCGGCGGCGGTGACACGCGGTGCCCAGGCGGAATCCCGTGTTCCCGCCACCCTTGCCCGCAGGCCGCGGGAAAACGCCTGATACTCGCTTTGCGACGGCGGATGATCGAGCGATTCGAAGAAGGCCCGTATGGCGAACAGCAGATCGTTTGCGTCGGCCAACCCGGCATTGATGGCCTGAAGATGATCGCTGGCGAGGTTGGCAAAGCGAAGTTCGGCCAGACGCTGCTGCCAGCCGCCGATGGCCAGGGACATGCCCGCCGAGGCGACAAGACCGAGCGCCGCGACGAGCCCGATGACACCGTAGCGCCAGCGGCGCCTGGCCGAACCGGCGGGATTGGCCGCGAGAAGGTCCCAACCAGCGGCACCACCTCCGCCGGTGGTTGGCATGAGTTCAGCGCGTGCCAAGGCAAGCCCTTCAAAGCATTACGAACCGATCCTGGCAGCAACCGATTAAAAAAAGGTTAATCTCCTGGGCGGCGGGAGAATCCGCGGACTATTAAGCAGTTTCAGGCCTTGCTCTTTGGCCAAGCCTCCAAGGCGACATCCGATTATGACTGCTTCACCCCGGCGGCCCTCTCTCACACCGTCATGGCCCGGCTTGTCCGGGCCACCTATGCCAGCGCGTGCCGCGAGAGGTGGCCCGGACGAGCCGGGCCATGACGGCGAGAGCGTTTCGCGTCAGCCTGAAACCGCTCGATTTTAACCCCTATGCGGAAAGCGGTCAGCGACGTGCGTCAAGCCACGCCAATAGTGCGTCGCGGAATGGTGGCACACTCTTGTACTGTATCATCTCCTGCGGGAGCGCCCTGACCGCGTCCGCGAGACCGGCCGCCAGACCGGGCCGGACGATGACGCATTCGAGCGGATACACATGCACGCGGATGCCGAACAGGATCGCGCCGCTGTCAGGAAGCCGCCGCAGCGTCTGGCGTTCCACCCGCAGGTAGACGCGGCTGCCAGCGTTCTCCGGCGTGATGCCAACCGGAGTTTCGAACGACCCTTGCCCATCCCCCCCGGCTGGCGCGAACGAGCCGGACCGTGACGGCGGGGATGCGCGAACAGCGGCCATTCGCGCCTTGCCGCCCGGCTGGAACAGCGCCGGGTCGTCCAGCACCGACCAGTTCAATCGCGACGCGATCCGCCCCGGCTTCAGGTGCCGCATCAACCGGTCCACCGGCGCGGCCAGCCGATGCGCGTAGAACGGGACAGGGCCGTGAACCGCGGTCAGAGGTTTGCCGATCTTGTCCAGCAACCGCCAGCGGCTGGGGAAGCACAGCACCGCGGCGGCGAACACCGGTCCGTGCTCTCCGTTCCGGATCAGGCAAAAATCCTCCTGAACCAATCGCCCCGCCAACTCCAGCCGATCGGCGGATTGAAGGTCCAGGGTTTCATCGGTCAGGTGGTTCCGGAGCCGATCACCCGCCCGGCTGAACCAGTCCGGGTGGCGAGCCGTCAGGTGCCCGGCGACCACCTCCAGCGCCTCAGCCCGCGCCGCTTCGGAGCCTGGCGTGACCGCGAAGACCTCGCCGTGCCGCTCGGCCAGAAGACGGCGGCGTTCGGCCATCTGCGGCAGATAGTGCTGGTCGAGTTCGAGCCAGTCCGCTTCCGCGACGGTGACCAGATCCATGCTCATACGGTATGGACCGGGTTCGAAGGGCAGATGCACCGTTTCTTCGGGAAGCGGCCGCATGGCGGTCAGTTCAAAAGAAAGGCCTGGACCGCGTCGATCTGCAAGGGATCGAGCAATGCGGGTGCGTGACCGGTCACCGGCACTTCGAACGCCGTGGCGCCGGAGGCTTGCATGCGATGGAACGTCTCGGCAGACAAAACGTCGCTGGTTTCGCCTCGGATCACCATCCGCGGCACCCGGATGCGGTCCCAGAGCGGCCACATATCGACATCCACCGGCTCCTGCCCACGCATCGGTTCGGCGATGCGCGGGTCGTAGTGCAGGGTGAACCGGCCGTCCGGCAGTGCGCGCGCCGTGTTCCGCGCCATCCGGGCCCACTGCTCGTCCGACAGCGGACCAAACGGGGCATGCACCAGGCGCAGGTGCCGCTCGACGGTTTCCAGGTCCGGGAAGCGGGACATCATCGGCGAGTCACCTGACGCCACCATGTAGTCTCGGATGCGCCGCAGCGAGTCGGCCGGGATGAACGGCCCGATGTCGTTCAGCACGAGGCGGGTGACGGGCGATCCGCCGGCGGCCGCGATCACCATGCCGCAAATCCCGCCAAGCGAGGTGCCGACCCAGGCAACATCGGAGCCGATCCATGCGAGAAGATGGGCCAGCGCGGTGACGTAAGGCTGGGCTTGGTACAGCATCGGATCGGCCAACCGGTCGGAGTTGCCGCGTCCCGGCAGGTCCGGGCAGATCACATGGAACCGGGACGACAGCGCCTCCGCCAGCGCGTCGAAATCGCGGCTGTTGCGGGTCAGGCCATGCACGCAGACCACCGGCGGCGCAGCGGGATCGCCCCATTCGTCGAACGCCATCCGATGGAATTGGCCGGCGAGCAGGTAGGGGATCGATCGGGCACGAGGAGCCGTCATTAGATAACCCCCTTCTCGCGCAACGCCGTGATCGCCGCAGCATCCAGACCCAGCCGCTCGCCCAGCACGGTATCCGTATGTTCCCCCAGCAGCGGCGGCGGCAGCCGGTAATCGGCCGGCGTTTCGGACAGCTTCACCGGGTTGGCGATCACCTTCACCGTCTCGCCGGAGCCGTGCGCCATCTCCACCACCATCTCCCGCGCCAGCACGTGCGGGTCGGAGAACACCTGCGACAGCTTGTTGATCGGCCCGCAGCCGATTTTCAATGCCTTCGAGCCGCTCGATCCACCACGCCGTCGCGTGTTGCTGCATGACCGGAGTCAGCGTGTCGGTGACAAGCTGGCGGTGGCTGACGCGGGCGGCATTGGTGGCGAAGCGCTCGTCTTCCAGTAGGTGCGTCAAATCGAACGCCTCGCAGAACCGCTTGAATGTCGGGTCGTTGCCGATGGACAGCACCATGTGGCCGTCGGCGGTGGGAAACACCTGATACGGCACGATATTGGGATGCTGGTTGCCCAGGCGGACCGGGTTCTCGCCGGTCGCCAGATAGTTCATGCCCTGGTTGGCCAGCCATGCGACACTGGTGTCCAGCATGCCGATGTCGATCTGCTGTCCGTGCCCGGTCAGGTCGCGATGCCGCAGCGCCGCCAGCATGCCGATGCAGCCATACAGGCCGGCGAACAGATCGGCCACCGGCACGCCGACCTTCTGCGGCAGGCCGTCCGGCTCGCCGGTCAGGCTCATGACGCCGCCCATCGCCTGGATCAGGCTGTCGTAGCCCGGCCGCGGCGCATACGGACCGGTCTGGCCGAAGCCGGTGATCGAGCAATAGATCAGCCGCGGAAACCGCGCGTGAAGCTGCTCATACCCCAGGCCGTATTTCGCCAGCGCGCCGACCTTGAAGTTCTCCACCAGGATGTCGCAGCCGGCGATCAGCTTCAGCGCGATCTCCTGACCCTCCGGCTGGCCGATATCCAGCGTGACCGACCGCTTGTTGCGGTTGACCCCGACGAAATAGGCACTTTCCTCCGTCCCCGGCATGACCGGCGGAGCGAAGCCGCGCGTGTCGTCGCCCGCGCCCGGCCGCTCGATCTTGATCACGTCGGCGCCGAGATCGGCCAGCATCTGCGCGCAGGTCGGCCCCGCCAGCACGCGGGTCAGGTCAAAAACGCGCAAGCCCTTTAGCGGACCCGTCGGTTCGGTCATCGAATGCTCCCGCCTGCCGGTTGAACACCCCGGCTGTGACACCTAAAACGGTTATAGGTCGCCATGGGGCACACGCAACCGACCCCGGTGTAACAGCGCGGCCGGGAGGATGCGTCGATGCCAGCAGATACCGGCGGCAGTATCGAAGGGCCGCTGTCCTGGCGGGCAGCCCTGCTGACCCTGGCGATCCTGTCCGTCTCCTTCGGATCCCCGCTGCTGGCGATCGTCGGCCTGCGTCCGATGCAGGCGGCTTTGCACACCGATCGCTCCATCTTGGCCCTGGCGAGCGCACTGGTGTGGATCGGCAACGGCCTCGGCGGCATCCTGATGGGCTGGGTGGCGGACCGCATCGGCATCCGCCGGACGGTGCTGCTGGGTGCGCTGATGATGGCGGCGGGACTCGCGCTGTCCAGCCTCGGCTCGGTATCGGCGCTGCTGATCGGCCACGGCGTATTCATCGGGCTGCTGGGAAATGGAGCCATCTACGCGCCGCTGATCGTCTATGTCAGCCGCTGGTTCGACCGCCGCCGCGGCACCGCCATCGCGCTGATTTCGTCGGGCCAGTATATCGCCGGCGTGATCTGGCCGTCGCTGATCGGGATCGCGATCAGCCGCTTCGGCTGGCAGACGGCAATGCTGGCCTATGGCGTCATCGTGCTGGCGGCGATCCTGCCGATGCTGATGCTGCTGCGCCCGTCGCCCGAACCGGGCGTGACAACGAGCGGCCACGCCGGCCACGCATCCGGCGACCGCGTGCTGGGAATGCCGCCCAATGTGACGATGGCGCTGATCTGCCTCGCCGGTTTCCTGTGCTGCGTGCCGATGGCGCTGCCGGCCTCGCACCTGGTAGCGTTTTGCGGCGACATCGGCATATCGGCCGGGGCCGCGATGATGTCGGTGCTGACCGGCTGCGCCTTCCTGTCCCGCCAGTTCTGGGGCGCCTTCGCCGATCGGCATGGCGGCCTGCGGACGGTGATGGCCGGTTCGGCTTTGCAGATGCTGACGATCGGGGCGTTCATGCTGACCCGGAACGAGGCCGCGCTGTTCGCCATCGCCGGCGCCTTCGGTCTGGGCTTCAGCGGCATTATCCCGGCCTACACGGTCGCAATCCGGGATCTTTATCCGTCCGCCGAGGCTTCCTGGCGCATCCCGGCGGTCTTGTTCACGTCGATGTCCGGCATGGCATTCGGCAGTTGGTTTGCCGGGAGGCTGGTTGACACCTACGGTTCATACCAGCCGGCGTTCGCGTCGGGTGTCCTGTTCAACATGGGCAACCTGACGGTGATCCTGTTCCTGCTGAGCCGCGCGATGCGGCGGCGGGGTGCGGTCCTGGAGGCCGTTACCTAGAGTGTTTTCAGGCTGGCTGGAATGCCAAGGACACTGCCATGCCGTCATGGCCCGGCTTGTCCGGGCCACCCGTTCGAGCACTGGTGCCGTGTGCGGTGACCCGGACGAGCCGGGCCATGACGGTTTAGGGTCGCCGCCGCGATTCCAATCAGCCTAAGCCCGCTCGGGGCCCTTCAACCCGTCACGGCGCGGTTCGTCCGCAGTCCGGCGAATCAGGCCGCAGCTTTCTGCCGCCGCAACAGAATCAGCATCAACCCCATGCCTGGCAGCGCGCCCGCCATGCAGACGGCATAGAACAGCGTCCACCCAAGGCACGCCGCCATCAGTCCCGACACGCCGCCGATGGTGTGGATCGCCAGGTTCGGCACGGACGACAGCAGCGCGTACTGCGTTGCCGCGAACTCCCGCGCGCACAGGCCGGACAGGAAGGTCAGGAATGCCGCGTCGGCAAGCCCCTGGGCGAACGCCTCGGTCGTTACTGTTGCGTACAGCACGGCGTGCTCCCCCGGCGTCAGCGACAGCAGGACATACATCGCCATCGCCACCGTCTGTGCCGAACCGGTCAGCAGCAAGGCGCGCCCCACGCCGATCCGCGCCACCAGCCACCCTCCCACGGTGATCCCCAGCAGGGTTCCGCCGAGCGAAAACGGACCGGTGCCGGCGATCGCCGCCTTGTCGAAGGTCAGATGGCGATAGAACGGCGCGGTCATGATCCCCGCCATCGCCTCGCCGAGCTTGAACAGCGCGACGAAACTCAGCACCAGCAGCGACGACGGACGCGCCAGGAACGATCGCACCGGATCGATCACCGCGTGCCGCAGCCCCCGCGCGGCCGGCGCAGTCGGCGCCTCCTCCGGCGCCGCGGCCAGGGTCACGAGGCACCCGGCGGCGATCAGCCCGGCGACACCCAGCAGGGCCCGATGCCAGCCGACAGACCCGGCGGCGGCGATCACCCCGGTGGTCGAAACCAGCATGGCAACGCGGTAGCCCCACACATAGACCGCCAGCGCCATGCCCTGGCGCCGCTCCGGGAACACCTCGATGCGCCAGGCGTCGATCGCGATGTCCTGGGTGGCGGACAGCACCGCGACCCCGGCCGCCACGGCGAAGGCGGCGAGCGGGGCGGCCGCCGGATCGGAAAGCGCCAGCAGCGCTGCCGCCAGTCCGAGCATCGGCTGAACCACCAGCAGCCATCCGCGCCGGCGCCCCCGCGCGCGCAACCAGGCCAGCGGCGGCGGCTGGTCGAGCACCGGTGCCCACAGGAACTTCAGCGAATACGCCAGGCCGATCCAGGCGGTCAGCCCGACGATCGCAAGGCCGGTGCCGCTGTCGGCAAGCCACAATCGGAAGGTGAACCCGGACAGCGGCAGCGGCAGGCCGGAGACGAAACCGTACGCAGCCATCGCCAGCAACTGCCTGTCGAACCGCATGGGAGGCCGGTCAGGCCGGGACGTTCGCGTCGCCTTTGCCCAAACCCCTCTGCATGGTCACGACATCGATCCAGCGGCCGAACTTGATGCCGACGGCCCGCATGGTCCCGACGCGGTTGAAGCCGAGGCTGGCGTGAACGCCGATCGAGCCGACGTTCTCGGAATCGCCGATGACCGCGATCATCTGTCGCGCCCCCCGCGCCGTGGCGAGCTCGATCAGACGCGTTACCAACGCCTTGCCGACGCCCTGCCCGCGCACGTCTTCCCGGACATAGATGCTGTCCTCAACGGTGAACCGGTAGGCCGAGCGGTCGCGGAACGGCCCGTAGTAGCCAAAGCCGAGCACCCCGGTGTCATCCGCGGCGACAAGCCAGACGTAGTCGTGGTCGACGATCTCGTGGAACCTCGCGGCCATTTCCTCGACCGAGGGCGGCTCCTCCTCGAATGTGCCGGTGCCGTTCAGCACATGGTGCGCGTAGATCGCCTGGATGTCGGGGACATCGGCGTCCGTGGCGCTACGGATGTTCATGCCAGTTTTCTCCCTGAATGGGCTTCACAGAATAGACACAAACGCCGGCCTTGACGATGCACGTTCGGAAAGCCCGGCGCCGGTGAATTTGCCAAGCTACCGCGCTTGGCATACAGAACGCCCCGTGCCGCCAGGCGAGTGATTGAAGCGGCCAGGTCATATCGAGCTGCCATCGGAATCGGTTTCGACGCAAGTGTGACTCCGTAATTAAGATTTTTGTTGGTATTCAAGCCTTGGTTGGACATACTCGAAACCGTGATCGCGCAGCCGCAAAAATTCGTGGCCGCATTGGGAATGCAGGCTGTAGCCCGTCGCTTTGTATGAAAAAGACCCAGGCGGGTGCGTAGCCTTGCGATTCCGTGTTAACCAACTGGCCAGACGGGGCGAAAACCGGGCGAGCCGGCGTTCGTTATTGTCTGATACGCCACTAGAAGGGTTCGCTCGTGGACATATCTGACGGACACACACCCGGGCCACTGGGCAATAACCGCGTGCCCGCAACGATAGCCGACGCCGACGGCGGCGGGTCGTCCGGGGCCGGGATGTCGTCCGCGTCCGGCGGCACCGGGCGCGGTCCGATCCACCCGCGGCTGCTCGCGCTGATGATGGCGGCCCGCTACTACGGGCTGGAACTGGATTCCGCGGACTTCCGCCTCGGTCCGAATGAGACCGTGCCAACCGCTGCCGGGCTCTCTTCCTGGGCCCAGGGGTCGGGCATGTGGTCGCGGGCGCTTCGCCTGCGGTGGCGGCATCTGTTCTCGGTCACCGGGGCCGGACCGGTCGTCCTGCTGTTCAATGACGGCTCAGCCGGTCTGCTGACCGGGGCCAACCCGGAAGCGAAAGTCGTCTTCGTCCGTGATCCTCGCGCGCCGGAAGCGGAGCCTCCGGTGCCGGTCGATGAAATGCGCCTGGCGGAGGTCTGGGGCGGCGAGGTCGTGCTGATCCGCGCCGAGCGGACGCAGGCGCAGGCCGATCCGCCGTTCACGCTGCGCTGGCTCGCCAGCGTCGTGATGCAGGAGAAGTCCAGCCTTCGCAACCTGCTGATCGCGTCGCTGTCGATCAGTGTGCTGACAATCCTGCCGCCGCTGCTGGTCATGCAGACCGTGGACCGCGTGATGGTTCACCATAGCTACTCCACGCTGTTTCTGATCGCCTCCATTCTTGCCACGATGGTCGTCTATGAGACCTTGCTCGGGTTCGCGCGCCGGCTGATCATCCTGGTCGTCGGAACGAAGACCGACGCCAAATTGAGCCTGCAGGTCTTCAGCCGGCTGATACGCCTGCCACTCGACTATTTCGAGCGGCACCCGGCAGGCGAGACGATGTACCGCGTCAGCCAGGTCAATCAGGTCCGACAGTTCATCACCGGCAAGCTGATGACGACGATCCTCGACCTGATCACCCTTGCCGTCCTGCTGCCGTTCCTGTTCTGGCTGAATGCCACGCTCGCCTGGATCGTGGTGGTCTGCGCGACGACCATCATGTTGATCATCCTGGCCTTTCTGCGGCCGATGCGGACGATCTTCGCCAAGGTGATCACCGCCGAAACGTTGAAGCAGGCGGCACTCGGCGAAACCATCTTCGGCATCAAGACCGTCAAGTCGCTGGCGATCGAGCCGCAGCGCAAATTGCTGTGGGACGAGAAGACCGCCGACGTCGGCAAGTGGCGGATGGAGCTGGGTAAGCTGTCGAACTGGCCGCAGACCCTGGTCACTCCCATCGAGCGATTCATGTACATGGGCACCATCCTTATCGGTGCCTATCTCTCGCTGGCGGACAACGGCACGTTCCAGATCGGCAGCATCTTTGCCTTCATGATGCTCTCCCAGCGTGTCAGCCAACCCCTTGTCGGCCTCGCGCGGCTGATCGAGGAGTGGGAGGAGGTCGCCGGCTCGATGGGTCAGGCTGGCGAAGTGCTCAACCGGCCGCTTGAGGTTGATGCCGCTTCGGGCGGTTTGCGTCCGAAATTCGCGGGCGCCGTGTCCTATGAGGATGTCACCTTCACCTATGCCGGCACCAAGCTTCCGGCGCTCGACCGGGTCACCTTTTCGGTCGAAGCCGGCACCACGCTCGGGCTGGTCGGCCGTTCAGGCTCCGGCAAGTCGACGATCACCCGGCTGCTCCAGGGCATCAACCGCGAGTATTCCGGCTTCCTCAAGATCGACGGCGCCGACCTGCGGGAGATCAATCTGCGCCACCTTCGGTCCAGCTTCGGTGTGGTGTTGCAGGAGAATTTCCTGTTCCGCGGCACGATCCGCGACAACATCCTGGCTGGCCGCCCGGGGCTGACGCTGGAAGACGCGATCCGCGCCGCCCGCCTTGCGGGAGCCGAGGAATTCATCGAGCGGATGCCCAACGGGTATGAGACCTGGATCGAAGAAGGGTCGCCAAACCTGTCCGGCGGTCAGCGTCAGCGCCTGGCGATCGCGCGTGCCCTGATAACCGACCCGCGCATCCTGATCCTTGATGAAGCCACGAGCGCGCTTGATCCCGAGTCCGAGGCTTTGGTCAATGCCAACCTGAAGCGCATCGCGCGCGGGCGGACGATGTTCATCGTGTCCCACCGTTTGTCTTCGCTGGTCGACTGCGACAACATCCTTGTGCTGGATAAGGGCAAGGTCGTCGATATCGGAAACCACGCCGCGTTGCTGGAAAAGTGCGCGATCTACCGTACGCTTTGGAACCAGCAGCACCGTCACATGTTCAATGAAGGTTCAGGTCATGCAGCTCTCGCCCCGGCCCTCCTCCAAGGCAATTAGCACCGCTAAGGAAGACCGGCTCGACCCGACCCTGCCGGTCATTCTGGAGTACCAGTCGCCCTCGTCGGCGATCATCAACATGCCGATGCCGCCTATCGCGCGCAGCATGACGCTGGTCATCAGCAGCATGATAGCGGTTCTGTTCATTTTGTCCGGAACGATCAACGTTGACCGGGTGGTGACCGCGCAAGGCGTGGTCGTCGCCCGATCGCCAACGATCGTCGTTCAGCCGCTGGAAGCCGCCATCGTTCGGGCGATCGACGTGAACGTCGGGGACACCGTTCACGCTGGCCAGGTGCTTGCCCGCCTCGATCCGACGTTTGCCCAGGCCGATGCCGGGGCAGCGCAGGCCCAGGTCTCGCTGTATCAAGCCGAGGTGGCGCGCATGCAGGCCGAACTGGATGGCCGCCCCTTCATCTACCACGGAACCGACCCGAACATGATGTATCAGGCGTCGATCTATGGCCAGCGGCAGTCGGAGTACAACTATAAGCTCGAAAACTATCGCCAGAAATTCGAAAGCCTGACGTCGGCCATTTCCAAGGCACGCTCCGACGAAACCGGCTACCGCGATCGGCTCACATACGCGAAATCCCTTGAGCAAATGCGCACCGAACTGGAGCATCTGAACGTCGGCTCCAAGCTGAATACGCTGTCGGCGATGGACAGCCGGGCGGAGATGCAGCGCGAAATGGATAACGCGCGGCAATCCGCGGAAGGCGCACAGCGCGACCTTGCCGCCCTGGTGGCCGAGCGGAACGGCTATATCGAGAACTGGCATACCATGAATTCGGAGCAGCTCACCGAGGCACTCGGCAAGCTTTCGGACGCCCGGGACCAGCTCGAACGCAACCAATTGCGGCGCCAACTGGTCGAGTTGCGTGCGGAAGCCGACGCGACGGTCTTGAGCATCGGCAAGGTTTCGGTCGGGTCCGTCCTCAACGCGGGCCAGCAGTTCATCACCCTGGTGCCGACAGATGCGCCGCTGGAGGTCGAGGCGAATATTCCCGCGAACGAAGACGGACACGTCAATGTCGGCGATCCGGTGGATATCAAATTCGACACCTTTACGTACTCGCGCTACGGCATGGCCCACGGCGTCGTCCGCGTGGTCAGCCCGAACAGCTTCACGGCGCAGGACGAAGAGCGCAATCCGACAGGCAGCGTACCGCTCCTGCCACCCAATTCGGCTTCGAGTAACGAATGGTATTACCGATCCAGGATCACCCTGGATCAGATCAACCTGCACGGCACACCGCCCAACTTCCACATGATACCCGGCATGCCGATCCAGGCCGACATCAGGGTCGGCAAACAGACGGTGCTCAGCTACATGATGGGCAGGTTCGTGCCGCTGGCGACTGAAGGCATGCGGGAGCCGTAAGGGCCCGCGCACCTCAACCGGACGGATGACAATGGCCCTATTCGACAAGCTGTTCGGCGGCCACTCGCCCGCCGCTGCCTTGAAACGCGGTCTCCGGCTGCAGGAAGCCGGAGACGTCAAGGCTGCCTTCGGCCTGTTGTCCAAGGCGGCGCGGGCCGGCATCCCGGAAGCGGAATTCCGCGTCGGCCGCTGCTATCTCGAGGGTGCCGGCGTCCCGCCGAGCCGGGCGGACGGCGTTCGCTGGATCGAGCGCGCCGCGACGAATGGATACATCGAGGCCCAGGCGTTGCTGGCGACGCTGTGCCTGCACGGCTTGAGTCCCGGCCATTCGCAGGCGGGCCCCGGTGTCGGCGCCGGCCTGTTCGGGGGCCAAATCGCGTCGGAACCCGACTTTGCCGCGGCCGGCAAGTGGGCGAGGCGCGCGGCCGAGGGCGGCTCGGCGGACGGTCAGGCGGTGCTCGGCTACATCCTGACCTCAGGGCCGGAAGACCTGCGCAATCAGGCTGAAGGCGACGAATGGTATAAGAAGGCCGCTGCCGGCGGCAGCCCGCAGGGTCATCTTGGCCATGCGCTGGTGCTGGCCCGCGATACCAGCAAGCCGGAAACCCAGGCGGAACTGCTCAATCACTTGCGGCAGGCGGCCGACAAGGGCCTCGCCACCGCGCTTTACCTTTATGGCATGCTCAATGAGCGCGGCATGGGACTGCCACAGGATCGGGCCAAAGCCGCCTTGTGCTACAAGCAGGCCGCGGAGAAAGGCCACCGTCTGGCCCAGGCCCGCTGGGGCCTCGCGTTGATGGAGGGCCATGGCGTTGAGAAAAATCCGCTCGACGGCGAATCCTGGCTGCGCCGCGCCGCGCTGGCCGGCGATCCGGAAGCCGCCGCGCTTGTCGGCGACATCTATGCCAAGGGCGGCAGTCTCCCGCCGAACTATGCCGAGGCCGCGATGTGGTTCCGCCGCGCCGCGGACGCGAAGCACCGCGGCGCCGCCCGCGCCCTGGGGATGCTGCACCTGACCGGTGCCGGCGTGGTGCGGGACCAGGACGAGGCGGCGAAGTTGTTCCGCATCGCGGCCGAAGGCGGCGACGCCCATTCGCATGTCGACCTGGGCAACCTGCTGCTGCGCGGCCACGGCGATGAACAGGACTCCATCCGCACCCGGGAATGGTTCGAACAGGCCGCCGCGTCGGGCGACCTGATCGCTGCGTTCAATTTCGGCGTCTGCCTCGCCGAGGGCGTCGGCATCGAACGCGACGACCGCAAGGCGGCCGAATGGCTGCGGCGTGCGGCGGACGGCGTGGTGAACGCGCAATACTGGTATGGCCGCATGCTGGTCGAAGGCCGCGGCGTCGCAGCCAATCCCGAGGAAGGCCGGGCCTGGATCGCCAAGGCCGCCGGCGTCGGCATGGTCGAAGCGGAAGTCATGCTCGCCGAAATGACCCTGTCCGGCCGGGGCGGGGAGAAGAACCATCCGGCCGCGCTTGAGCTGTTCCAGAAGGCGGCCGATCGCGGGCATGTCGGCGCGATGTTCGCGGTTGGCGCGATGTATGGGGGCGGCCACGAAGTGCCGATGGACCGGACCGTGGCGCAGCGCTGGTTCCGCAACGCCGCCGAACGAGGCCATCCATACGCGCAGATGATGCTCGGCCGGTACCTGTCGCGCAACCTGGCCGGCGAGTTGGATATAGCGCAGGCCAGGAAGTGGTTCGAGCGCGCCGTTGCCCAGGGGCTTCAGGAGGCGAAAGCCGACCTGACCGCCCTGCCGGCCGAGCCGGGCGAGCCGCCCGCCGGGAGTGCTCCACAGGAAAACGCTGCCCGGGTCGCGAGCCTTTGACCCATGCCCCGGCGCGAAACCGGGCCTGAACCCTCGGTTATCCCGCTTGCCCGAACCGCCATGGCGCTTGGGCTGGAGGCGATGGCCGCGGGCGACCTCGACACCGCGCTGCGATGGCTAGACCGGGCCCACCGGCTGCTCCCGAGCGACCCGAACACGATCCTGTCTCTTGCCAGCGCCTGCCTCGGACGCGATCCGAAGCGGGCTGAAACCCTGTTCAGCGGGATCGCCCGACAACACGACGTCCGGCAGGCGTGGCTGGGCCTGGCGGCCGCGCGGCTGCGGCTCGCCGGCCCGGCGGCCGCGGTCGAACCGTTGGCGGCCGCATTGTCGTGCCATGTGCTGGACAGCGGCGCCAGGCAACTGGCGGACCAGATTGCTTGCGGAAGCGGCCGTCCCGGCTGGTGCGGCCTGTCGCCGGACGGACAGCTGGAGATCCATCCCGAGGGGCTCTGCAGCCTCCGGATCAGTCTCGATGGCAAGCCGGTTCGCGGTCGCTCCCCCCGCGCCGGATGGCTTGGAAGGCGCCGGATCGACGTGCTGGCGGGGGACGAGCCGCTGCTCGGCAGCCCTATCCGGATCGATCGAATTGGCCGGGTGTCCGGGTGCGTGGAAGTTTGCGCCGGCGGCATCCGCGGCTGGGCCTGGCATCCGGGAAATCCCGACCGGCCGGCGGAACTGACGTTAAGCTACCGATCGGGGCGCCGGCAGACCGTTGTCGCGAATGACGAGACGATCGCGATTCCGGATACCGGTCCGCTGGCCCATGCGCGCTCGTTCCATCTCACCCGGACGGAGCTGCTCGACGCGCCCGGGCCGATTCATGTCCGTGGACCGGATGGCCGGGACCTGCTCGGCAGCCCGCTCGATCCGTTCGCGGATCAGACGCTGAACGTCGCGGCGGCGCGGCGCCTGAGCAAGACCCACCCGGCCGGGCTGCCCGGACGAACGCGCATCGCCGGCGCGGAGGCAGCGGACCCGGTGCTGCGCGTGGATGCGCCGGCCGCCGCCGAACCGATGGGCGCGGACGCGCGCAAGCGGCGAACGACCGTTGTCATTCCCGTCCACAACGGGACCGAGGTTGCATTGGCCTGCCTTGCCAGCGTGTTGGCATCCGGACTGGACGGCACCGTCATTCTGGTTGTCGACGACGGCTCAACCGATCCCGAATTGATCGCCGGACTGGATGATCTGGCGCGGCAACGCAAGATAAGGCTGCTGCGGCATGCCAAAGCGCTCGGCTTTCCCGCCGCCGCGAATGCCGGCATACGGGCGGCCGCCGGGCGGGACGTCGTGTTGCTGAACAGCGACACCCTGGTTCCGCCGGGCTGGCTCGGCGGCCTGCGGGAAGCCGCCTACTCCGCCCGCGATATCGGCACGGTGACCCCGCTGTCGAACGATGCGACGATTCTGAGCTACCCCGGCGATGCGGGGACCAACCCCGTCCCCGGCCAATTGGAGACAACCCGGCTCGACCGCCTGGCCAGGCGAGCCAACGCCAACGCGGTCATCGATATCCCGGTCGGCATCGGCTTTTGCCTGTTCCTGCGGCGCGATTGCCTGAACGCGGTCGGATTGTTCCGCGCCGACAGGTTTGCCCAGGGATACGGCGAGGAGAACGACCTCTGCCTGCGCGCGCGCGCCCTGGGATGGCGGAACGTCGCGGCGACGGGCGTTTTCGTCGGCCATTTGGGCGGCACGAGCTTCGGTACCGACGCCGTGCACCTGCGCGCGCGCAACGGCCGGATCCTCGAGCAACTGCATCCCGGCCACGCGGCGCTGATCGCGGATTTCCTCGCGCGCGACCCGTTGGCGGCCCCGCGCCGCCGAATCGATACCCTGCGATGGCGCGCCGCCGCCCGGCACCGGTCCGAGTCGGTGGTCCTGATCACCCACGACCACGGCGGCGGCGTGGAAGCCTGTGTCGTCAAAAGCGTCCATGACCACGCGGCAGCCGGTTTCCGTCCCATCGTGCTCCGGCCGGCCGAAACGGCCACCGGCGCCCCCGCCGTAGCGGTCTGCGACGGAACGTCGAAGGATTTCCCGGGGCTCATCTACGCCCTGCCGGGAGAGCTTCCGGCCCTGCTGCGGCTGCTGCGATCCTCCCGGCCGCACGCGGTCGAGGTGCATCATTTCCTGGATCACCCGGACGCCATCTTCGGCCTGATCGCTGCGCTCGGCGTTCCCTACCAGGTTCATGTTCACGACTACGCCTGGTTCTGCCCCCGGTTGTTGCTCGTCGGCGCGAATCGCCGGTACTGTGGAGAACCGGATTTGCACGAATGCGAGGCCTGCGCCGCCGATAACGGCCATTTCCTGAAGCAGCCGATCGGCGTGGACGCCCTGCGGCAGCGCTCCGCCGGCTTCCTTTCTTCGGCGGATCGGGTGGTCGTGCCGTCGGCCGATACAAGCCGGCGCATGACCGCGCACTTCCCGTCCCTGTCGCCCGTGATCGTGGCGCATGAGAACGATGCGCTGATCCCTCCGCCCCCGTGGCCCCGGCACCTCTCCGGGGGCCGGGTCCGCGTCTGCGTGGTTGGCGGTATCGGCATGCATAAGGGCTACGATGTGCTGCTGGCGTGCGCTCGCGATGCCGCCCGGCGGGACCTCGGCCTGGAGTTCATCGTTGTCGGGCACACCATCGACGACGCGCGGGTGATGGAGACCGGCCGGGTGTTCGTGACCGGCCGCTTCGAGCCTGCGGAGGCGGTCGAACTGATCGCCGCTCAGGCAGCCCGGATCGGGTTTGTCACCTCGATCTGCCCGGAAACGTGGTGCCTGAGCCTGGGCGACATCTGGCGCGCCGGATTGCGTGCCGTCGCGTTCGACATCGGCACTCCGGCCGAGCGAATTAAACGATCCGGGTACGGAATTTTGCTTCCCTTGGGACTATCCCCTGGTGCTATTAATAATGCATTAATAGCGACAGCCAGGATGGCGGACCATGCATGAGGTGCATTTGGCCGGAGCACGACACAAGCGGCGAGAGCGCCGCCGGCCCCGACTGTTGACCTTGACTGGCCCGGCACCGTGGTTCGCCTGCGAACCTGTCCTGATGTCGAACGAACATCTAAAAAGCGAGTAAGTCGTATGTCCGAAGCCGCCAGTGCGGAAAGAAGCCGGGTCAGTCCGGCAAAGCCCAGCCGAACCGACATCGAACCGGCCGGCGCGGCAAGCCGCATCAACGAATTGCAGGTTTCCGCCCACCTGATGACCCTGGAAACAGGTCTGTTCTGCGTGTTTCAAACGCCCGGCAGTCCGCAGCCGGATCCCGTCACGGCGCTTCCGGGCGTGCGGATCACCCCCGCACCGGGCATCGCCGGACGCCCGGAGGCGGTCAGCGTCAGCACATTCCGGGAGGACGGCTGGCTCAACGGCACCGCCGCGCTGGTGCGGGTCACGGACGGCTCGGCGCAGATTCTGGTGACGATTTATCAGATGCGAGGCCAGGACGCCGCGCCCCGGCTTCAGGTCCTGCGCCTGAGCGGCGAGGATGCTCTTGCGCACGGTGCCGGCGCGGCGCCCCCCGGCTCACACGGCCCAGAATGCCTCCGCCGCGGACTTCATGGGCCACGTCCAGCGTACCGGCGATGTCGGCGGCAAGTTCGGGGATTGGATCGGCGTCAAGGGCAGCCGCCTTTGGGTGGAGGGCTTCGGCCTCGCACCGTTGGACGGCATCCCGGCGAGCGATCTCGAATATCAGGCCGTGCTGGGCCGCAACTGGCTGTCGCCCTGGGTCGAGGCCGGCAAGTACTGCGGCAGCCGCGGCATGGCGCTGCCGCTGCTGGGCATCAAGCTCCGCCTGAAGGGCGCCGCGGCGAAGGCTTACGACTGCACCTACTCGGCGACCTTTGTCGACGGCAGCGAGGCCGGCCCGGTCAATGCCGGCGAGACGTGCGAGGCCGAAAGCCTCGCCGCGCTGGAGGCCTTCCAAATCGTCCTGCTCCCGCGGGCCGGTTCCGCGAGGACCGCGGCGGCGGATGCCAAGCCGGAGACACTGAAGGCCAAGGCGGCATCGAAGGCACGGGGCTAGCGTCCCGGCGGCATGACCGGCATCAGACAGCGCCAGCCCGGTTGATCCCGGCCGGGCTGGCGCGATCCGGGGACCGGCCGGTGCCCGCCGTTGGCTTGCGCATGGGGTAACCAGGTTGAAGTTTCTGTTTGTCCACCAAAACTACCCCGGCCAGTTCCTTCACATTGTCCGCCAGCTTGCGAGCGATCCCCGCCACGAAGTTCTGTTCATCACCGAGCCGAACGCGAACCATCTCGCCGGTGTGCGAAAAATCCCCTATACCCGCCCGGCGCTGGACATACGCGACACGCATTTCGTGGCGCGTGAACTGGACAACGGCGTGCGGCGGGCGGAGGCGGTGTGCAAGGCGGCGCTCGGTCTGCGGCATCTCGGCTTCAGGCCGGACATCGTCATCGGCCATCACGGCTGGGGAGAATTGCTGAACCTGCCCGACGTCTGGCCGGGCGTCCCGCTGCTGGGGTATATGGAGTTCTATTATCAACTCGACCGAGCCGATGTCGGCTTCGATCCCGAGTTTCCCTCCGACCCGATGGATTATCCGCGCATCCGGGCGAAGAACGCGATCAACCATATTGCCCTCAATCTCGGTGGCGCCGGCCAGACGCCGACGAACTGGCAGCTTTCGACCTATCCGGACTGGGCCCGGCCGCGCATCGACGTGATCCGGGAGGGCGTGGACCTCACCGTCTGCTCCCCGGATCCGCAGGCCCGCAAAAAGAGCCTCGTCATCGGCGACATGACCATTCGGCCGACGGACAAACTGGTCACCTATGTGTCCAGGGACCTCGAACCGTATCGCGGATTCCATGTCATGATGCGCGCCCTGCCGAAGCTGATGCGCGCGCGCAAGGACCTCAAGGTGGTCATGGTTGGCGGCGACGGCGTCAGCTATGGCAGCGCTCCTGTTCAGGGCGGCACCTGGCGGGAGGTCATGCTGGCGGAGGTCGGCAAGGACATCGATCCCGATCGCGTCGTATTTCCCGGCCGCATTCCGTACGGAACATATCTCTCCATGCTGCGGCGCTCCGACGCCCACGTTTACCTGACCTACCCCTTCGTGGCGTCGTGGTCGCTCCGCGAATCGCTTGCCGTCGGCTGCCCGGTCATTGGCAGCGAGACCGAGCCGGTGACGGAATTCATCAGCCATGGCGACAACGGCTTGCTGGTGCCATGCCTCAGGCCGGATCGCCTGAGCCGGACCATTCTCGATCTGCTGGATGACAAGGCCCTGACGCGCACGCTGCGCACCAATGCGCGAGCGTACGCGGAGAAGCATCTCGCGATGGATGATTACCTGGCGTCCTACAATCGGATGATCGAACGCCTGACCGGCGAAAATCCGGCCATACCGGTAGGGTCCGAGCCTGCTCCGTCGAAGCATCAGCCGCACATCGGCCGCCCGGCCGCCGTCGCGGTTGCCGGGTCATCCAAAACGGCGCAAACCCGAACACGACTGGTAACAGCCGCCTGATACCGGCCACCGTGCTCGCCGCACCGTTCGATTGGTTAACGGAGCGGACGAAAAGCGCCGCTTGCCTCTTGCCCGACGCCGCCGCCTTGTGTCACCACGCCGGGATGACGCGTGTCGCCGCGCGCCGGCAAATAGTAGGATAGACAATGGCTGACAGTGACCCGGCCCTCCTCCCCGTCCAAGGCAACCTGATGCATGGCAAGCGGGGCCTGATCATGGGCGTTGCCAATGACCGCTCCCTCGCCTGGGGCATCGCCGCCGCCTGCGCCGCGCAGGGCGCCGAACTGGCCTTCACCTTCCAGGGCGAGGCGTTGGAGCGCCGGGTGCGCCCGCTCGCGGCGCAGACCGGTTCGGACCGGGTTTTCCCGTGTGACGTCGCCGACGAGGCCAGCATCGACTCGGCGTTCGTCTCCCTGGCGGAACGCTGGGACGGGCTGGATTTCCTGGTCCACGCCATCGGCTATGCGGACAAGCAGTTCCTGCGCGGGCGCTACCTCGATACCCCGCGCGCCGCCTTCCTGCAGGCGCTGGATATCTCCTGCTATTCCTTCACCGCCGTCAGCCAGCGGGCGGTGCCGTTGATGCGGCCGGGCGGCAGCCTGCTGACCTTGTCCTATCTCGGCGCCGAACGCTGGGTGCCGCACTACAATGTCATGGGGGTGGCAAAAGCGGCACTGGAGGCGTCGGTGCGCTATCTGGCGGCCGATCTGGGCACCGCCGGCATCCGTTGCAACGCCATCAGCGCCGGGCCGATCAAGACGCTGGCGGCCTCCGGCATCGGCGATTTCCGCTATATCCTGCGCTGGAACAACCTCAATTCGCCGATGCGGCGCAACGTTACGATCGAGGAAGTCGGCGGCGCGGGCCTGTATCTTCTGTCGGATCTGTCCGGCGGTGTCACCGGGGAGGTGCATCACGTCGATTGCGGCTACCATGCCGTCGGCATGAAGCATCCCGACGCCCCGGACATCGCCATCGCCGAGTCCTGACGGTCGCGGGCCATGTCCCACAACAGCTTCGGCCATCTGTTCCGGGTGACGACGTGGGGCGAGAGTCACGGCCCGGCAATCGGATGCGTCGTTGACGGGTGTCCGCCGCTGATTCCGCTGACCGAGGCTGACATTCAGCCCTGGCTGGACAAGCGGCGGCCGGGCCAATCGAAGTTTACCACGCAGCGGCAGGAGCCCGACCAGGTGCGGATCCTGTCCGGGGTGTTCGAGGGCTTGACCACCGGCACCCCGATAAGCCTGATGATCGAGAACCAGGATCAGCGGTCGCGCGACTATGCCGATATCGCGGCCGGGTTTCGGCCCGGCCATGCCGATCTGACCTATGATCTGAAATACGGCATCCGCGATTATCGTGGCGGCGGCCGGTCATCCGCCCGCGAAACCGCCATGCGCGTGGCGGCCGGGGCGGTCGCGCGGAAGGTGCTCGGGACCAGCGTCGTGATTCGCGGCGCGCTGGTGCAGGTCGGCCCGCACGCAATCGACCGCGCCCGCTGGGACTGGGACCAGATCGGCGAAAACCCCTTCTTCTGCCCCGACGCGGTGTGTGCACTGACGTGGGACACCTATCTGTCCGAGGTCCGCAAGGCGGGGTCCTCGGCCGGCGCCGTCATCGAGGTTATCGCCGAGGGCGCTCCGCCCGGCCTGGGCGCGCCGATCTATGGCAAGCTCGACGCCGACATCGCCGGAGCGCTGATGTCGATCAACGCGGTGAAGGCCGTGGAGATCGGCGAGGGTTTCGCCGCGGCTGCCTTGTCCGGTGAAGCCAATGCCGACGAGATGCGGATGCGGGATGGGCTGGTCGCGTTCGAATCAAATCACGCGGGCGGGATTCTCGGCGGCATCTCGACCGGTCAGCCGATCGTCGCCCGCTTCGCGGTCAAGCCGACGAGTTCAATTCTGGCGCCCCGCCGCTCGGTAGACCGCTCCGGGCATGACATCGAGATTGTCACCAAGGGCCGGCACGACCCGTGCGTCGGCATCCGCGCGGTGCCGGTTGGCGAGGCGATGCTGGCCTGCGTCCTGGCCGACCATCTGCTGCGGCACCGGGCGCAGAACCCGGAAGCGCCGGTGACGCTGCGGTTGCCGCGCAACTGATCGTGGCCGGACTTGGCACGATGCTTATCAGAATAAGCCGCAGCGAGGGAAAAGTTTGGCCGGCGCCTTGTTCTCTCACCGTCATGGCCCGGCTTGTCCGGACCACTTATACCAGCATGTGCCGCGACCGGTGGCCCGGACGAGCCGGGCCATGACGGTGAGGAGAGAATGTCGTGCTCCGCGTGGCCCCTTAACCTGACGCCTATGGGGACACGCCCGGCCATGAGGGTGGGAGTGTGCCGGACCGCGGTTCGCTCGCTAAAGCGTCAGCAGTCTCCTGAAATAACCAAGCTTGACGATCGGGAATTTTCACGTCTCAATAGCTGTCTCGTTTTTGTGAAGCAATTTGAATGATGGCCCCGGTGACAAACCCTGCTTCATTGCAACTTAAGCCGTTTGTCGATCTTGTCGGCGCAACCCGGTGGCGTGAACGCCTGGGTGAAATCCGCGATCTGGCGGCGTCGGGGCCGCGCGCCAGCCAGGCCATCCGCCAACGCCATGTGCTCGAACTCTCGCTTGAGAAGCTGCGCCGCCAGCCCGCCGCCGAACCGTCCCGGACGGAAGCGCTGCTTGGCACCATTGCCTCCGAGTTGGCGCTGATCGCCGCCGATCTCACCCTGCGTGGCCGCGATCGGCTGGTGGAGCAACTGCGGCTCGGCCTCAGCGGCGAAAATACGCTGATCCCGGTGTTCCATCTCATCCGGTCCGCGATGCTGCAGCGGTCCCGCGGCTTCAGTGTCTCGTTCCCCGGCCTGGAGGACGAAACGCCGCACGATCTCCTGCTGACCCGCGACAAGATCGAAGCCGAGGTCGCCTGCGAAGTCGTTACCGCCGAAGAAGGCCGCGGCGTGCATCGCGGCGCCTGGTTCCGGTTGGCAGACCGGATCGACCCCGATCTGCAAACCTGGCTGGCGGCGCATCCCGGCCGCTATTTGCTGAAGATGACCCTGCCCGGCGGCCTGCGTGGCGGGCTGCACGACTCCGCCTCGGACAGCGAAACGCTGGCGACCTTGCACCAGCGAATCCGGAGTATGCTGGAAACCAAATCCCGGCAGGATCATGACGAGGCCATCGTCCTGCGGCTCGATCCCCTGCTTCTCGCAGGCGCGCAAGCTGAGGACATGGGCCTGATCTCCTCGCTGCGGCGTGAATTCGGACCGGAGGCGCATCTGTCCGTCACCCAGGCCGGCGGTGGCGTCTTCGTCATGGCGGCGCGGGCCGGCCGGGAGAACGAGGTGGCGATCGCCATCCGCCGCCGCCTCGCCGCCATCGCCCCCGTGCGGCTGACCGGAGAGCGCCCCGGCATCCTGTCGATGTTCGTCGAGGACACCGACCGGCTGGAATGGCGCGGCCTGCGCGACCGCCTGGAACTCGAAGGCGAGGCCCGCCAGTTCATGACCAACCCGGAGGCGCGCCCCGTTGTCGCCGTGACATTCATATCCCGGCTGGAACTGTTCGGCCTCGGCGAACCCGATGCCGCTCCGGGAGGAGAGTTGCGGTTCCGCAACCCCGGGCATCCGGCCGCCGGCATGGCCGCCCTGGCTCCGGCGGTGATGTCGTCGGTTTGATCGAGGGCACCGTCCGGTTCGCCGGGCGGCACCTCATATCCTCGATCGCGTGGCAGCCTGCGTTGTGAGGTCATGGCGCGTGCGTATTTCCTGAGGTGACCATGACCGCTGATGACTACCGCCGCAAACTCGACGAACTCGATCGGCTTTTGAACGATCCGGACATGCCCCTGCAGCCCGACAGGGTGTGGTCGCTGCTGGCCGAAGTTTCCCGGCCGGAAGCGATTCCGGCGGACCAGCAACAGTCCGCCGCATCCGAAACGTCGCCGCGGGGCTGATCTAAAACCAATCGGCGTTGAGTCCGACACATGGGCTCGGTCGCCACCGCCGCATGGCGGCCGCAGGCCCGCGATCCACGCCTTTGATTAAACAAGCAAAAGGCGTGGATGCAGACGTGGCGCGGGCCGAGAGTCGAAGTCAACGCGGGCTGGTATAAGGCTCAGCGTTTTCGACCCGTTGCGCCGGGCGCGGCGGCCGTGTGCGACCTCCATTTTCAAACCTGAGTATTCGCCTGCCCGCGGAGCACCAAGATTCCGCTGGCGGGCGCCGCATAATTGCGACCCCCCTGGTTCGTTCAAGGCCTGGACGAAGGGACCCGTTAACCTTATCAAATGTCGTTGAACCCATATCCAACATTTCATTTCGTCGCATGCAAATTTGTTGACTGATCATGCCGGAATGGCGCATAAGCACGTCCTTAGTTGGATCAATGCATTTTTTGATCCGAAATTATAAGGAAATTAGATGTCTAAGGCGTTCATCTCCCGTGTCATTCAGCAATCAACTGAAGTGACCGGGGCAGCGGCAAACCGCGCCACCAATGAGCTGATCGATGCCATCGTGAAGGAGATGAAGCGCACGGGAAAGTTCACGCTTCCCAGCTTCGGAACTTTCACCGTCCGCAAGACCAAGGCGCGCAAGGCGCTGAACCCCCGGACCGGCGAGTCGATCAAAGTAAAGGCCGGTAAGACAGTCCGGTTCAAGGCGTCTCCAGTATTGAAAAAATCGGTCTAGAAGCTTGGGGTTCGGTCAAAATCCGACCCGGGGCGAGTAATGCCTCCGCTGTGCCTGGATCAAGGCGCCCCTGCAAAGGTAGCGCCGAGCAGGAATTCGCGATTGCCTTCCGGCCCGGTAATCGGGCTGTCTTCGACGCCAACGACCGTCCAGCCCGGGCGCTGGCCCAACCAGTTGCTGACCCTTTCGCAGACTTCGCGATGCACGGCCGGATCGCGGACCACGCCTTTGCTGCCGACCGCCGCCGCGCCGGCCTCGAATTGCGGCTTGATCAATGCGATCGCCCACGCCCCGGGCACGCAGAGGTCAAGCGCGGCCGGCAGGACCGTGGCCAGCCCGATGAAACTCGCGTCGCAGACGACGGCTGCGACCGGGTCGGCTATTCGGTCGCGGTCCAGATAGCGGGCATTGGTTTTCTCATGCACCACCACGCGATCATCGCAGCGCAGCTTCCACGCAAGCTGCCCATGCCCGACATCCACCGCGTGCACCTTCGCCGCGCCGTGCGACAGTAGTACGTCAGTAAAGCCGCCGGTGGAGGCGCCGACGTCAAGGCAAACGCGCCCGGCCGGCGAAAAGCCGAAATGGACCAATCCGTGCGTAAGCTTCAGGCCGCCGCGAGAAACCCACGGGTGGTCATGCCCGCGCACTTCCAAGGGAGTCGCCTCGGCCAGCATGTCGCCGGCCTTGGCGATACGTTTCTCGCCGGAAAACACCTTGCCGGCGAGGATCAGCGCCTGCGCGCGCGTCCGGCTTTCCACCAATCCCCGCTGGACCAGCAACTGATCGGCCCGCTGCTTCATGGTGAATCGCCGGTGCTATTCCAGCGGCCGTGTCGCCAAAGACCCGTCCGATCGCTGGACCAGCGCTTCGACCCTTGCTTCGACCTCGGCCAGCTTGGCCTCGCAGTGCCGGCGCAGCTTCACCCCGCGCTCGAACGCCTGCACCGCCGCGTCCAGCTTCAGGGTCCCGCCCTCCAGCCCGCGGACGATCTGGTCCAGTTCCGCCAGCGCATCCTCGAACGAAAGGGTGCCGACATCGTCCGGCTGAGCATCCGCCATTATCTGTATTCCCTAAGCGCGCATCAGCGCCCGCACGTGGGCGGCGGTCGCGACCGCAAGCGCGTTCAGGTCATAGCCGCCTTCCAGCACCGATACCACACGTCCGCCGCAATGTTTCTCGGCAACCTCGACGAGCCGTTCCGTCACCCAGGCGAAATCCTGTGTCTCTACCCGCAACTGGGCCAGCGGATCGGCGATATGCGCATCGAAGCCGGCGGAGATGATCAGAAGGCCGGGAGCGAACCGGTCCAGCGCCGGGATGATCGTATCGCCCCATGCCGCCCGGAACGCCGCGCTGCCGTCGCGAGGACGCAACTGGACGTTGATGATGTTCCCCGCGACCCCGCGTTCGTGAACTTCACCGGTGCCGGGATAGCACGGGTGCTGATGCGACGATCCGTAGAACAGGCCGGCATCGGCGGCGAACATCGCCTGCGTGCCGTTGCCGTGGTGGACGTCGAAATCAACCACCGCGATCCGTTCGATGCCCCACCGCACCCGGGCATGCATGGCCGCCACGGCGGCATTGTTGAACAGGCAGAAGCCCATCGGCTTGTTCGGCTCGGCATGGTGTCCGGGCGGACGCACCGCCGCGAAGGCCGCGCGCGCCCAGCCTTCCATGACGGCGTCGACCGCCATGCAGGTGCCGCCGGCGGCGCGGGCCGCGGCTTCGGCGCTACCCGCGCTCATGACCGTGTCGCCGTCGATCTGCACCGGTTCCCCGAGTTCGGGCTGGATCGCCAGGATCGCCTCCACGTAGTCGCGCGGATGCACCCGGCTGAGCTGCTCGATCGATGCCATAGGCGCGGTTTCGCGGATCAGGTCTGAGAATTCCGGCGCCTCCAGCGCCGTCAATACGGCGCGAAGGCGTTCCGACGTTTCCGGATGGTAAGGGCCCGTATCGTGCTCCAGGCACGCCGGATGCGTAATCAACGCGGTTGCCACGTCAGCCCCCTTTGTGGTTTGGCTCGTCCGCTCGACGGCGGATCAGGAAGCTGAATATGCCAGCTTCCTCGCTCCACGCCAGCAGGGCGTGACCGGTTTCTTGACAATATGACTGGAAATCGCCAACGGCGGCTCGATCGGTGGCCAATACCCGCAAACGTTCTCCCGCGGCCATGGTCCGCAACGCCCGGTTAGCCCTGAGGACGGGCAACGGGCAGTTCATGCCTTTGACGTCAAGCTGGGTTTCGCTCATGCCGGCAACATGCTTATGATGGACGCTTTGGGCAAGACGGTATCCGACGGATGCTCCGGCGGACGGTAGCTCACGGGACGAGGTACACCGGGGGGCGCGGCGACCAAGGTCAGGCAACGCCCAAGACCTACCTTTTCGTGGAGACGGCTTCCTGAAACGTCATGGCCCGGCTTGTCCGGGACCTGTCGCGGCACCGAGCCGCGGGGGGCCCGGACAAGCCGGGCCATGACGCAAAAGGGGACGGAGCTGCGGATTCGCCTATTCCCGGGCGCCCAAAACTGCCCGATCTTGCCTTCTCCGCGGTGAATAGCGGTGACCTGAAACCCGCCGGCGCGTCCCGAGGCGCACGACACGAGCCAAATGATCCCGGCACCTTAGGCTCGTTCAAGCCGCGACGGCCTGTCTCTGTCCATGCTCTCACCGTCTGGTGGAGTCACCATAATGCGCGAACCTTGAACGACCGCGCGCGGACCCGGGACTTGAGCCTCCCGCTTCAACACGGCATGCTAACCAACATGAGCCAGCACCGCATCGGAATCGACCTAGGCGGCACCAAGATCGAGATCATCGTCCTGGCTCCGGACGGTCCCGTCGCCTTGCGCCACCGCATCCCGACGCCCGGCCGGTACGAGGACACGGTAGAGGCCATCGCCGGCCTTGTCCGCGCCGCCGAAGCGCAACTCGGCGCCACCGCCACCGTCGGCATCGGCATTCCCGGCGTTATCAGCCCGGCGACCGGACTGGTCAAGAACGCCAACTCGATCGCATTGAATGGTCATCGCTTCGATCACGACATCAGCCAGGCGCTGGGGCGGGAAGTGCGGGTCGATAACGACGCCAACTGTTTCGCCCTCAGCGAGGCGGCCGACGGGGCCGGCGCCGGTTACGGTGTGGTCTTCGGGGTCATCCTCGGCACCGGATGCGGCGCCGGCATCGTGATGCACGGCCGCGTCCACCGCGGCCCGCACGGCATCGCGGGGGAATGGGGCCACACCCCCCTGCCCTGGCCGCAGGGTCAGGAAGTGCCCGGCCATTTATGCTGGTGCGGCCAACACGGCTGCCTGGAAACCTACATCTCCGGCACCTCGCTGGCGCGCGACTGCGACGGTCCGGGCGCGCATAACGCAAGCGGCTTGCCGGCCCGCGCCGAGGCCGGCGACCAGCTTGCCATCGACGCGCTCGCCCGCCACGCCGATCGGGTGGCGCGCGGACTGGCGGTGATCGTCAACGTGCTCGATCCGGATGCCATCGTGCTTGGCGGCGGCCTGTCGAACATGCCTCACCTCTATGCCCAACTGCCGCAACTGATCCCGCAGCATGCCTTCAGCGACGTGGTCGCAACGCCGATCCTGAGGAACAAGCACGGAGATTCGTCGGGGGTGCGCGGCGCAGCGTGGCTTTGGCCGGGCGCCTGACATGCCGGCGCTTTGCCGTGACTGCCATGCCGTCACGGACGCTGCGCCCGACCGGTGCCCGGCCTGCGGCGGCGGCCGCCTGGTCCAGCACCGCTCGCTGCTGCGCCTGACCATTGCCCACATCGATTGCGACGCCTTCTACGCCAGCGTAGAAAAGCGCGATCGGCCCGAGCTTGCGGCGAAGCCGGTGATCGTCGGCGGCGGGACCCGCGGCGTAGTGACCGCCGCGTGCTACGTCGCCCGGATGTATGGCGTGCGCAGCGCCATGCCGATGTTCAAGGCATTGCAGGCCTGCCCCGATGCGGTGGTGATCAAGCCGGATTTCGCCAAGTACAGCGCCGCCTCGCGCCAGGTGCGGGCGCTGATGAACACGCTGACGCCCCTGGTGCAACCGCTGTCGATCGATGAAGCCGCGCTCGACCTGGCCGGAACCGAGGCGCTGCACGGCGCCCCGGCCGCCGTCGTGCTCGCCCGGTTCGCCAGCGCAGTCGAGCAGCAGGCGGGCATCACCGTTTCGATCGGTTTGGCGGCCAACCGCCTGATGGCGAAGCTGGCTGCCGGCCGCGGCAAACCACGCGGCTTCACCGTGATCGACGCCGAGGAAGCCGCGGCGCTGCTGGCGCCGGAGCCGGTTCGCCTGTTGCCGGGCATCGGCGCGGCGATGGCGAGGAAACTGGAAGGCATGGGGATCACCCGCCTCGGCCAATTGCAGGTGCTGCCGGACCGTGAGGCGCTGCGGCGGCTGGGCGATGACGGCCCGGCTCTGGTGCGGCGGGCGCTTGGCCTCGATTCGCGCGTTGTCGATCCGGCGCGGGAGGCGAAGTCGATCAGCGCCGAGGTTACGTTCGACCGCGACCTGTCCGATCCGCGGGACCTGGAGCGGCATTTGTGGCACCTGTGCGAAAAGCTGGCGGGCCGGCTGCGCGGCAATGAACTGGCCGCGGGGGGCGTGGTGCTGAAGCTGAAGACGTCGCGGTTCGCGCTGCGCACCCGGGCCGCGCGGCTTGCCGGGCCGACGGTGCTGCCCGACCGGCTGTTCGGCGTGGCGCGGGACCTGCTGGCCAAGGAGGCATCCGGCACCGCGTTTCGCCTGATCGGCATTGGCGCGAACCCGCTGGTGGCGGGCGCTCTGGCGGATCTGGGCGATCTAGCGGATTCCGCGACCCCGAGGCTGGCCGCGGCGCAGGCCGCAATCGACTCGCTGCGCGGCCGTTTCGGCACCGCCGCGATCGGCCGTGGCCGTTCGCTCGGGTATCGGCGCCACCCGGGATAACGCCACCGCGCCGGACATCCGATTCCGCGTTGCTTTGAGCGGCGGCGAGCGTTCGCGCCGGCGAAACGGACTGGCCGCCGAGTCTCGTTCTTCGGCGCTGGCCGCGCGACGCTCCGAAAACCCCTTAGCGTGTGTTTTAATTGATAAATTTCCGCTCATTTCTGTGAAACGGACACGCAATAGTATCGATTTGCGATAACCCTGCGCCGGTGCTGACGCGGTTTCCGGCGACCGTAGGCGCTGTGCCGTCCGGGACGTGGCGGAGGCTTCGGTCGCCAACATTGATCTGCCGGGCATGGCACGGGACGCGTGCGGGAAAGGTTTCGTGCAGTCCCGGGCGCTCACGTTACTGAATTTGTCGAATACACCGGCAGTTTCATCACGACAACCTGATGGAATCAAGGCTTGGATAGTGGATAGATCCTGCTTTTGATTGGAAATATAGCGTGGAGATCGGGTTTGATGCCGGCTTCTTGCCATGGCATAGCGCAACAAGACTTGACTAAAGGACATAAAATGATATGCTTGATGCATAGTCAAACCGTATGCTACTTTATGATAATTCCGAACACACAATTTAATCACCGGAACAAATACGTTTGGTACACCGCTTCGTTACGAGACACGAACTCGGTCGCATGACAACTATCGAATGGTGGCCCTCACCTCGATCCGAGCGAGTTCCACAACTTTATATGAAAGGTACAGGAGAATGATCACAAACGAAGTCAGCGATGGGCTTGCCGGCATCCTTCGAACCGCGATCGTGGAACTTGTTCGCCGCGATGGCCCCGACCTGTCCGCACGCCAGCTCGGCGTGTTCCTGACGTGCTACCTGGAGACCGAGGCGCAGACGGTGCGTGGCCTGGCCGCGAAACTGGGCGTCTCCAAGCCGGCGATCACGCGGGCGTTGGATCGGCTGTCGGAGTTTGATCTGGTTCGCCGCAAGACCGATCCGCTGGATCGTCGCAGTGTTCTGGTTCAGCGTACGGCGACCGGCATGGCCTTCCTGCGGGAGATGCGGACGATCCTGCGCGATGCGGCCTCGACGCTGCGGATTACCGCAGAACCCGCTCAGGCGCGGCAGCGCACCGGGACCGAACCGGTTCGAGCGACACACTGAGATCCGGGCCGCGGCACGTCGCGGCCCGGCCGCTCACCCGGTTTGCGTTCCCGTGGTTTGTATTTGAGCCAGCCTGGAGCGGGTGTGAGTGCGAACTCGGCCATAGGGTTTTTGAACGTCCGCCTCTTTGGTGAGGTCGACGGATTTTGACGTACCATACGGGACGGCGCCACCCGATCGAACTCTGCCCGCTTCGAACCGGGCGGAGTTCCGACTGGCCGCAGGAACAACCTGATCAGAGCAGTTTCAGCCTGACTGGAAAGGCGCGGACGTAGCCTTTTCGTCATGGCCCGGCCCGCCCTGCAAGCACCTGCCGGGTCATGGCGGTGCGAGCGATTCCAGTTGGCCTGAAGTCGCTCTGGCAGGCCGAACGGCTCGCAGGGGTCCGCGTTCGCCATCTCGTGTCTTTCCGCCCGGGCGATCACGCATCACGTGTGGTGGTGCGTTCATGAGGGAGGACACGTATGTTGCTCGACCACCGCACGTATACGGTGAGGCCCGGCACCATGGCCAGGCAGATGGCGCTCTACCGGGAGTTCGGCCTGGCGCCGCAAAAACGCCATCTGGGCGAGCCGGTCGCATATTTGGTTACCGAATCCGGCAACGTCAATACCTATGTCCATATTTGGGCGTACAAGGACGCAGCCGATCGTGCGGCGAAACGAGCGGCGATGGCGGCGGATCCGGAATGGCAATTGTATCTACAAAAAAGCGGTGAGGCTGGTTACCTGGTTGACCAAAGAAACAGTCTCATGACCCCCGCCGACTTCGCGCCGATCGGCCGGTAGTCCGGCAGTTTGCGGCCTTCCCCCGGGGTGATGGCAGGCCGCGTCCGGGCCACCTATCGCGGCACCGTGCGGCGGGGGTCGCGCGGACAATCCGGGCCATGACGGGATGGTGCGGGCATCCGGATTCGCTTGTTCGTGACGATGCCCTACCGAACCCCGGTCGGCCACAGCACCACGCGCAGAGTTTGTAGCAGGATGACGAAATCGAACAGGACGGAGAAGTTCTTCACATAGTACAGGTCGAAGCTCAGCTTCGACCGCGCGTCGTCGATCGAGGCGCCGTACGGGTAGTTGATCTGCGCCCAGCCGGTCAGGCCCGCCTTGACCATGTGCCGCTCATGATACAGCGGAATCTTCTCCGTCAGTTCGGCGACGAACACCGGCCGCTCGGGCCGCGGGCCGACGAACGACATGTCGCCGCGCAGGATGTTCACAAGCTGCGGCAACTCGTCGATGCGGGTGCGGCGCAGGAACGCGCCGGCCCTGGTGATGCGATTGTCCTTCTCCATCGCCCAGACCGCGCCCTTGGCCTCGGCGTTCACCCGCATCGTGCGCAGCTTCATGATCCAGAACACGCGGCCGTCCAGGGTCACCCGCTCCTGCCAATAGATGACCGGTCCGGGACCTTCCCAGCGGATAGCGATCATCCCGCCCAGGATCAGCGGCCCGGTCAGCAGCAACATGACGGAACTGACCGCCAGATCGAACAGGCGCTTCAGAAACCGGTCCAGGGTGCCGAAGGTGAAGCCGCCGCTGTAGACCAACCAGCCGAGTTCCATGCGCTTGAGGTCGATGCGGCGGATCTCCTTCTCGACGAAGGTCAGGTATTGAACGACCGGATAGCCGCCGCGCTTGCATTCCAGCAGGCGTTGCAGGTTCATGCCCCGCCGTTCGTCGGGTGCAACGATGATGATGTCGGCGCCGACCAGTTTGGCCACGCCGGCGACGTCGAACCCGGCCGGGCGGTAGATCCGGCCGGGCGGATTGGCCTCCAGGCGCGGGTCGATCTCGCCAAGCGCCGGATCGTGCAGCAAGGCCACGTCGTCGTTCAGGCTGCTGCCCTCGCGCCCCAGCATTAGCAGCAGGTCCCAGGCGCGCTGTCCGGCGCCGATGATCAGCAGCCGGCGGCTCAGGACGTGGCGGCGCAGCAGTATGTTGATGACGAGGCGGGCGGCGAAGGCGCACACCGTGAACGTGATCAAAGCGACGGCGAACAGCAGCACCTGATCCTCGCCCGACGGGCGAACCGCCGCCGTGACGAACATCGGCTGCATCAACGACAGCAGGACGGCGAGACTGGCGCCCATGCCGGCGACCAGGGGCACCCGGCTGAGCGAGCGCCCGAACTCCACCAGCGCCTCCCGCCGGTACAGGCCCATCGCGAACAACAGCAGCAGGTCGAACAACGGGAAGGCGAGCCCGCGGGCGTCCAGCGGCACGGCGGAGAGTGACAGCAGCCGCGGCCGGGTCAACCACAGGACCATCGGCCAGACGGCCAGGACGAGCGCGGCATCCAGCCCGAAGAGCACCGTTCCGGTCGTCGTTTTCGCAAGTCGCATGGTCATGGTCCTGGCAGCCGGCCGAACTTTCGGCATCGGAACGGGACAGGTGGTATCAGAGTTAGGTATGATTGCGCACTGGAATTCGCGCGGGCCGTGGACGGATCTGTCTCCCGCGGTCGCTTACCCCCTCGACGGCGCCGGACGGGCAGACCATGTTTGCGGTTAAGGAGCCCGAGCATGTCACAGACCCTTCTGCGCCCGTCGCCCGTGCTGTTCATGCCGCAGAAGCAGGCGGCGCGGCCGATGACGCGGGCGCTGCGATCTGTCTCCGAGTACGAACCGGCCGGCGACCAGCCGGCGGCCATCGCCGAGCTGGTGCGCGGCGTGCAGGCCGAGGAGCGCGACCAGGTGCTGCTTGGCGTCACCGGGTCGGGCAAAACCTTCACCATGGCCAAGGTGATCGAGGCGGTGCAAAAGCCGACCTTGATATTGGCACCCAACAAGACGCTGGCGGCGCAGTTGTACGGGGAGATGAAAAGCTTCTTCCCCGACAACGCGGTCGAATACTTCGTCAGCTACTACGACTATTACCAGCCGGAGGCCTACGTCCCGCGCACCGACACCTATATCGAAAAAGACGCGCAGATCAACGAGCAGATCGACCGCATGCGCCACGCCGCCACGCAGTCCCTGCTGGAACGCAACGACGTCATCGTGGTCGCCTCGGTATCGTGCATCTACGGTATCGGCTCGGTCGAAACCTACGCCAAGATGGTGGCGAAGCTGGAGGTTGGCGGCCGCATCGACCGCGACAAGCTGGCCAAGGCGCTGGTCGATCTGCAATACCGCCGCAACGACACCGCGTTCGTCCGCGGATCTTTCCGGTTGCGCGGGGAGATCGTCGATATCTTCCCGAGCCATTACGAGGACCGCGCCTGGCGCGTCACGCTGTTCGGCGACGAGATCGAAAGCGTGGGCGAATTCGATCCGCTGACCGGCGAAGTCACCGCGGACCTGAAGCAGATCACGGTCTATGCCAACAGCCACTACGTGACGCCGCGGCCGACGCTGACCCAGGCGGTGCGCGACATCAAGGTCGAGCTGAAGGAACGCCTGACGGAACTGAACGCCGAGGGCAAGCTGCTGGAAGCGCAACGGCTGGAGCAGCGCACGACCTTCGACATCGAAATGATGGAAACCACCGGGTCGTGCAAGGGGATCGAGAACTACTCGCGTTATCTGACCGGGCGCGAGCCGGGCGATCCGCCGCCGACGCTGTTCGAATACCTGCCGGAAAACGCCTTGCTGATTGTCGACGAATCCCACGTCACCGTCCCGCAGATTGGCGGCATGTTCAAGGGCGACTACGCCCGCAAGACGGTGCTGTCGGAGTTCGGCTTCCGCCTGCCGTCCTGCGTCGATAACCGGCCGCTGAAGTTCGAGGAATGGGAACGCTTCCGCCCGATGACCATCTTCGTATCGGCGACCCCGGGTCCGTGGGAGATGGAGCGCACCGGCGGTGTGTTCGCCGAACAGGTGATCCGCCCGACCGGCCTGATCGATCCGGTCACCGAGATCCGCCCGGTGGAATATCAGGTCGATGACCTGATGCACGAATGCAAGGCGGTGGCCGCCCGCGGCGGACGCGTGCTGGTGACGACGCTGACCAAGCGGATGGCGGAGGAACTCACGGACTACATGACCGAGATGGGGATCAAGGTCCGCTACCTGCATTCCGACATCGACACGTTGGAGCGGATCGAGATCATCCGCGATCTCCGCCTCGGCGTGTTCGACGTGCTGGTCGGGATCAACCTGTTGCGCGAAGGTCTGGATATTCCGGAGTGCTCCTTGGTGGCGATCCTCGATGCCGACAAGGAAGGCTTCCTGCGCTCGCAGACATCCTTGATCCAGACCATCGGCCGGGCAGCGCGGAACATCGACGGACGGGTGTTGCTGTATGCCGACGTCATGACCGGTTCGCTGCGCTACGCGATCGAGGAGACCGAGCGCCGCCGCAACAAGCAACGGACCTGGAACGAGGACCACGGCATCACGCCGATTTCCATCCGCAAGAATATCGGCAATGTGCTGGAGAGCGTGTTCGAGCAGGACTACGTCACCGTCGCCCCCGTCGCCGGCTCCGACACGAAGGAATTCGTCGGCAAGGACCTGAAGGCGGCGATCGCCGATCTGGAAAAGAGGATGCGGGGCGCGGCAGCAAATTTGGAATTCGAGCAGGCGGCGCGGCTGCGCGACGAGATCAAGCGGCTGGAGGCGTTGGAACTCGGTCTGCCGGCGCCTCCGGTGGCGACCGCCACGACGCGCCTGAATAAGAGCCGCACGCCGGAACCGATGGGACCGGGGGGCGGGGGTTACGATCCGTCGAAGCGCCGGGGCCGGGGTCGGACGCGGCGCGGGCCGTGATGGCCGCCTCGGGAGGGGAAACTGTTCCCGTCCGCGCGACGGCCTGACTATAATCCCGTTATGCCCACGTTCCGCATCGGCCTCCTGGCGTTCCCGGCGGTGACGCAACTGGACCTCACCGGTCCTTTGCAGGTGTTCGCCAGCCTGCCTGGCGCCGATGTGCGGGTGATCTGGAAAACGCTCGATCCGATCCAGGCCGGGGGCGGCCTGCGCCTGGTGCCCGACACGACGCTCGCCGATTGCCCGCCCCTCGACGTGATCTGCGTCCCCGGCGGTGCCGGCGTGCTGGATCTGATGGACGATGCCGAGGTGCTGGAGTTTCTGCGCGACCGTGCGGCGGCGGCGCGCTTCACCGGTTCGATCTGCACCGGCGCGCTGGTGCTGGGCGCCGCCGGTCTGCTGATGGGGAAGAAGGCCACGACGCACTGGGCGTGGACCGATCTGCTGGTGCCATTCGGCGCGATCCCGACGGCGGGCCGGGTGGTGCGGGACGGCAACATCTTCTCCGGCGGGGGCGTCACCGCGGGGATCGACTTCGCGCTGGCGATGGTTGCGGAACTGGCCGGCCGGGACGCGGCGGAGAGCATTCAGCTCGCCCTCGAATACGCGCCCGCCCCGCCGTTTGCCGCGGGGCACCCCGACACCGCGCGGCCGGAGCTTGTCGCCGCGGCGCGGTCGCGGATGGAGGCGGTCCGGATTCAGCGGGAGGCGCGGGTGAAGGTGGCGGCGGCGAGGCTGCGGACAGCGTGAGATGCTTCTACAGTCGAAACCAGCCGCCATAAATTGTGCGGCTGACGCTTGAAGCCTACCAGAAGTTGTTGATCGGCCTCGATGCCAGTTTCAATACGGTCTTGATCGCCGGCATGTTATCGGTAGCAAGCTTGATGCCGTCGTTGCGTGGTATCGCCACAAAGTTCCGGATATCACAAAAAGTTGCCCATCCCGGGGCAACTTTAAGACACAATTCATTTCCATTCTGCGTCACGAAAACACCTACACTCGTTTTCGAGCTTAACAGGATTGGTGACAGACAATGTGCGCAATGACGACATGCACACTGACGCTGGATTCTTTGCTGGAGGATCCCTTGGTCCATCTGGTGATGCGCAGTGACAACGTGTCGCAGTCGGACCATTCCGAGTTATTGTTCCGCGTGCAGGAATCCCTGATGGCTCGGGCATCCATGGCGGACGTGGCATCGCAGCCTGCTCACTGATCGGTTCGGCTGCCGGCCGCTTCCGGCCTGCATGATGGCGCGCGGACGACGACCGCGCGCCTTTTTTGTTGCAGAAGGTTGCATCCCCGGCCACGCACGGGGTCGGGAGCGCCGGACATTGAGCGGTTGCAATGACCCCGGGCCCGCGGCACCCCGCGCAGATCCGGGCGCTGTGCCCGCCCGAGGGTGCGGCATGATGAACACCGGGTCCGCGCTGGCGGCGATCGTCCAGGAGCGGTTTCAGGCTGGCTGGAAACGGTCAAGCCGTCATGGCCCGGCGTGTCCCGGCCACCTGTCGCGGCAGGTGCTTGCGGGGGTGGCCCGGACCAGACGGGCCATGACAACAAGGCGATGTCCGCCGCCTTTCCAGTGAGGCTGAACATGCTCCGGGCGATCGCTGGCGGTTGGCTGATCGATGTGACGGGAAATTGGGATCTGCCATTCGCCGAGAGCATGATTCTGATGGGTTTGGCGGTCTTGCTGGCGTTTCGGATGCGGCCGCACAGCAAGGTCATACCTGCGCATGCGACGGCTGGGCGAATAGATTGAGGGCGAATTTTAGGACGCATGATTCTCTTGACATGCGTTTGACACAGGCGCACGATTCCTCTTGCAACAGTCGAAGGAGGATGCACAAACAGCATGGCTCCACCTAGCATAGACGAAGTTGCCGATCCCTGTGGCGTCGGTAACTGAGTAACAAGTCCACTTTATGCTTGGCTTATAGTGCCAAGCGCGAAGGTCAGCTTCGCATCATGGACCCCCGTTAACGCCTGAGGCGTTCGGGGGTCTTGGCGTTTTCCTCCACCCGGTTTCGCCCGTTTGGCCGCCGCGGCTTGATGCCGGTCAGATCGCAGCGGCCGACCCGGCTTCGGGGCGAGTCCGCGCCGCCTCGGCCCTCCCGGCGAGACGTTTGGCCGCCCGTTGTTCCAGCCGGGCGGCTTCCTGCTCCCGCTGGCGCCGCTTTTCCTCCTGCCGATCGGCGAAGCGGCGTTGCTGGCGGGACAGCGCCGGAGCAGGCGCAGCGGCGGCGGTCGGGCGGAGAAACGCCGTCAGATCCTCGATGCCGCTGCTGGCGGGCAGCGCCGCCGGTTCCTCCGGTGCATCGGCCTCGGGTTGCGGTGTGCGCTTGTCGAGGCGGGTTTCGTTTTGATGCGCGGCCCGGTTGAGCGCGTTGGCGTTGCCGCGCAGTCGCAGCACCTGATTGTCCGTCAGTTCCGCATCGAGCGATCGGCTGAGCGCGTCGAGCGCGCCGAAGCTGAACGCGATGGCCAGCGCGGCGAAGCGGAGTTCGCGGTCGGTGCGCGGTTCGTAGCTGGCCAGCAGGGCGCTGGCGGCATCGCACGCGGCCCGCGTGTCGCCACCGACAACGGAGAGGAAGATCGGGGCGAGGAGGTCGAGAATGCGATCGAGGACGGCGGCGGTGAAAGGTGCGGTGTTGAGCATGGCGTGTGCCCGGGCTGGCGTTTCGGTTGCATTTTTCTAGGACAGCTTGTGGGGTAAATCAAGAACAAAATGTCGCAGTTTCTTCCGGCAGCGTGAGAACCAGCGGTTTCCGATCGACAGGCATTCACTGGCGCGTCCGGCTGACCGTGGCTGGGCGTCGGGACGTGCTTCCCTTGTATGTCATGGCCGGCCCCTCGGGCCGCCCGTGGGCGTGCTTATGCTGGCCATCCACGACTTTCCCGCCACCGGCACCGCAAGTCGTGGGTCGCCGGGCCAACCCCCATGGGTATCAGGATAAGGGGGCACGCGGAGCAAGGCGTTCTCCACATTCGTCATGGCCCGGCTTGTCCGGGACACCCGTCGCGGCACGTGCTTGCTGGGGTGGCCCGGACAAGCCGGGCCATGACGAAAAGGCTACGTCCGCCACCTTTCCAGTCAGTTCAACACCGGAAGACACGACCCGCCAGGCGATGAAACTGTCCCTCGCACGGCACTGTCATCGGCTTCGCTCCCGCAGTTTCTGTCTAGGCTGAAAATGCTTCAGCGTCCCTGGGACGTTTCCCGGCCTTCCGGGCGTCGGTGGCGGTGTAAGAGTGGCCGGTACATGCCGCCACGACCATCAGGGGGAATTTCGGCTGGTCGGAGTGAGAGGATTCGAACCTCCGGCCCCTGCGTCCCGAACACAGTGCTCTACCAGGCTGAGCTACACTCCGGCCGAGGGGCGGCGTATAGCCCTACCCGCCGGAGGAGACAACCCACATAACGCATCAGTCGCCGGATTGAGCAGCAACGCCCCCCTGCTGCACCTTGGCCTGCCGGTCGTGCCAGTTTTCCATCAGTTGCAGCACGGTCGCCGCCGTCTCCTCGATCGACCGCCGGGTCACGTCGATCGTCGGCCAGCCGTGGCTGTTGCAGAACCGCCGCGCCCACAGCAGTTCGGCTTTCACCGCATCCTCATCGATGTAGCCGGAGTTGTCCTTCGCCTGCTCGCCGCGCCCGCCGATCAGGCGCAGCCGGTGGCGGCGGATGTCGATCAGCGCCTCGGGTGCCAGGGTCAGGCCGATGACCGGGCACTTCACGTCCTCCAGGCCCGGCGGCGCGGGCGTGTTCGGCACCAGAGGCACGTTCGCCGCCTTGATGCCGCGGTTCGCCAGGTAGAAGCATGTCGGCGTCTTCGAACTGCGGGACACCCCGACGAGCACGACATCCGCCTCGGCGATGCCGGGCTGTGCCTGGCCGTCGTCATGCGCAAGCACGTAGTGCATCGCGTCGATGCGGGAGAAGTAATCGGCGTTCAGCACGTATTGCCGCCCGGGCCGCGCCTCGGCCTTCTGGCCGATGCTCTCCTGCAGCACGTTGATCACCGGGTCGAGCACGTTCACCACCTTGACGTTCAGGCGGCGACAGGTGGTGTCCAGCTCCGCCCGCAAGGCCCGGTCGATCAGGGTGGACAGCACCGGGCCGGGTTCGGATTCGATCCCTTCGAGCACGCGATGAAGCTGGAAGCGGGTGCGGATCAAGCTCCACCGATGGTAGAGGATATCCGCGTGCTCGAATTGAACGGTCGTCGCCCTGGCGATCGCATTGAGCGTTTCGCCGGTGGCGTCCGAAACCAGGTGCAAATTGATCCGATGAGTGTCCATGGCCGTAACCATACCCGCGTTACGGCCATCCGCCACCTTCTATCGAAGCCATCGGACGCTTTGTGTCAGCGCCGGGCGTCGCTGTAGGGGTAGATCACGTCGCCGTTCTTGAGCGACGGCGGCAACAGCACGACCTCGGTCTTCGGGTCTCTGAACTGGTCGATGCCGTTGCCCTGGATGTTCTGGAACTGCACCTCCAGCACGCGGGATTCGGTCCACTCGCCGCCGGGGCCGAAGGTGATGTCGCCAGCCACGGTGTGGAAGGTGTGGGACCGCAGGTAATCGGCGAGTTTCTGCTGATCGAGGCTGTTGGTGCCCTCGATCGCCGACTGTAGCACCTGCATTTCGGAATAGGCGAAGGGCGGCAGGTAGACGCCCAGCAGGTCAACCCCAGCCGACGCGGCCTTGGCCTGGTAGCGCTTGAGCAGATCGAGCGCCTCGGGCGTCGCGTAGGAGCCAACCGGCTGCCAGAAGTCGTAATCGACGATGCCGTTCAGCAGCGGACCCATCTGAGTCTTGATGGCGGTGGCCTGCAGGCCGACCATTCCGCCACCAAACAGTTTGGCCTTGAGGCCGACTTCGCTGGCGGCGCGGATCATGCCGACGGTGTCGGGGGGATAGGATGCGACGAACACCAGGTCCGGATTGGCCGCCTGGATCGCCCGCACGATCGGCGTATAGTCGTTGGTCGTCGGAGGATAGGTGCGGTCGTAGACGATCTTCAGCCCGGCTTGCTTCACCAACTCGCGCGCGCCATCCAGCGCGTTATGCGGGAACTCCGCGTCGGCGCCGACAAGCGCGACGGTGGTGGGCTTCGGGGTCTGCGTCATCGCCACATCGAAAAAGCCCTTGGAGAAGCTCTGCTTCGGATGCGCGCCGCCGGTCGGCGTGATGGAGAAGTAGTTCGGGTATTGGAACTCGGAATTCGCGGCCAGCCCGAACAGGCCGAGGAAGGTGCGTTTGTGCTGCATGATCACGGGCAGCGCCGGTGCGATCATGTTGGTGGCATAGCCGCTGACCACGATATCGACTTTGTCGATGTCCAGCAGCTTGGTGTAGAGGCCGGGTACGGTCGCGGGATTCGACTGGTCGTCGTAATAGACCAGCTTGACCGGCCGCCCGAGCAGACCGCCCTTGGCGTTGATCTCCTCTTCCCAAATTTGCATGGCCAGCAGCGCGGACCTGCCGTTCGGCGCCAGCCCACCGGTCAGCGCCATGCCAAACCCGATGGTGATCGGTTCGGCGGCCCGGGCCGCGGGGGGAGCGGAAAGGGCGATCGTCGCGGCCAACAGCGCGCCGCTCAGGCGTCTTAGCATCGTGCGTTTCCTCCCGTTTGTTCGTTGGTGCCCCACGCTACGGGAGCGCCCGGCCGCTGGCAAAACACGCGGCTTCGACGTGGCGACCCTTACTCGTCAGGCTAAGTCCGCCGCCTTTCCAGTCAGCTCGAAATCACTCTAGACTTCGGCGGGAAGAGACCCCCGGGAGGAAGTCCACATGCAGGATCTGGACGAATACACCGTCACAGACGTCGCGCTGGCGCAGATGGCCGCAACCGAGAATCCGCGGCTGAAGGAGATCGCCGATGCCGCGGTGCGCCACCTGCACACGTTCGCCCGCGAGGTGAACCTGACCCCGGCCGAATGGCTGCAAGGCATCCAGTTCCTGACCGCCGTCGGCCAGGCTTGCACGCCAATCCGGCAGGAGTTCATCCTGCTGTCCGACGTGCTCGGGCTGAGCGCGGTGGTCAACGCGCTGCATGACAAGAAGGCCCGCGAACTCGGTAGCCAAAGCAGCCTGCTCGGGCCGTTCTTCCGCGAGGGAGCGCCGGAACTGCCGCCCGGCGCACAGATCGTGGAACAGCCGACGGCGCCGGAGATCGTCGTCTACGGCAAGGTCACCGACAATGAGGGCGCGCCGATACCGGGCGCCTTGATCCAGGTTTGGCAGACCAGCGAGCGGGGCCTGTACGACCTGCAGGAACGGGACGGCGACAGCATGGACATGCGGGGCGTATTCCGCACCGATGCGGAGGGCCGGTACCATTTCCGCACGGTGCGGCCGCTCGGGTATTCCATTCCGATGGACGGCCCGGTGGGCCGGTTGGTCGCGGCGCAGAAGCGCCACGGCATGCGACCGTCGCACATTCACTGTTTGATCGGCGCCGAGGGGCAACGCGAACTGGTGACGGCGCTGTATTTCGCGGACGATCCGTATGTCGGGTCCGACACCGTGTTCGGCGTGTCTCAGTCGCTGGTGGTCGATGCGGTGGACGACCCGGCCAGCCCGATCCCCGGGCTGCGCGCGGTCCACTTCGATTTCCGCCTGGCCAGGGCTGCACACGGCGAAAGCGGGCGGGTCGGCGGCGATCCGGGCAAGCTGGCCGCGGCGGCGAACTGATGACGCGGCGGATCGTCGATATTTCCTCGCCGCTGAAGGCGGGCATCGCCAGCGACCCGCCGCATATGCTGCCGCGGATCGAGTATATGGACCACCACCAGACCGCCCCGGCCATGGCGGAATACATGGGCGTGCGGGTCGATCAGCTTCCGGACGGCGAGTATGCCGCGGTGGAGCGGGTCGAGATCAGCACCCATAACGGCTCGCATATGGACGCGCCGTGGCATTTCTTCTCCAGCATGAACCACGCGCTGAAACCGGGCGGGGAGCCGTCCTGGCGGATCGACGAAGTGCCGCTGGACTGGTGCTATCAGCCCGGGGTGAAGCTCGATTTCCGCCATCTGCCCGATGGGTATGTGGCGACCGCGGGCGATGTGGAGGCGGAGCTGAAGCGCATCGGTCACGAATTGCGGCCGCTGGACATCGTGTTGGTGAACACCGCCGCCGGCGCCCGCTATGGCGGGGATGATTTTGTCGATACGGGCTGCGGCATGGGCAAGGCGGCAACGCTCTGGCTGACCGAGCGTGGCGTGCGCGTCGTCGGCACGGATGCCTGGAGTTGGGACGCTCCGTTCTCCTTCACGCGGGAACGCGTCAAGGCCACCGGCGACGTCAGCCTGATCTGGGAAGGCCACCGCGCCGGACGGGAGATCGGCTATTTCCAGATGGAGAAGCTGGGCAACCTGGCGGCGCTGCCGGGGGACGGGTTCGACGTCGTGTGTTTCCCGGTGAAGGTGCATCGCGCCTCGGCCGGGTGGACTCGGGCGGTGGCGATCTTTAACGAGTAGCGTCTTGCAACGGCGTCGATCCGCTGGCTGCGCCTACCCTTCGGTCCGGATAATCGCGTTCGATGCTGTTCAACTCCCAGGTCTTCATCGTCTTCTTCCTGCCGCTCGTGCTGGGACTGTATTACGCCTGCGCGGCGAACCGTACGGCACGGCAGACCGTTGTGGTGGTGGCCTCGATCGGGTTTTACGCTTGGTGGGATGTCCGGTTCGTGCCACTGCTGGCGGGCCTGACCGTTGCGAATTGGCTGATCGCGCAGTGGTTCGGGGTGTGGCGGAGGGGATGGATCCCGCTGCTTGGGGTGGGGGTGAACCTGCTGGCGCTGGCGGTGTTCAAATATGCCGACTTCCTGCGCGGAACGGTGTTCGGGGTGCTGGGGGTTAGCTGGCAGCCCTGGCATCTGATCCTGCCGCTGGGGATCAGTTTCTTTGCGTTCCAGAAGATATCCTACCTGATCGACCTGCGCCGCGGCGACCGGCACATCTACGGGTTTCTCGACTTCTGCATGTTTGTATCGTTCTTCCCGCAGCTGATCGCCGGGCCGTTGGTGCGTCACAACGAGATCATCCATCAGTTCGCAGCCGATCCGAGACGGCCGGAGGTATGGGAGAATCTTTCGCGCGGATTCATTCTGTTTCTGATCGGCGTCACCAAAAAGGTTGCGCTGGCGGACACGCTGGCCATGCCGGCGGACATTTTGTTTCATCAGGCGCAGACTGTATCGCTCAGCCTGGCGGAGGCGTGGACCGCGGCGGCGGCTTACACGTTGCAGATATTCTTCGATTTTTCCGGCTACTCCGACATGGCGATCGGCCTGGCGCTGATGTTCGGCCTGCGGCTGCCGTTCAACTTCAACGCGCCCTACCGCGCAGTTTCGGTGCGCGACTTCTGGCGCCGCTGGCATATGACGCTAAGTCGTTTCCTACGCGACTATCTTTACATTCCGCTGGGCGGCAACCGCGGGTCCGCGGTCCGGCAGGCGATCAACGTCATCGCCACGATGCTGCTCGGCGGACTGTGGCACGGAGCGAACTGGACGTTCGTCGCCTGGGGCGGCCTGCATGGCGTGGCCCTGGCGGTGAACCATGTCTGGGCGGCGCGCGGGTTTCGCTTGCCGGCGGCGGTGGCGTGGCTATTGACGCTGCTGTTCGTCATGGCGTCCTGGGTGCTGTTCCGATCCGCCGATTTCCGGCACGCCGGAGATGTCCTGATCAGCATGACCGGTTGGCACGGGATCGGCCGCCTGGCGCTGGACCGGGAGTTTGTCATCGCCCTGTGCCTCGGCGCCGCGGTGGCCTTGCTCGGGCCGACGAGCCAGGAGGCGGCGCTGACCTGGCTGCGGCCGCGGCCGTGGCTGGCGGTTCCGGCCGGCGTGCTGCTCACCTACTTATTGTTGCTGATCGGTGGCCGTCTGCCCAATGTCTTCATCTACTTCCAGTTCTGACACGCCCGCTGCGTGGCGGCGTTTCTTCCGGCTCGCGGCGGGTTCGGCGGCGGTTTGCGTCGCGGTGATCTACGTGTTCGTGGTGGCGGTCGATCCCTGGGGAATGCTGCCGCTGTCGTTCCCGTTCGACCGGGTGCCGGTGACGAGCAACCAGCGGTTTTCCTACCCGATGCTGGCGCGCTCGCCGCGCTTCGACAGCGCGATCTTCGGCACATCGACCAGCCGGCTGCTGCGGCCGGACGAGTTGAACCCGGCGTTCGGCGCCCGTTTCGTGAACCTGGCGATGAACGATGCGACCACCGTCGAAACGTCCCGCCTGTTCGGCGTGTTCGTCCACGCTCATCCGGACCCGAAAGTCGTCATGTTCGGCCTCGACGTGCGCTGGTGCGTCACCGGCGACAGCTACGAGACGCTGACGCCGCGGGCGTTTCCGGACTGGATGTACGGCTCCGACCGATGGCGCGGCTATGCCGAGATGTTCAACCTGTTTGCCGTGCAGGAAGCCGGCAAGGAATTCGCCGTGCTGACCGGCCTGAAGAAGCCGGACATGGGGCGCGACGGCTACACGCGCTTCGTCCCGCCGGACTCCGAATATGACCGCGCGCGGGCGCAGCAGCACCTGAGCGAATACACCGTCACCGTGCCGGGTGGCGAGCGCGCCGGACCGCCGGATGCGTGGCGGTTTCCGACGCTGGAGATCCTGCACGGCGATCTGGAGAAACTGCCGGTGGCAACCCGGAAAATCCTGTTTTTCGTGCCGTATAACCACCGGATGCTGCCGCCGCCCGGCAGTGACGGCGAGCAGGTGTGGAACGCATGCAAGCGCCGCGTCGTCGATCTGGCCCGGACCATGTCGAACGCCGACGTGGTGGATTTTCTGATCCCCAGCCCGATCACCTCGGAGGACGACAATTACTGGGACGGCATGCACTACCGCGCATTCATCGCCGATCGGCTGGCGCATGATTTGGTGGCGGCGGTGCATGGGGCGGGGTCGGCCGATTACAAAATCGGCGTTGTGGCACACCCATGACGCTGGCGGTGGTCGGGTAGGCACGCGGCGCGGATTTCCCCGGGCGTGCGGCGTGCGCTAAGTAGCAATCGCGTAAACGAGAGGGTGTTATGGGCGGGACGGTCAAATATTTACTCGACGAAACCAAAATCCCCAAGGATTGGTATAACATCGTGGCGGATCTGCCGCAGCCGCCGCCTCCGGCGCTGCATCCGGGCACGTTGCAGCCGCTCGGGCCGGCCGATCTGGCGCCGATCTTCCCGATGGAACTGATCATGCAGGAGGTCAGCGCCGAGCGGACGATCCCCATCCCTGAACCGGTGCGCGAGATTTACCGGCAGTGGCGGCCGTCACCGCTGATCCGGGCGCGGCGGCTGGAGGCGGCGCTCGACACCCCCGCCCGCATCTACTTCAAGTATGAGGGCGTCAGCGCCCCCGGCAGCCACAAGCTGAACACGGCGGTGGCGCAGGCGTTCTACAACAAGGAAGCCGGCATCAAGCGGCTGTCCACGGAGACCGGCGCCGGGCAGTGGGGATCGTCGCTGGCCTACGCGGGCGCGATGTTCGGGCTGGAGGTGCGCGTCTTCATGGTGCGCGCGAGCTACAACCAGAAGCCCTACCGCAAGGCGATGATGGAGGTCTGGGGCGCGTCGTGTGTCGCCAGCCCGAGCAACGAGACCGCGGCCGGGCGGCATGTGCTGGCCGAGCATCCCGATACCAACGGCAGCCTCGGCATCGCCATCAGCGAGGCGGTGGAGATCGCGGCGCAGAACGCCGATACGAACTATGCGCTCGGCTCGGTTTTGAACCATGTGCTGCTGCACCAGACGATCATCGGGCAGGAGGCGATCCTGCAGTTCGAGATGGCGGACGACTACCCCGACATTGTCATCGGCTGCACCGGCGGCGGGTCGAATTTCGCCGGGCTGGTGTTCCCGTTCCTTGGCGCGCAGTTGCGCGGCGGGCGGAAGGTGCGGGCAATCGCGTGTGAGCCGGCCGCCTGCCCGACGCTGACACGGGGGCGGTTCGCGTATGATTTCGGCGATACCGGCCACCTGACGCCTCTGGTGAAGATGCACACGCTGGGCTCGGCGTTCATACCGCCGGGGTTCCATGCGGGCGGCCTGCGCTACCACGGGATGGCGCCGTTGGTCAGCCTGGTGCAGGAACTGGGGCTGATCGAGTCCCGGTCGTTCAACCAGACCCCGTGTTTCGAGGCCGGGGTGCAGTTCGCGCGCGCCGAGGGGATCGTGCCGGCGCCGGAGGCCAACCACGCGATCCGCGCGGTGGTGGACGAGGCGTTGCGCTGCAAGGCGGAAGGCACCGCTCGGACGATTGCGTTCAATCTGTCGGGGCATGGCCATTTCGATATGCAGGCGTATTTGGACTACTTCGCCGGCAAGCTGGAAGACCGCGGCTACGACGATGCCGCGCTGCAGGCCGCCCTGGCGGAGTTGCCGAAGGTCGCTGCGTAGAGGTCGAAACCCCCCGGGCGGCTGGGCGCCGCCCGGGGTTTGCAGGCATGCCGGGGCGGAGATAACGTGTGTCTCGACAGAGACTTTCATGAAGTAAAATGCCATGCGGAATGCAGCGATCATCGACAAGGCATTGGCGTCCAGCGTTAGTGGCGACAAAATAGCCGGCCTCGTTGCAACCGCGGCGGATGCCGAAGGCGTCGTCTACAACTCCGCGTTCGGTCGGCGGAGCGTTGCGACGCCAGCACGGATGACCACCGACACGGTGTTTCGCATCGCCTCGATGACCAAGGCGATCACTGCCACGGCGGCGATGCAGTTGACGGAGCAGGGCAAACTGTCGCTCGACCAGCCGGCGCGGGAGATCCTGCCGTTCCTGGCGGAGACGAAAGTGCTCGTCGCGTTCGACGCCGGCGGCCAGCCGATCCTGCGGGCGCCGCGGGGGGAGATCACGCTGCGGAATTTGCTGACGCATACGGCCGGGTTTGTCTACGACACGTGGGATGCCCAGTTAGATCGTTACGCGCAAATTACGGGCTTGCCGCCGGCGCGCACCGGCAAGCTTGCCGCGTTGAGCGCGCCGCTCGCGTTCGATCCGGGGGAGCGGTGGGAGTACGGCATCAATATCGACGTGGCCGGCCGCATGGTGGAGGTCGCGAGCGGCCTCGATCTGGAAACGTATTTCCAGCGGCATATCTGCGGGCCGCTCCGCATGACCGACACCAGCTTCATCCTCCGGCCAGAGTGGGATGGCCGCCTGGCCACAGGTACATGCGCGGCAGCCGGACGGGTCGCTGCAACCGATGGATTCGCCGCCGGGACCGAGTGCCGAACGCGATTTCTATGCCGGCGGCGGGGGGCTGTTCTCGACCGCAGGGGACTATCTGCGGTTCCTGCAGGCGCTGATGCATAGTGGCGAACTGGATGGCGCGCGGGTGCTTCAGCCGGAGACGGTGGCGCTGATGGGGCAGAACCATATCGGCACGCTGGAGGTGCAGCGGTTGGTCAGCCAGATGCCGGCGCTGTCGAATAACGTCGAACTGTTCCCCGGCATGCCGAAGAAATGGGGGCTGAGCTTCCTGATCAATACTGAGCCGGGGCCGTGCGGCCGCAGCGCCGGCAGTTTGGCCTGGGCAGGGTTGAACAACACGTATTACTGGCTCGATCCGGTGCGCAAGGTCGCCGGAGTATTGATGACACAGGTGCTGCCGTTCGGCGACGCGACGGTGCTGGAAGCGCTGGATGGGTTCGAGGCGGCGGTTTACGAGATGGTGGGATAGCATCGCCATGCCCGCTGTCGGTCGGGGACGCGTCTGACATGCCGAGACCACGGAACAAGAAAACCACGCGACGGATGATCTTGAAGGTGGCGTTCGCTGCCGTTGGGGGCACGGCTGCCGCCGATTCGGCTTGCGCCGCCGGTGATCCAGCCGAAACCCGTGCGCCCGAGCAACCGCCCGTGGCGAAGTTCACACCTGAAGCGGTACACTATCAGCCGACACCCAACGATTGGCAGAAATGCCTTTTTTGCACGTATTTCCAAGCGCCATCGACCTGCAGTATCGTCTCGGCAACGGTCTCGCCCGAGGGTTGGTGCACCCATTTTGCGCTGCTCCATGAATAGACCGCCGTTGTTCTGCTGGCTATTGATCCACATCAGCCACGTAATACCAGCCGGCGTTGAGATTTACTCTTCCCATAAATCGTCATGGCCCGGCCTGTCCGGGCCACCCCCGCACGCTCCTGCCGCGACAGGTGGCCCGGACAAAGCCGGGCCATGACGGTTGCGCGGAGAGTGCGGTCCTTGGCGCTCCGCGACGCCGTCAGCCAGGATGCTTTCGGCGCGTAGCGGGGCGATGCCCGACTGAGGTAACGCCAAGTGCTTTCAGGTCGTTTGCAGTGAACCGGGACAATGGCGTTTTGATGACGTCGTTCTCATGGAACGCCGCCTCGTTTCGTCCAAGACGGAGCCCTCGCAGCTAAGCCGCGACGGAGTCCCGATCGACCAGCGCTGAAGATTAATCTTCGCCTGTGCTGCCCTAAAAATCGATTGACGGAGGAATGGCCGAGGATCAGGCTCGTGTGGCGACCGGCCGCCTCAAGCAACGCCGGCGCCCAACTTTCGGGGATAAGGGAGCGAAACCATGCCGCTGCGGCGTCCTGACGAATTTACTCATCATGAAGCACAATTGGACGGCATTAAGATCCACTACGTGCGCGAAGGGCACGGTCCGCCTCTCCTGCTCATGCACGGTTGGCCTGGCTTCTGGTGGGAATGGTACAAATGCATCGGAACCCTGGCCAACGACTTCGACGTGATTGCCCCGGACATGCGCGGTTACGGCGATTTGGAGAAGCCGGACTTGCGCGATATCGCAAAATTCCAACTTAACCTGGTCACCGACGATCATGCCAAGCTGCTGCAGCATCTCGGCATCGACCGGGCCTACGTGGTTGGGCACGACTATTCGGCCCTCGTCATGCACAAGTTCGTCCGTCAATATCGTGACATGACGATCAAAGGTCTAACCATCGACCCCATCGTTCCGGGATTTGAGGAGCGTTATCTGTCAGTCGGCCATTTTCCGGAGTTTCTGGTACTCCCAGTTTCATCAGCTCGACATGGCGGTTGAACTCGTGAGCTCGAGCCGAGCAGCGACACGGGCGTATTTCAAGCACTTCTTGTCACACTGGTCGTACAACAAGGATCTCATCACTGACGAGGAGATGGATATCTACACGGACAACTTCGTCAAGCCGGGCAATATTCAGGGTGGTTTCAATTTCTATCGAGCGAATTTGTCGTTGACGAGCGTGCCGTGGACGGAATTGGACCGCACAATCTCGAACGTACCGATGACTTTCCTGGCGGCGATGGGCGATACGGTCGTGCGGTCCATTTGGACCGATCAGGTGACCAACTGGTACAACAACTACACCATCGAGTATGTGCCGGATGGAGGGCACTTTCTGATGATGGAGAAGCCGGACATTGTCATCGATCGCATTCGCCGCATGAAGGGGTAGTGGTTGCGGACTGAACCCCGCGTCATGGCCAGGCTCGTCCGGGCCACCGCCGCCAGCCCGTGCCGCGACAGGTGGCCCGGAGAGCCGGGCCATGACGTTGCACCAGCCGGGCAACGACGTTGTAAGGATTTCCGGTCAGCGTGAAACTGCGCTAATGCACCGGGAGCTTGACTACGGTGGGCCAGTGCCGGGGAGAATGATCAGGCCAATTCCTTCCGACGGACCTTCGCGTTCTTCATGTGCGGTAATCTTGAGTGGGTCGATCGTAGTTTTGCCCGAGGCTACGCGCGCAGTTGCGACAGCTTGGCGCCCTGGGGCTCGACACCCCCTCCTGACGATAGGGATGCCCGGTGGCGGATCGACCCTCGGCGGCTTCCGGCAGATCGCCCGCCGCGTGGTGCAGCAATTCGATATCCAGACTGTCACCCCTTCGTCGTTTCGATGACCCGCGCGGCCTCGGCGAGGCAGTTCCATTGTTCAGCCGGCTGCCCGAGCCTGGCACAGGCCCAGGGGGCCAGGCGACTCGTGTTCGGCACCTCGCCCCGGCCGCAACCAAATTCCATTGACAACCCCGCCCCCAATCCCTACCCCGCCGCCTCCCTACCAGACCGAGATCCACAAAAATGTCCCGCCGCAAGCCTCGCGGCCGCCCGCTCAACGGGTGGCTGATCATCGACAAGCCGGCCGGGCTGACCAGCACCGACGTGGTCAACCGCGTCAAGCGCATCTTCGACGCCCAGAAAGCCGGCCACGGCGGCACCCTCGACCCGCTCGCCACCGGCCTGCTGCCGGTCGCCTTTGGCACCGCCACCAAGACCGTCCCGTACGTCATGGACGGCACCAAGCTGTACCACTTCACCCTGAAGTTCGGCGAAGCCCGCGACACCGACGATGCCGACGGCGCGGTCACCGAGACCAGCCCCATCCGCCCTGACGACGCCGCGATCGAGGCCGCCCTGCCGCAGTTCCGCGGCGACATCATGCAGGTCCCGCCGGTCTTTTCCGCCATCAAGGTCGCAGGCGAGCGGGCCTACGACATGGCCCGCGACGGCCGCGCGCCAATCCTCGAGCCTCGCCCCGCCCGGGTCGACCGCTTCGCCCTGATCGCCCGCCCTGACGCCGACACTGCAGTGTTTGAGGTCGCCTCCGGCAAGGGCGTCTACATGCGCAGCCTCGCCCGCGACCTGGCCCGCGCCTGCGGCACCGTCGGTCACATCGCCGCGCTGAGGCGCCTGCGCGTCGGCCCGTTCAACGAGCAGCACGCAATACCGCTGGACAAACTGCGCGAACCGGACGATGAAGCGCCGGCTTCCCCGGACCTGCTGCTTCCGGTCGCGACCGCGCTGGCCGACATCCCGGCGCTGGCCCTGACGGAACAGGAGGCCGCCGCGTTGCATCAAGGCCAGGCCATCAGCCTGATCACCCTGATGGGCCGGATTCCGGACCATGCCGATCCCGATGGTGGATTGGCACGGGCCATGGCGGGGGGCCGCGTGATCGGGCTGTGCCGGCTTGAAGACGGCATGCTGAAGCCCGAACGGGTCCTGTAGGGCTCTCGCACGCGTCTTTATCAACCCCGGGCAGGAGAATTCCTGATGTCGATAACGGCGGAGCGTCGTACGACGCTCATTGGTGAGTACGCGACGGGTGCGGCCGATACCGGCAGCCCCGAGGTCCAGGTGGCGCTGCTGAGCGAGCGGATCGTCAACCTGACCGAACATCTCAAGACCCACGCGAAGGACTTCCACTCGCGCCGCGGCCTTCTGATGCTGGTGGGCCGGCGGCGCCGGCTGCTGGATTACCTGAAGAAGAAGGATCAGGCTCGGTACCAGACTCTGATCGGCCGCCTGTCCCTGCGGCGGTAGGCTGTCGCCATCCCCCGCCACCACACCGCCCGTCATGGCCCTCCCCCGGCTTGTCCGGGGGATCTCCGGGTCACGTGTCGCGGCACGGTGCGTGCGGGGGTGGCCCGGACTTCGCCGGGCCATGACGTGTAAACCAAGCCGTGGCATGTAAACCGGGCCAAGCGTTTCAACAGGGCCATAACGTCTCCGCGAACATAAAACTAGCCACAGCCGGCTTTCACCACTATTTCCAGCCTGCTGACTGAACGTAACACCTGAACGGGGGCAGGTTGGTCCCTCGCAACACCGCGGACACGCGGTGGACACAACGATCGCCGAACCGGCACGCCCCGAACAGGCGCGGGACCAGCGACGGCGTTTCCGGCCACATGGCCGCGGCTGCGACCCATTCCAACGGCGCGCAGGCGCGCTCCGTGTTACCCGAGACGCCGCCACCCCGCCCTACCGCGAGGGACGGACCCCGGGAAGCTGTCTTGTCGTCCGCCGATGCCGCGCATCCACAAGGACGACTGAATGTTCAATTACTTCCGCAAGGAACTCGACTGGGGCGGCCGCAAGCTGGTCCTGGAAACCGGCAAGATCGCCCGTCAGGCCGACGGCGCCGTCATGATCTCCTACGGGGAGACCATCATCCTCTGCACCGCCGTCGGTGTGAAGACCGCCAAGCCGGGGCAGGACTTTTTCCCGCTGACCGTCAACTACCAGGAAAAGGCGTTCGCCGCCGGCAAGATCCCCGGCGGGTTCTTCAAGCGCGAAGGCCGCCCGAGCGAGGCCGAGGTGCTGAAAAGCCGCCTCATCGACCGCCCGCTCCGCCCGCTGTTCCCGGAAGGCTTCACCAACGAGGTCCAGCTCGTTGCCACGGTGCTGAGCTACGATAACGAGAACGACCCTGATATCGTCTCCATCATCGGCTGCTCCGCCGCGCTGACCCTGTCCGGCATCCCGTTCTTCGGCCCCATCGCCGCCGCGCGCATCGGCTACCAGAACGGCGAATACATCCTGAACCCGACCTTCGATCAGATGAAGACCAGCGAGCTCGAGCTGGTCATGGCCGGCACCGCCGAGGGCGTGCTGATGGTCGAGTCCGAAGCGCAGGAGCTGTCGGAAGAGGTCATGCTCGGCGCCGTCACCTTCGGCCACGCCGCGTTCCAGCCGGTGATCCACGCGATCATCGAACTGGCCGAACACGCCGCCAAGGAACCCTGGCCGCTGCCGGAAAAATCCGAGGAGGAAAAAGCCCTCGCCGCCCGCGTCGATGCCCTGGGCCGCGCCCACATCGCCGAAGCGTATCAGGAGAAGGTCAAGCAGGCCCGCCACGACAAGGTCAGCGCCGCCAAGAAGGCGACCGCCGCCGCGCTGGCCGCCGAGGGCCTGGACCCGGAGAAGGCCAAGGGCGTCCTGCACGACCTCGAAGCCACGGTTGTCCGCGACGCTATCCTGGAAACCGGCATCCGCATCGACGGCCGCGACACCCGCACCGTCCGGCCGATCATCGCCGAAGTCGGCATCCTGCCGCGTGCGCATGGCTCGGCGCTGTTCACCCGCGGCGAGACGCAGGCATTCTGCGTCGCCACGCTCGGCACCGGCCAGGATGAGCAGGTCGTGGACTCGCTGCTCGGCGAATACCGCGAGCGGTTCATGCTGCACTACAACTTCCCTCCGTACTCGGTGGGCGAAGCCGGCCGCATGGGCTCGCCCGGCCGCCGCGAAGTCGGCCACGGCAAGCTGGCGTGGCGCGCCGTGCACCCGCTGCTGCCGGAGAAAGACAAGTTCCCGTACACCCTGCGCGTGGTGTCGGAGATCACTGAATCCAACGGCTCGTCCTCGATGGCGACCGTCTGCGGCACCTCGCTGGCGCTGATGGATGCCGGCGTGCCGCTGAAGCGGCCGGTGGCGGGCATCGCCATGGGCCTGATCAAGGAGGACAAGGGTTTCGCGGTGCTGTCCGATATCCTCGGCGACGAGGACCACCTCGGCGACATGGACTTCAAGGTCGCGGGCACCGAGCAGGGCGTCACCAGCCTGCAGATGGACATCAAGATCACGTCCATCACCTTCGACATCATGAGGATCGCGCTGGATCAGGCGCGGGACGGGCGGCTGCATATCCTCGGCGAAATGGCCAAGGCGCTGACCAACGCCCGCGGCAGCGTCGCGCTGACGGCGCCGCGCATCACCATCATCAGCGTGCCGAAGGACAAGATCCGCGAGATCATCGGCACCGGCGGCAAGGTGATCCGTGAGATCGTCGAGCAGACCAAGTGCAAGATCGACATCGATGACGACGGCACCATCAAGATCGCCGCCACGGACACGGAACAGGCGCAGCGCGCCATCGACTGGATCCGCGGCATCGTCGCCGAACCGGAGATCGGCGTCATCTACACCGGCAAGGTGGTGAAGACCGCCGATTTCGGCGCTTTCGTCAACTTCCTCGGCTCCAAGGACGGCCTCGTCCACATCAGCGAACTGGCCCAGGGCCGCGTCAACAAGACCACCGACGTGGTCAACAACGGTGACTCGGTGCGGGTAAAGGTCATCGGCTTCGACGAGCGCGGCAAGGTTAAATTGTCGATGCGGGTTGTCGATCAGGCCACCGGCGCCGATATCACTGAGCAGGTTGGCGCCCGCCCGCCGCGCGCCGAGCGTCCGGATCGCGAAGAGCGGGGCGAGCGTGGAGACCGCGGCGGCCGCGACCGTCCGCGCCGCGACCGGGACAGTGCCCCCGCGTTCGAGGGGTCTGACCAGCCGCCAACGGGCGACTGAAATACTTGCATCCGCCGCGCGTCATAGTATCGAGTGCACCGATACGTGACCCCGGCGGGGGCACAACAATGCGGGTCCATGCGACCCTTTCGGCTTTCCGGGGGATGCGCCTTCCGGGGAAACAGCCTTTTCGGGGACACACGGCCATGCGGGCGATCAACGCGATCAGGATGGGTGGAGTAGACGTCCTTCCCCTGGTGGAAGGCGGCAAGGGCGTTTCCATCTCCAACGGCCTGTCCGCCGGCCACTGGGCGCTGGCCGGCGGCGTCGGCACTTTCAGTGCCGTCAACGCCGACAGCTTCGACTCCGATGGCCGCCGCATCCCGCAGCTTTACCACGGCCGCACCCGGCGGGAGCGGCATGAGGAGATGATCAACTACGCGATCCAAGGCGCTCTCGCGCAGGCCCGCCGCGCCTGGGACGTGACCGGAGGCCGCGGCCGCATCCACACCAATATCCTTTGGGAAGGCGGCGGCGCCGAGCGCATCATGCATGAGGTGCTGGAGCAGGCCAAGGGCCTGATCAACGGCATTACCTGCGGCGCCGGCATGCCGTATCGCCTGGCCGAGATCGCGGCGAAATTTAACGTCCACTACTATCCGATCATCTCGTCGGCCCGCGCGTTCAACGCGCTGTGGAAGCGGGCCTACTCGAAGACCGCCGAACTGCTCGGCGGCGTGGTCTACGAGGATCCCTGGCTCGCCGGCGGCCATAACGGGCTGAGCAACGGCGAGGACCCGACCCGGCCGGAGGACCCGCTGCCGCGCGTCGCGGCGTTGCGCAAGGTGATGCGGGGCTTCGGCCTGAACGACACGCCGATCATCATGGCCGGCGGGGTATGGTGCCTGGATGAGTGGGAGCACTGGATCGACAACCCCGAACTCGGCCCCATCGCCTTCCAGTTCGGCACCCGCCCCCTGCTGACCAAGGAAAGTCCCATCGGAGACGCCTGGAAGCAGCGGCTGCTGACCTTGAAGGAGGGCGACGTCTTCCTCAACAAGTTCAGCCCGACCGGGTTCTACTCCAGCGCGGTGAACAACGGCTTCATCGCCGAACTGCGCGAGCGGAACGAGCGGCAGGTGGCCTTCACCACCGAGGCTATCGGCGAGCACGTCGCCGAATACGGCGTCGGCCCGCGCAAGCGCATCGTCTACCTGACCAACCCCGATCTCGGCCGCGCCTTCGGCTGGGAGAGGCAGGGCTTTACCGAGGCCCTGCGCACCCCGGACTCGACGCTGATCTTCGTCACGCCGGAAAAGGCGCAGGAGATCCTGCAGGACCAGTCAAGCTGCATGGGCTGCCTGAGTTCCTGCCGCTTTTCCAACTGGTCGCAGCAGGAGCCGGAGTTCAACAACGGCAAGCGGGCCGATCCGCGCAGCTTCTGCATCCAGAAGACGTTGCAGGACATCGCGCACGACAGCGACAAGCCGGAGGCGGTCGAGAACAACCTGATGTTCAGCGGCCACAACGCCTACCGGTTCGGCCGGGACCCGTTCTACTCGAACGGCTTCATCCCGACGGTGAAGCAGTTGATGGAGCGGTTGCTCACCGGGAGGTAGCATGCCGGTTGCGCGGCGCCTTGCCTGTGCGCCAGGTGGCGCCGGCCCCGGGCCATGACGTTCACCGCGCGCCGTCTCCCCCGTCATGGCCCGGCTTGCCCGGGCCACCTATCGCGGCAGGTGGTGGCGGAGTGGCCCGGACAAACGGGGCCATGACGAGCCGGAGGCGGAGAGTCGCTATCACCGGCCGTTGGTATTACCCGGAGTCCGCGCGTGGCTATGCTCGGCCGCGCTACGACCGCGCCAACCCGCCCGGCGCCGCAGCGAACGTTTCCGCGGCACGGTCCCGCCCGTCGCCAACCACCAGCGCGTCGATCAGCGTGTCCGGCGCCACCACTTGGCCGCGTGCCAGCTTGGCCAGCGTGCCGGCGCGATCGGTTTGCGCGATCACCACCCCGCCGCCTTGGCGCGCCGCGCGGGCCATCGCCATCGCATCCCGGGTCATCGCGATCTCCGCCGTCTCTTGCACGAACGCCACCGCGATCAGCGCCACGTCGATCGTGAAGGTTCGGAACAGCAGCGCTTCCTCACCTGCGGCGTGCACCAGCCGCACCATCTCCTCCCGGGTCGATCGGTTCAGCCGCCCGCCGCCGTGGCGCGGATCGGTCGAGGTGCCGATGCCGCTGCGGCTGAGATGTCCGGACAGGCCCGTGGCAATGTCGCGGAACAGCCGGTTGATGATGCCGGCGGGCAGACTGTACGCCTCGATCCGGTTGGCGACTGCCATCGCATGCAGACCCGGAACGGGGTGCCACTGGCCGCCGATGACCCGCTTCACCAGGCCTTCCTCGGCCAGCATGTTCAGGCCGTGCGTTCGGCCGATGCCGTGCGTCGCGGCGTACACCACCGTCAGGTCGCGCGGCTGCTGCCTGGCGCGAAACGCCGCCTGCATCGCGGCGGCAAGCGAATCCCCCAGCCACCCGACCGCCACCGTGCTGCCCGGCCGGATCAGCGCCGCCGCTTCATCGGCCGAAGCCATCTTCCAATGGCGGAGGGGGCGTACCGCGGCGGCCGCCGGGGATGGCAATGTCAGCATCTGAAGCAGCCTCCGCGGTCTCGTATCGGTGGGCACCGACATTACCGCGTCATGGTAACGGGTGCGCCGCCGTACAGGGTTGACATGACCGGGAAACCGCTGGATTCCCATGATTATCACGAAAATGTGGTCACAATCGACCGACCGAACCGGACGAGCGACTTATGCCAGTCGGCGTTGAGGCCGGCTTTTCAGACCCCCCGATAGGGGTCGGCTTGTCCGGGCCACCTGTCGCGGCACCGTGCGGCACCGGTGGCCCGGACAAGCCGGGCACATGACGCCGATGGCAACCGTGCCCCCGGGTCAAACTCAAGGCGGATTCGTATTAGTGGGGAAGACCTATTAGATCCTCGTCCCACTCTATCGTTTCATAGCCGAGCGAATAGGCCGTGATTTCGATCCGCCGCATCACGTCGGTCACCGACGCCCCGACCTGGTAGATTGGTAGCTGCCTCACGTCGTAGGACGCGTCATCGGTGCGGTAAATCGCGTGAAACAGCCCGTTTTCGACGACAATGATAGAAGCGCGCAGCGTTGCTCCGCCCGGCATGGAACCACCTTTTGGTTTTGACGCATTTTGGACGCTTTATACCATCCGCCGTTGAAGGCAACTCTTCCCGTCCGCCGTCATGGCCCGGCGTCAGTCCGGGCCACCCCCGCCAGCACTGTCCGCGAAAGTTGGCCCGGACGTGCCGGGCAATGACGGGGAGGCAGGATCTTGATGGGTCAAACTCAAGGGCGTCTGGTATTATCAGCCATACTGAGCGTTTGCTCTGTCCTCCTATTTTTCGGGCCTTATATGGCCTGTCGATGGCCCGATTACCGATCACAAACGCAGCGCCCGATGTGTGCGCTCCGCCCGGTTCGTTTTATTTCAAGCGAAGCCGGGCGTTCTTCTTGCCTTCACTCCCCCGGCTTGTCCGTCGGCGCCCGGGCCCCCGGTTCCCGCATCACCACAAATCCCGACCCGCGCAGATGCCGCACCAGCCGATCGGCGGTGATCCGCGCCATCATCTCGTCCGCATGAGCGACCCGCTTGCGCCCTTCATACCGCAGCGCGAACGCAATGCTGTCGGCGATTTCCTCGGCTGTCGCCGGACGCAGCCTGCCGTCTTCGCTCATGTCATCCCCGATCAGAAAAAACCGTGCAGGAACCAGCGCATGTCGCCGGTTTCCGCATCGCTGCCATTGCCTCGACGGAACAGCCAGAAGCGGCGCCCGTCCTCGTCTTCCACCCGGAAGTAGTCGCGCACCGAGAACCACTCCCGGTCGCGCTTCCACCATTCCCCGGCAATCCTTTCCGGCCCGTCCGCGTGCCGCACCCGGTGCCGCACCCGCCGCCAGGTGAACGCAATTGGCGGGTGATCCGGCAGCAGCGCCATCGCCTCCACCGGCTGCGGCGGATCGAGCAGCCGCACCGGCCGAGGCAAATCCGCCGGCCAGCCGCCGGCAACCGCCGCCAAAGCCCCGACCCGGCGCACCGAGCGCTCCGGCACATCGCTCTCAACCGGCGCGATCCGATACACCGCCGCCTCGCCCAGCCGGTTGGCCAGACGATCCACCAGCGGCGCGATGTCGGGCGTAGACCGCGCAACCAGGGAAGACGCGGCCTGAACGAAACCCAAGGGTTCGGCGACGGCAACCACCAGCCGCATCGCCTCCACCCCCGGGCCGGGATCGACCCGTTCCAGCCGCTCATCCAGCATGCGCCCCAGATGCCGCGCATCGCGCACCGGGCGCGCCGTGCCGACACGAATCGCCTGCACGCTGCCGTCCACCCGCTCGAACAGCAGATCCAGCCGCCGCGCCCCCTGCCCGGTCCGTTCCAGATCGCCGCACACGGACGCAACCAACCGCGCGATGACGATGGAAAACGCCTCCGCCGTCATCAGCGGCTCGACGAACCCCAGCCGATCTTGGATCAGCGCCGCCGGCACTACCGGGACGATCGGCTCGAACACCGTCCCCGCCGCCTGGTCCAGCCGCAACGCCAGCAACGGCCCGAACCGCCGCACCAAAGGCGCCCGCGCCGCCGCCGCCAGCGGGCCAACCCGGTCGAACCCCATCAGCCGCAGATCGGCCGCAACCTCCACCGGAAGCCGCAAAGCCTCTATCGGCAAATCCGCCAACACCGAGGCGCCCGGCGGCACCACGCCCCCCGCCGCGAACCTTGCCTCCGCATGCGCGACCGCCGGGTTATCGGCAACCGCCGCCCGGGCCCGCAGCCCCTGGTCCCCCAGCCGCCGCACCAGATCCCGCAGCAGCCGAGCCTCCCCGCCATGCAGATGTGCGCTGCCGGAAACGTCGATCCACAAACCGTCCGGCACGTCCGCCGCCGCCAGCGGCGCATACCGCAAACACCACTCGGCCAGCCGAACCAGCTCCGCCGCATCCCCCTCCGGATCCGCATCGAACACCATCAGCCCGGGCACCAGCGCCTGCGCCTGCGCCAGCTTCATCCCGGGCCGGAGCCCGTCAGCATCGACGGCCGTCAGGACCCGGGCTCCGACGGTGACGATAGGAAGGTCGGGGCGCTGCCCCGAACCCCGCCAAGGGCAGCGGCCCTTGGAACCATGACTTAAGGGGTGTGGGGGAGAGGGGGGCAACTCATGGGTATCAACCGCTTCGGTCGTCCCCCTCTCTCCCGCACCCCTTAAGTGAACGGGATCAAAGGGGCCGCTGCCCCTTTGCGGGTCCAGGGCGGAGCCCTGGCCTTCCTTACGCCACCACCCGCCGCGCCGGATCCGATCGGTCGGCAATGTCGGAAACCAGACCGAGACGACCCGTCGCATCGCATGCCTCCGTTATCCAGGAACCGGGTTCGCCACCGCGGCATCGGGTCAGGTCCAGGCGCCAGCGGGCGCGTCCCAGGCCGGGCGTATCCGGCAAGACGGGCGGCGACGGCAGGGCGGCGATGCGCCAGCGCGTGGTGGCGGCTGTCGGCTCGTTCAGCACCGGATCGTCGAAGCCGTTGCTGCGCCGCAGCAGGATCGCCAGCACCCCCGCCTGCTCGGCGGCGAGTTGCAGCCGGCGGGACGCGACAAGGCTCAGCCGCCCGGTCAGTTCACCCACGACGGCGGCGAGGCCGGGGTGGCGCAAACCTTCTTCCATGACCGGCAAGACGTTTTTGCCGGCTTCGGCGAACACCACCCGGTCCGGCTGCAAGCCCGCCCCGGCCAGCCCGGGCGCGAACAGATCGGCCTGGCGCATCACCCACAGCACGGGCCCGTCGAGGCGGGCGAGCAAACCGGCGACAAACAGCGTCGCGGCGGCGGCGTGTTCCGTATCGGAGCCAACCGAGGCTGCCTCATGCAGCGCCGAAAGATTGATGCCCCCACCCGGCACGGCCTGATCGATCGCCTGGATGCCCAGGGACAGGAACTTCGCCGGCGCGCCGCGGGTATGAATGCGCTCGATCCGGGCGATGCGGTCCCGCAATTCGGCGATGGCCGCCGCCGGCGCTGCCCCGGGCGCGGGCAGCGCACCGGAAGCGGCCGACGGGGCGGGTTTTTCGGGAATGACGAGGGCTGTGAACATAGCAAGAACATACGCCCGGATGCCTCGCCGAGTCGAGTCTGTTGATGCGGCCTTTTTTTCGCGCTTGTTGATCCTGGACAGCCGGTCCTTGTTTTAGGACGCATCCCGGAAATTGCCGTTCAGGGCCGGGTCTAAAATGTCAGGCATTGATTAACAAGCTGCATCATCCTATCATTTCACTCTGAAACGGCCCTTTTCAGGCGGCCTACGGATCATATACCGCGCCGCATTCATGGCTCGATCGGTTGGCCTTGCATCGATATCATGCCGCATGGCTTCGGAATCGCTATGGTGATGGAGATGCAGTGACCCTGCCGGAGACCCGCGTGGAGAAGGAAGCTTCCGCCCGCGTCAGGCTCGGCCTGCGCTTGCACCACCTGCTGTTCCTCGCCTTCACCCTCGTAGCGGGCTTGCCGATCGGCGTGCTGGCGCTGTGGGAAGGCAGCACCTCGGCCGAAATCGAACTCGATTCCGTTAACGACCGGCATTTGCTGATCGCCCGCGACGTCACCGCCACCGTGTCGCGCTACATCCGCGACGTCGAGGCGGCGTTTGCCCTGGCCCTTGAAAGCGGCGCCCTGGTCCACCCGGTGCCGGGGTTGGCGGACCTGTTGATGTCGCTGCATGTGATCCACGTCTGCGTGCTGTCGCCGGACGGAACCGCGGAGGCCGATCTGCCGGGGCTGTCGCCGGAACCGTTGGGAGATCTGCCGCCGCCGCTGCTGGGGGAACTCCGTCTGCTCGCCGCCGCGGCACACGGGGCGATCGCGGTCAGCAACCTGTACCATGATCCAGCGGGACGCCCGGTCATCTACCTAGTGAAGCAGTTGCCGCGCGGACGGCTGGGACTGGGCGCCGTGTCCAATGCCTATCTGCTGTCCCTCCAGCAGTCGGCCTCGTTCGGCGGGCATGGGCACGTGGTCATCACCGATGCCCGCGGCCAGGTCATCGCGCATCCTTTGAAGGAGTGGGTCGCCGCATCGCACGACCTGTCGAGCCTGCCGCTGGTGGCGGCGATGATGCGCCGCGAAAGCGGTGTGAGCCAGTTCGTCTCGCCGGTCTACAACGCCCCGATGATCGCCGGCTATGCGGTCGTGCCGGAAACCGGCTGGGGCGTCATGGTGCCGCAGCCGCTGTCCGAACTGCACAGCCGATCGGCCAGGGCGAACCGGGTGGCCGCCGCGATCGCCCTGCTGGCATTCGCCGGCGCGGCACTCATGAGCTGGCTTTTGGCATTGTATCTGGCGCGGCCGGTGCGCCAGGTCGCCGCCACGGCGGAGGCCGTGCTGTCCGGCAATGACGAAGTCGCGGTGCCGGCGTTCCGCGGCCTGGTGCCGCAGGAGATCCGGCGCCTGGGGGCGGCTTTCAACACCATGCTGGGCGGCCTGCGCCAGCGCGCCGCGGAAACCCGGGAGGCGCTGGCCCGCGCTGAAAACTCCGACGCCGCCAAGACCCAGTTCCTGGCGAACATGAGCCACGAGATCCGCACGCCGCTGAACGGCATCGTCGGCATGGTCGAACTGATGCGGCTGACCGAGCTGTCCGCGCCGCAACGGCGTTACCTCGAACTCGGCAACCCAGTCCGCGCGGGCGCTGCTGCGGCTGGTCACCGACATCCTGGATCTGTCCCGTATCGAGACCGGCGAGCTGGAACTTGAGAAGGCACCGTTTCACCTGCCGTCGCTGATTCACGACGTCCGCGCCTTGTTTGCGGAGCAGGCCCGCGCGAAGGGCCTGTCATTGTCGGCATCGCTGCCCGATGAACTCAATCTGGTGCTGCTGGGCGACCAGCACAGGCTGCTGCAGATCCTGACCAATCTCGTCGGCAACGCCCTGAAGTTCACCACGGAGGGCAGCATCACGCTGCGCGGCGCGCTGGAGGAGGCGTCGGACGCGGCGGTTCGGCTGCGTTTCGAAGTATCGGACACCGGCGTTGGCATCCCCGCCAGCAAGCGGGAGATGATCTTCACCGCCTTCAATCAGGCCGACAGTTCCATGACCCGCCGCCACGGCGGGATCGGGCTTGGCCTTTCGATCGCCCGCCATCTGGTCCGCATGATGGACGGGTCCATGGGCTTGGACAGTGTTCCCGGACAAGGCACCACCGTCTGGTTCACGATCTCATTGCAGCGATCGGCCGATGCGGTGGCGGCGGTTCGCGCCATCGCGGTGCCGCCAGCCCCGCAGCCGGCGGCCGAAGCCGCGGCGGCGTTCGCCTCGCCGGCCGCCCGGGCGTTCCAGGCCGCGCTGTCGCGGGCCGGCCGAAGCAACGTGTCGATCCTGCTGGTCGAGGACAACGCCGCCAACATGCGCGTCACGCAGGCGTTGCTGGAAACGCTCGGCTGTCGCGTGACGCCCGCGCGGAACGGACTGGAAGCCGTCGCCCTGTATCGCGAAACTCCGTTTGATCTGGTGCTGATGGATTGCCAGATGCCGGAGATGGACGGCTACGAGGCGACCCGCACAATTCGGCAGATCGAGGTGTTCCAGAAGCGCCGCACGCCGATCATCGCACTGACCGCGCATGCCATGGAGGGGAGCCGCGAGGCGAGCCTGGAAAGCGGCATGGACGACCAGATCACCAAGCCGCTGACGATGGCGACGCTGACCGGCAAGCTGCTGGAATGGCTGGTCACGGTCGCGGCGCATCGGGCCTGACAACAGATCGAGGTTGCCTGACCGGGCGTCGTGTGGCATCCGCTGCCCGCTTCGAGTGATTGTGATCGTGCCGAGGCGCTTTGATATCTCGGCCTAACTAAGAAGAATGGTTTGGTCCCGTGACTCTTTCTGACGCTCCGCGCCTTGGCTTCGGTTTCACGTTTGCCGACATCGCCACCCGCGACGGGCTGGTCCGGCTGGACCGCCATTTCCTCGATTGGCTGGCCGGGCAGGAGCCGGACCTGCACCACCGCCTGCTGGCTGCGCGCGCCGCGCCCGCCGTTGTGGCAAGCCGCGACGAGTCGGATCTGGTGGTGGCGCTTGGCCCGCGCCTGGACGAGTTCGTCGCGGAACTGTTCGGCATCGCCGCGGAAACCGAGGCGCTGGCATTGGAAACCGCCCGGCTCGATCCGATCCACGCCTGCAAGCGGTTGTTCGTGCAGCGCCAGGCGGTGAAGAAATACGCCGACGCATCCGGGTTCGACGGAGCGGCGTTGCGGGCGGAACTGGAAGCGCGGATGGGCGGGCCTCTGACCGAGGTCGCGTTCGCCAACCATGTCGCCACTTGGGAAGCCGATGGGGAGGCGCTGGATGTGGCGCTGCGGTACGCCGCCTGGGCCACGCTGACGCCGCAAGGCCAGGCATTCCACCGCGGCGGGACGCTTTTCCGCGTGCCGCAGAAGGTCGATCCCCAGCATCTGGTGCCGGTGGAGACGATCGAGCGCCACGGCGTGACCATGCTGCGGCTGCCGGAGCATGACTGGCGCTACCGGGAAGGCTTCGCGCTGACCGATCTCGGCATGAACAAGCAGCAGGCGCTGGATCAGGTGAACTACTGCATCTGGTGCCACACGCAGGGCAAGGATTCCTGCGCCCGGGGCCTGAAAGACCGCAAGACCGGCGCGTATCAGAAGTCGCCGTTCGGCGTGACCCTGGCCGGCTGTCCGCTGGACGAGAAGATTTCCGAGATGCACACCTTGCGGGCGCAGGGCAACGTGCTGGGCGCCTTCGCGACGATCGCCATCGACAATCCGATGATGGCCGCCACCGGCCATCGCATTTGCAACGACTGCATGAAGGCCTGCATCTACCAGAAGCAGGAGGCGGTCGATATTCCCCAGGCCGAGACCTCTGTGCTGAAGGACGTTCTGGCGCTGCCCTGGGGCTTCGAGATCTACGCCCTGCTGACGCGCTGGAACCCGCTGGACATTCGCCGCCCGCTGCCTCGCCCCGATAGCGGGCGCAAGGTGCTGATCGTCGGGCTGGGACCGGCCGGGTTCACCCTGGCGCATCATTTAATGAACGACGGCCACACCATCGTGGCGATCGACGGGCTGAAGATCGAGCCGCTGACCATCGACGTCTCCGCCCCGGTGCGCGACGTGGAGACGCTGTTCGAGAACCTGGACGACCGTGTGATGGCCGGGTTCGGCGGTGTGGCGGAATACGGCATCACCGTCCGCTGGAACAAGAACTACCTGAAGCTGGTGCGGCTGCTGCTGGAGCGGCGGCCCGAGTTCGCTCATTTCGGCGGGGTGCGGTTCGGCGGCGGCGCCACGCTGACCATTGATGACGCGTGGGAGATGGGCTTCGACCACATCGCGCTGTGCATGGGCGCGGGCAAGCCGACGGTGCTGGACATCCCGAACGGGCTGGCGCGCGGCGTGCGGCAGGCGTCCGACTTCCTGATGGCGCTGCAACTGACCGGGGCGGCGAAAACGTCGTCTATCGCCAACCTGCAAATCCGCATGCCTGTCGTGGTCATCGGCGGCGGCCTGACCGCGATCGACACCGCGACCGAAAGCCTCGCCTACTACGTCCGCCAGGTCGAGAAGTTCGCCATGCGCTACCACGTGCTGGTGGCGGAACGGGGCGAGGCGGCGGTGCGCGCCCGCTGGAACCCGGAAGAAGCCGAGATCGCCGGGGAATTCCTGGCGCATGCCGCCGCGATCCGCGCCGAACGCGACGTGGCCGCGAAGGAAGGCCGCTACCCGGCGCTGGCCGCGCTGCTCGACAGTTGGGGCGGCGCCACTATCGCCTATCGCCGCCGGCTGATCGACAGCCCGTCCTACACCCTGAACCACGAGGAAGTGGCCAAGGCGATGGAGGAGGCTGTGCGCTTCGCCGAAGGCCTGACTCCGTCCGCGGTGGACACCGACGGCTATGGCCACGCCTCGGCGCTGCGGCTGACCCGTGCCGACGGAACCGAGGTCGTGCTGCCCGCCCGCGCCATCCTGGTCGCCGCCGGCACCCAGCCGAACACCGTGCTGGCGCGCGAGGATCACCGGATCAAGCTGGATGGCCGCTATTTCCAGGCGGTGGACGAAACCGGCGAGAAGGTCGAGCCGGTGCGCGGCATGTGCAAGCCGGACGAGGCGGCCGTGCTGATGCACCGCTCGGAGAATGGCCGCTTCATCAGCTTCTTCGGCGATCTGCACCCGAGCTTCTTTGGCAACGTCGTCAAGGCGATGGGCGGGGCCAAGCGCGGCTACCCGGTCGTCTCCCGCATTCTGGACGCACTGCCCGCGACCGGCGTTTCCGGCGCCGAGATGATCGCCGCCGCCCGCGACAGCCTGATCGCCACGGTGCACGAGGTGCGCCGCCTGACGCCGACGATCATCGAGGTGGTGATCCGCGCGCCCGCCGCGGCCAGGGCGTTCCGGCCCGGCCAGTTCTACCGGCTGCAGAACTTCGAGGTGCTCGCCGCGCGCGACGAGGAACCGGGGATCGGGCGGACGGTGCTGAACATGGAAGGTTTGGCGATGACCGGCGCCTGGACTGACAAGCCGGCCGGACTGCTCAGCGTCATCGCGCTGGAGATGGGCGGCAGCTCCGATCTGTGCGCCATGCTGCCGCAGGGCCAGCGGGTGATCCTGATGGGGCCGACCGGCACGCCGACGGAGATTCATGAGAACACCACCGTGTCGCTGGTGGGTGGCGGCCTGGGCAACGCGGTGCTGTTCTCCATCGGCGCCGCCACCCGCGCCGCGGGATCGAAAGTGATCTACTTCGCGGGCTACAAGGCGGTGCGCGACCGCTACAAGGTGCCGGAGATCGAACGCGCCGCCGACGTCATCGTCTGGTGCTGCGACGAGGCGCCCGGCTTCCCGGTCAACCCCGAGCGGCCGCAGGACCGCACGTTCGTTGGCAACATCGTGCAGGCGATGCTGGCGTACGCGTCCGGCGAACTGGGCGAGCAGGCGGTGCCGTTCAAGGACACCGAGCATATGATCGTCATCGGCTCCGACCGGATGATGCAGGCCGTCGGCAAGGCCCGGCACGGCGTGCTGGAGCCGTACCTGCGGCCGTGCCATGGCGCCATCGGCTCGATCAACTCCCCCATGCAGTGCATGATGAAGGAGGTCTGCGCGCAGTGCCTGCAACCGCATGTGAACCCGGAGACGGGCGAGCGCTCGGTGGTGTTCTCCTGCTTCAACCAGGACCAGCCGCTCGACCGCGTGGACTTTGCGGCCTTGCATGAGCGGCTGGGGCAGAACGGCACGCAGGAGAAGCTGACGGCGCAGTGGATCGACCGGACGCTGCGGCGCCTGTCGATGCGGGTGGAGTAGCCGAACGGTCAGGTATGCAGGGCGATCAGGCTCGATACGTGAGTCGGATCGACCGAGGCGGCGAGGCTGATCGATGGCGCGGTTTCGCTCGCGGCGAGAGTCGGCGCGAAGCTCACGGTGAACAGATCTTCCGCCGTCATGGCCTTTGTATCGGTGGCGATGATCGCGATCTGCACAGTGCCGCTCGCGCCCGCCGGGGCGGTGCCATACAGTTCATCCTGAGCCGCGTTGAAGTGCAGCCAGGCTGAAATCGTTCGCGCCGGCGACTTCATAAGCTGCGAACGTCATTTGCAGTCCGAGCGTGTCGGTGAACATGGCCGCCGGCACCACGAATGTCGCTGGCTGCCCGTCGACCCGGGTCAAAGCCGCGGTCGCCGCGGAGACGGCAATCCCGCCGGAAGCGGCCGGCTCGACGCTGGCGGTGAAGCTTTCCGAAGCCGACAGTCCGCTGGCGTCTGTTGCGGTCACCGTGATGCCGAGGCTTTGGGCGGTCGCCGGCGCGGTGCCGGCGAACATCCCGGTCATGGTATTGAAGGTCAGCCAACTCGGCAGCGCCGCTCCGTTCGACAGTTTCGCGGCGTAGGTCAGCTTCTGCCCTTGCGGGTCGGTGAAGGTATTGCCCGGTAGGGCAAACGAAATCGCCTTGCCCTCGGTCCAGGTTTGGTTCGCGGTCGCCGCCGTTACGGTTGGCGCGCCGATAACGGCGGCCTGGAAGGTCTCGGCGACCGACAGCCCGCTGGTGTCCGTCGCGGTGACCGTGATGGCAAGCGTCTGCGCCGCGGCCGGAGCCGTGCCGGTGAACGTGTCGGTCGCGGCGTTGAATGTCAGCCAGCCCGGCAGCGCCTGGCCGTTGGACAGCGTTGCGGCATAGGTCAGCTTCTGCCCCTGCGGATCGGTGAAGGAGCCGCTCGGCAGGACCAGCGCAATCGCCTTGCCTTCGATCCAGCTTTGCTGCCTGGTCGCAGACGACACGATCGGGACCCCGATGACGGTGGCCGAAATCGTCTCCGACGCGGACAGACCGCTGGTGTCCGTCGCCGTAACCATGATGCTGAGCTTCTGCGCCGCGGCGGGAGCCGTGCCGCTGAACGTTTCGGTCGCCGTGTTGAACCCCAGCCAGGCCGGCAGCGCCTGGCCGTTCGACAGTGTCGCCTTATAGCTGAGCTTCTGCCCTTGCGGATCGATGAACGAGCCGCCCGGCAGCGCCAGGGCTATCGTTTTGCCGGCAAGCCAGGTCTGGCCTGGAGTGGTGGCCGAAACCACCGGCAGGCCGTCGACGGCCACCGAGATCGTCTCTGATGCCGACAGACCGCTGGTGTCCGTCGCGGTTACCAGAATGCCGAGCGTTTGCAGCGCCGCCGGCGCCGTGCCGCTGAACGTCCTGGTCGTGGCGTTGAATGACAGCCAGGTTGGCAAAGCCTGGCCAATCGACAGACGCGCGGCATAGGTCAGCGTTTCGTTTTGCGGATCGGCGAAGGTGCCTGCGGGCAACGCCAGGCTGACGGACTTGCCGGTCACCCAGATCTGCGCGGCGGTCTGCGTCTTCAGCACCGGGGGAGATGGCGCCGTGACGGCAACGGCCAGCGAGGTCCAATCCCCCCAGTAGCTGCCGTTATAGGCTCGAACCTCCAGCACATCCGAGCCGGCGGCCGAGCCGGCCAGCAGGGAAACCGAGGCCAGCGAAGCAGCGGCCAGAGCGGATGCCGCACTGTGGTCCGCGTAATCGACACCGCCCAGGACGAGCCCATCCGCGGTGGAGGTGTCATATACCTGCCACTCGGCGATCGCCTTGCCGGCGGGATCGGTCGCGGAAAACAACGATCCCAGCGACTCGGTGGCATGGACGGTGAGCGAGGCCGCCGAAATGCTCACGGTCACCGTCGGCGTATCGAGTTCGTAGATAACCACGCTTGACGCGGAAACCCCCGACCATTCCTGCGATGCCGCGTGCGGCGCGGAGACGATGACGTCGGCGGCTGAACCGTCATTGGCCGCGTTCAGTATCTGCCCGTAACCGTTCTCGTAAGCTATGTTGTCCACCAGCATCGCCGAGGTGCCGGAACCGGATACGCAGGTGGTGATGTGGCCGCCGCCGCCGGACGTTCCGATCACGATGATCTCGCCCGCCTTGACCATGGACTGCCAGTTGCCCGACGCCCCGGACGGACCGTTGTAGGCGACGATCCATTCGCCGTTCGCCTTCCCCGGAACCCCGATCGCGGTGCTTTGCACCGGCAGGGACGCGCCGGCTTCGGCCGCTATTGTGCTGGCGAGCACCCAGCAACCCTCCATGTTCCAGGCCTTGCCGACAAAACTGCCTGCGGCCGCGATGATCGAATCGGGCGTCGCCTGGCCTGGCACGGTTGCCGTGAACGATGCCTGCGTGGCGACGGTCGCGCTGCCGATGTATCCGGCCGGATCGGCCTGCATCATGTTGTACGCGTTGGCGGCGTACTCATTGGCCTGGGTGAGGTTGCCGGTGCCAAACAGGGACAGGTTCGTCACGTCGTTCGCGCTGCCGGAGGAATCGTATATCAACTGGTCCAGGTAGCCGTACGTACCTGTTGTAGTATCGACCCGTCGAAGCCTGGTATGTGAAGACGATTCCTGCCCCGCGCCCGTCCTCGCCGATGCCGGAAAAATTCAGTACATGACCGTTGCCGACCAGACTACCGGTCGCACCGCTGGCACCCGCGGTGTATTCGTTACGGTCTAGTGCAGTCAACACCAGATAGGCGGGATTGCTGCTGCTTGCCGTTGTCGTGAACATTTGCGACAGCGCGATCTGCGTCGAGTTTGGATCGACGAACGCAGTCGTCTTATCGGTGATCGCCATGGCCTGGTTCCCCTTTGTCCCGCAAGGAAAATCAAAAGCCATTTTGGCGCATGCCCGAGCGTCAGGCTGAAAGCGGTGGCGATCCGGCGCTGCTGGCCGGCCGCCACAAGTCCCCGCGGACTTCGCTCAAACGTGTGTGTAGCATGCCCAACGAGAACAAGACGTGTCCATTCTGAACTTCTGCCATGAAAAATTGCAACCGTTGTCATGCGACCGCATGTTCGTTACTTGAAGATAGCAACAAACCGGGTACTATCGGGCGCCCTTCAACTGCATTAGTATGCTCCGAGCAAAGGAGCATGCATGCCGATTTACAAATTCAACGCTCGCCTGGGCAACGGTGAAGAACGAAGCCTGGACGCTTATCGCGGCAAGGTCCTGCTGGTGGTCAACGTCGCGTCCAAATGCGGCTTCACACCGCAGTACAAGGGGTTGCAGGCGCTGTACGAACGCCTGCAACCGCGTGGCTTCGAGATCCTCGCCTTCCCCTGCGACCAGTTCGGCCATCAGGAACCGGGCACCGACGCCGAAATCGCCGCGTTCTGCGACACCAGCTATCACGTCACCTTCCCGATCTTCTCCAAGATCGAGGTGAACGGAACCAAGGCGCATCCGCTCTATGTCTGGCTCAAGAGCCAAAAGGGGGGTCTGCTGGGGTCCGCCATCAAGTGGAACTTCAGCAAGTTCCTGATCGACCGGAACGGCGAGGTCCAAGCCCGGTTCGCGCCGACGGCAACGCCGGAAAGCATGGCGAAGGACATCGAGGCGCTTTTTTAAAGCATAATACCAGTCCGCTTCGAGTTCGCCCTATCGAGCCGCTCTCCCCCGTCAAGCCGGGCTTGGCCCCAGCTGTCAGTAAGGGGCCACACGGAGCACGGCGTTCTGCACAGTCGTCATGGCCCGGCTCGTCCGGGCCACCTGTCGCGGCACGTGCTGGCATAGTTGGCCCGCACAAGCCGGGCCATGACGGTGAGAGAACTAGCGCCCCCAGGCCGCCAGCGCAGCCTCAAGATCGGCCCGCATCGCACATGCCTCGGCGTCGATGCCGGACGCGCTGAGCGAGCCGAAATCCCGCTCCAGCCGCCCGGCACGCGCCGCCAGGGCAGTGGCGCCGACATTGCGCGCGGCCCCTGAGACGCTATGGGCCAGGCGATGGACCGCCCCGGAATCGCCATTCGCCGCCGCATCCGACAGTGCGGCGAGGTTGGCGTGCGTATCCTCCGCGAACGTCGCCAGAATCTCCGCGAGTGCCTCCTCGCCGAACGCTTTCCTCAGGTCGTTGATGTCATTGACGGCGTTGTCCGGCAGCGCGGCCGCGGGACGCCTGACGGCGCGATCGATACCCTCGGCGATCACCGCGCGCAGACTGGCGAGGGTAATCGGCTTCGTGGCGGCGGCATCCATGCCGGCCGCCAGGCAATCGGCCAGATTGTCGGCATTCGAACCCGCGGTCAGGCCGACGATCGTCATGTGCTGGCCCGGCCGTTCCGCTTCCCTGATCCGGCGGGTCGCGGTCAACCCGTCCATTTCCGGCATCATGACATCCATCAGCACGAGGTCGTAGCGCCGTCGGCCCAGGGCGGCGATCGCTTCGGCGCCGTCGCCGGCGGCCTCCGCGCGATGGCCCAGCCGTTCCAGCAGGCGCAGCACGACCAGTTGGTTGGTCGGGTTATCCTCGGCGACCAGGACGTACAGCTCGGCCGCGGATCCCGGATCGCCGGTCCGCGGCGCGACCACAGCCTCCGCCGATACCGTGACCGACAGCGGCAGGACAACGTCAAACCGGAAGGTGCTGCCGATCCCGGCCTGGCTTTCGACTGTGATAGCGCCATCCATCAGGGTCACCAGCCCCCGGCAGATCGCCAGGCCCAGCCCGCTGCCGCCGAAGCGGCGGGAGATGGATCCATCGACCTGGGTGAAATCCTCGAATATCTGGGACACCGCCTCGGGCGCGATGCCGATGCCGGTGTCGGCGATGCTGAACAGCAGCCTGACCCTGCCGCCTTGCTCCGGGTCCTGATCAAGGCTGATGACGACACGGCCTGTGTCGGTGAACTTGATGGCATTGCTGACCAGGTTGAGTAGAACCTGGCGCAACCGGCCCGGATCGCCGGTAACCGACGCTGGCACGGTTTTGGCGGTCCGCACCGATAGATCAAGACCCTTGGCGCTGGCCTGCGCGTGAAACAGCCCGGCGACGTCCCGCATGACCGCGGCCGGGTCGAAATCTACCGCCTCCAGTTGCACGCGCGAGGCTTCCAGGCGGGAGAAATCGAGAATGTCGTTGATCAGCGCCAGCAGGTGGTTGCCGGAGTCCTTGATCAGCCGGACATAGTTCCGCTGCTCCGGGCGCAGTTCCATTGCGTCGAGCAGTTCCGCCACGCCGATCACGCCGTTCAGCGGCGTGCGGATTTCGTGACTAGCGACCGCGAGGAATTCCGACCGCGCCTGGGCGGCCGCTTCCGCCGCGTCGCGGGCATCGGCCAGCACGCGAGCGTATTGCTCCTCTTCGGTGACATCGGTGATCGTGCGCACCGCCAGCCCGGTCGCCAGCGCCTTGGTGCGGACTTCCAGCACAGTGCCGTTGCGGCGGGTGCGCCGGTACATGCTGCTGCCCTGCTCGATCCCGCCGGCACGAACCAGGGTTCGCACGGCCTCGGCCTCCGGCCCCTCGAATTCGCCGGCTTCGATTTGCCAGTTCAGCAAGGCGTCGAACGCAACGCCGGGCGTGGCGAGCGCCGGTGGCAGACCCAGCAACTCCACCGCCCTCGTGTTGAGGACCGGCACATGCCGCCCGGCATCGACCACGAGCAGGCCCTGGCTGATATTGTCCACCGCCGCGCGCAGGATCGTCTGCGACCGAATGGCGTCGTTGCGGTTGCGCGCCAGGGCCGCGTGAACGAGCAAGGTCATCAGGGTCAGCACGATGCCGATGGCGATGCAGCCCTCCAGGTCCCGCCGGTAGCCGGCCAGCGCGTCGGCGGTCGAGAGGCCGACCGCCACGATCAGTCCGAACGGTTCAACACGGCGCCAACTGTAGACCCGGTCGATGCCGTCCCGCGGGCCGGTCATTCGCACCGTGCCGAGCGCGGCAACCGCGGCGCCTTTCATCAAGGGCGTGGGCGTCAGGTCGGACCCCGGGTCCGCCACCCCGGCGGGCGCCACGGCGCGCACGATCCCATCCGGGCGGGTCACCAGCAACGCGCCGCGACCGATGTCGAGCGAGCCATAGAAGCGCGACAGAAACGACGGATCGAGCGAGGCGACGACGACGCCGTCGAATCCGCCCCCGGCATCGAACAGCTTGCGGACGAACTGCACCGCCCATCGTTGCGAAACCCGGCCGATCACGGGTCGGCTGATGAACAGGACATCGCCGGGCAGGTCGCGCGTAACGCGGAAATGTTCGCGGTCCGCGATGCTGACGGGCTTGCCCATGTCCAGATTGGTGGCCCTGATCTCGCCGTTCCTGTCGGCAATCGAAAGCTGCAGCGTCAGATCCCGTGTCAGCCCGCTGTCGCGCTCCCAGGCCGCGAGGTCGAAACGGACGGGGTCATGCGCCCGCGCCACCCGCAGGGCCCGTATGGTGGTGTCGATCGCCTCGATGCTGCGGCGGATGTTCTCCTCGAAAGCGTGGCTGAGGTTGCGCGATTCCTGACCGGCCTCGTTAAGACCGGCCTGATGCTCCTGCAAAAGGAAAACCGCGATCCCCAGCCAAAGCAGGATGATGACCGGGACCGTCGCGAGGTTAGTCCGCAGGCGCATCGCCGCTGGTCACGTTTCGGCCTTGACTTCGGGCGGGGGTCGCGAGTTCAGCCAGCTTCGCCTCGAACACGTCGGGCGGCACCGCACGGCCATAAAGCCAGCCCTGTCCGACGTGGCAACCGGCATCCTCCACCAGATGCGCCATCACCTCGGTCTCGACACCCTCTGCCACAACGTTGAGGCCGAGTTCCCGCCCGAGCATGGCGCTGGCGCGAACCACCTTGCGCGAGTCGCGGCTGTCCACCGCTTCCCGCACGAAGGCCTGGTCGATCTTCATCTCATTGAACGGCATGCGAACCAGCGACAGCAGGCTGGAATGGCCGGTGCCGAAATCGTCGATCGACAGATTGACGCCCCGGATTCGCAGACGGGTCAGGATCCTCGTCGCGCAGGGTGTGTCGGGAATGCCCTTGTTTTCGGTGATTTCCAGCACCAGCGCGCCGGGCGGCACGCCATATTGCTGCAGCCGCCGCTCGATGCGGTCAGTCAGGTCGGGATCGTCGAGCAGCAGGGGCGACAGATTGACGGCCACCCAGCAATCCGGCCGCCTATGCCGCCAGCGCGCGCACGCCCGCAGCGCCTGATCGAGCATTGTATCGGTCAGATCGGCGATCATGCCGTTTTGCTCCGCCACCGGGATGAACGCGCCGGGCGCGATCGATCGGCCGTCCGGCTGAACCCAACGGGCGAGCGCCTCGGTGCCAACGATCACGCCGGTGCTCAGCGAGGTCTTCGGCTGAAACCACGGCCTGATCTGCCCGTCGCCGATGGCGCGCCGGATCCGCTCCGGCGCGATCTGAAGATCGGCGCCGTGGTCCTCGATCAGGGCATCGGGCGCCTGTTTCAGCAGCCTCTGCAGCGCCGTGGGGAGGATCGGCTTGCGCAGGACGCCCGCGACGCGCACGCCGAGGCTGGAGGCAAGACGCTGGCTGGCGGCCAATATCCGCCCGTCGAAACCGGATGCCAGCACGACGATGGTCGAGGGGTTGTAGCGGGCCAGCAGGGGCAGCGCCTCCAGCCCGTCCTCCTCACCCAGCGACAGGTCGAGCACGACGAAGTCGAAGCGTTGCCCGGCCTCCAGCAGGTTGCGAGTTTCGCCGATGCTGGCCGCGCCGCTGGCGAGGAAACCGGCACGTGTTGCGGCGTGCGTGGTGATGGAACGATCGAGCCGCTGATCGTCGATGACGAGCAGGTGCTGGGGGGCCTGCAAGCCCGGGAGGGGGGAGGCGATGGAAAGGGCATCAGGCATGAGGCAACGCATGACATGCATGAATGAAGAAATGGTTAACGCCGGGCACCCCCGCATGTCCGCGCGGAAACAAAGTCGCGGGCACAACTCACACCAGTCCGCGTTGAGATCGACTTTTCCAACCCCGTCATGGCCCGGACAAGCCGGGCCATTGGTATCGCAGCTTGCCGAAACCCGGACCGGCTTTCACCCGCGAAAGTCGGCGTACGAGATCATATCAGAAACGATCTCCCCGTTGCCTTTCGCCCCCGTGTATCGGTCAGGCGACCGGCACGGGGCGAGATCGTCGCCTGGAGGTTGCATGCACTGTGGTCCGGCGGCGGCGAAATCCACGCGCCGCCGGTTCGATAACGTCACAGACCGCGGCGGTCTTGCGTTTTCCATTTGCCAAGTGAACTCTTGGTTTCGAATCGTCGGCCGCATCGGGGCCAGCGACCGCGATTGATATCCGGCTCGAAAGACCTGCAACCCCGCGGAGGCAAGAATCCTTTTCCTCACCACAAGGCCGCTATGGCTTTCCGGCCTGCTGATCATCGGGCTGACAACACTCATGGCAATGCTTGGGCCGACGCTCGTGCGGCGCCGTGTCGCGCTGGACAGATTGCGTACAAACAACGAAGTCGCCGGCTTCAAGTTCGCCACGGTCGGCGTGCTCTACGCCGTGCTGCTGGCCTTCGCCGTCATCGTCGTCTGGGAGAAATTCAGCGATGCGGAAAATGACGTCGCGCAGGAAGCCGGCGCGGCGGCAACAATCTTCCGCCTCGCCGACGGCATCGGGGGTGAGCCGGGAAAGGCACTGCGCGCCGACGTGAACCGATACGTTGAAACCGCGATCTCCGATGACTGGCCCGCCATGGAGCGCGGCGGAGCAAGTCGTTCGGCAACCCGGGCACTGGACCGGATTTACGCCACGGCGATGGCCTACAACCCCGATGACGGGAGAGGACGCATACTGATGGCCGAGACGCTGCATCAACTCGATCTTGTCACGCAGGCTCGCCGCGCGCGGCTGGTCATGGCGACCGGCATTGTGCCCGGCATCGTCTGGTGCGCGCTGTTCGGCGGCGCGGCACTGACGATCGGGTTCACGTTCTTCTTCGGCACGGAGAATTTGCGCGCCCAGACGATGATGACCGGCGCGCTGTCGATCCTGATTTTCTCCGGGCTGCTGATTATCGTCGCGATCGACCATCCGTTTGCCGGCTCGGTGAAGGTCGGGCCGGAGGCTCTGACCATGCTGCTGGAGGATTTCACCACCACCGATGGCCACCGATGACGGAGCCGCGGGAGGGATCGATGAACGATATTGCGCTGTTCGAAGCCATCTACACGGCGCGCGCATTGCGGCGGCTGAAACCCGACCCGGTCCCGGAGGCGCTGATCGCCAAGGTTTTGGACGCGGCGATCCGCGCACCGTCCGGCGGCAACGCACAGAACTGGGCGTTCATCGTGGTGCGGGCCGCGGACAAGCGCCGCCAGCTTGGCGCGATCTACCGCAAGGCCTCGGATGAAGTCAGTGCGATCTACGCCGCCCGGGGACGGCCGCCACATCAGACGGAGGAGCAATATCGCCGCTTCATGGCGGCCGGCGCCTATTTGTGGGACCACATGGGCGATGCGCCGGTCCTGCTGGTGCCGTGCCTGTCGCGACGCGACATGCCGCCGCGCGAGGCGCTGCCGGCCGCGGTCCAGGCGCGGTATGAAGCCCACCTGGCGTATCAGGACCGGATACGCGGTGCGAGCATCTATCCCGCCGTGCAGAACGTGATCCTGGCCTGCCGTGGCCTCGGGCTGGGGACGCTGATTACCACTAATCATCTACTGTATGAGGACGATGTGCGGGCGGTGCTTGGGATTCCCGCGGATGTTTCCACCTTCGCGCTGATGCCCATCGGCTTTCCCATCGGTCACTACGGGCCGCTGACGCGCAAGCCGGTCGAGCAGGTTTCGTTCGCCGACGGTTGGGGCGTGAACTGGCCGGGGCATTGATCGTTCGATCGTCAACCAGGTCTCCCGCGAGGTCCGCATGACCAACGGCTTCAGCTTCCTGATGCTCCCGCCGCAAACCCCGCTGACCCGCGCATGGGCGAAGCGGCTGCGGGACACCGTTCCCGGGATAAACCTGATCGTGGCGGAGGACCCTGACGCCGCCGCATCGGCGATCGTCACCGCGGACGCCGCCTTCGGCACAATGCCACCGGAACTTCTCGCGAAGGCTAAAAATCTGCGCTGGCTGCAGGCGCCGCAAGCCGCACCGCCCGCCGGGTATTACTACCCGGAACTGGTCGCGCATCCGCTGACCGTCACCAACTTCCGGGAGATCTTCAACGATCACATCGGCGCCCACATTCTGTCCTTCGTGCTCGCGTTCGCGCGCGGCCTGCATGTCTTCATCCCGCAACAGCTCCGCCGGGTCTGGGCGAAGCCGCCGGAAGACCAGGGCGTCGTGGCGCTGCCCGGCTCGACCGCGCTGATCGTTGGCCTGGGCGGCATCGGCGCGGAGACCGCCCGGCTGCTGGCGGCGTTCGGCGTTCAGGTCCTGGCGGTGGATGTAAGGCGAAGGGACACGCCCGAATATGTCGCGGAACTGCATCCGGCGGACCAGCTGGACGCGTTGCTGCCGCGCGCGGACTTCGTCATCCTGACGGTGCCGCACACTCCCGCCACCGAAGGCTTCTTCAATGCGGCTCGGTTCCGGTTGATGAAGCCGACCGCGTTCTTCATCAACATCGGCCGCGGCATGACGACGAAGCTGGACGATCTGGTCGCGTCGCTGAACGCCGGGGAGATCGCCGGCGCCGCATTGGATGTCTACGAGCAGGAACCGCTGCCGGTCGATCATCCGCTCTGGGGCATGCCGAATGTCCTGCTGACTCCGCACATGGCCGGTTACGGGCCGCATCTGAACGAGCGGCGGTTTCAGATCATCCGGGACAACTGCCTAGCCTTCGCCAATGGCCAGCCGTTGCGCAACGTCGTCGACAAGGCAAGCTGGTTTTAGGCGGCCTCGACGGTGAAGCCGGCGTCGCGGATCGCTTCCGCGACCGCTTCATCCGGTGCCGTCGTCTCCACCCGCACCTGCTTGGTCTGAAGATCGGCCTCCAGACTCGCCGTGTCATCCAGGTCGCGCACCGCGCCGGTCAAGGCACGCACGCAGCCGTCGCAATGAATATCGGGCACGCGGAACAGGAACATCGATCGAAATCCTTCAGGGGACGTTGGGCGTCTCCTATCACGACAAGGTGCGCCCCGGCTTCTGCTTTCGGATCGCCTCTGTGCGCGTCACTTTGTCACTTGTGCACCCCCCGAGGGCATGAAACACGTACCGTGACAAAGGCAGGGGGAATGAAAGGCAACCGATCGTCAGCCAGAAGGATGTCGGTGCCGGCTTGCGCGCTCAGCTTCGTGCTGGCGTTCGGGCTGCTTGTTTCGTGCCTGTCATGGTCCACCGCCGGGCGCGCGGATAGCGGAGGCTACAGCCGGCCGGGATCCTACAGCAGCGGCGCCTCGGTGCGGCGCCCGTCAACAGGGGGCACGGGCGGCTATGCGCGGCCGTCGGGGTCTGCCACGTCCGGCTCTTACGGAGGTTTCCGGGGCGGCGGCGACACCGCGATTTCGCGGCGGAACTCGGGGCAGGCGCTGAATGATTACCGTTCCTCCACGACACCGGCGCCCCGCCCATACGACTCCGGAACCTCATCGCCCGGCTACAGCGGCGGCTTTTGGGGCGACAGCCAGCGCCGCCCGGCACCGGCAGCGCCGCCGGGTTCGTGGTGGGGGCAAAGCCGATCGTATCCGCCGGGTTATGCGGGCGGTCAGAGCCGATACGGGATGTGGGATGCCGTCATGCTGTGGTCGCTGCTGAACGCGGTGACCAGCAGCCGCAGCGATTCGTTTTTTCGTCAGAACCAGTCCGACCCCGGCTACCAGCAATGGCGCGCCGACGCCGATCGGCTGGCGGCGAACGACCCGGCGTTGGCCGGGAAGCTGTCGCAACTGGACAAGCAGCTGTCGCAACCGGCCCCGCCGCCGCCGGCCAGCACGGGCGATGATTGGGACGCCGTGTTGCTGGTGCTGGTTGTCGGCGCGGCAGGCATGGGCGGACTGTGGGTGATGCGGCGCCGCGCGGCCTCGCCGTCGGCGGGTGCGCCGCCTGGCATCGCAGGGAGCATGGATACACGCCTGCGAGTCGGCATGACCATGCCGCTCGACCCCAGTGCCTTTGTACTGGCAGGTGGGGTGACCAAAGTGGTGCCGCCGGTCGAAGGCGCGATGGTCAGCGTCGAGGCGGTCGGCCTCGTGCAGGACAGCGGCGTCGCGTTGCACCGGCTATACTTGTGCCGGCGGGAGGGGTTCTTTCAATTGCATCTGGACGCGTCGGGCCAGCCGGATGAATGCCGCTATTTTTCGGTGCTCGACGAAATCACCCCCTCCAGCCGCGACGAATGGGCCTTCTGGCTGGACCCGGCGCAGGGCATGATCGGTTGGCCGGAATTCCAGACCAAGGACGGCAAGCTGTACGGGCGCACCTGGGCGCCCGGCGGTTCTCGCGTGCCGCCTCGCGACCAAGCGGAGACCGTGCGGGACCTGTCCGGCGACCGGTCACGTACGTTGCATGCCATGCTGTACTCCGCAGCCACCGGCGCCGCGCCGCCGGCGCCGGGCACTGAATACATCCTGGTCCAGGCGATCGAGCAGGATGGCCAGGCGTGGGTGGAAGTCCTCGCCGGCATCGACATCAATCCGGCGGCTTTGTCTTTGCCGCCAGTCCCGCTGACCTGACAGTTTGAACGGAACCGCCATGCCATCCGACCCGTCCGGCTCTGCCTCCACCATCCTCGATGCGGTTGCCGGCGGCGTGCCGATTTTGCTGGTCCAGTTCCTCGCCAGTATCGCCCTGTTGGCGATCGGGGTCGCGATCTATACGGCGGTCACGCCGTTTCATGAGCGCACCTTGATGGCCCGCGGCAATGTCGCCGCCGGCGTTGTGTTCGCCGGGGCGGTCATTGCGCTGGCGTTGCCGGTTGCCGCTATCCTGGGAACGTCGAGCCGGTTGCTGGACATTCTGGTGTGGGGGATCGTGGCCGTCGTGCTGCAATTGCTGACGCTGGGCGCGTTGTCGTTGATCCTGCGTAATCTGCGCGCCTCGATCGAGGCCGGCAACGTGGCGGCGGCTTTGGGTCTTGCCTCGGGGCAGATCGCGGTAGGCCTGCTCAACGCCGCCGCGATGATACCGACTTAGCCGAAACGACGAGAAAGGAACCCAAGATGTTGCAGTTCATGGCCAACCTGATCGGGGTGAAGTTCAACAAGGCCGCGCAGGCCGGCGTCGAGGCATTGGTGCGCTGGGATCCGAAATCGGCCAGCGAGGCGGAGATGCGGACCATGGAACAGCATCTCGACGACCTCGGCCGAGAGGTCGCGCTGGCGCGGCAGAGTTACGACCGCGAAAACAAGGAGGCCGAGGCGATCCAGGCGCTGTCGCACCAGCGGATGGCCGCCGCCGAACAGCTTCAGGCGCAGATCGACGCGGCACCCGATCCGGCCCGCAAGGCCAGCCTGGAAAAAAGCCTGGAGACGCTGGTGACGATGCTGGAACAGATGGCGCCGGAGGTAGACCGCGAAAAGAAAGAAGCCGCCGACGCCAAGGATTTCCTTCAGATGCTGGAGCAGACCTATGCCGAAGCCGGGGGCAAGCTGAAGACGGCACGCTCGACGCTGGAGCAGGCTCAGCGCGACATGGGCCGCGCCGCGCAACAGCGCCAGCAGGCTGAGCGCCAGGCTGAAGCGGCTCGGCGCGCGGCGGGGCTGGCGAGCACGACGAGCAGCCTGACGGTCGCGCTGAAAGCGATGCAGGAAGCCGCGTCGAAGGATCTCGTGGAGGCGGATGCGCAAATGAGCAAGGCGAAGCTGCTGCGTCCGACCACTCCGGAGCAGGATGATCCGAACATCGCGGCGGCGCTGGCTGAGGCTGCGGGGAAGCCGACCGGTGCGCAGACCTTGAGCGAGCGGCTCGCGGCGCTGAAGCACTCGTCGTAAGCGATACCGTCAGCCTCGCATCGCCGCGGCGAACAGCGTTGTGTTGTGCCGCAGCATGTCCAGGTATGTCGGCGCCGGTCCGTCCGGAAGCGACAGCGCATCGGAATAGACCGTGCCGCCCAGCACCGCGCCGGTTTCCCCAGCCAGCATGCGGGCCATCCGGTCGCTGGTCATGTTCTCGATGAACACCGCGTGCACCTTTTCCCGCTTGATCTGTTGCACCAGGGCGGCGATCGATTTGGCGGAGGGTTCGAACTCGGTGCTGATGCCCTCGGCCGAGAGGAACTCGATGCCGTACCGCGCGCCGTAGTAGCCGAACGCATCGTGCGTGGTGATGATTCGCCGTTCGGAAGGGGCGATGGGCTTCAGCGTGGCCGCGATCCAGGCGTCGGTCTCGGCGATCCGGGCGGCGAAGGATGCGGCATTGGCCCGATACGCCGCGGCGTTGGCCGCATCGGCCGCTGCCAGCCCATCGCGGATCGCCTCGACGTAAAGGATAGCGTTGCGCGGGTCCTGCCATGCGTGCGGGTCGGTCGCGATCTCGCCCCCGGCCTCGGTCATCGTGCGAGGCACCACTTTCTCCGCCGCGATGACGGTCTTGCCCTTGAAGCCGGCGGAACCGGTCAGCCGCATCATCCAGCCTTCCAGGCCCAGCCCGTTCTGCACAAGCAGGCCGGCCGCCGCCAGCGTGGTCAGGTCCTTTGGCCGCGGGTCGTAGATATGCACGTCTCCATCCGGGCCGACGAGCGAGGTGACCGCGACCGCGCTGCCGCCGATCTGATGGACCATGTCGGCGAGGATGGAGAAACTGGCGACGACCCGCAGCGGCCCCGCTGCCCGCGCCACGAGCGGGATCAGGCCGGCCAGGCCAGCGATCAGGGTTCGGCGGCGCATGGCGTTCACCTAAAATGTTATATTATAACACATAACTGGATGGACGTGATGCCTCAAGCCTGGATTGACGAATCGATGCAGTCTCTGCGCATTCACCCTATGGACGAGTTCCCGCCCGAGACGCTTGCCCTGCCCTCCGGACCGGCTCGCGTGGAGTGGCGCCGCAGCGCCCGGGCCCGCCGCGTGTCGCTGCGGATCGACCCCACCGGAGGCGCCGTCGTCGTGACCCTGCCGCCGCGCGCGACCCGCAAGGCGGGAATGGCCCTGCTGATGGGCCACGCCGACTGGGTCGCCAACCGGCTGGCCGCGCTGCCCGACGCAGTGAAATTCGTCGATGGCGCGATGGTGCCCATCGGCGGCGAGCCGCACCGCATCCGCCATGCCCCGGCGTCGCGCGGCGCTGCGTTCCTGCTCGACCAGGAACTGCATGTCACCGGTGCGGCCGAGTTCCTGGCGCGCCGCGTGCGGGATTTCCTCCGCCTGGAAGCGCGCCGGCGGCTGACCGGGCTGGTGGTGGCGAAAGCCGGGCTGCTCGGCATCGCGCCGAGCCGCGTGACCATCAAGGATACAAAGAGCCGCTGGGGGAGCTGCGCGCCGGACAAGTCGCTGTCGCTAAGCTGGCGGCTGGTGATGGCTCCGGCATTCGTGCAGGACTACGTCGTCGCGCATGAGGTCGCGCATCTGCGGCATATGAATCACGGGCCGAGATTCTGGGCCCAGGTGGATGAACTGACGCCGCACACGAGGACCGCGATTCCGTGGCTGCGCGCGGAAGGGGCGAGGCTGCTGCGGATCGGGTGAGGTGGCGGGAGAGAGATACCAGCGGGCAGTGACACTTTCACCCGTCATGGCCCGGCTTGTCCGGGCCACCTATGCCGGCACGTGCCGCGACAGGTGGCCCGGACGAACCGGCCCATGACGATGGAGGGTATGACCTACCCCAGATCCAACACCGCGAACGGCTGTGCCACCTCGATCGTCCGCGCCGCCCGCAGCGCGAGGTCATCGCGGAACTGCGCCGCCGCGATCTGCACCGAATTCGGCAGCCCGTCCGCCCGAAGCCCCATCGGCACGGTAATCGCCGGCTGCCGGGACAGGTTGAACGCGAACGTCCACGGCGCCCACTCCGTCCACAGCGCCCGCACGGGATCGCCGATCGGCGCATCCGCCAGGGGCGGGCCGGCCGGCACCGTCGGGCACAGCAGCAGATCGAAACGCTGATGCAGCCGCGCCATGGCATGCCCCGCCGCGGCGCGCATGGCATCGGCGTCCATGAACTCGATCGCCGTCAGGCCTCCCAAGGAGGCCGCCACCTGTCTTATGCCGGGATCAAGCAGTTCGGCCAGGTGCGAGGGCAGGCCCGCCACCAGCCGCGCCAGCGCCGCTCCCCACACACGGCCGAATACGCTGCTGGTATCCGGCAGGTTCACCTCCGCCGCCTCCACATACGCCCCCGCATCCGACAGAATCTCCGCCGCCCGCTCCACCGCCGCCTTGCCATCCGCGTCGATCGGCGCATCGAAGCCGGGGTTGGACAGCACGCCGACGGTCAACCCGGAAACGCCCGCCTCGATCCCGTCCAGCCAGTCGCGCGGATCGTCGGGCAGGCAGAACGGATCGCGCAGGTCCCAACGCGCCATCGCGCCCAACATCAGCGCCGCGTCGCGCACCGTGCGGGTTATCGGCCCGGCGCAGGACACGCTGGCGAACGCGCTCGCCGGCCATTGCGGAATGCGCCCGTAGGTCGGTTTCAAGCCGACCAGCCCGCACCACGCCGCCGGAATGCGTACCGAGCCGCCCGCGTCCGTGCCGATATGCAGCGGCCCGAACCCCGCCGCCCCGGCGGCTCCGGCGCCGGACGACGATCCTCCCGTCGTGTGCGCCTTGTTCCAAGGGTTGCGCGTGATGCCGTGCAGCGGGCAGTCGCCCGGCGACTTCCAGCCGAACTCGGTGGTCGTGGTCTTGCCGATGATCACAGCCCCGGCCGCCTTCAGCCCCGCCACCATCGGCGCGTCGTCCGCCACCGGCTCGGCGCTGGTCGTCCGGCTGCCGCGGCGGGTCGGGAACCCGGCCAGATCGACCAGGTCCTTCACCGTGCACGGCACGCCGTCCAAGACGCCGATGGGGCGCCCGAACCGCCAGCGGGAACTGCTCTCGACGGCTGCCTGCAAGGCGCCCGGGTTCATCACGGCGAACGCGTTCAGTCCGGAATTCAGCCGCGCCACCCGTTCGGTCACAGCCTGCAGCACATCGACCGGGGTCAGTCGCAGGCTGGAGAACGCGGCCAGCATGGCCTCGGCGCTTAACAGGGCGGGGTCTTCGGCGGACATCGCGGTGCTCTTTTCCAATCGGGCGAATCGGGCGCAGCATGGCCCCGGTGGCGCATGGAGGAAACCCCGAATGAGCAACCCGCAACCCTGGCAATGGCCGGAGGACACCTGGCGCTCGATCACCGGCCGCGCCCGCGCCGGCCGAAACCTCAAACCGGCGTCATGGCCCGAGGGCGCGCGCTGCGCCGTTGCGCTCAGCTTCGACGCCGATCACGAGACGATTCCGCTGCGCGACGGCGACGAAAGTCCGATGCGGATCAGCCAGGGGCAATACGGCAACCGGCAGGGAACGCCGCGCATCCGCCGCCTGCTGGAGCAGGAGTCGATCCCGGCGACATTCTTCTATCCGGCGGTGTCGGCCCTGCTGCATCCGGACGAGGTCCGCGCGATCGCCGCGGAGGGGCATGAGATCGGCATACACTCGTGGATACATGAGGCGAATACCGGCCTGCCGCGCGATGCCGAACGCGAACTGACGCTGCGCGCGCGGCAGACGCTGGCCCGGATCAGCGGCGCCGAGCCGATCGGCATCCGCACCGCGAGCTGGGATTTCTCGGTCAACACGCTGGATATTATCCGCGAGATGAAACTGTTGTATGACAGCAGCCTGATGGCGGACGACGATCCCTATGAACTGCTTGACCAGGGCGAGCCGACAGGCATCGTCGAGTTGCCGCCCGAATGGATCCGCGATGACGCGGTGTATTTCAACATGCTGCGTCCCTCCGCCTTGCGCCCGTATACCCCGCCGTCCGCGGTCGAGGAGATCTTCACCGCCGAGTTCGACGGTGCCTGGCGGGAAAGCGGGTTGTTCCTGTTGACGATGCATCCGCACATCATCGGCCATCGCTCCCGCCTGCCGCTGCTGGAACGGCTGATCCGGCACATGAAGCAGGCGGGCGGCTGCTGGTTCGCAACGCACGCGCGGGTGGCGGCATGGTGCGCGAATGGCGGCTGACCGCCGAAGGGCTGCGAATGGGCAGACGATCAGTGCCATTACCAGGCGGCGTTATGATCCTGCTGCCGATGCTCCTGCTGGCCGCCTGTACTGGAAGACCGATGCCTGACGCTCACGTGCCCCCGTTCGCAAAAATTCCGTTCGAACCGTTCTCCCGCCAGGCCGTGGTCGCGATCACCCTGCGCGAATGGCGGCTGTTCGGCCAGACCGTAGCCGATCCGGAAGGCGAGGCGACACGCACGATCAAGCCGGAGCGTGAGGAAGGCCTGTGGCAGCGTGTCGGCGAATACTGGTGGCTCGGCCTGAATGCCGGTTCGCCGGAAAGCGCCTGGACGGGCAGGCACGACGGCGAAGGCGCGGTGTTCCCGCCCGAGGATGACGGCGCCTACGCCTGGTCGGCGGCGTTCATCTCCTACGTGATGCGCATCGCCGGGGCGGGCGCGCGGTTTCCGTATTCCGGCGACCATGCCGACTACATCAACGCCGCGAAACGCATGACCCTCGGGCAGGCGGCAGGCTGGCTGGTCGCGGCCGAGCGGGTGCAGGACTATGCGCCGCGCCCGGGCGACCTGGTGTGCTTCGGCCGCGGGACGGCCAGGGGGCTGCGCTACGAGGACCTGCCGACGCCGGCCCTGTTCACGTCGCATTGCGACATCGTGGTGGACACCTCGGTGCCCCGGCAGATCGCGGTTATCGGCGGCAATGTCCAGGACTCGGTGACGATGAACACCGTGCCGGTTACCGCGGACGGCAAGCTGGCGGCGCCGGAGGGTGTGGTGCTGGATACGCGGTTCCCGTGGATGACGGTGCTGCGGCTATTGGACGATGCACCCTCGCCGGGTGTTTAGGGCCAATCGAAGCGACACTGGATCATCGACTCATCGTTATGGCCCGGACGAGCCGGGCTGCCCAATCCGTGCATGCAGTCCGAGACCTCCGTGAACTACGATGGTCTGCCAAATACCCCCCTCAGCCCCGAAAAAAATCCGCCGCGCTCATTATTTGTTAATATTTGCCTGCCAGCATGGCGGCCATGGAATGGACCCTCGAACTCATCCTGGTCGTTCTGCTGCTCGCGATGCTGTTTCACGCGATCCGGCTGGAACGCGCCCTGGGCGTTCTTCGCCGCGACCGCGCCTCTTTGGAACAGCTCGTCGTCGGCTTCAACGCCAGCACGCACCAGGCCGAAACCGGCATCCAGCGGCTGCGCGCCGCGGCTGACGGCACCGGGCGGCAGATCGAAACTCAGCTCGCCAGGTCCGTCTCGCTGAAGGACGACCTCGCCTTCCTGACTGAGCGCGGCGACCGTCTCGCCGATCGGCTGGAGCTGCTGGTGCGGGAGGCCCGGCCGCTGGCGCGGGAACATGAGGCGAGGCCCCCGGCAGCCACCAGCCAGGCGGAACGGGACATGCTCCAGGCGCTAAGGATGGCGCGATGAAGCTGAAAATCCCCGCCCCGCGCCTGCTGCCGATGACGATCCTGACGCTCGCCGCCTTGCTGGCGGTGAAATGCGGCAACCTGCTGGAAACGGCACTCGGTCCCGGCCACAGGACGCCGGGCGGCGTGGTGGCCGCAGCCAACGCGGCCGCGGCCGAAACGCCGGCCGAAAAGGGCAAGCCGCCGGCACCCGCGCCGGAGCAGAAACCGCCGGAGGCCAGCGCCCCGGAATGCCCGCAGCCGATCGGCGACAGCGAAAGGGCGGTGCTGCTGGATTTGCGGCAGCGGCGCAAGGAACTCGACGCGCTCGCGGACTCGCTGACGGCTCGCGAAGCGGTGCAGGCCGCCGCGGAGCAGAAGCTTGCCGCCCGGGTCGCCGAGCTGCAAACGCTGCAGAAACGGCTCGAAGTCCTCGACGCCGATCGGCAACAGAAGGAGGAGGCCGGCTTGCAGGGCCTCGTCAAGATGTACGAAGCCATGAAGCCCAAGGACGCGGCCGCGATCTTCGATGACCTGTCGATGCAGGTGCTGCTCCAGGTGCTCGACCGGATGAAGGACGCCAAGGCGGCGGCGGTGATGGCGGCGATGGTCCCGGAACGGGCGCGGGATGTCACGGCGGAACTGGTGCGAATGCGGACCCGTCACGAGCCGCCCGCGGCGGGGGCGGCGGAAAAATCTTCAGGTAGCTGAACCGGCTGGGAAAAGGAAAAGGAGAAGGCCAGATGGCGATCGACAAGTCCATGAATGTACTGATCGTGGACGACTACAAGACGATGCTGCGGATCATCCGCAACCTGCTGAAGCAGATCGAGTTCAACAACGTCGAGGAAGCGACCGACGGTGCGGATGCGCTGTCCAAGCTGCGCGGCGGGAACTTCGGCCTGGTCATCAGCGACTGGAACATGGCGCCGATGACCGGCCTGCAACTGCTGCAGGAAGTGCGCGCCGACAACCGGCTGAAGACCATGCCGTTCATCATGATCACCGCCGAAAGCAAGACGGAGAATGTCGTCGCGGCCAAGGCGGCCGGCGTGTCCAACTATATCGTAAAGCCTTTCAATGCCGAAACACTCAAGGACAAGATCGAGAAAGTGCTGGGCCATGCCTGATCTGGAGGACGAGTTCAGCCTGCGCGGCATCGACGCGCTGAAAGCGAAACTGGCGACGATCAGGGCGCGGCAGCCCGGCATCGAACCCGAAATGGTGACGGAGGTAGTGCGTGCCGTGTTGACGACGATCAGCGACGATCTGACCGCGAAGGAAGCATCGCTCCTGCGTGAGGTGGAAGAGCTTGGACACACCATCGCCCTGGCGAAAGCCGAAATCGCGACGCTGCGGGTGGACGACATCACCGGTCGCGACATTCCCTTCGCCACGGACGAACTCGACGCCATCGTTGCCCACACGGCGCAGGCGACCCATGCGATTCTGGAAAGCTGCGAGACCTTGGATGAGGTGTCCGGCACGGTCACCGGCGATCCGGCGGCGAAGCTTCAGGCCGCGACGACCCGCATCTATGAGGCGTGCAGTTTTCAGGACATCACCGGCCAGCGGATCACCAAGGTCGTCACCACTCTGAAAACAATCGAAACCAAGGTCGCCCAGATCATCAGCACGTTCGGAGCATCTATCGGCGACGCCGAGCGGCAGAGAACCGATCATGTGCTGACGGACGCCCACCTGCTGAACGGGCCGCAGCTTCCCGCCCATGCGATGGATCAGTCGGACATCGACAAGCTGATGGCCAGTTTCGAATGAGGCGCGTCCACGCCTGGCGTGGGCTTGCCGTCCTGGCGATGCTGGCGGGCCTGGCGGCGGCCGTCCCGGCTTCGGCGGCCACTCAGGCTGACGGAACGACCGCGATCCGCACCGGCGACCACCCCGGTTTCGGACGCATCGTCGTCGATACCAGTGCCAGGGCGGCCTACCAGGTGGATCAGACGGGCGATCATGTCACCATCACTTTCGTTTCGCCCATTGATTTCTCGGCTCCGCCGCCGGCACCGCGCAACGTGCTGGCGATCGGGATCGCCGATCATGCGATCGAGCTGACTTCTGAAGGCCGGAAGCACCATCCGGTCGGGACGCATGGGCGATCGTTTTGTGATCGATGTGTTCGATCCGGACAGCGCCGCCGCTGCGAAGCCGCCGGACCGAAGCGATCGTGCCGCGGCGAAGCAGCCGAAGAACCATCCGGCACCATCGATCGCCATGACCCGGTCGCCCGAGTTGGGGGGGCGGCGTGACGGACAGGCCTCGCCGCTCCGGCCCGCGCCCGCGACGCTGCAGGCCGCGCCCGCCCCGGCCCCCGCTCATCCCGTTCCGGTACAGGCGCCACCCGCGCGGCCGCCGCCCGTTCCGCCGCCCTTGAGTGCAGGGGCGCCGCAACTGGAGGTGAATCGGCAGCCGCGGGCCGGCCAGGACCGCGCGGCCGACACCGGCCAGCCGATCGCCTTGCTGGCCAGGCGCGTCAGGCTGCCGAAGGAGATGAATGGCTCGGGGTTCCTGGTGCCGTTCAGCAACACGACCGGTGCGGCGGCGTTCCGCGAGGGCGATACCACCTACGTGGTGTTCGATGAGCGGCGGCCGATCGACATGGCCTCGCTGCGCGGCGATGCGGTTTTCGGACAGGCTTCGGTGCAGACGCTGCCGAATGGCACGCTGCTCGCGCTGCCGCTGCCGCCGTCGCTGTCGGTGGTGCTGACGCAGACGCCGCTTGGATGGCGCGTCGCGGCGCTGACGGAGCCGCCGAAATCACAGCCGATCGCGGCGATCAACACGGCAGGACGGCTGAAGATGCCGGCGGAGCAGGCCGCGGAGGTCATCGACATGGCGGACCCGGACACCGGCGCCATTTTGCTCATCGGCACCCAGCGCCGTCCGGGGCAGGCGGTGACGCACACGCGGCTGGCGACGGAATTCATTTTGCGGCCGACGATGCAGGGCGTTGTCGTCGAACCCCTGTCCGACGCGGTTGTCCTGAAGCCGACGCCGACAGGCTTCAGCCTGGGCAACAACTCCGGCGGCCTCGCCTTGTCCGATCCGGCCAACACCATCGACGGGCTGGCAGACGGCGCCAACCTGACCCGGCGGCTGCATTTCATCGCCGAGGCGCCGGACGCGCTGCTGCGGCAGCTGAATAAGCAGGTCGCCGACTCGGGGATAACGCCTCCCATGGCCCGCGGCCCGAAGCGCCGCACCGCCGCGGAAAGCATGATCGGCCTCGGCATGGACGCCGAGGCCGAGAGCCTGTTGCAGATGGCGGCAGAGCAGGATCCGAACGAAGCCGCGTCAGCCGACACCGCTGCCCTGACCGCGATCGCGGCATTGCTGGCGGGGCGGCTGTCCGAGGCGACCGGACTGGACGACCCGCGCCTGTCCGGCACCGATGAAATCAATCTTTGGCGCGCGGTGCGAGAGGCGATGAAGGACCCCGGATCGCCCAACGCGGCGGCGGTGTTCGCGACCACCGCGCCCCTGGCCGCGTCGTATCCCGCCGCGGTCCGCGACCGCATCCTGCCGCTGATCCTGGAGACGATGATCGAGGGCGGCGAAATCGCTCCGGCGGCACGCTTGCTCGATCAGCGGCCGGATGATCCTCGCCTGGCCTATGCCCGCGCCCTGAGGGTCCAGGCCGAGGGCAACACCGACAAGGCGCTGGTTCTGCTGGATGCGCTGGCGAACGGCCGGGACCAGTTCGACCGGGAGCGGGCGGCGGTGCGCGCCGTGGACCTGCGGCTGGCCGCGCGGCAGATCGACAACCCCAAGGCCGCCGATGCGCTCGACAAGCTGCTGTACGCCTGGCGGGGCGACGACCGGGAACTGGCGCTGCGCGAACGCGTGTCGGCACTGCGCGCCGATTCGGGCGCCTGGCGGGACGCCCTTGCCGTCCTGCGGCAGGCGGAGACGGACTTCCCCGACCAGGCTGCCGCGGTGCACGAGCGTCTCAAGGACACCTTCGCCAGTATGACTCGGGATCCGGATACCAGCAAGATGACGGCGCTCGACTACGTTTCGATGGTGGACGAAAACGCCGACTTGATCAACAGCCCGGAGGATGAGGACGCCATCACTCAGCCGTTAGCCGATCGGCTGATGGCGCTGGATCTGCCGGGGCGGGCGAAGCCGGTGCTGGAGAAACTGATGCGCGCGGCGTCGTCCGACGCTACCAGGGCGCGTTTGGGCGCCAGTCTGGCAACCCTGGACACGCAACAGAAGGATGATGCCGGGACACTGGCGGTGCTCGATGCTTCGAAAGCCACGGGGTTGCCGGCCGACGTGGCGGAGCAGCGGGCCTTGCTGCGCGCCAACGCGATGGCACGCCGCGGCGATCCGGCCGGCGCGGTCACGATCCTGGCGGCGCTGAAGACCGGTCCCGCCGCGGCGGCGCGAGCGCAGATCCTGGAAAATACCGGCGACTGGCCCGGTGCCGCGCAGGCCTGGTCGGATTGTGCCGGCCTGACGGTGCCCGACAAAGGTCCGTTCGATGAGGCGGCGACCCGCACCATCCTGCGCCTGGCGACCGCGACGGCGCGGGCGGCCGATCAAACCGCGCTGGCGGCGCTGCGGGCGAAATATGCCGGCGGCATCGGCGCCGGACCGCTTCAGGACACGTTCCGTCTGCTGACCGAGGAACCGGTGCGGACCAACGAGGATCTCGGCCGTTCCAGGCAGGAGATGAATCTTGCCGTGTCGCTGCCCGAGGGCATGAAGGCGTTGCAAGCCGGGACGGTTGCACGCTGATTTGTGTCAAATCGATGTCTGTCCGCCGCGTGGCGGCTATGCGGTAAATTGCCCGCTTAGGGCAAAAATGGGCTTGCGCCCCCGGGTCCAAATCATCATGTTTCGCCGCCTTGGCCCCAGGGGACCGTGGGCGCGATTTCGCGCGTACAGTCCAACAGGCCGTCTACTGGTAGGAAGGGGTACGCGATGAACGCACTCAGCCCACTGGGGATGGTCTCGGAACTTCCGAGCAGCAACCAGACGAACTCCGACGCTGAGCGGGGCCTTACGGATAACACCGGGATCGAAGTCCAGAAGGACTATTTCGTGGAGAAGGACGGCGTCAAGTTCGCCGGCACCCATCTGCTGATAGACCTGTGGGGCGCGGCGAACCTGTGCGAACCCGATCATATCGACCGGGCGCTGCGGGAAGCCGCGGAAGCCGCCGGTGCAACGATTTTGCACGGGCATTTCCACCACTTCTCGCCCAACGGCGGTGTCAGCGGCGTGCTGGTGCTGGCGGAGAGCCACATCTCCATCCACACGTGGCCGGAGCGCGACTTCGCGGCGATCGATATCTTCATGTGCGGCGCGTGCAATCCGTACCGCAGTGTGCCGGCGATCAAGGCGGCCTTCACGCCGAAGACGATCAACCTTGGCGAACAGCGGCGCGGCCTGATCGCCTGATTGGCGGCGGCAGCGTGGGATGGCAAGCGGCTCGGGCGCAGGCCCGGGCCGCCTTCGCATGGAGCGAGACGAATGACCACCGATAGCTGGATCAATGAGACGCTGTATCCCGATTGGGGCCAGCGCTTCCGCGTGGTGCGCGAACTCGCGCGAACGAAAAGCGACTTCCAGGACATCGTGATTTTCGAAAGCGCGAGCCATGGCCGGGTCATGGTGCTGGACGGCGTGATCCAGATCACCGAGGCCGACGAGTTCGTCTATCAGGAGATGCTGACCCACGTGCCGCTGCTGGCGCACGGGGCGGCCGAGACCGTGCTGATCATCGGCGCGGGCGACGGCGGCGTGCTGCGCCGCGTGCTGCAGCACCGCGGCGTGAAGCGTGCGGTGATGGTGGAAATCGACGGCGAGGTTATCCGTCTGGCGAAGGCGTATCTGCCGAACATCGCCGGCGATGCCTGGACCGACAGGCGCGCCGAGGTCATCGTCGGCGACGGAATCGACTATGTGAAACGCGCGCCGGACGCCTCGTTCGACGCGATCATCGTTGATTCGACCGACCCTATCGGCGTCGGGGAAGTTCTTTTTACTGACGAATTCTATCGCAACTGCGCCCGTATCCTGACCGATCGCGGCCTGGTCGTGAACCAGTGCGGGGTGCCGTTCATGCAGGCGGACGAATTGCGCGACACCAGCGCGCGGCGGCGAAATTTCTTCCTGCACGTCACCGCCTATGTCGCGGCGGTCCCGACTTATGTCGGCGGGCTGATGACGTTGGGCTGGGCGGCCAAGGATGCCTCGCTGGCCGCAACGCCGATCGAAATGATTCGCGGACGTGCCGCGGAGGCGGGGATACTCGGCGCGACAGAGTATTGGACTCCGGAAATCCACGTAGGCGCGTTCAACCTGCCGCCCTATATCGCGCGTCGTTTACCGCCGTCCTGATCACGCAAGCGATCTCGTATCGACTCTGCCATTAAGCTGCCGCGGTGATGTGCTACCAAGGCGGCATCACGTTTCGAGGATGTCGCATGCGTTCCGCCGGTGCTCGCCTTGTTGGGGCTACGTTACTGCTGACCGGGGCGATGGGCCTGGCACCGGCTGTCGCTCAGGTCGACAGCCGCGAGGGTATCGCGCTGCAAAACCAGATCTATCAGCTCAGGCAAGATCTGCGAGCGTTGCAGGACCAGATCGGCCGGGGCGGCGGCTCGACGCTGAGCCGGGAGCCGGCCTATGCGCCATCACCGCAGTCCTCCGGCGGCAACGATCTGGTGGCGCAGCTTCTGACCCGGGTGGACGCGCTGGAAGAACAGATGCGCAAATTGCGCGGCCGAATCGACGAGACGCAGAATCAGGTGCAGCGCCAGGGCGCGGACCTGAACAAGCGGATCGACGATATGGCGTTCCAGATCAACCCGAACGGTTCGGCCGGGGCTGCGCCCTCGGCCGGCCCGGTTCCCTATGCGCCGCCGGCCGCGCCGCCCCCTCCGCCCGCGGCTCCGGTCAGGCGCACACCTGAAATGACCCTGCAGGAGGGCAATGCCGCCCTGGCCCGCCGCGACTATGCATCGGCTGAGGCGGCCGCGCGGGAGGTTCTATCGAATCGCACATCACCGCGTGCGTATGACGCGCAACTGCTGCTGGCGCAGTCGCTGTCCGGCCAGAAGCAATATGCCCAGGCGGCGATCGCTTACGACGATGCGTATAATCGCTCGCGCAAGGGCGCCCGGGCACAGGATGCGCTGCTCGGCCTCGCGTCGTCCCTCTCGGCGATCAATGAGAAGAAGGCATCGTGCGACACGCTGAACCGTCTGCGGACGGATTTTCCGCAGCTTCGTCCGGACATCCGCGAGGGTATGGCGGTAACGTCGCAGAAGGCCGGCTGCCGGTAGGTTGCTCGCCGCCGTCCCGGGAGCTTGCCGCGACGTTCGCGGCGGCGATGGTTCGGCTTGGTCCTTATGAAGATCCGCCCAGCCTTGCGGTCGCCGTTTCCGGCGGGGCCGACAGTCTGGCGCTGGCGCTGCTGGCCCGGGACTGGGCTGCCCGGGCGGGCGGCCATGTCCTCGGACTAGTCGTCGATCATGGCCTCCGCCCGGAATCCGCCGCCGAGGCCGAACTGACGGTGACCCGCCTGGCCAGGGCGAGCATCCCGGCGCGGCTGTTGACGCTCACCACGTTGGCGCGCGGCCCGGCCCTGGCGGAGCGGGCGCGGATCATGCGCTACCATATTTTGTCGGAAGCCTGCCGCGAGGCCGGATACAGGCACCTGCTGCTCGGGCACCATGCCGGAGACCAGATCGAGACGGTGGCGATGCGGGTCCTGCGCGGCAGCCACACGGCCGGACTGGCCGGCATGGCCGCCATGCGGCAAATGCATGGCGTACGTTTGCTGCGCCCGCTGCTTGGTATCGGTCCGGCTCCGCTGCGACAGTTTCTGACCGAAGCGGGCGCCGATTGGGTCGAAGATCCGTCCAACCGTGATCTTCGGGCCTTGCGGCCTCGGCTCAGGCACCTGCTGGCCGATCATGCGTCGCCCGATGCGACCGCGGCGCTGTTGGAGGCGATCGGCTCAATCGGCCGCGTGCGGGCAGGCGAAGAATCGGACGTCGGGGCCGAACTCGCGGCCCGGACGACGGTCCATCCGGAGGGCTTTGCCCTTCTGTCCCCCGGCCGCATCAGCGAGGCCGCCTTGTCCCGGCTTCTGCACATGATCGGGGGCAATCGCTATCCGCCCCCGCTCGCGCAAATCGCGGATTTGGCGGCTGACCCGCGGCCTGCGACAGTCGCGGGCGTGCGGATGCTGGCCGCCGGCCGCTTGGGCAGCGGGTTGCTGATCGTGCGAGAGGAAGCCGCCATCGCCGCCCCGGTTGCCGCGGCGCCCGATATGATGTGGGACAACCGCTTTCTTTTGATCATCCGGTGGGGCTCGATCGCGGGCGCCACCGTCGGCGCGCTCGGATCGGAGGCGGCGCGATTTCGGACGCTGTCGGACCTACCGTCGGTAGTGCTGCGAACGCTTCCCGCCCTCCGTTTTGGCAAAGTTGTGGCATCGGTGCCGCATTTGGCATATGTCGTGAACAAGGATGACGTCGATATGAGCGCTTTGTTCACTTCCGGCATGACCGGCCAGGTGTTCGTTCCGGGGCATTGATCATGGCCGCATAAACCGGCGGACAAGTGGCTTTGGGGTTGTTATTCCCGCCTGCTTGGTGGAGCATCCTTGAATGAGCGGGGATGTAGGTTCCGTCCCGCGCACTATGTATTGGCTCTTACGCCAGCCAACCGGTTTCCGCGGTTGTCCGGCGCCCCCTGACGGACTGAGAACGTGAGCAAAGTCATATGAGCAATTTTGGCCGGAACCTCGCGCTTTGGGTGATCATCGCCCTGCTGCTCGTGGTGCTATTCAACCTGTTCCAGCCCGGGGTGACCCACACCAACTCGACGCAGATCGCCTATTCGGACTTCATCACCGAGGTGAACTCCGGCCGCGTGCGCGACGTGGTGATCCAGGGACGCACCGTGTCCGGCCAGTTGAACGATGGTCGCACCTTCCAGACCTATACGCCGGAAGACCCGGCGCTGGTGAAGACGCTGACCGACAAGAATGTGCGGGTGATCGCCAAGCCGGAAGACAGCGATGTCAATCCGTTGCTGCATTACCTGCTGTCCTGGTTCCCGATGCTTCTGCTGATTGGTGTCTGGGTGTTCTTCATGCGGCAGATGCAGTCGGGAGGCGGCCGGGCGATGGGCTTCGGCAAGTCCCGGGCGCGGATGCTGACTGAGAAACAGGGCCGCGTGACGTTCGAGGACGTTGCCGGCATCGACGAGGCGAAGGGCGAGCTGCAGGAAATCGTTGAATTCCTGAAAGACCCGCAGAAGTTCCAGCGGCTCGGCGGCAAGATCCCCAAGGGCGTGCTGTTGGTTGGGCCTCCCGGCACCGGCAAGACGCTGCTTGCTCGCGCCATCGCGGGTGAGGCGAATGTGCCGTTCTTCACCATCTCGGGCTCCGACTTTGTCGAGATGTTCGTCGGTGTCGGTGCGTCCCGCGTGCGCGACATGTTCGAGCAAGGTAAGAAGAACGCGCCTTGCATTATCTTTATCGACGAAATCGACGCAGTCGGCCGCCATCGCGGTGCCGGCCTGGGCGGCGGCAACGATGAGCGCGAGCAGACGCTGAACCAGATGCTGGTCGAGATGGACGGCTTCGAGTCCAACGAAGGCGTCATCCTGATAGCGGCGACCAACCGTCCGGACGTGCTGGACCCGGCGCTGCTGCGTCCCGGCCGCTTCGACCGTCAGGTCGTGGTGCCGAACCCGGATGTGAACGGGCGCGAGAAGATCCTGCGCGTGCACATGCGCAAGGTGCCGCTGGCGTCCGACGTTGATCCGAAGGTGATCGCTCGCGGCACACCGGGGTTCTCCGGCGCCGATCTGGCGAATTTGGTGAACGAAGGTGCATTGCTGGCGGCACGGCTTGGCAAGCGGGTCGTGGCGATGTCGGAGTTCGAAGCCGCGAAGGACAAGGTCATGATGGGCACCGAACGGCGCTCGCTGGTCATGTCCGAGGCCGAGAAGCGGATGACGGCGTATCACGAGGCCGGCCACGCACTGTGCGCCATGCATGAGCCGGAATGCGATCCGGTTCACAAGGCGACGATCATCCCGCGCGGCCGTGCGCTGGGCTTGGTCATGAGCCTGCCGGAGGGTGATCGCTACTCCAAGTCCAAGTCCAAGCTGTTGTCGGAGTTGACGATGGCGATGGGCGGCCGGGCAGCGGAGGAGATCATCTTCGGGCCGGACAAGGTGTCGAACGGCGCTTCCGGCGACATCAAGATGGCGACGGATCAGGCTCGGCGGATGATCACCGAGTGGGGCATGTCCGACAAGCTCGGCATGATCGCTTACGGGGATAACAGCCAGGAGGTGTTCCTGGGGCATTCCGTGACGCAGAACAAGAACGTGTCGGAAGCCACGGCGCGGGAGATCGACGGCGAAATCAAGGGCATCATCGACCGGGCGTATGCCAAGGCGCGGCGACTGCTGACCGAGAATGTCGAGGAACTGCACCGTCTGGCGCGCGGCCTGCTGGAGCATGAGACGCTGTCCGGGGATGAAATCCGGACCGTGCTTCGGGGTGAGCCGGTGATCCGCAAGGTGGTGGATGAACCGGCACCCGAGTCGCGCCGGGCTTCGGTGCCGACGGCGGGACGGCCGGCGGCTCCGCCCCCGGGCGGTGTGGCGCCGGCGCCTCAGCCGGGCTGAACCGATCGAAAAGGCGGCCTTCGGGCCGCCTTTTCTCTTTCAGTGGGTGCCGCTGACAGAGGTTTCTAGACCGATGCGTATCGAGTTTGACAAATGGGCACGGTCGTCACCGCCCGCATGACACGCGCCGGCTGCACAGGCGTTGAATTAGCCGGCCGATCGGCGTTTGTGTCATGGTCGGCCTTGTGCCGGCCATCCACGACTTTGCCTGGGTCGGCACCGCAAGTCGTGGATTGCCGGACTAAATCCGGCCATGACACGGGGACGGAGCGGCCGCCGCCGAGCCTATCTTAACGCCTGTGGGCGCGGGCCGAGGGTCGAAGCCAACGCCGACTGGTATAAGGTGGGTCATGGGTGTTCCGAAGGATATCTTGTTCGCTGACGTACCCGACAACCTTGTCCGGGCATTCCGGCAGGGATTGGATGATGCAACGAGCGGGTGCGTCGTTTCGATCGACGACGCACTAGCTGAAGGCCGGTGCCGAATCGCCGCCTGTCGCAGAGCGAACGCGAAGCAGACATGGTCGGACAAACCAAGCTGACGTGCGCTTCCAGTTGACGCACCCCGCCCATTGCTGCAACGAAGCGCCGTGTTCTACCGCCATAAACATCTCCTGGCGATCGAAGGGCTGGAACCGCCCGCGATCAGCCAATTGCTCGACCTCGCGGAGAGCTACGTCCTGCTCAACCGGTCCGGCAAAACCCAGCGCGACCTGCTGCGTGGGCGCACGCTGATCAACCTGTTCTTCGAGGACAGCACCCGGACCCGCACCAGCTTCGAACTCGCCGGCAAGCGCCTCGGCGCCGACGTGATCAACATGGCGGTCTCATCGTCCTCGGTGAACAAGGGCGAGACCCTGATCGACACCGCCGCGACGCTGAACGCGATGCACTGCGACCTGCTGGTGGTGCGCCACGACCAGTCCGGCGCGCCCAACCTGCTGGCGCAAATCGTCGATGCCGCCGTGATCAACGCCGGCGACGGCACGCACGAGCATCCGACGCAGGCCTTGCTGGACGCCCTGACGATCAAGCGCCGCAAGGGCCGCATCGCCGGCCTGACCGTGGCAATCTGCGGCGATGTCGCGCATTCCCGGGTCGCCCGCTCCAACATCCACCTGCTGACCACCATGGGCTGCCAGGTCCGCGTCGTCGGGCCGCCCACCCTGATCCCCGCCGAGGTGGCCGATCTGGGCGTGACTGTGTTCCACGACATGACGGCCGGCCTTGCCGGAGTGGATGTGATCATGATGCTGCGCCTGCAGCGGGAGAGAATGTCCCGCAGCCTGGTCCCGAGCGCGCGCGAATATTTCCGCTTCTACGGCCTCGATCAGAAGAAGCTCGCTGCCGCGAAGCCGAATGCCATCGTCATGCACCCCGGCCCGATGAACCGCGGCGTCGAGATCGACAGCGCCGTCGCCGACGACGCGCTGCACAGCGTGATCAAGGAACAGGTCGAGATGGGCGTCGCCGTCCGCATGGCGGTGCTGGACATCCTGTCGCAGGGGCATGGCCAGAATGCTCCCTGACACGCTGTTCTCTGGCGTCCGCATCGTCGGTTCCGGCGTCGATCTTGTTGGCGACCTGCTTGTCCGGGATGGCCTGATCGCCGATTTCGGACCACCGCTAGGCCGCCCGGACAGCGCGACGCTGATCGACGGCGGCAGCGCGATCCTCTGCCCCGGTCTGGTCGATATGCGCGTGGCCCTGGGCGAGCCCGGCTTCGAGTATCGCGAAACCATCGCGTCCGCCGCACGCGCCGCGGCGGCCGGCGGCATCACCACCTTGGCCGCCCTGCCTGACACCCAGCCGGCGATCGACGATCCGGCGCTGGTGCAGTGGCTGAGCACCAAGGGTGAGGCAACCGGCAGCCTGACCATCCTGCCCTACGGCGCCCTGACCAAAGGCTGCCGCGGCGAGGAACTCGCGGAAATCGGGCTGCTGCGCGAAGCCGGGGCCGTGGCTTTCACGGATGGCTCCCGGGCGATCGCCTCGGCCCGGCTGATGCGCCTGGCGCTATCCTATGCCCGCGGGTTCGGGGCGTGGATCATTCAGCATCCGGAGGATCCGTCGCTCGCCGCCGGCGGAGCCGCGACGGAAACCGAGCAGGCAACGCGACTCGGCTTGCCCGGCATTCCCGCCGCGGCGGAAGCCATGATGGTCGCCCGCGACATAAGATTGGCGGAACTGACCGGCGGCGCGGTGCATTTTGCCCATGTCTCGACGGCCGAGGCCCTGGCGCTGATCCGCCAGGCCAAGGCGGCCGGGCTACAGGTCACCTGCGACACGGCACCGCCCTATTTCGACCTGAACGAAACGTCCATCGGCGATTTCCGCAGCTACGCCAAGCTCTCCCCGCCCCTGCGCAAGGAAGCCGATCGGCGCGCGGTCGCCGAAGGGCTGGCTGATGGGACCATCGATGCCGTGGCCTCCGACCACCAGCCGCGCGACGTGGACGACAAGCGCCTGCCGTTCGCGCTGGCGTCGGCCGGCGGCTCCGGGCTTGCCACGCTGCTGGCGGTCACGCTGGCGCATGTGCACAACGGAACGATCCCGCTGGCCGCCGCGATCGATCTGCTGACGGCGAATCCCGCGGCGCTGCTTGGCATCGATGCCGGCCGGATCGCCAAGGGCGCGGTGGCGGATCTCTGCCTGTTCGAGCCGGATCGGATCTGGAAGGTCGAGGCCGGCAAGCTGCCGGGCAAGGCGCAGAACACGCCGTTCGACGGACGCGCGCTGGAGGGCGTCGTGCTGGGAACGTGGAAGCGCGGCAAGCGCGTCTTCGGGTGACGCTGGCGCTCCACGCATCCATTTCACCTGCACTGAAAGCCGTCTGCGCCGGTGTCCTGCTTGCCGCGCTGAGTGGCTGCACGTCATTCATGCCACCGAACTGCCCGGCCGGCGCCGCAACGCCGATGATTGTGGTCGATCTATTCTTCGGCAAAGCGATTCCGGGACGGACCGATCTGACCGACAGCGAGTGGAACCAGTTTCTTGACGACACCGTCACCGTCAGCCTGCCCGATGGCTACACGGTGATGGATGCGAACGGCGCCTGGATGAACCCCGTGACCCACGCAACGGTCCGGGAAGCCGCCAAGGTGCTGATAGTTGCGTTACCGGACACGCCGGCAAGCCTCGCGGCGATCGCCCGCATCCGCGGCGCATATCAGATCCGGTTCCGGCAGCAGCTTGTCGGCATGACGGTCGAGCACGCCTGCGGCTCGTTCTGAGCAAAAAAGGGGCGCCCGAAGGCGCCCCCGTTCTTTTCGCCTGATAGTCGAAATTTACTTGATGATGATTTCGACGCGGCGGTTCTGCGGCTCACGAACGTTCGGGCCGGTCTGCACCAGCAGGTGAGTTTCGCCGAAGCCCTGGATCGAGATGGCGCTCTTGGGAACGCCGTTCTTGACCAGTTCGGCGGCAACCGCCTGGGCGCGGCGGATCGACAGGCCCATGTTGTACTTCGGCCGAACCCGAGGTGTCGGTGTAGCCGTTAACCTCAAGCCGGGTGTACTGCACCTTCGTCGAGTTCGCCGCGGCTTCCGCAACGATCGCGCGGGCGCGATCCGTGAGGGAGTCCTTGTCCCAATCGAAGAACACCAGGTAGGAACGGGAAACCGGCGAGGCCGGGACCGGAGCGGCGATCGGCGCGGCCGGCGGCGGCGCGACGCCAAAGTTGTAGCGGACTCCGAACAGGATGCTGTTGTCCTTGGTCGGGCCAAACTGCGTGTTGCCGGGCGCCGAGACCTTGTTGACGGTCCACGTCGTCGATTCCGACCGGTTGCCGGCGGTTCCGAGGAACCGGTATTCAGCCGTCAGCGCCAGCCCGGGGATGGACGTAATCGGCAATGCCGCGCCGACGATCGCCTGGTAAGCGAAGACCGCCGTCGTGCCACTGCTGTTGGCAGTCAGCCCGCCGGGAGCGAACGTCGTGCCGTTGAGGGTGACGGTGTTCGTGTTGTAGGCATGGGTGCTGTCATTGACAAACTGAGCGCCGACGCCGGCACCGACATAAGGCTGGACAACCGGAATCAGGTCGACGAAGTCATACAGAACGTTGACCATCGGGCCATATTTCTGCTGCTTGCCACCGCCGTTGAAGCCGCCGAAGCGGGTGAACCCGGTGTAGCCGTTGCCATTGGTGTCGCGGTAGTTGCCCTCGATTTCAGCCCGCAGCCCATTGCCGAAGCCCCAACCGAGGCTGGCGAGGCCGGCAAAACCGGTGCTGTACTTTTCCTGGCCGGACGTGGACAGACCGCCAAGCCTGCCAGCGCCCACCTGCAGGTTCTTCACGTCCGTGTTCAACTGGAAGTCAGGTCCGACGCCGGCGCCAACATAGAGCCCGGTCACCGGCTGGGCGTTCGCCGCGAGCGGCAGCGCCAGCATCGTGGCAGCCACCAATGCATTGCGGAATTTCATTCAAACTCTCCTTCGTTCACTCTGCGTGCGCAACAGGTCCGGAACGTATGCGGGGCCTGCACAATCGCTGAGCCCCCTATACCTATCCTGAACCGTAATAGCGAGAGTACGCGCATTGATTAGGCCACACTGTTGCGGCTCGGACACAGCGCGGCGGAAGAGAGCAGGAGTCGAACCTGCCCGGGACCGCGTGGCAGCCCCAACCGGGTTTGAAGTCCGGCCGGCCCACCGGGGCCGCTTCTCCTCCGTCAGTCAGTATCGGCGGATCCCTGTAACTGGGCAATGAAGGCGGCCTCATCGCCGGGTTCCAGGCAGCGGCAGTCGAGGAACAGGCGCCCCTGCGCGATCCGGCCGATCACCGGCCGGGGCAGGTCGCGCAGGGAGAATGCTATTGTTTCCAAGGCGTTTCCACCAATCGTGACCGCGGCGGAGGGCAGCACGATCGACCGGCAAGGCGCCGGAACCGATCTGGCTTCGGCACGCCTCGACCCTGACCTCCCGCTCGGGCCAGCGGGCGGCGACCGACGGCCGTATCCGCCCCGCTGTGGCCCGAACATCGGCTTCCGGCCGGGTCAGCAGCCGCAGCGCCGGCAACCGTTCGGTCAGCCGGTCCGGGTCTAGATACAGACGAAGAACAACTTCCAACGCCGCGAGACGCCCCTTGTCGAGGCGCAATGCTCGTTTGAGCGGATTTCGATTTATTGCCGTTATCACTTTTTCGTGAGCAACGATAAGTCCGGCCTGCGGACCGCCCAGCAGTTTGTCGCCGGAAAACGTCACGACATCGGCGCCTGCCTGCAAGGCTTCCCGCGGAGTCGGCTCGTGCGGCAGTCCCCAGCGCCCGAGATCGATCAGGCTGCCGCTGCCGAGGTCCTCGATCAGCTTCAGTCCCGCGTCATGCGCGATCGTGCTCAGCACGTTGGCGGGGACCGCCGCGGTGAAGCCGACGATGGCGAAATTCGCCTGATGCACGCGCATCAGTGCGGCGGTCGTTCGGGCCGATGGCAGCGGAATAATCGCCCGGATGGGTGCGGTTCGTTGTGCCCGACCTCCCGCAGGATCGCGCCTGATCGGCTCATGATGTCCGGCACGCGGAAGGCGCCGCCGATCTCGATCAGTTCCCCCCGTGACACCGGCGACTTCCTTGCCGAGTGCGAGCGTATTCAGCACCAGCATGACCGCCGCGGCGTTGTTGTTGACGACGGTCGCCGCCTCGGCGCCGGTCAGTTCGCACAGCAGGCTGGCGACGTGGTCGTCGCGCTCGCCGCGCCGGCCGGTGACGAGATCGAATTCGAGGTTGGTTGCGCTGCGCATCGCCTCGGCCGCCGCCTCGGCGGCCTCGGATGGCAACGGCGCGCGGCCGAGATTGGTATGCAGGACGGTGCCCGTCATGTTGAACACCGGCCGCTGGGACCGGGCAAAGCGCGCGTTCAGGGCATCGGCGGCCTGGTCGATGATCGTCGCGGCGGAGGCGGCGAACGCGCGGGCGGCGCGGCGGGCCGCCAGCGTGTCCCGCACAGCGGCTGTGACGGCGGTCCGGCCGAAGCGGGCCAGCAAAACCTCGGCTTCAGGCGCCCGCAGCAGGGAATCGACGGACGGGAGCGGACTGGACTGTTGAACCATGGTCCCGGGATCGTAGGCTTGGGCACGACCGGAGCCAATGAACATGCTCATACCCGTGCTGACCACCCCGCGTCTGATCCTGCGCGGCTTCGAACCCGGCGACTGGGATGCGTTCGCCGCGATGAACGCCGATCCGGAGGTGCGCCGATGGTTGGGCGGGTCGATCCTGACCCGGGCGCAGACGTGGTCGCAGATGGAGACGATGCTCGGGCAGTGGGCGTTGCGCGGCTACGGTATGTTCGCCGTTGTCCTGGACGGGACGTTTGCCGGACGGGTCGGGATCTTGCACCCGGCGGAGCGGGTTGAGCCGGAACTGGCCTGGAGCCTCGCCGCGCCGTTCTGGGGCGTCGGACTGGCGACCGAGGCGGCGCGCGGCGTGCGGGACTGGGCGTTCGAAACATTCGCCCGGGAACGGCTCGTGAGCTACATCGCGCCGGGGAACACACGCTCCCGCCGGGTCGCGGAAAAGCTGGGTGCGGTGATTGAAGGAACGGCCGTTGTTGGCGGGTTCCACGCGGACGTTTGGGTCCACCGCGGGCTGGGGGCGGGCGTGGTCGTGTGATCGCGAGATGGCCCCGTGGCATCGACGGGACGCGCCCCATACGCGCTAACCTAGGCGACGGCCAAAATTTACCGCTTCTGGGACACGTCGTCCTAAAACGTCATGGCCGGGCTTGTCCGGGCCACCTGTCGCGGCAGGTGCTGGCGGGGGTGGCCCGGACAAGCCGGGCCATGACGGAAGGAGGACGGCCCCGCGTCGATTTTGTGTCATGGCCGGCCTCGTGCCGGCCATCCACGACTTTGCCGCCACCAGCACCGCAAGTCGTGGGTGGCCGGATCAAGCCCGGCCATGACATAAGGGAAATGACCGGTCCTGCGACCGTGCGACCTTACGACGACTGGCGCCGCAGGAAGGCCGGAATCTCGATCCCCGTCTCATCCGCAGGCGCCGCCTGGTGCACGGAAACCCGCGGCGCCTCCGGCTGGTAGTCATCCATCGGCGGCTCCCGCCGCACCGGCTGCGCCTGCTGCGCCTGCTGCGACTGTAACGGCGCGGAGGGCGCCGCGGTCCGGCGGCGGAACGCACCCGTTACTGTATTGAACAGGCTCGTCCGAGGGCCTTCCGGAACCGCATACATCTGCGGCTGCGAGGGCGGCATCGACGCCGGCCGTTCCGCGTTGGCGAACAACGTCGCCCGAGCCGCCGGTTGGACGATCGGTTGCGGCTGGAACTGTGGCTGACGCGCCTGCAGCGGACGCTGCTGCAGCGCGGGCTGCACCGTCTGCGGATCCATCGCCACGGCGGTGTTCCCCATTGTCTCGGGATGCGGCGAAACCTGACGCAGCGGAGACGCGACGGTCGCATGAATGCTGGAAACGACCTGCTCCGCGGGCGCGGCCCGGACCAGGATCGGCTGCGGCGCCGGCGCGGCCCCACCACCACCGCCGACAGCAACCAGCTTCGGCCGCGGCTGCTCCGCACTCTTTGCCGAATTCGATGCCGGTCGCGACGACCGATACCCGGATGCGACCGGCCAGCGTCTCATCCACGGCGGAGCCGAAGATCACGTTGGCTTCCTCATCGACTTCCTGGCGGATGCGGTTCGCCGCCTCATCGACCTCGAACAGGGTCAGGTCTTCGCCGCCGGTGATGTTGATCAGCAGGCCTCGCGCGCCCGACATGCTGGTATCTTCCAGCAGCGGATTATTGATGGCGGCTTCGGCGGCCTTGATGGCGCGGTTATCGCCCTCGGCCTCACCCGTGCCCATCATCGCCTTGCCCATCTCCGCCATCACCGTGCGGATGTCGGCAAAGTCCAGATTGACCAGTCCGTGCACCATCATCAGGTCGGTCACGCCGCGGACGCCCATGTAAAGCACTTGGTCCGCCATCTTGAACGCATCGCGCCACGTGGTGCGCTCGTTCGCCATCCTGAACAGGTTCTGGTTGGGGATCACTATCAGCGTATCGACATACTGCTGAAGCTCCTCGATCCCCTGGTCGGCCGACCGGGCGCGCCGCACGCCTTCGAAGCCGAAGGGTTTCGTCACCACGCCGACGGTCAGAATATTCCGCTCCCGCGCCATGCGCGCGATGACCGGAGCCGCGCCGGTGCCGGTGCCGCCGCCCATGCCGGCGGTGATGAACACCATGTGGGCGCCATCCAGATGCCTATACAGTTCGTCGGCGGCTTCCTCCGCCGCGGCCTTGCCGATTTCCGGCTTTGCCCCGGCGCCCAGCCCTTGCGTGATATGCGGTCCAAGCTGGATGCGGCGATCAGCGCGGCTGTGCATCAATTGCTGCGCGTCGGTGTTGGCGACGACGAATTCGACGCCCTGAAGGTTGGCGGCGATCATGTTATCGACGGCATTCGTTCCGCCGCCGCCGACACCGATAACGGTGATGCGCGGGGAAAAATCGGTGTGGGTCATCTGCGGGATCGTCAGGTTCAGGGTCATTGTGTTCTCTCCCCCGGGGGTCACGGGATGGCTGGTAAGGTCTTTGTTACTAGGAAGTGCTCGAATTCGCGGTACGTCAGACACGTTCTTTCAAAAAATTGACCAGGCGGCGGAAAAATCCGACTTGCGGTTCCCCCTCCAGGTTCATGTCGTGAAACGTTCGCCCGTCTCCGGCTGCCCAGGCAAGCAGGCCGGCGGCGGTCGAAAAGGCTGGTCCGGACGCCAGTTCAGGCAGGCCGCGCAGCGTTGCCGGGCGGCCAAGACGCACCTGGCGGCCGAGCATGCGGGCCGCCATTTCGCGCACGCCGGGCAACTGGCATGCGCCACCGGTCAGCACCACCCGATTGCCGGCGGTGCGTCCCAGACCCGACTGATCGAGGCGATCCTTGATGTACTCGAAGGTTTCCTCGATCCTCGGGCGGATGATGTTGACCACCATGCTGCGCGGCACTTGCGCAAGCTGGTGGTCCTCCTCGCCGACGAGCGGAACCGGCAGCAGTTCCCTCTCGTCGTCGGGACTGGATTCGACGTTGCCGTACAGCGTTTTCAGCCGTTCGGCATGGATCAGCGTGGTGGACAGACCGATGGCCAGATCCTTGGTGACGTGCAGGCCGCCGATGCCAAGCTGCGACGTGTGCATGATCTGGTTGTCGGCATAGACGGCCATACCGGTCGTGCCGCCGCCCATGTCGATTATCGTCGCGCCAAGCTCGCGCTCTTCCCGCGCCAGACTGGACAAACCAGCCGCGAGCGGAGCGGACACCAGATCCTCGATCTCCAGATCGCAGCGTGCGATGCAGGCTTCCAGCGTGCGCAACGACGTTTCGGCGGCATCGATCACATGCAGCCGCGCATTCAGATACAGTGCAGAACAGTCCCCGCGGATCGGCCACATGATCGGTTGCATCGACGGCGAAATTCAGCGGCAGGACATGGATCGCCTCGCGGCCGTCGATCTCCGCCCGAACGCGGCCCTCATGCACCACGCCGCGAATGTCGTTCTCGGTCACGGGGCGTCCGCCGACTGGCCATTGCACGTTGAACAAGCGCGACGCGGGCTGGCCGCAGGTCAAGTTCACCGTCACCGAGCGCAGCCTGACATCGGCCATGTCTTCGGCCTGACCGACGCAGGCGCGAATCGCTTTCTCGGCCGCATCGAGATCGGTGATGTCGCCCGCGTTCAGCCCCTTGCCCTTCTGCCAGCCGAAGCCGAGCACCCGCAGCGTGCCGTCGCTCTCGACCCGCCCGATCAAACACGCGATTTTCGTCGTGCCGACATCAACCACGCCGAACAGGCCGGAGCGATGATGGCGCGACGGGTCGATGTCGGGCGGGCCGGTTTCCGGCGGCGGAATCACGCGGCGAGGATTGTCTGCCATCCGTTTCGTGTTCCTAGGTTGGTTTCTTTGCGACCACGGGCACCGTGGGCGCAGTGGATTGGGTAGGCGGCAGGGCGGAGTCCGTCCTTGGACTCGGCGCGAGGCCGCATCACCAGGCGATCCGGCAGGCGCAAATCGATGACCGCCAGCGGGCGGTCGAGCACGGCATGCTCGTGCTGCAACTGAATCAGCTTATCCAGCGCCACCGCGACATGCCCTTCGGGCAGGTAGACGTCGATGCCGTTGGTCAGGCGCAGGTTCCAGCGGCGCTCACCCACGCGCACGCTGGCCGACACTTTTTCCGCCAGCAGGGGACGTTCGGTCAGCGCATCGAGCAGTTCGGCCGCCGCGGCGGGCGCACCGGCGCCGACGATCTGCGGCAGTTTGCGGAAACTTCGATACATCCTGGTTGGCGACGACCTGCCCGGTGCGATCCACCAGCACGTATTTGTTCTGGTTCTGCCAGATCGCGAACGGCGCGCGTTCCTGCAGGTAGACGACGACGGTGCCGGGAAGCCGACGCTCGACCGTGGCGTGCTCCACCCAGGACAGCGATTCGATGCGGGCGCGCGCCTGGTCCAGCGAGAAGCCGAGGATCGGATCTCCCTTGCTGACGCCGAGGGCGGAGCGCAGCAAAGGCTCCGGCGTGTTGGCCCGCCCTTCGATGACGATGTCGTTGACCCGCAGGCCGGACGCGGCGGTGGCGGTGCCGAGCCGTTCGCGCAGGCTGGACAGCGTGCTGCTGCTATTGACGGCGTGGACGGCCGCGATCAGCAATAGCACCATGGCCGAGGCCGCGCCCAGCATCGCCGCCGGCCGCAGCAGCCGGACGCTGCCGGCGCAGCAGCAGGCGCCACGCCGAGGGACGGTCGTTGACCGAGTTGCGGGGAGAGCGGCTCACGCGCGGCATGCGGCGTTCTCCACCATCCAGGCGCAGAGCTGCGCGAAGCTGATCCCGCAGTGAGCGGCCTGTTCCGGCAGCAGCGACACCGGGGTCATGCCCGGCTGGGTGTTGATTTCCAGCAGCACCAGACGCCCCGGCTCCCCCTGCGTGTCGTCGTACCGGAAGTCGGCGCGGGTGGCGCCGCGGCAGCCGATGGCGCGATGCGCGGCGACAGCCATATCCATGGCGCGGGCGTAGATCGCCGGGTGCACATCGGCCGGAATGATGTGGCGCGATCCGCCGTCGGAATATTTCAATTCATAGTCGTAGAAGGCGCCGGCAACGGCACAGATCTCGGTCACCGCCAGGGCGCGGTCTTCCAGCACGCCGACGGTCAGTTCGCGGCCGGGGATGTAGGCTTCGACCAGCGCGCGCGGCCCGAACGTCCAGCTCCGGGCGATCTCGACCCGCCGGTTGTCGCCGCCGCGCACGACGGTGACGCCGACGGACGAGCCTTCGTTCACCGGCTTGACCACATAGGGCAGCGGCAGCGGATCGGCCGCCTCCAGTTCCGCGATCGACACCATCCGGCCGGGTGCGACCGGCAGGTGGGCCGACTCGAACAGGGCTTTCGCTGCCTCCTTGTCCATCGCCACGGCGGAGGCGCGGACGCCGGAGTGGGTGTAGGGGATGCCGAGCCAGTCGAGCACGCCCTGGATCGCGCCATCCTCGCCGAAACGGCCGTGCAGCGCGTTGAACACGACGTCCGGCTTGGGCGTCAGCGCGGCGACGACCGCGCCGAGGTCGTGGCCGACATCCACCGCATCGACCTTGAAACCGGACTCGCGCAGCGCGGCGATGACCTGCATGCCGCTGGCCAGGCTGACCTCGCGTTCGGCGGAGATGCCGCCATACAGGACGACGACGCGCGTCATGCCAAAATCTCCAACCACGCGGCTCACGCCACGATCTCCCACCACGCGGCTCACGCCACGATCTCCGGCTTGCCGGCGGGAACGCCGATGCGGCGGATTTCCCACTGCAGAGTGACCCCGGTCGCGGCCAGAACCCGGCGGCGAACTTCCTCGCCGAGACCCTCGATATCGGCGGCGGTCGCGTTGCCGGTGTTGATCAGGAAGTTGCAGTGCTTCTCCGACACGACGGCACCGCCGCGGCTCAGGCCACGGCAACCGGCGGCATCGATCAGTTCCCAGGCCTTCTGGCCGTCGGGATTGCGGAAGGTGGACCCGCCGGTTCGGGCGCGCACGGGCTGCGCAGCGTCCCGGGCCGAGCGGATCTCCGTCATGCGCGTCGCGATCAAGGCAGGCGATCCGCGTTGCGCACGCAAGCGAACCCGCGTGACCACCGCACCCGCCGGCAACGAGGCGTGGCGATACCCGAATGCCAGCGCGGGCGCGGCCAGACGGACCTCGTCGCCGCTGCGGGTGACGATCTCGGCCCAATCCAGGACGGTGGCCATGTCGCCGCCATAGGCGCCCGCGTTCATCGCCACCGCGCCGCCGAGTGATCCGGGGATGCCGGACAGGAATTCCAGGCCGGTCAGCTCAGCCGTGGCGGCGTGCTCGGCCACCGTCACGTCGAGCGCGGCCGCGCCGGCCACTATGCCGTTGGATTCGGCGGTGACGGCAGAGAAACCGCGCGCGAGGCGGATTGTCACGCCCGGTATGCCTCCATCACGCACGATCAGGTTCGAGCAGGCACCGATCACATGCACCGGGATCTCGCTCGGCAGGTCACGCAGGAAGGCAGCCAGGTCATCGGCGTCCGCCGGGCGCACCAGAACCTCGGCCGCACCGCCGGCGCGGAACCAGGTGAACGGCGCCAGCGGTGCGTTCGCCTGGATGCGCCCGCGCAGCTTCGGCAGCGACTCCACAAACCCGGGGATGCGTGCGGCGGTCATCATGTCGCCACCGCGCGCTTTGCATTCGGCGCCTGCAACGCCGCCAGATCATTCGGCAGCGACGCCGCCCACTGCGTGATCGAACCGGCGCCGAGGCAGACGACGAAATCGCCGGCCCGCGCGATCGCATGCACCATCTCGGGCAGACGCCCGGGGTTCGGCAGGGCGACGACACTGCGATGGCCGCGCGCCCGCAGCCCCTCCACCAGCGCATCGCGATTGACCCCGGCAATCGGCTGCTCGCCCGCCGCATAGACATCGGCGACGATCACCGTGCCGGCGTCGTTCATGCAGGTGCAGAACTCGCCGAACAGCAATTCCAGCCGGGTGTAGCGGTGCGGCTGGACCACGGCGACGACGTCCCTCGCCCCGGCCTGGCGCGCCGCCTTCAGCACCGCGGCGATCTCCACCGGATGGTGACCGTAGTCGTCGATGATGGTGATGCCGCCCGCCTCGCCGGTCTTGGTGAAGCGCCGCTTGACGCCCTTGAAGCCGAGGAAGGCGCTGCGCAGCGTGGCGTCGTCGATCTCCATCTCGATGCCGACGGCGATGGCGGCCAGTGCGTTCAGCACGTTGTGGGCACCGAGCATCGGCAGGCGGAACGGCCCCATCCGGCGCGAGCGGTTGCGCAGCCGGTCGGTCACCACGACCTCGAACGTCGATCCCATCTTGTCGGGGGCGACGCGCTCGGCACGGACGTCGGCCTGCGGCGAGAAGCCGTAGGTGACGATGCGGTGGTCGGACAGGCGCGGGATCATCTGCTGCACCGCCGGATGGTCGATGCACAGCACCGCGAAGCCGTAGAACGGGATGTTGTCGACGAACTGGTCATAGCCGGCGATCATCGCCTCGGCGCTGCCCCAGTGATCCAGGTGCTCCGGGTCCATGTTGGTGACGACGGCGATGATGGCGGGCAGGCGCAGGAAAGATCCGTCGCTTTCGTCCGCCTCGACCACCATCCAGTCGCCCTTGCCCATGCGGGTGTTGGTGCCGTAGGCGTTGATGATGCCCCCGTTGATCACGGTCGGATCGAGATGCGCCGCTTCCAGAACGCAGGCGATCAGGCTAGTGGTGGTGGTCTTGCCGTGGGTGCCGCCGACGGCGACGGACCATTTCAGCCGCATCAGTTCAGCCAGCATTTCGGCGCGGCGCACGACCGGGATCAGGCGCGCACGGGCAGCGGCAACCTCGGGATTGTCTCGCTTTACTGCGGTCGAGACGACAACGACCTGCGCGCCGCCCAGGTTGGCGGCGTCGTGGCCGATGGCGATCTTGATGCCGGCCGCGCGCAAACGCAGTACGTTGGCGGATTCGGAAATATCGCTGCCCTGCACGACGTAGCCGAGTTCGTGCAGCACCTCGGCGATGCCGGACATGCCGATGCCGCCGATGCCGACGAAATGGATGATGCCGATGGAGAGCGGAAGGGCCCTCATGTGCGTTCTCCGGCCCGGACGAGGTCCAGGCTGATGCGGGCTTCCACAACGTCGGCGAGGCGCACGGCCGCGTCGGCGCGCGCCTCGCCGCGGGCGGCGGCGGATGCAGCGATCAGCCAATCCGGCGAGGCGAGCAGGCGATTGAGGCAACCGGCGAGCGAGGCTGCCGTGAATTGCGGCTGCGGCATGAGGATGGCGCCCCCGGCCTGATCGAGCGCGCGGGCGTTGGCGGTCTGGTGGTCGTCGATCGCCCCCGGCAGAGGAACCAGGATGGATGGCCGCCCGGCGACCGTCAGTTCCGACACGGTGGACGCCCCCGCCCTGGCGATGACGAGATGCGCCGACGCCAGGCGGTCTGCGACGTCCGGGAAGAACGACGCCAGATCCGCCTCGAACGCCGGATGCGGCATAAGCCGCCCGAACCCGGTCCAGATCCTCCGGCCGGCATTGCTGGACCACGCCAAGGCGGTCACGCAGACCGGACGGCAGTAATCCCAGAGCCGCCGGGACGACATCGCTGAACACCCGGGCCCCGAGCGAACCGCCGAGGATCGCCAGCCGTATCCGCTCCGCCGGTCCGGCATACCCGGCCTCGGCCAACCTGGCGATCGCCGGACGGACCGGGTTGCCGGTAACGATCGCCTCGGTGCCGGCGGGCAGGCGCGTTGTGCCTTCGAAGCTGAGCGCCAGGACATTCGACCGGCGCGCCAGGAACCGGTTTGCCCGGCCAAGGACTGCGTTCTGTTCGTGCAGGATGACCGTGGGACGCCGCCGCAACAGGCTGGCCCCGAGCACGGGCGCCACGCACGGGTAGCCGCCGAAGCCGACGACGGCGGACGCGCCCAGGCGGGACAGCAGCCGCCGCGCCTGCACGACGCCCGCGGCCAGCGCAACGATCGCCTTGGCCCCGCGCAACATGCCGCGGCCAGCGATGCCGGCACCATACAGGACATGCTGTTCGCAACCGGCGAACACCGCGCTGTTCAGCGCCCCCGATCGGCCGTCGGTCATCAGCACGACGCGATGCCCGCGGGTCACCAATTCGGCCGCCAGCGCCTCGGCGGGGAAGAAATGTCCCCCCGTGCCGCCCGCGGCGATAACAATGGTTTTCACGGCTGGCCCCCTCATGCCGGCTCATCCCGGCCGCGGCGGCGGGTCAATGCCAGCAGCATGCCCATGCCGAGCGCCACCGCGAGAGCAGACGATCCACCGTAGGAGATGAACGGCAGGGTCATCCCCTTGGTCGGGATCAGCTTCAAGGTGGACGCCATGTTGACGAAGGCCTGCAGGCCGAAGCCGGTCACCAGGCCGGTGCAGGACAGCACGATGAAGGTGTCATGCTCGCGCAGCAGTCGCAGCAGACCGCGCAGCACGATGAAGGCGAAAATGGACAGGATGACGACGCAGATCACCATGCCGAATTCCTCGCCCGCGACGGCGAAGACGAAGTCGGCGTGGGCGTCGGGCAGGATGTCCTTGACGTGTCCCTCGCCCGGTCCGCGGCCCAGCAGGCCGCCGTTGCCGAAGGCTTCCAGCGCTGTGGTGACCTGGTAATTGTCGCCGGTGCCGTCCCAGAACCGGGTCACGCGGCTCCGCACATGCGGGAACAGCATGTACGCCATCACCGACGCGCCGCCGAGCATGCTGACCGCGACCCAGACCAGGATCAGCGGCAGCCCGGCGATATAAAGCTGCGCCAGGAACACGACGGTGACCACGGCCAGCATGCCGATATCGGGCTGCGACTTCAGCAGCAGGACGATCAGCGTGAAAACGCCGAAGGCCAGGATCATGCCGGGGAAGCGTGGCGACTTCTTGCCCTCGGTTAGGAGCCAGGCGGCGACCACGGCGAAGCACGGCTTGAGGAACTCGCTCGGCTGCACCGACATGCCGGGCAGCGAGATCCATCGCCGCGCCCCCTTGATCTCCATGCCGATGACCATGGTCGCGGCGGTCAGCGCCAGGGCAACCAGACAGCCGGCAATGGCCAGCCGCTTGATGTCGCGAGGAGACAGCAAGGAGACCACGACGACGATGCCGCCGGCCAGCGCCAGGAAGACGACCTGTTTCAGGATGAAGGTCTCCCGCGAGGTGCCGATGCGTTCGGCCACGGCGGGGCTGGCGGCCAGCATCATGATGTAGCCGAAGCCAATCAGGATGCCGATGGCGCTGAGGGTCCAGCGGTCGACGCTCCACCACCAGCGGCCGAGCAGCGAGTTGTCGATACGGGTCGCGGACATCAGGCGCCTCCCGCTTGCAGGCCGCGCGCCAGTTCGGCGAAGCGGTCGCCGCGCTGGTCGTAGCCGGTGAACTGGTCCCAGCTCGCGCAGGCGGGCGAGAGCAGGACGACGGGCGAGTCCGTCGCCTTGGCCGCGGCGAAGGCGGCGGGGACCGCGGCCTCCAGCGTGCCAACCATGTCGAACGGCACGTTGTGGCGGGACAGGGTGGCGGCGAACTGTTCGGCGTCGCGGCCAATCAGCAGGGCGCGGGCGATGCGAGGGAACAGCGGGACAAGCGGCTCGATGCCGCCTTCCTTGGCCATGCCGCCAGCGATCCAGACCAGCCGATCGTAGCAGACCAGGGCGCGCTCCGCGGCGTCGGCGTTGGTGGCCTTGCTGTCGTTGACGAAGCTGATGCCATCGATGGTGACGATGCGCTGCTGGCGGTGCGGCAGGCCGGGATAGCTGAGCAGCGCCGCGGCGATGACGTCGTCAGTGACGCCGAAGAAGCGAGCCATGGCGGTCGCGGCGTTGGCGTTCTGCCGGTTGTGCGCGCCGGGCAATGCCGCGCCGTCCGCCAACGGCAGCGTGGAACCGGAAACACGGACTACGCAGGCCGGCCGGGCTTCCAGCCAGTCCGCCATGTCGCGCGAACCGGCATCGTCCTTACCGAGGACCGCGAGGTCCTCCGGCTGCTGCCGATCGAAAATGGCGCGCTTGGCCAGGGCATACCCGGCCATGTCGCCATGCCGATCGATATGATCCGCGCTGAGATTGAGCATTGCCGCGGCATTGAAGCGCAACGTCGCGAGTTGCTCCAACATATAGGAGGACATCTCCAGCACGTACACTCCATCATGTGGCAGCAGCGGCAGTGACAGCGCCGCCGGCCCCAGATTCGCCCCGGCGGCAACAGTCATTCCGGCGCTTTCCAGGATGTGCGCCAGCAGCGCGGTCGTTGTAGACTTGCCGTTGGTGCCGGTGATCCCGGCGAACCGCGCCCGCGACCCGGCTGCCCGAACCGCCTGGAACAGCAGTTCCGTATCCGACAGGATCGGCACACCCGAGTCGATCGCCCGTTGCGCCGCCGGATGCGGCTTCGGCAGGCGATGCGGGATGCCGGGCGACAGCACCAGCGCGTCGAAGTCGAACGGCCCGGCGGCCGGATCGCGCACATCCAGGTCGCCGGCCGCGGCGCGGGAGGCGGCGTTGTCGTCCCAGGCGACAATCTCGGCCCCCATGGCGCGCAGGGCGCGGGCGGCAGGCAGCCCGTTCTTGCCCAGGCCGACGACGGCGAAGCGCTTGCCGCTCAATAGCGTGGCGGGGAAGCTGTTCATCGGATCTTCAAGGTCGCCAGACCGACCAGGGCGAGGATCATCGAGATGATCCAGAAACGGATAACGATGGTCGGCTCGGCCCAGCCCTTCTTTTCGAAATGGTGGTGCAGCGGTGCCATCAGGAAGACGCGGTGGCCGGTGCGCTTGAACCAGAATACCTGGATCACGACCGACAGCGTCTCGACCACGAACAGGCCGCCGACGATCATCAAAACGATTTCGTGCTTGGTGACCATCGCCACCGCGCCGAGCGCCCCGCCCAGCCCGAGCGCGCCGATGTCGCCCATGAACACCTTGGCGGGCGGCGCGTTGAACCACAGGAACCCCATGCCGGCGCCGACAAGCGAGGAGCAGAACACCGCCAGTTCGCCCGCGCCGACGACCGGGTTGAGTTGCAGGTAGTCGGCGAAGACGCGGTTGCCCACGAGGTAGGCGATCAGGGTGAACACCGAGGCCGCGATCATCGTCGGCACGATCGCCAGACCGTCCAGGCCGTCGGTCAGGTTCACGGCATTCGACGCGCCCATCATCACCAGCATGCCGAAGATTGGGAAGAAATAGCCCAACTGCAGGGCGAATTCCTTGAACACCGGAAAGGTCAGCGCGGTCCCCAGCGGCCCTCGGGCCAGGTCGGTGATCCACACCGCGGCGGCCAGCCCGATGACCGCCTGGACGATCAGCTTGATCCGGCCGGAGACGCCCCGGGTGTTGAGCTTGGTGACCTTCAGATAGTCGTCCCAGAACCCCAAAGCGCCGTAGCCTATCGTAACAAACAACACGGGCCAAACGTAACCGTTGCGCAAATCGACCCACAGCAATGTCGAAATGATCAGGCTGCCGAGGATCAGCAGGCCGCCCATGGTCGGCGTGCCTTTCTTCTCGATCAGGTGCCGTTCCGGCCCGTCGAGCCGTATCGGCTGGCCCTGCCGCTGCACCGATTTCAGCCAGCGGATGACCGAAGGTCCCATCAGGAAGCTGACAACCAGCGCCGTCATGCAGGCCGCGCCCGCACGGAACGTGATGTAGCGGAAAAGGTTGAACAGGATGAATTGGTCCGCCAACGGACGGAATAGAATGTAAAGCATCAGCCGGCTCCCGCCGTCGTAGTTGAAGGCGGGGTGGTAGCAGCTTCGACGGTGTCGATAATACGGCGCATGCCGCTGCCAAGGCTGCCTTTGACCAGCACGGCATCGCCGTTCCTGAGCGACGCTGCGACGATCGGCGCCAAGGCCTTTGAATCGACGGCGTGTGCCCCACGCTTACTGTCCGAAACCGCATCGAACAGAAATCGCATCAACGGGCCGCAGGTAAACAGACAGTCCGCGGACCGGTTCACCGAATCGGCCAAACCGGCGTGCTCCGACGGTCCCTCGTCGCCCAGTTCCAGCATGTCGCCCAGTACGGCGATGCGCCGCCGCGCCGGCTGCAGCCCCAATACGTCGAGCGCGGCGCGGATCGAGGCACCATTGCCGTTGTAACTTTCGTCGAGCAGCAGGAACGATCCGCCAGCGATAGCGACCTGGCGGCGGGAGCCTCGTCCTGCCAGCGGAACAAATTCCTGCAAAGCTGCAACGGCCGGGTTCAGGTCCAGTCCGAGCGCGGCGACGGCGGCGAGCGTGGCGACCGCGTTCGTCGTCATGTGCCGTCCGGGGGCGTTCAGGCGCAGCGATGCCTCCCGGCCGACGATGCTGACGCGGATGACCGAGCCATCGGCGTCGGACTCGGCGTCCAGCAGCCGGACATCCGCCGCCGGATCGATCCCGAATGTCATGACCGTTGCGCCGGATGAAGCCGCCAGCAGGCGCGAAAGCTGCGGCGAGTCGGCGGGAAGCACGGCGATCCCGCCGGGTTCCAGGCCGCGCATGATGGCGGCCTTCTCGTCCGCGATGGCCTCGATGCTGCCGAGATGACCGACATGCGCCTTGGCAATGGTGGTGATGACAGCGACATGCGGGCGGGCCAGCCTCGCCAGCGGCTCGATTTCGCCCGCGTGGTTCATGCCGATCTCGGCGATGCAGAAGCGAGCATCGCGCGGCGTCCGGGCGAGGGTCAGCGGCAGGCCCCAGTGGTTGTTGTACGACGCGGCAGCGGCGTGGGCCGGACCGTAGGCGGAGAGCGCGGTGCGCAGCATCTCCTTCGTGGTGGTCTTGCCGACGCTGCCGGTCACGGCAACGACTCGGCCTTCGGCAGCGCCAAAGCGGGCGCGGGCGAAGCCGCCGAGGCGCGCCAGCGCGGCCAGCGTATCGTCAACCCGAAGAACCGGGGCGGCGGGCGCGACATCGGCGTGCACCATCGCCCCGGCAGCGCCCTTGGCGAGTGCATCGGCGACGAAGGCGTGGCCGTCGCGGCCCTCGCCCAGCAGCGCGACAAACAGGTCGCCCTCCGCCAGGCTGCGGGTGTCGATCGACACACCGTTCGCGTCGAACGGCGCTGACAGGATTCCGCCTGTCGCCTCGGCCAGTTCGTGCGCGGTCCAAAGGGTCATGCGGACGGCTCCGTCCCGGCCAGGCGCCGGATCACCGTCGCGTCGTCGAACGGCAGCACCGAACCGCCGAAGATCTGGCCCTGTTCATGGCCCTTGCCGGCGACGACGAGCACATCGCCGGGTTCCAGATCGTGCAACGCGGTCTCGATCGCCTCCGCCCGATCGCCGATTTCGTGGGCCGCCGGACAGGCCGCCATGATCGCGGCACGGATGCTGGCGGGATCCTCGCTGCGCGGATTGTCGTCGGTCACGATCAGGCAGTCGGCGAGGCGGGCTGCCGCCTGCCCCATCAGCGGACGCTTGCCGCGGTCCCGGTCACCGCCCGCGCCGAACACGACGTGCAGCCGGCCGGTGGTGTGCGGCCGCAGGGCCGACAACAGACGCTCCAGCGCGTCCGGCGTGTGGGCGTAATCGACATAGGCCACGGCGCCGTTCGGCAACAGCGCGGCACGTTCCATCCGGCCGCGGACGCCTCGCAGCGCGGGCAGCAAGTCCAAGGCGCCGGACTGGCCGAGCACGTCCGCCAGCGCGGCGGCGACCAGGGCGTTGTCCGCCTGGAACCGTCCGGGAAGGTTGAGAATGACCTGATGCCGCCGGCCGCCGGCCTGGACCGTCAGTTCCTGGCCGTCCGGACGGGGCCGCGCCTCGATCAGACGGAAAAAGTCGCCGGCTTCCCCTACCGTGCGCAGGTCGAGGCGGCGGCGCACCGCGATGTCCCTCAGCGCACCCAGCGTTTCGGCGTCCATGTCAGCATGGGCAATGGCCGGGGCACCCGCCGGCAGCAGCGTCTCGAACAGCCGCAGCTTGGCCTGGCGGTACGCATCGAGCGTGCCGTGATAATCCAGGTGGTCGCGCGTCAGGTTGGTGAACGCCGCGGCGGCCAGCCGCACGCCGTCCAGCCGGAACTGGTCGAGGCCATGCGACGATGCCTCCATCGCGGCGCGGCTGACGCCATGCCGCGCCAAGCCGGCCAGCGTCTCCGCCAGGCTGACCGGATCGGGCGTGGTCAGGCCCGGACCCGGATCGAAGCCGGGGGCGATCAGCCCGAGCGTGCCGAGGCTGGCCGCCTTCTCGCCCGCCGATGCCCAGAGCTGCCGGGTGAACTCCACCGTGCTGGTCTTGCCGTTGGTGCCGGTGACCGCGACCACCATTTCCGGCTGCGGTCCGGCCAGCACCGCGGCGATCCGCGCCAGGCAGCGCCGCGGTTCCGGATCATGGATAATAGGCCGCTTCGGCACGCCCGCCGGCCAGACCGTGCCCGACGGTGCCAGCACCGCGACGGCGCCGCGGGTGACCGCGTCGGCGATGAAGTTGCGCCCATCCACCCGGTTGCCCGGAATGGCCGCGAACAGGTCGCCCGGCACGACGTGGCGGCTGTCGGCGGTCACGCCGGCAATTTCCAAATGGGCCAGCACCGGGAACGAGCCGGGTGTGTCCGAAACGGTTTGCATGAGATCAGCGAGCCGCAACGGGGGTGGCCCTGAGCGTCATTGCGGGCGCAGGCCCGCCATCCACGCCTCGCGGTGCCGGTCGCGGCACATGCGTTGATGGCGGCCCTGCGGCCGCCATGACGGGATTGGCCGACCGCGCGTCGCCATTGCCACCACCTCCGTTCAGACGTGTTTCGCGACGGACATCCGGCGCCGGCCGGCTCAGGGCCGGGGGCAGCACCGTGGCCGGCACCGTCAGATGCGGCTTGGTCTCCTGTTTCAGGGTCTTCGCCGAAGCATCGACGGACGGCGCGGAACCCGGCCCGCGGGCGGTCACACCCGGCGGACGGCCGGGCTGCAGCGGAATAGACAGCGCCTGGTTGATCGCCGGCATGTCTACGATATCCGGCAGCATGCCCAGCATGGGGCCGATGCGGGCGATGACCTTGCCGGCGGCGGGGGCGACCACCCAGCCTGCGGTGGCGTACCCGTACGTGGCTTTGGTGGCGTGCGGCTCATCCAGCATCATGTAGACCGCGTAACGCGGGGCGTTCATGGGAAAAACGCTCATGAATGCCGCAACGTTGGAATGCTTCTTGTACCCGCCGTGAGCCTGCACCTTCTCGGCCGTGCCGGTCTTGCCGCCGGGATAGTACCCGGGCACCTCGGCCGACTTGCCGAACCCGTCCGTCACCACGAGCCGCATCAGCCGGCGCATGATGTCGGATGTGGACGTCTGCATGACCCGCTCGGCCTCGACCGGCGCGCCGGGCTCCTGCGCCAGGATCGTCGGCCGCACCAGCATCCCGCCGTTGGCGATGGCCGCGGTGCCGCGCACCACGTGCAGCGGCGTGACGGAGATGCCGTGGCCGAAGCCCACGGTCATCGTGGCGATCTCTTTCCAGTTCGCCACCGGCTGGATGATCGGCCGGGCGGATTCCGGCAGCTCGATACCGGTGCGGCCAAACATGCCCATCTGCTTCAGCCACGCGCGCTGCCGCTCCGACCCGACCGCCAGGGCGATATGGGCGGCACCGAGGTTGGACGAGTAGGCCAGCACCTCCGGCAGGTACAGCCAGCGGTGCTTGCCTTCGAAATCGGTGATGGTGAAGCGGCCGACGGTGATCGGGCGGGACGCATCGAACTCGTCCCAGATATGCGCGATGCCGCCGTCGAGCGCCATCGAGGCGGTCTGCAGCTTGAAGGTGCTGCCCGGTTCGTAGGTGCCCTCGACCGCGCGGTTGAAACGGTCGTCGGCCGCGGCGGTGCGGACCAGGTTCGCGTCGTAGTCCGGCAGGCTGACCATCGCCAGGACCTCGCCGGTGCGCACGTCCATGACGATGCCGCAACCGCCGATGGCGGTGAACATGGTCATCGCGGCGATCAGTTCCTCGCGAACCGCGGCCTGCACCTGCAAATCTATGGACAGCCGCAACGGGTCCGGATTGGTGCGCAGCCGCTGGTCAAAAAACTTCTCCACGCCGGCGAAACCGTCCTGATCGACATCGACCCCGCCCAAAACTTGGGCGGCGGTGCGGCCGAGCGGATACTGGCGGTGCTGGGTGGGGCGGAAATCGACCCCGGGGATGCCGAGGTCGTTGACCGCCTCCTCCTCCCGCGGGGTGATCTCGCGAGCGATGTAGATGAACTTCTTGTCGTCGCGCTTGAGGCGCTCGGTTGTCTCCGCCAGATCCAGCCGCGGCAGCACCTTTTTCAACTGCGCCGCGGTCTCATCGGGATTGCCGATCTGCCGGGGGTCAGCGAACAGGGAGACGGTGTTGAGGGAGATGGCCATCGGCTGGCCGTTGCGGTCGATGATTTCCGCGCGCTGGCCCGGAAGTGTGGCCTCGACCGGATCATTCTCGACCTGCTTGACCATGTCCTCGACCGGACGCTCGACCCGGTGCGGCGCCAGCGGCATGACGATCGTTGCCAGCGCGAGCTTCGTCAGCACGGCCGCGAACAGCATGGTGAACCCACCCGCGGCGATGACGAGACGGGAGCGCGATTTCTCCAGCGCCGCCCGGCGGGCGAGATCGGGCGCGGTGACGCGAACGTTCTCCATCTTCAAAACGGCATCGGCGCGACTTGCACCGCGCCGGAAGGCCGGCTTGCCGTAGCGCCCGTCGTAGGGCGGCGGCTGCTCAGGCGGCGGGGCGGGATCGTTCGGATCGCTCATGCGCGGGTCTTAGTTCGTGTTGGACCATTGGGTGGAACTGACCGGCATCGGCCGCGGCGACGGCTGCATCGAGCCGCGTGCCATGCCGAGCAGCGATCCGCCATACGGCGAGGCAGCCGCAACCGCTGCCGGCGCCGGAGCGGGGGGCGCGGGCCTCGGCGTCGCAACCGGCGCAGGTGCCGGCCGCTGCGTCATAGCCACAACCGGAGCCGGCGCCGGCTTCGGCGCCATCGCCACAACTTGTGCGGGCGACGCGTGCGGTGTCGGCGGCGCGGCTGGATGCAACTCGATCGGCCTGGCTTCCGAGACGCGCGTCTCCGCCGGATGCGCGGCATGCTGCTCAACCGGCTTCGGCGTCGCCGTGGCCAGCATGCGCGGTGGCGTAACTTCAGGCGGCCTTGGCGGCGGGGCGGTACGTTCCGCCACATGTTCCGCAGGGTGTTCCGTCATGCGCTCGGCCGGGCGGGGCGCCGCCACGGCCACCGCGCGCGGCGGGACCGGGATCGGCGGTACCGGCAGTTCTTCCTCGGCGACGGGCGCCGCTTCAGGTTCGGCCTCCGGTGCCGGCGCTGCCTCGGGCGCCGGCTCGGCCGCGTCCGACACCACCGCGGGAGGCTCGTCAACATGCGGCGGCTCGACCCGCGGCACCGGCAGCCGGGTGTCGAGATCGGCCAGGCTGGTGTACTGCGTCGGCGCGATCGGCTTGAGGTTCAGGTAGGTGTCGGAGAACTGGCGCAGCCGGCCGGGGTCGTTCAGCATGGTCCATTCGGCCACCAGCAACCGGCTCTGGTCGCGCAGCGCGCTGGTATCATGCACGGTTCGCTCGATCGTCTTGTCCAGCACCTGGGCTTCGTGCTTGGTTTCGTACAGGTAGCCTCCGGAACCGCAGGCCATCAGGAACGTGACGATCGTTATCGGTCGGATCATGGGTGCAGGCCTTTGTCACGCGCTTGCGGGGCCGTCAGGCGTTCGAGCGCCCGCAGCCGGGCGCTGCGGGATCGCGGGTTGGTATCGGTTTCGGCACGGCCGGGACGCAGCGCGCGGCCCGTCAGCAGGCGGAACCGCGGCGCTTCCCGATGCAACAGTCTGCTGGGATTGTGGCGGGACGGCAGCCCCGTGCGGCCGGCCGCCTCGCTCATGAACCGCTTGACGATGCGGTCCTCCAGGCTGTGGAACGCCACGACGACCAGCTTGCCGCCGGGTGCCAGCAGGCTGGCGGCCTGCGCAAGCGCGCCCTCGATCTGGCGCAGCTCGTCGTTGACCTTGATGCGCAGCGCCTGGAAGCTGCGCGTGGCGGGATCGTTGCCGGAGCGGTCGGGCGGCAGCACCGAGCGGATGATCGACGCCAGCCGCCCCGTCGTCTCTATCGGCGCTTCCATGCGGGCGGCAACGATGGCCTTGGCGATGCGGCGGGAGGCGCGTTCCTCGCCCAACTCATACAAAACATCCGCCAGGGCGCCTTCCGGCAGGGTATTCACGAGATCGGCTGCGCTCGTCCCATGTTTTCCCATGCGCATGTCGAGCGGCCCATCGAAGCGGAAGGAAAATCCACGCTCCGGGTCGTCGATCTGGAACGATGACACGCCGAGGTCCAGCACCACGCCGTCCAGCGCCGTAACGCCCGCCTCGTCCAGCAGCGCCACCATGTCGCCGAACTGGCCGTGCAGCAGGTGCAGGCGGCCGGGGAATTCGGCCACCAGCGTCGCGCCGCGCTGGATCGCCTCGGGGTCGCGGTCGATCGCCCACAAGGTGCAGGCGGCGTGGCTGAGAATGGCCCGGGCATAGCCGCCGCCGCCGAAGGTGCCGTCCAGATAGACGCCGCCGTCGCGCGGCGCGAGTGCGGCCAGGACTTCGCCCAGCATCACGGGGATATGGCCGCTCATGCCGCGGCTCCGGTCTTCAGGGTCATCTGGGCGGCCTTGACGGCGGCCTTCGCCTCGGCGACGCGGCGGGCACCCGCGGCGGGTTCCCAGATCTGGAAGGTCCGGTTCGTGCCGATGAACGACACGGTGTCGGTCAGGCCGGCATACTCGACCAGTTCAGGCGGCAGCAGGATGCGGCCTTCCTTATCGGTTTCCATCGCGCAGGCATCGGCGAACAGCGCCAAGACGAAGTCGTCGTGCTCGGCGCTGAACTGATTGTAGTTTTCCAGCGGCGTGCTGAGCGCTTCGAAGCCGAGCTCGGTCCAGCCTTCGATACAGGCGTATTGATGCGAGGGACGCAACACCAACGATGCGACCGCAGCACCTTCGCCCGCGCGGCTCATCTTTTTGAGCACAGAACGAAATGGCGCGGGCACCGACACACGCCCCTTGGCGTCCAGCTTGTTCTGGTGTGTGCCGATGAAGAGGCCCATGCGGACCGGTGTGCCTTTCGTGTTGAGTCGTGTTGCGCGTGTATGACACTGGTGCGGTGAAGCCGGCGGCTGGTTTCGGCGAGGGGGGAAACAGGCCGAAACTGGTCGCGCCCGGTTGTGGACAACGGTCCTTTATGGGCGATCATGGGATAGCATGGGCGAACGGCTTCGGTCAAAGAGATTCCCCCTGTTTACTGGGCAGCGGGGCGGCTAAAACGCGCTGTAGTCAAACACTTACCGAGGAGCGTCCGATTCACCCCTAAGCATTTCTGAATCACAAATATATTCGTGTTTCGTTCCTGTGGACAACTCTGTGGAGCGGTCGCCTGAACCACTCCATTGCAATGGCGCCGTTGACCGGGTTTTGCTGTGGAAAAGTGCCAGACAGTCTGTAAGCCGGGTTCTGTTCGCCACTTGCGCGGCGAGACGACCATTCCTCTGGGACGCATCTCGCGATGCGCCTCACGCGACCAACCCGGACGGCGGGACGGGAATGTCCCCGCGATCATCACGAAACGGTAATTTCGGATATCGCGGCCGCCCCTATTCGGTCTTGCTCCCGGTGGGGTTTACCGTGCCGCCCCTGTTGCCAGGGGCGCGGTGCGCTCTTGCCGCACCGTTTCGCCCTTGCCCGCGGGGTGCGTCCCGAGGGACGTCCTTGCACGGGCGGTTTGTTTTCTGTGGCACTGTCCCTGGGGTCGCCCCCGCCGGCCGTTAGCCGGCACCGTATTCCCGTGGAGCCCGGACTTTCCTCTGTCGACGGAATGACCCGCCGGCAGCGGTCGTCCGACTGTCTGGCCCGGCGGGATGTGCGCCGGGCGGCAGCTTGGGTCAAGGATTTGCTGGGTGCGGGGGCGCGGGATTGGTGCCGGCGCCGGCGCCCATTTCCGGCGCCGGGGACGGTGGATGGTCCGCAAGCAGGAATTTAGCACGAAGGACACCAAGAACCACGAAGTAAGCCAGCCGGCGGCGCCGGCACCGCGATGGCCGGAAGGGTCCGGGCCGGGTACCTCCACGTCATGGTGGCCGAAGGGCCACCGTCCACGCCTTGCGGTGGTTGCGCCGGCGAAGGCGTGGATGGCAGGCCTGCGCCCCGCTATGACGCGTATCCTCCGGTGCCTCGGCGTCTGCATTTCCATGGTGGGCATAACGCCCGATCCGGCTTCGGCCTTGAAACCGTCATGCGGCCTGATGCGTGCGCTCCGCCCGCGCTTCCGTCCGGGCAATCAGTCCGCCACCCAGCACGCGATCTCCACGATAGAACACACACGCCTGTCCCGGCGCCGGCAGTGCCGGTTCATCCAGTTCGACCGTGGCTTCCCCCGCCTCCGTCGACACCCGCGCCGGACGCATCTGATCGTGTGCACGCAGCTTCACCGCGCACCGCGCGGTCTCCGCCGGCGCGGCAAGCCAGTTCACGTCCCGCAACGGAATCCGCCGCGTCCCGGCGTCGCGCGGACCGACGACGATGCGGCGCCGCGCGGGGTCGGTTGCGACGACAAACTGACGTGCGCCGTCCACCATCGCGGCTTCCCCGAGGCGCTTCCCCTGCCCTACGGTATAGTTGCCAATCCCGTCATGGCTGCCGACAACCCGGCCCGCGGAGGTGACGATCTCGCCCGGCTCCAGCGCATCGGGGCGGAACCTGGCCACAACGTTCGTGTAGGCGCCGGACGGCACGAAACAGATGTCCTGGCTGTCCGGCTTCTCGGCGACGCCCAGGCCCAGCCGTTGCGCAATGTCGCGCACCGCGCGCTTGTCGGCCATGTCGCCGAGCGGAAACAGGCACAGCTCCAACTGCCGCCGTGTCGTTGCGAACAAAAACCAGCTCTGGTCGCGCGCCGGATCGGCCGCGCGGTGCAACTCGGCACCGTCGGGTCCATCCACTCTGCGAACATAGTGCCCGGTGGCCAGACGCTCCGCACCCAGGCCGCGCGCCAGTTCCGACAGGTCGCCGAACTTCACCGTCTGATTGCAGCGAATGCAGGGCACCGGCGTCTCCCCGCCGGCATAGCTGTCGGCGAAATCGGCGATCACCGCCCTGGCGAACCGCTCCTCCGCATCGATCACGTAATGCGCGATCCCCAGCCGATCGGCCACGCGGCGGGCATCGTGAATGTCCTGGCCGGCGCAGCAGGCGCCCTTGCGCGCGGAAGCGGCGCCATGGTCGTAAAGCTGCAGCGTGACGCCGATGACCTCGTGCCCGGCCTCATGCAGCAGCCCGGCAACCACGCTGCTGTCCACGCCGCCGGACATGGCGACCACGACCCGCATGCTTACCCCTGGGCGTTCCGGGTGGCTGCCGGCAGCTTGACCACCAGGCCGTCCAGCTTCTCGGTCATCACGATCTGGCAGCCGAGCCGCGAGGTCTGGGTCAGGCCGAACGCCAGGTCGAGCATGTCCTCCTCATCCTCGGTCGGTTGCTCCAGCTTCTTGAACCATGTGGCATCGACGATGACGTGGCAGGTCGAGCAGGCGAGCGACCCCTCGCAGGCGCCTTCGATATCGACCCCGTGGTTGTGGGCGATTTCGAGCACTGACAGGCCCGCGGGCGCGTCAACCTCGCGACGTGTGCCGTCGCGCTCGATGAAAGTCATTCTTGGCATGCGGATCGGGCCTTGCCTGTCTCATCGGCGTAGGCCGCCGCGAGCGCCGCGGCGGCGTAGTCGATATCGGCGGCGGAGGTAAAGCGTCCGATCCCGATACGCAAGGTCGAAGCAGCCTCGCGCATCGGAAAGCCCCATCGCGCGAAGCACATAGGACGGCTCGATCTCGGCCGAGGAGCAGGCGGAACCGGTGGAGACGCACAAATCGGGCACTGCCCGCATCAGACGCGGCGGAGGTAACCGACGGAAAGGTCAGGTTCAGGTTGCCGGCGATGCGCGACTCGCATGTCGCCGTTGACCCGAAGCCCGGGAATATCCCCGCTCAGCCGATGCAGCAGGTCGCGGCGGAGACAGAAAATGCGTTCGGCTTCGGCGTTCATCTCCGCCGCGGCCAGATCGCAGGCGACACCAAGTCCGACGATCAGCGGCGTGGGCAGCGTGCCGGATCGCAGCCCCCGCTCCTGCCCGCCGCCGGAAAACAGCGGCGCCAGCCGGACCCGCGGGCGGCGGCGCACATACAGCGCGCCTATTCCCTTCGGGCCATACAGCTTGTGCCCGCTGACGGAGGCCAGATCGACCTTCCAGCCGATGAGGTCTACCGGGATCTTGCCGGCGCCCTGAGCGAGGTCGGTGTGGAACATTGCCCCCGCCGCCTTGGCGATTTCCGCCAGACCGGCGATGTCCTGGACGACGCCGGTTTCGTTATTGACCGCCATGACGCTGACCAGGACCGTCGGCACGGCAAGCGCCTCCCGCAGCGCATCGGGATCCAGCAGGCCGTCCGGCCGCACCGGCAGAATCACCGGCTCAAACCCCTCCTCCGCCAGGTCCGCTACGCACTCCAGAACGCACTTATGCTCAGTCGCAACGGTGACGACGCGCCGCCTGCTGTCGCCGTGGCTGGCCGCGAACCGGGCCGCACCCTTGATGGCGATGTTGTTCGCCTCGGTAGCGCCGGAGGTGAAGACGATCTCCTTCGCATCGGCGCCAAGCAGGTTGGCGACGCGGGCGCGGGCATGCTCGACGGCCGCGTCCGCCCGTAGCCCCATGACATGCTCGGCGCTGTGCGGATTGCCGAACTCCTCGGTGAAGAACGGCAGCATCGCCTCGACCACGCGGGGATCGCAGCGGGTGGTCGCCTGGTTATCCAGATAGACGGGCCGGTTCGGCCGCGGCGGAGCTTCGGTCATGCGCCAGACGTAGTGTCAGGCGGCATGGGGCGCCAGAGGCGGACGCAGCCGCGCGGCGATGCGCGGGTATGCGGCGGCAAAGGCATCGATATCCGCTTGCGACGACATCCCATGGCAGGGAGACCCGGATCGCCTGCCCGGCCAGCGTCCCGAGACCCATCGCGTGCAGCACATGACTGATCGCCACCTTGCCGGAACTGCAGGCCGCGCCCGCACTGACGGCGATGCCCTCCAGGTCGAAGGCGATGACCTGCGCATCCGACCGCACCCCGGGCAGCGCGAGGCAGGTGGTATTCGGCAGCCGGTGCGCCGGATCGCCGCACACGGCCGCGCCGGCAGCCAGCGCGGCCCGCTCGGCGATATCCCTCAAGCCGGCCACCCGGCCGAGATCGTCCGCTTCGCTCGCGTGCGCCGCGGCGGCGAAGCCGGCGATCAATGCCACCGACGGCGTCCCGCCCCTGCGTCCCCGCTCCTGTCCGCCGCCGGCGATCAGCGGGGCGGCGAACGGCGCGTCAGCGGCCAGCAGCAGCGCGCCCGCGCCGGCCGGTCCGCCCAGCTTGTGCGACGAGATCGCCAGACTGTGAGCACCGAGCGCAGCCAGGCCGAGCGGCATCCGACCGGCGGCCTGGACCGCGTCAACATGCAGCACCGCGCCGTACCGCCGCGAGAGAGAAGCCGCCTGAAGCACCGGCTGGATGACGCCGGTCTCGTTGTTGGCCAGCATCAGGCACACGAGGGATGGAACGCCGTCGCGCAACAGCGCCTCGAGCGCGTGCATATCGGCGATGCCGTCCGCCCGGGCCGGCACGATGGCGGCTCCGGCCGCCGCCGCGCGCACGGCGTCGTGCTCGATCGCACTTATAATAAGACGTCGCCCGGCAGACATCGCGTGAATGGCGAGCGCATCCGCCTCGGTTCCGCCGGAGGTGAACACCAGATCCTGCGGCCGGCCGCCGAACCGGGCCGCAATCGTTTCGCGCGCATCCTCCAGGATGCGGCGCGCGGCGCGCCCGGCCCGATGCACCGAGGACGGATTTCCGGCCACATCGAGGGCTTCAAGGATTGCCGCGCGCGCGGCCGGGCGCAATCCCTGGGTCGCGTTGGCATCCAGGTAGTGCATGCTATCTGCCCCGGGCGGGTGCACGGACGGCGGGTGCCAACGCCGCTGCCCGCCCGTTGACCCGGCCGAGGACAACGTCGGCCAGGCTTATGCCGCCCAGGAACAGGTCGATCTGCCGCCCCAGTTCGATCCAAAGGTCGTGCGTCTGGCACTTGCCACTGGCCTGACCCGGATCGGCCGGGATCAGGCAACCGGAGCCGCCGGCGTCGCAGCGGGTCGCCTTCATCGGTTCGTCCACCGCAGCGACTATGGCGGCAATGGCGATGTCGGCCGCTGTCCGGGCAAGCCGGTATCCGCCGCCGGGTCCACGGGCGGAGCTGACCAGGCCCGCCCGGCGCAACTTGCCAAAAAGTTGCTCCAGATACGATTGGCTGAGCTGCTGCCGATCGGCGATCTCCGCGAGGGACACCGATGATGTTGGCGGCAAGGCGGTTTCCCGCACGGCGAGATCGACCATCGCCATCACGGCATAGCGCCCGCGGGTTGAAAGTTGCATCGCGGACTACCTGAAACCGGGCGGCGTGGCGGCGGGGAATGGCTCGTCCGCGGTGTACGGGCGAAGCCGGGGATGGGCCGTTCGCGACGTATGCGAAGCGATAATCATGCCAAGATTATTCGGCCCTGCGCGACAAATCGCGGTTCCAGGGTGGGCTCGGGGCCAAAATACAACCGTCAGTAGCACTAGCTTCTTTATTCCTGATCGTTTTCTGTGACATCAATCTTTATTGCTTGCCTCTGTCTCACGCATAGAACATGAAGGCCATGCGACATTTCCATGATGAAAGATCGCTTCAGTTGTCCTATAACGCACTGCCACTAAGGGAAGACCCGGCTCCGGGACACTCCCCAAAGGGCACGGTTGATGACAGTACAGAAGGAAATGTGATCGCTAAACTCCCCGTGAACACTTGCTGATGACCTAAAATATCCGACCCCCGAGGTCAAGATTGAAAGGTTTTAGCAAGCGCCACGGAACTGACGTCAAGGGATTGCGTTCCTAGCTTTGGTGGGGAGTTCGCGGGCCATGGGGGGAATTAGCCTGGCTCGTGGGTTATATATGCCCGGCGGGGTGTTCGAAGCTGCGGTGGCTTCGCGGCATGTGCTGCCGGTGGGACAGGAAACAGGTTACGTATTGCCATGCCCGAGGTCATGTTTGCCGGTCCAGATGGACGGCTCGAAGGTCGTTATCATCATTCAAAGGAGTCCGGGGCTCCCGTCGCTCTGATTTTGCACCCTCATCCGCTGCATGGCGGAACCATGAACAACCGTATCACCTATGCGATGTACCAAGCCTATCAGAAGCTTGGATGCTCGGTAATGCGGTTCAACTTCCGCGGTGTCGGCCGCAGCCAGGGCCGTTATGACGGCGGCATTGGCGAGATTGGCGATGCCGCGGCGGCACTCGACTGGATGCAGGCGGTCAACCCCGGGCACGGCGGATTGTGGATCGCCGGATATTCGTTTGGGGCATTCATCGGCATGCAGTTGCTCATGCGCCGGCCGGAGATCTCCGGTTGGGTCAGCGTGGCGCCGCCAGCCAACCATTATGACTTCGGCTTCCTGGCGCCGTGTCCGTGCGGCGGCTTGATGCTGCACGGCGACGTCGATGAGCTGGTGCCGGAATCCGCCGTGCGGAAGCTGGTGGACAAGCTGAATACCCAAAAGGGCGTGCACGTCGATTACCGGGTCGTCCCCGGAGCCGACCATGTGTTCGCCAGCCATGCCGATGTCGTCGCGGATGCCGTGGACGATTTCTGCGGCAAGGCGATCGCCCGCAAGCAGATGGCGCTCGCCGCGGACTAGACCGGGTCAACCCGGCAGCCGGGCGGCGGTATCATCCCGCCGCCCCGCCGCGACTACCGCGCATCGACGATCCGTCCCCCGGCCATCGCGACAGGTACCCCTGTCGTGGATGGGAATGTTGTCGTCAATCCTCGCAGCGTTCTCGCTGCCAGGAACGCGAAGCATTGGGCCTCGAGGGCGTCCCCATCCCAACCGACCGCCTCGACCGGTTCGACCGGCACGCCGAGCCATCGGCGCAAGCCCTCCATCAAAACCGAATTGTGCCTGCCGCCGCCGCACACCAGCCATCGCCGCGGCGGCTCAGGAAACGCCGCGGCGGCGACCGAGCGGATAGTAAATTCCGCCAGCGTGGCAGCCCCGTCCGACGCGGATAGTCCCGAAATTCCGCTGGCTGCTAGCACCCTGGCGAAATCCAGCCGATCGAGCGACTTCGGCGCGGGCGATGCGAAATACGGATCGGAGAGAAGGCGCCTGAGGACGGCGGGGTCCGGGTGTCCCGATCGTGCCAGGGCTCCGTCCGTATCGAACGGCTGGCCGGTATGCCGGGCGGTCCAGTCGTCCAAGGGGCCGTTGCCGGGGCCGGTGTCGAAGGCGACAAGGTCGCCGTCCGGCCCGATCCAGGTGACGTTCGCGACACCTCCGATGTTCAGCACGGCAATCGGCTTGGGAAGGCACGCCGCCAGGGCGGCGTGATAAACCGGAACCAGAGGAGCCCCCTGGCCGCCCGCCGCGACGTCGGCGGATCGGAAGTCGAACACGACCGGCAAGCCGGTGGCGGCCGCGAGGCGTGCCGGGTCACCGATCTGCCAGGTTCGCCGTCTTGCCGGCTGATGCAGGATCGTCTGGCCGTGAAAGCCGATGACGTCGGCGGGCGTGTTCAGCGCTTTGACGGCGCGGGCGTGATAGCCGGTCAGGCGTTGGACCGCGTTGGCCAGGTTCGGGTCGTTGGCGTCAAGCCCAGGGGCAAGATCCAGAAGCGCACGTAGGTCACGCCGCAGCTCAGCGTCATAGGGCAGCGTCAGTGAGGGACCGAAGGCGGCGATCCGCTCGCCATCGGTGTCCAGCCACGCGGCGTCGACGCCGTCCAGGGAGGTTCCGCTCATCAAACCGATCACGCGCGGCATAGGTTCCCGTCCCGGTGTGTGATAACTCGACCCGAACGCAAACTACGGGCCTACCGCCATGACGACTACCTCTTTCCTCGACGAAGCCACCGCGCGTGGGTTCGTCTTCCAGTGCACCGATACCGAGGCCCTCCGCGCCGCAATGCAGGCAGGGCCGATCGGCGCCTATATCGGCTTCGATTGCACGGCGGACAGCCTGCACGTGGGCAGCCTGGTGCAGATCATGATCCTGCGGCTGCTGCAGAAGCACGGGCACAAGCCGGTGGTGCTGCTGGGCGGCGGCACGACCCGCATCGGCGATCCCTCGGGCAGGGACGAATCGCGCCAGTTGCTGACGGATGAAACGATCGCCGCCAACATGGCCGGCATCCGGCGCTGCTTCACGCCGTTCCTGCGCTTCGGCGAAGGGCCTTCCGAAGCAATGCTGGCGAACAATGCCGACTGGCTCGACACGCTCGGCTACATCCCGCTGCTGCGGGAGGTCGGGGTGCACTTCACGATCAATCGGATGCTGGGGTTCGATTCCGTGAAACTGCGGCTGGAGCGCGAGCAGCCGCTGACGTTCCTCGAATTCAACTACATGATCCTGCAAAGCTACGATTTCCGCGAGTTGAGCCGCCGGCACGGAGTCACACTGCAGATCGGCGGGTCCGACCAATGGGGCAACATCGTCGCCGGAATGGAGCTGACGCGGCGGACGGATGCTAAATCCGTCTACGGGCTGACCACGCCGCTGATCACCACCGCGTCCGGCGGCAAGATGGGCAAGACCGCCCAGGGCGCCATCTGGCTCACAGCCGATCGGCTGCCGGTTTATGATTATTGGCAGTTCTGGCGGAACACCGAGGACGGCGACGTGGGGCGCTTCCTGCGGCTGTTCACCGACCTGCCGCTGGAGGAGATCGCGCGGCTCGAAGTGCTCGGCGGTGCCGAGATCAACGAGGCGAAGAAGGTGCTGGCGACCGCGGCGACCGCGCTCGCACATGGAGCCGAGCAGGCGGCGCTCGCGGCGGACACGGCGAGACGAGCGTTCGAGGAAGGCGAGGCCGCGTCCACCCTGCCGAGCGTCACCGTTCCGGCTACCGAGTTGCAGGCTGGCATTCCGGCGTTCCGGCTGTTCGCCTTCGCCGGACTTGCGGCCAGCAATGCCGACGCCCGCCGCCTGATCCGCGGCGGCGGTGCGCGGGTGAACGACTTGGCGGTCAGCGACGAGGGCCTGCTGATCGGAGCGGACCTGCTACGGGACGGTGCGATCAAACTGTCCGCGGGCCGCAAGCAGCACCGCCTGGTGAGACCGGAATAGAACGGCTGCGGCCGAACCGCGGGATGCCTTCGGCCGGACGCGGCCGTCGTTTACCAGACGGCATTTGGACTGACCCATTTCACGTCATGGCTCGGCTCGTCCGGGCCACCTGTCGCGGCACCGAGCGGCGGGGATGGCCCGGACAAGCCGAGCCATGACGCAGGGGGGGCGGACCTCCGGATTCGGTTTTCCTGAGCGTCCGTTTAATGGTACTCGCAGTGCTCCAGCGCCTCGTGCCGCCTCTCCCGCTCCTCGTCGGCCTCATGGCGGTGTACGCTCAGGCACCAGTTGTAATGGTTCCGGAAATCGAGCGAGAAGCGGCGGCCGTCCATCAGATATTCACAGGATCGCCTGTGCAGCGCTCGCTGCGCCTGTTCGACGGCGGAATGAGCGTAGTCCTGACAGAATTCCGGATCGGCCGCCCGGGCACCGGGCGAGACGACCCCGGTGGTGGTGACGGCCAAGCCTGCAACAACCGCATAATAAAGTAGCTTCATACAATCCTCCATGAGCGGCGCGACGCCGTCGGATCGTCGTGTTATGCGAACAAATAGGCTGGTGGAAGGAAAATCGTACGTGCAGTTTGCCGGGCGGGCGCAGGCTTGCGTGGGTGACCAATAATTCACGCCCGCCACATTTTCGTTCCTTGTTGGCGCTGAAAGTCGCCTTGCTTTACTTGAGAAAGCGCGATTGGCCGTAACGCCCCCGTGCCGAATGCGGTTGGGGCAGGTCATTTAATCCGATACGCAATGAGGGATCCAGCAACGAAACGTGCTATTAGCGCTCAGAGTGCGCGCAACGCGCATCCTATTTGGATCTATTTCGGAACGCATAACGAGAATTGAACGCTTGGCGGGGGGTCTTCCCGGCCAGGAATCCACAACAAATCTTGACATGTGAAAGTTTGCTGAGGTTCCTGGCGTCTCAACCACGAGGAGTTCGACCGTGTCGCAAATACCAGCATTCGTGACCCCCGACGTCACCGCCGCGCTCAGGCCAGCCCCGATCAACCCGGCCTGGATATTGGAAGGCGCGCCCGTAGCCAAATGCGTAGTATTATCGCAAAGTAAAGACGGAGCAGCTACGACAGTGATCTGGGAGTGCAGCGAAGGCAAATTCAACTGGTTCTACGACCGGGACGAAACCTTGCACATTTTCGAAGGCGCCGTGGTTCTGGATGAAGGGCTGCCGACCGAACGGCATGTCGGCGCCGGCGATCTGGTGTTTTTTCCGGCAGGATCGCGCGCGCGTTGGCACGTCAAGTCTCCGGTTCGGAAACTCGCCTTCGTTAGACGCGCGATGCCCGGGCCGATGGCGGCTGCTATCAATATTCTGCGGAAGGTAAAAAGCCTGATTTCGCCCGGCCAGGAGAGCCCGTTCGGGGCATTCGACGGCGCGACACCCGCGACGGCTCAGTCCAGGCCATGAACTGATCGCCGCGCCGCCGATTGCCACGCTGAGAACCGCGCCCCGGCAGTCCGGCGAAATCGGAACATTTCGACCATCGTGGCGTAGTCGTCCCCGGCCTTTCCGGGCCGGGACGATGGTGGGCAGCGCTTCGAGGATCCGATCCTGGCACCTCAATTCGCGCCGTTTCTGGAAGCTCCTTTACTGTCCCAATCATTATGGTTGTTGTCCATTGCGATTGACAACTGTGCCGTCACGTTCCGGCGCATGGCGCCTGAGACCGCCGCACAGCCGCCGGCGCGATTCGCGTCCCGTCAGTAGCCGCTATAACCTCTGCGCGGGATCAGGCACGCCAAGAAAAGGGAGACGGCAATGCTGACCAGGCGTTGGGACAAGTCCAGGATGCCATCGCGCCACGTGACAGAAGGTCCAAGCCGCGCGCCGCATCGCAGCTATTACTACGCGATGGGCCTGACTGAGGACGAGATCAATCAGCCGTTTGTCGGCGTCGCCACCTGCTGGAACGAGGCCGCGCCCTGCAATATCGCGCTGAACCGCCAGGCGCAGTCGGCGAAAAGGGGCGTGTCCGAAGCCGGCGGCACGCCGCGCGAGTTCACCACCATTACGGTCACCGACGGCATCGCCATGGGCCACCAGGGGATGAAGTCGTCCCTCGTCTCGCGCGACCTGATCGCCGACAGCGTGGAGCTGACCGTGCGCGGCCATTGCTACGATGCGCTGGTGGGCCTCGCCGGCTGTGACAAGTCGTTGCCGGGGATGATGATGGCGATGCTGCGGCTGAACGTGCCAAGCGTGTTCATGTATGGCGGCTCGATCCTGCCGGGCAAGTTCCAGGGCCGCGACGTCACCGTGGTCGATATCTTCGAAGCCGTCGGGCGGCACGCCACTGGGGCAATGTCGGATGAGGATCTGCACGAACTGGAATGCGTTGCCTGCCCGTCGGCCGGCGCCTGCGGCGGCCAGTTCACCGCCAATACCATGGCGATGGTGTCCGAGGCCATCGGCCTCGCGCTCCCGGGGTCGGCCGGGGCTCCGGCACCGTATGAGGATCGCGACCGCTTCGCTGTCGAGTCCGGCCGGGCGGTGATGCACCTGATCGAGAACAACATCCGTCCGCGCGACATCGTCACCCTGAAGGCGTTGCAGAACGCCGCGGTGATCGTCGGGGCGACCGGCGGCTCCACCAATGCCGGGCTGCATCTTCCGGCGATCGCGCATGAGGCGGGCATCCGCTTCACCCTGGACGATGTCGCCGAAATCATGCGCCGCACACCGTACATCGCCGATCTAAAGCCGAGCGGGAAATACGTGGCGTTCGACGTGCACAAGGTCGGCGGCATCCCGGTGATCATCAAGGCACTGCTGGATGGCGGCCTGCTGCACGGCGACTGCCTGACCGTCACCGGCAAGACGCTGGCGGAGAACCATAAGGACGTGGCGTTCCCGGCCGATCAGGACGTGATCTATCCGGTGTCGCATCCGATCTCGCCGACGGGCGGGGTTGTGGGCCTGAAGGGCAGCCTCGCGCCGGACGGAGCGATCGTGAAGGTGACCGGCCTGCACGACCTGCGGTTCGAGGGCTCGGCGCTGTGCTTCGACTCGGAGGAGGAAGCATTCGCCGCGGTGGAAGCCCGCGCCTACAAGGCGGGCGACGTTATCGTCATTCGCTACGAAGGTCCGAAGGGCGGTCCGGGCATGCGGGAGATGCTGTCCACCACCAGCGCGATCTACGGCCAGGGAATGGGCGAGCAGGTGGCATTGATCACCGACGGCCGGTTCTCCGGCGCGACGCGCGGCTTCTGCATCGGCCATGTCGGACCGGAGGCGGCGGTCGGCGGGCCGATCGCGCTGCTGAAGAACGGCGACCGGATCGTCATCGACGCGGATAAAGGGACGATCGACCTGCTGGTGCCGGAGGCCGAACTGGCAGCGCGCAAGGCGGCCTGGACTCCGCGGCGGACCGACTACAACGCGGGGGCGATCTGGAAATACGCGCAACTTGTCGGCCCGGCGCAGCTCGGGGCAACGACGCATCCGGGAACCGCGGCCGAGTCCCACTGTTACGCTGATATCTGACCCGAATCGGGCGGCGGCTCTGTTACGATCCGGCATCCGGGGTTACGGGCGGGCGTGCCATAGGTGCCCCGATGCTGTTCGAGGAGTCTTGTCCATGAGATGGCTTGTTGCCGGCGCGACCGCCTTGTTGGTGACGATCGGGAGCGCCAATGCGCAACCTCCGCCGCCGAACTATGCGCCGATCCCGCCGCCGCGCGTCGAGGTGGTTCCACCGCCGCCCGGTGGGCGCGTGATATGGCAGCCGGGCCACTGGCACTGGAATGGCTATCGCTACATCTGGATCAACGGGCAGTATGTGCAGGTCCGGCCGGCCTACCGGCATTATGCGCAAGGCGGGTGGGTGTGGGCGCCGCGCGAAGGCCGCTACGTCTGGCGTCCGGCGCACTGGGAATAGGGCCTTAGGCGGGACAGGCCCCGGCTCGTCCGGGTTACCTGTCCCGCCAGGTCCGGGTTGCGGTGCCCCCTCGGCTTAGCGGATTTCCACCATTACCGGGACATGGTCCGAAGGCTGCGGCTGATCCCGTTCCTGCTTGTCCGGTTCGGCCGACGCCAGCCGTTCCGCCAGGGTTGGCGACAGTAGTGCGTGGTCGATGCGCAGCCCCATGTCGCGCTGCCAGGCACCGGCCTGGTAGTCCCAGAACGTGTAGACCGGCCCATGCGGATGCACCGCGCGCACCGCGTCGGTCAGGCCCATCCAGAGCAGGCGGCGGAAGCGCTGGCGGCTCTCGGGCCGCACCAATGCATCCGTCGGCGGCAGCGCGCCGGGTGCGAAGTCCACGTCCGCCGGGCAGACGTTGAAGTCGCCGGTGATGACGATGGGGCGGTCCTGATCGAGCAACTGTTGCGCCCGTTGCGCCAGGCAGTCCATCCACGCGAGCTTGTAGGCGAAGCCCTCGTCGCCGCGGGAGTTGCCGTTCGGCAGGTAGATGCCGATCAGGGTGACGCCGCCGGTTTCGATTTCGATGTAGCGGGCCTGGGCGTCGCCCTCCGGCAGGCCGGGCAGCGCTCGATGGGTCACGGTGAACCGCTGCCGTGCCAGGACAGCGACGCCGTTATACGACTTCTGCCCGACCGCCTCGGCCGTATAGCCGAGGCCGTGGAATGGCAGCGACGGGAAGGCGGCGGTCTCGCATTTGATCTCCTGCAGGAACAGGACGTCCGGCTGTTGCTTTTCCAGCCAGCGCTGCACGTGGCCCTCGCGCTGGCGGATGGAGTTGACGTTCCAGGTGGCGATCTTCACCGGCGGCCGCTCCTCTTGCCGGAGATGGAAGTTGTGGTCACTGTTCCGCTGATTACCGGGTAGGGACGACTCATGCCGATCGAACTTTACACGTGGAATACGCCCAACGGCCGCAAAATCAGCGTGGCGCTGGAGGAGATGGGCCTGCCGTATAACGTGCATCCCGTCAACATCTCGAAGAACGAGCAGTTCGCGCCGGATTTCCTGAAAATCAGTCCGAACAACAAGATCCCGGCGATCGTCGATCCCGACGGGCCGGGCGGGCAGCCGATCAGCGTGTTCGAATCGGGGGCGATCCTGATCTACCTCGGGCAGAAGACGGGGACGTTCTACCCGGCGGACCCGCGCAGGCAGGTGCCGGTGCTGGAATGGCTGATGTGGCAGATGGGTGGGTTCGGTCCGATGCCGGGTCAGGTGCATCATTTCCTGATGGTCGAGAACCCTCAGGACCAGCGCTACGGGCTGGAGCGGTATTCAAAGGAAACCGCGCGTTTGTATGGGGTGCTGGACCGCCGTCTGGCCGCGCACGAATATGTGGCGGATGAGGTTTCGATCGCGGATTTCGCCATTGTCGGCTGGGCGTGGCGGCACGAACGGCACCGGACGGATCTGGCTGACTTCCCCAATGTGAAGCGGTGGTATGAGACGATGATGGCGCGACCGGGCGTGGCGCGGGGGTTCGAGGTGTCGCTGGGCTGAAATCCGATTTGACCGCGGGACGGGCGTCGCCTACAAGGGCGATTGCAAACGCCGTGTCCGGACTGTTCGCGTGAGCGGATGGATCAGGGAATGTTGCCCCGGCGGAGGGGTGGCCGAGTGGCTGAAGGCGGCGGTTTGCTAAACCGTTGTAGGGGGTCAACCCCTACCGTGAGTTCGAATCTCATCCCCTCCGCCAGTTTCATTTCGTGCAGCGACTTCCGAACCCGTGGCGAAACCTTCATCTGAGGGCGGCGCCTTCTTTGTTGACCTGCCGCGGATGGCGACAAACCAGGCTTTCGGCGCACCGAAGAGACCGATAAACAAGCCGGCCGCTGGACGAACACAGACGGAGCCTGACGCGATGCGCGGACTTAACGGGTTGCGGGTGCTGGTCACCGGCGCGGCCCAGGGGATCGGCCTGGCCACCGCACTGCGCTTTGCACAGGAAGGCGCACGCGTTGCGCTGAACGACCGGGACGATGGCCCGACGCTGCTGGATGCCCTCGCCACGCTGCCGCCAGTCGGCGGAGGCCCGCACCTGCTCGCACCCGGCGACGTGGCGGATGAGGCCGCAGTCGAGCGCCTCATGGCGCAAGCAATCGCTGGACTGGGAGGCCTGGACGTGCTGGTCAACAACGCCGGCTTCCAGATACAAGCCGCTTCGGAGCAGTTGGACATAACCGACTTCGACCGCGTGCTGGCGGTCAACCTGCGCGGCACCGTGCTGTGCGCCCGCGCCGCTATCCGCCACTTCCTGGCGCATGCGGGCGGCGTGGTGCTGAACACCTCCTCCGCGCATGAGACCATCCCCAAGCCGGGATATCTTGGCTATTCGGCCAGCAAAGGCGCTATCGGCAACGTCACCCGCACGCTCGCGCTGGAGTTCGCCGGCCGCCGCATCCGCGTAAACGCGGTCGCACCCGGCGCCACGGCCACGCCCATGAACGCGTCCTGGAGTGACGACCCGGCCGCACGCGCCGCGATAGCGCGCCACATTCCACTCGGACGCAGCGCCGAGGCGGAGGAGATCGCCGCCTGCTTCGCCTTCCTCGCCTCCGCCGACGCGGCCTATATTACCGGACAGACGCTTTACGTGGATGGCGGCCTCACCTTGAATGCCGACTTTCGCGAGAACTGGGCCTCCTGACCCTGACTCTCGGCCCGCGCCACATCGTCATGCCGACGAAGGTCGGCATCCACGCCTTTTACTTGAACGAATCAAAGGCGTGGATGCCGGGCCTGCGCCCGCCATGACGGTGGTAACGACTGTGCCTTTGCGTCGTTATTCTACTGCATAAACAGACAACCGCCTTCAGCCGCCGGCCGGAATGCCTGCTGGGCGGGAATCGTGGCAAGCAGTTTGTAGTAGTCCCATCGCCCCTTGCTTTCCGCGGGCGCCTTCACCTGGAACAAGTACATGTCATGGACCGCGCGGCCATCACGCCGGATGATCGTAGTGCCGAACAAGCTGTCGTCGACCGGGGCCGAGGCCATCCGCGCCACGATTTTCGCGCCGGAGATGGTGTCGGCCGCCGCCGCCGCCCGCAAATAAGCCAGCATGCTGGAATAAACGCCGGCCTGGTCCATCGTCGGCATGCGTCCATTCATCCGCGCGGCAAAGCGCCGGCTCCAGGCCCGGGTCTGGTCGTTCAGGTCCCAGTAGAACGCCGAGGTCAGCACCATCCGCTGCGCTGCCTGCAGACCCAGCGCATCAACATCGGTGATGAAAATCAGCAAGCCGGCAAGCTGCTGCCTGCCATCCGAGCCGATGCCGAACTCGGCGGCCTGCTTGATCGCATTGCCGGCATCGGACCCGGCGTTGGCAAGCGCGATCACCTTCGCCCCGGACGACTGCGCCGTCAGCAGCGGCGAGGAAAAGTCCGCAGTGCCCAGCGGATGCCGCACTTCACCGAGAACCTTGCCGCCATTCGCCACCACCAGCGCCGAGGCATCGCGCGCGAGCGCATGGCCGAACGCGTAATCGGCGGTTAGGAAGAACCATGTGTCGCCGTGTTGATTCACCATCGTCTTCGCCGTTCCATTGGCCAGCGCCCAGGTGTCCATAGTCCATTGCACTGTCGTTGGCATGCAGAACTTGCCCGTCAGGTCGCTCGACGCGACTGAACTGGCAATAAACGCCCGGTCCTTGTCGCGCAGGATCTGGTTGATCGCCAACGCGACGGTCGAGTTCGGGACGTCGATGACGGCCGCGATACCGTCCTCGTCCAGCCAGCGCCGGACGATGCCGGCCCCGACATCCGCCTTGTTCAGGTGGTCGGCTGTAACGATCTCAACCCACGGGGCGCGCGGACCGGCCTCCGCGGCAAAGTCCTCGGCCGCCATCTGCGCGGCGACGACCGAGCCCTTGCCCGACAGGTCCGCATACGGACCCGCCATGTCGGTCAGGACGCCGACCTTGAGCACGCCGCCTGGAATCTCCGCCCGAGCCTGGGCAATCAGCAACATCGAGGCCGCAACGGCGGCGAACAATCTGGTCATTCAGTGTTTCCCCTTTTGTTGTCCGTGATGAAGCGCCGGTCGATGAATGAACGTTCATTCGTTTTAGACCCTCGCCGAAGCCGGATCAACCAGCCAATACCAGACGCGTTGACTTTAATCCTCCGAGCCGGCACCACCCTCATGGCCCGGCTCGACCGGGCCACCGATCGCGGCAGGGTGCTGGCGGCGGTAGCCCGGACGAGCGGGCCATGACGAATTCGACGCGAAGAGTCTGCTCTTACCGGCATTGTCATAAATCGCCACCGCGACAGAAACGAGGCAGGAAGTGTCCGGCCGGATCGATCCGATCCTGCCGGCCCACGAGCGGGCGACCATCGCGAACAAGCTGCCGGGCGAATCGGCGGTGGCCGAAGGCCCCACGCATCGGCGCAGCAGGGATAAGCGCTTACAGGACCTTGCGGGAAGATATGGACCTGGCGCCGGCCTCCGAATCGATCAGCGCAAGGTCTATATTCATCCTAAGCTCCTTCGCCAGCCACTCGACGAAAACAACGATCGACTTCGAATATCGCTTCGCCCGCGGGAAAACGAGCCAGTGGCCGGTATAAGTGACGTCCTCGCATAGCCCCTCCAACGGCCGCACCAGCCGCCCCGATGCAAGCTCGCGTTCCGCCAGCAGCATCAACTCCAGTGCGATGCCAAGTCCGTCAGCCGCCGCGCTCAGCGACAGGAAGCTACGGTCGAACCGGGGCCCGTGCGGCTCCGGCGCAAGCAGGCCATTGGCCGCGAACCACGCCGGCCAACGCACTTTCTTCTGCTCGCTCTCGATTAGCGTTTCATTCAGCAGACTATGCGCGGTCCGGATCCGGGGGGCGAGTTCGGGCGCACAGAGCGGGGTCACCACCTCTGTTCCCAGTGGTAGCACCACGACACCCTGTTGCCCGGACGTGCCGTAAAGATACGATGGCGAATCGCCATAGACGATGTCCGCGTCGAACCCGTCATCCACGAAGCGGGTGTAAGTAGTGTCCGCGGCGATCCGCACGTCCAGGCGGTCCGTCTCGACAATCAGCTTGCGCAGGCGCGGCACCAGCCACTGTGCGGCAAAGCTCGGCGCACAGTGCAGCCGCAGCAACCGAGGCTCGCGCGTCGAGATGTTGCCGATACCGAGCTGCAATTCTCCAAATCCGCGCTCGACATGATGCATCAGTGTTTCGCCCTCGCCGGTCAGACGGATCGAGCGTCCCTCGCGCACGAACAGGCCTGTGCCCAAGGTCCGCTCCAGTCCGCGGATCGCGTGGCTGACCGCGCTCGGTGTCAGGCTCAGGTCCGAGGCGGCGGCCCGGAACGAGCCGGTACGCGTCACGGCTTCAAACGCGCGGAGGGCTGACAACGGGAGATAGCGGGCCATTAGCGAATGATGAACCCAATTCACCGGTGGGTGCAAATTTCTCGCTTGTCGGCAGCCCGCCACTCCGGCAAACCCGATAGCAACAGACAAACAGGAGGAAAACACCATGCTTCTTAAAGACAAAGTCGCCGTCATTTCCGGGGCCGCCAGTCCCCGCGGCATTGGTCTCGCAACCGCGAAACTCTTTGCTCAACACGGCGCAACAGTCGCCATTCTTGATCTTGACGCAGCGGGAGCGCAACGAGCCGCCGCAGAGCTCGGCCCCCGACATCGCGGCTTCGTCTGCAACGTCGCCGATCCGGCGAGTTGCCAGGCCGCGGCGCAAGCGGTACTTGAGGCTTTCGGCAAAGCCGATATCCTGCTCGCCAACGCCGGCATCACCCAGCCGCTGAAGTTCATGGACATCTCGCCCGAGAACTGGAACCGCGTGCTGGACGTCAACCTCGGCGGTGTTTTCTATCTCAGCCAGGCGTTCGTGCCGCATATGCGAGAGCGCAGGCAGGGCTCGATCGTCTGCATGTCCTCGGTCTCCGCCCAGCGCGGCGGCGGCATTTTCGGCGGACCGCATTATTCGGCCGCCAAGGCCGGCGTGCTCGGCCTCGCCAAGGCGATGGCGCGCGAACTCGGCCCCGACGGCGTCCGCGTCAACTGCGTCACGCCCGGCATGATCCAGACCGACATCACCGGCGGCAAACTGACCGACGAACTGCGCGCGGAAATCACCAAAGGCATTCCGCTCAACCGCCTCGGCAACGCCGAGGACGTCGCGGGCGCCTATCTGTTCCTCGCCTCCGACCTGTCATCGTACATCACAGGTGCGGTCATCGACGTCAACGGCGGCATGCTGATCCACTGATCCGGCGACCGTAAAGGCCATTAAAACAACGGGAGATTCCAGGATGGAAGCGTCAACGTCGCGCGCCAATGCGCCGAGCCTGGCCGAACGCGCCTATCGCATCAGGCGCAACGCACTGCGCATGGGCGAGGTGCAGGGCCAGGGCTACATCGCCCAGGCGCTGGGCGTCGCGGATGTGCTGGCTGTCGCCTACTTCCACGCCATGCACTACCATGCCAACGATCCGGAATGGGAAGGACGCGACCGCTTCCTGCTGTCGATCGGCCATTACGCGATCGCTTCCTATGCGGCGCTGATCGAGGCCGGCATCATCCCCGAGGACGAGCTTGAAACCTACGGATCGGATGACAGCCGGCTGCCGATGTCGGGCATGGCCAGCTACACGCCGGGCATGGAGATCAGCGGCGGCTCGCTCGGCCAGGGCCTGGCAATCGCCGTCGGCTATGCCCTCGGGCTCAAGCGCAAAAAGTCGGACGCGTTCGTCTATTGCCTGTTCTCCGACGGCGAGTGCGGCGAGGGCGCTGTCTGGGAGGGGGCGTCCGGCGCCGGCCATTGGAAGCTGGACAACCTGATCGGCATTGTCGACGTCAACAACCAGCAGGCGGACGGCCCGTCGTGCGAGGTCACCGGGCTGGAGCACCTGGCCGATCGGTTTACCGCCTTCGGCTGGCATGCGCAGCGGGTCAACGGCAACGACATCGGTGCCCTGGTCAGCGCCTTCGACAGTGCGCGGTCGCTGCGGGAGCCGATGCCGCGCGTCATCATCTGCGACACCAAGATGGCCAAGGGCGTGCCTTTCCTCGAGCAGCGCGAAAGCAATCACTTCCTGCGCGTCGAGGCGGATGAATGGCAGCAGGCGCTGGCCGTGCTCGAAGAAGGGAGGACCGCATGATGCGCAACAAATACGCCCGCCCGATTCGGCTGAAGGAGCAGGGCGAAGGCGGCCAGGGCGGCGCCTCGCGCCTGACCACATCGGCGATGATCGCCTCGCTCGCCGCGCCGGGGCAGCGCACCAAGCCGGCCCCGTTCGGCCAGGCGCTGGTCACGCTCGCGGAAACTCGCCCCGATCTCGTCGGCCTGACGGCGGATCTGGGCAAGTACACCGACCTGCATGTGTTCGCCAAGGCGCATCCTGACCGATTCTACCAGATGGGCATGTCGGAACAGCTTCTGATGTGCACCGCCGCGGGCATGGCGCGCGAGGGGTTCCTGCCGTTCGCCACCACCTATGCGGTGTTCGCCGCACGGCGTGCCTATGACTTCATATGCCTCGCGATCGCCGAGGAGAACCTCAACGTCAAGATCGTCTGCGCCCTGCCCGGCCTGACCACCGGCTACGGACCCAGCCATCAGGCCACCGAGGACATCGCGATCTTCCGCGGCATGCCAAACCTGACGATCATCGATCCGTGCGACGCACTCGACATCGAGCAGGCGGTCCCCGCCATCGCCGCCCACCCCGGGCCGGTCTACATGCGGCTGCTGCGCGGCAACGTGCCGATCGTTCTCGACGAGTACGACTATAAGTTCGAGCTCGGCAAGGCGAAGCTGCTGCGCGACGGCGCGGATGCGCTGATCATCTCGTCGGGCTTCATGACGATGCGGGCGCTGGAGACCGTCGAACTGCTGCGGGCGCAGCGGATCGACGCCGGCGTGCTGCACGTGCCGACGATCAAGCCGCTGGACGAGGCGACGATCATCCGCGAAGCCTCCAAGACCGGGCGCCTGGTCATTGTCGCGGAAAACCACACCGTCATCGGCGGCCTGGGCGAAGCTGTAGCCGGTGTCCTGCTGCGTGCCGGCGTCACGCCCGCATTCCGCCAGATCGGCCTGCCCGACGAGTTCCTGGATGCCGGCGCGCTGCCGACGCTGCACGATCGCTACGGGATCTCCACCTCGGCGATGGCGAAAAGCATCAGTCGGTGGGTATCCACATGACGACCGTCGGCTTCATCGGCCTCGGTGCTATGGGTCTGCCGATGGCACGCAACCTCGTCACGCGCGGCTTCCAGGTCCGCGGCTTTGACATGCGCCGGGAGGCAACCGACGCGCTCGTCGAAGCAGGCGGCGCGGCGGCGGCCTCCTCCAGCGACGCGGCGAAGGGAGCCGATCGGCTGGTGCTGATGGTCGTGAACGCCGCGCAGGCGGAGCAGGTGCTGTTTGCGGACGGTGCTCTGGAAGCATTGCCACACGGCGGGATCGTTATCCTGACGGCCACGTGCCCGCCGGGTGCGGTGGAAAAGCTGTCAGAGCGTGTCGCGGCTGCCGGCCTGCGCTTCCTCGACTCGCCGGTCTCAGGCGGCGTGGCGGGGGCCAAGAGCGCGACCTTGACGATCATGGCGGCCGGGCCGTCCGCCACGTTTGCCGCCGCAAAGCCGGTGCTGGAAGCACTCGGCGACAAGATCTTCCATGTCGGCGAGCGTCCGGGGCAAGGCGCGGTGGTGAAGACCGTCAACCAATTGCTCTGCGGCGTGCACATCGCCGTCGTCGCGGAGGCCTTCTCGCTCGCCGCCCATGTCGGCGTGGACCTGAACGTGATGCTCAAGATCCTCGGCGGCTCTTCGGCATCCAGTTGGATGCTGAACGATCGCGGCCCGCGCATGCTGCAAGCGGACCCCGAGGTCACCAGTGCCGTGGACATCTTCGTCAAGGATCTTGGCATCGTGCTGGAGGCCGGACGCGAGACCAAGGCGGCGCTGCCCTTCGCCGCCCTAGCGCATCAGCTTTTCCTCGCCACCTCCGGCCGCGGTGATGGCGCGGCGGACGACAGCCAGGTTATTCGCAGCTACTTCGCACTGAACGGCCAGCCGCCGCCGTAACCGCCGCGGCGCACACAGTTTGGGAGAGAAACAATGATAAGCAAAGGCTTCACACGACGCGGCATCGTTACCGCGGCCGCGGCTCTGCCGCTGGTCGGCATTCTTCGCCGGCCCGCCTATGCGGCTGACTTCAACTACAAGATGGCGACCGGCCAGGATCCAACGCATCCGATCAACACGCGCGCCAAGGAAGCGATCGACCGCATCCGGGAGGCGAGCAAGGGTCGGCTGGAGATCAGCCTGTTTCCCGCCAACCAGCTTGGCTCCGATACCGATCTGCTGGCCCAGGTGCGCAGCGGGGGAGTCGAATTCTTCAATCTCTCGACCTCCATCCTGGCGACGCTGGTCCCGGCCGCGAGCATTCCCAATGTCGGCTTCGCCTTTACAGACTACGCCGCGGTGTGGAAGGCAATGGACGGCGGTCTCGGCGACTACGTCCGGGCGCAGATCGCCAAAAGCGGTATCATTTCCGTCTGCAAGGTGCAGGACAACGGCTTCCGCAACATCACGACCTCTACCCGGCCGATCGCGACGCCGGACGACCTGAAGGGTTTCAAGATCCGCGTCCCGCCCGCACCAATCCTGACCTCCCTGTTCACGGCGCTCGGCGCCGGGCCGACGCCGATCAACTTCAACGAACTGTATTCTGCGCTGCAGACCCATATCGTCGAAGGCCAGGAGAATCCGCTCGCCATCATCGCCACCACGCGCCTGTATGAGGTGCAGAAATACTGCAGCATGACCGGCCACGTCTGGGATGGATACTGGCTGCTGGGCAATCGCCGGGCATGGCAGACGCTGCCAGAGGATCTGCGCGCCATCGTCACACAGGAGTTTGACAAATCCGCGCTGGACCAGCGTGCGGACGTTGCGAAGCTGAGTGACAGTTTGCGCCAGGATCTGTCCGCGAAGGGGCTGCAATTCAACGACGTCGACCGCACCAGCTTCCGCGACGTCCTGCGCAAGACCAGTTTCTACAAGGACTGGCGCGCCAAATTCGGCGAACAGGCCTGGTCGTTGCTGGAGGCATCCGCGGGCACGCTGACATGACCCGCTCCTTTGCCGCGTCCGGCACCGGTGCCGGCAGCGATACCACCGCCTCCCGCCGCTTCCTGGCGCAGATCGAGCGCTGGCTCGCCCGCATCGTCGGCGCCATCGCCGCGGTGGCGGTGCTGACCGAGGTCGCCATCCTCCTCATCGGCGTCATCGCCCGGTTCGGTCTGAACCAGCCGCTGGTGTGGAGCGACGAGCTTGCCTCGATTGTCTTCCTCTGGCTTGCAATGCTGGGTTCGGTGCTGGCGCTGTCGAACGGCGAGCACATGCGGTTGTCCACGATCGCTTGGCGCCTGCCGGTGCGGTGGCGCGCCCCGGCCGAGGCACTGGCGGTGCTGACGCCGCTGCTGCTGCTCGGGTTCCTGATCAGCCCGGCGCTCGACTACATGACGGACCAGTCCTTCATCGAAACCCCTGCCCTGGGTTGGTCGGACGCGCTGCGTGCCGCGGCGGTGCCGATCGGCTTTGGGTTGATGATGGCGATCTCGGTGCTGCGCCTGGGACAGTTGCGGCTGCGCGATGTCGCCGGTGTTGCGGCAGTGCTGGCGGTGCTGGCCCTCGCGTTGTGGATGGTCGCGCCGATGCTCGCCCATCTCGGTAACTGGAACCTGCTGGTTTTCTTCGTGCTGTTGCTGGGCGCCGGCGTGCTGATTGGCGTGCCGATTGCCTTCGCCTTCGGGCTTGCCACCGTGGCCTATCTGTTGTGCACGACCACCACCCCGTTGCAGGTCCTGCCGGGCCGCATGGATGAGGGCATGAGTTCGCTCATCCTGCTCGCCGTGCCGCTGTTCGTCCTGCTCGGCGCGCTGATCGAGATGACCGAGATGGCCAAGGCAATGGTGGCGTTTCTCGCCGCGCTCATCGGCCATGTGCGCGGTGGGCTGCAGTACGTGCTGCTCGGCGCGATGCTGCTCGTTTCTGGCATCTCCGGTTCGAAAACCGCCGACATGGCCGCTGTGGCTCCGGTGCTGTTCCCTGAGATGAGGAAGCGCGGCCTGAAGGACGGCGAGATGGTTTCCCTGCTGGCCGGCGCCGGGGCGATGGCGGAGACGATCCCGCCGTCGCTGGTCCTGATCGCCATCGGTTCGGTCACCGGCGTGTCGATCGCCGCGCTGTTCACCGGCGGCCTGCTGCCGGGCGTCGTGCTGGCCATCGGCCTCGCCATCCTGGCACGCCAGCGCACCGGCGCCGAGGACCTGCGCGGGGTGAAACGTGCGTCGGCCGGCACCGTGCTGCGGACCTTCGTGATCGCGTTGCCCGCCCTGGTGCTGCCGGCGCTGATCCGGTTCGCCGTGATCAATGGCATCGCCACCGCGACCGAGGTGTCCACCATCGGCATCGCCTACACCGTTCTTGCCGGCCTGTTGATCTACCGCCGCTTCAACTGGCGGCGGATCTATCCGATGCTGGTCGAAACGGCGTCATTGTCCGGCGCGATCCTGTTCATCATTGGCGCCGCCAACTGCATGGCCTGGGCACTGACCCAGTCCGGCTTCTCGCACAATCTGGCGGCGACAATGGCTGCCGTGCCCGGCGGGTCATGGGGCTTCCTCGGCATCTCCATCGTTGCCTTCATCGTGCTGGGTAGCGTGCTGGAGGGAATCCCGGCGATGGTGCTGTTCGGCCCGCTGTTGTTCCCGATCGCGCGGCAGCTCGGGGTGAACGAGGTGCACTACGCGATGGTGGTCATCCTGGCGATGGGCGTGGGTCTGTTCGCGCCGCCTTTCGGGCTGGGCTACTACGCCGCCTGCACGATTGGTCGGGTCAATCCCGATGCCGCCCTGCTGCGCATCTGGCCGTATCTCGGGGTTCTGGTGCTAGGCCTGCTGCTGATCGCCGCAGTGCCTTGGATCTCCACCGGTTTCCTCCCGAAATAGCCAAAATCAAGGAACTGCCACGATGGTTGATGCACGCCTGATGGCCAACGCCATCCGATTCCTCTCGATGGATGCGATCGAGCATGCCGGCGAGGGTCATCCCGGGACACCTCTCGGCGCGGCCGACATCGCGACCGCGCTATTCACCCGCCACCTGCGGTTCAACCCGAGGGACCCCCAGTGGTTCGACCGCGACCGTTTCGTCGAATCGAACGGTCACGGCTCGATGCTGGTGTACGCGCTGCTACACCTGACCGGGTATGAGAAGATCACGCTCGACGAGATCCGCAGCTTTCGACAGCTTGGTTCGGCGTGCGAGGGACATCCGGAATATCATCCCGAGCGGGGGATCGAGGTGACGACCGGGCCGCTCGGGCAAGGCATAGCGAACGCGGCCGGGATGGCGCTGGCCGAGGCGTTTCTGAACAAGTGGCTGGGTGCGGACCTGGTGGACCATTACACCTACGCGCTGGTAGGTGACGGCTGCTTGCAGGAAGGCGTCGGTCAGGAGGTCATCTCGCTGGCGGGGCACCTGGGGCTGGGCAAGCTGGTGTTCCTCTGGGACGACAACCGGATGACGGATGACGGGCCGATCGGCATTGCGCAGTCGGACGATGTGCCGGCGCGGTTCCGGCTGAGCAACTGGCATGTGCAGGAAGTCGATGGTCACGACATCGATGCGGTGGATCGGGCGATCCTCAATGCCAAACAGGATCCGCGGCCGTCGATGATCGCCTGCCGCACCATCATCGGCCGCGGCCTGCCCGGGGTCGAGGGAACCCGCGCCGCGCACAGCGCGAAGCTGGAGCGGACGCACACCGACGCGGCCCGCGCCTACCTCGAATGGCCTCATCCGCCGTTCGAAATCCCCGCTGACGTGCTGGGCGCGTGGCGCCAGGCCGGCCGCCGCGGCCTTCCGGACTATGACACGTGGCAGACACGGGTCGCCGCGTTGCCGGCAGCCAAACGCCGCGAACTCGATCGGCTGCGCGAGGGGCGCCTGCCGGACGGGTGGCAAGAGGTCCTGCTCGGGTTCAAGCTAAGCCATCTCGCTGCCGGGACCGCGGAATACGGCATCAAGCTGTCGGCCGACATCATCGATGCGCTCGCTGATGCCATACCCGAGCTGCTGCCTGGCGCGCCGGATCTGGAGGCGGCGACACAGCACAAGCGGCGGTTGGCGCCGTTTACCGCGGCCGATCATGGTGGGCGCTACATACATTATGGTATTCGCGAGCACGCGATGGGGGCGATGCTCAACGGCATGGCGGCCCATGGCGGGGTCGTCCCGGTTGGCGTCACCTATCTGGTGTTTTCGGACTACATGCGTCCGGCCTTGCGGCTGGCGGCAATGATGGGTCTGCCGGTGCCGTTCGTCTTCAGTCATGACTCCATCGGCATCGGCAAGAACGGTCCGACCCATCAGCCGGTGGAATTTCTGGCCGCGCTGCGCGCCATCCCCAACATGCTGGTGCTGCGACCCGCCGACGCGGCCGAAGCGGCGGAATGCTGGGAGATCGCGCTGACACACCGCACCGGCCCGTGCTGTCTGATCTTTGCTCGCCAACCGCTTCCGCCGGTGCGAGGCGAACACGGCGACATCCGCGAGAACCGGTCCCGCCGCGGCGCCTACGTGGTCGCGGAGGCGGAAGGCGGCGACCGCCGGGCCAGCATTCTCGCCACCGGGTCGGAAGTCACGGTGGCGCTGGCGGCACGGGCCCGGCTTCAGGCCGAGGGGGTGCCCACGGCCGTCGTCTCGATGCCGTCCCGGGAGTTGTTCGAGCAACAAGACCGCTCCTATCGCAGTGCGGTGCTGGGTGAGGGCACGGTTCGTGTCGCGGTCGAGGCGGCCGTGCGGCAGGGATGGGACCGCTATATCGGCGCGGACGGCGGCTTTGTGGGCATGAGCGGCTTCGGCGCATCCGGCGCGGAAGACGCGTTGTTTGCCCATTTCGGCATCACGCCCGAGCGGGTCGCGGCGGCGGTGCGCGAACGGCTCTGACGATCCGTCACGGCCGGCGGCGGCCGTGCTGAAATAAATCGGATCATCATCGACGTCATGGCGCGGGAAGCGATGACGGGAATCGGAAGATAGGGTTATGTCTGCCCTATGAACGTCGATGCCATGATCGGATCCGTCGCCGAGCGGATCGCCCCCGTCTCCCGCCAGATCTGGGATGCCAAGTACCGGCTGAAGTCGGCCGCCGGCACGCCCATCGACCTGACCATCGAGGACACCTGGCGGAGGGTCGCCCGGGCGCTCGCCGCCGCCGAAGCGGACCCGCCGCGTTGGGAACGCCCGTTTTACGAGGCGCTGCAGGATTTCCGCTTCCTGCCCGCCGGCCGCATCCTGTCCGGAGCCGGCACCGACCGCCGCGTGACGCTGTTCAACTGCTTCGTCATGGGCGACATCCCGGACGATCTGGGCAGCATCTTCGAGCATTTGCGCGAAGCCGCGCTGACCATGCAGCAGGGCGGCGGTATCGGCTACGACTTCAGCTCGCTGCGGCCGAAGGGCGCCGCGGTGAAAGGCGTCGGCGCCGACGCCTCGGGACCGCTGTCGTTCATGGACGTCTGGGATGCGATGTGCCGCACCATCATGTCCGCCGGGGCGCGGCGCGGCGCGATGATGGCGACGATGCGCTGCGACCATCCGGACATCGAGGACTTCATCGCCGCCAAGCGCCAGCCCGGACGGCTGCAAAACTTCAACCTGTCGGTGCTGGCAACCGACGCGTTCATGGCCGCCGTCGAGGCGGATGCAGAATGGCCGCTGATTTTCGACGGCAAGACCTACAGGGTTCTCAGTGCCCGGGCGCTGTTCGACAGCATCACCCGCGCGACCTACGACTACGCCGAACCGGGCGTGATTTTCATCGACCGCATCAACGCCCGCAACAACCTCGCTTACTGCGAGACGATCCACTCGACCAATCCCTGCGGCGAGCAGCCTTTGCCGCCCTATGGCGCCTGCCTGCTGGGATCGATCAACCTCGCGGCGCTGGTGCGTGCGCCGTTTACTCCGGAAGCGCGCATCGACGACGCGGAACTGGCCGATCTGGTGGCGGTGGCGATCCGCATGATGGACAACACGATCGACGCCTCGGGCTTTCCGCTGGAGGCGCAGCGCCGGGAAGCGATCGCCAAGCGCCGGGTCGGATTGGGTATGACCGGGCTGGCCGACGCGCTGATGATGACCGGTCTGCGCTACGGCTCGATCGAGGCCGCGGACAGGGCCGGCGAGTGGGCCCGGCGGATCAACCGCGCCGCCTACCTCGCTTCGGCGAATCTGGCGCGGGAGAAAGGTGCCTTCCCGCTGTTCGACCGGGACGCCTACCTGGCCGGCGAGACCGTCAGTGAGCTGGACGAGGACGTGCGCGCGTTCATCGCGGCGCATGGCATCCGTAACGCTCTGCTGACGTCGGTCGCCCCGACCGGCACGATTTCACTGGTCGCTGACAACGTGTCCAGCGGTATCGAGCCGGTGTTCGCTTTGGCCTACACGCGCAAGGTGCGGCAGCCGGACGGCTCGCGGGTCGAGGAAGAAGTGTCCGACTACGCGCTGCGCTGCTTCCGCGCGGTTCACGGCGATGAGGCCCGGCTGCCCGACTATTTCGTGACGGCTCAGGACCTGACGCCGGCCGAGCATGTCCGCATGCAGGCGGCGGTGCAGCGCCATGTCGACAGCGCGATCTCCAAGACGGTGAACGTTCCGGAAGACATCAGCTTCGAGGCGTTCCAGGAAGTCTACCTCGACGCCTACCGGAGCGGCTGCAAGGGCTGCACCACATACCGGCCGAATGCGATCACCGGATCGGTTTTGGAGGTCAAGGCCGCCGAAGCCGCCGCGCCGGGCATGCCGGCCGCGAACGACCTGATGGTGCGGTCCGACAGGCTGACCGGCGCGACATATAAGCTGCGCTGGCCGGACAGCGAGCACGCGATGTATGTCACCATCAACGATATCGAGCAGGACGGTGCCGCCCGGCCGTTCGAGATCTTCGTCAATTCCAAGAATCTGGAGCACTACGCCTGGGTCGTGGCGCTGACCCGGATGATCAGCGCGGTGTTCCGCCGCGGCGGCGAGGTCGCGTTCGTGGCCGAGGAACTGAAGCAAGTGTTCGATCCGCGCGGCGGCCAGTGGAGCAACGGGCGGTATGTCGGCTCGCTGGTCGCCGCCATCGGCGACATTATCGAGCGGCACATGATCGACACCGGTTTCCTGGCGCCGGCCGAGACGTTGGTCGCCAGGCCGGTTGTTCAGGCGTCAACGGGAGCGTCCGCCATCGGCCCGTTATGTCCCAAATGCAGCCAGCCGGGCCTGGTGCGCGAAGCCGGCTGCCTGAGTTGTGTCCACTGCGGCTGGTCGAAATGCGGCTGACGGCACGCGTCCGCTCTCGCTGACGTTCGTGCGGGGATTCAGGCGGCGGGTTCCATCACCACAACGGGGATCCCGCGGCTACCCGACTTGACCTGATTAGTCGGCCTAGGGCGGAAGAAATCCGATCGCGTGCGTGCATTTGCCGTATCACAACCCCTCTCTTTGTGTCGGGACCGGGCTGAATCCGGCCATGGCCATGGGATCAGGGGCGGTCTACACCTTCTCATTCCAGTCCGGTTTGAGTTCGTCCCCCCGCCAGCACGTGCCGCGACAGGTGGCCCGGACGAACCGGGCCATGACGGTTAGAGTGAGCCGCCGGACTAAAGCAGTCGTTACGGGACGTTGCCGTATAGCGTCCGGCCCGTCCGCAGCCCTGACCGGACCACTCGCGAACTGTTTGCCCGCCATTGCCGGGCCTTGTTCCCGCCGGCCACGCCGATCGGCCGGTAGAGTGCGATTTAGCAACAGAGTTGACACCGTTCCGTATCAGGCGTAACTAACGAGATCGCAGGCGCAGCGACTCATTATTATCCGCTCTTGAATGGAACCCGTCACGTGGCATCTCCTCCCGATCCCGTCTCCGACTCTCAGGTGCGCCTCCTGCGGGAGACCGTCGTTGCCCTGGTTCGCCGGGACAGCGCCGATCTGTCCGCCCGTCAGCTCGGAGTTTTCCTGATCTGCTATCTGAACGACGGCGGCCACACGGTTCGTGGCCTCGCTGCCGAGATGAACGTGTCAAAGCCGGCGATAACCCGGGCCCTGGATCGGTTGGGCGAGTTCGACCTGGCACGCCGCAAGACCGATCCGCAGGATCGCCGCAGCGTACTGGTACAGCGGACAGCCAAGGGAGCGGCGCTTCTGCGCGAGATCCGCGGCATCATGGCCGAGGCGTCCGGCGAGGGAAAGAAAGCCGCCAGGAAAGCCGCGGTCTAAGTTACCCCGAGGCAAACGGTCGGAGGCGCCGGGGCGGTCGGGCTCGCCGCTCACGATATCGCCTTCTGCCCGCCGAAATGCTTCATTAACCGGCGCCCCGGCCATATAGTGCGCCATGCCCTTCGACGTGCACGAATTTCCCGGCGCCTCCCGCATGGATCGCGCAGCGGCGCGCAAAGGCCGTCGCGCCGTTGCGATCTGGCTGTTCAGCGTGGCGGCCATGATCCTGGTGATGATCGTCCTCGGGGGCGCCACAAGGCTGACCGGGTCGGGGCTATCCATCATGGAATGGGCGCCCCTGATGGGCGCGCTGCCGCCAACCTCGGATGCGGAATGGCACCGGCTGTTTGCGCTGTACCAGAAGATTCCACAATACGCATTGGTCAACCAAGGCTTCGGGCTGGACGGCTTCAAGCACATCTTCTGGCTGGAATGGACCCATCGCCTGTGGGGCCGCCTGATCGGCGTCGTCTTCCTGGTGCCGCTGGTCTGGCTCGGCGCAACGGGACGGATCGAGCGCCGGCTGCTGCCGCGCCTTGCCTTTCTGTTCATGCTCGGCGGCCTGCAGGGCGCCGTCGGCTGGTTCATGGTGGCGTCCGGCTTCCTGCCCGACAGCACCGCGGTCTCGCCCTATCGACTGGTTGTGCACCTCGTGCTGGCGTTGACGCTGTATGGCGCGATCATCTGGACCGGCCTCTCGCTGCTGCGTCCGGCCGGCCGGCGCGTTGCCACACCGGTGGCGCCAAGGGTCATGGCCTGGACCTGTCTCGCGATGGTGGCGCTGACCATCGTCGCCGGCGGCTTCGTCGCCGGGCTGCATGCAGGCCTCACCTATAACACGTTCCCGCTGATGGACGGGCGGCTACTGCCGCCGGGCTACGCCTCCCTGCATCCCGTCCTGCGCAACCTGACGGAGAATATCGGCGCGGTGCAGTTCGACCACCGCCTGCTCGCGACGGCGACACTGATCCTGGTCTCCGCTCTGGCGACGCTCGGTCCGCGCATCGGCGTTCCGCCCGGGCTTTCGGCCTGCGTCGGCGCAGCGGTGGCCTGTCAATATCTCCTGGGCGTGAGCACCTTATTGTTCGTCGTGCCGGTGCCGTTGGCGGTATTGCATCAGGCTGGAGCCGCCATCCTGCTGACCGCCGTCCTGATCGTGGTCCACCGCCTGACGCATGCCCGCGCCGCCGCCGCACAAGCGTAAGTCTGTAGCCGCTTCGTGGACCTCCCGCTGCCCCCGACGTCCGTCGTGGTAAAGTGCTTGCCAGGCATGAACGCGCGCAAGCCGCCGATAGTGGTAGGCAAACCGCCCCGCGCATCCCATCTTCGACAAACCCACCTAAAAAGGATCGCCAACCATGAGCGCCATCGCAGCCACCGATAAGCTGTTCTTCGAGCGTGCCGACGCAGCGCTGGACCAGGCCACTGCCGCCGCCATCCTCGAACAGGCGCTGCGCGGGAGCGACGATGGAGAACTGTTCCTGGAATACCGGGAAAACAAATCGATCAGCCTCGACGATGGCCACATCCGCACCGCGAACTTCAATTCCGGCATGGGCTTCGGCCTGCGCGCCGTGGCCGGCGAGGCGACCGGCTACGCCCATTCCGGCGAAATCTCCGAGGAAGCGCTCCGCCGCGCGGCGGCCACCGTGTCGGCCATCTCCGCCGGCCATTCGGGCACGTCGTCGGAGCCGCCGCGGGCGACCAATTCCCGGCTGTATTCCGACGCCAATCCTCTCAGCCTGATGCATTTTTCCGCACGGACGTCCCTGCTCGGCGAGATCGACGCCTACGCCCGCGGCAAGGACCCGCGCGTCAAGCAGGTGATGGCCTCGATCAGCGGTGAGTGGCAGGCGGTGCAGATAATCCGCCCCGACGGCACCCGGGTCGCCGATCTGCGGCCGCTGGTAAGGTTAAACGTGTCGCTGGTGGTGGAGCAGGACGGCCGCCGCGAAACCGGCAGCCACGGCACCGGCGGACGCTTCGCCTACGATTTCGTCACCAAGGAAACCACCTGGCGCGGCGCGGTCGATGAGGCTCTGCGTCAGGCTCTGGTGAATCTCGATAGCCGCCCGGCCCCGGCGGGCGAGATGCCGGTCGTGCTTGGCCCGGGCTGGCCCGGCATCCTGCTGCACGAGGCTATCGGCCACGGACTGGAGGGGGACTTCAACCGCAAGAAGACCTCCGCCTTCGCCGAACTGCTGGGCAAGCGCATTGCCTCCCCCGGCGTCACCGTTATCGATGACGGCACCATGGCCGATCGGCGGGGGAGTTTGACGGTGGATGATGAGGGAACGCCAACCAATCGCACCGTGCTGATCGAGGACGGCGTCCTTGTCGGCTACCTCCAGGATCGGCTGAATGCGCGGTTGATGGGGATGCCGGCGACCGGCAACGGGCGGCGCCAGTCCTATGCCCACTCGCCGATGCCACGGATGACCAACACTGTGATGCTCGGCGGGTCGCATACGCCCGAGGAGATGATCAAGTCGGTCAAGCGCGGGCTTTACGCGGTGAACTTTGGCGGCGGCCAGGTGGATATCACGTCCGGCAAGTTCGTGTTCTCCGCCAGCGAGGCCTACATGATCGAGGACGGTAAGGTGACCGCGCCGGTCAAGGGCGCCACGCTGATCGGCAACGGCCCGGATTCGCTGACCAAGGTGCAGATGATCGGCAACGACATGGCGCTGGATCCGGGGATCGGCACCTGCGGCAAGAGCGGCCAGGGCGTCCCGGTCGGGGTCGGCCAGCCGACGCTGAAGCTGTCGGGATTGACGATCGGAGGCACCGCCGCCTGATCCTCGCTCGATTGGTGGACAACCCGACCCGGCCGCCAGCGCGCGGCCGGGTCTTTTGTGTGCTGCGTCACCGTCATGGCCGACGAGGCGGGCGGGCGCCGCGCACCAGTCTTTCCGAACGGCCGCTGGTATTACCATTGCCACTCGAGCAGCTGATACCCGCCTCCATGACGATGAGGCGCATCTCGACAGTCATGAGATCGTTCCGGACCTAGAGCAGCTTGGTCCGGACGATCGGAACGCCTGTTACGACACGGACTTGGGCCGAATACGTAGGAAAATCAACCGCGCGGGCACCGTGCCGCGGCGGGGCGCAAGCTGCGCTCTTCCGCAGCGGCAACGGATGACAAATCCTCCGGGAAAGGCAGTTGATCTGGACAGGCCGCCGCCAAATCTTCATCAAGGCTGCATGAATTGTTGCCCGAGGCTTTGGCGCACCGCCGCCGTCATCGTTTGCGCCGTCGTCTTGTCGATCGTCGCGCCGTCGGGCGGCTTCGCCGGCAGCGGCTGTCCGGCCGATCCGGAGATGGATGCGCTGCATTTGCCGCATCTGCGAAAGGCGCTCGCCGCCCGGACCGAGGGCCTGATCGTTGCACTTGGATCATCATCGACCGAGGGCGTGATGGCGTCGGACATGGCGCACAGCTATCCGGCGATCCTTCAGGCTGCATTGAACGAGGCGCTGCCTGCCGCCCATATCGCGGTGATCAATCGCGGTGTCGGCGGCCAGGATGCGCCGGAGGAACTGGCTCGGCTGGAAACCGACGTGATCGCGGTGCGGCCTCAGCTTGTGATCTGGCAGGTCGGCGCAAATGGCGCGATGCGGCATGCCGACCCGGTCGTGTTTCATCACATGGTAGCCGAGGGGGTCGTGCAATTGCGCAAGGCCGGGATCGATGTGGTGCTGATGGACAACCAGCGGTCGCCCCGGGTGCTGGCCGCGGTGGACCATATCATCCTGGAGGATTCGCTGCGCGACGTGGCGCGGGAGACCGGCGTCAGCCTGTTTTCCCGTAGCCGGCTCATGGATGAATGGTCCGAGGAAGGCGCGAGGCCAGGCCTGTTCACGGCCCCCGACGGCTTGCATCATAACGACCTTGGTTATGAGTGCGTCAGCCAGACGCTGGCGCGACAGATCGTCGCGGCGATCGAGGCGCCGGTGGCGATGGCGGCAAGCAAGTAATACCGTCCGCGTTGACTTCGACGCTGCCCATAAAGCCTCATGGCCCGGCTTGTCAGCGCCACCCCCAATTCAGGGTGCCGCGACAGGTGGCCCGGACACTCGTCCGGGCCATGACGGGGCAGAAAGGTTCGACTCTCGGCCCGCGCCATCGTCATGCCGACGCAGGTCGGGATCCACGGCTTTTGCCTGTATAATCAAAGGCGTGTATGGCGGTGACGACTGTGCCCATCTGTATAAAACCTGGCCGGGCGCCGCTCATTGTCGCGGCCGCGACTACGTGTGGACCGGCAGGAAGCCGGTGTCGTTCGGCCCGGCATCGCCGTAAACGGTGACGCCGGCACTGCCCTGCGAGACGGCGAAATCGGCCGCTTGATACTCGCCTGTCGTCACGAGGGACAGCTTCATCGTGTCCACCACCGAGGGCCCGTTGAACAGCGACAGGGTGCCATTCGCAAACGAATAACTTGTGGCCTCCAGCCCAGCGAGAACCAAAACGCCATCGCCGAGCGATACCGCCGCATGAAATGCGTGCGGACTGTCGATCTGAACCGTGCTGGCCCCGGAATAGCCGCCGGTCACGAGCATCGACTGGCCGCCGCCCACCGCATGCATGAATTCCAATCTGGTAAAGGCATGCGAGGCACTGACATTGAACATCCCGGTTCCCACGACGTTGGCATCGATGGTTACCTGGTTGTTGTTGATATACGAATAGACATTGGAAAATGTGCCGGTCCCGTCGCCCGTCGCATCGACGGTTACGCCACCGCCGTACGGCCCCGCATTGATGCTGCCAACCCAGCGGCTATGGTCCGCCAGATTGATGGTCGCCGCGCCAAACCCGGGCCCGCTGTCCCCCGTGCTCATGGCGACATGGCCGGACAGATTGAGCGTGAAGCTTGGAGGCGTGGTATCCAGGTCGGGGTTGCCGACGAAGGTCACCGTGTCGCCTGCCAGAACATTGCCGGCGACATTCATCGTGCCGGCGTTCATCAAAAGCTCATCGCCGGGACCGGGCACGACTGGAATATTCCAATCCGCTGGATTGGAGGCTTCATTATTCCCGCCGCCGACCCAGGTCAGTGCGATGGGTACCGGAGGCGTGTAGGTGCCATTCGCGTTGTCCGTGCCGGGTCCGGACGTCCAGCCATCGTAGGACCCGGGACCTCCGGTCTTCGCCCACCACAAATTCGAGGCGTTTTCTTGCCAGATCACCCCGTTGACATAGGCCATTTCAATGACGTTTTCGGTCTTGGTGTCCACCACGCCGTTTTCGACGACCTGCCCGGAGCCTGATATCCAAAAGAGATTGCCGCCTACATCTACCAACGGCGAAGGATTGATCGGTGGGACCGGCATGAAAATCGAGTTGGCGGCCGTGATTACCGTACCGCTTGGCGAAGGCGGTAGCGGCGACACCGGTGTGCCCCGGGCATTGTCGGTTCCCGGCCCCGAGGTCCAACCGTCGTACGAGCCCTGGCCTCCGGTCTTGGCCCACCACAGCCCGGCCGCGTTCAGTTGCCAGATGAGGCCGTTGACATATGCGATCGCGACAACGTTGGCGGTCCCGGTATCGACGACGGTGGTCGCGTTCCCGGAACTGTCTGCGATGGTTTCCGCGACCTGGCCGCTTTCGATGAACCATCCATTGCCTTCGGTATCGACAATCGTGGCTCCATCCGTTACGAAAACGGTGTCATTGGGCGATGCAGGCGTCAACATGGCGATTCTCTTATTTTGAAATTCATGCCTGGAGAAAACTCACGCCGATCGGCTCAGCCTATGGGCCGGCTGACGGGCATCGTCAATTGGACATTCTCGCATTGCGACAATGCATGCATGTCGTCGCGGCCGCCGGAGCAAGCGTTTGGACGCTCAATACATGCCTGGACTTCGTCAAAGATCAACAGCCCGCCTGCAACGACTTCGAAATCAAGACTGCGTGATATCAATCGTCGCCCGGTCGGCAACGCGGGACTTTGATTATGGATAAATAATGTTCAGCCCATTACTGGACCCTCGGCTTTGCCATCGGTCGGGGCGTCCTGGCGTCCTCCTGAGTGCCTCGGATGCCGTTAACCCTTCGGAAAGGTCTGGCGGGTAAAACCGGCGCTACCCGTCAACGGAGAGTCCCATGCGCCCGACCATTCCCAGCTTGCCGAAGGGCCTGCCGATCGGCGTGTTCGCGGGGAGCGTCGTGCTGGCGGCCGGAGTCGCAGCGGCGGCGATGCCGGATTTCATCCAGGTGCGTTCTAAGGTGGGCGATATGCTGGTCTTTTCGCCCGTTCGGCCCGGCCCGGGGGGATCAGCCTGGCGTGTATATCGTGGCGCGCCGACCCGGCGCGACGGGATGTGTGCTCGACAGTGATGTCATGATCCAAACGGGAGGCAGCCTGATCGTCGAGGCGTGATACGCATGCCCGCTGCCGGGTTTTCGCCTGCATTGGGTCGGACAGCGCACCAGTGCCGAAAAGGGCGATTGCGGCCCCAGCGCCCACGTGGTCGTCGCGGCCGAAGCGTCCTCGTACCCGGGCTCGGTGATCGCGAGCAAGGACTGATAGCAATCGGCCTCGCGTTTGACGGGGGCACAGTTTCCGCCGACGTCATGGCCCGGCTCGGGTACAGACCGGGCACATGGGTTACACTGATACCCCGTTGTCGGATCACTATCGCATCGGTTGGGGTCCCTGTTGCAATCCAGCGTGGTGTTGCGGCCAGCGGCGGTCAAGGACGCTTCGCGCCGCCTGCGGCGGTGCCCGTCGGGCATCCTTGACCGCCGCTGGCCGCAACACCCTCGGGATGTCTGGCCGGGACGAGGAAACGGCCCTTTCAACCGAACCAGGAAACGGGGCCTACGAGGCCCGGTAAATCGTTGCAAACCGCAAGGTGGTGTAACCCATGTGCCCGGTCCAAAGTGTAACCCATGTGCCCGGTTAAACCTCGTCCGGGCCACCTGTCGCGGCACTGTGCGGGCACGGGTGGCCCGGACGGGCCATGACGCGGGATGGAAGAGTCGGTCTCGACGCGGACTGGTATGATCCGCGCTTCAGGTGTCCTCGCCGAGGGCGTGCTTCTTCAGGTCGCGCAGCCTGTCCTCGCCGCCCGGCGTTTTCGGGTCGAGATCCAACACCTTTTGCCACGCGGCGTAGGCGCCCTTCCAGTCCTCCCGGGACGCGGCTATATCCGCCAGGGTGCGGAAGGCGGCGAAATCCCGTGGTTCGAGCCGGACGGTTTCCTGCAGGTCGTGGATCGCGCCGGTGACGTCGCCGGCGTGATAGCGGGCGATCGCGCGCTGTCGCCATGCCTCGGCCATATCGGGCTGGAGGGTGATCGCGTCGGAGAACGACTCCACCGCGTCGTCGGTCTCGCCCGCTTGCAACGTCCTCAGGCCGCGGCTCATGAGCAGGGTGACGGCGGGTGTCCCGGCATGTAGCCAGGCCTGCTGCACCTGGTCTTCCACCATCGAGGCCGCCTGCTCGTTCGGTGCCGCCTTCAGCGCGTCGAGCAGATAGTCGATATGTGCGCGCTTGTCGGCGGCCGGCTGCGCCTGAGCCGCCGCGCAAATGCCCAGCAACCACAGAAGCGAGGCCCGGCACGCCATCAGCCGGGGACCCCGGGCGGGCGGGGACCGCCGGCCATCCAGTCCAGCAACTCCACGGTATGCACCACCGGCACGCCGTCGCCGGACAACTGAGTGATGCAGCCGATATTCCCGGCCGCGATCAGGTCGGGTCCGGTCGCCTTCAGGTTCTCCAGCTTGCGTTCGCGCAGTTGGCCGGCGATGGCGGGCTGGAGCAGGTTGTAGGTGCCGGCCGAACCGCAGCACAGATGCGGCTCCTTCGGTTCGACCACGCGGAACCCGGCTTTCGCCAGCAGCGTCTTCGGCTCCGCCGTCACGCGCTGGCCGTGCTGGAGGCTGCAGGCCGAGTGATACGCGACGGTCAATCCGGGCGCCGGCCGCGTCGGGGCGTAGCCGAAGCGCGCCAGGAATTCGCTGATATCGAGCGCCAGGCCGGAGATCGCCTCGGCCCGGGCGCGCTGCGTTTGCGTGCGGAACATGAAGCCGTAGTCCTTGATCGTGGTGCCGCAGCCGGAGGCGTTGATGATGACCGCGTCAAGCCCCCCATCCGCGGCCTCGCCGCTCCAGGCGTCGATATTGGCGGCGGCCAGGGCCATGGCCTGGTTGTGCTGCCCGTTATGGTGATTGAGCGCGCCGCAGCAGCCGGCGCCCTTCGGCACCACGACCTCCACGCCCAGCCGGGTCAGCAGGCGAATGGTCGCTTCGTTAATCCGCGGCATCAGCACCTGCTGGGCGCAGCCGGTCAGCAACGCGACGCGCGCCTTGCGGGCGCCCTCGGCCGGATAGACCCGCGGTTTTTCGACCGGACTCGCCGGAGGCACGTGCGCGGGAGCCACGGCGAGCATCGCGCGCAACCGTTGCGCCAGCATGGTCTCGCCGGGGATCAGCCCGGCAAGCGGACGGGTCAGGCGGGCACCGGACAGCGCCAGGCGGAACAGGCGCGGCCGCGGCAGCACGAAACCCAGCACGCGCCGCAGCCAGCGTTCGGCGAACGGACGGCGGTAGGTGTCCTCGATATAGGCCCGGGCGTGATCCACCAGATGCATGTAGTTCACGCCGGACGGACAGGTGGTCATGCAGGACAGGCAGGTCAGGCAGCGATCGACATGCCGCACCACCTCCTCGGTGGCCGGGCGGCCGGTCTCCAGCATGTCCTTGATCAGGTAGATGCGGCCGCGCGGGCTGTCGAGTTCGTCGCCGAGCAGGACGAATGTCGGGCAGGTCGCTGTGCAGAAGCCGCAATGCACGCAGGTGCGCAGAACGGCGTTGGACGAGGCGGTGTCGGGGTCGCGAAGCTGTTCGGTGGTAAAATTGGTTTGCATAAACGCTCTATTGAAATGGTTTCATCGGCGGCAGCATGCGGTTCTGGCGGACCATGAGTCCCAGGCCGGCCATCGCGGCGAGAAACAGGCCCAGCGACAGCCAGGGGTTCTCGCGATTGTAGAGGGTCACGGTCAGCATCATCGCCAGACAGAATACCATCATGAAAAACTGGATATTCGTCACCGGGTTCGGCCGCTTGAGCTGCCAGTGCTGAAACGCCGAGATACAGAATGTCAAAAGGTACAGGATGTTGGTTATCCAGGCCGGGACGAAGATCATGGTCAAACGCCTAAGTAAAGCTTGCCCGGGTTGAACACCCCGGCGGGATCCAGGGCGGCCTTCACCTGCCGCGTGATGCGGGCCAGCGCGGGCGGCTCGTCGGGGATGACACGTACCGTGCCCCGCAGGATGTCCGGCGCACGCAGCAAGGTCCAGGTGCCTGCTGCCGCCCGTGCCGCCGCTTCCACCGCCTGATGCGTGGCAACGTCCGCCGGGCCGGCCAGCCAGACCAGTCCGCCGCCCCAGTCGAGGAAGCCGCCCACGCCATGCGGGCGTACGGCATCGAGCACCTTGGCGCCAACCGACGGCCTGACCGAGACGCGCCACACGGCATCCTCCGGACGGGGCGCGAGCGGGCGGACATCCCGGATGTCGCGCCAGACGGACCGCGAGGTTTCGGTATCCAGCGTGCCCGCGCGTGCCACGGCAAACTGGTCACGCAGGCGGCCGATGCGATAGGTGACGGAGTTGGCGAACTCCTCGATGCGGATCAGCGCCGCCGGGCCGGCGATCGCGGCCAATGCGGGGATGCGGGCCGTGGCCCCAGCCGGCAACCAGGCGGCGGCCGAGACGTCGTAGGGCGAGCCGAGCGCCGCGGACATCGCGGCGATGCCGGCGGCGGCATCCAGGCCCGGCAGCACCAGCGTTCCGGTCGCCTCCGGCGCGGGCAGCACCTTCAGGGTGATCTCGGTGATCACGCCGAGCGTGCCGTAGCTGCCGGTGAACAGCTTGCACAGATCGAGCCCGGTGACGTTCTTCAGCACGCGCCCGCCGGAGCGGATCAGTTCGGCGCGGCCGTTGACCGCGCGGATGCCCATGACGTGGTCGCGGATCGCGCCGCGGGCGATGCGGCGCGGACCGGACAGGTTGGTGGCGACGACGCCACCCAGGGTCTGCGGCTTGCCGGTGGGGCCGAGCAGGGCGGAAAAGTCGGGCGGTTCGGCGATCATGTACTGGCCGGCCTCGGTCAACGCCGCCTCGATCTCCGGCATCGGGGTGCCGGCCTTGGCGGAGATGATCAGCTCCTTCGGAGCATACAGCGTGATGCCGGACAGGCCGGCGGTGGAGACGGTGCGCTTGGCTTGAACCGGACGCATCAGGCCGGACTTGGTGCCATGACCTTCCACCAACAGCGGTTCGCGCGCATGGACGGCATCGGCGACGGTGGCGGCGATCGAGTCTTCGGTGACGGCAGGCAAGGTCATGCGGCCTGCGGGAGCACGGCGGCTTGGTCTTGCAGCGGAAACACTTTGCTGGGATTGAGAAGCCAGTCCGGGTCGAACGCCGACTTGATGCGGCGCTGCTGGTCGAGTTCGTGCGGGAGGAACTGCACGGGCATCAGGTCGCGCTTTTCGACGCCGACGCCGTGTTCTCCCGTCAGGCAGCCGCCCACCTCCACGCACAGTTTCAGCAGATCGGCGCCCAGGATTTCCGCCTTTTGCAGGCTCGAGGGATCGTTGGCGTCGAACATGATCAGCGGATGCAGGTTGCCGTCGCCGGCGTGGAAGATGTTGGCGACCTGGAGGTTGACCGCGGCGGCCATTTCCTGGGTGCGGCGGAGCACCTCCGGCAGCTTGCTGGTGGGGATGGTGCCGTCCATGCAGAGGTAGTCGGGGCTGATGCGGCCGATGGCGCCGAACGCGGCCTTGCGGCCCTTCCAGATCGCCAGCGATTCCTCGGGCGACTGCGACACCCGGATGCTGATCGGGTCGAAGCGGCGGCAGATCGCGACCAGCTTGTCCAGCAGGATGTCCTGTTCGGTGACGCTGCCTTCGACCTCGATGATCAGCATCGCCTCGGCGTCGAGCGGGTAGTTGGCGTGCGCGAACGCCTCGCAGGCGTGGATGGCGGGGCGGTCCATGAACTCCAGCGCCACCGGGATGACGCCGGACGAGATGATGGCATCCACCGCGGCGCCGGCGATCTCGTTCGACTTGAACGCGGCGAGCATGGCACGGGCGCCTTCCGGGCCGCGCAGGATGCGCACGGTGATTTCGGTGACGACGGCGAGCTGGCCCTCGCTGCCGGTCATCAGGCCGAGCCAGTCATAGCCGGCGGAGTCGAGATGGGCGCCGCCGATGTCGATGATCTCGCCCTCGATCGTGACGATCTTGAGGCCGAGCAGGTTGTTGGCGGTGACGCCGTATTTCAGGCAGTGCGGGCCGCCGGAATTCATCCCGACGTTGCCGCCGATCATGCAGGCGAGCTGGGATGAGGGGTCGGGGGCGTAGAAGAAGTTGTTGCCGGAGACGGCGTTGGTGATCCCGATATTGGTCACTCCCGCCTGCACCGTCGCGCAGCGATCGGCGTAGTTGATGTCGAGGATTTTCTTCATCCGCATCATGCCGAGGACGACGCCGTCCTCCAGCGGGAGAGCGCCCCCCGACAGCGAGGTGCCGGCGCCGCGCGGGACGATGCGGACGCCGTTCTGGTGGCAGAAGCGGAGGACGGCGGCGACCTGCTCGGTGGTTTCGGGCAGGGCGACGGCGAGGGGGACCTGCCGGTAGGCGGTCAGGCCGTCGGTTTCGTACGGCTTGAGGCGGAGGGGTTCGGCGATCAGTCCGGACTCCGGCAGCAGCTTGCGCAGGCCGGCGACGATGGCATCGCGGCGGCGCATCACGTCGGGCTTCGGGTCCGGTTGGCGGATCATGAGGGGCGTTCCTCGGTTATGGTAGACCGTTCCATATATAGGTGGACGGGCCCAGTGGCCAGCATGTACCTCCCGCTCCAGGCCAAGGTTATCCGGGCCGTCGGTTATCCCAAAAAAGACGCCTTGCGAATCAGTCGGCCTCATTTATGCTTAGCGGCAAGCATAGGATCGCGGCTACCCTGGATGGTTGAATTTCTGAACCCTACACGAGCATTGATATTCCGCATTGTTCACCGCGAGAACGTGCCAACGATGCTTCGCGACGGATTGCACTGCCGCAATTCTGAATCGGCGGATAAGCCGTTCATCCAGATCGGCAACGCTGACCTGATCGAACGGCGCCAAACTCGTCAGGTCGACTGCCCGCCGGGGGGAACCCTGAGCGACTATGTCCCCTTCTATTTTACGCCAATTACGCCCATGATGTTCAATATCAACACAGGCTATAGCGGCATTGCGAAGCGGCCTAACCGGGACATAGTTATACTAGTGTCGTCACTACATCGGCTCGCACGAGACGAAATCCCGTTTGTTTTTTCAGACAGGCATGCCTATCTGAAAATCGCGCAATTTACGAACGATCTCAGCAACCTGGATTGGATTGATTGGGCACTACTGAGAAGCCGTAATTTTAAGAAAGACGACATGGATCGCTTCGAACGCTATCAGGCGGAAGCACTTGTCTTTCGGCATATGCCAACGACTGCATTGAGTGGCATCGTGTGTTATGACTCAACAGTTAAGGCCGAAATCGAACGAGACGCGGCCCAACGAGAGCTCGACCTGAAGATACTGACAAAGCAAGGGTGGTACTTCTAATGCTCACCTTCACGCAAGGAAATCTGCTAGAGGCCAATGCGGAGGCGCTGGTCAACACGGTCAATACCGTGGGGGTGATGGGCAAGGGCATTGCCTTAATGTTTAAGGAGCACTTTCCAGAGAACTTTCGCATCTACGAAAAAGCATGCAAAGCGCATAGCTTTGACGTCGGCCAATTGCTTGTGACCAAGCGTGACCAATTGACCGGCCCCAAGTGGATCGTCAATTTCCCCACAAAAAAGCATTGGCGCCAACCGTCTCGAATGGAATGGATAGAGAGCGGCCTTGAAGAATTGCGCCGCTTCATTTTGGAGAGCGAAATCGTATCGATCGCACTTCCACCTCTAGGAAGTGGCAATGGTGGTCTCGATTGGGAGGACGTTCGACCTCGCGTAATCGAAGCGCTCGGCGATCTGGATCACGTTCACATAATCGTATATGAGCCAACTCGAGAATACCAGAATGTGGCAAAACGCAAGGGAGTTGAACGGTTGACTGCCGCTCGCGCGCTGATAGCGGAACTCGTACGGCGATATTCGATCCTTGGTATTGAATGCTCAATTTTGGAAATACATAAGCTGGCTTACTTCCTAGAGCGCCGTATCGAATCGCTCGGGCATCCGTCACCGCTTGATCTTCGGTTCCAGGCCGATCGATACGGGCCATTTGCATATCGGCTGTCCCATCTTTTGGACTCCCTCGACGGAAGCTATCTTCATTGTGAGAAGCGACTGTCCGATGCTAGCCCATTTGACATTATAAGATTTGACGACAGTAAGGCTGACATCGTTGTTGCGTACTTGACGGCACCAGATGCCAAACCATATCGGCAGTCGCTCTACGATACCGCCGAACTAATCGATGGATTCGAATCGCCCCTGGGTATGGAATTGTTGGCTACGATCGATTGGCTGGTAGCAAGGGAAGGCGCAACTCCAACAGTCGATGGAATTCAAGCCGGACTTCGGACTTGGCCAGGGGGCGGCCCGGAGGCGGCCGAGCGCAAGCTGCGACTGTTTGATCGGAGAATGATTGGCCTCGCGCTCAACCAACTGAGGGTCGGGAAGGAGGATGCCTCGCATGGTTAAGGGGCTTCGTGGCCAGCAGCGCCCAATCGAAATCGTTGAGGCGGCCGCTGAAATTATGCAGATATCCGCCACCAACGAAACCAATTACCCGGCAAACCCGCCGGCACTTAGTCCGGCAGCACAGTTAGGCAAGCTAGGTGGCGCAGCCCGGGCGCGGATTCTGACACCCGAAAGGCGGGCCGAAATCGCAAAAAAGGGTGCAGCAAAGCGGTGGGGCAAAAGGCAAGCATAAGTTCACAGCGGGCTAGCAACATCAACCGGACAACGAAAACGAATCTGTGCAATTGCACATGCTGCCAGACCAGATTTAACCCCTCTGGGCCGCATTTTGAAAGCTAGGCCGGACATCCAGTCGCTTTCGCGAAGTGAACATCGGGTGCCACATACACGCCATAAGGATTATACACCCCTCCATGGCCCCTCCCCTGCTCGCGCTCCAAGACATCGCCCTGACCTTCGGCACCGCCCCCCTCCTGGCCGGCGCCGGCATCGCCGTCTCGGCCGGAGACCGCGTCTGCCTCGTCGGCCGCAACGGCTCCGGCAAGTCCACCCTGCTGCGCATCGCCGCCGGCCTCATCCAGCCCGACGCCGGCCGCCGCTTCGCCCAGCCCGGCGCCACCATCCGATACCTCCCGCAGGAACCCGACTTCGCCGGCTTCGCCACAACCCTGGAGTATGTCGAAGCCGGCCTGCCCGATGCCGCCGCCGCGGACCACTATCGCGCCACCTACCTGCTGGACCAGCTCGGCCTGACCGGCCACGAGGACCCCGCGCGGCTCTCAGGCGGCGAGGCGCGGCGCACCGCCCTCGCCCGCGTGCTGGCGCCGGAACCCGATATCCTGCTGCTCGACGAGCCGACCAACCACCTCGATCTGCCGGGAATCGAGTGGCTGGAGCAGGAACTGGCCAACCTCCGCTCCGGCATCGTCGTCATCTCCCACGATCGGCGGCTGCTGGAGCGGCTGTCGCGCACCACGGTCTGGCTCGACCGCGGCATCACCCGCGTGCTCGACCAGGGCTTCGCGCAGTTCGAAGCCTGGCGCGACCAGGTGCTGGAACAGGAGGAAACCGACCGCCACAAGCTCGGCCGCAAGATCGTCATGGAGGAGGACTGGCTGCGCTATGGTGTTACCGCCCGGCGCAAGCGCAACCAGAAGCGGCTCGGCGACCTGCATGCGCTGCGCAAGAAGCACAAGGAGCAGCGCGCCGCCGTCGGCAAGGTGACGCTGAACGCCGCCGAGGCGGACCTGTCCGGGCGCCTGGTCGCGGTGGCCGAGGGTGTGACGAAAGCCTACGGCGACCGGACCGTGGTGCGGAACTTCTCGACGCGCATCATCCGCGGCGACCGCGTCGGCATCGTCGGGCGAAACGGCGCGGGCAAGACGACGTTGCTGAACCTGCTGACCGGCAAGCAGGTGCCTGACAGCGGCGAGGTGAAGCTCGGCACCAACCTGTTCGAGGTGGAACTGGATCAGCGGCGGGAGACTCTGGACCCGGCGCAGACGCTGTCGCAGGCGCTGACCGGCGGGGCGGGCGATACGGTGACGGTGAACGGGGTGAACCGGCACGTGGTCAGCTACATGAAGGATTTCCTGTTCGGGCCGGAGCAGGCGAACACGCCGGTGGGCGTGCTGTCGGGCGGGGAGCGCGGGCGCCTGACCCTGGCGCGGGCCTTCGCCACGCCGTCGAACCTGATGGTGCTGGACGAGCCTACCAACGACCTGGACCTTGAGACACTGGAACTGCTGCAGGAGCGATTAGCGGAATATTCCGGCACGGTGCTGCTGGTCAGCCATGACCGTGACTTCCTCGATCGCGTGGTGACCTCGGTGATCGCGACGGAGGGCGACGGGCGCTGGATCGAGTATGCCGGCGGGTATTCCGATATGCTGGCGCAGCGGGGTATGGCTAAGCCGGCGTCGGAGGCTGTTGTGCCTCGGGCGCGCGGGACGCGGGACGTTGATCCGGCGGCGCGGGCACCCAGCCGGAAGATGAGCTTTAAGGACAAGCACGCGCTAGAGACTCTGCCCGGGCGAATCACTGATCTGGAAAAGGAGATCGGCCGGCTGAACCGGTTTCTGTCGGATGGGGATCTGTATTCCCGCCAGCCGGCGAAGTTTGCCGAGGCGAGCCAGGCTCTGGAGGCGGCTCAGGCGGAACTGGCAAAGGCGGAGGAGCAGTGGCTGGCGCTGGAGATGATGCGGGAGGCGTTAGAGGCGGGGTGAAGCTGGGCGCGTCCGCGTTTGGGCGGGCAGTTCCGTCGATGACTAAGCAGCGCGGTGGGGCGCCATTCGGCCTCCCGTCATGGAGGCGAAAGCCCGCCACCCGGGCCGGTGTCGGACCAGACCCTCCGGCCGTTGCATTCGCACCATCGGTGCGATGATTTCGCAGTAGGATGACGCGGCGTCCCGGCCAGTCGTTACTTTAGAATCAAATCGTGCACGAACATCGACGTCTCGGGCACCAGCGTCACCACCAGCAATGTGATCCAGAGCGCCAGCATGAACGGCCAGATCGAACGGACGACCTTGCCAACCGACACCTCCGCGATCGCGCAGCCGAGATAAAACGCGGCGCCAACCGGAGGCATGTTCAGGCCGATCGTGCAGTTCAGCAGCACGATAATCCCGAACTGAACCGGACTCATCCCGTACTGCATCACGATCGGCAGGAAGATCGGCGTGCAAACCAGGATATGTGCCGCCATATCGAGGAAAATTCCGAACACGAACAATGCGATATCAACCAGGATGAACACCACCCACGGCCGCGTGCTGATATTGCTCAATGCATCGCCCGCGAGGTCCGCGACGCCGTAGATGCTCATGAGATAGCCGAACATCGTTGAAATGCCGATCAACAACAGCACGACGCCGGTTGTCTTGCTCGCTTTGGCCGCGGCCTTCAGGAAGTTCTCCCACGACAGCGAGCGATAGATCAGCACGGTGAGCAGCAACGCGTACGCCACCGCAACGGCACCGGCCTCTGCCGCAGTGAAGACCCCGGACAGAATGCCGCCGACGATGATCACCATGATGAACAACCCCGGCACCGCCGCGGCGAGGCTGTATCCGACCTCGGCCCATCCGGGAAACCGGCCGCGGCTGTATCCGCGTGCGCGCGCAACGAAATACGCGGCCATGACGTTGGCAAGTGTCAGCATCGCCGCGGGGACGGCGCCGGCCATGATCAGCGAACTCATGGAGACCATGCCGCCGGCCGCCAGCGAGTAGATGATCATGTTGTGGCTGGTCGGCATCAGCGCGCCAACCAGCGACGAATAAGTTGTTACGTTGACCGCATAGTCTGCGTCGATGCCCTCCCGCTTCATCAGCGGGATCAACGCCGAACCCATGGCGGATACGTCGGCCACGGGGGAACCCGAGACGCCGCCGAACATCGTGCAGGCCACCACGTTGGTCATGCCGATGCCGCCCCGGACATGCCCAACCATTGCCTTCGAACAACGGATAATGCGATCGGCTATTCCGCCGTACATCATCAATTCGCCGGTGAAGATGAAGAACGGAATGGTCAGGAACGAAAACACGTTCATGCCGGCGGTCATGCGCTGGAAGACGACGGCCAGTGGCAAGCCTTCGTAGAACACCGTTGCGATCGACGACAGGCCGATCGCGAAGACAACCGGCATGCCGAGCACCAGGCAGGCAACGAAAGTGAAGCAGAGGATGCTCAGTGCCATGACGGGACAACCTCAAGGTTCATCACCCGCGCAACGATGCGTTCGATGGCGAACATCACGATCAGCACGCCGCCGAGCGCGATCGGCACGTAGCTCCACGCCTGAGAAATCGGCAGGCCGGGATTGATGTAGTCCATCATTGCGATGCTGAGGACGGAGCCGCCCCAGCACATGGCGGCGCCGAAGGCGATCATTCCGAGAAAGACGACAATATCGGCTGCTTTGCGGACGCTCGGCGGGGCGTAGACCAGCAGCAACTCCATGCCGATATGCCGTCCGTCCCGCACGCCGACCGCGGCGGCCAGGCAGGCGACGTAGAGCACGACGACAAGGGACAGGATTTCCGTCCATGTCGGCGAATCATTCAGAACATAACGGCCGAAGATCTGGATGAGCACGGCGGCGACGATGACCAGCAGTCCGAACACCGAAAGCTTCAGGCAGACGCTGGAAAGCACCGCGTGAAAGCGAAAGTAGTAGGACAGGACCCCCGTGGTTATGGCCGTCGTCGGGGTGCGGGGAGGCGGTTGGGCCTGCGGTTGCGTGTTCATTGGTTCGTTTCCCGTCTTTTGCCTCGCCGTCGCGGCCGTTACTGCGTCGCCTGAATCCTCACCAGCAAGGCTTGCAGTTTCGGATCGGATGCAAACTGGTCGTACACCGGCTTCATCGCCGCCTGGAACGGTGCCTTGTCCACGGTGATGACCTGCACGCCTGCCTTCTCGACGATAGCGCGCGAGGATGCCTCCTTCTCCGCCCATAGCTTGCGCATATACGGCACCGAATCCTTCGCCGCCTTGCGCACCGCGGCCTGATCCTCCGGCGAGAACCCGTCATAGACCCGCTTCGACATCAGCAGCACCTCGGGCGCCATCGAATGTTCGGTCAGCGTGTAGTTCGTCGCGACTTCGTAGTGGTGGAACGACTGATAGCTCGGCCAGTTGTTTTCCGCGCCATCGATCAGCCCGGTCTTCAGGCCGGTGAACACTTCCCCCGTCGGCATCGGCGTCGCGTTGGCACCGAGCGCCTTCATCATCGCGACCCAGACATCCGCTTGCTGCACGCGGATCTTCATGCCTTTCAAATCCGCCAGGCTTCGAACGGGCTTCTTGGTATAGAACGACCGCGATCCGGAATCATACCACGCCAGCCCCACCATCCCCTGGCTGTCGCAATCCGCCAGGATCTCATCGCCGATCGGCCCGTCGAGGACGGTGTGCATGTGGGCCGTGTCGCGGAAGACGAAGGGCAACACCGGCACCATCATCGCCGGACAAATTGTGTTCAGCGTTCCCGAGTTGACCCGCAGGAAATCCAGCGCGCCCAGCTTGAGCTGTTCGATCGTATCTTTCTCGCTGCCAAGCTGCGAGTTAGCGAACACCTTGATCGTGTATTTGCCGTTCGTCGCCGCGCTGAGTTCGTCGCTCATGTAGACGACCGCGCGTACCGTCGGATAGTCCGCCGGCTGCACGTCGGCGGAGCGGAACTGCCGCGCCCCGGCCGGCGAGATACCGAGCGCACAGATCAGCGCGCCCAGCATGATGTATCGAGACCGTTTCATCCCCATTCTCCGTATTGTTCAGCGTTGAATGCCGCCAATTTCGTGGTTCGCCAGCAGTTCCAGCGCCCGGACCATCGCGGAATGATCCCACTTGCTGCCGCCATGCGACGCGCAGGCATTGAACAGCTCCTGGCAGGTCGCGGTGTTCGGCAGGCTGATCTGCAGCGATTTCGCCCCTTGCAGCGCGAGATTCAAATCCTTCTGATGCAGTTCGATGCGGAATCCCGGATCGAACTTGCGATCCACCATGCGCTGGCCATGCACTTCAAGGATACGCGACGAGGCAAACCCGCCCATCAGCGCCTTCCGCACCCGCGCCGGGTCGGCGCCCGCCTTGGAGGCGAACAGCAGCGCCTCGCCAACGGCTTCGATCGTCAGCGCCACGATGATCTGGTTCGCGACCTTGGTGGTCTGGCCGTCGCCCGTGCCGCCGACTAAAGTAACGTTTTTGCCCATCTTTTCGAACAGCGGCCGCACCGTCTCGAACGCCTTGTCCGGGCCACCCACCATGATGGTCAGCGATGCCTCCTTTGCACCCACCTCACCGCCGGATACCGGCGCGTCGAGATAGTCGCAGCCGAGCGCGTTGATTTTCGCCGCGAATTCCTTGGTCGCTATTGGCGAAATCGAGCTCATGTCGATGACGATCTTGCCGGCCGACAGCCCTTCGGCGACGCCGTCCTTGCCGAACAGCGCGGCCTCGACATGCGGGGTGTCAGGCACCATCAGGATGACGATCTCCGCCTTCGACGCAACGTCCTTGCCAGACGTGCAGCCGACCGCGCCGCCGTCCAGCAGCGCCTGCGGCAGCGCGCCGATATCGTGCAGAAACAATGTGTGGCCCGCGGCCTGGAGATGGCCCGCCATCGGCCGCCCCATGATGCCAAGCCCGATGAAACCGATTTTGCTCATGTCGTTCACTCCTTTTCAGCCGATGGCCTCGCGCATGCGGGCCACCAGGTTGGTGCTTCCCGCGGCAAGCAATCCGACATCGCTGCCGATTGCAACGAAGGTGAAGCCCATTTCGAAGTAGCGGCGGGCGTCCGCCTCCACCGGTGCCAGAATTCCGGCTGGTTTGCCCGCCGCGCGGATCCGCTTGCAGGCATCGGCGATCGCCGCCTGCACGTCCGGATGCGCCGCGTTGCCGAGGTGCCCGAGATCGGCCGCGAGGTCGCTGGGGCCGATGAACAGCCCGTCGATGCCCTCGGCCGCGGCGATGGCTTCCAGATTGCCAAGCGCGACGCGAGTTTCCAACTGCACCAGCACGCAGATTTCCTCCTGCGCGGTGTGCAGATAATCCGGCACGCGGCCGAACCGGTTCGCGCGATGCGACACCGAAACGCCGCGGATGCCGTGCGGCGGATAGCGGGTCGCGGCAACGGCGGCGCGGGCTTCATCAGCGGACTGGACGAACGGAACCAGCAGGCTGCGGGCACCGATATCGAGCAGGCGCTTCATCAGCACCGGGTCGTTCCACGCCACGCGCACGACCGGTTCGGCCGTGCCGGTCGCCAGCGCCTGCAACTGCGACAGCACATGCAGCGGTTCGCTGGGCGCGTGTTCGGTGTCGACGACGATCCAGTCATAGCCGGCATAGGCCAGCACCTCGGCGACGACGTTGCTGCAGAGGCTGCTCCACAAGCCGATCTGGCGGTGTTGCCCGCGCAGGGCGGCCTTCAGCTTATTGGGCGGGATACCGGACATGTACGTTTGGCCTCCTCGGTTGTGGCTGATGGCGCTCGGTGGCGACCTTGCGACAGGCAGTAGGCCGTGGATCAATGTTTGTCTAAACTAAAGGCGGCATTGATCGATACCGGGTGTGGATGGATGTTCGAACTTGGTCATTTGCGCTGCTTCGTCGCCGTCGCCGAGGAATTGCACTTCGGCCGCGCCGCCGCGCGCCTGAACATGACGCAGCCGCCGCTGAGCCGGCAGGTGCAGATTCTTGAGCATGGCCTCGACATCACGCTGCTGGAACGCACCAGCCGCCTGGTGCGCCTGACCCCGGCGGGCCGGGCGTTTTTGCCGGAAGCGCGCCGTATCATCGAACTGGCCGAGGGTGCCGGCCTCGCCGCCAAACGCGTCGCCCGAGGGGAGCAGGGATCGATCGGCCTCGGCTGCACCGCTGCCGCGAGTTACGGGTTGCTGCCAAAATTGCTGGCGTTCGCGTCCGCCTCGATGCCAGGTATCGATCTGGTGCTAAAGCAGATGGTTACGTCAGAGCAGATGGAGGCGCTGGCGGGCGGCCGGATCGATCTGGGGCTGGTGCGACAGCCATTCGACCGGCGTCTGGTGGAAGGCGTGTGCATCATGCGGGAGCCGTTGCTGCTGGCGGTCCCCGCCGGCCATCCGTTGGCAATCGTGGCGGAGCCTTCGATCGCCGATCTCGATCGGCAGAAGATGGTGATGTGGTCGCCGGTAGAGTCCCGTTACTTCTACGATCTGATCACCGGACTTTGCACGGCCGAGGGCGTGATGCCGGCACACGTCCAGTATATCAGCCAGGCGCACACGATTCTGGCGCTGGTGAGTGTCGGCCTGGGTCTGGCGCTGGTGCCGGAAGCGGCGCGTGCGCTGCATTTCGAGAATGTTGTGTTGCAGCCGATCCGGTCTCCGCGACGCAGGGCTGTGGCGGAACTGCATTTGGTTTGGAGGCGGGACAATACTAATCCTGCGGTGCCGGCGTTCCGCGAGGCGATCGTGCGGGAGTTCGTACCGCGGGCGGGGGATTAAGCGTGCCGTGTTGAAAATACGGAGGTCAACCCCTGCGCCTGCGGTTCACCATCAGGCGCTTCGAACCCTCGCGGCGGGCAAAGCAGGCACGGGGGCTCGCCGCGCCGTCACCATCCCGTAGGCCAGCAGCGAGAAACTGCCCAGAATCACCAATCCGCCGAGCACCATGAACCCCGACACATAGGATCTCTTCGGATCGATCGCGCGGGTGAGGATGCCACCGAGTATGTTGGCCAGGGCATAGCCGATCAGGAAAATCGTCAGTGCCCAACTGGCGGTAACGGCGAACTGGTCCCGGCGAAACCCGGGTTCCTGGACAGTTGAGGCATCGCAACCGAAAGGTTGGTGCGGTCGAGTACGCGACGAACAGGCCCATGAACAGGGACCCGCCGATACTCCACTATTTTGATCGTTGCATTGTGTTTCCCCGTCCCCCCGCCGTCAGGTCACCGGTCCGGGGTTGAACAGTGTCAGGGCATTGCGCAGGCCCCAATGGTCCGACCAGGTGAGCTTGCGACCGCTCGCGACATCCAGGATCAGGCGGAACAAATCCCAGCCCACGTCCTCGATCGTTGCCTGCCCGGTGGCGATGCCCCCGGCGCTGATGTCGATCAGGTCGTGCCACCGCTCGCTCAGCGCGTCCCGCGTGGCCATCTTGATTACCGGCGCGGCGGCCAGTCCGTAAGGCGTTCCGCGGCCGGTGGTGAACACCTGCAGCGTCATGCCCGACGCCAGTTGCAGCGTGCCGCAGATGAAATCGCTCGCGGGCGTGGCCGCGAAAATCAGGCCCTTGCGATCCACCCGTTCCCCGGGCGCCAGCACCCCGGAGATCGCGCTGGTGCCCGATTTCGCTACCGATCCAAGCGCCTTTTCGACGATATTGGCGAGACCGCCCCGCTTGTTCCCGGGTGTCGTGTTGGCGCTGCGGTCCGACGCGCCCTCCCGCAGATAGTCGTCATACCACGCCATTTCGCGGATCAGGGCGCGGGCGACGTCTTCGTTGACGGCACGCGGCGTCAGCAGATGGATCGCATCCCGCACCTCCGTCACTTCCGAGAACATCACGGTCGCCCCGGCGCGGACCAGCAGATCAGCCGCGAAACCAACCGCCGGATTGGCGGTGACGCCGGAGAACGCATCGCTGCCGCCACATTGCGTGCCAACAACAAGCTCGGAGGCCGGACAGGTCGTGCGCATTCGCTGGTTCAGCTCGATCAGACGTTTCTCCGCCATCTCCATGATCGAGGTGATCATGTCGCCGAAACCCTGATGGCTCTCGTCCTGCAGCCGCACGATGTTCGGCGTGTTGCCTGGCGCCGGTGCCGGGCGCCCGTCGGCCAGCAGCCATTCCGGCATCATCTTCTCGCAGCCAAGGCTGACCACCATCGGTGCGCCACCGAAATTCGGATTGCGTGCAATGTTACGTAACGTTCTGATCGGCACCGCCGCGCCCGGCGCGGTAATGGCCACGCCGCAGCCGTAGGTGTGAGACAGCGCGACGACATCGTCAACGTTGGGATAACGCGGCAACAACTCCTGCCGGATGCGCTGCACGGCGAAATACACGACACCGGCCACGCATTGCACACTGGTGCTGATGCCGAGCAGGTTCTTGGTCCCAACCGAGCCGTCGACGTTGCGATAGCCCTCGAACGTGTAGCCTTCAAGCGGTTCCGGCTTCGGGGGCACTTTCGTTGCCAAAGGCAGGTGCTCGAGCGACGGCGCCGCCGGCATCCGCACCAGCGACTCCTCGACCCAACCGCCCCGCGCGATCGGCTTCGCCGCGGTGCCGATGACCTCGCCGTATCGCAGGATCGGCGTGCCTTCCGCGATGTCGATCAGGCTGACCTTGTGTCCCTGCGGGACGCGTTCGCGCAGCGTCAAACCGCTGGCGAATTTGGTTCCCGCCGGCAGGCCACCCGCATTGACGACGATGGCGACGTTGTCGCTTTCGTTCACTTTGATAAATAGCGGTGTCTCGGCCATGTCCTGTGTCCTTTCTCTGATGTCGCGTCAGCGCACGAGGCACGGGCGCTTGGCGTCAAAAGTCCAGTTCGGGATCAGGAATTGCATCGAAGCCGCGTCATCGCGCGCGCCGAGACCATGCTTTTGGTACAGCGCGTGAGCACGGTCCAGCGCGTCCGGGTTCACCTCGATCCCAAGGCCAGGCCGCTGCGGCACCGTTACTCGGCCGCCCTCGATGCTTAGCGGCTCGCGGGTCAACCCCTGACCGTCCTGCCAGATCCAGTGCGTATCGATCGCGGTGATCCGGCCCGGCGCCGCAGCAGCGGCATGGGTGAACATCGCCAGCGAAATATCGAGATGGTTATTCGAATGCGATCCCCAGGTCAGGCCCCACTCATGGCACATCTGCGCCACCCGCACCGAACCCTGCATGGTCCAGAAATGCGGGTCCGCCAGCGGAATATCGACAGACTGAAGCTGGATCGCATGACCCATCTGCCGCCAGTCGGTGGCGATCATGTTCGTGGCGGTGGGCAAACCGGTGGCGCGGCGAAACTCCGCCATCACCTCTCGCCCCGAAAACGCCGCCTCGGCTCCGCACGGGTCTTCGGCATAAGCCAGGATGTCGCCTCGCCCCTTGCACAGTCGGACCGCTTCATCCAGCGACCATGCGCCGTTGGGATCGAGAGTGATGCGCGCCCGGGGGAAGCGTTGCTTCAACGCTTCGATCGCGCCAATTTCCTGCTCGCCGGGGAATACGCCGCCTTTCAGCTTGAAGTCTTCGAAGCTGTAACGGGCCTGCGCCGCCTCCGCCAGCCGGACGACGTCCGCCGCCGACATCGCTTGGTCGCGACGCAACCGGAACCAGTCATCCCCGGCGTCGGGTTCGGCGAGATACGGAAGACCGGTCTTGCGCCGATCCCCGACATAGAACAAATACCCCAGCATCGGAACGGTATCGCGCTGCTGGCCGTCGCCGAGAAGCGCGGCGACCGGCACGTCGAGATATTGGCCGAGCAGGTCGAGCAGCGCCGCCTCGATCGCGGTGACCACATGGATCGTCGTGCGCAAATCGAACGTCTGCAACCCCCGTCCGCCAGAATCGCGATCGGCGAAACGATCGCGAACTGAATTCAAGATATTCTTGTAGCGGCCGATCGGCTGGCCAGCGACCAGCGGCGCGGCATCTTCAAGCGTGCGGCGGATTTTCTCGCCGCCCGGAACCTCACCCAGGCCGGTGCGTCCGGCGTTGTCGGTGAGCAGCACGATGTTCCGGGTAAAGAAGGGACCGTGCGCGCCGCTGAGGTTGAGCAACATGCTGTCATGCCCGGCGACCGGCACGACACGCATGGACGTAACGACCGGGGTGGCGGCTTTCGAGACGGTGTTCATGGATCGCTCCCGAAGATCATTGTGAACCGAAACTCAAGGCACGCGTCCAAGACTTGGCCTTTTCGGATCGTAGGTCCAACCCGGCACCAGGAACTGCATCGCCGCCGCGTCGTCGCGGGCATCGCTGCCGATCTGCTGGTACAGCGCGTGTGCCTGTTGCAGCCGATCCATGTCGATTTCGATACCGAGGCCGGGCTTTGACGGCACGGCTACGCAGCCGCCCTCGATCCGCAACGGCTCCTTGGTCAGATGCTCGGTACCCTCCTGCCAAATCCAGTGGGTATCGATCGCCGTCACCTCTCCCGGCGCGGCCGCCGCAACGTGCGTGAACATCGCGAGCGATACGTCGAAATGGTTGTTCGAATGCGACCCCCAGGTCAGGCCAAACGCCTCGCACAACTGCGCCACCCGCACGGACCCCTGCATGGTCCAGAAATGCGGATCTGCCAGCGGAATATCGACCGCCTGCAACGACAATGAATGGCCGAGTTGCCGCCAGTCCGTCGCCACCATGTTGGTCGCGGTCGGAATCCCGGTGGCACGCCGGAACTCAGCCATGATCTCGCGTCCGGAATAGCCGTCCTCCGGCCCGCACGGGTCCTCGGCGTAGGCCATGAAGCGCCCGTAGGCGCGGCCGAGATCGACCGCTTCGGCCAAAGACCATGCACCGTTTGGATCGAGCGTGACGCGTCCATCGGGAAAGCGTTTCTTCAACGCCACAACCGCCTGCATCTCGTCCTCGCCGGCCATGACGCCGCCCTTCAGCTTATAATCGCTGAACCCGTAACGCTCGGTCGCGGCCTCGGCCTGGCGCACGATCGCCTCGGGGGTCAGCGCTTCCTCCGCGCGAACCCCCGTCCAGCCGCCTGTCCCGTCCGGATAGGGCAGATCCGTCCTGCGGCGATCACCGACATAGAAAAGATACGCCAGCATCTTGACCGCGTCGCGCTGCTGGCCGTTGCCAAGCAGCGCACAGACTGGCACCCCCATATGCTGCCCCAGCAAATCAAGCAGCGGCGCTTCGATCGCGGTAACGACGTTGTCGGACCGCAAGTTGATCTCATGCGGCTGAAGCAGAACACGGGCCTCGGCGTCCGATGTCACCTGATGCTCGATGGTCCGCTTGCCGCCCGTCATCGCGCCACGCACCGCATTCAGAACCATATTGTAACAGCCGATCGGCTGGCCGACAACGAGCGGGATGGCGCGTTCGAGCGAGCGGCGGATGCCCTCGCCGCCCGGAACCTCTCCGATGCCGGTGTTACCTGCGCTGTCCTTCAGGACGACAATGTTGCGGGTAAAAAAGGGGCCGTGCGCGCCGCACAGGTTCAGCAGCATGCTGTCCCGGCCGGCGACGGGGACAACCAGCATCTCCGTGACGGATGGGGTTCTCATGCGACCACTCCATGGGGTTCGTGAACCAGCACCATCCGCTTGATCTCGCCGACAACCAGCAGATAGCTGACCGCGGCTACCAGCGCGTTGGCGCCGACGAAAACCAGAGCATCATTGAACGACCCGGTCGACTGGATGATCAATCCGATGACGATCGGTGTTGTGATCGAGGAGATGTTGCCGCACATGTTGAACACGCCGCCGGCAAGCCCGGTGATCTCACGCGGCGCGGCGTCCGACATCACGGCCCAACCGAGCGCGCCGATACCCTTGCCGAAAAACGCCAGCGCCATCAGGGCGACGACAACCCACTGCAAATCCGTATAGTTGCAAGCGATCATGCACATCGACAGCAGCATGCCGCCGACGATCGGGGTCTTGCGTGCGGCGGTCAACGAGAAGCCGCGCCGCAGCATCCAGTCGGAGAAAATGCCGCCCAGAATGCCGCCGAGGAAGCCGCAGATCGCCGGCAGCGACGCCACGAATCCGGCCTTCAAAATCGACATCCCACGCGCTTGCACCAAATACACCGGAAACCAGGTGATGAAGAAGTAAGTAATGGCATTGATACAGTACTGGCCGATGAAGATGCCGACCATCATGCGGTTGCGGAACATTTGGCCGATGTAGTCCCACCGTGCACCGCCTTCATCGCCCTTCGCCGCGGCATCGTCCATGTTGACCAGCCCGCCGCCCGCGGCGATGTAGTCAACCTCGGCGCGATTGGCCATCGGGTGGTCCACCGGGCTGTAGACCAGCCGCAGCCAGGCGACAGTCAGGATGATGCCGAGCCCGCCCATGACGCCGAACACCCACGGCCAGCCAAATGCAAAGGTGATCCAGCCCATCAGCGGCGCGAACAGAACCGTGGCGAAGTATTGGGCCGAGTTGAAGATCGCCGAGGCGGTGGCACGTTCGCGGCTCGGGAACCAGGCGGCGACGACGCGGCCATTGCCGGGGAAGGATGGCGATTCGGCCACGCCCAGCATGAACCGCAGCCCGAACAGTACCGCCGCGGCGAAGCCGCCGGTGACGAAGCCCACGAAACCCTGGGCGATGGTGAACACCGACCAGAGTCCGAGGCTGGCCGCGTAGACGACTTTGGAACCGTAACGGTCGAGCAGCCAGCCGCCCGGCAACTGGGCAATGACATAGGCCCAGCCGAAAGCCGAAAAGATAACGCCCATCTCGGCAGCGTTCAGCCCGAGGTCCTTGCTGATGACCGGCCCTGCGATCGCGATCGTCGCTCGATCGGCGTAATTGACGGTCGTGACCACGAACAGCATGGCGACGATCAGCCATCGGACATTGGTTCTCCGGTCCGAGGCGGCCCGTATCGGGGTTGTGCCATCCGGCATCGTTGTCCTCCGCACCACGCTTCATGAATTCTTTGGATTGCGCGTGAATGCTGAGTAGTTGGGAACCCAATGCGTGTCCAAGCCAAACAGCGCATTGATCGATCGAATTCGCGCATCGATCGAGCGCGATCAGCCAAGCCTATCGCAATGGTCGCCAGGTATCGGCGACTCTGTTCAGGCCGCCAGTTGTTCGACCGTCACGCTCTCGCCCGCCACCGTTGTCCGGCGCATGTCACGAACCTTCGTCTCGTCGAAGCGCCTGACGCGGTGCATCGTGGACCGGTTGTCCCACATTACCAAGTCATACTGCCGCCATTTGTGGGCGTAGGTGAACCGGGGCTGCGTCGCGTGCTCCGTCAGGTCGCGCAGGAAGGCCCGCGCCTCCGGCACCGGCCAGCCGATGATCGTGCCGGCATGGGAAGACAGATACAGCGATTTCCGCCCGGTCACCGGATGCGTGCGCACCAGCTTCTGGCGCACCGGGGTGAACATCTTCTTCTCCTCGTCCGACAACTCGGTGAATCCGAGCGTTCCGCGCGAATAGATCAGCGAATGTTCACAGACCAGATCCTCGATTTCGGCTTTCGTCCCGGCGTCCAGAGCGTCGTAGGCGGCGCGCATGTCGGCGAACTCGGTATTGCCGCCTTCATCGACCACGATCCGGCCCGACAGTAACGAATACTTCGCAGGTATAGCGCGGAACGAACTGTCGGAATGCCAAAGCTGGTTGCCCAGATTGAACAAACGCCGCCGATCGTCGCGCGCCAACGGTTGGTGGTCCTTACCGAGGTTGGAGACGTCCGCCATCTCCGCATCCAACCGCCGATCGGCTTGTTTCGTGATGTTGCCGCCGGGGGTTTGCTCAAGCGCGCCGAAGTTGCGGCTGAACGCTTTCTGCTGCTCGTCGGTGAAGCGCTGATCGTGGTAGACCAGGACAGCGTAACGATCCATCCCCGCTTCCAGTTCCGCGGCCTGCGCGGGGGTCAGCGGCTGGGTGATATCGATCCCGGAAACCTCCCCCACGAAACCGGGAGTCAGATCGGTGATGCTGATGGCCATGACATTTTCTCCTGTTTCAAGCCGCCTGAAGCTGCGGCGCGGTCAGGCCGTCGCCGCGGATGGTGGTTCGGCGCAGATCCCGCACCTCGTGCCGGTCATCGTAGCGGCGGGCACGATGCATGGTCGTGCGGTTGTCCCACATGACCAGGTCGAACGGCCGCCACGCATGGGCATAAACGAAACGACGCTGCGTCGCGTGCTCGGTCAGGTCGCGAATGAAGGCGCGCGCCTCCGGCACCGGCCATCCAACGATTGTGCCGATATGGGCTGACAGGTACAGCGACTTTCGGCCGGTGACCGGGTGGGTGCGGACCAGCCGGTGGCGCACCGGCCGCAGCTTGTCCTGGTTGCGGTCGTCGAACGCTTCTTTCGGGAAACCAACGGCCTCACGGGAATAGGCGAACGAGTGTTCGGTCACCAGGTCCTCGACTTCGGTTTTAGTGCGCTCATCCAGCGCGTCGTAGGCGGCGCGCATGTCGGCGAATTCCGTGTTGCCGCCGCTGCCCGGCACCACGCGCGCGGACAGCAGCGAGTATTTCGCCGGAACCGCGCGGAACGACGCATCCGAATGCCACAACTGGTTGCCCAGCGCGGCGAGACGGGCCTTGTCGTCCGCCGCGCGCACCCGGTTGTCGCGGTCGAGGTTGGAGATGTCAGCCATTTCCAGCTTCAGCCGCCGATCCTCCGGCTTGCCCAACTCGGCGCCGATCGACGATTCAAGTACGCCGAAATTGCGGCTGAACGCGAACTGCGTCTCGTCATCGAACGCCTGGCCGTGGAAGACCAGCACGGCGAAACGGTCCATGCCCGCCTCGATCGCCGCCAGATCGGCGGTCGCAAGAGGTTGGGTCAGGTCAATGCCGATCGCCTCCCCGGCGAAATCCCGGGACGGAGTCAGCGGTGCGATGTCCACGTTGTGTCCTCCCTGCGTAAACCTACCCTCCAGTATATCGTCAAACCGGCCCGTATTGCCAAGCCTGAGCCCTATCGCGCCACTGCCCGCAGCAGCGCCGAGGCCGCGTCGAACAGGTCGAGCAATCGCGCCACGTAATGATCATGCACGGCGAAGCCGGGCGCCGCGGGATCGCCCATCTGCCGCTCCAACGCATCCAACATCTTCCGCAGCCGTCTCTCATGCAGTCCCAGGCGCCGCTGCACCGGGTCAGCAACGATTCCGGCAAACGCGGACACCAGTGTCGAGGCAGCGAACAGGCCGCCCGTCAACGTCCCGACCAGAAGCGCGGAGGGCGCGGCCGGGAACAACCCATACCAGACTGAGCCCAGCGCCGCGCCCATCGGGAACGACATCACCGCCGATTGCTGCGCTATCGATGCGGCCAGCACCGGCCCCAGCGTCAGGGCGCCCGGCGTCAGTTTCTGGACCGCAAGCGCACCGGTGCTGAGGGTGAGCATGGCGGTGGTGATCTCGGTCGCCGCGGCGCGGGTGCGGGCATATTCGGTCATGGCGTCTTCGAGCCGCTGGCGCAGCCCCGGGTCCTCGCCGTGTGCGCCTATGGCCTCCAGCGCCGGTGCGATGGCCGCGACGACCCGCCCGTCGGCCAGGATCGTTTCGGCCAGGGCGTCCTTGGAGGAGACACGGTCGCCGTCCTGGTACGGCAGCTCCAGCAGGTCGGTGTGCAGCCGCCAGGCGAGTTCCCGGCCGACGGCAGTATCGACCGTCAGGCGCGTGTTGCCCAGGCGAGCGCCGACCCGCGGCGCCCCGAGCTTGCTTGCGGCGCGGCCGGCCAGCAGCAGGCCGATCTGCGGGGCGGCCATGGTCAGGTTGAAGGGCGCGCGGGCGATATCCCAGCCGACGGCGTTTCGATGCAGCCCCAGTGATCCCCGCAGCGAGAAGTTCCGGTCAACGAACGATCGCACCCGCCGCCGCCGATCGGCGAAATAGTGCCGGACGCCGTCACCGACAATAGCACGGGCGAGTGCCTCGCTCGTTTCGCTCTCCATAATGTTCCCTCGCGGGTCTGGCCGTTGCGGTGCGGCCGGAATAGGCTTTCCCGAAATCATCGGGGAAACTCAGATGTCCATCGCTGCAACCGGCGACAAGGCCGTCGAAGCCGTCGTGATGCGGCGGGTGGGCTGGCGGCTGCTACCGTTCCTGTTGGCGGCTTATCTCGTCTGCTACATCGACCGGGTCAATGTCGGGTTCGCGTCCTTGCAGATGAACAAGGCGGTCGGCATCGATCCGAAGACGTATGGACTTGGCGCCGGGATCTTCTTCATCGGCTATTTCCTGCTGGAGGTGCCGAGCAACCTTGCCTTGGAGCGATTCGGCGCCTCGCGCTGGATCGCCCGCATCATGGTCTCCTGGGGCGTGCTGTCCGGCGCCTGCGCGCTGATTGGTGGGCCGACCAGTTTCCTGGTGCTGCGGTTCCTGCTGGGGGCGGCGGAGGCGGGGTTCTTTCCAGGTGTGATCCTGTATCTGACGTATTGGTTCCCGTCGGAATACCGCGCGAAAATCGTCGGCATCTTCATGGTGGCGATCCCGGTAGCCGGGCTGCTGGGATCTCCGATATCCGGCGCCATCCTTGGGATGGACGGCGTGCTCGGACTGGGCGGCTGGCAGTGGGTTTTCATCCTCGAGGCTCTCCCGGCCGTGGCGCTGGGCCTGTTCAGTCTGGTTTGGCTGGCCGATCGGCCGGAGCATGCAGGATGGCTGACGGCGGAACAGAGGGACTGGCTGGCGGCGAAGCTGGATGACGAGCGGCGGCGGACGACCAAGGTGCGGCATTTGTCGGTCTGGCGGGTGATGGTCAACAAGCATGTGCTAATCATGGCGCTGGTGTATTCCGGACCGGCTGGCGCCAGTTCGGCGATGGCGGTGTGGCAGCCGCAGGTGATCAAGGCGTTCGGGCTGAGCAACCTGGAGACCGGGTTCCTGAATGCCGTGCCGTATGCGGTCTCGGCGGTGCTGATGGTGCTGTGGGGCCGCTCCTCCGACCGCAGCGGGGAACGGGTGTGGCACAACGCGCTGCCGATGGGCTGGCTGGCGCTGGCGATGGTGGCGACGTTCTGGGCGAGCAGCCTGTGGACGCTGCTGCCGCTGCTGACGCTGGTGCTGGCCGGGACTTACGCGAGCAAGGGGCCGTTCTGGGCGCTGTCGTCGGAGTGGCTGGCGGCGCCGGTCGCGGCGGCCGGGCTGGCGCAGATCAATGCGCTGGGCAATCTGTCGGGGTTTTTCTGCAACTTCCTGATTGGCTGGATCAAGGACGCGACCGGCAGCTTCCCGCTGGCGATCATGCCGATCGCGGTGCTGGCGGCGACAGGGACGGTGTGCGTGCTGGTGCTGGGGCGGGGACAGCCTCGCACAGTGCCGGTGCGGGGAGCGTGAGCGCGGGCCGTTGCGTGTCCTTACGCAGATGCATTAGCGTCGCCGGATGATCGGAGAGGGATTCTGACGCTGATGCATGCGAAGACGCGTTGCGCACACGGCCGCCGGGTGGGCGGATGATTGTCGTTCATCATCTCAATAACTCGCGGTCGCAGCGGATACTGTGGCTGCTGGAGGAACTCGGGCTTGACTATGAGGTGGTCAAGCATATGCGCGATCCGGCGACGAACCTGGCACCGCCGGAGTTGCTGTCGGTGCATCCGCTGGGCAAGGCGCCGGTGATCCGGGATGGGGATCTGGTTCTGGCGGAATCCGGGGCGATCATCCAGTATGTGCTGGAACGATACGGCAATGGCCGGTTGGAGCCGGCGCCCGGGACGCCGGAACGGGTGCGGTATCTGTACTGGCTGCACTATACTGAGGGCACGGCGATGCCTCTGCTGTTATTGCATGTGATCTTCGACCAGATCGAGAAGGCGAAGGTGCCGTTCTTCATCCGACCGGTGACCCGGGGGATCGCGGGGCGGTTGAAGCAGATGCTGGTGGAGCCGCAACTGAAGCGGAACTACGACCTGATGGAAGCAGAACTGGGCAAGAGCGATTGGTTCTCCGGGCCGGAGATCACGGCGGCGGATATCCATATCAGCTTTGCAGTGGAGGCAGCAGTTTCGCGGTCCGGGCTCGATCGGCGGTGGCCGCGGGTGATGAGTTGGCTGGATCGCGTGCATGCGCGGCCGGCTTGGGTGCGGGCGGTGGAGCGTGGGGGGGCGTATTCGCTTTAGAGCGGTAGCCGCGAGCTACTTTTGCGCCAGCATTCGTCGTGGCTCCGTCCGTAGCCGTTCCGGTTAGCACAACACTTTCCAGAGGTTCCGATACACACGTAATGACTTGTCCGGCATTCCAGTGCCGGGTGTTATACCAGTCCGCGTTGAGAGCGACTCCTGCCATAAACCGTCATGGTCCGGCTTGTCCGGGCCACCTTTCGCGGCACGTGCTGGCCGCGGTGGCCCGGACAAGCCGGGCCATGACGACGATAGCGACCGTGCCCATGCCTCAAACCCAACGCCGGGTGGTATCATTGCGATGGTTGTCCGCATTCGGACCTCGAAACCGCCCCCGCCGTGCCGCAAGCGCAAGAAGTCTTCCCTGCGATCTCAAAACCTCTGCGACCTCTGCGCATAAAAGCGGAGATTCACCCTTCACCGGCCGTTCCGGCGCCCCAACATCGGCAGTGCAAAACCCGGCGCACCGCACTCCACTGAAAGATCAAGCAGCGAGTTCAGCGCGGAACGGCGCAACCCCGATCGCGTGCCGCGCTGACGAAGGCGCGGATCAACGCCGGGTCCTTGACGCCCTTTGTCCGCTCCACGCCGGAGGACACGTCCACGGCCGCCGCGCCCGCTTCCCGGATCGCCGTCGCGACATTGTCCGGCGTCAGGCCACCGGCCAGCAGCCAGGGCACCGGCGCTTGCCACCCCTTCAGAATGCTCCACTTGAACGCCGTCGCGTTCCCACCCGGCCGATCGGCTCCGGCCGGGGGCTTGGCTTCCAGCACCAGACCATCGGCGCCGTGCGGATCGTCTGGAACATCGGCCGGCGTGCTGACGCCGCAGGCCCGCCAGACTGGCAGCCCGAATCGCGCCCTGATCGCCGGCAGGTCGTCGACGACGCCATAGATCTGCAAGATATCGAGCTTCAGATGGTCGAGCACGGCTTCAATTGCGGCCAATGTCGGTTGCACGAACAGGCCCACCCGCGGCGGACCGCCGGCAAGACGCCGGGAGAGGTCGGCTGCGACCGCGGGGGTGACGAACCGCGGGGACGGCGGAAAGAACACGAACCCGATCCAGTCGGCGCCAGCCTCGATCGCGGTGTCGAACGCCGCCGGATCGTTGATGCCGCAAATCTTGACCCGGATCATCGGATCGAAGCGGCGATCGCCGCCGCCGCTGCTCCCGGTTCGGCCGCCCCGGTGATCGGGCGACCGACGACGATCCAATCGGCACCTGCCGCGATGGCACGGGCTGGGGTCATGGTTCGCGCCTGATCGCCCGCCTCGGCGCCATCGGGCCGGATCCCCGGCACCACCAGTTTGACCGCCGGACCCAGCGCCTGCCGCAGCATCGCGACCTCCAGCGGGCTGCACACCAAGCCGTCGGCACCCGCCTCGACCGCCAGCCGCCCGAGCCGGAGCACCTGCTCCGCCGGCGTCGCGTCCACGCCAATCGATCGCAACGCCGCCTCATCCACGCTCGTCAACACCGTGACCGCCAAAATCATCGGCCGATCGGCCTCACCCGCGGCGGCCTGACGAGCGGCCTGGATCATCGCCGGGCCGCCGGCAGCGTGGATTGTCAACATGCGCGGGCGCAGCGGCAACACCGCGCGGACTGCCCCGGCCACCGTGTTGGGGATGTCGTGCAGCTTGAGGTCGAGGAATATCGGCGCGCCCGTGATGCCGCGAAAGCCCGCCGCGCCGTTCGCCAGAAAGAATTCCAGCCCCAGCTTCAGCAGCCCGGCGTGCGGCGCGACAGCCTGCGCCCAGCCGCGCGCCCGATCCGCGTCCACTGTATCCAGAGCGACGATAAGCCGCCCGGCGGATGGCATCAGGCGACGGGGGGAAGCGACGATGGCGAGGCCACGCGCGCCTTCAGGCTTTCAACCTGCGCTTCGAGCAGACGCACGGTGCGCTCGGCCCGCCGCGCCCGCCGCCGCTGCGACAACGCCGAGAACCATACCAAAAGCGCGCCGAGCAGGAAGGCGATTGCCATGGCGCCAAGAATGGCGAGCGAGAGCGGCACCACGATGCTGTAGTCCGTCGGCCACAACCCGAGATGCACGTCCCCCGGATTCGACAAGGCAAACAGCACCAGCGGGACGCTGATGATTAGAACGACGATCAGAAACAACATGACGCCGGAAACCCCTCTCAGGCCTGTTTGCGTTCCGCGGCAACCGCCCGCGGCGATTTGCCGGTGTTCACGCGCTGCCTCAGTTCCTTGCCGGCCTTGAAGAAAGGAACCGTTTTTTCGTCCACGGCAACGGACTCGCCTGTGCGCGGGTTGCGTCCCGTGCGAGCGTCCCGGTGCTTGACCGTAAAGGCGCCGAAGCCGCGGAGTTCCACACGTTCTCCGCGTGCGAGGGCGTAGGTTATTTCCTCGAAGATCGTGGCTACGATGGTCTCCACATCCTGTCCGCGGAGATGCGGATTGGCGGTCGCCAATTCCGCGATCAGTTCAGATTTGGTCAAAATGTCCCCCGGGCGATCAGTTCCCGGAACGTTGCCAGATAGCCAGCGGTCCGTCAAGACTAAGGCTTTGTGAAATCAGCATTTTCCACAGGCCCTGAAACATCAGATTGACCTGCCCGGACAGTGCCTGGCGGGCGAAGCTGCTGGTCTGCAGGTCCTCCACCGGCAGGCTGGCGGAGACGCCCTTTTCGGACGCGAGCCAATCCTTCGCCTCGCGCTCGCCGCCGATGGCGTCAACCAGGCCTAATGCCAAGGCCTGCCGCCCGGTATAGGGGCGACCATCGGCCAGCGGGCGGATCTTGGATTCATCCATGTGGCGCCCGGACGCCACCATGCCGACGAACTGGTCGTACATGTCGTTGACCAGGCCCTGCAGCACGACCTTGCCCTCCGGTGACAATGGCCGCACCAGGCTCGGCTCGTCCTTCAGCGGGCCGGAGCGGACAACCTCCGCGGTGATGCCCACTTTGTTCAGCAGGCCGGACACTTCGCCGGTTTCCAGCAGCACGCCGATGGAGCCGGTCAAAGTCGCCTCGCGCGCGTAAATCCGGTTGGCCGGCACCGCGATCATGTAGCCCGCTGAGGCTGCCAGACCGCGCATCACCGCCACGACCGGCTTCTTCGCCACCACGCGGCCAATGGCATCGTGAATGGTTTCACCGCCGGAGACGCTGCCTCCGGGACTGTTGATCGACAGGATCACCGCCTTGACCGACGAGTCCCCGGCCAGGTCGTCGATCGCCTCGGTCAGCTTGCGGTCCTCGGTGATCAGGCCATCGACCGAAACCCGCGCGATATGGGCGCCGGACGGAGTCCATCCCGCGCCCTTCGCTCCGGCCAAGACCGCGGCAACCACGGCAACGACCGCGCCAACCCGCCAAAGGTTCAGGCGGCGCTTGAGGCGCCGCCTGTCCAGTAGCAGATCAGTTTCCAGCGACACGCGCCGCCGGCCTTCGTTAGCTGTCTTGGGCTGCCTGGTTGCGGCGACGGATCGCGGCACCCAGGATGTCGCCCAGCGACGCTCCGGAGTTGGAGGACCCGAACTCGGCCATCGCCTGCTTCTCTTCCTCGACTTCCTTGCCCTTGATGGTCAGGGTCAGCTTGCGCGACTGACGATCGACGGCGGTGATCTTGGCATCGACCTTTTCGCCGACGGCGAAGCGGTCGGGGCGCTGATCACCCTTGTCGCGGGCGAGTTCGGCTCGGCGGATGAAGCCGGTCAGCACGTCGTTGACCTTGACCTCGATGCCGTTGGCCTGGACCGCGCTGACGATGCAGGTCACGACGTCACCCTTGTTGACGGTGTCGAGCACGCTGCGAGCCGGGTCATCGCGCAACTGCTTGATGCCGAGGCTGATGCGTTCCTTCTCCACGTCGACGTCGAGCACCTTGGCCTTGACGTTCTGGCCCTTTTCGTAGGCCGCCATCGCCGCCTCGCCGGCCTCGTCCCAGGACAGGTCGGACATGTGGATCATGCCGTCGATGTCCGCGGACAGGCCGATGAACAGGCCGAATTCCGTGATGTTGCGGATTTCGCCCTCGACCTCGGAGCCAATCGGATGCTCCTCGACGAACTGCTCCCACGGGTTGCGCTGGACCTGCTTGAGGCCGAGCGAAATCCGCCGCTTGGAGCTGTCCACGTCGAGCACCATGACGTCGACTTCCTGGCTGGTGGAGACGATCTTGCCGGGATGGACGTTCTTCTTCGTCCAGGACATCTCGGAGACGTGAACCAGACCCTCGACCCCCGGCTCCAGCTCCACGAAGGCGCCGTAGTCGGTGATGTTGGTGACGCGGCCCGAGTACTTGGCACCCGGCGGATACTTCGCCGCCACGCCTTCCCACGGATCAGCTTCCAACTGCTTCATGCCCAGGCTGATGCGCTGGGTGTCGGAGTTGAAGCGGATGACCTGGACCTTGACGGCCTGACCGATGGTCAGCGCCTCGGACGGGTGATTGATGCGGCGCCAGGCGATGTCGGTGACATGCAGCAGGCCATCGACGCCGCCGAGGTCCACGAACGCGCCGTAATCGGTGATGTTCTTCACCACGCCATCCAGGATCATGCCTTCCTTGAGGCCCTGGATCAGCTCGCTGCGCTGCTCCGCCCGGGTCTCTTCGAGCACGGCCCGGCGGGAGACGACGATGTTGCCTCGAGCCCGGTCCATCTTGAGGATCTGGAACGGCTGCGGCGTGCCCATCAGCGGGCCGACGTCGCGCACCGGGCGGATATCGACCTGGCTGCCCGGCAGGAACGCGACCGCGCCGCCGAGATCGACGGTGAAGCCGCCCTTGACCCGCCCGTAGATCGTGCCGTCGACGCGCTTCTGCGCCTCGAACGCCTTTTCAAGATTGGTCCAGGCTTCTTCGCGGCGGGCCTTCTCGCGGGACAGGATGATGGAGCCGTCGCGGTCTTCGTACCGCTCGACATACAGCTCGATCATGTCGCCGGGCTTGACGTCCGGCTTGGCGCCGGGCGGGCCGAATTCCTTGAGGGCGACGCGGCCCTCCGACTTCAGGCCGACATCGACGATGGCGAATTCGTCGGTCAGCCGCAGCACGCGGCCGGTGACGACGGAGCCGTCGAAGCTGGCATCGGTGCCGAGTGTTTCGTCGAGGAGCGAGGCGAAATCTTCGCCCTTGAAATGGTCTTGCACGGGTTCTTGGACGCGCGCGGTGGCGGATGCTGCCATGAGTTAAGTGTGTTCCGTTACGGATGTCCGGGGCAGGCCCGGTGATTGCCGTTTTGTATGCGCGTTTCCGTACGGAAACACGGCTTGCCCGCGAGCCGGAGGTGCGGGCCGGGTTACAGCCAGAATCCACGTCGGGATGGCGAGGATGGTGTGGGGAGATAGACTTTTGCACGTGAAAGTCAAGACAGGTGGCGCGCGGCGGGCTTCCCGCAGAAACCGATGCGCGTTCGCCACCACGATCAGCGACCGCGCCAAGCGCCAGGACATCAAAAGTCAGACCGGCGGCGCCTGTCCTGCGACGTATCGCTGCGGCAGCCGGCGGATGCCGGCTTGCTCAGTCCTCGGACAGCAGGTCGTCCAGCGTGTGCTGACAGGTGTGCGGCACCGGGAGTGGCGGCTGGCCGTCGATGGTTTCCGGCAGGCCACGCAAGGCGCGGCGGTAAAGCCGGTCGAGGTCGATCCGCGGGCGCATGGACGGCGCATAACGATCCGTTGCGTTCGACCGGAATACACGCGCTTCGGCCCGCCAGTGCGGAACATGGCCGGAATGCCGCCAAGCCTCGGCCTTCAGCATATGGATCAGCGCCTGCAGCAGGTTCGACGTCACGGCGAGCAGTTGCTCGCTTCCCACGCTGTCGATTTCCTCAATGATGTTCGGCCAGTCCGGCGCTTCGTTCATCGGTTCCCCGGCGGCGAGGCGGCGCAGCAGGTCGCGCTGCTGTTCGGACCACAGCAGGATGTCGGTTTCGCAGAGATCGGGCATCGGACCCCTCCCTGCCGTTCACCGGCGGACAATGATGGCTGGTGCCTCGGCGATCAACGGCCACCCGCACCACGCGCCCCGGGCGTCGCCTAACCCCGTCCGCGACGCGCCTGGCAGACACCCCTGGAATGCTTCCCGACCTTGTGACCGAACGCCCTCATCCCTGCGCGTTGCCGCTCCGACACTGCTGGAGAACCCAATCATGAAAGTCGGGGTCATCGGAGCCGGGGGCGTCGGCGCGGCCTGCGGCATGGCGCTGGTGCTGCGCGGCTCCGCGCGCGAGATCGTCGTCGTCGACCGAACTGCCAGGCGCGCCAAAGCCGTTGCGACGGATATCCGTTATGGCGTGCCAATCGGCCCGCGCATCGACGTGACGGAGGGCGACTATGACGCCCTCGCCGGCGCCGCGCTGGTCATGATCACCGCCGGCGTGAACGAGCAGCAAGGCGGCGCGACCGATCGCTCCGACCCGGAGGGACGGCTCAAGCTGCTCGACAAGAACGCCGCGATCTACCGCGATATCGTCCCGGCGGTCGTCAAGGCCGCGCCCGGGGCCGTGCTGCTGGCGGTAACCGATCCGCCCGACCCGCTGGCGGATCTGACCCGCCGGCTGGCGGGACACGACAGGGTGCTGAGCACCGGCACCTGGCTCGACAGCCTGCGCTTTCGCACGCACGTCGCCCGCAAGCTGGATGTCAGCCCCGACACAGTGGAGGCGCAGATCCTCGGCGAACACGGCACGTCGGAGGTGTTCGTCTGGTCGGGCGTCCGTGTGGCGGGCGTCCCGCTGCCGGCGCTGCTGCACCAACGCGGCGATGACGAAGCGGCGTTTCGCAAGGCTGTAGAAGAAGAGGTGCGCTACGCCAACATCGCCATCGTCGAGGGCAACGACGCCAGCCAGTACGGCATCGGTATCGTCTGCGCCCGCATCGCCGAGGCGGTGCTGCGCGACGAGGGTCTCGCCGTGCCGATCGGCGGCTTCAGCCGGGAGCACGGGCTGACCCTGTCGCTGCCCGGCGTTATCGGCCGCCACGGCCTGCGCGCATTCTATCCGCCCGCCTTGTCTGAGGAGGAGACCCGCCTGCTCGACCGCAGTGTCGCGGCGCTGCGCAAGGCGGGAGAGCGAGTCACGTGACATGAACCCGCGATAATGTGCGGTTCGCAGCCGCCAGGCCCTGCTTTAGCTTCGTCAGGCAACACCGGAGAGGACCGCAAGACATGACCTCAGCCATCGATCGCGTGCTGACCGATCCGGTCGAAAGCGGCAAGCTGCCCGGCGTCGTGGGGCTGGTCGCGGACAACTCCGGGATCATCTACCAGGGCGCGTTCGGCCGCCGCGCGATCGACCGGCCCGATCCGATGACGCTCGACAGCGTGTTTCGAATCGCGTCGATGACCAAGGCCATCACGGCCACCGCGGCGATGCAGCTTGTGGAGACCGGCCGCATCAGCCTCGACCAGCCCATCGGCGAGCTGCTGCCGTTCACGCGCGACGTCCAGGTGCTGGAGGGCTTCGACGACGCCGGCAAGCCCCGCCTGCGGGCACCGGTTGGGCCGGTGACGGTGCGGCACCTGCTGACCCATACCTCCGGCTATAGCTACGACCTCTTCAACCCCGAACTCAGGCGCTTCATCGAGGTGACAGGACTGCCGAGCATCGGCACCTGCCGGCTGGATTCGCTGACGGTGCCGCTGATGTTCGATCCCGGGACCCAATGGGAATACGGCATCGGCATCGATCTGGTCGGGCGGATCGTCGAAAGCGTCAGCGGACAGGACCTCGACGCGTATTTCTGGCAGAACATCTTCGGCCCGCTCGGCATGACCAGCAGCAGCTTCCGGCCCGGCGAGGCGATGCGGTCGCGCCTGGTCGGCACCCATGCCCGCGATGCTGACGGCAAGCCCGTGCCGATCGATTTCGAGTTCCCGCAGGATGCGGAATTCCGCATGGGCGGGGGCGGGCTTTACTCGACCGCATCCGATTACATGGCGTTTTGCCGCATGCTGCTTGCCGGCGGCACGCTGGACGGGCGGCAGGTGCTGAAGCCGGAGACGGTGAAGCTGATGAGCCGGAACCACATCGGCGAGATGGACGTGCCGATGCTGCGCAGCGACAATCCGCAACTGGCGCTGGAGGTCGAGGCCTTTCCGGGCATCGTCAAGAAGTGGGGTTTGAGTTTCCTGATCACCGTGGGCGCGGTGCCGGGCGGCCGCGCTGCCGGAAGCCTTGCCTGGGCGGGGGTGCACAACACGTTCTTCTGGATCGATCCAACCTCGCGGATAACCGCGGTGCTGATGATGCAGTTGCTCCCGGCGAGCGATCCGGCGACGCTGGAAACGCTGATCGGATTCGAGGGGGCGGTTTACGGCACGTTCCGGCAGTGAGTCGGCAGGGTCAGGCGACGCTGATCCGATGGCCACTATGGCGACGCCCAGGAATAAGCGAATTGGGGGGCCGCCCCCTTCCGTCATGGCCCGGCTCGTCCGGGCCACCCCCGCCAGCACCTGCCGCGATAGTGGCCCGGACGAGCCGGGCCATGACGTTTTAGTTCGCCACCGGCCCGCGGCCCACCCCACCCTGGATGAAAAACGAGGACCGGACTGGGTTTCGGCCGGCCGCCAAGCCTATTTTCTTCACGGCCGGCTTTGCCGCCAACAGCGCCGCAGGCCGTGGATGGCCGGACTGGATCCGGCCATCACACAGGACCACGATGCAGGGGTCGCAAGCATTGCACCCCCGGCGCACCCCATGCCTATACTCCCCCGGCTCCAAGCAACCGGTAGAGGCTGCGCACGCTTCCCTGCGCGTGACGTGCCCCAAGCAAGGATGACGATCATGGCCAATGACGCAATGCTCGCGCAGATGTCCAAAAAACCCGGCTTCATCGCCGCGCTCGACCAGAGCGGCGGATCGACGCCCGGCGCCCTGCGCCTCTACGGCATCCCGGACAGCGCCTACAGCGGCGATGCCGAGATGTTCAAGCTGATGCACGAGATGCGCGTGCGCATCATCTCCGCCCCGGCCTTCACCGGCGCCAAGGTCATCGGCGCCATCCTGTTCGAGGCCACGATGGACGGCCAGGCGCACGGCCGCCCCGTCCCGACCTTCCTGTGGGAGGACCGCGGCGTCGTCCCGTTCCTCAAAGTCGACAAAGGACTGGAACCGGAAAGCGACGGCGTCAGCCTGATGAAGCCCATAGGCGGTCTGGACGCGCTGCTGGAGCGGGCGGTGAAGCTCGGGGTGTTCGGTACCAAGATGCGCTCGGTCATCAACCTCGCCTCGAAGTCCGGAATCGCCGCCGTGGTGAAGCAGCAGTTCCACATCGCCGCGCAGATCGCCGCGCACGGGCTGATGCCGATCATCGAGCCGGAGGTGTCGATCAAAAGCCCGGACAAGGCGGGGGCCGAGACCGTGCTCCTATCGGAAATCAACAAGAACCTCGATGCCCTGCCCTCCGGCCGGCAGGTGATGCTGAAGCTGACCATTCCGGACAAGCCGGACTTCTACGCCGGATTGGTGAAGGACAAGCGCGTCGCCCGGGTCGTCGCGCTATCCGGCGGCTACTCGCGCACCGAGGCGTGCCAGCGCCTCGCCGCCAACCACGGCGTGATCGCCAGCTTCTCGCGGGCGCTGACCGAGGGGCTCAAACACGACATGAGCGACGCCGAGTTCGACGCCGCGCTGGGTGAGTCGATCGAGGAGATCTTCCAGGCCTCGATCGAGAAAGTCTGACGCAGGTGCGTGCGGGAGGGCCGCCGCGGATACGACAACCGGCGACCCGCCGGACGAGCAGGAGCCGAATACACGAACCGCAAGGCCATACCGCCCGACCCGGCAGCGTTCCGCCCGCTCGTTGCTGCACAGGAGGTTTCGATGCGAACCTGGCTGTTGGTACTCGGCCTTATCGCTGCGCCATTCTGGCCGGCGCGATCGGCCGAGCCTCCGAGCGCCGTGGCAAGCCATCCGGTCAACGGCGAAAGTCTCGATGAACGATCCGAGGATTTCTTCGTCCGCTTCAATGCGCCGGTCAATCACGTGACGTCTCGCCTGTTCATCGCGCAGTCCGGCACCGTGATCGTTACACTCAGTCCCAGGCTAGACAGCGCGCCGGATACGCTGTTCGCGCGACGGGGCGCGCTCAGCCCCGGCAACTATGAAATGAGTTGGATTGCATACTCGGGAAATGGACAAAGAACCGGCGGGATCGTGCCGTTTTCGGTTCGCGCTGATCGATAGGCGTTGCCCTCCCGGCCGGTCCTACCGCCGGAACCGCAGATCAAGCCCACGGGCGATCCATCCCGCCTCGATCACATCCAGATCGATCAGGCCGGCGGGATTGGCTTTGCAAGGGGCGATCCCGAGGCGGGAGACGCCCTGAACCTTCCAGATCGACAGCAGGCGGCGGAGTTCCGACAGCGGCTCCGGGTGATCGTCCACGCGCAGGTCCAGGTCCGGGAAGTCCTCGGTGGTGGCCATCACCATTGCGGCGGACTGTTTGCCACGCCGATCGCCGCCGGCGTTCTGGCCGGCCTCCATGGCAAGCATCAGGCGATCGGGCATCGGCAGCACCGCATTCGCCGTCCACGCGTCGAGCGTCGACGCAAGCACGGCCTCGCCCGCCAGCATGTTGCCGGCGACGCTGACGCCCTTGGCACCGGCGTCGCCGCACCAGTCAACGCAATTGCCTCCGGTCCAGGCGGCGGTGCGGCCGTGGCGATCGACAGCGTGAACCTGGCGGATGCCGCGCCCCTCGTCGCCCGCCAGCGCGCCCTCGATCGCGGCCTCCGGGGGAAGGCCGCGCTGCATGGCGTCCAGGATGGCGGGGCCGAGATAGCGGTTGGCCATCGACTGGGTCGACACCGCGCCGACGCCGGCCCGCACGAACGGGCAGACGGCTCCGACGGCGAAGGCCTTGGTGGCGACGGCGACGGCGAACGCACCGGAGTTCGGGTCTCGGGCGACGATCGACCAGGTCATGCCGGTTACTGTCCCTCCCAAACCATCGTCATGGCGTAGCAGACCTCTTTTCCCGCCACCGAAAAAGGTGTTCACGATCTCGTCGGGTAGCCATTTGCCGCTGCACCGCGCAGCTTGGATGCCCAACTCGAATTTCGGGCGTCACAGGAGTTCATCATGGGCACTGCATTGAAGGACCTCGCCGCCGCCGGGGTCGCGGTCTGGCTGGACGATTTAAGCCGCACCCGCATCCACTCCGGCAGCCTGGCGCATTCGGTCGAGGCCGGCGAGATCGTCGGCATCACCACCAACCCGACGATCTTCTCCAAGGCCATTGGCAGCGGGTCGGGATATGAGGACCAGTTGCGCGACCTCGCCGTTCGCGGCACCGCTATCGGCGAGACGCTGCGGCTGCTGACCGCATGGGACGTCCGCGCCGCCTGCGACATCCTGCATCCGGTCTACGAAAAGTCGGGCGGCCGCGATGGCCGCGTCTCCATCGAGGTGGACCCGCGCATCGCCGAGGATGCCGGACGCACCGCCGCCGAGGCGCGCGGCCTGTGGTGGCTGGTGGACCGGCCCAACCTGTTCATCAAGATCCCCGCCACCCTGGCCGGCCTGCCGGCGATCACCGAGACCCTCGCCGCGGGGATCAGCGTCAACGTCACGCTGATCTTCTCGGTGGAACGCTACAAGGCGGTGCTGGAGGCATTCCTCAGCGGCCTCGAACAGCGACTGAAAGCGGGCGGCAGCCTGCATGGGATCGAAAGCGTCGCCTCTTTCTTCGTCAGTCGCGTCGATACCGAGGTCGACAAGCGGCTCGGCTCCAACGCCCCGCAATTGCGCGGACAGGCGGCGGTGGCGAACAGCCGGCTGGCGTATGAAGTGTATGAGCACATGCTCGAGACGCCGCGCTGGCAGGCGCTGGCGGCGGCGGGCGCGATGCCGCAGCGGCTGCTGTGGGCCTCGACCGGCGTGAAGGACAAGTCGTTCCCCGATACCAAGTATGTCGTCGATCTGGTGGCCAAGGACACGGTCAACACGATGCCGGAGGCGACGCTGCGAGCGGTGGCCGACCACGGAACGGTGCGCGGCGACACGATCCGCGACGGCTACGCCGCGGCGCGCAAGGTGATCGCGGATCTGCGCACGGCCGGAGTGGACATCGCGGATGTGGCCGAGGTGCTGGAAAAGCAGGGCGTCGAATTGTTCGAAAAGAGCTGGGAGGAACTGATCGCCTCGGTCACCGAACAGATCGAGAAGGCCGGCGGCTCGGTGACGCCCGACGGCGCTGTCAAACCAGCCGGTGGCGGCGGGCCCGCTGCTGCTTCCCTCGGCCGTTCGGCGTAGGGCTCACGCACGGATGCGCGTCTGCCTCCGGGCAGGCGCGCATGTTGCGTCCCGGCAGTGGGCAGCTAGAGTTGGCATCGCACCCCAGACCCGGGCGATGCCCGGCTGGAGGTGCTCAACCAACAAGCCGCCCGAAGCGGCGGCACGGGAGGAGTACGCAATGGCCGATGGCTTCATCATCGCCAACTTTCGCACTGTGGCGCACGGCCCGCAGGAGGGGCAGTTCGCCGTCGGCGAAAAGCGCCGGGCGGCCAGCCTGGACGATCTGCCGCCGATCTACCGGCAATTGCTGGATGAACCGATCACCGTGACCCTGGCCATCACCGGACCGGATGGACGGCCGAGCCTGACCCCGATGTGGTTCGACCATGCGGACGGGGAGGTTTTGATCAACACCGCCGCCCACCGCAACAAGTGCCAGTGGATTCGCGACAATCCCGGGCTGACGATCCTGATCGTGAACCCGAAGAACCCGTATCACTGGGTGCAGATCAAGTGCACGGTCCGCCGCGAACTGCGGGAGTGGGAAGAAGGCGGCGACTATGTCACCCGTCAGGTCGATCGGATCTGGACCAAGTATACCGGGCAGCCCGGGCCGTATGGACTGCGCGACCCGAAGATCGACGAAAAGCGGGTGCTGTTCTTCTGCGGGATCGACAAGATCGCGACATTCGGCGAGCCGTGAAGCCCGGCGGGATCGCGCGGTCTTGATCGCGTAGACGAACCCCGGGCATCCTGCGCCGGCACCGATCCCGGGGGGAAACAATACAGCATGGTATGGCCGGGCGCGCAGGAGTTCGTGTTCTCCGTGAAGGCGTTCGCTGCGGCGATGCTGGCGTTCTGGATCGCCTGCGCGCTGAACCTGCCGCATCCGATGTGGGCCATTTTTACGGTTTACGTCGTGATGCAGCCGATCTCCGGGGCCGTGCGGTCCCGCGCCGTCTATCGGATGATCGGCACCCTCGCGGGCCTGGCTGTCGCGGTGTTTCTGACGGCGCTGCTCGCGAACCTGCCCGGCGCGCTGTTTCTCTCCATCGGCCTGGCTGCCCTGCTCGGCTTCCTCGGCGCAATGATCGACCAGACCCCGCGGGGATATACGTATTTGCTGGCCGGCATTACCGCGGCCCTGATCGGGTTGCCCGACGCGCTCGATCCGCTGTCCGGCTTCACCACCGCTATCGCCCGCACGGAGGAGACGCTGCTTGGTATCGTCTGCGCCACGGTGATCGACAGCATTGTCTTTCCGCACCCCGCTGGAGCAATCCTCAACGCTCGGGTCGCAGCCTGGCTGGAGCGGGCGCGGACCTACACGCTCCAGGGGCTCCTCGGCGCGGACGGTGCGGATGGCAGCTATCGCGAGCTGAGCCAACTGGCCGCCGATGCCGCTCAGTTGGACACGCTGGCGTTTCACGTCGCCTACGACATCGTGCCGAACCCGCCGCCCCCCCGGGTGGTCCGGCTGTTGCACACGCGCATGCTGCTGCTGATCCGGCTTATGTTCGCCGCCCGGGACTGGGCGCCGCTGATGGCCTCCGGCCCTGCCGCGACGCCCCGCACGCGTCTGGCGGTGCGGGCGCTCAGTAACTGGGTCAGGGCGTTGCCGGCGGTATCGGCCGAGCAGACCGAGGCGACCCAGCGGACGATCGACGATCTGCGTGAGACGCCGGATGCGCCAGCCGGCGCGCCGAGCCTGCTGCAAAGCAGCCTGGCGCTGATGCTGGGCGATCTCATGCTCGGCCACCGGGACTGCGTGGCGTTGCAGCGCGCGGTGGCCGAGGGCGCGCCGCTGCCAGATCATCTGCGGCTGGCCGCGCGGAGCGAAAAGCTTTCGGCGCCGTATCGCGATCCGCTTCGCGCGCTGCTGGTGCTGTTGCCGGTTGCGCTCGCCTTCCTTTTGGTCGCCTTGTATTGGACCGCGACCGCTTGGGACGAAGGGCGGGAAGCGTCCATGATGACGTTGGTGGCCGGGCTGTTTGCCACCATGTCGCCCGAGCCGGCGGAGCAGTTGGCGCGCGTTGCGGTGATCCTGGCCGCGTCCGCCGTCGTGGCCATCGGCTACCAGTTCGCCGTGCTGCCGGGCGTGAACGAGTTCCCCTTGCTGATAGTCGCGGTTGGACTGTTCCTCGTCCCGGCCGGCGCGTTCATCCCGATCACCGCGGGCACGGGCGTGATGCTGACCGTCCTGACGACGCTGATGATGAGCCTGCAGCCGGAGTATGATGCTCAATTCCACAGCGTGGTCGATGGCGCGCTCGGCGCGCTGGCGGGGGTGACCGCCGCGGCCGTGCTCGCGCGCATCACCCTGGCCCCCGGTTCGGCCTGGACCGCGCGGCATCTGCTGCGCGCCGGATGGTCGGACCTGGCTTCCATCGCGGCGCGGCGCTGGCATTCCGGGCGGGCGGCCTATGCCCTACGGGCGCTCGATCGCTTCACGGCCCTGGCGCCGCGGCTGAATGCGCCACGGCATGAGCAGGACCTCTCGACGGCCGCGCTGCTGGGCGAGTTGCGCATCGGCCTGAACCTGCTGCGGCTGCGGGAGGATGACGCAACGCTGCCCGCCCCCGCCCGCGACGCGATCGACGCGATGCGGGCCGCGCTTGCGCGGTATTTCGACGCGCGCCGCCGCAACCGGCCGATCGGCCTTGATGAACTGCGCGAGGCGGCTGCAGCGGCGATGGCTGCCACGGCGGCGGCGATCCCCGCGGCAGGTGCTCAGGCGGCATGGTTTCATCTGGCCGGGGTGCAGCGGTCGCTGTTCGGGTCCGAGGTCGCGCATGCGCGGTGAGTTCGACCTGTGCGGGGTTTATCTGCCGCCGCTGTTGCCCGCCATCGCGGTCGCCTGGGTACTGACCGCACTGCTGTTGCGGGGATTGAACGCCGTCGGCTTCTACCGCCTCGTCTGGCACCGGCCGCTGGTCAATCTGGCGCTGTTCGTCCTGGTGCTGGGCGGAACGGTGTTCGGGCTGGACGCGGCGTTGCCGGCGCTGCGCGGGGTGCTCCCGTCATGAGAGACGAATTGCCGGTGCTGCGCCGCGTCGCCGTGACCGTGCTGCTGGTGGCTGTTGCCGCGTTCGCCGGCTGGCGGATGTGGATCTACTACCTGGAGGAACCCTGGACGCGCGACGGCATCCTGCGAGCCGATGTCGTCGGCGTGGCGGCCGACGTATCCGGGCCGGTGGTGGAGGTGTTCGTCCACGACACGCAGGCGGTGCGGAAGGGCGACGTGTTGTTCCGCATCGATCCGTCCCGCTTCACCCTGGCTCTGCAGCAAGCGAGGGCGGACGCCGAACGCAAGCAGGCTGTCTTCGCCGAAAGCGACCGTGAGGCACGGCGCCTTTTGAACCTGACCGACATCGCGGTATCGCGTGAACAGCAGCAGCAGGCATCGGCGCTGGCGATAGAGGCCGCGGCCGACTATCAGCAGGCGCTGGCCGCGCGCGATGTCGCGCAACTGAACCTGGACCGGTCGCATGTGCGGGCTTCGGTGAACGGTGTGCTGACCAATTTCTACTTGCGGCCGGGCGACTACGTGACTGCCTCGCAACCGATTGCCGCGCTGGTCGATACCGACTCGTTTTACGTCGATGGCTACTTTGAGGAAACCAAGCTGCCGCGCATCCATACGGGCGATCGTGCTCGAATCGAACTGATGGGCACACGCGAGGTCCTGACCGGCGAGGTGATGGGGATCGCCGGCGGCGTTTTCGACCGCCAACGCGCTGTCGGTCGCGATCTGCTGCCTAACATTACCCCAACCTTTACCTGGGTGCGACTTGCGCAGCGCATCCCCGTGCGGGTGAGTCTGGAGTTCGTGCCGCCTTCGGTGCGTCTCGTCGCCGGGCGAACCGCGACAGTAACGATCTTGCCGCCGGCACAGTGAGCACGGCTCCTTCATCGTCATGGCCCGGCTTGTCCGGGCCACCGGCCAGCATCTGCCGCGACGGGTGGCCCGGACAAGCCGGGCCATGACGATAATGACAAGATTTCCCGGCCATCCGCGCCATCAAGGGCACCAGGCCCGGCAAGCGCATTCGGCAGCCATCAAATATCCAGCGACTGCACCGCCTCCTCCAGTTCCTGGAACGAGGGCATGTGCTCGTTCGGCACCATCTTGCGGCCGGCTTCCACGCTCACCTGCGGCGCGTTGCCGTGCAGATGGGTCACCAGCACCGCGCGGATGACCTCGAGGTATTTGGCCTCCTCCTCCACGATGCCCTTGATGCGGATGGCAAACGGGCCGACCATGCCGTAGGCCAGCAGGACCCCGAGAAACGTGCCGACCAGCGCGCCGCCGATCATCGCACCCAGCACCGCCGGCGGCTGGTCGATGTGGGACATCGTCTTGATCACGCCCAGCACCGCCGCGACGATCCCCAGCGCCGGCAACGCATCGGCCATCGTCTGCAAGGCGTGCGCCGGATGCAGTTCCTCGTTCAGGGTCTTTTTCAGCTCCCGCGCCATCACGTCCTCGATCTGGTTCGGGTCGTCGGCGTTCATGCCGACCATGCGCAGGTAGTCGCAGATCACGGTGCTGGCGTGATGGTTGTGCAGGATCTTCGGGAATTTCTGGAACGCCTTGCTGTCCTCCGGCTTCTCGATATGCGGCTCCAGCGCCATGGCGCCCTTGGTGCTGGCGAGGCGGACGAGGAAATACAGCAGGCTCAGCAATTCGACGTAGTCCTGCTTCTTGAACGCCGCGCCTTTGATGGCTTTGCCGAGCCCGCCGAGCGTGTGCTTCACGTCGTGCATGCTGTTGGCCATCAGGAACGTGCCGATCGCCGCGCCGCCGATGGTCCACATCTCGAACGGCACGGCCTCGATCAGCGGCCCCATGCTGCCGCCGGACGCCAGGTAGCTGCCGAACACGCAGCCGAACAGCAGGACCAGGCCGCCGATGACCAGCATGGATCAGGGCTGCGCAGCCGCCGTGGCTGGAGCCGCCGCCGCGGGTGGCGGATCGCGCAGCACCAGGATGGCGATCCGCCGGTTGGCCGCCGCCAGCGGATCGGCCGGCAGCAGCGGATCGCGGTCCGCGCAGTCCGGTCACCGAGTGGATGCGCGTCTCCGGCAGCCCGTCATCCACCAGCAGCCGGCGCGTCGCGTTGGCCCGCTCGGCCGACAATTCCCAGTTGGTGCGTTCCGGTCCCGGGAACGGCGCGGCGTCGGTGTGGCCGGCGATCGAAATCGGCTGGCTCAGCTTCATCAGCACCGGCACGATCTTCTGCATCAGCAGCTTGACCCGATCGTTCGGCGTAGCCGAACCCGAGGGGAACATCGGCAGCTTGACCTCGTCCATGATCTGGATGCGCAGGCCCTCCGGCGTCATGTCGATCGCCAATTGCTTGGCCAGATCGGCCAGCGCGGGGTCGCTGCCGACGGCGTCCTTGATCTGCTGCGCCGCCTGCTCGAACGCCGCCTTCTGCTGCTTCTCCCGTTGCGCGGCGATTTCCGCGTCGGTCGGGACGCGGCTGCCGTGCGTGGCGCCCTCCCGCTGCACGGCGGCTGCGCCGCCCGGGCCGGGCGCCGGGCGAGTCGCCGCCTGGCCGAGCGGCTTGTCGTCGTCCTCATCGTCGGCGTCCTGATCGTCGGCCAACGGGCCAGCGCCCACGCCGTCGCCGGACTTGGCGCGATGGTAGTCGGTGATGACCGTCTCGTTGCCGTCCTCGGTCTTCTCGACCGGCGGCCGCGCGCCGACGGTGACCTGCACGGCGCCGCGATCCGACACCATGGCGCCCTAGTCGAGGGCGGTAGTGGCCGCCGAACGGCTCGCCGGTGCCGGACGAGGTGTGCGACAGCACGTTGTTGGGGCTGAAATAGTCGGCGAGGCCCCTGCGCTGGTCCTCGGTGGTGGCGTTCAGCAGCCACATCAGCAGGAAGAACGCCATCATGGCGGTGACGAAATCGGCGTACGCCACCTTCCAGGCGCCGCCGTGGTGGCCGCCCTCGACGATCTCCTCCCGCTTGATGATGATGGTACCGCCCGCCTTCTTGTCCCGCTTACCTGCCATCGCTGCCCTCCGTCGGCGCGGAGGTATGACAGCAAATCGTTAACGCTTTCCTAACCGGCGATCACGGAATGAAGCGGCGGAGCTATCCCGCCGAAACCCCGAGCAGGCCGGCGCGCACCTCCTCGGACGGCGGCCGGGCGCCGATGAAGCCTTCGATGATCATGTTGCCGAGACGGTCGCCCGAGAAAGCGATGACCTCGCGCCCGTTGAAGACGACCCGGAAGCTCTTGTCGGTCACGATATAAAGAGTGAGGTCGCCGTCGTTGACCGGCTCCGCGGAGGCGACAAGCCTCTCGAAATCCGCCTGCAGCGAGGCATCGCAGCCGCCGCCGCCGCAATTGACCTTCTCGCCCTCGCGGTAGCGGTCCTGCACTTGTGATTTTGATCCGCTATGAATGTGATGGAGCGCGATCACCTTCGGCCCGGGTGAGGCGAGGATGGCACGGGCGTCGGAGCTCTTTCTCGGCAAATAGAGCGCGGCCACGTAGATCCTGACCTTGAGGAAGGTCAGGGTGCGAAGGCCGACGCCGTTCAGCACGAGCGTGCGGCCGTCGATCCGCAGCGTGTCCGGCACGTCCACGCCGGCCAGCACCGCCGCGCCGGCTAACGGTGCGATGCACAGCGATGCGGTCAGAAGCAGGGCAGCCAGCAAGAGCGGGCGGCGGCGCGATATGTTGAGCAAAACAGGGCTGGAACGAGTGTCATGAGTCGGCGCGATCATGGTTTTCTTCCTCCTTCATGCCGACCTGTTTTTGTTAACAGCATAGAACGCTATGTGACGCTGCGCGGCATGCAATGGTGCCAGCGATTACAGACTGTCTATTGCACGGTCGCAAGACAGCATCTGACACGTGCGCCGGCCGCGCATCCCGATCGCGGACCGGCACGCCGATTAGCGGCGGTGCCTGACCGCGGTTGGGCCTGGCGCGTAGGTTGGGCTTGGGTCTTTTTAGCGCAGAGGCCCTGGCGCGAGCCTCAGGCCGCGACCGAATGAGGCTCGGCGCACCCTCCTCTTGATCGGCCGCGCACTTGAATTGCAGGACCTTCATCAGGCGACGGCCTGACTCGCCCCCGCATGCCTGTCCCCAATGCCGCGTGAAGCCGCCGGGCGCTGCTAAGGCGACGCCCAAAATTTCCGCCTCAGGAAGGCCGCTTCCTCAAACGTCATCGCCCGGCTCGTCCGGGCCACCTGTCGCGGCACCGTGCGGCGGGGGTGGCCCGGACAAGCCGGGGCATGACGGAAGCGGGACGGCCCCCCAATTCGCTTATTCTTGGGCGCCGCCTAACGAGCCTTGGCGGCGGCGAGTTCCTTGCGCAGCCGCTCGATCTCCGACCGAAGCGCCTCGATTTCCAATTCGTGCTCGTTGGATGGATTGGTGGGCTCGGTCCCGCGATAGAACGGGGTGAACATGCTGAAGGCGCGCTCCATCATCGCCATGTTCTGGCGGCCGACCTCCTCGATGTTGCCGAAGGGAAACAGAGTACCCATCGTCTTTTGCATCGCAGTGCGGATCTGCTCCTGCTGCTCGGCGAAAGATGTCATCGCATGTTCAAGGTACTTCGGCACCAGCCCTTGCATGGAGCCGCCATACAGGCCGATGAGCTGGCGCAGGAAGTTGGTGGGCAACAGGTTTTGACCCTTGCCCTCTTCCTCGACGATGATCTGGGTCAGCACGCCGCGGGTGATGTCGTCGCCGCTTTTGGCATCGTAGACGACAAAGTCCCGCCCCTGCCGAACCATGTCGGCGAGGTTGTCCAAGGTGATGTAGCTGGAACTTTCCGTGTTGTACAAGCGCCGGTTCGCATACTTCTTGACTACAACCGGGGGTTTATCGCTGGCCGCTATCTCCGTGATGGTCTCAACCGGAACAGACATGCACACCTCGCTTTGGCTGGCCTATCTAACGCTTATCTCGCAGTTGCGATAGACTGATTCCGTACGCCGAATCGCGCTGGCGCGGCGGTTTGACGTTTCGCCGCCGAGCCGTCGCGCCTATGGTCCGGCCGCCAGGAGGGTGAATGACGCATGGGGGTCGACCCCGGTTTGAACAACGCCGGACGCGACGGGGAGCGCTGGGATTCGGCCGGACAGTCGAGCCTTGGCGGGGGCACGTCCCGTGCCCGCGGGCTGGCGCAGGACTGGATCACCCTGTGGCAGAGCGAGATCAGCGCCATGGCGGCCGATCCGGAGATGCGCGAGACATGGCAGACCCTGATGGCGCTGTGGGCCGGCACGATGGCGGCATCGCTGCGCGCCATTCCGGCCGAGCGAGGCCCGGCCCGGCATGACCACGCGGGCCGACGCGCCGGGGCCGCTGATGCGCCGGGGACCGCGCCCGCTGCTGCTGCACCTGACCCTCGCGATGCTGAGATCGAACGTCTCGCGCGCCACGTCGCCGCTTTGGAACGCCGGCTGGCCGACATCGAACGTGGCGGAGGTCCTTCAGTCGATCCAAAGCGCCGTCCGCGACGGAAACCTTGAGGCCTCGTTTCCGGCGGAGGTTTGGCTGGAAACGCTGGAGCAGGATGCCGCGCTGATCGAGGGCATCGCGGCCTATCGGCGGCATGGCTGGCACCGCACGTTGACCGATCCCCCGACGGTCTGGGCCGAAGGCGAAACGCGGTTGGTGGACTACGGCGTTGCCGGCGGGATGCCGGTGCTGTTCGTGCCGAGCCTGATCAATCGCGCGTATGTGCTCGACCTGGCGGAAGGCCATTCGATGCTGCGCTGGCTGGCGGACAACGGCGTTCGGCCGCTGCTGCTCGACTGGGGCTGGCCGGCGGAGACCGAGCGGCGTTTCACCTTGACGGACTACGTCGCCGGGCGGCTGGAGCGGGCGATGACAGCGGCGGTGCGCCATGCCGAAGCGCCGCCGGTGCTGGCGGGATACTGCATGGGCGGCACGCTGGCGGTCGCCGCGGCGCACCGGCGGCCCGACCTGATCAGCGGGCTGGCGCTGCTCGCGGCGCCCTGGGACTTTCATGCGCCCGATCCCGAGCGGGCACTTCAGGCGGCGGGGATGCTGCCGCTGCTGGAACCGGCGTTCGCGTTCAGCCGGACGCTGCCGGTGGACCTGCTGCAAACGCTGTTCGCCCTGCTCGACCCTTGGGGCGTGGCGGACAAGTACCGAGCCTTCGCGAATGTGCCGCAGGACAGCGAGCGGGCGACGCTGTTCGTGGCGCTGGAGGACTGGCTGAACGACGGCGTGCCGCTGGCGGCGGAGGTGGCGCGGGCCTGCCTGGGCGAGTGGTACGGCGAGAACGCCCCCGCGCGCGGATGCTGGCGGATCGCGGGGCTGCCGATCGACCCGGGTGCGATCCGGACTCCCGCGTTCGTCGCGGTGCCGGGACGCGATCGCATCGTGCCGCCGGAATCGGCCTGCCCGCTCGCCCGGCTGATCCCGGGTGCGCTGCTGCACCAGCCGGCGGCCGGGCATGTCGGGATGGTTGCCGGGGCGCGTGCGGAGGTCGCGCTGTGGAAGCCGTTCCTGGGATGGTTGAGGGGCTTACCGGGGACGGTGTGATACCGAACCCTTCGTGCCCACCGTCATGGCCCGGCGTCAGTCCGGGCCATGACGGGGAGGCACAAGGGAGGAACAATCGCGGCGGGTCGAACCCAACGGCGGCTGACTTCATACCAGACCGAGAAAGACCGCCAGTGCGCGGCTGACCTCCAACAGGCCAGCGTTGTCCAGCCGCCCGATAGCCGGTCCGACCTTGGTCCGGCGGACTGTCTGCGGCCGGTCGACCGCAATCTGGGATGGCGCGCGCAAACCGTTTTCCGCGCCTGGAGCCACATCGATCCGGGCCACCGCCGCCGCCTGCAACGTGCTTGTCAAAGGCAGGACGACAACGGTCGACAAGGCATCGAACCAGTCCGCCTGAACGACGACTGCCGGGCGCGGCTTGCCGCTGTCCCCCTGTAGGGCAACGACAACGATATCGCCGCGGCGGATCAGCCGAGGTCATCCCAGGCATCGGCGGTGGCGCGCTCCCAGAATATTGTTTCCGCGCGGCCGGCCTCGGTATTGTCGGCCGCTGCGATCGAAAGGCACTGGCGGCGGCATTCCTCGGCGAACCCGGCCGCACGGGTGTCGCGCACCCATATCTGGACAGGACGGAGGCCGGCGACACGCATCTTGTCACGACGGCGTTTGACCCGCTCGGCACTGGTTAAACTTCGCATACCGCTACATGTAGCGCACGCATCGCGCTCGGGCAAGTCCAAAAGCAGTTCCCGGCCGCCGCCGGTTCGCTTGACCCCTATCGCCCGCGCCGCTTTCCTTCCGGCCCGAACCGAGGAGCCCGCCATGCCCGTCAAACAGCCCGTGGCCATCGTTTTCGACACCTTCGGCACTGTTGTCGATTGGCGGACCAGCCTGATCGCCGATCTGACCGCATATGGCGACGGACGCGGGGTCGCCGCCGACTGGCCGAAGCTGGTCGATGCCTGGCGTGCGGCCTATCACCCCTCCATGGACCGGGTCCGCAAGGGCGAGCGGCCGTGGACCACGCTTGACGCGCTGCATCGCGGGTCGCTCGATCTGCTGGTGACCGAGTTCGGCATCACCGGCCTGTCCGAAGCGGATCTGCAATACCTCAACCGCGGCTGGCACCGGCTGCATCCCTGGCCGGACGCGGTGCCCGGTCTAACCCGGCTGAAGTCTCGCTTCATCATCGGGCCGCTGTCGAACGGCAACGTCTCGCTGCTGCTGAACATGGCGAAGTTCGCCGGCATCCCGTGGGACATGATCTTCGGCTCCGACCTGTTCGGGCACTTCAAGCCCGATCCGGAGACCTATCTGGGCGTTGCCCGGTTGCTGGACCTGCGGCCGGACCAGGTGATGATGGCGGCGGCGCATAACGGCGACCTCGCCGCGGCGCGCGGCTGCGGGCTGCTGACCGCTTTTTTCCCGCGTCCAACGGAGTATGGCCCGCTGCAGACGCGGGATTATGCGGCCGAGCAGGACTGGGATGTCGTCGCCGCCGACATCGAGGACCTCGCCGCGAAATTCGGTCTCTGACCCGGGTTGTTTTCCGGCGGCGCCAAACGCACGTGATTGCGTCCAACGGGGAGAAGGAACTCGGCTCATGGATGAGGTCGTCATCGTCTCGGCGGCACGCACGCCCGTCGGCAGCTTCAACGGCGCGCTGAGCAGCGTTCATGCGCACGAACTTGGTGCCACGGCGTTGCAGGCCGCCATCTCCCGGGCAGGTCTTGAGCCCGGCGATGTCGACGAAGTGATCTACGGCCAGGTGCTTGCCGCCGGCGAAGGCCAGAACCCGACGCGCCAGGCGGCCCGCATCGCCGGGCTGCCGGATCAGAAGACCGCCTTCGGCATCAACCAGGTCTGCGGGTCCGGCCTGCGCTCCGTCGCGTTGGCCGCACAGCAGGTCCGCACCGGCGAAAGCGCTATCGTCGCCGCGGGCGGCATGGAGAGCATGAGCCTGGCGCCGCATGCCGCGCATCTGCGCAACGGCACCAAGATGGGCGGGCTGGAGTTCGTCGACACCATGCTGAAGGACGGGCTGTGGGACGCCTTCCACGGCTATCACATGGGCAACACCGCCGAAAACGTCGCCGCCAAATACCAGATCGGCCGGGAGCAGCAGGATGCGTTCGCGCTGGCGTCGCAGCAGAAGGCCTCCGCCGCGCAGAAATCCGGCCGCTTCAAGGACGAGATCGTCCCGGTGACGGTGAAGACCCGCAAGGGCGAGACCAGCGTGGTGGATGACGAGTACATACGGCACGATTCCTCCGCCGAGGGCATGGCGCGGCTGCGGCCGGCGTTCAGCAAGGATGGTACGGTGACCGCGGGCAACGCCTCCGGGATCAATGACGGTGCCGCGGCGCTGATTGTGATGTCCGCGGCTGAGGCGGCCAGGCGCGGCCTGACCCCGCTGGCGCGCATCGCCGGATTCGCGACCGCCGGTGTCGATCCGGCGGTGATGGGCACCGGGCCGATACCGGCGTCCCGCAAGGTGTTGGAGCGGGTTAGGTGGAAGCCGGACGACCTGGATCTGGTCGAGGCGAACGAGGCGTTCGCGGCTCAGGCGCTGGCGGTGAACAAGGACCTCGGCTGGGACACCGGCCGCGTGAACGTCAATGGCGGAGCGATCGCCATCGGCCATCCCATCGGCGCCTCGGGCGCTCGCATTCTCGTGACATTGTTGCATGAGATGGTAAAGCGCGACGCGCGGAAGGGGTTGGCGACGCTGTGCATCGGCGGCGGCATGGGTGTGGCGATGTGCCTGGAGCGCTGACCCCCCGGCTTTGGCCCATGACAGAACGTCCATACGAAGCGGTCGCCAACAAATCCGGTTGCCGAAGCGTTTCCACCCTTTGCGATTGTCCCGAAAGTGCTAAGAAAGCATCGGTTCTAGGAAACAAACTGGGAGGGACCTTATGGCACGCGTCGCATTGGTAACCGGCGGCACTCGCGGAATCGGCTTGGCAATCAGCCTGGCCCTGAAGGAACAAGGCCGAACGGTCATTGCCAACTATGCGAGCAATGACGAGGCCGCGGCGGCGTTCAAGGCCGAGCACGGCATCGACGTGGCGAAATTCAACGTTGCCAACTTCGAGGATACCGAGGCCGGCATCGCCAAGGTGGTGGAACAGTACGGCAAGATCGAGATCCTGGTGAACAACGCGGGCATCACCCGCGACGGCACCCTGGTGAAGATGCGCCGCGACATGTGGGATGCGGTCATCGATACGAATCTCGGGTCCTGCTTCAACACCTGCAAGCTGACGTTCGAGGGCATGCGGGACGCGAAGTTTGGCCGCGTGGTGAACATCGGCAGCCTGAACGGACAGGCCGGGCAGTACGGCCAGGTCAACTACGCCGCCGCCAAGTCCGGCATCCACGGCTTCACCAAGGCGTTGGCATTGGAAGGCGCGCGATGGGGCATCACCGTCAACGCGCTCGCCCCGGGGTATGTTGATACCGAAATGGTGCGGGCGGTTCCGGCCGAAGTCCTGAAGAAGATCGTTGCGAAGATCCCGGTTGGCCGCATCGGCCATGCCGAGGACATTGCCCGCGGCGTGGCGTTCCTGACTTCTGAAGAGGCCGGGTTCATTACTGGATCGACGATTTCGATCAACGGCGGCATGTTCATGTACTAAGGCTTGCGGGGTGGGCCTCGGCCCACCCGGTTCGCTTGCCTGTTTGGCGGATTCGGAGTCATCCTTTCGTCAAGGAAGGAGGACTCGCCAATGAACGCGCCACGCAACACCCGATATCGCTATCTGGACGTCCAGAAGATCGCCGGCTCGCTTGGTGCCGATGTGCGCGGTGTCGATTTGTCGCGCGATGTGCCGGACGACGTGCTGGCGGAAATTCGCGCCGCGCTGTTGGACAATCTGGTGATTGCGATTCGCGATCAGGATATCACACCGGCCCGGCAACTGGCGTTCGCGCGGCGCTGGGGCGACATCCACCTGCATCCGTACATGGAGGGCATGGCGGATTATCCCGAGATCCTGGCGATCATCAAGCGGCCCTCCGACAAAAAGAATTTCGGCGGATCCTGGCACACCGACCAAATGTTCGCGCCGAGCCCGGCGATGGGCACGATGCTGTACGCCAAGGAGGTGCCCTCGGCTGGCGGCGATACGCTGTTCACCAATCAATACCTTGCCTATGAGACCCTGTCGGATGGCATGAAGGCGCTGGCGGCGCAGTTGCGCACGGTGTGCGTCGGGGACAATTTCAAATCGGCGGGCGGGCTTTCGCGCAAGGAACGCTACGCCCGTCAAATGAGCGAAATGAAGGTCAAGGACCCCGGCGGCGTGCAGACGACCAGCGTGCATCCGCTGGTGCGTACCCATCCGGAAACCGGCCGCAAGGCGATCTACATCGGCGGCCATGTGCAGCATTTCGACGGCATGACCGAGGAGGAAAGCCAGCCGCTGATCGACTTCTTCATGCGGCACTCGATCCGGCCGGAGTTCACCTGCCGGGTGCGCTGGCAGACCGGGACGCTGACGTTCTGGGACAATCGCTGCACGCAACATTTCGCCGTCAACGATTATCCGGCGGAGACGCGGATCATGCACCGCATCACGGTGTGCGGCGACGCTCCTTTCTGATTTTGTTACGCGGCAGTGCCGAGATAGGCCTCGATCACCGCCGGGTTCTGCCGCACCTCCTCCGGGCGGCCATCGGCGATCTTGCGGCCGAAATTGACTACGACAACCTTGTCCGACACTGACATCACCAGGCTCATGTGATGTTCCACGAGCAGCACGGTGACGTGTTGCACGTCGCGTACGCGGCGGATCTGGCCTTCCAGGGTGTGGACTTCATCGTGGTTCAGGCCGGCCGCGGGTTCGTCAAGCAGCAGCAGCTTTGGTTCGGCCGCCAGGGCGCGCGCGAGTTCGACCCGTTTGCGTATCGGAAACGGCAGGCCGGCGGCAGGGCGGTGGGTAAAGCCGCCGAGGTTCATGAACTCGATCAGTTCCTTGGCTTTGTCGCGCACCGCGGCTTCCTGCCGCGCGACGCCTGGCAGGCGCAGGGCGTTGGCGACGAAGCCGCCGCTGCTGCGGCTGTGACGGCCGACCATTACATTTTCGAGTACGGTCAGGTGGTCGAACAGGGCTACGTTCTGGAAGGTGCGGCCGATCCCGATCGTTGCAATGCGGTGACGTGGCAGCGGCAGGACGGAGCGGCCTTCGAACAGGATGTCTCCGGCGCTGGGCTGATACAAGCGGCTTAGGCAATTGAACAAGGTGGTCTTGCCGGCGCCGTTGGGCCCGATCAGACCGGCGATCTGGCCGGGGGCGACGTCGAAACTGACCTTGTCGAGGGCTACCACGCCGCCGAAACGAAGCGTCACTCCCTGCACGGATAGAAGCGGTGTCGCGTTGGTTGTCATTGCGCTTGTTCGTCCCCGGGTCTCGCGGACAGGACACTGCGCAAGGTCGGGTTCGGATGCAAGTGCCGGTCCGGGGCTGCCGCCACGGGAACGTGAAAACGCCGCCGGGCCGTGTCCGTTGACCGGGCCGTCGCCGAACATCAGGCTTCGGTTGGCGCCGGGCGAGTGTCCGGCGGTTGCTGTTTTGTGCAAATAACGATGAGGCCGGCCGTGACTGCTTCGGGTCGTCTGCTTCTGGCAATCAGCCTGGCCGTTGGTTTCGGCACCGGTACGCCTTCGGCTTACGCCACTGTGGCCGATCAACCGCCCGGAACGATCGCCGGGATAGTTGCGCATGTGCGGGATTCGGTCATGCGGATCGTGGTCGTGCATCCGCCCGAGACCGCGGACGACACCGGCCAAAACAAGGCTCAGGCCGGCGACTCGCACCCGGTCACGCGGATCGGCTCCGGCTTCGTCATCGACCCGAGCGGACTGGTGGCGACCAACCGCCATGTCGTGGAAAACACGCTGGCAATTTTCGTCGGGACACCCGACGGCGGACGCTACCGGGCGGAAGTCGTCGGCATGCCCGCCAAGGCGGACATCGCGCTGCTGCGCATCGTCCATCCGCCCGCGCACCTGACCGCGGTGAAATTCGGCGACAGCGACAAAATCCGGCCGGGGGACACGGTGATCGCCATCGGCAGTCCGTTCGGGTTCGATAACACTGTCACAGCGGGCATCGTCAGCAGCGTCAATCGCGACATCATGGAAAGCCCGTTCGACGACTATATCCAGACCGACGCCGCAATCAATCACGGCAATTCCGGCGGTCCGCTGTTCAACATGGCCGGCGAAGTTGTAGGCATGACCAGCGTTTTATATGCGCCTGGCAATTACTCGGGTTCGGTCGGGCTTGGGTTCGCAATTCCATCCAACGACCTGCGCTTTGTATTTTCGCGGTTGGAACAATACGGCGAGGTGCGCGCCGGGATGCTGCCGCTGCGGACGCAGCAGGTCACCGAATTCATGGCGCAGGCGATCGGGTCGCCGGACGCGGGCGGGGCGCTGATCGCGGCGCTGGGTTCGAGGGCGGATGAAATGAACCATCAGATCGAACCGGGCGATATCGTGCGGACGTTCAACGGACAACCGGTGATCGACCCGCGCGATCTGGCGCGCAAGGCGGCGCGGGCGGAAATCGGCAGCATGGCGACGCTGGGGATTTGCCGCAGCGGCACGATCATGTCGGTGCAGGTGCCGATTTTGCCGTTCGAGCACGGGCCGCAAAGTCACGACGTTCTTCCCGGGCCGCCCCCGAAAACCCTGGGTCTGCAGCTTGCCGCCGCGCCCGGCGGCGTCACGGTGTCCGCGGTCGATCCGTCCGGAAGCGTAGCGGACAGCGGCTTGCAGCCCGGGGACGTCATTCTGCGCGTGCAACAGCAGCGCGTTCGCACGCCGCAGGAAGCGGAGGCGGCGCTGAAGGCGCGCGAGGCGGCGAAGCAGCCATACGCTGCGATTTTGGTAGAGAGGGACGACAAGCCGAGCTGGATTCCCATAGCGTTGCCGGGCGAATAGGCGTGGCGGCTGTCATTCCCTGTAAACAACGGGTATGTTGCCCACCGACGCGGCACCTTTTCGGCCACGAGAAGTTGATCGAAGTTTGTTAGCGATAGCAGGCTGGTTTTCGTCCCGCGCCCTTGCGACGACTGAGCGTGGCGGCGGAGCATCTGGACAGCCGTCGCGGGGTAAGCATAGACTTGACCCAACGGTGATAGAATGAAAAGCGCGCAGGGACGGGCTAACCTGCGCGGTTGGCGAGGAAAACCAGGATAATGAGTGTCAGCGATGCGCACGAAATCGGAGTTTGCCGCCGCCGCGCCCTGTTAGGGGCTGGACTGGCTTTGGCGCCCCTGGCGTTGTCGGCCGCGCGGGCGGACGATGCGGCTTCGGAAATGCCGCCGCAGCCGGGCGATCAGCTTGTGTTTTTGACAGGGCCCAAGACCGGCCAACCTATTCACGTCGAGGATTTGCCGAAAGGCGGCCCACAGGTGCAGGCTTATCCGAGAGCCCCGGATGGCACGGTGCGTGATGGCACGCGGCTAAATCTGGTGATCGTGGCTCGCATCGGCGACGAAGGTGTCGATGAAGTGACGCTCGGGCGCATGGCGGATGGTGTCGTGGCCTATTCGGGTGTCTGCACCCATCAGGCCTGTCCGGTAAACATGTGGTCGGACGCCAATCGCACGTTCGTTTGTTCCTGCCACGGATCGGTGTACGACCCGCGCAACGATGCCGAGGTACTGGACGGGCCGGCGCCGCATCACCTGGCGGGCCTGCCGTTAAAGACCGAGAATGGCGTGCTGATTGTCGCCGGTGGATTTACCGGGCGCGTCGGTATGCAAACGACTTGATGCGCACAGCAACCGCTGACGGGACCGCGCGGCCCGGCCGCATCATGGCAAGTAAAGCGCGAACGCGTTGACCTGAACGACTTCAAGGGGGAAATAATGAAGAAGCTACTGGTTGGCTCAAGTCTGGCGGTGCTGATGATGGCGGGCATTCCGGGCGTGGCCCGCAGCGCCGACTACTCACCGGTTACCGATGCGCGCCTGCAAAATCCCGAGCCGCAGAACTGGCTGATGACACGCGGCAATTACCAGGGCTGGAGCTACAGCCCGCTCGAACAGATCAACGCCAGCAACGTCAAAAAGCTCACCCCCGTCTGGGCTGTTTCGACAGGCGTCGATTCCGGCCACGAATCGCCGCCAATCGTTAACAACGGGATGATGTTCGTGGCGACGCCGTATAGTCAGGTGTTGGCGCTGGATGCGGCGTCAGGGACCTTGCTGTGGCGTTACAAGCGCCGGCTGCCGGAGGGCTTCAGCGCCCTGCATAACACCAGCCGCGGCGTGGCGCTGTATGGCGACAAGGTGTTCATGCCGACGCTGGACGCTGTCCTGGTGGCGTTGGACGCCAAGACTGGCAAGGTCGCGTGGGAAGCCAAGGTCGAGGACTGGAAGACCGGCTATTACATGACCATGGCTCCGCTTATCGTAAAGGGTAAAGTCCTGGTCGGCGTCGCGGGCGGAGAGTTCGGGGTGCGCGGGTTCATCGAGGCGTTCGATGCCGACACGGGAAAGCCGGCCTGGAAGACCTATACCATTCCGGCGCCCGGCGAGCCCGGCAGCGACACTTGGCAGAAGCCCGATACCTGGAAGACCGGCGGTGCTTCTACCTGGATGACAGGCAATTACGATCCGGCTACGAATGTGGTGTATTGGGGCACCGGAAACGGTTCGCCGTGGTTCGGCGATCAGCGGCCGGGCGACAATCTTTACACATCCTCAACGCTCGCGCTGGATGGCGATACCGGCAAGATCAAGGGGCATTTCCAGTATCACCAGAACAAGTCGTGGGACTGGGACGCGATGAACGCGCCGATGCTGGTGGATTTCCAGCGCAATGGCAAAACGACAAAAGGCCTGCTGACGCCGCAGCGCAACGGTTATCTGTATTGGCTGGGGCGCGAACCTGACGGCGGCATCTCGTACCTGAACTCCATCGCGTACGTTCCGCAGAACGTTTTCAAAGGCATCGATCCGGAAACCGGACGGCCGGATGTGGACCTGGCGCACAAGCCGGGGACCGGCAAGGCCGCGCAGTTCTGTCCCGGGCTTTGGGGTGGCAAGGACTGGCCGTTCGAGGCTTACAATCCGAAGACCGGCATCGTCTATATCCCATCGAACGAAAACCACTGCAACACGCTGGAAGGAAAGGTCGAGCAACGCGTGCCCGGCCAATGGTGGACCGGCGTTGCGGTGCCAGACCTGCATTTCTCGGTCGATACGAAGGCGCCTTTCTACGGCGAGCTTCAAGCCTATGACGTCAACACCGGCAAGCGCGCGTGGCGGGACACCTACAAGGATTCCATGATGTGGGGTTCGGTGCTGACCACGGCGGGCGACCTGGTATTTGCCGGCGGCACCAACGATCGGGACTTCCGCGCCTATAATGCGAAAAGCGGCGAGGAACTCTGGAAGTTCAGGACCAACTCCGGGGTGATCGCGCCGCCGTCGACGTTCGAAGTCAACGGCACACAATATATCGCGGTGGCCTCCGGCTACGGCGTCGATCCGGCGTTCCAGCAGGGGCTGATGGCCAATCTGGTGGGCTGGAATGCCGACGTGCCACAGGGTGGCGTGATCTGGGTGTTCGCTCTTTCGAAGTGATCCGAGTGCGGGCCGGCCGCCAGAAATGGCGTCTGGCCCATCGGCTTTAGGATATGTCCATGAAAACTGTATATGCACTGTCCCGGCGTTTCGCCCTTGCGCTGACGGTCGCGGGTCTGACTGTATCGGCCGCGGGTAGCGTGGCGGCCGGCGAACCTGACGCCTACGATGTCAATGTGAGCGACGTCACCGCCAAAGTCGGAGAGCCCGCTGTAATGCTCGCGACCTTGAAGGTCCGCGATGGCTATCGGATTTTGACGGCCTACAACAACCGGGTCATCAAACTGTCTTCGTGGGATGACGGCGTCGTCTTCGAACAGGACATGGTGCCGGCGAAGGTTGAAGATGGTGCCTTGGTTTTCAAGGTTGGCCTGAAAGCGACCAAGCCCGGCACCCACCCGATCAACGGGCTGCTGCGTGTCGGTTATATCCAGGGCACCGACGAAATGGCTATGGTGTCAATGAAGCTGATCGCCAACGTTACGGGAACCGAGTAACGTCTCACCGTGCGCCTACCCGGCTTTCAGGATCGTTAGCTGGGTGGCATTGGTGAAGTCGCGCAAATCCTTCGACGGATCGCGGTACAGTTGACGATCGAGCAAAAACCGCCGCGATTCCGTCACCTTCTCACAATGCTCATGCACGAACACTCCGCCAACCGGCTGTTCAGTCGCAGTCGGTTCGATTGTATGGCAGCGCCAGCCATCTTCGCCGAACCGCGCCTTTGCCTGGATGGCGAACAGGAAAGCCTTCTTGTGCTGATACAGCCTGACATGCGGATCTGTTTCGATCCGTAGCCCGGCGACCTGTGCCGCATCATCGATCAGCAACGCCAGGGTTACCGGCTGCCCACCCACAACCGTTTCGCCCTCATCGTAACGGAAGCTGATGGCGTGATAACCGTCCGAAGACGGCGCGCAAGCATTGTAATCCTGCCAATTCGTCAGCTTCCGCGCGGGATCGTTGGCGCATGCAAATTCGCCGTATCCGCTTTGCGGCAGCGCAGAAACCGGCATGCCGACGCGGAACTCGCGCAGATCGTTCTGCTGCGAGGGCGCCGCCGCCGCACATAGCGGCAGCAGCATCGCGGCTGTCATCACGGAACGGGATATCGTCACGAGGTTACCTTCCTGCATCCTGATGCGGTGCATTGGAATCGGTCGCCGCGTCGACCTTCATGTGTTCATGCGCCGGGGCTTGGTCTTGCTCCGCGGCCGCGTGCTGAATTCCGCCTTCATCCTTGGCATACATGTCACAGACGCGGCTGCCGGTGCCGAAGAACGACCGGCATTGATCGATTGTTGCCTCGCCCTGACCCTTGATGTGTTCCACCACATATTTGGCGACCGCATCGATATCCGCCGGGCGCAGCGGGTGATCGGCTGCGGGCGGGATCTGGCCCGGCCCGAGCTGGGCCGCTTTCATTCCGTAGCATCGGCCATCGGAATACGCATCGGTATCGAAATGCGGCATCCCTTTCGAGATGCGTCCGCATTTGATCGTCAGTTCGATCTGATCAAGCGACAGCTTTGTCTTTCGCAGATTCGCCGCGGCACCGCCATAGCCGCCGCCACCGGTGCCGGTCCATTTATGGCAGCCGACGCAATTAGCGGCCTTGAATACCCGCAGCCCCTCGTCGGAGGAATCGGCCAGGGCGAAACCTGAACCGGCAATCATCGCCGCGAAAACCGCGGCCGGAATGAGATAAAATCCCTTGATCACAGCATGCGACTTTCTGGTTCTGAACAGTGGCCGGGGCGGGTCGGCGGCCCGCGCCCGGTTCCTGTCATCAGTTCAACGAGAAGACATACAAAGCTGAACTCGGATGTATCGCCTTGAGTTCCGGCGTCCCCTCGATAAACCATTTGTCCCAGGCGCCGCCTTGGCCGACCAGTATCGCGATATACTGCTTGCCGTCGGACGTGAACGTCATGGGGGGCGCGTTCACTCCGCCGCCAGTGTTGAAGCTCCAAAGTTCCTGCAGATTTTTCGCGTCCAGGGCTGCAACCTTGCCGTCCGGCTGGCCATAGAATACGAGGTCCGGTGTGGTCAGCAGGCCGCCAAGCATCGGAAACGGCGTTTCATGCTTGCCGACTTCCTTACCGGTGGTCACGTCGATCGCGGTCACACTGCCGGTTATGCGTTCAGGCTGATCCGGTCCGCCACCAGTGAAGAACTCCCGCTTCGCGACCGGCTTGCCGGGTGTCTCCGGTTTGACGGTAATGCGGTTGCAACTTTCAATAACCGGAATGTACCATTCCTTCAGCACCGGATTATAGGCGGTCGGCGGCCAGTTCTTGCCGCCCATGTTGCCCGGACAGATGATCGTTACCGGGTTTTCTTTGCTGGGTGTGACCGAGGCATTGTACTTCTGAACATCCGCCTTCGGATCATACTCAACCGGCTTGCCGGTTTCCTGATCCAAACCCTTCGTCCAGGTCACTTTCTTTACGAACGGCAGACCCCAAACGAACTGGCCGTTATCCCGATCCAGCGCATAGGCAAAACCGTTGCGATCAGCTTCCAGATCGAGGTGCCGAGGCTGTCCGTGGACGGGCGCGTCGGCCAGCACGTTCTCCGAGACACTGTCATAGTCGAACGCGTCGTTCGGAGTATGCTGGAAGTGCCACTTGATCTTTCCGGAATCAGCATCGAGGGCCAAAGTGCTGTCCGTATACAGGTCGTCGCCGGGACGATACGCCGAATCCCAGTCCGGCCCGGGATTGCCAACGCCCCAGTACAGCGTATTCGTCCGCGGATCGTAACTGCCGGTCACCCATGTCGATCCGCCACCGGTAGCCGCCGCGTTATGGCTGTCCTTCCAGGTCTCGCTGCCAGGCTCGCCCTTCGCCGGAATCGTGTAAGTGCGCCAGACTTCCTTCTGCGTCCCGATATCGGTCGCCGCGATCCATCCGCGAATGCCATACTCCGCCCCGGCCACACCCGTAATGACCAAGTTCTTCACCACCAATGGCGCGCCGGTAATCACTTCGCTCTTGTCTGGATCGGCCACTTGCCGCTGCCATGCGATCTGACCAGTCTTCTTGTTGGTGGCGATCAACCGCCCGTCCAGCGAATGCGACAGGACAAGATCGCCGGACAATGCCACGCCGCGGTTGTCCACGCCGCAACAGGCAACAGCCCCGGCCCAATCGTGGTCCGTCTTCGGATCCATGCGCCACAGCACTTTAGCCTGGCCGCCTTTCGTATCGATTTTGTAAACAGACCCCCAACCGTCCGTCACATACATGAACCCGTCCTGCACGATCGGCGTGCCTTCCAGGCCACCATGCGACCAGATCCCCCCGCCCTCGATCCCGCCCAGTTGAAGCGTCCAGGCAACGTGCAGGTTCTTGACGTTATCCTTGTTGATCTGGTTCAGCGGCGAGAACCGTTGCGCCGAGTAATCCTTATGGTGCGTCAGCCAATTACCCGGATCCGAGTCAGCCTTCAGAAGTTGGTCGGACGTCACCTCGTCGGCCGCAAAAACCGCTGTCTGGCTCCCGAGGATCAATGCGACGATCGCCGCGGCGCATTTTGTTTTTTTCATTCTGTTTCTTCCCTTGGGTGGTTCGGCGCTACTTGCCGTTAGCCTCGACCTTCGACTTTTCGCTGTTGTTCATGGCTTTGACGGTCTTGCTTTGATCGGTTTCCCCCGTCGTCCGCGTAGTCGTTGCAGGCGGTGCCGAAGACGGCACCGACTTTTCCATTGCCGGACCATTGCCGATGTGCGCCTTGGCCGGCGGCGGGATGTCGTCAGCCAGGGCAGCCCCGCCCCAAACGAGCAGGGCTGCACCGGCGGTCAGTAATAAATGTCTCAAACAGCTCTCCTTGTTCAGGCGTTTTCCAACTGCTTGCCGATAGGCAGGCTGCGGATGCGCTTGCCGGTGGCCGCGAAGATCGCATTGCAAAGCGCCGGAGCGAACGGCGGCACGCCCGGTTCGCCAACCCCGCTCGGAGGTGTCTCCGGTCCAGGCGGCATAATGTAGACGTTCGTCACCACCGGTCCCTCGTCGATGCGGGCGACTTTGAAGTCGTCGAAGTTCTTCTGCTGCACGCGTCCGTTCTTGAAGGTGATTTCTCCATATTTGGCCAGGCTGAGGCCCATGATCGCGGCCCCTTCGATCTGCGACTGAATCCGCTCCGGGTTCACGTAGGTACCGCAATCGATGGCGGTATCGACACGCGGAATGGTTAGTTTACCCTTGTCGTCCACCGCTACTTCCACGATCGTTGCAACATAGCTGACAAAGCTGCGGTGCGCCGCGATGCCTAGCCCGTGACCTTTCGGCAACGAACGTCCCCACTGGCCCTTCTGCGCCACCAGTTCGACGACCTTGCGAAGCCGCCCGGCATCGATCGGATAGCTGCTGATGGGCTCGCCATAATCCCAAAGGTCCTTTACGGATGGACCGACATTAACAATCCGCGCAGGGCCGATCAGTTCCAGCAGCATGTCCTTGGGATCGCGTCCGGTCTCGTGGGCAAGCTCGGCAACCATCGTTTGCACGGCGAAGGCGTGGGGAATATTCGACACCGATCGGAACCAGCCAATGCGGGTGTAGGCGGCGGCTTCCGGGTTTTCGCAGCGAATGTTGGGGATGTCGAACGGCACATCGACCAACCCCATGCCGAGCTCGAACGGCGCCTGATGCTTGGCGCCGGCAGCAAACGTCGACATGATTGTCGGCGCCACGCTGCGATGCCGCCAGGCGATCACCTTGCCGCCCTTGTCCAATCCGGCCTCGATCCGTTCGGCGGACACCGTGTGAAGGAAGTCGTGCTGGATATCATCCTCACGGGTCCACTGCACTTTCACCGGCGCGCCGACGGCCTTGGACAGCAGCGCCGCTTCCAACGCGAAGTCGCATTTCGACTTGCGGCCGAAACCGCCGCCCAGCAACGTCACGTTGACCGTAACATTTTCCGGAGAAATGCCCAGCGTTTTGGCGACATCATCGCGGGTCCCTTGCGGACTTTGCACCGGGGCCCAAACCACCGCCTTGCCGTCCGAGACATGCGCGGTGGCGACGGGACTTTCCATGGCGGCGTGGGCGAAATGCGGCGCGTAATACTCCCCGACGACAACCTTGTCCGCTGATTTCATTGCAGCGTCCACATCGCCGTTGTTCCGAACTACCTCACCCGGCTGGCGCGACGCGTCCTCTAGTTCCTTGCGGTAGGCTACGGAATCGTAGGAGGCGTTGGGGCCGTCATCCCACACCACTTTCAGCGCGTCGCGACCTTTGATCGCGGCACCGGTGTTGCGGGCGATGACGGCGACACCGCCGAGCGGCTGGAACTTCGAGGGCCAGGGCCAGCCCTGCACCTCGATCACCTGCTCCACACCGGACACCTTCAGGGCATCGGAAGCATCGAACGAAACCAGTTTGCCGCCGGTGACGGGGGGGCGGGCGATGACGGCGTATTTCATCCCCGGTAGCCTGGTGTCGATGCCGTACATTGCCTTCCCAACGGTGATGTCGTGAAGATCGACGATGCTTATACGACCCTTGCCGATATACCGGTAATCCTTGGGATCCTTCAGCTTCAGCTTCGACGCGTCCGCGACCGGTTGATCCGCGGCATCTTCCGCCAGTTCGCCATATCCCAGCTTCTGATTCGTGCCGACACGGATGACTTCATGGTTCACCGCCCTTACTTGACTAACTGGAACATTCCACCGCTTGGCGGCGGCGGCTTCCAGCATCATGCGAGCGGAGGCGCCGACCTGCCGCATCGGAATCAGGAAGTGGCGGGTGCTGCGGGACCCGTCGGTGTCCTGGTTGCCGTATTTCGCCTCGTCGCCCGGCGCCTGTTGGACCCTGACCTTGTTCCAGTCCGCTTCCATTTCATCCGCAACGACCATCGGCAGGCTGGTGCGCACGCCGGTCCCCATCTCCGACCGCGATGCGATGATGGTGACGATGCCATCCGGAGCGATGGAAACGAACACCTTCGGATCGTTGACCGTGCCATGCGGCATCTTGTCCGCGCCGGTCGAATAGGCCGCCATGGAGCGCCGCGTGCTCACCGGAACGGCAAGCACCAGACCGGCGGTGACGCCCAATCCGCGCAGGACACCGCGTCGGGAAACGTTCTCTATACGATTCTGGAACATGACTCAGGCCCCCGTCGATGCAAGCCGCACAGCCGTTTCGATCCGCGCATAACAGCCGCACCGACAGATGTTGCCGGCCATGGATTCGCGGATGTCGTCGTGCGACGGATGAGGGTTGTGGGAGATGAGAGAGGCCGCCTGCATGATCTGCCCGGACTGACAGTATCCGCATTGCGGCACGTTGACTTCTCGCCAGGCTTTCTGCACCGGATGATTGCCGGCAGGATCCAGGCCCTCAATCGTCGTGACCCTCTTGCCCGATGCTTGCAGCAACGTCGTGCTGCAGGAGCGCACGGCGATGCCCTCCAGATGCACCGTGCAGGCGCCACAGAAGCCATGGCCGCAGCCGAACTTGGTGCCGGTCAGGCCGGCCTCATCGCGAAGATACCACAACAGAGGCAGCGACGGATCGCCGTCCCACGTGTGTTCCTGCCCGTTGACTGTCAGTGTTATCATTGGTCGTGTTTTCCCTTGCTTTAGTTCTGATTGGATGGGTGCCATGTTGCACCGCAATATCAGGCCATCGATCGTTGTTCATTTGGATTGGAATTGCGTGGTGCGAAACCAGCGCTCACCTCTGGCCAACAATTTCACATTGTTCGACACCTTGACCGTTCCCCCAATCCGGATCTTCTTCTTGTGCTTGTTCGGACATTCGAGCCTAGGAGATGACGCCGCGGCTGACTACCGCCTTCACGCGGTTTTGCGTCTGGATCGCCTACACGCCGCCCACGTTGGACGGAACTTCATTGCCTACGCCGGCTGAATGCCGATGCGATGACCAAGCAAAATCGAAAATCACCGCGCTTACTTATCAACCCGTGACGGGCACAACACTTTTCGCCATGCCCGATCGCGAATTTGATGCGACCGGGCGCGCGTGATCCTTATCCCATCGCCTGCGTGGCCGACGGCGTAATCTCGTAGATCACCCGGACGTCCTTGTCGTTGTGCCAGGGATAGACGTCCTTATCGAGATACTTCTTCGCCAGGCTGTCGATATGCGCAACCGCGCCGTCTTCAGTCTCCTTGGTGACCGCGCCGCGGATCTGGATGTAGCGATAGGGGTTGTCGGGATCGAGGATCGCCAGCGCCACCTTCGACCCCACCGACAGATTGCGCGCCTTGACCCGGCCCTTCGCGGTATTCACGCGGACGATGCCGTTGGTGTAGTCGAACCAGACCGGCGTCACCTGCGGCGAGCCGTCCGGCTGGATTGTGGCGATGTTCGCAAAGGCTTTTTTCTCGGTTAGCAGATCGAGAAAACCGGCGGGAATTTCGGCCATGATGCACTCCTAACTCGTTGACTAATCGTAAGTGGGGCTGGCGGCCCTGCTGGCAAGATTCAACTCAATGCCCGTTTCGCGACCGCTGCAAGATAGCCAGCGGCGGCCGGCAATATGGCATCGTTGAAATCATAGTTGGCGCTATGCAGTTCCCTCCCGCCGTCCGAAGGACCGTTGCCGATCCAGACGAAGGCCCCGGGGCGCTGGCGGAGATACCAAGCGAAGTCCTCGCCCGCCATCGCGGGCGCGAGGTCCCGCCGCAATTTCAACCCCGCGGACAAGACCGCCTCCACCGCGAGATCGCGTTCGGCCGGCGTGTTCCGCGTGACGGGATTGCCGTAGGGAATCTGCACGTCGATATCGACACCGAAACTCAGTGCCACGCCGTCGGCGATACGGTGAATCGCCTGCTCCACGTGATCCCCGACCTCGTCGCGCAGGCAGCGCATGGTGCCACGCATCAGCACGCTGTCGGGAATCTGGTTTGCCGCCGATCCGGCCTGCATCATCGCGATGGAAACCACGGCGGCATCCAGCGGATCGACAGTGCGCGAGACGATCGACTGCAACGCGATCAACAAATGCGCAGCGGCGACCATCGGATCTCGCGTCAGGTGCGGCAGGCCCGCGTGGCCGCCGTGGCCCGTAACGGTGAACCACAAACGGTTGCCCGCGGCCATGACTGGACCGTCGTGCACCGCAACGGTACCGGCCTCCAGACCCGGCCAATTGTGGTAGCCGAAAATGCGCTCCATCGGAAAGCGGTCGAACAGGCCGTCGGCGATCATGCGCTTGGCGCCTCCACCGCCCTCTTCCGCCGGTTGGAACACGAAGCGAACCGTTCCGGACCAGTCGTGATCCGCCGTCAGTAGCGCCGCGGCTCCGAGCAAGGATGTTGTGTGGCCGTCATGGCCGCAGGCATGCATCACGCCCGGATTGCGCGACACATGCTCAACGCCCGTCATCTCATTGATCGGCAGCGCGTCCATGTCCGCACGCAATCCGACCGAGCGGTTCGATCGGCCGCGGCTGATCGTTGCCACGACGCCGTAGCCGCCGACATCAGCAACAAAAGGAACCCCCAGTTCGCTCAGACATGCTTGCACGAACGCCGAGGTTCGGGATTCCTCAAGGGTAAGCTCGGGGTTTGCGTGGAGATGACGCCGCCATCCGATCAGCCTGTCGTGCAGCGTCTTATCCAATGCGGTCTCCTTGGCTTCGGCGAAACGCGCCGAACTTCACGGTTCGGCGGAAACCCTTACCAGCAACTTGCCGAAATTGCGTCCGGTCAGGATGCCGCTTAGCGCATCGGGAGCGTTTTCCAGGCCATCGATTACGTCCTCCCGATAGATCAGGCTACCGTCGGCGACGAGTGGTTCGGCCATCCTGCGCCATTCGGTGAATCGCTCCATCCGATCGGTGACGATGAAGCCTTGGATCAACACCCGCTTGCCGACGACGAAGCCCAGATTCGGTCCCGGCGGCATCGTCTTTTCGTTGTATTGCGACACCATGCCGCACATCGCGACGCGGGCGAACGGGTTGAGATTATCGAACACCGCGGCCTGCACCGCGCCGCCGACATTCTCGAAATATGCATCGACTCCGTTCGGGCACGCGGCATGAAGTTCCTGCCGCAGATTCATCGACCGATGGTCGACGCAGTCGTCAAAACCCAGGCTGTCCTGCACCCACAAGCATTTTTCCGCTCCGCCCGCGACGCCAACAACCCGCGCCCCGGCGCGCTTGGCGAGTTGACCCGCAACCGATCCGACCGCGCCCGATGCCGCCGACACTACGAATGTTTCGCCCGGCTTGGGCTTGCAGATTTCCGTCACCCCGGCGTAGGCGGTTGCGCCCGGCATGCCGAGGACGCCAAGGTAAGCCGACAGCGGCGCCTTGCCCTTGGGGATTTTCACCAGTTGCTTGCCCGGTGACACAGTATGCGTCTGCCAACCGCGTGCACCGGAAACCAATTCCCCCGGCTCGAACGCCGGATCGGCCGACGCCACGACCTGACCGATCGTTTCACCGGTCATGACCTCGCCGATTTGCACGGCAACGGCGTAGGTTTGTTCCTCGCGCAACCGGCCGCGCATATAGGGATCAATCGACAGCCAGATCGTGCGGGTAACGACCTCGCCCGGCTGCGGGTGCGGAATGGAGTCTTCGCGGATCTCGAAGTCCGCCTTGGAAGGCTCGCCGGACGGACGGCGCTTCAGAACGACCGAGCGGCGCAGACCGGTCGTGCTCATCACGCGGCCTCGGCCTTCAGCACCAGACGGCCTGTCACCTTGCCGTCCTTCAGACGCATCAGTGCCTCATAGGCGTGGCTCTGCGGCACCGTCGCCACCGGCAGGGCCAGAAGCTCTCCGTCCTGCGCCAGCCTTACCAGTTCCCGCAATTCCTTCGGGTTCCCGACATAACTTCCCTGAACAGTCACCGCCTTGATCGCCATGATCGGCAGCGGCAACATCAATTCGCCCCCGAACAATCCAACCTGGATCAGCTTACCGCCCTTGGCCAGCGCGTTGAACGCGAAACGGGCCGTTGCGGTGCCATTCACCAGATCGATCACCGCGAGCACCGGGCCGCCCGCTGCCTCGATGATCCGCTTGGTGACCGTTGCGGAATCGCCGCTGCCGTCAACGACCTTGTGGGCGCCCGCCTTCAGCGCCGCGTCGCGCTTCTCCGCGCTGACATCCACCGAAATGATATTCTGGTGCCTCAGAGCCTTCAGCACGGATATCGCGTTCAGTCCCAGGCCGCCCGCTCCAACCAGCACAATCGCCTGGCCCGGGGTCAGCGGCATGGCTTTCTTGATGGCAGCGAAAACAGTGATCCCCGAACACGCGTAGGTCGCGGCCACCGCCGGATCGAGCGTGCCATAATCGACCAGATGACGCGGGTGCGGCGCCACGACATGGGTGCCGTACCCGCCGTTCTGGTAAACGCCGAGGCTGCGGTTTTTCACCGCACACATATTATCTTCTTCGGCGAGGCACTTTTCACACTGGCCACATCCGACCCACGGGAACACAATGCGAACGTCGCCAATCTTCACGCCCTTGGCGTCTGGGCCGAGCTTGACGACACGGCCGATAATCTCGTGTCCCATGGCCAGCGGAAGCGACACCCCGCGATCGAGCAGCGACATTTTTTGGCCCGCGCCAATGTCGTAGTAGCCGTCCCAGATGTGCAGGTCCGAATGGCAGACGCCGCAATGGGTGACCTCCAGCAGGACCTCGGTGCCTGTCGGCTCCGGCGTCGGCAGTTCGATCTCCTTCAACGGCTGCCCATTCTCGACCACGGCCCAGGCGCGCATTTTCGTCTCCTGCTTTCTTGCGTTGCCTGATGGAAACCGCTTGCCGCGCGGCGGTCAAGAGTCAGTGGAGTTCGGGCAGGCGCATGGCATGGCCAAAGCGGCGCGACGGTTCCTGCGGGTCACCGTATTTTCGGTGCATCGCGGTATGATAGGCTGCCGCCAGCAGCAGCTTGTCGCGGTCCGGCTGCCGGTTGGTCTCGAAGTCCATCAGCATGCACTGGGCGATTTCCTGGTTGTGCGGGTCATTGCCCAGCTTGCAGGCAGCCAGCGCGATCCGTTGCAAAAGGTTGTCACGATCGGAGACGTTGTCACAGTAAGCCTGCGTCCAGCCCATGGCTTCGTCGCCGTTCAGCGCGCAGATCGATGCATCGACACGGTCCAGAAGCTGAGCGGCATTCAGCGATGCCGCCGCAGACGGAACCTGCAACGAGACCGGATGCACCTCGCCGATGCCGTGCTGATGATACGCGACACGGTTGGCGAACATCGCGGCGACGTACAGCAGGCGCAGCCGGCGCGGGTGGTCGAAGGTGTCGTAGAACCAGGCCAGCGTGTTCTGATATTCATAGCAGTGGTGCGGCATGTTGAACGCCGCTTGATCCCGGGTTTCCAGCACGATTTGCGCCGCGGTCACTTGCAACACATCCAGGATACTGCGCGGGTCCTTGCCGGACTTCAGCAGTTTCGTCACCGCCTCCAACGTTTCGATCTCGCCCTTCTGCAAAATCGCCATGCTGAGTTCAGCCGCTTCCTGTTGGTTCACCGGTTCCTTGTTGCGCAGCATCGCGAGTTCCGCGTCGCTGACGCCGCTGTACGGGACTGCGTGCAGCGCTTCGCCCTCGATCATCATCTTGATGTAGTTGCAGGCGACTTCGTACGTAGAATACCAGCGCGGCCCGACGGCGATATCCAGCGCGCCGGCATAAATGATGTTGTGCGCATGATCCCAGCCAATCGCGTTGCCGAGTTCCACCGTCGATCGGGCGCGGTAGGCTTTGTGGCCGGTGGTATAGGAACGGTTATGTAACAGACGATCCTGCACGTCAATCAGGCCGGCGAAACAGAGTTCGGCGAGAACCTCCGGGCGCTCCGCCGGATCTTGCATCAGGCCGAGGAACAGCCTGTAGGCATCGATCACGTTGCCTCGATGCACATGGGTCATCCAGGTGTTCAGCCGTTCGCCCAGCGGTCCGGTCTGCCGCACGGGTTCCTGATCAGGCCAGTACACGACGGGGGGCGGAGGCGCTTCCACGACGCCGAGGTTGCCGCGCTGGCGTGTATAGTGGCCGGGTGCCTTGTTGATCTTCTGGTTCCAGATATCGAGGCCGGTTGGAATGTACCAGATCGTCTGCGCCATCGGCAGCATCGCCAGATGCGAGGGCATCATGCGGTTCAGATTGAGCGTTGCCCGCGCACTGAGCAGGCAATGGTCGTTGTTGACGAAATTCGGGTAACCGTCGTCGATACGCTCATGATACGGCACATGCGTGTAAGGGGCATGGATGCGAACGCTTTCGGAGACGATCTCGTTCAGCGGGCGATTGGCGCGCACAAGATCGTAAAAGACATCGCTGGCGCCTTTTTGGTCCCGCATTAGGCAACGGTCTTCCAACCTGTCATAAAGACCGCGGACTACGCTGGTTTTCCGATCGGGATCGCAGGTCGTATCCATGTTTTGGTTTCCTCCGACTGTTGATCGATCCTACGCCCGGGAGCGAATGACCGACAACCTTCAGCCGACAACCGCGCGCATGATCGCGACTGCTTCGTCGATCTGCTCCGCGCTGATGTCCAGATGCGTGCAGGCCCTTCCGCGATACGCGGCCGAGACGGAAATGGTCACGCCCAACGGCCGCAGCCGTGCGGCGAACTCCGCGGCAGTCAGCCCGGCGGCGCCGGTGTCGAAGAAAACCAGATTGGTCTCCGGCGTTTCTACCGTGATGCCGGGGATTTGCGCCATGCCGCGAGCCAGGGTAGCGGCGTTGGCGTGATCTTCCGCCAGACGATCGATATTGTGTTGCAGAGCGTATATACAGGCCGCGGCATTCATGCCGCCCTGCCGCATGGACCCGCCCAGCCGCTGCTTCCAGCGCCAGGCCTCGCCGATGAAATCCTTCCGCCCGGCCAGCACGGCACCCAGCGGCGCGCCCAATCCCTTGGTGAAATCCAGCATGACTGTGTCGCAGTGCACCACCACGTCGCTGACAGCGACCCCCAGCGCAACCGCCGCATTGACGACCCGGGCCCCATCCATGTGGACATTCATTTCGTGCTCGTGCGCGACCTGCGTTACCGCCTGCAAGCCAGCGACCTGCCAGCACGCTCCGCCGCCTTTGTTGGCGGTCTGCTCCACCTCCACCAAACGTTGCGGAGGTGCATAGCGTGACACCGGCCGGATCGCTTCCCGCAGCGTCTGCGCGGAAAAAAAGCCGCGCGGCCCCTGCAATCCGCGGATCATAACGCCCGCGATCGCGCCCGGGGCGCCCCCCTCGCTGCCCTGGATATGCGCATCCTCGTGCGCCAGGACCTCATCCCCCGGGCGGCAATGCGTCGCCAGTGCCACCTGGTTGCACATCGTTCCGGACGGCATGAACATCGCCGCTTCCTTGCCCAGCAGTTCGGCCACCCGGTCGCACAGTTCCCAGACCGTCGGGTCGGAGCCGCCCTGTTCGTCGCCGACCTCCGCCGCCAGCATGGCTTCTTTCATGGCGCGAGACGGGCGGGTCTGCGTGTCGGAATAGAGGTTGATCCGGACGGGCACGGAAAAATCGGCCCGCTTGGGTTCGTAACTCATCGGCGCGGCGCTCCATCGACGGTCGTCCGGTGGTACCAGATGAGGCATTGCCTGCAAAGCCGCCGCGTCGGATGCTGCGGCCATGGACAGTCTGGCTATCGAGGAGCACGGCACCACCCACTGGAAGCGCAACCTCTGGGTCTGTGTTTTTGGTTCGTTCACTACCATCATTGCAATGACGTTGCTGCTGCCGTTTTTGCCGATATATGTCGAACAGCTCGGCGTGACCGACCACGCCGCGATCGTGCAATGGTCGGGCGCGGCCTATGGCGCGACATTCCTGAGCGCCGCGATGTTCGCGCCGCTGTGGGGCCGGCTGGGCGACCGGTACGGCCGCAAATTGATGCTGATTCGTGCCAGCCTCGGCATGGCGGTGGCAATGTCGCTGATCGGCCTGTCGCAAAACGTCTACCAGCTTGTCGGACTGCGACTGCTGACGGGGTTGCTGGGCGGCTACTCGTCCGGTTCGACCATTCTGGTGGCGACGCAAACGCCGCGGGCGCAAACCGCGTGGGCCTTGGGCGTGATGTCATCCGGCATCATGGCCGGAAACCTCGCCGGCCCGCTGATCGGCGGCGTGCTGCCGCAGATGATCGGCATCAGAATGACATTCCTGGCGGCTGGGGCGATCATCTTTGTTGCGTTCCTGGCGACGACGTTTCTGATTAGGGAAGCACCTCGGCCGCCACGCCTGACCGCATCCGGGCGGCACGGTGGGTGGGCGAGCATTCCGGACAAGCGGCCGGTGGTGGCGATGCTGGTGACGGGCATGCTGCTGATGCTCGCCAACATGTCGATCGAGCCAATCATTACAGTCTATGTGGCGACGATCGTTCCGGACGCTTCGCGGGTGACCATCGTCGCCGGATTGGCGATGTCGGCGGCGGCGCTGGGCAGCATTCTCTCCGCCTCGCGCCTCGGAAAATTGGCCGATCGGCTCGGGCATTTGCGGGTTATTGTGGGATGCTTGCTGGTTTCGGCGGTGCTGCTGATCCCGCAGGCGTTCGTCGCCGCCGGTTGGCAACTGGTGGGCCTGCGGTTCCTGATGGGGCTTTCGCTGGGCGGGCTGTTGCCGTGCGTCGCGGCGGTGATCCGCCATAACGTGCCGGAACGAAACGCCGGCAGCATCCTGGGCCTCTCGACGTCCTCGCAGTATGTCGGGCAGGTTGTTGGACCGCTGGCCGGCGGCTTCGTCGGCGGCCATATCGGAATGCGGGCCGTGTTCCTGGGGACGTCGGTTCTGATGGCCGTCGGCGCGGCCTATGCCTGGTTATCCCGGTCTAGCAACAGACCACGTTGACCAACGCTTGTTGACCCGCCCGCACCGCCGCCGCCGCGCGTTGCAGCGCCGCCGGCAGATCGGCCGGCCGATCGACACGTTCGCCATGCCCATCGTGCGCCGCAACGATTTTTTCGAACGCTGGCGCGGGCAAATCCGCGAGGAACCGTCCATCCGCCTCGGCGGCCGTTCCGCTCGGGTACATGTCGAGCGTGGAATGGCGAACCGCGCCATACAGGCTGTTGTTGTATATGATCGTCAGAACCGGCAGGTTCTGCATCTGCGCCGTGTAATGACACGCTGTCGGGTTCGCGAACATGTAAGCGCCATCGCCGAGAACGGAAACCACAAGACTGTTCGGCGATGCCAGCTTGATGCCGAGCGAGGCCCCTAAGCCCCAGCCCAGACCGCCCGCGGAACTGACAGCAAACAGGCTGCCGGGCGCGGCCAGCGGGCAATATTCCTGCCGGAACGAGTATTCGCTGACCACCTTCGTCTCGGCATCGATCACATCGCGGAGGCAGTGGTTCAACCAGGGCAGCGTAATCGCTTCCGACCGCCCGGCGTGCTCCACTTCCGCGTTCCACCCTTGATGCAGCTTGCGCGACCGTTCCCGCAGCCGGGCATCCCGTTCGCCGGCATCAGGTGTCGGCAGCGCGCTTTCCAGCGCCTCCAGCACTGACAGGCACGTCGCAGTAATCGTCAGGTCTGACGGAAACCCGCGCATGGGCAGGCGGCAATGCAACGGGTCCTCGCCGACCTGCACGATACGCGCATGGGCAGGCGGCGACTGTTTCGACGGTAACCAAGGCACATCCGATTCGAAAACGATAACCAGATCGGCTTCGTCCATTAGCGGGCCGGGTGCGGAGCCCTGGAACATCGGATGATCGGATGACAGAGCGAAATATCGGGTCTGATACGGGATCACCGGCAGCGCGTAACGCTCCGCGAGCCGCGCGAGCACCACGCTGTCGCGCGGGTCCTTGCCCAACATGCCCGTGATGATCAGCGGATTTTTCGCCGCGGCGATCCAGCCGGCCAGCGTTTCGATGTCTGCCGGCAGTGGCACCGGCGGCCGAGGGCCGATACGCCGCTCGCGATTGCTTGCGGCCGGGTCGGTGACCACTTCGCCCAGCACTTCCCGAGGCAGGCTGAGATACACCGGTCCCTGCGGTGACGCGGAAGCGATTTCCAAAGCCCGATCCACGACGGAAGCCGCCTGGCTGCCGCGTTTCATTTCGTAGTCCCATTTGACCAATTCGCGCAGCATGCCCGCCTGATCGAACATTTCCTGCGCCCATTGGATATGCGCGCTGCGAGAACCGCTCACACCGCTTTCCGTATAAGGCGTGCGCCCGGAGGTCAGCAGCATCGGAATCCGATCGCGGCTGGCATTGACCAGCATATTGATCGCATTCGCCGTTCCAACATTGGTGTGCAGCATCACCGCCTGCGGCCGCCCGGTCACGGCGGTGAAGCCGTGCGCCATCGCGACCGCGACGCTTTCATGTGGAACCACCATGGGACGCGGCAAATTTCGATTGGTGCGAGCATATGCTTCGACGATCGGCGGAAAATCAGTACCGGGATTGGCGAACAAATGCTCGATCCCATGCGTGGCGAGGGCTTCCAGGTAATCTTCCGCGGCGATCCTCGTCATGCATTCAAATCCCCAGCCTATCGATGACGCCATAGTCTTCAGCCAGCGCGCGTATCTTCTCCCATGTGGAATCCTCCACGGGCACGCCGTTCTTGCGGCGCTCCTGCTCCTTCCGGAATTCGATTTCGCCGGGATAATAGACTTCGGTGAATCCCGCGGCGGGCGGCGTGGCCTTTAGATACCGCGCGAATTCGCTCACTTCCCGCCTGAACGTCTCCAGTGGCCGGAAAGCGTCCACTTTGAACACCGCGATGAAGCAGCCGTCGTTGTGCCGCCCCGTCGGTTCGACACCAAATCCAAGTCCGGTCAGCAGCCCGGACAAAATCTCAACGATCGCGGCAAGACCGGTGCCTTTGTAGCCTTCGGTCCCGCCGAGAGGCAGCAGCGCCCCGCCCGACTTCAACACACGAGGATCGGTGGACGGCTTGCCCTCGGCATCGATCAGCCAGCCGCCGGGAACCTGATCGCCGCGCGCCGTGGCAACGTTGATCTTTCCCGCAGCGGCGGCCGAGGTCGCCATGTCGAACACCAGCGGCCCGTCCAGGTCCGACGGCACGGCGAAACAGATCGGATTTGTTCCAAGCCGGGCCTTTGCCCCGCCGTACGGCGCCACATGCTTCGGACCTCGCCCGGAGTCCGCCGTGATCATCGCGATCATGCCCTCGGCGGCGGCCAGCAGCGGATAACTGGCAAGACGTCCGATATGGCTCTGGCGGAACACCGTCGCCGCCGCGACGTTCTGCGTCTTCGCTTTCTCGATGGTGTGGCGCATCGCCCGGTCGGTCACCGCGTAGCCAAAACCCCAGTTGCCATCGATCACCGTTGTCGTTGCGGCTTCTTGCGTGATCACCCACGGCGCCCGCGGCACGATGTGTCCGGCCTTGATGCGGTCGATGTAGGTCGGGATCAGTATAATGCCGTGCGAATCGTGCCCCGCGAGGTTGGCGCCGATGTTGTTCCGCGCCGTCACCGCCGCCTCCTCTTCGGAAGCGCCGGCTGCGATCAGCAACGCCTCGGCAATCTCGACCAGCTTATCCGCGGGCACGATTGGCATGGATGTGTTTCCCGGCTTTCCTCGAGGACAGGCTATCGCAGTTGGCGGGTTGCGCAAATCCGGCGTAGCGTCGGCGCGGGAGACGAACCAACGGGAGCAGTCAATGCCAGTCAAATCCAATGTCTACGCCGCCCTGGCGGGATATGTCGGCCGGCCGGACCAAAAGGGCGCGATCGGCGTGTTCAGCCGTCAGGCGGACACCGGGCGATGGGAGCATGTATTGGCCGATCATGACGCGTACACCGTAAACGTTCATCCAGCCGACGCGAATGTCGTGCTGGCTGGCACGGCGGATGGCGTGTACCGCAGCACCGATCGAGGCAAGACGTTCCGGCGCACCAACTTCCCCGACAAGGGCCGGCAGATCTGGTCGTTCCTGATCAACTCCGCCGATTCCAGACTGATCTATGCAGGCGGCTCGCCGATCGGCGTGTATCGCAGCGAGGATTGCGGGGAGACGTGGCGTGCCCTGCCCGACCCCGGGATGCCTGACCGCGCAGTGATGCCGTTCGCCTGCCGGGTGATGCGGATGGCGCAACACCCGAGGAAACCCGGAACAATTTTTGCGGCGCTGGAAGTCAACGGGGTGATGCGCACAACGGACGGAGGCGAAAGCTGGCAAGACTGCAGCACGGACCTGATCCGGCTGGCGCAGCTTCCGCACCTGAAAAGCAAGATCGTCAGCGACACGTTCAACGAGGGCATGCTCGACGGCCACGCAATCGCCATCAGCCCGGCCGCGCCCGACAAGGTGATCGTTGCGCTGCGCATGGGATTGTTCGAGACATCGGATGCCGGGGAAACCTGGCAGGACATGGAAATCCGCCGGTTCTCGCCGACGACCTACGGCCGCGACATCAAGGTGTCGCCGCAGGATCCGAACACGCTGTATGCCGCGCTCAGCGTGGCGGCGGCGAGCAAGGACGGCGGGATCTACCGCAGCATCGACAAGGGCGCGACATGGAGCCGTTTCGACAAGGTGCAAGTGCACGGCACAATCATGTCGGTAGCGTTGCATCATGGCGATGCCGATCAGGTCATCATCGGCGCACGGTACGACGGGGAAATTTACGGCACGGGCGATGGCGGGGCCACGTGGGAGGCGCTGCCTCTACCCTCCGGCGTGAAGGATATCTATTCGGTCGCGGTCGGATAATACCTACCCCAACGAACTCCACGCCAGCAGCAGAACATATCCGGTAATGGCGACCCCAGCGTGGATCGCCATCGTCACCACCGGCACCATGCGCCGCCGCGCGAGGATCGCCAGGCCCGTCACCAGTGCCGCAACGAACAAAACCGCCGCCGTGGCGCCAAACGACCCGACCCCGGCGGCGACTCCGCGAGGCGGCCCGCGCAACGCCAGCAGCAACGCCACCAGTCCGACCGCGGCGATCCCGCCATGCAGGGCACCCGCCGCCGGCGGCGGACGCGCACCGCCGCGCAGATACCACAATGCCAGACCGGTGCCGGCGGCGACGCCAAGCGTCAGCAGCGTAACGGCGACGGACAGCACCGGCTGTCAGGCCACCGCGCCGAGGCCGCGCAAGCGCTCGATATCGTCAGCGGAATAACCCGACTCCGCCAGCACGGCCGCGCTGTGCTGCCCGACGGACGGGGCACGCGATGCCGGCACTTTCTCGACGCCGTCGATATCGAACGGAGTCATCACCGTCAGCCCCTGGCCGTCGGCGAACGGCGCCAACGCGCCTGACTCGCGCATCTGCGGGTCGTCCAGCGCCTCGTCCACAGTCGCAACGATGCCGAACGTGACCCCCACGGCATCCAACACAGTGCGCCACTCGGCGAGGTCGCGGCGGGAAAACATCTCATCCAGGATCAGCACCAACTCCCGGGCATGCTGCTTGCGCGCGTCGGGCGTCGCGAAGCGCGGATCGTCCAGCAAATCCGGCCGGCCGATCGCGGAACAGAACCCCGGCAACTGCCGCTGTTCGTTGTACAGCGCCATGATGAACCACCGCCCGTCGCGCGTACGGTAATGGTTCGCCAGCGCGTTCGGCGCCTGATCGCGCTTTGGCCGCAACGGCACATGTTCGCCGAACAGCCGGGTCTGGATCGCGCAGCCGTTCGCCCACAACCCGTTCTGCAAGAGCGACGACCGCACCAACCCGCCCTGTCCGGTCTTCTCTCGCCTGTAAAGCGCCATAACGATTGCCGCGAACAGCGAAGTTCCGCTCGGATGATCGCCCATGCCCGGCATGGACCGTGACGGCGTCGTGTGCTCGTCCGCCCGCACCATGTCCATCATACCGGTGCGCGCCCAGTACGCGGTGGAATCGAAACCGGATTTCGCGGCCTCCTCGCCTTGCTCCCCGTATGCGGTGAAAGAGGCATATATCAGCCGCGGATTCAGTGGCAGCAAATCCCCCGACGCCATCAGCAACCGGTGCCGCACCGGCGGCGGAAAGTTGGTAATGAAAACATCCGCGGACCCAACCAGGCGGTGCAGCACCGCCTGCCCGTCCGGATGTTTCAGATCGAGCGCCAGGCTCCGCTTGTTCCGCGACGTCAACTGCCAGTAATAATCCAGAGTCTTGCCGGGGATCGGCGATGCCGCCCGCCACGGATCGCCCGCGCCGGGCGGCTCGATCTTGATCACGTCCGCACCGAAATCCGACAACATCGTCGCCGCGGCCGGTCCGGCGATCCAGCTCGCGCAATCGATGACCTTCAGGCCGGCGAACAGGCTCATGGCGCCTGATTGCTGAAAATGATCGTGCCGGACGCCGCGAACATGCCACCGACGCCGTGGCAGACGGAGATTTTAGCACCCGGGATCTGCGCCGGGGCAATCCCGCGCATCTGCCGCACGCTTTCCTGCAGCGCGTACATCCCGTACATGCCGGAGTGCATATACGACAGCCCTCCGCCATTAGTATTCAACGGCAACGATCCACCGGGAGCGGTGTTGCGACCGGCAATAAACGCGGCACCCTCTCCGCGCGGCACGAACCCCAGATCCTCCAGCCCGTAAATCGGGAGATGAGCGAAGGCATCGTAGATCATCAGATGATCGACGTCCTTGTGCGTGATCCCCGCTTCCTTGAACGCCGTCGGACCGGCCACGCGGAAGGCGCGCGAACTGGTGAAGTCCTCCATCTGGCTGATCATCGGCGTTTCCGCGCTCTCACCCGTGCCCAGGATATAAACCGGCTTGGTTGGAAAATCCTTGGCCCGATCGGCGGATGTCACGATCAGCGCGCCTCCGCCATCGGTCACCAGGCAGCACATCAGCAGCCGGAACGGATACGCGATCATCCGGCTGTTCAGCACATCGTCAACCGTAATCGGATTGCGAAACGTCGCCCGCGGATTCTTCCCCGCCCATTCCCGCTGCACCACTGCGACCTGGGCAATCTGCTCCACCGTCACGCCATAGGTTTTCATGAACCGCAGCACCGGAATAGTGAACATGCTGGGCGGACCCATCGGCCCGAACGGCTGCTCGAACTGCCCGTTCAGCGACGCCGGATGCACTGACCGAGGCGGCGCGCCGACACGGGACTTGCCGCTCTCGCCGTGCGTGACCAGAATGGTTTTCGCCAGCCCCGCCTCGATCGCCGCCGCCGCGTGGCGGACATGGATCATGAAGCTACAGCCGCCGACGGATGTGCCGTCGATCCATGTCGGCGTGATGCCAAGGTAATGAGCCAGTTGCACCGGCGTTTCCGCGGCTGTTGCAATACCGTCGATATCCTTCGGCTTCAGGCCGCAATCGGCCATGGCGTTCAAGGCCGCGTCGGCGTGCAGGCCAATCTGGGACAGGCCCGGGATGACACCCAGCTCGGTGGTTTCGGCGGCGCCGACGACGGCGACTGTATTGTGCGGCATCGGCTCAGCCCTTCGCCGGACGAAACAAAGGCAGCGTAATCGAGTCGGTTTGCGGCGCGAACACGACTTCAACCGGCATGTCCAGCACCAGCGCTTCCGGAGTTTGCGGGCATTCGACAATGTTGGTCATCATGCGAGGCCCCTCATCCAGTTGCACCACCGCAATGGCATAGGGCGGAACAAATCCCGGCGCCGGACGGTGATGGATCACATAGCTGTAAAGCGTCCCCTTTCCGCTGGCCGGGGTAACGGAGACGTGCCGGGACGCGCAGGCGGGGCAGAACGGACGCGGTGGAAAGTAGACCTTGCCGCATTCATCGCAGCGCTGCAGCAGCAGTTGCCGAGCCTTGGTGCCTTCCCAGAAATGCAGCGTTTCGGGCGTCGGCTGCGGCAAAGCGCGTCCGGGTTCAGCCATTGTCGGTTTCCTCCAATCCCAGGAACCAAACGTTATGCCGCGCCCGGACAGCCGGCAACCGGCTCAGCCTAGCAGCACCGCCTTGCCGATGACCGTCCGGTCGATGACCGCCTGCAATGCCTCCGCCGCCTGATCCAGCCGGAACGCCCCGGAAATCCGAGGCCGTAATTTGCCGTCTTCCGCCAACCGCAGAAGCGCCCGCATATTCGCGTTCGCCACCTCCGGTTCGGCATCGTTCAGCCCGCCGACGCGCACGCCGATCGCGTCGATGCCTTTGATCAGCAGATAGTTACTGCGAATATTCGTCGGGCCGCCGCCCAGGAAGCCCAGAATCAGGAGCCGGCCGCCCCACGCCAGGCAGCGCAGCGACTCCTCCGCCACTTTGTCGCCGACGGGATCATAGACGATGTCAACGCCGCGTCCGCCGGTCAGCGCCTTGACCTGGTCAACAAAGCCGGAGCGGTAGTCGATCGCGTGATCCGCTCCCTCCTCCAGGCAGGCCATGCGCTTGGCCTCACTGCCGGCGGTCGCGATGACATTGGCGCCCAGTGCCTTCGCAACCTGGATCGCCGCGATGCCGATTCCCCCGGCCGCGCCATGCACCAAAACCCACTCGCCATTCCTCAGCCGCCCCCGCTGCACCAAGGCATGAAAAGCCGTCGTATAAGCCCCGCGAAAAACGCCTGCCTGGGGCAAACTCAGCCCCGCCGGCACCCGATCGCATAGAACTGCCTTCGCATTTCCAAGTTCCGCGAAGGCGCCCCGTTGCGTGATGCGACATCACCGCATCGCCAACCGCGTAATTCGTTACGTCAGAGCCGATAGCGACCACGTGACCAGCCGCCTCGCTGCCGGGAACGAACGGAGGTTCCGGCCGAAACTGGTACTTTCCCTCCAGCATCAAAACGTCTACGTATTGGACGCCGCGCGCCGCGATGCGGACCTGAATCTCTCCCGGACCGGGCGGCGGCGGGTCGGGAACCTCCCGTAACGCTAAAACGTCCGGTCCGCCGAACCGCTCGCACACCATTGCCTGCATGATCACCTGCTCCCGGCCGCCCATAACGAATTGTAACAGCCACCTTGCAACCCGCGAGGCCCGACACCCCATAGCTTGATTGTGGTCAAATCTATCGTTTAGACGTTAAGGTTCGAAGGCCTCGGGTTAACGAAAATAGCAGTCAGGTAAACTATGCCCAATCCAGCCTTGGTCAAAGACTTGCCTTCAGTCAATTATGACGCGGCGGACATTACAGACGCGCTTCGTGCCATCCCATTTCTGCACGACCTCGACGATCATGTCATTGAACGCCTGGCGACTGTCAGTTCGATCGCCGTGGCGTCCGAAGGCACCGAACTGTGCCACCAGGGCGACGCTGCCGAGCAGCTCTACATCGTGCTGGAGGGTCAGTTGACCGCCGTCAACACCGCACCCAACGGCACGACGGCCGTGGTCGATGTGATCCGGCCGGGTGAAACGCTGGGCCTGCCCACGCTGCTCGCGCAGCTGCCCCGATTGCTCAGCGTGCGCACCATCGCGCCGTCCCGTTTGCTGTGCATCGACGCCAAGGGCCTGCTGTCGCTGATCGAGGATGAGACCTCCCTGGTCATCGCGCTGTTGCGCGCTGAGGCGAGGGAGTTCCGCTCGTTGCTGCGTCAGGTCTGCGACCTGAAGCTGCGCACCACGGCGCAGCGGTTGGGCTGCTATCTGCTGTCGTTGGCGCCCGAGCATCAGGGCAACGCGACGGCCATGCGGCTGCCGTTCGACAAGCGCCTGCTGGCCGCGCGGCTTGGCTGCCGGCAGGAAAACCTGTCGCGCGCCTTCGCCGCCTTGCGCAACTTCGGGGTCGAGACGCACGGCGCGCGGGTGATTCTGCACGACATCAGGAAGCTGCAGGAATACTCGGTGCCGGACGAGATCATGGACGAGGCGTTCGCTTAGGCAACGGCCAAAAATTACGCTTCAGGGACACGGCTTCCTGCAACGTCATGGCTCGGCTTGTCCGCGCCATGACGAGTAAGCACCGCTAAGCTGCGGTGATTTCCTCCCACAGCCGATCGGCGCCGGCCGCGGCCATGTGGCGGCCGAGGAGCCGATTCCAGGCGGCATCGTTGCCGAACTCGTCGCGCCAGGACCACAAGCGGCGGGTGAGAAAATGCAGGCTGTGCTCGAAGGTGAAGCCGATGGCGCCGTGCACCTGGTGCGCGATCGCGGCACCGATCCCCGCCGCCTCGCCCGCCCGCGCCTTCCCCGCCGCGATCGGCAGTATCTTGATGCCATCGGCGACCGCCTCCGCCGCGAGATCCGCGCCTGCCATGGCGGCGGCGGTTTGGCCGGCAAGCACGGCGAGGTTCTGCTGCACCGCCTGGAACTTGCCGATGGGCCGCCCGAACTGAACGCGGTCCCGAGCGTATTGGGTGGTCATTCCGGTCAGCCGGGTCAGCGCCCCGGCAATCTGCTGCGTCCGCATCGCGGCTCCCATCGCCGTCAGCGAGGACACAGCAACGGTCGTTGCGGCCGAAACGACCTGACCGTCGAACCGCACGGTATCGCGCGGCTCCCGCGCCACGTTGTCCCCCGGTTCAATCGACCAGGACGCCTTGCCAGCAAGCACAACCCGGTCCTGTTCGCCGTGCCGGGCCAGAACGGCCAAATGATCGGCGTTCCGGGCCCAGGGAACCCGGGTCAGCGTGCCGGTCAGGTGCCAGGCGTCAGCCGAACCTGTCAGGACCAGGGATTCACCGTCCCGCACCGGGCCGACGGACAACGCGCCGTCCGGTAACGGCAATCCCGCCTCAGCCAAAAGCCAGCACGCCAGCATCGTCTCCGCCAATGGCAGCGGCAGCGCGTGTGCTCCGGCGACGCGCAGCAGCGACAGCGCATCGGCAACCGGCAGGCCGAACCCGCCGGCCTCCTCGGGCACCAGGGCGCGATGGAGCGCCGCTTCCTCTACCGCCGCCCACAACGCCGCCGGCCATGTCCCTTGTTCGGCCGCGCGCAGGGTCGCGGAGTCGCACCGGGCCGCAAACAAACGATCGGCGGTTTCCCGCAGCATGTCGCCTTCGGTATCCATCATGCTTTCTCCCTGGCACCGTGCTTTCATAACGCCCATCGACGGTCAACCAGGACGCCGACGCTCGTGCATGACTTTCGCGTACCCGCGGATTACGACGCAGCTGCATGTTCGGCATCCACCACGCGGCAGCGGCAACGCGTTCGGCATGGCTGCGGGAGGCCGGCGCTATCGTCCGGCTGAGCTGGCCGCTGATACTCACCAACATCGCGCAGATCGCGATGGGAACGACCAACGTCATGATGATGGGCAGGCTGGGGCCGGACGTCCTCGCCGCCGGCGCGCTCGGCACCAATCTCTATTTCATCGCGCTGATCTTCGGAATTGGGCTGCTGAATGCGACCTCGCCGATGATCGCGCACAGCCTCGGCCGCGATCCCGGCGAGATCGACGCGGTGCGAGGCGCCGTCCAGCAAGGTCTGTGGCTGGCCGCCTGCATCGCGCTGCCATTCTGGTTTCTGCTGTGGTGGAGCAAGCCGATCCTGATCTTGATGGGACAGGACCCGGCTTTGTCCGTGATGGCCGGAGACTATATGCGCGTGATGCAGTGGGCACTCCTCCCGTCGTGGGGTTACATCGTGCTGCGATCACTCGTCAGCGCCGTGGAACGGCCGCTGTGGTTGCTTCTGATCGGCCTCGCGGCGGTGGCGGTGAATGCGGTGGCCAACTGGTGCCTGATGCTGGGGCATTGCGGCTGCCGGCCGCTCGGGATCGCCGGGTCGGGCCTCGCGACGCTGCTGTCCGATTGTCTGGAGTTCGTGGCGCTGGGGTTTGTCGTGCATGCCGCCAAGCCGTTTCGGCACTACCGGACGTTCGCCTGGTTCCGTTTTCCCGACTGGCATCAGTTTCGCCGGCTGTTGCGTCTCGGCCTGCCCATGGCGGCGACACTCAGCTTCGAAGTGACGATGTTCAACGCAGCGGTTTTCCTGATGGGCCTGATCGGAACGGCGGCCCTGGCGGCCCATGCGATCGCGATCCAACTCGCCTCGCTGACCTTCATGGTGCCGTTGGGCATCGGACAGGCCGCGACGGTTCGCGTCGGACGAGCCTACGGGGCGCAAGATCGCGAGGGCATTCGGCTGGCAGGATGGACGGCCTTCTGGCTGGGCGTCGTTTTCATGGCGGCGATGTCACTGATGATGGTCCTGGCCTCGTGGCTGTTGATTTCAGCCTTCATCGACGTGGCGGACCCGAACAACGCACAGGTCGTCGACCTGGCGACCGCGTTCCTGATGTTCGCCGCCTTGTTCCAGATTGCGGATGGGGCACAGGCGGTGGGCTCCGGCATGCTGCGCGGGCTACACGACACACGCTCGCCGATGCTGTTTGCACTGGCCGGGTATTGGGGGATCGGCCTGCCGCTCGGCGTGGTGCTTGCGTTCCCGGGGGGCTTGGGAGGCATCGGCATCTGGATCGGTTTGGCGACCGGATTGATAGTCGTGGCGATCCTCATGGTCCGGCGGTGGCTGCACCGGGAGGCGTACGGCCTCCTGGCGCCGCGTTGAGGTACGCTGGACGGGTCGGAAGGGAGCGGCCGGGCGGCCTCTTATACCAGACGCCGTCGAGTTTGACCCACCTTAGCCCGTCTCCCCCGTCATGGCCCGGCTTGTCCGGGCCACCCCCGCCAGCACCTGCCGCGACAGGTGGCCCGGACAAGCCGGGCCATGACGAGTTGGAGGCGGAGAGTCGCTATCACCGGCCGCTGGAACTACGCCACCAGCGATTTCGAACCGCTGACGAACGGACTGCCCCGGAGATAAAACCGCAGCAGCCGCTCCGCATCGCGCGAAATGCCGATCCTGACGCTCTGCCCGATTTCGCCCGGTTCACGGTCACCGTGTCCGAGCCATAAAGGGCCTTCCCGGCACAGATCGATCCCGTCGAGTGCACGGTCGATCCGCAATGCCGCGGCGAGCCTTCCCGGGCCTCGCGCCAGGTCGCGCAAGCGCTCGATGCGGCGGTTTGACCGCATGATCGGAATCCCATCGAGCGGTTCGAGCGCCCTGATCAGGATGCCGGCTCCGGTCCCCGGCAACTCGCTCGAAACATTCAGCATGTATGAGATGCCGTAGGCGAGATAAACGTAGGCGTGCCCCGGCTCGAGGAACAGCGAGCGATTGCGCGGGGTCATTCCGCGGTACGCGTGTCCCGCGGCATCGCCGACGACGTACGCCTCCGTTTCGACGATACGGCCGCTGGCGACACCGTCAGGCAACGCCCGCAGCAACACCTTGCCGATGAGCCAGCGGGCGAGAGAAACCGTATCGATCGGCAGTTCCGACCGGGCGAGCGGCGGATGGCCAGCCATACCGCGCCGGGGTTTCAGGGCATCTTCTCGACCCATTGCGCACGTGAAGGTCCCGGCTCGAACGGATCGCCGAAATACTGAGTCTCCCGGGCCACCTTGCCGTCGAGGAACTCCATGATGCTGACAGTGTAAGACGGCCGCCCGTCATAGGTTATGACATACTCGGTGACCCAAAGGTCGCCCGCGCCGATAATCCGCCGCACGGCGAAGCGTTTCCGGTTCGGCTGCGCGGTGCGGGACCACTGGATCTTCTGCCGCCCACGGATGCGCTCGCCCGATTGCGGATATTCGAGCACCGCGTCCTCCCGGTAGATCCGGTGCTCCGCCTCGAAGTCATTCGTATCGGAGGCGGCCCAATGGCGATCCAGGGCTGCACGAATCTCTTGGTCTTGCATTCTCACGTCCTCCCTTGACCATCGCCGTCACTGTTCAGCGGTTGCCCGGGGAAACACCGGGCTCCTGCGGATGGTTTTTGAACGCTCGCCGATCATCGGATGCCTGCATCTTCATCAAACCGGCGCTTCCCGTTGCCCCGCAGATGGACGGACCAGTTATCGTGCCCTTGTCGATGACCGGGCCAGACCCGAGCGTCTGGTCCCCTCGCCCTTTACAGCGATCCATTCATCGTGATGTGCCAAGCCACAATACCGGCATCCGCGTTGCACTCTGATTAAACCGGCCATGCATCCCGGGCAGGTCACCCGGCTGACGAAGGGACATCCAGATGTCGCAGACAGGACTCATGACGCGGAAATCCGTGGATGAATGCATGAAAAGCGGCGACGCCGAGGGCGTCCAGCTTTCCAAATCCCTCGGCGTGGTCAGCATCACCTCGATGGGCATCGGCGCCATCATCGGCGCCGGCATCTTCGTGCTGACCGGCACGGCGGCAGCGCGCTATGCCGGGCCGGCGATCATGCTGTCCTTCGTCCTCGGCGGCATCGTCTGCGCCTTCGTCGGGCTGTGCTACTCCGAGCTGGCCGCGATGATCCCGGTCTGCGGCAGCACATACACTTATACCTACGCGACGCTCGGCGAGATTTTCGCCTGGATCATCGGCTGGGACCTGATCCTGGAATACGCGATGGGTGCGGCTACCGTCGCCGTCGGCTGGTCCGGCTACATCAGCAGCCTGCTGAAGAATTTCGGCATTACCATACCCCCGGAGTGGGCGGCGGCGCCGGGCACCGCGGTCAAGCTGGCAGACGGCACCGCCGCCACCGCCATCCTCAACCTGCCCGCCGCACTGATCGTCGCCGCCCTGACCGCCATGCTGATCTTCGGCACCAAGGAATCCTCCCGCCTCAACAACATCATGGTCGCGGTCAAGCTGGTCGTCGTGGTGGCGTTCATCGCATTGGGAGCATTCTTCGTGAACCCGGCGCACTGGCATCCGCTGATCCCCGACAACAAGGGCAGCTTCGGCGAATACGGCCTCAGCGGCATCCTGCGCGGTTCGGGCGTGGTGTTCTTCGCGTTCATCGGATTTGACGCCGTCTCCACCGCCGCGCAGGAGGCGCAGAAGCCGCAGCGCGACATGCCCATCGGCATCCTCGGCTCGCTGGTGATCTGCACGGTACTGTATATCCTGGTGTCGGCGGTGCTGACCGGGCTGGTGCCGTATACCGAGCTGAACGTTCCCGACCCGATCGCCAAGGGCGTCGATGTCATCGGCCTGACCTGGTTCTCCATTCTGATCAAGATCGGCGCACTGGCGGGTCTGACCACGGTGATCCTGGTGTCGCTGTACGGCCAGGGACGGATTTTCTACACCATGTCGCATGACGGGCTGCTGCCGGGGTTCTTCAACAAGATCCATCCCACGCTGCGCACGCCGTTCCTCAGCCAGATGCTGATCGGCTTCCTCGTCGCCTGCGTCGCGGCGCTGGTGCCGATCTCGGTGCTGGGGGAGCTGGTCAGCATCGGCACGCTGTTCGCGTTCGTGCTGGTGTGCGCCGCGGTGATCTACCTGCGCCGCTCCGACTCCGAGGTGTTCCGCCCGTTCCGCGTGCCCGGCGTGCCGGTGGTGCCGATTTTGGGGATCCTGTTCTGCCTGCTGCTGATGGCGGGGCTGCCGGCGGTGACCTGGCTGCGGCTGGCGGTTTGGCTGGCCGTCGGGATGGTGATTTATGTCGCCTATGGCCGGAAGCACTCGACGCTGCGCTACGGGAGGAGCCATTGAGTTCCGCAGTCCCGAAGCGGCCCGGACGATCCTGTTGGCGCCAACCTAAGCCGGGTTGAGCGTGGTCGTCGTTTTTGTGTCATGGCCGGGCTTGGCCCCATTCGTATCAGGATAAGCGTCAGCGAGGGAAAAGTTTGGCCGGAGCATTGGTCTTTCACCGTCATGGCCCGGCTTGTCCGGGCCACCTATGCCAGCACGTGCCGCGACGGGTGGCCCGGACGAGCCGGGCCATGACGAATATGGAGAGCGCCGTGCTCCGCGAGACCCCTTATCCTGACGCCTCCAGGGCTTGGCCGGCCATGACACAACAGGAGAGGCCGTTCCGATCCCGCCAAGTTAAATCCTTTCTGAACCGGCCGGGCCATGACGGAAGGGGGGCAGCGTCCTGGACAAGCGTTCTCCCGGCATGGCACGTTGGCGTACGAATGCTGGAAGAGGACCAACGCTTGCGGGCTTACACGACACCGGTCCCACCGCCCGGCGCGACCGGCACGGTAAGCGACGCGATATGACGGGCGACAGTCCACTCGACGAAATGGGGGACGGCGCCGGCCAGGCGAAGCCGCACTGGCGCCCGCTGCTTTCGACCATGTTCGCGCTCGGCCGTGAAACCCTGGCGGAACGGGCGCATCTGCTCGACCAGGCGTTCGCAGAGGAAGGCATCACCGCCATCCTGCCGGGGGAGCGCGCGGTCAACTGGCGCTGCGACCCGATCCCGCTGCTGATCTCCGCCCCCGAGTTCGCCGCGCTGGAAAGCGGCCTGGCACAGCGGGCCGAGCTGATGGAGCTGATCCTCGCCGACATCTACGGGCCGCGGACACTGATGGCGGAGGGGCTGATCCCGCCCGATATCATTTACGGCAACCCGGCCTTCCTGCGTCCGTGCTGCTCCACCGACGGCGTGCGCCGCGACCGCTATCTGTCGTTCTACGCCGCGGACATGCTGCGCGGGCCGGACGGCGCGTGGCGCGTGCTGGCGGACCGCACCGGCCAGGCGCAGGGCATCGCCTACGCGCTGGAGAACCGCCGCATCCTCGCCCGCGTCGTGCCCGAACTGTTCCAGCACCAGAAGATCGAACCGCTGCGCCGCTATCTCGACATCACCAGTGAGGCGCTGCAAACGCTGGCCTCGGACGACGGCGCCGGTGTCGCGTTGCTGAGCAGCGGCCACGGCGACCCGCTATGGTTCGAGCACGTGCTGCTGTCGCGGGAGATGTCCATCGGCCTGGTCGAGGGCGGCGACCTGACCTTGCGCGACGGCAAGCTGTTCCTGAAGACGCTGCGCGGCCTGCAGCGCATCGGCGTGCTGTTCCGCCGCAAGGACGGCGACCGGATCGATTCGCTCGAACTGGCGTCCGGCACCGGCGTGCCCGGGCTGCTCGACGCGATCCGCGGCGGCTCCGTGCGCATGGTCAACGACGCCGGTTCGGCGCTGGCCGAGGCCCCCGCCCTCGCGGCGTTCCTGCCGGCGCTGTCCCGCCGCCTGCTGGGCGAGGATTTGCGGCTCGCCAGCCAGGCCACCCTGTGGCTCGGCGAGGGCGCGGTGGTGCGGACCGTGCTGCGCGACCTGGAGGGCTGGCTGATCCGCCCGGCCACCGACGGCAATTCGCGGCCGGTGGTGCCGATGATGCTGTCAGCGGCCGACCGCGAGGATCTGGCGGCGCGGATGGAGGCGAACCCCGCCGGCTGGGCGGCCTCGGTCGCCCCGGCGCCGTCCCTGGCGCCGTGCTCCGGGTCGGCCGGGCTGGAGGCCAAGCCGATCGCGCTGCGCATGTTCGCGACGTTCGACGGGACGCGGTGGCGGGCATTTCCCGGCGGCCTCGCCCGCGCCCTGTCGGAAGAAGACGCGCTGGCCGGGCGGCTGCCGCGCAACGCGGTGTCGAAAGACGTCTGGGTGATGGCCGATGAGACGAGCATGGTACAGAGCGTGCTCGGCCTGCTGACACCGACGCTGGCGATCCGCCGCACCGCGGGCGACCTGCCATCGCGCGTCGCCGACAATTTCTACTGGCTCGGCCGGTACCTGGAGCGCCTGGAGGAAGCGGCCCGGCTGCAACGGGCGGTGATCACGCGCATCCTGCGGCCGATGCCCTCGGCGCGGGAAGTGTCGGAACTGGAAATCCTCATCGCCAGCCTGGGCAGCATCAAGATGATCGCCGCCGAGGATGTCAGCGTCGTCGGCATGAATATGCTGACCGCGGCGATTTTGAAGGCGTTCCGCCACAACGGCGGTATGCGCCGGACGCTCGCGCATGTGTCGCGGCAGGTCGAGACGCTGCGCGACCGGCTGACCGGGGAGATGCACGCGGTGCTGACCCGCTCCTTGCGGGAACTCGGCGAGACGATGCGCAAGCTGCCACCCGAGGCGAACGCGCGGACGCTGGAAGCCGCGTCGCATCTCACCTCCGAGATCCTGGAATTCGCCGCCACCGTCGCCGGTCTGGCGGCGGAGAACATGGTGCGCGGCGGCGGGCGGCTGTTCCTCGATTTCGGCCGCCGGATGGAGCGGGCGCAGGCGATCGCGGCGGAGCTGCGGCAGGTGCTCGACCAGCCGGGGGCGGCGACCCAGCCGGGACGCGTCGAAACCGGGCTGCGGCTGGCGCTGGAGCTGCGGGATTCCGTCATCACCTATCGCACCCGCTATCTGGCGGTGCTGCAGCCGGCCCCGGCGCTCGACCTGATCCTGGCCGATGAGGGCAATCCGCGCGGCCTGGCGTTCCAGTTGGTCGCGGCGCGGGAGCTGCTGCGGGAGATCGTCGAGGACGGCGATTTGCTGCTGCTGGCGATGGAGCCACTGCTGCAGGAGACGCGGGATATCGTGCAGGACGTGCTGCGCTCGCCCGACCAGACGGCGGCGACCGCGCGGCTGCCGGCGCGGCTGCGCAAGCTGGACCATGCCATCGGCGCTGTCGGCGACCGGGTGTCGCGGCGGTATTTCACCCTGCTGCCGGTGGCGCGCAGCCTGGGCGTGGAAAGCGAGCCGCGGCGCGGGGCGGCGTGACCGGTCCTGACAGACCGCTCCGCTTCGGCTAGACAGACGTCATGCGATACCGCGTGCAACACACCACCCGTTACGCCTACGGCAGCCCGGTCGAGCTGGCGGCGCACATGGTGCACCTGCGGCCGCGTTCGCAGCCATGGCAGACGGTGATCTCCGAACGCATCTTTACTGATCCCGAGCCGGCGCGGCGGCGGGACGGGCTGGACCATTTCGGCAATTACGTGACCTGGCTGTTCCTCGACCTGCCGCATGCCGATTTCGAGGTGACGTCGGAATCGATCGTCGAGGTCGATCGGTGGCCTCCGGGCGACCCGGCCGCCTCGCCGCGGTGGGAATGCGTCGTGGAGGCCGCGCGCATGCCGGAAGGCTGGCAGGCGGTCGAATTCCAGTTCGGTACGCCGATGGCGCCAATCAATGCGGACACGAAAGCGTATGTCAGCGAGTCGTTCACGCCCGGGCGGCCGGCGCTGGAGGCGCTGCTGGAGCTGAACGAGCGGTTCTATGCCGACTTCCGCTTCCGCTCCGGCGTGACCACGCTGTCCACCCCGGTATCGCAGGTGATGGAGCGGCGGGAGGGCGTCTGCCAGGACTTCTCCCACGCCATGGTCAGCGGGTTGCGCGGCATCGGCATCCCGGCGCGGTACACGTCGGGCTATATCCGCACCAAGCCGCCGCCCGGCCAGGTCAAGCGCCAGGGCGCCGACCAGTCGCACGCCTGGGTCGGCTGTTGGCTAGGGCCGGAGCTTGGCTGGATAGACGTCGATCCGACCAACGGCATCGTCATCCGGGACGAGCACGTGCTGCTCGGCTGGGGGCGCGACTACAGCGATGTCAGCCCGGTGCGCGGCGTGATTCTCGGCGGCGGCGACCACAGCGTGGTGGTTGGCGTGGACCTTGAACCGGTGGACGATGAGGCGGCGGTTTGAGTCACGACGCCGGAGATACGCGTGCCCAGAACTCGTCGAACTCCCGCGTGTCGAAAAAGGCTATCACGTTGACGGCCTTTCCTTCCGCCATCTGAAAATACCAGGTGTAGGTGTTGCGATAGGGCTGGCCGTCCCTTGCCGTCGCGGCGGCGTCGAACAGGATAATGACCATATCGCCGTCGCCAAAGATACCTCGCACCGTCGGCACCAGCGGCGTCGCCATGCGGGCGTTGAACGGGTTGATCACCTCATCAAGAAACGCCTGCCGCCCCAGGTAGGTCTTCGACAGGGGGGACGAGCCTACGATCGTCCACCTGGTCTCGGGAACCAGGAGCTCGAACGGACTTCCGGTTCCGCTTCGCCAGCGATCAAAGCTCGCCTGCACCAGCGCTTTGTTGCTGCCTGCTGTATGTTCTGTCATGGGCAATGCCTCCAAATAAAAGGCTTCCGTGCGAGGGCTGAAATGAGTGGCCGCCAATCGCGCGCAACAGTTTGGCACGCCTTCAGCGAACATCAACCCGAAGCCGTTTGCCGCAAAGTCATGCCGGGGAGGCAGGATCTGCTGTCATACCAGTCCGCGTTGAGAGCGACTCTCGCCATAAACCGATAGGGGCCGGCTTGTCCGGGCCACCCTTCGAGGCTCGTGCTGGCGGCGCTGGCCCGGACAAGCCGGGCCAAGACGGGGAAGCGAGGATCGATGGGTCGAACTCAAGGCAGGTGGTATCAGTGCGACGCGTTACCAACCGGGCCGGCATCAAGCAATATCGTCCGGAACACCCGCAGAAGCTGCTGATCGATCTGCTGCTTCATCTCCCCCGACATGATGGCAAGCGCCTTTTCAGACGTCATCGCGGCCCGGTAGACGCGGCGATCCGTCATCGCACTGAACACGTCCACGATCGTCGCCATGCGGGCCAATTCGTTGAGTTGCGAGCCTTGCAGGCCGTTCGGATACCCCGATCCATCCAGCTTTTCGTGATGTTGCTCCGCGATGGTGATGACCGTCGCGGGGATCGCAGGAATTGTCTTTAGAACTCTGGCCGTCTCGGTCACGTGGGTCTGCATGAGCGTCCGTTCGGCGTCGCTCAATGCCCCGGGCTTGTTGAGCAGTGCTTGAGGAATCGCCAGTTTGCCAACATCGTGCAGCAGCCCGCCGCTGGCCAGCGCCAGCAGGGCGGCATTATCCAACCCGCTTGCCTGGCCGAACAGAGTCAGTATGGTCGCCACGCGCAGGCTGTGCACATACGTATAATTGTCGTAGTTATTCACCGCCGACAGAATATTGCGGAAATCGTTATTGCCGATTGAAGTCACCAGCGGCTGGCAGGCATCGATTACGTGGTTGTATGTCGGCGGTATGCCCGTGGCGATGGTGTCCGCGAGGCCGTTGAAGACATCGACCGTCCCGCGCAGCGCCGCCCGTTGCGTCGCGGGCAGATCCTCCCAGGTCCGCTCGACGGTCCGGTTTCGCAGCGAGGAGATCGTCTTGATCAGCGCGCTCTGGCGATACGGCTTTGACAATGTCGCGTCCGCCCCGCATTCGAGCGCCGATGCGGCCACCGCTGCCGCTCTGGCGCGCGACGTCACTATGATCGCCGTTTTCGCGAACAGGCTGTCCGCGCGCAACGCCCGCACGAACGCCAATCCGCCGCGGGGTGCGACCTGCTCATCGATGATCGCCACATCGGGCGGCGCGGCGCGCAGGAAAGGCAGCGCCTGGTCGCAATCGGGGTAATCGCTCAGCCGATAGAGCGACCGCAGCGCCAAGGCAACTTGTCCACGATGGGCTGCGCTGCCATCCACGACCGAGACTTTGGCAATGCGGCCGGGGCACATGTCGTCCGCTACACGCCAACGCCAGGGTCGCCATTGCCACCGGACCCGCGGAGCGATCCTGGCAGCCGGGGAGACGACATCCGGTGCTGGCAATGCCTCAGTATCGGAGAATGATCGGCGCGGGACACGTGAATCCTCCAGAAAGTCAGCCGCTGCTTGCGCCGCGATACCACAATCTCAAGTTGCTTTGAAAAGCGGTACTACACGCGTCATATCTCTGGGTGAGGGAAAAAGGCACTCCAAAAAACGCAGGTCACCCCTGCCGCCGCCCAGCCTGTGGTCAGCGCGTCACCGCCCGTGCGAACCGGCGCGGTGGGGTTCGTCGCCGTCCCGGCCGGCCTGCAAGCGCTCCGGCCCGGGTTCGCATCATCCGGACTGTTGGATAGCAACGGCCGCAGCCGCTGCCCCGCCATACCGGACCGCCGTGCAAATCTACCCGCGGCGCGTCAGGGCGGCGGAACGGGACGATAATACACGCCGTTCGCGCCGTAGGCCGGCGCCAGCCATGCTCCCCCACAGTAGTACTCCTGCGGACCGCTCTGGTAGACGCAGCCGGCCGGCAAGACCGCATAAGCCGCAGGCGGCGGTGCCGCCGCAGCGCTCGCCACGGCCGCCCCGGCAACCGCACCGACCGCCACGCCGGCGACCGCACCCGCGGCGGCCGCGCAGCCGTAGCAGCCTGAGCCGGAGTAGTACGGCACCGCTACCGGTGGATGATACGCCGGATACCCGCCATAGTAGCCGCCGTAGGAGCCGGGCGGGTGATAGGTGCTGCCGCCACCGGCGTAGTTATGCGTCGCACCCTGGCCGTACGCGCCGTACGTGCTGCCGCCATAGGCGTTGGTATGCTCGGTGCCGCCGCCCCAGGCGTGCGCGGTGCTGCCACCGTAAGCATTGGTGTGCTCGGTGCCCTGCCCGTAAGCATGGCTGGTGCTGCCGCCATAGGCGTTGGTATGGCTGGTTTGGCCCCAGCTATGGCTGGTGCTGCCGCCCCAGCGGTTGGCGGAGGCCCATGCGCCGGCCGGGTGGTTCCAAAGCGTACTCGCCAGCAAGGCGCCGGCCATCGCGACGATCGGTTTCATGACAGGGTTCCTCATGACGGTGACTTCGGCGCGGGCGCGGGAGCCTTGACGTTCCCCAGCGGCTTCAGGCCCTTCATGGGGGCCCCGTTGCCGGGCCGATCGAATTTCATCGGGTTGGCGGCCTTTGCCTTCTCCGAGGTGAACGACCCGTCGGGGATCACGCCGTCGATCTCCCAGTTCGAGAGGTCCACCACATGGCGCAGGTTGGCCGGATCATCCCGGTAGATCGCACGCACCCGGCGCGGCAGCTTGTCGTCGGCGCCGATCCATATCTGCAGGAAGACGTCGCTGTTGGCCCATGCCACCATCTCGGTCTTCACGCCCCCGACGGTGCCCGACTGGCCGATGTAGAACGCCAGGATCGCCCCGTTCGTCAGCGCGGCATACGGATCGGCGACGAGCAGGTCGGTGAACGGATAATAGATATCGGCTTTCTCGAACGCGGCCTTCAGCGCGCCGTCGATCGTCGGCGGCGCGTCGGCGATGGCGACCAGGTTTTCGGCCGGCGCAAAGGCCATCATCGTCTTGCCGTCGAAGTAGAACTCCGACGCCGGGCCGTCGCCGGGGATGATCACCCGCAGCTTATCCGGCCGCTGCATCGCGACATCATACCGCACCGTATAGAGGATCGGCGGTCCAAGCTGGCTCGGATATTCGTAGCTGGCGACCGCGGTGAAACTCATGGATTTGGCCGCGGCCAACCGCTGGCTGGCGGCCTTGAGCAGGTCCATCGCCCGCGGCTCGAGGACCATCTTCACGGGCGCCGCCTTTTGGGTCTTCGCCGCCGGCGGTTTCGCCGGCGGGACGGTCTTGGCGTCCTGCGCATGCGCCACCGGAGCCGCGGCGAGCGCTGCAACCGCGCAGACCGCCGAGACCCTGAGAACGCCGGCAAGCGGTCGGGACTTCCTGTTTCGCATTTTCGGCACCTTCTTCAAAGGGAATCGTTTCTGGAACATCGATTTCGCCGCTCAGTTCGCGTCCTGCGCCGCCTTGAATCCCTCCATCAGCTTCTGCTTGTCGGCATCCGTCAACACCGGCGGATCGAGCGCGATGGTCAGCTTGTCGATCTTGCCGGTGAATCTGAATGGCACCTGATAATCCCGATCGTTAACCGGCGTGCCGGTGTCCGAACCAATGTCGAAGGTCTCGTCGATCGGCAGCAGGATCGGGATCGTCCGCTCCAGGGTCTGCGTCGAGACCTCCTTCCCGTCCACCTTGAAGGTGCCGGTGCCCGGCCGGCCCAGACCGCTCGGCGAGGCGAACGCCAGCGTGGCGAAGCCGAGGCCGTCATATTTGAAGTCAAACTCCAGCGTATGCTTGCCCGGCGCCAGAACGTGGGGGCCCTCCCACCGCACCTGCTTCAGGCCGATCAGATTCCAGGTGAAAACCGGCTTGCCCTTCAGCAGGTACAGCCCGTATCCGCCGAAGCGCCCGCCGTCGGTCACGATGACGCCCTCGCCACCGCCCTCCGGCACGTCAATGTCCGCCGTAACGGTATAGGATGTCGCCAGGAGGTTGGGCGCGGCCCCATTGGGAATCCCGGTGATGGGTTCGCCCGAGTAGGTGAACACTTTCCGGCCCGCCGCCAGCGACGGCCGCGGCGCCGCGATGCGGGTGATCACCGAGGCATCCAGCGGCAGCACCTGATACTTCGCGAACTGCGCGAACATCAGGTCCTTCATCTCCTGGACCTTCCTCGGATACTTCGCGGCCACATCCTCGTCCTGGCTCCAGTCATGACGGACGTCGTACAGCTCAAACCTGAAAGAACCGGCCGGATCCAGGTTGATCTTGCCCCAGCCGATGTCCCACGGCGGCCGGGTCGGCACCGCACTCAACATCCAGCCGTCGTCATACAGCCCCTGGACGCCGAACATCTCGAAATACTGGAGCTTGTGGTGCGTCGGTGCGTCGGCGTTCGCCTTGTCGAATGTATAGGCCATGCTGACGCCGTCGAGCGGCTTCTGTCCGACGCCGTCCACCATCACCGGCGCGGGAATGCCGGTCGCCTCCAGCAGCGTCGGCACGATGTCGTTGACGTGGTGGAACTGCCAGCGCACGCCGCCCTTGTCGGCGATGTGTCCGGGCCAGGAAATCGCGACGCCCTGCCTTGTGCCGCCGAAGAATGACGGGATCTGCTTGGTCCACTTGAACGGCGTATCGAATGCCCAGGCCCACGGCACCGCCATGTGCGGATAGGTCTGGTCGCTGCCCCACGCATTGAACCAGGGCATCTGCTGTTCCGCGGTCAGGGTGACGCCGTTGAACATCAGCGTTTCATCCGGCGTACCGTTGAGCGTGCCCTCGGCCGAGGCGCCGTTGTCGCCGCTGATGTAGATGATCAAGGTGTTGTCCAGCTTGCCCATGTCCTGCACCGCCTGGATCACCCGGCCGATTTCGTGGTCGGTGTAGGCGAGGTAGGCGGCGTAGACATCGGCCTGGTGGATGAACAGCTTCTTTTCGACGTCGCTCAGTTCGTCCCAGTTCTTTAGCAGGTCATGCGGCCAGGGCGTCAGCTTTGTATCGGCCGGAATGACGCCGAGCTTCTTCTGGTTGTCGAAGATCCGGTCGCGCAGGTTGTTCCAGCCTTTGTCGAAAAGATGCAGGTCACTGATCTTCTTGATCCACTCCGGCGTCGGGTGATGCGGCGCATGCGTGCCGCCCGGCACGTAGTAGACCAGAAACGGCACCGCCGGATCGATGTCGTTCAACTGGTTCATCCAGCGGATCGCGTCATCCGCCATCGCGGTGGTCAGGTTCCACTGCGGGTTGCCGACATATGGATAGATCGCGGTTGTGTTGCGGAACAGGTTCGGCTGCCACTGGCTGGTATCGCCGCCGACGAAGCCATAGAAATACTCAAAGCCCATGCCGATCGGCCACTGGTCGAACGGGCCGGCCTGGCTCGCCTGGTATGTCGGCGTGTTGTGATCCTTGCCGAACCAAGATGTGCGGTAGCCGTTCTCCAGCAGGATCCGGCCGATGGTGGCGCTGTCGTTCGGGATGATGCTGTTGTAGCCGGGGAAGCCGGTTGACTGCTCCGAGATCACGCCGAACCCGACCGAGTGGTGGTTGCGCCCGGTGATCAGCGCCGCCCGCGTCGGCGAGCACAACGCGGTCGAGTGGAAATTGGTGTAGCGCAGCCCGTCGTTGGCGATGCGGTCGAGCGAGGGCGTCGGGATCACCCCGCCGAAGGTGCTCGGCGCGGCGAAGCCGACGTCGTCGGTCATGATCAGCAGGATGTTCGGTGCGCCCTTGGGTGGCACCACCCGGGCCGGCCAGGCCGGCTTCGACTCCGCTGCGTTCAGGCCGATATCGCCGGTGAACGGCTGTGGCGGCGCCGGCAGATAGCGGCCGTCGATCGTGGTGGTCGCCGCCGGGGAGCCCGCGGTCTGCCCCCGGGCCGCCGCGGGTATGCCGGTCGCCACGGCTAACCCCAGGACAACGATCGCCCAGACGCGCGCGTGAGCTTGCACCACTCAACTCCTCCATGCGGCGGTTCGCCGTCCGGCCGGACAATTGCGCGAAGGAACACGCCGGGCTATGCAGTTTCGGCGAAACCGTTGCCATGCCGCTCCTCCACATCGCGAGATCCTGCTGAATGGCCAGACGCCAGTTCCTGACCTTCACTGATCCGCACGACTACCGCGACCGCCTGCGAGGGGCGGACGAACGGATTGTCATCCTGGCACCAGGGACCTACCGGGCGGAACTGACGCGTCTCGACTTCGGCAATCTGCTGCTACAGAGCGTCAGCCATAGCCTGCCCCTGGTGTCGACCGTCGACGTGCGGGCGAGCCTGACCAGCATTGTGATGCTATCCGCCGCCAATCAGGCGGAGGCGCGATTCAACGGCGTGGAGGCGGGATATCGTGACCTGATGGTGCTGGGCGTGGGTAACGAGTACCATTACAGCGCGGCCGCCGACTTGCGATGGTGCAGCGTGACGATGCCGACCGAGCAGTTCGCGGCGGCGGCTGCCACACTGCTCGGGCGCGAGCTGGCGCCGCCACGCGCGGCCCGGCTCGTGGCGCCGGCCGCGATCGCCATGAGACGTATGCGGGCGCTGCATACACGCACGGCCAATTTGGCCGCGGCCTCTCCGAACGGCCTACATGCGAATGCCGCAGCGGCGCTGCGGCATGCGTTGGTGCAGGCCATGATAACCTGCCTTGCGGCGGAGCCCGAGACGGAAGCCACGGTCCGACTGGACGGCCGATCGGCGGCTGTCGTTCGGCGCTTCATGGAGTTGGTGGAGTTCGACCCCGGCCGCCCTATCTACATGCTCGATATCTGCCGGGAGATCGGCGTGGCCGGGCGCACGCTGCGGCAATACTGCCTCGGCCACCTGGGGATGTCGCCGAGCCGCTATTTGTGGCTCCGGCGGATGAATCTCGCGCGGCGTGCACTGGCGCAACCGAGCGGCGCCGCGGCGTCGGTCACCGAAATCGCCAACGAATTCGGTTTTGGCGAGTTGGGCCGGTTCTCGGTGCGCTATCGCCAATTGTTCGGGGAGACACCTTCGGTGACGCTCCGCCGCGCCGGCGGCGGAAACCGGGCCGCGGTTTCACTGCCCTGACGGTCCGACCGCCGCCGTGCTATTCAGTGCCTGCGAAACATTGCGATCCCTCATCGGCGGCGATCGGACCAGCCCGCACCGTCTGGCGGGATGCGGGATCCGAATCCGAGCCACACCGTTAGCGGACGAACCACCGACGCGAATGGATGAACCATGGCAGCGCTGACCGTCACCCACACCACGACCTATCGCTATGCCGAAGCAGTGACGTTCGGCGAGCACCGCATGATGATGCGGCCGCGCGACAGCCATGACCTGCGGCTGCTGAAGACCGCATTGTCGCTGCATCCGCCCGCCTCGGTGCGCTGGATTCATGACGTGTTCGGCAACTCGGTCGCCATCGCCCGCTTCAAGGAGCCGGCGAGCGAACTGCGGGTCGTGTCGATGTTCCAGGCGCGGCATTACCCGCTGCCGGAAAGCTCGGTCGTGATCGAGGAATACGCGCGCCGGTATCCGTTCAGCTACGACGTGTCGGAGGCGCCGGATATCGGCCGCCTGGCGGAGCGGCACTACGCCGATCCCGGGCATCTGGTGGACCGGTTTGCGCGGCGGTTCCTGGAGGAGACGCCGGGGCAGGATACGCTGGGCATCCTCGCGGCGATGACCAAGGCGATCAAGGCGGAGCTGGAGTATAACCCGCGCGACGAGATGGGGACACACGATCCGGTCACCACGCTGACGTCGAAGACCGGCACCTGCCGCGACTACGCGTTGCTGCTGATGGAGACCGCGCGCAGCCTCGGTTTCGCCGCGCGGTTCGTGTCTGGCTATTTGTATGACGACAGCAAGCTCGAGGACGAGGCGGACACGCTGATCGGCGGGGGCGTGACGCATGCGTGGGCGGAGATCTATCTGCCGGGTGCGGGGTGGGTGCCGTTCGATCCGACCAACGGGCTGATCAGCGACCGCAACCTGATCCGCGTGGCAGTGACCCGCGATCCGTCTCAGGCGGTGCCGCTGCGGGGAAGTTTTATTGGGAAGCCGGGGGATTTTCTGGGGATGGAGGTTTCGGTGGAGATCCGGGCTTAGGCGACGCGTAACGAATGTACGTTTGACCCGTACGAGAAAGCGGGACGGCACTTGACGCTATAGTTTTGTCAGGGTTCTGCCGGAGGCACCCTGAACAATCCACCCAGCGTGCCGGGTCAAGGTGCACGGTCGAGACGACATCACTGCATCGCCCGCGACTCACGGGCAATAATGCAGAAATGCATTATTCAATAGGCGCGACAGGAGGATTCCGGCATGAACACATTGACCATGACCGCACGGGGACAAGTTACGTTCCGCAAGGATGTGCTTCATCACCTTGGCATCAAGCCGGGTGAGAAAATCAAGTTGGACAAGCTGCCCGATGGCCGGATTTCGCTTCGGGCGGCGAGGGTTCTCGTCTGATAAAACCGTCCGTCAGACATCCACCTCCTGCACCGTCTTCGCCCGCTCCTGGATGAACGCGAACCGCAGTTCGGGCCGCCGCCCCATCAGGCTTTCCACCAGTTCGTTGGTCTCCGCCCGCTGCTCCGGGATCGCCATCACCTTCAGCAGCGTGCGCTTTGCCGGGTCCATCGTGGTCTCCTTCAATTGCGCCGGCGGCATCTCGCCGAGGCCCTTGAAGCGGCTCACCTCCACCTTGCTCCCCGCCTTGAACGCCCGCCGGATCTTCTGCTCCCGATCGGCGTCATCCATTGCGTAGATCGAGCGCGCGCCCTGTGTCAGCCGGTACAGCGGCGGCTGCGCCAAATAGATGTGCCCGTACCGAACCAGCTCCGGCAGCTCCCGGTAGAAGAACGTCATCAGGAGTGATGCGATGTGCGCCCCGTCGACATCGGCGTCCGTCATGATGATCACCCGCCCGTAGCGCAGCTTCGACCGGTCGAACCGGTCGCCGACGCCGCAGCCTAAAGCCTCGATCAGGTCCTTCAGCTCCTGGTTCTGCCGCAGCTTGTCGGCCGAGGCGCTGGCGACGTTCAGGATCTTGCCGCGCAACGGCAGCACCGCCTGGGTGTCACGGTTGCGCGCCTGTTTCGCCGAACCGCCAGCCGAGTCACCCTCGACCAGGAAAATCTCCGTTTCCGCCGCATTCTCCCGCGTGCAGTCGGTCAGCTTGCCCGGCAGCCGCAGCCGCCGCGTCGGCGATTTGCGCGCGGTGTCCTTGTTCTCCTTGCGGCGAATGCGCTCCTCGGCGCGCTCGATGACAAACGCCAGCAGGTTGTCGGCGGAGTTCGGATCGCCCGCCAGGAAATGGTCGAAGCGGTCGCGCAGCGCGCCTTCCACCAGGCGGGTCGCCTCGTTGTTGGTCAGCTTCTCCTTGGTCTGGCCCTGGAACTGCGGGTCGCGCAGGAACAGCGACATCTTCGCCGCGATCGGGTTCAGCACGTCCTCGGCGGTGATCTGCGCCGCCCGCTTGTTGCCGCGCTGCTCGCCCCAGGCGCGGAGGCCCTTGACCAAAGCCGAGCGGAACCCCGCCTCATGCGTGCCGCCCTGGATCGTCGGCACGGTGTTGCAGTAGGAGTGCAGGAAGCCGTCGCCTTCCTCCAGCCACACCACCGCCCATTCCAGCTTGCCGGTGGCCTCGCCGGGCAGCGCCGCCTCGCCCGCCCAGATCTGCGGCAGCACCTTGGCCGCGCCATTGATGTCGTCCTGCAGACTGTCCCGCAGGCCGCCGGGGAAGTGCAGCACGGCCTCCGGCGGCACATCGTCCTTGCCGCCTTGAGCAGCGCCGGGACGCAGCTCCAGCGGATTTCCACGCCGCGGAACAGATAGGCTTTCGAGCGGCACAGCCGGTACAGCCGGCTCGGCACCCAGGCCAGCGAACCGAAGATCTGCGGGTCGGGCTTGAAGCGGATGCTGGTGCCGCGGCGGTTGTGCACCGGCCCGGCGTTGATCAGCTTCGTGGTGGGCTTGCCGCGTGCGTAGGACTGCTTCCACAGCACCCGGTCGCGCGCGACCTCCACTTCCATCACCTCGGACAGCGCGTTGACCACGGAGCTGCCGACGCCGTGCAGGCCGCCGGACGTCGCATATGCCTTGCCGCCGAACTTGCCGCCGGAGTGCAGCGTCGTCAGGATGACCTCCAGCGCGCTGAGCGCCTTGAACTTGGGATGCGGATCGACCGGAATGCCGCGGCCGTTGTCGCGCACCGTCAGCCAGTTGTCCTCCTCCATCGAAACCTCGATGAAACTGGCGTGGCCGGCGACCGCCTCGTCCATGGAGTTGTCGAGGATCTCGGCGGCGAGGTGGTGCAGCGCCGGCTCGTCGGTGCCGCCGATATACATGCCGGGGCGTTTGCGCACCGGCTCCAGCCCTTCCAGGACCTCGATGTCCTTGGCGGAGTAGTCCGAGTCGTCACGCGCCGGCAGCGGCAAGCGCTTGTCGGTATCAGCCTTCGCGGGCTTGGCGGGCGGTTTCGGTCCGGATTTGTCGGAGCCGGGTCCGAACAGATCGTTCATGCTGTGTTCCCAAAGCGGAATCGAACCCTACATGGCGCGCGGCCGTTTCGGCAACAGGTTTGGGGAGTCGCGGATGCTTCGGCCTCCACCGAAGTGTTCCGGCATGCAGTCCCGGGCGTTTGGCGATAGGCTGCCGCTTCATGAGCGAGATCACACGGATGGCCACCGTCGCCGCGCTGCTCGGCGATCCGGCCCGGGCACACATTCTGACCGCGCTGCTGGACGGGCGCGCGCTGACCGCGAAGGAACTGGCCTTCGCCGCGCATGTGTCGCCTCAGACCACCAGCGGGCATCTGGCGCGGCTGGCCGAGGCCGGGCTGCTGGCGGCCGAAAAGCAGGGCCGCCACCGCTATTTCCGCCTCGCCTCGCCGCTCGTCGGCCAGATGCTGGAAAGCGTCATGGCGGTCGCCGGTCCCGAGCCGTCGCGGACGGGCACATGGCGCGGCGGCGAAGCTCTGCGCACCGCCCGCACCTGCTACGACCACCTGGCCGGGCGGCTGGGCGTGGCGCTGGCCGACTCGCTGGCCGCGGCGGGCCACGTGATGCTGACAAGCGACGGCGGCGAGGTGACCGAGGCGGGCCACGCCTTCCTGCGCGATTTCGGAGCGGAACCGGTGCCCGGCAGGCGCGTGTTCTGCCGCCCGTGCCTGGATTGGAGCGAACGCCGCCCGCACATCGCCGGCCGTTTGGGTGCCGCGCTGGCGACACGCTGCCTGGACCTGGGCTGGATCGAGCGGCAACGCAACTCGCGGGCGGTGACGATCACCCGGGCGGGGGAGAGCGGCTTCGCGGAGCGATTCGGGATCCGGTTGGACGGGTAGGTGCCGCGCCGCGCGAAGCAAGGTTTCAATACAGTCTCCCAGCCTACGCCCGGGCACCGCAATGGATGAAAATGCTGCCGTGGCGCGTGGCGTGCTGTCGTGCGCCTCGGGACGCGCCGGCGGGTTTCGATCCACCGCGCTTAACCACGCAGAAGGGCGAGGGCCGCTGAGGGCCTCGAAGAAGAGAGGATCAGCCGATTTTGCGTCGCGTTTCCGCGGCACGACGCGGGCCGTTAACGCTGCGGCAACCAGCCAAGCCAGCCGGACGTCCCGCCGGCAAGCCCGAACCACGCCGCGGCCCTCGCGCTTCTTCTTCTGCCTCCGTGGCGAAAAGCGGTGCCGGATACCGGTTCGGCCTCGACAGCCAGCCTCGCACTTCCGTAGCAGTTCATCGAGGAAAGCGAGGGTCACGGAGTTCGGGCGAACGGCCATATCCAATCACCGCTGCCCCATGAGGCTTCAGTGAATCCTGCTCACCTTCGGAAACCGGTGCATCAGGGCGGAAGTGGGGGGCTTCTGTTGCCCGGTGCCCCCCGAACCGCGCCTATCGCTTATGCAGCGACGGCGAGCGCCTCATTATCATTGGCACTTGTAAATTAGCCCGATAACGGCGGTACAATGCCGGGCAAAAGGCGGGTCTTTACCACGCGTGTCGAACCTGTTTCGCCCCCATGGGCCCCGGATGATGTCCGGATAGATGGTGGAGGCGCCGGGCACTGCCCCCGGGTCCACAACGATTATTCCACACGCCGTTTATCACCATAGTCAGCAAGCTGACACGCACGATGTAGGCCGATTGGCGGGGCGGTTCAAGACCATTCGGTTACGCGGCGTCCGGGCCGCCCATCGGGCGGTCCGCGGCGGCACAGGCACGGTCGCATTCCGAGAGCGCTGAGCCACGCGCGCGCCAGCGGAGAGATTGGCTTTGTTTCGGGCGTCCAGGATCGCCACCGGATGCGAGTTGGGATCAATAAGAAGATGCCCCGCAGGTAGTCGATTAAAGAACATAACTGGCCTTCCTCCGGGCGGCGGGAGCAAGCGCGGGTGACTAAAGAATCGGTTTCCGGAGAAAGCGCGGGCTGGCCTGCTCGTCCGCCCGCGCCAGCGCATCGCGTGCGTAGGAGGCCAGGAAGAAGGCAACGTCCTCAGGGCGTGCCAGCGACGCCCGGGGCAACAACGTCCGTTCCAGGAACTCGGCGAATCGCGCCGCCATTGCGGCGGGCCGCCCGGGGCTTCGCGCCAGGGCGAAGACGGCGTCCGCATCGGCGCCTCCGAAGCTGAAGCTGTCCCGCCGCTCCGGCTGCCCTCGCGCGTCCCGTCCGAGCAACACGACGGCGCGATAGTTCGCGACAAGCACCAAACCATAGGCGCCCTGGTAACGCCACACCTGCTCGCTCCCCAGCTTGAGCGAGATATCGACTGGAATGTCGCCAACCTCGGACACGCAACGCTCGCCGCGGCCATCCTGGAGGAAACCGAACGCCTCCTGGCAGCCTTCCGGGCAGGCCGCCCAAGCCTCGACCGCCCCGTAGCCGCACGCCAATGTCCTGTCCCCGGCAACCCTCCCGGGCGCCGTGCTCATGGACATGTGACACCCTCGTTGCTAAAAGCCCGCTCGTTTCCGGCATCCGGACCGGCATTTTTAACTCGGCGGCTCGCACTCTCATGAAAATCGTTTCCTGCAACAGCAATCGCCCGCTCGCCGAAGCTGTTGCCACGATCCTCGAGCTGCCGCTGACCAAGGCCTCGATCCGCCGCTTCGCCGATATGGAGGTCTTCGTCGAGATCCAGGAGAATGTCCGCGGCGAGGATGTCTTCGTCATCCAGCCGACATCCTTCCCGGCCAACGACAACCTGATGGAGCTGCTGGTCACCCTCGACGCGCTCCGCCGGTCGTCCGCCCGCCGCATCACCGCCGTCATCCCATATTTCGGCTATGCGCGGCAGGACCGCAAATCGGCGCCGCGCACGCCGATATCGGCCAAGCTGGTGGCCAACCTGATCACCCAGGCCGGCGCCCACCGCGTCCTGACGATGGATCTTCACGCCGGCCAGATCCAGGGCTTCTTCGACATCCCGGTTGACAACCTGATCGCCGCCCCGCTGTTCAGCCGCGACATCGAGGAGCGGTATCGCGGGCATGACCTGATCATCGTCTCCCCCGATGTCGGCGGCGTGGTGCGCGCGCGCGCGATCGCCACCCGGGTGAACTGCGACCTCGCGATCATCGACAAGCGGCGCGAGCGCGCCGGCCAGTCCGAGGTGATGAATATCATCGGTGACGTCGTCGGCCGCGACTGTGTCATCATCGACGACCTGGTGGATTCCGGCGGCACGTTCTGCAACGCGGCGGACGCGCTGATGAAGCGCGGCGCCCGCGCGGTCAGCGCCTATGTCACGCATGGTGTGCTGTCCGGGGGCGCCGTCTCGCGCATCGCCGCCTCGCCGATCGAGATGATGACGATCACGGATTCAATTCTTGCTACCGCCGAGGTGAAGCGCTGTCCCAACATTCGCGAACTGACCATAGCGCCACTGTTGGCCGAGGCGATGCGCCGGATCAGCGATGAAAGCTCGGTCAGCTCGTTGTTTGATTGAGGCTTCCGCCTCGGGGTTCGAACTCAGCCTTACGCCCTGGACGGCGGCGCCCCGAGAGGGCATGGTCCGGCCCAACAAACGGCCGAGATCAGGCGCTTGTTTGTTTGCCGATCGGCTACATCTAAACGTCAACGACCAGGATCAGCGACCTATGGATCACATCATCGGCCAGGCGGCTCCCGGCGCCGACAGCGCCGCCGCCAACATGATCATCGATGGCGATCAGAAAACCTTCATGCAGGACGTGATCGAGGCCTCGCGCTCGGTCCCCGTGCTGGTGGATTTCTGGGCGACATGGTGCGGCCCCTGCAAGCAATTGACCCCGACCCTGGAAAAGGTGGTGAAGGCCGCCGGCGGCCGGGTGAAGATGGTCAAGATCGACATCGACGCAAACCAGGGGCTGGTGCGGCAGTTGGCGCAGCTCGGCCTGCCGATGCAGTCGGTGCCGACGGTGGCCGCGTTCTGGCAGGGCCAGGTGGCCGATTTGTTCCAGGGCGCCCAGCCGGAGTCGGAGGTCAAGCGCTTCGTCGAGGCGCTGCTGAAGATGGCGGGCGGGTCGATGCCGGCGGCAGATCTGCTGGCGGAAGCGAAGGCGGCGCTGGAGCAGGGCGATGCGCAGCAGGCGGGCGAACTGTTCAGCGCGCTGCTGAGTGAGGAGCCCGAGAACGGCGACGCTTGGGGCGGCCTGGTCCGCGCTCTGATCGCCCTGGGTCAGGAGGAGCAGGCTGAGCAGGCTCTGGCCGAGGTGCCGGAGAAGCTGGCGGAACACGCCGAAGTGGCCGGCGCCCGCAGCGCCTTGGCGCTGGCCCGCGAGGGCCGCGCCGCGAAGGACCAGTTGCAGTCGCTGCAAGCGCGGCTGGCGGCGGATCCGGCGGATCATCAGGCGCGCTACGACCTGGCGACGGCGCTGAACGCGATGAATGAACGCGAGCAGGCGGCCGAGGCGCTGCTGGAGATCATCCGCCGTGCCCGCGCCTGGAACGACGACGCCGCGCGGCTGCAACTGCTGAAGTTCTTCGAGGCGTGGGGATTCGACGATCCCGCCACCTCGGCGGCGCGGCGGCGTCTGTCCGCGCTGCTGTTCAGCTAGGTGACAGTGTTTCATCCGTACCCCGAGGATTTGCCCTCCGAATTCCCGGTGTTCCCGCTGACCGGGGCGCTGCTGTTGCCGAAGGGCAAGCTGCCGTTGAACATCTTCGAGCCTCGCTATCTGGCGATGACGCTCGAACTCGTTGGCGGCCGGGCGGATGTTCGGCATGGTGCAGCCCGACCCGCAGGCGGCGAAGCTGGAGCACGGGCCGGGGCTGTACCGGGTGGGCTGCCTCGGGCGGCTGTCGTCGTTCAGCGAGACGGATGACGGCAAGCTGCTGATCACCCTGACCGGGCTGATCCGATTCACCATCGACAGCGAGCTGGATCTGTGCCGCGGCTATCGCCGGGTGCGGGGGGATTTCTCACGCTATCACGACGACCTCGACGTGGCGGCCTCGGCCATCGACCTGGAGCGGGACAAACTGCTGGCGGCGCTGAAGGGCTACTTCGCGCAGCGTGGCGTGGACGCGAACTGGGACGCGATCCGGCGCATGTCGGATGACGCACTGGTTGTGACCCTGGCGATGGCCTGCCCGTTCGAGCCGGTGGAGAAGCAGGCACTGCTGGAAGCCCCGACGACCGCCGAGCGCGCCGCGACCTTGCTGGCGCTGCTGCAGATGGGCGCGGCCGGCCCCGACCTGCCGCCCGGCCATTCCGTTAGCTGAAAACCCCCAAGAGGATTGGCGCGATGCCCGAACCTGTCACCACCGACGCGGCCGTTGACCCCCGATTGCTGGAAGTCCTGGTCTGCCCGCTGACCAAGGCGCCGCTGGAATACGACCGCGCCGCGAACGAATTGATCAGCCGCAAGGCCGGTCTGGCCTATCCGATCCGCGACGGCATTCCGATCATGCTGCCGGAGGAGGCCCGGACGCTGGATCAATAATGCCGGCTCCCACCGAAATCCGGCTGGACCGGGCGGCGCGCGTGCTCCATGTTTCGTTCGATGACGGAAAAGAATTCGCGTTGCCCGCGGAATATTTGCGCGTGGAAAGCCCGAGTGCGGAGGTCCAGGGCCATACCCCGGACCAGAAGCAGACGGTTGCCGGGCGACGCCATGTCGGCATCACCGCGGTCGAGCCGGTCGGGCACTATGCGGTCCGGCTGGTGTTCGACGATGGTCATGACAGCGGCATCTACTCCTGGAGCTACCTGCGGGGGCTTGGGGAGGAGCAGGCGTTGCGCTGGGCGGCGTATCTCGCCGCGCTGGCGGCGCGGGGTTTGTCGCGGGATCCGTAGCCTGCTTGTGGCGTCATGGCCCGGCTTGTCCGGGCCACCTTTTGCGGCACGTGCTGGATGGAGTGGCCCGGAGGAGCCGGGCCATGACGGTATTATGGCGAGTGCGTCTCGCCCCAACATCCGTTCGATCCCATGCCGCCCCGCTCGCGCCGGTTGAGCGACGCCGACAAGGCGTTCTGGGCGACCTATGCCCGGCTGATCGCGCCGCTGCCGGGCAAGGACGGCGTGCCTCCGCCGGACTCTGTCGTGCCGCAAGCGCCTACCCCGGCGGCCGATCTGCCGCCCCGCGTGCGGATGCCGCCCGCGGTCGCCAAGCCTCGCCAACGGGCGCCTGCGCTGGCCGTCGGCGAGCAGCCGGGCGGCGTGGACAAGGCCACATGGCAGCGCTTCCGCACCGGCAAGCTGGCGACCGTGCGCAAGCTCGACCTGCACGGCATGACGGCGCAGCACGCCCACCACGCCCTGGTCGCGTTCCTGCGCAGCGCCCACGCCGATGGGGTGCGCTGCGTGGAGGTGGTGACGGGGCGCGGCAGCGGCGAAAGCGGCGGAGTGATCCGGCGGGAGTTCCCGCTGTGGCTGAACCTGCCGGACATCCGGCCGCTGATCCTGGGGGCGGCGCATCCGCATGCGCTGAACCCCGGCTCGGTGCGGCTGATCCTGCGGCGGATCCGGTGACTCCGTTCGGCGCCCGGCTGCGGGCGCTGCGGCTGGCGCGCGGGGTGACGCTGAAGCAACTGGCCGAGGCGCTGCAGATCTCGTCCGCCTATCTGTCGGCGTTGGAGCACGGCAAGCGCGGCGTGCCAAGTGCGGGGCTGGTGCATCAGGTGAATGAGTATTTCGGCCTGATCTGGGACGAGGCGGATGAACTGTCCCGCCTGGCCCGGCTGTCGAACCCGCGGGTGACGGTCAACACCGCGGGCCTGACGCCCGAGCAGACCGCGCTGGCCAACCGTCTCGCGCAGGCGATCGATCGGCTGACGCCGGAGACGGTCGCCGCGCTTCATGCGGTGCTGGATACTACCGCGTTCCAGGCGAAGCCGCGGGGGAGGCGTCCGGCGATGCGGGGGGTGAGGTAGTCGGGGCAGAGTGCGCCGCGGCTGCCTATACTATCGTCATGGCCCGGCGAAGTCCGGGCCACCCGTCGCAGCACGGTGCCGGCGCTGTGGCCCGGACTGTCGCCGGGCCACGACGGGGTGGCAGAGTGCCCTAAGCCGCCAGCTTCTGCACCCGCGCCTCGATCTCGGCGCCGAACTGGGCCTGCGCCATCGACAGGTCGTAGGCGGTTTGCAGCCCGAGCCAGAACTGCGGGCTGGTGTCGAAGCAGCGTGCCAGGCGAAGTGCGAGGTCCGAGGTCATCGGGCCCTGGTCAGCGATCACCGGAGCGATCTGGCTGGGCGGGATACCGAGGGCCTGTGCGAGGCCGCTGGCATCGAGCCGCATCGGCTCCATGTATTCTTCGCGCAGCACCCGTCCGGGGTGCATCCGGCGTCTCATACGGCCCATTGGGAAACCTGTGGGGTTTGGGTATGAGGAGGACATTGACGGGAAGAAGTGGCAGCAAAAAGGCGGATACGGCGCCATTTTGGGGCGTGACGGATTTTTTTGCTGCGCAGCGGCATGGGTGCGGCGGCCGATCTCAGTAGGGGCAGCCACCATGCATTCGGGCGTAGGCGGTCGGCTCGATGGCGAGCGCCGCTCAACCTCGACAGGTCACTCCAGCCCGCCGAAATCCGGCGGAGCCTCCTCGACAATCTTTAGCCCGAACGGCTTGGCGAGCGACTGCACCTGCCGCAGCACCGTTCCGGGCAGTCCGCCCTGCCTTGGATCGAGATGAACCAGCACCTCGCCCGCCGCGTTCGCCGTGCCAACGCCATGAACGCCGTGCTGTCCGAGCACCGCGTTGCCGACGCGGCGCTTGGCACCCGTCAGATCACTATCACTCATGCGATCACAACTCCCAACGTCTTCAGGACCGGCCCGATCTTGCACGCCAGAGCATAGCCGCCAGCCGCGCCGGTCGCGAACAGCAGCCCGAGGGAATGGAGCGCTTCGTCGTCGGTCAGAATAAGCGCCCCGCTGTCGCCGGGGTTTCCCACTACTTTGCCCTTCCCCTCGATCCGAAACGCGTCCTCGAAAACCGCCGACCCGGTCAGGCCGAGTGCGCCAAGCGGCACCTGGACATCAATACTTGCGTCGACCACCACGCCGCGAGTCACCTCCGTGGTCCGGCCGGATTTGACCACCCGGGTCCCCTCGGCTGGCACACCCGGCGAACCGGCCCGTCCAATGCCTATGATATCGGTCGTGCCGACGCCCATTCCAGGGAGGAACTCGGCCAGCGCGGCATCGATCTGGTTCCTGGCCCCGTCGGTCAGGACGGGTTCGAAACTGACCAGCCGGGCGACCGGCGCCGCCACCGTGCCCTCCGCCCTGTCGAGCGGGCCGGGCTGGAAAATATCATCACCGATCTTCGCCCGCCCGAGATTCGACAACACATGATTGTTACTCAAGGCGAAGCGCTTGCCGTCATCCGGATCGCGCCGGCAGATCGCGCCAAGCGTGCCCGCGCCGACGTCCGGATGAGCGATGCTGGCGCCCGGCCGTACCGGCCTCATCTCCAGCCGCTGCTGGATCGGCCCGGCAGCGAAACTCGCGGGCGGGCTTTCGATGACATCCGTCGGTATGCCGTCAATACTGTCCGGCAGTCTTTCGCCGGGCGACAGCATCCAGTTCGGAACCTTACGGACGACGTAAAAGCGGATCGCCTTGACTTTGTCCCGCTTGCCCTGGACCGTCTTCGAGCCGAGCCCGACCGCGTGGACGTTCATGACTGGCGTCGCGGACGCGACCAGACCCTTCATTGTCAGGGCGGCGAATTGCGGAACGTCCGGCAGCGCCCCGAGATACCGGAGACTGGCTTCGCGCTTGGCTCCAAACAGATCGGGCATACTTGCTGACATATCGCCCCCATAACAATACAATGCTTGCGCATGCTATGGCATGTGCCATACTATTGCGAGCGTATTGCAAGGGCTCGTTCCATGCGCGCGAACATGTGGTTGTCGCTGCTTATGCTCGGCATTCTACTGGCCGTATGTGGTTCGGCTGCGGCTCAGGCCATCCCGGAAGCAGTGATCTTCGTTCCCAAGACTGGTACGCCGCTCGCCGCGCCGATAAACATCCCGCTCCCGTCCCCGCTCGACAAGGACCGGACGGTTGCCGCCGAAATCGTGCCGGGCAGCCTGACGGACATGCCGGTCACCTGCCCGCTTGCGGTCACCACAACGGTCGCCGGTGCCGCGACCGGAACGAACGCCGTGGCGGTGACACTGGCCGCGCCCTCGGTGCCTTGCGGAGGCGGCCATCACAGGCTGACGCTCAGGGTCACCGCTCAGCCCACCGGGCAGCAAGCCGGGGATGCTCCGGCCCTGCTGGTGCAGGAGGACGTCTCTCTTTGGATCCGGTTCGAGCCCGGTCTCGATGTTACACCAGCGAACACACAGACCGCTGAATTGCGGGTGGTTGGGTGCTGGACCTGCCTGACGGGGATGCGTCCTGTCGTCACGTCGTTCCTGACGCCCGAAGTCTGGACGAAGTCGCAGTCCTACGTTGTCAAGAATACCTCGATCGGCAGCGTTTCGCTACATTCCGAGATCGTTCCGACGGGCTCATCGCCCGTAAGCGCCGCCCACGCTGTCACGCTGAGCGGTGGGGCAAGCGGCGACCTGCTGCCGGGCGCGACGGCCACGGTGACGGTCGAATCCGCGGCGCAAAAGGAACTCGATGCCGGGACATACGATCTCGGGCTGATGTTGACCGGAACCGAGGCGGGCAGCCCACCGCGGCCCATTCAGGAGTCCACGACGGTGCCGATCCGGCTGAGCCTACGCTACGGCGTATCCTGGGCGCTTGGGGCGCTTGTTATAGGGTTGCTCGTCGGTCGCGGCATCGCGCTGATCCAGGACCCGGCGTATGCCTCGAAGCTGGAATTCTTTGACCGCATCAGGGCGGTACGGTCGCGCGCTCGCGCGGATCATGCGGCGGACATCGTCTTTCAGCAGCTCGATACCCTTGAGAGGAGGTTGGACTCGATTTACGGGGCGGTGCCGGACGCAATGAAGACCGAACTCACGAACATCGAGAATAGCCTTGACCCGGGGCTAGCGGCAGCGCGCGCAGGTGCGCCAGCGGCCGCCCGGCCGTCACTTGCCCGAAGCGGCGGCTGGCTTGTCGGACAGGCCACTTGGCTGCTCACCGGCACTCAACCGCCTACCAAACTCGGCGCCGACGTGATTCGGCCAAGCGTGCAGCTCGTTATCGTCCTGGTCGGACTGTTCACCGGCCTCCGTGCCAACTATGTCAACGTGGCGACATTCGGAGCCAATGGCATCCTCGACCTGTTACCCGCCGTCATCTGGAGCGCGGCGACCGTCGCGGTGGCCAAGACGCTGGATGCGTTCGCCAAGTCCTGACGCACGGTGATCCGGAATAGGAGGTAAGGCGTCCACACCTTCGATTGCCGTCAACAGCCGCCGCCCGTGCGACCGGCACCGGGTATTGATCCGGGCCTGTGTTCCGGATGGCTGGATGATATGTTTTGGGATTGACTCATTTCGTCTTCGCGGCTACGAATTCAATATTCGAAAAAAGAAGAAAGGAGTTCCTTGGTGAGGGGCGCGGCGGCGGGATTCCTGTTTTCACTTCTTGCTCTGGCAGGCTGTGGCAGTCGGACTCCACCGATCTCGGACTATGGCAACGAAGCAAGGACCCAGGAACTCATCCACGCGATCGTCCACAGCGTGCATTGTGAGATCTTTAACGCTGTCAGCAGCGTGATTCCAACCTCTTGGGCAAATTCTCATCAGTTTCTGGAGGGCTGGGGGGCGGAGGTATTACTGACACTTCAGATCGACGAAATAACTGCCCTGAACCCTAACGGCGTGTGGAGCATTCCGCTAACGCCCCCGAATTTCTTTACGTTCGGCCTTGGCGGGACGATTTCCCAGCATGCCACCCGAACCGAGAAGCTGAATTTCTTCTATAGTGTGGATGAAATTCAAACTCTCAAAGCGAAACAGCTTTCCTGCTCGATCCCCCCGAATCCGGGATCGATGCTGGTGCAAAGCGACCTTGGCCTCAGGCAATGGCTCGAGGCCGAAGCCGTCGGCATCAATACGGACGAATTCAGGATCCCCGAGCAGCCGGATAGTGTGTTCAAGCAGAACGTGCTTCAACATGAGATCAAGTTTGATTTGCTCGCCAGTGGAAATATTACCCCGGGATTCAAAATAGTAAATGTGAATGTCAATCAAACCGGGTCGTTGTTCAGCACCAGCCGCGAACGGGTTCATGATCTTCTGATAACGCTCGGACCGATTGATCCAAAGGCCGTGACCGGACTGATCCCATCAGCCGAGAATGCCCATCTGGCATCCCAAATCAACGCACGTCTGTCCGTCACGCCGTAAGCACCCTTCCCAGCCATCTGTCGAGAGGTAGAGGATGACAGTCAAATCAGCCAAGCCGGCCAGGCCACGTAAGTCACCCGCCGCGGCCAAGCAACGTAAGTCCGCCAAGCCGGTCAGGCCGACCGGGTCAACGACGGACAGACTAGTCGTCGAAGCGCAGTTTGCGGCCGTCGAAATCACGTTTCCAATCGTCGATCCGACAACCGGAAGACAGTACTATCGATATCATGACAATTCGTGGCTGGAATGCGACCCGATCTCAAATCAGGTTGGAATGTACTGTCATGAGGTCAAGGATAGCGATGTGCCGCAAAGTATAAGGGACCGGGTCAACACGTCCAAGCGGTGATATGAACAAGACGGATTGCCTCGCCGGGCGATCCGCCACCTCGCAAGCCGCCGCGCAAATCCCGGGCGGCGGCGGTCCCGGCGGCCCAAATCGAGGCGTGGCTGGCCGACGCCGGGACAGCGGCTATCAAGGTTGCTTGCGTCATGCCGGCCCGAACGCCCACAGGACCTCCATTTCCGTCGGAAGACACGGCGCTAGAACTGTTAGGCGACGCCCAAGATCAAGCGGATCGGGCGGTCAATCCTGTTCCGTCATGGCCGGGATTGTCCGGGCAACTCCCGCCGGCACCTGCCGCAACAGGTGCTCCGGCCGAGCCGGGCCATGACGTTTGGAGGGAGCCGCCGGCCTGAAGCAGTCATTCTTGGACGCCGCCTTAGGATAAGCTGGGGATCGAGCGCACCCCGTATCGGGCCGCGCAACGGTGGCGCCGGAGTCACGGGGCTTGCAAGCCAGGCGGCGCACCCGATGTTGTTCGCCGATGATGAAGACTGCCGCCCGTACCCTGCTCGCCGCACTCGCACTCACGCCGGCCGCCCTGGCGGCGGACCCCTGGTCGCATGCCCGGGTCGTCACCGTGGTCATGGTGGACAACCGCTTCAAGCCGGACCACCTGAACTTTCACAGCGGCCAGCCCACCGAACTGCGGCTGGAGAACCGCGGCAAGGACATGCACGAATTCACCGCCCCTGCCTTCCTTCAGGCGGCTAAGATCAGGGACAAGCGGCTGCTGGCCAACGGCGGCAAGGACATCGTCGTGCAGTCGGGACAATCTGTCCGCGTCTTCCTGATCCCCGGACCCAAGGGCCAGTACGATCTGACCTGTGCCGATCATGACTGGGACGGGATGGTCGGCGGCATCACGGTTGATTAGCGCCGGTTGCCATCTTGATCACGACGTTTGCGATTTTGAACCGGGTACGATATCGTTCTGTGTCTGCCCGGGAAGGACGCTCGGACGAACGCCGTGAAATCGGGTCTCACACGTCCGCAACGAAAGCTTACCATGAAAGTGACTCCCACAGAGGTTCGGACCCGGGCGCGATTTCAGGCATGAACGGCACAACGGCCGGTGCCCTGGCCATACGGCCAACCACACCGAAATATTCGAGCACCAGGATGAAGCGGATCGTCAGCGCCCTGGCGTTCCCGGTGTTTTATGTCCTCAACCGGCCGGCGTTGCAGTTCCTGGCCGAGGCCACCTACGACTTCGCGCTCCGCTGGAACGGCTTTGCGATCGGCTTTCATGGCAGCCATGGGCTGAGCTACGCGGAGGAACGGTTCCTGGCCCGCCACGTTCCGCCCATCGGCCGGGGCGTTCTGTTCGATGTCGGCGCCAACCACGGCTCCTATGCCCGGTTCCTTCGCGAATTGTCGCCCGGCTCGCAAATCCATGCGTTTGAACCGCATCCCGGAACATTCGCTGTTTTGAAACAAAAAATCGCGGCCGCGGGCGTCACGTTGGTCAACATGGCCGTCTCCGATTCCGGCGGAACGATGCAGCTTTATGACTTTGCCGACTCCGATGGCTCCACTCAGGCGAGCCTTGCGCAAGCGTCGGTGAGAATGTTCGATGCCAACACGGTGGCGCATACCGTGCTGACCACGACGATCGACGACTACATGGCAACGGCTTGTATCGACGCAATCGACTTCCTGAAAATCGATACCGAGGGCTTCGATATCAATGTGCTGCGGGGGGCGAAAGACGCCTTGAGCCGGGGCGCGATCAAGGCCATTCAGTTCGAATTCATCCCGGCCGATATCGCCATGCGCGTGACCATGCGCGACTTCTTTGAGATCCTGCCGGGCTACGACCTCTTCCGCCTGTGCCTGAACGGCAGCCTCATGCCGCTGCGGCGCTACGATGTGAAGCGGTGCGAGGTCTACGTCACCCATAACATCGTCGCGCTGCCCAAGGCGTGATGCCCGGGTCACTCGACGTCGAAGGACGGAGCACCGGGCGCATGCCTGAATTCGAAGCGCAGCCGGCATGATCCGGCCGGAACAGGAATGGCAGAGCGCTGTCTTCTGACAGAATGAGCAGTCGCGAATCGCGGCGTGGCTGGCCAGCATTTCCACTGCCATCGGGTCGCGGCGCGGACTGATCACCGTCATCGTCAACGGTTCAACCGATGGCACCGAGCGGGCCGCCGCGGACGCCGGCGCCCGGCTCGCCACCCCGGTCGAGATCTTCAGCATTCGCCACGGGGACAAGTCCCACGCGATCAACAGCTTTCTGTATGATCGCGAGCTGCGTCTCGATGCCGGCATGTATTTCTTCGTCGATGGTTACGTCACCATCTGCCCGGGCGCGCTGGAGGCGATCGCCGCACGGCTGGCCGCGTGCCCGGGTGCGTCGGCCGCCAGCGGCGTCGCCGCGAATGGCCGCACGGAGGTCCTGTCCACCCGCCACACGGTCGAGATCGGCGGCGTCCTGAAGGGCCAGTTCTATGCTCTGAGACCGGACTTCATCCGCCGAATGGTGTATGCCGGCGTCCGTCTGCCGATCGGCCTGTATCGCGGGGACGGGCTGCTCGGATCGATGATTTGCCACAATCTGGACGCCATGAACCAGCCCTGGACCAACAGCCGCATCGCCGGGGTGGCGGACGCGCGCTTCGAGATCGATGTCCTGTCGCCGTTCCGTCTCCGCGACCTGCGCCGGCAATTCCGCCGCAAGATCCGCCAGATGCGCGGCAAGCTGGAGAACGCGGCGATCAGCCGGATCATATACTCCCGCGGCTATGCGGCCCTGCCGCGCTATGCCGACGACATGATACGCCACTACCTGGCCATCGAACCTCTGCCGGCCCTGTCGCTGCTCGACCGTCCGTTCATGGCATTGGCGCTGCGGCACCACCGCGCCGCCACGCCGCCGGAGGCTGATCGCCTGCGGCCGATCAAGCGCATCGGTTGACAGCGGCCGGCTGGCCAGGCCGCCGCCTCGCACCAAAGGGTTGCGGCGGCGGCGCGGCAGCGCCATAGACAGCGCCTCGCAATGCAACAGGATCGCTCGCCCATGCCCGCCATCACCCTGCCCGACGGTTCCGTGCGCCAGTTCGACGCGCCGGTCACCGGCACGGACGTGGCGGCCGCCATCGGCCCCGGCCTCGCCCGCGCCGCTCTGGCGATGAAGCTCGACGGCCGCGAAGTCGATCTGTCCACGCCCATCGCCGGGGACGCCTCGGTGGTGTTCATCACCCGGCGTGATCCGGAGGCGCTGGAACTGATCCGCCACGACGCCGCCCATGTGCTCGCCGAGGCGGTGCAGACGCTGTATCCCGGCACCCAGGTCACCATCGGCCCCTCGATCGAGAACGGCTTCTACTACGATTTCGCCCGCAACGACCCGTTCACGCCCGACGACTTCCCCGCCATCGAGGCGAAGATGCGGGAGATCGTCGGCCGCGGCGAAAAATTTGTCCGCGAGGAAGTCGACCGCGACGCGGCCATAACCTTCTTCCAGGACAAGGGCGAGAAATACAAAGCCCAGTTGATCCAGGACCTGCCGCCGACGGAGACCATCAGCCTGTACAAGCAAGGCGAGTGGCTGGACCTCTGCCGCGGTCCGCACATGCGCTCCACCGCCGATGTCGGCACCGCGTTCAAGTTGATGAAGGTGGCGGGCGCATACTGGCGCGGCGACCATCGCAACGCCATGCTGTCGCGCATCTACGGCACCGCCTGGCGCGACCAGAAGGAGCTCGACGCCTACCTCCACCAGCTCGAAGAAGCCGAGCGCCGCGACCATCGCAAGATCGGCAAGGAAATGGACCTGTTCCATATCCAGGAGGAAGCCGTCGGCTCGATCTTCTGGCACCGCAAGGGCTGGAAGCTGTACCGCACCGTGGAAGCGTATATGCGCCGCCGGCTGGACGCCAACGGCTACCAGGAGGTGCGGACCCCGCAGTTGCTGGACCGCTCCCTGTGGGAGAAGTCCGGGCACTGGGAGGCCTACCGCAAGAACATGTTCATCACCCAGGTGGAGGAAGAGGATAAATTCCTCGCCCTGAAGCCAATGAGCTGCCCGTGCCACATCCAGATCTTCCGCCAGGGCATGCGGTCATACCGTGAACTGCCGCTGCGCATGGCGGAGTTCGGATGCTGCCACCGCTACGAACCCTCCGGCGCTCTGCACGGCATCATGCGGGTGCGGCAGTTCACCCAGGACGACGCGCACATCTTCTGCACGGAAGAGCAGATCGCCCCCGAAACCGCCCGCTTCATAACCCTGCTGGCGCAGATCTACAGCGACTTCGGCTTCCCCGACTTCCGCATCAAGTTCTCCGACCGGCCGGAGGCCCGCATCGGCAGCGACGAGCTGTGGGATCACGCCGAAAACGCGCTGCGCGAGGCCTGTGCCATCGCCGGCGTCGAATACGAACTGAACCCCGGCGAGGGTGCCTTCTACGGCCCGAAGCTGGAATTCGTGCTGCGCGACGCCATCGGCCGCGACTGGCAATGCGGCACCTTGCAGGTCGATCCCAACCTGCCGGCCCGGCTCGACGCCGAATACGTCGGCGAAGACGGCGCTCGCCACACCCCGATGATGCTGCACCGGGCCATCCTGGGCAGTTTCGAACGCTTCCTCGGCATCCTGATCGAACAGTATGCCGGGCGCTTCCCGCTCTGGCTCGCCCCGGTGCAGGCGGTGGTGGCGACGATCGTGTCCGATGCCGACGATTACGCGCGGGAGGTCGCCGCCGCCCTCGCCGCCGCCGGGCTGGCGGTGGAAACCGACCTGAGCAACCAGAAAATCAACGCCAAGGTGCGGGAGCACAGCCTGGCGCATGTCCCGGTGCTCGCCGTTGTCGGCCGCAAGGAGGCGGAAACCCGCACCGTCGCGCTGCGCCGGCTGGGCAGCCAGGCACAAGATGTGGTGCCGCTGGACGAGGCGGTCGCCCGGCTTGCCTCCGAAGCGACGCCGCCCGACTTAAAATCCGGCAACATGGCTTGATTTTAGGCCGCACTTCCGCTCAAACTCCCCGATGGTCCCGGCAGCCGCATTCCAGCGGCGCCGGAGATCACCGTAACAGCCACAGGAGACACCGATAGCACGAGGACCAATGGCCGCCCCGCCAACCCGCGACGGCCCACGCGTAAACGAGGAGATCCGCATCCCCCAGGTTCGACTGATCGACCAGGACGGGGAGATGCAGGGCGTCATGACGGCTCGTGAAGCGATGCAGCGCGCATTTTCAGTCGGCCTCGATCTGGTCGAGATCAGCCCGAACGCCGATCCGCCGGTCTGCAAGATTCTGGATTTTGGCAAGTTCAAATACGAACAGCAGAAGAAGAAGAACGAAGCCAAAAAGAAGCAAAAAGTCATTGAAATCAAAGAGATCAAGGTTCGTCCGAACATTGATGAGAACGACTATCAGGTGAAGATGCGCGCCATGAAGTCGTTCATCGATGAGGGCGACAAGGTCAAGGTGACGCTGCGCTTCCGCGGCCGTGAGATGGCTCACCAGGACATCGGCGTGCGGGTGCTGGAACGCATCCGGGCGGAGATGGACTCGACATCCAAGGTCGAGCAGATGCCGCGAATGGAAAACCGGCAGATGGTGATGGTGTTGTCGCCTCGGTAGCTGCCGGGCATTGTCATGGTCCTTTCCGTCATGGCCCGGCGTGTCCGGGCCACCCGGGCCAGCATGTGCCGCGACGGGTGGCCCGGACACGCCGGGCCATGACGGATCGGGCAACCTGACAGGTGGAAACCCATGCCCACATTCACCCCGCAAGCTCTGCAAGCCGTCGCCCACCTGATCGCCCGCCGCATGGGCAGCGAGGAAACCGAGGCTGCGGAGTGCGCCGATCATCTGGTGCGCGCCAATCTCGCCGGGCATGACAGCCACGGGGTCGGTATGTTGCCGCGATATGTGGAGCTGTTCCACGACGGCCTGCTGGTGCCGAACCAGACCCCTGTCACGGTGCTGGATTCCGGCGCCCTGCTGGTGATCGACGCGCGCCGCGGCTCCGGCCAACGCATGGCGACCGAGGCCGTCTGCCGCGCCATCGCCCGCGCCCGTGAGATCGGCGCCTGCGTGCTGGCGTTCCGCAACGCCTCGCACATCGGCCGCATCGGCACGTATGCCGAGTTGGCTGCCTCGGAGGGCTGCGCGTTCACCGCGTTCGTCAATGTCGCGGATCATCACGACATCCAGGCGACGTGGCAGGCGGCGGAGCCCCGGCTGGGCACCAACCCGTTCTGCGCCGCGGTGCCGGGGCCGGATGGCCAGCCGGTGCTACTGGACATGGCGACCACGACGATCGCGGCGGGGAAGGCCCGGGTCGCTTACAACAAGGGTGTGCCGGTGGCGGATGGCTGCCTAATCGATGCCGCGGGCAACCCGACGAACGATCCGACCGGATTTATCCGCGATCATACCGGTGCGCTGCGGGCGTTCGGGGCGCACAAGGGCTCGGGGCTGGCCGTGATGTGCGAGATCATGGCCGCGGCGGTGGCCGGCGGACAGGGGGCGTTCCAGCCGCCGAAGGGCGGGATTTTGAACTCCATGCTGGCGACGGTCATCGACCTGTCGAAGCTCGGCGATCCGGCGGCGATCGGCGCCGATACGCGGGCGGTGACGGAGTATGTGAAGTCGGCTCGCCCTGCCCCCGGATATCAGGAGGTGCTGGTGCCGGGCGAGCCGGAGCGGCGTCATGCGGCGCAGCGCATGGCACAGGGGATCGAGGTGGACGACACCACGTGGCGGGATATCCGCGCGGCGGCCGAGAGCCTGGGGATCACGGCCGCGGAGTTCGATCAGGCGTTGGGGGCGAACCAGCCAGGGCCGCCCTGATGCGGTCTTAAGGTTGAGGTCGGGCGCAAGTGCCAAGGGTCAAAGTCGACGGCGTCAGGCATTACATCGGTTAAATGCGCGACACGTAGCACAACGGCGAAGGCCCCGGTGCGCACCCGCTTGAGTTCTCCTTCGCGGCCATCGCTGGGAACGGCGGCGGAGCGGCACCAGACGTGAGATCGGCGGCGGCCGTCGTCAGCGCCTTGATTCGGGCCATTTCTTTCCACCGCTCGTCAGGCGGGAGGTCGTCCAGACCGGCGCTGAATTCCTCGGCGACGGCGGTCATCGCATCGGCCCAAGCGGATTGCCGCTGCGCGGATGGGTTCCGGGCGGCCGGGGCTGGGTTTGACGGCGGCACGGGCGCCGGAGCGGCAACCGCAGCCGGTTCCGCGTCCGGCAGGGTCTCAGCCGTGGACGCGGCGGCCTGCATGCGGGCCTTGGCCTCGCCGATCATCCGCTGCGCTTCGGCAACCGAGGCTTCGAGGGACTGCTCGGTCTGGCTGGCGCCGGGGCGGCTTTGCTGTTCCAGCAGGCGGCGGCTGCGTTCCGCGGAGCGGTCGAGACTGTTGGCGTTGCCGCGTAATCGCAGTGCCAGCAACATCGAGACGTCCTCGTACATCGAAAGGCTGAGGGAACTCAGCGTGGCGATATCGAAGGCGATGATCTTGGCGACGGTGAACAGGCTGAGGCGGTTGGTTATACGGAATTCGTTCACCGTCTCGGCCGCCGCCGCATAGGCGAGCCGGAGGTCTCCCGCCGTTGACCAGAGGAACATCGGCGCCAGCAGGGCGAGGATGAGGTTGGCGAGGTTGTTGGCGGGTTCGGATGTTGACATGGGGCTGCTCGGACTGCGGTGCGGCGGTTCTACCTGGAGTTGCAGCTTGGAGTCAAGAACAATTTCCTACGTTAGCCAAAAAGTCCGCTCGATGGAATCAACCCCCGCAAGCTGATCGCGGGACAACGACGCCGGGCCGGCCTCTTACGACGGCGTTTGTGCAGACGACCGCAAGAATTTCAACCGCAGATGTACGCAAATGCACGCAGATCGCAGTTGCTCCGCCGGATGGAAAACCCGGCCGACGGAGTGGCGACGGCGTTCGAGGCGGCTTTGATCTGCGTGCATTTGCATACATCTGCGGTTGAAAAATTCTTACGGGCAGGGAACAAACCATGCCGCCGATGTCGGGCACGGATCGACCTGCCGGACACAAAGGGACTTTCACCCGTCGATCCGGACGCGGCCGGGATGACCACACTCATGAACGATAGCCAATGCCACTTCGGATCCGGAACACAGTACTTGGCTAACGCGATCATTTCCAGGTGCCGCCGCGAAAGACGGCGAGTTTTCAATTGAACGAAAAGTCACATCGAGGCCGCGAAAGCCCGCTTTCGAGCAGCCAGGATAGTGGGACCGCCCGGATCTACGCGGGCTTTGGAGAAACCACGTTCACTTTCGATCACGTCGTCGTCGAAACCTTCCAACCGGCTCCAGCCTCTGTATAACAACACCTCGGCACTATGCCCGCGAGCGAGGGAAATTGGTGATGTCGGATACAGATACCGCAGCCGTGAACCCGCCCCTGACATTGCAGACCGCGCTCGGCGCCGACGCGCTCGAGCCGGTTGCGTTCCGGACCGAGGAGTCGATCAGCGCACCTTACGTGGTCACGGTTGAGGCAACCTCCGAGAAAGCCTCGATCAACCCGGACGACGTCCTTTTCCAACCAGCCTGCCTGACAGTCACGATCGGCACCGCGCCACCGCGCATCTTCCAGGGCCTGGTGCACTCGTTCGTTGCGGCAGGCCAACCGGTGCGTGACCGCTACACATATACTCTGATTTTCGTCCCCAAACTGTGGTTCATGCAGCAGACGCATGACTGCCGCATTTTCACCGGCAAGACGATCGCGGACATCGTCTCGCTGCTCTGCGATGAGGCCGGGCAAACCATAAAGCTCAATGTATCGGACGATAAACCGGTGAAACCCTATGTCACGCAGTTCAACGAGACCGATTTCACGTTCTTCAGCCGTCTCCTGGAGGAAGCCGGGTATTTCTACTATTTCACCTTCACCGCCAGCGACCACACCTTGACCGTCGCCGATCAGAACCAGGGGTTTCTCGCCAGTCCAAAGCCGTCGCTGACCGTCTCGCATGAAGGTGGCGGCATCGACGTCCTGACCGCCTGGCAAAAAGTCGCCGCCACGGCGATCGGTTCATTCCATATCCGTGACTATGACCTCGCGCAGCCGGACACCCCGCCCGATGCCACCGAAACGACGAAGCTTACCACGCCGGGCGTGGCGGCGCGGGACGTGTTCGAATGGCCGGCCTTGGCTCTGACGCAGACCGACGCCTCCGCGCGCGCCCGAATCAAGATGGAGGCAGCCGAAGCCGCCGCCAGCCTGATCGAGGCGCAGGGGGAAGACCCAGGTTCCATGCCGGGATCCCGTTTTACCATCAAACAGGACCCTTACACCGGCGCGGCCGGTAGCGAGTATATCATTCGCGGCGTCTCCAGTAGCGGACACGATGAAACCCGGGTCACCGGCGCCGCGGGAGCAAGCTACGCCAATCGGATTGTCGCGTTTCCCGCCAACACCCCTTGGCGGCAGCAGCTTGTTACGCCTCGGCCGGTGATGGCGGGCATCCACTCGGCCGTAGTCATCGGCAATGCCGGCGAGGAAATCCATTCGGAGCAATACGGCAGGGTCAAGGTCCGCTTCTTCTGGGACCGTCGCGAAGATGTGACCGCCGATAACGGCGTATGGGTCCGGGTCATCCAGCCCTGGGCCGGCAACACCTGGGGATGGCAATCGCTGCCACGCGTGGGTTGCGAAGTCGCGGTCGCCTTCTTCGATGGCGATCCCGATCGGCCGGTCATTGTCGGCGGCCTGTACAACGCCGACATGATGCCGGTGTTTCCAATCGCCGCCGAACAGACCAAAAGCGGCCTGCGCAGCCGATCGACCACCGGCGGCGGAAGCGGAGCGTTTTCGGAATTTTCGATCGATGACAAGATCGGATCGGAAAAGGTGTTTCTCCATGTTGAAAAGGACATGGTAACCGAGATCGAAAATAACGAGACCGTTACCGTCAACAATGCGCAGACCATAACGGTCAAGGCCGGACGCACCACGACCGTCAACGATCAGGGCGACAGCCTGACGGTGGAAAACGGCGGGATCAAGGTCACCGCGCAGAATAGTGACATCGCGATCGAGGCGACCACTGGCAACATAACGGTCCAGGCGCTTAACAGCATCAAGCTGACCGTTGGCGGCAACTCGGTCGAGATCAACACCGAGGGGGTAACGATCAACGGGATGAAGGTTGGCGTCCAGGGGCAGGCGATGGTGCAGGTGCAGGCTCCGATGACGCAGGTGAGCGCCGACGCAATGCTGATGATGAAGGGCGGCCTCGTGCAGGTGAATTAGGGATGCCATGAGCGACCAGGTTCTGCCCAAGCTGCGGGTCACGCCATGGAAGGATGTGCTGGCGCGCGCCGCGTTGACCGGCGATTGCCTGGCCATGATCCAGGCGGATACCGAGTCCGCAACGGCGATCCGTCGCTTGCAGGATGCCGGTTTCGTTACGGAGGCCGCGAAATTGATGGCCCATGCGCTGCCGAAGCGGGAATGCGTATGGTGGGCGTGCATGTGCGCCCGTACGACCGCGCCGTCCGACCTGCCGGAGCCCGATGCCGCCGCGGTGACGGCGGCCGAGGATTGGGTGCGCAAACAAACCGATGAAATCCGCCGGCAGGCGTTCGAACACGCACAGCGCGGCAATTTCAGCTCACCCGAAGCCTGGGCGGCCGTCGCCGCGTTCTGGAGCGGCGATTCGATGTCGCCCGTGGGGCAGCCGAAGACGACGCCCGCCGTGCACCTGACCGGCACCGCGGCGATCGGCTGCGTGACCCTGTCCGCCGTGCGCACGCATCCGCTGCGGCGCGAGGAACGTCTGCTGCGTTTCCTGGCCAGCGGTCGCGAAATCGCGGCCGGTGGCGCCGGCCGCCTGCCTCCCGAGGAGATCGCGTGATGGGACAGCCTGCCGCCCGGGTCACCGACATGCAGACCTGCCCCTTGCTCGACGGCGTGGTGCCGCATGTCGGCGGCCCGATCATGCTCGGTTGCTTTACAGTTCTGGTCGCCGAAATGCCGCAGGCGCGGATCGGCGACATGCACATGTGTGTCGGTCCGCCGGGCACGATGGCGCTCGGGTCGTTCACCGTGCTTGTCGGCGGCCAGCCAGCCTGTCGCGTCGGCGACATGACCGCCCATGGCGGCATGGTGGTCGGACCCGGTGCGCCAACGGTCCTGATCGGCTGAGCGGCAATGACCCTGACGCTGACCGTCCTGCGCTGCCCCCCCAACGTGGCTCCGGAGGTCCGCACGGTGACCGGCGGCGAGTTTTCCATCGGCCGGGGCCCGGAAAACGACTGGGTGCTGCCGGACCCGGCGAAGCATCTCTCGAAACGGCATTGCGTCATCGCCTTCCGCCAAGGGGAATGGCAGATCGCCGGCACGAGCACCAACGGCACGTTCATCAATGGCGATTCGTCGCCGTTGGAAACCCGCGCTCCGCATCGTCTGCAGGACGGGGACCGCATCGGTCCTCGGCGTCTATGAAATCGAGGCCGGGCTTGGCGTGGCGCGGCAGCAGTCATGGGGACAGTCTCCGGCCGCATCGGCCGCCGGTCCGTTCGACAAAGCGTTCGATGACGATATCTTCCCGCCCGCTCCGCCGCCGGCCGAGTACTCCGCCGGATTGGACCGGGACGAGGGCCGGCCTTCTCCCAAGCTGCCCGCCAATTTCAATCCCATTGAACCGGAGGACGACGACTATCCGAGAACAGAGGGGGATCGCAGTCCGGCGATTTCGGAGTCCATCAGCCTGCCGCAGACGCGATCGGTGTTGCCGGCGGACTGGGATGTCGATGTGCCGGCCGTCCAGCCGCCGCCGCAAACGGCCGCCCCGCCCGTCCCGCCTTTGCCGCCCCCGGCCCGGGCGGCATCTGGGACAAATACGTCCCCGGACGACTTGCTTGCGGCGTTCTTGCGTGGGGCTGGGATGGAGCCGCTCGACATACCCGATCCGGCCCGGACGATGGAGCAACTGGGTGCCGCGTTCCGCGCCACCGTTGCCGGCATCCGCCAGGCGCTGATCGCCCGGTCCGAGGTCAAGCGCACATTCCGCATCGAGGAGACCCTTATCCGCCGGCGAGGCAACAACCTGCTCAAATTCTCCCGCGATGACGACGCCGCGCTGGCCGGTTTGCTCGGCGCCGATCGGCGTGGCGAGATGGGGCCGGCGGAGGCGATCACCGATGCGCTGACCAACATGCGGCTGCATGAACTTGCTACCACGACGGCAATGCAAAGCGCCGCCCGTGCGCTGGTGGAGAGCCTCGCGCCGGATCGGATCATCGACGTCAAGGAGCCAGCGGGCGCGATGGCATTGCTCGGCAACCGCAAGGCCCGCGCGTGGGACGCCTATGAAGCCGCCCATGCCGCGATCCTGCGCAGTCTGTCGGATAACTTTGACAGCGTGTTCGGCAAACGGTTTGCCGTGGCCTATGAGCGGGCCATGGAGGAGTTCGTGGCCCGGGAGAAGTACCGGCGGGACGACGAGCGATGACGGCCTGCATATCCCGCCTACCGCTGGCGTTTGTCTGCCTGGCACTGGCCGGGTGCGGCGGTGACAAGAAGCCGCCGCCGGAGCCGCCACCTCCCTCGCTGGAATTGAAGGCGACCGGGAGCGCCGATCAGAACCCCGGCGCGGACAAGACGCCGAGTCCGGTCTCAATCCATATGTATGACCTCGCAGGAATCGAGAAATTCAGTAAAGCCGATGTTTTCGCCCTGACCGATCATGAACAGGCGACATTGGGCGCCGACGAGCTCGGTTCGACCGAGTTCGTGCTGAAGCCTTCGGAAACGCAGACGCTGAAACAGGACCTGAAGCCCGGCACGCAGGCCGTCGGCGTGTTGGCGTTGTTCTACGATATCGACAACGCTCAGTGGCGGGCTTCGGCAGCGGTGGCGCCGCACGGGCTGACGAAGCTGAATCTCACCGTCAACAAGCTTTCCGTGTCGCTGAAGCCGGCCGGACCGTGATTCGGCTTCACGCGATCCGGTATCCCGAGGAGAGGTCATGAGCTGGACCAACCGCGTCATCTGGCAGGAGGGCATGTTCCTCCGGGCCCAGCACTTCCAGCAGCAGGACCGCTGGGTGGAGGCGCTGGTCCGCGGCCGAACCGGAATGCTGCGCCCTTATCCATGGGGCATGACGGAGTACGCCATCGACCGCGACCTGCTGGCCACCGGCCGGTTCGCGCTGTCGGCCGGCTCCGGGGTGTTCGAGGACGGCACGCCGTTCGTCATTCCCGGCGAAACCGACCATCCCGCACCGCTGGAACCGCCGCAGACCGCCCGCAATGCGGTCGTCTATCTGTGCCTGCCGATCCGCCAGGCCGGCGCGGCGGAGGTGGGCCTCGAAGCGGAGTCGGACGGCCGCTACGGCCCCAAAAGCTTCGAAGCCTACGACACGCATTCCGGGTCCCCGCAACCGGCCGATGTGCAGGTTGGGCGGCTGAAGCTGCGGTACATGCTGGAGACGCAGGACCGCGCCGGCTACCACTGCATCGGCCTCGCCCGCCTCACCGAGGTCGCTGCCGATCGGCGGCTGACGCTGGATGACAGGTGGATCCCGCCGAGCCTGGTGTGTTCCGCCGCGGCGCCGCTGTCCGGGCTGCTGGCGGAACTGACCGGCATGTTGAACCAGCGCGGCGAGGCGCTGGCCGGACGCCTGAGCGCGCCGGGCGCCCGCGGGGTGGCGGAGGTCGCGGACTTCCTGCTGCTGCAATCGGTCAATCGGTGGCAGAAGCTGCTGTCGCACTGGAGCGATTCCGGAAATGTCCATCCGGAGGACCTGTATGCGACACTGGTGCAGATGGTCGGCGAATTCGCCACGTTCACTGAAACCACGCGCCGGCCGAACAGCTATCCGGCGTATCGGCATGAAGACCTGCAGCGCAGTTTCGCTCCGGTGGTCGCGGATTTGCGCCGGTCGCTGTCCGCCGTGCTGGAGACCAACGCGGTGGCGATCCCGCTGCAGGAACGCCGTCATGGCGTGCGCGTGGGGGCGCTGACCGACCGCGGCATCCTGCGCAACTCCAACTTCGTGCTGTCGGTGCAGGCCGACGTGCCAAGCGAGAATTTGCGCCGGCTGTTTCCTGCTCAGGCGAAGATCGGGGCGGTGGAGCATATCAGCGAACTGGTGAACGTGGCGCTGCCGGGAATCTCGATCCGGCCGCTGAGCGCGGCGCCGCGGCAGATTCCGTTCTATGCGGGGGCGACCTACTTCGAGCTCGACCGCAACAGTCCGCACTGGCGGCAGATGCAGTCGTCAGGCGGCTTCGCCATTCATGTCTCCGGCGAATTTCCCGAACTGAAGATGGAGCTTTGGGCAATTCGCGGCAGCGGCGGGAGTTGAGCCATGCCGAGCGACAATCCGTTCGCCGAGCCCGACGATTCAGACCGGACACAGATCATCCGTCCGGTTCCCGGAGGCAAGCAACGCGCCGCCGCGCCGCGCCCCGCCGCGGCCGACCTGCCGTCCGACCCGGCGGAGGCGACTTTTACCAGCCCTTCGGAGGTTGTGCGGGCCGGAAGCTCCGCCTTGCTGGCCGCCGCCGCGCCGCTGCTGCAATTGCTGTCGCGGTTGCGCAATACCCTGTCGCAACCCGATCCGGGTGCGCTGCGGGAACGCACGGTCGGCGAGGTGCGCCGGTTCGAGCAGGTATCGCGTGAAGCGGGCGTGCCGCTGGATCAGCTGCGTCCGGCGCATTACGCACTGTGTGCCAGCCTGGACGACGTGGTGCAGGCAACGCCCTGGGGCAGCCAGGGAGCCTGGGCGGCGCGATCGCTGGTGTCCACCTTTCATCAGGAAGTGCGCAGCGGCGACCGGTTCTTCGACGTGCTGAACCAGGTGAAGCAGAATCCCGGGGTGTTTCTGCCGGTGTTGGAATTGATGTACCTCTGCCTGTCGCTGGGGTTTCAGGGCCGCTACCGGCTGTCGCCGCGCGGGCCGGCGGAACTGGACCGGTTGCGGGAGGAAGTGTTCAGCGTGATCTCCCGCCAGCGGCCGAAGCCGGACCCGGAGCTGTCGCCGCATTGGCGCGGGGTCGCGGCGCCGTATCGCGCGGTTCGAGCGGAAGTGCCGATTTGGGTCGCTGGCGCGGCTGGACTGCTGGTGGTCTGCGCCGCGTATGCCTGGACGTCGTTCGGTTTGAACGAGGAGTCGGATGGCTTGTTTGCCCGGATGATGGCGGCGCCCCCGGCCCGGATGCCGGCGATTGTCCGCGCCGCGCCGGTGCAGCCGCCAGCACCGGCACCGCCGCCGCCCGTGCCCGGTGCGTTGGACACATTGCGCGGCTTCCTGCGGCCGGAGATCGAGCAGGGATTGGTTTCGGTGATCGGCACGGATGCGGTGCCGGTGGTTCGAATCCGCAACCGCGGTCTGTTCGCATCCGGCAGCGCAGTCGTCCAGGCGCGGTTCGATCCTTTGCTTAACCGTATCGGTCAGGCGCTGGCCGACGAACCGGGTGCGGTGGAGGTCATCGGCTATACCGATAACCAGCCGATCCGTTCCGTTCAGTTTCCGTCGAATTTTCAGTTGTCGGCGGCGCGGGCGAAGGCGGCCGCTGCGATCATCGCAGGCGGAATCGGGTCGCCGGGGCGGATCAGCACGGAAGGGCGGGCTGACGCCGATCCGATCGGCAATAACGCAACGCCGGAGGGCCGGGAGGAGAACCGGCGGATAGAGGTGGTGCTGCGGAGGCAGGGGTGAGTCCGGAGATCTGGTCCGGCTACTTCGGCAAGATTCCGGCCCGTGGCGACTTCGTCGGATCGGGATTGCCGGCGCCGGTTGTCAGAGCGTGGGATACGGTTGCCTCGGCCGGTTTGGCCGCGGCCAGGGCGAGCCTGGCCGAGCGCTGGCCCGGCGTATGGCTTGAAGCTCCGGTGTGGCGTTTCGCGTTGGCGGCGGATCAGTGCGGGCCCGCACCGATGCTTGGCCTGTGGATGCCCAGCGTCGATCGGGTGGGCCGTTACTTTCCGCTGGTAATTGCCGCGTGCTGCCCCGGGGCCGCTGCCGAATGCATGATCCGCCACGGCTCGGGCTGGCTCGATGCTGCCGAGGATGCGGGCCGGGGCGCCATTGCCGATGATCTGACGCCTGAACAGCTAACCGCGTTGATCCCGCCGCCACCCGATCTTGCAACGACTGTCGATGATGGCCTGCCGTTCGATCTGCCATCGGGTGCCGGCGGCGGGTATTGGTGGACCCGCGGTGGCCCGTTTGTCGGCGCGCGGGGATTGTTTCTCGATGACATGCCGGATCCGGACATGTTCACGGCGATGCTGCACAGCCCGGATGTCGGAACCGAATGACAGCGATAGACGGCGGGCGCGTTCACCGTTCGGACAACTCCGTGACGTCCGCTGTTGGCTAGTGCCGCGATCCTTGGCGCGGCTGGCATTTCGAAGCCGTGATTTGGAGTTTTTCGTGAAGGCTTTGCTTGGAGACTTTGACGAATCGCGGTAGCCTTGAGACTATGCTGAACACCCTGCAGGCGGCACCCCGAACAGGCAGACCGGTCATGGAGCAGTTCCGCAGCCACGCCGTCACCCATCCGGGCACCAGGCGGGGCCACAACGAGGACACGTTCGTCGATCGCCCCGATCTTGGCCTTTGGGCGGTGGCCGACGGTGCCGGCGGGCATCAGGCCGGTGACGTCGCATCCGAAATGATCGCGACCACGTTGAGTTCGATTCCCGATGTCCTCAGCGCCGAGGAAATCCTGGCCCAGGTCCGGTTGCGCATCAGCGCCACGCACACGGCCTTGCAGGAATGCGCCGCCAGCAAGGGCGAGGGCGCGCTCGTGGCGTCGACGGTGGTGATCTTGATCGTTCGCAACGAGCATTTCGCCTGCCTGTGGGCGGGGGATTTGCGGGCCTATTTGCTGCGGGATCATTCTTTGCAACAGATCACCCGCGACCATAGTCTTGTGCAGGAACTGGTGGATGCCGGGGCGCTTGATGCCGCCGCCGCCGATGGGCATCCGCATTCCAACGTTATAACCCGGGCGGTCGGCGATCCGGCGGAGACCATGGAATTGGACAAAGTCACCGGCCGCATCGCGGTCGGCGACCGGTTTCTGCTGTGCAGCGACGGGCTTTCGAAGGTTGTGGATGACAGTGCGATCGCGGACCTGATGGAAGGTGCCGCTGTCGGGGAGACCGCCGACAAATTGGTGGCCGAGGCGCTGGCGCGGCACACGACCGATAATGTCACCGCCGTGGTGGTGGAGGTTGTGGGGGATGAACCGGGTTAGCGGCCCGGTCGGAGAGCCAATAGACGGCGGAAGATCTCTTTACACGGGATAATGGACCGTTGCGCGATCGAGGCATGTAGAGCCGCCGTCGTAGTCCAGAGGAGGATATTCGTCGTCTGGTGGTCCGGGGCGGCAGACGACCCGAAATCCCCGGCCTGGCGCGGTGGTCGTGTAATACCATCCCGCGTTCAGTCTGGCCCATCGAGCCTCGCTTCGCCGTCATGGCCCGGCTTGTCCGGGCCACCTTTCGCGGCACGTGCTGGCGGCGGTGGCCCGGACAAGCCGGGCCATGACGGTTTATGGCGAGAGCCGCTGTCAACGCGGACTGGCTTAATTACCACTACCGCCATCGATAACAGGAGAGTCCGCGTGTCTGGATCCCGACCGAACAGGCGCCGAGTTCCGCCAATGAATCCTGACAATCGACGCGACAACTGCGTCGCTGGCGTGTGCGCCGTGATCGACCGTATCGAGAATGGTGGAAATACCGGAGTCACGGCGAACACTATCGAGGCTGAGTTCGGCAGCACCAGAGCGCCACGTTCCGGGACAGGATCAAACAGGGCGGTGGCAACACCGTCGTTGGCCCTTGACTATATTCGGAAGGCAACCGGTCTTCCGGTATCGTCAACCAATCCAATTCAGGGAGGTTTGCCCGCGGCGAGAGTGACCGGTCATTACGCTCTTTTCGTCAATGATGCTCATGTCGTTTATGCGAGGGTATTGCCGTTCGGGAGCAGCTTCCGCGCTGTTGTCTATGATCCCCAGATTGCGAGGGGCTTTCCTTCTCAGAAGGCCTATGAGCTGTTCTTGGGTCAATTCAATCAAGGCACGAAGGCCAAAATCGACGCCTATTATCTGGGTCCAGTCGCACCACAATGATGATGTATCAAAGGCCCCCTGACCGAGTAGAACGTCGGATGACCCGCGCCAATCCCTCATGATATTTGTCGACCGATATTGCGGTCCTCCTGCCAGTAATACCTGCCCCCGATAAAGGCGACTCCTTTCGCCCGCCGTTTTGGCCCGGCGGGCAGGAACCTCAACGGCGTCTGGTATCGAGCCCCCTACTGCACCTTCGGACACCGAAAATCCTGTAACACCCCCACCGCGAACGGATTAAGCACCGACCCGGCGCGAATTTCGAACGCCGCCTCGCGATCCCCCATCTGAAACGTCAGCACATACTTCTCCGGCGCATCACCCTGCGTCGTCCGCGCCCGGCCAAACATGCGGAACATCGCCCACGGCCCGGTATCCGTCACCGCCGACGGCCCACCCGATGGCGGCGGATCGAACACCAGCCGCACCGTCTGCGTCCGGTTCGGCCCCGGCCAGGTGATCTGGGTCGCGCGCGGCGGCCCGTGGATCGAAACGATCGCGGTGCCATCCAAATCCAGTGTCGCCTGCTTCGCATTGGCATCCAGGCCGATCGGCGCTATATCGAAACGCACCAGCGGCGTGTTGCCGCCACCGGCAAAGAACAGATCGCGGATCGCCGCCGCGCGCTGGAACTGTTCCAGATCCGCCTGCGTCACCGGCGGAACGATCCCGTCCGCCGCCTGCACTATCCAAACCTTGCCCGACGTATCCACATACGGCCGAAGCTGCGTGTTGAAGTAACCGTCGATCAGTCCGCCGGGAGCGAACAGATGGGCGAAATCGTCCAGCGGCACGTCGGCGGTGGCTCCGGGCACGAACGGGTAGCGCCCATTCACCGCCAACGCGCACAACGATGCCGGCCCTCCGGCCCCGTTATAAGCCGCGACCATCTGCTGTTTCGCATTGCCGCCGCGCAGCGCGGTGCCGCCGATGGCCATCGAAGTCAACCAGCGTGCGAGCGGCTGCGGCTGGCGTTGTGCCTCGGCCCGCAGGGCCAGGGCCGGATCGTCTCCCGCGGGCGGTGCCGGAGCGGCACCGCCGACCGGAGCGGCGGCCATTTTCGCCAGTTCCTGCTGCAGATCATTCAGCGCCTTCAGCACCAGATCGATCGGCGCACCCGGCCCGGTCCCGACCAGATCGCGCAGCGCCTTGAAGTGCTCATCCACCTCATGCCCGGGCGCTAACGGCGCGGCCTGGCCCGGCTGGCCGCCACCGAATAACGCCGCGAGCTGCGGATCGATCGCCGGGCCGCTCCCGGCCTTCGCCGGAGTTCCCGCCGCGGCGGCGGCCATGCCCGGCGGCGGCACCGACAGCGTTACCTGCCGTGCAACCGACGCCAGCAGGTCCCGCATCGGCGATTGCGGCGAGGCCAGGATGTAGAGATCCTGCGCCGCCTGCGACAGCGTACGCAGCGGCACGACATTCAGATCGTCGAGCATGGCATCCCACGCCGCGATGTAATCGGCCTCATACAGCGCGATGACATCCCGCTCCAGCGCCCCCATCTTCGGGCCGTTCGGATCGAGTTCGGTCTTTTCGCCGAGCACCCAGCTCTCGGACGCCACCTTCTTCGCCGCGTCGAGCAGTCCCGGCAGCAAGACGCCATGGAAACCCTCGACCGTCAGGAAGCCCGGAATCCCGTCGTCCATCGACTTGCCGGAGGACCGGACGAACACGCCGACACCGGCGGGTCCGAGTGCATCGCGCGGCACCCACGGTTTCACTTGCTGCGCCGCGGCCGACGGTTTGATCCGCGAGTAGACCCGCTGCGCCAGGGACACCCGGCTGAAGGTGCTGCGCGCCTGGCCCACCAGGACGCCATCCAGTTGCACCGGCGGCAACGGTTCCGCCAGCAGCGCGTCGAGATGTTTCAGCAGCGCCGGCCGCAACGGCGCAAATTCCGGGCCGGTCAACGTGGCCTGCCAGTCCAGCATCATCCAGTCATGCACAAGACTCCGGTCCAGCGGACCAAGGCTGCCCAGCATCAGGTAGACCCGGGTCGCCTCATACAGGAAGTCCGGCCGGTTGAGCCGCCCGCGCATCTGCGCTTCCAACCGCCAGATCAGGCGTGGCAGCAACGCATACTCCAGCGCATGGCGATAGACGGTGTTCGCCCCCTCCGCCAACTTGTCGTCCTGCCCAAGGCCGAAGACGGAGCCGTTCGCATCCGGATGGTCCACCCCGTGCGGCAAATCCCGCGCCTGATCGAGCAGCGGGACAAGCCGCGGCAGATCGGCGTCGTTGACCCGATCCAGGCGCAGGCCCTGACCGGTCAGTTCATACGCATCGAGCGCGCGCTGGGTCGCGGCGATCTCGCGCGCACCGTTGTCGCGCACGGTCCAAAGCACGGCCCCCGCCAATACGCAGGCCAGCAGGATGGCGGCGAACGCCCCGGCGCGGACCAGCCTGCGGCGGCGCACCGCGGCGGGACGTTGCGAAACCAGCATGGCCTCGCCCAGAATGACGTTGCGCAGCAGCCCGGCGAGAAAATAGCTGCGACCTTGCTGCGGCCGCAGGCTCGGCAGGCGCCGCTGATCGAGCCCGAACGCGCGGGACAGCGATCCTGTCAGCCGATCGATCGGCGTGCCTTCCTGCGTGCCGGAGGCAAGATAGACGCCGCGCAGCATCGGCGCCCGGTCGAGGCGGGAACCGCCGAAGGCCTCCTGGATGAACGCGGTCAACGGCTGTTCCAGGCTGGCGATCTGTGCCGGAAACCCGGCGATCATCGCGCGCTGATCGGCGCCCCGTTCTTCGTGGATGCGGTCCAGCAACTGCTCGTCCAGCCGCTTGACCAACAGCCTGAATTCCGCCGCGAACCGCGGACCCGGGTCGGTTTCCTTGACGTCCAGCGGAAACGTGGTGCCCCAGACCCGCGACCGCCTGTCCTGATCCAGTCCGGCGAAGGTCTCGGTAAAGCCCGCGATCAAATCAGCCTTGGTGAGCAGCAGGTAGACCGGCATGCGCACGCCGAGTTTCGCTTCAAGCTCCTTGACGCGCTGGCGGATCGCCCTGGCGTGGGCGATGCGTTCCGGCTCCGGCGCCCGGGCGATATCGCTGAGGCCGATGGCGACGACAACCCCGTTCAGGGGCTGCCGGGTGCGGGTGCGCCGGAGCAGGTCGAGGAAAGCCTCCCACCCGGCGCGGTCCACAACGGCGTCGGAATCCTGCGTGGTGTAGCGGCCGGAGGTGTCGATCAGCACGGCTTCGTCGGTAAACCACCAGTCGCACAGCCTTGTGCCGCCGACGCCCGCGACCGCGTCCTGGCCCATTTCGGCGGCCAGCGGGAAGCGCAGGCCTGCGTTCAGCAGCGCCGTGGTCTTGCCGGCTCCGGGTGGGCCGATGATCGCGTACCAGGGTTGTTCGTACAGATAGCCGCGCTTGCCATGGGCCTTCTTCAGCAGCGCCAGTGCGGTGGTGAGCTTTTCGCGCAGCGCCGCCGCTTCCTCGGCCTTCGCCGCGGCGCTGGTGTCGTCAGGCGATGCGGTCAGTCCGGCGGTCAGCGTCTTGTCTTGCCGGCGTTTGCGGAAATCGAGCAGCAGGTTCACGCCGAGCCAGACGGCGAGAATGAACAGCAGGATCGCCAGCCTGACCGCGACGCCTTCCAGCCAGGGCAGCAGGGGTCCGAAGAACCAAACCAATATCGATACCAGAACGGCACCGACGAAACTCAGAAGCCAGCGTGAGAAAAGGATCTTGAGGATCGGTTCCATTGGTGTTCGCGCGTCCCCTCGAGCTTTAACGAATTCGGGTAGCGCTTTCGCCGCGGCCGCCCGAACGCCGTCCGATCAGGTTATACCAATCGGCATTTGGATAGATATCGGCGCCGGTTCGCGTCATGGCCCGGACAAGCCGGGCCATGACGGTTAGACGGGAAGAGTCGGCCCAATCGCCGCTTGGTATTATACAGGGAGCTTCCAAATTTCCGTCATGGTGATAACGATACTTGCGCACATGTGTGCGGGTTCGCGCGGCTGACCGAGGCAAGCTTGGCACTGGTTCCGTCTCCCACCATTCTGAGCACCGACGTGATGGGACGGGTGGCACCGCCGATCGAGGCCTCGGTGGGGCGCGACGGAGCCAACCGCGCCGGGGATGTGTTCGTCATCCAGTCGCTACTGAACGATCGGCTGCCGAAGCCGCACTCACCGGTGCCGGTCACCGGGGTTTGGGATGTGGGCACGATGCTCGCCATCGAGGCGTATCAGGCGGTCATGCTGAACATGAACCCGCCGAGCGGACGCGTCGATCCGGGCAGCGCCACGTATTATTCGCTGGCCGCGCGCCCGCTGGTGGATGACACGCCGAAAACGCCGGCGGGACATTATGGGGAGCTGCCGGCGGACGTTATCGAGGCGGCGACTGAGTCTCGGATGCGGTGGAACGTGCCGGTGTCGGTGACGCTGGCGCAATGGGTTGTCGAGAGCGCCTGGGGGGCCGCGGTGCCACCCGGAAGCAACAATCCGTTCGGCATCAAGGCGGTCGGTGATCAGCCGGGGGTGGACAGCCCGACCCGAGAGGTCGTGGACGGCAACTCGGTGACGGTCTCCGCCCGGTTCCGCAAGTTCAGTTCGCTGGCCGAGGCGTTTGACCAGCATGGCAGGCTGCTGGCGACGGGCTCGATCTACAAGGCCGCGATGGCGCTGGTAAAGGATCCGGACGGGTTTGCCGACGCGCTGACCGGGACCTACGCGACTGATCCTCAGTATGGGTTTACCCTGAAGTGGGTGATTCATAATTATGGATTGGTCCGGTACGATCGCTAGTGCATTCCCATGCTCGACATCCGGGCTTCCATGGTGAGTTGCAGATAGTAAGCGGACAACTGGAGGCGAGCAAGTTGCAATTGAAGCCGCGTGACCGAGATCCCGGGATATTGACAGATCCGCAGCGGCCCGATTTTGTTCTGGATGTAGATACTTGCCTGTCTCAAGGCAAATGCGCAACATACACAGGGTTGGGGTCAGATGGCTTAAGGCCTGGCAACTCCACGCCTGCAAGCGACTCTTGCTGATTAGTAAAATCAGTATAACTCAGACTATAAATTGCCCATTTGTTTGGGAGTCGGAACGTGGTCATACCCTGCTCCCAAGGATCATTGGTCCAGACGCACGCCTTCGCTGGATCGGGGTCGGCATCGAAGCCGGTTACAACGCGCACATGAGCGCCGGGGACCGCGGCAGCAACCCAGAGGGGACCATAGGTTTGTAATAGTAACAGGAATCCGCCCACAGAGTATGACTGCGGCGCTTCCGGGACGATACCCCAATCCCGAAGGATCTTATCGTCAGATGGTGGCAAGCCGGTTTGCAGGTATTTTTGATAGCCGTCCCGCGCAGCGATGGTCCCGGGGTCTATGCAGACACTTTGCTTCCACGAATAAACCATCGCGATCGAAGCTGCCCAGCACCCCATTGAGGTTTGCTGAGGGATCAAGAGCACATTGTATTTGTTCATGACCAGGACCGCTACCGCTCCCTAGCTTATTTCTCCTGCCGCTCAGCATCATACAGCAGCATCATATCGAATAAAAGCGTGATGCCTGCCAGCGTAGTGCCCGAAATAATCAGGAATTTGCATCTGCGGATCGCATCTACGCACCGAGTCAGAAGCAGCCTTGGATCGGCGTTGCCAACCGTCAGATTGATTCCATCACGTACCTCGGCCTGACAATAGCGCCTCGTGTCAAGCGTCGGCCGAAACCGCTAATACCGCAATCAAAGCATGGTTTGTTCCAACACTCGGGCACGCGCCTCAACCCGCGCCTCAACCACCTCCGCATCAAACACCGCCTCAGCGGCATCCTTCAACCGGCTCCCGGCCGGGGCCGTCATCCAGGTATTCCACCCCAGCAGCGGCGCCGGATCGGCATCGGCGCGCAGTTGCAGATCCGGCACCGCGGCAGCCGAGGCAATCGGGTTGATCGCGAACCCCGTCGCATAGCCCAGATACGCGCGCACCAGCGCAACCAGATGCTCCAGCAGCGGCCGGTCCGGCAGCAGCGCCGTGAATCCATCGCGGTCCAGCGGCCCGATCCGCAGCACAATCCCGGCCTGCTGATCCCACGCCCGAACCCCGATTGTCGCATCCGCCCGGGCCGCGTCATCGCCCTCATCCGGCGCCACGCCCAGCCGATCGAACTGCCCGGCGAAACCTCGCTCGCCAAGCCGCGTCCGTTGATCCGCCGGCAGAGGCAGCCAGGCGCCAACGAACTCGCACACCTCCACCGGCCGCCCCAGCCAATCCGATACCAGCGCGCGAAGCCGCTCCGCCGAGCGCGGCTGGGTGGTCAGGAACCCGGCATAATGCATCAGCGGCTCGCGCCCCGCCGCGAGGCGATCCACCAGATGCGCGGTGCCATACCCCGTCAGCGACAGCAGCACGCCGATCAGCGGGTCATCCCCCTCCCCGGCCGCAAGGCCGATCTCCGAGATGCGGTTCGGCCGGTATTTGCCGCCGGCGCGCGCGAACAGTGCCACCATCCGGTGCGACAGCATATCCAGAAAGTCGCGCAGAGAGTCCGAACGCGCACGCAACGTGGTATTCACGGTTTCCGTGAAGCTGCGCGGCAGCACGCCCGACGGCCCGGTCAGGCCCATGACGCTGACGACCAAATCGGGCCGCAGACCTTCCTTCCGGGTGATCAGGTCCATGACGTCCGCCGGAGGATACGCGAGACCGGTCATCGACCGAAACCGCACCACGTCGCCCGGATCGGTCTCCCGCGCCGCCAGCAGCAGCACCCGTACCGCGGCATCGAACCCGAACCGCTCCGGATCCGCTGCCAGCCGCGCCAAGGGCGACGCAGGTTTCATAGCAGCACGCGCGTCCCGGCCCGCGCCGGCCACGACGCCGCCACGCCACCCCGGCCGCGCAGCACCGCCCGCGTGCGCACAAAGCTGTTGACCGTCGCATGCAGTGCCAGGAACCGATCCAGCACCGCGGCGAGCAGATACAGCCCGGAGGCGTGCCAAACCCGCGCGTCGAACTCCAGCGTCACGTCGATACCGCGGCAGAACGACCCGCCACGTCCGCCCGGCACCCGCGCGGCACCGGGCCTGGAGGTGACGCCAAGCAGCCCGTCGATCATCGCCCGCGTTTCGGAGGAGTCGCGCATGTCATACAGCCGCAGGACCTCCTTCAACGCATCCGCGCCGGCCGCGCCCCCCACCAGCGACAAGTGGCCCAGCGACACATGCGATATCAGACGCCAGAAGCCGCGTTCCCGCAGCGGCGCGCGCAGCGGGATCGTCGGCGCCGTCAGGCAGGCGATGCGGGCAACGCCCGCCACACCATCGACCAGTTTCAACGCCGGATGTCCGCCGCCAAATGGCAGATCGGCCGGCAGGTCCCGGTTGGTGCATAGCGCATCGACGGACAGCACCGCTTCCGCCGGGCGCTCGGCATCGAACTCCGGGTCGAACGGTGCCAGGAAGACATCAGTTCCGGTCAGCGGCGCGCGCGACGTTCGCCGCACCGGGTGATAAAAGCCCCCGGTTCCGCCCTCCGTCTGATCGCGGTTCGGGATTTCCCCGGCCAGGCGGTAGAACGGCTCCCATGGCCGGAACGAGCCGTCGGGCCGGGTTTCCCGCACCCGTGTCACGCTCCACACCTCCAGCGCCCCGGTGCGCCGGACATCGGGCTCAATACGGTATTCGGTGGCGGTGTGGGTCAGTGAAACCGGCTCGCAGCGCTGCGGGAACAGATTGACCACCGGCGTGCAGCCGAGGACCATCGCATCGTTGCCGATGGCCCGCTCCAGTTCCGGAATGGCGCGATCGAAATAGACGAAGATCTCCATCCGGTTGCCGCCGGACAGCAGCGTCTTCGCCTCCAGTCCGGTGAAATCGAGGAACAGAAATTTCTCCGGAAAGGCGAAGTATTCGGACAGCAGCCGGAATCCCGCGAAGCTGCGGGCGGCCCACGGGAACAGCGCCTGATCCGCCGCAAAGCCGACAGGCTCGATGGAGGCCGCGGGGATCAGCACCGGATCGGGATCGTTGGGACCTTCCGCCAGCGCCACGCCGGCGACGTTGCGGCATAGCAGTTCGTAAAGTGGCAGCGAGATGTTGGACCCCGCGCGCAGGAAAACGCGCAGCCGGTCCACGCCGAGCGCCGTCAAGGTCGTGTCGGCGGAGGCGCATTTGAGGCCGATGCGCAGGACGCTGACGGCCCCGGCGGCGCGCGGATTGGCCGGGGCGGCCAGTGGCAGTCCCGACAGGCGGACGGTGTCGATGTCCACCGGCCAAAGGGTGGCGGGATACACCGTGCGGAACCGGCAGGTCTCGCCGCGCACCGGCTCGGTGTCCAGCGCCAGGTTGGCGGGAATCTGGCACGGCACCTTCAGGTCCGCCTTGCAGGCGAACTGCACGATCGCGCTGGACGGCAGCGGCGCCAGATAGTGCGGATACAACACGCCCAGCAGCGCATCGGTCAGTTCCGGAAATTCGTCGTCCAAACGATGGTGCACGCGCGCCGCCAGGAACGCGGCGCCCTCCAGCAGCCGGGCCACATGCGGGTCATCCACCGAATCTTCCGACAGCCGCAGCCGTCCGGCGATCTTGGGATGCGCCTGGGCGAACTCGGCCGCCAGTGCGCGGATCGCGTTCAGTTCCCTGTTGTAGTAGGGCAGCAAGGCATCCGACATCGCGTGCTCAGCCGCCGTCCAGCGCACGAACGAGAACATCGGCGGTCGCCGGATCGACCGTCGTGTCGAATGCTATCGGTTCCGGCGCGGGTTCGGCATGCAGAACCGCGTCGATACGCAGCCGCAGGGTCGTCTCCGGCTGCTCGTCCTGCAAGGTCAGGCGGACGCGCACCGATCGAAACCGCGGTTCGAACCGGCGGATCGTGTCCTCGATTTCCCGCCGCAGCGCTTCGCGCTCGGAGAGGCTGTGGAACCGCCCGCCGCTGCAATCGGGAATGCCGAAGTTCAACGGCGAGACCGAGATCTCAGTGAACGCCGCCTGCCAGGACCGCCAGCGGCGCCGCGAATTGAGCAATGCCTCGACGTCGCGCCGCACCGATCGGCGCAGGATAGACATCGCCTCGCCCGGCGATATCGGCGTGTCCTGCTCCGCCTCGGGGGCCTCATCGATCAGCCGATCGAGCAGCGGCAGTTGCGCCCGTAACGGCAGGCGCTGGACCGCATTGCCGCGACCCGGGCCGATCTGCCCCCGGGACGGCCGGCCGCGGGCATCGCTCATGACGCCGCCGGCGTATCGAATACGAGTTCGGTGACGTCCATGATCGAGACCACGCCCTCACCGGCAAGGAACATGCGCTGGCCGACCCCGCGCACCGGCCCGTTGTCTTCGATCCAATCCGTCGCCCGGCCGAGACGGAGTTCGTCGCTGGTCCCCTCGTCGCCGTAGATCGCCGGAAGATACACCACGCCGTCCGGGCCGCCACGCACCGACATGGTGGCCCGGCGCCAATACAGATCGCGGGGACGCTTCGGTTTTTCGAACTGGATCGTCTCGACCCGCTCGGCCGGGATCCAGAAATACTTCCCGGTGGTGGTCAGCACTTCGAAATACCCGGCATGCAGGTCGTCCGCATCGCGAAAATCGTCGAACGCCGTGCCATCCACGGTGCCGGTGACGCGCGGCCGAAGCGCCTCGGCCTGAGCGGTCAGGACCGTAGCTTCGGCCGGATCGCCGGTCCGGAGGGCGATACAGGCCCGCAGGACGGCGGCGAGGGCCGGTGTCGGTTCGCCGAGAAACTCCGGCAAGCGTCCGTCCCGCCGCTGCTGCCGACGCGCGAGTTCGGCGCGGAGCAACTGGCGGAATTCGGCGATCACAATGGCCGCCTGTGGATCGATCGCGCTGCCTGCATCCAGGACGACGTCCGCGCGCTCCAGATTGCCGGCGAACAGCAGCAGTTCGGCCAGCAGCAGGCGCGGCGCCAGATCGGCCGGCGCCTTGCGCACCGCGGCGTTGGCGGCGGCGACCGCATCGGCCAGCCTGCCAGCCTCGAACAGCGGTCCGACGGTCTCGTCTCCGGCCTTTCCGTTACCCTGGCTCATGGCCCGGCCTCCCCCTTATCCGCGCCGTTCCGGCGAGACGACTTCGGTAATGAGACGGAAAGTCGCCCCGACGTCATCCAATTGAAAATGCGGCTGCAAATGGATGGTGCAGCCATAGGTTCCGGGCCGATCCGGCCGCTCGGTGATCGTCGCCCGCCCGGCCACCAAAGGCTGGCGCGCCCGGGTTTCCGGCCCGGCGCTGATGGCGGAGTTGACGTAGCCATTCAGCCAGGTCTGCAGGCGTTGCTCGATCTTCGCCGGCGTCTCCAGCGTGCCCACCATGTCGCGGACGATCACCTTGATGTAGTGGGCGAAGCGGGACGCGCACAGCATCCCGTTGATTTGCGACGATAGCCGCGCATTCCTGGCCGCGGCTTCCCCGGCCGGACCGAAATTCTTCGGCCGCTGCATGGTGCCCACCGCGACGAACGCCGCGTCCACGCTGTACGGAAGGGCCGTCAGCGGGATCAAACCCGCCTCCACCAGCATCCGTTCCTGCCCATCGTGCAGCACCAGATCGAGCGGCGGGCGAACCCACACCCCGGAGGGATCGGTGGTAAAATCCTCCACCGGGAGGTCGGTGACGACACCGCCTCCCTCCCGGTCCGTGTCGATGCCGCGAATGTCGGCCGGCCACGCATGATCGGCGAAGGCGCGGGCGACCACCGCGGCGAACGCGTAGGCGGATGACATCCAGACGCGCTGCGCCACCGCTGGCGCGTACTCGGCATAGCGGAACCCGTCCGCCCGCGCCGGGTCGTCCGTCCAAGGCGGCCGCGCCAGCACCCGCGGCAGGACGAAACAGACGAAACGCATGTCGTCACGCCCCGCCAGGTTGCGCCACCGCTCATGCAGCGGCTGGCGCAACGGCGAGGCCGGATCGGAGGCCATCGCGAGATCGACGAACTCGTCCACATCCAGCAGTGCCGGCGAGGCCGGCAGCACGAGGACGGCAAACGCCGCCGCGGCGACCGAGGACAGCGCCGCGATGGCCGCCACATCGTCGGTGGGTGCCTCCTTGGTGCGGCGGTGGCGGACTTCATGGTCGATCAGCAGCACGCCGTACGGTTCCCCGCCGGGCATGCCGAATTCCTGTTCGTAGATGTGGCGAAACAGGTTGCTTTGGTCGAATTCCGGGGCGCGCTCGAGATCGCGGCAAATCTCGGCCCAGGACACGTTCAGCAGCCGCACCTTGACCCGCCCGCCGGGTTCCAGGCCACCGACAAGCCATGCCAGGCCGCGCCATGATCCTTCCAGCCTGCGCATGCGGGGCACGTGCAGGATCGCATCGACCTGCTCCGACAACAGCGCATCGATCGCGGCGATGTCGCGATCGAGCATGCCGCGCATCGCGCCGGGGTCCAGCAACAGGCGTGCCGCAGCTGCCGGGCCGAACCAGCGTTGGAGCGCCGGCCCCGGCTTGGCCACCGCGAATTCGGCCACCCGAGTGGCGTTGCCGGCAAACCGGTCGCTGAAGTATTGGCCGGCCAGCACGGCATCCCGCAGCGGCGGTTCTGCCGTTGCTTCGGCGGAACAGGATGGCTCGGCCGCGTGCTGGGTCAGTCCCTGTAAGGCGGTGGTCAAGTTCTCTTCGGAATGCTGGCGACCAGACGCATGCTGGTGGTCAGTTCTTCCAACTGCAACCACGGGCGCAGGTGCGCGACAGCGTTGTAGGAACCCGGCTTGCCGGGAATTTCCCGCACTTCCACCCGCGCGTCGCGCAACGGCCGGAGCAACTTCAATTCCGCGCCGGATTTTTCGTTGCCGTTGACGTAGTTTCCGATCCAGCGGTTGAGCCAGATCTCGCAGTCCGAGGCTTCCATCAGGCTGCCGATCTTGTCGCGCGCCATGACCTTGAGGTAATGGGCGAAGCGTCCGGTCGCCATGATGTAGGGCAGACGCGCGGAGATGGCGGCGTTCGCGGTGGCTTCGGGCCGATCGTATTTCTTTGGCTTCTGTATCGTCTGGCCGCCGAAGAAGACGGCATAGTCCGTATTCTTGTAGTGCGACAGCGGCAGGAACCCGAGATTTGACAGTTCGAATTCGCGCCGGTCGGTAATGCCGATTTCGGCCGGGCACTGGCTGTCGAGATCGCCGTCGTCCGACTGGAAGACGTGCATTGGCAGATTTTCCACCTTGCCGCCGCCCTCGGCGCCGCGAATGGCGACGCAGAAGCCGGTCTTGGCGAACGCGTCGGTCATCCGCGCACCCATCACGTAGGCGGCGTTCATCCAGCAATAATCATGGTGCCCCATGGCCTTGGCGGCTCCGGATGCATCGATGGGCGCTTCTTCGTAGCCGAATTCCTCGATCGCCGTGGTCTTCTCGCCGTACGGCAGGCGCGCGATGACGCGCGGCATGACAAGGGAAACGAAGCGCGCATCCTCGCTCTCGCGGAAGCTGCGCCATTTCATGTATTCGGCGGTTTCGAAAATCTTCGCCAGATCGCGCGGCTTGCTGAGTTCGGTGTAGTCCTGGAAGCCGAACATGCCGGGGCCGGCGGCGGATATGAACGGCGAGAACCCGGCCGCGGCAACGTTGGAAATCAGCCGTAGGGTTTCGACATCGTCGGGCGAATTGGTCCATTCGTAGTCGCCGACGAGGGCGCCGTACGGCTCCCCGCCCGGGGTACCGAATTCGTTTTCATAGATTTTCTTGAACAGTTGGCTCTGGTCGAATTCCACCGCCCGGGTCAGGTCGCGGGTCAGTTCCCGCTTGCTGACATTGAGCATGCGCAGCTTCAGGCTGGTGCCGGTTTCGCTGTTCATGACAAGGTAATGCAGCCCGCGCCACGCGCCTTCAAGCTTGGTGAACTTCGGCGCATGCATGATCGCATTGAGCTGGTCCGACAGCTTGCGGTCGATTTCGGCGATGGCCCGGTCGAAGGTGCGCGACAGGTTGCGGTCGAAGGTGACCGTCCCGGTCAGGGCTTCCTCGACCAGGGTTTTCACCAGGTCCTGCGCCCGGTCGCGCTCGGTCTGTTTCGTTGCGCCCAAAACCTGTTCGAGCAGGTTGACGCCTTCGGTTGCGGCCGCTTCGGGTGCCGGGCCCGCCGATTGTGCGCCGGACATGGCTCAGCCTTCCTTCTTGTCGAGGCCGAGCTGGCCGGACAGCGACTTCAATTCGTTCTGATTCTGCAGTACTTGTTCCAGCAGATTTTCGAGTTCCGCCGAGCGATCGACCTTGCTCATGAGGTCGCGCAGCTTGTTTCGGGTTTCTAACAGGGCCTTCAGGGCCGGGACCTGCTCGACGATACGGCCAGGTTCGAAATCTTCGATCGCGTTGAACTTCAGGTCGACCGCCATCTGGCTGCCGTCGCCTGCGAGGGTGTTATCCACCTTGAGGTTAAGGCCCGGACCGATGCGGGCCATGACCTCATTGAAATTGTCGCGGTCGATCTGGACGAATTTGCGCTCCGACAGCGACGGCAGGGGCTTGGTCGGGTCGCCGGAGAAATCCCCCATGATGCCCATGACGAACGGCAGTTCGCGTTCGACCTGCGCGCCTTCCGTCTCGACCTCATACTTTATGTGCACGCGCGGCTTGCGCACTCGGCTAAGCTTTTCGTGGATGCTGGCACTCATGGCACGTCCCCCCGCTCAAGCACGACTGAAACGTTGTATCGGTGGCCATAGGCGGGGCAAGGCTTATCCTTGCGCACTTGAACACTTATTCGTAAGGTAGGGAGGCGCTCATGCGATATGCAAGTCATCACTTAATGTCCTGAGCATAGGATATTTGCGATGTCGAACATCTACCCCGGCGGCGCCGGCCGGATGCCGAGCATCACCAGCATGGCGCTGCGCGCCTTGTCGTCCGGCACCACCTCGGACAGCAGTTCGGGCCACGTAAGCCGCCCGCGCCGGACCGCTTCTTCCAAGGTATAGGCCATCGGCGAATGCGGTTCGGTCCGCCGGAAAAAATCCGCGATCCGCTCGAGTTCGCGCAGCATGTCCTCCCGCGTGGCAGGCCTCGGCGCCACGGCCGATCCGAGCCCAACCGGCGGTTTGATGTCGATTTCGTCCACGGTGCTCTCCGGGGCAATGGGATCGTCGGCCGGCACATCCGGCTCGGGCGGTGCATAGAGGTTGGCCACGGCGGCGATCGCGTCCAACAGATCCCGCACCCGGCCGGTCGAGGGAGCCGCCGAACCGGCTTTATCCTCCAGGGCCTGCGTCATCAGCATCCAGGCGTCCGCGGCGTCCCTGGCCTGCGCACGCAACGCCGACAGCCGTGCGCCGCCGGCCTGCCGTGCCGTGGCGGCCATGTCCGCCAGCGGCACGACATTGTTTGCCAGGCGCTGCTTGCGCCGTGCCGCATCGGTGACGGTCTCCAGGTCCTCGGACTGCATATATTGCCAATAAGTAACGGGCGGTGCGCCCGCGGGGCCCGGGAATAACACGGTCTTGCGCAACGGCTGCATCAACGTGCCATCGGCTCCCTGACCGTTCAGGCCGGTAATGGGCGCGGTCCGGGTTTCCATTCCGTCCTCGTCCGGCAGCGGATGCAGGCCGGAGTCCCACAGTCCAGAAGCGAGTGCGGCGATGAGCCGGCTGCCAGCGGCCAGACCCGGAAGTCCGTCCAGCCTGACGAAAGCCTCGGTCAGCCACGCGGCGATCTCCAGGTCCTTGGTGTGTTCGCTGAGTGCCTTGGTCGCGAGATCGCGCACGGTGCGCCATTGGGTTGGTACGCCGGAATCAGCGGCGGGATCGTTGTCCACCCGCCGTTCAATTTCCCGTGCTTCAGCCCTGGCGTCGCGCAGGCGATAATACAGCGATTGCGGCGAAAAGTCCTGACGCAAGTCAGATCCCGCCGGCACGTCACCGGGAAGCGGTGCGGCCAGGGCTGGCGGATTACTTGCCTGACCTGCCTGATCCATCGGCCCACTCCAAACATGTCATCTTAAAGTCGAAAACAAACCCGACATCGCCCGAAAGTCCGCTAGACAGCATCGGGTTGAAACCATAATGTCCGAAGCCTAGTGGGCACAAGTCCGCGCGGCAACGTCGGAACGTTAGCAACACAAATGGCGGCAGTAGATCTCAAATCCCTGGTCGGAAAGCTGGATGACCATTGCCGGCGCGCGCTGGAGGCAGCGGCCGGGCTGACGATGTCGCGCAGCCACTATAATATAGAGATCGAACATTGGCTGCTGAAGTTGGCCGACGGCGCGGGTACCGACCTTCCGCTTATTCTGCGGCACTTCAATATAGATGAGGGTCGATTTCGCGGCGATCTCAACGCCGGTCTGGACAAGATGCGCACCGGCAGCGCGCGCGCACCGGGCCTGTCGCCCGACATCATCGACCTGGCCAAGGAGGCGTGGCTTTTTGCCTCCATAGAGCAGGGCCTGGCACAGCTTCGCTCCGGTCATCTTGTTTGGGCGTTGCTGGCCGATGAGACGCTGGCGCGCCGGGGCCGCGACATGTCCGCGCAACTGGCACGGGTGCAGCCGGACACCTTGAAGCGCGATTTCGTTGCGATCCTAGGAGACAGTACCGAGGCCGCGACCGTCCGAACCGATGCCCCGGCCGAGGCCGCCCCCGCTGGAACGACGGCGCTTGATCAGTTCACGCTCGATCTGACCGCACAGGCGCGCGCCGGCAAGATCGACCCGATACTCGGCCGCGATCATGAAATTCGCCAGGTGATCGATATCCTGACGCGCCGGCGGCAGAACAATCCAATCCTGACCGGGGAAGCCGGTGTCGGCAAGACCGCCGTGGTGGAAGGTTTCGCCTTGCGCATCGCGGCCGGAGACGTGCCACCGGCGCTGAAGGACGTTACGCTTCGCACGCTCGACCTCGGTCTGCTGCAAGCGGGCGCGGGAGTGAAAGGGGAATTCGAGAACCGGCTGAAATCGGTCATCGCGGAAACCCGGGCCAGCCCAAAGCCGATCATCCTTTTCATCGACGAAGCCCACACTCTGATCGGCGCCGGCGGTTCGGCCGGATCGGGGGACGCCGCCAATCTGCTGAAGCCCGCGCTGGCGCGTGGCGAACTGCGCACCATCGCCGCGACAACCTGGGCTGAGTATAAGAAGTACGTCGAAAAAGACGCCGCCCTGACACGGCGTTTTCAAACCGTGAAGGTCGAGGAACCGGCCGAGGCGGTTGCGGTGGCGATGATCCGCGGCCTCGTGGCCACGCTGGAGGCGCACCACAAGGTCAAAATCCTCGACGAAGCCCTGATCGAAGCCGTGCGCCTGTCCGCCCGCTTCATTCCCAGCCGCCAGTTGCCGGACAAGGCGGTGTCGCTGATCGATACCGCCTGCGCCCGCACCGCCATGAGCCAGACGACGGTTCCATCTCCGATCGAGGATCTGCAACGCCGGATCGCCCTGATCGACACCGAAATCGAAATCCTGCAGCGCGAGGCGGCATCCGGCGCCGAACACGCGCTGCGGATCGCCGAGCTGACGGAAGAACGTATTGCAGCCAACGACCGCCTCGGCGCGCTGGACTCGCGCTGGCAGCGTGAACGCGAAATCGTTGCGGATATGGCAACAGCCCGTCTGGCGCTGGAAGCTACCGGCGGCCAGGCCGATTTGACTACGGAACGAGATCGGCTGACCGGACTGATGGATCAGTTGCGTGCGGTGCAGGGCGAACATCCGTTGATCTTCCCGGTCGTGGACGCGCAGGCGGTCGCCGAGATCGTCGAGAACTGGACCGGTATTCCGGCCGGCCGGATGCGTTCCGATGAAATCCGCACCGTGCTCAACCTGAAGCAGGCGCTGGAACAGCGCATCATCGGTCAGCCGCACGCCCTGGAGGCCGTTGCGCAAGCCGTTCAGACCAGCCGCGCCAGGCTGACCGATCCTCGCAAGCCGATCGGCGTCTTTCTGATGGTGGGAACTTCGGGGACCGGCAAGACGGAAACGGCGCTGGCTCTGGCGGATCTGCTGTATGGGGGTGAGCAGAACCTGACGACCATCAACATGACCGAGTTCAAGGAAGAACATAAGGTCAGCCTGCTGATGGGAAGCCCGCCGGGTTACATCGGATACGGCGAAGGGGGCGTTCTGACCGAAGCGGTTCGGCGCAGGCCGTATTCCGTGCTGTTGCTGGACGAGATGGAAAAGGCCCATCCCGGCGTGCAGGACGTGTTCTTCCAGGTGTTCGACAAGGGCACCATGAAGGACGGCGAGGGCCGGGATATCGACTTCAAAAATACCGTCATCATCATGACATCCAACGCCGGCACCGACCTGATCAGCAAACTGTTCGCCGATCCCGAGACTGCGCCCGATGCCGAGGGCCTGGCGGAGGCGCTGCGGCCGGAGCTGATGAAATACTTCCGCCCCGCGTTCCTGGGACGGGTAACGTTGGTGCCGTACTTCCCGCTGTCCGATGCGGTCATCCGCCGGATCGTCGATTTGCAGCTCGAGCGCATCAGACGGCGCGTGCGGGACAGCTATCGCGCCGCTTTCGAGTATGACGAGTCCGTAGCGGAAACCATCGCCGCACGCTGCAAGGAAAGCAGCTCGGGCGCGCGCAACATCGAAAGCATCCTGTCGCGAACGCTGCTGCCCGAGCTGTCGGCCGAGGTGCTGGCAGGTTTGGCGGCGGGAACATCGATTTCCCGTGTGACCGTGGTCACACATCCAGGGGGGTCGTTCGGCTATCTTGTTTCGTGACGCTCACTGCGTTCACAGATTGAAGGAGGATTTCGATGCCCATTTACATGAACTATGATAACCTGTCGGTCAAAGGCGATGTCACCGCGACGAACTATGTCGGTTGGATAGAACTCAATTCATTCCAGTTCGGTGTCGGTCGTGGCATTTCCTCACCAACCGGCGGTTCGGCCGACCGCGAGTCGTCGGCGCCGAGCGTGAGCGAAATCACGGTCACAAAGGACCAGGATTCGTCCACCGGCCCGCTTCTGACGGCGGCGCTTCAAGGCGAGGGCGTAACGGTCATCATCGACTTCGTCAAAACCTCGTCCGGTCAATTGACCAAGTATATGGAATACACACTGACCAACACGATGATCAGCGGATTTTCCACCAGCAGCGGGGGCGACCGGCCTTCCGAGAGCTTTTCTCTGAACTTCACGAAGGTGCAGGTCGATCCCACGACGATCGACGCGACGGGCAATATCACCAACGCCAGTCCGGTCACCTATGATGTGGGTCTCGCGCAGGTGCTGTAATGCGCGGTTGCAAGCGAACCTGGTCCAGGCGTGAAAGACGTGCATGAGCATCTTTCTTAAGTTCGGCAGCGTGCTTGGCGATGTGGAGGACGCCGGACATGTCAACTGGATCGACATAAAGTCGGTTAACTGGTCCCTGGCGCGGCCGGTCAGCAATCCCGCGGGATCCACCGCGGGGCGCGTGCTGTCGGCGGCACAGGTTTCCGAGCTGACCATCGTCAAGGACCAGGATGTCGCCAGCATTCCGCTGATCCAGGCGGCGTTCGAAGGCTCGCCGGTGGCAGCGCAGATCGATTTCTGCTCGACTGGAACAGACCAGCAAAAGGTGTATTATACCATAGCGATGACGAGCGCGCTGATCACCGGTTTGGGCCAGGCGGGATCGGACGGGCGGCCATCCGAAAGCGTGACGTTCAACTTTACGCGTATTTGGTTTTCCGGGACGCAGATGGACCCGGATGGCAAGGGGACTTCGCCTTCGAGCTACGGTTGGGACCTCAATACAAACGCATCAGCCTGAGATTAGCCGAATCGAGTTGGGTGGAAAGGGATGGGGTCGGTGAGCAGCAACCCGGGATCGACCGTAAGTCGTGTCGGCAAGTACGACCTGAAGGCTGTTATCGCCCGAACCGCTTTTTCAGTCGTGTACGAAGGCTGGAACGCCGACATCGCCAAGCGCGTGGCGATCAAGCTGATCCCCTTGCGGCAGGGGAACGACGAAGATGCGCAGGAAGCATTGGCACGGTTCAAACGCGGTGCACGGGCGGCGGGACAGTTGGACCACCGCAATATCGTTTCGGTTTATGATTACGGCGAGACCGATGATTCCGCCTACCTGGTCATGGAATACATCGACGGTCCGACGCTGAAAACATTATTTGACAACCAGCACAGATTTACCCCCGCGGAGATCGGCGATATCGTCGGCGGTATACTGGACGCCTTGCAGTACAGCCACGACCGCAAGGTCGTGCATCGCGACATGAAGCCGGCCAACGTCATGTTTACCCGCGACAAAACGGTGAAAATAACCGATTTCGGCATCGCGAGACTCGAAGACAGCGAAATGACCCAAGCCGGCATGGTGATCGGCACCCCGGCTTATATGTCGCCCGAGCAATTTCTGGGTGAGAAAATCGATTACCGGACCGATATCTATTCGACGGGTGTGTTGCTTTATCATGTGTTGACCGGGGAACGTCCGTATGAGGGCACCTTGGCGACCATCATGCACAAGGTGCTGTATGGGGCGCCGTTGCTGCCGTCGCGGCTGTCAACCTCGGTCACGCCCGCGCTGGATAGGGTCGTCACCCGCGCGATGGCAAGGAGACCGGAGGACCGCTTCGAAAGCGCCGCTCAGTTCAAAAGCGAGTTGCTGGCAGCGCTGAAACCCGCGCGCGTTAGACCGGAACGGCTTATCCCGCCGGTTACCGGAGATCCGGGTTTTGCGTCCTCGCGGAACCTGATCCTCGCCGGGGTCGCGGTCCTGGTCGTCGGCGCGGGGGCGGCAACCGCCTGGTATCTGCGCCCCGTTCCGGAAACGGCACAGGTATGGGACGTTCCGTCCGAGCCCCGCAAGACAGCCGAGGTCGCGCCCGCGCCATTGCCCGTGCAGCCTCCGCCGCCGGCCGTGACGGCGCCGCCACCACCGGTTGCTGCCGATGCGCAACCGGTGCCCCCGCTGCCCGACGGGCGCGATGTCACCCCGACTGCCGATACTGCACCGCAACCTCCGCTGTTTCCGCCGGAGACCCGGCCGCCGGAGCCGGAAACGGTCTATCCGCCTCCGCCGGAGCCGCCCCCGGCCCCCACCTTGTCCGAGAAGAAGCCGGCGCCAACCCGCCCGGTGCCGAAACATAGCGCCAGCGAAACGCCGTCCCCGGCCGCCCGGGAGGCCAAGCCGATCACCGAGGCGGCGAATCGCCACGGCGCGAAAAGCGATGACGGTTGGCGCGAACGAATTGAGCGCGGTACGGATGCTCCACCGGACGCAGCCGCGCCAGTCGTCTATCCTGTCACGTCGGTCAGCGCGGTCGGCCTGGTCTGCCAGTCGGTGACGCCGGCCAGTGCCGCCGGGCTTGGACTGGACGGCGCCCGCGGCATGGTCGTTACTGGCGTGGCCGCCGGCAGCGCTGCGTCGGGCGCCGGACTTCAGTCCCAGGATGTCATTCTCAAGGTGGCCGGCTCGGAGATCAGCAACTTGTCGGCCCTGGCCAAGATCGCCTCGGACACGCCCGCCGGCCAGACCGTTCCGGTCGAGGTGCTTCGGCACGGCAGCCGCCGGGTGCTCAATCTCAATATCGATCAGGCCCGCCATTAAGCAAGCGGACAAACCCGGGCCGCGGAATGATCAGGTCCGGGATTTGCGAGAACGCCGCTGACAGGCTTAGCCTTCCCGAAATAAGGGAGGATGCGATGGACCAGCCTGTCCGCGATCTGCCTGCCGGTGCCTGGCCGCCCGGCCTGACCCGTGTCCCGTATTGGGTGTACCGCGACCCCGACATCGCCCGCGACGAGCAAGCCCGCGTTTTTGAAGGTCCGTCGTGGCACTTTCTCTGCCTGGAGATCGATGTGCCCGACCCCGGCGACTACCGCACCACGATGATCGGTGCGATGCCGGTCGTGGTGGTCCGCGCCGAGGACGGTGCGATCGTTGCGTTCGAGAACCGCTGCGCCCATCGCGGCGCGCTGATATGTCTTGACGACGCCGGCTCGGTCAAGGACTTCCAGTGCGTCTACCACGCCTGGCGCTACGATCTGCGCGGCAACCTCAAATCGGTCGCGTTTCGGCATGGCGTCGGCGGCAAGGGCGGCATGCCCGACGACTTCAGGATGGAGGCGCATGGTCCGCGCAAGCTGCGCACGTCGGTCCTGTGCGGCCTGGTGTTCGGCACGCTGGCGCCGGACGGCCCGGACATCGAAACCACCATCGGCCCCGAGGTCCTGGCCAGGCTGCGCCGCGTCCTGCACAAAAAGCTCGAGGTCATCGGCCGCTTCACCCAACAGCTTCCCTGCAACTGGAAGCTCTACATGGAGAACGTGCGCGACACCTATCACGCGAGCTTGCTGCACACCTTCTTCACCACCTTCCGGATCACGCGGCTGAGCCAGGGCGGCGGCGTGATGGTCAGCGAAAACGGTGTGGCACATGCCAGCACGACACTCGCACCGGCCAGCGGACCGGACGACGCCTATGCCGGGATGCGCTCCGACAATCAGGGTTTGAGCCTGATGGATCCGTCGTTCATGCAATCCGTTGCCGAATTCAATGATGACATTCGGCTGCAGATCCTGTCGGTGTTTCCCGGCTTCGTGCTTCAGCAGATCAACAATGCGCTCGCCGTCCGCCAGATCGTTCCGCGCGGCGTCGACAGCATGGACCTGCACTGGACCTATCTCGGCTTCGCCGACGATACGCCGGAGCTGCGCGGCATGCGGCTGAAACAGGCCAACCTTGCCGGTCCCGCCGGGTTCGTTTCGATGGAGGACGGCGCCGTGGGCGGTTTTGTCCAGCGCGGCATCGCCGCCGCGGATCGCGAAGCGTCGGTGGTGGAAATGGGCGGTGCAACGGCCGACTCGGCCGAAACCCGCACGACCGAGGCCTCGGTGCGGGGCTTCTGGAAAGCCTGGCGCGCGCAGATGGACCTGTAACGATGACCGACCTGTCCGAGATTGCCACGCTGAACGCGCGTTGTGCCGCCGCGATCGATGCCGGCCGGCTGGAGGATTGGCCGGAATCTTTCCACGACCGCTGCCTCTACAAGATCACCACCGCCGAGAATCTTGAGAAGGGTTACGCCGCAGGCCTGATCTATGCCGATTCGCGCGCCATGCTGATCGATCGCGTCGCCGCGTTGCGAGGCGCCAACATCTACGAGCGCCAGCGCTATCGCCATATCCTCGGCATGCCGTTGATATTGGCCGAAACGAACGGATCGGTGCGCGCCGAGACTTCGTTTCTTGTCGTCCGCACAATGCGCGACGGCCAGATGACGATATTCGCCGCCGGGATCTACGCCGACGCGGTCAGCCGCGACAATGCCGGGGTTTGGCGATATGCCGAACGGGTGGTGATCTGCGACAGCCAGCGGTTCGATACGCTGCTTGCGATCCCGCTATAGGTACGGGATCGTTGGCCCGAATTCGCGCGAGGTGCTTACGATGCAGGCGCACGGAAAGGTGCGGTCACCTCCTGACATGACGCTGATCCAAATCAACGCCGCGTGGTATCATGCGATTATCAATAGATTACATCTCGAGTTTTGCGACTTAAGCGGAAATTTGGCGTTTCTCCATCAAAGAAGACTGCGGGCTACAGATTCATCTTTCATAACCGGTAAATAATTCCATAAACGGGGGAGAATTCCATAGTGCAGTATGCCCTTACAGACTTGCCCGGAACGGCCGTCGCGTTGAACGATGCCGGCCAGGTGACCGGGACGGCCGTAAACACCGAAAGCCATTTTATCGAAACGTTTATCTACGACGACGGTACGGTCGACACGCTCGCTCTCGGCCGTCAGGCAGTGCCCGCGGCGATCAACGCTGGTGGCCAAATCGCCGGATTCCAGACCGAGGGCGGCGATAGTCCAACCATTTACGCTCTTATCTGGGACGGAGTGACACCGGCCGCGGTGCTCAGTGGCGGCGGCTTCTACTCCGCCACCCAGGCGCTCGCCATCAACGACCCGGGCGAAATCGTCGGAACCTACACTCCCGACGCAGCGACCTACCCGCCCTCGACGGATTATCATGCCTTTTTTGCCAAAAACGGCGTCGTCACCGTCTTCGACCCGCCCGGCGCCGCCTCATCGAGCGCGGTCGACATCAACAACGCCGGTCAAATCGTCGGTTACTATACGGATGCCTCGGGCCAGTCCCATGCGTTCCTGGACGAGAACGGCACTTTCACAAGCTTCGCGCCGCCGGATGCCGTCTGGTCGCGGGCGACGCATATCAATGCGTCCGGCGTGATCATCGGCGAATACGCAGTAAACGGACAGTCGCCGCCGGGTCAGGAATACGCCTTTATCGACAATAACGGTACGATCACCGAGCTCGAGGCGGCCGGCACCTCGCTATCCGTGGCGGCGGCGATCAATGCGGCAGGCGAGGTGGTGGGCTATTACGATATTGGCAGCCAGTCGCACGCCTTTATCTACGAGACCGGCTATTCGTTCACGATCGATCCCCCGGGCGCGACGTCCGCCACGGCGGTAGGTGTCAACGCGCTTGGCGAGGTCGTCGGGAATTACACCGACGCGACCGGTTCGCACGTGTTCGTCTATGAAAACGGTGCTTTCACGACGATCGACGAACCCGGAGCGACGAGTATCAGCGCCGTCGCGATCAACGACAATGGCCAGGTCATCGGCAATTACGAGGATGCCACCGGCCCCCACGGCTTTATCGCCGATCCGGTCTACGGAAAAACCTGGGTTGGCACCGCGGGCAATGATGCCGGCAATCCCGCGAACTGGTCGCCCGCCGGCGCGCCGCAGCCCGGGGATACCTTGCTGTTGCCGGCCGGCAGCACCATCGATATCCGCGGCAACGACCTTCGGGGGGCTCCACTGGTGCTCGCGACCCCCTACAGCCCCACCGGAAGCCTGGCCGCAAGCGCGACGCTGAACCTTTCGCAACAGGCTGACGTCACGCTGGAGAATGGTGCCGCGACCATCGGGGCCGCCAGCGCGACTGTCAACGTTGCAGGCTGCGACACGCTTGATCTGATCTCCACCATCCAGACCTCGCCACCCTATGGGGCCCCTTTATCCGTCACCGTCAATCTGGCCAGCGACGCGAGCCTCAATGGCTCGTTTGATTTGGGATACGGGTCGAGCCTGACGGTGACGGGCGACCCGCATGCACGCTTTATCAACTCCGGGACCGATACGCTGTCCGGAGCGACTGCCTCGATCGAAACCGGGGTTTATGGTTCCGGCTCGTTTAAGCTGGGCGGCGAGGGCGTCAACCCGACTTCGGTTGCCGGCGGCCACCTGACATTCACGTCGTTCGTGTCGCAGGGTCAGGTGATCGACGTGACCGGGGTTATGGCCGCATTGATCGTGAGGACGTCGGAGGTCGATATCGCCAATTCGCATGACTTCCATGGCACTCTGGATCTGCATGACTTCAGCCTCGCGAGCCTCGCCGGCCTCGCCGGGGCGGACGCATGGAGCTTCAAGAACGACATGCTGACCATCTTCGACGGATGCGGACAGATCGCGGACCGGGTTCACGTCATCAGCGACGCAGACGCCACCCCGACTGGTGGCGTGCATGGCCTGTCCGTTTCGCTGAACAACGACGGACAGGTTCTCGTCAGCCCCGGGGCGGATTTCCATGGGTCGCTTGCCGCGGCGGGATAGGATCCGGATCATCGCATCACTGCCGTTGATGGGCCGCGTTCACCGGCTTCGTGCCGGGAACCGCGCAAACGCCGCATGTCTCGTGTCCGAAACGTGGTACTCGATGCCCTCGGCATCCGACTTCGCCGCCTCCCGTCGTCGGCATGACAATGGGCGACCGACCGGCCGCGACGGCCGGTATTACCAGTCCGCCTTGAGTTTGACCCATCGATCCTTGCTTCCCCGTCATGGCCCGGCTCGTCCGGGCCACCTTTCGCGGCACGTGCTGGCCGCGGTGGCCCGGACAAGCCGGGCCACGACGGTTTATGGCAAGAGTCGCTCTTGACGCGGACCGGTATAACTTGACGCTATGGGGTGTGCGGCCGCCATGGCGGGTTCTGACAATTGTGCCCATCGGCCGCTGGTATCATTAGATCCTGCACCGGGAACGCGGCAGGCCAGCAAGCGCAGCGAGACCGGCCAGCAGGATGCCGAGCGTGGCGGGCTCGGGCACGTCCACGATCATCTGATACGAACCCTGGCTGTCCGGGGCTGCGCCCGGCGAGTTACCGGCGTCATTGAAGTAACTTTGTCCGGCCGTGCCTACGCCGGAACCATCAGCCGAATAGGCCCATCCGAGCGTCGAACCGGGTGACAGCAGCAGACCGATCCAATACTCGCCATTGCCGGTCGTGCCGGCGGACGGAAGCGCGAACGTGACCAGCCCGGGACTGATCTGAAGCGCGTTATCGTAAACCGTACCGACAGCGGTCGCGCCCGAGAATGCATCGACTGCGCCACTGCCGCCCGCCGTAAACGCCGGCATTCCGGCTGTGACAGCAGCGCCGCCGGAGCCATCGTCCGGCACCAGGTAGACAGTGGCGGAGCCCGAATCCGTGGGATCGGCGGCCTGCAGCGACATGACAACCGTACCGCCGGTCACCGGTCCGGGGCTATAAAAGGATGCCGCGAGCGCATGGCTGGTATTGGACCAACCGTCGGCACCCACCGAGCTGATATTCGTTAAATTATCGAACACGACGGTCGCACCGGCGCCAGGCGCGCCACATACTGCCAATGCCAGGGAAATCGAAATGAGTCGTTTCATCAAAAACTCCTCGCGGACCAACATGCATGGGAAAATCTAGCACGCAGCCTGCGAAAAATTCTGTTTCACAATCACATCAATGATTGCCGCCGCGCTGCACTCAGGTATCCCGTGCCAGGAAATGGGCAAATGCCGCCAGTGTCGCATCCGAAACGTGATGCTCGATGCCCTCGGCATCCGACTCCGCCGCCTCGAACGGCACGCCGACGGCCAGCAGCAGATCGACCACCACTCTGTGCCGCGCCCGCACCCTGGCGGCCAAGCTTTCCCCCGCCTCGGTCAGGAACACGCCGCGATACGGTTTGGCAACTGCCAGGCCCTCCCGCTTCAACCGGCCGATGGTCTTGATCGCCGTGGCGTGGGCTACGCCCAGGCGGCGGGCGATGTCCGTCGGCCGCGCCTCCCCGCCGTCGGTCAGCAGGTCGGAGATCAGCTCGACGTAGTCTTCCAGCAGCGCGCCGGACTGGGCCGTGCGCGCCTTGCCGAACCGGCTGGCCTGTGTCGGCTCGGCCGGCAGCCCCGCGGGACGAATCGTGCTTGCCGTCATGGGACCATCACTGAACCGGTTGCCGCCCGATGCTCTGCCTAATCGGCAAAAGTTTGCAACAGCAGGATGACGTTCAGGCCCAACACGACCACCGACGCCGCCCCCGCGATCATCTGGGTAAACCGGCCGATGGCGAACGTCCCCATGACCCCGGGCCGCCGGATCAGGATCAGCAGCGCGATCATCGGCACCGGCAGCACCAGGCTCAGCACGACCTGACTGAGCACCAGCGCCTCCGTCGGCTGCGCGCCCATCGCCACCACGACGACGGCCGGGGCCATCGTCACCACCCGCCGGACCCAGAGCGGGATCCGGAAGCCGACGAAATCCTGCATGATGACCTGCCCGGCCATCGTGCCCACCACCGAACTCGACAGGCCCGACGCCAGCAGCGAGGTCATGAACGCCCCCGCCGCGACAACCCCCATCAGCGGCAGCAGCGTGTGATACGCTGTCTCGATCTCGCCCACGTCGGCATGGCCGCGGTGGAACATGACAGCCGCCATCGTCACCATGGCCAGGTTGACCAGCCCGGCCAGGGTCAGCGCCAGCAGCACCTCGATGTTGGAATAGCGGATCAGGCGCGCGCACTGCGCATCGGTGCGATGGTGCACCCGATGCGTCATCATCGCGGAGTGCAGATAGATCGCATGCGGCATCACCGTCGCGCCTACAATGCCGACCGCGAGGGTGATGCTGTCCGTGCCGGCAAGCTGAGGCACCACCGTGTGATAGAAGAACTGCCCCCACTCGGGCGGCGCGATGAACAACTCGATCAGATACGCCAGGCTGATCACGCCCACGAACCCGGTGATCACCAGTTCGATCGGCCGGAACCCGCGGGACTGGATCATCAGCAGGCCCCAGGTGATGCTGAAGGTGATCAGCAGCCCGGCCAGCAGCGACAGGCCGAACAGCAGACTGATGCCGATGGCCGCGCCAATGGACTCCGCCAGATCGGTCGCCATCGCGGCCACTTCGCTCGCCAGCCACATCGCGACGACCAGGGGCCGGGGGAAATGCTGCCGCGACAGCGAGGCCAGGCTAAGTCCGGTGACGATGCCCAGCCGCGCCGACAAAGCCTGGAACAGCATGGCGATCAGGTTCGCCAGCAGCACTACCCACAGCAGCATATAGCCGTAGCGCGCGCCGGCCTGGATGTTCGTCGCGAAGTTGCCGGGGTCCATGTAGGCGATCGACGCCACCACCGCCGGTCCGATGAACGGCAGGAAGCTCAGGACGCCACGGCGGCCACCGCCCAGCGCGGAGGCTCCGGCGGACGCGGTGCGATCGGACAGGCTCTGTGGCAGGGCGGCCGATTTCACCGCGGAACCGTGCCGGATGAAGCTTTCGCCATATATTACGCCTCTCGCCATAAATTGTAGCCTAGGCTACACCTTGAGTCGAGGAGATGGTTGGTGACCACAGAGTTTCAACACCCGCCTCATCCAGGCTTTCCCTAACCGCGAACTGTGCTAAAGCCCCCGCCGCATGCGCCACTTCCTTGATTTTGAAAAACCCATCGCCGAACTCGAAGGCAAGATCGAGGAGCTGCGGCGGATGTCGGAGCCGGGCGGTATCAATATCGCCGACGAAATCGGCCGCCTGACCGCGGTCGCCGACAAGCAGCTCCGCACCACCTACGCCAAGCTGACGCCGTGGCAGAAAACCCAGGTCGCCCGCCATCCCGATCGGCCGAAGGCAAAAGACTACATCCTCGGGCTGGTCACTGAATTCACCCCGCTGGCCGGGGATCGCGCGTTCGGCGACGATCTCGCCGTGCTGGGCGGCATGGGCCGGTTCCACGGCCGCGCGGTGATGGTCCTGGGGACCGAGAAAGGCACCGATACCGAATCCCGGGTGAAGCATAATTTCGGCATGGCAAGGCCGGAGGGCTATCGCAAAGCTCGCCGGCTGATCGAACTCGCCGGCCGCTTCCATCTGCCGGTGCTGACCTTCATCGACACCGCCGGCGCGTTTCCGGGCATTGAGGCCGAGGCGCGCGGCCAGGCCGAGGCCATCGCCCGCTCGATCGAGGCCTGCCTGGAAGCGCCGGTGCCGATCATCGCAACTATTATCGGTGAGGGCGGTTCAGGCGGGGCGATCGCGCTGGCGGCGGGCGACCGCGTCCTGATGCTGGAGCACGCGGTGTATTCGGTGATCTCGCCGGAGGGATGCGCCTCGATTCTGTGGCGTGACCAGGCGCAGGCCACGGTTGCGGCCGAGGCGCTGAAACTGACTGCCGAGGATCTGTTGCGATTGAATTTGGTGGACCGGGTTGTGCCGGAGCCTTTGGGTGGCGCGCAACGCGATAAGCCGGCGACCGTTCGGGCAGTCGATGTCGCTGTGCAGGAGGCGCTGGCGGAGCTCGATGGCACCGACGGACCCGGGCTGCGCGCCAAGCGGCGGGAGAAATTCCTGGCGATGGGACGGGAACCTGTCGCGTAATGCCTGCTTGCGCATCTCGGCCGGGCGGTTCGGCTGGACCAAAGTTTGCCTTCACCGTAACATCCTGCTTTGGTGCGTTCAGGGACTGTTCGGTACAAATCCATGCGTGACGAAATCACCGCCTATAAGCGCGACCGCATCCTGGAGGAGGCTGTTAAGCTATTCTATGAGCGCGGGTTCAGCGGCACCACGCTGGACGACATCGCCGGCAAGCTCGGCGTAACGAAGCCGTTTATTTACACGCATTTCCGCAGCAAGGTCGAATTGCTGGAAGCGGTATGCCGTCCGACGATCGAAATGTCGCTCGACGCCATCGCCCGCGCCGCTCAGCGGCAAGGAAAGGCAGCCGATCGGCTGTTCGACGGGGTGGTGAATTTCGCCAAGGTGGTGCTGCAAAGGCAAGGTAATATCGCGGTCTACTTCCGCGAGGAAAAGCATATGTCCGCGGCCGGGCTGGCCGAGATCAACGCCTTGCGCAAGCGTTTCGACCGCACGCTGAGCGACTTGCTGGAAGAAGGCGCCAACGCGGGGGAGTTCCGCATCGCCGATGTCCGCGTGGCTGCCTTGGCCATCGGCGGCATGGTGAGTTGGGCTTACACTTGGTACCAGCCCGACGGGCGTCTTTCGTTCGACGACATCGGCGCCCGGCTGGCTCACTTCGCTCTACAAATGGTCGAAGCCCAGCCGGTGGCCGAACTGACGCCGCAGCCTTTGTCCTGAGCCGCGCCACGCAACGTTTACGGATCGGTCCAGAAAGGCTTCCCCGGGAAGGCATCGCGTCGATGGGCGTTCGGACGAGTTGGTGGACGCAGCTTTGGGCTTCGGCGCGCCGCCGGTTCCCTTCGGCGGTCGAGGATGTCGCCGCCGGCGCGGCCTCGGTCCGGGCTGCCGATGAGGTGCGCGTGCGGGCGGCGGAGGCAGCGCCGATCATCTGGTTGCTGGGCAAGGTGCAGTCCGGCAAATCCTCGATCGTGCAGCGCCTGACCGGCGCCTCCGAGGCCGAAGTGGGCGAAGGTTTCCGCCCGATGACCCGAACGGCGCGGATTTTCGATTTCCCGCCGGAAGCGCCGGTGCTGCGGTTCCTCGACACCCGTGGCCTGGGCGAGACCGGATACGATCCGGCCGAAGACATCGCTGCCTGCGAGCGCCAGGCGCAGTTGCTGCTGCTGGTGATGCGCGCCGGCGATCCGGCGCAGGATGCGGTGTTCGACGCGGTTCGGGCGATCCGGGCGCGCCATCCGGGGTGGCCGGTCGTCGTGGCGCAAACCTGGCTGCATGCGTCCTATCCGTTTCCGCCAGCGCATCCGGAGCCGTATCCGTTCACTCGCGACGGTCCGGTTGCGTCATCCCTGGCGAGGGCCTTGGCGCACCAGCGGGACCGCTTCGGCGGGCTGGCGGGAACCGGGCCGGTGATGTTCGTTCCGCTGGACTTTACCCGCCCGGACGATGGATTGCCGCCGGCCGATTACGGTCTCGACGCGCTGCTTGACGCCCTGGCGGAGACGGTGCCACGCGCGGTGATGTCGCGGATCGATGCCTTGCGCGCGGATCACGGCGGCAAGATCGCGGCGCGGGCGCGGTCGGCCATCCTCGGCTACTCGGTCGCGGCCGGGGCGGCCGATGCCCTGCCGATCGTTGCGATAGCGGCGGTTCCGGCGATCCAGGGTGCGATGCTGCGCGCGCTGGGCGAGCGGTTTTCCGTCGAGTGGACGGGATCCGACATCGCGTCACTGCTCGGCGCGGTCGGGACCGCCGCGTTGGTCCGGCAGGGAATCGGCTTCGCCCTGAAGCAGGGCGCCAAGCTGATCCCGGTCTACGGCCAGATCGGTGGCGCCGCCGCGGCGTCGCTGTCAAGTTTCGCCTTCACCTATGCCCTGGGTTACGCCGCCTGCGCCTACCTGAAAGGGCGGCAAACCGGTGTGGCGGCCAGCGACCAGGACATCCAGCAGGCGTATCGCGCCGCGCTCGCCAAGGCGTTCGAAATATTCAAGGCCAGCCGCGAGCCGCCGTCATGATCGATCGTGGACTGCTGAAAGCGTTCCGGCGGGAACTGATCGCGGTGGCGCTTTTGGTGATCCCGCCGTTGCTGCTGGTTCCGCTGGGCGCGCTGTGGCTGCTTGAGCGGGGCGGCACGCTGGCGTTTCTGGCGCTCGGCATGGCCTGCGCCCTGCTGGCCGGACTTCTCATGCTGTATCGCGGGCGCAAGCCATCCGCCAAACCGGCCGAGGTGATGGACGCGCCGCCCGACTGGCCGGGGCGCGAGCGTGCGGCGTTCGAAAAGGTCGAAAGCTTCGCTCGCGAGGCGCCCCCGCTTTCGTTCTCGAGCCAGGGCGAAGCCATCGATCTTGCCAGGCGTACGGTGGACCTGGTGGCACGGCACTACCGGCCGGACGCGTCCACCCCGATGACGACCTTCACCATGCCGGAAGCGCTGCTCTCGTTGGAGTCCGTCGCGAGACGGCTGCGCCGCGGACTGCTGCTCGCCGTGCCTTTGTCGGATCGCCTGACCGTCAGCCAGATGGTGTGGCTGGCCGGATCGTGGGAGAAGGCCGGACAGTTCGGCGAAGCGGCGCAGCGGTTGTACAATCTGTACCGGCTGGCCCGGCCGGTGATCAATCCGGCCGGGTCCGTCATGGCCGAAGTGCGCGGACTGATCCAGGAGGAATTGCTGACCTCCGCGAAGGCCGGGCTGAAAAGCCGGCTCACGCGGCTGCTGATCCTGGAGGTTGGCCGGGCGGCGGTGGAACTTTACTCCGGGCGGATGCGGCTGGACCAGGCAGAACTGGCGCAATCCGCCGCGGCAGCGGCACGGGAGGGAGATGCGAAGCCACCGGCGCCTGCCGCGCCGCTGCGGCTGCTGATTGCCGGACAGACCAACGCCGGCAAATCCAGCCTGATCAATGCGCTGGCTCGCAGTATCGTCGCGCAGGTTACGCCATTGCCGGGTCCGGCGGGTTTCGCCTGCTTCGAGGCCGTCGATCCGGCCGGCGATAGTTGCATTCTGGTGGATGCGCCGGGGCTTTCCCCCGCCCCCAACGCGATCGAGGCGCTGGTGGCGGAGGCGGCAAAGGCGGATGCGGTCCTGTGGACCGTCAGCGCGGTCCAGGCGGCGCGGGATGCGGACGCGAAGGGGTTGCTGGCGTTTCGTGCGTCCTTCGAGCGGCGAGCCGATCTCAACCCGCCGCCGGTGCTGTGCGTCGTCACGCATATCGACCAACTGCGCCCGTTCACCGAATGGAATCCGCCGTATGACGTGGCTGATCCGGCCTCCGCAAAGGCCCGGTCGATCCGGGAGGCCATGGATGCGATCGCGGCGGAGCTTGGCATGCCGATCGGCAGGGTCGTCCCGGTGTCCGTGGCGCCTGACCGGGACGGGTACAATCTGGACGTGTTACGGGTCTGTATCAACGGTGCCTTGCCGGAGGCTCGTCATGCGCAACTTTCCAGGACGCACGCGGGCGGGCGGCGCGGCGGATGGTGGAAAGAGGCCGGGCGGTTGTATCAGGGCGTTCGGACGGTGATCGCGGGGTGAGACCCGTCCGCGTTTTCCCATAAACCGTCATGGAGCTATCAGGATAAGGGTGCACGCGGAGCACGGCGTTCTCCCCATTCGTTGTAATACCCGCCCGCGTTGAGAGCAACTCTGGCTATAAACCGTCATGGCCCGGCTTGTCCGGGCCACCTGTCGCGGCACGTGCTTGAGGGGGTGGCCCGGACGAGCCGGGCCATGACGGCGAGGGAGCCAGGCGCCGCGGCGATAGTGCCTGTGCGACCTGTCGTCCTCTGTCACCGTATCCGCCGCAAAACCATGCGAGCGAACCAGCGGGCTTACGCGACCTCGGCGACGTTCCTGATCGACATCGCTGGCAACCCGCAAAGAGCCTGCATCACGATATGGCCGAAGATGGCGTGGGCATCCTCAACCAACTGCATATCATTGACGTTGACCCAGATGGCGTGTTGCGCCTTCTGCCGCAACCGGCCGCCACTGAATCCGCACAGGCCCAGCGTCTGGCCGCCATTGGCATTGGCATAGTCCACGGCGCGGATGACGTTCTCCGAATTGCCGCTGCCGGAAACGGCCACGATCAGGTCGCCGGGACGCATTACGTTTCTCAATTGCTCGGAGAACACGTCGGCGAAGGACATATCATTACCATAGGCCATGACCAGCCCGATGTTGTCGATCAGGCTGCGCCCCAGGAACGGCCGGCCGGTTGCCGCCGGGATCATCTTCGCCCAGTCGGTCGCATAGTGCAGCGCCGTCATCGCGCTGCCACCATTGCCCAGAGTGATAATTTGGCCACCCCGTTTCCAGGTGGCATCCACCATTTCGGTGCCCCGATCGATCGCGGCGCTGTCCAGCGAATCGAGCACGGCTGAAAGACGGTGAAGATAGTTGGCCGATGTGCCGACCAGCCAGCTCATGAGGGCCCACCCGGTAATAATTGAATGCAGGTCACAATAGGCCATTACAATGGCCGTCGTCAACTACGCGCGATATGCCAATCAACGAGGCTGGTAAACGATGATCTGGCTCCCGGTGCGTTCAAAGCCGAACGGGATCGGCCGCAGGCGGGGAAGACTGTGGCAGATCGCCGCATGCCGTTCGGGGGGTGCGGTCAGCAGCAGGAAGCCGCCTGCCCCGGCGCCCAGAATCTTGCCACCCGACGCGCCGCTGCGCCGCGCCGTGTCGTACCACTCGTCGATTTCCGAGTTCGATATCCGCCCGGAGAGGCTCTTTTTCAGTTCCCAGTTTTCATGCAACACTTCGCCGAAGGCATCCAGATTATTCGCTTCCACTTCGTGCCTGAGGTCGTAACATAAAGCAACCATGCGCCGCAGGGCGGCGCGCTTTCCAGCGTCCTCGCGAACAGCATCGGACTGTTCTTGCAACAGATTTGACGCGCTTCGGGTAATTCCGGTGTAAAGCAGAAGTAGACTCGCCTGTAAACGCTGTAGCGTTTCCGGCTGGCAAATCACCGGCGAGACGCCGACGGTGCCGTCCGGACGAAATTCCAACAGGTTGAAACCGCCATAGGCCGCCGCATACTGGTCCTGCTTGCCGATCGGCTCACGGCAAATGTCGATTTCGATCTGGCATGCTTCCTCGGCCAGCGTCGCGCTGCTGGCGTGGCGGCCGCAGTAGGCATGAAGCGCGTTCATCAAGGCAACCGTGAACGTCGAAGACGATCCGAGACCGGTTCCGCGCGACGGGATATCCGCTACGGTCGCGATTTCGATACCGCCTTGCACTCCGGCCAGTGTCAGGGCAGCACGAACCAAGCTGTGTTCGACCTGCGCAGCCGTTTCGACTTCCTCGGTTTTCGAATAGGCAACCCGGATTCCCGAGTCGAACTTGCGGTTGACCATGACAAAGACGTATTTGTCGATCGCCGTGCTGATCACCGCGCCGCCGTTCTCGCGATAAAATTCCGCCATGTCGCTGCCGCCACCGACGAGGCTCATGCGCAGCGGCGCGCGGCTGATGATCACGCGGAATCCTCGTGCTTGGAGTTTGAGACGGTGAGCAATCCATCCAAACAGAAACGGTATTTGGCCGACGTGGCCATGGCCTGCAACAGTGGGTGCTCGTCCCCGTCACGCGCCTGCCACGCGATCCGGCTGTCATCCGCGCCGATGCCGCGCCGTGCGTCATAATGGTGGAAGCGAAGCTGGCGCCTGGATTCGTCGGTGTCCACGTGAATCGTGCGCGTCGAGCCGCCCACGCGCCGAGCCAATTCCAACGCGACAACGCCTTCCCACAAGACGATCGCATCGGCTGGCACGTTCAGCGAGCGGCGCGCCGGCAGCGTGCGCTTCAGCCGTCGGGAATAGGCCGGCAGATCGAGTTGCACCGGTGAGAACGCCCGGCGCGCGACCCGTCCAGCCACGTCCGCCAGGGCGGGCATGTCGAACCGGCCGAATACTGTTGGCTCCCGCTCGGCTTCCGGTTTCACCCAGCGATCCAGGTTGATGACCACCGCCGCTTGGCCTCGCCGCCGCAGTTCCCGGCTCAGCGCCGCTGCAAGGGTCGACTTTCCCGAACGGGCGAGGCCACCCAGGAACCAGTCTTCGCCCGGCCGCATTTCCGCCAACACTCCCTCACTCGCCGCGGCAATTCGGGGATAATCCACCAGAATGAACTGCACCGCATCGGCAAAGTCGCGCCGGGTGAACCCGGGCTCGAACGGATAGCGGTCATCCAGACCGCCGCTTCCGGTTTCAACCAGAATCGAAGACACCCCGGCCGCCTCGGCCGCGCCAAGATCCGCCGTGCTATCGCCGATGAACCAGCTTTCGCGCAGGTCAAGATTCAGATCGGCGGCCGCCCGGAGAATCAAACCCGGCTCCGGCTTGCGACAATCGCAGGCGATCTTCAGCGCCGCGACCTCGCCGGGAAATCCTCGGTCCGGATGGTGCGGACAATAATACAGCCGATCCAGATAGGCATGGTCGCGGGCAAGCTCGCTGTCCAGGCGGGCGTGGATACGGCGCAACTCATTCTCATCCGCCTCACCACGGGCGAGTACCGGTTGGTTGGTGATCACCACCGAGCGCCACTCGGCTTCGTTGAGGCGCCGCAGCGCTGGCCCGGCGAAGGAAAAAACCTCGAGATCCTCCGCGCGCCGCAGATGGCCAACATCCCGGTTCAGCGTGCCGTCACGGTCCACCAGCACGGCACGTTGCGGCTCGCTCAGCGCGGCGCGGGCCACCGCGCCCGAGGCGTAGCCAATCCGCACCCGATCGAGCCGCGAGGGCGTGCCCGCATCCTTGATATATTCGGGCGACGCGTAGCCACGCAGACGGGCGCCGCTCTCGAGCATCGTGGGGAACAGGTCCTTGCCGAAATCCAGCGGGGGCGCCGCGTCCCGCCAGGCGGCGAGCGAGTCCCGGCGGATGATATAGAGCGCCGCGTTTACCAGGTTCGGCAGCCAGGCGCCGGGCGGATGCGGATAGGGGTGGAACCGCAGGATGGTGCCCTGACTGTCCTGCTCGACGAGGTCGGAGTCCTGCGGATGGTCGTTGGGATGCAGGAAGAGCGAGGCGGCAGCCGACGGATCGGCCTCATGCCAACGCCAGAAGCGAGACAGATCGACGTTCAGCATGGTGTCGCCGTACAGCACGGCGAAATCCGGCGCGAGGCCGGGCAGCGCGGCCAGCACTGCACCGGCCGTGCCGCGCGGCGTCCCGTCATCGACCAGGCGGACGCCGATCGGCGGACGCTGCGGACCGGATAGCCAGTCGCGGATGTGGTCGGCACCGTGGCTGACGAGCAGCACCGCCTCGGTGAAGCCGTGGTCCAGCAGCAACCGCAACTGATGGCCGAGCAGGGGAATGCCACCGACATCGGCCAACGGCTTCGGCAGGTCGCCAAGCACGGAACGAAGACGGGTGCCTTTGCCGCCGGCGAGGATAACCGCCTGCCTCACCGCAGTCCTTCCTGGATCGCGATTTCCTGGATGGCGCGGCGGATGGCGCCGAGGGAATCGGTTTGCGGGCGCCAGCCCAGCGCCTGCAGCCGGGCGGTGGAATAGCGGAACCGCGGCACGTCGCCGACCCAGCCCCGGTTGCCGGTGCCGAAGCGCAACTCGGCGCCCGGAGCCACGGCCGCGATCGTTTCCTCGGCTATCCGCCTGACCGTCACGCCCGCGTCCGTGGGACCGATATTATAGGCATCCACCTTGCGGCCCGGAGTCGCGGCGATCAGCAGCATGGCGTCCACAAGATCGGACACATGCAGATACGCCTTCTGCTGGGTGCCATCGCCCAGCACGTCGAGGAACCGCGGCTCCTGCCGCAGGCGGCCGAGGAAGTCCAGGATCACCCCGTGCGTGGCCGGCACGCCGACGACGTTTGGAAATCGGAACAGCAATGCCAATTCGAGGAAGCTTTCGACGGCGGCCGTGATGGCGGCTTCCGAGGCGAGCTTCATCGCGCCGTAATTGGAAATCGGGAACAGCGGGCCGATATCTTCGGTCAACTCGCGCTCGCCGAGATCGCCGTAGATCGCCGAGCTCGAGGCGAACAGCAGTTTCCGGGCGCCGCAGACACGCATCACGTCCAGCGTGTTGAACGTCGTCATGAACGTGTCCTGAAGATCAATTCGCGCGTCCGCGATGCCCGCTGGAATGTCGGAATTGGCGGCGAGATGCCATACCTCGGTGATCGGACCCAGACTGGCCCGGGTCTGCACCGCGGCGTGGAAAGCCGCGGCATCCGCGAGATCGACCCGCGCGAAGACGAAGCGGGGGTGGTCCAGGATCGAGCGGATGTTGTCGAGGGTGCCACGGGAGAGGTTGTCGAACGCCAGAACTGTCTCGCCGCGAGCCAGAAGCCGCCCTACCAGGTTGGCCGCTACAAAACCCGCGCCACCGGTAATAAGGACGGTCACGCTTCAATCCTGAACACGTTATATAACGAAAAGTTAGCTTAATGCTGTTAGCCTGCGAATTCAAGCGCCATGCATCGCGGGGCGCGTCAGCATCTGGCATACGGTTGTGGCAGCGCGCCTGCGCCGGACCCGTAGGGCGTGGCCCGGGGGCGGGAACGGCAATCCGGCTTGCCGGCTCTTTCGCCCGCCAAAAGCTCCTGCCGCCGATGCCGCGGGCGATGGCGGTTCAGTTCGCTATCGAACACACCGGGGTCCGGATTATCGTTTGCGAGCTTCGTCAATCGGCGCGCTCAAGCGTAATTGACGAGGGACTTTATAATAATGCTCTACTTTCATCGGCGTAAACTACCGGACAAACGCGCCGATGGACAAGCGTGAGAAATTGCTGCGGGGCCTCGATCTTGCCGCTATGACCGGCATTGAGATCGGCGCGCTAGCCAGCCCGATCGTGAGCCGCGCCGAAGGCAAAATCATCTATATTGATCATGCCGACACCGGCTCGTTACGAGAGAAGTATGCCACGCATGCCGGCGTCGATATCGAGCAAATCGTGGAAGTCGACGCCGTTTGGGGATCAAATACATTACAGGAAGCGATCGGAGAGGACGTTAAGGTCGATTACGTCGTCGCGTCGCATGTGGTTGAACACGTTCCGGACCTGTTGGGCTGGCTGGCGGAAATCGAAAGCGTGCTTCGCCCCGCCGGCACGTTGCGCCTCGCGGTACCGGATCGGCGTTTCACTTTCGACTATCTCCGGCAGGAAACGCGGCTTTCGGACATTCTGAACGCCCGGCTGCTGGAAGCTCGCCAACCTCTTCCGGCGCAGATTCTGGATCACGTCATGGAGGTCGTCGCGCTCGACGCCAATGCCGCGTGGCGGGGGGAGATCGACCCGAACGGCGGACTTCGCCGGCTCCACAGCATCCACGACGCTGTCTCGATGGCCCGGGATACCCTGCGGAACGGGACATACCTGGACGTCCATTGCTGGGTCTTCACCCCGTACTCCTTCGCGCGGCTTTTCAGGCGCGGGGTTGAGCTGGAGCTGCATCGCTTCGCCTGCATCGACTTCTACGACACCGAACCGGGCGATCTCGAATTTCAGGTCATTCTTCAGCCATGCGGCGACAAGGATGCCGCGGTCGCGAGTTGGGATCGGATGGCCCGCTCCGTTAACGTTGACATTCCGCTATCGGCCGGTTCCGGAGCACGCACGCATTCGGCGGACGCGTTGAACGATCTTGCGGCGCTCCGCGCCAAAGTGGCGATCGCCGAGCGGCGCGTGGCCGACATGGAGGCGTCCAGCTCCTGGCGCATCACAGGCCCGGTGAGAGCGCTGGCAACATCGTTGCGCTTGGCGCGAAATCGGGCGGCGAAGACCGATATCGGGATCGCCAGCCCTTCATATTCGCCGAACGGTAGCGCGGAGGAGCCGTCGTCACATGAAAACAGGTTAGAACACCCGCAGATGGCGGATCTGCGCGGTGAACCGGCAACAGCTCCGGGAGGCCGGGCGAATGCCGGCGCACAACCGCCGGTCGTTGCGCTTCCAGATCCGGGCGCGCAAACACCGGACCCCTTCGGCAAAAACTACTTCATGAATCCGGCCTGCGGTAGCTCATACCGGGTCAATAATTACCTCGAGACAGCGTTGCTCAGCCGGACATACTTTGAGATGGCTGAAATCATCGCCACGTGCTTCAGGCCGCGGAATGTATTGGAAGTAGGCTGTGCTGCCGGCCCGATGATCTATCATCTCAATGGCTTCTTCAACACAACGGCGCATGGTGTCGATTTATCAGCCTGGGCCGTGGAAAATCGGCTTCACGCCAACATCTCTCAATCGAGTGCTGACAGCCTGCCCTTCGCGGACGCGACATTCGACCTGGTTTATTCCTGCCATATGCTTGAACATCTGACTCTGGACACGTTTGACAAGGCGATTGCGGAGATGACCCGGGTCGCGACACCGGATGCTGTGCAATTGCATTTGCTGCCGATCCTCGGCTCCGGGCCTTACACGGATGTGTTCGGCGCGATGGTCGGGTTGCGCAAGGATCCTACGCACAACCTTTTGTTCAACCGGGCGCGGTGGCTGGCGGCGTGGGCCAGGCACGGGTGGCAGGATAGCGAGGTCCAGGTCGCTCATGCCTACGACAACCATAGCTTTGAGTTTTCGGACTGCCAGATTCTCCTGGTCAGGGCGCCACTTGATCTTGAAACGTGCAAGCGGATCGCGCGCAGGAACCTGGATGTCGGGCGGACTTTCCAAAATGCCTTGGTGCGTCGGCCCGCGCCGGGCCTGGAGGTTTTCCTCAACGATATCCGCGACAATTGGAAGTAGCCGCACTGCCGAATGCGGCGCCGCGTGAGGCACCGTGAACTCCCGCGGCTTTCCCAGTGGATGGCTGGATTTCGCGAGTGCCGAATCGGGCGGTCATAACGGGTGCCGGCCTCCGCCCTCATCCTTTCGAAGCCTGCCGGGACGATCATCGTCCATTGCCCGCCGGGTCTCGTGCGGCAAACCAAACCTGTCTCCCGGCGTGTTCCATGGGGAACCGATGCCGGTTGCTGAAATCACGTATTTCGGGCGCAACTGCAGAAACGGCTTTTCGATCGTCTCATACAGCAGCATTGAAATCAGCAGTGCAAGTGGCACGGCAACGACTGCGGTGGTCAGCACGGCATCATAAGCAATGACGCCTGTGGCGCGCACGTAAATCTGGTTCGCGATGACCAGCTTCAACACCACGAAGTGGATAAGGTAGAGTGAGTAGCTGCGTTCGCCCACCCAGGTCGCGGGCGAACTCAGCGCACCCGGGAGAACCCGACCGGCGCTCAGGTAGCATAGGATGAACAGCGCCCAGACACACCCCTCAACGGGCGGCCAAAGCAGCTTCCAGTGGCTCGAGACCGGCCACCCGCCGGCACGGTTGAAGGCCCATAGCGTCAGCAGGGCGGCGGCTGCCGCGGCGGGAAACCATATCGCTCTGGTCCGGTCCCGCCAGCCATGAAGCAGATACAGTCTGGCCGCAATCATTCCTAGGCAGAATTGGTCGATGCGACCGACCACCGTCCAATAGCTGATGTCACGGGCGTTCGCCCCTTCGGAAAAGACGGCCAGGACCCGAAGCACGATCGCGACCGCGATCACTTGCAGCAGGAACCGTGTGCCTCGACTGTTACTGAAGAGGATGAGAAACGGGAAAATCAGATAGCACTGAAACTCTACAGCGACAGCCCAAAACATTGCCATGAAGTTGCCGTACATGGCGGAGGTCGCATTGACCGGAAGCACGATTGACAACAAACTGGCAAAATCGACCGGATGGATGCTATAGGCGACTATGGTAAATACAAGCAAAAGTGGGTAGAGGCGCAGAATCCGGGCAAGCATGAAGCGGCCATAGTCGATTCGGCGTCCGACCGCACCAAGCGAAAGAATGAAGCCTGACAATACGATAAACAGGCCGACACCGCTGTGCCCCTCCTCTATCGCCGCGAGCGCCGGATTCCTCGGAATAATCCAGTAATTCTCTGGGGGTACAATGTTCGCAAGCTGCGGGCCGATCAGGCGCAGGCCGTGATAGAACACCACGAGCAATGCAGCGAAGGCGCGAAGCTGGTCAACTTCCGGAATGTAGGGCCGGTTAACGCTTGTCGTCATTTGCCTCGCCCGGCCCTGTTCAATGCAGTCACCCTGTCATACCAACCGTCATTGAAGGCAACTCCTCCCGTCCGCCGTCATGGCCCGGCGTCAGTCCGGGCCACCCCCCCGCCCGGACGAGCCGGGCCATGACGGGGAGGCAGGATTTCAATGGGTCAAACTCAAGGGCGTCCGGTATCATGTCCCGGCCTTCATCTTCGCCGTTGCGGGGATTCATGCGGATGTAAAGATCGGGCCGGGACTGGCCAATCCGGGCGCCAAAGCTTTCGACCGGCGGCGTCGAGACACGACGCCGCCGGACGGGCTTTCTGCCCGGCCGTTCACTGGGTGCGTTCACGCTTGCCGGTAAGATCGGGAAGCGCCATAGGCTTCCGGCCCAGGAACTCAAATCCCGCTGCCATCACCTCTTGTGCCGGCTGCGAAAGCTTCTGGAAATCGGTCCAAAGGTGCGAGTTCCGTTTGGCGGGGTCACGCCACAGGTCAATCAAGGCGCCGATTGGCGCTTGCATGAAGGCGTCCGCCGATCGCGCGGAAACCCCGGCTCGCAGCGCCGCCTCGGCTTCCGAGGCGAGCCAGGCGATGGAGTGGTTCGGACAAAAATTATCGGAGACGTGCAGTTGTTCGGTTTCGAAATCCTTGAACCACTCGGCAAGGCCGTACCGCGTGCAATTGAAGAAGTGCCAGGGACGCTCGTGAAGCGGCTGCATGAATGCGGTGCGAATGAAAACCCGGCCGTCCGGCTTGAGGATACGAAGCAACTCCGCGGCCACCTTGGACGGATCGTGGTAATGCTCGAACGCGTTCATGACGACAATCGCTTCGAAGACCCCATCATCGAAAGGCAGCACGTGGGCGTCGGCGACGACATCGGTGTGGCGGAAAATGGCGTATTCCACTTCGACCACGTGGTCGAATTTTTCCCTGGAGCCGCCGGCGCTGAGGTTCAGGATCAGGCCGCTGGTGCGACGGATCAGATCGAGCGCGGGCTCCGGCAACTCGTTGCTGATGTGCCGGTCCGGATGGACCTGCGGTTCCGTTACGCCCAATGATAGAACAGGCCGCCCCTTGCGAATTGGCCAGCTCTGCAAACCTCCAACTGATACCAACTCTTTTCGATCGGCGCTGTAGGTAAGCTTCTCCTTGGTGACGGGACACCGCAAGATCGGCAGGAGCGCATCCAGCCGGCTCCGCTCCCTCTGGTCGGGCAAATGCGGGTCGGGAGACGGAACCCGTCGCGAGGTCTGTTCGTCAATCAGCGACACCCACGGATGACGACGATTGAACTCCGCCATGAGGCGCTTGTAGTTCCCCGGAACCGTCGTCTGCACTGTCATCATCGACGTTGCATGGACGCGGTAGTAGGCCAGCACCCGGGGAAGCCATTCACCGCGCAAACCTTGCTCGGCGAGACGGCACCAAAAATCGTAATCCTCCCAACCGCTGCGGATATGATCGTAGCCGCCGACGATCGCCCAGGCTTCCTTGGAGACGAGGGCCATCGCGTCGACGTAGTTGCCGGGGGCAAAGTGCTGTGGATCGTACGGCGCATTGCACATCAGCGCCGAAGAAGCCCCGAAATGCTGGATCGTCGGATATACATAGGCTGTGGAGGTCTTCTTGATTGTCGCCAGCAGCGCCTCGCAGCAATCCGGTGCGAGCCGGTTATCGGCATCGAGCGGAAGGACATAGGTTGACTCGGCAGCGTCGAATCCCGAATTGCGGCAGAAAGCGAGGCCGTAATTCGCGCGATTTTGCAGCACGGCGATGCGATTGAAGCGAGCGGCATGCTGCCTTGCCCATGCGTCCGCCACTGAAAGCGACCGGTCCGTTGAGAACCCGTCGACAATAACAAGATCGAGGGTCTGGAGGGTCTGCGCAAGAACGGAGTTCAAAGCGTCGACGACGTAATTCTCATAGTTGTAAAGCGGGATGACAACCGTCACCTCGGCGCGGCCGCCTGAATCGTGTTCGAAAATGATGTCCGAGTCGAAGACCTTGGGCAGTGCGCGCGGACGGCTTGAAAGAAATGATTCCAGCGCAAACGCACTGGCGCCGCCGATTCCGCCGAGAACCTGATCGAGAGTTCTGGCAAACTGCGCCGTGCGGTTCATCGGGCCGAACGCCGCCAATGCGGCGTGGTACGCGTCATGAGCGATGCGCTGGCGCAACGCAGCGTCTTCTGCAAGTCGTTTGAGATACACATACCAGTCGTTCGCGGTCGCGGCGAGATACCCGGTCTTGCCATGATCGATGGCACGCCGGAACGGACCCGTCGGCGAGGCAATCGTGGGAACGTCCACGAGTGCGGCTTCAAAAAATTTCAGTTCGCTTTTGGCTTCGCAGAACGGATTGCCGTACTCCAGCGGTGCGAGGTTGATATCGAACCGCGCCATCTCGCGAGGCAAACTCGCCAGTGGCTGTAGCGGCCGCCACTCGATCCGATCCTCAAGCCCGCGAAGCGCGGGAAACTCCTCGATGTCGATCAGCGGCACCTGACCGTCCGGCGTGCGGAACAGCACGAGGCGGCAGTCCGGGTTTTCCTGCAGCAATCGGGCCAAAGGCTCGATAGCAAGACCGAGGTCCCGCTGATGCGTCCGCGAGCCGCCGGCATAGCCGATACGGATCAGATTATCAGTCCGGTTACGCCGCCATTCACGCGAGACCACACGCGACAAGTCGTGGGCGGCCTGGTCGAAGCCATTTGGCAAAACGTGCGTGGTCTTTTCCGCCCAACGCAAATGAAAGGCCAGTTCGCTGGTGGTGGTGAAGCAGAAGTCCGTAGCGAACATGGTTTGCCGCACGCGCGAATAATGGTCCTTCACCTGCGTTTCGGTCAGGAATTGCGAGCGGATACCATCGATGACACTTACCTTGGCGATATCCGGATCAACCATCAGGTCGTCCACATCAAAGACGATCCGAACCCCGCTCTCGCGCGCGGCGTCGATGCTCGCTGCGATGTTGTCATCCCACGGCGCGCGCCAGATCACCAGGATATCGGCTGACTTGATCTCGGCCATACGGCCCGGGATCTCGTCGACGCGCATCCAGGACACTTCGCCTCCGAGTATTCTGAGTGAGGCCGCGTATCGCTCGATCCGATAGACATGTCCGGGCGTGTCAGGCTCGCCGCTGATGTACACAAGACGTACCGCGGCCCGATCCCGGGGAGCGTAAGGCACGGCAGTGTTGGACATCGACTCCGCCGTCGCGGTCGCGCGCTTGAGCGACTCGAAATACCTGCGGCGCGCCCTGAGTTTGGAGCGCAATTGCATCGTTACAGTCCACCACGTAAGCTTGGCCGCTCCGCGCATGCCCCGGCGAACCGAATTCGGCAAAAACTCTGCGGCTCGACGCAGCGGCCGCGGGACCGTCTGCCTTGCCGAACGGATGGCCGGGTCCTTGCGCACGACCGGAGGCTGGACCGGTTGCTCGCCTGAGGAGCGCCTGGCAGCGTCTTCGTAGAATGCGATCAGACGGCGGCGCTCCTGCAACTTCGCCGACAGTTGCAATGTTGCAGTCCACCATACAAGTTTCGCGACCCCGCGGGCGCCGCGACGGACCGTATTGGGCATTCGCGCCGAGGCATTTTGCAAACGACTTGCCGACAGCCGGACAGTCGATTTCGCGAGCGCAGAGAATGATTCCGCGACAGCCGCGGCTTCCAGCGCGCGGGCTGAGGCGCTTTGCAGTTCTTGTCTGAGTCTTTCGTTTTCGGCCTGAATTTCCCGGGCCGCCACGGACGCGGCAATGGCTTCCCGCCGTGCATCCAGCGTCCGGCGGGCTGCAATATCGCGTGACCGTGCCTCGGCAACGGTGCGTTGCGCGGCATCCGACCGAGCCTGGGCCAGGGCGGATTCAATCTCAGGCAGTCGAGACATTGCGGCTTCGGCTGCGGCCAAGGCGGATTCAACCTGTGGCAGTCGAGACATTGCGGCTTCTGCCGTGCCGACGCGCTGGCTGAGCATGCGCTCACATGTTGCGGTGTGCCACCGCTCGCCAAGCCAAGCGAAGCGAGTCCTGACCGCGGCGATCTCCCGCGGATCCTCAAGCCGGCAAAGAGCCAGGATCGGATCAGGCGCGTGCGTTCCGACGGCGAGTACGCCGAGGCCGAAGCCGTGCAAGAACGTGAAACTCGGATGGCGTGCCTCAAGTTCCTCCCAGAGACGCCAGACGCCGAAGTCCCCGGAGCGTTCGTTTATATCATGGAACAGAACGACCGCGCGGTCGGACAGCTTGGGAAGCCAGTTTTCATAGTCCCGCTTTACCGCCTCGTAGGTGTGCAACCCGTCAATGTGCAGAAGATCAATCGAAGCATCTTCCATTTTGCCGAGCGCCTCATCGAATGTGGCGCGGATGAGGGTGGAGAACGCGCTGAAATGCTGGTCGTTATAGAGATTGAACTCGTCGAAAATCGCTTCTCCGTAATTGCCCGAATGTTCATCCCCTTTCCAGGTATCAACAGCGTGGCAGCGGGTCGGCAAATTCGCGGACTTCACAGCCTGACAAAAGGCAGAATAGGAAACTCCGGCATGCGTGCCGAGTTCGACCAGCACGTTGGGCCTGGCGGCGCTGACGACCCAATGCGCAAACGGGACGTGCCGCCACCATGCACTCGGCGCGCCGAGGCGTACGGCGCTCCAGAACAGCGGGTCGAGCGCGGGGTCCGCGAGCGATTTCAAGCCGTTATCGAGACACTGCCGCTCGTAAATGTCAGTCGCCGCCGTAATTGACATCTCTGGACCGTCTTTCATGTCGAGCTAGCCACCTCTTGGCTCGGAAATGGGTATGCGAAGCCGATTTCGTATCGTGCCGGGAATGGTCTGGACCGCTCCAGGTCCGGGCTTCGCCACGGCCGTTGCCGCCGGGGCGGCATTGCGAATTTCGTGTCTTCCCACTGAAAATGCAGGTTCGGGTTGTGGTACGGGTCCGTCTCCAAAAGCGGCTCCCATAGAGTCCGGAAATTCTCGCCGGCCTGGTTGGTGATTGCCTGCTTCTCCGGCGTGTCGTCATAACCTCGCGAGAGCGATTCGAGATGATACAATTCGGCGAAGGGCGTGCATATGACTCTGTAGCCGTAGTCGCCGAGTCGCAGGCAGAGGTCTACATCGGAAAACGCGGTCGGAAAATGTTGCGCGTCGAAGCCGCCGGCTTCAAGGAAGACGGACTTGCGGATCGCCATGCAAGCAGCAGTTACCGCGGACACGGTGCGAACGAGTGCCAACTCTCCCAGGGGCCCCGGATCGTCGCGGCGTGACAGCCGGAGCTGATGGATCAACGACCACCCCGGTCCAAGCGTTATCCCGCAGTGCTGGACGCGACCGTCCTGATAGAGCAACTTCGCGCCCACGGCACCGATCTCGGGCCGCACGGCATGCGACACCAGTTCGGTCAGCCAGTCCGGCGATATTACGTCTGTGTCATTATTTAACATTACAAGGACCGCGCCCCGCGCAGCGGCGGCGGCCACGTTATTCAAGGCAGAATAATTGAAGGGCCCGGGGATCGCCAGGACATGCACGCGCGGATCTTGCGAAAGTTCAGACAGCAGAACGCGTGTGGCATCCTCGACACTGTCATTATCGACCACGATGAGCTCGAGGGATGGATAATCCGTTCTCGACAGCACCCCGTCCGCGCACCGCGCGAGCAGGTCGGGGCGATCGCGAGTCGGCACAATGATCGAAACAAGTGGCGCGGGCACAGGCAGGCCTCGCACGACGCGATTGCAGGCCGGGGCAAGCGGCGCCGCTTCCACACGTGCCTTATCGAAACCGGTTTCCGTCAGATGACGCCTGACGACGCCACGCGCGGCTTCGGGGTCGACCTCGACGGAATCGACGCGAGGGCGATGACACAGGATTGCCGGGATATGATGGATCTTGCCCGGCAGCACGTCTTCGCCGAGCCGTAGGACCAAATCGTATTGAAGAAGATCATAGGACGTAATGGCGTTTGGCATGCCGCCCCGCATTCCGAGCATGCGTCTGGCTGTTGAGGTCCGCAACGCCGCGACCGCGCCGACCGCGTCGCGCGCCAGCATGAGATCGGGATCCCAATCGGTCTTGAAGCTTGGTTGACTGCGCTGGCCCGCTGCGTCGATCCGATCTTCGTCGCTGAAAATCATATCAACATCGGGACAGGTTATTGCCGCGTGAGCCAGTTCAAAAATGGCATGTGCGGCAAGGATCGAGTCGGCGGGCAAAATAAGAATGAATTCTCCGGAAGCCTTGGCCAGTGCTGCGTTATAGAACTGGAGCGGATCGCCGGGGCTCCCGTCGACCGGGACAACGCGCGGGTCGCTCCATCCCGATAGAAGGACCGGCGACGCCAAGAGTTCCCAGTACGGATAAAGCTGAGTTCGGACACTGTCGATCGTGCGCAACGACGCCCCGGTCGATGCCGGGTTGACCGCCACCACCGAAAAAAGCGGGCGGCGCGACAGGCGCCCTACACAACCGGAAATTGCGATTCTGTCGGAGTCCGACAATGTGTCGTAGGTGCGGACCCAGCTTGCATACGCTTCGCTGTCTAGGATCGGGCTCATGCCGGGAGTGTATATATAACGGCAGGCCACGCGCCAACCCCCTGCAATCCGACCGATTCTTAGCGGGACAATTTGTCCGGCCGATTGAATCCTGCCCCTCAGACGCGCGTCCCACGCGACCCGGACTTCGCCCGGGCGAGCAATTCCACTGCATCGGCGAGCGGGATCGAGATCGCACCGACCCGGGCGAACGCGGGTATGGCGCTTGAACCGTATCCCGGCCGCCGGATCGACATCGTGCCGCTTTGCACGATGTGGCGGCCGCGGCAACTTATCGCCCGAAACCTCGTTCGCTTCGATCTGAAAATCCAGGCTGGGGCGCGACGTCCCCGGATAGGCTGGACCCAAGATACCGCGTCCATGGCCGCCCGCCAACAATCTCCAGGCAGTCCTTCGCACTCACACAGTGCGGTGTCGCAGGATGCTAACGACTGCGCAATGAGACCGCCAGCCGGCGCAGCGGGGCCGTCAGGCGCCACGATTTGCTCATCTGCATTGCTTGAATATGGTTTCTCTCTTTGACCAGTTGCGCCTTGACTTCCGCCAGAGTGTTCTGGAGTTTGGTGACTTCCAAAGCCGCCGTCCGCAGCTTTTCTTCAAGTTCGGCTGCCTCACTGCGGACAAGGGAAGTATCGGCCGACAAAGTGGCATTGCTACGTGCCATGGCGTCCAGTTCGAGTCGCTGCGCGGCGACTTCGGCGGTGAGTCGGGCCACGATGTCCATATCCGGCATCATCGGCGTTGCCGCCAGCAATGGCCCGCCCAGGGGCATCCCAAAATCGTAGATGTTGGCTGCTTGCGTCCGCTCGGCGATGCGTCCCTTGCGCACAAGTTCGCCTGCACCTGCTTTTCGAAATACAGCTACAAAGTCCGCCCAGGTCTCTTCTTCTGACGCAGCAACAAAAGATTCTATCAACTCGACGCGGCAGCCCCGGCGATTGGCCCATTGCACCAACGCGGCGCCGGCGTCCGGATAGAAGCGCCAGCAATCCAGCGGGTAGCGATGGAACGCATAATTGCTGGGTACATTAATGTAAAGCAGGCCGCCGGGGCGCAGGATACGGACCAATTCGAGAAAGGTGTCCCAGAAGCAGGCATCGTGCTCGAACGCCGAGCTGGAAACGACAGCGTCGACGCTATCCGAGGCAATCGGCAGCGTTTCTCCGTAGCCGACGACTATGTCGACGCCTTTAGCCGCCACCGCATCAAGGCCAATATATCGGGCGCTTGCGGGACAGCAGCCGCGTAGCGAGCCATTCACATCCTGGCTTCCGAGGTCAACCACATTCCGAAACGTCTCGGACCAATATAGTTCGAAAAACAATCGTCCGTGCTCATGCGCCGAGTTGTGCATTATCCGTGCCGCCCTATTTCATCCACAGTTTGTATCAGACATTTCCCTGCCCGCTTCCCGGGGCGAACGACCCATCCCTCGAATTCGGCAGGAGCCACTATTTCGATGCTATCCACTCGTCCGGACGGGCGCGCGCCGGAAGCGCGGCGGAGTGGCCATCAGGCGAACCGCCGGCGGGTGCGGCTGCCGGACGTCATCACTCACCGCCAACGTTACATTTGGCCGGGCGCGCTTCCGGAATGCTCGGCGGCTCGGGTATTACAGCCGGGTCGAACGAACTGACAAGGTACAGTGGCCGTCCCTTTGATTCATTAAACATTCGGCCTAAATATTCGCCCATAACCCCGATGCTCAGAAGCTGAATACCGCCGATCAACAGCACGATCACGATCAGCGACGGATACCCGGCCACGGGGTTTCCGAACAGCAAGGTCTTGAACAGCATAAAAATGCCGTAGAGCACCGCCAGCATCGCCGACACCAGACCGGCGTAGCTGGTTAGTCGTAACGGTACCGTCGTGAAAGAGGTGATTCCTTCCAGCGAAAAATTCCAAAGTTTCCAGTAATTCCATTTCGACGTCCCGGCATGGCGGGCCGCGCGCCGATACGGTACGCTGACCTGGCGGAAGCCGACCCAGGCATAGAGACCCTTCATAAAACGATGATGCTCGCGCATCTGCTTCAATGCGTCCACGCAGCGCCGGCTCAACAGACGGAAATCGCCGGTATCGACCGGCATCGGGTTGTCGCTGATCCGGTTGAGTACGCGATAGAAGGCATATGCGGTCGCGCGCTTGAGCCAGCTTTCCCCAACCCGCGAAATCCGCTGAGCGAAGACATTATCGAACCCTTCCCGCCATTTGGCATAGAGTTCGGGGATCAGTTCAGGCGGATCCTGGAGATCGGCATCGATAATCACGACCGCATCACCGATCGCATGGTCGATACCAGCCGACAGCGCGATCTCCTTGCCGAAATTGCGGCTCAGGTCGAGGACCGCAACGTGCGCGCTGCGCCTGCGCAATTCCTGCAGGCGGAGGAATGAGTGATCGCTGCTGCCGTCGTTGACGTAAATGATCTCGAAACGCACGTTCATTGCCGCCAGCACGGCATGCAGACGCTCGTCGCACGCGGCAATTCCCTCCGCCTCGTCGTAGACCGGCACGACAACGGACAGCAACGGCTTCGTGTCAACCGCGATGTGCGTAGTATCAAATCGGACAGACAAATCAACCTGGCCCATGCCCGCGCCTTTTTGTTGTAGCCTCGTATCGGTCGTGACCTGTTTCCAGCATGCATCCTGAGCTCTATGGCGATACAACCGTAAGCGTCTGCTTTTTAAAAAACTTTAGGATACCGACAGCGAACCAATGTGTGTCGGCGTTGAGTTCATACTGTCCCGGATCCAATTCGCCGTTCGGTAACACGGCTTGGTCCGGGCGCCGGTGAAAAACCATCGCCGAACCCGGCGCCTGCCCCGAGTCCCAGGTTGCTTTTGTCTGTGCGACGACCGTCGCCCGCTGAGCATAGTCGTGCTTGAGGCCCGGAACCATCGCACTGAACGGCACGAGGACCGCGGCGACAAGAAGCACGCCCCCCAGGACCGGCGTTGTCTGATACCGAAACGAAGAGCGGCGCGAGGGAGAAATGCCGGCCGCGAGTGCCGCCACTCCCAGGAAGAACACCTCCTCGCGGAACGCCGAGTGTCGGGAACAGCAAGCTCGGCCAAATTGATAGTCTGAGGCAATCAGTGCCAGGAACGTCGTGGCAAGGCAAGCCAGCGCGAACAGCAGGAGTCCGGCACGAGAGCCCCGTGCGGAGTCGGCGTATCGCCAACACCATCCAAATCCGATCGCGAAGGCAAACCTGATGAGAAAGCCATGCGTGATGTCGCTCCAGGTCACGCCGGGCCACTCCGTTTGGCCGCTCTCGGTGAGCAGATCGAGAGGCAGCCCCCGGACGGCCGCCATCAGGGTCGGTAAGGGCCGATGCATCACGCTGTCGGAACCGCCCGCCAGTTCGCCCACCATGCTGCCGCGGTGCGTCATCATGAGAAGGAGGACGGCGAGAGACATGACAAGCACGATGGCTGGCTGGATAGCCCATCGAATGGTCTTATCGTTACGCCTGAATCTGCCTGCAATCCCGTTGATGAGACCCAGGGCCGCATAGCAGGCGCCGAAGATTGCGCCGATCTCGCTACTCCATGCGGCTACGATCAGACTGATCGTCAGACAGAGCCGGCCGGTCGGGGTTGTGTTCCGTCCGTCGGCGACGATGAAGAACGCGAGGCTCAGGCCAACGAGCGAGGTGAGATAGGCGACGGCGCCTGCCGGCCAGTAGAAGACCTCCCCCGGATCGCGGGCGACAATAAACATGGCTAAAAGTGCCAGTCCCGCCAGGAGCCGCCAGACGAGTCCGGGCGAGCGCCAACGCACCGTGACCAGCGCGGTGGCAAGAAAAGCCACCCATAGGGGTACCAGCAGCCAACCGATCAGCGGGCGCCCGACGCGAGCAACGAGGGTCGCGTAAATGAAAAGCATCGATTCGGAAAGCGGACGCGGGCTCCAGGTCAGAATTCGGGTCGGAAGCAATGGCAGGCCCTGGTCGCGAAAGGCGGCCATCACCATATAGTCATCCATAGTCCAGTGGCCTGAGCGCGCCAGACCAAGGAAAACACCAAGCACAACAAGTATCACGGCAAGCATGGCGCAGCCGCATATGGTCGCGGCGATCATCGCCCGCGTCATCGGTTCGCTGGTTTCGGAATCCGCCTTCGGACTGAAATCAAGCATGTGAAATGACCGGTTTGCGAGCCGTGGCAACATCACAAAGAATTCGTGGGCGCTTGCAGGCACGGCGGGGCACGGAGTTAACCATGGGCGATAACGTTCCAATCGTTATATAAGACCAAAGTTGAGTGAGTTGGCTTTGCCGAGCCTCTTGACTGTAGCCGCGAGCGGTCGCCGAAAGGGTCCGACAAACACCAGCGCATTGTTGGACCGGTGCGGTAGAGCAAGAGCATGCGCCTGAACGCCAGGCGGGGCGTTGGGCATCAGACGGCTCGCCTCGACGTTCGCGCCGGGACAGGGCATGCACCGGTCCCGCCGGCCCGAAGCCGGCAGCCCGGTCAAACGCAGGCCGATCGGCCAAGCCTGGCTTGAAAGCAGACCTAATAACTGCCCGCGGCAAGTGAAACAGCCCGATCAGCCCTTCGTGCAACGTGTCCGACATGGCAAGAGTACCGTCCAGGTCCGCGGCCAACGGCGGCCGACTGGTATCCGGAGCACTCAGCCGGCCACCGTGCCCGTCGACTCGTATCGCTGCGGATGGCGTCATTCCGTGACAACCTGACCCGGAGAGGACGCCGTCACCGTCTCAGGCTTCCGGCTAAAATCGTCGCCAAGCGCCACACTCCTGTTGCTGGGCAAGCGATCACGGCATGGATTTACTCACGATCTGGTGAGAGCACGATGGCGGGAACCTGTCAACGCCATTGATCCGGTGGAAATGTAGCACCCGAAGGGCCGCTTTGCTCGCGGTTCCTGGCGGCGAGGCTCGGCGCAAGTTCGAACAGGGGCTTGCGGCTGAGGTCTTGGTCCGGCGATTCCCGGCACTCGTTTCCGAACCGATCGCCGGGCCGCAGTCGCGAGCGACCGAACAGGATCGCGAACTTAGCAACACCCCGGATTGACCGCCCGGCAGCGCGTCTCGAACCCGCCGGAGATGAAGTCCGGCCGCTTGTACAAGCCCTTCATCCAGGCCGCAAGCATGCAAAGCTCTTCCAGCTTCAGCACCTCGTCCAGCGTGCCGGATGGGAAGGACAGGTGGAAGCTCTCGCCGATGCTGCCCACCACCGACTCGACCTGCTCGATCCCCAGCCCGCAATCGGTCTCCAGCACGGCGGTGCGCACCAGAATGGTCTCATCGACGTCAAATTCGTCGCGCATCAGCTTCACGATCCAGCGGAACATGTTCATCCAATTCTTCACATCGTCGATCGGCGGGGACATGCGTATGCCTCGGAGCCTCCAGTCCGCGGCACTATAGGCACAACCAGGACAAGAAGAAACAAATTACCTCACAGAATACATGCGTCTGCCAACAAGCCGCTGCACCGGTTCGCGACCCTTCCCTCCCGCGGTCTGCCGCGCGACACTGCCCCTATGCCAATCGAGCCGAGCCTGACCCGGGTCTCAACGCAGACGCGCCTGACCGCGGTCATCGTCGCCTGCGCGCTGTTCATGCAGAACCTCGACTCCACCGTCATCGCTACCGCCTTGCCGACGATGGCGCGCTCCTTCGGCTACGACCCGGTGCGGATGAACGTGGCGCTGACGTCGTATCTGCTCAGCCTGACCGTGTTCATCCCTGCCAGCGGCTGGATCGCCGATCGCTTCGGCACCAAGACCGTGTTCCGGGCGGCGATCATCGTGTTCACTGTGGGATCCATCCTGTGCGGGCTGTCCGATTCCCTGGCCGAGTTGGTCGCCGCGCGGGTCTTGCAGGGCCTCGGGGGCGCCATGATGGTCCCCGTTGGCCGCCTGCTGCTGCTGCGCACCGCCGCGAAGACCGAGCTGGTCGCCGCCATGGCGTGGCTGACGATGCCGGCCCTGATCGGCCCGGTCGTCGGACCGCCGCTGGGCGGCTTCATCGTCAGCTACTTCAACTGGCGCTGGACGTTCTTCATCAACATCCCCATCGGCCTGATCGGCCTGCTGGCGGTCAGCCTGTTCATCAAGGATTTCCGCGAGCCGACCAAAGGCGCGTTCGACCTGCGCGGCCTGGCGCTGATCGGCCTCGCGCTGGTCTGCGGCATGGCCGGCCTGGAAACCGTCGGCCGAGGCCTCGTCCCGGCCGAACTGACGGTAGCCATGATCGCCACCGGCATCGCTGTCGGCTTTCTGTACTACCTGCACGCGCGCCGCCATCCCGCTCCGCTGCTGGATTTCAGCCTGATGAGGCTGCCCTGTTTCGGGCTGTCGTTCGCGGCGATGATGCTGTTCCGCACCGGCATCGGCGCGATTCCCTTCCTGCTGCCGATGATGCTGCAGGTCGGCTTCGGCAACTCCGCGGTGCAGAGCGGACTGATCACCTTCGCGAGCTCGGCCGGTGCGCTGGTGATGAAGCCGGCTGCGCAGCACGCCTTGCGGCTGTTCGGCTTCCGCGACACGCTGATCTGGAACGGGCTGTTCTCTGGCATCATGCTGATCGCTTGCGCGGCGTTCCGCCCGTCCTGGCCAGTCGCGGCCATCTATCTCGTGCTGCTGGCCGGGGGCTTCCTGCGGTCGCTGCAGTTCACAGCCTACAACACGCTGGCCTATGGCGACGTGCCGCGCGCGCAAATGAGCGCCGCGACCAGCCTCTACACCGCCGGCCAGCAGCTTGCCGCGACCATCGGCGTGTCCGTCGGCGCCCTTTCGCTGGAGGTTTCGCGCGCCCTGTCCGGGCACGCAACGCCGCAAAACGCCGACTTCAGCACGGCCTTCGTCGTCGTCGGCCTGATGACCCTGGCCGCCGCGCCCATCGCGCTGTTCATGCCGGCGACGGCCGGGGACGACCTGACCGGACGGCACGCGCCGGTGCCGAAGGCTGGCGAGTAAGCGGCCCCTTCACCCAAGCGTCAGAAAACTGTAATCGGCTGGCAACGCGGCGTCGCTAACGCCTGCGAACCGATCTGCCAAGGATACCGTTCGATGCAACGCCGCACCCTGCTCGCCGCCCCGCTCGCCTTCGCTGCCGCCCGGGCGCGTGCGGCGGACAAGACCAAGATCGTCTGGTGGCACGCCATGACCGCCGCGCTGGCGGACGAGATCGCCCGCATCGCCGGCGGCTTCAACGCCAGCCAGGACCAGGTCGAGATCCAGGCGATCTACAAGGGTGGCTACGCCGACACGCTGACCGCGACCATCGCGGCCTCCCGCGCCGGCCAGGCTCCCCACCTGGTGCAGGTGTTCGAGGTCGGCACGGGCACCATGCTCGCCGCCGGCAAGGCGGTGAAGCCGGTGTGGGAACTGGCCAAGGAAACCGGGCTGGCGATCGACCCGAAGGCCTATATCCCCGCGGTGCGAGGCTATTACAGCCTGACCGACGGGCGGATGGCGTCGATGCCGTTCAACTCCTCCACCGCCGTGATGTGGTACAATAAGGATGCGTTCCGCAAAGCCGGCCTCGATCCGGACGAGGCGCCCGCCACCTGGCAGGAAGTGCGCAAAGCGGCCGAGACGATCAAGGCCAAGGACGCGGCGCCGGTGGCCATGACCACATCCTGGCCGACATGGATCCAGTTGGAGCAATACAGCGCGCTGCACAATCTGCCGTTCGCCACGAAGTCCGACGGGTTCGATGGCCTGGACGCCGAACTGGTGTTCAACAGCAAACCGCATGTGAAGCACATCGAGCGCCTGCTGGAGATGTCGAAGGACGGCAGTTTCAAATACGCCGGCCGCGATACCGCACCCGATCCGCTGATCGTCTCCGGCGAGGCGGCGATCTCGTTCGGCTCGTCATCGTCGCGCGGCAATCTGGTGAAGTCGGCGAAGTTCGACTGGGGCGAGGCCTATCTTCCGTTCGATCCGGAGATCATCAAGAAGCCGGAGAACTCCATCATCGGCGGCGCCAGCCTGTGGGTCATGACGGCACCGGAGCGGACGCCGGCGGAATACAAGGCGGTTGCCGAATTCCTGAAATACATCGGCAAGCCCGAGGTGGATTCCACCTGGGGGCGGAACACCGGCTACGTCCCCGTCACGTTCGCCGGCTACGAGCTGTCAAAGCAACAAGGCTACTACACGAAGAATGCCGGCGCGGACATTCCGGTCGAGCAGTTGGCGCGGGGTTCGCTGACGCCGAATACCCGCGGCCTGCGCCTCGGCCGGCTGCCGGAAATCCGCAACATCATCCAGGAGGAACTGGAAAAGGCCCTGCAAGGCGGCCAGACCGCGCAGCAGGCGATGGACGTCGCGGTGGCTCGCGGCAACAAGGTGCTGAGGGAATTCGCCAAAGCCGTCAAAGCCTGAACGCTGCATGGACCGCCGGACTGTTTTCAACGGACGTCTTCTGCCGGTGGTCCTGCTGCTGCCTCAGCTTCTGCTGACGTCTGTTCTTCTTCTACTGGCCGGCGGGCGAGGCGGTGTGGTCCAGCCTGATCACCCAGGACGCGTTCGGACAGGGCTGGGTCTTCGTCGGACTGGATAATTTCCAGGACCTGTTCGGCGATCCTTTGTATCTCGATTCGATCGTCCGCACGGTTTTCTTCTGCCTGGCCGTCAGCGTACTGGCGATGAGCCTCGCCCTGGCCCTGGCGGTCTTCGCCGATCGGCGGATCGCCGGACGGGGGGTGTACCGGACGTTGCTGATCTGGCCTTACGCCATCGCGCCCGCGATGTCGGCGGTGCTGTTCCTGTTCGTGCTGAATCCCCGGGTCGGCCTGCTCGGCCGCTGGCTGAACCAACACGGTATCGCCTGGGATTACACGCTGAACGGCAACCAGGCGATGCTGATGGTGATCTCCGCCAGCGCCTGGAAACAGGTCAGCTACAACTTCATCTTCTTCCTCGCCGGCCTGCAATCGATCCCCCGTGCGGTGATCGAGGCGGCCCGCATGGACGGCGCCCAAGGTTGGCGGCGGTTCCGCACCATCACCTTCCCGCTGCTGTCGCCGACGACGTTTTTCCTGCTGGTGGTGAACGTCGTGTATGCGGCGTTCGATACGTTCGGCACGATCTACGCGCTGACACAGGGCGGCCCCGGGAAGGACACCGAGACGCTGGTCATCAAGGTGTTCCGCGACGGGGTCATCAACCAGGATATCGGGTCGTCATCGGCTCAGTCGGTGGTGCTGATGGCGGGTGTCATTGCCATCACGGCCATCCAGTTCCGGTTCATGGGGCGAAGGACGCTGTCGTGAAAACCATTGTGTCATGGCCGGGCTTGGCCCATGGCTGTCAGGACAAGCCGGCACGCGGAGCAAGGCATCCTATCCATCCGTCATGGCCCGGCTTGTCCGGGCCACCCCACCAGCACCGTACCGCGACAGGTGGCCCGGACGAGCCGGGCCATGACGATAAAAGAACAACCCCCCGACCAAACTTGTCCTTCGGTGCCTCACAACTCCCCTCATATTCAGATCGCTCCAAATACCTTCGTGAAAAGCGGCTGAGCGTTCAGCATGGCGTTGAAGGTCTCTATCAACGGGCGCAACCGGCTTTCCGGCATGTTCGGGATCAGGTCGTAGAGCATGCAACCCTGGCGGAACAACGAATGGGTGCGGCGTTTGGCGGTATTGGATTTCAGCAGCCGGTCGTATCCAAGCGCCTCGCCTGCCGCGCCCAGCAGGGTCAACAGCACCACCGCGAAGGCGTTGAGCAGCCACAGCCGGTCGCGGCGTTCGGGCGAATTCACGCGCATGATGCCCATCCCCATGCCGAAACGCAGGTCCTTGGTATCGCGCAGCCCTGATTCGATACCCCAACGGGCGCCGTAGAACCGGGTCAGGTCCTTGGCCGTCTCGTCGGTGCTGTTGGTCGCCAGGCACCAGGCCTGCTTCATGTCCTTGTCGCGCAGGCACACGACGGTGCCGACCTCATAGCACTCGGCGGTGACCTTGGCGCAGCGCAGGGTGCGTGCGCGGCCGCCGGGGCCGACCCACGATGCCGCGGTGCGGGCCTCGCCATCGGCCGCGGTGACCGAGATGTTGCCGCGAAAGCGGATGACATAGTCGAAGTGCAACTGCTCGGTCAGCAGCCGGTAGAGCTTGTGATCGCCGAAGCCGCGGTCGGCGATGATGCGGACCTTGACCTGCGGCGGCAGGATCTCGGCCAGTCGTACCAGCACGCGGTCCTCATACAGATTGCGGCGATCCTTCAGGGTTTTCTTGTCCACCGTCAGCCAGACCAGCGGCGTGGCGCGGCCGTGTTCGGTGATCAGCGACAGCATGATGGTGGCCTGGTTGTCGGCGTCGAAGTCAGTCCAGTCCATGGCGACCGCGATGGAGGTACGGGCGCCGATGACGAAAGGCACCCACAGGGCCAGGATGTCGTCGACCTTGATGCCGGGGTTGGACAGCAGGCGGTCGACCTGTTTGATCGCATGCTTGGTTGCCACGCCCTTGGCCGCAGCCAGGCCATGCCCGATGGCGGCGACGGCGAGCGATGCACTGTGCAGCACGCCGAGGGTGGCATCGGACAGACAGTCGATGCGCTTGGCGTGCAGGTCCGGGCCGAGCAGGCCGCCGAGGACATCACGAACCTGATCGAACGAGAACTGGCTGGCGGTGGTTGTCACGGCATGCTCCGCAAAATCCTATTGATCGCTGTGGAGCAAACTCGACCGATGCGGCGGGGAGGAAAGTCGTTCGACAAATACGCAACTTTCGGACAACGATGCCGTTTTGCCAAGTCTTTTTGGAATCTCAAAGAGAGCGGGTAAGTCTTTTATTCCCACGCCGGGTCAGGCCGAGAATGAGGGGATGCTTGAGCTTCGGTGCA